>NZ_CXWE01000001.1 GCF_001404515.1 Roseibium album
TGAAGCGAAAGCTCAATTCCACCGACGTGATTGACGCGCTGATAGATCTCTTCATCTTCGGGCTGTCCCAGCCTACATCAGATCGGACAACGGGCCGGAATTCGTTGCTCAAGCCGTCAGGGACTGGATCAACGCTGTGGGTGCCAAGACCGCGTACATCGAACCTGGTTCGCCATGGGAAAACGGATACTGCGAGAGCTTCAACGCCCGTTTCCGAGATGAACTGCTTGACGGAGAAACCTTCTACAGCCTGAAGGAAGCGCAAATCCTGATTGAACAATGGAGGAAACACTACAATACCAAGCGTCCACACAGCGCCTTGGGATACCGACCACCGGCACCGGAGACCATCATCCAGATGGACCGCAGCCCAGTCATGCACTAACAATCAAAACGGACCACTCAAGTGGGGCTGATCACAGCTCTCCAACAATCTCAAGCCGGCACCGGTAAGAAAACAGGTGTCCGATTGTGCACAGGCAGTCTCGTAGTTACGATAGTACGCCTTTACGTTGTATATCTGTGGATGATAACTAACACACAGTGGCGTGATGAAACCCAGCTTCAAGATTGGCACTTACATGCTGCTCTTCTGGAAGCTTAGTTGCGATGCGTGAGCGAGACGATGCTTTACTTTATAGTTGGACACATCTGTCTTTTGGTGAAATTGAAACACTACCTTTGTGACGTGAAATTAATTCATGAATCAAAAAGCTTGAAGTCTTTGTGTGTAGATTTAAGAACCAATTTAGGGGCAGAACTCATTGTTTAGTAGCTACCCATTATGGATTTATGAGCGTTCATTTGGTGGGCCAGAGGTAGCCGCGACACCCATAAGACTTCAGGCTGGTGGTCATTGGCCGGAAGGCCCAGCTTCTCCTTTCGCGTCAACAGCCTGTCAAACGCTCGTGAAAGCGTGTCGAGATGTGGAAGGGCAGCAAAGTCCTTGTCTTTTGTTCCTTGTCGGTGGCGCAGGCAACGGCAAGTCGTACCTTTCAGCGCGGGTCGTTCAGGATGCTGGCGCCGAAAGGATCGAAGATAACGAAAAGACCGACGGCTATTCACAACGCTCGTACAACTATGCCACGCCGTCCGGCAGATGCCTCCGTGTCGTGAATGATGCAACTATCCCGGCCGAACGGATATCGAAAGGCGATCTTATTGAAGACATAACGTTTGCGATCGAAGGTGGAAACCATCTTATAGCATGCGTGAACCGTGGCGTGCTGCTCGGCGAACTTCGCGAGTTTTCTGGCCGCGAAGCGCGGGGCGTGAACGCAGTAGCCCATCGCATTACGTCCCTTCTCTTTCAAGCTGGTACCACACAAGAACCGGAGGTCGAGGGGTGGTCCATCCACGGAGAACGGCAGTTAGCGTCTGACCACGATGCATATTCTCTCACCTCGATAGATGGCATGGAATTCGATGTGATCGTGGTGTACATGGATCACCTTTCTCTGCTGGAGCCCCTGCCCATTGTCGACAGTGCGCAAACCAATAACGAAGCGCGCCACATAGCATTGGTCCACGAGGGCGGCGCCGGGTTCGATAGGCGCGACGCTGCGTTTGAGAAACCACTCCGTGAACTCGCGGAGAAATTTCTCGAAGAGAATGGCGACGATTGGCCCGGGGGAGATTTAGATCCAGTTCGTGCCAATGCATCAATGCTTTCAAACGAGGAGGTCGTTGATGCCTGGTGTCGAAGCGCCCGCAGCGCTGAGATCATAGGTGGCTTCAATTTTTCGTATCGCGACCTGTGGGGTCTTGCGGCGCTTGCTCTGGTGGGACCCATAGGGACTGATGGGCTCGATGGAATTGGGGCCTGGGTAAAGCGAACTAAGGAGGACTTCCAATCCGCAAGTTCATCATTGGAACGAGGTCGCGCGCTCGTTTCACTCGCAAGCCTTAGGACACACGTGCTATTGTACGGTGGCCTTCGCGCAGGCGTGCCTATCGGTGCCCAGTTCCGGCGAACCGTGTTCGCGCAAAACGACGCCTTCGATGCGATAATCGCATCTGATCCGCTGCTGGACTTCTCGTCGGAAAAGCACGAGCTACTGGCGAGTGCAATGGGGCAAGCACACGATGGAACGGGTGCCGTTAGACTATTCCTAAGCATCGACGACCGCTTGAAATCGGTTTGGAGCCCACTGGAAGAGGCATTGGACAAGGTTGTTGCCGAACTCGCGAACCCAATTAACAGCGGTCACTCCGAGCTTGCTAGAGACGAACTCCTACCTTGGTATTCACAGTATTTACGTCGGTTCCATGGCCTCGTTCTGGGGAGGTCCGCTTTTGTTGATGTTATCAGTGAGTTGCAGAGATGTATGCGCCGAGGCCTGCGTGGCGAGGGCCTTTCGAGAGGCGTCAGCGACGCGCTCTTGAGAGTTTTCCTTCCGCCGACGCAGGGATCTAGTGGCTCCCTCGCGAGACTGCCGTTAATGAGACCGAGAGTGACCACTCCTGCAACCGGCGATGCCCACGTCGCTGTCGAGGTGGACCCGAGGGATTTCAAACTCGACCTGTCGGTCTTCGGTGGACGTATGATATTGCGGATCCACCGTCCTGGGAGCGGGGATTACGCGGAGACGCCGTTGGACTTCCACCTGATGCGTGAAGCGTTGTCTAGAACCGACGGATTAGGATTCTCAGACTCGCTTCGATTTGTTGAACCACGCCTTGAACGTCTGCGTGCCCGCCTTGTATCTCTTGAGACAAGGGCGGCCCGTCAGTTGGGCGGAAACACGGTCTTTGTGGGTACAGACGGGCAGGTCATTCGGCCAGGATGAGTAACGCATGAGTAGCAATAATACCGAGCGCTCTGTAGGTAGCCCCTTCCTCCGGCTAAACAGACCACAGTATGCAAATATGCCGGAAATCCTGGTCTCGTCGCTCACCTGGGGCATCGTTGAACGGGCGCGCGACCGTGAAAGCGTGTCGCTCAAAGTTGATGGAAACGAGGAACCATACGAGGCGATCGCCTTCGATCGCTACGACATCTCCAAGCCAAAAAATCTCCGCATAGGTTTCACGCGCCCCCGTCAAGACACAGAGAGATGGGAAAAGCTCGTCGAGAGCCTGCGCTCGGATTTGGACATTCCAGCGGAGCAGGCGAAAGTCGCTGCAGAGATCCTTCTAGACGACTTGAGAGCGCTGCGTCCGGCGAAAGCGAAATCCTATGCTGCAGTCCCCGTGAGCCTCGGCACGTCTTTGTTGCAGGACCGTTCAGGGTTACTTCGCACCCCTGGACCAGCCAACTACGCCGCGATTTTGGAGCGAATGTACGTGTTGGGAGGCGGTGAAGGTTCGGCCTCGAGAAAGCTCGTGCAGTTGTTCGGCGGGGAAGGCGAAACGATCACGCCGTGGCTCGACGATGCATTGGAAGCTGGGGCTCCGGAGTTTTTGGCGGAAGCAAAAAAAGTGATCATTTCCGAATGCGAAGGTCCTGACGTGGCAGTGGGAGGCCTGCAACCACTGTGGCTGCAAAATGAATCCACGCCATACGCGTGGTTTGCCCGTTCATGGGATATGCTCTGCCATGATGGTTGGATTGAAAGAATGCCTCGGCGGCGCTGGACAGACTGGGCGGCTTGCATCCTTCGAAACGCTCTCGGCCTGGGGTTCCTCTTCGAAATGAATCTTCTGCGAGCTCTCGCTCTTGGCGTGGTGACCAACGAGGAGGCCGAAGCTGTTGCCAGAGCAGCCCTTTCAAAATCTCGTCCGTTGTTGCGCTGGAACGACGAGGCAAGAGTTTCCGAACGAAGTGTCAAGGAGCAAATCGAAACCACAGTCATACAGGGAACGGCATCATTGTCGGTACTCGATAAGTGGATCAAGCAAGGATGCCCGAGGCCTGCCGAGTTCGACGACGATAGCAACGGTCTCGCCAACTGGATTCAGAACGCCCGCGATTGGAGTGCGAAGCAATCCACAGCGTCTCTTGAAGCTCAGATTGCTGAGGCATTTGAGCGGTCCGCCGACGACCTACGATCGAGCCGCGGCTCCTCGAAAAACGTCCGCGAAACGGTGATGTACGCGTTGACCGAACGTTCAGATGCTCCGGGCTCCAGGGACCTCTATAGTCTGCTGCGGCTCAGAGGGCGTTACCACGTAATCGACCCCGGGCAAGAATGGCTTGTCGTATTGAGCAGCTTGTCCACGGGAATGGGGCAGGGCGTTGCGCGGGTCGCCGATATCGATGGTGCTCTCCGAGCACTGTGTCTCCGACCCGGAATTACCGCGCTCGTCGATCGGCTTGAAGACGCGGGGCTTGCGAGGGGCAGCCACGATGCTGATGAGGCAATCGAGGTGAAGGCTGCGTTTTGAGTAACAAAGAGATGGATAAAGAAAAAGAGATTCTTACTCGCGCGTTGGGGCGCTCTTTGGCGAAGTTCAATGGTTTGTCAAGCGTTAGTCTACCGGCCAGTTTCCCGCCGGGAAAGTTGACTTCCATCGCAGAAGAAGCAAACGCAGCGCGCGGTGTCGACAACTTCGCGCATGTTGTCCGTCTAACGCCCGGAGAGGGTGAAATCTCCTCGGAGATGGCTATCAGGATGCGAAGCCGTGACGATGGCGAAGAGGTTGCCGCCTTGCTCGTGCATCATCGCGGAGAGCTGAAACAGCTGAAGTCGCTCGAAGCCTACAATCCACTTAATCCTGAAAGTATTCCTGCAGGTGTCGCCGATGTTTTCGGTTCTTCACTTTCCATCCGCGAGATACTCGCGCAGATACCACGGCTCTTTGAGGAGGTGGGCATATACTTATCTTACGGTGACAGCTTAATATCTACTCTTGAAAATGTCTGCATTTACATGGCAGATGCGTATTTAGAGAGCGGAAATGACGAGCTCAACTGGACCGATGCCTGGTGGCATCACCTTGACCTAGGTTTGAACCACCTGCCATCGGCGCTCCGCGCCATGAAAAAGGCTGATTCTCCAATGGCTGAGGCCGCTGGGTGCTACGTAGCATTTGGCCTGCCGATCCCAGATAACATGTCTGCCAACCGCTATTCAAAGCCGAACGACGCAAGAAAATATGCGCGGTTGATCGCGGAGAAGTGGGACAGGACAGAAACCGTTGAACTGGCGATACTTGACATTCGCGACGAGGAGCGACGTTCCGGCCGGTTGCGGCCCAGCGAGGATCATGCGCTCTCCATACTTCCTTGGAACAACCTGGCCACCGTAAGCTCAACGCTTGGACACCGGATACTCGCGGTATGCTTTCTAGGGGCCCCAAAGGAAGACTGGATGCAAGCGTGGTCAACGACGCAGGAGTCTTCGTTCTTTTACAACGCGCCCGACTTGGAAGAGGACCTACCTGTCAGCAGGTTAGCGGGATCGCGATCAATTGCATTGCCAGTTGTGCCGAACCTAAAGAACCGGGTTCACATCGCGACGCTTGATCCCGCGGCGCCCGTATCTGGAAAACAAGCTAAGCTCGGCCGCTTCAAGGTTTCGCTTGGATCAAGCAAATCTTTTGATCCGCGAGAGGTTGAGATCGGAGTAGAATGCCGATCATCTATGGTTTCGGTCAGCAACCTTGTTGTCGAGGAAACGGAAAGCGAAATCGTCGCCGTATTCGACATCGAGCTTACGCTCACCAGGGGTAATTGGCCCCAGAAACCGCAGCAGATTCATCTCTCTCCAATGAGCGACGTGGCGACAGAAATTCTTCGTGGGCCGAAATCCATCGAGTTGCTGTTGCCATTCCCAGGAAGAACGTCGCCGATCTTGCTCGAGAAACAGCGCGCTAAGACGCCAAGCTACAAAATTTGTCTGCATTCACCAACGAGGTATTCGGTAATTGACGAACGCGTAGTGCCAATCGCGCCTGATGACGCATCACCACCCGTCTTCACACTAGGGAAATCGACCACGCACGCAAGAGTCCTCACCATGCAGTCATTGGGTGAGACCGCGATCGAATGGCCTGATTCGACAATCTCCTTGGTCGCCGAAGCACTTGAGAACGACGAGCTCGAATTGGGTCTCACGAAAGATTTCAGAGTGAAGCCCGAAGGCGTTCTGCACCTTGAAAACTTGTTGGCCGAGATCCGGATGCCAGATCAAAAAATGGCGCACGTATCACCGTTTACTGCGTGCGCGATGGGAGAACCGCTGTCGGAGGAGATCGACAGTAGTTTAGAGAGCGAGTTTAGGCGCGACCCGAGGAGCTCCATTGAGGATTGGCTGAGCGACAGCTGCATCATTCAGAAACCGTTGGCTACGTTCAAAGCGACACTTGGGATCGTGTCTGTGCAGATTGGTGACACCCAACCACCACAACAGCCGCAGCTCGATCGGCACCTTGGTTATTACTGCTGGAACCAGAACGCCGGCTCGATCCGCTTGGTCTTGGATCGAGCCGCTCGCGACGCCGTGGAACAGTTTTGGGAATCGTTTAATGAGCTTCACCTACCTGACCTTTCCAGCGACACCGGCGGTCTTGGCGCGTGGCCAAGCAGATTAGACCTCAGGGGGCTTCGGCTCGATCGGCTGCAGGAATACTTGGTTGCATTCTCGGAGCTTCTTAGGCACAGCAAGGCTAATGAACCGAGTGGCCTCCTCTCGTTTCCTTTCTCAGTTCTCGCAACTGACAGGGCAGGGAGACTCGAGGGTATTCTGCTTTCGCCTCTTCACCCGCTTCGCATGGGGTGGTCTTGGTCGGTGCAAAACTCTGCGAACGATCTCCTCGAAAACCTGGGCCCAGAAGACGTGATCGACCTGCTTCGCTTCTGTGACGGCCTAGGTTTCCCCCACCTAGCTCCGTCGCCATTCGAAATGAGCTACCTACTCGCCATGCCGCTCGATACAGGTAAGGATGGGCTCTTCTCTGGTTGGTCATTCTTGGCCTCGAACTCGGTAACGAAGGACGGGACCGGGAGACTTGGAAGCCTGTTGGGAAGAAGGTTCCCCGTAGGTGCCGCTTCCGGCTTAGATCGCGGTGGAGTGGCAGCTGCATTGCGTGATTACTTGCGAGTCCACCCTCTTGTTAGCCAGATAAATGCGGGAATCTATTCCTCGTCCGAGGTCCAACGTTCACGCGAGCTTGACTTCGCACTCGTTGATGCCGCCGCAGCTGAGGTGGCGCGGCGTGGCGATCGTTTGCCTGGAGGCATCAGGGTTTTTGACAGCCCGTACCGGAGCGGACCGATTCCCGAGCCGGAGTACGTTTTTGCGGCAATCGAGAAAGCAGCTGGTCCTATGCGAAAGGAAAAAGGCTCCAATACCGCTCCTCCCCCTTTCCAATGGAAGCTGCAAGAACGCCCGCGGGTAGACATTCGTTTCCTCGAAACTCCACTGGTCGAACCAAGTATCGCTGCTGGCCAGAGCAAAGAGCTCGGCGGGTCCGCCCCTGATCTCCCCGTAAATAGGCACGTAACTTGGTCAAGAGCCGCGCCGGGAACTCTAAGAAGCGCTTACTGCCCGGGTCTACCGGAAGACGCCTTCAAGGCTATGCCAGGCTACGGTCGCTGCCTCAGCCTCGTGGAAGTCCCCACCGGCTCAATAGGCTACCCGGAAGTCTCCTGCGGACTCTTGGCAAGTGAGTTGCGGAACTCACCAGCTCAGTGGACGGTCGCGGGAAATGCCCACATGGATCCGGCAACGCTGTCAAAGGAAATAGGTAGCTTGGGCTCAGACCTAGTACTCTGGGAGTGGCGCCCCGCTTTTCTCGCGCGAACTGCCAAAGGAGCTGGCTCGAACGTCGCTCCGGCGCGGCCATACACGACAATCGCGCGGCTCGATCCACATTTTAGAGACCAGTTGGAAAACGATTGCGTTGCGTCCTTTGGCAGACTTGAGACTTCTGGCGCTGAACTGGTGCTGGGAGAGCTGGGGTCACGTGGAATCGGATTATCGTCACTACTTTCAATCGGACACACGCAGACAGTTGGTGCGATCGGCTTTTTCCTCTCGTTTCGTGCACTGAGTGCGTGGGAAGCAGGTGGCCCGACCGACGAGATACGGTGCCTATTGCCGATGGATGCGGTAAACTCAGTGCTCGAGGCGATAGCCAAGGATGGAACGGTTAAAAAAGACCGCCGCCGCGCCGATATTCTCGCGGTGCGTGCGGTTCCTACCAAGGCTGGTTTGTACGATATCATACTCCATCCGGTAGAGGTGAAGATGCGCCAGCAGGAGGGCACGTTCCCTTCGCCTCATGATCTCGATGTAAAAGAAGCGCTTGGACAACTTGAAAACTCGAGCAAGTTGCTCGCCAGCCTATGTAAAAATGTGAATACACGACCAACTATTCTGCTTCTGAACGCAGTCACGTCCTTGATGGAAGCCGCACTCGCCCTTCGCGCCGATGGTAATTCGACCGCATCGGAGCAAACCCTGGTAAATGAAAGGGATTTCCTGCAAGCAATCTCGGGTGGTAGAGCGCGGTTTTTCGCTTCAGCCGGTACGTTGTTCTGGTTCCAATCGGGAGGCGTCACCCAACCCGGATCGCCAATCGAGACCAGAGGTACTGAGTTGGATGCTCCATGGCAGATCCTTCTTAATCCGCTTCAGCTGGGGCGAGCAATCATCTCCGGTGACCGAACCGATGTTCAGCAGACTTTCGTTGAGACGATTGGTCGTGACCAAATCGAGATCGAGTTTCAGTATCAGGCTGGAAACGATGGTCTGAGTCTCGGAGCGTTGCATCCCGATAACGATAAAAACGATGCAGCGAAGCAGAAAACAGAAGATAAGCAACACGAGACGAAAAACGATGCCACACCGGCTGAGACGGAGGAGAAGTCTCTTGAAGAGCCCGGCAACATGGAAGTTTGCGAGGAAACAGAGTCAGTCGATACGACTGGGAAAATTGGCAAACTAGCGGGGGTTGCGATTGAGGTTGGGGAGCGTCCCAAGGGCATACATACTGAAAAAGTGATTTTTGACCCTAGTGACACAAGGGTAAACCAACTGAACATCGGGGTCGTTGGTGATCTTGGCACTGGGAAAACACAGTTCGTTCGTTCGTTGGTCTACCAGCTTTCTCGCTCGGCGACTGGTAACGGCGGCGTACCTCCAAAGACGCTCATTTTCGACTATAAAAACGATTTTATAGATGCGGAATTCATCAAGAATATCAACGGAAAGCTACTCTCCCCAGGTGAAGAGCCGATTCCATTGAACTTCTTTGCTCTGCCGGAAGGAGCTAGCAAAAACGCCCACATTCGGAGGGCAATGTTCTTTGCAGATGTGGTGAGCAAAGTACATCGCATCGGCCCAGTGCAACGGAATACGCTTGAGGGATGCGTGATTGACGCCTACAACCGTTTTTCGGGCCGCGGGTTTCCGCTTATCGCTGACGTACTAGAAATTTACAGTGATGTGGTTCCGAAAGGTGACTCAGTGACCGCAGTCCTTCGTGCCCTTGTGAATCTTGAGATATTTGAGCCAAATCGTCAAAAGATCTCGAACTTCGGTGAGCTGTTCGACCGGTCGCTCGTCTTAGACCTGAAGGGTATCAACGCCGGGAGTCAGATCCAAGACATATTGGTCACCTTGTTTTTGGATCTTGTCTACAACGAGTACATGCCGTCGCGAAACCGACCAGACTTCCAAACGGACGAGACAGGCATCCAGCGCCGTTTCATAGATTCCTTCGTGCTTGTGGACGAGGCACATCACATAATGGAGCACGGGTTCGACGTACTCGAGAATCTGTTGCTGGAAGGTCGACAATTCGGGATGGGTGTAATCCTTTCTTCGCAATACCTTTCACATTTCAAGCTTGGCGGAGTGAACTGGGCGCAACCTTTGCGGACTTGGTGCATCCATAAGGTGCCCGATATTTCAGCCCAAGATCTCACGCGGCTCGGATTTGGTGATGGTGCTGCAGAAATGGCCGCTCGTGTTCCGGTGCTAGAAAACCTCCACTCGCTATTCAAATGCGATCCTGACCACGTACAGGGCGCGTTTATCAGAGACAAGTCTTACTTTAGTTTTTTCGAATAGACGATCAAACTTAACGTAAAACGACATTTTCGCCGAAAAATATCAATCTGAGAATAGACTTTTAAGCGACGTCGGGTTTTCTGGTAAGGCCCTGTTTTTGTTGTAGCATTTCCATAACTTCGCGGAGATGATATCCAAGCGCGAACGCTAGACGCGGGGGAACAGCGTTTCCTACTTGGCTGTACTGCGGTACTTGAAAGCGTCTCCTGTGGGCCCCTGTAGTTTCCTTTGAGCGGAACTCGAAAGCATCGGGGAACGACTGAAACCTGGCCAACTCTCTTACTGTAGGGATGCGCGGTTGGACAGGATGAACAAAATCGTCGGGCATGCTAACTACTGTTGGTGCTGGTCGGCCCCAAAAAAGCGCACGCTGGCTATGTTTCTTCGTTGCGAGTTTCCTTATTAGATGCATTAGGGTGGGCTGTGCATTTGCAAGGATACTTCCGTTACCATCCTTCGCCGGATACTTCACATTCGCTATTGCCGCATGCAGCAACTTACGTTGTGCATGTTCAGATAAACCCGTTTTTTTAGGAATTGCCAAGACTGACCGGTGGATATTTGCATCACGTAAGAACTGGTAAAGGCTGAACCTTTCCATTACCAAATCGGAATGTTGACGGAATACATGGTTGTTTGGTCTTTTGTTAGCTTGGGGATCGAATACAACGGCTTTCAAATAGCTGGTGTCTTCTCGCATCTCCCTTGCAAATTCAGATAGAGATGATGTCTCGGAATAATTTTCTGTCATGAGATCCGAGATCGCATCCTTGACGGTGAAATACCCCGGCCCAACTTCATTTCTATTGTTATCGAAGTGGGTTCGTTTAGGTGCAAGAAGCGGTCGGTCACCAAGAACGGCCACTTGGGGTGAATCAATCGAAGAGTCCCAGATTTTCGCCGTTATTCCCAACGAATATTTACCGACAAGATCTTCTCTTAATCCGACGAGAAATACGCGCGGGCGATGTTGCGGTACACCGAAATGTTTTGCGTTGAGTACCATAGGTTGGACTTGGTAGCCAGGATCAGTCGCAGATAGTGCAGTCCACAAATCCTCAAAAGGCGACTTTGTCCCGTGTTTGAGAAAATCAAATTGCATGCCCGCAACGTTTTCAATAATGACAATCTTCGGCTTCACTTTTTCAATGAACTCTAAAAATTGCCATGGCAATTTGTTGCGCTCATCTGAAGGATTACGATTGCCTGCTGACGAGAAACCTTGGCAAGGTGGACCGCCTGCTACTACGTCTATTTCGCTTTCTCGCAATCTGGAAAGTATGGCTTTGGATCGGAGGACATCTGACAACTCCCGCACTACCAGTCCAGACTCTGCCTGATCTTCGAGATTGCGGTTTTCGTAATAATTCCGCCATTCATCCGCGTCTTGAATGGGGCGAATCAAGTTATGATAGTATGTTTCAGCGGCCATTTCAGATTTCTCGACCGCTAACTTTATTTGAAAACCGGCCTGTTTCAGGCCTAGTGAAAGCCCTCCGCAGCCTGCAAAAAGATCAACGCAAGTTGGGGAAGAAGAGACCATTTTTCTGGGTACCTAGTTCAAACTCAATCAGTCGGAAGAATCAATGAGGTTAATTCATAACTCGACAGCCTTCTACCCGCAAAAGCAAATGAAATACTTGAATATTCACAATATCTTGCATGCTTCATTAATGTGTAATGCCGTCATTTTCAACCTAGAACGTGTTCAGTCTTTGTTCACATTGATATTTCGCAATTTAAGTGCAGTCCCGAAAATTACTAACTAATCTCTAGCCCTACCTTAAAGAGCGTTCGAACAAATGCATCAGGACAGTCTCACTTCAGGTGAAAAATCAAGGATCACTAGGATACGGAAAAGACTTTTAAGTTGGTTCGATAGGTGTGGTCGAAACTTTCCTTGGCGGAGACATGAGGCAGGAGAATACGAAAAGATCTGTGTCGAGGTTTTGCTGCAGCGTACCCGGGCAGAGACTGTGGCAAAGTGCTACAATGAGTTCTTTCGAAGGTACCCAGATTGGGATTGTTTGGCAGCTGCACCGATAAGCGAGCTTGAAATGGTTCTGCGCCCTCTTGGGTTGTGGCGTCGCCGTGCTCGCTCGATTAGTGCTTTGGCCAAGTATGCGCATGAAAACGGTGGGACATTTCCCCAGCAGGACAAGGAGTTGGCTGACGTGCCAGCTGTTGGACAATATGTTTCAAATGCGATCCAGCTGTTTCAACATGATAGGGCAAAACCCTTGGTCGACGTGAATATGGCTAGATTCTTAGAGAGATATCTTCGCAGTCGACGTTTAGCGGACATAAGGTACGATCCTTGGCTTCAAGAGGCCTGTCACTGGTTGGTAGACTGCGAACGCCCCATCGCCACAAACTGGGCGGCACTTGACCATTCCGCATTAATTTGCACGGCCAGAAGCCCGCGTTGTAGTGAGTGCGAACTTAGCGCGCGATGCAATTTCGCACTGCGCCAAAAGTAATGTTCATAATAGTCTATCGCGAAGCAACGCGGTCGTCTTGGATGTGAGGACTCAGTTTGTTGAAATCCCAGCTAAAATGCTTGGATTCTGTCTTGTATGCGGTATTATAATACCACAGAAAAGGATTTAAGGTTCTGTTGATGACCATCAGATCTCGACCCAAACGCAATGGCAACTACAAACCTGGTCCGGGGCGTCCCCCTGGCCGCAAGAACAACAAGACACTCGCGCTGGAAGAGGCCGCCCGCAAGGCAGCTGCAGATATCGAAAACGCTTTTGAAGGTGACGCACATGCATTTTTGCAGGCCGTGTATCGCAATCCAGACATGCCGATCGAGATCAGAATCCAAGCGGCTGGCCGGGCACTACGGGTTGAGAAACCCGTCCTTTCAGCGAGCCGTGCCAATGTGAATGTGAATGTGGGCTTTGGCGAGCGTCTCGAGGCAGCCCGTAAACGCTTTCAAGAGATCGCGCTTCAGGAGGCGATAAAGATTGAGACCACCTCTGTGTCGCCACCCACGGTACAGCTAAGCACGAAAAAGGTTGGCCGGTAGTGCAGACAGCCATGACACCGCCACGACTTTACCGATACAACCGGTAAACGTAACCTTTTGTATTTTTTGCTTCGTTTTGCGCAAAAACACCAGATTACCGGTTCTATCGGTTGTCTGATAGTTGCCGGGAGATTTTAGACGGACAACCGATAGACATCTTGAATTGGGTTGCTGTTTTCGTTTTGAGGCCGAGCCGCAGAGCGGCCCGTTCCAAGAAGCGGGCTGCCAACCTTCCTTCTCTTTTTGAAGCTTGCGGCAGTCCAGATTTGGTTGCGTGTTTATGCGGCGACGCCTATCGGTTTGCGACAATGTTGAGTCCAGTCCAGACCTTTGTTGACTTGCGGCTAACGCTCTTGGTGGTTTTCACAAATCCGTTTTTCACCATCTTCGGTGAAAAGGAACGCTCGTTGCCAGGATCATGGTTCCTCTCGTGCGCAAAGTCTTTCCAGGAAAGGAACGCGTTTCGCACTGGCACAAAACCGGCAGCATTAATTTCACAACATTCTGCCAGCCATTGGCCGAAGACGTATTCCTGTTCAAGATATTCTTGCGTGGCAGTTTCGACCCTTTGGGGCGGACTTAATCCCTCGCGGTACCAATTGACTGCACCGTCAATCATCCAGCGTAAGATGCCTGGCCATTCTTCCTTTAGTTTCTCCTCAAGACTCTTGTCCACCACCTTGGGCGTTTTGTCGAAAGGAACAATTTGGATACGGCGCTTGATCGCCTCGTCTATTGCTCCAAATCCTGGCGCGTGATTCCCCACAACTATCAAGGTGAACTGTGGAACAAAATCAAAGTAGTCTTGTCGCATGTATCTTGCCGAAATTGGGTCACCGCCAGTCAATTGCTTGATCAAGCTTACCCGCCAGTTGCGGCCTTCCTCAGTCTCTGACGCCACAACAGCGCGTGCGCCATGGAGTTTTGCAAGTCCAGTAGGATGTGAATCAAACCTTGAAACTGTGAGCGTTTCTATCGCTGCGACTTCGGTGTAACTGCCTGATATTCCTTTGAAAATATTTATGAAAACTGATTTACCGTTTCCGCCTGGTCCATAGATAAAGGACAGGATCTGTTCGCTTGTCTCACCAGTTTGTGCGTATCCTGACAGACGCTGCAGATAGGCAAGCATCTCTTGGTCTCCACCGGTCACTTCGTCAAGGAATTGGAGAAATCTTGGACAGTCCGCAGTGTCCGCCGGGCTGATAGACGTACACTTTGAGATCAAGTCGGCGGGATCAGCTTTCTTCATCGAGCCGTCGCGAAGATTGACAGTGCCGCCCGGCGTACCCAGTAGCATGCGATCAGAGTTCCAGGCTTCAGACGTTACAGAAATACGCTGATCAGCAAGCGCGAACTGCTCAACACCCCGCGCAAACGCGGCCTTCCGCATCGATAACTTATGAGTCTCCGTACACAGATCGATGTATTCTCTTATGTCGTTGAATGTTGCCAAGGTGCGGTCTTCAACCCAAACCGCGCCATTCCACCGGAACCATCTGCCACGCACATGATCATATCGAAGCGTAGTCTGACACTTGTCAACAAAGTCCCGAGCGAGTCCGTCCTGCGTGAGCGGCGAGCTTAATCTGTCAACGTTTTTTGAGCTCATTTCTCAATGCCTTCTTGTGCGTGGCGTTGGGAGACGATGAATTGCTCGATCTCTGACGCTTTAAAGCGGGTGAGTGATCCGATTTTGATAGGTTTTGGGAAGCCTTGTGTCTTGTTGATGTGTCGATAAATCGTAGATCGACTAATGCCGCCCAAAGCAGAAGACAATTCAGAGATATCAACGAGCTTATCTTGATGCTTATACATCGATGGTGCCTTTCTCGTGTTGAGTTTGAAGCACCGGATGACAACATGGGACTACATCCGGCCCCATGACTTTCCCAAAATTTCACGTCTGCGTAGAAATACAAAAAACACAAAGAAAATTGGATTAAGTGTATATGTTGGAATTACGATTGGCGGCTGTGTTTTTGTTTGAGTTCCTCGACCGCCTTCGCGCAAGGAAGTCGTGAATCGATATGAAAACCCATCAGCTTAAATACTTGCTTGACTGCCCTGTTGAACGGTGTCGGTTTGTTTGTCTCATTTCCATGTCCTGTGCCAGGTATCGCGCCAGTTCGCTCGTAGCACCAGGCGCCTATTACGAGGGCGACCTTGTACGCCATCGCGTTCCTTGGTTTTCTTTTACCTGGCCAGTAAAGATTTTTGGTTTCTTCGATAGCGTTCAGGCCAGTTTTTAGCTCTTCCGCCAAAATTAAGAACAGTTCTTTGTGCGTAATAGGTTCTTCTGAATTTTCATAGATGTTTTGAAGTGTAATTGAGTGGTTTGCAAGTGTAAGTAATACATTTTTGTCTAGCTTTGATAGGTGGTTTTCGACTTTAGATAGTGCTTTTACGGCAGCATTAATTTGCTTGGCGCTCTCGATATAGTATTTGGCATCTGGATCGCCTGCATCGGTTATGGCTCCAAAAGACATAGATTTTTGCGCATCTTCGCGCGCGCATGATTGATCGATTCCCGGCAGGTAGGAACTGTATAGCTCGTGAAGTAATCTTTCCATCTGCGTTGGAAAATCGCTGCAATTCTGTTCAGTCATGGAGCTCAGTTTCGATTGTGGTCTGCGCGACGATTAGGTCAGCCCATCGACTTAGAGCACCAGCTCGCTGATTAAGGTATTCGGACTGATTGTAGACGCGAGCGACAGCCGAAGGTGCAGACCCGCTTGCCATATGACTCAACACTCGATCCACAACTCCCTCCGGTTCTCCAAGCTCACACAGCGCCGAAGCAAAAGCAGTGCGAATATCATGGAGACGCCAGTCGGATAGATCCACTAAACAGTTTAGCCGTGTCTTAAGCTTGCTAAAACCGCTCACGGGCGTTTTGCCCGTGGTGGTAAAAACGAAATCGCAACCGGGTTCAGATTCAGCATTGAGAGCTTCGAGTTCTCGAACAACTGGATCCGAGAGGTATACAATATGCATACGGCGATTTTTCGTTCGGCTTCCTGAAATGGACCAACGCCGATGCTCAAAGTCAATCTCTGATCACCGCATCCCAGCGACATCACCCCGGCGTTGCGCAGTGAGCGCTAGAATGCGAACCAGTGGCCCCCAGAATCCATTTAGCTGAAACGAGGCCTCCATAATCTTTTGAACTTCTGCTATCGACAGTACTCGATCTCTTGGTCGTTCGGTCACCGCTTGCTGGTTCCAATGCCAATATCTTCAATGATGTAACCCCGACGCCAGCACCACTTCGAAAACGCGACAAGTGCAGCTCTTATGCGGTTCGCAGCATAACGTGCACCTTCTGTGGCTTTGCGGTCGATGGCTGTTTGCAAGTCTTTTCTCGTCAACTTTGAGATTTGGCTTGAGGCCTTGCTTGCAAGTGCGCTTCGAAGCTGGCTTTCGCGTTCCCTCGCTGTGCGTAAGTTTGGCACTAGTTGCCTTTCCGCGTACTCGTCAATTGCGTCGCTGACAGTGCGTGTGTCTGCTTCGCGCGCCTTTCTTTTTTCGCGCCTCTCTTTGATTGGGTCGCGGCCGTGATAGGCCTCTACGCGCAGCCTCAGGGCCTCTTTGCGTGCCTCTGCGAGGCCGACAGTTGGATACTCACCTATAGTGAACCTGCGCTTATGACCGTCGATATTGACTTGCACACTCCAAGTTTTTCTCCCGTTTGCCGTGATGCGAAATTTCAGGCCGGGGACAGTCTTGTCGGACAGCTCTGATCGACCGACGGCTGGCGGTTTGATTCTACGAAGTCGAATATCGCTAAGTGAATTTGATGGCATATTGGGGGGCCGCTCGGGGTAAAAAACACGTGAGACTAGGTGACTTGAATATACACACTTTGAGTCATGTTGAGAAGGAAAAATAAAATAACATATTGAAAAATATAAATGTTTTGGATGTCTTGATATCCGATGAGACGTAGTGCTACACATAGAGCGTCGGATTGTGGCTCCGAAGCTCGGTGGTTCGAACCCAGTCGTCTGTACCATCTTGTGATTAACAAGAAATCGATATTTAGTCCGTCGTCGGGGTATTTGGAACAGATAGCCGCGTGATTTAGCGGAAAGATTGGCCCATCTTGTTGGTTGATTTTATGCGGCTTGATTGCGGTATTGCAAACGCCGTTGATTGATTGTGTCTCGTTTGATCCTTTTGCATTCGAGTAGGATGGTTTCACATCGCCCAAAGTACACATCGGCGGGTGTGAGGTTGCCGAGACTCTCATGATAGCGCTGATGATTGTAGTGAGTAACGAAGCGTTCGATACTGGCGTTGAGATCACCGAGCAAGAAGTAGTTTTCCAACAGGATCTGGTTCTTCATGGTTTGATGCCAGCGCTCTATCTTTCCTTGGGTCTGAGGATGGTAAGGTGCACCACGCACGTGATCCATATCTTGCTCGTTGAGCCTATCAGCCAGTTCACCAGAGATGTAACTCGCGCCGTTGTCCTACAGCAGGCGGGGTTTGTGCCGAACGGCAACCTGATCACAGCCGGATGCTTGGAATGCCAGTTCCAGCGTGTCTGTGACGTCGGTAGCCTGCATGGTCGTGCAGAGCTTCCAGGCGACAACGTATCGCGAGAAGTCATCCAGATTTTGCTCAGGTAGTACCAGCCCCAGCCAATGATCTTGAGTGGAGTAAGAAGCGCGTTTGCGCTTCTCCTCCCCGAACCGTACGCGCGCCTTTCAGCGCATACGGCTCTCCATTCAAACTTGGCCCATGGCCATAGCAACATCATGGTCGCGAGAGGTGACGGTGCTGCGGGTTTCACTCCGGAAGATGTATGGATTGGCCTCCGGATTGCGCCTTTGGGGTTGAGACAAGCCGATTCAAGTCTTTTCCGATGGCCTCGCCACGTTCGTTCCGACCGTAAACGAGCCAGATTTGCGCCTTGCCCGGTTCCGGGGCTCTGAACCACTTCCGCATCAAGGGTCTGATACGACTCCGATACTTATGCCCCAGCCAGTACGCCATTTTCCAGAATACGACATGATCGATGCGCCGAAAGACATACGCCCTGAAGTCGGTGAACTTGTAGACGCCGCCCATCCCGCCAATTGGCGGTTCAGACTCGTGATCATATCGACCGTACTGACACTGTGATTGCCGGAATGGGTCTCGGTCAGTTTGCGGACAAATGCCTTGTCCTTTTCCCTGGGTATCGTCGTGACAACGGACATGCGTCCGTTCGATCCTCGCTTGCGAATGATCCGGTGCCCCAGAAAGACGAACCCGTCGTCGACGTGGGTGATATGGGTTTTCTCCATATTCAACGTCAACTTCAGGCAGCCTTCCAGAAAGGCTCGGCATTCCTCGCGGATCTCCATGGCATGAGCCTTCTTCCCTTCGACGATGATGATAAAGTCATCGGCGTAGCGACAATAGGCAACGGCAGGTTTCCATTGCCGGTTCTCCCGAACCGTAATGGGTCGTCCCTGCTGAATGCCAAAGTTCCATGCCGAGCGATCCTTACGGGCTTTCCGGTTAAGGTATTTCGCCTCCAGCCAGGCATCGAACTCATGGAGCATGATGTTGGACATGAGCGGTGACAGAACGCCACCTTGCGGAACACCCTCGCTGGCAGCCTTGAACAAGCCACGGTCAATGTGACCCGCCTTGAGAATACGCCAGAGGAGACCGACAAACCGTCCGTCCCGCACCTGCCGCCGTACGCATCTAAGAAGCAGCGGGTGATGGACGGTGCCGAAGTAGCTCGCCGGATCACCTTCGATGATCCAGCGCCCCTTCGTGCCACTGCCATCCTGAAGCTGGATCTTCACGGTGCGGACAGCATGATGCACGTTGCGTTCCGGCCGGAAGCCATAGGACAGGCGATGGAAGTCGCTTTTCCATATCAGCTCCATGGCCATCAACATGGCGCGTTGGACGATGCGGTCTGTCAGGGTCGGTATACCCAGTGGTCGTATCTTGCCCCTCGAACTCGAAAAGGGGACTTTCGGGATATAGATCCGCTTGACCGGCTTTGGACGATAAGTGCCGTTCAGCAGGTCAATCTGCAAGTCGGCCAGATGGTTGACCAGCCCGGCCTCCATCCGTTGCTTGTCTATTCCGCCAACACCCTGGGGCCGGGCGCCGCTTGACGCCAGAACGGTCCGGGCGGCCTCGGCAAGCCATTCCCGATCGGCAATGTGCCGAAGAAGGCGATCGAACCGCCGGTTCTGATCGGGCTCGGCCCATGTTGCGAGCTTGTGCTGCATTTCGCTGATTATCAAAGGTTTTCACCTCATTTGGTCAAGTAATTTGCACTCCAAGCAGATTGAACTGTTCCCCTTCACCATGTGACAGGCTTTCCCCGCCTCGAATTACTAAGGGAAATCCACCAGCATGATGGACATCAGGGTCAACTCCCTTGCGATGTAGAACATCGTGGACATTCCATCATGCCTTCCCTCGTTCAAATGCTGGACGTCGTCGTATTGGTGAGGTTGCCGGTCGCCGTCTTTTCCCTTGCGTTCCGCAAGTCGATGCCGATGCCGTGGTCTGGCTGCATTCTCCCCATAACCTCTCGCGAGTTTCCTACGTCTACGCTCACGTTCGGATGTACGCCGATATACCTATCAAGCGTCATCATCAGCATTCCACCTATTAAACCGTGTAGGCGGAGGCGACATTCCAGCCCTCAGATGCGGGTGAACCGGTTCGTGTTCCTCAGCCTTCCAATACTTCAGCCTCGGGATCCATCTCGGCGTAACGGCTTCGCCTCAGTCCCCTTTTTCCACGGGCTACGTCACCCTGCCAGTTGGCAGCAGGTCACCGCCGCTTGGGCTCATGCCCCCCACAGCAGGGGACAAGGCAATCTTCCATTCCTCCTTTCTCAATGCATTCCGGTGATTTGCACCCTGGACGATCCGGGACGAGGCGCACTGTAAGTGAAGTCCGTTACCCAGATCTGGTTGATGGCGGTGGTCTTGTCGCAGAACTCATCGGCAGCCTTGATGACCACAAAAAGGGTTGGGCTTGTGATCAGATCATGGGCATTGAGGAGACGATACACGGAGGCTTCCGATACGAAGTACTGCTGCGTATCGGTGAACCGCACAGCTAATTCTCGTGGTGATAGTTCGGGCTCTGCCAATGCCAGGGCAACAATACGCCCGCGGATATCATCGGGAATGCGGTTCCAGATCCTTGGTGATCGGGGAGAACGATCCTCCAGCGCTTCTGGGCCACCGTTCTGATAACAATCATACCAGCGGTAAGACGTGGTGCGAGGGATGCCAAGCATGTCGAGGGTCTGTTTGGCTGGAAGGTGGGACTGCTCCACCAGCCGAATGATCTCAAGCTTTTCAGACGCTGGATATCTCATTCGTCGTTGTCCCCATCCCCCAGCATGCTTTTTTGAGCAAACGGAGCTCGAGTGCCTGTTCTGCAACCACCTCCTTCAAATCGTGAGCTTCACGACGAAGGTCCTGCACTTCACCTGTGTTGGCTTCCCGCGCTGTGTCACCAGTCAAACGCTTACGCCCAGCTTCCATGAACTCCTTCGACCAACTGTAGTACTGGCTCTGCGCAATGCCTTCCTGGCGACACAACTCCGCTATGCTATCTTCGCCACGAAGGCCTGCCAGTACGATCCGAATCTTGTCTTCAGAGGAATACCGTTTGCGCGTCTTGCGCCGAATGTCCTTCACCGTGCGATCTGCCGCATCCCGGAGACGTTCGCTCTTCTGTCTCATGCTTCACTCCAGTATGGTGAAGATGAGCTACAACCTCTCCCTTACGCAATCAGCCTATCTGGACCCATAGGTGCTGACGGGGAACAGCCGACAAATGCGGCTGCCCATTCCTAGAAGTTAAGGTTGGTGGTGATGATGTCGCTGGTGCGCTCATGGAGTTTGCTCAGGAGATGGAAGAGCAGAGAATCGCCTGATGCGCTGAACGGCAAGTATCTCAGCTCGTTGAGGATGACAAGATCTGAAAGGACGAGTCGGTTGGCGATCTGTCCTGCTTTGCCCTAGGCTCTTTCCTGTTCCAGCACATTGACGAGTTCAACGGTGGAGAAGAAGCGGAAACGCTTGAGATAATATTCAATGGCCTGGATGCCGAGAGTTGTTGCAAGATGAGCCACTCCGGTTTCGGATCCCCTTAGGAAGAAGCCATACCGAGCCTGCTCTATGAACTCGCAGCGGTGAAGTTGGCGCATGAGCACCTCGTTGACTTCACTTCTGGCTAAGTCGAAGCCGTTCAGATTCCGGTAGGCGGGTAAGTGTGTCACCTTGAGCTGATAGGCTACGGATCCAAGTCCCCGCTCGGCCGTCAAAAGAATGATGGCAACGATGCGGAAGCGATCTGTACGCTAGGTTCTGTTGACAAAGTCGCGTAACCAGATGCGTGCGGCTGCGAGATTGAGGAAGGCGGCAAAGGATCTTTTGGTTTTGTCGTATCGGGTGGCAATCCTGCGGAACTGTTTGACCTTGTTGAACATTCGCTCTATCCGGTTCCTGTCCTTGTAGGCTCGGAAATCGCAAGGTATCGGCTCCCTGCGGTTTGACTTTGGCGGAATGACCGGGCTGATACCAACGAGCAGCAAGCTTTGACGCACGACATCGCCATCGTATCCCTTGTCGGCCAGGAACAGTCGGGGCTTGCTGCAAGGCATCTCCAGAAGGGCTGGAACGGCACTGTAGTCGGAGATCTCGCCGCCTGTCAGGACAAAGCCGAGAGGGCGTCCTTGACCGTCTGCTATGGCGTGGATTTTCGTCGTAAAGCCGCCGCGTGATCGACCAAAAGCCTCCTTATGAGTCCCCCTTTAGCGCCTGCTGCCTGACTGTGGCCGCGGACTGTGGTGCTGTCGATCATGTGTTGCCAGTCATCAGTAAGCCCGAGGTCCATCAGTGTTTCCAGCAACCCTTCCCAAACGCCTTGCTCCGCCCATCTGCGAAACCGGACATAGACCGAGTTCCATTTCCCGTAACGCTCACGCATGTCCCGCCAAGGGCAGCTAACACGCAGGACATGCAACATGCCGTTCAAATAACGACGATTATCCTGAGCCGGGCGGGACTTTCGGCCTCGCTCCGAAGGAAGCAATGCTTCAATCAATTCCCATTCTGCGTCTGTCAAATCGCCACGTGCCAAGACTGCCTCCTAAAAGACAGTCTTGAAACACAGCTTAGCTGATTTGGGAATCCACTTTCTCAACAGGACCTAGCACTTCAGCCCCAAAATCCCCTAGTGACGAAGAAGAGCATTGAGCAACAGGACTTTCAAGCGCTTCACCGCGCCAGACAATGTGTGGTCAATCGTCGCACGGCTGTCGACGGCCAGATATGCACGCACTTGCTCGACCGCGGCCTTGCCATGGCTAAATGCATTACCAGAGCATGAAGTCTGACCCCCGATGTCCTGTCTAATCAGGGCAATGAACTATCGCCTTTGGCTCGTGATGCAATCGCTGAACTTTACGATCTGTTCCGTGATTTCGATCGTCGGATCTCCAGCTTTGATAAGAAGATTAACCGGGTCTTCCGGCAGTACGAGACCTGCCAGCGCACTGCCAAGATCAAAGGCGTTGGCCCGTAAACGGCCACTGCAATTGGCGCAGCGATCGGCGATGAGTTCAACAAAGGTCGTCATCTTGCTGTTTGGGTCGGTCTTGTTCCCAAACAACACTCCAGCGGTGATAGATCCACCCTAATGGGCATGTCAAAGCGCGGTAACCAACATCTGCGTAGCTTGCTCGACAGGGAGCAAAAGCTGAGGTGCGAACAGCCTTCAGCAAATTAAATCTGCACAATCAATGGGTCAACCAACTTCGGGAACGACGCGGCTACAACTGGGCAACCGTCGCGGTCGCTAATAAGAATGCGCGGACAATCTGGGCCGAGCCGCATACCAGCGAACCATATCGCGTCGCTTTCTGAAAACCTGGCCTGAAACTGCGAGATGACGGTGAAATGAGACGCATAGATCGGACCGGTGCACAACGAACCGGACTTTTATCGAGGCACTCGAGGCTTGTTGGCTATACAGGTGCGCGCGAGCAGATTATCCACTTGGGCACTCCGATATGATCGGACCTATGTTGATTCAAACAGCGGCCGTTTCGTCGAACAGCCGCGACGCTCGAAGGAGGGTTTCATGACTTTCACGATACGCCATGCAGAACCTGCGGACGCGCCAGCATTGCACGCAATCCTGACAAGCCCTCACGTTGTTCTTGGAACGATGCGCCTGCGACACATGAGGCTCAAGAACACTGAAGACCGGTTGGCCCCGGATCCGAACCTGGTGCAACTCGTCGCAGCGAGTGATGGAGAAGTGTCCGGATTTGCTGAACTTGTCTTGAATACGAACGTTCCGCGCGCGTCACACTCGGCGGAACTGAACATGGTTGTCACAAGTGAACGGAGCCAGGGCAAGGGTGTCGCCCGTGCGTTAATCGGGGTGTTGATCCGCCTGTGCGACGGTTATTACAGGATCAGGAGGATTAGCCTGATCGTCTGGGTCGACAACACGCGTGCGATCGAACTCTACCGGGCTCTCGGGTTCAAGGAAGAAGGTGTAATGCGGGACTTTGTGCGCACCGAAGAAGGCTATTGCGATGCCCTCCAGATGGCGCGGCTTTCAAACCACTGAGATGGACGACCGCACACTTCAATACATGAGCTGACCTTACCAGGAAACCGGGTTATGGACGCCAGTGTTCGACTGGCGTCTTCAGCTCGATTTCAAATTTCACTCGGGTGCTGTTGGTCTCCATCTGTGCGAATTCCGACCGGCATGTGAATATCAGGGGATTGCCGGGCTTCAGATCCGATTTGTCGGAGAATTCAAAGTTTGGCTGGATAATCGTGCATTCAGCCGCCACATTCATCTATCAGGACCTGCTGATGAGTCGGGATGACGCTTTTGCCGGGTGCGAATCGCGTTAACTGCGTGGAATTGGGACAACATGGCCACAATAAAGGACATTGCCCGTCAGGCGGGAGCGGGCGTTTCTACCGTATCGCGTGTTGTGAACAACAGTGGCTATGTCGCGGAAGCAACGCGTAAACGCATCGAAAAAGCCATCAGCGAGCTCGGATATCGACCGAATGCCGGTGCGCGGATGATGCGCAGCGGACGCAGCAACCTGATCGGCATCCTGGTCCCGTCGATCAAGGTCGACTTCTTTGCACGTTTGGCGCATCGCCTGGAGCAGGCCCTGTTTGCGCAAGGCTATCAGTCAATGATCTGCTCAACGGCGGAAGATCCGTTACACGAAGCCAAATATGTCGACATGTTGCTTGCCCAGCAGGTGGACGGTGTTCTGATTGCGTCGGTGGACGGTGAAGGGGAGGTTTTTGCCAAGCTTCAGGACGCCGGCATTCCGATTCTGGCGCTCGACCGGCAGCTTGACAAGATTGGTGCGAAGTCGGTACGCGCCGATCACTATCTGGGTGGGCTGATAGCGGCGCAGCATTTGATAACCCTGGGGCATGAATTGATTTCGGTCGTTGGAGCGCCAAAACAATCCGAACCCGTGATCTTGCGTGCGGCTGGCGCAGCGGCGGCTTGCAAGACGGCCGGACTGCCGGCCCCCAGGACGGTGCTGGGGACCGAACACAGTGTCCAGGGGTGCGCCGCGCTCGGCCACGAGGTTCTCAGTTGCACGCCTCGCGCGACTGCGATCGTGGCAACCAGTGACGTGGCAGCCATAGGCATCTTGCACGCGGCTCGGGTACTGGGTATTGAGATACCCCGCGACCTGTCATTGACGGGATTTGATGATACGCCGATGGCGTCCTACGTTTTTCCCTCTCTGACGACTGTCGCACAGCCAATCGATCAGATTGCCAACGAGGCGATTACAGGATTGTTGCGCATGATCCGGACGCCGGAGAAGGGGAAAACGGCGGAGGATGTCGTTTTGCCGGTCACGCTTAACGTGAGGCAGTCGACGGCTCGTGTACCGAAATAGTGTAGGTCGTGTGAAATTCACGGTTTGCGGCGAAATCAAAAGCCGTTGCCTCGCCCAGTCTCGAGACGGGGTTGTCATCTGCAGACACGCAAGTACCGAGGTCGAATGCGGCGCGAACAGGCTCGACACCCAAGGCAAGATGACGGCTTGACCAGGGTTCGGCGGCACGGCCCCGGTTGGAAATCCACAACATCACAAAGGGAAACCGGGCTGCATCGTAACAGAGCTTGGTGGCAATTCCCGTCAATTGATCTGTAATCGTGACGTGCCCGTTCCCTCCCAGTGCCATCAATCGGGTTTCGTTCTGACCGGAGTGCGGCAACCTGCTGAAATCCACGACACCGCCTGTTGTGTCCCTGACCACGTCCAGGCTCCCAGACACGGCGCCAGGGAGTGCCGGAGTTGGATCCGGCGGTGGTGTTTCCGGATGCGCGATGACCTTTGTGGCTCCGCTTACCTCGACCCGCATCCGCAACGGGTCGTCCGGAAGTGCAAAAACCGGATGCAGTCCGACAGGTAATCTGCAATCGCGCCGCGGCAAGATCCAGAGATCAAGAACGATCCCGTTCGCCTCAGGCTGTACCCGGCGACGCAGTGAGTGGACGGGATGATCTGCGGGCATTTCGATCCGTGCATCCAGACTGCCGGCGGATGCAGAAATCTCCCAATCATGATGGGCGGCATATCCGTGTGCAAACGTATCTTCCCAGCCGAGAGATCTCGGCCAACTCGGCGGCAAATCGTCATGCCGGGCGCCGAAAGGGACGCAAGGCCATTCGCCGCTCAATCCCTGCATCAGGCCGTCCAGTTCGCTGACATTGTCTTTTCCCACCCAGGGTGCCGTGTGCAACGGACGGACGATCTGTCCATCCGGCAAATTCACACTGAGATCGCGCAACATGGCCCCGCGTTTCTGCATCGTGACCTGTCCGGTCTCCCATTTCAGTGTTCTGTAACCTGTCATTTGCGATCAATGTAAAAGTTGACGAAAACGGCACCGAGGATCAAAGCACCTCTGACGACCTGCTGGGCATAGGGGTTGAATCCCCAGAGCGTCATTGCGTTTATCAATACACCGAGGAACAGAACTCCCACGAAAGCGCCCCAGATTGATCCCCGCCCTCCAAACAGGCTAACGCCGCCAATGATGACTGCCGAGATCACCTCCAACTCCATTCCGCGCGCAATTGTTGGATTGCCGGAGTTGATCAGGGAGGAATAGATGATCCCGCCGGTCGCCGCGAACAGCGCGACGATGATCATGCAGATCTTCTTGGTGCGCCAGATGTCGATACCCGACAGCCGAGCGGCTTCCATGTTGCCCCCGACCGCATATATGGAACGGCCAAGGGTGGTAAAATTCGCAAGCACATAGGTGAAAACGAAGGCAACTGCGAGGAGATAGACCGGGACCGGGACACCCAGAAAGCGGCCGCTGCCGATGATGTAGTACCATGAGGGAAAGGCCTCTATTGCCGATCCGTTGGTGATCAGGTTTGCCATTCCTGCCAGCGTTGCCATCATCGCCAGCGAGGATATGAAGGTCGGAACGCCGACCCGCTGACGCAGCATTCCATTGAACCAGCCGACGAATCCCGCAAAACAAAGGGTAACCGCGATGCCCAGAGCTACAAAATACCAGGCTGGTTCGAAGGCGTCGCCGGACGCCTTTTCGACAACCCAGGCCGTCAGGCACGCGGATACGGCGACCATCGAACCGACCGAAAGGTCAATCTCCCCGACAATGATGACCAGTGCCATGCCGAATGCGATCATTCCCGGCACCGCGATGTTTCGCAGAATGTTCAGCTGATTGTCGATCGTCATGAAACCGCGGGCGGTAAAGGCAACAAGCACATAAAGTGCGAGCAGTATCAGCAACATCGAGTGGCGTCGCAACTGCGTCGCAAGATGTGTATTGGTCATGCAGCGGCTCCGGTGTCATCGCCG
This sequence comes from Roseibium album, assembly GCF_001404515.1. Classification (GTDB taxonomy): domain Bacteria; phylum Pseudomonadota; class Alphaproteobacteria; order Rhizobiales; family Stappiaceae; genus Roseibium; species Roseibium album. The sequence continues at coordinate 26,894 of NZ_CXWE01000001.1, forward strand.
GTCATGCAGGCGGCGTAAAGTGATTTTGGGTCAAGATCTTCGTTTAGGAATTCGGCGGACAGCCTGCCCTCGTGCAGCACGAGAACGCGGTCACAGCAATCGGTCAGGTCTTCCAGTTCCGTTGACACCACGATGCAGGCAAGTCCTCGCGCCGCCATGTCCCAGATGATTTCATAGATCTGGCGTTTGGCCTGCACGTCGACACCGCGCCCGGGCTCGTCAAAAAGCAGGATGTCGGGCTCGTTGTTCAGCAAACCGCCGACGACGATCTTTTGCTGGTTGCCTCCGGACAAAGACGACACCGGGGCCATCGGGTCCCCGATCTTGATATGCAGACCGGCGACCTGTTTGTCGACAAAGGGTCTTTCAAGAGCGAGGTTGGTCCAGCCGCTGGGTGCGATCCGCTTCTGCCCGACGCGACACAAATTGGCGTGACTTGCTGCAGATTGCACAAGCCCTGAAGCCTTCCGATCCTCCGAAGCGTATCCGATGCCTGCTGCCTTCATGGTAGCGATCGACGGGTTGGACACTGTATTGCCCTTGACCGCGATCCTGCCTGCATCCGCACGCCGCGCCCCGAAAATCGTGTGCAGCAACTCGGTGCGTCCGGACCCAAGCATTCCTGCAATTCCCAGAACTTCACCGTGATGCAGGTCAAACGAGACGCCCTTGAAGAATGGGGCCAGTTCGAGATCGCGCACCGACAGGGCCGAATGCGTTTTGTCGATATGGCGGGTCGGTCGTTGGAGAGGCGGCAACTCGCCGAACATCATGTCCAGGATTACCTTGGGGCTTGCCTTGTCGATTGCCACCGAGCCGATCAGCGTTCCGTCGCGGATCGCAGTGACGGTATCTGCAATTCTGGGTAATTCCGCGAGGCGGTGGGAAATATAGATGATCGTGACACCGCTCGTCCGCAAACGATCGACCAGTGCGAACAATTGCCCGACCTCTGCATGGGCCAGTGCCGATGTCGGTTCATCAAGCAACAGGATCTTTGGCGACAGGCTCATCGCCTTTGCGATTTCGACGATCTGCTGGCGCCCGATCGACAGATCACCTGTTGTCGCGCGCGGGTCGATCATTTCGGCTCCTATTTCGGCCAACAATGATCTGGAATCGTCATAAAGCTGTTTCCAGTTCACCAGCAGGCCGCGCTTTGGCAACCTGCCCAGGTAAATGTTTTCTGCAACGCTGAGACCGGGAACAAGGGACAGTTCCTGATGAACCGTGACGATTCCCGCGCTGTTGGCTTCGCCAGGGCTCTGGAATTCCAGTTTCCGGCCGTCCAGGAACATTTGTCCTTCTGTCGGCTGGATGGCGCCTGCGAGCATTTTGATGAAGGTGCTTTTGCCCGAGCCGTTCTTGCCGATCAGCGCATGAACTTGTCCGCTTTCAAACTTGTGTGTGAATTGATCGAGGGCTTTGACAGCACCGTAATGCTTGGTCAGGCCCTCAAAATGAAGGTTACTCATAGCGGAAATCCTTTGCCGGCCCTTCGCCATGATATCTGGCGAAGGGCCGAACCGGCTTACTTCAGGGATTCCACGAATGCGGCGATGCCATCCGGATCGGCACGGCTGAGCAACAATGCGGGAACGGATGTTTCCGCCTCCGCCGAGCCACCTTCCAGAAGGTCGAGAGCAGCATTGGCTCCCATGGCACCCATATCTTTTGCCGACTGCGCGGTGGTCGCCTGCAGGACATTGTCACCGGCCATCAATCCACGCGCGAGTTGCTCCGAGCCGTCAATGCCGAACACATAAACCTTGCCCGCCTTGCCGGCATTGCGAACCGCCTGCATCGCACCCACCGTGCCGCCCTCATTTGCCGCATACAGCAGATTGATCTGCGGGTTTGCCGTCAACATGTCTGTGGCGACCTGCACGGCCTTTTCAGGCATCCAGGCATCTTGTTCCGTCACGACCGTAACGGTGTTGCCCTTGGATACCGCATCCTTGAACCCGCCGGTGCGCGCGCCGCTTTGTTCAGGAAGCAGGCTTGAGAAGGCCATTATGCCGACCTGTGCTTCGCCACCGAGTTCGGAATTGATGAACGCGGCCGCTGCATTGCCGGAAGACGCACCAAGATCATAGTTTGCAGTCGAAAAAGTCGCATTTGCGATGGATTTGTCCTGCAGGCCGCCGTTCAAGGCAACAACCGTGATCCCCGCGTCTCGAGCACGTTTCAGGGATCCTGCCGAATTGGTGGCGGACAAAGGCGCTATGACAATTGCATCGACACCACGAGAAATATACGTGTCGATGGCCTGCGCCTCTCGTGCCTGGTCACCATCAATGTTCAATTCCAGCACTTCTGCCCCCCGGGCTTCCGCGGCTTCGCGTACACCTTGCTGCAGCGATTTCATGAACTGGTCGCCCTGGAAGACAATACTTGCGATGACACGTTGATCCTGCGCCAGGGCGGACCCTGCAACTGCCATGGTGAGGCCCAGTGCAGATGCTCCCAGGAAAATTCTCTTGCTCATTTTCATCGTCGTTTCCTCCCTTTAAGATTCAATGTTACGTGTGACTGATCGGCTGCAACGCCGCCTCCCGGGGCGTCAAAGCTGATTCAATGCAGGAATACCTCCCGTTGCCGTTGGCGAGCGCAGGCATGCTGCGGCCATTTTGTTTCCGAGCTGGACGCATTCGTGCGCGGGCCAGCTTTCATGCAATCCGTGCAAAATGCCGGCCGCGAACGCGTCGCCTGCGCCGACCGGGCTGATGATTTGCGATCTGGGAAGCTGCGGCACGTCGAACCAGAGCTCCTGATCAGCCGTTTTCCAGAGCGAAAGTCTGGGTGTGTGCAGGATGCATCCCTGCCGCAATCCGCCTTCCAACAGCCGCGTGGCTGCAAGCGCCATGTTTTCCCGGTCAGCTTCACCTTCAAGAGGAACGCCGGTGGCGCGCGCGGCTTCCGTCTCGTTCAGGAACAACCAGTCGATTTCCGGCAATGTTCCAAAGACAATCTCGCGATAGCTATCGTTGAGTGATGACACCAGATCCACACAAGTCAGCATCCCCAGACGCCGTGCCTGCGCCAGAATTCCGGCAGCACCAGTGCGGCCATCAGATCCAACGGCATCCAGACGCGGCAGAAGGTTCAGGTAACCCAGATAGAAGATCCGCGGACCGTGCGCAGCCATTGCACCGATAGGCAGATTGTCGACGCCCAGATGCGAATTGGCTCCGGGGTGATAGAAGAAGGTGCGGCTGTCACCCGGGACATTCATCACATGAGTGTGTGCCGTACGCAGTTCGCGAACCGACTGGAGATAGTCAACACTCAGTCCGGCAGCCCGGCAGTGTTGAAGCACGGTCTCGCCATGCTCGTCCTGACCCAGCAATCCGACGGGCAGAACCGGGTAGTCGCTCTTGAGGGCAGCGAGATCAAACGCGACGTTGGCGGCCCCGCCGCCCACTCCGACGGTCTGCCCGGTGATCACGACCAGATCCGACTTTGCCGGCCACTCCGGAATGTCGTGAATGATGTCCACGATCCAGTTGCCTGCACAAATCACACCGCGACCACCGGCCATCACCCAACCTCATTCCAGAGCTGGCGATAGGGTGGCTCGTCTTCGAGGATTTCACTGAAACGCCCTAACGGCTCCAGGAAATAGTTGTCGGTCAGGTCATCGTTGCACTGGCTTACCTCGGCTGCAAAGACGGGCGCCTTTTCACCCCAGAACCGGTGCTGGACCCCGCGTGGAACCGTAATGCTCTGACCTGCCGTCAATCGGTGAACATGACCGAACATGGGCGCAGGCATGCCATCGATCCGGACAGTTGTCCCGGCTGTTTCCAGAACTGCGCCATCCGGTATCAACTCGAGGCAAAGCGTCCCGCCACCGCGGACAATGATGTCCTCAAGCTTCTGTTTGTGCGCGTGAAACGGTGTTTCCTGATCCACGCCGACAAAAAGCAACTTTTCTGCATAGGGTCGTTCGCCCGGCGATCGCGTACCATTGCGGACGCAAAACAGCGTCAGGCCGCGGTCCGCGAACGCACCGGACCCAAAATCGGTGACATCCCATCCGAGTTGCCGGTCCCGCAGCCATTTGCTCTGGCTCGCGTTCACGCGATGATCGTCAACCGACCAGCATGCCCAGTCCGGCAAGGCCCAGCTGTACCGGGCGAGTGTTTCTTCAGCCGCCCTGAGCGCCTGATTGATCTCGGAGCGGTTCATTGGCTGTATTCCACGTCTTGGACCTGACCGGTTCGTCCCGACGCCAGCGCGGCATTCAATATGGCGTGGTGATCAGCCGCTTCGGCCGGGGTGGCACAGGGGAAACCGCGCGCATCGCCACCAGCCAGTTCATCGATGAATGCAGCCCACATCTGCTGAATGGCATCCGCAAATCCGAATTCAAAAATGCCTCCGGTGATTGCTGGAAACAGGGATTGATAGCCCAGATCCTCGACCTGCCAGGCCTGCGCGCCACCGGCCTCGTAGTGCATGTACTGCCACTGCCGCGGCGATTTGGTGGTGAACAGGGCCGAGCCTTTCATGCCGAGCACCCGCAGGGACCAGGTATTCGATTCACCCGGTGCAATTCGCCATGTTTTCAGAACGAGAGGAAAGGTGCCGCCGGGCATTTCAACGCTGCCGGTTATTGTGGCGTTGTCCCATGTATCGCAGGGAACCATGTTTCCCTTGTCGTCGGGGCGGTCGGTGACCCGGTTGACGAGGCTTGCATGCACAGATGAGGGCTTCCAGCCGAGACGAAGGGGCACGTGACAGACATGCATGCCGAGATCACCCATGCAGCCATAATCGCCATTGACGCTGGCTATCCGCTTCCAGTTGATTTTCTTGTCGGGATTGAGATCCGACGAGTGCAAGAACGCGGATTCCACCTCCAGGATGTCGCCAACCGCGCCTGAGCGAACGAATTCGATGACCCGTTGCGCGCCAGGGAAATACGGCATTTCAGAGGAACAGCGGACCAGGACGCCGGGGTGGTCGGCTATCGCTTTGGTTATGGTCGCATTTTGCCCGGCATCCATGCCAAAGGGCTTTTCGCCCAACAGGTGTTTTCCCGCAGCAACTATCTGCGGATAGAAGTCTGCATGCAGGGAATGCGGCACCGCGCAGTAGATTGCGTCTATGTCGGGGTTTGCCAGAAGTTCCCGAAAGTCCGTTGTTGTCTGTTTCAAATTCGGCAGATGGGTTGAAAACCAACCCATAAGGGCTTCATTCGTGTCGCAAACACCGACGATTTCAGGACGTGCACGGCTCTCCGTCAGATGCAGCCAGCGCGCGGCGGCTGAAGCAAATTCCCGCCCCATCAGGCCGCAACCGATAATGCCAAATCGGATGGTCTGCATGATCAAGCCACCAATGCCAGTGCATCGGCAACCGAAGCACCGTCGTGAACGATGGCCATCAGCGCGCGCGTCATTTCCGCAGGCTTTTGGTGATGGATCACATTCCGGCCGTAGACAATGCCGCGTGCGCCCTGAACCATCAGCTCCGATGTACGGGTAAGGATTTCCTCGTCTGAAACCTTGCCGCCGCCGCGCACCAGAACGGGTACACCCTGGGCGATCTCGATCACCCTGTGATACTGGCTGACATCGGTGCAGGGGTCCGCCTTGATGATATCGGCACCAAGTTCGACGGCCTGACGGACCAGGGGCACTATCTTGTCCAGATCACCGTCGACCATGTAACCGCCCCTGGCATTGTCTTGCATCACCAGCGGTTCGACCATCAACGGCATGGAGGCCAGATCGCAAAGATGTTTCAGCCCGTTTATGTTTCGAACGCATTGACGATAGACTTCGGGTTGATCCGGCAAGCTGAGCAGATTGACCACGACGCAAGCCGCATCAAGTCGGATAGCCTGCTCTACAGGTTGGTCAATCACTTCTGAAAACAGCACCGTCGGCAGTGGCGTGCCGTAAACATTCGCGACATCGGTGCGCAGCACGAGTGCCGGCCGGTCCTTGCCGGACCGGGCTTGCAGTAGCGGAGCGGTGCCGGGTGGGAGTTGAATGGCATCCGGGGCAGCCTTCGCAACGACTTCAACGGCTGCCGCCATGTTCTCTATCCCTCCAAGGAAGGATTTTTCATTGAACATTCCGTGATCAATGGCGACGTCGAAACAATTCCCGGACATGCCAAAGAGACGGTTGATGCGCGCAGCTTTCATATTGAAATTTCTCCAATGCACTCATTATGGAAACGTTACCATATTTTCATAATCGAAGCCTGTGGAACGTGTCAATGGAAATATGAAATCGTTTCCATATTCATGGCAACTCGACTCGAGTTTCTGGTCGCGCCAACCCATTTGAAGAACGGATATCTTGAGAAAACGGCGGTGCAGGCGCCTCAGGCATACGCGTTGTTTTTCCAGCAGCGCACTCGGACCCTTGCGTCATGATCTGCTGGTGCGCCCTGTGCTTGCCAGGAGCGCCAACATCGGGAACCGGAAAATATCTTTCCGGCTTGAGCCGGAAGAAAGCGGGCTTCGCGCTCGCTGCCTCATACCGGGGGGCTCAGCAGGGCCTTGTCGTATTTTGTTTTTGCAGTCGACCGTGGCCTGGCCGTACGCACGGGCAAGGCAGCGATAAACGAACTTGGCTTGATGTGCGATTGTTCATCGATGGCAACAGCAAAAACGATCTGGTACTCGGGAGCCAGTCAACCCGACGAAAATCCCTTGGGTCGCACTTTCGCATTCACACGTTGAGCGGCAAGACGCCGGCGGGAGCGGGGTCGTTCGGGGTCTCGCAACCGCCCTGAAGCGCCGGTGTTCAGGGAAAGAGCCTGATCAGGAACAGGGTAATTGCCGGAAAGCTGAACAGAACCGCAACGCGAATGATGTCACTGATCAGAAAGGGCAGCACGCCTCTGAAGGTGTCCGAAATCCGGACGTCCACCGCCATCTTGTTGATGATGAACACGTTCAGGCCAACCGGTGGCGTGATCAACCCTACCTCCACAACGATCAGCGTAAGGATGCCGAACCAGATGGCCGTTTCCTCAGGGCTCATTCCGAAATCAAGTGTCATGATGAGAGGGAAGAATACGGGAATTGTCAGCAGGATCATTGCCATGCTGTCCATCAGGCAACCTAGGAACAGGTAGAGTACGAGGATCGCGGCGACGACCACAAGCGGCGTGAAATTGCCATCGACAACGAAATTTGCCAACAGGATCGGGAGCTGTGTGAGTGCAATGAAGGCGTTGAAGAACTCGGCACCGAGCAGCACGAGAAAAATCATTGCCGATGTGATCGCGGTGCTTTCGATCACTTCCATCAGCGCGCGAAATCCGAAGTCCGGTTTGAAGACGGCAATGAGTCCGGTTCCGGCAGCCCCCACGGCAGCCCCTTCGGTCGGGGTGAACCAGCCCAGGTAAATGCCGCTGAGCATGAAGGTGAAGATCAGCACGACATGCCAGATATCCTTGAAATATCCCAGGCGCCCCAGCATCGAGACCCGTTCGCGTGCGCGGCCCGAGCTCGGGTAAAGCCGAACAAAGATCGCGATTGCAAGGATATAGCCACCGGCCGCGAGGAGGCCTGGGACCAGTGCAGCAAGGAACATTTTCGCAATATTCTGTTCGGTCAGGATCGAATAGATGATCAGTATGACCGAAGGCGGAATGAGGATACCCAGCGTTCCGCCCGCAGCTAGCGCACCTGTGCTCAGCGAGCCGGAATAGCCAAGCCGGCGCAGTTCCGGCAGTGCGACCTTGCCCATCGTGGCAGCGGTGGCCAGCGAAGAACCACAGACCGCTCCGAAGCCTGCACAGGCGCCAATGGCAGCCATTGCAACGCCGCCGCGCCTGTGGCCGAGGCAAGAACTCGCGAATTTGAACAAGGCTTCGCTCATGCCTGTGCGCGAAGCGAAATTCCCCATCAGCAGAAAGAGCGGAATGACGGAAAGCGAGTAGTTGGAGAACAGATGCCAGGCACTCGTCTTGACCTGAGAGAAGATGGGTGACCAGCCCGCAATCATTGCAGTGCCGGCGCTGCCAACGACAAGCATGGCCAATCCGATCGGAACACGAAGGGCAAGCATGATGAAGAGCACCGGAAAGGCGACGATTCCAAGGGTCTCGCGGTCCATTCTTCAGATCCGTCTCATTGTGCGCTGGAAGCTGTTGTACGCGGTGTAGAAGCAGCAGATTGAAAGAATGAAGAAAGAAAACGCGACGGGCAGGAACGGGATCCAGACCGGTGTCCGCAACAACATCGTTTCTTCACTGTAACGAAACATGTCCTGTGCCCCGTAGTACATGCGCCATGTGAAAAAGCTCGCGACCAGCGCATACAGAAACGCGCTCAAACCGTCCAAAAGAGCATTTACACGTGGTGGCAGACCTGCGGTGGCGAAGTCCACAATCACATTGCCTCTGCGCAACTGGCAAAGGGGCAAGAAGGACGCAATCGCGACTGCACAGCCCATCTCGACCAGTTCGAAATCCCCCAACAGGGGGCTGGAAAAGAGGAAACGGCCAATGATGGAGACAAAGCTGATGCTGACGATGACCAGCAGCACAATGCCCCCGAGACCCGCCAGGACCACCGCGACACGCTCCAGCATGCGCCCGACCGGGTCGATCGGGCGCTTGGGGTGACCGGATGTCATGTCCGACCGGTCTGGTTCAATTGTCATACTTGGTGACAAGATTACGTGCGGTGTCGATCAGCATGGCACCATCCATGCCTTTTTCGTTTGCCTCCGCAATCCAGGCTTCAACGAAAGCATCACCGGTGGCCTGAAGCTGTTCAAGTTCTGCTCCGGAGATTTCATGAAATTCTCCACCTGCGTCTTCGGCCAGTTTGCGGGCAGGCGCCTCAAAGCTGTCCCATAGCTGACCGGCCATCTGTGCCAGCGCCAGCCCTGAATTGTCGTCGATGACCTTTTTCTGCTCATCGGTGAGCGACTCGTATTTCGCCTTGTTCATCAGGAACAGGAACGGAGTTGTGTATAGACCACGGTCCCCGGTAACGACGGAGTGCGACTTGGTCAGTTCTTCGAGCTTGAAAGAAGGCATGATTTCCCAAGGCACCACCATGCCGTCGATCACACCTTTGGACAGCGATGGCGCAACCTGTGGAACCGGCATCCCGACCGGTGTTGCGCCGAGTTCTCCGAGCATCTGACTGATGACACGGGTCGGACCGCGCATTTTCAAGCCTTCAAGATCCGAGGCCGACTTGATCAGTTTGTCCTTGGTATGGATTTTCCCCGGGGCATGCACGAACACTGCCAGGACCTTGTAGTCCTTCAGGTCTTCTGCTCCGACTGTTGTCATGTATTCATGCACGGCCTGCGAGGTCGCCTCGGCGGAGGCAGGCATGAATGGCAGTTCGAAGGCTTCCAGGTGCGGAAAGCGGCCGGGCGTGTATCCACCCACGGTCCAGACGATGTCGACAACACCTTCGCGAACCTGATCAACAAGCTGTGGCGGCTTGCCGCCAAGTTGCATCGAGACATACATCTCGACGTCGATTTCTCCGTTTGATTCCTTTTTCACCTTTTCTGCCCACGGCTTGACGAACTTGGCATTGGAGTTCGCAGGCATCGGCGGGAACGAGTGAAACTTGAGCGTGACGGGCTCGGCATACGCGCTTCCAGCAAGACCTGCGCCTAGCAACGCAGCTGCAAGCAACCCTTTGAATTTCAACATTTGGCTTCTCCTCCTCTGAAGTCAATTTATGCAGTTCTTGGTATCGGACCTGACGTCTCTTTTTTTCTGGAAATGTGTTCAGAGACTGATGATTGCGCATGCTCCAGCTGCGGGCTGAGCCGCAAGATCATCTCAGTCAAACTATCGGCCCGGGAAACCGGTGCAGACGCTGCGACATATCGATCGCGCCGAACAAGAAAGGCATGTCCGACATGGAATTTGTAAGGTTCGGACGCGAAAAACCGGCTTTGATCCCTGTAAATCGGGAAGTCCGCCGAAACCGGGTTGGTGCATTCCGGAGTAAGACCAACAATGGAAACGCCAAGTTTCCGGAATTGAGCCCGCGCCGTTTCGGAAAGGTCGGTGTCCGGCGCCTTGGAATACAGCAGCACAACGGGTCGGTCGGGCAGTACCTCATCCAGCAGATGATGGGTGCGGTCCGGATCGGCAACAACTGGCTGCGGGATCATTCGACCCACCACCGAATGTTTGTTCCGGCGAACGCCATGCTGGATCAGCCCCTGTTCAAATCGTGGTTTGGGCTTGTATTTCATCTGCGCAAAGTAATCCCGGGCGGGTGGATAAAGCGCGAGTGCGTGAAAACCCGCGCGGATCAACGATCCTTGCAGGCGTGATGCGGGCATCATCACCTGACCCATACGCAGTGCCAGCTGAATCAGCGACCAGGCATGAGGCTTGCGTTCGGTTTGGTAACTATCCAGCAGATCGGTCGACCCGGTTGCGTGCAGGGTTTCGGCAAGCCGCCAGGCCAGACTATGCGCGTCGCGCAGTCCACTGTTCATGCCTTGCCCTGCGAATGGCGGCGTCAGGTGAGCAGCATCTCCTGCGAGAAAAACGCGCCCTTCACGCCAGCGTTCTGCAATCCGGGCGTGGAACGTATAGACCCTCACTCGCCGGATAGGTTCCTTTGCATCGGGTCCGGTTTCTGCAAGCAGGCGGCGGACAAAGGTTTCCTCTGTCACCTGCTGCGGATTTTCACCCTTTTGCAGCTTGAATTCGTACCTGCGTACGCCATTCGGGCCGGGCAGGGTGATGCTTGGCCGAGAGGGATCGCAATGCACCTCGGTGTGGAAGCATCTGTTTTGCGTGGACAGCAGATCGACGATCAGCCAGGGCTCCTCGAATGTCGTTCCTTCCATCGGGATGTCCAACGCCTTCCGAATTGCCGACCGGCCGCCGTCGCAGGCCACCATGTAGCTCCCGGTCACTGTTCCGCTTTCTGAATCCGGAAAAGTGACGGCCGCCTTTACGGCTTCGGATGTCTGAGAAAATCCGGTGACCTCTGTTTCGAAATGCGCGGTGACGTTGTCGTGGCGTTCGAGAGCGGCACGCAGAATTGCCTCGAACTCGGGCTGTTGGAACGCGTTGCGCTTGTCGAATCCGTATTCCTTGATGAACGGTTTGACCGTTGCAAAAACATTGCCGTTCGGACCCTTGTAGATCGACCCGTAACCGCGCGAACAGATTGCACCAACTTCATCGGAAAGCCCTGCGGCCTGCAGTGAGCGCATGGATTCATCATCGATGGACACGGCCCGAGGCTCATCAACCGTGCCGGCATTGCGTTCGATGATTGTTGTGCGCACGCCCATCGTACCCAGCAGGTTGGCCAGGAGAAGCCCGGTCGGGCCCGCTCCCACAATGATCACGTCCGTATCAGAGGCGTTTTTCGGCACTACACGGCATCCTCTCCCATGACCGGGTTTCGCAGAGTGCCGAGGCAGCCAATCTCTACCTCCACCGTATCGCCGGGGAAGAGGTAGACTGGCGGGGTTCTCTTGTCTCCGACGCCCCCTGGTGTTCCGGACACGATGACGTCTCCCGGGGCCAGCGGTGTGAAGGTGGAGCAATACGCGATCAGTTGCTCGACCGGGAAAATGAGATCGGAAAGTTTTGCATCCTGCATCACTTCACCATTCAGCCGTGTCTGAATGGGCAGCCTGGTATAGTCGCCCACTTCGTCGGTGGTGACCATGTACGGACCGAATGCACCGGTGCCGGGAAACGTCTTGCCCGGAGTGAAAAGAAATGTATGCCGTTGCCAGTCCCGCACGGACCCTTCGTTGTAACAGGCGTAACCGGCGACGTGGCCCAAAGCTGTTTCTGCAGGGATGTTGCGTCCGCCCCGGCCCATGATCACGGCCATCTCGCCCTCGTAGTCGAATCTTTCGCTCACGCCGGGCTTGATCATCGCCTGCCGGTGACCGACCTGCGAATCTGCATAGCGGGTAAACACCGTGGGGTATTCCACATCCGGCCGCCCGGTTTCCTGCTTGTGTTTCTGGTAGTTCAGCCCGATGCAGAGTATTTTCGCAGGATCGGGAATGACCGGCAGAAAGGTGATGTCCGACCAGCCAAGGTCCGGGTGCCGACCCGATGCATAATCGGCAGCTGCCCCCAGCATTTCGGCGGCGATTGCCTGTCGCAGTGTCACCACTTCGCCAGAAAGCCGACCTGTAAGATCAATAACGCCGCCGTCGACAACCACGCCGAAGCCGCTCGATCCTTCACGCAAGAAACTCAAAAATTTCATCTGTTCCCCGGATCCCCAGTTAAGAGCGCAAGATTGCGCGGCCCCATTTGTTCAATGTGCGTGGATGTTGCGGCCAGTCGACAACCTGCCGGTCATAGATGACCTCCAGTTCAGCCGAGACCTCGATCCAGTTCCCGTCGGGGTCTTCTATGAAAATGAAAAGGTTGTTTCCGGGACCATGGCGACCCGGGCCCCACATCAACTGAATATCGCGGTCGGCAAAGTGGTCGCACCAGTCCCGGATATAGTTCCAGTCACCCGCTTCGTAGGAATGGTGGTCAATCCCGTTTCGATCTGATTTGAAACAGGCGATCGTGTGGTGTTCGTGGTTCGAGGTGGTAAACGCCGTTGCAAGATCGCCATCGTCGTGCAACACGCGATCAACCAGTGAAAACCCCAGTTTTCCGCAATAGAAATCGACGAAGGCGCTCACGTCATTTGAAGCAAATGTAAGATGCTGCGTCGGGCCCTGAATGCCCTTGCGTGCGGTCGTGTCCGGCTTTGCCAATCCGAAACAGATCAGGTGACCGTTCGGGTCCCGAACCGCAAATGCATCGTCGCCAAAATAGGGTGACGGGCTTTGAAGGATCTCAAGTCCCTCGCTTCCTGCGCGCGCGCGGAGCGCCGCGAGCCCGTCGGCATTTCGGCATGCCATACCCGCGAAAGAGAGTTTCTTGTCCTCGCCGGCAACAATGATCATTCGACGGCCGGGTCCTTCACATCGCCACTCCGCGTCCGAGATCTTTGCAAGGCCCATGTCCATCGCATCCGAATAGAACTCGGCCAGATGGGAAGGGGTGGAACTTTCAAGTGCCAGATGATGAAGGTAGGCCGCAGCCTGTACTGCTGTTTGAGTCACTGATACCCCCGGGAACAGAATTTCCAGGCAGTATTCTCATATTATGATATTTCTGCAAACAAAAAATGCAAATTACTCGTATTTTATGGAAATTCCTCAATTCCTATCTGGACGTACCCGGCACGTTCCCTAGGGCTGCAGCATTCCCTTGTGCGCATCCTCCATGAAGTTTTCGATCAACTTGGCATTGCTGGTCAGCAGCGAAAGAAGCCTGGGTTTGATGCTCTCGTCATAGTCCTTCGTTGCCAGAATCAGACTGAGTGATGCATTGATTCCCAGAGATTGATTGCGGACCAGTGAGGCCAGCCCGACGGCGCCCTTGTCGAGTTCGCCACTGGTAATCGATATCCCGCGCTTTTTGATGTTTTTCAACTCTTCGGTCAGGGATTGGCGTTCTTCCGGGTTTTCCGGCCCCACCGCATCAAAGAGCTGTTCACGCCGGCGGCCAGGCAATCCTGCCAATATCGCCTTTGACGTTGCACTGAGCAGGATGGGCATGGGACGCCCACGCTTGAAACTCGTTTCCTGCGTGACATCGGAAGAATGCGCATCTGCGACGCACATCACCCGATTGCCGTAGAGACGTGCCAGAACGGCCGAGCAGGATACACCAGCCTGTTCGACCAGTGTTTCCAGGAAAATGGCACCGGAACGGACGAGTGGGTCACTGGCGCGCATGGAATATTCAAATTCCAGAAACGCCGGGCCAAGACGGTAATGGGCCTCGATCGTACTTTCCAGAAAGCCGGCTGCCACCAGCTCCCGGACGGTTCTGTAAACCGTGCTCTGCGCCCCGCCCAACTCGTGGGCGATGTCGATCGCTGTCCAGGAACTGCGTTGATGAATGAAAAGCTTCAGAATGTTGTCGTAGCGATCAAAGCCTGCCAATTGGATTCTCTCGATTTCTAAAAGATTCCCATTAAATGAGAATTTTGTATTTGAATTCAGCCAGAATATCACTCTAGTGAGCAAAGCATAAGTTGGCCACTTGGGCTTTGAACCTGAACTGGAAAAATTTCATGTCGAACGAAGCACAACAGATCTTGCGGAAGAGGCTCGCGCCAAAAGTACTTGTTACGGATCCAGCGATCCTGGAAACCTATCGGGGAGACTGGATGGTTCCGTCGCTTCCCGGAGCGGAGCCATTGGGTCTGACACGTCCGGAAAATACGCAGGAAGTGTCCGAAATCCTCAGTCTGTGCAATGAGTTGTCCATACCCGTTGTGCCTCAGGGAGGGCGCACGGGTCTTGCCGGCGGGGCAGCCCTCTTGCCAGGGTCCGTCGGGATTTCGCTGGAAAACATGTCTCGGGTTGAAACTGTCGATGTCACCGCTGCAACAATGACGCTGGAAGCCGGCGTCACGATGAAGGCAGCGCAGCTGGCGGCGGAGGAGGCAGGCCTTCTCTTTCCGCTCGATACCGGATCGCGTGACAGCTGCATGATTGGCGGAAACCTCGCAACGAACGCAGGAGGCAACCGTGTTCTCAAATATGGAATGGCGCGTGATCTGGTTCTTGGCCTGGAAGTCGTACTGGCCGACGGAACCGTGATGTCCTCGATGAACACGATGCTCAAGAACAACGCCGGGTATGACCTCAAACAGCTTTTTATCGGAAGCGAGGGAACTTTGGGCGTCATCACACGTGCAGTGTTGCGCCTTTATGATGCACCGTTGCACAGGGATACAGCCTTGTGCGCGGCTCCGGATTTTGACGCTGTTAGAGAGGTTGTCCGTCGCGTACGGAAAGCGCTCGGAACAGATCTTTCAGCCTTTGAAGCCATGTGGCCGGAGTTCTATGGATTTGCAACAAATCATGCCTTGAAGCCGCCGCTGGACCACGGCCTCGGATACTATCTGCTGATCGAACAGGAGCGACGATCAGATGAGGCCATGCGCTTCGAAGAGATCTTGGCGTATTGCATCGAAGATGGCCTGCTGGTGGACGTGTTGATCGCGCAGTCCGCTCGCGAAGCGGAGACTTTCTGGGCCATCCGCGATGCTTCCGGCGACCTGCAAACCCGTTTCTGGCCAAATGCGAATTTTGATGTCTCCATTCCAATCACCCGGATCGATGGCTTTGTCAGTTCTTTGCGCGGGGGGCTGGAAGCGCGTTGGAGCGATGCGAAGCTGATCGTGTTCGGTCATGTGGTTGACAGCAACATCCACCTTGCTGTTCAGGTTCGCGAAGACCCGTTTCCCCAGGCCAAGATTGATCTCGTTGTCTATGATTGTGTTGGAGAATTTGACGGGTCTATCTCGGCTGAACACGGCATAGGAACGCTGAAAACCGGCTATCTAGACCGTTCGCGGAGCCCTGTTGAGATCAACATGATGCAGCAGATCAAAAAGGTTCTTGATCCTAGCGGTATCCTCAATCCCGGCAAGGTTTTTCCGTTGCCGGGAGCCGTCGCGTGATCCCGGCGTCCATCGATGACCTGCGCGAGTTGTCGCGCCGGCGTATTCCGAAACTGGTTTTCGACTATCTCGACGGGGCAGCGGGCCCGGACTGGGTGATACGGCATTTCAGCAATGATCTGGACCGTGCGATGGCGCTGCTTGGGTGCCTGACCTGTGATGACTTGCGGCATGCGGAAGTGTTGGCAGGCCCGGTCCTATGATCAGTCCAGGTCATACAGTGCCTCGATTGTCTGATCGACCCTTGCCTCGATCAGCATTGGGCCCTTCCGCTCAAATGCCTGCACGAGAGCATTTTCCAATGACGCTGTGTCCCGGGCCACCTGCGCCGTCATGCCTTGGCTTGTGGCGAGGCAAGCGAAATCGATGCCGTCAATCTCTATCCCCGGCACCTTGTCACTCTGAAACAACTCGCTGAATGCACGCATCGCACCGTACCCGCGGTTGTTCAAGATCAGTATCGTGACCGGAAGATCACGCTGCGCGATGGTCCAAAGCGCTTGTGGGGAGTACATCGCCGAACCGTCGCCGACGATGGCAACAACACGGCCGAATTTTTCTGAAAGCGCAATGCCCGCCGCTGCCGGGACAGCAAATCCCAACCCGCCGCTGGACATTGCAAAATATTCCCGGTGCAAGGTATCGGGGACAAACGTTCTGAAGGCGTTTTTGTGCGACGGAGCTTCCTCCACGAGTGCGGCGTTTTCCGGTAAGAATGCGTTGAGGGTTTCCAGGACGCAATCGGCACTGAAACGCGAACCGGTCGTGGTCTGCGGGGCCGGTCGGGGTTCTTTTTTCCAGTGCTTTCCGGGTGATGTCTGCTGCAGCAAAGCCTCGATAGCCAAGCGCGGCGAACACATTGTACTTTGCACGCCGAACGCGCTTGCCACGGCGTCCGGATTATCATCGAACTGAAAGACCGGGGGCATTTTTCCAAATGCCGAAAGATCACCAGAGACGTGGAACGCGAAGGCGGGAGCGCCAATCACAATGCTGGCATCATGTTTTTTCAACTCTTGAAGCAAGGGCCTTGGCGCAGCGGGGAGGTGGCCGGCAAACAAGTGGTGTGTTTCATCAAAAACCGACCGGCTCGCCATGGGGGCGGTGTACACTGTTGCGCCAAGATGTTCGGCCAACTTGATTGCTGCCCGCCTTGCGCCGCTGCGGGCAACACCCGGTCCCAGAACCAGAGACGGATTTTCAGTTCTCGTCAAAGCAGACACGACATTTTCAACCGCCTGGACATGCGGTGCATGTTCGTCGCTCCGATGTAGCAGTTGCGGCATATCGGCCGGGCAATTCCAGTCATCCATGGGAATGGAGACAAGCACCGGGCCACGCGGATGCTGCATCGCAATCGTGTGAGCTTTCAGCAAGGCGAGAGGCACATCCTGTGGACGTGCCGGCTCGCAGCTCCACTTCACATAAGGCTTGGGCAGTTCTGTTGCTTCCATCGAGCCCAGGAAAGGACGCCTGAGCAACAAGTCGCGACTCTGTTGTCCCGCCGTGATGATCATGGGTGTTTGATTGAGATACGCGGTGTAGATACCACCCATCGCATGGCCGACACCCGCGGCGGAGTGCAGATTTACAAATACTGCTTCACCTGAAGCTTGCGCATATCCGTCCGCCATTCCCACGACGGACAGTTCCTGCAGGCCAAGGACATAGTCGAAATCATCTGGCCAGTCCTGAAGAAAGGGGATTTCCGTCGAACCCGGGTTTCCGAACACTTTCTTCAATCCTAATTCACGCATCAATTCGCGCGAGACATCACGGACGTTCATGTCAGACTTTCTTTCCTTGTTTGGTGCTCTTTCCAGCCACGCGTCGCTTCATCTCGCGTAAACTTCGGTAGGCGAATTCGAATGGATCCAGCCGCTCCTTTTTGGGCGAATACATCAAGGCAACTACCATTCTCAATCAGAGTAAAATGTGACAAAATTCTCATAAAATGGTAATTTAGTTATTTATAGGCTTGTTTTTTCCTAAAATCTGGCAGAAGAATAAAGAGGCTTTTTGAACGTACCGCGCCTTGAAAGCTCTGAAGGGTTGGGAAGAAATTGGCGATCTGTGCACTGGGATATCTGGGAGTGCGATCCGACAATCTTGATGATTGGTCGGAGTTCGCCGGCGGACTTTTGGGGATGCAGAAGGTCGATGCAGGTGGTCAAAACCTGAGTTTTCGCATGGACGACCGGAAACAGAGACTGGTCGTGGCGAATGAACCCGGCGATGCGCTTTCCTTCATGGGCTGGGAAGTTGAAACCGCAGACGACCTTCAACGATATGCGCAAAGGCTCGATACCGCGAACATAGCAGTTCAGCCAGGCAGCCGTGACCTGGCTGACCGCCGTTTCGTTGAGCAACTGATCCAGTTCGATGATCCGGCGGGTAACAGGATCGAGCTGTTTTACAAGCCGATGGTCACAACCGATCGTTTTGTGCCGGGTCGCCCGCATAGCGGATTCAAGACCGGAACACTCGGTATGGGGCACGCGGTCTTGTGCGTTGCTGACCCGGATCTTCTGGTGCCCTTTTACACGGACCTGCTCGATTTCCAGCTGAGCGACTACGGTCTCAAGCCTGTTCCTCTCTATTTCTTCCATGTGAATGGACGTCACCACAGTTTTGCGCTCGTGGGGGGAGGCAGCGCAGGCTTTCATCATTTCATGATCGAGTTCGGAACGCTCGATGATGTGGGTCAGGGGCATGATCTTGCCATCGAACAAGACCTGATCGCTTACACGCTCGGACGTCACACGAACGACTGGATTACCTCATTTTATGCACGTTCCCCGTCCGGTTTCTTTGTCGAAAGCGGGTGGGGCGGGCGGATAATCGATCCAGCTGCGTGGGAACCGCATGAGACGAGTGTCGGTCCCAGTTTCTGGGGACATGACCGACCATATCTGCGCGAAGAATTGCGGCGGAAATTCAAGGAGAAGCGTCTTGAACTGGCCGCAAGGGGAATTCAGGCGCCACCAATCGTGGACTGTCCCTGGCTCTATGGCGAGATCGCGAAATCCGGTTGAAATCAGGACGGTCGGGCAGAATGACAACAAGCGACACTGACTTTGACGTTGCGATCACCGGTCTTGGGCCAACCGGCGCAGTGCTGGCTGCGCTGCTCGCTGACATGGGCTGCAGGGTCCTGGTTCTGGATCGGGAAGCCGACATCTACGATCTGCCGCGAGCGGTGCATTTCGATAACGAGATCATGCGCGTGTTGCAGTGGATCGGAGCCGCCGATCGCTTCAAGGACAAGTTGATTGTCAACAAGGGCATGCGCTTCGTCGACAAGAACAACACCGTGCTGCTGGACTGGCCGCGTCCACAGGAGGTGACGTCGAACGGGTGGTTTGCCAGCTACAGATTTCATCAGCCTGATCTTGAACGTGTGTTGCGTGATAGCCTGCGCGAGCGCGACGGAGCCACCATTTTGCTGTCGCACCAGCTCGACGCCCTGCAAGATATGGGTGACAAGGTCCTGTTGCGTTATGTCGACAGGTTGAGCGGCACGGTCCATCATGCCACGGCCCAGTTTGCAGTCGGTTGTGACGGTGCAAATTCCACTGTCAGGCGCATCATGGGCTCACAAATGAACTCTTTGGGATTCAAGCAACGCTGGCTCGTCGTCGACGTCATGCTGAACCATGAGATGCCGCAACTGGGTGATTTTACGCTGCAATATTGCGATGCCGACACACCGGCAACCTATTGCAGAAACGTAGGCCTGCGACGCAGGTGGGAGTTTGCACTGCCAGATGACCAGACCGATCAACAGGCATCGGAGATCTCGAACGTCTGGCAGCGCCTTTCGAGGTGGCTGGAACCCGAAGATGCGCAAATCGAACGCCGGGCAATTTATACATTTCGATCCGAGGTCGCCGGGGTCTGGGTAAAAGGGCGGTTGATGATTGCCGGCGATGCGGCGCACCTGACGCCGCCCTTCATGGGCCAGGGATTGTGTGCGGGGATCCGGGATGCGGCAAACCTTGCCTGGAAACTTGCCCGGTGTTGCCGCGACGAGAGTGAAATCCCACTCTTGAAGACCTATGAGACGGAGCGGAAACCGAACGCAGCAGAATACATCGGTACAGCCGTGCGGCTGGGCGAATTGATCAACCGAATGGGCAACTCAGGCAAGGCAGAAAGACCGCAGCAAATGCAGGATTTGCAGAACGTCATAGGCCCTGGAATAGGGAGAGCCTCCGATCCGG
Source organism: Roseibium album (assembly GCF_001404515.1). Lineage (GTDB taxonomy): Bacteria > Pseudomonadota > Alphaproteobacteria > Rhizobiales > Stappiaceae > Roseibium > Roseibium album. The sequence continues at coordinate 46,601 of NZ_CXWE01000001.1, forward strand.
CCAGGGGCAAAACATTCTCTCAGCCTGTTCTCAAGAACGGAAGAAAACTGGATGACGAGATCGGCCATGAACTGGCACTGATCACGGTTGATCCCGTCGAACCGGGTGAATTCCCTCTGGACGTACGGGTCATCGATGCGCGTGTTGAACCGCCGCTGGCAGATTTGTTGGGTGCTATCGGTGCCACGAGCGTCCTGCTGAGGCCTGACAAACGCATCTTTGCAGTTGCCAATTCACCCGACCAAATCAAAGTCATGCTTGTCGAGGCCGCCGAGCAGTTTCGAAATGTGAACTGAATATCGCGGTATCAACGGCCGGTCGACACGCTTCGATCATTTGCAGTCCGGATCTCGCTCAACCCGGACCTTCTGGTCCGAATGCGTATATCTGCCCGATTTTGCGTGAACCTTGAAGGGGATGACCACAGGGCCTGAAACCGGGCGGCAGTCCGCCGCGCTCAACAAACCCCTGCCGGGCCCAACTCACAATCTGCTTCATTGAACCACCGCAACTAGAGGTTCCCGCCCGGTACCAGGCGGGATTGCCTCATTAGCATTGACCTCCAGGCATCATCTGTCCGGTCGCTCAGAACTCGACGACCGCACGAATTGATTTGCCTTCGTGCATCAGATCGAACCCATGGTTGATCTCTTCAAGAGAAAGCTTGTGTGTGATCATCGGGTCGATCTCGATCTTGCCGTCCATGTACCAATCAACGATTTTGGGCACATCAGTGCGGCCCGAGGCACCACCGAATGCGGTACCGCGCCAGACGCGCCCGGTAACCAGCTGGAAAGGGCGGGTCGAGATCTCCGCGCCAGCCGGAGCAACACCGATGATCACGCTCTCGCCCCAGCCCTTGTGTGCGGCCTCGAGCGCTGTGCGCATCACCTTCACATTGCCGGTCGCGTCAAACGTATAGTCAGCGCCGCCCCCGGTCAGTTCGACCAGATGCGCGACAATGTCACCCTGGATTTTTGACGGGTTCACAAAATCGGTCATGCCAAAATGTTTGCCCATCGTGGCCTTGTCGTCGTTGAGGTCAACACCAACGATCTGATCGGCGCCTGCCAGACGCAGGCCCTGGATGACGTTCAGCCCGATGCCGCCCAAACCGAACACGATGGCGCGTGAGCCGATTTCCACCTTGGCGGTATTGATCACCGCACCGATACCTGTCGTCACGCCGCAGCCGATGTAGCAGATCTTGTCGAATGGCGCGTCCTTTCGGACCTTTGCAAGCGCGATTTCCGGAACGACGGTGTGATTGGCGAAGGTCGAACAGCCCATGTAGTGATGAATGGGTGTTCCATCGAGCATGGAAAACCGTGTCGAGCCGTCAGGCAGCAGGCCCTGACCCTGGGTGCTTCTGATCGACTGGCAGAGATTTGTTTTGGGATTGAGGCAATAATCGCATTCACGACATTCGGGCGTGTAGAGCGGAATGACATGATCGCCCACCTCGAGACTTGTAACGCCTTCACCCACCTCGATCACGACGCCAGCGCCCTCATGGCCCAGAATTGCAGGAAAGATACCTTCTGGATCATCTCCCGAGCGGGTGAACTCGTCCGTGTGGCACAAGCCGGTGGCCTTTATTTCCACCAGCACCTCTCCGGTGCGCGGACCTTCAAGATTAACGTCCATGATCTCAAGGGGTTTGCCTGCCTCAAGGGCTACGGCGGCACGTGTACGCATAGTCTGCCTCCAAATATTTCGCTTGCATTGAGAATAAAAAATTCTCATGATTTGATAATCAGTCTTACAATTTGAGAAAGATCCGTCAACATGCACCTTGAACGACTGATCAATCTTCTGGAGATCATCGCTGTTGCCGGGCGTCCGGTTTCTGTGCTCGAGGTGCAAAAGGCAACCGGCCTGCCAAAGCCCACCTGTTACAGGCTGGTGCAGACACTGGTGGAGAGAAAACTCCTGGATCAGCCTTCCGACGATGGCCACTACGTTGTCGGCGAGCGCCTGATCCGGATTGCGTTGCTGGGAAAATCGGATGTCGATGTCCGCCGCTGCGCCGCACCACTTTTGAAATCTGCGGCCACCAATTTCAACGAAACAGTATTTTTGGCACGATTTCGCGACAGCAAGGTCGAGATCATTCACGTGGAGACCCCGGACGATCCGGGCCGCGCCTATATTCATCCGGGCCTGGGTGAACGCCCGATGCATGCCTGTTCATGCTCGAAAGCGATTGCCGCATTCGCGGAACCTGAATTTCAGGAGAAAATCCTGTCCCGCAGCATGAAGCAATATACCGAGCACACCAAGATCACCGAAGCTGAGCTTCGGGCTGAATTTAAGGAAATATCCGAACGGGGCTTTGCCGATTGCGATCAGGAGATTGACCTGGGCATCGCGAGCGTTGCTGCGCCGGTTTCAATCGGGAATATCGGCGCCACCTTCAGCGTCGGTGCCGTAGGACCCATCCGCAGGTTTGAAAAGAATTATCGCCATGAGATCGGACGAAAGCTGACCGGTCTCTCGGACAAAATCAGTGGAGCAATCCAACTCTGCAATGTCGCGGAGGTCTGAGCGTTGCACTGTTTTTTGGCCCGATAGCGGGCCCGATAATGCGTGTCCGAAAACGGGCATTGTTACTTGAAAGGGAGGAATAACAATGAACCTCAGGCCAGATCCTACATTTCACGCATCACCAAAACTTGCCATGCAGGCACCAGTGGAAAACTACGCCTTTACGGTCATGCTCAGCCCTGATGGATCGCAATCAGATGGCATTGCCGTAGTCGACCTCAAGCCGGATTCCGACACTTACGGCCAGATCGTGCATCAGGTGATCGTGCCCAACAAGGGTGATGAGTTCCATCATTTCGGCTGGAACGCCTGTTCATCGGCACTGTCACCACTATCGGGTCACGCATTTCTTGAAAGGCGCTACCTTATCGTGCCGGGCATCCGTTCGTCGCGCATCTATGTGATCGACGTCAAGGAACCGCTGGAAGCCAAGATCCACAAGACAATCGAGCCTGAAGAGGTCTTTGCCAAGACCGGATACTCACGACCTCACACAATTCATTGTGGCCCTGAAGGCATCTATGTCAGCTGCCTGGGTGGACGCGGTGAAGACGGTACCGGCGGACCTCCCGGCATCTTCATCATGGACTGCGAAACCTTCGAAATCATCGGACAATACGAGATGGATCGGGGCAAGCAGGACAAGCATTATGATTTCTGGTGGAACCTGCCACAGGATTACATGGTGAGTTCGGAATGGGGGCTGCCGCCGCAATTTGAGAACGGGATCGTCCCGGAGGACCTGCTGTCCAACAAATATGGCCACTCGATCCACTTCTGGGACCTGCGCAAGCGCAAGAACATCCAGACAATGGACTTTGGCGAGAACTACCAGATGGCGCTGGAAATCCGACCGGCCCACGATCCGACCAAGTCATACGGGTTTTGCGGCGTCGTGGTCGACACGACCAATCTGCAGGGCGCAATCTTCACCTGGTGGCGTGACGATGACGGCAAGTGGCAGTCCAAGAAGACGATCACCATAGATCCGCGTCCTGAAAAGGCTGAAAACCTGCCGCCACTGCTGCAGGGCTTCGAGGCCGTCCCGCCGCTCGTGACGGATATCGACCTCAGCCTTGACGACAAATACCTTTACGTCGCCTGCTGGGGATTGGGAGAGATGCATCAATATGACGTCTCCGATCCGATGAACCCGGTTCTTGCCGGAAAGGTTGAGCTCGGTGGCATCGCGCGGGGTGCCAAGCATCCTAATGGCAAGGACTTTGCCTATGGCCCGCAGATGGTCGAGATCAGCCGTGACGGCAAACGCGTTTACTGGACCAACTCGCTCTATTCGACATGGGACGATCAGTTCTACCCGGAGTCCTCGGGCGGCCAGATGGTCATGGCCCGTGTCGGCGAGAATGGCGGACTGGAACTCGACAAGGATTTCTACATCGACTTCCCGGACGGTTTGCGCGCGCATCAGATACGGTTGGAGGGCGGTGACTGCTCGACGGACAGTTTCTGCTACCCTTCGGTCTGACACATGCCCGAACTAGCAACGACGACGGCCCTTTGGTGGGCCGTCATCATTTCCGGAATCTATCACGGCATCAATCCCGGCATGGGATGGCCCCTGGCCGTTTCGGCAGCGTTGATGGAACGCGACCACAAGGCACTGCCAAGGGCGCTTGCCATGCTGGCATGTGGGCATTTCCTGGCGATGATCGGCATATTGCTGCCTTTCTCGCTGATGCTGTTCCTCGTCGAATGGGAAGTTGAAATCCGCATCGGAGCAGGGCTTCTGGTGATCGCGATGGGGGTGTATCTGCTTGTCAATCGCAGGCATCCGAAATTTCTGGCACGCGTGCATCCCGCCCGGCTGGTCTTCTGGTCGTTTCTTGCGGCCATGGCCCATGGGGCCGGCCTGATGCTGGTTCCGATCTATCTGGGTATCTGCGAGGTCGGCAGGGATGATGCCGGCCATCTGGCGGCTCAAAGCCTGATGAACAACAATGTCCTGACGGCCTTTCTCGTTGCCGCGGTGCATACGCTTGCCATGATGGTCTCCGGAGGGCTTGTCGCCGTCACCGTATACTTGTGGCTCGGTCTGAAATTCCTGTCAAAATCCTGGTTCAATCTGGACCTGGTCTGGGCCCTGAGCCTGGTCGTCGTCGGCGTCTTTGGCATTTATTCCGCCTATTACGGGCATTGATCCAATTTGATCTGCGTCCGGTAGTCATGTGCCGGCTTCTTCACAAGGGCCCGGGTTGTCCGGATACTCGTCCAGTCTCATTTACGAAATCAGGCAACCCGGATCCCCTGAAGAAATCTGTCGACTTCATTGCGCAGTGACTCTGACTGTCGTGACAGGTCGCCCGCCGAAGACAAGACTTGCGCTGCTGCTGCACTAGATCCAGCCGCGGATTGATTGACCTCGCCGATACTGTCCGAAACTTCTTGCGAGGCAACGGCGGCCTGTTGCACATTTCCGGCAATCTCACTGGTCGCAGCGGATTGCTCCTCGACGGCTGCGGCAATCGAAGCGGCAATCTCGTTCAGGTCACTGATGGCGGAAGTGACCTTGCCGATTGCTTCCGCCGACGTTTGTGTCGAATCCTGAATGGCATTTATCTGCTCGCCGATGTCCGTGGTCGCACTTGCAGTCTGAGACGCCAGATCCTTTACTTCCGAGGCAACAATAGCAAAACCTCGGCCGGCCTCACCAGCACGTGCGGCTTCGATCGTGGCATTAAGCGCAAGAAGGTTTGTCTGCTCAGCAATGTCCTGAATGAGGGACACAACAGCACCTATCTTTGTTGCAGCTTCTGACAGAGCGCCAACTTTTTCGACTGTTTCCTCGGCTTCTGCAGAAGCCGCCTGAGCTTTTCTGGATGAATCCTCGGCCTGACGACCTATCTCCTGGACCGAGGCGGCCATTTCTTCAGTCGCCGCCGCGACGGTCTGCACGTTACTGTTTGCCTGATCCGACGAGGTTGCGACCACGCCTGCCTGCATACTGGTTTGCTCAACCGTGCTGGTCATGGATTGCGCAGTTGTCTGTAGTTCGGTCGATGCTCCCGACACGGAATTGATGATGGAACCGACCGCCCGTTCGAAGTCGTTGGCAAGATCCTCCATCATGCGCTTCTTTTCAGCTTCAGCCTCCAGAGCGGCATTTTGCTGTTCCTGTTCAAGTGTTGCCGCCCGGATCATGTTTTCCTTGAAAACCTGTACGGCCTTTGCCATCTCACCGATCTCGTCACGCCGTGCCACGGAAGGGACTTCGGTGGAGATATCATTCTCGGCCAACCTTGCCATGGCACCTGTCATTCCGGTCACCGGGCGTACGATCGAGCGAGCCGTCAAATAGCTGACTGCGACACCCAACACCAGACCGAGGCCGAGCAGACCCCAGACCAGCCTGGTCAGACTGTCGACGCTCGCCGCAATGTTTTCCGCGTCCTGCGTCATGAGTGCGCGTTGATTGTCGACCATTCCGCCACCACGGATGCCGTTGTCATCCTTTGCCCCGACAAGCGTTGTGAGCAGCTTTCCGGCACGAGGTGCAGCTTCGTGTTTGAGGGCGTAGTTGGCGGCGTCCCACCGCTCAGACCCCCTGATTCCAAACATTTTTGCAGGCAGCGGCGCGAAATTTTCGCGCGACGCCAAAAATCGTTCAAACGCTTCAAGCTGGTCTGGCTTGAGTTGATCCTTGCTGCCGGTCAGGTCCTCGAACCTCTTTGAATTCTTTACCCAGAGCGTTTCGAAATTTGCCTGGAAGTCTTTGTCGCCGGTCAGCAAGAATGCCCGAATGTTCGCCAGTGAAAGACCAAGTGTGCCTCGCACATCGGCCATCATGCCAAGCAATTTCTTGCGTTGGTGCTCGTCGCTGGCCGGTGGCAAATTGCCTTCGATATCGATCATCTTGGTGATGTCCGCGACCATTGATGCTGCAAGAGGGGCCGCCTCCTCGATCAAGATTTTTGTCGCAGGAAACTGATCTGGACTTTTCGCCAGAGCCTCGACCTGGTTCTGGGCTTCGGCGAATTCGTCAAGAACAACCTTGAATGCGTTCCATGAGTCAACGTTCTCCGGATTGGTCCAGTTCGTTGACAGCTCATCGATCTTTCCACGCAGTTGTGCAATGTTTTGCCAGACCGCTTCCCGCTCGACCTTGAAGTCCGGATTTCCCGTCAACATCCATCCACGCAACGCGGCGAGAGTCCCGTAGATGTCCCGAACCATGGATTGACTGCTGTTTGATGTGGGAATTCTCAGTCCGTCGAGCCTTTGAACGTTGGTTTCGATTTGCCTGACGCTCACGAGTGTCGTCACCACCGAAACAACCAGAACGGCTACAAGCGCAAAACACCCGGCATAGATCCTGCCACCAATTTTGACATTGAACATTCCCACTGCTCCCTCCAGCAACGGTTGAATGCAGCACCAGATCAATGAATAATGTGATCTGTCGCATACAATTTTAAGTCGATTTTATTAGAGTTGCTCTAGGTAAATTTATGATTAAGTAAGAAAGTATTTGATGATATTCATGCGTTAGTAAAATTAACTAGTAAACAGCCTATTGTTAATTTTTAGGTCCTTAAATATTTCTACATCACATGTATCGCCCGCTCGTTTTTTACCGATTAAACACTAGGGAATTCGGTTCGAGAATGGTGTGACCGAGCGTATCGTAAAGACCATTGACCGGGACTGTGAAGACTGTTCATTAAATGTTTGGTGTAGCGCGATGCGCAATCGAATCGAATGCTGATTGCGATGGTCTCCGGAGGGTTTGTTGCTGTCACCGGATACCTGTGGCTCGGTTTGAAATTCCTGTCAAAGTCCTGGTTCAATCTGGACCTGGTCTGGGCCCTGAGCCTGGTCGTCGTCGGCGTCTTTGGCATTTATTCCGCCTATTACGGGCATTGATCCAGATTGGCCTGCATCGGATGCGAAAAGCTACACATCCTTGATGCAATAACGGGGCGCGTCTTGTCAGCTGTTGCTTTGTCGTCATTACGCCGGTTCATCAGCCGCCGAGCCTGATTTGCATATCCACCAGAATGAAAAAGGTGGGTCGATTGCAGGCTGCAAAAACGAAAATGCAATCTTTGGCAGTTGAGAATTTAGCCCCGTGACGTGCAGTTCATGGTGCCATCGGGAAGGTGGCGAATTGGCTCGGACAGAAGAATACCAAGCCAGGAGGCATGATTGCCATGCTTGTCCAAAAAAATGCGGAAAGCGGACGTGGACATACCAAGTTGTCAGTCACGGTCGTCTTGAGTGCAGCAGTTCCTGTGGTTATTACACCCCTCCTTGCTAGTTGACCCATCCAAGAACGTTGCGAATTACTGACCAACGCGATGTTGCAACGGCATCTCTCCTACCTTCAATCCAATATTCCTCAAGTTCCTGAATGCCGCCGGTTTCACGTTCAATCAGTAACCAAGTGTTCAGGGCCTTCAGCAGCAGTGGGCTGTCCTTGGCCGTCAGGTAAACTATGGGTACGCGGGTCACTGGCCTTGGTACAACAACCGAAAAGCGCGGGTAGAGTAGGGTCCAGGCAGCGCCTTCTTCGGCCGTATCAATGAATGCATCTGCACCTTTTCCTTCGTTTTCAAAGTAAGCCTGTTGCTCTTTGAATCCCTTGAGTGGAACAAACTCAATCGTGGGAAGACTGGTCGCGGCTGCTCGTGGCAAGGAGTGATAACCACTATACGCGAGCTTCATGTCCTCGGAATCGACAATGTCGGCCCAGGTCTCATAGTTTTTGCGCTGCTTTTCGGGAACAACCAATGCGAGCGTTGCAAGACTGAGCGGGGCCGTCTGCAAAGTCGTTGTCGTCCGATCCAGGGAAACAGTCGTCGAATTGAAGACGGCATCGCAATATCCCGAATCCAGTTTGTCCGGAGCTTTGCTGACTTGATCAAGAGGCAGGAAGATCGGCTCCAAACGGGATCGAAGCGCAAATCGGTGCGCCATTTCAACGTCGAAGCCTACCAGTTTGTCAGCACTGTTGAAAAACGACAGGGGATAATTTCCGGGGATGTAACAAATCCGGATAGAACCTGACGAAACGATGTCGTCGTAGGATCTTGGACCACCGGGCAAGGGGGCTTCCGGTTCCTCGATATAAACGACCGCCTCAGTCTCCGTACCAAGCAACTGTGCTTCGGACAGGACGTCGGCGGCGGTGTAGGGCACCACAATGAAATTGGAGTAGACCACCCGGAACCCCAAAAGAAGTGCGATTGTGACCAACAGGCCAGGCACCAAGCCTTTCAAAAGCACAGGAAGTCGAAACCATATTTGTCGCTGAAGCGCGAAAGTACCAATCAACGCGATTGTGGCGTAGTGCATCGTACCCACGAGAGACGAAAGCCTGCTGCCGATAAAGTCGATGGATAAAAATACACCGAAAAGACTGGCCGGGAGATCTACAAGTTCAAGCGTGAACGGGATCGAAATCGCTGTGCCACCGAAGAGACTGGCAATGCCTCCTAGAACCATAGTGGCGTATTGCGAGACATCCATAGGGGCGCCGACATACCAGCTTCCAAACACGACGAAGCCGAGCGCAAGAACGCTTCCAACGGTTGGAAAACTGTAGAAAGTTGGAATGAGAACATCCACGGAAGACTGAACTTCGCGTTCTTCTTCGGCCTCGTCCTGCGACTGCAGTCTTGGGCGCTCGTCAGTGGACTCGTCAATCAGGCGCTTGCAGGCTTCAGCAAGCATCGGGAGAATGACGAGAGTGCTCCCGGTTGCGAATGCAGTCAGCATCGGTGCACGTAATGTGCGCAAAATTGCAAAATGCCTAAGTGGAGTGATGCTCGAGACAATCGCAGGCAAGAGCCAAAGCGCTGCAATAAGCGCAAGGGCAGCGGAAACCACGACATGGACCTGTAATCTAAAAAGATCATCCGCGCTGACCGTGCCGGCCAGTGCTGCAACCAGAGCAAAAACTCCGATCGGCGACAAACGGGACACTACGCCAGTGATCCTGGCGAGCGTGTCGCCCAACACCAGCAAGGGCTCAATGATCAACTCCCGCCGTGGTGTCACCGTCAGTGCCAGGCCTACAAAGATGCTGAAGACTACAACTGCCGGAACAATTGCGTTGGCCATGGCGTGGAAAGGATTGGAGGGAATGAAAAGCAGCAGGAAATCGACGGGCGTGCCTGCCTCGAGAGAAGATTTTTGAAAGAGGGATCTCTGCGGCCAGTCTGGAAAGGCGAGCGGCATTGACAGAACGAGGCAAATCCCCAGCAACCAAAGAAGTCCAAGCACTCCGCCGCCTGTGCGGGCCAATTTGCCAATTTCGGCGATCTCGAGTCGGCCAAGACCCGTTATCAACGCCACCATGATGTACGGAATAACGGTGATCTGTAGAAGCCGTATGAAAGCTGTTCCGACAAAATTCAGTGGCGCGGCAAGCTCCCCCAAAAAGAGACCGGTAAGAAGGCCTGCGCCCAATCCGATCAGCACCTGAAGAGCGAGATCAATCCTGCCTATGCGCATCGGGGTGTTTCCATTTGCCCTCGCATTTCAAATTGCAATTCAGGTGCTTGTTTCCAGGTTGCGCATTCGATTCATGAGGGTAACGTACTCAGGTTTGGGGAGGAGAGTCACGATGCTCGCGAGAATATCCAAGGCTATGGCGAATTGGCCCATGATTGCGGTGACCGCAATATTTGCATTTGCCGTAAATTCCGGAGATGTCACAGCCCGGGAACAGGCCTGCGAGCTGCAGAATCTTGCTGACTATCCCGATGTTGCATTTGTTTCAGCAACGTTCCTCACCAAACCTGTCGGCCATTGCCGGGTTGAAGGCATCATCAGAACAGAAACCGGATTTGTGTTGCTGCTGCCTGACGACTGGAACGGCAAGTTCGTCATGGGGGGAAGTGGCGGGTTCGCTGGAAACTACGCGAATGCAGCGCAGGATCTCTGGAACGTTGTCGGGAGCGGTTGGGCAACCGTCGCAACCGACACCGGACACAAGGGAAATGCATTGAGCGCAAGTTGGGCCCTGAACAATCTCGAACGACAGGTCAACTTTGGTCACATGGCGGTGCATCGGACGGCGATGCACGCGAAAGCGATCATAAAAGACTACTATGGCACGCCGAGCAGGCGTGACATTTTCTTCGGGTGTTCTCGCGGAGGTGGACAGGGTTTGATGCTGGCCCAGAGGTCACCGGATCTCTTTGATGGCATTTATGCCGGTGCGCCGGCCTACAGCTGGACCGATGAGATCGCCGGGCGCTGGACCCGAGAAGCCCAACTCATGTACCCCAATCCCGACCAGATCACGACACCTGTGATTGATGCCCGTGCACTTCAGGTGCTTGGCAATGCGGTCATGGCCCGATGTGATGCGCTGGATGGCCTGGCAGACGGGATACTGAACGACCCGAGGCAATGCGATATTGATGTCTCTGCACTGGAGTGTGGTACCGAAGGGACCAACCAATGCCTTACCAAAGAGCAGGTTGCGGTAGCTGAGGCGGTCTATGGGAGCCTCTCCTACGGAAATTCCGAGTGGCCAGGCGTTCCGTATGGCGCCGAGCTTCCCGGAAATCCCCTGGGGTGGGAGCGATGGATCACAGGCGGGTTCATACCCAAGGAACAGGTGGACTTCCATCCCGGTCTTGAGGACGAAGTGTTCGAAGCGCCACCCGTTCCGAACGCCCGGTGGGGATTCGCGACCGGTCTGATGAAGTATTTCTTCTATAGCGATCCGGACTGGACTTATAAAGATTATGACTTCTCAGATTATGCGCATAACGCTGCTCGGCTGTCGCCGACACTGGATGCGACCGACCCGAACCTTTCGGAATTCCGCGCCAACGGCGGCAAGCTGATCATAGACAACGGCTGGATGGACGGCTCACTTTCTGCCTATGGGACGATTGACTATTACGAAAACGTACTTGCCTTTGACAAGACCGCGCGAGATGACGTGCGGCTCTTCATCCGTCCCGGTGTCGCGCATTGCCAGGGCGGTCCAGGTCCGGACGGAACGAACTACATTGCGGCCCTCGAGATTTGGCTGAACACCGGTGTGGCGCCTGAAAAGCTGGATGCCCCATTCGTCAACCCGATGACCCGGGAGCCAACAGGCAACGGGCGGATCATCTGCGCACACCCGGGCACTGTGACCTATGACGGGTCCGGCGACCCGAATGATCCGGCGAGCTTCAGTTGCGAAAACTTCGACCTTACCCGGCGCTAGCCGTCAGAGCTTTGAAATGGCTCATTCGCGTTACGCCGGTCACCATTTGCCGTTCCTCGAATTGCCTGCAGGACTTGCGTTTTTGTTCTGATATCTCATCGAAAAAGCCGACATGGAGACCTTCCGCGCAGGATCGCATTGCCAAATTGCGCGGAAGGAGGGGCGGGCGCTTGAGTTCACCAGCGCGCATCCAAAACTCCAAATGTCGCCCAGTGTCACGTTGCCTATATATCTCGCAATCTCCAATGTGCGGCAATTCACCGATGCTCAGGTGCGGGCGACTGAATTCTACTTCGATAGCCTGGCGATCAGTTTTTGCGCCGTCCGGATGCCTGCGATCACATGGTTCTGGCCGCGCGCAAGTTCGGTGCGCGAAAATCCTTTCAGCTCAACCGGACGGTCCGCGATTTTCGTCGCTTCTTCCAGTGAAGGCAGGGGAGGGATGGTCAGCGCGGGGTCATGCCGAAACCGGTCGCTTCGGTTGAAATTCAAGGGCACCAGAATACGCGCCAGCTCCTGGATGACCGTATTTGCAGCGGCCTTGGAAACAATACCCCTTGCGACGCCATCGTAAAAACTCTCCAGATCCGACAGAAGCACCGTCGCGGCCGCACGACAGCCGGAAAGGTCGAATTCGGTTCCTGCCTGGTTCTGGTAGTCGTCGATGGTTGTCTGGAATTCACGCGCCGTTGCCCGCCAGTCCATTGGCAGTACCGATGCATTGGCATTCCTGAATACAGCCAGAAGATAGACCTTGATATCCCTGAGCAGGATGTCCTTGTCCGCAATTTCCAGCGTATCGTTTTCCGTGTGCCAGGCGATATTCATTCCACAGCCACCAACGGCATAATAGCCAAGTTCTTCGCGGTGAGCGTCCGTCATGGCCGATGACAGCATCAGATAACTTGAAAGGCCGATGTCATTGAATGAATAGTCTCCGGCCCGATGGGGGCGTTCGGATTGCAGTTTCTTGCCTGCAACATCCCGAATTACGCCGGCAAGGAAATCATGGGCTTCGGACATGACCGAAACGTGTATGAATTCCGTGGCCCATCGACACCCGGGGCTGTCACAGTTTACCTGCGCGACACAGTTTTCATCCAGGTCGAGCGCAAAGGTATCCGAATACCAGGTTGATCCCGCGTAGCGACCCGTCGAGTGGCCTGGCCACCAGCAGATCTTGACCGTGCGCCGAAGCTTGTCCCGGTTGGCCCAAAGAACGCGCGCAATCTCCAACATCGTTGCGTCGCCTGTTGCATTGTCGCCAACACCCACATCCCAGCTATCAAGATGGCCGTGCAGCAAAACGTATTTCTCGGGTTCTTCAGTCCCGCTGATCGTGATTTCCGGGAGTTTGGACCGAAACCAGCCTTCCTCCATTTCGGTAAAAATCGTCGCATGACCGCCGGACCTTGCCAGCTCGATCAGTGCCTTGCCGGCCTCCAGGTTAACCGCGGCGGCCGGAATGCCGGGTTTTCGGGCCAGGTCGGATGCGCCGGGTATACCCCAGATCGTCGTGCAAATCCCCCAGTGAACATCGATGCCGGGATTGATTGCGATGACGCCGATTGCTCCGCATCCCTCCATCAGGGATATGATTGCAGGACTGGCAAAACCTTCGGTCAGGACGATATTGCCGCGCACCTTCGCTTCCATTTCCGGCCCCGCCTCCAACTGACTTTCGAAGGCATCCTCCTCGTCCATATTCGTCGTGCCGGGGACATAGGCCAGTTGACCGGTCAGGCCAGTCCTCGCATCTGCGCTGAAGGCGGGAGGTTTGGCGCGGAATGTCGTGCCATCTGCCTCAATTCGCGCTTCTCCCGGCAGGCTCAGAAACAGATCCGGTTCGTGAACCTTGACTTCGACACCGTGTGCCTCGAGTCGCGAAACAACTTCCTCCATGCCTCGGTTCACGTCGTCCGGATGTTCGCGCTTGAAGGTGGCGAAGCTCTCTACCAGCGCCCAAGGGTCGTGGATGGTGACTTGATCAAGCAAAGCAGTTTCTGTGGCGTTCATGGGAGCTTCCAGTGTTTTATTCAGTGAAACAATGTAATGCAGAATAAAACACTAGCAGCAAGTCGAGATCATCCGCAACCCGTGTGATCAGGAGTCATTGCAACAAGACGGCGCTATAGATCGCGGGATTTCAAATCCGGCATGAGTGTCAGCCTAGCGTAAGGCGCTTTGAGATTTCCGCCGCGGCCTCGACGACTTTCTCGATATAGCTGGCACGGCGAACTTCATCGAGCCGCGCCGAGGCGCCGGCGACAGAGATCCCGGCGACGATTTCACCGGCCGTGTTCTGGATGGGCGCGGCAACGGAAAAGGCACCATCGTCGAGGTCGTTGGTCGCGACATTGTAGCGGTTGGACCGGATGAGCAGGAGAGCATCGCGCAGGCGTTCAGGATCGGTAATTGTGTGGGGACTGAACCGTTCCAGCGGAGCGTCGAGCACACGGTCACGGATGCTGGGTTCAGCATAAGCCAGAAGCACCATGGACGCGCCTCCCGCATGCAATGGTCCGCGCCTGCCGGTTTGCGCGAACAATCTTATGCTATGAAGACCTTCCCGAGTCGCGATGGCAATCGCGGCTGTGCCTTCGCGCACCACGAGATTGACGTTTTCTCCTGTTTCGTCCCTTAGCGCGTCCATGACGGGGCGTGCGACCTGCAGCAGTGCTCCCTTGCGTCCGACACGTTCGCCCAGCAATGCGACACGATAGCCGAGTGAATAGATCGCTCGCTCCTCGTCGCGCTGGACGTAGCCGTCTTCTTCCAGCGTCTGTAGCAGGCGAAAGGCGATGGACTTCGTCAGCCCCAGCTTCTCCGCCAGTGCGGTGACGCCGATGCCGGGGGTGTCGCCCAAAGCTTCCAGAACCCGCAATGCCCGAGCCACTGCATCAATCCGGTACGACTTCCGCTCAGCTGCGCCTGGTGCTGTCGATGTCACCATTTTCTTCCTTCACTCTATTGATTTTAATTTTCTATGTGTTTTACTGATTGAAGCATATCAAAAATGTTTTACTGAATAAAACAAAATCTTCACCAAAAGGATCACCACTGATCTCATCCGGTGTGGATTTTTGGTGTGATCGGGCGGCCTGCTCCGCGCCTTGGCAAGGCTGACGGAGGCCTCGCGCAACCGAAATGGCCTGAACGCGTTGCGCTCGGGCCCAGTCAACAGGAGAGTGACCTTGAAGACTTTTTTCAAAATTGCCGTGGGGGCCGCGCTGGGGGCGTCGTTTTATGCAACGTCCGTTTCCGCGCAGGATCCAATACGTACAATTCACCTGTTGTCCCGGCCACAGGCAGCGCAACCGGCCGAGTTCCAGGCGATCCAGCTGATTGCACAGGAATGGCGCAAACTGGGTCTTGATGTTGAAGTTGACGTGATGCCGTGGTCGCAGATGGCCAACGCAGTCTGGTACAATCGTGATGACTGGGACGTGACCGCCTGGCAAATGACCGGCCGCCCGGAACGTTCCGACCCGGACGAGATCATCTACAATCTCTTCCATTCATCGACCGCCGACAAGGGTTACAATTTCATTGGCTACAACAACCCCGAATACGACAAGCTGGTGGAAGAGCAGCGTGTGACGGTCGATCCGGAAAAACGCCAGAAGCTTGTGATCGAGGCACAGAAGATGCTGGACGCGGACCAGCCCAACATGATGCTTGTGCATCCCCAGCAGGCCTTTGCATTTGACAAGACGGTGTTCGATCCGGCGACGGTCGTCGATCAGTCCGGCATCGGGATCCGCAGCTACTGGACCTGGTTGTCGCTGGCTCCGACCGGCGAACAAAAAGACGTCATCGTCAACAGTTCCGACAATGTGATCGCGGTGAACCCGCTTTACATTTCCGGTGTTACCGACAACTGGTTGACCGAACTGATCTATGATCGCCTCTACCGTGTCGGGCCGGACGGTCTGCCGACACCATGGGCTGCGGAAGGTCATGAGTGGCGCGACGAAAAGACCATTGCGGTAACGCTACGCGATGGCCTGAAATTCCATGACGGCAACCCGGTCACAGCCGAAGACGTGGTGTTCTCCTATCAGGCAACGACCGGCGGTGAAGCGCCCATGTATGCGCCGTTCGGGCAGAACATCACGAACATCGAAATCGAGGGTGACAACGTCATCGTTTTCACGCTGGCCACACCTTCCGCGTCCTTCCTCACGTCCAGCCTTGCCAAGATCAATATCATCCCCAAACACGTGTGGGAGCCTATCCTGGCCGATCTTTCCTCAAAGGAGGAAAATGCGGAATCCCATCAGGAGGAGATGCCGATCGGTTCGGGCGCGTATAAATTCGTGCGGTGGCTGCCAAATGAAGAAATTGTGCTTGAAGCCAATGCCGACCACTTCAATGCCCCCAAAGCGGACCGCTTCATTCTTCGGATTGTTCCGAATGCGGAAGCAGCGCTAGGCATGCTTCGTTCGGGCGAGTTGAACTTCCTCACAGACTTCCAGGGCGACCCGCAGGTGCTGATTACCGCAGCAGATGAAGATGGCGACCTGCAAGTTGTCTCAACGGTCGACATCGGGTTCCGGTACGTGGCGTTCAATCTTCGGCGTCCTCCCTTTGACGATCCGGCTTTCCGCAGGGCGCTGTCCAGTGCCGTGGATCGCCGGCTGATTGTCAACGCGGCGTTCAAGAAGTTTGCGGTTCCATCGAATTCGGTGGTTTCGCCAGCACTTGAATACTGGCACGCGGCTGATGTCGTTGACGGCTTCAAGGCTGGTCCGGATGTTGCCAAAAGCATCCTCGAGGAAGCTGGTTACGGCGGGGTTGGCGAGCGACTTGCCTATCCTGAAGGTGTCTCGGAAACCCTGGGCAAGTAAGACCTCCGACAAAACGCGCGGTGGCATGGTCATCGCGCGTTTCCAATCCAGGAAACTTCGGTTTTTGTTGTTGCTGCACGCGTCAGCGACCGCTCGGGACATGCGATGAATTCACTCAAGCCTCTGCTCATCAGAACGCTGCAACTGGCGCTGGTCCTCTGGGCTGTGGTGACCATTCTTTTCCTGATGTTCCGGCTCATGCCCGGCAGTCCGCTGGCAGCCTACATCGATCCGACATTTACAGAAGAACAGCAAGAAGCGCTCATCCGTCAGTTCGGTCTGGATAAACCGCTCTGGCAACAGTATTTCACCTATCTCGTCAATCTTCTGAAGGGCGAGCTTGGATATTCCTTCCGCTACCGCGCACCTGTTGCCGAGCGAATTTGGCTGTTGCTGCCAAACACGCTGATCCTGACGTTTTCTTCGCTGATTGTCGCCTATGTGTTCGGCATTCTGGCAGGCGCCTGGCTCGCATGGCGGCGTGGTTCACGTGTTGAAGTTGCCGCGTTGCCTGTCGTGCTGGCGACCCGGGCAATGCCGGAATTCTGGCTCGGAATGGTTCTTCTGGCGATCTTTTCCTTCTCTCTGGGTTGGTTTCCAGCGGGTGGAACGCGCTCGGCCGGCACGGAATACAGCAGCCTTTGGGCGCTTTATACATCTGCTGATTTCCTTTCCCACCTGGCGCTGCCCATGTTGACGCTGGCGATCTATTCGCAAGGCCTGCCATTGCTTTTGATGCGCTCCAACATGTTGGACGTCATGAAGGAAGATTTCGTCACCATGGCGAAGGTCAAGGGCCTTTCGTCCTATGCGGTCGTCGTTCGTCACGGTGCACGCAACGCGCTGCTGCCTGTTGTCACCTCCTTTGCCATTGCGGTGGGATATCAGCTGCAGGGCAATGTGGTCGTGGAGAGCGTGTTCTCCTGGCCAGGCCTGGGCCGAGAGCTGGTCGCCGCCGTTCTGGCGTCCGATTATCCGCTGGCACAAGGGGCTTTCCTGATGATTGCAATTGTTGTCATCGCGATGAACCTGATTGCGGATCTGCTCTACACATTCCTCGATCCAAGGATCTCCCATGCCTGAGACGGTTGCAGACACGCACGAAAGCGGCGTTGCCCGTATCTTTGCAGCGATACGCCTGCCCGTGGGCGACCCGTTCGCCCTGGCGGGCCTCGTGATTTATGCAGTCTTTATCGTCACGGCGATCTGTGCACCCTACATTGCGCCCTACGACCCCTCGGAAATTCTTTATACGGCCGACTACGATCTCGCCTCCGATCTTCCTCCGGGTGCGAAAGGACATCTTCTGGGAACGACCTCGCTTGGGCGGGATATCTTCTCCCAGATTGTCTGGGGCGCGCGCTCCGCATTGCTGGTCGGGTTCACAGCCGCTTTCATGGTCGCCTTCATCGGATCAATCGTTGGTCTGCTGGCCGGATATTTCGGCGGATGGGTGGACGCGGTCCTGATGCGACTGGCGGACGTGGCCTTCGGGATCCCCTTTCTTCCTTTCGTTATCGTCATCTCTGCATTTTCAGAACCCTCGATCTGGAACACGGTGATCGCAATGGGCCTTGTTCTCTGGCGCGACACGGGCAGGGTCATCCGGTCTCAGGTCCTGTCGCTCCGCTCGCGCGGATATGTGGAGGCGGCGCGCGTCGTGGGATCTTCCGATCTCAAGATCATCTTGCGTCATATCACTCCGAACATTCTGCCGTTGTCGTTCCTCTACGGTTCCATAGCGATCGGCTGGGCAATCCTGACCGAAGCGTCCATCAGCTTTCTGGGGTTCGGCGATCCGGACGCCATCAGCTGGGGGTTCATGCTGCAGGATGCGTTTGCCAGTCAGGCACTCGCCCGTCAGGCCTATTACTGGTTCATCCCGCCCGGCCTTGCCATCATCCTGGTGGTGAGT
Organism: Roseibium album; assembly: GCF_001404515.1. GTDB lineage: Bacteria > Pseudomonadota > Alphaproteobacteria > Rhizobiales > Stappiaceae > Roseibium > Roseibium album. The sequence continues at coordinate 65,103 of NZ_CXWE01000001.1, forward strand.
GCCGGCTTTTTCATTTCGCGTGGGTATGAAAACCTGCTCTTCCCGAAGTTGGGGCGCTAAGATGGACGCACCGCTGCTCTCGGTCAAAGATGTTAGCATCGCCTACAAGGTCGGCGCACTCGACATTGTCGCCGTCAGCAATGCCCGATTTGACGTGCCGCAAGGCTCTATCGTGGGACTTGTCGGTGAATCGGGCTGCGGCAAAACCACGATGGCCCGGGCGCTCACCCGTGTCATCGCGGACAATGCCCGGATCAAGGCCGGCCAGATGCAGTTTGCCGGTCAGGACATCGTATCGCTGTCCGAGAAGGACATGAATTCTCTGCGCTGGCGCGACATTGCATTCATCCCGCAATCGGCAATGAATTCACTCGACCCGGTCTATCGCGTCGAATACCAGATCGTCGAGGTGCTGCGGGACCGGGGCGGCTTGAGCAAATCCGCTGCGAGAAAACGTGCAGTGGAACTCTTTGAAATGGTTGGTATCGATCCTGGACGATTGCGCGATTTTCCGCATCAGTTTTCAGGCGGTATGCGTCAGCGCGCCGCCATTGCGCTGGCATTGGCACTAGAGCCGAAGCTGGTGGTTGCCGACGAACCGGTGACGGCGCTGGACGTCATCATCCAACGACAGATTCTGGACCAGTTGCGCAGCCTGCAACGCGAACTGGGCCTGTCCGTCATCATGGTGACGCATGACATTTCCGTCGTGGCATATATCTGCGACCGCACAGTTGTGATGTATGCGGGAAAAGTGGTCGAGGATTGCGACACCGCAACCCTCCTGAACGAACCGCTGCATCCCTATACAATGGGGTTGAAAAACGCGTTTCCCGATCTCCATTCGGCAGGAACCGGGATCCTTACACCGATCGCGGGCAGTCCGCCGGATCTTGCGAATCCGCCGCCTGGATGCCGTTTCGCAGCACGATGTCCCTTTGCCACCGATCAGTGCCGTGTCGAGGAACCGATGTTGACGGAAGATGCTCCCGGCCACTTCGTTGCCTGTCATCGTGCTGTCGAAGCTGCGGCTTTGCGTGAAGAAGCCAAGCAGCCAGGGACGTGGGGAACAGCAGCATGAGTGACCCCATTATCGAGCTGAAAGATACAAAGCTGCACTACAAAATAGGGAATGCCGTTTCTGCGATGATGGGCCTCTCGACAACCGTCAAGGCGGTTGATGGCGTCAGCTTCTCGCTTCGCAAGGGAGAAAGTGTCGGACTATTAGGCGAGTCCGGCTGCGGCAAGACGTCAATGGGCCGCATCCTCGTCCGGCTTGAAGAAATTACCGGTGGATCAGCCCGGTTTGAAGGAGACGAGATCGGGGATCTCAAAGGCTCGGATCTGCAACGATTCAGAAGCCGGTCTCAGATGATTTTTCAAAACCCGTTCGACGCGGTCAACCCGCGCTATTCCATTCGCAAGACCTTGGAAGAACCTCTTGCGAATGCAAAAATTTCGCGCAGCACCTGGCATCAGCGGATCATCGACGCACTTGACCTGGTCGGGCTCGGCGACCCGGAACAGTTTCTCGAGCGATATCCGCACCAGCTTTCCGGTGGACAGCTTCAGCGGGTCGTCATGGCGCGGGCTCTCATACTGGAACCGGATTTCGTGGTGGCCGACGAACCGGTTTCAATGCTGGACGTCTCGGTGCGGGCCGGCGTTCTGAACGTTTTTCGGGATGTGCGTGATCGCCTGGGACTGACGGCCATCTATATCAGTCATGATCTGGCTCTGGTGCGCTACGTGTGTGAACGCACGATCGTGATGTATCTGGGCAAGATCATGGAAGACGGTCCGACCGAGGACATCGTCCATGACCCCTTGCATCCCTATTCGCAGGCACTGGTCGCTGCTGTACCGACACCGCATGTCGACCAGAGCCACGATCCGCTGCCAATCGGCGGGGGCGCACCCGACCCCCGCAATCCACCCTCCGGCTGCGTCTTTCGTGATCGCTGCCCCAGGGCGCAATTGCGGTGCGCCGATGAAGTCCCCCAGCCACGCCGGATCGGTACCCGGCTGGTTGCCTGTCATTTTGCGAGTGTCTGATGCTGGCTGCTGTTTACACCCGAACCGGTCCAGCCGCCGAAGTGCTTCAAATTGCTGACCGGACGAGCGCTGAGCCCGGTGACGGCGAAGTCCTGGTTCAGGTGATGACATCCGGTATCAACCCCGCAGACGTCAAGCGCAGAGCAGGCTGGAACGGTGCCAGGATGGCGCACCCGCTGATCATCCCGCATTGCGACGGGGCGGGCATCATCCGGTCGGTCGGAGAGGGCGTCTCCAGCGACAGGATCGGAGAGCGGGTCTGGATGTGGAATGCACAAGGCGGGTATGGCGAAGCCGGACGGGCCTTTGGAACAGCAGCCGAATTCATCAGCCTTCCTTCCGACCAGGCCGTCAATCTTCCGGACGCGCTGGATTTCCGGGAAGGTGCCTGCCTAGGCGTTCCCGCGCTGACAGCCTGGCTCGCGATATTGGGTGATGGCAGTGTCGAGGGCAAGACGCTCCTGATCCAGGGCGGCTCAGGAGCGGTAGGTCAGATCTGCGTGCAGATCGGGCTGGCCCACGGGGCGCGGGTCTTGTGTACTGTGGGCACGGCGGCAGGGGCGGAAGCGGTTGCATCGCTCGGTGATGTCACGATATTCAATCGCCACCGACAGGACATTGCAGCAGAAATCGCCCGTTTGACACAGGGCAGGGGCATCGACCGTATTGTGGAAGTCGATCTCGCCGCCAATCTTGAGACCGACATTGCCTGTCTTGCACCGCACGGAACGATTGCCAGTTTTTCCTGCAGTTCAAATCCGGCACCCGTCCTGCCTTATTACGCGCTCGCCGATCTTGGTGCGCAGATCCGTTTCATTCAGGGGTTTCGGCTGACGGCTGATCAGCGAACCGAAGCGGAAACCGGGATCAACGAGATGATCTGGTCCGCAACACTGCGCCCACGGATCGGCGCAACCTATCCACTATCCGAAATTGCCGCCGCACACGCTCGCGTGGAGGCCGGTGCGCTGGGGCAAACCGTGCTCACACTTCCCGCTCTGAACGGAGTTGACCATGAATAAACAATCGCGCCTGATCGAACAGCCGCTCTGCGATCCTGTCTCACTCGAGATCATTCGCGGCGCGATCGCTGCGGCTCAATCCGAGATGGAGGCGCTGATAGAGCGCACGGCCATTTCTGCCTTTATCCGCGAGAAGAAGGATTTTTACACGGCGCTTTTTGACGGAAACGGCACGATGGCCGTGGGGTCGATGGTTCCGATCTTTGGTGACATGACCCGGCCTGTGCTCGAGAAGTTTCCGATGGAAACGATGCAGGAGGGCGATGTCTACTGGTACAATGATTGTTATGGCTCCTACGGCGCCATATCCCATTCCAATGATCAGGTTCTGCTTGCGCCTGTTTTTCGCAACGGTCAGGTCTGCGCCTTCGTCATGAGCTGGGCTCACTTCGCAGATATCGGCGGACTGCGTCCTGGCTCCATCAGCCCGGATGCGACAGATATCTTCCAGGAAGGCATCATGATCCCGGTTACCAAGATGATCGACGCCGGGAGGGTCAATCAGGCCGCACTCGACATCTTTCATCGCAATTCCAGGTATCCGGATCAGAGCATCGGCGACATGCGTGCCCTGATGGCATCCGTCGAGCTGGGCGTGCGCAGGGTCGGGGAAATCCTGGACCGGTTCGGACCTGCGGTTATGGCAGATGCTCTTGCGCAGCTTTTGCAGCGCACGCGGAAGCTGGTGCGCAGCAAACTGGCTGAAACCTTTGACTACGGAACACACAGTTTTACCGATGCAATCGATACTGACGGACACGGAAACGGTCCGTTTCATATGCGGTTTTCGCTCACCCGCACCAAGGGCGCTGACGGTGAAGACGTCTATTCCTTCGATGCTCGCGACAGCGATGACCAGGCGCCCGGGCCGATCAACTACCTTATGAATGAAGGCGTTCCGGGGATGGCGCTCGGATTGTTTTACCTGGGAGGAGATCCGAGCCAGGTGTGCAATGCCGGAGGTCCAAATGCTCTGGATGAAGTTCTCTTTCGAAAGGGCAGTTTCCTGCAGCCGGAATATCCGGCGCCGCTTGGATTGCGCGGGCTGACCGCAATGCGCATGATCTCGGCAATGTGCGGACTTCTCAACGCAGGGGGAGGTGAGGCGCCAGCGGCGAACTCCGCTTATGTCGTCAACATCATGCGAGGCACATATCGGACTGACGACGGCCGGCTCAAACCCTATTTGCTGGCAGACGGAATTGGCGTCGGTTATGGCGCGCGTTCTACGGCTGACGGAATCGATGCGGTCTATTTCGTCGCTCAGGAAAACTATCCGGTTGAATTTCTTGAAGCCGGCTATCCCGTCACCATGAGAGCATATGGAATTGCAACCGATTCAGGCGGTCCTGGCCGGTATCGCGGCGGGTGTGGAATCGTTCGCGAGTACGAAATCCTTGCCGAAGAAACAATGGTCGCAATCCGCATCGACAGCGTCAAGAACCCGCCCTGGGGAATCCATGGCGGAAAATCGGGCCGTCACGGTGTTGCAATCGTCAATCCCGGCACCGACGCGGAAGTCCGCCTCGATCCGCTGTCCGACCGTAACATGCTGAAAAAGGGTGACATATTGCGAATTGAGACCGGCGGGGGAGGTGGGCACGGACATCCCTACGATCGCCCGCCTGAGAAGGTTTTGAGCGATGTCCTGGGTGGGTTCGTCGAGGCGGAAACCGCCATGAGCGAGTACGGCGTGGTGATTGAGGATGGCAGGCTCAACCATGATGCGACCCTGTCGATGCGCAGCAACCGTCCGAAAACTCTCCGCTTTCACCGTCAGGAGTATGTCGATGCCTTCGTCTGATACCAGTCCGGGTTCCTCTTACGCCGTTGCAGTCGATATCGGTGGTACCTTCACGGATATCTCGCTGCTGGACCGTAACTCCGGCGCCATGTGGCGAGCCAAGACCCCTTCGATACCGTCCGATCCTTCCCAAGCCTTCATGACCGGTGTCGAGGCCGTTATGGCAGACGCAGGCATTGCGGCGAAAGATCTGTCGCGGGTTCTTCACGGCACGACAGTTGCCACCAACATGATCCTGGAAGACAAGGGTGCCCGCACCGCATTGGTTACAACGCGGGGGTTTCGGCATGTGCTCGAAATCGGGCGCCAGGATATTCCGCGTCACGCCAATCTCTTCACATGGGTCAAGCCGGCGCGTCCTGTTCCTGCCGACAGAATTCACGAAGTCGTGGAACGTATCGGTACAGGCGGAAGGGTTCTTGAGACACTGGATGAAACCAGCGTCCGGCAGGTTGCGGAGACGCTCAAGGACCAGAATGTTGAATCGGTCGCGGTTTGCCTCCTGCATGCCTATGCAAACCCCGCGCATGAAATCCGCGTGGTCGAAATCCTGCGTGAGGCGTTGCCGGACCTTGCAATCACCTGTTCGACGGATGTTCTACCTGTCGTTCGTGAGTTCGAGAGATCACTGGCGACGGTCTTGAACGCGAATGTCATGCCTGGTGTCTCCAACTACATTTCTCGTTTGCAGGAACGCCTTGATGAAGCGCAGGCGGCATCGCCGTTGTTGCTGATGCAGTCAAACGGCGGTGTTGCGGGGACGGAAGCGATCCGTGTCGCGCCGGCGTTGACTGCCCTGTCGGGGCCCGCTGCGGGTGTTGTCGGTGCGGTGAATGCGGCTGCCGCCTGTGGCATCCGCGATATCATAACGGTCGACATCGGTGGGACATCTGCCGACATCTGTCTCATTCGAAATGGCAGCATCGCTCTGACCCAGCAAGGCAAGGTGGGGGCATGGCCGCTTTCACTTCCGATGGTCGACATGGTGACGATCGGTGCCGGGGGCGGTTCTATCGCTGCGGTCAACAATGACACGCTCGCGGTCGGGCCTCATTCCGCCGGCGCGCGTCCGGGTCCTGCTGCCTATGGTCATGGCGGCGGGGAAGCGACCGTAACGGATGCTCATGTAACACTCGGCAACCTGCCTCACGCCTTGTTGGGCGGTTCCATGTCTCTCGATGTCGACGCGGCGAAACGGGTTGTCAGCGACAATGTCGCCAAACCGCTGGGCCTATCCGATGAGGACGCTGCACAAGGTATCCTCGCCATCATGAACAACAACATGATCGGGGCTGTTCGAACCATATCAGTCGAACGCGGTCACGATCCGCGCGATTTTACCCTGGTACCCTTCGGTGGTGCCGGACCGCTTCATGGTTGTGCACTGGCGGAGTTGTTGGGGATATCGCAAGTTCTGGTTCCTCCAGCGCCCGGTCTGCTTTGCGCTGCCGGTTTGCTGGCGGCGGATATGAAAGCCGAGTTTACCCGCGCTCTGCCGACAGCCGGTGCCGTCGATCAGGATGCAGGCGAAGCCATCGTGAACGGTCTCAGAAAAAAGGCAGAAGACTGGCTGGATGCGGAAGGGGTTCCCGCCTCTCAACGAGAGCTCAAGGCCCTCGCGCTTTTGCGTTTCCATGGACAAGGCGGTGAGATCGCCGTCGAGTGGGGACAAACGGCGCAAGAGACGGAAGACAATTTCCGCAGTGCGCACAAGTCGCTTTATGGTTTCGTGCTCGATGCACAAATCGAACTGGTGACAATCCGGGTCGAAGCCGTCGGTGCAACCGAACCGATCAAGGTACTTGTTCTTGATCCGTCAGCACGACCCGACCCCCTCCAGTCCCAGATAGTCCATTGGCCCGGAGGAAAGCAGGAAACACCGATCTACGACCGGGCATCCCTGGGTGCCAGGAACGGAATTTCCGGACCTGCCATTCTCATTCAATTGGATACGACCTGCATCATCCCACCGGGGTGGATCGCCCGTGTTCATGGTTCGGGAGCACTCGTTCTGAAAAGGGAAGCCGGATGACCGACAGTCTTTTCGCCCATATCGATGCGAACGCGGACGAATTTGTTGCTCGTGTCATGGACTACGTGCGTCATCCGTCCATCTCGGCGCATGATATCGGCATTCGCAAAGTCGCCGAGATGCTTGTCAGTCACCTCGACGGATTGGGGTTTGATGCCGGTCTCGTCGAAACGCCTGGTCATCCATTCGTCTTGGGGCATCTCACTGTCGACCCGTCCAAACCGACCGTTCTGCTTTATGGTCACTACGACGTTCAACCTCCCGATCCGCTTGATGCCTGGATAAGTCCTCCCTTTGAACCCACCCTGCGAGATGGTCGAATCTGGGCGCGCGGGATCGGTGACAACAAGGGGCAGCACTTCGCTCAATTGCTCGCAATCGAAACGCACCTCAAGGTAAATGGCAGTTTGCCCTGCAATGTCATCTTCCTGTTGGAAGGCGAAGAGGAAATTGGTTCACCGCAGATCGCCGAATTCGTGCGTCAAAACGCTGAACGGCTGCAAGCGGATCTTGTCGTTACCTCGGACGGTCCGCTCCACGAAAGCGGACAGCCAGTGATTACCTTTGGCGTCCGCGGTGTGGCTTCATTCGACCTTTTGGCCAAAGGGGCTTCGAGAGATGTTCATTCCGGGAATTTCGGCGGTGTCGTTCCCAATCCTATCTGGACGCTCGTACATCTGCTCGCAACCATGAAGGATCCGGATGGATACATCACCGTTGAGGGCATTACGGAACCGGTCATTCCGGCGAGCAACGTGGAACGGGAAGTCATTTCCAGACTTCCCGACGATGAAGCAGCGGTGAAAGCGGATCTTGAGCTGACCGAGCTTGACGGACCCAAGGAGCGGCCATACTGGGACAGACTGATGTTCCACCCGACATTGACCATCAACGGGCTTCATGGCGGTTACGGCGGGCCGGGCAGCAAGACGGTTCTGCCGAACGAGGCTATCGCCAAGTGCGACATTCGTCTGGTTGAACCACTTACACCTGACTATGTGTTCGAGCGGGTCGAGGCTCATGTGGCGCGTTTTGCGCCAGAGGTCGAGGTTGTTCGGCACAATGGAATGTTGCCGTCAAAGACCCCGCTGACCAGCCGTTTCGCCGTGCCCCTGATCGAGGCCGTCAAATCTGCCCGCGGTGTCGAGCCTCTCGTATATCCGACTGTGGGTGGCTCGTTGCCAGATTATGTGTTCACCAAAATCCTGGACAAACCGGCGTTTGTCATTCCGTATGCCAATGCTGATGAAGCCAATCATGCACCTAATGAAAACCTGGAAGTCGAGCGATTTATCGATGGTATCAAAACCGGTGCAGCCGTTTTGGTAGAATTGGGCCGGCTGAACAGATAGGCCCCGATGGCGATCCGGAGTGCCGCCCCAACGCGTCCGCAACCTCGTCTCGGGCTGGAGAACCTTGTTTCATTCCAGGGTTTGTCTCCCAGACGTGGCTTGTGTCTTCGGAGCAGGTGACAAGCTGCTGTCTGCGCTTCCATACAAACGGGTTTATGCCCGGCTGAAAACTCTGCTGAGCGATCGGGCTCGGAAAGATGCCAGCCAGTCCGAGCGTCTCGGCAACGCCCGGGGCAAAGCGCCAAGCTTCACATGCCAGACAAAATTGTCTCGATGTTGCCGCTGGTTGCGGCCTTGTCAGTGAGCGAATGCCGAGGTTCGATGCCAACCGGCAAGTTCGCAACTCGATCGAGTGCCCAATTCAGGCTACCGAAAACACGATGTCGCTATCTTATATGTAAAACACATATGCTTTTCCATAGCTTGTTCGTTCGCAATTCTTGTGTTTTGGTTTGTATTAAATCGAAATTCGAATAATTACATGATTGCGCAAATTTATACTTTGTCGATATCACTTTACATTGAGTAAACATGCAAATGACCCAATCCGAAATTGCCATTCGCGAAGTATTGCAGATTTTTCAGACAATTCATCGAGAAGGTGTGCGCCGGTGATCATTACATTCACTTTGAACATTCAAAAATCAGTGGGCCTTGGCGGCAAGAACGACAAAGCCGATGTCATGGCCGTTCAATTGCGGATCAATGAATTGATGCCTCGTGCTGGTACTCCCCTCGCTGTCGACGGAATCGCGGGGCCCCTGACCCAGGGGATGATCGCCGACTTTCAGGCCGTCGCGCTGGGGTTCAGTCGGCCTGACGCACGCGTAGATCCCGGCGGGCGTACGGAGCGCGGGTTGAACAATTCGGCAGCAGCGGCTGCCTGGCGCTGGACCGATCCGCGCCATGACCCCCAGCAATACGTTCCCAACACGCCGAAAAAGATGAAGGACGCCAAGGAAAAAGCCGAGGTGGGCGGTCCTGACGCGAAACTGAAAGGCAGTCCCCGGACCACGGGAGGCATCGGGGGCTCACCGGGAGTTGTGGTGCCCAGCAAGAAACCCTACCGCGACAAGGAGGGGCATCTCGTTGTTGCCAAGGGAGCTGAAGCGCTCAAGGTCGCGCACGGGAATCTCTCTTGGCTCGACGATGTCCGGGGATCCACGACCGGTCTCATCGGCAGCAGCTACCTGGTGCCGAAGGGCACGGTCGATCTCAAACTCAAGCAGGTCATTGTAGGCCAGTCCGGCGGCGACACAGGCAAGGTTTTCTGGATCCGCGGCAACACGCTTTATGCCAGCCGCGGGCTGGATTTCATCGTAAATCTGGAATCGACGGGTCTTTTCAAAGAGATCAATGTTCAGACCCGTGCAGTGAAACCGGCCAGCAATGCCATGGCGGCATTTGTCATGGGTTTCGGCACGACGATCATCGGCACGGCAGGCCTGGCTGTGACAGCAACCGTTATCTTCACGAAGGGCCTCGTATTCTACAAAACGAGAGAAAGGGAAGTGAAGGGTGTTGCAGCTATGCTGCCGGACATTGTCCGGGGCTTCAGGTTCTTGAAAAACAATTGTCCAAATTTCTGGTCTCACCTGTCGCGCGGCCTCGGTTCGGCGTTCTCCTCCGCGCTGTCATCGATACCCGACGGCTTCACGGCTCAACATGTCGCCGGATTTATGGGAAAGATGATGGGCGGTCTGGGTGCAGCGGGAGATGTTTCCATCTCCACCTCCGTAACCGTTCTCGCGAAGGTGCTCGCAACGACTCTGCCGCTCGTCGCCATAACCGGAACCGCAAGAAATGCGCAGGAGATCGTGAAATCGCTGACCACTTCCTTTGCGCAGGCGGGCATTCCGATCACCGAACAGGACGCCCGGAAAATGGTCGAAGAACTGGGCAAACCCGGCGTGTCGCAAGAGCTTGCGAAGCTGCAAGCGGCCATGAGCAAGGCGGATCGTCTGCTCGTCGATCTGGGTGATCACTGGCTGAAGGCGGGGGGGCACGCAGCGGTGAAGAAAGTCTCCAGGCCGGATGACGGCATCTGGTCATTCTTTTGAAGGTGCGGTCTTTCCCGCACTTCCGGACCTGACCCGGTATGCATCTCGTTCGTTTTCACGCTCAACAACATTTCCCGGCGAATTTTGCCCGACGACGAGTATTTCCGAGGCAAACTCGATCTGCGGAAGAAGGTTCATGCCGGCATGGGTGTTTTGGAGACCTGGTGGCTCGCAAGCGAGCCGGCTTCCAGCAAGACCACGATGAGAACCGTACGTTCTTTTCCAGATAGCTGGTTCTGGCAACGAGCCTGCCTTCACTCCGGGCCTTCAAAGAAACTTCCGTCAAAGCGAATCCCGAGAGACTCTCCAGACGATCCTTCGAGGCGAAGAACGTCACCATTGAGCTCAATATGAGCAACGCGATCCCACCCGACCGGACGCTGAACCGCGCCGATCACATGACGGATCGCCACTGATCCGGCCGGGTCCAATGCCAAGGCCGTAGGCACGCCCATTTTGGTGAGTTTCGACGGCGCAAGGCTTGCTCGGTGGCCGCAATGCAAACCACTGCATCCATCTTCAATCCCAAGTACATTACGATGGCGACCATTCCAGGGTGGCGTGGTCAATCCACCGTTCGAATACCAGTGCATCGTCACCGGGAGGACCTTGGGATCCTTGAGAACAAACACGATGTCATCCTCGGCGTCGCGGAGTACAGCGGTCCATCCAAGTCTTGTATCCGGCGCATCGATCAGCACCACAAAATCCTCATGAACATCGGCAATCGGAAATCTGGTCAGATCCGTCGTTCCGCTTCTCGAGGGAAACGCGGTCGGGTCGACGGAAGTTGCGGGACATATCAGATGATTGAGGCCAGGTTCCGTTGCCGAGTCCGGTGTTGTTGCAAGGCATTTTGGTGAATGAGAAATGCGCCCGCCGGCTTCCATGCGGGTCAGGACATGATGCGCAACTGGCAAGGCACCGCTGCCGCCAATGAAACGGTGGGTCTGGTAAAGCAATGGAGCATCATTTGCACAGCGGAGCTGTTTTTCAACTCGTGCGCCCATGACGGTTTTGCGCAGTCTGAACCGTGCTTCCGAGCGACTGGTCTCATCGACGCAGTCCCAGCGCGAATTTGCGGACCATCCGTGAAACGGCGCCACTTCGACATCGCTTTGAGCAAAGGGAGCGCAGAGAAAATCGCCTGACAGGTATCGTTCCACCTTCGGCAGGTCGTCGGGAAACATGGTGTCTTCATCGTCGATCCACGCAGCCGAATGGAGAGGGGAGTGCCACCGATCGTTGTGAAACACAGAGTAGTCGCGCAAATGACCCACCCTCAGGTCCAGAGAAACACGAGCGTTGGGCGAGCACAGGGTGACAAAGTCCATCGGCCAGTCCAGACTTAAAAGGTTGCCGTGACGCCGCCGTCGACGGGCAGATTGGCACCTGTCACATAGCTTGCTGCATCTGACAGAAGAAATGCGACTGCACCTGCCACTTCTACCGGTTGAGCCGGTCTTGCGAGCGGGATCTTCCTGTGCCGGAGGTACACTGTCTTGAAGTATTCCGTGTCGTGTTCATGACTGCCGTCGTTCATGACTGCCATGTCGGTATCGATGAAGCCGGGAGAGACAGAGTTAACTCGAATCCCGTGTTCGGCAAGATCACAGGCAAGGCAGCGCGTCAAATTGAGAATGGCGCCCTTGGCCATGGAATACGGCACTGAATCGACTGATCCGACCATGCCCATGATCGATGCGATATTCACGATTGCCCCATGGGAAGCCGTCAACACCGGAGTTGCTGCCCGGCACATATGCAATGCACCGGACTGGTTCACGTTGATGACGTGGCGGTAGCGTTCAAGGTCCAGTTGATCCCAGGTCGAAATATCTCCGATAGCGGCGTTGTTGACCAACCCGTCCAGTCTGCCGTGCCGCGCCGTGACATCGTCGACGAGCGCTGCGCACGCGCGATCATCGGATACATCGCATTTGTGGATGCTGGAATGGTCTGGCAAATTCGACGCCTCGATATCGCCGATATCGCAAAGCGCAACCCTGGCGCCCTGATCGAGCAGATGTTGGGCGATTGCTTTGCCGATGCCTCGCGCCGCGCCGGTGACAAGAATAACTTTGCCTTGCATAAACTCACTCCTGATTACTCGGCAATCGATGCGGTCCGACCGCGATAGAGAATTGCCAGTGCCCCTGTCAAAATCGCGGTGACCAACAAGACAAGAGTGACCAGCGCAGAAATTTCCGGGGTGAACCCGTAACGCATCATGCCGTAAAGCCGGATCGGCAGGGTCATGCCATCTCCAACGATAAAGAGCGTGATCATTGTTTCATCGAAAGAGATCGCAAGACTCATGATCGCCGAGGTTGCCAGTGGCATGGCCAGTTGCGGCAACAGGACCTGAAAAAAACAACGCCATGGCCCTGCGCCGAGATCGCGTGCGGCCCAGACCAATGCCGGGTCCAGCATCGATAACCGGGTTTGCAGCGTTCGAAATCCGATCGCCAGAACGAACACGACATGGCCCAGGATCACGGCGTTCACCCCTCTGGCGATTCCCACTTCCTTCATCGTGACGAGCAGAGCCATTCCGGTAATGATCGGTGGAAGGAGAAAGGGTAGAAACACCAGCGCCGATATTGTCGTTCTTTCCCAGCGTGGTGTCCGCGCGCGGCTTGTGTAGATCGACATGGCCAAACTCAGCACCAGCGTTGCGGTGACTGCAACAATTCCCACCTTGATCGAACTCAAGACAGCGGCTCCGATTTCGGCGTTGGAAAACAGCTTGGCGTACCAATTGAAAGAAAAGCTTTCCCAGATGATTTTTCCGCGGCGAACGGAAAAGAACGACGTCAGCACGACCAGAAAAATCGGGGCATAGAGCAGAAACACCGTCAGGACGGCGATGATGTTCAACAGTGTACGGACCGGTTTCATGGCCCCTCCCGTCGAAGCCATCTTGGATTGCTGAGCTTGCCCGCCACGGCAATTACCGCGAAGGAAAGAACCATCAGAACCAGTGACAGGGCAGCGCCAAGCGGCCAGTTGAACGCGATGCCGAACTGGGAAAAAATCAACCGGCCATAGGTCAGTCCATTCACGCCACCTACCAGTTCGGGGGCCAGGAAATCGCCAACGCTGAGAACGAAGGTGAACATCACTCCGACGACTGCAGAAGGAAAGGACAACGGAAGAACAATAGTCCAGAAAATACGGATCGGGCCGGCGCCGAGATCCCGTGCGGCATTGATGGTTGCGTCTGGAATGCGTTCCAGTCCGACAAACGTGGTCAGAATGCTGAACGGTACCAGTGCGAAGACGAGCGTCATTCGCACCGCGGTCAAGTTGAACAGGAAGACCGACAGAGGCTCGTCAATCAGGCCGATCCAGATCAGAAACTGATTTAGAAAGCCTGTGTGTCCCAAAAGGCCACGCATTGAATAGATCTTGATCACGTAGCTCATCATCAGAGGTATGGCGACCGCAAAGATCAATGTGTATTTCAATGCTGGCCGTTGCCGGTTGATGAACACCGCAACAATGTAACCGGTGACGAAGCAGAGTATTGAAACCTCGACGGCGATCCTCAAGGTTTTTCCCAACACCTTGCGGTAGACCGGGTCACTTGCCACTTCGACATAGTTGTCGAGGGACAGGGCATGAACGATGGACCCGCCTTCGACCCCGAAAAAACCGTAGACCAGAAATGCGGCGATCGGGATCAGGACTGCCATCAGCAAAAATGCCCAGATGGAAACACGCCAGATCGCGACCGAAAACCAATGCGCGGTCATCTCGGACCGGCACCAGGAATGACCGTACAGTCACAGTCCGGAAATCCCAATATGGTTTCCTCGCCAAGTTCGATCGTGTCACCACGTCCCGGTCTCCGGACCAGGATCTCACGGCCAGTCGCCGTACGGAATGTCAACAGGGTGTTGTCGCCATGAAACCGCCGATCCGTGAGAACAGCACGGCTTTTCAGCCTGGCATGCGTTTCACCGACCTGAACGGACTCGGGGCGTATTGTCAGTACGTTGGAACCGCTGTGCGGCGTTGCCGCCCTGCCAAACTCCGTGTCGCCGTTATCGTCCATTTGAAAGAGGTTGTTCAGTCCGATGAATTCCGCAACGAAAGTGGTCCTGGGTGCGTGATACAAAGCATCCGGCGTATCAACCTGCTCAATTCGTCCCTGATTGAGGATGCAGATACGATCAGACAGAGAAATTGCCTCGTCCTGGTCATGGGTCACGAAAACAAATGTCAGCCCCAGGTCCCTGTGCAATTCCTTCAAGAAGCGCTGCATCTGGCCTCGCAAGACGGCATCCAGCGCTGAAAGCGGCTCGTCCAGCAGAATTACCCTGGGCTCACAGACCAGAACACGGGCAATGGCCACACGCTGCTTCTGTCCGCCACTGAGCTGCGCCGGAAAGGCGTGGATCCTGTCTGAAAGTCCAACCCTGTCGATCATTTCGGTCACGGATTTTTTCAATACGCCGCCGCGTTGACCCTTGACCCTTAGTCCAAACGCCACATTGTCGAAAACGGTCATGTGCGGAAACAAGGCATAGCCTTGAAAGACGGTGTTGAACGGTCGCTTTTCCATTGGATGCGACGTGATGTCGGTTTCCCCGTGCACGATCCTGCCCTGATCCGGCATTTCAATGCCGGCGATTGCTTTCAGAAGTGTCGTCTTGCCCGAACCGCTGGCCCCGAGCAGCGAAAAGAACGCCCCCGAGCCAATCGTCAGGTTTATCTGCTTCAGTACCCAGGTGCTGCCGTAGCATTTGCCAAGCTCATCAAGGATAAGATCCATGTTGTCCTCATGGTTGTGCGTAGGCGCGCACCGCATCCCAGTTGAGATCAACGCCGAGGCCTGGCGCGTCGTCCAACCCGACAATGACACCGTCCTGCATGGACACGCCGCCCAACGTCAATTCCTTGCGCAGTTTCTCGATGCACAGTTCCTGCGGCAGGAATTCGATAAACTTGCAATGGGGTGTAACCGCGGAAAAGTGTGCAGTCGCTGCAGTCGATACACCGGTTTTCCAGCAATGCGGCACGATGGTCAGATCGTGTCGCGCGGCCATGTCAGCGACAAGCAAGGCCTCGGACAATCCACCCACCCGACCTATGTCGGGTTGCGGGATCGACACGCCACCACAAGCTATCAGGTCGGCGAATTCGTGTCGTGTCGACAACCACTCCCCCATGGCGATCGGGATATCCACCAATTCGGAAAGCTTGCGGTGTTCACTCAGATCATCGCACCAGACCGGGGTCTCGACAAAGTACAAGTCGAAATCGAGCCAGTCCTTCATAACCGCAGCGGCGCTGACGGCATCGGGGAACATGTACTGGACATCAACCATCAGGGTCACGTCATCGCCAACCGTGCGACGAACCTCGCTGATCAGTTCTGTGTGCCTGTCGTATGGCTCTTTCATGCCGTCGTGAGCATAGGGGCCGTTCATTGTGATTTCAGCTTTCATCGCGCGAAAACCGAGTGTTCTGGCGCGCTCCGCGGCCTGACACAGTGCATCGCGATAATCGTGAAACCCGACACCATGTGGTTGAAGAGAGGCATAGGGCACCACCGGATCGCTTCGCCGTTGCCGGCCGAGCAATTGCCATACAGGCTTGTTCTCGCGCTTTCCCAACAGGTCCCAGAGTGCCATCTCGACGGCACCAAGTGCATGGATGACGGCACCGCGCCTGCCGTTCATCGCGGTTGCGACATAGGCGCGTTCCCAAAAGACGCGAATATCCTCGACGGGTTCCGACATCAGGATATCGCGAAGGCACAATCCCATTGTATGGGTGCCGGGGGCATCGATACAGGCGCGCCCGATCCAGGGATTTACGTCCGATTCTCCATATCCCCTGTTGCCGCGCTCATCTTCGACAACAACAAGGAGGCTGTCCTGCGCCGAGGACGTCAGTGTTTCGTCGAAATCATCCGCCAACAGGACGTGGATCTCGAGATTTTTTATCTGCATTTCACGGGTCTCGATACTGACCGTTACCGGGGCGCGGTCAAGTCCGACGCCCCGGAGCCGATGTTTCGTCTACTTCGTTGCCGCTTTCACTTCATTCCAGAGGCGAACTCGGGCGTCCATGTCCTCCACGGGCTTCAGCCAGACCAGGTTGTCGGCATAGTCCAGTCCTTCGGCTTCCATGGTGGTCGGCCCATAGCCGTATTTGCTGTTAAGCACCTCGCCCACTTCCGGGCGCAACGAATAGTCTGCCCAGGCATGGGCGCAATCAAGATCACCGGCACCCGCAGACAGGGCCCACGTGTCCAGCCAGCCGACCGCACCTTCTTTGGGGATCGAATAGACCGCATTGTAGCCCCGCTCGCGCAACTGGCCGAGCTGCGGCTCGCCCATGGAGAGCATCATTGTTGCAGCACCGCTTTCCCAGACAGCAACACCATCTTCAAACCCCGCGTAGTAGCTCAGCAGGTTCCCCTTGAGGTCGATGAGCTTGTCGCGCACTTGCACCATTTGTTCGTCGGTCAAATCGAACGGGTCATCAAACCCCAGGTAAAGTGCTGCCATGACAATGTTGTTGTTGGAATCGTCGAGCGCTATGACGCGCTGCGCATTCTCAGGATCCCACATGGCACCCCAGGATGTCGGTGCATCGCTCAATTCGTCAGCGTCGTATATCAACCCCTGCGAGCCCCATGCGATGGGGATGCCCAACCTTTTCTCGCCATCCTGCACGGCCGCCACTTCCTGAAATGCCGGGAGCAGATTGTTGATGTTGGACAACTTCTGATCGTCGAAGGCTTGCAGCAATCCCGCCTCCGCATAACGCGGATAAAGGCTGGTATCGATCGAAACAAGGTCGAAGTCTGTTCCGTCGGAACCAGCCATTTTGGCGAACATCTCGTCAACGCCACCAACATAACTGACTGCGACCTTGCAGCCGCTGGCTTCTTCAAATGGGACCCGCCACGCGTCGTCGGCATATCCCTCAAAGGCAAGCAAACGCACTTCCTGTGCAGATGCAGTGCTGCCGATGGCAAATGTGGCTAAGCAAACAGCCATCATTGGAAATTTCAGTTTTGGCATGTTCTCCTCCTGGATTGATTACTCGGTTACGCCGAACTCCGGCCAAACGTGATCCGCGACCGTTGAGTCCAGTTTTTCAAGATCACCGCTCAACAGGACATCCCGGAGATGCAAGTGCTTCGGCACGACTTCATCCAGGTTCGTGGGGACATAAAGTTCGAGCCGGAAAATTATCCGGAGCTGCAGTTCCAGCCCCGACCAGATCTTGCGAATGAGGTCGTTCCCCGAAAGATCGATCAGAAATCGATGAAAGGCGATATCTGCCCTCGCGACATCCTCCCGGCTTTCGTGTTCAGCCGCCCATTTCATTTCCTCGATGATCGCGTTCAAC
The DNA here is from genome assembly GCF_001404515.1 of Roseibium album. GTDB lineage: Bacteria > Pseudomonadota > Alphaproteobacteria > Rhizobiales > Stappiaceae > Roseibium > Roseibium album. Next base: position 82,802 of record NZ_CXWE01000001.1, read on the forward strand.
GTTATCCTGTGCTCTTGCCTTGACAGATGTACGACGGCGTCCCGCATCGCGATCGGTTCGAGAGCGGCACGTACACGGCAAATTTCGTTTATCTGTTTGGCGGAGAAGGCCTTGACGTTCATTCCGCCGCGTTCCCGGGCCTCGAGCACGCCTTGCGATTCCAATCGTCCCATTGCTTCGCGCAGTGGAATGCGACTGACACCCAGGCGTTCTGAGATCATAACCTCGCGAACGCGCTGTGCGCGGCCAAGCTCACCGCAGGAAATCATATCAACGAGCCGGTCGATCACGCTCTCTTCCGATTTCAAATTAGACTGCATACCGTTTTCCATATTGTATACATTTATAATTTTGTATACAAAGAGCTCGGAAATTGTCAAGTGAGTATCCGTTGATGCAAGACACAGTCGAATTCAGACGCCTTCCCGGACCGGTCGATGAGCTCCCGGAGTCTCCTTGCTGGCAAAGTGCGATAAGCCAGGTGTTTTGGGTCGATCATTGTTCAAAGTCACTGCGATCATTCGGATTGTCCGAATCGAGCTGCAGAGTTTTCGACCTTGAAACGGATGGAAATCTGCGATTTGTAAAATCGCAGTCCGACAGTGCGCTGCTGGTTGGATCGGAGCGGGGCATCTACCAGTTCGATATCGGGACGGCGATTCTCGCCGAGTTCGGAAACCCGCCGCCGCTGTCAGCTGACACCTGCATCAACGACGGAGCGATAGGCCCGGACGGTGAGGTGGTCGTCGCGATCAGCGATCAGAACGAGGAAATGCCCCTAGGCGGCTTCTACAAGCTGAGTGACGGGACCTGGGACTGCATCCATGATCGCGTAATCGTCGCCAATGGCCCGGCATTCAGTCCGTGTGGCCGGATGCTTTATCTCTCCGATACCTTCGGGCGCTGCATTTTGCGGTATGAGTTCGAAACCGGGCTCACAGAGCGATTTTGCGATCTATCGGACCGTGAGGGATACCCGGACGGTCTGTTTGCAACTCCCAACGGTGATCTTCTTGTCAGTTACTGGGGTGGAGGCATGGTCGAGGTGCTGTCGCCAGGTGCAGTGCTTTTGCAGCGCTTTGAATTGGCTGCGAAAAACGCAACTTGCTGCTGTGTCTTTCAATACTCAGATGCCCGGTACCTGCTGGTTTCCGCGGCTGGCGACAAGGATGGGTCTGCAGGTGTTTTCCTGCGAATTATCGACAAGGGGGGGGAACAAACGCCTATTGAACCGTCTTCGGCAGGTTCGCGCGCAAGCGGTTGTGATCGGCGATCTCGCGGGAGCGTTTCGCGTCGACAACGAGCGGATCGCCCTGGGGATCGAAGGCGTTCTTGAAGGTGAAGGCCGTTGCCGACGGTCCATTGTCACCGAGCAATTCATGACGCTCGACAGCTTCTTCCCAGTCTGGCCGGTGGTCTTGTGGAACCCACCAGAGCACATAAGGCGGATAGTCCACGGCTTCCTTGACGAAGAGATGACCCAATCTGAGGATCTGGGCATGCGGGCCCCGATAAACGGCAGCAAGGGCGGCTTCCAGGTCCTGCCACAAGGAGATTGTGGACGGCGCCCAGCCATCGCCATTGTCTTCCCAGTATTTCGGAAAGACCTGCTCGCCCCAGAGGTCCGTGCCCGGTTCGTCCTCATATCCGGCGCGGGCAATGAAACCATCTGCACGCTCCATTGCGGCCCAGATGGCTGCTTCATTGCTGAAGAAATCATCATTTGCCGGATCATCCGCACGTGTCCGGAATTGTGCGAACGTGTAAAGCGCGAGCCAGTGTTCGGACATGTCCCCTCCCTGTCAGAACCAGCCGAACACTGTCCGCTATAAGGGGTGAATTCAAGCGTTTGTTGGCAGGCCGAAACAGTTTGTTGCGTCGTCCGGCTGGAAAAAACGAGTGAACTTGTCCTAAAACCACAATCTGACTTGCCGCCCGGCAACTCAAGTCCCGCCCGAAAGGATACCAGTTTGGACGATCTCAGCCTTTTCTCCCTCAGCCTGCTGGCGCTTTCACTTGTTGCCACGGGGGTCGTTGCCGGGATCATCGCGGGATTGCTGGGTGTCGGTGGCGGGATCGTCATCGTGCCGGTGCTCTATTACATGTTCACCGCACTGAAGATCGATCCTGACGTATTGATGCATGTTGCTGTCGGTACGTCGCTGGCAACCATCCTTGCCACCGGTGCTTCGTCGGCGCGCGCGCATTACAAACGCGGCAGCGTCGACATGGATCTTCTCAAGCGTTGGTGGTGGGCAATTGCTCTGGGTGTGCTCGCCGGCGCGACGCTCGCCGGCAACATTTCCGGTGGCGCCTTGACGTTTGTTTTCGGCGTCGTTGCCCTTGCCGTTGCCGCGAACATGATGCTTCGCAAGGAAGGGTCGCATCTTGCTGACAAGCTGCCCGGCTCACCCATCAGGGAAGTGCTCGGCTTCCTGATCGGCGGTATTTCCGTGATGATGGGAATTGGTGGCGGCACCCTCGGCGTGCCGACATTGACGCTGTTCAACTATCCGATCCGCAAGGCGGTCGGGACCGCGGCGGCCATCGGACTGATCATCGCTGTGCCGGGGACATTGCTGTCGGTCTATTTCGGCTTTGATCTTGACGGCAGACCACCGCTTTCGCTTGGTTACGTCAACCTGATCGGCTTCATGCTGATCATCCCTGCATCGACCCTGACGGCCCCACTTGGCGCGAAAATCGCTCATGCGATTGATCCGGCAAAACTCAAACTTGTCTTCGCCCTGTTTCTCGGATTCACCGGACTTCGCATGATCTACGGTGTCTTCTTCTGAACCGGCGACAATCATCCGTGATATGTGGATCAAAAGATTTCATTGGTCTTGAAACTATAATCTCGTGATAGTGGCGCGTCCTGAAACGGGCCTGTTCTCCAAGTCTTTGGTCTTGAATGCTTGAAAAAAATGTCACCCTCAGCCTGCGAGGCTGCGTGCAGGGCGCCTTGATGTGCATCCCTGTCTTTCCGGGCATCATCGTGTTTGGTGCCGTGTTCGGCACCGTGGCCGCGCAAAAGGGATTGTCATTTCTGGAAGCGCTCCTGATGAATTCAATCGTGTTCGCGGGGGCGAGCCAATTCGTCGCCATGGAAATCTACAGCGACCCCCTGGATCGGCCGACATTGATCGCAATGGTGGGGATTACCGCCGCCATCAACATGCGCATGCTATTGATTGGCGCCAGCTTGCGTCCCTGGCTTGGTCAGGTGCCGGGATACAAGACCTATCCCGCACTGTTTTTTCTGACGGATCTCAACTGGCTGCTGACGCTGTCTCAATACGAAAAAGGGACTCGCGACTGGGGCATTTATCTGGGCAGCGGACTGATCGTCTGGGCTGTGTGGTCACTGTCCGTGATCCCGGGCTATTTCGCCGGCAGTCTCATTTCCGATCCGAAAACCTTCGGTCTCGATCTGGTGCTGCCAGCTTTTTTCGCCGCCCTGCTGGTGCCGCTCTGGAAAGGCAAACGCCAGACGGTCAGCTGGCTGATCGCCGGCGGCGTTGCCTGGGCGACCTGGGTCCTTTTCGGCGGTTACTGGAGCATTTTCACCGGCGCGGTTGCCGGAGCATTCGCCGGGGCCTATCTCGATGACTGAAGGTGCCTTTACCGCAGATACAATGGTTTTATTCGCGATCCTCGGTATGGCGACTGTCACCTATGCGCTGAGGGCCGGCGGTTATTGGGTCATGGGACGCGTGACGGTCACACCGAAAATCAGACGTGGCCTGGAAGCCCTGCCTGGTGCGATCATTGTCTCCACGATACTGCCGATCATCCTGCAGGGTGGGCTGGTCGTCGGCTTGTGCATCATCGTTGCAGCCGCGGTTCAGCTCAGGTTGAAGAAGGAATATGTCGCCGTGTTTGCTGCCGCTGCCGTGGCAGCTGCTCTCAGGGCAGGTGGATTCCAGTAAAAATCAGCTACTGCTTTGTGAGCGGCCAAGAATTTCCCGGGCCTGGGACGCTGTTCCTTCCCGGTTGCCTCCGGCCTCAATCTGCGCCCAGGACATCTTGCCCAGGTCATATCCGAGCTGTTTGTCGACAATATCCGCAGTTGCATCAGAGGCATCCTGGGCGCGGTCAGCCACACGCTGCCTGAGTGTCGTTGCAGCAGCCGTCAGCCAAAGACCGGTGAAACCTGCCTCGACACTTTTTGCTATCCGCCGGATTTTGGCACGCTCGCTTTCAGCAGCGAACACAGCGTCGAAGATTGCCGAATGCCCGGATGCAAGAACGGCCTGAATTGCTTCGTCGATGGCTTGGTAGACGCGATTGGAAGCCTGAAGCGTGTAGGCCTCCGGCGGTGCCTTCTCTGCTTCGGGAATATCAAGCAGGCGTTTGCGCATGACGTCCGTGCGCAGCACGCGCGCACCGGGAGCGCGGCCGATATCAGCTGCCAGTTCGTAGGCCAGCGTGGTTTTGCCGGTCCCCGACAACCCGCCAATCGCGACCAGTTCCGGTCGCGACGGCTCCAGAAACGCCTGGGCAAATCCGAAATATTTCCGCGCCAGGCTCTGCTGGGCCTGTTTTTGCTCCGGATCTGATTGGGCAAGGGCCGCACTTGCAGCAATCTTGGAGCGAATTGCAGCACGCATCATCATGTAGAACGGGAGGCACGCGAGACCTTCAGGGTGCGTATCCAGCCGACTGAGGTCAAGATAGCGGTTGAAGACGCGGTTGGCGGACCGCAGCTGGCCTCGCTCCCAAAGATCCATCAACAGAAAGGCAAGGTCATACAGCACGTCGCCGGTTGCAATTTCATCGGAAAACTCGACCGCATCGAACAGAACCGGGTCGTCTTCGATCAGCACGATATTCCGCAGATGCGCATCGCCATGGCAGCGCCGGATGAGGCCTTGCTCGCCCCGTTTGAGGATCAGATCCTTGAGAGACGACAGGACGTTTCCGGCTTGAACGGTCAGATGACGTACGTTTTCAGGCGGAAACAATTCGGGATGTTCGTGAAATGCCGCGTCGTTCTGCGCAACATAGGACGCCAGTGCTTCATAAAAGCCGGGACCGCTCCGTGTGGGCGCTTCGCCGTGCGCGGCGACCATCATGCTCGCAAGCTTGTCGGACAACGTGTCGGAAAATGGCGCCGCGCCCGCCCGGACGTCCAGCTCATTCTGCGTGTCGAAGCGGCGCATTTCCACGACCCATTCGACGGGTTCTCCTGCGCCATCGAGTGACAGGTTGCCATCTGCTTCAAGTGTGACCGGCAGCGCTTTCAGGTAGATTTGAGGGGCGTTCGGCTGGTTAAAGGTGATTTCCGCTTTGCAGGCGCACTCGCGCAGCGCCAGCGTCGAGTAGTCGAGAAACGGGAAACTGACGTTGCGCTTGATTTTGTAGGCAAGGTTGCCCACCAGAAACACAATGTTGGCGTGGGTATCGATCCTCTTCACGTCCGGTCTGTCCGGATCGTTGGATGTCAGGCCTTGCATAAACTTGAAAACGGCGTCCTGGGATTGATCCATGTCCGGTCCTAAGATGAGGCTCGCTGATTTTGCACCAGGTGCGACTCTCACGGTTTGATTCTGCTCAATGTCGCCCGACGACGATGTGGCACAAAGAGCGTGTTGTGTCTTTACAGGAGGATTCCATGAACGACCATCCGGCATTGAGAAAGATCAGGTTGAACCTGGCCCGGACAAAAGAATTCCCTCAGGGGTCCGCGCGGCACGGGTACGAATTTACGGCGCCACTCAACGAAACCGGGCACATTGATGCGACGCTCTGGAAAAAAGAGCGCGACCACTGTCGCGTCCGTCGGTTCTGGGGCAGTGAAGAAGAGGAAGTCGGTCATCTGATCCACCGGCCCGGCGGATCCTGGGCGTTTCACTACGACATTGACGGCGATGATGACGATGAGGCGGGCTACCGTTTCGGCGCTCATGCCTTCAATCCGGGTGAGTACGTGTCGATCAAGGACGAAGACGGCGATATGCACACGTTCCAGGTCGTAACCGTTCAGCCGGTTTGAAAGTCCTTGCACAGGCCGTCGATCTGACTGTTTCGCAGGTTCCGGTGCGTTCTGGGTGTAGTGGGAAGACCCGCTGAACCTCGGCAATTTGGTTACGAATTTCGGGCTTGCCAGCTGGTTTTTGTCAAAGACCGCCCGGGCCTCCTCGAGACGAGATCGGGAATTGCATCGCCATTGCCCGCTGCCCAGGCGCCGGCACACCTCGTGCTTTCATTTGAATGTCCGCCTTTCTCAGACAATGAGGTCAATCCATTTTGGAATGATCTCATTGCCAATAAATCTGATTTCAGGTTCTAACGGCGCTCTCTTTCTTACGCTATAGAATGATTGTTGATTTTTCTGAAGAACTGGATGCAGAACATGGACCAGAAAACCGGCGGCGAATTGTTGGTGGACGCACTGGAGCGGCACGGGGCTGATCGTGTTTTTTGCGTGCCTGGTGAAAGTTATCTGGCGGTTCTCGACGCTCTTCACGATGCGTCGATTCCCGTGACGGTCTGCCGCCAGGAGGGTGGCGCGGCGATGATGGCGGATGCCCACGGCAAGCTGACCGGCAAACCCGGGATCTGCATGGTGACGCGCGGCCCTGGCGCAACCAATGCCTCCGCCGGAGTGCATGTGGCGGCTCATGACTCCACCCCGATGATCCTGTTCATCGGACAGATAGAACGGGCAATGAGAGAACGCGAGGCATTTCAGGAGGTCGATTACCGGCAGATGTTCGGCGGCATCGCCAAATGGGTCGCCGAAATCGATCAGGCGGATCGGGTTCCCGAATTCATCTCGCGTGCCTTCCATGTTGCGACTTCCGGGCGTCCGGGACCCGTAGTTCTGGCCCTGCCGGAAGATATGCTTGTCGAGACGGCAACCGTCGCGCAGCCGCCGGCCTGGCAGCAGGTGGAGACACATCCCGGTCTGACGCAAATGGCGGAACTCCAGAAAAGGCTTTGGGCTGCCGAACGGCCAATCGCGATCCTCGGGGGGAGCCGCTGGTCGGAAGATGCCGTCGCCGCCTTCACGCGCTTTGCCGAGCGGTTCGATCTGCCTGTTGCCTGCTCCTTCCGCCGTCAGATGCTGTTCGACAATCTCCACCTGAATTACGCGGGCGACGTCGGTATCGGCATAAGCCCGAAGTTGCTCGCCCGGATAAAGGCGTCAGACCTTGTTCTCCTCGTCGGCGGACGGCTCTCCGAAATGCCGAGCCAGTCTTATTCGCTACTCGAAATTCCGGCGTCCGATCAGCAATTGGTTCACATCCATCCCGATCCGGAAGAGCTTGGGCGGGTCTACCGCGCGGATCTTGCGATCAATGCCAGCCCGACAGCCTTCTGCAAGGCCGTTGAAGGACTTCAGCCACCCGTTGAAATCAAGGGAGCGGGCGAAGCGACCCGGGCGCACAAGGATTATCTGGCTTGGTCGGGAGCGCGACCGGAAACACCGGGGCCCTTGCAGATGGCCGCCGTGATGAATTGGCTTGAAGCGAACCTTCCCGAAGATACGATTTGTACCAACGGCGCGGGAAACTACGCGACATGGCTGCACAGGTTCCATCGGTTCCGCCGCTACGGTACCCAGGCTGCGCCGACATCCGGTTCGATGGGGTACGGTCTGCCGGCAGCTGTGGCCGCCAAACTTGCGTTTCCGGGGCGCGAAGTGATCTGCTTCGCCGGAGATGGTTGCCTTCAGATGACCTTGCAGGAGTTCGGAACTGCCTGTCAGGAAGGGGCCAACATCATCGTTCTGGCCATCGACAATGGCATGTATGGCACGATCCGAATGCACCAGGAACGAACCTATCCCGGCAGACCGTCGGCGACAAAACTGGTAAATCCGGACTTCGCTGCCCTGGCCCGAACCTATGGCGCGTTTGGGGCGACAGTTGAAACGGCGGAAGACTTTGGCCCGGCCTATGCGGCGGCACGGGCTTCCGGCATGCCAGCGATCCTGCACATGAAACTCGACCCTGAGGCGATCACGCCGGCGGCGTCACTGAGCCAGATCCGCGCTGCCGCCCAGGCAAAGCAATGACCTGACTTGTGATCAGATCTCCGCGGCGTCATCCTCCGGAGCATCGGTTCGCAGTTTGCTCTCGTCCAGACTGACAGAGACAACAACGCCGATGATGGCCACGGCGAGTCCGAACCAGAATGCAGCGTGCAGACCAGCTGCAAAACTGTCGCGCACTGCTGTGTTGATCACGTCGATATCCTTGCCTGAATAACGCTCCGTGATCGATTTGACCGCCGGGTCATCGAGAGTACCCGCCGCCAACACGCGGAGCTCGTTGAGGGGAAGCTTGATACCGGCGGACGACACGATCGTCTCGACCTTTTTGATCGCCGTGACGAACATCATGGCAGTTGCACAGGCGATGCCGATCGCTCCAAGCCCGAGATGGAACATGAAGGACAGACCTCCGGCAAGACCGGCACCCTGCGCTCCGACGGCATTGACCGCGGCGGTCCCGGCCGGCCCGAATACAAGGCCTCCTCCGATACCCACGACAATCATCACCGGTACCAGTGCGACATAACCCCAGGAGGTCTGAAGGAAGAGCATCAGGACACAACCCAGAACCAGAAACGCATGGCCGGCGGCCATCAGTTTTCGAGGACCGATGGAATTGTAGTAGTTACCAACCGCGAGGTTCATTGAGGCAACGACAACTGCAAGCGGCAGCATGCCCATCGAACTCCAGAATATCGACCAGCCAAGGACTTTTTGCATGTACTGGGGCAGGTAGAGCAGACACAGGAACAGTACGATGGCCGGCAGACCGTTAAGCGCAAGCGTCCTGACAAATTGATGATTCCGCATCATCGGCAGCGGGATCATCGGATCCTTCACGAATTTTTCGACAAACGGAAAAGCGGCGAAAAACACCAGGGCGCCGGCAAAAAGCAGAAGAGTGGTTCCGTTGAACCAGCCGTTGTCCGCTCCGGTATCCAGTCCGAAGAGAAGGCAAAACACCGCAATGGCAAGAACGGCCATGCCGGACAAATCAACCGTCTCATCCCGCGCATGTTCCTTTTCCCGGTCGATGAAACGGAAAATGAGAAGCGCGGCAATGACTGCAAACACGGCATTGAAGACAAAAAAACCGCGCCAGTCGCCGAGTGCGGCCAGCGACCCGGCAATGAACGGCGCAAGTACATTTCCGCCAGCGACGGTCCCCATCAGGATGCCCATCGCCTTGCCCCGTTCGTCTTCTTCAACCGAAGTTGCAGCCAGCGCGAGAATGCAGGGCCAGATGAGCGCAGATCCGACACCTTGCGCGGCTCTTGCGAAAATGAGCGCTGAGACGGTTGGGGCGAACACGCAGGCGATCGAAGCCGCAAAGAAGATGCCGAGACCGATCAGCACGTATCTGCGATGGCCGAGCAGATCACCAAGTCGGCCACCGGCAACAAGACCCATGGACAATGTCAGCGCATAGGCGTTCAAAACCCATTGGGTTGTCGTTATGTCGACGGAGTATTCCTGTTCGATCGGTGTCACCAGGAGCATGGCCCCGGTAAAATCCGTGCCGATCATGAAGGATGGGACCGAGACGGCTCCCAGGATACGTTTGGCTCTGCTGTCCATATGCCCCTCCAGAACTGGCACGCCGGTGCCCCACGGTAGAGGTCGTTGGAAAATCTGGCAACAGATTCAAATGTCTTCCGGCATTTCCGATACGGCGAGCGTAACGAGGGCAATACCCGGGTCGTCCGGTGAGGTGCCGACGGTGAAACCGAGCGCCTGGCACATGGAGATCATCGACGTGTTTTCTTTCAAAACCTCGCCCTTGACGGTTTCGATCCCATCGGCCTTGGCATATCGGATGATGAGTTTCATCAGCGCCCAGCCCAGGCCGACCCCTTTCAGGTCGGAGCGCACCATCACTGCGTATTCTCCGGTCTGGTGGTCCGGGTCGGCATGCAGACGAACGACCCCCAGAAGCCCGTTGTCATTCGGGTCAATCGCGGCGAACGCCATGGCACGGGCGTAGTCAAGCTGAGTAAGCCTGGCAAGGAACCGGTGACTGAAATCCCGAACCGGTGCAAAGAAGCGTAGCCGAAGATCCTCCGGTGTGATGGTTTCGAAGAAACTCTTGAAAAGGTCTTCATCCTCGGGCCGGACCGGCCTCACAAAGACTTCCTTGTCACCCTTGAGCGTGAGTGTCTGTTCCCATTCCTGCGGGTAGGGAGCGATGGCAAGGCGCGATCCGCCTGTTCTCCCTGGGCGGTGTTCGGGATGGCAAAGGGTCATGCGGGCATCAAGGCCAATCAGCCCCGAGGGCAGGGACACCAGCGGATTTATGTCGAGTTCGTTGATCTCCGGAATGTCGATTGTGATCTGGGACAGCTTGACCAGGGCCTGGGCGAGGGCTGACCTGTCGAGCGCCGGGCGGGAAGGCCCACCCTCCAGAAGCCGTGCGATCCGTGTCCGGCCAATCTGGGCGTCGGCAAGATTGAGATCAAGCGGCGGCAGTTCGAGCGAAATGTCCTCGCTTTCTTCTATTGCGGTGCCGCCGTGTCCGAAGACGAGAACCGGTCCGAACTCCGGTGTTTCCGCAAGTCCCATGTAAAGTTCCATGCCGTGACGGTCTTCAAGCATCGGATGAAGGGATATTCCTGCGATCTCGGCATCCGGATAATCTCGTCTGGTGTTGCCAATCAGTTCCCTGGCGGCATTCTCGACGGCCTCGGGGTTTTCAAGTCCCAGCCTGACACCGTCGATCCGTGACTTGAACGGCAAATCGGGCGAAACCAGTTTCGCAACGCAGTGCCTGGATGTTTCGAACAACGCGCGCGAGAGTTTGGCCGCCTCCTCGGCTGTTGTCGCCATCACCGTCTTCATGAGGGGCAGTTCATAGGCTGCAAGGACGTCGAAGGCTTCCCTGGGATCAAGCCAGTTTCGTCCTTCCTGCAACGCGTTTTCGACGATGGAACGTGCGCGTTCGACATCCGGCGTGAAGTTGGTCGGCAGGCTTGGCGGTGCTGCCATCAGGAACTCACGCGCCTGGGCGTCATGCACCAGATGCATCAGGCTGCGGGCTGCCTCGGCCGGACTGGCATAGTTCGGGATCTTGGCGGCAGAAAGTTCAGCTCTGATCGCGCCATCACTGCCGATCAGGCCGGCGACCAGAGCCTTTTTGCGTCCTGAACGGCGCCGGTCGGTGGCAGCGGCATCGGTTATGGCATTCGCGATGCTTCTCAAGGGCTGGAAGGCACTTGCGGCCTGGAGAACGATTGCTCCGTCGACGGCGGGGTCTTTCAGAACTGTTGTGATCGCCGTCGTGATGTCCGCCGCAGACACGCTTTCCCGCAGAATGACGGATCCGTCCGCTGCCGGGGTCGGTTCAGGATCTGATGGCTCCCGGCTGACTGCCGTCAGTTCCTGTCTGGTCTCTGCGCTAAAGGTCGCAAATTGCGCGCCTAGGTCCTGAAGCCGGTCAACCGCCAGGCTCGCAAGGCTGCGACCGTTGGCAATGACAGCAACCTGGTTGCAGCGGGGCACACGGATATGCGACAGGGTTTCCAGTGCCTCGAACATTTCGTCAAGATCATGGACACGCAACAGGCCGGTGCGACGGAACACCGTTTCATAGACAAGATCGGTCCTGGAAAGACGACCTGCATGGGTGCGGCCCGATCCACCCGTATCCCGGCTCTTGCCGGACCTGATGACGATCACCGGTTTGCTGCGTGCCGCGGCCCGCGCTGCGGAGATGAATTTGCGCGGAAATGCAATGCCTTCGAGATGGAGTACGATCGAGCGGGTTCGGTAGTCCTGGGCAAAATAGTCAATCAGATCGCCCAGATCGACATCGATGCGCGCACCAAGCGACACAACGGCGGAGAAGCCGGTATTATGGGTTCTTGCCCATGAAAGAGTTGCATTGAGCACCGCACCGGAACGCGAGAAAAACGCGATATCGCCTCGCGTGGGTGGTTCGGCGCTCAAAAGGGCGTTCAGTTTGCTGGCCGGTACGGCAACACCGAGACTGCCCGGTCCGATCAGTCGAAGGTTTGTTCTTCGGGCAGCTTCACGGCATTCTTGCATGAGCGGTTCCGCCCATGTCTCATATCCGGGCGAGGGGATCAGAACCGCACGGGTGCCACCCGCACCAAGCTTTTCGATCGTTGCCGGAAGGTCATCGCTTCGGGCGAGGTAAATCACCAGGTCAGGCATGACATCCAGATCGTCCAGTGATCTGCACCTGGTACCCTTGAAGGAAATGTCTTCCTCGATGCCGACCAGTGAGACGAGATGTTCAGTTTCTATGTCGTGCAGGCAGTCGACCAGTTTTTCCGTCAGGACACCCGGATGTCTGCAGGGCCCCATGACGGCGACGGATTTAGGTGCGAAGAAGCCTTCAAGATTGCGAATGGTCACGGAACCTGAGCCTTTCCACACAGCCGGTACTGAGCTCGAAACCGGTCATGCCCTCATGAATGAGATTGAAATGGTGACGGTGATTTTACCCGGATACAAGGTTAAAAAATTGCAAGAAACCGTCCGGGTTTCAAGGGCTCGCAATGTTGTTGCCAGACGAATTGACCGGATCGTAATGGTGCGCCAGAACGACGTTGAACGGCTGCACGGAACCGGGCAGGAAGCCTGTCTTTCGTGCCGGCCCTAGCAGGTCTCACCCTTTGCATCTGCCAATTCGACCTCACCTGGAAGAACGCGTTCCAGCGCAGGACCGAGGCAATTCCCTCCTGCGGGTCTGTTTGCGGCAGACCCGCAGGAGATAGACGGTTTCCGGTTCCTCAGTGAGCCATCAAGACCGGAACGGTCATGGCCTCCAGGATTTCCCGGGTCGCGCCTCCGAAGAGGAACTCCCGCATTCTGCTGTGCCCGTAACCACCCATGACAACCAGGTCGTTGCCATTGTCCGATACCTGGTTGAGCACCGTGTCGGCGACGCTCGTCTGGGGATTGACGACGACCTCGACCGTGACGTTCATGTTGTGGCGCGCCAGGTAGTTGGCGACATCCGCGCCGGGTTGACCTTCCCCGGCAGAAGCCTTCTTCTCGATCACGAGAACGGTAATGCTCTCGGCTTTTTCCAGAACAGGAAGTGCCGCGTGAATGGCGCGGGTTGCCGTGGAACTTCCATCCCAGCCGACCAGAATATTCTTGGGTTGAAAAGCCGTGCTGCCGATATAGGGCACGAGCATCACCGGAACGCCACTTTCAAAAAGCACCGTTTCAATGAGCAGTTCGCGCATCGGTTCCGGTCGATCCGGATTGGCCTGGCCGATGACAACCAGATCTGTCGGGCGGCAGTGAACCAGGACGTTTTCCAACGGACCACCTGTCAGAATCTCGGCCAGCCGGCTTTCGCTGTTGACGGCGGCAAGCCGGGCAAGTTCGTCGTATTCCTTCCTGGCCTCGTTAGCGGCAGCTATCGCTTGCTCGTGTGCGGCCTGCATGTAGTCGACAGGCATCGGTGCGGCGGCAAAGGCAGGTACGACGGGTTCGAACGATACCGCGAGCCCGGTAACATGGGCATCGTGGGTTCGACCGAATTCCAAGGCGTATTTTGCGGCAGGCTGATCGCCTGCAAGGTCGAGAATGGTCAAAACATCTTTGATTGGCATTCATTCCTCCATTGGCCTGGAACACGACTGCAAGCCAGCCACATGAAAACACTAACCAACACGCATGACGAGAGTCCTTGACGCGTATCAATAGTTTTTTTCGTCAACACCGATTTGTTCTCAATTCAGTTTTCTGGCGCAGCTCAAAAAAATGGGCAATAACAGGGAATGTCGAAAAGCTGGTTATATCTGGCAATACCGCCGCTTCTGCTCATTGCAGCCGCCTTTGTCCTCATTCAGCTTTTTATGGATCTGGATGAGGACAGTGTCGATCGCAAGGCCGCGGAACGTCTGACGCTCTATCGCCAGACGATCCTGGGTGAGTACCAGAAATATCGCTATCTTCCTTACATGATTGCCCGCGATCCAAGGGCGACATTCGCTCTTCAGTCCGGGCGGCCAATTGAAAGTGCAAACCGGTTTCTGCAGGAAATGGCCGACAATTCCGGTGCTGACCTGCTCTATGTCATGAACGAAGACGGAACGACGCTCGCAGCAAGCAACTGGCAGGATGAGCTGTCGCTTGTCGGCCAGAATTATGGCTTTCGTCCATATTTCAAATCCGCGATCAAGGGAGAAGAGGGGCAGTTTTTCGCGATCGGGGCAACGCTGGGCGAACCCGGTCTGTTTCTGGCACGGCCAACGCCGGTATCGGGCAAGCCGATCGGAGCGGCCGTGGTCAAAGTGGACATGCGTCCTCTCGAGGCAGCTTGGGCCGAAGGCGGGGAAACGGTCTTTGCATCTGATGAAAACGGCGTGATTTTTCTCTCAAGCCGGCCGGAATGGCGCTACCGTACGCTGTCCGAATTGCCGCCAGGCGTGCGCCAGACGATCAATACGACACGGCAATATGCCTCGCAAAGCCTTCTCCCGGTCAGCGATCAGCCGGTCATTTCAAGTGAACTGGTTACGATTGACGGCAATATGTTCAGGCACAAATCCGCAGAGGTCGGTTTGCTTGGCTGGACCTTGCATTTTCTTGTGCCCGTGGAAGAAACGCGCAAAAGCGTATTGCCGATCTGGGCGGTTACCATCACGCTTTGCCTGGTCTATGTGGTCATCCTGCTGGTTCTGCGTGGCCGTCGGCTGCGCAAGACCTCGGTCCAGCTGCGCCAGGAATCGGCGGACCTGAAGGAACTCAACACGCGACTCGTGGGCGAGATCCAGGAGCGCCGCAGGATCGAACGGGAATTGCTGGAAGCACAGCGCGGTCTGGCGCGATCCAACCGCCTCGCTGCTGTCGGCGAAATGTCGGCAGCCGTTGTTCACGAACTGAGCCAGCCGCTTTCCGCGCTACGGATGTTCGTTGCAGGAACCCGCAAGTTTCTGGACAAGGGCGATACCGGGACCGCTGTTGAGAACCTCAAGGAAATCGATGGTATCCAGCTGCGCATGGCAAACCTCACCCAGGAACTGAAACGCTTCGCTCGTCCGGGAGAAAGCCGGATCGAGAAAATCGACCTGAGGGAAAGTATCCGGACAGCGGAAAAGATTGTCCGGCCACGCTTTGAGGAAACGGGTGTTTTCCTGAAAATGGAGCTGCCGGACACTGCGCTTGAAACCGAAACCGCCCCCTTGCGGGTAGAGCAGATCCTGGTGAACCTCCTGCGCAACGGCGCCGACGCGGCCGCGGCGGAAGGAGAAGGTCAAGTTCGGTTGATCGCGCAGCTGATTGACAATGAAATCCGGTTGGAGATCTCTGACAACGGACCCGGTATCCCGGAAGACTTGCGTGAACGGATTTTCGATCCGTTTTTCTCCACGAAGACGAGTTCTGGAGGGATGGGTCTTGGTCTGGCAATCTCCATGCGCCTTGCCGAGGACCTCGGAGGCAGCTTGTCTGTAAGGACAGAAACGCCTAAAGGAGCTGTGTTCGAGCTGACGCTGCCTGCAATTGAAAGCGGAATGAGACCGTCAAGCCAGACTCAGGACATGGATATCGAAGCCGCAGAATGACCGGACAGCCGGATACCCAGAAAGTTCTTATTGTCGATGACGACCCCTCCATGAGGGCGGCGCTAAGACAGTGGATCCGGCTTGCCGGTTTTGCAACGCTCGAGGTCGCCACAGCCGATGAAGCCATGTCGAGGCTGGCTGCCGGTTTTGATGGCTGTGTCGTTTCTGATGTGAAGCTGGAAGGCGAAGACGGTCTTTCCCTGTTGCGCAGGATCGGTTCACATGATGCCGATCTGCCGGTTATCCTGATCACCGGGCATGGTGACGTTCCGATGGCAGTCGAGGCCATGCGGGCCGGAGCTTATGATTTCATCGAAAAGCCGTTCGATCCGGACCACATCGCCGAAGTGGTTCGCCGGGCGTCCGACAAGCGTGCTCTTGTTACGGAAAATCGTGCGCTGAAGAAACAGCTTGCCGACGGAGCCGGTCTTGAGAGCCGGCTGATCGGAAACAGTCCGGAGATCGAGACGCTTCGCCAGCAGATCCTGCATTTCGCCGGAACGGACGCGGCTGTCCTGATCACGGGCGAAACCGGCACCGGCAAGGAAGTGATTGCTCAGGCGCTCCATGAATTCAGCCAGCGCAACGAAGCACCGTTTGTCGCTGTCAATGCAGCTGCCTTGCCCGAGTCAATGGTGGAAGCGGAGCTTTTCGGTCACGAAGCCGGAGCATTTACCGGTGCGGACCGCAGACATATCGGCCGGATCGAAACAGCCGACAATGGCGTGCTGTTTCTGGATGAAATCGTTTCAATGCCGCTCACCCTTCAGCCGAAACTCCTGCGGGTACTGCAGGAAGGCAAGGTGGACCGGATTGGCGGCACCAAACCGGTCAATGTGAACGTTCGGCTGGTCAGTGCCTCCAACCTGGATCCACGGGAAGCGGTTCGGTCGGGCCGATTGCGCGAAGACCTGTTGTTCCGGCTGAACACGATCGAACTTCACCTGCCGCCGTTGCGCGAACGGGGGCGGGATAGTCTGCTTTTGTTCGATACGTTCCTGAATCGTCTGGCGGCACAATATGCGGTATCCACCCCCGGTCTCTCGGCGCGTGATGAAGCATTCCTGCAAACCTATGCCTGGCCGGGCAATGTTCGCGAGTTGCGGAACGCTGCCGAACGTTTCGTATTGAATGCTGCTGTCAGTCCGCAGCCGCTGGAAGTCCTGGTGACCGGGCACAGGGGAGCCGCAACGCTGAAACCGTCGAGCGGGCTCAGGGACCTCATGGACGCGTATGAGCGCAGCCTTATCGAGAGCGCTCTCAGGCGGCACAAGGGACACGTCGCTGATGTGATGCGGGAACTCAATCTTCCGCGCAGGACCTTGAACGAAAAGATGGCACGGCATGGCCTCACCCGCGAGCAGCCTAGCAATGCAGATACAGTTGAGGTTTAGGCGGAAATCCGCCGATTGATGTTTCCGATAGGCGGATTCTTGCCAACCCGTAAGCTCACGGATCGCTTGTTCTTTACGAAAGACTTGTTGTCACAGGCAGTTACGTCACCAGTTCGCAATTGGCACGTCCTGTGCTTAGATCCCGTCGACTTGGCACGGCTCACAGGTGAATTGCCTGCGGGGTGAGTCGCCAAGGAAATGAGCAAAATATCTGGGAGGATTTCATGCTCTTTTCACTGAAGTCCGCGACCGCTGTATCGGCGGTTGCACTGTCTGTCGTATTCGCCACCGAAACCTTCGCCGCCGACGTGACATGGAATGTGTCCCTTTGGGGCAAGCGCCGGGCGTTCACCGAGCATGTTGAAAAACTCGCCGAGGAAGTTGCCGCAAAGACGGACGGCAAGTTCGAAATCAAGCTGCACTATGGTGGAGCGCTGTCGAAGTCCCGGGAAAATCTCGACGGAATTTCCTTCGGTGCGTTCGAAATGGCTCAGTTCTGTGCGTCCTATCATGCGGACAAGAACCCGACCCTTACTGTTCTGGAATTGCCGTTTCTTGGCGTGAATGACCTCGAAACCGAAGTGAAGGTTTCAAAGGCGCTCTACGATCATCCGGCAGTTCAGGAAGACCTCGGCCGCTGGAACGCGAAACTGCTGATGCCGTCGCCGATGCCGCAATATAACTTTGCCGGCAAGGGAGCGGTGCCTAAATCGATTTCCGATTTCGACGGCATGCGTGTTCGCGCGCTTGGCGGACTGGGCAAGCTGATGGACGCAGTCGGTGCTGTTCCGACATCCGTAACGGCTTCCGAGACCTATCAGGCAATTGATTCCGGAACGGTTCAGGCTGCCGGATTTGCACCGCACGCACACCTATCCTTCAAGGTCGTGGAAGTTGCGGACTGGTGGACAAAGAACCTCAACCCGGGCACCGTTCATTGCCCGATCGTCGTCAATGTCGACGCCTACAACGCGTTGCCGGATGACTTCAAGGCGGCACTTGACGACTCCGTCGATCCCGCGCTTGCCCACTATCTCGCCACCTATGCGAAGGTCTACGACAAGTGGTGGCCGGAACTGGAAAACCGTGGTGTTGTCCAGGTGGAATTCACGGATGAGGAACTGACGTCCTTTGCTGAAAAGGCCGGCCCGATCCATGACGCCTGGATCGAAGAGCAGACAGCCGCTGGTCTTCCGGCGCAGGAACTGCTCGACATGGTCAAGAAGACCATTGCCGAATAAGCCCGCGTTGCTGGTTTGACCTTGTTGCTTTCCGGCGCGCGGAATGAGCGCCGGAAAGCTCTGCCTCGGGGCTGACACTCATGATGACAATCGATCCCGCTGGACGTTCCGATCCGGAGCGCCCGACCACCTACATCCACTTCAGCGGCTTTCTCGCCCATATCGAAAACGGATTTAACCTATTCGCCGCGTTTTCCATTCTGGCGTTGATCCTGCTCGCCGTTGCGCAGGTACTCGGACGGCTGCTGTTCAACACGCCGATACCCGGGTTCATCGATATCACCGAGCAGGCGATGGCGATCTTTGCATTCGCGGGCGTTGCTTATTGCCAGCGCGTGGGAGGACATATCCGGATGGAGATTGTGCTCGGACAGTTGCGCGGCCGCACACTTTACATTTGCGAAATGCTCGGCGTCATGCTGATCGCCTTTACTGTCGCCCTGCTGATCTGGGGATCGCTGTATCATTTTGACCGGTCGTGGGCCATTGGCGACAGCACCATGGACATTCGCCTCCCCACCTGGCCGTCGAAACTGGTGATCCCGGTGGCGCTCGGCCTGCTTTTCCTGCGGCTCCTGCTGCAGATTTACGGATACGCCCGCCTGGTCGCCAATCCGGCAAGACAACCGGTCGAGGTTCCGATGATCGAGAATGTCGAGGACGTTGCGCAGCACGAGATCGAAGAAGCCTTTGGTGATGAAACCGATGAGGAGGCTTCCAGATGACCCCGTTTGAAGTTGGCATCCTGATGACCGGAGTGCTTCTGGTCCTTGTTGTTTTCGGTGTCCGCGTGGCTTTTGCCGCGGCCTTCACGGGTCTTGTCGGGCTGATCGTTCATTTCTCCATGAAGATGGGGTTTGAGCGGGGCTTCTTCGTCGCCCTGAAGATGGCTGGCACAATCCCGCATTCAAAATCCGTCACTTATGCCCTTTCGGTTTTGCCGACATTTATCCTTATCGGATTTCTGGCTTTTTATGCAGGCTTCACCAAGCAGTTGTTCGAGGCTGCCAAAAGGTGGCTCGGCTGGCTTCCAGGTGGCATGGCCGTCGGCACGGTATTCTCCACAGCCGGATTTGCGGCGGTTTCCGGCGCGTCGGTAGCAACGGCAGCGGTCTTCGCCCGGGTCGCCATTCCCGAGATGCTTGCGGCGGGCTATTCCAAACGGCTGTCTGCCGCCGTCGTGGCTGCCGGCGGCACGCTGGCTTCACTGATACCGCCGTCAGCCATTCTGGTGATCTACGCCATTTTGGTCGAACAATCGGTGGGCAAGTTGCTGATTGCCGGGTTCCTGCCGGGTGTGTTTTCAGCACTGATCTATGTCGGGATCATCGTGGCGGTCTCTGCCTGGCGCGGCGACGCGCCGGCCGTCAAGGGGTTCACCTGGGCGGAACGCCTGGAAAGCGTACCGGGAACACTGCCGATCGTTGCCGTGGTTGCCATTATCTTCTGTTCGTTCTTCTTTGGCCTGGCAACACCGACCGAGGCAGGGTCTCTGGGGGCCTTTGTGGTTCTGGTCGTCGCCTTTGCAAAGGGCATGAAGGTAAAACAGCTCGGACAGGCCTTGCATGAAACCGCCAGGTTGACCGTGATGATCTTCACCCTGATCTGGGGTGTGCTGGTCTATGTCCGTTTCCTGGGATTTGCCGGATTACCCGACGCCTTCAGGGAATTTATCGTCGGCCTGGAATTTTCCCCGTGGATCGTCATGATCTGCATCCTGCTGGCCTATGCCGTGCTCGGAATGTTCATGGATGCGATCGGCATGCTGATCCTGACCCTTCCTGTTGTTTATCCGGCAGTGATCGCGCTGAATGGCGGCGAAGGTGTTTCGGCAGCAGACAGCGCATTTGGCATGTCGGGGGAGGCCTGTGCAATCTGGTTCGGCATTCTGGTGGTGAAAATGGCGGAGCTCTGTCTGATCACCCCGCCCATAGGCCTGAACTGTTTCGTCGTCTCGGGCGTGCGGCCCGATATTCCGGTTCAGGAAGTCTTTCGGGGCTGTATCCCGTTTTTCGTTGCTGATGTCCTGACGATTGCCGGGCTGCTCGCGTTTCCGTCGATCATAACGCTGTTGCCGTCCCTCATGGGATGATGCCGGGCCGCAAGCACGCTCGGTAAGGTGTTGGATGACACCCGCGAAAAAAAGTACCGCCGCTGGAGTTGGCGCTCCAGCGGCGGTTTTTTGTCCCGATATCTGCTTGTATGCGCTTAGTCGAAAATCTGTGCCTGGCTGCGAACAGTGTCAAATCGGTTGGGGCCAAGAGTGCCGGGAAAGAAACCATTCACGATGAAGAGATAGATGGCATACAAGCTGCCGACGATCGGTATGAACAGGATGAGCAGATAAAGGGCAGAGGAGTCCCGATCGTGGCAACGCCGGGCTTCCAGCGACCACTGGCACAATGTCAGGGTCAGAAGCAGAAACGTCATGACCCCGCCCTTGGCCGTGCCGAATGCATATTTCATAAGCGCAATATTCGCTTGTTCTTCCGACAGGCCACTCATGTGTGGCCCGACTGCGAAGACAAACGCGATCAACACGGCAATGAACAGGACGAACCGAATGGATCCGATTACCCAGTATTCCATTCTGCCAAGACGGCCCCGGAAACTGAAGAGCATGCCGAACGCAAGTCCCAGCATCTTTCCGATGGAAAAATTGTCGTCGTCTTCGAAAGTCGCTGCACCACCGCCAGCCGATGCATAGGCCGGCATGCCTGCGGAAGCGTAGCTCGTGTTCCTGTCGCCGAATTGCGGTACGGATTGCTGAACACCGCGTTTGCCGAATTGTTTGCGCTGCATTTTCTGACTGCCCCGTCTACAAGCTCAATCATTTCGGCTTACGCTAGGGGAGACAACTTAAGATAGCGGTAAGGGAACTGGTTAAATTAACCCTAAGCGGATTGAAGAAAACAAGGGGTCGGTCTGCTTCCTTTCGGGTGGCAGGATTTTCCAAAAATGAGATCGGGAAGCTAGAACAGATCTCCTTGATTTTCCGGCCTCGATTTTGAAGGAGTGGATTTTTTGGTCTCGCCTTTGCGGGGGGTGGCAGCGGCGCTATCACTCATCGCCACGGCATCCACTGTTCCATCGGCCAGCTCGATGGCAAGTGCCGCACCTGAGGCAATAGCGGTTGCGGATCTGACCGGTTGTCCGGCTTCATCGCGGACAACGGCATATCCGCGCGCAAGAACATCTTTGTAGGACAGCGACTTGAGCAACTTCTGCAATCCGTCGAGCCTGCTTTTCTCGTGGGTAACGCGTGCGAGGAAAGCCCTGTCGAGCCGTTCCGAAAGCCCGGTGACGCGCTCCTGGCCGAGTAGCGTCTGCTGGGACAGGCGAGAAGGCGTGAGACGCGCAGCGACAGCGGTATATGCCTGCCGCTTTTGAGCAACCGCAACAGTGAGTGCGCGCTGCTGCCGGTCGCTGGCATTGCTGAGATCCTGCCGCGCCTTGGAACTGAGCCGCGAAAGCAGCAGGGGAGAGAGGCGCCCTTCCAGGTTCTGCAATGTGGATCTGTGACTTTTCGTGCTGACGATCAGCGCGCGCTCGAGACCGTTGGCAAGCGTGTCGAATTTTTGTCGTGGCAACGCCAGCAGGTCTTGCGGGGCCGGCAGGGCGGCGCTCGCCGCCCTCAGTTCCGTTCTTCGGCCCGTGACGAACCGGACAAGACCTGAGTTGAGCCGCCGCGAACGGTCGTCGACCATCGCCATCAACTCGGCCTTTACCGGGACAGCGATTTCCGCAGCCCCTGTGGGTGTGGGTGCGCGAACGTCGGCGGCCAGATCGATCAACGTCCAGTCGGTCTCGTGTCCGACAGCGGAAATCAGGGGGATCTGGCTGTCAGCAGCAGCCCGCACCACGGTCTCCTCGTTGAAGCCCCAGAGGTCTTCGATACTGCCGCCGCCACGCGCAACGATCAGCAGGTCCGGTCGCGGTATGGCGCCGCCGGCTTCCAGCGCATTGAAACCGCGAATACCGTTGGCAACCTCCGCACCCGATGTTTCTCCCTGCACGCGAACCGGCCAGACCAGCACATGCAGCGGAAACCTGTCGGAGATCCGGTGCAGGATGTCCCGAATGACGGCACCGGTCGGTGACGTGACCACGCCGATCACTTTTGGCAAGGGTGGCAGTATCTGCTTGCGTTCCTCCGCGAAAAGGCCTTCTGCCGCGAGCTTTTTCTTGCGCTCTTCCAGAAGTGCCATCAGCGCTCCGGCACCAGCTGGTTCAAGCGCGTCGATCACCATCTGGTACTTGGACTGACCCGGGAATGTCGTGATCTTGCCCGTGGCGATCACCTCCAGCCCCTGTTCCGGCTGGATCTTCAGCTTCGAGGCAACACCGCGCCAGATGACGCCGGACAGAACCGCCCTGTCGTCTTTGAGGTCCAGGTAGATATGGCCCGACCCCGGACGTGAGATGCGCCCCAGTTCGCCGCGCACCCGGACATATCCGAAGGTGTCTTCCATCGTGCGCTTGATGGAGAACGAAATCTCGGAGACGGAAAATTCGGCGACGTTGGACGGGGTTTCGCTCACGCGTGTGATTCCTTTTCTTAACCCGAAAGTGGCTGCTTGCCGGTGACGGGTCAAGATGCCGGGTCACGTCATCCTCATGCCGTCGGGAAAGTGAACACGTTGTCGCGCGACTTGAGAAGGCTGTGACACCGCTGGTCACTGAATGTTGTGTAGTTCAGGCAAGGCCCGACTATACGCCTTGAAACATACACAATCGGTCGCCTACGTTCGACACATGGGAAAATACGAATACAAGATGCAGCGATTGTTTTTGCGGCACGTTCTTGCCGAAGGCGCCAGGATCGAGGCCGACCGAAGCCAGGCCAATTATCTGATGAATGTGCTGCGGATGAAGGACGGCGACTACTTGCTGGTCTTCAATGGCAATCACGGGGAATGGCTTGCAAAAATCTCCAGCGGCAGCCGCCGTGATTGCGCACTGCAGGTGATGGAGCGCACGCGGGAGCAGACCGAGCACAATGATCTGATCTATCTATTCGCGCCGCTCAAACATGCCAGGCTCGACTACATGGTGCAAAAGGCGGTGGAGATGGGTGTGGGCAGTCTCCAGCCGGTCATGACCCAGCACACTCAGTCCAGCCGCATCAACCTCGAGCGCATGGAAGCCAATGTCATCGAAGCCGCTGAACAGTGCGGCATTCTTTCAATTCCAGAAGTCATTGGTCCACAGTCTCTGAAAGACGTCCTGGCCGAGTGGCCGCAAATGCATCCGGACCGCCGTCTGCTGTTCTGCGACGAGGCGGAAGGAACGCACAATCCATTGCTGACCCTTGCACAGATGAAGGAAGCCGGTCCTCAACCGCTTGCGGTGATCGTCGGGCCGGAAGGCGGGTTTTCCGACGACGAGCGCAGCCATCTGCGTGGTCTGGATTTCGTTACCGCAATTCCGCTCGGACCCCGTATATTGAGGGCCGATACTGCGGCGGTAGCCGCATTGACCATCATACAGGCAACGGTTGGCGACTGGAGATAACTCATTGCAGCAGGACATCCTTCCACCGGGAGATTCCTCATCCGGACGTGGCAAGGCGCTTGAAAAATCCGGTGTGGATCAACCGGATTCCGATGCTGTGATGGAGACAGACCGCAATCGTTTCCGGCTTCCCGTGGGAATAGCGCTCGGGTTGGTTTTTTCACTGCTGCTGGTCGTGATCTGCGGCATCATCATTTCCTATATGGCGTCTGCCGACAGGCGGATCGCCGGGCGATTGCTGGATGAGCAGGCATTGGCCGTTCTGAAGGGCAATGAAGCGACCCTGAAGCAATTTTTCCAGAAGCAGGAACAGTTCCTCAGGTCGATTGCTGTTCATGCCTCCGCATCCGGCGAGCAGTTTGGGGACGCAGATCTGGCACCTTATCTCAGGCTCTTGCCCGACGGCGCAATGCTGGAACTCGGGCAAACGGGTCTGAGTGAAACACCGGGTGACGAGAAACCGATCGTTGCCTGGGCGCCATTCCGGTACAAGGAAGGATTTTCAACCGCGGTTCTGGTCGCGGAACTCGGCCTTGGCGACACCCGGTCGCTTTTCGCCTTTTACCCTCAGCCCGTGTTTGCCGGGATTGCTGACCAGATGTCCTGGGAAGGCCGGCAGAAGGTGTTTCTTTTGGAAAGCCGGGACAAGGCAATCGTGGTGGAGGGGGTGCCGGAAAACGATTTTGCTTCCAGACCGCAAAGCCCCCTGCCGGATCTTGCGGACCTCAAGAACACTCCTTTGCACCTGATCTGGAAGGATCAGCAACAGGCCCACAATATGGGAGGGGAGGTTGATGGCCGGGTGTTTCCCGGTGAAAGAGGCATGTTCACGGCGATCTTCTCCAAAGTGGATGAAGGTCCAGCCGAGGGCTGGATTGTCGGCACGCTCTATCAGGCAGATCAGTTCGGCGCTGCACTCGATCAGACCCGTATTGTCCTTTATGCCGCAATTGTCGCGTTGTTCGTTGGGGCGCTGTTGTCCTTCATGGTCGGACGCATGTTGGGCAGACCCCTGAGACGGCTGGCTCATTCCGCCGCCGAGCTGCGGCAACTGAATTTTGAGGCGGCTGAACGTCTGCCGCGGTCACGGCTGGCCGAGCTGGACCATGTCAACCAGGCCTTCAACGGTTCTGTCGGTGCGCTGAACGCCTTTGCCAGGTATGTTCCCCGGCAGCTTGTGTCCCGCCTAATCGAAGAAGGCATGACAAGTGCGCGGAATATCGAATTGCGCGAGATGACGATCGTTTTTGCCGACCTCGCGGGTTTTACCGGGCTGGCCTCTCACCTGTCTGCGGAGGAAACCGCGTCTTACCTCAACGGGTACTTCGAAACTGTTTCCGATGCGATCGCCGAAAGCCAGGGAACGATTGACAAGTTTCTGGGGGACGGTGTCATGGCGTTCTGGGGCGCGCCGTCCGACCAGCCCGATCACGCGGCCATGGCGATCAAGGCGGTCAAGTCTCTCGCTGAACGGATCAATCAGTCACCGGACATCGATTTGCGGGTCCGGATAGGTGTGCACACCGGAAAGGTGGTTGTCGGCGATATCGGAACCTCCTCGCGCATGAACTACACCGTCATTGGCGACGCCGTGAATGTCGCTGCGAGACTGCAGGAATATGGTAAACTGGTCGACCCCGACGCAAAGGTGATTGCGCTTGCAAGCGCGCAAACCATGGCGCATCTGCCGGAAGGTGCGAGCACAACCAGTCTCGGCCCGGTGCAACTGCGTGGTCGGGACGATCCGCTATCCGTGTTCAGAATTGCGTGAACGAACGCATCTGCGGTTTCCTTCCTTGCATTCTTGTTTCAAGCCTCCTAAATCACGCAAGCTCGAGTGCGTTTTACATGAAACGTGCCGGATCAATGCGGAAACGAGAGTGCTCACAACGCGTTTCGTGACTTGCCGCGCAGACACTTAGGACGGTTTCATGGCCCGCGATACGGTCGATACCACACCGATTGAAACTGTTGCGGACCTTGCCGCAACTCTCGAAGAGGGCTGCAAGCCGGAAGACCGTTTCCGGATCGGCACAGAGCACGAGAAGTTCGGTTTCTGTCTGAAGCAATTGTCTCCCATTCCGTATGAAGGTTCCAACGGAGTCGAAGCGGTTCTGGAAGGCATGGAAAGTCTCCTTGGCTGGGAGCGCATCGAAGACGCAGGCAAGATCATCGGTCTCGCCGACAACGAGGGTGGGGGTGCAATTTCCATTGAGCCGGGAGGACAGTTCGAACTCTCCGGAGCCCCGTTGGAAAATCTCCACCAGACCTGCCGTGAAGCCAATCAGCATCTGGCCCATGTCCGCCAGATCGCCGAGCCGATGGGTGTCGGCTTCCTGGGAATCGGCATGACGCCGACATGGACGCGTGCGGAAATTCCGCGCATGCCGAAGTCCCGCTATGACATCATGACCAATTACATGCCGAAGGTCGGTTCGCTCGGCCTCGACATGATGTATCGAACGTCGACGATCCAGGTGAACCTCGATTTCTCCTCAGAGGCCGACATGATCCGCAAAATGCGCATTGGCCTTGCGCTTCAGCCGATCGCGACCGCCATGTTTGCAAATTCTCCGTTTACCGACGGCAAGCCGAACGGGTTCAAGTCTTTCCGCGCGCAGATCTGGACCGATACCGACGTGGACAGAACAGGCGACATTCCCTTTGTATTCGAACAAGGGTTCGGTTTTGAGCGCTACGTGGACTGGGCACTCGACGTGCCGATGTATTTCGTCAAGCGCGGAGAGACCTATTACGACGTGACGGATACGACCTTCCGCCAGTTCATGAAGGGGGCGCTGGAAGGCAGGGTTCCCGATGCCACGCCAAGTCTTGGCGATTGGAACAACCACATTTCAACACTCTTCCCGGATGTCCGACTGAAGAAATTCATTGAGATGCGTGGGGCCGATGGTGGGCCCTGGCGCCGCATTTGCGCGCTTCCCGCCCTTTGGGTCGGACTGCTTTACGACAGCGGTGTGCTCGACCAGGCCTGGGAACTGGTCAAGGACTGGACCGCGGAAGAGCGCGCCGCATTGCGCAGCGGCGTTCCGGGGTCGGCCTTGCAGACACCTTTCCGGCAAGGAACGGTTCTCGACGTTGCCAAGGATGTACTGGCCCTGGCGCAAGAGGGACTGAAGCGGCGCAACCGGCTTAGCGACGGCGACCTGGACGAACGAGTCCACCTGGCGCCGCTCGAGGAAGGCCTTGCCGCGGGCATGTGCCCGGCAGACATTCTGCTGCAGCGCTACAACGGCTCCTGGAACGGTGACATCACGCAGGTGTTTCGCGAATACGCTTACTAGTCTGGTAATCGAGGTGCGCGTGTCGATTCGATCGTCTATGTGGAGGGCTTTCCGCAGATTGACTTTACCTGTCGGGCACATTTTCGAAGCACCGAAAATGAACTTAGACAGCCTCATGAAGGACGTCGTTGCTCCGCTTCTCGACGAAAAAGGCTTCAGAGCCAGAAATCGTGTGTTTCGGCGAGTTTCCAATGGATTTGAGCACGTTGTTAGCTTCCAGAAAAGTCAGAACTGGAGCGCGCTCTATAAAGGTAAATTCTGCATCAATCTTTATTCGCATCCTTTGATCGATGGATATCCAGGATTTCCAAAGTTACCGTTGAGCTCTGGAGAACACCTGTTTTCTCGTCGAATGGCGGTGAATGAATTGCAAGACCAATGGTGGCGGATCGAAAAATTGTACCGGTCCGATGTGAGAGAGATTGAGGGTCTTTTGTCTCGGGAGCTGGATCTTTGGTTTTCGAAAACTGAAAGCGTGAAGGCGTTCTCTGAAAACTGTCCTTCGCAGGAACTTGAGTTCAAGCAGACAGCAAGTTTCCTTGGCGTGCTGCCTTGCTGGTTGGCATATGCGCATGCAGCGATCTTTGCGACGCTGAAAAAAGATCAATGTGCCATGAAAATGGCCGACGCGGCTCTACTCGCCTCAGGGCCTCAGGCAGACCTGTTTGATGAGAATGTTCGCGAGTTTAAACAGGCTATATTTGACAGATTGGCTCAGCTCAATCCTTGACAAGTTAGTCAGTTGGAAAACGGCAAGATACGAAATTTTTTTCTTTTTCCCGAAGACTGCCTCGCCGATGATCCAAATCGGCTAAGTTACAAAAGGCTTCGCTAGTTTCTTGTTATTCTGGTTTTCTTGAAGCTGATTGAAGCCATCGCAAAAAAGATCAGTGACCAAAAGAGCCTGGTCTCGCGTGCGAATTGACCTGAGCCCCCTGAAGCGTCACTCTTGTACCGGTTGGTCTTGTTCCTCAGGACCTCGCTGGAAATTGACCGGAGCAAAGCGATGACGGGCAGCGACAAGGGTGCGCCTCCATTTGACGTTTTTTCGTTGGCGGAGGATGTCAGAGAGCGGTTTGGCTGGTCGAACGACGACTTGAGTCGCGTGATGGAGCAGCTTTTGCCTGCGGCTCTCAACGGCTTCCGGCATTTTGGCAGCACGGTGCCCGGATTTTCGGATTTTCCCGGTCTGCCGTCTTCATTCGATGAGGCGGTGAAGTCTCCTTTTGCCGGGTTTGTTCAAAATGCATCTGAAACCGCTCTAACGCCCTTTTTTGGTCCGGAAGCGGTTCAAAAGGCGCTTGCCGGACAGATATCCGGTCTTACCGGTCTGCAGAGCGATGCCATTCAGGAAATGATGCCTGTTGCGGCAACGCTCGCCATGGGGCAGGTGGCGCGCCCCTTTGTGCACGGGGAGGCGCGCAATCTCCTTGATGCCTATCTGCGTGGCTTCGCCCGTGGCCGTCCCAAACCTCAGCCGACACCGGTCGACTACATGCAAGGTTATGCGGACGCAATGAACGCATTCTGGGGGTCATTTCTCCAGCCGGCCAGCCTTGTGACCGAAACCCGGGAAACGGAAGAAGACGCAGCACCTGAACCGGAGCCCGAGGAAGAGCCGGAGGCTCCCGAGGAAGATCTTGACGCCGAATCCTCCGAGATAGATGAAATGGTATCGAATTGGCTGGCAGCCGGCCGGGATTTTCAGTCGAGCCAGTTCAAGGCATTCGACAGTTTCTTTGAAAAAGCGGCGCGGGACTACGACAAGAAATGAACTGATCTGGCAAAAAAAAGACCCGCCAAAAGGCGGGTCAGTGAATGTCAGCAAGGTTTGCCGACAGGGGGCTGCAATCGGGGGGACTCGATTGGGATCAGGCAGCGATCTGCCCGGATTTCGGCTTGCATCCGTCAATGAGCGTAAGGGCCGGATTCTCCTTCGCGGTGTTGGCAGCGCTGAGATGCGTCGGCAAAGCGAATTCCGGAAGATTGCTCAGTGAAGATGTCGGATCTCGGTAGAAGGGGAGGGCCAACGCTCGTCGAACGTCGCTCCGCGTCAAACCGATGTCCTTCAACTGCTCGTCGGACCAATACTTGAGTTCGGTCACATGGCGGCGGTTCGTAAACACACGCCATGCACGGGCAGCCATCTGCCCGAAGAGAGCGACGAAGGGGATGCTTGCGATATGTGTCATGGCAAAAGTCTCCTGTTAGCGGCCGAACGAAGTTTCGGCAACTTGTTCCGCGCCGGTCGTGGCGATCATTGTCTGAGGAACATCCTCAAGATGCGCTATCTTCAAACATAATTCCAACGAATGTTTTTGATGGAATTGATCAGTATGCGTGATGTAAGTTTTTCGACAGGCAGGCAGGTCGCGTGATGGTCGAACAGTCAATAAACATTTCCCGATCGAATGAGTGTCATGTTACACATGATCATCTCTTATAGTTTGGAGTGGAAATGCTCGACCTGGATCAGCTACGAACTTTTGTCTCGATCGCGGAAAGCGGCAGTTTCACCAAGGCAGCCGACAATGTGAACAAGACACAGTCGGCGGTTTCCATGCAGATGCGACGGTTGGAAGAACGCATCGGCAAACCGCTCTTCGTGCGGGTCGGGCGTCAGTCCCGGTTGACCGAGCATGGCGAACGGCTGCTTCATTATGCCCGCAGGCTTGTCCAGCTGAACGATGAAACACTTGCCGCCTTTGACGATACCGAACTTGCCGGTCTTGTGCGTCTGGGAACTCCGGATGACTACGCCGACCGCTTTCTGCCCGAGATTCTTGCCAGGTTTTCAAGGTCCAATCCCAAGGCTGAAGTAAGCGTTGTGTGCGCGCCCACCCCCAATCTTGCCGACATGATCTCCGAAGGAGAACTGGACGTCGCGATCATCACGCATGTTCAAAAGAAAGGTCGCAAACACGTGGATCTTGTGCGCCGCGAACCACTTTTATGGGTCGTTTCGGCGCGCCATGCGGTTGAAAACGAGTCTCCTTTACCTTTGGCGCTGGGCCGTGCGACATGCGACTGGCGAAAGGCGGCGATCAATGCACTTGGAGACCAGATGCGCGAACACCGCCTGCTTTATTCAAGCTGGAACTCCACGGCGGTGGGGGCAGCTGTCCTTGCGGGACTGGCAATTTCCGTTCTGCCGGAATCGGCCTTGCGCTCAGGTATGCGTGTCCTGACGGAAGCCGATGGCTTTCCGAAACTTCCTGATTGCGAAATCGGCATCATGCGATCCTGGCACAACAGTTCGCGGGTAACGGACGCTCTGGTCGAACATATCGTTTCTTCGCTGGACAACCTCTCCGTTCCCCAGGCGGCGGAGTAGAAAGCGGTTTCTGTAAGTTTTGTTTTGTTTGCAATAACTTGCGTCGAGGACAAGTTGTTCGCTGGGCTGAAATATTGTTTGTAATGTAAGAATTTGTGATGTATCTTCGCTCAATTAATTCGAATCTCAAATCAACCGACTGACAAGTGGTTGTGCCGTGGAGCATTCACATGAATCACGCGCTGGATATTGATCAGCTCCGCACGTTTTTAGCGATTGCGGAACTGGGCAGCTTCACCAAGGCAGGCGAAGCTGTGCACAAGACGCAATCGGCTGTATCCATGCAGATGCGCCGGCTGGAAGAGCGCGTCGGACAGGCCATATTCATCAAGGACGGACGACAGTCACGGCTGACCGAAGACGGGCAGCGCCTGGTCGAATATGCCAGGCGGATGATCCTTCTGAACGACGAGACACTCACTGCATTCAACGGTCAAAAGGAAGTTGGCCACGTCAAGCTCGGCGTGCCGGACGATTACGCGGACCGTCTCTTGCCACAGGTTCTGGCCGCTTTTAACCGGCTGAATCCATCAATTGAAGTGCAGGTCGAGTGTTCGGGAAGCAGCAAACTGACTGAAGCGATCCGCGATGGAGCGCTGGATGTTGCCATCACCACGTCGAGCGATACGATGGATCTTCGCGGCGAGATCATCCGGCGCGAACCGCTCTACTGGGTGACATCCAGTCAGCATTGCGCGCATACGCAGGACATCATCCGCTTGGCGCTGGGGCCGTCGACCTGCGGTTGGCGGCGACTGTCGATGGACGCGCTGGACAGGGTCGGGCGGCGATATCGCGTTTCTTATACCAGCTCCAGTGCGGCAGCTCTCGTTGGAGCGGTACAGGCAGGGCTTGCAGTCACCGTGTTTCCGGAAAGTGCGATCCGCGACGGAATGCGTATTCTGGATGAAAGGGACGGATTTCCTGCCCTGCCGTCTTGCGACATCGCCCTTTTGCGGTCGGACACGGCCCGAGAAGCCATGCACGATACCCTGTGCAATCACCTTGTCGCGGCAATCGGCAATGTCGGTGGCGGTACCGGCCAGCTTGCGGCTGAATAAGATATTCCGTCACCAGGTACTTTTGTTTCATGACTGGCGTTTCAACGCGCGCGCAGCATCAGAATGTTTCCGCCAAGCACGAAGACCACACCCAGGGCTGCAGCGGTGGTCCATTGGTATCCCTCAAAGATTGTCGAGAGCGTAAGCGCGACCACCGGAAACATGACGGTCGCATAACCTGCCCGCGCAGACCCGATCCGCCCCAGAAGGGTCAGATAGGACGCAAAGGCAATGACCGATGCGAAAATTGCAAGATAGACAAGTCCGCTGAAGTAGCTGATCGACCATTCGACGGCAAAACTCTGTCCACGAATGGCTGAAAACAATCCCAGAAACATCATTCCGTAGAACATGCCCCAGGCGGTCGCGGGGACTACTCCGATGCCGCGCCGTTGGGTGTCGGCGGAGACCATGTTGCCAACACAGAATGACAGCGTGCCTGCAACGCATATGCCCAGTCCGATTGCCGCATGTGTGTTGAATTCAGCACCGACCAGTTTCGGCCAGAACATCAGGGCGATCCCTGCAAACCCGATTGTGCCTGCCAACAGCGCCAGGGGATTGGGGCGCTGACCGAATACGATCAGCCCAAGAAACAGGTTGAAGATTGATGCGGTGGAGAAAATCACGGCAAGCAGCCCGGAGGGGATCTGCATGGCGCCATAGTAAAACAATGTAAAGTTGGTCGAGAATAAAAAGGCTCCAAGGCCTGCGAAGCGGAAGTGATCCTGCACTGGGAAGGACATGTTGTGGCCGCGGAATTTTGCCCATGCCATCATGACCGCAGCTGCCAGCACAAATCGCCAGAAGACGGAGACTTCCGGCGCCACGGTGGCAACCTGACTTTTCATCGCGATCCAGCTGAAGCCCCAGGCAAGCACCGTGGCTGCATAGAGCCCGTAATCCATTGCAGAAAAACCGCCTGAACCGTTGCGGATCGCGGGGGAAGCGACGCTCATGAAAACACCATGCTTGGAAAATCCTGAAGGGAATCTGGCGTTCAATTCACTTAAGCGCAAATGATTGTTTTTGATGTTTGCATCAAGAACTCAGATGATTACGGTCAACCAGCGAAAGCGGTTTGAGCAACTGGAAGACACGGGAGACGGGATGACCCTGCTGGTGATCGAGAACTATCCGGATGCCGGGTTGGCGGCACTTGGCAGAACGGCTGCCCGGATGGGGCACAAATGGAAAACTGTCCGGGCCTACGCGGGCGAGGAGTTGCCGAACGAGGCCGGCACCTTTAGCGGTTTGGTAACGCTCGGAGGTGGCCAGAATGCCCTTGCGGACAAGGAGTATCCGCATCTGCCGCGCTTGTGTGATCTGATCAGGACGTTCCACGAGGCAGATCGGCCGGTGCTTGGGATCTGCCTTGGCTGCCAGCTCATCGCGCGGGCGTTCGGTGGACGCAACATTTTGAGCCGGCCCATTGAGTTCGGCTGGCGGCACGTGACACCAACGGCAGAGGGCCAGGCCGATCCTGTCGTCTCGGCGTTGGGAAAGGGCGGGCCACTGTTTCACTGGCACACCGATACCGTTTCGCTTCCTGAAGACGCTGTTCACCTGGCTGAAAGCGCAATGACACCGATACAGGCCTTCCGCATCGGCCGGACTACCTACGCTATCCAGTTCCATTTCGAAGCCGCCTCAGCGGACGTGCGTGAATGGTCTGAAAATCTTGCAGACGAGATCCTTCCACATACGCCGGACTGGCCCGAGCAGCTCGATGAGGAAGCTGCCCGTCACGCGGACAAGTCCGACGCGTTGGGTGAAGCGATCGCCCGGGCATGGCTGGCCTTGCTCCGGCGTCCGTGACCTACAGCACCAGGTTATGCCGGCCGGTATTCGTGATGTCGGTCTCGCCGCAAAGGCCCATTGTCACGTCCAGTTCCTTGTGGATCATCTCCAGAACCTTGGTCACGCCAGCCTTGCCCATTGCGCCGAGGCCATAGATGTAGGCCCGGCCGATATAGGTACTGTGAGCACCCATTGCGACCGCTCTGAAGACGTCCTGTCCTGAGCGGATCCCACCGTCGAAATGAACTTCGATCTTGTCCCCGACTGCGTCGACGATGTCGCCAAGGACGTCATAGGAGGCCAGAGCACCGTCCAGCTGACGTCCGCCATGGTTGGAGACCACGATCGCATCCACACCGAGGCCGGCAGCGATTTTTGCATCCTCGACATCGTTGATGCCTTTCAGGATCAGCTTGCGATCCCAGTGTTTCTTGACCCACTCGACCGAAGACCAGTCAAGTGTCGGGTCGAACTGGCTGTTCGTCCACTCAGCGAGCGACGACATGTCGTCGACACCAGCCACGTGCCCGTGAATGTTGCCGAATTCCCTGCGCTTTGTCTGAAGCATGTTCCAGCACCAGAATGGCTTGAATGCGAGATCGACAAGGACGCTCGGCTTTGGTTTGGGTGGTGTGCTCAGGCCGTTCTTGAGATCCTGATGGCGTTGGCCAAGCACCTGGAGGTCGAGGGTCAGCACAAGTGCCGAACAATCCGCCGCCGTCGCCCTTTGCATCAGGTTTTCCGAAAATCCCCTGTCGCGCATGACATAGAGCTGGAACCAGAAGGGGGTCTTGGTGTGCTCCGCAACGTCCTCGATCGAGCAAACGCTCATTGTGGAAAGCGTAAAGGGGATACCGAATTCTTCAGCCGCCTGTGCCGCGAGAATTTCACCGTCCGCGTGTTGCATGCCGGTGAGCCCGACAGGCGCCAATGCGACCGGCATGGCGACTTCCCGACCGATCATGGTCGACTTGACCGAACGGTTGTCGATGTTGCGGGCAACACGTTGACGCAGCTTCTGGCGTTGCAGCGCTGCTTCGTTTTCCCGGTAGGTGCTTTGCGTCCATGACCCGGTATCCGCATAGTCGTAGAACATTTTCGGAACCCTGCGCTTTGCAAGAGCCTGCATGTCGGCAACATCGGTAATAGTCGTCACGATTTATCCTCCCCCGGATCAGGATCGAGTGGAATTCTTAATGGGTTTGATACGACGCAGGCCCGCCAGTTGTTCGCGTTGGTCGAGTTGTTCGGCCTCGGCACGCGTGCCGCGTACATAGTCGATATGTTCTTCTGATGCGCGCTTTGCCCCGACAGCATCACCCTCGCAGATCGCGTCTGCGATCGCGACGTGCT
Source organism: Roseibium album (assembly GCF_001404515.1). GTDB lineage: Bacteria > Pseudomonadota > Alphaproteobacteria > Rhizobiales > Stappiaceae > Roseibium > Roseibium album. Next base: position 117,350 of record NZ_CXWE01000001.1, read on the forward strand.
GTTGCAGCAACTCGTCTCGTGCGCTCGGGTGGTGGTAGAGCCGGCCGCGATTGTAAAAGACACCGTTTTCAAGCAACCGGTAGCAGGAACGCAGCGTATGCAGCATCACCACGTTATGAGCCGCTTCGCCGACTGCATGGTGAAATTCGACATCAAGCAGCGCTTCGACGGAAAGGTCCTCTGCCTCGTGGGCATCGTGCATTTGTTTGACGATATCCTGGAGACGCTTGAGATCGGTAGGGGCTGCACGCATGGCTGCCTGGGCGGCCGCCTGTCCTTCGATCCCCCTTCGGAACTCGAAATAGTCATTGATGGCGTCCGGATGCCGGGCGATCAGCTCAATAATGGCATCGGAAAATATGGGACCGATCAGATCGCAGACATAGGTGCCGCCACCGCGCCGTGCTTCAATCAGCCTGCGTTCCTCAAGAGTTTTGAGCGCATCCCTGAGGACGGGTCTTGAGACTTTCATCTGTTCGGCCAGGTCCCGTTCGGACGGTAGCCGGTCACCGGAGTGCAGGACGCCTTTCAGGATCAGATTTTCAATCTGTTCCACAACGGCGTCGGCCGTTTTTTGATGATCAACAGGCTGAAACATGCGTGATGCATCCCTTCGTTGCCGCGCAACATAAGTGCAATGCAAAAATTGGTCAATTTTTTTATCCAATTATCATTGCGTCAAAACCGCCATCAGCGAACAATCATGGCCTGTGACAATATTAGACCTTGGTATAAGGCATTCTTTGTGATCAGAGTGCCTCGCAGACGGAACACTGGACAGGGGCGAGTATTGTGGGTCAGGGGTCAGAGAACGGGTCGTCGCTGCCGTCGTTCCGGACATCTCTCTTGCGCGAACGTGTGCTGGGAGAAGTGCATGCACGTCCATTCCGACCGCTGACGTGTCCCCGCACGGTATTGCACTATGCGTTCCTGACCAACGCGGAAGAGGCGGCTAGGGATCACGACTGGTTGTCGGAATTCTGCATGTCCCGAGGAGTGCCCGGGCCGGCGTCGGGGAACCGGCATCACACCCTGACTTTCGGCGGTGGAACCCTCAGCTGGGAACAGCACGCGGAATTCACGACCTACACCTGGGATGGAAGCGCGAGACCGGACCAGCTGTTCGGGCAACTTGCTGCGACACATCCGTTCGGCGCGGCCTTTCGCGCGCCTGGAGACCTTCTCGTTGCTGTACGCCTCGAATTGCGCGAACCGGTCGAAAACGAAGATTGGCGCAGCCAGTTTGACGAGAGCAGTCTGACGGTCTCGAACCTGGAAGACGGGGCAGCGACCGTGGTGACGGATTTCCGTCAGGACGGAGACGGACTGACACGCATGTTGTTGTTCAATCGATCCCTGAGCGGTGTGCAGTGCGGCGCTGTCGTGCAACGCCTTCTTGAGGTCGAAACCTATCGGACGCTTGCCATGCTGGGATTGTTTGAGGCAACAGGTCTGCAACCGGAAATCCGGCGTTTTGAGATCGAGTTGGCGGAAATGACCGGCCAGATGAAGGATGCCGCTGCGCTTGGAACCAACCAGGAGCTACTTGACAAGCTGTCTGCCCTGGCGGCGGCGCTGGAAGCCGGGGCGACGGCGAGTGCCTTCCGTTTCGGTGCTAGCCGCGCCTATGCCGAAATCGTCAAGGCCAGACTTGAGACATTGAGAGAAGAAGCCGCACCGGGCGATTTGTCCCTGGCATCGTTCCTGGCAAGACGCCTTGCACCTGCCATGCGAACCTGCCAGGCAATTGAAGACCGCCAGGCAATGCTGTCACGCAAGCTTGCCCGCGCGACGACATTGCTGCGCACGAGAGTTGACGTGGAACTGGAACAGCAGAACCGCAGCCTCCTGCAATCAATGAACCGCAGAGCCCGTCTGCAATTGCGACTTCAGCAAACCGTCGAAGGTCTGTCAGTCGCTGCGGTTTCCTATTATGTAGTCGGTTTGATTTCGTACCTGGCAAAGGCCGCCAAGGATGCGGGGCTTCCGGTTCCGAGCGCGAATATCACGACAGGCCTGGCAGTGCCGTTGGTCGTTTTGCTCATCTGGTGGGTCGTCAGGCGTATCCGCAAGCATCATGGTGAACATTGACTGAAGTTGCCGCAATGAAAAAGGCCGGGGAGCCCCGGCCTTTCCTGTAATGCGATGCCGATTGATCCTACTCGGTCGTGCCGTCTTCCTTGAATTGTGCAAGATAGGCAATCACGTTGTCGCGGTCCGCTTCTTTTCTCAGACCGGCAAATGCCATCTTGCCCTTGGGAATAAGGTCTTTCGGTTTAGTCAGATAGACGACGAGAGTGTCTTCGTCCCAGACTTTGCCGTCGCTCAATTCAACGAGGTTTTTCGAGTACTTGTATCCTTCGATACGTCCCCACGGAGCGCCAACCACCCCGTTCAGCTGCGGTCCGACCTTGTTTTTAGCACTTTCGCCAACGGCGTGGCAGGCGGCGCACTTTTTGAAAACTTTCTCACCCTTGGCAGGGTCGCCTTCGGCACTTGCCTGAGCGGTTACGGCCAGAAGCGCTGTTCCGGCGATCATCAGCAAACGCTGCATATAACTCTCCCTCAATTTGGGTGCATACATACCCTGGCACAAAAGACAGGAAGCCCGAACATGATGCAAGTGACGCACAGTCGCATCAGGAGAGATACTAATGCGGCAGTTAAACGTCACATGTCAAAATGGAGTGATCACCCGGCCTTTGCGCTGCTCGGCAGGCGGAGCCAGTCGTCAAGGCCGGCATCCCAATAGGGCGAAGTCCCGTAAAGACCGGCCAGGAAATCGATGAAGACCCGCACCTTGGCCGGCAGGAACTGACGGCTCGGATAAACGGCATGCAGGCCGACGTCCTTTGATGCCCTGTATTGAGGCAGCAGTATCTGCAACTTGCCTTCTCGTAGCTCCGGACCGACATCCCAGGTGGAACGAAGTGCCACGCCAACACCTGCAAGCAGGCATTCCCGCACGACTTCGTTTGAGTTTGTCTTGAGAGGCGCACGTGTACGCACGGTTTCGATTCCGGTGGGCCCGGCAAGCCGCCACGGATCCTGATTTGTCGCTGCAATCGTTACATGATTGCTTGCCAAATCCTCAATGCTGATCGGAACGCCGTGTTTTGCCAGATACTCCGGGCTGGCGCACAGGACACGGTGGACCGGGGCCAACCGCCTTGCGACCAGGCTTGAATCCGAAAGCTCCGCAATCCGGACCGCGAGATCATACCCATCGCCGACAATGTCCACAAAATCGTCGGACAGGTCGAGATTGACTGACAGGTCGGGGTTCTCGGACAGAAACCGTCCCAGATGCGGTGCAATGTGAAGGCGTCCGAACGACGTGGGAACGGCAACCCTGAGATTTCCCCGGGCCTTGGCGGATCCGCGCGAGACAAACGACTCTGCTTCTTCGACCGAGGCCAGAATGGCAATGACCCGTTCATAAAAGCCCTGACCAGCCTCGGTCATTGCGATCTGACGGGTTGTTCGCTGAAGAAGTCGCGTTCCCAGCTTTTCTTCCAGCCTTCGGATTCGTTTCGAAACCACCGCGGGGGACAGGCTCATTTCCCGACCGGCCGCCGACATGCTGCCTGCGCTCACCACGCGCGCAAAGATTTCCATGTCCGTCAGATTGCTCATTTTCAATCTCTCAGAAAGACGACAGATGCTGCTTGAACTCTCCCCAATGCGACAGACCATGTCAGAATTCGGGAACGTTCTTGAACTAACAGCACTTGTTACGGCAGGACAAGCCGACCAGATCAGTCGTTAAGACGGGAAAACAAATCCCCGTGGTCTTCTGGTCCTCATGGCCGTCGCCCCAGCAATTGGCAAGGCACTTTGGTCCGTCTCGCGCGGAGCGATATTCACAAGTCTGGACGAATGGGCAAAGGACTGTAATCTAGGCTGGCCGGATCAATGTGGATGCAACGAGATTCGCAGCTGCACAGGCCCGGTTTCGATAGAATGAATTTTAGCGGAGTGCGGTTATGAACGATCAGACCGATGTCGCAGGTTACATGGAACCCGGTGGTAAGAACGCCACTCTTATCTACATTCTTTATCTTGTCAGTATCATCGTCGGCATCACCTCGATTATCGGTGTAATTTTCGCCTATTTGAACAGGGGAAAAGCCGGGGGATGGGTCGAATCCCACTATACCTATCAGATCCGAACATTCTGGATCGGATTGCTGTACAGCCTTATAGGCGCCGTGCTGACATTCGTGTTCATTGGTATTTTCGTGCTGATCGCGACGCTTGTCTGGTTCATCATCCGGTGCATCAAGGGCGTGCAGACAGCCGGTCGCGGCGACGCGATTTCAAATCCGGAGACCTGGATGTTCTGAAGTCCTCGTCTCCGGATTGCTGAGGCTTGAGCCCTTTTTGTGCCGCGATCCGGTGCGTTGTCCGGTTCAGGGTGCCGCTGGAGCGGCAGCAATGGCTCGTGGTGCCTGAAATCTGAGTTGCCTTCGGCAACCATGTCCGGGGAAACGCTGTCCGGGGAAACGCCTGGATCGGCAGCTCAGCCTTCGCGCGTGCCGAGTTGCACCGGTGTTTTGTCCGGTTCGTTATCGGGATCCTGGCCTGCAATACGCAACGTGCGTTCCAGAAGCTGTTCATAGATCGGGCGCCCGCCGAGGTGGTGAGCAGTGAGCGATGCGGTCGTGCAGGTCACGAGCACGGGCATGATCAGGGCATAGGCTCCGGTCAACTCCATCACCAGCACGACGCCGACAAGGGGCGCACGAACGGACGCTGCAAAAAAACCGCCCATGGCAGCGACGGCACAGGCTGCCCGGAAATCAGCTTCCACGGGCAGCGTCTCGACGGCAATCACGCCGAACGCCAGTCCGGCGCATGTCGCAATGGACAGCATGGGGGCGAATATGCCGCCCGGGACACCGGACGCGTAGGAAAACAGCACGCCGCCAAAGCGCAGGAAGGTGAGCAACAAGAGAGCAAGAACGCCATAATGGCTGGATATCAGGTCATGGACCAGATCTTCGCCGCCGCCCGTTGCATCGGGAAACGCATTGAGCAGGATGCCCGTGACTGCGCCGATTGCAAGGGCCGGGAGCCATCTCAGACCCTTCGGGATTTTCAGAAACAGGTCCATGACCGTGATCAGCGCCTTGTTGAAGAAGACACCGAGCACACCGAGCAGGATGCCCATCAAGGCAAGCAGCAGGTAACTCCAGACCGGCAGGTAACGCACATCGACAACCAGGAGAGGGCCGGTTTGTGTGAGCTGTTCGGTAACGGCTGCACTCAGGATGGAGGCAATGATGACGGCCATGTAGGTACGGTAGCCGAACGGAAACTGCCGTCTCGTTTCCTCGACAATGAACAGGATTGCGGCAAGCGGCGCATTGAAGGCAGCGGCAAGTCCCGCGGCTGCTCCTGCTGCGAGAAGGCCCTTGTGATCGGCGGGAGAGACCTTGTGAGAGCGTGCGAGCGCTTCCGCAGTCATGGCTCCCATATGAATGGTCGGTCCTTCCCGCCCCAGCACCAGGCCAGAGCCGAGGGCAAGCAGGCCGCCAAAAAATTTTGCAATAAGCACCTGGGGCCAGTGAACCGGACGCCGGTCCTCCATCGCTCCTTCTATCTCCTGAATGCCGCTGCCGGCGGCTTCCGGAGCAACCCGTTGAACGAGGAGAAAAGCTGCGGCAACGCATATAGATGAAATGAGAATCGAAACGACATACGGCAATGCGCCACTGCCGAGAGAGTTTCTCAGGGCGGCGTACTGGGTAAACAGATGCTCGAGACCTGCATGAAAACCGGTCGCCAATCCTCCCACGAGAAGGCCGACCAGGGCCGCTTTCACGAAATAGGCCGCGTCGGACCGCGCAGATTCAATGTTGGTGCGTCGGGTCATACCCTGCGTCGTCTCGATACGCTTTGACGAGCGGAGATCCGCTCTTCGTTGAAAAACAAACTGCAAAGAAACCTGCAGCAGTGCAAGCAGTGGCTGGCAAACCAAACAAAACGCACGGCGTTGCCGTGCGTTCAGGTGATTTTCAGTTGTCGAGGTTGTGCATTAGAGAACGTGTACCTTGGTTCCGACGCCCACACGTTGATAGAGGTCCATGACATCTTCATTGCGCATGCGAATGCAGCCGGACGAGACTGCGTGTCCGATGGTCCAGGGCTGATTGGACCCGTGAATGCGATAAAGCGTGGACCCCAGATAGAGCGCCCTTGCCCCGAGCGGATTTTCCGGCCCGCCGGCCATGAAGACAGGCAGGTCGGGGCGGCGTTTGCGCATCGATGCTGGTGGACGCCAGTCCGGCCACTCGGCCTTGCGCGTGATACGATGCATGCCTGCCCACTCAAATCCGGGTTTGCCGACGCCGACACCATAGCGGCGAGCGGTTCCGTCCTTCTGGACCAGATAGAGGAAGCGGGCGTTCGTATCGATGACAATCGTGCCCGCCTTGTAAGGGCCGTCATAGTCGATGATCGTCGGAAGGAATTGAGGTGCAATCTGCCGGGTCTGCCGTTTGGGCTGTTGCCGGGCCGGTTCCATTCGGCGCGACCACCAATTGGCACGCCGGACCTTGGGCTGCTGGACCTGCCGCCTCTGTACGGGAGCTGCTGCGCGGCGCGCCGTGCCGGGCTGCAGCTGCAGCATCCAGGGTTCTGTCAGATTTGGGCTCAGAACCAGTGGGGGAGGCGAAACCTGGCCGGCAGACACCGGACCCGCCGAAATGAAGGCGCCGAGCAGGGTAGCTCCCGCCAGAAACAGTAAGTTCGAAGAACGTTTCTTCAAAAAGAACATGGCAACACTCGCAACTCATCATCAACCACGTCTTCCGGCAATTTTAAGTTGCCGGTTAACGAACTGGCAAGGATGATAAGCGGGCATGCTCAGGCAATAGTGAATCTCGACGTGAGAATTCGCGTAAATCTTTCTTATGGTTAGCCGAGTCTTGAGGAACAGGATTAACAGATCCCTGCCACGGTGGCGACCTGCTCGCACATCGATTTCCGATGATTGAAATCTTTGCGATTTCCAGCTTTCGTTGGTTAACGCACGCGCCTGCGGGCGTCACGCACAACCAGGGGCAGGATGGGTTTGGTCTGCTTCATCGACATGCCGGGCCTGATTCGGGGATCGTAAAGCATGTTCAAAATGATCTGGTCGAACACAGTAAACCGGCTGTGGCGCGAAGCATCGTTAAAAACCGAGTGTGTCAGGTCCTGATGATCGTTCATGGGGCCTAACCCCTGAAGGATTTCCTCGACAAGGCAGCGTTTGAACAGAAACTCCCCCTCATCTGAAACAATGACCGCGGACGAGCGTTTGATGCCCTTGCGACCGGAAACCACGCGCACCAGGCACCGGCCTGGGACTTTTGCACGGTCGTTTTTGTAAATGTCTCTTTGAACCACCGACACGTATTGCGCCCGGTCCACGACAAAAACCTCGAAATTCGCAGCGGCTGGATCGTTGGTAATGCTGGTTTCGAGACCACCGATCCGCCGGTCGATTTCCCGCACGAAACGATGGACCACGCGCGTGCGGTCGCGGCGTGACAGATTGTGTACGTAAAAGGTTACCGGCTGCGTGAACTTCTTGACCAGGTAGGGACGCCAGCTCCAGCTGCGGTACTCGAGCCCGAACACCGTCTTCTCGAAACCTCTCAGCAGTTCCTCGGTAGAAAATGAATCGTTTGCGGCTCGCGCCGACACGGAAATCATGAGCGCCGTAAGAAACAAACTTGTCAGCAATGCTGGCAGATGAAGGAAACGCATGGTTTTCATATAAGTCAGATCGCAGTTACCGGCCACATTCATGTTCAGTTCAAATATTCCCTGCGACGAAACCGGTGCGGGCATGTCCGGATCGTCGCAAATAATGTCGTTGAAAAAGATAACCAAACCGTTTGAGAGGAAAAAGAAGGAATATCGCGCCAAACATCGGACACCCCTGTCATTTTCGTCAATTCAGGGAAAAACATTTCTTTAAACTTCCGCTGCTACCAATTGGGTAATCGCTATTTGTATGCGCCGGCAGGGGCAAGGGACGGGAGAAGGCATGGCCGCGGTGAAGAGATCCTTTCGAGCGGAAAGCTTGATACGCATGAATACCGGGGCCGACAGTGATCCGGCCTTTGCCGAAGAACGACGGCATCAGGAAGTGTTGGCGGAAATTTCCAGTCTGAGATCATTGATCGGCAAAGGAGCTGCGCAAAAGGGCGACGCACTTGACCCCGAAGCGATGAGCCAGAAATTCATGTCCGAATTTCGCAAGGAATTGTCGGAGGCCGCTAAACTGAAGGTCGAGATCGACGCGATGTATGAAGCGATCGCTCAGACCAAAAAGGAAATTGCCACCCTGCACCACACCACTGGTTCCAAGGGTGAGGAAATGACCCGTGTCACCAACGAGCTTGATGCCGTTGTCGACGGGACAGAAGGGGCGACGGAAATGATTCTTTCTGCCGCCGAGTTTATTGACGAGACCGCCAACACACTTTCGGCTCGTGTCGGCAAAGAGGACTCTGAGCTCGCAAACGACATTCAGGAAAAGGTTGTTCAGATTTTCGAGGCCTGTAACTTCCAGGATCTTACAGGTCAGCGCATCACCAAGGTCGTTTCGACACTCCGGTTTGTCGAGGATCGCATCATGCAGATGATGGACATCTGGGGCGGAATTGACACCTTCAAGGACATTGAGCTCGAGCAACGGGAGTTCAAGGAAGGCGACGCGGCGCTGCTCAACGGTCCCGCACTGGAAACCGACAACGATGTTGCGTCCCAGGACGATATCGACGCCCTGTTTGCCTGACCCCCAATACAGTCGATTGAAAAGCCTGGCATTTCGCCGGGCTTTTTCGTTTTTCAAGCTTGGTTGGACACTTGTGCTTGTAACTTTTCTCGATCACCGCTACCAATTGAGAACAAATAGTGAATATCGGGTGAGGCATGAGCGAACAGGCAACCGGAAAAGACGTGAAACCCGAGCGGGACCCGGTCACCGGTCTCCTGAAAGGGCAGGACGGTAGGGGCCGTTGCTGGTGGCATGGTGGTCTTGAGGACTACCAGCGGTATCACGATACGGAGTGGGGCTGGCCGGTCGATGACGATCGGCGGCTTTTTGAGAAGGTCTGCCTCGAAGGCTTTCAGTCCGGCCTGTCCTGGTTGACGATCCTCAGGAAACGGGAAGGCTTCAGGGCGGCATTCGCCAATTTCGAGTTTGAAAGAGTGGCGAAGTTTAACGACGGCGATGTTGCAAGGTGTCTGGAAGACAGTGGTATCGTGCGGCACCGCAAGAAGATCGAGTCAACGATCAACAACGCCAATCGGGCTCTGGAACTCCAAACGGAATTTGGCTCGCTTGCGGCCTATTTCTGGTCCTTCGAACCCAAACCGGAAGACCGGCCGGCAAGGATCGATTTTGAAACCGCAAGAACGCTTGGCAAGACGGCTGAAAGCACGGCCCTTTCAAAGGACCTGAAAAAACGCGGCTGGAGCTTCGTCGGCCCTACGACCGTCTATGCGTTCATGCAGTCCATGGGCATGGTCAACGACCACCTGGAAGGTTGTTGTTGCCGGGACCAGGTTGAAAAGGCCAGGGAAGCGTTTGTGAGACCGACAAGGAAATAAAGAGGAGGTGCCTTTCGGGCCTGTTCATCGGCAGGCGCCGTGTCTTTGTCGGCCCGTCCTGCGTTCGGAATTCGCATTGATAAGCGTTGGTTCACCCGTCGACCCCGGAATTCCTTGAAGTGTCGGCCAGCACCAGACGCGAGTGCTCGTGATCGGACAATTTGCCGCGATTTACCCAGGCAAAACACGTGAAGATACGGAGCGACGGAAAACACGGCATACGCTAGCGTGGGAATGTCGAACGAAAGCGGATAGGTGCTGTCTTGAGATACCTGATTGCCTATGCAACCACCGAAGGACAAACGGAAAAGATTTCAAAATTCATTGGCGCGACCTTGTCGGGCGAGGGGAATGAGGTCCGATTTCACAATGTAAGTGATCTCTCCGGCGGGCTTTCCATTCCGGACTTTGACAAGACCATCATTGCCGGCTCCGTGCATTCGGCCAGGCACCAGCCTGATCTCGAATTGTTTGTCTTTGCCAACCGGGGCAGTCTCAACGAATTGCCTGGCCTGTTCGTGTCCGTAAGCCTGGCGGCGGCCTTTCAGGACACCAGGGAAGAGGCCGGGGAATATGTCGACACCTTTCTTCAGGCCGCAAGTTGGAAGCCAACGGAAATCGCTCTGATCGCCGGTGCGGTGAAACCGGGTTCCTATGACTGGTTTGAAAAGTCGGCCTTGTTGGAGGGTGATCTTGCGGATCACGTCAACAAGGAGCTCCAGAACACGCGCGAATTCACAGATTGGGATGTCCTGTCGCGACTGGTGTCGGATTTTGCGAAAGCGTGATTGCAATCGTATCGGCGCATTTCGCTATCAGGGACACGGTCTGCTTCGCAACAGCATGGCAGGACGGTGAACGCCGACGCGGCAGCTTCGTCTCCTTCGGAAATGCGCAGGATCACGTGACATTGCAAAGCATTCTCGGTGGCTGTGCACGGCGTCCCAAAGATGCGGACCGGCCTTATGACCCGGTTGGTCCGTCAACCTGTTGTTCAATGGCGTCCATTGCTGCAGAGGCGGCTTGTTCCTTTGTTTCCTCGCTCATGTCCTCTGCGCCGATGACTTCAACCTTGACGTTTCGTTGTGCGAAATTGATGCCTGCCTTTTCGAATTCATCCCGAATGCGTTGATAGGCATCGCGCCTGATGGTCCATTGCTCACCCGGTTTGGTCATGAATTTTACGCCGACGACCATGTTGAATTCCTCCATCCGCCGGACACCTTGAAACTTGAGCGGCTGCAGGAAATTCTTCCCGTATTCCGGGTTGTCCTGCAATTCGGCATCAATGCGTTTAACGATCTTTTTGGCGAGTTTGAGATCGGTGTCGAAAGGCACCCGGAATTCCAGTTTCATCATGACCCAGTCGCGGCTGTAATTGGTGAGCGACTTCAGTTCGCCGAACGGGATGGTGTGCACTGCACCCCGGTGGTGCCGGACTTGCAGGGAGCGAATGGACATGGATTCCACGGTGCCGCGCAAATCACCCATTTCAATATATTCGCCGACCCGAAAGGCATCGTCGATCAGGAAGAAGACGCCCGAGACGATATCGCGAACCAGGGCTTGGGCACCAAAACCGATCGCCAGTCCGACCACGCCCGCGCCGGCCAGCAACGGAGTAATGTTGATGCCCATCGATGAAAGCCCGATCAGCGCGACCATGACCAGAATCGTGACCAGCACGACTTTCTTGATCAGCGGCAGCAGCGTCGCCATGCGCGCCTCCGGCCCTGGCGCCACACCGGGCTGAAGTTTCGGCATCGCCGCCATACGCCGGTCAATTGCCGTCTTTGTAGCCGTCCAGATGAGGTCGCCAATCAGAAATGCCACCATGACGTCAACCAGGATTCGCACGATCTGAGCCGGCGTCGAATTCACGGCTGACAGGTTCCAGGGCTGCACACCCCAAAACAGCCCGATTGACACAACAGCCGTGACGACGACGACGAACCTGCCAAGGCGAATGGCAACGGGAAGATAGATCCCGTGATCCGCCTCCTCTTCCACGTCGCTGTCTCCATCCGGCTCGTCCGATACCGGATCGGGCCTGTTTGCCTTGAAAGCATGCTCGATCGTACGCCTCAGAATGCGCTCGATCGGCACAAGCAGGGCAATGACGGCCAGAGTGCCTGCCAGGCTGTAGGCACCAATCAGCCAGAGTATGAAGAGCATCAGCACCACAAAGGAGCCAAGGACCGGCATCAGAATGAAACGGCGCTGACGTTCGCTGCGCGCGTATAACAGCCACAACAGCAGGATGACCAGGACTGTCGTTGCGGCCGCGGCCGATATGTCAATGGCCAGGCCTGCAGCCTCATTCTGTCCCAGAAGCACTATGGTTTCTGCGAGACTGCCACCAAACAGCATGACGGCGGATGTCACCATGACCCCGAGATAGAGAAGCCGCGCATCCTGCCGGGAGAGTGGCACCAGTCTGAGCGCTTCGACGCGCGGAGCAAGCGCGAACAGCGCAATTGCCGCAATGGCCCGCATGATGACAAGCGAAATCAGCAGTTCCAGAACAAAGTCATAGGAGTTTTGCGGCCATTCGAAAATGACGAACGTGCCGATCGTGCCCAGGGAAAAACAGAAGGCACCGCCCGACACCAGTGCAAGGCGAGTGAGCGCCGAGCGGATTTTTTCAAGATAGGTGGTTGATTGATGCAGCTCGATACGTCGCCGGACAAATCCGGCGTAGCGCCAGTAGAGCCACTCAAGTCCTGCACCGACAAAAACGAAAATGATCAACAGAACAACAAGGTTCAACTGTTCCCGCGGTGAGAGTTCCTGTTGCCATGTGCTGGAAATGATCGACGGTGCCTGTGGCAACAGTGTCAGGGCGACACCGACCTGCCGCACCCTTGCCTGGACGGCCTCGAGCCCTTGTGCCGCAATGTCCCTGAAGGACTGGTTCTCCGGTGTACCCTCTCCGTTGAGTGCGTCGGCCCGTTGTTCCAGCCAGTTGACGATGGTCGGGTCGGCAAGAAGGCGGGCCAGTTCCTTGATGTCATTGGGTGAAGGTTCCGCGACCGTATCTTCAACTTCTGTTGAGCCGGATCCGGGCAAGGGCATTTGTGCCGAGACGGGCGAAATCATTTGAACGGCAAACAAACATGCGAGCGCTATCAGAAACCGGTTCATTGCGAGCCCTCACCCACCGAGGCAGGCTCGGGAACCGGTGGGTCCGGAACCTCGCCGCGCAGCAATTCCTGGTACTCGATCGGTGTGATATCCGGCGAGAACAAAGGCTCGACAAGCACGGAACCACCAACAGGCATGGCCTGGCATGCCAGCCGGTCCCCCGGAGCGGCAGACCGCCGTGCCAGGGTTTCGGCTTCTATAGGGCCGACCGGCGACAGGTTCCCGGCACCTTCGACAATGCGCACGGCACAAGAGCCGCAACGGCCTCGTGCTCCACACAGCGCGGCGTGCGGGGTATCCCTGGACTGGGCGGTCTCGAGAAGACTGAGGCCAGCTGGCCGGACGATCGTCGGGCCGTCGACATAATTCAGTGTGACCATCGGCCGCTTGCGCCACACCCGCACCGCACGCGCCGCGAAAACGACTGCGACAATGGCAGCATACGCCCACAATATCTGGTCCTGAATTCGCCAAAGCTGATCGCCGACCTGCCCATACAAAGTTGCCGTTTCGCGCACTGGCGCCATGAATTCGGCATTTCCGCTGTTCGCCAGCAGGATCTTGCCCGCCTCTACGAAGCCAAGCAGGGCGGCAACAGGAACGATCACGACAAACGGGTAGGAAACAGTTGAGATCCGGCCCCACCAGTTTTGGACCTGCATCCAGAGGAACAGTCCATAACAGCCGTGAATCCAGATGACGATGAGGGCGATCACCTGCTGAATTCCAAGATGCGGGACGAACATCCAGTAGACGGCAAGCACCCATTTGAAACTTGGTGTCGCTCCGGTCATCGCCGGCCCGACGACCGTCCCCATGATATGGGGCAGCAGGAGCGGCACGATCGCAATGCCGAGCAGCGCCTGGATGCTGTCACCCCAGTTGAAGAACAATCTGTTGCGCCAGAAGAGCGCCCAGATTCCAAGCGCCCCATGCAGAAGGAAGGACAACATAAGTATCGGACCGCCAACCGGATTGGTCCAGGGTCCCATCAGGAACCGACCGGCCGTTTCCATCGCCTCGATCGATCGCAGACCGAATGCCAGTGTAAGCAGATGTCCAAGCACAAACACGAATAAAACCAGACCGCTCGCGATCCGCAGTTTATTCAATAGTGTCATACCACTTCGCCCCTCGTACCCGTGGTCGTTGTCCGGCGCATCCTGATGCGAAACAACTAAGAGAGACCGTGAGCGCGCTCCTCAGCCTCGTACCCTTTGATTGTTAATGCATTATCGGTGTGTATTCCATCGGGATGCTGGATGCGGCGCAGGTATTCGGCGTTCAAAGTGTTGCGAGGCAGTTGTGATGTCTGCAGCGGTAAACCGGCAGCTGAAACTGAAGACCCGGGAAGACCGGATTGTGCCTCGATTTGCCCCTGGCTCCGGTCGAGACGGTGTCGAACCTGGAAATTCAGCTCAAGGCGAAACCTTCTGACGGGGAACGGAGACCGGCGGGGCTATCCGCCAACCTTTTCTTTCAAAGGTGTGAAAAGCGGATTTTCTCTGGAAAACACGTAGTCCAGCGTCTCGACGGTTACAGTGTCTGCACCTTCCTCGATCAGGAGCTGGGCGCAATCGGCGACAGCGTCCTTCGGGCACAGCACATTGACACGGTTTGCGTCATCGCTTTCGGAGAAACGCTGGATCGCGCCGACCTTGCTGACTGATCTCAGCGCCTGTGTCCTGTCATCGACCACTGCCTTGACAAGTCTGATGCCGCGCGCAGCTTCTTCAGCTGCCACCCGGTCCAGGATCGCTCTCGCTGCAGCGAGTGCAGTAACGCTCCAGTCGGCGTTGAGAGAGGCAACAAGATTGGCCTGGCTCTTCAGCATCACGCCATCGGCAAGGATCTTCAGGTTGTTGGCGTGAAGGGTCGATCCGGTGGTGGTGATATCGACGATGAGCTCCGCAGATCCGGCAGCAGGGGCACCTTCCGTTGCGCCCGCACTTTCAACGATGCGGTAGTCCGCTATTCCGTGCCGGGCGAAGAAAGCACGCGTCAGGTTCACGTATTTGGTCGCAACACGCAGGCGGCGACCATGACGGCTGCGGAAGTCGGAGGCGACGTCGCTCAGATCTGCCATCGATTCCACATCGATCCAGGCTTTCGGGACGGCAACGACGACATCGGCCGGCCCGAATCCGAGTGGTGTGACGACGTGAACATTGTTTGCCGGATCGCTGATATTCTCTTCGACAAGGTCCAGTCCGGTGACGCCGAAATGAACGGAGCCTTCAGAGAGCGCCCGGGCAATTTCAGAGGCCGACAAAAAGGCGATCTCGACGTTGTGCAACCCCTTGATGGCACCTCGATAGTTGCGCGCGCCGCCGGGCTGATCAACTTTCAGACCCGCGCGCCCGAAGAAAGCGTGGGTGTTTTCCTGGAGACGGCCCTTGGAGGGAATGGCGATGATGAGTTTGCTCATGAGTCAGCCCCGATACTGGCGGCGATCCGGTCCAGCCACATGGAAAAGCCGATGGCCGGTACGTTTTCGCCGGCCCCGAGAAGGGTCAGCAGCCTGTCATAGCGCCCGCCGCCAACCAGTGGTCCCGCGATCTGGTCCGAGGCCGAGTGTATCTCGAAGACAAATCCGGAATAATAGTCAAGTCGGCGGCCGAAATCAGCGGCGAACGAAAGCCGGGAAGGTTCAATGCCTTTGGCTGCAAGTGCCGACAGGCGGCACTCGAAGGCGGCAATCGGCTCTTCGAGGTCGAGACTGTGGTCCGTACCGAACGAACGCAGGGATGCAACGGCATTGTCGCCATCGGCTTTCAGGGCAAGATAGGCACGAAGCGTGACTGCCGCCTGCGCATGTCCGCGACCGCCGCTTGCAAGGGCGGCCTGTTCCAGGAACCGGTCGGCAATTTCGCTGGGTGTCCGCCCGCCGACGGCTGAAATGCCGGCGATTGACAGAAGGTCCTCGACAACGGCATGGGCGGCCGTCGGGTCCGCGCCCTCCAGTGCAGAAAGAAAACCGAGGCGCACATCCCGGCTGTCGTCATTCGCCGAAGCACTTCCCGCCATGCGGTCGATCGCGGCGGTCAGCTTGTCGGTTTCACCGAACAGATCACGCAAACGTCTCTTCCAGACGGCCGGCAGATCCAGCCCGGACAGGACAGCCGCGAGCAGCGTCTCGTCACCGATGCGAATGGAAGTGCCCGTTGCTCCGAATGTTTGAAGTGCACTCACGGACAGGGCCAGCAGATCGGCATCGGCTTCCGCGGTGTCTTTTCGGCCAAGGCTTTCTGCACCGAGTTGGGGAATTTCACCCAGCCCGTCCGGCCTCTGGCGAAACACCGGGCCGTTGTAGCAGTAGGCAGCCGGTAGGCTGGGTTTGTCCGCTGCCACGTGGTGCCGGCAGACCGGAATGGTGAAATCGGGGCGCAGGCAGAGATCCGTGCCATTGCTCCCCTGCGTCAGATACAGACGGCGCCGGATGTCTTCGCCTGTCAGGTCGAGAAAGACGTCTGCCGGCTGCAGGATCGGCGGGTTAACGAATTCATGTCCCGCATCCCTGAAAGCAGCAAGAACCGCTTCGATCTTGTTCGGGTCCAGCCCGGTTGTCTGAGCCGCCGTCATTGTTCAGCCCTCGTTTTGACGTCTGCGATCGTCTGCCTGGCCATCCAGAATGCCGCGCACGGTTTCCACCAGGTCAGCTTCCTTGATCGTGATCTGCGCCGGCCGGCTTTCCCGCCAGGTGATGTTGTCGGTTATTTCTTCCGACAACCGCTTGCCTTCGATCAGATCCTTGATCTGAAGATCACCGGCTTCCCGCTCATCCGACCCTTGAATGATGGCAATCGGACAGTTGCGCCGGTCGGCATATTTCAGCTGGTTGCCGAATTTCTTCCAGTTGCCCTGGTACATTTCGGCCCTGATACCTGCGCCGCGCAACTCCTGAACCATTTTCTGGTACCGCCCAAGAGCGTCGACATCGCCGTCCATCACGGTCACCAGAACAGGAGCGACAACCTCGGATCTGCCGAGCTTGCCGAGGTTCTTGAGCGCCGTCATCAGACGCGAGACGCCGATTGAAAACCCGGTTGCCGGTACGTCGCGGCCCGTGAAGCGCTTGACCAGCCCGTCGTAACGCCCACCGCCGCCAACGGACCCGAACTGCACGACCTCACCCTTTTCGTTGGTGACATCGAAGAGCAGCTCGGCTTCGTAGACAGGACCGGTGTAGTACTCCAGCCCACGCACGACGGAAGGGTCGATCTTGATACGGTCATCCGCATAGCCGCAGGCGTTGAACATTGCGGCCATCGTATTGAGTTCGGTGACGCCGTCATTTTCCAGGGAGCCGGTGCCGGATACAAAATCCGCGATGGTATCGATCGCAGATGCTTCTAGAGCGGCACCCTTGGTGAAATCACCGCTTTCGTCCTTGCGACCTTCTCCGAGCAGAAGGCGCACGCCGTCAATTCCGAACTTGTCGAGCTTGTCTATCGCTCTCAGAACAGTCAGACGGTGCCCATCGTTCTCTTCACCGCCAAGCCCGATGGACTCCAGAACGCCATCGAGAACCTTCCGGTTGTTGACCCGGATGACATACTGGCCGCGCGGAATGCCGAGGGCTTCCATCGTGTCGGCCATCATCATGCACATTTCCGCGTCCGCCTGGACGCCCGGAGCGCCGACCGTATCGGCGTCGAACTGCATGAACTGGCGGAAGCGGCCCGGGCCCGGCTTTTCGTTCCGGAACACCCAGCCCGCGCGGTAAGTGCGATAGGGAAGCTGGATCCCGTTGATGTTTTCCGAGACATGACGGGCGAGGGGTGCGGTC
Source organism: Roseibium album (assembly GCF_001404515.1). Lineage (GTDB taxonomy): Bacteria > Pseudomonadota > Alphaproteobacteria > Rhizobiales > Stappiaceae > Roseibium > Roseibium album. The sequence continues at coordinate 134,895 of NZ_CXWE01000001.1, forward strand.
AGGTCGTAGCGCAGGCTCATCCACTGCTCGTCTTCGTCCTGCACCGAAAAGACACCGGCATTCGGCCGGTCGGTATCGGGCAGGAATTTGCCGAGGCAATCGGTATATTCGAAGGCAGGCGTTTCGACCGGATCGAAGCCGTATTGCTCGTAGACCGCCTGGATCTTGCTGATCATCTCATCCGTCGCGCGGATGTCGTCGGCAGAGCGGTCGACAAAGCCCCGCGGCAGGCGGGCCTTCAGTTTGTTCGGTTTTTTGGCCATGAAGTCGTCAGATCCCGGCGAGTTCCTGGCCGATTGCTGTCACATGTTTGTGGCAACCGGCGCTAAGACAATTGCGGTTGTCCTAGACGAAACAGCAGTTGAGAGCAAGGTTCGCGAAGGCGGGATCCTGAGGAGCGGACCCGGGGGTTATTCTGCCGGCAGCGAAATGCCGTCAGGTTTGCCTTGTTTGCATCACACTTACGGGTAAAAGGAGCGGACCGGGCATCGTGGTCCATGAAAACGAGCAATGAAGGACGTGTACTTGCCAGCGTATGGCGCGTCTTTGCTTGTATTTAACACATGGAAGGCTATGGTCCGCGAAATTTTCAGACGAGCGGCACGTCCTTTCACCCGATCGACGGGATGAAGAAGACGAACAGGGTTGAAACATGGAAAGCGCAGCCAGCATTGCACAAGGCACGGATGAGGGAGGCTGGGACAGCCCCCGAGACGCTTCCGGATTGCGTGCGGCAGAGCTGAGTGTCGTGCTGCCCAGTTTCAATGAAGCCGGCAATATCCCGATCCTCATCGATCTGCTCGACAAGGCCCTTTCAGGCATTGCCTGGGAGGCGATCGTGGTCGACGACAATTCACCGGACGGAACGACCGAGGTTGCCCGAAAGATCGCGGGTGTCGATCCGCGCGTGCGGGTTATCCGGCGGATCGGGCGCCGCGGACTGTCCGGCGCTTGCATCGAGGGAATCCTGTCGTCGTCAGCGCCGTTTGTCGCCATCATGGACGCCGATCTGCAGCACGATGAGACGCTGCTGCCGAAGATGTTCGCTGCAATCAAATCCGATGACACTGATCTTGTTGTCGCCAGCCGCAAGGTGGAAGGCGGCACTGTCGGCGAAGGCCTGTCCGCTATTCGCGCGTGGGGTTCAAATATCGCGAACGGGCTGGCTCAAAAGCTCCTGAACGTGACCTTGAGCGATCCGATGAGCGGTTTCTTCATGGTGCGCCGTGACAAGGCGGAGGCGCTCGCACCGCGTCTGTCGCCCCAGGGCTTCAAGATCCTGCTCGATCTGGTATCCAGCGCCAACGGTACGCTGAAGATCAAGGAACTTCCGTTCACCTTCCGTGAACGCCAGCATGGGGAAAGCAAGCTGGACACGCTGGTGACACTGGACTATTTCGGTCTGCTGCTGGCCAAGTACTTCGGCGATATCGTCTCCGTCCGCTTTCTGATGTTCGGACTTGTCGGCGCCAGCGGGCTTTTCGTCCATCTGGTCGCCCTGCGGTTCTTTTTGCTGGGCGGGATGGAATTCAATCTGGCGCAGACGGCAGCATCCTTCGTTGCCATGACATCGAATTTTTTCCTGAACAATCAGCTGACTTACCGTGACCGGCGCCTCAGGGGCGTGAGGGCACTGATCGGTCTCCTGACTTTCTATGCCGTCTGCTCCGTTGGTGTGCTCGCCAATGTCGGCGTCGCCAACCTGATTTACGCCGACCCGGTTTATTGGTGGGTTGCCGGAACCGCAGGTGCCGTGATGGGAGCGGTATGGAATTACGCGGCCAGCTCCGCGCTCACCTGGCGGAGATCGTAAACGGCGGGTATGACCTAACGTGGCAAAGACCGAAGACCTGCCGTATTTCCTGCGGCCGTCGGGACTGGTTCTGATTGTCGGTCTTCTGACGGCACTCAAGATTTTCGCTGCTGCCAATGCTCATCTTGTCGAGGACGAAGCGTATTATCGCATCTGGGGGCTCTTTCCGGCCCTGAGCTACTACGATCACCCGCCGATGATCGGTTGGTGGATTTCCGCCGGGCAGGCGGTTTTCGGCGACACGGTCCTGGCCGTGCGCGCGGTGGTCGTCTTCTCGGGCCTGATCGGCTCCCTTGCACTCTGGCGCTCAGCCACGATCCTGTTCGACCGACGCACAGCGGGCTGGGCCGTTCTGTTTCTGAACACCAGCCTGCTGATCGGGATCGGCGGCATCCTGGCAACGCCTGATGCACCCTCCGTTGTCTTCTGGGGACTGACATTCTGGACGCTTGCCGAATTGTCCGTATCAAGAAATCCGAACTGGTGGCTGCTGGTCGGGCTGATGGCCGGTTTCGGTCTGTTGTCGAAATATTCACTGCTTTTCCTTGGGGCCGGCATCGTGCTTTGGCTCATCTGGGTGCCGGAGGCACGACGCTGGTGGAGCACCTGGCAGCTCTGGGCGGGGGGAGCCCTTGCGTTTCTTTGCTTTTCGCCGGTGCTCTACTGGAACCATGTCCATGAGTGGGTGAGTTTTTACAAGCAGTTCGGCCGTGCGGGCAGCGGTGGCTTCACAACGAAATACGTCTTTGAATATCTCGGTGCCCTGGTCGGGCTCCTGAACCCCCTGATTGCCATTCTGGCTGCCGCAGGCGCGGGACTTCTTTTCAAAGCTTTCCGGGCAAGGGAAAGTGCCGCGTCCCTGATCCTGCTGACAACGCTGCCGTTCATGCTCTATCTGACGTATCACTCGCTCCATGCCCGGGTTCAGGCCAACTGGCCTGCGCCGCTGTTTCCGGCCTTCGCCATGATGGCGGCGGTCTTCATGACGTCACCGCGCATAGATCATTTGATCTGGCGAAAAGTGGCAGTTGCCGGAATCGCGATCGGAATATTCGTCGCCGTTCTGGTGCAGATCCATGCCGTTTATCCGGTCACGGGACAACTCGCCCGCAAGGACCCGACGTTCCAGCTGCGCGGTTGGGACGAGATCGGTGCGGCTGTGGAACAACTGGCCGAAGATGAGAATGCGTCCTACATCCTGACCATGAGCTATGGCCTCAATGCGCAGACCGACTTTCTGATGAAAGACAAACTGCCTGTCATTCAGGTGACCGAGCGCATCCGCTACATCATGACCCCTGATCCGGACGAAACCCTCTTTGTGCAACCGGGTCTCTACTTCACCGAAAAACGGCGCGACAAGGCCGGCGACCTGCAACGATCGTTCGAAACGGTCGAGGAACTTGCCGTTCTGGTACGCAAGGTGAAGGGCGTGCCGCTGGAGGAACTTGTCGTTTACAAGGTTGATGGTTTGAAGGCGCCGGTTTTTGAGCCTCGGGAGAAGTAGTTGTTTTGCGGAGCCGAGCAATCCGTTTGACTGTGAGAAACAAGCTGCTCACCCGGCGCAGGGAAATACTCGGTGCGTGACGAATACCTGGACACATGGGCATCTGTTTCGCATTCAAGTCTCCTCAATCTGCGCAACAGACTTGCAAAGATCTCCCGAATGACGCAGGGAATTGGGTGAAACATTGAATCACCGACCCGCCTGTCAGACTAGATGAAACAAATTACACTTGGTGCACTGGATTACGGTCTCGCATTCGGCGTTGACCGCGCATTGCGCGACCTTGCGGTCAATGGCCGGCTGAGCGCCATCGGTGCGTTGGTCACCACCGAACTCTGGCCACGCGAATTCAGACCGCTTCAGGAAGTTGCCGAGAAGGTCGGAGACCGCATGCTTTTCGGTATTACGCTTGCCTTCAGCGGCGATCGGGTCCTGCCGGTAAGCACGCGTATGCAGGAAACCTGCGGAGATCGCATGTTCACCCGCGAACAGCTCAACAGGCGCGCTTTCTTCCGTCTGCTGCCCGATGAAGTCCTGCTGGACGAGGCCCTTGCCCAGCTGACGCGCTATTCGGTGCTCATGCAGCGGCAACCGGATTTTGTCGCAGTCCGCGAAGGATTGCTGTCGAGAACATCGATTGCCCGGATTGTGTTCAAGGCGATTGAGCGCGCGGATTTCGATCAGCCGCCACTGGTGATCTCACCGCTTCGGTCTGGCCTCAAGACTTTGCGTCTTGCGCGTCTTGCAAAGGGATACAATCTTAAAATTCTGCCCTCTGCAGAGCCTTTGCCACAGACCAGCAATGTCGAGGAGCTTCACGAGCTTCTCCTCAATCATTTCGACGGCATGAACGACCGGAGTTTCGTCGCCGCGATCCCCGGAAAGTCCGACGACAGGTTGATGCGGGAAGAACCTCGTAAAAAAATTGCAATCCGCGAATGCCAGTACGAGGTCCTTGCCAGCGACAGGTTTTTTCGGACCATTGACCGCAAGGATGTGTTTTTGAATTGAAAAAACCGCCGGTTCGCGGGATTTTGATCGATGAAACGAAAAAACGGCTCTGCGGGGAACAGAGCCGTTTTTCGTGGAGGTCAGGAAGGGGGGAGGGGCAGCCCCGCTTCCATGACTCTAGATATAGGTATTTTTTTCTTGAACGCACGTGACGGACATCACAGGATTGCGCGTGGCAGGAAATTTTATGTGTCGTGAACGTCCTTTGGCAGGGGGTAGGTGTGGCTGAAATCAAGGACTTTTTGAAAAACAGCTTTTCTTTGGAAGGGCTTGAGCCGGATTTGGCTGTCGGGTTATCCCGGCTCGCAAGGCCGATGAAACTGGCAGCAGGTACAATATTGTTTGAAAACGGCGATCCGGGGAACGGTTGTTATGCCGTTCTGGAGGGCTCGTTGAAGGTATCGCTCCTGTCCGTTGAGGGAGACGAACAACTCCTGGCGGTTCTTGGCCCGGGTGATCTGGTCGGCGAATTGGCACTCCTTGACGGACGCCCGCGCTCCGCAACAGTCAGTGCGCTGAAAGAGGCGCAACTCGCTTTCATCGACAAGGCGGCCTTCCAGCGGTTTTCCGATGAACACCCGGCGGTTTACCGCCACATGCTGTCGATCGTCGGAAAACGGTTGCGTCATGCCAATGACGTTCTGGCGGCAAGGTCTTTCCTGCCATTGCCGGGGCGGGTCGCGCAGACCCTGCTGCAATTGTCGGAGACCTTCGGAAAAACGTTGGACGATGGCCGGATGCTCATCCACTACAAGCTCAGCCAGGCGGACATTGCCAACATGGCCGGGGCGGCGCGTGAAAATGTCAGCCGCGTGCTGAATGACTGGAAACGTTCCGGGACGATCAGCAGGATATCGGGATATTATTGTCTGGAGGACCGGGAATTCCTGGAGCAGGCGTCCACGCTTTAGGTTTACTTGCCCGGCAAACTGGCCAGTTGCGTCCCTGCAAGGATCGTGGCCAGCGTCTCGGTATCGAGACTGTCCAGAAACGCTTCCGCCGCGCGCGACATGGCTCCCTTCAGGGCGCAGCGCGGCAGAAAGGCGCAAACTGTTAGCTCCGGTTTGAGGCAGGCGACGACACCCAGGTCAGGTTCGATCAGCCTGACGACATCTCCGAGCCGGATCTCTTCCGGTGAGCGTCCCAGGCGAATACCGCCACCGCGCCCGCGCGTGGTTTTCAGGTATCCGGCCCGCGCAAGCTGGGCGACGATTTTCATGACATGTGATTTGGCCAGTCCGAGCTGTGTGCTCAGACTGTCTACTGTCTGCGGCTTGTCCGTCTGACCGGTGGCCATCAGAATTCTCAATGCAAAATCGCTGGCCTGACTGAGGCGCATGGCTGGGCTCCATAAAACATTCATCTGAGATGTTGATTTTAGCGTCGATGTGTGTCATTTAAAAGATACATCTAAAATGAATGTTATGGAGAGGGCGATGAAAGCGCGCAGATCCGGTTCAGACAGATACAAGTTACCGGTTCGTCCGGTGAGGGAAACAGGTGATCGCCTGCGCCGGTACGAGACGGTGAACGAGCAATCCATTCGGGTGATGGTGCACACCTTCTATGGCTGTATTCGTGAGCATCCGCGTCTCGGTCTGATCTTCAAAGGTCGACTTGACGGCAAATGGGAAGAGCATCTGCCGAAGATGGAAGCCTTCTGGCAATCCGTTCTCCTGAAGAATGGCGCCTACAAGGGCAAGCCTGTCCCGGCACATCTGAAGCTGAAAGAGGTGGTCAGTTCCGATTATGGAGATTGGCTGTCGATTTTTCGTCCTGTCGTTCGCGAGTTGTTCGTGCCTGATCTGGCAGATGAGATCATCGCAGTTGCCGAACGGATTGCACAAAGTCTCTGGCTCGCGACATTCGGCCATGCCGGGTCGTCGCCTCCGGCCGAACTGACATCCCAACAATCGGAATGGAGCGGATCATGCTGGTAGCAGTCGTTCTTGTCGCCGAGGTTCTCGTGGTCGTCTGGTTCGCGATTTTCTCGGTAATGCTGGTGTCCATGTATCTGGATTCCCGGCAAATGGAACTGCCGAGGCTCGACACCGCCGGTCGAACATTGATCGGCAGTGCGAAACTCGCCTTTGTCACGGGCATGCTGGCACTCGTGGTGCTTACCGTTGTTGAATTGCCGGTCTTTGGATAATGGAAACGTGAAATGTCCTTGTCGAATTTTCTGCCACGCGGCCTGCCTATCCTGTTGATCTGGGTTGCCTCACCGGCTCCCTTGTGGATCATGGCAATCCTTATGCTGCTGATCTGACAAGAAAAGCTTGTGATCTGCCTGCTTGCCGCTAGTCTTTTCCGAAACTGAAAAGGAGAGGATCAGCGTGAGCGAAGAGCAGGAGAAACCGAGTGGTGACTTGACGCTGCGAACAATGGCGATGCCCGCAGATACCAATGCTGCGGGAGACATTTTCGGTGGTTGGGTACTTTCGCAGATGGACCTTGCAGGCGGCATTGCTGCCGGGCAACGCGCTGAGGGCAGGGTGGTGACCATCGCCGTAGACCGGATGAAGTTCATTCGCCCGGTTCATGTCGGCGACGTTCTTTGCGTCTATACCCAGGTCGTTCGCGTCGGCAATTCGTCAATGGAAATCAGGCTGGATGCCTGGGCGCTGCGCCACCGTTACGGCCATCGCGAAAAGGTTACGGAAGCCCATTTCACTTTCGTATCCGTTGATGATAGCGGCCGTCCCCGGCCGGTCCCGAACTGACATCCTTCAGGCTCACGACCGCTTGCGCTTCAAAAGATCGGCAAACAGATCTTCATCGACGGCACAGGTGCAGCCGTTTGCCCAAAGTCGGAGAAGGTCCTTCAGGCGCCTGATCCTGACCTCTTCTGCAAGAGGCGCCTTGTGGTGCGGCAAACCGCCGATCAGACGCAGGCTCTGGATGCGCATCATCACGCAGTCTTCGGCCGCCTGCTGCCAGACAGCCGTGTCGGCGATTGCGGCATTCGCCGCCAGATGGTCCTCAATCAGAACTGCCGCGCGTCCGGCAAAAGGCTCTTGAGACAAAAAATCCTCCATCAGTTGCCCGAGGAGGACTGGCGCATGCAATTGAACCGCTTCATTGCCGGAATACCTCTATGAGGTTCCATCCGGCCGCATCCCTGTTGCGGAAACCACCTTGCCCGGTTCGGCAGGTTGGCGAGGGCGCCAGCCCTTCTCTTGATGATGGGATGCTTATGACATGACATTTATGGCTTGGCAAGCCGGACAGGAAAAGTTGATGTTCCGGCACCTACTGGACACGATCGTAATCGATCTTGCCATCCACAAGATGGATGCGGCGCTGCATGCGGGACGCAAGATCCATGTCGTGGGTCACGGCAACCACGGTTGTCTTTTGTGTCTCGACGATCGACTGGAGACTGCCAAAGACCTGTTCCGTTGCCGCTGAATCAAGGCTGCCCGTCGGTTCGTCCGCCAGGATCAGGTCCGGCGAATTGGCAAGTGCCCTGGCCACCGCAACCCGTTGGCGTTGTCCCCCGGAAAGTTGCGCAGGCCGGCGGTGAAGAAAGTCCTGCAGGCCAAGATCCACCAATAGCCCGGTGGCGTGTTCGAGCTGGTCCCGGGCGGAAAGCCTGCCGAGTTTCTGCATCGGGATCATGATGTTTTCCAGGGCCGTGAATTCGGGGAGGAGAAAGTGAAACTGAAAAACAAAGCCGATTTTTGCAAGACGCATCGATGCCATCTCGCCGGAAGACAAATCCGATGTGCTGCTTTCTTCAATCAACACCCCGCCTGATGTCGGTTTGTCGAGCAGGCCAAGCAGGTAAAGCAGCGAGGATTTGCCGGAACCGGAAGGTCCGGTGATCGCAACGAACTCCGAATTTCCGATGCTGATATCGACATCCTGAACCAGGGTGACAGGAACAACGGCGGGGAGAATCCGGGTCAGTTTCCTGGTCTGGAGAAGAAGGCTGACATTGCTGGTCGGACCAGCCTCGGCCGGGGTCATGTCGCACCCCTGATGATGTCCACGGGATTGAGTTTCGCGGCCTTCCTGGCCGGAATGAGGCCTGCGATGGCAGAGGAAAACAGGGCGAGGAAGCAGGAAAGCACGTAGTGGATATACGAAAAATGTATCGGTAAACGGGTCATCTCGATATCCGTGGTGACCTCGAACTTGACGGTCGCCAGATAGCTTGAAAGCCCGAAGCCGAGCAGGCACCCTGCAAGCGCTCCCAGAATGCCGATCACCAGGCCTTCGAGAACGAAGATCTGCTGAATGTCGGACTCCGGAAAGCCGAGAGACTTCAGTATTGCAATGTCCCGTGCCTTCTCGTGCACGATCGTGGACACGATATTGAATATTCCGAAGCCGGCGACCACCAGGATTGCGCCGACAACGGTATACATGATCGCATTGCGCACGACGAAGGCCTCCATCAGGCCTTCATTGGCTTCCTCCCAGGAGACGGCCTTGTATCCGAGCTGACGCTCCGCGCGCGCGGCGACATCATTCGCTTGTCTGATATCGGCCAGTCTGATCGAGATGCTGTTGATGATGTCCGGTTTTTCCAGAAGTATCTGCACGGCCTTGAGCGGAGCATAGGCAAGGCCCTCGTCGCTGGTCGTGATGCCCGTGTGGAACAGGCCGACGATCTTGAACCGTTTGGCGATGCCGTTCGCCGAGGTCAGCGTGACCGTGTCGCCGAGTTCCGCGCCCAGACGACTGGCAGCCTTGCCGCCAATCACCAGGCCATTCGCTGTCGTATCGAGGGCTTCAAAGCTGCCGGCGCGCATGTCCTCCCGGACTTTGGAAACCAGTAATTCGCGTCTCGGAACCACTCCGACAAGCGTCATGCCAATGTCCTGCCCGCTGTAGCGCAGTACGGCCTGGCCGCTCAGCCGCTGGGCGAAATCGCCAAGCACCCAGTCGCGCAGCGAGGCGATGGCTTCCGTCGGGTTGCGGATGCCGCGCAAATCTTCCAGCGGCCGCAAGCCGTGAAAGGCCACAGCGTCGTACTTTGCCGTTGCCGGTTGCTCTGCCGGGTTTCGCTGCTCGTCCAGGATTTCAACATGTGGAATTGCCTCGATCAGCGTCGTCATGAAGTCCCGCTGCGAGCCTTCCATGAGGCTGGCCATGGCAACTGAAAAGCCGACGCCAAGGGCAACGCCCAACGTTGAGACAACGGTTTGCCGCATGCGGTTCCGGACATGTGTCGCAGCTATCCGCAACAGCAGCATTACCTGGCTCCTCCATCCCTCGGTGCAACCCTGTCGCCCTCCGAAAGGTCAGCCTGAAACGGAAAGACGACCTGGTTCTGCTCCCCAATGCCGTCGAGAACCTCGATCGCTCTGGTGCCGCGAATGCCGGTCTTGACCTTGATAAGCGAAATCCGGTCCTGGTCGTCCAGGACCTGAAGCATGGTGCCGTCGAAAGCGGCAATCGGCAGCAACAGGACATCGTCCCTTTCGTTTGTGACGATGTTGATTTCCGTGGTCATGCCGATACGCAAGGGGGTATCGTCCGGAAGTTCGAGGTAAACGCGGTAGTTTTTGAGAATCGGATCACCTTTCGGAGTAATTCTCGAGACTGTTGCGGCGAGATCTTCATCTGGAAACGCGTCCGAACGAATGAGCGCCTTGTGGCCTTTCTCGACTTTCGGGATATCTTCCTCGTTCACCTCCGCAACAAGCTGCAATGGCAGGGGCTGCCCGATCCAGAACAGGATTTCGCCAGGTTCCGCAACCTCGCCGACAGAACCGTCCTGCCGTAACACAGCGCCATCCATCGGCGCGGTGATCAGGTAGTCCCGCAACCGCTCCTTCTGCGCGGCGATCGTCGCATTGATGCGAATGACCTCGTTCTGAGCCTTTTCATAAACCTGCTGGCTGACGACACGCCGCTCCATGAGCTGCAACGCCCGCTCCCGGTCCGACAGGGCCAGTTCGCGGCGTGCCTCTAGCTCGGCGAGCGTCGCCCGCGCGTCCCCGCTGTCCAATTCGGCAAGTTGGTCGCCTTGCCGGACTTCCGCCCCTTCACAGCCGCAAAGGGATATGATCCTTTCACGAATGATGCTTGTAACCTTTGCCCACCTGACGGGTTCCACGACAGCTGTTGCATAGACCACCTCGGCGGCACGGCCCCTGAAAGGTTGCGTGACTGCAACCTCTGGCGGACGGCTGGACCACCAATAGGCGCTGGCGAGGGTCGCAACGAGCAGAAGAAGCAGGACTGGATATCGAAATGAACGCATGAAGCACCTGAATGTGACTGCACGAGTCTAGAAGTTCATGTCATGACGTCCATGTCATGAATCAATTCTTCCGCGACAACGGCACGGTCACAAACTCGGTCAGTAATGCGGCGGTTTGTCGATACTGTGGGCTGGCAGAACCTGTTCCGCGAGCTCTTCCATCTGATCGGTCATCTTGGCGAGGAGCTGCGTCAGCCGGTCGATTTGGTTGCCATGCGCGACCGCGACGCTGTTGAGATCTTCAATCGTGCGATTGGCATGTGCCAGGTCGATCTCAAGCTGCTCGATCCGCGCTTCGTGATCCTGTGTCATCGGGCATTCCTCGTTGTCGTTGGCCGCGCTGATATAGGCGTAATCCCGCGAAAGAACAAATCTATTCATCGCATCCGGACGATGGGTTTAAATTGCGATCGCGAGTGTTATATGACCTTCGGGATCCCGGCTGGAGCTGCCGGGGCATAAAACCAGAGAGATCTTCATGAACACCTTGTCCGATTTCCTGATCACCAAGAAGTGGCCAGCCGAACATCCCGACCGTCTCCAGCTCTATTCCCTGCCGACACCGAACGGTATCAAGGTCTCGGCGATGCTCGAGGAAACAGGCCTGGCATATGAACCGCACAAGGTGGATTTCGGAACCAACGACCAGACCTCTCCGGAGTTTCTTTCGCTCAACCCGAACAACAAGATCCCGGCGATTATCGACCCGAACGGCCCCGGGGGAAAACCTCTTGCTCTTTGGGAGTCCGGCGCGATCCTCATCTATCTTGCCGAAAAGACGGGGAAGTTCCTTCCCGCCGAACCGGGCGAAAAATATAAGGCGATCCAGTGGGTGATGTGGCAGATGGGCGGCCTGGGTCCAATGACCGGCCAGCTTGGCTTTTTTCACAAGTTTGCCGGAAAGAATTTTGAGGATCGCCGTCCGTTCGAGCGTTATCGCGATGAAGTCAAACGCCTTCTTAAAGTGCTCGACGCCCAACTCGATGGCCGCGAGTTCATAATGGGGAACGACTATACGATCGCCGACATCACTTCCTGGCCCTGGGCGCGCAACATCAACGGTTTTTACGAAGCCGCTGAAGTTGTCGGCTATCATGATTTCAAGAATGTCGTGCGCTGGGTGGATACTTGCCTCGCCCGCCCGGCCAGCCAAAAGGCGATCAATATTCCTGCACGGGACTAGGCAGCATGGACTGGCCTGTCGGAAAGGCGGAACCAAACCGCCTTTTCCAGCCAGGTGACCGTACGGTTTTACACGGCCTTAAATTCTCGGCTTAGGCGCCGGTGCACGATCGGAATCGCCGGAATTGGGCTCTCCCTTGGGCTCGATCAGAAGAACCTTAACTTCCTTTTCGGCTCTTGGGCGATGAACAACCCCTTTCGGAACGATAAAAAGGTCTCCCGCTTTCACGGTCCGCGGCGGTTGCCCTTCGATATCCATGATCATCTCGCCTTCAAGGACGTAGAAGAAGTCGTCCGTCGTGTCATGCTTGTGAAACGGATATTCACCCTTGAACTTCACCACCATGACGTCGTTGTCGTTATAGTCGGACACCACATGGGGATCCCAGTGGCTGGAAAACAGGGCCAGTTTCTCTGAAAGATCGATGGATTTCATGTACGAGGTCCTTTCATCGGGTCTGCCTGTTACTTTGCAGAACCGGATTGCCGAGTCATCTGGAAACTGGCTGCCGCGATGTTATCGCACACCGTGCTGGTGCCGCCGGAGCATCGCGTAAGGTGTCGGGTTGAGCGGTGCGGCGATACCCGGTTCGTCGCGCCAAAAAAGTGAATGTTCAGTGCGGTCTCGTGCAGCAGAGGTTTGCAAGTTTCGGCGGCACCATCCAGTTGATCTTCCTTGACCCCGCAAACCACAATTGCGGCCTGGCGGATTTCTGCCGGGCCATCGGTTGAATTTCCGGTGGGGGACGACAAAATTCTCGCTCATGGATTGAAAAGATTGGACCGTTGATCCGGAGAGCTGCCAGTTGGTCAGCCCAAGCAATCGTGCGTCCAGACAGTGCGTGTTTCGATCTCTTTCGCAGCGCCGGGCCGGGGCGTTCTCTCGATCTGAAAGAAAATGACGAAATTGGTCAGGGACACAGAACCGTTTTGCCTGGCGGACCAGTTGCGGCACAGGTACCGCGCATAATTGAGCGCAAGCACCTGTGTTACATCTTCATAGGACTGGTCTTCCACGTTGGACAGGAACTTGCGCCAACGGTAGTTCTCATAGGTCTTCGAAACGGCAGCCGGTTTTTCAAAGTCCGCGAGACCCTCCCGGCCTTTGTAGACGTCAACCATGGTGCCATCGGACAGCTCCCCCTCGATCACAGGCCAGGGGCTGGTCATTTCCGGATACGGGGCAAACATGGTCCAGTGCTGATAGAGCCCGAGGGCCTGGCGTGCACCGACGAATGCACTTGGCAATGTGAGGCCGCTCGCAGGCAGCGTGGAGACATTCTGCACCGTGATGAAGACAAGCGAGGCACCGGCGGCAATCTGCGTAAGCCAACCAAACCGGGGTGGGGCACTGCGCCATGGAAGGCATCTAGCTGTAACGCGGGAGAGGCGGGTCCGGTTGCGACCGACCCAGTCGTAAGAATGGTCGCCGATGGCCGTGAAGGCGGAATGACCCATGAACCAACCCAGAGGGAAAAAAACGGGCGAGACGGTAACCAGCTTTGCGAGTGCCTCGAACTTGAAGAGGCGTTGTTCTCCGACTGTCAGAACCCAGGAAGTGCGGGCCTCCAGTTCAGCACCGATTTCCGGGTCCTCCTGGGCGGGTTTGACCGGTACGGACGGCAGAAACAGGATCATTCTCAGGATATTGCAGGTCTTTTCGCAGAAGTCGCAGCCACGATCGAACCAGATTGAAACCGGTTGGCGTGTGCGTTTGGGCAATGCGGCGGCAAGCTTGTCCCACATCCAGCCGGGCATGAAGGTGATATTCATGATGATGGAGATGAACGGGAAAAACCCGATCTCCAGAAAAACGGCGAACGCCAGATGCATGGTCACGAAGGCCAGCATGAAGAGCGTTCGAAGCGTCCTGTGAAAGATCGGTGAGAAAATGAGGATCGGGCCGATCAACTCCAGCAGATAGACATAGTAGGTGAGCCCCGTCAAAAGACCCTGGAATTGGCGAAACCAGAGGGCGAACGGCGTGACCAGGTAGTCCAGTTGCAGGGCGTAGTAGACCGCTGTTCCCTCACTGATCCATATGGGATGTGTCTTCAGGAGAGCACTGAAGAAATACATGGACATTCCCTGCAACAGCAGGGCAGTTGTCGCGACCGAAAAATAGGCGTTTTCGGCAAGTTCCTTGTGTCGCGACACCGCTGCATCGAGCGAGTAGCGCGCGCCGAGAGGCAGGAACATGGCCCAGAACAGCAAGAGAAGCGCCAGATTGTCCTCGCCGGACAATATGAACGTGTTCCTGTTCTGGAGCGAAAGGAGCAGAACCCAGGAAAGCGCTGTCATCAGGCGAGTTCGCCATCCCAGCAGCAGGCAAAGCGCGACGAGGCCGGCAAGGACAAAAAGCATTGCCTGGAACCAGGCCGATCCATTGGCCAGATGGAATGACCAGCTAGGGGCGTAAAGATGGTCCAATTGCACGGCGCGGGGCATGACGCCGAAATCGGTATAATGCGCCGCCAGATCCCGTGCGCGCATCGAGAGATCGATGAGTATCCAGAGCGAAAGCAGGACACGGAACAGCGCAAGTGTGCGAAGATCAATGCCGAAGATCGTTCGAAAAGATGCCAGTCTGATCGTCAAGAGCCTCACCGCTGCCGGGCTGTTCCGGCAGTGCCGGGACCTTGAATCCTCCCCGTAGCGTAACGGACTATCTTAAAGAAATGGCTTAAGCTGCAAGAACGTAGTGGCACGGCTTTCCCAAATGGATCCATGTCGAAAAAGTTCAGGGCCTCTGGATTGGCGCGTCATGAAAATCAAGCGCATGTGCCTGCAAACTTGCGGACTTTGTGCAGCTGGATTTAGGCACGGTTCCCGAAGAAAGCCGAATTCGAGAAGCTGTTCCGCGACTGCTGACGGCCTGGAATGATTCATCAAGAAGTTGAAAACAATCAAAACGGCAGGTTTCCTGGACAGGTGAATCAAAGCCGAGCCAGCATGCCCCTGAAAGCAGGTTGATGAAGCAGATCAGCAGCCTCGACGGGGGACACCCAGCGCCGGTCCCGGTGATTTTCCTCCCACTGATCGTCAGGCAGGACACGGGTGACTTCCATGGCATAGACCGCAACGCTGCAGGCCGCGCCCCACTTGTCGTAAGTGTAATGGCCGAGCGGATCGTGACCTGCCATGCCTTCAACCCCGGCTTCTTCACGAGCTTCAATCAGCGCCGACTGAGCCGGGCCGAGCCCGGGCTCGACGATACCCTTCGGGACGACCCAATGGCGACCGCTGCTGGATCCGACAATCAGGATCTCGGTGCCCGCTTCGCCGTTGCGATAGGGAAGGGCTGCCGATTGCGTGTAATAGTAGGCGGGCCGCGGACGCAGTTCGGGTCCGTCGGGCGAAGGCCAAGGGAAGAGATCCGGCAGGTTTCTAGGGTCGACGTACTCTTTCAAGTCGGCATTGCCAGCGTTAAGAGACATGATGAGGAGCGCACCGGCGTGGGTTCTGAGCACGGAACCGAGGCGATCCGCCAACGCCTGAATTGTTGCCGATGGTGCTGTCAACAGCACCCTGTTCACATCAGGCAAATCCGGAACACGCCCCGCTGAAAGTTTCCGGGAACCACGAATGTCGCGAGCCGTCCACCCTGCTGCCTTGAGTGTTTTCTCTGCCGTTACCCGGGACCGTTTGTCCAAGGCAGTCAAGGTGATATCCGGGCGCAATCCGCGTTGACCGATCAAGGCGCCGACTTTCTGGGCGCGGCGCTTGCCCTTCGTGCGAAGCGGGCGATCGGCTGCCGGTCCTGCCCAGGACTTGTCGCCGGCACCGGCGCAAAGCAGCAGTAATTCCATTCCGGCCTCCCAGCAGGAAATGCGTTTGTACAAGGCCTGCAGACGGATCATACCGCTGGGCTGCCGACGTGTCATGAGCGCTGAAACCGTTCGGGGAGGAAAAATTTGCTGCCGATGTCCATCGGCCGTCCGGTCGTTCGTCATGTCTATGAAAGCACCGTTGCTTTCGAAAAACCGGATGGAGAAATACATGACGATATGGACGGTTCTTCTTGGCGGCGTTGGGGTGATTGCCCTGGCGGCCGCCGGCACACTCTTCCTGCCTGGAGAAGTGCACGTGAAACGGCAGGCAACCATGAAGGTGGCACCGGAAACCGTTTTGGACCTTGCCGCATCCAACGAAGGATATCAGCGGTTCAATCCTTACCTGACCTCGGATCCTGACCTGAAGATCATGCCGTTCGGACCGCGATCGGGTGTCGGTTCCGGGTTTCGTTTCGAAGGTCGTGAGGGCAAGGGCAGCCAGACGGTCGCCTCGGTGACAGCTGACAGTGTCCGTTATGACATCGACCTAGGAGCGATGGGGCGTCCGGTCCAGCAGATAACGGCGTTGGACACACCTCAGGGAACACGTGTCGTGTGGACGATGAAGATGGATCTGGGACTTAATCCTGTCGCCCGCGTGTTTGGTCTTTTCCTTGATGGCATGGTGGGCAAGACATTCGAACAGGGACTGGATAACCTCGCTGCAACCGAGTCGGCAGCGTCCTGAAAACGAAGGAAAAAGTATGCGCTACACTTTCTTGCTCTACACCGATCCTGCGGATCTCTCAGATATGACGCCCGAGGATTGGCAAGCCGAAAAGGAAGTCTACGGGGCTTACATCGGAGCATTGCAAAAGGCCGGGGTCTTCGTCGATACGGATTGGCTGCAACCTGTACATTCGGCCACCACCTTGTCACTGAAAGGTGGAACCAGGCAGGTTCAGGATGGACCTTTCGCCGATACGAAGGAAACGCTTGGCGGATATTTTGTCATTGATGTTCCGGACCTGGATGCAGCCATGGTGTGGGCCCAGAAATGTCCTGCTGCCAAGACCGGAAAGGTCGAGATTCGGGCCTCCGCCATGGGGGGTGAATGACAGATGCCGCTCGCGCAGCCGAACTGGCTGCGCGAGGGTCTTATGGTCGGCTGCTGGCGCTCCTGTCGTCTCGCACGCACGATATCGCACTCGCCGAGGATGCACTGGCAGAGGCATTTGCAAGAGCGCTCAGCCATTGGCCGGCGCACGGAATTCCGGACAACCCGGATGCCTGGCTGTTGACCACTGCACGAAACCGGTTGACGGACAGTCAGCGGCGACAGTTCCGTTTTCCGACCGTGAACGAGATACCGGATATGCCCTCGTCCGAGCTTGCTGACGGCTCAATCCCGGACCGGCGCCTGTCACTCCTGATGGTTTGCGCGCATCCGGCAATTGCCCAGGATCTGCACGTTCCCCTGATGTTGCAAACCGTTCTTGGTCTGGAAGCGAAAACCATTGCGCGGCTCTTTTTGATCTCACCTGTCGCGCTGTCCAAGCGACTGGTTCGGACCAAGGCCAAGATCCGGGACGCTGGAATACCCTTCGCGCTTCCCTGCGACGACGCCCTGCGGGAACGCAGTACGGCAATTCTTGAGGCGCTTTATGCCTTGCATGCGCATGACTGGCAGGATCCCGCAGAAAATCTTGGCGACGAGGCATTCTATCTCGCAGATCTGCTGGGACGTCTGATAGTGGACAATGCGGAAGCTCTTGGCCTTGCCGCCCTGATCGCCTTCAGCCATGCGCGGGCGCGTGCACGCATTGTCGATGACATGCTGGTTCCCACTGACGAGCAGGATGTGACGCTCTGGAACGACGCGCTGATAAGATACGGCAAGCGGCAATTGCACTGCGCCTATGTGAAGTCGTCAGTTGGCAGGTTCCAGATCGAGGCAGCTATCGAATCTGTTCATATTGCGAGGAAGGAAACCGGCTCCACCGATTGGCTGGCGCTGAACAAACTCTATGTCGCGCTTCTCAAAATCGCTCCTTCTGTCGGGAGCCTGGTTGCGCAGGCGGTAGTCACCGGGCGGCTTCATGGACCTCGGGCTGGGCAGGAAGCCCTGGATGCGGCGGAAACCGTGACCGGTTCCGGATACCAGCCACTCTGGGCAGCGCGTGCGGACTTACAGGCCCGGGCGGGAAATCACCTCGCAGCGGCAAAAAGTTACGACAAAGCGATTTCGCTCGCCACAGACGGTCCGACAATCAATCTGCTTGCCAGGAAACGGGCGCAGGAACTGAATAAATAGCGTGTGTTATGCTACGCTCGGATTGGACCAGTTTCCCGGTTTGAACGGGGTGTGAAGGGCACGTTCAACCAGTGTCAGGTGATCCTGTCCGTAAAACGGGTCGCCATCGACGAAATAGGTGGGGGAGCCGAAGACGTTGTTCGACACTGCCCATTCAGTGTTTTTCCGCAGCGTTTCTTGAACTTCCCGAGAGGCGGCCCTTTCCAAATGCGTCTCGGCATCGAGGCCCATTTCCGTTGCAATTCTTCCAAGAGCTGCCTGATCCGACAGGTCCACGTCGTCACGCCAATGTGCCTGAAGCAGATTGTGAGCCATCCGGTCAGTCATCGGCCCGGTTTCTCCCAGGGCGATGATCATGCCCGAGGCGAGGCTGTAATCTGCATCGTGCCGGCTTGGTCGATAGTTGATTATGGGCACCTCACGATACTCCGCCCATCTTTCAATCTCGCGTCCGAAAAAGTAGTCGACGTGCTGCTGCGTGCGCTTGCGGAAAGACTGTCCGCGCTGAGCGTCGACAACGGGCGATAGCAAGACGGGTTTGTGGATCAAGACGACGTCGGCGCTCTTGCAGATCCGCATAAGCTCGGAAGATCCGAGATAGGCGTAGCCGGAATGCGCAGAATAGACATATTCGATGACGGGCATGTAATTCCCTCGGATTTTGCGGGCTATGGTCTTTCGTGGGTCAGCGTAAAGCGAACCGGTCGCCTGATACTGCAATGGCCGGTTCGCCGGGCACGCAGCTTCAGCGCTCAACGCGTGCCAGCGCAAGCCCGATACCGGCACCGACAAACAACGCACCGGTCAGTTTGTGCCGGAGACGGCCCAGTTGCATGACGAGAGGCCTGGAAACATTTGCCGCCACGACCCACAACATATCGCCGGCAAAGACGATCGAAAGATAGATGGCAGCGGCCACCGCCATGTGACCCGCGGTCGGATCGTTTCCCGTGAACTGGGGGAGGAAAGCTGCGATGAAGATCAACGTTTTCGGGTTTGCAATTGCAAGCAGCAGGCCCTGCAGGAACAGGCGACCCATCGTTCCGCCGGTTGCCTTCGGCCGTTCAATGTCGTCTATCCCCTGGCGCCACGCGCACACGCCAAGATAGACCAGGTAAAGGACACCAGCCCATTTCAGCCAGATGAGCGTACTTGCCGCGACCTGAAGTAACGCGGACAGGCCGAGAACGACGATTGCCAGCTGGATTGCGATGCCGATTGTCGTGCCGACCACTGTTGCGCAGCCGTAGCGGGCGCCATGCGTCAGAGTGTTCGCGACGAACAGGGCGACGTTGGGTCCGGGAATTGCCACAAGTGCGGCTGTCGCGGTTGCCAGAAGAAATGCAGAGGTAAGATCCATGATTTCTTTCTAGCAGAGGCTGCAGGTCGCGCAAACATCGGATCAGGTTGATTGGTGGCTATGCCCCAGTGTTCGAAACCGGTCCAGGAAAGGGTAAGCACAGGTCATTGGGATGTCGGTCCTCCGTGGCCCGTTGCATTGCTGCCAAGCCTGGTAAATCTCAAGATTGACGGCAGAGATCGCCATGTGTCGAGGTAAGGTCTCGCGGACGGAAGTCCGTCAATGGCCGGCCCTCGGCAAAGCACCTGAACGTCTGGCTTCTTGACTGTCCATGACGCTCTCATGCTGCAAGGCAGTACGAATTGAAAATGATGAGCGTGGAGAAATGCAAAAAGGGCGGCCCGAGAGCCGCCCTTTTCGTAAGACATTTGAGCGTCGGGCTTCTTAGAAGCCCATGCCGCCCATACCGCCCATGTCGCCACCTGGCATTGCCGGGGCTGCTTCTTTCTTCGGAAGCTCTGCGACCATTGCTTCGGTTGTGATCAGGAGGCCGGCAACGGATGCTGCATCCTGAAGAGCCGTACGAACAACCTTGGTCGGGTCGATGATGCCGGCTTCGATCATGTTGACGAATTCTTCGGTCTGAGCGTTGAAGCCGAATGTGTCGTCATCGTTCTCCTGGATCTTGCCAACGACGATGGAACCTTCAACACCAGCGTTTTCGACGATCTGGCGGATCGGGGATTCCAGGGCACGCAGAACGATCTTGATGCCGGCTGCGATGTCGGAATTTGCAGAAGTCAGTTTGGCGACAGCATTCTTTGCACGAAGCAGAGCAACACCACCACCTGCAACGATGCCTTCTTCAACAGCAGCACGAGTTGCGTTCAGAGCATCATCGACGCGGTCTTTTTTCTCTTTCACTTCGATTTCGGTCGCACCGCCAACGCGGATTACTGCAACACCACCTGCGAGTTTCGCCAGGCGCTCCTGAAGTTTCTCGCGGTCGTAATCGGAAGTGGTTTCTTCGATTTGCGCCTTGATCTGCCCGACGCGGCCATCGATGTCTTCCTTGGAACCGGCACCGTCAACGATGGTCGTGGTTTCCTTGGTGATGGCAACTTTCTCGGCGGTGCCGAGCATGTCGAGAGAAACGTTTTCCAGCTTGATGCCGAGATCTTCGGAGATCACGGTACCACCTGTCAGGATCGCGAGGTCTTCCAGCATGGCCTTGCGGCGGTCACCGAAGCCAGGAGCCTTGACAGCAGCAATTTTCAGGCCGCCGCGCAGCTTGTTGACAACCAGGGTTGCCAGTGCTTCGCCTTCAACATCTTCAGCGATGATGAGGAGCGGGCGGGAAGACTGTACGACAGATTCCAGGATCGGCAGCATGGCCTGCAGGTTGGAGAGTTTCTTCTCGTGCAGCAGGATGAACGGCTTTTCCAGGTCAGCCAGCATCTTGTCGGCATTGGTGACAAAGTACGGAGAAAGGTAGCCGCGGTCGAACTGCATGCCTTCAACGACTTCCAGCTCGGTTTCCAGGGACTTGGCTTCTTCGACGGTGATAACACCTTCGTTGCCGACCTTCTGCATGGCTTCGGCAATGTCCTGACCGACCTGCTCGTCACCGTTTGCGGAAATGGTGCCGACCTGTGCAACTTCTTCGGAAGTTGTGATGGTCTTGGAAGCAGATTCCAGCGCTCTGACGGCTTCAGCAGCAGCCATGTCAACGCCGCGCTTCAGATCCATCGGGTTCATGCCGGCTGCAACAGCCTTGGCGCCTTCCTTGACGATGGACTGGGCCAGAACGGTCGCTGTGGTCGTGCCGTCACCAGCGATGTCGTTGGTTTTGGAAGCGACTTCGCGCACCATCTGGGCGCCCATGTTTTCGAACTTGTCTTCCAGTTCGATTTCCTTGGCAACCGATACACCGTCCTTGGTGATGCGCGGTGCGCCAAAGGCCTTGTCGAGCACGACATTCCGGCCTTTCGGGCCGAGGGTCACCTTGACGGCATTTGCGAGAGTGTCAACGCCGCGGAGCATGCGCTCACGGGCGTCGGAGGAGAATTTTACTTCTTTAGCAGACATAGGGTCGTCTCACCTAAATTGAGAAATGGAGGAGATCAGAAGCGGTTCGCTGTTTGATTAAGCGATCACGCCCATGATGTCGGATTCCTTCATGATCAGCAGGTCTTCACCGTCGATTTTGACTTCGGTGCCAGACCACTTGCCGAACAGAACGCGGTCGCCTGCCTTGACGTCGAGCGCAACGATCTCGCCGTTGTCTTTACGGGCGCCGGTGCCGATAGCGATGATCTCGCCTTCCTGCGGCTTTTCCTTGGCGGTGTCTGGAATGATGATTCCGCCGGCAGTCTTCTCTTCAGAGTCTACGCGGCGAACGACGACACGGTCGTGCAATGGACGAAATGCCATAAGACTGTTTCCTCTCATGAGCGCGCCCCACGCAATTGGCAGCGCGCGAGACATGATTTCTGGGTTGAACTAAGCAGGAGACCTTGATCCCTGCTGCGTACTAGCACTCCCTCAAGGCGAGTGCTAACAGCGCCTTGGATTTATGCAGCAACGTCCAGATTGTCAATGGTTTGTGAGGAGAATTTAATCTTCACTTGGCGCAGATTTGCGCAATGGCGTGATTCCTGATCAAGGAACCTTGAATTAAACCGACGCGGAGCGCGCGCTCGTGTCTCCGAACGTTCCGTTATTTGGGATCGGCAATTGTAAATGGCAAGGTGAATCCGGCTACTTTTCCGCCCTCATCATCGCTAAATCGGGTTTCTAGCTGATAGTCGCCGGCCGGCAACCCGCTGAACTGGAAGGAAAGGGCTGCGGCAAGTTCGCGTTGCTTGGATCGGCCCTCACCGGAAAACACGGCGAAATTGTCCTGCTCGGCCAGGACCTGACCCGACAGGTTCACGAGCCTGTAGCTTGCTGTGAGTTCAAACGCGTAGATGCCGTCGGTCTGGCTGAAGGAATATCCGATCGGCTCGGCATAGATGGAAAGGACGTCGTCTTCCTGAAAGATGGCATCTTTGTGCGGAGTATATTGTCCGTATGCGGTTCCACCGTCTTGCGTGAAAGTTGCAACCGAGAATGCAAGTCCGTTGGCTTCCCAGGCTGCATCATAAGCTGTCAGTGCGTCCGTGAACGCTTTTGAGGGAGTGGAGACAGTTTCAGCTTGAACACTTGCTGTGCAAATCCCCGTATAAATCCCCGTTGCCAGGAGGATAGCAGAGGCACCTCGCCGGGATACACGTTTTCCTGTCAGCATTTTCACTTCCCCGCACGCCCTTATGTCTTGTCGTTTCTTGGCGATTTCGCCGATATAGACCGACTTTTGACGATAGACAAGAAAATGTGTGCAATGCAGTAAACGGATAGCCGGTTAAAGGCTGCGTGCCGTCCAGGATTGACGTTTCCGATAGATAGTGGAGGGACTGATTTCCAGTGCCGCCGCCGCCATGGCGATGTTTCCGTCGAACGCATCGAGGGCGTCTTCGATAATCCGCCGTTCCTGGGCCCACAGGGGCTCGATGGACCCGAAGGGACGGCTTGGAACGCTCACGCGCGACCTTTCCCTGGAAAGATCGATGATTGCATTCGGCCGACTGCTTTGATCGCGGATTACCATCGGCAGCATGTCATAGGTGACGGCTGCACCATCATTCATGACAACCATCTGTCGAATGGTGTTTTCAAGTTGCCGGACATTGCCGGGCCAGCCGTAGGACAAGATCCGCGTTTCGGCGTCGGCGTCGAACCCCTTGAAATTCCGCCGTTCTTCGCTGGAGTACCTGTCAAGGAAAGTCTCCGCAAGCGGCAGGATATCGTCGCGGCGTTCCCGCAGCGGCGGCAGGTGGACCGGTAGGACGTGAAGACGATAATAAAGGTCTTCACGGAAACGACCGGCCGTGATCTCGGCAACCGGATTGCGGTTCGTCGCGCAGATGATACGTGCATCCACCTTGCGGGACTGTGTGTCACCCAGCCGTTGAAAACTTCCGGTTTGAAGAAACCTTAAAAGCTTGCTTTGCAGCAGCAGGTCCATTTCGCCGATCTCGTCGAGAAACAGTGTTCCGCCATCGGCTTGTTCCGCGGCGCCGGCCCGATTTTCCGATGCGCCCGTGAAGGCACCGCGCATGTACCCGAATATTTCGCTTTCGATCAGGTCCCGGGGGATGGCGGCACAGTTCAGCGTGACAAACCGGTTGGGATGACGATCGGACAGGTCATGGATCGCGTTTGCACACAGTTCCTTGCCGGTTCCAGACTCGCCGGTGATGAACACCGGCGCCTGCGAGGGCGCCATGCGTCTTATCTGATCATGGACGTCGCGCATTTGAAGCGAAACACCGATCAGGCGATCCAGGCCCGTTTGTACAACGATTGAGATTTCAGATCGCGACTTCAGGGCTTGGCGTTCCGGCACGCGAATAGGCTCCTTCGGCAATGCGGCCTCGACGGGAGCGGGCGCCAGAACAGGTCTGCGCTGTTTGAGCTGAAACATGATCTTGGTGGCAAGTGCATCAAGCGAGAACGGTTTGGTCAGGAAGTCATGGGCACCCGATCGCATCGCACTGACCGCACGCGATACCGATCCTTTTGCCGATACGGCGATGATTACGGCCTTCGGACATCTTACGGCATAGGCTTCAAGGGCTTCGTCACCGCCAATAGTTTCCAGGTCTATGATAAGAACGTCGGTTGACTTGTCCGCCAGATCCTGAAGGCAGGACGCTGAGTCCGTGTAGAGGATCGGATCGGCGCAGGAGGCGGATATTTTCGCGCAAACGGCGGATGTGCGAGCTGCCTCCGAGGCCGATGCATCGAGTACACGTACAATCACAGGCAAATGGTTGCCCTCAATACTCCCCATTGCTGGGTAACTCCCATCGCTTGATCCGGGTCCTTCGAATATCGAAAGATTCGTCACCCTGATAATTCTCCGAACAGGGTAAACAAAGCGTTGTCAGATGACGCATTTTGCAGTTTTTACGGAGAAAACTGATCGGACCAGCGAGTTATCCTAAGCGCCCACAAGGAGACCGGCAAGAAAACCACCCGCCGCGAGTGCGAGAGCAATCGGAAGCGATACCTGTATCCGGAGGAGTCGCGGGAGTGGAGATTCCCGCTGATTTGGAAATGTGCGTTGGGAGCTGCCCTGCAAGGGGTTCGCGTTTTCCACGCCTTGTGCCGTACCTGCCTGACCGATGGAATTCGAATTCGCGAGGCTTTGCTCAGCATCAGAGCGACCTGCTTGACCGTCCGCAGAAACAGGGGAATGCAGGTCCTCGAACGGTCGGCTGTCTTCCGCGGCCTTGTTCTCGCTCGTGACAGCGTCCTGCTGATTGGCTGCTGTTCCCGAATCTGCCACCGATTTCACGGAGGTGAACGCTGGTGCGTAACTTCCCTTGGGGATCGTGATACGGACAGGGGAGGAGGCACCCGAACCCTCATAGTATTTCGTGAGCCGGCGACGGAGCCGGGCGGCTTCCACCCTTACTATCGGGTCGGTGACCGGGTTGAAATCCGTTGCACGTCCAAGGGCTTCCACGGCGATCGTGTACCCCTTGATCTTTTCATGCTTGTTTTCCAGCGACGCGTGGACGACAAATTCCAGGAACGATCTGAGTTGAGGTGCCGAGCGAAATTCCGCGCTTTCGAGGGCATCGGTCAATGCCGACCGGGCCTGCCTCTCGTTGCACGGCAGGACGGAGGCATCGGAATTGGGTGCCGGGTGCGCATCGGGGACTTTTGCGGAATCGGCCTGAGCAGACGAGTGGCTGCCTCGGCGGTCATCCTGTGCCTTTCGGGTGGAAGCGTTCCGGGTCGTCTGCTCGGCGGTGTGCATGCCAGTCCCCTTATGGTAACCGGTTCCTTCTGCACCACGACATTTTGCCCGCCATAATTTTAACCAAGTCTATGGTGATTGCAAATCCCTAGCATTCCTGTTCGGCAGATACAGCAGCTGACACCGCTTCCGCGCTGCACCGGTTTCCGACCTGCCCGGTATCGCGCATGAAACGAAAAAACAGTGGGTTTGGTGATGCATAGTCGGGGACAAGTCGGCAATTCGATGCCTCACAGAGGCTTGCGGATTCGGATGTGCCTGTTTCTTAAGGCATGATTAACCGGTAAATTTTGATTCGGGTCGGAACTTTCAGACATCATGGGTCGAACGGGGACCATCTTTGTAGCAATATGCATGGCGATCATCGCGTTGTCGTCCGCAATCGTGCTGATTTTTCAGTTCGGGCGGCCGTTCGGTGAAGCCGTTTCGCTGTCGCTCGCACTGATGTGCACGATGATTCTGATCCATCTTCTGATCGGCCGTGCGCGTGATCGTGGAGCGGTGAGCGTTGCGGTGGACCGTCTCGAGGACCGAATGGCCGACCTTGATGAGGATGTCGGTAATCTCGAGGGGCGGTTGACGGGAATGGAACATACCATGCCTCGCCGGACCCGCGCGGAAATCGATCCCTTGTTCGCCGAGGTGGAAGTGCTCGGCACTCTGGTGAAACAGATGGCGGAAGCCATGTCCGATCTGGAAACCCGGGTGGAAGATCAACAGGCACTTGCTCCACCGCCGCGGGCGCCCAATCTTCCGCATTATCCGCAGGCCCGGCCCGCTGTGCAGGCGCATGAAGCGGGCATTCCGCCCTCATACGCACCTGCCCCCCCCAGCCCGCCTCCGTACAACCCTGTACATGCTGAACCGAGAGTGCCGCCTCAGCTGCATCCGATGCCGCAGCACGAGCCCGAGCATCCGCCTGTTGATCACATGAACTGGCAGGCTCCAGCTCCACAGGCGCCAGCGCCACAGGTACCGGCTCCACAGTCGCCTGAAACGCACGGCCATGGCGACATGGCGGAATGGGACCGGCGATATGGTGTTCATGGCGAAAGACCCCGTGAAGAAGACACCATGGTGCCGGCACCGAGGCCTGAACCTGCGTTTGATTTCGGCGATGAAGTGACGTCTCAAGCGGACTTTCAGGCAAAAGATGTCGAAACAGTTCAGCCACCTCGCCCGCAACCCAACATGGCAATGCGGGAATTGATAACTTCCGCGCTCAATGCCAACAGGGTAGAGCTGCACTTGCAGCCGATCGTCACCTTGCCGCAGCGACAGGTCAAGTACTATGAAGCCTTCACGCGCCTCCGCGATGCAGAAGGCAATGCGATAGCAGCAACGGCATTTCTGCCCGAAGCGGTGCTGTCGGGCCAGATCGCCCGCATAGACAACCTGTTGCTGTTCCGTGCCGTCCAGGTCATACGTCGTTTGACTTCCCGCAATCGCAATGCGGTTCTGTTCTGCAATATTTCCCTGGTTTCGCTTGTCGATGAAACTTTTTTCCCGGGGTTTCTGGAATTCGTGAAATCCAATAGGGATTTTGCCGATGTGCTCGTCTTCGAATTCTCCCAGGGCGATGTCGCCGAGATGGGAGCGATGGAGCTCGAGAGCCTGAACGCTCTATATGAAGTCGGTTTCCGGTTCTCGATCGACCGGATCAACGACATGAAAATGGACTTCAATTCTCTGGCCGGGCGTGGCTTCAAATACGGCAAGCTCCATGCTGACTATCTGATCGGTCGCCGGGAAGCCAAGCACGGTCACATTCATCCCTCGGACTTCGGCGATCTGCTGCATCGTTACGGCATGGAACTGATCACCGATCACGTCGAGACGGAATCGCAGGTTCTGGAATTGCTCGACTACGATGTGAAACTTGCCCAGGGCAACCTGTTTTCTCCGCCGCGTCCCGTCCGGGCAGAAGTCCTGCAGGGCGCGCCGGCTCCCAGAAAGTCGGCGGCAGGCTGATCTGGCGCAATCGTTCAAACCGGTTGTGTGGAATGCAGGACGTTTTTCAATTCCTTAAATGCATGATCGGGAACGCCTTTCCTCGCAGATGTCGTTCCCGAAATGGGCCGGAACGCGGATCTGGCTGGTGTCGCACGGAAGAGTCGTTTTGTGGTTGCTAGTTCGCGCTTATTAGAGGGTTCACTCCCTTTTTTGACAATGCCAAACTGGTCGCAGCCCCGAAAAGCAAGGCCCAGACAGGCGCACCAATTCCGAAAAAGGAGATAGTGGACACAGTGGTCATGAAAGTTACCAATGCGGCTTCTCGCTGCCCGGACTGCAACAGCGCGGTGTTGAGGCTGGTTCCGATGGTATTCATGAGCGCAAGCCCCGCAACCGATACCACAAGCGCCTTGGGAGCAATCAGGAATAGACCGATAACGGCAGCTCCAAGCAAACCGACAAGACAATAAAATGCACCAGCAATGAGGGCCGCCTTGTATCGCGTCAATGGGTTTGCATCGGCTTCCGGACCTGCGCATATCGCTGCAGTTATTGCCGCGAGATTGAATGCGAAACCTCCAAACGGGGCAAGCAGAACTGTGGTCATCCCGGTGACCGTCATGCTCGCGGAAACCGGCGGTTGGTATCCTGCTGATTTCAAGGCAATGATGCCGGGCATGTTTTGCGAGGTCATCGTGACCACGTAGAGGGGCAGGCCGACCCCGATGAGTGCGGCCATGGAAAACTCGGGCATGACAAAGACCGGTCGAGCGATTGAAAACGCAAATTCGACATCGGTGTGGAAGGCGCCTGCGATCCAGCAAAAAAAGATGCCGGTCGCCAATACCGAAGGTATCGCATATCGCGAAAACCATCGCTTTCCTGCAAGATACGTCAGGCACATGACCGCGACGAGCGCCATGTCCTCTTCCATTGACGAAAAAACACCCAAACCAAAGCGAAACAGAATTCCTGCCAACATGGCACTGGCGATCGCATCAGGTATCAGATGCGACAGTTTCTCAAACCAGCCGGTCAATCCGGTCAGCGTCAGTAACGCGCCGCAAACCAGAAAGGCGCCAATGGCTTCACTCATGGGAATGCCATCAAGACCAATGACCAGCAAAGCCGCCCCCGGTGTTGACCATGCGGTCAGGATTGGCATCCGATAGCGCCAGGACAGTGCAACGCCGCTTAACCCGGTTCCCAGCCCCAGGACCAGCATCCAGCTGTTGGCCTGCAACTGCGTGGCTCCAAGCTTGTCAATGGCTTGAAATATGATCGCCACGCTGCCGGTGTAGCCGACCAGTACCGCGATGGATCCCGAGACAAGATGTGAAAGTTTCAGACCGGCAATCATATCTGTCGTGCCTTTGCGGTTCGGGAAAGCTAAGCTTGGACACGTGGGACCATACTCTGCGATTGTTCGTTATAACGTACGTTCGTTATAACGAACAAGAGATTCAGGCAAATGACAGACAAAAAAATTCAAATCAAACTCAAGGCCGCTCGATTGAAGTCCGGGCTAAGCCTGTCGAGGACCGCGGAGCTGACTGGCGTCAGCAAAGCGATGCTTCATCAGATCGAACGCGGCGACTCGAGCCCGACCATCGCGACCTTGTGGAAATTGGCGAAGGGGTTTCACTTGCCTCTCACAGCCTTCATTGAAGACATGATCCAGACCGGTGATACCTTTACACCTGCCCGCAAGGAGTTAATCAGCTTTCCGGGAAGCATCGGTTTTCACACCGTATTTCCCTTCGACCCGGTTTTCGGTTCTGAGACGTTTCTTGTGACATTGGAAGCAGAACAGACACACACCTCGAACTCACACGATGTCGGTGTGGTCGAGGATGTGTTCGTGACCAAGGGAGAGATGGAAATCTTGTTCGACGGCCGCTGGAAACGCTGCCGCTGCGGTGACGGTCTGAGATTTCGTGCAGATCAACCCCATGGATATCGAAATCTTCACGATGAGCAGGCCCAGTTTCACAACACCTTGCACTATCCCAAAACAACATTGTTTGAGGTAACAGGCGAAGACTGAAAACCAGAAGGCCTAACGTTCCGTTTTCAGGGAAACTGCGGCAGACTCTTTTTGGTCCGGATCAAAGACGCCGAGGTGAGGCATAGGCATGGTGGCCGCGGCGAGTTGCCGAGACCGGTGCTGGCACATTGCGGACCTGCACCTGCTCTCGACAACACACATCAAATCCAGTCGTCTGTCAGCCTTGCTGCTGGCCGACGGTGATGATGGTCGGTTTGTGTTCCGCGAGCAGCCTTTTTGCAACGCGCTGAACGTCTTCAAGTGTCACGGCCTGGATCTCGCTGTTGCGGCGGTCGAAATAGTCGATGCCGAGCTCGGCGTTTTGAAGGGCAACGAGCTGACGGGCGATCTTGCCCGAACTGTCGAAGCGCAGTGGGTAAGAACCGGTGATAAATCGCTTGGCCGCCTCCAGCTCGTCCTGGCTCGGGCCTTGCGTTGCCATGCGGCTCAGCTGGTTCAGCATCACCTCTACAGTCTCGCCGGCCCGGTCCGATTTGGTCGCCGCGGATCCAATGAGAAGGCCTGTGTGGCGGTAAGGCGACAAGGACGTGCTCGCCCCATAGGAAAGTCCGCGTTTTTCGCGCACTTCCTGATACATCCATGATGTAAAGGTCCCACCTCCAAGTATGTGATTCATCACGTAAGCCGCCTGATAGTCAGGGTCGTCGCGTGTGATGCCGGGATAAGCCAGAAGTATCGTTGTTTGCGGCACTGTAAGTTCACGGTGAACTGTCCCGCCGGTCCGGGGCGCGAGGTCGGCGACAGCCGCCAGGTCACTTCGCTCGGGAAGGTCGGCGAAAATCTTGTCCAGAAGCGGGGCCAGGGTCTTTGCATCGATCGAGCCGACGACGCCGATCTTCAGTCCGTCCCGCGTCAGGATCTTGCCGTGCTGTGCCTGAAGGTCTGCTGCGGAAAGGCTGGTCAACGACTCCATCGTCCCAAGCGTCGGGCGGGCATAAGGGTGCGCCCCGAACATGGCATCGGCGAGTGACCGGCCTGCAATCGCGTTCGGATCGCTCTGGTTCCGTCTGATCTGCGTACTCAATTGCGTCTTCATGCGCTCGACGGGGGTTTCATCGAAACGGGGTTCATTGACTGCGAGCTTCAGAAGATCTGTTGCCTGTGTCAGTCTTGGGCTGAGAGTTCTCAAGCTTCCGTAAAACCGGTCCTTGCCGGTGCTGAACCCGATACTCACAGCGAGTTCTTCCAGCTTGCCCTGAAAATCTTCGGAAGCGAGGTCACCTGCACCTTCATCCAGTGACGCCGCCAGCAGCCGTGTCAGGCCTTCTTTTCCCGCTGGATCCTGCGTTGAGCCACCGTCAAAGGAAAAATTCACCGCGATGATGGGAACCGTATGATCCTCAACGAGCCAGGCTTCGATACCCTTCGGACTGACAACTTTCTGTATCTCGACAGCATAGGCAAGACGGGAAAGCGCCATAAGGGCGACGACGGAAAGAACGGCGAGGGATGAAAGCGTGCGAAAGAATGTCTTCTGGGTCATGGATCAGGACTTGTCGTTGACTTCTGTTGCATTGGTCAGGGCGGCTGCGGGTTCTGTCCCGCTTTCGATCCGCAATTCCCCGTAAACCGGGATTTTTGTCAGGTAGGACCGCGCGGCCTCCAGAACATCCGCAGGCGTAACGGCACTTATCTGTGCCGGCCAGCTTTGGACATCTTCCACCGTCTGGCCGGTGGTCAGTGCACCGCCGAACAGCCTGGCGAGTCCTGACTGGCTGTCCTGGGCGTAGATCGCGCTTGCAAGCATGCTGTTTTTGGCACGCGCCACTTCTTCTTCGGAGACGCCTGTATCGATGACCTTCTGCAGCTCCGCTGCTATCAGGCGCTCCATTTCTTCAAGGGTCTTACCCGGGCGCGGGGCGGCATAAACTCCGAACCTGCCGTCATTCAGGGCTCGGCTCTGGTAATAGGCTCCTGCTCCGATGGCAGCTTCCTGGCCAAGCACGAGGGCCTTGTGCAACCGGCTCGAAGGGCCTTCTCCCAGAATATACGACAGGACATCGAGCGCCTCCGGCGTCCGTCCCTGTCCCGTCGACTGGCTGGGAACGACCCAGGTCTGCGAAATGGTTTCCTGGCGGACCCTTGGATCAGAAACCGCAATCCGGCGTTCTCCGGAGAGTGGTGGTTCCAAAGGTCTCACACGTTCGCCGGGTTCCGCACGCCTTGCGACCTTGCCATAGGTTTCGATTGCAAGTTCCCGGATCTTTTCAACGTCGACGTCACCGGCGATCACGACCACCGCGTTGTTCGGTGTGTAGAACCGGTCATAAAAATCTATCGCGGCATCCTTGTTCAGGGCTTCGATTTCGCTCTCCCAGCCGATCACGGGTGACCCATACGGATGGTTGACGAATGTGATGGCGTTCATGGCTTCGCGCAGGCGCGAACCGGGCTCGCTGTCCACACGGCTTCTGCGTTCTTCAAGCACGACATCACGTTCCGGCGCGACGATCTCTTCGGTCAGCACCAGGTTCTCCATGCGGTCCGCCTCAAGCTTCATCATCAGCGGCAGGTGTTCTTTTGCGACCTTCTGGAAATAGGCCGTGTAGTCCAGGCTCGTGAAGGCGTTTTCCTGACCACCTCGCTCCGCGATCATTTTCGAAAAAGCGCCGTCAGGGTATGCTTTTGTCCCCTTGAACATCAGGTGTTCAAGAAAGTGTGCCACGCCTGACTGCCCCTCTGGTTCATCTGCCGATCCGACCTTGTACCAGATCATGTGCGTGGCGACCGGGGCCCGGCGGTCAGGTATCACGACGACCTGGAGGCCGTTCTCCAGCGTGAAACTCTCCAGATTGGGTGCTATGACGATATCGCTCGTCAGGAGTGAGTCTGCAGCAACCTGCGATGGGGTGAGAAGCGCTGTAGTACCCAGCAAGAGTACGGGTAGAGCCAAAAGACGGGCGGACCGTCGCAGTCGTTTTGCAATTGATGGACGAAATGCATTTTGGCGAGGGTTCACGTGTAACTCCCTTTGTGGCCTGAAAACGAAAAAACCTCCGGACTGATCCCTCCATATAGGAAGGTTGGTCCAGAGGTCCCATTACATTTTTGTCATTCGCGGTTTAACCGCGGATCGGTCAGTTACAAAATTCCTGTTGACCTTCCAGACACCGCGGATCGACTGGCGTACTTGTATATGGATCGTAATTGGTCGGTTTCTTGTTGTTCGACTTCTTTACAATGTCCGGCATCGGCGCGTCCGGGGACGGCGTGCTGTAGCTGCTTGGCGGTTCGGTCAGGAAGCGGCGTGTCGCAATACCATTGTCTTCCAGACCGGCCTGCTGTGCCTTGAGTTGCTGAAGCTTTTCCCACTCTTCGCGCTGCTGCGCGCGTGTTTGAACTTCGCCTTCGGCAATATCGTTGTCGCGGCGCTCGGCTTCCAGGTCTCGTGTCGTCTGGCCGGTCACGCCCGTGATCTTGAAGCCGCGCATTTGCTCAGGTGTCAAGGGTTGCTTGTTGAGCCCGCCGGTATCTGCGTAGAGCTCCTTCAGTTCCCGGTATTGAGCATTTTCCTGTTGCTGCGGCCAGTTCTGGGCATCGGTTCCGGCAACTTCGGTTTCCGGTTCCGGAAGCTTTCCCGGTTCGGCAGGCATGGCAAGCGGAGCGCGGGGTTTGTAATCGATGGGCTTTGCGTTCGGATCGACAGCGCCGAGCCCGCTCATGAGGGAATTCACCAGTGCCACATCCGGCGCCTGCGATGTTCCGTCGGCCGCCTGGCAAGCCGCCAGCCCAGTCAATAGGACAAGCACGGCGGATTTTCTGACCCAGCTAATTTTCGTCCGCACCACAGCAGACTCCCCGGTTACCTGTTGAAAAAGCAGGCATACACGCGCCCGCAATCCATCTGTTCAGCGTTAAACCTTCATTTTGCGGCTGAATTAGGACCAATTCTGAAACTGTCATACAGGAGAGCGACGACGCCTGCAACGATCCACACATCTGCGAGGTTGAAGACGTACCAGGAGAATGTGCCAACGTGAAAATGCACAAAATCAACCACGGCACCGTATGCGATTCGATCTATTCCATTGCCGATCGCACCGCCTATGACCAGCGCGAGTGCGAAGGCGACCAGTTTTGTCTGGCAGCGCGCCGACCAGACCCAAAGACCGATGGTTATGGCAACCGTCAGTCCGGCCAGCAGCCAGCGACCTGTATCGCCGTCCTGTTGAAACAGGCCATAGGAGACACCCCGGTTCCAGACCAGCACGAATTCCAGCACCGGGAATAGCTCTACAGGGCCATTCGTTCCAAGCTCGAAGCCATAAAGCAGCCAGAGTTTGCTCACCTGGTCCAGGACGAGGCCGGCAAGCGCAACAACGAACACAATCCCGCTGAAGCGACCCCACAAGAGGGGTTGCCCGGCGGTATCTGGTTCAATTTGTGTCGGTTCGCTCATGCGGTTCCAGAAACTGTCCCTTGCCTTGCCGCGTTATGCGGGCACGTGAGAAGCGTCCCATTCACGAAGCGCTGCGGCGTCGCGCAATGTGACATCCGGATAGTCCCGATCAGTCCCGACTTCAGGCAGGATCTTCCAGGATCTGGCGCATTTCTGGCCTTCTGCCAGAGCCGGCACAACCGCTACGCCCTTTGTGTCTTCAAGTGTGAAGGCACCGTTCGGCGCAGCGCCGGAAGACAACGTCAACTGGCTGGTGATGGCAATATCAGCCATGTTCTGCCCCTCAAGCGCGGCCATCAGATCCGGATCGGTCACATGTACGACCGGGTGTGCCTCCAGTGACGAACCGATCCGCTTTTCCCTGCGTTCAATTTCAAGAGCACCGGTGATCACGCGGCGAACCGTTCTGATCTTCGCCCATTTGGCAGCCAGATCTTCATCTCGCCATTCTGCGGGAACGACCGGGAATTGCTCAAGATGAACCGAGGTCTCTTCCCCGTAGCGGGTAACCCAGGTTTCGTCCATTGTGAATGGCAGCATCGGCGCCATCCAGGTGACCAGGCAGTTGAACAGCTTGTCGATGACGAAGAGCGACGCCTTGCGGCGAGCAGAAGATTCGGCATCGCAATAAAGCGTGTCCTTGCGGATATCGAAATAGAAGGCGGACAATTCGACGGTCATGAAGGTGAAGAGCTGGTGGGTCACCTTCTTGTAGTCGAACTCCCAATAGGCTTCACGAACCAGGGCGTCCAACTCGGCAAGACGATGCAGCATCAGTCTTTCGAGTTCAGGCATGTCGGCGATCGAGACCTCTTCGCCGGTTGCATGAGCAAGGGATCCGAGCATCCAGCGCAGCGTGTTGCGCAGCTTGCGATAGCTGTCGACGTTTGTCTTGATGATTTCCTGGCCGAGACGCTGGTCTTCCCAATAGTCTGTCGACGCCACCCAAAGACGCAGGATGTCGGCCCCGTACTGCTTGATGATATCCTGAGGGAACACCTGGTTGTTGAGTGACTTGGACATCTTGCGGCCATCTTCGGCCATGGTGAAGCCGTGTGTCAGGACGGCGTCATAGGGCGCCGTACCGCGCGTGCCGCAACTCTCCAGCAGCGAGGAATGGAACCAGCCGCGATGCTGGTCCGACCCTTCAAGATAAAGAACATAGTCGTTTCCGCCGTCCTTCTTGCGGGTCGGGTTGAGATCGTCCCGTTTTTCCAGGACGAAGGCATGGGTGGAACCGGAATCGAACCACACATCGAGAATATCGGTGACCATGTCCCAGTCATCGGCCAGATAGTCATTCCCGAGGAAACGCTCCTTGGCACCTTCCGCGTACCATGCATCGGCACCTTCATCGCAAAAGGCTTCGTAAATGCGCGCGTTGACTGCCTCATCCTTCAGAACGTCAGACGTCTCCTTGTGGATGAACACGGTAATCGGAACACCCCATGCGCGTTGGCGGGACAGGACCCAGTCCGGACGGTTCTCGATCATCGAGCGTAACCGGTTCTGACCGCTTCCCGGTACGAAGCGGGTCTCGTCGATCGCGTTGAGCGCGCGCGTGCGCAACGTGTCTCCTTCACCGGACAAGGTCTTGTCCATGTAGACGAACCACTGCGGGGTGTTGCGGAAGATCACCGGTTTCTTCGAGCGCCAGGAATGCGGATAGGAGTGGTTAAGTCTGCCAAGGCCGATCAGATTTCCGCTTTCCTTCAGCTTTTCGATGACCACCTTGTTGGCTTTGCCCTTTTCACCCTTGTGGGTGATGACCTCGGCACCTTCAAAGCCCGGAGCATCCTTGGTGTAAAATCCGTCATCGGCAACCGTGAACGGGATGGCGGTATTGATACCGCGCGCATCCAGTTCGGCGCGTTTATCCATCCAGATTTCAAAATCGTCCGAGCCGTGGCCGGGGGCAGTATGGACAAAGCCCGTACCTGCATCATCGGTTACGTGATCACCATCCAGCACGGGCACATCGAATTCGTAGCCGCCGAGGCCGAGGTCGGCGAGAGGGTGTGCACAGGTGATTGCCTCAAGTTCGTCTGCGGTTACGGCACGAACACGATTGAAGTCTGAAATGCGGGCGTTCTTGAAGACGTCTGCCGCCAGAGCATCGGCAAGGATCAGGAGATCGCCTTTCTGCACCCAGTTTTCGTCCGGCAGGCCATCCTGCGTGACTTCATACAGACTGTAGGCGATACGCGAAGAGAAACAGATCGCCCGGTTTCCGGGAATGGTCCAGGGCGTGGTTGTCCAGATGACCAGGGACGCATCGAGCAATTGCTCCACGGCGGCCTGATCACTGCCACCAGCGGTCACGACCGGAAATTTCACCCAGATCATGTCGGACTTATGATCCTGATACTCGATTTCTGCTTCCGCGAGTGCCGTCTTTTCGACAACCGACCACATGACCGGCTTGGAGCCGCGATAAAGCTGCCCGGACATGGCGAATTTCATCAGCTCCCGGGCGATGACCGCCTCGCTCTCAAAGCGCATGGTAAGATAGGGGTTGTCCCAGTCCCCCTCAATACCGAGGCGCTTGAATTCCTTGCGCTGTACATCGATCCAGTGTTCGGCGAATTCGCGGCATTCCTTGCGGAATTCGTTGATCGGAACCTCGTCCTTGTTTTTGCCCTTGGCGCGGTACTGTTCCTCGATTTTCCATTCGATCGGCAGGCCGTGGCAATCCCAGCCAGGAACATAATTGCTCTCGAAACCCATCATCTGCATCGAGCGGGTGACAATGTCCTTCAACGTCTTGTTGAGTGCATGCCCGATGTGGATGTTGCCGTTGGCATAGGGGGGGCCGTCATGCAGCACGAATTTGTCGCGGGTCGCACCCTGCGCGCGCAATTTGTTGTAGATATCAAGCTTTTCCCACCTTGCGAGGATTTCAGGTTCCTTCTTGGGAAGGCCCGCCCGCATCGGGAAATCGGTCTTCGGCAAGTTGAGCGTTTCGGAATAGTCGCGTTTATCTGTCTCGGTCATCGTCAAGTCGATCCGGTCGTTCGGGCAAACTGCCCGCCAATTTTACGGGGTGTTGCGTGCCTGTCTTCAGGCCGCGAGAACAGGAGTGTCCCGGTCCCTGGCGCCGCGTTGTTCGCGTCAGCCGAAGGCCGGGCAGGTAATTCGCGTAATCGCGATCATCTCAGAGCCGATGAATATGAGTGGCATGTCGTGCATGGGATGGGACATAGCAGCACTTGCAGGCCGAATAAAGAGGTCTGCAGTATTTCGTGGGTACTCGACTGCCGGAATGGCAGGCTTTCTTTAACGGCTGGCAGTTTATGAAGAGGAGGAGCTTGATCAAGAGGACGGCATGGCCGCGTATTTTGCAGATGGGTACTGGGCGACACGGGATCGCCTGATCCCGGCAGGTCTCATGGCCGTCACGGCCTATTGCGCGGTGCTGATCTATTTCTTTTCACCGGCCGGACCGGCCGTGACCGCCACTGGCGTGCCTATAAACGACTTCCTTTGTTTCTGGTTGGCGGGCTCGGAGGTTGTGCGGGGCACGCCCCAGGTTGCCTACGACAATGAAGCCTTTCTTGCGCTGCAAGCGCCTTATCTTGAACCCGGTGCCTTCTATCCGTTCTTCTACCCGCCGACCTTTTTACTCATTCTGGCTCCTCTTGGGACGATGGCTGCAATCCCGGCCTATGTGATGTCACAAGTGGTCAGCCTGGCATTCGCCGGCGCGGTCTGCGCACGCATCCTGCGCAATTGGACCGGGGTTCTGCTGATCGCAGCGATGCCCGCAACGTTCAATGCAGTGTTTCACGGACAAAATGCACTTCTGTGCGCTGCATTGCTGGGAGCCGGTCTTGTTGCCTTGTCGGAGCGCCGCGAAGTGTTGGCCGGGCTGTTCATCGGTCTGTTGACGATAAAGCCGCAAATGGGCGTTCTTCTGCCTTTCGCGTTCCTGGCGGCTGGTTACTACAGGGCATTCTCGTCGGCCGCTGTCACCGCGATCGCCGTTGCCGCGCTGAGCTGGATTGTGCTGGGTTCCGGTACCTGGCAGGCTTTTCTGGAACAGGCCGCGTTCACCGGCCAGGCAACCGACCAGGGAATGGCAGGATTTTACAAGATGGCATCCGTCTACGCCTCTGTTCGCCTGATCGGCCTGGACGCGCTGCCCGCTTATGCGGTTCAGGGCGCGGCGTCCCTCGCGGCCCTGTGGGTGGTCTGGAAAGTCTGGGGATCCGACGAGGCTTTCGGTCTGAAGGCAGCGGTTCTGGTTTCGGCCGGGTTCTTTGCGACACCCTATGTGCTGCCCTATGACCTGGCGGCCCTGGCTGTCGCGATCGCGTTTTTGGTGCAGGCCACAAACGGCAAGCAGGCATTCCCGTACATGTGGACGCTGGTTGCCCTCGCGGTGCTGCTCTCTGCCTCCTCAAGATATATCGGGGCTGTCTCGGGAGTGCCGCTCGGTCTTGTTGCACCGGCAATCATCCTTTTTGTGTCAATGCGCCTTGTCAGTTTTTCTGGTCGTATCGGCAAGGAGGTGCAGTCATGAAAGCGCGAAACCGCGCCGCAATGATCTGGCAAAAGGGGATTCGCGAGGGGGCCTGGCTTACCTGGGACCGGATCGGCTTCGCGTGCCTTTGCTCCGCCATCGGCCTCAGTCTCGGCCTTATCTGGTTGCTGGTTGTTCCCAACGCTTTCGGCGCGCCCAACGGCACCGTGCTGATGGACTATTTCAGTTTCTGGCTTGCAGGACGGCAGGCGCTCGCCGGAGTCCCTGAAATTGTCTATGTTCCCGCCGAGTTTTCGGCATTGCAGGTCGAAATCTCGGGGTCCGAAACGGTCTTCGGCTTCTTTTATCCGCCGACTTTCCAGCTTCTCCTGAGCGTTTTTGCTGCGCTTCCTTACAAGATGGCCTTTGCGGCTTTCGTGATTTCAACCACTGCGCTCTTGTGCCTTTCCTGCAGGCTGATCACCGGCAAGTGGCTGCTCGCCGCGTGCCTGATCCTCATCCCGGCCTGTGCAAACAATGCGTTTCACGGACAGAATGCGGCCCTGACCGCCGCTCTTTACGGATTCTTTCTCGTCGGTATCGAGCGACAGCGCATGATGCTGGCCGGGTTTGCTCTCGGTTTGCTGACGATAAAGCCGCAACTCGGAATTCTTGTCCCGGTCGCGCTTGTTGCCAGCTTGAACTGGCGAGCCTTCCTCGGCGCGTCGGTGACCACATTGGTGTTTGCGGGCCTAAGCGCTGCTGTGCTCGGCGCCGGTGTCTGGCTGATGTTCTGGCAACAGGCGCCGGTCGCAGCAGCAATGATGGAGCTTGGCGGTGTCGAATGGGGCAAGATGATTTCTGTCTATGGCAGCTTCCGTCAATTCGGGCTTGGCCATGAGATTTCGATGGCTGCGCAGATGTTGGTCGGCCTCGGCGCGCTCATCTGCGTCTGGAAGACCTGGCGCAGAACGGGCGACATGGCCGTCCGGTCCGCATCACTGATTGGCGGAACCCTCCTGGTAACACCGTTTGCACTCACCTATGACCTGACGCTTCTCGTCATCCCGTGTGCGTTTTTGATCAGGGAAGGGCTCGATCGAGGGTTTTTCCCGTATGACAGGATTTTGCTTGCCGTGGTCATCGGACTGTCCGCATCGACGGCACCATTTGCCATCCTGCTTGGCATTCCGATGGCACCGCTTTTGCCGGCAGCGATCCTGTTTCTTGGAATGCGGCGCATGCAGCTCATCGATCGTGCACGGCAACAGGAACGTGAACCGGATCACATCTCCGGAACGGCATCGGCCTGAGTTTTCTTTTTCAGCTTCCGTTCACGGTGCGCGATATAGAGCCCGCTGCCGATGATGAGTGCTATCCCTATCCATGTGGGACCATCGGGAAAGTCTGAAAAGACAAGATAGCCGAACAGCGTCGCGCTGACGATTTCGACATATTGCAGCGGTGCGAGCAGGCTGGCACTGCCGCGCTGGAAAGCGGCAACAACGAGTCCATGGGCGGCGAATGAAATCAGCCCGATGAGCGCAAGCAAGGCCGTTTGCGGAAGTGTGGGGACTTCGAACTCGTAGCCTTCAAATTGTCCGTACGATCCGATCAGCAAAGCCGTACCCAGCAGTAGCGCACCTGATAGACCGGCGCCGAACTGGATCGTGAGCAAGTCGTCTTCCACCGGGTAAAGTTTGTTGATCAGAAGATAAAAGGAAAACAAGAATGCGGTCAAAACGGGCAGTAGACTGACAAGTCCGATTTCTGCCAGGCTTGGGCGCAGGATGAAGATGGCGCCCAGAAGCCCGACAAGAATGGCGCCGATCCTGCGGATGCCGACCTGTTCTTTCAGGATCAGCGCGGCCAGCATGGTCAAGACCATCGGTTCTATGAAAAAGATCGAGATCGCCGTTGCGACCGACATGTATTTGACGGCGGTGAAAAAACTGAGCGATGCAATCGCGAGCAGGATGCCACGCAGAAAATTGATGACCGGCTGCCTGGCCCTGAGCCGCATTATCCGTCCGGTGACAAGTGCGATACAGAGGCAGATCACGAACTGGAAAAAAAATCGGCCGAAGGTAACTTCAAGTGCCGGTAGCGCCGACGACAGGTATTTTGCAATGATATCCATGACCGGAACGATCAGCATTGCTGTTGTCATCAGAAAAATTGCAAATAGCGGATTAGGTTCGACCGGTGCCCGGGCTGAGACTTTCGTCACGTGGCAAGATCCAGCAACTTCATGTCGATTTCCGAAAGGGGTTGGAGGGATTGCAATGCCGCTCTCGCTTCGGCGCTGTCACGATCCATCTGCGCAACGAGGGCCTCGGCCGAGTCGAACTTGTCCTCTCCCCGGAGATAGGAAACAAGGTGTATTCTCAGTGTCTGGCCGTATAGGTCACCGCTGAAATCGAACAGGAAGACTTCGAACACGACCGCGCCGTCGTCGAAAGTAGGCCGTCTGCCATAGCTGGCGACACCGTCATGCCAGCCGTTTTCCGTCCGCACCTTGACCGCGTAAATGCCTTGGAGAAGCGGACTGTCACCGCTCAGATGCAGGTTCGCTGTCGGATAGCCGAGGTCACGCCCGCGCTTGTCGCCGTGTTCGACCGTTGCATCGAAATACCACCGGTACCCGAGCAGGGCATTGGCCTGCGCTACGTCTCCTTGTGCGAGGCAGTCGCGAATCCGGGTGGAGGAAATGACTTCGGCGCCTTCATCTTCTTCACGCTGAACGATCGTGACACCGAAACCGTTTTCAGCGCCTGCCATGCGCAGATAGTCGGGTGTTCCTTGTCGCGCCCGGCCGAAGTGGAAATCATAGCCCGTGACCGCGTGCGAAATGCCGAGTGTGTCAATCAGGATGTCCTGAACAAAGGCGTTTGCTTCAATGCCGGCGAATTCCCGGGTAAACGGCAGGATAAGAGCCCCGTCCAGTCCGCACGCATTCAGCATCTCGACCTTCAACGGCGGAGGCGTCAGCCGGTAGACCGGTTTGGAAGGATTGAACACTGTTCTCGGATGCGGTTCGAAACTCATGGCGAAAACCGGATGGTGCGTGCCGTGGCCAAGCCCCAATGCCGCGCCCAGTACGGCTCTGTGCCCCCGATGCACGCCATCAAAATTTCCGATTGCGACGATGCCGCCTTTCAATTCTTCAGGAAACGCGTCCAGATTCTCGGCGTACAAGAAACTGGCGGATTGAGACGGGCTCATGCAGCAAACCTTCGCGCAGTGTGTCGGCCGGAACGGCTTCTCGGGAAACGGCAGTGGGAACGGGGGCACGTGATGTGTCCGCTCGCTGATGCTGGCGTGGAAACTGCCGTCTGCGCGTGAAAACGTCAAGGTCGGTAGACATCGTAAACCGGTCGGCCGATGCTTTGCGGTCAGATACGCGATCTGTCCTCGTCACGGCGAGGGACCTTCACCAGGGCTTCACCTTCCAGAACCACCTGATCCTCGACGCTGCAGATGCAGGAAAGCCGGGCGCGGTTTCCCCGTTCCATGAGTTCTTCGACCGTGACCGTTACCTTTACGTCGTCACCGATCCTGACCGGTGCCTTGAAATTGAGTGTCTGGGAAAGATAAATCGCACCTGGGCCGGGAAGACGGGTCCCGAGCACCGCCGAAATGAGACTTGCGGTGTAAAGGCCATGCGCAATCCGGGTTTTGAAAGGTGTGCGTGCTGCAAAGTGCTCCGACAGGTGAATGGGGTTCCGGTCCCCCGAGACTTCGGCGAAGCCTACGACATCAGAAGAACTGACGTGTTTCACCAGTTCTTCCCGCATTCCCGTTTCCAGATCTTCGAAACAGAGTGTTCGCAGTTCCAACATGCCAATTCCGCCCGGTTTTTTCTTGTTTCCAACCGGCGAGAACGCTAGGCCCGCAAGGGTTTTCTGGCAATTATGCTTTCGGCGAAGAAAAATACGCGCGTTATTAACGGTCTTTTCAGGGCCAGCAGGTAGATTATGCCGGGTGTGGGGAGGTGAGGACACAGTAATTGTGTTGCTCTCCTTCAGAGTCATATCGCGTTTCCACCGGCCCACGGCCAGGGGCCGCGCCAATTGACAGTATGGAGTAGACAATGGCCCTTGATCTTCAGATGCCGGTCCTCGTGGTCGATGACTACAAAACGATGATTCGCATCATTCGGAACCTGTTGAAGCAACTTGGTTTCGAAGACATCGACGATGCCGCGGATGGCACCGAAGCCCTGGAAAAAATGAAGCAGCGCCGTTACGGCCTGGTCATTTCGGACTGGAATATGGAGCCGATGACCGGCTACGAACTGCTCAAGCAGGTTCGTTCCGATTCTGGTCTCAGCAAAACCCCGTTCATTATGGTCACTGCGGAATCCAAGACGGAAAACGTCATTGCCGCAAAGAAAGCCGGTGTGAACAACTACATCGTGAAGCCGTTCAATGCTCAGACGCTCAAGGGCAAGATCGAAGCTGTTTTCTCCGAGTGACCTTTGTGCCGGGCGGAGCCCAGTAGTGGGTGTTCCGCCGGCGCAAACCGGGATCAAAGGCGTGACACAGCTGTCGGACGGGCAGGTGTGCTCAGGTCTATCGGGATTCTGAAGCAGGAACGCGGCGCAAAGTTTGCCGCTGCGTTCAGGAATGGCTTTCATGCGGGGGGTGAACCTTATGGCCAATATAAAGCAGGAAAACGTTGCGCGCGTTATAGATTTCCTGGAACAGAACAAAAATCGTGATGGCGAAGTCTCACTCACGGACGTGATGCACCTTGCAGAGGTCATGTCCGGATCGATGCATGACTTTCTGTCGACCGTTCAGCCAACGGTGACTGAAGAGCTCAAGTTGATCGCCAAAGAAATTACGCGCATGAAGGAAGAAATTTGCCAACTGCGCGCAAATGACATGACCGGCAACAAGATACCTGATGCCGGACGCGAGCTTGATGCGATTGTCGAGGCGACCGAAGAGGCCACCAACACGATCATGGAAGCCGCCGAGGATATCATGGGGGCGGACACAAGCGACACGGAAGCCTACCAGGAACTGGTCAGCAACAAGATGATCAGCATCTTCGAAGCCTGCACTTTCCAGGATATAACGGGACAGCGGATTTCAAAGGTCGTGACAACCCTGAATTATATCGACGAACGCGTCTCGTCCTTTATCGAACATCTGCGTATTCCGGAGGATCTGGATGCGGAACTTCAGGAAAGCGACGAAGAGCGCCGCAAGCGTGAACTGATCCTGCACGGTCCGCAACACGATGGTGAAGGCGTTTCGCAGGATGATATCGATTCAATGCTGATGGGCGCCCAGGCGGATATCGACAAGCTTTTCGACTGAAGAATCTCGATCCCGATTGAACAAAGGGTCGCCGCTGGCGGCCCTTTTTGTTTCTACCACCAGAGCCGGGGCAGAGCAGCTCTTGCGCGCAGCCCCTCCTCGATCAGACGTTTGCGGATCAGGTGTTCTTCCGGAGCGTCACTGGGTCCGAAGTCCGAAGCGTGAATTCCGGCGGTAATAAACAGGACGTCGATATCCTGTGAGACCGCTCCGCGGATATCCGTGGGAAGACCGTCGCCAATGGCCAGAACGTCTTCCTTTGAAATCGGTTCACCCGCAAGCGTTTCCAGCCGTTTCATTGCGGCGTGGTAGATTGGTGCGTGCGGCTTGCCGAGAATGGCGACTTCTCCGCCCAGATCTTCGTAGAGCCGGGCCAAGGCTCCTGCACACCAGACCAGCCGGTCACCACGTTCCACCACGATATCCGGATTGGCGCAGATCATGAGCAACTTCCGGTCGGCCAGTTTTTGCAGCCGGTCCCGGTAGTCGTCGGGCGTTTCCCTCTCGTCGTCCACAAGTCCGGTGCAACTGATCGCTTCCGCCTCGTCGTCATTTGTGGTGAAGGTCGCTTCAAGGTCCCAGTAAAGCGGCTGATCCCTGTTGGGCCCCAGATGCAGAAGGGTCTTGTTGCCCTGTTCCTCCAGAATCGCCCGGGTCACATCGCCAGATGTCACGATATCGTCGTAGGCCTCTTCGGGAACACCGAGTTTTGCAAGCATCTCCCCGACCTGTTTGGCCGGGCGTGGTGCGTTCGTGATCAGTACCACCTTGCCGCCGGTCTCTTCCCGATAGGCTCTCAGCGCCTTGTGTGCTTCCTCGAACGCTGCAACCCCGTTGTGAAGCACACCCCAGACATCGCACAGAACCCCCTTGTAGAAAGGA
This sequence comes from Roseibium album, assembly GCF_001404515.1. Classification (GTDB taxonomy): domain Bacteria; phylum Pseudomonadota; class Alphaproteobacteria; order Rhizobiales; family Stappiaceae; genus Roseibium; species Roseibium album. The sequence continues at coordinate 178,975 of NZ_CXWE01000001.1, forward strand.
GCAACGGCGCGAAGCCCGTCAATCAGAAGCGGTGCAGAAACGGTCATGTCATTCACTCGGATTGTGCTTGATCTGATAAGCTGGGAAAGAATCGGGACAAACTCGGCGCGGACCATATAGGAACATGACGCAGTGCGAAACCGAGTAAAGGGAGTTTCATGCAGGTCAGGCAACTTGGCGAACAGGTGATCAACCAGATTGCGGCCGGCGAAGTAATCGAGCGGCCCGCCAGTGTCATCAAGGAACTGGTTGAAAATGCCGTTGATGCCGGAGCGCGGAATATCGAGATCGTGACCGCTGCCGGTGGGAAGACGCTCATGCGCGTTGCCGATGACGGCGAAGGCATGCGCCAGAACGACCTGAAACTGGCAATCCGCCGACATTGTACATCCAAGATATCCGACGATGACCTTTTCGATATCCGGACTCTCGGATTTCGCGGAGAGGCCCTGCCATCCATCGGGTCCGTGGCGAGGCTGACGATACAGACCCGTCACAGGGAAGAAGATCATGCCTGGGCGATTGCGGTCGAAGGGGGACGGGAACAGCCGCTGGCACCTGCCGCGCGTGCCGGCGGAACACTGGTTGAAGTCAGAGACCTGTTCTTTGCGACCCCGGCCCGATTGAAGTTTCTGAAATCCGACCGCGCGGAAACCTCTGCGGTCACGGATATCGTCAAACGGATCGCTCTGGCCTATCCGGAAGTCGGTTTCTCGATTTCGGGCGTTGACCGGCAGGCGCAAAGCTGGCCGGCCGCAAGAGGCAATGAACCCGAGCTTGCGAGGATCGCCCAGATACTCGGGCAGGAATTCGTCGAAAACGCGATGGAAATAGATGCGGCGCGGGAAGGGGTTCACCTGACCGGATTTGCCGGTTTGCCGACCCATCATCGCGGCAATGCCCAACATCAGTTCTTTTTTGTCAACGGCAGGCCGGTAAAGGACAAACTGTTGCTGTCCGGACTGCGCGGCGCCTATGCCGATGTGCTGGCAAGAGAGCGGCACCCCGTCGTCGTTCTCTTTTTCGAACTGGATCCGGCGCAGGTGGATGTCAATGTGCACCCGGCAAAGGCGGATGTGAGATTTCGCGATTCCCAACTGGTTCGCGGACTGCTCGTCGGGGCCATCAAACAGGCGCTCGTTCAGGCCGGGCACCGGTCGTCAACCTCCAACGCCGCAGTCGCACTCGATGCACTGCGCTCCCAAGGACCCGGCTTTCAGACTTCCGCTGCAGGTGCATACACGCCAGGTCAGGGGAATACCGGAAGAAGCGCCCAGGCTCAGGCTTATCCTCATGCCCGTCCGCAAGCCGGCGACCGCTGGAATCCGGACGTCTTCCGTCCGCTGGAGGATGACGGAGCGGCGATGGAGGGATTTGCCGAGACAGCCCAGAAGAGTTTCCGGGCTCAGAACGGTTTCGCCGAAATGTCGGTTCCATCCGCGGATGCAAGGGCTCACCAGGAACCAGTCGAAACCGGAAAGACCGAACTGCCTCTTGGTGCTGCACGCGCGCAGGTTCATGAAACCTACATCATTTCACAAACCACGGATGGTGTTGTGATTGTCGATCAGCACGCGGCTCACGAGAGGCTCGTCTATGAAAGGCTGAAGGAGGCGCTGGCGAAGAAAGATGTTGCGCGCCAGATTCTCCTGATCCCGGAAATTGTCGAATTGGCGGAAGAAGATGCGCTCCGCTTGCACGAAAAGGCGGCAGACCTGGAAGAGGTTGGACTCGTGCTGGAGGCATTCGGTCCCGGTGCGATCGCCGTCAGGGAAACTCCGGCATTGCTGGGTGACATGGACATTCAGGGCATGGTCAGAAACCTGGCCGATGAGCTGGCGGAATGGGACACTGCGGACGGCCTGAAGGAAAAACTCGACCATGTAGCCGCGACCATGGCATGTCACGGATCCGTGCGCGCAGGCCGGCGAATGCGTCCGGAAGAAATGGACGCGCTCTTGCGCGACATGGAGGCAACGCCCAAATCAGGCCAGTGCAATCACGGCCGACCGACCTGGGTCGAGCTCAAGCTGACGGACATTGAGAGGCTTTTCGGGCGCAAGTGATCGCGGCAATCTGATCGGCAACAACCCGCCATGCGTAGGAACAACGGCAAATGCAACAAGGAGCGTGTCATGGCCGAGGCTGAAGCCGGCAGTGCAGCGGGAGCACAGGAAAAACATGCGGGTGCCTGGCCGAAGTTTCGGCGGGGTCTGATCAAACTGGTGATCGCCGCTGCCATCGCATACGCCATGGCAGCAGGATACATGTATGTGAACCAGCGTAGCTTCGTTTTTGTGCCAAGCGGCGAACTGGAAACACCTGCAGACAAGGGACTTGAGACTGTTTCAGCCGAAATCGTCGAAATGGCGGATGGAACAAAGATAACGGTCTGGACCGCGGAGCCGGTGGATCCGGGTACTCCCACTGTTGTCTATTTTCACGGCAATTCGAGCAATCTCTCGGGCCGCTGGAAGCGGTTCAAGCAGATCGTGGACAGCGGATACGGTCTCTATGCACCAACACATCGCGGCTATGCTGGCAGCGAGGGAAGCCCATCGGAAGCCGCCCTCGTTTCCGATGCGCTGGAGCACTACGACAGGGCAGCAGCTGCCGGGTCACCGGTCATTGTCCACGGCGAGAGCCTCGGAACCGGACTTGCAGCTGCCGTGGGCGCCGAACGTTCTGATGTAGGACTTGTTGTGCTGGAAGCACCTTATACCGCACTCGTTGACATGGCAGGCGAAAGCTATCCTTGGCTTCCTGTTGAAATGCTGATGAAGGACCCGATGAAAACACGCGAGCGGATCGGGAAAGTCGGTGCGCCGGTGATGATTGTTCACGGAACCGATGACGCCGTCATTCCGGTCGACCATGGCAAGCGCTTGTTCGAATTCGCATCTGATCCCAAGGAAATCCTGATCATTGAGGGCGCGGGTCACAGCGATTTGTGGAAGACCGGTCTCTGGGATGCCGTCCGGGACAAATGGGCCCGGGAAGGCACCTGAACCACAGCTCCGGGCACTTTAGCCCGGAGCAAGTCGGACAGAGGACACGCTCTGGCCTGGCAAACCTGAAACACGCCGTATCATTGCTGCACCTACCTGTTCAGGTTTTTTTCGGCACTGTTTGTGAAAGGAACAAATCAAAACATGCTGCAGCTAGATCGAGCCTATTCAGCCGTTCTGTTCGACATGGACGGAACGCTTTTGGATTCCCGTGTGGTGATCGAGCGTGTTTTAACGGATTGGGCAATTGCCAATGAACTCGATCCCATTTCCATACTTGCCGTTTCACATGGCCGACGAACAATTGATGTCGTTCGAGAATTCGCGAAAGCCGGCACGGATTGCAAATCCGAGGCTGACAAAATCGAGGCGGCAGAAACTGACGATGTCCGCGGAATAGTGGCAATCCCCGGGGCCGCTGATTTGTTGAACCAATTGCCGACCGGCCGTTGGGCCATCGTAACGTCTGCCGGCCACGATCTTGCTGTTCGCCGGTTGACTGCAGCCGGCCTGCCAATTCCCGAAGTGCTGATAACTGCCGAAGATATCGAACACGGGAAACCTGATCCTTCCGGTTACACACTGGCTGCAGAAAAGCTTGGCACCAGTGCCGGACAGTGTTTGGTTTTTGAAGACGCCCCGGCAGGTATTCAGGCCGGGTTGAATGCCGGGAGCGACGTGATCGCGATCGGATTTGCCAGCCCGGATGTCGCAAAACCCGATTGTCCGGTGATTTCAGACTTTCGGGCAATCGAATTCAGATTGAGCTGAAAATCGAGGCTCGGTTTGCGCTCCTGACGTTACCGGTCCTTCAGGTGATGGAAGGCCCGGCACCCGCAGCGCCCCGAAGTGTCTTGCCGTGTAGACCGCTTCTCGACATCAGGTAATCCAGCATTCAAGGGATGCGCACTAGAAGGAACGCTGCATCCGGAAGGTACCATAAAGCTGGTAGGTATCGTTCAGGCCTGAAGCGGCACTGTAGTCGATGTCCCGGTACTGGAGTTCAGGACCGATGATAAGGCCCGAAACGGGCTCCCACACGAGGTTGCTCGTCACACTCCACTGCGTGAAATCATAAGCACTCGTTCCCGCATCAACATTGTGATAACCGCCTTCGACGTTGAGTTCGACGGTTTCGGTCAGGCCGAGGCTCACACCGCCGAAAACGTTCCAGGTTTTGGTGGTTTCCGTGCTGTTGCCGTTCCAGACTGCATCGGTAATGCGGCTGTCCCAGCCGGTCGAACCATAGGCGCTCGCTCCGTCTGTATAAACGCCCTGCAGTGCGATGCTGCCGCCGTTTGCAAAACCGCCGAATTCGATTTCGACACCTGCACCGACGGCCCATCCGAGTTCATCTTCAGAACCGCCGGTCGTGCCGTTGTAAACGGAGTTCGGATAAACCTGGTGCAAGGCGCCCATGATCTGGGCTTCACCCCAGCCCTGACTTACGCCGAGGACGCCAATCGCATCCGGCACCCGGGTTCCGCCATATCCAAGCGTACCGCCGTTGAGACCGATGCTGGCCTCTCGATCGGAACGGTCCTCCAGGGCTATCGTCGCGTTGAACCCGTTGCCGAAGGCATAGGTATAGGCCACCTGGTTCAGCGACTGGTCCGAATAGCTTTCGACCTGGGCGTTGAACGAGTAACCGGTAAAGAAATCGAAATTCGAGTTTGTCAGGCCTGCGAGCAATCCGCCCCACTGGATATAGGCGTTGTCGATTGAATAGCCCGCGCTTTCGTTGGTCTGCTGCATGTACATTTCGATGAAGCCGCGGAGCGTGCCGAATTCCGTCTGCGTGCGGGCATCGAGATAAAGGTAGCCACGGGAGCGCCACTGATACCCGTCAGAGTCCCTGTTACCCCATGAGTTTTCGGCCTCGCCGAAATTGCGAACCCGGAACTCGGTGCGAACCCTGCCGCGGACGCGCAAACAAGTCTCGGTGCCGGGAATGTAGTAGAAACGGGAACCATAGGCATCGCAAATGCGGACGTAGTCGATGGGCTCCGGCGCAACCGGCAAATCGGCGGCGTTGGCGGGGCCGGTCGCGCTGGCAATGCCGGCAAGCAGACCAAGAGCAACAAGACGGGACATTTTAAACTCCAGCGTTCACGGGTGCCGATACGTGCAAGTATGGATGATGGACCAGACGGTTTGCCAACGGAAAACGCGAGCGAGAAAAGGTTCCGGCACTTTTAGCGAAGTGTTGTGACTTCTGCGCAACGCAAGATTGCCGTTACCGCTTGGAAATAAAGAAGTTTTTAAGTATTTTTGCGGAGTCGGTTTCTCCGATGCCCGCATAGACCTCTGGTGCGTGGTGGCAGGTCGGCTGACAGAAGAATCGCGTTCCGTGATCTACCGCGCCGCCCTTTTCGTCACCGGCTCCGTAATAGAGTCGTCTGATCCGGGCAAAGGATATCGCCCCGGCGCACATCGGACATGGCTCCAGAGTGACATAGAGATCGCAGCCGGTCAGGCGTTGAGATTCCAGCAGCGTGCACGCGGTCCGGATGACGAGAAGCTCTGCATGCGCTGACGGGTCGTGCAGCTCCAGCGTCCGGTTGCCGTTGCGGGCCAGGATGGTGCCGTTCCTGACCAGAACGGCACCTACCGGAACTTCCCCTCTTGCGGCAGCGGCTTCTGCTTCCTCAAGGGCGATGTTCATGAAAGAGTTTTTCTCGGTCTTGATGCTGGTTGTGGTCATGTGTCGAGGATATTTCAGGTTCGCCGAATAGGTCTTCAAGTCGTCCGCACGGATCCCCTCAAGGGTCCTGTGCGCAAGTTGTTTCGCACGTGCCATGCACCAGGAAAAGGGCTCCATTGCAGAATTGGACGTCAACTGGCGATTTCCGAAACGGTCCAGCTCTGCTATGACGCATCCATGACGACAAGAAAACCTTCTCAAAAGCGCCCAGAACCGCAATCAGGCCGAGGGCGCGGAAAAAGCGTGCAGGGCAAAAAGCCCTCCAGGGCTCCCGCCAGGAAAAGGCCGGATGCCGAGCCGGCCAACGTGGTCTCCGACAATACTCTGGAGCGCGGCGAACGCATCGCGAAGGTCATGGCCCGCGCAGGGTTGTGTTCGCGCCGGGAAGCGGAGACCTGGATCGAGGCGGGGCGTGTCCAGCTGAACGGCAAGGTGCTGGCCACGCCTGCCATCACCGTTTCGGCGAACGACAAGGTTCTCGTCGACGGAGAGCCATTGCCAATGCGCGAGCGGACGCGTCTGTGGCTCTATCACAAGCCGCGCGGACTGGTGACGACCAACAAGGATCCGGAAGGCCGTCCGACGGTGTTCGAAAGGTTGCCGAAGGAATTGCCCCGTGTCCTGACTGTCGGCAGGCTTGATATCAATACCGAGGGACTGCTGTTGCTGACAAACGACGGCGGCCTTGCACGCGTTCTTGAACTGCCGTCGACGGGATGGCTGCGGCGGTACCGTGTCCGTGCTTTCGGCAAGATCACCCAGGCAGATCTTGACGCGTTGCAGGACGGCATTGCGGTAGAGGGAGTTCTCTACGGCGCCATCGAGGCAACCCTCGACAAGGAACAGGGTGGCAATATCTGGCTTACGGTCGGTTTGCGCGAAGGCAAGAACAGGGAAGTCAAGCGGGTCCTCGAGCATCTGGGTATTACGGTGAACCGGCTCATCCGGATTTCCTATGGGCCATTCCAGCTGATGGACCTGCCGGACAACGATGTCCGTGAAATCCGGGGCAGGATCCTGCGCGACCAGCTTGGTGAGGCACTCGCAAATGAAGCTGGTGCCGACTTTGATGCGCCGATTTTTCATCAGCCTAAACAGGATACTCCGAAAAAGAGCCCAGCCAGCCGCCGCAGCTCCGAATCCGGCTCCGGCCGCAAATCCGGTGGTGATCGGGGTGGCAATCAGGGCAAATGGCTGACTGCGCGGGAAGGCAAGTCCGAGACCGACAAACGCAAAACCGCAAAGAACGACCGGCAGGATCGAAAGCAGGCCAAGCGTGGCGGCGCTGGTCCCCGGCAGGAAAAGGTCTCACCGAGATCCAAGTTTCGCATGACGTCCGAACCGAAGCCGCGAAAGGAATTTGGCGAACAGCGCCGGACGCCGCAGCGCCGTATATGGAGCGAAGACGGCTTGCTGGAGGACAAGGCACAGCAAAGCAGGGCGGATCAAGACAATAAGGATGGTCGCCGACCACCAAAAGGCGGTGGTCGTCCGCGCGGAGGCGGTCGTTCTTGAGAATTGTTTCCGGGCGTTTCAAGGGAAAAGCGATTGCCGCGCCAAAATCCCAGATGACACGGCCGACGAGCGATCGGCTGCGTGAGACCATCTTCAATATTCTTGCTCATGGTGTTGCCGTCGACGTCGAGGACGCTCGGGTTCTTGATCTTTTCGCAGGCACCGGTGCTCTCGGCCTTGAGGCACTGAGCCGAGGTGCCCGCCACTGCACCTTCATAGAGGAGGGCGCGGAGGCGCGAGGTGTTATCCGGCGAAACATGGAAAATTTCGGCCTGAACGGTGTGGCCAAGATATTTCGCCGTGATGCGACCCGCCTCGGTGACGCCGGAACAATCGAGCCGTTCGATCTTGTTTTTGCCGACCCGCCTTACGGGAAGGCACTGGGGGAAGCGGCACTGGGTTCTGCCGTGAAGGGTGGATGGCTGAAGCCGGAAGCGATCTGCGTTCTGGAAGAACGTGCTGGCGTTGAGCCTGATGTTCCCGATTGTTTTTCAGAAATCGACAGGCGGCTGACCGGAGACAGCCAGGTAATATTTCTCCGCTACCAGCTTGCTGATTGACCCTGCAACGGGTGTCAGGTTCCTCCGGGCATCATGATGTAGACGGTCGGGTTCACAGGCAGAGAGGATCGGCTGATCACGAGTTTCGGCGTTTCTGCCCTGACGATCCGGTAGCCGGCTTCCGTTGCCCTTCCCATGAAGGCCGGAAGTGCACCTGCAAAGTGAAAGTGCATCGGGATGACCATGGTCGGGCCGATGCCTGCCAAGACATCCATCAGGCTGTCCAGGCGGAGCGTCGAGGAATTGTCGATCGCCGCGAATACGACATCGATCTGACCAAGTCTGGCGAGGTCGTCCTTTGTCAGCCTGTGATGCAGGTGTCCCAGATGCGCAATACACAAATCGGCAATTTCGAAGATGAATATGGAATTGCCGAGCCTGCGGGTTTCCCCGTCCCAGCCGCGAATGTTTGTCTGGATGTTCCGGATGCGGACATCTTCAACCGTCAGGTCGTGGTCCATTGGACCACCTTCGCGATTCCAGCCGTAGAGCAGATGTTCGATACTCGGGTCGGGTGCTAGCGAGTAGTGGGTCGTATGAGCCCCGTTCATCGTCGCGACCGTGGGCGGGAGAAAGGGCCGGACACTGTCGTTGTAGTCGGTTGCGATGCGCACGCCACCTGGTGTTTCGAGTTCAAACGTCGAGTGGCCGATGTAACGGATTTGAACTTCTCCGGCCTGAAGCGAGGCTTGCCAGACGCGGACGGCATCGGCCTGGGGCTGGAGATAAGGACCGTTTGCGATCAGCTGACAAATCGCAAAAGCCGGTTGGGCCACAAACGAGAGGAAAATGCCCAGAAGAACCGCAATGACGCGGCCAGGATTGATTTCCCGGTACCGGGACAGTTTGAGAACGGAAACGCCTGAAGCCATGTGTCTGGTCCCGGTTTCTATCAGTTCCCTAAAGAGTAGCGGTCAGATCGTCACTGGCAAGCAGGAATAGCCGAAACATGTTCAAATCCGGTTTCAGGAGCAACTCGGCAAGGCTTTTGGAAAGAAAAGGGCAACCGGCCTGCGTATCACTTATACGGAGGCGGTTGCCGCAGGTGGGGGCAGGAGGGAGGAAGTACCCGCCCCGAATGAACTGTCAAACAACGTAGAGGCTGACGGGTGCCTTACCGCCCCTCGGGCGTCGGTCGGCGTCAACATCGCTGTTGGTGTTTGCCTGTGCCTGCATGTGAATGAGTTCACCGGCATGACCGGCTTCCATCATCAATGCGGCCCGGTTGCAAAGGGCTGCCAGCGACAAGCCGAGTTGGCGCAGGTGAGAGCGCCGGTAACAGTAAACCGCAAGAGCGGCGCGCTGGGGCTCTGTCAACTGGGATCCGACATCCGAGATTGCATTCAGTGTCGCGTCGAGCAGGCGTTTGAGTAGATCCTCTGGAACTGGGCAGTCCTCCAGATCTATTGACCGCGTATGTTGCATTGTTTTGCCCCTATTTATTCAAGAATAAGATCTCATTAAATCGTTAAACAACAATTAATTTGAAAATATTTTGCAATAAAATCCAGTTGTCTGGTGAAATTTACTTATGTGACATTCAGGTTACTTTCATTGTCTCTTTTATCAATTTGGCCAATTGTTCTCGGGTCGTTGCCCGCAAGTGTTCCGCCCTGTCCAGGATCCGATCCGCTTTCATGAAATCGAGGACGCGAGTTGTGTCATGCGGAGGACGAACCAGAATATCCGGCTGTTCCATTTTGAGTTTCTGGTTGGTGATGGTCTGCATGAGGATTTGCGCAGACCCGAACAGCGAGTCCAGCATGTTGATATCGGACTTTTCAGGCCGCGGCACCGGTGCTCCGACGACGTCGACAGCGATGACAATGTCGCAGTTGGAGCGCATGCCTTCGAACGGGAGAGGGTTGACGACACCGCCGTCGATCAGGAACCGGTCTCCGTGCTTCACAGGACGAAACAGCGCCGGAATTGCGATTGACGCGGCAACCGCCGGAAGGAGTGGTCCTTTTTCGAAGTCGATCTCCTCGACGCCGAAGAAATCCGTTGCAAGCAGGCGTAGCGGTATCTGCAGATCTTCGAAATTTTCAGGCAGATATTCAGAAACGAAGACCTCAAGGACACGCTCGGGGTCGAACTGAACCGGTCCGGGCCGGAACATGTCGCCGAACCGCCGCGGCCTCAATTGCCAGACCTTGGACAGGACAGTGTTTCTGTCGGCGAAAATGTCGAGAACAATCTGCCGGATATCCTGCCCGCTGTGCCCGCTTGCATAAGCAGCGCCAAGGATTGCTCCGATCGAGGTGCCCGCGATCTGGACCGGTCTCAAACCCAGGTCATCGAGTGCTTCCAGAACCGGAATGTGGGCAAGGCCACGTGCGCCGCCACTGCCAAGGGTCAGACCTATGCGCGGTTGGGTCCCGGCGGGTAAGGGTGTTGAGGCCATCTGAATTGCCCTTCATATGAATGTGCCTTGGGACAGATGGGTGCCGGACTGTGTCTTTCCAAGCTTCGGCTGGACCGATCCGCTTCGAAAGAGTGCTGTCAACGCGCAAATTGTCGAGCTGCCGGCCGCCCGGTCAAATGACGAAATAGAGATCGTCGGACGCTTCGCTCATCCATTCGGTCATCTGATCTAGGGGCATTGGTTCGGCAATCAGGAAGCCCTGGATGGAAAAATCGCCCATCATGCGCAGGCGGTCATACTGCGCTTCTGTTTCCACGCCTTCGCAGACAATGTTTATGTTGAGCGATCGGGCGAGGTGGATAAGCTGATTGACCACTGCTTCCTTTCTGGGGTCGTCAATCATTTGGTTCGTGAAGGACCGGTCGATTTTTAAACCGTTTATGGGCAGGTCGGCCACATGGGTGAGCGACGCATAACCTGTACCGAAATCATCAAGTTCAATGTGAACACCAAGTTCGTACAATTCCCGCAGCGCAGCCAGATGGCCTGAACGATTATCGCTCAGAAAGACCGATTCCAGCACTTCGGCGGTAACGCGGTCAGGCGGGACCTGATATTTCGCCATCGCGGCCTTGAAATGGTCGACAAGCAGACCGGACGCCAGGTGTGCAGGCGACACGTTTATCGAGACCCGTCCAAAGTCGAGTCCCGTGTCGAGCCAGTACTTTGCCGCCGCCATGGCCCGGTCGATGACGACTTCGCCCAGTACCGGCGCAAGGCTCGTTTTTTCGACGACAGGCAGGAAGCCACCGGGCGACAGAACACCTCGGTCCGGATGGTCCCACCGGATCAGGGCCTCGATACCGGTTATCGTTTGCGAGCGCAGATTGACCTGCGGCTGGAACACCATGAAAAACTGGTTGTTCTTGACTGCGTCCTGAAGTTCCCGCTCGATCCTGGCTTCCGTTTCGCTTTCGGTCTTCATGCTGGTCCGGAAGAACGTGAGCCGATCCTTGCCGTTTTCCTTCGACTGGTACAGCGCCAGGTCGGCATTGAAAAGCAGGTCTTCAAAGTTCGATCCGTCCTCTGGACACAGCGAAATGCCCATGCTGACGGTTGGCCAGAACCGATTGCCCTTGAACTCCATCGGCATGCGCATGAGTCGACGTGCGCGTTCGCAAAGTTCGTTCGGATCGGAGTCGCTCGCTTCGGCAATAATGACGAACTCATCACCGCCCCATCGATAGGGCGTGCCTAGCCCGCGCGAGACTTCGCGCAATCTGCGACCGGTTTCTTCAAGGCAATAATCGCCGGCAAGATGCCCGAGCGTATCGTTCACGCGCTTGAAATTGTCCATGTCGACATGCACCAGGAATGCTGGTTTGGTGTCGTGGCCGAAGCGCTGTTTCGCATCACGCTGACATCCAGCCCGATTGGACAGTTTGGTGAGTGGATCGAAATAGGCCAATCGCTCGGCCCGTACTCTGGCCTCACGGGTTTCAGTCTCCCGCAGGACCCTTTCGGTGACATCATTCGCAATGATGACGAAAAGATCGTGGTCCTTGTCCTGGTGCAATTGTACGCGCAGATCTACCGGATACTCGGAACCATCGACGCGCTTGTGCAGACATTCCGCTGCCACGCCCTCAATGTCACCGTTCTGTAGAGGCCTGGTCTGCCGCTCGATCGTATCCCGATCATAAATTGGATTTATGTCCCAGATCTGCAGCGATTTAAGTTCGTCGAGCTTGTAGCCGAGGTTGTTCAGGGCACATTTGTTGGCGTGTTCAAAGCGGAAAGTCTTGGCGTCGAGAATGTAAATTTCATTGAGCGAAGATTCCAGAATATTGGCCAGCAGATTGTTTTTGCGGTCCGCCCGTGTGCGTTCGGTTATGTCATGCACGGTTCCCACGACTTTGGTCGCCGTTCCGTCCCGGCCGGAAAGCACATAGCCGCGGATGTGGAGGTAGCGTGGAGAACCGTTCTCTGGCACCAGCGAGTGTTCGAAATCAAATTCGCCGCAGGTCTCGATCGCACGCCTGACCATCAGTTTGGCCGCCTGCGCCTCGTTTTCAGGTATTTGGGCGTATACTCTTTCGATGATCTTCTTCGAGGAAAGACCAGCTGGCAGGTTCATGATCCGATAATATTCTTCCGTCGCGCTGACCTCGTTCGTGGCAACATCCCTTTCCCAGCTTCCAACTGTGGCAATACGTTGAGCTTCGATAAGTTTTGACGCATTCCTTTCCAGCTTCTCAGTGTAGTCCCTGACTTCTGCTTCGAGCCGTGCGCGGGTTTTCTGAACAGACGATTGCAAGCGTGAAAGAAGGCGATGGATGACGGCCCAAGCAATGAAAGAAAGGCCGATACCGGCAAGCAGGGAAATGACAATACCGTTCAAGAATGCCCAGACGTTGTCGGTAATGTCTTTGACCAGCAGCAGCTTGAATGCGTGATCGTTCTGTGTGACCGCGATAGGCAGGTCGCGAACCATGAAGACCTTGCCGTCCTGAAGATACAATGGATGTATCCGGGCAAGGTCTTGGTCGCCGGCAGAAAAAACGCCCAGATCAAACCCCGATGGAGCAAGGTTTCCAAGGATCTTGTAACGTGTCGAACCGGCAGGGTCTCCGTTGGCCGCGGGCAATTCGCACAATTTCACGATCTGAGCGTCCACCGCAGCACTTGCAAGTGCCAGAGAGCGTTCGATGTCGATTGCCAGCTTCAGGTATCCCAGCAATTGACCGTCGGATATCCACGGGCGAAAGACACTGACAACGAACTGGTTGTTCGGGCCGAATTCGATGCCGTCGCTCCGGCCAGGGGCGGTTGAATTCAGGTCGGACTTGAAGACAGCGCCGGGAACGCGGACGGGTGCCGTGCCATTGGCCGGGTAGATCAGGTTCCGGTTGGCGGAATAGATCGCAAGTTCCACCACGTTGAGATTGTCAAATTTCACGGCAAACAGTGCATCTGCAACCTGTTTGATCTGTCGATGGTCATTGTTGCGGATCGCGTTCAGAAGATCTTCATTCGCACCAAGCGCACCGACAATTTCGTCAAGCGTTTCGGAGCCGACCTTCTTTTGCTTCATCAGCAGGCGTTCAGCGGTGTTGACGAGCGCTTCCTGGGGTTCACGCAAATTCCGGTATTCGGAAACGATGTTCTGAACAGTAAGAACACATACGGTCAAAGCCAGAAAGGACAGGAAAACGATGCGTAATGGCTTTTCGAAATGCAGGTCATCCGGACAAAGCTGATCAACGAGGCGGTCCAGAAAACCGTTGAACCGGTCCTGACGAGGCGCGTGTCCCCGCAGCTTCTCCTGTTCCCCAGCCACTTGTTTGCCCATACTCAGCACAAATACCCCCGGCAGCCGCAGCTGCTAACTGATTGGCCAGGATGCCGGGGTCTCGTCGCCGCAAGTATGAAGCGCCGTTTTTTCCAAGCGTTCTCTGCCCATTCTCTCAATAGACTAGAATAGTTAAATTGGTTTGAATGGAATTCTTAAGCGCTATTAAGCGACAATTCACGCAACTTTGAAAAAGTCAGGTTTTTCAACTTTTTTTACAGGCAGTACTGATGAATTGAAGTTTATCGCTCAAATTTTATTCAAGTTTTATTCAATCAGGAGCTGAAAAAGTCGAGCAGGGTCTCGCCAGTGGCCTTTGGTGCTTCCTCTGGCAGAAAGTGGCCCGCGGCAAGGGAGTGTCCTTCGACATGTGGACACCAGGCCTGCCATACCGCCAGTGGGTCGTCGACACTTGTTGCAATGCCTTTGTCGCCCCAAAGGGCCAGCATTTTCGCCCTTATGATGTTGCCGGCGTTCCGGTCGGCAATGTCGTGCTCATAGTCGATTGTCGCGCCTGCTCGATAGTCTTCGCAGCATGCGGAGATCCGGTCGGGCTCGCAGAACCAGGCACGGGTATGTTCCAGGGCCCCTTCCGCAAAACAGTCGAGGTTTTTTTCCGCTGTCCAGCTCGCCAATGTGTGTTCCAGATATCGGACTGGTGCAGCGGCTATCATTTTCTCCGGGAATGGAAATGGCTGTGCGAGAAACATCCAGTGATAGACTTTAAGACCGAAGACGCGGTTCATCCGGTCCCAATAGTCCGACGTGGGAAGGATATCGAGCACGGCCAGCCTTGGGATCGTATCCGGATGGTCCAGGGCCAGTCTGTATCCAACACGGCCCCCCCGGTCGTGTCCCGCTGCGAAAAACGTCCGGTACCCCAGCACACGCATCATTTCGCGCATGACGGACGCCATTGACCGCTTTGAATACGCCTCGTGATTGCCGGAAACCGGGGGAATGGAGGACATTCCGTAGCCGGGAAGATCAGGCATCACAAGGGTGAAATGTGCCGACAGGATTGATGCGATTTCATGCCAGATGACATGCGATTGGGGGTAGCCGTGCAGTAGCAGGAGAGGAGGGCCGGACCCGCCGATCCGGCAAAACAGGGTTATCCCGTTCGCTTCGACGAATCTGGTTTCGAATCCGGGAAACAGATCGGGCAAATCACTCTTCAAGACGCTCTCCCCGGGCCACGAACACCAAAACAGTATCGGCTACCAGAACATGCTGCCAAGACGATTTTTCAGGCTTGTTGTTGCTCACTTCAGTCCGCAAGGGTGTCCGGAATTTTATTCGTCTCCGGTACCTTCGGCTACCTCGCGCTCAACAGCGCGCCAACCGATGTCGTTACGGCAAAAGCCTTCCGGCCAGTCTATCTGCCCGACTGCCGCGTAGGCGCGGGCTTTTGCGTCGCGAACCGTATCACCGAGCGCGGTCACATTCAGCACCCGGCCTCCATTTGCCAGCAATCGTTCATCCTCGCGTTTGGTGCCGGCATGAAACACTTCGAGCGTCTCGGATCCTATCTTTTCGAGGCCACGAATTTCGGTGCCCTTTTCGTATGCTGCCGGATATCCGTTTGCGGCCATGACGACGGTAAGTGCACTCTCATGGCTCCAGTCGGCGTTTGCAGTTGCCAATGTTCCTTCAACGCTGCGCTGCATGAGTTCCAGAAGGTCGCTCTTGAGACGCAGCATCAAGACCTGGCACTCCGGATCGCCGAAACGGGTGTTGTATTCAATCAGCTTCGGACCAGCCGCAGTGATCATCAGGCCGGCATAGAGAACGCCTTTGAAAGGGGTTCCGCGGTCCGCCAGGGTTTTGATCGTCGGATTGACGATTTGATCCATGACCCGGGTGACCAGGTCGCCTGTCAGGACGGGTGCCGGTGAGTAAGCCCCCATTCCTCCGGTATTGGGTCCTTCGTCGCCGTCATAGGCGCGCTTGTGATCCTGGGCGGTTGCCAGGGGGAGGGCATGGGTACCGTCGGAAAGCACGAAGAAGCTGGCTTCTTCACCTTGCAGGAACTCTTCTATGACCACTTCGGCACCGGCATCCCCGAACGAACCTTCGAAGCAGGCCTTGACCGCGTCTTCCGCTTCGCCAATGGTCATGGCGACCACGACACCCTTTCCGGCCGCAAGACCATCGGCCTTGACGACGATGGGTGCTCCCTGGTCGCGGACGTAGGAAAGTGCGGCGTCGCAATCGGCAAAACGCCCATATCCGGCTGTCGGAATTGCCGCGTCATCACACACACCCTTTGTGAATGCCTTGGATCCCTCCAGCTGTGCGGCGGCTCGGCTTGGTCCGAATGCCTTGATGCCGGCTGCTTCAAGGTCGTCGACAATCCCGGCAACAAGCGGTGCTTCAGGACCAACAACCACGAGATCGATCTGTTTTGCGCGACAGAACCCGATCACGGCATCATGATCGGAAACATTCAGGTCGGTCAGATCGGCGATTTCGGCGATCCCGGCATTTCCGGGAGCGGCGTAAAGCTTGGTCAGTTTCGGGGATTTCGCCAAAGCCCAGGCAAGGGCGTGCTCACGCCCGCCGGACCCGATAAGCAGCAGTTTCATGTATCGCCGATCTTTCGAGAACGATCCGTCTCGCTGACGCGGATTCGGGTACGCCAGCGTTGCAGTTGCGCGGTCTATCATGGCAGGTCTGTCCCTGCAAATCCGGCAAACAAGTGCAGGTGAGACCGTCCTTCCGTCGTTGAAGACAAAGAGCCTGCTGGGAGCGGCGAACCGTCATATGGACGCGGAGACGGAGAAGGCAGATCATCGCTCATCATCGGGACGGGCTTGCTGTCCGATATCCCGGGGCAATTGCAGGATGTATTTCGTCGCGAATTTGGTAGAAGTCCGAAACTCAAAGAGGGCAGCGAATGTTATTTTCCACCAAGGACA
Organism: Roseibium album; assembly: GCF_001404515.1. Classification (GTDB taxonomy): domain Bacteria; phylum Pseudomonadota; class Alphaproteobacteria; order Rhizobiales; family Stappiaceae; genus Roseibium; species Roseibium album. The sequence continues at coordinate 195,400 of NZ_CXWE01000001.1, forward strand.
CGGGACCGGTCGCTGACGCGGTGAAGCAACATTGGGTCGATACACGTTTGCCCGCCGGGTTACGTCCTTATGCCCGTCTAGCAAGGTGGGAACGGCCTATCGGATGGTGGTTGCTCCTTTGGCCTTGCTGGTGGTCAGCTGCGCTTGCCGCAATCGCAGCCGGCAACGGGTGGCCCAACCCCTGGCATCTCGTTCTGTTCTTTGTTGGAGCCGTGGCAATGCGCGGCGCCGGATGTACCTACAACGACCTTTTGGATGTTGACATTGATGCCAGGGTCGAGCGGACGCGGTCCCGGCCGATACCGGCAGGTCAGGTGACCAAGAACCAGGCCAGGAGTTTCCTGATCGTGCAAGCGTTGATCGGGTTGCTGGTTTTGTTGCAGTTCAACACATTCTCGATAGTTCTCGGCCTTGCCTCACTGCTGCCGGTCGCGATCTATCCATTCATGAAGCGCATTACGAACTGGCCGCAGCTGTTCCTCGGATTTGCATTTTCCTGGGGAGCCCTCATGGGTTGGGCCGCGGTTTTCGGGTCGTTGTCGCCAGCGCCCGTCCTTTTGTATTTTGGAGGCATATGCTGGACGATCGGCTATGACACGATTTACGCGCATCAGGACAAGGACGACGATGCACTTGTCGGTGTCAGGTCGACGGCACGCCTATTCGGGAATCGCACGAAGCCGGCCCTGATTGCCCTTTATGGATGTGCGACGGTGCTCTTTTCGTTGGCAGCTGCATTTGCCGACGCCGGTCCGTTGGCATTTGCAGGTATCCTGGCAGGCGTGGTTCATCTGGGATGGCAAGTGATCGTGCTCGACATCGACGATGGCGACCAGTGCCTGAAGCTCTTTCGTTCCAACGGAACCTATGGCTGGATCCTGTTCGCCGGATTTGTCACCGATGCGCTGGTTGGCGTGGGTCTTTGAGAGACCAGGAAGTGCCTTCCGGTTACGGGAAGTTGGCTGGGCTTCAGGTTCTTGCGATGATTTCCCGCTCATGTCCGAAAACTGCGGGTGCATCGGTCACCGTTCCAGGTATGCGCCTGTTCAGAAAACGGGGACGGCGGCCGGTCAACAGACGCAGCTTGCGTCGAGGAGCCGGATTTGCGGCGGGTGTCGCGCAGAATGCGTCTATCGGTTTAACTTCACCGCCAAGATCGCATACGAGCATGGGCAGTTTCAGCGTTTGGGCCCAACGGCTCCAAAGCACGGCTAGTTCGTCGGAGTTTTCCGTCTCTGCGAGGGTGATTGATAAGGCGCTGTCGGGATGTTTCAGGATAAGCGCAGCCGTTATGTTACCAGGCGCGGCACCCGGAACGATCCGGACCATGACACCATCGAAACCGTTTGCAGGGACAATGACCCTGACGGGAACACCTGCAATGCGTCGCTTTATGATGACCCTTGTGCGGTCGATATAGATTTCAGCAGGAAGAGAGGGTGTTCCGGGGCGGCATTCGAGCCTTTGTTCAAATCGGACCGGCAGGCAACCGGGATGCAGTATTGTTTCTGCATTGCTCCCGGTTGCTTTTGGCGCCTGTTGTTCTGTTTGACGTCTCAAATGACTCTCCGTCGGACCTTCAGGTCTCTTGATGAAGCTGAATGTAACGGAGAAAAGTCGTGAACCACTTAAGAGATAGAGTTAAAAAACTCTGATTTTAAAGAGGGTTACCGGAGTGTAAGCGCGGTGCAAACGATCTGTTCATGCCTGTGTTCAAAATGGGCCGAAACGGAAATTTCAAAGGCGGTTCAACATGCTGGCCCTGTCCACGATGGGTCGTTTGCGCGCAAGTTGTTGCGGAGCACGGGCGCTGGGCGTAAACAACAGCCGAAGCGGGGCGAATGAAGCAGACCCATCAAGGCGGAACGAATGTCGGAAATGATTGATCAAAGCGAATTGCAGTCGCGTGCTGTGCGTCTTGTCGAAGCGGCCCGGAAGGCCGGAGCTGATTCCTGCGATGCCGTGGCGGTGACAGGCGTCTCGCTCGCCGTTGATGTCAGGGAGGGAAAGGTCGAAGAGACCGAACGTGCCGAAGGCGACGACGTCACGTTGCGCGTTTTCGTTGGCAAGCGGACAGCGGCCGTTTCCGCAAATCAGCTGGATGATCCCGGCGCCTTGGCTGAGCGTGCCGTGGCGATGGCTCGTGTTGCGCCTGAAGATCCCTATGCCGGGCTTGCCGACGAACACCTCCTTGTAAAGAACATGCCCGGACTGGAACTTCTTGACAGCAGGGAAATGACCGCGGATGCGCTCGCCGATATCGCACTTGAAGCGGAAACGGCGGGACTGGAGGTTGCCGGGGTCAGCAAGTCTGGTGGCGCCGGAGCATCCTGGCGCCTCGCCGGTGTCGTGCTGGCCACAAGTCATGGATTTGAAGGGTCGTACATGACATCCCGCTATGGCATGTCAATGACGGCGGTCGCTGGTGAAGGCACCAGTATGGAACGTGACTATGACTTTGACAGCAGGACGTATTTCGAAGACCTCGATGCACCCGCTGAAATCGGCAGAAGGGCGGGCGAGCGTGCTGTCCGTCGTCTCAATCCGCAAAAGCTTTCCACGCGCACGACCAATGTCATTTATGAATCGCGCGCCGCACGCAGCATTCTCGGTCACCTGACCGGCGCCATAAATGGTGCCTCCATTGCCCGGAAAACCAGTTTTCTCAAGGATCGTATGGGGGAAGCGATCTTCGCACCCGGAATTCAGATTGTCGACGACCCGTTCAAGCGCAGGGGAGGGGCCACCCGGCCGTTCGACGGTGAGGGAACGGCTGCCTCCGTCTTGCACATGATCGAGGATGGCATTCTTCAGCACTGGTTTCTTGATGGTGCGTCCGCTCGTGAACTGGGTCTGGATCCCAATGGACGCGCGCACAGAAGCGGAAGTGGCACGTCGCCCGGTGCCACCAACATAACCCTGATGCCGGGAGAGTTGTCGTTGGACACGCTTATGGCGGAAGCCGGCAGCGGATTGCTGGTCTCCGATCTTATTGGCCACGGGGTCAACGGCATCACCGGGGACTATTCCCGCGGGGTTGCCGGATTCTGGTTCGAAAACGGTGAAATTGTTGAACCCGTCAGTGAGATTACGATTGCTGGCAATTTGAACGACATGTTCAGGCGGCTGGTTCCCGGGAGTGACCTGGACAACCGCTACTCGGCAGCGACACCCTCTGTGATGATTGAAGGAATGGCGCTTGCCGGAAGCTGATCAGGATGCCGACGGGTGTGACCTCGTTGCGGATCTTCAATTGCTGGAAACAGCGGCTCGTCAGGCAGGGGAACTGGCGCTTGGTTACTTTGGGCAGGGTCTGGAGACCTGGTTCAAGGGTAACAAGTCACCTGTCTCCGAAGCGGACATCGCGGTGGACAGGTTTCTGGCGGACCGCCTTCTGACCGCTCGTCCGGACTACGGCTGGCTTTCGGAGGAAACCGCTGACGACCGCGCCCGTCTGGAATGTAGACGTGTCTTCATCGTTGACCCGATAGACGGTACCCGCGCGTTCCTGGCCGGCGGCGATGAGTGGACGATATCGATCGCTGTGGTTGAAGACGGTCGGCCAGTGACCGGTGCAGTCTTCTGTCCGCGGCGGAACGAAATGTTCACGGCGCGTGCGGGTGGCGGGGCGTTCCTGAACGAAGCCGGGATCAGGGTCTCCGGCCGTACGAGTGTTTCGGGTGCAACGTTGACCGGACCGCATTCGATCATTTCGAATACGGATGTGCTTGCTGCCGGGTTTCAGAAAACCGAGATCCTCAGGTCATTGGCCTACAGGCTCGTCATGGTTGCTGCGGGGCGTATAGATGTCGGCACAGCGCGTGGTGGTCCGAGCGACTGGGATCTTGCAGCAGCCGACCTTCTGGTGAACGAGGCTGGCGGGCGGATAACCGACGTTTCCGGCCGGGATCTGACCTATAATCGCAGTCGGACCGGTCACCCGGCATTGATCGCGGCTTCGACCGGGCTTATAGGACCAGTGCGTGCGGTGCTTGAGGACATTATCCGGTAGATGACCAGCGCCTGTATTAAACTTAGCGAGGATGCTCATGAGCGAGACCGACACCCCGAAACAGCTGTTGCACCTGGTCTTTGGCGGTGAACTGGAATCGCCGGATGGGTTGACCTTCCGGGATCTGGATGAGCTGGATATTGTGGGCATCTATCCAAATTATGCCGAGGCAAGCAAAGCCTGGAAGGCCAAGGCCCAGGCCACGGTCGACAACGCGCATATGCGTTACTTCATTGTACACATGCATCGCCTTCTGGATCCGGAAGCGGCGGCATAACTCAGAAACATTCAGGCGATAACAAAAAATGATCAAACGCCTTGGCCGCCATCCATGGGTACTTGCAGGCGTGGGTTCCGCGCTCGCCGGATACCTGAAGCTGGTCTATCACACCAACCGTTTCAACGTTGATCCCGAAGGTATTCACGACGAGACGGAGAAAGAGTTGCCTGTCATCGTGGCGATGTGGCACGGGCAGCACTTCATGGTGCCGTTTGCAAAACCGAGGCACTGGCCAGCCAAGGTCATGATCTCCCGGTCGGCCGACGGGGAGGTGAACGCAATCGCAGCCAGCAAATTCGGTCTGGGATTGATCCGGGCCTCCGGTGGCCGGAATGCACGCCAGATCAAGAAGCGCGGTGGCATGCGCGGTTTTATCGAAGCGGTCAGAGCATTGAAGGACGGCTACAGCATTGCCATGACAGCTGACGTGCCGAAAGGGCCTTCTCGCAAGGCCGGCGAGGGAATTGTGCAACTTGCCAAGCATTCGGGCCGCCCAATCCTTCCTGTCGCCGTCGCAACGAGCCGTAGCATTGAGCTCAACAGTTGGGACAAGGCAAGTGTGAATCTGCCGTTCGGGCGTGGCAGCATCGCCGTTGGCGACTTGATCTGGGTTCCTTCTGACGCGGAAGAAGACGCGCTTGAAACCTATCGCCGGGAAGTGGAAGGCGAACTGAATGCCGTTACCAGGCGGGCCTATGAACTGGTCGGCAGGTCGGATGGTTGAGAAGCGCCCAGTTTTGCTCAGTCTCTATCGGGCCGCTGCGCAAGGCGTTTCACCTTTGTTTCATGTTCTTTTTGGGCTCAGGAGCCGCTCATCGAAGGAAATTCCCGCCCGAAAGGGAGAACGTTTCGGCAGGAGCGATTTGGCCCGTCCGGCAGGTAGTCTGATATGGATTCATGCCGCAAGCGTCGGTGAAACCATGTCGGTGCTGCCACTGATTGACGTGTTGACCGGAGATGGTCACGCGGTGTTGCTGACAACGGTGACTGTGACTGCCTCCGAATTAGCCGAAAAAAGACTGCCGGATGGTGCCTTTCATCAGTTCGTACCCTACGACGCGCCGGTTCCACTCAACCGGTTTCTTGAGCATTGGTCACCCGACCTTGCGATGGTTGTCGAATCCGAGATCTGGCCGTGCCTGTTTGACGAAATGCACGGCCGCAATGTGCCATTTGTCTTGTTGAATGGCAGGCTTTCCGACGGGTCCTTGCGGAACTGGTCCCGTGTCCCGTACATATCCCGGTTCATTTTCAGGTGCCTGGATCTGGTGCTTGCTCAAAGTCCGGCGGATGCCGAAAGATTTGAAAAGCTTGGCTGCCACGACGTAAAGGTTCCGGGAAACCTGAAGTTCGATGCGCCCGAGCCGGCGGTCGATGACGAGGCGATCACGGTTCTGCAGGCGCAAATCGGTGAACGGAGGATCTGGGTAGCGGCACTGACCCATCCCGGCGAGGATGAAATCGTGTTCGATGCCTACAAAAGGCTACGGCAGGAATTTCCGGATCTGCTGCTTGTTCTGGTGCCAAGGCATCCGGCGCGTGCGCAGGACGTTATCGATCTGGCTGCAGCCAGCGATCTTTCGCTCGTGTCGCGCAGTTCTCAACAACCGGTCACACCGGAAACCGAGATCTTTCTTGGTGATACGCTTGGTGAGATGGGGTTGTACTACCGTTTGTCGCCCGTCACGTTCCTGGGTGGGTCTTTTGCCGATGTCGGCGGGCACAATCCGGTAGAGGCAGCGCTCAGCGGGTCCGCTCTGGTGACTGGGCCGAAAGTTGCAAATGCCCGCGCGGTCTACAAGGAATTCTGGAGCAATGGCGCTGCTGTCCGGGTGCAGGATCCGACGAAACTCGCCAATGAAGTCGGCGAGTTGTTCCGTAACCCCGAAAAGATCCACCGGCAAATTGAAACAGCAAGGGCGCTCGTCGAGGCAGGACGTGGTGCGCTCGACAAATCCTTGGCGTTGCTGCAACCCCTATTGAATGGAGATCGCGCAAAGCGGCTCCAGGAGACGGCGGATGAACAAATCACCTGAATTTTGGTGGCAGCCGTCACTGTCTCCAGCCTCGACTCTTTTGGTGCCCTTCAGTTGGGCCTACGGATTTGTGTCCGGCAGGAGACTTTTCAAAAAACCCAAGGCCAGAAGCCGGTTGCCTGTAATCTGCATCGGCAACTTCGTTGTCGGCGGAACCGGAAAGACACCCTTTGCAATTGCGCTGGCCGGTTTACTGCGGGAAGAGGGCTTTGCGCCCGGCTTTCTGCTGAGAGGATACGGTGGACGGGAAAAAGGGCCACTGCTCGTGGACCCGGCAAGGCACCGCGCGGAAGACGTTGGCGACGAAGCGTTGCTGCTGGCTGCACATGGACCGACGGTCATATCGTCGGATCGTCCGAAGGGTGCGCTCCTTGCGGAGACACAGCCGATTGATCTCATATTGATGGACGACGGATTCCAGAATCCGGCTTTGGCCAAGGATCTGAATCTTGTTCTCGTCGACTGTACGACGGGACTTGGAAACGGATATTGCCTGCCCGCAGGACCGTTGCGGGCACCCGCCGACAGGCAAATCATCAAGACCGACTGTCTCGTGCTGGTCGGTGAGGGCGAGGCGGCGGACGAGGTGGTTCACCTGGCAGGGCGCAAGGGTTTGCCGATACTGCACGCTCACCTGAAACCGCAATCGAATGACGCTCTGAAGGACACCGGACTGTTCGCTTTCGCAGGTATCGGACGCCCGCAAAAGTTCTTCAAGTCGCTGAAAGACCTTGGGTACAGCGTCAGGAAAACACGGGAGTTTGCCGATCACCACAAATATGAGGAAACAGAAGCACGAGCCTTGTTGACGGAAGCCGAAAACGACGACCTGCAATTGGTGACAACGCAGAAAGACATGGTGCGGCTTGCATCTTCGAAAGGTGAACTGTTCCGCTGGCTGGTCGCAAAGTCACAGGTGCTGGACGTGTCGATGAAAATCGATGATGCAGAACGTCTCAACGCGCTGATCCGCGAGAAACTGCGTGCAAAGTCCTTCGAAGGCTAGGGCAAAGCGTTAGCGTGTTTCCAGATACCGCTTCATGGATGCCTTGGCATCGACGTAGGCTTCCTGGTGCTCGACCGACCAGTATTTCAGCTCATCCAGAGGGATCGCCGACCCTGTAACGGCGCAGCGCACGAATGTTCCCGGCGTTTCGACCTGATAGTCGCCATCCAGGTACCGGACGCGGGCTTCGCTTGGAATGCGCGGATTTTCGTATCGGTTCATTGTCGCCGGTTTGCCGTGTTGTTTCGCAGTTTCTCCCCGTCTTTTACGGTACTTTGCGCCTATCCGGCAAGCCGTGAACCAAATAAACAAACCGGTTATTTAGAATGCCGGAGTGGAACGACGATCGCTGCCGATTAGATAGCGGCAGCGCGACATGACCACAGCCCACTCCGGCAAATCCTGCTTCAGCCGGAACATTTCACCAATCCGGTCCTGGCGGCAGGTTTCAATATCCGACCAGCGTTTGGTATTCACGGACATGTCCTGACAGACAAGGAGGTCCGGCTGACAGGCGACCAGGTGCATGGCAACGAGGATCGACTTCATTTCGATGCTTTCCGGTCCGGAGCCGGCAAGCTTGATCTTGAGGCGAAGTCAACAGGGATGATGTTTCTGTCACTCGTCGTGTTTTCGGCGGGCGGACCTGAAACAGTTCCGGTTTTTGCCAATGCCTCCAGCAGCTTGGGGTGAAGTCCGTCGCCGCGTAGCGCGGCAATGTCATGAAACGCGGTTATGCTGCCGCCTGCGGTCACATTGATTGGTGTGGACATACCGGGCCCTGTTCCGCAAGCTCTTTGGCAGCGGGATTGGTTCGAGTTTTCGGGGAATTGGCTAGGCGGCGTGACGCGCCAGGCTGTGCCGCAGCTTCTCGCTCGGCGAATTTAAGCTGAGTTTTAAATTCAAGTTTAAATTTCCTCAAGCGGATTTTGCTGCTTTTCGTGTGAAAAACGGACGCAATGCACCTATGTTGTGGGAAACAGGATCACCGGTTTGCGTCTACACGCAGATTCGCGCCTCGAAACCCGGGCGAAGACAGGACACGACATGACCCTTTCAACGACAGATCTCATCGAAACCTCCGGCCTTGGACTGGACTCCGCCAAGCGGATTACGCAGGAGGCGTTGGCGGGGGCGGATGATGGCGAATTGTTTGTCGAATATCGTCAGACGGAAGGTCTGGTGTTCGACAACGGACGCTTGAAAGGGGCCAATTATGACACGGCTCAGGGCTTTGGCTTGCGGGCTGTTGCCGGCGAAGCAGCCGGTTATGCTCATGCAGGCGATATCTCCGAGGCCGCACTGAAGCGTGCGGCGGATGCTGTCAGCGCGGTGTCGAAGGGGTATTCGGGCAGCTACGCAGCAGCACCCGCGCGCACAAATCAGTCTCTTTACACCGATGCCAATCCGCTGGGAGGACCGAGTTTCGAGGAAAAGGTGAAGCTGCTGCAGGAGATCGATGCCTATGCAAGGGCAAAAGACCCGCGGGTCCGCCAGGTGACGGCGTCACTTGCCGGCTCCTGGCAGGTCGTGGAAATCCTGCGTGCTGATGGACATCTCGTTCGCGATGCCCGTCCGATGGTGCGCCTTTCGATCTCCGTGGTTGCCGGCAATGACGAACGCCAGGAAAGCGGAATGTTTGGCTGCGGTGGCCGTGAGGGTTTCGAACGTTTTGTCACGGCAGAGAACTGGCAGGGCGGTGTTGACGAAGCCCTTCGTCAGGCACTCGTCAACCTTGAAGCCGTGCCCGCCCCGGCAGGATCTTTTGATGTTGTGCTCGGTCCGGGCTGGCCGGGAATTCTGCTCCATGAAGCAGTCGGTCACGGCCTTGAGGGCGATTTCAACAGAAAGAAGACCTCGGCTTTCGCCGGACTGATGGGAGAGCGGGTCGCGTCGCCGGGCGTCACGATTGTCGACGATGGCACGATACCCGATCGACGAGGGTCCCTGAGTGTTGACGACGAGGGCACTCCGGCCGGTCGCACCATCCTGATCGAGGACGGTATTCTTACAGGATATATGCAGGACCGTCAGAACGCCCGCCTGATGGGCATGGAGCCGACCGGCAACGGCCGTCGGCAATCCTTTGCACACATTCCGATGCCGCGTATGACCAACACCGTGATGATGTCCGGAGACAAGGATCCGGAAGAGATTCTTCAGTCGGTGAAGGATGGCATCTATGCTGTTTCCTTCGGTGGCGGCCAGGTTGACATCACTTCAGGAAAGTTCGTGTTTTCCTGTACGGAAGCTTACCGGGTTGAAAACGGCAAGGTCGGTGCTCCCGTTAAGGGGGCGATGCTGATCGGCAATGGCCCTGACGCCCTGACCCGCGTTGCCATGATCGGCAATGACATGAAGCTCGATCCCGGCATGGGGACTTGCGGCAAACAGGGGCAGGGTGTCCCGGTCGGTGTCGGGCAACCCTCCATGCGCATCAACGAGTTGACTGTCGGAGGGACGGCTGTCTGATCAGGAACACGGATTTTGAGATGCCTGATATCCGGTTCGTCATTTTCGATATGGATCAGGTGCTCTATGACTACGATCACCAGGTCAGGCTCCGTCTGCTGGAAGAGCTGACCGGTCGGCCCGCGACCGAGATTGACGCCGCCGTCTGGGGTGGACCTCATGAAGCGGTGGCCGAAGCCGGATCTCCTGATACTGCGGAAGGCTATCTGGCTCAATATGCCCGTCTGCTCGGGTATCCGATTGATTTCGATACCTGGGCGGATATACGCAGACAGATGATGCGCGCAAGACCTTTGGTTCTGGCGCATGTTCGCAGGCTCAAGGAGCGAGCCGATCTGGCGCTTCTGACGAACAACGGCATGATGCTCAAGGCCGCTTTGCCTGTCTGTGCACCGGAAGCGATTGAATTATTTGGTGAAAAAGCACACGTTTCCGCCGAATTCAAAGCCCGGAAACCAGATCCGGTCGTCTATCGTCGCCTCTGTGCGAAATACGGATACGAGCCTGAAGAAAGCGCCTTTGTCGATGACAATGCGGCAAACGTGTCCGGTGCGGAGAAGGCTGGTCTGACAGGACATGTTTATACATCCGACGGCGCTCTTCTGGCATTCCTGCAGCGGCACGGACTGATCTGACAACAGATCAGATCGTCTTTCTGTCATCTGCCCGGTACCGGATTTGGATAGTGCAAGATCGAAATGACCCAGGCGAGAAAAAGGACCGGCCAGTACAGGGGCATACTGGTAAAAGGATGATTTGGTTCCGTCTTCGAACAAGATTATTTCGTTCAAGAGCAGATAAATTTCTTCGAGAGTTTTTACCTGATCTGCCCGTGGATTAGAATTTCGCAACTTGTTTTGGCAGAATTGACCGTTTTTTGATCACTAATTCCTGTCTTGTTTTAGATTTGTCAAAGTTAATGCAGCTGATTTTTGTTAATATGGAATCAACTCCCTGGCTGTCATGCTGGGGCAAGGGAATTTTCAGCCGCACGGCAGAGGAGATAGGATGGCTGCGGAAGGCGCACCTCCGTTTTTTGCTGAATCGATTGTGTTCCTGGCAGCGACCTGCGTCGCCGTTCCGATTGCCAAGAGGTTGGGTCTCGGCTCGGTTGTGGGCTATCTGGCTGCCGGAGCAGCGATTGGTCCGCATGGCCTGCAGCTTCTGGGCTCGGGCGAGGACGTTCTGCATGTCGCGGAGCTCGGCGTCGTGCTTCTGCTGTTTGTGATCGGACTTGAACTCGACCCGCAAAAACTCTGGCGCATGAAAAGGGATATCTTTGGGTTGGGAACAGCCCAGGTCATCCTGACAGGCGCCAGCCTGTTTGCGGTCGCCCGATTTGTCGGCATGCCTTTTTCAACCGCACTTGTTGCCGGCTTCGGTCTCGCCCTGTCCTCAACGGCGTTTGCCCTGCAAATTCTGCAGGAGCGGGCTCAGCTTTCGTCGCCTTATGGACAGCGGGCTTTCGGAATTCTGCTGCTTCAGGACATTGCCATCGTGCCGCTCCTGGCGATGGTAGCGATCCTGGCACCGGGGGAAGGGCCTTCGACAACAGGGGAGATCCTGAACGAAATCCTGATCGTTCTCGGAGCCGTGGCGGCCGTTATCCTGACGGGCCGATATCTGATTTCACCCATATTCCTGTTTCTGGCGGCAAGCCGTGCCCGCGAAGTCATGTTGACAGCGGCACTTCTGGTCGCCCTCGGCAGTGCCGGGATCATGCATTCCGTCGGCCTGTCGATGGCTCTGGGGGCATTCCTGGCGGGTGTACTTCTGGCCGAATCCAGCTTCAGGCATACGCTCGAGGCTGATATCGAGCCGTTCCGGTCGCTGCTCATGGGTCTGTTTTTCGTCGCCGTCGGCATGTCGCTGGATGTGTCGCTGGTCATCAAGCACTGGATAGTGGTCGCCGCCGGCGTCACTGTGGTCATGGGGCTCAAGGGCGTCTTCCTGTGGGCACTGTCACGCGGAACCGGCTCGTCGAATTCGGATGCCATGCGAATTGCGGTGACGCTGCCGCAAGGCGGCGAGTTCGCCTTTGTTCTCTTCACTGCAGCCGTCAGCAACAGCCTGTTGACGTACCAGACGGCCAACTTGCTGAATGCTATCGTCATCCTGACAATGCTGCTGACACCGCTCGCCTGTCTGGGGCTCGACAGGCTTGCCGCAAGAGCCAAGGCCAAGGGCATTGAAAACCCGTCTATCGAAACCTTCGAGGAGGCGGCACCGACCGTTCTTGTCATCGGATTCGGTCGTTTCGGCATGGTTGTCGCGCAGATACTGACCTCTGAAGGCCTTGAAATCACGGCGATCGACAACCGGCCCGACCGCATCGATTACGCTCGAAAACAGGGCTACAAGGTCTACTATGGCGATGCGACCCGGGCCGACGTTCTGGCAGCCGCCGGGGCTGGCAACGCCGCGCTGGTTGCCATGTGCATCGAAAACGACAAGGTGATGGCAAAGGCGATCGACCTGATCCGCGACGGATTTCCCGAAGCGCTGATCTTCTGCCGTGCAACAGATCGCGCCCATGTTCTGGACCTCACCAGGCGGGGTGTGGATTTCCAGATTCGCGAGACATTCGAGTCCAGCGTCGTATTTGGCCGTGCGGCGCTTGAAGCGCTCGGCACACCGCTGGACCGGATCGACCAGATTGAAGAAGATGTGCGCGGCAGGGATGAGGAACGCCTCGCCGTCCAGCTTGAAAAGGGAATGTATGCCGGTGCGGACCGCCTGCACAAGGTGACGCCGCGCAAGGAAGTCGTGAAGGATCAGCAGGACGTGCCCGCCGCGTGAACCGACGTGTTACGCGTGTTGAATCTCCTGTTTCCACTGATTTTAGCTTCAGACGCAGCGAAGCGAAGATCCGGTACCCGTCGGATCTGAAACTGCAATCTTGCCGCTGGATTGACCGCAGGGATCCTCGTCCGGGCTTCGTCGGACCTCCACGGCACAAGCAGTCACTTGTGCGCTGACAAACGGATGGTTTTCCGGCTTAGGGCAGTGTGTCGAAACCTTCCGAAAATCCGTTCAGCGAAATCGGGATGCCGATACCTTCCTCGGGTGTCTGGAAGATGATGAAGGTTGCTTGCGCACCGGCCTTCAGTTTCGTCAGCAATTCATCTTCCAAAATGACTTCCGCGATACAGCCGTTCGGCAGGCAGCGCACGAACCCGGCTCGTCCGATGTCCGCATTGTCGACGCGCAATCCCAGACCGGAGGGCAACAGGACACCCAGCGGCGCAAGAACGCGCAGGATGCGCGCCTGTTTGTCGGCGGTTTTGAGTACAATCACGGAAAGGCCGACATTCTCGCGATCTGAAGCCGTGACATTTTGAATGAGGGCGCATTGCTCGCCGGAAGCACCAGGAGGTGTATCGCAGCGCATCTGCCAATCGCCATGGCTGGATCGGACCTCGCCTTGAGCCTGAGCAGGTGGATTTCCATGGACAAGCGTGCCCAGGAAAAGCCCGGCAATGGCGGCCAGTTTCAAAATGGAAAGCCCGGTTTTTCCCGAGCTGTGTGGTTGGAAGGACTGCTGCGTATGAGTTGACAAGAAATCCTCCGGTCAATCGTTGTCCGATTCTGCAAAAGCGTATCAACTGGTTTTCAGTCCGCTCAGCGAATCATGGTTTAATCCCGGCCAGACATTGCCGCACAATGGCCGTTGATTCCAGTCTGCCGGGGGGCCGAGCCGTCGATTAGCCCGAATTTTTGTCGAAAATCCGCGTGTCCTTGACGTGCGTCAATCTGGCAAGGCCATCCTGAGGATGTGAAAAGTTGGAAATTCCGTTGCAGCTCGGCGTTTCTTGTGGTTTTTGTGCGGCACAATGGTGTCGGCGGGGTGATGCGGCAGATCGCCGCTCTGGCCGATTGTAACCATCGCCCTTCATAGGGGTTTATGGTTATAGTCCGGCTATCTGATGATCCTGTCCGATGAACGGTTATGGCAGATTCAGGCTTGCGAACTCGCGCCAAGCCCGTTACTGCCCGACCGGATTGGTCCGGATCGTGGGTCCAGGATGTATGCAGGTGCCGCTTACAGGCGGCTGAGGGAAGGGAGCGTGGACGTGAAGGCAGTCTTCAAGCGTCTCATGACATTGGCCGGAGCGGCGGCAACATTTGCTGGAGTGTCCACCGCGGCCCTGGCAGCCGAATCCGGTATGACAAACTGGCAGCTTGGCTTTCAGGCCTCGGTGTCTGACATGATGGACGACATCACGTGGTTCAACGCGTTCACGCTGGTGATCATTACGGTGATCACGCTGTTCGTGCTGGCCCTGCTGGTCGTTTGCATGGTGAAGTTCAGCTCCAAGGCAAATCCGGTGCCCTCCCGCACCTCGCACAACACGATGATTGAAGTGGCCTGGACGGTCGTGCCGATCCTGATCCTTGTTGTTATCGCGATCCCGTCGTTCCGTCTGCTCTACAAGCAGCTCGATATCCCTGAATACGACATGACGATCAAGGCGATCGGATACCAGTGGTACTGGGGATACGAGTACACCGACGAAGGCATGGGCGATCTTTATTTTGATTCCTACATGATCGCTGATGATGATCGTCAGGCTGTTGCCGAAGCACGTGGCGTGTCGCTGAACGAAGTGCCTCGCCTTCTGGCGGTCGACTATGATCTCGTCGTTCCTGTAGATACCACCGTTCGTCTTCAGGTCACGGCAGAAGATGTTATCCACGCCTTCGCAATGCCCTCGATGGGTCTCAAGATCGATGCGATCCCGGGTCGTTTGAACGAGACTTGGTTCCGCGCACGCGAGGAAGGTGTCTACTACGGTCAGTGCTCCGAGCTTTGCGGCGTCAATCACGCGTTCATGCCGATTGCTCTTCGTGTGGTGTCCAAGGAACAGTACAAGACCTGGGCAACAGCGGCGCAGGAAGACCTGGACACGGCCAATGAACAGCTGATGGCATCCATCAAAGATCAAAAGAAGCTTGCTGCCGGCAAGCTCGAAGACATCTCTGTCGCCGCGAAATAACGCGGCGGCTTTCATTTGACCGGCGACGCGCGATAGCACGCAGCGCTGCTGAAAGTACTTGAAGAGGGAGCCCCAAATGGCTGCGAGCGAAGCACATGCGGCACATGACCATCCATATGGATGGCGCCGGTGGGTCTATTCGACCAACCACAAGGACATCGGGTTGTTGTATCTCATGTTCGCGATCTTTGCCGGGATCGTGGGTGGCGCGCTCAGCGTCGGCATGCGGATGGAACTGATGGAACCGGGGATGCAGTATTTCAGCAACCCGCATATGTTCAACGTGTTCACGACCGCACATGGCCTGATCATGATCTTCTTCATGGTGATGCCGGCCATGATTGGCGGATACGCCAACTACTTCGTTCCGATCATGATCGGCGCGCCCGACATGGCGTTCCCGCGCATGAACAACATTTCCTTCTGGCTCTTGCCACCGGCTTTCCTTCTTCTCTTGCTGTCGCTATTTGTTGAAGGCCCTCCGGGTGGTAATGGCGTTGGTGGTGGCTGGACGATCTATCCGCCGCTTTCCACGTCCGGCCAGCCCGGACCTGCAATGGATCTTGCAATTCTGTCGCTTCACATTGCCGGCGCATCGTCCATTCTCGGTGCGATCAACTTCATCACGACGATCTTCAACATGCGTGCGCCGGGCATGACCTTGCACAAGATGCCGCTGTTCGCCTGGTCCGTCCTGATTACGGCGTTCCTTCTGCTGCTGTCCCTGCCGGTTCTCGCTGGCGCCATCACGATGCTGCTGACGGATCGAAACTTCGGCACCACGTTCTTTGATCCGGCCGGCGGCGGTGACCCGATCCTGTTCCAGCATCTGTTCTGGTTCTTCGGCCACCCGGAAGTGTACATCCTGATTCTCCCGGGCTTCGGCATCGTCAGCCACATCATTTCCACCTTCGCCCGCAAGCCGATTTTCGGTTACCTCGGCATGGCCTATGCAATGGTTGCCATCGGCGTGGTCGGCTTCATCGTGTGGGCGCACCACATGTACACTGTTGGCATGTCCTCCGAGACACAGGCCTACTTCGTCGCGGCCACGATGGTCATTGCGGTGCCGACGGGTGTGAAGATCTTCTCCTGGATCGCCACCATGTGGGGCGGTTCCATCGAGTTCAAGACACCTATGGTCTGGGCGATCGGGTTCATCTTCCTGTTCACCGTTGGTGGCGTGACGGGCGTGCAACTTGCCAATGCCGGTCTCGACCGCGCATTCCACGACACCTACTACGTTGTGGCACACTTCCACTACGTGCTGTCGCTTGGTGCCGTGTTCGCGATCTTCGCAGCCTGGTACTACTGGTTCCCGAAGATGTTCGGCTACATGTACAATGAAACCATCGGCAAGGCGCATTTCTGGATCACCTTCATCGGTGTGAACCTGTTGTTCTTCCCGCAGCACTTTTTGGGCATGAACGGCATGCCGCGCAGATATGCCGACTATCCGGACGCTCTGGCCGGTTGGAACTACGTTTCCTCCATCGGATCGTATATCTCGGCTTTCGCCGTGCTGGTGTTCCTGTTCGGTATTGCCGAGGCTTTCTCCAAGAAGCGTGCGGTTGGCAACAATCCGTGGGGCGAGGGGGCGACGACCCTGGAGTGGACACTGTCTTCACCTCCACCGCACCACCAGTTCGAAACCCTGCCGCGGATCAAATAGGCCCGCGGACGGAGGCACGGCCTCCGGCCTGAAATCGGCACCGCACCGGCAACCGGCGCGGTGCCTCCTTTGAAAAGCTGCCAATGCAGTACAACGGAATTTGAAGGACGCGCCCATGTCGCTCGTCGAGCGCCAGGATACGATCAGTCAGGACAGCGCCGTCTGGAACGGTGGAATGGGATCGGTGAGCGACTATGTGGCGCTGCTGAAACCGCGCGTCATGTCTCTCGTCATATTCACGGCCTTTGTTGGCCTGATGCTGGCTCCGGGGTCCGTGCATCCGGTACTGGGCGGTGTTGCGATCCTGTGTATCGCCATCGGTGCAGGTGCATCGGGTGCCCTGAACATGTGGTACGACGCCGACATCGACGAGATCATGTCGCGCACTCAAAAGCGTCCGATTCCCGCTGGAAAGATCACCGGGGAGGAGGCCTTTGCCTTCGGCATGACATTGGCGATCGGGTCCGTGGTCACGCTCGGGTTGCTGGTCAACTGGTTCGCAGGTGCGTTCCTGGCATTTACGATTTTCTTCTACGTCGTCATATACACGATGTGGCTGAAACGCTCCACGCCGCAGAATATTGTCATTGGCGGTGCAGCCGGCGCATTTCCTCCAATGGTCGGCTGGGCGTCGGTAACCGGCTCGGTGAGCCTGGAGAGTTTTGTGCTCTTCCTCATCATCTTCATGTGGACGCCGCCGCATTTCTGGGCGCTGGCCCTGTTCAAGAGTGGCGACTATCGTGCTGCGGGCGTCCCGATGCTGCCGGTTGTTGCCGGTGAAACCAGCACACGTCATCATATTCTCGCCTATTCGCTGATCCTTGCACCCGTCGGCATGTCTCCGTATTTCCTGGGATTTGCGAGCCCTGTTTACGGGGCTGCTTCTGCGGTGCTGGGACTGGCCTTCCTTGCGCTTGCCGCCAACGTCTGGCGCAGGCGCGAAGGCGATGAAGCACGCAAGGCCTGCGTCAACCTGTTCAGATTTTCCATCTTCTATCTGTTTCTTTTGTTTGCCCTGTTGCTGGGCGAAAGTCTGGTCGCAGGGGCGTAGGATGATGGCGGAAGAAGAACAGGGTATCAGGCTGACAACGGAACAGCAGAAGAAGCGGCGTTCTCGCTCGATTGCGATCGCGATTGTGTTGCTGGCGCTTGTCGTTCTCTTTTATGTGGTCACCATCGTCAAGCTGGGACCGAGTATCATGGATCGGGCTCTTTAGGGAAACGTACGTGGGAAACGAGCAGAACAACAATCAGGTCGCAAGCAGCAATCGCAGGGTCGCCCTTGCGTGCGTCAGCGTATTCGGACTGATGGTGGGCGCTTCCTATGCTGCCGTTCCCCTTTACGATCTCTTTTGCCGCGTGACCGGTTTTGGCGGAACTCCGCAAGTTGCGACCAGTGACAGCGACATTGTCATCAACCGGATGATCACCGTGCGCTTTGACGGGAATGTCAATCATTCCCTGCCCTGGAAATTCAAGCCGGCACAACGGTCGGTGACCCTCAAGATGGGCGAGAGCGCGCAACTTGCTTATCTGGCGACCAATACCGGTAGCGAGGAGACTGTTGGAACCTCGACCTTCAATGTGTGGCCTCCGTCAGCAGGCGCATATTTCAACAAGCTGGATTGCTTCTGTTTTACCGAGCAGAAACTTGCATCCGGTGAAACCGTCGAAATGCCGGTCGTCTTCTTCGTCGACCCGGAGATGGACAAGGATCCTGAGCTGGAACACGTGAAGGAAATCACTTTGTCCTATACTTTCTTCCCGGTAGAAGAACCGGAACAACCTGTTGCAGCACGGGCTGAGGCGCCTTCTGCTGAAACGAACTTGTGAGCGATTGCGCTTGTTGCGCATGACATGACTGTGTTTGGGGAGCTTGCCGATGGCTGAGGCACATACCAATAACCACGACTACCACCTGGTGGAGCCGAGCCCGTGGCCTTTCATCGGGTCGGTCGGCGCTTTCATCATGGCGATTGGCGCAATCGCATGGATGAAATCCGCAGCCGGTGAATCATTCGAGCTTTTCAGTATCGACTTCGCCGCGGCAAGCTGGGGGCTGTTTGCCATCGGTCTGCTGGTGGTCCTTTACGTGATGTTCGGTTGGTGGAGCGATACCATCAGGGAATCGCGCGAGGGACACCATACGCGCGTTGTGTCCCTTCACCTTCGCTATGGCATGCTGTTGTTCATCGCCTCTGAAGTGATGTTCTTCGTTGCCTGGTTCTGGGCATATTTCGATGCGGCGCTTTTTGCCGGTGAAGCCATACAGTTCAGCCGCGTTGAAGCGACCGGTGGTCACTGGCCGCCGGACGGAATTGCAACATTCGACCCATGGCACCTGCCGCTCTTGAACACGTTGATCCTGCTCTGCTCCGGAACGACAGTTACCTGGGCGCACCACGCTCTTCTGCACGACGACCGTGAAGGCGTGAAATGGGGCCTTACGCTGACCGTTCTGCTCGGGGTCCTGTTCACGATCGTTCAGGCCTACGAGTATGGCCATGCCGCATTCTCCTTCGACGGCAACATCTATGGCGCGACCTTCTTCATGGCGACCGGCTTCCATGGATTTCATGTGATCGTGGGAACAATCTTCCTGCTGGTTTGCCTGTTGCGTGCACTGGCCGGACAATTCTCCGTGGAAAAACACTTCGGCTTCGAAGCCGCCGCCTGGTACTGGCACTTCGTGGACGTCGTCTGGCTGTTCCTGTTCGTCGCCATCTACATCTGGGGTGCAGGTACTCCCGCCGCGCACTAGGTGAGCAAGCCACTCCATCAAGAAGCGCCCGGTTTGCTGGACAGACCGGGCGTTTTTGATTTTCGAACCTTAGGCATCAGGTATGGAAGACAAGGCCCATTTTCCGCCGGTCAATCCGGTGACCTCCGGACTATCCGGAAGATGCCCCCGTTGTGGCCAGGGTAAACTCTTCAACGGATTTCTCAGCGTCAAGAAGGCCTGCAGTGCTTGTGGCCTCGACTATTCCTTCGCCGACAGCGGCGACGGCCCTGCGGTCTTTGTCATCATGCTCGTCGGGTTTGTCGTCGTCGGACTGGTTCTGTTTGTTGAGCTGTCCTTTCAGCCACCGATTTGGCTGCACCTCTTGCTTTGGCTTCCACTGACAGTCGTCCTCGCGGCTGCCGTATTACGCCCGCTAAAAGGGCTGATGATCGCACTTCAGTTCAGGCATAAAGCCGAAGAAGGCCGACTGGACAATCCGGACGACATTTGAACCAAAGAGACATGATCGGCCCATGGGCGGACTAAAGAAACTTCTCATCCCCACAATAGCCGCAGCACTTGGCCTTGTTGTTCTTCTGAACCTCGGCTTTTGGCAGCTCGACCGGCTTGAGTGGAAGACCAACCTCATCGCTCAAGTCGAATCAGGTGTCACGAAGTCGCCTGTCGAAGCGCCGCGCCCGGCACTGTGGCGGGATGGTCTCGGAGAAGAGTACGACTATCGCCGTGTCAAGTTGGCAGGTGCATTCCTGGAGGGCAACACCTTCTACTACACCGCGCTTTCAAACCCTGTAGGGCTGGCGGAAGGTCCCGGTGTCATGGTCTATGCGCCGTTCAGAACGACGGAAGGCTGGCTGGTTCTCGTCAATCGGGGATTTCTGCCGCAGGGACTTGCGGAACCTGCGAAGGCGGCCGCCTTGAATATTCCCGCCGGGCAAGTGAATCTGACAGGTCTTTTGAGGCTGAGCGAGAAACCGAACTGGACCACTCCCGAACCGAGTGCCAATGACAGGTTATGGTTTGCCCGCGATACGGAGGCGATGGGGGAGATGCTGGGGCTAGATCCCGGAAACCTTGCGCCATACAGCATTGATCTGGACGGCACGTTTACGCCCGAAGCCGGGTTGCCGCAGGCCGGTGAAACCATTGTCCGGTTCAAGAATGACCATCTTGGGTATGCGCTGACATGGTTCGGATTGGCTGCGACACTTCTGGGCGTGTTTCTGACCTACGCGGCCACGATACTCTGGCCGCGTAGCAAGGGCAGTGGAAGTGCTTAGCCGAGCGCTTCAAGTATGGCGGCAGCGCCTGTCTTCGTTGCTTCGCCCGGAGTTTCCTCGACGGCCAGGAAGGTAACTTCGCCATCCTTGGCGATGAGCGCGAAACGTTGCGAACGCAGATGGCCGAAAATAGGCGCCGGGCCGAGGCCCAGGCCGATGGCCTCGACAAATTCCGCACCGGTGTCAGCCAAAAAGGTGACTTTACCACCCGTATTGGAGGCTTTTTCCCAGGCATCCATGACGAACACATCGTTGACGGACAGGACCGCAATCGTGTCGACACCCTTGTTTTTCAGGGTTTCGGCATGCTCGACGAAACCGGGAAGATGATTCATGTGGCACGTCGGCGTGAATGCGCCGGGCACGCCGAACAGAACAAGGGTCTTGCCGCCTGCAATGTCCTTCAACGACATCTCGCCGGGCCCGTCGCTGGTCATGATCTTGAAAGTGGCGTCCGGAAGGCGCTCCCCAACCTTGATTGTCATATCGAATATCCCTTTGCTGGATGACTTAACGAAGAACTTGTCCGCTTGCACAGATAGAGCGTTGTTCGTTCAACGTCGAGTGAAGCTTGAACGAATCCGGTCAATGGATGCGCCCTAGTCGATCCAGTCCGCAGAAATGGGCTCCAGGCGTTCGACGCCTGTTCCGTTCGAAGACAGCACAAGCCTGAGCTGGCGGTCACTTGCAGTTGTCGCCAGGCCTTTCGTCGAAAGACGCCATGTCGCCTTGTCTCCGTTCCTTCCCAGCGGTTTCGGAAGGCCGATGAAAGATCCTTCCGGACCCGCTGCAAAGAGGTCGGCTTCACCATCATCGCCAACGGTGGCCTCGACAAGGAGAAAGCCCTTGCCGTCATGTGTCACGGAATTGATTTCCAGTCCGTTATTGGTTTCCTGGCGAGGAACCGCGGTGAGGTCCCGCTCGATAAGGCGTTTTGACAATGCATCGTTGTTGCCACTCGGGTTGAAGTCCAGTGTCAGGGCAGCGTCTCCTGGAACGCAAACATCCTTGCATATTCCGAAAAAGACCTCGACTTCCAGCTTGGCATCCTGATCCTTCACCGCTGGCGTAATCCGGAATGGCAACACTATTCCGTCGTGATAGACGATCGATTCCGAAAAACCGTCATCATAACGCTCAGGCACGGGGTACAGAATTTCGAGATTTTCAATATTGTCTGACGCGGTTACCGAAATCTGCGGCGGTATTCCGGCCTCACCGGCATATCGCCAATAGGTGTGCCAGCCAGGCTCCAACAGGAACTCCAGCCCGGCCATGTAGTGTCCGTCCTGAAGGGGGCCGGCGGAGATCAGACGAACAGCGCCACCTTGAACCTCGACCCAGTCAGTCATCTCGGCGCGGGCGGGGGAAAAGGCGCACAAAAGCATCATGAGCGCAATCTGGACAGTGTATTTCATGGGCTCAGTGCTACACGAGTTTCGTCGGCTCGTCATGGGTCCGAGCCTCCGGCAGCGGTCATTTCCTTGTGACGGTCACGTTACGGCAAAGTGAAATGACGGACGACCGGCACGGGAAACAGTCATTAACAAAGCCGTTCAAAGGCGGTATGCTTTTGCACGGACGCAGGCGTCAAACTCAGTCGAGGTGTTTATGGTCGGAGCAGAAGAAACAGACTCTCTTGAAGGACAGTTTCTGATTGCAATGCCGAGCATGGCTGACAGTCGGTTCGAACACTCCGTGATCTACCTGTGCTCTCATTCCGACCAGGGTGCCATGGGGCTGGTTGTCAATCAGGTTGCCAGGCATCTTTCCCTCGAGGAATTGCTGATCCAGCTGGATATCCTGAATGATGATGAGAGCGCTATCCGGTTGCCGGACAGCGTTCGCGGTATGAATGTCCACAAAGGTGGTCCGGTGGAAGTCGAGCGTGGCTTTGTGCTTCACAGCGACGATTTCATGCTCAATCAGTCAACACTGACGATCGACAACGGTATTTGTCTGACCGCGACACTGGAGATTTTGCGGGCTCTTGCCCAGGGCGACGGCCCGGAACAGGCTATTCTGGCACTTGGATATGCCGGGTGGGCTCCCGGACAGCTGGAGAACGAAATTCAGGCGAACGGTTGGCTGACCGCACCGGCCGATCCGGAAATCCTGTTCGATACGGATTTCGACGCCAAATGGCGCAGGGCGCTCAGTTCAATGGGGATCGATCCGGCAATGTTATATTCCGACGCCGGACACGCCTGACCATTTCAATGCCGTGGCGTTGCAAAAGCCTTGTCGGCTCACGGTCATCATTTAACCCAAAAGCGACTTGCGCTTGAAAGTTATGGCGCGTAAGTCGGCTGGATGGCATGGTTTGTTTCAAAGCAGCCGGGTTTCAAGTAGGTTGGGGGTCTGGTTGCAGGGCAGGAGCGGACAAAGTCCGTTGAAACGATCGAAGAGGGAAATGGCAGGGTGAAATACAGCAGTACGCGTGGCGAAGCACCGGTCTTGGAGTTTTCCGATGTCCTGCTGCAGGGGCTAGCCCGCGACGGAGGCCTCTATCTTCCCGAATCCTGGCCTCAGTTCGATGCGGATACGATTGCCTCTTTTGCGGGTAAACCTTACGCCGACGTTGCGTTGGAAGTGATCCGGCCGTTTGTTGGCGGTGCAATTCCGGAAACAGACCTGAAGGCGATGATCGATGAAGCCTATGCCGGTTTCCGACATCCTGCCGTGACACCGCTCGTGCAGACCGGTGCAAACACATTCATTCTTGAACTTTTTCACGGCCCGACCCTTGCCTTCAAGGATGTCGCCATGCAGCTGCTCGGGCGCATGATGGACTACGTTCTGACCAAAAAAGGTCTGCGTGCGACAATTGTCGGAGCGACCTCCGGTGATACGGGTGGTGCAGCTATCGAAGCGTTCAGGGGGCGCGAGCGCACGGACATATTTGTCTTGTACCCCGATGGCCGTGTTTCCAACGTACAGCGCCGCCAGATGACGACGCCGACGGAAGACAACGTCCATGCGCTCGCCCTCACCGGAAACTTTGACGATTGCCAGGCAATCGTCAAAGGCATGTTCAATCACTTTTCGTTCCGTGACCGTGTCGCCCTGTCGGGCGTCAATTCAATTAACTGGGCGCGCATCCTGGCGCAGATCGTCTACTACTTTGTTGCCGGTGCCACCCTTGGCGCACCGCATCGCAAAGTGTCCTTCACGGTGCCGACCGGCAACTTTGGAGATATTTTCGCTGGTTACGCGGCAGTGAAGATGGGGCTTCCCGTCGAAAAGCTCATTGTTGCGACCAATGTGAACGACATTCTGGCACGTACACTCGAAACCGGCCGCTACGAAAAGCGGGTCGTGACGCCAACGATTTCACCTTCGATGGATATCCAGGTTTCGTCAAACTTCGAACGGCTTCTGGCGGAGGTTAGCGGTCGCGACGGGTCGTCGGTCCGCCGGATGATGGACCAGCTCGCCCAGTCGGGCAGCTTTTCGATAGAGGAAGGGCCGCTTGCTGAAATGAGAGCCCATTTCGGAGCAGGCCGTTGTGACGAAGCGCAGACGGCGGCGACAATTGCCGGAACGTGGAAGGAGGCCGGATATCTTCTGGATCCACATACGGCGATCGGCGTTCACGTGGCTAGGAACCACGAAGACGGTTCGGTGCCCATGGTGGTGCTGGGAACGGCTCATCCGGCGAAGTTCCCGGATGTGGTTGAAAAAGCCTCAGGTATTCGGCCCGAACTGCCGGACAACCTGAAAGATATGATGACTGCGGAGGAGCGCCAGCAGGTTTTGGCGGCAGAACTGGACGAGGTGGAACGATTTATCGAGACACACGCCCGCGCCGCCACCGCCAGGGTGTAGCTATATGAAAGTACAAACAACTGTCCTGGAAAACGGGATGACGGTCGTAACCGACCAGATGCCGTACTTGAAGACGGCGGCACTGGGAGTTTGGGTGCGGACCGGGTCCCGAGCGGAAACGGTGCAGCAAAATGGCATCACGCACCTTTTGGAGCACATGGCTTTCAAGGGAACCAAGACCAGGACAGCGCGCAGCATAGCTGAAGAGATCGAAGCGGTTGGAGGCGAATTGAACGCGTCGACCAGCATCGAGCATACCAACTACTATGCGCGGATCCTGGCAGAAGACACCCCCCTCGCAGTCGACCTTTTGTCCGACATTCTACAGAACTCAACGTTCGATTCGCAGGAACTGGCCCGCGAACAGCATGTGATCCTGCAGGAGATTGGCGCCGCGAACGATTCGCCCGATGATCAGGCGTTCGATCTGTTTCAGGAAGCCGCCTGGCCGGACCAGGCGATTGGCAGGCCGATTCTCGGCACGCCGGAAACCGTTCAGGGATTTAACCGGGACGCACTTAACACCTATCTTTCCGATCGCTACAGGGCACCGGATATGGTGCTTGCGGCAGCCGGTGCGGTTGAACACGACGAACTGGTTGCTCTTGCCAGGGAAAAGTTCAGTGGTTTCAGCGGCGAGGCGGCCGCCCAGGATGCCACGGCCAAATATGGTGGTGGTGAGACGCTTCGAAACAAGGACCTGATGGAAGCCCAGGTACTGATCGGTTTTGAAGGCCTGGCCTACAAGTCCAAGGACTATTATGCCATTCAGATCCTTGCATCCGTTCTGGGGGGAGGCATGTCGTCAAGGCTCTTCCAGGAAATACGCGAAAAGCACGGATTGTGTTACGCAATCTACAGTTTCCACTGGGCATTTTCCGATACCGGCCTGTTCGGATTACACGCTGCGACCAGTCATGACGACCTGGCGGCGCTCATGCCGATGATCACGGACGAACTAGTATCTGCCTCGCAGACGATCTCCGATGATGAAGTTGCCAGATCACGCGCGCAGATAAGGGCAGGGCTTATGATGGCTCTTGAAAGTCCGGCCGCCCGTGCCGGTCAGATCGCACGTCAGATCCTGGTTCATGGAAGGGTACTTGGTCCGGATGAAATTTCCAGTAAGATCGAAGCTGTTACGGCCGAGGATATTCGCAGAGTTGCGCACGAAACTTTTGTCGGAACCACGCCGACGCTGACGGCGATCGGTCCGATAGACGGCATCATGAAAGCGGATGAACTGGCAGGACGACTGGAACAGGCCCCGGTGCTGCGGGCCGCGTCATTGTAAAACTACGAGGTTCGGGGCATGGCATTGCTACGGCCGGGATCGTCACCTGACGCCGAGCTGCTGATTGAGGCGGGTGGATATCTCCTCCGCCCACCATTTATGTCCGACTTCAAGGACTGGGCGGAACTGCGAGATGAGAGCCGCGCCTTCCTGAAGCCGTGGGAACCGTTGTGGCCATCCGATGATCTGACCAAATCCGGATTTCGCCGGCGCTTGCGGCGCTATGCCAAGGATCGCAAGGAAGGCCGAAGCCTGACATTTCTTCTTTTCCGGTCGAGGACGAACGAGGTCCTGGGAGGTCTGACGCTCAGCAACATCCGGCGCGGTGTGAGCCAGACCGCCACGTTGGGGTACTGGATGGGTGAACGTCATGCGGGAAAGAGACACATGTCCGCAGCGGTCGCCATGATCTTGCCATTTTGTTTCGACGTTTTGAACCTTCACCGTCTCGAGGCGGCCTGCATTCCGGTCAATACGGCGTCGATACGATTGCTCGAAAATGCAGGATTCCGCCGAGAGGGATACGCACGTAACTACCTGTTAATTAACGGGACCTGGCAGGATCATCTTCTTTACGCCTGTCTTGCGGAGGATCACGCTGTTCTTTCCGGAAAAATTAGCCCCAGTGTTGAGGGTATCTTGAAAGAATTCTTGTGACATGCGCCACAACCCGGTAGTTCTTCGCTCCATGTCGATTTTGTTGCCGGACCCGATCAATAGTGTGATCAGACGTGTTGTTTTAGCTTTTTGCGTGATCGTCTCGGTGTTTGCGGCGTTGCCCGTTCAAGCACTTGAGCCGATTCCCGTTCCAATCGATATCGAGGCGCTCGATGTTACGAACTCAATCGAACTGCATCGGGACGCCGGAACACGTCTGCAGGTGTCCACGGCACCCGGCGCGGACGGCATCGTGCGCAGGATCGAAGTTCCATCGCTTGACGGCAACAACACGAACTGGGCTGTTTTCGCGCTTGCCAATACCAGTGACGAACAGATCGATCGTCTCATCGTTGCGCCGAATTACAAGCTGGTCGGATCGGATCTCTTCTGGCCAGACCTCGGTTCGTCGCGCATAGCCGCGATCACGCCGAGCCAGGGCATTGCGCCCGAAAGACTGAAGAGCCTGGAAGCAGACGTTTTCCTCGTAACGCTCGATCCCGGTTCGATCGTCACATTCGTGGCCGAACTGACGACGCCCAAACTTCCCGAAGTGCGTATCTGGGAACCCGACGTCTACAAGGAAACGATCAACGCCTACACCCTCTACCGCGGCATCATTTTGGGGATTTCCGGTCTTCTGGCCTTGTTCCTGACCATCTTGTTCGTGGTCAAGGGAACCGTCATGTTTCCTGCCACCGCGGCGCTGGCGTGGTCGGTCCTGGCCTATCTGTGTATCGATTTCGGCTTCTGGGGCCTTGTCTTCAATCTCGACGGTGGCGGCAGTCAATTGGCGCGGTCCTGCGCTGAAGTCATGCTTGCAGCCAGCCTGCTCATCTTTCTATACGCCTATCTCAATCTCAATCGCTGGAACATACACTACTCCCACCTGGCACTGACGACCCTGATCCTCATCCTCGGGCTTTTGGGCGTTGCGGTCTGGGATCCGTCAATTGCGGCAGGCGTTGCGCGCTTGTCACTCGGCGTTATCGGCGCACTCGGCTTCATAACGATTGCCGTGCTGGCATTCCAGCAATACGACCGGGCGATCCTGCTGATCCCCACCTGGTGCCTTTTGATTGCCTGGCTTGTCGGCTCCGCCATGACGGTGACGGGATATCTATCTAACGATATTGTTCAACCAGCGCTCGGTGGCGGCCTTGTTCTGATCGTCCTGCTCATCGGTTTCACGGTGATGCAGCACGCTTTTGCCGGTGGTGCAATCGCTCAAGGGCTGATCTCCGATGTTGAGCGCAAGGCATTGGCACTCACCGGTGCCGGCGACATTATCTGGGATTGGGATATCGACCGCGACCGGATCTATACGGGCAACGAGGTGGAGGAGTTGCTCAATCTCAAGCGCGGAGCGCTTGAAGGGCCGGCGAGGGACTGGCTGGAAGTTCTGCATCCACAGGACCGGGACCGGTTCCGGGCGACGCTTGACGCTGTTATCGACCAGCGTCGCGGCAAGGTCATGCAGACATTCCGCCTGCGATCTGAAGATGGACACTTCCGCTGGTTCAGGTTGCGCGCCCGGCCGATCATAGGGTCCGACGGTGAGGTGATACGCTGCGTTGGAACATTGCTTGACGTCACGGAGGAGCGCACGGCAGAAGAGCGGCTGCTTCATGATGCGGTACATGACAACCTGACCGGATTGCCGAACAGGGAACTGTTCGTCGATCGCCTGCGCACCAGTGTTGTGCGCTCGAAGGCGGAAGAAACAGCCAAACCCACTTTGCTCGTTCTCAATCTTGACCGCTTCAAGCAGGTCAATGACAGCATCGGCCTGTCGGCAGGTGACAGCATTCTCCTGACGGTGGCACGCCGTCTCGGCCGCCTGATTGGCCAGCAGGACACGCTTGGCAGGTTGTCCGGCGATCAGTATGGCCTGGTGCTCTTGTCGGAACAGGAGCCGGACAGGATCGTCGCCCTGGCGGATTCCCTGCGCAAAGCGGTCCGCGCACCGATCACGTTCGGGGACCGGGAAATCTTTCTGACCTGTTCGGTCGGGATTGCCTTCTTCGAGGGCGGCAAACAGGCCGTTGAAGATATGGTCACCAACGCGGAGATCGCGCTCAATCACGCCAAGCGACTGGGCGGTGATCGGCAGGAAGTTTTCAGACCTATCCTGCGGCCGCTCGACAAGAATATCGTCGATCTTGAAGCGGACCTGCGTGAGGCCATCAAGAAGGAAACGCTCGGCGTATTTTACCAGCCGATCATTCGCCTGGAAGACCAGTCCATTGCCGGTTACGAGGTTTTGGCGCGCTGGAACCACCCGAAGCGCGGAAAGATTGCACCATCGGAGTTTATTCCGATCGCAGAACAGTCTGGCCTGATCAACGAACTCGGGATGTACGTGCTGGACAAGGGAGCTCAGCAGCTCGCCTTCTGGCAGAGAGAGTATCCGATAAAAAGGCCGCTGTTTGCATCGGTGAACCTGTCGTCGCGCCAGTTGTTGAAACAGGATCTCATCAACGATGTGAAGGCGGTGCTTTCAAGGACATCTCTTGAACCGGGAACCTTGAAACTGGAATTGACGGAATCCCTCGTCATGTCAAATCCGGAATACTCGGCAAAGGTACTGGAGCGGCTGCGCAGCCTTGGGGCCGGGCTGTCTCTGGATGATTTTGGAACCGGTCATTCCTCCCTGTCGTATTTGCAGCGCTTCCCGTTCGACACCATCAAGATCGACCAGTCCTTCGTGAAGACCAATGGATCGTCTGCCCGATCCGTCCTGCTTCGAACAATCGTCGCCATGGGCCACGATCTGGGCATGTCCGTTGTCGCGGAAGGTGCAGAAAGTGAGACGGATGCGCTGGAGCTCTACCAGCTCGGTTGCGAATTTGCACAGGGCTTCTTCTTCGGAGAAGCGATGTCTTCCTCCGATGCGACCAAGATGCTCCGGAAAATGCCGGCAGAAGCTGAAAGCGCATAGGCGTTCCCCGCCTGGCCTTGAACTCGTATGGCGCCCTGCGGCTGACAACGGGTGTCAGGGAACCAGTACCGGCACTGTCTTCTCCGTTTGGCGGATTTCCAGTGGCGTAGTGCCGAATGGATCGCCGTCAACTTGCGCAGCGACGGGCGAGGTTGAAGCGATAGTGGCCACGGAAAACGGCCGGACGGTTGCGCCACGCGCCTTGTGTATTCGTCCGAACATCAGCGCCAATCCATAACGCAGGGAAGACCAGGGGTCGTCCTTGTCCAGCACCAGCATGTACAGACCCGGGTCTGTCGCCCCGTGCGGGCAGATGACGAAGGGACCACCATAGTGGCGCGCATTGCTGGCGACCGCGAATTTTCCGTTGATCGTTTCGCCGTCCAGTGAAATTTCCAGATGGCTCGCCTTGCGTTTGAAACCGATCCTGAAAGCAGTGATCACGTAGGCAAGCTTGCCGAACTTCCGCTTGAGAGCCAGCGGCACGGCGTGAACGATTTCCGCATCGAAGCCGCTGGACGCCATGAGAACAAACGGATGACCGTTGGCAAGTCCGAAGCGCAGAGATTTCGTCTTCTGCCGCCAGATCATGTCAGCGATCGCAAGCGGCTTTCGTGGCAGACCGAGTTCGAGAGCAAGGACGTTCGCCGTCCCGAAGGGGATGACAGCAAGCTGCGGCGGGTCGGGATTGTTCTGAAAGCCCGTCAGTGCCTCGTTGATCGATCCATCGCCCCCGGCAACGACAAGCGTTCGAACACCCAGGCCTGGGTTGGCACAGACTTCGCCGATTTCACCGGCATGCCTGGTGAGTCTGATTTCTGTGCGGAAACCGAGATCTTCCAGTCTTGTACGGACGCTGTCGAGGAATTCCGCCTTGTATCCGCCGGAAGTGGGGTTCGCCATGATCAGCACGGACCCTGGAATGTCGGGTGCGGCTTGACGCCGCGATGCGGGAGCGGACCAGCAGAGATCTCTCACTTGATTTCCTCAGCGCGTCGGTCGGGAGCTGTATTCAATCGCCGTTCTTATACGGTGCCATGCCGCCGCGCGCCAGTTCGTCCGCGCGTTCGTTGTCAGGATGCCCTGCATGACCCTTGACCCAGTGCCACGAAACGTCATGGCGTTCGCGTGCTTCGTCGAGGGCTTGCCAGAGGTCGGCATTCTTCACCGGTTTGTTGGCAGCCGTCCGCCAGTTCTTCCGTTTCCAGCCGTCCAGCCATTCGCGGATCCCGCTCCGCACGTAGGTGCTGTCCGTGTAGAGGTCGATCGCGCAGGGGCGCTTGAGTGCATTCAGTGCCTCGATTGCCGCGGTCAGTTCCATGCGGTTGTTGGTGGTTTCCGGCTCCCCGCCTTTCAGTTCCTTTTCGTGCTCGCCGAAACGAAGCAACACACCCCATCCACCGGGGCCCGGATTTCCGGAACAGGCACCATCGGTGAAAACCGTTACGCGATTCTGATTGCTCATCGTTCCAGTCCGTAAGCCTCCGTACCGCCAATTGTCTGATGGAATTTCAGTTTCTTGAGGTATTCCAGTGGGTTCTTGGGTGTAACAAGGGCTCCCTCGGGCACGCTCAACCAGTCATAAAGCCGCGTGAGCAGGAACCTTAAGGCAGCACCGCGGCAAAGGGTCGGTAACGCGTCGTATTCGTTGGAGTCGAGCTGGCGAACGGAAGTGTAACCTTTCAACAGTGCCCTGGCCTTTGTCACGTTGAACGAAAGGTCGATTTCAAAACACCAGGCATTCAGGCAGATCGCGATATCGTAGGCAAACGCATCGTTGCAGGCGAAATAAAAGTCGATCAGACCCGAAAGCTCGTTGCCGAGAAAGAAGACATTGTCCGGAAACAGGTCGGCGTGAATGACACCGTGCGGCAGGTCTGACGGCCAGGTCGCTTCGAGATGCGCCAGTTCCCGCGTAATCTCGTCTCCCAGTCCCGGATGAACAGTGTCGCTCCGGTCTCCGCATTGTTCGAACAAGGGCCGCCAGCCGGCGACATTCAGCGCATTGGTCCGAAAACCGTCATAGTCCTGGCCGTCAAGATGCAGTTCGGCCATCGCCCTTCCAAGGCCGGCGCAATGTTCAACCCGTGGGCGCTTGACCCACATGCCTTCCAGAAATGTGACAAGCGCGGCCGGGCGGCCAGCCAGCGTCCCAAGCAGATCGCCATCCCTTGATGGAACAGGTGTCGGGCAGGAAAGACCCTTGCCGGCAAGGTGCTGCAAAAGATTGAGGAAATAGGGCAGATCGTCGGGATCTACCCGTTTTTCGTAAAGTGTCAGAATGTAGGAGGCCTTGTCGGTATGGACGAGAAAGTTGCTGTTCTCAACACCCTCGGCAATGCCTTTGAACGAAAGCAGGCGCCCCACATCGTAGGTTCCGATGAAGTCTTGCAATTCCTCATCGGTCACTTCGGTATAAACGGCCATGTTCTTATCCGGTAGCCGCCTGGGGCGTCGAGACCACGTCTCTGAGTTCCCGTGGCAGATTGAAGGAAATTGTCTCCTCAGCGGTTCGCACGGTTTCGACGATGACTTCGAACCGGGTGGAAAACGCGTCGATGATTTCCTCTACCAGAGTTTCCGGCGCCGATGCACCTGCCGTCAGTCCAAGGGACCGTGCGTCTTCGAAATCCGGCCACTCGATGTCGCTTGCACGCTGTATCAGAACCGCAACCTTGCAGCCGGCGCGTTCAGCAACTTCCCTCAGGCGCTGGGAATTGGAAGAATTCGGCGCACCGACAACAACCATTGCATCCACATCCGGCGCGACATGTTTTACCGCTTCCTGCCGGTTCGTTGTTGCGTAGCAGATATCTTCCTTGTGTGGGGCAACGATATCGGGAAAACGCTCCTGCAGGACCGCAACAATTCCGGCCGTGTCGTCAACCGATAGAGTCGTCTGGGTAATGTAGGCGAGTGATCTGTCCGACTTGGGTTGAAATTTTCGGGCATCTTCCTCGGTTTCGATGAGCGCAACGGTTCCCGCCGGCAGCTGGCCCATCGTCCCGATGACTTCCGGATGGCCGGCATGTCCGATCAGAAGCACTTCACGATCGCGCCGATCGTGGATCTGAGCTTCCTTGTGCACCTTGGAAACCAGCGGACACGTAGCGTCCAGAAAGAACATGTTGCGTGCCTCGGCATCTTCGGGCACCGACTTCGGGACGCCGTGCGCGGAAAAGATCACGGGCCTGCCGGCATCATCAGCAGGAATTTCACTCAATTCCTCGACGAAGACTGCTCCCTTGGCTTTAAGACCATCAACAACGAATTTGTTGTGAACGATTTCGTGGCGCACATAAACGGGACGGCCGTATTTTTCCAGCGCAAGTTCAACAATCTGGATCGCTCTGTCCACACCGGCGCAGAACCCGCGTGGCGCACAGAGTTTTATCGTAAGTGGCGGTTTTATCTGCTTGGTATCGCTCATGGTGCTCTTTCAGCAAACCTTCCTGGCCGCAATAAGGGCTTCAAGGTCATGCCTGTCAAGTAGATGCGCTGATGTGCACACTATTTCAGCCACAATGAGATGCTTCAAGCTTTCAGGCGATCAAGCCTCGCCAAGCAAATGTTCACCTGCTATGACACTCCGCCAAGTTGCTTTTCGATCCGATGGGTAGATGATGATCAGTGCGTTCCAGGCCGTATTCGACGTGAAACTGAAGACAATTCTGACAGCTGGTTTGTGCGCTGCGACCCTGGCAGGCTGTGGCGGAGGTTCCGACAGTATTGCCAGCAAGATAATCACGGGCGGACAGGAACCGATCGAAGTTTCTCCGGCAACCTTTGCACCGCCGGTGCCTTGTCCGTCCATGGAACTGAAGTCAAACGCTTACCTGATCAGGAATTACGTTCGCGGCAAAGAGGATGAATCCGAAGGCTTGCTCTATCAGGCAACGGTCGAAGACTGGGCAAACAGCTGCACCCAGCAGGCGGACGGTCAGCGGCTCATGAAAGTCGGGCTGTCCGGTGACGTAACACCTGGCCCGGCCTGGAAAGGCGGTGAGATCGTTCTGCCGCTGCGGGTCGCGATCGTGCCCGGCGGCACTGGTGCCAAACCCCTGAGCTCTGAAGTGCTGACCGTTCCTGTGACGCTCGGCGAGAGCGCGCCTGCGGAAAAGTGGACGTTGATCGAGGAAAAATTCACGATTCCGCAGGGCCAGAGCGTCAAGGTGGTGTTCGGATTTGATGAAGGGCGTCGCCGCTGAGCGACGTCTTCCGCGGAAACGCACACACGCCGTGACCCACGGATCACAAGACTGTCGGGAAGCCGCTACGTTACCCTGGTTGCCGTGGGTCTTGTTTTGAAAGACTTCAATCCCGGCCGGATTAATCCTGTATTGACAAGGGTATTCCCCGCTCGCAAAATCCCGCCCGCAATCAGGGTCGTGACCTGTTTGGCGCGGCAACGCGCGTGCCCCACGCGGGAGAGCCCGGGTCAAATGACCCGGCGCCGAAGGAGCAACCGCCCCGGAAACTCTCAGGCAAAAGGACCGCATGGGGAACAACGCTCTGGAAAGCAGTGCTCCACTGAACTGTTCAGTGGACTGCTCACCGAAGGAGTAACTGGCGCGCGACTCATGGCGTTCGACAGGAAATCTCTCAGGTACTCGGACAGAGGGGGTGCTGGTTGACCGGTTCATGATCTGCCGGAATGCCAAGTAACGCCCTGCATTCGAGGACCAATGATGGCAATGGCCACCGAAGTGACAGAATTGATGCAGACGCCACTTCACGATCTCCATCTGGAGCTCGGCGCACGCATGGTTCCGTTCGCGGGTTACACAATGCCGGTGCAGTACCAGAACGGTATACTGGCCGAGCACCTGCACACGCGCAGCAAGGCCGGATTGTTCGATGTGTCTCACATGGGACAGCTTGTTCTCGTCGGGCCGGACCACGAGACGACAGCACACGCACTCGAAGCGTTGACCCCATCCAGTTTCGTCGATCTGCCGCGCGGGCGGCAGCGCTACTCTGTCCTGCTTAACCGCGAAGGCGGTGTCATCGACGATCTCATGGTGACACGGCCTGAAACCGACGCGGAAGACGGGCGTCTTTATCTGGTCGTCAACGCGGCGCGTAAAGAGGTCGACATCGCGCATTTTCGGAAAAATCTGCAAGACGCGGTCAAGCTCGAAGTCATCGAGGACCGGGCGCTGATTGCCGTACAGGGGCCGGAGGCTGTCAATGCTGTCGCTGCACATGCGCCGCAAGCAGCAGACCTCGCGTTCATGTCGGCATGTTCCACGCAGTTCGACGGCATTGATTGTCACGTCGGACGTGCCGGTTACACAGGTGAAGACGGCGTGGAATTGTCGGTTCCGGCCGGAGCCGCCGAACCGATCGCGCGGGCACTGCTGGCTGACGAGCGTATTGACGCGGTTGGTCTGGGAGCACGTGACAGTCTTCGGCTGGAGGCGGGCCTGTGCCTTTACGGTCACGATCTTGATGAAACAACATCACCGGTCGAAGCAAGCATAATTTTCTGCATGCAGAAACGCCGGCTTGAGGAGGGCGGTTTTCCGGGCGCGGACCGTATTCAACGGGAATTGAAGAACGGTCCGGGCCGGGTCCGGATCGGCGTCAGGCTCAACGGCGGGGTCCCCGCCCGCAACGGTGCGGAGATCGCGCAACCTGATGGGCCGGTTATCGGCACCGTCACCAGTGGCGGCTTTTGCCCCGTGGTCGGTGCGCCTGTCGCGATGGGATATGTGCCGGCCGGGTTTGCAAAGACCGGCACCGGATTGGAGCTGATCGTCCGCAATCGTCGTCTTCCGGCAACAGTTTCAGATATGCCCTTCGTGTCAAATCGCTACTATCGCAAATCAAACCCTTGAACAATCGAGAGAACGGATAAGGACATGACCACCTATTACTCCAAGGATCACGAGTGGATTTCAGTTGACGGAGGCATCGCAACAATCGGCATCACCTCATATGCTCAAGAACAGCTCGGTGACGTTGTTTATGTCGAGTTGCCGGATGCTGGCACCGAACTCGCCCAGGGCGACGAAGCGGGTGTCGTGGAGTCTGTAAAGGCGGCAAGTGAGGTCTACGCACCGATTGACGGTGAAGTGGTCGAGGCCAACGAAGCGCTTTCCGATGAGCCGGGGAAAGTGAACGAGGATCCGGAAGGCGCTGCCTGGTTTCTGAAAATGAAGGTTGGCAATGAAAGCCAGCTTGCAGAACTCTTGGACGAAGCAGGCTACAAGGCCTTTGTCGAGTCTCTTTGAACCATGGCAGGTCACTATTATACGGCTCAGGTGGAGTGGGCATGCGATGGCGACTATGCAGCCAATGCCTATTCCCGAGGCCATATCTGGCGTTTTGACGGCGGCCTGGAGGTACCGGCAAGCGCATCACCGACTGTGGTCGCTCCACCACATTCAGTAGAGGCGGCCGTTGATCCGGAAGAAGCTTTCGTGGCCGCGATTTCTTCTTGCCACATGCTCTGGTTTCTCGATCTGGCCCGGCGGGCGAATTTCAATGTCGCCAGTTACCGGGATCACGCGGAGGGTGAAATGAGTCGCATTGGCCGTGGCAAGATGGCCATCACCAAAGTGGTTCTGCGTCCGGAAGTCACGCTGATCGCAAGTGAACAACCCGACGAGTCCTGGTTAACCGACATGCACGAAAAAGCGCATGACGTCTGCTTTATCGCCAATTCCGTCAGGTGCGAGATCGTCATTGAGCAGGGTCCGGTGAAGCTGATCGCTCCCTAGTCTTCCTGAAGGCAATTCGGATTGTGTCATGCTGCCCCGGCCTTTGTGCCGGGGCACTTGCATTTGACAAATCTCTCCCGGGAAATGGGACCCTGATGCTGACTGCAACGACAACACCCAGACTTGGAAACCCGGTTTACAGGCTTTCCATATTGACAATATAATTGTCGTTATGACAATATTTATGTCAAGAGAAGGTGTCATGAAGAAATCTGTGGAACTATATGAGATCGTCAGGCTGATCCGCCCGGTTCACCGCCGCCTGGCGCGTGCGGTGGAAGCAAAGTTGAGCGGAACCGGTGTAACGGTTGGAATGCGAGCGGTCATGGAAGTGCTTGATGAGACCGGACCGCTTTCCGTTCCCGAAATCGGACGGGTCCTGTTTCTGACGCGCCAGCAGATCCAGCTGATCGTGAATGCTCTCGAGGAATCAGGTGTTGTTGAACGGCAGCCCAACCCCGCACACCGGCGTTCACCGCTCTTTTCCCTGACAGATCAGGGCAAGACGGTTTTTGGAGAAGTCCGGGCCCGGGAAAATGACGAGATCGATGCAGTCTGCGAGCTCTTTTCAGAAGACGATATCCTGGCAACGCAACGTGTCCTCTGCGCCATGCTCGACCACTTTGCAGAGTTTGAGGACGATCCCGATCGTCCCAAGGCGCTGGAATAATTCTTATGCTGGAGAAGTACCATGTCCGTCTTTTGGAGTGTAATCGGTGGCCTTGTTTTGCTGTTGGCGGCGCTGTTCGGCTATATCGGGTTTTTCGTCAGGAAGCTCGGCACACCAACGAAAGGGGAGTTGATCAACCGGACTGAAAGACCGTCCAAAGCGCTCCTCGTCATCGATGTTCAGGAAGATTTCACGCGCAACACCGGCAAGCAGGGCTTTGATCCGCAAGTTCGGGATGCGGCATTGAAGATCATGAACCAGGAAATCGCCGAGGCCCGCTCTCACGGCAGCGAGGTTGCTTTCGTAAAAAACATTTTTCGGGACTGGCCTGTCATCCAGTTGATGAAACTTGTGGCCGGTGGCATCGGGACGCCGGGCCGGGAAGGCCTGAAATTCGACCGCGACGTTGATCTCGGAGACGCGCCGGTATTTGAAAAATCCGTTGGAGACACTTTTTCAAATCCCGATTTCGAGGCCTGGCTCGACAAAAAGAAGATCGGGTGTCTGACTCTGGTTGGCCTGGATGCGTGCCATTGCGTCCAGCTGACGGCGAAGGGGGCGCGCGCGCGTGGCTATGACGTGGAAATCCGCGAACCCGCGACCCTGACCGCAACACCCGCGAAATGGCCTACCTTGAAAAGCGAACTTGACGCGGCAGGGGTCGTCATATGTTGAGCTGATCGTCCGACCGGCAAACTGTGACCTTTGCGAAGAAGGCGTCCTGTGGCAGGTTTACCTTGCGATATCTCGCTTATTCTTTTTCGTCGGAGGTTCTATGTTTCGACCGCTTGTTTTTGCAATTACAGCATTATCCGTTTTTTCGTCTCATTCCCTGGCCGCAGACAAGGTCGCAATTGTGTTCGACGGTTCGGGCTCCATGTGGGGCCAGATCGAAGGCCGTACCAAGATTGAAATCGCGCGCGATGCCATGACAAATGTTCTGGGAACGCTTCCAGCTGACCTGGAACTTGGGCTCTTTGCCTACGGGCACCGTGAAAAAGGCAATTGCGCTGATATCGAACTGATCGTTCCCCCGGCAACCGGGACTGGTGCGGCCATCAAGGCAGCAACAGACAGGATCACGCCCAAAGGAAAGACGCCGTTGTCCGCGTCGGTACGCCAGGCCGCCGAAACCATGCGCTTCACGGAAGACAAGGCGACCGTCGTGCTCGTCACGGACGGGATTGAAACCTGCAATGCGGACCCCTGTGCCCTTGGCAATGAACTTGCGCGGCTCGGCGTGAACTTCACCGCGCATGTGATTGGCTTTGGCTTGAGCGAGGAGGAAGGACGCCAGGTCGCCTGCCTGGCGGAAAACACTGGTGGTCTTTACATTCAGGCCGGCAGCACGGCGGAACTTTCCGATGCGTTGACTGCAACAGTCGAAACGGTTCCCGTCGAAGAAGCTGCGGCTGAACCGGCGCAGCTGCCCGATGCGTTGCTTGAGGCACCGGACGAAGCCGAGATCGGTTCACGGATTGATGTCACCTGGCAGGGTCCGGGCGGTCGGTACGACCAGATCGAGTTGCATGATCCGATGGCCCGCGGAGGAGAGGGAAAGCGCCTTCGCTCGAAAGCGATCGTGAACGGAGACTTTGACAACAATCAGGTCACCATGACAGTGGTGACCGATCCCGGCACATATGAATTGCGTTACTGGGACGGCACAGGCCGCCAGATCCTGGCAACACGTGCGATCGACGTGATCCCGGCCGAGGTGGCTCTGTTCGCCCCGGACGAAACCGCCATGGCACGGCCGGTGACCGTGGAATGGATCGGCCCCGGAGGCCGTTACGACGCGGTGCAACTCTATGACGTGTCTGCTCGCGGCGGCGAGGGCAAGGTTCTGCACAACAAGCGCCTGCGCAACGATGATTTCGACAACAACAAGGTGACCCTGCCGACACCGGCAAAACCGGGCGCATATCAGCTGCGATACTATGCAGGGGAAGACAAGACCGTTCTGGCGACACGTTCACTGGACATCATCGAAGCTCCGGTCACGCTTGA
This sequence comes from Roseibium album, assembly GCF_001404515.1. Taxonomy (GTDB): domain Bacteria; phylum Pseudomonadota; class Alphaproteobacteria; order Rhizobiales; family Stappiaceae; genus Roseibium; species Roseibium album. Next base: position 234,020 of record NZ_CXWE01000001.1, read on the forward strand.
AACGGAAGAAGCGGCTGAAGCCGGCAAGCCGATTGTCGTCGACTGGGTCGGGCCGGGAGCACGGTATGACAGTGTGCGGCTGGTCGATGCGGCGAACGGCAAGAAGCTCCATGAAAAACGTCTGCGCAACGACGATTTCGACAATCAGAGAGTAACCTTGCCGGGGCCGGTCAAGGCCGGGCCATATGAACTGCACTATTACAACGGGGACAACAAGGCTGTGCTCGCCACCGTGCCTGTCGAGGTGACCGCGGCAGTCGTTGCACTCGAAGCTCCCGACGAGATCGGTCAGGGCCGCCATGTCACCGTCGTCTGGACCGGCCCCGGTGCACGCTACGACAGCGTTCAGTTCTTTGATCCGCGGGCGCGCGCCGGCGACGGCCGGGTTGTTCATCAAAAACGACTGCGCAATGACGATTTTGACAACAGCAAGGTTACATTGCCGAGCGCGGCAAAACCGGGCGACTACGAGTTGCGCTACTATAATGGTGACAACAAGACCGTGATGCTGACGCGTCCGATTGCCGTCGTTCCGCTTGAAATAGCGATTGAGGGGCCGGAGAGCGTTGAAACGGGGACAAAATTTTCAGTTTCCTGGAAAGGACCCGGGGCTCGGTATGATTCGGTGCAGATCTGGGATCCCAAGGCACGTGGCGGCAAAGGCAGAGCTGTCTTTGAAAGGCGTGTATGGTCAGGAGATATCGACGCCCAGACTGTCAACCTGAATGCGCCGAAAGAAGCCGGGGATTACGAGCTTCGCTATTTCAACGGGGACAACAAGGCTGTGCTCGTCACCCGGCCACTATCGGTCCAGTAGACGGCAAGCCAATCGACAAACCGGCGGGGCCAGCGCCCCGCTGGTAGGGCGTATTCGTTTACCGGATAGAATGCGCCGGAGACTCGGACTCGGCCGACAGCATCAAACCGGTGATCCAGCTGCCTTTTTTCAACACAAAGGCACGCAGAAGCGTTGCATAATCGTTTGTAACCGCATTCGCAACCGAGGGGCGCACAGCCAAGGCACACCGCCAGCGCCTGACCCTGGGAAGGTCATTGAAAATTCCAAGGTCGGTGAACGTGTCGAAGACATCGAAGTAACGAAAAACCGGGCCAAAGGCGGCATCGACGATAGAAAATCGGTCACGATCGAAATAAGGACCCGTAGCGTCGATTCGGGTATCGAGATGCTCGAATTTCGATCGCAGGGCATGCTTTGCGTTTTCGAAACTCTGCTCATCAGCTGCGCTGTATAGAGCGCCAATCCCGTTCAGGATCTGCGAAGCGAATTCGACGTAAGCGCGGTGAGTTGCGCGCTCAACCGGATCGTCGGGATGGAGTCTTTCGGCTTGTGTTTCGTCGATGAACTCCACGATCGGTGCCGATTCGAACAGGTACCTGTGGTTACCGGTCTTCAGCAAGGGGACTTTTCCAAGTGGCGAAGCGGCCTTGAACCAGTCCGGCTTGTCCGAAAGATCGATGTAGGTCCGGTCGAAAGGAATGGACTTTTCCGCAAGTACGATGGCTGCCCTTTGAACGTAGGGGCAAAGACTGTGGCTGATCAGCGTGAAGGGATATGTCATGTCGAACTCCATTTTCATGCACCTGCATTAAAATAGATGCAGATGCATGAAAATACAAGATTGATGCACATGCATTAAAGTTCTATGCGTTGACCATGACTGGAAACCTGAAAGACCGGCATTTCCCGGATGTGATGGAATGTTGGGCGCGGCTGCAACGGTCAAGTGGTGCAGTTCTCTCCCGCGTGGAAGTCCGCCTGAAGGCGGAGGGTTTCCCGCCACTTGGCTGGTATGATGTTCTTCTGGAATTGCGGCGTGCAGACGGGGTTGGCCTCAGGCCCGTCGATATTGAGAAGCGAATGCTTCTGGCGCAGTATAACGTTTCCAGGCTGATCGAGCGGCTGGTTGGGGCCTCGTACGTGGACAAGAGGCGGGCTCCGGATGATGGTCGCGGAGTGATGATTTTTTTGCGACCGGAAGGTGAGGCCCTGCTTGAGAGGATGTGGCCGGTCTACCGCGAAGCGGTCGAAACCGAGTTTGCGGCGCATCTCGACGACGAAGAGGCTGAAACACTCTGGAAGCTGCTGGGCAAGCTGTTGCCCTGAAAACGAGGATAATTTTCGAAAAATTGCATGATTGACGTTTTGCAAACTTGATTTCGACGGGCGCAGATTGGTTGGTGACAGATGATACCCCTGATAAGAGTAAGCAACAGGAAGCCGACCGACCTGACGCACCAGTTGCTGTCCAAACGAAGGCTGACAGCGCAAATGAACGACCCGCTTGATATCGATAGTCGTCAGGACTTGCCGCAGGAGTGGCTTTTTCTTCTCCGGGAATACCCGAGGGATGCGTGGCTGGGGCATGGCAATCTCGGACCATTGACGAATTTCTGGCTCAACCGTCATGACGGTTTCCGCAATTTCGGCAACACCTTGATTTCCATGTTGCGCCAGTTTCGGGAAGGCCAGATTCCTCCCGAAAGATTTGGCGGCATGTTCGCCCCGCAGCTCCAGCATTTCCTCACCGAATTGCACAATCATCACATGATCGAGGATCACCACTATTTTCCCGTCTTCATGGAGGCGGAAAAACGCTTGCTCCCTGGCTTTGAGCTTCTGGAAAACGATCATGAGGTTATACATCATCGTATCGAGACGGTGATCGGCAGCGCCAATGAACTGATCGGTCAGCTGCAGGAGGGCGACCGGGACGCAATTCGGCGGGCCTCGGACAATTATGCAGCGACCAGCGATATGCTTCTCATGGGGCTCAAACGGCATCTTGCCGATGAAGAGGATTTGATCGTCCCGATCATTCTTTCAAGAGGCGAAAGTGAGCTGGGGCTGTCCTGAGACCAGCGCGAAACTGAGACAGACCTGAAATCATCCTTGAAAAATCCGGCTTGACTCTGGGAGGCGGATAACGCATCTAAAATGCCATGGCCAAGATAGCAGCACCCTTTGCGTATTTTTATTACGTCACCGACATACCGGCGGCTGCGTAGGATCTTGCTCACTTGATAGAAACCTAAAAAAGCCGCCGCGTCAGGCGGCTTTTTGGTTTCAAGGGCTCCTGGCGGGGAAACCAGGAAGCCGAAAATGACCAAACACATGATCGAAGCCGGTAAACCGGCGACCAAGCTCAAATCGGAAGCGCTCGCGGTGCTCCTGGAGCGCGGTCTCGTGCACCAGTGCACGGATGTGGATGCGCTGGACCGAACGCTTTCCGAAGGACTGGTCACCGCATATGCCGGGTTTGATGCGACCGCCGCCAGTCTTCATGTCGGGCACCTGATGCCGTTGATGACCATGCGCTGGCTGCAAAAGCTCGGCCATCGCCCCATCGTCGTCCTTGGCGGCGGGACCAGCCAGATCGGTGACCCGAGCTTCAGGAATGATGCAAGGCCACTTCTGGAAGAACGACAGATTTCCGCCAATATCGCAACCATTCGCCGGTCGGTCGAAAGGCTAGTCGACATGGACGGTCCCGATGGTGCCTTGCTGGTCGACAACGCGGAGTGGCTCAACGAGTTCCGCTTCCTGGAATTTCTCCGCGACTATGGTTCCCAGTTCACTGTCAACCGCATGATGACGTTCGACAGTGTCAAGTCGCGCCTTGATGCGCAGATGCCGCTGACCGTGCTTGAATTCTGTTACATGATGCTGCAGGCGGTGGACTTTCTGGAATTGGCCAAGCGCCACGACTGCGTGTTGCAGGTCGGCGGATCCGATCAGTGGGGCAACATCGTCAACGGTGTCGAACTCGGCCGACGTGACGGCCGCAAGCTGCACGGCCTCACGGTTCCTCTGCTGACGACTGCAAGCGGGGCCAAGATGGGCAAGACAGCCGCCGGTGCTGTCTGGCTGCATCCCGAACATCTGTCACCGTTCGGCTTCTGGCAGTTCTGGCGTAATACGGCCGATGCCGATGTCGGCAAGTTCCTCCGCCTTTTCACGGAATTGCCGATCAAGGAAGTCGAAAGATTGTCCGAATTGCAGGGTGTGGAGCTGAATGAAGCCAAGAAGATCCTTGCGACCCAGGTAACGACCATCGTTCACGGACCCGAGGAAGCGCGTACAGCCTTGCAACAGGGAGATGCCTTGTTCTCAGGCGGCGATGACCTTCTCGAACCGACCCATAAGCTGCCGCTTGAACGCCTTGCCGAAGGTCTGGGACTTCTCGAGCTCGTCGTCGCAATCGGATTTGCGGCATCCAATGGCGAAGCCCGGCGTCTTGTGGAAGGGGGTGGTGTGCGGCTCAACAACCGGATCATCGAGGACCCGCGCCGCCGGATCGGCACCGGTGACCTGAAAGCAAACGATCGGCTCGCCGTTTCGGTTGGAAGGCGCCGTAAGGCGTTGGTCGGGTTTGAATGAAAAGGACACGAATGCAGGACTGTGTTTTCAGAACTGTCTTAACTCAAGAGGTGGAGTTTCAGTAGTCCAAAGGTCTTGGTCCTTGGTCTGCTACGATTCGCTGGGTTAGATACTTGGAAAAACAGCAGGTCTGTTAGATGCCAATCGCATTGGATCCCCGATCAAGTCGGGGATGACTTCGAGGAGATGAACCGGTTGCAGTTCCTCTTTCAAGGTCATCCCAGACGCAGCGCAGCGGAGATCAGGGATCCACTCATTTCGAAAACTTCAGAGGCGAATGATCACGGCGTTAATTTAACAGGATGATCCGTAGCCAGCACGTTGGCCTCTTCGGTATATCCTCCAGCCTGACGACCACAAGACGTTGCAAAAACACGGAGCCGGTGTTTCCATCGGCTCCGTCCTTTTTAGGCCTTTGTTAGTTGCTGCACCCGAAACTGCTCAACTGGCAGTCCGCCGATCCCCCAACTCTCCATCTCGACTTCATCGATCACCACGAACGTTGTCATCGGGTTTTTGCCGAGAACCTCGACGAGCAGATCGGTCGCGCCCTTTATGAGCCGGGCTTTCTGCTCCGATGTAACGCCTTCGCGGGTCACCTGGATATTGACATAGGGCATGGCTATGCAGCTCCTTCGGCTTGTGCATTCATCTGGAAGATCTTTGCCATGATCCGCCAACGCCCGTCTTCGCGGACGAAAGTCAGGAAATCGACATAGGCCTTGCCTGCCATGGTGCAGCGAACGCGGGCAAAGGCCGTGTTGTTACCGGCGAGCTGGATCTCCTCGATGACATCGTTGCGAGGCTCTCTGCGCGAGGCGGGTGACACCCGGGCCGCGACCACGGGAACATACTCGTCCATGGTCCTGTGCAGCAGGGGAGACTCGTCTGCGGTCGCATAAACCGCCTTGGGATGAAAAACCTTCTGCAGCAGATCCGTATCGCACTGATAAAGGGCATCGAAATAGTCGGTGATCACACCGGTCAGTTCCTCGATCGGGCCGGTCATGCGGCAAGCCCTTCTTCTTGCAGGGTTTTGCGAGTTGATGGCCGAGCGGCGATACGCGCGACATAGGCCTTCGTTTCCGGCCAGGCATCCAGGGGAACCCCGATGAAGTTGGTCCAGTTCAATATGACGAATGCGTAGGCATCGGCGACGGAGAACGCATCTGCGATCAAGTAGGATTGTCCTTGCGCAAGCAGGTCATTGAACTGACCCAGCTTGGCGTCCAGCCTGGACCGGATGACTGCTTGTTCTGCCTCCGCGAAGGTCTTGCCGGAAAAGTAGGGGCTGAAGGCCTTGTGCAATTCGGAAGACAGGAAACTCAGGAGTTCAAGCTGCCGGAAACGAAGCAATGGCTGCTCGTTGAATTCAGGTGCAAGCTCTGGAAACTGTTCGCCGATCCAGTGCAGGATCGCGACATTTTCCGTCAGGACCGCGCCGTCATCCAGCCTCAGGGCAGGCACGTATCCGCGAGGATTCGTCGTCAGGTAAGATACACCGGTTTCTGTCGTGCCTTGTTCGGTATCCACCTTCTCCAGCAGATAGGGGGCACCGGCTTCGTTCAGAAGGATATGTGCCGCCATGGAACAGGCGCCGGGCTTGTAAAACAACTTCATCGTTTCGCTCCATTACTGAATGTTGATGACGGGAAGGTGTTTGTTGAAGTCACTGTTGACAAGTAGGTAACTGATGGTAACTATGTTTTTCGAGTTACCCGGGAGAAACCTGATTTCTGCAGAGTTACAGGCAAGATGACACTGAAAATGCGCAAGAACCGAAGCCCGCAGCCGCCGGAACCGTGTCTGCTGACGGAATGCATGCAAGTGATTGCAGGTGCCTGGGCGCCCAATGTCATCTGGAGCCTGAGAGCCGGACCGCGCCGTTTCAACGAGCTGAAGGCAGACATTCCGCCCGTGTCATCGAAGGTTCTTTCCGCGCGGCTGTCCGAGCTTGAAGAGCGCGGTGTGCTTTTGCGTCATGTGCGCCCGACGTCGCCACCGTCGGTCGAATACGAGTTGACCGGACTGGGAGAAGAACTGATCCCGGCTCTGGAAGCGATCGTCGAGGTCGGGCACAAACTGAAGCAGCTGCGTGGGTATGAAGTTGCCTCCGAAGCTGCTGAATAGTTTAGAAAAATTGCATTGAAAGACCATTCATGGAGACAAAGACCTTTGTTCTCGTTCACGGCGTCTGGCACGGCGGCTGGTGCTGGTCGCGGGTTGCGAACCTGTTGAGGGCGCGGGGCCACCGCGTCACGGCACCAACCCAGACCGGCCTCGGAGAACGGTCGCATTTGCTGTCGCCGGATATCACAATCCAGACCTTCGTTGACGATATCGTCCAGCATCTTCGCTTCGAGAACCTCAAGAATGTTGTTCTGGTCGGTCACAGCTTTGGCGGTATCCCGATCACCGGTGTTGCGGATGTCGTTCCTGACCGGATTGCCAAGCTGATCTATCTCGATGCCATCATGTTGGATGCAGGTGAAACATGGCTTGGTCTTTTGCCGGAAGACATGGCCAGAGACCGCACCGAATTGGCCGGGAAAACCAGCGGCGGTCTCACTCTGCCACCGGCACCGGCGGAGAGCTTCGGTGTTTCCCGCTCCGAAGACGTTTCATTTGTCGAGCCGCGTCTGACGCCTCATCCCTTTCGAACCTTTACGACCGCGCTCGATCTCAAGAACCCGGTGGGCAACAGCCTGCCAGCCGACTACATCCGCTGCACTGACCCGCCTTACCGGCCGGCCATCGTTGCCCTGGACCGTGCCAGAAAACTTGGATGGCCCATCGAGGAGATCGCAAGCGGGCACGACGCCATGGTGACCGAACCTTTGGCACTTGCCGATCTGTTGGAAGGACTCGGCTGAGCCAGCGCAAAGGTTCAAAAAGAAAAAACCGCCTCCGAGAGGGAGGCGGGAGTTAAGTGCTATCGCGGGGAACACGAAGTTCGCTTCTGCTTGTCAGCCTGCTTATACCTGCAGGCGGGATCTGATTTCCTTGCGAAGTTCATCGATTGGCGACTTGGCCGAACCTTCCCTGGTGTGCCAGAACGTCCAGCCGTTACAGGCTTCCTGCCCCTGCACGAGAGCACCGACCTTGTGGATCGAACCGGTATGGTCGCCCGATTTCAGGGAACCGTCAGCCCGCACAATTGCAATATGCTTGCCTTTCGAACAGGTAAGTTCGGCACCCGGTGAAAGCAGGCCGTTTTCCAGCAACGTTCCGAACGGGATACGTTTCAGGGCTCGCTTGCCTTGCTGCATTTCCAGAGCTTCACCGTCACCCGCTTCGATGGCTTCGATACGGGCGGTCGCGGCATCGATATAGTCCTGCTCACGCTCGACACCAACGAAGTTGCGGCCCAGTTTTTTGGCGACCGCGCCGGTGGTTCCGGTACCGAAGAACGGGTCAAGCACCACGTCTCCCGGCCTGGAAGAGGCTGTAAGGACCCGGTAAAGCAGCGCTTCCGGCTTCTGTGTCGGATGCACCTTCTGCCCGGTTCCGTCTTTCAACCGCTCCGTTCCGGTACATAGCGGCAGATGCCAGTCGGAGCGCATCTGCAGATCGTCGTTGAACGTCTTCAATGCATCGTAGTTGAAGGTCGGCTTTGCATCCTTGGATTTCACCGCCCAGATCATGGTTTCGTGGGCATTGGTGAACCGCTTGCCACGGAAGTTCGGCATCGGGTTGGATTTCAGCCAGACAATGTCATTCATGATCCAGAAGCCGAGATCCTGCAGGATCGCACCAACACGGAATATGTTGTGATAGGAGCCGATCACGTAAAGCGACCCGTCCGGCTTCATTACACGGCGCGCGGCCAGCAGCCACGACCTGGTAAAGGCGTCATAGGCCTCGAAGCTGTCGAACTGGTCCCAGTGGTCGTCACAGGCGTCCACCTTGGACTGATCCGGCCTGTGCAGATCGCCGCCCAGCTGGAGATTGTAGGGCGGATCCGCAAAGACCAGGTCCACGGAACGGGACGGCAGTTTCTCAAGGGCGGACACGCAGTCGCCCTTCAGGATCTTGTTCATCCAGGAAGCGGATGCTTCCTTGTTTTCATTGGGGTGGGGTGCCGCTAAGGACACCCCGGTACGCAGTACACTCATTGCGACGCATTACCTCACGCAATTTCGAGTGTCATGGTTACCGGGTTTGGTAAATCAGCGGTTAAGTCGAGAAAAGAAAAATTCCCTTTGAATCAAGGCTTTGTTTACAATCGTAAAAGCTGAATGAGAAGTTAATGACTTGTACCGACCGAAAAGGCCAGAATTCTGCTGATTTCGTTGAAACTGCGACCGGAAGTTGTCTTCCAATCGTTAAAGGCAACCTGAATTTCCTTCAGGTTTTTTTTCGACATGCGGTCATTCTCAATGACATTTTCACGGATCAGGGCGTTAACCACGTCTCCTGTCAGGATGAAACTTTCCTTTCCCATGAATCGCAGCGCGAGCTGACCCGTTGTTCCGCCGAGGCGGCTGCCACGTTTTTTCATGAGCTCCATCAGGCCAATCTGATCGGTGACCGGGTAGCGCGAGAAAAAGCGTGCGGCACTGCCATGTTCTATGGCCAGCTCCTTCAGGAACACCGCATTGTCCTGAACGGCCTTGATCTTGGCGCCATTGCGTACGATCCGGGTATCCTTGAGCAGAGCCTCGAAGGCTTCATCAGGCAGAAAGGAGAGGCGGGCGACATCAAATCCCTGGAAAGCCTCTTCGAACCCTGGCCATTTCTGCTCGATGACCTTCCAGCTGAAGCCGGCCTGGAAGACGCATTTTGTAAACATTGCAAGCCAGCGATCGTCACCGATTTTGTCGAGTTCGGCTTCGGACTTGGGCAGATTGTGCTCGCCAAGAAGTGCCGCGAGCTTTTCGGCTCCGCCCTTTTTCTGTGTGGCGAGTGCTTCGATCTCTTCAAGGGAACGCATGTGTCATGTCTCCGTTAAGTCTTTCCCGCCTTTTGTGTCTACCGGATTCCTGACGGAGTTCACACTCGCAGAAGCAGCCGCAGCAAGACAAGAAAGAATTGATGCCAACACCCGTCCGGACAGGCAGTTCAGTTGTGGCTTACCGGCCCCCTATATCCCTTGACCGCTCGAACCTGCGCAGCGCAAGGGAAAGCGTGATGGTCATCATCAGGTAGATCAGCGCGACGACATTGTAGGTTTCGAAGTAGCGGAAGGACCCGGCGGCGTAGACCTTGCCAAGCTGGGTGATGTCGGCGACGCCGAGAACGGAAACCAGGGAACTGTCCTTGATCATGGCAACAAAGTCGTTACCGAGAGGCGGCAGGATCGTCTTGAGAGCCTGGGGAAAGATGATCAGGCGGAACCGAAGCCACCTGTTCATGCCAAGCGCTTCCGCCGCCTCGATCTGGCCCTTGTCGACGGTCTGGATCCCGGCGCGGAAAACTTCAGCGATAAATGCGGAGTATCCGATCATCAGGGCGACGATGGCGCGCCAGAGCAGGGGAAAGTCGCGGGTGCGCATCGTACCGGTACCTAGCGGCTCCAGAACGGCATTGATGGCGGCGACTATCAGCGGCGTGCCGACAAAGGCGATATAGAGCAACAAGACGATGATCGGCAAACCACGCACAACCTCGACGTAAAACCTTGCACTTTGGCGCAGGACGATCGAGCCGGAGAGCGAGGCAAGTGCCAGCAGCAGGCCGATGACCGACGCCAGGAAAAACGCAACAAGCGTCACGAAAATGGTTAGTCCGACACCTCGGGAAACCGTCGTCATGACTTGCGTGTAAATTTCGTCGGTTCCGATCTGAAACAGGAGAAATACCGCGATGGCGCTGGCGGCAACGAGCCAATAAGGAAAGTCCTGTTGCGGGGATACCGTTGAAGTCTTTTTTCGGAACATGTCGGTGTCTTGTGTCGTTCGCTGGGTCGGGACGCCTCGCCGTCAGGCAAGGATACGTAACTGCGAAAAGAAAGTGGCCGGTGCCGGGAGCTGTCCCGATACCGGCCACGTGGCAGCTGGTCTACCCGTCCGGAGACGGGTCGGAACCTGTCATTGGGCGGCCTTGTAGTCGAAAAACCATTTCTTGTTCAGTGCATCCAGCGTGCCGTCTTCGCGCATGCTGGCAATCGCTGCATTGAACGGTGCGATCAGTTCGGAACCCTTGGGGAAGATGAAACCGAAATCCTCCGTACCCATCGGATCGCCGATCAGTTTGAACGTGTCCGGGTTTGCGTTGACGTAACCCTGGCCACCGGTGCTGTCAGTCAGAACCAGATCAACGTCACCCGTCTTGAGTGCCTGCACGGCAGCTCCGAATGTTTCGAAGAGCTTGATGCGCTGATTGTTTTCATCGCCGTCGAGAACTTCGTAAACTGTGACATAGAAGGGGGTCGTACCCGGTTGCGCACCGGCCAGGAAATCGTTGTTGGCCCCAAAACCCTTGGGATCCGTGAAACGGTCCTCGTCGGCACGTACCAGCATGAACATTTCCGAACGCATATAGGGATCGGAAAAAGCAACCTTTTCGGCCCGGTCTTCGCGGATGGTGATGCCGTTCATGGCCAGATCGTATTCACCGGCCGACACTGCGGGGATCATGGCATCCCAGCTGACGTTCTCGTATTCGACATTCATGTTCAGCCGCTTGGCGATCTCTGCGACTGCCTCGTATTCCCAGCCGCCTGCCTGACCGGTCTTGGGATCCACGAACTGAAGCGGCGGGTAGGTGTTCTCCGAAGCAATGACAACATCCCTGCCACCAAGATCGGGGAGATCGGCCGCAACCGCTGCAATACCGGTCCCAAGCAATGAGGATACAGCAACCGCAAGGTTCAAAAGGATACGTTTCATGGGAAGCTCCTGGTCAGAATTTGCAAGGATAGTATCGGCATTAGGTGTATCGGAAAAGACCGTTCCTGAACGCACCAGGTTCCAAGATTGCGGGATCGTGTCAGTCGTTTGAAACCTGATCGGTTTTGGGGCCGGCGTTTTGAGTGACGTCATGCCGCGTGCTGCTTTTGGCCGTCGAAAAGTCGGGTGCAGAAATTTTCTCTCTGTGAAAAAAAATTCAAAAAACTCCCGTTGGATCTATTGACCCGGGCGCTGCAAGGCGGGACTGTGCCCTCATAACAACAATAAGGAGACAGTTATGTCCAATTTGATCAATGGCGATATTCCAACGGGAAAACGGCGCGTCAGGCTTGCGCCGTCCCATCCGCTTGAAGTTTTTACAGACGCGGAAAAAGCGGTCGATCGTCTGATTGAAATCTTCGAAGCGAACACGGCTTTTTTGCGTTCGCACTTCAACGATCTTCTCGAGGGCCAGGAATTTGACGAGAGGGTGAGGGCTTTTTATCCGCAAGTCAGGATCGTGACAGACAGTCATGTCCGCCTGGACAGCCGCCTGTCCTACGGTTTCGTGTCGGGTCCGGGGACGCACGCTTCCACGATCACGCGCCCGGATCTCTTCCGTAACTATCTGCATAGCCAACTGTCGCTTCTCATGAAGAACCACGACGTGCCGATTCTTGTCGGCGATAGCAAGATGCCCATCCCGCTTCATTTTGCATTCTATGACGGGACCCATGTGGAGGGGGGCGCTGCGGCCGCCAATCTGACCCGGCCCCTGGCCGATATCTTCGATCTGCCGGATCTGACCGTGATGGACGATTCCATTGCCAACGGGACCTATGAACCCGTTGACGGTATTATGCCTCTGGCTTCGTTTACCGCCCCGCGCGTCGACTATTCTCTGCACAGGTTGCAGCATTATACCGCGACAGCCGCGGAGCATTTCCAGAACTACGTGCTCTTCACCAACTATCAGTTCTATATCGATGAATTTTGCCGCATGTCGCATGAACTCCTGGCAGACCCGGAAAGTGGCTACGAAGCCTTCGTGGCGCCGGGCAACCTGATCACGCAATCCGGCGAGACCGAACCCTCCTGTGGCACGGAACTTTCCAAGTTGCCCCAGATGCCTGCCTACCACCTGAAAAGGGCGGATGGCAGCGGCATCACCATGGTCAATATCGGCGTCGGTCCGTCGAATGCCAAGACGATCACCGATCATGTCGCGGTGCTCCGGCCCCATGTCTGGTTGATGCTCGGTCATTGCGCCGGCCTCAGGAACAGCCAGACACTCGGAGACTATGTGCTGGCGCACGGGTATGTCCGTGACGACAATGTCCTGGACCAGGATCTGCCGACCTGGGTCCCGATCCCGCCATTGGCCGAAGTTCAGGTCGCATTGGAGGACGCCGTTGCGGAAGTTACCGGCATCGACGGCTATGACCTGAAGAAATTGATGCGGACCGGAACAGTGGTGTCCCTCGACAACCGGAACTGGGAACTGTGGGACCAGTCAGAACTGGTCAAGCGTTTTTCCCAGTCCAGAGCGATCGCGCTTGATATGGAGTCAGCCACGATCGCCGCCAACGGTTTCCGATTCCGCGTCCCGTATGGCACATTGCTTTGCATTTCCGACAAGCCGCTTCATGGCGAATTGAAACTGCCCGGCATGGCAACGGACTTTTACAAGCGTCAGGTCGCCCAGCACCTTCAGATCGGCATCAGGTCCGTGGAAAAGATGCGTAACATGACCGCGGAAAGGCTGCATTCCCGAAAACTCCGGAGCTTTGCGGAAACTGCGTTCCAGTAAACTGCCTGTCGTTGTTCAGCTGTCTTTCGAAAGTGAATTTATTGGCGAGACATGAGTGCGCGGAAGGCTAAAAAAAGCGCGGCCCTGAGCCGCGCTTGATAACCTGCCTATGAAGAAAACGGCTTATTCAGCTTCATCTGCCGGCGCTGCATTCAGCATGCCGTAGCGCTCTTCACCGATTTTTCCGAGAAGTTCCAGTTGTGTTTCGAGGAAATCGATGTGCCCTTCCTCGTCGGCCAGAAGCTCTTCGAACAGGCCCATGGATACATAGTCACCTTCATCGCGGCAGATGTCGCGCGACGTCTTGTAAGATGCGCGGGCGTCGTATTCGCCTGCAAGATCGGATTCCAGAACTTCCTTGACGTTCTGGCCGATGCGCAGTGGTGCAACCTTCTGCATGTTCGGGTGACCTTCCAGGAAAATGATCCTGTCGGTCAGCTTGTCCGCATGCTGCATTTCCTCGATCGATTCCTCGCGCTCTTTTTTCGCAAGGCGCGTGAAACCCCAGTCGCTCAAAAGGCGGTAGTGCAGCCAGTACTGGTTGATCGCGCCGAGTTCCAGAAACAGTGCTTCGTTCAGGCGCTCGATGACTTTTTCACTTCCCTTCATGGCAACCTCTCCTTGGAGCCTAAAATGCGATAGTTTAGAATTATTCTAGAAAGTCTTTTTAGAATAGTTCTACATTGTGTGTCCAGCGCTAGTTCACAAAAGTACGAACTTTTTTCAATGCGTTTTCTTCCAGCCAACGGTGCATTTTACAATGCCGGCCAACCGCTATCGAGCGCTACCGACAAACTTACCACCAAAAAAAGCGCGGCCTCCTGGGAGGCCGCGCGGACAGAGGGTACATGATGGGGCCGATGTGTACCCGTCTGAGATGTCAGGACTTCGGCAGGATGACCGCGTCGATCACGTGGATGACACCGTTGGAAGTTTCAATGTCGGCTGTCACAACCTTCGCACCGTCAACCTTGACACCGTCGGTTGCGTCCACGGAGATCTTGTCGCCCTGAACAGAAGCAACTTCAGCTTTCTTGCCTGCGATATCAGAAGACATCACTTTGCCCGGGACGACGTGATAGGTCAGGATCGCAACAAGCTGGTCCTTGTTTTCTGGCTTCAAAAGGTTCTCGACTGTACCTTCCGGCAGCGCCGCGAAAGCTTCGTCCGTTGGCGCGAATACGGTGAAGGGACCTTCGCCTTTCAGGGTGTCGACCAATCCTGCAGCCTGGACTGCAGCAACGAGGGTGTTGAACGAACCGGCGCCGACTGCCGTGTCAACAATGTCCTTTTCACCGGCTTTTGCAACGGAAAGCGGCACGACGAGAAGAAGTGCAAAGACGAGGTTCTGTATCAGTTTCATGACTAACTCCCGAAAATAGGTCACAGGCAAGGGTTTAACGCCTTGGAAAAAGACTTTTTCCAAGTCAAATCAAGATGTTGCTTGAGTGCCTGTGTCGCCGGTTCTACGCTTGGTACTTCGGAACGGATGAGGAAAAAATGATCCCGGATTTATACGCTCCGGCAAGTGATCCAACCGCACTGCTTTCGCGTGGTGGATGATTTGAACGTGATCAACCGCTGAAGGAGAAGTCTGATGCTGTTCACCATGCCGAACCTCGGCGCACGCTATACGCTTCTCTATTTCCTGCCCGCACCTGGCGCAGGTGGCCTCACAGTCAACAAGGGTCAGGTTGCCGCCGATGTCCTGGATAAATTCCCGGCCGGCCACTGGACTGTGACGGCGGTCGTTCTTGTGTTGAGGTTCTGACTGTCCTGTTGGTCTGTCGCCTCGACAAGGCTTGTTTCGGCCAGGACAACCAAGATGCGGAGGCGCATGCCATCCGTATCGGCAACACGGCACAAGCGCCGGCGACCATAAAAACATGCACTCAAAACGCGGTTGCCGAGATTGATCTCCAGACCGCCGTCTTCGCTCCCTTCTTGAACCGTATTTCATGTTTGAAGTCTTTGTTGCTTGGTCCGGGGTTTGACGTCTGAAAGCGAATTGTTAGTATCCGCCAAGGCACTGCCCTGAACAGCGATGAACGGCGTTGACGACCGGCACCGTCCGGAGCAAACGCGCAGCTCGCATTTGAAACAGAGGGATGCCATGCCTTCCGAAGAATTCAACTCGCTCCGTCTCGGCCGCATCGCCGCAATGCTGCCTGTCAGTGACATCGAAAGATCATATCAGGTCTACAAAGAGGTCTTCGGCTTCGAAAAGGTTTTTGAAAACGGTGACCCTGTCGGTTTCATGATATTGCAGAAGGATGAAGCAGAGCTGCATCTCACGCTTCAAAAAAACCACAAGGCGGCCACCTTCAACGTGGCGCATATGCTTGTCTCCGACGCGACCGAAACCTATCAAAGGTGCCAGGATCATGGACTGCGCATCATCAAGCGGCTTCAGGACAAGAACTATGGCCTGCGCGCGTTCGTCTTTGCTGATCCTGATGGCAACAGGATCGACGTGGGGGAACCAATCTCCCCGCCGTGAAGCCGTGAAGTCTCCACTTAGTCGAGCGCTGCCGACAGTACTTTCCGCATCACTGTCGGCAGCGCTTCCTCGTCGAGAGCAGCGGGTGGAGACCACCATGTACCTTCGACCATACGAAGGATGTCCTGCGGCGCGTATGCCCGCAAGACCGTGAGCCGCAGATGAAAATGCGTGAACGTGTGTTTCACCACGCCGGCGCATATTCGCCACTCGGACGGGAAGGGGACATGTTCCTGCGCGCCCGAAACGTCGAACGCTTCCGACCAGTCCGTGCCGGGAACCTCCGTCATGCCGCCTAGCAACCCCTTTGGCGGCCGGCGGCGCAAAAGGATAGCTCCGCTCTCCCGGTCGACGGCAACGAATGCAGCTCCATACCTGGTCGGCTTTTCTTTCTTTGGTGCCTTTCTGGGCAGCGCTTCGGCCAAGCTGGAATTCTGAACCTTGCAATCGCTCATCCAGGGGCAAAGACCGCACGCCGGCCGCTTCGGCGTGCAGATCGTGGCTCCGAGGTCCATCACCGCCTGCGCAAAGTCGCCCGGCCGGTCGTGTGGCGTGAGCGTCGCCATCACGTCCCTGATTTGGCTCTTTGCCTCGGGCAATGGAGTCTCAATCTGTGTCAGCCGTGTCAGCACCCGCTCGACATTGCCGTCGACAACCGCCGCATGCCGGTCGAAGGCGATTGTCGCGATGGCGGCTGCCGTATATGGACCGATCCCGGGCAACTTCAGCAACGCGTCTTCTGCTTCCGGAAACCGGCCGCCGTGATCCCGGGCAACGGTGTCTGCGCATTTTTTCAAATTCCGTGCGCGTGAATAGTACCCCAGACCTGCCCAGGCCTTCATGACGTCTTCTTCATCGGCGGCGGCAAGGTCCTCAACGCTCGGCCAGGCATTGGTGAATTTTTCGAAGTAGTCCTTCACCGCCGCGACCGTGGTCTGCTGCAACATCACTTCGGACAGCCAGATCCGGTAAGGGTCGGGGATTTCGCCAAGTTTCCTGTCTTCCGGGGAAACGCGCCACGGCAATCGCCTGGCGTGCCTGTCGTACCACTTCAGAAGCGATTGGTTTAGGGAAGCAGACCGCATGAGGATTAACGTGTACTCGCAGGTGAATTTGTGCATGCTATCTTGGATAGCCTGGGGACAACTTGGGTAGATTTGACTGCCTGGTGGGTGTCCATAAAGTAATCGTCGTCTTTTTGGCGTATTCTATTGGGACACGACATCGTATTTCGTGAACCGTGCTCAATCGGTGCAATTTGGCGATCCGGATGAGGAAGTAGGTCATCAACGTGGCAAAGGCAATTACGCAGCACAAGCCGAAAGAGGCGAAAATGCTTGCCGACCTCGTCGGCAAGGCGATGACGCCTGCGTGCCGCAAGCGGGGATTTGCCTCTGTCGACATTGTCACCGCCTGGCCCGATATCGTCGGAGAGCGCTATGGCACCCGGGTTCTGCCCGACAAGCTGATCTGGCCGCGGCAGCCCGAACTGAGCGATCCGGAAAAACCGCCGCAGCCCGCGACACTGGTGGTTCATACCGATGGTGCCACTGCCATGATGCTGTCCCATGACAGCGCCCAGGTAATCGAGCGGATAAACACATTCTATGGCTGGGCGGCGATCGGCCGCATCAAGATCCTGCAGAAACCGGTGAGGACTAAGCAGGCTGAGCAGCCTAAACCTCTGCGGTCTCTCACGGAGCGGGAAGAGGAGAAGCTCGACAAAAGCCTGGAAGGCGTCGAGAACGACCGTTTGCGGGAAGCTTTGAAAAAGCTCGGTGCCCAGGTGATCGCAAAAGGCACGGACGAGGCGGCTTGACAAGTTACATATGCCGGGGTGTTCGCAAGCGATAACAACGCAATAACATCATCGTGAAAGAAACAGTTGAGGAGTCCTCTATCCTGCCACATTTGATAAGCGTTGTTGACGCCGGCTGCCCGAAGGGGCAAATGAAGCAACAGAATCTGCACCACCGCGTGCAGTGCGTAGAAACAGTGACAGGACGACCCTCGTGACCCAGACCCGCAGACAGTTTCTCAAGACCACGGCTTTGACGGCCGCAGCGTTCAGTGTTGCAGCAAGCGTTCCGGCGCTTGCGCAGTCGGTCGATCCGGACAAGCTGAACGTACCGGGTCCGCTGGGTGACAAGGTTCTGGGTGAAGAAACCGCACCGGTCACGATTATCGAATATGCGTCCATGACCTGTGGACATTGTGCAAACTTCCACGAACGCACCTGGAAGCCGCTCAAGGAACAGTACATCGACACGGGCAAGGTCCGCTTCGTTTTCCGTGAGTTTCCGCTGGATCCGGTTGCGGCTGCCGCCTTCATGCTGGCCCGCTGCGCACCGGCTGAAAATTATTTCGAGATTGTGGATACAATGTTTGAAAACCAGCGCGCCTGGGCATTTACCGACAATCCGTACCAATCCCTGCTCGATTTTTCCAAACAGATCGGATTTACACAGGAGTCCTTCGAGGAATGCTTGACAAACCAGGGTCTGCTCGACGCAGTTAATGCAGTGAGAGATCGTGCTGCGAACGAGTTCGGCGTGAACTCTACGCCGACATTCTTCATCAACGGCGCCAAGCACTCAGGGGCGATGTCGATTGACGAGATGGGCAAGATCATCGAGGAAAACCTTTAATCCGGCGGATTTTTCGCCGGGCGATGACGATTGCCTGAACCTGACTTTGCCTTGTTCGGCGCTCGCCTCCCGGAGGTTTGAGCGCCGATGAAATTTTCCAAACTGCGAATCGTGGGCTTCAAGTCCTTTGTCGAACCGATGGAATTCATCATCGGCGACGGGCTGACCGGTGTCGTCGGCCCCAATGGTTGCGGAAAATCTAATCTCGTCGAGGCCCTGCGCTGGGTCATGGGCGAAAACTCCTACAAGAACATGCGCGCGTCCGGCATGGACGATGTGATCTTCTCCGGCAGTCTCAACCGTCCGGCGCGGAACACCGCGGAAGTCACGCTCTTTCTCGACAATCCGGACCGCACGGCGCCGACGGCGTTCAATGACGCGGACCTCTTGGAGGTGAGCCGCCGGATCGAGCGGGAGCAGGGATCCAACTACAAGATAAACGCCAAGGATGTCCGCGCGCGCGATGTCCAGCTGCTGTTTGCCGATGCTTCTACCGGCGCACGCTCGCCTGCGATGGTGCGGCAAGGCCAGATCGGCGAGCTGATCGCCGCCAAGCCGACATCCAGACGTCAGATCCTCGAGGAAGCTGCCGGAATTTCCGGCCTTCATTCCCGGCGGCACGAGGCCGAGATCCGTTTGCGCGCAGCCGAGCAAAATCTGGAGCGGCTGGAGGATGTTCTGGTTCAGATCGATGGCCAGCTCGACAACTTGAAGCGCCAGTCGCGACAAGCCTCGCGCTACAGGAACCTGTCATCCGAAATCCGCGCGGCGGAAGCTTCCATCCTCTTTATCCGCTGGACAGAATCCCGGAATGCCCTGTCAGTGGCCGAAAACCAGTTCGCCGAAGCGCAGAAGCAGGTCAATGAGGCGACCGCCCTTCAGGCGGAAAGCGCACGCGTTCAGGCGATCGCAGCACACAAGCTGCCGGAGTTGAGAGACGAAGCCGTAAAGGCTGCGGCAGCCCTGCAACGGCTTGTCATTGCGCGCAACGAACTTGATGCCGAGGAGCGCCGTGTAAAGGAGCGGTTGCAGGATCTGGAGCGGCGACTGGTTCAACTTGCCGAAGACATCAGGCGTGAGCAGGCAATGGTGTCTGAAAACGATGAGGTTCTCGAACGCCTGTCTGAAGAGCGCGCGGAACTGCTTGAAGAAAACGAAATGGTACAGGAGCGCACCGATTCTGCCCGCGAAAGCGTTTCGGAGGCGGAGGAGACTGTTCGTGCCAACGAGACCAGGCTGTCGGATCTGACAGCGGCGGAAGCCCGCGCCAGTGCAGAGCGCCGTCAACTGGAGCGCGCGGTGGCAGAGACACGCCAGCGCGCCGAACGCCTTGTGGCCCAGGCACAGGAAGCTCAACAGGCCCTGGACGCGCTGAATAGTCAATTGGCGGAGAACGATGGTGTTTCTGAAAACCGCGAGGCGCTGGAACTTGCCGAAGAAACTCTTCTGGAGGCCGATGCAGCTGCGGAAGAGGCGGAACATGCAACCCGTGAGGCCCGGGAACAGGAGCAGTCTGCTAGAGGACCGCTGAGTGATGCGCAACAGGCGTTACAGGGCCTGGAAACGGAAGCCCGAACCCTCGATCAGGTTCTGAATGTGCACTCCGATCAGGACTTTACACCTGTCGTTGAGCAGGTTCAGGTAGAACAGGGATTTGAAACCGCGCTCGGCGCCGCGCTTGGCGAAGACCTGGATGCATCGCTCGAAGAAACCGCCGCAGTCAAATGGGGGACCCCACTGCCCGGAGACAGAGATCCGGTTTTGCCCTCCGGTATCCGTTCTCTGGCTGACGTAGTCGTGGCTCCGGCGGAACTTGCGCGCCGATTGCGCCAGGTGGGCATCGTGGACCAGCACGAGGGGCCTGCCCGTCGCGCTGAACTCCTTCCGGGACAAAGACTGGTCTCGAGAGATGGCGATCTCTGGCGCTGGGATGGTTTTTTGGTCGCCGCCAATGCACCGACACCGGCGGCGCAAAGACTGGCCCAGAAAAATCGTCTTGCCGAACTTGCCGATGAAATAGATACCGCTCGAGGTGAGCTTGAGGGCCGGCAGCAGGATCTGGAAACCGCCGCGACACGCGTGCGCCAGAGTGTTGAACTGGAACAGTCCGCACGCGGCAAGGTGCGGGATGGACAACGCAAGGCGGCTGCCGCCCGCGAGGCACTCGTAACTGCGGAACGTTCGATATCCCAGTTGGCGGCGAAAAAGGCTGCTGCACAAGACCGGTCAGAACGCATTGCAGAAGAAGCGGAGCTTGCGCGCGAACAGGTTGTCGAGGCGGACGAGCGTCTCGCCGATGCCCCCGAGAGCGCGAACTACCAGGAACAGATCTCGGACCTCCAGGAAGAGGTCGCTGCGGCACGCGGCGCCCTGGCCGAAGCGCGCGCCGTCTCTGAGGGGCTTGCACGCGAGCAGCAAATGCGCGACCGGCGGCTGGAAGCGATCGCGCGCGAATATGACAGCTGGAAAACCAGGGCGTCCAACGCGGCGCGGCAGATTACCGTGCTGACCGAACGCCGGGAAGAGGCTGAAGAGGAGCGGGCCGAACTGATCGAGGCACCCGAAGACATCGAGATCAAGCGACGGCAACTGTTTTCAGCGATATCGAAGGCCGAGGACGAAAAGAAGACGCGCGACGACCAGTTGCAGCAGGCAGAACTGGACCTTTCGGAAGTCGATCGTGCGGCCAGGGCGGCAATGGAGGCCTTGGCGGGGGCACGTGAGCAGAAGATCCGGGCGGAGGAACGCTTCGAGGCCTCGAAGGAACGCAAAGGCAACCTGGAACGCAGGATTGACGAGGATCTTGAAGTCCCCGTTACGGCACTCCCCGAGATTGCCGGGCTGAAAGAGGGCGCACCATTACCGGATCCGGCTGCCACCGAACGAAAGCTGGAGCGGCTCAAGGCGGAACGTGAGCGCCTTGGCGGGGTGAACCTGCGCGCCGAAGAAGAATTGAAGGAAATCGACGAGCAGAAGACCACGCTGACATCTGAACGGGACGATCTAATCGAAGCGATTCGGCGCCTTCGCACCGGCATTTCAAACCTCAACCGAGAAGCCCGAGAACGCCTTCTTGCATCCTTCGAAGTCGTCAACGGCCATTTCCAGCGCCTGTTCACGCATCTTTTTGGTGGCGGGACTGCTGAACTTCAGCTGGTTGATTCAGACGACCCGCTCGATGCCGGGCTGGAGATCATTGCCAGGCCACCGGGAAAGAAACCGCAAACGATGACACTGCTGTCCGGCGGCGAACAGGCCTTGACCGCAATGTCGCTGATCTTTGCGGTTTTCTTGACCAATCCTGCTCCGATCTGTGTTCTCGACGAGGTCGACGCCCCGCTGGATGATGCCAATGTCGAGCGTTACTGCGACCTGCTGGACGAGATGATCGCCAGCACGGAAACCCGGTTTGTCGTGATCACGCACAATCCGATTACCATGGCGCGCATGAACCGGCTTTTCGGGGTGACCATGGCCGAGCGCGGTGTTTCACAGCTTGTTTCGGTCGACCTTGAGACGGCGGAACGATTCCGGGAAACCGCCTGATGGAACCCCTGGCGGCTGCGTCACTTCGAAGCCAGCGTACAACTTAGGTCTCGTAAATTTTGTGAGAAAGAAAAAAGACTAATTATTTCAATAAGATAATTATTGTTTAAGGCTCCTTGACACGGCCATAGGCGCCGACTATGGTGCGCGCGGCTTACGGGGCATTCCTGTTATTTGATCTGACATGTCGGCGCACTGGGGACAGAAGAACATGTCTTCGGAAGACGGCGAAAATCACGATCGAAACGGCGATGTTTCGCAAGCGGGTCTGTCGAAACGGCGGGCTCAATTGAACCGGAAGCTTGAAGATCAGCACGCAGTCGATGAAAAGGCCGCGCGCAAATCTGAAAGCAACTCCTCCGGATATGCTCAGGCGATGAAGATCTCATCCGAATTCATCGCGGGTGTTCTGGTAGGAGCCGGGATAGGTTGGGTTGCCGACCAGTGGCTGGGGACGACGCCATTCGGCCTCATTATTTTCCTGCTGCTGGGTTTTGCGGCCGGTGTCCTGAATGTGTTGCGTTCGGCCGGGGCGGTCGAACAGCCGCAAGTGGGGTTGCGCCGGGACAAAGACGTTCGCAAAGACGGATCGGACTAGAAATTGTAGCGCCTTGAGGCGCTGTGAGAATGAACGAGCGAAGAAGGCTGGCCGGTGGCGAACGATCCGATTTCACAGTTCCAGATCCAGAAGATCTTTCCGATTGAAGTCGGAGGCATGGATTTCTCATTTACCAACTCTTCCCTGTTCATGGTCTTGACCGTGGCGGCAACCTCCGCATTTCTGATCTTCTCGACCAGCGGTCGCGGCCTTGTGCCGAGCCGGGTGCAGTCGGTTTCGGAAATGATGTACGAATTCATTGCGGGCACGCTGCGAGATGCGGCCGGGACGGACGGGATGCGATTCTTCCCGCTCGTGTTTTCTCTCTTCATGTTCGTGCTTGTCGCAAACCTCTTCGGTATGTTCCCGTATTTCTTCACGATCACCAGCCACATCATTGTCACCTTTGCGCTGGCGATGCTGGTTATTCTGACCGTTATCTTCTACGGCTTCATGCGGCACGGAATGAGTTTCCTCAAGCTGTTCATACCAAGCGGTGTGCCAGCCGCGCTGATCCCGCTTGTGACCATGATCGAGGTTATCTCGTTCCTGTCCCGCCCGATCAGCTTGTCCGTACGTCTGTTCGCCAACATGCTGGCGGGTCACATCACCTTGAAAGTATTTTCCGGCTTTGTCGTCAGTCTCGGTGCGATGGGTGCGGTAGGTATCTTCGGAGCGGTTCTGCCGCTCGCGATGACGGTAGCCCTGACGGCGCTCGAATTCCTGGTCGCGTTCCTGCAGGCCTACGTCTTCGCCGTTCTGACCTGCATGTATCTGAACGACGCCATTCATCCTTCCCACTAAGGGTCATCCAATCACACGGCCGGCAGGGTCGTAAGTGAGCAATCTGCAAACACATCTAGGAGCACGTGTCATGGAAGCAGAAGCAGCAAAATACATCGGTGCGGGTATCGCATGCCTCGGCATGGGCGGCGCAGGCATCGGCCTCGGCACCATCTTCGGTAACTACCTCGCAGGCGCTCTGCGCAACCCGTCCGCAGCCGACGGCCAGTTCGGCCGCCTGATCTTCGGCTTCGCCGTGACGGAAGCTCTGGGCATCTTCTCACTTCTGATCGCCTTCCTCATCCTGTTCGCTTAATCGCTCACAAGCAGCGAATTTCGATGCGACTCCGGTGGCGGCGCCCTGACGGCGCCGCCTGACCGGATCTAGGAGAGTGGAAATGGCAGGCGAAACACAATCGACCACTGAAGGCATAGAAGTGCCGCCCGCAGAACATGGCGTGGGCTTCCCGCCGTTCGACGCGACAACGTTTGCGTCGCAGCTGCTGTGGCTCGCCATCACCTTCGGCGTCTTCTACTGGATCATGAAGAACGTGGCGATGCCGCGGATCGCTGGGATCCTTGAAGACCGCAAGGACCGGATCGCCGGTGATCTTTCCGAGGCCAACCGCCTGAAAGACGAAACCGATGCAGCGATCGCAGCATACGAGCAGGCGCTGGCCGAGGCCCGTAACAAGGCACACAGCATTGCTCACGACACGCGTGCCAAGCTGAAGGCTGATCACGAAGCTCGCCGCGAAAAGGCGGAAGCCGAGCTGAACGAGAAGCTGCAGGCCGCTGAAACGCAGATCGCCGGTATCAAGACCGAGGCACTGTCCCAGATCGGCGAAATTGCCGGAGACACCACGTCAGCGCTCGTTGAGCAGCTGATCGGCAAGGCTCCGACAAAGACCGACCTGACCAAGGCGCTGAAGTCGGCGTTGAACTGAGGAGACCATCATGGATGCAACATTTTGGGCCCTGATCGGTCTCATCCTCTTCTTCGCCCTGATCATCTATCTCAAGGTTCCGGGCAAGATTGGCGGTTCGCTCGACGACCGCGCGGATGGTATCCGCAAGGAACTGGAAGAAGCGCGCAAGATGCGTGAAGAAGCCCAGGCCCTCCTGTCGGAATACCAGCGCAAGCGCCATGAAGCGGAAGGCGAAGCAGAAGCGATCATCGCGGAAGCCAACGCCGAAGCTGAGCGTCTGACGGTAGAAACCAACCAGGCACTGGAAGAGATGATCGCGCGCCGTACCAAGGCCGCGGAAACCAAGATCGCCCAGGCGGAAACACAGGCAATTGCCGAAGTCCGCGCAAAGGCAGCGGATGTCGCGGTTGCCGCCGCCGAGGAAATCCTGGCTTCCAAGGTCAAGGACAAGGTCGCTGACGATATTCTTGCCAAGAGCATCGATCAGGTCAAAGAACGTTTGAACTGATCACGGTTCTGATTGCCTGAATTCAGAAAAGCGGCCTCCGGGCCGCTTTTTTGTTTCTGTGCCATTGCCGTGTGCGGGATAAGGATCTTCAGGCGGATGCTTCCAACTCGATGGCTCGTGCTGAATCGGCAAGTGTTGCCATGGTGATCTCCCCGGAAAAAGAATTGATCTGCACGAGCGGACGGAAATCCGTTTACCGGGCATATATGAAAACAATCGCCGCAGAACGCATGTCATTGCGTGCGGAAACGAAGCGACAAGTGCGGAACCTGTCAGTCACGGTGAAATGATTCAGTTCGGCCGAATTCAGTGCACGAGGGGAACTGGAAGTGTCGCGGAGCCGCAGTCACGCAACAGAGTGTTTCCGTGTTTGCCGTCTGTCTGATCCCGGTGGTTCACTCATGGCGGACTTTTGAAGCCCGGTTCTTCTCCACAGCGGCCAATCGCACCGGTTTGAAGCTCATTCTGTGGTGCGGCGAAGGGCCCAGGCGGTCCAGCGCCTCCTGATGTTGCGGAACACCATAGCCCTTGTGCCGGGCAAAGCCGTAGCCGGGGACATGTTCTTCGAGGCGCACCATCATGCGGTCTCGCGTAACCTTGGCGACGATGGAGGCCGCTGCAATGCACAGGCAGCGCCCGTCGCCCTTCACCAGTGCCTGTCCCTGCTGTTTGAGCTCGCGCGGCATGTCGCGTCCATCGACCAGCACGTAAGCCGGTACTTGGCTGAGGCCATTGACGGCCCGAACCATGGCGGAAAGTGTCGCAGCACGAATGTTCAAACGGTCGATTGTCGCCGGAGACGCGCTTGCGGTACAGACCCGGGCGGTCGAGACGATCTGCCCAAACAGTTCCTCGCGTCTTGCTTCCGTCAGCTTCTTGGAATCGTCGAGGCCATCCGGAACGTTGTCATAGTCCAGGATGACTGCAGCCGTAACGACGGGTCCTGCCCAGGGACCGCGCCCGGCTTCGTCGACACCGCAAAGCCCGCCGTGAAAGGAGGCTGCGTGCCGCTGTTCTATCCAGAGGTCCGGACTTTCCGGGAAAGGCAGGTCGAAGAGGGAAGGACCGAAAGTCATGATAGGACCCTGCCGCCGCTTCCCATGTGCTGCAAGCAGGTTCGTTAAAACAGGTTGAGTTGCACACCGCCTTTTTGTGGTTGAACGAAATCTGCCGTGTTCAGCTTTTTCCGGCGCAGGTTGAGACCGAGTCTTTTGGCAGCAAGCGAGAAGCGCTTGGCGATCTGCTCGGCATACGGACCGCGGCCGCGCATACGTTCACCCCACTTGGCATCGTAATCCTTGCCCCCCCGCATGGAGCGGACCAGGCTCATCACGTGCCGATAACGATCGGGGTGCTCGCGCAGCAGCCAGTCGCGGAACAGCTCCGAAACCTCCAGTGGCAGACGCAGCAGGATGAAACTTGCTTCACGCGCACCATGTTCGGCTGCGGCCTCAAGCAGTCCTTCGATCTCGCTGTCGGTCAGGGCAGGGATGATCGGAGCCATCATCACCGCGACCGGAATACCCGCATCGGAAAGGGCCCGAATTGCACCAAGGCGCTTGTGGGGAGCAGAGGTGCGAGGTTCCATTCCCCGGCACAACTTCCTGTCGAGTGTCGTCACCGAAAGCGCGACCTTGACCAGGTTACGCTCCGCCATCCTGGAGAGAATGTCGATATCGCGTGCGACAAGTGCGGACTTGGTGACAATAGCGACAGGATGCGAACATGCGTCCAGAACTTCCAGGATCTCGCGCATCAGTCCGTAGCTCTTCTCCAGGGGTTGATAGGGGTCTGTATTGGTGCCGATCGCGATCACACGCGGCGTGTATCCCGGTCTGGAAAGCTCACGTTCAAGAAGGGCTGCAGCGTTGGGCTTTGCAAACAGCCGGGTTTCAAAATCCAGTCCGGGAGACAGGCCCATATAGGCATGGGTCGGGCGGGCGAAACAGTAGATGCAGCCGTGTTCGCAGCCTCGGTAGGGATTGATCGAGCGGTCGAAGGAAAGGTCCGGCGAATCGTTGCGCGTTATGATCGTGCGCGCTCGTTCATCCTGAACCTCTGTTTTTAGTGGGGGCAGATCTTCAAGACTGTCCCAGCCGTCATCGAAACTCTCCCGCGTCTGTGGTTCGAAGCGGCCCGTCTTGTTGAGAGCTGCTGCGCGTCCTCGACGGCGATCCTCGTTGAGCCGGGCTGACATTGCGTCTGTGTATTCTTCCGGGTCGACAGCGGTATCGGACTGCGGTGCGGCACTCATTGGACATTTTCACTGCAAAAAAAGAACATAACCGGAACATTAAATCAAAAACTCGATCATTCAAGCGGGTTATTTCGCACCTGCGAATTTTTCATGTAAAAGACGGCCATGATCAGTGTCGTCGTAGCAACGAAAAACTCGGAAACAGAATTGGTGCACGCGCTTTCGTCACTGGTGACGGCGGCCGCCGAGGGCGTGATCCGGGAAGTCATTATTGTGGACGGCGGATCCAATGATGCGACCGAGCAGGTCGCCGATGCGGCTGGCTGCAGCTGGGTGAATTGCAACGGTAAAACCCGCAGCGAGTGTCTGTCTCACGGTGCCGGGCTGGCCAAGAGGGGCGAGTGGCTGTTGTTCCTGTGGCCGGAAACGCTGCTGGAAAGCGGCTGGCATCATGAAGCCCAGGCTTTCATCGACCGGGCAAGCAGAGCGCCAAACGGGCTGACGACCGCCGCCAGTTTTCGCCTCAGATACGAAAGCTTCGGCATGAGCGCGCGCATCAGCGAGTCCTTGGCCGCACTGCGATCGCAATTGCTGGGAATGCCGTATGGTAACCAGGGTCTCCTGATCTCGCGTCAGTTCTACCAGGCGCTCGGGGGACACCGGCCGCTGCCGGAACTCGAGGACCTCGATATTGCCAAACGGATCGGCCGCAGTCAGATCGTATTGCTGAGGGCCGCCGCTGTGACAGCCGGTGCGGCGGAAGGTGATGGCTCGACAACCCGTTTTCGCCAGGCCTTAGCGCGCTTCTGCGTCGGCGCATTGCGTATTCCCGCAAGCGTTGCCGTGAAATTGCACGGTTAGCAGATTTCAACAGGCTCCGAAAAATCGACAATCGGCCCCAGGGGCACGATCCCGTGCGGGTTGCGCACATCACTTCTGGAATGATAGCCGCGCCGATAAATCTCGAGTTTCACCGTATCGGCGACACCCGGCAGAGCGTAAAAGCGTCGTGCATAGGCCCAAAGGTTCGGATAGTCGACAAGACGGTGGCGGTTGCACTTGAACGCACTCCAATAGGCAACGTCAAAACGGGCCAATGTCGGAAACAGCCGGATATCCGCTTCCGTCAAAACGTCCCCTGTCAGCCACGCGCTGGTCTCGAGCGTTTTTTCTATCCTCTCCAGCGCTTCGAAAACATCCCGGACACCATCGTCGTAGGCTGACTGCGAGCGAGCAAAGCCGGTCCGGTAAACACCATTGTTGAGCTTCGGATAGATATAGCTGTTCCAGTCGTCGATAGCCTCGATCAAGCCCGCCGGCACATAATCGGTCGGGTTGTCGGCAATGTCCTGAAAGGCGCCATTGAACATTCGGATGATTTCAGCAGATTCGTTGCTGACCAGTTTCTCCGACTTCGTGTCCCAGAGCACCGGCACCGTGACGCGGCCGGTATAGTTGTCTGTGCCTGTGGAATAGATCTCGTGCAGCGCGGAAGAGCCAAAGAGCGTGTCGACATACCCGTCTTCCGGATCGAAAACCCAGCCTTCATCCGTCCGTCTGGGTGCGAGAACCGAAATTGGAATGTGGGTCTGAAGCCCCTTGAGCGCCCGCATCAGCAGCGTTCGGTGTGCCCAGGGACAATTCCAGGCGACGTAAAGATGATACCGTCCGCTTTCAGCCTTGAAATCGCCGCGCCCCGTCGGTCCTGCCGAACCATCGCGTGTAACCCAGTTTCTGATCTGGGCGCGAGAACGTTCAAATCGATCGGATGCAACGCCGTCACCTGTAGCGTCCTTGTCCCAGACACCGTCTACAAGCAATCCCATTTCGCACTCCCATTCACCCGCAGTCTTTGTATTTCGTCAAAGTGTCCGGGTCATGCGGACGGCGGGAAAGATCACGCCGCCCGGCAAGTCGATCGGAAACGGTTCCACGGTTTTGAAGCCGCAGGCTTGGTAAAACGCTTCGCCGTTCAGTGTCGAGTAACAATTCAGTTCCTGCAGTCCGGCTGCGGCAGCTTCTTCCAGACACCGTTCCATCAAGGCACGTCCGATACCCTTGCCCGTGTGATCGGGATCGGTTCCAAAATGACGGATATTGCCATTTGAAGCCGTTTCGTTCCTGCCAGTCGGGGAGTGCTTGGTCCATCCTCCCGCGCCGACAATCTGGCCATCGCGAAACTCGGCTGCATAGTAGGTCCCCGAGGTCAGTAGGTTCGGCTGTGCATCGGTTATGAGCGGCAGCGCCCTTCGAAGGGTTTCTTCATCATAGGCCTCTGCCAGAAGAACAGAATAACTTTGCGCGAGCAGCGCTGAAACGGCGGCCGCATCGGCAGCAGTTGTTCCTCGGATCCTGAACGGCATCGCGTCACGCTTCCTGGAGTTTCCCGCGCTTGAGATGCTCATCGAGTCGCGGCATGATTTCGACGAAATTGCAGGGCATGTGGCGATAGTCGAGTTGCCATTTCAGGATGCCGTCCCAAGCATCCTTGCAGGCTCCGGGCGAACCGGGAAGCACGAAAATGTAAGTCGCGCCCGCAACGCCGCCGGTTGCCCGCGACTGGATCGTGGATGTGCCGATTTTGTCGTAGGAAATACGGTGAAAAACTTCCGAGAACCCGTCCATCCGTTTTTCAAACAGCGGTTCCATCGCCTCCGGCGTGACATCTCTGCCGGTAAAACCCGTGCCTCCGGTCGATATGATGACGTCGACGCCTTTGTCGGCAATCCATTTCCTTGCAATCTCCTGGATGGCGGGAACGTCATCGGTGACGATCTTGCGGTCGGCGAGCACATGCCCTGCCTTTTCAGCCCGGTCTGCAAGGGTGTTTCCGGATCGGTCTTCTTCCGGCTTTCGGGTGTCGGAAACGGTCAGAACCGCGATGTTGAGCGGTACAAAGGGACGGGACTCATCGATACGTGACATGCGGGACTCCTTTATTCGAGACATAAGGGAAGTTGAGTCATTCTTCCAGTGGTTGCCGGACTGCGCGTGCCAGGCCCATCTACGCGAAATAAAATTACAAAAAATAACAAGAATGGGACACTTGCAAAATAATTAGGTCAGTATTATTGACTTAAATAATCGATAACATGCTTGAGAGCCGATCATGACAACCTGGGACAGTCTCTACGCCAGACGGGCGACGCGAATGCGCGCTTCGGAAATTCGCGAACTCCTCAAGCTGCTGGACCGGCCGGATGTGATTTCCTTTGCAGGAGGCATTCCGGATCCGGCACTTTTCCCGGCCAGGGAATTCAAGCAGGCCTATTCCGACATCCTGGGCGGCCCGGAGGCGGAAAGGGCACTCCAGTACGGCATCAGCGAAGGCAGCATCAGGCTACGCCAATGGATTGTCGAGCACATGGGAGAACTTGGTGTTTCCTGCAATCTGGAGAATATTCTCATCACGTCCGGATCTCAGCAGGGCCTTGACTACATCGGCAAACTGTTCCTTTCCGAAGACGATACTGCTCTTGTTCAGTGGCCGACCTATCTCGGAGCGGTCCAGGCGTTCAACGCGTATGAGCTTCATTTTGAACGGCTGGAGCCGCGCGCCAATCTGGAAGCGCGTGACTATCTTGCCAGAGCGGAAGAAAAGGGCGGCGCAGTCAAATTCGCATATCTTTCGCCGGATTTTGCCAATCCGACAGGCCTATCGCTTGACTTGGAAGAGCGCAAGCGCATTCTGTCGCTTGCTGGCGATCTCGCCTGCGCCGTGATCGAAGATGCTCCCTATCAGAGCCTTCGCTATGACGGCGAGCCGGTACGGGCGATGCTGGCGCTTGATTGCGATTGCAACGGCGGCATTGAAAACAGCCGGACGCTTTATTGCGGCAGTTTTTCAAAATCGCTTTCGCCCGGCCTGCGGCTCGGCTGGATCTGTGCGGCGTCCGAAGTCATTTCCCGGCTGGTTCTGATCAAACAGGCGAGTGATCTCAACACACCGGTTCTCAACCAGGAAGCCATGGCGCGCGTTGCCGAGACGAAGTTCGAGAGCCATACCGCGCGCACAAATGCGATTTACAGGGACCGTCGCGACGCAATGCTTGCGGCCCTGGAAAAACACATGCCCGCTGGTACGAGCTGGACCCGGCCGGAAGGCGGCATGTTTATCTGGGTGGAGTTGCCGGAGGAACTTGATGCGTCGGATTTGCTTGAGCGTTCGGTCGAGACCGCAAAGGTGGCCTTTGTACCCGGCAGGGCCTTTCATCCGGACGGGAGCGGCGGCAACACCTTGAGACTGAGTTTTTCCTGTGCTGACACGGGCAAAATTGAACAGGGAATTTCAAGGCTTGGTGCCCTGATCAGCGAAACTGTCATGTCCAGGCAGTAACATCACCCGTCACAAACTTGGTCTTGAATGCGAAGGTCGGCACAAGCAGTTTAACCGGAACTGCGAACCGAAGTGAGGCGCATGGAATTTCACGAGAAGCTGGACAACTACTGCGAACGCGTCGGACCTGAGTTCTGGTCTGAGCCATTGAACGCCATGACCAATGCCGCGTTTCTGATTGCGGCTTTGGCCGCATTTCTGATCTGGCGCAGAAAAACACCGAACGACCTGGCGGGCTTCGGCCTGATCGTCGTTCTTGCCGCAATAGGCATCGGGTCGTTCCTGTTTCACACTTTTGCGACAAGGTGGGCATCGCTTGCCGACGTCATTCCGATCGCGATTTTCATCCATTTTTATCTTTTCCTCGCGCTCAATCGTTTTTTGCAGCTGCAATGGTGGGCAGCTCTCGGCATCGTTATCGCGTTTTTTGCAGTGACGCCGTTCGCCGGACAGGCAATCGCGCCGCTTGTCGGGTCTTCGGCCGGTTACGTGCCTGCGCTCCTGGCGATTTTTGTTGTTGGAATACTGTTTGTTCCTAAAAATCAGAAGCTTGGTCTACAGGTATTGCTGACAGGGCTGGTGTTCCTTGCCTCGCTCACATTTCGCACGATGGATGAACCTCTGTGCGTGCATCTTGCGTTTGGAACGCATTTCCTGTGGCATGTTCTGAACGGGGTCGTACTGTTTTTGTTGATACGGGTTCTTATTTTACAGCGCGCGAGATAAACCGCAGAGACATTTAAGGAAATTGCAGTCAAAGTTGTAATGTGCAGCACCAGCCGGATTGCATCCAGAAACAGCGACAGAGCCGAGAAGGTCAGGGAGACAGGAAACGTCATGAGCGATAGCAACAAGACCGAGCACGATCTGACCGAAGCAGCGCTTTATTATCACGAGAATCCGAAGCCCGGTAAGCTGGAGATACAGCCGACAAAACCGCTTGGAAACCAGCGCGACCTGGCACTGGCCTATTCACCCGGTGTTGCTGCGCCCTGTCTTGCAATCGCCGACGACCCGTCAAAGGCTGCTATCTACACGTCGCGTGCCAATCTTGTGGCCGTCATCTCCAACGGCACCGCTGTTCTTGGGCTCGGCCATATTGGTCCGCTCGCATCCAAGCCGGTGATGGAGGGAAAGGCGGTCCTTTTCAAGAAGTTCGCAGGGATTGATGTTTTCGACATCGAAGTGGACGAACTGGACGTCGACAAGTTCGTCGATGCGGTTTCGGTGTTGGAACCGACTTTCGGTGGCATCAATCTGGAAGACATCAAGGCACCGGAATGCTTCATGGTCGAGGCAAAGCTCCGGGAAAAGATGAAAATTCCTGTCTTTCACGACGACCAGCACGGCACCGCGATCATCGTCGGAGCCGCCGTCCGAAACGGATTGCATCTTGCGGGCAAGAAAATCGAGGATGCCAAGATCGTCGCTTCCGGCGCCGGAGCTGCGGCTCTTGCCTGCCTGAACATGCTTGTCTCCCTCGGCGCGAAGCGTGAGAATATCTGGATCACGGATATCGAAGGTGTCGTCTACGAGGGCCGTGAAAAGCTCATGGACGAGTGGAAATCCGTGTTCGCGCAAAAGACCGATCTGAGAACACTGGAAGAAGTCATTGACGGTGCGGATGTGTTCCTTGGCCTTTCCGTAGGCGGCGTGCTCAAGCCGCAGATGGTCGAGAAGATGGGCAAGGGACCGTTGATTCTGGCATTGGCCAACCCCAATCCGGAAATCATGCCCGAAGAAGCCCTGGCTGTGCGCGATGATGTTGTGATGTGCACCGGCCGGTCCGATTACCCCAACCAGGTCAACAACGTCATTTGCTTTCCCTTCATCTTCCGTGGTGCTCTGGATGTCGGAGCGACAACCATCAACGAACACATGAAGCGCGCGGCTGTGGAAGCGATTGCGGGCCTTGCACAGGAAGAGCCTTCCGACGTCGTGGCGCGAGCCTATGGTGGCAAGACCGAGACTTTCGGCCCGAACTACCTGATCCCGTCACCCTTCGACCAGCGCCTCATTCTGCGTGTCGCTCCGGCCGTCGCCAAGGCCGCGATGGAATCCGGTGTCGCAACGCGGCCGATCACCGATTTTGATGCTTACTACGACCGTTTGAACCGCTTTGTCTTCCGTTCCGGCCTGATCATGAAGCCGATCATCCAGAATGCGTCGAAGGAGCCGCAAAGGATCATTTATGCGGAAGGCGAGGACGAGCGCGTGTTGCGTGCTGCACAGGTCCTGATCGAGGACCACATTGCCAAACCGATCCTGGTTGGCCGCCCCGATGTTCTGCAGCAGCGCTGCGAGCGCTTCGGCCTGAAGATCCGTCCCGATATTGATTTTGAATACGTCAACCCGCAGGACGATCCGCGCTACCGCGACTATGTGGATGAGTATTTCGAGTGTGTCGGCCGAAAGGGTCTGCCGCCCAGTGCCGCCCGGACCGTCGTACGAACCAACGCGACTGTCATTTCTGCCCTTGCCGTGAGGCGGGGCGATGCGGACGCGGTCATCTGCGGCCTGGAGGGGCGTTTCATCCGGCATCTTCGCGATATCAAGCAGGTGATCGGCGTTTGCGAAACGGCCCGCGATCTTTCCGCCATGTCCCTGCTTATCAACAGCCAGGGTGCCCTTTTCATGTCGGATACTTTCGTCACTGAAGATCCGACCGCCGAAGAGATTTCGGAAATGGCCATCCTGGCCGCTCAGGAAATTCGCCGCTTCGGCATCGAACCCAAGATCGCACTTCTGTCGATGTCCAACTTCGGTTCGAGAGAAACGGCATCATCGCGCAAGATGCGCGAGGCGTTGGACATCATCTGGGAACGCCATCCGGAACTGGAAGCAGACGGGGAAATGCACGGCGATTCAGCGTTGAGCGAAACGTTGCGGGAGCAGGTGATGCCGGGCAGCAGGCTGAAAGGCGAAGCCAATCTGCTGCTTTTCCCGAACCTCGATTCGGCCAATATTGCCCACAACCTCCTGAAGGTGGCGACACAGGCGCTGCATGTCGGCCCGATTCTGCTGGGAGCGGCAAAAACGGCACATATCCTGACACCGTCCGTGACCTCGCGCGGTGTGGTCAACATGTCGGCATTGGCAAGCGTTGAGGCACAAACCCGATTGGCAGACTAGGCCCGCAGAAACTGTCGGGGAAACCGGCTGCTTCAATTCGCGCGTTCACCTTTGCGATGCGGACCTTTAAACCGGCCCGCGTCCCGTCCTGAAAACAAAGTCGCACCATGACCGTGAAAACGCCCGAAAACTGCGTCAGCAAGCAGGATATCCGAACTGCGATTGACATATTGGACGAGGAGTTGATCCGGATCTTCGCGCGCCGGCAGGGTTACGTCCGGCGCATGTCGCAAATCAAGCAACATCCCGATGAAGCATTTGATCGCGAGCGTATCGAAACAATGATTGCAGCAATCCGTCAGCGCGCTGAAGGCCTTGGTCTGGAACCCGCGCAGGCCGAGTTGGTCTGGCGTACGCTGATCGACTGGAATGTGGCATGGGAGAAACGGGCAATATCCACACGTCTGGAAAATGCAGATATTGCGTCCGTCGAAACCGCCGATTGAATGTTTTTAATGCGATGGTGGCTGTTCGGATCGCCGGGAGTACCTAATTAAAGAGAAAATGCCGATTGGCAGTCTCTCTTGTTCGGAGCCCTGAATGAACGTCCTGAGTTTTTGCACGACTTCAGCCGCAGCGTTGGTCCTTCTGGCCGGTTCAGCAGTGATGATGCCTGCCGCCGCCCAGTCATCGGTAGATCCCGAAACAGTCACGGATGGTCTTGCTTATCCGTGGAGCGTGGCGTTTCTGCCTGAAGGCGGCTACCTGGTGACCGAGCGCGACGGTCTTTTGAAATTCGTTTCCGCCGAAGGCGACCAGAGCGTGGTGTCCGGAACGCCCGAGGTCTTCGCGCAAGGCCAGGGTGGGCTGCTCGATGTCGTACTCAGTCCCGGATTTGAAAGCGACCGCACGATCTACATGACGTTCTCGCAAGGTTCGCCCGAAGGAGCAGGGACATCTCTCTATCGGGCAAAGCTGGCGGCAGATGGAGAAAACCACCGCCTTGAAGACGGCGAGACGATTTTCCGGGCCAACAATCGCGCCTATGGCGGGCGTCATTTCGGTTCTCGCCTTGCCTTTGCTCCTGATGGGACCCTGTTCATGACACTGGGCGACAGGGGAGAAGGTTCGCGTTCGCAGGACCCGTCGGAACACACCGGCTCGGTGCTGCGACTGACTTCGAACGGCGATCCCGCACCTGGCAATCCGTTCGAAGGCCTTGAGGGTTACAAACCGGAAATCTGGTCCATCGGACACCGGAACCCGCAAAGTGCGGCAATCAATCCCGTCACCGGAAAGCTCTGGACGGTTGAGCACGGTGCCCGTGGCGGTGACGAAGTCAATATTCCGGAGGCCGGCAAGAATTACGGCTGGCCGGTGATCTCCTACGGACGGCACTATTCCGGTGGCAAGATCGGCGAGGGAACGTCCCGGGACGGCATGGAACAACCTGTCTACTACTGGGATCCGTCGATTGCTCCTTCCGGAATGGCTTTTGTCAAAAGCGACCTGTATCCCGACTGGCAGGGAGACCTGCTGGTTGGTGCATTGCGCGGGCAACATCTTTCCAGGCTCAGGCTGGACGGTGACAGCATAGTTGCTGAAGAACAGCTTCTGGCCGAGTTGGGTGAACGCATACGGGATGTTCGCCAGGCACCTGACGGATTTCTCTATGTTCTGACCGACAGCGATGACGGCCGGTTGATCCGATTGGTCCCGTGATTGCCGGAACGCTTTGTCGCCGAAAGACAAATCCTGCGCATTCGCTTGACATTTTGCGTCCGTAAGACGATATACCGGCGAGCAATTGCTGCCGCGTGAGCAGACTCAATGCACCGATTGCCCGAAAACGCATCGTTTCCGGAGCAGGGTGACTCCCAGTTGCACAGAATTCGAGCCTGATGAGAGGCTCAACCAGTTCCCACATCACGTTAGGGTCTGGCGGCACAGAGCACGGTCTTTTGAAAGGATCTTGCTGCCGCGAACCGACATCAAGCCGCAAAGGAAGACTTTGCGGTGACACGGGCGTTTGTGACGCTCGAAACAAGGAAATGATTTTGACCGAATTTAAAGACCTGGGACTTTCCAGTGGCCTGTTGAAAGCTGTCTCGGAAAACGGCTACACGTCACCGACACCTATCCAGGAAAAAGCTATTCCGCTCATCCTTTCGGGCCGCGATCTCATGGGCCTTGCCCAGACCGGCACCGGAAAGACCGCAGCATTCGGGTTACCGCTGATCGACCGGTTGCTTGCCGAAAACGAACATGCGCAGCCAAGGGGCGCGCGCGCGCTTATTCTCGCACCGACACGCGAACTGGTGAACCAGATCGCAAAAAACCTGGTTTCTTACCTGAAAACCACCCCCTTGCGTGTATCTTCCGTCGTCGGTGGCGTATCGATCAACGGACAGATCAAGCGGCTCTCCAGGGGGACGGATATTCTCGTGGCCACTCCGGGCCGGCTTCTTGATCTCGTTGACCGAAAGGCCGTCAACCTGGGTACCGCGTCCTATCTCGTTCTCGATGAAGCCGACCAGATGCTCGATCTCGGCTTCATCCATGCATTGCGCAGGATAGCCGGACTGGTCCGTCAAGAGCGGCAAACCCTGCTGTTTTCTGCAACGATGCCGAAACAGATTTCCGAGCTCGCACGCTCCTATTTGCGCAATCCGGAACGGGTTGAAGTCTCGCCGACAGGACGGACCGCCGACAAGGTTACCCAGTCCGTGCATTTCATGGATCAGAAAGCCAAGACGGATTTCGTGCTCAAGCAATTGCAGTCCAGCCCGGACGACATGTCGCTTGTCTTTTGCCGGACCAAACATGGTGCTGAGCGTCTCATGCGCAAATTGTCGCAAAACGGCGTTGCGGCGGGCTCCATTCACGGAAACAAGAGTCAGAACCAGCGTGACAAGGCGATCCGGGATCTGCGCGAAGGCCGGATAAATGTACTTGTGGCCACCGACGTTGCCGCCCGCGGGATCGATATCCCGGGAGTGAGCCATGTCTACAACTTCGAGCTGCCTGAAGTCGCTGAAGCCTATGTTCACAGGATCGGCCGCACGGCACGTGCCGGCGCTGCCGGTGAAGCAGTTGCACTGTGCGCTCCCGAGGAGATCGCGTTGTTCCGTCAGATTGAAAAACTGATCGGTATCGAGATTCCGGTCGCCAGCGGCGATGTTCCTCCAATGGCCGCAGCAGCGAGCCGGTCAAAGCGCGGTGGACAGAACCGTGGTGGGCAAAATCGAGGCGGCAGCAAGCCGGCGCCCAAGAAGCCATTCCGCAAATCGTCTTCCAAGAACGACAACGACAACAACAACGCATCTGCAAGGCAGGCGAAGCGCCGCAGGCCAAACAACCGCAAAAGGGCTGCCTGATCCAAGGCAGCTGCGCGGTTTCCAGAGAAGCGGATTTTAAAAAAATTGCACCGGGAAGTGGCCTTCCCGGTGCCAAACCTTGTGGTCGATGGGGTCCAGAGCAACAAAAGCCGCTCTGACTGTACAGTTGGAAGCCGTTCAAACCCGATCCGAAACCGCCGCAGTCCGGTCGGGAAGCCGCTGCTTCCTGCCCACAAGGCACCCGATCGCCGATGGGCGACCAGATATCAAATTGTTTTGGGGAACTCGCGAGACCATCGCGAACAACGTGACGTCAATCGCCAAAACATGGCGAAAATCAACCAACTAAGCCCCATTGACAGTAAAACTAGATTAACCAACTCGAGTCTGCAATCGTCGACGATTGCGTGTATAAATGCATGTGGATATCCGGTTATCTCAAATTTTTCAGATATTTAGATGGAAAAAAGCGGTTATTTCCCGATTCTTGCACTTAACTCAGGATTGAATCGAGCGAGTTGGCAAAGCAAGAAATGCTTTAGTTTCAAAGAATTGCAAGAAACATTTTCTTTATCTATTGTTGTATAGAAAATTCTTATACGCCTTTAATTGCGGTGGAATTTCAATAAGCGGTTGAAAGCTATGGAAAATCGGGCAGGGCCTTATCAGTGCTATTTATTCGATATTACTGATCTGGACTTGATGCCATTGCGAAGTTTCCTCAGCGTTACGAAATTCGGCTTCGAACGAGATAAAAATTTGACCAATTAGTATAAATTTGAACTCTCGAGTCATAATAAATTTTTATCTGGCGAAGTAGGTGGTTGACGCGAACGTAACGTAAGGATAAATCGGCGCGCACCGACGCATTCATTAACCAAGTTTAACAAGTGCAGAGGCTTTTTTAACCAGACAAAGATCTGGGCAAGGTGCACGTTGGCTCCATCAGGACCTTCGACTCCCATGAATTTGAATTGCCGTTTGAAAGAACGGCTCAGGCCTTGTGGCGCGGGCGATCGCGCAACGCATGGACGTCCGAGACGTCCGGCCTTCCAGCTGTGCGCAATTGACAACCGCAACGGACCGGCACCCCCACTTCGCCGGTCTGATAACACCCATCGGCCACAAGACGGCAGCGCCGGGAAGTTTGACTTCCCGGCGCTGTTTGTTTTCATGCATTACTACGTTCGTAGGAATGACCCTCTGACAGCGATCAGAAGGCAAATGGCAGACACCGCCAGAAGGACTGACCCGATTGCAAAGGGAGGCGTAAGGCAGCCCTCGGCCAGGGCCAATTTATGTACTCTGCCACCCCATTCAAATATCCAGTCTCCAATAACTGCGATTGCCAAGGCAAACGACAGTGTTGCCGACAGAACGCAAAGCCATCTCTTTCGAAAAATGAGCGAAACAAATATCAGGGCGAGGAATGCCAGCCCGGATGTTGAACCAAAGAGAAACACAAGTTCGTCGTATTGAGACGCAGGGCCAGCGTCAGAATTCCAATCTGGCCTAACCTTGTCGCAGACTTCGGCTTGCGCGCTCACACATGAAAGAAAGAGAGCGGCCGAAGCCGCCCCAATCCGATGTGTCAAGGTGGTCAGCATCTCGGCGGTTACATGTTCGGATAATTCGGTCCGCCCGCACCTTCCGGCACTGTCCAGGTGATGTTGCGGTTCGGATCCTTGATGTCGCAGGTCTTGCAGTGCACGCAGTTCTGCGAATTGATCTGGAAGCGCGGCGCATCTTCGCCTTCCTCGACCCACTCGTAGACGCCAGCCGGGCAATAGCGGTTGGAAGGACCTTCGAACACATCGTGCTCGGACGATTTCTGAAGCGCCATGTCGGCAACCTTCAGGTGGATCGGCTGGTCTTCCTCGTGGTTGGTGTTCGACAGGAACACGGAGGAGAGTTTGTCGAAGGACACGACACCATCCGGTTTCGGATAGTCGATCTTCTTGCAGTCCTTGGCCGGTTTCAGGGTGTCGGAGTCCCGTTTGCCGTGCTTCATGGTGCCGAAGAAGGAAAAGCCGAACAATTCGTTCGTCCACATGTCCAGACCGCCGAGACCGATCCCGATCCAGGTGCCGAATTTCGACCAGAGCGGTTTGGCGTTGCGCACTTTGTGCAGGTCCTCTCCGATCGGGCTGTTGCGCCACGCCGTATCGTAATTCGCCAGTTCCGTATGGGCTTCGCCGCGTCCGATGGCGGCCATCACCTCCTCGGCTGCGAGCATGCCGGAGAACATAGCGTTATGTGAGCCCTTGATGCGCGGAACATTGACGAACCCTGCCGAGCATCCCATCAGCAAACCGCCGGGAAATGAAAGTTTGGGAACCGACTGATAGCCACCTTCGGTGATTGCGCGCGCGCCGTAGGAAATGCGTTTGCCGCCTTCGAATGTCTCACGGATTGCCGGATGGGTCTTGAAACGCTGGAACTCGTCGAACGGTGACAGCCAGGGGTTTTCGTAGTTGAGATGGAGCACGAAACCGACGGCAACCTGATTGTCTTCCAGGTGATAAAGGAAGGATCCGCCACCGGTCTTGCCGTCGAGAGGCCAGCCGAAGGAATGCTGCACGAGGCCGAGCCTGTGTTTTTCCGGATCAACCTGCCAGAGTTCCTTGATGCCGATGCCGAACTTCGGCACGTCGCTGTCCTTGTCGAGATCGAATTTCTCGATCAGTTGCTTGGCAAGCGATCCGCGGGCACCTTCGCCGATCAGCGTATATTTTGCGCGAAGCTCCATGCCGCGGGTAAACATTGCATTGGGTTTGCCGTCGCGGCCGATCCCCATGTCACCTGTCGCGACGCCGGCAACACTGCCGTTTTCATCGTAAAGCAATTCAGCCGCAGCAAATCCCGGATAGATCTCGACCCCGAGCGCCTCGGCCTTTTCCGCCAGCCAACGGCAAACGTTTCCGAGGGAAACGATGTAGTTTCCGTGGTTGTTCATCAGCTTCGGCATGAACAGGTTCGGAAGGCGCATGGACCCGGCAGGGCCGAGCACAAGGAAATGATCATCCGTGACGGCGGTCTTGATCGGTGTTTCCTCGTCGCGCCATTCCGGAAGAAGTTGATCAAGCGCGACAGGGTCGATAACAGCACCAGACAGAATGTGGGCGCCGACCTCGGATCCCTTTTCTAGGACAACGACACTCAGTTCCTCGCCTTTGTCGCCGGCGATTTGCATCAGCCGGATTGCCGCGGCAAGTCCTGCCGGACCTGCGCCGACGATCACGACATCAACTTCCATGCTCTCGCGTTCACCAAGCGCGTCTTGTTCGCTCATTTTTGTCTCCCTCTACCCGGTGGGGCCTTATCCCTATCGCCTTGTTTGCCCTATTTTGCGGCGCAAAACACGACATTTTTCTATCCTGAATGCGAAATCCGGACCCCATTTGACTGTATTTTCGCCAGATAGATCAAAGCCGGAGAGACGCGTCAAGCAAAAGGCTAACGTTTACGTAAACGTTAATTACGCTGAGGTGGCTGTAGAGAGATGTGCAAAGACGCTGAAAATCGAACTATCCGCAGCCTCTGTCACCGGGTGCCGCTTGTGCTCGCGGGCCAACCGGATAATATCGCACCTCGGAGGTCGATCTCTTGCAAAATCCCCAACAAGATCTGAGAAAAATCGAAAGCCTGCTGGAGTTTTATGTCGACGCTGGCATCGACTGTTTT
Organism: Roseibium album; assembly: GCF_001404515.1. Lineage (GTDB taxonomy): Bacteria > Pseudomonadota > Alphaproteobacteria > Rhizobiales > Stappiaceae > Roseibium > Roseibium album. The sequence goes on from NZ_CXWE01000001.1 coordinate 275,198, forward strand.
TTGGGGGATGAGGCGGTTGATTGGGCCGAGCAGACACTCAGGCAGGCCGCGGAACGTCGCCGGGCTCAGGTCGCGGTCTCTGAACCCAAAGACGCGCAATCGATCGGCTCGAGTGCTTCGCAACCGGCGCGGATCGATACCGGCCGGTTACCGAAATCACCCGCCCAGCCACAGACGTCGATCACACCACAGGCTCCGACCGCATCGCAAACCCCTGTCAATCTGTCGCAGGGCACGGCCGCAGGGCAACCGGCTGTTATTCCCGATCAGCAGATCGTTGCGTCCGCCCGCGATCTTGCTGCATCAGCTGAAACGCTTGATGATCTCAGGGCCTGTCTGGAAGCCTTCGACGGCTGTAACCTGAAGCTCACTGCCAAGAGGCTGGTTTTTGCAGACGGGTCTCCGGATGCCAGGCTGATGTTTGTCGGCGAAGCTCCCGGACGGGACGAAGACCTTCAGGGCAAACCCTTCGTCGGGCGGTCCGGCCAGCTCTTGGATCGCATGCTGACGGCAATCGGACTGGATCGTTCATCCGCCTATATCGCGAATGTCGTTCCCTGGCGACCACCGGGAAATCGAACGCCGACACCGCAGGAAACAGAAATCTGCAAGCCGTTCATCAAGCGCCAGATCGAGCTGGTCAATCCGGACGTGTTAGTCTTTCTCGGGGCTGCGTCCGCCAAGAACCTGCTCGGCGTCCAGGACGGCATTCGCAAGATGCGCGGCCGATGGATGAGTTATCCGGTCACGGGACGGCAGATAGCGGCGATCGCGACATATCATCCGGCCTATCTGCTGCGCAGTCCCTTGGAAAAACGCCTGTCGTGGCGCGATTTCCTCAGCATTCGCGCGAAACTGACCGAAAGTTAAATCCCTCATTTGACCTCGCGTTAACACCGTTTTTAGGCTTCAGGTTGTAGTCTGGGGTGTGGTGAATCCGGAGGTTCAATTGAGCACCTTTAACGCTGTCAGGACTGCAGACAACTGCGTCGCGGCACTAGTCGTCGATCTTGCGGATATGACCTGTTTTGAGGCGTCGGTGCTTGATCTGACCGACAAGGGGTGTTGGATCGTTTCAGAAAAGGTCGACCTGCTCAAGGAGGAGGTCGGTCTGCGTCTGGAAGGCTGTGACAAGCTTGTCCGTGGAACGGTTATTGCTTTTGGTGACAATGAAGCCAGGATCAGCTTTGAACCCATGAAGTCGCAGTCCGGCGAAAAACGGCGCGAAATTCGGCGTCCCGTCTGGATCAGCACAATAGTCTGCGGAAAGACCAGCCCTTTCACCATGAAGTGCAGGATCGTGGATGCCAGCAAATCAGGGTGCCGGATTGAAGGAGACAATCTGGATCGCCTGCCCCGGGAGGTCGAAATCTCGATTCCGGGACTTGATCTGCCGATTTCCGCGAAAATCGTGTGGCGCGCGGAGGGGAGCGCGGGTGTTCGTCTCAACTGGCCATTCGCGCCGGCACCGATGCCGACACCGGAGATGATCGCGATCAAACTCGACCGTGAAAAGGAAAAGGAAGCCCAAAAGCCGAAGCCGAAAAAGCGCATTAGCGCCTTCGGATCTTGACGACCACAGAGCGTTAGATCGCGCACGGAACGAATTAAGGTTGCCGGCGACCTTTGCAAGTGCAGAGACGATACATATATCGGGAGAAGATTTTGATCACTCTCAGGGCTTTCCAGCGTGCTTTCCAGCTTTCGTCGTATTCTTCCCAAACGTTTCCGCAATGACAAACCGGTCATTCCCGTCGTGCGCCTGCAAGGTGCCATCGGCATGCAGAGCCCGATGCGCTCCGGACTGTCTCTGGCTTCAGTAGCACTGCCCCTGGAAAAAGCCTTCTCGATCAAGAAGGCACCAGCAGTCGCATTGATCGTCAATTCCCCGGGAGGGTCTCCGGTACAGTCACGCCTGATTTTCAAGCGCATTCGGGACCTTGCCAAGGAAAATGACAAGGACGTCCTTGTTTTCGTGGAGGATGTCGCGGCAAGCGGCGGCTATATGATCGCACTTGCCGGTGACGAGATCTTTGTCGATCCGTCTTCCGTCGTCGGGTCGATCGGCGTTGTCGCGGCCGGTTTCGGTTTTACGGAACTGATCAAGAAAATTGGCGTCGATCGCCGCGTTTACACGGCAGGCGAAAAGAAGGTGACGCTTGATCCGTTCCAGCCGGAAGATCCTGAGGACATCGCCTATCTGAAAACGCTTCAGCTGGAGATCCACGAAACCTTCATTGATCTGGTGAAATCCCGGCGTGGTGACATTCTGACAGACGATCCGGACCTGTTTACCGGAAAATTCTGGACTGGCCGCACCGCCGTTCAGCTCGGACTTGTCGATGCCATCGGTGACTTGCGAGCCGTTTTGCGTGAGCGCTTCGGTGAAAAGACGCAACCGAACCTGATATCTGCGCCGCGCGGTCTGTTCGGCCGAAGGGCTGGTCTCGGTGTTGCACTGAAAGGGCAACGACTGACTGAAGGCCTTGGGGAAGAACTTATTTCCTCCGTGGAGGAACGGGCGATGTGGATGCGTTACGGCCTTTAAATGGACGTATTGAAATTGTGAGGTGGGAGCAAGAAGGGGAGTAGAAATGACGGAACTGATAGGTGTTGCTGCCCTGGCCGTTGGCGGCTACTGGATCGTCCAGCGCGTCAAGCGCAAGATGGCCGAAGTCGAGAACCAGATCTCCAAGGCCGCGGCAAAGGCCGACCCTAACGGTCGCGGCGCAAAGCTCGTTCTGGATCCTGAGACAGGCAGGTATCGTCCAGGCAATTGAACCGCGCCGGCGGAGCACAAGCTCCGCCGAGAGGAACCTAGGCGTTCGTTTTTGCAGTGGATGCAACAAACAGACCCCAACGCAGTGTTTTCCTTCTGGCTGTTACGCCGAGGATCATGGCGGTCAGCACGACAAGCAGGAATTCCGCCGCGGGACCTGCCAGCCAGATCCCTGTTTCACCGAAATATGCCGGTAGCGCGATCAGCAACGGCAGAAAGAAGAAATACGGTTTGATCAGACTGATCAATGCCGCGCGCATCGCGTCGCCAAGCGCCTGGAAATAGGCCGCGATAACGAAGAGCGGACCGGCGGCAAACATCAAAGCGACTGTGATCGGCATGATCCTCGACAACTCGCCGGACACCTGCAAATCATCGACGAACAGGAAACCGACCGGTCGGGCAAAAACCGTCAAGAGTATTTGTGCACCAAGGCAATAACCGAACGCTGTCAGAAGTCCGAGCCGTAGTGTGTCGTCCGAACGCTTCCATTCTCCCGCGCCGTAATTGTTGCCGATCATTGCCTGCAGTGCCTGGGTCAATCCGAGCAGCGGCAAGAAGACGAAGGTCATGATGCGGGTCACGATGCCGAAGGCGGCGACCGTTGCTTCGTATCCTTCCTGCCCGAAATACTGAAGCGAGGTGAAGGTTGCCGCAGAGCTGAGGGCAATACCGGCAAAGTTCAGGCTTTGAGGGGCTCCAAGAGCAAAGATGGACCACCAATGCGCGGTCAGCGGATAGCTTAGCAGAGCGCCGGGTTTCAGGACTGTCTTTGCTCGCAAGCGAAACAGGATCACCACTGTAAACGTCAGCAGCTGCGCCAGCGCAGTCCCGTAGGCTGTTCCCGCGACACCAAGTTTCAGGATGGCGACCAGCACGAAATTGAAGACAATATTGGCCAGCGATACAAGAAGGCTGACCCCGGCCATCTGCATGACGAAGCCTTCGCTTCGAAGGGCACCCGTTTGGACTGAAAGCACAAAGAGAAGTGGCGAGGTCCAGACTGTGATAGCGAGGTATGTATATGCCATTCCGGCGATCGGTTCCGACCCCTCGGCAGCAATCAAGATCAGCGGGTATCCACCGGCTGAAAACAGGACGATTGCTCCTGCGCCGGTACAAAGTGCCAGTCCGTGTGCACCGGAAAATACCGATCGTGCACCATCGATATGGCCGCCACCAAGGTTGCGGGCGAGGATACTGTTCATCCCGTTTGAGACCAGCGTCGCCATCGCGACAAGCAGCATGTAGGCGGGAAACATCAAGGTGACTGCGCTGAGCGCATCGGGTCCTACGAACCGGCCAAGAAACACGGCATCCGCGACCGTCAAAAGGCCGTTCATGCTCATGACCAGTATGATCGGCAGTGCGGTTTTCAATAAGGTGAGGGTGAGTGGTCCCTGTGTGAAGACGTTCTTCCGCGAAGTGTCGGATGACATTTCGTTCTCCAGGTCGTTATTTCGCAAGGAAGGGGAAGCTCGCATTGCCCGCAACGCGAAACGCGTGGAGGAACGAAAAATCGTCAAATCCGGATCTTCACCAAGACGGAGGTCGGCGAGCGGCTGGCGTCCGGAGCCGCGATGTTGGTAGTTTGTTGAAGGAGATGCGTCAACCCCGGCTGTCGCTGCACGCCATTTGGTGTGTGTGCCTCCTGGGCAGCGCGTCTTGACCTTGCCGCCGCATCGTGGCACCTCTCGCTCCGCAATGGCGGGACTGTCCTGCCGCCAAGAGCCAATTGCGGAATGAAAATCCATGTCCACTGAAAACCTGCCGGCGCATATGCGTCCGGAAAATTCCTTTCAAGGCCTGATCCTGACGCTTCAGCGTTTCTGGGCAGACCAGGGCTGCGTGGTGCTTCAGCCTTACGACATGGAAGTCGGCGCCGGGACGTTTCATCCGGCAACCACTTTGCTCTCGCTCGGGCCGCGGCCCTGGAGGGCCGCCTATGTGCAGCCGTCGCGTCGCCCGACCGATGGACGCTACGGTGAAAACCCGAACCGCCTGCAGCACTATTACCAGTTCCAGGTGATCTTGAAACCGTCACCCTCCGACCTTCAGGATCTCTACCTGAAGTCGCTCTATGCAATAAGTCTGGACCCGAAGTTACACGACATCCGTTTCGTGGAGGACGACTGGGAAAGCCCGACACTCGGTGCCTGGGGGCTTGGCTGGGAGTGTTGGTGCGACGGTATGGAAGTCTCGCAATTCACGTATTTTCAGCAGGTCGCCGGGTTCGAGTGCTCCCCGGTTTCCGGCGAGCTCACTTACGGTCTAGAGCGTCTGGCCATGTATATCCAGGGCGTCGATAACGTCTATGATCTCAACTACAACGGCATGGAAGGCGATGCGAAGATCACTTATGGCGACGTCTTTCTCCAGGCCGAACAGGAATACTCGCGTCACAATTTTGAACATGCGGACACGGACATACTGTTCCGTCACTTCAAGGATGCCGAAAACGAGTGCCGTGCGTTGCTGGCGGCCGGCGCGAAGGCACGGGACGAGACGGGCGCACATGTGCACCAGGTTGTGCTTCCCGCATACGATCAATGCATCAAGGCCAGCCATGCTTTCAACCTGCTGGATGCGCGCGGCGTCATATCGGTGACCGAGCGTCAGAGTTATATTCTGCGTGTGCGCGAACTCGCAAAGGCCTGCGGTGCTGCATTTCTGGAGACGGAAGCCGGCGGTGTCGGCTATCACAACCAGGCGGCAGAATAAGCCAGGTGAATTCCTGTTCTTGAAGGACGGGCAGTGATCCGGGGTCTCAGGCAATCGACGAGACAGTTGATACGGTATTGAAACAATTCCCTGTGCCTGCGCGGGATGACAAGACAGTGCTCAGGCGCTAGCCTCCGGTCATTCTTTACGGGGGGGTTCACGTTGGCCTGGTTCATTCTTGCATTTCTGATCGCTGTCTCGGTCTTTGCGATTTTTCTTTACAACACGCTCGTCAAGAAAAGGCAGATGGTTAAAGAGGGCTGGAGCGGCATCGACGTCCAGCTGAAACGCAGGGCAAACCTCATTCCCAATCTGGTCGAAACCGTCAAGGGTTATGCGGATCACGAGCAGCAAACACTGGACAACGTCACACAGCTGCGGGCTTCGGCTGGTTCCGTGCCGCGCGACGACGTGGCCGGAAGAGCGAAGGCGGAAGGCGCGCTGAGCCAGGCACTCGGTCGCCTCTTTGCAGTTGCCGAGGCTTATCCTGATCTCAAGGCGAGCGAGAATTTCTCCGATCTTCACAAGTCTCTCGACGAGATCGAGAACGCAATTCAGATGGCGCGCAGGTACTACAACGGCGCCGTACGCGGCCTGAACGTTGCGGTGGAGAGCTTTCCTTCCAATCTTGTTGCCTCTCGGTTCAAGTTTGAAAAGGCGGAATATTTCGAGATCGAGGACGAAGCAGACAGGGCCGTACCCAAGGTTCAGTTCTAGGGAGGCGATCGCATGATTTTCCGAAACGCCTTCGCTTGTCTGGTGTTCGCTGTCCTCTGTGTCACAGGCGCGGGGGGCATCGCGGCTGAAGAACGGTTTCATCGTTTTGTCTCCAACATCGATGTCGCCGAAAACGGGCTTTTGACAGTTACTGAAACGATCACGGTTCGCGCTGAAGGCAACAACATCAAGCGGGGAATATTCCGCGATATTCCATTGATGATCGAAGGTAAGGACGGTCGGACCTACCGCGCCGGATTCCAGCTGCTCTCGGTCTTGCAGGACGGCCGGGACGCAAGTTTCGCTCAAACGTCAAGCCGGGACGGTGTCAGGATTTATATTGGCGAAGAAAACGTCTTCCTTCAGCCGGGCGACTATACCTACACGATCAAGTACCAAACAGATCGGCAGATACGCTTTTTTGCCAATCATGACGAAGTTTACTGGAATGCGACCGGAAACGAGTGGATCTTTCCGGTCGATGAGGCTGTCGCGAGGGTGATTCTACCGGAGGGAGTAAGGGCACGGGACTGGACGGCATATACCGGCGTGTTCGGCGCCACAGGCAGGAATTATGATGCGCGTGTGGGCGACGACGGTCGTGAGGTCATCTTCACGACCACGAGGCCTCTGGCCGCCTATGAAGGTCTGACAGTCGTGGTCGCGATGCCCAAGGGTTCCATCACGCCGCCAACAGAAGCCGACCAGATCGGTTACTTCTTGAATGACTACCGCTCTGAACTCATCGGCGGCGCAGGCGTGCTGCTGGTCCTGGCGTATTATCTCGTTGCCTGGCTTTTTGTGGGACGCGACCCTGCGAAGGGTGTCGTCTTTCCCAGGTTCAAACCGCCTGCGGGCGTATCTCCGGCACTTTCCAGATACGTTCTGACCCGTGGTTTCGGCGACGGTGGCTGGATTGCACTGACGGCAGCCAGCCTCAATCTTGCGGTCAAGCATTGCTTGCGGCTGGAAGAGCGCGACGGAGACATGATGCTTGTGCTCGACGATATCGTTGCTGACGAGACCAATGGGCTGCCGAAGGGCGAAGCTGCCCTGGTTGCTTTCCTCAAGGATCGAGGGTCGCCGTTGCAGATCTACAAGGGCAATGGCAGCTCGATCAAAACGCTCGGCAGGAAATTCAGAAGCGCGATCGAAGTGGAGAGCCGGAACGTCTTTTTCAGGAACAACCGGTCGTTTCTTGTCCCGGGAGCCATATTGAGTGTCGTTGCAATCATTGCGCTATTCATATTCGGCCAGATGCCTCCTGATCAGATGGAGTTTGCCTTTCTGTTCATGGTGTTGTCGATCTTCGCCGCGGCTTTCTCAGTGAACATCGGAAAGGCGATTTTTCGAATTTCGAACATGCAGATCCGGATGGCCCTTATCTTTCTGCTGTTCGTATCAGCGATGGTGGTCACCGGGCTTTTTGCGAACAATATTTCCGGTGGCGTGTCTACGCTTCCGATTTTGCCCGTGGTGGCCGCGGCTCTGGTCGCACTGAATGTCCTCTTCTTCTTTCTGCTTGGCGCACCGACCGCACTCGGACGCCAGGTGCTCGATGAAATCGAAGGGCTCAAGCTTTATTTGTCGGTCGCCGAAGAGGAGCGGCTCAACATGTCGGAAGTACCGGACATGAGTACAAGTCATTTTGAGGATCTTCTCCCCTACGCAGTCGCGCTGGGCGTGGAAAAGCCTTGGTCAAAGGCATTCGAGGGGTGGTTGACGACGGCCGCAGGTGCCGCCGTCGCGGCAAGTTACAGTCCCGGCTGGTATGCAGGGCACAGGTTCGAAGCCAGTCGTGTCGCCGACACGCTTGGACAGACGACCAGTTCCATGGCGCAGTCTTTCCAGTCCTCGCTTCCCGTTCCCAAGTCGTCGAGTTCCGGCTTTTCCGGCGGGTCGTCAGGCGGTTCGTCAGGTGGCGGCGGCGGTGGAGGCGGCGGGGGAGGCTGGTAGCAGGCGGCCATTTGCGTCCGCGCAGGAACCCGAACGTCGAGATTGGAAAATTGCCTGCTTGCCGAAGAAGGTGCTCACGCCACGTTGGAAGTATCGGAAAATGAAAGGCTGCCATCGGCCTGATCGTTGAGCAGCTCGGCCGCAGCTTCTGCTGAGACCGCTTTGGCATACAGGAAACCCTGGCCATAGTGACAACCGCTGGAGCTGAGCGCGTCGTGAACCTCACCCTGTTCAACGCCCTCGGCAACCGCGTCGATATCGAGCCCCCTGGAAAGCACGAGTACCGCTTCCACGATGGCGGCACACTGCTTGTCCGTCAGCATGCGCTCGGTAAAGGACTTGTCGATCTTCACCTTCTTGATCGGAAAGTCCCTGAGGTAGCTCAAGGAGGAGTGACCGGCGCCGAAGTCGTCAAGCGCGATAGTAATGCCCGCTTTGGTGAGCTCGTTCAAAATGCGTTTTGCAGATTCGGGATTTTTCACGAGCGACGTTTCGGTGATCTCCAGAACCAACCGGTCGGCCGGGTAGCCGGCAGTGTCCAGTATGGTCTGGATCTGCGTCGGCAGAGCCGGGTCCTGCAGCTGAACAGGCGATAGGTTGAACGAAAGATAGAGCTCGTCCGGCCAACTCCTGGCCGCAGAACAGGCCTGGGCAAGAAGGTGACGCGTCAACTCTGAAATGATGCCGCAGTCTTCAGCGATCGGAATAAATTGCATGGGGGGCACGTCGCCGAAATCACTGTCCGACCAGCGGGCAAGCCCTTCGAATCCGGCAATCCGTCCCGTGTCCATGTCGAGAATGGGTTGGTAATGTACCTTCACCTCTTCGTTTTCGATTGCACGACGCAATCTTTGCTCCAGAAGCGTCCTGTGCAGGATGGACGCATCCATATCCACTTCAAAAAAACGATAGGTGGATCTGCCGGAAGATTTCGCCCGGTAAAGAGCGATGTCGGCGCGGCGAAGAAGCTCGGTGATGGCATGTCCATCATGCGGGTAGAGGGCGATACCGATACCGGTGCCGATGGAGATCTGTCTCTCGCCGAATTCGAAACGTTCGCTGATACGGGTCAGGAGGCGCCGCGCGAAGCCCGAAGCTTCCGACTTGTCTTTGAACACGGGAGAAATGATTGCGAATTCGTCTCCACCGAGACGGGCAACAATGCCGTCATTGCCGACGGTTTCGGCCAGGCGCCCGGCAAAGCTGCGCAGCAGGTTGTCGCCGAACGCGTGGCCGTACACATCGTTGATGGGCTTGAAGCCGTCCAGGTCCAGCATCATGATCGCGCGAAAACAATCGTCCTTCACCTCCCGGCTGAGAACCGCAAATGCTTCCAGTAACCGGCGGCGGTTGGGAAGACCGGTCAGCGCATCGTGCTGGGCAAGTGCCAGGGCTTCTGAATGTTGGGAAGATCTGGCACTCAGCTCCTTCCTCAGTCGTCTCGTCGCCCAAATGCCGTAGGTGGTGCCGACAAGCGCGAAGACCATGAAAATGCCCGTCGCAGCGTCGTAGAAAAGATGATTGTTTTCGTCGTGACCGTCTTCCAGCAGGTGGGGAATGAATTTCAGAGCCGCAAAACTCACAATGGCCGCTGCAAAAAGCGCGGCCAGGGGGCGTGCCATCATTTGGCTGCCTGCGGCTACCCGGTTTATCACTATTGCGTCCCGATACTTCATACTGCTTTGACGAACTCAAAGTTTCGCATGTATTTCTTGAAGAAGAGTGAAGCAAGAATGAGAAACATTATTGCTATTTATGCGGAGGTGCCGGGCAATCGTTACACCGGAAAAAGGGTGACAAGAGGCTGCTGAATTGCTAACGGACGCACATCTGTTTCCGGAAATACCCTACCAAGACCGAAGGCCACAGTTCCCATGCCCGATCTTCTGCTTGAGCTGTTCAGCGAAGAAATTCCGGCCCGTATGCAACGCAAGGCGGCCGATGAACTGAAATCCCTTGTGACCAATGCTCTGGTGGACTCGGGCCTGCTATATGAGGGCGCCAAGGCGTTTGCGACACCACGTCGCCTGGCACTTCATGTCGCCGGAGTGCCTGCCGGGTCGGCGGCCAAACGAGAGGAACGCAAGGGACCGCGTGTTGGCGCGCCGGAAAAGGCCGTCGAGGGATTTCTGCGCGGTGCGGGACTTGCCTCGATTGAAGATGCAACTATCCGCAACGATCCGAAGAAAGGCGATTTTTATGTCGCCGTGATTGAAAAACCGGGCCGTTCCGCCATCGACATCATTGCCGAATTCATGCCGGGAATTCTGCGCGGGTTCCCCTGGCCGAAATCCATGCGATGGGGCACGACGCCGACGCGCTGGGTCCGTCCACTGCATTCGATCGTTGCGACCTTCGGGCCGGAAACGGAAGAACCCGACGTTGTGCCGTTTGAGTTCGACGGTATCGTATCGGGTCAGACGACAAGAGGCCATCGTTTCCTCGCGGATGAAGCGTTTGATGTGCGCCGCTTCGATGATTATGCGACAGGGCTGGAAAAGCACAAGGTTGTGCTGGACTCGGACCGGCGCAAGGAAATCATCCTGAACGACGCCAAGGATCGTGCGCTGGCTCTTGGTCTGGACCTGGTTGAGGATCCCGGCCTGTTGGAAGAGGTCGCCGGCCTCGTTGAGTGGCCTGTGGTACTGACCGGCAGCTTCGACGAGGCATTTCTGGAAATTCCGGATGAGTGCATTCAGCTCACCATCCGCGTCAACCAGAAGTGTTTTGTTCTGAAGAACCCGACAACCGGGCGTCTTGCCAACAGGTTCGTTCTTGTTTCAAACATTCAGGCCGATGACGGTGGCAAGCTGATCGTCGCCGGCAATGAAAAGGTGATCCGGGCGCGCCTCGCCGATGCCCGCTTCTTCTGGGATACGGACCTGAAGTCAAGCCTGTCTGACAATCTGCCCAGGCTTGCTGATGTGAAATTCCATGAAAAGCTCGGCAGTGTCGGAGCCCGTGTAAAGCGCCTTGTTTCTCTGTCCGCCGAGCTCGCGCTGATAGTCGGTGCCGATGCGTTGAAGGCCAGGCGGGCAGCCGAACTTGCCAAGGCGGACCTTGTGTCCAACATGGTTTTCGAATTCCCGGAACTTCAGGGCCTCATGGGCCGGTACTATGCGACCGCGCAAGGCGAGGACGCTTCTGTCGCAATCGCAATTGAAGAGCACTACAAGCCACAGGGCCCAAGCGATAACGTACCGACCGATCCGGTAGCAGTCAGTGTCGCACTTGCTGAAAAGCTGGACCTGCTGGCTGGCTTTTGGGCCATTGATGAGAAACCGACCGGATCAAAAGATCCATACGCGCTCCGTCGCGCTGCACTCGGGGTAATCCGGATCGTGCTGGACAACAGCCACAGGATAAGGCTGGGCGATGCGGTTCGTTCGGCGTTGGGCTTGATTGATGTTGACGTGGCTGATGAGGATGCGCTTGTCGGCGACCTGCTTTCCTTCTTCGGCGATCGGTTGAAGGTGCACCTGAAGGATGAGGGTGCACGCCACGATCTGATCGATGCCGTCTTTGCGCTGGACGGGCAGGATGATCTTCTGATGGTCGTCAAGCGTGTCGAAGCGCTCGGCAGCTTCGTATCATCCGACGATGGAGCCAACCTGCTCGCAGGTTACAAGCGTGCGGTCAACATTCTGAAGGCCGAGGAAAAGAAGGATGGCGTGCCGGTGACCGGCAGGCCGCATTCCGATCACTTCCAAGAACAGGCAGAGATAGACCTTGCTGCCGCGATCGATGCTGCACGGGCCGAGGCTGCCGGGGCCGTTGCCGTTGAAAACTTCGAGGGCGCCATGGAGGCCCTCTCGAAACTCAGGGCTCCGGTTGACAGGTTCTTTGAAGACATTCTCGTCAATGCCGAGGAGCCCGCACTCCGGATGAACCGATTGCAGCTTCTGGCGGAGATACGTGATGCGACCCATGTCGTAGCCGACTTTTCCAGGGTGGCTGGATAACTCCAGTGTCGCAAGTGTCAGCAGAAGCATTGGATCAGCGAAGGAGATTGCAGTGCCGATAGAGGTACGGTCCGCTTTGCCGCATGATGCAGAGGCAATGGCCGAATTGCTCAACCGTATTATTTCGGCTGGCGGCACAACTGCCTACCGCCAGCCGTTTGACGGCGCGGGGATCGTGAGCGAGTTCATTGAGCCGAAACTTGGAATTTGCTGCCACATTGCATCCGACGAACTGGGCACTTGCGGGTTTCAGGCGCTCTTGTGGTGCGACCCGGATTGGACCGGCCCGGACAAGTTGCCGTCGGACTGGGCTGTGATCGCGACGTATGTTGATCCGGACAGGCATGGAAAAGGGGTTGGACGTGCACTTTTTGGCTGCACCTCTGTTGCCGCCAAAAACGCCGGCGTGAGCTACATCGACGCAACGATCCGCAGGGAAAACACCGGCGGGCTCGGCTATTATTCGAGGATGGGTTTCGTTGATTATCGTTCGGGTGGCGAGAGCGTCTCAAAACGCTTTGCACTGAAGTAGGCGCAGTCTTCCGCTGGTCGCATTTTTGTTCGGAAGGTTACGCCGGTATTGAGTTTCGGCGGGGCCGTTTGCCGCAGATGACCCCGGACAACCGATCCAGGAGAAGGACAGAAGCGTCGGCAAGTCGGTAGCGGTCTTGCCAAAATGCAACGTAAGCGCGTTAAAATCGGCTCAATGCAAAGATTTGTTGCCTAACTTCACATTCCGGCATTGCAAGCGGTCCCCAACCGTCTATGTAGAAGACTGAAATCATAAGAAGCAGTTATATGTGTGAACAAACCAATGCCGCTGGCGCTGAGCCGGAAATTCGAGCGCCACGAGATTGGGTTGCGATTCTTGCAAACTACCGTGAACCCAGCACGCTACGCAGTTCGTTTGAACTCGTGGTCACGGCGGGACCTTTCATTCTTCTGTGGATTCTGGCCTGGTTGTCGCTGGATGTCAGCTACTGGCTGACGGCGGCCATTGCCATGGTCAATGCAGCGTTTCTTGTACGCCTTTTTGCGATCCAGCATGATTGCGGGCACGGGTCGTTTTTCAAGAACCGTACCGTCAGTGACTGGCTTGGCCGGGTCATCGGGGTTCTGACATTGACGCCGTATGATGTCTGGCGGCGGTCACATGCCATGCACCACAGTTCTTCGGGCAACCTTGGGCGGCGCGGCATGGGGGATATTCATACCCTGACCGTTGCGGAATACAGCGCACTGACACCCCGCAGCCGTTTTAAGTACCGCGTCTATCGGTCACCATTCGTTTTGTTCGGGCTTGGCCCGGCCTATACGTTCTTTCTGGAGAACCGTCTTCCCTTCGGTTTCATGGCCAACGCGAAATTCTGGCTCTATGCCATGACAACCAACGCCGCAATCTTTGTCGGCCTTGCACTAATTCTGGTGTTCGGTGGCTGGATGCCGATCCTGCTGATCTTTTTGCCAACGACCATTCTTGCTGCGACGGTCGGCGTATGGCTGTTTTATGTGCAGCATCAATTCGAAACGACACATTGGGACACGGAAGAAGACTGGCAGCTGCATGATGCAGCGCTGTTCGGAAGTTCCCACTATGTGTTGCCGCCCGTGCTGCAATGGTCAGTTGCCAATATCGGCATCCACCATGTCCATCACCTCAACAGCCGGATCCCCTTCTATCGGCTGCCGGAAGTTCTTCGGGATCACAAGGATCTGGCAGACCGCAATTGCATGACGATCCGTCAGAGCATTGCCAGTATCCGTCTCCATCTTTGGGATGAAAAGTCCAGACGGTTGCTGTCATTTTCCCAGGCAAAGCCGCTGCTTCACTCGGCCGGTTGATTTAACCGGTCTTTGATTTCCGATGCGCACCGCTGATCTATCAGTGCGGGACATTAATGGCACGTTGCGTTTCACTCCGCAGCCTGTTGAGCCAGTCTGGGCACCGGTCTTTCCTCAATTGGCCAGTGAATGATTGCGGCCAGAATTCCCAGCACGATGGCGCACCACCAGATGGCGTCGTACGAACCTGTTTCGTCGTAGAGTTTGCCCCCCAGCCAGACACCGAGAAATGCCCCGATCTGATGCGACAGGAACACGAATCCGAAAAGTGTAGCCATGTAGCGGGGCCCGAACATGACCGCCACGAGGCCGGATGTCAGTGGAATGGTCGAGAGCCACAACAACCCCATCACGGCTGAAAAAACCAGGACGGAAGCCGGCGTTATCGGCAACATGATGAACGCGAAGATTGCGATGGCCCGTCCAAGATAAATAAGGGACAGCAGGATCGGTTTGGAATGCCGCCCGCCGGCATAACCCGATGCGAGGGAGCCGACGATGTTGAAGAGGCCGATAAATGCCAGCGCCCAGCCCCCGAGCGCAGTTCCCAGCCCCAGATCGGCGATGTATGGCGGCAAGTGCACGGTAATGAATGCGACGTGAAAACCGCAGACGAAAAATCCGGTTGTCAGCAGGATGAAGCCTCGCGTTCCGAATGCTTCCGCGACGGCGTCCGTGAGCTTCTGATCGCCGGCAGTACCGCTTGCCGCCGATTGTTCCGGTTTTCCCCTCAGCGCCACCGCCAGGAGAGGAAGGGTTGCAATGAGTCCGGTGAATACGAGTAGCGTGGTTTGCCATCCGATGCTTTCGATAAGCGCAGCACCTAGCGGGTTGAACAGGAACTGACCGAGCGAACCCGAGGCGGTGCCGATGCCGAACGCAAGAGACCGCTGTTCGGGAGAAACGGTTCGTCCGAAGGCTGCCAGCACAAGCGAGAAGGATGAAAAGGCTATTCCGAGTCCGATCAGAACACCTGCGGACAAATGCAGTGCAAGGGCGCTCTGCGCATCGATCATCATGAGAAGTCCGGCTGCGTAGAGTACTGCACCAAGGGCCATTGATTTCCATGTGCCGAAGCGGTCTGCCATCATGCCCGAGACCGGCTGACCTATGCCCCAAACCAGGTTTTGAATGGCAATCGCCAGCGCGAAGACCTCGCGGCTCCAGCCCTGCGCCTCGGTCATTGGCAGGAAAAACAGTCCCATGGCGGAGCGTGGTCCGAACGAGATCATGGCAATCAGGCAACCGCAGACAATCACCAGCGGTATGTTCGGTCTCGAGAGGGCCCTGGTTTGAGCTGCTGTCATCGGATGCCTCGTTTTTGGTTGATTAAGAAATAGCGGCATACGCAAATTGGTAAAACGCGAAATTTTGATCGATGGATCACAAAATGGAATGCATGATCGCAGTGGTGAGCGCACATGCTGCAGCAGAGCGCACAAAGATTAGCCAGCTAGGATCAGGTCGAAAAAAAGCAGCGCCCAAGCCTATGAAATCAAAACGCAAAATCTGAAAAACCAAAAAATGGTGCGAAAGTGATGGATTTTTTGTCGTGATCCGCTTATATAAACTCTGAAAGAGCAAAAGGTCAGGGCCGTTGGGCCTGTTTTCTTTTGCATTTGATTTGCTCAAGTTGAGTATAAATAATCTGTGAGCTGAAACACCGGTTTCAGCCTGCTTACAGGAGGGGCGCCATGACCGTTGCCCAGACAGCCTATTCGGTATCCGAACCCATCACGACTGGTCTGACAGCGCTGGAACGCTTCGGACATGTGGAGCGTCCGGACTTGCGCTACACGCCCGAAATAGCCGAAGCGACGGCGCCGATCTTCGAGAAGGTCAAGCACTTCATCCCGGCCATCGAATGGGCCGCGCTCGCACCGACGATCCATGCGATCAACAAGCTGAAAAAAGAGCGCAACGCGGTGATTCTCGCGCATAACTACATGACGCCGGACATCTATCACGGTGTAGCCGACATTTTCGGTGACAGCCTTCAACTCGCCATCGAGGCGACCCGAACGGATGCGGAGGTTATCGTCCAGTGCGGTGTGCATTTCATGGCGGAAACCTCGAAGATTCTCAGCCCTGAAAAGACGGTTCTGATCCCTGACATGCGAGCCGGTTGTTCTCTGGCGGAATCCATCACCGGAGCGGACGTTCGCGCCCTGCGGGAACGCAATCCCGGTGTTCCGATCATCACCTATGTCAACACATCGGCCGAGGTGAAAGCCGAATGTGATATCTGCTGTACGTCTTCCAACGCCTTGCAGGTGGTCGAAAGTTTCGGCGTTGACAGGGTTTTCCTTGTTCCGGACAAGTATCTGGCTGCCAATGTCGGCAAGAAAACAGATGTCGAAGTGTTGGTCTGGGACGGTGCCTGTGAGGTTCATGAGCGCTTCACCGCCGAAGAACTTCGCGACTATCGCAGGATCGAGCCTGATGTGAAAATCATCGCTCATCCGGAATGCCCGCCGGAAGTTGTTGCCGAAGCCGACTTTGCCGGCTCGACCGCTCATATGATCGACTGGGTCAAGACAAGGCGGCCGGAAAAGGTGATGATGGTCACCGAATGTTCGATGGCGGACAATATCGCCAGCGAGACCCCCGATGTGAATTACATCCGGCCGTGCAACCTGTGTCCGCACATGAAACGCATCACGCTTGGCAAGATTCTCGACAGCCTTGTCGAGATGAAAGAGGAAGTTGTGGTCGATCCGGTAGTCGCAGATCGCGCACGCACGGCAGTTGAACGGATGATCAACTTGAAAATCTGACCGTCTTCGGTCTAAACCGCACGAAGCATGCTTCCGGACCCGGGACTCTTCCTGGTCCGGAGGTTTTTCGGGCAATGCCCAATCTGTTCCAGGAAGATTCCAATGGCCGTGTCGGTTGATGATTTTGCACCTGACTATATCGGCAAGGATGTGGATGATGTCGTCATCTTGGGAGGCGGGCTTGCCGGCCTTTTCTGCGCGCTCAAACTCAGCCCCAGACCCGTTACTGTCATTACCAATGCTCCGATCGGACAGGGGGCATCTTCCGCCTGGGCTCAGGGCGGTATTGCGGCGGCCATATCGGAACAGGATTCGGTAGAAGAGCACAGGGATGACACGCTGGCCGCCGGCGGTGGTATTTGCGAGCCCAAGATCGTCGACCAGATGACCCGTGAAGGAAGCGACCGGGTTCACGACCTCCTGTCCTATGGCGTTCCATTCGACCAGGACCTGGAAGGTCGCCTGCAGCTTTCCCGCGAGGCGGCTCATTCGCAAAGCCGTGTCGTGCGCGTTCGTGGCGACATGGCTGGCAAGGCCATCATGGATGCGTTGACGACAGCCGTGCGGAACACACCTTCGATCCGTGTGCTGGAAGGATACATCGGCGAAAGTTTTCTGGGTGAAGGCCGCTATGTCACCGGCGTTCTCGTCCGTCGCCGGGGCGGTATTTCGCGTCTTGCCTTTCCGGCCAAGGCAGTTGTCCTCGCCTCCGGTGGGGTTGGCCATCTATACGGCTTGACCACGAACCCGCACGAGGCCAACGGTCATGGACTGGCGATGGCTGCTCGGGCAGGCGCCGTGATTGCCGACGCAGAATTCGTTCAGTTCCACCCGACCGCACTGGATGTCGGCAAGGATCCGGCACCATTGGCAACCGAAGCCCTGCGTGGCGAGGGTGCTCTTCTTGTCGACAAGGCCGGAAACCGCTTCATGGAAGGGGTACATCGGGATATGGAGCTTGCGCCACGCGACATAGTTGCCCGGGCGATCCACGGGCAAATCCTGGAAGGCCGCGGTGCGTATCTCGACTGCAGGCAAGCCATCGGTTCGAACTTCAGGGAAGAGTTTCCGACAGTCCATGCGGCAGTAAGTGCGGCGGGCATCGATCCGGAAAAGGATCTCATACCGGTTGCGCCGGCGGAACATTATCACATGGGCGGTGTCTTGACGGATGCGAACGGCCGGACGTCCCTCGACGGTCTTTGGGCCGCGGGAGAAGTGGCCTCGACCGGCGCCCACGGAGCGAACCGGCTCGCGTCAAACTCACTTCTGGAGGCGGTTGTTTTCGCAGCGCGCATTGCCGAGGACATACAGGGCCTCATGCCAACGCCGCGCAGCGCGTTTTGGGACAAGATGGACGATGCCCCGGGACTGCCAAGCCAGCGAAACGTTGAAGAACGAGACGCCATCAGCGTTCTCAGAACAACTTTGTCGAACAACGTCGGTGTGTTGCGCGATGCAGCCGGTCTCAGAACGGCACTGGCCGATATTGCCAATGCGGAAAAGATCTGTGTCCGGCGATCGATCAAGAACATGATGATTTCTGGCAAGATCATTGCCGCGGCGGCATTGAAGCGCGAGGAAAGCCGTGGTGGCCACTTTCGCAAGGACTTCCCGCAGGAAAATCCGGCTATGGCCAAAAGATCTTATACCAGTCTGGAAGAGGTCGAGGCGATTTCAGCCGAGGCACTTGAGACGGCTTGAGCGGAATCGAGTAAATGATCGATAGACTTCTTGCCGAGTTGCCACAGCTGATGGTGGATGAAACGGTCAAAGCTGCACTTCTGGAGGACTGGGGCCGTGCCGGTGATATCACCAGCCAGGCAACCTTGCCCAAGCATGCACGTGCACGCGCCGTCATCGCCGCGCGCAAACCTGGTGTTCTGGCCGGACTGGGATTTGCCGAAAGTGCTTGCCGCCAAACCGATGCAGCACTTTCCTTCTTGCCTCTCAAGCAGGATGGAGAGCGCCTCGCCCCGAACGATCAGGTTGCCAGGATCGAAGGACCGGCGCGGGCTTTGCTTTCTGCCGAACGCGTTGCGCTGAATTTCCTGGGGCATTTGTCGGGCATCGCCACTGCAACATCGCGCTTTGCAGATCAGATTGCGCATACCAAGGCGAAAATTGTCTGTACGCGCAAGACCACGCCGGGTTTGAGGGCGTTCGAGAAATACGCGGTCAAATGTGGTGGCGGCGCCAACCACCGGTTTGGTCTTGATGACGCGATCCTGATCAAGGACAATCATATTGCGGTTGCCGGTGGTGTTTCAAAGGCCATCGATGCGGCCAGGGCATTTGCCGGACATCTGGTGAAGATCGAGGTGGAAGTCGATACGCTCGACCAGCTTCGCGAAGCACTTCAAGCTGGGCCGGATGTGGTCATGCTCGACAACATGAGCCCTGAAACGCTTCAACGCGCCGTCGAGATTGCAGCCGGCAAGGTCATTTTGGAAGCGTCCGGTGGCATTGAGCTGGATACGGTCAAGGCCGTGGCAGAAGCAGGTGTGGATCTGATTTCATCAGGTTGGATCACCCATTCTTCCCCCGTGCTGGATCTCGGGCTCGATATCGAGATCGCCTGACCTCGTGCCGTGTGGCGGGACCTCGACTTATCTGCGGAAGTGCGTCAGTCTGAGCCGGGAACCAACTGAACTTCCATGAACTGTCAAGGTGAAGGCGGATGGCTTTCTGTGACAGCAAGTAGGCATCACGGCGACGCGCTTTGGAACAATCTCAGGACGGCAACCCGGCGAAACCGGACCAGTATCTGGACGCAGGCAGATCTGATGCCACGACGGTGGATGTTTGTTTCCTTCTTTTGAATAATTTTTCCCTGCTGTCCTTTGCGTCCGCGATTGAACCGCTGCGTATCGCTAACAAGGTTCTGAAACGCAAGTCGTTCAACTACAGATGCTGCACGGTTGACGGTCTTGATGCAATCGCAAGCAATGGCAGTGTCATGCGAGCTGATTGTGCACTGGAAGAAATTGCCAGGGCTGATCTGGTTGCAGTTTGCAGCAGCGATGACGTTGAACGTGTTGAATTGACGGCAAGACAAAAGGCGCTGATCCGGCAGCTTGCCTTGCGGGTCAACCGTGTCGCGGGCATTTGTACCGGTGCCTACGTTCTGGCTGATCTCGGGTTGCTGGACGGCCGGGCGTGCACCATTCACTGGGAATACGCCGATCTGTTCCGGGAAATGTTCCCAAGGACCGACCTGGTTGACAACCTCATCCAGGCCGATGGCCGGTTCCTGACATGCGCGGGCGGCACTGCCGCAATCGATCTCATGGTCGGCTTTATTGCGGAAGTGCACGGGAGCAGGGTTGCCGGTGACGTTGCGGACATAGCGCTGCACCACGACATGAGGTCGGGCGAGGAGCGGCAGCATACGGTAATGCGCGACGATCTGGAGATGGTGCCGAAAAAACTGCGCGTTTGCATCGAACTGATGACCGAACATGTCAGCGAACCACTGTCACTTCAGGAAATTGCCAACCGGCTCGGTGCGAGCCCGCGCCAGCTGCAGCGTGATTTCCACAAATACCTGAATTGCACCCCGCTCGATTATTACAGCAAGATCCGCATCGACATCGCACGTCAACTGGTGTGCCGGACGTCGATGCGCATAATCGATATCGGTGTTGCCTGTGGATTTTCCAGCGGCTCTCATTTTTCAAAACGTTACCGTGCAGCGCATGGCCTGAGCCCGGCGCAGGACAGAGAGCTCCGGAGCCGGAAGCTGGAACGCTGAGACAACGGACGCATTGCACATGGCGCCTTCAGTCATATTGCCGACAACATCAGTCAACAGGACTTGAGCATTGCCGATCTTCGATGGATCGGGATGTTGGCTGGAAAAACCTTTCGAGCGAGTTCCATCGGACATGCAAATGACCGCCGAACTGGTCGCAAGTGGTTCCTTCCGATCGGTTTTTGCCTTAGCGTCGGCTCGAACATTCTGGAAAGGGAGCATTGGGACACCGTAATGAGCGATCAGAATCCAGATGCTGGAAAGTCGGATGAATTCGACGTGGCGCATCGGCTGACCCGATTGGCGCAGATTCCGATGCTGATCGGCCTTTCGGTCGGCATGGTCCTTTTTCTGATTACGTTTTTCGTTGATATCTACGACGCGGTCGCCACCTACGAGTTTCTGGACCGCAAGAAGACGATCCTGCTGATCCTCAACCTGCTGGACATGGTTTTCATCGCCAATCTGGTGGTGATGGTGGCCAACAACACCTACAACACCTTCCGTCTGAAATCTTCCGCCCACGGCGAAGGGTTCATCAAGGAAAGCGAAAGGGCTTATCGACGGATGAAGCATCGGATCGTGTCGACGATCGTCATCATCTCGTCGATCCATGTTCTCAGCGAACTTTTGGAGTTTTCGCAAGTCAATGCGTTGCAGGTCGCCGCGCTGTTCGGGTTCCACCTGATCCTGCTGGCGACCTATGTGGTCACAAATGTTTTCAGGACCAGCGATTGAACCGTCAGGAAATCCTGATCAGTTCCAGCCGCCTGCATAGGTCTTGTAAAAGATGTGCAATCCGACCTGGCCACGCTTGGCCATCGATTTGGCCCAACGCGGATTGACGTAGGTTGCGTGGTAGTGCGTCGAGGCATCGACCATCTTCAGATACTGTTTTCCGTCCAGAACGTCTCTGGCGAGACGTTTCGCCGTCTTCCAGGCATCCTTGCTGGAAATCCGGTCCTTGATGCCGTCGCAGGCAAAGGAGAACTGGCAGCGATTGCGCTTGTGCTTGTTCTGGTAGACGACACCGCAGATTGACTTCGGATAAGACGGGTTCTTCACCCGATTGAGAACCACCTGCGCGACGGCAACCTGGCCTTCTTCGCTTTCACCGCGTGCTTCGAAATAGATTGCTTCGGCCAGACAACGCTGTTCCTTCTTCGTGCCGACGGAAAGTGGCAGTGGCTTTTGCGCCCACCAGTGCGGATTGTCCGGATCTTCAGGGGGCGGCAGTTCCTGTTCGTATTTCGCCGCACCGAAAAGAGCGTCGAAGGGCTCCTTCGTTTCCTTGACGCTTTCGGGTGCATAGGCGGATACGAGTGAAAAACTCGCCGCTGCCGCGTTTCGCGCCATCATCACCTTCTGCAGGTCGAGCGGACCACCTTCAAGAAGACCGTTCTTGCCCGCCTCCGCGAGACGTGTGGTTTCCTTTGAATCGAGCGGTTGAGGCTTGACGAAGGCAACACGCGGCAGATCTTCATGCTTCTTCTCGGTGGAGATCATGCTGGACATGGCGTAAACGTTGCCTGACGCCCCGTCGACCATGTGCCGGTCCGGAGCAATGGTGATGAGGCGGTCGCCTTTTGCCGATGTGTTGGTCAGGATCGTGTCGGGTACGGTTGTCGGTCGAGCGCTTGCAAAGACGTCCTCAAGGCCATAAAGCGGGCGGGCTTCGACACCTCGCTCAGCCGAGGTCAGCGTCAGGATCGGTGCGCTCGTGTAGTCGGGAATTGCCGGAGTGCCAAGTGCGAGCTTTGGAGCGACCCTCGTGGCGAAATTTGCCGGTTCAAGCGCCATCATCCAGCGCGGTGACTGGTCTTTCCTTGCGTTGATCAGTGCAAAGATGTCCTGCTCGCCGATGGAGCCGCCAAGCATGAAAAACAGCACGGGGCTTGTCGCCAGAGCGATTTTCATTCGGCGCAAGCGTGTGCGAGCCGAGCTCTTGTTCTGTGAAACTGCAGAAAAAAACCGCTTTCCGTGGCGGGATAAAGGGCCAAACATACGCAGCCAACTCCAACTCGTTGCACACCGTCCCGGAAGCCGGACGATCAGCGCTAACGTTGTGTGAACAACAACGCCGGAATTGAGAATGTCCGCTTAACCTTGAAAGAGCGTTAATGCGAGATGATTTGACCGGTATTCGCGGATTTTTTTCTAGCGCAAGGGGAATTATGGTTAACGCAACAAAGTTTTAACGATACCTCACAGGTCGGTTACTGGAGGATATTCTTAATGAAAGTCTAACGCCCGCCGACCCTCAGACCCGGCGCCGGTCGCTCGCTCATGAGTTGATGGCGGAACCTGAATAGCGCTGCCGGACGTCCACCCGTGGCAGTCGACGTGGAACCGGTTGGCTCTACAAGATCGGCGTTTTCGACCAACCTTCGAAAGTTCTGCTTGTGAAGGTGACGGCCCGATATTGCTTCGACGGAAGTCTGCAGTTCCGTCAGCGTGAACACTTCAGGCATCAGTTCGAAGATTACCGGCCGGTATTTCAGTTTCCCGCGCAAACGGGAAATGGCTGTCGCCAGCACCCGCCTGTGGTCGAAACGCATGGACACACCCAGAAAGGGCAGGGTGTCTCTTGCGAGCGCAGCCGGGCGGCCGTCCCGTTTGGCTTCGCGAAGCAGGCCTGCTTCGTAGAGCAATTCGAAACGCTCCAGTGCCCTTTCCTCGTCCCAGTGCGTGGCATCCGTGCCAAAGGCCAGACGAACACGTTCCTGACGCGCGAGCGGTCTCGGAGGTTCGCCCTCCATCGGCGGCTCGCTCGCCCAGGTTTCAAGGGCAGGAAGAATGTCCCTGTCCAGAAGGAAGGGCCGCCCGCTGCGCCAGTCTTCCCAGGGAAAATAGTCGTACCATGAGCGCCAGGCCGAATTGTGCCGGGCAAGCGTGTTTTCGGAGCCTGCCGTTTGGCGGGTGAGCGCCAGATAGCCGACAGAGACCACATGGGGTCCCTCGTCTCCGGTGACCCTGTGGCGACCACGGTCCCCGAAGGTATAGAGTTGCTCGACATATCCCAGGCTGAGCGCAGTCTGGTTTTCCACCCAGCTTCTGAGACCGATTTCGAATGTCCGGTGATGGATGGGGTCAAAGGGGCCGAAGGGCAGGCTGTCGAGGTCCGCCTCCTTCTCGTCGTTGACGTGCACGATCTGAGGCGTTCCGTCCGAAACCGAAACGATGACCGCGTTCAAACCGATCTCAATACTGGCGTGCCTGTGTGGCATGAAACTCCCCGGTCGGTCTAGTCGATCGGCATTATGAATGGAGTGCCTTCGAA
Source organism: Roseibium album (assembly GCF_001404515.1). Lineage (GTDB taxonomy): Bacteria > Pseudomonadota > Alphaproteobacteria > Rhizobiales > Stappiaceae > Roseibium > Roseibium album. The sequence continues at coordinate 298,986 of NZ_CXWE01000001.1, forward strand.
TGCATTGGCACCACGGCCGATACCCCGAATGGCATCAATCATGCGGCCATCCCGTCCGAGCAACTTGTCCGCCATGGCGATAATGCGTGCGTTCGGCGTTGCGGAAGGTGACGTTTCGCGCAGCGCCGACGCCAACCTGTATTCGTCCGCTTCGGAGTTGAGGGCACACGCAGCCACATAGGCGCCGGCTGTCGAGCGGCTGATTCCGGCCCAGCAATGGATGACCATGGGGGCTTTCCTGTCCCATTCCCTGACGAAGGCAAGCAGATCTTCAACATGCTGTTCGTTCGGTGGTGTCAGCAGGGCGACCTGTTCAACGATATCATTGAAAGCCAGGAAGAGGTGACGGTCGGGGGAGACCCCTGCGGGCGTTGGTACGTCCATCTCCGCATTGATAAGGGTGACGACGGACCTCGCCCCTGTTTCGGCGACTGTTTCGTTCAGTTTTGATAGTGAGCACACGTGCAGCATGGCAGAACCGGGTTATTTGTTTCTGCCTTTAAGGTAGGGTTATTCGCCCTTCAGGTCACGCGTTTGCGCGCTCACCACTCGGTTTGTTCCCAGCTTCGCGCAGTTTTTCTATTTCATGAAACCGTTCCAGGAACTTCTCTTGAGCCTGTGCCACCGGCAATGGCTCCAGCCCATACTGCAGACGGTTGTCCTTCCCGTGTGCAAAAGCCCTGGGACGCCCGAAGATCCTGGCGGCTTCCTCCTCATCAAATCCGGCAAGTTCCACGGCTTCGAAATAAGCAGAGATAATGTCGGCGCGTTTTGCCAGCTTCTTGACGGTTTGCGGAATTTCGGCCGGCAGGCCGAAACGAAGATGAATTGCCGCCTGAAGGCGTGTCTCCACCGCTTTGTAGGCTTCGCCGATAACCGCCTTGAACGGCGATATCATGTCACCGATCACGTATTCCGGGGCGTCGTGAAGCAGGACGGCCTGACGCCAGTGAGGCGGTAGGTCGGGTTTCAGCTTCAGCGCGATGTCCTCGACGACCAGACAGTGCTCGGCCACCGAAAAGGCATGGTCACCGTTGGTTTGGCCATTCCAGCGCGCCACACGGGCAAGCCCGTGAGCAATATCTGAAATTTCGACGTCCAGCGGTGAGGGGTCGAGCAGGTTGAGGCGTCGACCGGACAACATGCGCTGCCAGGCGCGGGGAGGCTGATCGGGACGGGCTGTGGGCATCGGTCCTGGGGTGCGAATGGCGGTTTCAGTTTGCGGTGCTCTGTTCTGGCCAGGAAAAGGATGCCCAATCTGGGATCCTGACCTGCACCTTCGCGACACCGCATTGAAGTGGGGTGCCGTTGTCCTTGGCTTGCGCCGCCTTGTCAAGACGAACCAGCGCAAGACCGATCTGGCCTGTGCTCGAACCCAGTTCACCGATCGATTTGCCGCCGGAGGTGACGGGTGTTCCCTTTTCCGGCAGCTTGTCCGAACTTTCTACCAGAACAAACCGCTTGCGGGATGTCCCCCTGTGGTGGACGCGCGAGACGACTTCCTGCCCGACATAACAACCCTTGCTAAAGGAAACGCCACCGAGTTGGTCAAGGTCCGCATCATGCGGAAAGATATCGGAATAATCGAAATCCTTGAGCCCTTCGGGAACACCAAGGGCGATTCGGTGAAAATCGTAGTCCTCCAGGCTGGCGGCTTCGGCAGTATTTTCCGCCAGCAGGGACCCGACCTTACCGACAACACGTTCTCCGAGCGCCGGTACTCGCGGGTCTGTCACCGCCAGCAACGCAGTTTCAAATACAGCCGTTCCATTCCAGACGGCAATCACGCCGAGATCTTCATCCATGTATTCCAGATCGACCTTGGCACGAAGTCTGTAGAACGTCAGGCGTTTCAACAGGTCGGGTGCCGTCTCAAGAGGTGCATCCAGCAGGTAGCCGTCTGCTGTCTTATAAATCAGAAAATCGAAAAGGATTTTGCCCTGAGGTGTTAGCAAGGCACCTGCACAGGCGCCGTTCTCGTCGGTTTTCTCGATATCGGCCGTCACGAGGTTTTGCAGGAAATGATGTGCGTCGTCACCGGCAACCCGGATCAGGGCACGGTCGGTCAGGTGGGTTATCTTGGCGGACGGCACGGCGCGCTCCTGATAGGGTTACGTGAATGAAGCTATGGTCTCTTCGGCGAAATAAGTGTTTTGACGGAGCGCGGCAAGGGCGGGATTACGCAAACCGGATCTGGTCCTTTTGACAGCGCGCGCGTATAAGCCCGATTAGACGACACACCGCAGACGAATTCACCGACGGAGGAAACCCGATGAGCGAGACCTATGACCTGATCCTGAAAGGTGGCACGGTCGTCAATCAGGACGGTGAGGGCATTCGCGATGTCGGTATCAGAAATGGGCGGATTGCCGGGATCGGATCCTTCGATGCTTCGCAGTCCGGCGATGTGATCGACTGCACGGGATTGCATGTCCTTCCGGGGGTAATGGATACTCAGGTGCATTTCCGCGAACCGGGGCTGGACCACAAGGAAGACCTTGAATCGGGATCCCGCGCCGCAGTCATGGGCGGCGTGACGGCAGTGTTCGAAATGCCCAATACCAATCCCTTGACGACGAACGAGGAAGCATTGGCCGACAAGGTCAGGCGTGGGCACCACCGAATGCATTGTGATTTCGCCTTCTGGGTTGGTGGGACCCGGGAGAACGTAAAGGACATACCGGATCTGGAACGTCTGCCTGCCGCTGCCGGCATCAAGGTGTTCATGGGTTCCTCCACGGGTGATCTGCTGGTGGAAGATGACGACGGTGTAAGGGACATCCTGTCGGTGACCCGTCGCCGAGCAGCATTTCACTCCGAAGACGAGTTCCGCCTGCGCGAGCGTCAGGGAGAGCGGGTCGAGGGGGATCCGAGTTCGCACCCGATCTGGCGCGACGAGATTGCTGCCCTTCAATGTACGCAGCGTCTTGTTGGTATTGCTCGTGAAACCGGTGCAAAGATCCATATTCTGCATCTTTCCACTGCAGAAGAAGTCGACTACCTGATCGATCACAAGGATGTGGCATCGATCGAGGTGACGCCGCACCATCTGACCCTGACGGACGAGGCCTATCACCGTCTCGGAACGCTGGTGCAAATGAACCCGCCTGTACGCGCACCACGTCATTCCGAGCGGCTTTGGTGGGCATTGAAGCAAGGTGTTCTGGATATTTTCGGGTCAGATCACGCCCCCCATCTATTGGAAGAAAAACAGAAAACCTATCCGGCTTCGCCGTCGGGGATGACGGGTGTGCAGACGCTCGTTCCGATCATGCTGGATCACGTCAGCAAGGGTCGCCTGAGCCTGGCGAGGTTTGTCGACATGACAAGCGCGGGTCCGGCACGCCTCTTTCAGACGGCACGCAAGGGGCGGATCGCGGTCGGCTACGACGCCGACTTCACGCTGGTCGACCTCAAGCGCACGGAAACCATCGGGAATGACTGGATCGCATCCAAATGCGGCTGGACGCCCTATGACGGCAAGGAGGTCACCGGTTGGCCTGTCGGCACGATGGTTCGCGGCGAGCGCGTGATGTGGGAAGGTGAATTGTCGGTACCGTCCAGGGGGGAAGCCGTCGTTTTTCAGGACGGGATCAGGAAGTAGGGTTCCTTTTCGGCGACACTGATTGAAAATACCGCGAAATTCGGGGCTCTTTCCGCCAAGATGGACCGGATCACGCGCAGTTTTGAAAACCATCCGTACAATTTGTGATGTGAATAACAGCTGGAAGCTGGCTAAACTGCCAGGGTCAAATTGCCAATGGGCGAAGGAAACCAATGGGTAACCGTGTTTCCTAACCCGATCTAAAAAAGTTTTGAATAGAGTTTTCTGCGAGCTTTAAGGGTTTTTCGTTGGAGAGCTCAGGGATGTCGTCAAAAATGTTTCAAGTAATGCGTACTGGCAGGTTGGGCCTTCTCTTCACTGCCGCAGTCTTTTCAGTCAGCACCATTTCTGCGTCAGTCGCACGTGATACGACTGCTGACGCGGGCAGGGAGCAGCCGGATGAAACGCCGCTCCATATGCTGGTTTCCATCAAAGAGCAGAAGATCAAGGTCTACCGTGGATTGGACCTGATCGAAGTGTCGCCGATTTCGTCCGGCAAGCGAGGGCACAGCACACCGACTGGTGTGTTTTCGATTTTGGAAAAGCGCCGCAAGCACTTCTCAAATCTCTATGACAATGCGCCGATGCCTTTCATGCAGCGCCTGACCTGGTCTGGAATCGCGCTCCATGTAGGGCGGCTTCCGGGGTATCCCGCCTCGCATGGCTGTATCCGACTGCCCCGTTCCTTCGCAAAGTCGCTCTATTCCATGACAGAGCGCGGCATGCATGTTGTTGTGACGCGTGATCACGCGGAGCCTGTGTCCGTTCGTCACGGCGTGTTGCCACAGCCCTATGTGCCGGCAACTGAAGTGGCAAGTCTTTCCGGGCAGACCATCGCCTCGGATCCTGCCTTGCGCGGTGCGATCCGCCCTGCGAACCTGCAGGCTTCGCTGCCGGTCGCACAGCCGGAAAATCCATATTTTGATCGTCCGCTGCGGATGATCATCACGCCTCAGAAACTTCCGAGCAAGAGAAGGGTGTTGCAGCGCCTGCTGAACCAGATGGGCTACAACGCCGGTCCGGTTGACGGAGTTGTCGGCCGCAAGACCCGTGCGGCAATCCGCCTCTATCAGGAAGGTGCCGACCTGCCGGTTACCGGACGCATCACGGATGCACTCGTCGCACGTATCCATATGGAGGCAGGTTACGAAAAGCCGCAGAACGCGATCCTTCGTGTTCGCCGCAAGTTTTCGGATATCTATTCGGCCCCGGTCTCCGTCAAGAATATCGACCAGGAAATCGGCACACATGTTTACACCGCTCTCGACTTTGAAAGGGGTGACAACTCCGTCGAATGGATTGCGGTCTCTGCCGAAGGAGAACGTGGCGGTCAATCGGACGAGTTGCTGAACCGGATCGAAATTCCGAAAAAGGTTGCCACGGAGCTTGCCAAGATGCTGACACCGGGCACCTCGCTGACGATCACGGACCGGAGCTTCAAGCGCAACACCGGTCTGGGAACCGACTTCGTGGTGATCACCCGCTGAACCCGGACTTTCCGTTGGACTTGTAAATTACCCCCGCTTTTGCGGGGGTTTTTTATTGTCCGGATAAGCGCACATTTCACCCGGATCGTCACCAAACTGTCGTGTCAGTCACGTATCGGAAGGCAATTCATCGATGCGGTGACTCGGGAGAAACCAATGGCGCAGAGCACGCTCACAGCTTCAAAGAAACGTCTCGACAATGCGGTACACCGCTCTGAGGTTACTTCACGCGAAGGCATTTTGGAGCGTCTCTTCACCTTTGCCTTCAAGGGGCTGGTTTACCCGCAGATCTGGGAAGATCCGGACGTCGACATGAAGGCGCTTCGGCTGACGCCACAATGCCGGATGATCACGATCGCATCGGGTGGCTGCAATGTGATGTCCTATCTGACTGCCAATCCCGCGGAAATCACCGCCGTCGATCTGAACCGGGCCCATGTGGCTCTTGGCCGTTTGAAGCTTGCAGCAGCCAGGCACTTTCCGAACTATGAGACATTCTACAGGTTCTTCGGCGAGGCTGACGAGAAGGCGAATGTTGCTGCGTACAACCGGTTTTTGAAAGACAATCTCGATCCGGACACCATAGCCTACTGGGAAGGGCGCGACCTGGCCAACTGGGGCCGCAGGCGCATCTCACTGTTCTCGCGCGATCTCTATCATCATGGCCTGCTTGGGTATTGTATCGGAGCGGGCCATCTCATTGCACGCCTTTACGGGATCAATCCGAAGCACATGGTCAAGGCCCGCTCCCTGGAAGAACAGCGTACCTTCTTCGATACCGCCCTGGCGCCACTTTTCGACAAGCGTCTGGTGCGTTGGGCGACCTCGAAGAAAATGTCTCTTTATGGTCTTGGGATCCCTCCTGCACAGTATGATGCGCTTGTTTCCGCGAACGCTGATGGTGACATGTCCGCTGTTCTGCGCGACCGGCTGGAAAAGCTGGCATGCGATTTCTCCATGAAAGACAACTATTTTGCCTGGCAGGCATTTGGCCGCGGCTATGCACCCCAGGCAGGGGAGTCGACCGGGAAATCGGGCCCGTTGCCACCTTATCTGAAACGTGCGCATTTCGAGGAGATTCGGGCCCGAGCGAACAGGGTACGGGTCCTGAACCGGAATTTTACCGAACATCTTCAATCCGTCTCCGGCGACAGTCTCGACGCCTACGTGCTCCTTGATGCCCAGGACTGGATGACGGATTTTCAGCTGAATTCTCTTTGGGCGGAAATCACCCGCACAGCGCGGCCTGGCGCAAGGGTCATTTTCCGGACCGCCGCCGAACCGACACTGCTTCCCGGCCGTGTTGCGGACGACATCCTCGATCAATGGCGTTACGAGGAAGGCGAGAGCCTGGAACTCGGCCGGCAGGATCGCTCCTCCATCTATGGTGGCTTCCATCTTTACGTGTTCAACGGATAGTGCGCGGAACGGATTGCCGGATGAGTGAAGCTGTCGAAACGGCTAGATTGATGGACGCGGTCTATCGCCATCAGCGCCATGTCTACGATCTCACGCGAAAATACTATCTGCTGGGTCGCGATCATCTGATCAGGGAACTGCTGCCGCCAAGCGGCGGTGATGTTCTCGAGTTGGGATGCGGCACCGGGCGAAATCTGATCGCGGCTGCAAAAATCTATCCCGACGCGAATTTCTATGGTCTGGATATTTCAGCGCAAATGCTGGAAACGGCTGAAAGAAATATCGCAAGAGCGGGACTGGGCAACCGGATCAGGCTGATCGAAGGAGATGCTGCCAACCCGGCAGCAACTGACGCCCTGGGCGTAGCGTCGTTCGACCGGGTGTTCTATTCCTACACGCTCTCGATGATCCCGGTCTGGCGGGAAGCGCTTTCAGCCGGGGCATCTCGCCTGAACACGGGTGGCCGCATCCTTGTGGTCGATTTCGGTCAGCAAAGCGGGCTTCCAGCCTGGTTCGGCAAAATCCTGTTTAGGTGGTTGAAGTCGTTTCACGTCACACCTCGGGCTGATTTGAGAGAAGAGCTGGAACTGGTCGCAGCAAAGTCAGCGTGCCGGCTTGAATTCCGCAGTCTTTACCGCGGTTATTCGGACTATGCGGAATTGCTCAAAAGATGATGCCGATCCTTTTACGGCTGCAAAGATAAACTCCTCCCGGCGAGCGGCAATGGGAAAGCCGTCAATGCGCTTGCTCGCGTACTTTTTGCATCGCGTTTGCAAGATTCCGCTCCATCGCACCTTTGTTTATCGACAGGATCTGAAAAAGCTTCTCAGTCCAGGAAAGAGCACCGGACGCCAACAGGAAAGTCTCGGGGACGACGACCCATTCACCGATCCAGGTCCCACCGGAGCGTTCGTGTTGGTGAAGAGCGAGTTCCCCGATCTGTTCGGCGCGCTGGCGTCCGAGCCTCGCCACAGCTTCAGCGAATTCCGATGCGCGTTGGTTGCGTTTGTGGCCCATGGCAGACGAAGCCCCCTTGCCGGGTGACGGGTTTTCCGCAAACTCGGCAATATCGGAAGAAGACAGCAGGTTGACGTTTTGCGCGATCTTGCAAAGTGTGCCGCAAAGGGTTCCGATCGCACCCACTATGTCGGCGATCCCGTCCCGGGCATTTTGCCAGTGTGGCTCGACAACATGCAGTCCGAGATCTTCGGCAATTCCAGCTTTGATCGCTTTGCCTGTTCCACTCTCGTAGGCTTGAAGGTCTCCGACCGGACCACCGATCTGCACATTCAATCCCCGTTGTCCGGCCTGTTCAATGCAAATTGCCCTTCTGCGCAGCTCCGATTTCCAGACTTCGAGTTTGGTGGCAAGGTTCAGCGGCACGGCATGTTGACCGTTGGTCCGGCCGATCATCTGCTGCATTCCATGGTCGTTGATATGCGCATCGATGCCAGCGAGGATGCCGTCAAGAAGAGTGGAGATCTGCCGAAGTCCATCGCGCATCTGAAGTGCCAGGGCGGTGTCCATGATGTCCTGGGTTGTGGCGTGATGGTGAACATGGCCCTGAGCGTCTCCCAGGCTTTCGCGCAGTTGCCTCACAAGACCTACGATCGGCCGGCCGACCAGCATCATGTCTTCACGAAGTTGGTGCCGGTCAATATCGGCAAGAGACAGGCCTGCCAGTGCCGTTGCAACGCTCTCAGGTATCAAGCCATGTGCGGCCTGATGTCTTGCCAGTGTCTGCTCGACCCTGAGCCAGCATTCGATGGTTGCGTCCTCCGACCAGGCAGCGCGCATTTCGGGGCTCGAAAAACAGTCCCGGTAAAGGGGAAAATCAAGCATCGCCGAGCTCTCCGTCAGCGATCCTGCGCTCCTTGACGATGGACCGGATGCGGAATGCGATAGCGGCACATCCGATCAACAGGAAAGCAAGCGCAATCGGTCTCTCGAAAAAGATCAGGAGGCCGCTGTCCGACATCAGAAGAGACTGGCGGAAAGTTTCTTCCGCACCCTTGGCAAGGACGAACGAAATCACGAATGCGGCAATGTTGAAGTCATGTCTGCGCATCAGCCAGCCGACAAACCCGGCAACTGTCATAACTGTAACGTCGAACATGGACGCGCGCGCGGAGTAGGCCGCGACAAAACTTGTCAGGAAAATGATCGGATAAAGAACGTTGGTCGGGATTTTCAAAATTAGCCGGGCGACCTGTGTTGCACCGAAGTACCCGATGACGCCATATGCCGCGATGCCGAGCATGCCACATGCAAACAAACGATAGACCAGCTCCTTGTCCGTCAGAAAAAGCGTTGGTCCGACCTGGATGCCGTGGATGAGAAAGACACCCAGAAGAATTGCGCCAATCGTCGAGCCGGGAATACCCAGGGTGAGCAGCGGAGCCATGGACGGACCGGAAACGGCATTGTTGGCTGCCTCCGGCGCTGCAACGCCCTCCAGGGCTCCCTTGCCCCATTGCTGCGGATTTGTTGCGCGTCGTTTGCCTTCGCCATAAGAGATGAAGGCGGCGATTGCCGAACCCAGTCCGGGCAGCACACCTATCCCGGCGCCGATAAGACCGCCTCTGAATGCATGCGGCAGGCATGGCTTGTATTCTTCCCAGGTGAGGCTGTCATCATCGGCCGCTGTCTGGTTGTCATCAATTCTGCCAGCTGATTTTCGCCGTTCTTCCATCTGTGAGAATACCTCACCGAGGACAAAAACGCCGATCATGAGAGGCACCAGGCCAATGCCGTTGGAGAGTTCGAAGGAACCGAAAGTGTAACGCTCTTCGCTGGAGATCGGGTCCAGACCGACCATCGCGACCAAAACGCCGAGAAGGGCGGATGCAAGTCCCTTGACGATGGATTTTCCGATGACGGATCCAATGACCACAAAGGCTGCGAAATAGATTGCAAAGGTTTCCGGCGGCCCGAGCTTGAGCGCGATAGCTGCGATGAAACCGACCCCTGCAACAAGCAGGATGTCACCCATGAAATCGCCGATGACCGATGAAATCGTTGCGACCTTCATGGCCTTTCCGGCCTTTCCGGCCCTGGCAAGAGGGTAGCCATCGATCTGGGTCGCGGCGCTTGCCGCCGTTCCCGGCGTATTGAAAAGGATGGCGGCAATCGAACCGCCGTAACGGCCGGACTTGCCGATGACGTAAAGAAAAGCCAGTGCGAAGAGCGGCGACATGTAGAAGGTGATCGGCAACAGCATAGCGATTGCCGCTGATGCTGTCAGTCCGGGCGTTGCGCCCACGATCATTCCGACGACGGCCGCCAGCAGGATCGCCGCGAGAAGGGTCGGATCGGTCACGACGGACAGGAGAGCAGGAAAGATTTCCATCGGGTTTACCCTTTGATCCAGTCGAGCAGATCGAACACTTCGCCATAGGGCGGAAACACGCCGAGCAGCTCAAAAAACAGAATGTGGAAGATGAGCGGGCACAGGATGACCGACACGGCCAGACCGACCCGGCTGCGAATACCGAACAGGAAAAGAACGACCGGTGCCGCAAGGGCGGTGGGTAGAACGTAGCCGAACCATCGGATCGATTGCTGGTAAAGCAGGGCAATGACAAAGAGCCCTATGACATCCCCGGGAAACGGTTGTTTCTCGTCTTCTCCCGGCTTGGACGCACCGGCAAATGCCGTGCTGCCGAGCATGAACGACGCTAGGCCGAGCAAAGCCAGACTTGCAGAAAACGGAACAATTCCCGCCCAGGTGTCACCAGTCGATGCTGCGGGTACCTGCCAGGCTCCCCAGAGCCCGACAAGGGCAACCACAGCCAGAACCAGGCCTTCGGAATAGGCGCGCATGACAGTCTCCCGAATTCCGTTGGAGGAGTGACGGACTGAAGAGACAGCCCGTCATTGACAGTTCAGTTGCTCAGGCTCTCGACCAGTGGCCGGGCGTCGTTTTTCATCGCACTCAAGGTTGCCTTCGCATCGACACCTTTCTGGTAAACCGGACCCGTACCCCGAGGCGCAAGCAATTCTGCGAATTCCGGCTTTGACGCGATCTGTTCAAGCGCAGTCTCCATGGCCGAAACAATCTCGGCAGGTGTGTCCTTCGGCGCAAAGACAATGACAGGGGAAGAAACCGCGGCGAACGGAATACCCAGTTCGCCGAAGGACGGCACGTCCTTCATGACGGCATCGCGATCCTGGCTGTTGACCGCCAGGGCCCGCAGCTGATCCTCAAACCCTGCAAGCTGCTGGACACCGAGAAACCCGAAATCCGCCTGTTCGCCGATCAGGGCCGCACGGGTCGGACCGCCGCCCTTGAACGGGACATCTTGTGCATCGATGCCGTTGCTGGCAAGAAAACCAAGCCCGCCGACATGATGAAATCCACCACGCCCGGAATGAGCCCAGCGAAGTGAACCCGGATCCGCTTTGGCTGCGTCAATTACATCCTGAACGGATTGAAACGGACTGCCGGTCGGCACCATGAGCGATGTCTGCAACTGGCCGACCTGAGCCACGAACTGAAAACTCTCAAGCGCGTCGATGTCGGTGTCGAGCGTTAGCGTGGACAGCAGGAACGATCCGCCGGAGGTCATCATCATCGTGTAACCGTCCGGGCGTGCGCCGACGGCCGAATTGGCCCCGTTCAGTCCTGCAGACCCTGGCTTGTTCACCACCACGACGGGCACGTCCAGTATGCCTTCCGCGGCCTTGGAGATCGCGCGGGCATAGGCGTCCGTTCCCCCGCCTGCCTTGTAGGGCACCACGAGATTGATGGGACGTTTGGGCCAGTCGGCCGCAAGACTTGCACCTGAAGTGACGGCAATTGCAAGCGCCGCACCAACAGCGCCAAGGAACGTTCTGCGTTTCATTTTTTCCTCCCGAACTCGATAGTCGGACATTACGCCATGTTCTCAATTGCGAAAAATGCAAATATGTTATCTACTCTTGCAAATTTTGAAAGTAAGACTCGATGAACATCAAAGCGCTAAGGGCCTTTCGCGCCACGCTTTCGGAAGGATCTTTGACAGCCGCATCCGAGATCCTGCATCTCAGTCAGCCGGCGATTAGCCGGCTCATATCCGGACTGGAAGCTGAATTGCGACTGCCGTTGTTTGACCGCAGCGGCCGAAACCTGACGCCGACCCGGGAGGGGATGGCGTTTTACCGCGAGGCCGGGCGCATCCTGGACAACCTCGACGAAGTGCCGCGTATCGCCGCGGAGATCCGGGCCGGCAGAACCGAAACCTTGCGGGTCGTCACGATGCCGCGCGTGGCGCAATCCCTGACAGCTGTCGCAGTGGCGCGCTTCATGTCCGAGAACCCCGAGACAAATGTAAGTCTGGATGTTCGTGCGCGGCGCGACGCCGGAAAATGGCTCGCCGGGCGCGAATACGATATCGGTATTGGCGCCCTTCCGGTGGATCATCCGGGGATCCGGACGAAAGCGCTGATCCGCGTACGTGCCCAGGCCGTTCTTCCCCGCACACACAAATTGGCAGATCGGCAGAGCCTCACCGCTGCCGATCTTCGCAACGACACGGTGATACGTCTCATGCACGGCTTGCTTTTGCGCGATCAACTGGACGATTTCTTCCGGTCAGCCGGCATAACACCTCAACAGAGTTGTGAAGTAGCAGCATCTCAGCTGGCCTGCTCACTGGTGGCTGAAGGATATGGCATCACGATCGCAGACGAACTTGTTGCCGCGCAGGTGTCCCTTGACCGTCTCGCCCTTGTGCCGGTTGTTCCGGAACGATGGATGACTTTCGGGCTGCTTTATCCTGCAGGCCAGGAGAAATCCGCAGCTCTTCTTCAACTGGAGGACATCCTGCGCGCACTCTCGGAACAATTGGCGGCAAGGAGCCCAACTCTTCTGGTCGCAGGATCAGATGAAGGGAAATGATTTGAATTCGATTTCCAAAATTCTTGAAAATAGTATTCAACGACAATGCATGATATATCTACGAATTTACTCAAGGTAAAATTGCAAACATTTTAGTTTGTCGGAATAGTTTGAAGTTTCCGGGAGGTTGTTACAGGAGGAGTTATGTCTGAAACCTATTATCTCATGGGAATGATCATGGACTTTCACTCGTCCAGTGCCGAAGACGGATATTTCCTGTGCAGCGCTATTCTTTCAAGCGGCGCCGGTGCGCCACCCAATCGTCACATGAATGATCAGGAATCATTTTTTATCCAAAAGGGCCAAATCGAGTTTTCTGTCGGTGATGAGATCATAACCGCCGGGCCAGGCCAGTTTGTGAAGGTTCCGCGGGGCGAAGTTCATGCGTTTCGCAATGCGACGGATCAGGAAGCGGAAATGCTGATCCTCAATGTGCCGGGCTCCATTCATGAAAACGTATTCAGGATTTGTGGCACCAAGCTGGAGCCGGGGTCGCGTGAGTGGCCCTCTCCCGAACCGGAGCTTGACATGGCATGGGTTGCAAGGGTTTGCGCTGAAGAGGGGCTGGAAATAGTCGGCTAGCGAGAAGGCTTCATCGTTGCCGGGTTGGTGCCTGGGTCAGTCCCCGGCCACGAAATAGTGCAGGGTTCCGTCCGGACCGATGCCGACGCGATAAAATGTCCAGGCCCCGAATTCTTCCATTTCCGCAAAATCACCGGCTGTAATGATCCGGTACATTTCCACCTTCTGGTCCGGCGTCAGACTTGATAGCGGGAAGCGGGCAAAATACGGCCAGATGTACATTTCCTGCGGTGTTCCGGCATCGACGTGAATGAAGCCGGCCTCGAGCGTATCGGCGAGAATCGCCAGGATCTCAAAACCCTCGCCGTCGCCCGAACTTTCCTTCAGGAAGTCGATCGGATCACCGATGTCACCGAAGGAAAGTGTCGGCGGCAATTCGTTGCTCTCCAGGACCATTCGCAACCGGTTCATGTCCCCCTCAAGGGCTGCTTGTCTCAACTGCGAGTGCATGCGCGCGACCGGTTTTGGCAGGACAGATGTGTTGTAGAGAACCTGTGGCGGTGTGAGATCTGTCGAAGTTTCCGCCTTGGTTTGATCCGGTTCACGCGATAGCTCGCTTTGTGGAACGCCGAGTTGATCCACCGGTATCGGGGCTGTTTGCGAATTGCTTTCGGGACTGACCGGTATTGTGTCCGTCGTGACACTCTTGCCGATGCCGGCAGTTGGAAAAAAGCAGAAAACCAGAACCGCCACCCAAATTACCCGTCCCATGGCGAACTCCTGTGAATTTTGATTTGTTGCGCTTTGCCCCGCAGGGACATTCCTTAAACAATTCGTGGCACGGTGGAAACTGGCTGAGGGTATTTTCCTGCGCGTGTTATCGGCGTCCCGCGTCGTGCGCGACCCGGCAGGGGCTTCCATTCGAAAACCAGGGCCTAGTGAAAAGGACCGGCTGTGACAGTCTTGGAATATGTGCTGATCGGCTTTCTTGTCGGGATTCTCACGACAGCACCTGTTGGCCCTGTCAATGTCATGGCAATTCAGCACGCAGTCAAAAACGGTTTCAGCCACGGGGTTTTTGTCGGGCTCGGCGCAGTGGTGGCAGACACGATTTTCGCATCTGCGGCCATATTCGGTGTGTCGGCGGTCACCAATTTCGTTGATTCCCGGTTTGGGCTAATCGAGATTGTTGGGGGCGCGCTGCTGATCGTATTTGGCATCAGGATCTGGAACACCCATCCGCATATTGAAAAAGACGGCAACGGACGCGAATACAGCTATCTGGGAGATGCCGCCGCGGCCTTTTTCATGGCGATTACCAACCCGGGAACAATTTTTGCGTTTGCAGCCATTTTTGGTGTTTTGGGAGACTATCGACCGGCGCATGACGATCATTTCGGGTCACTGCTGATGGTCGCCGGCGTGGCCGGTGGTGCAACGTCATGGTGGCTGTTCGTCTCGGCAACGGTCTCGCATTTCAAGTCAAGGATTGACGATCGCTGGCTGGGCCGGGCCAACCACATCGCCGGATTTGTACTGATTGTTTTCGGCGGATTGATTTACCTGAACCTGGCTCTGGACAGGCTCGGTCACGCAGCCGGTATCTGGGGACATTGATCCAGTACACGAAATGAAAAAGGCCGGACAAGCCGGCCTTGTATATTCGTCGGATCAGGATTACTGGAGAACCCGGTTCACCGTGTAGTCGCCCTGAAGGATGCGGTCCGGCAATCCTTCGGCAAGTTTCGCCACGGCATCTTCACCATAGGCCGCAACGAGATCAGCAAGTGCGGTAAACATTGCGGCGTGTGCAACCGCGTCGGCATCCACGCCGTTTGCGATGGCTTCCGCCCAGGCATCCGAAATAAAGCCGAGCGCAGCGCGTCTGATGTCTTCGTCCTCGGCAAATTCGGCGTCCATTGCTGCCTCAGCATAATCGTCGTTTATCATTCGTTCCCTTACCGGTCTGTCCCGAACGCTTGGAGACAACTCCAACGTGTCCCTGTCCCGAATCTCATAACCTGATCCTAGCACGGTGATCCGCGCTGATAAGTAACCGTGAATGCAAACTTAACGGCCACCCACAAATTTGATTCAAAAGGTTAACCAACTCGTAACGTTTTGAAGATTTTGCCCCGGTTTATCTGCCGTACCGGCTGGTTACGTCGCTGATGATGGTCTCACCCTCGTTGAGGTATTGTGCCATTGCGATACGGGCCGCGTCTGTGCAGTCCCTGTAAGCGACTGAGAATCCACGATATCCCTGGTTAAACCGTTCAATGAATCTGCGTCGCCGATTCTCGTCGATGGTTTCGGCGTCCAGAAAATCTTCCATCCGGTCGCGCCAGCTCGGGTCGTCGTTTTCTTTGCATAACGGGCGCAGAAAATGGAGCGCGCCGAATATTTCCGAAAGGCGCATCAGCTGCTGTTCATAGGGCGGCGCATCGATCCCGGCTTGCTGAGCGGACACAACCTGAACCGGTAGGGAAAGTGCCAGCATTGCAAAAATGATCGCCCGGCAAATGAAATCAGCTACGCGTTTTTTCCTCATGCGGGGATCATGCGCGCGGGCAAGGGGTACTTCAAGCGCTACGGTGAAGTGATCCCAAGAATTGCAATGTCCGGGTGGAAGGCATTAGCAACGAATGCGAATGTCACGTCATGGACGAGGGGTACTTCCCGATCGTTTTCTGTCCTGACCGCTTCGACGGACCCGATTGATCGGCCACTACCGGTTTCGCGCTGGTCCAGAATGGAAGCCTGTTCTCCACTCCAGCTTAACCGCACGTTTTCCGACATGGAGATCGGGCCTGCCGTTCTGACGTGATCGAGTGTGGCGGCAAAAATCTGGTTACCATCACGAACGACCACGACCCGTGCCATGGGGTTGATGTTGTCTGGAAGGTCTCCCCGATAGAGGGGATATGGCGCCGATCGGCTGTCGTATCCGACATAAGGATTGGACCCGTAGTTGCGCCGAGGCGGCGACGGACGGGCAAGAACCGCGGCTTGAGGGTGTGTCTTGCGGACTGCCTCGAAGGCGACGACCCGGGACGGGATCATTTTCAGGTCGCGCCCGGCATGGGTGCCGACGATGCCCTCACCGGTAAACTGCTGCCACCAGGTTTCGGTCTGTCGGTCATACATGACAAGGTCGGAGTTTCTCAAAAGGCCAGTCGTTCCGAAATCGAGGACGTCGCCGTCAAAGCGCCGGTCAAAGACGATGGAGGAATTGCACAGTGGGCAATAGGTCACCGATACCGGTGTCGCGCCGATCCGGTCGTTGACGATCTCATGCCAGATCAGGATCTGAAGCGGGTAGGCTTTGACGGCATCATCCATCTCGAGAAGGATCACAGGCTCCCGGTCCTGAAGCCAGTCGACGCTGCTTGCAGGCTGAAATGCCGGTTTGTCGATTGAGGGAATACCGTCTTTCGGTGGACCACCGGAAAAGATCGAGTTCAGGTCGATGCTCGTTTTGGTGAAATCCGTCGAAAATCCGGCTCGGCGCCACTGATCCGGGCTGGCCTTTGCGGAAGGTGCCAGGATGCAGACCACGATCATGGCCAGAGCGATGCACGGGGCCAGACATGAAAGTTGCACGGAATAAAAGCGCATGAGAGCCTCCGGACTTTAGCGTGCAGTCATGCTCATCCAAACCCCGCGGAATTGGGAATCACGGATCTGCAAACCTCCGTGAAGGCACTCACCTTTGCGCTACCGGTGCAGGTGGCGGCGAATACGCTCCGGTGTGTCTGGTGTCATCATGCGCGCGTCGAGTTCATCCGGATGGACCCAGTCGATTGCGGCTGCGTCATCTCCTGCAACCGAGACGCCGGAATGGAACGGGCCACAAAAAACAGTGAGGATAAAATGGGTAAGAACCCTGCCATCATCATCCAGTTGAATGGAATCGAAGGTTTCGACCGGGTCACCTAGGTTGGCCTTGACGCCTGTTTCTTCCAGAAGTTCCCGTTCTGCTGCCTGAGCGAGCGTTTCGCCAAGCTCCACAAGGCCTCCGGGAAGGCTCCAGTGGTCCTTGTAGGGATCCTTGCCGCGCTTGATCAACAGAGCATGCCCATTCCGGTGACAGAGAACACTTACGCCGATACGGGGTGCGTCTGGATAGAATCGGGACATGGAGCATTTCTGAAAAAGAGGGTCGGGGCAGAATAATCAGGCAAACAGTGCGTCGATTTCCGCCTGCGCACCGTCGCCTTCATGCTGTGTTGCTTCCGGTTCAAGGTGCCCGTGAATGACGGCACCTGCAAGGGCGATCAGCGGTTTGATTTCGTGTGTCGCTCTGTAAGCGATGTCTTCAGCAACAGAAGCAGCGTCGCTGGAATTGCGCAACTGATCCTGGATCTGACCGACCAGTTCGTCGATATCCGCTATATGTGTCTCAAGATGCTCTCTCAGGAAGGCCGGCGCCGCGGAATAGGCCATGATTGCCAGCTGCTTGTCCTTGAAAGTCGAATTCTCAAAATGACCTTCATAACCCAAGGGTTCCCAGTCCAGAACGTCTTCGGCGCAGTCGGGCATGTCGGGTAGCATTTCAAGGAGCATCATGACTTCGTTGAAATGATTGAGATAATCAGTGGCAAGTCCCGTCTGGGGATTGATGTTTGCCTGTTCCAGCCGTTCGGCAGCCAGATCTCCGGCGCCCAAAACTGGATCCAAACATTCCATACCTGCCCCCTGATTATTGACTTCGTGTGCAGGCTACTTCTTTTTTGTTTCCAATTGCCTAACTTTGCAGCAGCACGACGGCAATTCGACGATACGATCGCCGCAGGCGTTCGACGTGGACTGGAGATATTATATGTGTGGCCGACTTGCTCTCACCACGCCGCCGGATGCGGTAAGGGACTTCTTTGACTATACCGACAGGCCGAATTTTCCGCCGCGCTACAACATTGCGCCAACCCAGCCTATCGCGACGGTTCGATACGAATATGGCAGCCGACGGTTTCACCTTGTGCGTTGGGGTTTGATACCCTCCTGGGTCAAGGATCCGTCGGATTTCACACTGCTGATCAATGCAAGAGCTGAAACGGCCGCGGAAAAGCCCTCATTCCGGGCAGCAATGCGCCATCACCGCTGCCTCATTCCGGCGTCCGGATTTTATGAATGGCGGCGGACCTCCGAAGGCAAACAGCCATTCTGGATCCGACCGGCGGATGGCGATGTCATGGCCTTTGCCGGGCTTTGGGATACCTGGTCGGACCCGGACGGCGGCGATATGGACACCGGCGCAATTTTGACGATCCAGTCCAACCGGATGATGTCAGAGATCCATCACCGCATGCCTGTGATCGTGAAACCGGATGCCTTTGAGACATGGCTCGACACGGCAAATGTCGAGGCGCGGGAAGCAAAAAAGATGCTTGTGCCGATCGATGACGATTATCTTGTCGCCACCCCGATTTCCACGCGCGTGAACAAGGTTGTCAACGACGATGCCGACATCCAGAACCCTGTCGATGTCGGCGAGACCGGGGCCAAGTTGAATGAAAGTTCAAAGCCGGACTCCAGACAGGACGACAGCCAATTGGATCTGTTCTGAACCGCGTCGGCAGATTTCCCGTGCAAAGGACATGGCAGCCGTGTAGGGGGAGGAAAACCCGGTCAGGCAGACAATATGAACGAAACCGATAAAAGAGCGCCCGAATTGGATGACGATGCTTCGGACGAAGCGCTTGCCGAAGCCTATAACAGAGGTCTTGAGCGGCAGAAATCAGGTGATCTGAAAGGCGCAGAGCAGGCATTTCGTCAGGTTCTTGCACTGGATCCGGATGATAGCGGCGGGGCGAGCATTCGTCTTGCGGCGATCGGAGTGGAAGCTTCGCCGGAAAAAATGCCCGATGCCTATGTCGCCACGCTGTTCGATCAGCACGCTGATGTCTTCGACGAGATCCTCGTCGATGAACTTGGATATTGTGTGCCGCTGCTCCTTCGCGATCTCGTCGGAAGGCTGGGCTTGGGACCGTTCGATCGTCTTTTAGATCTTGGGTGCGGCACCGGCTTGACCGGAATGGCGTTTGCGGACTGCACAACCCGCCAGACCGGTGTGGATCTGTCCGAAAAGATAATCGAACTCGCCTATGACCGGGACGTCTACGAAGACCTTTACATCGGCGAAGCCGTGGAATTTCTTGAAGGATTTGAAGAAGACGATGGAACTCGGCCAGTCTGGGACCTGATCGCGGCAACAGATGTCTTCCCTTACCTTGGAGCCGTCGAACCATTTCTGAATGCAGCTGCGGATCGTCTCGATACTGCCGGATATCTCGCCTTTTCGACAGAGACCCTACCTGACGAGATAATGGACGGACGCTCCTACATGGTGGGACCCAAGAGCCGCTTCGCCCAGTCGGAGAAGTATATCCGAACCTCCCTTGATGTCGCCGGATTTGATATTCTCGCCATGGATCCGATTACAGTCCGGCTGGAAGAAGGTAACCCGGTTCCCGGGCATCTGGTTCTGGCGCAACTGCGATGAGCGAAGGGCTCTTGTGAGGATTGCCGAGACGCTTGATGGACCCGGTTCAACTCATCACTGGGACACCTGAAGTCCGATGCTGCTTGAGTTTGGCCAGACCGCTGAAACAACCGGGCATGCCCGATAAACCTGAATATCGGCACAACCCGTGCCTTATTCTTCGAAAAAGGCTCTAGTTTTTGAAATAGAATTCCCGTCTCAGCGCTGAATTGTGCCACGGCGACTGTGTACCCCTTGTCGAATCGTACACATCCGCCTTGATCCGTTTCATCATGATTTCGATTTCAAGGCCGGGTGTCTCGATATGAGTGAGCAGTGCCGTTGTGAACGGGCTGTTGTCTTCGTCGCCATCCAGGGCGACCTCGCCCGGAGCCGTTGCAAAGCCGATGAGGATATTGCCCCCGCCAGCCTGAGGAGCGGCAAGCCCGCGTTCAACCTGCGAACTGCGGCTGACGCCAAGACTGCGTGAAAACCGGCGTGAGAGTGGATTGTCACGGCATGCGTCCAGAAGCGCAATCGACAGTCGGCCGGGCGCATTCATGTAGTCCAGCACCGTGCCGAGTTCGATCGTCTCGAAGTCGACAGCGGTTTCGTCTTCGAGTTTTGCGTCTATCGGAATGAGATAGTTTCTTCCACTCAACTGCATCGCATGACCTGCGTAGAAGAACAGGGCGACATCTGCATCCTGGATCGAACGTACATACGCTCTGACTGTTCCTTCCATGGCGATTTTGCTCTGATCCAGACCGAGAATAACCGTGAAGCCCAGGCGCTTCAGCGATTCCTGCAAGTCGGTAGCATCGTTTTTCGGATTGGGCAGGGGCGGGGCGTGTTCATATGCCGAATTGCCAATGATCAAGGCGACCCGCTTGCCTTCAGGAAGGGTTCCCAGATCCGGCAGCTTCGGGCTTGTTGCGGTCTCATGCCTTTGGCGCGGTTTGCTTTCATTTGGATCTGGTTGTGGGTCCGGACCGATAACCGGGACCGATTGGGATGCGCTTTGTCTGGGTTTTGCTGCATCGACATACTGGCCGTAAGCCCAGCCACGCATCCCGTTTGAAAGTTCAACTTCGAACCAGGCACCCTGTTGCGCCAGCAGGGAAAGCCTGGTGCCTTCGAGCAGTCTTGCAATTTCAGAGTGGCCTGTTCCCGCACCTGATCTGAGCGACAGGAAGTTGTCACTGGTCCCGCTCAGGTCTCCCACGACGCCTGGGCTCGGCGGCGTGATCGACCGTTTGGCAACAGTCGGTGGTGTGACAGGTGCAGGCGCGATGGATGGTTGCGGCGGCGGTGCGTATCCGGGAGCGGAAGCGACATACTTGCCGTACGCCCAGCCGGTTCGCCCATCGGCGAGTGCGACATTGAGCCAGGGTCCACTTCTGCCAAGGATGGTCAGCGGGGTGTTTAAACCCATGCGGACGATTTCCTGATACCGTGTGCTCGGTCCCGTGCGAAGCGACAGGTAGTTGTCACCGGTTGGATCGAGGCCCGAGACAAAGGCATTTTGCGATGTCGTAGGAGGGCTTGCTACACCTCCCGAGCCGGTCGTGATGCGGGTTGATGCAATCAGCGACCGGGACGCGCCCCCCGTTATGCCGGTCGCCGACCAGACAGCGAACTGAAAGCGTTGACCATTGTGGAAATAGCTGTCTCCCGGGATGATGCCGCCGGACTGCAGGTTGGCCTTGTAGCGATTGCCGCCGGGTTGGGTCATCCAGCCCAGTGTGATCGCGAACCAGCCATTGCTGGACTGAAAGACCGTTGTTTTCGGAAACCGGCTGGCGTAACCGCGCGCAACATTGACAGCCTCGGACGCGTTGGGGCGGCTCGCGACCACGAGCCATCCCCCGTTTCCGCCGGGGATCACGGCTGCGTTGGTCTCCTGGACGGTCGTCGCTGCAAGGCAGACGAGCGCCCACAGGACAATGCCCAACATCTTCAACTGCTTCACGGCGCCAATTCCAAGCTGATGCATTCTGTCTCCCCCGGCCAATGAGAGATTTTGCAACGTGTTTGCCAGGAATACCAGAGGCCTCCAGAACGAGCATGCCAGGTCTCCCGCAGCATGACACTGCGGGAGATTGTGTTCCGGAGGGCTCGTCCAACCCTGGAGGATGCCGTCAGTCCGCGTCCGGTTCTGCCGGTTTCAGTCGCAGATAGGGCTCACCGTCGGATGTTTTCTTCACGGCGACACCGTCAGAACGGATGAGACAGTTCACGCGGCTTCGAAACGCGGAAAAGCTGTCGAATGTGACCACATCGACGGGTTCGTCAAATTGGATCGTCACATGGTATCGCTCTGTCGTCCCGACCTTGGAGAGAGCCGTGATTTCTCCCTGGAAGGCCTGCTGCATGTAAGTGCCGGATACCCGGTCACCGACCGAAAATGCGAAGTGGTTGGGGCGCGACACTGTCGCACTGGCGGTGTTCCAGTCCCTGAAACCATGTTGCGTCGACACAAGTTCGAGCGCCTGGCTGTGTGACAGTTGCTTGCCGTTTGCCGCAAGGGCCTTGCGCAGGCGTTTCGCCTGGGATTTCAATTCGGAAACACTGGGGAGTGTCATGATATTACCTTTTCAAGAAAGGCAGGGTCGGAGGCAATCGCCTTCCAATGGGGCCCGCATTGCCATCAGCCTGCACAGTCCTGTGAAGGTCGACATTCGACGAAGAAGACTTCGTGAAAGGAATTTCACCTTGGGCTCTGCCCGCGGGCGGCTGGCTTCCTCAAACCGACCTCACGCATATTCGGACAACTTGCATCTGTCAATGAAAGAAAAAAGAAGCCGCTTTCGCGGCTTCAAGTAAGGGAGGTTTGCATGACACCTGGCGGATATTGTGCCCGGTGCCGGGGGTGACGGCAGTCTTGTCGCTGCCGCAGGTCAACAGGGTAGACGTCACCCTGGAGCCGGTCAGGTCTGTATCAGGCTCTTGAGGAGTTCGACCTCCTGCGCCAATACGTTGTCTTTTGTCACCATGTCCTCGATCTTTCGAACGGCATGGAGAACCGTTGTGTGGTCGCGATTACCGAAACGGCGGCCGATTTCGGGGAGCGACCGTCCCGTTACGACCTTGGCGATGTACATTGCAATCTGGCGCGGGCGTACAAGGGTCCTGGCCCTGCAGGACGACAAAAGGTCCGCCTTGGTGACACTGAAATGTTTGCAGACGATCTGCTGGATTTCTTCCACCTTGATCGTGCGCGGTTCACCGATCCTGACCAGATCGTGCAGCGTTTTTTCCGCAAGATCCATTGTAACCGGCTGTTTGGTCAGCTGATTGTGAGCGAACAGGCGATTCAGTGCCCCCTCCAGATCGCGTGCCGAAGAAATAACGTAGCGCGCTATGTAGTCGGCGACCTCCTCGGGCACGCTGAACGCTGGATGGGTGCGTCTGGCCGCCGCAATCCGCTTCCGCAAAATGTCATGCCGCAACGCATAGTCCGTCGCCTGGATGCCGACGACCTCACCGGTTTGTATCCTCTGCATGACCTTGCCGCTCAGCGTACCGAGGGCATCGGGCATCCGGTCGGCTGCCATGATGATCTGACTGGGTGCTTCCATCAGAATTTCGAGTGTTCTGCCGAATTCCTCATGCGCCTGTTTGCCATGGAGGAACTGGAGATCGTCGACAAGCAACAGGTCGATCGACTTCATTGCCTGGCGAAGGACCGGAAAGGCCGGTGTCCGCAAGGCAGGTACCAGGTGATACATGAAAAACTCGGCGGACAGATAGGCGACCCGCCGGCCGGACTTGCGGGCTTCCGCAGCTGCTGCCTGAAGCAGGTGCGTCTTGCCGATACCGGTCGAAGAGTGAATGAAGAGCATTTCCAGAGTGCCTTCATGTCCTGCCGCCATCTGTCGGACGGCGGCACAGGCCAGGCTGTTGGAAGAGCCTTCCGCGAACGTCTCGAACGTCAGCTTGGGATTGACCGCTGCTCCGCTCAGGAATTCCGCAGCAGCTTCATCTCCGGTGTCTGCAAGGCAGGGGATCGCGGCAGACCTGTTGGCTGCACCGAATTGGGCGGGATTGCCGAACGGTGCGGTGCGGCCACTGATCCGGCGCGCAGTAATAGATTTCGGGGGGTGCGTTACGTTGACCTGACGCGGGCGCAACGCTCCGCGGACGGTCAGTTCAATGCGATTGATGTCGTCGAGTTCGCGCTTCCAAAGTCCGACCAGCTTTTTCTCGTAGTTGTTCTGGATCCAGTTTTTCAGAAAACGCGTGGGGACCGAAAGATGAACTGAATCGCCCACGGTTTCTTCGTGCTTCACTCTTCCGAACCAGTTTGAAAACACATCCTCACCGAGTTCATTTCTCAGTTCATTTTTCACACGATCCCATTGATCCGAACTGGCTAAGTTCTGAACCTGCATTTGTGGCCTCCATCTAGGAGAACGACTGTGTCGTTCTCCCCCGTGCACTGTCTGCGAGCTGCTGGTTCCGCCTTCGCAACTCTTTTGCTTTTGTCAGGTCTTTCGACCGGTTGGCTTATTGACGCCTATGACACATGATTAACCTTTTACTTACCATGTTTACAAATAGCTTATTCTTATGAGGTCATAGACGCTTCGCATCGTAGTTTGTGTAGATGAGGAGATATTTGAAGGTAAATAATACATATCAAAACTTACGCCTCATCGATTTCAGGACATGCCGCAAGTCCTGATCGAGTTTTTCCTTCTGCTAGTGTTTCATCAATGCCTTCAGGCACGCAAGCATTTTTAATAAAAATTTAACTTTTGAGCGTTTTTTCTGCAAGTTTTCAAAAGGTAGTTGTCGATTTTGTAAATTTCCGCGAGGGTTTTGCATATTACTGATTGAAAAATCAGTCATTTTTTACAAGGAACTTTGTTGATGAACAAAAGCTTGCCAGTCAGAAGGTACGTGAATCACCCCGTATTTCAGGCCCGAATGAGCGTCGAGTCCATGAAAGTCAGGGAGATTTTCGGGAGCAGATCACCGGATTGACGCTCCGATGAGAAGTTGGCCGGTGTCGATGAAAACAGAATAAATACGAATTAATTCAATTATCTGTTTCGAATTCTCAATCCAGCAGCTACACCGGAGTTTGACGAGAGACTTCGTTTGGGCCTCCTCGTATATTGCTGATCCAGGACATATCGGCGTGTCACTTGCTTGCAAAGCCGTGAATTTCGCTAACTGGCTGTAGCCCGGGAATTGATCTCAGGCGAAGCTGGTACAACTTGGACTCGCCTAAGAATTGTATAAGTAATAGTGAATTATTCCATGGGAGAGGAAAGCAGCGGTCCGGCTCGGAAAATCAAAGGAGAACCGGACCGCGCACTCTTCGCCCGACAATCGGTCTGAACGGACCGGCGGTCTCTCGCCGAAATCCTGCCAAGGGATGGCAAGGCCATTGCGGACATGTGCGCAACCGGATGCGGACAGGCAACGAAACGGTGTCAGACACCGGGACAGGAGGGTCAGATAATGCGCCCGGGGTTCAGAAGGTTCTTTGGGTCCAGATCTTTCTTGATCCGGCGCATCAGGTCCAGTTCAACATTGGATTTCACGTCCTTCAGCAGGGTTCTTTTCAGGCGGCCGATGCCATGTTCGGCGGAGATGCTGCCGCCGAATTCGTGCACGATGCCGTGGACGATGGCGTTCATCTCGTCCCATTTCGCAAGATAGGCATCCTTGTCGGCGTCGATGGGCTGGGAGACATTGAAATGGATGTTTCCGTCGCCGATATGTCCAAAGGGCACGGGCCGGCAACCCGGCACGAAAGCCTTGACTGCGGCGATTGCCTTGTCGAGGAAATCCGGGATGCAGGCAACCGGTACGGAGACATCGTGTTTGATTGAACCCCCTTCGGGTTTCTGGACTTCCGACATGCCGTGGCGGATATGCCAGAAGTCCTGCACTTGCGAAAGGTTCTGGGCAAAGGCTGCGTCTTCCACCAGACCTTCCTCGAAGGCTTCGCCGAGTATGCTTTCCATCAGATCCCTGATCGGGAAGGCATCAGATCCGCTCGAGAGCTCCAGGAGAATGTACCAGGCGTGGGTGCCATTGAGCGGATCGCGTGCACCCTCCAGATGATTCAGGCAAAATTCCAGACCCACACGCGGCATGATTTCAAATCCGGTTAGAACCGGTCCGGCCTGAGCCTTTGCCATTGTGAAGAGTTTGAGTGCCGCCTGAGGATCCGGCAACCCGACAAAGGCGGCTTCCAGTTTCCTGGGCTTGGGAAAAAGCTTCAAAGACGCAGCCGTAATTATCCCCAGGGTACCCTCTGCGCCGATAAATAATTGTTTCAAATCATAACCGGTATTGTCCTTGCGAAGCGTTCTGAGACCGTCCCAGATTTCACCTGTTGGCAGGACAACTTCCAGTCCGAGGACGAGGTCGCGCGTGTTGCCATAGGCCAGGACGGCTGTCCCGCCGGCGTTGGTTGAGATGTTCCCGCCGATCTGACACGAGCCTTGAGAACCAAGTGAAAGTGGAAACAGGCGACCGGCTTTTTCGGCCTCGTCATGAAGCGTCTCCAGGACTACTCCTGCCTCTACCGTAATGGTGAAACCGGCGGAGTCGACAGAGCGGATCTTGTTGAGCCGAGAGAGGGACAACACGATTTCATCCCCGGTTTCCTGCGGAATTTGCCCCCCCACAAGCCCTGTATTGCCGCCCTGTGGAACGATCTTGATGTCATGTTCATAAGCATATCTCATGACTGAACTGACCTCTTCGACGTTGCCTGGACGAAGCACCATCGGCGTGACACCCTGATATAGATCGCGCCACTCCTTCAGGTATGGAACCTGGTTTTCCGGGGTGGTCATGACGTTTGCGGCGCCGATCAATTCAGCGAAACGGTCGGCGTGTGGAATGCGCTCCATGAGCGGGGTCCTTGCGAAGTTGAATGGCGGGAATCGGGCGTCACAATAGTAGGTGTTTTCGCGCACGTCGACGGCGCATTCGGTCGCTGTGACTCTTGAAGGAACCAAACCCTTGTGCCATAGGAGGCCAGCCCGCTCGGGTGGTACAGGAATCCTTTTCGGAGAAGAAGATGGCGGAAACGCGCGGACTGATGAATGGCAAACGCGGCCTGATCATGGGCGTGGCAAACAACAAGTCGATTGCCTGGGGTATTGCCAAAGCGTTGGCCGACGCGGGAGCCGAGTTGGCGCTTACTTATCAGGGCGATGCTTTGAAGAAACGGGTCGAACCGCTTGCCGAGCAGTTGGGTGCAATTGTCGTCGGTCATTGTGACGTTACCGAGGGCGAAACGATCGATGCCGTCTTCAAGGCCCTTGAAGACAAATGGGGCAAGATCGACTTCGTGGTCCATGCTGTCGCGTTTTCGGACAAGGCTGAACTGACAGGACGTTTTGTCGACACGTCTTCCGACAACTTTGCCCGTACCCTGGATATTTCCTGCTATTCACTGACAGCTGTGACCCAACGCGCTGAAAAACTGATGTCCGAGGGCGGGTCGATCCTCACACTGACCTATTACGGTGCTGAGAAGGTCATGCCGCACTACAATGTCATGGGCGTCGCCAAGGCTGCACTTGAAACGAGCGTGAAATATCTCGCAATGGATCTTGGTCCGCAGAACATTCGCGTCAATGCCATTTCGGCCGGTCCGATCAAGACGCTGGCCGCGTCCGGCATCGGCGATTTCCGGTATATTCTGAAGTGGAACGAATACAATTCACCGCTTCGGCGCACAGTGACAATCGAAGAGGTCGGCGACAGCGCTCTGTTCTTGCTGTCCGACCTGGGGCGCGGTGTCACCGGAGAAATTCAGCATGTCGATTGTGGCTACAACATCGTTGGCATGAAGGCGGTCGACGCTCCGGATATATCGGTCGTCAAGGACTGATTGAGCTGAATGGCCGGTACTGACCGGCCGTTTTTTTCTGTTCAAGGACAGACCTGATCCTGGAAAACATCATGACGACGTTACAAACCGGCGGCGCAACAGTCCGATTGCCGCAAATTCATGACCCCGACCTTCTGATATTTGTCAGGCATGGCCAGACGGAATGGAATCGGGAAGGCAGAATGCAGGGACACCTGGATATTCCTCTCAACGGGACTGGCAGGGAACAGGCTGCGTCCAACGGCGTTCGGCTCAGGGATTTCATGAAGCGTGAGGGGCTTGACCCCACTGCCTTCGATTTTGTCGCGTCCCCGCTTGGCCGCACCAGAAACACAATGGAACTTTTGCGGGACGGCATGGGACTGGGTGTTGATGGTTACCGTTTGGAAGAAAGGCTTCTGGAACTGACTTTCGGCGAATGGGAAGGTTTTCGGCTCGAGGATCTTGCCGACAAGGAGCAGGAACTGCTCCTGCAACGGCGGGCGGACAAGTGGCGATTTGTTCCACCGGGTGGCGAAAGCTACGAAATGCTGGCGGACCGGGTCGGTGACTGGCTCAAGAGTGTCTTGCAGCCAACGGTGGTCGTTGCACATGGCGGTGTCTTCAGGGTGCTGCGCGGTTGGCTGGAGGGGCTTGAAAGCGCAAACGTCCCGAAGCTTGATGTGCCTCAGGACAAGGTTTTTGTCTGGCGGAACGGACAATTCAGCGCGATTTGACGTATCTGCTACGGAATTACACGATTTAGTGACACAGTGTTTTCCATGACGTGGTGATCGGCTCTGACGATCACCGCGTAACCTTCGCAATCCGAGGGGGGTGTTGTGTCCGCAGAAGAATTCTACCGTGAACTGCCGAGTTTCTCCGATTTCAGCAGCGTTGCGAAGCTGGAGAACTATCGTCCGGTTCCCAACGATTGGTATGTTCTGGCCGCGGATATTGTCCGCTCGGGCGATGCGGTCGCGCAGGGACGTTACAAGGACGTCAACATGACTGGCGCGGCAGTCATTGCTGCTGTGCTGAACAACGTCGGTCGTGACAGGGTTCCGTTCGTGTTCGGTGGTGACGGCGCCATGATGTTGATCCCCGCCGCGGATCTGGAAAAAGGCAAGGAAGCCCTGGCTGGTGTAGTTGATCTGGCCAGCCATGTCATGGAACTCGAGTTGCGCGCCGCCGCGATCCCAGTTGCTGTCATCCGAGCTCGCGGTGGTGACATCAAGTTGCGCAAATATCTCCTGAGCCCGGGAAATCACCTGGCAATGATCGTTGGAGACGGTCTTGATATTGCCGACAGGATCTTGAAGGACCCGGAAGCTGTCCACCCCTATGCGATAACCTCCGACAATGCGGATCTGCCACCCCTGGAAGGACTCTCCTGCCGTTGGGAACCACTGCCTGCGCAAAACGGGCATATTGTCTCCCTCATTCTGAAGCCCGCAGGGCGCAGGTCCCTGACGGAGTTGATGGACAGGATTGCCGAGGAGCTTGGCTTCAATCCGCTTGTCGACGACAATCGAACCAGGCTGGCCGAAAAACCGCGTTTGAAATTTCGTTTCCCACCAAAAGGCCTTGGTCTGGAAGTGAACCTCGCATCTGCCGGAAAACATGCCCGTGGCTGGGCCAAAGGCCTGTTTGAGTGCGTGTTCTTCGTTTGGGGATATGCGACCGGTTTTCGTGTCGGTCCCTTTGACCCGAAAAAATATTTTCGCGAACTGGGCCTCAACACCGATCATCGGAAGGTTGGAGACAGCTTGCAGCTTGTGCTGGATCTTACCCCGCAGCAACTTGAAGCTCTTGAGACGTGCCTGGCGTCAACCTACGATGAAGGCGAGGTCATTTTTGGAATGCACGTGTCGGGCGAAGCGCTTATGACCTGTTTTGTCCAGGATATCGGCAACAGTCAGCACATTCACTTTGTTGACGGTTCAAACGGCGGTCTGTCCATGGCGGCTGCCGAATTCAAGCAGCGTCAGGCCATATTGAAAACCGCCTGAACGGGGCCGCGCTTCGGGACAATGCCGGCTCAGGCGATTGCGGACTTCCGATCAGCGTTTGTGGTTGGGCGCGCACCAAAGTTCTGTCTGAGGATTATCGTGCTTAGATCGACTTCCGGCACTGCCTTGGAGATCAGAAATCCCTGTATGACGTCACAGCCATTCTGTCTGAGCCAGTCACGCTCACCTGTCGTTTCGACACCTTCGGCAAGGACGTCGATATCAAGGCTTTTGGCGAGGTTGATCAGGGCACTGGTGAATTTCTGCAGGTCAGGCTTCATATCCACGCCGGACACGAAGCTCCGGTCGATCTTGACCCTGTCGATCTTCAGATCCCGCAGGCTGGAGATACTCGAATGACCTGTCCCGAAGTCGTCGAGTTCAACAAAAAAACCGAGCTCGGAAAGATGGGCGATGTTCTCCTTGATCGGCGCGGCCGTATCCTCGTCGATCATGACCGCTTCCAGAATTTCAAGACTGATGAGTGAAGGAGAAAGGCCCGCGTCCTTGACCTGGCAGTGAAGGGCGTCGACGGCCCTTGCACTGCTGAGCAAGTCAGCCGACACGTTCAGACCGAAATGGATCGTTCGGCGTGTCCGGCCGGCAAGCTCCGCCGCGAGGTCGATGGTTTTCCGGCGTACAATGTCTTCAATCCGGTCCATGTATCCAGCTTCCTCGGCCGCCGGCAGGAAGTAGCCCGGAAAGCGGATCTGCCCGTAATCCAGCCAGCGAACGAGTGCTTCAGCACCGACAACCTCGCCGGTCACTATATCTATTTGCGGCTGGAACCACGGCAGGATGTCATCGTTGTTCAGAGCTTTGTGGAGCCGCTTGGCAATCTCCCCATTCTCCTCGAACACTGTACGCATTTCGGATGTGAACAGGGCGCATTTACATGGCGCTTTCTGCTTCGCCGACCGCAGGGCCAATTCCGCATCGACAAGAATTTGATCGGTGACCGGATCGCCGAATTTGTTGATCAGCAACCCGGCATTGGACTCAAGCACTATTTTCTGATCATCAACGATACGTTCTTTGCCGAGTTCCCGAATGATCCTGGCGGGTAGTTTCTCAAATTCCGGTGCGTCGGACACATTGGGGCGCAGCAGCATGAATTCCGTTCCACCGGTCCTGCACAGAATGTCCTGTGCTTCGGCGAACTGGACCAGTTGCTCAGCGGTATCTCTTAAAATGGTGTCTCCTGCCTGGTCGCCGTAAAGATCGTTGATTTTCTTGAAGTGACGAAGGTCGAAGATGATCAGCCCGGTACTGTTTTCCACCGCACAGGGAGGCAGTGCCCGGATCGACCTGAGGAGCGCCCGGCGGTTCGGCAATCCGGTCAACGGGTCATGAAAACCCAGGTTTTCAAATTCCTGCTGGGTCCGGTCGGCAAGTGCTCTGCTGAGTGCGACAGCTATGGCGAAGGCTGCCACGATGACGAGGCCGCCGACGAGCCCGGCAAGTGCAACGGCAAACAAAGTCTCGGCCCGTTGCTGCTGCAGATCCTCATGAAGGTAGTCGACGGTTTCCTGCCACAGCGCGAAAATGGTGCGCACGAAATCAGGTTGGACGGAATTCAGTTGTTCATTGGTGATGTCCGCACCGCTGTTTCCCTTGATTGTCGAAGACAGCAATTTCGAACCGGCAGACTGGTAGGCGAGATTGGCACTGCGATAGGCGGCCGCCTTGTCCCTGAGCACATCTGCTCTCGGTCCTTCCAGGCCCTGAAAATATTCCCTGGTCGCCCGGGAGGCTCCGTCCGCCGCGACCTTGAATTGCCCTCCCTGGACGGGAACGAGCATCTTGTCCCAGGTGTTGATGGCCGCCTTTCCGGATAGCATCTCGCCGTTTTTCACCATGACGGACGTTTCGATGACGACCGTCATCAATGTGTCGTTGATCAAATGCGGAAGCTTGGAGGTTTCGTAGGACGATGAGGCGCTGAGCTTTGCGAGTTGTGAAATCTTTGCCGTCAGCAACCTGGCTTTGCGTAGCGCATCGGGAACATTTGGCTCTTGAAGAAAATCATCAAGTTCGGTGGCGAGTTCGTCTGTGGTCTGTGACGTGTCGAAATCGACAAGGCGTCGGCGGAGCATTTCAGTTGGCTGGCTGATCTGCCCTGTGAGGGCCTTTTCCTGCATCAGCGGGCCCAGCGACTGAACCAGGTTGAGCCCGGCAAGGCTACGGTCGATCGAGCTGACATTCTCGAACTTGTTGTGAAACCAGAGCGAGGCAAAGAGCAGGCAAGGTGCCAGCAAGAAGACGATAAGACCTGTCAGCCAACCTCTGATATGCACAACTGTGCCCCACGTTAAGATGCCCGAGGTTTAGTCTGATATCCGACGTGCCTTAAGGATTGGCAAATACAGAGCCAGTTTTACAGGATGTTTTGAACTGTTGAGTGAGTTTAAGAATTAGCGTCGAAAGTCACAAACAAGTGAAAGTATAAGAGGCCGTATTTTCATCGAATATTAGTTTTTGAGGGTTGCGGATTATTGAGTGTCCGAGAAGCCGTGGAAACGGATTTGGCAAGGACAGTGGAAATGAACCGGGGCTTGAGCTTCCCGGCAGTTTGGCTTATCGCTCGGCATCTGACGTCTTTCCTGCTGGAAATTGGAAATCTTCATGTCGCACAACAGTTTTGGTCACTTGTTTCGTGTCACAACGTGGGGGGAAAGCCACGGCCCGGCCATCGGCTGCGTGATCGACGGCTGCCCGCCGCTTGTCCCGCTGACGGAGGGTGACATCCAGGGCTACATGGAATTGCGCAAGCCCGGCCAGTCTCGCTTCACGACACAGCGGCGTGAGGCAGATGAGGTGAAGATCCTGTCCGGCGTTATGGTCGATGACGACGAGGTTCAGAAAACCACCGGTACACCAATCTCCCTGATGGTTGAAAATACGGATCAGAGGTCGAAGGACTACTCGCAGATCAAGGATCGGTTCCGGCCCGGGCATGCGGATTTCACATATGATGCCAAGTACGGTATTCGCGACTATCGCGGCGGTGGCCGTTCGTCCGCCCGGGAAACCGCTATGCGGGTCGCAGCCGGAGCTGTTGCCAGAAAGGTTCTTCAGGGCGTTACAATTCGTGGTGCTCTGGTCCAGGTGGGAGAGCACAAGATCGACCGGGAAAACTGGGACTGGTCGGAAATCGGCAACAATCCGTTCTTTTCACCGGACCCTCAGGCTGCCGGGCTCTGGGCAGATTATCTTGATGGTGTCAGAAAGGCCGGGTCATCCGTCGGCGCAGTCATAGAGGTCGTTGCCGAAGGTATCCCGGCGGGTTGGGGAGCGCCGATCTATGGCAAGCTGGATACCGACCTGGCCGCGGCGATGATGTCGATCAATGCGGTCAAGGGTGTAGAGGTCGGCAATGGTTTTGAAGCTGCCAGCCTGACCGGAGAAGAAAATGCCGACGAGATCCGCGTGGATGATGTCGGCAGACCGGTCTTCCTGACGAACAATTCCGGTGGCGTTCTTGGAGGTATCTCCAATGGAGACCCGTTGGTCGTGCGCTTTGCCGTCAAGCCGACGTCGTCAATCCTGACCGAGCGCAAGTCGATAACCCGGCAGGGCGAAGAAGTGGATGTGATGACGAAGGGACGGCACGATCCTTGTGTCGGTATCAGGGCGGTTCCAGTGGGCGAAGCCATGATGGCGTGCGTACTTGCCGACCACTATCTGAGGCACCGCGGCCAGATTGGGTAGATTGCTCCGACAATCCTCTGAAATTTCCGTACCTCGGTATGAACGTATTTTTTGACCTAGAATATGACGGTTCTGATGAGGCCTGCGCCGGCGAACAGCATCAGAAGATAGAGGCACCCCCGGCGGTAGGTCTGGTCAAGGCTGCGACTGAACAGTTTGCTGCCGACAAAGACACCCGCCAGAACAAGCGGCGAAAAGATTGCGCCGCGAACAACTGCCTTTTCATCCAGTACGCCGAACAGGAATAGCGTTACCGATGAAGTCAGCATTCCAAAGAACAGGTAGAGGACAAGGGCGCCTCGCATTTCCCGCGCTTTTTTCGGTGAAGCGAGAATGTAAAGGGCAATCACCATTCCCCCGATGGATGCCAGCCCGCTGACGACACCTGCAGCGAACCCGGTGACCGGGATGGCAACACGCTGTGAGGTGACGGCCATTTTGACCTTCAGAAGCTGCAGGATCGTAAGGGTGAGCACCAGCACCAGGGCAAACAGCTTGGAAAGGTCGGCATCTATGCTGGTTGTCAGGGCGAGGCCGAGGGGAACACCGATCGCGCTGAAAAGTGCAAGTGTCACGGCAGTTCCCAGGTCGGCTTCCCTCAGGCCTCCGCGAAACATGGCCAGGCTGGCTGCTGCTTCCAGAATAAAGCAGACGGGGATCAGTTCCACAGGGGGGACAAAAACGACAATGCTGGCCATGAGAACCGCAGACAGGCCGAACCCGGCAAAGCCGCGAACCGCGCCTGCAACGAACACCATGGTGGCGCTGATCACCAGATAACTCGGAGGCAGTCCTGTCCAGCTTGTCAGATCCTGAAGCATTATCACTCTTTCGTTCAAACCGGCCGTTTTCTAACAGGCTGCGATAACGCAAGTAAATTCTCGAAATTGCAGGCATCAGCTGCAATAATGCAGAAATGAACTGGGAAAGCCTCAAATATCTGCTGGCATTCTATCGCGCCGGCTCTCTTTCCGGTGCGGCCGACCGCCTGAAGGTCGATGCAACGACCGTGTCACGACGGCTTGCAGCTCTGCAACAGGAGATCGGGACGCAGTTGATCGAAAAGTCCGCGAGCGGCTCACTCGAACTGACGGCAGCCGGCCTCCGGACGATATCGCATACCGAATCTGTCGAAACCACACTTGACCGCTTGAGCACGGAATTGACCGGAGCGCGTCTTGCTGAAGAGGGAATGGTCCGGATCTCGTCCGTTCCCGTAGTGAACAGCAAAATTCTGATGCCTGAATTGAAGCGGTTTTCCGAACGCCATCCTGGAATCGAGATGCACCTGGCGTCAGAAGTGCGAAATGTCAGCCTGACCAGGCGCGAGACAGACATGGCTATCCGGCTGGGCCGGCCGCAGGATGGTGGCTACAACGTGACAGCAAGACGAATTGCCGCTCTAACGCACGCGGTCTATGGGCCGGCAGGAGGTGCACGGGACGATCTGCCCTGGATCATGTATCACGAAAACATGAGTTTCCTTCCTCAGGCCAGGTGGATGAGCGAGCATTTGAAATCCGGTAACGATAGAACTTCGAACATTCGTCCGAGTGACCTGGAAGGTGTGATCGAAGCAATCGCTGCCGGCCTGGGACGTTCCGTCATTCCACAGGTGATCGCTGAGACGGACCATCGGTTGCAGAAACTGGAAGAGCCGAAACCGGACCTGTTGCGGGAGGTGTGGCTCATGCAGCATAGCGATCAGAGCGGTCTCGCACGCATGGTTGCCGTTAGTCGTTGGATCGAACAGATCTTCTCTCAAAGGCAAGGCTGACAGGTTTGCAACGGCTCAACACAGATTTGCAGGGCTGTCTGTTACAATCGGTTACAACATAATCGTCGTTTAACGGTGGACCTTGCGCGTGGTTCTTCTAGTTTCAGAACTGCATTCAGCCTCGTCTGGTTCAAGGAGCAATGTGATGAATGATATGACACCGGTACGCCGCATGACGGCAAAGGATTTTCCGCAGGAACTTCTCGATCTCTACGACTTTTACGCGCATGGCAAGATCACGAAGCGGGAGTTTTTGAACGGCGCAGCGAAATTCACCGTTGCCGGTGTGACCGCTGCAATGCTCCTCGACCAACTGGCGCCGGACTATGCGCTCGCGCAGCAGGTGGATCCGGAAGACGCCTCCATCGAGACCCAACGGATTACATATCCTTCCCCGAACGGTCACGGAGAGGTCAACGCCTACCTGGTCAAACCGGCCGGTAGCACCGGCAAGCTTGCTGCAGTGCTGGTCATCCATGAAAACCGTGGCCTGAACCCTTACATTGAAGATGTCGCACGCCGCCTGGGCAAGGCCGGTTTCATGGCAATGGCGCCGGACGGCCTGACATCTGTCGGAGGCTATCCCGGCACCGACGACAAGGGGCGCGAATTACAGCGCACGGTCGACCGGGAAAAGCTGTTGAACGACTTTTTTGCCGGTTTTGAGTACTTGCTCAAAAGCGACGACAGCACGGGCAAGGTCGGCGCGGTCGGTTTTTGCTATGGCGGTGGCGTTGTCAATGCGATTGCCGTGGCATATCCCGAACTGGCCGCCGGTGTGCCGTTTTACGGACGCCAGGCAGATGCTGCGGATGTGCCGAAAATTCAGGCGCCGCTCATGCTGCAATTCGCCGAACTGGACGAACGTATCAATGCCGGCTGGCCTGCCTATGAGGAGGCGCTCAAGGCCAACGGAAAGAACTACGTGGCACACATGTATCCAGGTGTGAACCACGGCTTCCACAACGATACGACACCTCGTTTCGATGAGAATGCTGCCAAGCTTGCCGAAGATCGCACAATCGCGTTTTTCAAGGAAAACCTGATGTGAAGAAAGAATTCGGGTGCGCACGCTGGGTCGTCCGCACCCGTTTCGTTTCTGGATCAGGTGTCGAGAATCTCCGTATCATCGATCTTGATATCGAAGCCTTCCAGACCGACATAGTGGCGCTCGCGCGAAGCCAGAAGCCGGATTGAACTGACACCGAGATCCTTGAGGATCTGGGCGCCGAGGCCGACTTCGCGCCATTGCTCCTGGCGCGCTTGTGCAGAACTGTGTTCTTCGCTGTCCGCGGCCTCGAAATCGGAGCGGGTGCGCCGGGACTGGCGCGTTACACCAACGGATCCTTCCCTCAGGAAGACAATGACACCCCGTCCGCGATCGGCGAAGTGTTTCATGATGGGATCGAGCGGTCTCGTCTCTCCGAAGACGTCGTCCAGAACCGATTCCAGCTGCAGACGAACGGGGACACTTCGGCCGTCGAGGATGTCGCCGTACACGATTGCAAGATGGTGCATGGGGTCATAGGGCGTCGAATATGTCATGGCATAGGCGGGACCCGCTATGGTTTCGACGGGCTGCTCATTGACCCTTTCGACCATCCGTTCCGTGCGCTGGCGCCATGCTATCAGATCGGAGACGGAGACCATTTTCAGATCGAATTCGGCGGCAAATTCGGCAACCTGCGGTCCGCGTTTGACTGTGCCGTCATCATTGACCAGTTCGCTGAGCACACCGACTTCCTCAAGGCCGGAAAGGCGGCAAAGGTCTACCGCAGCTTCCGTGTGTCCTGAACGCATCATTACGCCGCCTTCCTTCGCTACGAGCGGGAAGATGTGACCCGGGCGGACGAAGTCGTCGGCTGCGACATTCGGATTGGCAAGCGCATGCACGGTCGCGCCGCGTTCTTCCGCCGAAATACCCGTTGTCAGGCCCTGGCGATAGTCAACGGAGATAGTGAAGGCGGTTGCGAGCGGGGCATCGTTTTCCGCGACCATCGGATCCAGTCTCAGGCGGCGCGCATTGGCCGGTGTCATCGGGGCGCAGATGATGCCGGATGTGTGGCGGACCATGAAAGCCATTTGCTCCGAGGTGATCTTCGACGCGGCAACGATCAGATCACCTTCGTTTTCGCGGTCGTCATCGTCGGTCACGACGATCATTTCACCGCGTTCGAACGCGCGGATGGCTTCTGCGACACGGGCCTGGGACACGGGATGCTCCTTGGTTGTGGACAGTCCGAGAAAATCATTGGGTGTGACGGCGCCTTCGGTCGCGATGGCGATCTTGCGGGCCATGTCCCGCGACACCCAGACATTCGGATCGTTGCATAGGGCTGTTACGGAGGCAGGAGACAGGTTTGCGCGGCGCGCGAATGCGCTCCGGTTTTCTCCGGTCTGCGAGAGCCATTGATCGAGTCTCATGCAAACGCATATACGCGCGTTCGCTTTCAGTCACAAGAGATGTCTTGAAGAAATTTCAGTGACACTGAAAGGTCGGCGTTACTTTCATCGCGTTTTCACGAATTCAGCGGCACGCGAAACGAATGCAGGTGTGATCCAGCGTTGCTCAAGGCCCTGGGCAGAACAAAGAGCTGAAAGGTCCTCTTTGAGGTAGGAACTGAAGTAGGGTTCGTGAAAGAGTTGCGGAAAAATCGACAGGAGGCCGTCATAGTCCGGCACGTCGCCGGTCTGCAGGCTGTCGACGAAAAGGAAGGAGCCACCGGGTTTCAGAACACGGGAAATCTCTTTGATCACCTGCCTCCGGACTTTTGGTGGCAACTCGTGAAAGAGAAAGACGCAGGACAGAACATCGATGGAACTGTCGGCAAAAGGCAGCGCCTCGGCCATGGCAGTCACATAGCCTGCGCGCCGCGTCTTACATCGTTCTTGTGCAACGCCGAGATAGGGTTCGGAGAGATCAAGTCCAATGCCCCTGAGACGGGGAAAGGCCTTGAGCGCGGGATGAAGCAGTCCGCCCGTGCCGCAGGCAAGATCGAGATACGTGATCTTGCGCTGGTCCTTGCGTTTCAGGATCTCGGCAAATGGCACAAGAGCCCTACGGCGCATGGCCGCCGTTGCACCGGAAAACAGGACATCCACCTGGAAATCGTAAAGCCTCGCACTTTCCTGCGACAGCCAGCCGTCAGTCTGGAAATGAAAGTTCTGGCGATAGTAGCGAGGGAGCGCTTCGGCAAATCCGCCGGTGTCTTCGTTGACTTCCTGATGTGCGCCGGTTGCTCGGCGCCGGGCGACTTCCGGCACATCCCTGAAGAAGGCTCTGCTGGTATCAAGAAGCTCGCGCGCGGTCAGGCTTCCGTCAGAAGGCATCGGGTAGAGCCCGTCCTCGACGGCCTTCATATCGTCCGCGAAGAGCTTGAAGATATCGGCCAGCATGCGTCGCTGCCCCGGAACCGGGCCGTCCGGTTGAACTTTGGGTGTTTCCGGCAAGTCCTCTTGCAGGCGCCGGTTCATGCGGCGCATGGCCTCCGAGTGCAGTGTGTAAAGCGCGACACGGCTGCCCTGGTGCAGCGCATATCGAGCGCGCCGCGCCAAACCCCTGATAGGTGGACGCCTCCCGTTTCCCTTTGAGGGTTGAAGCTTCTCATCCACCAAGCCCATGGCTCACTCCCTTTTCAAGACTGCCACCACTTCAATATGGGGCGAATACTGGAACTGGTCCACCGGTGTGACGCTTTGAAGCGTGTATCCGCCATAGAGCAACAGGCGCACATCCCGGGCAAAGGTGGCAGGATTGCAGGAGACGGCAACGATGGTCTTTACCTTCGATCTCGCCAACAACTCCGCCTGCGCCTGCGCTCCGGCCCGGGGCGGATCGAAAACCACCGCGTCGAAGGGCTCCAGTTCTTCGCGCACCAGTGGTCGCCGGAAGAGGTCGCGCCGTTCGAAAGTGACCTTCTTCAGCCCTTGCGGTCTTCTCAAGGCCCTGTCGAGTGCTGCAATGGCAGCTGCATCGCCCTCTACGGCGTGGACATTTGCCTGACGCGCCAGGCGCAGCGCGAATGTTCCGACCCCGCAAAAGAGATCGGCAACTGTCCTGGCCTTGCCGACACCATCGAGCACGAGACGGGAGAGGGCGTCTTCGGCCGCATGGGTTGCCTGGGTAAACCCTCCGGGAGCCGGGACGACATCGATGCCGTCCATGTCGAGCACCGGTGCGCGGACCTCCAGCAGAATTTCGCCGTTCACGGAAAGTCTGGCCAGGTCGAGTTCTATGGTCTTTTGCGACAGCTCCGCGATCATCCGGTCGTAATTTCGGTCGGCCTTGTCGAGGGCAACGTCGAGACCTGACGTGGTGGCAAGAACGGTAACGCGCATTTCGCCTTTTTTGGGCAGGACCTTTGCCGCGAGTTGCTTGAGACCGGGCAACGCCTTTTCAATGTCGGGCGAAAGCGCCTTGCAGCCGGCAGCGTCAACCAGCTTGTGGCTCGCCTTGCCGTGATAGCCGAGGATGACATGGCGGCCGGCACGTCCGGCGGTCAGCACCGCGCGGCGACGCCCGCCGGCGGTGGCTGAAACGGCTTCAGATACGAAGGCTTCAATGCCGCTGCCCTTGAGGGCGCGGCTGACCAGATCACGCTTCCATTCAAGATAGGGTTTCTCGGCAAGGTGCTGCATGGAACAGCTGCCGGATGCCTCGCTATGGCTACACACAGGAGAAACGCGGTCCTGCGATCTGGTCACGATTGAGATCTCGGTCGCCCGACCGTTGACCACCTTTGCTCGCACCTTCTCGCCCGGCAATGCGCCTGCCACATAGACCGGACCATTGTCGGTCTGCGCAATTCCGTCACCACGATGGCCCAGTTCCGAAATAATCAGTTCTTGTTCACTCATGGCAGAGCGATACCGTCAACGGCGGGACGGAGCAAGCTCTTGCAAGAGCGGCAGCGTGAATTTCGATAGGGCGGAGGTCTCAACGTCGGTTCGAAAACAATCCTCGCGCGCGTGACAGTAGACCGCGCGATGCACTTTTGGTGGCTGGCGTGTCTGAAGTGCTGGAGCGTATGGCAAAGTCGCGTAGCGCGTTCATGTCCTGTTTCTGCTGTGTGATCTTGATCTCCCGGTGCGGATCGTTTGCAACTGCAGCTTCCGTCTGCATGCCGGAAGGTGACGAACCGGCCTCCGGAACGGTTTCCGGTCGTCTGTCATAAGGTTGCGGGTCGTTGGCAGCGGCAACCTCGGTTCTTTCCTCTTCGGCCCGTTTCCTGACATCGTCGGCATTCTTGTAGGTATAGGAACGTTGCGCCGTCACCTCGCCGTGAATGCCGAATTGCGGCGCATTCACGACGACCAGTCGAACCTTTTCCCAACTGTCGTGCCCCTCCAGTTTCTCGTGATAGACCGCAACAGCCCACGCGTTGCTCTCGTCGCTGAAGGAGTTGTTGTGCGGCAAGATCGATCCGCGGACCTGGCACAAATTAATAAAGCCGAGTACCACTTCCATCATCCATGGCAGGGGAACACGAGCCTCCTGGAATTCGATCACCTTTCCGATCACCCATTGGGAGCCGCTGACGATCATGCCAAGAGGCAGGTCTTCTCCGAACCGCCCTGCGCTGGACGTGAGAATTGGACGGATATTCAAAAGAGCGAGATCGCCAGCCTCTCCGGCACTTTCGAAGAAGCTTTGCGGCACAAGATTGTCGCTGACACACCAAAGAACCGCGCTTGCCGGATTATTTCTGATGATCAGTTTGCTCAGCCAGTAACAGAAAAATCTCGCCCGGTCGGCTTCGCCAAGGCTGTCAAAGGACGATTCCGCCGCAAGCGAGTCCACAAACTCGTCTCCGAGCTTTCGCAGCTCTTCCGAAAAGAGCTGCACATCCAGCATGCATGCCCTTGGCGATCGTCACGAACGTGTTCGCCTTGTGCCGTCGTACGATGTCCTGTGCGTTGGGAAGCACTAGGCCGGTATAGGGGGTCGTCAGCGCCGTACGGAATCCCGCAAGCCCAAGCGGTTCGTCGTTCTGGCTGATCAGAACGCGATGCCGACCCGCGTTGACATGTATGTCTTGCGAGGTCGACGAGGCGATCCGCTGTACCTCCGATGCATACCCAAGATGACTGGAAAATTCTTTGACAGCCTCGAAAATGACGCCACCATCCAACGGATTGAACTGGTCATGGAGAATTGCGCATTCCACGCGGTCCAAAGCAGGAATATCCATGAGTGTCTCCCTTTGCATATGACCGTTTTATAAGTCTGAAATCGTTTTCAAAAGGAAAATGCAATTGGATAAATTTCAACTTTTGATAGAAATCTTGATTTGCAATCAGGTGATTTTGCAAATGCCTTCGCTACACTTGGCACAGTGTGAGATCTGACGGATTGCCGGCGCCCACGTGAGCAGTTCTGGAAAGGGAGGATGAGCGCTTCAGTCCGTTTTCTTGCCGTTTAGCAGCCACTCGGCATTGCCGTCGCCACCCTTGACCGGGGAGGGGATCAAGTCACCCGCAGCCCAGCCGGGAACAGTCGTCAGCCACTTTTGAAGCTCGCGAGCTGTTTCCTCGGCCACCGTGGGATCCACGATCCCGCCCTTGCCGATCCTGTCTTTGCCCGCCTCGAACTGCGGTTTGACCAGAAAAACCCCCTCAGCGCCGGGCGCAGCAAGATCCAGTGACGGCGGGAGTGCGAGTTTCAGCGAGATGAAACTGACATCGGAAACGAGCAATCCGGGCCGGTCTCCTTCAAGGTGATCGATAGTCAGATCCCGCGCATTGCATCCGTCCTGCGCAAAAACCCTCGGATGGGAACGCAGGCTCTCGTGCAACTGGTTGTGACCGACATCGATCGCATGGACCTTCTCTGCTCCGCGATCCACCAGGACCTGAGTAAAGCCCCCCGTGGATGCGCCGATATCCATGCAGATCTTGCCTCTTGGATCGACACCGAACCGGTTCAGGCCTTCAATCAGTTTAAGCGCTGCCCGGGAAACGTAGCAGGAAGCCGGGTCAT
This sequence comes from Roseibium album, assembly GCF_001404515.1. Taxonomy (GTDB): domain Bacteria; phylum Pseudomonadota; class Alphaproteobacteria; order Rhizobiales; family Stappiaceae; genus Roseibium; species Roseibium album. The sequence goes on from NZ_CXWE01000001.1 coordinate 340,702, forward strand.
CTATTTCAAGAGAAGTATCCGCACTGACCTTCTGGGCCGGTTTCCTGCAGATCTTGCCTGCGACGCTGACCGTGCCACGCAGGACCGCGTCCCGCGCGCGGGCACGGCTTGCGAAGTGGCCGGTATCGACAAGATGTTGATCAAGACGCTTCGTGGACATGAGCGGTCTTTTAGGCACAGTCCGGACGAATGAAAAGCACAAGCTGGTACCTCAGCCGAAACAACCTGCAATCGCGGACAGCAGGCGGTCAGCGTAGACACGCTCTCCCGCGTAAAGCCACAAGACTGCCGACAGCGCGACGAAACCCGTCGCGCCGGCAATCAGTCCTACAAAGAGCGGCATGCGCATGGATGTGTTTCCGCTTCACTGGTCCTTACGACGAAGCAGGCGCGTTCTTGATCAGGCGGCGGAGCTTCGGCAAGGCTGTATCTTCCGCTTCCTGATAAGCGATGGTTCCGACAAACTTGTTGTCCGCGTTCATCAGATAAACGGCAGCGGAATGGTCCATCGTATAATCGCCGTCGTCAAGAGGCACCTTCTTGGCATAGACGCGATAGGCCTTGATCATGGCATCGACCTGTTCACGCGATCCGGTCAGCGGTGTGATGCGCTTGTCGAATGCCCAGACATAGTCACGCATGACTTCGGGGGTATCGCGTTCCGGATCAACGGAAACAAAGGCATAGTTCAGCTTTTCCGCGTCGTCACCGAGTGCGTCCATCCAGCCCTGCAGCTCCGAGAGGGTCGTCGGACACACGTCCGGACAATAGGTGAAACCGAAAAACAAGACGGTCGGTTTTCCGGCAAAAGTCGCGTCCGTTACGGTCTCGCCGTTTCCGTCGACAAGTTCAAATGGGCCGCCGATCGCCGCCAGCGGTTCAATCAGGCCACCGGAATTTTCGTTTCCGGCCGTTTGTTGATACACAAGCACCCCGGATACGCCGGCAAGGACGGCAACTGCCGCCCAGGCCACGTACCGGAAGAGTTTCAAGCCAGACATGGGTCGTCCTCTTCAGGAAATATCAGTTTTTGCTATGCTTCATGTGGCCGTGATCCATCGATTTCGCGCCCATCTTGGCGACATCAAGATCAATGGCGACATCCCCCGCCTTTTCGAAGGTGAGCACCACTGGGACAGTGGACCCCTCTTCGAATGCCTGGTTCAGTCCCATGAACATGATGTGCAGGCCGCCGGGCTTCAAGGTAACGGTTTCACCGGCCGGGATTTCGATCCCGTCCTGCATTTTCCGCATTTTCATCACGCCATCGGTAACGGCCATTTCGTGAATTTCAACCTTGGCGGCGACATCGGAACTTGCGGAGACCAGGCGATCTGCTTCTGAACCGGAGTTGACGATTTCCACAAAACCGCCGCCGGCCTTGGCTTTGGGCGGGGTTGCGCGCGTCCATGTTTTTGAGAGTGACAGGTCGCCCGCCTGGTAGTCGGACGCGAGTGCGGAAAGAGAAAAGACGGTAAGCGCCGTCGCAGCGGCGATGGATGTCCAGAGTTTCATTTCGGTATCCTTGGAATCTGGGTTTTTGAACGGTTTCAGACCAAGGAAGAGGGGGGACCCCGAATGGGCGTGACGCAACGTTTGTCAGCAATGCAGATTGGCTTGTCTGCGACGTCCGATGGAGCACACGATCCCGGGGCCTCGAACGGCATCACCGAGGAGATGCCTGGCAGACACGATCCGGGCGCACAGCCACTTGCGCACGCGGGACCGCACTGACAGGCCAGCATGTCGTGCGGCCAGGGGGTGCTTTGCTCTTGACCGGAAGGCTGACAAAGGCTTGTCAGGCCCGACGCGGCTGCATAGTCGGGTGAAATGGCTGTTGCGAGCACAACGAGGCCCAGACGCAACGAAAACGCAAGCGCAGCAAACGCCACCAGTGGATGACGCTCACGTCGCAAGGTCTGCAGATATGCGCCACGCAAAGCCATGTGAGGGCTATAGGCCTGTTCCGTCTTTCTGTCGAGCGGCGAAACCGCGCATGTCACCACAATAAGTCAGGAGCCGTCGGGCTTTTCGGATTTGCCTGTCTCCGGATGTGTTTCAAGAACGGCTTCACCGGAGCGGTCGCTCTTGGCCCCGGCGTCCTTGTTGTCGGCAGCTAGATCATCTTCGGACGGCCCGTTCCCGCCACCGGTGTCATCTTCGGTTTCGTCCGAAGGCGTATCGAAATTATAGATATCGTCTTCATAGGCCGGGAATTCCTCCGGCGGAATGACATATTCCTCGGCTTCCGCGTCGAGAGGTTCGGGCGAAATAACCGAGCCGACCTGCGCCGTTGCAGCGTACTCGAAATCCGTTTTCTCGTCGTCCGTCAACGCCTCTCTCGTAAACACGCGTGTCAGCACGAATGCAGCCATTGTCAGACTGACAGCGGCAATCATGACATAAAGTCCGGAAGGTCCGATTTGTCCCATAATCAGCGAGGCGACCAACGGGCCGATGATCGAACCGATGCCGAATGACAGCAACATCCCGGACGAGGTTTCAACGAAGTCCTCCGGCGCGGCGTGGTCGAAAGCGTGGGCAACCGCTATGGCGTAAAGTGGCTGGGTGAATATGCCGACAAGCACCGCCGACAGGATCGCAATCGGAAATGCTGTCGGTGAGAACACCACAATCGTGAGTGCAGCCACCGCAGTCGCAGCACCCAGGCCCACAAGGACAAGGCGGCGGTCCATCCGGTCGGACAAGCGGCCGACCGGCCACTGTGCCATCATGCCGCCGCCGATGATTGCAGCCGCGTAATAGGCTGACTGATTGGTTGAAAGGCCTATCTGTGACCCGTACAGCGGAGAAAGTGTGAAGATGGCACCCTGCGAAACCCCGATGAGCAGAATTCCGACAAAGGCTGCCGGCGAGGTCTGGTAGAGGCGTATCGGCCGGAAGCGCACAAGCGTGATCGGTGCTGGTTGCGTTGCCGTCGTCAGCGAAATCGGCATCACGGCAAGGCTCAACGCAACAGAGGCAACGGCGAACGGCACGAAGGACGAAATATTCATGCTGGCAATCGAAACCTGCCCGAGGATCATCGCACCGAACACGATAACGATATAGACCGACATGATCGTTCCGCGGTTCTCGTTGGTCGCGCTTTCGTTGAGCCAGCTTTCGACGATCATGTAAAAACCGGCCAGGCTGAAGCCAGAGACAACGCGAATGATGAACCATGAGTAGGGGTCGATCAGAACCGGATGCAGGATCGCGGCTCCGGACATCAGTGAAACGAGCGCCGCAAAGGCGCGGATATGCCCGGCGCGCATGATCAGCAGCGGTGCACCGAGACAGCCCAGAACCAGTCCTACGAAGTAGGCTGAAGAGATTGCACCGATTTCGAAATCACTGAAATAGAACCGGTCCGCGGCCAGCGGCAGGAGCGTGGTCTGAAGACCGTGCCCGAAAATGAGCATGGCAACGGACAACAAAAGAGCGGACACGGAAATGAGTGTCTGAGCCATGGCTGCCTCCCGGTGACTCGTTCCAAAACAAAAAACGCCGGTTGGAACCGGCGCGTTTGATCCTGAGCACCAGCATTTTCAGTTATGGCAGCTCGTGTCAATCACGATTTGAAGCGTGACGCATGCGCACTTGCCGGCGTCGATTCTGTCAGTCTGCGAAGCCGTTTACGCGCGCTGCGGCGCACTCAGCCTTTCCGTGCCAAGTGCGGTGAAAACGGCTTTCATGATGCCTTCGCAATTCAGGCCTGCTCTCGCGTACATCGTGTCCGGCTTGTCATGATCGAGATAGAGATCCGGCAAGGCCAGAGTACGCACCTTGAGACCGTTGTCGAGGAGGCCTTCTTCGGCGAGATTCGTCAGTACGTGGCTGCCGAATCCACCGACGGATCCTTCCTCGATCGTCACCAGAACTTCGTGTTCGCGCGCAAGGCGCCGGATCAGGTCCATGTCCAGCGGCTTGGCAAAGCGAGCATCGGCAACTGTCGTCGAAAGACCGGCGGCATCAAGTTCGTCGGCTGCTTCCAGACATTCGTTCATCCGGCCACCGAAACTGAGGAGCGCCACCTTTGTGCCCTCGCGGCGGATGACGCCCTTGCCGATGTCGAGAACGCTGCCGCGCTCGGGCATGTCGAGCCCGACACCTTCGCCGCGCGGATAGCGGAAGGAGATCGGACCTTCGTCGTAGGCAACGGCTGTTGCCACCATGTGACGCAGTTCGACTTCATCGGCAGCCGCCATCACCACAAAGCCGGGAAGGCAGGACAGGAAGGCAGTGTCGAATGCACCCGCATGCGTTGGTCCATCCGCGCCGACAAGGCCGGCACGGTCGATCGGAAAGCGCACCGGTAAACCCTGGATTGCCACATCATGGATGACCTGATCGTAGGCGCGTTGCAGGAATGTGGAGTAGATTGCCGCGAACGGTTTAAAGCCTTCGGTCGCCATGCCGGCGGCAAAGGTTACCGCATGCTGCTCTGCTATGCCGACGTCGTATGTGCGTTTGGGAAACGCTTCACCGAACAGGTTCAGTCCGGTTCCATCGGGCATGGCCGCTGTAATCGCGACGACTTTTTCGTCAGCTTCCGCTTCCTTGATCAGCGATGTCGCAAAGACGTTCGTATAGCTGGGAGCGTTCGCCTTCGGCTTGGATTGCTTGCCGGTTATGACATCGAACTTTGCGACGCCGTGATACTTGTCCCTGGCACCTTCTGCCGGGCCATAACCCTTGCCCTTCTGGGTCACGGCGTGGATGAGAATCGGACCGTGATGCGTGTCGCGTACGTTTTTGAGAACCGGCAGCAAATGCTCCAGATTGTGTCCGTCAACGGGACCGACATAGTAGAACCCGAGTTCTTCGAACATCGTCCCACCGGTCCAGAAGCCGCGGGCATATTCTTCGGCGCGTGCAGCTTTTTCGAACACTGGTTTCGGCAGGTTCTTGACGATGTTTTTCGCCGCATCCCTCAGCGTTTGATAGGTCGGGCCGGAAACCAGCCGCGCAAGATAGGCCGACATCGCTCCGACCGGCGGGGCTATGGACATATCGTTGTCGTTGAGAATGACGATCAGGCGTGAACCGAGATGTCCGGCGTTGTTCATGGCCTCGTAGGCCATACCGGCAGACATGGCGCCGTCACCGATCACCGCGATTACGTTGTTGTCTTCGCCCTTTAGATCGCGCCCGGCCGCCATGCCGAGACCTGCGGAAATGGATGTGGAAGAGTGCGCAGCCCCAAAGGGATCGTATTCGCTTTCGGCGCGCTTGGTGAAACCGGAAAGACCATTGCCCTGACGCAGCGTCCGGATACGATCACGCCGTTCCGTCAGGATTTTGTGAGGATAACATTGATGTCCTACATCCCAGATGATCCTGTCTTCCGGAGTGTTGAACACGTAGTGGAGCGCGACCGTCAGTTCGACCACCCCCAGACCGGCTCCTAGATGACCGCCCGTGATCGACACGGCATCGATGGTTTCCGACCGCAACTCCTCGGCAAGCTGCTGAAGGTCTGTTTCTTCGAGCGTGCGCAGGTCCTTGGGGGACCTGACCTTGTCGAGGAGAGGGGTATTGGGTTTTGAAGACACTCTGCTGATGGCTCCATGAATCTAAATCTGGCGGGCAGGCATACACTAACCAATTATAGGGCGCAAATGCCTCAACAGTAATGCGCCAAAATGTTGCGTGCTCTCAACAAGAGACTTGCAGCAATTTGTAGAACAGATTTTTTCAAACCAGGTGCAGATCGTGTGCATTTATTGCGCTATCGCGCGATTTTGAAAATCAGTCACCCTTTTGGGTGATGCATCTGAGTCGGATCTGGCCTAATGCATTGGTTGTGGTCGATGGGGCCACGTGCACAGTGATCAACTTGGGGTCGCACACCTGCGGCCCCTTTTTGTGCCGAAATGACCGGAAATCGAACAGATGTTCGAGCGCTTGGACGTTGTTCCGACCAGTTTGCTTTGATTAACCTAGAAGTATCCCGATAGCTTGTGCACCAGCCTCGCCAGCTGAAGCTGTGTGTTGATACCGGTTTTTTCGAAAATCCGGCGCATGTGTGTTTTGGCCGTATTCCTGGTGATGCCAAGCTGCTCGACCGTGTCGGTCATCGAACCGGTCATCGTCAGATAGCGGGCCAGATGCGCTTCGGATTGGGACAGCAGATAATAGTCCTGCAAAGCGAGTTCGACAGCTTGCGGCAGTTCGGAAGGTTCGGCCATCCTGATCAGGATCCAGGGTGCAGACCTGCATCTGTCATCTACCGGCGCGGGCGTGATCGCACCAAAGGTAATCCGGTTCAGACGCCCGCTTGGGTCTTCAATAAAGACGGCATGCTCCTGGCTTTGGCTCTCTGTCGCACTATTCGAATTGTTTTCAGCGTCGTGGAAATGTTCCTGCCCCTGTATCTCGTTCAAGAGACCTTGCAGACAGGTTTCCATTCTCCTGTTCTTGAAATCCAGTTTCTCATCCCGAAGGCTGACACCGCCGGTCGCAATCAGTTTGTCTATTCCCGATGCCGTCTGGCCGAGCACAATTCTTTCTTGCGTTGCAAGGACGGCGGGGCAGGAAGTGAATGAAAGAAGTGTTCGATGGATGCGGTTGGTGGCACGCTCCTGGTCGATCTGGAAAAAGGTGTCCAGCCCGGGAGACAGCAATGTTGCAAGCACGCTGAACGTTTTATTGGCGATTGCGACGTCAATCGACGTGATCGTGTGTTCGGGAAAGAGGCAGCCGAACAGGATCGTGGAGCTTTCAGTGCGTCTCAGAGGAGAAACCAGACCGGGTATCTCGGGCTGAATGACATGACGGTCCGGGCGATTGTCATCGGCATCGTATTCCATCGCTCGTGCAAGGTCTTCTGATGTCTTTTCAGTCTCGCCGAGAGGCTTGCGGCCATTGAATTCGCCTTTGCCGAGCGTTGTTCTGCAAAAGGGATAATGCAGAGGGGCTTCTGTCAGCAGGAACTGCAAAGCCTTGCGGCTTCCGCCGGTTGCCGAAGTCTGCAACATTCCGTTCAGCTTGCGTGTCGAGTGATCCCCTCCGAACCGGTTGGTCGGAACATTGCTTTTCGCAAACTCCACCAGAAACGAAGTACAGTTCAGTTTTGAATCGATCAAATCCAGCACGCTCGTCCAATCGGCCGATTGTGTGGAGCATCTCAATACTCGTAAAAGTAGATCTACTTCATCTGATTTACTAAGTGACGGCATGTTATAAAGCATCTACTAAATATTACATAAAGACCGCTTAAACTTGTAAATATTACTATCAATTTCTTTGAGAAATAGCAAATGAAACGCTTGAGGGAGCTTGTGACTCTTTACGCTGTCAACGGGTTGGATCGTACGAGAAGGCTTGGCTGTTTTGCCAGGATGCCTCCGGAGCGGTTACCAGTTGAAGGGACATGATCAGCACGTTAGTCGGGCATCGGGCTATGGCGTAACGGACATGTACCGAGCCATTGGATTATCGTCTCGACCTCTTGATGTGATCGGCAACAACCCTGGTAAACGATCGGCAGATCGGGACCGGTGCGAGCAGGTTTCGGTTTTGCACTCGGCAGTTCGCGGAACCGGATGGCAACAAACGGGTGGAATAAGGAATTCTGTCTGAATTTAGTTTTTTGGAAAAACCACGCACCGACAGGCTCCGCCCGTCATTCGCCGTCGTCGGACCAGCTTGGCTTACTGGGCGTCCAATTCGGTGGATCCATTGGCTTCGCCGTTCTGGCCAAGCTGGATTTTTTCCACTTTTGCCTCCGCAGATTTCAATAGCGTATCGCAGTGCTTGCGCAAGGCATCACCGCGTTCATACATCTCGATGCTGCGTTCCAGGGCGACGTTGCCTTGCTCGAGTTCCCGCACGATCGTTTCCAACTGCTTGAGTGCGTCCTCAAAAGAGAGTTTGGAAATGTCGCCTGCAGCGTCGCTCATTGGTGCGGTCCTTGTCTGAAGCATGAGTTCATCTGGAAACTTGCGGGCTTGAGCGTGCAGGTCAAGCCGTGAAGTGTCAGATAGACAGGATCATCCCCGTCGTTTTTCAATTCGGAGAGGTCAGCCGGTCATGAGAGTCATGACGTGCGCCGCCGTCGACCGGGCGAGTCCCTCCAGATCGTAGCCGCCTTCCAGAACAGAAATCAGGTGTCCATCACTATGTTTGTCGGCGACATCCATCAATACGCGGGTCGCCCAGGCGAAATCGGCCTCGACTAGGTTGAGCCCCCCCAGGGGGTCGCGGGCGTGTGCATCGAAACCTGCGGAAATGATCACGAATTCCGGAGCAAAATCATCGAGCCGGGGAAGGATCGCGACCTCGAATGCTTCCTTGAAGGCGAGGCCATCCTCACCGGGGGCAAGCGGAACGTTCACAATGGTGTTCGCATCACCGGTTTCAGACGCAGCGCCGGAGCCTGGATAGAGCGGCATCTGATGCGTGGAACAGTACATCACGCTGGAGTCGTTCCAAAAAATATCCTGTGTGCCATTGCCGTGATGGACGTCAAAATCAATGATCGCCACTCGGCCGACACCGTGCTTCTCCTGAGCGTATCTGGCGGCAACGGCAACGTTGTTGAAAAAGCAGAAGCCCATCGCCCGTTCTTTTTCCGCATGGTGGCCCGGCGGGCGGGAAGCGGAAAAGGCGTTGTCGACCTTCTTCGTCAACACTTCGTCGACAGCACGGCAGGCACCGCCCGCCCCCCTGAGAGCCGCTTCCCATGTGCCAGGAGACATTGTCGTGTCCGCATCAACTCGCGCCACACCTTCGTCCGGGGCCAGTCGGTGGAGCTGGTCCACGTAACTCATGGGATGCGCGCGCGCGATATCCTCCAGTGCACCCACCGGGGCAAGGTCGCGTTCGACGGATTGGAACTTTTCATGTTCCAGGATCCTGTCTATCGCCCGAATCCTGTCCGGCCTTTCAGGATGCCCGAGCGGGGTCAGATGGTCGAGATAGCAGGAATGATGCAAGAGAAGCGTGGACAAGGCGGCGTTTCCGAAAAGTTTTGTTTTTTGAGCAACAGGGGAGCATCTGAGCCGCCGGTGGCGGGCCTGTCAATTGATGATAGGTCTTAAGAAGAGCGACAAATGCGTGATTGCAGCGGGTGAGCGGCTCAAAAAGAAGGCCGGCTCTTTGGCCGGCCGTTTAAAGGTGCGAGCACCGCAATGCCCGAGGGGAGGTCCGCTGCATCTCAATTCTGACAACAAGACTAAGTGATTCTCGTAACGTAAAGCGAGCTTTTTACCGTAACTCAGCCTATGCAACTTGTTGATAAGTCTGGAAGCAGACCTTTGCACTCACTGTTCCTTGTATGAATTGCCAAGATTTTAAATGCGAGTGAACTTGATTTTTGTTTATCTGTTATATTGGAAGCTTGCCTTGGTGCTGTGATAACTTTAGGCGGACGTGGTTCAACTGACAAAACAAGTGTCTATCGTGAAACGCTGAAATATATGCTGTTTTCGATTGCAGCTGAAAATTGCATCAACGAGGTAGGGACAACACAACACCTGTCGCAGACGCGCGTGGCCAGCCCCATTCCGTCAACGAGGTGCGGCTGCTCGTTGCAAACGGTCGTTGATTGCTTCACCCAACCCAAAGCTGGGGATAAACTGTACCCGAATGGTATTCGTACCGCTGGCGTCGAGGGTCCGCATCCCCCGAAAGAGGTTGGCTGCTGCCTCTGCAAAGTCCCCTCTCGGGCTGAGGTTGAATTCCGCATAAGCCTGATCCGCGCCGGGCACCCTGTCGGGTCCGAAGGACAGCAAGGCGTCTGATGGTACCGCTTCGCAAGCATTCAAGGACATTTTTGCGTTCGGCGCATAGTGTGACAGGAGCATGCCGGGTGCCTCTGGCGCATCTGGTTGCACATTTGTGGGTGCACCTTGAAGGCTTGAACCAAGGACGCCTTGCAGGTCTTCACGCGTTGTCCCACCCGGCCGTAACAGTCTGGGCGTACCGTCTGTGAGCCCGACAATCGTGGATTCGATCCCGATGGAACACGGCCCTGCATCAATAATGAAGCTGAGACAGGGTTCGAGGTCGGCAATCACGTCGTCAGCCCGTGTCGGACTGATTTTTCCCGAGCGGTTTGCACTGGGCGCTGCAAGGGGACAGCCCGTCTTTTCCGACAGGAACCGCATGACTGGCCCCTCCGGAACGCGCAAGGCAACTGTCGACAGACCTGCTGTTGCGAGGTCGGAAATGGTCGAAGTCTTCTTTTTCGGGACGACAAGGGTCAAGGGTCCCGGCCAGAAGGCCTTGGCGAGGTCCAGCGCCGGGCTGTCAAACTCTCCATGCCGTTGTGCATCGGCAAGCGAAGCGACGTGCGATATCAGCGGATTGAATTGCGGCCTGCCCTTGGCTGCAAAAATCTTCGCACATGCTTCTCCGTTGGTGGCATCAGCCGTCAGTCCGTAGACCGTTTCAGTTGGCACCGCCACCAGTTCACCGTTTGTAATCGCCGAGCAAACGGCAGAGGCTTCGAGAGCGTTCCGCCAGTCCGGTCTGTTCAAATCGAGGGTCCAGCGTTGCATGTCCTGATCTCTGCGGCTTCCGGCATTGTGTATTAAACAAAAAGACAATGACATGCCGTTGCGGTACGGGTTGACGTTAACGTCAACTGGTCTATTGTCCTGTCAAATACCTGTCTCATGCGCCTTTTGCGGACAAGTACCGCCTCCGTCAAGCTTGGGATGGCGAAAACCGACAATTGCCGAAAACGGCCGGTCTTGGGAGGACCTGAATGTATCGCGCTCCAGTTGACGAGATCGCCTTCACGCTGAAACATGTCTGCGGCCTTGGCGACCTGCAGCAAAATACGCGTTACGCTGAACTGGGAGATGATCTTGTCGACGCAATTGTCGCGGAAGCAGGCAGGTTTGCCGCCGAAGAAATTGCACCGCTGAACGCGGTTGCTGACAAGCACGGTACACCGCTTCAAGACGGGAAAGTAACCACACCACCGGGATGGCGCGAAGCTTATCATGCATGGATTGACGGTGGCTGGAATGGTTTGTCGGCGGATCCGGAATCTGGCGGGCAGGGGCTTCCCCAAATGCTTTCGGCAGCTGCGCTTGAGATGTGGAACTCGGGGTCCATGTCATTCGCGATCGGCCCGACGCTGACCATCGGCGCGGTGGAGGCCATGGAAAAACATGCCTCGGATGAATTGAAGGCAAAATATCTGGCCAGGCTGGTGAGCGGTGAATGGATGGGGACCATGAACCTGACCGAGCCTCAGGCCGGTTCGGATCTCAATGCGTTGCGAGCCCGCGCAGAGCGGAATGATGACGGAACATACCGCATCTTTGGCCAGAAGATCTTCATCACCTACGGAGATCACGACCTGACCGACAACATCATTCACATGGTACTTGCACGCTTGCCGGACGCGCCCGCCGGGACCAGGGGGATTTCCTTGTTTCTGGTGCCGAAGTTCCTGGTCGGCGACGACGGTGCTCTTGGGGCTCGGAACGATGTCCGCGTGGCCGGTGTTGAACACAAGATGGGGATCCACGGGTCGCCCACCTGCACCATGATTTACGGCGACGACGGCGGCGCGACAGGCTGGCTGATCGGTGAGGAGAACCGAGGCCTTGCCTGCATGTTCACGATGATGAACAACGCGCGCCTTGCGGTCGGCATCCAGGGGTTGGGTGTTGCCGAACGGGCATATCAGCATGCGCTGAACTATGCCGTTGAGCGCAAGCAGGGCAGGGCGCCAGGCGACAAGGGCGAAGGCATGAGCCCGATCGCGCGCCATCCCGATATCAAACGCATGCTGCTGACAATGAAATCCAAGACCCAGGTTGCCCGCGCGATTTGTTACGCCTGCGCGCATGCCATCGACATGACCAGTATCGCGGACGACGACGAGGGACGAACATTCTGGAACGAACGTGCTGGTCTTCTGACACCGATAGCCAAGGCTCTCTCAACAGACTTCGGCGTTGAAGTGGCGTCACTCGGCGTCCAGATTCACGGCGGTATGGGTTACATCGAGGAAACCGGTGCCGCGCAGCACCTGCGCGATGCCCGCATTGCACCAATCTATGAGGGGACGAACGGCATTCAGTCGATCGACCTCGTTATGCGTAAACTGCCACAATCGGGTGGCACTCAGATCAACGGTTTCATCGCAGAACTCAAGGCGATCGCAGATGAGGTTGCGGCATCAAATCGCCCAGAATTCGGTGCGACCGCAGACCGGCTGAACGCAAGCATTCGAGATCTTGAAGAGGCCACCGAATTCATGCTTTCAGCTCAGGCCGAAGGCCGGATTGCGGACGCACTTTCCGGTGCGACGCCGTATCTGCGTGTCGCGGGCCTTTCACTGGGCGGCGCACTGCTGGCCAAGGGGGCGCTGCGATCCGTGTCGGAGCCGGCCGCGCGTTTGGCGGAACGGACGCTCCTGGCCCGGAGTTTCTGTGAAACGGTGCTCGGCGAAACGGCAGGCCTGAAGTCGGATATCGTTTTGTCGGCCGAAGCCATTCAGGCCTTTGACGCCGAAGCCCTTGCGTCCTGAACAGCCTGATCGGAGTATTGGAATGATCCGCAAAAGCCTGCAAGACGGCGTTCAGATCCTGCGTCTGGACAGGCCCGAAAAGAAAAACGCCTTGACGGGCGCCATGTACACCGACCTTGCCGAAGCGTTGGAAACAGGAAACACGGATGGCGAGGTGCGGTGTCATCTCATCTGCGGGCAGCCGGACGTGTTTACAGCGGGCAACGATATTGGTGACTTCCTTCAGTATGCAGGCAAGGTCGCAATCTCGGAGACGCCGGTTGTGCGCTTCCTGCGCGCGCTCGTGCGCAACGAAAAGCCGCTGGTCGCGTCTGTTGACGGCATTGCGATTGGGGTCGGCACCACCTTGCTGATGCATTGCGACATGGTATTTGCCAGCCGGCGCGCTTTTATCCGGTCACCGTTTGTCGATCTCGGACTGGTGCCGGAAGCCGGATCCAGCCTGCTCGGTCCGCAACTCATGGGTCACGCAAGAGCTTTTGAATTGCTGTGTCTGGGCAATCCAATGACGGCGGACAAGGCTGCGCAGATCGGACTGGTCAACGAAATCGTGGAAGAAGACGTCGAGACTGCCGCGCTGTCCTGCGCCAGGCAGATTGCGGCAAAGCCACCGGAAGCCATGGCCTTGTCGCGAAAACTTTTGCGAGGAGACACGCAGGCCGTTTCCGAACGGGTCGAAGAAGAAATCAGGATCTTTGCGGAGCGCTTGACGGCACCCGAAACAATCGCCGCGTTCCAGGCCTTCATGTCGAAAAAGAAGGCCTGACCTGACAATGAATGCAGGCGATGAACGTGCTCCGGTCGGACTGTTGCCAAGTGCTTGCCGGATGCCGACATTGCCGCTCGCGCTACAATCCGGAATGGTGCACGGACACGAAACGCGAGTTGAATGATCAGCACAATCAAACCATCGCCGCCATGGCGACACTCTGGAGGAGAAAATCATGTCCTTGAAGGGTAAGACACTCTTCATCACCGGCGCCTCGCGCGGTATCGGCAAGGCGATTGCGCTACGGGCAGCCAGGGACGGTGCAAACATCGCAATAGCGGCCAAGACGGCCGAACCGCATCCGAAACTCGAAGGCACGATCTATACGGCAGCCGAAGAGATCGAGGCTGCAGGTGGCAAGGCGCTGCCACTTGTCCTTGACGTACGCGACGATGAAGCTGTCAAGGCGGGAATAGACAGGACGGCGGACCATTTCGGAGGCCTGGACATTCTGGTCAACAATGCGAGCGCCATTCAGCTGACGCCCCTGCAGCAGACCGACATGAAACGGTTCGATCTGATGCACCAGGTGAACACGCGTGGGACAATGGCCTGTTCCAAACACGCGATTGAGCATCTGAAAAACGCCGACAACCCGCATATCCTCATGTTGTCGCCACCACTCGACATGCAGGAAAAGTGGTTTGCACCCTTTACGCCTTACGCCATCGCCAAATACGGAATGAGCCTCGTTGTTCTTGGCCTTGCCGGGGAATTGAGATCCAAGGGGATTGCGGTGAACGCGCTCTGGCCGAGGACGACCATCGCAACGGCAGCGATCAAGAACATTATCGGCGGCGACAAGATGATGCAGCAGAGCCGTACGCCGGACATTCTTGCAGATGCGGCCCATGAAATCTTCGTCTCGCCGTCAAGAGATTTTACCGGTCAGTTCGTGATCGACGATACATTCCTGGCAAGCAGGGGTGTCACCGATTTTGACAAGTACCGGGTCGACCCCAGTCTTGCACTTGCGCCGGATTTCTTCGTCCCCGAGGGCGTCGACGCGCCGGCCGATCTTGGACCGGCCAAGGATTGAATGATGGTCATCACCTGTGAACGGGCTTGCATTCCGCGGCTCGTTCATGCAGCTTTTAGGTGCCGACGAGGGCGGCAGCCGGATCCGCGGAAAGCGAAAGTACCCTGACACACGACGATGATAGCCGGTTTTTCACCTGCGCCCGAACCCAGCGGATCGCCCGGGCAGTTTGAACAGGAGAAAAGCCATGTCGGACGGCAATTTCCAGGAACTCGAAAATTACAAGAATGCGGCGCGCCGGTTGCGCAAGTCGCATGCCAAAGGTGATCCGGAAGCGATTGCGCGTGTTGTGAAACACGTGAGCGTTGAGAAGAAGCTCAGGCATGCTGACTTTCTCCACGTAATCGCGCGAGAAGGAGGCCATGAAAGCTGGCCAAAACTGAAATTTGCGATCGAAAGCGGAGCCATGAGCCGGGCACAGCGTGCCGAACGGCTCAAGGTGGCACTATATTTCGGCCAGCATTGGGTAACGGAGAAACTGCTTCAGGGCGATCCGGACCTCAAGAATGACAATCTGGGCCTCCAGATTGCACTTTACGATCTTGAAGCCGTCCGCACAGCAATCGAGGCAGATGCTTCGGCGGCGACCCGTGTTGTTGGCATCCGGTCTCCAATTCTTCACCTGGCCTATTCAAAAGACATTCATCGCAGGCCTGATAAATCAACAGACATGACTGCGATAGCCGATTTGTTGATCAGCCACGGAGCCGATGTGGACGAAGGTTATTCTCCGGAGCCAGAGGGTGACTACAAACTGTCTGCGCTTTACGGAGCACTCTGCCACGCGGACAATTTTGCTCTCGGCAGATGGTTGCTGGAACAAGGTGCCAATCCGAACGACGACGAAAGCCTCTATCACAGCACCGAACTTGGACATACCAAAGCGCTTGAATTGCTCCTGAGGCACGGGGCCAAGCCTGATGGTACCAACGCGTTGCCACGCGCACTCGATTTCGACAACGCGGAGATGGTCCGTCTGTTGCTGGAAGCGGGAGCCGACCCAAATCTGACCGTGCCTGACCACCCGAGCGGGCAACCGATGAACACGATTCCATCGCTCCATCAGGCAGCGCGACGGGGGTGCTCGGTGAAAATCGTCGAGTTGTTGCTGAAATTCGGCGCCGACCCGGTTGCCCGCTGGGACGGTCACACCCCTTACGCCATGGCGATGATCTACGGAAACAGACCGGTTGCCGCATTTCTGGACCAGAAGGGATATGCCGAACCGCTTGACCGGAACGAGATGGTTCTCGCCGCGTGCGCTGACAACGGCCCTGCGCCGGGTCCTCTGGATGTCACGCATCTGAGCGACGAGGACAAGGGACTTTTGACGCGACTTGCCTTCATTCCCGGTAATCTCGGTCACATGCAACGGCTGGTGTCAGCCGGACTGGACCCGGATGTGACGGACAGCATGGGCTTGCCACCCTTGCATGTGGCCGGTTGGAACGGGCTCCGCGAAGAAATGGCTTACTTTCTGTCACTCGGCCCGGACCTAACCCGCAAGAATGACTACGGCGGGGATGCACTCGATACTGTCATTCACGGTTCGGAATTTGCCCCCAAAAGACCGGAAGCGGATCACTTGGCGTGCGCTCGACTGCTCCTGGAAGCAGGCAGTGTTCTTTATCCGAACTTCATTGCAGGGTGTGGCAACGAGGATATGGTGCAGTTTCTCGAAGACTGGCGGGACGCTAGCCGCTAGTAGTGTTTGGGGGTGGACGGCTTGGTCCGCCCCCAATTTCCGGTGGAAGGACCGGTTGTTTTGGTTGGTCGTTCAGTCTGGTATTGAAACATTATCGTTAGGCTCGGTTATCAAGGAGGGGCTTCATGGAAGGCGCAATGGATCAGGTGAGTGCTTACGCTCCGCTTCTCATCAACGCGGCAAAAGCCGTCGTTGTCCTGATCATAGGTTGGATAGTCGCAGGTATGCTGTCCGGACTGGTGCGGCGACGGATTGTCAGTCACCCTCAGATCGACGACACGATTGGCGGTTTTGCCGCGTCGATCGTTCGCTGGCTGGTCCTGCTGATCACGTTGATAGCTGTCCTGCAGTTGTTCGGTATCGAGGCGACCAGCCTGGTCGCGGTGCTCGGCGCCGGTACGCTGGCGATCGGCTTGGCGTTACAGGGAACCTTGAGTGACGTCGCGGCCGGGGTGATGCTGATCATCTTCCGGCCCTACAGAATCGGCCAGTTTGTCGACGTTGGCGGAACCTCCGGCACTGTGAAGGATCTCAACATCTTCGTGACCGAACTCGTGACACCGGACAATGTCCAGATCATCATGCCGAACGGCCAGGCATGGGGGTCGGTCGTGACCAACTATTCGGCACATGACACGAGGCGGCTGGACCTCACCTTTGGCATCGACTACGGCGACGACGTCGACAAGGCGATCCAGATCATTCTGGATGTCGCCAATGCGGACGAGCGCGTACACAAGGATCCGGAGGCGTGGGTGCGTGTGACCAATCTCGGTGACAGCTCGGTCGATCTGGGCGTGCGTTTGTGGTGTGCCGCCGAAAACTACTGGGAATTGAAGTTCCACATGCTCAAGGCGGTCAAGGAAGCGTTCGACGCCGGGGGCATCTCTATCCCCTATCCGCATTCGGTCGAAATTCAAAAGGCGGGATAAAACGCCGGAACCGTATCGGCTTTGGAGATCGCATCACCCGGATGCGGTCTCCTTTTTTGTAACATTGCCTGTCTTTTCGTCAGCGTCCGTATCACTGTCCTGATGCGTGTCAGGCAGTTCCTTGTCTTCGGCGATCTTGATGGTTTCGGTCACCTTGATCTCTTCGGTGATCTCTATTTCCACCGTCGAGGTGTCAGTTTCTGGACCCTCCGGCAGTTCACTTGTCGATTGATCCAGATCGCCGTCCATGTTCCCTGCTTCGTCATTTTCAGACGTCTGGTC
This sequence comes from Roseibium album, assembly GCF_001404515.1. Classification (GTDB taxonomy): domain Bacteria; phylum Pseudomonadota; class Alphaproteobacteria; order Rhizobiales; family Stappiaceae; genus Roseibium; species Roseibium album. Next base: position 357,928 of record NZ_CXWE01000001.1, read on the forward strand.
TTCAGGTGGGTCGTCTAGTGTGAATTGGGGAACGACAGGGTCTTCGATTTCGTGTTCGGCCTTGTCCGTGTTCATCAGCTGCCGATTGGTGGCCAGCGCCACAACGTGTTCGCGCAAGTCCGGGTGCTGCTCCATCAGGGACTTGAAATCATGAGCGCCGAGACTCAGCAACTGGCAATAGCCAAGCGCGACAACGTCGGCACTGCGCCGCCCACCGGTCATGAGTGCGATTTCCCCGAAGACATCGCCTCGCCCGAGACGAACGCTGTGCGTGGGTGCCTGAACTTCCACTGCTCCCGAGGCGATGAAATAGGCTGCATCACCCCGGTCGCCCCGACGGATCAGCTTCTCGCGCGGGGTTGCGAATTGGGGCCGCATCATGCGCCGGATAGCCTTCTGCTGCTTGCGGGGCAGATCCTTGAACAGAGGGTGCGCGCTCACCAGGTCACCGGTCTTCAGACCCAGATCAAGCTTTGGCCTCGTGTGGCTCGTTCTTCTCGTCCTTTCAACATCTCGCAACAGGTCCCGATGCAATTCGGTGCCGATCAGCATCTGGCCCTTGGCTTCGTCATAGGCCGTTTCTTCCAGCCGCACACCGGCCTTCAACAGGAACTGGCCTTCGAGCGAGTCGGCATAATCCGGATATTGCAGTCGCAGCGCATCAATCGCCTGGATCGTTTCATCCTGCCGCAGGCTGAGAGTATCGAGAAGAATGTCGGCGACGCGGTCTCCCATCAAGGGACGGATGCGGCTGTCGTTGAAATCAACCAGTTCATCGGCAAGTATCCGGTAAATCAGCAGAAACTCGAAACGGTCGGCGAGTTGATTGGCAAGGGGCCGGGTGATCCGCAATCGCCTTTGAAGCGTCTGTGCCAGTCTGAAGCCGAATCCGAACTTCAAGGGTTGCCGCGTTGCCTTGTTATAGCCGGAGCGGCCGTCGCTGCGGGTCAGGTCGCCTGTCCGTCCGGTCAGGGTCAGGAACCGTGAGACAGCGCGACCGGAGATCGTCTTTTCGTGAAAATGTTCCAGAACGAGTTGTTGTTCACGATCTGCAAGGGCGATGAGACCCATGCGCACACGGTCCCAGTCCTTGAGTTCTTCCAGTTTGTTCGTTTCCGAAGCGGCCGCGGCAGCCCGGTTCTCGTAGCCCTTGAGAACGTTCGTCGTCACGCGTTCGTTGATATGATAGCTTTTCGCAGCCGTCTCGAGTTCGGAACGCACATCCAAGAGGGCCAGTGACAGAAACTGCGTCCTGAGAGCCTCGTCCCTTGCGTTCAGCTGGTCCAGGCCGAGAAGGCGGATCAGCGGCTTAAGGCTGGTTCCGTAGACGAGCAGGGTGAACAGGACAAAGCCGGTTGCAAGCTTCGTCACGAACCCGGACACCTCTTCGGAGAGTATGGCGTGTTCGGAAACACTGAGCGCGAGGATCAGCGTCACTGCACCGCGCATTCCACCCCAAAGGATGACGGTCTTGTACTTGTTGCTGACCGACTGTCCCGCACCGAACAGGCTCATCACAGGCAGCAACCCGAATATCACGACTGCCCGTGCTGCCAGCGATGCGACAATCACCACGATGAGCAGGAGGATGTCGATCGGAGCAAACCCCGCCACCAGTTTCGGGATCAGGATCGCGGACAGCAGGAAGATCAGTGAGGCAGCCCAGAAGGACAGCTGTTCCCAGACAGCATGAAGAAACTGCCAGCTGGCGGGCTGAATACGCGCAAGCCCATATAGGTTGAATATGGTTCCTGCACAGACAACGGCCACGACAGCTGAAACGTCGACAAACTGGTCGCTCAGCACGTAGGTGCCGTAGGGAAGCGCAAGGCTCAGCGTAACCTGGGCAAGCGGCAGGTCGCGCATCAGGGACAACAGGCTGACGGCAATGCGCGCCAGAACCGCACCGACGACCAAACCACCGACGAAAGAACGGCCGAAGGCCACGACAGCTTCGCCCGGTGTGAGCGATTGCTGTTGCGTCAGAATTCCCAGCAGGATCACGAAAATCACGATGGCGGCGGCATCGTTCAAGAGGCTTTCGCCTTCCACGATCCGACCCAGCCTTGCAGGGGCACCGATATCCCGGAAGATCGCGACAACGGCAACCGGATCGGTCGTCGCGACAATCGCCCCCAGCAGGAGACAGACGATCAAGGTAATTTCAGGCGACAGAAAGTACGACGTGAGCGGAAAGAGCGCAAAACCGATAAATCCGGTTGCAACGAACACCGCCACGACAGCCATGACCAGGATCGGAACGATATCCTCCAGGATACGCCTGATATCGAGTGTCAGAGTTGTCTGAAACAGCAGGAGCGGCAGGAACATGTAGAGGATCATCTCCGAGTCCAGGGGAGGATCCGCGAAGATTTGGGCAAAATCGTCGAAGCGGTTGGTGTGGCTTGTGTAAAAAAGATAGGTCGCCGAAATTCCGATCAGCGTTCCCACGATGGCGAGCAGAACACTTGGGGCAAGCCCCAGCCGCCGGGCGAGCGGTTGCAATAGTGAGATCGTTATCAATAAAAGCGCGAAGGCGCCTGTAATTAAAGGTGTTTCCATAAACGCACTGTGCCTTGCGAATGAGGCGATATCAAATTCGCCGCGTTTTTAGTTGGGTTGTACGTTCAATTCCCGCGCCCTGCCTTCCGTTCTGAAAGCCAGATCCCGCCAAGCACCATCGTGAGCGCGACACCGTGGTGCCATTTGAAAGGCTCATTCAAGATGGTTACGGCAAGGGCCGCCGCGAAGATCGGAACGAGGTTGACGAAAACACCGGCCCTTGCCGGGCCGATCAGGTCGACACCGCGCATGAAAAAAATCTGGGAGAGGCACGACGGAAAGACCGCGATATAGAGAACCACGAGCCATCCGTCGAACGAAGGCAATTGAGCTGTTCCGGTCGAAACTTCGAAAATGAGCCCCGGTATCGAGGCAAGGACGGAGATGCCGGAAAGCACCGCAAAGAAGGTCAGTCCCGAGATTTTCGGTCTGTCCCTGAGCGCAAGCGCATACCCGGAATACAGAACGCAGGACAGCAGCATATAGCCGTCACCCGGGTTGACGGCCAGCGAAAGAAGGACATCGAGGCTGCCCTGGGCTGCGATTATGGTCACTCCCACAAGCGTCAGCAGAATTCCCAGCACCTGCAAAACGCGGACCTTTGTTCCGAATGCGATCACAGAGCCAATCAGAACAATGATCGGCACCGACCCCTGGATGATGCCCAGGTTGACTGCAGTGGTCTGGGTGGCGGCAATATAGAAAAGCGAATTGAAGCCGACGAAGCCGAAGGCGGCCATCAGGATCATGCGTGAAAAATAGGGACGCATGAGAGGCCAGTCGGATCGTATTCTGGACCAGAACAAGGGGACGAAAATAGCCGCGACGATCAGCCAGCGCAGAAACACGACCATCATGGGGGACACTTCACCGACAGCGAGGCGGCCCGCGATGGTGTTGCCTCCCCAGAACAGGGTTGTCAGCGTCAGCATGACAAAGGCATTGCCATAGGTGAGGTCACCAAATCGTCTTGCAATCGCGAACATGAAGAGCCTTGTGAGGAAATCCTGGCAGAGTTGTCACCGGTACCGGATTGCGGAGAGGACTAAAAGCCCATTCTTTGCCTGGAAGACAATATGATGGAGATAATAATCTGTATTATTTCCAAAATGGAAAAAGTCATGAGTGCTGTCGTGCAATTGACGATGACCCGCTTTGCCCCCAAAACACACATTCATACAACATGACACGAGCCCATCGCGTGGAGACAATTATGACCGCCCGTACAGACGCCCATGGATTGCAAGTTGCCAACGAACTCTTCGAGTTCGTGAATGAACAGGCCCTGCCCGGAACGGGTGTAGATCAAGATCATTTCTGGAAGAGCCTTTCGGCACTGGTTCATGATCTGGCTCCAGAAAACCGGGACCTTCTGGCAAAGCGCGATGCAATTCAGGAAAAGGTCGATGCCTGGCATAAGGCGAATCCGGGCACACCGGATATGGCGACATATAAGACGTTTCTGAGCGAAATCGGTTATCTTGTTCCACAGGGCCAGGGCTTTGCGGTTGGCACTGACAAGGTGGACCCGGAAATCGGAACTGTCGCCGGCCCACAGCTGGTCGTGCCTGTCATGAACGCGCGCTACGCACTGAACGCAGCGAACGCCCGCTGGGGATCACTGTACGACGCGCTGTATGGCACCGACGCCATGGGATCGAAACCGCAAGCCGGTGGATTTGACATGGCACGTGCTGCAGACGTGATTGCCTACGCCCGCAACGTCCTCGATGAAGCGGTTCCTCTTGCTGCGGGAAGCTGGTCGGATGCGACCGGTTTCAGCATTCAGAACGAAGTCCTGAAAATTGCGACAGAAAATGGTGAGACCACCCTGGAAGATGCGTCGCAGTTTGCCGGTTACTCGGGCGAGACGGCAGCACCATACAAGATCCTGTTGGTGAAAAACGGCCTGCATCTGGAAATCAACATCGATGCGCAGCATCCGATCGGAAAGACCGACAAGGCACATGTGTCCGATGTGGTTCTGGAATCGGCCATGTCCACGATCATGGATTGCGAAGACTCGGTCGCAGCTGTCGACGCGGAAGACAAGGTCGTCATCTACACCAACTGGCTCGGGTTGATGAAGGGTGATCTGGAAGAATCCTTCCGCAAGGGAGACAAAGAGGTGACGCGCCGGCTTAATGCCGACCGGCACTACACGGCGCCCGACGGCAGCGCGCTGACACTTCACGGCCGCTCGCTTCTACTGGTCCGCAATGTCGGACATCTCATGACCATTGACGCTGTTCTGGACAAGGACGGCAACGAAGTGCCGGAAGGTATGCTCGACGGCATGATCACTTCGCTGATCGCGCTGCATGACATCGGCCCGAACGGTGGAAATCTCAACAGCCGTGCAGGTTCCGTCTATATCGTCAAACCCAAGATGCACGGGCCTGAAGAAGTCGCGTTCGCTTCCCGGCTTTTCGATCGGGTAGAGGATGCGCTGGGCATGGAGCGCAATACGCTCAAGATGGGCATCATGGACGAAGAGCGTCGCACGACACTCAACCTGGGGGAATGTATCCGCCAGGCAAAGGACCGTGTGTTCTTCATCAATACCGGCTTCCTCGACCGCACCGGTGACGAAATGCATACATCCATGGAAGCAGGTCCGATGATCCGCAAGGGTGACATGAAGACCTCGACCTGGATTAGCGCTTATGAAAACAACAATGTAGACGTCGGTCTTGCCTGCGGCTTGCCGGGTCATGCCCAGATCGGAAAAGGAATGTGGGCAATGCCGGACCTGATGCAGGCCATGCTGGAACAGAAGATCGGTCACCCGATGTCGGGCGCAAACACTGCCTGGGTTCCGTCCCCGACGGCGGCAACATTGCATGCACTTCACTACTACAAGGTTTCCGTTTCGGCGCGGCAGGCAGAGCTGAAATCTCGTGAATCCGCGAAGCTGGAAGATATTCTTTCCATTCCTGTGGCTGAACGCCCGAACTGGACACCGCAGGATATCCAGGCGGAACTCGACAACAACGCCCAGGGTATCCTGGGTTATGTCGTGCGCTGGGTTGAGCAGGGGATCGGCTGTTCCAAGGTGCCGGACATCAACAATGTCGGGCTGATGGAAGACCGGGCAACCTTGCGGATCTCGTCGCAGCACATCGCCAACTGGCTGCATCACGGCGTGGTCTCAAGGGACCAGGTCATGGAAACCATGAAACGGATGGCAGCTGTCGTAGATGGCCAGAATGCCGGTGATCCGGCTTACCGTCCGATGTCTGAAAACTATGACGAGTCCATTGCCTTTCAGGCCGCCTGCGAACTGGTGATCGATGGAACACGCCAGCCGAACGGTTACACGGAACCGGTTCTCCATCGTCGCCGGAGCGAGTTCAAGGCGAAGATTGCCTGACGACAAACACGGCTTCCGGGCCGGTTGGCTGAGGGGGAGACGAGGTGGCCGGCAGGGCCGCCTCGCAAGTCAGTTCGACACGGGATAATCCTATTTCGTCATCCGGCCATTTGCCAACGCTTGCGGGTCGGCGCACCCGATAATGGCGAATTCCCCGGGGACGAGGCCCATACGACCGCAAACAGCCTCCGAAGCGGAATTTCCGGGTTGAACGCCCGGCATGAAATCTTTGACACCGAAATCTGAGTTCATCTCCAAAATAGCCTGTGCACCAAGATCAAGCGCGAGCCCCTGACCTCGATGAGAAGGATCGATGGCAAGCATGCCCCACCAGGCTTGCTTGCCGATGCAGTCAACGGACACCGTGCTTCCACGGCATTGCGTCCTCTTTCTCGTTACCGGAGCTGAATGTGTGGTGGAGAACCGTACCGGGAGCAGGTCTCCACCCGACCGGGGACTATCGCAGTCCTTCGTTGATGCTTTTCAACACCCGGCTTCCGGGACACAGTTCATCCTTGCCCAGGCTGTTCAGCGGCTTGGTTGCGAGTGCCAGGGTGTGGTTGAGATCCTGCGAGTCGGTGTCGAGGTAGAGCAGCCCGGTCAGCACCTTTCCGGTGCGATTGGCTGTCTGCAAGGCCATGAGGGCGTCCTCCCGGCTGTCCGGCTTGTATTTTCTGCTCGCCTTGTGCAGATGGATAATGGAGCCATCGTGCAGTGTCACCGTCTGACTTGAGCCTTCCTTGTATTGAGTTCGAATCTCTTCGCGCATCGGCACGAAGTCGATCGGCATTGCATCCAGATTGTCACGGGTGGCGGCGTAACTTCTTGTCGAGCCGACATTGTTGGCAAAGGTGACACAGGGAGAAACGACATCAATGAAGGCAAAGCCCCTGTGAGCCATCGCGGCGCGGATCAGGGGCTCCAGCTGTTCCTTGTCGCCCGAGAAACTGCGTGCGACAAAACTTGCCCCTTGCAAAACCGCGAGACTGGCCAGGTCGATACCGTCAAACGGGTTTTTTACACCGTATTTGCCGACTGACCCCAGATCTGCAGTGGCGCTGTCCTGACCCTTGGTCAATCCATAGCAGCCGTTGTTGGCGACAATGTAGGTCATGTTCACGTTGCGTCTGATCAGGTGAACGAACTGACCCATGCCGATCGAGGCCGTGTCGCCGTCACCGGACACACCGAGATAGATCAGATCACGGTTGGCGACACTGGCACCGGTCGCAACGGACGGCATGCGGCCATGCACGGAATTGAATCCGTGGCTCTTGCCAAGAAAATATGTGGGCATCTTCGAGGAACAGCCGATGCCGGAAAGCTTGGCGATGCGGTGAGGGGGGATTGCCGACAGGAAACAGGCGTTTCGGATTGCACCTGAAATGCTGTCGTGCCCGCACCCCGCACAAAGCGTGGAAACGGCACCATCGTAGTCGGCGACCGTATAGCCCAGCTCGTTTTTGGGGAGTTTGGGATGCTGGAATTTCGGCTTGTAATAGGACATCAGGCAATCTCCGGATGCAGCTCGACGATATCGGCGCTATCGACATTCAACGCCTGACGGATTTGACGGGCGATCGTGCGCGCCGTGATCGGTGTCCCCGAGTAGTTGAGAACCGAAGTCAACTTGTCGGGCGCGATATGGCACTCGTTCATGATGAGCTGCCGCATCTGACCATCCCGGTTTTGCTCGATCACAAAAACCATGTCGTGGTCGTGAACGAACGCGTCGAGACGTTTGTGGAAAGGAAAGGCGCGGATCCGCATGACGTCGATCGGGTAGCCCTCTTCAGCCAGTATTTCAACCGCCTCGTAAGACGGCGAGGCCGAGGTCCCGAAGAAGAGCGCACCAAGCTTCAGTTTGGTTTTCGGCTTCTTTACCGGGATCGGGTCGTGAACCTTGGGTTCTGGAACATAGGATTTTGCGGTCTCGAACTTGCGCAAAAGCCGATCGACATTCCGGACGTAATCTTCGCCTTTCTCGGAATAGATCGCCATTTCATTTTTTGACGATCCCCTCGTGAAGAATGCGCCCTTGTCCGGATGCGCGCCAGGCAGTGTACGATAGCAGATACCGTCGCCATCGACGTCCTGGTAGCGTCCCCACGATTCAGCCTCGTCCAGCGCTTCGGCGTCCAGGACCTTTCCTCGGCTCATCTCGTAATCGTCGTCCCATTCCAGCGGCGGCGACATCCAGTCATTCATGCCCAGATCGAGATCGGACATCATGATAACCGGTGTTTGCAGTTGCTCGGCAAGGTCAAAGGCCTGAACAGTCATGTCAAAGCACTCCCGCGGCGTCGCGGGGAAGAGCAGCACGTGCTTGGTGTCGCCGTGGCTGGCATATGCGGCGGCCAATATGTCCGATTGCTGGCTTCGCGTCGGCATTCCGGTCGACGGTCCGGATCTCTGGACATCGATCAGCACGACGGGCAATTCCGCGAAGTATGCCAGGCCCAGAAATTCGCTCATCAACGAAAGGCCCGGGCCGGAGGTGGCGGTAAATGCCCGCGCACCATTCCAGCTGGCACCGACGACGATACCCATGGCCGCCAGTTCGTCTTCCGCTTGTATTATCGCAAAGTTCCGTTTGCCGGTGCCCGCGTCGATCCGCATTCGTTCGGCATATTTGGAAAATGCGTCGACCACGGATGTCGACGGGGTAATGGGATACCATGCCGCAACCGTCGCCCCGCCATAGATCGCACCAAGGGCGGCGGCTGTATTGCCATTCATCAGGATGTGTTTGCTTTCGCGGATATGCGGCGCGTCAATCACGCTGGAGTCCAGCCGGATCGGCAACGGACAGGAAAAGTTGTCCTGTGCGAACTGATACCCCATTTCCAGCGCGTGGACATTTGGCAGGATCAGTTTTTCCTTGCCTTTGAACTGGTCGTTCAACAGGTCCTTGAGGATCGAGAAATCGACATCCAGCAGAGCCGCAAGTGCACCCACATAGACAACATTTTTCAAAAGTTGCTGCAATCGCGCAACCTTGAACTCGCGCATGCACATCGCGGTCAGCGGGATACCGAAATAACTTATGTCGTCGCGTTTGAGATGCGGTGCCAGCGGTCTGGTGGAATCGTAGACGAAATATCCCCCGGGCGCGATGCTGGCGATGTCGTCTTCCATCGTTTGCGGATTGACGCACAACATCAGATCAACGCCACCACGGCGGCCCAGATAACCTTTTGCACTGACGCGTACCTCGTACCAGGTTGGCAGGCCCTGGATATTGGACGGGAATATATTGCGCGGGCTGACGGGGACACCCATCCGGAAAATCGCTTTCGCGAACAGATGGTTGGCCGAAGCCGAACCTGTACCGTTTACGTTGGCGAACTTCACCACGAAATCGTTGATACCCTTGATCTGCTTCATTTGACGTCCACCAGGTCAGGCGTCGCTTTCGCCATGTTGTAGAGGAACATCTGCATGTCCCAGGCTGCCGTCGGGCAACGTTCGGCGCACAACCCGCAGTGCAGGCAGACATCTTCATCCTTCACCATCACGCGGCCGGTCGGCAGAGTGCCGGAAACATAAAGATCCTGATCGGTGTTTTCGGCCGGAACCAGAAGTTTGTTGCGCAGTTCGCCTTCAGGAGCGTTCTGCGTGAACGTTATGCAGCTTGTGGGACAAATGTCCGTACAGGCGTCGCACTCGATGCAGTTGGCGTCCGTGAACACCGTCTGCGCATCGCAATTCAGGCAACGTTCGGCTTCGATAAAGGCGGTCTCGACATCGAAACCCAGTTCGACTTCGACCATACGGTCGTTCAGGGATTTCTTGAGATCCTCCAGCGGCACAATCTTGCGCTCGTCCGTGATTGGAATGGAATCATAACTCCATTCATGAATACCCATCTTCTGTCCCACCAGGGTCACGTGGGGTGGCGGTCGCTTGGACAGGTTCTTGCCCTGGCAATAAAGGTCGATGGATACCGCCGCTTTGTGCCCATGCGCCACGGCGGTGATGATATTGGAAGGTCCAAAGGCTGAATCGCCGCCGAAGAAAACTTCTTTGCGGGTGGATTGAAATGTCTCGTCGTCGTTGATGATCGGCGTTCCCCAGCTGGTGAAGCGGATGCCGGTCTCCTTTTCGATCCAGGGGAAGGCATTTTCCTGGCCGATTGCGATCAGCACATCGTCACATGGAAAAAACACCGGGTCTTCCCCGGTTGATACCAGGTCACGCCGACCGTCTTCCTGGTAGATCGCCTCGACCTTGTCGAATGTCATGCCGACGAGCTTGCCCTTCTCGATGACGAATTCGCGCGGGACGTGGTTGTCGATGATCGGAATGCCTTCGTGAACAGCATCTTCCTTTTCCCACGGCGAGGCCTTCATATCGGCGAACGGGCTGCGGACGATGACCTTCACCTCTTCCCCGCCAAGTCGGCGCGAAGTCCGGCAGCAATCCATGGCGGTATTACCGCCGCCAAGGACAATCACGCGCTTGCCGATCTCCTTTGTATGTTCAAAGGCAACATTGGCCAGCCAGTTGATTCCGATATGGATGTTCGCGTCAGCTTCCTTGCGGCCGGGCAGCTTGGGAAGATCTCGTCCCCGCGGCGCACCGGAGCCGACGAAGATCGCGTCGTATCCCTTGGTCAACATCCCGGCCATGCTGTCGACATAGGTGTTGAACACTGTCGAGATACCCATGTTCAGGATGTAGCCGATTTCTTCATCCAGCACGCTTTCTGGCAGTCGGAAGGAGGGTATCTGGCTGCGCATGAAGCCGCCGCCCTTGGCCTGCGCGTCGTAAAGGTGCACCTCGTAACCAAGGGGGGCAAGATCCCGGGCAACCGTCAGCGACGCAGGACCTGCACCGATCAGCGCGACTTTCTTGCCATTGGGAGGACCGGCCTTGGGAAGCATGTCGGCTACTTCATCCTTGAAGTCTGCAGCAACACGCTTCAACCGGCAGATCGCGACGGGTTCCGCTTCGACACGGCCGCGCCTGCAGGCGGGTTCGCAAGGCCGGTCGCAGGTGCGGCCGAGCACGCCGGGAAACACGTTGCTTTCCCAGTTGATCAGATAGGCGTCGGTGTATCGTTGCTGAGCGATCAGGCGAATATAGGCAGGCACCGGCGTATGAGCTGGGCAGGCATATTGGCAGTCGACGACCTTGTGGAAATATTCCGGATTCGTCGTGTCGGTGGCTTGCAAGTCCTCTCCCCTCCCATCGAGTCCAAGACGTTTGGCTGTTGAAATTAAAGCGCGTCGCAAAGTCGTATGTAAAGACTACATTGCTGTCGCGGAGACGCTATGTGACTTTCGGATACTTGTAACGAGGAGGCACAGCGTCCGGGCAATGCTAAAAATCAGAGGCGATAAGGGGCGGTTTCCAGGCTGCCTGTGCGTTCTTTGAACGACAGGGATTTGCACATGCCCGACTGCGAGTTCAGATCCCGAGCTAAATAAAATTCGACCCCGGAATTGATCGGCTGCCCTTGCCCTAATTTGTGGGAATGTTGATCTCTGTGCCAGCTATCTGACTGACTTTACTGCCGAAATTAATTGTTTCATAGAGGGATCTGGGCGGGCGGGCGGCATCGTTGACGCTTCGCCGCACCCAATGCCGGGTCTCCATGGCCTTCAGGGATTGTGACAGTGCCCTGTCGGTTATAGTCGACAGATCCCGTTTGATTTCGTTGAAGTAACGAGGTCTTTGAAGCGACGTCAGAATGGGAATGGTCCATGATCGCCGCAGCAAATTCTGATCTTCGTTTTTTGATGCAATGTGAATTCTGTTTGCCAGTGAAGCAGCTGCCTGACCGGCCTTTGTCAGGCGAAACTCCGGTCGCAGAGGGTGACCATGGCCTGGATTCCTTTCCAGCAAACCCATCTTGATGAGATGCTCGATGCTTTGGGCAAAGGCCGATCTGCTCGCACCGGTTGCCGTTAGCAATGGTGCCTGTCGACCGGCAACACCTTCATGCAGGCTCGACAGGATCGGGACTGCCCAGGCCCTTGACGTGATGTTGACAAAAAGACTAATGTCCATAAAGTATAGTTAGTATATTTTGAGTCGAAAGGGAAGATCATGTCGTTAATTTCGTTGGAGCAAACCATCACGATTGCGATGTCGGTCAAGGACCGTCACGTAAGCGCGAACTGGTACGGGAAGATGCTGGGGTTTGAGGTGCTCTATCATGCGGACGAAGCAGGCTGGTCGGAGCTTCAGACCAACACCGCCGGAGTGACCATAGGGCTGGGGGAGCATGCCCAGCCGGCACCCGGCAATTGCGTTCCGGTTTTCGGGATCGCGGATCTGGACACGGCCAGGAACAAACTGGAACAGGCGGAGGTGAAATTCGATGGCGAAACCGACGTCGTCGAGGGCATGGTCAAGACGGCGACATTCTATGATCCGGACGGCAATGCCTTGATGCTCGCACAGGACCTTACCGGCAACACCTGATCCGATATTGACCCTGGTGGTGCCTGCTGCCGGTCGTGCGCTTCGGCATTTTCGAACGTGAGGTAGCAGGCAGCAAGGACGCGGATCGAGATCGGATTGGCCGGACGACAATACCAGTTAGGGGCGGAAAACAGGGAACGGTATCAGATCTCAGCTGGTGCCTTGCGACCCAGGTAAACTGTTTGAGTGATCTCGCGCCCATCCTGCAAGGGATTTGCGAAAACAACCGGCTCTGCCCAGCTTTGTGCGAATGCGCCACCAAGCAATCCGGTTATCGCCTCATCAGGCCTCTCGTCGGACCAAAGCCCGACAATCCCGGAGGGTTTCAGGAAACGCTGCAAGTTGCTGAGGCCATCGACAGTATAGAACCCGGCCGACCCGCCATGCAGCAACCGCTCCGGCGTGTGGTCGATGTCGATCAGAATGGCATCGTATTGACGACCAGGCTGTTGTGCGTCGAATCCGGTTTCCGAAGATGCCAGCGCAAAAAAATCTCCTTGCACCAGCCGGCAGCGGTGATCATCGGCCAATTCGGTTTTCATGGGCACAAGCCCCTCCTGATGCCAGCGGATCACCGGCTCCAGAAGATCGATCACCGTGAGCCTGGACACCGCATCATGCGCAAGCACCGCCTGGGCGGTGTAACCCAAGCCGAGACCGCCCACCAGAATATCCAGGTTGTCGTCAGCCAAGGCGGAGAGGCCGAGTTCGGCCAACGCCACTTCGGAGGCCGTGAAAAGGCTCGACATCAAATGCTCGTCGCCGAGCAGGATTTCAAAGACGTCGGTCTTCAGGGCCAGGATATGCCGCCGACGCAGCGATATTGCGCCAATTGGCGTGGGGGCAAAATCAAGTTCTTCAAACATGGCACTCATCAGCGCACCATGGCGACAACTCGATGATTTGGAAAGAGGCAACCGACAATAACAGCCAAAATGCGAACGCGGGTGCCTCGGTCCTTGTTTGGGTGGTCTGTCCTTGGGCTTGAAGAGCCGGACTTTCCGGAGCCGGAGGGGTTATGAATTGCTCCTGAAAAACGCATTTGGCCTTTGCCCTGTCGAGCATCCAAGCCGGCATCAATGCGAGTTTCGACCTGATCCGCAGCCTCATCCAGGCCCCTCTTTCCGATGGTCTCAGGCAACTTTCGGAAGCCGTGCGAGCTGCCCGCCCGACAGGAGCGCGCCACCGCCCGGCGCAACCTCGGTCAGGCCCAGATTCTGGAGGATCTTGCGCGTTGTCGCCACAGCGGCCGAGACGGTAGGCAGCCCCGATGCACGCTCGATCATCTCGATCGCCGGAAGCGATGGCATCTGCACGCAAGCCGAAGCAACGATCGCGTCGACGCCCCGCACGTCCAGCTTGCGCCAGAGTTCGGCCGGCGCTGCCGGGTCCTGAGAGGCGACGTCCAGATTGTCGGGAATTTCCAGCGCCAGGAAATCCTGCACTTCGATACCCTCGTTCTCGATGTACTCGACAACGAGTCTGGTGAGCGGTTTCATGTACGGGCAGATGATTGCGACTTTCTTGAAGCTCATCTCATGCAAACTCTCTACCAGCGCGCCGGCTGAATTCAACACAGGCGCTGGACAACCGCTTTCGGCAGTAGCCTTGTGCAACTTTTCCGAAGAGGTGCGATGATAACCCAAACCCATGGACATTATGGCCACCAGGCAGGCATAGGCCTGCACTTCGACGGCCGCATCCGAGAGTTCGGTCGCACATCTCAGGCTGTCGGCATCCATCGCCTCCAGCTCTTCCTTGACGACGGACTTCATGCGCATGCGCGAGGAATGGAACGTGAAGCGGTCCGGCAGGATCGTCTCTCGCGCTTTCAGCAGGGCCGGTATCTCGGTTTCCATGGTAACATTGGAGCTTGGGACAATCAGTCCGATGCGGCGATACTTTGATGAGTTGGTCATGTTGTTTCTCCTTTCGAGGCCGGTTTAGTAAGCGGGTCCCATGACGAGGTCCGGAAGCCAAGTTGCGAGACCCGGGAACAGGCACAGCAGGAGAATCGCAACAAGCATGCAGAGGACGAACGGCAGGGACCCGACCAGGATCTTCTTGAGCGAAATATCCGGTGCGATTCCGTTGATCACGTAGAGATTGAGGCCGACCGGCGGGGAAATCAGCCCGATTTCCATGTTGATGGTCAGCACCACCGCGAACCAGATCGGGTCGAATCCGGCGCTGACGATTACCGGCAAGAGGATTGGGGCTGCCATCAGGATGACTGCAACCGGTGGCAGGAAAAACCCTGCTACGATGAGGAAGAAATTGATCGCCGCCATCAGCACCCAGCGGTTGACTTCAAGGTCGCCGATCCAGGCGGCGATCGATTGCGTGATGAACAGACTGGACAGCATGTAGGAAAACACGCCGGCGGCCGCGATGATGAAAAGGATCATCACGCTCTCCTTGGTGCTGTCGCGCAGAACTGCCCAAAGGGATCTGGGGCTTAGGAGCCTGTAAATCACCATGGCAACCAACAGGCACAGAAGAGCGCCGACCGCGGCGGTCTCGGACGGTGTCGCAACACCGCCATACATCGCGTAGAGCACACCCACGATAATCGCGATGAAGGGAAGAACGCGCGGGAGGATCTCTACCCTGTCACTCCAGGAATAGCTGACTTGTGCCGCCGATCGTTCCCCTGAGCGCCACGTTGCATAGATCGACCAGGCCATAAAGAGGCTTACCAGCAACAGGCCCGGGATCACCCCGGCAAGAAACAGCCGTCCAATGGATGTCTCGGTGGCGATACCATAGACGATCATTGTGATGGAAGGAGGAATGAGAATGCCGAGAGTGCCGCCGGCGGCGATCGACCCGGTGGCGATTTCCTCAGGATAGCCGCGCTTGCGCATTTCCGGGATGCCCATCTTGCCGATTGCGGCACAGGTCGCAGGACTGGATCCGGACATGGCGGAAAAGAGCGCACAGGCACCAAGATTGGAGACGACAAGGCCGCCGGGAACCCTCGTCAGCCAGCGTTCGAGCGCTTCATAAAGATCGGCACCGGCTCTGGTCGAGGCAATTGACGCGCCCATGATGATGAACATCGGGATAGACAGGAGCGCAAAGCTGTCGAGCTTGCCGAAGAATATTTCCGGCATCAGTTCCAGAGATCTCATGCCATCGAAGATGACCAGGAAAACGGCAGACACGAGAAGCAGGCCCATGGCGACCGAAATGCCGCTGAACAATATCAGGATTGTGATCAGTCCGACGACTGACCCAAGTAGAAGAGGGTCCATCAGACTGCTCCATTCGATTTTTCGGAAAGGTTGAAAAACGTATCCGCGCAATCCGATGCAAGCTGAAGAAACAAAAGCCCGAACCCGACCGGCAGGGCCAGGTAGGGAATCCAGAGCGGTACGGCGGTAACGGTGTCCGATGTCCAGCCTCGGGTAAGGGCAAGATGCCAGTACTCGTAGCCGTAGAAGCTGCAGACGCCGATGATACAAAGAGAGGAGAGGGTGGTTGCCACCCTCAGCAGCTTGGCACCCTTAGGCCCAAGCCACATCGGCAGAAGGTCAACATTGACGTGCCCTTTGTGCTTCTGCACGAAGGGCAGTCCGAGAAGCGTTGCGGCGACAACCAGGTACACGACGATTTCGGTCTGCCAAACAGTCGAGCCGTTGAGGACAAAGCGGATGAAGATCATCTGGCAGGTGAGGAACACTGCGCCGAGGATCATGGTCGCCGCGATCCAGCCGGAGACTTCGGAAATCTGCCTTATGACGCCGGTCGCTCCGACCCGCGCACCACCAGTGCGTTCTTGAGCCATTTTTCACTCCATTTGCGTTTTGAGGAATGGACGGCCTGGGTCAGGCCGCCCTGACTGGGTCATTCGACCGAAAGCGCCAAATCCAGCAGGAACTGTCCGTTGGGCACGGACTCGACGAAGGACTTGTAGGCAGTGTCTTTTGCGAGCGCGCGCCAGGCCTTGAAATCTGCTGGTGTCATCTCTGCAATCTCGACGCCTGCTTCTCGAAAGACTTCGACTGAAGCGGCATCCTGTATTTTTGCCTGGCTCAGATAAAAGGCCTCGGCCTTCTCGGCCGCTGCAAGCAGAGATTCCTGCTGACTGCTGTTCAATCCCTCGAAAGTGGACTTGTTCATCAACAATGGCTGATAGAGAAACCAGAGCGCCACATCGCCAGCCGGAGTGTAGCAACTGACCTGCTCGAATATCCGGTACGACACGAAAGATGATGACGAGGTATTCGCGGCATCCAGAACTCCGGTCTGCATCGCGCTGTAGATTTCGGACGATGCCATGGATGCAATCGAAGCGCCTGCGCCGACCAGCATTTGCTCGAAGGACTTTCCGGCTGCACGGGTCTGAAGCCCGGAAACATCTTCCGGCCTGGTGATGCACTTGTCTTTTCCGACAAAACCGCCGGCGAGATAGCCGTCAACGAGCACCATGACGTCGTCTTTCTCCATTTCCGCCTTCAATTCATCCATGAAGGGCGAGTCCGAAAGGCGGGACGCATGGTCGTGATTCTTCACCAGACCGGGCATCAGGGTCAGGTTGAACGCCGGTCGCTGGCCGCCGGCATAGCTCAGGGGAAAGACCGTCATGTCGAGCTGTCCCCTGCTGAGCGGCTTGTACTGCTCGCGCGGTTTGAACAGCGATTTTGACGGAAAGATCTTGATGGTGAGATCCACGTCTGCGGCGGCAACCTCGTCCGCCACCATCTGTGCCACGTTGTGGCGAATGTCCTTGGTGGACCATTGATGCGACAGGCGAAGTTCCGATGCCTGTGCGGAGTGGGTGGAAAAAATCGAGGCAATTGCAGCCGCGGCGAGCAGGGTTGATTTCATGATAGCTTCCTCCTGTTGGTACAAATAAGACTTATATGTATACATATAGGTAATTTAAAAATACATATGTGTCAACATACGTATCGACAAGCTGAAAGGTGCAGTCTAAAAAGAGACAGAAATCAAGGGATTGACTAAGATGGCGCGCGTTGCTGACCAATTGATCGAGACACTGCGGAATGAAATTCGTTCCGGTGCCTTGCGACCGGGGGATCAATTGGAAGAGGCTGCATTGGCCGAGCGTTTCGATGTTTCGCGCACACCCGTTCGAGAGGCGGTGAGATCTCTCGTCGACAGCGGGTTGCTCGAAACCAGGCCTCGAAAGGGAGCTTTCGTAAGAGTTCTGACGGCAAAGGAACTCATTGACTTGTTCGAAGTCGCTGCCGAATTGGAAGGCATGGCTTGCCGCCTGGCAGCGGAGCGATTGACCGGTGAGGACGCCTCATCGATCGAGACGGCCATGCAGTTGTGCCGCGACGCGGTCAACCGGGATGACAAGACCGCATACGCAAAGGCCAACCTGGCATTTCATGAGTCTATTCATCTGGCAGCAGGCAACAGCAGGCTTGTTGAACAGATCGAACAGCTTGCCGGACATATCAACCCATATCGCGCGATGCCGTTCCAGATGCGCGGAAGGCTTCAGAAGTCAACCGAGGAACACGCAAGAATCGCAGAGGCGATTCTTGAAAACAAAGGTGCGGAAGCTGATGATCTCATGAGGGATCACATGATGCTGCAAGGTCAGCGACTACCTATTATTTTGGAGGCAATCGAATCCAGATAGCATGTCCCAAATAGCGTGTCCCAGATGTCAGGCAGGCCCTTCGCCCAACGGATCCCATCGTTTTTGCAAACACGGAACATAGTCGCGTCGCGCCACGAGGCTGGCCGACCGGACTGTTTCGTTTTCTGCCCGACTAACGTGTCAGACCGTTCACGACGTCATTTCCATCAAAGTGGCCGGGCCGGATCTTCCTGCAGACCCAGGTGTAACTCGTTGCCTTCATAAGGATGTGCACGGGCCACGTCTTCATCAAGATCATGCCCCAGTCCGGGTTCACAAGAGGGAAGAACGTAGCCGTTTTCCCATCGGATCGGGGTGGTCAGCAGATCGGAATAGATACCATCGAACGTCCGGATCGACTCCAGCACCAGGAAATTCGGACTGCATGTCGCCAGCTGGATATTGGCAAGTGCTACCAGTGGGCCGCAGTAAAGATGGGGAGCGACCTGGGCGGAATGGCACTCCGCCATGGCGGCGATTTTCTTGGCTTCGAGCAGGCCGCCAACGCGGCCGAGATTCATCTGCAGAATGCTGGCGGCCCGGGTGTCCAGAACGCGTGAAAACTCGTATTTCGTGCACAGCCTTTCACCCGTCGCGACCGGTATGGATGTGTAGCGTGCAACTTCAGCCATGTCTTCCGGCTTTTCCGGCGGGATCGGCTCTTCGAACCAGAGCAGATCATAGGCTTCCAGACGGCGGGCCATGCGCTTGGCGCCGGACACGGTGAACTGGCCGTGTGTTCCGAAAAGAAGATCAGCCCTGTCACCGACAGCCTCTCGGATGGTCCTGCAAAATCCTTCCGAGCGATCCAGATCCCGAAGGCTCGGCTGGTGACCATCATAGATCGTGTAGGGTCCGGCCGGGTCGAACTTGACCGCGGTAAAGCCCTGTTCGACGGCCTTGATGGCTGCCGCAGCAGCAATGTCGGGATCGTTGTAGACATTTGGAGTGTCCGGATCCGGATAAACGTCACCATCGTTGGGATAGAGATAGGTATAGGACCGAAGACGCTCGTGAACCCGGCCACCAAGTAGCTCATAAACAGGTTTGCCTGCCGCTTTTCCGATGATGTCCCAGCAGGCCATCTCCAGACCGGAGAGAACTCCCATCACGGAAACATCCGGCCGCTGGGTATAACCGGCACCGTAGGTCTTGTGCCAAAGCCGCTCGATGTGGTGAGGATCTTCGCCCTCGAACTGACGTTGGAACACATCTCTGGCCATTTCCGCCACGAGATGCGGGCCGAACGTGGCGTTGTAGATTTCGCCATAGCCGACTGTACCGCAACGTGTGACCAGCTTGACGAAAATGAAATACCGGCCGCCATGACGAGGCGGTGGGTTTCCGACAACGAAGGTCTCGATTTGGTCGAGTTTCATCAAACAGGTCCTGACCTAACTGGCGTTGCTGATCGTGATCGACTTTACCTTGGTATAGGCATCGAGTCCTTCCCAGCCTTTTTCGCGTCCATAGCCGGATTTCTTGTTGCCGCCGAATGGCAGTTCCAATCCGCCGGCCCAGTAGTCGTTGATCGATACCTGGCCGCAGTCCATGGCCGAGGCGACCCGCATTGCCCGGCTGACATCCTGGGTATAAACGCTCGCGATCAGGCCGAATTCCGTGCCGTTGGCCAGTTGTATGGCCTCGTCTTCGGTGTCGAAGTTCTGAACCGAGAGCACCGGCCCGAATATCTCTTCCTGTACTGCCGGGTCATCAGGTTCAAGGTCGGCAATTACGGTCGGCTGGAAGAACCAGCCCTTGCCGGTGTCGGCGTCGACCGTCACGTCGCCGCCGGTCAGAAGGTGGGCGCCGCGGCCTTTCGCTGCTTCGACATGCGCCTTGATCCGCGACAGGTGCAGCTCCGAGTTGATCGCACCCATATCCGGTGCGGTCAGTCCGTGTGCGGTCCTGATCGACTTTGCCCGCTCACCAAGAATGGCAAGAACATCGTCGCGGATCGCCTTGTGCATGATGAGCCTGGACCCGGCAGAGCAGATCTGACCGGAATTGGAGAAGATCGCCCAGTAGGCTCCGTCCGCCACTTTTTCAGGGTCTGCATCACTGAAGGCGATCAGGGGAGACTTGCCGCCAAGTTCCAGGGTCAGCCGCGTGACGTTGGGGGCTGCCATCTGGGCAACATTGATGCCTGTCGAAACGGACCCTGTGAACGTCAGTTGCTTGATCCGCGGGTCACGTGCCATCCGGGCACCGATATCCGCGCCAAGGCCGGTGACGACATTGACCAGCCCCGCCGGCACACCTGCCTCGCAGAGCAGTTCTGCCATCACGAGGGCGGTGAAGGGTGTTGTCTCCGCTGGCTTTGCAACAACCGAACATCCTGCGGCAAGCGCAGGTGCGACACCGCGCGCAAAGGTCGATGTTGGATAGTTCCAGGGAATGATATGCCCGGTAACCCCGACCGGTTCGCGCACGGTAAAGGCTGTGTAGGCTGGCCCGAGATTGACGGACCGCCCGTCAAGCTTGTCGGCGGCGCCTGCGTAATATTCGAACAGCCGCGCGGAGGATTGAATGTCGCCCTGTGCTTCCGCCAGGGTCTTGCCGCTGTCGACCACTTCGATCACTGAAAGCCGGTCGGCATTCTCTCGAAACAGGCGGGCGACATTGTTCAGGATCCTGCAACGCTCGCCCGGCGTCACCTGCCGCCAGTGCCGTGCGGCTGTTTCGGCTGACGCAATGGCAAGATCCATGTCGGTCTCTTCACCGAGGGAGAATTCCGCGAAGGCCTCCGCCCGTCCCGGATCGAAGCTTTCCATTTTCCGGTTCGATGGCTGCGTGGTCTTGCCGTCAATGAAGTGGCCATCGGGCAGGGCTGCAAGCCTGCCGGTCTTCAGATAATCTTGTGCGATGTCATGAGCTGTCATTGCGTGGCTCGTTTCCGGTCTTGAAGGATGAGGTCAGCCCCTTTCAGGGCAAGCATCATGGTTGGGGCATTGGTATTGCCCGAGGTAATATTTGGAAAGGCAGAGGCGTCGACAACTCTCAGGCCGTCAACTCCGTGAACCTTGAGACGGCTGTCGATCACCGATGTTTCTGCATTTTTACCCATCCGGCAGGTCGAGACCGGATGATAGACGGTGCTGGCACGGTCGCGGAAATCGGCCAGAATTCCTTTGCCGTCGAGCGTTTCCAGATGAGGTGCGACGGATGCGTCCACAACAGAGCGCATGGCCTGGCTCGACATGATTTTCTGGCAAAGCCGGCCGCCGGCAATGACCGCTTCGCGATCTTCTTCCGTTGCAAGCGAATTCGGCTGGATCAAGGGAGCAACAGTACTGTCCACGCTTTTGATATCGATGCGTCCCCGGCTGGTTGGCCGGGTCGGTTGCGCACAGATGATGAAGCCGTTGAAGGGATCCAGGGTCAGCTTTGCCGTGTTGCCGTTCGGGAGCAGCCGATAGCTGATGGGATTGAAGTAAAGCTGTTGATCTGGATGTTCCAACCCGGATTGCGATTTCAGGAACCCGCCGCACTGGTTCACAGACAGCGCAAGAGGGCCCTTTCGTGTAACCGCATATTGCAGGGCGGCACGTGCCCGGCCCGCCAGGGGGCGCAACACGGCATTGAGCGTTGCTTCTTTGGCCCGAAACGTGAAGTTGGCGGCAAGGTGATCCTGTAGGTTTCCGCCGACATTGGGGTTGGCAACAAGCACGGGAACTCCAAGATCCTGCAACAGGTTACCCGGACCTATCCCGGATACTTGCAACAGCTGGGGTGAGCCGATGGCGCCGGCTGAAAGGATGAGCTCCCGATCGGCACGAAGCACTTCACCGCTCGTCAGCTCGATGCCGACAGCCGTGTTGCCCTCAAAGAGGACCCGTTTGGCCTGTGTTTCCGTAAGCAGTTCGAGATTCGGGCGGGACAGGGCCGGATGCAAGAAGGCGCGTGCGGACGAACAGCGCTTCCCGTCTTTCGTATTGATGTGGTAGTTGCCACCGCCTTCGGGCGCTGCGCCGTTGAAATCGTCCGACCGTGGCAGGTCTGCCTCGTCGAGTGCCGAAAAGAAATGGCGATTAAGTCTGTGTATCTGTTTCGACGTGTCCTGGACGTGGATCCAGCCGCATCCCATTTTTCTGCCGCTGGGCGACACTTTCGTTTCCAGGCGTTCGAATACAGGTTTGACGTCCCGCCAACCCCAGCCTTCTGCTCCGGATGCCTCCCAGTCTTCAAAATCTCTTGGAAGGCCGCGGCAATAAACCATGGCATTGACAGAACCCGATCCCCCCAGCATGCGGCCCCTCGGCCAGGAAATACTGCGTCCATTCAGGCCCGTGTCCGGCTCCGTCTTGAATTGCCAGGTGCACTTTGGATCTGAGACAAGCTTGGCATATCCCAGAGGCAATCGTACCCAGGGTGAATTGTCGGCGCTCCCGGCTTCCAGCAAAAGCACGGTGGAGTGCGGGTCGGCACTCAGGCGCTCCGCAAGGATGCATCCGGCAGACCCGGCTCCGACGATGATGTAATCGGCTCTTTGCATTGGTGACACCGGCTGTCGTGTTGTGTCTGCCGCGAAGTTTCCACGAGATTGCAAAATCCATGAAACGAAAAAATATTTGGAGAAGCATTGAAAAATTTTGTAGGAAGAACCTGTTTCCGAATACGAAATGTCGGGTGTTGCAAAAAACGCTGAGCCTAGAGATATGGTCTATAGCCTCCCACCCCTGTCATGGCTTCGTGCGTTCGAAGCTTCGGCTCGCCTTGGCAACTTTACCCGGGCGGCAGAAGAACTGTTGATTACACCGGCAGCGGTCAGTTACCAGGTGCGTCAGCTGGAGCAGAAGCTTGGCTATCCGCTCTTTGAAAGGGTTCACCGTGAACTCGTCCTCACAAGACTGGGCCAAACCTATTTGCCCAGTGTCGAAAAGGCGTTCTCGGACCTTTCCATCGCCACGGTCTCGGTTTTCGGCGAACGGGATCGCAAGCCGGTCCGTTTCCGCTGTCTGAACAGTTTCAGCCAGCTCTGGATGATTCCGCGTTTGAAGTCGTTCCAGCAGGCTTTTCCGGAAATTGAACTGCAGATGATGTCGGCGTCTTGGGCCGAAACGCTGAACCCGGATCTCTTTGACATTGATATCCGCTTTGGTGACGGCAGCTGGCGGGACGGAGCTGTTGAGTTCCTGTTGAACGATCCGATCGTCCCCGTTTGTCATCCCCAATTCTCGTTTGACGTCAGGGAGAGGGATCTTGATACGCTGGCGCATGCCTCGCGGCTCGACATCATGGGCGTGATAGACACCTGGGAGAGCTTCTTCAGGGCTTTCGGGCATCCTGCGCCACGACGGACCGGGCTTCAGGTGGACCAGACGCTGTCTGCATTGGAACTGGCCGCTCTCGGCCATGGCCATGCTCTCGTGCTTGAAACGCTCGCGCAGCCCTACCTGGAAACCGGGCGGCTGGTTCTTTCCTGTGACAGGAAAATCAAGAGCCGCCACAGCTACTATCTGGTCACCTCCGGTCCGCGGCAGGGTCTGGGGTCAGACGCTCAGATTTTTTGCAGCTGGTTGATCGGTGAACTGGGAGCCAAGGATCTGTGACCGTTCATCAATCGACCGAAAAGGTGAATTGAAACAGCCTTTCGATGGGATCCAGGGGTTTGGGGTCGCGGTATCGGTTGATGTCAAGAAGTCCGGCCTGGACAGCACTCTGCTCGTTGAGGCGGGACTGGACAAGATCGTAGGTTTGCCAGAACCGGGGATCGGTTCTGCGCACACCATATGTCTCTACCACCTTCAGATAGTCCTGTTGGCTGCGGATGGACCTGACATCCTCAACAAAGGCGGGGACGTCTTTTGCATCCATTCTGAATGCGAAATTCGGGTAGCTGCTGAACTGGCCCGGCACGATTGTAAGTTCGTCCTCTTCCGGTTCCCGCCGCAGATCTTCGTTGAAGATAAATGCAACATTGCTGTGGGCCATATCGTGCGCAATCGTGAAAATGTCCTCCGTCTGCCCGTCCTCGATAATGAGTATTGAAATGTCGGGCAGGAATTTCACGAATGGAGCAGGATGTCCGCTCAGCGGACGCAACTGACCGGCGACAGTGGTCTGCTGCGCACAATTATTGCCGTCGCAACGGTTGATAGGGTCGCTCGCTGGCCAGAGATCGGGTTCAGTCTTGAGCAGTTCAGACAGGAATTCGGACTTGGGATGGTCCGTTTTGAAGTCAACACCTGTTGGTGTCTCGGTATCGAGAGGACTTTCCTTCCATTGATCGATCAGTGTGGCGAGTGGTCCTTCGTACCAGCTGTCATGGAGTGGTTCCCTGACGTCGGGTGGCATGAAATACAGGAACATCCTTTCACCCTCGCGGCGAAGATTGTCCATGTACATCCGGGTCGTCAGCTGGTGCTCCACATTCCCGAAAACATCAAAGCCTGCGACGAGATCGTAGTAGACCCTTTCAAACAGGGGAAAGTCGATTACCCAGGCAGTTTTCGGAAAGGCTCCCTGATACCCGGTGACCACCGAGGCGGAGGAAAAATTCCGGTAAATCGTCAGCCGTGCATCGATGTTGGTTCCATCGCCATCCCAGATATCAGAATACCCGAGGCCGCCGTCTGTCCTGGCTTTCTCGGCATAGCGCTTTTGCCGGAAGGCCTGATACTTGACGGGCCCAACCAGGAGAAAACTCTTGAGGCGCTCTGTTATCTTGTCGTCCGAAACGGCGACCGGAAGTTCGAGGATCGGAATCGCGTCTTGAAGGTAGGTCGGATCGGTGACCGACAGATCTGAAGCGGGGTCCAGGAACGATATCCAGAATCGATCCTGGATAACATTGACCGCAACCTGCCCGTAGCAGACGGGACCTCGAATGAAGGTGCGCACGAAAAACAGCGCATCGTCCAACAGGAACTGGTACCGGCTGTGTGGCGGAAGTGCCTTAAAGGTGGAAAGGGGGTTCCCGCCAGCCTCCTTGGAGTAGGACGGAAGCTCGTCAATCGTCCAGTCGTTCGAAAGGAACAGGTCCTCGAAGCGGCGCAGCCGGTTCTGACCGATCTCGTAGACAATATGTTCCTTGTGGAGAATTGTGCCATCGATCGGAACCAGCCGATAGAAGAAGCGACCTCCGGGATCATCGAACGGACGGCGGGAGGGGATTTCATCCGGTTCGGAGCCTGGTGCCGAGCTGGATCTGATGAGGCGGAAGAAACGCCGTGGACTGTCACCTTCAATGTAGAGATGCGCCAGAAAGAGATGTTCGAAAATGTAGCGGGCAACAAGTTTCGATTTGAGCGTCTCCCTGTTGAAGAAAGCCTCAACCCTGCGGACTTCGTCTGCAATGTTCTGGGGAATGACCGTTGCGCTCGTATCCGCGGGGGCACCATCGGATGCCCAGGCGAGAAGACGACGATAGTCCTCGTCGGGAAGCGGAGCGGTTCCGAAGGGCATGCCGGCGAAAGGGTGATCAGCCAAAAAACCGCTGATTTCAGACGGTGTCGGGCAGCTGTTCTTTCTCAGCGGGCTGATGTCGAGGCTGTCGGGCAGGGCAGCGCCCGGTTTGAAATCCTGGCTGCGTCCGGCCTTCAGGAGCTGCTCGAGCATGGACTGGTGCCCGCTGCCGCCGTTGACCGAAAAAAATCCTTTTTCACGCCATTGGGGAACCGTCCTCGCATCAATGCCGAGCCGCGTCATCGGCGCATCTTCAAGGCGCGAGGAATCGTACACCCTCGCCTTCGTGGCGCCGCGTTGCCATCCGTCTGCCGATGAAAGTTTCAACTGGCAGGGCGCATCATAGCAGCCATGGCAGACAACACAGCGTTTGTTGAGAACATCCTGGATCGTCGAATGGGATGAAGCTTCCTTCGTGTCACTCGCCGAAGCAGAATCGATGACAGCAAAGATCAGGGGCAGCAGCAGAAGACAGAGCATGCCATGGATCTTTCCAAGACTGGCAACCTGCCGAATTAGTGAAAGAATCCTGCGCCGCATGCTGCATCTATCCCCCGTCTTCGTCCATTCTTGGCCGGGTCTGCCGGGTGGGGTCTTCAGGTCCCTTGTATGCGTAAAGATAGGACCAGGCCGCGTAAAGTGCGACAGCTCCGACGAAAATTGCCCATCCGGAATTTCCGAGAGCGTATTCCATCACTGCCCAGCCACCACAAAATACGACAAGCACAATGCGTCGCCACAACGGATCTAGCCAGGGGTGTTCTGCAGGTCCTAACACAGTTTTGCCTTCCTTCCGGGTCATGCGGGCTCGATCATTTCATCGGACGCGCCGAAACTGTCAAGACCGTCAATTTAACGCAAGGTGAATGGCAAGGGCTTGCAAAATCAAGCAAAACTTGCTCACCGAAGGTTGATTTCGTCTTGAATCCGCCGCGTGAACGAGAGAAGGTGAGCGCAATTCGGACCAGAACACGCAATCCTTTCAAAAGGGAGCTGGCGATCCGCGATGCTGACAACGCTTGATCTCCTGACGGCGAACGACACGCCGGGATGCCACGCGCCTTCCTACTATGCTGCGACAGCAAATGCGATGACGGCTCACCCGCGGCTTGATGAAACGCTGAACTGCCAGGTCTGCATCGTCGGAGGAGGCTATACCGGCCTGTCCGCTGCCCTTCATTTGGCCGAGAAAGGGCTGGATGTTGTTCTTCTGGAAGCAAACAGGATTGGTTGGGGGGCTTCAGGGCGCAACGGCGGGCAGGTTGGATCGGGGCAGCGTGTGGAGCAGACCGAGCTGGAGCAACGTCACGGACAGGCACATGCAAAACTCCTGTGGGGTCTGGCGGAAGAGTCAAAAGCCCTCGTCAGGGGGCTGATTTCGCGTCATGGCATCGCCTGTGATTACTCCCCTGGCATTCTTCATGCTGACCACCGAAAGTCATATGTCGAGGAGAGCCGTGACTATGTCGAGCATCTGCGGCTCGTTTATGGCTATGAGGACATCCGGTTCGTCGATGGTGACGAGATAGGGCAACATGTCGGCAGCCCGCGTTATTTCGGCGGATCGCTCGACCTGGGCGCCGGACATCTTCATCCACTGAACTTTGCGCTGGGGATCGGCGGTGCCGCCCAGGCCGCCGGTGCGAAGATTTTCGAAGAAACGAGGGTCACCGGGATTGATGGCAAGGGTAGCGGGCGGATTACGGTCAGGACGGCAACGGGCGACGTCAAGGCCGACCACCTTATCCTGGCATGCAACGGCTATCTCGGCCGCCTCGATCGCCAGACGGCTGCTCACGTCATGCCGATCAACAACTACATCGTGGCGACAGAACCTTTTTCCGAAGAAGAAGCAAAGCAGCTCATTGGAAACAATGCCGCCGTTGCCGACAGCAAGTTTGTCATCAACTATTTCCGTCTTTCCGCGGACCGCCGCCTCCTGTTCGGCGGTGGTGAAAATTACGGTTACAGGTTTCCGGACGATATCAAGTCCTTTGTCCGTGCTCCCATGCTGGAGATATTCCCGCAACTGAAAGATGTCGGCATTGACTATGGCTGGGGAGGCACGTTGGCGATAACGCCGAAACGCATGCCCTATTTTGCAAGGCTGGCCCCCAACATGCTGACTGCGACGGGCTATTCAGGGCACGGTGTCGCCATGGCGACCCTCGGCGGACAGATCCTGGCAGAGGCAGTATCGGGGACCGCCGGTCGGTTCGATGTTTTCGACAAGCTGGAAATTCCCGCATTTCCGGGCGGGGATCGTCTGCGGTTTCCGCTTCTGGTTCTGGCAATGACATGGTTTTCGCTTCGCGACAGGCTCGGGTTTTGACATGTTGCAGCAGAGCAGGACCCCGCGCGAAACGATAGGCAGCTATTGGGAGGCAAGCGTCGACCACGTGCGTCAGGACCGGCAGCTGATCGGCAATGCGCATTTTGATGTCGCTGTTATCGGGGCTGGTTACGCCGGTCTCAGCGCGGCGTTGAAGCTTGCAAAGAGCGGACTTTCGATTGGAGTTCTGGAAGCCGAACATGTCGGTTTTGGTGCGTCCGGACGAAACGGAGGTTTCTGTTGCCTGGGTGGAACGAAACTCGATGCACGCCAGCTGATCAGGAGGTTTGGGCTTGATGAGGCGCGGAAATTCGCCGCCTATCAGGTCGCGGGGATCAATCTTGTTGCACAACGGCTCGAAAACTGGGGTGTCGATGCAGACTGTCACTCGAAGGGAGAAATCTGTCTGGCGCATCGTCCGAAGGATCTTGCAAGCCTGAAGGAAGAGGCGGCATTCCTCAAGGATAACTTCGGCATCAGGACCCGCGTTCTTGGAAAGAGTGAACTGGATTCGGAAGGGTATGGTGGTCCGGAATTCCATGGTGGCCTGCATATGCCATATGGCTTTGCCCTCAATCCGCTGAAGTATCTACTCGCACTCGGTGATCAAGTGCGCCAGGCTGGTGGTCGGATCTTTGGCAAGTCACCGGTCACTGGTGTGAATCAGGATGGTGAGTGCTGGCGCCTGGAAACGGAGCATGGATACGTCAGGGCCAAAAAGATCGTGCTGGCAGGCAACGGTTATGCCCGTGAGACCGTGCCGAAATGGTTGCATGGCCGCACGTTGCCGGTCATGTCATCCATCCAGGTAACGCGTCCGCTGAGCGAAGGAGAGCTGTCCGATCAGGGATGGACCGCGGACACGATGGCTGCAGATACAAGAAAACTGCTGCATTATTTTCGCCTGTTGCCCGACAGACGGTTCCTGTTTGGAACCCGCGGAGGGATCTTCGAAAAGGCGCCCGCGCTGACAGCCATGCAAAAGCGCGCCCGCAACGACTTTGAGACCATGTTTCCGGCATGGGCGCATGTCGAGACGGAATTTGCCTGGCACGGCAATGTCTGTCTCGCGCGCAACCTGACGCCATTCGTCGGGGAAGTCCCGCGCATGGACGGCATCTACGCGGCCATGGGCTGGCATGGCAGCGGAATAGCGATGGCGTCCCTATCCGGTGAGAAGATCGCCGGTCTGGTAACCGGCTCTCTGAGACGGGACGATCTGCCGTCTCCTTTGCAAATTCCGTTTCGAAAGTTCCCCTTGCCGGCCTTCCGAAAATTGTATCTGCAAGGCGCCTACTGGATTTACGGGTGGCTTGACCGGTAACGCAACCAGCCGGTTAATCAGCCTTTCCGGAAATCTATTTGACCTGGATGATGTATTTGTTGGACACGTTTCTGATTTTGGCAGTCCCATAGGTGTGCATGTCCATTGTAAATCTTACATTGAAGACATCTTCGCCGCGGAAGCCCCGGTTCGGTTTGTAGACGATGACCGTACCCTTGACCGTTTTTCCCGCACAACGACCGGCATTTTCGCCAAGCTTTCCGCTGACCTGCTTGAACGAAACCGAGCCGTTTTTCGGAGCTCTGGTAACTTTCATTTTCGGAATGATGCCGGCGCCGCAATAGGGTCCGTAAACGGCGTGAGAGCCGACGGCAGATGCTCTGTTCGCCGGCACTGTTTCCCGGATCGTGTCAGCGAGGCTAAAGGTGGAAAACAGGGCTAGGAATATGAAGCCGAGTAGAATGCGCATTGTCTGACCTTGTCATTATTATCGAGTGTAACTTGGCTAAAAGACACCCTTTTTAATTGCAATGACTGATGCTGTTTGACGCGTAAAAATAATCACGTGTTGCCAAGATGCAGCTCTGGATAGGTTGCTCGGGTTGTTCTATCCGGAAGGCCAGCGATTCCCGCATTGATTTGCCGGATGCCCGGCGACTTGACAGGCATTCGACATGCGGCTTGGCAAAGATCAATGCCGCTTTTTACTGGCTGCGCTTTATTCACGGAAACAGGTGGGAGAATGCAATGGCGGCCAAATCGAAACAGGAACTCCTGTCACTTGCACTGAAGGAATTTGAAAAACTCTGCCGGTTGCTTGATATCCTGCCTGCCGGTCTTCGCCTTGAACTGGACGATGAAGGCGTTTCGCCCAAGGACATAGTCGCTCATCGGGCGCACTGGATCGACCTGTTCCTTGGCTGGTATCTGGATGGGCAAGAGGAAAAGACAGTTTACTTTCCCGCCGAGGGGTACAAATGGAACGAAACAAAGCGGTACAACGCCGACCTTCGTGCTCGGCAGAAGGGGATGACCTGGACAGAAGCAGTTGCGCTGCTTGAACGTAATCACAACAAGCTGCTGCGATTGATTGAGTCCCTGTCTGACGATCAGCTCTACAGCGCACCGATGAAAGGCGCCAACAATGCCTGGCCGACGGGCCGTTGGGCGGAAGCAGCGGGACCGAGCCACTATCGTTCGGCAACAAAGTATTTGCGCCAGGGGATCAGGCGGTTCAATTCCAAGCCCCAATAAGGTGGGAACTTTGCCGGGTTGTCGTGCATGACAGTTCTGCCTGCAGCTCAGGAACTCCGGCGGACGACCGCGACGTTTACTTCGCTCCAGATGTCAAAGCCGAGCT
Organism: Roseibium album; assembly: GCF_001404515.1. Lineage (GTDB taxonomy): Bacteria > Pseudomonadota > Alphaproteobacteria > Rhizobiales > Stappiaceae > Roseibium > Roseibium album. The sequence goes on from NZ_CXWE01000001.1 coordinate 388,299, forward strand.
TGCGGTAAAGTGCAATCGCGCCATGATTGTCTGCATAAGCGTGAAGAAATGGTTTGTCGCCGCGGCTCCGTATGACTTTGGCAATGTGAAGCGTTAGGGCGGTTGCCAGTCCACGCCCCTGAAAGTCCGGATGCGTGCAAAGACCGCTGATCTCCGTGTAACCTTCAAGGTTCAACCGCGTGCCGCCCATGGCAGCCAGCCGATTGTCCAGTTTTACGCCCCAGAACGTCCCGAGTTCCGGGGTGCGTCTGGTGAAAGGGCCTGGCTGAGTGAGGTCCGCAAGTGCGACCATTTCCGGAATGTCGTCACTCGACAGGGGCACGATCATGGGAGCGGAGGCTTCAGGTTCCCGGGCGGTGTTTTCCATCATCAGAACGCCAAGTGCGGTCTTGTCCGCGACCAGCGTTTCGGGAAGCGTGATCTGTTCAGCCTGTAGCAGGAAGACCGGTTTGTCGCCGGGGCAAATCAGCTCTGTCAAGGCTGCGAGCGCATCTGCCGAATTGTCTTTCGAGGCTGCAAACGGCGAAATTTCTGGATCGAACCTCCGAGCGAGCGTTCCCCGCTTTGAAAAGTGATCCTGGCGGGTCGTGAGAGCAGACCAGACAACTCGGTTCAGCAAACTGGTCATGTCATGGCACCTGCAGCGTTCCGGGATAAAAGGAATTCATAGTGTTCGGCCGTCTGGTCCCAACGCTTCAGAACTTCCTGTGCAGCACCGGGAACATGGCTTCTTGCATAATTCGGCCCCTGAAAGGCAATGACATCGTCAATCGAGCGAAAACTCATGATGGTTTTGAATTCCACTTCATCTGTCAGATCGCGTCTCAGAACTTCAATGCCGAGATAACCTGGAATGGTCTTGGCCTCGATGCCGGGAATGACCGTGTCCGTCAGGATACCGAAGTACCGATCGGCGTTTTCATGCGTCGTCCAGCCATGCCAGATGCGTTTGATCATCGGGGGTCCTCCATCTCCTGTGCCAATCGACTCCAGTCGGGAAGGGAATCCGAGGAGCATCGTTTCCTAAGCGGTTGCTCGTCAAGCGCGTCTTCCAGTTGGGAAAGCTGTTGCAAAAGCGACCCCTCCAGTCCTGCACAGGCATCCTTGACCGCCAGCATGACTTTGGGCCACAGGGTCTGCTGCAGATGCCAGACGAGCGCAACGCCGCGATCGGTCAGTGCGATTCTGTTGACACGCCGGTCTTTTTCATCCGGCTGGCTCTCGACAAGCCCTGCAGCCTTCAGCTTGTTGACCATGCGTGTGACACCGGGCTGGCTTTGTCCAAGCGCCTCTGCAAGATGACCGATACTAAGGGAGCCGTTTCGATCAAGAGTCGCCAGCACCGGATTGAGCGACGCGGACAACTCCGCCTTGGCAACTTCGTTGCTGATTTCCTGTGTTTGCGACTGCAGTTTTTCACCGATCCGTTTCAGCCTGCTGCCAAGTGTGCCGTACCCGAGTGATCGGACAACATCTTCAATCATGGTTAGACTCCATAAGCATAACTAGTAATATAATAAGTTATATAAATTAATCAACTTGACAATTCGATTGCTTGATATAACCATTAAGTTATGGAACAAGTTGGTTATATGTCTGGCAAACCTGGCCTCGATGCAGTGTTTTCCGCCCTGTCCGACCCGACTCGCCGGGCCATCTTGACGAAACTGGCTTCAGGCGAGGCGTCGGTGAACGAACTGGCCGAGCCGTTTGAAATGAGTCAGCCCGCTGTGTCGAAACACCTCAAGGTTCTTGAGCGTGCAGGTTTGATAACGCGTGGAACCGATCGTCAACGGCGTCCGGCCCGTCTCAACGCGAAGCCGATGAAAGAGGCGGTCGCCTGGCTTGAGGAATTCAGAAAATTCTGGTCCTCCAGTTTCGACCAGCTCGACAATCTTCTTGAAGAACTCAAAAACACCGATCAGTGGGAGTAAATTAATGTCATTGCCTGAATACATTCTTGAAAGACGTTTCAATGCGCCGCGCGAACTTGTCTGGAAAACCTGGACCCAACCGGAATTGCTGGCCCGTTGGTATGGGCCCGGTGTTGAAACGGTTATTCACAAACTGGACGTGCAGCCGGGAGGTCTCTGGCTGAACGAGATGAAATTCGGCGGTGGCTCCCACTTTCAACGCGTCGAATATACTGAAGTCGTCGAGCCTGAAAAACTTGTCTGGCTACATTCGGTCTCCGACGCGGACTGGGAAATCTCAGCAAATCCGATGATGCCCGACTGGCCGCGCACTCTCCTGACGACCGTGACCTTCATACAGGCTGGAGATCAGACCGAAGTACGCCTCATCTGGACACCCCATGAGGCGAGCGAAGCGGAAATAACCTGCTTTGCCGGAGCCATCAGTGGCCTCGACAAGGGTTGGGGCAAGGGCATGGAAATGCTGGCGAACCTGCTGGAAGAATTACAGGGCTGACGATCTCGGGCGGCACTCCTGGAAACCGAACCTGCTGTGCCGTCCCGGACCCAAACAGGACAGGTCCCTTTGCAAAAGCTGCCCCGGCTCGAGGCCGGGGTGGCGTCAGATGACAAAATTTGTGGGCCAAATCTTTATGCCACGTTGGCGCTGCAAGCCGGTCAGTATCTAGTCGAACTCCGGTCCACGCGCTCGGTAGGGCGTGATTTCCTTCCAGGCCTTCATCAGTGTTTCCAGCTCTTCGTCGCTATGATGCGGCATGATGATCTGGGGTTTGACAAGAAGGTCGCCATGGCCGTCGTTCTTGTTGGGCAGGCCCTTGCCTTTCAGGCGCATGGCCTTGCCGCTTGACGTATTTGGCGGAATGGTCAGGTTCACGGCACCGGAAAGCGTTGGTGTGCGGACCTTGGCGCCGAGCACTGCCTCGTAAAGCGTCAGCGGCAAGTCCAGGTGGAGGTCGGAACCATTCACCTCGTAGAGTGTGTGTGGCCTGATCCGGATCTCGACCATCACGTCGCCTGCCGGACCGCCGTTTTCACCTGGATGACCCTGGCCTTTCAGGCGAATTTTCTCGCCTTCCTCGACACCCTTCGGCAAGGTCACGTTGACTGTTTTGCCGCTCGGCAGTGTGACTTGGGTCTTGCCGGAGTTGACGATGTCTTCCAACGACACGCGGGCAATGATTTCGGCATTTTTGCCTTTTGCTTTGTGCGGTGTTTTCGTGCGCGCGCTGCCACCGGCAAAGCCAGCGCCTGGCCCGGCGCCGGGACCGCCTCCCGGACGGTTGCCGCGACCGCCGAAGCCGCCGAAGATGTCGTTCAGGATGTCGTCGAAGCCACCAGCGCCGCCACCAGTGCTGCCGCCGCCCGCCGACCTGTGGCCGCGTGCACCGCCTGCAGCGCCAAAGTCCTCAAATCCGGAAAAGCCGTCAAAGCCCCTCGACTGGAAGCGCTGCTTGCCTTCCGCGTCGATCTCACCGTTGTCGAACTTGGCGCGCTTGTCCTTGTCGCCGATGATTTCATAGGCTTGATTCACTTCGGCAAACTGCTGCTGCGCCTTCGGATCGTCCTTGTTCTGATCCGGATGGTATTTCTTGGCCAGCTTCCGAAAAGCCTTCTTGATCTCGCCCTCGCTGGCGCTTTTCGCCACACCGAGAACGCTATAGGGATCTCGCATTCACATCACCAGGTTTCTAAGATTCTCCAGCCTGTCGCCTCACGCATAAACGCTCCGGACACATGACCTGCTCCGAAGCGCGCGTTTTCCTGAGACAATACTTGACCGGACTTAACTACTATATCGGAACGAAGAGGGCAAAATTCCAGTCCTTCGCCTCCAGCAACAAAGCACTTCCTTATGAGGCGATTTGATCGGCTGATCAAGCGTCGGCGACGCTGAGGGCTGTCACAGCGAATTTCTGGCTGATATCCCGGCAGGCCGTTCCGGAGTAAAGCCTGATGCCGGCAATTGTGTTTGCCGTCGTCTGGAAGGAAAGGCACCCTGTTTCAGTGAGTCCGTCAGCCTTGATGCTTGTCACGGTGCCTGAATTGCCACTGATCGGATTCAACCAGGACAGCAGCACGTCCTGGCGGGCGTCATAGTTGTCCAGGGTCTGGTCAAGCGAATCGAGGTTTTCTGCAATGACAGCACGATCTTCCGCGTTGACGTCTGTATAGGCCTGATCGGTCGAGGATGGAATCGAGCCCGTCAGGACAGTGGGCGTATCCACATTGTTGCTGCCTATCGGAACTGTAACCTGCGCGCAGCCTGCAAGCAGGCTCCCAAGCAGCGCAATGATGCCCATAAAGGGCTGGATCTTGTTGTACGTGAGAGTATATGAACGCATACGAAACATCTTACGGACAGCCTCCAAGCTGGCATGTTCTTGCCGTGCTGCAGGCGATCGAATTCTTCGACAGGTAACCTATGACAGACCTCAAGCATCCCTCTGAAGAGTTAACAAAAGGTGACTTCGCGGAGGTCAAGAAACCATTTGATCTTTTTTCTGAATGGCTTGAAGACGCCAAGGCATCGGAACCCAATGATCCGAATGCCCTTGCGCTTGCAACTGTTGACCCGTCCGGCTTGCCTAATGTGCGCATGGTCCTTTTGAAAGACGTCGATGATCGCGGCTTCGTGTTTTACACGAATTTCGAGAGTGCGAAGGGCAGGGAGCTGCTGTCGTCCGGCAAGGCCGCAATGTGCTTCCACTGGAAGTCACTGCGACGTCAGGTGCGCGTGCGCGGCGTGGTCCATCAGGTAACCGTCGATGAAGCGGACACTTATTACCAGTCCCGTCCGCGCGGCAGCAGGATAGGTGCCTGGGCGTCAAAACAGTCCCGGCCTCTGGAAAGCCGTTTCGCTCTGGAAAAGGAAGTTGCCAGGTTCACCGCGAAATTCGGGATCGGAGACATACCAAGGCCGGAATACTGGTCAGGCATGCGGCTTGAGCCGACATCCATCGAATTCTGGCACGACCGGCCATTCAGGCTGCACGATCGAATTCTGTTCACGCGCGAGGGTCCCGACCAGCCCTGGGACAAGGAGCGGCTATATCCTTGAGCGAAACAGCGATCGGCATACGGACGTGACACGGATCTAAAGCAGCCGCTTCCAGCGGAAAAACAGAAATGTTGCGATCACGGACGCAAGCATCAGACCGAGTGCAAACAAAAAACCCTGTTCCCAGTTGAGTTCGGGCATGTTGGCGAAGTTCATGCCATAGATTGAGGCGATCAGGGTAGGGGGCAGGAAGACCAGACCCAGGACCGTAAAGATTTTTGAAATCTGGTTCTGTTCAAGTGTGACCAGCCCGACAGTGGCGTCCAGCAGAAAGGCAAGTTTGTTGTCCAGGGCGTCTGCATGTTCCTTGATTGACCGGATATCGCGGCCATAGGTCTTCAACTCGGTTACCTGCTCCTCGGTCAGGGTGAGCCTCTTAGCGTGGGTATTCATGAAGAGAAGGGCGCGTGACAGGCTCGTGCACACATCATGCATCTTGGCAACGTGCAGGCCGATTTGCCCAAGTTGCTTTATCACCACCTGATAGCTGGCCGTTTTGCGCATGTTGAGCCCGTCGCCGAACACCTGGAGAGCAAGGTTGTCGTAGCGGGACGATGCGCTTTCCATTTCATCTGCGCAGCGGTCGACAATAATGTCGAGCAACGCAAAGAGCACGGCCGGTCCCATATGTGCGATTGTGGGGTCAGACTGAACTTTCTTGGACAGAATGGAGATTGACTTGGGTTCCCCGTAACGAAGGGTCACCAGCCGTTTGGCACTCAGGACAAAAGTGACGGAGGACAGGATCGGATCCAGCGTCCGGGTCGCTATGGGCATCTGGGCCGTCATGACGACCGCGCCGGGCTCCACGTAGAGTCGCTCGGAGGTTTCAATCGATGCGATTTCTTCGCGCGTTGGGATTTCCGCGCCCATCAGCTTTTCAGCGGCCTTCTGCTCTTCGCGTGTCGGCGCAACGAGATCTATCCACACCGACGTCGCAGGCAGGGGAGCCTCAGCTGCGAGTTCGATACGTTCGAGGCCTTTTACGGACGGGCAATAGGCAATGATCATCAGGGCAGTCTCCGATGGGACAGGGCATGCCGGTGGTAACCGGCGAAAAAGTGCCAGGGCCTGATGAGTTGCGATCGTGTCGGATGATTGCCCCGAGAGCAGCAACCGACATGAGCGGCGGCGGCATGAACAGCCAGAACGATCCGGTTGATCCGACTGGGGCAGCTTCGGGGCGAGAAGCACGTCGCAGGGGCAATCGGCGCAACGGATCAGGCAGTCACTCGAAAGGGACGGCCAGCTGTTTTCGCCTGTTGACGGACTGCGGCTTGCTTCGAAATCACGATGAATTTCGATTCTCAATAGACCTTGTCGGCGGCAGTTTGCCTAACAGATCGGGACACGGCAAGCTCAGCGGTACCTGATGAAGAAACCGGTTGAGGCCGGCTGAGGCCGACAAGAGGTCTTGAAATAATCGGGCGCTGAAAATTGCGGCCGGTTATTTGTTTTTCTTCGTCGCTGCGCCTGCGTTCTTGCAGAGTGCTGCGGCGTTCAATGCGGCAATGCCGACTGGCTTATATTGATTAATCAATTTGGCTCCCGCCGGAACTTTGGCGTTCGGGTGGGATGTTTGTTCAGACATTTTTCCAGGTCCGTTATCTTATCCAGTTCCCGCTAACTGGCAATTGGGTGCGCGGATAACTGCGGGCCGCGTGCATGTCGTATCCAATTGCGGCATTCCAAGGGCGAGTTTCTCGCCAATTCCATTTTTTCCGCAACCGGCATAGAAATCATGCGCTTATTTAGCCATTTCAGCCAGTCAAATTCTATAACAGGATGTAACGTAAGGGGAGTGAATTTGAAGTATATCGTTAAGTAAAGATTAACTTTCTTCCATTTTTACTACTTATGAGGGTATAAATTTATAGTTGCTACACCAGGTAGGACCTGTAACTTCTTGGCGGCCTGCCGCGAAGCGCACAGAATCCGCCGACCAGACAGCGTGCCAGGGTCAGAAACCCGGTCAGCACAAAAATCGCGAGCCCGACAAGGATGAGCGAGGACGACAGATCAGCCCCCAACAGGATCAGCAGACCTCCCACACAGCAACCGATCACCAAGAGAGCGATCGTTGTGCGGATGTAATAAAAATGCGCAAATACGCTTTGTTCTGCAGGTTCGGAAAACCGCATTGCAATGAACAGCGCCAGAGGGGCCAGAAAAAACGTCAGGATAAGCGCGTAACAAACGAATACGTTTCCAAGACTCGTTGCAATCGGCCCTGCGACTCGTGCGTCCACATTCGGCTTGTTCAGGTTTGCCATAAGGTGCGCTTCATTTGGCGGTTGACGGGAATTCGGTCCAGTGATGTTCACCCTGCTTGGTCAGGGCTCCAACTTGTTGCCGGTTGCGAAAATGATTCTTGAACCTGACCGACCGAATTTATGATGAGCTGATTGCGGAAGTGAAGTTCAAAATTGACAATTTGCCTGTAAACAAGAAAACAAATCTGGTTTTGCCGATCACGGCCTCATAGCATGGCCTGCGATGCAGGTTGGAAAGAAATGAAGCAATACGCCGTTTACAAAACAGCATCGGCGCCGGTGAGCCGGACCATTGGTGCGATAGCGCTTGCCATCGCATTGACCGCTTTTGTTGCAAAACGGTTCGGTCTGGTCGATGCGGATGTATTCGTTCTTTCCCTGACTTGCGCTGCAATTTTGGCCATTGTCGCGATCGTGGCTGCCTTGGCGGCATTCCAGCGCATTTGGAGCTATGGTGGACCTGGCGTCTCTGAAGCGTTGATCGGGACGTTCTTTGGTGTTCTTGCCCTCGTGCCGCCGTCTATTGTGATCGGAACACTTGTCGCCAGTCCCGGGGCGAATGACATTTCTACAGACAAGATCGATCCTCCTGAACTCAAGTCAGAGAAGATCGCATCGTCGCAGCCGTTTTTGAACTGGGCGACTGTCAAGCTGGAAGAAAACGTTTGGCCATTGGTGTCCGGACTTTCGATCTCCCCGTCTTCTCAAGGCAGAGATCTGTCGAGAAATTCTGCTGATATTGTGCCTCGCCGATACCGGATTGCTCCTGGCCAGCTACACGTTGCCGGCGCCAAGGCGCTGGAAAACCTGAACTGGACCGTGGTCGACGAATTGCCGCCTGACCTGCTGGATGCGGCAACGCGATTACAGGCTGAAGGTGTAACGCGTTATCTCGGACTGAAGTTCGACGTTGCGCTCCGCATACGACCCGATCAGGTCGGTGCGCTGCTGGACGTCCGCTCGCGTTCCAGAACCCCATTACAGGATCTTTCCACCAACGCGGGCCAGATCAGAACCGTATTCGCCGAAATCGATCGCGTTTTGCTGGAAACTTACGGGGATCTCGCACGGCTCTCCGTTGAGGAGGGCGAACTGGAAGACGAACTGACACCTGAAATTGTAGAAGATCCGCGAGAAGTTGTTCCTCTGCCGGGCTTCAAACCCTATTTCGGGGATGACGAGTTATCGGCTCCAGATGATCCGGATGCGACCGACCTGGAGGGTTAAGGTCTTCAGGCGGTTCTTTTGTAGCCTGCTGTCAACGAGAGGTCTGGACGTGCCGATACCAGACCGCGTTCAACGAGATCTTCCAGGTGTGCATAGACGGACAGACCTGCTGCGGGATGCAGCGAGGGATTGACCTCTGCATAGAGCTCCGCGACGATCTCCTTTATCGTCCGTTCACGCTCCGAAACCGTCGCAAGGATCGATGCCTCACGGTTGAGGCGGTGCTGTTTCAGATCGAGGACATAGGAATGTGCATCATGGATGCGACCGCCATGCCCTGGAAAATAAGTATTTTCAGAACGATCAAGCATCTTTTCGATTGAAGTCATGTAATCCCGCATCGCGCCGTCAGGTGGCGCGACGATCGAAGTCGACCAACCCATAACGTGATCGGCCGACAAAATGATGTCCTCGCCCTGGATTGCGAAACATAAGTGGTTTGCGGTGTGTCCCGGAGTTGCGATTGTCTCGATGGAGAATTCAGTCGCCGTGAATGTTTCGCTGTCCGTAAGTAGCCGGTCCGGAATGTGTTCTTTGTCGCCGCTGCTGTCGAGCGGATTGACCTCGCCTTCGAACAGGTCGCGAGCTGCACGATGCGGTCCGCATCCTACGATCGGGGCACCGGTCTCGTTCTTGAGCAAACGCGCGCCGGGCGAATGGTCCATGTGTGTGTGGGTTACAAGGATTGCCTCGATTGTAGCACCATCTGCTGCCTTCAAAATGGCGTTCAGGTGACCTGGCAATGCCGGGCCGGGGTCGACTACCACAAGCCGGCGCGATCCCAGCAGGTAACTGTTCGTTCCCCGGAAGGTGAAGGGGCCGGGATTTTCAGCGGTCAGGCGCCGGATGCCGGGGGAAATCTCAACGGGAGTTCCGTATTCCGGATTGAAGTCGCGGTCGTGTTTCATTGAGGGCCGGTTGCAGAAATTTGACTTTTTCCCGAATGAACCTCAAGCAGTTCGGTGGGGATGGCAACCATTTTCGTCAAATTCAGGCAGGCCGGCTATTGAACTCGGGGCCGCGGCGGGCCCTTGCGTCATGTATATGACTTTCGAATCGGCTAGGGCAGCCAAAATTCGATTGAAGACGGAAGGGATCTCATAGGTCGGCCGTTTTCAACTCGGCAAGGTTGCCACTCTGTCCAATTTCGAAGGCGAGCCTCCCGGGACAGGGAACTTTGCCTGCCAATGGGTTACAGTGATTCGAAATAAAATGTGTGCAGCAGCAGAAACTTGGTGGAACAAGAATGGCCGATGAACAGGAATGCCGCTTTGACTTTTTGCTGGACTTGCCGCGGGATCGGGCATTCTCGCTGTGTGTTGACCGGCTCGACGCATGGTGGGTCTCACCTTTTCGAAATCCGGGCGAAGGACAGGTGGAGCCGGGGATCGAGCCATGCGTTGGAGGCAGCTGCTTCGAGATCGACGGCAATGGAAGACAGCGCATCTGGGGAACGGTGCTGTCGATAGAACCCCCGATTTATGTTCGTCTGGCATGGCAGGTTTCCCAAGAGGGCGAGGAAATTGCCGATCCCCTTACGGCCAGCCGCGTTATGGTCAACTTTCGCGAAGCCGGTGAAAAAACCCGCCTTGAAATTGTTCATAACGAATTTCTTCGGCACGGCGAAAAAGGTGAGCAGTATCTGGTGCAGATGCAGCAAGCTGACGGTTGGCCACGGATAATCTCGAACCTGAAGACCGCTGCTGCAAATGTAAGCTGGCGATAAGCGTGCCTTTTGCATTTATATACAAATCAAATGGTCTGTCGCCTGCCTGACATGCTTGGTGTGGTAATTGGGCTGGCACCAGCAACGAGTTGCCCTATTTCGACCTTGCAAATTATTGAGGCGTCGAAATAGTGTCAGCCAAACGTGGTGTACCCCACAGGTTTCCAAACTCACGCTTAGATCCATGTCTTCACCATCATCATTAGAGGATGCCACTGAGCCTCAAATTGCCGCCTCGCCATTTACGAGGATCGGCGAAGCCAGATGGATTTTGCTGACGGCATTCTGTTCTGCGGTCGTCGCCGTTGTCGTTTTTGGTGTCCCATTCTGGCCTGCAGCAGGTGCAGTCCTTCTCATGACTGCGGTTGCCGCCTTTGTTCCAAGGCGGTCCGTGAGCCGACGCGTCAAGTTGAAATCACAGCGCGAGTTGCGGCGGATGTGGCCGGGAACCGGAATGAAGGTGACGGTGGACGCGCTGCCAACGCCGTGTTTCGTTGCCGACGGACGCGGAATTACGCGTTACGTCAACGCCCAGGCACTGGCAACCTATGACGGGGTAAAGCCGGGAGACCCGTTGTCGTTTTCCCTGCGTGCGCCTTCTTTGCTCGAAGCGTTTGATCGTGTCTGCAGTACAGGCGGAGAAGAACGCATAAGCTGGATAGAAAAAGTACCGACGGAATCCTGGTACGAAGCTCATATCGCGCCGATTTACATGCCTGGATCCGGCAACCAGGAACGCTTGCGAGAGCGCCCGGATTTCATTCTTGTCGTTATCCAGGATCTGACGGAAAACCGTCGTCTGGAGCGGATGCGGACAGACTTTGTCGCGAATGCGAGCCATGAGTTGCGCACACCTCTGGCCTCCCTGACCGGATTTATCGAAACCCTCCAGGGTCCCGCCAGGAACGATACCGAAGCCCAGGAACGCTTTTTGTCGATCATGCTGGATCAGGCGGGGCGCATGCGCAGGTTGATTGACGACATTCTTTCTCTGTCCCGCATCGAGCTAAAAGCACATGTTCGCCCTGCTACGGTAGTTGATCTCACCGAGATTATCCGTCACACGGCTGACGCGCTCTCACCGCTGGCAAGGGACCTGGAGGTCGAAATTCGCATCGATGTGCCCGACATTCCGGTCAGGTTGAAGGGCGATCGGGATGAACTAATTCAGGTGGTCGAAAACCTGATCGAAAACGCCCTGAAATACGGCAGCTCCGGCAAAGTCGTTGATGTGCGCGTGTACGAGCAATCCGTTGATCAGGACGCGGACTACTGGGTTCTCTCCGTTCGCGATTACGGAGAGGGAATACCACGCGAACACCTTCCAAGACTGACGGAACGATTCTATCGCGTGGACGTTGAATCGAGCCGGGCCTTGAAGGGGACTGGTCTCGGACTTGCAATCGTAAAGCACATTCTCACCAGGCACCGTGCGCGTCTGGAAGTGGAAAGCAACCCCGGCGAGGGGGCGGAATTCAGGATAAAACTCCCGGCCCTTGAAAACACGGATGGTTCCGCCGAAAAAATATCCGCCTGACGGGTTTCAAAACCTGTGTTTGCCCCTGTGACTATTGAGCCGGGGAAGGCTGACGTCCTCACCTTGAGCCTCGACAGCTAAAAAAACCTCGCGCTTCCGGTCCTTCGCGCGAAGATCGGGAACGACACTTGTTGTCGTGCCACGTGCATTCTTGTTTCCACGCGACGCCGGAATGTCAGGTCATCGGCGAGTTAGACTGCGCAAGGGGCATTCGCCGATTCTGGTGCAAGCGCTGCGCAATCTCCTGTGTAAATAGGCAAATGCAAAAAATATTTATATTTATCAGATAGTTAAATTGTCACAAAACTGAAAAAGAACTGTCATAGAACTCTCATCCATGGGGCCTAGGTTCCCGGCATCGCTCGAGCATTCTAGGGCTCGGCGATCATCTACAAACCTTGACATTCAAAGGGAGCGGTCAAGTGAAATTTTCGACCCTCGTTAGTGCAACCGCCCTGGCTGTTGCTTCCACTGCATTCGTCGGCGCGGCCCAGGCACGCGACCAGGTTCAGGTTGCCGGTTCTTCCACCGTTCTGCCATACGCTTCCATCGTTGCTGAAGCTTTCGGTGAAAACACCGATTTCCCGACACCGGTTGTCGAGTCCGGCGGTTCTTCCGCTGGTCTGAAACGCTTCTGTGAAGGTGTTGGCGAAAACACGATCGACGTCGCAAATGCTTCCCGCAAGATTCGCGAAAAAGAAATCAAGGCATGTGCGGAAGCTGGCGTCAAAGACATCATCGAAGTCCGCATCGGTTATGACGGTATCGTTTTCGCTTCTCAGAAGTCCGGTCCCGCATTCACGACATTTCAGCCGGCCGACATCTTCAATGCTCTCGGCGCGAAAGTTCTGAAAGACGGCAAGCTCGTCGACAACCCGAACAACACCTGGGCCGACTTCAATGCCGACCTTCCGGCAGTTGAAATTGCCGCTTTCATTCCGGGTACCAAGCACGGCACCCGCGAAGTGTTCGAAGAGAAGGTTCTGGCCGTTGGTTGTGAAGCGACTGGCGCACTGCAGGCCATGATCGACAGTGGCATGTCCGAAGACGATGCTGAAGACGCGTGTATCGATGTTCGTGCGGACGGCAAGTCCACTGACATCGACGGCGACTACACTGAAACTCTCGCTCGCATCGACTCCAACCCGAATGGCATCGGCGTTTTCGGCCTGGCGTTCTACGAGAACAACACCGACAAGCTCAAGGTTGCCACCATGGGCGGTATCGCACCGACAACCGAGAGCATCGCTTCCGGCGAGTATCCGGTTTCCCGTCCGCTGTTCTTCTACGTCAAGAAGGCGCATATCGGCGTTATCCCGGGCCTGAAAGAATATGCCCAGTTCTTCATCGCTGATGAAATTGCCGGTGCAGACGGCCCGCTTGCCACTTACGGTCTGGTTTCCGATCCGGAGCTGGCAGCCACTCAGGCTTCCGTTTCCAACGAAGAAACAATGCAGTAATCGAGCTCCTGCTCGATATTCGGGGCGGCATATTCCGCCGCCCCTTTTTCCTTTTTGGACCTTTTTAAAGCTTTCCGGGGGAGCAAATGTCTTTGTTCTGGCTCATCTTGATCGTACTCGCCATAGCCGTGGTGGGGTATGTTCTGGGGCGGGCGCGGGCCATGTCCAGCGCCGGGGGAGTGCGTTCTGCGCTGCACTCCCTTCCGTCCTATTACGGGGCGAACGTAGCAATGAAGGCGGCAGTGCCCGCCCTTCTGCTCCTGATTGTCTGGTTGCTTGCGCAGCCGTTTTACGTCAACAGCGACATTTCGGCGATGATCCCGGACAGTGCGATCAGCGACGGTTCGTCCCGCGGACTCGTCCTGGCTGAAGTGCGCCGGGCTGCACGTGGTCTCGATAATGCTGTTGCCGCCGGTGCCATGACGGAAGAATTCGCGCGCAACGCCCGTGCCGACTTCAACGATATCACCGTGCGTCTAAAGGAAGCCGGCCAGATCGTCACTTCGGAAATCACGCAGCCCGTCTTGCGTGCTGCGCAGCGCTATCGGGTTCTGGCCGCTGCAGGCAATTTCTATATGACAATTGCCGTAATCCTGGTTGCAATTGTCGGCGCACTTTGGGGCCTCAGAGAAACCAACGCTCAGTTCAGGGCGCGGAATACCGTCGAAAAAGGCGTCCGGGTTATTCTGATCGCAGCGGCTTCCATTGCAATCCTGACGACCATTGGTATTCTTCTGTCGCTGGTGTTCAACACCGTTGAATTCTTCAAGCTTTACCCGGCCGCTGATTTCTTCTTTGGTTTGACATGGTCCCCAAGCTTCTCCGGTCGCGGCGGGTCTTCCGAACTGGGTATTATTCCGCTTCTCTGGGGTACGTTCTATATCTCGTTTGTGGCGCTGGCCGTAGCTGTGCCGATTGGCCTGTTTGCGGCAATTTACCTGGCTGAATATGCAGGGTCGAAGGTACGTGCCGTGGCGAAGCCACTGCTGGAAATCCTTGCAGGTATCCCGACCATCGTTTACGGCCTGTTTGCACTCCTGACTGTGGGACCACTTCTTCTATCTGTCTTTGGCGACAACGGCATAGGCATCATGAAGGCCGGTACGGCGGTTATGACGGCTGGCCTGGTCATGGGTGTCATGCTGATTCCGTTTGTGAGCTCGCTCTCTGACGACATCATCAACGCTGTACCGCAAGCCATGCGCGATGGCTCCTACGGGCTCGGCGCAACCAAGTCGGAAACGGTAAAGAATGTCATTCTGCCGGCGGCGCTGCCTGGCATTGTCGGCGCCATACTGCTCGCAGCCTCACGTGCCATCGGTGAAACAATGATCGTGGTTCTGGGAGCCGGGGCGGCGGCGCGCTTAAGCCTCAATCCTTTTGAAGCCATGACCACCGTGACGGCCAAGATTGTCAGTCAGCTGACAGGCGACGCCGACTTTGCATCACCTGTCGCGTTGGTTGCCTTTGCTCTGGGTATGACCCTCTTCGTGGTTACCCTGGGTCTTAATATTGTCGCGCTCTACATCGTGCGCAAATACCGGGAGCAGTATGACTGATGACCGAGACAACTCTTTCTCCCGAGGCTGCCGAAAAGCCGGCCAAATTGCCGTTCAAGTCTAAATCGCTGTACGAAGTTGATGACCTGACCCGCAAGCGAAATGCAGCCGAAAAGCGGTTCAAGACCTATGGAATGGCAGCGATTGGTGTCGGTCTCTTTTTCCTGTTTGTTTTGGCCTACACGATTATCAGTGAAGGCATTCCTGCTTTTACAAAGACTATTGTTGAGGTTGAATTCAGCCTGACACAGGAGCAATTTGACGAAGCCGAAGGCCAGCTCTTCAAGACCAAGGCCTATGAACAGATCTTTATCGGTGCGCTCCAGGGGCAGCTGCAGGAAAGCGGCGTCAGTGTTCCATTTGACGCTACCACCATTGAGCGTATCGTCGGCAAGCCCGGCAACACGATCAGGTCGTTTTTCACTGCCAATCAGGATAAGCTGGGTGGTCCAGCGGCATTTGAACTGGCTGCGTCTTCAAGGGTCGATGGCTACATGAACGGTCGCGTCACCCGCGAAAACATGACTGACAGCCGGTTCCTGCAGAAAACCGATCTGGACCTGGTGGACAATCTGGTTGAAGCAGGTGTCATCAAGACGGTGTTCAACTGGAACTTCATTACCGGGGCTGATTCCGGCGTGGATAATCCGGGGGCTGCGGGCATCGGGGCTTCCGTTGTCGGTTCCTTGTTCATGATGCTTGTTGTTCTTTTCCTGTCCCTGCCGATCGGCGTCGCCGCATCCATCTATCTGGAAGAATTCGCTCCGCAGAACAGGTTCACGGACCTGATCGAAGTGAACATTTCCAATCTGGCTGCGGTTCCTTCCATTGTGTTCGGTATTCTGGGTCTGGCGGTCTTCATTCAGTTCATGCATCTGCCGCAGTCGGCTCCGATCGTTGGCGGACTTGTCTTGACGCTCATGACACTCCCGACAATCATTATTTCGACCAGAGCGTCTCTCAAGGCGGTTCCACCGAGCATCCGCGATGCCGCGCTGGGCATCGGCGCATCCAAGATGCAGGCGATTTTCCATCATGTGCTGCCCTTGGCGATGCCGGGAATTCTGACCGGCACCATCATCGGGCTGGCACAGGCACTTGGCGAAACAGCACCGCTGCTGCTAATCGGTATGGTAGGCTTTGTCGCACGTGGCTACCCGGATGGCTTCATTGCCGGCTTTACCGAGCCGAACTCCGCGATGCCTGCACAGATCTACACATGGGCGGCCCGTGCGGACTTTGCGTTCTACGAAAAAGCCTGGGGCGGAATTATCGTCCTTTTGGTGTTCCTCCTCACGATGAACATTATCGCGATAATCCTGCGCCGCAGGTTTGAGCGCCGCTGGTAAGGATTGATCCGATGAATGAGATGCCGAACATTGAACAGGCGACAGACATGACCGAGACCAAGATTTCCGCTAACAAGGTACAGGTCTATTATGGCGATACCCATGCCATCAAAGACGTGGACATTGAAATTCAGCCGCGGTCGGTAACCGCCTTTATCGGCCCGTCCGGCTGCGGCAAGTCGACATTCCTGCGCACGATCAACCGGATGAACGACACGATTGACATATGCCGCGTAGAAGGCTCGATCAGGATTGACGGCGAAGACATTTATGATCCGAAAGTCGACCCCGTGCAGTTGCGCGCCAAGGTCGGAATGGTTTTCCAGAAGCCAAACCCTTTCCCGAAATCCATCTACGACAACATCGCTTATGGCCCACGGATCCACGGTCTTGCCCGGAACAAGGCGGAGCTCGACGATATTGTCTCCTCCAGTCTTCAAAAAGCCGGTCTTTGGGAAGAGGTGAAGAACCGTCTGGATGAGCCCGGTACCGGGATGTCCGGAGGTCAGCAGCAGCGTCTGTGTATTGCGCGAGCGATTGCCGTCAGTCCGGAAGTGATCCTGATGGACGAGCCGTGTTCGGCACTTGACCCGATCGCAACGGCTAAAGTCGAAGAACTGATCGACGAATTGCGCGAGAATTTCACCATCGTTATCGTGACACATTCCATGCAGCAGGCGGCCCGTGTTTCGCAGCGTACGGCATTTTTCCACCTTGGAATTCTGGTCGAGGAAGGTTCAACGCAGGACATCTTCACCAATCCGAAAGACAAGCGTACGCAGGACTATATCACCGGCCGCTTCGGCTAATCGAATTACCGAAATCTGAAGGGGACACAGGATGTCTGAACATACAGTCTCGGCATATGACGAAGAACTGACGGCAATGGCCGGAAAAGTCGCCGAGATGGGTGGCCTGGCGGAGCGCGCGTTTGCCGACGCGGTGTCCGCACTCGTCACACAGGATCACGAGCTGGCGAAATCGACGATTGAGAACGACGAACGTCTCGATGCCCTTCATCAGGAGGTCGAGATGAAACTCATCGAGATGATCGCACTTCGCCAGCCCATGGGGCAGGACCTACGTGAAATCACCGCTGCCAGCCGTATCGCGAACGATCTGGAACGTGTCGGCGACCTTGCCAAGAACGTCGCAAAGCGCGCCATTGCCATCGACAGCAATCTGAAATCAAAAAAACTTGCCATTGGTGTCGAGCACATGACCGAGCTCGCACTGGGGCAGTTGAAACAGGTCCTCGATGCCTATACGCGCCGCGACGCCGAGGCAGCCCGGCGGGTACAGGAAGCGGATGCGGAAGTCGATGCCATCTATACCTCCCTGTTCCGCGAGTTGCTCACCTACATGATGGAAGATCCGCGGGTCATCACCCAGTGCGTGCACCTGCTTTTCTGCGCCAAGAACATCGAGCGCATTGGCGACCATGCAACCAATATCGCCGAGAACGTCTACTACATGGTCACGGGTGACCGCCTTCCTGAAGACCGCGCAAAACTCGATGAAACAACCGGTGCCGTTTAGCCGTCGGAATTAGCGGGAAATACCCGGCCGGCGTCCTTTTGCCGGCCGACAATATCGGAGCGAGAATGAATGCCGAAGGTGCTTATCGTTGAAGACGAGGAACCGCTCAGCCTTCTTTTGAGATACAATTTGGAAGCAGAGGGATATCAGGTGGAGTCCTGCATTCGCGGGGACGAAGCGGAAATCCGCCTGCGTGAAAGCCAGCCGGATCTTCTGCTGCTTGACTGGATGCTGCCGGGATTGTCGGGGATCGAACTTTGCCGGCGCTTGCGCGCCCGCGAAGACACCGAGCGCCTCCCGGTTATCATGCTGACAGCACGCGGCGAGGAGGCTGAACGGATCCGGGGTCTGTCCACGGGCGCAGACGACTATGTCGTTAAACCTTTCTCCGTCCCGGAATTGATGGCGCGTGTCAGGGCCATTCTGCGCCGAGCGAGTCCGGAAGTCGTTTCGACCATGCTCCGGTCCGGGGACATTGAACTGGACCGCGAAACTCACCGTGTGCGCCGGAATACCAGGGAAGTCCATCTGGGACCGACCGAATTCAGGCTTCTGGAGTTTCTCATGACATCGCCCGGCCGCGTTTTCTCCCGGGAACAACTTCTCGACGGTGTCTGGGGTCATGACGTCTATGTTGATGAACGCACGGTCGATGTTCATGTCGGGCGCCTGCGCAAGGCGCTCAACAAGGGCAAGGCCAAGGATCCGATCCGCACGGTCCGCGGTGCCGGTTACGCGTTCAATGACCAGTTCTCGGTCGCCGGCTGATCCGTTCCAGGACAGGCCCCTTCTGGCAAAGCTCCAATAATGAAAAAGCCCGCCGAATGGCGGGCTTTTTTTAAGACCGGTTCGATGTCTCACATCTTCGCCGTGATGAACTGACCGGGTTTGATGGATACCTCAGGGACGATCGTCATTGGTGCCGAGCCCTTGATCTGCATGTCGATCTGGTAGCGTCCGGCTCCCAGGGGCATCGGTGGCCAGCGGTTGCTGGATGAACCGCTCCAGCTGATGCTGGCTTCCTTGCCCGTATCCAGGTTCTTGGCTGTCACCTTGATTTCACCCGGGATCTGGGTGTCGAATTTGATTCCGGAAGTCAGTTTGGCGTCGACAAAGCCTTTTTCGGATACGGTTATTGTTCCGAAATCGGCTTCGCTGTGATTGTGCTCGGTCAACCTGAGCGCCAGATCATAAGTGCCCGGAGCCAGAAAAATCGGGCCCTGTCCGTCGAACTTGGTTTCGTTGCCGGCCGCATCCGTGACTTTGAGATAATAAATCTGGTCCCAGTCCGCGTTCCAGCTAAGGTTCAGCCCCTGGTCAAGCGCAATCTGAGTGAGCTTACCCTTGTCCAGCGAAATCCGACCCAGATTGACTTCCGCATGGTCATGCTCACTTTGGCGCACGATCAGAGTGTAGTCGCCAGGAGGAACCGGAACAGCGTCCCAGACCCAGTACCAGGCAGCAGGTTCCCGTTTGCGGAAACTGTTCTCAAGATCGCTGTCATTGGTGAGCAATTGCCAGTAATAGGGCTTGTCCTCACCGGTGGGTGGCACGAGCTGAAGGCCGGTATCGATTGCTACCTCAGTCGTCTGTCCGGATGACACCGAGACCACCTCGGGAAGTGTCACTTCCTGGGCACCGTGTTCAAGATGTCTCCAGACCAGCTGATAGGCACCGGGCATCGCCGAGACGCTGTCTTCTGTGACCTTTGCAATCTCGTCGGCTGTTTCCGGGTTCGTTATCTTCCAGTACTTCGGCATTTTCACCCAGTCGGCGAGCTTCAGCTGGATCGTGCCGGGACCTGCAATCTGCAACTGAATTGTGTCGGCTGCCTCGGTGACTTCCGGTGCCTCAACAACGATGGTCTCCTGTGTGGCGATGCTTTCCGTAACTTGTGAAAGAGCCTCGACAAGACCTGATGTGTCGTTGGCCGGGAAGTAGGCGCCGCCGCCCTTTTCCGCCACGCATTGCAACTGCTTCTGTGCGTCTACGTCCACACCATATCCGACAACATGGATCTTGAGGCCGGCATCGGATTTTTGCAATGCTTCAGCGAGCGCGCACGGATCGCCCTCGCAGGTTTCAATTCCGTCGCTGACCAGAACAATGGTCCTGTCGTCTTCCTGTCCCGTCAGCTTTTCTGCGGCAAGGCGCAAGGCTTCGGTAATCGGGGTCTTTCCGCGCGGAGACAAAGAATTGAGCTTGCCGCCGATCGCCGCCCCTCCCGCGGCGGAAATGGGATGAACCAGCTCGATGTCGGAGCAGTCTCCCTTGCGTCTGTGCCCGTAGGCAATCAGTCCTGCATTTACCGAAACCGGAAGCTTCGAAGTAACGCTGCTCAAGACTTCCCGCGCGACGGATATCTTGGGGCGGCCGTCATCAAGACGTCCCCACATAGACCCGGAAGCGTCAAGGATAAACATGGAAGACGGATCAGCCAGGACTTGCGTACCAGTGGTCAAGCCGAATGCGAGAGCAGTAGATGCTGTAAGTATCTTAAGGCTTTTCATCCGATTCCTCTAAAATTCGTAGTTGGCTGGAAGGTCTATCAACCAGTCATTTAGAGAGAGAGTTGCGAAATAGTTACTTGAACTTTCTCTCGATCGGCCTCAGGTTAGAAGAGAACGGAAGTTTATCTGTAATATTGGTCACAATTCCGTATATCTACGGGAATATCTTGAAGGTATCGCTAAGTAAGGTAAACAAACAAAAAAGAGCGACTGTTTGGCAGGCTTTTAAATCTGATGGATCTGCTCTTGACCGACCGGGTGGAGCGCATATTCACTTGCTGTGTCGAAGCAAGAATAGTTGGCGTGCACTGAAAGGCCGTCCGAGTGCATTGGCGTTGGTATCGGTCGGCATGATACCAAGCTGACGCAATCGGTTCCGGCGCGACGATTGTACTCACGCTGGAGCGCGGTCCCCGTCTGGGAAAATTGATGTCGTCAGCAGGCAGGCTCAGGCTCTGACTCCGGGTCGAGGTCCATGGCCTTGAGGGCCCGGTCCAGGCTGATGTTGTTACCGGTCAACAGCGTTGCTGCCGTTCTGCCATCGAGCGTGTCGACGCACTTGCGAAGGGCCGCGATCCCGGCCGCGGCTCCACCTTCAATCAGGCACTTCTCATGCGTAAGCGCGTATCTCATTGCGTCCACGATCTCTCGTTCCCGGACTTGTACAAATTCGTCAACGAGTTCGCGGCACATGGAAAATGTGTATTGATTATCGGTCGGAATCGGGCCGGGAAGAGCATCGGCTATCGACGGTTTTTCATCGACTTCGACAATCCGGCCCGCCTTGATGCTTTCCATCATCGCCGCACCGTGTTCCAGGGAAACACCGACAATTCTGATTTCCGGTTTCAGGCTTTTGAGTGCTTTGGCCACACCGGACATCAAGCCGCCGCCGCTGAGCTGAATGAAGACGATTTCAAGATCAGGCCGGTCTGCCAGCAGTTCCAGGCCGATCGTTCCCTGGCCAGCTATCACATGCGGATCGTCGAACGGAGAGATGAAGACGAGATTGTCCCGATCCGCAATGCGACGCGCTTCAGCATCCGCTTCATCTTGGTTCTCGCCGAACACGATCACCTCGGCTCCGAAGTCGTGAAGTCCCTTTACTTTTTCCGGTGGAACGATGTTGGTGACGCAAACAACAGCGCGGATGTTCAATAGCCTGGACATATAGGCGACGGCCCGACCGTGATTGCCGCTCGAAACGGTGATGACACCGCGCGATTTCTGTTGGCCATCCAGCGTGAGCAATCTGTTTGCCGCACCGCGCAGTTTGAATGCGCCCGTATCGTGCATCGTTTCCATCTTGAGCCAGATCGGGGCGTTCAAATCCCTCGACAGTCCATGCGACTTGCGCAAGGGCGTCGGCCGAACAAAGTCCGCAATGCGGTTCTGTGCGGCATGGATGTCTTCCAGCTCCACCATGTTTTCCCGTTTCTCCTGTCTCTGAAACCATTGCAGATTGAGTATTGACAAAATAATCTAAATTAGACAATTTGTCTAGAAATTCGATACGAGCCAGCCAAATCCGGGGCGTCGGCTCGTGGCGTTCTGGCAGAGAGAGACAGATGCGGCTGGTAAACAAGCAGGAAATTCTGGCGCAGATCGACGAATGCGCCGCGCTTGCGGAAATCGAAGAAGCTTTCAGAACCTTTGCGCGAGGGGAGGCCCAGGTCGCGCCGGTAACCCATCTCGCCTTTCCCAAGGCTGATGGCGAGTGCCATATAAAATGCGCGCATCTGGGGGATGACGAGGTTTTCACCGTCAAGCTGGCAACCGGATTTTACGGAAATCAGGAACTGGGTCTGTCTTCCAGCAATGGCTTCATGGCGGTTGTCTCCGCAGCAACGGGAATGCCGCTGGCGATCCTTCTGGACGAGGGCGCGCTCACGGACCTGCGCACGGCTCTGGCGGGTGTCATTGCGGTCCGTGTCGGGGCCCGGCGAGGGTCGACAACGCTTGGAGTTATCGGCACTGGCATTCAGTCACGTTTGCAGGCGATGCTGATCTGCAGGCAATTGGGATTCAGCCGGGTTGTCGTCTGGGGGCGTTCGCCGGACAAGGTCTCTGCCGTGGTCGAAGACCTGAAGGCGGAGATGAGTGATGTCAGCGTTTCGCAAGCGGATACCGTTGAGGCGCTCTGCGCGATTTCTGAGGTGATTGTCACGACGACCGCATCCCGCGAAGCGATCGTCAAGTCCCCTGCTGTCAGGCCGGGTACGCATATCGTGGCGATGGGTGCGGATTCACCCGGCAAGCAGGAGCTGGAACCGGCGCTGTTTTCAAAAGCATCACACGTGGTTGTCGATTCCCTGGATCAATGCACCGAGCACGGCGAAACCGCCAACGCATTGAAGACCGGCGACATTTCCAGGAGCCGGTTGACCCTTCTTGGCGAAGTGCTGCTTGAGGGCGGGCTCGACCGGGCGGAGGAAGATATCACGATAGTCGATCTCACCGGGGTCGCTGTTCAGGATGCTGCCATCGCAAGGTCCGTGTGGCGCAAGCTGAAACAGGCGGAACTGCAAAACCATTGAACAGGTTTTTTTCGGGTCTGGCCCTCGTGCATCAAAACGATACGGATAACTACGAAATGTCAGCTGCAACAACGCGTTTGTCGGTTCAAAACCTTAGCAAATCATTCGGTTCGCTGCGCGTTCTCCACGACATCTCGCTTGCGGCCGATGAGGGTCAGGTGATCACGATTATTGGCTCCTCGGGTTCGGGCAAGAGCACGTTCCTCCGATGCCTGAATTTGCTGGAGGTGCCTGATGGGGGGGCGATATCCCTGGACGGCAGGCCTGTCGCATATTCCAGCAATGCCCACGGTCTGAAGGTAACGAAGGAAGTGCGGGCTCTGCGAACGGCCTTGCCGATGGTGTTTCAGAGTTTCAATCTGTGGCGGCACATGAGTGTCCGCGACAATGTGGCGATCGCTCCGATCCATGTGCTGGGTAAGCCCCGCGCCGAAGCGAATGAGCGTGCACACGACCTGTTGGTGCGTGTCGGCCTCGGTGAACGAATGCACTTTTATCCGCATCAGTTGTCCGGCGGCCAGCAACAGCGTGCAGCGATCGCGCGTGCGCTGGCGATGGAGCCACGCGCGCTGCTGTTCGACGAACCGACATCCGCTCTTGATCCGGAACTGGTTGGAGAAGTTTTGAAGGTCATCGAGGAACTGGCCGCCGCAGGCAACACGATGCTGATGGTGACACACGAAATGGGTTTTGCCCGCAATGTTTCCGACCGGGTGATTTTCCTCGATCAGGGGAGGGTTGCGGAAAGCGGGACGCCTGAAGAGCTTTTTGACGCACCAAGAACCGAGCGCGCCGCTCAGTTTCTGGCGTCCGTAATGTGACTAGGAGGAGGAGTGAAATGAAAAAACTGGTAATCGCGGCAGCGCTTTCCGCATTTGCGGTTTTGCCTGCCGGCGCCGAGACATTGCGAATTGCAACAAGCGCTGACTATCCGCCCTGGGAATCTGTGAATTCTTCCGGTGAAATGCTGGGTTTCGATCTGGATGTCGGCAATGCCATCTGCGCAAGGATCGAGATGGAATGCGAATGGACCAACCAGGCGTATGACGGGCTTTTGCCGGCACTCGTTGCCGGGCAGTACGATCTGATCATGTCCGCGATATCCATCACCGAGGAACGGAAGAACAGCATCGATTTTTCGACCGCATATGCGCAGGCCCCGGCATCGTTCGGTACGCTCGGCGAGAGCTTTGGCGAAATTTCGGACAAATCCGGCCTGCAGGCCGCGATCGACGGCAAGGCGGTCGGCGTGCAGGGGTCGAGCATTTTCGAGCGGGTGGTTGCCGAACATTTCCCGACCGCCAACGTCAAGACCTATCAGCAGGCGGATCAGATCATCGCAGACCTGAAGACCGGCCGGATTGACGCCGCCGTGATGGAAGTTTCAGCCTGGGATGAATTCGGTGGCGCCGACAAGGACGCAAATTTGACCATGTTCGGTCCGTTGATGACCTATGCGGAGTATCCGCAACTCGGTGACGGGATCGGACTGGGGATCGGCAAGGGCAATGCCGAACTGAAAGCCAGGATAGACGATGCGATTGCCGAACTCCTGGCCGACGGCACGATCGCCAAAGCCTCGGACAAGTGGTTCGGCTACGACGTTACGCCCTAAGTCCCGGCAAGATTTCGGATCTCAGGTATCGAAGAGGCAACGCACGATCCTGCGGATGCCTCTTCAAGAAAACAAGGGTCGCAGGGAATGCTTGAGCTGCTGTCATTTGGCAAATCCGGGTGGGGCGACGAGCTGTTGTCGGGCCTCGCAACCACCATGGCGCTTGCAGTTCTCGCATTTGGGGTGGGTCTGGTCTGCGGTCTGCTTCTCATGCTTTTCCGACGCCGGGGAACCATGGCCCGCTATGTCACGGTCAGTTACGTCACGGTTTTTCGCGGCGTCCCGGAACTCCTTGTTCTGTATCTCTTTTTCTTCGGAACAGGCACTGTCATTCAGTCCGTGGCATCCAGTCTGGGATACACCCCGCGTATCAACCTGAGCGGATTTGCACTCGGTGTGTTTGCCCTTGCCGTGATTGCGACCGCCTATGCTGCCGAAGCCTTTCGCGGAGCAGCCAGCAGTATTCCAAAGGGTCAGCTGGAAGCGGCTGATGCCTACGGTTTCGGGCCTGTCAAACGCTTCACCCTGATTGAGCTTCCCCAATTGCTGCGGGTCGCCTTGCCGGCGATGGGAAACATCTGGCTTGTCATGTTGAAGGACACGGCTCTTGTATCGATGACAGCCGTTGCGGAATTGATGCGCCAGGCAAGTGTCGCGGCCGGTGCCACTCACCGGCCCTTTACATTTTATGCCGTGGCAGCGCTGATCTATCTGTGCGTGTCCTTTCTCTCCGAACGGCTGTTCAAGCGAGCTGAAGCCCGGTTTGCGCTCAAGGAAGCAAGCGCATGAATTGGGATCTTCTGCTCTCCTTTGTTCCGCAATTGGTGGCTGGTTTGCCCGTTACGTTGAGCATTCTGGTCTGCAGCCTGGCCATTGGACTTGTCCTGGGAGCACTGTTGTGCTGGGCAAGAATGCGTCGCGCACCTGTCATTGCCCAGGCCGCAGACTTTTATGTACTGTTCTTCCGTGGCACACCGCTCCTGGTACAACTTTTCGCGATTTACTATGGCCTGGGGCAATTCGAAGTCGTTCGCGACAGTTTCGCCTGGCCATTGCTCAGGGAAGCCTGGTTCTGTGCGGTTTTGGCGCTTGGATTGAATTCGGCCGCCTTTACCTCCGAAATCATGCGGGGAGGCATTATCGGCGTTGAGCGCGGACAGATCGAAGCCGCAGAAGCATATGGCTTTTCCCGGCTGCAGATCGCGCGGCTGGTTCTGGGGCCACAGGCAGTGCGTTTCGCCCTGCCGTCGTACAGCAACGAGACCATCCTCATGCTCAAGGGCACGGCACTGGCGAGCACCATTTCGATCATGGATCTCACCGGGATCGCCCGCAAACTGTCGGCGCTGCACTTTGCCCCCTTTGAATCCTTCATTGCGGCAGGAGGAATTTACCTCGTGCTGGCAATGGTTCTGACACTGTCCTATTCGGCGATTGAAAAGCGCCTTGCATGGGAACGAGAGAGGAAAACCAATGTTTCACCCGTTTGACGTTGAACAGTTTCTTTCTGAGCTGGAGCATGGCGTAAAGTACAACTACTCGGAAAGTGGCGTTCATCCCATGACACTCCGGGAGCTGGTCGACCTGGTCGGTCTGGAGCCGGATGTTTTGTGGAACACGATGCTCGACTATCCGCAAGTGAACGGAAGTACGTTTCTTCGAGAGAAGATCTCGGCAATGTATCCGGGAACCAATGCCGACAACGTTCTTGTGACTGTTGGTGCCACTGAAGCCAACACGCTGATTGCCAATACGTTGCTTCAACCGGGCGACAGTATGGTTGCCTTCAGGCCCATCTATGAACAGTTGACCGGTGACGCGCGGAACCGGGGTGTGGATGTGCGCTATGTCGACATGGAAGCCGACAACGGCTGGGCGATAGACCCCGAAGCCGTCATGGCAGCTGTGGGCCCGACGACCAAGCTGATTCATGTCATCAATCCGAATAATCCGACAGGTCGTGTTTTGAGCAATCGTGAGCGCGAGGGTATCATTGCCGCTGCCGCCAGCGTGGGAGCATGGATCGTCGCGGATGAAGTCTATATCGGGACCGAGCGGGACACCGACGAGGCGACCCCCAGTTTCTGGGGAGCATATGACAAGGTGATGGTGCTCAACTCGACCAGCAAGGCCTATGGCTTGCCCGGCTTGCGTCTGGGCTGGCTGGTTGGTCCGGCCGATGCAATCACGGCTTGCTGGCGTCGGCACGAATATGCTTCGGTTGCCACAAGCACTGTTTCCATGAAGCTGGCTGAAGCAGCTCTTGCGGAACCCGCGCGCACTGCGCTCGTCGAGCGGGCGCGCCGTTTGATCAGGACCGGCTTTGAAACACTGACCGAGGCTCTGGCGGTTCATCACAACATCTTCACTGTGGCACCGCCGCATGCGTCGGCAATGTCCTTTGTGCGTTTCAATCTCCCGATCGATTCAGAAACATTGGCCATGCGGCTTGTGCGCGAACAGGATGTACTTGTCATTCCCGGCAGCCGCTTCCATGTTGAAAACCATTTCAGGTTCAGCTCCGCATTGCCCGAGGCGCATCTCAAGGAGGGGCTCCGGCGGCTTAACCTGGTGGTCGAGGACGTACTGAAGTCCGCTTGAACCAATCGGAACGGCGGCAGGCCGCGCGATTTTCGGTGCGACGCTCCTGTGAAATTTCTGAAACACGGATCCACTCATGCTGACCACTTCCCTCGACCTGGACAAGGACGGTGTTCAAAAAGGTTACATCGATGTTCCCGTTTCGCTGGATCTGAGTGCCTGGTCCAACCAGCGTGTGCCGATTTACAGTTTCAAGAACGGGCAAGGCCCGTCTCTCCTGTTGCTCGGGGGCGCACACGGAGACGAATTCGAAGCACCTGTCGTCCTGTCGAACCTTGCCAATGGCGGGATCGATGCGGCGAACATCCACGGACAAGTCATAATCGTTCCGGCATTGAATCTACCTGCTGTGATGAACGGGTCGCGGTTGTCGCCACTCGATGGCGGCAACATGAACAGGGCCTTTCCGGGAAACCCGCGCGGCTCGGCAACGGAGCGCATTGCTGACTTCGTGAGCCGTGAATTGATTTCCAGGGCTGACGTGGTGCTCGATCTGCATTCAGGTGGGCGATCGCTCAGGTTCCTGCCGTCAACAATTGTGCCGATGCAGACTACGGAAACCGCGACCGGTGAAATCCGTGCACTTGCTGCAGCGTTTGATGCCCCGCTCACGGTCATCCTGCGAGAGCCGCAGGTGGAGACTATGATCGATACCGAGGTGGAACGGCAGGGCAAACGGATATTGGCCACAGAACTCGGCGGGTCGGGAACGCTGTCGCAAGAGACACTGCTTGTGACACGAAAGGGTATTGACGGTGTGATGCGGCACATGGGGCTGATGGCGGGCCCGGACAACTGCGATACAACGCAGTGTTCAAAAACGGTGCTCGTCGACGGTTTTCATCACTATGTATACGCCGACGATGCGGGCATTTTCGAGCCTCTAGCCGGACTGGGAGATCGCGTTCGGGAAGGTGATGCCGTCGGCAGACTTCATCTGGTCGACAGGGCCGAGACTGCGCCTGTGGCGGTGAAGGCGCGAACCACCGGATTTCTGTTCTGTACAGCAGGTCAGGGGCTTGTCCGCCGGGGCGATTGCATAAGTGTCATCGGCCATCCGGTTGACTGACACTTTGCCTGCAGGCAAGGCTGGGATAAGAATATTGCAAAATTACTGTGTTTTCAGAGGCATTGAATGAGCCAGGACGCATTGGTGGAACGCACCGCAGTTCCGATCGCGGAAGCGCTGTCGAAACTGCTGGGGTCGAATGTCGAGATCGTCATCCACTCGCTGGCAACCGAAACGGTAGCTTATATCTGCAATCCCTATTCGAAACGGCAGATAGGTGATCCGTCCTATCTCTCCGAACTGGATTTTCGAGAAGATGATGACCGAGACGTCATCGGCCCGCATGAGCGCGTCAACTGGGATGGCCGCGTTGTGCGCACCATAAGTGCTGTCTTGAGAGGCGATGACGGCAAGCCCTTTGCTTTGACATGCTTTAATTATGACCTGTCCGATATCATGGCGGCCCAAAATGCGATCACGGCCTTGATCGGTGCGCCGGTAAGCACCGGAGAGCCGGACGCCCTGTTCAAGAACGATTGGCATGAGAAGATGAACAGGTTCATCGTCGATTGGTGCCGCGACAAGAACAAGAACGTTGACGCCCTGGCGAAGGAAGATCGCCTTGAATTGCTGGGTGAGATTGTTCGCACGGACGGCTTGCGCGAAAAGCATGCAGCTTCTTATGTTGCGCGTGTCCTCAATGTCAGCCGCGCGACGATTTACAACGATATCAAGGTGATCCGTTAGGTTGACCTGAATTTCGATTGCGAGTTCGCAAGACATGAAAAACCCGCCATCGAGGCGGGCATTTTCGTTTTGATTAGCTGATCAGGATGCCCGGGCGATGGATTTGCGTTCGCGCCGCCGGTCCGCGACGGGTTGATAGGCAATCTTGCAGTGATGCGCGCAATAGGGAACGCCCGCATCGGACTGACGGCCACAGAAATAGAAGTCGTCGGTTGCGGGATCTCCGATCGGCCATTTGCACGTCCGCTCAGTCAGCGTGAGAATGGAAGCGCGCTGGGAGATTGGAACAACCAGTTCAGGAAGGCGCTCCAGATTGGGTTTGACCGCAACGACCGGTGCCTGATCGATATCTGCCTTCAGAGCGGTCGCGCCGATTGACTGTGGTTGCTGCGGAGCCCTCTTTGGCGAATTGCCCGGTGAAGCCGTGGAGGTCCGGGGGCGACGAGGTTTGGCACTTGAATTGGACGTTTTCGCACGTCCGGAAAGTCCGAGCCGGTGAACCTTGCCGATCACGGCATTCCGGGTCACACCACCAAGTTCACCTGCAATCTGGCTTGCACTCAGGCCGTCGCTCCAAAGTTTCTTGAGCAGTTCAACCCGTTCGTTCGTCCAACTCATTGCCCGCACCCTTCAGCTTGGCTTTTGCAGCCATTAACCCCGTGTTAAGCATGCATATGCATGCCCAGCGATGGCATATCTAGTGCCTCTGATTGATTTGCCTCACGAGATATCGTGTTTGATGGAGCAGAGGTTACAATAACGTTAATTTGTCAGGCAACCGCTTCACCCAAACCAGTTGGGGAAGAAACGACTTTTCCCCAGTTATGGTAAGGCCTTCGAGAAATTTATGAATTCCCGATTGGAAGCCCCGGCGCAGCAGTACCATTGACAGATAACGGTGCTGACGGTGTATAAGGTTTCCGCTGCGTGCCGCCTCATCGGGGCGGCACATTGCGTTTTTGGCTCATCTGCACCTGTGAGACATACCGGCATGAGATGGAAATTTCACCGGGTGGACGAGCTGTTCCGGACCAGTGAATGTTCAGGTCGAAATTGATGACATTCATGACTGGTCATTGTCACAACGTTGGAGGCATCTGGTTCGCATAGCAACGAATGCAGACTGCTCTAGGGAGTTGAAAGAGGTTATGTCCGCGACTGCGCTTTTCGGAAATTACGCAAGATCGAACCTGAGTTTCGATCACGGGGAAGGTGTCTGGCTTGTTACCAAGGACGGCCGACGATTTCTCGATTGCGGTTCCGGCATTGCAGTGAATTCCTGCGGGCACAGTCATCCCCATCTTGTAAAGGCGTTGCAGGACCAGGCAGCGAAACTCTGGCACATTTCCAACCTGCACCAGATGCCGGAAGGTGAACGCCTGGCACAGCGACTGGTCGACAACACCTTTGCAGACAAGGTGCTTTTCGTGAATTCCGGTGCCGAGGCGATGGAAGCCGCCATCAAGTGCGCGCGTCGCTACCAGTATGACAACGGTCAGCCGGACAGGTTCCATGTCATAACATTCGAGGGTGCCTTTCACGGTCGTACACTCGGGACTATCGCGGCAGGTGGCCAGGCCAAATACATGGAAGGTTTCGGCCCGAAAGCACCAGGCTTCGACCAGGTGCCGGCAGGCGACCTGGAGGCTTTGAAAGCGGTGATCGGTCCGCAGACGGCTGCGATCGCGATCGAACCCATTCAGGGTGAGGGCGGTATCAAGGAGATGCAGCCCGAGTTTCTGCGTGCGCTGCGCCAGTTGTGCGACGACAATGGTTTGCTGCTCATATTTGATGAAATCCAGACTGGTGTCGGACGCACGGGCAAGATGTTTGCCTACGAATGGTCCGGTGTCGCTCCGGACCTGATGGCTGTGGCGAAGGGGATCGGCGGAGGATTCCCGGTCGGGGCCTGTCTGGCGACCGCGGAAACCGCGGCGGCTCTTGCACCGGGAACGCACGGAACGACATTTGGCGGCAATCCGCTTGCAATGGCGGTTGGTAACGCGGTGCTCGATGTCATCCTGGCAGACGGCTTTTTGCAAGACGTGCAGAAAAAAGGGCTGAATTTCAAGCAGAAGCTTGCGGGCCTTGTCGACAGCCATCCCAAGGTCCTTGAGCTTGTCCGTGGGTCAGGTCTGATGATGGGGTTGAAGTGCGTCGTGCCGGCGGGAGACTATGTTGCTGCGGCACGCGATGCCGGGCTTCTCGCGGTGCCGGCCGGTGACAATACCGTGCGCATCATGCCGCCACTTACGATGACCGAAGACGAAATCGCGACCGCCGTGGAGCGCCTTGAACAGGCTGCCCAGGCGGTTGAAGCAAAGCTTGTGGAAGGAGCGGCCGAATGACCGCGAACGGAGCTTATAGAAATTTTCTGGACCTCACCGATTTCGAGGGTGACGACCTTCGCGGCATTCTGGATATCGCCCGAAAGATAAAGGCATCCCGCGATGGTGTCCGCCGGGGCGAGGGACCGCTTGCCGGCAAGGTGCTGGCCATGATTTTCGAACAACCGTCCACACGTACGCGTATATCTTTCGATGTCGGCATGCGCGAACTCGGCGGCGAGACGCTCATGCTGACGGGTACGGAGATGCAGCTTGGCCGTGGCGAAACCATTGCGGACACCGCACGGGTCCTGTCCCGTTTTGTCGACGCCATCATGATCCGCATCCTGGACCACAACGAATTGAACGAGCTCGCAGAACACGCGACCGTTCCCGTCATCAATGGCCTGACCAAGATTTCGCATCCTTGCCAGATCATGGCCGACCTGATGACGTTCGAAGAACATCGTGGATCGATCCGCGGAAAGAGCGTCGCCTGGACCGGGGACAGCAACAATGTGCTCGCATCCTGGGTTCATGCAGCACCTCGCCTCGACTTCGAGTTGCGCATCGCCACACCGGGGGAATTGGCACCGCCGCAGGAACTGATTGAAGCAGCACGCGCCAAGGGTGGTTCCATTCAGGTGACCTCGGACCCATATGAGGCGGTCAAGGGAACCG
The DNA here is from genome assembly GCF_001404515.1 of Roseibium album. Lineage (GTDB taxonomy): Bacteria > Pseudomonadota > Alphaproteobacteria > Rhizobiales > Stappiaceae > Roseibium > Roseibium album. The sequence goes on from NZ_CXWE01000001.1 coordinate 419,988, forward strand.
ACTGCGTTGTGACGGATTGCTGGGTATCCATGGGAGACGACGATGCGGAATCGCGTCACAATCTCCTGGGAGCCTATCAGGTGAACGAGCGTCTCATGGCTGAAGCAAACAGCGAAGCTCTGTTCATGCACTGTCTGCCGGCACATCGCGGCGAGGAAGTGACTTCCGAAGTCATGGACGGTCCCAATTCTGTGGTGTTTGATGAAGCCGAAAACAGGCTCCATGCCCAGAAGGGCATTCTGGCCTGGTGTTTCGGAAGGGATTGAGGCAAGGCCGACGTGGCACTGAATCTTGAGGAACTGGGTATTGCACCCGCAGGGCTGGACGCTGTCCGGCCCTTTGCCGTCGAAGGTCTAGACGTGCGCGGCCGCTCGGTCGCGTTCGGTCCGGTTCTGCAAAGCATCCTGGATCGGCATGACTATCCTGAGCCGGTTTCGCGCCTGCTGGCCGAAGCGATTGTTCTGGCGAGCTTGCTCGGGACATCCCTGAAATTCGATGGCCGGTTCACACTGCAGACCCAGACCCAGGGACCAGTGTCGATGCTGGTTGTTGATTTTGCGTCTCCCGATGCGATACGCGCTTGCGCCACATTCGATACCGGGCGTGTCGAAGCGCTGGTGAAGGCCGGCAAGGCAACACCGGAAGCACTGCTTGGTCACGGCCATCTTGCCATGACAATCGACCAGGGCCAGCACATGCAGCGCTATCAGGGGCTGGTGGAGCTGGACGGGATTTCGCTGGAAGAGGTTGCACGGCGCTATTTTGACCGGTCCGAGCAGATCCCGACGGAAGTCCGGCTCGGTGTCGGCGAGCTCTACACCCGCAACGAAGGTGAGGGTCACTCCAAAACCTGGACCGCGGGCGGCATTCTCATTCAGTTCCTGCCGGAGGCGCCGGAGCGGTTGAGGCAGGCGGATATTGACCCTGGAGATGCCCCGGAAGGGACACAGCTGCACGAAATGGAGGAGGACGATGCCTGGGTGGAAGCCAAGGCGCTCGTCGACACCGTGCAGGACGTTGAGCTGACCGACCCGGAAGTCAGCGTCGAAATGCTGTTGTTCCGCCTCTTCCACGAACGCGGCGTCCGTTTGTTCGATCCGCAGCCGTTGTCGGACAAGTGCCGTTGCTCCAGGGAAAAGATCGAAGGTGTCCTGTCAGGCTTCAGCGTCGAGGAAAAAGACGAAATGACCGTTGATGGCCGGATCGTCGTGACTTGCGAGTTTTGTAACGCGAAGTACGAATTCGACGGCTGAAGACCGCGGTTCGTTTGCAATCATGGACAGTCGGACACACTTCGTTACAATTTTGCGAGTGCCAATTATCCTGCTTAGGCGTATTCGGGTCTTGAATTTTGCACTGCGAATAAAATCTATTTGCATGCGTGATAGTATTTAACCCGATCAGAACGAAGAAGCTCCGGTGCGCCGATAATGTTGCAATCCTTGCCTCAGGAATCCGGAAATGAACCGGCCTCCGAAATCCTCCCGCCGCCCGACCCGCAGCCAGGTGGTCGCTGGCGGCGAACCTTGCTCGTTCTCAAGGCGCTGCTTCAGGCACTGATTGCCTTCGCGATACTGATTGGTGCGTTCATGGGCATGAACACCCTGGTCGCGACAAAGCCGGACGTTCCCAAGCGCCCGATTCAGGAACGAAGCTATGCCGTTGAAACCGTCACCGTGGCGCAGGGCGATTACGCGCCGGACATCAACGTGTTCGGTGAAACCACGGCTGGGCGTGAGGTCGAATTGCGCGCCCTTGTCGGCGGCGAGGTTGTCGGTGTCCATCCCAATCTGAAGGCGGGTGGCCATGTTTCGGAAGGGGATGTGCTTGTTGCCATTGACCGCTTTGAATATGAAGGCGCCGTCACCGAAGCGGAAGCCAATCTTGCAGAAGCAAATGCAGGGCTTGTGGAAAGTGAAGGCCGGGTCGAACTTGAAAGGGTAAATGTACTTCGCGCCCGCGAACAGCTGGAATTTGCTCAAAGAGACCTGAAGCGTGCTGAAGAACTGGTCGATCGTGGCGCGGTCACGGAAAGAACAGTCGATGACCGCAAGCTGCTCGTGTCACAACGCCAGCAGTCGGTCGAGCAGACCCAGAACACGCTTGCGCTCGAAGAAGCAAAGGTGGTGCAGCAAAAGGCTACGGTCAAACGTCTCGAGTGGCGCCTCGAAAATGCGATGCGGCAACTGGACAACACCATCCTGAGCGCCCCATTTGATGCGATTGTGCGCACGGAAGCAGCCGAACCGGGACGACTTGTCAGTGTCAATGATGCTGTCGTTGCGCTTTACAGCAGCGACGAATTCGAGGTCCGTTTCACCCTTTCCGACAATCAGTATGGACGCCTGCTTGCCGAGAGCGGCACTGTGGTGGACCGCCCGGTTGAAGTGATCTGGTATCTCGGCAATGCGCCGGTTACCTATCCCGCAACCGTGAGCCGGATCGGCGCCGATGTCGCCAGCACACGTGGTGGTGTGGATCTCATTGCAACGATCGACAGCGCAAACGCGGCCGTGCCGCTTCGCCCGGGTGCATTTGTAGAGATCTCGTTACCGGATCAGACGTATCGGGACAGTTTTCGGATTCCCGAGACAGCCTATTACGGCGAAGGCACGGTCTATGTGATTGAAGACGGAAGGCTCAGGCCGCGCCAGGTCGATGCGCTGGCGATTGATGACGGCTTCATACTGGTCAGCGGTGATCTTCAGTCTGGTGAAACCCTGCTGACGACACGCATTCCCGAAGCCGGCTCCGGCCTGCTTGTGAATGACGTCGCGAAGCAGCCAGAAGGATCTCAGGACGGTGCTCCTCAGACGGCGAACAACCGCAAATCCGAGACCGAGTAACGGAAGGGTTGCGCGATGAGAGAAATTCGATCCCGCGGTTTCCTTGAACTGATCGTTCGCCACGCGAATGCAGCGAACCTGATCATGGCGGTCATGGTCTTGTTCGGTGCGTACGGTCTGGCCAAGCTGAACACGCAATTCTTCCCGACGGTCATAACGGACAGGATTTCCGTTTCCATCTCCTGGCCCGGTGCCAGCGCGGAAGACGTTGCCGCCAATATTCTTGAGGTGATCGAGCCTGAGCTGCGGTTCATCGACGGGCTCGATGAAATCGTGTCCTATGGCCGCGAAGGGGCCGCATCGGTGCAGATGGAATTCATCGAAGGCACCAATATGCAGCAAGCGCTGTCCGATGTGGAACAGGCCGTGTCAGGCGTCACGACGCTGCCACTCGATGCCGAAACACCTGTCGTATCCGCCTCCACATTCACAGACGGCGTCGCAACAATAGCACTGCGTGGCCCGTTTTCGGAGCAGGCGCTCAAGGTCTTTGCCCGCCAGATCCGTGACGATCTTCTTGCGCGGGGCATCGACAAGGTTGAACTCTACGGCTACCGGTCCCCGGAATATCTGGTTGAAATTCCGGAGCGCGAGCTCAGACGGCTGGATCTGACCATAGCCGACATTGCGGGACGGATCGCCGGTAATACAATTGATCTTCCTGCCGGCAATCTCGACGGCGCGGTCGAGCGTCAGATCAGGGCCCTGTCCGAGGACCGGTCCCCAGAAGCGGTTGGCAGGATCGAGGTCAAGTCCTTTGCATCCGGCGAAAAAACGCGTGTTGAAGATATCGGCACTGTTGTCCGGGACTTTGATTCAAGTGAAAATCAGGGCTTTTCGAAGGGGACGCGGGCGATCGAACTGCAGATCCTGCGGACGGAAAAAACCGACACGCTGAAGGCTGCCCAGATTGTCGATGACTATCTTGACGACATCTCCCGGCAATTGCCGCAGACGCTTGAGATCCTGAAATACGATGTACGCGCAGACGCGGTGAAAGGTCGGATTTCACTCCTCGTTGAAAACGGTCTTACGGGCCTGGTTCTGGTCGTTGCCATCCTCTTTCTTTTCCTGAATGCGCGGATCGCGCTCTGGGTCGCAGCCGGAATTCCGGTCGCAATGATGGCGACGCTCGGCATCATGTGGCTGATGGGCGAGAGCATCAACATGATCTCCATGTTTGCGCTCATCATGATGCTTGGCGTGATCGTCGATGACGCCATTGTCGTGGGCGAACACACGGCAACGCGCCAGAGTATGGGTGACAGTCCGGACGACGCTGCGGTCAACGGTGCGACCACGATGCTTGCACCGATTTTTGCCGCCAGTCTCACCACGATTGCAGCCTTTCTGCCGATTCTTCTGGTGAGTGACGTGCTTGGCCAGATTATGGGAACTTTGCCGGTTGTCGTGGTCGCGGTGGTAATCGCCTCCCTGATCGAATGTTTCCTTGTTCTGCCGGGTCACTTGTCGCATGCCCTTGGCAGTCGCCCTGGATGGAGCTGGTGGCGTGTTGTTATCGTGGCGGGTGTTCCGGCGTTTTTTCTGAGCGCGCTGGTTGCACAACCGGATATTTCAGTTCCGCCCTATCTCGATATTGTCGATGATCCGCTCCGCAGTCTCAGGGACACGGCAGGCGTTTTCGTATTCGAGATGATTGTTGTCAGTGTCTGTTTCGTTTTGGCGCTGGCGCTGGAAACACTCCTCATGGCCCTGCGTCGAAGCAAGCAGCGGCAGGAAGACCCCGACCGGCCAAGCTGGTTCCGCCGGGGCTTCGATACGGGCTTTAACTGGGTGCGCGACTATCCATTCCGGGCCTTTGTTGCTGTCGCGGTGCACTGGCGTTATGCCACGCTGGCCGTGGCGATCGCAGCCATGGTCCTTGCGGTGGGCCTGGTGCGCGGTGGACGGGTCGGCTTTACGTTCTTCCCGTCTCCGGAGGCGGAAAACCTGACGGCGTCGATCTTCTTCCATGCAGGGATTCCCGAAACGGAAGCAATTGCAGGTATCGGCAGGATCGAAGAGGCGCTGAAAGACGCGGAAGCCGGATTGACACGTGACAACGGTGAAACGCTTGTCCAAGCCACCTATGCCACGTTGGGCAGGGCCGGAAACAACCGCGGCGACAACGTTGCCAACATCACGGTTCAGCTCAGTCGTTCGGAGGACCGGACTGTTCGCACCCCTGATATCGTGCGCGCCTGGCGAGAAGCAATTCCGTCCATTCCCGGCACATCGCGCATAGCAGTCGCGGAGCGCCGGGGAGGGCCTCCAGGCCGGGATCTCGATATACGCCTGACGGGGGCTTCCCTGCAGGACCTCAAAGTCGCCGCTGAGGAATTGCAAGAGGAACTATCTGCATTTCCCGGCACAAGCGCAGTCGAAGACGATCTGCCTTTCGGCAAACCGGAACTGCTGGTGGAACTCACTCCACGAGGGCGTGCGCTCGGCTTCACCGTGGAAAGTGCGGCCCGGCAGATCCGCAATGCCTTTGAGGGCAATATTGCAAGACGTTTTGCCGAAGGTGACGAGGAAGTTGCCGTCCGGGTGAAGCAGGTCTTCGGCGCGGACGGAACGGCGGCGCTTCGGCAATTGTCTGTGCGGACTCCGGCTGGCGAATTCGTTCCGTTGACAGAAGTGGTCAACCTGACGGACGCACAAGGGTTCTCCGTTATCCTGCGGCGAGACGGTGGAACCGTGGTTTCGGTTGTCGCGGACGTGGACAGCACGATCACGTCGAACAACCAGATCATTGCCGAACTCAGCGCGGAATTCCTGCCTGCACTTACTCAGAAATACGGCTTGGAATACTCGTTTGCGGGCCGTGCGGAAGAACAGTCCAATGCCTTTTCGGACCTCCTGACAGGCGTCATGATGGCCGTCGCTGGCATATACATAATCCTGGCGGCGATCTTTGGCAGTTACTCCAGGCCGATCGTTGTGATGTCGATCATTCCCTTCGGGATCGTCGGCGCGATTGTCGGCCACTATCTGATGGGCTTCAACCTCACGATCCTCAGTATGATCGGCCTTCTGGGACTGGCCGGAATTCTGGTCAACAACTCGATAATTCTGGTCGCGCGCTTCGAGGAGCGTTTGTCACTTGGCGAAGCAATTGATACGGCGGCAATCGGTTCCAGCTGCGATCGCCTGCGTGCCGTGTTGCTGACCTCGATGACCACGATCGGCGGTCTGCTGCCGCTGATGTTCGAAACCAGTCTTCAGGCGCAATTCCTGTTGCCGATGGCAATCACCATTGTCTTCGGCCTTGCGACGGCGACAGCCCTGGTTCTTGTCCTGGTTCCGGCGTTGGTCATGATCGGCGACGATATCGGCAGAATAGTCTTTCTGAGCCGAAGGCGACAGGAGCATCCAGGTTCTGGAGACGGACGGAACCTTACTCCGGCCGAGTGACCGTCAGCGCGACAGGGCGAAGGTCGCCGTTGCCGCCGCCGCTGCCCGGATATTGCCATCGAGCGTTGCCGGAGACTTTCCGCGCGGACCAAAATCGTGATTGCCGTCTTCCAGGTAGGTGAGGGAGACGTGTTTAGGCAGTGCAACAGCGTCGAGTTCGGCTTTCGAACCGAAGGGATCGCGGTCGCCTTGAAGGATCAGCACAGGGCGCTTTGCCTCATCGAGCGGGGCCAGGCGCCAATCCGCGTCTGGCTTGCCTGTCGGGTGGAAGGGATAGCCGAAACAGCAGATGCCCTTGACCCGGGCAGGCAGGGAGCCGCCACCGCCGAGCATCGCCGCAACGCGCCCACCCATGGATTTTCCGCCGAGAAAAAGCGGTCCTTCCGTGCCCGACAACAAGGATTGTAGCGCAGTCTGGAATTCACCGATCAGTTTGTCAGCGCGCGGCGGGGGCTTCTTGGAACCTCCCGTTCGCCGACCGGCCATATAGGCAAATTCGAACCTCGCAACGGCTATGCCTTCTGCCGCAAGTGCTCCGGCCAGCTTTTCCATAAAGGCGGAATCCATCGGTGCACCGGCGCCATGCGCCATTAGAAGCGTGGCTTCGGGAGAGGTGTCGGTACGGTTCCAGATTAGGTTGCTCATGGTGATGTGATCTGTCGCAGCTTCAAATGAGGGAATGCGGACTATACTTTCAGGAATGAAGAACTAGATGATGTCCATGTTGTTTGCCTTATCGTTCCTTGCTGGATGTTACAAGCGGCTTCGGGACCTTCCGGAAGAGAGACGGCATGTTTGAACAGTTCGACATCAACCAGCTGCGCATGGCCTGTTTTGGCGGAATTTTTCTGGTCATGGCCCTGTTGGAAGCGGGACTGCCCAGGCGCCAGATGGAAAACGGCCGGCTCAAACGCTGGCCTACCAACTGGGGCCTTATCCTCCTCGATTCCATTCTTGTGCGCCTGATTTTTCCAATTGGAGGGGTTGGACTGGCGCTTCTGGCGCAGGAAAATGGCTGGGGTCTCTTCGGCTTGCTGGGTTGGACCGGTCTTCTCGCCGGGATTGTCACGTTCCTGGTTCTGGACCTCGCCGTCTGGGCCCAGCACGTGGCCTCGCACAAGGTTCCGCTGTTCTGGCGCATTCACCGCGTCCATCATGCGGACAGCGAAGTCGATGCCACAACCGCGCTCAGGTTCCATCCGATCGAGATCCTTCTTTCCTTCGTTTGGAAGGGCCTCGTGATTGTCGCCCTTGGCGGACCTGTCGAAGCTGTTCTGGCCTTTGAAATCGTGCTGAACGCGTCCGCGGTTTTCGGGCATGCGAATATCCGGATTCCGAAAGGCTTCGATTGGCTGCTGCGCCTTTTGATCGTGACACCGGACATGCACCGGATCCACCATTCCGTGATACGACGGGAAACCGATTCAAACTACGGTTTCTATCTCTCCATCTGGGACAGGCTCTTCGGAACATATGTCGAGGAACCCGAAAAAGGACACCAGGCAATGGAAATCGGCCTCGGACCGTCTTTGACGCCCAACGCTCACAAGCTGCCATTCAGTCTTGTCATTCCGTTTCTTGAAAACAGGCGGATCAAGGAAGATGAGGGCGACAAGGCCGAAAGTGCGGACAAGGCATCAGTAAAAACTGAAGGGAAAATAACGCAGGTATAACTCGCGGTAGATACCTTTTTGCTGCAATTGCCTGAGCGCGTAGTTGAGCGCGGCGGCGCGCTCGGTGTCCTCCGGTCTGGTCGCTATCGCCATGCCCTGGTCGAAATATCCAGGCTCCAGCCAGGGGCCGCCGACGAAGTCGCAACACCCCTCCGCCGCCTCGCTGGGCAACCAGAAGGCAAGACCCAGGCCGTCACCGAAATGCACGTCCGCTTCGCCGTTTTTGACCGCCGCACGGGCGGCGGCGACGGAGTCCAGTCCGAGTATGTCTGCACCGGGCCAGAAACGTTTTGCAAATGCCTCGTACCGTGATCCTGACACGACCGAAATGCTTTTGCCTGCAAGGGCTTGTTCGTCGAACGCTTTGGTGTCTTCTTTCTGGACAACGAATCTTGCGGGAAGTTTGAGATAATCGTCGGTAAAATTCAGCCGGCGCGTTGCGGGTAAGCTTCGCGAAAGGCCGGAAATGATGGCGTCGCCTTCTTCCTCGTCAAGTGCAGACAAAAGCACATTGAAGTTTTTGATCCTGAGCGCACAGGAACTTCCAAGTTCCTGGCAAAGGGCGCGGGCAAGATCGACATTGAACCCGGTCAACCTGCCTTGAGGGTCGCGGAACACGAAGGGGGGATAGTTGTCGGTTGCGAGGAACTGGATCTTGTCCGGAATTGAATTTGGCCTGTCATGGACAGCTTTGGGATCCCAGAAGTTCGGAACGCGGACATCTGCGGACTGTCCGTAACCGGAAGCCGGAAGCAGAAAAACAACAAATACCGCGAACAGGGACGCGACCTGAAATTGCTTCATGAAACCTGAGCTCGTGAGACCGGGTTGCTTGTCATGGTTTCGGGCGACTGTCCATGTGACCGGGGCAGGCGAGTCGCCTTTCTTTCAGCAGATCATAGCGGAAACCGACACCGTGCGTCAGAAAAATAGGTTCCCTTGATCTCGGCACAAGATCACAAACACGGACAACGACGTCAGCGACGCGGCTCCATCCGGTCTGCGTGACAATCAGCCGGCTTCGTCCGCATCGCACCGTGTTGGTACGTGCAGATCGCCGAACAGGTATTCGCTGACCAAACGCACCGAACTGGGAAAAGGAGCGTCAATGTTTAGTGAAGCTCATCCTTCTCCAGGTCCGTAAGACTGACCCGGTCAGCCATCTTGACCAGCCAGCGCAGGGTCTTTTTCTGTTCGCTATCCAGTTGATCCATCTCAGAAATTTTTAATACGGTTTCACGATGATTGTTCCAGGCCAGGAAAAAATCAACAACATCGGACACATCATCAATTATAGAGCTTTTTTCAGACAATTTTCTTGCTCGCGGTTCTGTTCCTCACTGCGTGAGTTTAGAGGGAGTTGGCTGGACACGAGTGTGAAAAAAGTGTGAAGCGGTTGGATAGAGGCTATAACTGCTGTTCTATAGAATACGTATTTTTCTCGAGGCGATGGGGCATGCGCGCAAAGTTATTGGAAATCAGTTTGTTCGGTTCCTGTATCGTCCGCTCGCTTGAGCCCGGGGCGTTCGAGATCACAGGCAAGAAGCACCGTGCAATCTTCGCGTTGCTTGCAACGGCGCCTCATGGCTGCAGAAGCCGGACTTTCCTGCAGGAAACCCTTTGGGGAGCCTCCTGTTATGATACGGGCAGGCAAAGCCTGCGGCGCGCCTTGTCAGACATCAAGTCTGCAATGGGGCCATATTACAGTCAGCTCATCAACACCAACAATTCTGAAGTCACACTTGATTTGAGCAACGTCGTCTTCGCGGGTCAACCCGGACAGGGGACGTTCCTGGAAGGCCTTGACGTGCCTGCGCCCCTGTTTGAGGAGTGGCGTGATTCGGTCAGAGCCAACCCTGAACAGATCCATGCGCTGTTCCGCGCGCCAACCTCCGCGTTGCCAAGACCGCCTGTGCCGACGGTAACGGTGATGCCGTTGCTCAGCATTGAAAGCAATCCCGAGCTGACGATACTGGGAGACTGGTTTGCCGAAGAGATTTGCCGTTCGCTTTCCAGAACGAACCTCCTGGCGGTCATATCGCATTTTTCCAGTCGCTCACTTGCCGGACGCCGGATCGATATCGAGGTCATCCGTTCCAAGCTGAAAGTTGATTATTGCGTGGCAGGAAGCATCCGGCAGATCAACGACGAAGTTATTACAGATGTCGATTTTCTGGACGCCGAGACCGGGCGCATTTTGTGGACCCGGCAGTTCAGCGGAAAGCTGAATGACTTTATAAGTGACGCCGGTCAGGGCCTGACCAACATCGTGACATCCGTCGGCAATGCCATTGCTTCCGACACGCTGCGCTATGTTCGCGGTCGGCCGATCAGCGAAATCGCCGACCACAAGCTTCTGATGGCAAGCGTAAGCCTGATGCATCGTTCGACCCTGCGTGATTTCGCGAAATCACGCGAATTGCTTGATGAGGCCCTGAGGCGATCGCCACGGTCGGCGGAGGTGCATGCCTGGCGCGGCAAATGGCACGTCCTGAGTGTCATCAACGGTTGGAGTTCAGATCCGGCGAAAGACACGAAGAGTGCCGTTGGCAGTACTACCAAGGCGCTTGATATCGATCCGGAAAACGCGTTCTGCATGACAATCGACGGTTTTGCGCACAACAACTTGCTGCGACGGTTGGATGTGGCATCCAACCGCTACGAAATTGCACTTGACCAGAATCCGAATGAGGCACTCTCGTGGCTTTTGCGCGGAGCGCTCTACGCGTTTCAGGATTCAGGTGAACAAGCGGTTCATGCGGTCGACAAGGCCCGCAAGTTATCGCCCATTGATCCCTTCAGGTATTTTTACGATTGCCTGAGCGCGACAGCTTACCTGGCGGCAGAAGATTACGAAAAGGCGTTGCAGTTCGCCAACAGTTCGTTGGAGCGTAACCAACGACACCTTTCAACGTTGCGTGCAAAGATTATTGCACTTCATTTCCTGGATCGAACTGCGGAAGCAAAGGAAATTGCAGATGAATTACGGCGCAGGCAGCCGACATTTTCGGTTGAGGGCTACATGAACGCACACCCGGCGGCCGACTATCAGGTTGGCCAAAATGCAATGCGCGCCCTGCGGGCGGTTGGTTTTTAGACGAGTAATTGAAGGGGGTAATCATGGCCTATTTCGGTGGAATTGGCGGTATCGGTGGAATTGGTGGCATAGGTGGCATTGGAGGTATCGGTGGCATTGGCGGCATCGGGAACCTGAATGCAACCGGTCTCGGCAGCTTTCTTGGAGGCAGTGGAGCGCTTGACCCTCTGACGATTCAAGGTCTGCAAACCAGTGCCCAGGCGATAAGTCATGCAGCCGGGGATGGAACCACTCATCCATCCAGGGAAATGAATTTTTCGTCGAGCGAAAACCTCGACAAATGGGCGGACTGGGTCCGGGCATCCCTTTATTTAAGCGATTTCATGAGCGAACTTTCCTGGGAAGCGAAACAAGGCCCCACCGATGAAGTGACGCTGTCCTATCGCTCTCACGGCGGAGGTGCACTGCAGCCGTTCTTCTCCGTGGTCCGCCCCGATGGTGAACTGTTCGACAAACAGCTGGACCTTGTTCGTTCCTATATGGACCAGCGCCCTGAACGCACTGCGGAAATTACGTCGCAACTCGGGTTCCCGACCCCTTATTTCGCAATGATAATCGGTCTCATCCCCGGCAGGAACAACAAGACCCTTGAACTGATCACCCTGACACAGGTTCTGGCAGCGCATGTTGCGATGATCGTGAAGCATCATCTGGCAATTCGGCGCCCTGACCGAATTGGAGTATCGATCCTGCCAATGATCCCGACACCGGGTCATGGCAGCTTTCCGAGCGCGCATGCGACCGAGGCCTTCGCGGTCGTGCGTATGCTCGAGGGACTGATTGATGCGTCGGGGTCTCATTATCCCGATGGTGACAAGCGCAAGAACCTGCTGCGCAAACAGGCCGAACGCATTGCCGTCAGCCGGACGGTTGCCGGAGTTCATTACCCTGTCGACAGCTGGGCCGGTGCGTTGCTGGGCAAGATGGTTGGCGAGATGGTGTTGAACAAGTGTGGCGTGCAGACCGAAATGCGAGGGCTGAAATACGAAGCCCGCGCGGAGTCGGACTTCATGATCTCGCAATATCAGCCGACCAAATGGGGCGCTCACGGTGTCTCCGAACTGGAGCTTTGCACTGTCGACAAGAGTGACCAGTTTGAATGGCTCTGGAAGAGTGCGGTCGATGAGTTTGACCTCTAGGAAAGGGCGAACCGAGCATGACCGATACAAGCACAAATGACGGTGGTCTCGCAGACGCCGTCGCGATCAAGAACTATCTTGGCCCCTACGAAGCCTGGAATTTTGGTCTCGGCAAGGCCTACGCTTTTCCAGCTTATCGCGGTGACGACGTTCGTTTTTTATCGGCATTGGCGGAACATCCAGAACCGCAAAGGCCGCATTCTCTTCTTGATAGTGTGGCGAGCGATGGTCACGGAATGTGGCTTCCGACCGTCTGGGGCAAGGAGGACGACGTTGCCCTGCGCTTCTGGCCGATCGTTGTTGAAAACCGTTCAGATGACGGCATTGCACCAGACAGCTTGGCCCTGAACCTCACGGAAGCGATGCCGTCGGACCCGATTGGAGAGGCACGCTTTCGCATGGCCTTTCCTGTTGAAGAGGAAGCGATGCACCGCCACGCCAGGCGAATGACGGCTGATCCGGACTGGAAACCGGATACAGGCGTCGGGACCGGTGATGGACCCAAAAGGACGATTAATGTGTTGGGGGTGATCGACGACGGCATCCCGTTTGCTCACCGGAATTTCCGTGCTGCCGATGGCAAGAGAACCAGACTGGAATTCTGCTGGTTGCAATCGGCACACAAGAAAGAGGGGCAAGACCATCCAAGTGTGCTGTTTGGCCGGGAGTTCACCCGAGAAACCATTGAACAGCTTATCGCGAAGCACCCGGAGGATGAGGATGCGCTTTATGCAGAGGCAGGAGCTTCCGACCAGCAGTTCGGTTCGGGGGCGGCCATCAACCGGCTTGCAACCCATGGCTCGAATGTCATGGATATTGCTGCTGGCTCAAATCCGGACAAGGGACACGCCCCACCGGAAGAAACCCGTCTGATCGCCGTGCAGCTTCCCAACACCTATGGTTGGGACACGTCCAGTTTCGGCAAGGACATGTATATGCTGTCCGCCGTGCATTACATCCTTGAACGCGCAGAACGGATTGCTGAAGGTTACGGGGTCAAGGATATTCGCGTAACCATCAATATCAGTTACGGATTCTCGGCCGGTCGCCATGACGGGGAGGGAGAACTGGAAGCTGCGATGGATGAGATCGTCGCAAAGCGGCGCCAGTTGGGCAGACCGACCGCGATCGTCATACCATCCGGAAACACTTTCCAGGATCGGCTGCACGGGGAAATCACATCCGGTCACCTGGGGTCGGGGTCTTTTGAATTCAGCTGGAAAACCCAACCGAACGACCTGTCGTCAAACTACCTCGAAATATGGTTTCCCGATCAGCTGGATCCCGGTGACTTTGATCTTGAAGTCAAGGGTCCGTTTGGCAAAATCAGCGCTGAAATGGCGTTGAAACCCGATCCGTCATACCAGCATGGCGACCCGCGAAACTTCAAGTCAATTCAGCTCGATCCACCTCATCAAGGCGACGCCATCGGGCAGATCAGTCTCGACAATCACAGGAAGTCCGGTCGCTGGCGTGTCCTGATCGCGCTTGCGCCCAGTGAACCGCATGACCCTGCCTTGCCGGCAGCCCCTGCGGGTGAATGGAAGATTGTCCTGAGCCGCGGAGATGTGGCCCCCAGGGATCACGAACCGATCTATCTCTGGGTGCAACGCGATATCGATCTGGAGCCCTTTTTGACCGGTTCCCGTCAGAGCTATCTTCACGATGATGACTATCGCCTCGTAAGCGAAAAGGGTGCTGAAGAAGAGAGCGATCAACCAGACAGCAATGTGAAACGTTTCGGCAGCCTGAACGGGATGGCAACCGGCGCGACCACTTTGGTCGTTGCAGGATCGCGACCAGTGATCGGATCCCGTTTCGAAAGGGGTGAGTTGACGGCATCGACCTTCAGCTCCGCCGGAAAAACCGCCTCCGGTCCAGCGGTCGGCGGCGTCGATTGCACGGCACGGGCTGACCGGTCGAACATAGTTCCCGGCATCGTCGGGGCAGGAACCCGCAGTGGTTCCTATTCTTCTGTTCAGGGTACAAGCGTTGCCGCGCCGCTGGTTGCAAGGCGACTTTCGGAAGCATTTGCCAGATGTTCGGACCAGGAGATCAAGAGCGCGGAAAAAGACAATTACCTTCCGATCGTGCAATCGATTGCATTATCGGATCAAAGTGTCGAGGGTCGTGCGCGATTAGGTGAATTTCTGGTTATTTGAATTAGTAAAAGTTGAAAATTTACTCAAAAGCCCGGTTTCAGCCGGGCTTTTTCATTTGTTCGGAACTTAATTCACGCTTTTCTCACGCGCGTGAGCGCAATGAATATTGTAACTAATAGCCTCAAGAGCAGAGCAACAGCACAGACGCGTTCCGGAGACGGAAACAAGTGCGACAGAAGTATCCCTCGAAAGGTGGTTCCGTGAAGAGGGAAGATTGAGCGTCCGGCTTTGAAACGGATATTTGCGGGCCACGATGCACCGGGAAACGGTTGCCACGAGGCCCGACGCGAGGAAGACAGCCCCATCGACTGCCTGCTTCCTCAAACAACGTATCGACGAAAGCTTTGGAGGTAATCATGTACGCCGACATCCTGGAAGCGACAGTCTTGAACAACACGCGATATGAGAAGGATCCCAACAGATGCCTTGCCTATCACGTTCTGGATGACAATCGTGTTCCACTTACTCAAGAGCAGGTTGCTGTTGAGTGGTCAGCGTCAGGCAAGGGAGAAGATGCGCACCCGATCAGGATTCGCCGGTCGCCGATCCGCATCTGCGCAAGTGGTGACTCCTGGATCAACGTTGTGATCGAAGTGTCACGGTATCTTGGCTACAACAAGACCTTCTTCGACATCCTCGAATGTTACTACCAGACAGCAAGCTCTGCCTGGCCGGGATACACCTTCGACGACCTGATCGAGCAAAAGCCTTTCCGCGTTCACGTGGATACCGGTGTCTATGATTATTTCGTGTTTTCAGGCGGCGGCAACGAGCTGCTGGGCGGCTGCGCTCTTTCCAGGCTGCTGAAGGACAGAAGCGCTGTATTGGGGTCCGATCGTGCGGAAGACTATCTGCACATGGATCGACTGGAAGCGGTTCTGGAGAAGTTGAAAAAGGGATATGTCGAGATTGCCGAACACGTCCTGAAACAGGCGCCGCGCACGC
Organism: Roseibium album; assembly: GCF_001404515.1. Classification (GTDB taxonomy): domain Bacteria; phylum Pseudomonadota; class Alphaproteobacteria; order Rhizobiales; family Stappiaceae; genus Roseibium; species Roseibium album. Next base: position 435,264 of record NZ_CXWE01000001.1, read on the forward strand.
AGTTGCTTGTCCAGGGATACGACTATCCGGTCGCACACAGCGACGGGCCATGGTTCGGTCGTCCCTTCGCAAAGCGCAATTTCCGCTTCGAAGCTGACAAGGAACTGATCAACGCGATCCTGACTTATCTCGTCGACCGTTTCTACGGCTTCCTTCACGATGTCGATTCTCAGTTTCCGAACGTGACCGTGGTTGATATCCGGAACATGGTTCGCGGTCGCTGGACGGACGAATTTCACCCCGAAGTCGAGGCATCAAAGGATATTGCCGGTTACTATCGAAACGTGATTGACGGGTATCATTTTGTGTAAGTTTTCAGTTTTGCGGGCAACCGCACCAGATCTTTTGCCGACGGTCCGAAAGGACCTGAAGCGCTAGGCATTTAATCTGAAATTTGTTTTTAATCGTGTTCGGTGGCGGGGCTTGTCCCCGCCGCTTATTTTTTTGAGGCGAGACTTAATGTTCGAGCCTGCGGGCGCTGGCGGAAACATCATTTTGTTCTGGGGCAGGTGCTTCGGTCGCCGCTTCCGATTTGCCGAAAATCTGCGGATAGGCCTTTTTCGTAAAGGGATAGATCAGTTGACCGCGAAGGCTCTGCTTCATGTTGTCCGTAACACCCGTGGGAACGTCACAGGGTCCTGGAACACGACAGGTGCCGAACATCTGGTCCCAGAGCGAGAATACGGTTGCGAAATTGGTGTCGAAGGCCCTTGGGTCGGTCGCATGGTGCCAGCGGTGCATGGCCGGCGACACGAAAATCCGGCCGAGCGGACCATAGGTCCATGGCAGGTCCGCGTGGATGAACGCGCCATAATAGTGCCGGACGAGGCCGTTCGCGACGATTGCGAATGGGGGAACTCCCAGGAGGAAAAGCGCTAGATTGTCGATGACAAACGTTGTGAACCGGTTGATCGGATGAAAGCGCTGCACCGCGATCCAGGTCATCTGCGTGTCGGAGTGATGCACCGCATGCGCAGGCCAGAGGACCCAGGTATGCTCCAGCCTGTGCCGCCAATACCCGACGAAATCGGCAATCGCGATTGCGATCAGTATTGTCAGCCAACCTGGCAGTTCCGACCAGGTGTCCAGCGATAAGAGGCTCAGACCATTGTCACGGACGAGTTCTGACAGGAATGTGCCGAGAATGATGATCATCGGCACAATGAACATCGCGTCAAACAGCATGAGTTTGACGTTGAGGTGGATTTCAGGCAGGGCCCTGCGCAGGTCGTCCAGAGCTTTTTTCCGCCGCATGAGCATCGCGAGCAGCGAAAAAAAGATGATCGGCACCAGCAGTCCCTTGAAAGCCGAAACGACGGCCGCGATCGAGGTCGCAATAAGATTGATCAGCGCTTCGCTCATTGAGCCACAAGCCTTTGCACAACAGGAAAATATCGCCTGTGACAGCTTATCGGCCGGGGTGTTAAGGCTGGCTTAAGGGGTTGCCGGCGCTAAGGACGTCTCGTCAACAGCGCCCTGCATCCGTCTTCGTGAGTACTGAAAACAGCATCCACGAGACCAAAGGCCAATTTGCCTCGCTATGGGGTCCAAATTCTGATGTGATCGCTCTATTGGAGCGGCGCGTCAACCAGATCAGCAACTGCCGAAGTTTGCTGGTTTGGGCGATTCCGAAGTGTCCCCTCGTTTTCAAGGCTGGAACCTAGTTCAGATAACCGAATGTTCGGGGTAACCAGAGCACAAGACCCGGAAACAGGATCAACGCGGAAAGTGCTGCCAGCAACACTGCCAGAAAAGGCCAGATTTCCCTGATGATTTCATTCAGCGGGATGCGGGTGACCGCGTTGATGACAAACAGAAGGATGCCGTAGGGAGGGGTAATCAATCCGATCATGCAGTTCACGACTGCCACCACGCCGAAGTGAACGAGGTCGATGCCAAGCTCGCGGCATGTCGGTATGAAAAGCGGAATGATGACGAGGATGATCGTCGTGGCATCCAGAACGCATCCCAGAAGCAGGAGCAGAATATTGACCATGATCAGGAAGGCCAGCGGGTGGATATCGAGGCCAACCAGTTGCGCCGCCATGAGTGTCGGGATGTTCTCTGAAGCAACGATGTAGTTCAGGATCAACGCGCCACCGATCACGATGCCCACCGCCGCGGAAGACCGTGCGCTTTCAACGAGGATCCCGTAAAGCGAACGAAGCGACAGGGCCCGGTAGAAAAGTCCTGCCAGGACAAGCGCATAGAAGGCGGCGACCGCAGCAGCTTCGGTTGGTGTCGTGACGCCGCCATAAATTCCGTAGAGCAGGATCGCGGGCATCAGAAGGGCCGGGAAGGCGTTGACGGTCAGTTGCGGCAACTCTACCAGGGGAACCGCCGGCTCCAGTGCGAAATTCCGGCGATGCGACAGCCAGATGTTGAGCCCCATCAGCACGGCTCCCATCAACAAGCCCGGAACAATTCCTCCCAGAAACAGATAGCCGATCGAGGTGTTGGAAACGAGCGCATAGAGCACCATCGGGATCGATGGGGGAATGATTGGCCCGATGGTGGCGGACGCGGCGGTGATCGCGGCTGCATAGCCGCGCGTGTAGTGACCGCTTTTGGTCATCATCTCGATAATGATCTTGCCGATCCCTGCCGCGTCGGCCACGGCGGATCCCGACATTCCGGAAAAGATCAGGGACGCAACAATGTTTACGTGGCCCAGCCCTCCACGGAAACGGCCGACAAGTGCGATGCAAAACTGCAGAAGCCGATCGCTGATCGTTCCTGCATTCATGATGTTTGCGGCGACGATGAACAAGGGAACAGCCAGAAGCACAAAGCTGGAATAAAGCCCGTCCATGAGCACTTTTCCGGCAAGGCCGATGTCTTGTCCTGCAGCAAACAGATAGACCAGCGATGAGACCAGGATGGCATACGCGATCGGCGCACCGAGGCCTGCCAGCAGAAACAGTGTTCCGAGGCACAGCAGAAATTGAATGCTCATTCGCTCTGTCTCCGGCCGTCTTGCTCGGGCATTTCAGGCAAGCCATGGCGGTAAGCCTGCCAGACAGTCCAAAAGTAGCGCGCCGAGACTGCGACGAGAAACAGCATGTAGACCACATAAAGGTCGCGCATTCTGATCCAGTCGCCGAACAATGAAGAGAGCGTGGCGGTTTTCTTGAGCCTCAGTATGTAGAACTTGGACCAGGTGGGTTCAATCGAAACGGCGAGGCCAATGGCAATGCACAAGCCGAAGACAATCACGAAGATGCGCCTCAGCTTCCGGTTGACCCGGCTGTACAATATGTCGAAACGCACGTGATCGTTTTCGCGAACCACAAAGGCATTGCCCCAAAAAACAAGCCATAGCCACATGACAAGGCAAAGCTCCAGGGTCCAGCCAAACAGCGTCGGTTCAAGAAAAGGAAGATATTCAGGCAGCCACTCCAGGCGTGCCGAATAACGGATGAAAATTTGAAGTAAGAAGGTCAGGAACATAACGGCCATCATGGCCGCTGCGGCCGCCTGGGCCGCGTGTCTCAGACCTGCAGCAATCTGTTTCATGTTTGCCGTTCACCAATTTGGGCAAGGGCGAAACTTCACCCTTGCCCTGCCTGGGTTAGTTGCCCAGTGCGTTGATTTTATCAAGCACACCGTCAGGCCAGGAGGCAGCAAACTCGGAACCGACATATTGAGATTGCACATGGTCACGGAAGGCATTCAGGTCCGGTTCGTAAATCGCCAAACCTTTTTCTTCCAGAAACGATACCAGTTCAGCTTCCTTTTGAAGCTGGGCATTGCGACCGCTTTCGGCGGCAGCTTCCGCTGCAGCTTTCACTTTCGCCTGCTGTTCCGGAGTGAGTTCATCCCAGACAGCCTTTGAGAACGCCACGTAGTTCAAATCCACCAGATGCGAAGTCAGTGCGATCTGATTGGTGACTTCGAAAAACTTTGCATCCACCACGGTCGGCAGAGGGTTGTCTTGCCCGTCGACAGAACCGGTTTGCAATGCGGTGTAAACTTCCGTGAAAGCCATCGGAGTCGGGTTTGCACCCAGGGCTTTGCCCAGGAACTGCCATGCATCGGTCCCCGGCATCCGCAGGTTTACACCGGCAAGGTCAGCCGGGGTTTTGACCGTCAACTCATCCTTGGTTTGCCGCAGGTTGACATGACGGCGGCCCAGATACATGACGGCCAGAAGTTTCACACCCAGTTCGTCTTCTACCTTCTGTTTGAACGGGTCCATCAACGGATCGTTGAAAACACGCACCTGATGGTCGGCATCCTGATGCACATAGCCAGTCGCAAAAATCGAGAACTCGGGGAAATACTGTGCGAGTTCCTGGGCGGATGCGATCGACATTTCCAGGTCACCCGAAGCGATGGCTTCAAGCTCCGAATTCTGTTTGATCAGTGACGCATTGTAATGGGGCTCGTATGTCGCGAATTCCGCCACTTCCGGTGCAAATACTTCGGCCAAGGCGACCGACCGCTGGTCGGTTTCGGATGCCGGCGTCGACATGCGAAGCGTAACCTTGTCGTCAGCCACTGCGGACGTGGCAATCGCCAAAGCCGTCAATGCAGCTAAACTATTAAGAACAAAAGATGATTTCATTTTACTTCCTCCTCAGTCATTGCGGTGTTTCCCGCATTCTTCGTCAAACCCCAAGGGCCCGGCGTTTTGCGCTGTCCACGTGAGCATGCACAGCTTCAACAGTTTTCCCAACGTCGCGAACCTCAAGTGCGTTGATGATCACCAGGTGTTCGGTCATTACGGACTCCACCAATTCCGGCAACATGCGGGTGTCGGAGTTTCTGATCAGGCGTATCTTGATCGCATTCACCCGGTGAATGTCGGAGATTATCCGGTTGCCGAGAAAATCGATGACAAAATCATGGAATGCCCAATCCATATGCTGTGCACGCGACAGTAATTCCGGCGTCACGCCGCGCTCCGCTTCACTCAATGTATTACGGTGTTCGCTTGCGATGCGCTCAATATCGGCATCCGGCGCATTTTCGCAAAAACACGCGAAGGCCTCGCTTTCGATAATCCTGCGCAGCTGGAAAGCATTGCGGATCAGTTCCAGATCGATATTGAGAACCTGCAGACCCCGTTTGGGGACCGTGCGGATCAGACCGTCCGCCTCAAGCCGGGGGATCATCTCGCGAATTGCGCCCAAGGGCATCCCTGTGAGGTCGACAAGTTCCCGTTGAGACACGATCTGCCCTGGCTGAATATCACGCGCAAGGAGCTTTTCGGTGAAACTGGAGTAAGCGTCATCGCGAAGGCGGCGTTCGGTCCTGTTCATGCGGCCATGCCCTTTCCTTCCGCCGCTAGAATTTCGGACTTCTGTTCCGCCGTTAACCGGGTCAGGGGTGCACGCACGTTTTCCCAGACCGGATCACCCAACGCATTGGCCAACAACACCTTCAGGGTCGGGATAACAGGCAGGGCCACAATCCGGTCAACGGTTTGCGTAAGCATCGTGTCTTCGGTTGAAGAGGTGATGATGTTGCAAAGCCTTTCGGGATACAGATTGGCAACGCCCGTGATGGACCCGACACAACCCATTGGAACAGCTTTGTGCAACAGGCGTTCATCGCCTATCAAAACCGGCAGCAGCTTGCTTTCCAACAATCGAACGGCGTTTGCCCAGTCACCGGAGCTGTCTTTTATGGCGACTATCCGTTCAGGGTTGGCTTCCTTGAGGCGCTTGGTCAGGGACGACGATATGCCGACACCGGTAACCTGAGGAATATTGTAAAGAATGATCCCGGCTTGTGAGTTGCTTAAGGCCAGGAGCTCGGCAAACCACCGAAAGACGCCATCTTCACCAGCATTGCCGAAGTAGCAGGGAGGCGGCACCAGAAAGCGAGTGATCCCGGCTCGCATTCCTTCGTCAATCTGGGCCGCAACATCCGCTGCTGCCGACCCATAAACACCCAATACGATGCGATTGCAGGACAAGCCGGTTTCGAGCAGCGCACTGATCCCGATGTGCCGCTCGCTTGCGGCAATCGAAGCACCTTCGCCCGTGGTGCCAAACAACGTCACGCCAGACACACCCCGGCTGACTACCGAAGCTGCATGAGTGGCAAGCCGCGCCACGTCAATGCAGCCATCATCTGTGAATGGGGTCAGCAATGCTGTCAGAACGCCAAATTGTGCCATCGGTTTCCCTGGATTGAACTACTCCATAATACATGACATTTTAAACATGTACAGGCTAACATGTTACGTGTAAATTTTAGAGAGGCCACCATGCCAACCGTCATCTGCGCCGGATTGATAACTCTCGATGCGGTATACGATCTGGACGCTTATCCGCAGGAAGGCAGCAAGGTCAGGGCAAGCTCTGCCCGGCTGTTACCCGGTGGCGGTGCGCTGCTTGCGGCAACGACAATTGCGCGATTGGGCGGGACGGCCCGGCTCGCCGGGGCCATAGGTGACGATCTGTTCGGTCAGTACCTTCGCGGTCAAATGACGCGGCGTGGAATTGATGATGCTCTTGTTCAAACCCTGCGGGGCGAGGCAACGGCTCATTCCGCAATATTCGTTACCGCTGATGGTGAGCGCACCATTGTCAATCAGAGACCGGATCATCTGCGTGACATGAAATTGACGGCCGATGTTCCCGAATTCGACGTCGTTCTGGCAGATACGCGGTGCTGCAATCTGGCGATAGAATTGTTTGCGATGGCAAATCAGCAGGGCAGGCCCGCGGTTCTGGACGGTGAGGCACCATTGCCTCGGGATCTCCTGCCTTTTGTCAGCCACCTTGCACTTTCCGAACAGGGGTTGGCTGACTTTGGTGGCAAATCGTTGTCGGGGATCGCAGCACAGAACCAATGCTGGGCGTGCGCGACGCGCGGAGCAGCCGAGGTGCAAATTCATGATGGGAGCACAATTGCCCCGCCGCAGGTGAAATCACTGGACACGCTGGGAGCAGGTGATGTTTGGCACGGTGCCTTTGCCTTTGCATTGGGTGACGGGCTCAACGAGCCGGACGCAGTTGAATTTGCCAACACATCAGCGGCGCTGTTCGTCTCGCGCATTGGGGAGGAGCGATTTCCTACCTATGACGAGGTCCAGGAAAAACTCGAAAACTGAGATATTGCCGGCTTTCAGGATGCCTGGATTGGGTGCAGGAACCATCTGCGCCATCCGGTTACCAATATGCCGGGTGACATCCGGCAATTCCCATTCGGCCCCACGCGGTGAGGGGTCGCGAAAAAACGAGTGACAGGCCCTGATCCCGAGACTTGTCATTTGTCTGCTTCGCGCCCTCGAAACGGACGTTCGACTCATGTCCGCCTGCTACCGAAAGCCGGCATTTGTTCTATTTCGAGCAAATGTCTGAGAACGGGAAGCGGATTTCCGTTGCAGCACGGTCATCATCGACCCATCCAGCCACCGTCGACAGTCACAATGGATCCGTTCATGTAGTCGGAAGCTGCCGAGGCAAGGAAAACAGCCGGACCGGCGAAGTCCACGGCTTTGCCCCAACGGCCTGCCGGAATGCGCTCCAAAATCGACTTTGAGCGCGCCGGATCGTTTCGCAGCGCTTCGGTGTTGTCCGTTGCAATGTAACCGGGTGCAATGGCGTTCACGTTTACCCCGTTTGCGGCCCATTCATTTGCAAAGGACTTCGTGAGCTGGCCAATCCCTCCCTTTGAGGCAGCGTAGCCCGGAACGGTGATGCCTCCCTGAAACGTCAGCAGGGATGCCGTGAAGATGATTTTGCCGGAACCGCGCGCAACCATGCGGGATCCGACTTCGCGGGTCAGAAGGAACTGCGAGGAAAGATTGATTTCAATCACCTCATCCCAGATGTCATCGTCGTGTTCGGTCAAGGGTGCCCGCTTGATCGTGCCGGCATTGTTCACAAGGATGTCGATGACCGGGTGTTCTTCGTTGACCTTCGCTGCGAAGGCCTTCAATGCGCTCCGGTCACCGAAGTCGCATTGGTAGGCGTGAAAGCTTCTGCCGAGCGCCTTCACATCAGCTTCGATCGCGCTGCCCGCGCTTTCCAGGCTGGCGCTGACACCGATGATGTCCGCTCCGGCTTCTGCGAGTGCCACTGCCATGGCTTTGCCGATCCCCCGCTTGGCGCCCGTGACAAGGGCGGTTTTTCCCGCAAGGCTGAAACTGTCCAAAACACTCATGTGTCGTTCCTGGTTATCTGGATCATGGATTTGATTGCGCTCGGATTCTGTGTCAGCGCTTCAAAAGCGCCCTGGATATCCTCAAGCGGCTGGATGTCGGTGATAAAGCTCGAGCATTCGACGACACCCTCGGCCAGAAGCCGCATGGCCTGTTCGTAGTCCTCGGGCCGATAGACGCGCGCTCCGAAAAGCTCCAGTTCACGCCAGAAAAAGCGGAACATGTCCACGTCCGGTTTTTTCGCATGAATGGCCACCATCACGATACGGCCACGTGCGGCGGCCGCATCGGTCATCAGGTCCACACCGGGCTGACTGCCCGAGACTTCGAACACCACGTCCGCTCCCTTGCCACCGGTCAGATCATTGACCTGTTCGGCAGCATCGGACGTTTTCGGATTGATGGTTGTGAAACCCAGCTTGTTCGCATAGGCAAGCCGGCTTTCGCTGATCTCGCTGATCGCGACGTTGCCACCGGCATTGCGTGCGACGAGGGCGACCAGAAGGCCGATAGGGCCACCGCCGATCACAAGCACGTCCTCGCCCGGCCTGACCCGGGCTCTGCTCACGTCATGACATGCGACTGCCAGCGGTTCGATCAGGGCGGCGTGAGACAGGTCAAGGTCTGCGGGAAGAACATGGATGGTGTGTGCCGGGACGTTCCAATACTCCTGGAATGCGCCTTCCGTATCGATCCCGATGAACTTCAGGTTATGGCAGATATGATCATGGCCCGCACGGCAGGCGGGACATTCACCGCAGTGATCGAGCGGTCTGACCACGATCCGGTCTCCCGGTGCCAAGCCATCGACTCCCTCTCCGACGGCCTCGATTGTGCCGGACATCTCATGCCCGATCGTGCGTTTGAAGCCGACACGCTGGTCCATGTGACCGAGAAAAATATGGAGATCGGTTCCACAGATACCGCAATAGGCCACCTTGACCTGAACTTCACCGGATCCCGGCGCGGATACATGCTTTTGCTCGAGGGAAAACGTCTTGTCGCCGCGATAGACGGCAGCATTGCTGATCATGAAAACCTCTAAAGGGTAAGAATATTGTGGGGTTCAAGAAGCGCCCAATCGAAGTCAACCCCGATACCGGGTGCCTCCGGAGCGAGCGCCAGATGGTTCTCTACCCGGAGCGGCTGCTTTGTGTATTGATCGATCGGGAAGGAATGAACCTCAATCCAACCGGCATTGACCTGAGCGGACACGAGGCTGACATGGAGTTCCTGCATGCCGTGACTGCAAATCGGCAAATTGTGCTCGCGCGACAGATCGGCAACTTGCAGAAAGCCGGTCACGCCGCCGCAATTGGAAGCATCCGGCTGGATGAAGCTGAGTTTGGCATCCCTGAACGCATATTCGAATTCATGGATCGTGTGAAGATTTTCACCCATTGCAAGCGGGCAACCCGTTGCGTTCGCTATCTTGCCGTATCCCTTGTAATCGTCCGGAATGGTAGGCTCCTCGAACCAGAGAATATCATACGGCGCAAACGCCTGTGCAGCGGTGATCGCCTCGTCCACAGACATGGAGTAATTTGCGTCGACCATGAATGCTATGTCCGGACCGATGAATTCCCTTACAGCTGCAATGCGTGAAAGGTCGGCTTCGATGGTTGGCTGACCGATCTTGATCTTGACGCCGTTGAACCCGCGATCGAGATATCCCTGAATGCTCTTGAGCAGCTTGGGCAGCGGGAAGTTGAGATCTATGCCGCCGCAATAGGCCTTGCAGCGATTGTCTGCGCCACCTGCCAGTTTCCAGAGCGGCCAATCGCGTTTTTTGCCTCGAATATCCCAGAGCGCAATATCGACGGCCGAAATCGCGAAGGAGGCAATTCCGCCGCGCCCGACATAATGAATATGCCACTGCATGCCGTCATAGAGATCTTCGACCGCACTGGCATCCTGGCCGATCAGAAACGGGGCCAGATCGTGGTGAACCATTGCGGCAATCGCGTGACCACCCTTTCCACCCGTATAGGTGTAGCCCGTGCCCTCTGTTCCGTCGGTGAGCACAATGGTGACGGTCACCAGTTCGAAGAGGGTGTGGTCGCCATGCTTGGCATCGACAAGTACTTCCGCGAGGGGAACGTGGAACAGTTTCGTGTGGATCTCCCTGATCGCAGTCATTTGGCGAACTCCACATTGGGTCGGCGGTACATGACACGCGTCTGGAAGAGAATCACGGCGAACAGGAAAGCTCCGCGGATCACCATTTGCCAATAGGCGCTGAAGCTGATCCAGCCCTTGCCGTTTTCAAAGTTCAGGATGTTGAACACAAGACCCAGAAGCAGCGCACCTGCAACAGTTGCGGGGATCGATCCGAGACCACCGGTCAAAAGTGTGCCGCCAACCACGACCGATGCGATGGCCGAGAGTTCCCAGCCGACGCCTTCCAGCGGTTGTCCGGCGCCGAACCCGGATGCCAGAAAAACACCCGCAAGCCCCGCGCAGCCACCGGAAAGCGCGTAGGCAAAGATCTTGGCACGGTTGACCTTCAGACCCATCATGACGGAAGCGTCTTCACCGCCGCCGACCGCCAGGATCGTTCGTCCGAGACTGGTCATCTCCAGGACAATCCAGAGGCCAATGATCAGGATACCGACCAGCACGATTGTCCAGGGCACGATCCCCATGGCTTTTTCCATGCCGAGATGTGTGAAATTCGACCCCCAGTCGACGGCAATTGTCTGGGCTCCGGAAATCACGAGCGAGCCACCCTTTGCACCCAGCATTGTTGCGAGCGTCGCGATAAACGGGGGTATTCTGCCGAACACGATACAGACCGCGTTGAAGAGGCCAAAACCGACACCCGAGAGAATGGCAAGCGGCATCGCCACTTCGATGCCATAGGGGCTGAGATAGGCTGCGACGACCGAGGTGAAGGCGGCAACGGATCCCACGGAAAGGTCGATGCCACCCGTAAGGATGACAAAACACATGCCGACGGAGATCGCGATGAACATCGCGTTGTAGTTCAGGAATGACGTGATGTTGTAGGCGCTGCCGAAATTGTCGTAGCGCAGTAATCCAAAGACGATGAGCACGAACAGCGCGATCCACACCGCCACCGATTGCGGGTTGCGCGAGATGTATTTGCGCATGTCAAAGGCGTTTTGATCAAGCACTGTCCTATTCCTTTCGCGCTTGCTGGATGTAGACGGCAGCCAGGATGATCGCGGCCTTGGCGATGAGCGCGACCTCGTCTTCAACGCCGTTGGCCAGCAATGTGTATTTGACGAGTTGGATGATGACTGCGCCGAGAATGGCACCGAAGATCGGCGCTTTGCCGCCTTGCAACAGTGCGCCGCCGACCACGGCTGCCGCAATCGCATCGAGCTCCATGAGATTGCCGTTGCGCGCCGCATCGGAGGCGGAATTGATGGCAACGACAATCAGACCGGCGAGACCGGACAGAACGGAACATATGACATAGGCGCCGATCTTGACGCCGCGAACAGGGCCGCCAGCAAGCCTTGCAGCCCGTTCGTTGCCGCCGATTGCAAGTAGGTAACGGCCGAAGATCGTCCGATTCACCACCCAGAACAGCAGGCAGGCGATCGCCAGCGCCAGCCAACCCTGGAAGGGAAATCCGAGGATCTTGCCGGTGCCCAGATAGCTGAATTCGGGATTGGAGAACGTCTGTAGGTTTCCGTTGGTGAGAACCTGCGCGATGCCTCTGCCCGAAATGAACAGAATAAGCGTCGCGATGATCGGCTGCACCTTGAGGACCGACACGATGATGCCGTTGAACATGCCGCACACCAGTGCAGCCAACAGCGGGAACAACAGTGCTGCAATCAGTCCGAGGACCGGATAGGCCTGTCCGAAATCGGACAGAAAGATCAAAGGTGCCAGGGCACCTGAAAGGGCCATGACCGCACCGACCGACAGGTCGATCCCGCCCGTCGCAATCACCAGCGTCATGCCCATGGCGACAATCGCGATTGTAGCGACCTGGGAAATGTTGACCGCGAGCGTCTGTGTGTGGAGGAAGTTCGGCGTCACGAGGATATTGAAGACCAGAATAATCGCCAGCGCGATCAGGCCTCCGTGATCCTTGAGGCGGGACGTATAGTCTGTGCGCATGGTCTCTTCCGATGTCACAGTGGTCATGGCGTTGCATCCTCGTGGTGGGCAAGCGCTCTGACCAGGGCGTTTTCAGTTATGCCCGGATTGGTCAGCTCGGATACCGACTTGCCTTCATGCATCACGACGATACGGTTGGCGCCTTCGACCAGCTCTTCGAATTCGGAACTGATCAGGATAACAGCGTGCCCCTCGTCGACGAAGGTCCGGATGATCGCCTGGATCTCGCGTTTTGCACCCACATCGACGCCGCGTGTCGGTTCATCGAGTATCAGGATGTCAGGTTTCGTGGCCAGCCAGCGGGCAAGCAGAACCTTTTGCTGGTTTCCTCCGGAAAGCTCACGAATGGGTTGATCCATGTGTGAGGTTTTGATGCCGAGTTTTCTGATGAACTCGCTGACAAGCTCCTTTTCGCGTTCCCTGTCGATTTGCCCGTTTCTTCGCAGGCTCGGCAAGAGCGCGAGTGTCAGATTTTCCCGGACGGACATATCTGGAACGATACCTTCCGCCTTCCGGTCTTCCGTCAGGAAAGCGATCCTGGCCCGGATAGCTTCGGAAGGTTCTGCCGGTTTGAACTCCCTGCCATTCAGCCGGAGGGTTCCGGAGGTCAGGGGATCCAGACCGAAAATACTTCTTGCAGCCTCTGTGCGCCCCGACCCGAGAAGGCCGCCGAGGCCGACGATTTCACCCCGGTGGAGAGACATTGAAAATTCCGACAGTCGTGGTCCGGTGGCAACATGGTCGACATCGAGCACGACTTCGTCGAAGGCAGCACTGCCGCCCGCCAGTTCGGTCAGCCCCTCCGCCTCGATCTCATCGGCGTTGCGCCCAAGCATGGCTGCGATCAGGTCAAGTTTCGTCGTATCGGCGATTTCGCGGCAGCCAACCGTTTTGCCGTCGCGCATGATTGTCACGCGATCACAGATCTGGAACAGTTCGTCGAGAAAGTGGGATACGTAAAGCACGGAAACGCCAGATGATTTCAGCTCTCTGACGACACCGAACAGGATTTCAACCTCGGAACTGTCCAGCGACGAAGTCGGCTCATCCATGATGACAAGCTTGGCGTCCATGGAAACGGCACGCGCGATCGCCACGAGCTGCTGGATCGCGGTGGAATAGCTGCCGAGCGGTGCGGTAACGTCAATTTCAATGCCGAAGCGGGACAGGATTTCTCGGGTGCGCCTGTGCGCTTCCGGCCAGTTGATCATGAAGCCGAAGGATTTCGGCTCCTGACCCATCACGACATTCTCGCTGACGGAACGCAGCGGAACGAGGTTGAGTTCCTGATATATTGTCGCGATTCCGGCGCTTTGCGCTCCTCGCGGTGACGACAGATGGCTGGGTGCACCGGCAAATTCAACCTCACCTTCGTCGCGGCGATAAAGCCCGGTAAGGATCTTGATCAGGGTAGATTTTCCCGCACCGTTTTGGCCAATCAGTGCATGAACTTCGCCGGGTTCGATTTCAAGAGACGCATCTCGCAGAGCAGGTACTCCGCCGAAATGTTTCTTGATCCCGGTCATCGTGAGCAAGGGTGCCATGTGGATTCCTGTCGGCACGGAAGGAAAAAAGCCGGAAGAGTGGTCTCTTCCGGCAGATGGCATCAATAGGCTTCGTCGATATTCGCCGCAGCATTGTCAGTGGTGAAGATACGGTCCTTGACCTGCACCCAATGCTCTATGGATTCACCGGCGGCGTACCGTTTCATGGTTTCGCAGGCCAGCGGTCCGAAGAACGGCGAGCTTTCGACGGTTACGCCCATCTTTCCGTCGATAATCGCCTGAAGCGCATCCCTCGTGCCGTCGATCGAGACGACCAGAACATCTTCGCCGGGCTTGCGTCCCGCCAATTCAAGCGCCTGGATGGCACCGATCGCCATTTCGTCATTGTGGGCGTAAACGATGTTGACGTCGGGATGTGCCTGCAAAAGCGTTTCCATGACCTGGCGACCGAGATCGCGGGCAAAGTCACCGGATTGCGAGGCAACGATCTCAAAGCGGTCGTCTTCCAGGATGCGGTCGTCAAACCCCTTCTTGCGGTCATTTGCCGGCGATGAACCTGTTGTTCCTTCCAGCTCGACGATGATGCCCTTGTCACCTTTGAAGTTTGCGATGGTCCACTCCGCGACGCGGCGACCCTGATCGATGAAATCAGACCCAAGGAAGGCAACGAAATCTTCGCCCGGCTTGGCGGCATTCGGATCGACGGAACGATCGACCAGGAATGTCGGTATGCCTGCTGCCTTTGCCTTTTTGACAGCAGGAATAAGCGGTTTTTCTTCGCGCGGTGGCAGGAACAGAACGTCGATGCCCTGTGCGATCATGCTGTCGACGTCAGCGACCTGCTTGGCTGCAGAACCGGCTGCATCTGTCGCAATCAGGTCCCAGCCGCAGCTCTCGGCCGTATCATGAAAGGATTTGGTTTCCGCGATCCGCCACGGATTGTTGGATTCCATCTGGGCAAAGCCGACCTTGTATCGATCCTTTTGCTCAAGGGGCGGCAAGCCGGCGGCCGAGGCGATCGAAGTCACCGCGCCGAAGGCGATGGCAGTTGCCAGCAAGAGTGTCCGTTTCATCATTTCCTCCACTTTGGTGCGACCAGAATCCCCCCGGTCGCGAGATTTTGAGGCACTAACCCCAATTCAGATAGGCTGTCTGCTTGCGCAGGTAGCCGTCGAAGCCGTAGCGGCCGTCTTCTCCGCCCAGTCCAGACAGGCCCCATCCGGTATGAAATCCCTGAACCGCCTCTCCGTTGGACCGGTTGAGATAGAGCTCTCCGAATTTCAGGCGGTAGGGTGCCTCGGCCAGACGTTTGTAATCGCGGGTGAACAGGTACGCGGACAGTCCGAATGACGTGTCGTTCGCATACGCGACCGCCATGTCGAAATCATCGACCCTTACAGCAGTTGCCACTGGGCCGAATATTTCTTCCCGGACGGCAGGATTGTCATTTCGCGTTGCTTCAAGAACGGTGGGTGCGAGCCAGTGTCCCTTCGCAAAGGGACCGTCCTCCAGAATGCCGCCCTTGAGGAGAATGTCGGCACCTGAGGAAATGCTCTGAGCGACGACGTCGGCAACCTTGTCCCTTTCCACGCGGCTGACCTTGGGACCGAGGTCCACATTGCCGAGCGGATCGCCGATTTTCAGCGCTTCTGACGCAGCAATGAATTTTTCCAGGAATTCGTCTGCAATCGAGCGGTGAAGATACATGCGCTCGTTACAGGTACAGATCTGTCCGCAGTTGGTGTACCGCGCCGCAACCGCCGCGGAGACCGCGCTGTCGATGTCTGCGTCTTCCATGACGAGGAAGGGTGCCTTGCCTCCAAGCTCAAGACGGATGACCTTGATATCCTCCGCGCCGGATTTGTAAATCTCGCGCCCGGCACGCGTGCTTCCGGTCATCGTGACGAGATCGGATAGCGGGCTTCGGACAAGCGCTTCTCCGACGACGCGCCCGCGGCCGGTGACCACGTTGAACACTCCTGCCGGGAAACCGGCTTTGTCGCTCAATTGCGCAAGCGCGAGACCCGACAACGGGGTCGCCTCATGTGAGAGCAAAACGAATGTGTTTCCGGCTACCAGTGCAGGACCCAGCTTTCGTGCTGCCAGTGCGAAGGGATAGTTCCAGGCGGTCAATCCAACCACAACGCCGTAGGGGTGACGTCTGATGTGGATCTCTTCCGAACGGTTGTCCGATGTGACGATGTCGCCTTCGATCCTGCGAGCGTTTTCCACGGCGTATCTCAGGAAGGTGATGCCGGCATCTATCTCCTGAAGTGCGTGGCTCAGCGGCTTGCCCTGTTCAAGGGTAACAAGTCGCGCGAGGTGTGGTCTTTGTGCCGCGACCTGATCGGCGAGCGAGGCGACAAGGCTGCCGCGTTCGGCGGAAGGCATTGCCGCCCAGGCCGCTTGTGCCTTTTTGGCAGATGTGAGTGCTTTGCGGGCATCCTCGGCGTTCCCGTCCGGGATTGTCGCAATGACGTTTTCGTTCGAGGGGTTCTCGACCTCCAGCGCGTTCGTCTGGCCACGTTCGACCCATTGGCCGTTGATGAACATCTCGGCGGCTGTGGGCATTTCGGAACTGAGGGTAATGTCGAACACGAGATTGTATTGCCTTTGGTATGACCAAACTTAGATAAGTAAGTTGATAAAAGAGACCAAAGTCAATCTTAAATTGGCAAATTGGTACTTAAAAATAATAAACATATGAAAAACAAGAGAAAATAAGGGAAAATTTCAAGGAGTTGGAAAAAATTGCTTTACGAGAAAAATATTTATGTCATACCAAAATAGATGAAAACGATGACACGGGAGAGTTGATGCCTCATGGACATCGGGAACGACACGGGGCGTGCGGCGGATAGTGTGGTTGCGATGCTGGAAGCGAAGATTGTTTCCGGTGAACTGGAAAACCGGGCGCCACTACCGGCCGAGCGGGAGTTGATGGAACAGTTCGGTGCCAGCCGGACCGTCATCAGGGAAGCAATCTCCAAACTCTCCAGCAGGGGCTTGATAGAAACGCGCCCGCGATTCCGGCCGATTGTTCGCAAACCGGACTATGCAACCGTACTGCACGCGTGCGGCAATGTCGTTCAGCACCTTTTGACGGAACGTTCCGGCATAAAGAACCTCTATGACAGCCGTGTCTTCATCGAGCGCGCATTGGTTCGGGAAGCTGCCTTGGCAGCGCGCAAGGAAGACATTGTCAATCTCAGGGCTGCGCTCGAAGACAACCGGAATGCCATTTCCGATTCCTCGGAGTTCTACCGGACCGACGTTGCCTTTCACGGTGTTCTTTACCGGATACCGAGGAACCCGATCTTTCCCACGATCCACGAAGGCTATACGTCCTGGCTTGCACCGCAGTGGGATCGCATGCTGCGCTCACCCGAGCGCAATGAAGTGAATTACTTGGCGCACAAGGCCATTTTGGACGCCATTATGGAACGTGATCCGCTGGCTGCCGAAGAGGCGCTCACAAATCATCTGAAGGCGGCCTGGGAATTCGTCCGTGTCACGTTCGATTGGGGGGAAGAATGACGGCCGAATTCGATTACATCGTGGTTGGAGGGGGATCTGGCGGCGGTGTTGCCGCGTCAAGGTTGGTCACATCGGGTGGTGCTCGCGTTTTGCTTCTTGAAGCAGGGTACTCCCACCGGCATCCGTTGCTTGATATGCCACCTGGCATTTTCAAATTGATCAACGGATCCAAATACATGCGATACCACAGGACAACACCGCAATCGCATCTGGACGGGAGAGGGCACGAAATTCCACAAGGCAATGTCCTTGGCGGTGGATCATCCGTCAATGCACAGGTCTATATGCGAGGCCGACCGCAGGACTACGACAGCTGGAACGGGATCTTGTGTGGCAACAACGACAATCCAGGCTGGGCCTGGTCGGATGTGCTGCCGCACTTTACCGGGATGGAAGCAAACAACCGGCTTTCCGGCGACCTTCATGGAACGGACGGAGAAGTAAAGGTTTCCGATCCGGGTTACATAGATACGATGTCGCGATGGTTCGTGCAGGCTGTGCAGAAACTTGGCGAGCCCTACAACTCCGATTTCAATGGCTCAAGCCAGCGCGGTGTGGGATTTTATCAGTTCACCAACAGGCACGGTCGGAGAAGTTCGACTGCCTATGCGTTTCTTGAGCCAATCAAGGATGATCCTCGTCTGACAATCAAGCTTGAGGCCTCCGTTGACAAGGTGATTGTCGAAAACGGTCGGGCGGTAGGTGTGAGGTATCGAGACCCCACAGGCTCTCATGAAGCGCGTGCAAGTGGTGAAGTCATTCTTGCAGCGGGTGCATTGGTTACGCCAAAGATTCTCATGTTGTCTGGCATCGGGCCGGCGGAGCATCTCAGGGAATTCGATATCGCCGTCCAATGTGACTTGCCTGGCGTCGGCCAGAACCTAATCGATCACCCGGAAGTGCCAATCACGGCCTATTCAAATGGACCTCATGGGTACTACCGTCAGGGTGAAGGTTTGCGAATGCTCTGGAACGGCCTTCAGTTCAAGGTTTTCGGCAGCGGTCCCGTGACCTCTGCAGGTGTGGAGGCGGGTGCCTTTGTGAATCCAGGAAATCGGGATGCCGAACCGACAATACAGGCCTTTTGTGTTCCCATCGTTTATCTCGACCGGGATGCTCAAACCGAGTTGAAGGACGGGTACGGGGTAACCGTCACGACCGTTGTCGTGAAACCGAAGTCGCGAGGCGAAGTCAAGCTCGCATCGGCAGACCCGTCTCACATGCCGATCGTTTGTCCAAATCTGTTAAAGGAAGAAGAGGACATGCAGGAAATGATCGCTGGTCAACGTTTTTTTGTTGATGCGTTCAAATCTGAGCCGTTGGCATCGAAGATTAGGAATGTCGCGATCCCGGATCCCGGGGACAATTCGGACATGGCATTGAGAAATCACTGCAAGCGGTTTGTAAAGACAAACTACCATCCTGCCGGAACGGCTCGCATGGGTGCCGATGGCGACGGAATGGCAGTACTCGATGCCCGGTTGAAGGTGCGTGGAATTGAGGCCCTGAGAGTATGCGACATGTCCGCTGTGCCGGATATCAATGCTGGCAATACCAATGCGCCTGCAATGATGATTGGATCACGATGCGCCGAGTTTGTGCTGGCATCGAAAAACTGACGGTCGCATAGAAACGTCACTTTTATCTGGCATGCCACCTTCCGCTGAAGTTTCGGGCCGGTCGAATTTCTGCCCAGGATGGGAAAACGTCGTGTGACAGCGGCAGGAAAGAATCCGTGTACCGCTTCTGACAAAACCTTTTTCTGATTTCGGCGTCTTTCAGTCATCGAACATGACTTTTGCCTACATCCGCTTCGCGACAATCAGGCAAGATATTGCTTCGCGAACTTTCTCCGCTGTTGGAAACAGGCCGGAATTAATGTGCTCGTCCAAAATGAGGGAGCCAATCGGGGGGCGGTCGGGTTTTCTTAATGAGCGCCAGGGCAAATAAATACCTCGATGCCAGGTGGCAGGACTACTGGATTTGTTTGACCGACATACCTGAGTTGCCAGTTTTCTTTCCCATTCCTTTCCCGTCTCTTTTCCAATCCGACGCGGCACGCTGACCAAGTTTGCATTCAGTTGGACGGTCGATTGGAATGCCCGTACGACAGGTTTTTTTTAGTGTCTTGAGTTGAATGGGTAGCAGGATAGTGGTCGCACGAAACACTGCCTCATGCTTCCCCGGTGCATCCGCGAAAAATAGCCTTTGGCTGAACGAGCTCGGAGAAACTAAAAAAAATGGAGCGGGTGAAGGGAATCGAACCCTCGTCTTAAGCTTGGGAAGCTTCTGCTCTACCATTGAGCTACACCCGCTTCGACCGGATTGATTTCTGCGCCGACTTGCCAGACCTGTCAAGTTGGGGACTTTCCTTTTCCCAGGAGACGTGATCTTGCGCTGCGGCTAAGAAATCGCCATGTTCGCGCCGGCGCAACAGCGCGGATTTATCATCGAACGAACCCCGGGTCAGGTAAATGCGAAATCAGGTCAGGGCGCTGGTCACCTCGCGCAATTGGGAATTCTGCATCATTTCGATCATCGTTTTGAACGCGGTGACGCTGGGGCTTGAGACAAGCTCGTTTATGATGGACAGTATCGGCGGATGGCTTGTTCTGTTCGACAAGATCATTCTCGGAATATTCGTGGTGGAACTGGTCCTTAGGCTCTACGCCCATGGCCTGAGTTTCTTCAAGGACCCGTGGAGCATCTTCGATTTCGTAATTGTCGGAATTGCCTTGATACCTTCCAGCGGAGCCATGTCCGTGCTCCGCTCGCTTCGCATCTTGCGCGTATTGCGCCTGATTTCGGTAGTTCCCTCGTTGCGCCGCGTAATCGGCGGTCTGATCGCTGCACTGCCGGGCATGGGATCGATTGTCGTGCTGATGGCGCTTGTTTTTTACGTATTTGCAGTCATGGCAACGAAACTGTTCGGACAGGCATTTCCCGAATGGTTCGGCGATCTCGGGGCTTCGCTTTACACGCTTTTCCAGATCATGACGCTTGAAAGCTGGTCCATGGGCATCGTGCGTCCGGTGATGGAAGTCTTTCCGCTTTCCTGGCTTTTCTTCGTTCCCTTCATTCTGTGTACAGCCTTCACGGTGCTCAACCTTTTTATCGGTATCATCGTTTCGGCCATGCAGGAGGAGCACGAAGCGGAGGCCGACGCGAACCGGCAGGCAATCCAGGACGAGACAAGCCAGATCCTGGAAGAGGTCAAGGCGCTTCGTTTGGAGCTGAAGGAACTGCGCGGCAAAGTCTCCGAAAAATCGACTTAGGGCATATCCAGCAGGCTGCGCTTGCGTTTCTTTGAAGCGCATGATTTGACCAAACCATGGCACAGGCACCAAAGGGAACCATCGCGGCCGGTCATCAGCTTACGGCCGATGCAGGGGCTGAAATGTTGCGTGAGGGCGGCAACGCCTTTGATGCCGCAATAGCCGCACTGGCGATGGCTTGTGTGTGCGAACCGGTTCTGGCGTCACCGGGCGGTGGCGGATTTGCCATGATTCGCGATGGGCAGAGCGGAAGGACCACGCTGCTCGACTTTTTCCCGCAAACCCCGAAACAAAAACGTGGCAATTGTTCCATCGGGTTTCACAGTATTACCGCCGATTTCGGATCGGCAACGCAGGTTTTTCACATCGGGCCGGCAACGGTTGCCGTGCCGGGATTTTTCGCTGGTCTGACAGCGCTTCATGAATTCGGCGGGACATTGCCTCTGGCGGATCTGTTCGCACCCGCAATAGACGCTGGAAAATCCGGGCATCGCGTCACCGGATATCAGCATTATCTGTCGACGGTGGTCCGGCCGATACTGACTGCAACTCCGGCTTCGCAAAACCTTTTTGCGCCTTCCGGGGAACTGCCGGCTGTCAATTCGCTTTTCTACAATCCCGGGCTTGCCAACCTGTATTGCGAATTGGCGCGCACGGACTGGCTGCAAACCGGCATCGCAGATCAATTGCTGGCAGAGCAAAGCGATGGCGGCCACTTGAGCCGTGAAGATCTGGAATCCTATGAAGTGGTCGCCAGAGAACCGCTTGACGTTGCTCTGGGCGGAGCAGATGTTTTCCTGAACCCGCCACCCGCAGCCTGCGGGGTACTGATCCGATACGCACTCTCCCGTCTTGATGGCTGCGATTTGCCGGCTTTCGCAAGAGCGCTTCACTTGACCGAACAGGCGCGGCTGTCAGCCTGCGGAGACCTCGGCAGGCTTCTGGACCGTCCCTTGCGCCAGAAGGGAACAACTCACATTTCAGCCGTGGATGCTGAGGGAAATGCCTGTTCGGTCACCGTTTCCAACGGGACCGGAAACGGCGAGGTTGTGGGCGACTATGGGTTCATGCTGAACAACATTCTCGGAGAAGAGGATGTGAACCCGCATGGTTCAGCGGACTGGCCCACGGATACCAGGCTTGCATCCATGATGTGTCCGGCCCTGATCGATGCACCGGGTGGTCGTTTGGTAGCGCTCGGCTCGGGCGGGTCCAGCAGGATCCGCTCGGCAATCCTCCAGGTTGTCGCGCGCTTGTGCCTCGGATCTGCCGAACTGGAAGAGGCTGTCCGTGCGCCGCGGCTGCATATCGAGAACGGGCACCTGGACGTTGAGGCATTTGGTACTGATAGCGGGATATCGCAACTGAAAGACCATTTCCCCGACCATCGCATTTGGCCGGAAAAGAACATGTTTTTCGGAGGAGTGCATGCCGTTTCAACTGACGGCAACAGTGGGTTCGAGAGTGTTGGAGACAGTCGCAGGGAAGGCGCCGCGGTGATCGTTGAGTGACTTTGGAGCCTGCATGAAGCTGTGCTCGGTTCGCCATTGACGGCACTGTCGCAGCAGAACTGACCTCGAAACCGAATGTACCTCCAAGGTTTCCTTCAAGAGCCGTCGGCGCTTCGATGAACAACGAGTTGCTGAAACGGTATCGTCCAGCCATTTTGGGTGCAGCATTCAATGGCGAAGCGCGCCAATGCATGCTCGACGGTTTCATAAACATGACCCATGCCGGGACCGACGTCGGCTTCGATCTCGAAATCAAGAGATGAGGCACCAGCCCGAAACAGCGTGACATAGGTTGACAGGATGCCTTTCTCGCCAAACTTGGCGCGAAGCGCACCGTCGATATAGGCCTGCATTTTTTCCGGAATCAGTGTAGCGGCGTCGGCTTGATGCGCATAGTCAATGCCGAATTCAATCGTTGCCCGATAGCGGTCGGACAGGTTCTTCGGATTCTGATCCAGATAAGCCGGCGTCGTGAAGTGGGAAACGGCGCCGCCTTCCTCGCGCAGGTGAACCGCTTCCGGACTTTGCAGGATCACTTCGGCCCACAAGCCATTGTCGAGCAGGACCCAGTCGCCTTCCTCGGAAGGAAACCACTTTTCATTGCCGTCCATGGGCCTTGAATGCTGGCCTCTCAATTCGCGCACCGGCACCGTGTAGTGTCCACCTCTGAGACTTGGATTTTCAAGTTCCGAATAAAGGTCAAGCCTGCTGACGCGCCAGGGAACATTGTTGATGACGACCCGTTCCCCCTCCTGAACGGCACCCAGGTTGAGCAGCAGGGTAACTTGTTCGATCAGGCTTGGGAGCGACTTCAGAAGAAACCAGCCGATGGTGAGAAAGGCCAGGAGCATGGCGCCCGTCAGGAACCAGTCGTTGTAGAAATTGAAGATTGCGATCGTGGTCCCGAATGCAAGGCAAAGCGTCAAGGCATCGTAAATCAAGGTGCCCAGACGAACCGGAAAACTGCGGTTCCGGCTTCTGCCAATCAACGTAAGCAGGACACGCCTCATGAGGCGCGAGACAAAAATCACAAGCACGAAGGCGAACAGGCCGATGAAAAAGTTTCGCCCCCGATCGCTGAAGAAGGAGGTGAATGCCTGACTTGCAACATCGCTGGGGTCGACTTTTTGGTCGAGCCTTGACCGCAATTGCTGTTCCACGGTGATCGACTGATCACGTGCCAGGATCAACCGGGTTTCCCAGTCCTGAAGAATGAGTTCGAGTCGCTCACGCAGGATACTGTCGGCGGGTGCGCGCTCGATCATCGGCTTGACGCGCTCGATCGCCTTTTCCGCCTGATCCGTTGCTTCGCTCGTCGCCAGTATGGTTTGTTTGAGTTGCTCTATTTCGCGGGCATTTTCGGTCGCCGACTTCAGCGTCCAGATAAACGGGCGAATGAGTTCCTCGACTTCAGCCTGTAGCTCGAAGGAAGCGTCTGCCGGATTCAGTTCGTTTTCGGTGAAACCGGTGGCCAGGCTGACGATTTGGTTTTCCAGCCGGACAAGTTCCAGGTTGACTGTCTTCAGGCGTTCGCTCAGTTCTGCTCGATCCACTTCGGTGCCGGCATTTTCAATTGCCTTTCGCAATTCGCCGGCTATTTGCCGCTTCGCGTCCTGGGCGACAAGGATACTCGTGATTGCATTCAAGGATGCGGAGATTTCGGCGTCATTCTGTGCGCTTGGCGTATCGCTTCCTGGTACTTCAATCTGTGCGTTGGCGACTGAAGTCAGCAACGTGAGGAAAGTGAGCACGAGGAGAAACAAGTAGGGGGCAAATCCCGTCCAGATGCCGGAACTCGCAGAAATACGACGACCTGCAGTAGCGGAACGCGGCGTCGAAAGCTCCCAGCACAAAGTTGCGGCTGCTAGCGCGCATTCCGAACCGGTCGTGAGGGTTTCAGCCCACCCCTGGCGGAGACACGCATTGGGCACGGGATTATGCCCGCGCAGCAAATGAGTGTCCTTTGATACCGGCTTGTCAGCGCAGTCCTCTTGTTTCAGCAATGTCATGACGTTCAAGGTAATCTCAAAATCCTCAGCTTCGCCCGATCACAGTAATAGTTGGATTCGTCAAAAATTGATCTGAAATTTAGGTATGAACATGGCTCCAGTCGGAAAATGCCGAATGGCCAACCCGCGCACTTGTGGCGCGGGTCGAACAATCACGGGGCAACCGGTCCGTTAACCGGCAGGCGTCAGCTGAAGAGAACTCAGGCCGACAGCAAGATTCAGCCCGGTTTTGCCCTCGACACTCAGGGGCTGGAGCGCAATTTTTTCGTTGGATCCACCGATCAGTGCGTTTGCACCAACACCAAGGCCGACAGAAGCGCCTGCCGTAATGCCGGCATACTTGCCCTTCAGCGCGTGGGAGCCGATTTCGTTGCCGATCGGGGTGAAGACGATCCATGTCATGTAGGATTCGCCCGAAACCCCGATGTCGAGACCCAGCTTGCTGAGCTCGCCGGTATATTGTTCGGTGGTGCCGTCCGCGTGTTCAAAGCTGCAGGTGGCTTTTTTGCTCGAGCCCAGCAGCAGACCGAAACCGCCTTCGATTGTGCACTCAAGGACGCCGAGTTTTGTGGATTTGGCTTCTTCGGCCAAAACGTGTCCACCTGCGAACAGGGTTATCGCGGAAACGGCTGCAATTCTGGCGAAATTCAACATGTGGCAATTCCTTACATATGCTTGTCAAAACAAGGATCCTTTTTGGCCGGACCGTGTGCCCGTTGAGGCACTTGTCCGGATGACCCGCATCGGAAAATGCAAAATGCTGCTGTTTGAAAAAAGTGATTCATCAATGCAGTTATTCCCTGCGGGGGGAATTTCAGCGCTTGAAATTCCCCTAGCGGTCCGAGCCGAAATTTGACAAACCTATGGACTTCAACGGGAAACGAAGGACTTCCGGACTGACGGAAGCCCGACGAAGGAAGATAGATGATCGACAGGACCTACAAGAAGAGGAAAACCGGAACCCTGAAGGAGGCTCAGTCCGCTCTGGTGCAAATGTGTGGTGGACCGGCTGCAGCAGCAGAGTTTTGTCGTGTAACCAGCACTACACTCTTCAACTACACCGACGACAGTGCCACCAATTCCAGCAAGAACATGCCCGTCGACATCGTGACGGAACTTGAAACGCATGCAGAGTTTCCAGCTGTAACGGAATATCTGGCAGATCAGTCCGGTTACATCATGTACAAGGTCGATTTCACGGACAGAAAGTCCCAGCTTCATATCGACATCATCGAAACCGGAGAGGAAGTCTCCAAGCTGTTCCGGGACTGGGCGCAATTTATCGCGGATGGTGTGATCGACAAGTCGGAAGCCCGCAAGCTCCTCAAGATCAACCAGGATGTGGTCAGGACACTGATGCGCATGAGGTCAGACCTGATTTCCCAGATCGATGATCCGGACATTCCGGACGGGACGCCCTGACGGGACGGCCATTCGTGCCCGTCGAGCTTTTGGCCGACTCCGAACCTTTTTCTCCAAAGGTCGGATAACTCGGCGCCAGGCTCGGAAATCTGGATAGATGCGATAAGGATGTGAACGAGCCGGGTAACTTCGGGAGCACTAAAGCCGGCTGATGGCGTCCTCAGGTCCTTCCACCGTCAACTCCACGCCGTCTTTGGTGTAGTCACGGGCAAGCACGACCAGCCCCAGACTGTCGACCCGGCGCTCGAGGTCCGAGCTGAGTGCAAAATCCGCACTGACTTTCCTGGAAAGAATTTTTCGATAGGGCACCAGCTTGGCATTGGCAATGGCGTCCTGGGCGGCGCCGGAATAGGCACGGGCGAGGCCGCCACCCCCGAGTTTGGTTCCGCCAAAGTAGCGCACGACCAGCACACCGCAATTGATCAGTTCGGCACCTTGCAGAACCCTGAGGGTCGGCATCCCGGAGGTTCCAGCCGGTTCACCATCATCCTTTCCGCTTTCCTCGATCCTGCCGTTATCGAGAAGTTTGCGGTGCGCCGTGACCACATGATTGGCCTTCCAGTGTTCCTTGCGCAGCTCGTCCAGTCTCCGCTCGAAATGATCGAGTGGTACCAGGTGCGCCAGGAACCGGGATTTCCGGTCCTCCAGGAACCCCTCGTATTCGGTTGCAACGGTGTTGAAGGACATGAGACCTCAGGTCGGCATCCTGAAATGCTTCGACAGCTTCAGTGCCTGGCCCTGATAGTTGGAGCCGATGCCTTCGCCGTAGAGGCTCGCCGGACGTTCGGCCATATGCTCGTAGACCAGCCTTCCGATGGTCTGGCCGTGTTCGACAATGAACGGCACGTCATGCGAGCGCACTTCCAGAACGGCCCGCGATCCGACACCTCCGGCTCCTGCGTGGCCGAAACCGGGGTCGAAGAAACCGGCGTAATGAACCCGGAATTCGCCGACAAGCGGATCAAAGGGCACCATCTCGGCCGCGTAGTCCGGCGGTACGTGCACGGCTTCCTGACTGACCAGGATGTAGAACGCATTCGGATCGAGGATAAGTTCACCCCTGTTACGCCGGTAGATCGGTTCCCAGAAATCGAGCGGATCCTGCGCACCGATCGCATCGACGTCAATCAGGCCCGAATGGTGTTTCGCACGATAGCCGATCAGGCTGCCCGGTCCGCCACCTTCCAGATCAATGGAAAGCTGAACCCCACCGCCGATGCGCTCGTTTCCGCCGCTCATCAGGGTTTCGGACTTGTGAATTTCTTCCAGTGTCGCATCGGGTATCAGTGACTGGCCCCGGCGAAACCGGATCTGGCTCAACCGCGAGCCACTGCGCAGGAGGATTGGAAAGGTAAGGGGTGAAATTTCCGCATAAAGGGGACCTGCATATCCCGCCGGAACGGTATCAAACGCCAGGCCGTTGTCCGTGATCACGCGGGTAAAGACGTCAAGACGCCCTGTGGAACTCTTCGGATTGGCGGTTGCTGAAATGTCGGCTGCCAGGGCAAGAGCTTCCTGCAGCGGAACGATATAGACACAGCCTGTTTCGAGCACGGCGCCGTCCTCGAGGTCGACGGTATGAAGTTTGAGTTCTTTCAATCGGTCAGCGACCCGGATTTCGGGTCCGGGCAGGAAGCTTGCCCTGACACGATAGGCGACTGCGCCAAGCCGGAGATCGAGACTTGCAGGCTGGATCTGTCCGCTGACAGGTGGCGTGGTCGCGGAGATTTCTCCAGCTGCAAACATGGCCTTGATGATCCGCTCAGGCAGAATGCCGTTCGCTGCAAGAGTTGCGCTTCCGTTCAGGTCCTGACCTGCTGTCACGTTCATGAGAATTCCCGTCATCTTTCCAGAGGAGAATCCTTAAAGGATAGGGTGGCCCACGCCAACAGGCTTTGTCACGCGGCAGGCACTTTCGACAAAGATGATTGACCGGTGAAGCGTTTTCCCGTACGACAAACGCACTTCGTGGTGATTTGGGCCGGCCGGCTTGCAGCCACGTTAAACAAGTTGCTAAATAGGCCGGAGGTGCGAACCCCGGTCTTGAGGCTGGGGTTTTTTGCGTTTGGAGCGAACAAGAAGATGACTGAGACCACCAAGACCGGAAACAAGAACTGGCGTCCTGAAACCACTTTGGTTCACGGCGGCACCATGCGGTCGCCTTTTGGTGAAACCTCGGAAGCCATGTACCTCACCCAGGGCTTTGTCTACGACAATGCAGAGGCTGCGGAAGCACGGTTCAACGGCGAGGATCCGGGCTTCGTCTATTCACGTTACGCGAATCCGACGGTCTCCATGTTCGAGGACCGCATAAAGGCGCTGGAAGGTGCCGAAGCCGCGCGTGGAACCGCCAGTGGCATGGCCGCTGTCAATCTGGCCCTGATGGCCTCCGTCAAGGCCGGTGATCATGTGATCGCAGCCAAGGCGCTGTTCGGCTCCTGTCGCTATATCTGCGAAACGCTGTTGCCGCGTTTCGGTGTGGAGAGCACCCTTGTCGACGGCACGGATATCGAACAGTGGAAAGCTGCGGTGCGTCCGAACACGCGGGCGCTTTTTCTGGAGAGCCCGACCAATCCGACGCTGGAAGTCATCGATATTTCAGCGGTAGCAGATATTGCCAGGGAGGCCGGTGCACGTCTGGTCGTCGACAACGTTTTTGCAACGCCGCTTTACCAGTCGCCCCTCAAGCTTGGCGCCGATGTGGTCGTCTATTCGGCAACCAAGCACATTGACGGCCAGGGCCGCTGCCTTGGCGGTGTGGTCCTGTCCGACGAGGAGTGGATCACCGAGGAAGTCATGCCCTTTGTCAAGCACACCGGACCGCACATGAGCCCATTCAATGCATGGGTGCTCATGAAGGGGTTGGAAACGCTCCATGTTCGTGTCGCGCGCCAGACAGATACAGCCCGCAAGATCGCGGACCATCTGGCCGGGAAGGCCAAGGTCAAACGATTGGTCTATCCGGGCCGCGACGATCATCCGCAGGCAGAACTCGCCAGGCGTCAGATGCGTGCGGGCTCGACGATGCTCGCACTTGAAGTTGAGGGAGGCAAGGAAGCAGCCTTCCGTTTCACCAATGCACTGGACATCATCCGGATCTCCAACAACCTCGGTGACGCAAAGAGCCTGATCACGCATCCGGCCACGACAACGCACCAGTCGATCGGAGAAGAAGCGCGTGCAGAACTTGGCATCACCGATGGCATTCTGCGCCTGTCCGTTGGCCTGGAGGATCCGCAGGACCTCCTGGAGGATGTCGAAAAGGCCCTCAACGCAGTTTGAGGCTTTGTCTCGACCGGCTGAAAGAGATTTCCTTGCCTCGACCCGAATTGAAGGCAGGGAAAAAGGAAGGCAGGGAACAACAGGCTGTAATGTCGGATGAGGTTGAGTTTTCCAGGTCTGGGTTTCCGCAGCATTCAGGCCTCGACGATTTGCAAATGGCGGGCTAGGCGAGACCGGTTGCAGTCGGTCTTGGGATGACCGCCGCTTGCGACAGAGGAAACCATTTCGAAAAGCGTTTGCAAACGGCGATTTCACCCAGCAGCTTTATTGTTTCGCTTTTCAAGGCCGCCGCGAGCGGCAGGTCGCCCATCCAGATCTCCATCATGTGCCTGGACTGACATGTGATGTAGGCATTCACATCCTTTCCCGGGTCCTGATGACACAGATCGACATCATCCTCGGTGCAGACCAGCCACCAGGTCCCGAACTGGTCCAGATCCGGAAACTGGAAACAGAGGACAGTTTCTCCATCCGGCAGCTGATCCAGCAAGATGTTGCGTTGAATGTCGAACATCAGGAAGGTCACGTCGACATCGTCGTCATCCATCTCATCACGTGCCCACCGCATACCCCAGACAGCAAGTGCGTCGACAACCGATGAAAGTTCCTTGCCTGCGGGTGTCAGCCTGTATTCATGCCCGCGTTGACCGTTGATCGGGCGCTTGGTGATTACGCCACAGGCTTCAAGGTCCTTCAGCCGGGTGTTCAGAACTGTCGGTGAAATCTTCGGAAGTCCACGCTGCAGACTGGAAAATCGAGAACTGCCAAGCAGGAGTTCGCGCACGATAAGGATAGACCACGGGTCGCCCAGAATTTCGGCCGATTTCGCGATCGGGCAGAATTGTCCGTATCTTTTCATTGCGCTCCTTCGTGAGAAAATCTTAGGACGAACAGGCCAACTACGCAATCCGTAGTTCGATACTACGCCTGCTGAAGTATCTCCGACCTCCGACATCCAATACCTGAATTGCATGGATGAAATCAGTGAAGGCGCCCGATCATTGCATCGATGCTCTGCGCCTTTACGCAATCGGAGACCCGAAATGAAACGTCCGGTACTGTTACTCTATGGCATCGTGAGCTATGCCGCTTTCAATATTTCTTTCCTGTATCTGGCAGGGTTCCTTTTGGATGTCGGTGTTCCGAAGTCCATCAATGAAGGCAATGTCGCATCCCTTGGAATTGCCGCGGTCACAAATTTCGGGCTGATTTTTCTGTTTGGGTTCTTTCACAGCCTGATGGCGCGGCAGTGGTTCAAGAATTGGTGGACCAGGTTCGTTCCGGTTGAAGCCGAGCGGAGTACCTATGTTCTTCAGGCTGCGGCGTTCCTGTCGCTCCTCATGGGCTTCTGGAAACCGATGCCGGCAGAAATCTGGTCCGTCACGGGTTGGAGTGCGGTAGCCGTCTATCTGGTCTTCGCGATTGGCTTGACGATTCTTCTGTTGTCGACATTTCTGATCGATCACTTCGAACTGTTCGGCCTGCGCCAGGTCTGGTCTGCAGGGAGGGGTTCCTCGATGCCGTCGCCGCGGTTCCGCACCCCGCTGCTCTATAAATTGGTGCGTCATCCGATGCAGTTGGGCGTCATGCTCGCGTTCTTTGCAACGCCTCATATGACCGTCGGGCATCTGTTCTTTGCAGTCGCCATGACCGGCTACGTCCTGATCGGTCTCTATTTTGAAGAACGCGCGCTGGTGCGGGAGTTCGGCGACAACTATCGGGACTACCAGGCTCGTGTCACAATGCTGCTGCCCAATCCTCTTCGGTTGTTTTCCAGAGCGCCGTCAAAGCACGCAGCCTGACGGCACCCGGATTGCTCCCTCATTTTCCTTTACTGACTGAACTGAGTGCCCAAGATCGGTATCGCCTGGGAACAAAAGCGGGCGATGCGGGCGCAAGCTTCGCGTCGCCCGCATGGCAGACCTCTGTATATGGAGACAATTCAGGCGGCGGCTTGCCCGGCGTCGTTTCGAGGCAATTCAACTTGTACTTCAAGTTGAATTCTGTCAGAGAACCGATTCAGATCATTGAGATATTCGACAGTGATCGATCTGACAGTTTTGACTTGGGACACCAGTTCATGACGACGCAGCCGGAAACAGGCTATCAGGCCTACGTCATCTGCACCTCGCCTCGCAGTGGCAGCACCCTGTTGTGCAAGTTACTGGCTGCAACAGGTCAGGCGGGTGATCCAAGATCCTATTTCCACAATGCGGATGTCGGGGACTGGCAGAGGTCACTCGGACTGGATGAAACGTCTTTCGCCAATGAAAAAGAGCAGTTAACGACAGTCCTTGAGACGGCGCGCAACAAAGGGACTGCCGGGAGCGGAATCTTCGGCCTGAGATTGCAACGCAAGAGTTTCGATTATTTCGTCCGCCAGCTTGCGATCTTGTGTCCGGGCAGGGAAACCCATTCCGGGCGCTTTGAAGCAGTCTTCGGCAAGACGCTGTTCATTCACCTGACGCGAAGCGACAAACTTGCTCAAGCGGTTTCCTTCGTCAAGGCCAGCCAGACTGGGCTATGGCACAAGGCACCGGACGGCACGGAACTGGAAAGACTGGCACCACCGCGCGAGCCGAACTATGACGCGGCGCTGATCCGGGAACATGTTGATCTTATGACTGCCTACGATCTTGCGTGGGCGGATTGGTTCAAGGCGGAGAACATCATGCCGCTCCGGATAACCTACGATGATCTCTCCAGGGAACCGGAAACGGTCATCGAAGAGACACTTGTCCGGATTGGACGGGATCCGGCACACGCGAAAAACATTGATTTGCCCGTTGCCCGCCTGTCGGACGGGGTCAACAGGGCATGGATCGAACGCTTCCGTTCAGAGACGCAATCCGATCCGGATATCACCGGTCAAGACTGACCGCTTCACGACCCTTGGGTCATCAGACCCATAAGACCGGCGGCGCTAATCAGGACGGATCCGCTCACGCGGTTGAGTGCCTTCGGATGCTGCTTGAGATGCCCGGCCAGACCGTTTGCACCTGCCGCGTACAGCATGACGAACAAAAAATCGAGAAACGTCATCGTCGGGCACATCAGCATAAGTTGTATAACCAGGTCCCTTTCCGGGTCGATGAATTGCGGGAAGAAGGCGGTAAAGAAGACAAGCGCCTTGGGATTGCTGAAGGCGACCAGAAATCCCGCTGTGAAGAGACGTGTGGGTTTGCCGCCAAGATGGCTGTCCGGTTCCGGTTTTTGCAAGGCAGGAGCGTGCCATGCGCGCCATCCCATGTAGAGCAGAACCCCGACGCCTGTCCATTTGATGATCTGGAAGGCAAGTGCGGAATGCGCGAGCACGACACCAAGGCCGATTGCGACGAGGATCATCTGGATCATGTTCGCACTGACATCGCCAAGGGCCGTGAAAAGTGTTCTCCGGGCCCCGAAGTGCAGTGAGTGTACCATGCCGAGAAGAATGCTTGGACCCGGGGTCAAGGTCAGCAGGAGTGATGCGGCAACAAAGGCCAGCCAGGTTTCGAGGGACATGAAGTGTTCCGGTTGCGTGATGGATTGGAAATTCAATAATTCTCAGATATAAAAAACATAAGAAAATAACTTCAGGTTATGTATTTATGAGACGATCGCCCGAAGCCGACATCCCGATAACAGTTGCCAGAGCGCTGAGGTTTATCCAGATCTCGGGAAGTGTATCCGTTGCTGCACGTTCTCTCGGCATCAGTCAGCCTGCGATAAGCAAGGGTATTGCACAGCTGGAAGAGCGTCTGGGGACGCAGCTGTTGCGGCGGGGCGGAAGGCCGATCCTTCTGACAGAGGAAGGAACAGTGCTTGCGGAATACGCTGAGCGTGCTGACCTTGTTCAGGAACAGGTGCTGCGTAAGCTCGATGATGCCAGGAACAACAGGCAAGGAAGCGTCAGGCTCGGATCTTTCGGGTCCTCTGCGTCATTTCATATCCTGCCGAAGACACTGGCGGCATTCGCAAGGGCCTATCCCGGGATAAACGTCGAAATCCAGGAATATCCGGACATGGAACTTCGTCAGGCTCTGGAAGAGGATTTCGTCGATCTGGCGGTCTTGTCCCTTGGGTCGGACGAAGGTCTGGATGTCATTGAAATCGCAAATGACAAGCTTGTCGCATTGGTGAGCGCGGATCATCCCCTGGCAGACAGAAACACGCTCAAAGCCGAAGATCTTGCGGGGGACCCCTTCATCATGACCAGGGGCGGCAGCGGCCCGTTGGTCGAGGACTGGTTCATGAAAACCGGACACACACCAAGGGTGGCTCACACGATCCTGCAGGTGAACTCGATAATCGCGCTGGTCGAGGCAAATCTCGGCGTCTCTGTCATCGCGGAGCTTGCGCTGCCCGAAACGCCCGGCAAATGCAAGGTTCTGCCGCTGGTACCCGACGCACCGCGATCAATCGGCTTCGCACGCAAGGAAGACACACCGCGTTCGGCAGCTGCAGCCAGGTTCTGGAGTTTCTGTCAAAAGTTTTCGGTCTGAACACCGCCCATTTGAATGTGTTTTCGACCGCTTCTAACGGTCGAGCGACTTTACGCCGATCATCACGCGTGCGCCCGCCGAAACAAAGCAGACAGCTGCAAATGCCCACGCCAGCACTGGAAACCAGTCAGGCAGCAAAGCCATCAGCAGGAACAGGGCGATCGTCTCGGTACCTTCGGCCAGACCGCCAAGATAATAGAGAGATTTCTGACCCTGCCTGTCGGTTGAAAGCCCGCGGCGCTCCGCCATGATCGCAAAGGCCAGAAACGCAGAGCCGTTGGCGTAGAAACTGCAAAGGAGTGCTGCAGCTGGCAAGGCATTGGCAGCCGGGTCCTGGAGCGCAAAGGCCAGCGGAATGACGCCATAGAAGACAAAATCGAGCGTAATATCGAGATAACCGCCCAGGTCGGTTTTCCGGGTAGCTCGCGCAACGGCACCATCCAGACCGTCGGCAATGCGGTTGAACGCGATCAGGACAAAGCCAAGGAGAAAATAACCCGCAGCAATTGCGACCGCGGCCCCCATTCCCATTGCGAATCCGACCAGCGTGACGAAGATCGGACCGACACCGGCATTGGCAAGAGTGAGGCCCAGGCGGTTGAGGAGCGGGTCGATCAAGGGTCGGATACGGGCGTCGAACACTAATTGAGGTTCCTGACTTGGACAAATCAGCGCTGTAAATGCAAAATCCTTTCGGAAATCACAAGTAAGTCTCTTTCACGCTTATGTCATTCGCCCTATAAGCCCTTCCTGAAGTTGCGGATAACCGCCCCAGGATTGAAGGAACAACCGTGTCAGGCAGTTACAGCGCCATTACGCAGGGAATCGAAGTCTCTGTCGAGCCGTTTTATCTCGACGATGAATCGAAACCGGAAGAAAGCGAATTCATCTGGGCGTATATGGTCGAGATCCACAATAGCGGTTCTGAACCGGTGCAGTTGAAAACGCGGCACTGGCAGATCACCGATGGCTTCGGCCGTCTGGAGGAAGTAAACGGCGAGGGTGTTGTCGGGGAACAGCCGGTGATCGAACCCGGCGAAACATATGAATATTCGTCACATTGCCCGCTTTCGACCGACAACGGTATCATGGCGGGATCATACGCGATGGAACGGCCGGACGGCAGCCGTTTTCACGTCGCCATCCCACCATTTTCCCTGGACCTGCCGGACGCGATCCGCAGCCTGAATTGACAGCGCTCGCCGGTTCGCGGAGCATATCGTCAGCCCCGCGGTCAACCTTACCGGCACACGCTGAACAGCTGGGTCAGACCTTGCGGTGACGGGCAATCGCGCCGCGTTCGATGGCCGCAACAGTCAGTTTGTCGAGGCTAAAACGGTCGCGAAGCATCTGCAGGACACGGAGTTCTTCCTGTTCGACGTGTAGATCGGCTGCAGCAACCTCCACCGCCAGAGCATAGGCAGTATCGTAGAGTTTCGCAGGCAGGACGTCGCCGACCAGTTCCAGGACAAGCGACAGGCCGTTTTCTTCCTGAAGGATGTCGCCACACCGTTGTGCGGCCGGAATGATCCTGTTTTCGTTGTAGGTTTCAAACACCGGCAACATTTTGATCATGTCACCGATCGTGGCCAGTTCCTTGTCCGTCATAGCGTTGTCTGACGCTGACACAATCACCATCACGTAGATGAGGGCTTCCTGAACGCTGATCGGTTCATTGCTAGACACTATTCAATCTCCAGTGCGCCGGTTTTGGGCAAATCGAAGGCCCGGTTTATAGGGTTGTCAGGAAAGCTTCAAGTCACGGAAAGGCGACAATCGATTGACGTTTGCGTCGTGCTTTTCTAGTGTCGCGCCGCAACATAAGGCTTCGCGTCAGTAAACCAGCCGGAATTGCACTGACTTCTTCCAATTTAGCAGAATGAAACCCGAACATGACCGACCAATCCCTGCCTTCGCTTGACCTTTCGCAAGAATTTGTCGAGGCGGCCACCAAATCGAAAGCGTGGCCGTTCGAAGAAGCGCGAAAACTGGTCAAACGCATCGGAAGTCGGGATTTGGAAAAACCGGTTCTGTTTGAAACGGGATACGGCCCTTCCGGGCTGCCTCATATCGGTACCTTTGGCGAAGTGCTGCGCACCACCATGGTGCGGACGGCTTTTCGCCTGTTGACCGAGGACAAGATTCCGACGCGGCTTCTGTGCTTTTCCGACGATATGGACGGCATGCGCAAGATTCCGGAGAACGTTCCGGACCGTGCAGCGCTGGAGCCCTACCTGCAGATGCCGCTCAGCACCGTCCCGAACCCCTTTGGCGGCGACTACGAGAGTTTTGCAGCGCACAACAACGCCATGCTGCGCCGGTTCCTGGACACATTCGGCTTTGACTATGAATTCGCAAGTGCGACCGAGTACTACAAATCCGGAAAATTTGACGAAGTGCTTGTCCGGGCGACCGAAAAATATCGGAAGATCATGGATGTGATGCTGCCGACACTCGGTGAGGAACGTCAGGCCACCTATTCCCCATTTCTGCCGATCTCGCCGACCTCGGGCCGTGTTCTTTATGTGCCCATGAAAGACGTGAACCCCAGGGACGGGACGATCACATTTGACGATGAAACCGGTGAGGAAATCACCCTGTCCGTGACCGGCGGCAAGGTGAAGCTGCAGTGGAAGCCAGATTTCGGGATGCGCTGGGCGGCTCTTGATGTCGACTTCGAGATGTTCGGCAAGGATCACCAGACCAATGCACCGATCTATGACAAGATCTGCAACATCCTGGGTGGCAAGGCTCCGGAGCACTACGTCTATGAACTCTTCCTTGACGAAAACGGTGAGAAAATCTCAAAGTCGAAGGGCAACGGTCTGTCGATCGACGAATGGCTGACTTATGCGTCGCCGGAAAGCCTCGCGCTCTACAATTTTCAGAAGCCGAAAACAGCCAAGAAGCTCTATTTCGATGTCATTCCGAAGGCCGTGGACGAATACTATACCTTCGTCCAGAAATATGAGCAGATGCCGGTGGAGCAGAGACTTCAGAATCCGGCCTGGCACATCCATTCCGGAAACATTCCGAAGATTGATATGCCGGTCCCCTTCGCCATGCTGTTGAACCTTGTTTCCGCGTCGAATGCGGAAAACAAAGAGGTGCTTTGGGCCTTCATTTCCCGCTACGCGTCCGGCGTGACGGCCGAAACGCACCCGGAACTGGACGCGCTGGTTGGCTATGCGATCCGCTACTTCGATGATTTCGTCAAACCGACGAAATCCTTCAAGGTTCCCGATGACACCGAGCGCATGGCGCTCGAACAGCTGGACGCAAAACTGGCCGGTCTTCCCGAGAATGCGGACGGGGCCGAAATCCAGGACGCGGTCCTGGACGTTGCCCGCGCAATCGAACGTTATCAGGACCCGAAAAAGAAGGGGCCGGACGGCGGTCCTGGCGTGTCGGTGGCCTGGTTCTCCGCGCTCTACCAACTGCTTCTGGGGCAGGAGAAGGGCCCGCGTTTCGGGTCTTTCGTCGCCCTTTACGGCATTGACGAAACACGCGAGATGATCCGCAAGGCATTGGGCGGCGAACTGGCTGCTTGAGCCAGGTGAACAAAAAGGGGTGGAGATTTGGTCTTCACTCCAGATTGTCAATCGGACGACGCGATTGTCCGAACACGTTCCAGGCTGGCATCGAGGCCTTTTTCAATTAATCTGACAGTCCCGAGTTCCTGAAGCTTCACAAGGCCTGCGGCGGTCGTGCCCCCGTAGTCGACCATTTCCTTCACAAAAAAATCAGGTGAATGGTCACTGACCGACATAAGTTTACCACTCGACAGAAACAGCTGCTTGACCGACTTCACGGCCGCATCCGGGGCAACATTGTTTGCCAGGGCAAATTGCACAAGACAATCGGCAAAGAAGGCGGCAAAGCCGGGCACAGGACCTGTGAGGACTGTGAAAACCTCTATCTGTCCTTCGTCCGCAACTTCATCCGCAGCGCCAATTGCGGACAATAGCCCTTGAACAGTTCTGCGGTCGGCAGCATCCAGTCCATCTTTTGTAAACCAGGCGGAATAGGCTGACCTTTGCCGGGCAGCAGGGCTCGACATTGCGCGCACGGCCTTGCGTGTTCCCGTCAATTCCCGAATCTGCTTGTGCGAGACACCTGCCATAACCGAAATAACCAGCTTGTCGCTGGCGGAAACATTCAATTTGCCAGTCTGGTCAGGCGGGACGGACAGAACGATCACGTCACAGGCTTCGGCAAGAACCTGGTTTGAGGTGGTGAAATTGACTTCCGGCCAATCGGCAAAGCCGCTTGCCTTACCGGACCGGTTCGAGATCCAGAGATCTTGCGGACTGACGTGATTGCTTTCAAGCCAGCCGGTTGCCATGGCGGCACCAAGCTGACCCGTTCCACCGACAATCCCGACCTTGAGTTTGTGTGACATGGCGGTCTCCGATAAGCGACAGGTTTTATGGAGCCTAGAGGCAAGTTTACGAAACGCAGGTAAGTTAATCGACGTCTTCCGAATGGGATGCGACAGTGCTGGGCGGTCGTCGCAGTTTGACAATGAGTTCCTGAACCGTCCGGCCTTGCATCATTGCTGTGGAATATCTTCAGCGACGTCCGGTTCGAATCCGAAGAACTCCTGGTTCGGATCGGCCGATTCCGTTCGCTGGCTCCACTCGACGATTTCCGGTTCAAGGTCCTCAAGACCGGGCAGGGGTGCATTCGGATCGGCATCCCACCGCGAGTCCGGGGTCGCAAATTGCCACTGGTCCTGCCACTTCCCGAGTTTGCGTTGTTTGGCCAGAAGTGCGAAGTCCTGAAATCCCTCAGGGGCGCCGGGCGCCGGATCCGCCCAGCCATAGCGCACAAGACGGGTGCTCAAGTCGATCTTGCCCCGCTTGCAGGTCGCCAATATCTCTTGCGGTCCGGTTTCTGCAATCTTTTCGCACGTGATCTTGAATTGCCGGATCAGGCCGCGCAAAAAGGTTCTGGCGCGCGTGCCACAGGGCCAGACGCCGCCTTGCTGGGCGATGCAGGTTTCATCTATCTTCATCGGCTCGATATGCGCGAGCGTAACGACCAGTTTCTTCGATTTTATCCGGCCTCCGTCCAGAACCTGCACCCGAATGAGTTCAAGTGGTCCGTCCGGGACCGGTTCGACCGGTGGATTGACGAGCTCCTGAAACCGCTTGGAAGGTTCTATACGCTTCAGGCCACCGCTGACCTGAGGTGCGGAAACCCCGTCGGGTGAGACATTGCGTATGTCCACCGGGAGCGGTGCTGCTGTCGCGACCGGATCATCCGAAGACAACTTTCCCTCAGTCGGAATTTCGGGCTCGGAAATTACGTCCGTCGTTTCCGCAAGACCAGGTCTCAGCGCTTCGGCAATCTGGGATTCCGGAGCTTCGGGCGGTTCTGCCAGCAGCAACCAGGCAACCACACCGCTGGAGACGGTGAGCAAGAGAGCAGGCACCAGGAAAGGCCGAAGCTTCATCGCGAGTCACTTGTTTCCTTTTGGAGTGCAATCATAAGGCCTGGAAAAACGAATTCCGAGAATTTTAAGCCACGCCATACTGCATTTTCCCTGTGAATTTGTCATTCCTCAAGAAAGTCCGGCGGTCCGGCTTGTTTGGCGGCAGCCCTGTGAGTAGTGTCCGCGCGGATCGAGTCCGGTCCCGCAAAAGATCGGCAAAACAGGAACAGTCACGGTAATAGGCAGTCATGACACTGATTTTCAAGATCGTCCCGAGAACGATGTGGCAGGAAGCCGTCGACGCGGGTGTCTTCAAGGGTGCGCCGATCGATCTGACCGACGGGTTCATTCACTTTTCGACAGCACAGCAGGTCCGGGAAACAGCCGCAAAACACTTCAGCGGTCAGACAGATCTGCTGCTGGCAGCATTTGACGCCGAAACACTCGGTGAGGCCCTGATATGGGAGCCATCGCGGGGGGGAGCGCTGTTTCCGCACTTGTATGATGATTTGCGGCCGGGAGATGCAATCTGGGTTCGCGAGCTGCCATTGTCCGACAAGGGAACACACGTCTTTCCGGAGCTTGACGGATGAGATCCGGCTGGATTGAAGGTGTTGCACTCAGGGGACTTCATTTTCTTGATGCGGAAAATGCGCACCGTGTAACAGTACTTGCCCTGAAAGCAGGGTTGATATCGGGTGGCAACACGTCGGCCGACCCGCGTCTCACCTCGAGTTTCTGGGATCTGGAGTTTCCCAATCCGCTCGGAATGGCAGCCGGGTTCGACAAAAACGCCGAAGTGCCCGATGCACTTCTGAACCTGGGATTTGGCTTTACGGAAGTCGGCTCCGTGACGCCCAGACCTCAACCTGGCAATCCGCGGCCGCGCGTGTTTCGGCTGCCAGTTGATGAAGGCGTCATCAACCGCTATGGCTTCAACAATGATGGCCACACGGCAATGCGCAAACGTCTGTTGTCGAGAAAGCGGAACGATGGGATTGTCGGCATCAATGTCGGTGCCAACAAGGATGCCTCTGATCGAATTGCCGACTATGTCGCCGGAATAACCGAATTCGCTGACATGGCTTCCTATTTCACGGTCAACATTTCGTCGCCGAACACGCCGGGCCTGAGAGATCTGCAGGCGCGTTCGGCTCTGGCCGATTTGCTGCAGGCCGTCGTTTCGGCGCGCGATCTGTGTGCAGACAAGGCAGAACGCCGAGTGCCGTTGCTGCTCAAGATTGCGCCCGACGTCGTAGATGAAGATCTGAAGGACATTGTCGAAGAGGTGCTGGAAAAGTCCCTCGACGGATTGATCGTCTCCAACACGACCGTCGGCAGAGACGAACTGGCTGGAACCGGACCTCATCAGGAAACAGGAGGGCTGTCCGGCAGACCGCTCTTCAGGAAATCTACGGCCGTCTTGGCACGCGCCCGCAAGCTGGCAGGTCCGGACCTTCCCATTGTCGGCGTTGGTGGCATCGACAGTGCCGAAACCGCCTGGACAAAAATCACTGCCGGTGCTGATCTGCTGCAGCTCTATTCGTCACTTGTCTTCAAGGGACCGGCCTTGATCGGCGAGATCCTGTCGGGACTTGCGGACAATCTCGACCACTATGGCTATGCGTCCTTGCGGGAAGCAAGGGACCTGAATGTGGATGTTTGGGCCTCGGAAGAGATCTAGACCTGCGCAAAGGCCTTGTCGGCGCGCCGCCTGCATGCGGCCAGAAGCGTCACGCCGCGCAATCCCAGAAAAATCGACAGCGCGAGCCAGAGACCGTGATTTCCCAACAGTGGAAACAGGACATGGTAAGCGGCGATATAGACTGCGAGAGACAGCAGCATCATGTTTCGCATTGTGCCTGACCAGGTTGCGCCGATGTAAATTCCGTCCATCTGAAAGGCCAGAACGCCGAGCAAAGGCGCCAGGACAGCCCAGATGAGATAGGTATTCCCAAGCGCCCGAACCTCGCCGGAAGTCGTCATGAAATCGATCAGGGCGGACCCGAAAATCACGAAGATGGCAGACAGCAAACCTGCCATTGCGAAACTCCACAATGCGGTCAGTTTGAGTGTCCGGTCGAAGGCGGGGCGGAACTTTGCTCCGACGGCCCGGCCTGCCAGTTGCTCGGCAGCGGTTGCAAGTCCGTCGAGGAAATATCCGGAAACCAGTATGAACTTTTCGAGGACGGCGTTGGCAGCAAGCACCGTATCACCCTGGTCTGCCGAGCGTGCCATGAAGAATGCATAGGCATAAAGAAGCGCA
Organism: Roseibium album; assembly: GCF_001404515.1. Lineage (GTDB taxonomy): Bacteria > Pseudomonadota > Alphaproteobacteria > Rhizobiales > Stappiaceae > Roseibium > Roseibium album. The sequence continues at coordinate 476,209 of NZ_CXWE01000001.1, forward strand.
AAGGACCGGATCAGGATGTCCCGATTTAGGGCCATCATGCGCAACAGAAGCCGCCGGTTGAAAATGATCGCGGGTTTCGGCCAGGTTCCGCGCCGGACGCTGGTCAATATCAGGAAAAGGCCGAGCAGTGTTGCCGCTGCCTCGCTCAAGACGGTCGCCGCCGCAACACCTTCGACGCTCCACCCGAGTCCCATGACAAACCAGATGCTGAGAACAATGTTCAACCCGTTCAGGACAAGCTGCAGCAGCAGCCCGGTGCCCGCCCGGCCAAGCCCGATGAACCATCCGAGTATGGCGAAGTTCGCAAGAAGGAAAGGTGAGCTGAGCACACGTATGTCGAAGTAGCGGGCCGTGACGGATCGAACATCGGCACTGCCACCGAGAAACCATTGGCCGGTTTCCCGGATAGGTGACTGGAGCGCAATTACCAGAACACCTCCCACAAGCGCAATGACGAGCGCTCTCAAAAGGGTTGCCTTTATCTCCTCATCGTTGCGTGCTCCGGCGGCCTGAGCCGTCAGTCCGGTCGTTCCAGCGCGCAGAAAGCTGAATGTGGTGAACACCAGGTCGAATATGATCCCGCCAAGCGCGATCCCGCCGAGCAGCGCGGCATCGCCGAGCCGTCCAATGACAGCCATGTCGACCACGCCCAGAAGCGGTGTCGACAAATAGCCGAGCGTCATCGGAATGGCGATGGCCAGCACGGAACGGTGCGTCACTGCGAAGGATAGGCGGGACGGATCGTCCGTGCCATTGGAATGGGGCATGAGGGGCTCTGATCTGAATAAGGACCCTTCATGTCCAGCGACAACGCGTTCGTCAATCGCTTTTCGGTTTTTTGTCCGTTTCCGGGTAACTGGTTCCCCAATCATAGAGCGCTTCGAGAACCGGTCCGAACCGGGCACCCATTTCCGTCAGAACGTATTCGGCGCGCGGAGGATGACTGGAGTAAAGTCGACGCTCCAGTATGCCCGTGTTTTCCAGGTGCTTGAGACGGTTGGAAAGTGTGTTCGGCGACAATCCCAATTCCTGCTGCAGGTCCTGGAATCTTCGCTTTCTTCCTTCCAGGAAGAATTCCCGGAGGATCAGAAAAGACCATTGGTCTGTCAGAATATCTGTCGCCCGGCGGATAGGGCAGTGAGCGCGGGAAATATCTTTCATGAACTGAAATGTAGGTGACCCATTGCAATTTGTGAAGTAACTACGAAATTAAGAGTCACTTCACAAATGGAAGTAAGGGGAGAAGTGCATGTTTTCAACGTTCCTTGAATTTTATGTCCGCGCGTTCGCTACGCTGCTGCCGGTCCTCGCCGTCATTGCCGTTGCAATCGCAGCACAAAGGGCAAAATTGTCCTTGCTCAAAACCGCGATTGCACTGTCGGTGCTCGGGATTGTTTTGGGTCTATGGTACGCCCTGGCAGCAAGAGCGGGCGAGCTCGGGCTGCTGATGCCGCCCCAGACGCCAACTGGTATACCCTACGTTCTGATCTTCCTGTTCGGCGGGGCAGGTTTGCTTGTTTTGCTGGGTAGCGCGACGCATGCCGGGCGAAGAATTGCCGAAAGTGCAGATCAGCGCGAGATGATCGCCTTCCAGGTGCCACGGGTTATGGGATTTGTGTTCCTTGTCGGTTGGGCCTTCGGCGAAATTCCCTGGCAATTTGCACTGCCTGCCGGGGTCGGCGACATCTGGGCCGGAATTGCTGGATGGCAGGCATTCAAGGCGCTTGAACAGGGCAGGGCAAATGCAAACGCACTCGTTTGGCGAGCCAACATCATAGGTCTTTCCGATTTCGCAATTGCAGTCCTGACCGGCGTTCTGACCTCGGAAGGTTTCCTGCACGTCATGGCATTGGAAGAACCGAACATCATCAACAACTACCCGCTTGTTCTGTTTCCAGCCTTCTTTGTTCCGATTTTTCTCGCTGCACACGTCTTTTCGATCCTGCAGCTCCGCCGCGCGGCTCGCCAAAAAACGGTTACCGCATGACAAAGCGACCGCCGGCGCATAGCCGCCGGCGGCATTTGCCGGACTGGCAGGAATTGAGAGAAGCACTATAGTGCACCTGATGCCTTTGCCGATCGTTCATCACCCGGCCTATTGCGCCGATTTGCCCGCAAATCACCGGTTTCCCATGGACAAGTTTCGAGCGGTTGCGGATTTGATCCGCGCGGAAAGCCTGCTTGACGGGCGACCGTTTTTCCGCCCGCGGCCTGCTCCATTTGAATGGATCGCCCTTGCGCATGATCCCGCTTATGTCGATCAGGTCTTCAACGGCAAGGTTCCGGCGAAGGTCGCCCGGGAAATCGGATTTCCAATGCGTGCCGACATTGCGTTGCGCGCGCAATGTGCCACAGGTGGCACTGTTTTGACCGGTTATCTTGCTCTTGAGCATGGCATCGCCTGCAACACGGCTGGCGGCAGTCACCATGCGCGCCGTCTCCATGGTGCCGGCTTCTGTGTATTCAACGATGTAGCCGTGGCAATCAGGGTCATGCAGGCCGACAGTGCCATCCGAAAGGTGCTGGTCCTGGATCTTGATGTCCACCAGGGCGACGGCACTGCGGACATTTTTCAAGGAGACCCTGACGTCTTCACCTTCTCGATGCATTCCCAGAAAAATTACCCGGTCCGCAAGGTCCCCTCGCATCTTGACATCGGGTTGCCGGATGAAACCGGCGACGAGAGTTACATGAAGTCGCTGTGCGCTGTTTTACCGGACCTTCTTGAACGCGAACGTTGGGACATTGTTTTCTACAATGCCGGTGTCGACCCTTATGAGCACGATCGTCTCGGGCGGCTGAAATTGTCGCGGGACGGGCTGCGACAGAGGGACCGGTACGTGATCGAAAAGGTAAGATCCCAAGGGCTGCCGATCGCCTGTGTGCTGGGCGGAGGGTACTCGACTGATATTGATGAGCTCGCGGACCGCCACGTCACGCTGCACAGGACTGCGAGGGATTTGGCAGCAAGGAGCCGGGAGTGACCCGGCTCCGGGGGGTCAGCGTGACCGGCCCATAGCGAGGAGCCGTGTGATCATCCAGATGGGAACCACCACAATCGCCCCGACCACCAGATAACTGCCAAGTCTGCCGATTGCGTGAAAACCCATGTTCCAAAGTCGCTCGAAGAAGTTGACGGTCATATTGACCAGATCGAGAGGATCCAGGTTGAGTGCGGAAAGGATTATCCCGACGACAAAGGAAAGAAACACGAGCCGCAGGAGAACCTGGGCGGGAGACCCACCTAGAAATCTGCTCAGGCCGCTGTCGGACATGTGTTCCTCCGGAATGTGAAATCGGTAGTTAGCTATCCCGGTTAGTTAAGATCAATTGACGACAATTACAACGTGGTTCCAGCAGCATCTTGAAAGGTGTCCACGAAACAGAACACTGCGAATTGTTACAATACCCCGCAAGACGTGTCGTGAATAGTTAAATCCTTGAGGTCTCAAGCCAAAGACACGCTAGTCGCGCTCGCGTAAGAAAGAAATCGGGTAGCTGAGATTTTTCGTTTGCGGAATGCCCACTTCTGCTTTCGATTAAGTTACCTCTGCTTGCAGCGAAAGATAATCCCGCACCGGTTCAATCCGGCACGGACTACAAATAGGCACGTTGCAGGACCGGTCCGGGACGGGATGGTACACCTCTCGCAGTTTGAGGGCATCTATTCCGGGGAAGCGTCAGTCAGGGAGTACTGGGCGTTTCAAGGACCTTTGAATTATCTCTGGCACGGCGGTGGTACAGCCCGTAACCGCCACCGTGCCGAAATTCTCCGGCTGAAATGTGCACCGACAGGATCAGAAAAATCTAGTCGGCACGCATACGCGTCTTTCGCTCGGTTAGTTCTTTTGAACGACTCGCGGGATGGGGCATCTTGGAGAGGCGGACAAGGCTGGCTCTTTTTCGCTGACCTCCGCCACCTTCGGCGTTTTTTGCTGATCCTTCCCGGAATTTGCGCGGTGACATGCCGAACCAGGACTTGACGGCCCTGGAAAACGTACTGAGCTCCGAAAATCCGATGAGGTAGGCGATTTCCTTCATTGGCAGATCAGTGCCTCGCAGATATCGCTCGGCGGCCGAGCGACGGATTTCCTCGCTCAACTTGCGGAAACTTGTGCCTTCCTTTTCAAGAAGTCTTTGCACGGCTCTTTGCGACATGCCGAGCTTGGCCGAAATGTGGGGCAGGGTGCACGCGCCATGGGCGAGGTTGGATGCCACCTCGTTTGCAATTCTCGTGAGGGGTGATTCAAGCTGTCCGAAGCGGTCCAGTTCCTCCATCGCAGCTTTGAGAATGATCTCGTAAAGGTGCGTATCGCTGCGTTGCAGCGGTCGTGACAGCAGTGACCGTGGTATGAAGATCCGGTTGTGTGACGCACCGAATTTCAGGCGCCCCTGATACTTTTTCTGAAAGGCCGAAGTATTTTGCGGTGCCGTGGTCGCCAGTTCGATGAGAATGGGAGGAACCTGCATGTCCAGGGCACGTTCAAGTTGCTGGGTTGCCCATCCGGTTCTCGCAAACATGTTTTGGCGCCATTCGCCGCGGCCTTCCAGAATGGGCCACTCGACGTACCCGCCGGTCTCGCCCTCTTCGAAAGTCAACCGGTAAGCGTTGGTGCGGATCGGAATGAACTTTATCCAGGCAACACACGCATCCCGGAGGGTCGGTGCACAGGAGAACAGATAGTCGAAGATGGAAAAACAGCCGATTTCAACATTATTGAACAGATCGAACATGACGCCGTCGTCGCCAAGCGCCTTGGCAACATGTTCAAAAACGCCATGCCAGGCTGTAATGGGAACGGTACCTTGAGGATCCTCGATGCAAGCAAGATCAAAGTTGTACAGCTCGGCAATATGCGGCCAGTTCAAATCGGTGTTTGAACTGAAATCCCGCAATACCCGGAACACGTCCGCGCGTGCCCATTCGCCTTCAAGCGGCATTCTTTTCTCCGGCCAACCCGTGCACAGTTGTATCGCAAACTCTGCATGACATGACAACGCGGATCAAGACACGATGGATAATAACATTGCTATTTCAGACTAAGGGATGAACCATCTCCGTGCAGGAGATGGTTCGAGAGTCAATTACGCAGCGTCTTTAGTTGCTTGTTCTGGATTGGGGGGGAACTTTCCGTAAAAGGACTCGTTTTCCCTGGCCATATCGCGCAGCAACTTGTTGGGCTTGAAGCGCGGTCCCCATTTGCGGGTGAACTTCTTGCAGAGGTCCACGAACGTTGCGGTGCCCATCATGTCGATGTAACTGAGCGTTCCGCCCGTATAGGGCGCAAAGCCGAAACCGAGGATGGAACCGACGTCGGCTTCGCGAACATCCGTCAGGCATTTTTCCTCGAAGATCCGTGCCGTCTCCAGCGCCTGCATGACCAGAAGCCGCTGCTTGAGTTCCTCGATGTTGAAGCTTTCCGCCGGTTTGGGTTGACCGGTTACATCCGTGATCCCGGGCCACAAAGTCTTGTCCTTGCCCTTGTAGTCGTAGAACCCCTTGCCATTCTTGCGGCCGAACCGTTCCTGCTTGACCACCATTGCCTCAAGGATGTTGTCGAGCGGTCCCTCAACATATTTAACACCGAGATCCTTGCGGGTGGCCGAAACAATCTTCCAGGCAAGGTCGAGTGCCACCTCGTCACCAAGAGACAGCGGACCGACCGGCATTCCGGCCATTCTGCCCGCGTTTTCGATCATCGCGGCGGGAACACCGTCGGCGAGCATCATCAGACCCTCGCGGATATAGGTCATCACGACGCGTGACGTATAAAAACCACGGCTGTCATTGACAACAATCGGCGTCTTCTTGATCGCCTTGATGTAGTCCAGAGCCATTGCCAACGCCCGGTCGGATGTGCGTTTGCCGAGGATCACCTCAACAAGCATCATCTTGTCGACCGGAGAGAAGAAGTGGATGCCGATGAAGTTTTTCGGACGCTTCGAGGCCTGTGCCAGTGACGTGATCGGCAGCGTCGAGGTGTTGGAGGCGAATATCGCGCGCGATTTCATCACGGTTTCGGCTTTCTCGGTAACCGTTTTCTTGATGTCGCGGTCCTCGAAAACAGCTTCAATGACAAGATCGCAGTCTGCCAGCGCCTCATAGTCGACGGTTGGATTGATACGCGCCAACAGTTTTTGCTTCTGCTCTTCGCTGGCCCTGCCGCGTTTGATCGCCTTGCTCATCAATTCGTCGGAGTGCGCCTTGCCCTTGTCAGCTGCCTCCTGTTCGCGATCAATCAGAACGACATCGATACCCGCCTTGGCGGAGACATAGGCGATGCCGGCGCCCATGAAACCGGCACCCAGGATACCGACCTTCCTGATCTTGTTCGGACGCTGACCTTCCGGACGGCGTGCGAGCTTGTTCAATTCCTGCATGGAAACGAACAGGGAGCGGATCATGTTGGCAGCTTCCGGCGTCTGAAGCACCTTGGCAAAATAGCGGCTCTCGACCTGAAGGGCGAGGTCCATCGGCAGCTGAAGGCCTTCGACCACGGCATGAAGCAGGTAGCGTGCACCTGGATAGTTGTCATGGGTTTCGCGTCGGTAAATCGCGTTGGCTGCCGGCCAGAACTGGAACCCTGCCGGGGAATACACTTTACCGTTGGGCAGCCTGTAACCCTTCTTGTCCCAGTCCTTGACCGGGTCGAGCCCGGCATTCAGCAATTTTCTGGCTGCTGCAACAAGCTTTTTGGTGCCCGTGACCTCGTCAACCAGCTTCATTTGTTTTGCTTGCGGTGCGCGCAGGGTTCTTCCCTGCAGGAGGAATTGCATGCCCTGCTGGCCATCGGTCATGCGCATGACGCGCTGCGTTCCGCCTGCACCTGGAAACAGTCCGACCTTGACTTCCGGAAGTCCCATCTTCAGGCCTTCGTCAACAATGCGTGCGTGACAGGCCAGAGCCAGTTCCGTACCGCCACCCATGCATGTGCCGCAAACAGCGGCCACAAAGGGTTTGCCGCAGGTTTCAAGCTTTCGATAGACCAGCGTGAGTTTGCGAGAGCCTTCATAAAGTGCCTTGGCAGCGCCTTCAGGATCATTTCCGCGCTTCACGTGGAAGTCTTTCAGAAGACCTTCCATCATTGTCAGATCCGCGCCACCCGAAAAGGCCGCCTTGCCGGATTGAATAATGGCGCCCTTGATTGCGTCGTCTCCTGCAACCTGATCAACGATCGCCTCGAGTTCGTCCATGACCGACAGGTCTATGACGTTCATGGATTTCTCGGGCATGTCCCAGGTGATGAGAGCGATGCCGTCGTCGTCTGTCTCTATCGTGAAATTCTTGTAGCTCATGGGAATATCTCCTCGATTCAGACACCGTTCGAATACAGATCGTTCGACTGCAAATGGGTGCGCTGCTGCGCGGCCGACCTGGTGCCTTCGGCGACAACATCGCCCGTGTGTTTCGTTTCTGCCGGTTCGAAAAGCATCACCCAGCACTCACTTTCTGCGATCGGATTGTGCTGGATACCCTTGGGTACGACATGGATATCACCGGCCGTGAGAACCGCATTTTCCCTGTCGTGGTAGCGAATGGTCAGGCTGCCCTTCACGATGAAGAACAACTCGTCCTCATCCTCATGGTCGTGCCAGACAAATTCGCCTTTCAGCTTTGCGAGTTTGACACACTGGTCATTCACATCCGCAACCACGCGCGGCGACCAGTATTCGGTGATCTCTGCGAATTCAGCGTCAATGTTGCTGATCATCACTCAGACCCGTTCAATGATGGTGGCCGTACCCATGCCTGCACCGATGCAAAGCGTGACCAGAGCCGTGTTGAGGTCGCGGCGTTCGAGTTCATCCAGCACGGTGCCAAGGATCATCGCGCCGGTCGCGCCCAGCGGGTGCCCCATGGCAATAGCACCGCCATTGACGTTGACGATGTCCGGATCCAGATCGAACGCCTGCTGATAGCGCAGCACCACGGAGGCGAAGGCTTCGTTGATCTCGATGAGATCCATGTCCTTCATGTCCATCTTGGCGTTTTTCAAGAGTTTCTCGGTGACGTCGACCGGGCCTGTAAGCATGAGCGCAGGTTCTGATCCGATGTTGGCAAATGCCTTGATCCGGGCACGAGGCTTGAGGCCCGAGGATCGGCCGGCCGTGCTGGAGCCGATCAGGACAGCCGCAGCGCCATCTACAATGCCGGAAGAGTTTCCTGCATGGTGCACGTGTTTGACGGCCTCGATTTCCGGATGGGCCTGAATGCCGACTGCATCGAATCCGCCCATGTTGCCCATCAACTCGAAGGAAGGATTGAGTGCGGCGAGAGACTGCATGTCTGTTTCCGGCCGCATGTGTTCGTCCCGGTCGAGAATTGTAATGCCGTTTATGTCCCGGACTGGAATGACAGACTTCGAAAACCGGCCTTCTTCCCAGGATTTGCCGGCACGTTTCTGGCTTTCGACGGCATAGGAATCGCAGTCGTCACGATTGAAACCGTATTTGGTAGCGATCAGATCCGCCGACACGCCCTGGGGCATAAAATAGGACGGCACGGCCACCTGGGGCTCAATGGGCCAAGCTCCCCCGGAAGCGCCGATGCCGACCCGGCTCATACTCTCCACCCCACCGGCAATAACCAGCTTGTGCTGGCCGGACATGACCTGGGCTGACGCCATATTGACTGCATCGAGGCCAGAGGCGCAGAAGCGGTTGATCTGCATGCCGGGAACGGAGGTAGCGTATCCGGCTGCAAACACTGCGGCGCGGGCGACGTCGCCACCTGCTTCCCCGACCGGGTCGACGCAGCCCAGAACGACGTCGTCAACCTTGGCCGTGTCGAGACCGTTCCTGTCCCGGACTGCCTCCAATGCGGTTGCGGCCAGCCGCACCGACGGCACTTCATGGAGTGCGCCGTCCTTCTTGCCGCGGCCCCGCGGGGTACGCACGTGATCGAAGATATAGGCTTCAGCCATCTGGTCCTCCTTCGGACGGTTACTTACCTGGCATCCGGCATGGGGTGGCCGGGCATCAGATCATAGGGATGTTTCCAGCCGGGCAGTGCCTTGATCCGCTCAAGCCAGGCAATGACATTGGGGTAGGGTGCAAAATCGGTCCCGATTTCGTCCCGGACATAAAGGTATCCACACAGTGAAAAATCGGCGGTGGTCGGCTTGTCACCGATGGCGAACGCGTGACTTTCAAAGTGCTTTTCAAGAATGGCGAGCGCTCCCTTCAGCCGGCCGTCAAGGAATTTGGTAACGTCGTTTTCACCGGTCTTGACGAGGGTGCGCATGTATCTCAGCGGGCCGGCCACACCCGAAACCTTCTGGTTGTCGAAAATGGTCCAGCGCAGGATTTCGCGGCGCTCATCGTCATCCGCCCCGCCGAACTTGCCAAAAACGTCCGTGAGATAGTCCAGAATGACACCGGACTGTGACAGGGATCGCGAGCCATGAACCAGAACGGGAACTTCTCCCATCTCGTTCACGGTTTTGCGGAATGTATCCGTGCGCGTCTCGCCGCCGAAAAAGTCCACCCATTTGGGTTCCCAGTCGGCGCCGCACAATTCCAGCATAAGGGCCGCCTTGTAAGAGTGGCCTGACTGGGCCATGCAATAAAGAACGTGTTCGGCCATACCTGTTTCATCTCCCTGGCAAATCTTGTCGGCTGAGAGCCTACACCGGCGACTGCGGATTCGCGCGGGTGAAGTTCCGGTCCGGCGAGTCCGGACCGGTCGGTCCTAGAATGCGTCTGCGTCCATAGACATGATCGTTTCCGAGCCAGAGGAGATCCGGGCAAGATGAGCGGCCGTTTCCGGCAGGGTACGCTCCATGAAGAAGGTGCCGAAGGCCAGTTTGTTTTGCAGCCAGTCGGCTTTGTCACCAGCGCCTTCTGCAAGCTGATCCCTGATGGTCTTGGCCATCTTGGCCCACATGTAGCCAAGCGCGACAAGACCGAACAGGTGCATGTAGTCGACAGCGCCCGCGCCCGCATTGTCCGGATTCTTCATGGCATTGTTCATGAACCACATGGTCGCGGCCTGCAGGTCGTCCGCTCCTTTTTTCAACGGGGCCGTGAACGCTGCCAGGTCTTCGTTGTCCTTGTTGTCCTTCAGGAACGTATTGACTTCGTTGAAGAAACTCATGACGGCTCGGCCGCCGTTCGCCGGTAACTTGCGGCCCACAAGGTCAAGTGCCTGGATGCCGTTGGCCCCTTCATAGATCATGGCGATACGTGCATCGCGCACAAACTGGTCCATGCCCCACTCTGCGATATAGCCGTGACCGCCATACATCTGCTGCGCGTTGACTGCATTGGCGAAACCGGTATCGCTCAGGACGCCTTTGAGCACCGGGGTCATCAAACCCATCATGTCGTCGGAATATTGCCTGTCTTTTTCATCGTCCGAGCGATGTGAATTGTCGCCATGAAGCGCGGTCCAGATGACAAGCGCCCGTGCTGCCTCGTTGAAGGCGCGGATGGACATCAGGGTGCGGCGTACATCCGGATGCACGATGATCGGGTCTGCAGCCTTGTCCGGAGCCTTCGGACCCGTCAACGAGCGGCCCTGCAAGCGGTCTTTTGCATAGGTTACCGCGTTTTGATAGGCGACTTCGGACTGGGACAATCCCTGTACCGCAACTCCGAGGCGGGCTTCGTTCATCATGACGAACATGGCCTTCAGGCCCTTGCTCTCTTCGCCGACGAGCCAGCCGGTGGCCTCGTCATAGTTCATCACGCAGGTCGCGTTGCCGTGAATGCCCATCTTGTGTTCGATCGACCCGCATGAGACGCCGTTGTTGTCGCCCACCGATCCGTCTTCATTGATTGTGTTGCGGGGGACCACGAACAGCGAAATGCCTTTGACACCCTCCGGAGCCCCCTCGATGCGGGCAAGAACAAGATGGATGATGTTGTCCGACATGTCATGTTCGCCGGCCGAGATGAATATCTTGGTTCCGCTGATCTTGTAGGACCCGTCCGCCTGTGACACGGCCTTTGTACGGATCAGGCCGAGATCGGTTCCGCAGTGCGGCTCGGTCAGGTTCATGGTTCCGGTCCAGGTCCCGGCGATCATGTTGGGCAGGTAAGTCTGTTTCTGCTCTTCGGTTCCGTGAATTGTAAGCGCAGCGACGGCTCCGGCAGTCAGGCCCGGATACATGGAAAAGGCCATGTTCGCCGAGGACGCAAATTCGTTGAAAATGGTCGCAAGCGTATGGGGAAGACCCTGGCCACCATGGTCTGGATCCGCAGACAATGTCCCCCATCCGTTTTCACAAAACGCCTTGTAGGCCTCCAGGAAACCTGTTGGCGTCGTCACGGTTCCGTCTTCGTTGCGAGTGCAACCTTCCTGGTCACCGACCTGGTTAAGTGGTTGCAGGACTTCTTCGGCAAACTTCCCGCCTTCGCGCAGGATAGCTTCCACCAGATCGAGTGGTGCATCTGCAAAACCGGGAAGATTGGAATAGCGTTCGTAGCCGAAGACGTCCTTCAACAGGAACAGGGTGTCTTCAACGGGCGCAGTATAGCTTGGCATGCATATCCTCCCAGATCTGCCGGGTGTTGTCAGCTTTACGTTTCCGTAAACGTCAGGTGATGTTTATATACGCGTCTCGATTTCGTCCGGCAAGTGGTGTCCCCACGGAAGGGATGACAAAAAAATGTGCCTAAAACACGTAAATTGGAAGAGTTTTCGGCGGTGACCACGTCAGATTCATGCCGGGATGACTTTTATTTGAAGTTTTTCAGGGTCTCGGCCGTCGTGAAGGTGTCGACCTGACCGGATAGCCGGCGGCATGCAAACAAAAAGCCGCCGGCCAGTTTGGCCGGCGGCGTCAATGAAGTGTCGGTTTGTCAGGCTTCTTCTGCTTCCTTGTGCTTCAGCATTCCCGAGACAATTTCCACGGTGCGCGACAATTCCTCGATTGCCTGTTCGATGTCTTTTCGCTGGTCTTCCAGAACCGCAATCTGCTCATTGAACTTGGACAGGGCGACACGCAGTTGGGTCACCTGACCATCCCGCAGGTCATAAAGGTCGAGCATGTCGCGGATTTCCGTCAGAGAGAACCCGACTCGTTTGCCCATCAGGACAAGTTTCAGCCGCGCTCGGTCCCTTCTGTTGTAGATCCGGTTCATGCCGTCACGTTTCGGGTTCAATAGGCCCTTGTCTTCATAGAACCTCAAGGTCCGCAAAGTGCAGCTGAATTCCTTGGCAAGGTCCCCGATTGTGAACTGGGTTTTCTTGGTGCTGTCATCGGACGCGGAGACCACGTCGACAAGATCGTCTTCGTTGAGGATGGAAAGCGCTTCGCTCATGGCTATTGATACTCTATTTCCCGCCGTTAACCGGCTCATTGTTGGGTTTTTTGGTTCTCGCGGACCGGTGTTGAAGGTTTCGTGACTTGCCTCTGCACGCCGCTGTGCATACCGCAAGACAATCGCCAGCCGGTTTCCTGATAATTGTTTAGCTTACGTTTGCGTAAAGGTCCAGTGCGGTCGAAACGAAGTAAAAAAAGCGTTAACGAATGCGTCTGCAATTTGTATCTGCAAGAAGATATGAACAGGCCATTTTACTCGAAAAAGGTTGATTTTCGCATTTAGCAACACCGGTTAACGACCTGTTTACCCTAAGTCGACAAAGTCTATCAAAACGCTGCAACTGGTCCGTTCTTTGGCGGAAGATAGGGGCAGCCCGCTAAATCAGCGGTCTGAATGACCGTCAGTCCAGGGTCTAGATATGCCGGCATGGAAGAAACACGAGGCAGGACGCCGCGGCCGTGATGCGTATGAAAGCGACGGTTTCTATGAAACGACCGGAAGGGAACCGGCGCGCGAACGCATCGAACGGTTGACGCGTACTGCGACGTCCCTGGGAAACGGCTACGATACGCGCGCCAGGGAGGGTCGTGATGATGACCTCAATGCTGTCGCGGACGAACTGGACAGGATGTTGTCGGAGCGCGGAAGTGTCGGAGCTGGCCGGACAGCATCCGTCCGGCCGCAGCGCAGTGCATCGCCGCCGAGAACGCCTTCACGCAGTCCTGGCATGGATGACGTTCTTGGAGCGCTGGACCGGCTTGACGAACAGGTACAGGGATTGGCGAACGCGTCCGATACGCACGAAGTCGGATTGTCTGCGCCCTCCCGCCCATACCCACAGCCGGGGCGTTACGCAATGGATACACTGCACGAAAACGACCAGAGCATTGGGTCACAAGTGTCCTACGGAAGTGAGCGCGCGGGAGGCTATGAGGAACAATACGGTCTTGACCCGCATGCGGCCCGCGACCGGGGCCAATATGGGCATAACGATGCATCGCTCCATATCTACAAGGACCTGGGACGGCGGATAGACGCATTGAGAGCCCCGCATGAAAAAGCTCTCAATCAGGTTCGCGAAGAGCTGGGGTCGCTGCGCGCTGCTCTCGGGGGCATTACCAAAGGCACCAGCGAAACCGTGGGGCGCCAGAATTCCGAGCTGCGCCGGCTCGCCGACATGGTTGATCGGCTGCGTGTCGACAAACGCGGCGAACAGTTTACCAACGAAATCCGCAAGGAAGTCGCCGACCTGAAGACCATGGTCGGCCGCACGAATGTGGAAGGTGCGCTGCAGACGCTTGAGCACGGCTATTCTCATATCCTTCAGCGACTGGATGAGCTTTCCCGGGCGTCCCTGGATCCGCGTGTTCTCAACAGCGTGACCGCAAGATTGAACGAGATCGAGGAAGCCTTTGCAGCTCTTCCTCGTTCCGAGCACATGGTGGTTCTTGAAGATCGGGTCGTCACCATTGCCGAGCGCATGGAAGAACTCCTGCAGCGCAAGGAACAGGTGGAAATTGAACCGCTTCGGGCCGAATTGCGCGAAGTTCGGGGCTATGTCGAGCAGATTGATGTCAAGGGTCTCGTCGAGGGTATCGACGATCGCATGAAGTTCGTTTCCGGTCGACTGGATGACATTGAGGTTCTTGCGCGTGAGCAGCGCGGCATGGATGTGCGATTGTCGGCGATGGAAGAGCGCATCCCGGAACCGGAGACAATTGCACGCCTGCAGGGACGTCTGGAAGATATTGCCGGCATGATGGCGGATGATCGGGCAAGTTCCGGTGATCAAGAGCACATGTCACAGGTGGACCAGCGGCTGGACGAGATCGTTGACCGGCTGGAGAGAATGGAGCAGGCAGGTCCGTTGCCTGCGACCGACAGCACGGCCTTTGAGGCACTTGAGAAGCGCCTCGAGAGCATTTCGGGCAAGATTGACTCCATCGAACAGAAATCATCCAAGCCTGTTTCGATGTTGGAAACTGCTGCGATGAAGGCCGCGCCAGGGGCTGACGCAAAGTTTCTCTCTCAACTGCAGGAAAGACTTAATCACCTGTCCGAGCGGCTCGACGAGCCGAAGGACACGGTAACGTCCTCTGATCTTAACAAGTTGCGTGAGGAAATAGGGTCGATGCGCGCGAGCGTCGCCGCGCCCTCATCAACCGAATCTCTGGAAGCGCGGATCTCCGATCTTGCACAGCTTGTCTCCAGGGGAGCGGAATCCACGGACGACAACCGGTTCGAGCAATTGGGTGAAAAGGTTGCCGCGCTGGCGGAACAGATCGCAAGCAACCCCGCACCGGTATCGGGCCTGGAACAGGTCTCGCCGGCCCTTGAAAGGATAGAAAGCGGCCTGGCACAAACCAAGGTGGACGTCACGGAAATTGCCAGGAAGGCGGCGTTCGACGCGGTCGCGAACGCGCCAAATCAGTATGTCGCCCAGTATGACGATGCGATTTCCGCCCTGCAGGGGGACTTAAAGCGGCTCCTCGATGCTGCCGAAGGCAGTGAGGAGCGAACCCGCAACACTTTTGACAGCGTGAAATCGGTTCTCGGGTCGCTGACTGAACGCCTGGACAGTCTGGAACGGGCAGAAATCACCGCACCGGCCACGTCGGCAATGCCCTATTCCGCAGTGGCTGCCGCACCTATTGCCGGTGAGGAGCCATCACTTCAGTTCACGCCTGTTACCCAGCGGGTACAGGAACCTGTGCAATATGTAGCGGCAACCGCGGAGACCAGGACAACTCACCCGGACGATAAGACCAGGGACCGCAAGGCCGATTTCATTGCGGCAGCACGAAGAGCTGCGCAGGCGGCATCTGCGGAGGCCGCGAAACTCGATCAGGCGCGGGCGCCTCACGAAGACCAGGAAGCAGCTGACGAAGAGCGCGGCAAGGAGCGTGTCGGCTGGTTGCGCAATGTCCTGAAACGCGGCAAGCCTTCACGCGATGAAACTGACGGGCACGAAGCTGCCGACGAACTGGAGCTTGGCAGCGAAGACCTCGCCGAAGACAACATGGAAGCGCAGGATGCACCGGTCCTGCCGGGTGATCGTCCGGCTCCTGAGGCTGCCCCGTCGTCAGGCGGAAGCCGCCGCAAAGCCATCATGCTGGCTGCCGTGGCTGTTGTACTGACGCTTGGAACTTTGACGGCCTACAGGTTTATGGCGAGTGCGCCCGAAGGTGAGAACCTTGCCTCGACAGAGCAGGAAACAGCGGCACCGGCCGGGGTACTTTCGGAAAAAGTCGAATCTGTTGTGGAGACCGAGCCTTCGGCAAACGTCGCTGGCCTCGACAACGGCCAAGAGGCGGCAAATACGGTTGCAGAAGCCCCGGGACCGGCGGAAAGCGCAGTTGAGATTGCTGAACCTGTAGCACCGAAAGTGCAACCGGAACAGGTTGCGGAGGTCGTGGAGGCTGATCCGATACCCCGGACCGACCCGATTGCGGCCACTTCGAATGTACAGTCGGCTTCTGTATCGAACACGGTCACTCCGGAGGCGGAAGTCGCATTCGCACCTCCGGCCAATGTCGACAACGGCTTCAAGGAAAAAGTCCTCGACGACACCACGGCATTTGCACCTTCAACCCCCTCTTCGTCGACCGAAAACGGCGCATCCGCTCTCATCGCCAATCTTCCGCCGGAAGGCGTCGGTCCCATGGCATTGCGCAGCGCCGCTGCGGGAGGAAATCCGGCGGCGGAATTCCTGGTTGGCGTCAAATACACCGAAGGCAAGGACGTCCCTGCCGATCTTTCCAAGGCAGCGGTCTGGTACCAGAAAGCGGCCAACAAGGGCTTGCCGCCTGCGCAGTATCGTCTTGCCAGCCTCTATGAAAAAGGCAGGGGTGTGGAAAAGGACGTTGCCAAGGCGAAAGCCTGGTATTCACTGGCAGCGCAGGCCGGCAACGCCAAGGCGATGCACAATCTTGCGGTCCTTTATGCTGAGGGAGGTGGGGAAGAGCCGGATTACGGCAAGGCCGCTACATGGTTTGAGGCGGCAGCCAACTACGGCGTCAAGGACAGCCTGTTCAATCTCGGTATCCTCTACGCCGGCGGTATCGGTGTGGATAAGGACCTTGTGGCCAGCTACAAATGGTTTGCGATTGCAGCTGACAAAGGCGACCCGGAGGCGGCCAAGCGCCGCGACGACGTCGCCAACATGATGGATCAGCAGACACTGGCAAATGCCCGCCTCGCAGTGGAAAGTTTCGCATTGACGGAAGCCGATCCTGCTGCAAACAAGGTCACGCTCGAACCGTCCTGGGCCGAGGAGGCGTCGCTGCCTGCAGCAAACGTATCGTCAATCGCACCTGCCGCCGACACGGACATGATCCGCGAGGCGCAAGACAAACTGAATTACCTGGGTTTCGATACGGGAACTCCGGACGGTCAGATGGGTCCACGCACCCGCAGCGCGATCGAGGCGTTTCAACGCAGCATCGGCATGCCGGAGACAGGTTTGGTCGACAGTAAGCTGATCGAAGAGCTTAAGAGCCAGGCAATCTGACCAAAAGTCGTTTTTGCAAAGAGAAGTGACGTGCTTGCTGGTTGACACTTTGGCAGGCACGGGTTTTTAACCAGTCCAGTTTAACTTTGTCGCAGTCCTATCTGCAGTCTGTCCGGCGTAACCCAGTGCAACTATACCTGCCCATAGCCGAAATTCCGGTGAATATCTTCGTGATCTTCGCCATGGGTGGTGCTGTGGGTTTCCTTTCCGGGTTGTTCGGTATCGGCGGCGGGTTTCTGCTGACACCACTTCTGATTTTTTCCGGTATTCCGCCCGCGGTCTCGGTTGCCACCGTCACGACGCAGGTTGTGGCCTCGTCGGCATCGGCGGTCATGACCTACTGGCGACGCAAGGCCATCGATCTGAAGCTCGCCACCATCCTTCTGGCAGGGGGGGTCTTCGGGTCGCTTATTGGCGTGATCCTGTTTGACGTGTTGCAGTCCGTCGGACAGCTCGATCTGGTCATCTCGCTCTCCTACGTCACGTTTTTGAGCGCGATCGGCGGCCTGATGCTGTTTGAGTCCATACGGGCGATACGGCGCAGAAAGTCGGGTGTTGCACCATCTGCGCGAAAGCCGGGCCAGCACAACTGGATCCACGGTTTGCCGTTGAAGGTGCGTTTCCGCCGGTCAAAGCTCTATGTCAGCGTTATTCCTGTGGTTGGTCTTGGCGCCATAATCGGTTTCCTAGGTACGATCCTGGGTATCGGTGGTGGCTTCATGATGGTTCCAGCGCTGATCTACCTTCTGCGGGTGCCGACAAATATCGTGATCGGTACCTCGCTGTTCCAGATCCTCTTCACCATGGCTGCGGCGACCATTTTTCACTCGATGGGGACAAAGACCGTCGACATTGTTCTCGCGATGACACTGATGATCGGCGGTGTCATCGGCGCGCAATTCGGTGCAAGAATGGGTCAGAACCTGCGCGGCGACCAGTTGCGTCTTCTTCTGGCATTGCTGGTTATGGGTGTCGGATTGCGCTTCGCGGTAGACCTCCTGCTGGTGCCCGAGGACTTCTACTCGATCGCAATTCGCAAGGGGGCGGGCGCATGATCCGGTTTGCTCTCAGTTTTGCCTTTGCCGTCTTCGGAGCGTCACTCTCGCTCGCGCAGGAAGAGGCCTCTTCCAAGGATCTGGTCACGGCGCTTTCCTCCGACACGGTCTCGATCCAGTCGAACTTCACCGGCACCGAAATTGTCATTTTCGGTCAGGCCAGCGACATAGAAAGAGCACCGCACGCCGCCGGCGATTTTGAGCTCGCGATTGTCGTCGAGGGACCGCCGCAGGACATCACGACGCGGCGCAAGGGTCGCTTTCTGGGTGTCTGGGTCAACCGCGAGGCGGAACGGTTTCAGAATGTACCGTCTTTTTATGCGGTTGCGAGCACGGCAGATATCGGCGACATCGCTCACCGGAACGTGCTGGACGAATACCGCATAGGGCTCAATCACCTAAATCTGGCAGTCTCCGGGGTTTCCAACGTTCCGCTGTCGGACCGCGATGATTTTCGCAAGGCCTTTGTACGGCTTCGCGAGGAATCGGATCTTTATTCGGAGCGGGAAACCTCGATCGAGTTTCTGACGGATACGATGTTCCGCACCAATATTCCCCTCCCGGCAAACATCCCTGTCGGCGACTACAAGATCAAGAGCTTCCTGTTCAACCGGGGGGATCTGGTTTCACAGACCGAGCAGACACTGGCAGTCGCAAAGATCGGTTTCGAACAGGTAACGTTTGAACTCGCCCAGAACTATCCGCTGGTCTACGGTGTTCTCGCGGTGATCCTGGCGATATTCACTGGCTGGCTTGCAGGCGTCATCTTCAAGAAAGACTGATGAATTTCCGGGTGTTCCGGTAATAGCGAGGACTGTTTGGGCTCTGACGGGTGCCTGAGGTCGTGCCTCATATTCCTCTGGCACTCCCGTGTCCTACCGCTATTCTTCCGCGAAGGAAATTACCGGGAATCACAAGGTGGGGCACCATGACCGATCAGTCTTCATCCGAACCAACTGCCGAAGGAACCGCCAAACGGGAAACGACGCTAGACGCCAGGGTGATCGATGTTGCCATTCGTCTCGGTGTATTGGGATTGTTTGCCTATTTCTCACTGCAGCTGATCGCGCCGTTTTTTCTGTTCCTGCTCTGGGCCGTCGTGCTTACGGTCGCGCTCTATCCGGCCTATGGCTGGCTTGCGGCCAGGCTTGGCGGCCGAAAGGTATTGTCCGCACTACTGATCACGCTGGTGTGCCTGGCCATTGTGATCGGCCCCGTTGCAGTACTGGTGGTAAGCCTCGTTGAGACGCTGCAGTTCTGGTTACACGGGATAACAGGCGACGGCCTGAAACTGCCACCATTACCCCAAAAGCTGGCAGAGCTTCCGATCGTCGGCGACCGGGTGTCCGAATTGTGGGACCTTGCCAGTCGAAGTCTTGAACTGTTCTTCGAGAAGATCGGTCCGATGGTCGTGCCGGCAGGTGGTCGTATCCTGTCCATGCTCGCCTCGCTGAGCGGCAGCGTCCTGTTCTTCATCATTTCGATCATCCTTGCAGGCTGCCTGTTTGTTCCCGGACCCGGTCTCGCGCAAGGAGCCAAACGCTTTGCCGATCGTATTATCGCTCCGCGCGGTGCTGAGTTTGTTGATCTTGCAGGCGCCACGATCCGCAACGTTTCGCGGGGAGTGATCGGCGTTGCGGTCATCCAGGGACTTCTGACGGGTGTCTTGCTGATCGTGTTCAGCGTTCCTCTTGCCGGCGTTCTGACATTCGCCGCACTGATCCTGTGCATCATTCAGATTGGGCCGGCACTGGTGATCATTCCGACCATAATCTGGGCTTGGAGTTCCTGGGACCTGGTCCCCGCGCTTGCCTTCACGGTCCTCATGGTACCCGTCATGCTCGTGGACAACGTGTTGCGGCCGATCCTGATGTCGCGTGGCCTGGATGTTCCCATGCTGATCATTCTGATCGGTGTGCTCGGCGGCACCATCGCTCACGGTCTTCTCGGTCTTTTCCTGGGTCCGGTTGTCCTCGCGGTGTTTTATGAGCTGGTCATCGCCTGGGTGAAAGCTGGAGAGGACGGCTGAAAGAGGCGAAAAGATCGCGCAACAGGTTTTGTTTCCAGACGCCAATGTTCCCTGACCCGGAGCAGAAGTCGCGCGCGTGATCGGGCCAAGCCGTATGCGTCAAGGGGTGAACTTGCACGCCGAACTGCGCTGTTCGGGGGCCGGTTGCAAATGAAGATCAAATCACCACCTGTTCACGATGCAGGAATTCCGTGCGAGGAAACAGCATCAGACGAGGCAATGGAAACGCTTGAGTGCGAACAAAAAACTTGACCGGCTCATGTGGATGGAACGAGCGAAAAACGCGCTGATATTCCTGGTAATCGGAGTGCCGGTCGCCGTCGTGATCAGTCTCCTCATGGTCTCGATGAGCGGCGTAAACAACTTTACCGAAGAGCAGGTTACCGGCGTATTGCATCACTACAATCTTGCCCCACGAGACGATGGCTCGGTTCAGAAGATTTTGCACGTGCAATTGGAAGACGGAACTATTGTTACGGCGCGTACATCAAACAATGGAACAGTTGGCGTCGGCGAACCAGTGGAACTCGTCAAGCGAACCAGGACGAGAGGGGCCACCAGCTACCACTTGCCAATTCCGAGTTCGTCAACCGACTAATGCCAGCTGGTTACCGCTCTGTCTCGAGAATAAAATACATCGATCAATCCCCCACCAACCGGCTTGCCGTGAACGGAAAGAGACGGTCATTCCCTAGCAGAAAGACCGAGAATTGCCGGCGATTGAAGAGTGTCGCGTAGGCGCGGTCGGTCACATTGAGCCCGCCGGTCAGGGCGCCGAACGCGGGCAAGACGAGACGGGTACCGTCGGTGATGAAACAGGAGCGCCGGATCGACCGGCCGAAGCGCCTGACGCGGGCGACGGGATGCAGGTGGCCGCAAATCTCGCCGGCCGCGCGCTCGACACCGATCTCCTCAACCGGTTCGTGGCGGAATTTCAACGGGCCGACGGTAATTTCGTCAACCGTTTCGCCGCAAAGCCGCACAGGGGCGACCGGATCGTGGTTGCCGGTCACCCAGATCCATTCCCGGCCCAACTGCAGGGTGGTCAGCATGGCGCGATAGGGTGCCGGCAGCCTGTCGGATCCGTCAGCATCATGGAAACTGTCGCCGAGACAGATGACACAGGCCGGATCGAAGGCGTCCATCACGCCAGCGAGCTTTTCCAGAGTCGCTCCCGTATCATAGGGCGGGAGCATGACTCCCCTTCTGGCATAGCTGGAGCCTTTTTCCAGGTGAAGATCGGCAACGACCAGCAGGGACTCGTCAGGCCACCAGAGAATGCCGCTGTCGTGCAGACCCACCAGCTGGCCGTTGATCTGAATGTCATGGCACACCGGCGCAGTCTGATAATTGCGCACATGTGATGTCAGAACATTCATTCCATAGCCTCCAGAACAAGATCCTCTGCCGCCTCTTCCAAAAGGGAATCCATGGCTTCACCATAGATTGGTTCTTTGCCTATTTCCAAAAGGATAGGCACGGCAAGCGGCGAGACGCGTGTGAGCTGAGTATGTGCGATTCGCCCCCGAATGCGGGCAAGAAGTTCACCAAGACGAGAGATATCCAGAAGTCCCTCGGCCGCGTCGCTCCAGGTCGCCTTGAGCAGAATGTGATCCGGTTCATGCGCCCTGAGAACGTCGTAGATGAGGTCGGAGGAAACCGTGACCTGACGACCGGTCTTTTCCTGGCCCGGATGCCGGCGTTCGATCAGGCCTGCGATCACGGCGCAATTGCGGAAGGTACGCTTCATCAGGCTGGAGTCCGCCAGCCAGGCATCAAGATCGTCACCGAGGATATCCTCCTCGAAGAGTTCATCCAGTGAAATGCGGCCTGACGAAAACAGCAGGGAGAGGTCGCCAAGACCCCAGACCGACAGAGCATAGTCGTTGGCGACAAATCCCATCGGGCGGGCGCCCATCCGCTCCAGCCGCTTCGTCAGCAACATGCCGAGCGTCTGGTGCGCCAGGCGCCCTTCGAAGGGATAACAGACCATGTAGTGCTTGTTCGAGCGAGGGAAGGTCTCGACCAGCAGTCCGTCCCGCGTCGGCAGGACGGATTTGTCCCTCTGGATTTCCAGCCACTCCCGAACCTGTCCCGGCAACTGGTCCCAGCTCGACGGATTTGCCAGCATCGCCCGAACTCCCTCCGCCAGATAAGTGGAGAGCGGAAACTTGCCGCCCATGTAGGACGGTATCATCGGGTTTTCGGTTTTCGCGCGCGAAACATAGGCTTCGTTCTCGCGGATTGCCTCAAAGCGCACGACTTCGCCGCTGAATAGGAACGTATCGCCGGGGACCATCTGGTCGATGAAGTATTCTTCGATCTCGCCAAGTATCCGCCCGCCGCGCCCCACCGGTGTCCGTCGGCCATCCGCCTTCGAGCGCACAAGCCTGACCTTGATTTTGGGAGCTTCGACGATCGTGCCGACATTCAGCCGGTATTGCTGGGCGATTTTCGGGTTGGCAATCCGCCAGAACCCGTCCTTTCCCTTGCGAAGCTTGGCATACTGGTCGTAGCTCTTTAGCGCATATCCCCCCGTTGCGGCGAAGTCGATGACGCGCTCGAACGTTTCCCAGTCCAGTGTGCGATATGTCTCGGACGATCGGATTTCCTCATAGGTCGCGGCAAGATCCAGTGCGTCGGCACAGGCAAGGCCGAGAACATGCTGTGCCAGCACATCAAGAGCGCCCTTGCGAAGTGGTGGAGTGTCCTGATCGCCGCGCCTGGATGCTGCAAGCGCCGCCTGGCATTCGAGGACTTCGAAGCGGTTGGACGGCACAAGCACGGCCTTTGACGGTTCATCCATCCGGTGATTGGCCCGCCCGATCCGCTGCGCAAGACGGCTTGCGCCCTTCGGTGCGCCGATATTGACGACAAGATCGATGTCGCCCCAGTCGATACCCATGTCGAGCGATGAAGTCGCAACGACGGCCCGCAGGGCTCCGGATGCCATCGCAGCTTCCACCTTGCGCCGCTGACCGACATCCAGTGAGCCATGGTGAAGAGCGATCGGCAGTGTATCGTCGTTGATACGCCAGAGTTCCTGGAAGAGCATTTCCGCCTGGCTTCTTGTATTCACGAAGAGCAGCGAAACATTATGTGCCTTGATCAATCGGTAGATGTCGCCGATCGCGTAGCGTGAGGAGTGCCCGGACCACGGAAGACGTTCCTGCGATTCCAGTATCGATATGTCGGGTCGGGCTCCTCCCGAAACTTCTACAACATGCGACAAAGCTCTTTTGTTCGCATCCGGCTGGTCAACCAGATAGGCGCGCAGATCATCCGGTTCAGCCACCGTCGCCGAAAGGCCAATGGTGCGAACACCGGGTGCCAGACGGCGCAACCGCGCCAGGCCGAGGGCGAGCAGGTCACCGCGTTTGGACGTGACGAGCGCGTGGAGCTCATCCAGGATGACCGTTTTCAAGGAGGCAAACAATCTGTCGGACGCCGGATCGGAAAGAAGCAGGGCGATCTGTTCCGGTGTGGTCAACAGGATGTCCGGTGGATTGAGTTTCTGACGCTGCCGTTTGTGGGAGGGCGTGTCGCCGGTGCGCGTCTCAAGTCGAACGGACAGGCCCATCTCCGAAACGGGAGCCTCGAGATTGCGGGCAATATCGACCGCCAGGGCTTTCAACGGGGAGACGTAAAGCGTGTGTATGCCGTATCCAGGCTGTCCGGGTTTGCGTTTTCCCCGCCTTTCAAGTTCCACAAGGCTCGGAAGAAATCCGGCCAGTGTCTTGCCTGCACCTGTCGGCGCGATCAGGAGCGTGGAATGGCCCAGCGTCAGGTGATCGATCAGCTGCAGCTGGTGCGGCCGCGGGGCCCAGCCTCGTGAGGCAAACCAGGATTGAAACCGATTGGGTAGCAGCGCAGCGTCCATCAAACGGTTTTAGGCCAGACATTGTGAAAAGGCGAGGGGATCAGGTTGATTTTGTTCACTTTGTGTTCCGGTGGGTGGCCGAATGATGAAAAGGCTCTTGAATGTCGCACCTGATCAGGAATTAAATCTCCTGATGTCCGATCCACTGACAATCACCCCCGAAGGTCTTTATTCTCCTGCAGCGCGAGCTCACATCGACCCCGTCCGGCCGGTCGAAAGAGCCGTCGTCACCCACGGTCACGCGGATCACGCGAGGGCGGGCCATGGAGCTGTTCTGGCGACGCGGCAGACACTCGATATCATGGCGATCCGCTACGGTGAGAATTTCTGCGGCACAGCCCAGGCTGTCGACTTCGGCGAGACCCTCCGGGTCGGAGACGTCGACGTTTCGCTCCATCCCGCGGGCCATGTGCTGGGGTCGGCGCAGGTCCTGTTGCAGACTGGCGTACAGAGGGTCGTTATCTCCGGCGACTACAAGCGCCAGAGCGATCCGACCTGCGCTCCATTCGAACCGGTTCCTTGCGATACGTTCGTGACGGAGGCGACCTTCGGGTTACCCGTTTTCCGCCATCCGCCAGCACGACTCGAGATTGCGAAACTGCTGTCCTCGCTCGATCTTTTTCCCGAGCAGACTCATCTGGTTGGCGCCTATGCTCTGGGGAAGGCGCAGCGCGTAATCGCGGAGATCAGGGCCGCCGGTTATGGCAAGGCGATTTACCTCCATGGCGCTCTGGAAAGGCTGACGGACTACTACCAGGCACAGGGGATAGATCTGGGTCTGCTTGAACCGGTTGGAAAACGCGGCAAGGAGCTTCAGGGAGAGATCATAATCTGCCCGCCGGGGCAGTTGAGTGATCGCTGGGCGCGGCGATTTGGCGATCCTGTCGCCGCGATGGCATCCGGATGGATGCGAGTACGTGCCAGGGCGCGTCAACGTGGAGCAGAATTGCCGCTCATCATATCTGATCACGCCGATTGGGATGACCTTTGCCGAACGATTCTGCAAACAGGGGCAGAGCAGATCTGGGTCACGCACGGCGCCGAGGAAGCTCTCGTGCACTGGTGCGAGTTGAACGGACGAAAGGCCCGGCCTCTCAATATGATCGGCTATGACGATGGCGAGGATACCGACGATGTGCATGCCACAGAATCGTGAAGGTCGCGCAACGCCTGCTCCGCGCAGTTGGCTCGATGGTCATGACCGAGCGGATGAACCTCGGCATCGATCCTGCCGGCCTCGCGACCGTCTCATGTTCTCATTATCGGCGGAGTGGCATAACGCGGGATAGCGTCAGTTTCCGCACCCGGCGCTTTTTGTCACGCGCTGTTTCTAGAGAGGTTTGACTAATCCTCTTTCCACCAGATGTCCGGCAAAACTACGTCTGGATTTTCTGGGATGTTTTTTTCATCGAGAGGATGCGGAAACACGAGTTCTCTTGTCGGGTTCGAAGCATCTACCCGGTCCTTGCGCAGGAATGTAACTTCAAAGACCTTTGGAACGTGAATTCCGTTCCGTTCCACCAAACCCTTGCAGTTGTTGGGATGAATGTGAACGACAACGAATTCGCGGGTGATCTTTTCCATCAGAGCTTTCATTAGCCGCAGGGTGTAACTCTCAAAGAGCATCTGCAACGTATGAAATTCGATAACCATGATCCTGAAGCGTTTCAGGGTCTCGATGGACGTATCAATGAGGACGTCGTACTCAAAGCCTTCTATGTCCATTTGCAGCAAAAGATCCTGACCGGAAATTTGCTCTTCCTTCGAATTCAGCCAACTTTCCAGCCGGATGAAATCTCCTTCGTCCCGACTTCCCAGAGACTTCTTCTCAAACGAAAAGAACTCGTTGAGCACCGGCGGGTTCTCGACACTGGCATCCGCCAGAAACGATTTTATCGAATACCTGGACGCCAGTTCCTCTTCAAAACTCGCCTTTACCGAGACACCGGGTGAAAAGCAAAAACCTATGCCCTGGAAGTCATCTGGAACCAGATAACCGCCATCGCCTTCTTCTCCTATTCTTACAAGTTCATGTGAAGTAGGTTTTGGTCTAAGCATCTTGATGAATTCAACAAGGTCATCTGGTTCGCTGACTCTGGATCGCGGGCGCTTGTCTTCGTATAGAAATTTCGAAATGCTTTTGCGCAATCCCATTTTTTCTTCCTTGATTGAATGCTGTCGATCTTTGCCGTCGAAGCCCGGGTTGCTTCAAAAAAGTTGCAGTGCAACCAAACAGGTTGGCCACGATGGCATTTTGTCTTCTTTGAACACCATCGTGAAGCCTTGCGCTCGGCAACCGGCATTCGATTGTCCGTTGAACCAGATTTACTTCTGTTGCCCTACACTCAGAACGCGGTTTTGGCTAGTGCCCTCGCTGCTGCCAGCTTTCTCAACCGCTTTTGCCGGCGCGAAGGTCGTGGTCTCGGTTATCCAGTGACCAGGCGATTCACGAAATGGGCTCAGGGTAGATCTTTGTGACGAACGACACTGGGGACGCGCGTTTGCTCCGGCGCGAATTGAATGGACGAAACGCTCAAGCACTCAATATGATAGGCTATGACGATGGTGAGGATGCGGGCAACACACAGGTTCAGGGGCGTAAGACTACCTGTGTGCTTGTGCCCATCCTCTGGGGAGGCGGTCATGACGGACAATGGTGGATTTGAGAAGGCCGGAAACGGCCAGGCGAACGGATCGGGGACGAGCGCGAACGGCGATGCCGAAGAGGCGATTGCGCAGCTTTTCGACGACTACCAGGCCGGCTTCGACGACTACGATATTGAACGTATCTGCGATTGCTTTGCCCTGCCGGTGATTATCTGGCAGCACGAGAAGGGCCATGTTTTTGCAAATGACGACGAACTGATCGAGAACATCGAAGCCCTTCTGAAAGCGCTCGAGAAGGAAGGGATCGCGCACTCGGAATTTCAGGTCGTATCGAGCCACGTCAGCGGATCGGCTGCTCTCGTGACGCTCGACTGGTCGCAGGAAAGTGCTGATGGTGAAGCCGTGTTTGAGTTCACGTGCCACTATCAACTGATCCAGCAGGGGCCTGACTGGGTGATCACCTGTATCATCAATGAATGATCGCCGCTGTATAGGGCCATAGTCTCAGGCAAGCAGAGCCTCGCAAAATGGGTAAGTGGTCATCCGCTCGGCCCCCGTCTCGGTGATCAGGTACTGGTCCTCCAGTTTGACACCTTCGCTTTCCGCTTCCGCGCCGATATAGCTTTCAATGCAGATCACCATGCCAGGCTCGAAACAACCTTCGAATACATAAGGAACGCCATCAAAATAATGCGGCACATAGGGGAATTCGCCACATAGTCCGAGGCCGTGACCGAGACAATAATACCCATGGCCGCGATACTCGGCCGGAATAGGCCAGGCAGCACGCGCAAATTCTTCGTAGGAGACACCGGGTCCGAGGAGCATCGCATTGTGGTGCAACTGGTCATGGGCGAGCCTGTAGAGATCCTTTTGTCTCGGGCTGGCCGCACGGTCACCACACAGGAACGTTCGCGAAAAGTCCACGGCATAGTGCAGATAGCCCAGGGCATCGGTATCAAAACACACCAGATCCCCGGATTGCATACGCCGCGGGCCTGCCTCCTGAAAGTAAGGGAACGTTCTGCTGCCGGATTGAAATAGCCGGGTCGAGACGTATTCGCCTTCTGTCGCAATCAGGTGGCGGTGAAATTCGGACCACACTTCAACTTCACTGGCATCGGGCCTGATAGCCGCTTCAAGGGAGCGTGCAGCAGCCTCCACGCGGCTGACGGCCTCGCGCATGACTGAAATTTCCAAAGGCTGCTTGATGAGACGCGCAGTCGAAAAAACATCGGTCGCATCTTCCAGTTCAAGCCCGTCCTCGCGCAACGCATCAATGACCGGTAGATCGAAACCTTCTATCGCAAGCCGGGTTTCCACACCCAATGCGGATCTGACGTCGCGAACCAAACGGGTGATCTCGGAGCGGTATCCGGCACCGGAAATGGCGGAGATCCCCGGAGCCGCACGGATGTCTGTTGCAACCGGATTGCCCGTTTGCAGATGTTCGCAGCCTGCGAATTCCCAAAGAACGACTTTTCCCGATGCCAATATGAGGGCAAACCGGAATGGGCCCATGAGGCTGAACACAGTCATGTTCCGAGCACCGGTCGCGTAGAGAATATTGATCGGGTTGGCCGTCAGCACTGCGGGAACAGCACGTTCGGTCATGACCGAAACAAGACGCTTGTGGGTTTCTCTGATCAGACGATCGCGTTCAATTTCCAAGGCCGGGCGTCCCGTAGTGTTCTTGAGGCGCAGACGGAGGCAGGATGAACGACTTCGAACTCAGTCGGATTTGGCTGCTTCGATCCATTTTCCGAACGAGAATAGAAACCTTGAACGCTATTGCAAGCCGATGTGTGGTCGCCGCGAGCGCAAGGCAGAGGCGGCATGCTCGCGTTCCGCTGCCAGTCGCAAAGGGTCCTGTTTTGCGTGAGCGTGCGCGGAATACGGCTTTCGGCACATCGAACCGGCAATCGGCTTCGGTTCAATCGCGCGACGTGGATCGATGTAGGGCACAGGTCTTTCCAAAACGGCAAAATGATGCGTCAATGACGGGAAAGCCGTATTGTGAATGCTTTTTGATTGGCCTTTTGAAAATCAATTTGTCTAATTGGCAGCAACAGTTTCGGCGACCTGTATATCCGGCCACAAGATCCGGAAAGTGAAAACCAGTGGAGGTTACCCTGTGATTTTCAGGCAATTGTTCGACAAGACCTCATGCACATACACCTATCTGATGGCGAGCAGAAGTGGCGGTGAGGCGCTCCTGATTGATCCGGTCCTTGAACAGACCGGCCGTTATCTGAAACTTCTTGAAGAACTCGATCTGAAACTCGTCAAGGTGATCGACACGCATATTCACGCCGATCATGTCAGCGCCATGGGAAAACTCAGGGACGCTACGCGTTGCGTGACCGTCATGGGTGAACAGTCGCCGACGGAAGTCGTTTCCATGCGGGTCGGTGACAACGAGAAACTGACCATTGAAGGGTTGACGCTTAGAGCGCTTCACACACCCGGCCACACGAGCGAGAGCTACAGTTTCCTGATGGACGACCGCGTCTTTACCGGTGACACTCTCCTGATCAGGGGCACTGGCCGCACCGATTTCCAGAACGGCGACCCGTACGATCAGTACCACTCCTTGTTTGAACGCTTGCTCAAGTTGCCGGAACAGACATTTGTCTACCCCGGGCACGACTACAAGGGTGACACCGTCAGCACCATTGCGGAAGAGAAGGCGTACAATCCTCGCCTCAATGTTTCCTCGGCGG
The DNA here is from genome assembly GCF_001404515.1 of Roseibium album. GTDB lineage: Bacteria > Pseudomonadota > Alphaproteobacteria > Rhizobiales > Stappiaceae > Roseibium > Roseibium album. The sequence goes on from NZ_CXWE01000001.1 coordinate 505,283, forward strand.
AAGAATACGCCGAGATCATGAACAACCTGAATCTTCCCAATCCGAAGATGATGGACGTCGCGGTTCCCGAGAATTTGAAGCTCGGACTGCGAATGGAAGCTCAACACCGCGTGCCCTCCGTTGAAGTGGACGCGTTGCTTGCGGACTGGCCGAATGTACAGATGCAGCTCGTCGATATCCGTGAGGAGAGCGAGCGCAGACGTGATGGCGCAATCCCGGGATCAATTCATTTGCCCTATGGACGGTTTGCTTCCCACTGTTCGGATGCCGGCACACTTCGCAGCCTCAACAGGAACGCGGACCTTTTGATCTATTGCGCCGTTGGTGAACGTTCGACGCTTGCTGTTGAAATAGCCAATGAATACGATCTGAAGGGACTTGCGCATCTGCCTGGAGGATTTCGCGCCTGGAAAGCCGCAGGTGGCGAGATCGAGGCGGTCGACTAACGCCTGGTCTTCGCGTCCGAAAAAAAGACCGATTGCCTTGGCAACCGGTCTGTTTGTTATTTCTGCGCCTTTGACGCCTTCCGCTCTGCACGGGAAGGCTTGTTCTTTTTCGGGGCCTTCTTTTTGGCAGCGGACGTTTTGGCCGCTATCCGTGGTTTCGGCTTGCGCCGCGCATCGGCGTCGCCTTCCTTGGCGCCCTTCCGGTGCGGTTTGCTGTCGCCGCTATCCTGGTCCTTTGAAAGCGCCTTCATGTCAAGCGGCTCATAAGCGGGATGATTGGGAGCGGCATCATCGTCGCGGCGCCGTTTCTTGCCGCGTGGCGCATCGAAATCGCGCTTCGGGCCACGTTTCGGTTTGCCGGATTTGAGGCTGTCTTCCGGTCCGAGTGTCTCGTAGTCTGGTGCATCCGCCTTGCGCGGGCGGCGTTTGGGCGGACCGCCGCGGTCGCGCCGGAACCCGTCGTCCTTGGGTGGTGCGGGGATCTTGCCGCCCCGAGCGTCCAGAAGCGTGATCGTGACGTTTTCCTCGCCTGAACCCTCACGCTTGATAACATCGGAAAAGCGCTTGCCGTGACTGCCTGCGATTTCGAAATACAGCTCGTTCTGGAAGATCTTGATCGCACCGACTTCTTTCTTGGTGACATGGCCCGCGCGGCAGATCATCGGCAGGATCCAGCGTGGCTCTGCCCGTTGCCTGTGACCGAGCGACAGGGAAAACCAGATGCCGTCCTCGAACTTTCCGGTAATTTCCGCGGTTCGGCCACCACGTGATCCGGCGTCCCGTCCCCTGAGCGAAGATTCATCGATCTCCGCAATCTCTTCCGGCGCGGGCATGCGAGACTGTCTCAGCTTGACGAACGCAGCTGCCAGTTGTTCCGCGCTGTGCAGTGCGAGGAGTTCCATCGCCAGTGCACGGTCCTCGTCTTCGAGTTCCACTGACAGCGCAGGGTCGGCAAGAAGCCGTTCCTTGTCGTTTGCGCGGATGGCTTCGGCCGTGGGCGCACCGGTCCAGGTTGCCTTGATCCCCGCAAATTGAAGTACGCGTTCAGCCTGGCGCCGTCTTGGGAACGGCACCATGAGAACACAGGTTCCCTTTCGTCCTGCGCGGCCGGTACGCCCGGACCGATGGAGCAGTCCAGCTTTCCCGGTTGGAAGATCCGCGTGGACAACCAGATCCAGATTTGGCAGGTCAATCCCGCGTGCGGCAACATCGGTGGCAACGCAGACGCGCGCGCGGCCGTCTTTCATGGCGGCCAATGCACTGGAACGCTGTTCCTGGCTGAGCTCGCCGGAAAGAGAAACAATCGAAAAGCCGCGGTTGGCGAGTCGCGACGTCAGACGGCTGACGGCTTCGCGTGTAGAACAGAAGACAATCGCCTTTTCAGCCTCATGCATTCGCAGGACGTTGATGATTGCGTTCTCTCGTTCATTCGGCGCAACAGGATGAGCGACATAATGGATGTCGCCGTGCTGCTCCCGCGCGTTGATAGTCGAGAGACGAACCGCGTCCTTCTGAAACCTCTTCGCAAGCTCCGCAATCGGCTTGGGAACGGTCGCCGAAAACATCAGCGTTCGGCGCTCCTGAGGAGCCGCGTCGAGAATAAACTCAAGATCCTCGCGGAAACCCATGTCGAGCATTTCATCGGCTTCATCGAGTACGACCGCGCGCAATTCAGACAGGTCAAGCGCGCCGCGCTCGATATGGTCACGCAAGCGGCCAGGTGTTCCGACGACGATGTGCACGCCGCGATCCAGTTGCCGCCGCTCGGTGCGCGGATCCATCCCGCCGACGCAGGACGCGGTGACGGCCCTGGCTTCTTCATAAAGCCAGGTCAGTTCTTCCTTGACCTGCAGCGCAAGCTCACGGGTCGGGGCAATCGCAAGGGCAATCGGAGCACCGGCTTTTCCAAGGTGTTCATTGTCGCGAAGGAGGGTCGGGGCGAGAGCAAGGCCGAAGGCAACCGTTTTTCCGGAACCGGTCTGGGCGGACACGAGAAGGTCCGCTTCTGCTGGTGCGTCGCTCAGAACGCTTTCCTGGACAGGCGTCAGGCTTTCATAGCCCCGCTTCGCCAACGCGGCCGACAGGGCCGGGGCGAGTGAATTCAATTCGGTCATAGAGATCTTTCAACTGCTCCGGATCATCTGCATGCCAATCAGCAGTCTACCGGATCCGCCCGGACTTCGTCGGGCGAGGATTTGCGCGGCTTATATATGCAAAAGCGGCTGTCGTCCACAGCGACCACATGACTCAATATTAGGCACAAGTGAAAGTAGTAACGATGGTTGCAAATGTGATTGGTATGAATTTAGTTGTAATTTTTAACATTAGACATAAAAGATTGTATTTTCACCCTCAGGTAGAGTGAATTTATTAACCTGCAACCATGCTAAATCCGGTCAGTTGAAGCGATGGGAGTGTCCGATGCTGAAATCGATTCGCATGCAGATCGCCCTGCTGGCGATTGTGCCGCTATTGGCCTACGGTGTTGCGACATTTATCGCGCTCAACGAGGCCTACACGGAAAGCCGGGTTGCCGCCGATATCTATCCGACGGCGCTGATGGCCGAAAAATCCGAGGCCGTGCTGCATGAATTGCAGAAGGAGCGGGGCAGGACTGCCGTTCTTCTTGCATCAGGCTACTCCGATGAGCCCAGGGCCCTCCTGGACAGGCAACGCGGCGCAACCGACAAGGCGCTTGACGACCTGCGAAAGACGGTTGTTGATTTCAATGTCGGCAATCCCAAGCTTGTTGAAGAAGTCCGCGCCACTGCAAGCGGGTTGGACACCATCGCAGGGCACCGCTCCGGAATCGATGGCCGGATCCTGAACGGCAAGCAAAACCTGGAATTTTATTCAGGTAAGATTCGCGACCTGATCCTGATTATTCAGGAAGCCCAGCATGCGAGTGCGGATCCCGAATACGCCGAACAGATGACACCATTCCTGCTGCTCACCGAAGCGATCGAGGCAGGTGGGCTGGAACGTGCGCTTGGTGCTCAGCTCTTCACGATCATCGAGAAGAACGAAGAAATACCAGTTGATCGGTTTCTTGCCTATTTTGATCGCTTGTCGGTTGAAACCACGTTTCTGGAGAACTTCAAGAGTGTTGCGACGCCGGAAGAGCTCGCATCCTACAACCAGATCGTGGTGGGGCCGGCTGTCAATCAGATCGCGGAGTGGCGCAGTGTTCTGCGCAATTTGCCGCAGACGCAGGACGGTCAGGGGATCGAGGGATCCGTCTGGTTCGGTAAGGCGACCGAACGCCTGAACCTGATCCGAGAGACATCGCTGGGGATGCTCAAGGCCGGAGAACTAAGAGCACAGGAGCTTGCTGCTGCCGCGATTTCCCACCTGAATTACGTAATTGCCGAAACGCTTGCTGTTATCCTTCTGACCCTTGCAATATGTGTCTGGCAGCTCCGCGGCGTCAACGGTGTCCTGGCAAACCTGACTGCCAACCTCGTGCGCATTTCCAATGGTGATATCGAGTTCAAGATGCCCTACGGCGAGCGTAGCGACGTCATTGGGGATCTCGCGCGTGCCGGTGGTGTTTTTCAGGAGAACGCGAGGGTGCGTCAGAAACTGGAGACCGAAGCTGCCAAGGAACGTGATCGCGAGCGCATGCGCCAGAATCACGTTGAGGAATTGATCAACAAGTTCAAGGATCTGATGAACAGCGTTACAGGCGAAGTTCACGAAAAGACAGGCACCATGACCGAGATTGCTGCGCGTGTCCGGTCGATCTCGCAAGAAGCATCTGGAGCTGCAACACAAGCCCGCGATGCATCCGCCTCGTCATCAAACAACGTTCAGACAGTCGCAGCCGCAGCCGAAGAGATGTCCGCCGCGATCCAGGAAATCATGAGCCAGGCCGATCGTGCCAACACTGTCATCAGCGACGCGACGGGTGTGGCGCAACGAACTGATCAGAGTGTTTCAAGCCTAGCGGAAGCGGTGGAAAAAATAGGAACCGTCGTGGAGATGATCCGGGCAATTGCCGAACAGACCAATCTCCTGGCGCTGAATGCGACCATAGAGGCCGCAAGAGCCGGTGAGGCCGGCAAGGGGTTCGCGGTGGTCGCGGCGGAGGTCAAGGAGCTTTCCACGCAAACCGCCAAGGCAACGGAGGAAATCTCAAGTCAGATTTCCTCCGTGCAGGGACTGACCGATGAAGCCGTCGGTTCCATTCGGAAGATTTCCGGTTCCATTGAGATGATCAGTGAAGTGACCAGTGCGATCACAACCGCGGTCGGTGAGCAAAGCGTTGCGACGCAGGAGATCTCGCAAAGCATCACCATGGCCGCGAGCGAGACGAGCAATGCCGTCAACAGCGCCGAAAGCGTCGATCAGGCCGTTCAGACAACTGCGGGTGAAGCTCAAATCGTCGATCGTATCTCCGGCGAGGTCAAGGACGTTGCCGATCAGATGGCAAAGGGCATCGAAGGGTTCCTTGTTGAAATGGCCCAGGATGTTGAGGAACGCCGCCGGGCCTCGCGCACACTGGAGACGGGTCAGACGGTAACATTGACTACTCAAGACGGGCGCGAGATTACGACCAGCCTGGTGAACAGTTCCGAAGGTGGTGTTGCAGTCACCAGCTTTGAAGGTGCCGACGTTGGAATGCGCATTACCTATGAGGACGCGTCCGGTGACAGGCACCCCATGGAAGTCAGGTGGGTGAAGGATGGTATTGCCGGACTGAAAATCAATGCGGCTGAAGACCACCTGTATGCGGCGGCTTGAATTGCAACCCCCTCCACGCAATTGAGCTAGTTCGCACAAGGCCGGGAAAGACTTGCATCGCAAGGCTTTCCCGGCTTTTCTCTGTTCATGCAGGCTTTCTCCCAGCTTCTGGACCGACTTTCCCTCGAACCCCGGCGCCTTGCGAAGGAGGCGTTGCTGGTGCGTTACTTTCAGGAAACGGCCAATCCGGATCGTGGCTACGCCCTTGCCGCACTGACTGGGGGACTTTCGTTCAAAAACGCAAAACCTGCGCTTCTTCGATCCCTGATCAGTGAACGAACAGATCCGCAGCTGTTTGCGCTATCTTATGATTTTGTCGGGGATCTTTCCGAGACAATAGCGCTGATGTGGCCCGAGGCCGGAAGGAACCGTCCTGATGTGACCAACGGCGAATTGACGCTGACGCAGGTCGTTACTGAATTGGAGACTGCCGGAAAAACAGACGTTCCCCGATTGTTGACGGCATGGCTTGACCGGCTGGACGAGACAGGCAGGTGGGCGTTGTTGAAACTCGTGACCGGCGGCCTGCGTGTCGGTGTCTCCTCAAGGCTTGCCAAGACATCGGTTGCAAAGCTCGGCTGTCTGGATGTGTCTCAGATTGAAGAAGTCTGGCATGGATTGAAACCGCCCTATGAAACTCTGTTTGCCTGGGCAGAGGGAAAAGGCACAAGACCTGACAATCAGGATCCGGCACCGTTCCGGCCGGTCATGCTGGCGCACCCGCTGGATGAAGCCCGGGATACCGGCATACTGGTGGCTGCGGACTACGCAGTTGAATGGAAATGGGACGGCATCCGGGTGCAGGCAGCGGCAGGGGAGACTTCAAGCGGTGAAACGGTTCGCCGCCTTTACAGCCGCACGGGCGAGGATATTTCCAGGGCGTTTCCCGATATTGTCGAGTTGCTGGATTTCAATGCCTGCATAGATGGTGAGCTTCTGATTGTTCATGATGGCAAGGTAAAACCCTTTTCCGACCTTCAAAAACGTCTGAATCGCAAGACAGCAGGACCGAAACTGATCCGGGACCATCCGGCAGCGATCCGGGCATATGATCTGCTCCAGATAGGTGACGAGGATCTGCGCGACAGGCCGTTTGTTGAGCGGCGCAAGAGGTTGGAGGTATTCATTGGTACAGTTTCAGATCCGCGCATCGAGCTGTCGCCGATGGTTGAAGTGAACGGGTGGGATGAAATAGCCGCCGCACGCGCCGACCCGCACAAACTTCTCCGGTCCGACGACGCCGAAGCTGTCGAGGGACTGATGCTCAAGCAATGGGCCTCTTCATATGTCAGTGGCCGGCCGAAAGGACCCTGGTTCAAATGGAAACGCGAACCGTTTCTGGTCGACACCGTGCTCATGTATGCTCAGCGGGGACACGGAAAACGGTCTTCCTTTTACTCGGACTACACATTTGGCGTCTGGCGGCGCGGAGATGCCGGCGAGGAATTGGTGCCGGTCGGCAAAGCCTATTTTGGCTTCACCGATGAAGAACTTCGTGAAATTGACCGATTTGTCCGCAACAACACAATCAACCGTTTCGGCCCTGTGCGGGAAGTCGAACACGGCAAGGATCAAGGTCTTGTTCTGGAAGTGGCCTTCGAAGGACTGAACCGTTCGACCCGGCACAAGTCCGGCGTTGCCATGCGGTTTCCAAGAATATCCAGGTTGCGATGGGACAAGCCGCCGGCGGAAGCCGACCGGTTGGAAGCGTTGGAAGCGTTGTTGCCGGACAGTTGAGCATTGACAGGGATGAGGCGGAAAGTTTCCGCAAGCCGCGCTTTGGCCATGGATTTGTGTCACCCATCACCGCTATGAGAGTACAGCGACAGGTCTGCTGTTGAGCAAAACCCGGAGACCCACGATGACGATGCGCAAGATTACGTTCCTTTACCTCCTTGGCGCGGTAGCGGCTGTCTTGGTCCTGGCGGTACCTGCGCAAGCCCAGTCAGGAATGGCAGGCAAGGATTCCCAGGCCGTGACCGAGGGACAGCCCGAGCGGTTCTCTCTTGTTGAAGCCGACGGAGACATCCTGAGGGTCGACCGGCAAACTGGCACTGTTTCGATTTGCCGGAAACAGAACAGCTCCTGGAGATGCAACCCGGTGCCATTGGCGGAAGAAGCCTATCTTGCGGAAATCAATGAGCTGGCAGCGGAAGTTGACCGCCTGTCAGCCCGTCTTGAGCAACTGGAAGATCAGGCCGGATCTCCCGCGCCGCAAGCACCTGGTTCGACTCTGAAACGGCAGGGTCCGAAGACAGATGAAGGAGACCAGACATCCAGATGGATCGAGGAGGATGAGGAGCTGGAACGGGTTCTGACCTTTACTGAAAGTGCCATGCGGCGATTTTTCGGCATGGTGCGCGACTTGCAGAAAGACTTTGACAACGACGGGAACTAGACGTGGTGCCTCAACTGGGTGTCTTCTTCGAACACGGTGTCCGGGAGACCAGTGATCAATAGCACCCACCGTAAAGCATTCACGAGCCTGTACGATGAGGGGTCTCGCACTTGCCCCTGTATTCTGTCGCAAATTGAATTGAAGCCCAACAAGCCGCCTGGGTGCTCACGAGCGAATTTCGGGTTGAGAAGCGCAGGCAAGTTTTGGATTGCCTTGCGCCCGGTCTTAACTGCTAAACCGTTTGAGTCAGTCGATTAGCATCTTTGAAATGCTGCTGTGAGCCTCTTCCGGCAAGGCAACGGCCTTGCGCGTCGAAAGATCCATTGTCAGGGCGACAACGTCCAGGGTCGCAACCAGTCTGGTCGTACGGCTTTCAAACAAATGATGCCGCATCGAGAAAGTGTTGGCGTTGACGCTGGTAAATCCTGTTGCGACGACCACTGTGTCTCCGGATTTAACCGGTGTCGACCAGGTCAGCTTCATCTCTGCGGCGACCCGGCCATATCCGTTTTGGTTTAGATATGCATGATCCATCGGTGTGCGCTGCCAGACATGCGCGACGCCATCGGTAAAGCAGGAGAGGGCAAACTGGTCATCTGCCTTTCCATCCGGCCCGATGTTGCGCGGCAGCACCGTTCCCCTGAAGCAGATTTCCGCGCCGTGAGACAACAGTCCTGGCAACGAGGTGCGTAGTCCCGCCGGGCCGGACGGGATTCCTCGCGGCGCTGCTTCGGAAATCATGGGGGTCTGGAATTCCTTGAAACGCTGACGCAGCGATTTGGCGGAATTCGGGCTTGGTTCATATCCGTCGAGAGCGGTTGCCGCCAGGGTGCCTGTGGTTCCGTCACGCATTTCATGCACAACGGTCAACATGTGCGGACCGTCGAAGGCAACGCTGGAGTGTACAGTTATCAGATCGCCTGTGCGTAGTTCCCGGTGGTAGCGGACGTGTCTCACACGCCTTGCACCGACGATTGTTTCACTCAACCCGCACATCAAACGGAACTGGCGGTCGGCTTCTTCAAATCGGTTAAAATAGAACTGAACGTTTAGGTGATCATTTTCATCGCATTCCCAGCGATTCACAAATGAGTAAAGAGTAGCTTGAATGGTCATTCTATAACTTCGTGCGCTTAGTGATTTATTAGGTTTTTGCGAATTGGTACAAGTTCATTTGTTGCTCTCTTTTGAGATTTTATCAATAAGAAATGTAGACTGTGGAAAAAATAGTTTGGATTGATCGCGAAATATTCTCAATAGGTGAAATGCTACTGCGGAAACTTAACATTAAACCCGTAGTTGCACGTTCCGATATGAAGTTAATCTAGGTTTTATATTAAAAGGGAAGAATTGCGTGCCGGCGAAAATCTATCGCCTTGCCGTAGAGGCGCGGATGAAAAAGTGCATACATTCACCAAAAGCATTGTTTGACTTGCGCGCAACCCATGATGCAAACATACTTCAAACAAGCCGCATTACGGAACAAAAAGCCGATAGAGTCGCCTTGAAGCGCACGCTTGCAGCGGAGCGCTCGGCGAAAAAAAGGCTGGTAAGGCGGAAAAGTGACCGTTGAGGGAGGAAAAACAACGTGTCGTCGACCTCATATCGTTTTATCATCGCAGATGATCATCCTCTGTTTCGTGGAGCTCTGCGGCAAACGCTCGAAACGCAGTATCCTGATGCGTCCATAGAGGAAGCAGGGGCGCTTGAAGATGTAACGTCGCGCCTTGAAAAGGACGGCGATGCCGATCTCATCCTTCTCGATCTGACGATGCCTGGAATGCGGGGCTTTTCCGGCCTGATGTATTTGCGTGCGCAATATGCCGGCGTTCCGGTGGTTGTTGTTTCCGCGAATGAAGAGCCGCAGGCAATCCGGAGGGCAATTGAATTCGGAGCTTCTGGTTTCATACCCAAATCACACGGCATCGAAGTCATCCGTCAGGCGATTTCTGAGGTCATGTCCGGCAACATGTGGACACCACCCGATGTCGATCTGAAGGCTGACGATGGCAGTGATGATCTGGTTCAACGCTTGTCCACGCTGACACCGCAACAGGTTCGCGTTCTGATGATGTTGTCCGAAGGCCTGCTGAACAAGCAGATCGCGTATGAGCTGTCGGTGTCCGAGGCTACGGTCAAGGCTCATGTCTCTGCCATTCTGCAAAAGCTTGGTGTGGAAAGCCGAACTCAAGCCGTCATCGCCGCCTCCAAGATTGAGGCCGGGCAATGGCAGCTCGGCGGGGAGACGCAGGAAGCTGCCGGGGCGTAGCAACATCCTTCCAGCACGGGTGTCGGCAAATCATCCTATACAGGCCGCAACGAAAGCGGTCTGTGCGTTGTTTATGTGCCAACTGGACCTCGGAAGCAGTCTGTTAACCTAAACGGGCATTAGCTCTAAATTCTTTAAATGTTTCAGAAATTTCCGTAATTCCGACCAAGCCTTTTACCGGAATTTCAGGGATTGCACTTACGTTCCCCCCATTGAACTGTGACGCCCACAGCGGCGAGTAGTGGATGCGGAGACGAGATGCGGCCCGGCGCCAATTGGAAATTGATCCTCCAGACGATATTGATGGCGCTAGTGTCACCCGGGACGCGCATTAGATTTGCAGCGTCGAAGACGGATGGGCAAATGGATTCCAGTCCGTCGAGGGCTCTCCTTCTTGCATTCGGTCATCCTGTCGTCGATCAGTACCTGGCCTGCAAGGTGCGGGCGGCGCAGATCGCGAGTATCGCCCGCCTGACGCCGCTCACTATTCTTGCCAACATCGTCAACGTGGTGGTCGTCACTCCTGTCCTGGCGCTGGTCCTGCCGCTTCCTTATGTTTTGGGTTGGGTGATTGCGGTGTTGAGCCTTATGGCGCTCACCGCGATAAAGTGGTTTCTCGCGAAACGTTCGCCGGTGGAACTGGCATCCCGACGAGCCCTTTCAGCAGCCTTGCGCCACGCCACCGTATTGAGTGCGCTTTGGGCCGTCGTGCCCATCGTCGCCTTTGCAAGTGGAAATTTGAACGGTATCTGGATTGCGTCCTGCATCACCACCGGGATGATTTGTGGCGGAGGGTTTGCACTTGCCACGGTACCCCAGGCCGCCTTCAGGTGGGTCGCAATCCTCTATGTGGCAACCGTTGTCGCGCTTGTCATCGATCAGGGCGTGATGATGTGGCCGCTCCTGTTTTTGCTAACCAGCTACGCTTTCGTGGTGATCGGCAGCACGACGGCGGCGGGATGGTTGTTTGCGTCTCATTTTCTCGCAGAGGCGGAGCTCGAAAAGCACAGCGAGCTGATTGCACTGCTGCTGAATGAGTTTGAGGAAACATCGAGCGACTGGATCTGGGAAGCCAACAGTGCCGGAAATTTCCGGAATGTCTCAGACCGGTTTCTGCATGCGAGCGGTCGAAGCAGATCGGAACTCCATGCCATGCGCATGGTTGATCTGGCCTACTCTCTCGATGAGGACGAAGCGCGGGATGCGGTCGCCAAACTCGAGGAAGCCATTGGCCTGCAAAAATCTTTCCGCGAGATGATCATCGGTCTGACGGTCAATGGTGAAGAACGCTGGTGGTCCCTTGCCGCAAGACCAATCTATGACGATCACGGCTCATTCGCTGGATACCGGGGGGTGGCCTCCGATATCACGGAACCTCGACGCGCCAATGCGCTTGCATCTCATCTGGCAGACCATGATTCACTGACCGGTATCGGGAACCGCAGCTGGTTCCTGAAGCAGGCTGAGAGCATGCTGGAGGAACAAGCCCGGACCGGCCAGAACACGCTGACGCTGTTTCTCATCGACCTGGACAATTTCAAGGTTGTCAACGATACGAGCGGACACCCGGCCGGCGATGAGCTTTTGCGGCAGGTTGCCGACAGGTTTACGGCCATCAGCGAGGGCAGGACCGCGTTGGCCCGTTTCGGGGGAGACGAATTCGCTGCACTTGGCCGCTTCGTCAGCGACCAGGCGGCGAGTGCTTTTGCCGAAGAGCTTGTCAGTGTGACGCGAAAACCCTTCAGGATTGGACGGCGAGACTTCGCGATCGGTTCAACGGTCGGCTTCACGCGGCTGCGCGACAAAGGGGACACGGTCGACGATCTGATGCGAAAGGCCGACATCGCCCTCTACAAGGCCAAGGAAAGTGGCCGTGGCCGGGCACTTGCTTTTGAAAGTGACATGGAGCGCGAAGTTCGCGAACGCCGGGAACTGGAAGCGGATCTGCGTGAAGCCTTCGAATACGGCAGGCTCAGTGTCGAATTCCAGCCGATTGTTGATTCCCGTTCCGGAAAAGTGGTCTCAAGCGAGGTCTTGGTCCGCTGGTTCCATCCAACGCGCGGTGAAGTTACGCCGAATACTTTCATACCCATTGCCGAACACGCCGGTCTTATCCTGCCGCTCGGAAACTGGGTTCTGCGAAAGGCATGTGCGGCGGCGGCGCAATGCCCCGAACTGGAGAGCGTCGCGGTGAACCTGTCACCGGTGCAGTTCATGGACCCCAACCTTGTGGGGCATATCACGTCCGTTCTTGATGAGACCGGATTTCCACCCGAGCGTCTTGTTCTTGAGATCACAGAATCGGTTTTTCTGCGGGACTTCGGATCAGCGCCGGACAAACTGGAAAAACTTCGCGATCTCGGTATCAAGATCTCGCTGGATGATTTCGGTACCGGCTATTCGTCGCTGTCCTACCTGCGGCAATACAAGTTCGACAAGATCAAGATCGACAAGTCTTTTGTGGACGAGATCGGAGAACGCAGCGATGGTTTGGCCATTATTTCTGCTGTGATCGCTCTTGCGCACAACCTCGGCCTTGAGGTGACTGCGGAAGGTGTTGAGCGCCAGTTCCAGGTGGAAGCCTTGCGCACCCTGGGGTGTGACACGCTGCAGGGCTATTACTTCGGCAAACCACATGCAAATCCGATGAAGATAACGCAAGTCAGTTCTGAAGACTGGGAAGACCGTAGCCCCAGTACCGCACCACAAAACTCCCTGGAGCCTCAACAGGTGCCGGGAAAAAAATCCTCCGCATCGTGAAGATTTACTCTGCCGCTTGACCAGCCTGGCATCGGGCAAGCTGCGCGCGCAACGCGGCAGGCTTGACCGGCTTGTTGAAGAAGGAGATATCCTTGTCTCCGGCTTCTGACCGCACGGGTCTGCTCCGGTCTGCGGTAATCAGGATTGCCGGAATGCTGTTTCCGAATTTCCACCTGAGTTTGACGATTGCCTCAATGCCTGTGCCCTCATCCAGATGGTAGTCGGCCAGGATGACGTCAGGCGTCAGGCCTGCCTTGTTCAGGAGCGCAGCGGCTTCATGCTCATTTGCAGCGGTGACGACTGTACAGTTCCAGCTCGACAAGAGATGGTGCATCCCGCTCAAGATGTCCGGTTCGTTGTCAATTGCCACGACGCAAAGGCCGTCCAGATTGCCGATTGCAGCAGGGGCTTGTTTGGCGGGTTCGATATCGGGAACTGCCGCTGAACGCGGTAACTCAACGGAGAAACAGGATCCCTTGTCGGCGTCCGAGCGAAGGTCGACAGGATGGTTCAGAACATGACTGATCCGTTCCACGATCGACAGGCCAAGTCCAAGGCCCTTGGCAACACGCATGCCATCATCAAGCCTGTGAAACTCTTGAAAAATGGCCTTCTGCTTGCTTTTCGGGATTCCCATTCCGGTGTCGTGGATCTCGACAAGCACACGGTTGCCACGACGCCTGCAGCCGACCAGAACCCGGCCTTCCTGAGTGTATTTCAACGCATTGGAAACCAGATTTTGCAGCAGGCGGCGTAACAGCCGACGATCGGTTCGAATGGAAATTGACGTCGGCACGATCCTCAGTTCGAGACCCTTTTCCTGCGCGACGGGTTGAAAATCAAGCGCAAGACCACGCAAGATTTCATCCAGCCGGAATACGGTCGGCTCCGGTTTCAAGGCACCAGTGTCGAGCCGGGAAATGTCGAGCACGGCGCCTATGATGTCCTCAACCGATTCCAGTGCCGCTTCCACGTTGCGCACGAGATCGCCGTCGTCACCTTCCTTGAGTTTGTCGACCAGGACGGACGAGTAAAGTCTTGCAGCGTTAAGGGGCTGCAAAATGTCATGGCCGGCAGCAGCCAGAAATCTGGTCTTGCCGATATTGGCTTCTTCTGCGGCGCGTGTGGCTTCGACGAGGCGTTCGTTGACGTGCGTGAGTTCCTCGGTTCTTTCCCTGACGCGCCGCTCGAGCGTTTCGTTGGCGCGCGCAAGTGCATCTTCTGCCATGACCCGTTCCGTGATGTCGGTATAGGTGGTGACGATTCCTCCGTCCGGCATGGGGCTGATCCGAACTTCAAACACAGTGTCACTGGATTCCAGACGCTCCTGGAAGGTTTCCTGGACGAGCACCAGCTTTTCGATCCGGTCGGCGACAATCGCTTCGACTGGCCCCGGGCCGTGTTCGCCGCGTTCTGCGTTCACGCGCAAAATCGCGTCGAGAGTGGTGCCGACCTGACCATATTCCGCAGGCAGTCCAAGAAGGTCCCTGAACTGGCGATTCCAGCAGATCAGTCGCAAATCCCGGTCGAAAACACCGATGCCTTGTCGAACCTGATTGAGCGCTGTTTGCAGAAGATCGCGGTTGTACTGGATGGCAACGGATGCGTCGTCGAGAAGTTTTACTGCTCCCTTGGTCGACGGATCGTGGCGTTTGAGCATCAGCGTCAGAACCAGACGTGAAGATGCAGCGCCGATGGCGCTTGCCAGGAGTTGCTCGGAAAACCTCAGCAGATTGGCATCGGCCAGGGTATTGGGGTCGAGCGGGATACCTCTTTCGGTCGCGAACCGATGAAACGAACGTTCCGTGCGTTCCTCGCCAAGATAGCGGGCGACAGTCGATTGCAGGTCGCCTGCTGTCACGGAGGTTCGCCAGTATCGAAGGCTCGGCGACGGGGTGAATTCTGCGGGCACAAATACATTTGCCTGCAGCGTTTCGGCCGGCAGCGGTTTTCTGATAAAGGAGACGCCGATGAAAAGCAGGATATTGATACAAAGGCTCCAGAGCGTCCCATGAATAAAGGGATCGGCCTCGATTCCAAAGAGCGATTGCGGGTTCAAAACGCCCACGCCGAACGGACCTGTTTCCAGAAAACCGGCCGAAATCAGCCCGGATTGAGCGAAAGTCGGCAAAAGAAGAGTGTAGACCCAAAGCACGAACCCGCCGCTCAGTCCTGCCAGCGCCCCCAGAGAGGTTGCCCTGCGCCAGACAAGGGCCCCGATAAAGGCAGGCGCGAATTGCGCAATCGCGGCAAAGGACAGCAGGCCGATCGATACCAGCGCCGCGGTGTCACCGGCAGCCCGGTAATAGGCATAGGCCAGAAGAAGGATCGCAAAAATCGCCAGGCGGCGGATCGTGAGCAACTGCCGGCTCATGTCCCGTCCACTGGTATTGACCAGCTCGTCCTCACTGTGGCGGCGAAGAAGGAGCGGAACAACAATGTCATTGGAAATCATGATTGCCAGCGCTACCGTGGCGACGATGACCATTGCAGTTGCGGCGGACAATCCGCCGATGAAGACAAACAGTGCCAGCCAGTTCTGGCCGGCATCAATCGGCAGGGCAAGAACGAAAGTATCGGGATTGATATCCTGGCCGAAGCGCAGCATTCCGGCAGCGGCAATCGGGATCACGAAGAGATTGATCAGAACCAGATAGACAGGGAACAGCCAGGTTGCCCGCCGAAGTTCGGCATCGGAGTTGTTTTCCGTGACGGTGACATGAAACTGACGCGGCAACATCAGAACCGCGAATCCGGACAGAATTGACAGGATCAGCCAGTTGCTCACGTTGATCGGCTGTTCGAATACCTCTGCCACCTCCGGAGCTTCCGTAATGGCCCGGACCAGGTCGAACGGGCCGTCGAACAGCCAATAAGTGACCCATACGCCAACGGCCAGAAAGGCAAACAACTTGACGATCGCTTCAGTTGCGATTGCCAGCATGAGGCCTTCCTGGTGTTCCGTCGCATCGATGTGACGAGTTCCGAAAGCCCAGCTGAAGATGGCCATGCCCAGTGCGATAAGCAGCGTCACGTCGTCGAAGACAGGGGTAAAGATGTCGCCGGGCGAAATCAGCGGCCCCACCATGGTCGTGACCGACAGGGAAACGGCTTTCAGCTGCAGCGCGATATAGGGGATTACGCCAATCACGGCGATCAGTGTTGCGAGTGCCGCCACGGATTGGCTTTTGCCGTATCGCGCGCCGATGAAATCGGCAATCGACGTGATGCTCTCCGTCTTCGAGATCTGGACGATCCGCCGCAGCAGCGGATAACCAAGTGCGAATACAAGCAGGGGGCCGATATAGATTGTCAGAAATTCCGCACCACTCCTGCTGGCGTTTCCAACCGAGCCGAAGAATGTCCAGGACGTGCAATAGACGGATAAGGAAAGTGCGTAGATGAATGGACGTCCACCGGCGCGTGATGATTTGCGGCGCGTCATCCGGTCGCCATAGCTGGCAATGGCAAACAGCAGCAGGATATAGGCCGTTGCGGTCAATATCACGATCCATCCGTGCAACATTGCGCTGTTTACTGTCCTCCCGACCCGGTTCCTGCAGCAATTTGTTTCGCCGCCTTATCCAGATCGGAGCACAGCGAAACCATTCTGTCCATTCGTCTTGCGAACAATGAGCGCAAAACAGAATATCGACCGGTTTGCCAAGGGGTAACTGATCAATGTTGGTGAAGTCCTGTTCACATCGTTTCATGAAACAATTGGTTTCAAACGAGCTAAGGTGCGCGGGGAAAGCATGCGAGGAAATGTGAGTTGTCCAACCTGATCGAGCGATTGAGTGCAGGTGCACGCAATACGGCAGAAAGCGGCATTGTCGAAGTGTTCAATGCGGGCTGGCATCACGAAGCTCTGATACCTCTCTGGGCAGGTGAGGGGGATCTGCCGACGCCGGATTTCATCAACCGGGCGGTGAAGGCTTCACTCGACCGGGGGGAAACCTTTTATACCTACCAGCGCGGCATTCCCCAGCTGCGCGAAGCGTTGGCGGCTTATCATCAGGACCTGTATGGCAGGGTGTTTTCTGCTGAAAGGTTCTTCGTCACCGGATCCGGCATGCAGGCGATCCAGCTTGCCGTGCAGGCTGTCGTGGACCCCGGCAGGGAAGTGATTGTTCCGTCTCCGTCATGGCCGAATATTTCTGCTGCAGTGGAAATACATGGAGCCAGACCGGTACCGGTACCGCTCCGCGAGGCAAACGGCGGGTGGAGCTTGCACATGGAGGAAATCGAGGCTGCGATCACACCTCACACCGCCGCACTCTTTTTGAATTCTCCGAGCAATCCGACCGGATGGACTGCATCGGAAGACCTGTTGCGCGCATTTCTGGAAATTGCCCGCAAAAATGGCCTCTGGATCATAGCTGACGAGATCTACGCCCAGTATTTTTATGGGGAGCAACCTCGGTCACCGTCGTTTTACGATATCGCGGATGAAGACGATCAGATCATTTTTGTGAATTCGTTTTCCAAGAACTGGGCAATGACAGGTTGGCGTGTCGGCTGGATCTCCGCACCGCCGATAATCGGTCAGGTTGTCGAAAACCTGATCCAGTACTCTACCTCCGGTGTTCCCGCTTTCATGCAATGGGGAGCCGTTGCGGCGTTGACGGAGGGAGAAGACTTCCTCGCATCACAAATAGAACGTGCGCGCCTTGGAAGGAACGCCGTTTTCGAAGGACTTCAGGAGACCGGTCGCATTGGCGCAAAACCGCCTGACGGCGCGTTTTATCTGTTCTTTTCCATTGATGGCGTTACCGACACGCGCCGATTTGCGCTTGATCTTGTGCGGGAGACCGGTGTCGGTCTGGCACCCGGTTCTGCGTTTGGTCCGGGAGGTGAGAACTTTGTTCGTCTTTGCTACGCCCGCGGGCAGGATCAGCTGGCCGAGGCGGTACGGCGAATTAACGCTTGGCTTCCAGAGATTTAGACATATGTTGGGTTGCTGGTCTACGTGAAACCCCTTAAACCTTGAATGGACGTGATTTCCATTTGGGTGCCGGGATGGCAGACGACAGTGTAATTGATCGCAATGCCGAAACGGCCGCTGTTTCAGAGGCGCGGCTTGCGAGTGTGTTCGATACCGCTGTCGACGGTATCATCGTTATCAATGATCGCGGTCTGGTGCTGGCCTACAACAAAGCTTGTGAGCGATTGTTCGGATACGAGGCAGCAGATCTGCTTGGACGGAACGTCAACAAGATCATGCCTCGGGAATACGCGCAGGCGCATGATCACTACGTTCAAAATTACATTGATACCGGGGAGAAGAAAATCATCGGTATCGGCCGTGAGGTGCAGGCACAGCACAAGGACGGAACGGTTTTTCCGATCGAGTTGTCCGTCGGCGAGGCCGAATCGTCCTATGGGCGCCAGTTCATCGGTATCCTGAGAGATCTTAGATCCCGCAAGCAGATCGAGGATCGGCTGGCCAAGACGCAGGCCCAATTGTTGCACATGACACGGCTCAGCGCACTCGACGAGATGGGCGCAGCAATCGCGCATGAGCTGAATCAGCCGTTGACCGCTGTCCTTTTGTACCTTCAGTCCGTATCGCGGAAAGCGAAGTCGGACGCTTCGATTGATCCGCTTGTGCTGTCTGTAATCGAAAAGGCAGTCCGAGAGGCGGAACGTGCCGGTGAAATCATCCAGCGGATGCGGCAGCTGGTCGAAAAGAAGGCTCCCGAAAGACAGACGGTCGATGTTGCCGAACTGGTAAGATCCTGTCTGGAAATGGCTCAACTCGGTAGTGGTGAAAAGCAGACATTTCTTTCGGCCACGATCGAACCCGACCTACCGCCCCTGCAGGCAGATCCGGTACAGATAAGACAGATCCTGATCAACCTTTTGCGAAACGCCCGCGAAGCGGTTATTGACCAGCCAGACAAGAAAGTCAGCTTGTCGGTGATCATGAACGCAGAGTCCCTTGAGTTCAGGGTAAAGGACAACGGACCTGGTGTCCCTGCCGAACTCATTGATGGACTGTTTCGCGCTTTCACCGGTGCAAAGCACAAGGGTGTTGGACTGGGATTGGCGATCTCGCGATCAATTGCCCAGAATCACGGTGGCGATTTGAAACTTGAATCCACGCCGGACGGCTGTGGCGCATCATTTTTGTTGACGTTGCCGGTTCATCCAAGAGAGGAATCATTGGATGAAAAGCTTTAGCTTTCGCGAAGCGATGGCATAACTGAGGACTGAAAAACAATGGAAGCTGACGCAGAGGCCGTTTACATCGTCGATGATGACCCTGCGGTGCGTGATGCGCTATCCGTCCTGTTCAACATGGAAGGCTATGTTGTTGAAACCTTCTCTGACGGAGACACGTTCATTCAGTCCGCGAGCAAGTCGGTTCCGGCATGCGTCATGCTGGACGTTCATATGCCCGGCAGGTCTGGTATCGAGATCCTCAAGGCATTGAATGCCGAGAATTATCCCGCACCGATATTCATTATCTCCGGCCAGGGCGACATTCCGATGGCTGTTGAGGCAATCCGAAACGGAGCATTCGACTTCATTGAAAAACCCTTCTCCGCGGAAACTGTTCTTGACCGTGTCAAGGAAGCGATCGCGGCGATGAAACAGCGGGAAGACGAAGACAGGTCCCAAACGTTCGAGGGGGCAGACTTGCTCACCCGCAGGGAGCTCGAAGTACTCAAGCAGATCACGGACGGGGCCTCGAACAAGGAAGCTGGCAGGACACTTGGGATAAGCCCGAGGACCGTCGAGGTTCATCGTGCCCGGATCATGGAAAAACTGGGTGCGCGCAACGCGGCGGATCTGGTCAGGATTGTGCTGGGGCATCCAGCAGCCGGTTGAAAGAGCCGATTCGCGAAAAAAGTTCCCGGCCGATCACGCAAGTTTTAGCGACAGACGTATTTCTGCGTACATTCGCAGTAGTACTTTTGACGTAAGTATATGGGGAGTTCTGGCAATGTCGCCGGCTTCCTGGGATTGTTTTGTGTGATTGTTCACATCGTTGAGGATGATGTAGCTGTTGCCGACGCGTTAGCATTTACGCTCGAACATCTGGACCATCGTCCCCGGATATACAAAGATGGCGAAACCTTCCTGGCACAGGCGAACCTGTCCGCCTGCCATTGGGTTATTGTCGATCTGGGACTTCCCGGTGTGAGTGGCGCAGAAATCGTCAAGAAATTGAAGAGCTTGGCGATACCTCCGAAAATCATTGCGATCTCGGGAAAGTCACGGGTCAAGATCCTGCGGCAAATGCGGGAAATGCAGGACCTGACCATTTTGCGCAAGCCATTGTCCATCGACATGCTGACATCCGCATTGATTTGACGCGTTTGGCAAACACCTGCGCTCACTCCGACTAATACTTTCGTTGCCTGCGTCCAATCGGCTCATATGTAGTTCCTCTTACGCAGTCGACCGAATTCCTTCAATGGATTCCAAGCTTTAGTGTAGCCCCTGCAAGTTGCGAGACGTCGGACGGGACGCCTCGGCAACAAGGGGCGGTGCTTGTTTGGTTCGTATTGGCCGGTTTCGGGATCGGCGACCAGGAACAAGGACTGCCATTGCAGGCCAGGCCGCGCAGATGCGCGCAAAGGAGGGAAAATGGCGTATTTGGAAGCAAGTGTTATTGACCACGGTGCTGTCGCACGGCCCACAGGCAGAACACCATGCAGTCCCGCAAAATCAAATCTCTCCGATTTTGGTGGCAAATCGACGGCATATGAAACCCATGCCGTTGTTTACTATGAAGGCGACCCCGCAAAACGGCTTTACGAACTGGTTCGCGGTTCGATCATGCTCTATAAACTGTTGCCGGATGGGCGTCGTCAGGTCGTGGAAGTACTGCGTCCGGGCGACATTTTCGGGCTGGCAAGCACCGACGAAAACGATTGCACCGCTGAAACGCTGACCAGCTCGATCGTGCAGGAAATTGACCTCAGGCAGGTCGAGCGATCTCAGGAACTGCAAAGTATCCTGACGAAAAGCCTGACCAGCCAGATGCACGTTCTGCATGAACATGCGGTTCTTCTTGGACGTAAATCGGCCGTCGAGCGGGTTGCCAGCTTTCTGATGCACTTGGTTCCCGATCGTGGTGGTCTGGGATGTGCAGGTCCCGAAGACGAAGAAAATGACGGCTTCGACTTGCAATTGCACATGACGCGCCAGGAAATCGCCGACTATCTGGGATTGACGATTGAAACCGTCAGCCGGGTTGTCTCCGATCTGAAGCGGCGCGGTGTCATAAGAGTGGACAAGGCTGACAAGATTCACCTCAACAAGGTCTGCAGCCTCTGCCAGATGACAGGCATTCACTGAGCAGACATCAGGAACGATCTGAAAAAGGCCGCGATCATGTCGCGGCTTTTTTTTTGGTTCAACTGGATACTTTTCCTGCTGACGATAGAAATCGTTTCTTAGCCATGTCTCCAGTTTCATTTGAACAGCCACCAATTGGCGGAGATCTGCGGAAGAATCTTAACAGTTGAAACTGCATATGAGTCTCTGGTTTCACAGGGATCGGACGCGATCGTGATGCAGATCAACTCACTACGTTTTGTGCAGGCGTCGGCACCCGACGGCGATGCGGACAAGCAATATTCAGTCCTGGCGAATGAGGAAGAATTCGTTCGCTGCGATCTTTCCAGGAGAACGATCGCCAAGCCGATTGCTCTGGTCAATCTGATGGACAAATCAACGCGAACATTGTCGCCTGAAAAGAAATTTCTCAACAAACGCTGGCATCTCACCGAGAGCGAAGACCGTGAAAGCGGTATGGTCGTGGCAGATGGCGCAAGTGCGTGGCTTGCATGCGACGCCTCCGCCAACGAACTCTTCCGTGTGGTTGATCCCCGCAAATGGACAGCAAAAACCGTCGAAACCGCACTTGGCTCCTGGGCTGACAGTTATGCTGTTGTGTCACGGGATCGCTGTGTTGGTGTGGTGAGACGGGCCTTGCGGCCCGGCGAGGAAGAACCCGGCACAAGGCTGCAAAAGCTGAGAGGCCTGTTGAAACCTCGCGACTGGAAACTCGAACTCGATGAGCCGGTCTCCAGTGAGGCGGCGCATCTGATGATTGCGTCCATATTGCTTTTGGTCGAAATCACGGTTCGCGGCGCACGCGCAGGTTAACGGCGGCCCTGAGCTTTGCTATACGGCGGCCGAGTGTCTTGCCTTGCCGGTCGCCTGGCTTTCGGCCAGATAGGCATCAAATGCTGCAGCTGCAAGGCGCACATACGGTCGGCCGGTCTCTGTGACGCTTACCCTCACATTGTCATTTGCGCCGAAGTCCAGCGCGACCATTCCATCCCTGATCAGGTCCTGCAAGGTGTCCAGTGCGGTCTCTAGATCCCGCAGTGACAGACCGTATCTCTCGCAGACCGGTGCGAGATCACAGGCATAGTTGGTCATAAGCTCTTCAATGATCCGGCCGCGCATCCTGTCGTCTGCCGAAAGGGCGAGGCCCTTGGAAACGGGCAACTCGCCTGCCAGTATGCTGCGGCGCCAGTTGCCGACGTCCGGCATGTTCTGGATGAAGCCCCTGGACATTTTCCCGATAGATGACACACCGAAGCCGACAAGCTGTTCACCCTGGTCAGTCGTGTACCCCTGGAAGTTACGCTTCAACGAGCCATCGGCGAGCGCAATCGCCATGCTGTCGTCGGCGCGCGCGAAATGGTCGAGACCGATTGCGACATACCCTGCATTCAGTAGCTCGGCCCTTGCCAGATCCGCAAGTTCAAGGCGCTGGGCGGCAGAAGGCAGGGCGGTCTCGTCTATCAGTCGCTGATGCTTCCGCATCCAGGGGACATGTGCATACCCAAAAAGCGCGATCCGTCCCGGTGCCAGCGAGAGCGTCTTGTCGACCGTGTCGAGAATGGTGTCACGCGACTGACCGGGCAGGCCATACATCAGGTCGAAATTGAGTGCATTTAAACCCGCTGACCGAAGGAACCTTGTTGCCTTTGCCACGATTTCATATGGCTGAACCCGGCCTATGGCCTTTTGCACGTCTGGGTCGAAGTCCTGCACACCCAGGCTGGAACGATTGATACCCACCTGTGCAAGTGTCTCAGCCAGGTCTTCCGTCACCAGTCTCGGATCAAGTTCGATCGCGTGTTCCAGGTCGGGCGACAGATCGAACCGGTCCCGCAACAGATCCGTCAGATCGATGAGACTTTGACGCGGCAACAGGCTTGGCGTGCCGCCACCCCAATGGATGTGCCGTACCGGACCAGCTTCTTTCAAGTGTTCGCTTACCAGTCCGATTTCCTGCCCGAGAGTCGCCGCATAGGTCTTTAGTGGCGCATCCTGACGGGTTGCCTTGGTGTGGCAGCCGCAATAGTGGCAAAGTTCCCGGCAATATGGCACATGCAGGTAAAGCGAGAGGCTATCGTCCCGGGAGATCGCGCCGAGCCAGTCTGCATAGGTTTCAGCCGTGACACCATCGTGGAAATGCGGTGCTGTCGGGTAACTTGTGTAGCGCGGCACATTGCGCAGCGCGTAGGAGAGCGGATCGTGAGTCATGGCGGCATAATTCATTCAAGTGCCGACTGGAACCTTGATATCGCTCAAGTCCGGCTTCTGGATTTGGAGAATTTTGGTGATCGACGGGTGGGAAACAGCTCAAGGACAGGCCCGGACGCCGCGCTGCCGGCTCCATGGGGCACCGGACAACGCAAATCTGGTTGTCCGCATGGTGTTGGAGGAACTGGGAGCGGAATATGACTTTGTCCACGTAGATCGCGTTGCATCGGAGCAGAAATCGGAGACCTACCGGCAACTGAACCCGCAGGGGCTGATACCGGTACTGGAATGGCCCGGACAGGATGCCCCCGTGTTCGAGACCGGAGCTATCGTGCTGATGCTTGTCGATCATCATCGCCGGCTCGCGCCTGTGCAAGAGGCACCTGAGCGCGGACGTTTCCTGAAGTGGCTTTTTTTCCTGTCCAACACGTTGCACGCCGACCTGCGCATATCATTCAAGCCGCATCGCTATTTTCCTGCCAAAGACCAGTCTGGCGTTTTCGCTGCGGCGCTGAGAAAGCGCATCGATTCCGGTTTTCAGCTTCTGGAACGCGAGCTTGTTGCAAAGGAAGGCCCGTTCCTTCTTGGTCCGGATCCGGGTTGCCTTGATTTCTATGCCGCCGCCTGTGCACGCTGGGCCCAGATTTATGGTAATTGTGGGCGATGGGACCTGGGCAGTTCACCCGGGCTGCGGCGCGTTTTCGAGCGCCTTGAGTGCCGGCCTGCCGTCAAAAGGGCGTGCGAGATGGAATTGATTGCAGGTGCCCCTTTTACAAGGCCGGTTCCGGTTACTCTCGCACGGGAACAAAAGCATTATGTTGATCGATACAATCAACCATGACGACAACGATCAACCATAGTAGGTCATGACGACAATCCCGGATCAACCCAGACGGATTTCATGAATTCTGCGTTCTTCAACTCAACCCTGACCCGATTGCCCGTGACGATTCTGCTTGCGGCATTGGGGGGAGGGACGTTCTATCTGATGGGCTTGCCGGCAGCTTGGTTGTCAGGCGCAATGGTTTTTGTCGCCGCCGCCACACTGGCAGGCGTTCCAACGATCATGCCGGACCCGCTTCGAGACGCACTGTTTGTCGGCATCGGCGTCTCCATGGGAGCAGGTGTTCGCCCGGATGTGGTGGAACGCATCGGCGACTGGCCGATATCCATGGCCCTGTTGCTCGTTGTCGTTGTCTGCGTCACGCTTGCCGGATATGCCGTGCTGCATTTTGGTGCCAAATGGTCAAAGGAAACAGCCTTTTTCGGCGCAATTCCGGGGACGCTCTCCTATGTGATCGCCTTGGCTACCGATCGTGGTGCCGATCTCCCCCGTATTGCGTCCAGTCAGTCACTCAGGCTTTTCGTTCTGGTTGCGATCCTGCCTTTCGCGGTGGTGTCGACCAGCGGTACGCTCGAAGGCGAAACCGGCTTGCTGCAAGTCTCCAGCTGGTTTGAAATCATGATCGGCCTGCCCCTCTGTCTTCTTGCAAGCCTGATCGCGCTGAAGCTGAACGTGCCGGGCGGACTTATGACGGGTGCCTTTTTCATGAGCGCCGGCCTGAATGCATCGGGCGCCTGGACACTTATTTTGCCCGACTACATGGTCTTGCCTTGTTTCGTCTTGATGGGGGCCATGATCGGGTGCCGTTTCGGAAGCATGACTTTCCGGCAGTTCGTCAGCGTTCTTGGCGCGTCCGTTGCTGCGTTCAGCGCTGCATTCCTGATGTCCATTCTGGGAGCGCTGGCCATATCGTCGCTGGTGGATATCCCGTTCGGTCAGGCGCTATTGGCCTATGCGCCGGGCGGTCTTGAGGTCATGACCCTCCTGGCATTCATGCTGGATCTTGATCCGGCCTTCGTCGCCGCGCACCAGATTGCCAGGTTTACCGGCATGGTTTTGCTGTTGCCGTTGATTACCGGACTGGTATTCGGGCGGGCAAAGCCTCGGTCATAGCGGCGATGTGATCCGGATATGGGCGCTGAAATGAAATTCGGGGCGCCGGGTGTTTCACCGGCGCCCCGAAGATTGCGTGGACATGGGCTCAGGCAGCTGCCTGCAGGTTCATTTGCTCAAGCAGCATTTTGAGTTCCGATATATGATCCAGGTTCAGCGGGAACTGCAGGGTGGTGGAATTGTCTTCAACCATTGCAACGCGGGCTTTGATTGTCATCGAAAGCTCTTCGCATGCAAACACGACCGGAGTGCCGGGAGCCAGGTTGAGCTTGGTGTTGACCGTGCAGTAGGCGGACGAGATTTTCGTTGTGGTGGCATTGATGAGCCTGCCATCGATTTCCAGTGTCGCCGCCCAGTCTACCTCGTAGATCCGATAGGTTTCGTCGTCACCGCGGCTACCGATCGCGTCGAGGAAGGTTTCAACTTCGTCGCCCAGAAGCACCGCCTCGTCATAGACCACTGAACTTCCATCCTGAACCAGCTTGGACGAACTTGCGGTGTCCTCGGAGTTCTGTCTCATGACGGAAACACTGTCGCGCACACGTGTTGCGCTGCTGGAGACCGTTTCCATGCTCCGCGCGATTTCCGACGTTGCGCTTTCCTGCTGTGTGACCGAAGAGGCAATGCTGGTCGCGACGTCGTTGATCTCGCGCACGGTGCCATAAATCTCGCCTATGGAGTGTTCAGCGCTTTGGGCAGTCCGCTGGACAGCACCCACCTGGTTGCTGATCTCACCGGTTGCCCGTGCGGTCTGCGCGGCGAGTTCCTTGACTTCCGAGGCGACCACCGCAAAGCCCTTGCCGGCTTCCCCGGCTCTCGCGGCCTCGATTGTGGCGTTCAGGGCCAGGAGATTTGTCTGGTCGGCTATTTCGCGGATCAGGTCGACAACGCTGGTGATCTGGTCAGACGCAGTCACAAGCTCGGTGAAATTGGCCTTGGTTTCTTCCACCCGGCCGGAGGCACGTGCGGCAATCTCTGCTGAATGATCCGCGTTCCGCCGGATTTCCTGAATGGAGGAAATCAGTTCTTCCGCGGCGGAGGATACGGTTGCCACCATCGAAGAAGTGTCGCTTGCTTCCTTGTCGAGTACTGTTGCCTGGGACGTCGAGTTTTCCGACGTTTCGGTCAGTGTGACGGCTGTCTCGGACATTTCGGTCGAGGAATCTGACATCCGTTTGAATATGCCGCGAATGGTATTTCCGAAAATGCCGATCATCTGGTCCAGTTCGTCGCGGCGACGGTTGGTCGTTTCGCGGTTTCTTTCCTGCTCTTCGCGCATCTTCTGGCGTTCGACCAGTCCGTCGCGGAACACGATGACCGATTGGGTCATCTCCGCGATTTCATCCTTGCCCTTGGCTTCCGGGATCAGTGTGTCGAGCCGGTTGTGCGACAGGTCGCTCATGGTTTTTGAAAGTCCGTTGATCGGACGGCTGATCATCCGGCCAAGAAGGATGGCAGCGGCAAGGCCGATGACAAACCCGATCGCGGTTCCACCAAGCGAAAACATGATCGATTCGGCGGTCTGGGCGTGCACCTGTTCCTCAAGCTTATGCTCTGCGTTGATCGCGAATTCCTTGATGATATCGAGGTCTTTCGCGATGATTTTCGCCTCTGAGAACATCACATCATTTTCCAGATGCGTGATGTCCTTTTCCAGAACACGAAATTCCTCAAGGGCGCTCACGTAGACGTCGATCTGATGCAGGGCGTCGTTGACAAGCTTTTTGTCTTCGCCATCCAGCTTTGCCATCGCATCGCTGGTCAGGTCTTTTTTGACCCGCTCGACTTCCTTGAGCGCATAGTCAAGTTCGCTTTCCAGTCCCGAGTAGACGAAGCGGTTGGCATGGTCCCTGGCGATCAGCAGGTGGATCATTGCATCCGTGACGAGTTCAAGCGTTTCTGCCGGCTTGCCGTTCTTGGAATCCTGTTCCTGCTTGTGTTTGAACACGGTGACGATTTCGTATTGAAGTTTGTCACCGGCCGCGTGCAGGCTGTTGTCGACGATGTCGTGCTGCAATTCGCGTTCATGTGCGAGTTTCTTGAAGTTTCCCCAATAGATCTCGACATGCTTCCTGGCATCCTCGAGACGCTCGATTTCTTCCGGCACGTGCAGTTTCTTGATCTTGTCCGAAATCTGCTGAACGACCTTCGTGTGCGCCGCATCGACCTGCTGAAGATTTTCCTCGGTCGAATTCGCGACGAACTCAATCGCCTTGATCTCCATGTCGGAAAAAGACTGCGTGATGTCGGTGGCAGCGGCCAGAGCGTTGCCGTGCTCGGTAAACTCGGTGAATTCGTGATCCAGCGTACGGAACATCAGGGCTGACTTTCCGCCAAGGAACGCAAGGATCAGCAGCAAAACACCGAACGCGAGCAGAAGTTTCTGCGTTATCCGCATATTAAAAAACCAGGCCACGATTTTCCCCTCCGAAAGCGTGGATGAATTGGTGATCAGTTCGAGGTGAGTGAGCTCACGGTCTCGATCAGGACTTCATTGGTGAAAGGCTTTTTCAGAACTGCATCGGCGCGGGACGCCGAAAGGCTCAAGGCGTCTTGCGCCGCAATGCCCGACCCGCCGCCGGACATTGCAACTACCTTGGGTCCGCTTCCACCGGACTTGAGCGCGAAAACGACATCTGTTCCGTCAGATGCCGGCATCATGATATCGGTGATAATCAGGTCGAACTGCCTTTTGGCTGCGATTTCCAACCCCTTGTTGCCGTCGTCGGTCTCGACAACATCATGCCCTGCCTTGCGAAGTGTCGCTGCAATGGCATGCCGGACTGGCTGCATATCGTCAATCAGTAGAATCTGACACATTGGTCTGTCTCTCCCAGATCTACCGAAATACAACCCTACGTAATATTCGGTATATCTATAATAAACATACAACCAAATCCGTCGCCGTTAGGTTGTATCAGGCCGTCTTCAACTATAATTTGTCCATCAACTTTATTAATAATTTGCAAAGCGACAGGCAGCCCTAAGCCGGAGCTGTTTTTACTGTGGCTTTTTGAGTAAAATGGAGAAAATACTTTTTCTCTGAGTGAAGGTGGGATGCCGGGGCCATTGTCGGAAATCGAAATTTTCACTCTTGAACTGTCGTGTTCTGCGACTTCTATACGTATTTTCCCTGAATGCTTGGTCGCCTGGGACGCATTTGTAATGATATTGATTAATACTTGTGCGAACAGTGTTTCATTGATTGGAACATTCAGTTCCCCTGAGATGTTTCTGAAACTAGTTTCAATGGTGATGGTCGGTGGAAGCATCAGTCGAACCAGATCGACTGCTCGAATCAGTCCGGCAGGCAGTGTCGTGACATCGGAGCTGTCCTGGAAACTGCCGCGTGACAGGCCAAGCAGATTGTCCGACAGGTCGGCGGCCTGGTTTGCACTATAGTGTGCCATTTCCAGGTCCTTGCGGATGCCCGGATCCTCGATGTCGGGCAAGTGCAGGGAGATCAGGCTCGTGACCGGGTGCAGCAGGTTGTTGAGCTGGTGGGCCAATGCACCTGACGCCGTTCCTAGCGCTTCCAGGCGGTTCTGTCCGATATTCCGTTCGGCCTGTAGCCGTTCCTCGGTAATGTCGCGCTGGATGCCGAGATACGCCGACAATTGGCCGGACTTGTCGAAGATCGGCGCCATACGCAGGGAATTTATGAAAGGCTCACCGGATTTCCTGTAGTTCAGCAACACGACGTCAACAGGTTGCCGAGCCTCGATTGCCTGCCTGATTTTGGCGACATCATCCCTGTCCGTATCTTCGCCCTGCAGGAAACGGCAGTTGCGACCCAGCACCTCGTCTGCGCTGTATCCTGTCGTTTTTGTGAATGACGGATTGACGTAAGTGAGAGGCAGGTCCGGAAGTCTGGCGTCCGAGACGCTGACAGTGTCTGGTGACCCTTCAAGCAGTGACTTCAACAAGTCGGGCGAGCTATCGGCAATTCTTTCCAGAGCCGCATATCCCTGGTCCAGTCGCTTCTGCATGTCTGTTTCCCCCCAAGCACTCAAAGGCACGCCAACAGGAGGGTAGGCAGAGAAACGGAAAAACGGAAGACTGCAGATTCAGGTTCGAACGAAGTGCAGTTCGCCGAACTGTTTCCGCCAGTCCGAGACACGGCTTGCCATGGCTTCAGGATCGTTTGACCGCAAGGCTTCGGCGATAAGGCGTGCAAGCTCCGGCATGTCGGTTTCAGTCATGCCCCAGCGGACCAGTTCCGGTGTACCGAACCGCAGTCCGTTCATGTCCCCGTCGACAGGCGGTACGGGAAGGCCGATGCCGCACGCCAGGAAGCCGGCCTTGCGAAGCTTCTTCGACGCTGCCTGTCCACCGCCCAGCGAAGCCGCTTCCAGGGCAAACTGGTGTGATCCGGTAAAGCCCAGCCTGGTAGAAAAGACCGGCAGACCTTCTTCAGAAAGGGCTGTTGCAAGGGCTTTTGCCGTTGCGGCCATCATTTGCGCGTAGGCAGGTCCAAAGTCGCGCCAATCCAGAAGCGATACAGCCAGCGCAGCAGATTTGGCAGCATCGAAATTCGCCGTCAGTCCGGGAAAGGCGATCCCGTCGAGCCTTCTGGACAATTCCTGGTCGTTGGTGACAAGTAGCCCGCCTGCCGGCCCGCCAAGGCTCTTGTAGGTGCTCATGGTCATGAGATGCGCACCTTCCGCCAGCGGATCGGCGAAGACGCCACCTGCAATCATGCCGCACTGATGGGCCGCATCGAACAGGACATAGGCGCCAATCTCGTCTGCAATCGCCCTGATCTGCGTTACCGGATGCGGAAACAGGTTGAGGCTCATGCCGATCGTGATGAGCTTTGGGCGCAGCTCCAGGGCCTGGGCCCGCAAGCCCTCCAGATCGATCGTGTATCCGTCCGGATCAACCGGAGCTTCGTGAATTTCGAGCCCGTAAAGGCCGGCGCAACCCGGACCATGATGCGTCACATGCCCTCCGACGGAGGCGGGAGGAGCGATGATCACGTCGCCGGGTTTTGTGGTCGCCATAAAGGCGTAGAGATTGGCGATAGCACCGGATGCGACCCGGATTTCCGCATATGTCGCGCTGAAAATTTCACAGGCAAGCTCGGCGGCAATCACCTCAATCTCTTCAATCGCCTCCAGGCCCATTTCATATTTGTCGCCCGGATAGCCGAGCGACGGGCGTGATCCGATGCCGCTGGCCAAAAGTGCCTCGGCCTTCGGGTTCATGACATTGGTCGCGGGATTCAGGTTGAAACAGTCCCGCTCATGGACCTTGCGGTTTTCTGCAACCAGCTGGTCGACGCGACCGGCAACCTGAGCTGAAGTCAGGGGACGGGTGCTCCTGGTTATTCCGTCGATACGCGAGGCGACGTTTTGCGGCAACCATGGCCGGAGTTCGTGTGCAGACATTCAGGTTTCTCCAATCCGAATTGCAATCAGAGTGGACCCGGGCTTGCACATTCGCAAATCAGATTTTAGAAAAACAAGGGCCAGAAAAAATAGGTCAAAAGATGCCTGTATCACCCCCGACACCTCGAATTCCGTCGCTCAATGCCCTTCGTGCCTTCGAAGCGGCCGCGCGGCTTGGCGGATTTGCGCTGGCAGCCGAAGAACTCGGAGTGACCCCGGGTGCGGTTGCCGCACAAATCAAGTCGCTGGAAGAGGAGATCGGTGCCAGCCTGTTCGTCCGCAGTACCCGAGGTGTGACGCTTACACCGATTGGGCAAAGAGCACTGCCGGCATTCGTGGAGGTTTTCGATTCTCTGGGCCAGGCGGTGCGCGACCTCAGGCAGGATGCCACGCCCCACAAGGTGCACATTGCCGCACTGCCTGCCCTGGCGCAGCTCTGGCTCGCACCGCGACTTCCGATGCTGCGAGAAAGACTGCCTGACGTCGATGTGTCAGTGACTGCCATGGAAACGCCGCCAAACCTCAAACGGGTGCCGTTCGATCTTTGCCTGTTTTACACAAACACCACCCCCCCGGGAGGAGTACAGCTGGGAAGTGAAGAAATCCTGCCGGTCTGCGTTCCCGAACTGGCGCGCAAACTCACGCGGCCGGAAGACCTGAAAACTGTTTCCTGCCTGACTGATATTGCATGGGCCGATGACTGGAAGCTGTGGGCGCAAAGAGTGATGCCGGAAGCCGACTTCAGTCCCGACGGTCCGGTCTTTTCACTTTATTCGGTTGCACTCCAGGAGGCGTTGAGCGGGGCAGGTGTTCTCATGGCACACAAGTCCCTCGTTTTGCATCATCTCCGGAAGGGAGAGTTGGTGGCCCCATTCAAGACACAGGTGCCGCTCACAGGGAGAATTACAATGTGGATTTTGCCAAGCAGGCATCACATTAAAATTCTCAGCGATGTCGTTGAAAGCCTGAAGCAATCTGGTTCGGTATTTTGACCATGAGCCGTGTTGGGCTTTTGGACGGCGGGGATGTTTTCATGCAATGCCGGACGCGAGTGCGAGTACGCAGTTCTACGATTGCGACACTCTGCCTGTGGCGTGCGACATTGTGCGGGCAACTTTCACATCTTTGAATGCAGTAAGACCGCTCTTGATATGAATCAACGCGGCTCACAGGGAGTCGTGCGCATGGTCGTGCCATCGTTGGCACCTTGCATGGATTCTAATAAACTGGGGCGCTGAAATGGCACATAAAAAGACCGGTTTGGTCTCGCTCGAGGAGGGTGGTTTCGCCATCTTCCTTGTGCTGCTTGCATTCGTCTGCATCATCGTAGCAGGCAAGACCTTTGATCAGGTCATGGCTTTTCACGCTGGCATCGGCGCGCTTTTCGCCGCGGTCAGCGTCTTTCTGATCTTCAAGAACTTCTTTGACGATGGCGGGGAACCTTTCCCGGCCGAAATCGACGGAAAACCGAACTACAATATGGGGCCGGTCAAATTCGGTGCGGTCGCCGCCATGTTCTGGGGGCTTGCCGGGTTCACGGTCGGTCTCATAATCGCGCTTCAGCTGGCCTGGCCGGCATTGAATTTCGATCTTCCCTGGACCAACTTCGGCCGGCTGCGTCCCCTGCACACATCGGCGGTGATTTTTGCATTCGGCGGTAACGTCTTGCTGGCGACGTCCATGTATGTCGTTCAAAGGACGTGCCGTGTGCGCATGCCGGGCAAGATCCTGCCCTGGTTCGTGATCCTGGGGTACAACGTTTTCATCGTCCTCGCGGGTACCGGGTATCTGCTCGGTGTCACCCAGAGCAAGGAATACGCGGAACCTGAATGGTACGCCGATCTCTGGCTGACCATCGTCTGGGTCTTCTACCTGCTGTTGTTCCTGGGGACGCTTTGGAAACGCAAGGAACCGCACATCTATGTGGCGAACTGGTTCTATCTGGCTTTTATCGTCACGATCGCCATGCTGCACATCATCAACAACCTGACGGTCCCGGTCTCGATCTATTCGACCAAGTCCTACATCGTCTGGGCGGGTGTCCAGGATGCGATGGTGCAGTGGTGGTACGGTCACAATGCGGTGGGCTTCTTCCTGACCGCTGGCTTTCTTGCCATCATGTACTACTTCATCCCGAAGCGAGCTGATCGTCCGGTCTATTCCTACCGCCTTTCGATTATTCACTTCTGGGCGCTGATCTTCCTGTACATCTGGGCTGGTCCGCACCACCTCCACTACACGGCGTTGCCGCAATGGGCATCGACGCTGGGGGCGACATTCTCCATCATCCTCTGGATGCCGTCATGGGGTGGCATGATCAATGGCCTGATGACGCTGTCGGGTGCCTGGGACAAGCTGAGAACCGATCCGGTTCTGCGCATGATGGTCGTATCGGTTGCCTTCTACGGCATGTCGACCTTCGAAGGTCCACTGATGAGTTTGCGTTCGGTCAACTCCCTGTCGCACTACACCGACTGGACCATTGGCCACGTACATTCCGGCGCTCTTGGCTGGGTTGGCTACATCTCCTTCGGTGCGCTCTACTGCCTGATCCCCTGGCTGTGGAACAAGAAGCAGCTTTATTCCCTGAAGCTCGTTGACTGGCACTTCTGGCTGTCGACGATCGGCATCGTGCTCTACATCACCGCGATGTGGGTGTCCGGTATCATGCAGGGTCTGATGTGGCGTGCCTACGACAGCCTCGGCTTCCTGGAATATTCCTTCGTCGAAACAGTGGAAGCGATGCATCCCTTCTACATCATCCGTGCTCTCGGAGGCGCACTGTTCGTGCTTGGTGCCGTGATCATGGCTTACAATCTCTGGATGACCGTCCGTCATGGCGAGGCTGAGGAAGCCGAAGCCACGCCGGTTGGCTCCCTGGCTCCGGCCGAATAAGGGAGGACAACAATGTCACTTTGGAAAAAACACGAAGTCTTCGAAAAGAACTCCTTCGTTCTGCTGGTCGGTATCCTGGTCGTGGTCGCCATTGGCGGCCTGGTCGAGATTGCCCCGCTCTTCTATCTGAAGAGCACAATCGAGAAGACTGAGGGAATGCGGCCTTATACGCCGCTGGAACTCACGGGTCGCGACATCTATGTCCGTGAAGGCTGCTACCTGTGTCACTCGCAAATGATCCGCCCGATGCGCGATGAGCTCGCGCGTTACGGCAACTACTCTCTGGCTGCGGAAAGCATGTATGACCATCCGTTCCAATGGGGGTCCAAGCGGACAGGACCGGACCTTGCACGGGTCGGCGGCAAGTATTCCGATGCCTGGCACGTCGAGCACCTGGTCGACCCGCGCTCACTGGTTCCCGCATCCATCATGCCCGGATATCCGTTTCTTGCGGAAAACAGGCTGAACACGCGGGACATCCAGTCCGCTCTGACAGTCAACACCATTGTCGGCGTGCCCTACACGGATGAACAGGTCGAAAATGCCAGGACCGATCTCCTCGGGCAGGCAATGCCGGACTCCGATGCTGCCTATGCCTTCGAAGAGCGTTGGCCCAGTGCAACTGTCCGCGACTTTGACGGCAATCCGAAGGAAGTCACCGAGATGGACGCACTGGTCGCCTATCTTCAGGTGCTGGGCACCATGGTCGACTTCTCCATCTACGACGACAAGGCAAACTCGAGGTAAGGGCGATGAACGAAACGTATAACGCTTTTGCAAGCTTCGCACAGACCTGGGGCCTGGTCTATTTCGTGGTCCTGTTCGGCATCGTCCTGGCCTATGCGTTGTGGCCAAAGAACGCCAAAAAATTCGACGACGCGGCCCAGATCCCGTTCCGGGAGGATTGAACCATGGCAGATACACAAAACAAGGAAGTCGACCAAATCTCCGGGGTCGAGACGACCGGCCATGAATGGGATGGTCTTAAGGAACTGAACAATCCCTTGCCGAGATGGTGGCTGTACCTCTTCTACGTCACCATCGTATGGGCCGTAATCTACTGGGTGCTTTATCCCGCATGGCCCCTGGTCAACGGGTACACACACGGCATCCTGGGCTCGAACCAGCGCCAGGAAGCAGTTGCTGCCTACGAAAAGGGGATCGCGGAGCAGTCCGAGTTTGCAGACAAGATCGTGGCAACTGCACTTGAGGACATATCCAAGGATCAGGAGCTGTTGCAGTTTGCGCTGGCCAGCGGACAGGCTGCGTTTGGTGACAACTGCTCACCTTGCCATGGCTCGGGTGGCACGGGTGCGGAAGGGTATCCCAACCTCCAGGACGATACCTGGATCTGGGGTGGAACGCTGGATGACATCCACACCACGCTTCTCCATGGCATTCGCTCGGAAAGTGAAGACACGCGCTTCGGCGATATGCCGGCTTTCGGTAGCGATGAATTGCTGAGCAGGGACGAAATAAACCAGGTTTCCAACTTCGTCGCCTCCCGTGCCGGTGTCGAAACCGATGACGGTGTGGACCTGGCTGCCGGGCAAACCCTCTATGAGGACAATTGTGCCGCCTGCCACGGCGACAATCTGGAAGGCCTGCAGGAAGTCGGAGCGCCGAGCCTGATGTCTGCGAATTACCTTTACGGAAAGACGCTCGATGACATCAAGAGGCAGGTAGCCACCCCGCGCAACGGTGTGATGCCGGGATGGGTTGACCGCCTTGACCCGGCAACCGTCAAGTCACTTACCGTATACGTCCACTCCTTTGGCGGTGGTCAGTAACAAGATGGTGAGGAGACGGCAAATGCGCCGGGTCGCCTGAAGCATTTGATCCGGCGCAAAGTGTGACGCTTTGCGCCGGATTATTTTCAAGCAATGCTGATATTGATCGGCGATGAGAACGGGATGAGGGTCCCGTTCCGATTGAAGCAGGATCCTATTGGGGCAGGATCGCGACAAAGAGGACGGACGGTATGTCTGCGGACACCGATACGCATGAGGACGAGCACTCCGAAGAGTGGTTTGCGTCAGCCAAGAAAATCTACCCCATGGCAACCCACGGCCTGTTCCGCAGGATCAAGTGGGCGTTGCTGTTCATCACGCTTGGCATTTACTATTTCCTGCCGTTTGTACGCTACGACCGCGGTCCGGAAGCTCCCGGACAGGCAGTCCTGGTCGATATGGAAAAGGCCCGGGGTTATTTCTTCTTCATCGAGATCTGGCCGCAGGAAGTCTATTACCTCACCGGGCTTTTGATCATCGCGGCTGTTGCACTTTTTCTGATGAACGCCGTCGCCGGCCGGATCTGGTGCGGCTACCTGTGTCCCCAGACTGTTTGGACGGACCTATTTCTGTGGGTCGAGAGGCAGGTGGAAGGGGATCGGCGCGAACGCATTGCTCTCGACAAGGATCCCTGGACTTTCGGCAAGGTGAGCAAGCGCGCTACCAAACACTTCCTGTG
Organism: Roseibium album; assembly: GCF_001404515.1. Lineage (GTDB taxonomy): Bacteria > Pseudomonadota > Alphaproteobacteria > Rhizobiales > Stappiaceae > Roseibium > Roseibium album. Next base: position 541,128 of record NZ_CXWE01000001.1, read on the forward strand.
GCTCATGATCGCCTGGTGGACCGGCGGGGCCTGGGTCCTCTATTTCAACGACGCGCCGACGCTGGTCTGGCAACTGCTCACGTTTCAGGCGCCGATGATCGCCTATATCTGGATCGCGATCCTGACGACAACGACTTACCTGCTCGCAGGGTTCATGCGCGAACAGGTCTGCATCTACATGTGTCCGTGGCCACGCATACAGGCTGCCCTTACCGATGAAAAAGCGCTTAATGTTACCTATCGCTGGGACAGAGGCGAGCCACGCGGATCTTTGAAACAGAACAAGAAGCTTGCGGCGGAAGGTTTGCCCGCAGGCGATTGTATCGACTGTTTCCAGTGTTTTCAGGTTTGTCCGACCGGCGTCGACATCCGTAAGGGGATGCAGCTTGACTGCATCCAATGCGGTCTGTGTATCGATGCCTGCGACAACATCATGACCAAGGTCGGCAAGCCCACGGGCCTGATCGGCTATGATACCGACGAGAACATCGAGCGACGGATCGAAGGCAAGGAGCCGGTCTACGAGATCGTCAGGGTCAGGACCGTGGTCTATGCCGTGATTATCGCTCTCGTGGGCGCAATCATGCTGTTTGCGCTGCTCAACCGGGATTTTGCCGATATCAGCGTGCTTCACGACCGCAATCCGGTTTTCGTTGAGCAATCCGACGGTTCGGTGCGCAATGGCTACACCGTGCGTCTGTCCAACAAACGGCGCCATACCAGGGCATTCATGCTCCATGTCGAAGGCATGCCCACGAACACGCAGGTTGAGGCCGTCGGCGCGGATTCCAATTTTGCCGGTCGTCCGATTATCGAGGTCGGCCCCGACACAACACGTGAAGTGCGTGTTCTTGTAAGTTCGCCGCCCTGGGAGAAGATGCCGCATTCAACGCCGGTGACGTTCCGCATCACCGAAAGCGTGATGGGTGAGGTCGTAACCGCACAAGATACTTTCAAAGCGCCAGACAAGCCTTGAGGAGTAAACAATGACAATGGTTCAGTCGAACATGAAAGACCCCAAGGCGATTACCGGCAAAACCGTTTTGATCTGGCTGCTGGGGTTCTTCGGGGTGATTTTCGCAGCCAATGCCGTGTTCATCTACCTCGCGCTCGGGTCTTTCCCGGGCGTGGTGGTGGAGAGTTCCTATGAAGCCGGCCAGGGCTACAACCAGGAACTGGCGGCGGCGAAAGCTCAGGAACAGTTGAACTGGCAGGTTTCGAGCGAAGTCGTTCGGTCAACCGACGACACCTGGAAACTGGTCGTACACGCAGCAGATGCCGAAGCGACCCCGCTTTACGGCATCGACATCAATGTCCTCTTGAGGCGCCCGGCCCAGGAAATGGCAGACGTGGAAGCGAACCTGCGTGCGGATGGCGGCGGGCGCTATGTGGCCGATCTGGAACATCTACCCGCCGGCAACTGGACGCTTGTCCTGGAGATCGAGCAGGACGGAAACCGCAAATTCAAGTCTGAAAACCGCATATTCCTGAAGGACTGAGGCACTCCGCGTGACGGTACATCAGCGTGACTGGCAGGCATTCATAACACCGGGAAACAACGGCGCGGTTCATATGGACCTTGCCGTTGACGGGATCACCTGTGCCGCCTGCATGGGGGAAATCGAACGTGGCCTGAAACGTTTGCCGGGTATCCGTTCCGCCAGGGTCAATCTCACCAGTCAGCGGCTTGCCGTCGATTGGGTTGAGGACCAGACGGGCGCCGAAGAGATTGTCGGTGAATTGGCCAGACTGGGTTACGCGGCCCACCCGTTCGATCCAGCAAGCCAGAAGGAGCGTCAGGACAAGACAGGCAAACAGCTGCTGCGCTGCCTGGCTGTCGCGGGATTTGCCGGCATGAATATCATGCTGTTGTCGGTGTCAGTCTGGTCGGGAAATGCCACGGACATCACCCCCGAAACGCGGGACTTTTTCCATTGGCTGTCGGCCCTGATCGCGTTGCCGACTGTTGCCTACGCTGGGCGTCCGTTCACGAAAAGTGCCTTTGGAGCGCTCGCTGCAGGCCGGCTCAACATGGATGTGCCTATTGTGATCGGTGTGTTTCTGACCGTGGCACTGTCATTTGTCCAGACGCTGCAGCACCAGCAACATGCCTATTTCGAATCTGCGGTGATGCTGCTCTTTTTCCTGCTGGTTGGTCGTTATCTCGACCACAACATGCGCGGACGAACCCGGTCCTTTGCCGAAAACATTGCTGCACTGAAAGCGGAAGTTGCCGCCCGGATGAATTCCGACGGAAGCATACGCGAAGTCCCGCTTTCCAAGATCAACACGGGTGACCTTGTCCTGGTCTCAGGCGGAGAGCGTGTGCCCGTGGATGGCGTCGTGGAAACGGGACAGTCGGAAATTGACCAGAGCCTGGTTACGGGCGAAAGCATTCTCGTGCCAGTCAGGCGGGGACAAAGAGTTTATGCCGGTACCCTGAATGGGGCAGGGGCACTTCAGGTTCGCGTTGAAGCTGCCTCGGGCACGACGCTTCTTGACGAAGTAAACCGGCTTCTGGAAACCGCGTCGCAGGCCAAGTCCGCCTACGTCCGGATCGCCGACCGTGCGGCGCGACTCTACGCTCCGCTGGTGCATGGTGCTGCTGCCTTGACATTTCTTGGCTGGCTTCTGGCCGGCCTGGCCTGGCAACCGGCCCTGGTAATCTCGATTTCAGTCCTGATCATCACGTGCCCCTGTGCTCTGGGACTTGCCGTCCCGGCAGTTCAGGTGGTGGCCTCCGGACAATTGTTCAGGCGTGGTATCCTGCTGAATTCAGGGGATGCCATCGAACGCTTGGCTGAAATCGACACGATCCTTTTCGACAAGACCGGCACGCTGACAAGGCCTGAGCCTGAACTTTTCGAAACCGTTGACCCGGTAGACGAGACGATAGCCTTGGCCGGGCGTCTGGCCCTTGCCAGCCGTCATCCATTGTCCGCAGCATTGGTCCGGGCAACTGGCGCTATCATGCCGTTGCCCGATATTGAGGAAATTGCCGGATCAGGTCTGGAAACAAACCATGAAGGCAAGAAGCTCCGTCTGGGCAGTCCACAGTTCTGCCAAGCCTCTCGGGAGCTGATTGACGAAGCCCTTGAAAGGGTTCCCGGCGCTTCCCTGCTCGCAATCAGCTACGGTGACGAACCTGTGCGACTGTTGACTTTCCGGCAAAGCCTGCGGCCGGATGCGGCCAGTGTGATCGATCGGCTGGGCCAGGAAGGGTACACGCTTGAAATCATCTCCGGCGATACCCTGCCGGCTGTCGAGGACTGCGCAAAAACGCTGGGGATCTCTGCCTGGAGCGCGGGCATGAAACCTGCACGGAAAATAGCGCGTCTTGAGGAACTGCAGGCAGAAGGCCGCAAGGTACTCATGGTCGGCGACGGACTGAACGACGCACCTGCATTGGCGGGTGCACATGTTTCACTCTCGCCTGTTTCCGCGGTTCATCTCAGTCAGGCGGCAGCAGACGCGGTGTTTCTGGGAGACAGGCTGATGCCGGTGGCCGATGCTTTGCACTTGTCCAGAAGGGCAAGGGCGGCGATCGAACAGAACCTCTGGATTTCTGCCCTCTACAACGTCATTGCCGTACCGATTGCGGTGGCCGGTTTTGTGACGCCTCTCATGGCAGCCGTTGCAATGTCGGCTTCCTCGCTGGCGGTTACGGCCAACGCCCTGAAGTTGAAGTGGGGCGAAACAAGCCGTTCGTCCGGTACCGGCAGCGCGCAAACGCCAAAGCCGTCAGACGGGAGATAGCAATCGATGGATGTCCTGATCTTCCTGATCCCGATCGCACTCTTTTTGGGTGCCCTCGGCCTGATTGCATTTCTCTGGTCGTTGAAGAATGGTCAGTATGATGATCTGGAAGGCGCGAAGTGGCGGATTCTGGACGATGACGACCTGCCGGAAGACAAGCGCTGACGCAAGGACCCGTTTCCCGCGTACGGTCTGTCGAAGGATATGTCAGGCAAGAATGTTTGACAGCGCCATCGCAACCGCCAGCAATACAAGCCCCACTCCTGAAAGAAGCAGAATATTCTCGCGCAGTCCGCTGGAGCCCGCCGTAGATGGCTCGTGCTCGCCTGCAAGCGGCTCGTCCTGCCTGCTCTTGTCCCGGTCTGTGGTCATGAGGCTCGTGATCATTGAAGTGTGACATCTCTTTTTTTGTTTCTGGAAGCAGGATGACCTTCAGCTCTGAAAGTCCCGTTAATCCGTGGCGTGTGAAAAAGTTAATTGGCCACAGCATTACCAAGTTGTGAAAACTGAGCTTGATTACAAATCTGAAATTAGATTTATGAATATTATTCAATGAGTTAAGCTTCGATTTGCTGCTGTTGCCCGATGCTTTCCACCTCGGCAGGGATACGGCTAACCCAATCTTCAGGTTTTCATGGCAAGACAAGGGGAAACAAGGAGGAATTGGTGAGCCTGGATCTTGCCTCTTTGACATTTTTGCTGGTCGAAGACAGTGCTTATATGCGGACGATTCTGCGGACGATGTTGCAGGGTTTCGGTGCGCGTCGCATTGTGGAGGCAGAGGACGGTGCTTCCGGCCTCGAGGCCATGGATCGTGCAAACCCGGATATTCTGATCCTGGACTGGGTCATGCCCATTCTGGACGGTGCAGACATGGTGCGCATGATCCGCAGCCCGAACAATCCGTTCGCGTACATCCCGATCATCATGGTAACGGCCCATACTGAACGGAGCCGGATTGTCGAAGCCCGCAGGCTAGGCGTGCACGAGTTGCTGTCGAAGCCTATTTCGGCAAAGTCGTTGTATCAGCGGGTTTCGAGCGTGATCCTTCATCCGCGTGATTTCATCAAGACAGCGACCTATTTCGGTCCCGCTCCCCGGGAAATAAGAAATCGGCAGAAGATTTGGCAGGGCGGACCGGGGCAACCGCCCGGGCAGCCGCCTGGAGAAGCTGCAGAAGAACCCGAAAACGTCACCGCGATTGGTTAGGTATTTCGATCGTGGGGGAACTCAGGCCGCCGATTGTGCTGATTTTGAGGGTTCACTTGTCGTGTGCACGGTATTGGAGGCACTTGCTTCAAGTGCATCTGCAAACTGGGCCAGCACGTCCAGATCAACCGTATAATTGTCGAGCAGAAATTGAGACAGGACGTCGATCGAGAGATGTTGGTAACCCTCAATCGCCGCCATCAGTGCTTCCGGAGTGTCCAGCCGTTCACGCAGCTTGATCATTGTCTTCCGCTGAGTTTATTTTCCGCCACCTTGGATATTTATAGTTAATAGTGAGTAAATCTGACACGCGCAATAGCGAGTTTTACCCGTATGGCGGAAGGTTCCGGCCGTCCACAGCCTTCTGGGGAAGAACTGGCTGAATGACTGGCAAAAGACGCTGTTTGACCGCATTTTGGAGGCAGCGATCGAAAGGGCACGAATGGCAAAAGTCGTTTATATCTTGAACGGACCGAATCTCAACCTGCTGGGAAAGAGGGAACCGGAGATCTATGGCCATCAGACACTGGACGATGTTCATCAAATGTGCGTCGCTCAGGCGGAAAATGACGGACTTGATATCGTGTTCCGGCAAAGCAACGCAGAGCACGACCTGATCGATTGGGTGCAGGAAGCCAGGGAAGCAGCTCACGCCATCATTATCAATCCGGCCGCTTACTCACACACGTCCATCGCTATATTGGACGCTCTCAGTGCGTGTACGTGTCCGGTGATCGAAGTGCATGTTTCCAACATCCACAGGCGCGAAGCTTTTCGTCATCACTCTTATGTTTCGCAAAAAGCAGACGCGGTGATAGCAGGGTGCGGTGTCGAGGGCTACCTGCTTGCATTGCAACGGGCAGCGACCTTGCTGAAGGAAAGCTGACGGGTTTCAATCGGACAAGCTCCAGACAATGGGTCATTGCTGAAGACGTATTCTAGTATCCGTTTCCGGAGAAAAATTCGCGCGCAATTGTCTGGGCGATGACTTTGAAATCAAGCAGGAGAGATTGGCTCTCCAGATATTGAAGATCATATTCAAGACGCATTTTCGCGGAAAAGGCATCCGTGGTTTCCCCACGAAATCCGTTGACCTGTGCGAGACCCGTAATTCCCGGGCGCACCTGATGACGTTCCATGTATCTTGTATCGAATTTTTCGTAGTCAATTCCGGCCGCCAGCATGCCCGGTACGTGCGGACGCGGCCCGACAAGCGACATGTCTCCGCGAAGGACGTTCATCAACTGGGGAAGCTCGTCGAAATTGCTCCTGCGCAGAAACGAGCCAACAGCGGTAACACGCGGGTCGTTGGATACCGTTTGGGTCACGCCTGATCCATCACCCAGATGCTGGTGCATCGTCCGGAATTTAAAAATCGTGAAAAGTTTTCCGTCGAGTCCGTATCGTTCCTGCCTGAATATGACAGGCCCACGACTTGTGACCTTTATCGCGATGGCGATCGCCACGAAAAGAGGCAGCAGAAGAAGCATTCCAGATCCTGCTCCCAGGATGTCCAGAATTCTCTTTAGTTTGCTGTTGCCTTGTGTCGAAGGGGTAACTTTCTTTATTGGACGGTTATCCTGATCAAAAACTGATGGGTTAAAAGAATAATTGGTTGTTTTACCAATGTATCGATAGCGACTGGTATCGTCATATCTAACGGATTCGTTTGCCAAGCTTTACAAGCCTCGAGCCAATACGTGTGGTCTAAAGGATTTGCCGATGCAACATAGCCCGTTGAAGCGGCAGGTGCTAAGTATTCGTTAATCAATGGTTAACAGAGAGCGTAAAATCCTTGATTTATTGGGATTTGTTATCAGCTCGACATTCAAGCTGCAACATCGCGGTGCGAAAAACGAGTTAAATTTTTGTAAAACTTTAATTGAAACTGCCGAAAATTCTCTCTCCGGCAGCTCCATGATCAGACATTGCCCTCAGAATGGAAGGGTCAGTAGCTGCGGCCGACGCTTGTATACTCAAAGCCGCGGGAAAGCATGTAGTCGGGTTTGTATATGTTCCTGAGGTCGACCACCTTCGGTGCCTTTAGCAGGGATTTTACCCGCTCCAGGTCAAGTGCGCGGAACTGGTCCCATTCCGTGCAGATCACGACCACATCCGCATTTTCGATGGCGTGATAGGGTCCGTCGCAAAACAGGACGTCCGACATCATCTTGCCGGCTTCTTCCATGCTCGCAGGATCGTAGGCACGGATCCTGGCGCCACACGATTGCAGTTTCTCAACGATGTCGATGCTGGGAGCATCGCGCATGTCATCGGTGTTGGGTTTGAAGGCGAGGCCCAGCAGCGCGATTGTCTTGCCATTGACGTCACCGTCCAGGAAATCGACGACCTTGTCTGCCATCTTCTTCTTGCGAGCGGTGTTCACCTCTATCACGGAATCGACGATCTTGAGATCAGACCCGGCGTCCGCGGCAATCTTGGAAAGCGCGAGTGTGTCTTTCGGAAAACATGAGCCGCCGTAACCCGGTCCTGCATGCAGGAACTTGGACCCGATACGGTTGTCCAGGCCAATTCCGCGAGACACTTCCTGCACGTTCGCACCAACGCTTTCGCAAAGATCCGCGATTTCGTTGATGAACGTGATCTTGACTGCCAGAAACGCGTTGGCCGCGTACTTGATGAGTTCGGAGGTCCGCCGCTTGGTAACGATGATCGGCGTTTCGTTGAGATACAGCGGACGATAGAGTTCCTGCATCACTTCGACAGCCTTGTCGTCCTCCGTACCGACAACAACACGGTCAGGCCGTTTGAAGTCGTTGATGGCCGCCCCTTCACGAAGGAACTCCGGATTTGAAACCACGGCGAAATCGGCATCAGGATTGGTTTTCTGGATTATCGCCTCGACTTCGTCACCTGTGCCGACCGGAACCGTCGATTTGGTGATGATGACTGTGAAGCCTTCCAGAAGTCCGGCTATTTCCTCCGCGGCCGCATAGACGTAGGAAAGATCGGCGTGTCCGTCTCCTCGCCGCGTCGGGGTTCCGACTGCGATGAAGATGGCATCGGCGGTCCTTATGGCGTCCGATGAATCGGTCGTGAAAAAGAGCCGTTCTTCGTCAACGTTCTTTGCGACAAGTTCCTGAAGACCCGGTTCGTAGATCGGAATCTTTCCATTGTTCAGGGCATCAATTTTTGTAGTGTCTTTATCAATACAGGTCACCACGTGACCGAAATCGGCAAAACATGTTCCCGATACCAGACCGACATAGCCGGTCCCAATCATTGCAACGCGCATAATATAATTCCAGTTCCTAAGGCTGACCCGGGCGCAGGAAGTAACTGCGTCCTGAATTTTTCGGCAGCTTTGAAGCTGTCATGCCCCTAGCACGACTGACGTCGCGATTGCTAGCCCATATAGTCCGGCGATTCTCGCGGACTGTCATGTGACGCCTTGCGGTCGGTCTGGGAAAACGTGCGCTTACACCGTCAGAAATCGCCTAACTTCGGTTTCCGACAGATCTGCACCTGAACCTGAAAGAACAATCTCGCCACGGTCCATGACTGCATAATCATCGGCGAGATCCCTGGCGAATTCGAAAAATTGCTCGACAAGGACGATCGCCATGGTTCCCTGGTTCCGAAGCCATGCAATTGCGCGGCCTATGTCCTTGATGATCGATGGCTGTATGCCTTCCGTCGGCTCATCGAGAACCAGCAATTGTGGTCGTGTGATGAGTGCGCGCGCGATTGCAAGTTGCTGCTGCTGCCCGCCTGACAGGTCGCCGCCGCGGCGGTTCAGCATGTCTTTGAGAACCGGAAACAGGTCGAACACGGTATCGGGAATAAAGCGGTCCCTTCGACGGATAGGTGCAAATCCCGTCTCGAGATTTTCCTTCACCGTAAGAAGAGGAAAAACCTCGCGCCCTTGTGGAACGACAGCAATTCTCCTGCGCGCCCGCGCGAAGGCCGGCAGCGATGAAATGTCATCTCCGTTCCACAGGATTTTACCGGCGGCGATACCATGCTGGCCTGAAATCGCCCGCAAAGTGGATGTCTTTCCAACGCCGTTGCGGCCCAGAAGACAGGTGATCTTGCCGGTTTCGGCAGTCAGGGAAACGTCACTCAGCGCCTGAGCCGCGCCATAATAAAGATCAATGTTTTCAACTTTGAGCATTGTATTGCACCTTCTCGGGGAAGACAGCGAATGTTCCGCGGCAAAAATTATCGCCCCAGATAGACTTCGACGACACGTTCGTTGGCAGACACATGATCAAGGGATCCCTCGGCTAGAACGGATCCTTCATGAAGCACCGTGACTTTGACGCTGAGCGAGCGTACGAACTCCATGTCGTGTTCGACCACGACAACCGAGTGGTCTTGCGCGATGTCCTTGAGCAACTCGGCCGTTTCTGCCGTTTCCGCGTCGGTCATGCCGGCTGCCGGTTCATCGACGAGGAGCAGTTTCGGGTCCTGCGCCAGCAGCATGCCTATTTCCAGCCATTGTTTCTGACCGTGACTGAGATTGGCCGCAAGTTCATGTTTCCTGTCGGATAGCCTTATGAGGCCGAGAAGGTCGTCGATGCGTTTCGTTTCTCCGCCGGAAATGACATGAAACAGCGTGGCGAACGGGCCACGGGGGGCTTTCAGTGCCAGTTCCAGATTGTCCCGGACTGTGTGGCTTTCGAAGACGGTGGGCTTTTGGAATTTTCGTCCGATGCCGATTTCTGCAATGGAGGCTTCGTCTTCGCCGGTCAGGTCGATCGCACCGTCAAAATAGATCTCGCCTCGGTCAGGCTTTGTCTTGCCCGTGATGACATCCATCATCGTGGTCTTGCCGGCACCGTTGGGTCCAATGATTGCGCGCATTTCTCCAGGAGCGATGGTGAGCGAAAGTTCGTTGAGCGCTTTGAAACCGTCGAAAGTGACGGAAACCCCGTCGAGATAGAGAAGGCTGGTTGCTTTCACCAATGTCTTACTCCGCCGGTTGAGGATGTGAAGCACCGGCGCGGGACATGGCCGGAACGGGAGGAGGCGTGCTGGCGGGTGCATCTTCAGACTGTTTTGCCTGTGGCCGCGGGCCGCCGGTCCCGTCTTCCTGATCGGAAGAATTCCTGCGTTGACGCAGCGTCGACCAACCGTCATTCAAGGTGCCCAGTATTCCCTTGGGCAAGAACAACGTGACAAACACGAACAGTCCTCCGAGTGCAAACAGCCAGATTTCGGGAAGTGCCGCGGTGAACCAGGTCTTGGCAAAGTTCACCAGAACGGCACCCAAAACGGCTCCGACCAGTGTTCCTCTGCCGCCGACCGCCACCCAGATCACCACTTCGATGGAGTTTGCCGGCGCGAACTCGCCCGGATTGATGATGCCGACCTGCGGAACATAAAGGGCGCCCGCAACACCTGCCATCATCGCCGAAAGCGTCCAGACAAACAGCTTGTAGTGTTCGACGCGGTACCCCAGAAAGCGTATCCGGCTTTCCGCGTCTCGCACCGCAACCAGAACCTTGCCAAGCTTGGATCGGGTAATGGAACGGCAGATCATGTACGAAAGAACCAGCGCCAGGCCGGAGGCTGCAAACAGGCCGGCCCGGGTCGTGTCTGCCTGTATGTCGAAGCCGAGAATATCCTTGAAATCCGTCAGGCCGTTATTGCCGCCGAACCCCATGTCGTTCCGGAAAAAGGCAAGCAGCAGTGCATAGGTGAGGGCTTGTGTAATGATCGACAGATAAACACCGGTGACCCGGGAGCGGAAGGCGAACCAGCCGAAAACAAAGGCAATCAATCCGGGGACAAGAAGCACCATCAGGGCCGCAAACCAGAACATGTCGAAGCCGTACCAGTACCAGGGCAGTTCCTGCCAGTTCAAAAAGACCATGAAGTCGGGCAGGGTCGGGTCGCCATAAACGCCGCGCGTGCCGATCTGGCGCATGAGATACATGCCCATCGCATAACCGCCGAGTGCAAAGAAGGCAGCGTGGCCGAGCGAGAGAATTCCGCAATAGCCCCAGACGAGATCCACCGCCAGGGCCAGCAGGGCGTAGGTGAGATACTTGCCCATCAGTGTGACGGCATAGGTCGGCACGTGGAAGGGTGATCCGTGCGGGACAAGAAGGTTGCCCACTGGCACCAGAATGACGACGGCCGCCATGATCGCCAGAAAAACGCCGGCACGAGCATCCATGGCCCGAAACAGAAAGGAGGTCATCATGCTTCAACTGCCCGGCCCTTGAGGGCGAAGAGACCCCTTGGACGCTTTTGAATAAACAAAATGATGAACACCAGTACGAAGATCTTGCCGAGAACGGCGCCCGCGTAGGGTTCGAGGAATTTGTTGACGACCCCGAGTGTCATGGCTCCGACGAGCGTGCCCCACAGGTTTCCGACACCGCCGAACACGACGACCATGAAGCTGTCGATGATGTAGCCTTGTCCCAGGTTCGGCGAGACGTTGTCGATCTGTGAAAGCGCAACGCCGGCGATGCCGGCAATGCCGGAGCCGAGGCCGAAGGTCAGGGCGTCGATCCAGGGCGTGCGAATGCCCATCGAGGCCGCCATCCGGCGATTTTGAGTGACCGCGCGCGTGTAGAGGCCGAAGGGTGTTTTCTTGAGGACCAGCATGAGGCCGGCAAACACCAGCAGGGCGAACACGACGATCCACATTCGATTAAAGGTAATGGTCATCTGGCCAAGTTCGAAGGCTCCTGACATCCAGTCCGGATTGCCGACCTCCCGATTGGTGGGACCAAAGACGGAGCGGACGGCCTGTTGAAGGATCAGTGAGATTCCCCACGTCGCCAGAAGCGTTTCCAGCGGTCGGCCGTATAACCAGCGGATCACGCCGCGTTCAATCGCGATGCCAATCAGGCCCGCGGTCAGAAAGGCGAGGGGCAGCGCGATAAACAGGGAATAGTCGAACAGGCCTGGTGCAGAGGTGCGGATAATCTCCTGAACCACAAATGTAGTGTAGGCACCGATCATCACCATCTCGCCGTGAGCCATGTTGATCACCCCCATCACACCGAAGGTGATGGCCAGGCCTATGGCCGCGAGCAGGAGAACGGAACCAAGCGAAACGCCGTACCAGACGTTTTGTGCCGTGTTCCAGGCTGCGATGGATTTTTCGATTTTTTCAACCGCGTGGTTCGCCGCGTCCCGTACCGCTCCTTCGGAATTGGACCGGACGCCGATCAACAGCGACAGGGCTTCGCGGTTTCCCATCTCCGAGAGCGTCTCGACGGCTGCAAGTTTCTGCGCCTCCTCCAGATCGGAATTCAGCACGGCGGCAGCTCGGGCCTGTTCCATGACAAGCCGGACGTTGTCGTCTGTCTCGGCGGCAAGAGCTGTCTCGAGTGCGTCGATGCCCGCGGGGTCTTGCGCCTTGAATATCGCTTCGGCGGCTGCGACGCGAACGTTCGGGTCCGCCGCCATGAGCGTCAGGGACCCAAGTGCCGAGCGGATAACCCGGCGCAGCTTGTTGTTGACCTTGATCTTCTTGATTTCCCGTTTGCCTGCGTCGCCTTCGACTTCCAGCGTCAACGGGTCGGTAAGGGTAAATCGTTTGCCGTCCTTTTCCGCGATGAAGACCTGGCCGTCCGACTTGCGGAAATAAAGGTCACCGGCACCGAGAGCCTGAAGCGCCGGCGCGACTGCCGGATCGCCGGTTGCGACCAGGGCTCCGATCTGCTGTTCCGTCTCTGCGTATTTGCCTTTTGCAAGTGCGTCGACCAGCGAGCGCAGGCTTTCGGTGTCACTTTGGGCAAGCGCGGGGCTCACCAGACCGGCAACGAGGCAAAACAAGACAAAGATTGATTTCAAGTTGGACATGGGTCCACCGGCGTTGATTGTTTGTTTCCAATTGCGGGAATTGTCGCCCGGCGACAGTCGTCGGCCGGTTTCCCGTCATCCCTGCGAAGGCCGGGGTCCAGTAGTCCGGGTCGGCGACTGCTGGATCCCGGGATCGTGTTTGACTGACCGGGATGAATACCGGTCAGGGGCGGGTCATTCGAACCCGCCCCGACACCGTTTTCCCTGTTAGGATCCGGAGCCTCCGCACTTGCCCGTAACAGTGTTGAAGTTGCCGCAGGACATCGGAGCACGCCAGTCGGAGATCAGGTCCTTGGAACCTTCCAGGTAGTCGGACCAGGCATCGCCGATGACGAGACCGGATGTTTCCCAAACTGTTTCGAACTGGCCATCATCCTGGATTTCGCCGATCAGCACGGGCTTGGTGATGTGGTGGTTTGGCATCATTGCCGAGTACCCACCCGTCAAGTTCGGCACGGAAACACCGACAATGGAGTCGATCACGGCATCCGGGTCGGTTGTTCCCGCCTTTTCAACGGCTTCTACCCACATGTTGAAACCGATGAAGTGGGCTTCCATCGGATCGTTTGTCACACGCTCTTCGTCACCGATAAAGGCGTGCCAGGCGTCGATGAACTCGGCATTGGCGTCGGTATCTGCAGACTGGAAGTAGTTCCAGGCGGCGAGGTGTCCGACCAGCGGACCGGTGTCGAGACCGGCGAGTTCTTCTTCCCCAACCGAGAAGGCGACGACCGGAATGTCTTCCGCCTTGATGCCGGCGTTTGCCAGTTCCTTGTAGAAGGGAACGTTTGCGTCACCGTTGATCGTGGAGACCACTGCGGTTTTCTTGCCGGCCGAGCCGAAAGTCTTGATGTCGGAGACGATCGTTTGCCAGTCGGAGTGTCCGAACGGCGTGTAGTTGATCATGATGTCTTCTTCAGCAACACCCTTGGATTTCAGGTAGGCTTCCAGGATCTTGTTGGTCGTGCGCGGATAGACATAGTCTGTACCGGCCAGGACCCAGCGCTCGACGCCTTCTTCATTCATGAGGTAATCAACCGCAGGGATTGCCTGCTGGTTCGGAGCAGCGCCCGTATAGAAGACGTTCCGCTGGGATTCTTCGCCCTCGTACTGCACCGGATAGAACAGCAGGGAGTTCAGTTCCTCAAAGACCGGAAGAACGGACTTGCGAGACACGGAGGTCCAGGCACCGAACACGGCGTCGACTTCGTTCACTTCTATCAGTTCGCGTGCCTTTTCAGCAAAAAGCGGCCAATCTGAAGCAGGGTCGACGACGACGGCTTCAAGCTGCTTTCCAAGAAGTCCGCCATTTTTGTTCTGCTCTTCGATGAGCATCAGCATGACGTCCTTAAGCGTTGTTTCCGAAATCGCCATCGTGCCGGACAGCGAATGGAGAACACCGACCTTGATCGTGTCTTCCTGAGCAACTGCGCTGCCGATCATTGTGGAGGCCATCAGACCTGCCAGCGCGAGTTTTGTGAGAGTGTTTTTCATGCCAGTTCCCCTTTTTGATAAGGCACCGGTTCCCGGCCGGTGCAAGGCGGCTGGAAGGACTGCCGCCACCGGGGAAAGATCGTGCGCCGGAAACATTGCACCGCAACATACGTCAATTGACGTAAGTCGCCGGTGGCGCGCTCTGGCGGGCGTTTGTGCCGTTCGGCATGAATCGTGCTCTGCAGGAAAGCCAATGAGAAACAGGTTGGAAAACGGGGCAATTCTGGCCGTGAGTTGCCAAAAATTTATGCAACTGGCGTCAATTCGGGCGATTGGTCTGAAATGACCGCCCGTCAGCGCATCCTGCCCATTCGGCGCCAGTACAACAAATGGGTCAACAACCAGACGCTGGAAGACTATGCCCTACGTTTCACGGCCAAGGGCGCGCGCCGGTTTTCCTCCCGTGCGATCTCCCAGACCGCAATAGGGGCCATCTCCTTTCTGGCGCTTGAAGCGATCGGCGGTGCGATAACGTTGTCGCACGGAACCGCAAATGCATTTTTGGCGATCCTTGTCGGAAGCCTGGTGCTGCTGATCGTCGGCCTGCCGATCAGCCGCTACGCGATGCGGTATGGCGTCGATATTGACCTGCTGACGCGTGGTGCGGGTTTTGGATATATCGGTTCAACGATCACATCGCTTGTCTATGCAAGTTTCACCTTCATTCTTTTTGCAATTGAAGCCTCGATCATGTCGAGTGCATTGGAATTCGCATTCGGCGTGCCGCTCTGGCTCGGCTACATCATCAGCGCGGTTGCCGTCATTCCACTGGTCACCCATGGTGTAACCTGGATCAGCCGGTTTCAGCTGGCGACGCAACCATTCTGGATCATCCTGAACATCCTGCCGTTCATTTTCATCGCGTTTACCGACTGGCAATCGGTCGGGCAATGGCTCTCGTTTTCCGGAATCGACCCGATAACTCAAGCGCAGCGCCTGGAACCGGGTGGTTGGAACAACATCAATCTCGTCAGTTTCGGTGCGGCAACCGCGGTTATTCTTGCGCTGATGGCGCAGATCGGAGAGCAGGTCGATTTCTTGCGCTTCCTTCCTGCGGAAGATTTCGCCGGCCGGCGTCACCGGTTGGCCCTGTTTCTCGCCGGGCCGGGCTGGGTGATCCTGGGAGCTCCGAAGATGATCGCCGGATCGTTCCTCGCCGTGCTCGTGCTCTCGCACGGCGTTCCGGTCGAACACGCCGACGAGCCGTCGCGGATGTATGCGGTGGCATTCGGCTACATGATCCCGAGCGAAACCGTCGTCCTGTTGCTGATGGCGGCTTTCGTCGTCGTCGCACAGCTCAAGATCAACGTGATGAATGCCTATGCCGGCTCGCTTGCCTGGTCGAATTTCTTTTCGAGGCTGACCCATTCACACCCCGGACGTGTTGTCTGGCTGGTGTTCAACGTTGGTATTGCGCTGTTTTTGATGGAACTCGGCATCTACAAGCTTCTGGAAGAAACGCTTGGCATCTTTTCCATCATTGCAATGGCGTGGCTGTCTTCAATTTCAGCGGACCTCTTCATCAACAAGCCGCTTGGTCTTTCTCCGCCGGGTATCGAGTTCAAGCGAGCGCATCTCTTTGACATCAATCCGGTCGGAACAGGAGCCATGCTGCTTGCCGCCGGGCTGGCTATCGCAGCGCATTTCGGCTTGTTCGGCGACATTGCCGCTGCACTCGCGACATTTCTGGCGATGGCGGTCGCCTTCGTCGCGGCGCCCGTCATTGCATTCGCGACCAAAGGAAAATTCTATCTGGCACGAAAGCCTCGTGCGCACTGGCAGGACAGGGACCATATCGCCTGTTCCATTTGCGAAAATCCGTTCGAGCCGGAAGACATGGCCTATTGTCCGGCCTATCAGTCACCGATCTGCTCGCTTTGCTGTTCCCTGGATGCCCGTTGTCATGATTCCTGCAAGCCGAACGCCCGTATTACCCATCAGGTCGGGTCCGTCGCGGCTGTATTCCTGCCAGATGCGGTACTCGACAGTCTTCGTTCCCGTCTTGGCCGTTACGCGGTTACCTCTGTTCTAGCAGTAACGGGAATAGGCCTTGTCCTCTGGATCATCTACGCCCAGGCGGCGAGTCGGCTTGATGACCCGACAGGCCTCATCGCCCAAACCGTGTCGCTGATCTTCTTCGTGTTTGCCATTGTGGCCTGTATTGCCTGCTGGTTTCTGGTGCTGGCCCATGATACGCGGCAGGTCGCCGAAGAGGAATCTGCCCGTCAGAACGCTCTGCTTCAAAAGGAAATCGACGCACACGGTGTCACGGACGCCGCACTCCAGAAGGCAAAGGAAGACGCTGAAGCGGCCAATATTGCCAAAAGCCGCTACGTCGTTGGCCTGAGCCACGAGCTCAGGACGCCGCTCAATGCGGTGCTCGGCTATGCGCAGGTTTTGGAGATGGACGAAACGTTACCACAGGCAAGAAGGCCCGCAGTCGGTACGATCCGCCGCAGTGCAGAGCACCTGTCCGGCCTGATCGATGGCCTGCTGGATATCTCCAGAATTGAGGCCGGCCGGCTGCAGATCTATTCCAACGAAATCAATATTCATGGATTTCTCGACCAGATCGTCGACATGTTCCGCATGCAGGCAAGCGCAAAAGGGCTTGGGTTTTCCTTTGAAAAACCACGGAACCTGCCGGTCTTTGTCCGGACCGACGAAAAGCGTCTGCGCCAGATCCTGGTCAATCTGTTGTCCAACGCAATCAAGTTCACGGACAGTGGCAGCGTCTCGCTCCGTGTCGGTTATCGTTCGCAAGTCGCCAGTTTCGTGGTGTCCGATACCGGCCCGGGCATCGCGCTGGAAGAACAGGCGAAGATTTTCGAACCTTTCGAGCGCAGCAAGGCCGCCAGTGGCCGCAAGGCGCCAGGCCTTGGTCTCGGACTGACGATCACCAAGCTGCTTACAGAATCGATGGGTGGTGCCGTGGCTCTGGCAAGCGAACTGGGGCAGGGCGCTTCTTTCGAGGTCCGGCTCATGCTGGCGGCCGTCGATCGACCTGTGGACGCCGTGCGCCTCGAACGCCAGGTGAGGGGATACCGGGGCACCCGCAAGACAATTGCAGTCGTGGATGACAACCCGGAACACCGTGCACTGGTGCGCGAGGTTCTGGAGCCGATCGGCTTCACACTGCTCGAGGCGGAAAACGGTTCAATTTGTCTTGCGAATATCAGTGATCTGAAACCCGATCTCTATCTCATAGATATCCTGATGCCGGGAATGAACGGGTGGGAACTTGCCCGGGCTCTCCGGGACAGAAAAGACGTTGCACCGATCATCATGCTGTCTGCAAATATCGGCGACCAGTCCCTGCGTCCAGATGGTCCGGCGCTGCACGACGGCTCGCTTGGAAAGCCTTTCGACATCGGCCGTCTTCTCGACCTGTTGCAAAACAGCCTTGGCTTGACCTGGACCGAAACTCCGAATTCCGGTCACGTGGACAGGCCGGCAGTGACCAGATTCCGGTCGCCCGGGCAAAGGCATGTTGCCGATCTGATCTCGCTTGCCGAGATCGGATATGTGGAAGGCATCGAGGCCAAACTCACGGAACTCGCGGGCACACCGGAGCATCGTCCACTGGTTGATGCCCTTCATGGCCATCTCAACCGGTTTGATTTCGACGCCTATCGGGACACATTGAGCGAATTGGAAACCAATGACGGATGATCGCCGCGATACGGTGCTGGTGGTTGACGACAGCCCCGAAACCCTCGGGTTTGTGACCGAAGCCCTGAAGAAGACAGGAATCGCTGTCCTGGTGGCAACCAGCGGCGAGGCGGCGCTGTCGGTCTGCTCGAAAGTGGTTCCCGACACCATATTGATGGATGCGGTCATGCCGGGGCTGGACGGGTTCGAGACATGCAAGAAGATCAAGATCAATCCGGTGTTGCAGCATGTTCCGGTCATATTCATGACCGGGCTGTCGGAAACAGAACACATCGTCAGGGCGCTTGAGGCAGGCGGCGTCGACTTCCTCACCAAGCCGATCGCCGTCGACGAATTGAAGGCAAGGATCAACGTACATCTGAAGAATGCCCGTTCGGTACAAAGTGCACATGTTGCCCTGGATGCGGCCGGTCGCCATCTGGTGGCGGTGACCGCTGAAGGCAACATCCTCTGGTCGACGCCTCAGATCCACTCGCTTTTGAGCCGGACGGGAGACGGCGACACGAGTCTCTTGCACTTGGGCAGGGCGTTGGGGGAATGGCTTGGTGAGGCAGCGCACTCCGAAGTCCCGCAAAAGAGCTTCGTGCTCGGGTTGTCGGAGACCCTGACAGTACAATTGCATCCGCTTGGTCGGGTTGGTCCGGACGAGAATCTCTTTCGCCTCACCACCGAAGATGAAGCCGGACAGGTCAAGGCACTCCAGGATCGGTTTGGTCTGACGCGGCGCGAAGCTGAAGTGCTGATCTGGATCGCAAAGGGCAAGTCCAACAAGGATATCGGCGAAATTCTTGGATTGTCACCGCGCACCGTCAACAAGCATCTGGAGCAGATCTTTGTGAAACAGGGTGTTGAGAACCGTGCTTCTGCAGCGGTCCGGGCTGCGGAAATCATCTACGCGTTGTGAGCAGCTTTAGTTCAAAAGTCCATCTGGTCTGAAGTTTCCACCGGCCGCGGCCCTTGCCAGCCTCCGCCATTCCAAACTCTTTTAATGCAAATCATTCGCAACAAGCTTGACAGATGCAAATGATTTGCAATATCAGTTGCAAGAGGAACGAAATTCCCTCTCAGGAGATCAGAATGCTCAAGAAATTAGTGCTGGTTGCGTCCATGACTGCGCTCACGGCGACCATAGCGTCCGGCGCGATTGCCGCGGACAAGATGAAGGTTGTGACCACCTTTACCGTGCTTGCAGATATCGCGAGCAACGTAGCTGGAGAGACCGCCGAGGTGGTGTCCATCACCAAACCAGGCGCGGAGATTCACGGCTATCAGCCGACACCGCAGGATATCGTGCGTGCCTCCGGTGCCGACCTGATCCTTTGGAACGGTATGAACCTGGAACTCTGGTTCGAGCAGTTCATCTCCAATCTGGGAGATATCCCCTCGGCAACGCTGACTGACGGCATCGATCCGATCTCCATCGGATCCGGCTCCTACAAAGGCAAGCCAAATCCCCATGCCTGGATGGGGCTCGACAATGCGCTCGTCTACATCGACAACATCGTCAAGGCGTTCTCGGAACAGGATCCGGAAAACGCAGCGACTTACGAGAAGAATGCCGCTGCCTACAAGGAGCAGCTCCGCGCGACAATCGAACCGCTGCGTGAGGCCGTTGCCGAGATCCCGGAAGAACAGCGTTGGCTTGTCACCTGCGAGGGCGCTTTCAGCTATCTGGCCCGCGATTTCGGCATGAAGGAACTCTATCTCTGGCCGATGAATGCCGACCAGGTCGGCACCCCGCAACAGGTGCGATCCGTCATCGACGGTGTGCGCGAGAACGAGATACCTGTCGTCTTCTGCGAAAGCACTGTGAATACCTCGCCGGCAAAACAGGTCGCGCGCGAAACCGGGGCCAGCTATGGCGGCGAGCTCTATGTCGATTCCCTGAGCGAGCCCGGCGGCAAAGTGCCGACTTACCTGGATCTGCTGAAGGTGACCGCCGGAACGGTTGCGGACGGACTGAAATCAGCCGGCAACTGACGAACGGATTGGAGCCTCGCAACCACGTGTTGCGAGGTCGTGATTGTTAAGTGTCGAATAAAGCTCTTTAATAGGTGGCCCGTGCTTCAAATCGTCAAGGACCCGGAAATGGATGCGACCGCGACAGCGGATTCCGGCGGAATTTCTGCTGAAGATGTCACAGTCACCTACCGGAACGGCCATACCGCGCTCTGGAATGCCAGCTTTGCCATTCCAAAAGGTACGGTGACTGCACTGGTCGGGGTCAACGGCGCAGGAAAGTCGACGCTTTTCAAGGCCATCATGGGGTTCGTTCCAGCTGCCAGAGGCAGGATCAGAATTTTAGGCCTTCCGGTTCGTGATGCGCTTCGCAAGAACCTTGTCGCCTATGTTCCGCAGTCCGAGGAAGTTGACTGGTCCTTTCCGGTTCTGGTCGAGGATGTGGTCATGATGGGCCGATACGGCCATATGGGTTTTTTTCGCCGTCCCGGAAAATCCGATCATGAAGCCGTCGATCAGGCACTCATGCGCGTCAACATGCAAGATTTCCGGCACCGCCAGATCGGCGAGTTGTCCGGCGGCCAGCGCAAGCGCGTGTTTCTTGCCCGAGCCCTGGCGCAGGACGGGCAGGTGATATTGCTTGACGAGCCGTTTACCGGCGTTGACGTCAAGACAGAGGAACAGATCGTCGCGTTGTTGAAGGAATTGCGTGACGAGGGCAGGGTGATGCTCGTCTCGACGCACAATCTGGGCTCGGTGCCCGAATTCTGCGACCGGACCGTGCTGGTGAAGGGAACTGTCTTGTCCTACGGCGAAACGCAAACGACTTTCACCCGTGAAAATCTGGAGCAGGCTTTCGGCGGCGTCCTGCGACACTTCACGATTTCCGATCAGACGCTCCATACCGACGGCGACCAGCGCAAGGTAACCATCCTGACTGATGACGAGCGTCCCTTTGTTCAGTACGGCGATGAAACCCAGACGACCGAAGGCGGCAGCTGATGGCAGCCCTCCTGGAACCGTTTGCCTATAACTACATGGTCAACGCCATGTGGGTGTCGGCGCTTGTGGGCGGCGTCTGTGCGTTTTTGTCCGCATACCTGATGCTGAAGGGCTGGTCGCTGATCGGAGACGCTCTGTCTCACTCCGTGGTTCCCGGTGTCGCCGGGGCCTATATCATCGGCCTGCCATTTTCGCTCGGCGCGTTTATCGCAGGTGGCCTTGCGGCCGGAGCCATGCTGTTTCTTTCCGAACGGTCCGGCTTGAAAGTCGATGTCATCATCGGATTGATCTTCACGTCCTTTTTTGGACTGGGGCTTTTCATTGTCTCCGTCAACCCGATGTCGGTCTCCATTCAGACCATCACCATGGGCAATATTCTGGCCATCACACCGGAAGATACCCTGCAACTTGCCATTATCGGTTTCGTGTCGCTGGCGGTTCTGCTTGCCAAGTGGAAGGACCTGATGGTCACCTTCTTCGATGAGAACCATGCCCGTTCGATCGGGCTGAAACCGGGATTGCTCAAGGCGGTCTTCTTCGTTCTGCTGTCTGCCTCCGTCGTTGCCGCCATGCAAACGGTCGGCGCGTTTCTGGTAATCGCAATGGTCGTTACGCCCGGTGCGACGGCCTATCTCCTGTGCGACCGGTTCCCGCGCCTGATCGCGCTCTCTGTTGCTATCGGCGCGCTGACAAGCTTTGCCGGTGCCTATGTCAGCTATTTCCTCGACGGGGCAACCGGTGGCATCATCGTGACGCTGCAGACACTGATTTTCCTGGTCGCCTTCCTGCTGGCTCCCAAGCACGGATTGCTGGCGGCCCGCCGGAAGGCGGCGGATGCCCTGCGAAACGGGCCGGCAGATTCAACGATGCCTCCTGAGTGGGTATCCGGCCGACAGGAAAAGGGGGAGACGATCTGATGGACCTCGACACGCTTCTGCTGCCTTTCAAGTTTCCCTTCATGCAGAACGCCTTCCTGATCTGCATCATCGTTTCGGTTCCAACGGCCCTGCTTTCGTGTTTCCTGGTCATGAAAGGCTGGGCGCTGATGGGCGATGCGGTCAGCCACGCCATTCTGCCGGGCATCGTGATTGCCTATATTTTCGGGATTCCGCTTCTGATCGGTGCCTTCGCCGCTGGGATGATCTGTGCGCTCGCAACGGGATATCTCGCCGGAAACAGCCGGGTGAAGCAGGATACAGTGATGGGTGTGGTGTTTTCCGGCATGTTCGGGCTCGGCATCGTGCTCTATGTCGCTGTCGAAACCAACGCCCATCTGGACCATATCCTGTTCGGCAACATGCTCGGTGTCGGTACGCAGGATCTTTTGACGGCCGGTGTTATCGCCGCGCTGGTCGGTGCCGGTCTTGTTCTGAAGTGGAAGGACCTGGTCCTGCACAGTTTCGATGCGGCCCAGGCGCAAGCCTCGGGACTGCCGGTCAATCTGCTTCACTATGGTCTTCTGGCTGCACTCTCGCTGACAATCGTGGCAACCTTGTCCGCTGCGGGGCTCATTCTTGCGATCGGTCTTCTGATCGCCCCGGGTGCCATCGCCTTTCTGCTGGTGCGCACATTCGGGACGATGCTCTGGGTTTCCGTCCTCGTGTGCATGGCGTCGATGCTTGCCGGAACATATGCAAGCTTCTTTCTCGACAGCGCCCCGGCACCGACGATTGTGCTGATCTTGTCAGGCCTTTTTGTTGTCGCCTTTGTCAGACGCCTGGTGCTGACACACAGGGCGTCGATGCTGCGAGTGGCGTCAGATGGTGACCCCTCAACCCGGTAACAGGTCTCCGGGTGTCCCCGGAGACCTGTGAATGCATTCTCAGCGGCCAAGAACCGATTCAACGCTTTTCGTCATGGCATCCACGATCTGCTGTGCTTCGTCGCCCGTGAGGCACAGCGGAGGGGCGAAGCCTATGATGTCGCCCTGGGGCATTGCCCGTGCAATAACCCCGTTTTTCAGGAGTTCACCTGCAATCGTGGGCCCGATCTTCTTTGACGGGTCGAAGAAACGGCGAGTTTCCCTGTCTTCGACGAATTCCACTGCCATCAATAATCCTTCACCTCGGATTTCACCGACATTCGGATGATCACCCAGGGCGTCACGCATCGCAGACGTAAAGTGTGATCCGACCACGCCGGCATTCTCGACGAGATTGAGTTCGTCGACCAGCTTCAGGTTGGCAATGGCAGCCGCTGCGCCTATCGGATGGGCGGAATAGGTCCAGCCGTGACCGATCGGACCGGTTTCGTCTGTCCCTTTCATCAGCACATCCCAGACCTTGTTTGACACGATCGATCCGGACAGCGGCGCGTAGGCTGACGTCAGGCCTTTCGCAATGGTGATGATGTCGGCCTCGATGCCATAGTGTTCGGATCCGAACATCGAGCCGAGACGGCCGAAACCTGTGACCACTTCGTCCGCGATCAAAAGAATATCGTGCTTCTTGAGGACCGGCTGGATCGCCTGCCAGTAACCTTTGGGTGGGGGTACGAGACCACCGGTGCCCATGGCCGGTTCACCGATGAACGCAGCGATGGTATCTGCACCTTCTCGCTCGATCATGGCTTCCAGTTCGGCGACGCAGTGCGATACGAAATCCGCTTCGCTCATGGCCAGGTCCGGCCGGCGGAAATAGTAGGGTGCTTCGGTGTGCAGCACGTTGTCGAACGGCAGGTCGAACTTCTTGTGGAAGAGCTCAAGTCCTGTCAGCGACCCTGTCATCAGTCCGGACCCATGATAGCCGCGCCAGCGTGAAATGATTTTCTTCTTTTCGGGACGGCCGAGGATGTTGTTGTAGTACCAGACCAGTTTGATGTTGGTTTCGTTGGCGTCGGACCCGCCGAGCCCGAAATAGACCTTGGACATGTTGTCCGGAGCCCGGTCCAGGATCATCTTTGACAAGGTGATCGACGCTTCCGTGCCGTGGCCGACATAGGCATGATAGTAGGCCAGTTTCCTGGCCTGCTCGGCGATCGCCTCGGCGATTTCCTGACGGCCATAGCCGACATTGACGCAGTAAAGGCCCGCAAAGGCATCCAGAAGCCTGTTGCCGTCCCGGTCCTCTATGTGGACACCTGATCCGGTCTCAATGATCCTGGAGTGTGCTTCCCCGCGCGCATGTTGAGCGAGATGGGTCGAAGGGTGAAAGAAATTCTCGCGATCCCACTGATCGAGCTGGTCGTTGCGAAGCATATTCTGTCCTTTGTTGTTGTCTGGTCACGCCCAATCGCGGCAAACATATTTGACGTCCATGAATTCTGCCATGCCTATCCGGGCGCCTTCCCGTCCAAGGCCCGACTGCTTCATTCCGCCGAACGGGATCGGAGCCCCGGTGACTTTCGTTCTGTTGACCGCCACCATGCCGAACTGCAAGTGGCGGCTGGCCCGGTATATCCGTCGCGGGTCGCTGGTATGCACATAGGCGACCAGACCGAATTCGGTGTCGTTCGCCCGCTGGAGCGCCTCAACCTCGTCATCGAACGGGGCAATGGCGGCAACGGGCCCGAATGTTTCTTCGTTCATGATCCTGGCGCTGGCAGGAACGTCGCACAGAACTGTGGGTTCGAAAAACAACGGTCCGGCCTTGTGACGCTTGCCACCGCAAAGGAGCTGCGCGCCCGATTGGATTGCATCGGCAACATGACTTTCCTGCTTTTCCACGGCCCCGGCGTTCATCAGCGGACCGACATCCGGATCAGTCCAGCCTGCGCCGACGGTGAGTTCACGCGTGCGGGCTGCCAGGCGTTGGCAGAAAATCTCGTAAACCGGGCGTTCTACCAGAAACCGGTTGGCCCCAAGGCAGTCCTGTCCCGAAGTCGCGAATTTTGCCTTGATCGCTTCGTCCACGGCAAGATCGAGGTCGCAGTCGGCAAAGACGAGAAACGGCGCATGGCCGCCAAGTTCCAGAACCATGCGCTTGATCGTGCCCGCGCTCTGGCGGTAAAGCAGCTTGCCGACATCCGTCGACCCGGTGAAGGAAACCGCACGAACACGGGCATCTTCCATCCAGGGCGCGACGATTGTCGACGGATCACCCGTGATGACGTTGAAGACGCCTGCGGGTAGTCCCGCACGTTCGGCAAGTTCGGCAAGGGCCAGGCACGAATATGGTGTTTCCCCGGAGGGATGAACGACCACGGTGCACCCGGCTGCAAGCGCAGCCGCAGCTTTGCGGGTGACCATCGCACTGGGAAAATTCCACGGCGTGATCAGAGCCGCAACACCCACAGGTTCGAGCCAGACTTCGACTTCGGCATCCGGCAGGTGCGATGTCACGCCCTCGACATTGGGACGCTTGGCTTCCTCGGCGTAGAATTCGACAAAGGACGCTCCGTAGTCGATCTCGCCCCGGGCCTCGGACAGCGGTTTGCCTTGCTCAAGCGTCATGATCTGAGCAAGGTCTTCGCGGTTTTCCAGGATAAGTTCGAACCACTGGCGCAGGATCGTGGCTCGCTGTTGCGGCAGCAGGTTTGCCCAGGCGACAAAACTCCGGTGCGCGGCATCGACCGCATCGCGACTTTCAGCACCGCTCAGCTTCGCCACTTCTCCGACATGGTCACCCGTTGCAGGATCAAGGACCGGGAATGTCTCTCCGTCCCTGTTCGCAATCCACTTTCCGTCGACATAGGCAAACGAACGGAAAAGACGTTTGTCCCTCAGATGAAATGTTGTCGTTTCCTGGTGAACAGGCATTTCCATTGATCCGGCCTCCGGTTTTCATGGCCGGATCGTACGAGCGTGGATCAGGAGGAAACGACCATAAACATGCGCCGGGGCAGACGATCTTTTCTTAACTGCCGTCACTGCCAGCAGCTTCGTCTCCCGGCGAATTGCCGAGCAGAATGCCAAACGGGGGAGCGCCGCGAAGTTTGACCTGTTTGGTCACGACATAGGTGTAGTAGCGGGCGAGACCGATCTTGCCGTCCAGCAGTGTGTCGATCAGGCGCTGGTAGCTGTCTATATCCTTCGTGATGACTTGCAGAACATAGTCGAACCCGCCACCGATGGCCCAGCAGGCCACGATCTCGTCATGATGGTTGATCGTGCGTTCGAATGTCTGGAAGCTCTCCGCCCGGTGGTTTTCAAGCTCGACAGTCACGAAAACCTCGATATGGGCGGCAACACCCTTCAGGGAAATTTCGGCGCTGTACCCGCGAATGATACCGGCTTTTTCAAGGCGTTTCAGACGTTCCCAAAGCGGTGTCGGCGACAGGTTGACCCGTTTGGCAAGGTCGGCCTTTGCCAATCTGCCTTCCCGGGACAGGATGGACAGTATTTTCAGGTCGCGATCGTCGAGTTTCAGCCCAATCATGGCGCGACCATGAACAGGATGAATTGACTTGTCAATTGTTATGAAAATCGTCAGTATGAAATCATGACAATATGGAAGAATTTCCCCGAAACAATCCCACGTCCCGCCTACCGCTCGCTCGCCGACCTGATATCCGATGCGATCGACAACGGGGACCTGAGGGTCGGTGAAAGGCTTCCGACGCATCGTGAATTGGCCTATCAGCTTGATTTGAGTGTCCAGACCATCAGCCGGGCCTACGACGAGCTCATCCGGCGTGGCCTCATAGAAGGGCAGGTCGGGCGGGGAACGTTTGTCAGCTCGGGACCAGCCAAATCGAACTGGCCTTTCGTCCCGGCAGGTCAGGACGGGCAACTGGTCGATCTTTCGATCCTCAAACCCGTGACGGCGCCGGTTCACAGGGAAAGAATGAGTGCGGCTTTTGCCGAGCTTTCAGACACTCTGGCTGATACATCCATCTTCTCGTTCAAGCCGTCCAATGCGCTGCAGCCGTTCAAGAGGGCGGCCCTTGCCTGGCTGGCGCGCTGCGGCCTCAGCTGTGCACCTGATTCGATCATCATGACGAACGGTGCGACACCGGCCATGACGACAGCGCTGATGACGGCGGCGAATGCGGGCGAACTCGTGCTGACGGAGGCCATGTGTCATCACACGCTCATTCCACTCGCCAGATACATGGATTTGCGTCTGGAGGGCATTCCTCTCGATCATGAAGGCATCGTGCCGGACGAACTCGAAAAAATCTGCAGATCCAAACCGGTGAAGTCGCTCTATGTCATGCCGAGCGGCTTGAATCCACTGGCTCGCATGATGGGAAGTGACCGGCGGGAAGCGCTAGCCGCACTTGCGCGCAAATATGACTTCACAATTATCGAGAACGACGCATGGGGACCGATCCAGCCGGACCGGCCGCCGCCGATCGCCGCCTTCGCGCCCGAGCGGACGTTCTATTTCACAAGCTTTACAAAGTGCCTGTTTCCCGGGCTTCGGCACGGATATCTCGTTGTTCCCGAATTGCTGGCGTCAGCCGCCGCCAATCGTCACCTGGTAACAGATTGGGTGGCAACGCCCATTATGGCGGAAATCGCTTCCCTCTTCATAGAAAACGGAACTGCGGACGAACTATTGTCATGGCAGAAGGCCGCATTGGGGCGGCGAAATGCGATGGTGGCAAAGATTCTGGACGGCATCCCGTTTGGGGCGAGTCCCAACGGAATGCACATCTGGTTGCCGCTGCCGGGGTCCTGGACCGAGGAAGCTTTCGTTGCCAATGCCAGGCAGAAAGGTGTCGCGGTGGCACCGGGTTCTGCATTCGCCATTTCAGATACCACCGCCAACCACAGTGTCCGTATTTGCCTAGGGGGCATACAGGAGGAAGCGCTGGCACGCGGCGTGCAGCTGATCGCGCGCCTTTACAAAAGTCCTCCGGAGCCTGCCTTGCTGGCATTCTGAATGCGTTTATATGTTAAAATTGTCATGATTTAATGTTTTGATTGACTCTTAATTGTCCTCATTTCAAGTTGAGGCAATAACAACAACCCGGAAATTCAATTGAACGGCTGTCACGTCTTTTCGTGCGGACCGGTGCCGATGGGATGCGCCTAGAGTGTCATCTCCGCGGACGCTCTCCGTGTGTCTGAAAAGGCGTGTTGGCCAGGGAACAGCAAAAGCAGGTCAAATTCATGAAAACCAAATTCAGAACACTCCTTGCCAGCACGGCAATGCTTCTTGCCGGTGCGACCCTGTCGCACGCCGCTGACTGGAAATACGCCTTTGAGGAATCCCTGACGGACGTGCAGGGAGTTTACGCCACGAAGTTCAAGGAAGCCGTCGAAGCGAATTCCGATCATACGATAACGTTGTTTCCCTATGGCTCGCTGGGCGAGTCCGCCGACATCATGGAGCAGACGCAGGCCGGCCTGCTTCAGTTCGTTAACCAGTCTCCCGGTTTCACCGGAGCCCTGATCCCCGAGGCACAGGTGTTCTTTGTTCCCTACCTGCTTCCGACCGATCAGGATCATCTCGGCCGTTTCTTCAAGAATTCCAAGGCGATCAACGAGGATTTCGTCGGTCTTTATGCAAACCAGGGACTGGAACTCCTGTCCATGTATCCGGAAGGCGAGGTGGCGATGACCACCAAGTCGCCCGTGAAGAGCTGTGCGGATCTTGATGAAGTCAAATTTCGCGTGATGACCAATCCGCTGCTGGTGGAATCCTACAAGGCCTTTGGTGCCACGCCGACACCGTTGCCGTGGGGCGAGGTCTATGGCGGCTTGCAGACCAACATCATCCAGGGGCAGGAGAACCCGACGTTCTTCCTCTTTTCCACCAAGATCTACGAAGTGACAGACCATATCACCTATGCGGGCCACAACAACTTCACCACCGCGCTGATGGCCAACAAGCAGTTCTATGATGGTTTGAGTGCCGAAGAACAGAAGGTCGTCCAGGACGCCGCCGCATCCGCCTTCGACTACATTGTCGGATATCAGAAAAGCCTGGCGGACAGCGAACTTGACAAGATCAAGGAAGCAAAACCCGCAATGACCATCACTGTCCTGTCGGACGAAGAGCGGGCCTGCTTCAAGAATGCGGCCGCCGAAGTGGAGGCGAAGTTCATCGAAATGACCGGAGAGGGCGGCAAGGCCATCCTCGACCAGATGAAAGCGGATCTGGACGCAACGCGCGACTGACCGGGTCCTGAACGACCCGGTGCTCTGGTGCGGGAGGCAGCAGTTTGCAAGCCTCCCGCAAGTCACGAACCGGCTGGAGAGAACGGTGAAAAGCGACGATCCCAACAGCACTGATCAACATCAGATGAACGGCTTTCTCGGGGTGCTCGATACGGCAGTCAGCCGTGTTGAATCCTTCATGCTGGCATTCGGCGTTCTTTTGATGGCAGCCAACACGGTCATCAATGTCGTTGGTCGGTTCGTGTTTCAGCACAGCTTGTTTTTTTCAGAAGAACTGAACCGGATTCTGATCATCCTGATCACGTTTGCAGGCATCAGTTACGCCGCGCGACAGGGTCGCCACATCCGGATGTCGGCTATTTTCGACATGATGCCTGCGCGCATCCGCAAGGTCATGATGATCCTGATCGCCTGCGTCACCTCACTGGCCATGTTCGCGCTCTGCATTTTCGCGATCCGATACATCACCAGCGTTGCGGCCTCGGGCCGGGTTCTTCCCGCATTGGCCATTCCGGTCTTCTGGATTTTTCTATGGGTGCCGGTCGGGTTTTTCATGACCGGCGTCCAGTACGCGCTGACCGCGGTCAAGAACATTTTCGACAAGGATATCTACCTCTCGACCCAGGTGCTTGAGGGTTACGAAGACGACGAGTTCGAAGTCTAGAGGCTGACGAGGTAGGACCGATGGCGCTCACAATATTTCTCATCATGGTCGTGCTGCTGCTGCTCGGCTTTCCCATGATGATACCGCTGCTTGCCGCGACGTTTACCGGCTTCATGATGCTGTTCGGTGATATCGGCAAGACGGACTTCATGGTTCAGCAGATCATGGCGGGCATTCGTCCGGCGTCGCTGATCGCAGTTCCAATGTTCATCCTTGCGGCAGACATCATGACGCGTGGACAGTCAGCCGGCAGATTGATCGACATGGTCATGAAGTTTGTCGGCCATGTCAAAGGTGGTCTTGCCGTCAGCACGGCAACGGCCTGTACCCTGTTCGGAGCTGTTTCCGGATCGACCCAGGCGACTGTCGTTGCCGTTGGTTCGCCACTGCGCCCGCGCATGCTCAAGGCCGGATACAAGGACTCGTTTGTCCTGGCACTCATCATCAATGCCTCGGACATCGCCTTTCTGATCCCGCCGTCCATCGGCATGATCATCTATGGCGTGATCTCCAGCACGTCGATTGCAGAATTGTTCATTGCCGGTATCGGGCCGGGTCTTCTGTTGCTCGTGCTGTTTTCCGCCTACAGCATGATTTACGCGACGGTAAAAGGTGTTCCGACCGAGCCGAAGGCCAGTTGGGGAGAGCGGTTGGCCGCGGTCAGGAGAGCGGTCTGGCCACTCGGATTTCCGCTGATCATCGTCGGTGGAATTTACGGTGGCGTTTTCAGCCCGACGGAAGCTGCGGCCGTATGCGTACTCTATGCCGTATTCCTCGAATTCGTGGTGTTCAGGTCCCTGAAATGGCCGGAAATGTACACCATCGCGAAATCCACCGGACTGATCACGGCCGTCGTCTTCATTCTTGTGGGGGCTGGCGCCTCTTTTTCCTGGGTGATTTCGTTCGCGCAGGTGCCACAGCAGATCCTGGCGAGTATCGGGATTACGGAGATGGGACCGCATGGCGTCCTGGCTGTCATTTCGATTGCATTCTTCATTGGCTGCATGTTCGTCGACCCGATCGTGGTGATCCTGATTCTGGTGCCGATCTTTGCGCCGGTCGTGAAGTCGGTGGGACTTGATCCGGTTCTGGTGGGCACGATCATCACGCTGCAGGTTGCCATCGGTTCCGCAACACCTCCCTTCGGATGTGACATCTTCACGGCGATTGCCATATTCAAGCGGCCTTACATTGATGTCATTCGCGGTATTTTCCCGTTCACGGTCATTCTGCTCTGCGTCTCCGCCGCGCTGATCTTCTTTCCTCAGATTGCGCTGTTCCTGCGTGACCTGGCTTTCCGATGATGGGGGCAATCATGTTCAAAAACATCCTGGTTGCGGTCGATGGGTCGCAGGGTGCCCAAAAGGCTCTTGGTGTCGCGGTCGGGCTTCAGTCTAGCTGCGGTGCGGACCTGCTGGTCCTGACGGTCTACAGGCACCACTCCCTGCTTGAAGCATCAATGTCGATGGTGCGACCTGATGATCCCTCGCCACCGGATGAGTCCATGCGTGACCATGCCAGGGAGATCGCGGAACAGGCGAAGGAGTTTGCGAGCCGGGCAGGGGCTGAAACGGTGCGGGCCTTCGTAAAAATCGGCCAACCGGCCCGGACAATCGTGAAATTCGCCGAAGAACACGATGTTGATGTCATCGTTGTCGGCAGTCGTGGTCTTGGCGATGTCGAGGGATTTTTGCTCGGTAGCGTGTCGCACAAGATCACCAGCCTGGCGGATTGCCCGGTTCTGGTCGTGTAGAAGTCTCAATCAGGCGCCGCTTCAAACGGCACCCTCACAGGAAATCAAAATGGCAATAGTTGTGCCTTCAATATCGTCTGAGGAAGTCCGTTTCGACATTCCGGAAACAGCAAGGTTCGGTCTGGTCGCACTCGCGACGGACCTGACCAGCGAAAGGGATCTTTATCAGCAGATGCAGGGCAGGGATGTCGCTATCCATGTGTCCCGGCTCGCGTTCGAAAACCCGACAACACCCGACAACCTGCAGCTGATGGCGCCTCGCCTTGTCAAGGCAGCCGGACTATTGGCACCTGTCTCGCCTCTGAAGGCGGTTTGCTACAGCTGCACGGCAGCCACCGTTGTTATCGGCGATCATGAAGTGCGCAGCTCAATCCAGAAAGAACTGCCGGGAATTCCCGTCGTGACACCCACCGCGGCGGCGATCAGAGCTTTCGAGGCACTCGACGTCCGCCGAATTGCCGTTCTGACACCTTACACGATTGCCACGAGCCAGCCGATGGCGGATTTCTTCACCAGTCAGGGACTGGATGTTGTCAATTTCGATTGCCTTGGTGTCGAGGACGATCGTGACATGGCCCGTATCAGCCGTCAGACAATCATCAATGCGGCGGTTGCCGCTGATCGGAAGGATGCCCAGGCCCTGTTCATTTCGTGTACGGCCTTGCCCGTGCTTGACAGCATCGTAGAAATCGAGGACCGCATCGGGAAACCTGTGGTGACATCAAACCAGGCCGCTGGTTGGCTCTTGACCCGATTGGGCGGTCTTTCCGATCATCGCCCTGCCGAATTCGGAAAACTCTATTCGTTTGATCTTGCAAGTGAGAAGGTCCGAGACATCGCATGAATCCCAACTCTTTCCAGTTTGCTCCGGAAACCTTCACGCAAGCACGAACGCGGATCGCGGACAGGATCCTGCGCACCCCGATGGTTCATTCCTCGAGCCTGAGCGAGCGAGCCGGCGTGCCGGTTCACCTGAAGCTTGAACAATTGCAGAAAACGGGAAGCTTCAAGTTGCGCGGCGCTACCAATGCCGTGCTGGCGCTGGATGAAACGGCGCAGGCAAACGGCGTCGTTGGCGTTTCAACCGGCAATCACGGACGCGGGCTCGCCTATGCCGCAAGGCAGGCAGGCGTCAAGTGCATCATCTGCATGTCCCGCCTCGTGCCGCAAAACAAGATCGACGGCATCAGGGCCCAAGGTGCCGAAGTGCGAATTGTCGGGTCTTCACAGGACGAGGCCCAGGTTGAAGTCGACAGACTGGTTGATGAAGAGGGAATGACCCTTCTTCCACCATTTGACCACAAGGATATCATTGCCGGTCAGGGAACATTGGGTCTTGAATTTCTGGAGGACGTTCCGGACGTGGAGACTGTTCTCGTGCCACTTTCCGGTGGCGGGCTCATTTCCGGTGTCGCCGAAGCGGTCAAGGCGCGAAAACCGGATGTGAAGATCATCGGTGTTTCCATGGAACGCGGGGCCGCCATGGCCGCTTCTCAGGCTGCCGGCCATCCGGTTCAGGTTCCCGAATTGCCGACACTGGCGGATTCTCTCGGCGGTGGCATCGGCCTGGAGAACCGGTATACGTTCAATGTTGTGCGGGACCTTGTCGATAATATCGTTCTTTTGAACGAAGTGGAAATTGCGGCCGGCATACGTCACGCATACTGGCAGGAGCGGCAGGTTGTTGAAGGTTCGGGAGCTGTTTGCCTGGCTGCCCTTGTCGCCGACAAGGCGAAGCTTGCAGGCCCTTCAGTGGCATTGTTGTCCGGATGCAATATCGACATGAACATGCATCAGCGCATCATTTCCGGTGAGGATGTCGATGTTGCCGGTGAAGGGGAGATCTGAATTGCCCGCTATCAAATTGCTCACGGAAGCAGAGCTCCGCAAGATCGTCCATCTCGATCTTGCTGCCGTTGACTGTGTGGAACGCGCCTTTGCATCACTGGCTCAGGGCGGTGTCGTCATGCCACCGATCCTGTCCATGGCGATACCGGACTATAACGGTGAAGTTGACGTCAAGACCGCTTATGTGCCGGGCGTCGAAAGTTTTGCCATCAAGATGTCTCCCGGTTTTTTCGACAACCCGAAATTCGGCCTTCCCAGCACATCGGGTTTGATGATCCTCTTTTCCGCACGAACCGGCATGGTCGAGGCTCTGCTCCTGGACAATGGCTATCTGACGGATATCAGAACCGCTGCAGCCGGAGCTGTCGCGGCAAAACATCTTGCACCGGAAAATGCCAGAACGGCCTGCATTCTGGGGGCCGGGATGCAGGCGAAGCTGCAGCTGCAGGCATTGTGCCTTGTCCGACCGATAGAAAAAGTTTCCTATTGGGCGCGAGACATTGCAAAAGCCGAGGCGACCGCGAGGGAAATGGCACAGCTCCTTGGAATTGAAGCTAATCCGACAGCCAGGCTGGAGGAGGCCGTTGCGGAGGCTGACGTTATCGTTACGACAACACCGAGTGCAGAACCGTTGATCAAGGGGCGTTGGCTGCGTGCGGGGCAGCACGTGACGGCCATGGGATCAGACCAGCACCACAAGAACGAGCTTGAACCCGCCTGTCTTGATCTTGCAGATCTATATGTTCCCGACCGGCAATCGCAGACCGAACTCCTTGGCGAGCTCCATCATGCGATTTCAACCGGGTTTGTTTCGGGTGAAACCAGGTTCGATGAACTCGGTGACATCGTTGCAGGCAAGGCTGTCGGCCGAAAACGGCCCGAGGATCTTACGATTTGCGATCTGACCGGAACCGGCGTCCAGGACACGGCGATTGCGACGTTTGCGCGTCAGCAGGCCGAGACTGCCGGCGCCGGAACACATTTTGATACCTGACCCTCATTGGAAGAGCTACATGATCGAGCCGTCCCTTCATTTCACAAGGCAAGAATACCTGGACCGGATAGACCGGACGCGAACGGCCATGCAGCAGGCCGGTGTCGATGTCATCATCGTTTCCGACCCCTCCAACATGGCCTGGTTGACAGGCTATGACGGCTGGTCGTTTTACGTCCACCAGGCAGTACTGCTGGGCCTCGACGGAGATCCCGTCTGGTTCGGCCGCGGGCAGGACGCGCAAGGAGCCTTCAGGACCTGCTTCATGCACCCGGACAATGTCATCGGTTATCCGGACCACTACGTTCAGTCGACCGAGCGCCATCCGATGGACTATCTGGCCGCGCGGATTGAGGAGCGGGGCTGGGCATCGTCGAACATCGGCGTTGAAATGGATAATTACTGGTTCACAGCAGCATCCTATGCGTCGCTGCAAAAACACCTTGCCGATGCAAACTTTCGGGATGTGACGGCGCTGGTGAACTGGCAACGGGCAGTGAAATCCGAACAGGAACTCACCTATATGCGTACGGCCGGAAAACTGGTCGAAAAGATCCATGCGCGCATTTTGGAAAAGGCAGAGCCCGGTCTTCGCAAATGCGATCTCGTCGCCGACATTTATGATGCGGGCCTGCGCTATGATGCCGGTCTCGAGGCCGGCGGCGACTATCCGGCAATCGTTCCGCTTCTGCCGTCGGGAAGTGATGCGGCAGCTCCACATCTCACCTGGGACGACAAGCCGATGAAATCCGGTGAAGGCACGTTTTTCGAGGTCGCCGGAGCCTATCACCGCTATCAGTGCCCGCTTTCCAGGACGTTGTTTCTCGGCAAGCCGACACAGACCTTTCTTGATGCGGAAAAAGCCGTGCTTGAAGGCATGGAAGCCGGGCTTGAGGCCGCCAGGGCCGGCAATCTTTGCGAAGACATCGCACACTCGTTTTTTGCCGTTCTGAAGAAGTACGGCATCACCAAGGACAACCGCACGGGCTATCCGATCGGTATCTCCTATCCACCCGACTGGGGCGAGCGCACCATGTCGCTGCGGAGCGGCGACCGCACTGTCTTGCGGGAAAACATGACATTCCACTTCATGACCGGTCTGTGGATGGATGACTGGGGTTTCGAGATCACCGAAAGCATTGTCATCCGTGACGGCGCGCCGGAGTGCCTTTCCAATGTTCCCCGCAAGCTTTTTGTGAAGGCCTGACGATGTCTGCCAATCCGATCACACCGAACATCCCGTTTGACGAGGATGGTGTCCATCACGGGTTTTTGCGTTTGCCTTACAGCCGGGACGATTCTGCCTGGGGATCGGTCATGATCCCGATTGCCGTTGTTCAAAACGGCGAGGGGCCGACGGCCTTGCTGACAGGTGGCAACCACGGCGATGAGTATGAGGGGCCGGTCGCGCTTCAAGATCTTGCCCTGACGCTCTCACCCGGTGAAATCAGTGGACGCGTCATTATCGTACCCGCGTTCAATTACCCGGCCTTTTGCGCCGGATCGCGGACATCTCCGATCGACAAGGGGAACATGAACAGGTCCTTTCCGGGGCGACCCGACGGAACGGTCACCGAGAAGATCGCGCATTACTTTGACACTGTCCTGATCCCGATGGCGGATATCGTTCTTGATTTCCATTCCGGTGGAAAGACGCTGGACTTCGTGCCGTTTGCATCCGCGCATGTGCTGGATGACCAGAACCAGCAGGATGCCTGTGTCGCCGCCGTCCGCGCCTTCAACGCTCCCTACACGGCAATCATGCTCGAAATAGACAATGTCGGCATGTATGACACGGCCGTTGAGCAGCAGGGAAAAGTGTTCGTCACGACGGAACTCGGTGGTGGAGGAACCGCGACGGCTCGTTCGATTGCGATCGCCAGGAAAGGCGTACGCAATGTCCTGAGGCATGCGGGCATCATGGCTGGTGACATTACGCTTGAGCCGACGGTTTCGCTCGATATGCCCGACGGAGACTGTTTTGTCTTCAGCGAAGGCGAAGGCATGATCGAACCGGTGATCGACCTGGGTGAGAAAGTCTCCAAAGGAGATGTTGTCGCAAGGGTATGGGCAACCGGCAAAACGGGTGTTGCACCGGTCGAATACCGCGCCAAACGCTCCGGCATCCTGATGGCACGGCATTTCCCGGGTCTGATCAAGTCTGGAGACTGCCTGTCTGTCGTTGCGACCGTGGTTTGAAGACATGTGAACGAAGAAAACAACTCTGACAGCCGGTCGGACTGCTCCGGATGAATTCGGCGGAGATTCGATCGCGTTTTTACAGCACGCCCGACAGCATGTCTGGCTTTCCAAAGGCCGGTTCCCGGGTGGCTGCCAAGTCAGATCTCCCTAACCACGCATCCAAGATTGGCTGACTATTGTCTGGAACCACAAGGAAAGCGTTCACGAGTGAGGCGTTTTCTGGTTTTGCGCTGCGAGTTGCATTCGTAATGCAAGTGTTTCGGCAAGTATCCGGAAACCCTTGACGGCAAATCAGGACCGTTAGTGTGTGCATCGTCAATTGTTCCGACCTGTCGAACGGCTTCACCACGGAGGTTGACGTGGCGGGATTGGTTAATTTTTCCTTTGCAAATACATACCAGTTTGCTGTTTAATTCACTGGAGTTTGGTTTGAAAATCGTTCTTGCGGCTGTCCAAAACGGGGGGGCGTGACAACGACCGTTATATAGTTTTTATTTTTGACCGACCTGAAATAGCAAGTATTTTCAACTATTTCTCTTGGTTGGTTTGAGCAACAGACGGCTGATTATGGAAGCTGAAAATTCCGGTCGCGAATTGGCCGCAGGAGATCGTTTTTATTCCCATAACAAGCTGCGAACCGGTGTCGTGGGTGATCTTCTGGGGGAAGGAGGGCAGGGGTCCGTTTACAAATCCGAGTTTGGCGGCGGCACCTATGCGCTCAAGTGGTATCACCCGTATTATGTCGAGATCGACGGAACCTTGATGGAACGATTGCGCCGGGCAATTGCGCGTGGCGCACCCGATGACCGGTTTCTTTGGCCACTGGAACTGGTAGAGCATCCCGCGCGAACGGACAGTTTCGGCTATGTCATGGGGCTGCGTCCAGACGAGTTCAGATCGATCCGGGAACTTCTCGCTCCGCCCCCCAACCGCATCGAACTGAGCCTGGAAAAACGACTGTTCGTGTGTCAGCAGATCGCAGACAGCTTCCTGAGCCTGCATGCAAAGGGGTTTTGCTATCAGGACATAAATTTCGGCAATTTCTTTGTTCACCCGACATCCGGCCGGGTGCTGATTTGCGACAATGACAATGTCAATGTCGACGGCAGCGAGGCAAGCGTCTACGGCACCCGCAAATTCATGGCACCGGAAATAGTAAGGCGGGAGACGACACCGAACGGGCGCACGGACCTTTATTCCATGGCCGTGCTTTTCTTCTACATTCTCATCGGCTGGCATCCGCTTGACGGAAAAAAGGAAGCCGAGGCCAATCTGCTGACCGAGCAGCTTGAACATGAGCTGTACGGCACGGCACCGCTATTCCTGTTCGACGAAAACGACACTTCAAACGGGCCGGTTTCTCCGATGCATGACATGCTCGTGTGCCGCTGGCGGTCACTGCCGGAGAAATTGCGCAGCCTGTTTCTGCGCGCTTTCGGCATTGGTCTGAATAATCCGAACAAACGCGTCATTGAAAAGGAATGGCTGAAGACGATGGACGGCTTTCAGCGTGCAACCTTCGCCTGTTCGGACTGTCGCTACGAGCACATTTACGATCACGTGCAAGGCCGCTCGGCCGGGGAGTGTGTTTATTGCAGCACTGCGCTGGCGCCTCCTCCGATGCTGCTCATCGGCACCAAGTATATTGCATTGGGCGAGGGAGCGGTGGTTACCCTGGCAGACTTTGGCCACGCAAACGCCCCTCGCTGGGAAAGCATGGCCATTGTTGTGGAACATCCGCAAAAACCAGGCGTATTCGGACTTAAGAACACGACCCAGGAGCCATGGCGCGTGCGTCCGCCGGGCGGGCAGGAAACCATGGTGTCGCCCGGAAAAACCGTGCTCCTGGCTGACGGGCTCAGGATCGAGGCAGGAGCCAACCAGGCGACCGTTGTTGCTCCCGATGCGATTTCGAGTTTGAAAGCCGGCAGCGGCAACGAGGCGCGATGTGACTGAAGGCTGGATGATTGGCGCAAGTTCGGTCATTGGCCCTGCGCATATACGACGAGGCCTGCCGAACCAGGATGCTGCGGCGGTGCGCCCGAGTGGCGACAAGCCGACACCGGTAATTTTTGGCGCTTTGTCGGACGGGCATGGAGCTTCTCCGCATTTTCGCTCTGACCGGGGGTCGAGAATTGCAGTTGAGTCCGCTATCGAACTGCTGCAATGGACCGCGGAATCCTCGGAGGACATTGACATAGACAGTCTTGCGCAAACGGTCGTTGAAAGCTGGCGAAAACGCGTCGATGACGATGTGGCGCAGGATCCCTACGAGCAAGGTGTTGCGGAGCACTATTCGCCCTATGGCGCAACGATGCTTGGTCTCATGGCCGACGATCGGCAGGTTTGCCTGATGCAACTCGGGGACGGTGACATATTGCTGGGGTTCCCTGATGGACGGATCGAACGCCCCATCGCTCCTGACACCGGCTTGTGGGGTGAACAGACCTATTCGCTTTGTCTGCCCAATGCCGAGAACCACCTGCACGGCTGGGTCGCGCACCGGGACTGGGACGACGAGTTGCCGGATTTCATTCTTGCCGGCAGCGATGGCGTATCGAAAAGCCTTGTTTCTGAAGACGCATTTCATGACGTCGCTGCGCAGTACCGAGAACGCTGCCGTTCGGGCGCCGAGGTGTTTTCCCAAACAATGTCCGCTCTCCCGCAATGGCTGGAGAACCTTGCAGCCAACGGGTCAGGCGATGATGCCAGTATGATCCTGGCCGTTAAACTGAAGCCGAATGGAACCATGCGATGAGTAATTCGGAACCACCAAAACAATCGCCTACGCCCCGTGACTACAAGGAACCGACGGTCAGCGAACTGGTGCCATTTCGGTCAAAGAAGATAAATCTTCTGAAAAGCCCGTTGCTTTGGGTTATTGGCGGAACCGGTATCATCATCGTTTTGATGTATTCGTCCTTTTCCTCATTTTTGAAATCGCCGACGATAAACGAATTCATGTTCTTCGGCCTGATCCTGATTGGCTGGATCATCCTGTCGATACTGATAACGATTTACCTCTATTCACGTACAGACCGGCCGGTCTGGCATTTCCTCATCCCCGCGGCATTCGTCTATGCTTGTCTGACGACACCGCTGGGCCAGCCATATTTCATTGTTTTCAGAGGGTTTCTTGACCCCAACTGGATGGGGAACCCGTCCTTCGCGCTGCACTTTGTCTATATGTTCTTTGCCGCCGGGCTGATGGAAGAACTGATGAAGGTTACGACGGTTATTGTCGGTGCGATCCTGGCGGTGAACTACACCCAAATTAGAAATTCAAACCCGAAGCTCTTCGAGATACTTGTCATAAGAGGGCCGCTGGACGGGCTGTTGATGGGCACTGTCGGCGGCGCAATGTTCATATTTGTCGAGACCGGCTTTCAGTATTTTCCGCAGCAATTTGCCAAGCAGGCAACCGCGGAAACATTGCTGAGCGGGCTCATGCTTTTGCTCCCCCGCACGATTTCCGGAATGGTTGGCCACATGGGATGGGCCGGAATTACCGGATATTTCATCGGTCTCTGGGTAATCCGTCCGGGCAGCTGGAAATTCGTGGTCTACGCCTGGATTGTCGTCTCGGCCCTTCATGCAGCCTGGAACAGTCAGAGCCATATGGCCCTGCTGGCGCCGCTTTCCGTTGCCGCAACGGCCGTTCTTTACGTTTCCTGTCTGTTGAAAGCTCGACAGATCGAGTCACGATTTGGCACGACTCGTGAAGACTATGGTTCGATCGTCGTGCAGCCGGGTGATCGCCCGTCTCCGGCACAGCCCGCTGCGGCGCCGCCCGGGCCTGCACATAGCCCGGTAGGAGAAACCCCGGTTCAGCCGCGTAAGGCACCCGGCGAAGGGGTCTTCCTGGTGGTCGGCAATACAAGGCTGCCGGTCGTTGCGGGACAGGATGTCGATTTCAGTCCCCTGGCAGCAATGGGCACGGAGGGGCTGGCGGCGACAGTCAGTGTTCACCCGACCCGCGCCGACGTTATCGGATTGAAAAACACGGGGACCCGTCATTGGAAAGCAACGCTGCGTGATGGCAAACACACCGAGCTGGAGCCCGGCCGGAATGTGCGTCTTGCCAAGGGGGTCACCATCGAATTCGGTCCTGATCTGGTTGCGAGTGTGGAGGAACCTGACCAATGACGGACTCCGGCACACCTCCGATGCCCACAATGCCCACCGCCGTCGTGAGCCGGCGGCAGTTGCAGCTTGTTCTGCTGCTCGATTGCTCGGGATCAATGGCGGGTGAAAAAATTGCCTCGCTCAACTATGCAATCCGCTCCGCGCTTTCGGAGTTGCGGGCGGCTGCGGAAGAAAACCCCGAAATCGATGTCAGGCTGAGCGCGCTCAAATTCTCAACCGGGGCCGAGTGGCACATCGATACGCCGACGCCAATCGATGACCTGCAGTGGGTGGACCTTGCCGCAGGCGGGGAGACGGCGATGGGGCAGGCGCTTGACATGACCGTTGATTTTTTCAACAGCGGCAAGTTTTCCGGCCGCCAGCTTCCCCCGATCGTTCTGCTTGTCACGGATGGGTACGCGACCGACGATTTCGACGCTTCCTTTGCAAGTTTCATGCAACACGAGGCCGCAAAATGCGCGATGCGGATCGCCATTGCGATTGGCGACTCGGCCGATGAAGACGCGCTTCGAACCTTCGTCGACACCGAAAAGACAGGCATTGCTCCCTTGTGCGCAAGAAGTGCGCCCGACCTTGTGAAACATATCAAGTGGGCAACAACAGCACCTGTCAAGGCGACGTCCTCGCCAACGAACGCACCCTCAAGTGTTGAGGGCCTTGCACAGGATACAAACCGTCTGCTTGCAGATGACAGTGAAATTGTATGGTAACCCAACCAAGGTTTCAGGTGACATGGCTGACAACCAATATGATGACGTAGCCTCGCTCCTCAAGGAAGCTCAACGGCGATATGGCGAAGACACCTTCAGCAATACAAAGCGCTTGAAGGGGCTTCTGGCTGACCATTTGTTCGACAAGATCAACGAGATCAATATCGTTATTTCAGCGATTGATGACGGGATACCGGCTGAATTGATGCGCGCCGATCCGCAGGATCGCTCCATCGTGATTACCCGCATGTCTGAACGTCTTGAACAAAGCCGCGGTGTACGCAGTGACATCGCGCGCAGCGCGGTCATGGCGATCGCCTTCAGCATGGAAATGTCTGAACTGCCGTCTTCCCAGGTTCGCACTATCAGCAAGAATACCGCGTCGGGCTCGGACACGGTTCCCCCGATGCCTGAGGTTCCACCCAGCCCCGCGGGAGCGTCAGATGACGATTGGCTGGGTATCTCCGAAGCCGCGACCACACCTGCTGATCAGCAGGCACAGACCGCCAATACAGGATCGCGTCCGGATGCTCCGCCCACAGCAAAAAGCGGCGACGATTTCTTCTCGAAACTCATGAAGCCACCACAGCTCTACGCGGTCATCGGCGTCGTGGTGGTTGGACTGTTCTTTGCGTTTTCAGGCGGTGGATTTCAGCAAGGTGGCGGAGGCCAGCAAGGCGGCGGCGGTCAACAAGGCGGCGGTGGTCAACAAGGCGGTGGCGGTCAACAAGGCGGTGGCGGTCAGCAAGGCGGCGGCGGTCAGCAAGGCGGCGGCGGCCAGCAAGGCGGTGGCGGTCAGCAAGGCGGCGGTGGCCAGCAAGGCGGTGGCGGCCAGCAAGGCGGTGGCGGTCAGCAAGGCGGCGGTGGCCAGCAAGGCGGCGGTGGCCAGCAAGGCGGCGGTGGCCAGCAACAGCAGTCTTTCTATTTTTCCGACGACAACGGCCTGGTGTGGCAAATGTCGGCTTCAGAAAGCAATTCCAACAACGGGCAAGTGGTCCTCTACGCGCAGTCTCAAAACGGCATGATGATGATGCAGGCGCAAATGAACACCCAGGCCGGGGGATTCGACTATCTGATTTTT
This sequence comes from Roseibium album, assembly GCF_001404515.1. GTDB lineage: Bacteria > Pseudomonadota > Alphaproteobacteria > Rhizobiales > Stappiaceae > Roseibium > Roseibium album. The sequence goes on from NZ_CXWE01000001.1 coordinate 583,414, forward strand.
TCGAATGGACAGCAGATCGCAAAGGGCAGGGCGACGGTGCGTGATCAGACACATTTCAACTACGTGACGCAGGATACCTCTGGAAACAGCTATTCAGGTCTCTTGCACGTCAATCACATGCCAAACTGAAACACCTACCGGGCGTTTGGACCAGCATGTCAGGCTGTGAAAACTGATTTGAAGCAGCCGGCATGATCAGTGCTGTTAAACTCGGATTGTTGATGCGTCAGCCCGATTGGAAGAGAGTGACCACTCGGGTGCGACCCGCGAAGGTCAGCGCAAGGCACTGATGAGAGACAAAACCCGAAGCTCCCCGGTAGCAAGGTGACCAGACCGATGTCAAAATTCTCAAATCCTCTTCTGCGGTGCTGGAACGAGGGTCGCTCGGCCATCAATGGCTGGCTGGCCGTGCCGTCCGTCATTGGCGCGGAGGCCATGGCGGTCGCCGGCTGGGATGCCCTGACGGTCGACATGCAGCATGGCACAGCGGACTACGCCGATCTGCTGGCGCTCCTTCCCGTTATTGAAAAATCCGGAGCCGCCGCATTGGTCAGAGTGCCCTGGGTGGATGAGGCGGCCATCATGAGAGCTCTTGACGCGGGAGCGCTTGGCATCATTGCACCGATGATCGAAACCGTTGCTGACGCGGAAAGGTTTGTGTCCGCGTGCAGGTATCCTCCCGAAGGCGGCAGGAGCTTCGGTCCCATCCGTGCGCGACTGGCCTGGGGATCAGACTATGCCGAGCGCGCCAACCGGGAGATCGTCACCCTGGCGATGATCGAGACGAAATCCGCCGTGGAGTCCCTGGAAGATATTCTGAAAGTGCCTGGTCTGACGGGGGTCTATATCGGCCCGTCGGATCTTGGCTCCGCATTCGGGTTTGGTCCCGGTTTCGACCGGCAGGAACCTGAACTGGTCGACCTGATTGAGCATATCCGTCAAACGGCCGCCACGGCAGGGCTGGTATGTTGCCTCCATTGCGGTACTGCCCCCTATGCAAGGAAAGCGCGGGAGCGCGGCATGAACATGGTCACGGTCAGCTCTGACGCAAGGTTCATCGAGATGGGCGCGGCTATCGCCGTTGCAACTGTCAGAAATGAAGAAGACTGACAGGCACCGCGACCCGTTTCTGCACATGGAGGCAGCCTGACTGACTCTGCGCTCCAGGACGTTTCGATCGACACCCGGTGATTGGACGGTGTGATCGCATGCGAAATGCCGCCAGAAAAACGGCAGCGGGAGATCCCGAAACCTGCGACAAGTGCGACAGTTGAACCTCTTCCGGCTGATATGGACCGCAAAAACAGACTGAGCGTTATATGACACGCACTCTCCGAGATAGGTCCGAATTCCACCTTGGCGCATGCTGACGGTGTTGCCGTAGACGCAAAGAAAGCGAACAAAACTGCAAAATGTTTTGCTCCGCCTGCGTCCAGAAGCGGCTGGAATTCGTTGGGAGGAACGGATGAAGAAGCAACTCCTGGCCGCAGTATCAGCGGCTGCATTTCTATCGACAGGTGCCGCATATGCGGCTGACCCACTGAAAGTCGGTGTTCTGGCCACGTTGGAGGGAACATATACGGTTTTGGGTGAAGATGGTGTCCGCGGGCTAAGAACCGCGCTGGCCGTCAAGGGTGAAAAAGCCGGTGGCCGTGACCTCGAGCTGATCATTCAGTCTACCGATGCCTCGCCGGACAGCGCCGTGCGCGGCGCGCGTAAACTGGTTGAACAGGACAAGGTGGACATCGTCATCGGTCCGCTCTCGGGCTCTGAAGGTATCGCGATCCGCGATTATTCCAAGACCCAGCCCCAGGTCACATTCCTGAATGGCATTTCCGGTGCGCAGGAAACAACCTATGTGACGCCGTCCGATAACTTCTTCAGGTTCAACACGGATGGTGCCCAATGGTCTGCTGGACTTGGCGATTACGTCTTCAATGACAAGGGTTGGAAATCCGTTGCCACCATCGGCGAGGATTATTCCTTCATCTATACGCAGGTCTTCGGATTTGCGCTGGAATATTGCCAGGCGGGTGGTGAAATCACCGACCGGTTCTGGGTTCCGCTCGGAACAAAGGACTTCGGCTCGATCATCGCTTCACTTCCGGATGATGTTGACGCGATCTATCTTGGCCTGGGTGGCGGTGATGCCGTCAACTTCCTGAACCAGTATCAGCAGGCAGGTGGCGATGCCAACCTGATTGGCGGATCCATTATGGTTGATGGCACCGTCCTGAACTCCAAAGGCGACGCGAAAAAGGCTCTGATTGGAACGCCGTCTTCCGGACCACAGGCTGACACCTGGGACGACGAAGGCTGGCAGGCATATGTAAAAGCCTACCAGGATGCATTCCCGCCCGATCAACGCTTCCCGAGCCCGTCACTTCTGGCAACCGGTTATTACAACGCCACGACCGCTGCAATGACCTGCCTTGATGAAGTTGGCGGTGATCTTTCCGACGGACATGCGGGTTTCCGTGCTTGCCTGAGCAATCTTGAGCTGGATGCTCCGAATGGCAAGATCACTCTCGATGGCAACCGTCAGGCAATTGGTGCCAACTTCGTCTCCGAAGTTGTCGAACTGGACGACGGTTCGCTTGTGACCAAGCTGGTGAAGATCAAGGACAATGTACCGCAGACACTCGGCATTGATCCCGATGTTTTTGCAAAGATCGGCCTCCCAAGCCGCGATGTGCCTGAGTGTAAGACCTCTTACTGATGGCCACTGCACCGGGCAGAGCACTCTGCCCGGTGCCGACATGTTTTCACGCTCGATTACCGTGTTTTCTCGAGATCAGGCCATGACGCTCATCACATACGTCACGCGAGTTCATTTCGCCGACGGCGTTTTGGAAGAAGCGCTTTGGTCCGAGATCGAAGTCAATCGCAAGAAACGTCCCCTGATCATCACCGATGATCATCATCTGAACAGTGAACTTTTTGAGCGATTGCTGGCCGGATTGCCCGTACGAACGTCCGTCGAGATTTTCAGCGATATCCCCGACATCCCGAACGAAACCGCCGCCAAGGATATTGCGACTGCGTTTCGGCGTTCAGATCGGGACCTTCTTATCGCCTTCGGGCGAAACACGGCGATCGACCTTGCCAAGATTTCAAGAATCACGATTGCCCATTCCGAACCCCTGGAAACCTTTTCCTATGCCAGTGGCGGATCGAGACGCATAGGGACGACCTTGCCCGATCTTTATGCAATCCCGAGCATTCAGGGTTTTGGAGCAGCCGTGAGTGCCCATGCGCCTGTCATTCTGACGAGTGGCGAGCGCACCCGGCTCATGTGCAAGAAACTGGTGCCGACGGTGACAATCTGCGATCCGACGCTGACACTCGGCGCGGGCCGGATTGAAAGTGCCAGTGCCGGGGCGGATGCCATGGGCCGGTGTATTGAGGCCTATCTCTCGCCGGGGTTCAATCCACCGGCAGACGGGATAGCACTGGATGGGCTCGGACGCGTCATCGGCAACTTGCACAAGGTGCTCACCGAAGACACTGTACAGGGCCGGCGGGAGCTTATGGCTGCCAGTTTGAACGGTGCATTGGCCTTGCAAAAAGGTCTTGGCGCGATTCACGCGATAGGCTGCGCACTTGAAACAGTCGCCGGCAGGCGGCTTGATCCCGGCGCTCTCAGCAGATTGCTTCTGCCGGCGATCCTGCAATTCAATGCCGATGCCGCCCGGGACAAATACACAACGCTGAATCAGGTTCTCAAATCCGGAGAGAACAGAACGCCCGCCCGCAGCGTGGCTGATTTTCTTTATACCTTGCCGCTTCCTGAAAGCCTCGCCGAGATGGGCATAGACGAGGAAGAGATCCGGATCGCCGCCGATCTCGCTGCATCTGATCTTGCCGCGGTTCAAAGCCCGAGAGCCTTGAGCAGCCCGAGCCTGTTTGCGATCATGAAATCGGCTCTCTCGCGCGAATCCCGGGTGAATTGATGAAGCCACTTTTGATCGATGGTGCGTGGATCACGACTTCACATGCCGAGGAAAACCGAAATCCTTCCAACACTGACGAGGTCATCGGTCTTTATGCCCATGCCGGCAGAGCGGAAACGCAGGCCGCAATAGAAGCTGCAAGACTGTCTTTCCCGGCCTGGGCGGCAAGCACACCGCAATTCAGGTTCGAAATCCTGAATAAGGTGGCAGACGAACTGACCTTGCGCAAATCCGAAATAGCGTCGCTTCTGTCCCGCGAGGAGGGAAAAACGCTTCGTGAAGGACTTCAGGAAACCGAGCGCGCGGCCAACATTTTCAGGTTCTTTGCAGGAGAGTGCCTTCGCCCTGCCGGAGATCTCATCCCCTCCGTCCGCCCAGACGTAAGCGTGGAAGTTACGCGTGAACCGCTCGGTGTCGTCGGGATCGTCACGCCCTGGAACTTCCCGCTGGCAATACCGAGCTGGAAGATTGCACCTGCTCTTTGTTACGGTAATACGGTCGTTTTCAAGCCCGCCGAACTCGTGCCGGGATGCGCCTGGGTCCTTGCGGAAATTCTTCACGGTACCGGTATTCCGAAGGGGGTCTTCAATCTGGTCACCGGCAAGGGCTCGGTTGTCGGGAATACGATGCTTTCAGCAAGAGACGTTGAGGCCGTTACTTTCACCGGTTCACAGGCGGTCGGGTCCCTTGTTGCTCAGGCCAGCATCAAGCACATGCGCAAGCTGCAGCTCGAAATGGGCGGCAAGAACCCGCTTGTCGTGCTCGACGACGCGGACCTGGATCTTGCGGTCGACTGTGCGGTTGACGGAGCGTTTTATTCCACGGGCCAAAGATGTACAGCGTCGTCACGCCTGATTGTAACCGAGGGGATCTACGGCAGGTTCATTGAGAAACTGACCGAAAAATGCAGGGGGTTGACGGTTGGCGATGCATTGGATCCCGCAACTGACATAGGTCCGGTCGCCAGTGCGTCACAACTGGCAACGGATATCGATTATATTGAGATTGCGCGTGCACAGGGTGGAAACCTGCGTTGCGGTGGCGACATCGTCAAGGGTCACAACCATGGCTATTTCCTGCAACCCGCCCTGTTCACCGACACCGACAACAACATGCGCATCAATCGCGAGGAAGTCTTCGGACCTGTTGCATCGGTCATTCGTGTTCGCGACTATGAAGAGGCTCTGGCAACGTCAAACGATACCGACTTCGGACTTTGCTCGGGCATCATGACAACAAGTCTCAAGCACGCCGCACATTTTCGCAGGGAATCCCGTGCAGGCATGGTCATGGTGAACCTGCCAACGGCCGGGGTGGACTATCATGTACCTTTTGGTGGCCGAAAGGCATCAAGCTATGGTCCCCGGGAACAGGGGCGCTACGCAGCCGAGTTTTTCAGCACAGTAAAAACAAGTTATATTCGGCCCTGATCGCTGCATTGCAGCATTTTCAAAAGTCTTTTTCCGTAACTCTAAGTCTCTTTGTGAGCCATACTGTCTTGCCAATATCGATTTTTACAGAGGATACTTAAAAGAAAACGTTTACATCGATAAACGCGCAAATCATCGGGAGGAATGGTGATGAGCGAAGCGATATCCGTCCACCACGGTGAATTCGGACGCGCGGCTCTTTATAGGCTGGACAAACCGATCGTGACACACGCGCATCGGGAAGGTCATTTGATCTTCTATCTGAGCGGTGCGGAAGCCAGGGTCAGCGTATCCGACAAGTGGGTGCCTGCCGACCAGAATACCGGTGTGGCCGTCAGCCCGTGGGAACAGCACAGCTTTCATCCGAAAACTGAAGCCAATGCGGAGGCATGTCTGTGCCTCGTGCTCTATATCAAACCGATCTGGTTTCTTGAAAACAGCCAATCTGCGGAATTTGCCCTGAATTTCGGTAGCTCGCACATCGCGATGACACCCGACGTCATGAATTGGGTCAAACGCTTGACCTCGCTGCTTCTGGACGGCGGCAATGATCACCTTTTCGACGGGTATCTCTATCGCACAACAATGCAGTGCTTCGAACAATCCTGGCGCAATGCGGATCGCAATTCGGTGCTGGAAGACAGCAAGCGCCGCTTTACCGATTATCGTGTGCGTCGGTCTTTGCGCCTGATGCAGGAGAATTACACCGAAGAAGTCGAGGTGGAATGGCTGGCCCGTGAAGTCGGGCTGTCTCGGCCCCATTTTTTCAAGCTTTTCAAGAAGCAGATGGGTATCACTCCCAATCTCTACTTGAATACGCTGCGCGCCGAACAGGCGATTTCGGACCTGATGACGACCGACAAATCGGTCACGGAAATCAGCTACGATTTGGGGTTCTCGTCACAGGCAAGCTTTACACGCTTCTTCTCTTCCAACGTTGGAATTCCGCCAAGCGACTACCGCCGTGTCGCCCACGTCGAGTAGCGCCCGCTTACCAGGTCGCGTCTGCATTCAATAATGCCGATGATGGGCCATCCGAGAAGACTATCGGGTACGCCGATTTCCGAACTTAAGCCGTAGCCTTTTCCCGAGAGCGAAAGACTTTGTCGTCAACAGCGCTTTGGGAGGATGTCGCGCTATGCGGCAATTTGAAGACAACACCGGGGATGGTCGGATCTGCGAGGACCGCACATGAGGAACTTTGCGTCCCGACATCCTGGCTGGTCGATCGTCATTCTGCTGGTAGCTGCCGCGCTGATCTGGTCGATTTTCGCAATCTGGCCGAAAGGTCTGGTCGATGTGATCGGCCGCAAGAAAGTGTTTCTCAACGCCCTGTTCAACGGCATCACGCTCGGTGGCCTCTACTTTCTTGTCGCCAGTGGTTTCACGCTCATCTTCGGTCTCATGCGCAATGTCAATCTTGCGCACGGCTCCCTTTACCTGCTTGGTGGGTACATCGGTTATTTCGTTGCCTCGTCAACGGGTTATTGGCTCCTTGCCTTTCCCGTTGCGTTTGTCCTCGTAGCTGCCGTCGGCATCCTGATGCAGATATTCATCTTCCGCCGGATGGAGGGGCAGGACCTCAGGCAAACGCTTGTAACGATCGGAATCTCCATCGTGATGGCGGACTTGATGCTTTGGGGCTTCGGCGGAGATTTCTACAACATCACGCCGCCCAGCTGGTTGAGCGGCCCGATGGAAACACTCCTGGTGACCGGCGTGAAGCGATCGTCGGGTGACCTCATCTACCTGAAGTATCCGGTTGTTCGGGTCGTTATTTTTCTTGCCTCGGTGGTCATAGGAATAGCCATGTGGCTGATCTTGAACCGCACGCAGATTGGCATGATGATCCGGGCTGGGGTCGATGACAGGGACATGTTGTCGGCAACAGGCGCCCGCATCCAGCTCGTCTTTGTCGGAGTGTTCGCATTCGGGGCAGGCCTCGCGGGTATCGCAGGTGTCGTGGGAGGGACTTTCCAGTCCGTGGCGCCTGGCGAAGACATAAGGTTTCTGCTGGCATCGCTTGTCGTTGTGATCGTCGGTGGCATGGGGTCGATCACGGGAGCCGCGCTGGGAGCGCTGCTGATCGGTCTCGCCGAACAGTTCGGATCGGTCTATTTCCCGACTTATGCGGTCGTTCTGACCTTCCTGATCATGGTGCTCGTTCTTGCGTTCCGGCCCCAGGGCCTCATGGGGAGATCCTGACCCATGGCGATAACGGAATCCAATACGCTCCCACGAACAAATAGCGGCCAGCGCAAGGTCTGGTTCGAACGCATACCTGCGAGCTATTGGGTGGTTGGCATTGCCCTGTTGATAATGCCCGCATTCGCAAGTGATTTTGCACTCTATCAGGTGTTTGGCTGGACGTTCATTCTCGGCATGATTTCGCTCAGCCTGATGTTCCTTGGCGGCTATGGCGGCATGGTAAGCCTTGTTCAGATGTCGATTGCAGGCCTGGCCGGATACATGGTCGCAATATTCGGTGACAGTGCGATCACCGACATCAGCATGGGCTGGCCATGGTATATCGCAATTCCGCTTGCGCTGATTGTGGCGATGCTCTTCGGTACGATTGTCGGATCCCTCGCCGTGCGGACCGAAGGCATCTACACAATCATGATCACGCTTGCCGTTGCAGCGGCATTCTTCTACTTCACCCGCCAGAACTATATCATATTCAACGGATTTTCCGGATTTAACGGTGTGCTTCCACCAGAGCTATTCGGGGTCGACTGGCGGCAAAGCAAGCCCTTTTATTACCTCACTCTGTTTTGGGCGGCAGTCGCCTATTTTTCAGTGCTCTATGTATCGCGGGCACCATTCGGGCTTGCACTGCAAGGTGTCAGGGATAACCCCCGCCGCATGGCTGCGCTGGGATACAGCGTCAATGCGCACAGAATTGCTGCCTACGCATTCGCCGCACTCATCGCGGGCACTGGTGGCATTTTGCTGACATGGCAATCCGCACAGATTTCACCGGGCACGGCCGGGATCGGGCCAGCGATCGACATTCTTGTGATTGCAGTCATTGGTGGCATGAGACGCCCGGCCGGTCCGTTCATCGGCGCCTTCATATATGTTTTGTTGAAGACCTTTGCCATCGACGTCCTGCTTTCCGTCGGGTTGAGCGGAGAGCGATTTCAGTTGCTGATTGGCCTGGGTTTTCTGGCGATCGTCTTCTTCTCGCCTGATGGACTGCTCGGTCTCTGGGATCGCTGGCAGGAGTTCCGCAAACGCGACCCGCTTCTCGATCGCGGGGAGGGTCCGCTTTGACACTGCTTGATCGTGCGACATCATCAGTTTCAGACCGCCTGAGTGCCACGGGCACGGCCAACGCGCTCGAGCTTCGCCAAGTCAGCAAGATGTTCGGCGCGCTGGTTGCGCTTGCCGACATCGACATGATCGTCAAACCGGGAGAGCGGCGTGCCGTTCTCGGGTCCAATGGCGCAGGCAAAACGACACTTTTCAACTGCATAACCGGTGACTTTGCACCGACGACCGGATCGATCCGGTTTTTTGGCGAGGAAGTTGCCGCCTTTCCTGCCCAGGAGCGTATCAGGCGCGGTTTGCGCCGGACCTATCAGATCTCGTTGCTGTTTGCAGGATTGAGTGTCCTCGACAATGTCTATCTGGCTTGTTGTGGCGTTTCGCGCGGCCGGTTTTCATTCATTCGACCTGGACGCGATGATGCGTTGATGGCGAGTGCTGAAAGCCTTGTCCAGGTGGTGCATCTGGACGATGTGCGTGAAACGAAGGTCGAGGACCTTTCCTATGGGCAGCAACGCCAGCTCGAGATTGCCATGGCACTGTCCGGGGCTCCGCGCTTCATTCTGTTCGACGAACCTGCAGCCGGCCTGTCCCCGACCGAGCGCCGCGAACTGATTGACATTCTCACCGGCCTGCCGAGCCACATGGGTTTTATCATCATCGAACACGATATGGATGTTGCCCTGAGGGTCGCTGAATCCGTAACGATGATGCACAACGGCCGGATCTTCAAGGAAGGCAAACCTGCCGAAATTGAAGACGATGAAGAGGTCCAGGCGCTTTACCTTGGTGGCGAAGAGGGGCTTGGGCATGGTTGATCGCACCGCACCTGCGCTCGAAATCAGGGACCTGAATGTCTATTACGGTCATTCGCACGCGCTTCAGGGTGTCGACCTGACGCTGGACCATGGGGTTTTGTCCGTTGTTGGACGAAATGGCATGGGCAAGACGACCACCTGCAAGGCCATTATGGGCCTCGTGCCGGTTGCGTCCGGCACAATCAGCTTGTCCGGCCGCAGTCTTGCGGGCCTTGGACCGGCAGAAATCGCCCGGCTCGGCGTTGGCTATGTTCCGCAAGGCCGCCGTTTGTGGCAATCCCTGACCGTTGATGAGCACCTCAAACTGGTGGCACGCCGCGGAGGTGACTGGACGCCTGAACGTGTCTATTCGGTCTTTCCCAGACTGGCTGAGCGCCGATCGAACGGAGGGGCACAGCTCTCCGGTGGTGAACAGCAGATGCTGGCGATCGGTCGTGCGCTTCTTCTCAATCCCAGACTTCTCGTCATGGATGAGCCTACCGAAGGACTGGCGCCCGTCATCGTCAATCAGGTGGCCGAAATGCTGGTGCGTCTCGGGCAGGAAGGCGACATTGATGTGCTCGTGATCGAGCAGAACATCGGTGTTGCCTGCGCGGTCGCCGATCAGGTGGCGATCATGGTCAACGGCAAGATCAACCGGATCATGTCGTCGACACAACTTGCTGCTGACAGGGATCTCCAGCAGGCGCTTCTCGGTGTCGGACGTCACGCTCATGACGAGACGCCGGCGCCCTCAAGAACCCAGGAAGCTGAAACGGACCTTGCCAGGCCCTCATCCGTGCGTCGGATCTATCTGTCCAACCCGAAGGTCCCGACACGCTGGTCAAAACCGGTTCCGGTCAGGGTGCTCGAAAGTTCTGCTCGTACGAGCACGGCATCTGATGCGCTGTCCGCGAATGTGATGCCTTTGTCCGCTCAGCGTTCCAGAGCGGGGGCAAAGGTCTATGTCGCTGGAACGCTAGATACGAAGGGTGCTGAACTCCGCTATATGCGTGACATCCTGAAAGCGGAAAACCTGACGGTGCAGCTGATCGATCTTTCGACGAGCGGCAAACCCTCCGGTGCCGAAGTTCCGCCTCACGCCATTGCAGCATTTCATCCGCGTGGAGCGAGCGGCGTCTTTACCGGTGATCGTGGCACTGCCGTCGCGGCCATGACCCTGGCATTTGAGCGATGGATGAAGGTGCAGTCAGACGTTGCCGGGATTATTTCCGCCGGAGGATCCGGTGGGACGGCCCTGGTTACTCCGGCCATGAGGATGTTGCCGGTCGGTGTGCCGAAAATCATGATCTCGACGGTCGCGAGTGGCAATGTCGAACAGTATGTTGGCCCCTCGGACATCATGATGCTGCATTCGGTGGCCGATGTTCAGGGCCTCAATTCCATAACCCGGGAAGTGCTTGGAAACGGTGCGGGTGCGCTTGCCGGAGCAGTGAAGGCGCGTTCGAAGCGCAAACCGATCCTGGATGCGAAGCCCGCAGTCGGGCTCACGATGTTCGGGGTCACGACACCATGCGTACAAACGGTTACGGCGGCACTCGAGGACGATTTTGATTGTCTGGTCTTTCATGCCACCGGCGTGGGCGGCCGGTCGATGGAAAAACTCATGGACAGCGGCATGCTGACTGCTGTGATCGACCTCACGACGACCGAAGTCTGCGACATGATCGCCGGTGGTGTGTTCGCCGCCAACGAGGACCGCTTCGGCGCTTCTATCCGTGCCGGTGTGCCTTACATCGGCGCCTGCGGTGCGCTCGACATGGTCAATTTCAATGCGCCTGACACCGTGCCGGAGAAATATCGCGGGCGGACGTTCTACGAGCACAATCCGCAGATCACGCTGATGCGGACCACTGTCGAGGAAAACGTCGAAATGGGACGCTGGATCGGCCAGCGTCTCAATGAAATGACCGCACCCGTCCGCTTCTTCCTGCCGGAAGGCGGCGTGTCACTTCTCGATGCCCCGGGAATGGCTTTCCATGATCCGGCCGCCGACGAAGCGCTTTTCAGATCCCTTGAAGACACCGTGCGCCGGACAAGCGAGCGCAGGCTGATCAGGGTGCCACACAATATCAACGACCCTGAATTCGCAGACCTGATCGTCTCGACGTTCCGGGGATTTCATTCAAGCCGGCGCAGCCGAGCAGCAGGAGATTGAGCATGTTTGATCGCAGGGAACTTGTTGCCAGGTACCGCGACATGATCGCCCGGGGCGAGCCGATCATTGGCGGTGGCGCCGGTACGGGTCTGTCCGCGAAGGGAGAGGAAGCCGGGGGAATTGACCTGATCGTCATTTACAATTCAGGACGATACAGGATGGCCGGACGCGGCAGTCTTGCCGGCCTCATGCCGTATGGCGACGCCAACTCGGTCGTGATGGATATGGCCGGTGAAGTGTTGCCTGTTGTTCGCAAGACGCCGGTTCTGGCAGGTGTCTGCGCATCTGATCCCTTCAGGCTTATGGACAGGTTCCTGGAAGAGGTGAAAGCAGCTGGGTTTTCAGGCGTCCAGAACTTTCCAACGGTCGGTCTGATCGATGGAAACTTCAGGGCAAATCTGGAAGAGACCGGCATGTCCTATCAGCTCGAAGTCGACATGATCGCGATGGCCCACGACAAGGACATGCTGACGACGCCGTATGTCTTTTCGCCAGCCGACGCCACGGCGATGGCGAAAGCGGGGGCCGACATCATTGTCTGCCATCTTGGCCTGACGACAGGCGGCAGCATAGGCGCCGAGACATCGTTGAAACTCGCCGACTGCCCGGCCATCGTTGATGAATGGTCGGAAGCGGCCCTTGCTTTCAACCCGGACGCCATTGTGTTGGTGCATGGCGGGCCGGTCGCGATGCCCGACGATGCCGAATTCGTTTTGAAAAACACGCGCAACTGTCACGGCTTTTACGGTGCTTCCTCGATGGAACGTCTGCCGACCGAAATCGCGCTCGTCGAACAAACTAGAAAATTCAAGGAAATCCGCGGCTCTTGAGCCGGGGAGGGAGGACTGAACATGGCTGGTCAGCTCATCGGGCAATTGGTGCTGTGGCTTATTCTCGCGGTCATTGTCGTCTTCATCCTCTATTGGGTGATGCATTGGCTATACCGGCGATCGACCAAGGAAGTCGCTTTCGTGCGAACGGGGTTCCTGGGCGAGAAGGTGGTGATCGACGGCGGTGCATTCGTCTGGCCCATCATTCACGACATAACTCCCGTGAACATGAACTCGCTGCAAATGGCGCTGACACGTGAGAAGGAAGATGCCCTGATCACCAAGGACCGGCTGCGTGTCGATGTGGACGCGGAGTTTTATGTCCGCGTCGGGCAGACCAAAACGGGTGTCAGCCTGGCCGCTTCCACGCTCGGGCGGCGTACACTGGAACCGGAACGTATCCATTCGCTCCTGTCAGGGAAATTCATATCGGCACTTCGTACCGTTGCGTCCGAGATGACCATGGAGGAACTTCATGAAAGCCGGCACGTATATGTCGACCGTGTGCTTGAAGCCGCTCAGGTCGGGCTCGACAAGAACGGGCTGGAACTCGAAAGCGTCGCCATCACGGATATAGATCAGACCGGGATCGAATATTTCAATCCTTCCAACCGGTTCGATGCCGAAGGCCTGACGACTGTCATCCGTGAAATCGAGGACAGAAGAAAGATGCGCAACGATATCGAACAGGATTCGATGATCCGCATTCGTTCGCGCAACCTGGAAGCGGAAAAACAGGTGCTCGACATTGAACGCGAAAGCGAAAATGCGCGCCTGGAGCAGGAACGCGAAATAGAATTCAAACGGGCGCAGCAGCACACCGATCTGGTCCGCGAAAGGTCCGAACGCGAAAAGGAAGCAGAGCACGCCTCGCTTTTGAGCCGGGAAGCCATCGAGACGGCCCGGATCGAGAACGAACGGCACATTTCAGAGGCCCGGATCGCATCGGAACGGGAGGTTCGGCAAAAGGAGATCGAACGCCAGCGTGTCATTGATGAAGCGGAAATAGTCACCCGTGAGGCGGTGGAAAAAGCCAGGATCGGTCAGGAAAAGACCCTGACGGAAGAACGCATTCGCACTCAGCAGATGACGGAGGCGGCCGACATTGCCGCGAAGGAAGCGGTCGAGAAGGCACGCATTGCTCAGGAACGGTCTCTCAACGAGGCCCGGATCGCGAAAGATCGCGAAACCGAAGCGCTCGAGATCGAGCGTCGCAAAACGATCGAGGAAACCGATATTGCCGCGCGCGAATTGGTCGAAAAGGCAAAGATCGCGCAGGAAGAAGCGGTAACCGAAGCGCGAATTTCGTTTGAGCGCGTCACCCGCGAAAAGGAAATCGCCAGAAATCTGGCAATCGAGCAGGCAGAAATTGCATCGCGGGAAGCTGCCGAGAAACTGCGAGTTGCCCAGGAGCAGACCGTCAACGCCTCTCGTATCGAGGCGGATCGTGAAACTCGCCGGCTCGAGATTGAACGACAGAAAGCGCTCGAAGAAGCCGAGATCGCCAGTCAGAAAGCCACCGAAGCTGCGCGCATTGCGCGGGAGAAATCCCTTTCGGCAGATCGGATCGCCTCGGAGCAAGCCACGCGTGCGCTCCAGATCGAACAGCAGCGCGAGACCGAGATAGCGCAGATTGCCGCCCGTGAGGAAACCAACAAGACACGGATTGCCCAGGAAGAGCGGATCCGTAATCTCGAGATTTCCTCCAACAAGGCAATCGACGAGGCGGAGATTACTGCCCGCGAAGCTGTTGAAAAGGCGCGAATTGCCCAGGACAAGCAGCTCGCGTTCGAGCGGATCGCAGCTCAGGAAGAGACGGATGGGCGTGACGTCGCACGCCAGGCGGCCCTGGATGCAGCCAATATTGCGGCCAAGGAGGCAACCGAAGCCAAGCGCATCGCTCAGGAAAAAGTGATTGTCGCAGAGCGGATAGGTTTTGAGCGGGAATCGAGGGCACTCGAGATTGCCCGCAACCAGGTTGTTGAAGAGGCCGAGATTGCCGCCCGTGAGGCAATTGATGCCGCGCGTATCGCCCAGGAAGCGAAAACCGCGTTGCAGCGAATCGAAAGCGACGAGGCAACCAGGGAGCGCGATGTTGCCCGGTCCAGGGCCCTGGAGGCGGCGGAAATTGCCAAGGCGGAAGCCACAGAGGCGGCCCGCATTGCCAAGGAGAAAAAGGTCGCTGCCGAGCGAATTGCTTACGAACAGGATCTCCGGGAGCGTGAGATCGCCCGCAACAGAGCGGTGGATGTCGCCAACATTTCCGCGCAGGAACTGGTCGAAGCAGCGCGCATTGCGCAGGAAAACAAGGTGCGCGCAGCAGAGATCTCCAAAGAGACTGACGTCAGAAAACGTGAGATCGAGCGCGCGGAAGCAATTGAAACGGCAGAAGTCGCTTCGCGCCGGTCTGTCGAACAGCTTCGGATCGAGAAGGAGCAGGAGACGACTGCCGAAAAGATCGCGCGGGACGAGAAGATCCGTGCGCTGGAAATCGCCCGCAACAAGGCGATCGACGAGGCGCAGGTTGCCGCCGATCAGGCAATCGAGGCAGCAAAAGTTGCCAAGGAGAAATCCGTCGATGCGGAGAAGATACTTGCGGAGCAGGAGCTGGACGCGAGGAAGCTGGAACGCAAGAAGGTACTCGAACAGCTCGAAATCTCACGTGTTCAGGCACTGCGCGAAGCCGAAATTTCAAGTCAGGAAGAGATCGAGCGAGCTCAGATCGCATCTGAGCGTGGTCTGGACGATGCCCGCATTGGCCATCAGACCGAGCGGCGACGTCTGGAGATTGCACGCGAAAAGGCTGTCGAAACCGCACAGATGGACAAGGCCATCGAGCTTTACAAGAAATCGCTTGATGAAAGCGCTGCCGCTGTAGAAGCGGATGCAGCGAAGGCGCGGGCAACCGCGGCGGCCGAGAAGGTCAAGACGGCACAGGAAACCGAAGCTGCGACCCGACGCAAATCGGTTGACGTGGTTCTGGCCGAAAAGGAAGCCGAAGAAAAACGAATTGCCGCAGACGCCGAAAAGGTCCGCAAAGCGGTGGAAGCCGAGGCACAAAAGCTTATCAACGAAGCCGAGAATGTGCTGACCGATGCAGCGCGCCATTCACTCTTCAAACGCAAGATGCTGGAACATGTCGAAGGAATCGTCTCGGCATCGGTCAAGCCGCTTGAAAAAATCAACGATATCAAAATCATGCAGCTAGGCGGCAGCGGGACGTCAGGTCTCGGTTGGGCGGACGGGAACGGCACCGGCACCGGAGGTAGTGGTGGCGGCGGCAGCCCGACTGACGAGGTCATCAATTCGGCACTTCGATACCGGGTGCAGGCACCAATGGTGGACAGCCTGCTGAGTGATATCGGGATCGACGGGTCAAATCTCGCCAAATCGGATGTCATGCGGACGGCCAACGACATGACCCGTGCCGCCAATGAAATGAAACGGTTGAAGGCAGACGAAAAGCCGAAAGGGCCAGGCGCGTCCAAGGAGGGCAAATAAATGGCGCGGGTTTACACCTCATCGGTGATTGATGCCCCTTCGGCCAGGGTCTGGGAACGTATCAGGGACTTCAACGGCTTGCCCAAATGGCATCCCCGGATACGCGAAAGCCGTATCGAGGAGGCCTTGCCTTCCGACAAGATTGGATGCATCAGAAACTTCAGTCTTCAGAACGGCGACAACATTCGCGAGCAACTGCTCGGGCTGTCTGACTACGATCTTTTCTACAGCTATTCGATGCTCGAAGGCCCAATGCCGCTGAGCGACTACATCGCGACAATGCGTCTGACGCCTGTCACGGAAGGTGACCGCACATTCATTGAATGGTCTGCGGAGTTTTCCTGTGAACAGGAAAAGGAAGACGAGTTGGTTACCGGTATCGGAACAAACGTTTTTCAGGGCGGCTTTGATGCCCTGAAGAGGCATTTCGGCGGGTAGGGGAAATCTTTTTCAAAAGAGGAGGAATGACGATGGCATGTCGGAAGTTTGCAATCGCGATGGGCATGGTTCTGTACGCGACGGGTGCGATGGCACAGGATTTGCCGCCGCTCGCTATTCAACCGAACGCTGAACGCGTGACATTCGAGCATATCGACGCGCTGAACGCCTGTGACTGGAACAGGCTCATGGCTCAATATCCCGAAGAAGTGCTTTTCATATTGCCGAACGGAGTGTGGATCGAAGGCCGGAAAAACATAGGTGACGTTTTTGCCGGCTTCTGCAAGCCAAGAGAAGAGGGTGGCTTCAAGGGCGCAACGTTCATTGCGGAAAAGGTCAAAACGGTTGGTGACACCGTAAATGTGTCCTGGCGGGTGGAGGCGGACTATCTCGCTGAGCCCTACAAGGGAGCAGATGCATACGTCACCCGCGACGGATTGATGTACGCGCAGGTGACCACATTCGATCCCAACGACATGAAGTTCAAATAGGCGGAGTTGGAAAGGTCGTGGTCAAGGTCGTCCGCAGCACAATAGTCAACGCACCGATTGAAGCCGTGTGGGAGGTTCTGCGCGACTTCAACGGTCACGACCGCTGGCACCCGGCAGTTACAACAAGCCAGATCGAACGCGGCGGCAGCGCTGACAGGGTCGGCGCAGTCCGTCGCTTCAGACTGAAAGATGGGTCCGAGCTCAGGGAACAGCTCCTGACACTTTCAGATCTGGAACAGACCTACTCGTATTGCCTTCTGGATACGCCAATACCGCTCTTCAATTATGTCGCACATGTCCGCCTGTCCCCGGTGACCGATGACGACACGACGTTGTGGGAATGGCAAAGCCGCTTCGATGTCCCGGCAGGCCGCGACAGGGAACTCGCAGCGCTGGTCGGTGACGACATTTATGTGGCCGGGTTCAAGGCCGTTTCGGATTTCATGGGACTGGAGGCGTAACCAATGGTGACGATTACTACGGTCGATACACTGCAGGAGGCCGCCGCAAGCAGTGGTCAGGGGTCGTCACTCCTGGGCGGGGGAACCCTGCTCATGCGCGGTGTCAATTATGGCGACCAGGACGTGTCACGCATCGTTCGCCTCAGGCAACCTACACCTCTTGCAGGAATTTCATCGGAAGGCGAGCGCATCCGGCTGGGGGCCTTCGCAACCATGGCGACGATCATGAAATCCGGCGATACGGCGTTTCTGCATCCCGTCGCACGTGCCGTCGGAGGTCCGGCAATCCGAAACATGGCAACGGTCGGCGGCAACATTTTCGCTCCCCATCCATATGGAGATTTTGCAGTCGCCTTGTTGGTGCTGGATGCAAGGCTTCGCATGTCTGATGGCAGCGAGATGGATCTGGATCGCCTGCTCCCGGTTCGTGACACGGAAACCCGCCTTGTTGAATCCGTTTCCGCCTTGCGACCTGCCGGAGATGATTTCCGGTTTTTGAAAGTCACCCGGGTCAAGCCGAGAGGTGCGTCTGTTCTAAGCATTGCTGCCTGGTTGCCCAGGCGTGCAGGACGCGTCTCCGGTGCTCGCGTGGCTTTCGGCGCGATGGCACCCACACCGGTTAGGGTTCCGGAGGTGGAGGCAGCTCTGGAAGGCGTCAATCTCGATCAAAATGGCATTGAACGCGCGCTGCAGAGCGTCGCAAACAACCTGAACCCTCCCGACGACAGCCTGGCCTCCGGTTGGTATCGGAAGGCAGTTGCACCCGTGCATCTGGGACGCCTGCTTCTGGGGCAAGGAACACGATGATGGCCAAGACACCTGTTCAATTCTCACTCAATGGATCGTCTGCGGCAGTGTTCGTCGACGATGCCCAAAACCTGCTCGACGTTCTCAGGCGCGGTGTTGGAGATCTGACACCAAAATACGGCTGCGGTCAGGGTACCTGCGGATCCTGCACTGTGCTGATCGACGGTGAACCGCATTTGAGCTGTCTGACCCTGGCTGAAACCGTTGAAGGACGGTCCGTTGAAACGACGAACGGACTGGCCGCCGGGCCAAACCTTCATGCGCTTCAGGAAGCATTCATGGAAAACTTTGCTGCCCAGTGCGGATATTGCACACCCGGGATGCTGATGGCCGCCAAAGCCCTGCTTGACCGCACTCCCAGACCAAGCCGGGAGGAAGTCATCGAAGCGATTTCCGGCAACATCTGCAGATGCACGGGCTACGACCCCATAATCGACGCGATCATGGCTGCGAGCGGTCAAGCGACACGGAGGACGGGCTGATGTCTTCCGTGGAATTCCGCAAAGATCTCTTCAGGGAAGAGCGTGACGACAATCTCCAGGAAATCGGCAAGCCCACGCGCCGGCAGGATATTCTTGGCCACGTAACGGGCCGTTCGCCCTACTATGACGATCATCTCTTTGACGGTTTGCTGCACATGCGCTGTGTACGCTCACCACACCACCATGCCCGGATCAGATCGATCGATACCGGTGCTGCCGAACGCATGCCAGGCGTCATCCGGGTGATCCTTGCGCGGGATGTTCCCAACAATCTCAACACGTTGCTGTCGTTGATCAATTTCGGCAAGGATGAAGAGAAGCTTATTCAGGATACCAAGGTCGCCTATGTCGGCGAACCTGTTGCAGCCATCATCGCCGAAACCGACCGGCAGGCGCGTGACGCATGCGCTGCGGTGAAAGTGGACTATGAGGTTCTGCCACATGTCCTGGACCCGGAAGAGGCCCTTTCGCCTCAGGCACCGGTCGTCAATGAAGTCTATCCGAACAACACGTTCGACTATCATGATCTCTACGATCATCAAAAGCTTCGGTTTGGCGACGTCGACAAGGGCTTTGCCGAAGCAGATCATATTGTCGAGGGCGAATACCAGATGTCGCCGATCGAACAGGCACCGATTGAAACCTGTGGTGCAATCGCAGCACCCGAAACCAATGACCGCTACGTCTGTTATACCTCGACACAAGCACTTTTCTTCTCTCTGGGCACCACGGCCAAGTTGCTGGATATGCCGTCTTCACGGCTTCATTTCATAGGCGGAACAGTCGGCGGCGGCTTCGGCGGCAAGGTCGATAGCATTGTGGAGCCGCTCTCGGTTCTCGGCGCGGTCCTTGCCGGGCGCCCGGTGAAATTCATGTGGGATCGTACAGAGGAAATGCAGGTCGGAGCGCCACGCGGTGCCGAACGCTGGCGCATAAAGGACGGCGTTGCGCGCGATGGACGCATTCTGGCACGGGCCTTTACCGGTTTTTTTGACGCTGGTGCCTATACCCGGTTGTCTTCCTACGCGATCATCAAGTGTTCGGCCCATCTGCCTGGCCCCTACACAATCCCCAACGTCGCCGCGAATGTCTTTTGCGTTTTCACCAATCGCACGCCGGCAACCGCAATGCGTGGTTTCGGCATCACGGGCGTCGATTTTGCCATTGAGTGTCACATGGACAAGGTCGCAGAAGCCGTTGGACTGAACCCGATCGAACTGCGGATCCTGAATGCCTATCGGGACGGGGATATGAAGCCGCACCGACGCTTGGCAAAAAATACCGCGCTGATTGAATGTTGCCAGGTCGCCGCGCAAAAATCCGGTTGGAGCATTGGCGCCGAGGCAGCGCGTCAATCCTCTCTTCTGGGAGGCGGTGGCCCAAGGGCTGAAATTCCCGAAACGGTCACGGACATGGCCGGGCAGATAGGGGAGCGGAGGCGCTCGGTAATCCCGACTGCGCCAGGTGAAGGCGCGTCTGCCAGGGGGAACGTGCCGGCCGGAACACAGGGTATTCCAATCGTTGCCGCGGCCCCCCAGGACGAAGACATGATCATGGATCCGTCCCGCACCGGCTACAGAGGGCCTTCGTCCACGCCCACCAGGATACCTGAAGCCGCGATTGCGACCGATACGCGTCCTCAAGCAGCCGCGCCTGCTTCGCCACCACCTCCGGCAGCCCGCCCAGGTCCTGTCGCGCCATCCGGCAGCTCGCAAGTCCTGCAACCCGCCCTGCAACCCGCACTGTCGCCACCGGCACCGCAGGCGTCGCCCGAGCCGCCAGCCACGGCGCCGCAGCCGCCAGCTCCAGATGCTGCATCTCAGCCGTACAAACCCGAAAAACCCTTTTCCCGAGGTGTCAATCGGCCTGGCGTGTCCAGGTTCTTGTCCGGTTCAAGGAGGCGTTGATCATGACTGTCCACAAGGGGCGCGGCTTTGCCTGCATCAACTACCCGATAGGCATGAACCTTGGTGGTGACCCGAGTCAGGCGCTGGTTCATTCAACGCCGGATGGAAAGTTCATGGTGTCCTTGTCGTCCATTGATCTGGGGCAGGGCATGAAGTCGGTAACCCGCCAGATCGCGGCAGAAACGCTCGGGGTTCCAGTTGCCGACGTCTACGTCGATACCGCAGACAGCGATACTGGTCCGCATTGCATGGGATCGTTCGCATCCCGTGGAACACACAGGGTTGGAAACGCGGTCATTCGCGCGGCGACAGAAGCACGAAAGGCGTTGCTCGAGGCTGCGGCGGAAGAGCTCGAAGTCAATGCAGCAGACCTGGAAACAGACGGTCAGGGGAACATTCACGTAAAGGGTGCGCCAACACGGACAATCACAGTCGCCGACACGGCAATCGCGGCGCAGTTCAAGCAGGGCAGGACACTGTCGGGCAGAGGGATTTTCCTGATCCCGCCGTCGGACGTCGATCCGGATACCGGCGAGATGACGCCGGTTTCCTGCTTCGCCCATGCGGCTCTAGTCGTGGATCTGGAAGTGGATGACGAGACTGGCGAGGTCACCGTCAATGAAATCAATTCTGCGTATGAAGTTGGTCGAGCGCTAAACCCGCGCCTTGTCGAACAGCAGCTGATTGGTGGTGCCTGGATGGGGGTTTCGCATGCGCTCTATGAAACGACGGAGCCCTACTATCCCGACCGGAACCATGGGCCGGAAGACTTCAATGCCTATCTGATGCCCGGTCCCGGTGAGGTTGTTGATCACAACATCGCCGTGCTCGAACGGCCTGCCGAAGACGCGCCCTTTGGCGGCAAGGGTCCCGGCGAAATGTGCGCCAATCCTGTTCTTCCCGCAATAGCGAATGCGGTCTACAACGCTGTTGGCGTTCGCTGCGACACGCTGCCGATCACGCCGGAAAGAGTTCTGCGCGGATTGCTCGCGAATGGTGGCGCCAGGCCACAGGGAGTGCGCTGATCCATGCCGGTGAAGCCTTCCATCGTTGGAATTGATCGCCCTGATCGCTTGAGGGATGCGCTGATCGCTGCCCAGTATATTGCAGGCGATGAACTTTCGACCGCAGCGTATCTGGCGTTGGCGCTCGGCAAACCCCTGTTGCTCGAAGGCGCACCCGGCGTCGGCAAGACGGAGGCCGCCAAGGCCATTGCGTCAGTGCTTGGCCGTCGCCTTGTACGGCTGCAGTGCTTTGAAGGCATTGACGCCGCATCAGCACTTTATGAATGGAACTACACACGTCAAATGCTTGCCATTCGACAAGCCGGTGATGACTACATCAACATCTACGACGACCAGTTTCTGCTGCAAAGGCCCATGCTGGAAGCGCTTCGCTCTCCCGATGACTGCGTCCTGCTGATTGACGAGATTGATCGGTCCGACCAGGAATTCGAAGCGTTTCTGCTGGAGTTTCTTTCGGATTTCGCCATCTCCATTCCCGAAACGGGAACAGTGCGAGCCGTGCGGCCGCCTGTCGTGGTTCTGACTTCGAACCGGACACGAGATCTTCACGAAGCGCTGCGACGGCGCTGTGTCTATCATTGGATCGACTATCCGGACATCCATCTGGAATCGCGGATCGTGATGGCGCGGGCCAGCACCGTGGCGCAAGCCACTGCCGCCGCTGTTGCCGGGGCCGTTGCGAAACTCAGGACCGAGCCGCTTGCCAAACCGCCGGGTGTCGCCGAAACTGTGGAATGGGCCGAGGCCGCAACGTTGCTCCACGATCAGGGGGCGACCTGGCCGGAAGCGTTCCGACGTGCCATCGGTGTTGCGCTCAAGGACCATGACGATCTGGATTTTCTGGAAGGCCGTCTCGACAGTTTCATGCCGCAGGAGGCCGCATGACGCTTCCTGCCGCGATACGACCCTTTGTCGAGTTTCCCGCAATTCTTCGGGCACACGGTTTTCCCGTCGCTCCGGATCAGACAATGGGGTTTGTGGAAGCCGTCGGGCTGCTGGGGCCAAGGGACATGCGCGATATCCGAAGCGCTGCGATTGCCATGCTGTCGGTGCCGAGGGACCGGCAAACGGAATTCGATGCGCTTTTCAAGGCTTATTTCCTGGGTCAGGGACTTGCGGCGTCAATTGAAGACGATGACGAAGATGATGATGTCCAGGCTTACGAGCCGACAGGGGCCCAGGTGGATGTTGAAGAGGGGATGGAGGAAGACGAAACCGGCGACCTTGCGACCTCTGCTGAAATTCTGAGGCGACGGCAATTTGTACCCGCTGACGAAAGTGGTGCCCTCAGGCACCTCGCGCGCCGGGCGGAAAAGGACCTGCCGCGACGCCTGTCATACCGGCGCGCTTTTTCGCAACGCGGAAACCGGATTGATCTGCGGAAAGCTCTTAAACAGGCATTGCGACAGGATGGGGAAGTATTCGACTTGCCGGTTACCCGCAGAAAAACGAGACAGCGACGGATCCTGCTGCTGGTCGATGTATCCGGATCGATGACAGACCAGAGCGTCGCAACAATGCGGTTTGCACACAAGCTCACGCAAGCGGCCGAACGCGTGGAAACGTTCACTTTCGGAACGCGGTTGACGCGGGTCTCCCACTCCCTTCGGATCAAGAACACCGATCAGGCCCTGGAGAGTGTCGGGGCCACGGTCGCGGATTTTGACGGTGGAACGCGCATAGGTGATGCCCTTCAGGCCTTTCTTGCGGTTCCGCGTTTCGCCGGCCAGGCCCGAGGCGCTGCTGTCCTGATCCTGTCCGACGGTCTGGAACGCGGTGAGCCGGCGACGCTTGTCGAGGCCATCCGGAAACTGGCCCGTCTGTGCTGGCGACTGGACTGGCTCACCCCCCTTGCAGCCGATCCGGGATATGAGCCGCGAACCGAAGCGTTGTCGGCTTGCCTTCCGTTTCTCGACAGTCTCGTGCCGGGAGACAGGATCGAGGCTCTCTGCACACATGTTCTCAGTCTTTCGAGGCCCTCATGATCGACGCGCATCATCATATCTGGCGGCAAAAGGATCTTCCGTGGCTTCTCGGGCCCGAGCAGCCACGGATTTTCGGTCCTTATGCCTCAATAAAACGTGATTACCTCATTGATGAGTTTCGAGAGGATCTCGGGGAAACCGGGATCATCAAGTCCGTTTATGTGCAGGCAAACTGGGCTCCGAACTGGTTCGAAGATGAAGTTGCGTGGGTGCAATCGGTTGCTGACACGTCGGGTTGGCCTCATGGCATTGTCGGCTTTGCCGATTTCACCAGCGAAGATGTCAGGCCGCAGCTCGACAGGCTGAAACGCTACCCGCTCATGCGTGGGCTGCGTCAGCAGTTTCACTGGCACGAAAACCCGCTTTACAGATTTGCAGCCAGACCTGACCTGCCTGCCGATCCGCTTGTTCGCAAGAATATCGCTTACCTGGCCGAGTATGGCTGGAGTTTTGATTTGCAGGTGTTTCCTTCACAAATGGAATATGCCGCGGAGCTGGCTCGAAGCTGTCCGGACGTGCAATTTGTGCTTATGCATGCCGGCATGCTGGAAGACACCAGTGCCGACGGCGTCAAACTTTGGCGCAAGGGCATGCGCCGTTTGGCTGAATGCAACAACGTTGCGACCAAGCTGTCTGCTTTCGGAACCTTCATTCATAGGAATGATCCCGAGTTTGTCGCCTTCATGATCAAGCAGACCGTCAGCCTTTTCGGTGCAGACAGGTGCATGTTCGGTTCCAATTTCCCGATCGAAAAACTCTGGACGACCTACGCTGAACTCTTTGGCGCCTTTCAGGAGGGGGCAAAGGGTCTGACCAAGGTGAAAAGGCAGTCAATTTTCAACGATACGGCTGAGCGGATCTATCGGCTATAGCCGATGCTCTGTCGCAGCTCATTCTTTCCATGGGAGTAAAACAAATGGCCCTTACCATACACGTTCTGGACTATGGCGACATTGAACTTGAGACATCTTTTCTTGTGCTCGGTCATGAATGCGGCCGGATCCGCCGCGTACCCGTCTACGGGTTCCTGATCCTCGGTGGCACGCATCCCGTTCTCGTCGATACTGGGTACCGGGACAACGCGATCATGGAAAGTCTCGGGATGCGGGGACTGCAGTTCCACGACAACATGATCGAGAACCAGCTTGCCAAACATGGTCTGAAGCTCGGCGATATTCGTTACATCCTGCACACGCATCTTCACATCGATCACGCAGGCAAGGACGACAAGTTCCCGATGAATACGACCGTGGTCCTGAACCGCAGGGAGATGGAGTTTTCCGTGTCCGGGATCATGTACCCGCAATATCCGAAACCCGACATCATGCATCTGGTGGAGCGGATCTATGAACCCGAAGCCATGCGTTTCCTGGATCTTGAGATTACCGGCGCGGAAGAAATCATTCCGGGCGTGTGGTGTGAAGCGGCCGGCGCACATACTGAAGGGTCGATGAATGTGATCGTGGAAACGGCGGAGGGCCTTGCCTGCATCTGCGGTGACGTCATTTACGATTTCAACGATCAGATCGTGAACCACGTCCACACCAACAATTGGATGGAACCGCGCGTGACGGGGAACCATTCCGGCTCGAAACGGGAAGAAAAGGGCGCGATCAAGAAGCTTTTGAACAATTACACGTTCCTGCTTCCTGTTCATGACCGGCCGGCAAAAATCCAGAACCAGCAAGTGGTTGGCAGGCTTGCCATGACCGTTCCCGGTCCGATGTCCGAAACGGTGCCCGAGCGGCAGTGGTTCCCGATGTAACTTGATGTATTCCGGGAAGTTTTTGCTTCCCGCTTGACGAAAGACTGGGAGGGATCCGTGGGCCATACAGTTGTTGACCCGAAATTTACAGACCTGGTGGACGAGCATGCTGCCGTTGAGCGTATCGGCACCGGTTTCGTCTTCACTGAAGGTCCGATCTGGCATCCGGTAGACCAGTATCTGCTGTTCTCCGATATGCCCGGCGATGTTCGGCGCAAATGGACCCGGCAATCCGGCGTAACGGAACAGCTTCGCCCGTCGAACAAAGGCAACGGCATGACTTATGACGCGGAGCTCAATCTCCTCGTCTGTGAACATGCAACGAGTTCGGTCGCCCGCTTTCGCCCGGACGGATCGCGGGAACTTCTTGCATCCCACTTCGAGGGGCAGGAACTCAATTCGCCGAACGACATTGTCGTCAAATCCGACGGGGCGATCTATTTCACGGATCCGACCTACGGGCGTTTGGAACACTTTGGTGTGCCTCGCCCGCTTCAACTGGGGTTCCAGGGTGTCTACATGCTTCCGCCGGACCACAAACCCGGCGATGAAGCCGTGCTTGTCTCCGACCGCTACATGTTCACACAGCCCAATGGACTGTGTTTTTCACCGTGTGAACGCTGGATGTGGGTCAATGATACCGAGCAGGCGAACATTCGCATGTTCGATGTTGGTGGAGACGGCAGACTGAAAAACAGCCGGATGTTTGCCTCAGGCATCAAGGACAGCGTCAAGGCGGGCGTGCCGGACGGCATGAAGGCCGATGCCAACGGCAACGTCTGGGTCACCGCACCCGGTGGCGTTTGGGTCTATTCCTTCGAGGGGATGCTGATTGGCAAGATCGAAGTACCCGAGATGGTGGCCAACCTTCACTGGGGTGGTGAAGACTGGCAAACCCTCTTCATGTGCGCATGCACCTCTGTCTACACGATAAAGACCAAAATCCGGCCGCGGTCCGAACCCTTCATGTCGCCGAAAACGGTCCAAAGTTCTTCACTCGAACAGGCGGCAAACGTCGGTTCTTCCGTGAATGCGTCCTCCAAGGGGCTGCAGATTGCCGCTTGCCCCGTTCTTGACCCGAAGAAAACGGCACTGCTCATTCAGGATCTTCAGAACGATGTCATGATGGACGGTGGTGCGTTTGCCGAAACCGGGTCGCCGCAGCACGCTCGTGACCAGAATGTGGTGTCCAACGCCATTGCGCTTGCGGAAGCCGCGCGCCGAAACGGCATGCCCGTCATCCATATATGGATGGTCTGTGAACCGGGGCATCCGCTGCTCTCCCAGCATGCTCCTCTCTTTCAGGGATTGAAAGGGGAGAATGCCCTTGTCCGGGGTACGTGGGGTGTTGCCCCTGTGCCGGGGCTTGAGCCGCGGCCGGAAGATCTCGTGTGTGAAAAGATGTCGATGAGCGGTTGGGAGACGTCGCGCCTTGAAAGCTACCTCAACCACGCAGGCATCGACACGATCATCAACACTGGTTCCTGGACCAACATGAGCGTTGAACACACGGCCCGCACGGCTGCGGACAAAGGGTTCCAGGTCATCGTTCCGGAAGATGCCTGTTCAACCATGAATGCGGACTGGCACCGGGCTTCGATTAATTTTGGCATGCAGAACGTCGCAAATGTCACCGATACGGCATCCGTCATTGCAGCCTTGCGCTAGACCGGGAGGCAACGCACCACGATATCGCGGCAGCCACCGGGTTCTTTGTGACTGAGGATTTCAGCCAGATTGAATTTGCACGAGCGCAGATCGATCTGAAGCGCCGAAACTCCTGACCGGTTCAATTGTACCAGGTTCGCCTGGGGCCCCAAATTGACGATGCCGACCTAAAGATGGGACAGGACGTTGAGAAGCTTTCCGGCAGGGTCGTTCACGTAGAAACGCCGGACACCCCAAGGTTCGTTTGTCAATTCGTACTCGATTTTGTGACCAAGTTCTTTCGCACGGCGATAGACCTCGTCAACGTCATCGACTTCGATGGACGCGTCGGGAACAGGCGTCCCTGAGCCACCCTCGGAAGCAATACTGACTTGAACCCTGGCGGTCGCATCTGAAGCCATGGTAGCAATCCAGCCCTGATCCATGATCGTTTCAAGATCAAAAAGTTCGGCATAGAATTCTCGAACTTCATCGACTGAACTTGTCGCGATGTCGAACACGATGCGCTTGACGGTCATGCAATATCCTCCGCTGCGAAAGCAGGATATCAACAGAACCGCTCAATGTCAGTTTCGACTGCATCCCGGACGGCTGTGTGCCGCGTAACAAATGCCCCGTTCCGGAAGCTGCTCGGAACGGTTGCACAGCCGTGTTTTGAGCGGAAACTGCAAGGCGTTCACCGAGCTCATCAAATGCACAAGGGGCGAGCGGAAGGGATCATCAAGTCAGGGCGGTTTTTGAAAACCCGAATCCGGTTGTTCTCGCGTGAAGAAGTCCGGAACAAGCCCAACGGGAACGGGAGACTTGGAGAACGTCTTCTTCCGGGCATGGAGCGCATGTGCGCTCACGCTCGCGCTCGTCTTGACCTTCCTGCACCAAGATTTGGGAAGAAGGCGTCTACAAATATTGGGGGGCATTCAAATACTTCACCGACATGGCTCCCTCCACCGCTGGTCTCATGCCCCTCGCCAGTTCGCAGCATGTTTTCAACCAGGAAAGTACAGCAGTGGGTGCTGTTGGACACCGAGAGGAAAAGGAAAGCAGATTTGCCCTGTTCTGTGTATAAATATCTGACTTATTGGATCTTTTAACTTCTGAATGCCTGTCTGTTCGTTGGGAGTTCAGTTGACCTTCCGCTAGACGGTACAAAAAAGCCTGCCATCACGGCAGGCCAGGTTTGTTGATCCGTTTTCAAAGTTCAGGCTTGTCCTGCATCGCGCCTCGTTTGCGGCGAGTTCTGACAATACCGAGTAAACCCAGACCCCCCACAAGCATTGGCAAAGCGGCAGGCAATGGTACAGCGACGGGTGGGTCAATAATCGGACCACCATTCAAAGCGGCCGCTGCAAAAGTGAATGCTTCAACATCGCCAAGTCTGGTCAAAAAGAAGGAACTCACGGAACCGCCATCAGCAATACCGTAGTCAGACAGGTCATACAGGAACGCTATCATGCCACCGCCGGTCGAAATGCCGTTCCGGCCTTGAAATGGTGTGGGTCCACCTGTCGGTCCCGGAAACTCGGTCGCAACGCCAAGGTTAAACACGAAACTTGGCACAAACAGAGCCAGGTCGTCGCCAGAGCCGTTCACCAGTGTATTGTCGGTAAAGCTCAGTTCCGCTACACGTGGGATGCTTCCCGGAGGCTCTTGCAAGTTAATGCCTGTCGCAAAATTACCACCGATAACACCGGTCGGATCAAAAGTTCCCTGAACCGCATTTGACACATCGACAAAAGCGGTATCGTCGAATGTGAGACCTGCGAATGTGACTGGCGCAGCTTGAGCACTGGTAATCCACCCGAGAGCAGCGCACGCGCCGATAAGAAATTTTTTCATTTCAAACCTCCAAACCACAAACCCAGACGACCATTGGAATGGTGCAGCTGCTGCCGAGGAAACCATCGCACCTGGTCCGAATATGTAGTTCTTGATTCTCTAGATCTCTCTCCCTGTTAGTTGGCAGAAAGAATTGACATGGTTGCTCCTCAGCAAAGCGAGATCGAACAACCGGCAATCAACTACGGAATTTTTGCCGGAGGGGAGTGGTTTTCAACTTTCTTAGAAACTGTTGCCGCTTTTGTTATGAACGCGGCAAACAATACCGATCAACCACTCAGTATCGCTTGTCGTAAGACTAACAGTTAATTTTTTGGTAAAACCGACAATAAGACCTCATTTTCCGCCAAATCATGCCCGGTTGTTGTTATTGGCGAATTTCAGGACGCCGAATTGCTGGATATTACGGGTTCAATGCAAGTTTTCACCGATGCGAAAACTTGTGGAGGTGAAGATTACGACATCGCATTTGCGCTTGCGACGGGCGGGGTTACCCGACTTCGAAGGACGCGTGGTCTGCACACCAGCACAAAAAAAGCCCGCCAAAACGGCGGGCCAAGTTTGCTAATCCGTGTTTACAGATCAGGCTTCTGTTGAACTGCGTTTGCGGCGCGCGGCATACCCCAGCAACCCAAGCCCGCCAATCAGAAGCGGAAGGGCAGCCGGTACGGGAACCGGCGTGACGCTATACTCAACGAGATAGGCACGAACATTCGCGTTGTTTGGTATGTCGTTCCAGCGACCAGTGGCGCTGTCTTCCCACCAGGCCACAACATAGTCCTCACCACCTGAGTTGTTCGGTTCGCCCGGCTTCCAGTTGGTATACGCCAAAGGATTTCCACCTTCAGGCCCGTCCAGCCATTCGAACGAACCTTCTGTGTTGCGGTCCGTCGCGCCAATCAGGAAGAAGCTGTAGTCCAGGAACTGGCCCGTCACGCTGCCTGCACCAGGCCAGTGCGAATTGAGAAATGTCTGTTCGGCTGCAGACGTTATCGTCGCAAGATAGCCACCCAGCCCCATGAAGGAAGATGACCCGGCAAGCGCTTCTGCCTGTGTTGCCATCAATGACGGGTCTCCGGACCCGAGCACAACAAATTCATACCAGTGATCGTTGCCTCCGGATCCGGCAGACCATTGGAATGGTGCAGCTGCAGCCGAGGAAATCATTGCAAGGCTTGCAGCTGCAGTTAGTAGTATTCTTTTCATGAGATTTCCTCAATACTATACTTAAAAAAACTTCAATACTTCAGAAATAGACTAACAGTTAATTTTTTGGCATAACCGACAATATGCCCTCATTTTCCGCCAAATCGCGCCCGGTTGTTGTAATTGTCGTCTTTCCAGACGCCAAACTGCTGGATATCACCGGTCCAATGCAGGTTTTCGCCGATGCAAAAGTATGTGGAGGTGAAGACTACGAGATCGTGCTTGTGTCTGCGGAAGGCGGAGTTCAGCTGATGGACACGGGGGTTGAAATCAGCACGGAACCCATGGAGCGATGGCGCGACAGAAAGCTCCATACTCTCCTGATTTCGGGCGGCTGGGGTGCGAGAGCGGCAGCGCAAGATCCGAAACTTCTGGAAGATACGGTTCTTCTGGCCGATCAATCCGAGCGCATAGGCTCTGTTTGCACAGGCGCGTTCGTTCTCGCGGCAAGTGGTCTGCTGGATGGCCATCGCGCGGTAACACATTGGTATTCCTGCGACGATCTTGCCTGTCAGCATCCGAAGGTGAAGGTAGAGCCGGACCGCATGTTCGTGAAAGATGGAAATGTATGGACTTCGGCAGGAGTGACCGCGGGCATCGATATGGCTCTTGCCATGGTGGCAGAAGACTCGGGGAGAAAAGTTGCCGTTCGTCTCGCACAAACACTGGTCGTGTATATGATCCGCCCCGGTGGCCAGACTCAGTTCAGCTCCGCTCTTCTCGGTCAAATCAATGATGCCAGCGGTCGGTTCGATGCGCTTCACACCTGGATCGGGGAAAATTTGAAAGGAGATTTGCGCGTAGACCGGTTGGCTGAGCAAGCAGGAATGAGTGAACGCAATTTCACCAGGGTCTATCGGGCAACCACCGGTCGAACGCCTGCCAAAACCATCGAACTGTTTCGCGTTGCAGCAGCGCGCGACCTGCTCGAAGACACCGCTCTTCCTGTCGCGACGATTGCGCAACGAACCGGTTTCGAGGACGACGAACGCTTGCGACGTGCCATGCAACGTGTCCTCGGAATCTCGCCGAAAGAATACAGAAACCGTTTTGGATTTGGCAAAAGTTGAATTTTTGTTGTCTCTTAGGTACGGCAAATTTGCGCGCCGTTACACTACCTGCAATAGTCTTACATGAAGACGGCAGGCATCACCTGAAACTGAACAATATGGCAGTTTATGGCGGTCTTGCAGGGCAGACTTGCAGAAAATGGTGCTTGGAATGGTGTATTGACCTTCCGAATTACTGTCGCGAAAGGGGTGTTGGACACCAAATATTCATTACCATTCAATGTCTTAGGGGGTAACTTGACGCAGTGCCTGCAAAATGGTGCTGCCGGAGAGATTTGAACTCTCGACCTCTCCCTTACCAAGGGAGTGCTCTACCCCTGAGCTACGGCAGCATATGAAGGCGCCTTGAAGAGCCCCGCGTTGCCGGAAATGGCAAAAAGCCCGGGCATTGAGACGCGAATGCTGTTCCCGACCAGCGGTGCCGCCCGGAATGAGGGGGCTTGTGCCATAAGAGCCTGCTGGAGGCAAGCCGTCATTTGGATTTTTTTTGGCAAGGGTCGCCTGGGAAATTGTGGCGCGAATCTCAAATGCAATTTCGTTCTGAATCCCGGCTGAAAAACAGTGTAAAACCTGCTTGTGGATATAGTCTGTAAAGAGGCGTTTTCGGGGTGTATTCAACAGGCTGTCGCATCTTGTTTGCAACCGGGAAGAAGCGCAAGCGGGACGATATTGAACCGGCGTGCTGCTTCATGCCGCAAGTTCAGGCCGACTTTCCCCGGCGCCTGCCTGTTGATAGAAGACGAGGGACCAGAAAGGACGTTCACAACGCCCATGAGTGAAAAAGATCAAAAAGGCCAATCGGTTGACGATAGCGGCGCAAACTCCTCGCAAGACAGTGATGTCTCCAAGGCAAAGCCTGGCTCACCTTCACGGGACGATCGACTTGCCGAGGCCCTGAGAGCAAATCTGCGCCGCCGCAAAAGTGCAGCCAGGGCCCGCAAGCAGGACTGAAGTGCTGGAGATCGGGATCGGGAGCTTGTGAGCTGTCACGAAAACGCCCGATGTCCGGCCAATCGCCGCCTTGCATGGGTCACAACTTGTGTGTAGACCGCAGGTTTGGTGAGAGATTGTTCTAAGGGAAGGCCGCTTGGGGAAAGCGGCCGGGTTCGGGGTTCATATGGATAGCATCAAGGTCGTCGGCGGCGCGGAGCTGAACGGTATCATCCCGATTTCCGGGGCAAAGAATGCGGCATTGCCGCTCATGATCGCTTCGCTTCTGACAGACGAAACCCTGACGCTTTCAAATGTACCGCGATTGCGCGATGTCGCGCAGTTGATGCAGATTCTTTCCAACCACGGCGTCGACTATTCTGTCAACGGCAAGCGCAGCGGTCAGGACGACCTGGCAGGCCAGACGCTTAACCTGACCGCCCGTGAAATTGTCGACACGACGGCCCCTTACGAACTGGTCTCCAAGATGCGGGCCAGCTTCTGGGTTATCGGCCCGCTGGTTGCGCGCATGCACGAGGCGCGTGTTTCGCTTCCCGGTGGTTGTGCAATCGGAACGCGCCCGGTCGATTTCTTTATCGACGGACTGGCGGCGCTCGGTGCCGAGATCGAGATCGAGGGTGGTTATGTTGTGGTCAGGGCACCAGGTGGCCTGAAGGGAGCGCGTGTCGAGTTTCCCAAGGTTTCCGTGGGTGCAACGCACACCGTCATGATGGCGGCGACCCTCGCACACGGTGAGACGGAAATCGTCAATGCCGCGCGCGAACCGGAAGTTGTCGATCTGGCCCGTTGCCTGAAGGCCATGGGCGCCAGGATTGAGGGGGAGGGGACATCGACCATCCGGATCCAGGGGGTTCCGCGTCTTCACGGTGCTCACCATGCCGTTGTTCCTGACCGGATCGAGACGGGAACCTACGCCATGGCGGTGGCCATGACAGGCGGTGATGTGCTTCTTCAGGGCGCTCGCACGGATTTGTTGGAGGCAGCTTTGGACACGCTGCGCCAGACCGGAGCCGACATCACCCAGACACCGGATGGCATCAAGGTCCATCGCAATGGCAACGGTATTCAGCCGGTCGATGTCACCACGGAACCTTTCCCGGGCTTCCCGACCGATCTGCAAGCCCAGTTCATGGCGCTGATGACCAAGGCAGGCGGCACCAGCCAGATCACCGAAACCATTTTTGAAAACCGTTTCATGCATGTCCAGGAACTTGCCCGTCTCGGCGCCCAGATCCAGGTCGACGGCCGCACTGCGACGGTCGACGGCGTGTCAACATTGCGCGGCGCACCCGTCATGGCAACCGATCTCAGGGCTTCCGTTTCGCTCGTGATTGCAGGACTGGCAGCCGAGGGCGAAACAACCGTCAACAGGGTCTACCATCTCGATCGTGGTTTTGAGCGCCTGGAAGACAAGCTCACCCGCTGTGGCGCGCAGATCGAGCGGATTTCCGGTTAAGACAGATACCGGGCTGCGATCCTGAACTTGATCCGTCGGCGGCTACACTTGAGGGGCAGGCGAACCGGTTATTCCGCCTGCTGACGTGCGATTACACGGCCCCTTGAGGTAAAGGAGGGACCGGGACCGCCGCTGCCGCTTGTCATGATCGCCTCGGCAATCGGGCCGAGAGTGGGTTTGCCGGCCGTCCAGACCACTATGAAATTTGCCCCGACGCCACCGCTGGTGTCGTTGATCGGAATAAGCACGGTCTTTGACTGCAGCGGCGCAAGTTCGAACGGAGCTTCAAGCAGGCTGCGCAGCAACTTTCCGTCTTCGCCGTGGTAATCGACCCTGGTCAGTGTCAGGGTCGTGTCCGGATCGACATTATGCACCGCAAGCGTAGTTGCGAGCAGGTCCGAGCGGTTCGGATAGGAGAAGATCCTGGAATAGGCAGGCACATAGATCGTTTCGCCAAGAACCTTTTCGGTGACGTCCTGTGCTGACGCGGCAGCTGTCCACAAAACAGCAAGACTGAAAAAGAGGCCGGACAGCGATTTGAACATGGCATTCCTGACAGCGAAGGGTATTTTGACCTGAACGCACTGTCCTAGATGCTTGCAGCGATTGCAAGCCAGCGCGGCCAGCGATATTGGCGCGGTCATCATCGGGCAGTCAATCTGGCGAAGAGCGAGGGAATAGATGGGTGCACAGACAATCAGGTTCCTGATCCAGGTTTGTTTTGCCCTGGCTGGATTGCTGGCGGTTGTGTTTGTCGCTTCGCCCTTCGGACCGACACTTGGTTTTTTTCTTCTGGTGTTCGGTCTCTGGCTTGGACGCAGGGTGTTCAAGCGCATCGCAACACTCGATGAAATCAGGCAGGATCTGCGTCAGCGCGTGGATGACGGCCCCTGACGCGCCCTGTCGAAGTTATTCGGCGTTGCAAAACGCTGATTTCCGCTTTAGGTCATCTCCCTTGGGATAATGCCAGACACGCCCTATATGCGGTCTGCCGAAAACAAGACTAACCGGATCAGAATCAGACCGCTATGGATCAGCTGAAACTTGCCGCCCTCGACCAGGAAGACCTGCAGGTTCTTTCCACCCACTTGCAGGACGCCGTAATGACGGTGGCGGACATCCGCTTTCTGCCGAAGGAGAAAAAGGCGGTCTTCATCGTGAACCGCTTCGTTTGGGACAAGGAGGCGGACAAGCGTACGAGGGAACACGAGCGTCGCAGATCCGCCCTTGCTGTCGGGCAGGTGACAGGTATGAAGGTGCAGAACATCCGGCAGGAAGCCAAGGGCGTGGTGCTGGAATTGCTGGCTGTCACGTTTGAGGCAGCAGATGAGCCTTCAGGCAAAATCCAGCTCGCTTTTGCCGGTGGTGCCAGCATTGCGCTGGACGTGGAGTGCATAGAGGCGCAGCTTTCCGACCTCGGTGCCGCCTGGTCGACCCCCAACCTGCCGCAACACGACCTCAGCTGACCGATGATCGGGACTAATTCGGTGCCTGGCACCGTTTGTGATGGAGATGCGCGTGGTTCTACGCCTAAACAGCACCGAAACGGGATTTGAGGAACGGTTCCAGGACCTTTTGGCGGGCAAGAGGGAAGTCTCGGAAAATGTCGACCAGGTGGTTCGCGACATAATCGAAGATGTTCGCGCGAACGGCGACAGGGCCGTACTGGACTATACCGCAAAATTTGACCGGCTCGATGCAGCCGGCATGGCGGAGCTCACAGTCTCCGGGCAGGAAATTGAGAAAGCAGTGAAGGAAGTGCCGGCGGAAACGCTGGAGGCCCTGCAATTCGCTCATGACCGGATTCATGCGCATCATTCTCGCCAGGTGCCCAGGGACGAACGTTATACCGATGACATCGGTGTGGAACTGGGGACGCTCTGGACAGCGATTGAGGCTGTTGGCGTCTACGTGCCCGGCGGTCTGGCAAACTATCCGAGTTCGGTGCTGATGAACGTCGTTCCGGCGCGTGTTGCCGGTGTTGATCGCATCGTGATGGTGGTGCCAAGCCCGGACGGTGTTCTGAACCCGCTCGTTCTGGCGGCCGCCAGTGTTGCCGGCGTCACCGAGATTTACCGTATTGGCGGTGCCCAGGCCGTTGCCGCTCTTGCCTTCGGTACTGAAACCATTTCTCCGGTTGCCAAGATCGTCGGTCCCGGCAATGCCTTTGTTGCAGCTGCAAAGCGCCGGGTGTTCGGTACCGTCGGCATCGACATGATTGCCGGGCCTTCCGAAGTCCTGATCGTTGCGGATGGCGACAACAATCCCGACTGGATTGCCGCCGATCTGCTGGCTCAGGCCGAGCACGATACGGCCGCCCAGTCCATTCTGATGACAGATAGCGAAGATCTGGCCGTTCAGGTGGAAAGAGCAGTGGAAGCGCAGCTGAAGACGTTGCCGCGCGAGCAGGTGGCAAGGGCCAGCTGGCAGGATTTCGGTGCGATCATTCTGGTGGAGAACCTTGAGGCCGCAATGCCGCTGGCCAACCGGATCGCACCCGAACACCTGGAGCTGGCTGTTGCCGATCCGGAAGATCTCTTGAAAAAAGTGCGCAATGCGGGGGCAGTTTTTCTCGGGCACTATACGCCGGAAGCGATTGGTGATTATGTCGGTGGCTCCAATCACGTGTTGCCCACGGCGCGGTCTGCGCGGTTTTCCTCAGGTCTCTCCGTTCTGGAATTCGTCAAGCGCACCTCGATCCTGAAGTGCAATGCGGATAATCTGCGGGCTCTTGGCCCGGCGGCAATCACATTGGGTGAATCTGAGGGGTTGTCGGCGCACGCGCGCTCTGTTTCCATCAGGTTGAACATGCAACGGAGATTCTAGAAGGCTTCTCGCACATGAGCGATACGCAACCGGAAACCAATTCGCAATCCGCCGGCAGTCGGCTGGTGGATATCGTTTTGGACGAAGCCTCCATTGCGCGTTCCACCCCGGAAGTCGAGCATGACCGGGCAGTCGCGATCTACGATCTGATCGAGGAAAACAGTTTCCAGCCAGTGGGGCACCCACCCGCGAAATATGTTCTCGACCTTGCGGTTGTCGAAAAGAAACTGGTGTTTCGCATAAGAACAGATGACGAGCGTGAGGTCGTCACTCATGTCCTGTCACTGTCGCCGCTTCGCAAGATCGTCAAGGATTATGACCTGATCTGCGAAAGCTATTATGAAGCCATCCGCCATGCGACGCCAAGCCAGATCGAGGCGATCGATATGGGGCGGCGCGGAGTTCACAATGAAGGATCGGTTATCTTGATGGAACGGCTGGAAGGAAAGATCGCGGTTGACATGCAGACAGCGAGACGTTTGTTCACGCTGGTCTACGCCTTGCACTGGAAAGGCTGAGACAAGTGACCGGGCCGGGCCTGCGTCCGACTGCGGTTCTGTTCGCCTGCGGGATGAATTCCGTTCGCTCCCCGATGGCCGAAGGTCTGATGCAGAAACTGTTCCCCGGCCGGATCTACGTGCGCTCTGCCGGTGTCCGGCAAGGCAAGGTCGACCCCTTCGTGGATGCGGTAATGGCCGAGATCGGTGTCGATATGGGCAAACATCGGCCCAAGACCTTCGAAGACCTGGACGAATCTGGATTCGACCTGATTGTCACCCTGGCGCCCGAGGCCCACCACAAGGCTCTCGAGATGACCAGGACGGATGCGATGGACGTGGAATACTGGCCAACCATGGATCCGACACTTGCAACGGGGAGTCGCGAACAGATCCTGAACGAATACCGGACCGTGCGTGACCAGCTGATGATGCGAATCAAGAAACGCTTCGACTGGTCGCCCTCGGCGGCCGACTGAGTTTTCTTTTTTGTAAGGATCAGAAAGAACTGTTCACATTCTGACAGTAATCCGTTAGTTTCCCCGGCACCCGCGGGCAGGACCCGCTTTATTCAGGATATCAAATGGCTAAAGAAGAAGCTCTGGAGTTTCCGGGCGTCGTAACAGAACTCTTGCCGAATGCGACGTTCCGCGTAAAACTGGAAAACGATCACGAAATTATCGCTCACACGGCAGGGCGCATGCGCAAGAACCGAATCCGCGTTCTGGCGGGCGACAAGGTTCTTGTCGAAATGACCCCCTACGATCTCACCAAGGGGCGGATCACCTACCGCTTCAAGTAGCGGTCTTTTCAAGGTGGTTCCGGCTGCAAGGCTCTTTCTCCCATGACCGATGATTCTCCGCTCATTCTGGCATCAGCTTCGCCGCGCCGCCTCGCGCTGCTGCAGCAGATCGGGCTCGATCCCGATCACCTCATGCCCGCCGACATTGACGAGACGCCCAGGAAGCATGAAACGCCCCGCAGTCTTGCACTGAGGCTTGCCCGCACCAAGGCCGAGGCCGTTCGCCAGTCGGCGGATGCCTCACCGGAGCTCAAAGGGGGTATCGTGCTTGCGGCTGACACGGTCGTCGCTGTCGGCCGTCGTGCGCTGCCGAAGGCGGAACTGACCGAGCAGGCACTGATGTGCCTGTCGCTTCTTTCCGGCAGGGGGCATCGGGTCTTCACCGGTGTCGCCGTTGCAGAAGCCAACGGCAAGGTTCGCTCCAAGCTGGTTGAAACACGTGTCCGGTTCAAGCGCCTGTCCCGCATGGATGTCGACGACTATATTGCGTCAGGAGAATGGCGAGGCAAGGCGGGTGGCTATGCGATCCAGGGCCTTGCCGGCAGTTTCGTCGTCAAATTGGTGGGATCTTATCCCTCTGTTGTCGGACTGCCTCTGGTCGAGACGGCGAACCTTCTGAGTGCGGCCGGCTATCCGGTTCATCAGGGCTGGGCGACAGCTGCCGCCTGACGGCAGACAGGGGCAACCCGGCCAAACACTGCGAGGCATGATGACCGTAAATGACAACGAGACATCGGTTCGGCGCATGCGTCCTTGTCCGATCTGTTCGAAACTGTCGACAAGGGAAGACTACCCCTTTTGCTCGGACCGCTGCGCCAAGGTGGATCTGAACCGCTGGTTTTCAGAGGGTTATACGATCCCTGTGGTCGAAACCGACGACATCGACGAGAGCAATATTCCCGAAGACTGACTTTCCGGACACAAGCCGGACTGTCCGGATCTCCGCATCGGGCGCGCAGTCCGGAATTCCCACGTCAGACATTTTACCGAATTCTCGCGTCGCGTTGGTGCGCGAAGCTTCTCCGGTTAAATTAATTTTTCTTTATCTCGCACCGTCCACTTGCGGTGGCAACAAATCTGATCAAAGATTTCAGGCACCGGCTGACCCGGCCCGATTTCCCGGTAGTGACAGGAGGTTATGGCGCTGTGAATTCATGCGCTCCTGTGACCAATCGGAATATCGAGCTCGGCAGGTGCGATGCCCGCCTTTTGCGCGGAACCGAAAAACAACCAGAATCCAGGGCGAGGGTCCGATGAAGAACCGATTTCTTACCGCTGCAGTGTTGTCTCTCTCGACGGCGCTGTCTTCGGCTGCATATGCTGATTATTCACTGTCGATACTGCATTTGAACGACCTGCATTCACGTATTGAGTCGATAAACAAGTACGATTCCACATGCGACGCGGAGGACGAAGCGGAAGGAAAATGTTTCGGTGGTATTGCCCGTATCAAGACGAAACTCGACGAACGCCGCAATGCGCTCGAAGCAGATGGCAGGAATGTCATTATCTTAGACGCAGGTGATCAGTTCCAGGGTTCGCTGTTCTATACGACGTACAAGGGCGACGCGGCGGTCGAATTCCTGAACGAAATGAATATTGACGCCATGGCGGTCGGCAATCACGAATTCGACGATGGCCCGGAGGGTCTCGCCAATTTCATCGGCAAGGCGACGTTTCCGATCATTTCCGGTAATATCGAGGTCAGCGCCGAGCCGCTGCTGAAAGGCAAGGTTCCCGGTATCGTCATCCTGGAAAGGGGTGGCGAAAAAATCGGTATCGTGTCCGCTTTGGCCGAAGACACGGTCGATACATCCTCACCGGGCGATGGTGTCCGCTTCATTCAGGCCGAAGACTATCTGAAAGGTGCCGTGGAGGGTCTCGAGGCTGCCGGCATCAACAAGATCATTGCAGTCACTCACATGGGCTTGCCACGGGATATGGAAATTGCCGCGGCCGTTCCCGGAATCGACGTGATCGTCGGAGGACATTCTCACACGCTACTTTCCAACACGCAGGAAGGTGCGTCAGGTCCCTATCCGGTTCTTGTTACAAATCCGGAAGGCAAGGAAGTGCCCATCGTTCAGGCGTATGCCTACGGAAAGTTCCTTGGCGAACTTGATGTCACCTGGGACGATGACGGCAATCTCCTCAAGGCCGAGGGCGAACCGATCCTGCTGGATGCGTCCGTGACACCGGATGAAGGCTTCGCGGGCCGGGTTGCCGAATTGGCTGCGCCGATCGAGGAACTGAAAGGCAAGGTCATCGGATCCAGTGAAGATGTCATCGACGGTGACCGCGGCTCCTGCCGCGCTGGCGAGTGCCAGATGGGCAATCTCGTTGCCGACGCCATGCTTGACCGTGTCATGGACCAGGGTGTCCAGATCGCAATTCAGAACGGTGGCGGTTTGCGCGCCTCCATTGATGGCGGTGAAGTCACCATGGGTGAGGTCCTGACGGTTCTGCCGTTCCAGAACACCCTGTCCACTTTTCAGCTCAAGGGAGCGGACGTCGTAACGGCGCTGGAAAACGGTGTCTCCCAGGTCGAGGATGGCGCGGGTCGCTTCCCTCAGGTTGCCGGTCTGAAATACTCCTGGACGCGCAAGAAGGATCCTGGCGCCGGGCGCGTCCTCGTTGTCGAAGTCATGGAAGACGGCAATTGGGTGCCGCTTGATCCGGAAAAGGTCTATGGTGTTGTCTCCAACAACTACATGCGCGGTGGCGGTGACGGCTACAAGGTCTTTGCCGAAAACGGCATGAATGCGTATGACTTCGGGCCCGGACTGGAGGCGGTGGTTGCCGACTACCTCGCAGCGCGCAACGGCTATGCGCCCTACACCGATGGCAGGATCACCGAACAGTAAAGTGTTCCCCCGAACGCCAATTGAAACGCGCCGCATGCCGGCGCGTTTTTTTTCGGTGTTTGGCGTTACGGGAAACGAAGCCTGTTCAACCCGGTACCGGCAGAACGAAGTTCTGTGCGCACCGGTTGCCCCTGACCGGGTGTAAATGCCCTGATATTGCATGTGCCGGAACGGATAGGTACCCGGCGCTGTTGACGCGCGCGCACGACAATCTCGTGATGTGCATCCATGCAATCACCTCATCCCGCTCGAATTTCGCCATGTCGCAAAAAAATACGTGTTTTCAGCATCTTGAACTGAACTGTGGTTTTCCCCAACCCTGCTGGCAGGAGCGGGCAAAAAACTTTGCCAGAGTGCTGGACAAGGTCTGAACCAGCCTCTATAAGGACCGGGCTTTCAGCGAACGGGGGCTTTTCCCGACCCAAGCAAAGCGCGCCCAGATAGCTCAGTTGGTAGAGCAGCGGATTGAAAATCCGCGTGTCGGTGGTTCGATTCCGCCTCTGGGCACCACTCAACTTTCTGAATTTCCTTGCCTTTTTGTTTGCGTGCACTGTTCAAGCCTATTGGTTTGACAGTTTTGGCTCTTCGGTTGTTCACTTCTGCCCCAAAAACCTTCCCAATGCTGGCCATTTTACGCCTCAGATCCGCGCTCCTTCAGGAGTGCGAGGCCTTTGCTTCGGTCATCTGTCCAGGTCCGTCTACGGCAGCGCGTTCGTCCAACTCAGTTTCCCTGAGTTTTGTCGCCAAGATGTGTCGCAAGCCAGAAAGCGTCAGGTCGGGTTGCACTCTGCTGTCCGCTTGCAGCGCAAGGCGCATATTGCGCCAGCATGCCCCGAAGCCCGAAACCGTCCACGAGTGACCTGCAAATAGCGTAACTGCGTCAGTTGCCGGCGCTGCTTCCACCGCATCCCTTGATGGTTCGATCACAGGCCAACAGACTGGAGTGCCAGTCTAGAGCGCATCCATTGAATGTTGGATCATTTGACCGGCGCGCTTTCTTCGGCTGCCCAGGCGGCTTGTGTGCAGCGGTGTACCCCACCACAAGCGCAAGCCAACGCAGTCAGCGGGAGAAAGAGCCCGGCCCTTCGGGTGCCGGAAAGCAGCGCATCGGCAGCGTTGCGCCACTTGACCGATGCACCACATCGCCCTTCGTGACGCGCCTTGCCGAGTGACCTGCTTTCCGGCATCAAACGAACCAACATTCAATGGATGCGCTCTAGAATCGCTCGGTTGAGATCGCTCCAGCCTTGCAAAAGGATTTGGGTAGTGTCGGCGCTGAAGTACCCCAGGAATGCGGATACTCACTTAATCTGCCATTTTCTGTCTGCTGATCTTCATCACCAGGGAGATTGGCAATGTCGAAACGGAAGCAGCATTGCCCGGAGTTCAAAGCCAGATCACCACTTGGCTCCTGGACGGGCGTCCAGCGCAGTCAGTCCATGTCCTTTGTCTGGACGGATCGTCTGCGCCGAAACTTCATACGCATTTCGATGGATGGAGTTCTACAATCTTGAACGCCCCCATTCCGCTCTTGGCGGCCGGCTTTCAGCAGCGGTCCATAGGCTGCGAAAGAATGAAATCCAACCAGGACAGCGGAAACAAGGAGCAGTCCAATTTACGATAAACCTGTCACGTGATTGGTGAGTAGCTCACTGTTCAGCTTTGACATGCGGCGGTGTCGGAACAAGTTGATGTCATCGGAAATCAACTTGTGGGCCCGGAATG
Organism: Roseibium album; assembly: GCF_001404515.1. Classification (GTDB taxonomy): domain Bacteria; phylum Pseudomonadota; class Alphaproteobacteria; order Rhizobiales; family Stappiaceae; genus Roseibium; species Roseibium album. The sequence continues at coordinate 625,636 of NZ_CXWE01000001.1, forward strand.
AGCCATTGGCTTTCAATTTCCAATGTGGAGCCTGCAGACAAAATCTGGCTCGTGAAACGAACCAGGCTTCGGGCTGGTTTTCGTGGAGACGAGAGACGCTAATCATAGCTTTTAAGCGATAGACGCCCCTCATGCGAGATTTCAAAAACACGATTCGCGCGTTTGCGCAAAACGGTTTCGTTGTGAGAAATCAGCAGAACAGCAGAAGAAAATTGTGACGAATATTCAGCTATGACGTCGATTGCGAGCCGTTGTATGGACATGTCGAGGCGTGAAGAGGGTTCGTCACAGACTAGAAAACTTGGTTGAGCCAATAGCACGCGTATGATCGCAAGACGCTGCAACTCTCCACCACTCACTTGATCCGGCCGCCGCAGGAGCAAATCATCCGTCAATCCAAGCCTCGACATCAATTCGGTTCTGATATTGGCTCCGGCACTTTGCGGCGTGAGTTTGTCGAACACGTCCCGCAAAACAAGGTTTGGTGGAAAGGACGTTACGGGGTTTTGAAACAGCTTCTGGAACTTTTTGCGTCGCTTCCGGATCAACGCGGAATTCAGGTCTGAGCCAAACCATTGCACTGTCCCCGACTGCGGCTTTTGCAGTGCGAGACAGAGATCTCCAAAGGTGGATTTACCGGAACCGCTCGGACCCAGTAGACCGACGATTTCGCCGCCATCGATCTCCATCGTTGCTTCACTGAGGATTGGGTTGGTGCGCCGATAGCCAAAGGTGACATCTTCCAGACGCACGACAGGGCAATGTGGTTTTTGCGGTGTTGCGGCAGCAGTTGGCCAGTTTTGCGGTGCGCTGCGGATCAATTCACGCGTTGCCTCACTTCGCGGGTTGGTGAGCACCTGACTGGCCAGCCCCTGTTCGGCAATGTGGCCATCCCCCAAAACGATGATGTCGTTGGCCAGAGCACTCGCCACCTCAAGATCGTGGGTAATGACAATCAGGCCGCGACCGGGCGTCCTGAACCGGCCAAACAAGTCGATAATCCGCTTCTTGTTGCCACCGTCGAGCCCTTTTGTCGGTTCATCGGCGATGACAAAACTGGCACGCGCGACAAGTGCCATGGCGATCATGATACGCTGTTGCATCCCGCCGGAAAGCTGGCCGGGGATCTTTTTCAGATCATCCTGGTCGAGACCAACCTCCGCGCTGATCGCGCCTGGCGACTTGCAGGAACACGCAGGGTCGCTCCGCCAACGGAACACTTCAGCCAACTGTTTGCCGACAGGCATGGTTGGATTGAGTGCAAGTGCCGGTTCTTGCGGAAGGACAAAGACATGGTCTTTCCAAAGTGGTCCGTCTGCGGGGGAGCCATTGAGACAAACATCTCCGGTCATGGCCATCCCGGGAACCGGCAATCCTGAAAGTGCAGCTGCAAGGAGTGACTTTCCCGAACCTGACCGCCCGACAACACAACAGGTTTTTCGCTGCTTGAAACGCAGGTGTGGAACATCCAGCGACAATTGTCCTGCAGACAGTTTGAGATTGCGGGCCTCAAGACAATGCATCAATTCAAGCCCGGTTTGGCTTTGGGCATTGATTGCGACAGGATAAGCAAGGCGAGCACTACCCAGACTATCGCGAACACCGGTGCTGCCAATTGAACGGGTGAAATTTGCCAGTAGACGCGAAGATCATTGATCATCATGCCCCATTCCGCCTGGGGTGGTGCAATTCCGACGCCGAGAAATCCAAGAGTGGCAATCGCCAGAACGATGCGCCCTACGGAGATTGCCCCCAGTGACAAGAGGTAAGGCAGGATCACGGGCAGAACCTGCAGGCGGAAAATTGTTCCCCCGCTGGCACCTGCCAGGCGGGATGCAAGCACATGGTCGCTGTTCACAATTTGCTGCCCCACGGAATAGGACAAACGAAAGTATTCTGGCCAGGCGACGATCCAGAGTAGAAAAACGATCACCATCGCACCACCGCCCAGAACATCTGCCAGGAGAAGTGTTACCAACAGGCCTGGAAGGGCGTAGACCGCATCGGAGAACATCACGAGTGAGGTGGAGATCATTCCGCCAGTCCACTGCGCGATCCCGGCCAAGATGCACCCCAGTGCAATGCTGAAGACAACAACGGCAATTGCAATGCCGGCCGAATATCGCGCACTATGAAGCAACCTTGCAAGGACGTCACGACCAAGCTGATCTGTGCCCAATGGGTACTGCGCGCCAGGCGGTGAAAGAACCGAGAGCAGGTTTTGTGCATTGGGGTCCACTGCATATAGCAACGGCCCGAAGGTGGCTGTCATGACGAACAAGAGCGTCAGTGCAATGCCTAGTTTCCAGGGCCTACGCGCTTCGCTGACATGAGACATCACGAGGCCTTGCGACGATAGATACGCCACGTCAAAAGGTCGCTTAGTGTTGTGCAGCAAAGATAAAACAGCACGAGCGCCAAAACGAGTCCCTGCATCAGCGGCACATCCAGCGCTTTGACCGCGTTGATCAGCGCCCAGCCCAGACCGTGATAGTTGAAGACCGTTTCGATAACGATCACATCGTAAATCAGGAACATGAAGACCACGGGAAGATAATTCAGCACTGGGCGCAGCGCGTTTTTCAACCCATGCCGCCAGAATAACTCTCGCTCCGGAACGCCGCGTATCAAGGCGTGCAGCATAAAGGGTTGCAAACGGACATCAATGACGGCTGTCCTGACGACGCGGCTCAGCAAACCGGAAATCGACAGGGCAATCGTCAGGACAAGCACCCAGAGACGTGCCCATCCTGATGTGCCGCTGAGTGTTGCAAGGCCGAGTTCGACCACGAAAAGTTGCACCATGACGATAGCAACGAGGAAAGACGGAATTGTAGAGATGGCGGCACTAAAGACCGTCAATACCGTGTCCAGGTGGCTGCCTGCAAAACGCGCGCAGACATATCCGGTTGGAATCGCCAGGGCGACACCTGCGATGAAGCCCCAGAAAACGGTTCGCAAAGAATTCTGACCGTGGTGCGCGATATCGTGCACCACGTCTCGCCCGGTCACGAGCGAGACGCCAAAATCCAGTGTCAGTGTTCCGGCCAACCAATCGGCATATTGAACCAGTATCGGGCGGTCCAGCCCATAGGACTGACTGACCACCTCCGCCAGTTGCTGATTTGGTTCAGTGCCGGAAAACCTCGCTGCCGCGATCTGCATGGCAATGTTTTCCGGAAGGAGATGCACAGCCCAAAATGAACACGAAGCGACAAGCAACGTGATGGTCAGGATGAGCAGCGCCTTCCTCGCCAAAAGTGCGGCAAGCGTCATTCAGCAGACTACTCCGCCCAGGTCAGACGATTAAGGCCGAAATCGCGTTCGTAAACGTCGAACGTGAAATTCGATACATTCTTCGAAACCGCATAGACATCGTCATACCAGGTGACCGTCACCATGGGATGTTCCTCATGGATCATCGCGACCATATCGGTACGAAGCTGCGCCAGCTTTTCCGGATCAACCGTTCTTTGATACGTCTCGACCAATGCGTCAAACTCGTCGTTGTTCCAGTTCATGGAACCCCAGAAGCCCCCGCTCTTGTAAAAGTTCTCGCTCAAGGCTCCGATTGGATCGGGAACGTACACGAAGCTGTCTGAAACAATGCCAGCCTCCAGCGTTCCATCGGTGTGCCCGTCCGATATGACGGTCCAGTCGCCTTGCTTCATCGTAACTTCAATGCCGACTTCCTTGAGCATGCTTTGGATCGCAACGCCAATGACGGGAAGCTCCGGGCGCGAGTCATATGTCCGCATTTCGATTTCAAAACGGTCGCCGTCACGGATCAATATGCCGTCGTCGCCCTTTGTGAAACCAGCACTGGCCAGCAATTCTGCGGCTTTTGCAGGATCATGGGAAAAAGGTTCGAGTGATGTATCGTGCCATGCGGGCAGGCTGGCCGGGAATAACTGCGATGCCGCCGTGTCTGGATTGCCGACAATGGAGGACGCGATACCTTTGCGGTCAATTGCGTAGCTGATGGCCTGACGCACCACGACTTCGTCCAGCGGAGCCAGGCCCCCATTGAGCTTGAGTGCCCTAACGCGCGGGATTGCTTGAATTTGCACTTGCACACTGTCCGCGCTTGCAAGCATTTTTGTCGCTGTGACCGGTAAGCTGAACGCAAACTCGACTTCACCCGCTTGGGCCATGGCTTGACGCGCCTGGGCATCGGGAACGAACAGGTACTCGACCTTGCCGATCGTCGCCTTCTTGCCCCAGTAATCATCATTCGCCGATAGCTTCAGCATTGTCGGGTCGGAAGCATCGGTAACAGAAAATGGTCCGGTTCCCGCGACGCTGTCGCCTGTCTCATCAGTCAGGTTCGCTGCGGAAACAATCCCGGTGTTCCAGTCCGCCAGAACCGCGGGCAAGATGGAATACGGACGATCAAGCTTAACGACGACTTCGTCACCTTCGAAAGCGATGTTCGTAACTGGGGCAGTTCGCAAGGAGCTTTGCTCCTGGAATTTGGTCAGATTGGCAGCGACTGTCTCCGCGGTCAAAGGGCTGCCATCGTGGAATAAGACACCCGAGCGAATTTTGAACCGCCATTCCGTCAACGTGTCGTTTGGGATCCAGCTTTCGGCGAGCAAACCAACAATTTCGCCGTCGGTAGTCGGCATTGTCAGCGTTTCAACAACACCTGTGCGTGATAGCGCTGTACTGGCGGAAGGGATTAGAGCACCGATCTTCCACGGTGACGCAATACGGATCGTGTCGTCGGCTGGACCTGCATGACCTGGTGCCGCTGTCAACGATATCACTGCACCGGTCACGGCAGCGGCAAGGAAAAAGTGTTTCATCGAATGGGTTTCCTCAGTCTTGCAAAGATAAAAGTCAACGCAATGGACGCCCTGGATAGACGTCGCCAATTTTCAGGAAACGCTCTACGGGAGTTGTAACCGCGCGATTGTCTTGGTTTTTTGGGAAGGCTGGCTGGACCTGTCGAGATCACTGCTTGCATGCGTAAATTAGCCGATGGCTTCGGTAATGTAAATGGAGCGGTGTACTGCTGTTGGTTGATCAGAGATGGAATTCCAGGACGCCCATGCGCATGAATAACCAAGTTGCCAAAATCGGTTGTTGTTGGTGATCGGCAGGCACGCCCAAACTGCTTCAAGTGATGGTGTTGCCGGTGGAACCGGTTTGTTCACGCCAGTACGTTTCAGGTAGAACAACGTCTTTCACATCCGCAAGATCGCATTGATCAATGCCGATTGGTTTCGGTTGCTTCTGGTGCTGTTTCGCGATGCGGGTGTCTGACCGTTTCCTTGCGCGAGCGTGCAATGAGCACGCTCAGGGAACCAAACGTCATGACGCTGCCCCAGAAGACTGTCATTTGCGTTGAATGACTTGGAGCGAGCCATCCGAAAGAGACGGCGAGCGTCTCCATTGCAAAGGTCAAAAAAGGCAGCCCGGCCATTGCGGCAATGTATTTTTCTGTCCGAACATGGTGGATCGCTTTCAGCGCCAGAAACAGTGATGGCCCCCGCAACACGACGCCAACCAAGGTCGCTGAAATCCACAAGGCTGGATTGAACACCTCCGAAGGATCTGTCATCCGGGTAAGTGTTTCGGGAATTCCAGACCGAAGGTCAGGCAACCACTGTGCGACGAAGCCAAAACCTGTTGCCAGGATCAGCATGACAAAGGCACTCGCAAGAAGCATGATGCCGGTAAGGCGGGCGCGTTGGCGCGTATCACTGGTTTGGTTCAGCGGATGAAATTCTGCGATTAGCGTCGATGCGACGACGCAAAGCTCTGACAAGATCATCAGAACAATCGCCGGATTTCGCCAGCCGTCATCCAGGCTTCCGGCAAGAAACACGAACCCGAAAAGGACAGCGCAGTGGCCGGGCAACTCGATCCGGGATGGTTGACGAGACAAGATCAGCCAAAGCACAGCCAGGCTGATTGGAACTGACACGATGCCCAGGAACGCTGCATTATACGTCGATGTATAGGTCAGTGCAGCGGTGAAGAAGGCGGCGGTGGCCACCCGCAGTCCACCGTAAAGCCAGGTAAACGGGTCACTCAACGCATCGGCAAAGCCTTTGCCGCGACCTGCAATGGCAATCAGGAAAATGCCGCCGGCCATCATCTGAATGAGTGTGAACAACCAGGGGTCGACAGGCCATGCGAATAGGATAACGCGGCAGGTCACAAGCAGCAGTGCCCAGCTGGCAAGCGAGGCACCAAGGACCAGAATAGACGCGAAACTCATGATCCGGACATCTACCAGTCGAGTGCTGTTGCGACATAGTTGGGGACCGGGGGTGATTCGGCGTATTTTCGTTCGACCAACCCTTCTGTTTCCTGCAATCCGTGGATGCCTGTCTTCACCAAAACAGAATTGAGACCCTGTCGATTGGCGCCCGCAATATCGGTTTCCAACCCATCACCGATCGCGAGGATGCGGGCGCGCGTCAATGATGGCCGCAACTGTTGGAGCTTGTTGATGCATGCGTGGTAGATTGCAGGTTCTGGTTTGCCAAACTGAAGGACGCGCCCGCCAAGATATTGATAACGCTCCGCGAGCGCTCCGGCGCATGGCACAGTCTTCGCGCCGATCCTTACGATACGATCAGGATTGGCACAGATGAAAGGCAAATCCCTCTTGAGCCACTCGACCAGGAGGCGGTCGTGCGCCTCAACCGAGTTTAATGTCTCCAGCATGCCGGTGCACACGATGGCAGTCGCCTCTGTGAGACTACGGCACTCTTGCACACCGGATTGAGCCAGAATTGTCCGGTCACGGTCTGGACCAATATAGAGTACCCCGCCGTCGCCGGTTTGTCCTTCTGCCCTCCATCGCCCGGACTTCAAGGCGAGATGGCATGCCTCACCCGCGGTAAGGAGCACATCATAACAGTCAACATCAATTCCGAGACCTGTAAGGTGGCGTGCAAGTGCATGAGATCGTCTTGCGGTGTTTGACAGCAGTGCGACCGGGCCTATCGCTCGTAGATTCCTGAGCGCATCAACAGCTGCGGGAAAGGCTGAAACCCCGTCACAAACAACGCCCCAGACGTCTACGATAAAGGCGTCAAAATGTGGAGCGATCAAATCGACGCCAGCGTGCACAGAGCCAGCGGCAGCAGAGTTCGAAACAGAAAACTTGTTCATGTGCCACCTTCATGCACGGTGGCCTGATCGTGGTTTTTTTCCTTTGGACCGACGACCTTTAAGATTGCGGGCAGCATCCGCTCAATCATTGCCTCTTGGATCATTGTTCTGCCGTGTAGGAACATCTGGTTGACTGGAGCCTCCGGCGCGTTGTTTCCGTTCGAGAAAGATGTGGCTGCAATCGGAAGGGCGCTCTCCTTGCGAAGATGGCTGCGAACCCCATCCACAACGGCACGGCACTCTGTTTCAGAGGAATAGAAATAGGTTTCCGACAATCCTACCGAGGCGAAACAGATCCTTATCTCGCATCCGTCGAGTCCGCTCGAGAAGGCGGGTGAAACAGCGACCCGTGCCTCGCTCAAAAAGAACCGTGTGACGTCGACATTGTTGCGGATCTTGCCTCCCGACCAATGACACCCCTTGAGCGCATCGCAAGACAGAAGCAGGGAGTGACCGGCTCGTGGGCGATGGACGAGCCTAAATCCCGGGAAGTTAGGTGCGTGTCGGTGGAGTTCAGTGTTCCAATGTGCAATGCAGTCCTGAATCAACTTCACTCTGCGTAGACATTCCTTTGCGTTTTCATTGAGGAATTTGCGATCATCATCCAGCGCCGCCAGGGCCATTATTTTGTTCAATCGCGGTACCGAGATGATCGTGCTGACAGAATACCGCCGCATCTCCTCGATCAGTTGCCTGGGGCCGCAAGCCCAGCCAATTCTTATATTTGCAAGGTTGTGTGATTTGGAAACACCGCCCAAAGTTACAACGCGATCAGTCATGCCGTCTTGTGCCGCCAAATACGCGGCGGGTGGAGAACCAGGGAACTCTGTGGAGGCAAAAACGTGATCCGCCAATACGATGAGGTCGTTGTCCGCAATGAACCGGGCCAACTCAGATAACTCTGCTGATGAGTAAAGGCCTCCAGTCTGCGTCGGATTGAACAAGAACAACCCCCGGGGCTTACGTTGGCGGCCTGTCGCCACGTTTTGCTCAAACCAGGCTTCAAGGGCTGGAACTGTCAGCTTGTAGGCTTCATGAGGCGACGTCGGTACGCAGACCAGTTCGGCCCCAAAACACGCGCACCAATCCGGCAACGAATGATAGTAGGTCGGCGCTGCCAGGAACAGGTCACCTTGTTCTGCCGCACAATGCAGGAAAGCACCGAACAGTCGTGTTGTGCCGCATTCGATGCAAATATTGTCTGCGCTCTCCGCCGGAATGCCTGCTTGTCTGAAATTCTGCGAAACGCGGTCTTCCAGGGCCTCGAACCGCTGAAGAAACAGATAGTCGTCAAAAGCACACAATGCCGGGTCGAGCAGTGCCTCAACACCGGCACGCAGCGCTCCTGGAGGCGGGCGGCGTGTCCCGTCCCCATGGGCAAGCGAGATCACTCCCGCGTCAAACATCCCCGGATGAATCTTCCGGCCTTGCTCGTCTGTCCCGGCCAAGGCCAGGCGACAGTCTTTTAGTCGGTCCAATGGAGTGCTTTCGCACTCTTGTCGCGGCGAAACCATCCATTGCCCCATAACTCAGTGCACCAAACCGTTTCGCTCAAGGAAGTGCTGATATCGTCCGCTCAGGTCCTTGGCGACTTCGTGAACATCAGCAAGCCGTAGTTCGTCACACTGATGGCCGAAAAGGTCGTACATGGCAGCCATCTGCTCCTCGGCGAACCTGACGTTGCCGTGCTTGTCGATACTCTCTATGCCGTCATGGATCTGGCCGGTTTCATTGACGCTTACCGCTTCGTCCAGCGAAATGTTCTGCGGCAAGGATATCTCGCACTCCGCTTTGCTGATCCAAACAGGATAGCCACCAGGTAGTCCGTTGGGACCGGGTGCGTGAACAAGCGTCCTCGTGCGACCTTGCAGGGCCTCAAGCACCGCAACCGCCGAAGACGCTGTCACAGGTTGTCCTTCGACACCGCCGGTTCTGCGATGGCGCTCGGTTAGCGACCTGAAAACCGCATTTTGATCTAAGCTGCCGGTGACGTCCGTGCCGTTGACTGAAGCGTGAAAAAAGACCGGTGCTCCATCAGGGTGACCAAGGCGTGACAAGCGATAGCTGACATAGTGATGCCCGCAAATGCGCACATCCACATCCTGCACTCTGGCATTGAGCTGTTCTGCGACCGCCAGGCGCAGGGCAGGGACGACATTCGCGATATTGCCGATACCAACGGTGGGTCCGAGCCCATTACGTGCCAATACAGGATTGACTGCATCCGGGAACGCTGCATTCACGACAATTGCATCGTTCTCGCATTGCCGGAGGGCCTCCATCAGGGAAAGAGTGGGGGACAGGTGCATTGGAAGCCAGGGGCCGAAGCGCGTTTCGGCAACCTTGCTCCTTACTTCGTCCGGCAAAGTGGTGACCACCCACCACGACTGCATTGAAGCGGTGTTGAATATGACGGCGGGGGATACCTTGGATATCGAAGCTGCCGTTTGATGGATGTTGTCAAGGTCCAGATGTATAGCTTCGATGTCTACATCGTAGCCAATGTTCAACGCATGTTGTTGCAGTGTATTTGCTTTTCGGCTCGCCCGTTCTATGTCGCGAGATCCTATGACGATCTTTTTGTATCGTGTGCCATGACTTAGGATGTAAAGAACATGACCAGCAAGAACACCATTGCCGACGATCAAAAGTGTTTCTTCGCGCATCCGAGCTTCGCTTTCGATTTGGGGAATATACACGCATAGGTAATTAATTGTTGAGTAATAAAGTCATATTTTTGATGATGGTCAAGAGAATTTTCTCTCGTCAAAGGCGAAATTTATAAACTATTGATTCAATTCAGTTTAATTAAAGAAATAGGTCATTTTTAGCGTTTTGATCGTAAGTTTCACAGTTTTATCAATTTTTACGTGTGCAAAATGTTGCACCGAGATTTGCAGATACGACATCTGTGATCGAGGTGTTGCTAAATAAGCTCTACTTAAGGTTTAGCTCGGTATTTCGGAGGGATGGCGTTGGTCATGAAAAGGGTTTTTTGGCATCAGGATGCAAACTTTCTTCGACGAGGATGCTCCTGTGACCGCGACTGGTCCGCACCCTGACAGAGCGCGAGCGACTACCTGCTAAAAGAAGGTTGAGCTCAATCAGACTGAGTGACTGCAGAATGCTCAGTGGAGCTGGTCCTGCAATGAGCGTGAAACTCTACTCGGAAAACCCACAACGGCAGATTTCTTCAGATCCAAGAAATTCACCCTGATCCCAACGGACGTCGGCTTTCGGGGGTCATGTTCTGACGCATGGAATATCGGAGTTGGTGACGCGAAGCCGCCGCTTGTTCCAATTGCAGAAATGGTCAGATTTGAGCTCAGTGTGACCGATGCTGCCGGTTGAATGAACTTCCTGGCAAGACCGTGATCAGGCCTTGCCAGGCATATTACGTTTGCTCGATTATTGAATGCCGACTTCAAAAGCAGGTTTTCAACCAGTCACAGAAGGCTGTGGAGACCTGGGAGCCTGCCGAACGGATTTTGCGTTGCAGGAAGTAGTGGGCCTGACCTGTATCAACCGGGTCACCGACAATTCTAATCTGGCGACCGGCCGCGATGGCCTGCTGCGCGAAACGGTCGATCATGATGGTGCAGCCGTTCTCGGCGGCCACTAGTTCGCAGGCGGCAACCGAGGTATCGACGACGAGGCGTGAGGATATGTCTGCATACGGAAGGCCATGGGACGACAGATAACGCGCCCAATGGTCGTCGAATCCCAGCACGTGGATGGTGTTGCAGGTCATGAGATCCTTGGGCATTTCGATCTTTTTTGCAGTGTGAAGACCGCAAACCGGTACGATGTATTCATCTGACAGCTTGACCATGCGCGTGTCGGATTGGGATTGCGCGGCCAGCAGGATGTCGACGTCCACCGGATGCCCTTCTCGGTCGTTCTGCCAAAGCGATGTGACGAGTTTTATCCCGATGCTCGGATTAGCTTTCTGAAAGGACGCAAGTTGCGGAGACAGCCAGATGATCATGGCCGCAGACGCCCGCACGACTATCGTTGTTTCTTGTGCTGGCCCAAACAGCCCGTTTGTGGAAAATGCGATGTGCTCCAACGAGTCCCGAACCGAAACCAAATAGGCTCGACCGATTTCCGTCAGTTGCAGGCTTTTGGCCTTACGAATGAACAGGTTCTGCCCAAGCTGACCTTCCAATGCCTTGATGTGCTGGCTGACAGCCGTTTGTGTCAACCCCAGCTCTCGACTGGCGGCGGTAAAGCTCAGGTGACGTGCGGCGGCTTCAAAGGTCCGCAGCCAATTCAGATTGAGATTGCCCTTCATCGCTTACTCATAAGTTTTTTATGTGCATGGAGGCAAATTCTTTCGTTTTTCTTCATCTCATTCGGCGGCTACACAGGAGTAAGCCGAGGCGAAGACGGCCGGACGCAAAGGAGCAAGCTATGCCGGAGATCAATCGAGACCCAGATGCCGACATGGTTTTGAGCCTTGTGGACCTGGTGCGCTATCCCATCGCGGACCTGGAAAGCGGCAAAGGCGCTGCGTTTCTGAAGGCCTGTCAGGACCAGATGGAGGAGCACGGGTGGTGCAATCTGGACGGGTTCGTCCGCCCCGAGGCCCTGGAAGCTTTGGCCGGGGAATCCAACGCTTTGTTGCCGTGCGCCGAGGTTCTGACCATCAAGCGCAACATCTATCAAGGCGCGATTGATCCGACGCTGCCCAAAGATGACCCGCGCCGGAAGGAATATACACATGTGGCGACGCAACTGGCGGATGATCAACTGCCGGGTGACACGCTCATTCAACGGCTCTATCAGTCCGAGATTCTGACTGATTTCGTTCGCCGTGTGCAAAAGAAAGAGGTGCTCCATCGCTGTGCCGATGAATTCCAGGCGCTGAATGTCGTCGCCCTGCACCCCGGCAGTTGGCATGCCTGGCACTACGATACGACGGAATGCACCGTGACGCTGCTGCTGCAAGCGGCTGAAACCGGGGGGGAATTCGCTTTTCTGCCGAACTCGCGCACCGCTGAAACCGAAGACCGCGAGGCTGTGGATCGGTTGCTTGCCGGTGATATGTCCCATGCAAAGACATTCGGTCGTAGCGCCGGCACATTCACTCTGTTTCGCGGCGGCTACTCTTTGCACGGGGTGACCGAAGTCGAAGGGGCGATCCCGCGCGTCACTGCCATCATGACCTACGACGAACAAGAAGGCCGAGTGATCAGCGACGACATCAACATGCGCATCTATGGCGATCGCGTCAAAAAGATCCTCGCGGATCGCGCAGCTACCAGCATCAACGCATAAAGGACCAAGCCATGAAAACCGCTCTTCTCGTCATTGATGTACAAATGGCGCTGGCCCACGAGGATGCCACCGGTGCCGTACGGTCTTGCCCGGAGGCCGCTGACAATATCGGTCGGCTTTTGGACGAGTTCCGCACGAAGGGTGACAAAGTCATCCATGTGCATCACCACGGTCTTGACCCGGAGGACCCTTTTCACGTCGATGCACCAGGTGCGGCAGTCCAGCCTTTTGCAGCACCACGGGGTGACGAGGCCGTGATCATCAAACACGTCTCCAGCGCCTTTGCGGGAACCTCGCTTGAGGCGGATCTGCGTGCTGAAAATATTGAGCGCGTGGTTATCTGCGGGGCCACGGCCAATCATTGCGCTGAATCCGCCGCACGCTCGGCAAGCAGTCTGGGCTTTGAGATGGTCTATGCCTCCGACGCGGTCTGGGCCTACGAGGCGATTGGGCCGGATGGCGTAAGCCACAGCGCCGAGCAGATACACTCTGTCACGCTTGCAAACCTGCATGGTGAGTTCGGTGCGGTACACTCCACCGACACCATCCTGAACGCCTAGGAAAAACACATAAACCTGAGGACGGCGCACATGCGGATTGGATTTATCGGGCTTGGCACCATGGGCGGACCGGCTGCCTTGAACCTGATCAGGGGAGGGCATGAACTCACTGTCTGCGATCTTGATCCGAAGCGGGCGGAGGAGCATCTCTCCCTTGGCGCAACCTGGGCGGATAGCCCGGCGGCAACTGCGCAAGGTGCGGAGTTGGTGTTCACCATGGTCTTTGGACCCAGGCAAATCGAGCAGGTGGTAGGCGGAGATCACGGGCTGCTGTCCGCCATGTCCGCCGGTCAGGTCTGGGTGGATATGACGACCAACAAACCCGCCTATGTGCGCGAGCTCGCAGCCACTTTCGCAGAGATTGGCGTGCAGGTGATCGATGCACCGGTCACAGGGGCCGTGGACGGCGCGCGCGCTGGAAATATGACCCAGTTTGCAGGCGGCGACGAAGCGACGGTTGCGCGTATTCGTCCTGTGATGGAGTTGATGGGGCCGCTTCACTACATGGGCGCCAACGGCAGCGGGTCCATCACGAAACTGGCGAGCAACCAGCTTTGGGCCATCCATGCGACAGCCATGGGCGAAGCCCTTGTGATGGCGGTGAAATCCGGCGTCGAACTGTCCCGTGCCTGGGATGCGCTCAAGATCGGTGCAAGCGAAAGCTGGTGCATGCACCACGATGCTCCGTCCGTTTTTGCCGGGCACTACGATCCATCCTTCAACCTCGATCTGTGCAAAAAGGATCTGGGCTTGATCGTTGAAGCCTGCAACGACGCAGACACCGCCGCCCCGGCCACACGGCTGGTCTGCGCGCAATTTGAAGCGGCGCGCGAAAAATACGGCGGTGACAAGGGCGAACTGCATGTGGTGAAACTTGAAGAAGACGCCGCAGGCGTTTCTCTGCGTCTCGATGGGGATTGGGTTCCACATTGGGAAAAATAGAACGACGCATTTCTTTTGGCGTGCTCTCCAGAAGTCGGGCGCAACACTTCGCTCCGGTCTCAGGTCATGGTGATCTGTTCATGGACAGGAAGAACTAGGTGACGCAGATCCGGCAATCACCGGATCATTTGAGCGATGACGAACCGTCGATTGGAATGCAATTGTCAGCCGGTTTCTGCGAATGTGTATTGCCGGCTGTAGCATCCAGATCAAAGCAGCGTCATCCATAAACAGAAATCACAACAATCCCCAATGCCAGAAGGGAAGCTGCAACGAAGCGCCGAGTCATGGCACCTTCTCGTAGGAACATTCCTCCCAAGGCGACCGAAATTGGTATCGAAGCCTGTCGCAACGATGTCACCACCGCGACATCTCCGCCAAGTTGGTAGGCGACAAGGATCAGGTAGTACGAGAGGTAGCAAAGAACACCTGGTAGCAGCACATAGATCGGTGAAAACGAGAATGTCGCATCTGACTGCAAGCGCGTGATGGAGCGTTTTCTGAGCCATAAAATCAGAAAAAACGGCAATACCGCGCTATCGACAGTAAACGCCAGCACCTGTGGCGCGATATGTTGCATGACATGGGCATCGGCAAGTGAGTAGATGCCGGTGCCGCACAATGCCAGCAAGGCATAAAGAAGTGTAACCGGATCATCAAGATAGTGGCTGCCGCGTCGGTATAGAAGTAGAAAACTGCCTGCAACGACCAAGCTGATGCCAAATAAAGTGAGCAACGAATAGGATTTTCCAAACAGCAAGATACTGGCCGCTACGACGAAAACAGGTGATGCGCGGATGATCGGATAGTATGTGGACAGATCGCCACGCGTTAAGGTCGCGGTCAGGCATGTTCCATAGATCAACTGGCCACATACAGACAGTGCAACGACGGGCAATACTGTAAACACCGTGGAAAAATCCACCCCTGCAATCAGACCATGAATGAGCGAGCATGCCGCGGCCACTGCCATGAGCAGGAGAAACCCGAGCTGTGGATCGGCATTCTTTTTGACAAGTAAATTCCAGATGGGGTGGAGCGTTGCAGATGCGAGTACGAGAAATACGATACTCAAGCCAATTTACCCTCCGAAATTCCAAATTCAGCTTTGTGAATTCAGTTCATGTAGAGATGGTAAAATAGTTGGCAGAAGTGACCTGTACAAAAGAATTGTCTTCATATTCTTCATGAGTTAACGTTCATGTTGATCATGTCCAGTCACCTGCCGCCACTTGCAGCGCTGCGTGCGCTTGAAGCTGCTGCCCGTCATCGCAGCTTTACCCGTGCTGCGGACGAGTTGAACGTGACGCAAAGCGCAATCAGTCATCAGATCCGCAACCTGGAGAGCCTCTGGGGACACAAGCTTTTTGAGCGTGGTACGCGACCGCTCACCTTGAGCAAGTGCGGCGCGGAAATCGTGCCGATTGCACGTGACTTCTTCGGAAAATTGTCAGCCACGCTTGAGAGCTTCAGTGTTGAGGATCTGCCGGGTCCTCTGAAGATAAGCACGCTGGAATCCTTTGCCCTAACCTGGCTGGTACCGCGACTCGGTGACTTCCATGAACACTATCCCGAAATCGACGTGTGGATTTCGACCAAGGACGATCTGATTGATTTCTCGGTTGAGGACGTTGATCTGGGGATCAGATTTGGCAATGGAAACTACCCTGGTCTGCACAGCAGTCTCTTGTTTCATGAATATGTTTTTCCTGTCTGCAGCACGCAACTGTTGAACCGATTGGGCGTGCCTGAGCACCCCATCGATCTGGCACGATTCCCGTTGCTGCAGGTAAATGACGACGCAATGAGTTCGCAATGGGAAACCTGGATCTCCGCCGCGGGCGTGCCGGAATTGCCGCTTGACGAAGGGTCACGGTTTCCCAACACGAACATGGCGTTGCAAGCGGCTGTCGCAGGGCAGGGGGTTGCGCTTGCCCGCAGTGCGCATGTGGACAGCGGCCTGAGCGCGGCAGGTCTGACGCGATTGTTTGACGTCCATTGTCCCGCAACCTCAGCTTATTATCTGGTCTGCCCGGACGGAGCTCAATCCCGCCCGCGCATCGCCGCGTTTCTGGGCTGGATTGAAGCTGAAGCAGCGCGGTCGCAACAACGTTACGAGATGGAAATGACATCCATGAAGAGCGCGCGGTCAGGCAGTTGACCGGGCTGAAAAACTGCATGCGTCTTGAGAGCGGATTCTTCTCCTTTGATTGGTTCATCGTTGAGTTGCTGTCTTTCCTTCATGCGAACAACGTCTGCCGCGGATCAACAGCATCAACACAAATGTTCTGGTTGTTGACCCTCGGTCAGGTTCCAGGAACCGTTCAAATGAACCCGGTTGAATGGAGATTATTGCGCTTCTTCAAACAAACAATCCGTCGCTGATCCGCTCCTGGTCAAGCTGCTGGTTCAAGACGGTGAAGTCCGAGATCACTCCGTCGAAGTGATCGTTGGTCCAGCCGATTTCACCGGAGGGGCTGCCCCAGCCGTTTGCGCCGATCATCAGGTATTCCTCGTTATCAAGCCAATCGGCTTCAAACTCGTCATCCCTGGCGACTGCGACACCGTCGATAAAGAGAGCTGCGCCATCATCACCGAAGGTGAAGGCGAATTCGTGTTCCTTGCCGACTTCAAAGACATCTTCACCTTTCAGCCACACGGATTGGTTTTCGTCCTGGAAGCGAACCTTGACGTCACCGCATCCGGTGACCCAGGCGGTCAGATGGCCGCCGGTTCCATAGCCGCTGGCGTCCTTGGAAAAGAGCGCATCGTAACCTGATACCGTGTCTGCCTTGAAGGAAAACGCGATCGTTCCCTCGGAAATCTCCATTGCATCCGTATGAGCAATTGCGATCTGTCCGTCCCGGTTGCCCTCCAGATTCAGATCCCCCGCAATGGCAAAGACGGGTGTCATTCCTTCGGGGAGGGGGAGGTCGTCCTGTGACGGGATATCTGCGGGTGGTTCGATGTCTCCCCTGTCTGTTCCCATCTCGATGGGTTTGATGGCCTCGTCGATATCTGCGATCGATCTGACGATGCCATAGGCGGGCTTGGCGGTCGTGGAGATGTCGGAGAGCGTGATCAGGTCGCCATAGACGGTGATGGTGCCCAGGTCGTCGTTGTTGTGGGCCCCGCCGCCCGATCCCTGGTCGGAGTAGAGGGAGATCAGGGAGTGATCGACGATGCCGTCGCCGTTTGTGTCTCCATAGGAGATGGATCTGATCTTGGTGGTATGTCCCTCGATCAGGATGGTGTCGCCTTCGCCCCTGTTGAAGTCGGTGATGACGTCGTTGCCGATGACATCGACCCAGTGGTCGTGGATGTTCTCGTTCTCGCCTGCGACGCCGTGCCATCTGATGGTGCCGTCATCTTGTGTGTGTTCTTCCAGGAAGCGTGCCTTGGCGTTGATGAGGGTCTGGAAGTAGAAGGTGTCTGCGCCGTCGCCGCCTGTCATGACATCGTCGGCATGCAGCGGCTGGTCCGGATAGAGCTTGCCGCCGGTAAGCTCGTTATAGGGATCGCCCTCGTCGCGGTCGGCGTCATAGGCAACGGCGCCCTCGCGTCCGTCGGACTGCGAGATCAGGAGGTCGTTGCCGGCCCCGCCGTTGAGGATGTCCTCGCCGTGCCCTCCGTCGAGCACGTCGTTGCCGTCGCCGCCATTGAGGATGTCGTTGCCGTAGGATCCCTGGAGGATGTCGTTGCCGTCATTGCCGTTGACGGTATCGTCGCCCAGGCCCGCATTGATGGCATCATCGCCGCTGGTTCCCTCGATGGTCTCGCCGGCATCTGTGCCTTCGGAATAGGTCGCTCCGGAGGTCATCTGGCCCATGTGGTTGAAGCCGTAGGCCATGGCGAGGGCCTTTGCCTCGTCGGAGCCGTGATGGAGCTGCTGGAAGGCGGGCATCAGGTCGTCCTGTGCCATGGCGGCCAGGGCGTCCGCCTCGAAGGCCGGGTCGACGGCACCGGCAAGCGCTGCCATGTCTTCGCCCTCGACCTGTTCACCGAAGACCATGACGTCTGCGATGGTGCCGTTGAACTGCTGGTGGGCGGTGTGGCCGTCGTCTGAGCGCCAGGCTCCGGAGGCTCCGACAAGGAAGGAGCGCTCGTTCATGTCCATGCCCTGCTTCATCTCCGGCTCGGACGCCCAGAGCTTGCCGTTGACAAAGACATTGAGCCCGTCCTCGCCGAAGGAGACGGCCAGGTGATAGTCGGTGTCCTGGCTGATCATCAGATCGGGCACCTTGAGGTATTCGGTGCTGTCGTCGGTCTGCTGGCGGACATAGATCCGTCCGTCCTTGAGCCAGACGGTGAGGTGGCCGCCATCGTCATAGCCGCTGCCGTCCTTGGAAAACAGCGCCTGGCTTCCCCAGACATGGTCGGCATTGAAGGTCATGGCGATGGTGCCGGCCGCCAGCGACAGCGCCGCCGCATTGCCCGCATCAAGATAATCACCCTTCTCTCCGGAGAACTCCGTCTCCCCCGCAATGGCAAAGACGGGTGTCATGCCTTCGGGGAGGGGCAGGTCATCCTGTGACGGGATGTCTGCGGGTGGTTCGATATCTCCCCTGTCTGTTCCCATCTCGATGGGTTTGATGGCCTCGTCGATATCTGCGATCGATCTGACGATGCCATAGGCGGGCTTGGCGGTCGTGGAGATGTCGGAGAGCGTGATCAGGTCGCCATAGACGGTGATGGTGCCCAGGTCGTCGTTGTTGTGGGCCCCGCCGCCCGATCCCTGGTCGGAGTAGAGGGAGATCAGGGAGTGATCGACGATGCCGTCGCCGTTTGTGTCTCCATAGGAGATGGATCTGATCTTGGTGGTATGTCCCTCGATCAGGATGGTGTCGCCTTCGCCCCTGTTGAAGTCGGTGATGACGTCGTTGCCGATGACATCGACCCAGTGGTCGTGGATGTTCTCGTTCTCGCCTGCGACGCCGTGCCATCTGATGGTGCCGTCATCTTGTGTGTGTTCTTCCAGGAAGCGTGCCTTGGCGTTGATGAGGGTCTGGAAGTAGAAGGTGTCTGCGCCGTCGCCGCCTGTCATGACATCGTCGGCATGCAGCGGCTGGTCCGGATAGAGCTTGCCGCCGGTAAGCTCGTTATAGGGATCGCCCTCGTCGCGGTCGGCGTCATAGGCAACGGCGCCCTCGCGTCCGTCGGACTGCGAGATCAGGAGGTCGTTGCCGGCCCCGCCGTTGAGGATGTCCTCGCCGTGCCCTCCGTCGAGCACGTCGTTGCCGTCGCCGCCATTGAGGATGTCGTTGCCGTAGGATCCCTGGAGGATGTCGTTGCCGTCATTGCCGTTGACGGTATCGTCGCCCAGGCCCGCATTGATGGCATCATCGCCGCTGGTTCCCTCGATGGTCTCGCCGGCATCTGTGCCTTCGGAATAGGTCGCTCCGGAGGTCATCTGGCCCATGTGGTTGAAGCCGTAGGCCATGGCGAGGGCCTTTGCCTCGTCGGAGCCGTGATGGAGCTGCTGGAAGGCGGGCATCAGGTCGTCCTGTGCCATGGCGGCCAGGGCGTCCGCCTCGAAGGCCGGGTCGACGGCACCGGCAAGCGCTGCCATGTCTTCGCCCTCGACCTGTTCACCGAAGACCATGACGTCTGCGATGGTGCCGTTGAACTGCTGGTGGGCGGTGTGGCCGTCGTCTGAGCGCCAGGCTCCGGAGGCTCCGACAAGGAAGGAGCGCTCGTTCATGTCCATGCCCTGCTTCATCTCCGGCTCGGACGCCCAGAGCTTGCCGTTGACAAAGACATTGAGCCCGTCCTCGCCGAAGGAGACGGCCAGGTGATAGTCGGTGTCCTGGCTGATCATCAGATCGGGCACCTTGAGGTATTCGGTGCTGTCGTCGGTCTGCTGGCGGACATAGATCCGTCCGTCCTTGAGCCAGACGGTGAGGTGGCCGCCATCGTCATAGCCGCTGCCGTCCTTGGAAAACAGCGCCTGGCTTCCCCAGACATGGTCGGCATTGAAGGTCATGGCGATGGTGCCGGCCGCCAGCGACAGCGCCGCCGCATTGCCCGCATCAAGATAATCACCCTTCTCTCCGGAGAACTCCGTCTCCCCCGCAATGGCAAAGACGGGTTCGGACAATGCGGTTGACGTGGTCGACTTCATGCTTGGTACCCCCTGGTCAGGCCAATTCAGCCTGATAAGCCGAAGTTTCTCGGCATTTATAATTATGTGTCCAAGCGATTAATTTCGGTGAGTCGTTGTTGTGCCTTAAATGTATTCGCGACAATTTGACGAAAAATCGGAGCAAATAAGACGAAAAAAATACGATATTTGGATGATAATTTGATTGGAGTAAGTCAAGTAAATGTCAAATTTTACTCAAAAGTGCGAAATGCATGATTTTTATCATTAATTTGAATCTCTAGGATTCCTTGAGTTACCATTTGGCGAGTATTTGTTATTTAAATTACTCTTAATCCAGTGGCGCCGTTGCTGATGCAGGCGTAAATCTTCTCTTCAGCGTCTTTTTCACAAAGTTAAGCTGCGAAAATCAAAAAAAGGTTGTGGGTGGGTTGCAATCTGCAAATGGTGAGGACGACATCAATTCCCTGCAAGAGGCGGACGGAACCTGAATGTGTATCGGGCTTTTTTTTTCGCGTGTCCGGGCGAGAATGCCGCGATTGCCGAGCGGACAATCAAGGCTGCGCATTGGTCCTGAGACCAACGCGCAGCTGTTTTGAATGGTCTTTGGCTTCCGCAGAGACGACCGCCATCGCTTCGGAAGGCCAGTGAGACTGCTTTAGCCGTTCAATTTTACCCAGGCCGCATTCCGGGCCGAGGATCTCACGCAGGCGTCGACGAACTGCACACCTGCAAGGCCGTCGCTGATCCCCGGGACGAGTGATGCAATTTCCTTGCCTGCCTGGTGCGCGCGGATTACATCGGCTGCGTCCTTGTAGAGATTTGCAAAGCCCTCCAGGTAGCCCTCCGGATGTCCGGGAGGGATCCGGGTTGCCGGCGCGATGCTGTCCGACATTCCGGCCCCGCCACGGGTGACGATCCTCTTTGGTTCCCCGAACGGCGTGACATGGAGATAGTTCGGATTTTCCTGATGCCACTCCAGGCCGCCCTTGTCGCCATAGACCCTGATCTTGAGATTGTTCTCGTTTCCCGGCGCCACCTGCGAGCACCAGAGCATGCCCCGCGCACCGCTGGCATATCTCAACATGACGTGCCCGTTATCGTCGACCTGACGTCCGGGAACGAAGGACTGCAGATCGGCGGCAAGGCTTTCTGCAGACTGGCCGGTAATGAAACAGGCCAGATTGTAGGCATGCGTGCCAATGTCGCCTGTTGAACCGCCGGCACCGGAGCGGGCCGGGTCCGTGCGCCAGTCGGCCTGCTTGTTGCTCTGTTCGACTGTCAGCCAGTCCTGCGGATATTCCACCTGGACCACCCGGATCGTGCCGAGATCACCGTTGTGAACCATCTCCCGCGCCTGCCGGACCATCGGATAGCCGGTGTAATTGTGCGTCAGGAAAAAGAGCGCGTCTGAATTGTCCGCCGCCTTTGCAAGTTTTCTGGCATCGGCGAGTGTCGACGTCAGCGGCTTGTCGCAGATGACATGGATACCTCTTTTCAGAAATGCCTTGGCTGCCGGATAGTGAACGTGGTTCGGCGTGACAATAGCGACCGCTTCTATGCCGTTCTTCAGCCGGGCTTCGCGTTTGGCCATCGCCTCGAAATCGGCATAAATCCTGTCTTCGTCGAGGCCCAGGGCACGACCGGACTCCTCGGCTTTCGCCGGAGTTGACGAAAGCGCGCCTGCGACCAGTTCGTAGCGACCGTCAATGCGCGAGGCAATCCGGTGCACCGCTCCGATAAAGGCGTCCTTGCCGCCACCGACCATGCCGAGACGGATCGGACGCGTCTGCGGGTTGTCTTTACCTTCTATGGCCATATCGCTCCTCCTGTTTGCACCAGCGGTCTCGGGGTGCAGTACTGTAATCGATTACATTCCTATAGAGAAACCCGGCCCGATGGAAGCACCTGAAAGCCGTTTCGAACAAAAGCTTTCTGTTTCCCGGGCGCGTGGCCCGTCCTCAGGGTGAACCCGCATGCCATCTTCAGAACGGTACCGTGTTTTTCCGGCCGTCATCTGGCACGACCGGGCGTCTGGGTGTTCTTGAACCGTCAATCCCGGTCAAGCCCCAGCATTTTCCGATTGGCTGCGTCATCAGAACCACCGTCGGCAAAGTCGTCAAAGGCCTTTTCGGTAACGCGGATGATGTGATCGCGGACAAATTGCGCACCTTCTCGGGCACCATCCTCCGGATGCTTCAGGCAGCACTCCCATTCGACGACAGCCCAGCCGTCGAAATCATTCGCGGCCATTTTGGAAAAAACAGCGGCAAAGTCGACCTGACCGTCACCGAGAGAGCGGAATCTGCCCGCCCGGTCCACCCAGGACTGATAACCGCCATAGACGCCCTGCCGACCGGTCGGGTTGAATTCGGCGTCCTTGACGTGGAACATGCCGATCCGGTCCCTGTAAATGTCGATATTGTCGAGATAGTCCAGGCATTGAAGCACATAGTGTGACGGATCGTAGAGCATCTTGCAGCGCGTGTGGCTGTTCAGGCGTTCCAGAAACATCTCGAATGTGATGCCGTCATGGAGATCTTCACCCGGATGAATTTCATAACACACGTCGACGCCCATTTCGTCGGCAAAGTCGAGGATCGGACGCCAGCGCCTGGCCAGTTCGTCAAAGGCCGTTTCGACCAGACCTGCTGGACGCTGCGGCCAGGGATAGAGGTAAGGCCAGGCCAGGGCGCCGGAGAAAGTGGCGTGCGCGGATATGCCGAGATTGCGGCTGGCTGCAAGTGCAAGCTTGACCTGATCGACTGCCCATGCCTGACGGGCTGCAGGATTTCCACGAACTTCCGCTGCCGCGAACCCGTCAAAGGCAGTATCGTAAGCCGGATGCACGGCGACAAGTTGCCCTTGAAGATGGGTGGAGAGTTCGGTGATCTCGATACCGTTCTCCCTGGCGGTGCCGGCAAGTTCCTGGCAGTAGGTCATTGAACTGGCGGCTCTGGCGAGATCGATCAGCCGCCCGTCCCAGCTCGGAACCTGAACGCCGCGGTAACCGCAATCGGCTGCCCATTTGGTGATCGAGTCCCAGGAATCAAACGGTGCCTCGTCTCCCGCGAACTGGGCAAGAAACAGGGCGGGGCCCTTTATGGTCTTCATGGCTCTTCTCCGAAACTGGGGCCAGGTCTGAAAAAAAGGGGCCGGGATCCCATCGCAAAGACCCCGGCCAGTTTTCGCTGAACGATTAGAACGGCGAATCCGGGAAGTAGTAGCTCTCGGCATTCTCGCGGGTGATCAGGGTCGCGCCAAGAATGTAGCGGCCGGCAACCGGTCCGTTGGACTTGAACGCGTTGACTGTTGCATCCATGGCGGTTGCGATCATTGCCGGCGGATAGAGAACGTCGACAGGGATCAATTCGTCACCGTCCATGATGCCCTTGATGATTTCCTTCATGCCGGCACCACCAACAACGAACATGCCATCACCGTCGCGGCCAGCCTGTTTCAACGCAGCCACAACACCGACCGCAATGTCGTCATCCTGGGCCCAGACCGCATCGATATCCGGAAAGCGCGACAGGAAATCCTGCATGACCTCAAAGCCGTCATCGCGGTTCCAGTTGGCGTGCTTGTGGTCCAGCACGTTGATGCCGGATCCCTCGATTTCTTCCATGAAAGCATCGAAACGTTCATTGTCGATCACGGTCGGAATACCGCGCAGGACAACGATGTTGTCCCCGTCTTTCAGGCGGCCTTTCATGTATTGTGCCGAGACACGGCCGAGTTCCGGATTGTTGCCGGCCACATAAAGGTCCTCGATGCCCGGCTGGCTGAGACCGCGGTCAACCACCGTGATCCAGGCCCCTGACTTCTTGACGTTCAGAACCGGGTCGGTCAGTGGTTCGGATTCGAACGGCAGCACGACAAGTGCGTCGATTTGGTGAACCGAGACGAGGTCTTCCAGCGCGCTTGCCTGCGCACCCGGGTCAGGAGAATTGACCAGGATCAGATCCACGTCGGGGTAGAGCTTTTCCAGTCGTTTTTCCGCCTGTTCGGCATGCCAGTTCATGCCGGCTGCCCAGGCGTGTGTCGGCGTCGGATAGCTGACGCCGATCTTGATCTTGTCTTCGGCCGATGCCTGACCGGCAAGAGCCAGCATGCCGGTAACGGCCATCATTCCAAGTGTTGTCTTCCAGAGCATCGTTTCCTCCTCCAATGCTGTCGATTGGACGCACCTTTCCCGTCCGGTGCGATCCGGTCAAAAGTGGGGACGGGTCCCTCTATCTTGAATTCAGCGAGTTACGACTTGCTGTTTCTGCCGAACTTCCAGTCGCTGCGCTGCAGAAGAACCGCAACGATGATGATCAGACCCTGCATTGTTCCATTCAGGTAATTCGAAATCATATCGGTGAAGTTCAAGATGTTGCCGATTGTCGTCAGAATGAGTGCGCCCAGGATGGTGCCTCCTATGCGGCCATACCCACCCTTCAGCACCGTGCCCCCGATGATCACGGCTGCAATCGCCTCCAGTTCCCAAAGGACGCCGGTCGATGCGGAGGCCGAACCGAGACGCGGCACATAGATGATCGTCGCAAAGGACACGCACAATCCCTGGATGATGTAGGTAAGTGTCTTCACCCTGTCGACATTGATGGCGCTGTATTTGGCTACCGCCTCGTTGGAACCGATCGCCGTGCAATAGCGCCCGAACGCTGTCCGGTTGAGCAGCAGCCAGCCACAGATGGCGACGCCGATGAAGACCCAGACGGGGAACGGAAGCCCAAGAAAGCCGTCATAGTAGACCGGACGATACGTGCCGCGGATATCGAAATTCAGCGACAACGTGCCTCCGTCTGCGAAATAGGTTACCAGCGACCGATAGATACCCATGGTGCCGAGCGTGACGATAAAGGCCTCGATCTTGCCCCTGGTGGTCAGGGCCCCGTTGATCCAGCCGGCGCCGATCCCGAGCAGAATGGCGATACCGCACCCGAAGAGAACGGTTGGAACACCCGTGCCGAGCGTTTCTACGGCATTGTTCATCACGATGATCATCACGCCAGCTATCGCAGCGGCCATGGATCCAACCGACAGATCAATGCCACCCGCCGTGATGACGAATGTCGCACCGACCGCAATGATGCCGATAAAGGCAGAGCGGGTCAGAAGATTGGTCAGATTGCCTTCACTGACAAAGGCAGGATTGAGCAGAAACCCGATGATACAAAGCAGGAGCAGGGCGAGCGCCGGACCAAGCGTCTTGAAATCAACGGAAAACCGTTTGGCCGTCTTGGCCGCTTTGTCGTCTGATGCGGTCATCATGGTCAATGGAGGTCCTCCCGTTTCAGCCCGGCGGCATAGCGCATGATTTCGTTTTCGTTGATGTGGTCGCCTGTCAGAATGCCGGTGATACGGCCTTCTCGCATTACTGCCACCCGGTGGCAGATGCCGATGATTTCCGGCATCTCGGACGAGATGACGACCACAGAAACCCCTTCCGCGGCGAGCGCGGCGATAAAATGATAGATCTGCTGCTTGGTGCCGACATCGATGCCTCTCGTCGGCTCGTCGATGATCACGATCCTCGGATCACATTCCATGATCTTGGCAAGAAGCAGCTTCTGCTGGTTGCCGCCGGACAGTTTGCCGACGGTGATGCCGGGATCGCGTGCTCTGACGTCGAACCGGCGGATAGCGCGCTCAAGTGCACTTTCTTCCGCTTTTTTGTCTATGGCAAAGTTCTTCACGAACTTCGGCAGGGCAAAAAGGGTCAGGTTTGGCTGCATCTTCTTGTCAAGCAGCAACCCCTTCTCCTTGCGATCCTTGGTAAGATAGGCAAGGCCTGCATCGCGTGCCCGGGCAACGCTCAGGGGAGCAGTCTCGCTGCCGAACAGCCTGATCGTGCCGCTATCGATTGGAGCAAGGCCACAAACGGCTTCGAAGACGGCAGTCCGGCCTGAGCCGATCAGACCCGAAAAGCCGAGAATCTCTCCCTTGCGCAAGCTGAAACTGACATCGTCTATGCCGGGCGCCCTGAGGTTTTGGACTTCAAGGACCATTTCCGCATCGACATCTGCCTCATGCATGGGCGGATAGAGATCCGAAAGTTCGCGACCGACCATCATCTGCGCCATCGTATCGGGCGTCAGGTCACGGGACAGGCGTGTATCGATCCACTGACCATCGCGAAGGATGGTGATCCGGTCTGCGATTGCCTTGACCTCGTTCAGCTTGTGGGAGACGAAAACGATGCCGACGCCACTTTCCTTCAATTTTTCAACCTGTCGGAAGAACACCTCGGTTTCTTCCTCCGTGAGTACGGCGGTTGGTTCGTCCATGATCAGGATGCGGGCATTCCGGCTGACTGCCTTGACAATTTCGACCATCTGCTTCTGCGCAATCGTGAGGTCTGAAATCCGGTCTGTTGGCGATATCTCAAGTCCGATCTCGTCCAGCAGTCCCTGAACTGCCTCCCGCATGCCTTTGCGATCCAGAAAGCCGTTCGATCTGGCCTCCCGTCCTAGAAACACATTTTCCTCAACGGTCATTTGCTCCGCGAGATTGAGTTCCTGGTGGATGAGAACGATGCCGAGTTTCTCGGCCGCACCGTTGGGAGGGAGGGTGGTCTGTTTTCCGTCGAGGCGGATCTGGCCTGAAGTCGGGTCGTGGAAACCCGAAAGGATCTTCATCAATGTTGATTTACCGGCACCGTTCTCGCCGATCAGCGCATGCACTTCTCCGGGTCGGATGTCCATGCTCACGCTGAACAGGACAGGTACCGGGCCGAATGACTTGCTGATGTTCACAGCTTCGACGATCGCCGCCGGAGCGGACGTCCCAAAATCCATTTGAAGTTCCTCCCAGGCACCATCAGCTTCAGTCACTTTGATGCCATGAAACTCGTGTAAACGTTTTCATGATCGATGTAAACCTTTACATTGAGGTTTGTAAACCTTTTCATGAATCAGTTCAGAGTCTATACAGCTAGGAGAGTATTGAATTTCATGCACTTAATCGCAGCCCGCAGCGCAGCATGATCGGGGCCTTAAAATGAGTGAACCGGTCGACAAGCCGGCAACAATTGAAGATGTGGCAAAACTGGCGGGTGTCTCGATTGCGACCGTCAGCCGGGCATTGCGTTCGCCGGAGAAGGTGGCGGAAAGCACGCGCAAGAAGGTAACCGCGGCTATTGCGCGGACGGGGTACACGGCCAATGCCATGGCACAGAACCTTCGGATGCAGCGGTCCAAGATGGTTCTTGTGCTGGCCTCGTCCATCGCTGATCCGAATTTCGCCGGGCTCCTGACCGGGCTTGAGAAGGCTGCAAACGACCGTGGCTATGGTGTCCTGATTGGCAACACCGAGGGAACAACCGGACTGGAGCAGAACTACCTTCGTTTCCTGTCAACGGGGATGGCAGATGGCCTGGTTCTTCTGACCGGACACATACCGGTCGCCGGTGAGCCCCAGACGCCATTGACAACGTTGCCGCCGATCGTTGCCACCGAACGGCCTGTCTCCAACAGAGAGATCAGCTATGTGGGGGTGGATGATGTTGCTGCATGCAAGATGGCAACGGAATATCTGATTTCGCTTGGTCATCGCAAAATCACTTTCATTTCGGGTGGCCCTTCCGACATCCGCAGCGATCTGCGCCATTCCGGCTACAGGCAGGGGCTGCGGGAATCGCCCGAGGACCTGCGCGACTGGCGCGTGGAAGGAGACGGTACGAGTGAAAGCGGACGGGCGGCAGTTGAACGCCTCTTTATCAAGGATGACCTGCCCACCGCTTTTTTCTGTTTCAATGACAATACCGCAATCGGTGTCATTTCAGCGCTGCAGTTGCGTGGATACCGGGTTCCGGAAGATTTTTCTGTGCTTGGTTTTGACGACATTCCCTTTGCCAGTAACTTTTCGCCCGGCCTGACGACCATTCGTCAACCGCGACATCACATCGGTGAAAAGGCAATGAACATCCTGCTGAACCGCCTTGCCAACCGTTTGCTGGAAACAAGGAGCCACCTTCTCCACGGCGATCTGATCGTGCGCGAAAGCTGTGCCGGTGTCTCCAGACAGCGGAAGTAGTCTGAATTCATGCTCCGATGGAAGCGCGGGCGCCCGCAGTTTCCTCAATGTAGGACAGAACCTGCCGGGTCACATCGCGGGTTCCCATGTCACCCCCGAATTCCATGGGTCGAAGGTTGTTTTGCTGAAAGCCGGTTTCCACCGAGCTGTTGATGAGTTCGGCAGCCTCGCTCAGCACAGGCCGGTCGAGTTTTTCCGACAGGTAATCCAGCATCAGTGCACCACTCAAAATTGCAGCAAGTGGATTGGCCTTGTCCTGTCCCATGATGTCGGGCGCACTGCCATGCGCCGGCTGGAAGAGCCCGGTGGTATCTCCGATTTCGGCACAGGCCGCCATGCCCATGCCGCCCACAAGCCCGCCGGCAAGGTCGGACAGGATGTCTCCGAACATGTTTTCGGTCACCAGCACATCGAAATCCCAGGGTTTGCGTACGAGATCGAGGGCCTGGGCGTCGACATAATTGTAACCGACCGGAACATCCGGGAAGGCTCCCTTTACCTCGTCGAACAATTGCCGGAAAAAGGCGAGGGAAGTGAACACATTCGCCTTGTCGACGCAGGTCAGATGGCCGGGACTGCCCCTTTCGCGACGCTTGCGAGCGAGATTGAAAGCGAATTGATGCAGTTTCGTCGTGGTTTTGCGCGTGATCCTGAGTATGTCCTGAACTTCGTCGTCGTTCACCACGAGGCTGCGCTTGTGGGTGGCGGCCGAGTAGAACAGGCCCTCCGTCGACTCGCGCAAGATGACAAGGTCGATCCCGGCCGCGCGCGGATCGGCCAGCCGTTGCGGGGCATTCGGATAGGCCTTGACGGGTCTGACACCGGCATACAGGCCGAAACGGTCACGCAAGCGCAGGTGAGGGGAAATTTCGGTGCCGTCATCGTGACGGATCGAGGGAAGACCGATCGCACCGAGAAAGATCGCATCAGCGGCCCCGGCGCGCTGTTCTCCGTCGGCTTCGATATCAAGACCGGTGTCCTTGTAGTGTCCGGCTCCTGCACAAATGTTGTCATAGTGAGGCAGTGTCTGGCCGGTTCTGCGCAGGGCAGCTTCAACAACGGCCATTGCTGCCTCCGCAACATCCACGCCGATACCGTCGCCTTTGATCAGGGCAATTCTCATTTTTTCAGTCCTTACGTCCAGTCAACGTCGAACCGGTCAACAATCCGGTCGATCTGATCTGCGTTCAATACGGTGGCGTTTGCACCGCGCAACAGCATTGCAAGTCTTGCCGTCGCCTCAAGCTCTTCCATCGCATTCACTGCGGCCTCGAGACTTTTGCCCGCAACGACCGGCCCATGATTGGCCAGCAGGACTGCCGACCGTTTTCCCGCAAGGCCCCGGACTGCGTCGCCCATGGCTGGATCCCCTGGTACGAAAAAGGGAAGCAGCCGGACCTTTCCGAGTTGCATGATCCCGTAGGCCGTCAAGGGCGGGAGCACATTCTCCGGGTCGATGTCCGGTAGCAATGACAGGGCGACCGAATGACAGGAATGCAGGTGAACGACTGCACCTGTCATTGCGCGGGTATCATAAAAGGCAGAGTGAAGGGGCATTTCCTTGGTGGGACGGTCTCCCGACAGAAGGTCGCCGCTCGCTGAAAGATGACTGATCCGCCCTGGATCGAGGAATCCCATTGACGACCCCGTCGGCGTCACCAACAGGCTACCGTCCGACAAACGGGCGGAGATGTTGCCCGTCGAGCCATGGGTAAGGCCCCTGTCGAACATGGACTTCGCGCAAGAGGCGATCTGGTCGCGAACAGTGGTGATTTCACTCATGCGCGCCCCTCCAGCACCGCCAGTGCTTCGCGGAAGAAATCTGGGCCTCCGAAATTGCCCGATTTCAGAGCAAGGACGAGTTCGCTTCCGGTAACCTTGAGCGCGGGCACACCGGCCGCAATCCTCGGTCCAACCTCAAGCGTGTTGGCTGAGACACCGGAGACGACCGCACCGGAGGTCTCGCCTCCGGCCACAACAATCCGTGTTACACCTGCCTGTGAGAGAGCTGCGGCAAGATCTGAAAAGAGGTGCTCAACCGATTGGGAGCTTTCGTCTTTTCCGTATCTTTCCTGTGCGGCTGTTATCACATCTGGTTCCGCAGACGAATAGATGAGCGGAGGTGTATCCTGTTGCAGCACCCAATCAACAAGTTGTTCAGGCGACACCCTGTTTTCCATGATGTCCGCAACCGCAATCTCGCGCGCGGGAGCGAAGGCCTTGAATGTTGCCACCTGTTCGCGCGTTGCCGTTGAGCACGAGCCGGACAGGACCACCGCCTTGCCGGAAAGACCATGCCAGCGGGTCTCCCTGCGCACCACGTCAAAATTTTCGGGCAGACCGAGCGCAATGCCGGAACCGCCGACAATGAGTTTCCGATCAACTGCCGCCCGTCCCAAGGCAACAAGATCTTCGTTTCGAACCGCGTCCGCGATGAACATGGCCCTTCCGGCATCGGACAGTGTGGCAACGATTGCATCAACTCCGCCCCGGACTGTGGAAATTGGTACATGACCCACGGTCCAGTCTGTCTGGGCGGCAAGCACGCGGCGCAGATCCGGGTCGCGCATGGGTGTCAGAGGATGATTTTGCATGCCGCTTTCACTGAGCAGCCTGTCCTTCACAAACAGATGCCCTTCGTAGACGGTGCGTCCGTTTTCAGGAAAGGCTGGACAGACCAGAACGGAGGTCTCGCCGAGACGGTCGGCAAGCGCTGCACCGACCGGGCCGATGTTTCCCTCGTCGGTGGAATCGAAAGTCGAGCAGATCTTGAAGACAATCTGTTCGCACCCCTGGTCGACAAGCCAGTCGCAGGCCTTGAGCGAAACCTCAATGGCGTCACCCGCAGGCGCTGTTCTCGACTTAAGCCCGACGACACCGGCTTCAATGTCACTGTTGGCCGCCCTGGACGGTACGCCGACATACTGGGCCGTCCGCATGCCGCCTTCAGACAGTGTCAAGGCGATGTCGGACGCGCCGGTAAAATCATCTGCAATCACACCCAGCTTCATGCGTCTATCCATTTGGTCGGACCGTGGTCGAGGCGAGTAACGTGGTCCGGTCCGTGGGAAGGAAAAAAGTCCCGCACAAGTGGATCATGTCCTGGGATGACGAGCCTGTCTGCGCTGGCAAGCTGCCGAATGGTCCTGAACCCCTCCAGCATGTCATCGAGATCGACAACAATCGGGAACGGTTTTTCGTCGAGAAAGTTCTCGTAATAGTGGGACGTATCGGAGGCGAGGCACATCCAGCCCGCTTCGGTCAACACTCTCACGGCCTGAAGACCCTTGCTGTGACCACCCGTGTGATGAACCGTCACACCTTCCCTTACCTGCCCATCGCCTTCGTGAAAGACGACGCGGCCTGAATACAGACGCTGCACAGCCTCGCAGACATGGTCAGCCGTGAAGGGGTCTTTCAGCGTTCCGTGGCACATGCAGGGGCCTGTTGCATAGGCCATTTCCGCCGCCTGCAAATGGATCGTCGCGTTCGGGAAATGCTTCAGACCGCCTGCGTGGTCGTAGTGAAGATGTGTAACGATGATTGTCGAGACCGTCTGCGGGTCGACGCCGAGCGGCGCAAGCGCTTCAACCGGGTTCAGCCTGATGGGCCGTCCGCGCCGGTCGCCTTCCTCCTGGTCATAGCCGGTGTCGACCAGGACAATCTCGCTCCCCTGGCGCAGCACCCAGATGAAGTAGTCCATCTCGTGGGGAAGATGATGATCGTCATCAAGGATGAAGCTGTCTTTGCGGGTCCGTTGGTTCCTGTCCGCATATTTTACGGCAAAGACTTCCCAGGGTGTCATGATCTTACCTTCGCATAAGTCGCAACGGACTTTTCGGAAATCATCGGCGCGACCTGAGCATCAAAGGCCTGAAAATGCGGGGTTTTCAGATGCGCCTGGAAAGCGGCCGCGTCATCATAGATTTCATAGAGAAAAACTTCATTCAGCCTGTCCGGATCGGAGCAGACATCAAATTGCCGGCATCCGGGTTCGCCTTCAAGCGAGGCTTTGGCATTCTCGATCATCAGAGGCATGAAGGTTTCGAACATTCCGTCCCTGATCTGGAATTGGACCGTGACTGCAAACACGTGGTTCTCCTTGTTACCGGAAAAGATGCACCATACCCATTGAGACGAACGGGATATAGGTCACGGCGAGAAGAGCCGCGATGGCAGCGAGGTAGAGGTGCGCCATGTTGCGCGCGATGGTAAGCACACCGACACCGGAAATCCTGGAGGCAACGTAAAGCGTTGCTCCCACGGGTGGTGTGAACAGACCGACGGCAACGTTACAGGTCATGATCACCCCGAGGTGAACGGGGTCGACGCCGAAGGCTTTTGCCGTTGGCAGGAACAAGGGGGCCGTGAGCAGGATTGCGGGAACCGGGTCGAGTACAAGCCCGAGAATAAGCAGGACAATGTTCACAAGCAGAAGGAACATCCAGGGACCGCTAGAAAATTCCTGGACGAAACCGACCAGTATCTGCGGCATCTGTTCGAGCGTGATCAGCCAGCCGAGCACGGTGGTAGCACCGATAA
The DNA here is from genome assembly GCF_001404515.1 of Roseibium album. Taxonomy (GTDB): domain Bacteria; phylum Pseudomonadota; class Alphaproteobacteria; order Rhizobiales; family Stappiaceae; genus Roseibium; species Roseibium album. The sequence continues at coordinate 658,231 of NZ_CXWE01000001.1, forward strand.
CCACCATCACCACGGCACTTGTTACGAACGAATCCACCAGAAGCCTCGGCAGGTCCCTCAGTTTGAAGTCTCGATAGACGACTGTGGTCACGAACAGTCCATAGACAACGGCAAGCGCGGCGGCTTCGGTCGGCGTGACCCAGCCGGTGAAAATGCCGCCTAGGATAAGGACCGGCATGAAGAGGGCGGGGGCTGTTCCGATGAAGGAGCTTCTCAGTTCTTTCAAGGAGGTTGTTCGCCCACCCGGGTCGCACTTGCTGGTCTTGCCGACGTAGTAGCAGACCGCCATGAACATGGCACCAAACAGGATGCCGGGGACCATGCCGCCCAAAAACAGGTCCGCAACCGAAACATTGCCGACAAAGCCGTAGATCAGCATCGGAATGGAGGGAGGAATGATGATCCCGATCGTACCGGCGGCGGCGACAAGCCCGGCCGCAAATGCGGTATTGTAGCCTTCTCGCGACATGTTCTTGATCATGACCGAACCGATTGCGGCACTGTCGGCAATGGCGGATCCGGAAATGCCGCCGAAGATCATCGAGGCTCCGACAACGACCATGCCGAGGCCGCCGGCCATGAACCCGAAGGCGGCGCGCGCAAATCCGATGATGCGCAGACCTACACCGCCGCGACTCATCATTTCACCAGCGACGATGAATAGCGGTATCGCCAGGAAATGGTTTGGCTCGACGCCGCCGATGAAGTTGAGGAAGAGCGCCTGCAGCGGATAGCCGAGGTCAAAGACAATGATTGGCAAAACAGCCGTAATCAGGATGGCCCACACAAGGGGAACGCCTAGAAAGACCGTGGTCAGGAACACGGCTACGACGAATATCAGGATCATAGCAGCGCCTCCCCGCCATCCGAATGCGTTCCGTGAGGCACGACCGGGTTCCGGATATCGAAAACCATGTTGAATAGATGAAAGATCAGCGTCAGTGCCATGCCGACGGGCATGGATGCGTAGAGAAGCCCGACAGGCCAGTAGAGAACCGTCGTCTTCTGTGCCCAGGTGTGAACCGAGATGTTGTATCCTGTGTAGATCAGGCTGATCAAAAGGACTGCGATGATTACGTCGATGGCGATCGAGAGCAGTCTTTGCGCGGCAAACGGCATGAGCCGTTCGACGATCTCCGTCACGCGCATATGCGCCCCGCGTGCCACAGCCGCTGCGCAGCCGGTGAATGTGCTCCACAGCAGCAGAAAGCTGGTAACCTCAAGGGACCAGGCCAGGTCAAAGCCGGCAAAGCCCCGGAGCCAGGCGTTGCAGAACACAAGTGTGACAATCGAAAAGCCTCCCAGCATGAGGCCAAAGTCCACCAGATGGCTGAGCCAGCGAAGCACAGCCGGATAATGATCTCGGTAATCCACGGTCATCTCTTTTGAAAAGGACCGGAGCCGAAAAGGCTCCGGTCAGTTGATGCTCTAGGTCAGTTTTGCGCCGGAAGCGCGTCTCTGATGGCCGCGGCATCGGAGAGGATATTGTTGACAGCTTCCTCGCCGTAGACGTCTTTTGCTTTTGCATAAACCGGCTGCACGGCTTCGCGGAACGGTCCGATTTCAGGAACGCTGACCTTGGCGCCGTCCTCTGTCATCTGGGACAGCTGGCTGTCGACGGAGCTTTTCACCAGGTTGCGGCTGAAGGCTGCGGATTCGGCAGCTGCCTTCCGTACTGCTTCCTTGTCTTCGTCAGAAAAGGATTGCCAGGTCTTCTCGGCAATCGTCAGGGGCAGCGGGCTATAGACATGACGCGTCAGCGTGATGTTGGGAGCCACTTCATAGAACCGAAGGGAATTGATCGTGTCGACCGGGTTCTCCTGGCCATTCACGATGCCTTGCTGGATCGACAGGTAGACATCTGTGATCGGCATGACGACCGTCTGAAAACCGATGGCTTCCATCGACCAGCGGATCATGTCGTTCGGAAAGACGCGCATCTTCATGGATTGGGCGTCTTCGGGGGAAGCGAGCGGCTCGTTCGTGGTGAAGCTCCGGAAACCGGCCTCCCAGGTAGACAGGACGCGGAAGCCCTTTTCAGGCAGCTTGTCAAATTCGCCCTGCAGCCAATCCGAATTGTCATAGAGTTCCCAGCCCTGCTCATATGTGTCGACCAGGAACGGCATCGCAGTGAGGTTAAGCGTCGGCAGGTGAGTGGCGTAGCTGCCCGTTGCGGAGACCGTAAAGTCGATGCCACCGAGCTGGAGCAGTTCAATGGCCTTCGGATCGTTTGCCAGCTGACCCGACGGGAAGATCTGAACTTCATAGCGTCCGTCTGTGTATTCTGCGACCTTTTCGGCAAAAAGCTCCGCCGCCGCCTGGCGAGAACCACCAGGATTGTCCGTATGGCTGAACCGGAGCGTTTCCGCGGCAGCAGCGCTTCCCGCACTCGCCACAACGATTGCAGCGCTCATCAGCAGACGGCTCAGGGTTTTCTTATCAAGCATTCCAGTCTCCTCCCACGATCGGATTTGAGATCGTATCTAATTACACATTGATTTGCGTATACGTAATTCAATCCCTTGTCAACTTGACTGATGTCCACTATCAAAAAGATGAAGATGCAGGCGCTCCAGAAAGGTGCTGCGAAAACGACCCAATGTGCGTATCAGCGTCAGGGCCACGGAGAGAAAGCCATGAAAAAAGACGGTGAGACTTTGCGGGTTGCGTGCCTGGGAGCCGGATATTTTGCCCGTTTTCACTACGAGGCCTGGCAGGATTTGCCGCGCGTCAGGCTTGTCGGCGCCTGCGACCGCGACCTGGAAAAGGCGAGGGCGACAGGTTTTCCCGCGTTCGATGAGTTGAAAACGATGTTGAAGATGGCGCGGCCGGATCTGCTCGACATTGTCACACCGCCGCAGACCCACCTTGCAGCCATTCGCATGGCAATAGACAATGGCGTCAAGGCACTCATTTGCCAGAAACCGTTTTGCAACTCGATCGAAGAGGCAAGAGAGGCCGTTCAACTGGCTGAAGCAGCGGGCATTCCTATTGTCGTCCACGAGAACTTCCGGTTCCAGCCCTGGTATCGCGCAATTAGACAGGCGCTTGACGACAAGCTTGTCGGTGATTTGCTGCAGGTCACATTCCGCCTGCGCACCGGCGACGGGCAGGGGCCGGAAGCGTATCTGGACAGGCAACCCTATTTCCAGCGGATGCCGAGGCTGCTCATTCACGAAACGGGCGTTCACTGGATCGATACGTTCCGCTATCTGCTCGGTGAGCCCGACGCGGTCTACGCGGATCTGCGAAAGCTGAACCCGGTGATTGCCGGGGAGGACGCCGGGTACTTCATTTTCGACTATCCGAACGGTGCCCGGGCGTTGTTTGACGGCAACAGGCTGCTCGATCACGCCGCTGAAAATTGCAGGACGACTCTCGGAGAAGCGCTTGTGGAGGGAACATTGGGAACGCTCAGTCTTGCTGGAGACGGTTCCGTGCGATTGCGGTCTTTCGGCTCGACGGAAGAGAAGGTGCTGTTGGCCGCTCGAAAGTGGCAGGGCTTCGGAGGTGACTGTGTCAAGAATCTGATATGTCACGTGGTTGAGGGTCTTCTTGACGGCAAGCCGTTGGAGAACGAGGCAAGGGACTATCTCAAGGTGATTGCGATCGAACGGGCACTCTACCGTTCTGATCGCGAAGGCATGAAAATCCGGGGGTTCGAAAGTGCTTGAAGCACAGAAACCGAAGACGATCACGACACAGGCGATGGAGCAGATCCGTCAGCTGATCTTCGACGGTGAACTTGCTGCAGGGTCGGACCATCTGGAAAGCGAGCTCGCCGACCGGCTCGGCATGTCGCGAACGCCGGTCCGGGAGGCAACGCTGATGCTGGCCCAGCAGGGTCTGTTGGAAGTGCGTCCCAGAAAGGGCGTTCGCATTGCAACACTTTCATTGACGGACATGGAAGAAATCTATGCGGTACTGACGGAGTTGGAGAGCCTGGCCGCGGAAGAAGCAGCTGAAAAAGGATATTCGGAATCGGATCTGGCGACCCTTCAGCGTGCGATCGAGGCGATGGAAGATGCGCTTGAGCGGCAGGACCGGGAAGACTGGGCCGTTGCGGACAATGATTTTCACGAAGAACTTGTCCGGCTGGGTGGCAATTCCAGGGTCGAGACGATCGTCTCCATGATGGCGAACCAGGTGAGGCGCGCCAGGGCCATGACCTTGTTCATTCGTCCTTTGCCGGTCAAGTCCAACGAGGATCACCGGGCGGTTTATGATGCCATCAGACAAGGCGATCCGGTGACCGCCCGACAGCGTCACAGAGTCCATCGCCAACACGCAAGAGAAGTGCTGATCGACCTTCTGAAAAAACACAAACTGTTTCAACTTTAAGCGCTGTGCGGGCGGCCATGTTCGACCTTGATGAGTACGCCTTGGAATCCGGAACCAAGGAACAGTTCAGAGAACTGAACGCCTTTCTTGTCACCCCTGCGAAGGCACGGATCCAGTAAGCACTTGCCTTGAAATGGCCCGCGAACCGCAAATGAAGCTGGAATACTGGATCCCGGCTCGCGCTGCGCCTGGCCGGGATGACAAGGAAGAGCGTGCGTCTTCGTTTCTATCCGCCCTGCCAGACCTTGATCGCTTCAACCGGGTAGACGAGCATAAGAACGTTCAGGGTCAGATTGTCCCGGACCACCCAAAGCGCTAGCAGTTCGAAGATGATCGCGGTCAATACTGTCACCCAGACTGGCATCCGCCAGGCAATGAAGAATCCGGCCAGCATCCAGACGATGTCGAATACAGAATTGAGCACGCTGTCGCCGGTATAGCCGACGGCGATTGTCGCTTCGCGGAACCGGTCGATGATCCAGGGACTGTTCTCGGCAACTTCCCACGCTGCTTCAAGGAAGATTGCTCCGAGCGCGCGCTCGCACACTGTACTTCGCCGGAACAGAAACCAGAGCACCCAGTAGAAAATGAAGCCGTGGATGATATGCGAGAAGGTGTACCAGCTAGCATGTGTTGTAATGAGTCCACGAGATCGTCTGGCAGATTTGCGACGCCTCCAGCATAAATTTATCGATACTCAACACCGTCGATGTTTTTCGGCTAATGACGCATAACTTCACCGAGTATCAGTGTTTCATATAGGTGTTTGAAAAAATTATACGCTGTTTTCAATCTAGCAGAAAAGGCAAAGGAACAGATCGGTCGGCAAATTGGCCGCGTGGCTGGTGCTTTTGCAAACGTTTACTCCATCAATATCTGCTATTCCCTGTTGAAACAGGTGTCATTGGCAGCACTCTTGGATACGAACAACCAACACGCAATAAATTTGGTACTCGCACAAGAAGTCCGAATTAGCGCCTTATCATGCCGATCTTCAAACGATGTCTTGTAATTGGACCGGCAACCTAAGCCTTGTGGGCTCAAACTTAGATAGCGTTTGCAAACGACTACGTCGGATGCGTCTCAATAAGGGCACAAGCCATAGAAGCGATGCTATGTTGGGTAACAGCATTGCCATTGCTGAAATTGTACGTAATCTCGATAATTTGAGGGTCTTTTTCCACGACTGGGTAGATCAAGCCCATGAGCGTGCGCAAGTACGCAAGAACCTCCCCCCGCTCATGGATGCGATAGATCCGCATACCCATTCTATTTTTGTCCCTCACATCCCGGTCAAGGTCATAATACCCCGTGACGCTTGAACTGTGAAACGCGTAAACGCGCTTGATGTCGAATGCCGCATACCCGGCCTGATGCGCCAGACCACCGCCGAGAGAGTGACCCGCCGCGATGACTTCAATCGACTTTCCAGCAAAGTGTTTGTCTTCCTTTATTTTATCTACGATGTCCTGGGAGATCGCGCGTGTCAGATCGTATTGATCCCAACCAAATGGCAGTAACCGGGTGACCCAGCGAAAATTGCTGTAAAAATCGCCATTGCCGTCGGTACCGCGGAAGACTAATGCGACATCTATATCTGTCTGACTTTTCTCACGATACCAGAGCCCGAGCACCAAGTCGGAATCCCATTTCGCTTTCTTTCCTAACCGCTTCATCGCAGCCTCAAGAATACCGTCGGGAACCGGAAATTGGATCCATTCACCAAGAAGCGGTTTGAGCCTGCAGTTCCCTGGCTCGTGCTTCAATTGGAACACTCCGCGCTCATCAGGTTCTCCATAAACAAGCGCGCTCAATGCTGCAAAATGTCGAGCTTCATTTAAATCAGACGCGGTTTTTCCAGCAGCAATGTCTTCAATAGATTCCAAAGTCTTGGAGATTCTGGCTTCGCCAGGCTCAAGGTTAATCGCATTGTAGGCCTGAACCCCCGCCAACCAAAGAACCACTATTACACAAATTGCTGTGCCAACCGGATGTCGACCAAAAAAATCTAGAACTGACATAAACATAAGGATTATTCTTTCGATGGAATCTTTAGTGAACTAACTACAAAATTGCATATACAATGAACTACAATCAAATACCTAAGATGATCTGTCAAGTGTCGTAAGCGTCTCGTGAGCCAATTGCATTTCGGACCTCGCTGTCCAGCCGCTCCTGAAAAATAGAAAACTCCTCCACGCACCTTGTCATTGAGCCTAAAGGCTTTTCAAGCGAGACCGCTTCGGACCGTCCGTTTGTGGTGGTTGGATTCGGGGCCTGAGGACATAACTTTGACGTCTTTTGCCCGAGGAATACCCTTGATAGTCTTTTCGTCTGCTAGAGCATTTTCTGATCATACGGGTTCGTATCCGGCAGCATTGAAATAGTTTTGGCATTCGTTTGCGTTGAATTGGCCGATGGCATCACCGATGGCTGCCCAGAGTTCCTTGATTGTGCGGCAGGCCTTTGCCTTCAGGATGGCCTTGAGTTTTGAGAAGGCCATTTCGATCGGGTTGAAGTCCGGGCTATAGGGTGGCAGAAATCGAAGGGTCGCCCCGGCTTTTTCAATAGCCTCTCTTATGGCGATAGGCTTGTGGGCAGGCAGGTTGTCCATGACGACAACATCGCCAGGTTTGAGCGTGGGGGCGAGGACTTGTTCCACATAGGCCAGAAATGCGGTGCCGTGCATGGCCCCGTCCAGTACCATGGGCGCGGTCAGCCCGGTTCGACGGAGTGCCGCCACAAACGTTGTTGTCTTCTAGTGTCCGTGGGGCACCGGTGCACGGCAGCGCTCTCCACGCTTTGAACGCCCATAAAGCCTGGCCATTTTCGTGGACGCGCCCGTCTCATCGATGAACACCAGCTTGTCCGGATCAAGGTCCAGTTGATTTTCGAACCAGGCATGTCGGCGTTTCAAGACATCCGGGCGCTGTTGTTCGCTGGCATGCGCTGTCTTTTTTTGAACGTGAAACCACGCCGTGAAAAGAACCGCCAAACGGTGCTCTGTGCGCAGGCAAATGCTCTCTCCGTCATGAGGCGTTCGACAATCTCGGCAAGGGTTATGTCTTTTCGTGCGGCAACGAGCTCCAGAATGAAGTCTGCGTGAGCTTCTATGGCCTGGGAGCGATAGTCACCGCCCTGAGGCAGAGCTCTTCGATCTCCCGTTTCCCGAAAGCGTTTGACCCAACGTACCGCTGTTGAGGGCGCAATACCAAAGCGAGCCGCTGCAGCACGGCACGATGCGCCGGCGGCAACAGCATCAAGAACACGCTCACGTAGTTCATCAGAAAGAGTTTTGGACATGCAGGCTGGCCTCCAGCTCCAGCCGGCATGTTGAATCACTTCTCAACTGATTTCGGAATCCCAATTCGATTCACGCAGATCAGAAAATGCCCTAGTTCAAAAAGACGTTGGACTCTTATCTTTGAGGCACTTTCTAAGAAAGAAGTCCGCCTCTAGTTGTCAAAATCGACAGCGCTGCGAATTGGGTTCATCAGATTCCGTCATCTACCGGAATATGTCGCGCGGCAATTGCATGGAGACGTGGTAATGCGGTGTATCGACGATCTCGTTGATCACCAGATTGCCGACAAGGCCCGTCAACAGGTAGGCATCCGGCAGTTTCAGGTCGTGGAGCCGCATCAGCCACTCGACCATGCTTCGGTTGGCATCCTGTGCGTTTTTGTAAAGGTCAGGTCCGAAGGCAGAAGTTGAGTAAAACGCCATGCTGTCGTTGCGATGCCGGCACCCGGGCGCGGTGATGTAGTGCGGTGCCGCGATGTGCCAGTCCTTGTGGAGGCGAATGCGCGCTGTCACCGTCATGGGAGCCTCGACCGCATAAAGGCTCGACTGTCCGTCGCCCTGGGAAAGGTGACAATCACCAAGAGACAGGAGGCCACCTGCCACTTCAACCGGCAGGAACACCCTGGAACCGGCGCGCAGGTATCGATTGTCCATATTGCCACCGGTGCGGCGCGGCAGCAGCGTGCGATGCGGTCCGGGCTCTTCCGGGGCCAGGCCCACAAGGCCGCAGGACGGATTGATCGGGATCCGGACATCGGGAAGAAAGTCGAGGCAGTCGTCGTCACCGATGTTGAGAATGCGCAGTTCCTTCAAGTCGGAATATTCATCTTCCAGCAGCCCCTTGCCGAGTACGCCGTCCGATTTCGGCTGCAGTGCGGTCCAGCCCCAGCCATGATGCTCGAATGTCGTCAGTTCCACTTCAACAACGTCACCGACTTCTGCGTCCTTCAAGAAGATCGGACCCTGGATGGCATGGACCCGGCCGATATCGCCGTTTTCCAGATCTTGATAGGTGGATGAAGGAGTGATCTGACCGTCTGCGGCTTCACGGCATTCAAAGATGACCCGATCACCGGAATCAACTTCGAGCTGGGGCGTCAGAGTCTTGTCCCAAGCATAGTGATATCCGTAATCCATGATGTGCGTGGCCATGAAAACCTCCAAAGATGCGATGGCGAAGCATTGTTGTTCCGCCGTTCAGGCGGTATCAATTAATGAATTAACATCACGGTCCTTGTGAAATCAGATGTTTTGTAGGAGTAAAATTAAAAAATTTAATGCGAAATCTTCGAAAGAACATTCCGTCACCAAAAGCGCTGATTGCTTTTGAAGCAGCGGCACGGCATCAGAATTTTACCGCTGCGGCAGAGGAGCTTCTCATCACACAGGCCGCGGTGACCTATCAGATCCAGAAGCTGGAGCAGGGTCTGGGCACGGCACTGTTCACCCGTTCCCACCGACGGATCGACCTGACCTGGGCAGGTGAACGTCTCTTGTCGGCCGTGAGCCACGGCCTCGGACACATTGCGGAAGCCGCTTACCAGATCCGAAAGGCAAGCGAAGGCCGGACTCTGACCGTTGCCGCCAACGGTGCCGTTTCTTTCTACTGGCTTCGTGAAAGGGCACTCAATTTCCAGATCGAAAACCCGGGCGTGGGGCTGCGCCTGATGACCGGTGAGCAGGATGATATCGAAAATCCCGGAAGCGGCATCGACCTTGCCATTCGCCACGGTTCGGGCGACTGGCCGGGGCTGGAGGCGAGCCTGCTGTTTGATGAAGTTGCTGTGCCCGTCTGTTCACCGGACTATTTGGCAAGAAATGGTCCCTTCAATCAGCCTGCAGATCTGAAAAAGGCGAGATTGCTCCAGCTGGAACCGCTGTCTCCGGACTGGATTACGTGGGAGGCCTGGTTTTCACTCCGCTCTGTGGAATACGACAGGCCACAACCGCCGGAGACGGTAACCTTCAACAGCTATCCGATCCTGCTGGAAGCCGCGATTGCCGGTCAGGGGATTGCGCTCGGCGGTCTCAACGTGATTGCAACCGTCTTGAAAGAGGGTCGGCTTGTCCAGATGGACGACCAGCCACACCACACGGGACTTGGATATTATCTGGTCCAGGCAGTGAACAAGCCGCGCGGAGAAGCTTCTGTGGGTTTCGCCAAATTCCTGGTTGCCAGCCTGTAGACGTCAATTCTCTTCTGGAATTTTTCTCTTATTCCCTCTATGACCTTGCGCCAACGAAACATCAATCCGTCCGGCCACCAAGAGTGTTGTTGCGCACCGGTATCAACCGTCGCGAATGCGCAGACCCCGCCGGATCAGCGGACCAGGAGAATTTCATGGCAGGCCTCAACGGAAAGGCGCCGTATCAATCACGGCGCACATTTGCAATTATTTCGCATCCGGATGCCGGCAAGACGACCCTGACCGAAAAGCTTCTTCTTTCGGGTGGTGCGATCCGGGCAGCCGGGCAGGTGAGGGCGCGCGGTGAACGTCGCAGGGCTCGCTCGGACTGGATGAAGATCGAGCAGGAACGAGGCATTTCGGTTTCGTCTTCCGTCATGACCTTCGAGCGCAAGGGCATCGTCTATAATCTCCTCGACACACCGGGCCACGAGGATTTTTCCGAGGACACTTACCGCACGCTCACGGCCGTCGATGCGGCAATCATGGTCATTGATGCGGCGAAGGGCATCGAGACCCAGACCCGCAAGCTATTCGAGGTCTGCCGCCTGCGCGACATCCCGATCATCACTTTCGTCAACAAGATCGACCGGGAAGGCCGTCACGCCCTGGAGATCCTGGACGAGGTCCAGGAAGCGCTTGCGCTGGATGTTTCGCCGCAGACCTGGCCGGTCGGCATGGGCTCAGACTTCTTCGGCGTCTATGACTGGCAGCAGAAGAAGTTCCATACGTCCGAAGGCGAGCGCGGCGGCGCCTATGCCGAGACCAGGGACGTTTCGGGTCTTGAGGACGAGATCCTGACCGCAACCGTGTTCGACCGGATCATGGATGAACTGACCGAGAACGTGGAACTCGGTGCGGAAGGCTACGCCGAATTCGACAGGGAGAGCTTTCTCGAGGGCCACCTGACACCGGTCTTTTTCGGCTCCGCGCTGCGCGACTACGGTATTGAAGAGGTGCTTGACTTCATAGCGGCCTTTGCACCGCCGCCACATTCCCAGCCGGCCACCGGCGGGCGTACAATCATGCCCGAGGAAGACAAGGTCACCGGTTTCGTCTTCAAGGTACAGGCCAACATGGACCCCAAACACCGCGACCGTATTGCTTTCGTCCGCCTGTGTTCGGGAACATTCAAGCGCGGCATGAAACTGAAACACGTACGCGCAAACAAGCAGATCGCGGTCTCCGCACCGATCTTCTTTTTTGCCGAGGAACGCGAGATCGCAGATCTTGCCTATCCGGGCGACGTCATCGGCGTCCCGAACCATGGCCAGCTGCGCGTCGGTGACACCTTGACGGAGGGTGAGAACATTCACGTCACGGGCCTGCCGGCATTCGCACCCGAAATTCTGCGACGCGTGCGCCTGTCCGACACCATGCGCGTCAAGCAGATGCGCCAGGGTCTGCAGGATCTGGCCGAGGAAGGTCTGGTGCAGATCTTCAAACCCGACCTTGGCTCCAACTGGATTGTCGGCGTGGTCGGTGCGCTTCAGCTCGATGTCGTGGTTGATCGGCTGAAGGCCGAATACGGCACAGAGATCGGTTTTGAAGCGGTGCCCTACAACACCGCCCGCTGGATTGAAACAGATAGCCAGACGCTGCAGAAGATGATCGAAGCCCATCGCATGTCGATCGCAAACGACCGCGATGACAAGCCGGTGTTCCTGTTCAAGAACGCCTGGGAAGTCGGTCATGTCACTGAGAAATTTCCTGATGTGACCTTCCGCGAAACCCGCGAGATCGTCTACGAGGCGTGATGCGCTGAGAGCAAATCTTCAGGTGCGGTGAAGTCTGCCCGAGGTCTGTCTCGGAAACCGGTTATCCGGTACTGTGCACAATCAATCAGAAGCGGTTGCCTGAACCGCAATCCGGTCGGCGAGGTGTACAATGGCAGACTATGACAGGAATCCCGCACCTTATCTGCAGCAATCGGTCGCCGACAACCCCTACAGGCTGCTTGAATGGACGGTGTTCCTGGAAGTGCTGGGGCCTGTCACAGGCAAACGCGTTCTCGACCTGGCCTGTGGTGACGGTCGTTTGACACGTGTTCTTGCCCATGGCGGAGCTGCGGAGGTTCTTGGTCTTGATGTCTCCGAAGAAATGCTGGAACACGCCAGGGAACAAAACGCCGAGGGGCAACCTGAGGCCTTCCCGGATCGGGTGAGCTATGGCGAGGTCAGCGCCACGGACGAGACCTTTCAAATGACCCCGCGGGCAGACATCGTCACGGCGATGTATCTTTTTCACTATGCACGCAGTGTTGAGGAACTTGACCATATGGCTGACCTGATCGGCCGTAACCTTGAACCCGGTGGGAAGTTCGTAACCTATACGATCAATCCGGACTATGATTTTACCAGTGCTCCGGACGACATGGAAGAACGGATCGGCTTTCATTACCGCATCATTGACCCACCGGCATACGCGCTCGTCATCAAGGATTTTGAAGTTCCGATATGGCAATGGAGCCGGCAGCAGCATGAAGAAGCGCTCAAACGCGCCGGGTTGACCAATATTCGCTGGCATCCGCTCCAGTTTCCGCCGGAGCAAACACACCATCTGGTCGGTTGGGCCTGGTACCTGGACAATCCGAGCTGCATCGTGCTGTCTGCGGAAAAGGCAGGATGAACAGGCACTGTCGCCGAACCGCATCATGATAATGCTGTTGCGAAGGTTCAGACAGAAGTCCAAACGTTTACCGACATCACCTTGACATATACGTTCGCAACGGTACCAATTCAGGAAGTTTGCTTTTTATTAAAAGTATAGATCAGGAATTTTCCGACCAATGATTACCGTCCCGGAACTTGCGGCAGACGCTCTCGGCGATTTCCTGACAACCTATGTTCAGCGCCGTTTCGGCCGCTCGGATCCGGAACTTGCCGAACTGTTACCGTCTATTGCACGCATCGCCCTGGAGTGTATCGGCAATAGCGACGCGCTTTATCACAATATCGAGCACACAATGCTGGTGACGCTGGCCGGGCATGACATTCTGCGCGGCCGTGCGCTCCATTCGGATATGGCCCCGACCGACTATGCACATGTCATCGTTGCCTGCCTTACCCATGATATCGGTTATGTGCGTGGTATCCTGCCGGAAGACGAAGACAATCGTTTCGTCATTGATCCTGCCGGCGACAAAATCAAATTGCCGCGCGGCGCGTCGGATGCGTCGCTGACACCTTATCATGTCGATCGCTCCAAACTCTTCGTACATCATCGTCTTGCGGGCAACAGCCTTCTCGACCCTGAGCGCGTTGCAACTGCAATCGAAGGCACCCGGTTTCCCAACAGGTTTCCGGATGACGGCGAAACACTGTGCGAAGAAGCAAATTTGTTGAGAGCTGCCGACTTTATCGGTCAGCTTGGCGACCCGCACTATATTCGCAAGGCGAATGCCCTCTTTTATGAATTCGAAGAATCCGGCCTCAACAAGCAACTCGGCTATGACACCCCGGCTGACCTGGTCCATCTTTATCCGCAGTTCTACTGGAACAGCGTTGCACCCTACATACAAAAGGCAATCGACTATCTGAAAATCACGACCTCCGGGCGCCAGTGGATCGCCAATCTTTATTCCAATCTGTTGCTGGCCGAAAAGGACATGGCGCTTCTGGGGCCGCAACGCTAGAGCCGTCCTTTGTGTATCGGATTGCTTCCGCTCGCTGGAAATTCCTGTGTTTCTTGTCCGCCGTCGCCGGGGTAATCCACGACAGTTGGTAAGATGCCGGTTGCTACAGTCTGAGCGACGATGTCACCGGCCGGTCCGCCGATCGAATCCCGGCCCATTGCGTTCACTGGTCATTCCATTCGAGCGATAAAAAGATCAGCAGTTGCCGAAGGAGGTCAAATTGACCGGTCGAACTCAGTGAACAACGCTGATCTTCAATGAATCGGTTTCAAAGGGACCCCTTCCAAGATCCTGGAATGGTTGATGAATTCCTGCCGCTTAAGTGCTTCATTCAGAACATTAACGTTTCTTCGGTTGTCCGTAGCTGGTCCTGGGCGGCTGACGTTGCTCTCATGGGTGACAGAGCTTGACGCCTGTTGACGATATCCGCTCACAAAGTCAAAGGGGCTCCGGGATAAAATCCCGGAGCCCCTTTGACTTTGATTTCGTTCACGGGATCTACGATCCCGGAAATTGCGGGTTACGCGGACTTCCTGCGACGCACCAGCGCGAGCCCACCGACCGCGGTCACCAGAAGCAGAGCGCCGGCTGGGATCGGGACGGGTGTGGTTTTCAGGTTGGCAAACTCAAAAGCGTTGGAACCCGACGTGAGAACAATTTTCTGGAATGCGACATTCGTGACGCCGACCAGTGAAGCCAGAATGCCGCTTGGGCCTTTCACGTCATTGCCGTTGATGGTGTAGGTGCCACCACCTCCCAACAACGTAATCACCAGGTCATTGTAGCTGTCAGGAGATCCCCAGATCATGGACAGTCCGGTCTGGACCTTGTCAAATTCAAAGGTTGCCGAAGATCCGCCCTGCACCGAGCTGAAAACACCGTCGGTGTTCTGGTGGGACGTGCCCTCCCACGGAGATCGTGCGATCAACCCGCCGCCACCATTGAACTGGTTGCCGATCACGTTGTTAAAGTAGTTTCCTGTTGTTGACGTCGGTGCAATATTCGCAACCGGGGTCAGCGCTTCGATTTGAGCCTGATTGAGCCCTGAAAAGCTAAGCGTCGGAGCGGCACTGGCAACTGTGGAGGCAGCAAGAAAGATGGCTGCCGCAATTCCCGCGAAATTCAATGACTTCATGTTTAACGATCCCATGGTTAATTTTTCTTAGTCATACTTAGCATGGAAATACAACCGGGCAAGCACTTATTGCGTGCAGTAACGGAAGTGAAAGATTTGACGGGCAAATAGTCTCATTTTGAAACTGACAACTGCGTCAACCGTCCTGTGTGTGCACATTTACGCCTGTTCTCCAATGCATGAACCTTGGTCAAGCAAGCCCTGGGCCAAGTGACAGACATGGATCACAAACAAAATTCGTTCATTGCAGCCGGCTTTTTTCGAACAAATGCCTGTGTCACGAACAGGCCTTCGCAATTCGACAAGAGTTTCCAGTTATTGGAATGTGATCTTGTCGTATGAAAAACGAAGTCAAACGCAACAGAAATTCCACCCGGATCAATGATGGGAGGCGACGTTTTCAATCAACAGGAAGAGATGTATGCCAAGGCTCGCAGGGAATTCAGATACCCGGTCCGCAGCTATTGCGGTTGAGGCCGAAATACTTTCAGAAACTGGCAAATCACTTTATACAATTCCCGATAATGAACGTTGTGATGACACCAGCAATGCGACAGTGCGGCTGGCTGTCTATTGACCGACATGTTGTTTGAGCTTGTCAATTGTGCCGCTGGATATCGGCAGTGGCGCACAGGGTGACGGCGCAGACAGGATTGACCGTATGCTTTTTGCTTGCTGGCAAGAACACTTTGGCAGCTGGCGCAGGTCATCGGCAGCTGTGAATGGGGCGCCTGACCGCAGAGACGAGGTGTCATGACTGAGACAAAATCGAAACTGACACCCAAAGCCATTGTGGCCGCGTCCAGCGGCAACGTTCTGGAATGGTACGATTTTACGGTATACGGTTTTCTGGCTCCGACGCTGGCAACGCTCTTTTTCCCGTCGGAGGACAAGTTGGCCTCGCTCCTGTCCGCCTTTGCGGTTCTCGCGGTCGGGTATGCCGCACGGCCGATCGGAAGTGTTATCTTCGGACATATAGGTGACCGCATCGGGCGCAAGACGGCACTTATGATCTCCGTTCTGCTGATGGGAGGCGGGTCCTTTGCCATCGCCGCACTTCCGACCTATGAGGAAATCGGTATTGCTGCCGCCTTGCTTCTGGTTGCCATCCGCGTCGTGCAGGGAATATCCGTTGCCGGTGAGTACACGGCTTCCGGCGTGTTGCTTGTCGAGCAGGCGCGTGAGGGGCGCAGGGCCATGACCGGTGCATGGGTCGCCTTTGCCATGATGTGGGGTTGTGTTCTCGGGTCTGCCGTTCCGGCGGGTTTCAGCACGGTCCTGAGCACCGAACAAATGGCTGAGTGGGGATGGAGACTCCCATTCGCGATCGGTGGTCTTGTCGCGATATTCAGTGCGATCCTGCGCTTGAGCCTGACTGAAACCGTCAGGGCTGAAAACCCGGACGACAGGACGTCTCCCGTTCTGCAAAGCCTGCGCAATCACAAGGGGCTGATCGGACAGATGGTTTTGCTGCTGATACCAACGGCCGTGATCTATTTTGTCATCTACGTCTACGCGGTGTCTTACCTGGGGTCGGAAACCGGGTTTTCCTCTTCGAAAGCTCTCGACATCACGACAATCAATCTCATCGTCATGGCACTGTTCGTGCCGGTTTGCGGCATGGCAGCCGACAGGTTCGGATTTCGTCCGGTCTTTTTGGCCGGCGCGATCGTTACGCTTCTTGCGGCCGCACCCTGTTGGTGGCTGATGCACCGACCGGACACCATTTCGGTTTTTGCAGGCCAGCTCGGGTTGACGCTCAGCAGTACGGCCGGCTGGGCCCTTTCGGTCAGTGCGCTTACGATGATGGCGCCGCAACACCTTCGCTGCAGCGTTGTGGCGCTCGGTTACAATATTTGTATGGCTGTATTCGGCGGAACGACACCAATCGTTGCGACGTATCTTGTGAACAGGACCGGTGACGATTTTGCGCCGGTCTACTACATCATCATCGCGACGCTCGTTTCGATCCCGGTGATCTGGCGCCTGCCGAAACTGATCAGCAGCGTGGAGGTATACAACGGCGACGAAACGTCAAGCAGGGCGTAACGGCCGGAGCGGGCGCCGCAGGTTGCCGTCTGCACATCGGGTCTGCTTGATCTGAGCAAGTCGCCGTTGAGAGACATTCAACAGGACGACGCCCCAAAGAGCTGTCAAACGCCAGAACACGAACCGGCCAGTCAGCCGGTTCGTGCCTGAAACAGTGTGTTAGGAAGCCTTCGCTGCCGGCAGCTCGATATCAATGCCGAGTGTCGTGACGTCGCCTGAACGGTCCATTTCAAGGCGTACGGAGTCCGGGTCTATGTCGACCCGTTTGGCAACAACGGCCAGGATATCTTCCCGCAGGCTCGAGATCAGAACGGCATCGGATCCGTCATCGGCCCGTTCGTGTGCCAGAAGGATTTGCAGCCGGTTTTTGGCAACAGAGGCGCTTTCGCCTCTTTTGCCAAAGAGGCTCAGGATGTTCATGCGGCCCTCCCTTTGAAGAGCTTGCCGAACAGGCTCTTCTTCTCTTCCGGGATTGTGACCGGGATGTTTTCCCCGAGCAGACGGCGCGTCGCTTCCATGTACGCTTTTGCAGCCGGAGAATTTTCATCCGACAACGTGACGGGGAGGCCGACATTGGACGCCTTCAGAACATCCTTGCTCTCCGGTACGACGCCGATCAGCGGAACCGAAAGAATGTCGACCACATCGTCAGTTGCCAGCATGTCGCCAGTCTTTGCGCGGTCCGTGTCATAGCGCGTGATCATCAGATGCTTGGGCATCCGGCCACCGTCTTCCGCAACCTTGGTCTTGGCATCGAGCAAACCGATGATCCGGTCACAGTCCCGAACGGAAGACACTTCCGGATTGGAAACGATGATGGCCTCGTCGGCGTGGCGCATGGCAAGTGTCGCTCCGCGTTCGATGCCGGCCGGGCTGTCGCAGATCACCCAGTCGAAATACATGCGCAACTCGTTGATGACACTGGCGACACCCTCCTCGGTGAGGGCATCCTTGTCACGGGTCTGGGACGCCGGCAGCAGGAACAGATTGTTGAGCTTCTTGTCGCGCACCAGGGCCTGCTTGATAGACGCTTCGCCGCGTACAACGTTGACGAGGTCGAACACCACCCGGCGCTCCGCGCCCATGATCAGATCGAGATTGCGCAGCCCGACATCGAAATCGATCGCACAGACCTGGTAGCCTTCTTTGGCAAGCGCCGAAGCAATCGCGGCGGTTGTGGTCGTCTTGCCAACCCCGCCTTTGCCCGACGTGACCACAACGACAGTGGCGTTGCTCATGGTGTCCGTCCCGTTTTTGACTTCAGTCCCGTCTCTCATTGGCAGGGTCCTGTTCAGTTCAGTTCTTCAAAGACCAGCGTTTCGTTCTCGAAGCGGATCTGTGCCGGTGAATTGCGTAAGGCGGCGTCGAAGTCGTCCGCGACCTTGTAAAGTCCGTTGATGGAGACCAGTTCGGCATCCAGCTTCGTGCAGAAAATCCTGGCATTGTCCTTGCCGGCAACGCCAGCAAGGGCCCGGCCACGCAGTGCCCCGTAGATATGGATGGACCCGCCCGCAATGATCTCTGCACCAGAGCTGACGGACCCGATCACCGTGACGTCTCCATCCGGATGGAGGATGCTCTGGCCTGAGCGAACGGGTTCGGGAATCACGATCGATGCACCTTCTTCCATTGGGGCAGGATCCGATGTCTCCGTGTCCGGTTTGGCAGAAGTATGGCCGTTGACTGATTGTCCGTTTACATCCCCGTCTTTCGAATTGACCACGGATGTTTCACTTGGGGCTGCGGCTGATGCATCAGCTGACTGGACCTCTTTGTTGTCTTCGTCACTGACATTGCCTGGCTCGGGCACCGCCACATCTGAAGCAAGCCGTCCGCCGCCAAAGCTCGGCGGCATGCCTTTCTTGAGGCGCGTCCCGGACACGCCGTCTATTCCCATGACGCGGATCGAGCGCTCGTTCAAACCGTCGAGGAGCTGTTCCAGATCCTCGATCGGGATGTTGGTGCCTCGAACATCAAGGATGATCGGCCGGTCGATGAAAAAACCCGGCGAGCGCGATATGATCCGGTCAACTTCCTTGAACCACGCATCGAAGGGTTGCTCAGGTGAAAGCACGATCGCAATAAAGGATTTTCCCTTGAACTTCATGAACGGGGTCCGGCGGCATGTCAGGTCGGTTGATTTGGTCAAATAAACCTACCATTAACCGAACCTGACATTCCGGCAGCGGTCCGTTTTCCACCGATATCGATTTTGTCGAGCAATTTCAGATAATTGACGGTTCAACCTATACGTAGGATCAATAGACGTCCGCTATGCTCGCGAGAACTACCGAGAGCGGCTGCGAGAATCATCGTTATGTTCCGGCGCTCAAATCCTTTGCCGATGAATGATTTAACTAAAATCTTGTAAAATGCTGGAATTTCGCCATATTGCAGCGCACTATATGGAGGTGGATGTGTACGGACGTTCAACGTCTGGGGTGAAAAGATGAGTAATTTCAGTGATATGGTCAAGTACATCGGTCTGTCGATAGACGAGGCCGCTGCTGCTCTTGACGTATCAAAAGATGAAATTGTTCGCTGGTGCGACACAAGCGAAGCACCCCCCTTGCATATCTGGCAGTGCCTTGTCCGGATGCTGGACGAGATCCGCATCTCCGCGGAAGAGGCCGCCAAGTCAGCGGATCTGGATCAACTGGAAGCATCGGATCTAAACCGCGTCAACCTGACAGTTCCCGGACAGGCCGCTGCAGAATTCGATGGACCCAAACGCGCGGCAACCGCGATGGCTGTGGCAACTCTGGCACGGGTATTTGTCTGACATTGACCGAGTTGACCGGAATTGATGGTTACTTGCTGTAGATTTCGCAGCTTGGAGCAACCAGCGGGTCTTTGGCGATTGCACGCTTTCTGGTAACTAGGGTCTGGAGCGGCGTCATTGACGGCCTCCGGCATGCGAACCGGAAAACTTCTCGACGCGCTTCGTTCCTCATGTCTTCGGGCTTGCGTCACAAGCGGGCCGATCTACCCAGCCGAAGAGGGCTTCAGCCATGTCAGCATTGCTCAGGGGACTCCTCGCGGCACTTGGGGCGTTCGCTCTTTTCTCAACCCACGACGCCGTTATCAAGTCGCTTGGCGGAACCTACCAGGTGTTCCAGATCATCTTTTTCTCGATGCTGTTTGCCTTTGTGCCGATGTCCATCATCATGTTGGCTGACAAGGCCATCGACAATTTCCGTCCACATTTTCCTGTCCTTGTTCTTTGCCGTGCCGGGCTGAGCATCGTTGCGATGTCTTGCGGGTTCTACGCATTTACCGTCCTGCCTCTTGCCGAAGTTTATTCGCTGCTTTTCGCCACGCCGCTTCTGGTGACGGTACTGTCCGTTCCGCTCCTCGGAGAGACGGTCAGGATGCAACGCTGGGGTGCAGTGCTGGTCGGGCTGATCGGGGTCATGATTGTCCTGAGGCCGGGCGTTACCGAACTCACATGGGGGCACATTTCCGGGCTGACGGCCGCCGGTGCAAGTGCCATGTCATCCATCCTGGCCCGCAAGCTCGGTGGCAAGGAACGTCCCGCCGTCCTGATCCTGTTTCCGATGCTCCTGTCGATGCTGGTCATGTCGATGACATTGCCGATTGTTTATGTGCCCGTATCGCTTCCCGATCTCGGGTTGATGGCGGTTGTCGGCTTCCTGTCCGTGCTTGCGCAGCTTTGTATTCTCGGCGCCTACCGGGCCGCGCCGGCTGCGTTTGTCGCTCCCTTGCAATACAGCCAGATCCTGTGGGCAACATTGTTCGGAGCGCTCTTCTTTGCCGAAACGCCGGACCTTTACGTTGCCCTTGGCTCTTCGGTGATCATCCTGTCGGGTATCTTCGTGGTCTGGCGCGAAAGCAGGGAAAATGTCTCGGATCAGACACCGGTCCTTCGAACCGCGAACCCGCGGGTCGACACGGGGCCGCAGCCGAAATGAATCCGTGTTTGCTCAGTCCAGCCGCTTCTTGAAACGAAGGGCGGCGACCGTCATGCCGAGAACAAAGAAACCGCACATCCAGAGGACATCGCGATGCAGGTCGACAAGGCCGGCATCGCGCAGAACGAACCCGCGCACCATGCGCATGAAATGGGTGGCGGGAAAGGCCTCTGCGATGTACTGCGCAATCAACGGCATGCCTTCATAGGGGAACATGAACCCGGAAAGCAGGATTGACGGCAGCAGCACGAAGACGGTCATCTGGGTGGCCTGGAGCTGGCTCTGCGCGATGGTTGACAGCACCAGACCGAGTGACAGGCTCGCACCTATGAACAGCAGTGTTCCGATCAGAAGATCGAGTGTCTTGTCGCCGAAAGGCACGTTGAAGAGCATGTGACCCAGACCCAGAATGATCACCGTCTGCAGCAGGCCGATAAAGATGTAAGGGATGATCTTCCCGATCATCAGTTCCATTGGCCTTACAGGGGTGTTGATCAGCATTTCCATGTTGCCACGCTCGCGTTCGCGCACGATTGCCGCAGACGTGAACATGATCATTGTCATGGTGAGAATGATGCCCACCAGGCCCGGGACGATGTTTATGGCCGTCCGCTGCTCCGGATTGAAGAAGAGGGCAACTTCAAATGTCGGCGTGGATCGGTTCGGTGCCTGTCGGTTAAGCTCTGAAAGCGGCATCGACCGGAGTGATTTGATAGCCCCCGCTATCATCGTGTCGGAACCGTCGACGATCCATTGTGCCACCGGCCTGCTGGTTTCCTCATCCGTTGACGGCGGTGTGCCGCGGCCGACTGAAGGAGACCGCACGATCCGTTGCGACAGGTCTTCGGGCAGGACGAAAGCGGCGCGTACACGAGCGGACTTGATCGCCGCTTCGGCTTCTTCCGGGGTGCTCAGGCGTTCGGTTACCTTGACCACTCGCGTGGCTTCCACCATCTGGATCAGGATACGGCTGAGCGCTGTCTGGCTCTGGTCGACCACAGCAACGGGAATGTCGCGGATGTTGGTGTTGATGGCATAGCCGAAAAGGATCAGCTGGATCAGCGGGATCATGATCACCATGCCGAAGGTCATCCTGTCACGGCGGAGCTGTGCCAGTTCCTTGAGAAAAATCGCGGAAATGCGGGACAATGACCTCATTGGCGGCCTTCTCCGGTTGCCGTCACGAAAACGTCCTCGAGATTGGGTCGAACCTGCTCGATCAGCGTTGCACCGTCGGTTTCCGGTTTCTCCTTGAGGAAGGACCGCGGGTCCCGAATGTCGTCATCGACCAGCACCCGCAAGCGGGCACCCAACTGGGCGGCCGCCATGACACCGGCCGTTCCCAGAAGGTGACGGCGGATCTCGCGAAGGTTCGGGCCTTCTATTTCAACCACGTTGGCGCCCATCGCTGCCATCAGTTCCTTGGGTGCGCCGTCGGCCCGCTTCTGGCCCGCTTCCAGGATTGCTATCTTGTGACAGCGCTCCGCCTCGTCCATGAAATGCGTTGTCACGATGATCGAGGTACCGTTTTCCACGAGGTCGAACAGCTGCTCCCAGAAATGCCGCCGGGATTCAGGGTCGACCGCAGAGGTGGGTTCGTCCAGGAACAGCAACTGCGGCTCGTGCAACACGGCGGTTGCCAGGGCAAGACGCTGGCGCTGGCCACCGGACATCTTGCCGGCGAACCGGTCCTTCAGGTCCGTCAGTTCATACCGGTCCATCACTTCCCGGATGCGGTCCTGGCGCTTTTTTCTCGGCAGGCCGTAAATCGTCGACATGAAATTGAGATTTTCGAGAACCGTCAGATCGCCGTAGAGCGAGAATGTTTGCGTCATGTAGCCGATCTTGTATTTCAGCGTCTCCGCATCCTTTGGAACGGACAGGCCCAGCACCTCGACCGTGCCCTCGGTAGGTGTCAGTAGCCCTGTCAACATGCGCATGGCAGTTGTCTTGCCGGAGCCGTTGGGACCGAGAAAGCCGTAGATCATGCCGCGCTCAATCGTGAGGTCGAGCCCGTCGACCGCACGGAAGTTCTTGAATTTTTTCACCAGCCCTTCAGCCCTGACGACGATGTCCGACGCAGGCGCAATCACGGAAGCACCACCTGGGCAGGAACGCCGTTCGGCAGATCGGACGCGCTGTCGGGAAGTTGTATCTCTGCGACATACATCAGCCGTGCGCGTTCAGACTGATTGAGAGCATAGTAGGGCGTGAACGAAGGGTCGGAGCTGATCCAGCGGACATGACCTTCAATGGACGCGTCGAGGCCGTCAACCCTGACCTTGAGCTTGTCGCCTTCCTTGATCTTGACCCGGTGCGGTTCCGGGACATAGACGCGTGCATAGGGCGCATTGCCTGCAAGCAGAACGGCAACGGGACTGCCTACGGTGACGCGTTCTCCAAGGTTCCATGGCAGGTTGTCTAGGACACCGTCACGGGAGGCCGTGATTGTCAGGTCCGATAAGATCGTCATCTGGGTCATGAGACTGGCCTCGGCGGCGGCAAGTTCCGCGCGGGCGATGTCGATATCCTCCGGCCGGGACCCCGCCACAAGTTCCTTCAGCTCTTCTTCGGCACTTTTCAGGCTGGCCGCCGCTGCATCCCGACCGGCCCGCGCACTGTCAAGCTGTGCCTGGCTGGTGGTGCCACGTCCCGTCAGGTTGCTGTAGCGCTGGAAAGAGGCCTCTGCATCGACCAGTTCAGCGTTCGCTCCGGCGACATTTGCGCGGGCTTTTGCAATATCTTCTTCTCGTGAGCCGTTGAGCAGCTTTCGCAGATTGGCCTTCGACTTTTGCACTTCGGCCTGCGCCTGGTTGACGACGGCCTGCTGTTCTGTCGGGTTCAACTGAGCGAGAACCGTTCCCGCCTCGACAAACGTTCCCTGCGGAATGGGCAGGTCGATCAGCACCTCGTTGGCAGTGGCGGTCAGAGCCACCCGGTCTCGTTCCAGCGACCCGAGCGCCACGTCGCTCTCCTCGCCGAAACACCCTGCCAGGAAGAGGCAGGCTGCACTCACCCGAGCTGAACGGACAAGAAACAACAACATGACTTTCTCCACAAGATCAGCAACATGGACCGGACACAATTCTAAGCAGCTTCACACTAGTCCGATCACGCCAGGCAAACCACTGGCCAAAACGTAAAAAGCCGGGCACAGCCCGGCTTCTCGTATCAGTGCGATCACAAGTCAGCTGGCGCGCTTGAAGATGTTGTACCAGCGTTTCTTCGGCACCGTGATTGCCCGCTCAAGGATCTCCGCTGCATAGAGCGCAGCATTTTCCCGGGCCTTGGCAACACCGGACACCACCGATGCGTCGAGGTTTGCAAGCCCGCCACCGAACTCGAACAAATCGCGGAAAGCCGCCCGTTCGACAATCGGTGTCATCAACACGTCGATATTCTGGGTGGACAGGAACTCCTGAACCGATTTCATGGCGCGTGTTGTAACGGCTGCGTTTGTGCGCGTCAGAACGACACAATGCTTGATGTCCTGCCGGACGATCTTTTCAAGTTTCTTGATCAATGTCAGGATCTTGGCGCCGCCACGCGCGTCCATCGAAGAACCCTGGATCGGGACGACCACCAGATCGGAGACCGACAGCGCGTTGGCAACGATCAGATTTTCGGTGCCTTCCAGGTCGACAATCACATAGTCGGAATATTCGGTGGCGTGCGTGATCTGCTCTGTGATGGAGGCCGGAGACATTTCGCTGACGACCGAGATGCCCGGACAGGTCCTTGGTAGTTCAAACCACTTCGAGATCCACTTTTGCGGATCGGCATCGAATATGGTCACGCGTTTTCCTCGTGCCGCGACTTCTGTCGCCAGCAGCAGGGCGGCTGTGGTTTTGCCCGCGCCGCCTTTTGCATTTGCGAAGGAAATGACTGGCATCTGGGTTCTCCTGAACTTGCCGTGCATTGTCTTGCGGTTCGGTCTCTTTCGGACCTGTCTCATTGAAAATCTTGGGATTTTATGGTTACCAATTCCTTAAGTTCGCAATTTGCGAGGAAGTTATTCAAAGAGCCTTCCAGGGTGTGGATAAAGTTGCGAATTTCCTCCGTATTAATCGCAGTGTGGGTAGTCGATTTCGGAAAATTCCCGCGTTTTCACAAATTGAAAAAGCCAAAGCCCGGTTGGAAACAGCTACCTGCCGGGTGCGACTTTGGCGCCGGCCCGTGTAACGATGGCCGCCGGTTTTTGCCCGGGACGCAATTGCACTGCGCAGGCGTGGCGCGTAGGTTATCGACTGATTTGCTTGAACGCGTTGCCTGAACGAAGAGCCATTTATGCTGCACCGATTGATGTCTGCCCACTCGATGAGATTGATTTGTGGTGTCTTGCTGGGCGCTGCCATTGCATGTTCAGGAACAGCGCAGGCCGATGTTCTGAAGCCGTACAAGGATCGTCTCTTCAGATACAAGAAGGTCTCCGAGACGCTCTACAACGGCGACTTCATCGTTGTAGAATATTCCAAGCAGCGTGATCTGCGTGACCGGGACGAAGTCGACGAACGCAAGGTGTTCGGCAACTATGTCTCCTACAAGCCCAAGCGGGGCAGGGGCAGCGCCGAACTGCAGGCCAACGGCCGGACGATCCAGTATATGGGGACCGGCAAGTGGAAGGGCGGCGCAAAGGCCATTGTCATCTATATCCACGGCCAGGGCGGCAACCGCTTCCAGGGCATGAACGACGTTTCCTTCGGCGGCAATTTCAACCGTGTGCAGAACCTGATGGTGCGCAATGGCGGTGCATATCTGACGGTCGATATCAAGAATTTCGGCAAGGGTGGGACAGCCGATGTCGCTGCCCTTATCCAGCATCAGAAACAACTCTCGCCTGGTGCAAAGGTCGTGGTGGCGTGCGGGTCCATGGGAGGCATCATCTGCTGGAACCTGGTGAAGAGCGCCAACTATTCCCGTCTGGTCAACGGCATCATGCTACTCGGTTCGCCGAAGGATCCGAACTTCCTCTCGTCCGGGGGACTGTCGCGCAACGTGCCGATATACATGGGGCAGGGGACGCTCGACCGGGTCTACAACTGGGAAAGCCAGGCCAATTTCTTCAAGCAGATCAAGTCAAGGGCACCCAACTACCCGATCCGCTTCACGCTGTTCGACACAGGCACGCACGGCACGCCGATCCGCATGACAGACTGGCGCCTGGTGCTCAACTGGATGCTGGGATGACATGAAGCCCCC
Source organism: Roseibium album (assembly GCF_001404515.1). GTDB lineage: Bacteria > Pseudomonadota > Alphaproteobacteria > Rhizobiales > Stappiaceae > Roseibium > Roseibium album. Next base: position 684,010 of record NZ_CXWE01000001.1, read on the forward strand.
GGCACGCGATGATGAACCGTCTGTGGTCGAGAGCATGATGCAAAGAACCGGGTTCAACCCACGACCGGTGGTCTGACCGCGAGCAATCCCTCAGCCAGATGATCAAACACCATGCGGATCCTGCGGCTGGTGTGAAGTTCCCGGTGCGTGACCAGCCAGATCGGAAACGTGATCGGCTCAACATCCTCAAAGGCTGGAACAATTTCTGGGTAGTGTGCCGCGATCTCGTCGGCCATGATCGACAATCCGAACCCTTCACAGACATATTGCCAGGCAACGATGCCACTGGGCGAACCGAGATTAATGTTGGCCTCGCTGACATCGAGTCCGAAGACCCGCAGATATTTGACCAGTTCTTCATTATTGTCGTAGCCGACGAAGTCGAGATCCGCAGCGTCTTTCCTGGTTGGCTTTCTGCCGATTTTTTCCAGATAGGACCTTGCGGCATAGATCCGGGCGGGTGCTTCGCGCAGCTTGCGCGCATAGAGATCGGGGTGATCCGGTTCGACATGGCGCACGGCAATATCCGCCTCGCGCCGCCGCAGGTCGCTGAGGCTATTGGTGCAAAGGACCTTGAGTTCGATGGCCGGGGCCTTGCGACGCAAGTTCCGAAGGATGTCCGGCAGAACATTCGCTGCCATCAGATCTGTTGCGGAGATTGTCACCAATCCCTCAATCTGTTGGGATTGGCCGGACGCTGCAAGCGAGATCCGGCTGGCTGCGTCACCCATGGCACGCACGTGTTCGGCAAGCTCGATGCCGGCCTCTGTCAGAACGAGGCTTTTGGAAACCCGTTCGAACAAGGTAACTCCAAGTGTTTCCTCCAGTGCGGCGACTTGACGGCTCAGGGTCGGTTGCGTCAGGCCTAGAGCGCGTGCGGCAGCCGACAGGGATCCCTCCTCTGCCGTCACGAGAAAGGCCCGGGCCTGGTTCCAGTCGAAGGTGATGCTTTTCCAGTTCATGCATTTTTGTATATCACCTAGCGAGATTTCGGCAATTTCCATTCGTTTTTGGAGAGGTTAGAAGGGACGCAAGGAGCGCTTCAGATGAGCCTGCACACTTTAGTTTCGCACCTGGCAAATGCTGCGATTGCCGTGCTGGAATTCCTGGCCTCGCCAACCGGCGGCAGGGATCTCGGCCGCGGTCTGCTTGAGCGCCTCGGCCTTCGCGGCAGCGCTGGAAGACGCAAATAAACCGGACGTTTCCCGTCCTTTTCCCGAATTTTGAGAAAGCCCTACCATGGCAGTTGCATGGACGAACGACATGACATCATCGACCCGTTTCTGGGACAAGACAGCACGTAAATATGCTGCTTCACCGATCAAGGATGAGGACGCCTACCAAAAGACGCTGGCCCGCACGCTCGAACACCTTGGACCAAAGGACAATGTGCTCGAACTTGGTTGCGGCACGGGATCGACTGCCCTGATCATGGACGGCAATGTCAGATCATATCTTGCAACGGACTTTGCTCCGGGCATGATCAGGATTGCGGACGAAAAGCTCGAAGCCGAAAAAACCAGGGGCAAGTTGCACGACGGCCTGCGTTTTCTGACCGCCGATGTTTTCAGCGAAAGCGTCGAAGTGCCTGAAGGTTACGACGCGATCCTTGGCTTCAACTTCCTCCACCTCGTCGAAAATCCGGAAGACCTTCTGGCACGCGTGCACGGTCTATTGAAACCGGGCGGGCTCTTTATCTCAAAGACGGTCTGTCTGGCGGACAAGGCCTGGCTGTTCGTGCCGTTGATCAAGGCAATGCAACTGGTCGGCAAAGCTCCCTTCGTACGCGTCTATTCCTTTGCCTCGGTGGAAGACATGATCAGCCGGACAGGGTTCGACATCATCGAAACCGGCACGTACCCGGAACCGCGCAGCAGGTTCATCGTCGCGCGGAAGGCCTGATTGCGCTGTTTGCACCGGGACGTCGCGGCGAATGTGGAGATCCGGAAATGTTCCCGGGTCCCGCACTTCCGCATTCTCGAGGTCCGAAACTACCCAGGCCCGCAGCACGAAGGTGTCGACACTTACCGTGCTGTTTCCGCGCTGTGTTGACAAAGGGGCGGCTTTGTCGGCTTTCGGCAACCTGTGCAGAAAACGTCTTTGGTGGGAAACTCTGATTTCAGGAAAAGGGCGGCACCTTCATGCCGTACTTTCCCTCGTCATTGGATCGTCTCACCAATCAGTATCGTCGGTCGGCCGTTATAATAATTGGGAATGTCGTCCAGGATTGCTTGCGAATTTGCAAGCGCGCCTTGCAGGACATCAAGCGATGCGACGGTGAGTGTAAACACAGCGAAATATCCCGGCGGAATGTCGGGGCCACCAGCAATGCCCCTGGAGGCTGACATGCTCTCGGCGACGTCGCCCAGGCCGTCACGTACCAGCTTCATGTGGTGCCCGGCATAATAGTCATGATCAAATGTAAGGCCTTCGCCCGTCGGATACATAACGTGGAGTGTTGCGCTCAACTCGGTCCCCTTTTTTGCAATAGCCAGAGCCTGTCGGACATGGTCGGCATGGTCAAGAACTCGTGCTGAAATAGTCCGCCTGGGTCTTGAAACCGGTGTTCGATAGAGCGGGTGGCTCATGACCTGCAGAAGGGATTACGTGACACGGAAAACCTGCAGCTTAAAAACATTCAAAAGATTTAAATCGATTGAAATGACCCGTTTCTGCGGCTTGCAGCGCCGTGAAGCGGGTGTTACGTAGGAGGCGCTCCCTCTGGCGCACCCAAGAAAGTCCCTGATGCTCGTCCGTGACCGCGCTTTTTTCACGTCCATGTTCCTGACGGTTCTGGCCGACCAGATCCTGCTCTTTCTGGTGCCTCTGGTCATTTTCCAGATAACCGGAAACGTCGCCTGGTCCGGACTGGCATTTTTCTTCGAAACATTGCCGCGCTATCTCACCTTTCCAGTCGCCGGCATCCTGTGCGACAGATTCAACCCGATCCTGCTTTTGCGGATCAGCCGTATCGCAAGGGCTGCCGTCTGCCTTGTCGGTATCGCCGGTCAGATCGTGTTTGGCGGGGTCTGGTGGTTGATCGGTCTGTCTGCGCTCGTAGGCATTTTGACGACCCAGGGCATGCTTGCACTTGAAATGGTACTGGTCCGTGGTTTCAAGGACCAGCGGTTTGAAAAGGTGGCAAGCTACAGTCAGATTGCCTCGCAGATGGGTGTTGTCCTGGGGCCGTTGACGGCAGCCTACCTGATGGCGCTCTGGCCTTGGGAAACCGTTGTCTTCGTGGCGACGGGCCTGTTTTTCCTCGCTGACGGTATTTTCATGATGTGGCGCGGACAGGAACGCCTGGAAGGACAACCGGCTGGGGAGCGCCGGCATCCGGTTGCTGACTTGACGACTGCGCTTCGGCTGGTCTGGCAACTGCCTGGGTTGACGCGTGCGATCCTGCAGGCAGCCGGCGTCAACCTGATCATCGGTGCGACACTGGCAACAGCTGCGGCGATGATGACGGGATTTTTCGCCCAGAGTGAACAGACCTATGCCTGGCTGCAGGTTGGTGGAGCCGTTGCAACCCTTGCCGTGCTGACGCTGACCGCGCATGTCCATCTTGGGCTCAACACACTTGGAAGAACAGCCTATGCCTTCATCTGTCTTGGTGCAGTTCTTACGGGTCTCGGCGCGCATCCGCTGATCTACGCAGCCGGTTTTCTCCTGATCGCCGGCTTCGACAAGATGTTCAACATTTATGTCCGTACCCTCCGTAAGGAGATCATTCCACCGGCCGAATTCGGCAAGACCACCGGCATCATCATCTGCCTCAACAATCTGTCTCAACCGCTTGCCGGTCTGGTCGTGGCGCTCTTTGCCGCCGGGGACGACGCACGCACCGTTCTGCTGGCTCTCGCAGGTACTATGGCAGTACTGGGAGTTTTGACGTTTCGTCGCTGACAATTCTATTTGCCGGCAAAAACTTGCGACTGTCTCAACCCTGAGATCAAGGGCGACTTTCTGCCGAACTGCGCACGATGTCCGCGATCTCGTTCAACTGGCCCGCCAGCGGGCTGGATTTGCGCCAGACCATGCCGACGGTCCGGGTCGGTTCGGGGTTCTCGAAACGGGAGATGGAAACCGAAGCGGAGCGGGTCTCGACGGGGACAGCCATTTCCGGGATGAGCGTTACTCCCATGCCGGCACTGACCATCTGGACGAGGGTCGACAGCGAACTCGCATCAAGCATCTCGCGCGGCGGGCCGGACGGCAGGTTGCAGAAGGAAAGCGCCTGGTCTCTGAAGCAATGGCCTTCCTCTAACAGCAGCAAACGCATTTCCCTCAGGGTATCGGCGCTCGGGAGGGGCGCACTGGCCTCACTGGCTGAACGAACGAGCATGAAGGTTTCGCTGAAGAGGGGTGTTTCGGCAAGGGAAGCCTCTGAAACAGGCAGGGCGACAATAGCCGTATCCAGTTTGCCTTCACCCAGTTCCTGGATGAGTTTCGGCGTCACCGTCTCGCGCACATGAATTTCCAGTTCGGGATGGTGCACTGTAAGCGCGCTGATCACTCTTGGTAGAAGATACGGAGCAATCGTCGGAATAACGCCGATACGCAACCGTCCGACGAGGCGATCTCGGGAGGCACGGGCCAGGTCGCCGAGTTCTTCAGCCGCTCGCAAAATGTCACGGGCACGCTCCACGGCGACTTCGCCGAAATGTGTCAGCCTCACCTGGCGCGGGCCACGCTCGATCAGGGACGCGCCGAGCGTTTCTTCCATTTCCTTGATCTGCATTGACAGGGCCGGTTGGGAAATCGCGCAGGCTTCTGCCGCCTTGCCGAAGTGACCATGCCGCGCGAGCGCCTCGAAATAGCGAAGCTGTTTCAGGGTGATATTTATCATAAGAAAATCCTATCAAAGCAATCAGGAAATTCAACTTCTTCTGATCGAATTGCTCTGCTAGTTTGGAATCAGAAAAGACTGGAGCAGCGTGTTGTCGGGAACTCCTGGTTGCGCTGCCCGGTTTGTTTCACAGCTTTTTTGTCGTACTGCGGCCTCTCATCAGCATATGCGCAGCGCCTTGGCCTTTCTCGAAGGCTCGCTGTCAATCTGTTGTCACGAGGTCGGAGTTGTGTAAGCCGGTGCAATGCACCGACATCTGAATTGGAGAGGAAAATGGACGCGAAAGTCGATAAGGCGGGCGGTTGCCCGGTAATGCACGGCGGGAACACGTCGATGGACAAGCCGGTCACGAAGTGGTGGCCGAATGCGCTCAACCTCGACATTCTTCATCAGCACGGCGCCCGGACCAATCCGATGGATCCGGATTTTAATTTCCGTGAAGCCGCCAAGGGACTGGATCATGAGGCAGTCAAAGCCGATGTCCGGGCGTTGATGACTGATAGCCAGGATTGGTGGCCGGCTGACTGGGGTCACTACGGAGGCCTCATGATTCGTCTTGCCTGGCACTCCGCCGGATCCTATCGCATGCAGGACGGCCGTGGTGGCGCGGGTTCAGGCAACATCCGCTTCGCGCCGCTGAATTCCTGGCCGGACAATGCGAGTCTCGACAAGGCACGGCGCCTGCTCTGGCCGGTCAAGAAGAAGTACGGCAACGCCCTTTCCTGGGCTGATCTTATCATTCTGGCCGGCAACATGGCATACGAGACCATGGGCTTTGAAACCTTTGGTTTCGGCTTTGGCCGCGAGGATATCTGGGGACCGGAAACCGACGTTTACTGGGGTTCTGAGAAAGAATGGCTGGCGCCGTCGGAAAACCGGTATGAAAACCTGGACGATGCGACCACTTTGGAAAATCCGCTCGCGGCCGTTCACATGGGTTTGATCTACGTCAACCCGGAAGGCGTCAATGGTCATCCTGATCCGGTCAAGACAGGCGCGCATATTCGCGAGACTTTCGCCCGGATGGCAATGAACGATGAGGAAACCGCGGCATTGACCTGTGGCGGCCACACGGTCGGCAAGGCGCATGGACGCGGTGCGGTGGACAAGATCGGCGTCGAGCCGGAAGCCACGGGTGTGGAAGCTCAGGGCCTTGGTTGGTCCAACCCCGGTCAGGACGGCAAGGCAACAAATGCCTTCACATCGGGTATTGAAGGTGCGTGGACAAAAGAGCCGACCAAGTTCGACATGGGTTTCTTCGACTATCTCTTCAACTACGAGTGGGAGCTGACCAAATCACCTGCCGGTGCCTGGCAGTGGAAGCCGGTCGACATGCCGGAAGACCAGAAGCCGGTAGATCCGACCGACCAGTCTGTCCATCATGACCCCATGATGACCGATGCGGACATGGCCATGAAAATGGACCCTGTCTACAACGAGATCTGCCGGAAATTCATGGCAGATGAAGCTTACTTCCGCGATACATTCGCGCGTGCCTGGTTCAAGCTGACCCACCGCGACATGGGCCCCAAGGCAAACTATCTCGGACCGGATGTTCCGGCTGAAGAACTTGTCTGGCAGGATCCAATCCCGGCAGGCACGACGTCTTATGATGTCAATGCGGTGAAGGCTAAGATCGCTGCAAGCGGACTGTCCGCAGCCGAATTGATCGCAACCGCCTGGGACAGTGCCCGCACGTTCCGCGGCTCCGACAAGCGTGGTGGTGCCAATGGCGCGCGCATTCGCCTTGCCCCCCAGAAGGACTGGGAAGGCAATGAGCCGGAGCGTCTGGCCAAGGTGCTGGCGGTTCTTGCACCGATCGCTTCACAAGCCGGTGCTTCACTCGCGGATGTCATCGTCCTTGGCGGGAATGTCGGACTTGAACAGGCGATCAAGGCCGCCGGCTTCAATGTTGCGGTTCCCTTCACCGCTGGACGCGGCGACGCAACAGACGAACAGACCGACACCGACTCCTTCGACGTTCTGGAGCCGTTGGCTGACGGCTTCCGCAACTGGGAGAAGGAAAACTACGTCGTCAGCCCGGAAGAAATGATGCTCGACCGGTCGCAACTTCTTGGCCTTACCGCTCAGGAGATGACGGTTCTTGTCGGTGGCCTGCGTGTTCTTGGAACCAACCACGGCGGTACAAAGCATGGCGTCTTCACGGACCGCGAAGGAGCGCTGACCACCGACTTCTTCGTCAACCTGACCGACATGGCCAACAGCTGGAACCCGGTTTCAGGCGGTACCTACGAAGTTCGGGATCGCAAGCTGAACACGTTGAAGTGGACCGCGACCAGCGCGGATCTGGTTCTCGGCTCGAATTCGGTTCTGCGTGCCTATGCCGAGGTCTATGCCCAGGACGACAACCAGGAGAAATTCGTCAAGGATTTCGTTTCTGCCTGGAACAAGGTCATGAATGCGGACCGGTTCGATCTGGCGTAAGCCTTCGCTCCACGCTCTGAGCCACAGGCCGGTCCCGCATCTCGCGGGGCCGGCTTTTTCAGTTCTGGTTCCGGGCTGAGGCCGGATTGTCCGGCGCATCATTTGCAAGCGCGGTTCCGGCCGGAATGCTGTTTATTCGAAAGAGCGTGTTCAGGAAGTCCGACATCTTGGTGTCGGGGAAGTGACCGGCAAACAGCCGTTCAATGGTTCCATCCTGAAACATGCTGTAGAGCGCAAGGTCGACCTTCTCCGGCAGCCCCGGATGCGTTCTCGATGAAATGACGAACGCATAAGGTTCGTACCTGCCGGTGGCAGACGGCGCCGGATCCATTGCGCAGTCTCTCCTGGTCTGATTACGCTGGTCTGCAAGCGATGCCTGAACAATATCGAGATCGCCATAATAGCGTGACAATTCACCATTGCAGAATGCCCTGGCTGCCTCGGTGTGCGAGGCATAGTTGCGCGAACAGATAATCTTGGCGCCAATCTGGTTTTTGGGCGGCGTGTTCAGCCGGGCATTGAGCGCGTCGCCGATCGTGGACCCTTCGACATATCCCCAGACCTCATAGTCTTTGGGAGCTTCGGTTTTCACCTGTTGCGGCGTTGCGGGCACAAATTGAAAATCGATTTTGAACCGATCCCAGAAACTTGCCTGGCTTTGGCCGCTCGGGTTTCCATTGCCGGCTTCGCCACCCTCTGCTGCCGAATTTGCCTGATCAGGTGCCGCCTCCGGCCACCACGCGTTTTCACATGTGTGTTCAGGCGCCGGTTCTCCTCTGCCAACGGCGCTCACATGATCGATCCACGGCAAAATGCAATCGCATGTCGGCTTCGTCCCGTCTTCAGGCAGTCTGGCCTCGTTCTTGGTGAGATCCTTTCCTGGCTTGGACTTCACAAAGGAACTGTTGGCTACAAAGACAATTTGCGAGAAATGAAGCACGGGTGTGCCGTTTTCAATCGGGAAACTCTTCATGCGCAGCAGCGTGATGGTGGTCGGATCACATAGAAAATCGATCTCGGTGCCGCCGGAAGAGACCTTTTCGGTCTCGGGGAATGTTGTGCTGGCCGTTGCAGTCCCCGGTGGAACCAGCTTGTCCCCACCGACGTCGATCCGCCCGGTTTCGAGAATGGACTTTCGTTCCGCCGTGCCGATCTCGACGGTTTCGAGCTGGTATCCTGCGCGGTGGATCGCCTCTGTACAGATATCCCAGTAAAATCCCAGGTATTCTCCAGAGTCCTTGTTCATCCAGATGAATGGCCTGGTATCCGTTCGAACGGCCATTTTGACCGGCTTGTCATTTTCTTCCGCACTGCCGGTGGAGGCAGCAACGAGTGCCTGCACGAGGATGAGCCCAAGGGAGATCAGCCACCTCATGAGGCGGCCGTGCGTGATTTTGCCGGTGCATGGCCGGTCGATTGTGATGCTTTGGCGTGCGCGCCCGATTGTCGTCGCCTTTGGTTCTGAAGCGCTTCAGCGATGCAAAAGACCACCAGGAACCCGAGGATAGATGAATAGATGGCCGCATATGCGATCAGACCATGATCGATCGCATCCAGTTGTGGTTGTTCCGCTGACCGGTTGAGCGCGGACGCCCAGGACGTCAGAAAACGCGTCGCGCCTCCGCATAAACCCATGATGATCGCGGCGCGGATCGCCCAGCCACGGCTCCATGCCTGAGTCTTCTGTGCTACGGCGGATCTGGACATGGTCGAGGCGGCGTCAAGCAGCACAACAAGGATCAGCGCAAGCACAGCCCCTCTCAAGGGGGTCGGGGCATTGTATTCGAATGATGATCTCAGTGTTGTCCAGACAGTGCGTTGATTTTCAGACCATCCGCCGGATTCGATCGCCGAGCGCCAGAGCACCAATCCGATAATGAACAGGGTTGCGACCGCCCAGGAAATGAAAACCAGCAGCAGGGCTTGCGGCAGTTTCTTGGTCCAGTGCGACTGCGACATGTTCCGCCACCGGTGGGTCTGGCGAGCGCCGTCCCGGAGCGCGAGGGCGATTATGATCGGAATGCAGAAACTGTTGAAGGAGGTGGTGGCATACCCAAGCGCGCGCCAGTACGGGTTTCCGGGCGTCCCGCTCTGCAGGGCGGATTCATAGGGGCCGGGAAAAATACTCCATGCGACAGCGAGCAGGATGGTGATGCCGGCGGACCAAAGTATTGTAAGCATTGCGTGAGAGCGTGAATGCACCGGCCCGGCATGTTCGTTGAGCAAGTCGCTCAAGAAGGCCTCGAGCTTTTCCTTCGCGAGAATCTGTTGTCTGACCGAGCTGGGAGTATTCTTGTCTGACCTTTTGTGAGTTGCCTCCGAAATGATGATCTCGTGTTCGACATAAAGGGCCAGCAATATGCAAAGATCGTCTGCCAGGTGATCGGCATGTTCGGCAAGTCGTTCCCAACTGGCCCTTTTCTTTTCCCTGGACGCGGAGTTTTCCGCCGCCCCGTTGCCTTCGTGAGGTGTTTCCGCTTCCAGAGTCGCCTCTGAATGTTCCGAAGAGCTTAGGGTCTCGCCGGCCTGATAACTCGACTTCTCGTCCAGTTCCAGAAGGAGAACATCTCTGCGTCTGGTCAGGGCGGCCTCGAGCTTGTCGAACTCTTCGCGTTGGCTCGCATTGGCCAGTTTCAGCTTTCGATCCAGGATCCAGGACGAAATCGCAAAGATCAGATCAAGGTCCTCGTGAAAGTCCTGAGGGTCTGCAAGTTGCCCTTCCGCTGCCTTTGAATAATGAGTGATGCGCTCCCAATGGCCGCGCGGGATCAGCAGGCTGTTTTTCGGAATGTCGTTGCCCGGATCCCCTGCATCCCGGATCTGGATTGAATTGCGCTGCAGATCCTCGCCGGCCCCGATGACACGCGTGGGAATACCCGCGAGACGGTGTGCCGCACTGCGCATCCAGTCTTCAAAGCGTTGCAGGATCGGGAAGGTCGGGGCAAGACCGACAATGATGAGTGCGATCGTGAGAGAAATGGACGGATCTATGCCGATATCGAGGAAGTTTCTTTTCTCGGACGGACCCGTTTCGCTTGAAAGTGGCTGTGCCCAGAAAACGCTGTCGCTGTTGGGCAATGGGACAAACCCGGTTGTCGAACTGTCCGCGTCGTCTGTCGGTGCCGTTGGCAACTGGCTCGCACCGACCGTGTCGGAGACGATATCCGGACCGCCGAGATAGGGGATGACCTCGGCATAAGCGCACAAGAAGAAATAGATCATCAGCATCGTCAGCGCGTAAAAGGTATAAGCATGGAAGACGACTTTGCGTGCGCGGAGCTTGTCGGGTGTCAATAGATCGACCAGACGCTCAAGCTGCCTGCGCCCGCCATAAGTTGCCTTGTTGAATCGCTCGTAAGAGAAAACGCCTATGATCAAGGCTCCAAAGAGCAAGGCGACCAGATCAGGCATCGTTGGTACCTGCTTGTTTCAACGCTCTTAGCGGCAATATTGCGTTGCCGGATTGCAGGCTGTCTGTGCAAAGCCAGGTGCCGTGCTGCCAGATAGTAACAGGAGGATAATCAAAACATTCCTCATGACGCGGTCCTCAAGTTAAATAAATTTTTCTGTTCAATTCTAAAAGATGGGGTTGAAATCATAACATGTCCACAATTGAAAATAAGGAAATTTCTTCAAATAATGGTCGGATTAATATTTTCAATATAAAGTTGTGTCTTGGTTGTGTTGTTAAAAGTTACCTAAAGTAAATGAGTTCGAGTTGGGAATGGGGTCCGCACAACCAACTATATTTGCGATTGGTCATTTTCTCGTCACAAGGATCATGTTGCACTGCAATGTGTTTTCAGGTTGCATCTGAAACAGCGGGAGGTCTCGTCCGGTTCGTGCCGGTTCCAATCTGTTCCAGCGTCAGGGAGCTGACCGCATATGTTTGATTTGACGGGCATGAAAGTGTTGGTGGTGGGGGTCGCAAACGACCAGTCCATCGCATACGGCTGCGCTAAGGCGTTCAGGGAGCAGGGGGCTGACCTGGCGGTTACGTTCCTGAATGAAAAGGCCGAACCGCATGTCCGGCCGCTTGCCGAAGAACTGGGCGCTGAAATCGTTGCGCCGCTCGATGTTCGCGACCTGGAACAGCAGGATGCGCTCTTTCGTGAGATCACGGAGAAATGGGGCAGGCTCGATACGTTGCTTCACTCGATAGCATTTTCGAAAAAGGAAGACCTTCACGGGCGTGTCGTGGATTGTTCCGCCGAGGGGTTCGGTCTGGCGATGGATATCTCTGTACACTCTTTCCTGCGCCTAATCCGCGGCGCTGAACCGCTTATGCCGCAAGGCGGAACCTGCATGACAGTGTCCTTCATGGGGGCACAGAAGGTTGTCGAGAACTATGGGGTCATGGGACCGGTCAAGGCGGCGCTCGAAGCCGCAACCCGTTATGCTGCCGCTGAAATGGGACCGAGGGGAATATCCGTTCATGCGCTCTCGCCCGGACCATTGAAAACCCGTGCGGCATCAGGAATTGCGGAGTTCGACGAACTCCTGAACGACGCTGCCGAGCGTGCGCCCACGCATCAGCTTGCAACAATCGACGATGTTGGAGCCTACGCTGCGTTCCTGGCAAGCCGGGAAGCCTTCAACGTTACCGGCGGCATTCACTTCATAGATGGCGGATACAGCATTGTTGGATAGGAGGTCCTGATGAAGGACATTTTTGACGCTCTCGAAAAAGGTCACAACGAGTTCCTCAACTCGCTGCACGACGCCACGGCATGGTCATCATCACAGCGTTTCACGGCTCTGCAGGCGCAGGCAACCGAGATTTCCAACATGGCCGAACTCATGGGCAGGGGGCTGACCATGCATTTGACCAATATGACCGATCATCACAAGAGCCGCTGGCAGGAGAGCCTGTCCGCGTATGGCAAGGCGTTTGAGGGTCTCACTCGGGCGCAATCAGGCGGCAGTCTCCACAGTGCCTTTGAAAACTACTGGCAGGACGCTGCGCAGCGCATTGTCCTGACCATGGATACGCTGCGTCAGCGCGGCGATATCTTCATTGAACATGAGGAAGCCGGCTGCCCACCGGTGCTGATCTACGACTACGATGTCGTCATGGATGGGGCCGACCTGCCGCGGCCCTGCTGCTACATGCTTTTGAAGATCAAGCAGCCTGCGGACGGAAAACAACGCGCGACCAAGTCCTGGAAACGTCCATACATCATCATCGATCCGCGCGCGGGACACGGTGCCGGTATCGGTGGTTTCAAGCCGGACAGCCAGGTCGGTGTCGCTCTTCGCGATGGTCACCCTGTCTATTTTGTCGCTTTCAGGCGCATGCCCGAAAAGGGGCAGACGCTTGCCGATGTCACCCACGCCGAGGCGGCGTTCGTGCGCAAGGTGAGTGAATTGCATCCCGACGCGCCCAACCCGGTTGTAACCGGAAACTGCCAGGGGGGATGGGCAACATTGCTGCTGGCGGCCACGAACCCGGACCTCACCGGTCCCATCATCTTGAACGGTGCACCCGTGTCGACCTGGGCCGGACGTGTCGGAGAAAATCCGATGCGTTACAACGGCGGAATACTGGGAGGCACCTGGAATGCCATGTATTATTCCGATCTTGGCCACGGCGTTTTCGACGGTGCTGATATCGTTCAGAACTTTGAACTGCTCAATCCGTCACGGAACTATTTCGGCAAGTACTATGACCTTTACGCCAGGGTTGATACCGAGCCGCATCGCTTCCTCGAGTTTGAACGCTGGTGGGGTGGCTATTTCCTGCTGAACGAAGCGGAAATGAAGTGGATCGTCGAGCAACTTTTCGTCGGCAATAGGCTGTCCAAGAACGAGGCACAGCTCGAACCTGGACGGAATGTGGACATCAAGCAGATCCGTGCGCCGATTATCGTCTTTGCCAGCTTTGGTGACAATATCACCCCGCCACAACAGGCGCTCAATTGGATCATCGACAGTTATGCCGACGAGCGGGAGATCGTCATTCGCGGGCAGCGGATCATCTATATGGTTCACGATCAGGTCGGGCATCTTGGAATTTTTGTCTCGTCCAAGATAGCCAAGAAAGAGCACACCGAGGTCACGTCGACCTTGAAGACCATCGAAGCCCTGCCTCCCGGTCTTTATGAAATGACGATCGACGACTACGAGGGTGACATCCTGGACAGGTCCTTCACGGTTAGTTTCCATGAGCGCAAGATGGAAGACCTCAAGGCGATGGACGACGGCCGGGACGATGAGATTCCCTTTGCGGCTGTCGCAAGAGCCTCTGAACAGCAGGCGGAGTTTTACGATGTCTGCATGCGTCCTCTTGTTCAGGCCGGCGTCACCGAACAAAGCGCGGATTTGCGCCGCAAGACTCATCCTCTTCGGATGCAGCGCGAGCTCTTTTCCAGCATGAACCCGTTCCTGAACATGTTGCCGGGTTTGGCGGAGCGGGTGAAGGAGGATAGAAAACCGGTCACCGCGGACAATCCCTTCGTCGAGCTGGAGCGGGTCAACGCAGCGCTCATCGAGCAATCAATGGACCTGTTCCGGGACCTGCGCGACACAATGTACGAGAACCTGTTCTACACGATCTGGGGATCGCCCTACATGCGTTGGTTCGGGCGGACGAAACAGCCGGGCCGAACGCTGATGAAAAAAGAGGAATTGCGCAGTCTGCCCCCGGTTCAAACCGCTCTGATGCATATCGAGGAAGGCGGTTTCCGTGAAGCCGTCGTTCGCATGCTCATCCTGCTGGCGGACAGCAGGGGAAATGTCCGCCGCGACCGACTGGAGCGATCATCGCGTGTTCTGACACAAGATGAACCATTCAAGTCGCTGACACCGGACGAACGCAGCTTCATGCTGCAGGAACAGACATTGATCGTGGAATTCGCGCCTGAAAAGGCGATCACGTCACTGCCGAAGCTGCTCAGGACAAAAGAAGAGCGTGAGCTGGCTTCCAGGGTCGTACGTTACATTCCCGGGTCCATCGATGAGATGACATCACACACTTTGGAAACATTGCAAAAGTTTCACAAGGTTCTGGGATTGCCGCCTGCATCCGAAGATGTGACTGAAGATCCGTTGGTCCGGCCCAAAGAAGTCGCTAAAACGGAAAAGGTGGATAGTCCCGAAAAATCCGGGAACACAGAAAAAACTGCGGAGGTCGCCGCCTCCACAACCAAGGCACCACAGAAAGTCTCACAGCGCAAAGCGGCGCAAAAGACCTCTCCTCGACGCAGAGCGGCCGCGAAACCGGCGACGCGCGGAAGACGGCGCACGACGAAAAATTCGGAAGAACCTGCAGAATAAGGTGATAGGGCGTCCGGGCCTCTCGGACGCCCTTCAGAGCCCCCCTGGTTTTTTGCTGGAGTTAGGCTCTGATCTGCAGAATATAAACTTTTCCGGTCGCATCCGACTTCAACAGCGAGCCCACCTGGCCCTCCGTGTTTCCAGCGACAGCAAAATTGGATGCATCACAATACCAAGAACCGCTGTAGCTACAAGTCCCACCCTCACCAGATGGCAATTTAATCGTGGCGGGCGGACAGCAATGTGTGCCCGGCGCCGGCACGGGCGCTTGCCGCTGTTGTGCGTTTGTAGATGGATTTGCTCGATAAGATGCCGGTCATCGCCCGGAAATGGACGCAGTTTTCTTTTTTATGCGATGCTGGCCGCCTGGATTGTGAGTTGAAAAGATCCACCAGAGGGCTGAAGTCATGACGATGATGCCACTTGAGAATTCTCGGAGACGTGTATGCTCTTGCTGAAACAGATCAGGCTGGCCAGACAATCAAGGTGTCCATCCTTGAAATTGCAGGCGGCTGGCAGAAACTGATGTTCGACTGGGTCTACAAGAAAAGACTGAAGGATGACCTGGAGGTCTGGGTCTCGAAAGGCTGGGTCAGTTCGTCCGGTGCCGCAGCCATCCTGCGCGAACAGGATCAGGAAGACGGGCGATCCAGGTTGCCGATGGCTCTGGCCGGTATCGGCATGGTCTGTGTTGCCTTGGCACTCTTTGCGTTTATCGCAGCCAATTGGGCCGCGATCCCGAAAACGGTAAAACTGATCGGTATTGCCTGCCTCCTGCTTGCCAGTCACGGCGCCGCGGCAAAAGCAGCGGCGAATGGGCGGAGAGGTATCGCGGATCTGCTGACAGGCTTTGCAACGCTGGTCTTCGTCGGAGGAATGGCCCTGGTGGGGCAGATTTTTCATCTGCCCTCGGACTGGGCCGGTGGAGCGTTTCTTGTTTGCCTCGGAGGCTTGGCTGCAGCCTGGCTGACAGGATCAAAAACCTCGATTGTCATAGCGGCGATCGCTGCAATCATGTGGCAGTTCACACGCGCGGAGCTGGGTGAAGCTGTCCTGTTGCAGGATCTCATCGGCCTTTTGATCCTGGCCGCTGTCTTCGCTCATCCGCTTGTTCATCCTGCGCGCCTGTCGCGCTGGCTTGCGATCAGCCTTGTCTGGGTCACTTACGGCAGGTGGTTCGCGGAATCCGCCGAGATCCTGTCTGTGGACGACGGCTATATCCTTGCCATGGCGCTCGCTGGGGCAGGAGGCCTGGCGGCGATCATGGTGCTGCTCGATCCGGTCGCGGACCTGTTTGTCAAATGGTCAAGCAATCTTCCATCTCGTGGCCATGGCTATTGGCTCATGGGAAGATCCCTGCAAGATGCAGGCTTTCTTGTTCTCTGCGCGCTCATTGCCGCAGCACTTGTCCTGGTTCCAGAGATTTCAAAGCGCGTCGCTGTGGCCGGCATTTGGGAAATCCCGGCGCTGTTGCCACTGCTGCTTGCTGTGTTTTTGCTCGTCTCGGGCTTTGTTCTTTCCTACAAGACAACAAAGGCTCAATCACTGTTTGGTGCGATCGGGCTCGCGGTTCTTGCTGTCCTGATGCCGGTCTTTACGGCGAACAGCCTTGTGCTCGCTGCCATCAGCATGGGCTCGCTTGTGGGGCTCTGCGCCCTCGCCACATGGTTCAACAACCGGTTCTGGATGCTGTGTGCCTATCTCGGGTTGACCGCAGTAGCGCTTTGGCTCCTGCAGGTTACAATCGGATCTCTCCTGGGCCAGTCGGTGTTTTTCCTCGTTGCAGGGGTCCTCTTGCTTGGTGTGGCATTGTGGCTCGCACGTCTCTTCAGGAAAGGCAAAGATGCTCCGGACGCCGGGCCTGATCGCAACGAGGCCCTGACATGAGTATCGCTTCCGTTCCCGACGAACCTGCCCGGCCATCCAATTCCCGGTTCGCCTACCTGCGCTGGGGGCTGCTGGCACTCATACAGCTCGCACTGATCTCGATTCCCATGGTTGACCGGCTTCAGGTGCAGGTTTCGGGAACGGTGGTTTCGCTGGAACTTGTCCCCGTGGATCCAAGGGATCTCTTGCGCGGCGACTATGTGATCATAAACCTCGCGATTGGACGTTTGTCCACGGACCTTCCCGGCGCGGACACCGTCAAGTCCGGTCACACGGTTTACGTTGAGCTTGCGCGCGATGGCACGGCTTCTGCTCAGCCCGTCTCGATGTCGCAAACACCGAGGCAATCCGGAGAACTCGTCATCGCAGGCACTGTCACGTCGGTTTCAGATGACAAGATCTGGGTGGACTATGGCATCGATGCTTTCTTTTTGCCCGAGGGCGAGGGACGGGTGATTGAAAAGCTCGATACCAGTCGGGTACTGCTGGAAGTCGCGATTGCGGAAGACGGACGCTCCCTCCCGCTCACGTTGCTGGTCGACGGCGAGGCGTTCAAATCGGACGGGACCTTTTGACGGACGGTGCTCCGGGCGCTATGAGCGCTGCAACGCATTGAATAGGAAACCTGGTCCCTGATGTCCGATCCCGCGCTCGACACGCTCATCCTTCCTCTGGAAACGGAGAATATTGAACTTCACCCAGGCGCGAAGGTCCTGTTTCTGCGTGCCCGTTATGGCCGAGCCTTGAATGCCTTGAATGGACTGGATCTTCTGTGCGTTCAAAGTTTCGCACCCGATCGCGATGCCCTGCAAAAGGCGGGTCTGGAGGTGAGCGCCGAGCCTGGGGAAGGGAAATTCGATGCTGTGCTTGTTCTCCCCGGCCGTCAAAGACAGGAAGCGCGGGCGCAATTGGCAGAGGCTGTTTCCAGGGTAACAACCGGCGGTATCGTGATCGCCAGTGCCCCCAACACCGAAGGCGCCAGGACGCTGGAGAGGGATCTTGCCGATCTTCTCGGCAATACGGAAAATCTCTCGAAGAACAAATGCCGTGTCGTCTGGGCCACCTCTCATGCCGACAGCGTCAACCAGGCGCTTCTGAAAGACTGGCTGGCCATTGATGTTGCTCGGCCGGTGCTGGACGGAGCGTATGTCAGCCGCCCGGGCCTGTTTGCCTGGGACCGTGTCGATCCGGCCTCGAAGCTCCTTGGCAACATGGTGCCGGATACACTCAAGGGAAAGGGGGCCGACCTCGGGGCGGGCTTTGGCTACCTCGCGCGGACAGTTCTGGAAAAGGCCCCGAAAGTGTCCGCAATGGATCTTTATGAAGCTGAAAAACGCGCACTCGACCTTGCGGAGCAGAACCTTGGCGGCTTCAAGGGCAAGCGACGTCTGAACGGTTTCTGGTGCGACGTGACAAGGGGGATTGAGGGTCCTTACGACTTCATCGTTTCCAATCCGCCGTTTCACCAGGCGGGCAGGGCAGATCGCGCTGATGTCGGTCAGGGGTTCATCCGGGCCGCAGCAGCGGGTTTGCGCCCGGGAGGCGAACTCTTCATGGTTGCCAACCGTCACCTGCCTTACGAACAGACACTGACCGAGGTATTTGCAGACGTCAGGCAACTGGCTGACGAGGGCGGCTACAAGGTTATCCGCGCGGTCAAGGGCAAGGGAAGGCGCTAGAATGCGGCTCGTAAAACTCCTCGCCAATCTCGGCTACGGCAGCCGCAAGGAAATGCAGCTGGCGATCCGCAATGGCTGGGTAACGGACAGGGACGGCAATAGGCTGAAGCCAGACAGCAAGACGGCGCATGAGGACGTCCTGTTCGACGACGAGCCACTCGACCCGGCACAGGGCGTCGTGCTTTTGCTGAACAAACCTGTCGGATATACCTGTTCGACAAAGGATCACGGGCGTTTGGTCTACGATCTGCTGCCGGACCGGTTTCGTACCCGCAAGCCTGCACTGTCGTCTATTGGTCGTCTCGACAAGGAGACATCGGGACTGCTGCTCTTCACCGATGACGGCACGTTTCTTCACAAGGTGATTTCGCCGAAATCGAATGTTCCCAAAGTCTACGAACTCGCTCTGGATCGTCCCTTGAAGGGGGATGAAGCCGCTTTGTTCGCTTCCGGCGAAATGATGCTTGAAAGCGAAGACAGGCCGCTGAAGCCTGCCCAACTGGAAGTCCTGGACGACACGACCGCCCGATTGACCCTGCACGAGGGCCGCTATCACCAGGTTCGCCGCATGTTTGCCGCAACCGGTAACCACGTGGCGCAACTCAGGCGCAGCCGGATTGGCGCGCTGGGGTTGGAAGGTTTGGCGGAAGGAGAGTGGAAGGCACTTTCCGATAACGAAAAGGCCAAAATTTTCGCGTGAAGGCAAAGAGGTCCGGGAATGCCGAACCTCTTCGCAACTCCTTGGGTCGCTATGGTGCAGTCAACCCTGCGACCGGCTCAGAACCCGAATGCGGCTGTCGAACTCGCCACGGTCGACGTAGCAGCCACGCAAATGCCGGAATCCGGTGTTCGGGTCGAATGCGGCGCGACCGTGCAGGACGCGGCGATTGTCGAAAATCACCATTTCTCCACCCCGCAGACGTGTGGTCATCACGTATCTTTCTGACCGCGTCATCTCCATGAGTTTGCGATACGCAGTGTAGTAAGGCTCCATCTTGTCGGCCGGCAGGTCGAAAATTCCCGCAAGATGGGCATTGAAATGCAATTCCTGCATGTTTCCGAACAGATCAAGATCGATCACCGTGTGATGGCGCCGGATGTCGTAGTCCTCATCGTGAAAGCGAAAGGGGACAGGCGTTTCGGACAGCAGCCGGAAGGCTTCCGGCTCGTCATTGCGAAGGTCGTTGGCGATGGCAAATCCATCACAGAATGTCGACCCGCCACCTTCCGCCTCGTTGGCAAGGCAATGCAGAAACTGGAAGCCAGGTGGCAGTTCCTGGTTGGCAAGATCCGTATGAAGCGGCAGGGCATGGGACGTATAGGCAAGATTGTTCGGATTTGGCTTCGACATGACCTCGAACGTCGTGCCGAAATTTGTTTCTCTGAGAAAGCCGATACGCCGTGCCATCGCCATTCCGGCATCCTTGTCGTGTGCCATGCCGTCAACGATGGCAAGTCCGGTTTTCTTGGCTTCCAGCAGGAATTCCAGCAAAAGTGCGTCGCTTGACGTCAGATCGCTTGATGTCGCGCGAGGAAGATCGGCCGGTGAAAAGTCGGCGCGCCAGAGCGTTGCATCCACCTGGGCCGGGTCCAGAAGTCCTATGCCGGGCCGGTGATCGTATAGCCAGCCCGGATCAAATCGGCTGGTGTGAGATTCCCCGTCCCAGGTCACGACAATATCGCCATCTTCGAGCGAAACATTGCCGACACTCAATCCGAGAGGAATGCTTGTCAGGTCGAACTGGCGCTCCCTCGTGTCGGGATGAAAGCCCGTCGGGCAATTGTCCCGAAGCCAGAGAAAGGGAAAGTCCGCGCTGGTTCCATTTGGCCAGCAGACATTCACGACGCGGTCGCCGCCGCGAAGAGTTGCGGTTGTCATGGTTGAGTTCCGTTGATTTTTGAAAGTGAAACAAAAATTCGCGTCCGGAGGACGCGGCTCATCAACGGCAGGCGGGAGGCGGCCACCACCAATAGGCTTTGTTATGCGGATTTCCGGGATTCCGGCCGAGGATATGGAGCATCCAGTTGTAACCCGTTCAAAGGCGGCACCTTCAGATGAATTCGATGGCAAAATGACATCAATAAATACGCCCGGCAACAGGTTTTTTGCCGGGCGTGAACACGTTTCAAGTTACTGGACTCGCGCTGGTAACTCAGCCCTTGGCGGCGCGCGCGGCCAGCGCGATTGCGATGTAGCTCCACCCGTTGACGAGCACCGAGATACCGGCGATCAGGCCAAGTGCCCAGGCGGCCGAACCTGGCAGATCCATCCAGATCATGACCCCGGCTGCAAGTGAAACGATACCGGCGATCAGAACCCATACCCAGCCTTCATGCGGCTTCAATTTGTAGGCCAGCAGAATCTGGCTGACGCCCTGGGCGACGAAGATCGCCGCGATCACAAGCGTAAGTGCAAATGTACCGGCAAGCGGGTTCAAATAGATCACGATACCGCCAATGACTGCGATGATGCCCGTGATGAGGTTCCACAGAAAGCTCGACGTACCCTGTGTCTTGAATGAATTGTAGATCTGAACAAGTCCGCCTACGAATAGCACGGCTGCTATCAGGATTGTGACAGCAATGGATGTCGCCAGCGGGGCGGCAATCAGAATGATTCCGCCGATCACAAGCGCAATGCCGAGTGCCAGGAACCAGCCCCAGTTTTCCTGGATCTTCGCTTTCATGTCTTCGACAGCCTGAACCGCATCTGCCATTTTGACCTCCTCACGTTCCGGTTGTTCAGGCACCGTAACTGCTTCGCGGCAAAACGCAAAATATTGATGACATTACGAAGGGTTAGCGTTGGGGATTAAGAAACTTGACATTCGGTGTGTATATGCACACAAAGGGCCATGGAAGACGATGACTTTTCCCAATGTGTCCTTGACAACGCCCGCAAAGCGGCCCGGGCGGTCAGTCGTCACTATGATCGTCTGGCACGACAGGTCGGGATGACCGCAGGCCAGTTTTCAGTGCTGGTCGCCATCAGGCAGGCGCGCGACGAAACCACGGGCGAACTGGCAGAAAGGCTTTCCATGGATCGTACTACCCTGGTCCGGAACATCGCGCTTCTGGATCGAAAGGGCCTCGTCGTGTCGGCGCGTACGGGCGACGCAAGAGGAAAGAACCATCATCTGACCGGGAAGGGCGAAGCGCTGCTGGAGAGTGCCCTGCCGCTTTGGCGCCAGGCGCAGAAAGATGTGGAGACCCTTCTGGGCAGGGAGGAGTTCCTGAAAACAATCAATGTGTTGCAGAGGCTTTCGCAACTTTGACAATGGTTCCTTGAATCTCTTTCTAAAGGACCTTTAACACCGCTTGAACACGAAACACGTGACAGGGCGTCATCTGACATGAGCAAAGTGAGGTAAACATGCGTCGGGTAGTCGTAACGGGAATGGGGATCGTGTCTCCCCTCGGAACCGGGGTTGACGCATTCTGGAGCAGGTTGACGTCGGGCGCGAATGGCATCCGCAGGATCAGCCATTTCGATCCGAGCGACCTGGCCTGCCAGATTGCTGGCGAAGTGCCGTCAAAGGATGAGGACGAGTTCGGCTTCGACGTCGATGCGGTTCTCGATTCTCGGGAACAAAGGCGCTCCGACAGGTTCATTCACTTTGCCATGGGAGCGGCCCAGCAAGCGCTCGCAGACTCCGGTTGGGAACCAAAAACCGTCGAGGAAAAAGAACGGACCGGCACGATCATCGCCACCGGTGTCGGCGGCTTTCCGGCCATGACCGCCGGGACCAGGCTGGTCGACGAGAAGGGGCCCCGCCGGGCCTCGCCGTTCCTGGTGCCGTCATTCCTCGCCAATCTGGCTGCTGGCCAGGTCTCCATCCGATTTGGTCTGAAAGGACCGATCGGCGCACCGGTGACAGCCTGTGCAGCCAGCCTTCAGGCGCTGGGCGATGCCGCTCGCTTGATCCGCTCGGGCGAGGCCAACGTCATGGTGGCCGGTGGTACGGAAGCCTGTATCGACAAGGTTTCATATGCCGGTTTTTGCGCGGCCAAGGCCATGTCCTCCAAGCGTAACGACGACCCGTCTCATGCGTCCCGCCCGTTTGATCAGGATCGTGACGGCTTCATCATGGGTGAAGGCGCGGGCATCCTGATCCTGGAAGAACTGGAGCATGCAAAGGCGCGTGGCGCCAACATTCTGGTTGAACTCAAGGGTTACGGTACGACGGCTGATGCATTCCACGTTACCGCGTCGTCACCGGACGGCGAGGGAGGCTTGCGTGCGATGCGCCAGGCACTGTCATCTGCCGGACTGACACCTGCCGAAATCGGCTACGTCAATGCGCATTCCACATCAACACCGGTTGGCGATGCGGCGGAGATTGCCGCATTGACGACCTTGTTCGAAGGAAGGGGCAAAGACCTCGCCGTGTCCTCGTCAAAATCCATGTTCGGGCACCTGCTCGGCGCAGCCGGTGCTGTCGAGGCAGTGGCCTGCGTCAAGGCGCTGACAAGCGGACAGCTGCCTCCGTCCCGGAACCTGGAAGCTCCGGACGAGGCAATGACCCGGTTCGAAATGATTCCGGGCAAGGCAATCGACAGGCGCGTTGATCACGTACTTACCAATGGTTTCGGCTTCGGCGGCGTGAATGCCAGCGCGGTGTTTTCAAAGGTTTGACGCGCCTTTTTTGGGACCGGTGTCGATAGGTTTTGGACAAGTACTCTGCCGCCCCGGTTTGGAGCCGGGGCAGCTTTGCTGCAATTCGACCGCTCCACGGTGAGTGGCGGTCTCAACAATATTGACTGCTCGCAGCCCCGGTACAGGTTCGAAAGGGTTTCTCCTACGCAACGATAAATTTCACTTGGAAAACAGGATATTTCCATTTATGAGAATAATCTCATTTGTGGGAATTATCATGTCTGATCTTGAACAGGATATCGGCCGGCGGATTGCGGGGCTGCGCCGGGCAAGAGGATGGCCGCTGGATCTGCTGGCGGAAAAGTCGGGAGTGAGCCGGGCGACCCTGTCGCGGATCGAACGCGGCGACACCAGCCCGACCGCGGTGGTGCTCGGGCAACTGGCCCGGGCGTTCCGGATTTCCATGGCCGATCTTTTCGGCTTCGGATCGCCTGCGCTGGACGCCAGGATCGCGCGGGGCGACCAGCCGGTCTGGCAGGATCCGGAAACCGGTTTTCGCCGCCGGAGCGTCTCACCTGTTTCAAACGGGTTTCGCGGTAGTGTGGTCGAGGGGGAACTGCCCGCCGGTGAAATCATTTCCTATTCCGTGCCGCCGCTACCGGACCTGGAGCATCATCTGGTTCTTCTGGAAGGAAATCTGGTGATGACGATCGGAGACGAGCGGCATGAATTGTCGCCGGGCGATTGCCTGCGCTTCCGCCTCAACACCGCCAACGCCTACCATGCCCCTGGACCCGGTTCCGCCCGATACCTCCTGACGGTGATCACCCCATGATACGCTTTCGCCCGGAACCGCCGGTGTTCCTTCTGTCGCCGGAGGAAGTTCGCTCTTCGCTCGAAACTCTTGCGGATCTTCTGAAGGCCTGCGTGGAAGATGGTGCCGGCATCGGCTTCATCCTGCCGCTTCAGCGTGAAAAGGCCAAGGCATTCTGGGAAGGACATTTGTCGACGCTGGATTCCGGAAAGTCCTTTCTCCTGGCCGTACGGGACGGAGAGGAAATTGCGGGCGTCGTCATGCTCGCCCTTGCGCCGCAAAATAACGGCCAGCACCGGGCGGAGGTCGCGAAGCTGATGGTTCACCCAAACCATCGCCGGCAGGGGCTGGCGCGCAAGCTGATGGCGGCAATCGACGGTCTGGCCCTGTCGTTGGACCGTTGGCTCCTCGTTCTCGACACCGTCACGGGTGACCGGGCCGAACAGCTCTATCCAACATGCGGATACCGGAAAGTAGGCGTCATTCCGGACTACGCCTATGGCAGCCACGGCGACTTGGACGCGACCACGGTTTTTTACAGGGATCTTCGGTAGGGGCTGACCTCGTCGAGTGTCGACCCCGCGAATGTGCAGAGCCAGGATGCGGGACGAGATGAGGCGCGCAATTACTGCGTTTCAGGCTGGCCTGGAGTCCCGAAGCTTCAGTCTTCGCAGAACTTTCCGGTGTTCTGTTTGCACTGTCTCTGGCGCGTGTGTTCGCGCCACGCAGCTTGATTATAGGATTTGTAGTCCGGATAGGTTTTACCGGAGCACGTTATTTTCGCGAGCGCCCGACCACCCGCAGTGTTGTAATCCCACGATTTCTTGGATTTCTCGCAAGCATTCTCCGGGGCCGAAACCTCCGGGGTTGCGCTTTCATTGTTCGACTGGCAGCCACTCAAAAAGGTGGCGAACAGGACAACCAGGACCGATGTCACCAACTGCGGATTTTTACTCATTGCTTCCAACCGGTTGCATGTATTGATTCCAATTACGTTCAAAAAGAAGATATCGATAAAACTTTTGAGTGTGTGCGGAAAAGGCCGTCCCTATAGGACGAGGCTGGATTTGGAATAACAGGAAGCTTTGGTCAGCCTTCTTCGGCGAGCATCTCAAGCTCCAGCCATTGCTCTTCCGCTTCGTCCTTTGCTGAAGTCAAGTCGGAGATTTTCTGCGAAAGTTCTGAGAACTTCTTGGGGTTCTTTGTGTAGAGCTGCGGATCGTTCATATCACTTTGAAGCTCTTCAAGTTTTGCTTCAAGTTGCTCGATTGTGTCGGGCAGGGTTTTCAAAAGATGCTGCTGGGTGAAGCTGAGTTTTGCTTTCGTCTTAGGGCTTTCCGCTGAACCGCTTGATAGGTTCTGCTTTTCCTTCTTTGCCGGGGCAGTTTTTTGAATCTTTCGGGCGGCGACACCCTCGCCGCGTTGCGCAAGCATGTCGGTATAACCGCCTGCATATTCGCGCCAGAGGCCATCACCTTCCGAGACGATGACGGACGTTGCGACCCGGTCGAGGAAATCGCGGTCATGCGAAACGATCAGGGCTGTTCCCGGGTAGTCGGCAAGCAGTTCCTGCAAGAGGTCTAGTGTTTCCAGATCCAGGTCGTTGGTCGGTTCGTCAAGCACCATCATGTTGGATTTGTTGGCCAATGCCCGTGCCAGCATCGCACGGGCACGCTCACCGCCCGAAAGGACGCTGACCGGAGTTCTTGCCTGTTCAGGCGAAAACAGAAAATCCTTCATGTAGGACATGACGTGCTTGGTCTCGTCGCCAACGACGACCATGTCGCCGCGCCCGCCGGTCAGCACCGAGACCAGGGTGTCATTGAGATCAAGCTTCTCGCGCTTCTGGTCGAGTGTCACCATTTCCAGGTTGGTGCCGAGACGGTTGGTGCCCGTGTCGGGAGCCAGCTCGCCAGTCAGCATCTTCAAGAGCGTGGTCTTGCCGGCACCATTCGGCCCTACAAAACCGATCCGGTCACCGCGTTGAATGCGCGTTGAAAAGTCTTTGACAATGGTGCGGTCGCCATATGTCTTGGAAAGACCTTTCGCCTCGATGACCAGTTTGCCGGATGCTTCCGCTTCGCTTGCGTTCAGTTTTGCCGTGCCTTGCGGGCCGCGATGCTCTCGCTTCTGTTTCCTGAGGTCTGCAAGTTCCCGTACGCGGCGCATGTTGCGTTTGCGACGGGCGGTGACGCCGTAGGTCATCCAGTGTTCTTCGCGCTTGATCTTCTGCGCAAGTTTGTGCTGGTCGATCTCTTCCTGCTCCAACACCACGTCACGCCAGGCTTCAAAATGCGCAAACCCCTTGTCCAGGCGTCTGGAGATACCCCGGTCGATCCAGACGGTTGCCCGTGAAAGGTTTTCCAGGAACCGGCGATCGTGGGAAATCAGGACAAGTGCGGACTTGAGGCTCTTCAGCTCCTCCTCGAGCCACTCGATGGCCGGAAGATCCAGATGGTTGGTCGGCTCGTCCAGAAGAAGAATGTCCGGTTCCGGTGCGAGGGTGCGGGCCAGGGCGGCACGCCTGGCTTCGCCACCGGAGAGCGCTTCAGGTTTTTCATTGCCGCTGAGCCCGAGGACGTCGAGAAGGTAGGCACCTCGATAGGGGTCGTCACCTTCCGTCAGTCCCTCGTTGACATAATCGAGTGTCGAGGCGTAGGTGGACAGATCCGGATCCTGCGGCAAGTAACGGACCGTACGGCCCGGTTGAAAGAACCGCTCCCCCTTGTCCACCTCGATCTGTCCGGATGCGATCTTCAAAAGAGTGGATTTGCCCGAACCGTTCCTGCCGACAAGACATATTCGATCACCTTCGGAAACGGACAGTTCCGCACCGGTCAGGAGGGGTGTTCCTCCGAAAGTAAGCTGAACGTCTTGGAGTGTGAGTAGGGGTGGGGCCATGAAGTCCTGTTTCGTCGTCGATTGATCGGCGCCCGGTTTACTGTCCTGATGTGAGCCGCGCAAGCGCCAAACCCGACTTGCAACGTCACGTGAATGGAGTTGTTCGGAAATTTGATGCGTTTCCGCCGGATTTTTGTGCTGATATGCGTTATGATTGGCGTGTGGTCAGGGGCCTGTTGTCAAATCACCGGCTGAAGAGCTGGAAGGAGACCAATGATGTTTGATCTGATCAAGGGTCCCGTCAAATCGGGGAAAGTCGCGAAGTTGCTCAAGTCGTGCAGCCTGGCGCTGGTGCTCGCATTTGGCGGAACCGGGCTCGTCACCATGGCCTTCCCGGAGCCCGCTGAAGCGGATGCGTTTTACGTCGGCACCGGCGGTGTGGGCTTTGCTTTCGGCACGGGCGGATATCGCGGCGGTGTCTTTTACGGATATCGAGGCGGTTTTGCAGGGCCCCCGTTCCGGCCCTACGGCCCCCCCTACTACTATCACCCGTATGACCGCCGTGCCTATCCGTACCGGTCTCGGGTCTATGTCGCCCCGCGCCGCTACGTAAGGCCGCCGCTCTATATTGCACCAAGGGGAAGGCATGTCGGTCAGCCGCAACGGGTGCCCTTTACCAAAACCGGACTGGCCCCTTTCACCCCGCAATGGGTGGCGTATTGCTCGCGCAAGTTCAAGTCCTTCAATCCGAACACGGGCACGTATCTGGCCTACAGCGGAAGGTATCGTTTTTGCCGCTAGGATCGCCAAAGTCTCACGCTTGTATGAAAAATTAGGTTGGTGACCCCGCGTCGGTCAAACGCGAAAACCAAGTCATTCCGACCTTCACTTGCTCCGCTCGAACCGGATTGTCTCGGGCAGACAAGAGGCATTGCTGCTGTTTCTTATTCTTTCCTTAAGGTAATTGAAAATCGTGCTGTTCACTTAGAGCTCAACAAGGTAATGAATCTGTTAGGTGGAAGGGCAATGACAAGATGCTTCTGAGGTACTGAAATACATGATTTCTCGATTGGAAGATTTTTCTAATTCGGTTTTAGGTGCAGATGACCCGCTGGCAGTGTGGAACATAGCTACAAGTTTTTTTGAGAGCTTCGGCTTTATAGGATCAATGTACGGGATCAGGCATTTACAAACGACACCCAATGAAAAGAACATTCGTTTTTCCAACGCCTTGTCCGACTGGAAAACGTCCTACATGGCGCACAAGGATTACGAGCGGGATCCTCTGTTCATCTATGCACCACAGCTGCCGAGCGTTTTTTTTACAGGCGTGAATTTTCTGGAAGACCATCCCTATCTGCGGGAAGAAGACGTTGCCGTAATTCGGCGGGCAGAATCTTTTAATCTGACCAGCGGAATCGCCCTCAAGATGGCTGGCGGCGAAGACGGCGTGGTCAGAGGCTGGAACCTGATCGGTGATCTTTCCAGGCAGGAAATCATGTCGCTGAATGATGCCCATGGCGGTGTTCTGCATGTCTGTGCGGCACTTGCCGACCAAAAAATCAGTCAAACGGTGACAAGACCGGACGCATATCTGACGAACAGGGAAAAGGAATGTCTGATATTGTTGGCAAACGGTCAGAGGACCGCACAGATAGCCAACAAACTGAACATTCAGTCTGTGACTGTGGATCTTCACATGCGCAATGCGCGTGAGAAGCTTGGTGCCCGAACCCGTGAACAGGCGCTTGCGGTTGCCATCGTTTCAAATCTCTTGCCGCTCTGAATTGAGTTTTTGGCTCTGCGATTGTGAGCAAGCCGGTTTTTCCTCATTCGCAACCCGCGACTGAAAATGTCCGTACAACGATCAGGTCTTTGCCGCCGGAAGTGGGCGGCAACTTTCTCCAACCGGTCCGTCTGCTTCCGTCTGGCGCAAAGGCGGGCAGACCGGACTGCCGGCATCGGAAGTCACCAATGCACTCCTCGACGACGAGACCATTTCATCGTGGATTCCGAACCGGTCTCCCACAAGCCTTCGTGCTTTCTGTCTCAACGGGACAGGTCAAAATGGACAAGAACAATCCTGGCGGGAATTTCCAACCAAAATTGGCGACACGAGATCCTGATTGAGCTATAAACGAAAGTATCGTTTTTGCCGTCAGGATTGTAACTTTATTTCGCGCTCGTATGCAGATTTATTTAACAAATGTGCAAATTCGGGGAAATATTTTTCTTTTCTGTCGGACAAAGTGCAAAAACATCGCCTTTTTGCGACCACGTGTGGAATATGCCGTTGGGGGACGGTTGATTGCGCGCAAAGAGCGTGGAATCTTGTCCGTTATCGTTTCCATATCTTCAACAATAACCCAAGAGGGGAGAGCGATATGATCAAGTCCATGCGTGTAACAGCGCTTGCGGCTGCATTGATGGCAGCCACATCTTTGACCGCATTTGCCGAGGTGGTCTATCATCGTGGTAACACGGCCGATCCGGAAACTCTGGACCAGCACAAGACGTCCACGACCTACGAAGCTCATATTCTTCGTGACCTGTACGAAGGTCTTGTTGCTTACAGTGCAGCCGGCAAGGTCATTCCCGGCGTTGCCAAGGACTGGAATGTCGCTGAAGACGGCATGGTCTATACTTTCAACCTGCGTGATGACGCCAAGTGGTCCAACGGTGATCCGGTTGTCGCAGGCGACTTCGTCTACTCCCTCCGCCGTATCATGAAGCCGGAAACCGGCGCGAAATACGCAAACATCCTTTACCCGATCAAGAATGCGGAGAAGGTGAACAAGGGCGAACTGGCGCCGGAAGAAATCGGTGTGAAGGCACTGGACGATCACACGCTGGAAATCACGCTTGAATCGCCGACCCCGTATTTCATCGAGCAGCTGACGCACCAGACTGGTCTGCCGGTTCATCCTGCGACGGTTGATGCACACGACACCGACTTCGTGAAACCGGAAAACATCGTCACCAACGGTGCGTTTACGCTCGCCGAATTCATTCCGAACGCGCACGTCAAGGCCGTCAAGAATCCGAATTTTCACGATGCGGACAACGTAAAGATCGACACCGTCTTCTACTACCCGACAGAAGACCGGGGCGCTGCATTGCGTCGTTTCCAGGCTGGCGAACTTCATACCAACAACGATGCTCCAACCGAGCAAGTTGCCTTCATGAAGGAAAATCTGGGCGACCAGTTCCGCGTCGCTCCGTATCTGGGCACATACTACTATGCCTTGAATCACGAAGACGAAACGCTGAGCAGCCCTGAAGTTCGCCAGGCGCTTTCCATGGCGATCGACCGCGAGTTCCTGGCCGATGAAATCTGGGGCTCCACCATGGTTGCGGGCTATTCGTTCGTGCCGCCGGGTATCGGCAACTATGGAGAACCGGCTTTCGCCGACTACATGGACATGTCCCAGATCGATCGCGAAGAAAAGGCGATGGACCTTCTGGAAAAGGCCGGTTATGGCCCTGACAATCCGGTGAAGCTGACCATCAACTACAATACCTCTGAAAACCACAAGAACACGGCGGTCGCCATCGCCGACATGTGGAAGCCGCTTGGTGTTGAAGTAGCCATGGTCAACACGGACACGAAGACCCATTACGCGATGCTTCGTGACCGTCAGGACTTCGACGTCGCCCGGGCAGGCTGGATCGGAGACTATTCCGACCCGCAGAACTTCCTGTTCATGGTTGAAAGCGACAACACGGGTTTCAACTACGCTCGCTACGAGAACCCGGAATACGACGCCCTGATGGATGAAGCCGCGGCAACGGTCGACCTGGAAAAGCGGTCCGAAATCCTGAAGCAGGCGGAAGAGTTGTTCATGCGCGATCTGCCGTTCATCCCGCTGATGTACTACGGTTCGATGAACATGGTTTCCGACAAGGTCGCCGGCTTTGAGGACAATCTCCTCAACGTTCACCCGACCCGCTTCATGAGCATTTCCGAATAAACCGAAAAACAGGACCGGCAGGGATTTCCCTGCCGGTTTTTGCAAGGTGGCATGAAAAAGACCACCAGCAGAACAACAGGGGCAGATCCTATGCACCGTTACGTGCTCGGTCGATTGCTCAGCGCAATCCCGACTCTCTTTCTGATCGTTACAATATCGTTCTTCCTGATCCGGATTGCGCCGGGTGGTCCGTTTGACCTGGAAAGGCCGCTCGAGGCCAAGGTGATGGAGAATCTGAACAAGATCTACCATCTCGACGAACCGCTCTGGAACCAGTACCTGCTTTACCTGAAAAGCATTGTTCAGCTGGACTTCGGGCCGAGTTTCTATTTTCGCGACTTTTCGATCAACGAGTTGTTTGCCCAAAGTCTGCCCATTTCCATTCAACTCGGGTTGTCTGCTCTTTGTCTTGCGCTTGTGGTCGGTGGCACGCTGGGTGTCGTTGCAGCCCTCAGGCAGAACCAGGCAACAGACTACTCCGTGATGGCGGCGGCGACCCTCGGCGTGACCATTCCGAATTTTGTCGTCGCGCCGATCCTGACCCTGATCCTCGGTGTCTGGCTGGGTTGGCTCCCCGTGGGAGGCTGGAACGGCGGTGCCTTTGTCAATGTCATACTGCCGGTCGTGACACTGGCTCTGCCACAGGTCGCTGTCGTGGCGCGGCTGACACGCGGTTCCATGATCGAGGCGCTCCGGTCCAACCACGTCCGCACAGCACGTGCCTATGGTCTGACCAGTTACATGGTCATCGTCGTGCATGCCTTGCGCGGCGCCATATTGCCGGTCGTCTCCTATCTCGGGCCGGCGGCCGCGGCGCTTTTGACCGGCTCCGTCGTCATCGAGACAATATTCGGCATTCCCGGCATTGGCCGGTACTTCGTACAAGGCGCGCTTAATCGTGACTACACACTGGTCATGGGAACTGTCGTGGTCGTTGCCTGCTTCGTCATCATGTTCAACCTCGTCGTGGATCTGCTTTATGCGCTGCTCGATCCGCGCGTGAGCTACGATTGAGGAAGGACAGGATCATGACGATAACCGTTACAGACAATGACGCACCTGCAAAAGGTCGATCGCTGTGGGATGATGCGCGTGATCGATTGCTGGCCAATCGGGCGGCCGTCGCCAGCATGATCGTACTGGTGGCGATTGCTCTGGTGTCCGTTTTGGGACCGGCACTGTCACCGCATGAATTCGACACGGTTTACCGTGACTACGTCAAGGTTCCCGCGAGCCTGGAAGCCTATCCGAGACCGGAACAGGTCGAGCCCGGATTCATGTCCGTCGCCAAGAGGGCTCGCATGACAGTGGAGGGGTACGAACGGGACGGGGACACCGTGGTTGCCAACGTGATGTCGAAACGGGAAATCGATCCGCGTTCGACACGGTATTTCGATCGCAGTGATCTCTTCAAGGATGCCCAGCTGACAGACATGTCCGTGGACAAGAAATCCGCAACCATCCGCGCCGGCATCAACTACATGCACTTTTACTTCGGGACGGACGCCAATGGCCGGGATATGATGACCCGGACCTTCATCGCCGGACGTATCTCCCTGACGATCGGCCTGCTTGCGACGGTGGTTGCCATTTCGATCGGCGTCATCTACGGCGCCACCTCCGGGTATCTCGGCGGGCGCGTGGACCAGATGATGATGCGCGTGGTCGATATCCTCTATTCACTCCCGTTCATCTTCTTCGTCATCATGCTTGTCGTGTTCTTTGGCCGGAACTTCATTTTGATGTTCATTGCGGTCGGGGCGGTCGAATGGCTGGATATGGCCCGCATCGTGCGTGGCCAGACCCTGACAATAAAACGTCAGGAATACGTGCAGGCGGCAGAAGCCATGGGTGTGGGCGACGGCGGCATCCTGAAGCGTCACATCATTCCGAACACCCTCGGACCTGTCGTGGTCTACATGACATTGCTCGTACCGAAAGTCATTCTGCTTGAAAGTTTCCTGTCGTTCCTGGGACTTGGCATCCAGGAGCCGATGACGAGCTGGGGTGTTCTTATTTCTGAGGGCGCCCGGAACCTGCAAGGGGCAGCCTGGATGCTCATCTTCCCGTCAATCTTCCTGACATCGACCCTGTTTGCGCTGAATTTTATCGGCGACGGCCTGCGCGATGCGCTGGATCCCAAGGACCGGTAAGGAGAGCACCATGACCCAGGAAAACAGCAGAACGGTTCTTTCCATCCGCGACTTGAAGGTCGATTTTGAAACCGGCACGGGCACAATTAATGCCGTTCGTGGCGTCGACATCCACGTGGAAGCCGGTGAAACGGTCGCCATCGTGGGAGAAAGCGGGTCCGGCAAGAGCCAGACCATGATGGCGGCCATGGGCCTTCTTGCCTCCAACGGGCGAACGGAAGGCGAAGTCATCTACAAAGGCCGCAACATTCTCGGATTGTCGACCAGGCAGTTGAACGATATACGCGGTGCCAAGATCACCATGATCTTTCAGGAGCCGATGACATCGCTTGATCCGCTTTATACCATCGGCCGCCAACTGGCTGAACCGATGGTGGTTCATGGCGGCCTGTCCTGGAAAGAGGCCAAGGCAAAGGCACTTGAACTTCTGAAGTTGGTGAACATTCCGGAGCCGGAACGCAAGATCAAGGCATATCCCTACGAGATGTCCGGCGGTCAACGCCAGCGCGTGATGATCGCCATGGCGCTTGCAAACGATCCGGACGTGCTGATCGCCGATGAACCGACGACCGCGCTGGATGTGACGACCCAGGCGCAGATCCTTGATCTTCTGCGTGATCTGCAAAAACGCCTTGGTATGGCGGTGATGTTCATCACCCATGACCTTGGCATCGTGCGCCGGATCTCCGATCGCGTCTATGTGATGAAAACCGGTGAGGTCGTTGAAAGCGGTGAAACCGCCAAGATCTTCGCGCAGCCGGAGCACCCCTACACCAAGATGCTGCTGGATGCCGAACCGACAGGTCACAAGCCTCCGGTACCCGACAGCGCTCCAGTTCTGTTGGAAGCCCAGAAAGTCGAGGTCGAGTTCGAACTGGATTCCGGTTTTCTGCAACCCAAGCACATCTTGCGCGCGGTCGACGACATCAGCTTTTCACTGCGCAAGGGCCAGACGCTCGGCATTGTGGGTGAAAGCGGATCAGGCAAGTCAACGCTTGGCCGCGCGATCCTGAACCTGTTGCCCGCGGGGGGGCGCGTTGTCTTTCACGGACAACAGATTTCCGGGTTGGACAAGGTTGCGATGCGAGCGCTTCGCAAGGACATGCAACTTATCTTTCAGGACCCGTTTGGCTCGCTCAGTCCGCGCTTGACGGTCGGTCAGATCATTTCCGAAGGCCTGCTCGTGCATGAGCCATCGCTGACCGCCAAAGACCGGGATGCACGTGCCTGCCAGGCGTTGGAGGAGGTGTCTCTCGATCCTGTCATGCGCAACCGGTATCCGCACGAGTTCTCCGGTGGGCAGCGTCAGCGCATAGCCATTGCCCGCACGATGGTTCTGAAGCCTGAATTCGTCGTTCTGGACGAGCCGACGTCGGCTCTGGACCGCACGATTCAGAAACAGGTTGTCGAGCTTCTGCGTGACTTGCAGAAAACTCATGAACTGACCTATCTGTTCATCTCCCATGACCTCGCGGTCGTGCGCGCGCTGTCAGACACGGTGATGGTCATGCAGCGTGGCAAAGTGGTCGAAGCCGGTACGGCAGACGCGATATTTGAAGCGCCTAAATGCGACTACACCAAAGAACTTATCGGTGCCGCGATGCTGACCCAGCAGCAAATGATGGAAACTGCCTGATTTGGCTCAGTATGATATGTGACTTTCAGAGCCCTTCCAGAACGACCTGGTCGGGCTCTCTTTCACACAGCGCCCGCAAGGCGACGGGATCCCGGCCGTAATACTGTTTGGCAAGAAGCGTTGCGCTGGAAAACACGTGATCCTTCAGCGCTTTGACCGCTGCTTTGTCGTTTCTTGCTTCGAGCGCATCAAGCAACAGGTCGTGTTGCACAATATCCGGGTGGGTCCATGCTTCGTCCGGCCTCGGATTCGGCAGCATGATGCGCTGAAGCATCATCAACGTTCTGACCAGCATGGAGTCCAGTGCGGGCATTCCAGCGAGTTTGAAGATCTGCAGGTGAAAATCGCGATCGATTTCCGAGCAGGTGAAGACATCCCGCTGGCTTCGGGCTTCCACGAATTGCCGATCGAGGTCACGAAGTTCAGCGAGCTTGCACGGAGTAATTTTCTTTACCGCTTCCATGATGCCGGTGGTTTCAAGATTGACGCGCAACCGGAGCAATAACAGGGCTTCGGAAACGGAAGGGTCCGTGACGAAGGTTCCCTGATACCCTTTGCGGACAACGAGGCCGCCTTCCTGCAGCAACATCAGGGCTTCCCGGATCGTGCTTTGAGAACACGCATAGTCCTTTGCGAGGGATTGTTCGGTCATGGGGCTGTCCTGCCGAAGCTGGCCAGTCAGAATACGGCCTTTCAAGTCCTGAAAAACCGACTCCGATTTTCGGGTGCGTTTGTCCCCTGAAACCTCTTTTGCTTGCGGCGTCTTGTCCGCAGCAATCTGTATGTTCACGTCGTCGCCCCCGCCACTGATCAAAGATCGGTATCGCCGCAAGGAGCTGCAATGGATGCCGGAAATTTCAGGCAACCCTGCATGCTCCTTGTCATCCGATTTTCCGCCAGCAACGGAATACCGGTCAATGGGGCGCACCGACCAATAGCAGCCATCTGCCGGTCTTTTGTGACCTTTCCACGTTTCTGGTGAAAACCGGGTTGGTCAAAATTGCCTGAAAGTGGGATTCTCACAATGCCGGAATTGACATTTGAACGGCTGCAAAAAGTGCTGATGTGTACATCTTCGACCTTGGTCACAATGATTGCAATCGCGAATTCGAAAGCTTTAGTAACAAATTCGCGAGCAGAAAAAGGTCCGAAGCCACGGGCAGTCGGTTTGGGTCGGGATCAGGTGCCCTCAGGCGGACGACTTTTCCAGCATGGACAACCAGTTTTCAAAAGCCAGTTTTCTGAGTGTTTCAGAACTGAAACCCCGCTCTCGCAGCACATCGAAGAGCCGTGGCAGACCGGTTACATCACTCAGATCTGCAGGCGGAATGCACCCGTCGTAGTCGGAGCCCAGGCCGACATGGTCCTCGCCGAGCCGATCCACGAGATAGGCAGTGTGATCGGCAACGACTTCAAGGGATGTGTCTTTCTGAAATTTGCCGTCAGGTCTCAGGAAGGCCACATGGAAATTTACCCCGACCAGGCCTCCGCTTTCCTTGATGGCGTCGAGTTGCTTGTCGGTCAGGTTTCGACTGCTGGCACAGATGGAATGCACATTGGAATGACTTGCGACGATCGGCCGGTCGGTAATGCCTGCAAGGTCCCAGAATCCCTTTTCGTTGAGATGTGAGACATCCAGCAAAACGCCAAGTTTGTTGCAGGCCCTGACAAGTTCACGCCCGGCTTCTGGCAGGCCAGGACCGATATCAGGTGATGCCGGATAGGACATCGGAACGCCGTAACCGAAGGCATTTTCACGACTCCAGACAAGGCCGATGGAACGAAGTCCCCGCTCGTAGAGCTCTTCCAGGGCGTGGAACTCCGTGTCGATGGCTTCGGCGCCTTCGATGTGAAGACTGATGGCAAGCTTGCCGGTTTCGATCGCTTCCCGGTTTTCCTTTGGAGATTTGCAGATGACTACTGAACCGTTCGAGGCGGCTTCAATCTGTTCGGCGCGCTCCAACAGGCGCTTGGTGAAGTCGAGCGCCTGTTTTTGCGGTACTGCTTGAAAATTGGACGGGTCCTTCGGATTGAACGACTTGGAAAAGTCCTGGTCCGGATTCGATGGAACAAACATGGCGAAGAGGCCGCCGGAAAAGCCGGCTTGCCTTGCGCGAACAAAATCGATGTGCCCCTGGTCAGACCGTTCAAAAAAGTCGCGTTCCTCGCCCTTGATCGCGTTGATCTCAAGCTTGAGCAGCGTGTCGTTGTGACCGTCGAAAATCGGATAGTGAGAAGCTGAAGCGTCGTGTTGCACGAAATGTCCTTGAAGATACCGGAGGATCACAAATGGGGGGGCGACGTGCATACTCTAGTCGTTCGCGCAAATAATGTAAGGCGCTTTTGCGAAAGTGACTTGCAACTGTTGAAAAGCTGGCCCAAGAAGAGTGCCAGATTTTTCGGAGGTCACAATGACGCGCGAATTGCCGCTGCACGAAAACTCAATTTTGGGAAAAGATGGCCTGGTTTCACGCCGGACATTTCTGACCGGAGGCCTGTTGCTCACCGGTGCCGCGTTGGCAGGATGCCAGACGGCCGTCGGGCTGCCGGATCAGGCCGAGCTGCCGGACGAGAACTTCGACTATGCGACCGCCTACGCGGCTTTGCCGGATGGCGAGTACACCTGGCCGGCGATCAATTACAAGAATTTCGATGAGAGTTATCTGCGGCAGATCGTGGAGTACAAGACCCGGGAAAGACCAGGCACGATCATTGTCGATCCGTACAACAACTATCTTTACTGGACCCTTGGCAACAAGAAAGCGCTTCGCTACGGCATCGGTGTCGGTCGCGCCGGATTTGACTGGTCCGGTGAAGCGTTGATCCGCGTGAAGCGCGAACATCCGATTTGGCGCCCTCCACGCGAGATGATCGCGCGGAAGCCCTCACTCGAGCGATACTGGGAAAAGGGTTATCCGCCCGGCCTGAAAAATCCGCTCGGTGCGCGTGCCATGGATCTTTGGCAGGGGCCGGTCGATACGCTTTTTCGTATTCACGGCACCAACAAGCCTTCCTCCATCGGCAAGAGCGTTTCTTCCGGCTGCATTCGCATGTGGCAGCAAGACGTGATCGACCTGTTCAACCGTGTTCCGCTGCGAACGAAGGTGGTCGTGCTGAGCAAGGACCCCAACGCCGAGGCGTAACGTCGAGTGGTGCCAGAGCCTAGGTTAGGGCAACGTCGTGCAGGACTGCACTGAAGTGGCAGACTGCCGCGGCGAGGACGAACGCGTGCCAGATGGCGTTTTGGAAGGGCAGCTTCTTCCAGGCATAGAATGCAGTCCCGATCGTGTAGAGCAATCCGCCGGCCAGGATCATGTAGAAGCCGAATGTCGACGCTCTTTCGATCAGCGGATTGGCGGCAAAGACAACGACCCAGCCAAGGCCCAGATAGATCGGAACCGTCAATCGCTCGGTACGGGACAGGTGAACCAGCTTCAGCAGGGCTCCGGACAGGGCACCCGTCCAAACGATCGCAAGCAGGATGCCGCCGGTCCAACCTCCTATGATGACAGCAGCAAGAGGCGTATAGGTACCTGCAATCATCAGGAAGATCGCCGCATGATCAAGTCGCCGCAAAATGCCGGATTTGTGATCCTTGGCGAGCAAGTTGTAGAGCGCTGAACAGATCAGCATGGTCATCAGGCAGGCCGCATAGATCATCACGGTGATCTGCCGGGTCGCGTCGCCGGTATTCCAGAGCGTTACCGCGAGCACGACCGTTGCGGTCAGACCGAGGCAGATGCCAATCGTGTGGATAGCACCATCAGCGATCAGTTCTGCGAGTGATTGAGCCCTGAATTCCGTCATTTCACCTTCCACGCCTCATGATGTCGAATCATATTCCAGTGCAATTGAGCTGTAGGCACATGCCAGGGCGATCATGACGCCCATGGTGACGAATATCGACGTGAAACCCGCTCCCATGGCCAGGAGGACGCTTCCCAGAGTGACACCGAGTGTGCCGCCGACAAGACGGGCGCTGATGATGAGGCCGCTGACTTCGCCCTGTTTGTCTCTCGGCACGGAGTTTGCGGTTATGCGTCCTGTCGGGATCATTGCGAACGGCAGGAAAATCCCCCACATGAGCAGAACTGGCGCCAGCGCCCAATAAGTGTTCAGCAGCATGACCAGGCCAATCAGTATGTTGGCTACCGCCAGGAGGGCCATGGAAAACAGAACCGGTTTTCGGGAGCCGTATTTGTCCGAGAATTTTCCGGCCGGGGCAGCCAGAATGGGCATCGGCAAGACGGCGATGACTGTGCCGATTCCAGCCCAGAGAGCTGAATAGGACAGATCCAGCTGCAGGTAGTGCGGCACATAGATCGCAACGACAATCTTGCTCATTTGGGTGAGCAGAATGATCATCGCGCTCGCGTGAAACGGGGGCAGTTTGAACAGGCGTACATCGATCAGCGGCTTGGCCTTTCTGGTCTCATAGACCAGGAACACCGCGATGCCGATGACACCTCCGAACACGGTTCCAAGGATCACCGGTGACAACCAGCCGAAATCGGGCCCTTCCATCAGGCCGAAAATAAATGCGGTGAGCCCAATGAGCATCAGCACAAGTCCGATGGGATCGATGACGGGGCGTGGCCGCGAGTGTTCCGGATTGCGCCACAAGATGCAGGCAAGAACACTCCCCGCGACGACAACAGGAATGTTGATCCAGAAGACCCACCGCCAGGAAAGAAAATCCGTCAGAACACCGCCGACCAATGGACCGGCTGCGAGAAAAATGGTCGCCATGGCGGCCAGTATGCCGATCGCCCTGCCGCGTTCGTTTTCGTCGAAAGTCAAAGTTGCGGCGGCGAGTGACATGGGAAACATGATCGCCGCGCAAAGTCCTTGAACGACACGCATTGCGATCAGTATTGCGATGCTGTCTGCCAATCCCGCGACAAGACTGGCGATGGCAAAAACAATACTGCAGGCAATGAGGGCAGGTCGAAATCCGAACAGGTCGATTGCCTTGCCGCCAACGGCAGCAAAGCATGTGAAGGCAAGCATGTACGCGTTGAGTATCCAGTGTGTCGTTGTCGCGGACAGGTGGAAATGTTCGCGAATGGCGGGCAATGACACGCCGAGCACCGTTTCGTCGAGCATGACGAGACCGCCGAGACAACCAACCGCAAGAACAAGACCCCGCTTACGCTCTTTGTCGGAAAGTGACATTATCCGCTGCTTCCTTGTCGATAAACACTTTGGGCGTTGCTTGCCCTGTGCCGGTCAATTTCCACCTTAAGTCAGCCGGCAGACGGTAGCATAGCTGTTTCTTGAGAATGCAATCAAAGGCTTGGCCGATCTGCCGCAAAGGCCAGCGTTGACAAGGCACGGTCAGACTGCGCACTCCAGGACAACAGGGCCGCTGCCAGGCGGGCCGCCGGACCGTCGTTCGGGTCCGATGCGCGTCTGACGCACCACCAGTCGAGATACATGCCGTCGTCCGCGATTGGCCGCGCAACCAGTGTGCCATCCGCCAGTTCGGGTTCGATCGCCCATTGGCTGAAAAGCGCAACGCCGAAACTTGCTCGCACAAGATCGATGACGGCCTCCGGTGTCGGCATCGACGTCAGGCGGCGGAAAGGTTCGACCGGAGCGCCGAGAAGGGTGGTCCAGTCGAAACCGGGTTCGGCCGTCAGCGGATATACGAAAAATCGCTCGTCACCCATGTTCAGACTGTTGACGACGGGTTCGCCTGCCAGTGGGTGATTTGCCGACATGACGGCGACGATCGGGTCGGATCCAAGTTTTGTGGCCTTGAATTGGGCAAGGGCAGGTTCCCTGCCGAACACCAGCGAAACATCCACGGAACCGTCGATCAGCGAGGCGAGCGGCCGGGACGTCGCGTTGCCCGAAAGATCTACTGTCAGGTTGGTGTCTTCGGCTTCCAGATATTCCAGAAAGGCCGGGAACCAGTGGTAACGGCTGTAAGTCGCCTGACCGAGCCGGACCAGCAGACGTTGTTCCTGCGCGGAAGCCTCCAGTTCCTGCTCCAGCCTGAACAACTCGGCGAGAAAATTTTCCCCCAGCCGCCTGAGGCGTTCGCCTTCGGGTGTCAGCTGAAAGCCGGTTTCACCCCGTTGGACGAGAGAAATCCCGATCCGTCGCTCGGCTTCGCGAAGCCGGTGGGAGGCGGCGGACTGGGTTATGCCCAGGCGGGATGCGGAAATGGTCATGCTTCCGGTTTCATTCAGGGCGGAGAGGAGCGTCAGGTGATGAATGGCGAGTTTCGGTATCATTTCTCCATGAAATCATTTCATGATCAAAATGAAAACTAAGAATTTTATTTATGGAGAGAGGCGATGTATCGAAAGGGCATGTCAGTCTTCTCTTTACCCCGCTTCCAACTCAGTCCTGCAGTCGCAACACTCACAATCGTGGTGACGGCTATCTGCTTCGGTCTGGTACCGGTCTTTGTCCGGGAGTTTCAGGGGCTGGGAACCGGTCCGGCCACGATTGCGCTGTACCGCTACGGGATCTCGGTGGTTGTGCTGCTGCCGTTTCTTCCGCGCGAGCGGCATAAATGGGGAAAGGCCTTGCTTCTTGCCGGCGCGGGAGGTGTCGTCGGCCTCAGTCTGATCGGCTATCTGGAGGCGATCAGCATGGCGCCACTCGCAGCAGCCGGCGTCGTTTACATGTCCTACCCCGCCTTCGCAGCACTGTTTGCATGGGTACTTCTGCGCCAGGCGCTCACCTGGAGAACCTTCGCCGCGATCGCTCTGGTGCTTGGGGCGGCCTCGCTCCTGCTGGACCCGTCCACGTTGTCGCCTCAGATCCTTGCGGCTTTGCTATGGGCAATCCCCGCGCCGATCGCCTTCGGTTTTCTGATCGTCGTCCTGAGCGGAATGTCCGGTGATCTCAATCCTCTTGAGCGCGCAGTGAGCACCCTGGTAGGTGCCATTGCCGGCCTGTTGCCGCTGGCGCTCTATGAAGGTGGCGGATCCATATTGCCGTCATCATTCGATGAGTTGTGGCTGATTGTGTTGATGGGGCTGGTCACGGCGCTC
Organism: Roseibium album; assembly: GCF_001404515.1. Taxonomy (GTDB): domain Bacteria; phylum Pseudomonadota; class Alphaproteobacteria; order Rhizobiales; family Stappiaceae; genus Roseibium; species Roseibium album. The sequence continues at coordinate 725,167 of NZ_CXWE01000001.1, forward strand.
GTTCCGCAGATCATGTACACGATCGCATGCCAAAAAATCGGTCCGATGCGAACCGCAGCAGCCGGCAGTTTCGAGCTGCCCACCATGTTCCTGGTTGGCTGGCTTGTTTTTGGTGAGACATTCGGATTGCTCGAACTCGTGTGTGCGTTGCTCGTTCTGTCCGCGATACTGGTTGCGCCTGCACCGGGTGCCAGCCCGGTACGGGAACCGAGGGTCGTCCAGGCAGGATAAATATCTTTATAAAAAGTATCTTGATATAAAGATAAAAAGTGATTATCTCCGGCTCACCCGGGCGGCTAGAAGCCCGCATGAGCCTAGGAGAACTTGCCAATGACTGGTCGCAATCCCGATCATCCCGTCGAAAACCTCTTTGTCGATCGTTGGTCAACGCGCGCTTTTGACGGATCCGAAATGCCGGAAGCCGATCTGAAAACCATCCTCGAAGCGGCGCGCTGGTCGCCGTCGGCCTTCAATATTCAGCCCTGGCGGTTCGTTTACGCACGCCGAGGGGATGACCATTGGGAAACCCTGGTCAATCTGCTGAACCCCTTCAACCTGGATTGGGCCCAGCATGCCTCAGCGCTGGTTTATCTGTTTTCTGACACGGAAGTTGACGGCAAGAACGACGAGCCGAACCGGGCGAGCGGCACCCATTCCTTCGATGCGGGATCGGCTTGGGCCCATGTCGCTCTACAGGCAACCGCGCTCGGGTATCACACACATGGGATGGCCGGCATCTTGATAGAGGATATTCACCAGCGGCTGGGTGTCCCGGACCGGTTCAAGCCGGAAATCGCCATTGCAATCGGCAGGCGGGGCGATGCGTCTCAACTGTCGGAAAGTCTGCAGGAGCGCGAAACGCCGAGCGCTCGCAAACCACTGAGCGAAATCGCCTTTGCGGGAACCTGGGGCTGACGAAACGGTTCTCTCGTGCATTGAGCGAAGGTGGCGAATAATTGCATCGCCACCCCGCTACATCACGCACTTGAGCCGGATTGAACTTTGTCCAGTTCCGACGACGGCTTCCCAAATACCTTCTCTCGAAAACTTTGAACCGCCACATAAAGAACCGGGATCATCAGGAGACCAATCGTGCTGTCCAGGATCATTCCGGCGAAAACCGGCAGGCCAATGGAAATCCGGCTCGCCGACCCGGCACCTGTCGCAAATACCAGCGGCAAGACCCCGATGATGAAACACAGGCCGGTCATCGTCACCGGGCGGAACCGCGTGTGTGCCGCGCTGATCGCCGCGTCCGTTATGCTCATGCCTTCATCACGGCAATTGCGGGAAAACTCGACAAGCATGATGGCCTTCTTGGCCGCCAATCCGATCAGAAGCACCATGCCTATCTGGGCATAGATGTTGTTGTTCAGAACGTCGATCAGGTAGAGCGGGATCATGGCGCCGCAAACCGCAAAGACTGCCGACAGCATCACGGAAATCGGCAACAGCCAGCTCTCGTACTGCGCAACAAGACAGAGATAGGCAAACAGGAAGGCCAGCAGGAAAATATAGATGACATAGGAGCCGGCCTCGATTTCCTGTAGCGACATGCCCGTCCATTCAATGGAATACCCCTTTGGCAGAACGTCCTGGGCGACTTTCTCGAAAGCGGTGATCCCGTCGCCGGTGCTGAAACCCGTGTTGGTGAGGCCTTGAACCGCTGCCGAGCGGACCATGTCGTAGCGGGTTACGCTCTGGGGACCGACAACCGGGGTAAGATTGACCAGCGTACTGAGCGGGATCATGTCGCCGGATGAGCCTCGGACATATATGTTGCCTACATCTTCAAGCGTCTGCCGATACTCCGCCTCGGAAGCGAGGATGACCCAGAATATCTTGCTGTCGAGAATGAAATTGTTGACGTAGTAGGACCCGAGATTGGCCTGAAGAGCGGTGAATATGTCGCTGACATCGACGCCGAGGGCCTCTGCCTTGTCCCGGTTCAGATCAACCTCGTATTGAGGATTGCTGGCGGAAAGGGAACTGAAAACCTGCAGGAAGATCGGGTTGTCGTTCGCCGCCGAGAGGACCGCGTTCGTTACCGCTCCCAGATCAACCACGCTGGCACCGGCATCATCCTGGATCTGGGCTGCTATGCCACCGGAAATTCCAAGTCCGTCGATCGGGGGCAGGGGAAAGACAAAGGCGATCGCCTCCTCGAATGTTGCAAGTTTCTCGTTGAGCGTCCCAAGGATGTTGTACCACTGGGTGGCCTTCGTTTTCCGTTCATCCCAGGGAGCCAGGATCGGGATCAGCGTGACATAGTTGGAGCCTTCACCCGCAATGATGCTGAAGCCGGTAACGGAAATGACATCGGTCACGCCCTCGACCTCCCGCATCACTGATGTCATTTCTTTTGCCAGCGCGTCCGATCGCTGCAGAGATGCGCCATCCGGAAGCTGGACATTGGCAAAGAGGACGCCCTTGTCCTCAAGCGGTATGAAGCCGGTTGCTGTTTCGCGGAACATGAAGACAGTCGCTGCAACAGCGGCGACAAGTATGAGAAGTGACAGTGCGACGTGGCGGATCATGATCCGGACAAGCCACACGTAGCCGTCGCGAACCTTGTCGACGAACCTGGCGAAGAACCGTAGAAGCCGGGGCGGCTTGGCATCCGAGCGGCGCAAAAGGATTGAACACAACACGGGTGACAGTGTCAGCGCATTGACCGCGGACAGGCAGAAAGCGACGGTGATCGTCAGGGCGAATTGCAGATAGATCCGTCCGGTAATCCCCGGAAAGAAACAAACCGGCACGAAAACCGCAAGCAGTACGAATGTGGTCGCGATGATGGGACTCGTCACCTGGCTCATGGCCTTGAGGGTGGCTTCACGAGGTGCGAGACCTTCCTCGCTCATGATACGCTCGGTGTTTTCGATGATGACAATGGCATCGTCGACAACGAGCGTGATGGCAAGGACAACACCGAACAGCGTGATCAGGTTTGCGGAAAACCCGATCAGGTAGAGAACCGCCAGCGTTCCAAGCAACGATACGGGAATGGCAACGGCCGGGATGATGACCGCACGCCAGTTCATCAGGAACATGAACACAACGAACACGACAAGTGCCGTTGTGATGGCAAGGGTCGTCAGAATTTCCTCGATCGAGGCACGGACCGCCTTGGTAATATCGTAAAGAAGCTCGTATTCGACGCCGGACGGAAAGTCCGCCTTCATCCTGTCAAGCTCTTCGGCGACGAGGGCTGCCACGTCGAGCGCATTGGCGCCGGGGCTCTGGTAAACGGCGATAGACGTTGCCGGTTTGTTGTTGAGCGCAGAATAGGCCGAATAGGAACTGGAGCCGAGCTCTATCCTTGCCACGTCTCTCAGCCGCACGAGTTGCCCTGAAGTGTCGCCTGATACCACGATGTTGCCGAATTGCTCAGTCGTTTCCAGAAGGCCCTGCGATTTCAGCGTAAACTGCAGGTCGGTCGGGCCCGCAAAGGGCGCTCCACCGATCTGACCGGCTGTTGCACGGGCGTTCTGGGCCTGTATTGCGTTCGAAAGGTCGGATGCCGTCAGGTTGAGGGCCGCCATCTGGTCTGGGTTCATCCAGACCCGCATGCTGTAGTCCAGCGGACCGAATTGCGACACGCTGCCAACGCCGGGCAGGCGGGACAGGCGGTCCTGCATGTGAATGGTCGCGTAGTTGCTCAGGTAGATGGCGTCCCGGCTTTCGTCCGGTGAAACCAGATTGATGACCTGGAGCATGTTTGCGGATTGTTTTTGCGTGGAAACGCCAAGTGTCTTGACGGACTGCGGCAGGGTCGGTTCGGCGAGCGCCACCCGGTTCTGCACATTTACCGCCGCAATATCCGGATCCGTGCCGACTTCAAACGTGATGGTCAGTTGATACGAACCGGAGTTGGAACTGGTCGAGGACATGTAGAGCATGTCGTCGACGCCGTTCACCTGCTCTTCGATCGGGACCGCGACCGATTTTTCGATGAGTTCGGAATCGGCACCGGGATACTGCGCAGCCACCACGATCTGCGGCGGAGTGACGTCCGGATATTCTGCAATCGGTATGAAGATGATGGCGATCACCCCGACAAGGGACGCTATCAGCGACAGCACGAGCGCGAAATTCGGTCGGTCGATAAAAAACTTGGACAGCATGGCCTCAGGTCTCTTCTAGCTTTTTGCTTCAACCGGGTCGACCGTCATGTCGGGGCGAATCCGTTGAAGACCCTGAACAACGACCTGCTCTCCATCCTTGAGGCCCGATGTGACTTCCCAGAGCGTGCCCGATTGCCGGCCGAGCACGATGTCCCGCCGTTCGACCTTGTTGTCCGCACCGACCACGAAAACGAAATGGCTCTTCGCGTCGAGCTGGATTGCGGATTGCGGAATTGCCGGCATCGGCGTCTGCGTGTCGTCCTTGACGGAGACATTGACGAATTGACCGGGGATCAGGAGGTTTTTCGGGTTGTCGAATGTTGCGCGCAGTTCGACGGAGTCGCTGCCTTCCTCGACGGAGGTTCCCACGTAGGAGATCTTTCCCTCGGAGGGATATTTCGTTCCGTCGGCAAGGGTAAGACCGACTTGAAACGTTGCACCGTCGTCACCGATAAGGCCAGCTTCCCGGTCCTTTATCAGATCCTTTTCACCCATGTAGAAGCTGACATAGATCGGATTGACGCTGGTAACGGTCGCGAGCGCGCCGGTGTTCGAATCGACAAGATTGCCGACATTGAGATTGGTCTTGCTGATGCGGCCGTCGATCGGACTGGTGATGTTCGTATATCCCAGGTTGATCGTGGCCGTTTCCAGGTTGGCCCGTGCCTCGTCCACATTGGACTGGTCCAGATCCGCCGTCGCCTTCGCACTGTCATAGACAGCCTGTGAGACGTCTCCCTTGGCAAGCAATTGCCGCTGGCGTTCCAGCTCGATCTGCGCGTTTTTGAGCGTTGCCTTCGCTCCCTCGAGCGTGGCTTTGGATTGGTCGACGCTTGCCTGGTAAAGATCCTTTTCGATCACGTAAAGCAGGTCGCCCTGCTTGACCGAACCGCCTTCGGTGAACTTGCGTTCTGTCAGATAGCCCTCAACCCTGGCGACGATGTCGACGCTGTTCGTTGCCTCGACGCGGCCGACATAACGCGAACTGTTTGCCGGTGTGATCATCTGGACTTTGGCTACGCTGACTTTTTGAGGGGATGATCCGCTTTCCTGAGCACTCGCACCGATCCCGCTGACAAGACCGACAGTCAGGCCCAACAATACCTTGGCAGCTTTCATGACCCCTCCAGCCGAAACATGTCCAATTCAAATCGATTTTCATCATAACCGGAATGCGCGGCGAAGCGATTGAAAACAGGGCAATTTACAATTTATTTTGGCCGTCTTCGCAATCTTCGGACGTAACGGCTTCCAGTTTTCCAGGTGGAAATTCCAACAGAAAGTCCATGTGTCGCGGGGTGTGTCAATCGGCGCGATGAGGACGTTGATGTGATGGTGTATTGTCCCGGAAAGCACACCAGATGGGGTCTTGATACGAGCGTTCGAGACAGACTGCCGAGTGACAGCATTCTCAACACCTATTATGCACCACGTGATTTCATGGACGTCTATTCCGTGTCACTGGCAGAAAGGCCGGATCTTCAAGCTGCGGACATGCGTGTCCTTGCTGATCACATCCTGATGGCCGAGATCGGCTGGATGAACGCGCTGCTCTCGCTGCGTGATACCGTTGTCAAGCCGTTCGGGTTAAAAACAACCGAAGATCTCGGTCTGGAACAGAAAGACACGCCACTTGAAGACAGAAAGCCAGGTGACCGGATAGGTTTTTTCAGGATCTTCCGTGTCGAAGACAACGAGATCCTTCTCGGCGAGGATGATTGGCACCAGGACTTCAGGCTGTCGATATTCCGCCGAACTGACCGGTCACCCAGGATCTTTGCATCCACCTGTTGCAAGCGACACAACATTTTCGGCCACGTCTATCTCGCTCTGATTCTGCCATTTCACAAGAAGATCGCTTCAACCGTACTGGATACCGCAGTTAAGCAGAGGCTCACGACGGCAACTGCGTCTTAGGCCTTCAACGGCACAGATGTCCCGTCTTGCGCCAGACCCTTGTGCCCTGGTTGGTCATGATGGTCTGGCTGCTGTCCGGGGGAAGGCGGAGCCAGGCGCCCTGGTCATATCTTCCGTTCTGATCTTCGAAACTGCCTTCCACAACGAAATATTCGACCCCGCCGGGAAACGTCTGTTGGGAGAAACTGGAGCCGCGTTCCCAGTCGAGCATGACAACTTCCTCGTCCGGACGGATATGCAGCGGCAGAATGGATTCGCCCGGCCGTCCCACTTGCCAACCGGCCGGATCAAGCGTGTTGACGCGCACATAGACATCATCGTCTGCCTGCATCTGGCGCAGCTTTACAAGGATCACCGCACCCGGTTCGCTGGAAGGCACATGGCTTGAGCCTGGAGGGTTTCGAACATACATGCCTTTGGGAAAATCGCCGCTTTCGTCTGAAAAGACGCCGTCCAGAACATAAAACTCTTCGCCCATGTCATGTGTGTGTGCGGAAAAAGCTGATCCGGGTGCGTAGCGCACGAGACTGGTCGCACGCGCGACTTCTTCACCATCGCGTTCAAGCATACGTCGTTCGACACCAGCCATCGGCGAGGGCACCCAGTCCAGGGCCGCACTGTCGACAACGGCGCGTACGCTCAGATCGGCGTGGATTTTCATCTGGTCTCTCCCTCAAGGCAGTGCCTTAGAATTAGATGGAGCTACAAATACGCTTTTGAAGAGGAGAGGAGAAATCAATTCGTTGGGGATTGGCGGGCCGGAATTTCCGGTATGCGAAAACCCGTTGCGTGGAATTCTTGGAAAACGACGGATTCCTGTCCGGTGGTCTTTGCAATGGCCGAGGAATCGTGCTGAGTCGCGTACTTGATAGGCGGCACAAGCGGAGTAATCGAAGCGTCGAAATACGCTGAACGAGTTCGTATGACAGTTGAGATCGATATCGGAGAAATGACGGGTGGTTCGCGCGCCGGGCTCGATCTGGAAGAGTTGCTTGCAACGCGTCTGCTGGTGCAAGGCAATTCCGGCTCGGGCAAATCGCATCTGTTAAGGCGTCTCCTGGAACAGTCGGCGAACTGGGTGCAGCAGGCGATCATCGATCCGGAAGGAGACTTTGTGTCTCTGGCGGAGAAATTCGGTCACGTCGTTGTCGATGCCGTTGGTACGGAAAAGGACCTGCAGATGATTGCAGGAAGGGTCCGTCAGCACCGCGTTTCCGTTGTCCTCAATCTGGAAGGCCTCGACGCAGACCGCCAGATGAAGGCGGCTGCAACTTTCCTGGACGGGCTTTTCGACGCTGATCGCGATCTCTGGTATCCGATGGTTGTCGTTGTCGACGAGGCCCAGCTTTTCGCACCGGCTGCTGCCGGTGAAGTCACGGAAGAAGCCCGAAGACGCTCATTGGGAGCGATGACAAACCTGATGTGCCGCGGCCGTAAACGCGGACTGGCGGGTATCATTGCAACCCAGCGTCTGGCAAAGCTTGCCAAGAACGTTGCCGCGGAAGCCTCGAATTTTCTGATGGGACGCACATTTCTCGATATCGACATGGCGCGTGCCGCGGATCTGCTTGGTATGGAACGCCGGCAAGCTGAAAGTTTCCGCAATTTGGACCGGGGCAATTTCATCGCACTTGGTCCTGCCTTGTCACGACGGCCCGTGCCCATCAAGATTGGCCCCGTTGAGACCATGGGGCGCGGCGGGAGCCCGAAACTGATGCCTTTGCCGGATCAGCCGAAGGAAGAGGCGAAGGATCTGATCTTCACGCCCTCAGCAGATGAGCATCGGCCCATCAGACAGCGTTTTGTGGAGCCGGTCGTTTCGACAGGCGAAGTGCTTGATCGGCTTTCCAGCGCCGAACTGGCCGGCGAAGATGCGTTACCTCAGGCCGAGAACCTGCTGGACTTCGGTGAGCGCGAGGAGAAAGTCGCCGAGATCATTGCAGGTATTCTGGAAGACGAAGACGCGGCGTTCCAGCCGATTGCAACGCTCTATCAGGATTTCCAGGTTCGGTGCCGGATTGCCAAACTGGCAGGCGGCGCGCCGGATTTGCAGAACTTTCGGGAAAAACTGTCGGTTGCGCGGGCAGGGGTTGAAAAGGGTGAGATGGATGAAGGTGCCTGGGCGCAGGCGGAACTGATCGCGGCGGAATTGCCCGACGACATGCGAGGCGTTTATCTGCTGCTTGCAAAAGCCGCGCTGGCAAAAACGCCATGTCCGGGCAATATCGAGATTGCAACAGCTTATGGAACGAGGTCGCCAGGAAGGGCAAGATGGCTGTTGAGCCACATGGAAGAGCGCGGTTTCCTCGTCTGCGCAACGGACCTGCGCGGCAATCGCATTGTCACCTTGACAGATCTTGGCTGGCAGACAGCGCCAGGCGACGAGGCGGCGGCATAAGGGCGGCCCGGTTCAACTGTCTTGCACGCAATTGTCACCTTGACTTGGTTGTATCGTCACATGTCTTCACCTGTTGAAGCGCACGCCAAATCGATAACAAGGACCTGATATGCTGAAGCTGCTTCTTCTATTGGTTTCCCATGGCGCCGTTCTGGCCATCGGTTTCGCGCTCGGCGTCTATTTTCTGCCGATCCTGACAGAACCAAATGGGCCGGACGCGACCGCGCTGGCTGCAGCGGCGGAAGGTGCAAGATATGAGGTTCCCCTGTCTCGGGACCTCAAGGGTAGCGACCTGCTCCATTGGGGCGAAGGCACGATCAGTCTTTCCGATCGCCGGATTGTCCACAAAGGCGAACTCTCGCCTGGCCCGGACTACAAACTCTATCTCGTCAAGGAGTTCGTCGATGATGAGGCCGGCTTTATTGCCATGAAGGAGTCTGCTGTCCGGCTCGGAGATATCAAGACTTTCGACGGCTTCATCGTTGAAGTTCCCGGGGACGTGAGCATCGACGATTACAATACGGTGCTGGTGTGGTGCGAGGCCTTCGGTGAGTTCATCACCGCCGGAAAGTACAGGTAAACCCGAACGACACTTCCGGGGAGATCGGGATCTTCCGAGACCGTATCAGATTGCCGGACGCATGCGCCGGTCCGATGGGCCTTTTTCCGCCAGCATGACGGGTTTGCGTGCAAGCAGGTAGTCAAGTTGGGAGAGTTCAAGCGTGATGCCGTCGATGGTTCTCGTCAAAACACTTTCCATGTAACTGCCTGCCGGCGAGTGATCCCGTATGGCGACCGCCCGTTCCTTGGCCTTGCGCAGGTAGGTCATCATCTCGCGGACATCTTCCGGCGTGACATCCGTGGTCGGCAACGCATCGAAACCGGACGTTTGTGAAGCCACCACAACAGCAAACTGGCCTTGGACAGGGCTGACAAATTGCATGCTTACCTCAAATGTTCTTAGTTTGTTCTTTTTAGCGTAATCTGGCCCGGCGATCAAGGCACCTTGTTGGCAAAGGGGGATAGCAGGTAAATTATTTCAGTGAAATCAGATAGTTAAGCGTTCAATAAATTGAAGTTGAAAAAATCATTGCCGATATATCTTGACCCATTTCGAATATTGGTTACATATGTAACTAATTTAGCCCTGACCCGGGAGGACGTGATGGATCAGAGAACGGATAGCACTCAGGATGTGTCCGGCAACGGCCGCAATTCTTCGCAGACCGACTACATGCCGGGCTTCGGCAACGACTTCGAAACGGAAGCGCTTCCGGGCTCCTTGCCACAGGGCATGAACAGCCCGCAGAAATGTGCTTACGGTCTTTATGGTGAGCAGCTCTCGGGCACGGCATTTACCGCGCCGAGCCATCAGAATGAACGCACATGGTGCTATCGCATCCGTCCGTCTGTGAAGCATACCAGCCGCTTCAGGAAGATAGATCTGCCCTATTGGAAGAGCGCGCCGAACATTGATGAGGATGTCATCTCGCTCGGCCAATACCGCTGGGATCCGGTGCCCCATACGGATGAAGATCTCACCTGGCTGACCGGCATGCGCACGATGACCACCGCCGGTGATGTCAACACCCAGGTCGGCATGGCGAGCCATATCTATCTCGTCACGAAATCGATGGAAGACCAGTATTTCTTTTCAGCCGACAGCGAGCTTCTGGTGGTGCCCCAGGAGGGGATCCTGAGGTTTTGTACGGAACTCGGCGTCATTGAGCTGGAGCCAAAGGAAATTGCCATCCTGCCACGAGGACTTGTCTACAGGGTCGAAGTCTTGGAAGGTCCCGCGCGCGGCTTCGTCTGCGAGAATTACGGGCAGAAGTTCGAGTTGCCGGGCAGGGGACCGATCGGTGCCAACTGCATGGCAAACCGGCGGGATTTCAAGACGCCTGTTGCCTGTTTCGAGGATCGCGAAGCGCCGTCAACCGTAACAGTGAAATGGTGCGGTCAGTTTCATGAGACAAAGATCGGACACTCTCCGCTGGATGTCGTTGCCTGGCATGGCAATTATGCCCCATGCAAATACGATCTGAGGAACTACTGCCCTATCGGAGCAATCCTGTTCGACCACCCGGACCCGTCGATCTTCACGGTTCTGACAGCACCGTCTGGCGTGCCTGGCACGGCCAATATCGATTTCGTGCTGTTCCGCGAGCGCTGGATGGTCATGGAAGATACGTTCCGTCCACCCTGGTATCACAAGAACATCATGTCGGAAATGATGGGCAATATCTACGGTCAGTACGACGCCAAACCGCAAGGCTTTGTTCCAGGCGGCACGAGTCTGCACAACATGATGATACCGCACGGACCTGACAAGAATGCCTTCGAGGGCGCGTCCAATGCGGATCTGAAAGCGGAAAAACTCGACAACACCATGTCGTTCATGTTCGAGACCCGCTTTCCGCAGCACCTTACCGAATTTGCTGCCCGGGAAGCACCGCTTCAGGACGACTATATTGACTGCTGGGAGACACTTGAGAAAAAGTTTGACGGGACCCCGGAAGGAACGTGGAACAAGGGTTGATTGGACAGATGGCGTCAACGGATCTCAAGGACCGCCTGGTCATTCTCGGGTCGAAAGGTGGCCCGGCCATACGTCCGGGTGGCCCGTCGCCGACCAGTTCGCTGATCGAGATTGGCGGCCGAAGATGCGTTGTCGATTGCGGGCTGGGTGTAACCCGAGGCCTTGTGGAGGCAGGGGTTCAGTTGAAGGACCTCGACCTTGTCTTCATCACGCACATGCATTCAGACCATGTGCTGGAACTCGGGCCGCTTCTTCACACCGCATGGACAACGGGACTTGCGCGTACGGTGAGGGTCTACGGTCCGGCAGACCTGATGGAATACTGGGACGGTTTCCTGAATTCCATGCGCTACGACATCGATCTGAGGATCGACGATGAAGGCCGGCCCGATTTGCGTGATCTGGTGGAGATCCATCTGATTCGGGAAGGCGACCTGTCGCTGGAAGACGAAAAGCTATCCGTGAGAGCGCTGAAGGTTGATCATCCGCCGGTTGCCGATTGCTTTGCACTGAGGTTCGAAACGGCTGACTGGTCTGTCGTCTTTTCAGCCGATACAACTTATTTTCCGCCGTTGGCGAAGTTTGCTCAAGGGTGTGCAGTGCTTGTTCACGAGGCGATGCTGGAACGCGGTGTTGACACGATCGTGCAAATCACGGGCAATGGTGCGCGGCTAAGGGAACACCTTCTGGCGAGCCATACAACGGCGCCCGATGTCGCGAAGATTGCCGAGGCTGCTAAGGCCGGGACGCTCGTGCTCAACCACCTGATCCCGGCGGATCTGCCCGGGTTTGAAACAGAAGAATGGCTGGATGCCACGAAAGCCTTTTCCGGTAAAACCATTGTCGGCCATGACGGGCTGACAATCACAAGGAGCTGAAATTAATGAAACTGGCAACGCTCAAGGATGGCAGCCGGGACGGCAAGCTGGTGGTGGTCAACGAACGGCTGACCTTTTGCACCGATGCAAGCCACATCGCACCGACGCTGCAGGCCGCGCTGGACGACTGGGATGTCATTTCGCCCAAGCTGAAGCTGCTGGCCGAAAGCCTGTCGCACGATGCCGTGCCGACGATCCGGTTTCACGAACATGATGCCCTGTCACCGTTGCCGCGCGCATTTCAGTGGGCGGACGGCTCGGCCTATGTCAACCACGTGGAACTGGTGCGCAAGGCAAGAGGCGCCCAGATGCCGGACAGTTTTTGGACCGATCCGCTGATGTATCAGGGCGGCTCCGACACTTTCCTCGCACCGCGCGATCCGATCAGAATGCGCGAGGAAGCCTGGGGCATCGACATGGAGGGCGAAATCGCCGTCATCACTGGCGACGTGCCAATGGGTGTCAGCTCCGAGGACGCTTTGAAATCCATTCAGCTGGTGATGCTTGTCAACGACGTGTCTCTGCGCGGTCTTATTCCTGCGGAGCTCGGCAAGGGATTCGGCTTCTTCCAGTCCAAGCCTTCTTCCGCGTTCTCACCTGTTGCTGTCACACCGGATGAGCTGGGCGATGCCTGGAAAGACGGCAAGCTGAGCCTGCCGCTTCATGTGGATCTGAACGGCGCGCCGTTCGGCCGAGCACAAGCCGGTGTCGACATGACCTTCGATTTCGGCCAGCTGATCGCCCATGCAGCCAAGTCGCGTGATCTTGGCGCAGGAGCAATCATCGGCTCAGGTACCGTTTCGAACAAGCTTGACGGAGGCCCGGGCAAACCGGTGTCAGACGGTGGCGTCGGGTATTCCTGCATTGCCGAAATCCGCATGATTGAGACGATCAATGACGGTCAGGCCAAGACTCCTTTCATGAAATTCGGTGACACGGTGCGTATCGAAATGATGGACGGGGAAGGGCATTCGATCTTCGGAGCGATCGAGCAGACGGTGGAGAAGGTCTAGGCAGACCTTGCCGGTCAAATCGAAGCTGACACGGTCCCGGACCCGATCGGGATCAAACAACAAGCAGGCGCAGTGTCTGGGGAGTACGCATGAGCAAACAATTCGCATCCGCCGGGGACATGGCGGAAAAGAAGATCTCCTTCACCGAGATCGGCAAGGACCTCTGGGCCTTCACCGCCGAGGGGGACCCGAATACCGGCGTCATCGTCGGTGATGACAGCGTCATGATCATCGAGGCGCAGGCGACACCTGAACTTGCCAACAAGGTGATCGAAAAGGTGCGCTCCGTCACGGACAAGCCAATCAGCCATCTTGTGCTGACCCATTATCACGCCGTGCGCGTTTTGGGCGCTGCCGCCTATCAGGCACCGACCGTGATCATGAGCCAGAAGGCCCGTTCCATGGTTGTGGAGCGTGGCGCTGAAGACCGGGAATCTGAATTCATGCGGTTCCCGCGTCTGTTCATGGGTTATGACAATGTCAACGACATTCCGTCCCTGACCTGGCCGACCACCACCTTCAACGACCGCATGACCGTTTATCTGGGAAAGCGCCGGGTCGATCTGCGCTTCCTTGGTCGCGCCCATACGGCGGGTGACATCGTCATCCATGTGCCGGACCAGAACGTCATGTTCACTGGCGATATCGTCGAATACCACTCCGCCTGCTATTGCGGCGACGGCCATTTCAACGACTGGCCGGCAACGCTTGAAGCAATCCGTACCTTCGATGTGGAAGCCATCGCACCGGGTCGCGGCGACGCGCTGGTTGGCAAGGAGATGGTGGGCAAGGCGCTGACCAACACGGCCGACTTCGTGTCCTCGACCTACCGGCCGGTCGCCCGGATCGCTCAGGGTGGCGGATCGCTGAAAGAGGCCTGGGACGCCTGCCGCGCCGAATGCGATCCAAAGTTCAAGGACTACGCGATCTACGAGCATTGCCTGCCGTTCAATGTTGCTCGGGCCTATGACGAGGCACTCGGCATCGACACGCCGCGTATCTGGACGGCCGAACGGGATGCGAAAATGTGGACGGATCTTCAGGGGTGAAATTTCTGGTCGCAATAGCCGTAATGCTGGTTTTGCTGACCTCTGCTGCTACGGCATGCACTCGCTCGGGTGCAGGAAGTGTAAAACGCCTCATACGTTCAGAAATCGTAGTGGCCGGGCGCTTCGCGGATTGCACAATACAGCAAATGAGGCCTCTTGAAACTCAAGGCAAACCTTTGGAGTTTGTCATCGAAGTTACCGATCAGATCCGCGGGAATGCGGCACCGTTAATGCAAGGTAGCGACCTGATAGTCCTTTTACCTGCAGGAGGTTATGAAGCGTCTTTGGCTTGCCAACACGCAACATGGAAAGGCAGAAAGTTCTTGTTTGGCCTTGCAGTATTGAATGTGAACACCGATAGCATGTGGAAGTTTCATCGCGAACCCCAGGATCTTGCAAACGGTGTGTTTCCTAGCCCTCCAATACTGGATACTGGAGACCGGCTGGTGGTATCGCAATCGGACCTTTGTGGCAGTGGAACGCTGTTTGCTGCTTCAGACGATATGATAGATCACGCAAAGCGGGTATTTGACGGCGTTGGAGATCTGGAACCAGAGCTCGAGGAACTTGTAAGTTCTCACGCTCGATTTGGCTTGTACTAAAGGTCCTCATGTCTACAGCACTTCAACATCTCCGCCTGATGGCGGGCAACAATGCCTATGCCAACGAACGGCTTTATCAGGCGTGCTGCCGAATCAGTCAGGCAGAGTTCAAGGCCGAGCGGACCGGCTTTTTCCCGTCGATCCGGGAAACGCTTAATCACAACTGGGAAGTCGATCGCTACTACCTGGATGCACTGCGCGAAGATGGGAAGGGCCTGGCTGTCTACGAGACGCCGCATCTTCAGACTGCGGAGGAGTTGAGATCGGCGCAAACCTGGCAGGATCAACAACTTGTTCTGTTCTGTGACGGCTTGAGCGAGACGGATCTGGACAGAAGCGTTGCGCAGGACCGGGGAAACAATGGTGTCATGCGAGAGACCATTGGCAACACGCTGTTGCATCTCTTCCAGCACCAGATCCATCACCGTGGACAGGTGCATGCCATGCTGGCCGGAACCGGTGTCGCACCGCCTCAGCTGGATGAGTTCTTTCTTGAGTTCGACCGCCATTCGGCGGCTGAAAAACACATGTGACGCGGGAGCTGGGAGACAAACCTGTGACCAAATTATTTGAAGTGCCGCTCTATCCCTACAAGCGCACCGCTGACCAGGATGCGCCGGCACCTGTCCGCCACCCGGTCGTCATTATCGGGGCAGGACCCGTCGGGCTTGCCATGGCAATCGATCTTGCCCAGGCGAACGTTCCAGTCGTTGTGCTCGACGACAATGACAAGGTCAGTGTCGGTTCCAGGGCGATCTGTTTTTCAAAGCGTTCCCTGGAGATATTCGACCGGCTGGGTTGCGGTGACGAAATGGTCGACAAGGGGGTCGTCTGGAACCTCGGCAAGGTCCATTTCGGTGACCGGCAGGTCTATAACTTCAACCTGCTGCCCGAGGACGGTCACAAGCGTCCGGCCTTCATCAATCTGCAGCAATACTACTGCGAGCTCTATCTGGTCGAACGCATCAGGGCGCTGCAGACGGAAGGCAAGCCGGTGGAAATCCGGGGCGGCAACCGCGTTGAAAACCTGCATTGCTATGATGACCATACGCTTGTAACGATCGAGACTCCGGAAGGAGCCTACAACCTGGAGGCCGACTGGCTTGTTGCCTGTGACGGGGCAGGGTCGCCGACGCGGCGGATGCTCGACCTCGACTTTGTCGGACGCGTTTTTGAAGACAATTTCCTGATTGCCGATGTCATCATGAAGGCCGATTTTCCGACCGAACGCTGGTTCTGGTTCGACCCGCCCTTCAACAAGGACCAGTCGGCACTGCTTCACAAGCAACCGGACGGTGTCTGGCGGATCGACCTTCAGCTCGGCTGGGACATTGACAAGGAAAAGGAAAAGAAGCCGGAAAACGTCATTCCCCGATTGAAGCAGATGCTCGGGGACGACGTTGAGTTCGACCTGGAATGGGTATCCATCTACACGTTCCAGTGCCGGCGGATGGAAGAGTTTCGCCACGGCAGGGTGATCTTTGCCGGTGACGCGGCCCATCAGGTTTCACCCTTCGGAGCCCGCGGTGCAAATTCCGGCTTCCAGGACGTCGACAATCTTGGCTGGAAGCTGAAGCTGGTTCTTGACGGCAAGGCACCTGAAACGCTGCTCGACAGTTATTCATTCGAGCGCGAGCATGGTGCCGACGAAAATATACTGCAAAGCTCCCGCTCGACGGATTTCATAACACCGAAATCGGAAATGAGCCGGATTTTCCGCGATGCTGTGCTCGATCTCTCGGAACACTACGAATTTGCCCGGCCGCTTGTGAATTCAGGGCGCCTGTCCGTCCCTTGCACGTATGACGGTTCGCCGCTGAACGGTCCGGATGTCAGTTCTCTGCCGCAAAGAACTCGCCCGGGCAGTACCGTTGTGGATGCACCACTCGGTGAAGATTGGCTGCTTGATCACCTGACAGGGGAATTCGTGCTTCTCGGGCTTGGCGTCGACATTCCGTCAGACAACGAGATCAACGGTGTTTCGCTCACCGGCATCACTATCGGCAGGGAAAACATCAGTCCGGAGCTCCGGGATCGCTATCTTGGAAACGCCGCAGCCGCAATCTACCTGATCCGCCCGGATCAGCATGTCGCGGCGCGATGGCTGGATTGCGATCAAACAGAGATCGGGGCGGCATTAGCCAAGGCAATCGGAGGGAAGGTTCAATGAGCGAAAGCGTCACCACACCAAATCTGGAAGCTCCCGACGCGTTCTACGCCGATTTGCTTTCCGCTCATGAGAAACTCGGCAAGGAAGAGAGCGATGCCTTCAACGCACGGCTCATTCTGCTGATGGCAAACCGTATCGGGGATCTGGGCGAACTGCGTCAATTGTTGGAGGCTGCGAAAGTGGACCGGGTTTCGAAGCAACAATATTGAGCGGCATATGAATCTTGAACGAGAGACATGCGCAAAAAGGGGTTGTATTGGGTTGTTATTACAATGAAACCCTAGGGTGTTCTTGAATGTGCGCGCTGAAAAATTGGCTGGAATCTCGAAAGTTGCAGCGATTTGCTGCTAAATTTCAATCAGTCGGATTTTGAGTTTTCATGTGTAAACTCAGTACCTTAAAACATGAATTTTAAGCTCATAAATATAAATCTTGTGGTGAATGTAAAACCTGAAGTTACAACTGTGTATTCAACGAAAACTGGTTTTTAATACTTTGACTCTACCTTAGCGGAATAGACGTGCAGTTGTGCGTCGCACACTCTTTGGGGGAGCTCAAATAATGACAACATTGAGAAATGCTTTAGTTTCAACGCTGGCTGCGTCACTTATGATGTCGATCAGTCCGGCGCTTGCGGAAAATGGTATCACGGATTCCAAGGTCGTATTCGGTCAGGCTGCTGCTCTTGAAGGGCCGGCTGCCGCTCTCGGCACGGGAATGAAGCTGGGAATCGAAGCAGCCTTTGCCGAAGCAAATGCTGCTGGCGGCGTCAACGGGCGCATGATCGAACTGATCAGCATGGACGATGGCTACGAGCCGGATCGTTCGATTGCAGCGGTCAACAAGCTTATCAATGACGACAAGGTCTTCGGTCTGATCGGCCCGGTCGGCACGCCGACCTCCAAGGCGACCCAACCAATTGCAACAGCTGCGAAAGTTCCGTTTGTCGGTCCGTTCACCGGAGCTGGTTTCCTGCGTGATCCGGCGCACGGCAACATTGTCAACGTCCGGGCGACCTACGCTGCAGAGACCGAAGCCTGGATCGATCACCTGAACGGCGCGCTGGGCCTCGACAAGATCGCCATTCTTTATCAGGACGACGGATTTGGCCGTGTCGGTCTTGCCGGTGTTCAGGCTGCCATGGAAAAGCGTGGCCTGGAACTCGTCGCGGAAGGTACGTATCAGCGCAACACCACCGCCGTTAAGTCTGCGCTTCTTGAAATTCGCAAGGCAAAGCCGCAGGCAGTTGTCATGGTCGGTGCCTACAAGCCGATCGCGGAATTCATCAAGCTTGCCAAGAAGGTCAAGATGGATGCGGAATTCGTCAACATTTCCTTCGTCGGCTCGAAAGCCCTTTCTGCTGAACTCGGTGATGCCGGTGAAGGTGTGATCATCTCCCAGGTTGTTCCGTTCCCGTGGGACACGACTGTTCCGCTCGTCAAGGAATATCAGGCTGCACTGAAGGCAAAAGATCCTTCTGCTGAGCCGGGCTTTGTCACGCTGGAAGGTTATGTGGTTGGTCGACTGGCTGTCATGGGTCTGGAAAAAGCCGGAAAAGACGTCACGCGTGAAAACTTCCTGAACGCTTTCTGGTCCACTGGTGACTTTGACCTGGGCGGCGTGACCCTGTCCTTCGGTCAGGACGACAACCAGGGCATGAACGACGTCTTCCTGACGACCATTCAAAAAGACGGCGGCTTCTCGCCGATCGACAAGCCTGCGAGCTAATGAGCTCCTTGTCGCTGGCCCGGAACACGGGCCAGCGAAATTCCATTCTGCCATCTGGGGTTGGATAACATGGCAGAGCATGTGTTCTTTGGGGGACTGTCGGGAACATGGTTGGGTTTAAAAAATTCTTTTCAGGGCCTTCTCGAATGAGATCATCATTCAATTTAAGGACCCGGGGAAAACTGTTCACCGCGTTTGCGGGATTGGTCTTGCTGACCGCGACAGCGATCGGCATAGGCCTTTTTTCCTTTCAGAGGGTCGAAAGCGGTTTTGCGGAACTTTCTGAAAAACGGCTGCCTTCAATTGAAAACGCAGCCCAGCTGGCGCTTTCGAGTACGGAAGTTGCGACTGCGGCCGCAGCTGTAGCCAATAGCGTGACGCTGCAGTCCCAGGAAGTTTCGTTTCAGGCTCTTCAGAAATCTGTCGCTGTCATCGAAGGCATAGAATCAACTTTTGTCGCTTCAGACTCGAACCGCGAGATTGTTGAAGCGCTCTTTTCCCAAAGCCATACATTCAAGGAACGCCTTGGCGTCCTCGATCAGGCGACGAAGGAAAAAATTGCCGCGCGAGACGCAAAAGATGCGCGCATGGCCGCTCTTTTCAAGGCTTATGACGGCGTGAACAGCGCAATAACGCCGATCGTAGACGATGCCTACTTTACCGTTGTGCTGGGTGGCGAAGACGCGGCAGCTCAGAGCAAGGAACTCGTCGACAATCTTGCCAACACCGAAATGGCGAAGCTCAGGCTGTATCTGGAGCTGCGCGCGGAAACCAACTTGCTGGTCGGGCTGGCGGAAACCGTTGCGTTTGTGGATGATCCGGCGCTGCTGACACTCTTTGAAGACAAGATCATCGCGACAGAGAAGAAGATCGCCGATTACCAGAAAGAGCTGAAGGCACAGGATCTGAGTTCCGGTGCTGAAGCCGAGTTCGGTAAGCTGAACGATCTGGTTTCTGCAACACTCGCAAAGAGTAAGGCCAGAAACATCACTGCCGGTGAGCAGAAGCAGACACTGCAGACGGCGATCGGCCTTCAAAAGGCGATTGACGACGCTCTTATCATGCAGATCGACGACCAGTTGTTCACGCTGACGATCGACACGGAAGAGGCTGTAACGGAAAATTCGGCAATCATCTCCGATCTGCTGAACAATCAAGTGGGCCAGTTGAAGAGCACCCTGGAAGCACAGGCCTTTGCCAACAAGTTTGTCGCAACCCTTGTTCAAGGTGGCTTGACGCAGGATCCGGCGCTCTTGGTGCCGCTTCAGGAGAAAATTACAGCCGACGCGAAACACATGCGTGACGGCCTTGATACCCTGGGGTCTGAGGACATCAAGGCACAACTCGAACAGCTGCTGGCGTATGGCAATCCCGACAACGGTCTTTTGCGCGATCACCTGGAAGAACTCACCAGCACCAGGAAGTCGAACGAACAGGTGACGGAGATGTTCACCGCGGTTGAGCGTATCGGTCAGTCCGTCGCTTCGCTCATCGAAATGGAACTGGCGGCGGTAGATCAGGCAACGACACAGATCAACAGGCTGTTCGACAACGGGTCCCTGGCCCTGATCGCCATCGGGATAGCGAGTCTCGTAATCGCAGGTGCAATCGGTTTCTTTGTCGTCGACCGTGGACTGGTGAAACCACTGCTGGGTCTTGTCAGTATTACCCGAGCGCTTGCCGACGGTGAGCTCGATGGACATATCGCCGGAACAAACCGCAACGATGAAATCGGTGATCTGGCGAAGGCGATGGAAGTCTTCAAGGAAAACGCGAAGGAACGCAATAACCTTGAAGCGGTGTCCCGAGACGAACAGAACGCGCAGCTGGAGCGGCAGAGCCGTATCGAAGATATGATCACGGACTTCCGCGACGAGATGGAATCCGTGCTTGGCAATGTCACCGCGAACATGGATCAAATGCAATCCACAGCACAGGTTCTGAGCCAGATCTCCACCGAGACCGCCTCTCAGGCCTCCGAAGCAGAAGCAAGTTCCACGGCCGCATCCGAAAACGTCGGATCGGTCGCCTCGGCGGCAGAACAGCTTGCCGGATCGATCGCGGAAATCGGGCAACAGGTCTCCCGTGCGACCGAGATTGTCACAAACGCTTCCGGAAGTGCCCGGATGACGACCGAGAAGGTCTCGGAGCTCGCTGAATCGGCAAACAAGATCGGCGAAGTCGTCACTTTGATCCGGGCCATTGCGGAACAGACCAATCTTCTGGCCCTGAATGCGACGATCGAGGCAGCACGGGCAGGTGAGGCCGGTAAGGGCTTTGCGGTGGTTGCTGCGGAGGTCAAGGAACTGGCGACCCAGACCTCGAAGGCGACAGAGGAAATTGCCACGCAGATCGAGGCAATCCAGTCATCAACCGGAGAGTCTGTCGTCGCGATCCAGGAGATCCGTGACACGATGGAACAGGCTGACGAGACGACGTCGGCCATTGCGGCAGCAGTTGAGGAGCAGGACGCGTCAACGGCGATGATTTCCCGAAACGTTCGCGATGCGGCAGAAGGGACCCAGGGCGTGGCTGACAACATATCCAGTGTCATGAGCGCTGTCGCCGAAGCCGCACAATCTGCGGGCCAGGTGGAAATGGCATCCAACGAGGTCGCGGATCAGGCACGCCACATCAAGGTCGTGGTCGATGACTTCCTGGCCAAGGTCGCTGCCGCGTGACCCAATAACGCGCAGCAAGAGAGCTGAAAGAAAAGCTGGGCCCTGAAAAAAATCTGGTGAGGCCTGCTTCAAACTTTATAGAGATGAATGGACCGCCGGCTTTTGCAGCCGGCGGTCTTTGCATTTTTCAAGCACCACAAGTTGACTACGTCGACGAGCAGTTGCGCTTTTCGCTAACTTCTTGTTTGGCGTGACTGATGAAGAAGTTGTTGTTTCTTTTGTTCTTTATGCCGCTGTCCGGAGTTGCCGGCGAACCCGTCAGCATTGAAACAGTGAAAGCTGGAGCGATCACTCTCGTTGAAATCATCACAAAGGCCACGACCAGTTCATGGAAATGCGCGCCAGCGAGAATCTGGAAAATGCGGACTTTGCTGCCTTCCAATCCAGCCGGTCGAACGGCAGGTTGCCATCGACTTCGCATCCCTTGTGCCAAGACATGAGCTCCGGCTTTGGGCGAAACGTGTCAGGCCGCGTCAATGTGCGTGGGCATCTGCGCCACGCGCCATCATCAGATGATGTTCCCGGTGATGGTCCTGACTTGCCATAAGTCCAAAAAAGCCCAGCCCCTTTATGCGCGCGGCCACGGCGGGATTGTTACTTGTGACGCGCAGCTCCACTGCGTTTTCCGCTTCGATTGCTGTGACGGTCCAGCGGTCGTCCTGCGCCAATTGGGCTGCATGTGCGGGCACCATGCGTCGCAGTGTGGCGACCGTGTCAGCATCCCCCGTCGCAATCGCGGTAAGGCCGTCCGGCAGTGCTGTCTCTTCCACAATCGCGTCCGAAATCAGGCGATCCATATCAACCAGATGCGCCCGCAGGCCCGCCAGATCAACTTGGCCCCAGTCGGTGTCGGGATCGGCTTCGAGCACGCGCACAACTTCAGAAAGCGCCGCGAAAGCCCCTTGTCCCGGCTCGCTCAGGATCGTGCCCCGGGGTGACTGGTCTTGAACGTGGGTCGCGTGATCCGTGCAGTCGTCATGGCCTGAGTGGGTCGTTTGGGCAACTGCAAAGGCCGCTCCACCGAGCAGCACTACGACGGCCAAAATTGTCTTCGTTTTCATTCTCTTGCCTCGCAATTGTCGAGAACACCCTATCCAACGTTGTACCCACGTCGTATGATTTCTATCATGTCAGACTGGAAGCAGTTATTTGAGGATGCGCCGACAAGAACCTTGGAGCAGGGTGCTATTCTCTTTCGTCGGGAAGATCGCGTTCGGTCGATGTATCTTGTTCGATCCGGCATGGTCGCGCTTGAGCGCCCGCTCGCGGATGGAACCGCGCTTACGCTCAGCGTTGCCACGTCTGGAATGGCTCTGGCCGAGGCGTCGTTGTCAGCAAAGACCTATCACTGCGATGCGATCGCATGCCTGAATTCCAAGATAGCGTTCATGCCTCGTGCCACCTTCCGATCTGCGCTGCGTGACCGGCCAGACGATGCTCTAGGCCTTATCGAAACTTATGCCAGGGAGATCCAGTCCCAACGGGCGCGCATCGAGATATTGCGCCTTCGCCGGGTGGCGGACAGGTTGGACGCCTGGTTGGATTTGAACGGTGAACCACCGTCTGGCGGATGGATAAGGGTTGCCGATCAGATAGGTGTATCGCCACCCGCACTCTATCGCGAGCTGGCACGTCGGCGAAGGTGAGTGTTCATCGTCCAGGCCGCTGATTGGCATGGGCAGACTTTTGCTACGGAGGGGTATTTGGGTAGACGAGGCTCATTCCGGAAATTGGTTGCACCGGGCACCGACAACAGCAATGGGAACTTTGCTGACCTTCGCCGGACAACCTCAACACTGCATCGCAGATCGAGATGAGCCGCTCCGCGGCGGGACAGAAAATCTCTTCATGGAGATCATCGCCTGGCAGTTTCCCTCCGGCTGATTGCCAGACAGGTTGAGCAACCCGCTCGCCAATCACCGGGATGTATCCGGGCTGGAAAATCGGCCATGATGCCGCTTCAAGCGCGTTTTGATTTGCCGCCATCTTTTCGGGATTGTCGTTGGTCCCTGAACGGTAGGGTCCGGAAATCAGGATCAGTATGTCTAGGCTCTTTTCAAAAGCGTGTTGATGAAAAGATGTTGAAGCAGGATGATCGTCTTGCCATCACAGATCGCACCGTTCTCGATCATCCGCATCGCCTCCGTCAGCGCAACCTGCATCACCTCAATGTCCTCGCCCTCTTCGAACGTGCCGCCGCCATCACCGGTCTGATCGGATGCGGAATAGGTGCCTTTGAAGAATGCGAGATACTCCGTCACCGAGCCCGGGCTCATGTAAACGTCAAACAAATGCGTCAGGGTGTCGACCTCAAAGCCGGTTTCTTCGATGAGTTCTTTCCGCATCCGCTCATCGGCACGCGCTCCGTCCAACAGTCCGGCGGGCGTCTCGATCATCGAATGCAGACCACCATTTAGAAATACCGGAAGTCGGAATTGACGCGTGAGCAAGACGTGATCTGTCTGAGGATTATGAAGGAGGCAGGTCGCTCCATTGCCACGATCATAAGTCTCGCGGGTCTGTCGCTGCCATTCACCATTGCGCCTGAGAAGCTCAAACTCGTGCTTTGTCAAAAGACCCCAGTCGTCTGACAGAACTTCCTTCGAAATCGGACGGTAGTATTCACGTGAATTCATAAAATCTTGCTCCTGGCTCTGGGAAGCAGTAACGTGCAAAAACGTGCAGAGTCAAGAAAGATCGTGCAATGCTGAGTCATGAACGAAAGACCCACCTGCTATCCCTGCTTGATGAACAAGGCAGCGTTGTCGCCAAGGACGTAAGCCGTGAACTGGGTCTGTCCGAAGATACGATCAGGCGCGACCTCCGTGAGCTGGCCAGGGACGGACGCCTGAAACGCGTGCATGGCGGTGCCGTTCCGATCGCACCGGCCAATGCTCCGTTTCCGGGTCGAATCGGAATTGCCACCCCTGAAAAAGTTGAGATTGGCAAACGTGCTGCTGCGATGATCGAGCCGGGTCATGTTGTGTTTTTGGATGGCGGTACGACAGCGATTCAACTTGCGCGGCATCTGCCTCGACACCTCGATGCGACGGTCATCACGCACAGCCCCAACATCGCGATGGAACTTCTCAACCATCAAGGACTGGAAGTCGAAATTGTGGGTGGCAGGCTATTGCGTCATTCCATCGTGACAAGTGGTGCCGCGACTATCGCCTGGTTGGGTCGCTACCGCCCCGATATCTGCTTTATCGGGGCCACCGGGCTGCACCCGGATCAAGGGGTTACGACGGGAGAAAGCGAAGAGGCAGAGGTAAAACGCGCGGTTATCGAGAAATCGGGATCAGCCGTGATTTTGGCATCGTCAGAAAAGTTCGGGGCAGTTTCATCCTTCGAAGTTGCGCGTTGGACAAACATTGACGGTCTTGTTGTCGCCCAAGCAGCTTCCCGAAAAGCGGCGGAGTTGTTTGGTCATCTCGGCTGCGAAATACTTTCCACCAATCAGACCGGATCTCGGCGCTGAGCCCGACAGGCGGTCGTTCGGCTACGGCGCAGCGTCCGCCTAAATGGTCTCGGAGCAGTTATTTTGCTGCGCTTTACGCGAAGGCCGGCTTCACGTCTATGACGTGCTTTTTTAGGGTTTGTCGTCCGCGCGGGTGACAAGCCAAGAGTTATTTCAATGATAGCCAATCTTCAGGGTTACGTTCCTGGAGGGACACAATGGCAGACTGGGCAGACATTTCCCGAAGCGCAAAAAAACATGGCGACTTCGCTGGTAGGACGAAATCGGAGCAAGATGCATATTTTGAGTTTTTCGCAGGTCCGGAAAGCTCTCGGCTTCTGGCAGTCAGCTTGAAGATGTTCATGGTGTTCGCACGCGTCATCCAAGTGCACATTGAACGCGGTTTGCGTTTGCCGGTTGCCGGAGTAGCTTATACGGATCCAGCTATGAAAAAATGAACATGTCTGAGTACCTAAATTTGCCCGCAGCACGCGATGCCATTCGTCAGGTTCTCGAGGCGGATATCAAAAGCTACCTCGCGCGTGACCGTGATGCCTGGCTGGAGTGCTGGGTGAATGACTCGCGTTTTCGAAGCATCATGGAATGTGGAACGATGCAGATTGCGCACTCATTCGAAGAGTTCCGTCTGAATGTGTTCGACGCAATGGACACAGAGCCTGAACCGGTCAAAGCCGAGGTGCGGTTTGAGAACTTGGAAATTGAGATATCCAATAATGTTGCATGGGCGACTTACGAAGAAACTGTAACAAGTACGTCCAATCCACGGGCCGCACCAAATCATTCACACAACTTTCGTCTATTAGAGCATGCGAATGGGGCTTGGCGCATCCTCTTTCACGGGTGTTGGGCTGAATCTTTGCGAGACATTGAAAGCGCTGCGATTGAAGTTGCTGAAGATGGTCGTGTTCTTTGGATGAATCGTGCAGCTCAATCGGAGTTGAAGAATTTCAAGGGTCTCACTGTCAGCAATGGAACGCTCCGCGCCTCAAAGCCTTCATGGAATTCCGAACTGCGAAATGCCATCTCGGGCGCGCATAGGCTGACCGGTTTTGGCGAGTTCAATCGCGCAAAAAGTTCTGGCGGAGGCGAAGTCCAGTTTCCGGTTGTTTTGGGCGAAAATACCGATGGTGCTCTCTTGCTATGCTGGGTCAAGGTAGCCGACGGTCGTGTCTATATCCTTTTTGGGCACAACAGTGATTTATCCAAACAGATAGAAATATTGCAGGTAATCTACGCGCTCTCAAAGTCGCAGGCAGAAATTGTCAGGTTGATCGCAAATGGTCTTGAGATTGCCGAGGCAGCAGACGCTTTGGGTGTCTCGAAGAACACGGCGCGCACACATCTGAGGCGAGTCTACGAGAAGGTCGGCGTCAGAAGCCAAATTGAGCTCTTACGCCTGATCGTGGGTTTCGACACCTAAGGCAGGGCTCGGAAAGCCGCCATTCGTTCCACAAGTGGCATTGATCTCGTTTGCCTTGAAGCGGTCATTGCGACCTTCCGGATTAATGGGTCCTGACCCCCAGTCCGTATCCCGCACGGGTCTCCGCGCATATCTCGTTCATTAGCATTCTCGGCGCAATCGACAAGAACATGAGTGCAGGCCAGGGAGACATGAGCAATCTTTCCCAACTTGAAAGATCTTTTCTGCGCGAGCGTAACCTCTGTGAGGCAGAATTGCAGAACACCGGCAATCATGGCCGGTCCGGTGGCAGAATGATTTGCAAGGCATACGGTTAGGTTACAAAAAAATTAAAACGAGACTTGTTGAATATTTTCTTCAATCTGGCGCGGCCATGCGGGCAGATGCTTCTAGTAAACAGTCAAAATCCATAAATTTAATGTCATTTTATCTGTGAATTTTCCTGTTGCAGTATGCGCGCGAACTTAACCAGTCATGTCCGAGAGCAGAATGAACCTTCGGGATCTGCAATATGTTGCTGCCGTGGCGCACCACAGAAATTTCACGCGCGCCGCCCGCGCCGTCCATGTCAGCCAACCAGCGTTGTCCAACCAGATCAAGAAAATGGAACTCGAACTCGGCGTTCAGATTTTCGAGCGCACGCGAAACGATGTTCTTTTGACGGAATTTGGCGAGCAGGTCGCTGAAGTTGCGGCGGAAATAAACGGACTGGTAGACCGCATATCTGAAACGGCGCAGCACTTCAGAAAACTTGAGGCAACACCGTTTCGGCTGGGCATGACACCAACACTTGCCGCCTATCTGTCAGGCTATTTTCTGGACATGATCGCTGAGCTGTTTCCGGATCTGAGGCTAGTGATCGTCGAGGAAAAACCGACCGAGTTGTCGAGGATGGTCGAACAGATGCAGTTGGATGCAGCTCTGATCTCCCGCAACAGCCATGTCATGCTGTATGGCGGAGGCTCTGATGATGCGCTGACATTTACACCGCTCTGGTTTGAGCCTCTTTATCTCGGTATGCGGGAAGGGCATGTTCTGTCAGGCAGGAATGGTATTCGCGCAGCAGACGTTCCCGCAAAATATCTGATCCGTTTCGACATTCCATTCGGCTATGACCTTGAAAAGGATCTTCCTGCCTCGTCTTCAGATGCCGCCGAGCGGCTTGGGATCGATGTCAGGTCCGCTCGCTTCGAAACCCTGTGCCGCCACCTGGTGCATTGCGATGCATGCACAATCGTGAACGCAATTGCTGCCGAACAGTTCAAGCGCGACAATCTCGGTCTTGCCTTTGTTCCGTTTGATGGTGAGGGCAGCGTTCGCGAACTCGGAGCGATTACCCGCCGGCAATATTCCCGTTACGGTGTGGTCGCTTCGATCAGTTCCTATATTGGCGAAACGCCTCCCAAGGGCACCCATGGCGCACGGCAAGCTGTAGTGCATTCAGTGACTGAGCGTACCGCAGCGGCGATCTGATCACCTCTTTTGGGTGGCCCATGATTTTTCAAGTGCTCGTGTGCTGCGATAAACCCGGCAATCGAAATCAGTGCAGATCGTCCTCAGGTATCGCGTTTCGGCATCCGCATCTGACAGAAGTCGTCTGACGCGGATCGAACGGCGAATGCTTTCATTTTTGTTTTGCTTCACGTTTTTGCCAAAACAGGTGAACGAATAGATTCAGTCTCGAAAGGAAAAGTGGCAAGCCTCTGTAAACATGAGGATAAATAATTCTACCTGATAACACGCTCCGTGATCATTTCGTCAGGTTATGGCGTGTATTGGCATTATGAATTTCAAGAACTCAGGTGCTCACAACAGATCCATGAGTACCGGGCGCCGTCATTCAGAGGGCGTATCCGGATGACAACTCTTATGGAGATTTCCAAATGGTATCTGGGATGCTTGCCGGTATGCGGGCGCGCTTGTTGACGACGTCCACCCTGGCACAGGAAACCGCTCGTGACGGTCAATCGCTTACGAACGGTGTTTTCAATAATGTGGTCGTTGACAACACGCCCGCGTTTGTCCTCGACAATGATTTCACACGGTTCTTGAATTTTGGTCATGTGACCACGAACAATGCCGCCGCCGCGGTATCCGTTGGCGGACAGGACGCTCAGGTTTTCAATTTTCGCAATGCACGGATTGAAGCCAACAGCGGTCCGGATGCGCTTGCCACCGGAATCCAGGTAAGCGGCAGCGCCGACATCCGGAATTTCGGAGCAGTCGATGGCGAATTCAACGGCGTCCAGTTTGCCGGTGCACAATCATCAGGGCGACTGGATAACTTCAGTGGTGCGGTGATTTCGTCAGACAGCCGCGCGGTCGATATTCAGGGTCAGGGCGTCAGCGTCCGCAACTTCGGAGACATCGTCGGCACGGGCGATCAGCGGAACGGTACGATCTACACCAACAGTACCGCGGAAGACTTTTCGATCAGCAACTTCACCGGAGGAACGATCGATGCGGGCGAAGGCAACCAGGGAGCGGGCATTTCGCTTCAGGTTGGTGATGAACTCAATGACGTTGTCCAGGGCAGCATATTCAACGGGTTCGGTGGTGTCATTCAGGGCCGGGGTGATGAAGTTGCGTCCAACACGCCGCTAGCAGGCGATGGAATCCGGATTGATGACGGGGCAGATGGCGCTGTGCTGGAGACCGACATCT
This sequence comes from Roseibium album, assembly GCF_001404515.1. Lineage (GTDB taxonomy): Bacteria > Pseudomonadota > Alphaproteobacteria > Rhizobiales > Stappiaceae > Roseibium > Roseibium album. The sequence goes on from NZ_CXWE01000001.1 coordinate 753,834, forward strand.
TCAACAGTGGCCTCATCAGCACCGAAAGCAATCAGGGTACGACGGCTGGAATCCGTATCGCGGATGGTATTGCAGCCGAGGGCCGGATCTTCAACTCCAGCACCGGCACGATCGAAGGACCGCGCAATGGTCTTTATATCGGCAATGCCGAGCACGATCTGGATGTTCAGAACTTCGGAACCATCCAGTCAGGCAGCCGCGCGGTCAATATCGACGGTTCCGGCGTCAACCTCCTCAACGGCGGCAACATTCTGGGAACGGGTGATCAACGTAACGGCACGGTCTATGCCGATGACACAGCCAGTGACTACTCCATCGGCAACCTGCCGACCGGTGTGATCGATGCTGGCGCAAACAACAATGGCGCCGGTATTTCTCTCTCCCTGTCCGCAAACGGCAACGGTGAGGTTGAAGTTGAAAACGCGGGAACCATTGCTGGTCGTGGCCAGGCATCCGCGGCTGCCGGAACCGCGGGAGACGGCATCAGGCTGGAAGGCGCCAGATTGGCTGAGGGTGGTTTTGCCACAGCGCTGTTCACCGGGTCGATCATCAACTCCGGTACTGTGACCGCTGAAAGTCAGCAAGGTACAGTCGCTGCCTTCAGAGCGGTCAACGGCGTCGATTTCCAGGGAGCGCTTGTAAATGAAGCCAGCGGTGTTTTTGCCGGCGCTCAAAATGGTGTCTATTTCGGAGCGGGTAACCATTCCGGCGGATCATTCGTCAACCAGGGGACCGTTTCCTCCGACAGCCGTGCCCTGAACATCGACGGCGTAGGCCTGGATGTTGTCAACCAGGGCGCAATCCTTGCAACTGGCACGCAGCGCAACGGCACCGTTTATGCTGACGGGACAGCGGACAACTACACCTTCACCAACCAGGGGACGGTGGACGCCAACGGCAACGACGCGTCCGGAGTTTCGTTGCAGACCGGTGATGTCGACGGCGATATTGTCTCGGCCTCGATTATCAACCAGGGAGCGATTTTCGGTGGCGGCGATGCAAGCGAAGGCAACACAATCGGTGATGGCCTGCGTCTGTTCTCCAACGTTGAAGACGCAGGGTTTGCCGGTCTTGTCGAAAACGAAGGTGTCATTGCAGGGTCCGAAGCGTCCGAGGTTGCGGCAGGCATCCGCATCGATGGCGGTCTGGACATTCTGGGAGCCATCATCAACGAAGGGGAAATCTCGGGCACCGTCAACGCGATCGATGCCCGCGAAGGCGGCTCCGTTACCATCGTCAACGACGGCGGCGTCATCAACGGCAATGTCTTGCTCGGCAACGAGGACGACATCTTTGTCGATCTCGGTCTCGTCGATGGCGTCATTAATGGCGGCGCCGGAAATGACACCCTGATCGCGGGTGAGGGCGACAACGTCCTTGTCGGTGGCCTTGGCAACGATTTCCTTGATGGTGGGGAGGGCGTCGACACGGCGGACTTTTCCGACTTGGATGTCGCTGTCAACGTGAACCTCGGCGCCAACGGCAACGGAACCGCAACGCGGGATACCGGTTTCACCGTGCGAGTGGAAAATGCGGTGGTTGCCGCGCCTGCGCAATTCGGTTCTGCGATTGCGGACGGAGCCGCATTCGCAAACCAGGCAGCCGCGGGCAATCTCTACTACAACATCCACACTTCGGACTTCCCGGGTGGTGAGATCAGGGGGCAGCTGCTGGTCGACAGCGACGTAACGGAACACGGCATCCGGACCATCGAACTCTCCGGAGGACTGGATGCTGCCCAGGAACCGGGACCGCTCTCCGACAGTGAAGCAACCGGCGAGGCAACGGTGACCATCGTCCAGAACCTGACAACGGGTGAAGTCACCTATTCCAGCGTGCTGGATGTCTCTGGCCTCAATGAAGCGGATTTGCAGACACCGATTCCGGGAGTGGTCTCCGCAATCCACCTTCACAATGCACCTGCAGGCCAGAATGGTCCTGTTGTTCAAGATACGCTTGTGGATGCCGGAGCGACACTCGATTCCGTCGAGCCGATTTCCAGCACAGGTGTTGTCGGCGAGGACGTGATCGAAAACAGTGTCGAAACGGATGTTCTCAGCTCAATCGAAAACGTCATCGGTTCCAACGACGGCGATGTCATTACCGGCAGCGGTTTCGACAACCTCCTGAACGGTGCCGGCGGTGACGATCTGCTCAAAGGTGGCGACGGTGCGGACATTTTCGCCGCAAGCCAGGGTGCCGACACGGTAACTGACTTCGAACTCGGCACCGACCGGATATCAAGCGGTGATTTCGCCGATGATTTCGATGTTGCCGAAGTTCTCTCCGGCGCGATCCAGGATGGCTCGGATGCAGTTCTGTCCTTCGGGTCGGACAGCTCACTGCGCCTGGTCAACATCGACGCGTCGCAACTGGGCGAAGACGACTTCCTCGTCTGAGCCGGTTGCCCGGGGTGGCGGTGTTCGCCTCCGCCACCCTGGAACTTTCCCGAAAAGTACTTCGACCCGAACTTAGGAAATGGAGCAAGAAATGTTCCGTAAGATCTCTCCCGTCCGCAATGCCTGGTCTTCGCTGAGTGCGGGTTTTTGGGCCATTGCCGCATTCAGCATGGCTCTCAATATTCTTGCACTTGCTGCACCCCTCTACATGTTGCAGGTCTATGACCGGGTGCTCACCAGCCAGAATATGGACACTCTGATCGCCCTTACCTTGCTGCTCGGCGGTGTTTTTGTCGTAGTCGGTTTGCTCGACTGGGTCCGTCAGCGGATGTTGAACCGTCTGGGGGCCAGATTCGAACTGAAAGTCGGCGTGTCTGTTCTGAACGCGGCAATGCAGCGGAAAATTCACGGCAGCCAGTCGGCGAGCGACAATTCGATCGAGGATGTGAACGGCTTCAGGGATTTCATTTCCGGAAGTACCTTGCTTGCGTTTTTCGATGCGCCATGGATACCGGTCTACATCGCCGTCCTTTATGTTCTCCACCCCTATCTCGGCCATCTTGGATTGGCCGGAGCGATCGTCCTGACTGTTCTGGCGCTGATCAACAATGCGCGCAGCCACGAAACGATGATGGAAGCTGCTGAAGCGCGCAGGCGTAGCGACACGCTCTACAGGGCAGGAGAGGCTAATGCCGAAATAGTCCATGCCATGGGCATGCGTGGCGACCTTGCGCAAAGATGGCGCCAGTTGCAATTTGAAGCACATCGCCTGAAAGGCAGGGTGAACGACCGCATTTCCACATTTTCGGTCGTCTCCAAAACCCTCCGGACAGGGCTTCAGTCGGCTATTCTGGGGCTCGGAGCAGCCCTTGCGATCACAGGCGAAAGCTCAGCCGGTATCATGATTGCGGCAACCATCGTGCTCGGCAGGACCCTCGCTCCGATTGACCAGTTGATCGGGCAATGGCGCAGCTTTCTGGCCGCGACGGGATCTTATGCAAAGCTGAAGAAACTTGTTCACGAGTATCCGGCCGGTCAAAGACGGCTTCAGTTGCCTCGGCCGCAGGTGTCGGTCAGCGTGGCGATCCAGAAGGCGGGTCCGCCGACGGCACAAAATGCAACCTTGTCCGATATCCGCATGAACCTGCAGGCCGGGGATGCGGTTGCGGTGATCGGGCCGAGCGCCTCCGGCAAGACGACACTGGCGAAGATGCTTGCCGGTGTCTGGACACCGCAGCGCGGCTCGATCCGGCTTGACGGCAACCCGACGGCCAAATGGGAGGCCGAGGACCTGGGCAGCCATATCGGATACCTGCCCCAGGACGTGGCGCTGTTCGACGGCACGATCAGGGAGAACATTGCCCGTTTTGCTGCTGAAATCGACGATGCTCTCGTGCTGGAAGCTGCGCTTGCCGCCGACGTGCATGACCTCGTCTCGAACTTGCCGGACGGTTATGAAACACAGATCGGCAACGGCTACTTCCTGTCGGGTGGCCAGCGTCAGCGGATCGCACTTGCCCGGGCGCTTTACGGCAATCCGTTTCTGCTGGTGCTCGACGAACCGAATTCCGATCTAGATTCAACGGGTGAGGCCGCGCTCCAGAAAGCGGTCCGCGCCACCCAGGAGCAAGGCGGTGTCGTTGTGATGATGACCCATCGTCCCAGCACCTTGCAGGTTGTTGACAAGGTTCTTGTGCTTAACCAGGGGGTCCAGACGGCCTTCGGCAGGCGCGACGAGGTCTTGCGCGACATGAAGCGAAACGTCCTTCCGGCCCGTAGCCAGAACTCGAATGAAATCACCAAGACCAATCAGGAAAGGGCAGTCCAGTGAAAGATCTGACACTTTCTTCCCAAAACCGCCATGTTTCACATCTTGAGCCCGGAAAAAGCCAGGATGAGCCCTTGCCGGAGCCGCGCATCGGCAAGCTTGTCGTGTTCGGCTTTCTCGTCGTGGCCCTGTTTTTTGGCGGAACCGCGTATTGGGCGCAACAGGCTAAGCTGGATGGTGCGGTGGTAGCCGAGGCCTCCTTCGTCGTCGATGGAAATCGGAAGACCGTGCAACACCTCGACGGCGGCATCGTCCGCGATCTGCTCGTGTCGGACGGAGACATCGTCGAGGCCGGGCAGCCGCTGGTTGTCTTCGACAGTACCGAGGCGGAAGTCGATCTGACGGTTCTGAGCAGCCAGGTCGGTGAACTGTCGGCGCGACGCGCACGTCTGCTGGCCCAGATCGGCGGAGAAGCCACGTTCCGCAGGAAAGACGTTGCCAACATGATCAAAGAGGAAATTCCCGAGGTCCTCTGGGAAAGCGCATATCTGACCCAGAAACGTGTGTTCGACACGGAGGCAAGGGCACGCATGAGCGAACAAGATGTCCTGAAACGCCGGTTAACAGCTCTCGAAGACGAGATCGGGGGACTTGAAGAACAGCGCCAGTCCAATGCGCGGCAGATCGAGATTTCCAGAAGTGAACTTGCTTCCCTTCAAACGCTGTTTGAAAAGGGGCTCGTTACCGCGGCAAGGATCAACTCCATACGCCTGGATATAGAACGTCTGGTCGGATTTGATGCGGGTTTCAGAACCGATCAGGCCCGTGCGCGAAACGAGATCGGCGAGCTTGAACTCAATGATTTCAGTGCCAAGCAGCAACGTCTTGAATCAGCTTCTGAGAACCTTGCGGCGGTTGAGGCACAGCTTGCGGCAGTGGAACCGCAGTTCAAGGGTGCCGTGGAACGGCAAAAGCGGGTGGTCGTCAGCGCCCCGGTCAACGGGACTGTCGTCAACATGGCACTTCACACGCTGGGTGGTGTGGTGCGTCCGGGAGAAGACATTCTGGAGCTGGTCCCGCTCAGTGAAGAGCTGATCGTGGAAGCGCGCATCAACATTTCGGATATTGAAAAACTTCGCGTCGGGCAGGTGTCCAGGGTCAGGCTGAGCGCATTCGACCTTCAGGACGTGCCGGAAGCGAACGGGAAGGTCTATGACATTTCGGCCGATTCCGTCACCGACGAAAGAACGGGCGATGCCTTCTATGTGGCAAAGGTGAGACTTGATGAAAATCAGCCGGCGAATGTCGCCGGTCTGGATCTGGTTCCGGGCATGCCGGCTGACCTGTTCATCACCACTGGCGAACGCACGGTCCTCAGCTACCTTGCACAGCCATTGAGCGAACGCCTGTCGCGAACCTTCATCGAGTAAATTTTGGTGACAGGAGAAGTGTGCACTTTGTCCCGGACATGACAGCGGTCAAATCAATTGGTTACGGTCATGTCTGGAGTTTCCGGTTCAATCATGCCCCGTTTTTTCTGTGAAACGCAGCGACCCTGATATCAGGGAAAGCCGTTCCGCAGGGATTGTGCCTCCTGAGCGCTCTTGCGTATCGCTGCTGCAAAGAGCGTGACATCAACGGCTGTTGCAACGAAAGTCGCTCCAAGCTCAAGGCACTTTTTCTGCATCCCGGGCTGCAAGGTGAGGATCCCGCCGGCCTTGTTGGAAGCAACAATCTTGTTCATGGCATCAAGAACGGCAATTTCGACATCCGGATGACCGGGATTGCCGATATGCCCCATGTCGGCGGCGAGGTCGGAAGGACCGATGAACACGCCGTCGACACCCTCAACGTTGAGGATGTCGTCGAGGGCAGCGATGCCCTTTCGGTTCTCGACCTGAACAAGCAGGCAGATCTCGTCCCGCGCGGTCGTCAGATAATCGGGAATGCCTGCAAAGCCTGACGCACGCGCAAGGGCGGAGCCGACGCCGCGAACACCATGCGGCGGATAGGTGACCGCGGCAACAAGTTCGCGTGCCTGCTCGGCGCCTTCCACCATGGGAACAAGGAGCGTCTGTGCACCGGCATCCAGAAGCTGCTTGATCATCCAGGTTTCGCCGATCACGGGCCTGACGACGGCATGGCTCTTGCCTGCTGCAATCACCTGCATCTGGGCAATGATGGAGCGCAGATCGTTCGGGGCATGTTCGCCGTCGATCAGGAGCCAGTCGAAGCCGGCATGGGCGCTGACCTCGGCAAGATAGGGATCTGCCAGGCCCAGCCAGCAGCCCATCTGGATATTTCCTTCTTTCAGGGCCGCCTTGAAAGGATTGTGTGGGGCAGGCATTTAAAACTCCTGTGAGATACCGTTGACCGTGTTGAAGAGATCGGGGACCGTGCGTTCAAACGATCTGCCCGGCGCCGGAAACCGCGGTTCAAGGGTGCGTGTCCGTCAATCGAATTCGCGTTGTCACGCAATGCGCCTCCAGACGTCCTTGATGACGCCGGCAGCCATCATGACGTCTTCCCGGGTCGTGTCGAACTGACCCACCTGGAAACGGATGACCTTGCGGCCCTGAAAGGCTCCCTGGGTGAGGTAGATACGTCCATCATCATTCAGCGCATCCACGAGACGTTGCTGCGTCGCGTCATCGCCCGGGCAGCGAAACGAAAACAGGCTGAGGATCGGTTCGGTCACGATTTCGAAACCCTCGAACGCGCGGATCTGCTCGCAAATTTCCCCGGACCAGACAATATGATTGCGTATTCGGGCCCTGAGACCTTCCAGCCCGTATGAGCGGATCAGGAACCAGATCTTCAATGCACGGAAACGTCTGCCGAGCGGAATGGTCCATTCCGAATAATTGGTGACCGCCTCTCCGGTGGTCTTGAGATATTCCGGTTCGATCTTCAGTGTGTTGAGCTGGGGAAGCGGATCGGACAGAAACTGAACGGAACAGTCGAATTGCGCCCCCAGCCATTTGTGCGGATTGAAGACAATACTGTCGAAGCCTTCCACGCCGTGCCAGAAATCGGCACGCAGCTCGGGACAGATCATCGCCGCCCCGGCCCAGGCTGCGTCCAGGTGCGTATAGAGATCGTGTTTCCTAGCAACGGCAAGGACGGGTTCGAGTTGGTCCGAAGCGCCCACGCCGGTGCCGCCGGTAATCGCGATGATGCCCGCCGGGATCTGCCCGTCTTCAAGATCTCTTGCAATGGCCTGCTCCAATGCATTGGCATCAAGCGCAAATCGAGGCCCGGTGGCCGGAAGTTTGACCAGGTTTTCCTGGCCGATCCCCGCGACCCAGCAGGCGCGGTCAATGGAGCTGTGCACCTGGTCCGAGCAGTAGATGCGCAGATTACCTTTGCCGGACAATCCATGCCGGTTGCCGGTGAAGCCGGTTGCGCGTTCGCGCATGGTCAGAACGGCGGAAAGAGTTGCAGAAGACGCGCTGTCTTGAATGACCCCTGTGTATGTCTCCGGAAGGTCTAGCGCCTGGCGCAGCCAGTCGACCATGACGCCTTCCATCTCGGTCGCTGCAGGTGAGGTTTGCCAGAGCATGCACTGCGCGGCGATCGTCGTGACCAGCATTTCCGCCAGCATGGAGGGTGGGGCGGCATTGGCCGGAAAATAGGCAAAGAAACGCGGATGCTGCCAATGGGTCATGCCCGGCATGACGATGGTTTCGAAATCCGCAAGAACCGTTTCCATGGCTTCGGCGTCTTCCGGTGGCGCGACTGGCAGTTGCTCCGCGATCTCGCCGGGAGCCGTTTGCGCACGAACGGGACGGTCCGCAAGCGTCTTGTGATAGTCCACTGCCCAATCGGCGATCTGTTTGCTCCACTCGGCGAACTCGTCCCAGTCCATGCGCTAATCCTTAAAGCCTGGCGATTCGGTCACGTCGATTATGCGCCAGAATCATGGCGCGACAATCGGCTGGGCGGCGAGACTGGATGCCTGGATGTCGACGCCCTCGAACAGCGAGCCTTCCTCGAACCAGCTCTTGGGGGCAGGGGCTCCCCAGAGGGTCTGGCGCTGTGGATCCTTGAGGTCCCATCTGATCGGCTCAAGGTCCGGATCCACGGTCTGATAGTCGGAGCAGTAGATCTCGATCCGGTGGCCGTCTGGATCGCGGACATAAAGGAAAAACGCATTTGAGATGCCATGCCGACCCGGCCCGCGTTCGATGTTCGAAACCCATCCCGTCGTGGACATGAGGTCGAGCAGGTCAATGATGTTGAGCGGTGTCGGCACCCAGAAGGCCGTGTGGTGCAGGCGAGGCCCACTGCCGTTGGTGAAGGCAATATCGTGGACGCCGCCCTTGCGGTGCGTCCAGGCCGCCCAGAGCCGTCCGGTTTCCTCATCTGCGGTATATTCTGTCACGCGGAAACCGAGTTCATTATAGAAGGCGACCGAGGCATCGACATTGGGCGAAAAGCAATTGAAGTGATCGATCCGCAGTGGCTTCACACCGCGATAAAGTGCGTATTGCTGGTGTATCGGCGGCAGGCGGTCCATCCTGGAATAGAATTCAAGCGGAATGCCATGTGGGTCCCGCGTGCGGAAGGTGCGCGACTGGTAAGGCCGGTCCACCCATTCGACCGGAAGTCCCTTGCCTTCAAAAAAATGCACTGCCTTGTCGAGATCATCTTCGTCAAACACCTTGAACCCAAGATCACGGGCGCAGGGTTCATCTGATTTCCGCAGGACGATACAGTGGTGCCCGCGTTCTTCCATTGCACGCAGATAAATCGCTTCCGGGCTCTCGTCAGTAACCTGCAGTCCGAGCGTATCCACATAAAACGCCCGGCTTTTCGAAAGATCCGTCACTGCCAGTTCCACATGGCTGAGCCGGACGATGTTGAATGGCGGATAAAGATTGGGTGCGGGAATCGGCATGTCTTCGTCCTGTTGGTCATGAGTTGCCGGAAGGCCGGCGGTGTCTGTTGCGCTTGAAGTCCGGAAACTTTCAGTAGTCAGACTTGCTCACAGCGCCCCGAGTTTCGGAATTTTGTGGTTACCTGTCGCGAAGGCGATGTTCTTCTGTTCCATGTAGAATTCAAAGGACCAGTCGCCGCCGTCGCGTCCTATACCGCTTGCCTTGACCCCGCCGAAGGGGGTGGGCAGGTGGCGGACGTTTTCCGAGTTCACCCAGATCATTCCCGCTTCCAGGCTATCCGTGAAGCGCAGTGCGCGGGTCAGGTCGTTGGTCCAGACATAGCCGGTGAGGCCATAGGGAACATCGTTGGCAATCCGGAGGGCGTCGTCCTCGGTGTTGAAGCGGATGCAGGTCAGCACCGGCCCGAAGATTTCCTCCTGGGCAATGGCCATGGTGTTGGTTGCGCCGGTGAAGAGGGTCGGGCGGACGAAGTAACCGGTGTCGCCGACACGTAGACCGCCTGCGGCAATGGTCGCGCCGTTCTGCCGGGCAATGTCGAAATAGCCGGTCACCTTGTCGAAATGGGTTCTGTGGATCAGCGGGCCGACTTCGGTCAGTGGATCGAGCGGATGGCCGACCCTGATGGCGTTGACCCGTTCGATCAGCCCGGCTTCGAATTCGTCTGCAATTGTCTCCTGAACCAGAAGACGCGAGGAGGAGGTGCATCGTTCGCCGTTGAGCGAATAGATCATGAAGATCGCCGCATCGAGCGCCCGGTCGAGATCCGCATCGTCGAACACGATGACCGGGTTCTTGCCGCCAAGCTCAAAATGCACGCGCTTCAGCGTATCGGCGCCCTGTTTCATGATCATGGAGCCGGTCCGGCTCTCGCCGACAAAGGCAATCGCCTTGATGTCGGGATGCTCGGTCAGCGCCTTGCCGGCATCCTCGCCAAAGCCATTGACGAGATTCCAGACACCCTTCGGCAGACCGGCCTCTTCGGCGATCTCCATCAGGATACGCGCGGTCAGCGGCGAGAACTCCGCCGGCTTGTGTACCACTGTGCAGCCTGCCGCCAGCGCCGGAGCGATTTTCCAGGTCGACAGCATGAACGGCGTGTTCCACGGCGTGATCACGCCGACCGGGCCGATGGGCATGCGGGAGGTCACGTTCATCAGGGTCGGCGAGGGCAGGGACTGGCCGTCCCGGGCCGCAGGAGCCCTGTCGGCAAAGAAGCGGAAATTCTCCGCGCCGCGCAGCGCCGCCTTTGACATGAAGCGCAGGGCCTGGCCGGTGTCCCAGCATTCGCACAGTGCGATTTCCTCCGCGCGCTCCACGATGGCGTCGGCAATCCTGTGCAGGATCTTCTTGCGCTCGGCCCCGGCCATGTCCCGCCAGGCGGGAAAGGCCGCCTTCGCGGCCCTGGCAGCTGCATCGATATCGGCGGCACCGCCTTTGGCGACACTGCAAATCAGGCTCTCGTCCACCGGAGAGCGGGTTTCGAACGCCTCGCCGGACTGGGCCGGCAGCGCCTCGCCACCGATCTGGTTCAAGACGCCGGTGTTTTTGAACCGGGCAAGGTAGCCGTCAAGCTTTTGAATGTTGTCCTGAAGGTCAGACATGGTTCAAGCAGTCCCCAAATGGTCGCGTATGGTGCCCGTCTTGGGCGAAAGGTCCGGATCGATGTCGCGCATTTCCAGGGAAAGCGCGAGCGAACTGGTGGCCAGGACCGGTTCCAGGAACGCCTTGGCGGCGTTGAACAGGCGGCTGGCGGCGTCCTTCTTGACGTCCATCGGTCGTCCGGCACGCAGGCGCACGGAAATATCGATGAAGGCGTGTTCCGGATTGCCGTCGGCAATGCTGTAATGCTCCGCCTTCAGGGCACGCACGCGGATACCCGGCATCGGGAAGGCGTCGATCCGGGCGGCTTCCACGCGCAGGTGCTCACACAGATCCTGAACAGTGATGCGCTGTTCGAGGTTCGCGGAATATTCGATGGTAATGTGCGGCATGACATTTTCCTTAACAGCACAATATTTGCTATGTTAAATATATTGAGATGACGATGTCAAACTTTTTGTGTCCAACCGCACCACAATTCGCTATGAGCCGACAATGACCGACGATCTGAATGCCACTGGCGCCCTTGCGCTGCCTTCAACGAAACGCTCCGTTCCGATCGCCCTGATCCGGGCGCGGGAAAAGGTCATGGGCCCGATACGCGAGATGCTGTCGGATTGCGGCATCACCGAGCAGCAGTGGCGGATCCTCAGGGTTCTGGAAGAGTTCGGACCGCAGGACGCGTCATCGCTGGCCGAGCGGGCCTGCCTGCTCTTGCCGAGCCAGACACGGATCGTGCAGACGCTCCTGGAAAAGGGCCTTGTGACCCGTCAGGCAGACGAGACGGACCGGCGCAAGCAGACGGTCGCCATCACCGAGGCCGGTCAGGCGATCATCCACGACAAGCTGGACCAGGCACAGGCCATCGCCACCCGCATCGAGGAGGTCATCGGCAAGGACCGGCTGGCAGAGCTGCTGGATATTCTGGAGGATTTCCAGAAGCTCTGAAAACCTGCCGACTCGAAAAACGTTGACCACTTATCGAGCGTCACATTTTTGCGCTGGTCAGCCTGCCGCCGCCAGGCCTGCATCAAGGGCGTTCAGGATGGTGTCCACATGTCCCTCGGTCAGCACCAGTGGTGGCGACAGGATGATGTTGTTGCCGGAGACCCGTACCATCGTGCCGTTGTCGTAGGCTGTCCGGTGCACCTTGCCGATGGTTGCCTTGTCGATCGGCGCTTTTGTTGCGCGGTCGGCAACAAGTTCCAGTGCGCACATCAGGCCGTGGCCGCCGCGAACGTCTCCGATCAGTTCATGTTTCATGAAAAGCTTGCGAAGGCCTTCGTGCAGTTGCTTGCCCCTTGCCGCGGCATTGTCCTTCACGTTCAGCCGTTCGGTTTCGTGAAGACAGGCGATAGCTGCCGCTGCGCCGACCGGGTGGCCCGAATAGGTATAGCCGGAACCGATCGATCCCTTGCCGGTTTCATCCTTCTCGAACACTTCTGCAACGCCTTCCGCGACCATGACGGCCCCGAACGGAAAATAGCCGTTGGTGATCGCCTTGGCACAACACAAAAGATCAGGTTGAACACCCCAGTGCCGGGCACCTGTCCAACTGCCCGTGCGGCCGAAGGCGGTTATGACTTCGTCGGAAACAAGCAGAATGCCGTGTTTGGAGCAGATCTCCCGGACACCCGGCATGAAGCTTTCATGTGGCGGAATGACACCCCCGGCGCCCAGTACGGGCTCCATGATGAAAGCGGCAATGGTGCTCGGATCCTGGAACCTGATTTCGTCTTCCAGGGCCGACAGGCAGAGCTGAGCCAGTTTCTGCGGATCCGTTTCGTTGAATGGATTGCGGTAGGTGTAAGGCGCGGGAATATGGTAACAGCCCGGCATGAGCGGTTCATAGGCTGTTCTGAAATTGGCATTGCCGTTTACAGACGCGCCCAAGGTATGGGTTCCGTGGTAGCCCTTCTTCAGGCTGAGAAACTTGATCCGGCCAGATTCGCCACGAATCTTGTGATACTGACGGGCAAGGCGGAGGGCAACCTCGACACTGTCGGAACCGCCCGAGGTGAAGAAGGCGCGGCTCAGACCGTCCGGTTCAAAGAAATCCCGGAGCATCGTGCTCAGCTCAATCACCGCATCGTTGGTCGTGCCGCGAAAGATCGAGTAGTAGGGCAGCTTGTCGAGCTGATCCGAAATGGCCCGCTTCACCGGTTCGCAGGAATATCCGAGATTGACGTTCCAGAGACCGCCAACGGCGTCGACAACCCTGTTGCCGTCGACGTCGGTGATCTCGACCCCGTCACCACCGACGATGATGTCGGGTGGATTTGCCAGGCTGTCAGCTGTATGCGCCATGGGATGCCACACGTGCCGGGCATTGTTTTCCTTAAGGAAGTTTGCTTCCTTCATTTCGGATCTCCTTTAACTGGATGACAGGCCGAGCAGGCCAAAGGCTTCCGAATAGGAAGCTGCCGGGTCGAGAACGTCGAAGTGTACAGAGTGCATGCCGACTGCTTCCGCGCCCCTGATGTTGCGGAGCTGGTCATCGACGAAAACACAGGCCTCCGCAGGCAGGTCGAGTTCGCTCAGGCAGAGTTCGTAAGCCCTTGGGTCGGGTTTCAGGATTTTTGTGTAGGTGGCGTCGACAATGGTGTCGAAGCCTTGCAGGAACGGCAGTTTCATTTTGAAGTCCGACCCGTAAAAGAGATCGAGTTCATTGGAGAGGATTGCGAGTTTCTTGCCGGCCTTGCGTGTGGTCTCGATAGCCTGCAGCGCCTCCGGGCGTATGACGGCCTCCGGATCCGCACCACGCGCCGCTTTCACGAAATCGGCCATCTCCGACCACGGCCTGCCGGTCAGGGCAGCGACATCCTCGGTTCTCCGGCGCCAGTAGTCACGTTCGGAAATTTCGTCTGCCTGCATGGATCGCCAAAGGGGATCCGAACCGGGCTCGAACGGCCCCTGCCACGTCAAGGTTCCCGGTTCCAGGCCAAGTGCGCGTTCGGTGAGATCATGGGTCTCGAAGAGGGTGCGGGTGACGACCCCGCCGAAGTCCAGGACAAGAGCGTCGGCTTCAAGCGGCATTGGTCCAGATCCTTCTGAGATCAACCGGGACCGTGCCGCCGAGCTTTTCGGTGACTTCATTGGCGGTTCGGGGAAGGGCGGCCTTTATTCTGCGCCTCATGTCATCGGTCACCCGGACGGTTGGAAGGGCCACCGCGATTGTTCCGATAGCTTCCGGCTGGTCGCCGAACAGGGGGGCCGCAAATGAGGAAACGTGTGCTTCGAATCCCTGGTCGACGAAGGCGATCCCCGCCTCGCGCACCTTTTCGACCGTCGATCTCAGGAGATTGTGATCGGTTATGGTGTGTTCGGTGGCAGCTGGCAGGGGCGTTTTGAGCAGGTCGGGCAGCAGGTTTTCCGGACCGAAGGCCAGCATTGCCAGACCCGATGCCGTTGCATGCAGGGGAAGCAGTTCCGCCTCATCGAAATAGACCCGCGTACCGTGGATCAGGGCGTCATGATGAAATAACGGTGACATGTGATTGCCTTCACGAAGCGAGACATGCACCAGTTCGCCAAGTTCGGATGCCAGGGCTTCCACCAGAGGGGCAACGATCGTTCTTGCCGGAAACAGGCGTTCGCGGACGGCAGCGAGCCGAAGGATCGCGGGCCCGAGCCGATAACCGCGGGTTACGGGATTTTGCTCAAGGAAGCCGTTTGAAGTGAGTTCGATCAGGTGCCGGTGAACCGTCGCCTTGTCCTGACCTGACAGTTTACGGAATTCCGTCAGACCGATTTCCGGATGGTTCGGAGAAAAGTGGTTCAGCAGATTGAGCGCCTTAGTGATCGTACCCATCGAATATCCGGTCCGTGTCAATTGCCGTTTTGTGTCTCCCGGCAACGTGGCCGCGAGCGTCGCTTCACATTGATCTTGACAGATAGTTGCATTTGAAACAATATTTATTTGCGACCGAGGGTTCATTATTTGAACCATCTTCGAGAATGACATTGTGCAATCCGCCGTTTGATTGGAGGTTGACAGTTAGTTATTTAATATGACAACCTTTAACAATGCAAATAAAAAATTACTCAGACCGGCCGAACAAGGCAGGCAGATAACCACCAGATGAGGGACGTGATTATGAGGAAGCATGCAATTGCCATAACTGCGGCAAGCTTGATGAGTGTAACGGCTGCTTTGGCGGACTATCCGGAAAAGCCCGTTTCCTTCATCGTTCCCTGGCCTCCGGGCGATTTGGAAGATGTTCTGACGCGGATGATCGCGGATGAATTTCAAAACATGTATGGCGTTCCGGCTGCGGTCGTGAACAAGCCGGGCGGTGGCGGTGGTCCGTTCCCTGGTGCCGTGGAGGTCGCGACCGCGCCGGCGGACGGTTACACAATCGGGTCCTTCGTTCCCGCCGTACCGATAGCCGGTGAACTCATCGGAATTCCCGAATTGACACCCAACCCGTTTGAGCCGGTTGGCATTTTCATGACTTACCCCTTTGTGATCGCTGCCGGCGCTGATGCGCCATACTCCACCTGGGAGGAGTTGGTGGCATATGCGAAGGAAAATGACGTGGCACTTGGCCATTTCGGCTCCGTGCTGCCGCCAACCCGGATTACGTTCGCGCTGGCAGCTTCGTCCGATTTCGATTTCGCCAGCGAAGCAGCGTTTGACGAACTCAACTGCAACACGCTTGCATCTGGCGACGTGGACGTGATCAACACCACCCTGCAGCAGATTTTTCCGTGCAAGGACGATCTGAAGATCCTCGCAAGCATCGGTACCGAGCGGATTTCCATCATTCCGGACGTGCCTAGGGTGTCTGAAATCAACCCGGATCTCGATGTTGCGCTCTGGAATGGTCTCTTCGTGCACAAAGATGTTCCTGCGGATGCGCGCGAAAAGATCGAAGCTGCCGCCAAGGCCGCCCTTGAAAAGCCCGAGGCCCGGAATCTGATCGGCGAAACAGGAGTGTTGATCTACTGGCAGGATGCGGATGCATCCAACGCCCAGATCGCTTCGGACAAGGCGGTCAACGGCAAGATCTCCGAACTGCTCGGCGAATAAGCCTCTCGTTCGGCCGGACGGTCTGCGTGACGCAACCGTCCGGCCTGTGCAGTGCAAAAGGTCGGGCTGATGGCACATATCAAGACACTTCAGGAACTGTTCCGGCGGCACAGGCGTCCCGGCGATATTGTTTTTGCGATCCTTTTCCTGGCTATCTCCGTTTTCCTGCTCACGCAGATCTATGGGGAAACATCATGGGTCAAGCGAACGAAGTGGTTCGCACAGCCCCGGTTCTGGCCGGCAGCCTCGCTGATCGCGATGACGCTGTTCGCGATTTTCCACTTCGTCGGTTCCCTGTGCTCACCGCGCATTCTAGGCAGGTGGTTCGAGGTCGTTTTCTGGCTTCGGTCGCTGGAGTTCGTTCTCTATTTTCTGCTCTATGTCGCGGTCGTACCCCTGCTTGGCTATCTGCCGACGACAGTGCTGTTCACTTGTCTTCTGACGGTTCGCGTCGGTCTGGCCACCCCTCGTTTCATTGGATTTGCTGCTTTGTTCGCGGTCTGTGTCGCGGTGATCTTCAGGTCGATCCTGCAAGTGAAAATTCCCGCAGGACAGATCTATGAAGCATTTCCTGAACCACTCCGGGCTTTTGCCTTGACCTATTTGTGAGGCGGTAATGGAAACACTTCTTTCAAGCATTGCCATTCTGTCCCAGTGGCAGGTTCTGGTCGCTCTTCTGCTCGGGTCGATCGGCGGTGTGATTATTGGCGCATTGCCGGGCGTCGGCGCGGCGGTCGCCATTGCCATTCTCCTGCCGGCAACCTTCGCATTTGAACCGATCGTCGGTCTGACCCTGATGCTCGGCGTCTACGGCTCGTCCATGTATGGCGGTGCGATTCCGGCGATCCTGATCAATACGCCCGGAACGGCCGTCAATGCACTGACAACCTATGACGGTTACCCGATGACCAAGCGCGGCGAGGGCCATCGCGCGCTCTCGCTCGCCTATTCCGCATCCTTTTTTGGCGGCATCTTCTCCGTTGTCTGCCTGATCCTGCTCTCGCCTCTGCTTGCCATGATCGCCCCGCATTTTGGCAGCCGGGAGATTTTCCTTGCAGCGTTGCTCGGCATCATCCTCGTCGTGCTCGCCCATCGCGGTCAGGTCTTTGCCGCTGGTATGCTGGCCTCATTCGGCATATTTCTGAGCACGATCGGGCTGGAGCCGGTCAAATACACCAAGCGTTTCACATTCGACATGACCTGGCTGACGTCGGGCATAAACCTGATCGTCGTCGTGCTCGGGCTGTTTGCAATTTCGCAAGCGCTTCTGCTTCTGGTCGACAAGGATCACAAGCCCGGTGAGGCCCGGGTGGAAGGCAATCTCTTTTCCGGCTTGAGCGAATTGTTCCGCTTCAAGCGCGTCGCTTCGGTGTCTTCCAGCCTCGGAGTCCTGATGGGAATGATCCCGGGTGTCGGCGAATTCACGGCCCAGTTCCTGTCCTATACCTACGCACAGAAAACCTCGAAGACACCCGATGAATTCGGCAATGGGGCTCCCGAAGGTCTGATCGCGTCGGAGGCGGCGAACAATGCTGTTCCGGGCGCCGCGATGATACCGCTCCTGGCGCTCGGCATACCAGGTGAAGCACTGACGGCCATGATGTTGTCGGTCTTCTATGTTCACAATGTCATTCCCGGTCCGCAGTTGTTTCAGGGGCAGCTGGACTTCGTGATCGCGATCTACATCGCGCTGATCCTGCTCAATGTCATCGTGCTGGCTTTCCTGCTCTCGTCCACGAACCTGCTTCTGAAAATCATCCAGATCCCCACACGGTTCCTGGGAGTGATGATCCTGACCTTGTCGTTTGTCGGCGTCTATTCGCTGCGCAACTCGATCACCGACTGCGCCATCGCGTCCGCGTTCGGTGTCTTCGGCCTTATCCTGAAACGGCTCAACCTGCCGATCGTTCCCATAATTCTCGGGATGGTTCTGGGCGGTATCATGGAAGTGAAGCTGCGCAGCGCCATGGCGCGGGTGAAATCGCCACTCGATTTTGTCGACCGGCCGATTGCGGCAGTCTTGTTCGTCATGATCTTGCTCATTTTGATCCTGCACGTGCGGACGGTCATTCGTGAGCACAAGTCCAAACGCTTGCAGGAAACGTCAAGCAATTCAGATACCTCAACACAACAAGGGTAAAAACCAATGTTGGAACAGGGCGCAATAGATGCTCTTCGCGCAATCCCGGTTCCCGATCAGGGTCATCACATCGATGGCCGGCAGTCGCCCGCGGAAACCGGTGAAGTGCTTGATGTTGTTTCCCCGATTGACGGGGCCCGCCTTTGCGGTCTGGCATCCGGCAGTGCTGCTGACATGAACCGGGCAGTCCGTTCCGCGCGAGCAGCATTCGAGGATGGCCGCTGGTCGAAGACGGCTCCCGCGCATCGCAAGAAAGTCCTGCACAGGCTTGCCGACCTGATCGAGCGTGACGCCCTGGAGCTGACCGTGCTCGGTGTCCGGGACAACGGCACGGAAATCAACATGGCCTACAAGGCCGAGGCCCTGTCTGCCGCCGGGACCTTCCGGTACTACGCTGAAGTGATCGACAAGGTGTATGGCGAAATTGCACCCACGGCACAGAACATTCTCGCGCTTGTGCATCATGCGCCGGTCGGTGTTGTCGGAGCCATTGTACCCTGGAACTTTCCGTTGATGATCGGTTCCTGGAAAATCGCCCCGGCACTTGCAGCGGGAAATTCACTGGTTCTGAAGCCTGCTGAATCTGCATCGCTGTCCCTTCTCAGGATTGCCGCGCTGGCTGCCGAAGCAGGGGTTCCAGACGGTGTGTTCAATGTCGTCACCGGCCCCGGCGCCGTCGTCGGCGAAGCGCTTGCGCTGTCTATGGATGTCGATGTGCTCGTGTTTACCGGCTCAGGCGCGACAGGCCGCCGGCTCCTGAACTACTCTGCGGCGTCCAACCTCAAGCGTTGCTATCTGGAACTGGGTGGCAAATCACCGAACATCGTCTTCAATGACGCACCGGACCTGGAAGAAGCAGCCAGGGTGTCCGCCGCAGGCATATTCAGAAACTCCGGCCAGGTCTGTGTCGCCGGGTCACGATTGCTCGTCCAGCAGGACATTCACGACGACTTCGTGAGCGCCCTTTGTGCCCATGCCCGGGCATTCCGGGTCGGCGATCCACTGGATCTGAAATCACAGATCGGCGCAGTGCACAGCCTGACGCAATTGGAAGCGGATCTTGGCTTTGTCGAGACGGCTGAGGCTGAAGGTGCTGACCTGCGTACGGGGGGGCAACGGATCCTGGAAGAAACGGGCGGGTATTACATGCAGCCGACCGTCATGACCAATGTGAAGCCGACCGATACGATTGCGCAAAGGGAAGTTTTCGGCCCGGTTCTGGCGGTGACGCCCTTCAAGGACGAAGATGATGCGATCCGGATTGCCAACAGCACGGAATTCGGTCTGGCGTCCGGTGTCTGGACGGAAAATCTCGGCCGTGCGCACCGCATGATCGCCGCAATTCGCTCCGGTGTCATCCACGTCAACACCTATGGTGGTGCCGATCTGACCGTGCCGCTGGGCGGAGTAAAGCAATCCGGCAACGGCCATGACAAGTCCCTTCATGCCCTGGACAAGTATCACGACCTCAAGACCGCCTGGATCCAGCTGTGACGGAATCTCATGTCATGACCGCTCCAATGCCACCAAAGACGGCAGAACTGCTTGAACGCCGCAGGCGCCTGCTGGGGCCCAATGTGTCAACCTTCTATGATGAGCCGATTCATTTCGTGAGGGGTGAAGACGTCTGGCTCTGGGATGCGGATGGGCGCAGATATCTGGACTGCTATAACAATGTGCCGCATGTCGGACATTGCAATCCCCGCGTCGTCGAGGCTGTCTCTCGTCAGGCTTCTCGGCTGAACACGCATACCAGATACCTGCACGAAGGTATTCTTGATTACGTTGAGAGGCTTACGGGTACTTTTGATGATGCGTTGTCAACGGCGATCCTGACCTGTGCAGGGTCCGAGGCGAACGACATCGCGCTCAGGATGGCCGAGGCGATGACCGGCAAGCGCGGGATTATCGCAACAAACGCGACTTATCACGGCAATACGACACTGGTAAGCCACCTTTCCAAAAGCAACGTGCCGGAAGTTGGTTTCGGTCTCGCAGACTATATCCGTCACGTGGAAGCGCCGGACAGTTACCGGATCGACGATCCGGACGGTGAGCGCTTTGCAGCGCATGTTCAGGCATCCATCGACGAACTTGAAGACCACGGGACCGGCTTTGCAGCGCTGATCGTGTGCCCGCTCTTCCTCAATGAAGGTTTCCCTACGCAGGCTGAAGGGTGGCTCAGGCCAGCCGCCGAGGCGGTCCGCAAGGCGGGCGGCCTGCTGATCTGCGATGAGGTGCAGTCGGGTTTCGGCCGATGCGGCAGTCACTTCTGGGCGCATCAGAAGCAGGGCGTCGTCCCTGATATCGTGACCATGGGCAAGCCCATGGGCAATGGTCACCCGGTCGCGGGCCTGGTTACCACGTCCGAAATCATGGCCCGCTTTCGCCATGCTTTCCGCTATTTCAACACGTTCGGAGGCAATCCCGTTTCATGCGCTGCTGCCATGGCGGTGCTGGAGGAACTTGAAGAAAAGGACTTGCGGTCGAATGCCGCCCGCATGGGAGCGCTGGCGGCCGAACGGCTTTCAAACCTGGCGGAAAAGCACCCGGTAATTGGTACCGTGCGCCAGAGCGGCATGGTTTTCGGCGCTGAATTCGTGGTTGATCGTGGCACGAAGGAACCGGCCGGCGACTATGCAGACCGCATCGTGAATGAGATGCGACGGCGTGGAATCATCCTGAGCAAGCTCGGCCGCCACAAGAACACGCTCAAGATCAGGCCGCCTATGCCGTTTGCGGCCGAACATGTCGATCTCTTGTTTGAAACTCTGGACGATGTTCTGACATCGACGCCACTCCGCCATGCATGAAGACCTTGCAGATCTGCTGGCGCCCTGGGGGATGGAAAACGCACAGGTGTCACTGGTTGCCGCCCGTGAAAATCAAGTCTTCAAGGTGTATGATGGCGCGCGCACGACCGCTTTGCGATTGCATCGCAGGGGACTGAGATCGAGCAAAGAACTCCAATCAGAGCTCGCATGGATGGCGGAACTCAGCAGGGTCGGGATCAGTGTTCCGTCTCCCGTTACGTCCGACAACGGCAAATATCTGCGGGAAACGAACGGGCAGCAGGTGAGCATGCTGTCGTGGATGTCCGGCAGTCCGCTTGGCAGGACCGGAAAACCCCTCGAGCACCCGGACCGAAAAGGCATCTTTCGCAAACTGGGGCGATTGATGGCCCGGGTCCATGCCCTTTCAGATCGCTGGAGCCTGCCAGCAGGATTCACACGCGCCACCTGGGGCCGGAAAGCACTGGTTGGTCCCGATCCGCTCTGGGGAAGATTCTGGGAAAACCCGGACCTGGACAATGCGGAAAGGGAATTGCTGCTGCAATTTCGGACCCGAGCCGACCTG
Source organism: Roseibium album (assembly GCF_001404515.1). Taxonomy (GTDB): domain Bacteria; phylum Pseudomonadota; class Alphaproteobacteria; order Rhizobiales; family Stappiaceae; genus Roseibium; species Roseibium album. Next base: position 775,030 of record NZ_CXWE01000001.1, read on the forward strand.
GCTTTGAAAGAACTTGAAACAGGCTTGGACACCGGCCTGATCCACGCTGATCTTGTCCGCGAAAACGTCATGGTTGAAGGCGAAACTCTTCATCTGATTGATTTTGATGATGGCGGATTTGGTTTTCGTCTGTTCGATATCGCAACAGCGCTGATCAAGAACAGGCACGAGCCGGACTATCCCGAACTTCGAGAAGCGATGCTGCGGGCGTATCGCGAGGAACGTCCGATAGACACCTCGGCGCTTGATCTGTTTTTGGCTTTGCGAGCCGTGACCTATGTCGGCTGGATCATACCCAGACTGGAAGAAGATGGTGGCCTGGTCCGCAACAAGCGCATGATTTCGGAGGCAACGACGCTTGCCGAAGCTTTTCTGTCCACTTCCCGGGTCTCACCCCTCCCGAATCTTGAGGTATCGCCATGACCAAGACAATCCTCTCCATCGGCACCTATGACACCAAGAATGCGGAACTGGAATTCATTCAGGCCCGCATTGAGGAGCAGGGTGGCAAGGTGCTGACGATGGATGTGAGCGTTCTTGGTGACCCTGCGCAACCAACTGCGATTTCAAAACACGAAGTTGCCCGCGCCGGGGGTATGACCATTGACGAGGTGATTGCGCTCGGCGACGAAAACCAGGCCTTCAGGGTCATGTCCGACGGCGCGGCCAAACTTGCGGCAGAGACCTGGCGCCAGGGACGTGTCGACGGCATGATCGCGCTTGGAGGCACCATGGGAACTGACCTGGCCCTCGACTGCGCACAGGCCCTGCCGCTTGGTGTTCCCAAATATATCGTATCTACAGTGAGCTTTTCTCCACTCATCCCGCCGGAGAGGCTCGCTCCGGACATACAGATGATCTTGTGGGCGGGCGGCCTTTACGGCCTGAACTCGATCTGCAAATCCTCGCTTGCCCAGGCTGCCGGAGCCGTTCTTGGAGCCGCAAGGGCGGCACAGCCGCCAGACAACGCAAAGCCACTGATCGGCATGACGTCACTCGGATCAAGCTGTCTGAAATACATGAAATCCCTGAAACCGGAGTTGGAAGAACGCGGCTTTGAGGTCGCGGTATTTCACTCGACAGGGATGGGTGGCATGGCATTTGAAAGCCTGGCAAAAAGCGGCGCTTTCTGTTGCGTCATGGATTTCTGCCTGCAGGAATTCGGCAACCTGTTGGCCGGGTCCCTGGTCAGTAGCGGCAGTGACCGGCTGACCAGCGCAGGCAAGAGCGGAATTCCGCAGATTGTTGCGCCCGGAGCGCTCGATCTCGTCGACTTTGCGGGCTGGCAGGAGATCCCGGAACAATATGCCGACCGGCCCTTCCATGAACATAACAGGCTTATCAAAAGTTCGGTTTTCAATTCAGACGAGCGCCGCCGCTGGGTTCACGAACTTGGCGACCGGCTCGAAGGTGCTGAGGGTGAAGTGCACTTCCTGCTTCCGACGGGCGGAATAGAAGAATGGGATCGGCCCGGACAGGAAGCACATGATCCGGAAGGGCTGTCCGCCTTTGTGGAAGAGGCTCGTATCGTGCTGCCAGGACGAATTCCGATGACCGAGATCGATGCCCACATAAACGATCCTGAATTCGATGAAGCCGTATTGACGATCTTCGACGATTGGGTGGATCGTGGCGTTGTAAGGCCGAAGTAGGGAAATGCCGAAGTAGGGAAGGGACCGCTGTGCGAGTCGCTGTTGTTCGCTTCACCTGCGAGATCCGTCAAGTCCAGCTTTGCGAAGGCCGAAGCGCCAGAAACGGTACGCGCCGGTACCTAGTTCATGCGACCGTATGGCGGTTATTGTTTCCGAAAACGGAAAGTATATGGCCGGATATCTCAATTTACATTCCCAAACTAATTAATGAATATGATCTGGTGACCGGAGAGCGGCCTTTGATTTTCCGGAGGCTGCCGTGCCCGGTCGAACGGATTCAAATAGGCGGAAAGGCGCGACGATTGCCGATTGAACCGATAAGGTGTTGGCAAAGGTCGAAAAAGTCCGTTTTGGAAGACACAATCAAGACAACCGGACACGGAAGCCGACTGGAGGAGGAAACATGAGCAATTTCAAGAATGCGGTTCTGGGGGCCGCCCTGTTTGCATTTGGTGCAACACCGGTGGTGGCAGCGGACCATGAGTTCAAGCTGCATCACTTCATTGGAGAAAAGGCTCCGGCGCATGCGCAGATGCTGGTGCCTTGGGCAAAGCGCGTTGAAGAGAATTCCGGCGGCAAGGTCTCGATTGAAATCTATCCGGCGATGACGCTTGGCGGACGCCCGCCGGAGCTGATCAACCAGGTCCGCGACGGTGTTGTCGATCTTGTATGGACCGTGAACGGTTACACGCCTGGCCTGTTTCCGCGCTCCGAGGTTTTCGAGCTTCCCGGTGTCCATAAAAATGATACCGCGGCAACGAACCTCGCGCTCAAGGAACTGTTCGAAAGCGATCTGAAAGACGACTACAAGGGTGTGGAAGTCATGTTCCTGCATGTACATGCAGGGCAGGGCATTCACATGACAGACACGGAAGTCCGCTCTCCTGCCGATCTTGAAGGCAAGAAAATTCGCATCCCGACGCGCACCGGAGCCTGGGTGATCGAAGCGCTCGGCGCTTCGCCTGTTGCAATGCCGGTTCCCGAATTGCCGACGGCGCTGCAAAAGGGCGTCATTGACGGCGCCATGATCCCCTGGGAGATCATTCCGCCGCTCAAAATCCAGGAACAGACCGAATATCAGATCGAAGGTGCCGACAAGGAGCGCTTCGGAACGACGGTGTTCCAGGTTTCCATGAACAAGGCACGCTGGGACGCATTGCCGGACGATGTGAAAATGGCATTCCGGGACGCCTCCGATGCAACCTGGTCAGAGGAAGTCGGCAATATCTGGGCCGGTGCCGATGATTTCGGTATTGGTCTGGCCACCAAGGCCGGCAATACGCACATCACGTTGACACCTGAAGAAACAGCAGCTTTCAACGAGGCGCTGGCACCTGTCGTCGGTCGCTGGGTGGACGAAGTTTCAGAAAAAGGAATTGATGGCAACGCACTGGTTGAAAAAGCCAGGGCCGCAGTTGCCAGGAACGCGTCCAACTGATGACCACTGAAATGCAAGCAGGCAGTTCCGGTTTCGCCGGAACTGCCGGCAGGCTGATAACGGGCTGGGCACTGTTGGGCGGCTTGCTGCTGCTTCTTGTCGTCACCGTGAACATGGTCTCCATCATCGGGTCGAACTTCTTCGGTGAGCCCTTTCCTGGAGATTTCGAGCTGACCGAAATGGGTGTGGCGGTCGCTGTCTTTTCGTTCCTGCCCTATTGCCAGTTGGTAGGTGCGAATGTGTCTGCCGATATTTTTACTTCAGGCGCCTCCAAGAGGATGATCGCGTTTTTCACGCTGCTTGGGTCTCTGGTCGCTCTCGGCTTCGCGATTCTTCTGATCTGGCGCATGTATTTCGGCATGCTCGATCAGAAAGAATACGACTACACGACGACGATCCTTCAGATACCGCATTGGATCGCGTTCATCCCGATTCTGATTTCGTTGGCGCTGCTGGCAGTTGCCGCGTTGCTTACGCTGCTGCGCGACGCAAGCATTCTGTCGAAAGGATAACCTGCACATGACAGATGCACTCGTGCTCGGCCTGGGCGCTCTCGCCGTGCTGGTCTTCCTGATCGCAATCCGCATCCCGATCGCCTATGCCATGATCCTTGTGGGCGGCGTCGGCACAATGATGCTGAACGGTCCCGCGCTGGTTCTCAGCCAGCTCAAGACCCTGGCCTATGGGCAATTCTCGATCTACGATCTGTCGGTCGTTCCCATGTTCGTCCTGATGGGCGCAATTGCCTCCAAAACAGGCCTCAGTCAGGCCTTGTTCCGGGGCGCCAATGCCTGGCTTGGTTGGATGCGCGGCGGCACGGCCATGGCCGCGATTGCCGGATGCGCCGGGTTTGGAGCCGTTTGCGGATCATCGCTTGCAACAGCTTCAACGATGGGCAAGGTCGCGCTTCCCGAACTGCGCCGCTACAACTACTCGGGAGCGCTCGCCACCGGGACACTCGCGGCCGGGGGTGTTCTGGGCATTCTCATTCCACCTTCTGTGGTCCTGATCATCTACGCCGTCATCGTCGAGGCGAATATCGTCACCATGTTCATGGCCGCGTTTCTGCCCGGTCTCCTGGCGGTTATCCTGTTTCTTCTGACGATCGCGATCTATGTCGCCATCAATCCTTCCTCGGGCCCGAAGGGCGGCGTGGCGGATCGAGGCGAGTTTGTCGAGGCGACGATCGGCATGATCCCGGTTCTCGTCATCTTCGGACTGGTTATCGGCGGAATTTATGGCGGCCTTTACAATCCGACACCAGCCGCGGCCGTCGGCGTGTTCCTGGTGCTGTTTTTCGGTGTCGTCCAGAAGAACCTGTCGCGCTCCGACTTTGTCTCTGCACTCAAGGAAACAGCCGCGACGTCCGGGATGATCTACCTGATTATCCTCGGTGCGGAACTCCTGAAGATCTTCATGTCTCGCGTTGGGTTGCCTCAGGAAACCGCTGCCTGGATTTCGAATTCCGGCCTGGAGCCGATGACAGTCCTGATCATCCTGCTTGTCGCCCTCATCATTCTCGGCTGCCTGATGGACAGTCTCTCCATGATCCTCCTTGTCATTCCGTTTTTCTGGCCGGTGCTGGTCGACATCAATGGCGGCATTTATCAGGGGGCTGACGGGGCCGGTTTCGGCATGAGCACAGAGGACCTCAAGATCTGGTTCGGGATCCTGGCGCTGATTGTCGTGGAACTCGGCCTGATCACGCCGCCGGTCGGGATGAATGTCTTCGTGATTTCCTCGCTTGCCCGCGACACGCCGATGATTGAGACATTCAAGGGTGTTGCGCCCTTCTTCGGGGCCGAGGTCATCCGCGTAATCCTGCTGGTAAGCTTCCCGGCGATTGCGCTCTGGCTGCCGGAAATCCTCCGATGAAAAGGCCTATTTGCTAACCCGGCGCGCAAAGATCCTCCCGGACATTTGCCGGCAGGGTTCGATGACAAGTTGGGGATCAAGCGCCGTCTGCCAGTTGATCTGTACTGGACTGAGATTTGCCAGAGCGTCGGCAAAGGGCGCCTTGTCGGAGACTGCACGAGCGACGAGGTCCTTTGCGTCAGCTCGCGGAATCCCGGCTTTCGCAAGCACGAAGCTGGCGGTTTCGGCCATGACTTCCGGATTGGAAGCAAGCACCGCATCCAGGCGAGCAGCGTCGGGTCTTAGATTGTCTGCAAGAGCCTGCGCATGACGTAGCGCAGATCCTGCCGCCAGAAACATCTGCGGCAGCATCATCCACTCAAGGGGCCACTTCGCACCGTCCCGCTCTTCCAGAGGATCTGCGGCGCTCGCCAGTACTCCATGGGAGTGATTGGCGATCTGGAAAAGAACCTGGATCGTCTCCGCCTGAACCGGGTTTGATTTCTGCGGCATTGTCGATGAGCCGCCACCCGTTCCACTGGCGAGTTCTGCGATATCCGTCCTGCCCATCACGATGAGATCACCGGCCATCTTGGCAAGGGCCGCACAGATCCGTTGCAGCCAGGCAGACAACGCCAGCAAAGGTGTCCTGTTCACGTGCCAGGAGGGAGCGTTCTGCAGATCTAGTTCGACTGCAAGAGCATCAGCGATTCCCGTTCCGTCCGGCGCAATCGCGCTGTTGACACCGGAAGCGCCGCCGAACTGCACCCTGAGTGCCGAGGCTCTCAGTGCCGCCAGATCGTTTCCGGCATCGATCAGGGGATGCGCCCATTGGGCGATCCGGTACCCGAGCGTGACCGGCGTCGAAACCTGACTGCGTGTCCGCCCGGCCAGAAGCTGTTCGGCAGTCTCGTTGCTTCGTGTTTCAAGGGTATCGATCAACCGGAACAGGCGGGGTTCCAGGATTTCCAGGCAGGCTTTGGACTGCAGCATTTGCGCCGTATCCATCACATCCTGACTGGTTGCCCCCCAATGCAGCCACTTGCCCGCTTCTTCACCGGCCATTTTTCGCAAGGCGGCGACAAGTGCCGGTACAGGAACACCTGCCGATGCCGTTCCCCCGCTCAGGCTCGCCGGATCCGGCAAGGTGTCTTCAAGGCCTTGTTCAATCGTCCTGGCGGCTTCCGCGGGGATAATGCCGAGACGCCCCTGAACAACAGCCAGCGCCTGTTCGAAACGAACCATGTGCCGAACGTCTCCTGCATCGTCAAGTATCGGCAGAAGGCTGTCGTCGGCGAAGAGCCCGGCGTGGACTTGGCTGGAAAACAGGGAAACGGGCATGGCTCTCAACTATCGGGTTTCGCCCTCAATTGAGAGCCAGGCATTCATCAACGTCAAGCCGCTTCGAGTGGAAGCTCCAGGATATCGCGGGCTTGCTGCCAGGTCGCAACCGGACGCTCGTGTTTTTCACAAAGCTCCGCGGCTCGCCTCACCAGTGCAGCATTGGAAGGTGCAAGCGTTTCCCTGTCAAAGCGCACATTGTCTTCAAGGCCGGTCCTTGTGTGCCCGCCGGCGGCAATGCACCACTCGTTGACGGTCAGCTGATACCTGCCGATACCGGCTGCACACCATTCCGCATCCGGCACAAGCCTCTGAACGGTCTTGATGTAATAGTCGAATACATCCCGATCGACCGGCATGGCGTTTTTGACACCCATGACGAATTGAACGTAGAGCCTGCCCGGGATGCGCCCGTCCTTGTTCATCGCGGCGGCCTGGTGGATATGGCTCAGGTCGAAGGCTTCGATTTCGGGTTTGACGGCATAGGTCCGCATCTCACCGGCCAGCCAGTCGACCAGGTCGGGCGGGTTTTCATAGACCCGTGTCGGGAAGTTGTTGGAGCCGACGGAAAGCGAGGCCATGTCCGGCTTCAGCGGCAACATGCCGCCGCGCGCTTCACCGGCTCCGGAACGCCCCCCGGTTGAAAACTGGATGATCATTCCCGGGCAGTGTTTCTCAAGGCCTTCCTTAAGACGGGCGAACTTTTCCGGATCCGACGTCGGTGACTGGTCGTCGTTTCTCACGTGGGCATGCACGATGGCAGCGCCTGCTTCGAAGGCTTCGTGGGTGCTTTCAAGCTGTTCGGCGACCGTGATCGGCACCGCCGGATTGTTTTGCTTGGTCGCCACCGAACCTGTGATTGCGACGCAGATGATGCAGGGTTTTGTCATGTGTTTCACTCAGATGTCGAAAAAGACGGTCTCATCTTCCCCTTGTAACTTTATGTCAAACCGGTAGACGGTTTTGCCGTCCCGTTCACCTCTTTTCGCATACAATGTTGCCCGGCGGTGCTCCCATTCGATCAGATTCAGCACCGGATCCCCGGCATTCGCATCCCTTTCGTCTTCGAAGTATAGTCTCGTGTGCAAGCCGACATTGATACCGCGCGCCACGATCCAGAGGCTGATATGGGGTGCCATCACGCGTGAGTTGCCGTCTGTCACGCTGCCGGGCTTGACCGTGTCGAACCCCCATTCGCCGGTCTCGAAATTCGTGATCACACGCCCCCAGCCGCGGAAACCGTCTTCAACATCACCTTCGCTCTCCGGATGCGCGTAAATGCCGTTTGCATTGGCCTGCCATGCTTCCAGAAGCACGTCCTTGATCGGAGAACCCATCCCGTCGATGACCCGGCCTTCGACGCGGATGCGCTCACCGGCTGCATTGGGTCCGGCTATGTCCCAGCCGAGTTCCTGATTGTAGATTTCAAATCCCGCCGCACCAGGCGCAAGGCCGATATGAACGTAGGGACCTGCTGTCTGTGACGGGGTTTCCTTCAGGTAGTCAAGATGCTGGCGCATGTCAGTTGCCCTCCGGCCGGTTTTCGAAAAGGGTCGACCGGCGCCCCCGCAGCACGATGTCGAGTTTGTATGCGATCGTGTCCAGTGGAAGGGTTGCGTTGAGATCGAGCCGGGCAATCAACTGTTCGATCGCGTCGCTGTCGGGGATCGTATTGACGATGGGACATTTTGCGATAAGCGGATCACCCTCGAAGTAGCATTGTGTAATCAGGCGCTGTGCAAATGCTGAACCGAAAACCGATATGTGAACATGGGCCGGACGCCAGCTGTTGACCCAGTTGCGCCAGGGATACGCACCGGGTTTGACCGTCCTGAAGTGGTAGTGGCCGTCCTCGTCCGTGAGTGTTCGGCCGCAACCGCCGAAATTGGGGTCGATCGGGGCGAGGTAAGTGTCTTTCCTGTGCCGGTAGCGGCCGCCTGCGTTGGCCTGCCAGATCTCGACCAGCGTGTTGGGAACCGGTTTCGCATTTTCATCGAGCACGCGCCCATGCAGGATGATGCGTTCTCCGATCGGGCTTTCACCCGGCTTGGCAAAGTTGTTCAAGAGATCCCTGTCGAGCGGATCAATGTCATTGTGACCGAAAACGGGGCCCGTGACCTCGCTGACCGTCGTTTCCAGACTGATCATCGAATATTGCGGCGAGCGGGACACGCTGGTCTTGTAGTCCGGCGTCAGCGCCGCTGGTTGCCACTGCCGGTCGCGTTGATAATACGGACCTGGTTTCATCGTTGTTTTCTCCCTCTGGCAGCCCGGTCAGCTCATGCCTGCTGGTTACCCTGTTCCATCTCGGCGTAGGTTTCCCTGGCGATCTTCAAGGCCTGGTTGGCGCGCGGAACGCCGGCATAAACCGCGACATGCTGGAACGCTTCCAGCACGTCCTGCTTGCTGGCGCCGGTGCGGGCCGTTGCCCGGATGTGCATCGCGATTTCCTCGAAGTTACCGAGTGCCGCCAGCAGCGCAAGTGTCAGCATTGACCGCTCGCGCGCGCTGATGCCCTCCGACGACCAGACCGTTCCCCAGGCGCCCTCGGTGATCAGAGTCTGGAACGGTCCGTCGAGATCCGTCTTGCCATTCTCGGCCCGGTCTACGTGATCGTCGCCGAGCACCGCCCGGCGAACGGCCATGCCGCGCTCATATCGCTCCGACATTGAGGTCCTCCTTGAAAAATCTAACGAGATGGCCGGCATAGATGTCCGGCTGCTCGACACAGGGCAGGTGGCCTGCATTCCCGATTTCGACATACCGGCTGCCGTCAATCAGATCCGTCGTCGCCCGGACAAGATCCGGAGGGCTGGCCAGGTCGTGTTCGCCGCCAATTCCGAGCACCGGCAGCTTCAGTTTCGATGTCGAAGCTGTCAGGTCGTTTGCCGCTATGGCTTCGCTGCAGCCGATATATCCCTCCACCGGTGTCCGCGTCAGCATGTTGCGCCAGGCCATGGCCTCGTCGCTCCGGCGGAATTCTTCCCCGAACCAGCGTTCCAGGATGGCATCGGCCATCGCCTCGATGCCGTCTTTCCGGATGCGGTCAATTCTTTCCTGCCACATGTCTGCTGTGCCGAGTTTGGCAGCCGTGTTCGAAAGAACCAGACCCTTCACCAGTTCCGGCCGGCGACTGGCCAGAAGTTGAGCGATAATGCCGCCGATCGAAAGTCCGACAAAAATGCAGGTCTTGACCCGGAGCCGGTCCAAAAGCTGTTCTGTGTCATCCGTCAGTGCGTCGATCGTGTAAGGCGGGGCGGGACACGATGATAGGCCGTGGCCCCTCTTGTCGAAACGGATCAGGCGTAATCCCTTTTGCGGCAGGAGTGGAATGACCTTGTCCCAGAGGCGGAGATCAGTACCAAGGGAGTTTGCAAAGACGACCGCGATGCCGTCCGGGTCACCATCCTCGCTCCAGTGAAGGTCGACGGTTTTGAGGCGTGCGATCTGCATCAGTACGGCAACCCCACATAATTCTGCGCAAACCACTTCTGCGCGGTTTCATTGTAGTGAAGGGACTCGATTTCAGCGCGCTGCATCTTCAGGTCGAACTCCGATTGGTCGGGGAAACGATGCAGCATGTTCGTGGTGGCCCAACTGAAGCGTTCCGCTTTCCAGATCCGCGCCAGAGCGCGCTCCGAGTAACGGTCGATGCCGTTTGTGTCGTTGTCCTGGTAATATTGAACCAGACCTTCGAACAGGTAATGGACGTCGGATGCGGCGGTGTTCAGGCCCTTGGCGCCGGTTGGGGGAACGATATGGGCCGCGTCGCCGCACAGGAACAGCCTGCCCCAACGCATCGGCTCACAGACGAAAGACCGAAGTGGGGCAATCGATTTTTCGATGGAAGGACCCGTGACGAGTTTGTCGGCGACGGACTCGGGCAGGCGGCGTTTCAGCTCGTCCCAGAACCTGTCGTCACTCCATTCAAAGACATCGTCGTCGAGATCACACTGCACATAGTACCGCGAAAGATGTTCATTGCGCATGGAACACAGCGCAAATCCACGCGCTGAATTGGCATAGACAAGCTCGTCATGCACAGGCGGTGTTTCGGATAGGACCCCGAGCCAGCCGAACGGGAAGACCTTTTCGTAATCCTTGCGCACCGTGTCGGGGATAGTCTTGCGGCTGACGCCGTGAAAGCCGTCGCATCCGGCGACAAAATCGCAGTCGATGCGTTTTGCACTGCCATCGATTGTGAAGGTGACATGGGGGCTGTCTGTTTCCGCATCGCGGATTTCGACGTCTTCGACTTCGAAGAGTGTCCTGCCACCGCAAGCGTCCCTTGCGTCGTAGAGATCGCGGGTGACTTCCGTCTGGCCGTAGACGATCACGTTCTGACCGATCAGCTCCTGAAAATTGATGTCGAACATCTCGTTTTCATAGGAGATACAGGTGCCGTGGTGGATGAAGCATTCCTTGTCCATCCGGTCCGAGACACCGGCTTCGCGCATCATGTCGACAAGACCTGTTTCCAGAATGCCGGCGCGGATCCGTCCGAGTACATAGTCACGCGTCTTGCGTTCGAGAATGATCGTCTCGATGCCCTTGCGGTGAAGCAGTTGCCCCAGCAACAGTCCCGAAGGCCCGCCGCCCACAATGACAACCTGAGTACGCATGTTTTCCTCCTCTGTTGGCACTATATTGAATGTCCAAAAATGAGAAGTAAAATGAGATAATGAGCTTTTTTGTTGCTGGAATGGGAAACTAAATGATCGACCGCCGTATCAAATTCCGCCACATCCAGTGTTTTGTTGAAATCGCGCACGAGCGCAGCCTCAAACTTGCCGCCGATAAGCTGTCACTCACCCAACCGGCAATTTCCAAGACGCTGAAGGAGCTCGAGGACATCATCGGCGCGACCCTGATGACCCGCAACAGGGCAGGGATCGCCCTGACGAAACAGGGCAAGGTCTTCCTGCACTTCGCCCAGATTTCGCTTGCCAGCCTGCAGCAGGGCCTGGACGGCGTTGAAAAGGAAGGCGACCATGCCCGGGCGACACTCAAGGTCGGCGCGCTTCCGAGCGTCGCGGCAAGCTTCATTCCGCCGGTGGTGAGGGAGTTTGCCGAACTGTCACCCAGTGTCCTTGTCAAGATCATGGATGGACCGCATGGCTATCTGATCGAGCGCCTGAAACTGGGAGAGCTCGATCTTGTGATCGGTCGGCTCGGACGCCCGGAATCCATGGAAGGTGTTTCCTTCACGCAGCTTTATTCAGAGCGCGTCGACCTGGTCGTACGAAGGGGACATCCGTTGCTGAAGGACCCGGATGTCAAACGCATCGTCGACTGGCCCGTCATTTATCCGCCGGAAGGGTCGGCGATCAGGCCGCTGGTCGAGCGTTTCATGATTGCCAATGGCGTCGGCGAGATCCCCCACCGCATTGAAAGCGTTTCAGGTGCGTTCGGACGGCTCTATACCCGCCAGACCGACGCAGTCTGGATCATATCATCGGGCGTTGTTCAGACCGAGACCGAGGACGGCACCCTGGTCCGGCTGCCATTTGACAGCGACATCACCAAGGGGCCGGTCGGCCTCATGACGCGGCCGGACACCCAGCAAAGTGCCGAGGTCCAGATCTTCCTGCTTGCTGTTCAAACAGTCATCAGCGACCTGGATCTGACGTCGTGATCTCAAACTGGATGAAGCAGGTCTGTCACGAGAACCGAAACAACGGGAAAGACAGTCGCCGGCAAACCCGGACCAGGCGAGTTCACGAAACCGTGAGCAAAATCGGCGATTGTACCACCCTCGAAAACTCGGAAATCGACACAATCGCCCTATAATTTCAGATCGGCAGTTACATTGGCCAGACAGAAGGCCGGATGCGCCTTGTCCGATAGGAGAATTTTGAATGACGACCGACCTGTTCACCCGCCGAAATCTTCTGGCTGCCGGTGGCGCCGTTGCGGTAGCCGGGATGTCCGGGCTGCTTGTTCCTGCCCGTGCACAGGATCTGGCACCGACGCGTTCGATGCGCGGTGGATCCAACAATTACCGTCCCGGCGCCCCGATCGTCGACCGTATCGGCGGTGGCGGCTTCTGGATGACGGGAACCGTCCGCCGCGCAGGCGACGGCGCTCCCCTTGAAGGTCAGCGCATCCAGGTCTGGGCACATACGACCGAAGGACACGAGCGCGACGAGCGCAGTCACGGTGCAACGCTCACCGACGCCAACGGAGTGTTCCGGCTGGAGATGCCGCAAATTGTACCGGCCTTCGGACAGCCGCATGGCCACCTTGCCTATGACAGCGGAGAATTCGAAACCGTGTTCCTGCGTCCGGTCATGAGCAGCGCCAGGGACACCACCCTGGAGGTGCATTTCGTTCTTCAGCCTGCTTGACCGGGCCGGTTCGTAATTAAATGGGCAGAACAAGAGCGATCCTGATCTGGGGTGTCCTTGCGGCTGTCCTCCTGATTCCGGTTGCAGCTGCCGCGGCCAGTCCCTTGTTGCAATGGCGCCAACCGGTTTACATCGCGGCCGGCTTTGCGGGGATCATCGCGATGGCACTCCTTCTCGTTCAACCATTGCTGGCCGGTGGTTATCTGCCCGGACTGGCGAGGCAACGCGGACGCAGGCTTCATCGATGGGTTGGCGGTGTTCTCGTTCTGGCCGTAATCGTTCACGTCGCGGGGCTCTGGATCACCAGTCCGCCGGATGTGATTGATGCGCTTCTGTTCCGCTCGCCGACACCGTTTTCCGTATGGGGCGTGATTGCCATGTGGGCCGTCTTTGCCGCAGCGCTGCTGGCCGCGATTCGCCGCCGCCTGCAACTGAGACCGCGCACATGGCGTCTGGCACACACTTCGCTTGTCCTCGTGATTGTCGCAGGCAGCGTGATTCATGCTCTTCTGATCGAAGGCACGATGGAAACTGTGACAAAGGTGGCGTTGTGCGGGCTGGTGCTTGCGGCATTCCTGAAAGCCTTCGCAGATCTGAAAGTCTGGACCTCACGGCACCGGCGGGATGCTTAGGCATAAAGTCAATCGAGCGCCAGAAATCATCAACAATCTCTTCGGCAACGGATGTGAACCATTTTTCGAGAATGAAACGACAAAAGCTGGAGGGCAGGGGCTGTGATGGAATTTGTCTTCGGGGCGAATGCGGAGTTGTTGCGGATGAGGCAATAAGGTTGGTGTTGGTCGAGTAGCAACTGAATTGGGGTCGTTTGAGGACTGCCGGTTTTTACACGTGGAAAGGCAATGCCGGCTCTCAACTTGCGCCGGCCCTGTCGAGCGTTTGCCAACTATGGGCCTCGAGATTTTTCACCCTTGGGCTCAACAGTAGTTTCGACGACCATCTGTGGGCTACTCGTGCGTTGTCTTGTGGGGTCTAAGTGCGCACAACCATCACTGAGCATTTCGCGTACGCGGCAAGTTTTCCCCCGTTAGACGGCCAGATATGGTCCATGACATTCGGCACATGGCTTGCCATGACGACGAGATCGGCGCCAGTTTCTTTGATTGCGCGCATCAGTGCATCGTCAACCTCGATCGTCGGATCGTGCGCGATAGTGGCATATGCCACAGTTTCTATGCCGTACCTGGCAGCTTCTGCCGCTGCAAATATGCCAAGTTTTTGTGCGAATTCTTCTGGATTATGTGCCAATTCGCTGGGTTGGGATGAGGTGACGCCCACATACACAACAGGTGCGCTGTAGTGTTTGGCAAGATCTGCGGCGCATTCGAGTGCGGCCCTCAGTTTTTCAACATGTGCCAGATCAACCGGCGCCATGATACGCTTGAACATCGTTTTTCTCCCCAGTTTTGCAGGTTTATCCTGGCCGTCATGCCGCCCATCCACTGGGCTCCAGACACCTGCTCACGCTGGTTTTTAAGGACCGCGCGTGTCGCGGACCTCGCGAGAAGGTAAATCATTTCTAACCGCTGGAAGCAAATGAACGCTTCGTCAGCATTGCCGACCTTGATGCATTATGCTGCGAACGTCCGTTCTACGCCCACAATACACTTTCGGTTGCCTTGCTGTGAATGGCAACTTTTCAAACCTGGCTGAAAATCCACAAACGTCCGACCCTGAGGCGCATTGTTGTAACCCAATACGCTCGCAGCGAAGGTCGGTTTTGAATCCGGGAGGAGACGGTCAGGAATTGCGCGCTTTCTCGCAGCAAAAAAATGACACCAGCCAACGTAAACTCAATTCAATCGGTTCAAGTAACCTGACGCGGAACCGCTTCCAGACATTGAGAACAAGACGTCGTTATCGCGCTCAGCGCTGTTTGACTTCTGCCGGATCCTGTTCCTCAGAGCCTCTGCCGTAATGGATACCCCGACCTCAAGATTTGAATGGTGTTCACCAAGGCTTGGATCAATCAGGCCATGCTGGTAACGGTCGACAAGCGCTTCGGGGAGATCAACCAGCCAGAAGTTTTCATCAGAATGGAAGGACAGAAGGATCTTGTATGGGTCAATCCCGTGTTCTTTGATCATCGTCTCAATCAGAACCACGCGGTCATCAGATGAAAGGCCTATCTCTTCGCGAATGGCCTGGGGGGCTGCCGTAAATCTGTAGGCGGGTGGCGCCCTGCGCGGCAGTCGAAAGAACAATGGTGGCTTTTCAAGCAGGCTGGGGCAGAGAGCACCAATTTTTTCGATGAAGACTTTTCCGACGCCGAAATCGTCGCCATGAAAGGCAATCATGTGTTCAACCGATTTGTAGGCAATGTGTTCGTGCCCAGCGAATGCGGCGGAATTCGCATCACCGATCCAAACGTCGTTCTGGTAGTCGACATCCAAAAGCGTGAATTCACATCCGGTGATCCCGATGCTGAAATTCCACTGATGCTCAAAAAGACGATCTGCGTCTCCCGGATTGCGCATCAGGATCTTGATCCCGATGACACCAAAAGGTGCTTCGCTTGAGATCATTTTTTGAACGGCGCCGTCCTGGATATCGAGGACTGTGGAGGTGTTCCACAAGTCGATGAGATGAGACTGGAACTCTGAAGCAATCGTATCAATCAGTCTTTCGACGCGGCCCTTACTTGGTGACACATCAGTCTCCGGTATCTGTTTAGGTCACTCACTTTGCCAAACCAATATATGTCATCTGAGCTCTGTCAGTAACTCCCTGCTTTTAAAAATAGCGAACCTGAAGCGGTTTCGTGAAGTCTTGCGTGGTCTACCGATGACATCGCCAACAATATAGGGTCTGCCAGCAAGCGCCTGGTCAGATGCATGCCTGGACCGGACATGCCACTCTGCGAATTCACACGGCGCGGGACACAGAACACTTTTCAGGCTGAAAATAGTTCTGAAACGCGATCTAGAACTGCAGACCGCAATCAGAGTGCTGATCCGTGTGGCATCCAGTTTCGTGCCATCATAGTCTTGCATGTCGGGCATCGCATTTGCGCGGTTCCTGAATCGTTGCGGGACATCTATGTGGTTGCGCGCTTGGGAACCTGGCTTGAGGAATACGACTGTGAACACGGTTCCAACGTCCTGGATCATTTCGATTCTCGCTGTGTTCATTGCAGCGGCGGTTGTAAGCAGACCGCTTCTACCGATTGCAGCGCGCGTTCTGTTTGGCCTTGGACTTGGCCTCATTGCGGTGGTCACCGCGTTTGTGGGGCTAAGAGTGGAATATGGTTTTGAGGTGCTTGGCAGGGTACAGCCTCATATCGCGATACTGATTGCCCCGACGCTCTGGCTTGGTTTTCAATCACTAGCGTCAACGACCGGGTCCCCGACACGACAGTCGCTTCAGATCGCAGCCACGGGACTGGCCTTGGCGGAATTCGCGCTTCTCGTACCGACGGCCTGGTCCGCTGATGTGATCGTGATCGGAACAAATGCCGTCTATGCTGTTTTGCTGACGGCGATGCTACGCCAGCCGCCGGACGCATTTGTTCAGGTCGCACCAAACAAATTTCGCTTGGTCAGAATTGCATTGCTATTCGCAATCCTCTTTATCGCCCTGATCGTTGCAGCCGATGCCACGATCCTTGCTGCGATGCTCTCTGCGGGCAATGCAGGGGTAATGCGCCTCCTGACCGGCGCATCCGGCGTGGTTGTTGCGGTGGTCCTGCTCTGCGCGCTTGTTGGCCTGCCACTTGTTCTTGGACCCCGGACGCGAGACGTTTCCCGCGAATCGGCGAGGCAGGAAACGCTTGAAGAGGATCAGGACCTGTTGCGCAAGCTTGACAGGCTGATGATCGAACACAAGATGTTCACTGACCCGGACCTGACGCTCGCGCGGTTGGGTCGGAGGCTACACTGCCCCGCACGAAGTGTGTCTAAAGCGGTCAATCGCATCCATGGCGAGAATATCTCGCGCTACATCAATGGGTTTCGCGTGCGCCATGCCACGATGCTTCTGAAAACCACCGATTTGCCTGTGACGGACATCATGTTGGAGGCTGGATTCCAAAGCAAATCCAGCTTTAACACCGAGTTTCGCCGCCTCACCGGTCAAACGCCGTCCTGTCAAAGACGGCAAGGTTCCGGCAACAAGAACGTCCGCAATCGCGATCTCAAACGTTCGAATACGTAGACCTGGGCGCGGCTCAAGCGCTTCTCGCCTTTCATGCTTGCAGAACCCCCATGCACGGGAAAGCAACCGAGAAAGGAAATGTCGTGAACATCGAAGACCTTGGAGATCAGCTGGCGGTCATTGGTTTGGCCCTCTTTACGACGTTGATCGCAGTTTCTTCTGTCGACGCCGCGCAGGCTGAATCGAATACGGACACAAAACAGGATGTCGCTGTTATCGATATTCCGCATCCACGGGAAGGAAACCTGCTGATGCTGCGTGGCCTTGCAGGGAATGGCACCGCCACGTTTCGGGTCAACAGGACATGTCACACCATGCCTGTCCGTTTTGTCGCGGGCGACTTTTCCGGCCAACGCATTGATGTGGGGCGAACAGGCTCGATCCGAATTGTCATCACCGCCCCGAAGGTCATGCGCGACCTGCTGGCAGGGCGTGATCTGGTCAGCGACAGGGTGCGCGTCACATCCAATTCCGCAGATAAGGCGACAGACCTTTTTTTGGCTCGTGGCCTTTCAGCGGATACCGGGTTTGTCATAAATCCTGGTCGAAACCTGATGGCGGATATCCTGGGCGCAGGCACTACATTGGTGGATTGCGCAACCCTGACAACGACGCTTCCATAGAACAAAACTTCCGTACGCGGATGTTGCTGAAACCGGATTGCAATCCGTCCGGTGTCGCCTGTCACCCTAGGCGCGATTCTGATATCCGGCGATCAAGGTACAAACTCACAATGACCTGTGCATATCGAAGCGAAGGCAAGACTATGCAGGACGGTCAACGGCATTGGTTCTAACCCGGCACGTGCAGCGAACTTCCGCTTCCCGCTATTGGACCGGAACTCGCGAGTTTGACGACATGCAGACGATCAAGGTCAGCTTTTTCCGAATTACCGCAACTGCCTCCTGTCCGCCGTGAAAGTCTGCTTTCCGCCCGGATTGCGCGTTGTGAACAACGGCCCACTTGGCACTCCCGGCCCGGAGCGGTCGTTGCGGCGTTGGCTAGAAAGCGTCTGCTTCGCGTCTCCAATTCGGGCACTCAACAGTTCGGGAACGCATCCCGCAAGCAGAAGTCGACTTTTGATGTGGACGATGGAAAAAGTTGTCATTTTCAACACAGGTTACGATACCGTGCTTGCTCATAATACCTGGGCCAAATCGCTTCCATCCGAAATCAGATATAGTACTTGAAGGGTTGTGGCGCGTCTTCAAGTTCGGGTGCTGCGGTCAAAATTTCGCCAATCGCATTCGCGAATTTCAAAGTCACAGGCAGTCCATCTGAAAAACTGCATCCGTTAAAATTCACCTTGGTCAGCGCCATTATGTCAGCGAGTACCTGCTCAATCGGCGCATTGCCCCAATCAAGATTAATCGCAAGCGGATTGGGAACTTCGAATCCCGGATATGTGCCAAAGCGCGGAACATATCCTTTCGTCCACAAATAGGCCATGCGTTCATGAATCTCGAGATAGGAACCGCGAATAGGAGGCTGCTTTGCAAGTCGGTAAAGCTTTAGTTCATCAGTCGGCCTGATCCGGATCGCGACCACATTGGTTTGATTGGTGACCGCTGACAGAAAGCCGTCCCATTCACTTTTTTCAAAGCGCGTTCGTCCGTGAATGAACACTTCATCAGGCGGTGCTCCATGAATGTCTTCATAGGCTTTGACAGCAAGCTGCATCAGTTCCGCAGCCTTTTCCTTCGAAAGGTGAAACTGTTTGAGTTCCTTCGAGTACCACGGGCCAACCGCACCCCTGAAAACCAGCCCCTCCCCGGAACGTAAAAACAGCTGTGCACCGCAACAGGCATTTCCGGAGTTGGGATCTGACGGATCCAATTTGAAAACAATGCCTATGTAGCAAACACCGGGCCGGATATCCTTCAGCCTCCAAGGCGGACCCGCGCACTTATAGTAGGATGTAGTGCACAAATTCCACGCGATAGTGGCGGGGTCCTGTGTCTTCCTCCTGACATTATCCATATCAAGGTCTGAGGCTTCCCGGAGCGTCGTTTCCTTCACAATCTGAATGACCGCTTTGCTGAGCAGTCTTGCTTTAAGTTGATTGTGAAAATTCAAGTCATAGAGCTGTAACTCGGCCTGCCAGTTGTCACCCTCAAAAAATGAAGGTGCATTCAGGAACTGTCGCGCATCCTTTTTGCTCATATCGGCTTTGCCCGCCACGCGCTCTGAAACCGGTGGTGCCTTCTTCGGACGCCCCCACAAATACACCTCGTCCGGTATTACGACATACCAGAAGTCAGGGGTCACATCGCTTTCTTCCCGCAGATACTTGGAAATCGCATCCGCAAATATGTCTGTTGTGGCCTTGATTGCCTCATGGCGGTTATGAAGCCGAATGGCTTTGTCGATCTTCTGGGATTCAACTTCCACACAGGCAATAGGAGTGTCCGGCCATTCAAGGCCAAAAGCCGCCTCAAAACCCGGAAAGCCTGAATGGTGAGCGACGTTTTCACGGAAAGGAGGAATGTATCCCCGGACTGATTCCGCCCAGCTGTTAAAAAGTGCAATACCAGTCTTCGTGCCGACGACGCCGAAACTAAGAGAGCCTTTTTTTGACGCCGCATCAGCAGGCCCGTACAGCATCAATCCGTCCTTGGGGTGCTCTTCGCATTGGTTGTTGGCAAATTGCAGCAGCGGCTCCGGGAGAAGCTTTATTTTCTTTTCAACCGTCGACATCGTTGTCCTCATCTTCATCGAGGGAACGGAACGCCGGGTCGTTAAGACGTTCATGCGTTTCAGAGGCTTCAAAGCTGGCAAGCTCTTCGTCGTCGGTTTCCAGATTGACAGGATCAGCAGTAATCCCGAAATCGGCATCGAAAGTCATCGGGACTTTCCTGAGTCTGATGGCTTCGCTGGCAGATACGGCCAGTTTGATTTCATCTCCGGAGTCGGCAAGCCAGTTCGCGAAGCCCAATATCAGTCCGCGCCATCTTTCATTGAACCACATGCTGGTGACTGAGCGCCTTACTGAATTCAGGCGTGTCTTGTTTGCAAGAGGTGTTTGCCCGTCTTCGGAGATAATTATCCGGGGCTGGATGGCTATATATGGTACCTCGGTGGAGTAGGGTTTGGCCGTGAAACCCAGATGCCAATAATATCTCGGGATAACGGTATCGTCTGGGCCATCTTTCTTTCCCCGTGTTCCGCGAACGGCACGTTTACGGGGCTTACCGTTGAAATCCGTGTAACGAAGCTGCTCATCTTCGACCAGGCCCTCAGGAAACCACCAAGCAAGTTTCTGGTTCGCCATTTCGTAGGGTGTCAGGCCTTTTGCCCGCAATGTGTTATCCCATGCCTGCCTGAACAATGAAGAGATTTTGTTCTTCGCGTCCCGGGGCGCAATGCCAAGAATGTCGCCGGTTTCGCCGATAAGAAAATCATCGGTTTTCAGGGTGCCCCGCGATGATATCGGGACAGACGGCCCCAGTGCGGTTTGAAGTTCGGTCAAATCTGCAAATGATACGAGCAACCGGCCATGATCAAAGCACGGCAACGCGCACTCAGATGCAATGGACCGCAATTCGTTTTGCTTTAGCTCGCGCTGAACTTCATAAAAGCGGAGTGTTTCGGGAACTGCTGTGACCGCAAGCCAGTTTGTCTGGAGCTTCTCGCGGACGCTTGAGATAGTTTTGGAAAGTTCCTGATGAACATCTCGCCAACCTGCAATGGATGGGTGGGGGGCGCGGCTTCGGGCCACATCATCGCGCTCCAGAACCTTGATAATCCTGTGCAGACCATCCGCCCAGTTTTGCTGGCAATCGATGCCATTCAGACGGATAAAATCGATGGGAAAATTGCTGAAGCTGGTTTGATCGATTCGAACCGGGACCAGAAAATATTGGTCTGAAAGACTCTTTTTCATAATGTCTGCCAAGGCAACTTCTTTAGCAATCCCGTCTCTCAAAAGCCTTTCAGCGTCAAAGGCATTTTTTGAAACGACAAGAATCATCTTTGCAGCTTGGTTTCTGATGACTCTCTCGATGTCTTTCCAGAAGTCTTCGCCCCCAAGCAGCTTCTCCTGATCACACCAGACATTGTATCCGGCAAGCGCGAGCCTTGAGGCCAACCAAATTGAAAACGCATTGTCACCGGGGGTCGCGTGACTAATGAATACAACATCTCTTTGTTGTTGGGCTTCCACTTGCGTCCAATTTTTTCGTTGATGAGAATCGTTCACACATTACATAAGGTAACCACCAAGAAAACAACTAAGAGTTGGAAAATTTGTTTCGGGAGCAATCATTCACCTTCTTTGTCGCATCGACTCGGGTTAGGAAACGTTTTTTCAGAGGTATGAAAAGGAATGTTGTTACCAGAGTTTCCCCCTCACATGTTCGAACGCCTGCCCGATGAATCTTTCCATTATGGTGATTTTCCCGAACTAAGTGCAGGCGTTGGCTACTTCAAAGACCTCATAGGTATTAAAGAGTGGAAGGACCGCCGCGAGGCTGCCGCCTGGCACTTTTATCGTTCATTGGTCGGCGAACAGGAAGATCCTAGCGGAGAAGGACGTTTCTACGGCCTCGAAGACCTTTTCGGCTGGTACTTGTTCCTCGGCGAGGCTTTAACTGACCACCCTCAAAACTATGAAGTTTTCTATGGGTGCCGCATCGTACCTGTCCTTGCCGCTATAGGGCGCAACCTGGAACTGATCCCTCAGATTAAGGGCTTTAACGAGCGCGCCAAGCGCTTGATCGGACGTGAGAGGTCCCAACCCAACGGTGGTCTCTTTGAGATGTTGGTTGCCATGGCCTATGCACGCGACGGCGCAAAAGTTGCCTTCAAGCCTGAAGAGCCCGGTCGCGCGAAGGCATATGACTTGGACGTCGAAGTACATGGGGCGTTCTGGGCTGTTGAGTGCAAACGGTTCGAAAACGGTGACTATGTCGAAAGCGAACGAGCGCGAAAGCGAGAGCTTTGGCTACCGGCAACGCGGCTCATCATACCCTCGGGCCGAAGCATTTACGCAAAAGTCGATTTCTCTGTAGAACTGAGCGATGTCCCGGATGATTACCTAGTTCGGCACGTGATTGATTTCCTGCATTCTGGGAAAAATTCAAATCTTTGGACAGACGACTTCGCTTTCGGTGTCATTGGCGATCTCGACCTAGAACCCCTCCAGACTGCACTTAAAAATGGATACCTGCTCTACCCTAGCCCAGTCTATAATAAGCTCTTGACTGGCACCTATATTCGTTACGATGAACTGAACACACTTCAGAAAGTAAAACACGCTCAGAACCCTCACTTCATCGACAAGGTCGACCAGGCTGTCGTCCTTCGTACACGAAGTCTATCTGAAGGCGCGATAGAGAAAAAAGCGCGGGATTTCAAACGCAAACTCTTCGACGCAAACAAGCAGCTGCCAGATGATCGCCCGGGGATCATCCATATCGGCCTGGAAGCTCTGGGTGACGACCTTATTGAATATCGCCGCCATGAAAAGATTATGAAGACGATCAATGATTTCGACCCAAAAGGCAAACCCTTGTCATTCATCTATTGGCACTACTTTGCCCCTGAGGCTTCACCCGAAGAAACCTGGGCGTTCGATGAGACTTTTCAGTGGCGCGGTATCAGGGGCGACAAGCGGCCTCTTACACTGACAAGCCTTATTCTACCTCCTCAAGCGGAGGGGCGTGACGGAGTGCACTGGGACGGCCTTCCAAACAAGACGTTTCGAAGCCCTTGAGCGACAGACTTTTCCTAGTGTGTGGGGGCATAACCATTCCTTATTGCCGCGGTACTCATGTGGTCACCAGCGCCAATGCGAGGCAAGCATTTCAATGTCCGTTTCCCAGCACCGACAGCCAAAACCGGGCTAATGGCAATCGGCCCAGTTTCGGTTATTTGTTGACACCGCCGCTAACGTCCGCTTCCCGCCCAACCTGCAAGCTCACAGCACCTGCAACGAATGTCGGCTTTCGGGTGCAAGCGGAGACCAGTCGAACGACCAATTTGAGGGCACACGCGGACATCTGACACTCAGATGCCTGAACCGTCGTAATTGGCAATCGGAAAGGCCTTTGCCGAAAAAACCACCCTGAAGCTTTGGTCCAATCATTCCAGATGCACGGCACGATCCTCGCCAACGCGAAAAACGCTTTGAAATCAATTTGGTCAAAGAGAAGGAAATTGGCCGGAGTGAGATGATTCGAAGCTCCGCCCCCCTCGTCTGCAACGAGGGAAAGCCGATCGTGGCCGTTTTTTTGAGCGGGATCGCACTGTCCAGGACGATTTTCGTGAGCGGGGTTTACGGCTGCGTGGCGAGCTGCCAGAGTACGTTAAAGTTGTTGAAGTGCGGCTGTTACCGCTTCATGCTTGTGAAGTGGATAAAGTGCAAAAGTGGCGGGAAGAGTATCATGAGCCTTTCAATGGCAGAGCTTCCGGATGGCCGTGAAATTCATTGCGTGAACGATTATGAAGTTGGTTTCGGTTGGCATGAAATTGTCTCGGACGATCTGATCGAACGCGGGTTGGATCTGCCGGTCGACGGAACCTATCTGGATGTTGGCGCCAATATCGGATTGTTCTGCTTGCGCCTCAGGGACCTGTGTCCCGATGCCAGGATATTTGCCTTCGAACCAATGCCCGCCGCCTTTGGCGCACTGAGGAGCAATACCGAAAAAATCGGTGGTGCCATCCAGGCGTCATGCCTGGCTTTAGGGGACAAGACCGGAACCGCTCAATTCGATCATTACCCCGCGCTTTCTGCACTTTCCACGGGCGATTCCTCCGTCGGTGAAAAGCTGGCTGATGGACTGAAGAAGCTGTTGTTCGGCCAGGGCGCGAGCGAAGATATTCGCGCGATCATCGACAGCACGGGAGCGCATGAGCGCCTGGATGACGACGCCTTCATCGAAAGGCTGTTCAAGAAGGAAACAGTGACCGTGGAAGTCGACACGCTGGACAGCGTCGCCACCCGGTTCGGGCTGGACCGGATTGACTTGCTCAAGATCGACACGGAGGGGCAGGAGCGCCCTGTGCTTGACGGAATCGGCGAAGATCTGTGGCCGAGGATACGCCAGCTTCTCGTCGAAGTGCACCGGGGCGCGGACGAGCTGACGACGATCAGGGGCGAGCTTGAAGAACGCGGTTACAAAACAACAGTCGAGGATCACCCGATGGCCCAGGGCGGAGCGCCGGTGTTCCACATTTATGCGCGTCGTTCATGACCTGGATCCAAAACCGGTCTTCTGTTCCCAGAGCGGTTCTCAACCGGATTTCTTTAGTGAACGGGCTGCCGGACCATCCGGTTCAGTCTTGTGCCCTGTCGGGACCGCAGGCAGTATCGAGCCGAACGTTAGTGGCCCGGTCTGTGAGTGATTGCACGCCTTAACACCCTTCGTTCGAGTGAGTGCCGGAGCCAATTAAATGTCTGAAGTCCACGTGGAAAACAGTCCTTCACCCGATGCCGGTGACGACAAAGGGGCCGGGGCTTCGACGGCTCCATGTTTCGACATCGACTGGTGGACGATGTTGACCGACCCGGAGTTTTTGAAAAATCCCTATCCGGAGTTGAAGCGGATACGCGAGCTGGCGCCTGTCCAGTTCGACCCCCAGTCGGGGATATATTTCGTTCTCGGGCACAAGGAATTTGGCCTGATGGCCAAGACGTCCAGTATGGGCCGGGACACGACCTACTGGAGAAATGGCTGGAGCAGTCCTGAAAACCGGCAGAATGACCCGGAAACGTATGAGCTGTTTGTTGATTTTCAGCCGCAGATGATCAATGCGAACCAGCCCGATCACCGCAGGATGCGGGGTGTGTTCGACAAGGCGTTCCGTCCGCGCGACATGATGCGCTATCTGCCGATGATCAAGGACGAGTGCCGCAAGCTTCTGGACGGATTGCCGGAAAGCGAGGCGTTCGAATACATGGATCTGTTCGGCAACCCGCTGCCGAACCGAATCTCTTTGAAACTGTTCGATATTCCAGAGGAAATGGAAGCTCAGATCGGTAAGTGGATTTCCGACCTGAGCTGGTTGGGCAACATCGTGATGACACCGGAGCAGAAGCGGAACGTCAAGAAGTCAAATCAGGAATTCAAGCAGTTCGTCAAGGAGCACTTGGAAGGCCTGAGGAAGAATCCCGGCGATGGTTTCGTCGGAATGGCCCTGGCAGCTGCGGACGACGGTACCATGGATGAGGAGGAAACCCTCAACAACGTGGTGATGTTGATTGCCGGTAGCAAAACCTCGCTCACTCTGCTGGGAAATGGTTTGCTGACGCTTTTGAAGCACCCTGACCAGATGGAGAAATTACGGGCGGACCGGAGCTTGATGCCAAGGGCAATCGAGGAAATGCTGCGTTATGAATCGGGAAGCAGCATCATTCCGAGGGCCGGGGTGGAAGATTTCCAGTGTGGAGATGTATGCATTCCTGCCGGGGCGCTGGCGATTGGCCTTGTTGGAGCTATCAATCGCGATCCGGCGCGCTTTGACGATCCGGACACGTTCAACATCACGCGCAAGCCGAACCATCACTCCGCTTTTGGCGGTGGCCCTCATATCTGCATCGGCAAGGCGTTGGCGCGCATGACGACGGAAGTGGCATTTAATGCTCTGATGGACCGCTACAGCAGGATTGAGCTGGCGGGCGATGCAACATGGTGGACTGACCGGAGTGATCAACGCGGATTGAGTTCACTGCCCCTGAAATTGACGCCGGCCTGACAAGCATATTCGTTGGAAAAGAATTCGCTTCTATGGTGTAGTGAGAATTCTATCAATCATTGGGGGTGGGGTGTGTGTCCGACGGTTCTAATCTGGAAATCAGTGCTGATGGCATCGCTGCTCTGAATAGCCCCGATATCGACTGGTGGGAAATGTTTGCAGACGATGCATTTCTGGCCAGTCCTTATGAAAAACTGAGTGTAATTCGTGAAAAAGCGCCGGTGCAATTTGATCCCGTTTCAGGGATCTATTTTGTTTTAGGCTACCCGGAATACAAGAAAATGGCCCTGTCTACGGATATGGGCCGTGACACGCGTTTGTGGTCAGGCGGCTGGTACAATCCGGAAAACAAGAAAGCCGATCCGGTCGGTTACGAATTGTACAACACAATCCAGCCCCAGATGACCAATGCGAATGCACCGCACCATCGCCGCATGCGGGATGTTTACGAAAAAGCCTTTCGAAGGACAGATATTCAGGCCTTGATCCCGATGATCGAGGATGAATGCCGCAAAATCCTGGACACCTTGCCGTTTGAGCAATCATTCAACTTCATGCAGACGGTTGCAGATCCGTTGTCACGGAACATCTCAAAACGTATCTTCAATATTCCAAAATCCATGGATGCGGATCTTGCGCGCTGGGTCGATGCTCTGAGCGTGATCGGCAACGTAATCATCGCTCCGCAGCAAAAACAGGATGCCCTGAAAGCACTTACCGAGTTCAGGAATTACGTCAGGGAGCGAATGGCTTCCGGAATTGACGACCCGAATGACGGATTTTTTGGTGCAACGATCAAAGCGTACACCGACGGCGTCATGGATGAAGATGAGTGCCTCAACAACCTCATGACACTGATTTCAGGCGGTATCGCAACGGCCACACTGCTTGGAAACGGGCTTTTGACCCTTTTGCGTCACCCGGACCAATTCGAACTGCTGCGTCGCAATCCCGAGCTGATGGAAACGGCCATCGAGGAAATGCTGCGCTTTGAACCCGGGTGCAGTTTCATCCTGCGCGTAGCCATTGACGACTACCAGTGTGGTGATGTTTTGATACCGCAAGGAGCGTTGGCGATCGGCCTGGTCACAGCAATCGGACGGGACCCCAGAACCTACAAGGATCCTGATCGTTTCGATGTGACACGGTACCCGAACCCGCACGTCGTTTTTGGAGTCGGAGCACATATTTGCATCGGCAAGGCACTTGTCCGTTTGACTGCCCGGGTGCTGTTCAACGCTTTGATGGATCGCTTCGGCAGGATCGAGCTGGCCGGGGAGCCCGAGTGGTGGAAGCACAGGGCCGACCAGCACGGGCTGAATGCCTTGCCGATAACCTTGGGAAACGCTTGATGGATCAGGACGCGAGCGAGCAGATTGACTGGTGGGGCATGCTAACCGATCCGGGATATCTCGTTGATCCGCATCCGCATTTGCGGCGCATTCGGGAACTCGGGCCGATTCACTATGATGCGCCGTCGGATATCTATTTCGTTCTCGGACATGAAGAATTCAATTCCATGGTCCGCTCATCAAGAATGGGCCGCGATACCAGGCTTTGGAAAAACGGTTGGAGCAGACCGGAAAGCAAGCAGCGAGATCCGCTGAGCTACGAACTCTTCAGTGAATTTCAGCGCCAGATGGTGAATTCGGACCAGCCGGATCACCGGCGGATGCGCGATGTATATGAAAAAGCGTTCCGCCCTGCTGACATTCCGCCGCTTCGGCCCATGATCGAAAGGGAAGCGTGTTTGCTGCTCGAGGACATCCCCGAGGAAACTCCGGTCGATTTCATGACGGTCTTTGCGAACCTTTTTCCGCTTCGGGTGGTCCGCAATCTGTTTCATATCTCACCGGAAATGGACCCCCAGCTCGCGGAGTGGAATGCCTCGCTGATCAAGATCGGTGACATCATGATGTCACAGGATCAAAAGCAAGACGCCTTGAAAGCGCTTAAGGGCTACAAGCGGTTCCTGAAGTCTCATTTGGAGGATCAGCGCGGCAACCCGGACAATCGGTTGATCAGCCTGGCGATAGAAGCATGGGATGCCGGAGTCATGGATCAGGACGAAACCCTGAACAATCTCAAGGGGCTCGTGTCTGGCAATGAGACAACGGTCAACGTTCTCGGCAACGGTCTATTGACGCTCTTGAACCACCCGGATCAATTCGACCGCCTGCGCACACAACCGGATCTGATGCGAACGGCGATTGAGGAAATCCTCCGCTTTGAACCGGCTATAAATTTCATCCTGCGCGTGGCAATCGAGGATTTCGAAAGTCACGGTGTGTCAATACCGTCAGGATCCCTGGTGCTTGGCCTGGTTGGTGCGATTAACAGGGATCCAGCCCGCTTTGCCAAGGCTGAAACATTTGACGTTGCGCGGCGGCCAAATGCGCAATCCATTTTTGGCGGCGGGCCGCATGTTTGCATCGGTGCAGCATTGGCGCGGCTCGAGGTCGAAGTGGCATTCAGCGAATTGATACGAAATTTCTCAAAAATCGAATTGGCAGGAGAACCGGTCTGGTGGACGGACCGGACCAATCAGCGCGGATTGCAGACCTTGCCGCTGCGGTTCAGTCGCAGGTAGGCAACGTTCCGGCCGCTACGGACTGGCGGGAAAGAGGGCCTCGATGCGTTTCAGATCTCCCCCATAGGGCGACATGAGCGGCACCACCTCTGATGCACTTTTTTCAGACAACTCTTGTCGGAATACGGCCGCCAGCGTTCCTGTGGGACTGAGGTCGATGTATCGGGCACCACCCCTGGCCTCGATGGCATGCAGCGTTGCCTGCAACTGCATGGGCTGCCTGACAATATCCCAGAGCTGCCTGCCGTCGGCCTGTTGCACGTCGCGGCAAAGACAGGAAGACCAGACCGGCCAAAAGGGCGTTTCAAAGTGCAAGCCGGAGACCGTGTTCAGGAAGTCCTGTTTAGCTGGTTCGATCCAGCGCGAATGAAAGGCAAAAGGGACGGGAAGTGTCTGAAAGGAGATGTCCAACCTCCGCAGCTCTCCAAGAACCGTTTCCAGGTCAGCTTTCCGGCACGCCAGAACACAGTGGCTGGCGCCGTTTTTGCCGGCAATCTCTGTGCTTTCTGCCAATATCTTTGACTGCGATCGTACACTTGCCGATGCCAGGGTCCCGATCAGGGCGCCTTTGGGAGCGGACTTTTCAAAGAGCGCAGGTTGGCATGCCACAGCTCTCAAGGCCGTTTCAAACGGCAACATGCCGGAAACGCTCATGGCAACAAATTCGCCCAGGCTGGCCCCA
Organism: Roseibium album; assembly: GCF_001404515.1. GTDB lineage: Bacteria > Pseudomonadota > Alphaproteobacteria > Rhizobiales > Stappiaceae > Roseibium > Roseibium album. The sequence continues at coordinate 803,801 of NZ_CXWE01000001.1, forward strand.
AGCAGAAGATCGGGCCTGATGCCCTGGTTCTGCAAAAGTTTTGCCACTGCAAACTGGGTGATAAAGAGCGCGGGATGGGAATGTTCCAGACGGTCAAAGGGATCGCTGATGCCGTGTTCGTCGGAATAGATGATATCCAGAACAGAAAACCCTTGCGCATTTTGGACGATCCGGTCACCGATATCCATCCACTGCCTGAAGACCGGATAGGTCTTCAGGAAGGCCGCCGCCATATGGAAGTATTGAGAACCTTGCCCGGCAAAACAGAATGCGACGGGCAAGGAAGAGGAACTTGAGAGCATGCGGAAGACCCTGGGAGGCAGACAACCTAGCGAAGGCTTCTTGTCGCATGGTGCTGTGAGAGATGGCAATGCACTGGTGAGCAAAGACGGGGTCGCCGCATGGTGGTTGCTGCTGGAACACCTCACCGAGGACGATCTGGAAATGCTGGAGGCATTGCTGGTCGATGAAGAGTTGGCCAGGGCCGAACGGTTTCATTTCGAACGGGATCGGCAAATCTACATCGCCGCTCACGGGATTTGCCGCGGTCTCCTGAGCTACCATCTGGGTCAACCCGCCAAGAACTGGCGCTTTTCCATTGAAGATCACGGCAAGCCGGAGCTGATATCCCCGGCAGGTGGCCCGAGGATCCGCGTTAACATATCTCACACGAGAGGGCTGGCAGCAGTCGCATTGACCAGCGAACACGATATCGGCGTCGACGTTGAATGGCGCCATCGCGATGCCATGGTTGATGAACTTGCGCAACGCATGTTTGCAGAAAGCGAACGCCGGGACGTTCAGCGCGCGTGCAAGGAGAAAAAGCTCGACATTTTTTTGGCCTACTGGACGCTGAAAGAAGCCTACGTGAAAGCGATCGGAAAAGGCCTTTCTCAACCGCTTGATGCGTTTGAGTTTGATCTGAATGGCCTCAATATCACCTTTTTGGACCGGTCGGCAGACGATCCGGACCATTGGCACTTTGAGCGCTACCAGCCCGGTCCGGATCATTTGATGGCTCTGGCGATCCGCCACCCTGCAAAGGCAAATCTCAGGGTAGAAGCAGGACCGGCTCCGATGGAGTTTCTTCGGAACCTCGCTCAAGCCTGACTATTCACCAGGCAGAATATCACGCAAATAGGCTTCGATACCGAGCCGTCTGTCCCATTGTTTCGGATAGCCGAGCGAAACCTCTTCAAAGCGGGTGTCGTCACGCCAATCTGTCCGACGTGTATGCAAATGGCCCGAAACGACCACTTTGGCATTAAACCGCTGATGCCAGTCTTCCGTTCTGACAGTCCCGCACCAGGGTGTAAACCGCGGTATCCGGGGAATATGGATCAGGTCCCGGCGGAGCGGATAGTGGTTGATCAGAATTGTCGGCATCCCGTCGGGGACTTCCTGAAGGCGCAATTCGGTTTCCCTACACCGGCTGGCGCACCAATCCTCCCGGCTGTCCCAGGGGGCCGGATCGAGAAAAGTTTCGTCCGCACACACCGAGTTTTGCGCGCGCGCCCAGGCGACAACATCGTCCCGCTTGATATCCTGTGGCCGGAAACTGTAGTCGTACAGGAGAAACAGCGGCGCGACCACATGCGCACCTCCCGGGCCATTCCAAGTCTCGTAAGGGTCTTCAGGCGTATGGATGCCATATTGGCGCGCGAGCTCGACCAGCGCCAGATATCTTGCTTCTCCTGCAAGCGCAGGCTGGTCTCTCTCTTCCGGGATCGCCCAAAGATCGTGATTGCCGGGAACCCAGAATACCTTGGCAAATTTCCGTTCAAAAACCTCAAATGCGAATTTGATGTGTTCAAACCGTTCCGCGATGTCGCCCGCAACGATAAGCCAGTCGTCGGGCGCCGTCTGCAGTTCATCGAGCGCCTCGCGATTGGACGGACTTGCCAGATGGAGGTCGCTTATTGCTCTGAGTTTCATGTTGTCTGAGATAGTCTCTTACTTCCTTGACGATAAGGTGCAAATACGAAACACTTCCCGCATAAGACACAAAAACCCGTCTTCTTATTACTCCCAGCAGAGAGCAGGAATGGCTGAAGATAGCCCGTTGGATGGGATCCTTCCGGAGACGGAAAGCGACAGCAATTGCGATGATGCCATTGATTGGTGGTCGATCCTCTCGGACAAGACGTTCTTGGAAAATCCATATTCGGAACTTCGCCGCTTGCAGGCCAAAGGTCCAGTGCATTTTGATCGGAAGAACGGCATATATTTCGTACTCGGTCACAAGGCGTTCGCGCGTGTTTCGAAATCCTCGGCTATGGGGCGCGACACGCGGAACTGGACCGGAGGTTGGAACTCCGAGGATTACCGGCAACATGACCCGGTCGGCTACATGCTGTTCAGTGAATTTCAGCCCCAGATGATCAATTCCGACGGGGAAGAACACAAGCGCATGCGCAAGGTCTACGAACCAGCGTTTCGAGCGCAGGCCATGTCCCAGCTGGAACCGTTGATTGCTGATCAGGCATCCAGGCTGTTGGCAGCAATGCCTGACAAGGGAGAAATTGATTTCATCGAGGCATTTGCGGCCCCTCTGCCGCTTCGTGTGCTGTGCGAGCTTTTTGATATTCCGGAAAGCCTTGATGACACGATCAGCCGCTGGAGCGCGTCTCTTATCCGGATAGGAGATATCCTGATGACGCCGGAACAGAAATCGGAGGCGATGGAAGCTCTGGCGGAGTTCAAGGATTTTCTGCGTCAGCAGATCAAGGAGCGGGAAAACAACAACGAAGACAATCTTATGGGCCTTGCCATTCAGGCACAAAAGAACGGTACGCTTGATGAGGAGGAAACTCTGACCAATCTGGTGTCTATGCTGGTGGCAGGGCACGAAACAACAGTGACTTTGATCGGCAATGGCATGCTGCTCCTCTTGTCCAATCCGGACGAATTGGCCAGATTGCGATCAGATCCCGGATTGACAAGAACCGCGATCGAGGAGTTTTTGCGCATGGAACCGGGGGGGAACATGATCTTGCGGGTCGCGCGCGAGGATTTCGACGTCGAAGGAGTGACCATCCCGAAGGGCGCGCCGGTCATCGGGTTGATCGGTGCAATCAACAGGGATCCGGGCCGCTTTGAAAACGCGGACGTGCTTGATATTGCCCGCCCGGCGAATGCACAGTTCACTTTTGGCGGAGGGGCGCATTTCTGCATCGGCGCACCATTGGCCCGGCTGGAAGCACAGATCGCCTTTTCCAGGTTCTTGGAAAAATATCCACAGATTGAGCTGGCCGGAGAACCGGAGTGGCGGCTGGACCGGATGAATGCGCGCGGCCTGGGCCGCTTGCCGGTCAAAGTAAAAGCCGTGGCATGAGCGGACTTGCCGGAATTCAAGCCATCAACGTCTTCGGCGGCATGGCGTGTCTGGATGTTCGGGAGCTTTGCATTCACCGGGGTCTCGATACTTCCCGGTTCGAGAATCTGCTCATGCAGGAAAAGACCGTAGCGCTACCCTATGAGGACCCGGTCACATTCGCTGTAAATGCGGCCAAACCGATAGTCGATCAACTCAGTGAGCAGGAACGCTCGCGCATTGAGATGGTTATTACCTGCACCGAATCCGGTCTGGATTTCGGAAAATCGCTCAGTACTCATGTTCACAAACTTCTGGATTTGCAGCCAAATTGTCGCCTGTTTGAGATAAAACAAGCCTGTTACTCAGGTGCTGCTGGCCTGCAGATGGCGGTGAATTTCATATTGTCGCAGACGTCTCCCGGCGCGCTGGCACTGGTGATAACCACCGACATTTCCCGCTTCGCGCTGGCCGATGCCAACGCCGTGCAGGAATGGGCTTACTCTGAGCCCAGTTCAGGCGCCGGTGCTGTTGCGATGCTGGTCTCGGACATGCCGGAAATCCTGCAACTCGATGTCGGCGCTTATGGCAATTACGCCTTCGAGGTCATGGATACCTGCCGGCCTGGTCCGGATACGGAAGCAGGGGATGCAGATCTCTCTCTGATGGCTTATCTCGATTGCTGTGCAGGAGCATTCAAGGACTATTCCGATCGGGTTCAGGGCGCTGATTTCAAATCGACCTTTTCGCAGCTTTGCTTTCACACACCTTTTGGCGGCATGGTCAAAGGGGCGCACAGGCAGTTGATGCGAAAACTCCATAAGGCGAAACCTGAGGAAATTCAGGAGGATTTTGAACAGAGGCTGAGCCCGAGCCTGACATTTGGACAAAGGGTTGGAAACACGGCGGGCGGCTCTGTATTTGTTGCCCTTGCCGGAACGCTGGATGCCGGTGAGGTCAATGAGCCCATCCGCATTGGCCTGTTTTCCTATGGCTCAGGTTGTTGCTCGGAATTTTTGAGCGGTGTGGCGACATCAAAGAGCCAGAGTTTGCTAAAGGAAATGCGGATCGCGGAAAAACTGGACAGACGATACCGGCTTTCGATCGAAGAATATGAAATGTTGCTTTCGGGAAAGTCAGTTGTCAGGTTTGGTACGAAAGATGCCGAATTGGATCATCAGATCATTCCGTCTGCCTGGCCTGTGTCCGGCAACGGGGATTTGCTTGTTCTCGATAATCTGGTGAACTACCAGCGGAACTACAAATGGATCTGACCGGAGGATGGGGAACCCATTGGATAACACCGAAATCATCAATATCCTGATTGAAGAAATTCGGGAGACTGTTCCCGAGTTGGAAGGTCAACCGATTTCCGCAAGCGATTCCATGGTGGACCTGGGCGTAAACTCCATCGAGCGCAGCGAAGTCATTTTGGCGGCAATGGAACGGTTGGACCTGAAAATTCCGATGGTTCAGTTACATGGGCCCAAAGACATTCAGGAACTGGCGGATTTGCTCCTTGTCAAAAGCGCCGGATGACAGGGTGAGGATTGCGGTAACGGGGATAGGTGTTGCCAGCGGCCTTGGATACGGTAAGGCCGCATTTCTGCAAGGACTGTTTGAAGCTCGCGGTGTATTTTCCGAATTGACCCGGCACGGGCGTGAACCGGCCGGCGGAGAACCGCCCTTTGTTGGTGTCGAGTTGGACGAGCCGCCAAATGTACTACCTGCACGTTTGGCCCGTACCGCCACGCTGAGCAGCCGCGTTGCCATGGCTGTGTTACAGGAAGCCTGGCAAGATGCGGGACTTGATCAGGTCGATCCCGAGCGGATCGGACTTGTGGTCGGAAGCAGCAACCCCATGTCGCGCGAACAGGCGCTGGCCGCACAAAGATATGCAGACAAGCTGGAATTTGTACCGCCGCGCCACGGCCACATGTTTCTGAGCTCTGATATTGCCGGTCTTTGCACCTCCGTCCTCCCAATCCGCGGTTTTTCCCAGAGCGTGGATGCGGCATCAGCCAGCGGATCGGTGGCGGTGATTCAGGCGATGGACGCTGTGCGTTCCGGCAGGGTGGATGTCTGTATCGCACTTGGAGCGCTTCAGGATCTTTCAGGTTATGATCTGCATGCCATGCGGTCACTGGGTGTCATGGGCGGTGCAGATCATGCGGCACGGCCCGGAGAAGCCTGCCGCCCGATGGACCTTGCGCACTACGGCTTTATCTATGGCGAAGCCAGTGCTGCGCTGGTTTTGATGCGCAAGGACCTGTCCATGTCTCACAATTCCTATGGTGATCTCATCGGTGCCGGACATATTGCCGATGGAAGCCGAGGCCCGGAACCGAATTCCGAGGGACAAGTGCGCGCGGCTTTGAATGCTCTGGCGCAAGCCGGTTTGACCGCCAAACAAATTGATTTCGTAAACGGGCACGCAACGGGAACTCCGCAGGGAGACTTTGAAGAGTGCAGGACCTATCACTCGCTCGAACTGCACCATGCACGGATCAACGCAACCAAATCCATCGTTGGTCACGGCATGAGCGCTGCCGGAGCACTGGAATTGGCGGCCGTCCTGTTGCAGATAAAGGAAGGTCGGCTTCACCCCACACGGAACCTGGAAAATCCAATCGATGAAAGCTTTGATTGGGTCAAGGCAGAACCGGTTTCGCACGAAATCCGTCACGCCCTGAAGTTCTCTTTCGGTTTTGGCGGCATCAATACGGCATTGGTAATCGCGGCGCCGTAACCTTCTGGAGGTCCGCATGGCTTACGACACGTTGAACGCTACCTTTCAACAAAACATATGCCGCATTTGCTTGAATCGGCCGGAGGCCGGAAATGCGATTAATGCCCGCATGGTCGAAGAGATGTCTGAGGTCTTGACCAGGTGCACGGAAGAGCAGGGGCCTGCCTCAGAGCGGGTAACCGTGGTGGTGCTAGAGGGCCAGGGTGATGTGTTTTGCGCCGGGGGTGATTTTGAGGCAATTTCGAACACAGGGTCTGCCGGCGATCCGGAACCTCTCTATGATGTGTGGTTGAAACTGTCCCGCGGTCCTTATGTGTCTATCTGCCTGGTGCGGGGGAGGGTTAACGCCGGAGGTGTTGGTTTTGTGGCTGCATCGGATATCGTCATTGCCGACAAGAGTGCGAGTTTCGCGCTTTCGGAGTTGTTGTTTGGACTGTTTCCGGCGTGTGTTCTTCCGTTCCTGATCGGGCGCGTTGGCCGTCAAGCTGCACATTACATGACGTTGATGACAAAGCCGGTCGACGCGCAAAAAGCCCGTGAGGTTGGACTTGTGGATGTCCTGACCGAAAATACCGAGGCCGCACTCAGGCAACATCTCGTGCGATTGGCCCACCTTCAGAAGCCTGCGATCGCTCGCTACAAAGCCTATTTGGCTGCCTGCAGCGGAAACCCGGAGGAGGACAAGGCGGCCGCCTTGGTTGCAAACCGGGATATGTTTACAGATCCGGGCGTGCTGGCTGGAATTCGGCGCTATGTCAGCGAACTTAAATTCCCGTGGGAAAGGTAAGGCCGTTCCTAAGCGGCAGTTTCCCGCTGGAGATTGATAACCTTTTCCAGCGGAGGTAATGTTGCGCGCGGCAAGGTTTCCCGGCGCACAAATGAGCGATGCAACAGACTGATTGAAAGCAGATAAAGAAACGTCTGGTTTTCCTTTGTGCTGATGTCGCTGGCTGGTTTGGTCAGCACCTTGTTGGCAAGACGTTTGGCAAATGCGGCATTCAGGAATGGCAGTTTGGCAAGCTCCGCATCACTCAAGACAAGATCCAGGTAGTCGGGTTGGTGCTTTGCAAAGGCGGCCGCGTCCGGAGCCCGATAGGGGAACTTGCGCTTTTCGATGATCCTGTCTGGAAGGCGGTTGCGGAAAGCTTCCCGCAAAAGCCGTTTTTCCCGTAAACCATCGTCGAACTTCAGATTGATGGCCGTTGCCAGGGAAAAAACGCCCGGATCCAGAAACGGACAGCGGTTCTCCACACCATGCGCAAGGCTCATCCTTTCGCCCTGTGTCGAAAGCAGGTAGCCGGGCAACAAGGTTTTGTATTCCAGCCACTGGGCTTTCTCGACCGGAGAGAGTGCATCGTAATCCGGAGTGGACGATATCAGGTCAGTTATCGCTGCAAGCGGAGTGTTCTTGTCCTTCAAAAGCCGCGTTGAAAACTGCCCGTTCTGAAATCGCAGCTCGTGCGAAAACAGGCCCGGCATGCGTTCCTTGGAAAATTGCTGATAAAGGCCTGTCATCGCAGCTGTGTCTTCGGGGCCATAATGCGCGAGATGCGGGTAAAGTTCCTGGATCCGGGACCGGCGCACCTCCCCGGAAAGCTGGTCCCAGGAGGTGCGTAACAGTGTTTCCTTGAAAAGGTCGTAGCCAAGGAACGCTTCGTCGGCTCCTTCACCGCTCAGCACAACCTTGACACCCTCGCGGCGGGTCCGGTCGGAGAGAATATACATTGGAACAAACGCGCTTCGAAATGCCGGAACTTCAGCGTGATACACGGCTGCAGGGGTTTGATCGCAAATGTCCTGATAAGAGATTCGTTCAGCACAGTGCCGAGTTCCGAGATATTCAGAGATCAGCTGCTGATCAGATGATTCATCGAATTCCGCGTCATCAAATTCGACGGAAAACGTTGACAGGGGTTTTGCCGAGAAGTCTTTAGCAAGCAGCGCGACGATCGAGGAGTCGATGCCACCGCTGAGATATACCCCGACTTCAACATCGCTGCGCAGACGCAGCTCAACGCTGCGATTCATTCGCTCCCGAATGAGTTCTTGAGCCGCATGTTCGTCATTGGGCTGAGGCTCTTCGTCGAAACGAAGTTCGGCATAGCTTTCAGTTGTCAAATCACCGTTTTTCAATGTGAGCCATTGGCCCATCGGAAGGCTCTTGATCTCCTTAAAGCCCGTTTGGTCGGGAAGGGGAGTCCAGACACACAGGATCGACGCAAGCTGGCCGGCGTCCTGTTCAAAGGAGATAGACGGAATAGCCAGGAACGCCTTCATTTCGGAAGCAAAATAGAAAGCATTTCCTTGGCGGACATAGAAAAGCGGCCGTTTGCCGAAGCGATCACGTGCGAGATACAGGCTTTCTGTCTTGCAGTCGTAAACAGCAAATGAGAAACAGCCATTGAAGCGGCGCAGGCAATCAGGCCCCCAGGTTATCCAGGCGTTCAGAACGACTTCGGTATCGCAGTTGGTCTGAAATCGGCAGCCCATGGCTTCCAGCTCGGATTTCAGCTCCAGGTAATTGTAGATTTCACCGTTGTAACTGAGCCAATAGCGGTTCGAAGGATCTGAAAACGGTTGCTGTCCGGCAGCGGGATCCAAAATGGCCAGCCGGACGCTGCCCAGGGCAAAACCGTTATCGACCACACAGCCTGCTCCGTCCGGTCCCCGGTGCCCGATCTGGGCGAGCATATTCTGGACATCATTGACAAGCGTGTCGGCGACGCGAGAGGGGTCGATAATACCGGCAATACCGCACATGAAACTTCCGCCTGTCCAAGGTCAATCAGTGATTGATTCTGACAATTTTCGACTGACAGTTTTCTCGATCAGGCTCAAACTGACCATAACATTCGCTGTCATCTCCTGCTCGGAGAACTTGATGTCGAATTCCTTTTCCAAAAAGCGGATGAGCTGGATGTATCCAAACGAATCCATCACACCTTCTTTAAAAAGATCCGAGGTTTCAGGGAAAGATTCGTCGAACTCAATCAAAAATTGATCTTCAATAAAGTCGCGAATTTGTTGCATGTTGAGTGTACGCCTTCAAAGAGGGTCGCAAACAGCAGTCTTGGGCCGCTTCGGCTTTGTTGCACAGTGGATTCTGTTCGAAATGGATCGGCAGAGCGACCAGATAACAACAGCAATCATCAGCTACAGTAAATTGAAAACCGCCAAGAAATAAAGCCGGAAAAACTTGCAGAAGCGTACTTCATCCACGCCCAATGTCAGGAAACCGGATGTTATGTGCCCAAATGCGGGTGGAGTTCGCTGTGTCTTTCGCCGGGTCGCCCTCAATCGGTGCTGCAGCTACGGCGCTTCTCCTTGGGGAAAAGAGCATTAGAGATTGAAAAAATTGTGCTTTTGCCCTCTAGGCAACGCAACGCTAGTTGTGAATACTGACTTTTGCAGGGGTACGGCGATCCTGCCGGTTTCAATGGCAGCGAGCCGAATCAAAATGTCCGGCGAGCCCGGGTGTGAGAGGGGCAAACCATCATGGCAGGTTTGGTATGAATATCTTCCGCCTGCTCAGGGATGGCCCACCCGCCAGCCGCCGAATGATCTTTGTTTTTGCCGGTTTGACCGGGCTTGGAAATGCCGGTCTGGTCGGTCTCGTTAACGAGGCGGCCGAGCAGTCGCTGTTCGGCCTCGATGTCGAACCACGCCTGCTTGTCGTTTATGTCCTGACACTGCTGTTTTTCCTTATCTCCAATCGTTCTGCGCTGAAACAGGCGAACCGGTTCGTGCAATCGCGTCTGGAGGCCACCCGGCGTCGGATCGTTCGCAAAATCCGGATGGCGGATCTCCGGACACTGGAGCGGCTTGGAAAAGGCGACATCTACGTCACGGTCGCTCAGGAAACCGACCATCTTTCGCAAACGCTGCCTTTGTTGATTGGCGCGGCTCAAAGTGCTCTGCTGGTCCTGTTCCTGTTTTTCTACATTGCGTCGATTTCGCTGATTTCTTTCTTTGTCATTGCAGCCTTTTCGTTCTTTGGCGCGCGAGTCTTTATGGCGCGGCAACGGGCTTTGACGGCGTCCCTGGCGGAAGTCCATCATCGGGAAGCTGAAATGCTCGACAGCCTGATGCATTTTACGCTTGGGTTTCAGGAAATCCGGCTGAACGCAGACAAGAATGAAGCGCTATTCAATCATTTCTCCGGCGTTACGGACCGGCTCAAAGATGTGGTCACCGAGCTCGGGGGCCGTTGGGTAACGCTCCTGCAATTCAGCAACGCCTTTATCTTCCTGCTGGTCGGGATTGTCGTCTTTGTCCTCCCTGTTTTTTTCGACGGCTACGACGATAGCATCTACAAGATCACGGCAGCCTCCGTGTTTGCATTGGGGCCCATAGCGGCAATTTTTTCGGTTGTCCGTCTCATAGGCCGTGCGGAGGCAGGTTTGGGGCATGTCTACGCGCTTGAAAAGAAGCTTGATCATGGGGCATCGCTGCCAATCGAGCCGAGGCCGAGGCAACGGTCCGCCTTCCGTGGCTTTTCCAAGATTGAACTGGCAGGCGTCGAGTTCAAATATGCAGATCTGGATGGAAGCGTCTCCTTCAAGGCGGGACCTCTCGATTTGACTCTAAATCGCGGAGAAGTCGTTTTTCTGACGGGCGGGAACGGATCCGGAAAGTCCACGGCGCTGAAATTGCTGACGGGGCTGTACACGCCGGATGCCGGCCAAATCCTGTGCGATGGCATCCCTGTCGAAGATACCAACCGGCAGGAATATCGGGAGATCTTCTCATGCGTCTTCACGGACTTCCACTTGTTCGACCGTCTTTACGGGATCGGAGATATTGAACCGGAAGAAGTGGAGCGCTTGATCGAGCGTATGCAGCTTGGCGGCAAGGTCGGATTCGAAAATGACCGCTTTACGACGCGGGACCTGTCGACCGGTCAGCGCAAGCGTCTGGCCATGATCGTCGGCATGCTGGAAGATCGGGAAGTCTACATCTTTGATGAATGGGCTGCTGATCAGGACGCCCATTTCCGGGAAAAGTTCTATTCCGAAATTCTTCCCGATTTCAAAGCGCGCGGAAAGACGGTTCTGGCCGTTACCCACGACGACCACTATTGGCACCTTTGCGACCGACGCATTGTTCTGGATCTCGGCATGATCCTTCCGGATGGAGAGCGTTAGGTCATGGTCCTGATTGATTTTGTAAAAGGGGCGAACCGCAATCAGCTCAGATGGATGATCCTGCTGACCGTCATTGCCGGCTGCGCCAACGCCGCCCTCATCGTGGTCATAACAAATGTTGCAAAATCCGTTGCCAACGCGGAGCGTCCCGATCTGGTCGCCTGGATGTCCTTTCTCGGTGCTTTCGGGCTCTACTACCTGGCCAATCAGTTCGCGCTTGTTCGGTCCATGGCGATCATTGAAGATCTTCTGAACCAGTTGAGGCTGAAGGTTGCCGACAAATTGCGGAAGTCAGAGCTGCCCGTCGTCGACCGGCTTGATCGGGGGCGGCTTTACAATCTGGTAGCGAAGGAAACCAACCATCTTTCGGTAACATTCCCGCTTATCGTTGATGCGGTCCAGCAGGTCGTCCTCCTGTTCGTGGCAGTGCTTTATCTTCTTTATCTCTCACCCGCCGCCTTTTTTGTCTTTGGGGCGACCGTCGGGGCCGGCGTTATCGGTTTCAAGGTGATCGACAGCCGGTACCGTCAGATCTTGAAGTTGGTGGAGCGGATGCAGGCAGAAATGCTTGATGCCATCCTCGACACTATCAGCGGCAGCAAGGAGCTGCGGCTCAGCGCTGATCGGAGCGATGCGCTTGGCAAGGCCTACCGCAAACGCTCCACGCTTCTGGAGCGCCTGCTGGTCCGTTCAGTCGAGCATTGGGTATCCTTGATCATGCTCGGTAGCGTGACCATGTTCACGATGCTGGGCGTCGTCGCTTTTGCATTTCCAAAATACATAGCAGGGCACAACGCGACGATCTTTCAATTGGTTCCGGTCCTGCTTTTCTGCATGGGAACCTTGGCAAAGACCGTTACTCAGTCGCCCATGTTTATCCGCGCGGAAGTCGGTTTGCAGTCGATCCTGTCCATTGACCGGGAACTTTCGTCCGGTTCCAGCATTTCGCCGGAGCAGGCCCGCTCGCTCGGCAAGGAATATCTCGATTTTTCAAAGATAACATTCAACGGCATCCGTTTCAGCTACGATCCCATGGATGAGGAGGCATATGTCGTTGGTCCGTTGAACCTCACAGTGTCACGGGCAGAAATCATCTTTCTGGTTGGCGGCAATGGGAGCGGCAAGTCGACCGCATTGCGAATGATGACCGGTCTCCTTCCCTTGCAGTCGGGTTGGATCGGTGTTGACGACAAGACAGTTACGGGCAAGGCGGTCGCCGGATATCGCGAACTTTTCTCTTCGGTCTTTGTCGACTTTCATCTTTTCGACCGGCTGTATGGTCTGGAAGGCATCGATCCGGGACAGGTCAATCAATTGCTTGCCGAGATGGAGCTTTCCGGGAAGGTTACATTTGAAGATGGGCGTTTCAATCGGCTTCAGTTGTCGACGGGACAGAGAAAGCGCCTGGCGTTGATCGCGGCCATTCTCGAAAACAGGCCGGTTTATGTGTTCGACGAATGGTCGGCTGAACAGGATGTCCAGTTCCGCGACCATTTTTACAATGGCATTCTTCCCGAGCTTCGCAGGCAGGGGAAAACTGTCATAGTTACAACCCATGATGAAAAGTACTGGAAAGTCGCAGACCGAGTGGTCAAACTGGATCTAGGCAAAATCGAGTGGGTAAAGAGTAAGGCCGAGTTGGAGGCAGAATGAGCGTCTGCATGTTTCCCGGACAAGGCGCTCAGCGCCTGGGAATGGGGCAAGACATCTTCGTCCGTTTCAAGGACTTGAAAGAACAGGCGGACGATATTCTTGGTTATGATCTGGCCAGACTTTGCAAAGATGGGCCGATCGAAAAACTCAGCCAGACCGAATATACTCAACCGGCGCTATACGCCGTTAACAGCCTGCAATATCTGAAATATCTGGAAGACGGCGGTCGCACGCCGGAATATTTGCTCGGGCATAGCGTGTCGGAATATGCCGCCCTGTTTGCAGCTGGCGTACTGGATTTCGCAACGGGTTTGAAAATCGTTGTGAAGCGCGGTGAACTCATGTCGGAGGCGCAAGGCGGCGGGATGGCTGCGGTCCTTGGCCTGAAAGCAAATGAGATTGAAGAGATCCTCAGATCCGAGGGTATCCATGACGTTTTTGCCGCGAATTACAACACGCCCAAACAGATCGTTTTGTCGGGCATAAAACAGTCGGTGATCGGCGCTGAACGGCAGTTCGTTGATGCGGGCGCGTCGCACTACAAGGTCTTGCAGGTCAGCGGTGCATTTCACACACCTTTTATGGAGAAGGCGTGCCGGAGGTTTGCTGAGTTCATATCCTGTTTCGAATTCGAAAGTCAGAACATCCCGGTCATCTCGAATGTTACCGCCAGGCCGCATGTGGATGCTGATATTGCCGCGCGCATGATCGAGCAAGTGACATCGCCGGTCCGCTGGAGCGATAGTCTTCGCTACTTGCTCGCAAAGGGAGTTTCATTTTCTGATATTCAGGAAGTCGGTCCGGAAGGCCCACCAATCGTCCGGCCAATGTTTAAACGAACCGAACTTGAGGCCGGCCCTTTGGATAGTGCGGAACTGGCGGCGGAACTTCCTCCGCTGATGGAGCGTCCCAAGACTGAAAAACAGGACGACAGCCACACCCGAGGCTTGGGCAAGCCGATTGAAATGAACGGCTCGGCCGTCAAATTCAGTCATGTTTCGATGGAAAACATCGGTTCTCGAGCGTTCTGTGAGGCCTTTGGGGTCCGGTATCCTTATGGCAGCGGCGCCATGTATCAGGGCATCGCGTCCGCTGACCTCGTCATTCGAATGGCAAAGGCCGGTTTGCTCGGGATCTTCGGGGCTGCAGGACTGCCGATCCCGCAGATCAAGGCTGCGATTGCCAGGATCAGGTCGAACATTCCTGCGGGCCGGCCGTTTGGCGTCAACTTCATTGCCCATCTCAATCGACCTCACCTTGAAGACGAGTTGACGGACCTGCTTCTTGCCGAAGGCGTTTCCTTGATCGAAGCGTCCGCCTTTATGGACGTAACGCAGGCGCTGGTCCGGTACCGGGCCAAGGGCCTGCGATCAGAAAGTGGCAGAGTTCAGGCTGATAACAGGGTAATAGCCAAAGTCTCGCGTCCCGACGTTGCCAGCCAGTTTCTCCGCTCGGCTCCCGAACCAATGATCAAAAAACTCTTGCACGAAAAAGCGATCACCGAAGAAGAAGCGGACCTGCTTCGGCGCGTGCCTATGGCTGATGCGATTTGTGTAGAGGCCGACTCCGGCGGACATACTGATCAGGGTATGCCGTTTGCCCTGATCCCGCCTGTGCTGAAACTGAGAGAGGCTGCGGAAGAGGCGTTTGATCTTTCGGGGAGAATTTTTGTCGGAGCAGCCGGAGGAATTGGAACTCCGGAGGCGGCCGCGGCAGTCCTGATCCTGGGCGCCGATTTCATCATCACCGGATCGATCAATCAATGCACCGTCGAGGCCGGAACCAGCGCAGCCGTGAAGGATATGCTTGCAGATGTGAATGTCTATGACACCGCCTATGCACCGTCCGGAGAAATGTTTGAATTGGGTTCAAAGATACAGGTGCTGAAGAAAGGGGTCTTTTTTCCCTCGCGCGCAGAAAAGCTGGTTGCGACCTACCGCCAGCATGACAGTCTCGAAACCATCGAGCCAAAACTGCGCAGTCAGATCGAGGACAGGTATTTGGGCCGCAGTTTCGGTGAGGTTTTTGAACAGATTGCAAAAGCCTATCCGGCAGAAGAAATCGAGCGGGCGCAACGTATGCCCAAGCACAAGATGGCGCTGGTTTTCAAACGTTATTACCGCGATACGACAGATTGGGCTCTGAAGGGGATGACCGAGCGCAAGGTTGACTTCCAGGTTCATTGCGGACCTGCGCAAGGGGCCTTCAATCAATGGGTGGCAGGGTCATCCCTTGAGGCTTGGCAAAACCGGCATGCAGATGCCATCGGGCTTCATTTGCTGGAGCAGACAGCGGATCTATTGAACCGCCGCTTGTCGGTATTTACTGGATAGGGGCTGTTATGGGGGGAAACAGTCAGAAAGAACCGGTCGCGATCATTGGGCTGGGTTTGCGTTTGCCCGGTGCTGAGACCTTGGACGGCTTCTGGGAGCATTTGGCTGCTGAGCGCTCTTTGATCACGGAAGTGCCTGCGGAACGCTGGGATGCAAAGGCGGTCTATGGAAATCCGGCAAAGGGCAACAAGACCAATAGCATCTGGGGTGGTTTTGTCGAAGACGCGGATTGTTTCGATGCGGAATTTTTCGGAATTTCGCCTCGTGAAGCGGCGTGGATGGATCCGCAGCAGCGTTTTGCCTTGGAAATGTCGTGGCAGGCCATCGAAGACGGCGGATACCGGGCATCTGACCTGGCAGGCAGCCGTACGGGCGTGTTCATGGGCGTGTGCCACTGGGACTACGCGGAACTTCTGGAAAAACACCTGACGGTTGTCGATGCCTATCTACCGACAGGCATTGCATTTTCGATCATATCCAACCGGGTTTCTCATTTTTTTGATTTTCATGGCCCCAGCATCACCAACGATACGGCGTGCGCAGCCTCCATGACATCCATATATGAGGCCGTTCGGGCGCTCCAGGACGGAACATGTGATCTTGCTCTCGCCGGCGGGGTCAATTTGATTTGGTCACCCAATCATTTCGTGGCCTTTTCCAAAGCGGGCATGTTGTCCAAAGACGGCAAGAGCAAGGCGTTTGATGATGCTGCGAATGGCTATGTGCGCGGGGAAGGCGGTGCCGTTCTGCTGCTCAAACCCTTGTCACATGCGCTTGCAGATGCAGATCCAATTCATGGCGTCATCAAGGGCGTTGGAATAAACCATGGCGGTCGGACAAACTCGCTGACCGTCACCAGTCCGGACGCGCAAGCAGAGCTGATCAAGCAGGTTCATCGCGAGGCGGGTGTTTCACCTGATACCGTCGATTTTGTCGAAGCTCACGGCCCAGGCACGCCACTTGGTGACCCGATTGAAATTGCCGGGCTGAAAGCAGCGTTTTCCGAGTTGGCTGCCGAAAACAAGGTGAGCCTGACGGCTGGGGCATGCGGCATAGGATCCGTCAAGACAAACATCGGTCATTTGGAGGGAGCTGCCGGAGTGGCCGGTGTCGTCAAGGTGCTGGCCGCGCTCAAACATGGTCGGTTACCGGCAAATTCCGGTTTCAGGGAGGAAAACCGCCTGATTGATCTTGGCGGATCCTCCTTCCGGATTCAAAAGGAGCAAACCGAGTGGCCGGAAGGTGGAGACCGTCCACGCAGGGCGTGTGTCAGTTCGTTCGGATTTGGCGGCAGCAACGGGCATGTCTTGCTGGAAGAGGCCCCGGGTCAAAGCGTCAGGCAGATGCGAAGATCGATCGCCGCTGTTCCCTTGTCTGCAACAAGTACCGAGCGTTTGGCAGAATACGCGGCACGGCTGCTAGGGTTTGTTGAAGAGATCAATCCAGACACCGTTACGCTCGCCGACATCGCGCGCACCTATCAGATGGCCCGCGAACCAATGGATGTCCGCTGTGTCTTTCTTGTTTCGGATTTAACTGAACTTGCCTGTGCCTTGCGGGAGTTTCTGGTCTTGGGTGCTGACGGGCAAATTGTCCTGCCGAAAGACAGTTCCGGCAAGACTTCCGCAAAATCATCCAAAATCAGGCGCCTTGCGAACGAGTGGTTGCAAGGCCAATCTGTTGATTGGGCGTCGGCGAGGAGGATCGGCAAAGGGCGGCGAACGCACGCGCCAGGTTATCCCTTCGACAGAAAGCGGCACTGGATGGATCTGTCCCTGGGAGCGAAGAGCCAACAGGGACCGCTTCATCCGCTGCTGCACACCAACACATCCGGCTTTGACAGATGCAGCTATGAAACCTGTTTGACAGGCAGTGAATTTGTTCTTGAGGACCATCATGTCGGCGGCAAGCAGATTCTGCCCGGCGTCGCGGCTCTCGAAATGGCCAGAGGGGCTTCGGATCTGGCTGGCGTGTTGAATTCCGGGGGGTGTCTAATTCAAGATGTGATTTGGCGCCGTCCAGTCCAACTTGAGAACAGGCAGACACTAACCATTGAAACACGTCTGGAACGGCAAGATCAGGAGAAAATCAATTTTCAGATAGCCGCACCGGGGAGCGCAAAGAACGAGGCCAATGTAACTGGCACCCTTTGCATTCGTGACTTTGCAGATCAGGAGGTCGAGGACCTCGAAGAATTGATACGCCGCATTGCGGATCCTGTTGAGACGGACGTCTGTTACGACTGGCTTCGCCAGAGCGGCGTTGATCACGGGCCTGCATTCCGGGCGTTGTCCAGGGTAAACCGAAGTGGTCAGGAAGTTCTCGCCCAGATAAAGTTGCCCCGTCGTCTGATGGCTTCTCTCGAGGCGATGCCGCTGCACCCGGTATTGCTGGATGCTGCAATACAGGCGTGGGTTGCTTCCGGAAACGCGCCGCCAACGGGAGCCGGTGTCCCGTTTTCATGTCAGCAGATTGAAGTCCATGGTGCCTGCGAGATGGTGATGTGGGCGCATGTCCGGATGCGAGATGGCGCGCAGGACGCACCGGTTCGGCAACTGGATATCGATTTGCTGGATCGCAGTGGCGCGCGCAAAGTCAAATTCAAGGGTCTGGTGTTGCGGGTCATCGATCACGACCATCTGCTGGAGCCGGTTTCCGGCGCAGATGAGGACCTGCCGCTGATCGTGACTGACGGTGGATGGCAAAGTCTTCCGCTAGAAGTCCGCGCTAGCGATGTCGGTGACCGGCGGCTTCGGCTCCTCTTGATCGGGATTGATGAGGTCGTTGCAGCCGAGCTTGTCAATGCGACGGGTTGGAGCGTTGAGAGACTGCCGGATGTGGGGGGACTTGAAGATGCGGAAGCAGTTCAAGTCCTTTATGCCGCAGGCTTTTCGGCTGTTCGGCAGTGCCTTGAGAATCGAGCCGAAAAACTTGTCGACATTCTCGTGCTGGCGGCGGAAGACGTTCCGGCGGTTGTAACTGCGCCGCTCGTTGGTCTTTTGAAAACCGCGATGATCGAAAGCCCCAGGGTCCGGGGACGTCTTGTTTCAATAGCTGGAGACATCTCCATTGGCCGGTTGCGCGCCATTGCGGGAGCAGAACACGCCGCTAGCGACGAATTGGCTGAAATACGGTACGACGCGAGCGGGAACCGAAGCGCCTGGCTTCCGGTATCAAACGCCGTCCTTGGAGAATCTGAACCCTTTCACGCCAATTCGAAAGGCGTTTACTGGATCACGGGCGGATTGGGTGGTTTGGGGCGCATTTTTGCCGACTGGCTGTTTTCCAGGGGAGCGCGGAAGCTGCTCCTGACCGGTCGCAGCGACACGCCGCCCGGTGATGCAGAACTGTGGATGTCAGGTCTTCGCAAGAAAGGCGCACAAGTACATTACTGGCCTTGTGACATTTCCGATTTGTCGGATGTGGAACGTATCTCCATACGCGCTGACCGGGAAATAGGTCCTTTGAAAGGGATCATTCAATCGGCCGGTGTCCTGAATGACGGGTTTATCCGGCTTCAGGATTCGAAGGCGGCTGAGGACGTCTTTGCACCCAAGGTCACCGGGACCGTCAACATAGACAAGGTCACAAAAGACATCGACCTGGACTTCTTTGTCTTGTGCTCCTCCATTGCGTCGGTTTTCGGAAATGCCGGTCAAGCCGCCTATGGTGCAGCGAATGCCTTTCTGGATGCCTTTGCAGAACGTCGCGCAAATGATGTTCTGGCAGGCGGGCGGAAAGGCAAGGTGGTCGCAATCGCCTGGCCCCTTTGGGCCGATGGTGGCATGTCCGTCGACAAGGCAACGCTGGGCGCTGTGAAAAAACGCCTTGGCCTGACGCCATTGCCTCGCGAAGCCGGGCTAAAAGCGCTTGAAACGATCCTCTCGGGGCAGGGCACACCACGTTGCACCGTTCTACACGGCGATCTGGAGCGGATCGACGATGTTCTGGCCGAGTATGGCCAGACACCGGAGGATGTTGACGCAAGCATAGCCAAGAATGCGCGCGCGCCGACAATTACAGAACCAGTTACCGACACGAAGGCCCTCAAACGAAAAACCATCGAGTTCGTGCGCGGAATTCTCGCTGATGTTCTGGAAATGGATGTTTCCCGGATCAAAGCCAACCGCAAGCTGGAAGAATACGGTCTGGATTCGATTGCGATTGTTGAAAGCACCAGTCGTTTGGAAGAGGCGATCGGCCCTTTGTCGAAAACGCTCTTCTTTGAATTTGTAGACGTGGATGGCGTTGCAAGCCATCTCATCGAAGAACATGCCGCGGCGCTTCAACAGGCTCTTGGAGAGGAGACACCGGCGAGACAATCCGCTGCCGCACGGAGCAGTGTCGGTGACCAGATTGGTTCGCAGCCGATCCCGGTCAAAACCGATCCTGCCGGGCCGCAACCCGCCCGGGCCGGCAGCCATGACATTGCCATTGTCGGCCTGTCGCTGCATGTTTCGAAAGCCGACGATCAGGACGCTTTCTGGAAATTGCTTTCGGAAGGCATCGACGGGTTTGAACCGGTTCCAAAGGACCGTTGGAACAATGGCGCCCTTCATCACGCAGAGCGGGATGTTCTGGGCAAGACCGTCGTCAAGACCGGTGCGTTTCTCAAGGATATCGACAAGTTTGATCCGCGTTACTTCCGCATCTCAAAGGCGGAGGCGGAGTTGATGTCGCCAGAGGTTCGGCTCTTCCTTCAGGCCAGCGTCGAAGCCTTCGAAGATGCCGGTTATTCGCGCGAAACCATGGCCAGGCGCTATGATGGCGACGTTGCCGTGATCGTTGGTTCGATGACCAATGAATACGACCTCTACGGTTTTCAGAACATGCTGATGCGTGGCTCCCTCGCCAGTGGCAGCTACACCGGGACCGTTCCAAATATGGTGTCCTATTTTTACGGTTTCACCGGTCCCTCTTATTTCCTGGACACAATGTGCTCGGCCTCGTCCACCTGTGTCCATGAAGCCGTTCACATGCTGCGGGCAGGGCGGTGTAAAATGGCGCTGGCTGGTGGCGTCAGCCTGCTTCTTCATCCGCAAAAGCTGATCGCGACGTCGCAGGAGCACTTCACTACCAAGTCCGCCGATGTCATTCGGGGCTACGGTCTCGGCGCGGAGGGTACGATCCTTGGCGAAGGCGTCGGTGCGCTGGTTCTGAAGCCGCTTGCAGATGCCGAACGCGATGGAGATCATGTCTATGGCGTCGTCACCGGCACAGGCATAAGCAATGCAGGTGTCCGCAACGGTTTCACCGTACCCAATCCCAACCAGCAGGCGGTAGCAATAGAGCGGGCACTTGAGGACGCCGGTATCGGACCGCAGACGATCGGCTATATCGAAGGGCACGGGTCGGGAACCGCTCTCGGGGATCCGATTGAGGTAAAGGCCCTGACGCATGTGTTCCGCAAACACACCGATGCGGTGCAAACCTGCCCCATCGGAACGGTCAAGAGCAATGTGGCTCACCTTCTTGGCGCATCCGGACTTGCCGGCCTGGTCAAAGTGCTGGCCCAGTTCAGACATGGTCAGCTTGCGCCTTCGCTTCACGCCGAGACGCTGAACCCGGACATTCCCTTTCAGACTTCCCCGTTTTTTGTCCAGCGTGCATTGACCCCCTGGCGCCGGCTGATTGATGAAAACGGCGTCGAACTGCCGCGCCGGGCGGGTGTTACCTCCATCGGTGCCGGGGGGATGAACTCCCATATTGTTTTGGAAGAACACCGCGCGGCGGTCCGCGCGGCAGACCTGGGTGAACCTGACCTTCTGGTGTTCTCTGCGCTGGCACCGGAGAGACTGAAAGAAGTTTTGAAGCGCTTTGCCGCCTTTCTGGAACGCACGCCGGATTGCCGCCTTTCCGATGTGGCCTATACGCTGCAGACCGGCAAAAACGAACTTTCCTGCCGGATGGCAGTGGCCGCCACAAGCATTTCGGATGCGCGCACCTTCATTGAGAGTTTTCTGACATCGGATACGCCCGTATCGGGCATGATGTATGTCCCGAATATTCTTGAAACCGATCCGCCCGACGATCTTGAGGATGTGGCTACAGCTTGCGCGGAGCGGCATTTGCAGACGGTCGCAAAAGCCTGGTGCCATGGCGCACCCATGGATTGGGACCTCTTCAATCTCGGCAGAGACGTGCGCCGAATGTCCCTGCCTGCCTATCCGTTCGAAAAGGTCCGGTGCTGGTATCAGCAGGACGCCGATGCTCCGTCGGTCGTCAATCCGCTCGGGTCACGCTTCAAACTGCACCCTTTTATTGGCGAAAACCAGTCGGATGTGACCGGATTGCGCTACCGCACAGTGCTTCACCTCAAAGAATTGCGGGACTATGTTTATCTCGACGCGGGCCGGGAGACGGTCCTGCCAATCGCCGCCGCGGAGATCGCCTGCTCGGTGGCAAAAATCTCTGGCGTTGCCGAAGAGCCGACACTGTCAAATCTCGAATTCCTGTTCACTCCGGTGTGGCCGGAAGTAGAGGAACTCCAGATTGAGGTCAGGCCTCAATCAGCGGACGGCTGCATTATCGAGATCACCGTGGCGACGGTGGATGGCAACCGCCTCAAGTGGGCCGAAGCGAGCGCTGCGCGTGGAGGCACGACAGGTGACAGCAGGTTCGACCTGGAGGCCTTGAAAAATGCTTCCACCCGCCTTCTCGACGTCAAAGATTTCTATGGTCGCTTGAAAGAGCAGCGCCTCTCTTTTGCGCCCTATCTGGAGAGTGTGGAGGGTCTTTGGGAACTATCCGGTGGCGGGGCCTTGTGCCGCCTGAAGGACGAGCCGCTGCAACAGGATTTCTTCAAGAAAAACATTTGCTGTCCAGCTCCAGCGCTTGCCGCCGCTTTTGAGTTGCTCCGCATTGTGGTTCCCGCTGAAGCTGGATCACTACTGCGAGGCCTTGGACATGTCTCTCTAGCAGCTGGTGAAATAGCATACATACTTTGCCGCCTCGGGCGCACAGGCCTCCCAAATATTCACTTTCTGAACGCGGACGGATCAGTCGTCGGGATCATCTCCGATATCCGCCTGGGCGCGCGAAAGCAGGTTGCGGCAGGTCAAACATATGTTGACGTTGACGCGGGACCTTCGGAAACTCACGCAGATACGCTTCAACGGGATTTACGGGAAAAGGCCGCCGCAATCCTGAAGTTTTCAGCCGCCGATATTGGAGCGCGCGAGACCTTCCATGACCTGGGTTTCGATTCCATTTCCCTCGCGCGTTTCGCAAACGACATCAGCCAGGCCTACGGCATCGAGGTTTCACCGGCGGTTTTCTTCGAATGTGAACATGTAGAAGCGCTTACGTACCATCTGATCGGCCGGCATGATCTGAAACCTCCGGAAATGCCTGAGGTTGCAGACACTCTGCGCGTGGCGTCTTCTGATGGTCTGGAAGACGGGGGCATGCGTGAAAGAAGCGCCCGGTTTTCGCGTTGGTCGGGTACACCTGAGGAGCCAGCACCGGAGAACCGGATCGCAATTATTGGCATGGCTGGCCGGTTTCCGCAGAGCCCAGATGTTGAAACGTTCTTCGATCATCTGCTGGAGGGACACGATTTAACGGGCGATCTGCCCCTTGGCCGATATTCCCAAGTCTATGCCGACAGGTTTGCAAAAGCGGGTTTTGCAAAGCATGGCGGGTTTTTGAAGGATATTGACCGCTTCGATGGGGCTTTCTTCAATGTCTCGCCGGTCGAAGCCGAACGGCTTGATCCTCAGCAGAGACTCTTGTTGGAAACCTCCTGGCGTACTCTGGAAGACGCCGGATACAAGCCGCAGGACCTGCCGCGCGATACCGGTGTTTTCATCGGCATAACCTCGCTGGATTATGCCGAACTGTGGCGTTCGGAGGACCTCCCGTCCGATGGCTATGTTGCCACTGGCAATTCCCTCGCGATGGCTGCAAACCGTCTTTCGCATCAGTTCGATATTCACGGACCGAGCCAGGCGATTGATACGGCATGTTCCAGCTCACTCGTTGCAATGTTGCGGGCTCGAGACACTCTGTTAAGTGGCAAATGTTCGGCTGCCATTGTCGGTGGCGTCAATTTGTGTCTGGCGCTGGACGGCTTTGAAGGTCCGTATCAGGCAGGAATGCTGTCACCAGCCGGCCGTTGCCACACCTTTGGACAGGCAGCAGACGGCTATGCGAGAGGCGAGGGTGTGGCAGCCCTTTTGCTGAAAAGGTTGACCGACGCAGAACGCGACGGTGATCGCATCCACGGTGTGATCGCCGGGGGCGCTGAAAACCATGGTGGCCGGTCGGGAGCTTTGACAGCTCCGAACGCCAAAGCACAGGCGCGGCTGATCATCGAGGCAATGCAAGATATTGATCCGAAGTCCGTCAGCCACATTGAGGTGCATGGCACAGGGACCGAACTGGGAGATCCCGTTGAAATCAACGGTTTGCGCCGCGCCTATTCCGAATTGCTGGGCGCTGAGCCAATTGCCAATCCCTGGATTGGCCTTGGAACCGTGAAATCGGCGATCGGTCACCTGGAGGCCGCAGCCGGTATCGCCGGTGTCATCAAGGTGCTGATGGCCATGCGCCGGAACGAACTCCCACCCACATTACACAGCGAACCACGCAGTCCGCACATCGATCTGGAGGGCAGTCCATTCAGGATTTTGACCCGGCGGGAACCCTGGAAACGAGGCAATGATCGCCACCCAAGACGGGCCGGGGTAAGCAGTTTCGGGTTCGGTGGTGCGAACGCACATGTTGTGCTGGAAAGCGTCGATACTGAGCAGCGCCTGACACGGTCCCCGTTGGTAGCGCACAGGTTCGACGAGACCCGCTATTGGCTGCCCGCTGCAAGGCGTGCTGAAAGCAATCGCGAGAAGATGCTCTTTTCGGCGAAGTGGACAACAGCAGAGGCGACAGCCTCCACTCCTTTCTCGGGCCGCCATGTCGTCGTCGGTTGCGGGGTCCATGTTCCGGCCGACCGGGCCGTAACCAGCCACAACCTGCTTCTTGCCGGCGGGACTATCTTCGACAGATATACCGATGCGGCCGAACAGCTTCTGGAAATCCTGCGGCAGGAAATGGCCTCCGGTGGCAAGGAAGATGTTCTTGTCCAACTTGCCGTTCCACTTGAGGGAGAAAATGCTCTTTTCAGCGGGCTGACCGGCATGCTGCAAACGGCTCACGAAGAAGACCCTCGTATTCGCGGTCAGGTCGTTGAGGTCCCGCTTGCCGGTTCGTCCGAGCAGACCCTGGTCTGGCTGAAGGAGGCTGCTGGCGATTTGCACAGCGTGCGCATGCGCTACGTTGAAGGACAACGTCAGGTTTGGTGTTGGCAGGAGCTGGCAGAGCGAACCGTCGAAACCCCGTGGCGCACCGGGGGTGTTTATCTGATCACGGGAGGGATGGGTGGTCTGGGGCGGTTATTGGCCGGACATATTGCCGTGACCGTCAAGAACGCCGTAATTGTTCTGACTGGCAGCAGTCCGATTGATGCAGACCGGAAAAAAGTCTTGTCCGGGTTGCGCGAAAAGGGTGCTGTCGCGGCCTACCGTCAGGTTGATGTCTGTGACCCGAAGGCTGTCCGTGATCTTGCTGCCCATATCATTGAGGTGCACGGAAAACTAAACGGGGTCTTCCATTGTGCCGGGGTTTTGCACGACGGATACATTGCCACAAAGTCCAGCAGGCACTTGAAAAGTGTCATGTCTTCGAAGGTGCAGGGTGCGCTGGCGCTTGCGGACGCTTGTTCAGATACATCACTCGACGCGTTCGTATTGTTTTCATCGCTTGCCGGGCCGTTCGGAAATGCCGGGCAAGCTTGTTACGCTGCAGCAAACGGCTTTCTGGACGTTCTCGCAACACGATCCGGAAACAGGATCACTGCTGTCGACTGGCCCCTTTGGGCGGATGGCGGCATGTCTGCTGATGACACGGTGAAAGACGCTCTTTACCGCCGGATGGGGCAGCGACCCCTGGAGACACAAGCCGGTTTGGCCGCGCTGGAAAAAGCCATTGTGTCTGACGCCGCCCAAGTAGCCGTGGTTGGTGGAAACGAGGCACGAATTCGGGCGTTTTTTGCCGCCGGAGAAAGAGCGACGGCGCCGGATAGGTCAGCGCCTGTACACGATGATGCAGGTCTCGCGAACGCTTCAGGTCAGTTTAAAGACAAAGTGGTCCGGAAACTCGGCGCTTTGTTCGCCGAGATCAGCGGTCTTGCGGCAAGCGCGATCAATCCGCAAACGCCCTTGGAAGACTACGGCATCGACTCGCTGATGATTACCAGGCTCAACAGCCGGTTGGATGACGTCTTTGAAAAACTGCCCAAAACCCTGTTCTTCCGCTACCGGACGCTGCATGAGGTCAGTACGTTCCTCGTTGAAACCCAACCCGTAGCATGTGGAGTATGGACGGGGGAAACGGCCGGGTCTGAACAGCCTTTAAGCCGACGCGCCCGCGTTGTGCCCACCTCCGGGATATCGTCGTCAAGCCTCGCCGATGATGAACCGATTGCCATCATCGGCATGAGCGGAACCTATCCCGATGCAGCCAATCTGGAAGAATTCTGGGACAACTTGCTTGCCGGCCATGACGCAGTCGGTGCTGTCCCCGATGACCGCTGGGCGTTGGAGGAGGTCTTCGACCCCGATCCCGACAAGGCCGTGGCGCAGGGCAAAAGCTACTGCAAGTGGGGTGCGTTTCTGGACGGTTTCGCCGATTTCGACCCGATGTTCTTCGGTCTGTCTCCGCGGGAGGCCGCAGGCATGGATCCGCAGGAACGGCTGTTTCTGATGACCGCCTGGCAGGCTATCGAAGATGGCGGCTATACGAGAGATCGATTGAAGGAAATAGCCGGTACAGAGCACGGTGGTGCACGCGTTGGTGTTTTTGCAGGCGTGACCAAGACCGGGTTCGCGCTTTTTGGGCCATTCCGGTCCGAGCACGGGGCGATGGTGCGGCCATCGACATCCTTTGCCAGCTTCGCCAACCGGGTATCGCACATCCTGGATCTCTCCGGCCCAAGTCTGCCTGTCGACACGATGTGCTCGTCTTCGCTCTCTGCAATCCATGAGGCTTGCGGGCAACTGAGAAGCGGGAGTTGCGCCCTGGCACTGGCCGGTGGCGTCAATCTTTATCTGCATCCATCGAATTATGCTGAGCTAAGCGCGGCTCGAATGTTGAGCCCGACAGGCCGGTGCCGGAGTTTTGGCGCAGGCGGCGACGGGTTTGTTCCCGGTGAGGGAGCCGGATGCGTTCTGTTGAAACCGTTGTCCCGGGCCATAGCAGATGGGGACAGGATTCACGCGGTCGTTCGGGGCAGTGCCGTAAACCATGGCGGCCGCACAAACGGATACACTGTTCCCAACCCAGACGCGCAGCGGGATGTGATAGACGCCGCCCTTGACCGATCCGGGCTCAAGGCGGGCGACATCAGTTACATCGAGGCGCACGGGACCGGCACGGAACTTGGCGATCCAATTGAAATCGATGGATTGACTCAGGCATTTGGCATTGTAACGGAACATGCCGGTTCGTGTGCACTGGGATCGGTGAAATCCTCGATAGGTCACCTGGAAGCTGCTGCTGGGATCGCCGGCTTGACCAAGGTGGTTCTGCAAATGAAGAACCGGGTGCTCGTTCCCAGTCTGCATGCGGAGCGGATCAACCCGAATATCGCCCTGGAGGAAACACCATTTGTAATTCAAAGGGAGGCAGCAACTTGGTCGTCCCGGTCACCGAGAAGGGCCGGGGTATCTTCCTTTGGTGCCGGCGGCGCGAATGCTCATGTGATTTTGGAAGAATGGGTAGACCAGAATGGCCCTTCTTCGAGTGGGGATGTCGCTGAAACACCGCAACTGATTTTGATGTCAGCACAAGACCCCGACAGGCTGAAAGAGTATGTGAAGCGGCTGCTCGGATTTTTGAAGAATTCTCCTTTGCCGAACCGGAAGTCTTTTAGTGAAAGCGTGTCACCTGAAGAAGTTCAGGCTGAACTCGGCCGTATCCTGGCAATTGATCCGGCACAGATTGACCCCGAGGAAGATTTCGATGCTCTTGGACTGGAAACATCACATATTCCTGCTTTGCAAAACTGGTGCGAAAAGACCTTTGGGCGCCGCCCAACGCCTGCGGATTTGGATATGTCCCGCTCGATCAATGGTCTGCTTGAGCTAATTGCGTCGAATTCTGTTGACCAGGGATTTCCCCGGACTGCTCCCAACCTTGCCGATATCGCCTATACGCTGCAGATCGGCCGTGAAGCGATGGACTGCAGGCTTGCCCTTGTGACGGCTAGTGCGGATGAGCTGCGGAACGCGCTTGATGCCTGGCTGAAAGATGAAGAGCCGTGCGTCCCGCACGCGCAGAGTATTCAGAATTCGAGGAAAGGCGCGCTTGGTGCGCTGGCAGCTGATCAGGTAATCGGGGATGTTGTCGAAAGAGCCTGGGAAACCGGCCATCTGGAAACAGTTGCCCGCCTTTGGGTCGAAGGCGTGAATGTGGATTGGGAACACTTGCAAGGGCATCGTTCCGGGCTCATCGTTTCTTTGCCAACCTATCCTTTTGCAAAAAACAGATACTGGCTCCCCGGAAGTGTAACTGGACTGGACAACGCGGTGCCCCACACCGCCCCAATCGAAGTCGCGGACATTCGTCAGAGCGTTGAGGAAAAGCGAGGCGACGTTGGGCTGCTTCAACACCAACAGCATCTGGAAGCTGCGGCCTCCCGCGTTTTGGCGGCGGTTCTGAACGAAGTTCGAGACGACGAGGTGACGCTGCCGTTCAAGAAATGGCTTGGCGCGGCGCGATCCCTGATATCAAACGGGCCTGGCGAATGCGATGAACCTCAAGCGTGGACCGCTTGGGAAAAGGCCAGGCAGGCAGGCAAGTCGCGGGCACAATTTGAATTGGCAGAAACGGCCCTGCGGTCGTTGCCGGACATCCTGACCGGTATAAAAAAAGCCACCGACGTTCTATTCCCAGATGGGCGTCAGTCTCTTGTAGAAGCGGTCTACAAGGAGAACCAGGTGGCTGCGCGCTTCAGTCAAACGGTCGCGGAAACCGTCGGAAAAATTGTGGCGGCAGACAAGACTCCAGGGCGCAAATTCCGAATTCTGGAAATCGGAGCAGGGACGGGTGGTACGAGCGAACCCGTGTTTGCAGCTTTGGCCCCCCATCGGGACAGGATTGCCGAATATGGATATTCGGACGTGTCACGGGCATTTTTGATTCACGCCGAACGGAATTATGCCGACCGGGTTGCCGGTTTGCGTCCGATGCTGCTGAACATTGAAAAACCGCTCTCGGAACAGGGTATCGAATCCGGGTGCTATGACATTGTGATTGCCGCGAACGCTCTACATGCAACAGCGGATATTTCCAGCACGATTGCAAGGGTGCGTGAAACGTTAAGGCCGGGCGGTCTCCTGCTCTTAAACGAAACCAGCAGACCCACCGTCTTCACGCATGTGACTTTTGGTTTGCTGGATGGCTGGTGGCGTTTTGTCGATGGAGACCGGCGTATCCCGGGGTCGCCCTCGCTGACTTCCGAAGGTTGGCGAGAGGCGCTTGAGGCAAACAGCTTTGAGTGGGTCTGTTGTTCTTCTGCCCAGGAACAGGAGTTGGGGCAACAGATTATCGTTGCCAAAGCAGATCAAAGGCCGCTTGAGGTTTCTGGCCTTGCACTCCCTTCCGAAGCGTATGGCGAAACGGATGTGACCGTTCGCGACTGCCTGTTGGCGGCGTTGGGTGAAACGCTCAACATCGTGCCTGCGGCCATTGAAATTGAGCGCAGTTTTGCCGATTACGGTCTGGACTCGATATTGGGTGCCGAGTTCGTTCACCGTTTGCGCACGACATTTGGAATTGAGATCGATCAGACCGTTCTCTTCGATTTTACAAATGCTTCCAGATTGCTGGCGCATTTGCTCAGCGGCTATCCCGGGATTTCAGAACAAAGTGAAAAGGCAGCCTTCGAATCCCGCGACACACTTGCCGCCTCTGCCGCGCAACCGTCAGCGGATCCCGAGATCACGGCCGCTGCACCGAGGGAGACCGATGAGTCGATAGCGATCGTTGGAGCAAGCGGCCGGTTCGCAAAATCACCGACGATGGACGATCTTTGGGACCATCTGATTGCAGCTGAAGACCTGGTTGAGCCGGTGAGGCGCTTCGATCTGTCGCCGTTTCACCGGGATGCCGAAGCGGGGAACTATGGCCGGCATGGCAGCTTCCTCGATCGTATCGATGGCTTTGATCCGGTGTTCTTCGGAATTTCCGGCGTTGAAGCGACCTATATGGATCCACAGCAACGGCTCTTCCTGGAAGAGGCATGGAAGACGCTGGAGAGCGCTGGACATGCAGGCGAGGATATGATCGGTCGTCGCTGTGGCGTGTTCGTGGGCTGTGCGCATGGGGATTATCAGGAACTTTTTGATGAGCAGCCGCCGGGCCAGGCGTTCTGGGGGAACACGACGTCGCTTATCCCGGCGCGTATTTCCTATTGGCTTGATCTGAAAGGACCGGCAGTCGCCATTGATACAGCTTGCTCAAGTTCCCTCGTTGCACTGCATTTGGCTTGTCAGAGCCTTCGAAACGGGGAATGCGACCTGGCGCTGGCAGGCGGCGTTTTCGTTCAGTGTTCACCGCGCTTTTTCCGCTATGCGAATGCGGCACGGATGTTGTCATCGACCGGCCGCTGCGCCGCCTTCGGTGCCAGCGCCGACGGTATCGTTCCGGGAGAAGCCGTCGGAGCTGTTCTCCTGCGGCCACTCAAGGATGCGCTGAAAGATGGCGATACGATCCTCGGTGTGGTGGCCGCGTCAGGAACCAATCAGGATGGCACCACCAATGGCATCACTGCGCCGAGCGCATCGTCTCAGGAGCGTTTGATCCGTCAGGTCTACGAGGAAAATGCCATTGATCCGGGCACCATCGACTATGTCGAGGCTCATGGCACGGGAACCGTTCTGGGAGACCCGATAGAGCATGCAGCTCTCACCCGGGCATTTGGCAAAAACAATCGGCGTAAAGTCTATCTTGGAGCGGTGAAGTCGAACATTGGGCATGCGACCACTGCGGCGGGAATTGCAGGCCTTGCCAAGGTGCTCTTGAGCTTGCGCGAGCAAACTATTCCCCCGAGCATCCATTTCGGCACAGGTAACCCGGCCATCGATTTCCCTTCCAGCCAATTTGCGGTCAATACGCAACCGGTGGCGTGGCCAAAGGGTGGGGGCAAGAAACGCAGGGCGGCGATCAGTTCGTTTGGTTTCAGCGGCACCAATGCCCACGCGGTCATTGAGGACGCGCCGGACAGGAAGGAAGAACCGGAACCCGCCGGTGATCTGCTTTTTGTGCTTTCTGCCCGTACCCAAGATCAACTGAAGGCACAGGCTGAAATCCTGGTCATCCATCTTGAAAAGCCTCATGAGCTCCTCGCCGAAGATGTGTCATTCACGTTGATGGTTGGCAGACGGTCAATGGCGCACCGGCTGACACTTGTCGCAAGTGGCCTGGACGACGTCTGCCAGGCCTTGAGAACATGGCTGCGGGGGCGCGCGGACAGCGGAGTGGAATCCGGAGAGTTCCCTGTCACCGTCAATGGCGGGCCGCAGTTGCCTGCAAGGCTGACGGAAGCGGTCGGCAACACAAGGGGCGCCAACTTGAGGGCCCTTGGACGGAAATTCCTGGCAGGCGCTTCCATTGACACCGGATCAGTTTTCCAGCGTCCACGGCTTCGGGTGCCGCTGCCAACCTATCCGTTTGCCGACAAGAGCTACTGGGTGGCTGGCAAGCGAGCAGCGGCGGACCGCAATACGCCCGGTGACGATTCTGCAACCCGGTCGGCGCCGTCTGCAAAGCGCGGCGAGCCTGTCCTGGCGGCGGTTCCCAAACCAAAGATAACCTTGGCGGAGCCGGCTGCCGAAGTTGCGGTCTCGCGCGGTTCCGCCGTCGCCCGATCCGGAAAAGTCGTTCTCGCACCCCTTGCGGCCACTTCCGAAAAGGAAGCTATGGCTGGCGAAGTCCTTTCAGATGCGACTACAGAGGGCGTTCATGTTCTGACCCTTTCGGGCATCTGGGGGCCTCAACAAGCTGATTTGTTCGCCCAGGCGCTTGAAAAATCGGGCGTGGACGAAACCATACGCGCGATTGTAGTCGTTCTGGCGGATGATTGGGACACGTCAGGGGATTGGCCAGCCGAGTTGGAATTGGCAGTCTTGCTTGAGTGCCCTGTTCCGGTTGTGGTGTGTGCCGGTGGCGATACGCCTGACCGGGCGAGCGCACTTCTTGCTGTCGCCGATTTCATTGTCGCAAGACGGTCTGTCGCACTCGGTAGGGAAGAATGGCGTGGTGCACTTCGGGTGGACGCCGGGCAGGAGTATGACGCGGCCCTGGCGCTGGCGAAAGATATCGCACAGGGACCGCGGAAGTCGCTGGTTCTCTTGAAGCAGCACATGCGTCGCGATTTGCCGCAGCTTCTTGGTGACAACACAGCTGCGCTGTTCCCCATGAATGCGGTGCGGGCCCCCGAGGGCAGGAAGCCACATCCGTCTTCAAGACCGATCACCTTGAAGACGGATGTGATGCGCCTTGAGCTCTTTGAGGATGGGGTGGCTCTCATAACCATGCTGGAGCGGTCCGGCCGCAACATGTTCACGCCCGATTTCATGGACGGACTAGAAGAGGCCTTCGGAACCGTCGCTTTGCTGCCGGAGGCCAAGGTGGTGGTGCTGACTGGGCACGACACCTATTTCGCATGTGGCGGTACCCGGGAAGGGCTCGACGATCTTCAGCAAGGTGGTAGCCGGTTTACAGACCGGAAGATCTATTCCCTGCCTTTGGAGTGTCGCCTTCCTGTCATTGCGGCTATGCAAGGGCATGCGATCGGAGCCGGCTGGTCTCTCGGCATGTATTGCGATCGCACGATCATGGCCGACGAGGCGATCTACCAAAGCAACTATCTGTTGCTGGGTTTTACGCCTGGAGCCGGGGCAACACTGATCTTCCCCAAAAGACTAGGTGATGAACTTGGACGGGAAATCCTGTTTTCGGCGCGACAGTACCGGGGCAAAGACCTGTCAGACAGAACAGAGCGTGCAACAAGTCATCCGGCGCGCGATGTGCTTGGTTTTGCCTTGGACGAAGCCCATGCGCTGGCCAGGGAACCGGTTGAACGGCTGATTGCCGTAAAAACAGGGCATGCCGAGGGTGTCCGCTTTGCGCTGGAAAAGGTTCTTGAGTGCGAACTTGCCATGCACGAGAAGACTTTCATCGGCAATCAGGACGTCAAACAGCGGATCGCAGCCAAGTTTTCTTCCGAAACTTTAGGGTCCAAAGAGAGGGAACCTGAAAGAGAGCCTGATCTTGACCGGTCGGCACTGAAAGCGGATCTGATCATGTCATTGGCGAATGACCTGATGATTGACGCATCTGACATCCGGCCACAGGACACTTTCCTGGAACTTGGACTGGATTCAATTCTGGCCGTTACCTGGATCCGCAATCTCAACAGGCAGTTCGACATCGCCTTACCGGCGACGGCCGTTTATGCATATCCGACGGTTCAGGCTCTGACCGGTCATGTTGCAGAGGTGATTGGTGCCGGTAACGCAGATGAACCGCGCGAGGAGGCCGAAGCCGGGCAACAACCGGCTGCTGCCGCATCCGTCGAAGGCACGGAGGAAGCAAGTGCCGTCGATCAAGATCTGCGGTCAGACATCATTACCTCGCTCGCACAGGACCTGATGATCGATCCGGGAGAGATTTCCGATCAGTCTGCCTTCCTGGATCTCGGGCTGGACTCGATCCTTGCCGTGACATGGATCCGAAAACTCAACGAGCAGTATGAAATCAATCTCCCCGCGACGGCTGTTTATGCGCATCCAACCGCAGGTGCGCTCGTCTCGCATATTGCCGGGCTGATCTCGGCGGCGGAAAATCCGGTCAGGGAACGCGAAGAGCATCATTCGGAGGAGCCTGTCGAGCCGCCACCGGGTAGATCCGGCCCGGCACCGGTCACGTTGCATGCAGCAAAGACAGAACCAGTTACCGGCAGCGGAGCAATCGCCATCATCGGCGCATCCGGCAAGTTTCCAAAGGCGGAAAGCCTCGAGACATTCTGGCAGAATATTGCGTCTGGCCGGGACTGTATCGACGCAGTTCCGTCCACACGATGGGATATCGACCGGTACTATGATCCTGATCCTCAGGCTCCGGGAAAAACCTATTGCAAGTGGATGGGTTGCCTCGAAGGAATTGACTGTTTCGACGCCGAGTTCTTCAACGTCACGCCATTGGAAGCAGTGTTTACGGACCCGCAGCAACGGCTTTTCCTGGAGACGGCTTGGCACGCGATTGAGGACGCCGCGATAGATCCGGCACAACTTTCCGGCAGCCGGTGCGGCGTTTATGCGGCGTCCGGTCCGAGCGGATACCAGGGCCTGATCGAGGAGGAGAATACCTACAGTCTTCTCGGAAATTCCGGGTCGATCCTGGCCGCACGGATTTCCTATCTGCTCGATCTGCGCGGAGCTTCGATCTCGGTGGACACGGCATGTTCCAGTTCTCTGGTCGCCATCGCCCAGGCATGCGAAAGTCTGCTGTCGGGCACTTCCGACCTGGCGATTGCAGGCGGGGCGTGCGTTCTTATTGGTCCGAAAATGTTCATAGATACGGCCAAGGTGAGCATGCTGTCGGCGGATGGACGGTGTTTTTCCTTCGACGAACGCGCAAACGGCTTTGTCCCCGGAGAGGGGGTGGGTGTCGTCATGCTGAAGCGTCTGGAGGAAGCGCAACGGGACGGCGATCCGATTAGAGCTATTGTTCGCGGCTGGGGGACCAATCAGGACGGGCGCACCAACGGAATTACGGCGCCAAATCCGAAAGCCCAGACCGCCCTTATCAAATCGGTCTACGAAAGGTTCGACATCGATCCGGCGAGCATTGGACTTTTGGAGTGCCACGGCACGGGCACGCCCTTGGGCGATCCCATCGAAGTGGAAGGATTGACCGACGCGTTTGAAAATGTTGCGGCAGGATACAGTTGTCCGATCGGCTCGGTAAAATCCAACATCGGTCATTTGCTTGCTTCTGCGGGGGTTGCAGGGACCTTGAAATCTATGCTGGCGCTGGAACACAGGCAGATCCCGCCTTCAATCAATATCGACATACCAAATCCCCATATCCCGTTTTCCAAGACACCTTTTTCAGTCAGCAAGTCACTGGAGGAGTGGCAGCAAGACAAGGCTGGTGCACCGCGGCGTGTCGCCGTCAGTTCGTTCGGTTTCAGCGGCACCAATGCGCATCTGGTACTTGAAGAACACGTTGCGCGAACCAAGGATTTTGGAGGGATGAAGCCCCGTGCCTTCGTGCTGTCTGCCAAAGACAAAGATCGTCTGATCGACTACGCGGCAGAGGTTGAGCGCTTTGTCACGGCGCGGCAGAACATCGATCTGGACGGTCTTGCCGCGGCCCTGCAGGCGAGCCGGTCCGGATTTTGCGACCGGCTGGCCTTCGTCTTCAACGACCGGACGGATCTTCTGCGCAAACTGGCAGCTGCAGCAAACGGGGTTCCGCTTGAGGGCATGCACTTCACGTCAAACGGCAACACCGGTTCGTCGGGCTTTGAACAGGATGGGGAAGTGCGGGCGCTGGGAGAGAAGTGGCTCCGGTCTGGTGATGCGCGTCAAGTGGACAAGGCTTTGGCGCTATGGGCCGGCGGCGTTGACTTGAGATGGCCCAAATCCGAAACTGCGCGGATCAACTTGCCCGGCTACCCGTTCAGGAAAACTGCATATTGGCCAAAACCGGAAGCCGCGAACCACGAAAGCCCGGCAGTGTCCGAGCCTTTGACGGGTGGTCCGTCCTGGTTTGGCGAACAGGCGATAGCGAGCGAAGTCGGCCAGATGACTATTCGGTTGAGCGGCGCCGAGCCCTACCTGACGACGCATACAAGCGGCGAGCAAAGACTGATGACAGGGCTATTGCTGCCTGAAATGTCTCGCAGCGTTTTGGAGCGGTTGACCGGCACGCGGGTCAACGGATTGCAGCACCTGTTGTGGGGAGCGCCGGTTGCAATAAACGGTAAGCCGCGCGAACTGAATATTTCGGTGATGTCCGATGCCGAAGGGTTGCTTTTCAGGGTCGAAGCTGACGGAGAGGACGGACATCCGTGCCATCTTGGATCCAGCGTTTCCGGGGCTTTGGCAGCGCCTGCCGGGAAGACCCTGGCTGGCAATCAACCGCTGCCGGGAACAGAAATCACCGACGTGTTCCGAAGTTTTGCCGAAGTTTGTTCTATTCACTCCGGTCCGCCGTCACCTGAGATGGCACGGGTTGATCAGGTATGCCGTGACGACGCTGTGTTCTGGGCGAGGCTCACGCGCCCGTCGAATGACGCTGCCGAAGCGGCGGGTATGGTTTTCGATCCCTTCATTCTGGATGCGGTCTGGCGCTTGCTGGCGTTCACAGTGTCGGACACCTCGTTTGAACATGATGGCCCGAAGGCGTTGCCGTTCCCCATGAGTGTTCAGGCCATGTATGGCTTTAAACCTGCCAGCGATCAGGTCACCGTGAAACTGTCTGCTGCGAGCGGATCTTCCAATGGTGTCACGGTGGAGGTCTACAATACGGACGGAAATGAAAGCCTGCGGCTGGTTGGTGTCAAATTGACGACATTGGATAAGGTCCAGGGCTTTGCGATCGAGGAGAACCTTCCCTCATGAGCACTGTGCCAAACAAGGTTGCGATTGTCGGGGGTGGACCAACGGGCATCGGGGTAGCGCGTGAGCTGATTGAAGGCGGCATAGAGGTGGATCTTTATGAGGCTGAAGCTGATTTCGGAGGTGTCTGGAATGCGGAGGCCGAATGTGGCCGGACGTATGAGTCCCTTCATCTGATTTCGCCGAAGTTCAACACTCAGGTCGCCGACTTTCCAATGCCGGAAAGCTATCCGCACTATCCGAACCACATGCAGATGCTGGCCTATATCCGCTCCTATGCAAGGGAGTTTGGTGTTTATGACCAGGCACACTTCAATGCTCCGGTTAGAAAACTCACGCAGGAAGGCGAAAACTGGCGGCTTCAAACCCGAGCCGGGCATGATGCACTTTATCCGCTGGTGATTGTCTGCAATGGCCTGCAGCGCGTCCCTCGATATCCGGAGCCTGCTTACTCTGGCGATTTTCGGGGCGAAATCCTCCATGTCAGAGACTACAAGTCGGCGAGCCAGGTTGCCGGAAAACGGGTTCTTGTGGTCGGCGGCGGTAACTCTGGGTGTGATATTGCCGTTGACGCCGCGCGAACGGCGCAAAGCGTCGCGCACAGTACGCGGCGCGGATATTACTACCAGCCGAAATTCATCTATGGAAAACCCACCCCTCAATGGATGATGGAGCTGGGGAACAAGTTTCCGACCAAAGAAGAAACGCTTGCTTACATCGAGGAAGTCTTCAAGCTCGCCGGATACGATGGCACAGACTACGGTCTTCCGAAGCCTGATTATCCGCTGGATGCGGCCCATCCGGTGATGAACTCGCTGTTGCTCTACTACATCGGCCATGGTGATATCACACCAAAAGGCGATATCGAATGCTTTGAGGGCAAGACTGCCATCTTCAGGGACGGAACCAGGCAAGACGTTGATCTGGTGCTTTACGCGACTGGCTATAGCCGCGATTTTCCTTTTCTCGACAAAGGTTTGCTGGAGTGGAAGGGAGATATCCCTGATCTATTCTTGCATTCCACGCCGCGCGATCTGGACAACATCCTGTTCATGGGTTTCATAAATGCTGCGGGTGGACTGGGAGACGGGCTGAAAACCCAGGGTCTGTTCGTTTTGAACTATGCCCGCGCCCTGTTCGGCAGGACGCCCGGCTTGGAGCAGTTCCTGAAAGCCAAGAAAACCGACACGCCGGATCTCGGACAGAATTACTTCATCGATTCCTACCGGCATCAGTGGGAGGCCGATCTTTGGAAACTTCTCGGCCATATGCGCCACTACCGCGATATGCTGGGTGATGATGCAGACAGGTCTCGGGAGGCGGCTGCAGAATGAGCCCTGGCCCCAGCGACACGCGGACCCGAATGGCTCAGCTTCTGGACAAGGAGCTGGTCGAGCGGGCACATGTGCGCCTGGCTGCACAGGATGCCACCCGGTTGGCACATGCTGTCGCAACACCCCGGGAGGTGGTTGCCGCATCCGACCTCCTCTCTGCCGATGTCTGCAAGATCGCAGCCGCAGCCTTGCGCATTCCGGAAAACAAACTCGATCCTCAGGAAAACCTGGCCAATTTCGGTGTTGATTCCATTGCGATCACCGAAATCATGGCGCAGATCTCGAAACACTTCGCAATTTCCGTAGCTCCAACCACATTCTTTGAGGCCAAAAACCTCGATGACCTCGGCGCGATCCTGATGGACCGGTATGGTTCACCGATCGAGAAACACTACGCCGCATCGATCATGGAAAACACTCCGATCGCGAATTCTGCCAATCGACGGCACGAGCGCGGCAGTGAACCTGCCGGCCAGGCGGACACAGCTGACACTCACGAGGGCGAAACCGGAGCCGAAAGCCGATGGATGCGCAGATATCGCGCGGTGTTCAAACCGGCAAAACCGCATGATGCCAAACCCAGCGGGACGGCAACAACTCATGCGGAGCAAAGCATCCCTCACGTGAAACCATCGGAGCAAGAAGCGGGCGCTGTCCCGATTGCCATTCTGTCGATGGAAGGCATGTTTCCTCAAAGCCCGGATTTGCAGGCATTCGAAAGTCATCTGGCAGCTGGCGATGACTGTATGGAGGAGGTGCCGGCAGAACGCTGGGACTGGAGGAGTGTATTCGGGGATCCCAAGAAGGGTGCCTTCACCGATGTAAAATTCGGTGGCTTCATTCCCCAGGCCGATCACTTCGACGCGGGGTTTTTCAGCATCTCACCGCGCGAAGCAGAGTTGATGGACCCGCAACACCGGCTGTTCATGGAATGTGTGTGGAGCCTGATAGAGAGGGGCGGATATGCTCCAGGGTCGCTTGCAGGCCGAAAGATAGGCCTCTTTTTGGGCATCAACCTGCTCGACTACACCAATATGGTCAATCGCGCGGGAATAATGGACGCCCAGCAGCTTACGGGGCTCGGTCATGCGTTTTGCCCGAACCGGCTGTCCTTCCTGTTGGATATCCATGGGCCGAGCGAAGTGGTGGATACGGCGTGTTCAAGCTCTCTCGTCGCGGTACACCGGGCCGTAAGCTGCATTCGCTTTGAAGGCTGCGAAATGGCGATTGCCGGAGGGTCGAACCTGCTGTTGTCACCGATGCAGCACATCATGTTTTCCAAGGTGGGAATGATCACGCAGGACGGCCGCTGCAAAGCCTTTTCCCGGGACGCGGATGGGTATGCCCGGTCCGATGGTGTTGGGGCCGTGCTACTGAAACGGCTCGACCTGGCCGAACGAGACGGCGATCCGATCCTGGGTGTCATTCGGGGATCTGCTGAACACCATGGTGGCAGCGCAACGTCCTTGACTGCACCGAATCCGAAAGCGCAGGCCCGTTTGATCGTCGAGGCGCACAAACAGGCCGGTGTCGATCCACGCACAATTGGCCTGATCGAATGTCACGGCACCGGAACGCCTCTCGGAGATCCTGTTGAAACCGAGGGGCTGAAACTTGCCTTCAAGGAACTTTATGAAAACTGGGGCCTGGACCCTCCGGCGCAGGCGTCCATTGGACTTGGGTCGGTCAAATCGAATATCGGGCACACGGAAACAGCGGCTGGTGTCGCAGGTCTGATCAAGGTGCTGCTTGCGATGAAAGGCGGGACGCTTTTCAAGACGATCCACGCCGGTACTCCCAATCCCTTGCTGGACCTTGATGGCAGCCCGTTCTACCTGCTGCAGGAAGCCTCTGACTGGAAACGTCTTGATCTTGATGGCAAGACACAGCCCTTGCGAGCGGGTGTCAGCTCGTTTGGCGCAGGCGGGGCCAATGTCCATCTGGTCGTTGAGGAGTACCGCCGCCCTGCCGGAAATGCATGGCACGAGGTTGAAACACCTCTTGTTGTTCCGCTTTCCGCGAAAACCGAAGCAGCGCTTGAAGCAGGGATCGCAAGATTGTGTGCGGTCGCAAGACAGGCGGATCTGCGTGAGCTTGCCTACACCCTGCAGGCCGGCCGGGACGCAATGCGGTGCCGCGCGGTATTCCTTGCAACAAGCAGCGAGGACCTTGCGCGGAAACTGGAAGTGTATCTTGGCGGCGATGCAACAGCCGCTATCACCGGAAGGGTTCCGGGCGGGCGGCGCGGCAAAGCCGATCCTTTAAATCCTTCAAAAAGAAGCGCGGAAATCATCGCCCGGCATTGGGCTGAGGGCGGCGACGTCGAATGGGCGCGTCTTTATGGGAAAGAGAGACCGCGCCGCGTATCGCTTCCGGCCTATGCGTTCCAACGCAAACGGTATTGGTTGCCACTTGAAGAGGCAAACCCGCGGCATGAAAATGGCCCGCTCTCGCCACAGCCGGGGGAGGTGGGGCAGTTTGCTCTGGTTCTGACCGGCCAGGAAGTGTTCCTCGCTGATCACAAGGTCGCCGGCAAACCGGTTCTGCCCGGTGTTGCCTACCTGGAACTAGTGCGCTCGGCTGCCGTTCAAAACGGTCTGAAAAACCCGCTTCTCCGGCAGATCGTCTGGCTGGCACCGCTTCGGGTAGAAGGACATGCCGAACTGTTTTGCAATTTCGCTGCGGCAGAAAATGGCGGCTTCAGGGTCGAAGTTTCCAGTTTGGCAGATACTGGTGAACGCCAACTGCATGCCCAATTGCACGTAAGTGAAGCAGGTTCTTGTGTCGAAAGATCCATAAACCTCGAGGCTTTGAAGCAATCCAGCGGTCAATATCTGACCCACGACGAGGTCTATGCCGCTTTCGATGGGATTGGTCTGGCCTATGGGGCCGGCCACCGTGTGATCAACCGCTTGACGATAAACGAACGGAACCAGATAGACTCATCGGTTTTTGCCGAAATCGAACTGCCTCAACACCTGAATGTTTCACTTGGTAATTTTGTTTTTCATCCAAGTCTTGTGGACGGGGCGCTTCAGTCGGCGATCGGAGTTGGCTGGAATGATCAGGGGCCGGAAACCGCTTTACCCTTCTCACTGGACAGTGCGGAAACGTTCGGTCCTTGTGAGCCGAAGATGTGGGTCAGTGTCCGGACAATCGGGGGTCGGGAAGCTGCTCGCCCGAAGATGGATGTCGATCTTGTCGCCGGTGACGGCAGCGTGCGCGTTGCCCTGAAGGGATTTGCGACCAGGGCTCTCAATGTTCCGAAGAAGAATGAATGTCTCCGTTTTGAGCCACGGCAGCGTCCGCTCCCGACAACCACCGGCGTTGAGGAACGCCTGCGCAGGGTCGTTCTTATCGTCGGGTCATCGAAGATATCAGGCATGTTGGCTGACAGATCGCCGGAATGGGACGTGCGTTTGCTCGATGACGACCCGGCTGCGCGTTTGGATGAGCGGTATCGCATGCTCGCACGCCAAATTCTCGAAATTGCAAAGGGAGAGCTTTCCAGCGGTGAAGTTCTGATCCAGTTGATCCTGGAAGCTGCGGAAGACCAAACCGCATTGGCAGGGCTGGCTTCCATGTTCCGCAGCATTCGCCGCGAACACCGTTCGATAGGCGGTCAGGTTCTCTTGCTGTCTGAAAGGCCTTCTCCTGAGAACCTCCAGGCTGTGCTGACCGGGCATCCTGTGGCCCCGGCAGGTGCTGTCCTCAGGCTTCAAAGTGGTGCGCTTACCGAAGAAATTTGGGAAGAAGTGCCGGCATCGCCCACACCTGAAGACGTTCCCTGGCGGACGGGCGGTGTCTATTTCATCACCGGTGGAACCGGTGCGCTGGGACAAGGTCTTGCCCGGGAGATTTTCACGCACGTCACCGATTGCACTGTCGTGCTGGCGAGCCGGAGCGATCCCGATGCAGCGCTCGCCGACTGGATCAGAAAGACCTCCGGCCTTCATCACCTGACGGTTGATATGTCGGATCAAGAAGCGGTCATGCGCTCTGTGGCAGACTTACGCCGCAAATACGGACAGTTGAACGGCGTCATACATATGGCCGGTGTCATCGCCGATGGGGTGTTTTCTCAAAAAACACCAGAACAGCTGGACTGTGTTCTAGCGCCGAAGGTGTCCGGAGCAATCGCCCTGGACCACGCCCTTGGAACCGAGCCGCTTGATTTTTTTGCGCTCTATTCTTCGATATCAGGAGTTGTTGGAAATCCCGGGCAAGTGGACTACTGCGCGGCCAATGGATTTATCGACGGTTTTGCGCACGAACGCGAAAGCCGCCGCTTGAGAGGAGAATGCCAGGGTCGCACGGTGTCGATTGCCTGGCCGCTTTGGCGCGATGGCGGCATGACTTTGTCGAAGGTGCAAGAAGATCTTATGCGCCGAACGACGGGTCTTGCCTCGCTTGAGACCCAAAATGGGTTGAAGGCGCTCTACGAAGCGCTCGCTGGCACTGCATCCCGCGTCATGTTTGCTACTGGCAAGGCTGATCGCATCCGCCGTTTTGTCGAAGAGGTTTTCAAACCGGAAACAGAAATTCAGCAACCGCCGATTCTACCTGTCGACACCGAATTGTCCAAGAAATCGGCTGACC
The DNA here is from genome assembly GCF_001404515.1 of Roseibium album. GTDB lineage: Bacteria > Pseudomonadota > Alphaproteobacteria > Rhizobiales > Stappiaceae > Roseibium > Roseibium album. Next base: position 845,610 of record NZ_CXWE01000001.1, read on the forward strand.
CCGCAATTTTGCACCGGCGGCTTCTGGAAAGCTTGACGGAAATCGCCAGCGAGCAGTTGAAGGTCCAGCCGGAAGATCTCGATCCGGACGAAGAATTGACGGAATACGGTTTCGATTCCATCGGGTTCACCCAGTTTGCCAATCGCCTGAACGAACACTTTGACCTCGAGCTGACGCCAACACTGTTTTTCGAGTTTCCGACGTTGGCGGGACTTGCAGCGCATCTGTGTGATGAGAAACGCAGTCGCATCCCAGTTGCTCCTGGCATGGGCACGTCGGGGTCTGAAAATGATGCACGAAATTCGGGCTTCGAAATTCCCGGTGATCCGACAGAGCCTGCGAAGTATCTGGCACCCTCAGTCCCCGCTGCCGCGGTGATCAATGAGCGCCCGGACCGTCAGGATGACGCGGTAGCCATCATCGGCATGAGTGGCCAGTTCCCGGGCGCCACGGATGTGGAGGCTTTCTGGCAACTTCTGAAAGAGGGAAGGGATGCGATTTCGGAGGTTCCGCAAGACCGTTGGGACTGGCGGGACTATTGGGGGGATCCGCTGACGGAATCTGGCAAGGGGAACGTCAAGTGGGGTGGCTTTCTCGAGGGCATCGGAGAGTTCGATGCCGCTTTTTTCGGTGTCACACCACCGGAAGCGCGGATGATGGATCCACAACACCGCCTGCTGCTCACGCAGGCGTGGCGGGTCATGGAAGATGCAGGATATGCTCCCTCGTCTCTCGCTGGTTCCGATACCGGTGTATTCGTCGGGACTGCTGACACAGGCTACAGTCGGCTGGTCGCGGAGGCGGGCATTCAGGTCGAAGGTTATTCCATGACCGGATTGGCACCGTCTCTCGGACCGAACCGGATCAGTTACTTCTACGATTTTCATGGACCAAGCATTGCGGTTGAAACCGCGTGCTCAAGCGCCCTGATCGCAGTGCACCGGGGCGTTGAGGCCATACGCTCGGGTCATTGCCTGCACGCGATCGCCGGCGGTGTGAACACGTTGCTTCTTCCCGAAGCCTTCGTCGGATTTGCCAAGGCAGGCATGTTGTCGCCCGAGGGGCGATGCAAGCCGTTTTCCTCCCGGGCAGACGGATACGCCAGGGGAGAGGGGATCGGGCTTGTAATGCTGAAATCCCTGGCGGCTGCCGAGCGGGATGGTGACCGTATTCTGGCGGTTGTCCGGGCGAGCGCGGAAAACCATGGTGGCCATGCTGCCTCCCTGACGGCACCCAATCCCAAAGCGCAGGCAGATCTCATCCGGACCGCATATAGACGCTCAGGAATTGATCCGAGAACCGTTGGCTATGTCGAGGCACATGGCACGGGAACGCCGCTTGGAGATCCCATTGAAATAGAAGCCCTGACGGCAGCTTTTTCCGACCTTTCCCAAGAAGCCGAAGCTGTATACGGGGCTGCCCCAAGCCAACATTGCGCAATAGGTTCCGTCAAATCAAACATCGGCCATCTGGAACTTGCCGCCGGCATTGCCGGTTTGATCAAGGTACTGCTGCAACTTCGTCACGGCGAAATCGTCAAGTCTTTGAATTGCGGTGATCCCAACCCGTATTTGAAACTTGAAGGGGGTCCGTTTCATCTGGCAGATCGCGCCGAAATCTGGAAGCCCGGTTTCACGGACAAGGGCGAAAATCTCCCGCGGCGGGCGGGTGTCAGCAGTTTCGGGTTCGGCGGAACGAATGCGCATGTCGTTCTTGAAGAATACCAACCTGCCATCTCGCCACCATCAGACTATAGAGTTGACGAACCTGAGCTGATCATCCTGTCGGCCAGGACAGAAGCCCAGTTGAAGGAAACCGTAGAACGGTTCATCCAGTTCCTGTCTTCTGGCAAAAACATACCTGAGCTTTCCGATATTGCCTTCACGCTTCAGCAGGCCCGGGAAGCCATGGAATTCCGCCTCGGCTTCCTGGCGGGCAGTCATTCAGTCCTTCTGGAGAGGTTGCAGGCTTTCGTCGACGGGCGCAATACCGGAAAGCTTCATGCCGGGAACCTGAAGTCCGGCCGCAAGAGAACTTCGGTTCTGGAAAACGACGGCCCGCTGCGGGAGGCGGCGGCCGGGCTTGCCACGAGGGGTCGCGCGGATGATCTCCTGGCGCTTTGGGTCGATGGATTTGGTGTCGATTGGGCTACTGTTCGCAGAGGACGCCCAGGTGCCCGGGTGGCACTGCCGGGGTACCCTTTTTCCAGGACCCGCTATTGGATTGGTGAAACGCCGGGCCGTCAAAAGGCCTCCCTGCCGCACACTGCCTTCACTCATGCCATGGACGGCTCGGAAAGCTACCTGCGCGATCATCAGGTCCATGGGTCCAAGATTTTGCCCGGTGTTTTTTCGCTCGAGCTTTTGAGCCGGTGTTTGGCAAGCTCACCACGAGATGCAACAGCCTTTGAGCTGACAGGCCATACCTGGGTCGGAAGTGTCCCGGTGACCACGGGCGAGGTGGAGCTTGAAGTGTCGCTGCCGGATGGCCCGGTTGAGAACGCGCGTTATGTCATATCGGCGAAATCCGCCGACGGGGTGCAGCGGCATGCTGAAGGAGTTCTTCGCAAGCTGCTGTCCGTTTCCAGTCCGGCTCTGGACCTGCCTGCAGCACGAAGCATCGCGGCGGAGCCGGTTGATGTCGCTGAACTGTACCGGCAGTTTGAAGACCTTGGTCTGAACTATGGTCCCGCACACCGCGGGCTCAACCGGATTTGGCGCGGTGAAGACACGGCGGTCGCGCGCCTGGAACTGCCCAGGGAATCGGATACCGGCTTTGCCTTGCATCCTTCCATGCTTGACGGGGCTCTGCAGACCGTTCTTGCGCTGCAAGCAGATGCTTCAGGCAGCAATGAGCTTGCGCTGCCCTATTCCGTCCGGAGCACGAAAGTCTACGGTCCGACACACCCGGAGATGTGGGCCGTTGTTCGGAAACGAGATGCTTCTTTCGATATCAGCCTCTGCGATGATCTGGGCAATATCAAAGTCATTTTCGAAGGTTTTGTGACGCGTAGTCCGGCTTCCGCCGGTTCCAAGGAAGGTGCTGACACCGTGTTCGGCGAACCCGCGCAAGAGGCCGGCCGTCAGAAGCAGACGCTTGAAATCGTCACAAATATTGCCGCAAGAACGTTGGAGGTGGAACCGTCATCGCTGGATGTCGATACGGAGCTTGGCGACTTTGGTTTCGATTCCGTCAGCATGACTGGTTTTGCAACGCAAATTAACGCTGATCTCGGCCTTGAACTCACTCCGGCGGACTTTTTCGAATTCGCAACCCTTGCCAGATTGGCAGATCATATCTGTGACGGCCTCACCGATGAGCAGCTTGGTATGTCGCGACCAGGTCAGCAAGAAGGGGCCGTTGCATCAGTACCCGGCAAGGCAAAGAAGTCCGGTGACGACGCATCCAAGGCGGCGCAAGTTTCATCCCTTCAGGCCGCTGATGACCCGATCGTGGTCGTTGGCCAAAGCTGCTGCTTCCCGATGGCTGAGGATGGTGATGCATTCTGGTCCAATCTTGTTGCCGGACGCGACTGCATATCGAGAATTCCAGCCGATCGCTGGTCGTGGCAGGCAGTCGATGGGAATCCGAGAGAAGAGCCGGGAAAAACCAATATTCATTGGGGCGGTTTCATCGATGGTGTTTACGAATTCGATCCGCTCTTTTTCGGTATTTCGCCACGCGAAGCCAAGTTGATGGATCCACAGCAGCGTCTGATGATGACGCATGCCTGGAAGGCGATTGAGGATGCAGGCCATTCGCCGCGCGGCCTTGCCGGGAAGAAAGTCGGGGTTTTTGTCGGCACTTCGTCCAGTGGCTACCGTGGTCAGATCGGTAGCGACGCGGGAGGCGAGGGATACGTCGCGACCGGCTCTGTGCCGTCCGTCGGTCCCAACCGGATCAGTTATTTTCTGGATTTGCACGGGCCGAGTGAACCCGTCGAGACAGCGTGTTCCAGTTCGCTCGTCGCACTGCACCGCGCGGTTCAGGCAATCAAGGCTGGTGATTGTGATATGGCGCTTGTCGGCGGGGTGAATACCATCCTCACACCGGAAGCTCATATCAACTTTGCCCGCGCTGGTATGTTGTCCGAGAACGGCCGTTGCAAGACTTTTTCTGCGGACGCAGATGGCTATGTCCGCGGCGAAGGCGTGGGCATGCTGTTTGTCCGCCGCTTGTCGGATGCTGAACGCGATCGTGATCCGATCTTGGCCATTATCCGGGGAACAGCGATCAATCATGGCGGCCATGCCAATTCTCTGACAGCACCGAACACAAGTGCTCAGGCCGACCTTCTGACGGCCGCCTATGAAAACGCTGGGGTGGATCCGCGAACTGTTGGCTATGTCGAAGCACATGGAACCGGAACCGCGCTTGGTGACCCGGTAGAAGTCAACGCTCTGAAGTCCGCATTCCGGTCACCATCGGGACAAACGGAAATGCGGAATACCGGCCTCTGTGGGTTGGGGTCGGTCAAGACGAATATCGGCCATCTTGAGCTTGCGGCCGGGGTTGCCGGCGTGATCAAGGTGCTCAAGCAGATGGAGCACAGGACGCTGGCTCCTAGCCTGAACTGCAAGGAAATCAATCCCTACATCGATCTCGATGGCACTCCGTTCCGTGTCGTTCGAGCACGGGAAGAATGGACGCCACTTCCCGACGAGAGCGGTATCGAACAGCCGCTGCGTGCAGGCGTCAGCAGTTTTGGCTTTGGCGGCGTCAATGCCCATGCGATTCTGGAGGAGTACCGTCCTGCGGAAAATCGGCATCCTCTTCATCCAGAAAACGTCCCGTCGCAAATTATTGTGCTGTCGGCAAGAGATAAAACCCGGTTGAACGAAAGTGCGCAAGCTCTGTTGAGGCACCTTGATACCGGGCAAGTTCCTGATGATTGCCTTGCGGATCTCGCCTACACCTTGCAGGTCGGCCGGGCTGATATGGCAGTGCGTCTGGCAATTGTCTGCAGGCATTTGGATGATCTCCGGACGGACCTGTTGCGGTATCTGCGGGGTGAGGCAGCGGAAACAGTGTTCGCCGGTCCTGATAACTGGAGCCCGCCTCAAGGCGTTTTGCTTAGGCCTGGTGCCCACCCGGACGAAATTGCCCGGCACTGGATAGATGGTGGAGAAATAAACTGGAAGATCGTCAATCCCGGTTCACACCGACGGTTGAGATTGCCGACTTATTCCTTCGCCCGGGACATATTCCGGATCGAGACGGACAGCGCGGACGGTGATGGCCAGACCGGGAATGCCGATGCATCTGCCGCCAATATTGTCGAGGCAGATGCGTTTTACCTCAAGGATCATGTCGTGCGAGGCAACCGCATCTTGCCTGGAGCGATGAGTCTCGAGATTACCTGTCAGGCCGCGCTGGCAGCACCGGGTATTGCCCAAATACCGTTCGCTCTGACGGACGTGACGTGGCGTCGGCCGGTTGAACTCAACGCGGGTCAGAAAGCGCTCAAGGTCCTGTTTGGAGATCAGGAAACCGCGTCAGTGCCATTCAAGCTTGTGCCGGAAACCGGAGAGCCGGTCCCATATGTCACGGGTAAGGTCTCCGCTCTGCCGGCTGCCATCCAGCCTTCATCAGTTGACCTGAACAGTCTTCACGAGATTTGCCGGACAGCGCATGACCCGGATTGGCTTTATGCCTGTTACTCGGCTCTTGGTATCGATTATGGCCCCTCGCTCCGCGCGATTACGGAGTTGAGTACGGGAGGCAACGGCGTCCTTGTCCGGTTGCGTGTGCCGCGTGTGATCGCGGATCAGGAAGGTGATTTCCTGCTGCACCCCAGCATCCTCGATGCTGCTTTTCAGGCTGTTCTTGTCGCCTTTGCCAGTGATGGTGACGCGGGGCTCGCTCTGCCCTTCGCGATCGATAGATTGACGGTTTACGGCCCGACGGTTCCGGACATGTGGGCGCATCTGTCAGTTTTGCCGGCAGCAAGCGGCATTCGAAAACTGAACATTGATCTGCTCGGCGAGACGGGCAAAATCTGTGTCCGACTTGAGGGTTTTTCGCTGAAGGAGCTGAAGGCTCCAGTCACGGAACGGCCATCTGCTGTTGCTCAAGCGACCGGGTCTGGCGCACCGGCAGGGATTGCTGCCGGGCAGTATTTTGCCGAATTGATCGCACGGGAAACAGAAGTTGAAATCTCGCTGATCTCATTGTCAGCACCTCTTGAGGATTACGGCATCGACTCGGTGCTGATTATGCGCCTGACGGACCTTCTGGAGCGCGATTTCGGGAAACTGCCCAAAACATTGTTCTTTGAGCACCAGTCTCTGGAAGAGTTGATCGGATACTTTCAGGAACATCACGGGCAACGGCTTGCGGAGATGTTTGGCGGAGAAGGGAACCAGCGGGATTTCGTCGCTTCGACACCTGCGCTCCAGAACGTGGCGCCCACGGGTGAGCGCTCCAACGACGCGATCGCGATAATTGGGCTCTCCGGCCGGTATCCGGGTGCCCGAACACCACAGGAGTTCTGGCAAAACCTTGCGGCGGGGCGTGATTGTATCACCGAGATTCCCGAAAACCGTTGGGATCACTCCGACCACTATGACCCCGAGCGAAAACCAGGGAAAACCACAAGCAGGTGGGGCGGTTTTATCGAGGGACATGATCGTTTCGATCCGATGTTTTTCAACATCGCTCCGCGCGAAGCGCAATTTATGGATCCCCAGGAGCGGCTGTTTCTTCAATGTGCCTGGGAAACACTTGAGGATGCGGGCTATACGCGGGCGTCTCTCACCGGCCATGCAAACGGCCATGCAAACGGTCTGGCAGGCGCCGATGCCGGCGTTTTTGTCGGGGTCATGTGGGAGGAGTATCAGCTCTATGGCCGCGACATGGCCGCTGCCGGGCATCCGGTTGCACTGTCAGGCAACCCGGCTTCCATCGCAAACCGTGTCTCCTATTTTCTGAATTTCAACGGGCCAAGCCTTGCGCTCGACACCATGTGCTCGTCGTCCCTGACGGCTATCCATCTGGCCTGCGAAAGCTTGCGGTCTGGCGGATGCTCCGTGGCTCTTGCGGGCGGGGTCAATCTGACAACCCATCCCAACAAGTACCTCGCACTGGCACAGGGACGTTTTCTGTCCAGCGAAGGTCGATGCGAAAGCTTCGGTGAGGGCGGTGACGGCTATGTCCCCGCAGAAGGCGTTGGAGCTGTCTTGCTCAAACCGCTGAGCCGGGCGGAAGCCGATGGTGATCGGATCTACAGTGTTATCTTAGGGTCAGCGCTCAACCATGGCGGCAAGACCAACGGCTATACCGTGCCCAATCTGTCCGCCCAGTCGGCCGTCATTCAAAAGGCGCTGTCGAATGCCGGCATAACCGCGCAAGAAGTCAGCTTCGTCGAGGCCCACGGCACTGGCACCAGTCTCGGCGATCCGATAGAAATAGAAGCTCTGACCCGCGTTTTTGGCGGGGTTTCGGACCGCTCCCGCCGATGTGCTATCGGCTCCGTGAAATCCAATATCGGACATGCGGAAAGCGCGGCGGGAATTGCAGGTCTAACCAAAGTGCTGCTGCAGTTTGAACACAAGCAGATCGTGCCGTCGTTGCACTCGGACCGTCTCAATCCTCATATAGATTTTGATGCCTCGCCCTTTCAAGTCCAGCAAAAGCTTGCAACCTGGGAAACAGACTGGAATGAAGGAACTGCCCAGGCCAGGATCGCCAGTCTTTCCTCCTTTGGGGCCGGAGGTTCGAACGCCCATTTCGTGGTAGCGGAGTATGAGAAGGAAACGGAGCCCGTTTCGCCAATTGGTCCTGCGGTCTATCCGTTTTCTGCCCGGGACGCGGAACGTCTGTCCGTCCTTCTCTCCAGATTTCGAAACCACCTGAAACAGCTCGAAGACAAAGACATGCCGTCTGTGGCCTATACGCTGCAGGAGGGGCGGGAAACTTTTGAGCAGCGTCTGGCGATTGTCGCCGATGATAGGGCTGATCTGGTGAACAAGCTGGATTGCTATCTGGCGGACGCTCCTGCGATCGAGGGAATTTTTCACAACGGCGCAAAGCGCCAAACGCGCGAAGGTGTTCCCCCAAATCGGTATTCCGAAACAGCTGACCGGTGGGTGCGTTTTGGTGATGTCGATTGGGCTGCGTTGAGGGTGGACCGGGACCCGTTGCCAATCAGTCTTCCGACCTACCCGTTTGCGGAAGACTATTGCTGGCTGCCCGATGCGGCGCCTCAAACCTTGACCCCGTCCGGACCGTCGAAACACCGGGAAATGCTGCCGTTGTTATTTGAACCGGTTTGGGCTGAGATCCCGCGTCCCTCCGGAAGGAATGCCTCCGTTCAAAACCGCTACTGTGTGCTGTGCGGGGTGAGAACTTCCCACCCGTTGTTGGCTGATGAGCTGGAGCGGCGTGGTGTCACGGTTCTTAGCCTCGTAACCGAGGAGGCTGAGCCGCATGCGGTATTTGAATCCTGCGCGCTGCAGCTATTCACGTTTTTAAAGACACTGTCGGGAGGGCCGCTAAAGGCCACTCTTCAAGTCGTGGTGCCGACGGACAGGCATGGCAGTTTGTTGGAAGGCTTGTCCGGTTTACTGCGCTCCGCCGCTCTGGAAAACAAGAAATGGTCCTGTCAACTTGTCGGCACAGATACGTCTGCGGGCAATTTTGCGGACTGCTTGGAAGCTGATGCGCATACCGCCGGAACACAGTGTGAAATTCGGTATTTGTCAGGTTTGCGTTTCGTCCGCTCCTGGAATGAAATTCAGCCTGAAAGGACTGATGAGACCAGACCATGGAAAGACCGGGGCGTGTATCTGCTGACCGGTGGCGCAGGTGGTGTGGGTCTTCACATTGCCCGCGCAATTGCAGATGGGACCAAAGAACCGATCCTGTGGCTGACGGGGCGCTCCGCCCCTGACCAGGTGATCGAACAGCAGGTGCGCGATCTGGAAATGACGGGAGCGACAGTCCGTTACCGTCCGGTCGATATCACTGACAAGGCAGCGGTTTCGGCTCTGCTGGACGAAATTCGGAAATCCGATGGTGATCTGACCGGTGTTTTCCACGGAGCCGGGGTTACGAAGGACGGCTTACTGAGCCGGAAGACAGAGACCACATTCAAAAGCGTTCTTGCTCCAAAAGTTGCCGGAGCAACAGTGCTCGACGAAGCTATCGGTTCCATGCCAATCGAGTTTTTTGTGTTGCTGTCCTCCGCGACCGGCGCTCTTGGAAATCCCGGACAGACCGATTATGGCACGGCCAACGCGTTCCTTGATCGCTTTGCAGCCTGGCGCAATGTACAAGCGGAGGCGGGCTTGCGCCGGGGTCGGTCAGTTTCCATAGATTGGCCTTACTGGCGCGATGGCGGCATGCAGATGGACGCCAACACAATCCGGCTCATGGATCGCAGCGCCGGAGTCCAGCCATTGGAAACGGGACCGGCAATAGCGGCGCTCGATGTGATCGTGGCCTCTGTTGAACGGGAACAGGTTCTGGTTCTTGAAGGCGATCATGCCCGGTTGCGCGAGATGATGAGACCCGGAGACGGGTCATCCTCCGAGAAACCGGAAAGCACCATCTCAAAAGCAACAATGACCGGAACTTCCGCAAACGAAGCGGGAGCTTTCCGACGCATGGCAATTGTTGCTGCGATCAAGACAGCTTTTTCCAAGTGTCTCGGTATCCCGGAAGATCGGTTGGACGAGGAGAGCACAATCGACCGGTTCGGTGTGGACTCCGTGTCCGCGCTGGAGATCGTCGAGGCCATGGAGCGTGATTTTGGCCCGCTGTCGCAGACCATTCTGTTTGAGTTTCAAACCATCGGCCGTCTGGCAGACGAACTTCTCGGGCGAGGGGGAACCGCATTTGACGGAACGTCGGACAGCGCTGAGCTGTTGGCACCGCCGTTGAGAGAAAGCGCTTCTGAACGGGATGGTTCACTCAGGGATCGGGAGATCGCGATCATCGCGGTCGCCGGGCGTTTTCCGGGTGCGGAGACGATTGAGGGTTTCGCAGACCTTTTGCGCGAAGGCCGTGATTGTGTGACAGAGATCCCGGAGGACCGCGCATATCTTTTGAAACGATATTCTTCGTCCAAAGGAGAACCGGGCACCAGCTATTGCAAATGGGGAGCCTTCCTGGAAGGTGTCGACTGTTTCGATGCCGATTTCTTCGGTTATTCACCCCGCGCGGCGGATCTTGCGGATCCGCAAGAACGGCTGTTTCTGGAAACAGCCTGGCATCTTTTTGAGCGCGCTGGCCATACCCGGCCGCATCTGGCCGAACACTATGACAAGCGCGTCGGCGTTTTTGTCGGAGCCATGTACAACCAGTATCCGGGCCTGGCCGTCGAGGAAGATGCCAAGGCCTTGCTGGCTTTGAACTCATATTCGGCGATCGCAAATAGGGTCTCTTTCTTTTTTGACCTCCAGGGGCCGAGTATCGCGCTGGACAGCATGTGCTCGTCAGGTCTTCAGGCCGTCCATCAGGCCTGCCAAAGCCTCAACGCCGGCGAATGCCAGTTGGCGCTTGCCGGTGGTGTCAATCTCACCATTCACCCTTTGAAATTCGAGGCCTTGAGCCGTGCCGGACTGGTTAGCTCTGATCCGCAGAAGCGGTCCCTTGGTGAAGGAGATGGATATCTACCTGCCGAAGGTGTGGGAGCCGTGCTGCTGAAACCGCTGGATCGTGCCTTGGCAGACCAGGACCATGTGCTGGGTGTGATCAAGGGAGGTTTTGCAAATCATTCCGGCCATTCCGCCGGATACGCCGTCCCAAATGCCGACGCACAAGTCAAACTGCTTCAGGGGGCCTACGAGAGCGCCGGTATTGATCCGGATACGATTGACTACATCGAAGTTGCGGCAACCGGGTCCAACATAGGCGACAGGATTGAGCTGAGGGCTCTATCCAAAGTTTTCACCGGACGTCCGGTGCACGAAAATGCCGTTGCCCTCGGGTCTGTGAAGACCAACATGGGCCATGCAGAAGCCGCTTCGGGTTTGGCTCAGTTGACAAAGGTGCTGCTGCAGTTTCAGCACCGCGAGTTGTTTCCGTCATTCGTCAAAGGAGGAGTTGAGGGCGTTTTTGACGGATTGCCGTTCAAGCCGCAGTTAAAGGGACAAGTCTGGGAAACCACCCGGGAAACGCCTCTCAGAGCTGCAATCAGCTCCTTTGGTGCCGGCGGTTCGAACGTTCATGTAATACTGGAAGAGGCTCCGGCCACTGTTCAGCATCATCCTGTTCCTGAGCCCCGCATCCGCCGTCCTTTCCCGGTATTTGCCCGCACCAGAGGCCAACTGGAGGAGGTTCGGAAAGAACTCGCCGGCTACCTTCGTTCTGCAAATAGTCTCTCGCTAGAGGCTCTTTCACGAACACTGTCCTTTGGCCGGGAAACCCTTGACGCTGGCATCACTTATTCAGCGTCAAACATCGAGGAACTTATCGAAAAACTCGAAAGCCCGTTGCCGTCACAGCTTCATGGAGAACCCGTCTCCGACGACGCTGTCGCTGTTTCAAGATCCGGACCCATGCTGGTCCTGCCAGGTTATCCGTTCGCGCGTGAACGCCACTGGCTGAAGTCCGAGGCGCAGGAACCCGATACAGGGACAATCAACGCATCCCCTCCTTCCAGGACAGCGCAAAAAACAACTGCAGGCAAACGGCCGGGAGCTTTACAGGTTATCTGCAGCACTCTGGCACGCGAGCTGGGGGTGGCTGCCGCCGATATTGAAAGTGATGCGAGTTTTGCAGCTCTTGGCGTGGATTCAATGGCCCGCATGCGGCTTGGTTACGAGCTGGAGAAAGAACTTGGTGTGGTTCTTCAAAATGATGATTTGGACTGGGAGCAGACACCGTCTCAGTTGGCCGCAATTGTCGAGACTTTTCCACCTGGTGAAGCACACACACCCTCGATCGATCACCTGCCAGGCAGGGCAGGACCGTATTATGTACCTCTGGGCGAGGCGCAAAAGGGGCTCTGGGTTTACCAGTCACTATATCCCGGAAGCTCAGACTACAACGTTCCAATGGCCTTCAAATGCACCTCGGCGGACAGGCAGGCCCTGCAGCAGGCGGTCGATTGGCTGGTCTTGCGCTATCCAATTCTGGCAACCAGGGTTGTTCTTGACGGCGAGACAGCGGCCCTGACCGCAATGTCGGGCAGCATCGAGGTCCAGCCGATCACGCTTTCGAAGGAGATCGAAACAGAGGCTTGTCTGAAACAGCGAGCTGCCATTCCGTTTGACCTCGACAAAGGTGTTTTCCGAGTTGAGCATGCGGCAGGCGGAAAGCTGGACCGTCAGGAAAGTATTTTTCTGATCACGGCGCACCACATCATAACCGATGGGCTCACATCTGAGATTTTGGCTCGGGACTTTTGGAGTGCCTATGCCCATTTCGCTTACGGTGAATCAGCGCCTGAAGCAAAAAACGATTTGTCAGCCGATTATGCCGACTTTGCCCAGTGGGAGGCCGGTTTCATACGCTCGCAAAAAGGCCAGGAACAGAAATCATATTGGCTGGACATGCTCAAGGGGCCGCTACCTCGGTTGCAATGGCCCATTGCCGACAAAGTCAGACATCAAGAAACCGGTGCCAGCGAGAGCCTGGTGGTGAGATTGTCTGACGATCTCGCCGGCAGACTGGACCAACGCGCCAGAGAGCGGCGTGTTAGCGCGAGTTCTGTCTATCTGTCCGCATTCGCGTCAATTCTTTACAAATACACCGGCCAACAGGACCTTGTGATCGGTATCCCGGCCCTTCGCCGCCCAATGCGGCGATTTGCGGAAACAGTCGGTTACTGTGCCAACATCGTCGCCCTGCGGTTGGCTATCGATCCTGGTCAAACGGACGCTGAATTCGCGGACTTTGTCGACGGGGAACTCGCAGCCGGACTTGCCAAGAGCGAGTATCCATTTGCTGAAGTCGCTCGTGAGACTGGCGGTACCGAGACCGGTGAAGCACCCTATGAGGTGACCTTCGCCTACCAGGGGTTCGGCGATCATTTGCGCGAACACTCTGTATTTGCCCGCGGCGAAGTTGAGTTGATGCCCGAGATACGGCAGACGGGCGGTTCGGTGTTCGGAATAGAAATTCAAAAGACTGGCGGCAATGTTCGCCTGGTTGCCAACTTTGATAGCAACCTTTTCCGGTCCGACACAGTGGCGCTGATGCTGCAGCACTATCAGGAGATGTTGGAATTTATGGCGGGGGGCAGCGGGCTTTCCCTTTCGAAAATGTCGGTTCTGACCGCTGCCGAAGAAGACAGGGCGCTGCATCACTGGAACCGGTCGGGCAGGGCGGCGGTTGCCGAAACACCCATCCATGAATTGATCCTGAACCAGGCCAAAAGGACACCTAGCGCCGTCGCGATTTCAGGGAATGGCACTAACCTGTCCTACAAGAAGTTGATTGCCAGAAGCCACGAGATTGCAAGATCGCTTGAAAGTTTCTCGCTCGAACGCGGCGACCGCATCGCTGTCCTGCTGGGACGCGAGAGCGACGGAATTGCAACGTTGATGGCTGCCATGAGCGTCGGTGCTGTTTGGGTGCCGATCGACCCGGACCTGCCTAAGGAACGCGTTGCCTTCATTTTGAAGGACGCGGGTGCCTTGGCAGTGGTTTCTAAAGGCGACTGGGTCAAGAAGCTGAGAGATCTTCCAAACCCGCCCAGGCACGTTCTGGATCTTGAGAATCGACGGAGCAGCCTAAAAAGCCGTTTCACCCGGTTGTCTGTCCGAAACGTCAAGCCGGACGATCCCGCCTATATCATCTACACCTCAGGTTCCACGGGCCGGCCGAAGGGTGTAATTGTTTCACACAAGGCATTGTCCGCGCACTGCCAGATCATTGGCGAAGAATACGGCTTGTCTCCAAGAGATGTGGTGCTGCAGTTCGCTTCCACCTCCGTCGACACTGCACTGGAGCAAATACTGCCGATCCTGACCGTGGGCGGGCGTCTGGAACTGCACCCCAAGGATCTTCAGTCACCCGGGGCATTTTTGACATTTCTGAAAAAGGCAGGCGTAACGGTGGCGGACCTGCCTCCTGTTTATCTCAGTGAACTCCTGAGATCCTGGACAATGAACGATGAGGACCTGACGGCACTGCCATTGAGGCTGCTTGTCGTTGGCGGCGAAGCATTTACACCTGATCTGCTGAGCCGTTGGAAAGCCTGCGATCTGCCCGACCGGCGTCTGATCAACGCCTATGGGCCAACCGAGGCGACGATCACTGCGCTTGTCTATAACGTGAAGTCCGATGGTTTTGAGGGAAGCGTTCCGATCGGACGGCCTCTGCCTGGCACAGAAATCTATATCCTTGACCAAGACGGCAATCCGGTGCCCGACGGCATCATTGGAGAATTGCACATTGGCGGAGACCGGCTGGCGGACGGATATCACAATCAACCGGACCTGACCGACGAAAAGTTTGGCATGTACAGCCTCAACAAGAGAACGATCAGGTTGTACAGCACCGGGGACCTCGCATCTTTCCGACCGCACAGTGGAGGACTTGTCGAGTTTCACGGCCGTGTTGATGATCAGGTGAAGGTGCGGGGACACCGGATCGAGCTTGGAGAAGTGGAAGCTGCAATTTCGGCAAACGGAATTGCCGAAGTGGCGGTCGTCCTGGAAAGCAATTCGGCGGGCGACAGGGTTCTGACAGCTTATGTCGGTTCAGTCGATGATCGGGTTCAATCAGCTGAGTTGAAAAAGAATGTTACAGAAATGCTCCCGGCCTACATGGTGCCGGTCGAGTGGGTCATTGTTGAGGGATTGCCCAAGACGGTGAGCGGCAAGATTGATCGCAAATCATTGGCAGAATTGAAGAAGACACGCCGCCGGAACATGGGCGAACCAGGGGCGCGCACGCACGGTTGGCATGAAAGCCGGCTGGTTGAAATCTGGAATGAGGTGCTCGGCAAAGACCTTGCCACGAGCCAGCTTGGTGCTGATGACGATTTCGGAGAGGCAGGCGGTAACAGTCTGCTGACCATTCGGCTCTTGAGCCGTATTCAAGAGGTTTTTGGAACGGAGCTGTCGGTTACCGATCTGGCAAGGGCCAATACGATATCGGGCCAGGCCAGGCTGCTTCAGGACAAGAATGAGGAAGGAGCAATCAAAAATCCGGGTCCGATTGAGGTGCCCTCAGGACAAGGGACTTTGCTTGTAAATCTGAAAAATGCCGCCCTGAGCGACAATGCAAAGCAAGAAAAACCGCTTTTCCTTTTGCATGCAGCGGCCGGAACCTTGGGCTTTTATCAGCCACTGGTGGATGCCTGGACCATGGATACGCCCCTTTATGGACTGCGTGCCAATGGACTGAGGCCCGGCGAGGATTGCAAACCGCAAAGCGTAGAGGCACTGGCATCAGTTTGTTGCGAGGAAATTCGCAAGGTGCAACCTGATGGGCCATACCGCCTGTGCGGCTGGTCGTTTGGCGGTATCGTCGCTTTCGAAATGGCGCGGCAGCTTTCCGAAAACGGGCAGGAAGTCAGCTTTCTGGGGCTGGTCGACAGTTATGCGCCCGATGATTTGCGGGCTTTCGAACAGACTGAAGGGCTTGAGGAAGCCGGTTTTGAAAAAGCGTGTGAAAGAGCGTTTCTGAGAGACTTGTTCGCAGCGGATGTGGAGTTTGAGCCGGATCAGGATGTTGTCGAACAGGCACTCGGGTTCCCTCAGTTTGAATTGATGTTCCCGGGGGGCACGGCGGAGGATCTGCGCCGGTTGTTTGCCGTCTATTCGGCGAACTACAAGGCAGCTCTCGAATACGTCCCCGAGCGAACGGATGTATCGATCCATCTGGTTCGGGCGACAGAGGGAGCCGACGGCGATTACCTGGACGGCTGGTCTGCACTGACGAGCGCAAAGGTTCTGTTGCATCGCGTTGATGCCAACCACTTCTCGCTCATCCACAGACCTGAGTTGAAGGAATGGCTTTCAAGCCGGCTTGGCACGCAGCAGAAGCCCTGATGGACCACCCTGTTCCGATTGCCTTGTTTTATCTGCGTACAGGCTCGACAGAGGAGAGGAAATCGAAACGGACGTAAGGCTTTACAATCGCCGCTGGACAAGATGCTTCTTCACTGGAAAGCCGGGCAGCTTGTTCGTATAGTCCAGTTTCTCGCAGTCTCGCGTGGGGTGAGCAAGCCGTATGGCTTACGAAGATGAATATGATGACTACGAAGAAGAGCTAAGAAGTGACCGTCGGCGGCGTCTTCAGCTTTACCTTCTGATTTTGTTGCTGGCTTGCGGCATTGGTCTCGGGGTTTTGTGGAACAGGATTGTCATCACGGTGCAGTCCGGTGAGGCTGGCGTTCTGTATCGCTGGCTTTCCGGCACGGAATTGTCGCGGATCTACGGTGAGGGACTTCATATCATCTGGCCGTGGAACAAGATGAACATCTACAATGTCCGGCTGCAGACCAAAGAGCGCAATTACACGATGTTGACCAGAGACGGTCTTCCGGTCGATCTGCAAATCGCAGTGCGCTATCAGCCTGATGTACGTCTTTTGCCTTTGTTGCACGTAACTGTTGGCCCGGACTATCTGGAAAAAATCGTATTCCCGGAAACCGAAGCCGTCCTGCGCCGATCAGTCGGCCAGTACACGCCTGAACAGGTCTACACATCCAAACGCGGATTTCTTGAAACAGTCGTAATTCGAAGTCTGACGAGTGTCGAAGACCGTTATGTTATCGTCGATGATGTTCTCGTTCGGAACGTCGAACTGCCGGCGGCTGTGCGGTTGGCCATCGAAAACAAACTGACCCTGTCTGAACAGGAAAAGGCTTACACCTATCGCCTTCAGATCGAGCAGAAGGAAGCGGAACGCAAGGTTATCGAGGCAGAAGGCATCAAGAAATACCAGAACATTGTCAAACAAAGCCTGACGGAGGATCTGCTGCGTTGGCAAGGGGTTCAGGCAACCAAGGATCTGGCGTCGTCTCCGAATTCCAAGACAGTTGTCATCGGTTCCGGCAAGGATGGTTTACCGCTGATTCTGGGCAGTGACCGATAGATCCGATGGTGGAGCGCGGCGACGAAACGGATACAAACGAACCGGCGGGGCGGCCTTGGTTCAAAGGCTTTCTGATTGTCACCGGTGTTGTTGCGTTTATGGCCGTACTCGTTGCAGGCATCGGCATGATGACCCCCCAGCCCCGCATTCTAAAGGAGTGGTTCCCCGGAATTGCAGGTCTTTGGCAGGACGACTTCAAAGGGTACCGCGTCGTTGCCGTTTATGCCGAAGACCGGGAGGAACAGAGCTTCATCAATGGCGCACAGATGGGGGTCGATGAAATCAATGCGAGCAAGGAGCAGGTTCTGGGAGAAGAATTGGTACTGCAGCTTGCCATGGAAAGAGGCGTTACAACCAAGACCGCGTTGGAAACAGTCGTTCAGACAACAATGAGCCTGTCCGATCGGATTGCCCAGAAAAAAGACCTGATTGGTGTCATCGGCCACGAATGGTCAGATACAGCTATAACCGCAAGCTCGATCTACTCACGCAATGAAATTCTTTATCTGGCGACCCACGCGACCGCGACATCGCTGACCAATCATGGCTTTGAAACGGTCTTTGCACTTCAGCCGAACAATGCAACCAACGCCGATGTGATTGCCAGTTACGCCCTGTCCAATGGCCTGGAGCGAATCCTCGTTTTTTCTGACAAGAGCGACTATGGCAAAGAATGTGCAAACTTCTTCACCGAGGCAATGACAAACGCTGGAGCCAATATTGTCTATCGGGGGTTTTTGTCGGGAACACAGCGGTCAACCGACGAGCTTCTGATGTTCGTCCTCGACAATGAACTTTTCAAACGCACTGATTTCGATGCAATTTTCATCGTTTCATCATCTGTCGACGAAACTGCAAACTTCATCAAGCGGGCGCGCTTCCTTGGGCTGGATTTGCCGATTCTGGGGATGGAGTACATCTTTTCCGCAACAATTGAGCGTAAAGTTGGCAAGGAAGACATGAAGGACACCATTGGCGTGTCCCTTTACGACCGGGACAGTCTTTCGAAGACGGGGCAGACATTCATCGAGGAATATCAGACGCGATATGGGCATCTGCCGGATTTGAACGCAGCGCTGGGTTATGACGCCGTCACTCTCCTTCGGAACGCGGTCAAGCGCGCCGATACGTTGGATGCACAGAAGATCTCGGATACACTGAAGGTCGCACGCTACAAGGAGCAGTTTGTGGGCGTGACCGGACCATTGGTATTTGATCGCAAGGGCGCCATCACCGATACTCAGGTATTTGTCGTTCGGCACAATGGCGAAGAGTTCCACACCGTGGCAAAGTTCCAGGTGCCGCTTAACATTCGGAATTCAGATACCGGAACCGGTGACGCAACAGACACTCAGTCCGGCGAGGACGATGGAAAACCGGCTTCATCCGCCAAGGAGACGAAACGCCAATGACCATATTCATCAATCCATGGATTTTTCTGATTTGGGTGGTTGCTGCTTGGATAATCGGGATATTGGGCCGTGATACGCGTTTTGGTTTTGTGGGAAACTTCCTGATCGCATTCGTCTTCAGTCCGGTCGTCGGCATTCTCGTGCTGCTTGCCGCAGAGCGTGCAAAGAGTCCCTTGGCTGTCCGGAAGCGAAAGGGCCGCCGTATTATCTGATCTTCAGGCTTTGACCGGTTGAACACGCCAAACAAACAAGCCGCCCTGAATTATCAAGGCGGCTTGTCGCAAACTTGTAAGTCGTCAGTTCGTGGTCAGGACGCTGCTTCCTCGGAAGCTTCAGATTCCGGCTTGACTTTGTCTTTCGCCCTACGGGCCAGATCCTTGCCTCTTTCGAACTGCTCCTTGTAGAAATCCCGCATCTTGCTGGCGTCGAAGTCCATGAGGGTGCCGCCCTCTTCATAGTGCTTGACGATGGACCGGCCAACCGCATATGTCGCGCCGCCGGCAACGACAGGCAGGGAGACCATGCCAACCATCCAGCCAATGCCGGGGATAATTTTGGTCGCGCTTGCCGCAACAACGTATCCGGCCCCATACCCGAGTACACCACCGGCCAAAGCGTAAACCACCTTGCGGCCCAGCTTTTCAGAAAACGGCTTTTCATAGAGACGGGAGAGCTTCTGGATCATGCGAAGCTGAATGGCGACAACAGCAGCGATGTCAAAGAAGGCGACTGGAACAATACTCGCCGCGACAGAGGCGATCACGTAGTCCTTTATTAGATTGTCAGCCGTCAAATCCCGGGTGACATCAAACTCCTGATCTTCCTGAAGGTCTTCAACGTCAGTCTCCGCGACTTCGGGTTCTTCCGATTCGCTTGCGGTACTCTTGCTCGCCATAGAAATCTCCTGAAATCAGCTTTGGCCGAAGAGTTTCCCCATCGTCCGGCTGGAATGAAGGTGGCCTGTATTTCTGAACGGCATATCGCTCGGACGAAACGGTACTCTTTATGATGATAAATGGAAAGGGTTACCGCAGCAAATCGACCTTTATATGTGGGTTGCTCAAGTAAACATCGGAAAAACCCAGGGTGAATTCCCTGGTTGATCGGTTTCAACAAGGAACCGGGTCGGGTTCTACAGCTCCAATCTGTGCGTCCGGTGACGACAAGTGCGAGATGTAAACTTCCCCTACGATCCGGATCAAAATCGTTGCTGAAACTGACGTGATTGCCATTCCCAAAATATTGGGTCCCGGTGCCATACGCAACAATCCGACTGTCGTGAGGCTGGCGATTCCTGGCGCAGCCATTCCGGTTAACATTGCTGTGGCTAGCCGTTTGCTCCTGTAACGCTCGAGGGGAGCGCCAAAGAGGCGGGCCAGTTTACGCAGCATGCGATCGACCACCACAGCAATTGCTGCAAGGTCTACCCATGGCATGGGCACAAGACTTGCGATGGCCGCGAAATTGGCGTGCCGCTCAACAATCAGGTTGGCCGACGACCTCCGGAAACTTTCTCTGTCTGGGCGGTTACCGCGACTTTCCTGTCGAGCATGAACAGCAACGGCGCGGGCGTCCTTGTCTTGGGAACGAACAGCCTTCTGGTCAGGTCCTGTCTTTTCCGGTTTTCCGCTGAGCGGCTCCTGATCTTGAGCTGGCTCTGCTTCCTCCGGTTCAAGGAAACTTTCAGGTGTGATCCGCCGCTGGGCCGTTTCCTCGGCATGGAGCGCGGAATTTGCAGCTTTGCGCAAATCGTCGAGCGTCCTTTGCGAGGTTCTGGGCAGTTTCTTGCTCATGCGCTGAGCGCCTTTTTTGTCGATATGAGCGCGTCAGCTTCATCCGCAATGTGCGCAATATCCCGCGCTGCGGGACCTTCCGGCGCGATCAGACTGGGCGTTGCGCCGAAAAGACCTGCTTCTGCGTAGGCGACGCGATTGTGCATTTCGCTTGTCAGCAAGGGAAATCCGCCGTCCTCAAGCTCACTGCGGACATGGCGTGAAATGACGCTGCCTTTAACGGTCTGTGTCAAAACGCAGCGGAAAGTCGGTGCCCAGCCCTTGACCCCGCTCATCAGGGTTCGAACTGTATCCATCATACGATCCACATCCAAAGGTGAGGCTTTGACAGGGATCAGAACGATGTCAGCGATTGCAAGTGCCGCGATGGTGATGTCGCTGTCGAAACCGGGCGTGTCGACGATCGTGATACTGTGGGATGAACGTTGCTGCTTGATCGTGTTCCAGACATCCTTGTCGGCCTGTTCAAGTACGTTGACCCCGCCAAGCGCCTGATCGCGTTCCACAAGGCGGCTGGTGGACCGTTGGGGATCTGCATCGACAAGAAGCGGGTTCAGGCCCTTCAGATGCCAATGGACGGCGAGACAAGTGGCCAGAGTGGTTTTGCCGCTGCCGCCTTTTAACGAGGCAATGGTGACAACTGACCCGCTCATATGCCTCTGGCCCCGCTGATTCTAACTGATTTACCGGAAATTCTAGCAAAAACTGACCGGAAAACCACGGTCTTTGTAGAGGCCAGGGAGCAACCGTCTGCCTGGGCCTTGTCAGCCCTACTTTCCAGACGAAAGATAGGCTTGGATCCGCTGCGCTGCGTTCATGGAGATGTTTTCGGCAAATAGGGGATAGTCGTAGCTGTGATAGACCCCTTCCGGGAAAAACTTGGAATTGAGCCTGTCCGGATCTTCGGCGACAACTTCAAGGCCGCCATTGGCGATTCGGGCGGAGGCAAATCCAGGCAGGATCTGGTAGGTCCCGTTCTTTTCAATGAACACAGAGCCTCGGTTGCGTGAAGCAGGTGCCAGCGTATCCTCCCGCGTCCAGGTGAGAGGATTGACGACGATGGCGCCGGGAAAAATGACTGGTGAGTCTTTCTGTTTGCCGGGCGCGACCGAGTTATAACTGACGAAGCAGCCGGTCTGGTGGGCAGCATCGCATATTTCGATACTCGGATTGTCACGAAGATCTTCATCAGTGATGGACCAGCCCACCACGTAACCGGCTATCAACTGGTCTTCTATCCCGATTTTGCCCCAATACTCCACCAGCAACTGGGTCAGCAGGTAGGATCCCTGGCTGTGGGCCGCCAGAATAAACGGTCGTCCCTTGTTGTAGTGCTGCATGTAGTGTTCAAAAGCTTGCCGGACATCATGGACACCATACTCGACAATAGCGTCCCTATCTGGCTCGGACAGGTAGAACCCGGCCAGATTCATTTGCCGGTAAAGGGGGGCATAGAGGTTGGCCTGCCCGGAGAAAACCCGGGCTTCGGTTTTGATGCTCAATTCCGCGCTCGCGACAAGGTCTTTGCGGGAAATGTTCATCAACCAGGCGCTGTCACCCGTCAGAACCGTGGGATATAGCCACAAAATATCTATGTCGAACTGATCGGGATCCTCGGGTTTTGCGAGCCAGCTCGTCTTCTTGGAATAATCAGGAGCGGGGGGGACATCAGCCTTGGTAAAAGGGGGAAGACTGGGACGTTTTTCGTTTGCGGTTCCCGGAGAAGGCACGACAAACAAGATCGCTGTCAGAATGGCAATGCGCTTCGCGTTTCGGAAAAACACTGCCTCAAAAAATCGATACATGCGCCATTCCCGAGTTTCTCTGGATGTTGAACACCTTTACGAAGGTGCAGGCCAAATTGAACAACCAAAAGTAGCCCCTGTCCATGATTTCTCTGGTTCTTCCGCAGAACTCATTGGCTCCGGCTTTGATTTAAGAAGAGCAAATCAGCTGCCTTGAAGCTGAACCGATGATCCAATCATGGGCCTGAAAACATCGAGAACTCAGCACAAAGCTCACCGGTGCGAAAAACGCCCTGGAAGCAATTCAATGCAAGAGAAAAAAAATGGTCGGAGTGAGAGGATTCGAACCTCCGACCCCCTCGTCCCGAACGAGGTGCGCTACCAGGCTGCGCTACACTCCGACATTTGCAGGGCTTCAGCTAAACCCATCGGGAACAGCGGGGCAAGCCCTCGCTGCGTGGAGGGTCATTTAGCAAAGCTCATCTGATCCCGCAAGAGATTTGCCGGTCCGCACATCACTTTTTTAAAATCGCCTGCAATGCCAGCTGGTTAGCCCTAACGCACGTTCCGCGGCCTGTTTGAACTCCGGCCGGAGCACGGCGCATAAATGAGCTGACGGATTACTTTGTCGGCCCCGCTTGCCGGACCTGGGGAAAACTCCTGTGGCTGCCGGAAAGATTGGGTTAGGGAAGGCTTGCGCTTCTGAAATGACCTCGCTATATAGCGTCTCCACGGCCTTGGGGTGTAGCCAAGCGGTAAGGCACCGGTTTTTGGTACCGGCATGCGCTGGTTCGAATCCAGCCACCCCAGCCAGTTTTTCCCAGCATATTCAACGATGAATTCGCGTGTCTCCAGTGACATGTGCGGATATGCCGTGCCTGCCGAAATGTGGCGCGCAACTTCATTTGGCCAAACGCGCAACTTCACTTGGCACCTAGTTTGTGACTGAGATTGCCTCTGCAGAGCGGGGGGGACGAGGTTACATGAGCGGTGGCCTGGGCCAGTAGTTTTCTTGGAGGCATTGCAGGCAGGAAAACAGTGTCGCGAATTCCATCAAGATCCGTGGGTTGTAGGTCCTGGGAAGTTCCCGCTATGTTTATGCCCACAAACCTAGACTATATTTTTGATTTTTCAGCGTGGGATTGTACCGATGGCAGAGGTGCAAGCGGTTGAACCGGGAGCCGAGCTACCGAAGGAACTTGATGCAAAACTCGCTCACATCGACGCGGTGTCGAAAAATGCGCGAGGCACCTGGCTTTCGCTGATCGCGGTGCTTCTCTTTTCCGCAATTACTGTCGCTGGGGTGCGTGACCAAGACTATTTCACCTATGACTCTGCATTGGTGCTGCCAGTGATCAGCGTGTCGGTGCCAATCAAGTCGTTCTTCTATGCCGGTCCGTTGATCGTGCTGGGTCTCTACACCTATCTGCACCTGTATCTCATAAAGTTGTGGCGGGCACTGGCGACGATTGACGCGCAACCGGCCAGGGGTGTCTGGCTGGATGATCTTGTGTTTCCGTGGCTGATATCCGATGCAGCGATTTTTCTGAAACCTGGGGCACCAAAACGGCCGTTTCGCTGGCTGACGCGGCTGGTGTCATTCTCGTTTTTGTGGGCGGCTGCACCCCTTGTTCTCTTGTTGTTTTGGTTTCGAAGCTTTCCACCGCATGATGGCTGGTTGACGGCATGGACCGGGGCAATGGTGGCGCTCTCCGTTCTTGGCGGTAGCATCAGTCATCTTCTCTGGCATCGGATCCTTCGAACCGGACAGGAAAATTCCGATAGAGCATTTTGGGCAGGCCAAATAAAGCCTTTGGCCCTGGTCTGGGCGATATTTTCCGGGGTTCTGCTGATTGAAGGTTGGGAGAAGTCAACCGGTGGCATTCAGACGGAACAATTCGTTCTTGGTGATGCGGACAATTTTTATCCTACACACCTCTATCGTGCCGATATCGTCGAGCGCCCCAAAGACTGGCTGCCTTACGAGGAAGCCCTGGAAGAATTCAAGGTGAAATACAGCGGTGTTCGGCGAAAGGACTTAGAAAAAGCCGAGCACAAGGACGCGGATTGGGTCGATGCAGCCGAGACTGCGTTTCGCAATCAGCGCAAAAACCTCCTGTCCAAGCTGCGTGCCAATGATTTTCCTAACGCAAAACTGAGCAAGGCAAACCTCAAGGAAGCATTTCTGCCGGGCCTTGACCTTTTCCATGCAAACATACAGGGCGCTGATCTGAGTAGGGCGACTATGGAAGGGGCGGACCTGAGATTGGCGAACCTGAGTGGGGCGAACCTGAGTGGGGCGGACCTGAGTGGGGCGGACCTGTATTGGGCGAACCTGAGTGGGGCGGACCTAAGTGGGGCGGACCTGAGTGGGGCTGATACCTCCGGCGGCAGTTTCTCGGGTGCGCTTCTGGTGTTCGCAGATCTCAGTGTCAATGACTTTGTCACACAGCTTCAAATCAATTCAGCGTATGGCGATGGCAGCACGAAGTTGCCGAGGCGTCTAGACAGACCACAGCACTGGCCAGAAAGAGTATTCATACCGAGCGACGTAAATAAACGATGGCTCGCATGGCGAGAAGATAAAGATAAATGAAAGCCTATAGCGCAACCGTCCGGCTCTTGCCCGCTTACCTGGAAGGTTACCGCTCAGCCGACTGGCCGGAGCAGTCACGCCCTAGCCTGGCCGCCAGTCGCTGACCTGGTCACGCCGCCCGGATCTCAACCGCACAGGACGTTGCCGCGCCGTGCTGAGACAGCCAGGACACAGTCCGCGAGTAGTTGCCGGTCGACGCAGCCTGTTCGAAGGCCATGGCGGCCCACAAGGAAGTAGACGCGCCTCCCGCACCGGTCGGTTCGCTCAAGAGCGCTGTGCCACCCTCCCATGACAACGGGTCTTCGGTGCCGTCGTAACGGTTGGCCGCATAGAAGACGAGCGTGTTGATCTGTCCCGTTGTGATCGCTGGTGACAGGCTTAGCGGGTTGGATGCCTCGATCTCGCCACCGACGACAATGTTGTCCATTCCGTCAATCTCAAAAACCGACACGTGAATATTGGACCAACCGTCATCATTGCTCACCTGAATGGTCTGTGCTCCGGTTCCCGGCGCAAGGATCGTGGCAAACGATATCTGATAGCGTGTAAACGTCCATCAAACCGGGGGAACTCCATTGTGTCGATGATAAAAACAGCAGGGCGTGTCGGGGAGAGGGCTGCGGAGTTAGGCTTCGACCCAAACGCGAAACACCCCAGCAGTGTTGCCGGGGTGCTTCTTGCTTAATGCGGTATAACCGAACCAAAATACGGTCCGGCGCCGCGATCATGTCAGAATGCGGCTCGGCTGGCAAATCGGGACCACGCTCTTTGCAAGGTAACCGGGGATTGTGGCTCCGGTGTCTGTGTATTTCACATTGTTGCTTCATGCGGGGTGGCGCCGGTGTCGGACACGTTTGACGGCGCGACGGACAGTCTGGGAGGAGGAAACCCCTGAAGGTTGCATGTATCTCGCCGTTATGTGCCGTATTCACTGACGTCTGGGCGGCTGGCTGGTGCTGACGATGGTCATCATGCAGATCTTCGACCCTTCAACCCCGTTTCTTGCAGGCCAATCATGCAAGGGCGCCTGCGACGTCTACTACTGTGTCCCGGTCGGGAATTTCTTTCTCGCCTGGATTGACCGTGGGCTACATTCTCCTGGAACCGGGCTGCTTTCCATCGCGGGGGGCTGGATGATGCCGATCGATGTGGGGATACCGATGGTTGTCGGCATCGGATCGGCAGGCAACACCATTCCGCTGGCCACGGCGTTTGACCGGGACGAGCGCTACAGGAAGTGTGCAGGCCGAGCGGTGAGCCGCGGGCGTGACGGAGGAAGCGCAGGACCGCGGGTCTCCTGATCCTGCATCCGTGACAAGCGTTTCGGCTCAGCGCCGTTTGCCGAATCCGGGTTTGCCGCCTGCTGGGCGCGCGGTTCTGACGGGCTGCTCGGATTCGGGCTTGTTCTTCTCGTCCATAACGCGCTTGCGCGAGAAATAGTTGTCCGGCGAGTCTCTCAGCTCATCGATTTCCTCGGTGAGCGCGTCGTCTGATGATTTCAGGATCTGGGCACGCAGTTTTCCAACCGGCCGCTTTTCGCTGATGAATTCCACGCCGCATCTGAGGCCTTCTTCCCAGCGGCGCTCGCAGGTCACCTCGAAATCTTCAAGATCGATCTGCAGGTCGAATTCCTGCGGCAGCAGATAGGCCTGTTCAAATTCCAGCTTGGCACCGGTATCGGACAGGTTGCGAATGATGCAGGGCACGGAACGCAGGCCTCGATTGAACAGAAGCTTGCCCCGTTTCAAGGCACGGGCACGACGTGCACGTTCGTTGATGTCGCTCTCGGTCTCTTCGCTTGACGTCAGCGGTTCTTGTTTTGCGTCGGGCATGTTCGTTTCACATCTCACGGTCATTCAGGGGCACTTAATGCCCGGGAACATGACTCTTTTAACAAGAAGACCTTGTCATTCCGTGAATCGGAATCCGGCTCAGGTTCGCACCCTCTTGTGAATTATCGTGCGCGTCAGCGCCGTTTTCCAAAGGCCGGTTTTCCACTCACCGGTGGATGCTGGCGTTGTGACGCCTCGCCGGAAGTTTCCGCGTCCAGCGCGTCATCTTCTTCAAGATCATCTTCGTGATCTTCCTGCAAGGTGTTATCGGACGGCTTCAGCGTCTGGTAGCGTTGCTGCGGAACATTGCGTCTTTCACTTGTGAACATGACGCCGCAATTCAGGCCGGCTTCCCAGCGGCGCTCGCAGGTTACTTCGTAGTCTTCCAGATCGATATAAAGTTCAAAATCCTTGGGCAGGATATAAGGCTGGTCGAATTCCAGCATCGCGCCACCATCGGAAATATTCCGGACAACGCAGGGTATGGATCTCAACCCGTTCTGAAAGACCATCTTGCCTTTCTTGTAGACGCGGGCGCGCCGGGCGCGTGGCTTGAAATCCTCAAGCTCTTCATCTTCCGCATTCTGCTGCGGTGCAGGATTGACGTTCGACATGGTCATCTCGCGTAGGCTCGGAAATCTGTCGGCACCTATTGTCATTAAAGCCTAGTTGAAAGCGGTTTCCAATAAATGAATCGATCCCATCAAACGTTTAACTGTTTCCGAATTTTAGATTTTTCATGTGTAGATAACGAGTTATATTGATTTTCTCCGAAAAATTAACTAATGAAATTCTGAAATTAACGTAAAAGCGTAAAAATATAACTAAATTTGAAGTAATTTACGGTTGAAATTCGATGTTTGATTGCAATTTAATGAAGAGATTTGTTGCAGATTGCCTTTCCGGATTTTAGACTGGTGCGAAAACGTGCTTTCGCAATGCAGAAGAATAACTGATCCAGGTCCCGTGTTTTGCGAACTGCAGGAGGCATTCGAATTCAAGAACAGTCGTATTCCCCGCTTCGCAGGTTTGTGACCCGGAGTGCGGAACAATAGCCTTCATCAGAGGGCCGATTGTTCGAAGCTTTTTCTTTTCAGGCACAATCGTGGAACGCCATTTCTTGAATTGATGCATGCGTTCCATTTACTTACGGACTTACAAATCCGGTACAACTCGCTCAAGATCGGCAGATTTTGGCGAACTAGAGGCGTTCATGACTGAAGACCAGATATCCTTATTGAGCCAGTTGGCAATTCGTGCTGGCGAGGAGATCTTAAAAATCTATGCCGAGCCGTTCGAAGTCGAAAGCAAGACTGACGGTTCTCCTGTAACCAAGGCGGATGCAGCGGCCGAGAAGATCATACTGGCCGGACTTGCAGACGCGTTCCCCGACATTCCGGTGGTTGCCGAGGAAGCTGTCGAAGCAGGCAATCTTCCGGCCGTCGGCGATGTCTATTTCCTGGTGGACCCGCTGGACGGCACCAAGGAATTTCTCAAGAAGAACGGTGAATTCACCGTCAACATCGCCCTGGTAGATGCCGGCGTGCCGGTGTTCGGCGTGGTTTATGCCCCGGTTCTTGGGGAGATCTACTGGGGAAGTGCGCAAGGCGCGTTTGCCGGTCGTGTCCAGGACACCAATAACATCGAAGACGTTCAGGCGATCGCGGTGAATGCACCCCGGCCAGACCTGACGGTTGTTGCAAGCCGGTCCCACATGTCCGACGAAACAGCTGCATTCATGCACAAGCTGCAAGTCAATGAAATTGTTTCGGTCGGCTCCTCGCTGAAACTGTGCTGGGTGGCTGCCGGGAAGGCGGATCTCTACCCGCGGTTGGCTCCGACCATGCAATGGGACATTGCGGCGGGAGATGCGGTCGTGCGCGCAGCGGGCGGGGCCGTCGTTCTTGCGGACACAGGCGCTGATTTCGTTTATGCGATGCCGGAAAATGCCACCAAGGACGATCTCCGCAACTCTCACTTCATTGCCGTCAGTACGAGAGAGCTTTTGCCCGGGTTTGCTCCCGTTCTTTAGCGGGCTGCCACAATATTGACAGGACAGGTCCAGATAAGGCCGGTTCGCCGGACACAACGGAAAAGTGAACATGAATATGCAATCTCACGGGATCACGCCCGAGCGCCTCAGCAACCTGAAGCGTCTGGAAGCGGAAAGCATCCACATCATCAGGGAAGTGGCGGCCGAATTCTCCAATCCGGTGATGCTTTACTCCATCGGCAAGGATTCCGGCGTCATGCTGCACCTTGCAATGAAGGCGTTTTACCCCTCCAAACCGCCTTTCCCGCTGCTGCATGTCGACACGACCTGGAAATTCCGGGAGATGATTCAGTTTCGGGACGATACCGCCAAACGTCTGGGACTGGATCTTCTGATCTACACCAACCCTGAAGGTCTTCAGAAAAACATCAATCCGTTCGATCACGGCTCATCCGTTCACACCCACATCATGAAAACGGAAGCCTTGAAACAGGCACTCGACAAATACGGTTTCGATGCCGCATTTGGTGGCGCTCGCCGGGATGAAGAAAAGTCGCGCGCGAAGGAACGCATGTTTTCATTCCGCAATGCCAGCCATGGCTGGGACCCGAAAAACCAGCGTCCCGAACTCTGGAACCTCTACAATGCCCGCGTTGCCAAGGGTGAGAGCATCCGGGCCTTCCCGCTGTCCAACTGGACCGAGCTCGATATCTGGCAGTACATCCTGACCGAGAACATCCCGATGGTCCCGCTCTACCTTGCGGCCAAGCGACCGGTGGTGGAACGAGACGGCATGCTCATCATGGTCGATGATGACCGGATGAAGCTGAATCCGGGCGAGATCATCCAGGAAAAGAAAGTTCGTTTCCGCACGCTCGGCTGTTACCCGCTGACCGGTGCCATTGAATCCGATGCCGACACGCTCCCCGCCATCGTTCGTGAAATGTTGATCGCCCGCACATCGGAGCGGCAGGGCCGCCTGATCGACAAGGACGAAAGCGCGTCCATGGAAAAGAAAAAGCGGGAAGGATATTTCTGAGATGACTGCAGATGTAAAAGAAGCCGCGGAAACGGCGGTCACGGACTATATCCTGGCGCAGGAAACCAAGGACCAGCTGCGCTTTCTCACATGCGGGTCCGTGGATGACGGCAAGTCGACGCTTATCGGACGCCTGCTGTTCGACACCAAGCTGATCTTCGAAGACCAGCTGGCCGCGCTTGAGCGCGATTCCAGGAAACACGGCACGGTCGGGGAAGACATCGATCTTGCGCTTCTGGTCGACGGTCTTGAAGCCGAGCGCGAGCAGGGCATCACGATCGACGTTGCTTACCGTTTCTTTGCAACGGACAAGCGCAAGTTCATCGTCGCCGACACCCCGGGTCACGAACAATATACCCGTAACATGGCGACAGGGGCTTCAACGGCGGATCTTGCCGTTCTGCTGGTCGATGCCCGCAACGGGTTGCTCGTGCAGACCCGCAGGCACGCTTTCATCGCTTCGCTGCTCGGCATTCGGCACGTTGTGCTGGCGATCAACAAGATCGACCTCGTCGAATATTCTCAAAGCCGTTTCGATGAAATTCGCAAGGAGTTCGAGGTTTTCGCCAATGGTTTCGATTTTGAAACGCTGCAGGCGATCCCGATGTCCGCCCGGTTTGGCGACAACGTCACGGCCAGAGGGCAGCATATGGACTGGTATTCCGGCCCAACGCTGCTGGAGCATCTGGAAACCGTCGAAGTCGGCGAGCATGCGCTTGAGGCGCCATTCCGCTTTCCGGTGCAGTGGGTCAACCGGCCCAATCTCGACTTCCGTGGATATTCCGGCACGATAGCCAGCGGGCGTGTATCAGTCGGCGATGAACTTGTCGTTGCCGGGCCGGCAAAGATGTCCAGGGTCAAGAACATAATCGGAGCAGGAGGTGAGGTTCCGGAGGCTGCCGCAGGCGAAGCGGTCACGATCACGCTGGAAGACGAGATCGACATTTCGCGCGGTGATCTTCTGTCCACGACCGCTCATCGGCCTGATGTAGCCGATCAGTTTGCTGCACACGTGATCTGGATGAGCGACGAGCCGCTGCTGCCGGGCCGCCCGTATCTTCTGAAAATCGGTACCCGGACGGTGACAGCGACGGTCTCCGAGATCAAGCACAAGATCAACGTCAACACCTTCGAGCATGTCGCAGGCAAGACGCTGGAGCTGAACGAGATTGCCTTCTGCAATTTCGCGCTGTCTTCGGCAGTTCCGTTCGATCCGTATGAGGCCAACCGGTCCACCGGGTCCTTTATCCTGATCGACCGCATGTCCAACGCGACGGTTGGCGCCGGCATGATCTGGTTTGCGCTGCGTCGGGCAAGCAACATTCACTGGCAGGCGCTCGACGTCGACAAAGGTGCCCGATCCGAAAAGCTGGGCCAGAAACCGGCGGTTCTCTGGTTCACCGGCCTCTCCGGTTCGGGAAAGTCGACCATAGCCTCGATCGTCGAAAAGAAGCTGCACATTGACGGCAGGCACACATACACGCTGGATGGCGACAACGTGCGCCACGGTCTCAACAAGGACCTCGGTTTCACAGACGCTGATCGCGTGGAGAACATCAGGCGCGTTGGCGAGGTTGCCAGGTTGTTCACCGATGCCGGTCTGATCACCCTGGTATCCTTCATTTCTCCCTTCCAGTCCGAACGGCAACTGGCCAGGGACCTGATGGGAGAGGGCGAATTCATCGAAGTCTTTGTCGATACGCCGATCGAAATCTGTCGCCAGCGTGACCCCAAGGGCCTTTATGCGAAGGCGGATCGTGGTGAGATCAAGAATTTCACCGGGATCGACAGTCCTTATGAAGCGCCGCAGACCCCTGAAGTTCACCTGAAAAATGTTGACCGGGAACCGGAGGACATTGCCGAGGAAGTGATCGCCTATCTGCGCGAGCGGGGTTTCCTGGGAAGTTGAGCAAAGGGGATGTCTGTCCCGCGGGCTGAAAATTGAACGGCGCGGCCTCCGCAAAATGGGGGCCGCGCCGTTTGCTTGGGGCACAACACGCGGCCGGACGGGTCTTTGGCCCCCGGCGGAAGCAGCCCCCAAACGGACTTTGCCGTTGCCCGGGAACAAGAAGCACTTTAAGACGCCATCGACTATTCCGTTTCGGCGAAGGGACGACGGGCGCAAATGAAAACCGTACTGGTGACCGGCTCCTCGGGGTTTATCGGCTATTTCCTGTGCACGCGTCTTTTGAAGGACGGGTTCAGGGTCATCGGCCTTGACGCGATGACGGATTACTATGATGTCCGGCTGAAGGAACGCAGGCAGCAGATGCTCCTGCAGCACGAGCACTTTCAGGCGATCAACGACAGGATCGAGGCATCTGACCTCCTGATGACCCTGTTCCGGACGGAAAAGCCGGATTTTGTCATCCACCTTGCGGCACAGGCAGGTGTCCGCTACTCGATTGAAAATCCGCGTTCATATCTTGAAAGCAACATCGGCGGCACGTTCGAGCTTCTCGAGGCCGCGCGGGCCTTTCCACCTGAACATATGCTGCTGGCGTCAACATCGTCCGCTTATGGTGCGAATGAGAACATGCCATATACGGAGACGGACAAGGCCGACCATCAGGTGTCGTTCTACGCCGCGACCAAGAAGGCGACCGAGTCGATGGCGCATTCCTATGCCCATCTCTACGATCTGCCGATCACGATGTTCCGCTTCTTTACCGTTTATGGCCCCTGGGCGCGACCGGACATGGCACACCACAAGTTCGCAAAGGCCATCCTCGAAGGGCGGCCGATCGACGTCTATAACTTTGGCGACATGAAACGGGATTTCACCTATGTCGAGGACCTTGTTGAGGGGATCCGGCTGTTGATGGATGCCGTCCCTGTGCGTCCCGCTGACGGTGAAGAGGTTCCCGAGGGCGACAGCCTGTCACCGGTTGCGCCCTGGCGGGTCGTCAACATAGGCAACTCCACAAGCGTGCAACTGACGGAGTTCATCGACGCAATCGAGGCGGCGATCGGGAAGAAGGCGGAACGCAATCTGATGCCGATGCAGCCCGGTGATGTCGTGGCAACCTGGGCGAATGCCGATCTGTTGCGCAAGCTCACAGGCTATACGCCCAGAACGTCCGTCAGGGACGGCATCGCCAAATTTGTCGCCTGGTATCGTGACTACTATCAGGTCTGATCATCAGCTGCCGTTTGCCGGAGGCTGGCACACGTCGACCCATTCCGCGTCGGTAATTTCGGCCATGCGGTCCGGTGCAATTCTGACCGCGGCATTCGTGGCTCCAGCTGCCGGGATTACTATTTCGAAATCCTTCAGCGAGATATCGCAATAGACTTGCAGCGGTTGGGCAAGTCCGAACGGGCAGACCCCGCCCACCGGATGTCCCGTGAGTTTTTCGACTTCTTCGAGACCAAGCATTTTCACCTTTCCGCCGAAAGCCGCCTTGGCCTTCTTGTTGTCCAGGCGAGCATCGCCACGGGCAACAACCAGAATGACCCTGTCCTTCAACTGAAATGACAATGTCTTTGCAATCTGGCCGGGAGACACGCCATGCGCCGCTGCGGCGAGGATCACTGTTGCGCTGCTCTCGTCCGTCAGGATGATTTCGAGCTCGGGTGCCGCATTGGCAAAATGGTCGCGTACACTTTCTAGGCTCATGAGAGAGTAGATTTCCAATGTTGTTGAAGAGATCGTAAATTTTGACACTGAATGTTTATTAAAACAATCAACAGATACGCAAACAAGTTGTGTATATTTTTAATTTTATCCTATCGAAAATTAAGAATGCATTCATACTGAATTTAAACGTGAGTTAAACACTTGCTCCGTAATGTTTATTAATAAGGTACCGGAGAATAATGTTCCTGCGCTAGACCGCGCAAAAGTTTCGAGGATCGCCAGTATGGCCAGAGCCATGACAGCCGTCAGGGAAGTTCGTAACCCGGATTTGGGAAGAAGCGAACCTGCTGCGCTGTCGAAACATCGCGGTACGGTTGCAACCCTCTCGTTTCTTGTGGCGAAAAATCTTCTGTTCTGGGGCTCCGTTTCGCTCAGCCTCTACTGGCTCTATGCGGTCACCACTTTCCTCTGACCGTAATTCAGCGTTCGTCATCCCCTGAGATCAAAATCGAAAATGAGGGTTCTAACCCGGATCGCATCAACACTGATGGGTTAGCCTTTTCTCCAGTTGTCGTCCTTTAGATGATTTGCACCGAAGTGGTGTGTTGGCCGAAAGGTCTGCGGCAGTTCGTGCTGAGGTTTGCCTTGCGCAAATTCGGAGACCAGGCAATCGGCGACAAGATGCGCGATGCCGAACGAGATCTTGTAGCCGCCTGTAGCAGCGTAAACTGCGTCAAAGCCGGGAAGTCTTCCCACCATCGGATCGCGTTTGTTGCACCGTGGCCTGATGCCGGCCCAATCGGTCAGAACCTCCCGACCTTTCAGTGAAGGACAAAAACTTGTTGCTCGTTCGATCAGCTCGGACGTACGCGCCGGTAAGGGGAACGCATCTTCATATGTCCGGTCGGACGTGCTGCCGATGGCGACAGTTCCGTCGCCATGCGGAACAACATAGAGCCCGTCGCAGTAGATCGCCGGTTTGTCCTCGAGCCCCCTGCCGTCGAGCAGCAGCGCCTGACCCTTTTCCCCGCGTCCGATTTTTTCACCGGTAAACTGTTCAATCAGGTCGAATGCCGCAAAACCTCCACAGATAACGAGACGTTTGGCGGATAGAGAAGCTTGCCCCTCAACAAGCACTTCGCCTGACTTGTCCTCGAAACCCACGACCCTTGCGCCTTCGCGCAATTCTCCGCGCTGTTTGGCATATGCTGCAAGAGCCGAGAGATATCTTCGCGGGGAGACACGTGCTGCCAGCGTCTCATAAACGATGCCATAGGGTGCAGCTGCACCGTTCAGCCAGTCGGACCGGCTCCCCGCAGGCTCAACCGCATACGAAAAGCCGGTTTCGTCCGGGTGCCAGCGCAATTTGCTTTCTTCGGCACGTTCCAGATGATGCTCAAGCTTGTCCGTTGTCGTCAGCGGCAGAATGCGACCGCAGCGCTTGTAACCACAATTGAGACCGGTGTCTGCTTCCAGCGCTTGAATATGGTTTTCCAGCGAGAGAAGTGCCTGAAACTGAAATTCCTTTTTAGGGTTCCACCGCGCCGGCATATGCGGCATCAGGGCGCCGAGAAGTCCGCCACTCGAACCGGCACCGACACGCTCGGTTTCAAGCACGACGGTGCGCAGGCCTGCCCTGATCGCCTGACAGGCAATGGCAAGGCCAAAAATTCCGGCGCCGGCAATGGCAATATCGAATGGGGCGGCAGACGGTGACGCCATGTCGGAGGGCTTCCTGGGATTGATTGCCTAGACCGGCTCTCATATGAGAACACGGCACGCTTGGCAAAGGAAATAAGGCACTTGGAAAGATGACGGCGCAAGACCCCAAACAGAAAGACACGTCCAGGGAGCTTTCAGGTGCACCGGACCTGAAATGGCTGGAGGGCGAGGTGCCGCTGGCCCGGGGTTTTGACGACACCTATTTTTCCAGGGCCGGGGGCATGGAAGAGACCCGCCACGTCTTCTTGGACGGCAACGGCTTGCCGGAGCGGTTTGAGGGGCGTCAGGCTTTCACCATCGCAGAATTCGGCTTCGGAACCGGTCTCAACTTCCTGACAACGCTTGCAACGCTCGCCGGCATGAGCAGGCCCCCCGGACTTCATTTCATCTCGTTTGAACTCTTTCCGATGACGGCCGGTCAGTTGGAACGGGCCCTTGCCGCGTTTCCGGTGCTTGCTGAAACTTCGGCGGAATTGATCTCGAAATGGGCACCGAAACCGGGCTGGAACCGGATGACGGTCTCAAAGGCAGATCTTCTGCTCGGGATTGGCGATGCAAGAGATTTGATTGCAGATCTTGTCGTTGAAAGCGGACAAGTGCCGGTGGATGGAACGGTCATCGCACCCGTCGATGCCTGGTATCTGGATGGTTTCAGTCCCGCGAAAAATCCTGAACTCTGGGATGCGGACCTTCTGGCGAGTGCCGCGACACTGACCGCGTGGGACGGTACACTCGCATCCTACACGGCTGCAGGCTGGGTTCGACGCAATCTGCATTCGGCCGGATTTGCCATCGAAAAGAAAGCGGGTTTTGCGGGGAAACGCGAGATGGTCGTCGGACGCAAGAGTTGATCCGGTCTATTTTTCGGAAGCTGCAATCCCGGTGATCCATTCGCGGAAGATACGCATTGCACCGGTTTCCTCGCGTGACTTCAACCAGGTTAGCCAATAGCTCCCGGTCTCAACGCCGGTTTTGAATGGTTGCACGATCCGTCCGGCCCTGAGATCCCGTTCAAAGAGGCGGGCGGGAACAAGACCTATCCCGGCTCCCTGCGATACCGCCTCAACGATGGAAAGCGATGAATCGAAGATCCAGCCGCGGCTCCTTGGTGGAGCAAGGGCTGCTGCCTGAAACCACAGTGTCCATTCATTCAACCTGTAGGACCGAAGCAAGTTTTCGCGCAGAAGATCAGCAGGTTCTCCAATACGGTCCGCAACTCCCGGTGAGCAGACCGGATACAGCTTGGCAGCAAACAGGCTTACGGCTTCCGTTCCGTGCCAGGCGCCATCACCGAAACGGATGAAGCAGTCCAGCCCATCCGTTAGCAGGTCGGCACGGTTGTTGTTTGTCTTGAGGCGGATATCGACCTGCGGATGCGACTTGGAAAAATCCTGCAGTCGCGGCAGAAGCCAGCCGGTGGCAAAGCTGCTCACCACGCCGACGGTCAGAACGTCCCGAAAGTTGCCATCCTCGAACCGGCTGAGCGCTTCGCTCATGCGGCGAAAGGCATCGGAAAGCACGGGAAGCAGTGCCTGGCCTTCATCTGTCAGCGTGACACCGCGGGGTTGCCGCTTGAACAGCGACACCTGCAGTGTTTCTTCAAGTGCCTTCACCTGGTGGCTTACGGCCGTCTGGGAAACGCGTAGTTCCAGCCCGGCCCTTGTGAAACTCTGCAGCCTTGCAGAAGCCTCGAAAGCGCGAAGGGCGTTGAGTGGTATCCTGGATATGTCCACGGGCTTATGGCCTAGTTTTTCTCATGTCTGATACCACCATTCATCATTTGTCTTATGCAAATGGCAAGAGCAATGTCTGTTGGACCAGTTGCAGTCCTCACGGGGGCGGGATGTAGCGGGCAATATATCTAATTTCCTGGAGACCATGATGACATTGAGCATCCACAAGAGTGCCTTCGTAGGCATTCTCCTTCCATTTTTGACACTGGGGTCAGCTCAGGCGGCCGAATTCAATCCTCGTCCCGTTGCCAAGGCGATCGAGGACATCGAGACTCGCCTGTCGGCAAGGGTTGGTGTTTCGATCATTGATACTGAATCGGGAAAAACCTGGTCGCACAAAGGTGACGAACGGTTTCCGATGAACAGCACTTTCAAGGCTTTTCTGTGTGCCGCCTTGCTGGATGCAGCCTCAAACGGGACTGTTGACGCGGGCCGCGAGGTAGTGGTGGAGGAAAGCGATATCGTTTCTTATTCACCCGTCACCGCAAAACGGGTCGGCGGTGCAGGCTTCACGATTGAGGACCTTTGCAGGGTCACGGTCACCATAAGCGACAATGCTGCGGCAAACATCGTCATGAAAGAGGTCGGCGGGCCCGAGGGCGTGACAGCCTTCCTCCGAGGCATCGGAGACGACATCTCCCGCGTGGATCGCTGGGAACCTGAGTCGAACACCGGTATCCCCGGCGATGACAGGGACACAACGACACCAGATGCGGCGGCTGAAACGCTGAGGAAGCTTGTTCTTGACAAGACCCTGGCGGCAGATGCCAGAGCCAAGCTCACGGGCTGGCTCGAAGGCAACAAGGTTGGAAACAGCACGCTACGTGCCGGGTTGCCCGAAGGCTGGCGCATCGCCGACAAGACAGGTGCAGGCGCCAACGGGTCGCGCAACAACATTGCCGTTATCTGGCCCGAAGGCCGCAAACCGCTGGTGATTGCAATCTACATCACCCAGACAACCGCGGCATTCGAAGCCCGCAACAAGGCCATCGCCAGCATCGCGCAAGCGCTCCCGGCTGCTCTTCAGCCATGATCGGGTATCCAGCAGAGACCCGGGCCGGCCGTTTCGAAAAGCGGAAGACAATGACAAGTCAACAGAACTGCCTTGCGTGCCTGCCGGCAATCTTTGTTGTGCTTGTCCTGTTCAATGCCGTTGCGGTTGAACATGCACGGGCAAATGAGAGAGAAGACAGGCGCAAGGAGAATTGCGCCCGCTATCAGGAGATGGTTGCCGAGGCCGAAGTCCGGGTCGGAACAAAGGGACTGACATCGGATCTGATGGAAAAAAACCTTGAGTTCGTGAAGGCCGGATGTCTGTCCAATCTCAGGGCATGTCCGATATCCGGACCGGACTTTGAATTCGTCAATCTTCTCACGATGATGACGATCAGCGCAAACATGGGAAGTACGTTTTTGCCGTTTGGTTGTCCTGCCCGGGTCAGTCAATAGCCTGGAGCGAAATGCGCCGGTGGATACCGGTGGAAGAATGAAGCAAAATCGGCGCGCTTGCGTGCGCCGATCATCTTGAGAGACAAGGGGGCGTCATTTTTGTTTCAACTCGGGCACCGCAGTGAGCGGACGTCCGGTGGAAAACCAGCTTTTCAGATTGTCGACGACGAGTTGTCCCATGGCATTGCGGGTTGCCTGCGAGGCTGATCCGACATGGGGCAGCAGGGTAACACGCGGCAGTTTCATGAGGCGTTCAGGCCGACAGGGCTCTTCTTCGAAGACATCGAGACCTGCTCCATATATCGTACCTTTCTCGAGCGCTTCTGTAAGGGCCGTCTCGTCGATTACCGAACCTCTGCCGATATTGATGACGATACCTGTCGGTCCGAGGGCCTTCAGGACCTCTGCGTTGACGGCGTGCCTCGTTTCAGGAGTTCCCGGCGCTACCACCATCAGGGTGTCACAGGCCGCGGCAAGCGCCACGAGGCTGGCGTGAAAGCGATAATCGACACCGTCCTGGCGGGAGCGGCCATGATACGCGACCTTGAGGCCGAAACTTTCCGCGCGCCGCGCGATCGACTTGCCGATACGCCCGAGACCGAAAATGCCGAGTGTGCGGCCTTGCATGGTTGCCTGGGTGAGCGGGTAGGCGCCGTTTTCTGCCCAGTTGCCGTCTCTCAGCCACCGTTCCGCCTGTCCAAGCTCGCGCACGGTCATGAGCAGCAGGCCGATTGCCGTGTCCGCGACTTCTTCTGACAGGACATCCGGCGTGTGGGTCACCATCACATTCGCTGCCAGGCAGGCGTCGGTATCCACGTGGTCGTAACCGACACCGAAACTGGCAACGATCTCGGCATTTGGGAGCTGTTTCAGGAAAGCCTCGTTCACCTGCCACCACGACAGCGCAACGCCCCGGATCCTGCCGCCAACCTCCGCCAGCATCGTCTGTTCGTCCTCGGCGTCGTACAGCCGGTGAACGGTGAACTCCGCATCCAGCTGTTGCTCGACGATAGGCAGCATCGGTTTGGTTACGAGAATGTCTGGTTTTGGCATGAAGGCGATCCGGGAAGGGGAGATGTCGATAGCGCGAACGGCAATGGCGGCAGATTACAAGAATTGGCGTCAAGGGGAAGAGGAAAAGCACCTGATCGATGGTCATCCCCCACACGAAGCGCGAACCATGAAAGTCAAAGGTTCAATCTCGGTTCTCGTCCTGCGTTTTTGCGATCGACGCACTTTCCTTCTTGAGCGGGCGTGACACCGGGCAGACTTCCTGAACGTATCCGTTGAGCGTGTTGGCCAGACTTTCCTGCACGATCGAGTAGTGAACGTATTGCCCGCGTTTTTCCTTCTGCACCAGCCCGGCACCTTCAAGCACATTGAGGTGTTGGGAAATAGACGGTTTCGACATGTCGAAACGGTCCGCGATTTCACCGGCGGTCAGAGAGCTATGTGCCAGGTAGGCGAGGATCTTGCGTCGCGGAGCAGACGAAAGAGCTTCGAAAACCTTCTGAATGCCACCGGTTTCTGCAGCATTCAGCGTGTCGGATTGGTCACTCATTTCGGTCTGGAACTCCCGTTCGAACGCGTTCATCATATTTTAATTAGGTAATTGCCTAATTATATAATAAGTGGTAATTAGCTTATTGCCTAAATAGTGGACGTCCTTTCCCGAGGCAAGTGCCTACTGGTTGCAGCAGGCCGATTTACAAAGATTTGATGCTTCCGGGCAGACCCCCGGAACACGACCACACCTGCCCACAGGCGGGTGAAGGAGAGGAAAACCATGTCTGGAAACTGTGAGGAAAGTCCGAAGCCTGTTTCAACGGAGCGCGTGTCATCCGATGGCGGTGCCAATCCGGTTCACGGGACAGTCGTTCTGAAACCCGCGAAATTGGCCTGGATCTTCGGCATGACAGCCGTCGCTCTGATCGGCGGGCCGCTGACATTCTCCTGGGCTGCATTTGGTGTCTTTGTCGCGCTGACCGCTCTCACTATTTGCGGCGGGCATTCGGTGGGTATGCACCGGCTGTTGATCCACCGGTCCTTCAAAACGTTGCCGTGGATTGAAAAGTTTCTTGTTTATCTAGGCGTTCTGGTCGGCATGGCCGGCCCCTTCGGAATGATCCGCCTGCATGACTTCCGTGACTGGGGGCAGCGTCAGGTCGACTGCCATGACTTCTTCGCGCACCGTGCAGGCTTCTGGAAAGACGCTTACTGGCAGCTGTGCTGCGGTATTGATCTGAAGCAGGAGCCGCGTTTTGAGATTGAGCCGGAAATTGCCGAAGATCCGTTTTATCGGCAGGTTGAAAAGTTCTGGATGGCACAGCAACTTGTTATCGCCGTACCGCTTTATCTCCTGGGCGGTCTGCCGTTTGTTGTCTGGGGCATTTGCTGGAGGGTTTCCGTGTCGCTGATCGGTCACTGGCTCGTCGGCTACTATGCGCATCAGCCGAAGGATCATCTGCTTTTTGTCAAAGGCGCCTGCGTTCAGGGCTACAATCTGCCACACTTTGGCGTCGTGACATTCGGTGAAGCCTTTCACGAAAATCATCATGCCTTTCCGGCGTCAGCCAAACTCGGTTTCCTGCCGGGCCAAACTGACATAGGCTGGTGGCTGGTTACTGGTCTGGAGAGACTCGGGCTCGCGTGGGACGTGAATACGCCGGAGACGCTTGAAGCGCGAACTGGATTGACCGTCAATCGAGAAAACCGTGGCAACTTTGTGAGGGAGCCTGGCTGGCTGCATTCACTGCCGGAAGGATAACTGGATGTTGTCTTGTTTTGTCTTCTGACGGGTCAGTTGATCAATCCGCGGAAACGATCTCGAACTCAAATCTGCCGGCCGGCACATCACCGAAATAGACCTCAAGGAGACAATCACCAATCGGGTCGCCTTCGGAAACGCACCAGTAGTTCTCCACCCATCCGTCGACGACCGGCAGATATTCATCGGTGATAGCCGTGGTACGGTCTTCGGAGATTTGCGAGGTACTGTACTTGTCATCTTCGCCGGACCAATATTCAGGCTGCTCCGGTAGTTTGAGTATTTCCCTGGTAAAGACGAGTTTTTCGTCGCCCGAGATCTTGATGCGCCAGCCGAAGCAGGCCCTGTCAGGCAAGAGAGGAACCACGTCCGAAGGCAGGTAGACCGGGTCATAGTTGCCATCGGAGAGACCGACAACGAACTCCGTCTTTTCAATCTCGAACGCCCTTGCGCCGGTTGCCAGAAAAGCGAAGGCGGAAACGATCAGAAAAAGTCTTCTCGGAATTGTGCCGATCATTCGTAACCACATCCTTTGATCGAATATAGAACTGGCAAGGCTGCCATTGTTTCCGGGTGATTTCGCATGTCAACACGTATCGGTAGCAAGAGGTTTCAGCTATTTCACATGAAATGGATTGCAGCCGCGGTGTGCCCGTTTGGAGTTTGGGGGTGGCAGGGAAGGGCAACCGGCCGCCAGACCTTTGCTCAATCATCTGGACAATGCTGTCGGTAGCGATAGCAGTCTCACGCATTCCGGTCGGCTGCACCTGATAACAGATTGCCTCATATCCTTGTCAGTCCGACCTTGTCCATTTCGGTCCACACGACCATGTGCGAGACCCAGCCTTCACCCGGGACATTGATCTCGACATTTCCTTTCAGCTCTCTTCCCGGATCGCTGATGCGGCAGCCCTTGTCGGAAAGATCCAGAAGCACTGCGTCAAAGTCACCAGTTTCGTCTGTTGCCTCGATGGTTTCGTTGACATCGGTGCGCGGTGCCGAGCGGCGCTCCGTTTCGTCGAGTGACGACTGGATGATGGCAGGGATCTCCTCGCGCATGTCCTGCGCAGCCAGGGCCATGGAACTCGTTTTCTCGCTCATGGTGTTGGCGATTGACAGGGTTTCCTGCGCGATCCGGGAGACCTCCGACATGCCCTCCGTGATGCCGCCGACCGCCTGGCCGGATTCGTTGACGATCTGGCCGAAATTCTCGGTGGTCACACGTTGCTCTTCGGTGGCGGAGGCAACGGACGCCGCCATTTCGCTCAGGCGGCCGATGCTCTCGATAATCTGGTCGATTGAGGAAACGGCCGCGCCTGTCTTGCTCTGAATGGTGACGACTTGTTCGGAAATCTGTTCTGTGGACCGGTTGGTCTGTTCGGCCAGTTCCTTGACTTCCGCGGCGACAACGGCAAATCCCCGGCCTGCATCGCCCGCACGAGCTGCTTCGATCGTGGCATTCAGCGCGAGAAGGTTCGTCTTTTCGGCAATGTCGCTGATGACGGACACGAACTGCCCAATATTCTCCGCAGCCGTCGCGAGCTCGCCGATCGTTTCGTGTGAGGACGAAGACAGCGTGACAGCTTCTGTTGTCAGTTCGTTGGTTTTTTCCGTCTTTTCGGCAACTTCGCTGATCGCGGAAAGCAAACCTTCGGAAAGCTCGCCGGCCTCGATCGAGCGCTGATGGGTTTCCTTCGCCTGGGAAAGCAGACCGTCAATCCTGCTGCTTGCCCGTTCCAGCGCCGACCGCATTCCGTTGGACTGAACCTCGACCTCATCGGCGCTGTTGGCGATTGTCGAGATGCCCTGGTCGGTCTTGTCACGAACTTCGGTCGCCATGAGCGATAGCGTTTCCCGCCGCTGGCGGATGTTCTCGCGTTCCGATTCCTTGCGGTCGGTCTCGAGCTTTCGCATCAGGATCAGCTTGTCCTTGAATGTTTCGAAGGCCTCCGCGAGGTCGGCGATCTC
The DNA here is from genome assembly GCF_001404515.1 of Roseibium album. Classification (GTDB taxonomy): domain Bacteria; phylum Pseudomonadota; class Alphaproteobacteria; order Rhizobiales; family Stappiaceae; genus Roseibium; species Roseibium album. Next base: position 888,234 of record NZ_CXWE01000001.1, read on the forward strand.
GTCATTGCCCTTGACTGCAACCGTGGCTGAAAGGTCATTGTCGGCAAGCTGATGGAGCGCACCTGAGACACGGCGCAGCGGGCGCGTGACGGTCAGCCGGGCGAGTGCCGCGGATATGAGAATTCCAAGCAACGTGGAAACAATCGCGACAACGATCAGGATGCGAACGGTTTCTTTCTCGTGTTGTTCGGCCGCCATCGTTGCCTCGAGGGTGAAGGTCTCGATTTCATGCAGCAGGGCGACCAGTTCATTGTTGAGATTTGCCTCTTCCTGCTCGACCTCGTGCAGGAGATCAAGCGCCTTTTCGGTTTCGTTGCTGTCGGCATATGCGATAATCTGTTCGGCATGAAGATCGTAGCTTTTGTGCTCGACTTCGATCTTTTTCAATGCGTCCAGGACATGTTGAATTTCGTCAAGCGTTTTTTGATCGTAGGCGTGTTTCAGGGCTTCTTCGGCAATTCGTTCGCCTTCCAGAATTTCTTCGTCGACAAGCGCAGCGTATTCCTTGAACTTTTTTTGCGCCGCTTTGCGTTGCAGTTCCAGGTCACCGGCAGCGAGCCCGTTGAGACGCAGGATCCGTTCAAAGAGGACAGATTGTTCAAGCTGGTGTGAGGTGATCCGGCTCAGCACTTCGGTCAACGGAATGTCGGATTCCGCGATGGTCTCAAGTTCCTTGCCGATCTTGTTGAGCTGCGTGACACTGAATACGGATTGCGCAACGATTACCAGACTGAGAACGAGAACTATCGTAAGTACCTTTGCGGCAACTGAAAATCGAATGCCGTTGCGTACAACCATCTCAACGCTCCACGAGATTTAAACTCTGGGTAGTGTTGAATGTATGCGTAAATAAAAAATTACGGTTTTTCCGAAAATCACCAGCGCAGTTTTTGATGCGTAAGGAAATTGAATTTTGTATATTTTAAAACGACTTAATTCAGTTGAAGCTAAGTTGTATTGACAGTATAAAATTGTTCACATTTATGATTGTTACCACAACCAGTGCGTATATTTACTGGGTGTTGTTTTTAGTCGAAGCGAGGTTGTCCGGTGCAGACGGCGCTTTGGATGTCCGGAGCGCGATTGAGATTTGCGGAAGAAGTCGACCCGGACGCACTGCGCCGCCGTGTCTTGATACGGATGTCGCAAGCATTCGCTGGGCTGCCTCATTGAACACCTGAGAGACGATTGTTGTTCGTCATGGAGTGCGCGCATGGGGCCGGCTGGTTTCCAGCTGCATTCTCCCCATTGCCCCCGGCGCTCATTTCCCCTAAAAGACGCGGCAGAATTCCAGAGATTCCCGTCAGTTTTCGAAAGTGGAGAAGCGGAGCCCCATGGCGCGCCAGTTCATCTATCATATGCACGGCCTCTCAAAGGCCTATAACGACAAGAAAGTCCTCGACAATATCCACCTCTCTTTCTACCCGGATGCCAAGATCGGTATCCTGGGTCCGAACGGGGCGGGCAAGTCGACGCTTCTGAAGATCATGGCCGGTCTCGACAAGGAGTATTCCGGTGAGGCCTGGGCTGCCGAAGGCGCCAAGGTCGGCTATCTGCCGCAGGAGCCAAAGCTGGACGAAACCAAGACCGTGATGGAAAACGTCATGGATGGTGTCGCCCACAAACAGGCGAAGATCGACCGCTACAACGAACTGATGATGAACTACTCGGACGAGACCGCCGATGAAGCTTCCCATCTTCAGGACGAGATCGACGCCAAGGACCTGTGGAACCTGGAAAGCCAGGTGGAAATGGCGATGGAAGCCTTGCGCTGCCCGCCGTCCGACGCTTCCGTTGAAAACCTGTCTGGCGGTGAGCGTCGCCGAGTTGCGCTCTGCCAGTTGCTGCTGTCCGAACCGGACCTGTTGCTGCTTGATGAACCGACCAACCATCTGGACGCCGAAACCGTCCATTGGCTGGAACGTCATCTGCGGGAATTCAAGGGTTCCGTCCTGATCATCACCCACGATCGCTACTTCCTCGACAACGTCACCGGCTGGATCCTGGAACTCGACCGCGGGCAGGGCATACCCTACGAAGGCAACTACTCGGTCTATCTGGAAAAGAAGACCAAGCGTATGGCGCAGGAAGGCCGCGAGAACATGGCCCGCTCCAGGGCGATTGCCCGTGAGCGCGAGTGGATGGGCATGAGCCCGAAAGGCCGCCAGACCAAGTCGAAAGCCCGTATCCGGGCCTTTGATGACCTTCTTTCCGCCCAGGAAGAGCGGCAGCCGTCGATTGAACAGATCCTCATCCCCGTTGGTGAGCGCCTTGGCGCGAATGTCATCGAGGTTGACGGTGTTTCGAAGGGCTTTGAAGACCGTCTGCTGATCGATGACCTGTCCTTCAAACTGCCGCGCGGCGGCATTGTCGGTGTGATCGGCCCGAACGGGGCAGGCAAATCGACGCTCTTCAAGATGCTGACCGGTCAGGACAAGCCGGACAAAGGTGCCGTCAATATCGGTGACAGCGTGCAACTGGGTTATGTTGATCAGTCGCGCGATGCGCTCAACCCGACCAACACTGTCTGGGAAGAGATTTCCGGTGGCGCCGAGGTGATCTACCTCGATGACAAGGAAATCAACTCCCGCGCCTATTGCTCGTCCTTCAACTTCAAGGGCCCTGCTCAGCAGGCAAAAGTCGGCGACCTCTCCGGCGGTCAGCGCAACCGCGTGCATCTGGCGAAAGTCCTGAAGAAGGGCGCCAACGTTCTGCTGCTCGACGAGCCGACCAACGACCTCGACACCGAAACGCTGGCCGCGCTCGAAGACGCGCTGGAGAACTACGCTGGCTGCGCCGTGGTGATTTCGCACGATCGTATGTTCCTCGACCGTCTGGCCACGCACATGCTTGCCTTCGAAGGCGACAGCCATGTGGAGTGGTTCGAAGGCAATTTCGAAGATTATGAAAAAGACAAGGTCCGCCGCCTTGGCGCCCATGCTGCCGACCCGCGCAGGATCAAGTACAAGCCGCTGACACGCTGAGCGGCAAATAGACGAAGTGACGAAAGGCGGCCATGCGGGCCGCCTTTTTTGTTTGCCTGCCGTCTCTTTACGAAGAATGCCTTCCGGTTGCATTCTGTACCGGTTTCCCCGGGCAGTGCGTTCTTGTTCTGCATCCGGGCCCATTGGCGATTGATGGAAGAGTTCAGGGATTGCTTCAAGTTATGCCGACGCTTCAGCTGATAGCGCGTTCGCTAACCGGCCTCGGTCGCTACGACCCCGGCGCGTTGCGACTGATGCGCGGCATAGACATGACCTTGACGATCGTTGCCGCTTCGCTGTTGGCGATGCAACTGGCTCGTCCCTTTCAGTCTCCCGTCTCCGGTTTTGATCTTGCCGTGCTCGCGGCCGGAGCGGGAGCCGGCATACTCGTGTTCACACCCGTATCGACCAGAAGGCAGGAAACATCTGACATTTTCTGGCTCGGCGTCATATTGACAGTAAGTTTTGCAATCGGTGCCGTGATCATCACGTTGTTTCAGGAAACGGCCATCCCGGTTCTTCAGGTTCTTTGGATTGGCGTGATCGCGGTCGGCTTCGGCATGGATGGGCTTGGGCCGTTCTGGCTCAGGGCAGGGCGGATGCTGGCAATTTTCTGGATCTTTGTCGTCGTTGCCAGCCAACCCGTCGCACCCGGTATCTGGCTACCAGCCATGGGCGCATTGGGAACTGCAGTCGCATTTTTCTTCCGCATCTGCCTGTGGCGGCCGTCGCCGACGAAAACCTTGATGCGTGTGGAAAAGACCAATCGGAAGGTCATTGCAGAGTATCTTCAACTTGCAGCTCTGGGCAGCCTGAACAGTGCCGGTTTGCGCAAGAAGAACCTCGCGCGGCTTGCCGTTCTTCGGACCGAGCTGGAAACCTGCATCCAGTTGATCGGTCCCAAAAACGATTTGAGGGCTTTGTCGCCGGAAGCCGCTGCCATGATGCAGCTCGCACTGGAAGTTGTCAGGGAAGCAGTCTCGGCCCTTTCGGATCAATGCCGTGCCCAGTTGACTGAAGGGACATCCTACCGGGACACCGTTCGGGACTTGATGGGCACCCTTGAGACAGGGGAACAGGTTACGGCAAAACCGGGCCTGGACAACGTTTGGTCCCGTTCGCTTGCGGATGTTTCAACCGATGATCAGTTCCATCTTCTTCGCATCGTGCAAGCGTTTCAAAGACTGTGGCAGTTGTCCCGGTCGACCGAAAACATACGACCTGGACCGAATGCTGCCGGCAGTTCGGTGCAGTCGCGATGGTGGCGAAAAATTTCGTGGGAATTGGCGCTTCAAGCCAGTGCCGCCGCCGCGACCTGTTATGGATTGGGTGTCTATTTCAACCTGAGTCACGTCTATTGGATCACGGTCACGGTCGTCGTCGTCATGTGTGCCAGTCTTGGGGCGACCGTCAAAAAAACGGTTTCTCGGACTGTGGGGACCGCAATTGGTGTGTCAATTGCCTTGGCCGTGGAGCCCGTTCTCGCGCAGTTTCCGGAAATCCGGCTGGTGCTGATCATCCTGTTGCTGCCACCGATTGTTGTCTTTCTGGAACGGAATTACGGCATTGCATCCGGAATCATAAGCTTTGTCGTGTTGATTGGACTTCAGGCGCTCACGGGAATGCCGGTCGCGCAGTTCTGGCCACGCCTTTACGACACGCTGATCGGAGCCGCCGCAGGCCTGGCCGCGGCCAGGCTGCTGTTGCCGCGGAAAAGCGCTGAAAACGTTCACGCACTGGCAGTCGACTATATCACCGCCTGTTACAAATACCTGAAAGTGGAGAATCGGACCGAAGCGGAGCAAAAGAAGGAATATGCCAAACTGAAGTCAGCGGCGAACAACCTGGTATCTGCCGCGCAGGACTATCGCGTGGAACAATCGCCCTGGGCTTCCTTCGCGAATTCCTCCGATGAGCTTGATATCATGGTTCTGGTTCTTGCCGATTATGTTGTTCTCTATCGCCAGTCGCGGATGACCGTCGTGGCCGAGACCGCAAAGTACGACTTCGAGCCACCGCTCTCGCCGATCATCGCCAAAATGGACAAGCGGATGCATGATGAATTCGAGGCAGTTCTGGACGGCAGGGAGAAACAGACCGTTCCCGGTCTGGTTGAAGAATGGAAGTCCATGATACCAGTAGCCGGCGGGAGAGGAGAACAACTCATGACCGACTGGGTTGCGATGCTCTATTACGTGCGGAAGCTCACTACCTGCCTGGATGGCTTGAGGCGGGATCCCAAGTGGGCCGCAGCCCTGGCGCTGGACCGGTGAATTCGGCCCGGGCCAACCTTGGTACAAATCAAATTCTCCAATAGGGTCAGGATATTGGCTTCCGGGATTCAAGTTCTACCGATGCTTCAGCCGATCTTTCGAACGATGAACCGTTTTGTCCGGTATGACCCCGGTGCATTGCGCCTGGTGCGCGGGGCGCATCTGATGATCACGGTTGTTACGGCAGGTTTGCTGGCCAACCAGCTAGGGCCTTTCGCCAATGGTGTTCCGGGTTTTACGCTTTCTGTTCTGGCGGCTGCCGCCGGCGCGCATTGTCTTTTGTTCACGCCGATTTCGACCCGCAGGCAGGAGGCCAGCAACCTTTTTTGGCTTGGGCTGATCATGACAGGCCTGGCAGTCGTGGGAATGGTGTCCGAACTGATCGCGGGCGAGAACACGCAGGTCGTGCTTCAGGCCATGTGGATTGGCTTCATTGCCATCGGATTCGGTCTTGAAGGCTTTGGGCCGTTCTGGTTGCGGACGGGGCGCATGGTGTCGATTTACTGGCTGTTCGTGATCATGTCGAGCGGTTCGGGGTCGCCGGGATTCTGGTTGCCGGCCATGACGGTTTTTGGCGCCGTACTGGCCTTCGTGATCCGCATCGGCTTCTGGAGGCCGTCACCCGAAAAGACGTATCGCAGGGTCGAAAGGGCAAATCGGCAGGCAATGGCTGATTACCTGAAGCTTGCAGCAAACGGACAGCTTTCGATCGACAGGCGCCGCCGGCTGAACCTCTCCGACATCGCAAGTCTGCGTTCGGAGCTGGAAACGAGCATCGACCTGGCAGAACCCGGATCGGCTATCCGAGGACTGTCGCTAGAATCGGCGGCGATGATGCAGCTTGCACTGGAAGTCGTGCGCGATGCGACGGCTGCGCTCTCGCCTGAATGCCGGGCGGAATTGATCACGAACGCCACTTATCAGCAAGTGGTTGGTCAGGTTCAGGAGAAGGTAGTGAGGTCCGACAGTCCGTCCGGCGAAACACCCTTTGACGTTGCCTGGGCGGAACTTGCAGTCGGTTTTCAAAAGGGTGACAAGTTTCAGCTGTTGAGAATTGCGCAGGCTTTCGAGCGGATCTGGAAACTGGCAGAAGGGACAGCGCAACTGAGAGCAGACGACGACACCAGGCTGGAGGTCAAGTCGGGAAACTGGTGGCAGCTGATTTCCTGGCGACTTGCGGTTCAGGCAGGTGTCGCTGCCAGTGTCGGATACGGCATAGGTATCTATTTCAACCTGAGTCACGCCTACTGGGTCACCATCACGGTTATCGTTGTTCTTTGCGGCAGCCTTGGCGCAACAATGAAAAAGACCGTGCAGCGCACGCTGGGCACCGCGGTCGGATTCGTGTGTGCAATTCTTCTGGAGCCGGTGCTGGCAGGCTATCCCGAACTTCGGGTTGCCCTGATCGTGCTGCTGTTGCCTCCGGTAATAGTTCTGTTTGAACGCAACTATGGGATCGCTGCAGGGATCATCAGCTTCCTCGTGCTGATCGGGCTCCAGACGCTGACCGGGTTGCCCACTGCGGAATTCTGGTCCCGTCTTTACGACACACTGATTGGTGCGGCTGTAGGGCTGGCCGCGGCCTGGCTGCTCTTCCCGAACAGAAGCGGTGATAGTGTCGAGCGGTTGGAGGTCTCTTATCTGAACGCCTGCTCGGAATACCTCAAGACGGATAGCGGGCCGAATGATCCCGGCTACACCAGGTTGAAGGCCACTGCCCACCAAGTGCTCGCAACTGCCAGAACCTATCGAACGGAACGCGCTCCCTGGTCGTCCTTCACCAGGTCCTCAAGCAAACTGGATACGCTTGTTGTCTTGTTGGCGGACTATATCGCGCTGTATCGCCAGGCGAGAGCCAACGTCCTGGCCGACTCTGACAAATACGCTAGCGTCAAAACGCTCGTCGCCACAATGGACAAGCGTATTCACGATGAAATCGGCGCCGTTCAGGACGGAAAAGGCAAGCAGGCCATGCCGGGTCTGGCTGAAGAGTGGAAGGCCGCGATGCCGGCAACCGCCGAGGACGATGATCGTTTCATGACGGACTGGGTTGCGATGCTCTACCACGCCAGAAAGGTCATCCGCTGCCTTGACGGGTTCCGGGAGGAGGTCGCCTGATATCCGAATTGCAGAATGTTCTGCAGCTGAAATTGGAGCCATACCTTTCACTTAATTAATCTGACCGCCATTGTCCGGCTGCAATCTGGAAGGCAGACTGTCTTCAGTGTAACAATCAGAACGGGATGCTCGCGTGAAAGTGACTTGTCAGCGACCGGGCCTCCCTCTTGCCCGGGAGGAGGATTTTTAAGAATGATCTGTTTGAAGAAAACTCGCCGAATGGTTGTCGGCGCCGGTCTGTTGGCCGGGATGGGGATTGGAGTGGCTCAGGCGCAGGACGCACAACCGGCCGCCGCCGACCCGACACCGCCGCCAACATACGACTTTGTGCAGCAAGCCGGAGAAATGTCCTACGACGGCAGTTCTCTTACGCTCTCGGATGCCAATACCGGTGTGCTGTTTTTCAGCGATCGGCCGTACCGGGTCGGCGGACAGATCTCCAACTCGGATTTTGCGGGATACTGGGATGCTGACACTGGCTTCAAGGGTGACCCGCCCAATGCAGTTGTCTCCGTCCTGAGCAAGACGGACAAAGCGCCGGCTTTGGTGGAGCTGACCTCCGCAAAGATGGAGGGATCATCGGTTGTTTATGGCGTCAAGGTGTTGCGCGGTGACTTGCCTGAGAGTGCAAAAGGAGTTGCCCTCTTTATTGACCGCAGTGCCCGTCAACCGCACCATCGTCATGGCCACACAACTGCAACGGCACCGGGTTCAGTGGGGTTTGAACCCTACGGTCCCTATTGCTACCACGCACCGCAGGATCCGCGTTGCCGGGCCTGGCATCACCCGTATCATCCCTATCATCCTTATTATCCGCCGTACCATCCCTATTACCCGCCTTATGGTCCCTACTATCACCCGGGAGCCTATGCGGCCGGTGTTGCAACCGGAGCTGCGATCGCCAATGCGTCGAAGCAGCCAACCTACTATTATTATCCGATCCCGACCGGGGCACTTCCGCCAAATTGCTGGATCAATTCACAACATACGCAGATGGTTTGCACCGTCCCGCTTCAGTGATTTTCACTCAACAAACAGCCCCGCAATCTGCGGGGCTTCTTTTTTCAGGTGATGTGCCGGGAATTCTCGTCGACAACGTACGCCAGGTACTTCAGTTTCAGGGTAATTTCACTATCGCTTCGCTCCCGATACCAATTTGAAAGTGGTGTTGTTGTCTATGCGGGAATTCCTGGACGAGGCAAAACATGCACGGCTTTATTTCAATTTTCATTTTCTTTGAAGGTGCAAATCATTCCGGTTGCCCCCGGTATTTCGTGCTGCGATTGAAGAGGCAGGTCCCGGAGACCGACTGATCGTCGGGATTGAAAATGACTTGAAGACGAACCGGGAGCGGGCGATACCTGATCGCTATTGGTACAAGTTCTGACAAGGTCGACCGACGAAATGACTGATCAAGCATCGTTGTTGCAGGAAGAGATCCGGATAACTCCCAAATTCAGGGTGGCCGGACGGGTAGAAGGCCTCTTCAGGACAGAGGCTCCGGAAGATTTTCAAACCGTTGCCGTTGAGAGCCTGGAACTCACCTTTGAAGGGATCCCCGGTGACAGGCATGCCGGCATGACCAGAAAGTCCGGAGGCCGTGAGCCCTGGTATCCGCGCGGCACCGAGATGTGCAACGAACGACAGGTTTCAATCCTGTCGGGAGTTGAACTCTCCAGGATAGCTGATCTGATGGAGCTTGATGAAATCCGCCCGGAGTGGATTGGCGGCAATTTCATGCTGTCCGGGATTGCCAACCTGACCAGACTGCCGCCACGTACCCGGCTGGTTTTTGAAAGTGGTACGGTGATCCGCATCGATGGTGACAACCTGCCTTGCCGGTTTGCGGGAGAAGCGATCGCATCCAATTATCCGGACAGGGAAGGGTTGGACCTGCTGTTTCCGCAAAAGGCAAGAGGACTGCGCGGTCTGGTCGGATACATTGAAAAGCCCGGCGTGATCGCGCCGGGAGAAGCTGTCACCGCACATATTTCCGAGCAATGGATTTACCCGCGCGATTGAGCGAGTAGTCTGGAGAGTGACCAGACTGAATCTCGTGGAGACTATCGTGCTACCTATCCATCACATGATCGGCAACGCCCCACAGCCCGTTGCCCCGTTTTCGCATGCCGTAGAGGCCGATGGCTGGATCTGCGTCACCGGCCAGATGCCCACCTTCCCGGACGATCCGCAAGCGCCTTTGCCGGAAGGTATTGCGGCGCAGACAACAAGGGTAATGGAGAACCTGAAACTGGTCCTTGCCGGAGTTGGTCTTGGATTTGAACATATAGTGTTCGCAAGAGTTTACCTGACCGAATTCAAGCGGGACTATCAGGAAATGAACCAGACTTATCTGTCGTTCTTCCCTCCGGACAAGCTCCCTGGTCGTACCTGTATCGGCGTTACCGGGCTGGCGTTGGATGCGCTTGTCGAGATCGACCTGGTAGCAAAGCGGCCCTAGGAACTGAATTCGTCCGAAGTCTCGGCAACTTCCCTGTTGCAGCCCCATTCGCGCAGGGTCTCGTTCATCGGTTCGAGAATGAAGAACCGGGCCGAGTCCCTGTCATACCCTTCCTCCAGAAGGGCATCATACTCGGTGAGTTCATGTCGGATATGACTTGTCGTCGCCTGCCAGAGCGCAATTGTCGGCGGCAGGTGGCGCAGATGGCCGGCGAGCGCAACGGACAGGATCGCCTCGGCGTCGCGCATCGGTACCCGAGGGAGCAACGCCCGCAATGCCTTGCGCATTTCCTTTTGTCGTTTTGTGCCGCCAGTCATAGTTTTTGCTCTTGAGTTCAGGCCCGGCTTAATGCCTGACGAAGTTCAGGCGCCGGTAAGCCTCAGTTCTTCCAGCCCGTCCGTGCTGGACAGCGGGAGACCGGCGACAGTGCCATTCGCGCGCACGCTGCCGACAATCTCGTCAAACGGCAAGGGCTGCGCGAAATGAAATCCCTGTACAAGGTTACAGCGAAGAGCTGACAACAGATCGAGTTGGTTTCTGTCCTCCACGCCTTCCACGATACAAAGCAAATCCATTGTGCGGCACAAGTTGATGATCGACGTGATGACGCCGCTTGCGACCGGGTCGTGTATGTCTGCGACGAAACTTCGATCCACCTTGACGCAGTCGATCGGCAAGCGATGCAGGTATCCAAGGCTTGAATAGCCGGTTCCGAAGTCATCGAGCGCAAGCTTTACGCCGGCGCCGCGGAGCGTCTGAAGGCAAGTTTTGGCAGTCTCGTAGCTGCCTATTACAGACGTTTCGGTAATTTCAAAGGTGATCAGTTTCGGATTGATGCCGTGACGCTCAATCGTTTCAAGAAGCGTCCGTGCAGTCTCAGGTGACGTGATATCTTGCGCCGAAAGATTGAATGAAAGGCACAGATCCCCAGGAAGTTCGCAGATTTGTCGAAGTGCCTTGTCGAAAAGGGAAAGCGTAAGCCTGTTGATCTGGCCAGTTCTTTCGGCCACCGCGATGAACCTGTCGGGAGGGACCTTGTCCAGCACGGGACTGTGCCATCTGGCAAGTGCTTCAAAGCCGACAATGATCCGAGCGGGGAGTGAAACAACCGGCTGGAAGTAGACCTGAAATTCGGCATCGAAATCCGCGTTCTGCAAGGCTCCTTCGATGGCACGTTCGGATCGGATGCGAGCTTCGTGCTCTTCCGAATAAACCGTTGTGTGGCCACGTGATGTGGTTTTGGAATTGTAGAGAGCATAATCCGAGCGATCAAAGAGCGCATGAGCCGTCTTGCCTGCTTCCGGGTAGGAAGCGATGCCGCAGGAGGCGCCAACCGTCAGGTTCATGTCTCCGATGCGATAAGGAGCGCTGACGCGATCGCAGATTTCCTGACCTGTCCTCGCTGCGTCCTCAAGGTTCCCCAGGAAGAGAAAGCCGAACTCGTCACCGCCGAGGCGGCAGATTTCAACATTTTCAAGCTCCAACGATTTCAATCGATGACCAACGGCCATCAACAGATGGTCGCCCGCCTTGTGACCATAGGTGTCGTTCACAGGTTTGAACCGGTCGAGATCGATCACGCCAACTGCAAATTCCCGCTTGGACTCTGTCGCGCATTTGATGAGGGCTTCGACGCGGTTGAAGAAATATCGCCGGTTTGGCAGATCCGTTAGGGCGTCGGTCTGGGCAAGCCGTTCATTTTCCGCGTTGAGCTGCTCTGTTTCCCGTTGTTTGACGGCGAGATCCGCCTGCGATCTGACAAGTTTGCAAAACCCGTTGTAACCGCTGATCAGCACCTGGAGGACGACAAGGCAGACCAGGAAAATATTCATCGCAATGGCAAAATAGACATCCTGATCCTGCCGCATGTAATAGATGAGGTAAGGAACCGTTACGATGAACATGACGGCCAGCGCAGCCTGAGGCAGGTTCATCAGGCAGAATATGCATCCGATCACCGTAATGGCGATGAAAAGGGCTACGTGTCCTCTTTCTTCAGGTCCACCATATCCGTCAAGGCTGAGTGACCACGATATGTAGATCACGGCCATGAGACTGCCGAGCACGACGGTCTGACGCATTTTCCGGATGGCTTCATCCGGCCCCGGCGTAATCCGGCTGGCACGCAACCAGGCGATCATCCGAAACGATGTCAGCACAAGCATCGGCACGAGGACACCGACGGTCAGATAAACCGGCGCAACATCGTAATGCGTATAGGCAACGGCAATCGCATTGACCATCAGGAGCGCATAGAGCGATGGAATCTGGGTTTTCAGCTCGTTGTATTGAGCCTGAGCGATTTCGGGATGACGGGGATCGATCATCATCCATCTCAGGAAAGCCCTGATCTTGTCCATCATTCCCTCCACTTTATTTGTTTTTATATTGAAGAAACTAAAAGAACAGTTAGGGCGGGAAATTGGTGCATCGGCACAACAATATTATCAAGCATATGATGTTGTTTCAAAACAGCTGATAAAACGAACAGAACTCCGAGATAGAATTCGAAGATCCGCTTCGTTTAGGTCGAATCTTGCTATGCGAGTTCAAGCGGTTGAGCGTTGCGATCCAGACAGTCGAATGGATCGGCCAAGCAGTTAACAATTTAAGGCTTTTTACCTTGGGGGGCACGGCTGGACTTTCGCTCGTCAGTCTTGCCGAACCATCTCGCTTCAACAGCGTTCACAATAAGATAAGAGATCTATTTTTTTATGTTCGTTTGACCCTATATTGAATTCATGGCTGATCGCACCCGAACACGACTGTTAAATGCCTTGAAGTCCGCCGGTCCGCAGACGGCTGCGGACCTGGCCCAGGACCTCAGCGTCACGTCCGTCGCCGTGAGGCAGCATCTTGATGGATTGCACCAGGACGGCCTGGTGGATTTTGAGGACGTGAAGGGGTCAGTCGGCCGCCCCAAAAGGGTCTGGGATCTGACTTCCGCAGGACATCAGCAATTCCCGGACAGTCACTCGACGTTGATTGTGGGTCTTTTGAGCGGCCTTAGCGATCTCTACGGAGATGACGGCCTGGAAAAGCTCATCACGCATCGCGAAGAGAAAACCCGACAGTCCTATACAGAGGCCCTGAGCGATCTGGCCGATCTGCCCGAGAGGGTCGAGGTGCTGGCGGATTTGCGCAGCCGCGAAGGCTATATGGCAGAAGTAATCCGGGATGATGACGGTTTTCTTCTGGTGGAAAACCACTGCTCGATTTGCGCCGCGGCAACGGCCTGCCAGGGATTTTGTCGCTCGGAACTGAGACTGTTCAAGGATGTTCTGGGACCAGATGTCGCCGTTGAGCGTGTCGAACATCTTTTGTCCGGAGACCGGCGTTGCATGTACAGGATCAAACCGCAGGATTGTTCCTGACCACGGGGACGCAGTTTTCCGTTTGCTGAATTCGGGAGTGTAAGGCGTGGCGATTGCCAGACCGCTGTTGGCCGGGTTGATTGACAGGTATTTCCGGCCCTTCGAAAAACACCTGAAACCTCTTGACCTGCCGGTGAATCCTCTGCCCGACCAGGGGCCACTTCGGCTCGTTTGGCATTTTGCCAAGATGTTCCGCCGGCAACTCGTGATCGTGTCGGTGCTGGCGATGATTTCCGCCGCGCTTGGGCTCGCCGGAATCTGGGCGATAGCCTACGTGGTCGATGGCGTTACCGCGGGAGGAGCAGCGGTGTTTCTGCGCGGCCATGGCTGGGTGCTCGCAGGCTTTTTCGTTCTCTTTGTGATCGTGGACCCCCTGGCGTTTCTTTTGCGCCAGACATTTGCATTTCAAACCGTGCGCATTCTGTTGCCGGCAGCGATGCGCTGGCAGGCGCACAAGGCCGTCGAGGCCCAGGATCTTGCCTTTTTTGAAGACACGTTTGCCGGGCAAGTGGCCTCGCGTATTGCCCAGGTGACAATGTCGGTCCACCGGCAGATGATGCTTGCAATCGAGACGATCCCTTATCTTGTCATCCAGTTCGGCGGTTCGTTCCTGTTGCTGTTGGCATTGTCATGGCCATTGGCGATACCCGTTCTGGTCTGGATAGCGGCCAATTCACTTGTCGCCTGGCTGGCAATCCCGACCTATATGCAACGATCTGCCAAGGTGGCCGCTGCCAACTCGCGCGCAACCGGCGCCATGACGGACGTCTATTCCAATATCGCGATGGTAAAGCTTTTCGCGGCCGAAGACTCCGAGGCGGGAGCGATCCGCAAGGTCATTGGCGAAACGATCGATACCAGGCATAGCGAAAACCGGTCCTATATCCTGACCGACAGCTGTGTCTATTTCCTCAACGTGCTGATGATCCTGGCGGTCGTGGCCATCGGCTTCTGGGGCATGACCGGCGGGTGGGTGTCGATTGGCGATTTCGTTGCAGGACTGACGGTCACCAGATCCCTGTCGGCAGCTTCTTCGAGATTCATTGGCGTCGGCCAGTCCATCACCAGTACGCTGGGAACCATCAAGGATGCGATGCCCATCATGACCAGCCGGCCGGAGATCACCGATCGGTCGGGTGCCTCGGCGCTGGACGTGACAAAAGGGCGGATCAGCTTCGAGGATGTTTCCTTTGCCTATCACAAGGACCGAAAGCCGATTCTTGAGGCTTTCAATCTGACCATTGAACCAGGGGAACGTGTCGGACTGGTGGGCCTGTCGGGGGCAGGCAAGTCGACGGTCATTTCCCTGCTCATGCGTTTGCGGGATGTAACGAGCGGCAGTATCTCGATTGACGAACAGGACATACGGAGCGTGACCCAGGCCTCGCTGCGCAGTCAGATCGGCGTCGTCACACAGGACATCTCGCTGCTCAACAGGTCGATCCGGGACAACATCCGTTATGGCAAGCCGGATGCGGGTGATGACGAAATCCGGGCGGTCGCAAAGGCTTCGGAGGCGCTGGAGTTCATTGATGAGCAAAAAGACAGCAAGGGTCGAACAGGGCTCGATGCACATGTCGGCGACAGGGGCGTCAAGCTTTCCGGCGGTCAGCGTCAGCGCATCACGATCGCCAGGGTATTGTTGAAAAACGCACCGATCCTGATTCTGGACGAGGCAACGTCTGCACTAGACAGCGAGGCAGAGCTTGCCATTCAGCAAAATCTTGCCCGGATGATGGAGGGGAGGACCACCCTGGCCGTCGCGCACCGCCTGTCGACAATCGCTGCGATGGATCGTCTTGTGGTCATGGACAAAGGCAGGGTTGTCGAGGAAGGAAATCATCGTGATCTCCTGGCTCTCGGTGGACTTTATGCAGTGCTTTGGGAACGGCAATCCGGCGGTTTTCTGGCGCTCAATGCGGCTGAGTAACTCGGAGAGGCCCTGTTGATCGGCGCAACCGAGCGGCACTAGCGGTGCTGCAAGACGGCCTAGAGGTGCCACTGTTCGAATGCACACTCCGTCGTCATGTGGCGATGGAGTACCTCGAAACGGTGACGGAGTTCATTTCCCACCCGCCTGGTGCCCTTCCCATAGCCCAACAAGGGTTTGAACCATTGCTCGCGCGGCCAATTTGGATGTTTCGTTGATTTTGATCTGCAACTTGTTGATTTTTCGAAAGAAGGGTCACAATACTCCCGCATGGACAAACGAGAACGCGCAGAACTCTTTCGTGAACGCCTTTCCGACGCGATCCGCAGCCGGGACATGAACCGCAGCGATCTGGCGCGGGGCGCGCGGCTGGACCGGTCGACGGTGTCGCAACTCTTGTCGGAAGACGCGCCGCGCTTGCCAAACGGTCAGGCGCTTGCGGCGATCGCAACTGCGCTCGGCGTGTCTGCGGACTGGCTTTTGGGATTGTCCACGCACCGTGGAGCCGCGGCGGAAATTCTGGATCAGGCTGTTCAGATAGCAGAAACCGACCGGCACCCGGTCGATGAGCACCTTCTGGCCTGGTACCGCGATGCGGTTGGCGCCAAGATCCGTCATGTTCCAGCCAACCTGCCTGACGTTTTGAAGACCGAGGCAGTCCTGGCTTATGAATACGCGGGGGAAACTTTGCGCACGGCGGATCAGGCGATCACCGGAACACGGGATCAGCGAGCGTTGTTGCACCGGGCAGAATCGGACATGGAAATTGCCCTTTCCCGCGAAGCTCTGGAAGGCTTCGCACGAGGAGAGGGGCTCTGGTCCGGACTTTCGCCCGATGAGCGGCGCGAACAGCTTGAAGTCATGGGCAAAAGCCTGTCGGATCTTTACCCTTCATTGCGGCTTCATCTGTTTGGGGCAACAGATCGCTATTCCTCACCCTTCACGGTATTCGGTCAGAAATGGGCAGCGCTTTATCTCGGACAGAGATACCTCGCTTTTTCAAATACCCGCCACGTGCAACTTTTCGCGGGCCATTTCGACGATCTTGTACGCCACGCGGTGGTCCGCTCGCATGAAGCCGGGGATTTCGTGTCGCGGCTTGCAAGCGACATCTGAATCTCTCCGCCCTTTTCCTCACGAACCTTGGCATTTTGCAGGGCTGCAACGTGGTCGCGCAAAGCAATTGCGCGCACGATTGCACCTGTGCCGTTGGAAACCGTAGGGGGCTGGTTTTTAAAAATAGTTTGATTTTTCCTTGAATACACTGCGTTGAGTGGTCAGGTGCATGGGGCGCATGACACACTCATCAGTCGATTTTTCTTGACAAATGAAAACTATTGAATACAAATGTAAACGAATTGATGCAAACGAAGACAATTGGTGACGCGCATGCCAAAGAGTATTCCGATAAGTGTCAGGCTCAGCGATGACGATGTCTCGTTCCTGGCGGGTTACGAGGTTCAGGGCGCCAGAACCCCAAGCGACAAGATGCGAGAAATTCTGAAGGCAGCGCGGGAACGCGAAGAGGGCGTTCAGGATGTCGAGGCCTGTGAGGATCTGCTCCGCACTATGGCGCGGCCGGCCGAGAAGGGGCTTCGGCAATTACAAAGGGAAATCGGAAACAGATCCGATCTTGTCATGAAACTGTATGAGCGATTGCCGGAAATGCTGGCGGAACTCATCGCATCGGCGCCGGGACCGGAACAGGGAGAACAGGATCTGGTAAAGTTCGAGGCAGCGTTATCCGCAGAGCTGTTTTCACTGATCGAGGAGATATTTGACCTCGGACTGACCACCCCGAGCCGAACCTACGATCCGGTACTCATGGACAGGCGTCTCGAGCCCATTCTCGAAGTTGCGCGGCTGCTGGATCAAAGGCGTCAAACCAGGGACTAGGGGGCCTGTATCGGCAAATGACTGCTGAACGGGCCACGGTAAATACGGAATAAGTGTAGCAGTAACATGCGCACCAACCCGTCGTTTCGGGTATCGGTTGGATACCGGATTTTTTGATTTTTTTGAGAAGTGGAACGGAAAGGAAGGAAAGATGGCAGAAGGTCTCGTAACACGCGTCAAGCGTCTGGTCTCCGGCGGTGTGAACCAGTTGGTGGACTCCATTGAAAACACTTCCCCCGCAACCGTCATGGAAGAGGCAATCCGGGAAGTGGACCGGGCCGTCGATCAGGTCCGTGATGAATTGGCCGGTGTCTTGGCGAACAAGCACCTTGCAAACACCCGGCTTGGGGAAACGACAACACGTCACGAAGAGCTGCAGGGTCAGATTGCCGTGGCGGTGAAAGAAGGGCGGGACGATCTCGCGGAAGCAGCCATTGCGCGCCAGCTTGACCTCGAAGTTCAAATTCCGGTTCTGGAGTCTGCAGTCGCAGATGCCAGCCGGGAGGAAAAGGAACTGGAAGGCTATGTGAGCGCACTCCAGGCGCGCAAGCGTGAGATGGAGGCGGAACTGGTCAATTTCCGCCGTTCCCAGCAACAAAGCGCGACGGACAGTGCAGCGTCGGGAGTTGCGGCTCCAAAGGACAGTGTCGAAGGCAAGACCCGCAAGGCGGAACAGGCATTTGACCGTGTCATGCAGAATGCGACCGGTCTGCCCGGCGGACTTTCGACCGACAAGGCCGACGCAACCAAACTTGCCGAGCTGGAAGATCTTGCCCGCAAGAACAGGGTTTCTGAACGCCTTGCCGCATTGAAGGCGTCGGCGAAAGACGGTTGAACATGGTCGAGTTCATCCTAGCCGACCAGAACACACCTTTTGCGGTCGCTCTCGGCCTGATGATTGCGATCGCGCTCGCCGAAGGTGTCGGCACGCTCATGGGACTTGGCCTGTCGAGCATGATCGACAGTCTGCTTCCGGAAGTGGATCTGCCCGACGTGGATCTGCCTGATGTTGATGCGCCGGATTTCGACGCGGATATCCAGGCCGGTGCCCTGCCGGGAGATCTTGATACGGTTGCGGCAGGGACCGAGTTGACCGGGCCCGGACAAGGTATCTTCAGCCAGATACTCGGATGGTTGTGCTTCGGCAGGGTGCCGGCGCTGATCATCCTGGTGATCTTCCTCACGGGGTTCGGCCTCGTCGGGTATGTCCTCCAGAGTCTGGTGCAATCCGTCTCCGGATATCTGTTGCCGGGTATCCTGGCCTCCGCCGGAGCCTTCGCGGGAGCGTTGCCCTTTACCAGGGTGACCGCACTCGGATTGTCCAAGGTGATGCCAAAGGACGAAAGCGACGCCGTCTCTCGGCAGACTTTCGTGGGAAAACCCGCGGTGATCGTGCAGGGACATGCCAAGGAAGGCCTTCCTGCGCAGGCGCGTCTTAGCGACCCGACCGGTCAGTCCCATTATGTGCTTGTGGAGCCGGACGTTGAAGGCGAAGTGCTCGAGCAGGGTACGAACATCATCATCGTACGCCAGCAGGGACCGCATTTCACGGCGATAAGGAATACCAACGCGACATTGACCGGCGCTGGCGATTGACGCTGGTGCCGGGCTGAAAATTTTCATCAAAAAAACAAAGGGAGTTGTAAGTTATGGACCAACTCATAAGTATTTTGATCCTGGTCGGCATCGGCTTTGTGGCGCTGCTGGCCGTTGGCTTGATCATTTCCAGGCTCTATCGCCGGTCTTCGAAAGAAGTGTCGTTTGTGCGTACCGGTTTCGGTGGCCAGCGTGTCATCATGAACGGCGGCACGCTTGTGTTGCCTGTGCTGCATGACGTCATTCCGGTCAACATGAATACGTTGCGTCTGGAAGTCCGCCGTTCCAACGATCAGGCGCTGATCACCAGGGACCGCATGCGTGTCGACGTCCTGGCAGAATTCTATGTCCGGGTTCAGCCGACCATCGAATCCATTGCCAATGCAGCGCAGACGCTTGGTCAGCGGACCATGAAGCCGGAGGCTCTGCGTGAACTTGTCGAGGGCAAGTTCGTTGATGCCTTGCGCGCGGTTGCCGCGGAAATGGCAATGGAAGAGCTGCACGAGCAGCGCGTGAACTTTGTGCAGAAAGTGCAGGCTGCGGTTTCGGAAGACATTCTGAAAAACGGTCTTGAGCTGGAATCGGTATCACTTACCGGCTTGGACCAGACCAACCGCGAATATTTCAATCCTGAAAATGCCTTCGATGCCGAAGGTCTCACGAAACTTACCCAGGAGATCGAGGAACGCCGGAAGAAGCGGAACGACATCGAGCAGGAAACCGAAATCCAGATCAAGCGCAAGAACCTGGAGGCCGAACAGGAGCGTCTGCAGATCAATCGCGAAGAGGAATTCGCCAAGCTTGAACAGCAGCGCGAGATCCAGATCCGCCAGGCAGAGCAATCCTCTCTGATTGCCAAGCAGCAAGCGGAGCGCGAGCGTGAAGCCGAGGAAGCCAAGATCCTGGCGAGCCAGAAAGTCAAGGAGAAGGACATCGAGTCCAACCAGGCTGTCACCGAACGTCAGATCGCGATGGATCAGCAGGTGCGTGAACGGGAAATCTCCAAGGAACGCTCGGTCGAGGCGGCCAATGTCGAAAAACAGAAACTGATTGAACTTGCCGAGCAGGACCGCGATATCGCGGTAGCCGCCAAATCCCGCGAAAAGTCCGAGGCGGAAGCCGAGGCCGATGAGGCAAGGGCAATCGCGGCGCGTGCTGCCGAACAGGTTTCGACGGCTCGCGAGACCGAAGTTGCCGAGCGAGACAAGCAGATCGAACTGATTGAAGCCCGCAAGGCGGCCGAAATGGATGCTGTCGCGATCACCGTCGGTGCCGAGGCGCAAAAACAGGCTGCCGCCGACCAGGCGGAAGCGGTCCGGATCGCCGCAGAAGCCGAGGCTGCAAAACTTCGCATCGAAGCGCAGGGCTCCGCAGAGGCTGACAAGCTTCGCGCGGAAGCTGAAAAAGCGCTTTATGAAGTGGAGGCCGACGGTCAGCGTGCGATCAACGAGGCTGCCAACCTCTTGTCTCCGGACCAGATCGCGATGCAGATCCGTGTCAAGCTTCTGGAGCAGTTGCCTGAGATCATTGCCGAAAGCGTCAAGCCGATGGAGCAGATCGACGGTATCAAGATCATCCAGGTGGATGGCATGACCGGTGGTGCCGGTGGCGTTGCAAATGGCTCGACCGGCAATGGATCGGGAGGTGGAAACCTTGCCGACCAGATGGTCTCCTCCGCGCTTAAATACCGCTCTCAGGCCCCGCTTCTGGACGCGATGATGAAGGAAGTCGGCCTGGACGGGTCGGGACTTTCGGGGCTGACTGCTGGTCTTGGTGAAGCGCCTGCCAATGGAACGACTGCGGGCGAAAACGGCGCTGCAGACAATGCGGCCCATCCGTCGACTGGAAGCTTGACGGCGGAGACAGTCGCGGACACCTCCGGGGAGGCAGCTCCGTTGGTTCCCAAACAAGAAAGTGCTGATCCGACTACCTGATCGCCTTGCACGACACATATTCCGGAGCCAGCTGGCTCCGGGATATCGACCGGGATATCGACCGGGAAAGCAGCCGGCGGATCACGCGGCCTGCAGTCTTGTCCGCGAGAAAAGCGACGACCCGAAAGGGCACGAGTTTGGTGGAACGGGATGGATTACGAAAACAAGGAAAACCACTTCAAGCCTCGTGGGAATCTGTTTCTCGAGATATCGGCCATACTGATATTCGTGATCCTGATCCTTTTCGCTGGCGTGGTCTTCCACTTCCATACGGAAGTAAGTCGCCTCTACGATGACAAGGCGGAGCTTCTGGCACGTATCGAGTCGTTTGAGAGCCGACTAGGCGAGGACAGGAATGAAAGCGATTTATCCCGGTTGTTAGCTGAGCAGAATAATCTTCGCGATCAGGTGTCAGATCTTGTCAAGCAGATCGAAGCGACGATGGCAGCTGATTTTGAGCGTCGTCTGGAGGAAACGCAAAAACGTATCGAAGAACTTGAGCAACGCGTCCAAACGGTGGCATCGGCTAGGCCGCAGGAACAGGCATTTGCAGTTGAAAAAGACGCTCGAACCAAGGTGATAAACGATATTCAGGTCGATCTTGTCGGATGTGCTGAGAAGATGATGTATGTTTATTGTGATGTCAGCCTGAATAACCTGGGACGCACCGGACGCAAGGTTGAAGTTTCCAACGCCGGTACTCTCGTCGCAGACAACAACGGTAATGCTTACCGGATCTCTTCCTTTACGCTTGGAACGGCTTCTGAAAAAGAGGTCCGCTACAAGGCCAATGTTTTTGTCAGCAAGGCGCGGCCCGTAAATCTACGCTTCCGTTTTTACTTGCCACATTCCAGGGTCTCTTCCTTTGCTGTTGTGCAGTTCAATGTGGACGGTGCCTCCGTTCCGTTCGAGCAGGTCACGGTGGACCGATAGGTAGTCTCCGGAACTATTGAGCTGTGATTTGAAAATTTCTGGCACGCAGTTGACGGGCGCCAGCAGAAGAGGGTTTGAAAACCGTGTACCGAGCAACTCTTTCGAACGCCCTGGTATTCAGTTTGGCTGCGGCCTGCATACTTTTTTGTATCCAATCTGTCTCCGCTACTCCTGCAGTCGAAACCAAGAAAAACTACTTCAGCGTGTTTGGAACGACTGCAGTGGAAATCAAGGAAAACCTGAAGCGTTACACTGAAACGCAAACAAACTGGGGCGAATTTTTCTGGGCGAAAAGCGAATGGACGACTGAGTGGAGATACTGGTGGCGGGAACTGGAAACCGGATGTGGACTATCACGTGTCGAGGCATCCGTCATCGTTGAGAACTGGTTGCCTCGCTGGTTGAACAAAACGGATGCAACGCCTGAATTGAGGGCAAGATTGCGACGAACAACAGCCGCGATTGACCTGTATTTGCGTCAATCGAAGTCGAACGGCTTGAAGGCCGCCCAGGAAATAGAACAGCTTTATTTGCGAACTGAAATATTTGAAGACTGTAATGAGCTCAAGGAAACAGTTAACAAAAGGGCACACCATATTTCGCGACTTTATCGGGCTAGCGGTAGGGCTATCGAACAGCGGCTTGGATATGGAAGTAAACAATTCCCCGATTTGACCGTACGGGTTGGCGTGCAGACGCCTGTGGCAGGAAGTCCGGACAAGGCAATGCACGGATGGTGTCAACTGTCTGATGATCTTGAGACCATTCAGCATGTCGAGTGCCGTTTCGAGCGTTCGTGTGAACCCCAATCGTCGCGTTGCACGATAAACTACAGCTGGTCCACGGAGCGCATTCAGGTCCAGTACAATGAAGGGGGACCCGTGAGTTGGAACAACACTTCGGCCGAGTATGCCTTTATCGACAGTTCACCATGTGTCCGGAGAACTTCCGACAACATGATCCTTTGCTTCTTTGAGCAGGAACCAGACCGGGTTTGGTTCTATCACTTGCCGTGAGAGGACCTTCCGACTTGTTCAAGGTTGCGACGAAAAACTCTCGTGGAGCACAGCAACAGTCTTTTACATCGAAGTTTAGTAGCTGTGGCAAACGGAGCCGTTGGAAAGAGTGGCTCCGCTCGACCTCAATGATGCGCCCTGTGATGGCCCAGTGTTTTGGCCGCGTCGAGTGACTTGGCCGGTTTGAAGCTCTCCGCATCGGCCATGGCCCAAAAGGCTGAATAGCCCGGCAGGTCATGTGCTTCGTCCAGGAGCGCGCCTTTCTTGAGCCAGGAGAAGGCCGCATTTGCAGACATGATTTCGCGCGCGCCGCCACGAAGATAAAAGTGCTCCGGCCTGAATTCGCTGGGATGATTGAGCCCGGCAGCTGCTGTAAAGGCCATTAGAGATTTCAGCGTGTTGCGATGAAAATTCGTGACCCTCTCGGCCTTGTCGGGAACCACAAGCGCCTGCTGACGCTTCGGATCCTGGGTCGCAACGCCGGTCGGGCACCGGTTGGTGTGACAGCTTTGCGACTGGATGCAGCCGACTGCGAACATGAAGCCACGTGCCGAATTTACCCAATCGGCTCCGAGACACATGGTGCCGGAAATATCAAAGGCGCTGATCAGCTTGCCGCTGGCACCCAGCTTGATGTCATCGCGCAATCCGGTGGCGACCAGGCTGTTGTGAACGAAGAGCAGGCCCTGCAGCAGCGGGGTGCCAAGCCGGTTGGCGAATTCGATCGGGGCTGCACCTGTGCCGCCTTCCGCTCCGTCGACGACGATGAAATCCGGTTTTATCCCTGTCTTCAGCATGGCCTTTACGATCGCCATGAATTCCCAGCGGTGGCCGATGCAGAGTTTGAACCCGACCGGCTTGCCATCGGAAAGGTTCCGAAGCGTCTGGATGAATTCCAGCAGCTCGATAGGGGTTGAAAAGGCTGAATGCGAAGCGGGCGAAATGCAATCCTGACCCAGTGGCACGCCACGAGCCTCGGCAATTTCTTCCGTCACTTTCGCACCCGGCAACACGCCGCCATGACCGGGTTTTGCACCCTGACTCATTTTTATTTCGATCATCTTGATCTGGGGATTGGCCGCCTGCGCCTTGAATTTCTCCGGATCGAATTTTCCGTCCGCCGCGCGACAGCCGAAGTAGCCGCTGCCGAGTTCCCAGACAAGATCCCCACCGCCTTCCCGATGATAGCGGGAGACGCTGCCTTCCCCGGTGTCATGGTAGAAATGCCCTGCTTTCGCACCTTTGTTCAGCGCAAGGATGGCATTGCCGGATAGCGAGCCGAAACTCATGGCCGAGATGTTGTAGAGCGATGCGGAATAGGGCTGCTTGCAATCCGGTCCACCGATCGTCACCCGCAATTCTTCGTGATTCTCAGGTTTCGGTGTAACGGAGTGATTCACCCAGCCGTACTGGTCGTTGTAGACGTCGAGTTCGGTGCCGAACGGCAGGACGTCCTCGATGTTCTTGGCCCTGTCATAGACCATGGATCGCCGCTCCCTTGAAAAAGGGCGGCCATCCTGGTTGCTTTCAAAAAAGTACTGCCTCAGTTCCGGCCGGATCGCTTCGAAGAGATAGCGGAAGTGCCCTGATACCGGATAATTTCGCAGAACGGCGTGCCGGGTCTGCTGCAGGTCGAAGACGCCAATGAGTGACAAGACGCCGAATACGGCAAACGGCCAGATGAAATGTACGTTGACGGCGAACATCAGTACGAAGGCGACGAAGGCTAATGCGAGGCAAAGGAAGAAAACAGTATAGCGGGCAGGAAACAAGACTGGGCACCCCTCTTGAAAGCTTGCTTCCCTAGTTGTGTCAGGCTGTGAAGGAAAAGGAAAGGGTATACAACCGTGTTACCTGTTCCTGGGCAAGGACAGAATTTGCAGGAGTTCAGGTCACGTCTTTCGGGACAAGGGACAACACCCTTGATGCAGTACCTCTGGCGCCCGGTTCCTGCTCTATGATTTGCCGCGCGGCCTCGGCACCCTGTCCGTAGGTGGGGTTCTCGAGATCCTTAAGCGCCTTTGCAAGGTTATCCGGCGTCAGCTTTTTCTGGCGGATTGGTTCAGGGCCGGCGCCGATCCGGAATATTCGCTCGCCCCAGAAAGGCTGATCGCCGAACACGGGGCAGACAAGCGACGGTTTCCCCCAACGGACTGCTTCATGGGTCGTTCCCGCACCGCCGTGGTGTACAATGCCCGCACATTTCGGGAACAGCCAGCTGTGCGGTGCCTTGTCGATCAGAAAGACACGTTCGGAAAGCTCCGCCGGCAATTCCTCTTTCAGCAGTCCGCCCCAACCGGTGGCGAGCACTGCGCGCTGGCCGGTTTTTTCCAGTGCTCCAACCACCGTCCTTGTCAGATCTCCGGGATCCCGGCTCGGCATGGAGCCGAAACCGAGATAGACAGGTGGTTCGCCCGCTTCGAGAAACCGGGCCAGTTCCTCGGGAGCCTGATATTCGGCGTCCGGTTCGGTGAACCAGTAGCCGCATTGCCAGTTCTCTGCGCTCCAGTCTTCCGGTGTCGGGACCAGTGCACGCGAAAACGCCTGGAGCGTCAGAGCTTTTTGATTGTTCGGCATAAAGCCGTCAATCGACGAACCCGACATGGCAAGCTCGTGTCCTGCTTCCAGCTTCAATGGATTGAGCAGTGGACGAAGGCCGGCCTTCATGAGCATCCGGCCCACACCGAAGCTCTTGCGATTGAGAAATGAGCCCATGGCAGGCAATCCGAAGAGAGGAAGCGGAAAGTCACCGGTTGGCGTTGTCGCAGGCTGGAGCGCGGTGGGGAGCGTCGGGACTGCCAATCTGCGCCCGACAAGGGTCATGACCGTTGCTTTCAGATTGAACAGGATGAGAGACGGCTTTTCGTCCAAACCGGTTTCCCAAAGGACCCTGGCGACATCCCGTTGAAGCGCGATGCTCTGGCGCGCTGCCTTGATCATGCCTTTCAGGGAATGAAGGGCCTCCCTGATTTCCGGTTTTTGCAGCAGGGCCTGGTAATTGACCGGAACCGGACGGGCTCGGGCACCGGCCTGTTCGATCATGTCTTCAAAACCTTCACCGGTACTGACCACCACGTCGACACCGATCCGGTTGAGTTCTCCCGCCAGAGAGACATAGGGCTGCACATCGCCACGCGTGCCGAGCGAGGCAATCATGATTTTCGGTCTGACATCTGGCATGCTTGATCCGGGGCAGGTGTCCTGACAGGGCGGACGAGAAAGTCACATCGCTTCACATGGCGGTCGGCCGGCGAAATTGCAACCGGGGATTTGTTCGCCTATGCCTTTATCACAAGAAGGACACAGGAACCGGCGATCATCATGCAGACCGTATTTTCAGTGCGCACAAGCGGGCAGGGCCTTTATGAGTTCACACATTCCGTCTCGTCCTGGCTCCGGGATGAAGGAGCAGCGGATGGATTGCTGACCTTGTTCGTTCGCCACACATCCTGCTCGTTGCTGATTCAGGAAAACGCCGATCCCGATGTTCAGGTGGACCTGAAAGCCTTTTTCGAGCGGCTGGTGCCAGGGTCCGATCACCCGAGCATGAACTATCTTGTCCATACCTACGAAGGTCCGGACGACATGCCGGCACATATCAAGGCGTCGATACTACCCGTTTCGCTATCCGTTCCGGTCTCCGCAGGTCGTATGGTCCTGGGCACCTGGCAGGGGATCTATCTGTTTGAACATCGCGCCAACCCGCACCAGCGCCAGGTGGCGGCACACTTTCTGGCAACACCCGTGTAAGACGGTTCAGTTTCTCAAGGACGGCAATCCGATTCCCGTGCTTTCGAACCCGCCGTCGGAGGCAATGATCTGGCCCGTGACATAACTGGCCTGTTCCGAGCACAGGAAGGCTATGACTTCGGCAATTTCCTGTTCGCTTCCGTAGCGGTTGAGAGGAATGGCATCGTGATAGGCATCAATGATGTCCTGGCTGTGCACGGCCATGGCCAGCTTTGTACGCACCGGTCCGGGACACACGCAGTTCGCACGAACTCCGAATTCTCCGAGTTCCGCTGCCTGTTGCTTGGTCAGGTGAATCACCGCTGCCTTCGACGTGCCATAGGCAACCCTGAGGGTCGACGCTCTCAGACCCGAAATGGAGGCAATATTGACAATGGAGCCCCGGGTCTGCTTGAGCGCGGGTACCGTTGCCTGGGAAACCAGGAAGACGCCATCCAGATTGGTTTCCATCACTGTGCGCCAGGCTTGGAAATCCGTATTTTCCATTGGGCCGAAATGGGCGACACCCGCATTGTTGACGACCGCATCCAGCCTTCCGAATTTATCCAGAATGGCTGGAATTGTCTCCTCGACCCGGCTCTGGATTGAAACGTCGCACGAAAACGGCGTTGCACCGTGAAGTCCTGCCGATGCAATTTCCAGTTCGTCGCTGTCCCGGTCGAGCATGGCCACATGCCAGCCGCGATCGAGCATCAGCTTTGTCGTGGCAAGGCCAATGCCTCTCGCCGCGCCGGTGACAAGTGCAGTTTTCTGCATCTTTTCCCTCGTTTGGATGAAGTGTTCTAAGGCCGCGACGCTTCCAGCACCGTGTCTGAAAAAATCAGATGTGTGTCAGCGAAAATGATATTTCACTACATGGAAATGCAAACTCTGATTGCCCCTGCATTATCCCAAAGCGCCAGGTCCACGTCATTGATACGAAAGGCGTAATTTCCAGCCGGATCCGGTGTATTGACCGCCAGCGCGGCAAACTCGGCAAAAGGTACAATCCGGCCTGTCTGATCCCTTACCAGCATTTCGCCGAATGAGTACGACTGATCGAACTTGTAACCGTAAAGCGGACCGAGTTTCTTGGCATCCGAGCCTGAATAGCCTCTCGGTCCGACCGGTTTGTACATGCCGGAGATAACACTCCAGCTGCCGGCGTAACTGACGCGGCGAATATTGCCGTCTGGAAGCGTCATGCCCTGCCAACCCTTTTTGGAATTCACGTCGATACAGAAATCAGCAGCGTGAACAAGGTTTGGAATCAAGAAGATAAAGGAGCATAGTGTAGAAATAAGTTTAACCATGATTTGCTCCGAACATTATCGTTTGCGGCAGCAAATCTCACAACTGGCATTTCGTCAAGGTCTCAAACAAGTCTCTGTGCTGTCAGTGCAAATTTGATCTGGCGTGAAATATACTCACAGTATTCTCACACTTTATTGCCTTGTAACTCCAGGCTGAAAAACCCACATTTCAATCGAACGATGAGGGTCGTTCCTCCCCAGACTGGCGCCGGACTTGACACAAGTCCTGGCGCCGTTTTTTATTTTTCGGGCCCGGGAGGGGCGGCCCGCGCCGTCGGACGGGGACGACGCGGGCACTAACACCGGCCTGAAAAGGAGGGGCTCAGGTCGCGGTGTTTGCAGCAGCCGCCAACATGGCGGCAATCTGGTCTTTCAGGTGAAGTCGCTTCTTCTTCAGGTCTTCAAGCACGTCGTCGGCGGCAGGTTCCACATTGGTTTCAATGCGATGCACTTCCCGGTTCACGGTGTGATACTCGTCTGCCAGTCGCGCAAAATGAGTGTCTTTGGTCTTGAGCGTATGCAATTCGTCCGCAGATTCGGGAAATTCTTCGTGCAGTTCGTGTGGAACGTGACTCATTCGTGCCTCCTTTTGAGACAAACAAATTGCCGCCAGTTCGACGGCGACACCTTGAGCCAGATCAATCGAACATGATTTGCAGGGGGACCGGATACGCTTCGACCGGGTATTCTTCGGAGCTTTGCGGTTTCAGAATCGAAAATCCGTTTTCAGACGGACGAAACCATGCCGCCGAGCCTTTCTGTGACCCACCATGCAGAGAGGATTGCGATCGCGGTCAAGGTGCCAAACCGGGCTGGCCTGAGGGCTGGGGTCGCCAGGCGTTCAAGCGCCAGGACAAAGGAAAGGGTCAAGGCCAGGATGATCAATTGACCGAACTCGATACCAACATTGAACGCCAGCAGAGCTGGAACCAGATCGGGCGCGTTGCGTCCTAGAATGTCACTGAGAACAAAAGAAAAGCCGAGACCGTGAAGCAGCCCAATTCCGGTGAAAACGAGAACTGATCCCGACTTGTTGACCATGGCTGCGATGGCCGCATAAAGCACGGATGCAGCGATGGCCGCCTCGACCGCCGGAATGAACCACGACCACGAGGGTGTTGCGCCGAGAAAGGTTGCTATCAGGGTCACCGAGTGGCCGAGCGTGAACGCGGTGACCAGGTAGATAAGCTTGCGCGTCGCACCAACGCCAAGCGCAAGCGCGATTACCAGCAGGACATGGTCCAGTCCTTCCAGGATATGCAACATGCCTTGAAAAACGAAATGGAGAAAGGTGGAGAGGCGTGATCCGTCCATGACCGTAGGCGCTTCAAGCTGTCCTGAAGCCGTTGTCGATACCGGAGGATCAACTCTGGCATCGACAAGATGGTTCTCGATCGAAACCCCGGGGCCCGGCAAAAGGGGTGCATAGCCCGACTGGATTTGGAGCACGCCGCCCGGGTCCGGGCTGTCGAACCTGACAGCATAGTCGATGAAGGCCTGCCCGAACACCGGATCCAGTGAGGAGCTTTCTGCATTGAGCGCAGCTCTTGCCGCGGCGACTCTGTCCAGAGCCTGTATCGGTCGGTTGTTCCGGATCGTGAAACCAGTGATTGATGATGGCAGATCCAGTCCGGCCTGAGAGAATATCAGTGCTTTTTGAAGACGGTCTTCGAAGCTGGAACGATCCTGGAAAATGGCTTCAGTGTCGAGCCGGTAACGGACACCGCTACCTGTTGTTTCAACCCGCAGGAATGGAGAGAGGAGGGGAGCCTGATCGACCTGTGCCTTGCCGACCAGATCAGAAAAAACAAGCGGCGCCGGTACGCGAACATACGCGATCAGGACGCCGTCTGTTTCTGCAACCAGGATCGTACGGACCTTGGCGCCTTCTGAAAAATGCGCGGCGGCGGGAATTCCGGAGAGCACAATGACAAACAGGCTCTGCACCAGGTGTTTTACGATATCGGCAATGTAAGCGCGGATCATCTGCATCTCTTCCGTTATGCGTCCCGGGCACGCTGTGTGTCCGGGACGGTGCTTTCAGAGTGTTGTCACGAATGCATTCAGGTTACTGCCAGAATTTATCCTGCCATGTCATTTGCGGCAGGTCTTCAACAACCTCGAAGGTTTTGGTCTGCCGGAAGGAGCGTCCGTAGCGGTCCGTTGTTGTTACCTCCAGCGTATGGATACCGACCGGCAGGTCCTTGGGGAGCTCCGCACGCCATAGGTGGCTGGACTTCGTGGACAGCATCCAGTTCTGGAACGGCCCCGCAGCACCGGTCCAATGAGTGCCTTGCCAGGTATAGAACCCGGAGTTTACCTCGCCGCCTTCGGTGCTCCTCACAGCAATTCTGCCGTTTGTTGATTGCCTGGCAAGCGCGAGTGGGTCAGCATAGGTCGGACCGTCGAGGACTTCTTCGCCGTCACCTTTTTGCGTGCGCATCGCCACAGATGCCGAACCGCCGTTGATCCTGAATGAAACCTCGGAGTCCTTTGAACCGTTCCAGACATTGACGGCAACATAGGTGGTGTCGGCGAGATCCTTCTTCGTCAGCATGTCCATGTCGCCGAGATCGTTGACCGTGACCGGCGGCGTGATGTCGCTCGGGACATCGTAAAGATCCGTGTAACTGACCAGTTTTTCCGCCCAGTCGCGGAACCGAGGCGTATTGAACGAGACGTGCAACTGATCGTCCCTGGTGCCTTCGAAGGTCATGTAGGTATCGACATAGTCCGGGCCGGAGAAATCCAGAACATAGTAGCCACGCGGGGAGCCGAGGCGCTGCGTCCCATGCGGCACACCCGAATTGTTGAGATCGCCAGCCCACCAGGAGCCGGAAACGGCTCCCGTAACGATCTGGTGGAATTTCGCCGGTCCGGTATTGGTTGCTTCCTTCCAACCCTTGAAATACTCACCCGGCAGGATCTGTTCGGTGGTGTGAGTGTGGCCGGAAAGGCCGAGTGCCGGCCGGTCGCCGATCAACTCGTAGAGTTTGTCCAGATTGTCCACCTGATGTTTCTGCGCGGAGGCATCCGTGTAGGTGACGAATGGAATATGGGCACTGAGAACAATCAGTTTGTCGTCCGGTACATGGGCCAGATCGTTCTTTAGCCATTCCAGCTGGCGCTCGGAGATAACGCCGTTGTAGGACGGTTTGGCGGACAGATCGCAGAACGCGTGGGAATCGACACCGTTACACGGGTAGCGCACGTCATCGAGAACGATGAAATGCACCTGACCGATGTCGAAGGAGTAGTATTCCGGACCGAATTCGCGGCGGAAGGTATCGAAGCTGTCAGCATCGCTCGTGGCATCAAAATCCAGATCGTGATTGCCGGCAACGTAATATTGCGGCACGCCGCCGGTTGCGATGATCTTCTTGAAGCGCGGATAAAGCGACAGATCATCACCCATCACGTCGCCTTCGAAAAGAAGGCATTGGGTTTTGGAGTTGTCGCGGTTGGTCAGCATGTTGCCTACGGTTTTGCGCACATAGCTGATCTCCGCATTTGTGTAAGGCTGCGTGTCGCCGAATACGAGGCACTGGAAATCGTCGCCGACTTTGTCCTCGATCAGCGGAAAATTCACAGCCTGCGGCAGCGGACCCGTGGGCTTTATTCCGCCAAAGCGCAGGTCCGGGGAACCGGCCACCTTGTGAACGTAGTTGAACTGCGGAACCAGATCCGCATTGACCGGCGGAGAAAACTCGGCGGGTTTCGTGACGAACAGGTTCATGTCGTCATAGGCCGGCAACTCATAGGAGCCATCCGGTCCGGTGACAACGACTTCCCGACCATTCGAAACAAGGACGCCTGGCAGACCGCTTTCGCCTGCATCCAGCCTTGAATTCCGGTTGGTGTCGACAAACACCTTGCCGCTCGCCCTTTTTGCGGCCTGTTCGCCGTGAACGGTGTCGACGTTTCCGACATAGCCTGCATCCTTGGCGACAACGCCGGATGCAAATGCGCCTGTGCCTGCAAGGAGCAGGGCCAAGGTCAATTTTCTCATGAGAACCTCCGAGGGTAGGGCTGTTGGTTCAGCCGCCGGTAACTCTCCCCGGCTTCAATGACGTTAGATTGTCTATCACGTTAAAGTTTTGTTTCAATCGGTGCACACGCGATGTCACAAAGTCGGCAAACTGTCATGTTCGCTCTGATCCGCAGTTGATGCAAAGTCAGAAAACGACGGAAATGCTCGAAAAAAACAGGGAAAGAGAGGAAATACTCCTGACAGAAGGGTGTCAGGAGACCCCTGCTAGATTGCGTTCCATCACAGCATTCAAGGAGACTTCCCATGACATTCGCACCTGACAATTTCACCGTTTGGATGGAGATCCCTGTCTCGGATCTCGACAAGGCGATCAGCTTCTACAACGAGGTGTTCCAAACCGAATTGAATCGCATCACCGACATGGGACCAAATCACATCGCAATGTTTCCGACCAAGGACAAGATGGGCATCGCAGGCCACCTCTATCCCGGCAAGCCCGCCGAGAAGGGAACGGGACCGACGGTTCACATTGCATGTCCGGACAACCTGGAAGAGACGATGGAACGCTTCGCAAAGGCCGGCGGAGAGGTAGTATCGGATCCGATCCCGATCCCCGCCGGGCGATTCGCCTATGGGATCGACCCGGATGGCAATTCGATCGGAATGTTCGCCGCTTAAGGAGCCACTCGCATGAGACGTGCCGACCGCCTGTTTCAGATTGTGCAATATCTGCGTGGCGGCCGGCTCGTCCGGGCACGGCAATTGTCTGAATGGCTGGAAGTTTCTGAACGAACCATCTATCGCGACGTTGCCGACCTTCAGGCATCCGGTGTTCCGATCGAGGGAGCGGCGGGCGTCGGATACATCATGCGCGACGGATATGATCTGCCACCTCTCATGTTCACCCGAGACGAAATCGTAGCTCTTCTGGCTGGTGCGCGTCTGATCCGCGCCTGGGGAGGGGCGGCCATGGCGCGTGCGGCCGAAGAGGCCATGATCAAGATCGATGCCGTTATTCCGGAAAAGATGCGGGTCCGGCAGAACGAAGTCGAAATCCACGCCTTTGCCCCTGAAATGACAGCGCAGGTACGTGACCTGATTGACCGTCTCGAGGCCGCGGCAGATACACGCAAGAGCCTGTCGGTCGCCTACATGGACGGCAAGGGTGACGCGTCCAGGCGGGTCATACGTCCCCTCGGTCTCTGGTTCTGGGGAAAGGTCTGGACGCTTGTCGCCTGGTGTGAATTGCGACGGGATTTCCGCATGTTCCGCCTGGACCGCATGTCGGACGTTGAAGAGACCGGAGAGACTTTCAGGCCTGAGCCGGGCAAGACGCTCAAGGATTTCTATCGATCCATGGAACAACAGGGCTACGGACGCTCCGATGCTTGAGATTGACTGAACCGGACGCTGCCTAGAATCCGGCTGGAATATTCATCGGCGTGACGATCTGGATATCGCTTTCCGTTTGGTTCAATGGTTCGCCGACGCCATGAAACGCGAGGATGTGTCGGAAGGCCATTCGCATGTCGTCACGCAGGTCATGGTGCAGCACCAGCGTAAGCACGTCCTTGCGCAGGAGCTCCAGATTGTCCTCATCCAGATCGTGGGCGATGAAGAAATCTGGCGTGTGGCCGGAGGCTTTCAGAGCATTGAGGATCGCGAAATTGCCGCCTCCCATGGAATAGACACCTGCAATCTTGGCAGGCCAGCTCAACTTCGCGGAAACTTCCTGGGCGGTCGATGGGTTGAGGCCGCCTCCACCGCTCGCATCGATCAGCTCGATGTCGGGGCGCAACCTGTGAAGCTCGAGGCGAAATGCGTGGAAACGATCTTCCTCGCCCTGGAACGCATGCTGACTGAGTGTTGTCAGGACGCACGTGTCCGTTGGCTTGAGAAGCTTTAGCATCAGATATGCCGCGGTTTGACCGGCCTTGATGTTGTCGAGGCCGGCATAGGCCAGCCTTCGGGCATCCGGGATGTCTGTAAAAACTGTGACAACAGGAATGTTCTTTGCCGTCAGCCGGTCAATTGCCGCGCGCACCCGTTCCGTATCGCGGGCCTTCAGGCAAACACCCTGGCTGCCACGTTTCCGGATTCGATCCAGCACGGTGACGCAGTCATTTTCCGTCATGGTTTCAGCAAAAGTGAAACGCGGCCTGAGCGCCGCGGGCCTGAACAGCGGCAGGACGGCTTCGCTCGCGCGCTGAATTTCGCGGCTGAACCGTGAAGGTGCTTCAACGACAATATCGATAAAGAAGCGACGGCCCTTGGCGGACAGCTGGGTTTCCTGTCGCGCCAGTTCCTCGATTGCGTCTTCCACACGCCTGCGGGTTTGCGGGCTGACATGCGCCCGGTTGTTCAGGACGCGGTCGACGGTCGCAGTGCTCAATCCCGACTGCAGCGCGATTTCCTTGACAGGGAAACGATGGGTCATTGATGGATTCTTGATGGAATATCTGAAACACTTCAAGTCCGGATCCGCTAGAATTGCAGGCACAACATGACGATGGGAGAATAATATGGATCGTCAGGTGATCCCCAATGGCTATTTCGATGCCGGAAGTTGCAGCATTGATGACTTCAAGGTTCTGGTAGACCAGCAGTTGAGCGAAAGCGACGCGCCTCGCGCAGAGCGCATTGTGTCGAACATTCCGGTTTACAACGTGTCCGAGATCAACAGGTTGCTCTCAGGAACTGAGGGCAGGCGTTGCCTTCTGGCCGAGTGGGCGCATATCCTGATGCACCGGTCCGGCGTTCTCGTGCTGGAGGGCGCTTTTTCCGATACAACCCCACTCGACGCGGCAACGAGCGTCTTCCAGGACATTATCCGGGAAGAGAAAGCAGCCTCGGGTGGTGGTGCGGACCATTTTGCAGCTGCGGGCGCGAATGACCGGATCTGGAATTCGCTTCAGAAACTGTGTCTCCGCGATCCGGAGGCTTTTGCCGGCTGTTTTTCCAATCCGGTGATCGATGCCGTTTGCGAGGCCTGGCTCGGTCCGAATTATCAAATGACCTCTCAGGTCAATCTCGTGCGGCCCGGCGGTGGTGCGCAACAGGCGCACCGCGACTATCATCTGGGTTTCCAGACTGAGGAAGTCTGTGCAGACTATCCCGCACATGTGCACGATCTGTCACCGGTTATGACGCTGCAGGGTGCCATCGCGCACACCGACATGCCCGTTGAAAGCGGTCCGACCAAACTGCTGCCGTTTTCCCAGTTGTACCGGCCAGGCTACATGGCCTACAGGCAGGATGTCTTCAAGGAGTTCTTTGAAAGTGCCTATGTTCAGCTGCCGTTGAAAAAAGGAGACGCTCTCTTTTTCAATCCTGCGCTTTTCCACGCGGCCGGGGAAAACAGGAGCACAGACATTCAAAGGCTGGCCAACCTTCTTCAGATATCGTCAGCCTTCTGCCGTGCCATGGAAACTTCTGACCGCGAAAGAATGTGCAAGACGCTCTATCCGATACTTCTGGAAAAGACCCGATCCGGCAGTTGGGACAAGGCGAAAGTTGATGCGGCAGTTTCCGCGTGTGCGGAAGGATATTCCTTCCCCACCAATCTGGACAACGACCCGCCGGTCGGCGGCCTTGCTCCCGAAACGCAAAAGCAATTGTTTCTGAGAGCGCTCGGTGACGGACTACCCTTGGAATCGTTTTCAAAAGCGCTTGCCGAGCAGACCAGCCGTCGCAAGGCGTAGGGTCAGTTCACGAGGGCATAACCGTTGCCGATGATTTCGCGGATGAGCTTGCGCTTCATGGCGCGCGCGTAGTCCTGATAGTCGTCGGCAACCTCGATAAATGCTCCAGGACCGCTGATGACGTGGCTTTGATAGTATTGAAGCGGGGAGTCTTCGGCTCCTTCAATAACCAGACCGTTGACGGTAATGCCTTCGAAATCAAATGCCTTGTAGGCGCTCGACGGCGGAAATCCGTCGTTGTTGATCCCGTCGCCTGCCACATCGATCACCTTTCGCGCACATTTGGCGGGCGCACGGCTCATCTGGACGGAGGCATAGCCCAATGCATAACCGATCGCTGTGGGGAAACCGATAAAACCGCGCCGCGATTCTCTGAGCGTGCTTGCTGCCCTTTCGGCACTTTCAGCATCGGTCAGGTGCTGCCATCCCAGCTGAAGGAAGTGTTGCCGCTGGCCGCTCCATTCAAAGCTCATGATCCAGATACCGCCAACAGCTTCAATCGCCTGAACGACATCCGGGTCGCTGAGCGCTTGCGCCATGCCGTTCAGCTGCAGGTCATGTTCCAGATGATCAACACTGGACGATCCGTCCATTGCCAGAACGAGCGCGAGCGAGCATGCAGTTGCGGGAACAGGAACCATTGCGGAAACGGCAAGGCCAAGAGCGCCAATGCAAACGCGCAGGCTGCGGGCGGGATTATGTGCGGTATCCGTGAGTGATCGAACGAATTGCCTGAACATGGGCGAAGCTTAGCAGTTCGTCGTGAACAGGCATAGATGTGATGTAAGTAGTTTTACTGTGAACGTGAACTGGAAGCTCTTTTTAACATTGCTGCTCCCCTTGAGTTATATGATTGAGTCCCCTTCCAGGGCGTTGAACACTGTGTTCTGCGGCAACAGAGCGGTCACCGGAATGATGGTGATGGTTTGAAATGCCCCCTCGGCCTGATTTTGAGGCCAGCTGGACGTCATTGTACTCCGCTTTTGATCAACCAGGCTGCTGTACAGACCGCGCCCGATTGGCAATTCCTGAATTCGAGTCGAGCGTCTCCGTTTCTTCGCAAACGCCCTGAATGCCGGGTTCAGCTTGCGTTCAGGTAAAATTGATTACACCTTGCCCATGACTTGGAGACACAGAACCGGAACGGGATTCGTGAAAAAGATCTTTGCCTTTTTGCTAGTGACCTTCGCTGCGGTCCTGCCAGCTGAAGCAGCCTGCCTGTCCCAGGCTCAGGCGCGGGAAGCCGTGGCGAGCGGCAAGGCCGCACCTCTTGGTTCGGTCGCGGGCCGCGCCGGTGGGGAAATCGTGAAGGCGCAGCTTTGTCAGCAGGGCGGCGGTTATGTCTACGTTTTATCTGTTCTCAAGGGTGGCAAGGTGACGAATGTCACAGTCAACGCCAGCCGGTGACTGGTACACCGGCGGTGATTGCACGGATTTGCAGCCGCCACCCACCGTTCCGATCGATTAATCAAGAAGTTGGTTCCAATGCGAATTCTCGTCATCGAAGATGATACCGACCTAAACCGTCAGCTTGTCACTGCTCTTGAGGAGGCAGGTTACGTTGTTGACAGCGCCGCCGATGGGGAAGAGGGCCACTTTCTGGGTGAAACGGAACCCTATGATGCGGTGGTTCTGGATCTTGGCCTGCCGACACTCGATGGCTTGTCTGTGCTGGAAAACTGGCGCAGGGACGGCCGAACCATGCCTGTCCTGATTCTGACTGCCCGTGACCGCTGGTCGGACAAGGTGGCCGGCATCGATGCCGGTGCAGATGACTATGTTGCCAAGCCGTTTCACATGGAAGAAGTGCTGGCACGGGTGCGTGCACTCGTTCGCAGGGCAGCCGGCCATGCCTCCAACGAGCTGATCTGCGGTCCCGTGCGCCTGGATCTGAGAGCGGGGCGGGTAACCGTCGACGGCAATCCGATCAAGCTCACATCCCACGAATATCGATTGCTGTCTTATCTGCTGCATCACAGAGGTAAGGTGATTTCAAGGACCGAACTGACCGAGCATCTCTACGATCAGGACTTTGACAGGGACTCTAACACGGTCGAAGTGTTCGTCGGCAGATTGCGCAAGAAAATCGGTTCAGACATGATCGAAACGATCAGGGGCCTCGGGTACCGTCTTGGAGAGCCCAGTGACGACTGACCGTGATGCTGTCGCCAAGGCGCAACAGACAGGTAGTCGTCAGTGGTCTCTCGCGTCCCGGCTGGTCTTTGTTGCGGCCGTCTGGTCCACCATAACACTTGCATTGGCAGGCGTTTTCCTCGTCAGTCTTTATCAGAGCGCAAGTGAGCGGGCCTTTGATGCCCAGCTGGAAGTTCATATCAAGGGCCTCATCGCCGGAATGCTGGAAACAGGTCAGAACGGCGGACCGGAAACGTTGATCCAGTCGGTGGCGGCGCCGGTCTACCGGGGCGATCCGAGATTTTCCCTGCCCTTGTCCGGGTGGTACTGGACCGTGCGGCGTGCAGACAACCCGTCGATAATGTTTGCGTCCGAATCGCTGCTCGGTGATCCGTTGAATACACCTCCGATTGGCGACATGGACAGCAGTGCGGGCTTTGTCAGCGGTCCGACGGGAGATGAAGTGCGGGTCCTGCAGCAGCGCATCACGATCGGAGAGGCCTCCTACGTTATCGCGGTGGGGGCTGCAACGGCCGGGTTCTGGGCGGACATTGCAGAATTCTCGCGGACTGTCACCTTGACGCTCTGCATCGTCGGTATTGGCCTCATTCTCGCAATTTTCCTTCAAGTCCGGGTCGGCCTCAGGCCTCTGGCAAGGCTGCGCTCCTCGCTCTCGGCGGTTCGGCTGGGAGAAACGGAGCGCATTGATGAAGCCTTGCCACGCGAAATCGCGCCTTTGGCAGTCGAGTTGAATGCGCTCATCGTCTCCAACAAGGAAATTGTCGAACGAGCTCGAACCCATGTCGGAAATCTCGCACATGGCCTGAAGACACCGCTTTCAGTGATCTCCAACGAAGCGCGGGCTTCTCAAGGTCCGTTTGCCGACAAGGTGAGCGAGCAGGCGGCGATCATGTCGACCCAGATTCAACACCACCTCGAACGCGCAAGGATGGCAGCACAGCGGCGGGTGATCGGTGTATCCTGCGAAACCGAACCGGTTCTTGGCAGGCTGATCCGGGCAATGGGGAAAATCTATCAGGACAAGGGTATCGAGGTTGCGTTCAACCAGACCGGGGACATCCGTTTTCGGGGTGAGAGCCAGGATCTTGAGGAAATGGGAGGCAACCTGATCGACAATGCCTGCAAGTGGGCTTCTTCAAGGGTTTCGGTCGACATTGTGTCTCAGGACGATCCGGCCACGAACCGCGAGATGTTCGTGCTCACGGTCGAGGACGACGGACCGGGCCTGTCTCCTGAACAACGGGCCGAGGCTGTCAAACGTGGCAGGAGGCTCGATGAAACCGTGCCCGGGACAGGCCTTGGCTTGTCAATTGTGGCAGACCTTGCAGCGCTTTACGGTGGTACTCTCAACCTCGATATGTCTTCCCTGGGAGGTTTGAAGGCCAGCCTTGTGCTGCCGGCACTGACAAGGGAATAGGGGATTACGATGACGGCGAAGAGACCGGCGTCGGAGTGCTGTGTTAGGATGTGATCCGGCACTGGGACGAAAAGACCATTGTCTGGCCAAGTTCGGCCACAAATTCAAAATACCACTGACTTGTCTTCGGGTTTGATCCTGTCTGTTGCTCTTGGGGGAGCTTTCAAGCATGCGTTTGCGCAGTGCCACATTTGTTGCCCTTGCTGTCGTTCTGGCAGGATGCTCTGCGACGTCTGGAAGCAATGGTTCGGGCGGTTGGGGATCGTCTTTCGGTGATCCCGGCGCCAATGTATCAGGCACCGAGGCGAACACCGCCATTTCCGTGCTGGTGAACAACGAGTTTGGCAATGCATTGGATCCATCCGACCGCCGTGCTGCCGAGGACGCCCAGACCCGTGCCTTGAGATCAAGGGGCCTTGGCGCCGCCGTAGCCTGGCAGAACGACCGTACGGGTCGAAGTGGGCAGGTCAGGCCTGGTCCGGTCTACACCGTCAACGACACAAAGTGCCGAGAATTTACCCACGAAATGGTTCTTCAGGGCCGCACACTTCAGGCACGCGGAACCGCTTGCGAATCCGGACGGGGCGACTGGACCGTTATCGGATAGGCCGCAAAGGTTAAAATCACCGGAGAAGACAGGTTTATTCTCAACAATTGCTTAATCCTTGCACCGGTATTATCGACCGGATTCGGATTGCGGCGTTGACCCTTTGAATGACCTACTCGAACGAGCTTGAGAGTAAAATTAAGGACTACCTGAGCAGCTTGAGCCCGCAAGCGGTCGAGGCACTGGTCAGCAATTTGGAGCAGGCCAAAGGCAAGAACAATTCTGATCCGCATCTCAGCTTGATCCTGACAGCCGCCGTTACACTCATGCGCAAGCCGCAGACTTTTGCCGGCGGTATTCCGAACGGCAAGTTCCGGCGCGCGCAGGTTCAAAGGATGTTCTTCGCACCTCTCAATGATTTCCTGATCGGTGAAACCCTGCCCAACCGGCAGGAAGGCCGGATCAATCGGATCATGCTGGATCGGGTCTGGAACTGGCTCGGCAGGGATGTGATTCCGAACGACGTCAAGACCGTGCTCGATCAGGCCGGCGATGCGACCGTCAGCGACGAGCGGGTCGTTGCTCTTGTACAGGCGCTCAGAACCCGGTCCGTGGAAGCGGTCGAGGAGACGTTGGAACGCAGCGAGATATCGGACAAGGTGCGGCGCCAGATCGGTGTGGAGCTCGGCGGCGAGCGTGGCATTTCCGAACTCAGGGACATTCACAAGATCTTCGCCGCCGAACGCTGGCTGGTACCGTTTCTGCAAAGCATTCCCGAGCGGATCAACGAGC
The DNA here is from genome assembly GCF_001404515.1 of Roseibium album. Classification (GTDB taxonomy): domain Bacteria; phylum Pseudomonadota; class Alphaproteobacteria; order Rhizobiales; family Stappiaceae; genus Roseibium; species Roseibium album. Next base: position 928,393 of record NZ_CXWE01000001.1, read on the forward strand.
ATCGTCTCAAGCAGGACCATGACGTGTTGCGCCTCGTGGACAAATGTTCAGCGCGCTTTCCGGATCACGTTCCCCTGCTCGCCGCGGCGCTGGTTGAACGTTCCGAGGCGCCGTCCGCGCTTTGCACATTCGCGGGCCGTCTGGCTGGAGACCAGGATCCCAAGGTTATTGCCGGATCGCAGTTCGCCTCCATGGTCGACGTTGTGATGAGCGAGGCGGAACGTCTGCAGATACTCGCGCTTGAGCACAGGAACAACAATCCGGACCCGGTCGCGTTTTCGCAGGCACTGTCAGAATATCATACGCTTGTGCGCGGTGTTGAACGGGACATGGACCTTTCCATTTCCGGACGATGGCATCAGCGGTTGGCGGACACCAAGCGAAACATCTCCGGTGAGGTCACGCGCGAACTCAAAAACGCACATGGGGCCATTCGCAGGGCACTGCAGGTACCCAAATTCGACGGGGACGGTCAGCTCAGGATAGAACAGCCGGCGATCGACGAAGCCATTCGGACCTTGCGCGTCGTCACGATGGCACGGAATGCGTCCGAGACGTTTGCGGTAAACGAAATTGGCAAGCAAACGCGTCAAACGGTTGAACAGACTCTTGAAATTGTCACTCGTTCACTGATCACCGACCTTGGAAGACTGCATGGCCAGGAGGCGGAGGCGCAGCTTGCGGCAGTGGATGTCGCGATCATGCTTTCTGAAATCTATTTTGGCGCGGAATATGCCGGTCAGCTTCGCCGCAGCCGTCAGTCCGCGGTGGCAAAGGCAACCGGCAAGGAAAAGAAGAACGAACCTGCGCCGGAACGCAAACTTGTTTCAAACGCACTCGAGCGCTGGTAGGGCTCGGCTCAAAGAACGCGGTTGCTGACGAAGGGTCAACGGGATTTGAGCGGCGCGACGGCTGGTCACAGCCCAATCGTCTTGCATTTGCCGAGTTTGCGCTGTCTATAGTGCGCCCATGATATTCTGGATCCTACTCGCTGTCATGACGGGTGTCGCCGCGTTGTGTGTTCTTGTTCCGCTCGCGCGGGCCGGCAAGGCGCAGGCAAGAGCGGACGGGAGTGCGGATGAAGCGGTCTACAGGGAACAGCTCTCTGCCATCGATAGCGAGCTGGACCGCGGGCTGATAGAGCCTGAAGCTGCTGAAGCCGCGCGAACCGAAATTGCCCGACGGTTGCTTGCTGCGCACGACAAGAATGAGCAGCAACACCAGACCACCGCCTCCGGAGGGCGGTTGAAGGCTGCCCAGGTTTTCGCCCTGGCAGCCCTGCCGCTCTTTGCGCTTGGCACCTACTTCGCTCTTGGCTCTCCCGAAGAACCCGACCAGCCGCTGATTACGCGATTGAGCGCACCTGCTGAAGGGCAGTCGGTCGATGTGCTTTTGGCGCGTGTCGAGCGCCATTTGTCAGAAAACCCCGAAGACGGGCAGGGATGGTCGGTGATTGCACCGGTCTATTTATCGATGGGTCAACCGCAGGCATCCGCGCGTGCCTATGCCAATGCAATCCGTATCTTGGGACCGAATCCGGAATGGCTGACCGACATGGGCGAAGCTCTTACGATGGCCAATCAGGGGCTCGTTACGGAAGAGGCGAGGAAAGCCTTCGAGCAGGCGGTAGCCTTGCAGCCGTCCGCCGCCAAACCCAGGTTCTTTCTTGCTATTGCCCTGGGCCAGGATGGCAATATCGAGGCCGCCACAAAGGCCTGGGAAGACCTGTTGGACGGAGCTGACGAGACGGCTGCGTGGGTTGGCGTTGCACGACAGCAACTTGCACAGTTGAAGGGCGTGCCTTCTCACGAAAGCGCACCGAACGGTCCCTCGCAGGCGGATATCGCTGCTTCGCAGGATTTGTCCGCTGAAGACCGGCAGGAAATGATCAGGGGAATGGTCAACGGCCTCGCAGGACGTCTTGCCTCGGACGGTGGCAGCGCGGATGAATGGAGCCGATTGATCCGGGCATACATGGTTCTTGGTGAAAAGCAAAAGGCCGAGGAGGCGCTCGCTGCTGCTGAAGCCGCCCATTCAGATAAACCTGCGGACTTGTCTCTGATCAAAGACACGGCCAGTTCGCTTGGGTTAAGCGGGTCCTGACAAAACGGATTTGCCGGCTGGATCAAAGGCTCAGCTTGCACAGACTGGACGGAACACATGACGCGCAAGCAGAGAAGGTTGACCCTGATCGGATCGGCGGGAGCCGTGCTGGCAATTGCACTCGGGCTGATTCTTTTTGCCCTTAACGATCAGATTGTCTTTTTTCAAAGTCCGACCGACATCACCCAAAATACAATGCCCGCCGGACAGCGCATTCGACTTGGCGGACTGGTCGAGGAAGGATCGGTCGAGAAGTCGGACAACGCTCAGGTGAATTTTCGTGTGACGGACATGGCGAACGCTGTTGCCGTTACCTATAAAGGAATACTACCGGACCTGTTTCGTGAGGGGCAGGGGGTCGTGACAGAGGGGGTCATTGGACCGGACGGTGTTTTCGTTGCCGATAGCGTTCTTGCCAAGCATGACGAGAATTACATGCCCAAGGAAGTGGCAGAAGCGCTGAAGGATCAAGGTCATTGGCAGGGCGGCGAAGGCGAAGCCAACTAGAAGCTGCCACGGGAGAGACAGGACGCGAAAATGATCGTTGAACTGGGACACTACGCACTCGTGCTGGCCTTTGCGCTGACACTCGTCCAGTGCGTTCTGCCGCTTTGGGGGGCGCTGTCGGGAGATGACAGGCTGATGGCTGTTGCACCGCCTGTATCCGTCATGTTGTTCGTATTGGTGCTCATATCGTTTGTCGCATTGACTGTTGCCTACCTGAATTCGGATTTCTCGGTTCTGAACGTGCTGCAGAATTCCCATTCCGCCAAGCCGCTGATCTATAAATTCACCGGCGTCTGGGGCAATCACGAGGGGTCCATGCTCCTTTGGGTCCTCATTCTGGTGTTTTTTGGGGCGCTTGTCGGATTTTTCGGCGGTAACCTGCCGAAAGATCTAAAGGCAGCAACGCTTTCGGTTCAGGCTTGGGTTTCGGCCGGTTTCATTCTGTTCCTGCTTGCCACGTCCAACCCTTTCGAGCGTGTGGTCAATCCGCCTCTGGAAGGAGCGGATCTCAATCCGATCCTGCAGGATATCGGTCTCGCAATTCATCCGCCGCTTCTCTATGTCGGCTATGTCGGCTTCTCCATCACATTTTCATTTGCGGTCGCAGCTCTCCTTCTTGGTCGCACGGATGCTGCCTGGGCGCGCTGGGTCCGTCCCTGGACGCTCCTGGCCTGGTGTTTCCTGACACTTGGCATCGCCATGGGGTCTTACTGGGCCTATTACGAACTCGGCTGGGGTGGCTGGTGGTTCTGGGACCCGGTCGAAAACGCCAGTTTCATGCCCTGGATTGCCGGGACGGCTTTGCTTCATTCAGCGATTGTCATGGAAAAGCGGGAGGCGCTGAAGATCTGGACGGTTCTTCTGGCCATTTTCACGTTCTCGCTCTCTCTGCTCGGCACCTTTCTCGTGCGTTCTGGTGTTCTGACATCAGTCCACGCGTTCGCCACAGACCCGGCGCGCGGTGTGTTCATACTGGTCCTCCTGTGCATCTTCATCGGCGGGTCCCTGTCGCTTTATGCGTGGCGGGCTCCAATGCTGAAACAGGGCGGGCTTTTCGCGCCCATCAGCCGCGAGGGCGGGCTGGTACTGAACAACCTTTTCCTGACGGCGGCTTGCGCCGCGGTGTTTGTCGGCACGCTGTATCCGCTTGCACTTGATGCAATCACGGGAGAGAAGATTTCGGTTGGAGCCCCATTCTTTAACCTGACTTTCGGTCCGCTGATGGTGCCTCTGCTGATGGCGATCCCGTTCGGTCCGGTCCTGTCCTGGAAGCGGGGCGACCTTCACGCGGCCAGCCAACGGCTCTATGCGGCTTTCGGTCTTGCGCTCTTGTTCGCGCTCGTGACGTTCTGGCTGTGGGGTATGGAAAAGGTACTGGCACCAATGGGTGTGGGCCTCGCTGTCTGGGTCATGGCTGGTGCGGTATCGGAGATCGTGACCCGTGTGAAGTTTTTTGAAATCGGCCCGAAACGAGGTTTCGCTCGCCTTGTCGGATTGCCCGGGTCCGCCTGGGGCACGGTCGTCGCGCATTTCGGCGTTGGTGTCACGGTGCTTGGTATTGTGACGGCGTCCGCTTTTCAGGAGGAACGCATCGAGACAATGCGGCCGGGCGATAGTGTCGAACTGTCCGGATACGAAGTGACATTCGACGGTGCGGCGCCGCGCCGCGGTCCGAACTATACCGAGGAAGTCGGCCATTTCACCATTCGCAAGGCAGGCGCCTACGTGGCCGACCTCGATCCTTCCAAGCGCGTCTACACCGCGCGCCAGATGCCGACCACCGAAGCCGGAATCCATACGACGGGCTTCTCGCAACTTTACCTGTCGCTCGGGGAAAGCCGTGGTGATGGTGCCGTCGATGTTCGCGTCTACTACAAACCGCTGATCACGCTGATCTGGATCGGTTGCGTGATCATGTCCCTCGGGGCGGTGTTTTCAATGGCTGACCGTCGGCTCCGGGTCGGGGCGCCGAAACCGGCAGCGCGCCGCAAGGCCGTTCAGACGGCCGCGGCGGAGTAACGCGTTGATGATCCGGACAATTCTGACAAGCCTGATTCTGGCATTTGCCATCCTCACTGCACCTGCGCTGGCAGTTGCCCCTGAAGAGGTGCTTGACGACCCGGCCCTGGAAGCCCGGGCAAGGGCGCTTTCAGCGGAGCTTCGGTGCATGGTGTGCCAGAACCAGTCCATTGATGATAGTGACGCACCCCTGGCCAAGGACTTGCGTGTTCTTGTGCGTGAGCGTCTCGTCGCCGGAGACAGCGACGGACAGGTGATTGACTATCTCGTTTCCCGTTACGGCGAATTCGTGCTGTTGAAGCCGCGTTTTGCCTGGCATACGCTTGTCCTTTGGGCGGCAGGGCCTGTCGCCCTGCTTGCCGGACTGATTGCGATTGTTCTGGCGCTGCGCAGTCGTTCGCGGCGCGGTTCGCAAGTCGCAACGGCAGGCTCTGCAAACCTTTCTGCGGAAGAAGAAGAACGTTTGAAGGCACTCCTGGAAAAAAGGGACGTGCCTGGAAACGAATGATGTCTCCTGGCGCTCTGGCTCACGTGAGCCTGAACGCTTCGAGGTGACTTGTGCAGGGATTGCTTTTCAGGTGGGTCCAGACCTTCTCGACCAGTGGAGAAGTGGTCTCCCGTTTCTTGTAGAGCCAGATCTCGAGTTCGGTGTCGAAGCGTCCGTTTCCAGCAAGTGCAAATTGCCCGGAACGAATGCTGTCATGGGCACTGCAGGCCGGCAGCCAGAGCATTTTCTGATCCATGTGCGCGAGCCGCTTCATGAATTCGCAGGTACCGCTTTGCGACGTGCAGACGAATGTCGGATCCTGGGGGGTCATCGCGGAAAAAAGCAGGTCCTCGACTTTCGAAAAATATCCGGTCTGACCGTATCCGATATACTCAAGTCCGCGCGCCGGCGGGTTGTCGACATCAAACGCCGAACGGCCTTCTGCGTCGAGGGCAGTACAAAGATGCATAGTATCTTCGCCGAGTTTGATCGCTTCGAATTCCTGATGCTCGAAAAATGACGGCACCTCTGGCTTCGAATACAGCAACACAAGATCCATCTTTCCGTCGCCGAGCAGCTCGATCATTTCATAAAAATCATAGGTGTCGATGGACACCGAAAAGGTTCCACAGGCCTGCTTGATCTGGTGCAGCCACTCAGGGACGAAACTCAATGCGAGAGACGTGGAGGCGGCCAGCCGGATATCCGGAGTAGCATCTGAATTGCGACGTTGGAACTCAACCCGATTGAGTTCCAGTTCCCTAAGCACGTTCTGAGCTGTTGCGTGAAAAACCTCACCGTCAGGTGTCAGGGACACTGGATAGCTGCTTCTGTCGAAGAGTTCCGTTCCCAGCCAGGTTTCCAGCGCCTTGATCCGACGGCTGAACGCGGACTGGGTAATGTTCCGCTCGTCCGCTGCCTGCGAAAAGTTTCCTCTTTTGCTCAGGACAAGAAAGTCGGCCAGCCAGTTTGTGTCCACCAGTTTCTCCCTTTGGTCTTGCTGAAAAAACGAGCAAAACAAACTATATGCAAAATTTGCATAACAAGGCTGTTGGTCGAATTCAAGCAATCGATATAAGCTTTTGCCCCAGGTGCGGAAATCATGCTCAGTCAACGAAGCGTGTCCGCATGCAATTCCGCCGGTGTTTTTCCGGCACCATCCCATAAGCCAAGTTCCTGAGGGGGAATGATCGTGAAATTTACAACACCTCTGAAAAGTCTTTCATTGGCAGCAATGCTGGCAACAACCGCTGCCTTTCCCGCGATAGCCGAAACACCCGCGGACACATTCGTGATCGCCCGCAACACAGCGGATGCAATTACGCTTGATCCTGCTGAGTGCTTTGAGTTCACCGGTGGCAGGATCGTCGCAAATCTTTATGAGCGGCTGTTCCTGTTCGAGCCTGACAACCTGACAAAACTTGTCGGTGGTATTGCCGAATCCTACGAGTTTTCCGACGACGGCAAGAAAATCACCGTCAAGCTGCGCCCCGGGCTGACCTTCCATTCCGGTAACCCGATCACCGCTGCAGACGTTGCCTACTCGCTTGGCCGCGCTGTGAAGCTCGACAAGACGCCGGCTTTCATCATCAAGCAGATCGGCTGGACGCCCGAGAATGTCGACGAGGCAGTGGTTGCTGTCGATGACACCACGGTCGAGATCAACATTCTGGCGGACATGTCACCAGCGCTCGTGCTGAACCTCCTGTCGGCAGGCGTGGCATCCATCGTGGACATGAAGGAAGTTCAGAAACACGAAGTCGACGGCGACATGGGTTACGCCTGGCTGAAAGATCATTCCGCTGGCTCAGGTCCCTACAAGCTGAAAACCTGGAAAGCCAACGAAGTTGTCATGCTGGATGCATTTGACGATTACCGCCAGGGCAAACCGGCCATGAACCGCGTCGTCATCCGCCATGTTGCTGAACCATCCGCACAGCGCCTGCTTCTGGAAAAAGGCGATGTTGATGCCGCAATGGAATTGACGGCCGATCAGCTCAAGGGACTCTCCGGCAATTCGGACGTCTCCGCGGAGAGCTATCCCAAGGGATACCTGATGTATCTGGCGAGCAACATGGACCATCCGGTCCTGTCGAAGCCAGAGGTTCGTGAAGCGCTGAAATACATGGTCGACTATGACGGCATGGTGGGGTCCTTCCTCGACGGCCAATACAAGATCCACCAGAATTTCTGGCCATCAGGCATGTGGGCAGCGGCAACCGATACGCCGTATAGCCACAACATGGAAAAGGCCAAGGCGCTGATCGCAGATGCCGGACTTGACGCCGACACCAAGATCACGATTGACACGCTGAACAAGTCTCCGTTCACGGAAGTGGCCCAGAGCGTTCAGGCCAGCTTGAAGGAATTGGGGATCGATTCTGAAATCATCCTGTCCGACGGCGCCACGCTCTGGCCGAAGTATCGTGCACGCAAGCATGAGCTGATCGTTGCGCGCTGGGGCCCGGATTATTCCGATCCGCATTCCAACGCTGATGCGTTTGCGCACAACCCGAACAATGACTTCGAAGCAAAACTGACGGGCAAGCTGACTTGGCGCAATGCCTGGCCTGCTGACGGACTGACTGAGCTGACCGACCAGGCAGCTGCAGAATCTGATCCGGAAGTCCGTGAGGAAATCTATGCCAAATTGCAGAAGATGGTGCAGGAAGACTCGCCCTTCACCATCATGTTCCAGGCGATTGGTACCTTCGGCCAGCGCGCGAACGTTGAAGGCTTCGTCAACGGCGTGACCTCCGATCAGGCCTACTACAAGACTGTCACCAAGTAAGCACGTTCGGCTGTTCACGACACATCAACCTTGTGTCGCGAATGGCCGGTCTCATGCTGGACCGCGCTTCCTCAAATTGAGTGGGGAAGCGCGGCTTTCTGTTAATATGCAGCGAAATCGGGGGATGCGTTGGGAATGAGCGACAGTTCCACACTACAACGCTCAGGGGTGGATTTCAGGCCGTATCTGGATGTGGCAAGGAAGATCGGCGGCGGCATAGTCATGCTGATCCTCACGTTCATCGGCTTGACCGCAATCACCTTCATCATTGGCCGGATCATGCCCAATGATCCCGTTGTTGCCATTGTTGGCGACCGCGCCTCGAAAGAAGTCTACGAGGCTATGTACCTCCAACTCGGTCTCGACAAGCCGATCTGGCAACAGTACCTCATATTTATTGGCGACATTCTGCGTGGGGATTTCGGAAGTTCGGTCATGACCGGACAACCGGTTCTTGAAGACATCAAGCGCTTTTTCCCGGCAACGCTCGAGCTGGCCACCATCGCGACGATCGCTGGAATTGTTATCGGTGTTCCAGCCGGTGTTCTGGCTGCTGTGCGGCAGGGAACACTGATAGATCACGTCGTCCGGATTGTCGGATTGCTTGGCCATTCCATTCCGATTTTCTGGCTTGGTATGGTCGCGCTGCTGGTTTTCTATGCCAAACTCGATTGGGTTGCGGGTCCTGGCCGGATTGATTTCTTCTACGATGGTATCGTGGAACCGGTGACCGGCGTTATCATGATCGATGCTGCAATGGCCGGAGAGTGGGACGTCTTCAAGAATGCGCTCTCGCACGCGATCCTGCCCGCGTCGATGCTGGCGATCTACTCGCTGGCATATATCGCGCGCATGACGCGCTCCTTCATGCTGGACCAGCTCAATCAGGAATATGTGCTCACCGCCCGGGTCAAGGGCCTGCGCGAAGGAACCGTGATCTGGTATCACGCTTTTCGAAACGTCCTGGTTCAGCTGATTACGATCATTGGCCTGACCTATGCCAGTCTTCTGGAAGGATCCGTCCTGACAGAAACCGTGTTCGCCTGGCCGGGTATCGGCCAGTACATCACCAATTCGCTGTTCAACGCCGACATGAATGCGGTTATCGGCGGCACGCTGGTGGTCGGGATTTCATTCGTATTCATCAATATGCTGTCCGATTTGCTCTACCGGATAGTCGATCCGAGGGCAAAATAATGTCGGACGGCACGCTTGGGACAAAATCCGGATCTGCATCATGGTTGTTGGCGGATTCGCCAAACAACGCCTTTCAGGCAAGGTGTCAGCGTCTTTACATCGGTTGGCTTTCGTTCAAGTCCAATCCGATCGCGATGCTCGGTCTGGCAATCGTTCTCTTCCTCTGCCTGGTGGCACTGTTTGCACCCATTGTTGCCGGCGGCGACGGAACGACCCAGAATCTGGCCAATCGCCTTGCACCTCCGAGCGCGGAGCATTGGTTCGGAACGGACGAACTCGGCCGTGACATCTTCGCCAGGATCGTCTGGGGCTCGCGGGTCACGCTCTATATCATCTTTCTTGTCTCCATAATCGTGATGCCGATCGGTCTCCTGATCGGGACGACAGCCGGACTGCTCGGCGGTGCGGTGGATTCAACGTTGATGCGTATCACCGACATTTTCCTGGCCTTTCCGCGTCTAATTCTGGCGCTTGCCTTTGTCGCGGTTCTCGGGCCTGGCCTTGAGAACGCGGTACTGGCCATTGCACTCACAACATGGTCCCCCTATGCACGGCTTGCACGTGCAGAAACACTGACGTTGCGCAACAGCGAGTACATCATGGCCGCCCAGATTTTGGGTGCCTCCAGGATCAGGATACTGATTGCGCATATAATGCCGATGTGTCTGTCTTCGACCGTCGTCCGGCTGACGCTGGATATGGCCGGCATTATCCTCACAGCTGCTGGACTGGGTTTTCTTGGCCTCGGCGCGCAGCCACCACTTGCCGAATGGGGGGCCATGATTGCCTCGGGCAGGGATTTTCTTCTCGACCAATGGTGGGTGCCGACCATTCCCGGGATTGCGATTCTCGTGGTTTCTCTCGGCTTCAATCTCCTGGGTGACGGTCTTCGTGACGTGCTCGATCCCCGCAGTTCCGGGGCGAAATGACGATGAACAAGATGAAAATGACAGGTTTTGAGACATCCTCTCCGGGGGAGGCTCCGCTGATTTCCGTCCGGGATCTTCATGTCCGGTTTGCGACACCGAAGGGCCAGGTTCATGCTGTTCGCGGCGTCGGCTTCGACCTGGGAAAGGAGCGACTCGGGATTGTCGGAGAATCGGGATCGGGGAAGTCTCAGACGGGGAGGGCACTCCTGCGCCTGACGGCCGGCAATGGGTCGATCGAAGCAAGCCGGATGATGTTTGATGGCAAGGATCTGATGCAGGCCAGTGCGAAAACCATGCGCAGTATCCGAGGATCCCGTATTTCCATGATCATGCAGGATCCGAAATATTCACTGAACCCGGTATTGACCGTCGGAAAACAAATAGCTGAATCCTGCCGCCGGCACGAAAATGTTTCCCGCGCCGAAGCGAAAAGACGTGCCTTGGCCATGCTGGAGACAGTGCGTATCCGCGAGCCTGAAAAAGTCTATTCGCTTTATCCCCACCAGGTGTCCGGTGGAATGGGGCAACGGATCATGATCGCGATGATGCTGATTACAAATCCGCAGGTCATGATAGCCGACGAGCCGACATCTGCGCTTGATGTCACGGTTCAGATGCAGGTTCTTTCCCTGCTGGACGACATGGTACGAGAACGGGGCATGGGACTTGTGCTGATCAGTCATGACCTGAATCTGGTCTCGAGCTTCTGTGACCGTGTCCTGGTCATGTATGGTGGCCGGATAATGGAAAGTCTTGATGCAAAAAATCTCGACCAGGCGCAGCATCCTTACACAAGGGGATTGCTGAATTGTCTTCCGCGCCTGGATGGCAATCATGACGATCTCCCCGTTCTCAGACGTGACCCGGCATGGTTGACGGAAGGCGATGATGTCCCGGAGGGAGGCGCGGCATGATCGAGATCGAGGATTTCAGCATCACCTTCGGGTCCGGCAAGAACCAGATTCGCGCGGTCAGGAATTTCAACCTGAGTGTTGCAGAAGGTGAAAGCTACGGTCTGGTGGGGGAGTCAGGTTCGGGCAAATCCACTGTTCTGCGCGCCATGGTCGGTATCAATTCACATTGGGACGGCACGATCAGGGTTGCTGGCGAGGCGCTGACGCACAAAAGGTCCGTTGAATCGCGAAAACACATGCAGATGGTTTTTCAGGATCCCTACGGTTCGCTGCATCCAAGACGCACGCTCGACGATACCTTGAGCGAACCACTGGTCATTCACGGACTAGACAACCGCGAAGAACGGATATTGAAAATCCTCAAGGAAGTCGGCCTTGGCCCTGAATTCCGCTTCCGATACCCGCACCAGCTATCGGGAGGCCAACGTCAGCGTGTGGCGATCGCCCGGGCACTGATCCTGGAACCGCGTGTCATCCTGCTCGATGAACCGACAAGCGCGCTGGATGTGTCCGTCCAGGCCGAGATACTCAATCTCCTGTCGGCGTTGCGCAAGGCTCATGGTCTGACCTACATCATGGTCAGCCACGACCTGGCGGTTGTCGGGCACCTTTGCAGCAGGATCGCTGTCATGAACCGGGGTGAGATCGTCGAGGAAATTACCGAGGATCAGATGCGAACCGGCGAAGTGACACACGCCTATACCAAGCAGTTGTGGACCGCTTCGCAAGGTTACGACAGGGCTGCCCTTGAAACGTTCCAGGAGTTTGCCTGAAAACGAGCCTCTTGACGGCAGTTGCGGAGGCAGGTTCCTTCACAGCGATCACACCAAGCCGTGACTTGCATGCCATGTGTTCGTGCCTACGTCTGACACGACAAAATGCTGGAGGGTGAATTATGGCAAACCGACCGCTGAAACTCGAATTTGATGGTGCGCATGGTGCCAGGCTTGCGGCACGGCTGGATCTTCCTGCCGGTAAGATCCGCGCATTTGCCTTGTTTGCGCATTGTTTCACCTGTTCCAAGGACATTCCGGCTGCACGGCATATCGCAGGTGCGCTCAGCGCGGAAGGCATCGCCGTGCTGCGCTTTGATTTCACCGGCCTCGGCGGCAGCGGTGGGGACTTTTCCTCGACCGGCTTTTCCTCCAATGTCGAGGACCTGAAGCTGGCAGCCGACTTTCTGAGGCAGAACTACGAGGCACCCCGGCTTCTGATCGGACATTCGCTGGGAGGCGCAGCCATTCTTTCCGTGGCTGGCGAGATCCCTGAAGCGCGTGCCGTCGTGACGATCGGAGCCCCGTCCGATGCCGATCATGTCGTTCACAACTTCAAGGGATCTGTTGACGAGATCCGCGCCAAGGGCGCGGGCGACGTTGATCTTGCCGGCCGTACCTTTACCATCCGCCGGGAGTTTCTGGAGGATCTGGAGGCCCAGACGGTCAAGGCAAAGGCAGCAAATCTCGGCAAGGCGCTGCTGGTCATGCACGCGCCGCTCGATGACACGGTCGGCATTGAAAATGCCACAAACATCTTCGTTGCTGCCAAGCACCCGAAAAGTTTCGTGTCGCTCGACAAGGCCGATCACCTTTTGACGCGCAGCGAAGACGCGGCCTATGCGGCAAGAGTGATCGCAGGTTGGGTCAGCAGGTATCTTGATGCGGAAACCGCGCCGACAGCTTCAGCTGCAAGAGACGGTGTCGACGTTGTGGAAACGGGGCAGGGCAAGTTCCAGTCCATGGTTGCGGTCGGAAATCACCGCATGATCGCCGACGAACCTGCCGATTATGGCGGCTATGACAGCGGCCCGTCACCTTACGAGTATCTGTCCACGGCGCTTGGCGCCTGCACAGTCATGACGCTGCGCATGTATGCGGATCGAAAGGGATTGAAGGTCGACAGGATCGGCACGCGTGTTCTGCACAACAAGGTGCACGCCGCAGATTGCGAAGACTGTTCGGATGACCAGAAGGGGCGCGGGGGCAAGATTGACCGCTTTGAGAGGCTGATCACGCTTGAAGGCGAGCTCGATGCGGCGACCCGCGAACGCATGCTCGAGATCGCGGACAAGTGCCCGGTTCACCGCACACTTGAGGCGGGCGCGGCGGTTATCACCCGTGAAGTTGAACCCGGGCAATAGTACCGAGGCGCGTGCGTCCGGTCAGGCAGCTTGTTCTTCAAGTGTGCTGAGGCGGATTTTCATGAAGGAAAGCAGACGGCGCGCGTCTTTTTCCGTCAGGTTCTGGTAATCACCGATCCAGTTCTGGACGGTCGTCTGGGGTTGTTTGTTGTTTGTGGCCCGAGCCCGGCTCAACGCTATGTATCCGTTGTGGTCTACGCCCATCGCCTTGCAAAGAACGGCAATACCGGTCGCATCGTAGCGAACCATGACGTTTGTGACGTATTTCTGATCCAGTCCAGCCATTTCGGCAAGCATGAAGCTGATGTCGAAGAGATTGTTTGACAACGCCATCTGGGTGATTGCCTTGCCGAGATCGCCTCGGCCTTCGCGGACGTCTTTCAGGATAACCTTTGCATTGATACGTGTAGCTTTCCGCTCCAGTTTCGAGCTTGCGACCACCTTGCTGGCTTCGTGGAAAAGCGACAGGACCAGCTGCTCGTTTTCTTCGCGCATCTTGCGGATTTTGGCTTGCTGCGCCTCGGGCATCTGTGAAATCAGCTTTTCATAGTCGGCCTCGGACACGTCCGAGCGCTCAACCATCGCGTCACGGATCTTTTCGTCGCGCTCGGCCAGCTTGACCAAAAGGCGTCCGCCCCAATCGGAAAGCTCGGCACCTGAGTTGGCTGCAACAGATTGTTTCACCGGGCTTTCGCCGCGTTCCAGCAGAACGTCGGTTACCTTGGCCTCCAGGTGATCGCGTTTTGAAATGGCAAGCAGGTGCCCTTGTCCCATGGTCTTTGCAAGACGCAGAATATCTTCTTCTTTCAACGCGTTCGAGGACGTCAGCATCGGCTGAGCAACATCGATTTCGTCGCTTGCAAGCTCGTAGGCAATTTTCTGGGAGGTCGTGTCTATCGGTGCAAGACGCTCTGACACTTCCTTCTTCTGCTCGGTTTCCATCGACGGGAGCATGCGTTCCAGAACAGCATTGAAGAGCGAAATCTCTTCTGTCTGATAGCTGTCGGCACCAGTTGCAAACAGGTCTGTGACATGTTCAACCAGCTTGCGGCGTTTTTCAGGTGAACTGTCCTGAGCTTGATTGAGAAGATCATTGATCATGTCGGATCCATCCATTCTTGTGGTGCCAACAATACCTCGGAGACAGTTTACAAGTGGATAAGGCGAAGTTGAAAAATGTGAAAATTAGCGATTTTGGGGCAATGAACAAGCGTTCCGCAGCAATGTACTGTGAAGCGCTTCATAACATACTGCCGAAGTCGTCTAGGCAGCCTGATGAGTTTCTGCGGATCCCAACTTCATCTTCATGAGTGCGAGCAGGCGGCGCGCATCGTTGTCGTCCAGCATATGATAGTTGGTTAGCCATTTGCTCCCGGTGCTTTCCGGGAACTTCAGGTGCTTGCAGCGTTCCTTGCATACCGCCTGGAATTCCATCGCGCCGATGCCGCTTGCACGGCAGACCGTGGCGATGCCTGTCGCATCGAACCTCACCATCAGGTTGTGGACATATTTCATCTCAAGGCCGGAAAAGACCGACAGGAGCCCGGCAACGTCCAGAAGATTGTGTTCATGAGCCAGTTGGTAGACAGCCTTGTTCAGCGTCGTCTTGCCGAGCTTGATACCCATGAGCCAGGCTTTCGGGCTGATCTTGGAGGCCCGCTTTTCCAGTTTCTGCCCCGAAGCGATTTCACCGTCTTCCCGGAACAGATCCTCGATCAGTTCCTCGTTTGACTTTCGAAGGTGCCGTATCCGCTCCCCCATTTGTTTCGGCATGTCCTTGACCAGCTCTTCAAAGACCGGCATCTGCATTTCGGCACCCAGGTTGGACGCCAGTGCGTGCCTGACATCCTTGCTGCCACGCTTGACCAGAAGCTTGGCCACGTCCTCACTGATATGATCGCGTTTGGCCATGGCCAGCAGGTGGCCCTGATCTTTCTTCTGTGCGATCGAACGCAAGGCGTCTTCTGAGAGGGACTTCGACCGCTCGAGGACGGCCTGAGCAACGGGCAGTTCGTCATTCGCCATTGCTTCTGCGAGCTTGGAGGACGTTGATCCAACATCCGCCAGCCGTTCTGACATCTTCTTTCTTGCCTCGAGTTCCAGTGACCCGTAGACACCTTCAAGCATATTATTCAGAAGATTTATTGCTTCAGAGCTATCGTCTTTGGAACGTACGGTAAGTAAGCCGGTGACATGCTCTGCAAGCTCATGTTTCTTCTCTGAAGAACTGTCCTTGGCAAGTTGAATCAGTGAATCAGTCATGTTGATATCCCGTGACATTGAGTATCATGGAATATTCTTTACATCCGGTGAAAGTCTGCGGTTGAATTTGTGAAATCGCAATCTGTGGGCGAAATTGACCTTTTGCCGATGATGCGCCATGGAGTGGACATGCACACTCTTCCAATCCTGTACTCTTTTCGACGATGCCCTTTCGCAATACGTGCACGCCTGGCGATTGCGGCGAGTGGACAGTCGGTCGAGTTGCGCGAGATCGTGCTGCGCGACAAGGCTCCGGAGTTTCTTCAGACCTCTCCCTCTGCAACGGTGCCATGCCTGAAAACGGATGCGTTTGTACTTGATGAAAGTCTGGATATCATGCTGTGGGCGCTTGGGATCCACGATCCGGAAAGCTGGTTGCGACCCGCTGAAGGCGACAGGGAGCAGTTGCTTGCACTGATCACCCGGTGCGATGGTCCATTCAAGATCCATCTTGATCGTTACAAGTACCACACGCGCTATGAAGATGCGCAACGAGAACACGAACGCACGGCAGCGTCAGAGTTTCTCATTGACTTGAATGAGCGACTTTCAAATCGGGCCTGGTTGTTCGGCAACAGCGCGTCTCTCTCCGATTATGCAATCCTTCCCTTCGTCCGTCAGTTTGCCAATACGGACCGCGCCTGGTTCGATGGTGAAGAGTGGCTTGCCCTGAAAAAGTGGCTCGAGGCATTCGAGTGCTCAGAGAGATTTCAATCTGTCATGCCGAAGTGGCAGAGATGGACCGCTGACGACCGACCGATCCGTTTTCCAGCTTGATGTTTGTGGAAAAGATGCGTGGGTTTGTCATTTCCACGGGAATGGAAAATGCAGGGGCAACAGAAAATTTCTCCGCAAATACATAAGCTTCCACGACACGCATCGAGGCTTTTGTCTGATGCGGGAGAGGTCGAATTCTCAAACTAACAAAAATGTAACTCCTCCGACAGGCAACGGTAAGGCGGGAATACCTACTTTCCTCACTGAGCCCGGAGCGTAGGTCCCCGTGCGCTCCATTTGTGGCCTCCAATTGTTATGTCGACAGAGGAAAAAAATATGCAAAATCGTGGGTCAGTCTCTCCTTTGCGGTCCCGCCGCGCCAAATTGCTGGCAGGAGTTGTCGCACTCGGTACTGCCGGGCTTTTGACCGCTCAGACCGTCGTCCCAAGCCAGCTCGCGCAAGCAGAGCCTGTTCGTGTCGACGCGACTGCGCCAGCAGACTTTTCAGACGTTGTCCGCACCGTCAGCCCGGCTGTTGTAAGTGTTCAGGTGAAGCAGGAAGCCGAGCCGCGCATGATGAATTTCAACGGTGGCAACAGCACTGATGAATTCTTCAAGGGCCTGCCGAATGGCCACCCGTTTGAACGGTTCTTCCGTGATTTCGGTGGCCGAGGCGGTGAAGAAGGCCAGAAGCAGCGCCGGTCGCCGCGGCAGTATGGTACATCCCAGGGGTCCGGTTTCTTTATCTCCAAGGACGGTTATGTCGTTACCAATCACCATGTGATCGACGGTGGTACGGAATTCACCGTGATTGATCAGAAAGGTGACGAATACAACGCCAAGCTGATCGGAGCCGACAAGAGAACAGACCTTGCACTGCTCAAGATCGAGGGCGGCAAAGATTTCACGTATGTGGATTTTGCAGATGAAGCTCCTCAGGTCGGTGAATGGACTGTCGCGATCGGTAATCCGTTCGGACTGGGCGGTTCGGTAACCGCAGGGATCGTGTCCGCCCGTGGGCGTGACATCGGTGCGGGACCTTACGACGACTTTATCCAGATCGATGCGCCGGTGAACCGCGGCAACTCAGGTGGCCCGGCCTTCAACATGAACGGTGAAGTGATCGGTGTGAATGCGGCGATCTTCTCGCCGTCCGGTGGCAATGTCGGTATTGCCTTCGCAATTCCGGCCTCGACCGCGCAAGATGTCATCATGGAGCTGAGGGATGACGGCACCGTTATCCGTGGCTGGCTTGGCGTTCAGATACAGAACGTCACCGATGACATCGCGGAAAGCCTTGGCCTTGAAGAGGCCCGCGGCGCCATCGTCGCGGAAGCGCAGGAAAACAGCCCGGCTCAGAAGGCTGGCCTGCGCTCGGGCGACACCATTCTCTCGGTTGACGGCACCAAGGTGGACGGCCCGCGCGATCTCTCCAAGATCGTGGCGGCCTATGAACCGGACACCAAGGTCGACGTCACGATCTGGCGCGACGGCAAGGAACAGGATCTCTCTGTGACCCTGGGCCGTCTCCAGGAAAGGGAAAAGGTTGCCGAGGCAGCGGAACCACAGGTCGAGAAGACCGGGACCAGCCTTGACGATCTTGGCCTGGTCGTGACGACCAAGGCTGAAGCAGGTCTTGACGGTGAAGGCGTGGTTATCGCGGAAATCGATCCTGATGGACCGGCTGCCGACAAGCGTCTGTCGGCCGGTGATGTGATCCTCGAAGTGGCCGGCTTGAAGGTCAACAATGCGGATGACGTACTGAAGGCGCTCGACAAGGCGGAAAGTGACGGCCGAAAGGCAGTTCTCTTCCGGATCGAGACCAACGACACAACCCGGTTTGTGGCTCTGCCCATGAACCTGGCCTGATCAGGAACCGGTTCGACAAGAACCGGAGCCTGACCGGCGAGACCGGCTTGCCCTCTGCCCCCAACCCCGACGGGCCGGTCTTCGCCATGGGTTTCGCCCGTAAACCCAGCCAGTCTGGCGGCGGCGCCTCACATCCATCGCCGCCGCCAGCCATTTCAATTCAAAGCAACTCGAGGTAAAAGGATGTCATGTTGCGAATTCTAGTTATCGAAGACGATCCGGAAGCGGCGAGCTATCTCGTCAAGGGATTGAGCGAACTCGGCCACACGGCCGATCACGCTGCGGACGGCCAAAATGGCCTGCAAATGGCTCTGCTCAGCAGTTACGACATACTGATTGTCGACCGTATGCTGCCGAAGCTCGACGGCCTTTCGATAGTTCAGGAATTGCGACGCGAAGGCAATCACACTCCTGTTCTCATTTTATCTGCTCTCGGCCAGGTCGACGATCGGGTGAAGGGATTGAAGGCAGGCGGTGACGATTATTTGCCCAAACCTTATGCCTTTACCGAGCTGCAGGCCCGCATCGAAGCGCTCGCGCGCAGGCCGAAATCGGCCAATCAGGTCGAAACCACCTATTCCGTCGGCGATCTGACCCTTGATCGCATGGCTCACTCCTGCCGTCGCGGAGAAACCGAGATTCCGCTGCAGCCAAGGGAATTCCGGCTCCTGGAATACCTCATGCAGCACGCGGGGCAGGTGGTGACACGCACAATGCTGCTGGAAAACGTTTGGGAATATCATTTCGATCCACAGACCAACGTGATTGACGTCCATATTTCGCGGCTGCGCGGCAAGATAGACAAGGGCTTCGAGACACCTTTGCTTCATACCATCCGGGGTGCCGGGTACACGATCCGTGACGCGGCTCACTAGATTTGTCCGAACGACAGCGTTCAAGCTGTCGTTGCTGTATGTCGCCGTCTTCACGGTCATGTCTGGCGTGCTTCTGGTTTATGTTTCCGAAAGCACCGAAGATCTCATGTCCGAACAGGTCGTTCAGTCTGTCGATGCAGAACTCAAGGGCCTGTCGGACGTATATGTTCGCGGTGGAATTCGGGATCTCGTCGAAACCATCGACGACAGGACAAGGCATCCCGATGCCAGTCTTTATCTTCTGATGGACTTCTCCGGAAATGCCCTGGTCGGCAATATTTCCCGCCTTCCGACAATCGTTCTTGAGGAAGCCGACGGCGGTCTGCGACGTGTACGCTATACGCGCCTGGGAGAGGGAACCCAGGAAATCGAGCGACAGGCGATGGTCCGGACGTTCGAGCTGCGTGGCGGCTTCCGCCTTCTTGTAGGCAGAGACCTTGGTGACCAGCTGAGATTTTCCAATCTTCTGGCAAACGCGCTGCGGCTATGGCTTGTCGTCGTCGTCGTCATGGCAGTCATCACCTGGCTTTTTGTCAGCCGAAGGGTCATGAAGCGTATTGACGACATATCTGCTTCCAGTCGGATGATCATGAATGGCGACCTGACAGAGCGCTTGTCGCTTGCCGGCACAAATGACGAGTTTGACCGCCTCGCCGTAAACCTGAACGACATGCTCGACCGCATCGAAGTTCTGATGCAGTCGATGAAGGATGTGACAGACAATATTGCCCATGACCTCAAGACACCGCTGACACGGCTTCAGACCCGGATAGAAACGGCGCTGCGGGAAGCCAGTAGTGAAGAAGGCTATCGCGGCGCGCTGGAAAGCACGTTGAACGAGACCGATCATCTCCTTCGGATCTTCAACGCGTTGCTGAGGATCGCTCGTGTGGAGTCCATGGCGCCCGGTTCGGTTATGGAACCGACAGATCTGAAGCGTCTCGTTGCCGAGATTGCCGAATTGTACGACCCTTTGGTCGAGGATGAGGGAGGCAGGCTGGAAACCCACATTCCTGAAGGCCTGACTGCCGTCTGCAACCGGGATCTCATTAGCCAGGTTCTCGTCAATCTTATTGAAAATGCCTTGAAATACGGCCGTCCGGACAACGGGGAAATTGTGATCCGGCTGTCTGCAAAGGAAAAGGATGGCCGCGTCGACCTGACAGTCGCCGACAACGGCCCCGGAATTCCCGACAAGGACCTCGATCGGGTCATGGATCGCTTTGTCCGGCTGGAAGAAAGCAGGTCGGAACCTGGAACGGGCTTGGGATTGAGCCTTGTCAAAGCCGTTGCCCGCTTGCATGGGGGAGACTTGCGCTTCAAAAATGAGGACGTGGGCCTTTCAGCCCGAATAGATCTGGCGCCGGTCGCGCCGGAAAACAGCAGGAGCGGGCATGGCGAAGGACAATCCGGACAGGCAGGGCAGCCGGCAGGAAATTGACAAGCAGCTCCAACTTCTTGTCGATCGTTTTGCAACCGTTCCTGTAACACCTGATGTCGATCGTGCCACCCTGTTCTTAAAGGATCTTCTTGATCATCCGGAAGCCGGTGACACGCTGAGATCGCAATTCGGTTCACACAGGAACCTGGAACCGTTCCTGATGGGGATCGTCGGCAACTCGCCTTATCTGCGCGATCTCATGTTGGCAGACCCACCGAGGCTCCTGAGCATCCTGAAGGAGGCACCGGAACTCCGGATCCGGCGGCTTCTGTCACTGGCACATGACACAACGGCGGAGGATGAAGCCGGTATCATGCGGGCGTTGAGGTTGCTCAAGCACGATCTTGCGCTGACCTTGGGGCTTGCCGACATCTGTGGTGCAATCGACCTGGAACAGGTGACAGGTGCACTTGCCGGGTTTGCCGATGCGGCACTTACGGCGGCCATTCGTTTTTGCCTGGGAGATCTGTCACGCCGGAACAAGTTTGAGCCGATAGATCAGGAAAAACCCGAAGTCGGCAGCGGTTTGATCGTTCTTGCCATGGGCAAGCACGGCGCGAACGAGCTGAATTACTCATCCGACATCGACCTGATTGTTCTCTACGACCCCGACAAAGCGCCGATGGCGGCAGGAGTGGAAGCACCGGTTGAGTTCGTCCGCCTGACACGGCGCCTGGTCAAGATCATGCAGGACAGAACAGCAGATGGCTACGTCTTCCGCACAGATCTGCGTTTGCGGCCGGATCCGGGCGCCACGCCGCTGGCAATGTCAGTTCCCGCTGCACTGGTTTATTACGAATCCCTTGGCCAGAATTGGGAACGCGCGGCCCTGATAAAGGCGCGCGCATGTGCCGGCGACTTGCCCGCGGGTGAAGCGTTTCTGCACGAAATCGTCCCGTTCATCTGGCGCAAATATCTGGATTTTGCGGCAATTGCCGACGTGCAGTCGATCAAACGGCAGATCCATATGCACAAGGGGCACAGTGCAATTGCCGTTGCAGGGCACAACGTCAAGCTGGGGCGTGGCGGTATCCGTGAGGTCGAGTTTTTTGTTCAAACTCAGCAACTCATTGCAGGTGGCCGCAATCCGGCGCTCCGGGGCCGGCGTACGGTTGATATGCTGGATGCCCTCTGCGAAGCCGACTGGATCCGCCTCAGGACACGCGACGAGATGCGCGAGGCCTATGTGTTCCTGCGCAATGTCGAACATCGCATCCAGATGTTGAACGATGAGCAGACGCAACTACTGCCAAAGGACGCAGAAGGCCTGACGCGCATCGCGTCCTTGATGGGTTTTGTCACTCTTCAGTCGTTCGAGGACGAGTTTCTGGCTCACATGAAAAAGGTTCAGCATCATTACGCTGAGCTTTTTGAAGATGAGCCTGGACTGTCTTCTGAGTTGGGCAGCCTGGTTTTCACGGGAGACGACCACGATCCGGAGACGTTGGAAACCCTGTCGCGTCTGGGGTTCAAACAACCGGCTGAGGCCGCGAGCATCGTGAAGTCCTGGCATTTCGGCCGCTATCCGTGCACCCGTTCGACCAAATCCCGTGAGCGGCTGACGGAGATGCATCCGACCCTGATCGGAGCGCTTGCGGCTACCGACAATGCCGATGCGGCGCTGGTCGCGTTCGACAGCTTTATGTCGAAACTGCCGGCGGGAGTTCAGCTCTTTTCTCTTCTGCGATCCAATCCGCAATTATTGAGCCTGCTTGCCACGACCATGGGCGCGGCACCGCGGCTCGCAGAAACGGTCTCCAAACGCGTTCATGTGCTGGACGCGGTACTTGATCCGGCCTTTTTCGGAGCCATGCCGAGTGTCGAAGAGTTTCGTGTTGGTCTCGACCGCACTCTGTCCCAGGCCCGGTTTTACGAGGAGGCACTCGACAGGGCGCGCATCTTTGCCCAGGAGCAACAATTCCTGATCGGTCTGCGTTTGATCTCCGATACACTTTCTGCTGATCGTGTCGGCTTTGCGTTGGCGCGCCTGGCGGAAGTCGTCGTGGACAGGCTGCTCCGGCAGGTCGTGCTTCATGTCGGCGAAACGCATGGCGTTGTGCCGGGTGGCAATGTCGCGGTGTTGGCCATGGGCAAACTGGGCGGCAGGGAAGTGACGGCATCGTCAGACCTTGATCTGATCCTGCTTTACGAGGCCCCGGACGGTGTCAAGGAGTCCGATGGCAAAAGGCCGCTGGCCATTACCCAGTATTACATGCGTTTGACGCAACGGCTTGTAACGGCCCTTTCGGCACCCACCGCGGAAGGACAGCTTTACGAAGTTGATTTCCGTTTGCGTCCGTCTGGAAACGCAGGGCCGCTGGCAACCAATCTGGAAGGCTTTATCACCTATCAGGAAAAAAATGCCTGGACCTGGGAACACATGGCCTTGACGAGAGCCAGGGTGATCGCGTCTTCGAACCCGGAATTCAGGCAGAAGATCATGGATAACATCCGGGAGACACTCACGAAATCCCGGGACAGGGCCAAGCTTGCGGATGATGTTCGCTCCATGCGGGCGAGGATCGAAAAGGAAAAGGGCACGAAAGACGTCTGGGACATGAAGCAGGTTGCCGGCGGTCTCGTGGATATCGAATTTATCGCACAGTACCTTCAACTTGTGCATGCGCATGAAACGCCCGGTGTGCTGGCACAGGGTACGGAAGAAGCGCTGGAAGGTCTCCGGGAGGCAGATTGCCTGGATCCCGGTGATGCCGAGCTGCTCCTTGAGGCATTGCGAATGTATCAGCGGCTGACACAGGTGTTGCGCCTGTCGCTCTCGGGAAAGTTCGTGGCGACACAAGCCCCCGGGGGTGTTCTGGATTTGCTTGTACAGGCCTCGAACTGCCCGACATTCACCCGGCTCGAGATAGAGCTGGCGGAGCTCCAGAACAGGGTCCGCCAGACATTCGTTAAGTTGGTTGGCCCGGTTGAAGCCGTCGAGACAAAGGTCTCTCCCTGATTGCCCAGACATAATTCCCCGGGAAGATTGCGCCCTCTTTGTATGAACATGGCGGATCACGGAAATGGCTCCCGCCCAGTTGGCGGAAGCAAGTCGTTTCCAGGTTGGTCTCATTCAACCTTGAGCTGGCGACGCGCATCAAAATCTTCCAGCGTCTGGTAGAAAATGTCAGCCGGTCCGGCAATCTTTGGGTCGGGGTCCAATTGGATCTGGGCATCTGCCCCGGGATAAGGCAGCGATCTGGCGAAATAGCGCATGCAATTCAGACGTGCTCGCTTCTTGTCATCGGAACGCACGACGGTCCAGGGGGCGTCGGCGGTGTGGGTATAGAAAAACATGTTTTCCTTGGCTTCTGAATAGTCGTCCCACATATCAAGCGATTGAACGTCGACCGGACTCAGCTTCCAGTGTTTCAACGGATCGCTGTTGCGCGCCTGAAAGCGGCGCAATTGTTCTTCCCGGCTGACGGAAAACCAGAATTTGAAGAGACGTATGCCGCTTCGCACAAGCATGCGCTCGAATTCGGGCACCTGGCGCATGAATTCCATGTACTCCGCAGGTGAACAGAACCCCATGACCTTTTCGACACCGGCACGATTGTACCAGGAACGGTCGAACAGAACGATTTCACCCCTGGTCGGCAGGTGCTGAACGTAGCGCTGAAAATACCACTGTCCCTTTTCCTCTTCCGTTGGCTTCTCGAGTGCGACAACCCGGGCGCCGCGAGGGTTCAGGTGCTCCATGAAACGTTTGATCGTGCCGCCTTTGCCTGCTGCATCCCGACCTTCGAAAATAACAACTATGCGCTGGCCGCTGTCTTTTACCCAGTTTTGGACTTTCAGAAGTTCAATCTGAAGCTCCTGCTTACGCGCCTCATACTGTTCTCGGCGCATGCGTCTCTTGTAGGGATAGTTTTCCGGCAGTCGCGCACTGTTGCCTTTCGAAATAGATCGCTCATGCAACAGGAGCGCTGGACTTTTGTGTACCGCCGCATGGTGAACGGACTTGATGGTCACTGTGTTGCCGGCCTCTGGAGGTGATGCAGCCCGAGGCCCTGCTTCCCGCCGGTTGGAGGTTTTTTTGGTGGATGTTTTGGTGTCGCGCTCAGCGGTTGATACGTCCGGCGTACGTTCTTCTTTGGATCTCGCTTTCATGGCCTCCCTTTCGTTGCTGGTATGAAAACACGCGGCAAGTTGTGCTCGCGCCTTTCCGGGCAATTCGACCTGTGCGAAGTGCACATCAACTGGAATGGAAACCAAAGAATTGCCGCCATGCATTGATTTCAGGCAAGCGGAGCAAATTTTTTTCGTTACGAAGACAAGGTCTTCGCGCGCTGAAGAGCCAAATCTGTTTCGGCAGGAGGCCGTAACCGCGCAACTGTGTTCGGAGAAGGGGTTTTCGCGACCGGGTTTGCATGTCGGCCGCAGGACCGTGTTGCTCCCGATACGCAATGGGAACAGGTCCTATCTGTTTTTAGTGCATTGCAAACGGGCGCTGGCTTACCGGAAATTGGACGTGAGGATCAGAGGATTCAGGCCGGGACGGGTTGTTAGGCTGGGCTGTCTGCAAGCGGCAACGTGAAGCTGACGGTCGTGCCTTTTTTCACTTCCGATCGGATCGACAGCTTACCGCCGTGGAGCTCCACGAGGGACCGCGCGATGGCAAGCCCGAGCCCGGATCCCTGATGGGTCTTGGTGAACTGGTTTTCCACCTGGACGAATGGCTCCGCAAGCCGTTCGATATCACGTTCGGAAATGCCGATTCCCGTGTCTGTAACTTCGAAGCGCAACTTGTCGCCGCGCGGTTCCGCCTTGAGTGCAACCACGCCGCTGTCCGAGGTAAACTTGACCGCATTGGCAAGCAGGTTGAGCAGGATCTGCTTCAATGCCCGCTTGTCTGCGTGAACCATAAGATTTTCGGCGACGTCCGTTGTGACGGAAATATTCTTTTCTGTCGCGGCGCCCGTCACGATCCGGCTTGCATCATCCGTGACAGAAGCGGCATTCACGACTTCCGTATCGATAGACATCCGGCCAGCCTCGATCTTGGACATGTCGAGGATGTCGTTGATCACGTTGAGGAGATAAGTGCCGGAGGAATAGATGTCCTTGCAATAATCGTTGTATCGTTCCGTGCCGATAGGGCCGAACATTTCCTGCGTCATGATGTCGGAGAAGCCGATAATGGCGTTCAGGGGTGTCCTGAGTTCATGGGAAATATTGGCGAGAAACTCGGATTTGGCCTTGTTGGCGGCTTCCGCTCGGGTTTTTTCTTCCTGATATTTGTCGGCCATTTCCACCAGTTGGCGTGCCTGGTATTCCAGTGTCTGTCGCGACTTTTGAAGATCCGATACAGTCGCTTTCAGCCGCTTCTCGGACAACATCAGTTTTTCTTCGTGTTTTTTCAGCGCCGTGATGTCGGTGCCGACCGACACGAATCCACCGTCCTTGGTCCGGCGTTCGGAGATCTGCAGCCAACGGCGGTCTTCCAGTTGTGCTTCGTAAGAGCCTTCCGGCGCACCGCCCCGCTGCGTGACAGTCACGGGTTGCGGAGCGATTTCCGCATTCGATGCTGCGGCCATGACGTCCTGGTAAGGGGTGCCCGGGTTGACGGCTGCATTCGGCAAGTTGTGCAAGGACTGATAATTTGAGTTGCAGATCACCAGTTCGTTGTTGGCGTTCCACAGAACGAAAGCTTCGGATATTGTTTCGATTGCGTCGCGCAGCCGCAAATCCGCCATCCGGCTTTTTTCCGCCAGCTTGTGCTGCTCGGTAATGTCGATACAGATCCCGATGAGATGGGGTTCGGCGCGGCCGGCCTCGGACTGGATCTCGCCACGTGCACGCAACCAGATCCAGCTGCCGTCCGCATGACGCATCCTGAAGGTTTCGTCGACAAGTGTTTCACCGGTCTCCAGAAGATGTTCCGCAAGTCCGAGAAGATCAATGTCGTCAGGGTGGGTAATGTCGGCAACATCGGCGAAGCTCAGGATGTCATCCTTCGGTTCACGCCCGAGTAGCTCATAAAGCGAGGACGACCAGAACATGCGTCCACGCGAAAGATCCCAATCGAACAATCCGCATCGGCCGTGGGTGAGGGCTGTGTCGATGCGTGCCCGGGTGGCCGCATACATGTCATCGGCATGCTCGGCACGGCTTGCCTGACTGAAAAAGCCGTAGATAACGGCGAGCAGAACCAGGGCTGTCCCGGCAAACAGGGTGACATTTGCCGAAAGGTCGTCACGCCAGTCCGCAAAGATGGCACTTTCCGGCTGCAACACGGCAATCATGCCAAGATTGCCGTTCAGATGATGCACGGTTGCAAGAAACTGTTCGCTGCCTTCACCGCGTCCAAGGTCGACCGGAACGGGAAGAACACCAGCGCGCGCGCCGAACACTGTGAGCGGCTGGCTTGGACTGAGCAGGTCGGCGATCGGTCGGCCTTCCAGACCCGGATGTGCCGGGGCGGTCGCCGCGATCTTGCCGTTCGTATCCGCGACCAGAAAGATGCGGGATCTGCTTGTGGCGCCTGCCGGCAGACTGTCCGCAAGAGAGCGTTTCAAGGTTGTTCGAAACCCGACTTCCGGAAGAGTACCTTCAATGGCGCCGAGCCGGTTGGCAACCACCGTGGCCATCAGGCTCAGGGTCGTCTGCGCAGATTGCTCTGTTTCGGTGTACTCTGTCGCCAGTTCTCCAGCACGAAACAGGGCGAGAATGACGATAAAGACAATTGCCAGTCCGGGAATGATGCGCCGCATGACGCTGTCTGAGCTTATGATGGTGTCACGAAGGGAAACGAGAACCGGCCAGAACAGCAGGCTGGCTTTGCCTGCGCTCTTTTCGGAATCCGAATCCTTGTCGCTGCGCCGCGTGGTAGCGTCGCCAGCCATTGCTCGCGCCATTGGAAGTGTGCCTCAAAATCCGCCGCATCGGAGCTTGCCCCGAATCACTTCCATTTGAATCAAATCTTCGGTTCTTGTCTAGTCCTGATCAAGAAGAAAATGGTTAACGCGCATCATGACTCTCGGCATGTTTGTTAACCTTTTCCAGTAAATCACACTATTGCAATGTTCTGTCGATGATATCGCGGCTATCTCTTGACAGATCTTCGCATGATGAAATCTTCATGAGAGCGGATTCAGCCAAGGCACAACGATTGGCATCAAGGGCCCGCCAAGAGCGGAAGCTGGTCAAAAGTCGCGATGCGACCTGGGGATTGCGTTTGTCGATCTCAAGTACTGATTCGGCGACCAATTCGAATCCGGCCCCGTCAGGGCGGGCAAATTGCGTTGCATTGCCGGTCGCGAAGGACTGCAGCAGGGCACGAACCCTGTTCGGATTGGTCGCGTCGTAAAGCGGATGAGAAAAGAGCGATTTGATAGTCGCCAGGGTTCCATCGCCTGGTGCGGTCGCCTGCACCATGAACCATTTGTCCATGGCCAGGGAGCTCTTCTCATGCCGTGACAGATAAAGGTCGAGCGCAGCGGTTTCCCCGGGCATGTGGTCATGCACCAGAAGCATCAGGCCGGCGAGGCGGTCCGTCATGTTGTCGGCTGAGGAAAACCGGTCCCAGGTGAATTGCGCCGCATCTTCAGTATTCGAAACCGCATAGTAGTAGGCGGCCCGGTTGGACAATGCTCGTTTGCCGGCCGTTTCCGCGTCAGGGGAATAGTCTCCCCTAGGTGCGAATTCCAGCGCTGCAGCGCGCAATGCGCCATGGAATTGCCGAGCAATTGCCTGCCGCAACTGCTTGCGAGCCGCCAGAATGGCATCCGGGTCGACGTTCTTGCCGATTTCCTGGGCAATGTCGGCTTCACTCGGCAGCGTCAGCGCCAGCGCCTTGAGGGCGGGATCAAGGTTCTGATCATTCAGGACTGCGCCAAAAACCGAAACCACGCCATCAGCGGGCGCGCCTAGCTTGCCATGCCGTAGTGTTCCCGTCAGCCTCACGAGCTCCTGCATGGCAAGAGATTGCACAGCCTGCCAGCGATTGAAGGGATCATTGTCCCGGGCGGCAAGAAACTGGAGATCTGCAGTTGCAAACTTCTGGTCAATTCGCACCGGGGCGGAAAACGCGCGCAGAAGCGACATGACCGGTTGAGACGAGATGCCTGAAAAGGTGATTTCGTGCCTGGATTTCTCCATCAGCAAGACATCACCCGATATCTTGATGCCGCTGGCGGAGGTTGCATGCATGTCTTTCCCATCCGGGCCAAGCAGACCAAAGCGGAGCGGGATCACAGCTGGTTTGCTGGACCTCTGTCCCGGAACGGGTGGAATTTCCTGGGAAAGCGAGAGCGAATAGGTCTGACGATCCGCATCGTAAGCCGATGCGACAGAAACAACGGGTGTTCCTGCCTGCTCATACCAGAGCGCGAATTGGCTGAGGTCCGTCCCGGTCGTGTCTTCGAAACAGGTCAGAAAGGCTTCGATCGTCGTCGCCTCTCCATCGTGTCGGTCGAAATAGAGATCCAGTCCCTTGTGGAAGCCCTCGTCACCAAGCACCGTCTTCAGCATGCGCACGACTTCGGCGCCTTTTTCATAAACGGTCGCCGTGTAGAAATTGTTGATCTCGTGATAGACCCGCGGTCGAACAGGGTGCGCCAGTGGCCCCGCATCTTCCGGAAACTGATGTGTTTTCAGTAGCCTGACATCGGTGATGCGTTTGACCGGCCTGGATCGCATGTCGGAAGTGAATTCCTGATCACGGAAAACAGTCAGACCCTCCTTGAGGCACAGCTGAAACCAGTCGCGACAGGTAATGCGGTTTCCCGTCCAGTTGTGAAAATATTCGTGCGCGATGACCGCCTCGATATTGGCATAGTCCTGATCGGTCGCGGTTTCCGGATCGGCCAGAACATATTTGTCGTTGAAGATGTTCAGGCCCTTGTTTTCCATCGCGCCCATATTGAAATCTGAAACGGCAACGATGTTGAAGACATCCAGGTCATACTCCCGGCCGAACACGTCTTCATCCCACTTCATGGAGCGCTTGAGCGAATCCATTGCCCAGCTGCACAGCCCTTCGTTGCCGTGCTCAACGTAAATATTGAGGTCGACCTTCTTGTCTGATGCGGTGGTAAACCGGTCAGGAACCTGAGCAAGATTGCCTGCAACAAGTGCGAAGAGATAGGCCGGTTTGGGATGGGGATCATGCCAGAGCGCGTAGTGGCGGTCTGTCCCGTCGATATCACCCTTTTCCATCAGGTTGCCGTTTGCAAGCAGGACAGGGCAGTCGTTTTTCGGTGCTTCGACCCGTGTTGTGTAGATCGCGAGAACGTCCGGGCGGTCGAGAAAATACGTGATGCGCCGGAAACCTTCGGCCTCGCACTGGGTGCAATAGGTCCCTGAGGACCTGTACAGCCCCATCAGTTTGGTGTTGGCTTCCGGATTGATTTGCGTTGTGATTTTAAGATCGAATGGTTTACTTGGCGGTGCATGAATTTCCAGCTTGTCAGGCGAAACCGTGTAACCGTCGTCCGGCAATACCTCACCGTTCAGTTTCAATTCGCGAAGCGAAAGTTCGTCGCCGTCGAGCACCAAAGGTGTTCCGGCCTGCACATCTGCCTGTCTTGCGACCGATAGCGTTGCAACGACCTCGGTTTCGGCAGGATCAAGCTTTACTGTCAGGTGAACCTTTTCGATACGGTAGACGGGTGGTTGATAATCTTCCAGCCGAATGGCGGGCGCCGTTTCGGAACGCATCGAGGTCTCCTGGTATTTGGTTCATACGAAAGTGCAGGTCAGGGGCGGCACCCTGAACCGGGGCTAACGCGTTAGCATGATCGTGCATTGTGGCAAAGTCCTGTTTCTGGTCCTGGCATCATCAAACATGCGTCCGGCGCAATGATCTGCAGAGTGGGCAGATTTTGACCTATGGACAGCCTTTGACTATGTGAGAGACGTCTTGAGTCACAGGGAAACAATTTATGAGTCGTCTGGACAGTTTTATCCGCCGAATGACCTCGCAGAAAATCTTGCTGGAATACCTGGTCGACAAGGTCAACCTTGTGGAGGGGCCGGTCCTGGAACTCGGCCTTGGCAATGGCAGAACCTATGATCATCTGAGGGAGATCTATCCCGACAAGGAAATCTTTGTTTTCGATTTCGCGATGAACTGCCATCCGAGCTGCGCGCCGGACGCGGATCACATGATACTCGGTGACATACGCGATACGCTTGCCTTCTGTGCTCCGCGTGTTCGGGCACAGGCCTCTTTCGCCCATATCGACATTGGATCGGCGGACCCGACAAACGATCTTGCAATCGTCAACTGGCTCGCACCGCTGATCGATGAACGCATGGCGGTTGGAGGCTTCGTTTTGACGGCACTCGAACTCGATCTGCCGAATTTCGAACTTCTCGAAAAACCGGAAGGCATCCATCCGGGCAGGTATCACATTTACCGCAAGTTCGCCGAAGCCTGACCCTTAATCGTTCAAACCGGGAAAAGTACATGTCCGCGCCCCTCGAAGGCATAAAGGTTGTCGAACTCGCACGCATTCTGGCCGGCCCCTGGACCGGCCAGACACTGGCCGATCTGGGTGCGGACGTGATCAAGGTGGAGAGCCCGCAGGGCGACGACACGAGGGGATGGGGCCCGCCATTCATCAAGGATGAAGAAGGCAACGATTTCGATGCGGCCTATTTTCATTCCTGCAACCGCGGAAAGCGGTCGGTGGTTGCCGATTTTCGCACAAAGGAAGGCCAGGAAATCGTTCGCAGGCTTGTTGCCCGGGCGGATGTACTGGTTGAAAATTTCAAGGTCGGCGGGCTTGCCAAATACGGCCTGGATTACGAGAGCCTGAAAGAGGTCAATCCGAAGCTGATCTATTGTTCCATTACCGGCTTCGGCCAGGATGGTCCCTACGCCCATCGCGCAGGATATGACTTCATGATTCAGGGGATGGGTGGCATCATGGACCTGACCGGCGAGCCGGAAGGCTCTCCGCAGAAGATCGGCGTGGCCTTCGCAGATATTTTCACCGGCCTTTATGGTGTGATTGGTGTCCTGAGTGCCCTTCGTCGCAGGGACGCCACCGGGGAGGGTGAATGGGTCGACATGGCGCTGCTCGATGCACAGGTTGCTGTTCTGGCCAATCAGGCTCTGAATTACTTTGTATCCGGAAAAGCGCCAAAGCGACTTGGGAACGCCCATCCGAACATAGTTCCCTATCAGGTTTTTTCCGCTAAGGATGGCCATCTCATCATTGCTGTCGGCAACGATAGTCAGTTTCAAAGACTGTGCGGCGTGCTCGGACTGCCTGAACTTTCAGATCAACCAAAATTCGCGACCAATGCTGCGCGCGTCGCTTCAAGATCCGAACTCGTCCCGCTGCTCAGTGCGGAAACTTCGAGCCGCGCGAGGGACGATCTCCTGACTGCACTGGAAATGGAAGGTGTGCCGGCCGGTCCCATCAATTCGGTCGAGGATGTCTTTGCCGACAGTCAGGTCCGGTCCAGAGGTCTGAAAGTTGATCTGCCGGCACATGGTGTCGAAGGTGGCGCGGTTTCTTCAGTGCGCACGCCGATTGCCTTCAGGAACGGCAATCTGGTTCTCGAACGGGCCGCACCATCACTGGGGGAACACACCGCTGAAGTATTGACCGAACTCGGTTTGGATGCTGCCGGATCCGAAACATGACTTTTTCACCATGAGATGCTCCGTCCTATGAAAAACACCGAATATTTGCGCTTTATCGACAAAGAAGTTCTCTCTGAAAACTGGGGCAGGCTCACCAGGTATCGGCTGGAGTATCGGCGCCGGGACGGATCGTGGCAGGAGCTGAGCCGGGAATCCTATGATCACGGCAATGCCGTAACATGCCTTCTGTTTGATCCGGAGACAAAGTGTGTGCTGCTGACGCGCCAGTTCCGGCTACCTGTCCATTTGAACGGCAAGGATCCTTTCCTGATCGAGTCGCCTGCCGGATTGCTGGAAGGGGCCCACCCTGAGGACAGGATGCGTGCCGAACTCATCGAGGAAACCGGATATGAAGTCTCGGAACTCGAGCATCTTTTTGACGTGCACATGAGTCCGGGGTCGGTGACCGAGTGCCTTTCATTTTATTCAGGTACCTACCATCTGAACAACAAGGTGGGCGACGGCGGTGGTGTGGAACACGAAGGTGAGGACATTGAAGTCATGCATGTTCCGCTCCAGAAGGCGCTCGGGATGATCCGGACCGGAGAAATCTGTGATGCAAAAACGATCCTGCTTCTGCAAAATCTTGCGTTGCGCGATTACGCGTCGCATGACGGATAGCGTCCACGGGTTCCTGTCGTCGCGTTTCAGGTGGTCGACCGCCTTAATTTGACGCAAAAGATCAGGCAGGTAAGCTACAAAGGCAATGAGAGGACTTGCGCCTTATGCCAAGGAAAAAGCGCGGTGATCGACGGATCAAACTCCCGCTGACATCAATTGTCGGTCTGGGGTTCGGTGCGTTTGTTGCGCTCGCCATCGGGTTGGTTTTGGGTCTCTCGGTGAGCGCGAACTTCAGCAACACGTTTTCCCTGCTCAACGACAAGACGATTTTGAGCACGGATGCGCTTGAAACACAGCTGCGCACTCACTTCACGTCCGTGGAAAAGGCCGTCGTGGGTCTGAAACCGTTTTTTGACGACGGGACGATCGGTTTTGAGGACCCCGAGCGCACGCTCGAAGACCTTTCGATCGCCCTGAAGTCCAATAGCGACGTTACGACCCTGGCTGTCACTGCAACGGATGGGCGGCGCCTTGGCATTTACCGGGCGCCCTCAGGCAAACTGTGGCGGATAGAGACCGATGTGCCGCCGCCCGGCATGAACATGGCCGATCTTCCGGCTCTTGATCAGGCAAGTTTGCCCACCTGGGGCCCCTTGGTGGAACACGAGGTCGGACTTTTTGCCAATGTCTCGGTGCCCCTGGTGAGAGATGGGGAACTGATCGGCACCTTGACAGCTGCAAGCTCGATGAAAGATCTCTCCCATATCGTCAAGGCCCGGGACGAAGGTCTCAACAACACCATCTTCATAGTTGACGGGGCCGGGCGCGTCATAATGCATTCCGATGAAACCGGATTGCAGACAGGCGGCAGCATCAAGGCGAATTTGCCGGAAGCCTGGGAAAGGATCGGGGATCCGGTACTGGCAGGAATGGCAGACGAGCAACCGATCGAGGAGTTTCAAAAGGCCGCCGATCTCGGTATCGAAGTGTCTTTCGTCGAAGCGAACGATGACGAATACATCATCATGAAAGCTGAATTCGACGGCTTCAGCGACAAACCCTGGATTATCGGACAGTATTATCAGAGTGCAACGGTTTCCCGGGAGGTCCGCAGGCTCGCCGGCTCCATGTTTGTTGGGTTCGGCGCGCTTGTCATATCGGTTCTGATCGCTTTCTGGATCGGGCGCAGAGTGGCTCGTCCATTGCGCAATCTGGCGGTCCAGTCGGAGCGCGTCGGGACCCTTTCGCTGAACGAAGTCGAACCGATGCCACGCAGCCGCGTTGCAGAAATTGATCAGGTAGCCCTGGCCTTCAATTCGATGGTCGAAGGCTTGAAGGCGATGAACACTTACGTGCCGCGGTCGCTGTTCATCAAGTTGATGCGATTGGGAGGAAGCCAGGCAGCGGAAGCAAGAGAAGCCGAACTCACCATCCTGTTCACCGATATAGTCGGATTCACGGCGCTTTCCGAACATCTGAGCGCCGAAGAAACAGCGCGGATACTGAACGATCATTTTGCAATCCTGGTCGAAGCCGTTGAAGGAGAAGGGGGAACGGTCGACAAGTTCCTGGGCGACGGTATGCTTGCCTTCTGGGGAGCTCCGGATGAACGGCCCGACCATGCCGAAGCCGCGGTGAGAACGGCGCGGCGGATTGCATCCGCCCTTCATGAATCGAATGTGCAGGCCGAGGCCCAGGGTGGACCGCAGATCTTGACACGCATCGGCATACATACAGGTCCGGCGGTCGTCGGAAACGTCGGCGCGCTGGATCGATGGAACTATACGGTTGTCGGCGACACGGTGAATGCTGCTGAACGACTTCAAACCCTCGGCAAGGAAGTCGACGGTGAACCGGAGGTGACCATACTTGCCAGTGCCGATACCGTTGCAAGGCTCCCGGGTGAACACAACAAGAGGCCTGTCGGTGCTCATCACCTCAGAGGTCGCAGTGGCTTGATGGAGGTTTACTGGATCGACCCCCATCCGCAGGCGCCTTCCATGGAGACGTCACCGCAGGCAGTTCCGGTTTCCGCAGCCGAGTAATCTCGCAATTCCTGCATTGCAGATGCCTGTTTGGTGCAAGATTCTGAAAAAAAGACAGGAATTTGCCTGTTGCAATTCAAATCACAGCGTACTTCTTTGGAATTCTGCATTGCTATCCAACGGCGAATTTGGTTGTCTTTGTATTGCAAAAAAGGCTTAGTAAGCCTCACGCAGACAATCCTTGCCGGGGAGGAAAAGCGCAGTGAATGTTCTCTCGATCGAGGGACTGACAGTTGATTTTAATACGGCAGAAGGCCGGGTGCGGGCTGTCGACGACGTTTCCTTCGTCGTCCCTGAGAACCGCACGGTCGCACTGGTCGGTGAATCCGGTTCCGGCAAGACGGTTATTTCCCAAACGATCATGGGTTTGTTGCCTCAGGCAGCGGCAATTACTTCGGGCAAGGTAATTCTGGCCGATCCGACGGGGGCCGAACCGCCTGTCGATATTGCCGGTCTGGAACGCAAGGGCCCCCAGATGCGCCACCTGCGCGGAAATCGGGTTGCGATCATCTTTCAGGAACCGATGACATCGCTGTCACCGCTGCACACGATCGGCGACCAGATCGGTGAGGCGGCCCTTCTTCATCGTGATGTTTCGGGTGCGGAAGCCCGCGAACTCACACAGGAGATGCTGCGTCTAGTCCAGTTTCCCGATCCAGGCCGGGCGCTGGATACCTATCCATTCGAGCTTTCCGGCGGGTTGCGTCAACGTGCCATGATTGCAATGGCAATGATCTGTCATCCGGCACTGTTGATTGCAGACGAGCCGACAACGGCGCTCGACGTGACAATTCAGGCCGAGATCCTGAAACTTATCCGCGAAGTTCAGTCTGAATTGCGGATGTCCGTCCTGATGATCACGCACGATTTCGGCGTCGTGGCGAATATGGCTGACGAAATCGCGGTCATTTATCATGGCCGGATCATGGAGAAGGGGACGGCCAAGCAGCTTTTTTCCGATCCTCAGCATGATTACCTGAAAGCACTTTTGAATGCGGTTCCCAGTTTCCACATGGACAGGGACGAGCGGCTAGTTCCGATCCGACCAATTGAATTGAAATCGGAAGACCTGACCAAGAACAGGCCGCATTGCGACGTCGCACCGGGCGAACCCCTTGTTGAAATGAAGGATGTCACCAAGCAGTTTTCGCTGCGCAAGGGCTCGCTGCTGGGCTCCAAGTCCAAGACGATGACTGCCCTGGACAGTATCAGCCTGACGATCAGGCGGGGGGAATGCCTGGGTCTTGTGGGAGAATCGGGTTCAGGCAAGACGACCGCGGCAAAGGCGATTCTTCGCGCGCTATCTCTGGAAGGTGGGCAGGTTCTTTACAATCGTGGCAATGGCCTTGAGGACATTGCGAACCTGACAGGTGCCGACCTGATGGACTACCGGCGTCGGGTCCAGCTGATATTCCAGGACCCGTTCTCTTCGCTCAATCCGCGCATGACGATCAATGATACTCTGCTGGAACCGTTCGAGGTGCACGGCATTGGAACACAGCAGGAGCGGGCGGAGCGCGTGAGGAACCTCATGAGTCTCGTCGGTCTTGATCCACGCTTCCTGCGGCGATACCCGCATTCGTTCTCCGGAGGTCAGCGCCAACGCATCGGAATTGCAAGGGCGTTGGCACTCAATCCCGAGTTCATATTGTGTGACGAGCCGACTTCGGCGCTCGACGTTTCCGTCCAGGCACAAATCCTGAACCTTCTGCAGGACCTGAAGCGGGATCTGAACCTGACCTATCTGTTCGTCAGCCACAACCTTGCCGTGGTAGACTATGTCGCCGATCGGATCGCAGTCATGTGCCGCGGACGCCTGGTCGAAATGGGCGAGACGCGGACGGTCGTTGGAAATCCGCTTCACCCGTACACCAAGGCGCTCTTGTCCGCCGTACCGGAGCCGGACCTGTCGGCGCCTTTGGATTTTGCCGCGCTGGATGCCAACAGGGCATCTGAACCGCAGCTCTGGCCGGAACCGTTCACGATTACCGAAGGCACGGAACCGTCTTTGGTTGAAATGGAGCCGGATCATTTTGTTTGCGCACCCGGACTTAAGAATTCCGGGGCACTTGAGGGGACTGCAGCATGAAGTTTGAATACTTGACGAGGATGGGGCTGTTTTTGACCGCAGCCTTGATAACCACGCCGCTGGTGGCGCTGGAATTGAAGGAAACACCAGGTCTGGATCCATCGCTTCCGCCTATTGCCGAACGCGTGCCGGCAGAACCCCTGATCGTTGATCTCGAGGCGAAGGGACGAAAGATCGGCAAGCCCGGCGGCTCCCTCGATACGCTTATCGGCCGTGCCAAGGACGTGCGCCTTATCAATGTGTGGGGTTATGCCCGCCTTGTCGGCTACAATGACAAGCTCGAGCTGCTTCCCGATATACTGGCGGACGTGGAAGTCGAGGACGGGCGGATCTTTACGCTTCACACCCGCGAAGGTCACAAGTGGTCCGACGGAGATCCGTTCGACTCGGAAGATATCCGGTATTATTTCGAAGACATCGTCAGCGATGAAAATCTGACCCCGTCCGGTCTGCCGCCGTTTCTACTCGTTAACGGAAAGGGCCCGAAATTCGAGGTCGTCGACGACACGACGGTTCGTTTTACCTGGGACGAGCCGAACCCGCTCTTTCTTCCTGAACTGGCAAAATCCAGGCCACCTTTTATCTACCGTCCAT
The DNA here is from genome assembly GCF_001404515.1 of Roseibium album. Classification (GTDB taxonomy): domain Bacteria; phylum Pseudomonadota; class Alphaproteobacteria; order Rhizobiales; family Stappiaceae; genus Roseibium; species Roseibium album. Next base: position 965,532 of record NZ_CXWE01000001.1, read on the forward strand.
CGCATTATCTGAGGCGTTTTCACGGCAAATACGGCGATCCGGACTTCATCGCCAAGGAAGCGGAAAAGGTGAAGGCCCGCAGCTGGGCACCGTTGCACAACAAGAAAGACGACATGTACAACGCGCGCAATGTCGAGTTACCGACTTTGCAGCCCTGGGTTCGCAAGCGCGATGACAGCGACCTCCGTTTTGTTCTGGAGCGGAACCCCTACTATCACCGTGTCGACAGCTCCGGTCAGCAACTGCCCTATATCGACAAGGTCATCATGACGGTTGCCGATGGCAAGCTGATTCCGGCAAAAGCCCAGGCAGGCGAGAGTGAACTCCAGGCTCGGAACCTGAGTTTCTCCGATATCACTGTCCTGAAAAAAGGCGAGAAGAAGAACGACTATGTCACCGCGCTCTGGTCGAACACCAAAGGGTCGGAGATTTCCATTCTGCCGAACATGACTGTGAAGGATCCTGTCTGGCGGAAGCTTCTGCGCGACAAGCGGTTCCGTCACGCATTGTCCCTGGGCATTGATCGCAATCTTCTGAACAGGGTGCTGTTCTTTGGTCTTGGAACACCCGGCAACGATACCGTGCTCGCTGCAAGCCCGCTTTACAAGGCTGACTACACGAGCAAATGGGCTGAATATGATCCCAAAAAGGCCAACGCTCTTTTGGACGAGATCGGTCTCACGAAGCGGAATGACGATGACATCAGATTGCTGCCGGACGGCCGCCCGCTCGAGATAATCGTCGAGACAGCCGGTGAAGCCCAGGTGCAGGAAGATGCTCTCGAACTGGTTGGCGAGATGTGGGGCGAGATCGGCATAAAGCTGTTCGCCAAACCCAGTCAGCGCGACAACATGCGCGAACGCGCTATTGCAGGCGATCTGCTCATGTCCGTCTGGTGGGGGTTTGAAAACGGCATTCCGACATCTGAAATGCCTCCAACCGACTACGCGCCGGTCCGCGGTGACGCTCTTTCCTGGCACGCATGGGGCGATTATTACGAAACCCAGGGAGAAGGCGGTGAAAAACCGGACTGGGCACCCGCCAAGCGGCTGATGGAACTATACAATGCCTGGCTGACATCAAAAACGCCCGAGGAACGAACGAAGATCTGGGACGAAATGCTGCAGATACATGCCGATGAAACCATTCATATCGGTCTGGTTTCCGGTGTTCGCCAGCCGGTGGTTGTAAAGGATGTCGAGAACGTGCCACTGGAAGGGATCTACGGCTGGGATCCGGGCGCTCATTTCGGTATCCATCGGATGGACGAATTCTATTTGGACGAAGATTGAGTTTGACGTCAAAGTTCGGTCAGGAACGGCAACTCTGGTGGTGCATTGCACGAAAACCGGATTGCCGTTTCATGATGACTGGGGCTAGGATTTGTTGACTTGCCAAAGCGGTCCGAGGCGTGGTGACCTGTCCGGAATGGGCACGGGTCCAGCCATGGATGGCAGGATGAACAGGTTCATTTTGGTGCATCGGATTTGCGTGCACCGGACGGGAATGTGAATGGGGCCGTTGGGTAGACACACGCTTTGGCGGTGTCGCAACAGTGAAACGGATACCGTTGTTTTGCGCGGTGCGGTTTCAGTTGTGTCCGCGGTCGTGTCGGGGTGAGGGGAGTATAGGTGCTCTATTACATAATTCGCCGGATTTTCATGATGGTCCCGACACTGTTGGTGATCAGTTTTCTTACATTTTTTATCATCGAACTTCCCGCAGGCGACTACATTTCCAACCAGATCGCAGCCCTCAAATCCACGGGTGAACAGTCATCGGTTGCCAAGCTGGAATTTCTGCGCAAGGAGTTTTCGCTCGACCGGCCGTTTTTCGAGCGTTACCTGATCTGGATCGGATTGTGGCAAGGGCCGCATGGCTTTGATGGCCTTATCCAGGGGAATTGGGGTTGGTCCTTCGAGTTCGACAAGCCCGTTGACCAGGTCGTTGGGCCGACGCTGCCGCTGACAATCGTGCTCAATTTCGCGACCATCCTGTTTGTCTACGTTGTTTCGTTTCCGATCGGAATCTATTCGGCAACGCGCCAGTATTCCTGGGGCGATTACGGGTTCACATTCATAGGCTACATTGGCCTTGCAACGCCGAACTTCCTGCTCGCACTGATCCTTCTCTACCTGTTCAATCAGTGGTTTGGCCTGTCGGTCGGCGGTCTGATGGCGCCCGAATACATCGATCAGCCCTGGAGTTTCGACAAGGCCATGTCGGTTCTGGCGCATCTGATCGTGCCTACGATCGTAATCGGGACGTCGGGCACCGCAGCCATGATCCGGCGATTGCGTGCCAATCTGCTCGATGAGCTTCACAAGCAGTACGTCACGACCGGGCGGGCAAAGGGGCTGAAGGAAAACCAGCTCCTGATCAAGTATCCGTTGCGCATGGCGATCAACCCTTTCATCGCCGATATCGGCAACCTGATCCCGTCGATGGTATCGGGCTCGGTCATTGTCTCCGTTGTCATGAGCTTGCCGACGGTCGGACCGATTCTCCTGTCCGCACTTCAGTCTCAGGATCAGTTCCTGTCCGGTTTCATCCTGCTGTTCGTAGCCGTCCTGACCCTGATCGGGATGCTGATTTCCGACCTGCTGCTCGCGGTTCTTGATCCACGCATCCGGCTTGGCGGGAGGGCCTCGTCATGAGCATGGACACCAGGGACGGAGGTCCGGCGCGTGAAGTGGAACACTACGTCGACCCAACACCGTTCAATCCTGCTGTCACGGAGGAGATGACGGAGGAGCAGGAACAGTTTTACCAGGCCTCCCAGTGGCAGATCATGTGGTGGAAATTCAAGCGCCACAAGATTGCGGTCTGGTCCGGAGTTGTCCTGATCCTCTTTTATCTCTGCGTGCCATTCGCCGAGGTGATTGCACCTTATGGACCAAACACGCGGGACAGCCTTCATCTTTTCGCTCCGCCACAGTCGGTGCACTTGTTCAACGAAGGGGAATTCGTCGGTCCGTTCGTTTACGGCATGACATCCCAGATCGACATGGAAACCCTGCAGTGGGTCTTCACGGAGGATACGGAGAACGTCCAGCCGATCCGATTCTTCTGCCGGGGGGCATCTTACGAATTCTGGGGCCTGTTCGACGCCGATTTCCATCTGTTCTGCCCGGCTGAAGGGGGAACACTGTTCCTGATCGGTACGGACCGTCTGGGACGTGACCAGTTTTCGGGGCTTGTCTACGGTGCGCGCCTGTCGCTCACAGTCGGTCTTGTCGGGGTCACCATTTCCATTGTCCTTGGTCTGTTTTTCGGCGGCATTGCAGGCTATTTCGGCGGTTTCCTGGACAGCATCATCCAGCGGATGATCGAAATCATTCGCTCGATGCCGGAACTTCCGCTCTGGATGGCGCTCTCTGCGGCCTTGCCGGTAACCTGGAGCCCTGTCTGGATCTATTTCGGCCTCACGATAATTCTCGGACTACTCGACTGGCCGGGACTTGCGCGCGCTGTCCGGTCCAAACTGCTCTCCCTGCGCGAAGAGGAATATGCCAAGGCAGCCGTGCTGATGGGGGCCAAGCCGAAGCGTGTCATCACGCGGCATTTGCTCCCCGGGTTCACCAGCCACATCATCGCGTCCGCAACACTGTCGATACCGGCAATGATCCTGGGCGAAACGGCGCTTTCCTTTCTTAACCTCGGCTTGCGCCGCCCGGCGATTTCCTGGGGCGTTTTGTTGAATGAGGCCCAGAACATTTCAGTCGTCACAGTCTATCCTTGGCTGATGGCACCGGTCGCTCCGATCATCATTGTGGTTCTGGCGTTCAATTTCCTTGGCGACGGTTTGCGCGACGCGGCAGATCCCTATAAGTGATGCCTTTGAAAACCGATCTGATCCAGCGGGCCGACCTGGCCCGCCTTTGCTGTTAGGAAGCCGCCATGTCGAAAAACGCAACCACCGCCGAGGGCTGGGACGAGGAATACGAAGCCGGGCGCTGGGCCTTTCTGCGCTCGCTGCCCGAAAGCGGACGATACGGCATCATCGGCATGTGGCTGTCACTGACGGGATCCATGGACGAGGTCCTGGACATCGGCTGCGGCGAGGGGCTGCTTTATGAGCGTCTTCAGCCGATGGGTATCAGGCGTTATGTTGGCATGGACCTGTCTCCGGCATCACTTGAAATAGCTAACGTCGACCCCGGGATCGCCTCGCTGCGCGCTGGCGACATGCATTCCTTCGAGCCGAAGGAAGGCGAAACATTCTCCGCCATCGTCTTCAACGAAGTGCTGCATTTTGCCGACGACCCGGCTGCTGTTGTCAGCCGCTACGTGCCGTTCTTGAAAAAGGACGGCGTTATCGCGCTCTCCATGTATTCCCCGAAAAAGCCGGAATCAGGCGCCAACAAACTGATCAACAGCCTGTGGGCGGCAACCGATGAAGAAGCGAAATGGGACGTGCTCGACGACTACCGGCTCGTGTCGGACAAAAAGGGTGTCACCTGGCGCATGCGACTGGTGAAGCCTGTGGGATAGCGCGATAAATCCCGAGCAATTCACAACCACAAAGTTGTCATCCCGGCCAAGCGGAGCGCGAGCCGGGACCCAGTTTTCGGCTTGATTTTGATTCTGGTAAAAGCAAGGGCAGTGGCGACTGGATCCCTGCCTTGGCAGGGATCACAAGTGAAGATAAGAGTACGTCCCATTGAGAGACGCTGTTCAGGGTAGTGCCGCTTTTCTCGGCGTTTGAACAATCACTCCGGCAACACCACAATCGTCGATTTGCCGCCCTTGTTGCGGAGCGCATGGATATCGGCAAGGTCCGGATCTTCACGCCAGGCCTTTGCTGCGTCCGTGGTCGGAAAGGACAGGAGTGCGGTGATGTTCGGGGCGCCGTTTGCCGCTTCCAGAACCAGCGGTTCGGGGTCCGCGGCCACGACGCTGCCGCCATGTTTGGCAAGGGCTTCTGCCGCCTTTTCCCTGTAAGCGCCAAGAGTTTCCTTGTCGGTCACGGTGATCATGGCGAGGGCTTGTACGGTCATCGGATGTCTCCATTGTTCAAGATGTCTGCACGGTAGCCGGAAATGTGAATGCGAAAAATTCTTCAAAATTGGAACCTGCATGTGCAAAAATGCACGAGCAATTAATTTTTGTTTGATTGTGACGGGTTAACAGCCTTTGGTGCCTTATGGACAACTGGGATGACTTGAAATTCGTGCTCGCGATTGCCACCGCAGGCAACGTCACAAGGGCGGCCAAGAGGCTGGGAGTGACACATTCGACCGTGTCGCGCCGGCTGTCAGCGCTCGAGGAGAGCATGGCAACCCGGTTGTTTGAACGTCTGCCGGAAGGCTTTGTTCCGACGGCAGCCGGAGAGCAGGCAGTTGCGGCCGCCAGGCGTGTCGAGGCCGAGGTCCTGACGCTCGATACCCGGATCACGGCGCAGGACACCGAACTCGAAGGTCCGTTGCGGATAACGGCGGCACAGCTGCTGTTTCAGGTGCAGCTTGCCGAGATCATGCAGCAGTTCTCCGAACGCCATCCGCGCATCGAACTGCAGATGATTGCGGCCAACGAGAAGCTGAGCCTGCATCGCCGGGAGGCCGATATTGCCGTCCGGGTGACGGACAATCCCGGCGAAACGCTTTTCGGCCGTCTCGCGACGGGCCAGAACCGTTGTTATTACATGTCCCGGAATTTCACCCGCAAATATCGCGAGACGATGGAGACCGGACACGCCAGCATTCCGTTGCCTTGCGTCACCTTCAAGTGGTGGGGGCAAGGTGTGCCGAAGGAAATCCGGACGCGCTACACGTCGGCCTTCATCAGCCTTGTCGCCGATGACATGATTGCGCTCCTTGCTGCGGTCAAGGCCGGCATCGGTGTTGGCAGGTTGCCGTGTTTTCTCGGTGATCCGGATCCTGATCTCGTGCGAATTCCGGGCATGGAACCATCCCGTTATCTCGATATCTGGGTACTGACCCATCCGGATCTGAAGAATGTTGCCCGCATCCGGACTTTCCTTCGCTTCGCGGCCGATGCCTTCAAGGCCAGGAGCGGGCTTTATCTCGGGACTTGAAGCACTCTAAACCCAGCGGCGAACCTTCGTGAGATACTTCTCATAAGTCTCGCCGAAGGTTTCTCGCAGGATTTTTTCTTCCGGTTTGATCTGGAACTCGGTCAGATACCAGACAAAGCCCGGGATGATGATGAAAGACAGGTAGCTGCTGAAATAAAGGGATGCCGCCACCAGAAGAAACAGCAGACCGAGATACATCGGATTGCGGCTGAGCCTGTAGATGCCATCCGTGACAAGTGACGTCGTTTCGCCGGGCTTCATGGGATTGACGGTGGTTTTGCGGCGAATGAAGGTCAAAAGCGCCAGCAGGTCAGGGATCAGGCCCAGAAAAAACATGATCGCCGCCAGAACGACCTGACCCGGAAAGCTGAATGTCAGTCCGGGAAACCAAGAACCGGCAGCGTAGGTCGACATCACGGCGACGATCAGGACCAGGGGTGGAGGAACCTTGAGCTTCATTGCGCACCGATCACCGATTCAACTCGATCGGTTGTCCGTGTGGCGTTGCCCTGGCAGCTGCGTCCCAGGCGGTTTTGAGGTCGCCGAGCGTGTCTGTCGCCGCGATACCTTTCCCGCACAGGATTTTTTCAAACGCGGTCAGCCAGTGATCGTAATAGCCAATGGTCTCGCCGCTGCCGTCACCGTCCTTGGCAAGTTCCGCTCCGAGGTGCTCCGCCCATTCGTGCCATGCAAAGAGGCCGGCTTCGTGGGCCTGCAGCGTCATGGCAAATACGCGTGCTTCCCAGGGGGCGGTGAAGACAGGCCCACCTTCCTGATCGAGCGGCAGGCGAGGGGTCGACTGAACGGCATCAGACAGCGTCAAGGTATGGCTCCCAGAGATCGAGTCGAATGGTCAATTTTGGATCGCAGTCTGGTCCCCAGACGTCGGGTCCCCTGAAAACCACCCCGTAGAGCCAGGTCGGTTGCTCCCCGAGCCCTTGGGAATTCGCGTCCGGAAAAACATGGACCCCGTGGACGGTTTCGATTGTGCCCTCAACGTCGCGGACGTAGCGGGGAAGGCGAGTGTGGTGTTCCGGATTCATGCGTTTCGTGCGGATCCGGTCACCTGCCTTGAAGCGGCTAGGCTGTTGCTCCGGACGATTGGCAGGACCGCCCTTTGCCAGAACGGCAGCAACATCTTCGGCCTTTACGACGCGCTTCAACGGTTTGGCAGGATTGAGAGACCTGCCTGTCTGAAGTTCCTGCTCACTCACAAGACCGCTTTCAACCAGCAGCTTTTCGAGCCCAAGCGTCCAGATCTTGTAGTAGCTGGAGGACAGGTAAACGGCAGGAGGCAGTGTTTCGCGGGCAAAACGGGACGTGTCGATGTTCCAGGTGCCGGTCGCGCCCATGGCAAGGGTTACGGCAAACGCGCGTTCCTCCCACTTGGCGTGGAAGTTCGGCTCGTTGTCTTCCAGCTCGATCGGACCGAATCCCATCTGGCCTCCAAGGTCCTGAGCGCCGTTCATGCCACGTCCTCCAGTTCGGAAGGGGCAAGCGCAAGACCGGTTCCGATCATGCTGTCACGGGTAACGAGTTCGGCGAGCTTTTCCTCGCTCCAGCCTTCGGTTCCCTCCGGTCTTTGCGGGATCACCAGGTAGCGGACTTCAGCTGTGGAATCCCAGACCTTTATCTCGGTGTCTTCCGGCAGGCTCACATTGAACTCTGCAAGGACGCCGCGCGGGTCACGAACGGCGCGGGAGCGATAGGGTGCGGATTTGTACCAGACAGGTGGCAGGCCAAGGACGGTCCACGGATAACAGGAGCACAACGTGCAGACGACCATGTTGTGGGTCGAAGCGGTGTTTTCCACGGCCACCATGTGCTCGCCCTGGCGTCCGGTGAAGCCGAGTTCCGCAATTGCCGCGGTGGCGTCGGCCATCAAACGTGCATGATAGTCCGCGTCGGTCCAGGTCTTGGCCACGACCATTGCGCCGTTCTTGGGCCCGATCCTGGTCTCATATGTCTCGATCAGTTCATCGAGCGCGGGCGGGTCGATGTATCCCTTGTCCGTCAGAAGTGTTTCGAGCGCCCGAACGCGAAGTTCGATTTCCGGGAGCTCCGAGTGATCATGATCGTGATTGTGGTCGTGCGACATGACGATTCCTGAATCCGGTTCTGGGAGTCAGGATAATAGGCACCATGTCCGCAATGCCAAGCCAAGTCTCGTTTTCATGTTGAAAAACTTGAGGAACTTGACGGTATTCAGATGTCAACCGAACTCATAGGCGACATTTTCAAATTTGTCGGTGGGGAACCCATAGGCCATGCACAGACCTTCTTCGCCGGCAACAACGCCATGCACGGCGTTGGCGGGAATGAAAACCGCGATACCCGGTCCAATCGGGAGGTCTTCGCTGTCGATGGTCACGGTGCCTGAACCGGTCAAGCCATAGTAGAATTCAGCCGGCTCGTGGCGATGAGGGTTGAGACGGCCATGACAGGGGAAACTGGCCACGCCGAAGACAAGGCCGTTTGAGGGCGTCTTGTTGGCACAGATCAGTGTGCGCCATTCTACATTGCCAAAGACAGGATCTTCTCCACCTTCAACTGTCTGGTGATCAACATGCTCGGCAAATCCGCGGGCCGACGGAACGATGGTGTGAACGACATCACCGGGGGTTTCAGGAACGTGATTGGCAAGCATGAAATACACTCCGCTTGAAGGAGAAATAGTGCGTCTGGACAAGGGGAATTTCGTTGCAAAGACGATTTTGCACAATACACTAAAATCTCATGACATCATACGCTGAGGTTATACTATGAGCAGGCTTCCTTCCTTCTCGTCACTGCTTGCCTTCGATGCCGTTGCCCGTCATGGGACATTGACCCGCGCCGCAGTGGAATTGAATGTTTCCCAACCGGCAATCAGCCGCAGGCTTGCCGCTCTTGAAGACGATCTCGGCTGCGTCTTGCTGGATCGAGGAACGCGGCCGTTACAATTAACTGTTGACGGTCAGGAGCTTTACGATGTTTTGCGGTCCGGACTCGCCAGACTGGAAGCCGTTGTCAGCCGTCTGCGTGAAAAGTCTTTGCATGATGTGGTCAGTGTCAGTTGCGGTTCCGGTTTTGCCGCCTACTGGCTGATCCCCCGGTTGCCTGAACTTGAACAGGCATTGCCGGAAACGTCCATTCAGATCATAAGTCAGGCGTATGCAGAAGACGTTACGAACGCTGACGTGCAGATCCGGTTCGGGCACGGAGACTGGCATGGACTTGAAGTTCGCGCAGTCCTTGGGGAGGAGGTCTTTCCAGTGGCCAGTCCGGCCTATATCGAACGGACCGGGAAAACGTTCACGGTTGAAGCGCTGAAGTCGCATCGTTTGCTGGGACAGCAACGTGATGCCGGTGCGTGGTACAACTGGGAAACCTGGTTCGACGCGATCGGGACGCCTGCGACGAGGAAGCTGCGGTCACTTGATTTCGACAGCTATGCGTTGATGGTCAATGCCGCGCTGGCGGGGCAGGGCATTTGCCTGTGCTGGGCAGGGCTGCTTGATGTTTTTCTGGAAAGCGGTGCACTTGTCCGCCTGACTGACGTGTCCGCGGGATCGGGGCGCGGCTATTTCGTGACATTTTCACAATCGGAGGCCGAGGATTCTCCTGTTCGAAGGGTTGCGGAATGGATCATGTTGAACAGCAGCAGTGCCAGTGCGGCATCATAGGCAAGTATTGCGTATCATTGAGCTTGCATCGGAGTCCGCAACTCGCGGTTCGAACTGGTCTGGGGAGATCTCGGCCGAGGCATTTGTGATTGTCGGCAGATTTGTCAAGATCGGGATTGGAAATCAAAATGACTTTGGAGGTGCAGGTGAAGATCGGACTTGGCGGTGGCTGCCATTGGTGCACGGAGGCCGTCTTCCAGGCACTTGCCGGCATATCAGACGTGGAACAGGGCTTCATCCGCTCCGAACCGCCGGAGGACAGCTGGTCGGAAGCTGTTGTCGTGACATTCGACCCGGTCGCGCTGCCGCTGGAAAGTCTGATCGAAATTCACCTGCGTACCCATTCCAGCACCTCGCATCACAAGATGCGCGGCAAGTACCGTTCCGCCGTTTATGTCTATGATGCCGGAACAGGTGTGAAGGTGGGCCGCATCCTGCGCGGCCTTCAGCGCGAGTTTGAAGAGCCCCTGGTGACACACGTATTGTCGCTCGCCGGCTTCAAGTTATCGGACGAACGCTTCCGCAATTACTACGCGACGGATCCGGACCGTCCATTCTGTAAAACCTACATCGACCCGAAACTGGCACTGTTGCGGAAACGATATGGCGGCGCGCTCAGGGAGACCCCAGCTGCGGCGGAGTAGGAATTTCCCTCCGAAAGCTTTGATTTGGGGGGCTCCGGGGCGCTACCAAACACTCCCTTGTCATCGCTGCGAATGCAGGAATCCAGTGACCGCCTGATTTGTTTGGAAAAATGGAACAGTGGCGTGCCGGATCATGAGCCGCCGCTTGTTCACGTCAGGACTGTCAGGAATATCAGCCGTCCTGCGCCCACGTGCGTCATCCCCGACTAGATCGGGATCCATCGGCCGCGCAAAAGTGACGGTGTTATGTTTTTACGAGAAACCGGCAAACGCCACGGCACTCCGAGAACGCGCTGGCAATGAGTGGATCCCCGGTCAAGCCGCGGTTGATACTGAATCCAAAAGGAATTTCTGGAACGGGTCTCAACGCGAGGCGATTTGAAAGCTCGTGACAGTCTTCGCTAACAATCAGACACGTCTCGTTGCTGCTGCCTGCCAAAACATCGGCACAGAACCAGAGGACGCATCCCTCTTCAGACTGCAAACAACTCCCGCACCTCCGGCCACATTGCTCCTTCATGATGTGCGGCAATCGCAAGGAACGTTTCCAGAAACTCGAAACTCGCCTCGTCATGCGCGAGATGATGCGTCAGCAGGCCGACAGGTTCACAATTTGTGTTCCGCCGACGGGTGAGTTGCAGGTCGAACCGCAGACGGGCGCTTTCCCAGCCGATGAAACGGACCTGCTTTTTCCACTTCAGAATGTCGATATGCGATTGAACCTGATGGGGATGCGGGAAATTGTGAAAGGTGAAAGTGGAAAGTCCGGGCAGGCCAATGCCGGGCAGACGTCGTGCGATCTCGGGGTCAATCCTGTTCCAGGGCGGTACGATCGCATGGATGAACCTGGCGCCGAACAGAGCTTCAAGCCTTGCCTTGCCATCATCAAGTTGCGCCATCAACTCGTCCGGATCACGCCGGGACCCGAGTTCGGCTGCCTTTTCCCGTTTTGCCTTGAGCTGGAAATTCCTGTGCTGCCAGCCGTGCTGCAACACGAAAGCGTGCGGTTCGTTTGAAAGCCGTTCACCAAGCGCTTCCGTTGCATCTTTGGGGATGACTGCAAGAGCCAGGTCAACGCCGTGTTCATTGGCGAGCTTCAGCATGCGCTCAAGGGCTGGGGTCGGCTCGATGGCATCGTCGTCCCGCCACCAGAATCGCACCTTTCGGCCTCTCTCCGCGAACCAGTCAAGGTGCTGAAAAAGTTCGTCTTTGAAGCGCTGTTGATCGGTCGGCAATGAGATTGAAGTCAAGGAAACGGTCCGGGTGGTTCAATTGCGGGAGGCGGTGAACAGGAAATATCCAATCGAGGCGAAGACGTGGTTGTTTTTGCGAAGCAAGTCAATGGCACCGCGCCATTCCTCCAATTCACCCGCGGAGACGACGCCAGCTTCGTTTGCATGCGACCCGATGCTATTGAAATAGGAAGCTCCCAGGTCCTGAGGAAAGATCAGGACCCTCGTTGCAATCTCGATATCTGCAAATCCGAGGTCCTCCAGGGCCGCAGCCAGCGGACCGGGAAGGTAGCTCTGCTCGACCGCCTGGGAAGTCTCGTGATCCACAATCCGGCGCATTAGCAGGCGATCGTCCGTGTTGATTGTGTTGGTTGAAAAATCAGGCTCGATCAGCGCCATGCGGCCACCTGGTTTCAGAACGCGCTCCATTTCGGCGAGCGCATTGGAAAAGTCCTTCAGATAGATAAGGATGCGTTCGGCGCGGACACAGTCAAATGTATCGTCGGCAAAGGGGAGGCGACGCGCATCTCCAACTTTGTAGTCGACTTCAAGCTCAGCCGTTCTTGCCCTTCTGATTGCCTCATCGACAAATTCGGGACTGACGTCGACGCCCGTCACGCGGCCTGTAGGGGCCACTTTTTTCGCCAGGCGCAGTGTTTCCAGTCCGAAACCGCACCCGACATCCAACACGGACTTTCCCGGTGCCATATTGGTGCGCTCAATGGCCAGAGACTTCAGCTCCTGCAACTGCGGAATACCGTCGAAGGCTTCCAGTGCCTTGATGTATTCGGACGTCTCGTGAACCTGGTTCATCGACTTGAAATGACGCAATTCCATTGACTGCAGCCTTTCCCGCTCTGTTTCTGTTCAGGGTGATTGTTCCGCGGACCGAATTTGCAGATCGCGCACCAGGATGTCGGCACTTGTCTCGGCACCGCCGAGCTGCACCTGGTGATGACTGCGCGGCAGGGCAAGGGCATCATCGACGGCGGCCGCAAGACGTTCGGGTGCCAGTCCGGCCTCCGGTGTAACAACAGCGCGTCCATGGTGCGCAAGAGCCTCCGCACGCTGGCCTTGTTCGGTCTCGTTTTCCTGCGCGAAGGGGACAAACACCGCCGGAACACCCGCGATCAGAATGTCGAGAACGGTATTGTAGCCGGCCTGGCTGACCGACAGGCGTGCACGCTTCAGGAGATCAGGAAAATCTCGGCGGGCACGCTCAACAATGACACCTTTTGGAGCGCTCAACTTATAGATCGAAAAGGCGTCTTCCGATATGTCATGGCCGATCAGCACGCGCCAGGTTGCATCTTCGGCCCGGCGGGAGAGAGGTTTTGCTTCAAGCGCCGCCAGGAGCAGTCCTTCAGCCACTGCACCGCCGCCGCAGGAAACAACGATTTCGTCCTCCCCGTCGCTGCCTTCTGCCTGAGAACGTGCGTCTCCACTTGCGTATCCGGTATACCGCACAAGGTGATTTACCCGCTCGGCAAAGGGAAAGCTGTCTTCAAGCTGGATGAAATCCGGATCGGCATGGATCAGGACGCGGTCATAGTAATTCAAGGCCTGGTCCGCCATCCATTCCTCTTTCCAGAGTTCCTTCTTGCGCACGAGGATATCCCGGATCGATGTCGCGATGACGGGTGGTTTCGTCATCGACTTCGCATGGTTCAGGAGCGGGGTCAGCTCGAAATCCAGTTGCCGCCGCCCGAAGGGATAGGTTTCAGTCAGAAGGAGATCGTAGTTCTTCGAACCAAACGCTTGAATCGATGCTTTAACGCGTGCGGATTTCCATTCATCGTCAATATCTTCACCGTCCAGCGTCACAAGCCGCTTGAAGGCAGCATCCGGGCTGCGGCACGCCGGAAGTTTGACAATTTCGAGAGGTCCCGTGTCGAGGGTCGGCGGGATCGTGTTGCCGCTTGCCAGCGTCACGTCGCCACCTTTTTTTGCCAGCGCCTTGCCGATGTTCACGGCACGGACGACATGACCGGTCCCAAGAAGGTGCTGGACGTGGATGAAGGCCGTGAACCTCACGTCAGTTCCGCCTCTTGCCTGTGTGAATGGTTGCGAATAGCGCATCGTGCCAGATCATCAAGCCGTTTTGCTCCGGCAGCCAGTGTGTGATTTTCAGCAATGTGTTTCCGAGCTGCCCGGCCCATCCGGTCAGCCAAAGCAGGGTCATCGAGTACGCGCTGCAGGTTGGCCGCGAAGGCGGCTGCATCACCTTCAGGAGACAGGAGACCCGTTTCTCCGTTCACAACGATATCGGGAACGCCAAACGTGTCGCCTGCGATCACACCGGTGCCGCTCGCCTGTGCTTCCAGGAAAACCAGACCGAAAGCTTCGCGGATCGCCGGCCAGACAAGAAGATCGTGACACGCATATTGCTCGGGGAGCCGATCGGGAGGCAAGGTGCCGAGCCAGGTTGTTCTGGCCTCGCGAAAAAGCGAAAGGATGCGGTCCTTGTTGGGGCCGTCGCCGATGATGGTGAGGTGCCATGGCAGGTCATCGATCCGCTCCAGCGCCTTTGCCAGAACCTCATAGGACCGTGTCTTGTCGCCGTCGCGCATCATTCCCACCGCAAGGAGCCTCAACGGCGGCATTGCCCCAATCCGGGCAGCCTCCGGTACCTCTTGAAAGGCCGCTGCATCCAGAAAAGGCAAAAGCACTGTCAGCCTGTCGCCTGGCACCACCGCTCGCAGGCATTCGGCGTCCGCATGATGCAGTGCCGCCACCGCATCAGCTTGTTTCAGGGCAACATCGGCCGCCGCGAAGCCGAACGCCCAATCCCCCTTCTCGCGCTTGGGAGCGCGACTTGCCTCGACGATCGCATAAGGCAGGTCGAACTGACCTGACAAGAATGGTCCGATCCAGTCCGGCGCCTTATGATAGAGGTGGTAGGTCAGAAACAGATCGGGACGGTATCCGTCTTGCCGCCATTCCTGCGCAATCCGATCTGCTTCAGCTAGTGCTTCAGCGCGAACCATTCCCTGAATCGTATTGCCGCCTTCCCGCCGCCAGGATCGGAAAGTGCTCGCGGTTCGCACGTCATGTCCAGCCGACTGGAGCGCCTTGACGATCAACCGCCCCATGGTTCTGTCACCGGAGGGGACCGGATGGTCCAATGGTTTCATCGGAGCGGTGAAGGCGATTTTCATGTGCCGGTCTCTGTTCTGATCTCAGAGCACCTTACGAAATTTTTCGGCGAGGCGGTCAAGTCCCGGATCTGTCGAGAAGTGCGTCCTCACCCTCTTGGCCGCAGCCAGTCCGAGTTTCTTGCGCTGCTCGGGATCCTTGACAAGGGTCTCGAGCGCGATGCTGAGCTGGTCCGGGCTGCCGGGATCGACGAGAACCCCTGTTTCGTCCTGCACGATCAGCTCCGGAATTGCCGAAACCCTGGTGGATAGGCAGCATAACCCCATGGACTGGGCTTCCATCAGGACATTGGGAAGTCCGTCTCGGTCTCCCGACCGGGCAAGTTTGGACGGCAGCACGAACAGATCCGCCTGCCGGCAGGCCGCGATCACTTCTTCCCTGGGTTGGGCACCGCGCCAGTTGATCCTGGAAGACAGGCCCAGTTCGTCCGCTTTTGCCTTCAGCTCGTTCGAAAGTTCGCCGCCGCCGATATGCGTGAAATGCCAGTTGAGTACGTCGGGAAGCATGGCGAGCGCGGCGAGAAGATCGTCATAACCCTTTTTTTCAACAGCGCGGCCGACGGAAACGAGACGCACCGGTTCGCCGCTGCCGTCTCGTGTCGGAACAGTGTTTTCAGGTTCAGGGAAACCGGAAAAATCAAGTCCGTGATAGAGCAGTTCCACCTTTTCCGGATCGACGGACAAACTCTTGAGATAGTCGGCATTGACACGTGTGCAGGTCACGCCCCAGTCCGCGTCGTTGATCTTGGTTCTCAAATCCCATTCCGGGCTGGTCCAGATGTCTTTGGCATGCGCAGAAAACGACCACTTTCGTCCGCTCAGGTGCGCCGCGTAGCGTGCAGCAGAACAGGGCGTATGCAGGTAGTGGGTATATATCCACGAAACGTCCTGCGGCAGTTCATGGGCGAATACGCAGCCCTGTGCCCATCTTCTACGACGATCAGCATTGGGTTGGCGGCTGAAATCTGCATCGAACAGCGCCTTTGCCGCCTCGAATGACGGTTGCCTTCTGGCCCATTGCTTCGCTCTGGCAACCCTTGCCGGATCGTCCCTGACATATTCGGGAAGATACATGATCTCGGCGGATATCTGTCGGTGCAGGTCGTGAATATAGGGATCATAGGGTTTGCGCAGGGCGACAATCAGGATCTCGACACCACGCCGTTCAAGGCCGAGCATTTCCTGGGCAATGAAGGTTTCGGACAGGCGCGGATAGCCTTTGACCACGACGGCAATTCGAGACATTGGTGTCACTGTTCCAGGAATTGATTAGAAGTGTGGTCTATTTGAAATTGACCAGTTTGCGCTCACCGTCTTCCGACTGATGTGCGTTGAAGATTTCGCCGACGCGCGTTGAAATGACGTTCAGTCCGTCAAGGAGCTTGTCGACGCCGGCCGACGAGGGCGGCTTCAGGGCAGGGAGGTCGGACAGCGCGGTAGCCATCAGATCGGAATCCGGATAATTGTCGATCGGCAGAACTTTCAACAATCCGCTCTTTTCCGCACGTTCCGCGCGAATGGCTTGTTCCCGGCGGGGAATGACACGCGGGACAAGCAGGGTCGGTTTGTCGAAGGAGAGGATCTCACAAAACGTGTTATAGCCGCCCATGCCGACAATCGCCGTCGCATTGGCCAGATAGGGCTCAATTTGCGGTGTGAAGCGAATGATCTCCACATCCCGCAGATGTTCTGCGCGTTCGCTGAATTGCGCTGCAGCAGCTGCTGGCATGAACGGACCAAGGACGATCAGGGCCGGAAAGAGCGGTCGCTGGCGGGTTTCATACGCACGCATGACCCAGTCGACCATTTCGACACCGTCACCTCCGCCGCCTGGCGTCACCAGAATGTAGGGTTCTTCACCAAATGGTGTTGCATCCGGATGCTCCAGCGACGATTCCGGGAGTTCGCGTCGCAGATAGCCGGTGTAGCGCAGCTTCTCCATAACGCCGTCCGGTATGTCGATCCCGTCAAGCGGGTTGCAGATGTCCTGTGGTCCATAGACCCAGATTTCATCGTAAAGGTCGTTCAGCGCAGGGTAGACGTTTTTGCGGTCCCACTCTTCCTTGAGGACCTGCGGATCGTCCATGACGTCGCGAAGACCGAGCACAAGTCGTGTGTCTGTGTTCTTCAGGGCTTCCAGAGTTCCGAGAACTTCGCCGCGCAGACCAAGCGGCTCCTTGTCCACAATGAAGATATCCGGCTCGAAAACTTTTGCGGTGTGTTCGATTATGGACGAGCGAATCGCGAGCGTTTGGTCAATATTGATATGAAGCGACAAAGGCGTGTATTCACCGTTGCGCAGTTTTATCACGCCGGGGATGCGCACGAAGTCGACACGCGAACGGAATTCGAAACTGCCAATGATGGGGGAACCGGAAAGAATAAGTACGGACAGTGTATCGAAATCACCAACAAGGGCTTGAGCGATTGCGCGACACCGCCGCAGATGACCCAGACCGAATGAATCATGGCTGTAGATCAGAATTTTCGGCGTTTTGGAACTCATACTGCCCCTGATTTGTAATGCTGCCCTTGGAAGCTTATGTCTCAAGTGATTGGTCGTTGTCACGTCCGGAAGTGCACGGATGCGTGTTTTTTGGCAACAAGCGGTATTAAACTGGTTGTGGCAAATGCTAATCCCGGCTAGCACATCGAAGATGGATCGCTAATATACCAAAATGGTCTGCTTGAACAGAATAGATCCATAAGTGTTTGGATGAGCTAATGGAAAAAAGCCTTTTTCGCTTTATCTGGAAGTATAGTGCCCGGCAGCAGATCTTTATTATCTTGGTCACCGTGTTCACATACCCGGTGGTCTATTTCCTGCTTGAATTACCGAAGCTGATCGTCAACGACGCGGTTCAGGGGGACAATTTTCCGCGCGACATTCTGGGTTTTGATTTTGATCAGATTCCCTATTTGGTATTGCTTTGTTTCACCTTTCTCGGGTTGGTCGTCGTTTCGAACGGCTTGAAGTTCTATCTGAATATCTACAAGGGCAGGCTCGGTGAGCGCATGCTGCGCCGGCTGCGCTTCGAGCTCTTTCAGCGCGTCCTGCGATTTCGACTTCCGCACTTCCGTAAAGTAAGCTCGGGCGAAATCATTCCGATGATCACGTCCGAAGTCGAGGATGTCGGCGGATATATCGGCGAAGCATTTGCGTTGCCGGCCTACCAGGGCGGAATGCTGGTCGTTCAGATCGGCTTCATTTTCATGCAGGATCCGTTGCTGGGTCTTGCCGCCATAAGCTCCTATCCGATCCAGGGCTACGTCATCCCGTTGCTGCAGAAGAGGGTCATCCTGCTGTCACGCAAACGGGTCAAGAATGTTCGCATCATTGCCGACAAGGTCGGCGAGAGCATTACCGGGGTTGCCGAAATTCACGCAAACGACGCCGCAGCCTGGCATTCGGCGGATATTTCCGACCGCCTCTATGAGAACTTCAAGATCCGGTATGAGATTTTCAACCGGAAATTCCTGATCAAGTTCCTGAACAACTTCATGAACCAGCTGACACCGTTCTTCTTCTACCTGATCGGTGGGTATCTGGTGATTCAGGGCAACCTCAGTATCGGTGCGCTGCTTGCGGTGATCGCCGCATACAAGGATCTGGCAGGCCCATGGAAACTCCTGCTGTCCTTCTATCAGATGACCGCGGATGTCAGCGTGAAATACCAGACGGTTGTTGAGAATTTCGATCCGTCAGACATTTACGACACTGAACGGCTGACCGCCGACGAGGACGTCAAACTTGATGGCGATGTCAAATTCGACAGCGTCAGCTTCTCCGGAGGTGCCGCGGGGCAGGAGGTCATGGATATTTCTCTGACCGTACCGGCACGAACAGAATGCGCGATCGTCGGACCAGACGGTTCCGGGCGTTCGGAAGTTCTGCAATTGGCCGCGGGGCTCGTCTCCGCGTCTTCCGGCAAGGTCCTGATCGGTGACTATGATCTGGACAAGCTGACGGATTCGACCCTTGGCCGGGAAATCGCCTATGTCGGCGGTGCGGTGCATGTCTGGACCGGAACCATCCGCGACAATCTCTATTACGGTCTTCGCCACCGGCCGCTGGTGCTGCCTGAGCGGGAAGGCGATGAGCTGAAGCAGTATAAACGCCGGGTCAACGAGGCAAATCAGACCAGGAACCCGGTTTACGATCTGGCCGCGGACTGGAATGATCTGACTGCGGCGGGTGTCAAATCAGACGAGGAGCTGGACGCAAAGGCGCTGGAACTGCTCGAAACGGTCAGTCTGGACAACGATATCTACAGGCTCGGACTGCAATCCAGGTTCGATCCGTCGATGAATGATGCATTTGCGGAAAAGATCCTGAATGTCCGCAAGAGCCTAGCGGGTCGGATAGCGAATGAACCCAAGCTCAGCGGCCTTGTCGAACTCTGGAATCCCGACAGCTTCAACGCGAGCGCAAGCCTTGCGGAAAACCTGTTCTTTGCGGTTCCGTCCGATCCCGAGATAACAATGGACCAGGTGCCGGATCTGGAGGAGGTCAAAACCTTCCTCGCCGACACCGGGTTCGACCAGAAACTGCAGGAGATCGGGCTCAAGATTGCAGAGACCATGCTTGAGCTCTTCGCCAATGTCTCCGGCGACAGCGGCCTTCTGGGGTCTTACTCCTTCATCAACCAGGACGATTTGCCGGAATTTGAAAGGATCGTTCGGATTGCGAAATCCGGGCAGCAGCGGCCCGGTCTGACAGATTCGGACCGATCCCGATTGACCGGGTTGGCATTCAAACTTGTCCCCGCGCGCCATCGTCTCGGTGTGATGACCGACGAGCTAAGGGATGAGGTGATCGAGGCCCGGAAACGTTTCCTGGAAAGTGTCGTCAAAACCAGCGACAGTTTCGTTGCCTTTGATCCGGAGGTCTATTTGCCGCCGCTGACGATCGAGGACAATCTTCTGTTCGGCCGCGCGCGCGTTGACCGGCGGGATGCCCGTCGGCGTATTGACGATGTAATTCGAACAATCGTTGAGGAAACCGGGCTGCGATATCCGATTATCTACGCAGGCTTCGGCTATCATGTTGGCGTATCCGGGTCGCGCCTGTCTGCGGGTCAGCGTCGGCGCATCGCGCTGGTTCGCGGTCTTTTGAAAAACGCAAAAATCACCATATTGGATGATATTGCTACCGGCCTGACCGAAGATGACAAGGCCCTGCGCGAGGGCTTGAGACAGTTCCTGTCCGGCAAGACGTTCCTGTATGGCACCTCGAATGCCGAAATCGCGTCCGAATTCGATCAACGCTTTGTTTTGGATCAGGGACGGATATCAGATAAAGCATAAAGACATATTGGTGCAGGTACGTAGGCGGAGAACCTTCGGCATCCAATTGCATACACAGATGTAAATATGCAAGAAGAACAATGAAGTCGGGAGCAAACTATGACGCTAGAAACGGAAGTCGAAGCCCTTCGGAAGGTGCCGCTGTTCCATGGCATCGACGAGACCAAGCTGCGTCTGCTGGCATTTATCAGTGAGCGGACGGAGTATCCCGCACGTGAGCGTCTTTGTTCGCAAGGAGAAGATGGCGATTGTGCCTTCATTATTCTGTCCGGGGCCGCGGATGTGCTCGTGGATACTCCGGAAGGAGAGAAAAAAGTCGCACAGGTCGCCGAAAACTCGATCGTCGGTGAAATCGCAATTTTGTGCGATGTCCCGCGAACGGCGACATTGGTTGCTGCAAGCGACATGGATGTATTAACGGTATCCAAAGATGATTTCCTGAAACTACTGAAAGAGTTTCCGGATATTTCGCTGGAAGTCATGCGGACTTTGGCATTGCGCCTCGAGCGGACAACCCGCGATCTGGCCGACGCCCGCCGGGGAACCTCCGGTGGTTAGGGAGTAAAACGTGGCAGATGAATTCTTCCTTCGCTGCTGGGGTGTAAGAGGGTCTACTCCGACACCGGGGTCGAGCACGCTGCGATACGGGGGAGAGACCTCCTGTTTTGAAATCCGGGCGGGAGACGCCCTGGTGCTTGTCGATTGCGGATCCGGAGCAAGAAATTTCGGGATGGAGCTTTGCCAGGGCAAGGTGCGCAAGTTCGATCTGTTGTTCACGCATACGCATCTCGACCATATTTGCGGGCTGCCGTTCTTCAAACCGGCCTATGATCCGAATTTTGAGGTCACTGCCTGGGCGGGCCATTTTCAGGATGAGACGAACCTGGTCGATATCGTCAGCAGGATCATGTCGCCGCCGATTTTCCCGGTCGCCGCCAAAACGCTAAAGGCCGTCGAATTCAAATCATTTACCGCAGGGGATGAAATTCCCCGCTCAGACGACCTTGAGATACGCAGCATACGGCTGCATCATCCAGGCGGAGCCTGTGGATACCGATTTGATTATCAGGGCAAGTCCATTTGCATCATCACCGACCACGAACATGGAGACCCGGAGGTCGATGCGGCCCTGCCGGCATTCGTGAAGGATGCGGACGTGATGATATATGACGCCATGTTCACCGACGATGAATATGAGACCTTCAAGGGATGGGGTCACTCGACCTGGCAAAAGGCCGTGCAACTCGCCCGTGCCGCGAACGTCAAGACACCGGTCCTCTTCCATCACGACCCCCGCCGTTCCGACGACGAACTGGACGAGATCGGACTGGCTGCGCAAGATGCCTATCCAGGGACGCTCGTCGCCAGCGAAGGCATGATCCTGAAGCCTTAGGGTCAAGCAGGCCGGACTGCCTGACACCCGGCTGCGAGCATCTTCATTCACCCTTGTATCTCTGAAGAATTGTTTCGGCAGAATAAAACGATTTTATCGAACTGGACCGAATGCGCCAGAGCGAACCGGTTGATGCGCAGGACGCTCCCGGTCAATCATGAATTTAGATGAAAAAACGGCGGCCCAAATGGCCGCCCAAAAAATAACATAGCATAAAAAATTTATCGCTTGCCGAATGCGGGAATGCGGGAATTCCCATGCTGCGTCCGGAAAACAGTTCGAGCAACCTAAATAGCCGCTGCAGCGAACTGCACTGCACGATCAACACTTGTTTACTGGAACTATGCGCAGCATGCATGATCCAAATGGACTATATCAGGCTATAAATTATGAGTTGCAGGCCGGTTGTGCCGCGTTGCTGCACCAAAGAAACAGCCGCTGACACTTGGGGGGTGGTGTGGTCCTAACCGCGGAAAAGTACATTCAATTGTCCAATCTGGCTGTGGCAGCCGCAATGGATCCAGACGAATGGCAGGTGTTTATTGAGGCCGTTGCCGGCGCGATGCCCTCGCATGTGTGTACTCAGCTCATTGGATACGACAAGGCCACCAATGCGGCTCCGCTGGCCTATTCTTCCGGATATGATCCGGAAATCCTGAAACTCTACGAGACGTATTTCGCCGACAGGAATCCGTTTGCGGTGAATTTTCCCAAGTGCGGGATCGGTGATGTGATCTCGAGTGCTGAACTTTGTGCACCGGATACCTTGAAACGAACCCAGTTTTATGCCGATATCCTGCACCCGCTTGAGGATCTGTATGCAGGTGGTGGCTCCATGCTTGCCTTCGATTCCGATCGCATGTTCCTGCTAGGCGGCAACATGCGCGCAAAGGACAAGGAAAAGCATGAAGGCGACTGGCTGCAGCTTTGTGCAAGTCTGGCGCCGATCATTCGCCAGTCACTTGAAATCAATCGCATGCTCACGGGGTTGAAGTTTGAGAAATGGGCGGCAGAACGACATCTGCTCGGAGCGGGGACGGCCATCGTTGTCGTGGATTCGGCGATGATGATCCACTACACGTGTCAGGGAGCTGAAAATCTGATTGCATGCGGAAAATTGATAGGCAGTGACCTGATGCGCCGCCTGAAATTCCGCTCCGGAAAGGTTCAGGCGCAATTTCTTTCTCATATTGGTGTCCAGGCAAGCGACAATCCGAACATGTTCAAGAATGTCAGACTTTACGACAGGGACGGGCAGGAATGGATCTGCCGAACAATGGGGATGCGTCTGGGAGATCTGGACAAGTCACCTTTCGGAACCTTTGTAACAGGTTCCGGCTTGGCGACGGTTCTGGCTTTCAAGCCGGTTTGTAACCGGTCGACAACTCTGAAAAGATTGCAGAATTCCCTGTCCTTGAGCAAGGCTGAGGCAGAGTCCGCGCTCCTGCTTTCAGAAGGACTGACGCCAGGCGAAATCGCGGCGGAACGGGATGTCAGCATCCATACCGTGCGTAACCAGATCAAAGCGGCCCTGTCAAAAACCGGATGTCACAGGCAGCGTGAACTCGTTCACAGGATCGAACAGCTCGGGCTCCTGTCAGGCCGGTAGACCCTCCACCTTCACGAACGGTCACTTTCACGCGCACCTTGTTGCGTATTAGCTGCCGAAGGGAGAAACTCCGGTCACAATTTGATATTGGACCGTTATGAGCTCAATTACCCAATCCCTTCGCTACATCCTTCAGGGCGGACCACCGGAAACAGGTTTGCCTGACCGGGTCCGCGCGGAAATCCGTGCACGCGAAGATTCCTCCGAGCGCCTGATCAGTTGGGTGCAGCTGGGGCTTGTTCTGTTCTTTTCCTCGCTTTACGCGATCGCCCCCAGGGCGGAAGGCACGGCGGGCTTCAATTTTGTGCCGATTGCACTGGGCGCCTACTTTCTGTTCACCGTCTTGCGTCTTGCGCTTTCGTATCGGTTCGAGTTGCCCCAGTGGTATTTGCTCATATCGATCGGTGTCGATATGGCGCTCCTCGTTGGCCTGATCTTCTCTTTCCATATCCAGTATGATCAGCACCCGGCCTTTTACCTGAAAACACCAACGCTGATGTATGTGTTCATCTTCATTGGGCTGAGAGCGCTCAGGTTTGATCCGCGTTTTGTTCTGACAACAGGAATAGTTGCCGTTGCCGGCTGGCTTGGGCTGGTGTTCTACGCCGCCTTTGCGGACATGGATTCCATGCGGGTGACGCGAAACTATGTCGAGTATCTGACCGGAAACTCGATCCTGATAGGTGCGGAACTCGACAAGACCATGGTCATCTTTGCCGTGACCATCATATTGTCCGTTGCGCTTTACAGGGGGCGGTCAATGTTGTTCGAGGCAACCCGCGATCAGGCTGCAGCAAAGGACCTGCGCCGTTTTTTTGCTCCCGAGGTTGCTGCGTCAATCACGGATGCGGGTACCTCGCTTGAGGCCGGCGAGGGGAGCCTGCGGGAGGCGGCGATCCTTTATGCCGACATACGTTCGTTCACATCAACCTCTGCTACCTTGCCACCCGAAAGTGTTCTGTCCGTTCTGGCCGAGTACCAGAATCTTGCTGTTGAGGTCATCAATCAGGAAGGCGGTCGCGTGGACAAGTTTCTGGGCGACGGCATACTTGCCACCTTCGGCGCCGTTCACCCGTCGGATTCCTATGCAGCCGATGCGCTGAGAGCCGCCGAAAAACTCGTGGATTGTGTTGCCAACGAGCAGCAGCGCTTTCGTGATGTCGGGTGGCCAGGACGGCTGCGGATCGGCACAGCCGTTTCGGCCGGAACAGTAACGGTAGGTGTTATCGGTTCTAAAAACAGGCTCGAGTTTACGGTGATCGGCGATGCCGTCAATCGCGCTGCCAAGCTGGAAGACGCGAACAAGGCGCAAAAGTCCGCCTCGCTGACAGATCAGGCCACCTGGGATCTCGCCATTGCGCAAGGCTATGATGCCAAACCCGTTGAAACCCGGCCGCATGTGGAGGTGGCCGGCATGCTTAGGCCGGTTGATCTTGTGGTTTTGGTCGACCAGTGAGAACCGCATCGCAAGGACAGGGAAATTCGTCACTGCGTTAAAAGATGCCGCTGACGACATGAATACGCTTGACCGACAGCCAATTCTTCGCCACTTTGTCGAAAAATTGACGTTATCGTCAATTTGATTGAATTAACATAATAGAATCATGGAATTGAACTCCAAAGGAGGTTCCCTTGAATCTGGACTCAGCCTTATCGGCGATCGTGACCGGCGGTGCGTCGGGATTGGGCGCGGCTACAGCAAGGATGCTGGCCGGGGCGGGCGTCAGAGTAACAATATTCGACCGAGACCCTGAACGGGGCCAGGAAACTGCCTTTGATATCGGCGGCGTCTTCGCGGATGTGGACGTTACCAGCCAGGCCAGCGTTGAAGCTGGATTTGAACGGGCGCGCAGCGCCCACGGACAGGAGCGGATCCTCGTCAATTGTGCCGGCATTGCCCCGGTAGCCAAAACGACATCCCGGGGTGAACCGCACCCGATGGATATGTTTGAAAAGGTCGTGGCGGTCAATCTGGTCGGCTCGTTCCGCTGCCTTTCCATTGCATCCACCGGCATGGCCACTCTTGATCCGGTGACGCCGGATGGCGGCCGCGGTGTGATTGTCTCAACGGCATCCGTTGCAGCTTTCGACGGTCAGATTGGACAGGTTGCCTATGCTGCGTCGAAGGCCGGTGTTGCCGGCATGACGCTCCCCGTAGCCCGGGATCTTTCGAAATCCGGCATCCGGGTGATGACGATCGCTCCCGGCATTTTTGAAACGCCGATGCTGCTCGGCTTGTCGCAGGAAGTGCAGGACTCGTTGGGCCAGCAAGTGCCGTTTCCGTCCCGTCTCGGGAAAGCAAATGAGTTTGCCCAACTCGTCCGATCGATTTGCGAGAACGACATGCTGAACGGGGAAACCATTCGTCTGGACGGTGCTATCCGAATGGCGCCGCGCTAGCGCGAGCGGGCCGGACGCTCGTCGTTCACGATTGCCAAGGAATTTTCGAACCGGTGAAATCCGGTCCGGGTGTTTTCCCGCGCCTGCAATTCAGCTAACAGTGCAACCAAATTCCTTTTTGTTTGACGCCAACTTGATCCTGGCACAGGTTGTCTTCGACGCGGATTTTTTTACGGATTTGAAGATGACTGAGAAAATGCACGAGCTTGCGCCGCATCACCTGCCTTTTTTTCTTCCAAAGGCAGACGGCAGCGACCAGATGATGTTGACGGTTCTGATCTTCCTCATTGTGATTGTTTTGCTCTTGGGGACGTTCTATCTGTACCTTCATTCACTGCCCGAGCGGCTGGCGCACAAGCATGGCAGAATTCAGTTCGAGCTTGTTGCGGTCCTGGGATTGCTGGCTCTCTTCACCCACAATCAGATCTTCTGGGTTGCTGCTCTTGTGCTGGCGTTTGTCCAGCTGCCCGATTTCATGTCGCCACTTGAGACGATCGCGAACTCGGCAAGCAGAATTGCGCGGAAATATGACGGAAAAAATGTAGAGTCGGTGGATCCGATTGATGATGAGCCCGAGTTCCCGACGGATCCGGACGATAACGGGCAGTTTCCTGAAAGCGGAGCGGAAGAAATTCAGATCGCCGAGCCGGGGTTGCCCTCGCAGAACACAGAAAAAGCGTGAGGGGAGGCAGGATAGATGTTTGAGACCCTTTTCTGTTCCATGGTCACGCTCCTTCCCGATTATCTGTTCCGACGTTATGTTCAGGGCAAGCGCATAGGCCATGAGATAACGCTTTATTCGGTCTGGTACGAACTGCGTTACGGCATCGTCTCCTGCCTGATGCTCACGATTTCGCTGATTACGCTGATATTCTATTTCCATCCTTCCTCGACGAGCGCTGTGTCAACGTTCCGCGTGCTTCCTATCCTGCCTGAGGGCTCGGGGCGGGTTGCAGAGGTCTTCATGCCGCTGTCGCTTGATACGGAGGTCAAGGCAGGCGATCCACTCTTCAAACTGGACAGCAGCCGCCAGGAAGCCGATGTCACAACGGCAAAGCAGCAAATTGTTGAAATCGAGGGCGAGATTGCGCTCGCTCAAAGCGAGCTTGCCGTTGCAAATGCTGAAGTCGAGCAAGCGGAAGCCTCGCTCAAGCAGGCCCAGGACGAACTTGATACGAAACAGGAACTGTTCCAGCGGAATGCGAATGTGGTCAGCGAGCGGGATATCGAAAAGCTTCAGACCACGGTAGATGCACGTCAAGGTGCCCTGGCTGCGGCACAGGCCAACAAGGATCTGGTGGAAACGAAGATCAATGTGGCCTTGCCCGCAACTCTGGAGAGTGCGCGAGCACGAGAACAGGAAGCGGAAGTCGAGCTGTCCAAGATGACCGTTTATGCCGGTGTTGACGGAACCGTCAGTCAGTTCGTCCTGCGCCCCGGGGATATCGTGAACCCGCTGATGCGGCCGGCTGGCGTCCTGATTCCGGCAGACTCCCAGCAGGAGCGCATCGTCGCCGGTTTCAGCCAGATCGAAGCCCAGGTCATGAAGACCGGCATGGTCGCGGAAGCCTTTTGCCCTTCAGTCCCTTTTACGATCATACCCCTGGTCGTAACGGATGTGCAGAACGCAATCGCCTCCGGGCAGGTGACCGCAGGTAGTCAGCTTTTCGATGCGTCACAGACTTCAGGCAAGCAGGGCACTGTCACGGCGATCCTCGAACCGCTCTACGAGGGCGGGCTGGACAAGTTGCCTCCCGGTGCGAGCTGTTCGGTAAACGCCTATACAAGCAATCATGAGAAGTTGTCGTCGGACGAGAACCTGGGCACGGGTGAGTTTGTCTTCCTGCATGTTGTCGACACCGTCGGCATTGTCCATGCGATCATGATCCGTGGCCAGGCACTGAGATACCCGATTACCGCGTTGGTGCTCACCGGTCACTGAGCACAATCGAAGCAGCGCGGATGGCTTCTGTCATTCGCGTGATTTTTGGCGTTTCTTCAGGGTTGGTGCCGAAACGAGTAAGTGTGAAGCAGTTTTTACTGATCGCACCAGAACAGGTCATTTTCGACAGCGTTCGTTTTAAAGACAATATAGGTAAAGGGATAATCGAAAGGGTTCTCCGTCCTGTGAACTTCCAATGGTTCACAGGTCAGTGTTTGCCCCGGTTCCAGGTCTATCCGGTTGTCATCGATCCAGAAAACGCCTTTCCCGGATATGACATGAAACACTTCGGTGCAGGACTTGTGGAAATGATCATTCACCTGTGTGTGGGGTGGTATTTCAACCAGCTGCACAAGCCCGCCTTCCAGGTTAACCTCCTTGTCCCGAAGGAGTATTTTCTTCCTGTAGCCTGAACCATTGGTCCAGGCGACCTCTTCGTTTCTCACGAGCCTCATCCGTCCCTCCCGACTGCTGACCGGAACGTAAAATGCTCGTTCCGGTAGCGCTGCCACACAAGGTGGCGTTGCAATAGTCCGGAGTGTTTCAGAAGAAAACGCCAAAATCTGGCCGTCGCCTCTGTCAGCCCTCGATAATTTTCAACGCAGGATCGTGACTGCCGGTCACGGTCCTGCGTTTTGGTGCTTGTTAGTCGGCGTAACTGACGATTTCGAATTCGATGCCGTCGTCATCATCGAAGTAAAAGCGGCGACCGGGTTCGTAGTCCTGATGATTGTGGGTCTTGTAACCGCCGGCCTTGATGCGCTCTTCGGTGGCATCAAGGTCATCGACGACGACCGCAATATGGTTGAGGCCGCCATGATGGCTATAGCTCGTGCCGTTGACCGGTGTCGTGTTGTGAGACGGGCTGTACGCGGCTATGTAACTTGTCTCGTTGCCGATGTGATAGGTCGTCCCACCGTTGAGCGCCGCGCCTTTCCAGCGCACTTTCCAGCCGAACCAGTCTTCCAGGCGTTTTGCCATTGCTTCCGGATCGCGAACGGTCACATTTACATGTTCCAGAAACGGGGTGCTCATCGCAGTGTCCTTTCAAGGTTTCAATCCTTCTGGACACCTGACATAATTCCTCAAGTAAACTTGAGGTCAAGAGCAAAAATGAGAATATTTTGAACAGGGTTATGAAAGGTAGTGACCTCCTCTCGATCGGAGAGTTGTCGGAAAGGACAGGGCTGTCCGTATCAGCGATCCGCTTCTACGAGGAAAAGGGTCTGGTTCATCCCGTCCGAAACAGCGGTGGGCAAAGGCGCTTCCTCAGGGCCGACATCCGGCGTTTGTCCTTTGTGCTTGTGGCTCAGGAATTCGGCTTCACGATTTCGGAAATATCACGGCAGCTGGCCGGACTTCCGGAAGGAAGGGCTCCGAACAAGGCGGACTGGACCCGGATCAGCAGAGAGTTTCGGAAACATCTCGATGAACGCATCGAACGGATGACCGCGCTCAGGGACAAGCTGGATGCCTGTATAGGCTGCGGCTGTCTTTCGATGAAATCCTGCAGGCTCTATAACGCTGGCGACGCCGCATCCCGCCATGGGCGAGGACCGCGCTATCTGCTTGGCGACAAACCGGATATTGTTGAAGCCTAGACGGCTGCAACAGGCGGATTCCGTCACACCACATGAACAGAAAACGCGCCGGTTTTCGGCGCGCCTTCTTTTCTTGGTCTGGTTTGAAAAGTGTCAACGATTGTCCAGCTGGGACCGGACCCTTCGCAGTCCCAGCGGTGTAATCCTGTAGGGACCACTGTTTCGTGACGCAATCAGGCGTTTGTATTTGAGTTTACGAAACAGCCGTAGAGAGCAGCCTCCCCAGTACCAGCCATCCCGTGTGATCGTTTCCTGTTTGGTGATGCGGCCTGCCTCGTTCTTTTCCACGAGAATACAGCCACCTTGTGCGAGCAGGTGCAAGACCCGCTGCTCGGCTTTTGATATGTCCATCGATGTCTTTGAGAACCTGAATCTGAATGCAAGAATCCGGTCGCTGCAGCAGATCGCATGCCGCGCCGTGTTGCATGACCCGACTGTCTTCAGTCGGGGATTACCGGGACTCTTGTGATCCGGACATAAATCCTCTCAAATTCTGTGGGGCGGGTATCATGGAGTTGAAGAACTGACAATACCTGCAGAAACGTGGACTAGCCGAATCGAGGCGGTTCAAGCCAAGGTGTTGCGGATTGGTTTCACCCGTGGTGATGAGGTCATTCAGCTGCGTTCAGCTGGCCAGTAGCCATTTTCGGGATGTCTTGAAACTGCTATTGCAGTGACATCTTCTGATCCGCACAATCCGCAGGAAAGAGTTTCGCTCAGGGCGGAAACTTTCTGGTTTTGCGAGAACCGGGCACCGTTCATGTAACGGAAACGGCCACAGTGACCACATAAGATCGCAAGCCTGCGGTCGGATTTACCCAGGGCTTCGATAGTGGGATCGTCGGATGGTGCGGTTGAGGCAACGGTCATGATAAAAACTTGCAAACAATAGTGTCCGAAGTTCATCGGACATAAAATAAGGTTCAGTAGGAAAGATAACACAAGGACCGGAAAAGTAAAACAGAGAATATGTAGGTGAACCGAGATTTATCTCACTGCAGTGTCGGTCGATTGTTCGACGATTTATTCACGGCAATCAGCATCATGGCAATGATATTTGACCGTTTAGAAAAGTTTATTTTGACCAACTAGAATAATCTCTCTGGCGCAATCGGCATGATGCAAGGCAGATTTTGTCTCGCATTTCAGCGGAGCCAGCGATAAGAGGGGGTATGGAAATGCTATCTGATACCTGGTTTGATCTCTTCGGGATGTCCGGACTCCTAAACCCGTTCGCGCTTGTCATCGGCGGTTATCTGGGATGGCGGGCCGATGGAGCTCAAAAACTCTGGATTGCCGGGTTTGCCGCAGCGGCACTTTCGCTGATCCTGGAAGCTGCAGTCGGCATGCTGCAATTGCCGCAGCTGATTTCACAGGACGCGGGTGCCCTGGCGATGTTTCCGTTTCGCTTCGTTGGTGGTGTTCTGGCCGGCAGCCTGGCATTCTGGCTGAACAGGCAACGCAACAAAACCTGACTGCCAATCCATGAGGAAGATCAGTCTTCCAGCCAACTGTTGAAGAGTTCTGCGTTGGGACAGTTCTTCATCGGGTGAGTTGCACCATCCGGGTGATCGGAAAGCCACTGTTTGCAGGCCTCGGTATTCCGGCAATTGATACAGCGCACGGCTGCCGATCGTATGGCTGCATTCGAGTGAATTCCGGTCGGCATGTTCTTCATGGCACCGATCGCATCGAGCATTCGACCCATCAGTTCCGCACGCTCATTGAGGCGATCCATCCAGTTCAAGCTGTTTCTCCTTCTTCAGGACTGACGTTGAAATTGGCTCCGGTCGGTCGTCAGGGCATTGCTTTGCCGGGCTGCCATCTCCTGTCAGATTCACCTCAAGGATGGGCTGTTGAATTCAAGTTGGCATTGATCAGGGTCAAGTCTGGGCACAGCTTAAGAAACCGGCCATACTGTAAGTCTATGATTCTGCAGTTCCGCGATTGCGTGAGGCAGTGCGATGGTCGAAACAGTAAGCGCTCAACCGCTGACGCTGGGTCCCGGAATTGCCGTGGGATCACAGAGGCTTGAGCCTGGTCTTGAATTGAAAGCAAAGGTGGAGACCAATCTGCCGGGTGGTGTCGTGCGCCTGGTGACTGCCGATGCCAAGATCGACTTGCGGGTCCGGACACCGCTGCCGCCGGGTACGGAAGTGGTTGTTACCGTGACAGGTAGCAGACAGAACCCTGCCATTCAGATCACGATTGTTCCCCCTCAAGGTCTTGACGGCAGCGGCGCTCAGGTGAAACCTCAGGCCCAACCTCAACCCGTTCCGCAGCCTGGTTTTCAGCCGCAGCCTCAAAATCCGTCGCAGCTTCAAGGTCAACTGCCGCAACAGCCCCAGCCGCAACCTCAGATCCAGCCCCAACCCCAGCCCCAGAAGGTTCCGCAACCCGGAATCGTTGCAGGGCAGCTAAAAAATGAAGCCGCGGGTATCCTTCAAACGCAGCCGAACGTGGCACAGGCTCGAACCGCTCCAGTTGCTTCAAATTCCACTCAAGCCCCACAAGCCCCACAAGCCCCACAAGTCCCGCAAGCCCCGCAGGCCTCACAGGCGCCACAGGCCAATGCGCAGGCCCCGCGACCGGCAGGACCTGTATTTCAGGCCACTGCCGAGCAAACCGGGGGGCGGGCCTTGCACTTGCCGACGGGTCAGGCACCGGTCCACTCCGGAACCACGCAAACAACGCCTGTTCAGCCGGCACAAACGCAAGTCGCTCCTCGCACCGAAGGTTTCAGACCGGGCGGATCTTTCATTCCACCAGGTCTGGCCGGAACTCCTGCAAAAAGCACTGCACCGCTGCAACCTGCACAGGTCACTGTCAATGCGGGTGGGTCGCCAATTGATCTGCCCGCTGCCGGCAATCTCCCCCGTGTCTCGGGTTCTGTTCCAGCACCGTTGCCAGGAAATTCTACAGCGCTGCCGCAAACCGGAAACACAGGGCGGGCACCGGCGCCGACCGCGCCGGCAACCTCAACGGCACCCGCGTCTCCGGCGACACCCATTTCGTCCGGACCTGTTACCGCATCCGCTGTATCGATTTCAGGCCCTTCGAGCCAGGTAATCAAGCCGCTGCTTGCGCAACCTAAAGTAGGCACTGATACAGTCATAGCCAAAGGGCAAGTAAGCCCTGCCGCTTCACGCGGTCCTGTGCCCCCCACAGCGCCGGTTTCCACAGGCACGACGACAGCGCAACCTGCTTCTCCAGGAAACACTACACCCGGAAGCGTTACGCAAGGGAGTGTTGCGCAAGGGAGTGTTGCGCAGGGGAGTATTGCGCTGGGGGGCGGGACGAGTGCGACCGGCACTGTTGCAGGCCAGTCAGCAACTGGCCCCTTGCCATCGTTACCCGGACAATTGCCCGGTCGACTGGCGGCTCCACCCGGACCATTGACGGCGCAACCCGGCGTGACGACCCAAAGCGCGGCTTCCCCGAACATTGCAGGCCCAACTGTCAGCGGCATTGTTCAGGCGCCTATTGGACCGGTTTCCGCTTCCGCAATTACATCCGGGGCGACGGGAGCCAAGCTGCAGGGACAGTTGCAGGCAGGGGAAGGTTTGCGTGTTGCTCAAAGCCAGCCTTATCAACCCGCCGGTTTGACGAGCAATAGTCGGGAAAGTGCTCCGACAAACGTTGCTGCGTCAAGCACTCAGGCACCGGTTAGGGAAATTGCACGTCAGTTGATGCAGCCACTCGGCGAGCAACAATCGGGTCTTGGAAATCTGTTCGCACAGGTTGGAAGTCTGATGTCCGCACAGGCAAGCGGGCAGGTATCGATGCCTGATCCTGTGGTCAAGGCAATGCAGCAGATCCTCGGATTGAGGCTGAACACTGTACAGAAACCGACGGCTGCCGGCCTTCAACAAGCAGTTCGCCACTCGGGGCAGTTCAGGGAGGCAAATCTTGTACTTCCCGGTCAGGGGAGTTCGGCTGGCCAGGGGGATCTCAAGTCCGTTCTGCTCTCCTTCAGATCGATCCTGCAGCAATTTGGTAGCAAGGGCCAGGTGACCCGGCCTGCCAGCCAGCCCTCTGTACCGACATTGCAAGGCCCACCCCAAGCGCAGGCGCAACAAGCCGCAAGCGGATTCTGGACAGGTGCGGCTCCGCAGAACCTGCAGTCATTGCTGAAGGAAACCGACGCTGCGCTTGCCCGAATGCGGATGACGCAACTGGTCAACTCGGGTCTTGCGGGCGACGAACGGCAAAAGCTGGGTACGCGTCCGATGGATATCGTGCTGGAACTGCCTCTTTCGCTTGGTCAGGAAACCGCCGTTATGCAAATGCAGGTTGGCAGGGATGGCAGTGGGCAGGAGGAAGGTGATGAGGACGAACAGGCCTGGCGGCTTCGTTTCGCACTCGACCTCACGGCAACAGGCCCTCTGGAGGCAGCCGTCAGTTTGCGCGGCGGCGGAACGTTTGTCAGCCTTTGGGTGGATCGCAAGGAAACTTTCGACAACCTGAATTCCGTTCGTGAATCAGTCGAAGCGTCATTTGCCGATGCTGGACTCGATCTGCAGGAGTTTCGGCTCGTCCGGGGCTTGCCGCCCAAAACGGCGGCGAAATACGGCGCGCTGATCGATCGGCAATCATAGGAAAAGGCAATGAGTTCGAACAAACCGCCGGAAAAGAAGCTGGCCGTCGCGCTTCAATACGAAAACGAAGGCGCACCGGTGGTCACGGCTAAAGGGGCTGGTTCGATTGCCGAGCAGATTGAAAGGCTGGCCAAGGAAGCCGGTGTGCCGATTGAACAGAACCCGATGATGGCCGAAGCCCTGTCCCAGATCGAAATCGATCAGGAAATTCCAATAGAACTTTATCAGGCAGTCGCGGTTCTGATTGGCTTCATCATGCGCACGGGCGAGGCGCAGAACCCCGGTCCTGACCAATAGGGTCAGCTCTCTGTGCGAAAGAAACAGTTCTTGGCAAGGAAAACCTTGCAGCCCAATCAATTCCCGAATAGGTCAACAGTCTGCAAAGTAGTTGCGCCTTGGAGTTCGTTTTGACACCGCTCCTTTGCGCGCGAAATCGAACAGAACAGGATTTTTGACGAAGATGACGATTGTCGACGTACGCACACCCGATCCGAAGAAATTCATCAAGGGAGCGACCGGCGATTGGGAAATCGTGATCGGCATGGAAGTCCATGCCCAGGTGACTTCCGAAGCCAAGCTCTTTTCCGGCGCCTCGACCGAATTCGGCAAGGACCCGAATAACAACGTCAGTCTCGTCGACGCCGCCATGCCAGGTATGCTGCCGGTGATCAACGAGGAATGCGTCAGGCAGGCAATCCGAACCGGTCTCGGGCTGAAGGCGGCTATCAATCTGAAATCCGTGTTCGACCGCAAGAACTATTTCTACCCGGATTTGCCGCAGGGTTATCAGATTTCGCAGTTCAAACAGCCGATCGTCGGCGAAGGCAAGATCCTGCTCGACATGCCGGACGAACAGGTCGAGATCGGTGTTGAACGCCTCCACCTGGAACAGGACGCCGGAAAGTCATTGCATGACCAGCATCCGACAATGTCCTTCGTGGATCTGAACCGCTCTGGCGTTGCGCTGATGGAAATCGTGTCCAAGCCGGACCTTCGTTCGTCTGACGAGGCGAAGGCCTACCTGACGAAGCTGCGCACGATCCTGCGCTACCTGGGAACATGTGACGGCAACATGGACCAGGGCTCCATGCGCGCGGACGTCAACGTTTCAGTCAGGCGTCCCGGCGGCGAATTCGGCACCCGTTGCGAGATCAAGAACGTCAACTCGATCCGCTTTGTGGGACAGTCCATCGAATACGAAGCCCGGCGTCAGGTCGCGATTCTGGAGGATGGCGGCGAAATAGATCAGGAAACCCGTCTCTTCGATTCCGTGAAAGGTGAAACCCGGTCCATGCGCTCGAAGGAAGAAGCGCATGACTACCGCTACTTTCCGGATCCCGACCTGCTGCCGCTCGAATTCAGCCAGGAATTTGTCGATGAACTCTCTGGCCACCTACCGGAGCTGCCGGACGACAAGAAGGCTCGTTTCATCGGTGACTACGGCCTGACCGCGTATGATGCCGATATCCTGGTTGTCGAAAAGGCATCTGCCGACTTCTTTGAGGATGTTGCCAAGGGGCGTGACGCCAAACTGTCTGCAAACTGGGTAATCAACGAACTTTTCGGCCGCTTGAACAAGGAAGGCACGGATCTGGCGGACAGCCCGGTTTCCGCGGCTCAACTCGGGTCCATCATCGACCTTATCAAGGCTGGAACGATTTCAGGCAAGATCGCCAAGGATCTGTTCGAAATTGTCTGGACGGAAGGCGGTGACCCGGCACGGATCGTTGAAGATCGTGGTATGAAACAGGTGACTGACCTGGGCGCGATCGAGGCGATTGTCGACGAGATCCTCGCCGCCAATTCGGACAAGGCCGAACAGGCCAAGGAAAAGCCGAACCTTGTCGGCTGGTTCGTCGGTCAGGTGATGAAGGCGTCCAAAGGCAAGGCCAACCCGCAGGCAGTGAACGATCTTTTGAAACAGAAGATCGGCCTGGAGTGAGTTATGGCAGGTGAGAATGAAGTCTCGGCCGTAGAACTGCCCATTACCGGTTCCTGTCATTGCGGTGCCGTGACTTACCAGTTGAAGGTACGGCCTCGCTTCGCCGTGGAATGCAACTGCTCGATCTGCCGCAGTCTGGGGACCGTATGGGGCCATGGTGAAGTCGGGGACATTGCGGTGACGGCGAAACCCGGGGCAACAACCAGCTATGTTTGGGGCGACAGGCAGCTCGCCTTTCATACCTGCAAAACCTGCGGTTCAACCACTCATTGGGAAGCCGTTGCCGGTGATGCAAAAGGGCGCATGGCAGTCAACCTGCGTCTTGCCCGTCCCGGAACCATTGAAGCCATTGGCCACCGCCACTTCGACGGGGCGGACACCTGGTCGTTTTTGGATTGAGAGCCATCAGCTAACCCTGTTAGTTTAGTTCCGCAACACCACCAGGTCTGCTGGTTGCTGTGTTACTTCAGGAACTGATGGATCAAAACTGTCATGAACGCGGATCTTGCAAGCCTTCTCCTGGCGCTCGGAATTTTTTCCGTCGGCTTCATCAGCATCGGACCCAATATCCTGGCGATCATCGGAACGTCCATGGAGCGGGGGCGGGCATCGGGTGTGAAGCTGGCGCTTGGCGTCGGGATCGGCTCCGGCATCTGGGCGACGCTCACCGTGGCTGGACTGACCGCGCTGATCGCAGCCTATGCGCATGCGATTACCTTCCTGAAGATTCTGGGCGCCATCTATCTGCTTTGGCTTGCCTACAGGGCCTTCCGGTCGGCAGCGACACCGGAGGGAAATGTCGCGGTGCGGTCAGCGAAAGGAAACAGGTTGTTTCTTCAGGGGCTTGCCATTCAGATGACCAATCCGAAGGCAGCTCTCCACTGGATCGCGATCGTGGGCGTGGGTCTTGGACCAAACGCGCCGCTTTGGGTTGGCCTGTCGCTGATTTCTTGTTGCACGCTCATGTCGGTCCTCGGGCACCTCGGCTATGCGATCACTTTCTCGACGCAACCGGTTGTCGACTTCTACCGGAGGAGCAGGCGCTGGATTGAAGCAGGGCTGGGTGTTTTCTTTTCCCTGGCTGCGTACAAACTGGCGACCTATCGCGGCTGATCGTTCGCCGGCCTGGCAGGCGCTACGCAGACCAGGTGGCTTGAGGGAGTGTATTCGGGCCTTGGCCGAATGCACCCGCAAGACGCTACCTGAACTTGAAACCAGCAGCACTGTGCTAGGCAGGTGCCGCCAAATAAGCTAAAGGGCTTGGCAACCTGAAAGCGTTCAATTGACCGAATGACAGCAACCGCCAATTCTGCCCGACAGACCGTGCCGTTTCTTGCCACACCACTTGGTGTCTGGGGCCTCGTCGCATTATGGGGATTGTCACACCTTCTGCTCAGAGCTCTGTCAACGCCCGTTCTGGGGACGGACGACATGTTCGAGAACGTTCTCGTTCAAACGCTCGAACCCGGTTACATGCTGCGTCAGCCACCGCTTTATGAATGGGTGTTGTGGACCGCACAGCAGGCATTCGGTCCGACGATCTGGGCTGCATTGTTCGTCAAATACACGCTGATCTCGATTGCGGCGCTGTTTCTGTTCCTGATCGCACGCAAGGCAATGTCCGATCCGCGGCTGGCAGCTCTCTGCGCCTTTTCCTATTCGCTCTACTACCAGTTCGGCTGGAACCTGCACGAGGGTGTGACCCATACCGTTGTTCTGACAACGGCATGCGCCGCAAGTGCGTTCTTGTTCATCAAGGCGCTCGAAACAGGGCGCTTGTCATTTTATCTGCTGTTTGGCGCCGTTGCCGGCGCCGGGCTATTGGGAAAACATTCCTATCCGATCTTCGTTTTGGCTCTGGTTCTGGCTGCGCTGAGCGACGGCGTCTGGCGGAACCGGATCAGGGTATTGGGCCTGGCGGTTGTTCCGGTTGCTGCTGCAATCGTCTATAGCCCTTACGCCTGGTGGATCATGACGGAAGGTCTTCAGCTGTTTGCCTCGGTGTCAAAGACGATGGGCGTGGCTGCAGAGACGTCCCACCTCGCCAGGGCCGGGCAGGGGTTGGGCAAGCTCGCATTTGGTTTGCTTGGTTTCTCCGTTCTCCTGGTGCCGCTGCTTCTCATTGTTTTCTGGCCGCGATATCTTCGCAGGAAAGCGCCTGTGGTTCCGGAAGTTGGCGATGTTGCCCGCCTGTGTGGCCGAACCGTCCTGGCGATGATCGTGCTGACGGCGCTGATGATTGCCGTCACCGGCGCAACCTATGTCAAGGAACGGCACATGCATCCCCTGATGCTGCTCTTGCCGATCTATCTGTTTGCGGATCTTGAGCGCTTCGGGTTTCTCAAGCAATGGCGCTGGCTGGGGGCGATCATCCTTGCCGTTGTTGCGGTGGTCTTTGTTGCCCGCATTCCCGGAATTATCGCGCCGGACAGGTTCTGGTGCGGCGGCAAGTGCCGCCACATGAAACCCTATGCCGACATCAAGAGCCCGCTTGCCGCCTTGGGAGCGGAGAAGGCGACGCTGATTGCGGAAAACGGATACACGGGCGGCAACCTGAGAGTTCTGTTTCCGGGTGCAAGGGTTGTGACCAACGCGATCCCGGCGCGAACGCCGCCACGGGAAAAATGCTTCTTTGTCTGGGAAGATGGCGAGAAACAACCCGAAAGTCCCGCGGCTAACCGGTACACGCAAGTGACTTTCGGCAGTCCCGTCATGCCGCTGTCTGCGACCTATCTGGCAGGCAACTGGCCGCACATTTGGAAAGACCATGGATGGCGGACGACCTGGTGGGGCGTTGCGGAACTCGACGCGAGCGACGAATTGTGTCGCTGATCGAAGGCAAACGCTGTTTCAGTCGTGAGATCTTGGCGGTTGCCTAACTGCCTGGTGTCAGGAGTGCATCTGCCTTGCGTTCCAGAAACAGGCCAAGTTCATCATAACCGTTGAGGAAGCTGGAACACCAGATGCGGCCGATGCCCGAGACTTCCATGTAGTCGGCCTGGACCAGATGCGAATGGCCGACGAATTCAAGATGGTCCCAGGGAACGCTCGCGTTTCTCAAAAACGGGCTGCTGAAATAGATCTTGTTCCGGTCATATCCGAATTTGACGAAGAAGATCTGATAGTTGACGAAGATGGTGATCGCGAGAAACGCGACCGTCACGACGAACGCCATCGCGATCTGTCTGGCGGGTGCATGCGCCATCGCATAGACAAACAAGATGGCGAACGGCACCAGTGAAATGGCAAGGCACTTGACCGGCCAGCCATAGGTCAGGTAGCAGACATGTCCCTTTCGAACCGCGGTCGGCCGGGCTGATGCGGACAGGCCCCAGACCAGGGCCGCACCGATCAGCCCGCTGCCGATAGCCACTGCCCAACCGCCCCAGTCAAACATGTCCATGAACCCCACCGAGTTGCCGAAATCTTGGGAAAGGGTATGGATCGCGGCTTAAATCTTGATACATGAATTGAAGATGAGTTGATTCAATTTTTATCGGTTCAGATCAGGTGATCCTGATGGTCGGTCCAATGTCGGCGAGGCCAATTGGCCGCCGTGGAGATTCAGGGAACGTCAAGTGACTTCAAAGATACGGATTGTGAGGGCAGAACCGGGTCACCTTCGCGAAATCGTCGCCATCATCAATGTTGGCGCCACAAGTGTGCGCCAGGGACGGGAATTTGCAGAATGGCAGGACTATCAGCCTGCTTTTGAAGCCCTGGTGACCGCTCCCGAAGCGGATATTTACGTGGCACTCAACGATGCAGACGAAGTGGTCGGCACTTATCAGATCCACTTCCTCAAAGGCATTGCGTTCAAGGGGCGCCCGCGCGCCACAATCGAAAGTGTGCACGTAAGGCCGGACCAGAGGGGAAATGGCATCGGTCGGCAGATGATGGATCACGCCGAAATTCTTGCCCGAAGCGCGAATGCCTGCATGCTGCAGCTCACATCGAACAAGGAACGGGAAGGCTCGCACCACTTCTATCTGCGTCTCGGATATGATCAGAGCCACTTTGGCTACAAGAAGATGCTGGTCTGACAACTTCTGTCGTTGGAAGGTGAAAGCAGGTCGAATGAAGCAGTGTTTACTCCGCTGCATTGGCGAAACATTTTGCGACAGTGTGCGATTTCCGGACGCGGCGGGGTCTTGCCAAATCGCGGTGGCCCAGCGATCGTTCTGGTTCAGTCTGCGCGGATCCAGGCTTCTCCTTTGCAGGCAAGCCCGCCGATGACGCAACCCTCAAGCGTGAGCCTGTCATGTCTTGTGCTGAAGCAGGCGAACCCAGTCCAGACTGTGTTGAGCGAGTTCCTCCCATCCCTTTTCAAGCTGCATGTAGTGACACCGGCCCGCGACTTCGACAAAGGTTGCCAGATCGCCATATCTGTCAGCCATCGTTTTCGCCGTCGAGGGAGGAACGACCTTGTCTTCTGAGCCTGACAAAAACAGAAGTGGGGTATCAGCGTTTTCGAAGTCGACCTTCGTGGTCTGTTGCATGTCATACATCCAGAAAAACAGCTCGAAGAGAACCTGTCCGGATTCCGTGCTGAGCCGGTCGCAGATTTCATGTTGCTGCGTGACCGGCATTGTATTCAGCCCGTAAGCTGCCAGGAGATCGAAATCCTGACCGGGTACTTCTTCCCAGAAAGTCCCGGCGGACATGAACATCTTGCCAAGTGCGCGTTCCATTTCCGTT
Source organism: Roseibium album (assembly GCF_001404515.1). Classification (GTDB taxonomy): domain Bacteria; phylum Pseudomonadota; class Alphaproteobacteria; order Rhizobiales; family Stappiaceae; genus Roseibium; species Roseibium album. The sequence continues at coordinate 1,005,755 of NZ_CXWE01000001.1, forward strand.
GTCGGCACCGTACCGTTGATGATGCTGCTGTTGATCAGTACACCTGCCTTGATCAAGCCGCGCGATGCAAGCAATTGTGCAATCAGTCCACCAAGTGAATGGCCAACAACAATGGGTTCTGTCCCAAGCGTTCCGATGAACCCGGCAATATCGTCAACATAGTCGGCAATGCTGGCCCCGCGCAGCGCATCTGTTCTTTCCGCGCCATCCGGCAGATCGTGAAAGCGATAAGTCGGACTGTGGCAGTCATATCCATGATCCTCGAAAAATTTGTGGAACGGGGACATGGTCCACGATGAAGCGTTGGTGCCGTGAAGAAAGACAATCGTCTGCGCTGACATGTTTGCGGCCCCGGATTGTTGGAAGATCTGCGGTTGGATGTATCTGAGAAAAAGACTGAAACGCTCAGCTTGGTGAATAGAGTGTTTATGTGCCTTGTCAAATTCTCGGGTAATATCATTGAAATATCAGCTGAATTCGTACGCTCATGATTACCATCCTGTAAATTTCAGATTTGCTTAAAGTTTTGTTCTCGATGCGTTAAACCTGTTTTTTTACGAGCTATTTAACTGGTCCTGATCAAGTAGACATCAAGAAACGAACGGGAAAGCTGCACGAAAGCTTACGTTTCTGGGGAAGTCTAACAGAGGACGAAAGGGGAGCGAAATGGCTCGTTTTGAAATACACTCGGCTGATATGGCCGCCATGGGTGAAAAGCCCGTCACCGCCGACATCCTGTTTCAGATGGGGCTGGACAGCGCCTGTGGCCGCAACGGCGAAACTGATCTGATCACGGCACACAAGTGGTTCAACATCGCCGCTTTGAAGGGCAACAAGAATGCTGCTCAGTACCGCAAGGAGATTTCCGGTGAAATGAGCCCGTCTCAGATTGCCGAGGCGCAGCGCACAGCACGTGAATGGCTGTCGATGCATTGACAAGGTACGAGGCTGCCGGCCAAACGGCACCTGAACCTGTAGATTTTATCTGACGCGGCGGAGATTGTACTCCTGCCGCGTTTTGTATTTTGGCGGTTCTCTTCCCTTTGAGGCGTCAGTGCACAGGCGCAAGACCGTGCTCATCCCACAGTGAGCGGTCTATCGGTTCGCCAAGCGCGAATTCGAAACCGATGATTTCGGCACCATTCGCTGAAAGCTGGCACCTGTAGGCAATTTCATACCAGGTGCGGTTGCTTCTGAGGGCGGCTGCCGAGGCAAAAATCTCATCTGCTATTTTCACGGAATTTCGAAAGGCGTGCGGCGCCAATCGTGTCGGACGGAAGCCCGGTTGTGCGCGTCTAACCTGTTCCATGGCTTCCAATGCACAAAGTTGCTCAAGGCGGTCGCCGCCAACGAGTGTTGCCAGTGCCGCTCGGGCCTGGGCAGATCGGGGGTCACTGAGAACACCATGCGCGTAAAATGACGTTGCGTAGTTCCAGGCAGCGTTCGGCGGGGGAACATGAGTTTTTTGAAGTGGTGTTCCTGTTCCCGATGGTGCAGCGCGTTCAGTAGCAACTTTCGGGACGGATTTTGGTTGCAGGGCAGGGTTGGGCGAGGCTTCCTGCTGGAATTCCCGGAGAGACAGAATGTCAACGACGAGAGGTGCGGAAACCTTCGTGTCAGACAGATCCAACATTTCCATGTTTGTCAGCATCGCAAATACCAGCACATGCACCCAAACGGCTATAACCCAGGAAATTCGCTCCGCCACGAACCGGTGTATGCCTTCGTGTCCGACATCGCTCATGGCGCAGCGTCCGTTGGCTCGAATTCAACTCAGGCTGGCAATAGACTCTGATCACTGTGTCCATATTTTGATTGCAGGGGAGTTGTCGTATCCGGTTTTCCCCGAAAATCGGAAGAATGCGACCATCCGTTTTGGCAAGATCCGTGAAACATCCGTATCCTCAGAAAACAAGAGCGCGCGAACACGCGGTAACCGCTTCCCGCAACCATCTGTGAGCGGGGTCGTTGGTGGACCGCTCGTGCCAGACCATGAAGACGTTCAAGGATTCGGTCACGAATGGCAGGGGCGCCATATCAAGATTACGAAGGGACGTCCTGTGCATGAACTCCAATTCGGTAGCGAGCATCGATGTACCACGGACAAATGGTGTAATTCCGGAAAAATTCGAAACCGTTACAGTTGGTTTGGGGATGTAAGGCAGATCCGGAGCCCTCAGAACATCGTTCGAACCGCCACCCAGGACGAACTGGACCGTCACGTGTCGGGCAGCCAGGTAATCCTCGACGGAGGTTGGCGGGCGGGTGCAGCTGCCATCGAAAAAGCACATCATCTCGCCCGAAAACAGCTTGAACTGGATCATGTCCGGCGCATCGGGCGGAATTGGTGTCAGCAGGAGGTCGCAGCGGGCGTCCCGTAACAGGGAGACGCTCGGAACACCTGAAGGTTTGAACTCGAGCGACAAATTCACCCCGTCCCGCAGCGCGTCTCTCACCAGTTGCGGAAACAGCAGGTCTCTTTGCATATCATTCGCCGCCACGACGAAGCGCATGTCCTCCGATCTGGGATCGAACGGTCGTTGTTCCGTCAAGGATTTGAGACTGTCCAGAACCTGGCGCACGGGTCCCTTCAGCGAAAGCGCTGTCTCCGTCGGGGTCAGACCCTGCCCAGATCTGACAAAAAGCGGGTCACCCAGGATCAGTCGAAGTTTTGACAGCGTGTGGCTCACCGCTGACTGCGTTACCTCCAGGCGTTCCGCTGCGCGAGAGACGGATGACTCTTCCAGGATCGCGAGGAAAGTGCGCAGGATCTGGCCGTCCAGATTATGAAAATCGATTTTGCTCATATCTATTATGAATAGTCATGAATGGTTTCGATGTCCAATTCTGCATATCTTCCGAGGAACATTCTGGGAGGAAGCCATGAAATCGAAATCGCTGCTTGGCGCGGCCGCAATTGCGCTCGTGTCGATGATGCCGCTTGCCGTTTCTGCGGAGGAGCTTTCCGTCGCGAATTTTGTACCGCCGCAACATCACACGAATTCAGTCCTGTTCAAATGGTTCGGGGAGGAAGTCGACAAGCGTTCGGGCGGGACGCTCACGATCAAGGTCTACCCGGCAGGCCAGCTTGGCGCAGGGCCGGTGCAACAATACAAGCGCGCCGTCGAAGGCGTTGCGGATATTACCTTTGGGCTGCAGGCCTACACTCCCGCCATCTTCCCGAAGACGATGTTGATCATTCCGCCGGGCAAGGCAACAACTGCACTGGAGGCCACGGAACGTCTCCTGTCGGTATACGACGAGCATCTGGCTGACGAATACGAGGACGTGAAACTTCTTGGTGTGTTCACTGTGGCTGGAAATGCGTGGGCTGCAACGGGGGACTATTCGACTCTCGCATCCCTGGCGGGAACGAAAATGGTGCCCTATGCGGCGATGACGACACCACTTGTCGAAGCCTTGGGGGCGGTGCCGGTGCAGATGCCCGTCACGGAGATGTATACCGGACTGAGCACCGGAACCATCGACAGCACGACGGCCACTTACAACAACATGACACCGCCGTGGAACTTCTGGGACGTTTCAAGCCACTTCATCGAGAATGTACCGGTTCAGTTTGCCGTGTTTTTTGTCGCGATGAACAAGGAACGCTATCTGGAACTCTCCGATGAGCACAGGGCCATCATCGACGACCTCGCCGGCGAGACTTTCTCGATGATGGGTGCCCGGAGCTTTCATGGTGCAGACGAGCGTTCGCTCGAGATCATGAAGTCCGCACCGCAAATGGAAAAAGTCAGCTGGGTCTCGGTTGCCGACGAAGAACGGGCAAAGATGGATGCGGCCGTGGCCGAAGGCATGAAGGCAATTTTCGCCGATTATGCCAATCGCGGCATCGACAATGCCGAAGATATCTACAACGCGATCAACAAGTGATGGCACGGGCGGCCTTTGGCCGCCGTTCCAGGATGGAGGTGCATCGTGCCCGATCTGATGTGGATCAAGGCGTTGGACAAGCTGCTGGTTTGGCTCGCGCTCATCATGGGGGGTGTAATGCTCGCCTTCATGACGCTGTTCGGAACCTGGAACGTGCTGGTCATGCGCAAGGTCATGAATGCACCGGTCCGGGGTGCTGAAGACCTTATGATCCTGTCGCTGGTGATCCTCGTCGCAATTGCCATTCCTTTTGGTGGCCGCTGCGGCGCTCATATTGAAATCGAGGTTATGGAAAGTCGGATGTCTCCCGGCTTTGCCCGTTGGTCGATGTTGGGTCTGCGTCTTGTCGCCGGCGCTCTGATGCTCCTCATGTCCTATGAGCTTGTCAAAGCAGGCGGGAAGGCGACGAAATTCGGAGAGACGACCCAGCAGCTGCTGATCTCCTACGAACCCTTTTACTACCTTCTGGCCATCTGCGTTGCCGTTTATGCGCTCGTTCTGGCCAGCGACGCAATTCAACTCTTGCTGTGCGGCAAGATCCGGCAAATCGCTTTGGGGGCAGACCTGTGATCAGCATGACCATGCTCGGAGTGTTCGGCCTCCTGTTCCTGTTTGTCCTTCTGGCGCTCCGGTTTCCCGTGGCGCTTGCAATGATACTGGTTGGTGTCGTCGGCACGATTGTCGCAACTGCAAATCGTTTCCTCCTGCTTGGCATGGGCCCGGACCAGGCGTGGGCACGGGGTTTCAAGACGGCCATGTCCAATCTGTCCGGCGAAACCTTTGAAGCGGCTTCCAATTACAACCTTCTGGTCATTCCCATGTTCGTCCTGATGGGAAACCTTGCCGGGGTGTCGGGTATGTCCGCCGATCTGTTCAAGGCGGCCTATCGATGGATGGGACACATGAAGGGCGGTCTGGCGTCCGCGACAATTGCGGCTTGTGCAGGATTTGCTGCACTTTCCGGATCGTCCCTTGCAGCCGCCATCACCATGGGGCGGGTTGCGCTCCCGGAAATGAAGAAATTCAACTATTCGAATAGTCTTGCGACCGGTTCGGTCGCGGCAGGTGGAACGCTCGGGTTTCTGATCCCGCCCTCTGGCGGCATGATCATCTACGCGGTGCTGACGGAACAGAGCATTGGCCGCCTGTTCATGGCGGGCGTCATACCGGGCATTCTGATGACGCTTCTGTTCATCGGCGCTATTTACGCAACCGTCCTGCGTCGCCCCGAAGCCGGGCCACCGGGACCACGTTCCAGCTGGTCCGAGCGACGGTCAGCAACGATTGCCGCCTTGCCGTTCGTCGCCGTTGTCGGGCTCACGATCGGAGGCATGTACACGGGTTTCTTCACGCCCGTCGAAGCCTCATCGGTGGGCGCATTTCTCACGCTGTTGGTCGCTTTGTGGCGGCGGTCTCTCACTGTTGCAGCGCTGAGTGAAGTGACACTTCAGACCGTGAAGGCATCCGCGACCGTATTTCTGATCATTATCGGTGCATTCATCTTCATCCCCTTCATGTCGATCACCGAACTGCCCGGACAACTGGTGAGCCTGATGACGTCGCTCCCCATTGGCGACTACGGTATCCTCCTGATCATCATCCTCATCTACATGTTTCTCGGCATGTTTCTGGAAGGCATTGCCATGCTGGTGCTGACGATCCCGGTCGTGCTTCCGATCATCGCCGCCCTGGAATTCGGTTTTGACCCTTCCATGGCGGACATGAAGATGATCTGGTTCGGGATTGTCGTGGTGATCGTGCTGGAGATGGGCATGATCTCACCGCCGGTCGGCCTCAATGTCTTCGTCGTAAAGTCCATCGCCCCTGGCGTTCCCATGGGGCAGATTTTCAGGGGCATCTGGCCGTTTTGGTTCGCCATGGCCTTCATGCTGCTGCTGCTCGCACTGTTTCCTCAAATCGCAATTTTCCTGCCGCAGACGATGGTGGGCTGACCTTGGGAGAATTTTCATGAACAACGGCAAGACGTTTATCGTAACAGGGGCAGCGTCAGGTATCGGAGCAGAGACTTGCCGATTGCTGAAGGAGCAGGGCGCAACCGTCATCGGCGTCGATCGCGATCCAACAGGCAACGCCGATCGGTTTTTCGAGGCAGACCTGGGAGATCCTGCGTCAATTGACACCCTTGTCGCAGAGCTGCCCGAGGGGGCGGATGGACTGGCCAATATTGCCGGTGTACCGCCAACCCGGGCAGCCGAAGCAGTTCTGAAAGTCAATTTCTACGGATTGCAGCGCTTGACGCTCGCGATCGTACCCAAGCTCGCGGACGGAGCATCGATCGCAAACCTGGCATCCCTGGCAGGGTTCGGTTGGCCCAATGCGGTCGATCAGGTCAAACGGGCGATGAAAGTGTCGCTTGATGACGATGTCGCCGGCTTTTGCCGGGCCGAAGGTCTCGATAATGCCGAGGGTGGCCGTTCCTATTTTCTGTCAAAGGAAGCTCTGATTGTCTGGACAATGCAGAACCGATGGACCTGGCGCGACCGAAACATAACGATGAACTGCATCAGCCCGGGCCCGGTCGACACGCCGATCCTGGGGGACTTTCTTCAAACGCTTGGCGAGCGGGCGAAGGAAGATCGCAAGCACATGGACCGGCCGGGGAGACCACAGGATGTGGCACCTGTCGTCGCCTTTGCACTGAGCGAACATGCAAAATGGTTCCGCGGTGCAAACCTGACAGTCGACGGTGGCATGTCCGGCCATATCCTGAGCAATTTTCACCAGTTTTGAGGCTTCCATCATGCATTCGCTGTCAGGCACCAACAAGGTTCATCACGCAAAGGGACTGTATCTCGACGGCATCCGGGACGGGAAGGTCTGGGAGGCGCTCAACGCGCACACCGGTGCCCGCTATACGCAGCATTCGACAGGAGTTGGCGATGGACAGAAGGGTTTTGCTGAATTCTTCGGTCCGTTCCTCGAGCGCAACCCGGTACGCCAAATCGAAGTGATCCGCGCCATTGAGGACGGATCCTTTGTCTTCCTTCACGTTTTTCAGAGCCTCAACAATGGTGAGAGCAAATGGGTGACAGGCGATTTGTTCGACACCGACGAGACCGCCAGGGTTGTTGAGCACTGGGACGTCATCCAGACGTTCGAAACAAGGACGAAGTCGGGCCGCACGATGACGGATGGCACCACAAGGATCGAGGATCTCCACAGGACCGAAGCCAACAAGGCCCTCGTACGATCCTTTTGCGACGCGTGTCTGATCAATGGTGATTTTGCGCGCGCTGCCGACTTCATTTCCGCGAACGAGTATCTGCAGCACAATCCCGATGCGGCCGACGGACTCGATGGGCTTGCAGGGCTCGTGTCGGATCTGGCGGCGCGCGGCGAAACCATGCGCTACTGGAAATTTCACAAGCTGATTGGCCAGGGCAATTTCGTCGTGACCCTCAGCCACATGCAGATGGGCAGGAGCCACTATTGCGTCTTCGACATCTTCCGGCTGCAAGAAGGCCGGATCGTCGAGCATTGGGACGTCACCGAAAAGATCCTCGCACCCGAGGAATGGAACAACCAGGGAAAGTTCTGAGGACAAGATCATGAACAACATGGACCAGGAGATAACCACGGGCATCTTCATAAACGGGAAGGTGCGCCCGGCTTCGGGCGGCGCTGTCTATGATCTGTTCAACCCTGCCAGACCCTCGGAGCTTGTCGGTCATGCAGCAGCGGCAACCCGAGAGGATATGAATGAAGCCGTCGAGGCGGCGCATGCAGCGTTTCCGGCCTGGGCGGCCCTTGGATTTGAGGAACGGGCACGAAGGCTGCGCGATATTGCCTCGGCTCTGGTGGCGGATCAGGAAGACGTCAAGTATCGCTCTCGCCTTTTTACCCGTGAACACGGCAAGATCGCGCGCGAGACACTGCTGGAAATGAGCCGCCTTGGCGACCGTTTCCTCCAGGCGGCTGCCTATGGTGAACGCATGGCGGTCGACGAGGAACTCGGACCGGCGGATGTCGGCCCGAAATTCGATACCATCATCACCCGGCAGCCGCGCGGTGTTGCCGCGTTGATCGTTCCCTGGAACTGGCCGTTGTCGATCCTTGGCGCCAAACTTCCGCAAGCGCTGGTAACCGGCAATACCGTGGTGGTGAAACCCTCGGAAGACAGCGCAATGGCACCGGTACTTACTCTGCAGATCATCGCCAGACTGCTGCCGCCGGGCGTCCTGAACATCATCACCGGTGATGCCGGACAGATTGGTGACACGCTGACCGGCCACTCGCTGGTGCGACTGGTCAACTTCACGGGGTCCGTCGGCGTTGGACGACACGTTATGAAAGTGGCCGCCGAAAACATCACGCCCGTCACGCTTGAACTAGGGGGCAACGATGCGGCCTTGATCCTGGAGGATGCGGAGTTGAATGAAGAAGCATTCAACAAGATGTACTGGGGTGCGTTCGGGTCCTCCGGCCAGATCTGCATGGCCCTGAAACGGATGTATGTTCACGCAAGTCGTTACGATGAAGTCGTCGACGGTTTTACCGCGGCCTGCGAGCGGGCCGTTGTTGGCGACGGTCTTGAGCCCGAGACCACTATGGGACCTGTCAACAATCCGCGCCAGCTGAAGATCGTCAGGGACATGATCGCGGAGGCACGGGCAAGGGGCGCAGATCTGAAGGAATGCGGCCAGGTGCCGGACGAGGATCTTTACAATGGTGGTGGCTATTTCCAGAAGCCAGCACTTGTCTACGACGCTGATCCTTCGCTCAAGATGGTCCGCGAGGAACAGTTCGGCCCCTGTCTGCCGATCATGAAGTTCCGCACCGAAGACGAAGCCGTCGCTTCGGCAAATGACAGTGAGTTCGGCCTGTGCTCGTCCGTCTGGACCTCCGATGCGGAACGCGCGGTGCGCATCGCCCGGCGGCTGGAGGCCGGTTACACCTATCTGAATGGCCACGGGCCGATGGCACAGGACGGGCGCGGACCGTTCGGCGGTTTCAAACTGTCTGGCATTGGCCGGAACCTCGGATATGACGGTGCGCTGGCTTTCGCCGAACCACATTCCATATCGGCTCCTGCCGGGTTCCTGCCCGAGCGACCGCAATGATTCCGTCGACCCTGGCGGGATCGGAAAAAGACAGATATTCGGGAGATGAATGACATGGCAAAACTTGGCGAGAACGTCATAGGTGAAAGCAGCCTGGCGCCGTTTTTCAAGGTGTCGAATGCGGTCGAAGTTGGCATCAATGCGCCGGAGAACCGTAAGGGTGATGCGCTTCGCACCTGGGTACGCTCACTGTCCGGGTTTCAGAAGGAGGCGCTCGTCAGATCCGCTAAAACCGGTGACACCTGGCGTCTGGTTTCCGATGAGGGACCTTATCTGAGCGGTCACGATGAAGCACCTTGCCCGCTGGCCTTTCTGACCACAGGCATGATTGCCAGCTACATGAACGAGATTTGTGCGCTTGCCGACATGCAAGGGGTCGAGATCAGGAAACTCAAGCTGATCCAGGACAATTTCTACACCATGAAAGGGTCCATGCCGAAGCGCACCATGGTGGGCGGCGCCGAACCGGTGGAATTGCGCGTGGAGATCGATTGCGACCTGGAGAATGGTGCGCTCAACACCTTCCTGATGAACGCGATCCATGCCTCGCCTCTCAACGGCCTGATGCGCGGCAAACTGGAAAGCCTGTTCAAGCTCGGCAGGAACGGTGTCGAACTGCCGACTGCGAAGGTTGCGGAACTGGAAGGAGACCTCTTTCCCGATCCGGGTAACCATTTCGCCAAAAGCCGGGCAGAGTCGTCTTCATTCATGCTGGTGGAGCCGGTTGGGATGACGCCGAAAAAGGACGTGGCGCTTGGAACGGCTGCGGCGGCATCCAGTCTTGCCGATGAACAGAACCGGCGTTTGAACCCGGGCGCGATTGCCGAACTCAGGCCTGACGGCATCAAGGACATCCAGCAGAGGCTTTATTCGCCCCATGGAACGAGCTTTCGTTTCCTGAGCTCCGAAGACGGCCGGGCACCGGATGCCAACACGCTGATTAGCGCGGGAATAGGCTTTTGCTTCATGACCCAGTTCGGGCGCTTCGTTTCGATGCTCAAGCTGGACCTGCCGGACTATCGTATCGTTCAGGACACGCATTTCTCCCTTGGTGGCGCCTCTGGCGGCACGGGTCGGGCCGGCGAAGCCGATCCGATCGAAACCCATGTCTATCTGGAAACATCGGAAAGCGATGAGACGGCCCAGGAAATGCTCGATATCTCCGAGCAAACCTGTTTCCTGCATGCCTTCTGCCGGACGGATTTGAAGACCAGGCTGAAAGTTGTCCGCGTTTGACGCGAGCGGCGATTGGCAGGAAGGTCTAGGTCGAGACAGGGTAGGGGAGGATTGAGATGCGCGTGGCGTTGACCGGAGGCTCGTCGGGGATCGGGGCCGAAGTTGCCAGGAAGCTGGCGGAGCTCGGGCACGAGGTAACAGCCTTTGATATCTCTGAGCCTCAGGTTCAGGTCTCGCGCTGGATCAAGGCGGACCTGAGCGATCCGGGCTCGATCCAGGCGGCGACCGATGCTGTGTCCGGAAAGTACGATGCGATCATCAACAATGCTGGCTTGCCGCCGAGAGATGGCCTGGAGGAGGTTATCCTCAAGGTGAACTGGTTCGGTTTGCGCAGGTTTATGGACGGCATGCTGGACAAGCTGGAACCAGGTGCTGCGATCGTCAATACGGCGTCGCGGGCAGGGGCGATGTGGCGGGATAACCTTGAGGAGGTCAAGGCATTGATGTCTCTCCAGCCGGATGAACTTCCGGCGTTCATCAGCGAAAGAGGCATTGACGCGACGCGGGCCTACAATCTTTCCAAGGAAGCGGTGATCGTCATGACCATGGCGGAAACCGAAAATCTGATTGCCCGGAACCTCAGAATGAATTCCGTCAGCCCGGCCGCCGTCAGCACTGGAATTCTGAAAGATTTCGCCGCAGCCTTCGGAGATAGGATGGTGAAAAACGTGGCGCGCGCCGGCCGGCCCGGCCTGCCGGAGGAAGTCGCCGAGGTGATCGTCTTTCTGGCCTCGCCGGAAAGCGGTTGGATCAAGGGCCAGGACGTGACCATCGATGGCGGCATGAGCGCGATGGCGATGAGCGAGGCGCTGGAAATTTCAGGAACGTGATAACTGAATTTACAGGCTTCATTCGCTCACCAGAATGACAAAGTCTCTATCGCCTTGGATGCTTGTCGCGTAAGTATCAAGCGCCGAACATGAGGTCAAAAGCTGGAAAGCAGGCAAATGATTGTCGAAAAGGGTCAATCTTCAAAATTCGAGAGGGTTTTGTGCAGAGTTTATAGTGCGAAGAGCAAATATAGTTATATAACTTTAATTTTATTATTCATCATTATGGTTCTTTTGGTTAAGCTTGTTCCAGATCCTTTCAGGTTTTATTTTTACATAACTTTTCCGTTATTATATGCTTTTGGAATGTTGTTGCATATTTTGTTCCGAGCCAAAGCGATGATGTCAAAGCTTGCAGGCAAGTTAAGGGAGTACAGAAGCGGGTAATCATCTGTTTCCAGGCAAAGTTTGAGCTGACAAAATATCCGGCGCCTTGATCCGCTCACGATCCAGCACCTCTGCCACCCTTCGAGCTGCCTTTTGAAGGTCGTCAAGACAGCCGAAGGCCAGCACTTCGTCGATATTCATGTCGTCGACCATCCACAAGATACTGATGGATCCGTGAACGCCCGAACTGGAAATGATCGGCACCGCCATGGCGCCGAGTTCCGGCCCCGGATCGAACGGCGCCTGCCAGTAGGCGGCCTCTCGAAGACCGAAACCGCGCTTGCGTGTATCGGCGATTTCAGTTGCCAGAAAGCCGCCTTCAATCATGCGAAGTTCTTCCTTGCCGGCGAAGTTCTTGAGGCTCTCAAGGTGTTTTTCCGCGACGGGTTCGGGTGAAAAGGCGAGGATGGCGCGGCCGTGTGCAGACAATACCATCGACGGACGAATGCCGAGTGCGGTACGGGTCGGGGCCATGGGACCGCGCAAGCGCGTGCTTTCAATGATTTCGATGCGTCCCGGACCTGTTACGGCATTCAGGTCGGACGGCAGACCTGTCCGCCGTCCCTTGAGATCCAGAAGAATGGGGCCGGCAAGTTCCGCGAGCGGATGCGCGCGAGCATTTTCGCCCAACACCTTGCCGATAGAATGCGAGAGTTCGTACTGGCCCTCCACGATGTTGCGCCGGACCCAGCCCCGGTGCTGCAGGCTGGCGAGCAGCCTCAACAGCGTAGCATTGGAATAGCCGGTTGCCTGGCGCAGATCAGCCAGGGACGACCGTGTGCGGCGCGACAGGAATTCGATGATTTCCAGCCCCCGTTCAAGGGATCTGACACGCTCGTTTCGAGGATTTTCGGTCATCGTTACATCGGTCCGCCTAGCGGACTGAAGATTAGACAACTCGAAAAGGAAGGGCAATACTTCTCTGACAAACGGGCATTGCCCGCGGGAGGGAACCGGTCAATCTGGTCGGCAAAAAGTGGAGAAATCCGCGCTTGAATATTCTTTTCATCATGTATGACCAGCTGCGGTTTGACTATCTCAGCTGCGCCGGACATCCGCATCTGCACACGCCGAATTTCGATCGTGTCGCAGCGATGGGCGTGCGCTTCACCAATGCCTATGTTCAGTCGCCAATCTGTGGCGCCAGCCGGATGAGCTTTTACACCGGCAGATATGTTTCTTCCCATGGTGCTGCCTGGAACGGCTTTCCCTTGCGTGTGGGCGAGCACACACTTGGCGACCACCTGCGTGATACCGGCATGGATTGCTGGCTGATCGGCAAAACCCACATGAAAGCCGACAAGGAAGGCATGAAGCGTCTTGGGCTGGCACCGGACAGTGTGATCGGGGCGCGTCAGGTCGAATGCGGATTTGATGTCTGGATCCGTGACGACGGCCTGTGGGGCAGTGGCCCGGACGGCTTCTATGACGAGAAACGTTCGCCCTATAACGAATACCTGAAATCAAAAGGGTATGAAGGTCAGAATCCCTGGGCGGATTTTGCCAACGCCGGAATAAATGAAGACGGAAACATTGCCTCCGGCTGGATGTTCGCCAATGCCGACAAACCGGCGAATATCCGTGAGAAAGACAGCGAGACACCCTGGCTGACAGCGCGCACCGTCGATTTCATCGAAGCGCAGAGCGGACCGTGGTGCGCCCATGTCAGCTATATCAAGCCACACTGGCCCTATATCGTTCCCGCCCCCTATCACGATATGTACGGTCTGAACCATGTTCCGGCCGCCAGCCGGCACGAGGTCGAACGGGACGATCCCCATCCGGTCTATGCAGCCTACATGGAAAATCGGATCTCCAGCGCCTTTCAAAGGGACGACGTCAGGCAAAAGGTCATCCCCGCCTATATGGGCCTGATCAAACAGTGCGACGATCAACTCGGTGTCCTGCTGGATCACCTTGAGAAAACCGGCCGCCTGAAAGACACGATGATCGTCCTGACATCTGATCACGGTGACTATCTCGGTGACCACTGGCTCGGCGAAAAGGATCTGTTCCACGATCCTTCGGTCAAGATCCCGATGATCGTCTATGATCCGCGCCCGGAAGCGGACGGAACGCGTGGAACGACATGCGATGCTCTCGTTGAATCCATAGATCTCGCGCCGACCTTCGTGGAGGCCGCCGGAGGCAAGGTGCCGGATCATATTCTTGAGGGTCGTTCGCTTCTGCCGTGGCTTCACGGCGAAAAACCGGAATGGCGTGAATTCGCCGTTTCCGAGTTTGACTTTTCACCGACCCCTCAAGCGGTGAAACTGGGGCTGGAACCCAGGGATTGCCGTCTCTTCATGGTGTTCGATGGTCGCTACAAGCTCATGCATGCCGAAGGCGGCTTCCGGCCGATGCTTTTCGACCTGAAACACGACCCCGATGAGTTCCACGACCTGGCAAAGGAAACAGGTCATCGGGCAGAAATCGACAGGCTTTATGCAATGCTGGCCGAATGGGGGCGGCGCTGTGCTCAAAGGGTAACGCGCTCAGACGATGACATAAAGGGAATGCGGGGAAGGTCCATCAGGAAAGGTATTCTGCCGTTTCTGGTGGATGGTTCGGAAGTTCCCGATGAATTGACGGAACACTATCGCGGACCGGCGCCACAGAAGCATACGGGAGGCTGAACCATGCCCAATGCTGATCTGCTCCATCACAATGAGATCCAGTTCCGCAAGTCGATTGTCGAGTTGGCACCCGGCATGTGGACCGCCGTCGGTTATGCGGCATCGACGCAACACGTCATCGAGGGGGCTTCATCTCTGACTGTGGTCGACACGTCGGAGAGCACCGGCGCTGCGAAGAACGTGCTCGATGAAATTCGCAAAAGGACCGGCAAGCCTGTCGGCCGGATCGTCTACACCCACAGTCATCGGGATCATATATCCGGCGCTGCCATTTTCGCAGAAGGTCGCGTGTGTCCGGTGATCGCGAATGCAAAATTCAAATCGGACCTGGTCGGGCAGGACGGTAACAAGATCGCACCCCACAAAGCCCTGAACCGCAGAACAGCAGCACAGTTCGGCATCGGGCTTTCCCCTGAAGAACGTATTTCTCTCGGGTGCGGTCCAGGTGATCGTCCGATGGAGGGGCTGGGGGGCGGGTTTTTGCCGCCAACACAGTTCATGGAAGACGATCAGGATATCGATCTCGACGGTGTCAGGGCGAGGCTCATCATGGCACCTGGCGAGACGGAGGATCACATGGCCGTCTGGCTGGAAGAGGCAGGCGTTCTGATCCCCGGAGACAACTGGTATCACGCCTTTCCAAATCTCTATGCCATTCGAGGCACGCCGTACCGCGACTTTGCCGCCTGGGCGGACAGCCTGGAGCTGCTTGAACAGCTCGGTGCGGCTGTTCTGGCACCGGGGCACACGATGCCGGTATTCGGCAAGGACAAGGTGCGGGAGGTGCTGAGTACAACACGTCGGGCGATCCTGCACGTGATGCGTCATACCGCCGAGGGCATGGACAAGGGTCAGTCCATGGATGACATCGTATCGGAACTTCGCCTTCCCGATGACATCGCTTCAAAGCCCTGGCTTGGTGAATTCTACGGCAGGGCGAGCTGGTCAGCCCGCGCCTTCGCGAGTGGAACGCTCGGCTGGTATGACGGCAATCCGACAACACTCGGGACGCTCTCATCAGCTGAACGAGCGAGGCACATGGCGGATCTTGCCGGCGGTGTCGAAGCCTTGACGGCAGCGGCACGTTCAACAATCGACCCGCAGTGGCGCCTGGAACTATGTGACCACCTGATTGCCCTTGGCGAACCGGTAGAGCTGCTCAAGGCGGAGACAATGGAAACCATCGCAGAGGACGAGATCAACGCGACGGCCCGAAACACCTATCTTTGGCACGCGCGCAGACTTCGCGGTGGGGAGACGAACAGATGACACCGGTCCGTGTTGAACAACGCGTTGCCGATCTTCTGGCCTTTGTCTTCGCGCTGGTGATACTGGTTTTTGCTGCCTCGGGTCCCTTGTCGGAATTCGTACGCTGGGTGATCGAGGTCACCACTCCCGGGTTCGATGAGCTGTCGCGTCGTCAACAGCGGTTACTTGCGCGCGAACACTGGCTCGGTGGCGGATTCCGGTCTTTCGAGCGCACGTTTCTGCTGCCGACCGGCCTGATCCTTGGGTTGCCGATCCTGTTTGCGTTTGCAATTTCCTTTCTCAGCCTGACCGGAATCCGGCCATGGGTGAATTGGGTCCTGGCCACCCTGTCGAGCCTTGTGTTCTGTATTTGGGTCGCGAACCTGTTTGCCGTGGACGGTGGGGCCTTGCCCGCCGCACGGCCGCTTGATTTTGTTCTGTTTCCGATTGCAACCGCGCTGGTGCTTTATCTGACCTGGCGCAATTTCGGCACGTTCATTGTCGGGTTCTGCCTCTTCTGGATCATTTACTTTTTCGTGCGTGGCTGGCTGCCGGAATGGACCGGTATTCTTGCCGGATCGGAGGCGACGCTGGCACAAAGCATGCGCTCCATGGTGCTGAATTTCTGGTCGCAGACGGGTGGTATGTTCGGGCAACCCCTGCAGGTTGTTTCCGGCAACGTCCTGATATTTATCGTCTTTGGCGCAGTTTTGATGGCAAGCGGAGCAGGGGATCTCCTCATGAAGATCGCCAATCGGCTGACAGGCGGGCTCACTGGCGGTGCCGCACATGCAGCAGTTGCAAGTTCCGCGCTCTTCGGCACCTTGAGCGGGGCTGCGATTTCCAATGTTGTTTCGACCGGAGTGATGACTATCCCTGTCATCAAGCGCTCTGGCTTCAAGCCTGCATTTGCCGCGGCAGTGGAAGCGGCGGCGTCAACCGGCGGGCAGGTGATGCCACCCGTGATGGGCGTTGTGGCGTTCTTCGTCGCCGGTCAGATCGGACTTGAGTACCGGTACATCGTGATCGCGGCAATCATTCCGGCAATTTTCTTCTACCTTGGCACATTCCTGACGGTCTATTTTGAAGCGCGTCGCCAGGGTGTTGGCCCGTTGCCGGCAGATGAACGCCCGAAACTGACGGGTGCAGAACGTGTCCAGTGTCTCGTCTTTGTCCTGCCACTTGGTGTGCTGAGCTATTTCCTGTTCGCCCAGCCTTCGGTTCCCAAGGCGGGTTTCTACGGCTTCATCGTTGCGCTTGCATCCGCGCTGGTCCTTTTCCGCGGCTTCCGCTCGCGGGAAATGCTGTACAGTGCGTTTGTCAGTGCCGGTCGCATGTCCGCCTCGATCATCGTCATTGTCACGGCCATCGGCCTGATCGTCGGCCTCATCCAGGTGTCGGGTTTCAGCGGCCGTCTGTCTCTGCTGCTCGCACAGCTTGCAGACGGGCCACTCTTCGGAACGCTGGTGGTTGTTGCCCTTGGCGCCATTGTCCTGGGAATGGGACTGCCGCCGGGTGCAACCTATTTCATCATCGTCATCGCGCTCAGCTCCGGCATCGATGCGGTCGGCATAGCTCCGCTGACATTGCACCTCTTCGTGGTTTTCTTCGCGGTTATCTCGACCGTGACACCGCCCGTCGCACTTGCTGCCTTCGCAGCCGCACCGATTGCCGGTGCCGATCCGGTGCGCACAGGCTTTCAGGCCGCCCGGCTTGCCTTGGCCGGGTTCATCATTCCCTTCGTTTTTGTCTATCACCCGGCCGTTCTCTACAAGCTCCAGGTCCTGTTTGGCTGGTTCGGCGGCGAGGTGCCGACATCGAAGGCGATGATCGATATCTCCAGCGTGACCTGGCTGGATCTTGGCTGGATCCTCTTTGCCTTCACGCTTGCCATGTGGCTGTTGACCTCGGCTGTCACGGGATTTGAAAAGAACCGTCTCAACATCTTGGAACGGATCTTGAGGAGCGCTGCCGGTATCGCCCTGCTGATCCCGAACATGGCGATCGCCGGAACGGCACTCTTTGCGGGAATTGGCCTCGTCATTGGACACAGGTTTCTGGGAGGAGACCCGTCACCGGTCGATGCAAAATCGGTCTGAACACAATCAAAACGCATTTTTCAGGGAGGAAATCGCATGCGGAAACTGGCAATTGCTGCAAGTGCAGCCATGATCTGGGCAACGCCGGTCCAGGCACAGGAAACACTGAAGATGGCGACGATCGCGCCAAGTCTCGGTCAGGCAATCACCATGGCGACCTTTGCCAATATCGTGACGGACAATCTGGACAATGTCGAAATCGAGGTCTCGGGTGGTGGCGCCGCGACGTTGCACATGATGGAAGTCGCGCGCGGCAATCTCGATTTGTCTATGACCAGCCCCGTCATCTACAACCTGATGTCTGCGGGCAAGGCCATGTATGCCAATGAGCCGGAAGCACCTGAGCTTGCCAAGAACTACAAGCTGCTGATGTGGTTCCCGTACGGCCAGTATCACTTCACGGTTCGCGGCGACAGCGACATTCAGGTACTCGACGACATCGAGGGTGCATCCGTGTTTCTTGGGCCCCAGGGCGGTGGTGCCTACAACGCGGCACGCGGATGGGTGGAGGCAACCACTGGCCTTGTGGTCGGCGAGGACTATGACGCCATCAAGGCCAACTGGCAGACCGGATTTCAGGCGTTTCTTGATGGCAAGATCGACGTCTATGTGAATGGCTGCCTCGATCCGTGCGGGCAGTTCATCCAGTTCACCGAAACGGAGAGCCTGCGTTTCATCGGACCGGAGAGCGACGAGGGCGAGGAAGTCGACAAGTGGCTTGGCAAATGGCGCTATCGCGCTGAAGTCCCCTCGGGAATGTATGACGGTCAGACCAACGAGGAAGCGGTGATGTCCTTTGACACCGCAGTCGGTATCGGTGTCCGCGCCGATGTTGACGAGGAAACTGTCTACCAGATCACGAAAACCTTCTGGGACAACCTGGAGCAGGTCACGTCGCAAGCTCCCTGGGCAAAGGCGCTGGACGTCAAGTTTGCGGCTTCCAAGCGCGGCCTGATGGAGCTGCATCCGGGTGCGGAACGCTACTA
Source organism: Roseibium album (assembly GCF_001404515.1). Lineage (GTDB taxonomy): Bacteria > Pseudomonadota > Alphaproteobacteria > Rhizobiales > Stappiaceae > Roseibium > Roseibium album. The sequence continues at coordinate 1,024,152 of NZ_CXWE01000001.1, forward strand.
CCGCGAAGCAGATGCCATTGAATGATCCTGAGTTGCGGGAGGTCCTGGCTTCCCGCAACATGCGGCCCGGGAGATCGGGTTTGACAGTGAATGACGATCAGTTTGAGATCGGGCCGCGATCAAGTCGCAGTCACAGTTCGTGACCAAGAAAGAGAGACGCCATGGAACGGCATTTCGACCTGGTGAAGATTTGACACCGGTCTGTGTGGTTGCGTCAAAGCCGGTTGGTTCTATGGGCAGGGAACGCTGGGCCGGACACTCTTGAAATCGTGTTCTGGAGTTGGAACTGGTTCGACTACAGCAACAACTGTCTGAGCTCTGCAACTATCAAAATAGACATTGCAAAATAAAAAAACTTCGTCGCTTTTTCGAAAGATCTGGCGAATTTAAATTTTCGGAAATCAGCAACTATCTGAAAAATATAAGTAAAATTCCTTGTTTCGCTCCAGGGTTAATGGCCCGTTTACTGCAATGCCTCCGCTGATTTGCGCAGTCGCGCATCAGTATTAGGAGTGCAAGACAATGCCAAGCTTACCCGCAACACGTCCTGTCATCGGGACCAATGAAGATGATGTACTGAACGGATCGAAACATTCTGACGTCATGTCAGGACGTTTCGGTGACGATCTCCTGACCGGCCGGAACGGCAACGACGAAATCTGGGGCGGAACGGGAGACGACACGCTCTACGGCAACAATGGCAACGACATCCTCTTTGGATCGGGTGGTCCGAGCCTGGTCCAGGTGACCTCAGTCGAAATTACTGACGACCATCCGGTTTCCGTGGTTTTTGAAGGCGAAACAGCGGGTTACCGCAATACCTTCGGATACTACAAGATCACGGAAGATGGCACGATCACGGACGTTGAATTCATCTGGCCGAATGCATCGCTGCAAGGCAGCGGCGGCAATCTGATCCAGGGGGAATCGCGCGAATTCCTCGATGTCGGCGCCGGCGATCGAATCGCATTTTTTATCGTTTCCAACGGCTATAGCCGAAATGGCGGCTACTCGCATCTCGACCTGGAAAACGGAACTCTCGAGTTCCAGAATGCCGATGGCTCGCAAGCATCGCTCACCAGCGACAGCCCGCGGCTCTACCATATTGCGCCGGACGGCACGAAGACGCTCGTTCAATATGACCCCTATCACACGTCCGCCCACGGCGACACGGTCAACCTGAATCCGGACAATCTCCTGCACACGACCGGCGTTCTGAAAACCGATGCAGGAACCTTGACCCTGGGTTTTGAGGATCTTTTCAACGGGGGAGACCGCGACTTCGACGACAGCGTTTTCACCGTCGACATCGGCCTTGCCAATGCCCTTGTCCTGAACGCCCACTACAACACGGCTTCCGGTGGCACCGATCCTGACCCCGGCAATGGAGGAGACACGCCGGTTATCGAACGCACCGACAATGACTTTCTGCATGGTGGTGCCGGTGCCGACGAGCTTCACGGTCGATCCGGCGATGACTGGCTCTATGGAAACAACGGCAATGACGAGTTGCATGGCGGCAGTGGCAACGACCACCTGTACGGAGACTCGGGTGAGGATACGCTTTACGGCAATTCCGGTAATGACACGCTCTTTGGGGGCCAGCAGAGTGACGAACTGAACGGCAACAATGGAGACGACACGCTTTACGGAGAAAGCGGCAATGACACTCTGAATGGTGGAACCGGAAATGACACGCTGGATGGCGGGAACGACGATGACATGATCATCGGCGGTTCCGGAGACGACGTGATGCTGGGTGGTTACGGCGAAGACACCCTCAAGGGTGGTGCCGGAAATGACGAACTTCGCGGCGGCCACAACAACGACAGGCTCTATGGCGGTCATGACGATGACACGTTCTTCGGAGACGCCGGAAACGACTATATGCATGGTGGCCGTGGCAACGACACCGTCGACTACACAGCCTATGATGTCGATCTGTCTATCCTTCTCCATAACAAGAAGGCGCATGGCCTGGAGATCGGGACAGACACATTGCATTTCATCGACAATATCAGGTCCGGATCCGGCAATGATATTTTGAAAGGTACGTCGGGCGTCAATGTCATTGATGGCGGTGCAGGCAATGACGCAATCCGAAGCCTGGGTGGCAGTGACACCCTGACTGGCGGAACTGGCGTGGATACCTTCATTTTCCGCAGCTACGATCTGAGTGGTCTCGATATCATCACCGATTTCATTGTCGGCACCGATCTCTTGGACTTCAGCCACCTTGCAGGCAGCGATAGTGATGAGACGTTTCTGGACAAGCTTCAGACAACGGCGTCGAACGGCGATACGCATCTATCGGTCGATCTGGGAGGTGACGGAACCTATCAGGACATCTGCACCTTGCAGGGGGTAGGAGATCAGTCTGTCCAGTTTCTTTACGACAGTGACTGCTTCATCTTCTGAAAACTGAAAACTGAAAACTGAAAACCGGGTTGCGGATGGAAAAACCGCCGCCCGGTTTACGCCTGAGCGAAAACCGTAACCTTTGCAAAATGGGAAGATCTCCGGTCTCGGAAAGTCTCGAAGGTTTTCCCATTTTGCAAACCTGGTGTGAGTTTCAATTAGCTTGTTTTTGAAAGATAATGAAAATCAGTAAGTTAGAGCGCTTTCCTGAATCTGAATTCTCGCCGTTAACTGTGCTGAGCACTTGGCATTCGTGTTGCAAAGTGTCTGCTGTCGACGCAACAGCAGGAACCGCAACGTGGAAATCATTCACGAAAGACCCAGCCAGAGGCTGCACTACAGGGTAACGGCGCCCATGCGCGTTGCCATGGGGGCGCAGTCTTTCGATGCTGTCGACTGGGGTCTTGGCGGGTGCCGGATCGCAGGTGCGTTTCGTGATCTTCCGGAAATGGGATCCTGCCACACGCTCTTGTGCACACTTCCTTTTCAGGGGTTCAACATAACACTCCAGGCCGAAGCGGAAGTTGTTCGCCTGGATGAGGCCGGCGGTGAGGTCGCCTTCAGGTTCGTGCAGCTTGGTGAGCGTGAAGCTGCCCTGATGCAGCATTTTGTGGAAGACCTCGTCCGCGGCAAGATGACCGATGTTGCGGACACGATTGTGCGGATCGACACTCCGGTCACACCGGTTCCGACAAAACCGGATCCCAATCCTGTCGAGGCTTTGCCGGTTCGCAGATGGCCGCTCAGGCAGATCGTCATGACACTTTTCTATGTTGCCCTGGGAGCTGCGGTCTTCGGCTATGTGGGCGTCTATGCTTTTGCGACCCTTTTCCGGCTTGAGGTTGAATCTGCCGTCGTGACGGCGGACCGATCGACGGTCACGGCGCCTGTCGCCGGCCGCATTGTGGATCTGCCGCAGCGAACAGGCGCCCTCGTGACAGCAGGAAGCTTGCTGGCCGTGCTGGAGAACACTGATCGGCAGGACACGCTCCGCCGGGCAAAATCCGAGCTTGCTTCCACGCGTGCCGAACTGGCGGAAAGACAGGCTCTCGTCGAAGAGGAAAGAAGGCGCGCGGAAGGATATGCACTTGTTGCGAAGAACAATGTTCGCCAGGCGGAATCACAGCTTGCCGGGCTTGCACTTGCCAAGGAAAATGCAAGCCTCAAGCTTGATCGCGTGCGCGCACTGGCAGCGAAGGGCCTCATTCTCACAGACGAAGTTGAGACAGCGGAATTGTCCCTGAAATCGGTTGATTCCGATCTCGCCCGGAAGCAAATCCATATTCAGGAACTGAAAGAACTCATCGACGGCGGCAACAGCATCCGTCTTTTCACCGGCAATGCCTTCGCAGGACGGCTCGCCGAAATGGAGGCAAGGGTTGCCCGCCTCAAGACCGAAGAGGACTATCAGCAACGCCTTGTCGAGGATCTTGGCGCGCGAGAGACGGAACAAGAAGTACTTGCACCGACCGACGGCAGGTTGATCTCGGTTGAGATTGCCCGGGGGAACGCAGTCAAACAGGGTGCTCCGTTGTTGGTTTTCGAAGAAACCGGTGCGGAAGAAATCTGGGCCTTCCTGACCCAGGAGGAAGTGCTTCAGGTGCGCAGGGGAAGCACGGCATCTCTTTATGTGCCGACGGAAAACCGTTGGATGTCAGCCGAAGTGATGGAAATCGACAGAACTGCTGGTTTTGTCGACGAGGTGACGGAAACACATCGCTTCCGGTCGCCGGATGGTCGCTCCGCACAGGTCACGCTTCGACCGGCGGAAGGGGACCTGCCGTCGAGCGGCACCCCTGTCACGGTCTATTTCGAACGCCATCGAAACAATCTGGTGTTCAGGACACTGCAGCAGCTGACAAGGGGACTGTGATGGGACAGGAAAAATCATCGCTCCCCTACAAGGTCGACGAGATCATGCACCAGCCAAAGGGGTGGGCGAAATGGACCCCTTGGGCGCTCTTTCAGATTACGCTCTATTTCGGTCTCTGCTTCATTGGGCTCACCGTTTTCGAAAACGTCTTCTTCAGTCCGTCGACCAGGGAAATCACCCTTGTGATTGGTCTGCTTGGTATCTGGCGCTACGGATGGTGGTTCACCCACGCGGTCCGCGCCTGGATCTACGGCCGTTTTGTCTACCCGTCCATGCGCGACGCCGGGAAAAAGGTCTGGGAAGACGGCTGGCGTCCCAGGCACCTTCATTTCATGATGACCACCTACAAGGAACACCGCGATATAACCGAAAAGGTGATCCGTTCGATTTGCCGTGAGATCAAGGACGCCGGCGTTCCGGGCACGATCTGGCTTGGTTCCGGCGACCGCTCCGATGAGGAGCTGATTTCCAGCCTTCTTCTTCGCGAATGGTCTGACCTGGATGTCACCCTTCACGTTGTGCGGCAAAACCAGCCGGGCAAACGGCTCGCGATCGGTTTGGTTCTGCGTGCCATGAGTCGCGGCAATGTCGAAAAGGACGATCTCATCATCTTCATGGATGGCGATTTCATTCTCGCGCCAAACGCCGTCGGAGCCTGTCTGCCGCTGTTCAAGCTTTATCCGGATCTGCAGGCCTGTACCACGGACGAGGAAGTTCTGTGCATCGGTCCCCGATGGATCGCCAACTGGCTGACAATGCGTTTCGCCCAGCGTCGTCTTGCCATGCAATCCCATTCCCTGTCCGGCAGGGTCCTGACCTTGACAGGTCGCATGTCGGTCTTTCGGGCCAATCATCTGGTGAAACTGAAATTCATACGTCTGCTTGAGGCCGACCACCTCGAGCACTGGCTCTGGGGCAAATTCCGGTTTCTGTCCGGTGACGACAAGAGTACCTGGTACTACATGCTGCAGTCAGGGTGCCGCATGCTCTACGTACCGGACGCGATGGGCTATACCGTCGAGGTGATCGAGGGATCCGGCATGGACCGGATGGTGCAGAACTTCCGCCGTTGGTCGGGCAACATGCTGCGGAATGGCACAAGAGCACTTGCGCTCGGACCGCACCGCATGCCGTTTTTTATCTGGTGGTGCCTGCTCGATCAGAGAATGTCCATGTGGACCATGCTTGTAAGCCCGGTTTTGGCCGTGAGCACCTCTGTCCTCTATGACCCACACTACGTTTTCGGTTACGTCGTTTTCATATGTATCACGCGGATGCTGCTGTCCCTGTTTCTGTTCCAGTATGCGCGCAAGGTTGATCTCAGCTATCCCTTCATTCTCTACTTCAACCAGCTCATCAACGCATCGGTGAAGGTCTACTGTATCTTCAGGCTGTCCAAGCAGCGCTGGTCGAACCGGGGCGATCAACGCGCGGGCGACGGTGACGGATTTGTCGCCACGTTGCAGAACTGGATGGCAAGCTATCTGACGCTTTTATACGTCACGATCCTCTTTCTTGCCGTTTGCCTGATGGCGGGCCTCATCGATCCACCGAGCACCCGGATGATCTCGTATCTGCTTGGTTTGACTGCATCGACCTGAGGCGGCTAGGCAGCTTCCGATTTTGCAAACCGGTTTTTCCAAAATCGAAATGGGTTCACGTTCTCAAATTGAGAATTCAAAATTAAGCTTCTGATTTATATGCGTTTTCTTGAAGAATATCGATTGGCCCGGTTCTTGTTCTCAAGAGACAGGAAACAAATCCAGGGGCTATGCCATGAGACCTATCCCAAAACTGTATACCGCTGCGATGGCCGTCACGGCAATGATCGCGCTGGCACCGATTGCCTTCAATGCCGTCGTCGACGCGTTCGACCACAATCGTCTTGTCGAACTCGATCTCGACAAGAAGGAGATCAGCGTCAAGGCGCATTACCCGCTCTACAAGATGATGGAATATCCTCGGATCAAGGCACCGACGGTGATCCTTGGGGATAGCCGAGCGCGCGCGTTGCAGGACAGATACTGGCAGGAGCTTGGCCGGGACGATGTCTATAATTTCGCTTACGGTGGAGCGACGGTCTACGAGATCTACGACACCTTCAGATATCTGAGGGAAACGGTCGAACTTGACACGCTTATCGTCAGTCTGCCTCTCCGTAGCATGGATGCCCGTTTCAAGGGCAGCATGAACCGGGTCCCCGAGGCCATTGCGCTCGCGGACAATCCCTTTGCCTACTACACCAACTGGTTTGTGACAAAGACCGGCTGGCGTCTGCTTCAGGACCGGTATCCTGGTTTGACCGCTCTTTTTGAAGATGTCTCGCTCTGGCCGGTTCAAGAGGCCCTTGCCGCGGACTTTACAGCCGTCAGCACCTTGTCGGTCGAAGCTCTTCTTGACCCGTCACTTTGCGACGAGTGTGCACTGAGCGCGTCGGTCTCGTCCTTGAGGCTTCCGGCGGTTTATCATGGCCACGGGTTCGGCCTTGGGCGCTGGGCGGGCTACTGGCCCGAAATCTCGATCGACCGCGACCTGCCGCAGCTCTTTGCAAAACAGGTCGGTACCAATGGTGCCGCGGATTGGCGCCGGTTCAAGCAGTCCGAAGACCTCTGGAACATGATCGAGGAAATCGCATCCTGGTCTGCCGAAAATGACGTGAAACTCGTGTTTCTGATCCCGCCGACCATTTCCGAAATGCAGCGCCGGATCTCCGATTTCGGACTGACGGCTGCGAACCACAAGTTCCGTGAACGTCTTTCGACATTGGCTCCCGTGGTCGATCTGGACTTCGACACGCCCTTTACGCGGGAACTCGGCAATTTCACCGACGCCTATCATTTCGGCTCGGACCCGGCGCGAAGGATCGTCGGCGAATTGTTGATGTTGATCGATCGCGACCCGAAGCGTGTTGCCACCGCATCAAGCCGTCGCAAGGACCTGGTCTGCCCCGTAACGCCAGCCGAGACATCGCGGTCTCACGTTGAAGGAACGCTGGAGCTCCTTGAAGGTTCGTCGTGCAGGATCTGGAGGAAGACCGATGGCTAATCTGCGCTTTTCACTCGGGGAAATTCTCATTTGTGCAACCGGCTTGATTGTCGGGGCCATCGCGGCAACCGGCTTCACGCAAACGCCTGACCGGACTTCGCAAAAACCCGTTCAACTTGAGAGCCATTGCCACAAAGACGGCCTGCACCAGCAGGATATGGCAATCGGCCGGCAATACGAACAACTCGCCCTGGAGGTGTTGCAATGACCCGGACAGACAAGAAATCATTCCTGTGGAAGGGTTTGCTGCTCGGCGCCGTGTTTGGTGTGGCAGGTGTGGTAGCCCTTACTTCGGAAACCATGCCGGTAAAGATCAAATCCGAGCGGATTGATCCGACGATCGAGGAGATGATCAAGCAGGCTCGCGGTTTGCAGAAGGTAGGGCGTTGGGAAGCCGCCGCTGATATTCTCACCCAGCTCGCCAATGACGGCCACCCCGTTGCCCTGTTCCACCTCGGAAGGGCCTACAAGAACGGCTGGGGGGTCAATACGGACCTGGAACAGTCGCGTCTGATTTTCATGGAAGCGGTCAGGTACTCTTTCGCCTATCGCGGTGAAACCGCTTATGAACTCGGCCGACTGTTTCAACGCTCGTCAGGCGAAAAATGCGCCGAAATCGCGTTGCAGTGGTTCATGAAGGCACTCGACTGGGATTATCCGAAGGCGCATGTGCAACTGGCCAAGCATCATGAACGCGGGATAGGGACGGAGCGTGATCTCACGGCAGCGTTCTACCACTATGAACAGGCCGCAATTGCCGGGTATCCCTCGTCCACCATCAACTATGCCCGGATATTGCTGACAGGCCGTTACGGTGTGACGCCTGATCCCGAACGTGCTCGGTTCTGGGCGGAACGTGCGATCGCGGGTCTGGAACAAAAAGCCAGGGACGGATCCGCGAGTTCGGCGAAAACGCTGGGCCGGATTTACCGCGATGGCGAATTCATGGCCATGGATCGCTCGCGCGCAAGGGATTGGTTCCTGCGCTCCGCAAACCTCGGCGATGCCGGGGCGATGCACGATCTTGCACAGATGCTGATCAGCGCATCATTGGACGAAAAATCCGCGGAAGAAGCGTTGAAATGGCTGAGGCTCGCAGCAACCGCTGAGCATGGCGGCGCGTTGACCGCTCTCGCGCGCCTTCATCTCAAGCAGAGCTTCGACCTCGAACCGGAAAGTGCGGTCGAACTGCTCGAGCGTGGTGTGGCCGTCGGTCACCCCGGGGCCATGGAAGAACTGGGACGACTGTTCGCCCGTGGCAAATACGTGCCTCAAGACCGCACAAAGGCCCTTGAGTTGGCCCGGAAGGGGACCGACCGCGGTCACCAGGGCAGCGCGAGCCTGCTGCAGGATCTGTTGCAGGAAGACGAGGCAAACCTGACCGTTATCGAAAAGTCCACTTCGCAAAAATCTGCCAAGAAGGAGGGTTGAACCATGGTTTTCAGTTCCCTTGAATTCATCTACCTGTTCCTGCCACCGGTTCTGCTCGGTTATCTGGTTCTTCGCCACTACCGATGGGAAAACGGAATCATCTGGTGGCTCATCCTGGCTTCTCTTGCGTTTTATGGCTGGTGGACGCCGATTTATCTCCCATTGCTGTTGGGTTCGGTCGTCATCAACTTTGGGTTCCATCGCATCCTTCGCACCGTTCGGGACAGGTTTATCCTGATCTGCGGAATTGTGTTCAATCTCGGACTGATCGCGGTCTTCAAATATGCGGATTTCTTCATTGGCAATGCGAACTTTTTCGCCGGGTCGGATATTCCGCTGCTCCACCTTGTGTTGCCGCTGGCAATTTCCTTCTTCACGTTCCAGCAGATCTCGTTCCTGATCGACACCTACAAGGGGGACGTCACGGAGTGCGACTTTCCGCGCTACATGCTGTTTGTCGTTTTCTTTCCGCAGTTGATCGCCGGACCGATTGTGATGCAGAAGGAAACCATTCCGCAGTTCAAGCTGCCGGTGTTCAGGAACAAGCTGGTCCTCAATCTGGCTGTTGGCAGCACCCTGTTTGCAATTGGCCTCTTCAAGAAGATCGTACTCGCGGACGGTATTGCGCCGTACGCCAATTCAGTCTTCAACCTGGCCGAAACCACATCCGGCGTGCCGTTCGAAGCGGCCTGGATCGGTGCTCTTGCCTATACGTTCCAGCTGTATTTCGACTTTTCCGGATATTGCGACATGGCCCTGGGTCTTGCGCGTCTCTTCGGAATTCGCCTGCCGGTCAACTTCAATTCACCTTACAAGGCAACCAGCATTTCCGATTTCTGGCGCCGCTGGCACATCACCCTGTCCCATTTCCTGCGTGATTACCTCTATATCCCGCTCGGCGGAAACCGAAGCGGTCCGGTGCGGCGCTACGGAAATCTGATGATCACCATGTTGCTGGGCGGTCTGTGGCACGGTGCCAGCTGGACATTTGTTTTCTGGGGCGGTCTCCATGGGGCCTACCTGGCAATCAACCACGGCTGGTCCGCACTGGTCGCTGCCGGTTATGTTCCTTCCATCCTGCCGAAGTCAGTCGGAAACCTGCTTAGCCGCGGCATTACCTTGCTGGCGGTTGTGGTCGCCTGGGTCTACTTCCGTGCGGAAAGTTTCGACGGTGCCAACAACATCCTGGCGGGCATGACAGGACTGTCGACGGTCTATGAGCCCAAACTCTGGGAGACCATGGTCACCGGTACGGCAGTGATCTGGGCAGCCATGATCTGTCTTGCCGCCATCGTCTTCCTGTTGCCGAACTCCATCGAATTCACGGAAAACTACAACCCGGTGCTCGGCCTGAAGAAGTTCGTTGCCCAGAGGCGCTCCGATGGGTTTCTGCCGGTTCGTTGGAAGCCGAGCGCCGGTTGGGCTGCAGCTGTTTCTGTCCTCTTCGGGGTCGCTCTCATCCAGACATACCGTCTGGCTGAATTGACCGAATTCATCTATTTCAACTTCTAGGAAGCAGACCAGGATGAACTATCTTTCGCACGTGCTTGCTCTCTTCTCTGTCCTGGTTGCGTCCTGCGCCTTGGCAGAGGAGCCTGGGTTGAAGTCCGGTCACCTGATCCTGCCCGCGCAGGGAACTGAAGTTGACCTGCAAACGGGCGCCGTGAGCCGCAAGGGCGTCACCGGGCAATGTCTGGAAACCGTGTCGCAAGCCGGTGGGTCCAGGTTGGTGGTAAGCCGCAACCCGGGTGACGACGTCCCAAACGTGACGGTGAACGGGACAATTCAAAGTTGGGTCTCAGACGCGGGGGGTGCTGCAAGACTTGGTTCCGTCCGGCTCGCCAGGGATGGGTCGCTCGCTTTGCTTCGAAGCTGGAAAACTGGAGATAAACAAACAGAATTGCTGCAGGACGGGCAGATTGTCCGTAAATGGGAGCGTTCGGGTTCCCCCAAAATACTGCGGTTCACGGAAAATGAGGCAATAATTCTGGAAAGCGGTGATGCTCAATCCTGGCATCTCAATCTCTATCCGAGAAATCTCCAAGGCCGGATAGAGCCTCGCGCAAGAACACTCGTAGACTTTGGCAGCTGCCGGCCCGGGCGCATGCGCATTGATAATGGAATTCTGTGGGCGCAAATGGACTGCGGTGAGGGAACCGACGGTGGTATCTTCCGGATTGACATGGAGAAAGGTGAAATCGGCGCACCGCTTTTGATTTCGCCGACCGCCGAGTTCGCGACAATACCTGGGTCGGCAGCAACGGCGAATGGGCAGACCGTCGCCGTGGTTTCAGGCACCCCCGCCGCACTTCAGCTTTATTACGCTGCAACAGGTCTCCTGCTTTCCCAATCGGGTGAAGTGCGCGCCTGTGCCTCCGACGCAGAAGGCCTTCAAAGCTGGAACCAGAGCTATCGGCTGCGTTCGCTTTCCACGCTGTTTCAGAAAACCGGGGACGAGGCATTCGCCGCCCTTGCCCTGAAATCGATGCGGCTGACGCTGGCGGCGCAGGACGGTAAGCAGGGCCGGGCCGGCATCTCCAATCCCGAATGCGGCTGGAGCTCGACGATATACGGACAAAACGCCGATGAGCGGCTCAGTTTGATGATCAATCAGGCGATGATCGCCAACGCGCTTGACAGTTCCTGCCGGAAACTCGGAAAACTGTGTCCGCCCGCGTTGTCGCGTAAAATCACCGCTTCGAACCTTTGCCTGGCTCGAGCCTATGAAGAAGATTTCGATACCGAAGCGGGCATCTACACAATAAACGCCCGGGTCGATTTCCGCTTCGCCGGCAAGTTTGCTCCCTGGAACTGGCAAATCGCATTCGCCGCGCTGCTGAGCGAATTGCCCGATGCTGACTACAAGGCACGTGCTCGGCAAATCGTGCAGGCGTTCCTCAAGGAATGGCAATCCGACAAGAACGGCGGGCTCTGGCGCTATTGGCCCAGCCAATACTATCTGGAGAAAGGGCTGACCGGAGACCAACTGGGTGACCAAAGGTTCGAAGATACGGGCCATGCTGGGATTACGCTTCTGACATTGAGCGACTTCACGAAGGGCCTGGCCCCGGAAACCGCCGATCTTGTCAAAAGACGTCTGGACTACATTCTTTCCTTCGGCAAGGAGACACCCAGGGATCTCGATGGAGATGGGCCCGCAGGGCACCGGTGGTTTCCCGCAGGAGGCTGGAGCCACTACGCGACAGAAGAGTTGCAGTTGGCCTACGAAGCACCAGTGCCGGGACGGTTCTCTGCGGACAGTCTCTACGTCTATTCCCGGCTCTTTGATCCCGCAGCCAGGTTTCAGCTCACAATCGACTTTCACTCCTGCAGGCAAACCTGTCAGTTTCAGGGCCGGCAGTCGTTTTCGAGCTGGCAGTCATTCCTGAAATCCAATCCGTTTTTTCTGATTTCGACGGCCGATACGGACGTTTCGACCGAAACGAAACAGGAAGTGCGCGGCAATACATCGAAAATTCATAACCAATGAGCAAGCATTCACCAGAAGGCCTACGCGCTGGAAACGGGTCTGAGCACCAGAACCGAGGGGACAAAAATATGCGCAAGTGGATCCAGGAGTTGACCTACGACGCCACGTTCTGGCTCGTCCTGGTTTTCATTTCGGCGTCAGCGATTGCCGCGTATGTGCTCGCGGTCGATTTCGGGCAAAAGGCAAGGACCGCTGACCTTTCGGCAGCGGCAAGAGCGCAGTCGGAACTGCTGACAGCCGCACGATCGTTCTATTCCAGGGAAGTCGTCGACAAGCTCTATTCGTCACAGGATGTCTCGGTCAGTCATGATTATCATGACAAGGACCTGACAATACCGGCACCGGTGTCGATGACACTTGCACTCGAGGACGAGTTGCAGGCGCAAGGGGCAACCAGTGCTATCCGGATGCTGTCAAATCATCCTTGGCCTTGGCGTCTGGATCGAAATCTCGACAAGTTTGAAAAGGAAGCACTGGCTGCCCTGGAAAAGTCACCGGAAGCGCCGTTCCAGCGCCTTGAACAGCGCGACAACGGTACGTTTTTCCGAAGCGCGACTGCTGTTCGGATGGAAGAAAGCTGTGTCGCCTGCCACAACACTCATCCTCAGTCACCCAAGACGGTGTGGGAAGTCGGCGACATCCGGGGAATTCAGGAAGTTATCATTCCGGCGAGTGCGTTGTACGGAAATGGTTTCACATCGATCGACAACTTGATTTTCATGCTGGTGGTCGCGTTTGTGGCCGCACTTGCGCTGACCTTCGTCCTCTCCCTTCAGCGGCAGCGCGCCATGAGGAGACTTGCGGGCCTCGCGGAGGCGGAACGTGAAAAAAACGAAGCACTGCTCAAGGCGACGCAACGCGCTGAAGCAGGTGAAGCACAGGTCAGCACCATTCTCGACACGATGCTCGACGGTGTTTTGACCTTGTCGCCAAAGGGCAATTTGCTAAGCGCCAACCAGGCTGCTCTGTCAATGTTCGGTGCCGCAAATATCGAGGACGTTGTCGGGCGTCTCATCAGTGATGTCCTACCCGGCACCAGCAATGAAGATCTGCCATTCGAATGCTGTTCAGGAGCGGCGACATCATTTGAAGCGACGGGCAAACGACTGGAAACCATTGGCAGGCGGCTGGATGGCGTCGAGTATCCCGTCGAGATGTCCCTCTCTGAGGTCGTTATTGAAGGTACGCCAACCTACACCGCAATTCTCCGGGACCTGACGGAACAGCAGGCGGCTGCCGCCAAGGTCGAGCAAGCCGAAACCCGTCTTGTCGATGCAATCGAGTCCTTGCCGGACGGTTTTGTTTTGTATGATGCAGAAGACAGGCTCGTCTTGTGCAACAGCAAATACAGGGAATTCTACAGCTCCAGCGCTGATCTCATACAGCCGGGCGCAACGTTTGAGGAAATAATCAGAAAAGGGGCCATGCGGGGCCAGTACCAGGTGGCGGAGGGCGTCCTTGAAGACTGGGTTGCCATGCGCATGGAACATCATCAGAACCCCGGCGCTCCCATGGAACAGCATCTCGATGACGGCCGGTGGTTGCGCGTGATCGAATCGCGCACGAGTGAGGGAGGTCTCGTTGGCTTCCGGGTCGACATCACTGAGTTGAAGAACCGCGAAGCGGAGTTGCGGCGGAACGAGGATCTGCTGCGCAATGTTGTCGATGCGTCTTTCGACGGTGTCATCGTCATGAACGGGGACGGCATCGTGCTCGACTTCAGCCCGGCCGCCGAGGAAGTCTTCGGCTGGAAGGTGGGCGATATCGTCGGCAGGAAAATGTCCGACTACATAATTCCCGACAAGTATCGACAGGCTCACGACGACGGTTTGGCCAATTTCCTCAAGACGGGGGAGGGACCGGTTCTCGGCAAGAGGATCGAAATAGAGGGGCAGCACCGAGACGGTCACGAAATCATTGTCGAACTTGCGATCCGCCACACCAAGGGCGCCGAAGGACCACTCTTCCTCGGGTACGTGCGGGACATCACCGAGCGAAAGGCAGCGGATGCGGCTCTCAGGGTTGCCAAGGAGCGGGCGGAAGCTGCCAACGAGGCAAAGGCCAAGTTTCTGGCAATGATGAGCCACGAGATCCGCACGCCCATGAATGGTGTTCTCGGTATTCTCAGCTTGCTGCGTGATACCGATCTGAGCCCGGCGCAGGCGGATTACGTCAAGACAGCACGCGAGTCCGGACGGTCGCTGCTCGAACTTATCAATGACATTCTGGACTTTTCAAAACTTGAGGCCGGTCGAATGGATCTCGACCCTGTGCCGTTCAGGTTGAAGTCGGTCGTCAAGAGCGTCGTTGATCTCTTCATGCCGATCGCAAGGGACAAGGGTCTTGACCTTTCCCTGAACTATCCGGTCGGACTGCCCCACAACGTGGTCGGTGACGCCGGCCGCCTGAGGCAAGTGATCCTGAATCTTGTGTCGAATGCGGTAAAGTTTACCGAGATCGGATTTGTCGAGATCAGCGTCGACATCGAAAAGGAGGATCCGGTAGAGCCAACCTTCCGCATTTCAGTCAAGGATTCAGGAATAGGCATTCCCGAGGACAAGCATGATGCGCTCTTTGGTGACTTTGTCACGATCGACACCAGCTATACCAAGAAACAGGGTGGCACCGGACTTGGTCTTGCGATCTGCAAGCAGATCGCGCATCTCATGGGAGGAAAAGTTCGGGTTGAAAGTCGGCAGGACGCCGGCAGCACCTTCGAATTCCTTGTTCCGATCACACTGGCTGACGACCAGACCGTTATTCCCGAAGAGGAATACGACGAGAGTCCTTCGGAGCTGCCTGAGGACCTGACGGTCCTGCTTGCCGAAGACAACGCGACCAACCAGATCGTGGTCAGCCATGCGCTGGAAAGCGTCGGCTGCACTATCGATATCGCAAACAATGGAAAGGAAGCGGTGCGGGCGGCATCCAAACGCGACTATGATTGCATCTTGATGGACATCTCGATGCCGGAAATGGACGGCATTGAAGCCACTCGAAGAATCCGGAGCGGACAGCGGAACACTTCGACGCCGATTGTAGCGCTCACCGCCTACTCGCTTCGCGGCGACAGGGAACGGTTTCTGGCGTCTGGAATGACGGATTTTCTGGCAAAACCGGTGGAAAAAAATGACCTTCTTGCCTGCATTTCAAGAAATGTCGCCAAGCATGACTTGGAGGTTCCGGCAGACGTGGCCTCCGGTACAACGGAATCTCTTGCTGCCGCGCGTGAGATCCTCGACACCATGCCGGCTGAGTTGAAGCAAAAGCTTCTGCAGCAGTTCGTTGACGATACGCTCAAGCGGCGGCATTCGGCACAGGAAGCTGTTGAAGCGCAGGATCTTGAAAAGCTGGAGCGAGCCACGCATGCGCTCAAAAGCGTGGCGGGCACATTTGGTGCCTTGGAACTGGCTACGGTGGCAAGCACGATGAACACGCTTGTGCGGGACGGCAAAACGATCGACGCCATGGGCAAAATGGACGAGCTTTCGCAAGTTTGCGAGCATACACTAACGGAAGTGAAAGCATTGGCTGTAGAAATAGGTGTCAGGGTATCATTCGATACCTGAGGAAAGATCTGATGCGTGGAAGGAGCGTAAGTTGAAGGTTCTGCTTGTTGAAGACGCACTGCCCCTTGCAACGGTTTATGGTCATCAGCTCTCGCGCGCGGGTCTTGAATCGGTACATGTGGAAACTGGGGCTGACGCCCTGGCACGCTTGCGCAAGGGTGGAATCAGCGTTGTCCTGCTGGATCTGCAATTGCCCGACATGGGTGGAATGGATGTTCTGGCGTCCATTCGCGAGGAGCAACTTCCCGTAACAGTGGTCGTTGTCACCAGTTCCGGCTCGATCAAGACGGCCGTCGATGCCATGCAGGCGGGTGCTTACGACTTTATCGTGAAACCTGTAGCCGAGGAGCGGCTAGTCACGACGACGCGCAATGCGCTCGAACGCGAAACCCTCACCGAAGTCGTCGAGGAAGTTCGCAAACCGGCTTCAGGCAAGGTTCAGCATGGCTTCATCGGCTCTTCATTGCCGATGACCGCGGTCTACAAGATGATTGAAAGCGTTGCCCGCTCGAACGCCGCTGTCTTCATCACTGGCGAAAGTGGTACAGGCAAGGAAGTGTGCGCCGAGGCAATTCACAGGTCTAGTCAGCGTACAAAGAAACCATTTGTTCCGCTGAACTGCGCGGCCATCCCGAAGGACCTGATCGAGTCTGAAATTTTCGGACACATCAAGGGAGCCTTCACCGGCGCGACCTCGGATCGCGATGGTGCCGCCGCACGGGCAGACGGAGGGACACTTTTCCTCGACGAGATTTGCGAACTTGAACTTGGTCTTCAGGCGAAGCTGCTGCGTTTCCTGCAAAGCGGAACGATACAGAAGGTCGGCAGCGACACCCTCAAGAAGGTTGACGTTCGCATTGTCTGCGCCACAAACAGGAATCCGTTGGAGGAAGTCGAGGCCGGCCGGTTTCGCGAAGATCTTTTTTACCGGCTGCATGTCCTTCCGATCGGGTTGCCGCCGTTGCGGTCCCGGGGCACCGATGTTCTTGAACTTGCAAAGCATTTCTTGATGCAATTTGCCGGTGAAGAAGGCAAGTCTTTTGAGGGGTTCTCCGTGGAAGCAGAGGAAATCCTGTTGTCTCACAGCTGGCCGGGCAATGTTCGCGAGATGCAGAATACCATCAGGAACCTGGTGGTATTGAACGAAGGTCCCTACGTGGAAGCCGATATGCTGGCGACCCTCCATGGCCGTGCACCCGTTCCGAAGACACAAGCCGCGCCACATCCCCTCCAGGCCCCGTTGAGCGTGAATACAGACGCCGGCCGCACCGTCGAAAGCAATGGTTCCTGGCCCGCGATCACCTTGACGCTTGGCCAACCTTTCGAGATGCTGGAACGGCAGATCATCGAGGCAACAATTGACGCTTGCGGTGGCAGCCTGCCCAAAACAGCCCGCGCGCTTCAGGTCAGCCCATCGACACTCTATCGAAAAAAGGAAATCTGGGCAGAGCAGGACGAACCATCAGGCGAAGACATTCAGATTGCCGCTGAAGGTGCGTGAGACGTCGTCACGCACCACTTGAAACCCAGCAATCAGGTCGCTTCAAAAAGCGCTTCGGCGATCCCCACCGCGGCAACATGTGAAGTGACCGGCAATTCTCCAGCCAGGATCGCACTGCGTAGTTCAAAACGCCGTCTTGTCACAAGGGTTGCGTCTTCCAGGTCGTCAGAGCAGGCGTCGGCGATCTTGATGACATGTCTGGCAACGAACACATGCGCCTTTGCAATTGTCTGATTGCCGTGAAGAACGAGCGAAGGACCAGACAACCAGCGCCCGCCTCCGTAACCTGTTTCTTCCAGCAACTCTCGTCTCGCTGAAAATTCGGGGTCTTCGCCCGGGTCCACCTGGCCGCCCGGCAGCGTCAGACACACCTGTCCAACGCCGTGTTTGTATTGTTGAAGCAGCAGAACCTCGTCGTCTTCAGTAACCGCATAAACTGTTGCGAATGACGGAAGGTCGATCCTGAAATAGTCGTCGACGATCCGGTCGTCGGGCAGCTGCACGCACTGGCGAACAACGCGTAGCTGGTTGCCGGAGTCGTAGACCGTGTCACTTTTGAGAACAGACCAGTTCGGGTCATCGATGATGATTGGCATGGCTTTCATTTCAAGCTCCATGAACCAGGCGGAGGGGGGCTGGCTCCACCATCAGGTGTTCCTGCATCCGCCGCATTTCGTAACTCAGCAACTGGCTGATGTCGCTGGCGCCGCCGACCGTGGAAAGGATGTTGTCCTTGAGAAACGCATCGCACATCGGCTTCGCAAAGCCGCGGGCTGCCGTTTCGCCGAGATAGGCAACCAGTCGCGCCGACTTGTGGCGCCTCAGCAGGTGCTCCTGAACTTTTGCTGTTGAGTAGGTGTTCGGCATGATGAGCAAGCTGCCTTCTGAATCCTTGCAGACGGAGTGATTTGGAAATCGGGTGCGGATAGCTGCGACGAATTTGTCGAGTTCCCTATGCTCCCGCTCCCAGGCCACGTAGTTCCGCTTTGCAGTCCGGCCGATTCGCGTCCCGGCGAGACAGATGCGCAACGTTGCGGGTCCGCAATCGATCAATGGAGCCTGTTTGTCGGGATACGCACTTTGCAGAACCAGCTTGGCGACAGTTTCATACAGGTCGTCGCAAAAGTCGTGATCGTGGCGGATCAGCAAATCATTCTGACGCCACAACTCTGTGCCGGCGGAAGAGAAAATCCCGGCGAGCGTCCTGCGCAGGCGTGAAGGGATACGAGCTGCGGTTTCAGCATAATTCAGGCTGGACAGAAGGTAGCAAGAGCGTTGTGCGGCGAACTCCGCCAGATAGCCAGAAAAGGCGCTGTCCATTTCGCTTTGATGCGCCTCGAAGAGGGCATTGACATCAAAAAGAAAAACATCGCTCCGAGGTGAATCTTTTTGAATTCCGAATGGACCTGCGACCTGGCCGATCAATTTGAATCTGCTGTTGGAAAACATTGCATTGCCTCTTCGATGACTAGACTTGAGGAGGTCTTTGCAAGACAGTGGCCAAATTCGAGGAGTAAATTAAAACTATATTTTTCAATAGGTTGGCTTCGAATTTGGAAAGAGGAGATGTAAAAATCCAAAAACGGTTTTGCGAAATGGAAAACTGCAATTTCAATTTCGAGAACGCCCGAAACGGCCTTCTGAAGGCTTTATACATAGGCCTTCAAACAGCCGTTGAAAATTGAAGCCCGGACTGTCCTGGGTGTCCGGCGCACGTTCCTTGGAAACTCGGTTGGCAGTGACATTGCCGTATTGCAATCAAAAGATCGAAAACGGGAATTTTTTGTTTCCAAAATTGAAAGCCCGATAATCGTTTCAGATTTGAGAAATAGTGTAAGCATATGAAAAATATATATAAACTGTAATAGGAACGTGTTTGGCACGAAGATTGTTCTTCTCAAACCCAGATAGCTTTAACTGGGAGTACTGAGATATGAACATGTTTGTCGGTCGCCTCGATACGGCTCAAAAGCTGGACAGCGTTTCACTGCGGCTTGTCGAGCAAAAAAAAGCAATAAGCGTCGTTGGCCTTGGGTATGTCGGTGCAGTGTCTCTTGCCTGCCTGAGTGACCTTGGACACCGCGTTGTCGGGACGGATATCGACAATCAGAAAGTCGACTCCATCGCGTGGGGACAGAGCCCCATTCACGAAGATCGTCTGGGTGAACTTCTGTCCAAAGGTGTTGCTGAGGATCTTCTCCATGCAACGACCAATCTGGAACGAGCGGTTCTGGAAACCGATGTCACGTTTGTTTCGGTCGGGACCCCGACCAGCGAGGATGGTGGTTGTGACACCAGGGCGATCGAGGCCGTTGCGCGTGGCATCGGTGAAGCCTTGGCCAAAAAGGACGGGTTTCACATTGTGGTCTTGCGCTGTTCGGTTCCTCCAGGGACAACGCTCGACATCATGAAACCCGTCCTTGAGCAGTATTCCAACAAGGTTGCCGGCAAGGATTTCGGAATTTGCTTCAATCCGGAGTTCCTCAGGGAAGGCACCGCAATTGCCGACTTCCACGCACCTCCGAAAACTGTCATCGGCGTTTCGGACCAGAAAACCGCGGACGTTCTGGCTGAGATCTATGCTCCTGTGGACGAAAGCCCGATCGTGACGACCGTTGAGGTCGCCGAGTTGGTGAAGTATGTCGACAATGTCTGGCATGCCACCAAGGTCTGCTTCGCCAACGAAGTCGGTCGTCTTTGCAAACCGATGGGCATCGACAGTCACGCGGTCATGGACATTTTTGTTCAGGATACGAAGCTCAATCTCTCTCCCTATTACCTGAAGCCGGGCTTCGCTTTCGGAGGCTCCTGCCTGCCCAAGGAAGTGCGTGCTGTCACGCATCTGGCGGAAAAGCTCGGCGTGGCGACGCCGCTGATGGATTCCCTGACGCCATCCAACGAGAAACAGATTGATCAGGCCATCGGGATGATCCGCGAGACCGGCGCGAAAAAAGTTGCCGTCCTGGGTGTCGCGTTCAAACCTGGAACCGATGACCTGCGCGAGAGCCCGGCTCTTGAACTCATCTCCGAGCTTCAGCGGGACGGTATCGAAGTGGTCGCCTATGATCCGGCCATCCAACCAGGTCCGCACATCGCACAGCAGTTTGAATACATGCGCTATGCGGCACCCCATCTTCAAGAAGTGGTCGACGGTCTTGCCGGGTTCATGAAATCAACGCCGAAATCCGCGATCCGCGACGCAGATGCGATCATCGTTACACAAAAACTGCCGGAGCTTCGGAGTGTGCTCAGGTCGAAGAAGGAAGAGGCAACGGTCGTGGACCTAGTCCGCATTTCCGCAGAAGTCCCGAACTCTTCCCACTATATCGGAATAGGCTGGTAGGCCGCACACTCCCGTCCGCTCCCTCTCTCTCTGCCCCCATCGACGCCCTGAGAGGGGGCGGACACCCCTTCAATTCGGATCACAGGATGTTTCTTGCAGCAGGTTTGCCGACGTTTGGAGACTTGATAGATGGACCGCTTTCTTCCCAGTCGGTAATCCGATCAAGACCTGGCCGGGAAGCTGTTTGTTTTCGAACCGCATGAAACTGCAATTGCTGTCCATCATCTCGCTCAGGTCACATCGGAAACGTGCCTGAACGGGTCTTTTTCTTGCTTGGTGATCTGAACTTGACTTTGAATTCGCTATACTGCAGAAGACAAATAAGACAAATCAATAATTAATTTTTACAAATGAGGGTTTCATGTTGGTTCACTCAGATGCGCCATCCGCATGGATGGATTCCGGTCCTGGAGCGAGGCGCAGGATTCTTTGTGAAAACAAGGAAATCATGATGGTCGAGTTTCGCTTCGAAAAGGGTGGGGAAGGGCTGCCGCACAACCACCCGCATGTTCAAACCACGTATGTTGCCTCGGGTCGCTTTCGCTTCACGGTCGAAGGCGAGACAAATCTGCTCGGACCGGGCGATGCGATGGTGATTCCCTCAAACGCGGTCCATTCCTGTGTTTGCGAGGAGGCCGGGAATCTTCTTGATGCGTTTACACCGCGGCGGGATGATTTTCTCGAAGCGCATGGTTGGCAACCCAGTTGACAGCTTTCCACTGCGGGTAATTTGAACCGAAGACAATTGCGGTCTTCATGGAAGGTTCGTCACTTCCCGGCCCCTTTGCGACAAGAATTCCCACAAGCTTTCTTCCGCAAGGGGGGCTTTTTTGGTTTCCCCAAATTCTTGTTGCGATCCGCGCCTGTCCGCGCAGCGGTCAGCCTTCGAAAATCCGCTTTCTGGCGTTTTCAACATGGGCACGCATCGCTGCCCTTGCTGCCTCGCTGTCGCGCGCCCTGATCGCCTCGAAGATGTCGTAGTGCTCTCCCTGGACAAGACGCAGCCTGTCCTCCGGCTTGGTAAGAGAGAGGTTTCTGGTCAGGTTCATCCCTGTCAGAATATTGGACTTCATGGAAGATCTGGCTGCGACGAAATACTTGTTGTCGGACGCATTGCAAACGGCGACGTGAAAATCTTCGTCGGCGACGACGCCAAGTTCATTCTCACTGATGCAGCGGTCCAGTTCCTCAAGCGTCTCCTGTAGTTGCTTCAAATTGGCGTCCGTGCGCCGTTCAGCGGCGAGAAAGGCAGCTTCTCCCTCGACGGCTGCCCTGAATTCGAATGTGCGCTGAATATCTGCGATGGACCCAACCGGGGCAAAATCGAGCACAGCTCCCTCCGGACGCCGCTTTACATATGACCCTGACCCCTGGCGGGAAACAACAACGTCATCTTCACGCAATTGCTTGAGGGCCTGGCGTAAAATTGGCCTGGACACACCCAGTTCCTCGGAAAGGGTTTGCTCAGTCGGCAATTTTGCTCCGATGGGAATGTCCCCATCCATTATTTTGGCAAGAATGCTCTCGTAAACCTTGTCGGAAAGTGTCCGGTCCCGGACTTGTCGCTCGGTTGTCGAGGGCTGATCTATCTGCCTTTTTCCTTCCGCCACGTCTTAAACCTGTCCATAGTCGACGGATCGGTCGGGGGATAGAGCCCGAATGTCGACGCGCCTAGTTGCACCATTTCCATTACGAAGTCTTCAAAGACAGTCATCTCTGCCGCCTCTTCGGCAACCTCGTTTGCCATATGTTGCGGTATGCAAACAACTCCCTCGTTGTCTCCCACGATAATGTCTCCGGGAAAAACTGAAACCCCTCCGCAAGCAATCGGGTCGTTTATTGCGATCGCATGGTGTTTGGTAAGGTTTGTCGGAGCACTGGGGCGGGCATGGTAGCTTGGCATCGACAGGCCGGCTATTTCCGGCGTGTCGCGAAAGCCGCCGTCAGTCACAACCCCTCTGCAGCCCCTGGACTGCAATCGTGCTGCAAGAATGCACCCGGCTGAGGCAGCTGAAGCGTCTCCCCTTGCATCGATGACAAAGACAGCGCCGGACGGGCACTCCTCGACACCCTTCCTCTGAGCATTGTTGCGGTCGGCAAACGAGTCGAGAATGTCCAGATCCTCACGGGCCGGTATGTAGCGCAGCGTATAGGCCGGGCCGACCATGTTGGAGCCGGGGCGCAAGCGGTTCAGACCCTGAAGAAAAATGTTTTTCAAACCGCGTTTGAACAAGACCGTTGTCAATGTTGCAGTGCTTACCTGCATCAGTTTCATTTCCGTTACATTGATATGTTCGTTCATGGAAAATGCTCCGTTGCCGGTTTGATACAGATGTGTGATTTGCGCCGGAAACTAGCCAGCGCAGCACAATTTGTCAAATATTTGTAAATCACAGCTTTGAACGCAATCTGAGAAGCGGGGTCGGTGAGGTTAATATTGAGCAAAATAATGAAAAATAACACAAAAATCGCATCCGAAATTCAAAGGCTGTCTAAAATTATCGCAAATTCGCCCCGGATTCTCTGGTCAATCTATCTGTGAATTTATTTGATGGGAGATGGACCGGTCGATTTTTCCTTGGGTATCCTTGTTTTGTAATTATTTGTAAAAATTAGTCTTGATTTGGGCGGCAAAGGTGCGTTATGCGGTTGAGGCGCCTCCGGATTGCCGAGCTGTCGACGGCGTCCCGGAGCCGGGCGGAATGCGGAGCATTTGGTCTTAAGGCAACGCGAAGCGCCAGATTTCTAGCCGGTAGTCAAACAGCAACATTCAGGAGATGTCCGAAATGAACCTCAGCGGAAAAGCTGCAATCGTATCTGGTGGTGGCCGGGATATCGGTCGTGCCTGCGTAATGGCGTTGGCAAAGGCCGGTGCCAGCGTTGCCGTAAATTATTTCAGCAGTGGCGCGGGTGCCGACAGCGCTGTCGACGAGATCCGTGCTGCGGGAGGAAGCGCCTTTGCCTTGCAGGGCGACATGACGAAGAAGGCGGATGTTGACGCTTTGGTGGCGAGGGCCGTCGATGAATTCGGCGGGGTGGATATCGTCATGCCGATAACGGGTGGTTTGGTTGCCCGCAAATCGATTGCCGAGATCACGCCCGAGCATTGGCAGTCGGTATTCGACCTTAATGCAACGTCGGCGCTTCTGCTTGTTCAGGCGGCCTTGCCGCATCTGAGGCCGGGTGCGGCGATCGTGAACATGGCCTCGCAGGCCGGTCGGGATGGCGGCGGCCCCGGTGCAATGGCCTATGCGATGTCGAAGGGCGCTGTCATGACGATGACAAGAGGCATGGCAAAGGAGCTTGCGCCGCGAATTCGGGTCAATGCCCTGTGCCCGGGAATGATCGATACGGATTTTCACAACGTCTTCACCAAGCCGGAAGTGCGCCAGCACGTTGCAGGTGTCACGCCGCTCAAGCGTGAGGGGACTTCCGAAGAGGTGGCAAACTTGGCGGTGTTTCTCGCATCTGACCAGGCTGCCTATATCACCGGTGCCTGCGTCGACATCAATGGCGGTCTGTTCTTCTCCTGACGCGGACGGCGAGGCCTTTCATGGCCTCGCCCGCCTGTCGCCAGTTGTTTGTAAATTCGGACATATTTGTAAAATTAGCTTTGGAAAATTTTATCATGAGTTGGTGAGGCGGGGCGAATTTTCTCGCAAAATCCGTAGCTTAGCTTAAAAAATTGTAATATAGATTTTTAACTTGTAATAATTTGTAAAATACATATCGTGCTAACAGGTCAAAAGGGAGGATCCAATGACTTTGATGAATTCACTTAAAACGGGTGCGCTGCGCGGTACAACCGTCGCCGCGTCTCTGCTCCTGGCAACAGTCGTCGCCGAAGCACGCGACCTTCGCGGATGGAACATTCACGTTGAGGATTATCCTGTCTCGCACGGCATGGAATCCTTCGTGAAGGAAGTCAGTGAAAAGACCGACGGCGCGATTTCCGGAAAGGTTTTCCATAGCGGCGTTCTTGGTTCCCAGCCGGATGCAATCGAGCAGACAAGGCTTGGCGTCATCGATTTCGGCGTATTCAGCCTCGGGCCGATGGGGCAGGTTGTTCCGGAGGCGAACGTTGTCTCGCTTCCCTTCATCTTCAAAGACGTCGACCAGATGTACAAGGTGATGGACGGGGAGCCGGGCAAGGCTCTCAGCAAAGGTCTGGAAGCGAAGGGCCTTGTCGCTCTTGGATATTACGATGCCGGTGCGCGTTCGTTTTACACCTCGGTCAAGGCGATCAACGAACCAGCTGATGTCGAGGGCATGAAGATACGGGTGATGAACAATGACCTGTTCGTCGGCATGGTGGATTCGCTCGGTGGCAACGCAACGCCGATGGCGTTTGCCGAAGTCTACCAGGCGATCAAGACCGGTGTTGTCGATGGAGCGGAAAACAATCCGCCATCCTATGAATCAACCAATCACTTCGAAGTCGCGGGATATTACTCGCTCACGCAGCACCTGATCATTCCGGAGTGCCTTTGCATGAGCAAGAAGACCTTCGATTCCCTGACTCCCGAGCAGCAGGAGATTGTCAGGGTGGCCGGGCGCAACAGCACCGAATTGCAGCGCAAGCTCTGGCAGGAGCGCGAGTCCGCCAGCATGGCCAAGGTGTCCGAGGGTGGCGTGACGGTGAACGAGATTGCAGACAAGGCTCCGTTCCAGGCTGCAATGTCGCCGGTCTACGATCAGTTCCTGGCGCAAAGCCCTGATCTGACCGATCTGGTCGAGATGTTCAAGAACGCCCAGTAAGCAATGAAGGCGGACTGCGCTGCAAGCGCAGTCCGCACTGGAGAAGACTGATGTCGCGCTCTGGCAGCACCTCGGATCGGCTCGAACACTGGTTGTTCCTGCTGAAAAAAGTCTGTGTCCTCGTTGGCTCAATCGCGCTTGTTATCCTTGTCGCGACTTTCGGTTGGCTGGTCTTTGGAAGATATGTCCTCAATCAGACGCCGACCTGGGTTGAGCAACTTGCCTTGCTTTTGATCTGTTACATCACGTTCCTTGGTGCGGCCGTCGGCATTCACGAAGAAACGCACCTCGGTGTCACGGTGTTGCGGGATGCGTTGCCGCCGAAGGTGAAACAGGTGCTGTTGCTGTTGACTGACCTCTGCCTTGCCGTTTTTGGTGGTGTGATGCTGGTCGCAAGCCTTGAATTGTTCCAGTTCGGTTGGTCGACACTTCTCCCGATGCTCAATATTCCCGAAAGCATCCGGACAGCCGCAGCCATTGCCTGCGGTGCACTGATGGTGATTTTTGCAGGCGCAAGGTTCCTGCTTCGCAGTCGCTTTGCGCTTCGCGGCGAGATCTACGAAATCAAGAAGGAAAACTGAAATGGGTCTCGCGATTCTGCTGGGAGTCTTCGGGGTGAGTGTCATACTCGGGGTTCCAGTCGCATTTGCGATGGGGATCTCGGCCGCTGCCGCGTTCTGGTATGAAGGGTTCCCGTTGCTGATGACGTTTCAGCGCGCGATCTCGGGCATCTCGACGTTTTCCCTGCTCGCGATACCGTTCTTTGTCTTTGCCGGAGAGCTGATGCTGCACGGTGGCATCGCTGTAAGGCTTGTCCGGTTTGCCTCCGCACTGGTTGGCCATGTCCGCGGTGGCCTCGCGTCGGTCAATATCTTTTCCAGCATGCTGTTCGGGGGGATATCCGGCTCAGCGATTGCCGACATTTCTGCGCTCGGGTCATTGCTGATCCCGGTGATGAAGGAAAAGGGCTACCGCCCTGACTATGCGGTCAACGTGACCGTAACCTCGTCAATAGCCGGCATTGTGATCCCGCCGAGCCACAACATGATCATCTTCGTTGTCGCTGCCGGTGGTGGAATTTCAATCTCGAAACTGTTTCTGGCCGGCGTCATCCCGGGCATGGTGATGTGTCTCTGCCTTGCGGTTGCCGCTTATGTGGTTGCCCTGAAGCACAATTACGGGTCAGAACCTTTTCCAGGGTGGCAGGTTGTCCTGCAGACTGCAGTCAGCGCCATACCAGGTCTCATAACTGCGGTCATCATTGTCGGTGGTGTGCTCTCCGGCGTCTTCACGGTTACGGAATCCGGTGCGTTCGGGGCAATTTACGCGCTTGTCCTGACCGCGGTTGCCTATCGGACACTTGGCTGGAACGAGTTTGTGATCTCGGTGACCTCGGCGCTGCGCACGACCGCCATGGTGATGATCCTCATCGGATTTGCAAGTTCGTTCGCCTATCTGCTGGCCCTATACCAGGTCCCGTCAAAGCTGAGCGAGTTTCTGCTTGGCATTTCCGAGCACAAGATCGTCATTCTGCTCATGATCAATATCATGCTTCTCATGCTCGGCATGATCATGGACATGGCCGCCCTGATATTGATCTGCACGCCTATTTTCCTGCCGATCGCGCGCGACCTCGGCATGGACCCGGTCCAATTCGGCATCATGCTCCTGGTCAATCTCGGCCTTGGACTTTGCACACCTCCGGTAGGCACTTGTCTTTTTGTCGGATGCGCGGTCGGCAAGATAAAAATCGAGGAAGCCCTGAAGTCGATCTGGCCGTTTTACCTGGCGCTTTTCGTAGCACTCATGCTGGTGACCTACGTTCCCGCAATCTCCATGTTCCTGCCTTCGTTGTTCGAGTAGTCGGTTTTGAAGCACTCTCATTTGGAAGACGTCGGCAGGCCGATGTCATTGCGCACGCCGTTCACCGGAGACGGAAGAAGTGGGAGTTAACGGAAGCGAGGGGGCATGCTGAGTATCAGGAACAACCTGCCGATGCCCCCCGCGCGCGTGCCCGTATGTGGCCTGAGATCGCCGGGGAAACGAATGAGGACACATCCGGCTTCCATCCTGGCGGCTGCAATTCTGTCTTTCGGCGCAACGCCCGCAACTGGTGAACCTCTCAACGAGATCAACGATCGGACAACCCTGTCGCGGATTTGTGCGCAGACCTTTGCAAGTCTCGCTTCGTTCGCGGCATGTTCTTGCGCGAAACTGCTGGAGCACCTGAGGTGGAAAAGTTCATTGAGGGCGAAAAAGGGCTTGCTTCCCAAGGCTTCGGGCACTAAACGGGATTTGCCGGAGAGGTGGCCGAGTGGTCGAAGGCGCTCCCCTGCTAAGGGAGTAGACGGGCAACCGTCTCGAGGGTTCGAATCCCTTCCTCTCCGCCATATTTCTTATTACGTACTTGTATTTTGGGGCAAATTCTCAAGGTTGCCCTTCAGATCATCATTCAGGCCATCAAGCGACTAGGGTGTTCTCGGCCTTGCCGTTCGTTCAAGATATTTTGCCTCAAGCTCTTGTGGAGCGCTACCCAACGTACTCCCGGAGAGGGTTAGAGCACTTCTTTCACGGTGACGGGCCGCGGTCGCCACCGGGATCATGCCGTGCGATCGGGACGTTGTATCCGATCGCAGAATGAGGTCGATCCTCATTGTAGTGTCTTCGCCATTTCTCCATCTTTTCAGGTTCGTTCGCAAGGCTCAGGAACCAATGCGCGTTCAAACACTCTGCTTTGAACCTTCCGTTGAAAGCCTCAATGAACGCATTGTCGGTGTGTTTGCCAGGCGGGGAGACCTCCGGCGGAACGCCGCGCTTGCAAGCTCACAGATCCAGAGCGCATGAGATGAGTTCCTAGCCCTGATCAACCCGGATCAAGCCAGATCACCTCGTACGAACCGTGAATGGATACCGCCAGCCTGATCGCATCTCGTTGAACAGCGTTTTTGCCGGGCACAGGCATCAGAGCTTTCGTTTGACAATGTCCCGGAGCATTTCCTTGTCGAAAGACAAGTCAGTGACGATCTTCGTCAGCCGGGCGCTTTCCTGCTCAAGCTCTCGCAGCCGCTTCAACTCAGACGGCTTCAGATCTGCATATTTCCTGCGTCAGTTGAAATAAGTCTCCTCGCTGATCCTGGCAGATCTCAGCAACAGGCAAATCTTTGCGCCGCGAAGTCCTTGGACGTCAGGCGACACCAGGCAGGAGAAGTCATGACTTGGTCGTCCTGGAACGATGAATCGGCTTGGCCGGATTTCCCGCCACTATTGTGTTTGCAGCGACGTTCTTGGTCACCACGCTACCCGCCCCGACAATGGCACGGTCGCCAATGGTGACGCCCGGCAGGATCACGGCAGCGCCACCGATCCAGACCTGATTGCCAATTGTTACAGGAAGGGCGATTTCCAGGCCGGCGGTACGCTTGTCTGGGTCCTGATGATGTTCGGCGCAATAGATCTGGACATTCGGCCCAAGCTGACACTGATCGCCGATCGTAACGGGGGCGCTGTCCAAAATAGTGCAACCCGCGTTCAGGAAAGTGTCGTCACCCAGCGCTATGTTGAAACCGTAGGGGCAATAAAAGGGTGCTTCGATAATGGCCGTCGGAGCGTTTAGCAACTCCCGCAAGGACGGACCCATACCATCCCGAGCTCCCGGGTGCATGAGGTTATGCTCGTGAACCGCGGATTGCGCGACTTTTCTCAGAGCGTCCAGCTCGGGATCCAGGCATGAGTACCATTCGCCTGCAGCCATTTTCTCGCGTTCGGACTTTACCATGAAGCCTCGGGGTACATTGTTCACTTCCGCCAACAGGAAGCTCGGTGTGACTTAAGATGAAGGATCGTATTCAAGTTGCAAATAGAAAGCAAAATGCGTGCTCATGAACCACCCGGAGGAGGGGGCGCACTACCTGAAAGCAGATTGGCCAGAAAGTCTTTTGGAACCAACGTCCGGTCGTCCCACTTCTGTGACTGTCCGCGCAGTACTGGAAAAGGTGCGAAGTCAAACAGCTCTCTGAATTTTCACCCGATGAGTTCCCCGTCAGCGCCTATGTGTCCAGGTGGCATGATTGCCTGAGGAAGAGATTTTGGCTCATCTTCACGTCGGCAAGAGTGAAGCATGAGACAGCAGAACGAGCGTCACCGGGAGGCAGCAGATCGCGACATGGTGTAAAAGTCCGGAAACACGTGTTGTCCGGGTTTGATGAGATAGACGAGGTTGGTTGGTTCAGGATTTCGCAATTCCGGCGAGCATCAAGCGCTGCATATCCTTGTTCGAGCGGATATCGATGCAGATTGCCGTTTCACTCCCATCCTGAAGGGCTCGACAGTCCCTTGCGCCAAACACTCTGTCGTACCTGAGTGTCCAACGAAGCAGCTCGATCTGCAAACTGTCGCGGCGGAGAACACGGTGTAGCCGTTGCCATATCGGGGGAGCTAGTCGAATGATTGCGTCGGCTCGTTCAACTCGATCGCTATACGTTCGGCCGTTGCCACCCTCTATGATCCACTTGTCTTGGGCTGTCAGTTGGCGCACGCGCCTGTCAATGTCATCTGGCGCCCGCAAGTGACCATTCCCATCCCAAACTTCATCGTCAACCGCATGAACGGGCAGATCGTACTGGAGACCAAGTTGCCGGGCGAGCCAAGTCTTGCCTGACCCGGGACCGCCGACGATCATGATCCTGGAACAGGCCATCCGTTTTACTACCCCACGACATTCCTGCCATCAACGATCTGCGGCGGTCGGGACATCTTGTAGAGGTGGGACATATGCGCCTGTACAACCTTCCAGGGGGCCAGGATGTTGAGTGAAACTCCGAACTCATTCGCGGTCTTTATAACCATCCGGCTAAGTGCCCTGTTGTGCGTATGCGCGAACCGCGGAAAGAGATGATGCGCACAGTGGGCATTTGCTCCGCCTGTCAACGCAATTGCCAATCTCGAAGTTGGCGCCCAGTCGACCGAAGTACGTATTTGATGGTGGGCCCAATCCAGCGGAAGCTTCCCGTCTCCGTCAGGATCAAAAAACTCGGCTTTGTCGCTGATGTGACTGCCGACATTGATCGCGACAAACAACAAGGATGCTGAAGAGACGAATACGAAGTAGTAGCCCGCCAGCAAAAAATACCCGTGTTCCGACATGAAAAACGGCATTGTCAGGAAAAGGCAAATGTGGATCATCTTGGATGTCGCGAATTCGGCAAGTGGCCAGACGCCCGAAAATTTGTTCGGCCAATTCCGTCTTGCCTTGCGAAGATGTTCAAAATCTTCGGCAAAGGCCAGATGGGGCAACACAAGTGCATACAGGAAAACGGCATACCAGCATTGAAATCTGTGCCATGGCCGCCAAGGCTTGGATGGCGACAGTCTTAGCAGGCTGGATCCGTCCGCATCAATGTCGGTTCCAGCAATATTGGGATACATATGATGCAGCCTCAGATGCCGTTCGGCCCAGAGTTTTCCTGAAACCCCTATGAGTGAAAATCCGGCGAAAACACAAATCCCGTTCACCCATCTGGAGGCTGCAAATGAGCCATGCGCTGCATCATGACAAACCGTCGCGACAAGAGTGTAGATGCCCGCGCCCAAGACAGCGGCCGAAATCATAAGGATCCAAGGGTTCAGATCAGCATAAAGCAAGCTGTAGACAGCAGCACAAAACAGAAAGAAAAGGCCGGATCTGAACCATTGGCCAACGCCGGCAAACCGGCCTGTTTTGCTGCGGGAAAGGTATCTGCTCGCACGAGCATTGAGCTGCGATGAGAACTCGCTCTTGGGCTGGAAGCTGGGCATTGTCTCACGTCACTTGATGGTTCTGATTGGGTTCAGCGCGAAAGCACGGCATTCTGTGCTGCGCGTGGCATTGGAAGGCTGGCAGAATGTGTTGATCCCAGCACCGCTATTGTGCCTTCATCCGTTTCTGCAAAAGTTCCATGAGTTCCCCATTCCTGGGAATGAGTTCAGCTTTGCCTTCCTGCTTGAGATAGTAAAAGCGCCCTGGTTTCAAGCTGGCGGGTAATTCGTAATCCATCCCGTCCCATTCATCTTCGCGAAACGCGTAGAATGCCCAGTGTCCGTTTCTGTCCTCCACGGCATCCAGAACATCGGTCAGATAGGATCCGCAATCCTTCCAGCGCCGCATGCAGCCGAACTCGGAAGCAACGACCCGTTTTAACGGAACGCGGTGGTGCGCGGCCCAGCTGTATGCCAAGTCGACATGGGATTTGACGGCTTGCCTGTCCCAGGCAAGATCTTGCCCGTCATAGAAGGTTTTCACGCCCGGATACCGAAGCGGTTTGTCTCGTCGCATGTTGCCGGCACTGGTCGCCGCGTAGGGTTCATACATGTGAAATGCGTAAATGACCCGGTTGTCCGACAATGGAGCAGGCCACGCTGCAAGCGAACGCGGATTGGCAAACCACCCGCCGCCGACCATGATGGGCATCTTGTCGTCGACTGCGCGAATGCCTGCAATTACTTTGGTGTAAAATGCACGCAGGTCTCGCGTTCCGCCCTCCTGATCCTGTTGCCACTCCTTAAGTGTTTCCAAGGGGCTGTTTTCGCCGGGGCCCGCCAGACGTTCGGGAGCTGGCTCGTTCAGGATGTCATATGCCACGATTGCAGGATGCTGTTTCAATTCGGTAGCGAGATCCACCCAGAAATTTACGGCTTGTGATTGAAATGCGGCACTGGACCACAAACGGTCGTCGTAAACTCCTTCGTTGTGCTGCGCCCACCTTGTGCCGGGAAGGGTGACTGGAGCAAGGACGACACGAAGGCCTGCGGCGTGAGCGGTGTCTAGTTCGGCCATCAATGCCGACAGGTCTGTATCGACCAGACCCTCATAAGCGTCTGCATTTCCCAGCAGGAAATCGCGCCCGGTGCTCTGCCATTTTCCCAACATGAGCCTCACCCATGTCGCGCCGGTGCCTGCGAGGGCAGTATAGTATTCTTCCCCCTGAGGGGCTGTGTTGAATGCATTTCCGCCCTTGCGCGGGGTGTCCCAGAACGTCATGGGATCTTCGGACCGAACGGGTTGCGCCATGGTGCAAATCAGCAAAACGAACGCAAGAAACTTCACCAGATGCATTTTAGGCGTATCCGTGGTTCCAGAGAGAGAGACGTAGTTCCCGACAAGCCGAAATCTGCTTGCATGTCTTTTGTCGAATCAACCAGAAGTGGTTGGCGTTTTCGTGACGCATGTTTTCAAATCTCAAGATTGGCGATCAGGCCGGGGCAAAAAACGAATTTGGGTCAGGCATGAGAGTTTCCCTTACACTGCACCAGCCCGGGTAACATGGTTGCCAAACTCGCTAATCCCATTCGCCTCCGGAATCGTCCAGCCCTACAGGCTCGGAACACAATCATTGTCCGAGACGGCAGGGCAGCACATTTTCTTTTGGAGATGTTGTGTGAACGCGAGAAATCATGGGTTAAAACCCCGCTCGGGCATCATGCCGATTTCAGATGAAGGGAATTGATATCTTGATTGCCTATGGTCTGGCACTGCCTGACTTGTAGGAAGTCGGCGTTTGACCGGTTTCGCGTTTGAATGCTGAATAGAATGACGACCTGGAATTGAAGCCCACCTCGTAGGCGATGGCCAGGACAGTTGCCTCGCCCTTTTCAACCAGCGGCATCGCCTCCCTGATGCGCCAACTGTTCACGAATTCGAAGAATGACTGACCAAGATTCTGGTTCAAGGTTTGTGAGACATAATTGAGTGAAACACCTACATGCTGCGCCAGCATGCTCAGCGTCAGATTCGGGTCCCGATACAGGCAGTCTTCTTCCATTGCGCGCACGAGTTTTCGGGCAATGCGCTCGGACTGGGAAGAATCCAGTGCGCTTTTTTCATACTTCTTGTCTTTTGGGGTTTCGATTTCAGCCAGTATCCCGGTTGCGTTGTCCAGGTCGGGAGAGGGTCGCAAACTCCAAAGTGCAAGCGCAAAAATTACCACCAGGACCAGAAATCCGTCGAACAATGGGCCGACGAAATCCTGCCTGCCCTGCAGGACCATGATCTGCCCAATCAGGTGCTGCAGAACATAGATGCCCAAAGCACATGCCAGGACGGATACCCATCGCAATTCCATGCCTTCGGTGCTGGCATAATACTGTTTCAAGCGCTCGAGATGCTGCGCCTGCGTGACCAAAACCCAGGCAACATATACAGCCCATTGCACTGCAAGTGCGACGGTCAGAAACATGAACCCATAGTGCAAAAAACTCAGGACGAGCGCCTCGAACTCTGACGAGCTGACTGGGTGCCGGGTGTCACGCATGACATCCAACAAAAGAAAGGTGCCTATCGCAAAGACTGTAGCCGAAACAGGCAGTAAAAAATGACGGGCCATTGAGCGCCGATCACCGGAGTTGCAGCGCCTGCCCGCGATTTCTCTTACGTAGATAAAAAAAATCGGCCCAAGCCAGAAATTTGCCGCGAAGCCCACGAACTCTGATCCGTTCCGGACGGCTTTGGGTGAGGTCTGGATCAGTACGGCAACAATGGAATCGACCTCGCTTATTGCAAAGACTGCAAAGAATGCAGCCAAGGTCATACGTGACGGGTTTACCCGTCTTTGCGACCAGTTGATCAAGGCAGCCAAGGCGGCAACGGTCAACGTGGCCGATACCGTTGCGGCCAGTAGGACGTTGGTGTCGAAGGTCATCTCCAGGGTCCGCCTGCGGATGGTGTAGCGCGTTCCGCACAATGACTATCCTCAAGACCGATCCAGCTCAACGGCGATCGCGCGGGGTCATGTCCGTGCCGGACGGGAAGGACAATTTGAGGGAGCATCCGGTCGACGGCAACCTGTCTTTGTGCAATGCCCAAACTGCAGCGCTGATCGAGGCGGGATCACCAGGTCAGGGACGCTGTCGGCAGGTTCCACTTCCAGGCTGCAAACAAGGACCAGACAAAAAACGGCAATGCAGAAAGCACAGCAAGCCGCTCCGTTTTTACGATGCGTTTCTTGCTGGGCGTGAACAGGAGCCAGAAGGTGATCAGCAGCACCGATGCAACGCCAATGCCATAAAGGATTGTCATGGCCCATAGCCCGGCACTTGGCGAAGCAAGCCTGGAAAGCTCATCCCCGTGCGTGATCTGATCCAGGATCTCCATAAATCCAAGGATGATACTGATCCACAAAACTGCCTGACACAGAGGCAGGCTCAAAATGCATCGCCGTGTCCGCCAACTCGAAACCGCACCTGCCAGACAAAGCAGCGAACCAATGACAGCTGCCCAGGAAGCTGACTCCAATGAGGTTGCTGTGTGCCAGAAATCCAGCGTGTCAAAACTGTGTATTCCGCCGTTGAGATAGGCTCCAACGATGTGGCCAACTTCGTTACGACGGAACCCCAGGCGAGTGTCGCCTTCCGGGCTTTCAAAGACATCCTTGCCAATGGCCTCGAACCGGCGCGAGTGGCCAAGCCCGGAAACCATGAGTGCGTTGTTCTCCATGGCCCTGACAGTGAACGCCGTTTGATAAGGTACCAGGATGCGGTCCAGACCTGTCTCGTTTCGCCGAGTGGTGATATAGCGGCCCTCGTGAACGCGAAGGCAGACCGCATCGCAAACGACGCGACTGGCGACAGGTCTTGCGTGCGGTGCGACAATCTCGCGAAGGAGGCGGCGCGGTAGCGCCATCAACGAACTGCCGCTCGGGCCGTTGGCTGCGACAAAGATCCCGATGTCAAGCGCAGGAACAAGCGTCATGTTGGTATGAAAGCCGAAATGGGTGCCGCCGTGATGATAGACCTGTTGCCCAGCCCAGATTTCCGTCCAGTACCCGAGAGTGCGCCCCGCAAATGCCGGCCGGCCGGGCCAGGCGGATCGTTTCATGTCCGCAACCAAGCTGGCAGTCGGCGCAGCCCCTGTGTGTGCAGAACCGGTACGCAGCAGCAACTGCATGACGCGCACCATGTCGCGCCCGGTCAGAGCAAGCCCACCGGACGGCGTGTGGATGGCCGGGAACGGTTCCGGTTCGATGGCCTTATGGCGACCGACTTGCCAGACATGAAACGGGCTGATGCTGCCTGAACTACGTTGGTCATGCATGAAATGAGGGTCATCAACCCCCATCGGGGCCAGGATCGCCTCTGCAAGATAGGTCTCGAACGGTTGACCCGAAACCCGCGCCACGATCTCGCCAAGCAGAACATAGCTTGCGTTCGAATAGGAAATCACATCTTCCGGTGGGCGAACCTGTGCGGGTAACACCGCCGAAATATGGTCGAGCCTGGACGCATCTGCGCCATTGCCATGATCTGCAAAATAGCCACGATAGCGATCTTCCAGTCCGGCCGTGTGGCTCAACAGATGGATTATGCGAATGTCCCCGAACGGTTGGTGCAACTTCAAGTCCGGCAGATGCTTTGCAATCGGATCGTCGAGCGCGAGCCGACCGTCCCTTGCGAGCTGAAGGACTGCAAGCGCGGTGAACACCTTCGTTACGGATGCCAGCGGTACGATGTCATCTTCGGGTGTCATCAACCTCCCGGTTCTCGCGTCCGCCAACCTGTAGCCTTTTGAAAGGATAACGTCGTTGCCGGATACAATGACCACAACAGCGCCGGCCACGGCATCCTGATCCAGACCGGTCGTTACCAGCCCGTCTACGAATCCCTCCAGAACCCGGTGCCAGGATGGGTTTGGCTCTGCCTCGACAGAGGGGACAAGAAGGCACAATGCGATGCCAAGGGATAAAACAACCTTTGTAAAATCGAATGCGCGCTGACCTTGGATGCAGATCAAATCGATGGATGTCTTGAGCATTGTCGGGTCGGTCAGGTGAGGCTGGGGGCGGCGGTCAAATTGTCGGCACAGATACGGTGAAGAATCCTTCACGCGTCGTCCTGCTGTATGGGCAGAGACAGTGTTTTTGCTGCAGGGATGCGCGCTTTTGCGATGTGTCGGCTGTTTCCCCAGATGATTGTCTGTTGAGGACGCCTGCCAGCGGCTGACAACTTCCGGAATTGCGGAAAAATGCTGGTTTAACCGTGTTGTTTGTAAACAGCATGTCTGGACACGAACGTCGGTCAGGCTGCGAAGCTGGGACGACGGAACGGTGTGCACGCTCAAGATCGGATGAACCAAACAAGCCCTGGTGGACAGCGCTGGTCTTAACCCTGTGAACTGGTCCGAGCAGCTTCAGAAGCTTGAACGTTCTGGACGACGTCGATCGTGAGGGTTTGGGTATTGCGGTGTGGACATCACAAGTCCAGCCCTTCGCGTTATCCGCACACTGGAACTATGGCTCTCGGGGCGCGGGATCGGGTTACAATGTTTTCAACCAGGCAAGCCGCAACAGAACGCCCGGGTTGAACGCGATCACAAAACTGTATGCCAGGATTGGACTGCTCGCCCTGCGGTTTGCCAGCGATATGGAAACGATCCCGCGCCGTGCCGCATGAGCTAGACGGCTGAATGCTGAGTTTCGGGATCCAGGGAGTGGGGCCGCTGTTTCCGGTCCAGCAACAGATCAGTGATCGACGCCGAGAGCCATATCCCGCACAGGGTAAGCCATGCCGTTACTGCGAAGAGCGAGGCTCCGGTGATGCCGGCGCCAACCGCGCATCCGCCTGCGAGCATGCCGCCAAATCCCATGAGTGCCGCACCGGTCAGGTAGCGAGCCATCGAAGGGCCGCTCTCAAAGCCCTGCAACAGCAACTCCCGGGCCAGAAGCGCTGCCAGGAACGAGCCGGCAAAAACGCCGGGGACGAGGCCGGAATTGAAGTCGAGCCCACCGGTTGGCCTGGACAGGAACAGCATCAGCATGTCTGCCGACGGCCCCGTGAACGTGAGGCCCTCCACCTGGACCGGATCGAAAGCCTGGCGTGTCATGCTGGTCGTGAACCACAACGCGAGTGGAACGGCGAGCCCTGCACCGACGGCGGCCGTTGTCTGCCAGATCGAGCTGCGGTTTCGCCAGGCAAGTAACAGCCCGGCCAAGAACCACAATGCGCCAAACAGGTAGGCGGTAATTGCGCTGATGCCAAGATGGGCCGCGAGATCGTTCCCGCCGATATCGACCGTCGTCCACAAGCCGGACAACCAGTCACGAAACGGCATGAGGCTGCCCCGCAAACTGGCTTGGGCGACCACGGCGAACACCAATCCCGACAACAAGGCACGCAGGTTACCGGTCGCAGACAGCACCAGCAGACGGCTGGCGCATCCGCGGGCCAGAACCATGCCGGTGCCGAACATCAGGCCGCCGATCAGGGCGCCGGACAAGCTCTGAGGAGACGCAAGTTGGCGGGTCTCGCCGACGTCAATTCCACCCAGATGAGAAAGAAGCTGAGTGGTTATCAGCGCGCTTGAAAAGGCAAGGAGCCAGATGGGAAGTCGGTCTGAGGGTTTCCGTCTGGAAAATTCCAGGGCCGCAGCACGCAGGCAAAAACGGCTTTGCTGTGCGAGGGCGCCGAACAGGATGCCGACCAGCAGACCTGCAAGCACGAGCACCGTGGGTTCCGACATTCTTTCGAGAATGTATGTCAGGTCCATGAGATACCCCGGCATTGCGGTTGGCAGCGGTCTGCAGCAGCAGGTTCATCTGATTTTGGCAGTGCCGATGCGGTCCGCATTGACCGATCTCAAGGATACATAGAAAAAATCAAAAACATGAATGTGTGTCATTGAAAGCAGCTGCGGTCATTCGGCAATTGATTCGCGTTGGCCTACACCCGCAAGGTAACGGGTCCTCCGTAACAGGTCCGCTCTCAATCGCATGACCTAAACGGCAGGAGAAACTACTCCGCCGGCACAAACCCGGTGATGAGTTGCCGCAGGCCCAGGGCGGCTCCTGCGAATATCGCGAGGAACGTCACGGGCGCGCTATAGGCCAGAACCGAAAACGCGGAGATTCCTTGGCCGACACTGCAACCGACGGCCAGAATGGCGCCTGGTCCCATGATGGCGGCACCGACAATCTGGCGACGCAATTCGCGCGGGTCTTCACACGCTTCCCAACGGAAATGCCCCTTGGAGAAAGATCCGAGACACGCCCCGATGACAACGCCAACGACCGATCCGACACTGAATGACAACATGTTCCCGGAAGCGGTCATGCCGTAGTAAATCGTGTCGCCGATCGGTGCTGCGAAGGAATGGGTTTCGATTGGTTCGGCTTCAAACCCGGTCATGGCAACCCAGTACGTTCCAACCCAGCCTGACACGATGGCCAGCCCAACGATGCTCCCCCAGAAGATGTGCACCGGTGATTTGCGGAATGTGGAGTTGCAAAGTGCGACAACGATAATCAGGCCACCGACAACCAGTCCTGTCACGGCGGGGTCTACACCGTGACTGGCGTCCAGGTATTGGCTCAGCCCTTGAGGCGATTGCGCACCGGTTTCAACCGGAAACAGCCAGACACGGACATGAGCAAGCGGGCCGGACATCACGAAATAGGCCGAGAGCCCCATGACAATGACAATAAGGAAGGATCTGAGGTCTCCTCCGCCCAGGCGGGCGAGCGCGCCATAACCGCAATTTCCGCTGAGCGCCATGCCGTAGCCAAACATCAGCCCGCCGACAATCGAACCAGCGGGATTCCAGACCCTGTCGAGATAGGCTGTGCTGGCGCCATCCAGCAGGTCTGTTGACATTGCGAGATGGCAACCGATGATCGCGACGCCGATCGCAAGAGCCCACATGCGCAGCCGCCGGTCGTCTGCACCGTAAAGATAGTCCTCGATGGCTCCCAATGTGCAGAACCGCCCGATGCGGGCCGCCAGTCCAAGCACAACTCCACCGCCGAGACCTATGAGGGTAGCGGTGTTCGCTTCTCCAAGCTGTTCCAGCATATCCGGCTCCTCCCCGAACCGGACGCTAAAACAGCGTTCGGTCAGTCCTCTCGACAGAACAGGTCATAGACCACTTCCATGATTTGCTTGGGGCGATCGTCAGCCAGGCTGTAGTAAATCGCCTTGCCGTCGCGTCGCGGCGTGACGAGCCCTTCCAGACGCAATCGTGTGAGTTGTTGTGAAACGGCAGCCTGTCTTGCGGAGAGCAGATTTTCCAGTTCCGCCACGGACTTCTCGCCCGAGGCGAGGTGGCAAAGGATCATCAGGCGCCCTTCGTGACTGATCGCCTTCAGGAAATTGGAAGCACGCTGAGCATTCTTCATCATCCGGTCCATATCCTCAGCACACATGTCTGCGTCAAAAACCGGCAGCCGCGAAGGCGCCTCGGTCGGACCATCGGTTTTGGTTGTGGCATCAATTGTCATGTCTGTTCAACCTGTCTGGTCCACGGTGATTTTTGCACGTTCGAACATAATACCAAGCAAGCCCCAAAAGAAATCTTCGCCGGGATAGCCTTCGATTCGTCCCACTTCCACACCATTTTGCACGAGTATGAACGTGGGTGTGAAGTGGATCGATTTTTCAAACGCCACATCCGGTGTCTTGCCGTGCAGCTCGAAGCGTCTCAGCGGCGCGGTCTTGCCCTCGGCTGTTTTTGGATAGATGTGCGCGATTTCTTCGTCCCACTTGCCACACCAGTAACAGCCTTCTTCCTCGGCCATGAGCAGATAGGTGTCGGCACCGGCCGCAACCGGTGTCAGGGCCAGAAGCAATACCATCAGCGTCTTCAGTAATTTCAAAACGCGACTCCGATTGACGAACTCATAAACTTAATCATAATCTAATTTGTGAATATATCAAGGTGAGAAGCAGAATCATACATGTTCGAACTAACTTTTCTGGGAGTTTTTGCAGCTGGACTTTTGTCGTTCCTGTCGCCCTGCATCCTGCCGATTGTCCCGTTCTATCTCAGCTACCTCGCCGGTGTCGGAGTGAACCAGGTCGGGGCCGGCGGCGAAGTGACGGGAGCGGTGCGCGCCCGCGCTTTCCTGGCGGCCTGCTTCTTTGCCCTGGGGGTCATCACCGTCTTTGTCGGGCTGGGAGCGACCGCCACAACATTTGGCCAGATGGTACGTGACTATTTCGACGTGCTTCGCTGGTTCGCGGCAGCCATCATCATCGCGATGGGATTGCACTTCCTAGGTGTCATCCGCATAGGCATTCTCTACCGACAACTCAGGGCCGATACCGGTGAGCGTTCGAACACCGGCCTTTTCGGCGCCTATGTGGTGGGATTGGCATTTGCATTCGGCTGGACACCTTGTGTCGGCCCTGTGCTCGCCGCCATCCTGTTTACGGCCGCAGGGCAGGAAACAGCCGGACAAGGCGCCGGGCTGCTTCTTGTTTACGGCCTGGGTATGACACTTCCCTTTGTCGCAGCCGCCCTGTTCATCGGACCGTTCATGTCGGCGATGGCCAGGTTTCGCAGGTACCTGGGCATAGTCGAAAAGCTCATGGGCATGCTGCTGATCCTGTTCGGGGTTCTGATCGCCACAAATTCAATCAACATCATCGCTCAATGGATGCTGGAAAATGTGCCTTGGTTCGGCGCCATTGGATAATTCAGGGAGAAATCGCATGGTAAGACTGTTCGCTTTTGTCACCGCTCTTCTTTTTTCCATCCAGGTTCACGCCGCCGATATAGGCGATGACGGCCTCCACAAGACCTCCTGGATGCGCGATACATTCAAGGACCTTTCAGAGGATCTTGAAGAGGCAAACTCTGAAGGCAAGCGTCTGATGGTGATCATCGAGCAGCGGGGATGTATCTATTGCAGGAAGATGCATGAGGAGGTTTTCGTCGTCCCTGAAATCAGGAAATTTATCGAGGACAACTACTTCGTCATTCAGATAAACATGTTTGGTGATGTCGAGGTGACCGATTTTGATGGCACGGCGCTGCCTGAAAAGGAGATGGTGAAACGCTGGGGGGCACTGTTCACGCCCAGTATCTATTTTTTCCCACAAGAGGTGCCGGAAGGGCTCATGGCGAGCCAGGTTGCAGTTGCCAACATGCCGGGTGCATTCGGGCGGTGGACAACCTTCAATATG
The DNA here is from genome assembly GCF_001404515.1 of Roseibium album. Lineage (GTDB taxonomy): Bacteria > Pseudomonadota > Alphaproteobacteria > Rhizobiales > Stappiaceae > Roseibium > Roseibium album. The sequence continues at coordinate 1,065,504 of NZ_CXWE01000001.1, forward strand.
CTGAATTGGGTTGTCGAGAAAGGTTACAGCAGCGATGAACCTTTCCAGAAGTATCATGCGCGAAAATTCGAAAGTCAGAAAAATTGAGAGAATCTGGGCGTATTGAGACACTTTCTTGTGAAAATTGCTGCAGATGCGAACAGATACAAAAATTCATTTAATTGAATTTGTTATTGCGTTAAAAGGAATGTGTGATGTACGCTTCCTTCCAAGGTCGACAAGAATCGTATCAAGGGAGGGGGCATGAAACGCGCAATTGGACTGGCTGCGATCGCGGCCATGACAGTATCTGCGGCACTCGCGGAAACAGTGGCGCCGACAAACGTCACTTTGGCGGACGGAGTTATCGAAGCGTCGCTGACCGGGCAACCCGGCGACCCCGTCGAAGGCAGAAAGGTCTTTGCGAACCGCAAGCAGGGCAACTGCCTTGCCTGCCATGTGAACTCGGACCTGTCGGAAGAGATCTTTCACGGAGAGGTTGGCCCGCCGATTGATGGTGTTGCCGATCGCTGGAGCGCAGGCGAACTGCGTGCGATCGTGACGAACTCCAAGATGGTCTTTGAGGGCACGATTATGCCGGCGTTCTACATCGACAGCGGTTACGAGCGTCCTCTCGAAGACTTTGCTGGAAAGAGCATCTTGTCTGCTCAGCAAGTGGAAGATGTGGTGGCGTATCTGATGACGCTCAAGGAAGAGTAAGAATCCCTATTGGAGCACGACATGGAACTGACAAGGCGAAAAATCCTGGCGGTAGGTTCTGGAGCGCTGGTTTTTACCAGTTTGTCCGGACTGCCGGCATTCGCAAATCTCGCAGACGATGCGATTGCGTCGCTTACGGGTGGCAAGGAAATCGGAGAAGGTGCGATTTCATTGACCGCTCCGGAAATCGCGGAAAACGGCAACACCGTTCCGATTTCGGTAGATGCTCCGGGCGCTGTTTCGGTGACGTTGTTTGCGGACGGCAATCCGGTTCCGAGCGTCGCAACGTTCAAGTTCGGACCTTTGAGCGCCTCGCGCAGCGCTTCGACGAGAATTCGATTGGCGTCGACGCAAAATGTCATCGCAATCGCGCAAATGGAAGACGGGTCGTTTCAAAAGGCCTCTTCCAACGTGAAGGTAACAATCGGTGGCTGCGGCGGCTGAGTGACGAGACGAGGAGTTAGAACATGGCATCCGGTGTAAAACCCCGTGTCAAAGTCCCCAAAAAGGCATCCGCTGGCGAAACGATCACGATCAAGACCTTGATCAGCCACAAGATGGAAAGCGGACAGCGCAAAGATGACGACGGAAATGTCATTCCGCGTTCCATTATCAATCGCTTCACCGCAGATTTTAACGGTCAAAACGTCATTGACGTGACCCTGGAGCCCGCGATTTCGACCAATCCGTACTTCCAGTTCGACGCTGTGGTGCCAGAGTCGGGCGAGTTCAAGTTCACCTGGTACGATGATGACGGTTCAGTCTACGAAACAGCCAAGAAGATCAAGGTCTCCTGACAGGGAGAATTGATCTAACGAGGGAGGGGGAGCATGAACCTGAAGCTATGGATATCCCTGGCGGTGGGCAGTCTGTCGACAGCTGCCATCGCACAGGACAGCAACGAACTGGTGATTGACGGCGAAACGCTTGTCACCGAAACCGCTGCTCCGGCGCATCTGGAAGATTTCGATACGATCTATTCAGGATGGCGGTTTCGCTCGCGCGAAACACAGGCTTTGGAAACAGACGACTTTGACAATCCGGCCTTTGTTTTCGTTGATCAGGGCCTGGATCTTTGGGAAGAGGTCGATGGTTCTGCCGGCAAGGCGTGTGCCTCGTGCCATGAAGACGTGGAGGACTTCGCGGGTCTTCGTACGCAGTTGCCACGAGTTCAGGACGGTGAACTTGTTGCGATGGAAGACCTTGTGAACGGCTGCCGCACGGAACGAATGGGTGCCGAGCCGTGGAAATGGTCGGGTGGCAACATGACTGCAATGACCGCGTTGATCGGCTTGCAATCCCGGGGCATGCCCGTCGGTGTCAAGATCGACGGTGAAGCGGCGCCATTCTGGGAAAAGGGTAAGGAACTTTATTACACCAGGGTCGGTCAGCTGGACATGGCCTGTTCCAACTGCCACGAGAACAATTATGGTGTGATGATCCGGGCCGATCACCTGTCCCAGGGTCAAATCAACGGGTTTCCGACCTACAGGTTGAAAAATGCCAAGCTGAATTCCATCCATGCTCGCTTCAAGGGGTGCATGAAGAACATTCGCGCCGAGCCTTTCAAGGAAGGTGGCGACGAGTTCAAGGCTTTGGAGCTCTACCTTGCGTCGCGCGGACAGGGTCTTTCAGTGGAAACGCCGTCCGTACGAAACTGAGATTTGAGAAGCCCGTCGCCGTCTGGCGTTGGGCTTTTCATTTCTTATAATTATTCAAATATATGAATATTTAACAAGGAGCTGACAGGAATATGATATCGCGGCGCGATTTTCTACAGGTCGGCATGGCCGCCTCGGCAATCGTCGGAGGATCCGGCTTTGGCAACTGGGCTCGTCTGGCGGCGCAGCAGTCGCTGTCACAGGATCAGCTTCTCGAATTCGAAACATTTGGAAACGTGTCCCTCATTCATGTCACCGACATCCATGCCCAACTGAAACCGGTCTATTTTCGGGAACCTTCGGAAAACATAGGTGTTGGCAGCAACAAGGGCGCCGTCCCGCACGTAACCGGCGCAAGGTTTCGCAGCCTTTATGGGATAGAGGATGGCAGCCCGAGCCATTATGCCCTGAGTTCCGGCGATTTCGCCTCTTTGGCAAAAGGCTATGGGCGTGTCGGTGGACTGGATCGCGTGGCCACTGTCATCAAGGCCATTCGTGCGGACCGGCCGGATGCCATCCTGCTGGATGGAGGCGATACATGGCATGGGTCCTATACCTGCTACAAGACGGCGGGTCAGGACATGGTCAATGTCATGAACGCCTTGAACCCGGACGCGATGACATTTCACTGGGAGTTCACACTCGGCAGCGATCGGGTGACTGAGATCGTCGAAAACCTTCCCTTTGCCGCGCTTGGCCAGAACATATTCGACGTGGAATGGGACGAGCCGACGGAGCTTTTCCCGCCTTACAAGATGTTCGAGCGCGGCGGCACGAAGGTTGCGGTGATCGGGCAGGCATTCCCTTACATGCCGATTGCAAACCCGGGCTGGATGTTTCCGGAATTCGCGTTCGGAATTCGGGACAAGAACATGCAGGCCATGGTGAACGAAGTTCGCGCTGATGGTGCGGAATGTGTTGTCGTCCTGAGCCACAACGGCTTCGACGTCGACAAGAAAATGGCAACGGTTGTCGATGGCATCGACGTCATACTTTCAGGCCATACCCATGATGCTCTTCCCGAACCCGTACTTTCCGGGAAGACGATCATCGTGCCGTCTGGGTCCAACGGTAAATTCGTCAGCCGGGTTGATCTGGACATCCGGAACGGTCAGCTGATGGGATATCGGCACAAGCTCATTCCCGTGTTTGCGGACGTCATTGAGCGGGATGCCGAAGTATCTGCCCTGATCGATGAGCAAAGAGCCCCTTATCTGGAGGACATGTCGGAGGTTATCGGCAAGACCGACAGCCTTCTCTACCGGCGCGGCAACTTCAACGGCACGTGGGATGACCTCATCTGCGATGCGTTGATTTCCGAACGCGATGCGGAAATCGCGCTCAGTCCCGGTGTGCGCTGGGGGCCGTCACTGATCCCGGGTCAGGACATCACGCGCGAAGACATTTTCAATGTGACGTCGATGACCTATGGCAAGGCATACCGTACTGAAATGACAGGCGAATTTCTAAAGATCGTGTTGGAAGACGTGGCGGACAACATCTTCAATCCCGATCCCTACTACCAGCAGGGCGGCGACATGGTTCGAACCGGTGGGCTTGGATACAGGATCGACGTCAACAAGCCTCAAGGCGACAGGGTTTCGAATATGACGCTGCTGCAAAGTGGTGAGGCCATAGACCCGGCGAGATCCTACGTGGTTGCCGGCTGGGCCAGTGTGAACGAAGGCACCGAGGGTCCGCAGATCTGGGACGTTGTCGAGAACCATGTTCGAAACCTCGGCATCGTGACGGCGCGGGAAAACAACAGTGTCGAGGTGGTTGGTGCTTAGCCGAAACAGGGAGGCCCGAAGAATGGACAGCAAAATGAAAACGTCCCGCCGGACGTTCCTGAAAGGCAGTGTCGCTCTGGCAGGCGGGTCAGTTGCAGGGGCAGCAGTCGCAAACGAGGCCGATCCCCTGATCACCGAAGTCCAGGAGTGGGCGTCCGCGACAGGTGTCGGCGTAGATGAAACGCCTTACGGAATGCCGATCAGCTTCGAAAAAGACGTGGTTCGCCGAAACGTCGAATGGCTGACGGCATCGCCGATTTCCTCGATCAATTTCACGCCGATTCATGCCCTCGACGGTACCATCACACCGCAAGGCTGTGCTTTCGAGCGTCATCATTCGGGCGCGATTGAGCTGCGCAAGGAAGATTTCCGCCTGATGGTCAATGGTCTGGTCGATACGCCGCTGGTGTTCAGCTACCAGGATCTGGAGCGCTTCCCGAGAGAAAACCACGTCTACTTCTGTGAGTGCGCTGCCAACACCGGCATGGAGTGGGCCGGCGCGCAGTTGAACGGTGCACAATTCACCCACGGCATGATCCACAACATGGAGTACACCGGGGTCCCTCTCCGAACCCTGTTGAACGAGGCGGGACTGGGGGCAGCTGGCGACCTGACAGGCAAATGGGTCTATGTCGAAGGTGCCGATGCATCTTCCAATGGCCGGTCAATCCCGATGGAAAAGGCATTGGACGATGTTCTGGTCGCTTTCAAGGCAAACGGCGAGGCGTTGCGCATGGAGCACGGCTACCCGGTCCGCCTGGTTGTGCCGGGCTGGGAAGGAAACATGTGGGTCAAGTGGCTCCGACGCATCGAGGTAACCGATGCAGCGGTCGAAAGCCGGGAAGAAACCTCCAAATATACCGATGTTTACGAGGACGGGACCGCACGAAAGTGGACCTGGGTCATGGATGCTAAATCCGTCATAACGTCCCCCAGTCCGCAGATGCCGGTCAGCCATGCACCCGGTCCGATGGTCATTTCGGGTCTGGCCTGGTCTGGTCACGGCAAGATCACACGGGTGGATGTGTCCAGGGACGGCGGTATTACCTGGCAAAAGGCGCGTCTGGGAAAACAGGGTGATTCCAAGGCACTGACACGCTTCTACCTCGATGGCGATTGGGATGGCAAAGCGATGCTGCTGCAGTCCCGCGCCATGGACGAAACGGGATACGTCCAGCCGACCAAGCAGCAGCTCAGGGATTCGCGTGGCGAAAACTCGGTCTATCACAACAACTGCATCCAGACCTGGTACGTGGATGAAAATGGGGTCGTAGAGAATGTCGAAGTCTCTTAGCCAGATCGTTCTTCCGGTTGCCGGCGGCACCGCACTGGCATTGTCGCTTGCGCTCGTTGTCGCGAATCTGGATTACGGGCAGAACAAGATTTCTTCGCTGGAGGGGCGCTTGGAACAAGCGTCGATGCGGGCTGACGAGGCCGCTGGAAAGGCACGTGAGGAAGCAGCCGTCACCGCTGAACTGGAAGCAAAAATTGCCGAAATTCAAGCTGATGCAAAGGTCCGTGCTGCGAGCAATCCAGGCCTGACGGAATATGCTCCGAAAAGGGAAAGCGGATACGGCCTGGGCCGCAAGGCACGCACCGAGGAAATCGCGGCCTGGGATATTGACGTGCTCCCTGACGGCCGCGGTCTTCCGCAGGGGCGCGGCGATGTATTTACCGGAGAAGAAGTCTTCGCCGAAAAATGTGCCTCATGTCACGGCGACTTCGCTGAAGGGGTCGACAACTGGCCGGTCCTCGCCGGTGGATTTGATACACTGGCGGACAAGGACCCGGTGAAGACCGTTGGATCTTACTGGCCACATCTGTCCACTGTCTGGGACTATGTCCATCGTTCGATGCCGTTTGGCGAAGCGCAGACACTTACGCCGGATGAGACTTACGCGATTGTTGCCTACATTCTCTATTCCAACGATCTGGTGGATGATGAATTTGAGCTAAGTCACGAAAACTTCTCGGGTTTTGAAATGTACAACAAGGGCGGTTTCCTGATCGACGACCGTCCCGAGCGTGAATATGCAAGGTGGAGCAGCGAACCTTGCATGGAGAACTGCAAGCCTTCTGTCGAAATCACGATGCGGGCGACATTTCTGGACGTGACACCTGAAAACGGTGGCGAATCCGTCATGAACGATGCCAAAGCGGACGACACGCCGACATTTGTCGCGAAGGCCGCAACTTCGGACGCCACCGGTGGCGAGGCGGAAACCGCAGCGCCATCTCCGGCCATTGATCCCGCACTATTGGCGTCGGGCGAAAAGGTATTCAAGAAATGCAAGGCCTGCCATGCGGTCGGAGAAGGAGCGAAAAACAAGTCCGGTCCGCAACTGAATGGCTTGATTGGCCGTCCGATGGGCGCTGTCGAAGGGTTCAAGTATTCCAAGGTGTTTGTTGCGGCGCATGGCGAGGGCCGGATCTGGGATGAAACGGCACTGACTGAATTCCTTGCCAAACCGAAATCCTACATGAAAGGCACAAAAATGTCCTTCTCCGGCCTGAAGAAGGAAGAGGATCTGGCCGCCATTAAGGCTTACCTCAAGTCTTTCGGAGAGTGAGGGAGAATGAGTTTCTCTCGGTTCCTCCTCACAGTTGCGCTGGCAGTATCTTGCACGGCCGCCTTGGCAGATAACTTCGGGGACCCTGTCGCGGGAGAAAAGGTGTTCCGAAAGTGCAAGAGTTGCCACCAGCTGGGAGAGGGGGCAAAACACCGTATTGGCCCTCATTTGAATGGCATATTCGGGCGGCAGGTCGCCAGTCATGAGGATTTTCGATACTCACGCGCACTTGTGCGGGCCGGAACGGGCGGGCTCGAGTGGCATGCTGATACCCTGGACACCTTTCTGGAAAAACCACGGGCCATCGCGAGCGGTACGCGCATGAGTTTCGCCGGTCTTAAAAAGACTGAAGACCGGCTGAACCTTATTGCTTACCTGCGCATCTTCTCAGATGACCCGGCCAACATTCCGGAGGCTGACCCGACAGCGACTGCGACGGATCACAACCTGGATCCGGCGATACTCGCGTTGAAGGGTGACCCTGAATACGGGGAATATCTCAGCAGCGAATGCACGACATGTCATCAGGCCGATGGAGGAGACGACGGGATACCGTCCATTGTTCTTTGGCCGGAAGAAGACTTCGTTCTCGCGATGTACGCATACAAGAACAAGAAACGTGCACATCCGGTCATGCAGATGATGGCTGGACGACTGAATGCGGAAGAGATCGCTGCTCTTGCAGCATATTTCGCCGCGCTGGAACAATGACAGTGCATTTATGGAGGAGAAAATGACACTGAATAGAAGGCAATTTATCGGCACCACGGCCACAATGGCCGCAGTCCTGTCGGCCCCCATGGTAAGGGCGCAAGGCAAGCCGCGCGTTGTGGTGGTCGGCGGCGGTGCTGGCGGTGCTACAGCAGCGCGCTACATCGCCAAGGGCAGCAAGGGCGCAGTCGACGTCACGTTGATTGAGCCGACACGCAAGTACTACACATGCTTTTTCTCCAATCTTTATCTGGGTGGTTTCAAGGAAATCGAGGACATTGGCCACACCTATGGCGGTCTGGCCGCGGGCGGTGTGAACGTGGTGCATGATTGGGCTGTTGGCGTGGACCGGGATGCCAAGACCGTTTCGTTGGCCGGCGGCGGTTCGCTGCCATACGACAAGCTGATCCTCAGTCCAGGCATTGATTTTGTCGAAGGTGCGGTGGAAGGTTGGGGGCTCAGCGCTCAAAACGCGATGCCGCACGCCTACAAGGCAGGTTCCCAATCCGAACTGTTGAAGGCGCAGCTGATGGCTATGCCGGCAGGTGGCACCTTTGCGATGGTCGCCCCCCCAAATCCGTACCGCTGTCCTCCGGGACCATACGAGCGTGTATCGATGGTGGCCCACTTTCTCAAGCAGAACAATCCGACCGCGAAGATCATCGTGGCCGATCCGAAGCCAAAATTTTCCAAGATGGCACTGTTCCAGGAGGGATGGGCGAACCACTACGAAGGTATGATCGACTGGATCGGCGATGATTTTGGCGGCGGAAATGTTTCCGTTGATCCGAATGAAATGACGGTCTCAATCGATGGCGAGGTGACCAAGGTTGACGTTTGCAATGTCATCCCGGCCATGAAGGCCGGCCGTATTGCCGAGCTTGCAGGTGTAACCGACGGCAATTGGGCACCGGTGAATGCCTCGGACATGTCAACAAAGGCGGATGCCGATGTCTATGTTCTGGGTGACGCTTCCAGCCAGGGTGATATGCCCAAGTCAGGCTTTTCGGCGAACTCGCAGGCCAAGGTCTGCGCCAATGCAGTGCGGGGTGCTCTGACGGGTTCCAAGGTCTTCCCGGCAAAATTCTCCAATACATGTTGGTCCCTGATTGCGCCAGACGATGGTGTAAAGGTCGGGGCAACATACGAGGCGACGCCGGAGAAGATAGCCAAGGTCGACGGGTTTATTTCTCAGACCGGGGAAAGTTCCGACCTGCGCAAGGCGACCTACGAGGAATCTGAAGGTTGGTACACCGGTATCACCACAGACATGCTCGGATGATCTGACATCACCGCGTCCCGGATTGGATCTGGCTCAATGCACGGGGCGTGGTGGTATGCAAGGCTTGTCCAACCCAATGGAGGATCAAGGCATGAAATCGACTATTCTCGCCGCCGCGTTTGGCGTTGCGCTTTGCACTGCAGCCCATGCGGAACAGCCGTTCACATATCCCTTTGATGGTTCGTTCGAAGACGCGACCTTTGCCGTTGAAAGCGCGATCGTCGGTCAGGGGCTCGTCATCGACTATGTCAGCCATGTCGGTGAAATGCTCAACCGGACCGGGGCCGATGTCGGCAGCGACAAGATGATCTTCAAGAACGCCGACATTTTCCTGTTCTGCTCGGCGTTGATATCCCGGCAAGTCATGGAAATTGATCCGATGAACATAACCCATTGCCCCTATGGAATTTTCGTCATGGAAACAGGTGAGGGGGTTACGATCGGACACAAGGATTATCCGGACGGATCCATGCAGGCTGTCGAGAATCTGATGCAGCAGATTGTTGCAGAAGCAATAGGCGACTGATGAGTTACGACGGTTTTTTTCGTTCAGAACTGGAAGCCCTTCGGCAGGAGGGCAACTATCGTACATTCGCTGAGCTGGAACGGCACTGTGGCGACTTTCCCAACGCGACATGCCACAACGGTCCGGGCGATGTGATCATATGGTGTTCCAACGACTACCTGGGCATGGGGCAGAATGCCAAGGTGTTGACTGCCATGCACGAGGCGCTTGATCGGTCTGGCGCTGGGGCGGGAGGCACGCGCAATATCTCGGGCAATACCCATGACCATGCGATGCTGGAGGCTGAGCTTGCCGATCTTCATGACAAGGACGCGGCGCTGCTCTTTACCTCCGGCTATGTGGCCAATTGGGCCGCGCTGGGCACACTCGCGTCGCGCATCCCGGATTGCGTTGTGCTGTCGGACGCCTTGAATCACGCTTCAATGATCGAAGGCATCCGGCACAGCCGTGCCCAAAAGATAATCTGGAAACACAACGATCTGAACGATCTGGAAGCCAGGCTTGCTGAATTGCCCACTGGCCAACCGAAGCTGATTGCGTTCGAAAGTGTCTATTCCATGGATGGTGACATTGCGCCGATCACGGAGATTTGCGAACTGGCCGACCGGTATGGTGCCATGACCTATCTTGATGAAGTTCACGCCGTTGGCCTTTATGGACCACGCGGGGCAGGTATTGCCGAACGCGACGGTGTGATGGACCGGGTGACGGTGATTGAAGGCACGCTCGGCAAGGCATTCGGTGTGGTCGGCGGATATATCACCGGCTCCCGCGAAATGTGCGATTTCGTGCGTTCCTTTGCCAGTGGTTTCATCTTTACAACTGCCCTGCCACCCTCTGTGGCTGCTGGTGCTGCAGCATCCATCAGGCACCTGAAGGCCAGCAACGCAGAGCGTCGCCGGCAACAGGCCAACGTGGCGGAGGTGAGAAGGCGCCTCGACGCCATGGGCTTGCCTCATCTCGACAACCCAAGTCATATCATTCCGGTGATGGTCGGCGATCCGCTGAAGTGCAAATACATTTCAGACGTTCTTCTGAAGGATTTCGGCATCTATATTCAGCCGATCAACTATCCGACCGTTGCAAAAGGAACCGAGCGACTGCGCATTACGCCGTCACCGGTGCATTCGACAGCGGATATTAATCACCTGGTCCATGCACTGGAAACGCTGTGGACCAGATGCGAATTGGCACGCCGGCCCGTCGCAGCCTAGGCTACGCCTTCAGGCATAGGCTATTCGAACTCCATTTGCTCATAGACGCGTCCGGCGTTTTTTGTCGCAAGTTCCTCGAATGTATCGAGATGCGCGTAAGGAGACTGGTCCACGTAGTAGGCATCCGCGAGATCTCCGCCATTTTCAAGATGCTCTCCGATCTTGCCACGCAGATAGGTCAGATACCCGTGGGTATAGCGGCGCACCTGAGCCATGTTGGTCGGATGTCCGTGGCCGGGAATGACATAGGTCGCGTTCAACGCTTCGAAGCCGGTCTCCCAGGTGTCGAGCCAGTCCGAGACGATCGTGTCTTCAAAAATCGGCAACATGCGTTCGTGAAACGCCATGTCACCGGCAATCACCAGACCTTGTTCGGGCAGCCACACTTGTGTGTCACCCGGTCCGTGCGCCGGCCCGAGATGAAGTACCTCGACATGGAAGTCCCCCATCTCGATAACACGTTTGTCCTCGAACGTATCCGTGGGTGGGGCCACGAATGTGCCTTCGGCCTTGTCGCCGTTGTAACGCTTCATGGCTTCAAGGATCTGGTTGCCGCGTTCATCAATCTCGTGAGCAGCATCGGCATGCGCAAGGATAGGAACGCCCTGTTCTGCCCAGTAGGAGTTGCCGAGCATTGCGTGGCCCTGGCCATTCTCGTCGATGACAAGCTTTACCGGTTGGTTCGTGACTTTCCTGATTTCCTCGTGAAGGGCCTCGGCGAGGATGTGAGCCGCACCGCCATTGACAACGATCACGCCGTCACCGGTTACAATGAAGCTCAGATTGTTGTTGTGGCCCGAGTTTTCGTAGGTCGGTGGCGCAGTGGCACCAATGGCAGACCAGACATTCGGTATCACTTCGACCGGCTTGGAATAGAGCGCCGAAGCAGGATACTGGTCGGCAATATCTTCACTGGCATGAGCCGCAGCGGCAAGGCATGCCGAAACAAGTAATCCAATGACACGCATCATGAGTTCTCCGGAACAAAACGGTAGCCTTCGGAATTTCGTTCCACGTGTCCGACCCCGCCACCGGGAAGGTGAAAGCCCGCTATCTTCAGGTTGTCTGCAACAATACGGTCGAACAGCGCGGTTCGCGTGGACGCGGCCGTCTCCGCATCCTGGTCCGAACCGCTAAGCCATTCAGGTCTCATAAACGCAACATGATGATTTGTGATTGCGTCGCCGATGATCATGGCGGCGTCGGATCCACCGCGAACCTCGAAGCTCATATGCCCGGGGGTGTGTCCGGGTGTTGCAACGGCTTGAATACCGGAGAGTATCTCCTGGCCGCCATCGAAAAACTCGACGGTGTCTTCAATCGCTTCCAGCCGCCGTTTGGCCCCGACGGCCATCGCGGCACGCGCCTCGCCAATCGTGTTCACCGTTTCCGGGTTCCACCAATAGTCCCATTCCGCTCTGCCGATCATGTAGGTCGCATCGTAGAATAGCGGGTCGTCGAATTCGTCCAAAAGCCCCCAGATGTGATCCGGATGAGCGTGTGTGAAAACCACGTGGGTGACGTCTTCAGGCGCGATTCCAGCCAACTCCAGACCATCCGGCAACTTGCCCGCGGATGACTGGAAATCGGGGCCGGAACCGACATCGAACAGGACGGTGTTTTGGCCGTCCTGATAGAGTGAGACGTTACACTCGGGTGTGAGTGTTTTTTCTGAAATGCCCGCGTTTTCCAACAGGGGGAGAAGTTCGTCCCTCGGCATTGGGTCGAACACGAAGCTGCCCGGAAGTGTCAGATGTCCGTCGCTTATCGTTGTCAGTGTGCCGTTTCCAACTGACTGTTCAGCCACCGAAAATCCGCTTGTCTGTGCGGAAAGAGGCAAGGCAACGCAACCGGACAGGAAAGTGCGACGGGACACGGGCATGACACAACCTCATATAAAATTCTAATATTAGAATATGTATTAGATTGCGTTTCTTCGCAAGAAATTTCGCGTGCCGTTGAAGCAGGAACATGGCATCGCCGCAGACAAACAACAGCACCGGACCTTGCCACAAGCGAGAAGCACCGGTGGGGGCAGTCCACTTCCTGAGCATCAAGGCTCAGTGTCTGTGATTTCCCGTGGTCGGGATCAGTCGAAGGGACCGTCGATCACGTGTTGCGTCGATATCTTGATGTTGTGATAATGTACCAAAAACTAATGGATACGATTTGGTCTGAGAGGGGTTTTTCGTCGCAAATGGAGACTGACCTACTCCCCCGAAATCGGACACTGACGTAAGCTACGATTTGTTGTCTTCTGATCTTCAAGAGCAAGGAGATCAGAGATGTCGAAACGTAAGCAGCACTCTCGTCCTGGAAGCCTTGAAGGGCGAGGAGACGGTATCCGAGCTGGCGAGCCGCTTCGGTGTTTACCCAACCATGATCCATCAATGGAAACGGGCTCTTCTTGAAGGTGCCTCGGGCGTGTTTGCACGTGGTGGCAAACGAAAGCCGGAGATTGACGAGGACCAGATGAAAGAGCTCCACGCCAAGATCGGGGAGTTGGCGGTCGCCAATGATTTTTTGTCCAGAAAGCTCAAGCCTTGGGGCGTGAAGTGAGACGCGGCATGATCGAGCCGGGACATCCCAACCTGTCGGTCGGCAAGCAGTGTTTTCTGCTGTCGATCTCGCGCTCGTCTTTCTATTACACGCCGAAGGGCAAGAGCGAGATGAACCTCATGCTGATGCGCCAGATCGACGAACAGTTCCCTCTTCTCGGCGTTGCTGCGCAACGCCTGTCAGGCGATGGGAGACGCCGTTCTTCGGCGTCCGGCAGATGACCTGGCACCTAAAGAACGAAGGTCATCCGGTGAACGAGAAGCGGATCCAGCGGCTCATGGGTCTGATGCCGATCTACCAGAAGCCCAATACAAGCAGGCCAGCCAAGGGACACAAGATCTGGCCATATCTGCTCAAGAGATTGCGGGTGGAACGGCCGAACCAGGCCTGAGCGTCCGACATCACGTATTTGCCGATGCGTCGTGGTTCCTCTACCTGGTCGCGATCATGGACTGGTTCGCCCGCAAGGTGCTGGCGTAGCGCAGCTCCAATACGCTGGAAGCCGACTTCTGCGTCGAGGCGTTGAATGAAGCGATCCACAAATTCGGCGCGCAGGAAATCATGAATACGGACCAGGGATCACAGTTCACCTCGCTTGCATGGATGGATCGACTACGGCGAATGGGCGTGCGCATCTCGATGGACGGCAAGGGACGGTTCCTCGACAATATCTTCGTCGAGCGGCTGTGGCATACGCTCAAATACGAGTGCGTCTACCTGCACGCCTGGGAAACCGGATCGCAGGCCAGGGCCGGTGTCCGAAATTGGGTGGACATCTATAACCGGAAGCCCACATACTCAGCCCTTGGCGGCAAGCCGCCTGCCGTGGTCTATTGGCAGTGCAACGAACACAACCAACCCGATCGGCAGGCGCAGAGAGTAGCTAAATTTACGCCAAAACCTGTCCAACGAACTGGGAGTAGGTAACCATTCTGCATTTGCCGTCCTTACGATTGGCCTCTTGCCAACGGTAGTACCTGGAACGACCAACTCCATACTACGACTGACACAGGTCATCACAGTTTGCCCACTCCCATCTGCATTTCTCAGAATGCGTGGTTTGCGTTGAACCTCGCGCGGATCATTGCACATGCGCATCTCCGTCGTCCTAGAAATAGGAGGCAAATGGAAATGTCCCAACAGCACCGGCATATCTACAACGCCGCTACCAACCGGAGAACGGGTGCGTCCGGAAATCCAAAACAGGTTTTAGTAGCCTTTCCCGCCCAAAAATTCCTGGATTACGGTGTTGATGAGAATCTTCACGTCAACAAACAGCGAGCGGGTCTCGATATATTCCAAATCGTACTTAAGACGCATCGAGGCAGCATAGGCGTCTTTCGTCTCGCCGCGGAAACCTTTGACCTGGGCCAGACCGGTTATGCCGGGCTTCACCTTGTGGCGGGATTGGTAGCGCGGGTCGAAAACTTCGTAGGGAACGCCGTTGGCAAGCATGCCCGGAACATGCGGGCGAGGGCCGACAAGAGACATTTCGCCTTTCAGGACATTCATCAACTGCGGCAATTCATCGAAGTTGCTTCGGCGCAGGAAGCGTCCGACCGGCGTAATCCTGGGGTCATTCTTGGTTGTCTGCCGGACACCGGATTGATCGCATCGATTTGTATACATCGAACGGAATTTGTATGCCGTGAAAATCTTGCCGTTGAGACCATGGCGCTTCTGTTTGAAGAACACCGGACCTTTGCTTGTCAATTTGATTGCCGCGGCAAGGAAGGCAAAGAGTGGCAGCAGAACAATAAGTCCGGCGACAGCACCGAAAATATCGAGCCCACGCTTCGAAAATTGAGAAGAATGCGAGTTATCTGCATTATTAACAGATCGACCCAAATCAGTATCATGAAATCCGAAAACATCGTCAGTCATTCTAAAAACTCTTACACTTTTATCTCAAAACACCGTTGAAAAAAACGGGCACGGAGTATTCTCATCAATTCAATGACCACTAAAAAAAATTGTGGTCGCCATAAATTTGGTTAATCGCAGGTTAATCGATTGGACGCTGCGTTGCAACTTGAAATTTTCGGCTTGGTTGAACTGGGGGCTCGTTTTAATGCATACATTCAATCACATACGATCTTCACGCCATGAAAGAGGAAATTGATACACGATAGTGTGAGCGCGCTGGTCAGCTCGCCAAAGCGCCCTGACTTATTGGTAAAATTGACGTATTCAGCCTATGAGGGAAATTGAGAGAAATAAAACCTATGCATGTGAAGTTTCGATAGCTCTTGTCAGGGTGAAGCTGCGTTGAGGTAGCGCGGATGGTGGGTGACGCCGCGAGAACCAGCGGGAACACTATCGACAAAGAGCCGTTTGCCGCGAGCCGGTGGAGGATTTCAGCCGGGTAGTTGTTTGCGCCCGGCAACGCACTTGGCCCAAGGGAGCATTGCAGAACTAACCGGCTCCCGGGTTGCGCTGACCAGGTCACCTTCAGGCGACTTCCCCCACGTGCGAAGGGATGGAATTGTTGCAGCAGAAACTGGTTGCCTATTTCCAGGCGAACGGTCAGGAAAGGGGGTAAGCAAGTCGTCGAATTTGGGCGATCGGCTGGCTTCGTCTACATTTGTGTCACATGAACACTTTATTAAATTTACCAAAATCTTAATTCAGTTGGTTTGATTTCGTCATCTTGGAAAAATGACGGTATAGTCGCGCCCGTTTCGCAGCCCTGCCGGGACATTGAATTGGTGTCATGGTTGCCAGGCCGAAAAGCCTTGTGGCCAGTTGTTAAAGTTTGAGCAATTCGCCAGCGGTAGGGAAACAAGGTCAGTCGGCATGAGCACCAACTGGAAGCCCCCGAGTTGAGCTGGTGTTCGGCTGGTGCGTTTGATCAATAGCGGTTTGAGTTTTGGAGTTTAAATGGTTGTCGAAGAAATGAATTTGTCGGGCGTATTTCTGATTACGCCCAAGCGGTTTGGAGATGAGCGAGGTTTTTTTGCTGAAAGCTGGAACATGCGGTCCTTTGCCGAACGCGGTATCGACACGGAGTTCGTTCAAGACAATCATTCGCTCAGCACCAGCGAGGGAACTGTACGAGGACTTCATTTTCAGGCACCTCCTCACGCACAGGCGAAGTTGGTCCGGTGCGGCCGCGGCCGCATTTTCGACGTGGCCGTCGACATCCGGCGAGGCTCCCCGACATACGGGAAATGGTACGGTGTTGAACTCAGCTTTGAAAACGGGAAACAGGTGCTTATTCCGGAAGGATTTCTCCACGGCTTCATGACTCTGGAGCCAGGAAGCGAGATAATCTACAAATGCTCCGACTATTATGCACCCGAGTGCGATGGAGCAGTTCGCTGGGACAGTTGCGGAATTGATTGGCCACTTGTGTCTCACGATCCTGTTCTGTCAGGAAAAGATGCTGCAGCGCCCGTGTTTTCCGAATTTGACACACCATTCCAATATTGAGGCTTTCCATGAAAATTCTTGTGACGGGCGGAGCGGGTTTTATCGGTTCGGCGGTTATACGTTTGGCAGTTCAGCGCGGATTGAGCGTGGTCAATGTCGATGCATTGACCTATGCGGCATGTCTTGAGAATGTCGCTTCGGTTGCCGACGATCCCTTGTATGCCTTTGAAAAGGCGGATATCCGGGACCGCGCGGCTCTGCAAAGAATATTTGCTGAACACCGTCCCGACGCCGTGATGCACCTGGCGGCGGAAAGCCATGTTGACCGGTCGATCGATGGACCCTCGGATTTCATTGACACGAATATCGGTGGAACCTTCAACATGCTTGAAGCTTCCCGTCGCTATTGGGAAGACATGGGGCGGCCAGAGGGATTTCGGTTTCACCATATCTCAACGGACGAAGTCTTCGGTTCGTTGGGAAAAGAAGGGCTGTTCACCGAATCGACGGGTTATGATCCACGCAGTCCGTATTCTGCTTCAAAAGCCGCGTCAGACCACCTGGTACGCGCCTGGCACGAGACCTATGGCCTGCCGGTCGTCGTCACAAATTGTTCCAACAACTACGGACCCTACCACTTTCCCGAAAAACTTGTCCCTGTAGTCATTTTGAATGCGCTTGCCGGCAAATCCATTCCTGTATACGGCAAGGGAGAAAACGTACGCGACTGGCTTTACGTTGAAGACCACGCGGACGCTTTGTTGCTGGTTCTGCAGAAGGGCACGTCGGGCCGCAGCTACAATGTCGGTGGCGAGAATGAGCGGCGCAACATCGATCTGGTAAGGACGATATGTGAGCTTCTCGACCGCAAGAGACCCAAGGCAGAAGGAACTTACGCGGATCAGATCACCTTTGTCACCGACCGGCCGGGACACGATATGCGATACGCCATTGATCCTTCCCGGATCAGTGACGAACTTGGATGGCGTCCAAGTGTCAGCGTTGAAGAAGGGCTGGAAAAGACGGTTCAATGGTACCTTGATAACGAAAACTGGTGGCGCGCGTTGCAGAACCGGAAAGGTGTCGGTGAACGGCTTGGGACGAAACCATGATCCTGGTCTTCGGTTCCTCCGGTCAAGTGGCAAGCGAACTGCGCGCGTTGGTGCCGGATGCCGTTTTTCTGGGCCGGGACAAGGTCGACTTGTCGCGGGAAGCGGACTTGGGCCCGGTTATCGAAAGATACAATCCGGACGGCATTATTAATGCCGCTGCCTACACCGCCGTCGACAAGGCAGAGGAAGAAGAAGACCTGGCGTTGATAATCAATGCGCAGCGTCCTCGGGAGATGGCAAGAGCCGCGCACAAGCTGGGTGTGCCGCTTGTTCACATCTCGACCGACTACGTATTTGACGGTGGTGGCGAGGCAGCCTTTTTACCGGATGCGGCAACCGGGCCGCTGGGTGCTTACGGCAGGACGAAACTTCGCGGTGAAGAGGCAATTCAGAAAGAGGGCGCGAACTGTGCAATCCTGCGGACCAGCTGGGTGTTTTCGGCACATGGCGCCAATTTTCTGAAGACAATGCTTCGCTTGTCTGAAACGCGTGATCGTTTGACCATCGTTGCTGATCAGGTTGGCGGTCCGACGCCGGCCGCGGCGATTGCTGATGCGTGCGTCAAGGTGGTGCGACAGTTGAAGAACGAACCTGCAAAGTCCGGCATCTACCATTTTTCCGGAGCCCCCGACGTCAGTTGGGCACAGTTCGCGCGCGAGATATTCTATCAGGCTGGCCGGAAGGTCCATGTTGAAGATATTCCGACATCCGATTTTCCGACGCCGGCGAGGCGTCCGTTGAATTCCCGGCTGGATTGCCGTTCGCTCTCGGTGTTCGGGTTGGATCGTCCCGACTGGAAAGCTGGCGTCGCAGATACTTTGACAAAATTGGGTGTGAATTCATGACACAACGCAAGGGCATAATTCTGGCAGGCGGATCCGGAACCAGGCTGTTTCCGCTGACGATGGCCGTTTCGAAGCAGCTGATGCCGATCTATGACAAGCCCATGATTTATTATCCTTTGTCTGTGCTGATGCTGACCGGTATTCGTGAAGTCGCCATCATCACCACCCCCGAGGATCAACCCCAATTCAGGCGCCTTCTTGGGGATGGAAGCCAGTGGGGCATGCTGTTTGAATATATCGAGCAGCCTTCGCCGGACGGGCTTGCTCAGGCCTATATTCTGGCTGAGAACTTCCTGAATGGTGCGCCTTCGACCATGGTTCTCGGGGACAACATCTTCTTCGGTCATGGCCTGCCGGAAATATTGCATGCCGCCGACCAGCGCGACTCGGGAGGCACGGTGTTCGGATATCATGTTGCCGACCCGGAACGATACGGTGTTGTGAAATTCAATGAAGAGGGCCTCGCCCAGGAGATTATTGAAAAACCGGCTGTTCCTCCCTCGAATTTCGCCGTAACAGGGCTCTATTTCCTTGATGGCGATGCGCCGCGCAGGGCTCGTGAGGTCCAGCCGTCCGCTCGCGGCGAACTGGAAATCGTTACGTTGTTGGATATGTATTTGCGCGAGGGAGCGCTGAGCGTTGAGCGGATGGGCCGCGGTTTTGCATGGCTTGACACGGGCACGCATCAATCCTTGCTGGATGCTGGCAACTTTGTCAGGACATTATCCGTCAGACAGGGCATGCAGTCAGGTTGCCCCGAGGAAATTTCATTCTCAAACGGCTGGATTGACCGGGAAAAGCTGCTTGAACATGCAAGGCTCTTCGGCAAAACGGACTACGGAAAATATTTGGAAACCCTGGCTTGAGTGCAGTCGCAAGAACCGGCCGGACCATTCTCGCAAAATCTGGCAACGCTCGGGGGAAAACGGATTGACCAGCGGTTGCATCTGGTTTGGTCGCGTTTGATTGTGCTCGCAAGCGTCGGGTCCCGACAGAGCAGGTTCCATGGCGAACTTTTGTTCACCAGTCCCGCGTCGAAATGTGAAGGTCAGACAAAGCTGAGAATTCGGTTCTTTCTCTGAAAACCGAAAGGCATTCTAGTTTTCGCCGGGTGCCAATCGAGTGACCCTTGCTTTGTTGTCAGGTTCACGAAGGTACTCTGTGAGGAAGCTCAGTGGAAGAAGGTATCCGATAGTGGTGCGGCTGCCATTTATTTCGTAACTTCTTAGTTGTTCAATCATTTTTTGATCAAAAAAGCCGATGTCGCCGATAGCTGACCAGTTAAGTCTGTCTATCGAGTCTTTTGCCGATAGTTTTTGTTGAAAATTCTTGCCGCCTAGGCTCAATTTCCTTGATCCGCCAAATCTTTGCAGAAGTTTCGTTTTTAGTTTTCTGGCCTTTTGCTGAAATCCCGCCAATTTCATCGCAAGGCCGCCATTTGCAATCGCAGCAGGTAACAACCCGCTGTCCAAAGGAATGTTGGACAGGTGTTCATCCAGGTCTTGCAGGACTTTGCTCAAAGCAACTGAATCCCGTTTTGAAGTCGCAGAAACGACGCTTGCCCATTTGACAAAATCGGAATGGAAAAACGGAGTGAAGATCGTGCGATCGGCCATGGCACGTGTAATCGCACTGCCAGCCCACCGGCGCATTCTCTGATTCAGGTAGAAGCGGTCGAGGGCACTTCCGAGCGGTTCGTCGTTGGCAGAAAGCAAATCGGCCACCAACTCGCCAAGTTGCGATTGGAATGCACTTCTTTGTTCCTGTCTGAACAAGGTTTCGGGAGCGGCATCGTTTGTTGTCAGGCGCCAGGACAACAGTCTTGAAATGCTCTCCTGGGTGACCGGTTTTTCGATGGGCATTGCCGCGTAGTAAAAACCCCGTGCGAATTCGCCATTCACTCCGCCGATGCGGGACGTTTCCAAAAGAAAGTCGTCCACGCAATCAATCGTCAGGCGATCATAGGCGTTGGTCGAAAAATCGTCTCGGTAAGCGACCCTTCGGCTACGCTCCCAGACCTTTTCGATGGATTCATCGTTGAATTGTGAAAGGTCTATGATTTCGTGCGATAAACCACATACCTCTGCTAGCTTCTTGGCGCTGGCGATGTCTGGTGAATCCGGGTAGCCAATCGTGATGGCGTGTCTGCCGGCTCTGAGTTGTTCAGGTATCGCACTCAGTGCAATGCGTGAGTCAAGGCCGCCGCTCAGCTCGATTGCGGCGTCCGGCATAGACGTAATGCAACGTTCGACGGATGTCCTGATCGCAGCCGCCCCGTCTGCAATTCCAGCGTATTGCGAACCGGCATCGTGTTCGTGACTTTGCTCGAAAGAGACAGTGCCGTTTTTTAGGCGTGCGCTTGTTCCCGCAGGAACCATTGTCACATCTTCGAACAAAGTCGTGTTGTCCAGAAGGTGGCCAATTGTCATTTGCTGGAAAAGCCCGAAATGATTCAATGGTCGATCGAAAGTGCGTGCGATCGCGGACGCGGATGTACTCACGACCGCACAATCGCTTCCCTGAAAGGAGAAGAGATGTCCGAGCCCCACAAAGTCAGAATGCGCCGATGCTCCGCCGTCGGTTGCGGCTATCGCCACAAAGGGAGGCTCGAACCTGTCCAGTGCAGTCGGGCCCTTGTCCAGATACTCGGGCAACAGCCGATTTGCGTTCAGGAGTTCGCCGTTTGAATCCAGGCCGCCGGTGCCGTGCAAAAACAACCAGCTACCATCCTTGTGTGCTATTTTCTCACGCGGATAATTGGACAGAATTGTCGTGGTCTCATCAACCGTCACTGCGCCTATTTCGGGATCACCAAAAAATGCGAGGGAATTGGCAGCTCTGTTAAATATATTCTGCTTTTTATCTGGGTCAATTTCGCTTGAAAATGATAATATCAACGAACAATATTGGATTCGTGTTATCACGCGTGTTGTCTCCAGGTAGTTATTAGTTTGCTTACCCAAGAAAGTTACTCAAATATTAGTCGTTTAATCTTTGGGCAAGGAACATTGGCATTATGTGCTTAGTAATATACAGACACTTTTCGAAAACGCCCACCTCTTAGAGACCGATTAATGTTAAAGCAAGCACTTTCCCTCAGCGCAAGCAATGGCTTAATCGCTCTGGTTAATCTGTTCCGCAATATATTGATTGCAAGACTGATAAGCGTAGAAGATTTCGGCATAGCGAGTACTTTTGCTGTCACGATGTCCTTGATTGAAATGACGAGCAATTTCGCGTTGGACCGCATGTTGGTTCAGACGTCAGACGGAGGCTCTAACCGCTTTCAGTCAAGTGTGCAGATGTTGCAGGCCGCGCGTGGTGCAATTGGCGCGGCGATCATGTTTTTGGCCGCCGGGCCGATTGCTGTCCTTTTCGGTGTTCCTGATGTTGCCTGGGCCTATCAGCTTCTCGCCCTTGTGCCGTTGTTGAGGGGGCTAGCCCATTTCGACATGTTTCGGCTTCAGCGAAAACTCGAGTTCAGAACAATTATCTGTGTCGAAATGGGCGCTGTGTTTTTGGCCACAGCATCTGCATTTCCATTGTCCATTTGGCTGCAGGACTATCGCGCTATGCTCTGGGTCTTGTTGTTGCAACAATCGACCTACACCATTTTGTCACACGTTTTGGCGAAGCGCAGGTATCGCTGGTCGTTCGACTCGATAGTTGCAAAGCGTGCATTTGTGTTCGGTTGGCCACTCTTGCTGAACGGTATCCTGATGTTCACGATTTTTCAGGGCGACCGAGTTTTGGTCGGAAGCATGATCGGCATGAAGGAACTGGGGTGGTTTTCCGCAGCACTTACATTGGCGATAGCGCCGACAGTCGTCATCGGAAAAACTCTGGATAGTTTCTTTCTTCCCCAGTTGAGCAGGGTTCAGAGCAAACCGGAAGAGTTTGGTCATTTGTATCTTGCGTCGACGCAAGCTGCGCTTTTCGCGGGGGTTCTACTCACACTTCTTGCAGTGTTGCTGGGCGAATTTCTGGTTCACATTCTCTACGGAGCAAAATACGGCCCGGCAGTGCCCTTGCTTGTCCTGCTGTTCATCGCCCAGGGCTTGCGAATCGGCAAGGCAGGCCCGGCAATTGCGGCGACAGCCAAAGCCGACACAAAAAATCCGATGATTGCAAATGCATGTCGTTTTCTCGCTCTCCCGGTCGCATGGCTCGCTCTGACGCAGGGCGGGGGAATCATGACGATCATCTACGTGGCGATAGCCGGTGAGGCCCTCGCTCTCGTCGTGTCCTTGTTGATGCTGCACAAGCGCCAGAATCTGCCGCTTAAACCATTGTCAATTCCGTTAGCCATTTCCGCACTCGCCTATGGTGTTGCAGCGTCAAACAGCTTAATTGTCACTGAAAATTCAATTGAAGCCTGGGCTGCTCAGGCCGCATTGACAGTAGTCTTGATTGCAGCCCTCATGTGGTCGATGCGTGATCTTCGTGCCTGGGTTCAGCACATGCTCAGTCTGCATCGAAGCGGAGGCGGCAAGGCTACCAACCAAACGCATTAGATACCGAAAAATGGGTGCATCGTTGAACGAAGAACTGTGGAATGAAAATGCCGAGCGGATGGCCACGCAAAGGGACGCTGAAGCATCCAGCAGATTTGCCCCCCTTTTAGTCAAGGCTTACGGAATTCGGCGCCTGCGATCAATCTGCCTTAGTCTTTGCAATAGGCTTGAACACGGCTCGTTCTATTCAAGCACCCTTCGGGAAATATTGTCACGATACCACGGTGTAACCATTGGAAAGTATTCTTATGGGCCCATCCTGACCCCGGGGATTTTGCCCGTTGGCACAATAGTGGGAAACTATTGCTCCATCGGTGCCGGTCTGGTTGTTTTGCGGCGCAATCACCCCTTTGACAGACTTTCGCAGCATCCGTTTTTCTATAACAGCGGTCTGGGCTATCTGAGAAAGGACACCATACCGTCAAACAGCGAAAATCCACTCACAATCGGACACGATGTTTGGATCGGTGAACGGGTATCGATCCTGGCAGGTTGCAAATCGGTTGGGAACGGGGCAGTAATTGCCGCAGGTTCCGTGGTCACACGTGATGTACCGCCCTACACGATAGTTGCAGGTGTTCCAGCTAAAAAACTCAAAATGCGATTTGAAGAAGAGGTCGCCGATGGGCTCGAGAAGCTGCGATGGTGGGAGCTGAACTTGACCAGTCTGTTGACTCAAAAAAAGTGGATTTTACAGCCGCTTACAGTTGAGAGTCTGAATTATTTCAACAATTTGATGACACCGAAGAAGTAAAACCACTCATGACAAATGACAGCGTTCTCACGATCGGCCTTTTGTGGCATTCAACTAATTCCGACAACCTGGGAATAGGGGCGCTTACGGCTTCTCAGATCGTGATACTTGAAGAGGTTGCCGCTGACCTGAATTTGAAGCTGAAATTCAAGATTCTTGGTTGGCGAGACCCCGAACCGTCTTACATCAAGGGCGACAATATCGAGGTCGTGCCGATGCGGGCGAGGGATTTGCTGAGCCCTTCCGGCCTCTGGTCGTCGGCACGGAGCTGTGATCTGATCCTCGATATTTCCGCAGGCGACAGCTTTGCCGACATCTATGGCCGGCAACGGTTCTTGTACAATATTATTGCAAAGACCAACGTCATTGCGTCCTGGCGTCCGCTCATTCTCAGCCCCCAGACAATCGGACCATTTCAAAGATGGTGGACCAGGCTGCTGGCGACGGTTGCTATGCGCGGTGCAAAAAAGGTCGTAACGCGCGACAAGCTCTCCAGCGACTATCTGCGTGAGTTGGGATTGGCAGACCGTCTCATCGAGTCCACGGATGTAGCCATGCGACTTCCATACGAATTGCCGGCACCACGCGAGGACGGCAACGTCCGGGTCGGACTGAATGTATCGGGTCTTCTGTTCAACGGAGGCTACAGCCAGGACAACATGTTTGCGCTGTCCGCGGACTATGCCGCTGTGATCCATGCGCTCTGCGAGTATTTCACGAACCAGCCCGGTGTAGAGTTGCATCTTCTGGGCCACGTCAATTCGCATAATCACGAAGTCGAGGATGACTACAGGGTCGCTGAGAAGCTGGCCGCGAAATATCCGTCAGCAGTACTCGCACCTCGATTTGAAAGCCCTTCGGATGCCAAGACATATATTGCGACCATGGACTTTTTCGCTGGCGCTCGCATGCATGCGTGCATAGCGGCATTTTCTTCGGGCGTCCCTGTTCTGTCGATGGCCTACAGCCGAAAATTTGCAGGTTTGTTCGGCACCCTTGGCTATGACCATCTTGCAGACTGCAAGGCGCAAACAACAGAAGAGATAGTCGAGGCTGTCACAAGCGCTTTTGGGCGCCGCGAGGAACTGAAGGTGGATGTTGAAAATGCGTTTCAGGAAGCAGAGCGCAAACTGGTCCATTACCAGGACTATTTGAGAGAAGTAATGGAGAACACCAAACGTGCTGCATAGCAATGCACCAATTGTCGTTTCCTCTCCGAAATGCAGGTTTACGACCGGGATGGCGTAATCTGCAAGAAACATGGCAACGATGTTACTTGTCCGTGTCCGACGCTAACGTGGGCTCGTGCGCGGACCGTAGCAAAAACCGGCGCCACGCTTGATGCAGACGTTTTCAGGCAGATACCGGGGCGCTGGCTTGGCCAGGCAAATGGGCGGGGTCGGGATCGTTGTGAAACACGGGGCAGCAATGCTTTGTCGGATGCGTGAAAAACTTGATCGGCAGGAGATGACCTGCGTATCTACCATTGAAGAGAATTCCTGTTAGCGATTGACCGTTTATGAGTTTAGAGACTGATATCAAGCGCCTCACTGATCCGCGGCTTTGTCTGGGCTGCGGTCTATGCTCCTATATTTGCTCAAAAGACAAGGTCTCGATGATCGATGTCGATCATCTGGGCGTGCGTCCAGAGTTCTCCGAAAACGTTAGCCCGGCGTCGGTAAAAGAAGCGATGTCGGCCTGTCCGACGGTTTCCTCCGATTTTGGAATACTAAGGAGGAGAGACGATTATGAACCGGCTGTTGACAGCAAGACGGAGGCTGCGTGGGGAGCGATCACGGGGATTTGGGAAGGTCACGCAGGCGACGACGAAATACGGTTCAAGGGCAGTTCCGGCGGTGCGCTGACTGCCATTTCACAATACTGCCTTGAAGTGCTCGAAATGCACGGGGTGTTGCATACCGGACAAAACCGGGATGATCCAATTAGAAACAAATCCAGACTGTCGCGTTCCCGCGAAGAGCTTCTGGAGGTAGTAGGATCCAGATACTCTCCGGCGTCGGTATGTGACGGACTGGAAATGGTTGAGACGGCTCCCAAACCGTGCGTTGTCATCGGCAAGCCGGTTGAAATTGCAGCGACACGAAATGCAATGAATTTGCGGCCGGCTCTGGAAAAAAATGTTGGTTTGACGCTTTCGTTCTTTTGCGCGGAGACGCCCCCAACCAAGGCGACGAGATCTCTTCTGGAGAAACTGGGTGTTTCTGAGGGTGCACTGAAAAGTTTGCGCTACCGCGGTTACGGTTGGCCAGGGTATTTCGTCACGCAATGTGCCTCAGAAGAGCCAAAGCAGCACTGGATATACGACAAAACCTGGGCTTATCTGCAACAATATCGCCCATGGGCTGTCCACCAGTGGCCAGATGGATCGGGTGAACTGGCCGACATATCCTGCGGTGATCCTTGGTACGAGGAACCGGATGGCGAAAATCCGGGTTTTTCACTCCTTGTGGCGCGTACCAGGCTGGGCAGAGAAATTATCGAAGGCGCAATTGAGCATGGCTATCTGACTGCAACTCCGGCGGAAGTCTGGAAGCTCGAAAAATCCCAGGCTGGGTTGTTGAGAAAGAAGGGCGCTGTCTGGGGCCGAAGGCAGATGCATCGCGTTATGGGCATGCCGAATGCAAAGTTCAAAGACGTCGACCTTTTCTCGATTTGGCTTGACTTGCCGTTTCGTACCAAGGTGCGTTCGACGTTGGGGACTTTGCAGAGAATTTGGCGCCGTCGCCTCTGGAAGCTTCCCTAGCTATTCGCATCTGAAATTCGTTTGTTGGGTCTTGTCCAAAAAAAATTCAACTTCAAAAACGCGACGCGCAATTTTCCCGTTTCTATTGCGTTTTTCATTTTCCGCAGAAACGATCGCGACCTGAACCGATCGTCATCCGGCCTGGATATGCGCAATGCACGCACGTGCAGCACCGGCTAACGAAGACTGTTCGGTGAACAAAGCCGCTTCTTGAGCGCTACTAGAGCGCATCCATTGAATGTTGGTTCGTTTGATGCCGGAAAGCGGGTCACTCGGCAAGGCGCGTCACGAAGGGCGATGCGGTGCATCGGTCAAGTGGCGCAACGCTGCCGATGCGCTGCTTTCCGGCACCCGAAGGGCCGGGCTCTTTCTCCCGCTGACTGCGTTGGCTTGCGCTTGTGGTGGGGTACACCGCTGCACACAAGCCGCCTGGGCAGCCGAAGAAAGCGCGCCGGTCAAATGATCCAACATTCAATGGATGCGCTCTAGTCCGGTAAGCCGTGGAACGGGGCAAAGCAGATGCGCGTACGGCAGGACGCCCTGTCAGTACGCCTCGAAGTGACCAAGAGTTTTGGAAGGAAATGCATCGATTAGGAAGCACTCTGTTTCCTTCCCCCTCTATGAAGCCTCCCTGCAGCAGGTTGGCGGCGGCGTGTTGTCGGCAATCTGCGCTTCTCAGGCTTGGCCTGGGGACTGGACTGCGTCGCCGCATTTCCCTCTTCCGCCGTGATCGCGTGCATTCCGATATAAAACACGAAAACAATAATGGCTGCGCCCCACATATGAACGGTGAAAATGGCAGTGCCCAGCCCGACAAGCATGATGATGTATCCGCGCCGGTAAGCGATTGCCAGGGGATCAGTGAAATTTTGCATGATCAGGTAGCGAATTGCGAAGATGAATGCCAAGAAGAAGAACAAGAAACCGACTATCCCGTAGTTGAGGGCGATAACCAGCCAAAAATTGTCTGTACTTGCAGAGTGCATCCACGCCGGACGATCCCACTCATTGAAGCCAATCCCGAAGATCGGGTTTCGAAAGAGATCATCTTGTGCAAACCGCCAGATGAGAATTCGATTGTATGCGGAACCGGAGCTGAAACTGAGATAGCTGATCAGGACTGCATACGGAGACCTAGTTGAAAGCAAGTCGACCGCCACATATGCCGCAACCGCCAACAACGAGAGTATCTTCCAACGGTTTTTCGCCTTGACCACTGTGTCCCAACCGATCAGGCCGATCTGGATTGCCACGCCTGCAAAGGCTCCTGATGAAAGCGACGAAAATGCGCATGCCAGCGGGATCAGGGTCTTCATGATTTTCTGGATAAACGATTTTCCGTGAGCGAGCACATAGTACGATGGTGCTATTATGCTGCCTGCAAACATTCCCAGCAGTATTGGGTGATCGAATGCTGCTTGTGCCCGAAATAGACCAAGCCGGGTATCTGCCATTACTCTGGGGCTGCTCAATGACCCAAGGAAGGTCTGAAACAGGCTTCGGTTTGTGAAACTCTCATAGAGTGCAAAGGGTAACAGGAACAGGACGCCAAGCCACAACAGTTTGAACGCATCCACCGCGGCCTTTACGCTCCGGATCTGTGTCCGGGCAATAAAGTATGTCCCGCCTATTTCAATGAAATAGATAGCCATTTTTTCGATTAGCACAAACCCGTGATTGTACATGGTCGCGATCACGGACCAGGTAACGTAAATGAGCATAAAGTAATCAGGTTTGGTTTTTTTGCCTGCCGCCCCAGACAGCCAGTTCATCATCACAGGTGCGATTGCAACTAATATTACAAGCCGGTAGGGAGTTAAAAGCAGTGATCCAAGACTAAACTTAAGAGGGATGAATAGAGAAATTATCAAAAGCTGCCCAAATATGCCAATACCCTGATTCGGACTGACTTTATCCAGCGTTTGATCTTGGTTCAAAGCCATCGAAAACTAGTCCTTCTTGGGTGGACGATTGCGGTAATGACGTTGGTGAATGGTTTTTTAGTCATATGAATTTAGGTGCGATTGAGTAAATATATATTGCATGGACTGGTTATTGTTCGATCAATTTATGGTATCGATCCGGTCATCGCTGGCCGATGTTCCTTGAGTTCACGCGTACGTACCAAGTCTTCATCGCCAAGGCCAACGCGAAGTTGACCTTTGTCCAACTCTTTGTGCCGATTGCGATCACAATACCAGAAGTCATTGTTTCTTTTCCGAACTTGTCCATGTTTGGTAACCTTCATGACGGTCATTGTCTCTCGGGAATAATTGAGTAATATCCGGCGCGAGTCCTCGGGGACGACAGCGATGAGCGACCGGGTGGTTTGGGAGAGACAAAACATTGGATTTGTTGTCGCATATAAGGCAACAAGCTGATCACTCAACAAATTGTTAAGCATTATTTCAGTTGCTATCGACGCAAAAGAGTAGGAAGTAACCCTAAATACAATCTTTAATCTTAAACAAATTTTTCCGTACAGAAAAAGTCAGCAGAATTGCAAGTGAACGTTAGCGGGATCATGGAAGCCGGTATGGATATTTCGATCATTGTCGTCAACTGGAATACAGTTGACATGTTACGAGACTGCCTGACGTCTGTTGTGCAAAATCTCGATGATCTCGATGCGGAAGTCATCGTTATCGACAACGCGTCAAGTGACGGCTCCCAGGAGATGGTCGAGCGTGAGTTCCAAAATGTGGTTCTTATCAAAAACAAAGAAAACGTCGGGTTTGCTGCCGCAAATAATCAAGGGTTTCGTATTGCGAAAGGTGAGTATGTCTTACTGTTAAATTCCGACACCATTGTCCATGGAGATGTTCTAAAGCAATCTGTGAACTATCTGGTTGAGCACAAGAGCGTTGGTGCCATGGGGTGTCGTGTATTGAATACTGACGGATCTGTTCAACTTACTTGTAGCGAGTTTCCGACGTTAACAAATCTACTGGTTATGTCTTCAGGACTATGGAAGCTGAAATCGCCGCGTTGGTTTGGGAAATACCTCATGACGGATTGGCAGCGAGATTCCGAAAGATCTGTTGAAGTGATTTCGGGCTGTTACTTGTTGTTGCGTCAGGAAGTGATCCGCGAAGTCGGCCCTCTGGATGAACACTTCTTCTTTTTCGGTGAAGAGACGGACTGGTGCTATCGAATTCGCAGTGCTGGCTGGCAACTCATGTTTGCACCGGTTGGAGAAATTACGCATCACGGTGGCGGATCGGTCAAAAAACTCAATCATAAACGTGACTTATTGCTCACGAACTCAAAGGTTAAGCTTCACAGGAAGCACGGAGGGCTGGTTGCTGCTTCCGTTTGTTGGTTGATTTTGGCTTTTTTCAATGCGACCAGGGCCGTGTTTTGGACCCTTCGCAACATGGTATCCTCATCGCCGGTCACAAAGGAACGTGCTTTGCATTTTCGACGTGTGTTTCTGGCATTGGGAAATGCCTGGAGCGGCAGAATATGACTTCAAAACTACGGGCTTTGATCCTGGCGCCACATATTGATGCATATGATGTGGGAGAAAGCCTGACGCGATTTCGGCTCCTGGAAGAGCTTTCAAAAATAGCAGATCTGACTATTCTCGCGCTTGAATGTACCAAGGGGCCGCCGCTCTCGGAACAATTGCCAAATGCGGAAGTGGTTACGTTTGAAGAGCCGGAATGGCTTCGCAGATATGAACGCATGCGCGCCATGTTCCGCCCGAACATATTTGTCGTTGCCTGGTTCGCAGAAAAGTGGATTCGTAAATCGTTGTCGGAAGGACGAACCTGGGATGTCGCGCACCAGATACTCCCGGCGGCGCCGCGTTATCCGACGATCTTTCGAAAGTTCGATATTCCATACATTCTTGGTTCGCTTGGCGGCGCATTGCCAACGCCAAAAGCCTTCTCGAGCGAATGCGGTTCAGCCAGTTGGTATACACGATTGCGTGGCCTGGATCAGGTGAGATTCAAGTATGACCCTTATCTGCGGTCAAGCTATGCCAGGGCGGAATTGGTTCTCGGTGTCGCTCCTTATATGAACGATATTCTGCGAGCTATTCCCAAAAAGCGTTTTCAGCCGTTTTTGGCAATCGGTGTTGATAGTGTTGAGACGGCGGTAGAGCGTCGAGTGGTTCCACAAACGATGAAAATGTTGCATGTGGGACGTGCCGTCAGAACGAAGGGTTTGCGCGATGTTGTGCGGGCAATGGCGTATCTGAAGGAATTCCCGGATGTTACGCTTACGAGCATCGGTGACGGAGAGGAAATTGCGATCTGCAAGGCCGAAGCTGAAAGATTGGGTGTTTCAGAAAGGGTGCAGTTTCTTGGCAAGTTGCCGCGGGAAGAAATCGAAAAATACTATCAAGAGAGCGATGTATTTGTCTTTCCCAGTTTCCGGGAATCCATGGGGGGCGTATTGTTTGAGGCCATGCGCTGGGGCCTTCCCGTGATAACTGTTTCGGCTGGCGGTCCCGGCTTCATTGTCGACGACGGGACAGGACTGAGAATTCCTGTCACCGACCCGCAAAAGATGCCAATGGACCTGGCCAATGCCATCAAGGAGCTCCTTGCAGAACCAGTGTTGCGCAACAAGCTAGGAGCGGGTGGACGTCAGAAGTTGTTGGCAGAGCACCTCTGGAAAATCAAAGCGCAGGAAATGCTTAAAACATACAAATCAGTAATGTGATCGTACTGAGCAGTCCGAGTGCGTTGACATAAGAACCCGCGTTTACAAGGCCGGACCAAATATTACCCAGGTCTTGCAATTGTATAAAAAGTACATTCGTCGACCTGTTGCTCGCTGCCATCCCCTTTGAGATGGAAGATTTCATACTGATTTGATTTCAGGAGTTTGCTGACTTCTGTTTGATTTTGTGGGGATACTTCGAGATAAAAAATTGGACGAATTTCAGTTAAAAGCCGTTGGCTGCCACTCAAGGCCAACAACTCGGCACCTTCAACGTCCATTTTCACAAACGCGGGCGGTGACCAATATTCAAGCAACTCGTCTCCCGTGACAGTAACAACCTGCTTTTGGGACGCAACTTTGAAATCATCATCATCGGATATTCCAAGCAGTTTACTGCGAGCATGCCCCTTGTCGGCGACACCAAAAGTCATGACGCCTCTTTTGTCTGCGATTGCGGCACAGAGCACAGTGACAGGGGCGTAGGACTCAGGCAGTTTGCCGGCGGTCAGGTTAATCAACCGCGCATATTCAGGATCAGCTTCCAGCGCGTACACGGAACCTCCAGGGCCGATTTTTCCCGCAGCCATAGCGGAAAGAATACCGAGGTTAGATCCGATGTCCCAGACACACATATCCTTTTCGACAATACTGCGAGTTACAAGCATAAGATCGTGAGCGCATGCCGTCCAACCTGGTTTCAGAACCCGCATATCTGAGCGCCCTGTCACAAGTACACGGCCGCTCCCGAATTCTGCCGGGAGTTTCTTCCTGTATTGAAAGCTTAGCAAATCCCTGATGGTCATACGTTTGCACCTTTTCGATAGCGGCGATCTTGTTGGAATAATGTAACAATTCCGTCGATTAATCTGATTTTCTGGGAGAGGTTCTCGGCATTTTTTATGAAGCACTAACTTGGGTGCGACCACTGGGGGTCAAATTCGTCAATGTTTAGTCTCCCACAATATGTGAGAGTTGTTAATCCGGAGTGCATGATGGTGCGTGTTTCTGAATCTGGGTATCTGGCAGGCAACTCAAAGATTTGAAAATCCTATTGGCGTCTTATTATCATAAGAAACCTGCCATTGAACGTTTCATCTTGTTTCCCGAACACAATTGTCGTGTGACTTTCTTGGGCCAAGTGAAGTCAGTGTCAACAGGATTGAGAAAATAGTCGCTGGGACCCTCATCAAAGCGTAAGCGGTGTTTTGAACCTCACCACATTGCAAATTTTGTTTCGTTGTTCTGAAGTATAAGAACAAACTACGACAAATTTTTCTGCGCTAATCTAGACTCCAAGCCTTTCGTATCAAATAATCAGTTCGGAACAATTCAACAATATTCAAACAATGATTCCCTCACTCAAAAACATTTTCAAGTTCTTCATAAAAATACTCACCAAAGGTACCATGGCAGCGAGAAGCATCTCCACCCGGGCTGACAACGTCAACAGGGCATTCCCCGTTTTCGTCGCAAGTCGCAGTATTAATTGCAAAAAAAGTACCGTCGCCGCCGGCGCCAATTATTACATAACGATGTGGAAGCCCTCTTTTTCTCTCATCTAATGTCACCCAAATTGCGTTTGGAACGCCAACTACGCTCAGATCAGAACTAACTATGCCGTAAAACTCCAAGCCATCGATATCTCCACAGCCCAGTGTACTCAAAAAAAGCTTGTACGAAGGCGGAAATACTAACTCCAGCCTCTCCTCAGATTCAATAATCGTTTCCTCGGATACTGGTCCAACGAAGTCGGCGTCATCGTTTGCTTCAATTAGATCGAGAGCTTGTTGTACTTTTTTCAGCGACATATTTGTTCCTAGTCAAAATTAACGTAAGCGGTGCGCCGATCACACGGCTTTGGCATAGTTCCATGACAGCAGCGCGGCAATGTCAGCCTGTTTGTGGCCTTGGGCTATGGCTGTCAGAATGCCTGTTAGGTAGGCGTGTGGTTCGATCGCGTTGAGTTTGCATGTCTCGATCAGTGACGCGATCATAGCCCAGTTTTGAGCGCCGGTATCATGTCCGGCGAAGAGCGCGTTTTTCCGATTGAGGGCGATTGGGCGGATGGTGCGTTCGACGGTGTTGTTGTCGCGTTCAATGAAGGTTGCTCGGTAGGCTGTGTCACCGGTTCGACGATCATCGGTGCAAACACTGGGCCTTTTCCAGCCCGGCATCGACCACAGGCGCGGGTAGAACCAGCTTCCCATCACGCGCAAGACGCCGCCAGGCAGACAAATGGTTCGGGCGAAGACCATAGCGACGCGCAACCTCCGGGACCCGCACGCCATTCTCCAAAGTCTCCGCAACAATGCGGGCCTTCACCTCATCTGGCCATCGCCGATGTCCCCGGGGGCCAAGGATCAAATCAGAATGTGTGAGAAACTCTCTGTGTCCATCCATGGAGCTAATCCGCGAGAATACACATCTCGCATGAACTCGCAGATCTCAAAACCAAACGGAAGGTGGGGTCAAAACACCGCTTACATCAAAGCTCACTTGCATTATTCATGAAAGACCGTCGCCATCGAAGATCCGTTTTCACCTGGAAGCGGGATACAAGCCAGCAGTCTGCATGACGATGGAGCAGGGGATGTGAGGCGGATTCCGCGGCAGACAGTTCGGTGTTCGGACTCGCCCGAACCATAACTGCCCCGTTTCAGGCCAACGCGTGACAGCGCACCGATGCGATCGCCAACACAGCACAACAAGTCTGCGCATCAACCCGTGGCGCTCTTTTGTCGAGCTGAAGCCATTGGCCGGTAACGCTTTGTCAGCAGGCGTGTAATCGGCTTTTCGACGACACGGTAGAATACATAGCCTGCAATGGCGCTGACGACGATCATGACTGCGATAGCCGCATCTGGATGCAGGAGAGCGATGTGATCGACCCGCTTTTGTATCAGTGCCAACGCAGGCAAGGTGAATATGTGCGTAAGGTAGATGCTGTAGGAAGCGTTCCCCAGTTCCAGGAGCCACTTGGGAACTTTGAGATCCACCAGTCTTGGACAAAGGACCAATGCTGCAACGATGCTCGCAGCTGGCAGGCCCCACCACAAGAAGCGAGGCAGTCCGCGGATCTCATGATTTGGGCCGAATGTTACCCACGCCAAAATTGTCGCGACCGCCGATACTATCAAGACCACCGCAAGGGGCAGAGGCAATTTATTGTAACCTGATCTGAAGGCATAACCAATCAGGCAGCCGAGAAAGAACTCGAGCAAGAGCCAGTTGGTCATCAGGATGACGAAAAGCTTGTACGGTGAAATCAATACACCGATCAAAATACTCGTTCCAAAAAAGATCAACATGAATGGCAGAAGAAACGACCGCCTGAAGAACAGACAGAAGGCGAATATCAGATAAAAGTACATTTCATAATTCAATGTCCATCCCAGTCCCAGAAGAGGGGTCGTTACACCCGTTTCGGAACGGATCGGGAAAAACAGGAACGAGGATACGATCCATTCCACGTCCAACGAGCGGGCGTGATAGAACAGACTTGGTTCGATAAACAAAAGCGCGAGCGCGGTGGCCGAAAGAAGCCAGTAGATGGGAACAATCCTGATCAGTCGTTTGACAAAAAACTGAAACGGGGCATTCCGGGTGGCGAAGTCGTCAAAGTGCACATAGATCATTATGAAGCCGCTTATGACGAAGAACAGATCCACTCCGGCATGGCCAATCCAGCTGAGCCCCCCGAAGCGATCGACAAAGGATTCAGAAATCAGGGATGGGTAGGTGCGTTCCACGCGACTGTGTGCATGGGACAAGACCACACCAAGAGCCGCAATGGCTCTCAAGGCCTGAATGTTTTCTAGTTTGGTGACAGCCGCCATCTCAGCCAGTGATCCTTGCTTACCACACGAAGGTATTGGAATTGCCATAAAAACAAGCAACGGTCTCAATCACGCTCGCAATAGAAGCCCGAATCTGAGCCGTAATAAACACAAATGGGTATCTACTTTGCGCTGGATACGAAATCCGCGGACTGTATTCCTAGTAAGGCATTGATATTAAAGTTCTGTATACCCGGCCTTCCGCAAACTAGTCTAGTAACAAAAGCGGTGGCGGAATGGTCTGTCGACAGGTCATCCCTACCACGATGTGGCCCGGAAAGCGTCGCAGTGTCGTAGTCGCAAATTTGCTTGCAGCGATTTGGCATTCGCTGAGAATTGACGCAATTTCTTCGATTTTCGGGATTCTCGTCGTTCGCCGATATCCGGAAGCAGCGAAGACAAATTCAACCCGGTATCAGTGCAGCTTGCAGTGAACCGCAAGTCATGCAGCCCGCAATTCAATCGCAAACGATGTTGCAGCCCCGTGGGTCACGGACCAGGACGCAGTTTTGGAGTACGTGCCTGAAGAGGCGGCCTGCTCGTACGTGTAGGACACGCGTAGCGAATTTGAGGGATGACCTCTTCCCGTTGGTTCTTCAATAAGTGTCGTGCCCCCGTCCCAGGTGATCGGATCTCCGGTGCCGTCATATCGATTGAGGGCATAGAGGACCAGCGTGTTGTCCATACTCGTGGTGATTGCTGGTGAAAGCTCGGTCGGTTTTGAGCCACCCTGAACCGAACCGACAGCGATGCCGGCAAGGCCATCCACTTCAAGAACTGTCACGTGAATGTTCGTCCAGTTGTCGTCACTGCTTACCTGAATGGTCTGCACGCCGGTTCCAGGTTCGAGAATCGTGGCCACCGACAACTGGTTCCTTGTCCGCAGGGCTGCCGTAGGATCAACGGATAGCTCCTTGCCCGATCCGTTTTCCCTTCCTTCTGCTCCCAGAGTGATGGAAAGGCTGGCGATTTTCCCAAAAGCGGTATTCAAAGTCGACACGATCACCAGAAGCGGTTTGTTGGACGTTGCCAACGTCGCTGTTTCGAGCCACTTGCCCGCAGCAAACTTGCGAGCGTCAACCGCGCGTGGGTTCAGGAGACTGACAGGTTTGCCGATCGGGAAAGAGGATGCGACGGGCGCGGACATCAATGAATATGTAGGCACCCCATCCATGGTCGTACGCCGTGCAAGATACTTGCCGACATCACTCGTGACAGGTGAGTACGTCGCGGAATCTCCCCCAGCGATGGGCGTCCAGTCGTCGCGCGGATCATAGACGTCCTCCACCAGATACCACTGGTAAGTCCGGGAGGTGTGACCAAGCGCCATCACGTACCCATCGTCGGCCGTGACGGAACCACCGACAGTCGGCGCTCCTGTCAGTTTCGGACGCAAGATCCAGATCGGGTCGAACCGATGCAGGTCGGCAGGGTCGTTGACCGGGCCGACGGGCGGCTTCGAAAGATCGACCGGTTTGCCTGCTATGTCCATCCCAAAGCCGTCAAAGTCAGGGAACTTCGAACGAAGCGAAATACTCCCGTCCATTCCCGGAAGACTGTCGATTGCGGTAGATGGAGCCTTCAGTGTCGGGCTGTTGCCTTTGACTGCGATGTCTCCGATTGTGATGTTCTGATAGACATCGCCGAAGGGGCGCAGACTGTCTGACGCATCAAACGGTGTTCCGTTGGTGTAGACATTTGTTTTAATGCCGTTTGCGATGAGCTTCTCGGTCACAAAGCCTGTGCCATTCAGGATGTTGTTCATCACAGAGAAATTGATCGCAGCTTCGCTCTTTGACCCCAAGATGAGCGAGTTGGCATAGGTCGCGGCGTTTCGCCAGGGCACGAGCATGTTGTTCAGGAAATATGAATCGCCGTTTATGCCTTGGCCAGTCGCTGGAGACAAATTGGTTAGTTTCGAGGTTCTGTCGAAGTTTTGGTCTTCAATGGCGCGCCCATCTTTATCCAGCGTGTTGCCATGAATGAAATTGAAGCCGAAGAATTGAGCGGACGAGCGCTGGAACGTCCAGTATCCGGAACAGGCCCACCAGTAATTGTGCCACCACAGACCGTTGTGACCACCCTGGTAGATATTGCCCTTGTTTGCGTGGGCGGCTTGACCGCAGTCGATAAACTGGTTGCGAACGACCATGAAGTTTTCAAGGCCGAACAACCGAACGGGCGATTGGTCGGATCTTAGGACTATGTTTCTGTCGATGACACAGCCAAGCGCCGCCCCCTCATATTTGTTCCAAAACGGACCCTGAACTTGGATGCCGAACTGATTGATTGCATCGGATACCGTGGAATTGGACATTTTGAAGTTGTTGACATTGCGAACCCAGACCGGGGCGTAGCTTGATCCATCCCGATAGGTATCCCTGATCCAGCAATTGTCCAGCGTGACATCGGTTGCATAAGGTGCACCTACCACATGACCGAATGTCATTGCGTAACGGCCATCCGTGCGGGGCCCTGCGGCGCTGGACCTTTCACAAATGATGGACCGAAACGCCAAGTGGCTTTGCCCGCGTCCATCCACGCAGATGGATCGTCGGGAGTACTCGATGTTGTTGTCAACGCTCAATGGGTCATTGGGCCAGAAGTAAAGATCAACGGTCGCTCCATTGTCGACGAAACCCCATTCGCCTTTCCGCATCTGTGGCAAAAGGTTCACGAGGATGAATTTGTCCTTGTTCGCGTTGGTCTCGGCCGTCCACGACTGATCGCTCAGGTAGATGGTATCACTGGCCGCATCAAACGACGCCACGGTTGTCCGCGCATCACGGTTTGGGAAACGATGGAAAAGAATGTCGCAGTTTTCGATTTGTGCTGCTGTGAACCGATCAGTAAAGCCCGGAAGCCGGGTGCCAAGAACCAGGTTCGGATCACCACCGTCGGTCACCGTTTCGTCAGCGTCGAGCCAGTCCTTTGTGGCTCTTTCTGTATGCGGATATTGTGGATTCGGCTTGCGACCCATACACGGGATCAAACGCTTGTCACCTTCGAACAGGAATGCAGCGCGAGGATCGCCGGATGCTATGTCCTCCTTTGCGAACCCCGGCACCTTGTAGATCGACGCATAGTTTTTGCCCAGGACAGGCTCGTCGGCGACTGTGCATGCAACTGCACCGGTCAACGGCTCGGCTGCCGTAATGACTGGCTTCTCAGTTCCATATCCCTCCAGAACGATCGTGTTGCCTGCAGTCCCGGAGGGGGCGGCAATGCGTTCCCGGTACTTGGTGCCACCTGCATTGCGAATCTTGACGACATGGCCGGGTTTCGCAATGGCCAGGGCTGCTGAAACAGTTGCCATGGCGTCGCTGACGCTCGTCCCTGAATTTGAATCCGAACCGTTGACGTTATCGACGAACAGGTCTCCATCCGTACCTTCGTCCTTGTCCGCCTGGAAACCCGTGTTGCTCGCATATGGCTCCGCAGCGGCAGGCGAAGAGAGCGCGGTACTGCTGAACAGCGCAGCAATGCTCAGCGTGGCGCCGAGGAACGTTCGCCGGGTGACCGGCGGATTGAATTGCTGGCAATTACTCATGCTACCACGATCATGTTGGCCTTTAGGTTTGTCGCAAGATTCTTGTCAGTCATGTATGCATTGAATTGGAATTAGCTACAGGCAATGCGACGTTTTCGCTCCGGCAAGACAGCTGACGGTGCAGAAATTGTTACGGCGACAAAGATGAGAATATACATAACATCGTTTGACGCCGCTACCACTAGGCCCGATCCACAACACTGATGGGCCAGTTTGAGCCAATGCGGTGTCCTGGTCGTACCGGTCCTGATTGTCCAAAACAAAACGTACAGCAGATTTGCAGATTTCGTTGAGGCATTGCCCAGTCCTGAAGGTGATGTGGCATTCCACTCCGCCTTGAAACAACTGGCTGGACTGCCGCTTATTGAACACTGAGTGGTCTATCCGAAGCGACCTGATGAACCTGTTCGTTGGAAATTTGTTCTGAACCAAAATCGGGGCGGTGCCTGACGCACTGAGTCTGCGTATGAAAGCCGATCAGGGTGGCGGAAAGAAAACAGTACCGATGTGTATTAAACTTGTTAAAAATCACCCTGCAGGAAATATTCTCGAATAAATTTCTTCTGTAATTACATAAAGTTACATTAGATAGTAAAACTAGTTAAAATTTTCCTCAATAACTCATCTGAGATTAAACAGCATATCAACAGCGGCTTGGTAATTTCCTCGCAACTTCGCAATCACGAGGAATTTTATATGTCTGGACTTGTGCTTAACGACTCTTCGGGTACGCCTGCCACGATAACAGTTTCGTCAGCCAGCGAGTTAATGGAAGCCGTCGCAAAAGCGACTGGTGGAGAGACAATTCTCCTCGAGCCTGGAGATTATGGCGACGTTCTGTTTCACAACATTAGTCCAGACGCAAACATAACTATCAAATCTCAGGATTCTTCCGATCAGGCCGTCTTTTCGTCGGTTAAGATTGCATCCTCATCGAATATAACGTTCGACGATGTATTTGTTGATTTTGTCCCGGATAGCGAAACGTCCTATCTGACGAAGGCAGTCGACGTAAAATACTCATCAGACATTACCTTCCAAAATTCCACTATCGAGGGTGGGCCGGCTGTCAACGGTATTGACCCGGATTCCCCGATTGGAACCGAAAATCCGTCCGGTAGCGTCCTGGGGCTTCCTGCCGGTCGTGCTGCTGCAATTGTGGATTCGAGCAATGTTGTCTTCGACAACATGGAGATTTCACAGTTTCACAAAGGCATTTTGCTCTCGAATGTCGCTGGTTTTGAGCTTTTGGAAACGGAAATCCATAGCTTGAGGACGACACCCATACACGGTGCTGAAGTTTCAAACGTATTGCTGGAAGGCAATCACTTCCATAGCTCAACGCCATGGAATTTGGGTGGCGCCGGCGACCACGGAGATCACGTTCATTTCTGGATTGACGGTGATCAGACGTTTGATAGTGAAAACATCATTATCAGGGACAACTATTTTGAGCAGGGTGACGGCGCTGCTCTCTTGGGAATTTATCTCGATAATAACGGAGATACCGAAGGTAATCAGTTCTCGAACGTTCTTATTGAAAACAATGTAATCTTCAATGGGGACAGACAGGGTATTCGAATGGAAGGCGTCGAAGACCTCTCCATTTTGAACAACACCTTGTTGCAAAGTTCAGGCGATGAGCAAGACGGTCCGACTATTATTCTTCGTTTTGGAACCGAAAACGCGGTTATCGAAGGTAATATACTGTCACACGAAATAGCGTCCGATAACGAGAACCAAAAAATCGGCGACAATGTCTATGTCCAGATGCATGACAGTTCTCAACCCAATTATGTCGGCAAACTTTTCGTGAACGCGCTCGACCCGCAGGCCCTCATTTCAGAACTGAAGGCCATTCCTGGCTCGATAGTAGAGGGGTATGGTGCGGAACTGACTGCGTTCGACACATCGCCAGAAGATGTTGCCGGTTTCATTGCAACTGAAGGTCATAGCGGCCGTGATGCAATGCTTGTCTCCTTTGACGCCAAAAATATCTTTACCGATGCTGGCCTGGTTGATGAGGACACGCTTGAAGTTGTCTGGACATTCTCTGACGGAACAACGAAATCGGGCGTGCAGGTTGATCACCGCTTTGCAGAAGGTGGAGTGCAAGAGGTCAGTGTTTCTGTCAAGCTTGCCGACGGGCGCACACTGGAAGTACAGAAGACCATCGAGGTCGAGTCCCCCAACTTGTTTGATCTCGATCTCAGCGATGGCGTGAAAGACAGCAGTGATCTTGCCAATTCGGCAACGACTGGATCAAAAGTTGAAGTTGTTGACGTAGACGATCGCTCTGCAATCCGACTTAATGAAGATACCGTGCGGGTCGAGGCGTCTTCGGACTACTACAACAACGATAGTTACACGC
Source organism: Roseibium album (assembly GCF_001404515.1). Taxonomy (GTDB): domain Bacteria; phylum Pseudomonadota; class Alphaproteobacteria; order Rhizobiales; family Stappiaceae; genus Roseibium; species Roseibium album. Next base: position 1,106,311 of record NZ_CXWE01000001.1, read on the forward strand.
TCTCTTTCGACTTCAAGAAAGACGACGCGGACGCAAGCGGCAGGGTGATTGATTTTCCTGGAAGCTTTGCAGTCTTTATTGGTGAAACCGACATTCCGATCGCCGTTACGACGGATCAGGGAACTCAATGGCTGAGAGCTCCGGTTCCGCAGATCCAGGATAACGGTTGGCATTCCGTATCTCTGACATTCTCCAGCGAAAAGGGCACTTTGACCCTCTTCGTGGATGGCGAGGTGGTTCAGGAAGTCTCAGGCCTTAAGGGCGCGATGCAGAGCGGCATGGCTCCGCAGGACTTGTACCTTGGTGATCGCTTCAACAAGGATCACTTCGAAGGTGCGTTGTCTGACGTTTCTTTCCTTGCCTATGATTTGAGCCAGGAGGAAATTGTCCACCGGATTGAAAATCGCGATGAAGATCCAGGGAACCCTGGCGACACGGGAGATACCGGCGATACCGGTGACACGGGTGATACCGGCGACACGGGCGATACCGGTGACACGGGTGATACCGGCGACACGGGCGATACCGGTGACACAGGTGATACCGGAGACACGGGCGATACCGGAGACACGGGCGATACCGGTGGGAAATTTGATATTGTTGGCGATGACGGAAACAACAAAATCCGTCGGGGCAATGACGACGATGCGTTCGATGGCGGCGGCGGTGATGATGTTCTTGTCGGATATGGCGGCAACGATGTTCTCGTTGGAGGCGAGGGCGCTGATACGCTGATCGGTGGCAATGGCAACGATGTACTGGTCGCAGACCTGGACGATATTCGCATCGATGGCGGAAAAGGCCACGATATTCTGCAGTTCCAAGACTCAGAAGACGTATTGGATTTTTCAGGGTTTGACGGCTATCACAGAAATATCGAAGAAATCGATATCAAGAACGATCATGCTGACACCTTGAAAGTGCACCACCTCAACGAGAATGGCTCTGAGACCGGATATCTGCAGATCAGTGCAGACTCGAACGATACGGTCATTTTTGATGACGCCGATTCTTTCAGCACGGCGAGTTTCATCGGCACGGTTGAAATTGATGATGAAATTTTCAACGCCATCGAAACAACTCGCTATCGGGATGAAAAGCTGTTCCTTGTAAGCGCTGAAGCCACGATACTAACCGACGATGGAACAGTTCTTGCCACCGGCGAAGTGCCGGGCTCAGCAGAATTTCAGCTCGGTGATCTAATCTTCTAGGTTTGAGCGTTCAACGGATTGGACACTTGCGCGGGTTGGGTTTTCACAAGCAATCACTCACCTGACTCGGGCACCACATCCAAATGAGACGAGTGCCTTGCTGATCAATACGTGCAAAGGCGCTCACTGAGACTTCACCCGCTGCGCGGAGCTAATACCTCTCGCAGCGGGTTGAACGACTCCGGAGACCAGGTTGTTGTCCTCCACAGACGTGGTCTGCCGGTTTGTCCGGAGAAACGGATGCGCTTGATGGTTTTTTCTTGAGGTTGTTCGGCAATGTGATTTCAAGCTGTTCGAAGTTTTGAAATCAATGACGTCGCGCTTGTACCAGTCATATTCGACACCAGTTTTACGCCTCTGAGCAGCGACTATTTTGTGTCTTTGCCGGCACGAGTATCTTCTGGTCTTCACGTGAATGTACTGGCTCACCAGTTTGTCTAGCTGACCACAAATGGATCACGGTGCGTCAAGAGATGCTGGTTGGCATGTGTAGGTCCGGCACCACAAACCATCATCTCAATGGACCCACAGTCGATGATGGACTAACAATCACCGTGAATCACCTGAGCGGTGCTGATCAATGCTGATGAAATATGTGATATTGAAGATTTTTCCGAAGTATCCGGATTTTGAACAACATGCAAAAAAACAAGTTTCTAATTGTCAATTTTCATGGAATTGGTTCGCCGATGCGGCCCCTGGAAGACGGGGAGGCGCACTATTGGATCAGCGAGGAGCAGTATCACCGGTTTCTTGATCTGATCGCCCCGGTCAAGGACAGGGTCCTTATTACATTCGACGACGGCAACCTGTCCGATCTGGAGATTGGCGCAAAGGGGCTGGAGGCAAGAGAATTGACTGCAACATTCTTCCCCCTGGCCGGTCGTCTGGACGAGGAAGGCTCTCTGGGCAGCGTGCATCTGCGTGAGCTATTGGGTCTCGGACACAAGATCGGATCTCATGGGTATGACCACGTGAGTTGGAAGCATCTCGACGACGCCAGCGCGCGCAGGGAACTTGTAGACGCCAAGGCGCGTTTGGAAGACTGCACAGGCGAAAAGATCACCGAAGCTGCCATTCCGTTCGGACAGTACGGAAGATCCACTCTCGAACGACTGAAATTCAACGGATATGAGCGTGTTTTTTCAAGTGACGGGGGCGGGTATTCAGGTACGCCATACCCAATACCGCGCTGGTCGGTACGCGCTGATACATCACAAGAGGCGGTGGCACTTTTTCTGTCGGGCCGGGAAAGCATCGTCAGGAGCTTGCGCCGCTCACTTGCCAAAGCCAAGAAACAGATCCTTTGAAGATGAAACCAGTGCAAAACGCAAAGACTGTCCTCATTGGCTTCGCGGATGCCCTGGCTGCGCCCGAAGTGTTTTTCAGCTTGTATCACAAGGGATACAAGGTGCGAGTGTTTCAGCGTCAGGATACTGTTGCCCCCTTGTCGAAAATTCTTCCGGTGGGTGAACCCTTCCTGATACACGCACCCGAGCAAAGCGCCGATCTGGCGACACGGGATCTGGCCAACCTGCTTCGCAACAACCCGGACATCGATGCGATGCTTGCGCTTGACGATACGAGTTTGTGGCTCGCAAACGAGGCGTTAAACAGTCTTGGCGACGCGGAACGCAAGCCCGTTTTGGCGAACGCTGTCGGAGTACAAAAGGACATTGCCCTCGACAAGGCTCGACAGATCGAAGCTGCAGAGGCCGCAGGTCTGGCAGTTCCGCCCACAATCGTTGCAAGTTCGCGGGATGAAATTTTCAAGGCATCAAAATTCCCGGCAATCGTGAAACCTGCTCGCGCAGTATCGCTGGACCATGCCGGTCGGATAAGGAAGGGAGATGCCCACTACCTCTTCGACCAGACAGACCTTGAAACGCTTCCCGGCGAACAGGCATTTTCCTTTCCGGTACTTGTTCAACCACTTATTCATGGAACGGGTGAGGGCGTTTTCGGATTTGCGGGAAAGGATGGGGTCGCACAGGTTTTCGGACATCGCCGGATCAGGATGATGAACCCGCACGGGTCAGGCGCAAGTGCTTGCTGCGCGACAAGACCCGCGGATGACCTGATTGACAAGGTGAAGACCTTCATAGCGTCCATTGGTTGGCAGGGCCCGTTCATGGTCGAGTTGTTGACCGATGAGGAAGGCAATAGCTGGTTTATCGAACTGAATGGCCGGCTGTGGGGATCCACGGCCCTTACGCGTCGCAATGGTTACGACTATCCAGGCTGGGCCGTCGAACAGGCATTTGATCCGGGCTTTCATCCCGACGCATCGCCCGGTTCCCCCGACGACCGACGGGTTCGTCATCTGGGGCGGGAAATTCTGCACCTTCTCTTCGTGATCAAGGGACCAAAGAGCAAGTTTCATGCGGAGAGGTGGCCGAACTTCTTTCGTTCCGCCTGCGGCGTTTTCTCACTTCATTCACCATCCGGCTTCTATAACTATGACCGCGCTTTTCCGCTCTTCTTTCTGCGGGAAGCGGCATTCACCGTTGTGAAGGGGATCAGGGGACGCAACAGATGAACCGGACGCTCAATGTCGTTCTGCATGCGCATTCCCTCTGGTCCTATGATGGTCATTGGACGCTTGCGGAGATTGCGGATTTCTTCGGTGCCCGTGGTGTTGACGTTGTTATGATGAGCGAACACGACACGGGATTCGAACCTGCGAGTTTTGATGACTACAGGGCCGAATGCGCCAGCGCATCAACGGGGAAATGTACATTGGTTCCGGGAATTGAATATTCTTCTCCCGACAATGACATTCACATATTGACCTGGGGGCTCGATCATTTTCTGAGTGAACACCAGCCGGTTCTCGAAACGTTGCAAAAGGTCAAATCCGCGGGCGGCGTCGCGATCTTCGCCCATCCGGTCAGGCGTCAGGCCTATCTGAAGTTCGAAGAGGCATTCGTTCCCTATCTGGACGGCATCGAAGTCTGGAACCGCAAGTCTGATGGTGTGGCACCTGGCAAGGAAGCAAAGTCCCTGATTGCCAAATCCGGGCTGTCCGCCACCGTCGGTGTCGACTTTCATCATATTCGCCACTATTGGCCGTTGACACATCGCACCAATGTCTCGGGCGACGACTTGGAGCAGGAACTTGTCAGGGCCATCCGGGAAAGGAGGCTGCAGCCGATGTTGATGGGCCGCAGTATCCTCAACGCGCAGGACGAGATTTCAACACCGTTATCAGAAGTGCTGGAGAAGCTGAGACGGGGCCTGAAACGCTTAAGACCGGGTTCTGGGAGCAAAAACAACAAGAAAGCCGGCAAGAGGTAGTTCCTGAAGATGGCCAAAGTGATTGTGCATGTCTCGGGAGACTACCCCGATAGTTTTCTGCCGGGAAAAACAAGGGCAGTCAGCAGTCTTGTCGAAGCTGTTCACAAAGCATTCGACCAGCACGTCTACTCGATCAATCGGGCGTCCCCATCCGCTGTTTCGGCACTCACGACACTTATTGGAAATCCGGCAAAACCCGCGTTCGGTATCGGCTTTGAACGCGAGAAGGATGGCGTAACAGCAATTCGCTATGAGGGATTGCCAGGTGGTCTTTACATGCAGGCCTCACTCTTGCAGCTGGCGGATAGGATTGCCGATGATCTGGTCACAAAAGGCATAAAGCCCGACCTGATACACGGCCACAAGTTGTCCATTGAGGGATTGATCGCTGAAAAACTCAGCGAATATTTCGGGTGCCCTTACGCGCTTTCGATCCAGGTAAACACGGACCGAAAGATCTTGAAATTTCGCCCGGACCTTCTCGCCAGTTATCGACGGATCTACCACGGAGCAGAGCTGGTGTTCCCCTTTTCCGTGATGGGCCAGCGCGTTTGTGACAATGCACTCGGCGCGCGCACAAAACCGACCATTCTCCTGCCGTGCACGTCACCCGAAGACCGGATAATTGCACCGCGCGTTGTCGATCCTGTGTTGGCGTCCGTTTTTCATCTCAAGGATTATCGCAACAAGAACGTCGCCGCGTTGATAAAGGCAAGTTCAGAAATTCAAAAGCGGCACCCCGCCTATGCATTTCACCTTTATGGGGGCGGGGCGGCCGAACAGGAAACAGCGATCGACAAGCTGATTGCTGATTGTCAGGCGACCTCATTTGTGCGCAAAGGCCCAATCCCGCACGAAAATGTCCAGTCAATGCTCAACGGTGCCTGCGGTTTTGCGATGGTCTCGAAACGCGAAACTTTTGGCATGGTCTTTCTTGAGGCGCTGCTTGCGGGATGCCCGGTTGTGTTTCCAAAGGATTGGGCAATCGATGGGTTTTTCGACGAAGCCTTATTTGCTCTCGGCGTGTCGGCGAATGACGGATCGGGCATCGAAGCCGCGATGGAAAGACTGGTTGTCGAGCAAGTTGCCTTGAAAAAGGAACTGGCAACTTGGCAGGAATCCGGCAAATTATCGCAGTTTCAGCGGAAAAATGTCATCGCGACCTATAAAGACTCGGTTTGCGCCGCACTCGACAAGCCAAAATGAAGCTTGTGGCCATGCTACGTCGCAATGACGGCGTATTCACTGAGAGACGCTGACCGATTCAGTGATCTTCGCGGCTTCCTTTGGCTGCAAAAGTGTACGGTATGCATCCAGCAGGGAATGTTTCTCCAGATCCCAGTGGAATTCTCTTTGTGCACGATGCGAAGCATAGGTCGCCATTGTGGTGCGCCGCTCAGGGTCGCCCAGAAGGTCAATCATACCCTGCGCCAGGCTTTCCGGCGTCTTTTCAGGGACGACATGAGCGGCTTCTCCGGCGTCGATCTTGGCCTGCTCAAGCTCGAATTGCACGAACGGCATTCCAAGCGCCATGTACTCGAACACCTTGTTCATGGAGAGCTTGTCGTTGCAGACATTTGGCGGGTCGGGGATGACGCCGATATCGCATGCGGACAATTTTTCAAGGAGCGGCGCTCCTGAGAGATATCCGGTGAATTCAACATGGTCGAGCAGATTGAGTTCGGCCGCAAGTGCGCGCAATCGATCATAATCGGGGCCGTCGCCGATAATGACGCAGCCGATATCGTCTCTACCTTGACCATTGACGATATGGTCCATTGCCCGCACGAGATACTCAACACCGTCCTGTTCGGCCATGATGCCGACATAACCCGCCAGATAGCGCCGGCCTCTTTTTGCACTCTCGTCCGGAGTGGTTCTCTTGAACCGTTCGATATCTGGAAAGCTTCTGACGACCCAGACCTTGTCCGGCGGCATCTTGCCCGTTTCAATGGCTCTTCCCTTCAAGGTTTCGTTCGTTGCAAGACTCCCGTCTGCAAGCTTGAAGGTGCAGCGTTCGAAAAATGTCAGCAGCTTGTGAAAGAAGCCCTTTTTGCCGAATTTGACTTCATAGAGCTCCGGATTGATATCGTGCTGGTCGAAAATAAATTTTTTGCCGAAAAACAACTTGTAGAAGAGCGCAACCAGAAAAATCAGGTCTGGCGGATTGCAGGCATGAATGGCATCGAAACCATGTCTCCTCAGAACCTTGAGAGACAGCCGCATTTCATGGAAAAGCGCAGCTGAATATTCAACGAGGTAACCGAGAGCTCCGGATGCTTCCAGCGGCAGGTTGTGCCTGTAGATATGAATGCCGTCCAGAGTTTCCTCTAGGAGAGTATGCTTCTTACCGGTAGGGCAAATAACAGAGACTTCATACCCGGCTTGCCGAAGCGCTGTCGCCTCCTGCCATACCCGGCGGTCAAACGGGACAGGAAGATTTTCTACGATTATCAATACTTTTCCCAGAACAGGCATTGGCTTGTTGTACGTTTCTACCAACTATCCAACTCCTCGGTACACAAATCAAAAATCAAATCAAGCAAGGTATATGGCGAACCAGTTTGCAAGGTCAAACAGAGTCTGGCCAAATTCAATATCGATCCGAAATTAAGCTTAATTCGTCAATTGTTTTATTCAAATTCTAATGATGCTCGCATTCTCACCAATAATTTAGTTACAAATAGGGCCGGAATGTAGGTATGTAGAGTTCAAAGATCAGATTTGAATTTCTGGGTTACCGAATTTAACGATTTTGGACGGAACATTTTATGACTGTCGACTTTCGAAACGATGAACACGGTGCGTCTACCGACTATGCCTCGCTTGCGACACGCGCAATTCCGTGGATCTTGGTTGCGTCACTCGGGGCGGCCGCATTTTACTGGGATGGGTTGATTTCCCTGGGATACGCATGGGCGCGGCCGGAATACAGTTACGGCCCGCTTGTTCCGCTCATCACCCTTTACATGACGCTTCTTGAAATCAACCGTCATCCGGTCAAAGCCGATCACGGCAGTCGGATTGTTGGGTTCATTGTTCTCGCTGCCGCTCTCCTGATCGGCTTGGTTGGGAACCTCGTCGAGATTCCCGACATCATCACCTACGGCTTCATTCTCTATATTGGCGCGCTGATCTTGCTGCTGGCTGGCACCAGGGAAGGATTCAGGTTCTGGCCCGGCTGGCTGCACCTGATCTTCATGCTGCCTTTGCCTGCCTTCATTTATCTGCAGGTTTCCACGCATCTTCAGGCTGTTTCCGCCGAACTTGGTGTTGCGGTCATTCAGCTTATGAACATTCCCGTATTGCTGGATGGCACGGTAATCGATCTTGGCGAATACAAGCTGCTCGTGGCTGAAGCGTGCAGCGGCCTTCGGTACCTGTTCCCGTTGTTCAGCTTTGGCTGGCTGATGGCTGTGCTTTACAACGGTCCGAACTGGCACAGGGTCGTGATCTTTCTGGCAACAATTCCAGTCACAATCTTGATGAACAGTTTCCGGGTCGGCATGATCGGGGTTCTGGTCAACTACTACGGAATTGAACAGGCCGAAGGTTTCCTGCACTATTTTGAAGGCTGGGTAATCTTTATCTCCTGTACCGCCATCCTCTACATTCTGGCCTGGATCCTGTCGCGCTACTTCTCATTCGGAAGAGAGCGCCCCGCCTACATCATCGGCATGGACTATCAGGGTATGATGGGGCCTCTCAAGAAGCTCCCGTCTCTCAAGGCAGGCCGCGCCTTCATCTCCGCTGCGGTTATTGCGTTGCTTGCGGGCATCGCCTGGCAGATGACACCCACGCAAGAGCCTGCACCGATCAATCGGCTGCCGCTTGGCATATTCCCGATGAATGTCGAGAACTGGCAGGGACGGGCAACGATCCTCGACAGAGATATCGAACGGGTTCTGGGCGCTGACGAATATCTCCTGGCGGATTTCAGTGACGGAGAGAAGGACATCAACCTGCTGATGACGTTCTACAAGTCTCAGACAAAGGGCTCCGGCATTCACTCTCCTGAAATTTGCCTGCCAGGTGGCGGCTGGGAGGTTTCCCAGTGGCAGCAAAGGACAATTACAGTTGGAAGCGATGGCGAACAGCAGAGTTTTCCGGTGAACCGCGCAATTATCCAGCAAGGACTTGAACGCCAGCTGGTGTATTTCTGGTTCGAGCAGCGTGGTCGCCGGATCACGAATGACTTCGAAGCGAAATTCGCATCGATGTGGGATACGTTTGCTGATGGTCGATCTGATGGCGGTCTTGTGCGTGTCGTCACACCTCTCACGCGGACGGAAGATGTTGAGCTCGCCGACGAGCGTTTGCAGAATTTCCTGAGCAGCGTGGTTCCGCAATTGCCGAGTTATTTCCCGGCAATTGAAAACTGAGAACAGCGCTGAGCGCACAACATCGCGGTCACTCGCTTTCTCCGAGCGGAGACTTCAGTTGAAAGTAGTCAGTTGAAGAGCACCCGGCAGGACATTCGCAGTCCGGCCGGGTGTTTTTGTGTCTGGAGAGTTCTTTGGCCCGAGTGATAACCCAATGAACGAAAGCGCAGCGGTTGAATTCCATGAACCGCTTTCCTTTTTTTTTGAACGCCGGTGAAAAACAGATAAACATCTCATTCTGATTTTTTGCCGGGCGCGCGCATGCTCAACTGACCAGGACCCCAAGATGGATACGGAATACAGGAATAGCGTCAAACTGCTGGAAATGCTTGAGAGCAAGCAGGCCAGGATCGCGGTAATCGGTCTGGGTTATGTCGGCTTGCCGCTTGCCGTAACCGTCGCGTTGCGAGGGTTTTCCGTTACGGGTTTTGACATCGACGCCGACAAGATCAGTCGATTGGAGGAAGAAAGGAGCTACATCGACGCGGTGACAGACGAGATGCTCAATGAGGCCTCTCGGATCGGATCTGTGAACTGGACGACCGATTTTTCAGGGTTGGCGAAATGCGACGTCATCGTCATTTGTGTCCCGACACCACTCACGCGCCATCGCGAACCAGATCTGTCCTACGTTGAAGATACGGCAAAGGTCATTGCGCAAAACATGCTGGAGGGGACCCTGGTTGTTCTTGAGTCCACGACTTTCCCCGGGACAACAAAGGAAGTTCTTACACCGGTTCTGGCCTCAGGTGGCCTTTGTCCCGGCAAAGATTTCTGGGTTGCCTTCAGCCCGGAACGAGAGGATCCCGGCAACAAGGATTATCGCACGCATTCCATTCCGAAGATCGTTGGCGGCGATTCTGAAATCTCACGGAAATTGGCCGTCTCTTTTTACAGCAAGGTCGTGGACGAGGTTGTGCCCGTTTCGACGACCAGCACCGCCGAAGCAGTAAAGATCACGGAAAACATTTTTCGAGCGGTCAACATCGCGCTCGTGAACGAACTGAAGGTGATCTACGACGCGATGGGAATAGACGTCTGGGAAGTGATCGACGGCGCGTCAACCAAACCATTCGGTTTCATGCCTTTCTACCCCGGGCCGGGTTTGGGAGGGCATTGCATCCCTATCGACCCGTTTTATCTGACCTGGAAGGCCCGCGAATTCGGCCACACAACCCGGTTCATTGAGCTAGCCGGCGAGATCAACGTCAACATGCCTCAGTTTGTCATTTCGAAATTGCGTGAGGTCCTGGATCTGAAGTGCGGGAAGGGGCTCTCGACCTCACGGATTTTGCTTGTCGGAATAAGCTACAAGAAGAATGTGCCGGACATGCGGGAAAGCCCGTCAGTCACGTTGATGGACATGATGCTGAAAAGCGGGGCGGAAGTAGATTTTCTTGATCCTCATATCGACAGGATCCCGGCCATGAGAGAGTTTGCTCATCTTCTTGGACGGGAATCCGTAAGCTCTGTGGAAGTCGGGGACGCAGACTACGACGCCATTCTGATTTCAACGGATCATGATGCAATTGACTATGAAGCGCTGATCCGCCTGAACGTACCGATCGTTGATACACGAAACGCCATTGCCCGGCGGGGTCTGCCGACTGAAATGGTCTCAAAAGCCTGAAGCTTTGGTTCCGTTTCAAGCCGCAGTGAAATCCCGGACCGACACCGGTCCAGCTTCTGACAGCGTCAACAACGCAAAAACGCGGACCCTGGGCCCGCGTTTGTTTGATAACTCAATCAGGTTCTCTGCTATGCGTTCACGAAGCCTGCAACCGCCTCCAGACGGTTCTCAGCGCATCACTGCGGCAATGCAAGATCCGGCTGTACGGCAAACACACCAAAGCGCCGTTTATCATCGAGCACTCTTTTGACGATGTCAGGTGTTATTTCCTCTGCTTCTGTGGCGAAGCCGTAGAGCAGCGCTGTGTCGCACAGCGTATTGATCAGTCGCGGGGTGCCCTGTGTCGCGTAATATATCAGATCACAGGCTCCTGGAGTGAACAGGGCTCGTTTTGCGCCAGCGACTTTCAGCCTGTGCGCGATATATCCGGCAACTTCCTGCTGCTCGAGGAACGACAGGTGGAAGTCGGACGTTACCCGTTGAACGAATTGCCTCAAGCTCGGCGCCGCGAGCAGTGTTTTCAGCTCCGGTTGCCCGCTCAACACGATCTGAAGCAGTTCCCGGTCATGCGTGTTGATGTTGGAAAGCATCCGCAGTTCTTCGAGCGTTTCCGAACCCAGGTTCTGTGCTTCATCGACAATAAGAACGGTGCGGCGGCCGGCCTCATATTGCTCGATGAGAAAATCACGAAATTGCTTGTACAGCTTGACGTGTGAGTCGCTATCAAAGTCCTGATCAAACGCCATCAGGATCCATTGAAGCAGTTCTCCGGTGCCACCCGTATTGTCGAGCAACCCAACCTGGATATCTCCCGGCAGCTTGCTGAGCAGGTGTTGAATGAGCGTTGTCTTGCCGGCACCGACTTCACCGGTCACGACGGTGAAACCGGCGTGGTTGACTATTCCATATTCCAGCATGGCAAATGCCATGCTGTGCGGTCCCGCCCAATATATGAATCGGGGGTCGGGAACCAGTGCAAAAGGCTTCATCAAGAGACCGTAATACGGCTCGTACATCATCGACCCCGAGGTGCGCGATTGTTCAAATTTTGGTTCTTGTTGCATCAGCTAAAGCCAATAAAATTGCAATGCTTCGACTGTTCTAATTTGATTGCAATTTTACAGTTTCATTTTGAATTTCAATAAACAAGTTTACGGGACGTTTTCAAGATCTTACTCCAAAAAAGGTAAATTCGATACGACGTTCCCTTTGCACACGATCAAATGATTTTCAGAACCTGCAAGTCGAACCATGCAAATTCGTCCGCTCAATTTGATCGTATTTAAGCCTAGGGTTGAATTGCGGCGAAAAGGCAGCAAATTCGCGCTTGGACTGCAAAGTAGAAAGCAAAATACCAACTCTAATTAAAAATAATATTAAAATCCGGGCCGAAACCCGGACTTTATACAATTCGACATGCAAAATAGTTTGCGCGTTCAAGTAACGCAACAAAAAGTTATGTCTTCTTGCGCCGATTTGAAGCGTAAAGTCCTGCCAGGCCGCAAGCCAGCAATAGTCCAGCCGCGGGCAGTGGAACCGGTGTCACGCTGACAAGGTTCTGACTATATTTCGTTTTGCCACTTTTTTCCCAACCAAGAGACTCCAGATACGAAACGTTATACGCCTGCGTAACCGCACCACCCAGGTTTGCAAGGAAACCATTGGCAATGTTCCGGGCAGAGGTATTCGTGTTCGAATAGAATGACCCATTCTTCACATCGAATGTTCCGGAATCTTCGTAAATAACTTCCCAGAGCGCCAGCTGAAAACCGGCAGACTCATTGTTGTTATTCAGGTTCAGACTGGAATAGCTTGTTTCAAAGAGGCTCTTGACGTTGTCTTTTTGCGTCTGCGTGAATGCAAACGTATTTGTAAACGGCGCACTCGTGACCTCGTAGAGACCCTTCAGCGAAAGGTTGTGCGCGATATCCACGCACCACGCGATAAAATCAATGCCATTTGTCTGATCGGTGAGACGGAAACCACCTGCGGTCACTCGCTGATTGAGTGCAGGTCCGGCATCGTTGATAATTCTGAGAGACTTCCGGCCGCCGCCGTCAAATGTGTCACTCGGATTTGTCTTTGTCAGGGAAATCGGGGCCGCGACAGCCATGCTCGCACTGGCCGCCAAGAGGGCACACGCGGAAACCACACTCTTAAACTTCATGATTAACACAGCCTTTTATTGCATTGTCAGTTATATCTATTTTTATACAAAATTGAGTTATCATCTCCGATACGGAGTGACAAGCAGGATTGCAGTGCCTCTACGGAATTTTTGAAAACAAGGTTACGATTAGTCATATTTGTCTTTAGAGCGTTTTTTGTTTTGCCCATTCAAGAGTGGATATCGTCAGCGCCGAAAATGTTGCAGCGATGTATTCTCACGACTGCGATACGGATTGGCGTTCAATTCTGCGACCGATCCACCGGGACCGGCAAATCAGCCCGTGCTCGAAACTCAAAAATGACACTTGCTCTAATAATAATATTCTTCACTCTTAGCGCTTTCGCACTTGTTCAGGACGATGCCGAGAAGTTTGTCGAGTTCGCTTATCTGCAATTCACACTCGTCAACTTCGGCAGTTGTTGTCGTTCCTGCCGCCACAACAAGCAGGGAAGTGTCCACTCGGGGGAGAAACCCCAGCGCATCATCACTGCTCTGCATGGGAGGGAGATCGAACAGGATGACTTCAGGCTGGAGTTTGGTTTCAATAAATTCAAACAGTTCCAGCATTTTGGGAGCTTGAAGCAACTCGGACGAGGCGGGCGTATGGCCGCTGTTGAGACCCAGAACCAGGTTTGGATCCACCTGTACGAAACAGTCTTTGGCTTCTGCCTTTCCCAAAAGATACTGGGCAATAGATCGATCCGGTTCGACCTTGAGTGTAGGCGCAACCGACGGTCTCTTGAGATCCAGGTCGACGACAACTGTCCTGAGCCCCGGATTTCGGGAAAGACTGAACGCCAGGTTCAAGGTAACCATGGTCTTGCCACAACCGGCTGTAGGCGATGTGATCGCAAGGGAATTCCACTTGTTGTCGGACATTGCCTTGCGCACTCTCGTGCGAAGCAGGTTGAAGGCGATGTGGTTGGGATCGTCCATGGACTTTGACACGATCCGCGTTTTCTCAAGGTGCTTCTGGTCTATTTCAACCTGACGCAGTGTAAAAGGTTCCGGTTGTTCGGTCGCCTCGAATTCCTTGACGGGCATCCTGCGTTCCGGTGCGCGCGCAGGGGCAACCGACTCGATATTTTCGTCCAGAACGCCGGCCTTTTTTAGTGCACTCTTGATGTGTTCCACTCATTTTCTCCAAACATCGAGACCTGGACGAAACTTACGACAGCAACGAAATCGGCAGCAAAGGTTGAACCTTTTGCCACATGCGCTCGGCATAAATATCGAGGGGGGTAATGAAAAGATGGGCCGCTGCCAGGGCTCCGACGACGACAGTCAACAAGATGCAAACTGCTAAAACGCGATTTGCGACACGACGAATCCGTTCTCGTCGGGTCGTGACATAGGGAATGACGGCGATTGGACGCAATTGAAGCCGTCTCTCCAGATCACTTGCGGTTCGAACGCTCTTGTCGAGAAACTCAAGCAGAAGAACCAGTCCCGCGCCTAGCGCCATTGCACCGGCTCCACCGGCTGCGACAATCTGAATACGGTTCGGCTTTGTTGGCTCTTCCGGTGTTGTGGCCTGCTCGAGGACTTCGAAACGTTCAGCCTGCCTGTCCTGCTCAAGCTTTTCGCCGATCTCTGCATCCGTGAGTTTTGCTTTGGTTTGGGTATATTCCGCCCGCAGGTTTTCATACTCCCGCACCATTGCAGCCAGTTCGACTTCCACAGAAGGCGTTCTGGAAATGCTCTTTCGAAGGTCGTCGGCCCTTCGCTCGAATTCGACCTTTTGCGATTGTAGCAATTTGAGCCTGGTGTCGGGATCAGCGGTAAAGCCCTGCTGAGCCATCTGGGACTTCACGGCCGCGATTTCAATTTCGGCTTGCGCAATCTGCCTGTCCAGATCATCCATGGTTCTCTGCGAGACGAACCCTTTTTCCAGAAGCGGTGCCAGCAATTCGCGCCGTTCCACGAACGCATCGTAGTTCAGTTCCTGGGATTGAAGACGGAAGGCAAGTTGTTGCGCTTCCGCGCCGCCCGTTGATCCGGCGCCGTTTTCAGCTTGTTCCGAGAGCGTGATCTGCCGGCCTATCGCGTCAATATTGGCGGATATCTCCGTCAGTTTTTCGCGCCGGATGGCAAGAGTGTCCGGCAACGCTGTCTCGTTATCTCTTTTGTAAGCGGCGATCTGGTTTTCGACTGCCAGCAGTTTCTTTTCAAGATTGCTCAGTTGTTGCTGAAAGAAATCACTTGTCTCAGCAGCGCGGCTCAGACGGGTTTCGAGATTTTGCGAGAGGATCGACGTCACCAACTCGTTTGTGACACGTGCAGCCAATGTCGCGTTTGTATAAAGGAACGTGACATCAAAGCCAATGACCTGAGTATTCCTGCGCGATGTTGCGACGCCGATTTGCTTTATTTCGATCGCATCCCGCATGAAATCGACGATTTCGGATGGTGAATTGTCTCTTCGGCCTTCCGAGTTGTACAACGAGAACTTGCTTGCGATGCTCAGCAGATTGTCACGAGCAAACAAACGCTGTTCGATCACCTTGATCCGTTCACTCGGGCTGGCTGTGATTGTGGTGGAGGCCAGCTCGCTGGGAATTCGCTGAGATTCAATAAGGATCGTCGCTTTGGCTTCGTAGCTGCGGGGCAGGGCGTAGGCGACCACAACAACGATGGCAAACACCAGGACAAACGGTACAACGAAGTAGAGATAGCGGCGCTTGACAATCGCCCATATCATTCCAAGTTCAAAACTCTGTTCCATCAATTCAAACCGTTTGTGCCTGAGTGATTACCGGTTAAGCAAATTCGCCAACTCAGTTGGACTTTGTTTGCGGTTCCGGACTTTTCAGTCTTTCCACTGTAGAGCGGGCTAATTCAAAGTCTTTTTCTGTCATAAGTGTCTTAAGATCCAGTGACTTCTCCAGCGAAGTGATCGCCTGCTCCTTCTGGTTCAATGCCGCAAGCGTCATTCCATAGTGAAACTGCGCCAGGCCCAGGTTGGGGAGTTTTTCCGCAGCATTTCGCAGAAGCGGCAGAGCGGATGAGTACTCTCCTCTCAGATAGTAAATCCAGCCCAGGGTATCTACATAGTGAGGGACTTCAGAGGTACGAAACCTTTGTGCGATCTCAAAGGCGCGTTCCAGAGATGCCTCATCTCCACGCCGTTCGGAAAGAAGACTCGCAAGATCGTTGGCAACAATGGTTGAATCGGGATCCGCCTTGAACAGCTTTTCGTATTCCTCGATCGCTTCGTCAAATTTTTCGGTCTGTTGCAAAACGGAGGTCAACATCAGGCGCAACGCGGTGTTGTTCTCGTCTTTTGCCAACCCGCTTCTGATAGCTGCGTCAGCCTCTTCCAGCTTGCCGGTCGCAAAGTAGAATTGCGCCAGAGACGTGTTGCCCAGAACGCTACCTTCGATCGCAGCCGCGGACTTTAATCTTTCCTCTGCTTCTTCTGTTCGACCTTCAGACAAAACAACAGAACCAAGCAGGACCTGCGCCAGAACATTGTCGGGTTCCTTGGCAAGCACGGAGTTCAAATGATCAATGGCTACGCCCTGTTTTCCAGCCTGGACATAAGCACGGACAAGGTCAGGCAACAGCCTTGCCTCATCTTCAGGCGTGGTCATGGAATTCTTGAGCAGATCGAGGCTTTCGTCATGCTTGTCCTGGCCACCGAGGGCCGCCGCGGTAATGCGATCAGCGAATGCCGAATTATCGCTTTCATCGGTGTTTCTCAGGATATCCGCAATTTCCTGTGCGCCAACCCAGTCCTGTCTTGCCAGCCGCTGTTGGGCAACAAGGTTGAGCACCTGGCGGTTGGTGGGATGACGTTCGCGGATGGACTCAAGTACGCGCTCTGCCTGTTCCGCCTTGCCGTGCCGGAAAAGGAACTGAACCATTGGCAGGCCAGCTTCCGGTGAATTGTTGTCAAGCACCAGCGCTTTGGCGTATTGCTCCTCCGCCAATATGGTTGAACCATTGCGCTCATAGGCACCTGCCAGCATTACGCGCAGTCTTGCGTCGTTTGGTGCTTCATTCAATGAAAGAAGAATATCGTCCACGGCGCCTGCACTGTCGTTGTTTGACAGCTTGATTGTGGCCCTGAGCCGCAGAGCTTCGACGTTTTTGTCATCTTCTTCAATAACTTCATTTACCAGTTCATCCGCACGGGCATAGTTCCCGTTCTGGATCAGCATCGTTGCAAGAACAATCCGCGCCTGGTTCTTCTGTTCCGCGTCGTCGGTCTCCGACAGCACGGTCCGCATGAGATCTATGGCCTCGTCCTGTTTGTCCAGAACGAAATGCATTTGACCAAGCGCAACTTTGAACGGAAACGCGTCACCGCCCGCTTCTTGACGGGTCTTGATGATGGTCTCGAGCTCGGTTTGTGCGACGTCGTTCCCTCTTCGCGATATCAGGAAGGAGACGAGGTTGAGTTGAGCGACATCATCGTCCGAGCGATCTGCCGCGTATCGACGAATGATCTCTTCGGCTTTGTCAGTGCGTCCCTTGCTGAGGTGCCACTGGGTCCACGTTTGATTGAATTGTGGTGTGTCGGGAAAGCGCTCAACGAGATCAGCAAACGATTCATCGATCCTCGCGTCATCGCCCAGTGTTTCCAGAACGGAAAGTCGCAAGACTTGAAACCCGATATCGTCTTTACCTTCTTCCGATGCACTGTCGAGATATTCCAAAGCTCCGGCAGGGTCTTCCGCTGCAATGCGCGACGAGGCAAGAACGACCAACGCTTCCTTTGACCCGGGTTCTGCTTTGAGAACCTCCTTGGCGATCTGTTCAGCCGCGTCATGATTTCCCGATTTGAGCTCGTATGTCGCTTTGGCAACCTTGATTTCTGGTGCTTCGGCATCAAGCGCCAGGGCTTCATCCAGAAATTTTCGCGCCTGCTCGGTCTGATTTGCACTCAGAAGCATGTAGGTGAGTTTCAGGCGAACCGGAATGTGATTCGGGTCCTGCTCGGCGACTGCGGTGTAAACCCTGTAGGCGGCCTGAATTTCGCGCTGACGCTCCTGGATTTCTCCGAAGGCAAACAGCGCGTCAACATGATCAGAATTCAGCTTGAGCGCGTTCCTAAATTCCAGGCTTGCCTTCGTCAGTTCGCCTTCTTCGACAAGCTCCAGACCACGTTTGTAATGGTTTTCGGCCCGTTCCTCAGACGAACTGCAACCGACTAGAAACAATACTCCCAGCGAGAGCGCAAAATAAGTGACTACCTGCTTAAACAGAGGCGCCAGGGGCATCACACCAACTCCTGCAAAATTCCAATAAATTTATTTCCCACAAGATAGGGCTATGTACATTAAAGTTCGAGTAACCAATTTGTAAAATTCGACTCAAGGTTAAAGAAATTGAAGAACTGAAATTCAACCTGTGAGACCGACAGCAGTCTCGCGAACACGAAGATGCGTTCATAAAAACGAAGAGGGGGATCACCCAATATTGGAACGATCCCCCAATTCAAATTTTCAACTTCAGTCCGGTTCTAGTTCAGATGCTTTCGAACCAGACCTTAGTTCATATCACATCAAGCTGCCGCGTTCTTGCGACGACGTGCTGCTGCACCCATTCCAACCAGTGCGCCGCCGAGCAGAAGAATAGAAGCCGGAAGCGGAACAACTGAAGTTACGGATGAGAAGTTAGCAACGCCACCGATGCTTGAACCGTTGAAGACAAAGTTTCCATCGGTGTCATCAAAGCCAGCGCCTGCAAGTGTACCGAATGCATTGAAGCTGATACCGCCCTGTGCATTGGTCGTAACTGCAGAAGTCAAGGAGTTGATGGTGAACGAGAAACCGCTGACGTTCCACACTGTGCCCGGAAGCGCAGCAAAGGAGATGTCAAACAGGTTGACCAGTGTACCAGCAGCAATACCGGCGAAGTCGCCGCTGCCACCGTTCACAAAACCCGAACCAGCGAAGTCAACACCGGTGGTGTCGGTCGGGTTGACGATTGGACCAGAGATCGAGATCGCGCCACTGATCGGCGCTGCAGTTGCAACACCGAGCATCGCGATGCCCATACCAGCTGCAATTGCCGCCGTTTTTAGAGCTTGAAATAGTTTCATTAGAGATAACCCTCTCACTACAATAATGTGTATTTACGCTGCAGCGCAGCAAACCTCATATACCGCATTAACAGAATTTAAACCAAAAACCCGCGTCAAAGTCAAACGGATTTTTTCAGAAAATTGAAGCATTTGGAGGCAAATCCATCAAATTTTAGGCAACTTTGAATGTCGCGTCTGCTTCAAAACCGCAAAAACCCGGCATTGTCAGAATTATGTATGCGTTAGCCAGTGCAATAAAAAAGAATTTCGACTGTGCTGACCGAGAAGGAATCAGACGGCTTTTATAAGCGTCGAATTCGTTGATCTGCGGCTGATCATGACAATTGGCGTCAGCGGGGAAATCGGCTTGGGAATGCGGGAATTCCGCGATAAATCCAGATATGATTCGTTCAGGTTCCAAGCAGCGGTGAAGCGCTCGAAAACGATTCCGCTTTTCAGATCAGCCGACTGTAGGGTGCCTTGGCCGGGACCGCCGCACAGGGATCAATGGATGTTCCACATAGCGGGTGATGGTTGGCGCTGACAGTTGGCACCTGGCCGCGATCACTTTTTTGGGATGGCACGTCATTCGATGTCAGCTATGACGAACCTTGGTCAAAATCACCAGGGTCGACATGACTGAAATTGTAATAGGCCAAAAGATGGCTGCGAATAATGCGGCACAAATCGATGCTGCACTGCCGCGACCGGTTTCACTAAGCTCCAATGCGCTGAGTGCAAAAATCGCCAGAGCCACACAAAAATACAAAAACAGTCCGGCACCAATTAGCAAAAACATAATCAAAAAACCTCGGTTGCCAGCGTGAAAAACACGCTCCCCGATAGGGCAGATTAGGTTAACAGAGTATTGCTTCGATTGGGTTTTGAAAAGAGTGGGCTGCGGAAAAGCGATAAAATTCAGGTGATATTCGCACATTGAACGTGTCTTGATGGCAATTTTCGAAAGCGAAACTTTAAGTGGAAAGCGGTGTTGAAATTCTCAATTCCCGTGTAAAGGCAAGGGCCTGGCATTTCGGTTGGTCTGACATTCGGCAGTTTTGCTGGAACCTGATCGAGCGAGGTCAGTCAGGTGCATTTCTTTGGGTGGGTGTCCGGGTAAACGCTCCAGGTACGTCGGTCGTGCCTGACATTTTTTGAAAGTTGGCAGCTTCAGCCCACCACAACAGTTGCTTCAATGTGCGATCCAGATACCCATCCCATTGTTCCGGGTCGACACCGGCAAGATACAGACCCGATTCGTCGAAGACTTCCTGGGCTTTCGGAATATGGATCATCGCCGACACAGGAAGGCATCCGATTTCAGAAAGGAATGTGCGCATGTTGACGGCTGCCCTGGCACCGCCCCATTGCCCGGCGGAGTACGTTACGATGGCGCTCGGTTTATAGGAGAAGAGCGAACTGCCGAAATGGTTGAGCAGGTGGGCAAGCGCAGGTGACATTGAATGATTGTATTCCGGGCTTACCATAACATAGCCGTCGGCTGAGGAGATTTGCTCCGCAAGATCTTCAAGTGCAGGCGGTGCCTTGCCCCGAGCGTAGGAAAAATGTGGCTTGAACGGAGTCGGCAGGTTGATCTCGAGGGGGTCGACAATTTTGTGCTCGACATTGTTGGCGGTAAGCCTCTTTGCACATGCGGCCGCTACACGTTCTCCCAGGCGAGCCGGGCGCGGTGGCGTACTGTCTCTTTCCGAACCAAGGAAGACCAGGAAGTTCATTGAAGCTCCGTCGAAGAGGGGAAGCGGTTGTCAAACCGCAGGCCGTGTCAACTGAAATGCGGTTCAAGTGAGCCGTCTTTCCCACTCTTAACGAACGCTTAACAGTGTAATACCTTTACAATGCCTTTGGTTCGAAAGAGAGGTGACAATGCCACTAAATCACCTTGATTAAGCCTTTTCAACCCGCAAAATCCCTTGAATTTCTCTTTATGAAACTTAATAGTCGACAAATGGTATTAAATAGGTATTATATTTTGAAAGGCTGACGGGAAGCGTCCGGCCACGTGCCAATGAATTGTCAGGCATTGCACCGGTCAGGGCGTTTGTTGGCGCGCAGTCATTCAGCATGGGGACGCGCCTCGTCAGGCTGTATTTAATGGATAACAACACAAACCGAGTGAAAACAGGGAACAGCGCAATGACACGTAAGTTTTTATCCTTGGCAATGGTCAGCACAGCTCTGATTACAAGCAGTGCCTATGCGGAAGACGTCACGTTGACGATCGAAAGCTGGCGGAACGACGACCTGACCCTCTGGCAGGAAAAAATCATTCCGGCCTTTGAAGCGTCTCATCCGGGTATCAAGGTGAAGTTCACGCCTTCTGCTCCGACAGAATATAATGCCGTCCTGAATTCCAAGCTGGATGCTGGTTCCGCCGGCGACTTGATTACCTGCCGCCCATTCGATGCCTCACTTGCACTTTTTGACGCCGGTCACCTGGTTGACCTCGCTGACATGGAGGCGATGAGCAACTTTTCCGACGTCGCCAAGTCTGCATGGCAGAGCGATGACGGATCGGCCAGTTTCTGCGTTCCGATGGCATCCGTGATTCACGGCTTCATCTACAACAAGGATGCGTTCAACGAACTTGGCCTTTCCGTGCCCGCGACCGAAGAAGAGTTCTTTGCCGTTCTTGAAAAAATCAAGGAAGACGGCAACTACATTCCGATGGCGATGGGAACCAACGACCAGTGGGAAGCCGCCACCATGGGCTACAACAACATTGGTCCGAACTACTGGAAGGGTGAGGAAGGTCGTAACGCCCTGATCAAGGGTGAGCAGAAACTTACCGACCCGCAATGGGTGGCACCCTACGAGACGTTGGCGAAATGGGGCCCGTATCTCGGTGACGGCTATGAGGCGCAGACCTATCCGGATAGCCAGAACCTCTTCACGCTTGGCCGTGCAGCGGTCTACCCGGCGGGCAGCTGGGAGATCTCCGGCTTTAACGCGCAGGCAGATTTTGAAATGGGTGCCTTCAAAGCGCCGGTCCAGAGCGCGGGCGACACGTGCTACATTTCCGATCACACGGATATCGGCATTGGCATGAACGCTGCGACAGATCATCCGGAAGCCGCCAAGACCTTCCTGGCATGGGTCGCTTCGCCGGAATTTGCGTCGATTTTCGGCAATGCGCTTCCGGGCTTCTTCCCGCTCTCGAAAACTCCGGTTGAGCTTGAAGATCCCCTTGCCAAGGAATTCGTCGGTTGGCGCGAAGAGTGTGAAAGCACGATCCGATCCACATATCAGATCCTGTCGCGCGGAACGCCGAACCTGGAAAACGAGACCTGGGGCGCCTCTGTTGCAGCCATAAAGGGTGCGGAAACTCCCGAAGCGCTCGGCAAGAAACTGCAGGACGGCCTGGCCACCTGGTACGAGCCGCACAAGTAATCTGCCTTCAAAACATATTCCCGAACAAGGTGCGCCTTGTTCGGGACCCATTGACCGGAGCTTCTGATGAGCAAGCCTCGCATACGTTGGCACGTCGTCGTGTTCCTGACCCCGGCGGTCATTGTCTACACGGCAGTCATGATATTTCCGCTTTTCAACACGTTGCGGCTTGCCCTCTACAGCAAGATCGATCAGGAGCGGGTATTTGTCGGACTGCAGAATTTTACGACATTGTTCGGCGACCCGATCTGGTCAGATCAGTTCTGGAATGCTCTGGGAAACAATTTCTGGTTCTTCCTGGTCCATATGCTGGTCCAGAATCCGATCGGCATTGCTCTGGCCGCCATATTGAGCCATCCGAGGTTACGCTTCGCTGCATTTTACCGCTCGGCCATTTTCATCCCGACCATCCTGTCCTTCGTGATCGTCGGTTTCGCCTGGAAACTGATCCTGTCACCGATCTGGGGCATTGCGCCCTCGATGCTGGATGCTGTCGGCTTGAAATCGCTCTACGCTCCCTGGCTCGGCAAGGAGGAGTATGCGCTTACGGCCCTGTCGCTGATCTCGGTCTGGCAATTCGTTGGAATCCCGATGATGCTGATCTATGCGGCGCTGCTGTCCATTCCGGAGGAGGTGCTCGAGGCGGGAGAGATTGACGGCATTACCGGCATGTCGGCTTTCTGGAAAATCAAGCTACCGCTGATTCTACCCTCTATCGGCATCATCTCGATCCTCACTTTCGTTGGCAATTTCAATGCTTTTGACCTGATTTACACCGCACAGGGTGCTTTGGCAGGGCCGGATTTCTCAACCGACATTCTCGGGACATTCATGTACCGCACCTTCTTCGGCTTCCAGCTTCAGTTGGGCGATCCTTACATGGGCTCGGCGATTGCAAGCGCCATGTTCGCGATCATTCTGATCGGTGTCTGCATCTACCTTTTCGGCATCCAGACACGGATGCGCAGGTATCAGCTGTAAGGGGCGCAAGATGAACAAGGCACGTACAAATCCGTTCAACACTGCCGCCATGCACGGTGCGTTGATCCTCTACACGCTGATCGCACTGTTCCCGGTTTTCGTGATCCTGATCAACAGCTTCAAGACACGCAAGGCAATCTTCCGCGAGCCATTGGGCCTGCCAGATGCCGACAGTTTTTCAATGATCGGCTATCAGACAGTGATGAAACAGGGGGATTTTTTCCTCTATTTCCAGAACTCGATGATCGTCACGGTCGCGTCGCTGTTCTTCATTCTGCTGTTTGGCGCCATGGCAGCGTTCGCGCTCAGCGAATACCGTTTCAAGGGCAACCTTCTGCTTGGGCTCTACCTGGCGCTCGGGATCATGATCCCGATCCGGATCGGGACGGTTGCAATTCTGGAAATGATGGTCGCAACTGGCCTGGTCAACACGTTGACGGCGCTCATCCTGGTTTACACGGCGCAGGGTCTGCCGCTCGCAGTCTTCATATTGAGTGAATTCATGCGGCAGGTTTCCGACGACCTGAAAAACGCGGGCCGGATTGACGGACTGTCGGAGTACACGATTTTCTTCCGTCTCGTGCTGCCGCTGGTCCGCCCGGCGATGGCAACCGTTGCGGTCTTCAACATGATACCGATCTGGAACGACCTGTGGTTCCCGTTGATCCTGGCACCCGCAGAGGAAACCAAGACGCTGACGCTTGGCAGCCAGGTGTTCATCGGGCAGTTCGTGACCAATTGGAATGCCGTGCTTTCCGCACTCAGCATGGCCATTTTGCCGGTCCTCATACTCTATGTGATCTTCTCACGCCAGTTGATCCGGGGCATCACGTCAGGAGCTGTCAAATGATCCGGGTTTTGATAGCGGGGCTAGGCAATATGGGCCTTTCTCATGCCTTGGCGCACCATCGCAACGATGCGTCGCAGATTGTCGGGCTGGTCAATCGGTCGGGCCGCGTCGAGCACGATGAACTGGCGGGTTATCCGGTTTTTACCAGTTATGACATTGCGTTGGAAAAAACGTCACCTGATCTGGTGGTGATTGCCACATATTCGGACACTCATGCCGACTATGCGGTCGCGGCCATGTATGCGGGCGCAAATGTTTTCGTCGAAAAGCCGTTGGCGACCAGCGTTGAAGATGCCAGGCGTGTCGTTGAATGTGCCAGGGAGACGAGAAAGAAGCTTGTTGTCGGCTATATACTTCGTCACCACCCGTCCTGGGTCCGGTTGATAGAGGAGGCGCGTGCACTCGGCGGCCCTTATGTCTTCCGCATGAACCTCAATCAGCAGAGCTCCGGCTCCGAGTGGGAAACGCACAAGGCCTTGATGCAGACCACTGCTCCCATCGTCGATTGCGGGGTGCACTATGTGGATGTCTGGTGCCAGATCACCGATGCGACACCGGTAAAGGTCAACGGTATGGGGCTGCGGCTCTCCGACGAGATTGCACCGGACATGTACAATTATGGCCAGTTCCAGGTTGTTTTCGACGACGGTTCCGTCGGCTGGTACGAGGCCGGTTGGGGCCCCATGATGTCCGAAACGGCCTTCTTTGTGAAAGATGTCGTTTCTCCCGCCGGCTCCGTCTCCATCGTGGAAGACAACAAGGGTGCTTCCGCGGATGTGGATGGCCACACAAAGGTGGGAGGTCTGCTGGTTCATCGTCCGGGCGGCGACACCAGCATCAGCCTGCCAGATGAACCGGGTCACCAGGAACTCTGCGACGCGGAGCAAGCCTATATGCTGCGCGCAATCACCAAAAATATCGATCTCACCCGGCACATGCAGGATGCCGTCCGGTCGCTGGCCATATGCCTGGCCGCCGATCACAGCGTCCGCACCGGCAATTCCGTCATCTTGAAGGAGCCAACGCAATGACAGCGCTCACTCTGCACAACGTCAACAAGTTCTTCGGTGCCGTTCACGTTCTGAAAGATGTCAATCTTGAGGTTGAAGACGGCGAATTTGTTGTCTTTGTCGGGCCATCCGGTTGCGGCAAGTCGACCCTGTTGCGTGTCATCGCAGGTCTTGAGGACGTGTCATCAGGCGATATTCATATCGGCGGAGAGCATGTCAACTTCACGCCGCCCTCGAAACGCGGCATCGCTATGGTGTTCCAGAGCTACGCCCTGTATCCGCATCTGAATGTCAGAAACAACATGTCGCTGGCGCTGAAACAGGAGCGGCAGACAAAGGATGTCATCGATCAGCGCATCGCCGAGGCGACGCGCATGCTGAATTTGGAAGATTACCTGGATCGCTATCCGTCCGAGCTTTCTGGAGGGCAGCGGCAACGGGTGGCCATCGGCCGCGCCATTGTTCGCCATCCCAAACTGTTCCTGTTCGACGAACCGCTTTCGAACCTGGATGCCGCGCTCAGGATGAACACGCGACTGGAGATTGCCAATCTGCACCGCCAACTGGAAGCATCCATGATCTATGTGACCCACGACCAGTCCGAGGCAATGACACTTGCCGACAAGATTGTCGTGCTGAGAGATGGACATGTCGAACAGATCGGTAGTCCGATGGAGCTCTACAACAATCCGGTCAACCAGTTTGTTGCTGGTTTTCTCGGATCTCCTGCCATGAATTTTCTGCCGGCCGGACTTTTGAGCGAAGGGGACGAGCGCACCCTGGGTGTTCGTCCCGAAGATCTTTATCTCTCCGACAATGGTCCACTCAAAGCGAGGGTCGAGCATGTCGAACAACTGGGCGGCGACACCAATGTGATTGGCAGGGTCAACGGACAACAGGTCACTGCACGTCTGTTCGGTCAGCATGCCATCGAGCCGGGCAGGGAACTCGACCTCGCGATTTCCGACGGGAAGAGCTACTACTTTGACGGTTCGGGAGTGCGTCTCGGCGCATAACCTTCCTCAAGCGAAACAGGGATCAGTTACGCTGGCAGCAAGGTGAAATGCACCTGTTTTGCAATGTCTGTCCTTCAGGCGGCCGCAAGCGCCGGCATGCGTGCCGGTTCTTCTGAGAGCAGTCTGCGTAAATGCTGTCTTGCCGTCATCATGCGCGTCTTGACGGTCCCAACCGGACATCCGAGCAATTCCGAGATTTCGGAGTAGAGGTACCCGCTGAAGTAGGTTAACTCGACGACAGCCCGTAATTCGGGCTTCAACTTTCCAAGCGCGTCGTCAACATCACGCCGGAAGAGGACCGTTTCCATCGTGTTTGCGGTGTCGCGGATCACGCATTCATCAAGACAGATGTCGTTTTTCAACCGGCCGAGTTTCTGTTTTTTCTTTATCGCAAGCCTGTAGGCAATCCCGAACATCCACGTCGTTGCTTTTGAACGTCCCTGAAAATGCGAGGCCGTTCGCCAAACAACCATGAACGTGTCGTTGATGACCTCTTCGGCCGCTTCGTGGTTTCCCGTGATCCGCGTTGCGAATTTCATGAGCTTGGAAAAATGTTTGCGGTGGATCGTCTCGAAGGCAGCAAGGTCACCATTTGTCACGGCTACCAACAGATGCTTGTCATCCAGATACAGGGAATTCGAACTGTTTTTGCCCGGTGAATCAAGACGTTTCATGTCAGCTGCCAACCCTCAATCAAAAAAGTTCCGTTCGCAGACCCGGCCAAAGGGTTGCGTCGACGTTTCCTGTGCGAATTCAAATTGAGGTTCCAGAAATCTGCGCGGAACCTGATCCAAAGATGGCCGGTTTCGCCTGCGGTGCTTATGACGCGCGTCACAATCAAAATACGGTGCCTTGCGAAAGTACAATCTGATTCTCGCCGCGTCGGTGCAGCGCGCAACATGGGCCTGAGACGAGGCGAGGGTGGTCGCCGTTCGAATTCACGCGAGTGTCCCTTATTCACGTCATGCAGCGCCGGATGGAGGAAACCTTCTCCCGGTCAGATGTTCGGCACGACGGGAGTTTGCACCGCCAATTGCAAATCCCGCCGGCTGGTCAGCCGGCGGGATCGAGACACGAAGCAAAGGGATCGAGCAGCTCTATCCGAAAAGAAACGCGTCTGTGCCGAAGTCGTCGACGCTCGCGCCTTCGAACGTAATGAGCTTGCCGTTCACGTCGAGTTGCACATCATCACCGATTTGGGTCAGCTGATCGACAAGGTCAGTCGCGTTGAAGTCCTCGTCCGTGACAAACAGCAAACGGTCTTCTTCGAAGTCGAAGTCAGTGATGACCTTCAGACCCGTGTCGTCGGCGGTGAAAAGGAAGGTGTCGGATCCTTCTCCGCCTGACATGATATCGAACCCTGAGCCGCTGCGTATGACATTGTCCTGATCGTTGCCGGTGATCGTGTCGTCGAAGTCGGTTCCGGTGACATTCTCGAAGTTGACGGCCTTGGAGCCTTCCAGCGTTCCGGCGGCAAGATCGACCTCGACACCTTCGGCTGCCCGGGAGAGGTCCAGCGTGTCAATGCCGTCGCCGCCATCCAGGTCGAGCTTGATCTCATCCAGAACGGTATCGACAATCTGTGCGGTGTCGTCACCGCCGCCGAAATTGGTTTCCAGTACTTCAGTCTTGCGAATGTCCAGCTGGAACAGGCCGTTGACGTTCTGGTCGTTCAACTCGACCCGGGCGAACTGGACGCCGTTCGGTGTCACGGAGAATTCGGCAACGTCCTTGTTCTGAAGATCGTCATTGACGAGATCGGTGTTGAAGTTGACCTGGACGCGGTCATAGTCCGCACCACCGTCCATAAGATCGGACCCATCGCCGTTGTTCCAGACAAGAAGGTCGTCGCCTTCTTCGCCGAAGACGAAATCATTGCCTTTGTTGGCAACAAGGATGTCGTTGCCTTTTCCGCCATGGATCGTGTCGACACCACCGAGCCCGGATATGACATTGTCCTGATCGTCGCCGGTTATCCTGTCGTCGAATTCGGTTCCGATAACGTTTTCAAAGTTGACGGCCCTGGAGCCTTCGAGCGTTCCGGCGGCAAGATCGACCTCGACGCCTTCGGCTGCCCGGGAGAGGTCCAGCGTGTCAATGCCGTCGCCACCATCCAGGTCGAGCTTGATCTCATCCAGAACGGTATCGACGATCTGCGCAGTGTCGTCACCGCCGCCGAAATTGGTTTCCAGTACTTCAGTCTTGCGAATATCCAGCCGGAACAGGCCGTTGACGTTCTGGTCGTTCAACTCGACCCGGGCGAACTGGACGCCGTTCGGTGTCACGGAGAATTCGGCAACGTCCTTGTTCTGAAGATCGTCATTGACGAGATCGGTGTTGAAGTTGACCTGGACGCGGTCATAGCCGCTGCCGCCATTCATCAGGTCGGACCCATCACCGTTGTTCCAGAGAAGTAGGTCGTCGCCGGACCCGCCGAACATCCGATCGTTGCCCTTGTTGCCGACAAGACGGTCATTGCCCTTGCCACCACGCAACGTGTCTTCACCGTCACCGCCATTCAGTGTGTCGTTGCCGAAGCCTCCAATAAGTTTGTCGTTCCCGATACCTCCGAACAATGTGTCCTTGCCGAAGCCGCCAAGGATCTTGTCGTTGCCCTTGCCCCCGAAAAGGATGTCGTTTCCAAAGCCTCCGTCGATCTTGTCATTGCCGTGCCCACCGAACACCGTGTCGTTTCCGAAGCCGCCGAAGATTTTGTCGTTGCCTTTTCCGCCATCAAGAAAATCGTTTCCGAAGCGACCAAAGATACTGTCGTTACCGCCATTGCCAAAAATGAAGTCGGAGGCAAATCCTCCAAAGAGATAATCACTTTGATGAGACCCGTTGATGAATTGGGGTTTGAAGAAATTCAGGAAAGAATAAAGGAAGCTCATTGCAAATCTCCTGTCTTGAAAAATCACCAATCGTCCCGACGGTCTGACGCAGTGGTCTGCCGCCAGACGTCAACAAAGGACCGCGATGGTGACCTCGCCAGGTGCGAGTACTTGTTGGTGCTCAGGCGATCGAAAAAGGTTCAAAAAAAGATTTTGCAGCGTGCCCACATCGGTGTGTCAGGCGGATCTGGGCCAGGACCGGCATTTTCAACGCGGTTGGGTGATCAGGATTGAAACCGGGTAGCGGTGTGTCTTCTGGTTCGGGACTGAACGCGATCATGGCTCTGTAACTGCCTGCCAAAAAATGCACAAACATCACAAGAGTCATTGCGTTTCTTCCCCCCATCGAAACGCGACACTAAGTCAATACAATCATTCCAGAAAAAAAGCCGCTCCGGGGTTCCGGAGCGGCCTTTTTTACAGTCGAGTTTGGGAAATCACTCGATCATGGTGAGCAGTTTGTCGAGAGACTGCTTTGCGTCGCCATAATACATGCGTGTGTTTTCCTTGTAGAACAGCGGGTTCTCGATACCGGAGTAACCGGTGCCCTGGCCGCGCTTGGAGACGAACACCTGCTTGGCTTTCCAGACTTCCAGAACCGGCATGCCGGCGATCGGCGAGTTCGGGTCTTCCTGGGCAGCCGGATTGACGATGTCGTTGGAACCGATGACGATGGCGACATCGGTTTCCGGAAAGTCCTCGTTGATCTCGTCCATTTCCAGAACGATGTCATATGGGACCTTGGCTTCCGCCAGAAGCACATTCATGTGGCCGGGCAGGCGACCTGCGACCGGGTGGATCGCAAACCGCACGTTCTTGCCCTTCGCACGCAAGCGCTTGGTCAGTTCGCTGACCGATTGCTGTGCCTGGGCCACCGCCATGCCGTAGCCCGGTATGATGATGACATTGTCCGCGTCATCAAGGGCAGCTGCAACACCGTCGGCATCGATGGCGATCTGCTCACCTTCAACCTCCATCGCCGGTCCGGTCGTGTTGCCGAAGCCGCCGAGAATGACGGAGATGAACGAGCGGTTCATCGCCTTGCACATGATGTAGGACAGGATCGCACCGGATGAACCGACAAGCGCGCCGACGACGATCAGCAGATCGTTGCCGAGCGAGAAGCCGATCGCTGCTGCCGCCCAGCCGGAATAGCTGTTTAGCATCGAGACGACCACCGGCATATCCGCGCCGCCGATCCCCATGATCAGGTGATAGCCGATGAAGAACGCCAGCAATGTCATCAGGATGAGC
The DNA here is from genome assembly GCF_001404515.1 of Roseibium album. GTDB lineage: Bacteria > Pseudomonadota > Alphaproteobacteria > Rhizobiales > Stappiaceae > Roseibium > Roseibium album. The sequence goes on from NZ_CXWE01000001.1 coordinate 1,136,442, forward strand.
GTCCAGATACCGGCACCGCTCAGGAACAGGATCAGGAGAATGAACGAAAGGATCGCCGCACCGGCATTCAGGGCATGTCCACCGGGCAGTTTTTCCGCCTTGGACGTGATCTTGCCGGCCAGCTTGCCGAAGGCCACGACCGAGCCGGTAAAGGTGACCGCACCGATGAAGACGCCGAGGAAAACCTCGACCTTCAGGATGGACTGTTCCGCAGAAGTCTTCTTCGCCAGCAAGGCAGCAAACCCTTCGAGCGCCTTGCGCTCTTCATCGCCCATGGCCAGAACGCGGCCGAGTTCGATATAGGCGTTGAAACCGACAAACACGGCGGCAATGCCGACCAGCGAGTGCATTGCTGCAACAAGCTGAGGCATCTCGGTCATCTGGACCCGCTGGGCGACGTAGTAGCCGATGACACCACCGCCTGCGATCAGGATCACCGACAGCAGCCAGAGACCGGAACCGGGCCCGATGAGCGTTGCAACGACGGCGAGCGCCATGCCGGTAATACCGTACCAGACCGCGCGTTTTGCACTCTCTTCACCTGACAGGCCGCCGAGCGAGAGAATGAACAGGATTGCCGCAACCACGTAGACGGCAGTTGTAAAGCCAAATTCCATGGGTCGGGCTCCTTAGGACTTCTGGAACATGGCGAGCATGCGCCGTGTGACGAGGAAACCGCCGAAAATGTTGATCCCGGCCATGAATATGGAAAGCCCCGCAAGCAGGATGATCAGGAACGATCCCGAACCGACCTGCAGCAATGCCCCGACTATGATGATCGACGAGATGGCGTTGGTCACCGCCATCAGCGGCGTGTGCAGCGAATGGCTGACGTTCCAGATCACCTGGAAACCGACGAACACCGCAAGCACGAAGACAATGAAGTGCTGCAGGAAGCTGGCCGGCGCCACGAGCCCGACGAGAAGCATGAACAGCCCTCCGACGGCAAGCAAAGTGACCTGCTGTTTGGTCTGCTGCTTGAAGGCGGCAACTTCCTGAGCGCGTTTTTCCTCCGGCGTCAGCTCCTTCGGTTTTTCCTTCGGCTTGGCCGCGATCGCCTGGACCTTCGGCGGCGGCGGCGGGAAGGTGATCTCACCGCCATGGGTCACCGTTGAGCCGCGAATGACGTCATCTTCCATGTTGTGGACGAGCTGACCGTCCTTTTCCGGCGTCAGATCCGTCATCATGTGGCGGATGTTCGTTGCGTATAGGGTAGAAGACTGGGCTGCCATCCGGGACGGGAAGTCCGTATAACCGACAATCGTCACGCCGTTGTCGGTGACGATCTTCTTGTCGGCAACCGTACCTTCCACGTTGCCGCCGCGCTCCGCGGCAAGATCGATGATCACCGAACCCGGCTTCATGGACTGGACCATGTCTTCAAGCCACAGCTTCGGTGCTGGACGGTTCGGAATGAGCGCCGTCGTGATGACAATGTCCATGTCGGGCGCGAGTTCGCGGAATTTTGCCAGCTGCGCTTCCCGGAACTCCGGTGAGGACACGCTTGCGTAACCACCCGTTGCCGCCCCGTCCTGCTGGTCTTCCTCGAAATCGAGATAGACAAATTCAGCGCCCATGGATTCAACCTGTTCAGCCACCTCGGGGCGAACGTCGAACGCGTAGGTAATCGCACCGAGCGACGTGGATGTGCCGATCGCCGCAAGGCCCGCAACGCCGGCGCCAACCACGAGCACCTTTGCCGGCGGAACCTTGCCGGCAGCGGTGATCTGGCCGGTGAAGAACCGGCCGAAATTATTGCCGGCCTCGATGACCGCCCTGTATCCGGCGATATTGGCCATCGAAGACAGTGCATCCATCTTCTGCGCGCGCGAGATTCGCGGCACCATCTCCATGGCGATGACGTTGGCGCCCTTTTCCTTCGCCGCTTCCATCCCGGCTTCGTTGCCGCCCGGATTGAAGAAGGAAATCAGCGTCTTGACCTTCGTCAGGTAACCCAGTTCCTTGTCTTCGGGCTGGCGCACCTTTGCGACAATGTCCGACTGCTTCCAGAGACTGGGCGCGGTCTTGACGATCTCGACGCCTGCCTCCTTGTATGCGTCGTCTGAAAACCCTGCAGCCTTGCCGGCGCCGCTCTGAATGAGACAGCTATAGCCCAGCTTCTGCAGTTGCTTTGCCGATTCCGGGGTCATGGCCACACGGGCCTCCCCGGGGAAGATTTCCTTGGGTGTGCCTATCTTAAGGGCTTCTGACATATGTCGCTCCAAGATGGTGACCAGGACATGGCCTAAAGAAGGGGAGCCTGCACCTTACGACGAAGGAATTCATCGGTATCGTGCGGACTTTGTATGCATGCTCGACTATAGAGACGAAAATTTTACTTATGACAAGATGTGTTTGCCAGGGAGCAGGACGGTATTCCGTCACTGAAGGCAGACAAGCGCGAGATCCGAAAGTTGGCGAAATCGGCTTTCAGGGGTACTGGAGTCTTTAAATCCATACCGAAGATTAGCCGGAATACTCACAAATTCGGCAGCTTTAGCAATTTATTCTGAGCAAGACGCGCGTTTTGAGATTGTGTCCAGGAAATTTCGCTGTGCTGAGTGCAGGCAGCGACCTGTGGACGCAGGTCGCTGCCGGGACTTCACTCTGCGGCCGCTTCAACCGCTGCTTTCGGATCTAGGTCGTCCGCGCTGTGGCGTTCGTGAACCTGTTCGGATTCCTCTCCCCACGCCTTGTTGACCTTCCTGCCGCGAACGACCGCGGGACGGGCATCTATCTTTTCTGCCCATGCCTTGACGTTCTTGTACTCGTCAACAGCGAGGAACTCGGCAGCATCGTAGAGACGGCCGAGTACGAGGCCGCCGTACCACGGGAAAATCGCCATGTCCGCAATCGTGTAATCTTCGCCGGCGATATAGGGTCGCTCGGCCAGTGTCTTGTCGAGCACGTCCAGCTGACGCTTGGTTTCCATGCTGAAGCGATCAATCGGATACTCGAATTTTTCCGGAGCATAGGCATAGAAGTGGCCGAAACCGCCGCCAAGATAGGGGGCGGACCCCATCTGCCAGAAGAGCCAGTTCAGTGTTTCGGTGCGGGCTGCAGCATCTTTGGGCAAAAATGCGTCGAATTTCTCTGCCAGGTAGAGAAGAATGGACCCGGATTCGAACACCCGTGTCGGTTCTTCCGTGCTGTGGTCCACCAGGGCAGGGATTTTCGAATTTGGATTGGCTCCGACAAAGCCGCTGGAGAACTGATCGCCTTCATTGATGCGGATCAGCCAGGCATTGTATTCGGCTTCCTTGTGGCCGAGCGCCAGAAGCTCTTCAAGCATCACGGTTACCTTGACGCCGTTCGGGGTCGCCAGCGAATAGAGTTGAAGGGGATGGTCGCCGGTGGGCAGGTCTTTCTCATGTGTTGCGCCGGAGATTGGCCGGTTGATACTGGCAAACTCGCCGCCATTCGGTTGTTCCCAGGTCCAGACTTTCGGTGGCGTGTAGGTCGGGGTGTCAGTCATCAGAATCGCTCTCCGGCTCGGATCAGGTTGAAACAGTCTGCGCATGCCTGGGCAAGTCCCCAATTCATCGCAATCTTGCGATTAGATAGGGTGGCAAATTCGCTTTGCCTAGAGTTTTTGTCCGATGCAGTCCAAAAAAGTATCTCATGGTGACAATCCCTGGCAAACCGGTTGGGAACTGCAGCCAGGTGAAAGGAACCGGGATCTCAGGCCAGCAGGTCATCCTCGAAGGGAAATCTGGACAGAAGCTCGATCCCGCTGTCGGTGATCAGAACCTGTTGTTCCAGCTTGACACCCTCCCTGCCTCCGTCTTCGCCGATAAAGCTTTCCACACAAATCGTCATTCCCGATTCCAGCGCGCCGTCATAACCGGCTTCCGGAAAGTCTCCATGGTGATAGAGATAGGGATATTCGCCGGTCATGCCGACACCATGTGCAGACAGGTAGTAGCGGTTGGTGTGGTATTTCTCGGGTATGTTCCATGCCCGGTCTGCATATTCGCGAAATGTCATGCCGGGGCGCAGGATGTCCATGTTGTGGTGCACCTGCTCAAAGGCGATCTTGTAGAGGTCTCGCTGCTCGGCGCTGGGTTTGTCCGGCCCGGCATGAAAGGTGCGCGAGAAATCGGCATAATAACCGTGACAGCCGACGACATCCGTATCGAGCGCGATCAGATCGTTTCTGCCAATGAGGTTCGCCGACGTTTCCTGAAACCAGGGGTTTGTCCGGTCGCCGGCATTCAACAATCGGGTTTCCACATAGTCGCCGTTTTGCTCGATGATTGATTTGTGCAGGACGGACCAGAGTTCGGCCTCCGTCAGGCCTGGGCGGATCGCCTCCCTGAGCTTGCCCACCCCGATTTCCGTCGCCCGCAACGAGGCGATCACGCATTTCATTTCCTCAGGCGACTTGATCGCGCGCGCCATTTCGATCGGTTGCTGCGCGTCGACGATTGACAGACCACGGTTTCGAAGAGCAATGCTCGTTCCCGCATTCAAGCGCTCCAGGCCGACAGTGGCCTTCCTGTTGTCCGTCAGCTCATGAATCAGGTCGGCCATTTCCGCGCTCCAGAGCGCCTCGCGCTCTACAATATGCGGTCCGGCGGCAACAAAACTGGCAGTTCTCGCCGGGCGGACCTCATCGATGGTTTCGAAGCCTTCCGCCAGATGCAGGCAGCCGGTGAATTCAAACAGGATTGACTTGTCCAGTGTCAAAAGCAGGTAACGCGACGGAGCATTGCGCATGGAAAAGACCTGCATGTTGCGTGTGCCGGTCGCATAGCGAATGTTGACGGGATCTGAGAGGATCACGGCATCAACACCGTATTCGGACATTTTCCGGCGCACGCGCGCCTGCCGGTAGGCGCGCACACCAGCAAGGTCAATGCCGTCGGTTTCCGGTGACCGGTCGAGCTGTACAATGTCAGCCAGATCGCTTCGCTCCGCGTGCCAGTCAAGTTCCGCCATGATGATTTCGTCTCCAAACACACATCAGGGAATAATTGCATCTTGAACCGACAGGAAAAGCCTGGAAAAATTCACCCGTATTGATAACTTCCAGGAATGCTAAGTTATCGCAAGTCACTGCCACCGCTGGACACGCTGGTCTTTTTTGAAGCGGCAATGAGGCATCAGAACTTTACGGAAGCAGCCGACGAACTCTTTGTCACGCAGGCGGCGGTCAGCAAGCGAATCCGGCAACTGGAAACCTGGCTCGGCGTCGATCTGTTCGAGCGTTCCGGTCGCAAGTTGATACCAACCGAAGCTGGTGAATATCTCGCCGAAAAGACCGGTATGACACTGGACTATCTGGACCAGGCATTGCGGACGGTAAAGATCCCGTCCCAACCGGTGGTCCGCATTGCGTCGGTAACGGCGCTCGCGACCTTCTGGCTACAGCCCAAACTAAGGTCTTTCGCACTTTCCGATGAGGCTTGTCCGTTCAACCTCACGAGCGCAGACGAATTGGGGGATCTGCTCCGCCCGGAACACGACCTGGTCATCCTGCATGGTGAAAACCGGCTTCCGGGTTGGAATGCTGAATTGCTGTTTGAAGAGGAAATTGTTCCAGTTGGAACTCTGGCGGTAGTAGATGAAGCAGGTGCATTCAGACAGAATGACGGTCAGGTGCTGTTGAACTTTGCACGAATGGCACCGAACTGGACCGATTGGAATGTATGGATCCAGCGAACCGGATGGTCGGAATTTCGTGAATGGCCGGTGCTGAACTGCGCTAGTTACAACCAGACGATCGGACGTGCGCTGAAAGGGCAGGGGATCGCACTTGGTGCACTGCCCCTTTTGCAGGATGAGCTTTCGTCGGGAGATCTGGTGGCCATGAATTCCAGGACACTGTCTACCGGCAAGGGATATTACATCGCGTGGCCAAAGGCGCGCCCGATGAGTGATGAGGCCGAGCGATTGAAAAATGTGCTCCTGGGGAGCAGTTGATCTGGAAAGTTTGCTGCTAGTTTGCCGCTGGTATGGATCGGAGAATTTTCGCTAGGATGTAATGCCGTACTGTTTCAGAATTTTCTCGTGTGTTCCGTCTGCGACAATCGTGTCGAAGGCACTTTGCAGCGTTTCGACAATTTTGTCGGAGGTCTGGTAGTGCAGCGCCAGAAATAACTCCCCCCGGTCCAGTTCATAGACGGTTTCATAGTTTTCAAGATCGGCGCCACGCATTTGCAAACCCCAGCGCGTGACCTTGGTTTCGTAGGAGATCGCATCCACGCGGCCTGCCATGAGTTTGCGGAAGTTCTGTTCGTTCGACAGCACCGTCTCGATGCGGTCGTCCGGCACACCTTGTGCCCGCAACAGAAGCTGACCGACATCATCCTTGACAACCCCGATCCGAATATCTGCAAGGTCGTGCACCGTTTTGATCTCAAGGTGGCGGCTTTTCTTCGCTGTCAGTCCGACGACTGTTGGAACGAACGGCCCCACCCACTTGAACAGATCCTCGCGATCCGGCGTGCGTGTTGTGGAAAACAATGCGTGTCCTGGGCGCTGCAGAGTGAGATTATAGCCCCGGGCCCAAGGCAAAAGAGCGATGTCTTCCCGATTGTGCCCCGACGCCGCCCGCTTGAACATCTCATCCATGATCTCGACACTGATGCCGCTCAGGCCTGCCCCGTCTTTGTAATTGTAGGGCGGATATTCCTCCGTCATGACCTTCAAGGAGCCGAGCCCGGTTCTCGCATGCGACGAGCGGATCAGCGTTAGGGACGTGAAGGCAGCCATTCCGGCGACGACGGACCGTCTTGTCAAAAATCGCATCGGTTGACCCTCATTACGTTACGTTGATCTAACCATACCCGGTGTTGCTCAGTTTCATATCCGGTAAGGAAATTATTTCCGGTTGCCGCGCTGTATGCCCGGAAAGGACGGTGTCGAGCGGTTCAGCTTTCCCGAACAGGAAACCCTGGCCGGTTTCAACACCCATCTCGATCAGGCAGCGGAGTTGTTCTTCGTTCTCAATACCCTCTGCAATGACATTGAGTTCGAGTCTTTTCGAAAGCCCGACGATTGCTTCGATCAGGGCGTGGGTCTTGTTGGCCCGCTCGCTGCCGGCTGTCTCGTCCAGCCCGCTGATGAAGGAACTGTCGATCTTGACCGTATCAACCGGAAAGCGGTTCATGTAGCTGAGCGACGAAAAGCCTGTGCCGAAATCGTCGAGTGCGAACACGCAGCCCAGATTTCTGATGTCCTCGATCAAGCTGGCCAGACCCATGTTGTTCTGCATCAGGGTTGTTTCGGTAATTTCCAGTACCAGGCGATCGGGATCGATCGAGTGAGCTGACAGTTTCTGTGCAAGATTGGCGGGCAGGTCCGGTAGAAATTGTGCGGCAGAGAAATTCAACGCGACATAAGTTGATTGCCATTCGGGCTTCGAATGAAGGCGCTCAAGGGCCTGCAGCCCCAATTCCAGCACCAGGTCCCCTATTTCAAGAATGCCACCCGTCTGCTCCGCAGCCCGGATGTATTCAAGTGGTGGGAGAATACCCTTGCCGGGATGCACCAGCCGAAGAAGTCCTTCAAAACCGATTGTCGATCGGCTCTTCAAATCGACGATCGGCTGGAAATGCAGTTCGAACCAATCGTTCTTGAGGGCTTCGGAAATGACCTCTTTGACTTCAAGTTGTCTGGCCGCCTCCCTGCCGAATTTCTCGTTGAACACGCAATGACCGTTTCTTCCGCTGTTTTTCTGACGGTACATTGCAACATCGGACGCTTTCAGCAGGTCCTCCGCATTCATTGCGTTTTCAGGATAGAAGGAAATACCCACGCTTGCGGAAATCTGCAGCGTCCTGCCGCCGAGGTCGATCGGCTTGTTCAGCACCCTGTTGATCCTTGTCGCGAGTTCAACGGCGCGCTTTCTTACGGCGTTGCTCGACAACATGATCGCGAACTCGTCTCCACCGAACCGGCCGAAACAGTCCCCTTCATCCAGCAGATGTGACACTTCCCGTGAGACCGATTGCAGAACCCGGTCACCCGCAAAGTGTCCCAGATTGTCGTTGACCCACTTGAAGCGATCGAGGTCGAAAAACAGGACCGCAATTTCCAGCGTGTCGCCGGCTTCTTCGATGGCGGTGTTCAGGCGATCTGCAAAGCCTTCCCGGTTCAATAGCCCGGTGAGAAAATCAGTACGTGCCTGGCGCAGGATTTCCGCTTCGGCTGCCTTCAATTTGCAGATATCGGTCATGACAGACAGTGACCTGCGGCCGCTTGAGCTGTCGTCGTAGTCTTTTGCTTCGGTGATCAGGACATCAAGCTGGGTTCCGTCCGCCTTTTCAAAAACGGAGGTGAACTCGAGCGTTTCGTTCCTGCCGGTGGAGAGCAGGCTGCGATTGTTCAGATATTCTTCCTTGAATTCATGATGAATGAACTCGCGGAATTTGCGGCCGATTACGTTCTTGCGGCTGTAACCAGTCGCGTGGAGCCAATAGTCTGAAACCTTGATGATGCGGTCTTCCCGGTCGATCGAGTACAGCATGACCGGGGTGTTGTTGTAGAGGAATGCAAGCCGCTTGTTCGCCTTGAGCAGCTTGGCCTCGTCCTGGTCGAGGCTGTCCTGCATTTCGTTGAATGCGCTGGTGACCCGGCCAAGTTCGTCAGACGAGGACCAGTCCACCTTTGTTCTTGTTCCCGAGCGATGGGTTGCTTCGATCGCTTCATTCAGGCGGAGGAGTGGCCTTGTAATCATGAAGCGGTTGGCAATGAGCGCAGCCACAAGAACCGAAATGGTCGACACGATGAACAGTATTACAGACTTGCCGACTTCACCCATCGCAGCGTTGCTAATGCGATCGGACATGAATCTGATACGCAGGGTTCCGACGACATGATCGGTTCCGTCAACAGCATGCGTGATTTCCTTGGAAAAGAGCGCTTCCTCTTTTTCGGGAATGTTGGTTTCGTTCTCGTTGTTTGAAACGAAAGCGAGCCGCTTGTCGTTGTCGTCCAGAATTTCGATACTGAAAATGTCGCGGTCGTTTGCGATCGCAACGGTCCATTTGCGCAGGTTTTCATAGTCGAAATCCCAAAGCACCTTGCTCAGCGCCTTGCTGTTGGCGTCGAGCAAAACCCGTTTCTTTGCGATCATTTCGCGCTCAAGGGTGTCTTTGGTAACGATAAAAAACGTAACCAGCAGCGGACCGTTCACGGCAATGAGTGCCGCAAACATGATCGCGAGAAATTTCCGCTGCGTAGATGTGCGAATGAGCCCCAGCATGGAGCAATATCACCCCGGTTGCATTTTTGGATATGGTTGCATTGCAGATGAAGCTACCAGATATAGTTTAACTTATCGTATCTATTGGCTTTTTCCGCGAAATGCTACTACGGGATCATCGTCAGTATGAATTCAGTCTGCAATTTCAGGGTGGTAACACTGGTGTTCGGTCGATCCAATCTTGAATTGTTGTGTTTCGATCTAGTAAATCAGTGATTGTATTTCTTGTTTCAGACTGTTTTCACCAGAACACGGTTTTCTGCGCCACGTTCCCAATCAAGGGAGAAGCGGAACGTGAGGCGTTTGTGCTTTGGATGTTTAGTTCGGGGAGGCGCGACTGGCTGGTACCAACACGAATTGCGCCCCCGGATCTACAAAGGGAGGAGCCGGACCTATTCCCGCACGATATAAACCGAGCATTTCGAATGCCTGGCAACACGGGCTGCGTTCGGACCGAGAAGATAGTCGCTCAGTTCGGGGCGATGCGCCCCCATCACGATCAGGTCTATCGAAAGCCGCTCAGCCATTTCGAGGATCTCTTCATACACAGTCCCATGGCTGACGATGTGACGCGCCTTGGTTTCTGTGCCGAGCGTCTCGTTGACAAATGTATGCAACGCCTTGTCCGCTTCCTGCAGCATGGTCTCCTCCGCATCGTCCTTGAACCATGTTGCAACCCAGGCACCACCGAGCGGCGGAAGGACGGTCATGACGTTCAGAGTTCCTCCGTCCAGGTCAACAAAGCGTTTTGCCTCTTCCAGAATGTGTTTCTGGTCTTGAAGATGAGTGAGATCTATCGCTGCGAGAACGTTCTTTTTCATGAGTTTTCTCCCCTCATGCTGCTGCGGATGCAGCTTCTTTTTCGTCTGCATCGGCGATCGCTAACCGCCGCCGTTGCAAAAGCACGATAATCCCCAGTATGAGAAGAGCAGGGATGTAGAACAGTTCTTTCGGTGGCCGGTCTGCCGGTACCTCGAGTTCTTTCAGCTCCCAATCGAAATCGATTCCCAGGTTCTCTGCCGGTCCACCGAACGCGAGATCGTCAACGAGGTACGCACCTCCTTCGTCGCGGAAGGCGATACCTGCATTATCAAGGAGCCTGTCCTGGCCATCCGCCCCTTTAGACCCGAGCGGCAAGAGATATTTGGCATCGACCTGTTGGCCTTCGAGGTTTTCTCCGGTCAGCCTGACCTGCAAGGAAGAACCCTCCGGCGCGTCCTGCGCCATCTGGTAAACCTGATCCGCAGGCCGTGTATCGAATTCCGGAGCAACCATGTTCAAGAAGAAACCCGGTCGGAACAGCGTAAAGGCGACGAGTAAGAGCACCGCGCTCTCCCAGAGCCGTGACTTGACGATGAAATAGTTCATCGTTCCGGCCGCAAACAAGAGCATCGCAATCAGCGCGACGATGAATACGAAGATCGCCTGAACCGGCCCGACATCGATCAACAGGAGGTCCGTGTTGAAGATGAAGAGGAATGGTAGGAGTGCCGTCCGGATCGAATAGAAGAAGGCTTGGAATCCTGTCTTCAACGGATCGCCTTTCGATATCGCAGCCGCCGCGAAACTCGCAAGTCCGACAGGTGGCGTAACGTCGGCCATGATCCCGAAATAGAAGACAAACATGTGAACGGCAACTAGAGGTACGATCAGTCCGGCCTGCGCACCGAGTTCGACAACGACGCCAGCCATCAGCGAAGACACGACGATATAGTTCGCCGTCGTTGGAAGTCCCATGCCGAGGATGATGGAGATTAACGCCACGAAAAACAGCATCGCGAGCAGGTTGCCACCGGAGAGGAATTCGACAAATTCCGCCATCACCTGACCAACGCCGGTGAGTGTCACAGACCCGACGATGATGCCTGCAACACCCATGGCTGCTGCCAGGCCGATCATGTTCCGGGCTCCGACGACCAGCCCTTCGGTCAGGTTTTCCCAGCCGTCCTTGATATGCCGGGAAAGCTCGCCCTGCCCGCGGAAGAAAGCCTTCAGCGGGTTCTGGGTCATGAGGATGACAAGCATCACGATCGCGGACCAGAAGGCGGACAGTCCTGGCGACTTGCGCTCGATCATGAGCATGTACATCAAAAGCAGTATCGGCAGAAGATAGTGTATGCCGGTCTTGAAAATGACGCCGACCGGAGGCAGGTGCTGCATCGTATCCAAGTCGGTGTTGAGGTCAGGTCCCTTTGACGCGTACCAGACAGCGGCAATATAGGCGACGGCCAACAGGACAATCAGGAGGGGTGTCGCGGCGCCTCCAAATGTTGCTTCGAAGAAATCGACGATAAAGCCGAGAAGGAACAAAGTTCCGCCACCAATGACGATGGAAATCGCGATGATGAAAATCGCACCCAGCAGGAAGGTGACGTTGTTCGTGGTTGATGTGCCTTTCATGCCGCTTTTCAGCGCTTCCAGGTGCACGATATAGACGAGGGCGATATACGAAATCGCCGCCGGGATGATCGCGGTCTTGACCACTTCTACATAGGAAATGCCGACATATTCGGTCATGAGAAAGGCAACTGCGCCCATGACAGGTGGTGTCAGGACACCGTTGATTGATGACGAGACTTCGATCGCACCGGCCTTTGTCGGCGAGAAACCGACTTTCTTCATCAGAGGAATAGTGAATGTGCCGGTCGTCACCACGTTGGCGATGGAAGAGCCGGAAATCAATCCGGTCGCGGCAGAGGCGATAACCGCGGCTTTTGCCGGACCGCCACGCAAATGGCCGAGCGCGGCAAAGGCAAGCTGCAGGAAGTAGTTACCCGCACCCGCCTGATTAAGCAGCGCGCCAAACAACACGAACAGGAACACGAATCCGGAGGAAACACCGAGCGCCACACCGTAAACACCCTCGGTGGTCAGCATCAGGTGGCTCATCGCCTTTTCAAAAGACGCGCCCTTCCAGCGAACGACGTCTGGCAATCCATCCCAGGAGCCGAAGAAGACGTAGGACATGAAGAAAATCGCAACACCCATCAAAGGGAAACCGAGCGAGCGTCTAGCGGCTTCCAGAAGCAGCACGAGACCGACCCCGGCCATGATGAGGTCCATGGTGTTCGGAACGCCGGTTCGGTCGGCGACCCCGCGATAATCCCACCACAGGTAGGAACAGGAGACGGCTGCAATGATCGCAACCGCCCATGTCAGAATTGGAATGTAGTTGCGTGGACTGTTCTTGAACGCCGGAAAGGCAAGAAAGGCCAGGAAGACTGCAAATCCGAGATGGATTGCCCGTGTCTGGGTATCGTTGAGAACGCCAACCCCGATCAGATAGGGCAGGGGTGATGCGATCCAGAGCTGGTAGACCGACCAGAATAATGGAACGAACCAAAGTACGTTTCTTGAAAAACTGTCCTTGGGCGCGCGGGCGCCGGTATCGGCCTCCGCGACAATGTCCTCAAGGTCGTTTGACGCTGTTTCTGCCGATTTGTCGGTCATGCTGTCCCCAACCCGCATGTTTTCAATATCTTAAAGAAACTGCAGCCCGGAAAGCCGGGCTGCAGAATTTCGGTGGCGGATTACATCCAGCCTTTTTCCTTGTAGTACTTAACAGCGCCCGGATGCAGGTCGGCGGTCAGGCCATCCTTGATCATATCCTCTTCCATCAGGCGTCCGAAAGCCGGATGCAGTTTCTTGAAATCGTCGAAGTTTTCGAAGATTGCGGAAACCAGTGCGTATACGACGTCGTCAGACGTATTTGCGGAGGTCACGATCGTTGCCTTCGGACCCCAGGAAGGGATGTCGTCGGCGTTGCCCGGATACATGCCGCCCGGAATGGTGGCGGCTGCATAGGCGGAATTGTCGGCAAGCAGTTTCTCGATCGGCGCGCCAGCAAGCGGCACGATCTTGATGTCGCATGTGGACGTTGCTTCCTGGGACGAACCGTTGGGCAGACCTGCCGCCCAGATTGCCGCATCGATTTTGCCGTCGCACAGTGCCGCGGCCTGTTCGGAAGACTTCAACTCGGCGGCGAGCGCGAAATCGTCCGGGATGATACCGGTGTATTCCATCAGCGTTTCCGCGAGAACGCGAGTACCGGAACCCGGGTTGCCGATATTGACCTTCTTGCCTTTCAGGTCTTCAGGCGAATTGATGCCGGCATCGGCGCGAGCCATGACGTGCATCGGCTCCGGGTGCACGGAGAAAATCGCGCGCAGTTCCGGAAAGGCACCATCGTCCTTGAAGGCACCGGTGCCGTTAAGCCCAGCAGCCTGGACGTCGGACTGGACGACACCAAAATCCAGCTCGCCCTGACGGATCGTGCGGGTGTTGTAGACCGATCCACCTGTGGATTCTACCGAGCAGCGGATACCATGGTCCTTGCGGCCCTTGTTGACCAGCCGGCAGATCGCACCGCCTGTCGGGTAATAGACACCCGTGACGCCACCGGTTCCAATCGTGATGAATTCTTCAGCCGATGCTGCGCCGGTAAATGCAATGCTGGTGGCGAGAACGGCACCAGCAAGGTTCATTTTCATCATCATTTGACTAGGCTTCCCTCTTGTTAAACTTCTTTGGTCCAGAGTGACCTACACCCTAGACATTTTCAAACTCATCGAGCAAACGATTATGTTTGTCGACCTCCTGGATCCGGGCGTCAGCCCCGGACCCGGCTCGCGCAACCAGCATGCCTGTTATCGTTTCTATTAGGACGAGCGTGGCTGCGTAAGACGAAAAAAAGTGTGGACTTTCAGTACGTTGTATGAAGTGAAAGTCTGCGTATTGCAATCCCGGAAATGTATGGCTGTCGGTCAGGACAACAACCGTTGCACCGTTTCCGGCGGCAACCGCCGCGGCACGGACGGATCGGTGCGCATAGGGATGTTTGGAGATTATCAGCACCGTATCTTCCGGTCCGACGCCTGCAAGCGTGCTGCCGAGCGTTGTTCCATTGCGACCGGCAACGAGCCAGCGGTCATCGAACCATTTGGCCAGATAAGCGAAATAATCGGTGAAACCTGCCGATGCGAGCGCTCCGATGAGAACGATCTTGCGGGAAGAATCCAGGCGATCGACGACCGTATCCAGGAGTTCTTGATCGACATCTTCCAAGAGGCCGTTGATGTTGGCGATGCAAGCAGCGACCTGCCGAGGCAACAGGGGTTGATCGGCATCGGTTCGAAGACGTCTCGCCTTGTCCTGAAAGCTGTCCTGCTCTCGCTTGTTGAGTTCGGATCGGGCCTGTTCGCGCAGCGCTTCATAGTCTGAAAAACCGAGTGCGCGTGCCAGTCTTGTGTAGCTTGCCGGGGAAACGCCGCTTGCGGAAGCCACGGACCTCAAACTTCTCGTCGCGATTTCTACCTGGTTTTCAGCAATATAGTCAGCCGCAATTCGCAGAGTATCGCTCAGCTCTGCATAGCTGGTCGAAATCGCGGTCCGGATCTGGGGCGGCGAATGGGTTTCCATTTGTTTACTGTTTCATTTGTTTTTTCTCTTGTCAAATCTTGAAACAAATGTTTCGTTGTCGCAGTTTTTATCGCCTCCGCGGAAGTTTTCAAATGTCCACTCGTACTCCTCCCGCACATGCTCCCGTCGTTGTCATCGGCGGGGGAATCATGGGCTGCTCTACCCTCTATCATCTTGCCAAAATGGGTGTTTCTGATGCGGTCCTGCTGGAGCGGAACCAATTGACATCCGGAACCACCTGGCACTCCGCGGCACAGGTGCGTGCACTTCGGAATTCTCGCAACCTGACGCGCATGATTCAATACTCGGTCGAGCTGTATGGCCAGCTGGAGCAGGAGACGGGGCAGGCTGCCGGCTGGATCCAGAAAGGCTCACTTTCTATCGCGACCAGTGAGGACAGGATGATCCACATCAGGCGGCAGGAAGCGCTCGCGAAAGCTTATGGAATTCCTGCGCAGTCCATCAGTCCGGATGAAGCCAGGGAACGTTGGCCGTTGATGAACGCGGACGATGTCCTTGGCGCAGTCTGGTCGCCGGATGACGGGCGCGTGAGTCCTTCAGACGTTTGCGCCGCTCTCGTGAAAGGCGCCAGATCGCTGGGCGCAAAGATTTTCGAAAAGACCGGGGTGACGGCAATCCTGACGGAGAACGGCAAGGTCAAAGGCGTGGAAACAGTCAACGGTACGGTAATGTGTGATGCCATTGCCTTGTGTGCCGGCCTCTGGTCACGTGAAGCCGGTGCCATGGCGGGAGCTGAAGTGCCTCTGCTTGCCTGTGAACATTTCTATCTTCTGACAAAGCCGGTCGACGGAATAGTCGGTAACACACCGACCCTCAGTGATCATGACAATCATCTTTATATCCGCGATGACAGCGGCGGCCTGCTGGTTGGCTGTTTTGAGCCGATGGGCAAACCGATCGCACCCGGTGTCCTGACGGAGAGTTTCGAATTCGGCCTGCTTCCTGAGGATTGGGATCATTTCGAGCCGATGATGATGAACGCACTTCACCGGTTGCCGGCACTGGAGACCGCCGAAGTGAAGATGCTCCTGAATGGCCCGGAGAGTTTCACGCCGGACGGGACATTCATGCTGGGTGAGGCCGCGGAAACTCGAGGCCTTTTCCTGGGATGTGGCATGAATTCGGTGGGCGTTGCCGCCGGGGGAGGCGCGGGAATGAACCTCGCCCACACGATCATTCACGGAGCGCCGTCATATGATCTTTCCGAAGCCGATGCCAAGCGCTTCGCACCGGTCTTCAATTCTGTCGAACATCTGATGGCGCGCGCGCCGGAGGTTCTCGGGACCCATTACGACATTGCCTATCCCGGCAAGCAGTTCAAGACGGCCCGCAAACTGAGGAGATTGCCGCTCGACAGTGAATACACAGAGGCAAAAGCCCATTTCGGTCAGTTCTTCGGATGGGAACGGCCGCTGTATTTCGGCAAGGAGCAGGAACCTGAACTGAAATTCGGTCGGCCGGACTGGTTTGAAAATGTCAGGCAGGAGGTGATGGCAGCGCACGAGACTGCCGCCATTTTCGATGCGTCACCCTTCGGCAAGATTGAGATCGAGGGCCCGGATGCAGAAGCATTCCTGTTGAGGGTCTGTGCAGGATATGTTGGTCGCCGTGCGGGGTCGGTCATCTATACCGCGATCCTCAACGAACGCGGCACATTCGAAAGCGACATTACCGTTCAGCGCCTTTCGGATGCCCATTATCGTCTCTTTGTCGGAACCAACGCGATCAGGAAGGACCTGGCCTGGCTCCGGAGACACTCCGCGGACTTCGATGTGTCACTCACCGACACTACCCAAACCTACGCCGTTCTTGGTCTCATGGGACCGGAGAGTGCCCGTATTGCGGCAGAAGTCGGCGCGCCCGAACTCAACGATATCGGGTATTTCAAACACGCCGAAGCACATATCGCAGGTCATCATGTGCGGGCTGCAAGGTTGTCCTATGTCGGGGAAGCGGGGTGGGAGATAACCTGCCGGTCTGAAAACGCCAGGTCAATCTACGCGGCGCTGACGAATGCCGGTGCCGAACCGGCGGGCTTGTTTGCACAGACATCGATGCGTGTCGAGAAAGGGTTCTGCGCGATGGGACACGAACTTGACAGCGATGTGACACCGGTGGAGGCCGGTCTTGATGCAATGACCCGGAAGTCGGGTGGTTTCATCGGCGCTGACGCCATCGCGAAACACAAGGCAGGTGGTGGCGTATCGAAGGTGGTTTCACTCGCGTTCGAGGACGAGGCTGCGGTTCCGCTCGGACACGAGCCTTTGCTGCTCGATGGGGAGGTTTTGGGGCAAACGACGACATGTGCTTACGGCTACCGTATCGGACGGCCGATTGCCCTGGCGCACGTGGAGCAGTCGCTAGAGTCCGGATCTGAGGTCGATGTCGACATTGCCGGGTCATTGTTCAAGGCAACTGTCACCATTGGTCCGCTGTTCGATCCTCAGGGCAGTCGCATGCGGCCGTCTTGACTTCAAATAAATTCGATCCTTCCTGGACTTGAACTTTCCTTGTCGCTTCGGTCGTATCCGGGTTTGCGTCTGGATCGGACGCCAAACTCGTTTTGACCCAATCGGCTTTTCAGGGCCGGGTTGCCGGTTTCGTGGTTTCTCCTGGCCTTTGCACCGGGCTTGCCCTGCGTCTTGCGATCGCCGGTCACGGATCGGGATGGAACCTGCCCGAACCCAACCAGTCAGGTTGATCCGGGCAGTGGTCGCCTGATCAGCTTTATCCGGACTGAAGGATGTAGACGGAGAACCAGGATTGCGCATCGCAATGTTGATCCAGGACCCTCCAGCCGCTCTGGTTCGCAATCTCTGAAAAAGCCTCTTCGTCGTATTTGTGGGAATTTTCGGTGTGGATCGTTTCGTGCTTCTGGAAAGCGATGGTATCCGCGCCGATCGTGACCGACTGTTCGGTCAGGCTTTCCAGGTGCATTTCGATCCGGCTCTCATCCGCGTTCCATATAGCCTTGTGCGCAAAGGCATTGAGTTCGAAATCTGCCCCGCATTCCCGGTTTATCCGTTGCAGGAGATTGAGGTTGAAGGCCGCAGTCACTCCGGCAGGGTCGTCATATGCTTCCAGGAGCACCTCTTCTTCCTTCGGACGGTCAACGCCGACAATCATCGTTGCGCCAGGCATGGCCTCGCGGAGAGACCGCAAAAGAGCCGTGGCTTCGGCGCGTTCGAAATTGCCGATTGTCGAGCCGGGAAAAAAGACCAGCACGGGCAGTTCGGGCAGCAAAGGCAGTTTGCCGAGAGGCTGCGTGAAATCGGCCGCGACCGGGATCACGGCCAGTGACGGGTAGGCCCGCCGAACGCGTTCGGCAGCGTCTTTCAGATGGTTGGCGGAAATATCGACCGGCATATAGACCGAAAGGTCGGGAAAGGCGCCGAGAAGCAGGTTCGTCTTCCGGCTGGAGCCGCTGCCGAGTTCGACCATTGCGCCACGGGCTCCCGGCAGCCGCGAATATTGGCGGATTTCAGTCTCCAGGATGCCAAGTTCGGTTCGGGTTGGATAATAGGCGTCCAGTTCGGTTATGGCTTCGAACAGATGCGAGCCGACATCATCATAAAGCCATTTGCTGCTGACGGATTTGCGCGCCGCTTTCAGGCCGGCAAGGACGTCGGACCTGAAGGTTTTGTCGGCTCGTACAGGGGGAACATGTTTGGTCATTGATCTGCCGCCAGTCTGAGCCCCAGCATTTGCCAGCGCTGCTGTGGATAGAAAAAGGTTCGATAAGAAGAACGCATCTGAAGCTTCGGGGTTGCACAGGACCCGCCCCGCAGCACCATCTGGTTCACCATGAATTTGCCGTTGTATTCCCCGATGGCGCCATCGGGAGGCGAGAAGCCCGGATAAGGAGAAAAGGCGCTGCTGGTCCACTGCCAGACATCTCCCCAGAGGCTTGCGTGGCGCCCCTGCGGTATGTGTGTGCCGTTTTCCAGAAAGTTTCCTTCGATTTCAGTCGCTTCGGCCGCCGCTTCCCATTCCGCTTCTGTCGGCAGCCGACGACCGCTCCAGCGGGCGAAGGCATCGGCCTCGTAAAAGCTGACATGGACCACGGGAGCAGACAGATCGACGGGACGCGGACCTTGCAGCGTGTAGGTCCACCATTGGCCGTCCTGTTGCCACCAGTAGAGGGGAGAATCCCAGCCGTTCTTTTCGCGAACCGCCCAGCCTTCCATCAACCAGAGCGTCTGGGTTTCATATCCGCCGTCATTCATGAAGGCGATCCAGTCGCCGTTGGTTACCAGGCGGTCGGCAAGCTTGTACGGTTCCAGCCAGACCTTGTGCCGCGGTCCTTCGCAGTCATAGGCAAAGCCGTCGCCATCATGGCCGATTTCAACGAGCCCGCCCGCATGCAATGTCCAGTCTTGCTCTCGTATGGCGGTAACGGCGCCGGGTTGTGAGGGAATGTAGGCCGGTAGCAGCGGATTGAAGGAAAGGGCGTGCAGGAGGTCGGTAATCAACAGTTCCTGGTGCTGCATTTCATGGTGACACCCCAGTGTAACCAGTGCGTCCAGCCTGTCAGGGTCAAGAGTGAATCCGCCGCGCGAAAGACCGTCCCGCAATGCATCTTCGACATGCGCCCGATAGGAAAGGACTTCCGTGACCGTCGGGCGGGACAACAGGCCACGCCGTGAGCGCGTGTGTCTGGGGCCGGCCTGAACATAGTAGGAGTTGAAGAGAACTGCGAAACGGTTGTCCTTTGGCTGGTAACCGGGCAGGAATGGTTTCAGGATGAATTCCTCGAAGAACCAGGTCGTATGCGCCAGGTGCCACTTGGGCGGACTGGCGTCTTCCATGGATTGAAGACCCAGGTCTTCGTCATTGAGTGGGGCGGTTAGCTTTTCCGTTTGCGTTCGTGTTGCGTAAAATAGATCCAGGAGTTCCGAAGCGGAAGACGGTTCGCTCCGCTCATCCAGGTAGGTCATATGTTTCCCTCCACGCAGGCAACGGCTTTGACGCCTCGAGCCGGCCCTGTGACTGCCACCAAGCGGCCTCTACGTAAGTGACGGATCGTGAATTCCAACGTTGGGATTTGCACCATGCCGGTGCAAAAACGCGCCATGCAGCTGTGAAAGAATGGTTTGGTGACAAAAGTCACCATGTGCTTGAAAAAAGCATAACGTCCGGTTTCATGGTAGTTAATCCGCAATTCATTGATTTTCAGTCAGAAGTTCGCGCCTTCAGAACGAGTCATCCGGCTTTTGATGGTGCTGAAAGTAAGAAATTGTTCCTGACAACTGCCTGTCAGGATTGTTGGGAAGTTGACTTCACAAACGTGTGAGGGGTTGTGCGCACCAACCATGAGATGTGCGGGCAGGGTGTCTCTAAATTGTGTTGCAAACAGGTCTTTGCCGGTCTCGTTTCGCACTTGATTGACATTTTGGGACAATTGTCCTAACTAAAAATAGGTCAATTGTCCTAGAGTGACATCAAACATGAAAAATGTGCCGGGAAAATCAAAATGAAATCCAGCTCCACCAGGCAGCAGATCATTGATGCGGCGGATGAGCTGTTCTACGCGCAGGGATTTGGCGAAACCTCGTTCGCCGATATCGCGAAATCGGTCAGCATTTCGCGCGGAAACTTCTATTACCACTTCAAAACCAAGGATGAGATCCTCGACGCGGTCATCGAAAAGCGTTTGTCCGACCGGGAAGACATGCTGCGAAACTGGGACAAGATGTCCGGGAACCCGGCAGAGCGAATTGCCTGTTTCGTGCGGATACTCATCGTCAATCAGACGAAAATATTTGCCTATGGCTGCCCTGTCGGGACGCTGACGATGGAACTTGCCAAGCTTGAGCACGCCTCCAGCGGCAACGCCAACCGCATCATGGGATTGTTCCGCGACTGGCTGACCCGCCAGTTTTCGGAACTTGACAGCGACGCTGACGCTGAGGCTCAGGCGCTTCATGTCCTCAGCTGGAGCCAGGGGGTTGCAACACTGGCGCAGGCCTTCAGGGATGAAGACTTCGTTCGGCGGGAAGTGGATCAGATCCTCGACTGGGTCGGACGGGTGTCGCCGAGTTCCAGTCTTCGGCAACCCGGTCTGGCCGGCATCTGAAAGAGCTTCAATTCTGTTTCAAGGGAGAATGAAATGTTTATCGTGACGCTGAAGTTTTCTGACAACAAGGCACGTGCCGGTGACCTGATGGACGGGCACAAGGCATGGATCAAAGACGGCTTCGATCAGGGCCTGTTTCTGATGGTTGGCAGCCTGCAGCCGAACATGGGTGGCGGCATCATCGCTCACAACACGACCCGAGAGGAAATCGAAGTCTTCGTCGGAGAAGATCCATTCGTTTCCGAAGGCGTGGTGAGTGCCGAAATTCTGGAAATCACGCCCGCGCGGCTGGACGAGCGGTTGGAGTTTCTGGCGGCGTAAGGTCTTGAGCGACTGAAGCTGGATATCGGCCTTGATCAAAAAAGTAAAGCGCCCGCAGGGGCGCTTTTACATGTTGTCGGGTGGGGCCTTACTGAACCCGCGGAAAAAGCGGCTCGATTTCGTCCAGTTCACTGCCGCCCGGTAGCCTGTCCAGCTCCGGTTTCCATGGACGGGCAATGTCGGTGACGTTCAGCGTGGCAAGGGCCTTGCCGGCCGACACCGGGATCACCTGCTGCAACGCTTCCATCACGATACGCAGGCAATCGAGACCGACATAGACGACATCTCGCGCGCGGTCCCTGGTCTCTTCGGACTTGAAGAGCGTCCAGGGAGCCTGCTTGTCGAAATAGTTGTTCATCTCGGCCGCCGCATTGATGATGGACTGCATCCGCGCCGGAATGTCGGCGAGATCTATCCATTCACCCATGCCTGCGGTCGCATCAAGCACCGTTTGACGCAAAGCCTCGTCTTCTGCCGTGAGAGGACCCTTGACCGGAAGTTTTCCGTCGAAGTTCTTTCTGGCGAACTTGGCACCGCGAGAAAGCAGGTTGCCAAGCTTGTTGTTGAGCTCGCTCTCGTAAGTCTGCGCAATCAGCTCGACCGAAATCTGGCTGTCACTGTCCGCACGCATGTGGCGGGCGAGATACCAGCGCAACGCGTCAACGCCGAGCTTGTCCATGACCTCTATCGGATCGACTGTGTTGCCGATGGATTTGGACATCTTGACCCCGCCGGCGCCGACCCAGTGGCTGTGCACCGAGAGCTTTTTCGGCAGCGGCAGATCAGCGGCCATCAGCATCAGGGGCCAGTAGACACCGTGCGGCTTGAGGATATCCTTGCCGATCATGTGCTCGCACTCCGCCCACCAGTCCTGGTAGCCATCTTCCGGCCAGCCGATATTGGTCAGGTAGTTGGCCAGGGCGTCAAACCAGACATAGGTGACGAAGTCCGTGTCGAAGGGCAATTCCACGCCGAGGGTCACACGGGATTTCGGCCGGGAGATGCACAGATCCTCCAGCGGTTCGGCCAGCATTTTCTTCAGCTCGTTCCTGAACGACTCGGGTTGGACGAAATCCGGATTGTCGTCGATGTGTTTCAGGAGCTGTACACGGAACGGTTCCATTTTCAAAAAGTAATTGGTTTCGTCCGTCTGCTCGACCTGCATGGTCGGATGCAGCGGACACTGTCCGTCCTCTGTGAGGTCGCTCTCCTTCTTGAACTCCTCGCAGCCCTTGCAGTAGGTGCCCGTATACTGCTTCTTGACGATCAGTCCCTTGTCGAAGATGCGCTGCTCCATCTCCGCGACGGCTTTCTTGTGGCCTTCGCGGCTTGTGCGGACGAAATAGTCGAATTCGACACCGAGTTTTTCGAAAACGTCGCGAAACTCCGCGCAGCGCATGTCGAGATATTCCTCGACCGGCATACCCAGTTCCTGCGCGGCTTCCTGGTTCTTCTGGCCGTGCTCGTCCACGCCCGTCGACAGCATCAGTTCATAACCCAGTGCCTGGCGGTTGCGCTTCAGGATATCGGCCATGATGGACGTGAAAGCATGACCGATATGTGGAGAACCGTTGACGTAATAGATCGGGGTTGTGATGTAGCTTTTCATCCAAACGCTTTCGAATTTTCTGTATCACGAGCAAAACGCATAAACATATGCGGCATGATAGCTGATGCGCTCCCGGGAAGGGGACCGCAGCTATATTTCACACTCAAGGGATCAAGGAAAGCCCCGCTTCGGGTTTCTGACCTCAATGTGGGGTTTCCGGCGCGATTGGCAATGTTCAGACCAGACACGCAGGTCTTGAGTGAGGGAGTGGCAAAGTGCTCCCTCGTCATCCCTTTACCCGTTTTCGCGGGCATTTGCTCCGTTTGGGAACCAACAACCGCAGACCTCCGGCTGAAATCCGAAACGCTGTGGTGTACTGGGTCCCGGATCTCCGCTCCGCTGTGTCCGGGATGACAATCGCCTGGGAAAAGCAAGAAGCGCAAATGTCCTCACATCCCTTGTCATCCCTGCGAAAGCAGGGATCCAATAACCGCCTTGCTTGAAAGCTGATTCAAGGGGCTATGTCACTCCCAATCCCAAATCTTCGCTCTGCTGCGGTTAGGGCGATGAGGAAATAGCCTACCCGATCACCCATATCCCCGCGAGCACGAACAGAGCAAGGAACACTGTCTGGGACACCACCATCCAGATTGCAGGACCACCGACTTCCAGGAGTTTCGGGATCGAGGTCTTCATGCCAACGGCGGCAATCGCGGCAAGCAGCGCCCAACGGGAAATCTGGCCCGCAAGGTCTTTTGCGGTTTCAGGAACCAGGCCGAAGGAATTGAAGGCCGCCAGGATCAGGAAGGCAAGTACGAAGACAGGCATCAGCGGCGGACGGCTTGCACCTGGCTCGGCGCTGCCGCGCAGGATCAGGGCAGCGACCAGCACAATGGGCGCCAGCAGGGTCACGCGGATGAGTTTTACAAGCGTGGACAGATCTCCGGTTTCTTCGGACACGGAAAATCCGGCACCCACCACCTGGGCAACGTCGTGAATGGTGCCGCCGAGAAACACGCTGGTGGCATCAACGGAAAGTCCGAGATTGCTTGTCAGAATCGGGTAGACGATCATGGCCAGTGTGGACAGGACCGTCACGGTGATTACCGTGAAGGCGAGGTCTCGTTCCGCATGCTGCCGTTTTGGCAGGATCGAGCCGATCGCCATCGCCGCGGATGCACCGCAAATGGCGACCGCTCCGCCGGAAAGGAAGGCGAAGAGCCGGTCCTTGCCAAAAAGGTTTCCGATCATCAGCGAAAAGACGATGGTCGCCAGAACACCGAGGATGACAAGAAGCAGAAAGGGCAGGCCGAGTGCCTGCACCATCTCGATACTGATGCGCACGCCCAGAAGCGCAACGCCGACCCGCAGGAGTGTTCTTGCAGCAAAGGCAATGCCTTCCGAGGTACGCTGTTCGTCCGAGAGGAAATTCAAAGGCATGCCCAGCAGGATCGCCATCAACATGGCAGGTGCGCCGTAGTGCTCATTCAGAAACTGAGCCGAAATGGCCACGAGCCCGGCGATGGCGATACCGGGAAAAAGCTGGTTTGCCCGGGTCTTCAAAGTTTCGATCATGTTTGTCCTGTTTAGGGTCTGTCGACTGGAAGCCCGCTGGGAACTCTATCGGGGATGCCGAAGGAAGGAGAAGAAACCGAAGACGTACCGGTGAGCGCCTTGAGAAACGCGACGAGATCGGAAACTTCCTGATCGGAAAGTGAAATCCGCTCGACATCCCGAAGCCGGGCCTGCCTGGCCATTTCACGCTGATCCTTATAGACCACGAAATCGATTGGTTCCAGCCACGGTGCGTCGGGAAGTGCAGCTGTTTTCGGTTGCCATTTTGCCAGCATTCCGTCCGGGTCGAGATGGTGGCGAACAATACCTTCGAGCGTCGGGTAGGCGCCGTTGTGGCCATAAGGCGATGTCAGCTCGACATTGCGCAGCATCGGTGTGCGGAAACGATAGGCATCTTCCAGTCTGTCGCTTTCGCCCATGCGGCCGACATCCCGCACCATTGGATCGAAACGCCGCGTGCGTCCGGGTCCGAAGGGGGGCAGGCCGATTGCGTGAAACTCCTGGTCACTCATGAGTTTGCCGGAATGGCAGCTGGAGCAATTACCCTTTCCGTAAAAGAGACCCATGCCGCGCTCTTGCGCATCCGTCAGTGCGGCCTTCCTGCCGGAAATATACTGGTCGAACGGACTGTCAAAACTCGTCCACTCGATCGCCTGGAAGGCTGCAAGTGCATTTCCGATCTCGGCAATCGAGACTTGCTCGGGCTCATCGATGTGATCGAACGCATCGACAAACATCTTGCCGTATTCGGGTATGACACGGACCCGCTTGGCGATAATTGGCCAGGAGGCGTCTATCCGGTTGTGAACGGCGCCTGCGATCTCGTTTTCTTTCGGATTGCCGGCCATTTCGAACTGGGCAACAAGCGGAAAAATCGCCTGGGCCGCAAGAAGGCTGTTCAGGCCCTCGGGAAGCCATTCCTCCGCCGGTGAGTTGAAGCCGTTTTCATAGTCGTCGGAAATGGAAAGACGGCCGTCGTGGAAAAGCGTGTGAAGCTCTTTTGCCCCGAGATTCCAGAGGCCTGGCGCATTTCGCGGAATCCTTTTCTTAATTCGGTTGTCGTCGACAAGTGCGGTCCGGTCCGGTCCGAGGCCTTCTCCGCCTTCGCCAATGCCGAGGGAAAGGCCGTCTCCTGTTCCAAGGACCGGATGATGACATGTCGAACAGGCAATATTCCTGTTCCCGGAAAGGATCCTGTCGTAAAAGAGAAGCTGACCGAGGGCCGCCTGTTTCCTGTCGAAGGCGATGAAATCATCGTCAGTCAGCGGGGAGGGCAGCTCCGCGGAATGAGCTGGTGCTGCCAGAAGAACACCAAGAAAGAACGACCGGAAAAAATGACGAAAATGCTGAAAGCCGCCGTGATTGGGCTTTTCCTGGCTGCGGGCCCTGCCCAGGCTGAAATCGAGAACGCGCGCGATCTGATGGAGGCCGGACAATTTGAGGAGGCCAGGAAGGAACTTTGGCCCGCCGCACGTTCCGGCAACGCGGATGCCGAGGAACTGATCGGCGTGATGTATGCAATGGGTCTCGGCGTGGAGCGGGACGATCAGCGCGCTTTCGAGTGGTATCTCAGAAGCGCCATGAAGGGGCATCCGGGCGCGCAATCCGGTATCGGCTGGTATTACGAGGTCGGCCGGGGAATGCCCGCGCCGGATCTTGTTCGCGCTTACATGTGGTACACGCTTTCCGCCATCGGAGGAGATCCCGATGCGGCGATCTCGCTTGAGGAAGTCGTGAAGAAAATGACCAAAGAGGAAATTGAAAAGGCGCATGTTCTGGTCGATGACTACAAGGTCTGGATGTACCCGTTCCGGTAGATCCTGCTCATTTGCAACCCCGGATCCGAAAATCGGCTTGTTGTCTTTCCGGAGTTGTCGAGGCGAACTCGAAAATTGACACGTCCGGCAACTGGCCGGACGTGTCTGATTGAAGAACAGCTTAGTTCAGGTCGGCGTCACGCGCACCGTTGACGGAGGTTTCAGCTTCCTGAACGGCTTCTTCCAGTGCGCCGAAGATCTCGCCGCCGCGTGCGACATTGTCCTTGAACCAGTCGTAGACCGGTGCGGCTGCTTCCTTGAAAGCGGCTTTCTGTTCCGGCGTTGGAACATAAAGATCGCCGCCGCCGGCAACGAAGTCCTCGTAGGCCTGGATGGATTTACGCTTCGGAGAAGCGAATGTTGCTTGCTGGAGAGCATAAAAGCCGTCCACCACGACCCGGCGCATGTCTTCCGGCATGGCGAGGAACCGTTCGTTGCTCATCCACCAGAGGGCACCCATGTAGGCGTGGCCGTCGAGCGTCACATACTGCAGGCCCGCATCGGGGAATTTCATGCCCATGATGTCGGTGATGCCGTTCTTGGAACCTTCAACGACACCGGTCTGGAATGATGTGAACAGCTCAGGCCACGGGATCGGGGTGGGAGAAGCACCCAGCGACTTGACCAGCTCTTGCGGCAGGTCGGCCACAACGGTACGGATCTTCAGGCCTTCCATGTCGGCCGGATTGGCGACACGGCGCTTTGTGTTGGCAAAGTTCCGCCAGCCACCGGTGTTGCCAACCGTCATCAGACGGATCGTGTTGTCGCTGTCTTCAAGCGCCATGTTGCGCAAGGTACGCGTGAAGTTGCCGGACAGGACATGTTCGGCGATCCGGTCGTCGGACATCATGTATGGCAGGTCGAGCACCTGAACATACGGGAAGATGCCGGAGGCTCCGCCTGATGTGGAGATGTAGATGTCAATCGCACCACCGGCAACGCCCTGCAGGCATTCAGCACCATTCGAGCAGAGCTGTGTTCCGATGAAGAGTTCGACCTCGATTGCTCCGTTGGATGCGGCTTCAACGAAGTTCTTGAAGACCACAAGGCCATCATAATCTTCGTCATTCTCGTTGGAATTGGCGGTTGCACGCAGCGTATAGTCGGCAGCAACGGCACTCAGCGAAGAACCGGCGAGCATCGCCGCGACGGTGAGTGTTTTCAGAGCAGATTTGAGCATCAGGTACCTC
This sequence comes from Roseibium album, assembly GCF_001404515.1. Classification (GTDB taxonomy): domain Bacteria; phylum Pseudomonadota; class Alphaproteobacteria; order Rhizobiales; family Stappiaceae; genus Roseibium; species Roseibium album. Next base: position 1,163,620 of record NZ_CXWE01000001.1, read on the forward strand.
CCATATTAAGCTCAAGATCAGTTGGCAAATCCGGTCCATCGAGGGATCGTCATCGAAAGTGCCGGTATGTAGGTGATCAGGAAGATCACCGCGATTTCTACCGCCAGAAACGGCAGAATGGCTTTGGCAATGGTTTCAACCCGTTCCTTTGAAACCGAGGCGGCGACAAATAGCACCAGGCCCATTGGCGGCGTGGCAAGACCGATGGTCAGGTTCACGCTCATGATGATGGCAAAGTGGATCGAATCCACTCCCATCGATGTGAAAATGGGCCCGAGGATCGGTCCGAGGATGATGATCGCTGGCCCCGCATCGAGAAACATTCCGACAATGAACAGGAGCAGGTTGATCAGGAACAGCAGGATCAGCGGGTTGTCGGAAAGCGAAAGTACGAAGTCGGCCATGATTTCAGGAGCATGGCTAAGGCTGACGACGGTCTTGAAGGCCATTGCAGCGCCGACAAGAAGAAGAACCACTGCCGACGTGATGCCAGCCCTGTTCAGGATGCCGGGAACTTCCTTCACCTTGATGGAGTGCAAGACGAAAAAGCCGATGATCAGCGCATAGGCGACTGCGACGGCGGCCGCTTCCGTCGGCGTGAAGACACCGATCAGGATGCCACCCAGAATGATGATCGGTGTCTGCAAAGGCACGACGGCTTTTTTGCAGACCATCCGGAAATCTTCGGACACTGCGCCGCGCAGACCCTTCAATAGCAGATGCGACATTCCAATCAGGACGACAAACAGGACGAAAGTCGTGATACCCGACACGTCCAGAGAGGTCTGACTGAGAATGCCGAATGCAAGCGCCAGCAGGAGCGATGCGAGATTGATCCTGAGCAATGCGAACGACACCCAGTATTCGACCGGCGCCATTTTCTGACCGGGATTGACGATCCGCTGGGCCTTGGGCAGATCGTACTTGTCAGCCATCAGTCGGACAACCAGCATCAGGCCGATGCCGACCATGACGCCGGGGACAATACCGGCCAGGAAGAGGGCGGCAACACTTTCGCCCATGACATAGGCATAGATGATCATGATGCCGGACGGCGGGATGATAGGACCGATAACAGACGACGCTGCTGTTACCGCTGCTGCGAACCGGCGCGTGTACCCCTGTTTTTCCATCGCTGGAATAAGCATGGAGCCAAGTGCGGACGTGTCGGCGACTGCCGAACCGGAAAGACCGGCAAACAGCATCGACGACAGGATATTCACATGTGCAAGGCCGCCGCGCAGGTGGCCCATGAGTGCCTGGCTGAATTCTACCAGGCGGGTCGTGATCCCGCCCTTGTTCATCAGCTCGCCTGCGAGCATGAAGAACGGAATCGCCATGAGAGGAAAACTGTCCATGCCGTTGTAGACGTTACGGTAGAGCAGCGTGATGTCGCGTTCCTGGCCATTCAGCCAAAGCAGGATGCCGGGAGCCGCCAGCAAGCCGAAAAAGACCGGTAGTCCGATCATCAGGAACAGGAGAAAAACAGGAAGAAACCATATAAGCATCAGTCCGCTCCCGCCATGTCAGCATCGGGTATGGCCGGCAGTCGGTCATTGCCGCCAATAAGAGAAATGAGATTGCGCAAGATGAGTTCGACATTGACGAGGGTCAGCAGAACGACACCGACGAGCAAGGACATCATCATCCAGCTTCTGGGCACACGGATCCATTCGGTCAGTGTAATATTTCCCGGAACGTAGAGTGACGCTGTCGCAAACTTGCCGCCAAAGCCGGTGACTTCGGCAAAGCCGATCTGTACCGCGATCGCAAGGACGAGGAGCGACACGATGAGCAAGAGCAGGGAAAGCAGCTTGCCCAGAGCCTGAGGAAGTGCGTGGCCAAGCATGTCGATGGCGACGAAGCCGCCGCGACGGAACGCCGTTGGTGCCATCAGGCCCGTCATCCACAACATGCAAAAACGCGCTGCCTCGTCTGGCCAGGGCAACGCGTTGTTGAATACATAGCGGAATACGACCTGAATCAGGATCGCAACGACCATCAAGGCCACGGCTACGATGCCTATCGCTCTGCCGATCCGCAATAGCTGCGAATTGACAAAGGCGAGCGGTGCAAGGACCGCCAGCAATGCCCCCATTCGGGCTCCTCCCTAATTACTTCCTGTCGGCAGGGCGGTTCCCGTCCTGCCGTTTGCTCTCATTTCGGAGCGATTTGTCCAAGTTTGCCTGCGAAAAAGGTCAGCGCCTCCCCATGACGCATTTCTGCCTGCATGACCTGTCCCAGAACAATCAGGTGATCGCCGCCTTCATAAGCGGCAAACCGTTTGCATTCGAAGCGTGCGAGGCAGTGCTCGAGCAACGGCACGCCGTTTTCGTCAATCCTGTGCGGCAACTGGTCGAAGGCATTCGCATTGCGTACAAAGCCGTTGCACACTTCAGCCTGGTGATGGCTGAGAACGTGGATGGCGTAGTTTTCGGCGGTTTCGAAGTAGCGGAAACGGCGCGAACCCTTGTCCGGCATCCACAACACGAGTGGCGGATCGAGCGATACGGACGAAAAGCTGTTCGCCGTGATGCCGACCGGCCCGTCATCCGATCCGGTGGTGACGACAGTCACGCCGGTTGCAAATCGGCCGAACGCGTCGCGCAGCAAACGGGTGTTGTCCGTGTGCGGTGCGAAGGTAACAGGATGATTGGCATTTTGCATGGTCATCAGGGTACCTCATTTCCAAGGGCGGCTTCGTAGAGCCGGTACCAGGTTTCACGATCAAGCGAGACTTTCAGTGCATCTGAAATCTTTGCGATACGGTCAGGATTGTTTGTTCCCAGAACCGGCAGAAGGGTTGCCGGATGGGTAAGCAGGAACGCGATGGCGACGGCAGACCGGTCGACATTGAAGCCGGCAGCTACGTCGTCCATGACCGCGCCAAGCTTGCCGGTTTCGGAGATCAGTGCCCCGCCCCCAAGCGGGGACCAGGCCATCAGATTCGTGCCCAGGCGCTGGTGAAAGGCAATGTCTCCGTTTGTAAACGGCGTGATTTCAGCCAGCGAGACCTCGATCTGGTTGGTCACGAGCCTGTTGGACATTCCCGACTGCAACAGGTCCCAGTCCCACGGGCGGAAGTTCGACACGCCGACATTCCGGACCTTGCCGCTCTTGACCAGGTCATCCAGCACGGCACCGGTCTCATGGTGATCCATGAGGGGGTCGGGTCTGTGAATGAGAAGCATATCTATGGTGTCGATCCCCATGTCGCTCAGCGACGTTTCGACCGACTTCTCGATATGCTGCCGGGAGGTGTCGTAATACTTCACCGTTGCCTGCTCATGGCGACCGACGGGAGCGACGATGTCACATTTGGTGACGATCTCCATCTTGTTGCGCAGGGCCGGATTGGCTTTGAGCGCACCGCCGAGAACCGCTTCCGCAGTGTACCCGCCATAGATATCCGCCTGATCGAACGTGGTGATCCCCTGATCGAGACACAGCTGGATTTTCCGTTCCACGTAGGCCGGGGTCGTGTCCGCATCGTCACCGAGCCGCCACATGCCGTAGATGAGGCGGGAAAATTCCAGGGATTCTGTAAGCGATACGCGCTGCATTAGCGGCGGACTCCATTGCCAAGCGGGGTTGCAGGTGTTTCGGCCGGAACCCGGCCATAAGCGTGGGGAAGCGAACAGGTCTTGAGGTTCGGCAGCACGCGCTTGCCGAAATGCCGCGCTTCTTCCAGATGCGGATAGCCGGAGAAGATGAAGGCTCTGATGCCCATCTTCTGGTAAGCCTCGATCTTGGACATGACCTGGTCGGTCGAGCCGACAAGAGCAGCCCCGCAACCGGAGCGGGCCCGGCCGACGCCAGTCCAGAGGTTGGGTTCAATGTAACCGAACTCGTCGGCAACATCGCGGTTTTTGGCCTGGTGGCTCACGCCGAGCGATTTCGCGTCGAGCGCGCGCTCGCGGATGGCCGTGCCCTGATCGTCGTCAAGTTTCGAGACAATGTAGTCGGCGTATTCCTGCGCTTCCTTTTCGGTGTCGCGCACGATCATGTGGACACGAAGACCATAATCGAGCGTCCGGTCGTATTTTTCCGCGACCGTGTTGACAGCCTTCATGCGTCCTTCGAGTTCTTCAATCTTCTCGGGCCACATCAGGTAGACGTCGCAGTGCTGACCGCACAGCTCCAGAGCGGCTGGCGAATAACCTCCGAAATAAAGGAGTGGACCGCCGGTCTGATACGGTCTCACCGGGTCGGTGGTCAGGCCCGTAAAGTTGTAGACCTCGCCTTCATAGTTGATCTCGTCTCGTGTCCAGGCTTGTTTCAGGACTTCGACGACCTCGCGTGAACGCTGGTAACGATACCCGCTGTCGGCCTGCTCGCCCGGAAAATCAGAGGAAATGATATTGACCGTAAGGCGGCCTTTCAGCATGTGGTCGAGCGTTGCGATCGTACGGGCAAGCATGATCGGCTGCATTTCACCGCAGCGAACGGCTGCAAGAAGGTTGATCTTGTCGGTGATCGGTGCGCAACCGGCGACGAACGACAACGTGTCCTGACCCACCTGGTAGGAAGATGGGCACAGGATATTGCGAAATCCTTCTTGTTCCGCCGTTTTGACGATCGTCGAGCAATGGTCCCAGGATGAGCGCAATTGGCCTTCCGGGACGCCCAGGAATTGATAGTCGTCAGAACACAAGGCAGCGAACCAGGATACTTCCGCTGCGTCGAGATCCGGCGATGTCACTGGGACAACTGTCATAAAAAACTCCCCTGAGCATCCAGCGCCATTCCCGAAGCGATCATGTGCTCAACCCATTGTTAGTCATTCAGTATTTTCAAACCTGCAGCATCTGCGACCGAGCATTCGATGGGCGAGGTTTCATTTGATTTCGAACAGCTTCACTTTACCGTCGATTTCTTCTTGCTTATCATCCGCATTGATGTAAATCAATAGTGTATCAATTTTAAAAAACAGAGCGCCGATCACCATGCAATCCACGTCGCAGTCCTCAAATGCACTGCCGCTTTATCTGCAGATCAGTGAGCTTTTGATCAGGGATATTGCGGCGGGACGCCTGATTGACGGCGAGCGGCTTCCGCCTGAGCGCGACATGGCTGACGAGTTGGGTATCTCGATCGGAACACTGCGCAAGGCGCTTGCCGATCTTACGGAAAAGGGCTTACTCGAGCGCATTCAGGGTTCGGGAAACTACATACGTCAAGGCGGCACGCAGGAGAGCATCTATGCGATGTTCCGGCTGGAATTGCTTTCCGGCGGCGGGTTGCCCCGGGCCGACATCCTGAACGCTGTGCGTACGCGCAAGCCGGAAGACCTGCCGGCTTTCGGCACCAGCGGGGAAGGCACCCGGATCCGCCGGCTCAGGTATCTGAACGAGACCATAATCGCGGTCGAGGAAATCTGGCTTGACGGAGATGCCGGATTTGTAAAACGGGACCTGCTTTCGGACTCGCTCTACAGGTTCTATCAAAAGCATCTCGGCTTTTGGATCGTGCGTGCGGAAGACCGCGTTACGATCGGCAAGGTGCCTGACTGGGCGCCGGAAGAATTCACCCTGGAACCCGGCACGCTCACGGGTTTCATCGAAAGGTTCAGTTGGGCGGACCGCCCCGAATCCGTCGAATATTCACGCACCTGGTTCGACACGGGCAGGGCACATTACGTACAGCGGTTGAAATAGGCTGGTCGCAGAAACCGGCCGCAAAAGGAGACATAAATGCCTGCGAAGGTAAGATACGGTGTGATCGGATGTGGAATGATGGGGCAGGAGCATCTGCGCAATATCGCTCTGCTGCCAGACACCGAAGTCACGGTCATTTTCGAACCGGACACGCATATGGCTGAAGCGGCAGCGGAAATCGCACCGGCTGCAAATTTCGTGGGTTCGGTCTCCGAATTGCTGGACGTTGATGAGTTGGACTGCATCCTTATTGCCAGCCCGAACCATTGCCATGTTCCGCAAATGCAGGAAATCCGTCAGAAAAGGCCTTTGCCCTTGCTCGTGGAAAAGCCGCTCTTTACCGATCCCAGGGAGCAGGCCGAACTGGAGACATTCAAGGCAACATATCCGGCACCGATATGGGTGGCGATGGAGTATCGCTATATGCCCGCGATTGCGGCTCTGATCGCAAGGACCGGGGAAGTCACGGGCGGCATCAAGATGCTGACCATCCGCGAGCACAGGTTCCCGTTTCTGGACAAGGTGGGCGCCTGGAACAGGTTCAACCGGTATTCAGGCGGCACTTTTGTTGAAAAATGCTGCCATTTCTTCGATCTGATGCGTCTGATCATGAAGTCGGAACCTGTCCGCGTGATGGCGTCAGCGGGTCAGGATGCCAATCACAAGGACGAAGTTTATGACGGCGAGCGGCCGGACATACTCGACAATGGTTTCGTGATTGTCGATTTCGAGAACGGATCCCGTGCGCTGCTGGATCTTTGCATGTTCGCGGAAGGTGCCAAATATCAGGAAGAGGTTGTCGCAGTCGGTCCGGAAGGCAAGATCGAGGCCTTTGTGCCCGGACCTGGCCGGTTCTGGCCCGAGGACCTTGGAGATCCTCCAGTCGCACAGCTGGTCGTGTCGCCCCGTAGTCCGAAAGGTCCGCGCAGTCTGGATATTCCGGTCGATCCGGCACTTCTGGACGCCGGTGATCACAACGGCTCGACCTACTATCAGCATGAGCGCTTCCTGGCACTGGTGCGCGGCGAAATTGAAACGCCCGAAGTCAGTCTGGAAGATGGCAGACGCGCTGTTGAAATGGGGCTCGCGGCCCAACAATCCGCGCGTTCTGGGCAGGCCGTGATCTTGTCCTCTCCCGGTCTTTCCTCGGTTGCCTGCTGATCCGGCGTTTTTAGCAGAAAGACGATTGCCGACTTCTCGGGAGACCAAATCCTTGCAATCCTGTTGCCGGTGCGGCTGATGCCGCCCCGGCCTTTTTCCTACCAGCGATCCACCGGTCGGACGATCTGAGGTGCATTGGTGCTGAAGCCGTCGCGTCCCCGGCGCAAATTGTATTTTTTTATCGCGACCTGGTAATTCCGACCGCTGTGCGACTTTCGGCATTGCTTCGTCCTCAGCGCAATGTTGTTGGGCACGCCGCTGTGGTCTTGCACGAGCACGCAGAAGACGTCGTAGCGTCCGTTTATTGCGATGTTTCGCCGGGCTCCCTGGGCAACAACTACCTGACGATGGCGGCTGAAATTCGAATCGAAAAGCAGGAAATTACAGTATTTCGAGCTACCGTTCGGCGTGCGCGTGCTTTCGCAGTGAAAAACTTCCGCCGACGCGGAAGACGGTACAAAGAGGGCTGCAAACAGGGCAAAACCCGCACCGCTCAAGCAAACTCTCATCGCGCGACTAAGTGGAAACATTGTCAAAACCTCCGGGCCTTACAGCTCTACAAAATCTGTGTCATGGTGCTGTGAGGACAGAACTAACGCGGCGTCGTTTTCTATGCCTGTGACGCTGGGCACACTGAAAATGTGCGGCGCAAGTTCGTGCTCCGGTTGTTGGGTTGCAAAATCTGGCCATGTGGTCAAAGGGCGCAGCCGGTGTTGTAAACATATGCATTTTCCGCCTTTGGGAGGGCCTGATGCGCAAGACTATTTCCGTGATTTTGTCTTCAGCATTGATCATTCAAACCGTATTCGTGAACGGCGCGTTCGCCGCACCAGCGGTGACGACGGCAAATGTGAATTTCCGGCAGGGACCTGGAACCGGCTTTGGGTCGCTCGGGACCGTGCCGAACGGATCCCAGGTTGAACTGGAGAACTGCGACGACACCGGTGCCTGGTGCTCCGTGAGTATCAATGGTCAAAACGGTTTTATCAGCGGTCAGTATCTTCAACTGTCTGAAGCGGAGCAGACGACGGGATGGCCGCGGTCTTTTGAAACCGACGGCGGTGCGACCCTGATCCTCTACCAGCCGCAATTTACCGAGTGGGACAATTTCAAGACGCTCAAGGCGCTGATTGCCGCCGAATATGTCAAGGACAAGGAAGCTCAGCCGGTATTTGGTGTGATCGGTGTCAGCGGGAGTACGCTCGCCGATCCGGCACAGGGTGAAGTCGAGGTCAGCGACATACAGGTCACGCAGCTGGATTTCTCTTCACTCGACAGGACCTCCCTGACGGATCTGACGCTTCAGGTCGGAAAGATCATGCCGACGGGAACGATTACCGTGAAAGAGGACAGGATCACGGCCGGTCTGGCGGAATACAAGCGCATGGAAGACGTGAAGGGATTGAATGCGGAAGCACCGCCCATATTCATATCGACCGAGCCTGCTATCCTGGTTCAGACCGAGGGTGCGCCCATCATGGCACCGGTCAAGGGTGATCAGGGGCTGAGTTTCGTCGTCAATACCAACTGGGACATACTCAAGATTGACGAAACCGAGGAATTTTACCTGCGAGACGAGAAGTCCTGGCTGAAGACCAAGGATGTTTCCGCCGGCTGGGAAATCGTGTCCGAATTACCGGACCTGATCACGAAACTTCCCGATGACGACAACTGGTCGGAAACCCGTGCAGCCATTCCGCCGCAGGCGTTTGCAGACAACACGGCGCCGAAGGTGATCTATTCCGACAAACCGGCCGAGATGATTGTTTTTGAAGGGGAGCCGAAACTGGAACCGGTAGAAGGTACCGATCTCGAATGGGCATCGAACACGGACAGCGACGTGTTTTTCCTGAAAACAACTTCGACCTGGTACATTCTGGTTTCGGGACGCTGGTTCAAATCGGCTTCACTGGACGGGCCCTGGGAATTCACGACACCTGACATGCCGTCCGATTTCCAGAATATTCCCGAAAATGCGCCCTACTACTCGGTTCGGTCTTCCATTCCGGGAACATCTGAAGCCTCGCAGGCGCGCTTAAAGGCGAGCATTCCGACGACGGCACGCGTGGAAGTCGGTTCTGTCAGTGCAGATATTGCGTATGCAGGAGACCCGGAATTCCAGTCGATCGACGGCACATCCATGTCTTATGCGGTCAACACCAATGACCAGGTCATCCAGGTCGGCGCCAAGTACTATGTTCTTCAGGACGGTGTCTGGTTCGTGGGCGACAGCCCGGAAGGACCCTTTGTTGTCGCGACCGCCGTTCCGGATGAGATCTACACCATCCCGCCGTCTTCACCGGTCTACAACGTGACGTATGTCCGGGTTTACGAGAGTGAACCGAATGCCGTCTGGTACGGCTACACGATGGGATACCTGACCGGTTTCCTTGCCTGGGGCGTCTTTGTCTACGGCACGGGTTGGTATTACCGGCCGTGGTACCGCCCGGGTTACCGGCCGATCTATTTCCGGCGCCCGGTTACCTACGGCATCGGGGCTTTCTACAACCCTGTTCGCGGCGTCTACGGCCGCTACGGATATGCCTACGGACCCCGGCGCGGCATCGCGGGTGGCGGCATCTATAATCCCCGCACCGGCGGATACATCCGTGGAGCGGCTATCAGCGGTCCGCGCGGCAGCGCCGGCTTCATCACCGCCTATAATCCCCGCACCGGCAACCGGATCGTCGCCGGTGGCGCGCGCGGTATCTATGGCTCCTGGGGGGGAGCGGTGGTGTCCGGACCACAATGGTCGCGCACGCGGGATATACAGGCAGGAGCCGCCAAGAGGTGGAAAGAAGACGGCAATCTCGGCCGCGTCGGCAGTCTCGACCGCAGGGGTGACGTATTTGCAGGGCGTGACGGGTCGGTCTACCGGCGTGATGGCGAGAACTGGCAGAAGTTCGAAGGCGGGCGCTGGGGTGAAGTTGCTGCGCCGTCGAGGGAGAACATTCAAAACCGTCTGGGAGATGTTGGTGCCGGCGCGGCAATTGGAGCCGGCGCCGGAGCAGCGATTGCCAACCGTCCGGCAGGCGATCGCCTGCAGAACCGGCCGAATGCCGGGCAGGGCAATTTGCAGCGCCCGCAAAATCGCCCGGCAGGCCAGCGCCCCAATGTGAACCGTCCGGCGGGCGAACGTCCGACCAACTTGCCGGCTGCGCAACGGCCGAATGCACAAAAACCGGCACAAAGGCCAGCTGCGCAGCGCCCGAATACGCAAAGACCGGCGACACGTCCAGCCAAGCAGACAAGACAGGCGCCGGCGCACCTGAACAGGGACCGGAAGGCCCGGACCTCCGGAAACCGGCAGGTCAACCGTCAGCGGAATGTCCAGCGAAACCGTCCACAGCAGGCCCGGCCACAACAGGCACGGCCGAATCGTGGCGGCGGCGGCGGCGGGCAGCGCAGGGGTGGTGGTCACCGCAGGCGTTAAGGTCGTGCGGTGTCAGGCAATGTGACAGAGGTGCCAACACCACTTCACCGCTTCGCTAAATCGGCAGATCGCGGGCGTCCGCGATCGCCTCCATGGTCATGTAGGAGGTGACTGTGTCCAGATCGACTTTTTCGATCAGCCGCTGATAAACGCGATCAAAGGCATTCATGTCCTCGGCCACGACTTTCAGCATGTAGTCGTAATCGCCAGCAATCCGGTAAAAATCTATTACGTTGGGAATGGCCGAGACTTCCTTCCGGAATGTCGCGAGCCAGTCCTTGGAGTGATGTCTTGTTCGGATCATGACAAAGACGGTGAGGTTGAGACCAAGGCGTGCCGGGTCCAGCCTGATCGTGTGTCCCTCAATCAATCCACCTTCGTAAAGTGTCTTGAGCCGCCGCCAGCAGGCATTTTGGGAAAGGCCGACAGTTTCTGCCAATTCGCGTTGCGACAAACGTGCATCCCGTTGAAGCGCACGCAGCAGTGATCTGTCTATTTGATCGAGATTTTCTTTCATTTTCGATCAAATGACACAAAAACATGAAAAAATCAAAAGTATCAGGTGAAGAATACCAATCATGATTGGTCATATGATCTCCGGATAGGATCCTGGAGAGACAAATGACACAAAAAACCGGAACGGCGATTGATCAATTCAACAGGTCACTTGATTGCCCTGACCTGTTAGAGCGCCTGAGGGCCGGTCTGATCGGGGAAGGGACAAACGTGTCCGGTCCCATGGGTGAACACGAGATGATCTACGCCGATTACGTGGCTTCGGGCAGGGCCCTGCGTCAGATCGAGGATTTTGTTCTGGAGAAAGTTCTTCCCGTCTATGCCAACAGCCATACCGAGGCCTCCTATTGCGGCAGTGCCATGACGCGGATGCGCGAAGCGGCGAGATCGGAGATCGCCCGTATCTGCGGCGCGGACGGAACATATGCCACGGTGTTTTGTGGTTCTGGTGCCACGGCAGGATTGAACCGGCTTGTTCATCTCCTTGGTGTCGATGCGGCGGCACGGCAGGGGAAAAATCCCCTCGTCGTCCTTGGACCCTACGAGCATCATTCCGACATTCTGCCCTGGCGTGAAAGTGGCGCGGAAGTGATCGAGATAGGGGAGGCTGACACCGGTGGCCCGGACCTGGACGAACTGGAAATCGTCTTGCAAGCAGCGGGGGCGGAGAGGCTCACCGTCGGTGCGTTCTCGATGATGTCCAATGTGACGGGCATCGTGACCGACGATATAGCTGTGACGCGTCTCCTCAGGAAACATGGGGCCTTGAGCGTCTGGGACTGCGCCGGTTCCGGACCCTACCTTCCGATCGACATGCACGCTGGTTCGGATGCCCAAAAGGATGCAGTTGTCGTATCGCCTCACAAGTTCATCGGTGGACCTGCCGCATCCGGTGTCATGATTGTGCGCAAGTCTGCCGTGAGAATGGATGCTCCGGTTTTTCCAGGTGGCGGAACGGTTCGATTTGTCTCGCCCTGGGGGCACGACTACACACCGGATATCGCGGCGCGCGAAGAGGCGGGAACACCGAACGTGATCGGTGACATACGTGCAGCGCTCGCATTTCTGGTGAAGGAAGCCATAGGTCAGAACGTCATGGACGCGCGCAACGCCGCATGGCGCGAAAAAGCGCTGTCCAAGTGGCAGGAAAACCCTGCAATCGAGATCATGGGCAACCAGGGTGCCCGCCATATCCTGCCGGTTTTCTCCTTCAGGATGCGGGACCTTGAACGGGGCGGATACATTCACCAGCAGCTCGTGACACGCATGCTGTCGGACGCCTACGGTATCCAGGCGCGCGGCGGCTGCGCCTGCGCAGGACCTTACGCACACCGTCTGCTCGGTATTGAGCGCTCTGAGTCCGAAATTCTCCGGCAGGGGATCCTGTCCGGCGAGGAACTGAAGAAGCCCGGATGGACCCGGCTGAATTTTTCGGTTCTGCTCACCAGCGAAAAGGCGGATAAGATCATAACTGCGGTAGATCATCTGGCGCGTGCGCCATATCCGATCGCAGACCGTTATACTTGTGACGAAACCACCGCGCGGTTCAATGCCGCTCGCGATGCCGCATAACGAAAGTAGCTGATATGTGCCGCTGGGCAGCCTGGAGCGGAGCTCCGAGATATCTGGAAGAAGTCATCTGCGATCCGGAGCATTCCCTGATCGATCAGAGTCGCAATGCCTTGTCCTGCAAAACGGCAGTCAATGCCGATGGCTTCGGCGTCGCATGGTACGGAGATCGGGAGACACCATGCCTTTACAAGGACGTGCGGCCGGCCTGGTCGGACCCCAACCTCCTGCAGATCGCGCGGCATATCCGCTCAAGACATTTTCTGGCGCATGTGCGTGCCTCGACCGGGACGGCGACGACACGCGACAACTGTCATCCGTTTACACATGAGCGCTGGACGTTCATGCACAACGGTCAGGTCGGTGGATATGAAAAGGTTCGCCGCCGGCTGGACAATATGATCCCGGACGACCTTTACGGGCATCGCATGGGTGGCACGGACAGCGAATGCCTGTTTCTGGTCGCGCTGGCTTATGGTCTTAATTTGCATCCGCGGGCCGCCATGGCCAGGGCTGTTCGCGAGGCGGAAGCCCTGTCACGGTATTCGGGCGTTGCGCCTCACATGCGATTTGCATCGGCCTGGTCTGACGGAACAACGCTCTATGCAGCGCGCTACGCGTCGGACAAGTTTGCACCGACGCTCTATTACCGGCAATTTGAAGACGGCATCATGGTCGTTTCAGAGCCCCTGGACGAAGCGAGAAATTGCTGGGTTGAAGTCCCGCAGGGCCACATGATCAAGGTAAGTGACGGCGCAGTGGAAGTGGTAGCCTTCCTCAGCGAGGAAGAACTCGCACACGCGTGAGCTCAATTGGCGTTCAGCTTTCGATCCAGTGCCAGGCCGTTTCTATCTCGTCCCTGTCGAAGTGCTTTTCCTGGATACCGACCATCTTGGCGAATGTCGCGTCAATCGCGACAAGGGCTGCCATAAGCTTGCCATCAGCCACGATCCCAACCTTGTGAAGGTGTTTCATGTGAGTAAGCACCCACTTGATGTCCGACGCGGCTGCCTCGAAGGAAATGCCGACATGCTCGCCGAGGACTACCAGGATACTGATCTTGTCAAAGGCTTCGATCATCTCTTCGGCCTTTGCAATCAATTCCGTTTCCTGCTCGATATCGACTTTGCCGGAGATTTCGACGCCGAGAACCGGGCCATTGCTGCGGGGCAGGATCGTATACATGGGTGCATCCTCCGAAGTGAGCGGGCATTTCCGCTGCAGGAGGAAAATCCTAGTGCAATCCGGGAAAGGTGATCAAGCCTTCCAGGCCGGTCCACACCCGGGGATATGTGATTGCTTCGCCGAAAAGATGCGTTCCGGGTTCAGTCGGCACTTTTCCTTAACTCCGATAAAATCTGAAGCGTATTTTCGTCCACGATATCGCGGATTTGCCGCGTCAGGGGAAATACATCCGTGCGCTCGCGTCCGTATGTCAGGTTGAACTCATGAAATTCAACGCTTTGGGGCGGCATCAGGTGGTGCTGCTTAATGGTTTCCAGCTTGTCGAATGCCTTGGCAAGACGCGCCTCGAGCGTTTCAGCCTGAGCGTATTCGTCCCACAGGACAAGAAAATCTCGTGAAACGTCTGCTGGCAGGCTGGCGCAAAGCGTCTGAAAATCGGCTCTTTCCCGCTTCTCCCGATCATCGCCATCGCGTTGCAGCGGTGCCGGAACGTCCCCGGAAATTGCTTCACCGAGGTCGTGTATCAGGCACAGTTTCATGAGCCTCGACAAGTCGACTCCCGCAAGTTCCCTTTCAAACAGAAGAACCATGAGTGCGAGCCGCCAGCTATGTTCCGCCGTGCTTTCCGGACGGCCCTGGCGCGTTGAGCCGGACCGCAGTGTGTCTTTCAACCTTTCTGCCTCCTGGAGAAAGGTCAGGAGTCCGGTCAGTCGTTGAGGCTGCATGGCCGCAGCTGGCATCTCGGGATCTGATAGCGACATGGTGTCGATGATAACGTTCCCGCTGCAGCTTTTCGACAGTCTGAATAATTTATGCAGGTGCCTTTGGCTCATCCCGTACGAGGCGCGCAAATCGTCCGTCTGACAGGGCAAGTCGCGAAATCCGGATATCGCTTTCCGGTATTGTCAGTTCGGTGAATTCCGCGCGTTCCGTGCGGTAGACAATGTCGACGCCGCAGGGTTCGAACCAGCCTTTGTCCTCCAACTGGTGCTCGATACGGCGAATGCTCTCGGAAGCAAATTGCCACAAGGGCCTGTCCATCAGCTCCGAGACAGGCACGTGCCAAAGCCGCACGCGTTTCGGTGATGCGGCAAGAAGCCGGTGAGTCAGGTCGCAGACAAGGTGCACAGGCGTCGAGGCCTGCGTGACAAGGTCCAGAAGAGCACGATCTGACGCGGTTTCCGGACGAGCACGCAATAGACGCGTGATTTTCCGCCGGGCGCGGTCGTCGGGCTCGGACCGTCCACTTTCCCAACGTGAAATCCTGCTTTGGGAAACGCCCAGGTCTTCCGCAAGTGCATGCTGCTTGACCCGGTTGAGCACGCGCCACCTTCTGAGTGAAGGGCCCAGGCTCGATTGAAGAACGGCTGTATCAATAGTCATGCTTCGATTGTAGCGCCAAATGCCGCGCAGGGGGAGGCGGCAGCTCGCATTCAGGTTGACTTGAATGCCCTGCTGGACACCTGAACCGAGTTGCCGTCAGGATCCTTTGCATTTGCAAATTCATATCCGTCTGCCTGGTGAATGGAACCGAACTTCAATCCCTTGTTCGAGGCACTTTCATGAAAGGCTGCAACGTTCGCCACATCGAACACAAGCTTGACCGCAGCCTGGCCGAGCTTTTGCGCTTTGCCTGCCTTGTGAAGCAGCAAGTGCGCACCGCCATTTTCCGGCACCAGTTCGGTCAACCGGTCGGTTGGGGTCCTGATGGCTTTGAAACCAAAGAAGAATGCATAGAACGAGGTACTGATATCCACGTCTCGTACGTAAAGGATGATGCGATGGAGGCCGGCGGCAATCGGGGTCTCGACACACCGCGAACCGGTCTGTTCTGCTTCGTTCATTTTTTGAGTTCGCCTTGTGTGAAGGCGATCGAGGGATCGGACGAATGCTCGACATTCTCGCCCGGAACCGTGACCCACTGATGCTTGCGGTGCTCATATACCGAAAAGCGCGGACTTGGAAAATCCGGATCGGCAAACGCTCCGACCGGGATAGCCGTCACGCCTGGCCAGCCTTCGATCACAAAGGCGAGGGTCGACCCGCAGGTGGGGCAAAAGCGATAAGTGGCCGTGTGCCCGCTGTCGCAATCCCGTTGCCATTCTGAAAACTTGCCCGAAAGCGTGACATGCTCGTCCGGCCATCGTGCCTGAACGGCAAACACGCTGCCGGTCCGTTTCTGGCATTCAAGACAATGGCAGGCGGAGATGCGTACCGGTTCGCCTTCACACACGGCGCTCAGCTGTCCGCATCTGCACGATGCCGTTCGTTTCACCATCTATCGCCTCCAACGCGTTTCGACCTGCAGCAAAGCACTCGAGCTGGATGCGTTCAATAGGGGTGTTATCGAAGACACCTATCGATATTTTTCAATAAAGGCATCAATCGGCAAGTTGCGGAAATCCGGCAAACGTTCGCGTAGTTGCTCATGGCTCCAGTCCCACCATGAAATCTCCATCAAAGCGTCTTCCTGATTTTCGGTGAAACGGCGCTTGATCGGTTTGGCGGCCACACCGCCAACCACCGTATATGGGGGAACGTCCCGCGCGACCACCGCACCCGCAGCCACGATGGCACCCGTTCCGATGGTGACGCCGGCAAGCACGGTGACGTTGTGACCAATCCAGACGTCGTTTCCGATGGTCACCCAGTCGTCCTTGCGCCACTGAAAGAACTCGGCGTCGTCATCACCAAGACCATAGGCGGCCGCCCGGTAGGTGAAATGGTGTTGGGAAGCGCGCCAGGTCGCATGGTTTCCGGGATTGAGCCGCACGCGACGTGCAATCGAGCAGAACTTGCCGATGCTTGTCCAGATGACGTCGCCGTCCTGTACGATGTAGGAGTAGTCGTCCATCCGGCTCTCACGCATGTCGGTTCGCGCGCCGACCTCCGTCCAGATGCCGAGTTCGCAATTCATGATGTTGGCGTCCCGGTGAACATTCGGGCTTTCCGTGAGCGAGGGTTTTTGCGTGGGTGCGGACATCGGACCTCCTTCAAGTGCTGACCTTCCAGGCGAGTGCCTTTTAGCGAGCACAGAGTCTGTGTGCGTGAAGCTTTCATGACGTTGTCATGACGGCAGCCGCTAATTTTGCCTGTTGAACATCGTGGAAAACCACAAAAATCGGACAATCCCGTAAACAGCATCTCGAAATCAGGCCGAACCGTTCAGCGCTCATGAGCTGTAAATCAATCGCGCTAAGGATCGGTAAGAACGGATTGAATTCACTTAACCGGCAAAGCCGGAACAAGGATCGAAAGATCCATGTCATTGAACTGACGTAAATTCTTAGCCTCACTGTCAAGAACTCGTCATCTTTCTGTAATCGACGGATGGCTCATGTCGCCCAGCGTTATCAATCGAAAAAGAACAGGGCTGGCGCGTGATTCAGTTTCAGAATGTCACCAAGACTTTCGGGTCTCGGACTGCGGTCAACAAGGTCAGTTTTAATATCGACGAACCGCAGATGGTCGGCATAATCGGTCGGTCGGGTGCCGGTAAATCGACACTGCTGCGAATGATCAATCGGCTCACACCTGCGACTTCAGGAAAAATCCTGTTCGAGGGACGTGACATACTTCGCCTTCGAGGCGCGATGATGCGCCGTTGGCAGCGCGATTGCGCCATGGTCTTCCAGCAGTTCAATCTTGTTCCCCGCCTTGACGTCGCGACCAACGTGATGCTGGGCCGGTTGAATGGCCACGGCACGTTGAAGAGCCTTTTCAATATCTTCGGCGAAGCGGATGTCGCGGATGCGCTCCAGGCTCTCGATCGCCTCGGTATTGTGCAGGAGGCAACGAAACGTGCCGAAGAATTGTCCGGTGGGCAACAGCAACGGGTAGCGATTGCCCGCGCGCTGATGCAAGGCCCCCACATGATCCTTGCAGATGAGCCGATAGCCTCTCTTGATCCCATGAATGCGAAAATCGTCATGGATGCGCTTCGGCAAATTCATGAGCGCGACAACAAGGTTGTCATCTGCAACCTGCATACGCTCGACACCGCGCGTTCCTATTGCGATCGGGTGATCGGCATGCGTGACGGTTTCATCGTTTTTGATGGGAAGCCGGAAGAACTCACGACCACCGCTGCTCGTGAAATTTACGGCGCGGACGAAAGCTTCAACGAGGCCGCCACTTCCACAGCCATTGATGCCGGAAATACCGGCACAAGAGAATCCGTCGGTGCGATGACCCCGGCGGCGGCAGCAGGTTAATCCGCCTGCGCTCAGATAAACGTCATCAGTTTCAGATCCCGGGGAGTGTCCCAAATGAAAATCGTTTCCAAAATTGCTGCGCTTGCTGCTGTCAGCATGATCGCTCTGAACGCTTCAGTTGCTGGAGCAGAAGAAATCACGGAATTCCGCATCGGTATTCTGGGTGGTGAAAACGCTTCTGACCGCCTGCGTGCTTACGAATGCCTGGAACAAAAAACCGCTGACCTGCTTGGTGTGCCGGTCAAACTGTTCGCACCAGCCGACTACAATGGTGTGATCGAAGGTCTGCTCGGCGGCAATCTCGACATGGCTTGGCTCGGGGCTTCCGGCTATGCGAAGGTCTTCATTACCGATCCGGAAGCTGTGGATCCGGTTCTGGTCAAGGTGAACGTGGATGGCGGCTACGGCTACTATTCCATCGGCTTTGCGCGCAACGACAGCGAGATCAACTCGTTGGATGACATGAAGGGCAAGGTCTTCGGCTTCGGCGATCCGAACTCGACTTCAGGCTACCTGATCCCCTCCATCGCCATTCCGCAGGAAGGCTACTCCATGTCTGCCGGCGAATATTTCGGCGACGTGGTCTTCACCGGTGGCCATGAGCAGACCATTGTTGCTGTTTCCAACGGCGATATCGACGCCGGTGTGACCTGGGCTGACGGCCTCGGCGAGTGGGAAGACGGCTACAACTCCGGTGCCTTGCGCAAGGCCTCTGATGCCGGTCTTGTCGACATGACCGAACTGCGCAAGATCTGGCAATCCCCGGTGATTCCGGAAGGCCCGATTGTTCTTTCCAAGAAGCTGCCGGAAGACGTCAAGATCAAGATGACCGGCCTTGTCGCGTCCTTGAATTCCATCGATCCGGATTGCGCCTACAACATCGCTGCCGGCGAGACCAGGGGTTTCATGCCGATCACTCACGAGGCTTACGTCAACATTGTTGAAGCCCGTAAGGCGAAAAACAAAAACTGATCGGTTCGTCCGAACCGGAACGCGGGCCGCATTTCGGCCCGCGTTTTCTTGCGATCTGCTTCAAAGGACATTGGTAATGGCTGTTGCCGCTCTCGAACAGGAAATCCTGTCCATGCGCAAACGCCGTCAGCTCTATTCTCTCATGGGAATTCTGCTGGTAGCGGCGGTGCTGGTTTCCGGATACTCGAAATCAAACGAGATGAATTCCGGAGGATTCCTGCAAGGCCTTTCCAAGTTCTTTGACTATCCGGGCGAAATCGTTGTGGAAGCGTGGCAGGCCGGACCTGCCTTCTTCGGCCTGATCATTCAGTACGTACCTGCGATGCTGGAGACGCTGAATATTGCCGGGGTTGCGACCCTTCTGGGTGGCGCCATGGCGGTTATTCTGGCGATGGCGTCCACCCGCAACGTCGACAGCTGGGGCCCGCTCATCCCGGTCGTCCGGCGCATGATGGACATCATGCGAGCGTTTCCGGAGCTGATCATTGCCCTTTTCCTGATCTTCGTTCTCGGATCCAGCCCGGTTCCGGCAATGATCGCAGTTGCCTTCCACACAGCGGGGGCACTCGGCAAACTGTTTTCCGAGGTCAATGAAAACATCGACCGAAAGCCGATAGAAGGCCTGTCTGCCTGCGGCGCCAGCTGGCTTCAGCGGATCCGGTTTGCGGTCATGCCGCAGGTCGCGCCGAACTATCTCAGCTATTTCCTGTTGCGGCTTGAAATCAACGTCCGCGCGTCTGCCATTCTGGGGTTTGTCGGTGCCGGCGGTATCGGCCAGGAACTGCGCCGGACAATCGGCTGGGGCAAGGGGGCAGGCGACGAAACAGCAGCAATCTTCGTGCTTTTGTTTCTCACCATCATGCTGATTGACCAGGTTTCTTCCTTCCTGCGCGGCAAACTTGTCGGCGCCAGTCGCGCTCATTGAGGAGAACTGAGATGGCAATCGACACGCTCAATGAGCCGGTCTTCAATCGGGATATGGTCTTCAGGAATGTACGTCGCAGAGCCTGGATCACGGTCGGTGCACCGTTGGCGATCCTGGCATATCTGACCTACACCTGGTTTGCCTTCAATGTGCCGAACCTGCTTGCCAAGGCACAGCCCGAGCGCGCGGCGATCCTTGCGACCGATTCCGTCGCCTACAAGGTTCACGTGACCAAGTTTCTGCGCCGCGACATCATGGAAGTCGCCATTGAAGGGGAACGTCGCGCAACCTATTCACAGGAAGACTTGCCCGAATGGGTTGAAGTCGACGGCACCGACGCCGTGATCGATCTTGGCGAGGGCTACGGGGTCACGATCGCAGGCAAGGTGATGGAATTTACCGTTCCTGACTATGGTACGATCAAGGTCACGGCGACCAACAGTGGTGTCGAGACCGAGCTTCCCGCCGGTCCGGTACCCGACTGGCTGAAGGACAACCCGAAAAAGCTCGATGCCAGGCCCACGCTGGATCGCCGTGTGCAGGTTACGAGGACCAAAATTGAAGTGCATAACTATTTCGGCGGCTGGGAGAATTTCTGGTTTCCGTTTCACTCCGAACTCCACGGCATGTCCTTCAGCCAGCTTTGGGCAATAGCGCTCTCCAATGAGCGCCTGGATCCGAACAGGTCCAACATGTCGCTGATCATGCATGATTTTCTGGAAAATCCGGACTGGCAGCATGGCGAGGTCTTTGTGGCCCTCTTCGAGACGATCATGATGGCTGTGCTCGGCACGATCACCGCAGCCCTGTTCGGCCTGCCCCTGGCCTTTCTTGCCGCTCGGAATTTCACGCCGTCCAGGTTCTTGCGCTTCGGAACGCGCCGACTGTTCGACTTCCTGCGTGGCATCGACATGCTGATCTGGTCCTTGATCTTCATTCGAGCCTTCGGTCTCGGTCCGCTTACCGGCGCACTCGCGATTGCCTTCACCGATACCGGTTCCCTCGGCAAGCTTTTTTCCGAAGCACTGGAAAACATAGACAACAAACAGGTCGAAGGTGTCAGGGCAACCGGCGCCAGCCAGATCCAGAGATACCGCTTTGGCGTGATCCCGCAGATCCTGCCGGTCTTCGTTTCCCAGGTGCTCTACTACCTTGAATCGAATACACGCTCGGCCACCGTGATCGGTGCCCTCGGGGCCGGGGGGATCGGCCTGATGCTGGTCGAGACCATGAAGACCTCGCGTGACTGGGAAAACACCAGTTACATCATCATTCTGACAATCGTCGTCGTGATCGTGATGGACCAGACCTCAAGCTGGCTGCGCCGCAAGCTGATTGAAGGAAGATAAGCCGCGAAAACAGAAAAGCGCGGCAGTTGCGCTTTTTTGCCCCCTATGGTCCGCTTGACCTGCAGGAGGCAAAAACCATGCTGGATCACATCGGATTGCTGATTGTTGACGTCCAAAGGGGCTTTGTTGCACCCGGGACGTCGCATATCCCTCGCATTGTAGAGAAGGTGCAGAACGACTATCGCCATGTCGCGGCATCGAGGTTCTTGAACAACGTCAACTCGCCTCATCGCTGCTTTCTGGGTTGGAACCGTTTCCTGCCAGGCACAAATGAAACGGAACTTGCATTCAAGCCGTCACGAGAAGCTTTCGTTTTTGACAAGCCACAATACTCGGCCGTCTCGTTTGAACTTTTGCGGTGGGTTCATCTCAACAGTCTCTCGGAAGTTCATCTTTGCGGTATCGATACGGAAATCTGTGTGCTGACGTCTGCCACGGCACTCTTTGAAGTCTCCCTCAAACCCGTCGTGCTGGAATGGGCCTGCGCATCAGGAGGTGGGCCCGATGGGCACGCGGCAGGACTTGTGGCATTGCGCCGTCTGATCGGGAAAGACAATGTCTGGGCCGATCAGTCCGGCACCAGTTTTTTCGATGGATCATGACCGCCGCGGTGCGCTGGATTTTCCCTGATTGCGGCGACAGGCAGCCGTTGTATGTGGTTAAGTTCTCTCAGAACCCTTTTTCGCCGCATTTCCGTCGTGCCATGGTCACGACGATCGGCGGATGATTCAACGCACGTGGAGGGGCTGATGCAGCAAGGCGGCTGGAAAAAACTTATTGCAGTGGTTCTCGGATCCGGGATTTTTGCCGGGTCGATGACCGGCGCAGCGTTCGCCATTGAAAGCTGTGTTTCGGCGCTCAAAAAGCAGGCCGTTTCCGCCGGGGTTCGGCCTGAAATCGCGGAGCGGATGCTCAAGGGGGCTTCCTTCGACGAAAAGGTCATCCGGTTTTCGACATCCCAGCCGGAATACAAGACTGAAATCTGGGACTACATGGCCTTCCTTGTCGACGCCGAACGTATCAAGGACGGCAAAAAGAACCTGAAAAAACACCGCAAGACCCTGACCGACATCGAAAAACGCTACGATGTCGATCGTCATATCGTTCTTGCTGTCTGGGGAATTGAGAGCGACTTCGGTCAGTTCAAGGGGGATTTCTATACACCCCATGCTCTCGCGAACCTGGTTTGCGCGGGGAAGCGCCGCCAGAAATATTTCCGTGGCGAATTGATCAAGACCTTGCAGATTGCGTCGCGCGGTGACGTACCGGCCAGTGACTTCCAGGGGTCCTGGGCTGGTGCCTTCGGGCAGACGCAGTTCATGCCCAGCACCTACAACAGTCTTGCTGTTGATTTCGACGGCGACGGACGCAAAGATCTTGTCAATTCCGTCCCCGACGCCTTGGCTTCGACGGCAAATTTCCTGAAAAATGCCGGTTGGCGCGACAGCCGCGCATGGGGTTATGAGGTCAAGGTTCCCGCTGGATACTCAGGCCCTGCCGGTCTCAAGAAACGGGCGTCCCTGTCAACCTGGGGTCAACGGGGCTTGAAGAAGATCGATGGTGGAAACATCTCCGGCAAGACCGAGGCCGCACTGATCCGCCCGGCTGGTGCGAACGGACCGGGTTTTCTGGTAACGCGGAATTTCAACGCGCTTCGCTCCTATAATGCATCGACCTCCTACGGCCTGGCGATTGCGCTCCTGTCCGAACTCGTGTCGGATGGCGATCCTTTCAAGACACCGTGGCCGACAGACAATCCGGGTCTTTCCAGGGCGCAGCGGCTGGAATTGCAGAAGCTCCTCAACAGGAATGGCTTCAATGTAGGCGAACCGGACGGCAAGGTCGGGCCGCTTACGCGGGCCGGGATCAGAAAGGCCGAAGCCAAATATGGGCTGCCTGTTACCGGGCGACCGTCCTGGAATGTCTATAATTCTCTAGGTGGCAAGTAAGGACGCAGGACCGGCATTCTTTGCTTGCAAAACAGGTCGGTCTTTGCAATCGACAGGGGAATATTTCGTATTGCAGCATTGTTTTGTTGCGCTGCGAAAAATGGCATCGCAATATACCGGTTGTTTCCAGGAGGATTGCGATGTCCGGTCGAATATTGACTGTAGCCCAACAAAAGGGCGGGTCAGGGAAAACAACTCTGGCGGCACATCTGGCGGTTGCCCTTGCCGGTCGATCAGGCGAGCCCGTCGCGATTCTGGACGTTGACCCTCAAGGCTCCCTTGGTACCTGGTTCGAGGCACGTGAAGAAAATCTGGGAGAAGCCGGCACCGGCCTTGAGTTCCGGACGGCATCGGGGTGGGGCGCGCGGCGTGAAGCCCGATCCTTGGCAAGATCACATGGTTATGTCGTTGTCGACACGGCGCCGAAAACCGATACAGATGCCAAACCGGCCATAGACGCGGCGGACTTTGTCATTGTGCCAGTCCAGCCGACACCTGTGGATCTTTGGGCGACCTCTCAGACAATCGATCTCGCTGCGCGCGAGAGTACACCGGCTTTGCTGGTGTTGAACCGTGTTCCACCGCGCGCATCACTCACCGGTGAAATGGCCGATGCGATCGCTGCGTCAGGCTATGATGCGTTGAATTCCCGCCTGGGCAACAGGACCGTTTTTGCCTCGGCGATGGGCAAGGGGCTTGCCGTTACCGAAGAAGCACCTTCAAGCAAAGCCTCTCTCGAAGTTGCGTCGCTGATTGATGAATTGGTCAACCGGGTTGGCTAGCTCATAGGGTCACAAAACCTGGCGTCCGAATTTGCGGGTTCGCCAAGGCTGTCTGTGACATCGATCGATGTCACAGACGCGGACAAGGACGAAAGTTCGGAAAATCCTGACGTTTACTGAACTGGTCTGATTTTTCGTTTGTTCGTTTCGCATGTCTGGCTACGTGTCGGTTCCACCTCTATTTTTCGTTGGGTTCGGGGAAGCCGCGATTGGGTCCTTGTGGCGGAATATCAAGAATTTGCCACGTGTGGGGTGCTCTTCTTCCCGTTCGAGGACGGCTCCGAGCTTTTTTGCCAAGCCTATCGAAGCATTATTGCCCTCCACAATACAGCTGTGAACCGCGTCCCACCCGAGGATTTCATGGGCATACCGACGGGCTCGGATTGCAGCTTCGTATGCGAAGCCTTGCCCCTGTTTTTCAGTGACGATGCTCCAGGAAATCTCACGTTCGGGCCAGCTTTCAGGGTACCACAGTCCCACGATGCCGCAAAAATCACCCGTTGCTTTCTCTTCGATTGCCCAGGCGCCATATCCCCGGATGATCCAGTGTCCCATCATGGCAGATGCCGCACGCCATGCGGAAGATCGGTCAAGCGGGCCACCATAATACCGGGTCTGTTCCGAGGCGTAGAAATGCGCATATGCATCGAAATCACATTCTTCCCGGAATTCACGAAAGATCAGTCGTTCGGATTCAATTGTCGGTATCTTGAAGCAGGTCATATGAGCAGTTTCCTGTTGTGTGAGGTTTTCAGGCGCGTGCGGCTGTGACAATACCGGCGCCGATTAACCAGCTGGCACCGAAGCGTGAAACCAACTTTGAAGTTTCAGGGGACTTCAGTTGACGGGCGAGCGTGTCCGCCAATGCAACCCACGCAGTCGTCGTGAAAAAGACAATCACCAGGAACGTTGCTTCAAGTGTGATGATTTGCGGCAATAATGGTTGGTTCGGTGTGATGAACTGTGGGAGAAAGGCGACAAAGAAAAGGACGTCCTTGGGGTTCAGTGCCGTGACCAGAAAGGCATCGCGCATTATCCGGATGCGCGTAGGTGGGCGATTGATGCTTTCCTTGAACGTTGATCCCGCTCCGCCTTTCCACACTTTGATACCCAGCCATACCAGATAAACCGCTCCGGCGAACTTCAGCGTCAAAAACAAGGTTGCGGAGGCTTGCAGGATCGCACCGGCGCCAAGGAGCGAAATTGTCATGGCAACAAAGTCACCAAGGATAACCCCGGGAATGGCCGCAGCAGCAAGCGATCTGCCATTGCTGATTGTATATCCCATCACAAGCATGACAACCGGACCAGGCACCAGCAGCAACACGAGCGAGGCAAATGTAAACGCAAGCCAAACTTCGATATTCATCGTGCTCTCCTAATATCAATGTGAATTTCGCTAAATTTTGTTTGAGTTCGTGAAAAAATCAAATCAATATGAAATTCATAATCGAAGTTGAGCTACGATATGGATTGGAAGAAAATACCGTCTTTGCATGCGTTGCGCGCCTTTGAAACGGTGGCGCGAAACAAGAGCTTTACGGCTGCGGCACGCGAACTAAATGTCACGGAAGCTGCGGTGCGCCAGCATGTTCGCGGACTGGAGGAATGGTTTGGTGTCAGCCTTGTCGAGCGCAAAGGCAAGGGTGTCAGCTTGACTAAAACGGGAGAGCGATTGGCAGCGTCCACGTCCGATTGCTTTCAGACACTTGTTCAAGGGGTCAATTCTCTTGTTGCTGCCGAGGAGAACCGGCCTGTCACTGTCGCATTGACACCGGCATTCGCAGAGATCTGGCTGATGCCGAGACTGGATAGCTTCTGGAAGGAACATCCGGATATTGAGATAAGTCTCCAGCCAAGTCTGCAGCTTGCCGAAATCCGCGGCGAGCAGTTCGATCTGGCAATCAGATACGGTCTCGGGAAGTGGCCCGGCACCAAGACGACACGCTTGGCATCGGCGGAGTATGTCGTTGTCGCAAGGCCCGGCCTCGCTGATGCGGCCGTATCGAGGGAACTGAGCGATCTGAGTGATCTCAAATCTTACCCATGGCTCTTTGAAGCGTCGCGCCAGGAGCATCGTGACTGGGCCGAAAGGCATGGTATCGATTTCGATGCACGGACCAACCGTCACTATCCAACCAACTCGCTCGTGATTGCGGCGGCCAGAGCTGGCCATGGCGTCTCCCTGCAATCGCGGGCGCTGGTGCAGACGGATCTGAATCTTGGCATACTCGAGGAGCTTTATGCTGAGGACAGTGCTCCATTGGCGTACTACCTCGTTACGCGTTCCGGCTTGAGCTCAAAAGCGAGGGAATTTGTCAACTGGCTGAAAAAGGCAGCAAGTCAGACCTAAAAATCAAACCCCTGGCAGATAGCACTTTTCCATATGCAGATGCCTCTCAAGTTTGCAACAACGCAAATCAGGACTTGCCTGGCGAAATGGGACTGCAGGCAGCGAAGCCCGTCATACTCTCTTGAGCAGAAAGTGCACTGGACGAAGCGGCGTGTTTCAAGCTGCAAAAAGGCAATCCGAATGTGATATGCGTTCTCCGGTTTGCTTCAAGCGCCACGTCTGTCGGGTTCGAACGCCGGTCGATCGAATCTTGAATTTCACAGAGCGCGGCCATCGTGTTGCTGCTCGATGAGAGAAGCGGACGGCAAACCTGCCCGCATTCGCCAAGCTGGTCGCCCTTCGGTATCGGCGCGTATGTGCCAGACCACGGTCTGGTCGGACATTGCACCGGTGCATTTGTCGAAATTTTTGCCTTGTCCTAGTCACGTTCCGATGCCTTGATAGGGGAAATTATCGGTCCGGGAGGACAGGCCATGTTTCTTTTTTCCAAAGTTTTCAAATCCGTTTATTCAAAAACAGCGCATCGGAACAGCCGAAAATCTAGGATTTTCCGTCCGATTCTGGTTGCAGGAGTGGCTGCCATACTGGCAATGCCTGCAGTTGCGCAGGACCGGCGCATCGTGACGATCGATGACGCCGACTTCTTCGGAAGTGACTACCGAACCGTGAAGGATGTTGATCTGGAGGGCTGCAAGGCGGCCTGTCTGACTGACAATCAGTGCCGCGCCTTTACGTTCAACACGTCGGCCGGCTGGTGCTTTTTGAAATCGGATTTCGGCGAACTCCAGAGTTTCGCTGGCGCCATTGCAGGCAGGGTGGTTGAAGTCAGGGCGCCACGCGCAGATCTGAGCGCGGACAGGAAAGCGGAACTGGCGTTTCTGCCCGGTTCGCAATTGGAAACCGCGGCAACCTACACGCAAAGCATCGCCAATTCCGGCCGCTCGACGGCACAAACGGTGGAACAGCTGCGCCGCAACGGGATTGCAGCGCTGAACAATCGCAATGGAGCGCTCGCCGAGGCGGACTTTGTCCAGTTGATCGTTCTGGAACCTGGCGACTTCAACGACTGGACAAGCCTGACAGCAGCATTGCTGCTTCAAAATCCGGATAACTGGCAGGAACGGGAAACCAAGCAGAAAAACGCGGTATCCGCTGCCATCAATGCCTATCTGAAGGCGATCAATTCGCAGGAGAGGGCATTTGCACTTGATCTGCTCGGACGGGCGCTGGAACGCCGCAACGAATTCAAACCGGCGATCAAGGCACTGCGCGCCTCGCTCGCACTCGAGGAAAATCCGGACCTGCGTCGCCGTTACGACGGCCTTGTTGCACAGCATGGCTTTCGTATCGTCGATCATCAGGTTGATTCGGACAGCGTCTCTCCCAGAATCTGTCTGACCTTTTCGCAAAAGCTCTCTCTGGGCGAAGACCTCGGGCCTTATGTCACGGTCAAGGGTTCCGGCTCGGTCTCGGTCGAAACCGAGGGGAACCAGATCTGTGCCGACGGTCTGGAGCACGGAGCCCGCTATCAGGTCACAGCCCGCAGTGGCTTGCCGGCCGCCGATGGCGAAAAGCTTGAAAAGACGGCTGAATTGTCGATCTACGTGAAGGATCGTGCGCCATCGGTCCATTTCCTCAGCCGCTCTTACGTTCTCCCCTCAGGTGGCAATCCAACCATTCCGATCGTGTCGGTAAACAGCACCGAGGTTGAAACCGTGATTTATCGCGTCGGTAACCGGTCTGTCGCGGACGTTCTGCGCGACAACCGTTTCCTGCGTCAGCTCGATTCGTGGAAGGCAGATCAGATCGAGGACGAGCTTGGCGAAAAGGTCTGGTCCGGAATTCTCGAAACCGAAAACACGCTGAACCAGGACGTCACTACGGCGTTCCCCGTTTCCGATACCGGGATCGAACTGAAGCCCGGTGTCTATGCCATGACGGCGCGCTCCAAACTCGATTTGCAGAACCGTTGGGGCACACTTGCCACACAGTGGTTCCTGGTGTCGGACCTCGGATTGACCGCACTTACAGGCGACAGCGGCATTGCAGCGAATATCCGTTCTCTCTCAACAGCAAAATCGCTTGATGGCATTACCGTCAGGCTTCTGGCGGTGAACAATGAAGTGCTCGGTGAGACCACGACAAACGCGGAGGGCTTCGCCGAGTTTGCAGCCGGCCTGACGCGTGGTCGCGGTGGATCTGCACCGGGAGTTCTCATCGCCGAGACCGGGGAGGGAGACTATTCGTTCCTCGATCTGCGCAAACCCGCATTCGATCTTTCCGACCGCGGGGTTGAAGGCAGGCCTGCGCCGGGACCACTGGATGTCTTTGCCTGGACTGACCGTGGGATCTACAAGGCCGGCGAAACGGTTCACGCCCAGGCTCTCCTTCGCAATTCGAAGGCAATGGCACAGGAAGACTTTCCGCTGACATTTGTTTTCAGCCGTCCCGACGGCGTGGAACATGCCCGTTATACCGTGACCGATAGCGGTCTTGGTGGTCATTTGCAGGATCTCGATCTTGGCGGGACCGTGCAACAGGGGATCTGGTCCTGGCAGGTCTTCGCCGATCCCAAGGGAGGAGCGCTCGCGCAGGAGACTTTCCTTGTGGAAGATTATCGACCTGAAAGGGTCGATTTCGAGCTGGAAACCCGAGCGACAGCCTTCAGTCAGACATCTCCGACATCGATTACGCTGGAGGCGAAGTTTCTCTACGGTTCTCCCGCCAGCGGCCAGACTCTGGAAGGCGATGTCATCGTGCGCCCCGTTCGCACGCTCAAGGCCTATCAGGGGTATCTGTTCGGACTGGAGAATGAAGAGACCTATTCCCAGCGCGGTGCGATCCCGTCAGGTCTGAAAACGGACGAGGATGGCAAACTCTCTTTTGACGTGACCCTGCCGACCCTGCCCGAGACGACGACCCTGTATGACGCTGAACTGGTTGCACGTCTGGTCGAGGCGGGTGGACGCTATGTTGAACGCGATCTTGACCTGCCGGTTGCCCTGGATGGGCCACGTATCGGTATCAGACCGGCATTCGATGGCGGTGTTGATGAGGGCGGACCTGCTGCCTTTTCCCTGATTGTCATCGGTGCGGACGGCGAGCAGCTGGACGCGGACGACTTGTCATGGACACTTTCCAAGGTCAGCCGGAGATACCAGTGGTACCGTCTTGACGGACGCTGGTCCTTTGAGCCGATAACCACATCAGAGCGGGTGGCCAGCGGTGAAGTGAGCATTGAAGCGGCGAAACCCGCCGAACTGTCCCTGCCGGTGGAATGGGGTGAATACAGGCTCGATGTAAAGGGGAGCGGTTCGCTTCAGACCTCGACAAGTGTTTCGTTCAATGCTGGCTGGTACTCCGCGGACGCGTCATCCGAAACGCCGGACTATCTCGACGTCGGACTGGACAAGGCAAGCTATCGGCCTGGTGAGACGGCGAAGTTGCGGCTGAAGCCGCAGATGGCCGGGATTGCGGTGGTGAACGTTGTCTCGGGTGGTCTTCTTGCGAGCCGCACCATTGAAGTGTCTGCGGAAGAAACCGAAATCGAGCTTCCCGTCAGCGACGAATGGGGCGCGGGTGCCTATGTCACCGCGAGCCTCTACCGCCCCATGGATATCGACCAGAAACGCATGCCCTCGCGGGCAATCGGACTGTCCTGGCTTAAGGTGGATCCGGGCGATCGCGTGATTGATGTCGAGTTGTCTGCACCGGGACGGATCCTGCCGGAAACCACACTTGAGGTTCCGGTCAGGCTTGCCAATCTTCAGCCTGGTACCGAGGCCTATCTGACTGTCGCGGCCGTTGATGTCGGCATTTTGAATCTGACAAATTTCAAGACACCGGACCCGGATGCCTGGTATTTTGGCCAGCGCCGGCTCGGAACGGATATCAGGGATCTTTACGGACAGCTGATCGACCGGATGGCCGGTACTTTGGGAAGGATCCGGTCCGGCGGTGATGCCATGTCACTCAGACTTGATTCCCCGCCGCCCGACGAGGAGCCGGTCGCTCTGTTTTCGGGGCTCGTGAACGTCGATTCAGATGGAAATGCGACGGTTTCGTTCGATGTTCCAGCCTTCAATGGTGCACTCAGGTTGATGGCCGTTGCCTGGACGCCTGACGGCGTAGGCCATGCCGATCAGGAAGTGGAAGTCAGGTCGCCCGTCGTGATGACGGCAAGTGCACCCGCGTTCCTCGCTCCCGGGGACAGTTCGCGTCTCGCGATCGAAATCGACAATGTGGACGGTGAGACCGGAACCTATGAACTGGAGGTCACTGCTGGTGAAGGGTTGTCGATCGACAATGCTCCAAGGCAAGTCCGTTCATTCGAGATTGAAAAGGGCAAGAAGGTTCTTGCACTGCTGCCGGTCAGCGCCGGTTCCGATCCATCAGACA
Organism: Roseibium album; assembly: GCF_001404515.1. Taxonomy (GTDB): domain Bacteria; phylum Pseudomonadota; class Alphaproteobacteria; order Rhizobiales; family Stappiaceae; genus Roseibium; species Roseibium album. Next base: position 1,194,083 of record NZ_CXWE01000001.1, read on the forward strand.
GTGAAGTCGTTGCGTCGCTTACGGGTCCGGACGGTGAGAGCACCGTCAAGCGAATCGGGCTTGAGATCAGGGACACGCAACCCAATGTCGTGCGAAGGTCGTCCTTCCAGCTCGCATCCGGAGACAACCTGAGCCTGAGCGCTGACAGTTTCGACGGATTGAGGGCGCAAACCGTTGATGTCACGCTCACGGCGGGCGGTGCTGCCAGCATTGACGTTGCCGGCTTGTTGGCCGCGCTCGACCGGTATCCATACGGCTGCACCGAGCAGACCACGAGCCGGGCCTTGCCGTTGCTCTATTTGAGCGAAGTCGCCGAAGCGGCAGGGCTTGGCGGTGACGACGCGATCAGGGGTCGGGTGGTCAAGGCCATTTCGGCTGTGCTCGCCAACCAGTCCTCTTCAGGTGAATTTGGCCTTTGGAACAGCTTTGGCGATGGTGACACCTGGCTAGACGCCTATGTGACCGACTTCCTGACCCGCGCCCGGGAGAAGGGATACCGGGTCCCGGACCTCGCGTTTACCACGGCACTGGACAATCTGGAGAACCGGATGGCCTATGCATCCGACTTTCAGGACGGTGGTGAGGGAATTGCCTACGCGCTGTATGTGCTTGCAAGAAACGGTCGCGCGTCGATGGGCGATCTGCGCTACTACCTGGATGCGAAGCTGCAAAGCTTTGCGACACCGCTTGCCAAGGCGCAGGTTGCCGCAGGACTTGCGCTTTACGGCGAGAGGGAACGGGCCGCAACCGGATTTACCGCAGCTCTCAATGCTTTGCCTCGGGAAAAGAACCAGACCTACCGCAGTGACTATGGTTCTTCGTTGCGCGACAGCGCGGGCGTAACAGATTACATCGTTTCTGCCTCGGCCGGAACGCAGCTGGAAGAAGACGCGGTTGACAGGTTGAAGGCTGCGCAGAGCAGAACGTCGAACCGATCAACACAGGACATGGCGTGGCTGCTTCTTGCGGCGCAGGCACTAAACGAGTCAGCGGACGAGGCCCGGATATCAGTCGGCGGCGCAGAAACCCCAGGCCGACTGGCATGGGCGTTCAGTGGCAGCGAACTGGAAGGAGTGCCGGTTCAGGTGACAAATAACGGCGCGGCAGCGACAGATCTTCTCGTTTCTGTTGTCGGGCAGCCGGTTACACCGGAGCCGGCCGGCGGCAAGGATTACTCAGTCGAGCGCCGGATCTACGATCTGGACGGCAATCTGGTGGATCCGTCGGCAGTCCCGGTCAATACACGTCTCGCCGTTGTTCTCACCGTGCGTGCACTGACAGATCAGCCAGGACGGCTGATGGTTGTCGACCGGTTGCCGGCAGGTCTCGACATCGACAATCCGAGACTGGTGCGCTCCGGTGACCTTGGGGGGCTTTCCTTCCTGTCAACCATAGACTCCCCGCAGCATGCTGCCTTTTACGATGACAGGTTCGAGGTTGCCGTTGATCAGACCCGGCAGGGTGGCCAGGAACTGACGTTTGCGTATCTGGCACGTGCAGCGATACCCGGCGCATTCGCTCATCCACCGGCCTCGGTTGAGGACATGTACCGGCCTGACCGTCGTGCGATCACGGAAACTGGCCGCTTCAACGTTCTGGGCCCGACCCGGTAACACTGGAAATGGTAATCCGGTTGCGGCAGTTCTGGCAAGGAAACCGGCGATCGATGGCGATCGCCGGAGTTTGCCTTTGCACATTCCTGGGAGCTGGAGGCTGGAAAGTACTCTCTGACTTCAAGGCCCTTGCGCCGCCACCACAAATTTCTGATTTGCCGCTTTCGGTCGTCGTTCTTGACCGTGAAGATCGTTTGCTCAGGGCGTTTACCAGTCGCGATGAGAAATGGCGGCTACCGGTTGAGCTTGACGAGATCGATCCACTCTATGTTCAGATGCTGCTTTCATTCGAAGACAAACGGTTCTTTGAGCATGACGGCGTTGATGCGCGTGCCCTGATCCGGTCGATTTTGCAGGGTGTTCGGCACGGCCGCATCGTTTCCGGTGGTTCGACGCTGACAATGCAGGTCGCACGGCTGCTGGATGAAGCACCGACAAGAAGTGCTCGGCGCAAGTATGAGCAGGTCCTGAAGGCCGTGAAGCTCGAACAGACTTATTCCAAGGAGGACATTCTCCGGCTTTACGTGTTGAGAGCACCCTTCGGCGGCAACCTGGAAGGGGTCCGTGCGGCAAGCCTGACCTGGTTCGGCAAGGAGCCAGGGCGCTTGACGGTGGCCGAGGCCGCGCTTCTGGTTGCGCTGCCTCAAAGCCCGGAAGCTCGTCGGCCGGACCGCTTTCCTGACCGGGCCCGAAAAGCACGCAACAGGGTTCTTGCCAGAGCAGTTGTCGCTGGCGTTATTTCACCGGCCGAAGCTGCTTCGGCCTCAGCGGAACCCGTGCGGACACGGCGCAACAATATGCCGCTGGTTGCTGCCCATGAAAGCCGCCACGTGCGAATCATGGCTCCAAAGCGGGCTGTACATCACCTGACGATCGACAAGGACCTGCAGTCGGCTCTGGAAGCACTCGCACGAACGCGCGCCAACAGCTTTCCGGTGCCGGTTTCCCTTGCAATCATCGTGGCGGACCACCGCAGCGGTGAAATTGTAGCTCGGCTCGGCGCACCGGACCTGTTGGACGAAGCGCGATTGGGTCATATCGACATGACCCGGGCAGTGCGTTCACCCGGTTCGACACTGAAGCCATTCATCTACGGGCTTGCATTTGAAGAAGGCGTTGGGGTCCCGCAAAGCCTGATCAGGGATCGACCGACCAATATAGGGGGTTATCAGCCAACCAATTTCGACCGCGCTTACCAGGGGACGGTGACACTGCGAGAAGCTTTGCAGCTTTCCCTGAACACGCCGGCTGTCCAGTTACTGGAAGCAGTTGGACCAGCGCGGCTGCTGGCGCGTTTGAAACGGGCGGGCGCCCGGCCGGTTCTGGAAAAAGGCAAGCCAGCGGGATTGGCGATCAGTCTCGGTGGACTGGGTTTGTCGCTGAAGGACCTTGCGCAGGCTTACGGAGCCCTGGCGCGGGGCGGCCAACCGATCGAATTCAGGCATTGCCGGGTGTCATGTCTTCCGCAGGGGCCGCAACAGCAATCTCAAAAGGTGCTTTCGGCAAAGGCGGCAGTCATGGTGAGCGACATTCTGGTCGGGATGCCACAGCTTCAAGGCTCCGAGACTCAGCATATTGCCTACAAGACCGGGACTTCATATGGATATCGTGATGCGTGGGCGCTCGGGTTCGACGGAAAATACGTTGCCGCCGTATGGGTCGGACGGCCAGACGGATCACCGGTGCCGGGGCAGACAGGACAAAAGACTTCTGTACCGATTCTTTTTGAAGTCTTTCAAAAACTGAGTATAGCACGCGTGCCATTTCCTCCACACCCGCCTAATGTCGCTGCCGCACTTGCCGGAGATGTACCGCTACCGCTCCAATATGCCAGAACATCTGGAAATCGGAGTGTACCCCGCCAGGAAGACAGACTGCTGATTTCGTATCCACCGGATGGTGCGGAACTGCACCTGGGGCTGAAGCCGTCGGAAGAAGGACGGCAATTTTCCCAACCGCTCGTTGTCAAATTCAAAGGTGGCGTTGCACCCTATGCGGTTCTTGTCAACGGAGCCCCGTTCCAAACCGATTCTACTCAACGACAACTGATCTGGCAGCCGGAGTCACCCGGATTTGCAAATGTGACGGTCAAGGACGCCAGCGGAAAAAGCGCAAGCGTTTCCGTGAAGATCAAATAAGTAATTGTATTAAAACGATTTTATCGAAAATTCGAGACTCGATTCGACGCGTCCTCTGCATTTTCGGGCCTGCTGCTTGGTTGGAAGCGGATTTGGCGCCAGGTGCCGGATCGAGAAAAGGAGTGTATTTTTTGCTACTTGCAACTCGCGTTATAAGAGAATACTTAATCTGACTCAGAGTCATTTTTTAAACTTAAGTATAATTAGATTAATTTGGAGTTTATACATGTAAAAATCGAATAGATTGTAATTTTAAGAGTCGAAAAACTATTATGCAATTATTTATATGAATTGATTATTTTCTTAATCTTTTAAATTCAACCATAGGTTATACATTCATTGGTTGATTTGATGTGTGTAACCAGGGTTCAATATGAGAAAATTTGTTTCGATTTTCATATATAATCGAGAAAAAGCCAGTAAAAACAATGTTACTAAAAAAGCACAGCGCGTAACAGTTGTGAGCTCTGGAGTTGTTTTGCGCTTGCCGGTTGAGCGCAAATTTGGTTTTACCATTGGTGCGATGGCGAGTAATCGTCAGTAGAAATGGATCACGTAACGTTGTTTTGGTCTATTTTTCAGAGAAATCGCGGGGACAGAGCCCGGCAGGCCGAAAATCCGGTAGTTCAAGGCTCTGAATTGAAATTGACTTTTGGAGGTCAGAAATGAAACTCAAGGGCTTGATGCTCGGCGTAGCAGCTGCTGCTACCGCTACCACCGCCCAGGCAGCCGA
>NZ_CXWE01000002.1 GCF_001404515.1 Roseibium album
TAGACAAGGACGTTCCCCCCAAACTGCGAGGCCAAAAGGGCCTCGCTCTTTTTTTGGCAAACAGAAAGCCAGCTCTGACCCTGATTGTCAGGCAATTGTCAAAACGCCCGTCCAAGAGCAGGACTTCCCGTCACAATTCAAATTTTGCCGGTCAGCATCAAAACAGACCAAAACCAAAGTGATGATCCTGATTCAATCGGCCTGAAGCCTCGCAACCGCGACCGTTGCACACGCTGCATCTTCCGGGCCGGCTGCTCCGGACACACCCAGGGCACCGATCAGGACGCCTTCGACATAAACAGGCAACCCGCCTTCCCAGGCACAAAGGCGCGGTCTGTTGACCATGCCCAGCTCCAAACCCTTGCCAGACGACATGCGCTCGTTGAAATCCCTTGTCGGTTTCCCGAGTATCGCGGTGTAGGCCTTGTCTGTCGCAAATTCGAGGATGGGTGCCGGAACTCCGTCCATGCGTCCTGACGCGACCACAGCCCCCCAGGGATCAACAGCAACGGCAGCGACCGCCCAGCCGTTATCTTCTGCGTGCGACAACGCTCCCTGAACAAGGTCGGCAGCCGTTGCATATGAAATGACCGCCTGTGTGCGTATGGTCAATGACATGACTATGGGTCCTTTCCCTCAGACAAAATGGTTCTGCAGAGACCTGAAGCAGTGTCATTCAATGTCCGGTTTCCGACCATGACACGCTCAACAGACTGTCCGGAACCTTTCCACGATCGTGTCCAGAACTTCGCCGGGATCCCGCTGCCACCAGTCGCGGGAGGAAAACACCTCAACCTCGCACGGGCCGCAATAGCCGGCTGCTTCCACAGCTGCCCGCAAGCCTTTCAGATCGGCGACACCATCTCCCATCATGCCTCTGTCCAGGAGCATGTCACCGGTTTCCTCAAGCCAGTCGCACAGGTGAAAGCCATAGATCCGTTCGCCGCCTGCTTCCCTCAGGCTCTCGGCAATCGTGGTATCCCACCAGACGTGATAGGCATCGACCGCCACGCCAACATTCGCCGTGCCGACCCAGTTACAAACCCGCACCGCGTCGCGTACGGTCATGAGCACCGTGCGATTGCCGCCGAACATCGGATTGAGCGGTTCGAGCGCCAGCTTCACACCCATGTCCGCAGCATGGTCGCTGAGCACCGCAACGCGCTCTGCCAGGATTTTCTGGCTTTCCAGGATGCCTTTGGTCTCTGGTTCTGTCCCGCCGGTCACGATCGTCAAAACCGGCGCGCCCAGGTTCGCGGCAACATCGATCGTCTCTCGCGCTTCGTCGAGCTGCTCCGGAGCTCCTGAGCCGACGATGTAAGGTGTCCTGCACAATCCAACGACCTGCATTCCGGCGGCACGGACACGCTCGCCGATCTCCCGGGCCTGATTGTCAAGCTCCCGCCGCCAGAAGACGATGCCCCCGAAGCCGCGCTCGGCACAGGCCTCGATTATCCTTTCCGGCGGCCACCCGGCGCCGAACCCGTCAAAGTTATGGCCGAGCGTTGCCGTGTTCAGCGCAAGCGCCGATGTATCCCTGGAGAAATCCCGCATCACAGGCCGTAGAGCGTCAGAAACGCCTTCATTCTCTTCACCGCAAGATCAGGGTCGCGCAACAGACCGTTTTGCTCGGCCAACTTGAAACAATCGACGAAATAAGGCAGCGGCCGCATCGATTGTGCCCCACCCAGCATGACAAAATGTTCCTGGAACCCGTTCAACCAGGCAAGAAAAACAACACCGGTCTTGTAATATTGCGTCGGGCTTCGAAAGATCAGGCGCGCAAGAGGTACGGTTGGGTCCAGCGTCGCGCGAAACCCATCGACATCTCCGGCACCGAGTTGACCAACAGCTTTTCCGACGGCAACCGCAAGAGGATCGAAAATGCCGAGAAGCGCGTGGGAAACACCCGTGTCGTCTCCCGCGATCAGCTCCGGATAGTTGAAGTCGTCTCCGGTATACATCTTCACACCGGCAGGCAGCTGCCGGCGCATCAGAATTTCCTTTTCCTTGTCGAGAAGCGATATCTTGATGCCATCGACCTTGGCGGTGTTCGCCTCAATCACCTCCAGGGCGATTGCCATTGCATCCTCAAAACTGTCGCCCCCCCAATAACCGGCCAGTTCAGGGTCGAACACTTCGCCGAGCCAATGGAGAATGACCGGCTTGTCGCAGGCCGACAGAACATTAGAATAGACACGCAGATAGTCTTCCGGCGAGGCTGCCACACGTGCGAGCGCACGCGACGCCATTACGATCAAACGTCCTCCGACACGCTGTATCGCTTCGACTTGTTCCAGATAAGCAGCCAGAACATCGTCAAGCGTCAACGCATCGGACAGAACAAGCTGGTCGGTGCCACAGCCGTTGAAAACGAGGGCGTCCGGAACCTCTTCCTGCGTTCGGCGGATCAGTTCAAGCGCACCGGGCCAGTCGAGCCCCATTCCGCGCTGCGCCGTGTCCATCGCTTCCGCGATCCCCAGACCGAGATCGGCGAGGTGGCGCCTGAAGGCCATGGTCGATTGCCAATCGACCACCGCGGCCCCGGACGGATCTGCTGCAGAAAAGGGGTCGGCAACGACATGAGCCGCCGAAAACACGATCCGTGCGGGATCCGGCCCGAGCGGAACCGCTTCGATCGGCGAGCCTTTCAGCGTGTAGTCGGCCAGTTTTCCGTTTGGGTCCGGCAGGGCAATTCTCATCGAGCGATCCTCAAAAGCGGGGAACCAGCATTCCGGCATCTGCCGATATGGCCTGTCCGGTGGTGTAAGGTAACTTGCCGGATGCCAGCGCGGCGATGATTGCTCCCATGTCCTCCGGCTGGCCGACACGCGGGAACAGTGTCAAACCCGCCCTGGCCCGGTCCTCATATTGGGAAATCACGGGTGCTGTCATATCGGTTTCGACCAACCCCGGCTGAACGTCGTAAACGGCTATGTTTTCTGCCCCCAACCGCACCGCCCAGATTTTCGATACCATCGCCGCGGCCGCCTTGGAGGCACAGTATTCCGAGCGCGGGACGGCAACGGCAACGGCGTTTGACGAGGTCACATTGACGATCGCGTGGAAAATTTCCGGATTGCGCGTCCGTGTCAGGACCCGCGCGGCAAACGCTTTCGTCAAGAAAAACATGGCTTTTGCATTTACCTCAAGACAGCGGTCCCAGCTCTCCTCGGAAACGTCCAGCGGATCTCCACGTTGCAGGACACCAACTCCTGCATTGTTGACCAGCGTGGTGAGTGGTCCGAGAACTGCTTCGATAGCGTCGAGCGCCGCTTCATGCTTGCCCAGATCGGCAACATCGAAAGGAGCTGCCACGGCGGCAACGCCAATCGAGCGGACCTCCCGGACGGCGTTTCGAAGTTCGTCGTCATCAAGTGGCCCATTGAGCGCAACCGCGAAACCTTCGGCGGCCAACGCCTTCGCGGCAGCCAGCCCGATCCCCCGGCTAGCCCCGGACACCAATACCGCCTGTCCGGTCATGACGCGGCTCCGTGTTTGACCAGCTCACGAGCGATGATCATGCGCTGGATCTGGTTGGTTCCTTCATAGATCTGCGTGATCTTTGCGTCCCGGTAAAGGCGCTCCACTTCAAAGCCCCTGATGTAGCCGGATCCGCCAAACACCTGGACGGCGTCGGCTGTGCGCGCGACGGCCATGTCTCCGGCAAAACACTTCGCCATGGAGCAGGCCTTTGTCGCCAGTTCGCCGCGGTCGATCTTCACGGCTGCTGAATGAACCAGAAGCCGCGCCGCCTCGACATCTTTCGCCATGTCCGCCAACAGCCATTGCACGCCCTGGAATTCGACAATCGGCTGCTTGAACTGCTTGCGTTGCTGGGCATAGTCCACGGATGCTTCCAGCCCCGCCTGACCGATGCCGACAGCCAGGGCCGCAATGCCGATCCGTCCCTTGTCGAGAACGCTCATCATCATGTGAAATCCGCGTCCCTCGTCTCCCAGAAGGGCATCCGCGGGCAACTCAACATCCGAGAAATTCAACGCACCGACCTGACTGGCGCGCTGTCCCATCTTGTGCTCCTTGGGACCCCGCTCGACACCTTCGGCGTGAAGGTCGACGATAAAGATCGACATGCCGCGCCTGCCCGCCTCCCGGTCGGTCCGTGCAAGCACAAACCCGACATCGGCGACCGGTGCATTGTGGATCCAGATCTTGCCGCCATTGAGGATCCAGCCGTCACCGTTCCGGACCGCTTCGGTACGAATTCCCGAAACATCCGTTCCGGCTTCGGGTTCGGTAATGCAATAGGCGACCCTGGTCTTTGCAGTCATCACCCCGGCTAACCACCTTGCGCGCTGCTCCTTCGTCCCGTGACGCACAAGCAGTGTGGAGATCAGTTCGATCAACCCGCACTGATCGGCGACGCTGGCGTATCCTCTCGAGAGTTCCTCCATCACAAGCGCATATGCCAGCGTGTCGAACCCCGGACCGCCCATCTCCTCCGGGACGCCGATTCCGAACAGGCCGAGATCGCCCATCTGCGCGTAGAGCTGTGCGGGAAAGCGCTCTTCGCTATCGAGCTCTTCGGCTGCAGGCCGTATGACCTCGTTGGCGAAATCGCGCGCCATGTCGCGTACCTGAATATGCGTTTCGGTGATGTACATCTGCGTATCCATTTGTAACTATCTAGTTACTTTATCCGCACTCCGATCGCATGGTCAAGTGGTTCCGATTCCAAATTCTCCTTGCAGAGTTGACATTTGGCGAGTTAAATAACCAATTAGTTACTTTGAAGGGACACGGTATGCAGCCTGATGCCAAAATGAAATTCGGACGTGTGGATCTGGAAGTTACCGCTTTTGGATTCGGCACCGCACCAGTTGGAAACATTTTCCGTGAGATCGACGAGGAAACGTCCGACAACATGTTCCAGACCGCATGGAAGTCCGGGGTCCGGTATTATGACACCGCACCGATGTATGGCCACGGGTTATCGGAGTTGCGCACCGGGCATAGCCTGCGCTGGAAGAACAGGGATGACTATGTTCTGTCGTCCAAGGTGGGTCGTGTTTTGAAACCCGCGCGCAAGCAGGACATCGACTATGCGCCCTGGACAAATGCCGGCCGCTTCAAAGTGAATTTCGACTATGGCTATGACGGCACGATGCGCAGCTTTGAAGATTCGCTTCAGCGTTTGAATCTCGAACGGATGGACATCTGTTTCATCCATGACATCGACCGGTTCACCCGCGGCGATGAACAACCCGAAGTTTTCAAACAGGCAATGGACGGTTGCTGGAAAGCGCTTTTGGAATTGCGGGACCAGGGTGTCGTCAAGGCGATCGGGGTTGGCGTCAATGAGTGGCAGGTCTGCCACGAAGCCCTCAAACAACGCGACTTCGACTGTTTCCTGCTCGCAGGACGCTATACGCTTCTGGAGCAGGAATCCCTGAACGAATTTCTGCCATTATGCGAAGAGCGCGGCGCAGCCGTCGTTGTCGGCGGAGGGTTCAATTCCGGGATACTTGCAACAGGTGCCATCGAGGGAGCAAAATACAACTACGCCCCCGCACCTGCCGACATCATGGGCAAGGTCTCCAGGATCGAAACAGTCTGCGCCGAGTTTGGTGTTCCGCTTCCCGCCGCTGCGCTGCAATTTGTGGTCGCGCACCCGGCGATACCCAGTTTCATTGCCGGAACACGCACCGTCGAACAGTTGCAAAAAAATCTCGACTGGTTCAGCCACCCGATACCAGTGGAGTTCTGGTCGGAACTGAAGGCAAAAGGTCTTTTGCGCGAAGACGCGCCGACCCCGTGAGTAATCTACAGCTGCCCCCCGGACGCTACGGCTTCGACGAAGTGGCCACTGGCGACAGAATTCATACGCCGAAGCGCCTTGTAACGGCTTCGGACATTGACGCCTTTGCGTCGCAGTTCGGTGACCGCTTCGAAATCCACATGGATGACGCAGCTGCCCGAAACCACGGATTTCCGGGTCGGGTCGCGCATGGTCTCCTCGTGCTTTCGCTTGTTGACGGATTAAAAAACCAGTCAGACGCCCAGTTCAGGGCAATCGCGTCCCTGGGATGGGATTGGTCCTTCCGCCGCCCTGTCTTTGTAGGCGACGAGCTTGGCGCAGTGATTGAAATCATGGAAAAGCGAAAGGTGACGAAACCCGATCGCGGTATTCTGACACTCGCTTTTTCTGTCACGAACCAGCGTGGCGAGATCGTGCAGGACGGCTCGAACAAGCTCCTGGTCTACCGATAGGCGGCAGAGGCCCCGATTTGCTGCCGACGTGTCCGGGTCCGGGCTGCCCGCAAATGCTACTCACACCTTGTAGTCACACACGAAAACACCATCGGCTCCCCCCTCAAGCTCAGCGACGATCCGGCTACCGATTGCCTGGTGCACTTCGTCTTGGAGATAGGCATCACGAACGTTTTCATCCTTGAAGTCGAACCAGAAAACATCCCGGAACCCCCGGACCAGCGGATCTTCCACACTGATGTTCGGGCGAACCTGGAAATCGGCGATCCCGACAATGCGATCCGTTAGAGATGCAAGTTCGCTCATCAGATTGTTCTTGACGTCGGCAGGTGTGCCTGCCCGAAAGTGCAAGGCCACGAAATGGCGGATCATTGCCCATCCCCTTTTCCAAATTCAGGTGTTCGTTTGTCGCGAAAAGCTGCAAGCCCTTCTCTCAGCTCCGGAGATTGCGCAGCCACGGTGCCGGCAAGCGCGTCGATGACGCGTTCACGCTCCTCGCCTTCAGCGGCATTGATCATCATCTTGACAAGCTCTGTTGCCCTTGGGCCGCGCTGCAGAACAACTGCTGCAATTTCCCGCGCCGCCTGGAGTCCCAAACCGGTCTCAACCACTTTGTCCACGAGCCCGGCCGCCAGTGCCTGTTCGGCACCGTAGGTCTCGCCGAAGACAGCCATCCGCCGGACCACTTGCGCACCGAACCGGCGCACAGCCCGCTGCGTGCCCGACCATCCGGGAATGATCCCGAGACCAGTCTCCGGTTGTCCGATCTGTATTTGGGTTTCAGCGATGCGATAGTCTGCACACGCGGCAAGCTCCAGGCCACCACCGAGCGCATGACCGTCCAGGACGGCAATCACCGGCTGCCGCAGTCGGGCAATCGCATCAAAAATCGTGTGCCCGTCGCGCACCCAGTGTCTGCCGAAACGAACAGCGTTTTCCTTTGACCAGGCATCGATGTCACCACCGGCCGAGAAAACCTTGCCCTCACCTGACAGGATGACGACGTGAATGTCCTCGCGGTGCTCGATCTGTCTGCAGCACGATGAAAGTTCTTCGACCATTGCGGTGTCCATCGCGTTCAGTTTTTCCGGACGGGACAGGCGCAGATGTCCGGTCGCGCCCTCCACGGACACGGTAACCTGACTCATGGCGTCAACCCGAACGGCTCGGGTCTGAACAGCGCGCCGTTCATCACTTGCAAGTTGTCTGCCACCCGCAGAGGAGTTGACGCCTGCTCGAGAATGTCCCGGTGCAGATCCATTCCCGGAGCAATCTCGGTCACCATAAGGCCATGCTCCGTCAGCTTTATCACGCATCGCTCGGTCACATAGGTGGCCTCCTGCCCCTGCATCAGCGCACGCTTTCCGGAGAACGACACCTGATCGACCGCAGGAACGATTTTTGAGGTGTGACCCTCCCGGTCAATCACCAACCGACCGTCGTCGAGATGCATTTTAGCGCCCGCGTTGAACGTGCCGGAAAACACGATCCGCCTGGCCCGCGCGGTAATATCGACAAATCCCCCCGCGCCCGCGGTTCTGTGTGGCGTTGCCTTTAGCCTGGAAACATTGACCGAACCGTCCGCACCTATTTCAAGGAAGGACAAGAGCGATGCATCAAATCCTCCCGCCTGGAAGTAGGCAAACTGGTGAGGGGAAGCAACGAAGGCCTCTGCATTCGCCGCGCAGCCGAACTTGAAGTCGAGAAGCGGAATACCGCCGACAGCGCCCTGTTCGATGACCCAGGTCACGTCACCATGACGTCCCTCTTCCAGGTAAACCCTCGGTACATTTGCAGAAACACCGAACCCGATATTGACCGACCAACCTTTTTTCAGCTCTTGCGAAACACGGCGTGCGATCACTTTCTGCACGCTGAATTCCATCAACTGAAAACTGTCGAGCGGCCTGATCAACTCACCGGATATGGCCGGATCATAGGGTGTGGCGGTTGTCTGCAGCATCTCCGGAGCTTCGACGACAACGTCAACAAGTATTCCCGGAACATGAACGTCGTGAGGTCTGATCGAGCCGTTCTGACCGACCTTGCGCACTTGTGCGATGACGGTACCACCGCAATTATGCGCTGCCAGTGCCATTTCCATCGCACCGAGATAGGCCCCTTCCGATTCAAAACTCAGGTTGCCTCTCTGATCGCCCGTGGTCGCCCGGATAATCGCGATGTCAGGTTTGATCGCCGGGAAATACAGCCAGTCTTCTCCTTCAAACTCCATGTGACGCACCAGTGGTTCGGCGGCCGCCGCCGGGTTCATGGCACCGCCTTCCAGGTCTGGATCCACAAACGTCTCCATACCGACTTTCGTCAGGACACCGGGCCGGTGTCCGGCGCCTTCGCGCAACATGTCAAAAATGATACCGGAGGGAAGATTGTAGGCTTTGACCTGGTTCTTGATGATCATTTGCCAGATAAGCGGCGGCTCCGCCTTTGATGGACCCGATGGATAGCTGCCTCCGATGATCTTTGTCAGACACCCGGATTTGGCGATGTGATCAACGCCCTTTGTGCCGAAAAAGTCGCCCGCCGCGATCGGGTGAATCGTCGTCAGATTTCGGGGAGCACCTGCCGCGTCGAACCGTTCGCCGAGCGCCTCCAGCACCGCGTCCGGACAGCAAAGGCCGCTTGAGGAATTCACTGCAACGACGGCGTTGTCGGGGATAAGCGCGACAGCTTCAGCCGCGGTTTTCTGTTTGGTCACAGCGTCCTCCGTGATTCGGATATTTACCCGAAGTAACTAGTTAGTTATTAAACTATGCCAATCCGTGAGCATTGAATCAACCCCGGATTTCCTTTAAAAATCAAACAGTCGACAAATTCCCCTTCCTCTTAAGTAACTAATGAGTTACAAATTAAGTAACCAAAAGGTTACAAGCCATCAGGTTCAAGGGAGGCTGAGATGAATGTATCGTTCCAGAAAACCAACCAGCGTGCATTTGGCACATATCCGCTGACGGGCGACCAGGCAAAAAACGCCATTCTGGCTGCGGCGGAGGCAGGTTATCGTGCATTCGATACGGCCCAGATGTACGGCAATGAAAAAGAAACCGGAGAAGCGCTCAAGGCAACAGGCTTGAAACGCGGGGATCTGTGCCTCACGACAAAGGTGCATCCCGATAATTTTGGTGAAGATGCTTTCCTGGCCTCGGTGGAAAAAAGCCTTCGGGATCTGCAAACGGACTACGTCGACATCCTGTTGCTGCATTGGCCGCCGGTTGGCGGCGATATCACCCCGTCTCTTGAGCTATTGCAGTCGGCCCGGGACAGAAACCTGACGAAGAATATCGGCGTTTCGAACTATACCGTGCAGATGATGAAGGACGCGGTTGCCATCGTCGATGCGCCGATCGTCACCAACCAGGTGGAATTTCATCCGCTGTTGAATCAGGACAAGCTCCTGGCGGGTGCGAACGAAATCGGCATTCCGCTATCCTCCTACTCTTCGGTTGCACGCGGCGAAGTTTTCAAACAGCCCCTGTTTGCGGACATCGGCAAGGCTTACGGCAAGAACGCCGGCCAGGTTGTTCTGCGCTGGATCCTGCAAAAGGGTGTCAGCATAAACACGATGTCGACAAAGCCGGAAAACATCCGGTCAAACTTCGACATCATGGATTTCACATTGTCTTCGGTGGACATGGCGCGCATCGATGAGTTGACACACCGGAACTACCGGATCGTCACCAGGGATCTCGTTCCATGGGCCCCTGAATGGGATTGATCGGGGCCGGTTACAGACAGGCAAAAAAGAGGGCGATCACCTGATCGCCCTTTTCAGTTGGGGAAGCCCGTTCAGTTATTGCCCCGAATGAGGTCGCTCGCCTTTTCGGCAATCATGATGGTCGGCGCATTGGTATTCGAGCCGATGACACTGGGCATCACTGAACTGTCACATATCCTTATTCCCTCCAGTCCGCGCACACGCAGCGACGGATCGACCACCGCCATCTCATCCACGCCCATTTTGCAGGTGCAGGTCGGGTGATAGGACGTTCGCCCGTACTGACGCGCATATGCCTCGAGGTCTGACCGGGACTTGACGGTGTCATCGGGAAAGCGGGTCGACTTGATGTATTTCTGCAAGGAAGGTTGCTCGAAAATTTCCCGGCTGATCTTCACACCTTCGATGCCCGTTTTCAGATCATCAGGCTCAGCCAGAAAATTCGGATCAACGATCGGAAGGTCGTCGGGATCGGCTGATCTCAATCGAACCGTGCCCCGGCTCTTCGGGCGAAGCGCGTAGGAATTCAACGTGATCCCCGAAGCCCCCTTGCGCACGCTCGGCACGCCTGCCTCGGCGCCCGCGCCTGCCAGGAAGTGGAATTGAAGATCGGGAACCGGTTGGTCGGCGTCGGCGTACCAGAACGCACCTCCCTCGACGACATTGGAGGTGATCGGCCCGGACCTGAACAGCAGATACTCCATCCCCGCCCATGCGGCCCAGTGCAGCTTGTTGTATTTGTCGAGACTATCGTGTCCCTTGAGCTCGGCCACGATGTCGATCCCGAAGTGATCGTGCAGGTTCTCCCCCACACCCGGCAGATCATGAATGACATCGATGCCATGCTCCCTGAGATGCGCGGCCGGTCCGATGCCCGAGAGCATCATGATTTTCGGAGTACCTATTGCCCCCGACGTGACGACGACTTCGCTCTCGGCATTTGCCTTGTGCTTCACATCATCTTTGACGTACTCGACACCGGTTGCCCGATTGCCCTGGAACGTGATTTTCCGGACAAGGCAGCCGGTTTCAACCGTCAGGTTTTTCCGGTTCAACACTGGTTTCAGATAGCCAACGGCGGCTGAACAACGTCTGTAGTTTTTCGTGGTCGTCTGGTAGACACCGCAACCGGCCTGCGTCTCACCATTGAAATCGTGGCTGAAAGGAATTCCACGCTCCTGGCAGGCCTGCACAAAAGCCCTTGTCATGACTTGCGGATCAGGAATGTTGGAGACACCAAGCGGACCGTCCGTTCCGTGCCAGTCGCCGGAAAGCACGGTGTTGCCCTCCGAGCGCAGGAAATACTGCTGGATTTCACTGAAGGACCAGCCCTTGCACCCCTCCTCATGCGCCCAGCGGTCATAGTCCACAGGGTTTCCGCGGGTGAAGACTTCCGCGTTGATTGAACTGCCCCCACCGATGACACGCGCCTGGGCATATGGAATTTCACGGTTGTTTGCATGCTTTTGGGGTGCCGTGACGAGGCCCCATGTATGCGGACCGGTCGTCATCTTGGCGAAGCCGACCGGCATGTGGATCAAGGGGTGGGAATCCCTGCCACCGGCTTCGAGCAGCAGCACGCGCGCGTCTGCATTCTCGCTCAGCCGACTGGCCAGAACGCAACCGGCTGACCCGCCGCCCACAATGACAAAATCATAGCCGCTTTCAGTCATCACGCCACCCACGGTGTCCGTTTTCCGATCTCAATGTGCACGGATTTGACCTGGGTGTATTCTTCAACCCCGTAGATGCCGGCTTCGCGACCCCACCCGGATTGCTTGAAACCGCCAATCGGGAGTTCCGGCCCGCCGGAGAGGGTGGTATTGATCCAGAAACGCCCGGCCTGCACACGCCGCGTGACGACAAGAGCCTTGTCGATATTCTTGGTCCAGACACTGGCAGCCAGGCCGTATTCGGTGTCATTTGCGATCGCCACAGCCTCTTCGAGCGTATCGAATGGCATGACAGTCAATACGGGACCGAAAATCTCTTCGCGTGCAATCGTCATCTCACTGGTGACGTTTCCAAATAGCGTCGGAGCGATATATTGCCCATGGCCGAAATCAAGCTGCTCGCCCCCATGGATCAGCGTCGCGCCCTCGGCACGGCCTTTCTCGATATATCCCATGATCGTCGTGTTCTGGGCATCGGTCGTGATCGCCCCAACCTGGGTCCTTTCGTCCAGAGGGTCACCAACGCGCACTTTCCTGAACTTTTCCGCGACCATGGACGCAAATTTCTCGGCAACGGTTCGCTCAACGATCAGTCTGGAACCCGAAACACAACATTGACCCGTATTGAATCCTATGCCAAAGGCAACACCATCCGCGGCATCTTCCAGATCCGCATCTGCGAATACGATCTGCGGGTTCTTGCCGCCCAGTTCCAGCCCCAGCTTCTTGAAATTGGATTTTCCCGACGCTTCAACGACACGGCGACCGACCGCCGTCGAGCCGGTAAAAGACAGCATGTCAACCTGCTCATGTTCGATCAAGCCCTGCCCTATTGTGCTGCCGGAACCGGTCACGACATTCAACACGCCTGCCGGCAATCCCGCATCATGCAAGATCTCCGCGAGGATCAGGGTTGTTGCCGAAGTGACTTCCGAGGGTTTGGCAACGATCGTGCAACCGGCCGCAAGAATATACGGAATGCGCTCGCACAGGATCAGGAATGGAAAGTTCCACGGCGTAATGACACCAACGACACCGACAGGTTCGCGTGTTACGACGCCGAACATGCCGTCCCCGAGATTGTTGAAACTGTCGCCGTGAAGAGACCGTGCCAGCCCGCTTGCATATTCGAACATGCCGACACAGCCCCCGACTTCCGCACGCGCCTGTGAGATCGGCTTGCCGTTTTCCAAAGTCTCCCAGTAGGCGATTTCTTCCGCTCGCGTCCGGACACCTTCAGCAGCTTTCAAAAGCACAGCGGCACGGTCAGCGCCCGAAAGACCCGACCAGCGCCGGTCGTCAAAGGCTTTCCGGGCAGCATTAACGGCTGCATCCAGATCGGCATCCGTGCATTTCGGGATCCGGGTAACAGGAACGCCATGCCCGGGCGAAAACCTTTCAAACACCTCGCGACTTTCTATCGGCGACCAGGAACCGTCTACGAAAAACCCGAATTCCCTGGGTTGATCTGGAAGGCTTAGTACGATGCTTGAATCACTCATTTTCATTCCCCAACGAAGAAACTTCGGAAACCGGATTTGAAGCGAATTGGATTTAAGAGGTTGCGTCGAGGCTGGTACGCCATTCATTCCAACCACCTTCAACCGAAGAAGGTGCGGCATGCCATTCGGGCATCGGCAATCCCGTGGCGGGATCCCTTGAGGGAATGGGGAGCATCATTATTCGTTTGCAGGCTCTTTTGTAGTCCTCGTCAGACAAAAAGGCCTCCTGAATATCATCCCAGTCGCGACCATCCGGGTAGCCGCCGCACATATGGACATTGTCCGACCTGGCGATCATTTCGTGGCTGACCCCGGCAGGCATTAGAATGACATCACCCGCGTCGATCTTCACTTTTGTCCATCCGCCTTCTCCGACAGACAGGCTGAACTCAATCCAGCCTTGTGCGCAGCCCAGGCACTCATGTGTTGTCGAGTGAAAATGTGCGTACTCGTAGATCCCCGGGTAGTCCCAGTTGTTCGACCATCCATTTGATACAAATAGCCGTTTGATTGCATCGGCACCGCCGCCCGGGACAACATTGCGATGCACAAGAAGTGGAAACCGGTTGTTGGGAATCCGGCCCTGCGGTCTGGACATGTAGGCTTCGGTAGTCATTTCAACTTGCCCTCTTCACATCACGATTTGCGTTTTCAAGTCTTCCGGTCGGTCGACCAGACTGTCGAAGGCCGACTGGATGTCGGCAAGCGGAAACGTCGCGCCGGTAAACGCCTCGGTCCTGATACGGCCGTGGGTCAGAAGCGTCAGGCTGTCATGCATGTCCTGCCCCATACCGGCGACGGAGCCCTTGATCGAGTTTTCTTCAAGGATCGTCCGTAATATGTCGACCGGTAACGTCTCGCCGGCTCCGGTCAGTCCGAATGCTGCTATGTGGCCGCCCTTGCGAATGAGCTGCATGGCGGTCTGGTAGAGCGAAGGGTGACCGACACTCTCAATCACGATATCCGCGCCACGCCCTTCCGTGGCACGCATCACGGTTGCTTCGAGTTCGGCTGGATCAGTGACACCGTAATCGGCACCCGCTTCCAGTGCCAGGCGAACACGGTCTCTTGAAATGTCGGAGACGATTATCGGTGCTGCGCCGATCGTGCGCAAAAGCTGGACATGAAGATTGCCAATTGGCCCTGCCCCGATCACCACAACCGATTGCCCGAAGGTGATCCGGGCTTTCCGGGCGGCACGGACAACGCAGGCGAGCGGTTCTGTTAGCGCCAGAACGGCTTGTGGTGTCTTGTCCGGAGCAGCAATGACCAGACGCGCCGGAACCGCAATGAATTCAGCGAAGGCACCGTTGATGGTGATACCCATCTGTTGCATGTCCGGACAGTTCAGGATTTCGTTGCGCCGACACCAGTAGCAGTGTCCGCAGCCGATGTTCATATCGACCACAACCGATTGTCCGACCTTCGTGCCCTCAACATTTTTTCCGGTTTCGACGACCGTCCCGGTGAACTCGTGACCCGGGATCAGCGGCAGCTTGTCGGCCGCGTAGTGACCGTTGAAAATATGCATGTCCGTACCGCAGATGCCGGTTCGGGCAATCTTGACCAGCACCTGATCGTCACCGACCGACGGCATCGGCACGTTGCGCAACTCAAACCTGCCGGGTTTGACAAGATATGCCGCCAGCATCGTCATTTGACAACGCCTCTGAGTTTCGACCGGTCGATCGTCAGTGCGATGGCGGCGATCAGCACGATCCCGAACACCATCTGCTGCTGGGTCGCGTCGATTTCCAGGTAGACCATGGCGGCCCGGATCACCATGACGATAAGTGTCCCGATCGCGGTGTTGAGCACACCACCGACACCGCCGGTCAACGGCGTGCCGCCAACCAGTACGGCCACGATGGCAAGCAGCAGAAATCCGTTCGCCAGGTTGGCATCGCCTCCGGATAGTTTCACGGAAAAGATCAGTCCGGCGACGGCGGCGAAGACGCCGGAAATGGCGAAAGCAAGGATCTTCACTCGGTCGACGTTGAGGCCGGACGCAATTGCTGCAGGTTCGCCGGAACCGACCGCTTTCAAGGACCTTCCGAATGTGGTCCGTGTCTGCAGGAACCACGCCAGCACCAACAGAACAATTGCGATTACCAGCTCGTGCGGGACACCCGCCGTGTTGCCGAACATCCAGCCGAAGCTCGAATTCCGCAGCTCGGCATCCATGTAGAGTGCGCGCTGACCGGAAAAATACTTCGCCGCAGAAAGCGCGACGAAGCCCATGGCGAGCGTGGAGACAAAGCTCGGCACATAAAGACGCGTCGTCACGAATCCGGAGATCGCGCCAACAATGAATCCCGCCGCGACAGCAACAAGGGCAACCCCGACACCGAATTTGGCAAGATAGACCGTGGCGATCACGGTCACCAGATTGGCAAGCTGCTGAACCGAGAGGTCGATCCCGCCGATATAGATGGCGAAAGTCATGCCCAGCGCCATGATGAACAGCGGCACCACATCGGTGACCAGGGACAACAGGCCCGCGGGGTCAAAGAAGCTGGGATTGGCAATACCGACCAGCAGGACCAGCACGAGAAGCGTGATCCAGGGAAGATGCGGCTTGATACGTTCGAATGACATTTTCAGCCTCAGATCATGTGGTGAACAAGGTCATAAAGCGACGGCTTCGCGCCGGGTGCGCAGTCAAAGCGTTTCTGAAACTGGCCATCCTTCAGGACAAGAATTGTGTGACTGAGCCCGATTGCCTCCTCCAGCGTATCAGCCACCAGAACGATGCCGACACCGGCATGCGACATCTCGCGTATCATTTCGTAGACGTCTTCCTTGGCACCGATGTCGAGCCCGCGCGTCGGATGGTCCAGAAGCATGATCTCTGCGCCGCCTGACCGCCATTTCGCCAAGACCACTTTCTGCTGGTTACCGCCGGACAGACCACCGCAATCCTTGTAGACATCAGGGGTCTTGATACCGAGGCGCTCGATCCAGTTGCGGGCAAGTGTCTTTTCTTCGCTCACCCGCAGAACGCCCGCGTTCGCGTATTTGTTCATCTGGCTCAACGTCATGTTTTCATAGACGTTCATGCCGGCAACGATGCCTTCGACCTTTCGTTCCCGCGGGATGTAGCCTATTCCCGCATCGACACCACTGCGCGCGGAAAAACGGGTCACCTTTTGGTTCCTGATCGCGACAGAGCCGCTGGTCGGTGTTTCGAGACCGAAGATCGTGCGCAAGATCGCCTCGCGACCCGACCCCTCCGTGCCGACAAGGCAGATCACTTCTCCTGGATGCAACGCGAAGGAAACATCCTCAAAGCGCTTGTCGCAGCTCACGCCGTCGAATGTCAGCAACACTTTGCCGGCGTCGTAAGGCCGCTGCTTCTGCTCGCGATAATATTCCTTGTCGACTTCCCGCCCGACCATCTTGTGCTGAATGGCATCCACCTCGGCCTCGTCGTGCGACACAACATCGACAACGGCACCGTCCTTCATCACGTAGATACGATCCGAGAGCCGCAGGACTTCGTCCATGCGGTGGCTGACGAAAATAAAGCTCGCCCGTTGCTTGAGATCCTTCACGAGGTTGAACAGCAGCTCGACTTCCTCCTTGGCAAGAACCGAGGTCGGTTCGTCAAGCAGGATCACAAGATCCCCATCGATCCGCTCTTCCAGCGTCAGAACCTTGGCAAGTTCCACCAGCTGGCGTTGTGCGAAACTGAGTTCGGATGTCGTCATGCCCGGATCAATGTCCAGCTTGACCTTTGCAAGCTGCATGCGGGCCGCCTCGGACATCGCCTTCCAGTTGATGACGCCGAATTTCACGAACTGCTGCTCGTAGCCCAGGAAGATGTTTTCCATCACCGTCAGGTTCAGGATCAGCGATTGTTCCTGGAACACCATGCCGATACCGTGTTCCATCGCCTGACGGGGGTTTTGAAAACGAACCGTGGTGCCGTCGAGTGCGATGTTGCCGCCGTCCGGCTGGTAGGCTCCGTAGATCACCTTCATCAGGGTGGATTTGCCGGCACCGTTTTCGCCGACCAGTCCAACGATCTCGCCGCGTTTCACCTTGAAATCGACACCCTTCAGCGCGTGAACGCCGGGAAAGTGCTTGTCGACTTGTCGAAGCTCATACATGCACCGCCCCCCTATTTCACGAAGCTGACCGACTTGCGGTCGGTGGACAGAACCACGGCGATAATCACCAGAAGACCAAGAACACCGTCTTGTGCGTAACTTGGAAGTCCGATCACAACCATTCCGTTGTTGATGACATTCACGATCAGAACACCGACAAGAGTGTTCCAGACCCCGCCGATACCGCCCCAGAGTGCGGTTCCTCCGACCACGACAGCGGTGATCGAAATGAACATGAAATTGTTGCCGGTCGCCGTCTCTGCGATCCCGATCCGCCCGACTGCCAGCAGCGCGCCCATGGCAAAGAACACGCCTGCCAGAGTGAAACCCATCAGGCGCACGCGGGTGACATTCAGACCGCTCGCATGCGCCAGTTCCTCTCCCCCGCCGACTGCGTAGAAATTGCGTCCGAGGGTCGTCCTCGACTGGATAAACCAGGCAAGCAGCGTCATCGCCAGCGCGACATAGACCATGATGGGGAAATTGAACCAGCGCACGGTCAGCAGCGAACGAAAGATCTCGTCCTCGACCCGGATGCGGTCACCGCCCGTCAAGAGCAATGCAAATCCCGTCCCGACAAACCCCATGGCAAGCGAAGCCATGAAACTCGGTATCTTGAGCCGGACATGAACCAGACCGTTGATGAATCCGAGGACAGCCCCGACCACCAACGCAAGCGGGATTGCAAGCCACGCCCAGCTTGCCAGCGTCCCGCCCCAGGAAATGAAGGCAAACGCAAAAATCACGGCGCACACCGAAACCGTGCCTTCCATCGAAAGATCGATCGATCCCATGAGGATGATGAAGGTGACACCGATGGCAACCATCAATGCCGGGGTCGACGCGATCAGGATGCGCGCTGCATTCCGGATTGAAAAGAAACGGCTGTCGACCAGAAACAAGTGTTGCTTGCCTTCCTGCAGGTCTTCGAGCCACTCGAAGAACGGAAAGACGAGCGTCAGGAAAACCAGGACCAGAAGGGGGGCCCATTTGATGATCCTGTCTCTGGTCAGAAAGCTCGCCCGCGGGGCTGTCTGGGCGACAACTTCCGTCATGATCCTCGTCTCCTAGCGGGTCGTCAGCGCCGGCACCGGCGCATTGCAATGTCAGAATGGAAAAGAGAAATGATCGCCTGCCCGGTCTCACGGGCGATGCCTCGCTCCTCCACAAACAATCTCGATGAACTGCAAGGGTGGCCGCCACGCGGGCGGCCACCGCAACTGACTATTTGTACTGGATCTGGCCGTTGGCAGGCCCCCAGAAGTCCGTCCAGTCATATGTCGGGACATTTTCGATGTAGTTTGCCTTGAACGCCGCGGCATCGTCCGGTGTGACCATGATGGTCGGCCCGTAGAATTCACGATGCTCCTTGGGTTCTTCGGAAGGTTTGAAAGTGCCGATTGCGGCATGATAGGCGAGCGCCGCGGTGATACCACCACCCCAGTGCGGGTTGGTGAAGACAGTCGCAAGGATCCGGCCCTCGCGTACCAGGTCCACCGCCTGCGGGTTGCCGTCATAGGTTACAATCGGAATATCCATGCCTTCTGCGCGCAATGCTTCCAGAACCCCGTATCCGATCGTGTCATTTGCACAATGCACGCCCTTGATCTCGTCTCCATAGCGCGTGATGAAGGACGACATGATCTGGTTTGCCTTCTGCGTGTCCCAATCGGCCGGCTGGGCATCCAGAAGTTCGACATCGGGATAGTCGAGAAGCGCGGTCTTCAAACCTGCCAGGCGTTCTATTGCCGGATTGTTTGAGGCAATACCGCCCAGATGGACAACACCGCCCTTGCCGCCGATGGCATCCAGCAGAATACGTGCGGTCTGTTCCGCCGGTCCCTCGTCGGACCAGCTCATGTGGCTTACATAATTGTCGCCGAAATCCCAAGGGTGCAGATCATCGGTCTTGTTCCACAAGGTGGAAACATAGGCGCCGGCCTCGACACAGGATTCGACGACCGGACGCGCGTTCGGGGCGTCGTTGGTATCAATTGCAAGAGCCAGTTCGCCGTTGGTTTTGGCAAGGAGCGCCTTCACATCCGCAAGCGATTTTTCGGAAGACCCTTCGTTGATCAGATGAGTCAGGTCTCCCTTGGACTTGCCAAGACTTTCCACAAATGCCTCGCCACCGGACACGATCTCGTTCCAGTATGGGTTTGTGCGATTTCGATAAGACCACGCGATTGTCGGATCCGAATAGGTTGCCGCCTGCACAGGTGACGGACCAAACATGCGTGCTGCAGCCGCACCTGAAATTCCGAAGGCCGAGGCCAACAGAAAATTCCGACGCGAAACCGTTTCCTGCTCGATGAACTTCTTGATGAATGACATGTGGCTCCTCCCGTTTTTGGGCCTGCCTCGCCTTGAGACAATAGGCCCGCCTCGCTGCACACCAGTCGCGGAGGCCGCTTTCACAATGTGGGCAGCAACTACACCTTGATAGGTAACGCACTAGTTAGTTACTTACAATTTAACTTTCCTGTCAAGTGGGTTATAAGAGCCCATGCGGTATTGGTGGTTCGCTTGGCGCGAAACCTGTGCCAAGTTCAGGGTCAGGCGAAAGCGGGGGTGAATCGTGATGAAGGCAACAACGCGCAAAATTCGTGACGCGGATGCAACCAAGGCTCGCATTCTCGCGGCAGCGAAATCCGAGTTCGCGCGGGTCGGTCTGGGAGGCGCCCGGGTCGATGAAATCGCGGAAAGAGCGCAAGCCAACAAACGCATGATCTACCACTACTTCGGCGGCAAGGAAGATCTCTTCAAGGTTGTGCTGGAAGAAGCCTACCTGGACATCAGAAACGCAGAGCAAGCCCTTGCACTGGATCACCTTTCTCCCCGCGAAGCGCTTGAAACACTCGTCCGCTTCACATGGCAGTACTACCTCGACAACCCTGAGTTCATAACACTTGTCAACAGCGCAAACCTGCACCGCGGGCGCCACCTGGAAGGGTCGGAACGCCTTCGAGTCGCCAGTCGCAGGTTTGTCGAAATGGTGCGGGATATTCTGGAGCGCGGTGCCGGAGAAGGTACTTTTCGCACCGGGGTAGACCCGGTTCAGTTGAACATCACGATCGCCGCCATCGGGTACTACTACCTTACCAACAGGTTCACCGGTGCAGTCATGTTTGAGCGTGACTACATGTCTGAAGACGCTCTCGAGCAGCGGCTCGCCTTCAACATAGACACCGTCATGCGACTTGTTCTGGCTTAGAAATCGTCCACCTCAGCCCGACTGGTCCGTGATCCCGGTGGCCTTTTCGCTGGCGTGACCGCGGAGAATTTAAAAGAGCGCTTCGTGAATCTCGCGCCATGCCTCCCTGGAGCGCGCCAGTAGCAATCGGCCTTCGGTCATGTCCGGACGGTAAGGTGTCATCGTGTCCACCATTGCAGCGAAACCGCCCGCTTCCCGGTAGATCAGTTCACCCGCCGCATGATCCCAGGGCTTGAGCGGACCGGACATCGAAAAGTCAAGACTTCCTTCAGCGAGGATCCGGTATTCGTGACAAGCACATCTGTAGGACAGCACCCTTTCAAAGGCCACGAACCGGGTCGCGATCCTTTGCCGTTCCTCAGGCGTATAAAGACAATGCGGAACGGCTCCAATCATGTCGGCAAGGCCTTTCCTTTCGGGCTTCGAAAGATGTAGCTGCTTGCGTGAACCGTCGCGGGAAACGTGAAATGCGCCCTGTCCTTTGCGAGCTGTCGTGGCATCATCCATCACTGGATCATAGAGCGCACCAAACACCGTTTCCGACCGATGAACGACTGCCAGGATGACACCGAACAGCGGCAATCCCTTTGCGAAGTTCCAGGTGCCGTCGATCGGATCGATAATGACACTGAGCTCCGAGTCTCCGATCCGCTTCAGAACATTCGGATTTTCCGATACAGCCTCTTCACCCACGATTTCGGCATCGGGCAGAATTTTCGCAATGCCGGCGCTGATCATCTTCTCCGCGCCCTGGTCCGCGATCGTAACCAGATCGCTTGCTGACGTTTTGCTCGTGATGTCATCATGTCCGAGCGCCCGGTACCGAGGGAGAATTTCAGCTCTAGCAGTGGCGCGCAGAAGGCCTAGCAATTCCGATTCAGTCTTTTCCGAGATCATTTCACATCCATTTCGGGTCTTGTGCTGTGTGGACGAATTGACCCGGAACGGTTGCTCAGGGCCCGGGTTGTCTGAACGGCTAAAGGTTTACCGGTATTTTGGACGTCGGCTAAAGCACAAAGATGCGTGACCGGGACCGGACCTTGCCTCGACACTCTAGAATTCCGGCATGCTGCACCTGCTCGAGGAGTTGGATCCAGAGCATGATCCGCACGCAGGTCCTTTATGTTGGTGGCACAACATTTCCTGGAGCCATCGCGGAATTTCAACTCGCTTTGTGGAGACGAGACAACACGCCTCCGAGGTGCCGTGCGCGGTGCGGAGTGCACGGTCAAATGGCCCAAAGATCAAGACTGGATCTCCGCGGCACCATTCTTTTCATTCGTTGCGCTGCCAATCGGGAACCGCACCGTCAGCCCATGGCTCTGTTACCCAGCCGTCTGAGTTTCGATCCTGTTTTCTGTCTCTGCGTCGAAAAGGTGAACCGCCCTGGGAGGTATCGTCAGTTCGATGGAATCGCCTGCAACTGCGCCATTGTCCCTGGCCATTGTCGCGACCAGGTTTGCTGTCTCGCTCAGATCCACATGGATATTCACGTCAGCACCGGTCTTTTCAACCAGTTTGACCGTTCCTTTTATTTCGCCGCTCTTTGTTGTCACAAGGTCCGACGGCCTCAAGCCGCAGATCACTTTCTGACCCTGTTCCGCCTTCAGCCCAGTGTCTAGCGGCAGATTGATATGCGGACCGACAAAGTGCGGTTTCCCGTCCTCCGCCGTGATGTCACCCTCGACGAAATTCATCGAGGGCGATCCGATGAAATCTGCGGCAAATCGGGTCGCGGGCCGATCGTACAGGTCATCCGGTGTTCCGACCTGCTCAATCCGGCCGCCTTTCATCAGCACGATCTTGTCGGCCATTGTCATGGCCTCGATCTGATCGTGAGTGACGTAGACTGTTGTTGCCTTGAGCCGCTCGTGGAGTTGCCGGATTTCAACGCGCATGTGTGCCCTGAGCTTCGCATCGAGATTCGACAGGGGCTCATCGAACAGAAACACCTTTGCATCGCGCACCATGGCACGGCCCATGGCCACTCTCTGCCGCTGACCGCCGGACAATTCACGCGGGTACCGGTCCAGATAGTCTGTCAGGTTCAGGACTGCGGCCGCCTCGTTGACTTTCCTCTTGATCTCTTCCTTGCTCAGGCGCTTGACTTCCAGGCTGAACGCGATGTTGTCGAAAACCTTCATGGTCGGATAGAGCGCATAGTTCTGAAACACCATTGCAATGTCGCGGTCGCGAGGATGCACCTCGTTCATGACCTTGCCGTCAATGGTCAATTCACCGCCGGTGATGTTTTCCAGCCCGGCGGTCATCCTGAGCAACGTGGTCTTGCCACAACCGGATGCCCCGAGCAGCACTGCAAACTCACCGTCCTGAATTGACAGCGACAGGTCGCGCATGACTTCAACGGATCCGTAGGATTTGCAGATATTGTGATAGGCAACCTCGGCCATTAATGCAGATTTCCTCAGTAGCTTTGCCGCGTCGGTGTCAGGCAGATCTCCTGAACCAGGGCCTTTTGCGGCAATCGATAGGCATTGAGTATCAGGTCGGCGACGATGTCCGCACCGATACCACCACCCATCTTGACCTTGTTGTTCTTGTAGTTTTCAAGCGTTTCCTGATCCAGAACACCCGAAAGGACTTCAGTCTCAATCACACCTGGCGAGACAACGACGACGCGTACGTCATGCGCGGAAAGATATTCGCGCAGGCTCTCTGAAACCGCGTGAACGAAATATTTCGTGCCGCAATACACCGTGTGGTCGGGATAAACCTTGCGGCCTGCGATGGAGCTCATCATGACAAGCGTGCCCCGCTTGCGATCCATCATGCCATTCATCACCGCATGCACCGTATTCATCACACCCTTGGTGTTGATGTCGATCATCTCATCCCATTCTTCGGGAGGTTGCCGGCCGATATCGGCCAGACGGGCGATGCCTGCGTTGGCGAACATCATGTCAACCGGACCGAATTCGGCTTCAGCATCCCGTACCGCCGCGGCGATCGCGTTGCGGTCGCGCACATCCACCTGACGAAGAACCGCATTGGGAAGTCCGAGTGCTTCCATCCGGTCCATGCGTCGGGCCATCAAGAGAACAGGATGACCGGCAGCCGAAAAGGCGCGCGCGGTTGCTTCGCCGATTCCCGAGCTCGCCCCGGTTATTGCAACAAGTGGTTTATCTTCCACAGGATCCTCCCAAACCCAGTGTCCGGGAAGGGTGTTGCCACCCTCCCCTTTGCTTCTTGTCCGGATTGCTTATCCGGATACGATCTTGTCGACAGACACGGCAATATCGTCCATTGCCTCCTTCGGCGAACCGTAGTCGCCGGCAAAGTACTTGCCGAGCCTGACAGGGATCGTGTCGTTGGAAAGTTCCGCCCATTGCGGCAGATCCGGTTCAGAACCCATATCCATCGCGATCGTGTCACGAACGACGTTCAGGTGGCGTGTCGTGCCCGGCCCAACGCGATTGTTGGCTATGATGCGCGGATCATCATAGACGCTTGCGCGTGTCGGTCCTGTACCGCCGCCCAGAGCCGTGATGAGCACTTGCGTATCGTAACTCGTTGCCCATTGCATGAAGATCCAGGCTGCATCCGGGTTCTTGGAGTTTTTCGAGACCGCAAGCGACGAGCCGCCCTGGTGACCAACACCGGGGATCTCTCCAAAGCCGGTCTCGTCACTGGTACGCAGCGCGCGCGACGGTGGTGGACAGCGAACCGCTTCCATCAGGCCGGAGACTTTGGTTGCCGACGGATCGTCGAAATACGGGAAGAACTCGCCCCAACTCATCATCGACGCGGCAACGCCCTGGGCGACGGATTGCCCCTGGCCGTCCCAAGTCCAGCCGGTGACACCCGGTGGCATTGTTTTCCAAAGGTTGGTCCAGTACTCCATGGCTTCCAGACCGCGTTCGTCGTTGCCGGCGAACTTGCCGTCCGGGGTGAAGATGGAACCGCCATGTCCCCAGAGCCAGGCCGTCCAGTCGCACTCGAGGCTGTAGTGTCCCGATTTCATCTGTCCGGTTGAACCATAAAGATCCGGGCCCTTGGCATCGGTGATCGCCTTGGCTTGCTGGTAGTATTCCTCAAGCGAAGTCGGCGCCTGGAAACCCATTTCTTCCCAGATGTCCTTCCGGTACATCATGATGAAGATCGGAATGTCGTAGGGGACACCGACCCAGCGGTCTTCATACTTGGCGATGCCGTCGACAAGTGCCGGCAGGAAATCGTCGATGTTGTAATTCGGCATCGCAAGATCCGGCTTGGCTTCAATCTGCTCGCGCGGATCAAAGACATCCTGGCTCACCGAGGCCGCCCAACTCTGGTCAATGTAGTAAAGATCGTAGGTGCCAAGCTGCGAGGCAATGTCCAGCGTCATTTTCTGAAGAACCTGCTCAAGCGGCAGGACTTCGATCTCCACAGTCATTCCCGACGCTTCTTCGAAGTATTTCTTCAGCTGGCTGTTGATTGCATTTGACGGCGGAGTGGACTCGGTCGCCAGTTTCAAAGTTGTGCCTTTGAAGGGGCCGGATACGTCCTTGACCCACTTCAGAACCTCGTCGGATGGTCGCAGATCGTCGGCCGCGTTTGCAGCTGGCATGGACCCCAGTCCGAACGGCCGGCGCATACCCGCACCGAATGCTGCCGCGCTAAGCCCGAGCAGGCCGGCATTTTTCAGAAAAGCCCGTCGCCCCATTCGCCGGTGAACATAGGCGTCCACCATATTGGCCAGATATTGCTTCCTGTCAGAATCTCTCATGACTAACTCCTCCCATGGTACTTGAGTGATGGTCCCGTAAAGACAGTTTCTCCTATTGCTTGAGGGAACCGAGTGTCAGCCCGCGGACCAGCTGTTTCTGGACCAGCAGGATGAATAGGAAAGCCGGAGCCATGGCAGCCACTCCCAAGGCTGCCATGTTACCCCAGGCCGTGCCGGTGGACGTGACGAAGCTCGAGGACACGACCGGGACCGTCTTCAGTCCGGTCTGTGTCAACGTCAGAACAAAAATGAACTCCGTCCACGAAAAGATAAAACAAAGGACCGCGGTCGCCGCGATGCCACCCTTTGCCATTGGCAGAATAATCCGGCGAAAGATCTTCCAGCGCGATGCCCCGTCGACAATGGCGCTCTCGTCGATCTCCCTTGGAATGTCGTCGAAGAAACTCTTGAGCAGAAGAACCGCGAGCGGCAGGTTCATCAGCGCATGGATCAGAATGATGCCCGTGTATGAATCCATCAGTCCGATGTCCTTGTAGATAAAGAACATCGGTATCGCGACAGCGACTGGCGGCATCATTCTTGTCGACAGAACCCAGGCGACGAAATGATGTCTTCCGCGAAAGTCCATTCGGCTCAGCGCATATGCGGCGAAGGTGGAGATGGCAATGGCAAGGGCGGTGGAGAAGAGGCCGACGACAATGGAGTCCCAAAGGCGCGGTGCCATGTAGAAGTTTCCGCCACCCGGCAGCACTTCCTGCTGACGCAGGAACCCGAAGGAAATGCCGAACACCTCCTCAAAGTTTCTGAGTGTTGGCGTAAACGACCAGACAGTTGGTGGAACGGAAAAGATTTCCTTGGCTTGCTTGAAGGCCGTTGTTCCCCAGTAGTAGAGCGGAAACACGAACAGCGCGGTTATAAACCACGCGGCAGCCATGCGCGCATAGCGCCGATTTTTGCTTTCAACAATCACCAGCGCACCTTCGCAATCCAGATGAAGAGATTGGCAATCACCAGAATGAGCACCAGGCTCACAAGACTCAGCGTTGCTCCATACCCCCATTTGATAAAGCTGAACGTTTGCTGCCAGGCATAGAGGGAGAGCGTGTAGGTCGAGGTCCCCGGACCTCCGGAGGTCATCACGAACATGTAGTCGAACGCCCGGAACAGATCGATGCCCCGGATCAGAACCGCAACGGCGATCACCTTGGACATCATCGGCAGCGTGATCCGGCGGAACGTCTGAAATGCCGATGCGCCATCCAGCATGGCCGCTTCATACGGTTCCTGGGGAAGTGATCTCAAACCGGCAAGAAAGATCAGTACCATGAAAGGTGTCCACTGCCAGATATCGGCCAGCATCACACCTGCAAGGGCCGTCGAACTTGTTGCAAGGATCGGGTTCTGACCGCTCAGGATTCCCATGCCTTCGAGTATGTAGGTGAGGACACCGAACTCGGGATCTTCAAGCAGAAGAAACATCATGCCGGTAATCGCCGGCGGGATCACGAGCGTCAGCGTGAGCAGGCCTCGCAACAGCCCGAACCCCGGCTCGTCGGAATCCAGAAGAAGAGCAATGAACATCCCCAGCACGATCTGGATTGCCAGGAGGACGAAGAAATAGGTGAAAGTGACGGATAGGGCTTCCCAGAACCGTGGATCTGCAAACAGATTGTTCCAGTTCTCCGTTCCAACATAGACCAGCTGTCGCTTGAAGGGCGCATATTCGTGAAACGAAAGCCAGATGTTGTAAAACAGGGGATAGATGGTGAAGACCATGAGCATGGCGACCAGTGGCGCAAGCCAGGGCACCGGGCTATCGCCCGTGATATAGCCTCGCAATCCTCTGGTTCCTACAAACGCCATTCCGACCCTCCCCTGATCATGGCTTCATCACTTCTTCTTCGCTGCCGGCTTTCTGGGGGCCCTGCGCTTGGGTTTCGGTTTTTTGTCCTTGTCTGAATCTTGAAGGCCGTAGCCGGCGAAACCGCGATGCGTGTCGTCAATGGAGGCATCGCTCAGCAGAACAGGGCCGCCGATCGCAAGGCTCAGGTAGTATTGCTTTGCAATTGTCTCGAGTTCGATTGCACGCCACATCGCCTTGGCAAGGTTTTCGCCGATGGCAATCATGCCATGGTTTGCAAGCAGGCAAGCGGTCCGGTCGGTCATGGCGTCGATCGCCAGTTCCGACAGGTCTTCGGACCCGAAGGTTGCGTATCCGGCGCAGCGCACATTGTTGCCACCGAACGCCGCGATCATGTAGTGACAGGATGGAATTTCCTTGCGGGCGATCGCCAGCGTCGTGCAATAGGTCGGATGGGCATGAACGACCGCACCTGCATCCGGACGTCCGCGAAGCAGCTTCTGATGAAATCTCCATTCCGTCGACGGCTTCAACGGTCCATCATAACGGCCACTGGTATCCTCCAGCCCAACGGAGGCGATCATCTCGGGCGTCATCTGATCATAAGGTGTTGCCGACGGAGAAATCAGCATTCGGTCCTCGAACCGAACGGATATGTTGCCGGATGTCCCCTGATTGATACCGCTCGAGTTCATTTCCCGGCACCGTGCAATAATCTCTTCGCGCAGAGCCAATTCGGCCTTTTTCATGCACTTATTCTCCTGTCTGATAAAGTCTTAGCCGCAATCAGCACTTCCGCGATTTCGGCAAAGCCGTCTCCGCCGCGCTCCGAAGCGATCCAGCCCGGCTCCGCCTCGATCCGGCCCTGAAAGTCCAGAACGTTGGCAACACCGCATGCATTTGGAAAATATCCGAACATGGGCGCATCATTCGGACTGTCGCCGCAAAACACGATCCGGTCTTTTTCGGCCTCTAGGTCGACGGCAAGCACATCTGCCGCGAACCTGCGTGTCATCGTAAGCTTGTCGTAGGACCCGTACCATCCGTTGACGTGAATGGAGGAGACCTTGGCGACCGCCCCCTCTTCTTCGAAGATCGCCTTGATCCGGTCGACGTCTTCGCGGCCCAGCGGCGGGACATCTTCACAGAAATCGATGGCAAGGTCA
Source organism: Roseibium album (assembly GCF_001404515.1). Taxonomy (GTDB): domain Bacteria; phylum Pseudomonadota; class Alphaproteobacteria; order Rhizobiales; family Stappiaceae; genus Roseibium; species Roseibium album. The sequence continues at coordinate 28,180 of NZ_CXWE01000002.1, forward strand.
GCTTCGCGAAACGGCTGGTCAGCCGAGACGGCCGCGCCGGGCACCTCGCTCAAGATGCGTTCAGCGATCTGGGCGTAGCGGACCTGATTTTCGCGGCGGATCGCGTCGCTGGCAGCAAATACCCGGGACATCTTGCGGGCATTGCGGTCATAGGCGTAATAAAGCGCGCCGTTTTCACCAACGACACCGTCGACCGGCCAGAACCGTGCAATCATGTCGCACCAGCCGGCCGGGCGGCCTGTAATCGCAGCCACGCGAAAGCCTGCAGCCTTGAGTTTCTCAAGCGCCGTGTAGGCGTTTGACGGCAGACGGCCGTCGGTTGTCAGCGTATCGTCGATATCTGCCATGACTGTGTGGATGGAAGCTGCCGTCTCAGCCGGCATCTTGTCGAGTGGCCGCATACCGGTCAGACCTCCCTGTCCGCAAATGCGTCAAGAAGGCCCGCATCACATGCCAGATCGGCAAACGAGAACCGGTTTCGCATTTCGTGTGCGTGCCGCACCGCCTCGCGATAAAACCCGGATGGCAGCCCCAGTTCCGACCCGCTTGTCGCTCCGTTGACCTGTTTGAGTTTCGCAACCATGGCATCGACCGGATCAATCAGCTTTCGGCAATCCTCGCGCAACTGTGGCCAGATTTCCTGCAGCCGTTCATTCAGACGGGCCGCGCCGTTTTCGTCCAGTGCCTTTTTCCGGTATTCAGCCTCGCACTGTACAGCAATTTCCGGCCCCATGCGGCGCGCCATGTCTTGTCCGTCAACATGCGTCGGGCGTATTTCCGGGGGGCTTTCCTGGTCAAGAAACCACTGTTGAATGCGCCCCATCGTCAACGTCGCAACGCCGACCTGTTCGCCGTGCAACGTTCCCTGGTGCCGGTCACCGGCAAAACAATCGATATAGTGGGAAATCTGGTGCTCGCCCATGGACCCGTGATTTGAAACACCGGTATGGGCGACACCTAGCCCCGACATGACCAGAGCTCTCACAAGATATCCGACCGCCGTGATGTTTCCCTGTTTCAGTCCGTCCGCATGGGCTTCCAGCAGTCCCTTGTCATGCTCGCTGATCAGGTAGGGTTCATTCCAGAACCGGCTGCCCAGCAACTTGTGGGACATCCACCAGTCGATCCTTGCGACGCTGTTGCAAAGACAATCACCGAAGCCGGCCGCCGCCATCCGGGCCGGAGCCTTCGCGATAACGCCAAGGTCGAGAAAAACTCCCTTTGGCGCATGCGCAGGCAGCGAGATCTTCAAGCCGCTTGGCAGCCCCATGGAGGCGGTCGTCGACGCGTATCCGTCCATCGAGGCCGCGGTTCCAAAGACGCAGTACGAACGCTTGTTTCGAGCCGTGACATATTTGGTCAGGTCGTTCACGGTGCCGGAGCCGACCGCAATGACGGACGAAAAATCCTGCAAACGCGATGCCAGTGCATCTGCTTCGGAAACAGTCGCATGCGGTTTTCCGTTGAGGATGACTTCGTTGACCTTGAACCCGCCCTTGGTCAGGTTTTTGGCAATCCGTGATCCGGCAGCGTCCCAAGTGTTGGCATCGGCGACCATCGCGGTGAAATCGCCGATGCCTACGGAGCGCGCGAGGTCCGCCTCTGCTCCGTCAATAGATTCAGAAATCAGGATTTTGTCGACCGGCGCCCTCGGACCTGCTTCGCCGGTTTCCGGATTGACCCAGCGCCCCTGGTAGACGTCTTCAATATGCTCCATCCAACCGTTTTGCGGTCGTTCTGCTAAAGATGAAGTCTGATGACTAATTGAGGACATTCCAAACCCTTCAACTCACAAATGACAAATGACAGCATCTATTGACATTTGTCAAATCGAATTTCAAACTTCAGGGAACGCAAAGGCGACAGCAAGACGATGTCAGACAAACAAATCGACGGATCAGACGCGGAAAATGTAAGATTTGTCGAGGACACCACGGCCTGGGCGACGTGGCTCTACTACGCCGAGTCTCGAACTCAGGCGGAAGTGGCAAAGGCGTTGGGAGTGTCCCGGGCGTCGGTGGCCAACTATCTCGCAGATGCACGCAGGCGGGGGCTCGTTACCATAAGTCTTGCACCAGACCTTCTTGAGCAGGCGAACTTGAGTCAGAGGCTCGCAGCCCGTTTCGGATTGAAGGGCGCATTCATTGCACCGCATGTCAGTGAAGAAGACGGCGACCCGACCTTGCTTCGAAAACGTCTCGGGATCGCCGGAGCGCAGATCCTCCTGTCGCGTTTGCGAAAAGACATGACACTCGGCGTGGCCTGGGGACGCACGATGCTCGAGCTCGCAAATGCGCTCCCGGAGCGCAGCCAGGAGAGCCTGCGTGTCGTGCAGGTATCCGGGAGTTCACTTGGGGATGACGCTTCGTCGCCGGAAGCCTGTACGCTTTTCATCGCAAACCGGCTTGGCGCAAGATGCCACAATTTTCACGCACCCGCTGTTGTCACCACTCCGGAACTGCGCACGGCACTGCTTCAGGAGCCATCACTGAAGCGCCATTTTGAACGCGTTCACAGCTGCTCCACGGTTGTTTTCGGTGTCGGCGAACTCAACGACGAAACCAGATGGGCCGACGGCAACAACCTGATCCAGCCATCTGCCGAGGACTACATGAAAGCCGGAGCCGCCGGCATCGTCATCGGCCGGTTTATCGATGCGCAGGGTGATGCCCTGGAAGGCGCGCTCTCCGGCCTTCAGATCGGCATGGAACTTCAGGACCTGAAAGCCGTACCGGAACGCATCTGCGTCGCCGGTGGCGACGAAAAACTGGATGCGCTGCATGCATGCCTCACCGGAGGCTATGTCACAGATCTGGTAACTGACAAGGCAACTGCCGACCGGTTGTTGAGGGAGGACAAATGACAAAAGACCTGGTTATCGGGCTCGACAGTTCAACGCAATCGACCAAGGCAGTCGCCTGGACAGCAAAGGGAGAGCCCGTGGCGGAAGGACGTGCCTCGATCCCCTTGTCCCAACCTCAACCGGGCTGGGTTGAACAGGATATCGAGGACTGGTGGTCTGCTGCCTGCTCCGCCCTGCGTCAGCTGGCAGGTGAACTGGACATGTCCCGTGTCGCGGCACTGGCAATCTCCAACCAGCGGGAAACGGTTGCCTTTGTCGATGCCAATGGCAACGCGGTTCGCCCTGCGGTGGTCTGGCTGGATGAAAGGGCCAGGCATGAAGTCGACCTTCTTTGCGAGGAGATCGGAAAAGACACATTGCACAGTGTTTCGGGAAAACCGGTCGACATTACGCCGGTTATTTTCAGGCTGTCCTGGTTCCGCCGCAACCAGCCTGACATCATGGACCGGACCGCCAGGTTTGCCGATGTTCATTGTTTCCTGAGCGGACGACTTACCGGAAACTGGACGTCGAGCTGGACAAGTGCAGATCCTTTCGGCGTACTTGATATCCAGAGCATGACCTGGTCCGGGAATTTCCTCGACCACTTGGGAATAAATACGAGACAGCTGGGCACGCTCGCGCGTCCAGGCACGCTTGTTGGAAAGATCACTCCGGAAGCGTCAGTCCAGACTGGTTTGCCGGTGGGCTTGCCGCTCATTGCGGCCGGCGGGGATGGTCAATGTGCCGGACTGGGCGTCAATGCGGCCCGCGAGGGTGTGGTGTATCTCAACCTGGGAACCGCGTTGATTACCGGGGCCTGGGCACCTGATCCCATGATCAGTCTCAACTGGCGCACGATGACGTCGCCGACCGGAAACGGCTATTTTCTGGAGGGCTGCCAGCGTGCAGGCGCTTTCCTGCTCAACTGGTTTGTCGACACATTCGCCGGGGGTCGTGACGACCCGTCGGTCTTTTCAAAACTTGAGGCAGAAGCGGCACAGATCCCCATCGGCTCCGAGGGTGTTACGGTGTGCCCCTATCTGACCGGCTGCATGGATCCGCACTGGGATACCGGCGCGCGGGCCAGTTTCAATGGACTGTCTCCGAACCACGGGCTGGGCCATCTCTATCGCGCTGTCCTGGAGGCCATGACCCTGGAAAGCGCGCGAGCGATCTCGTCGATGAAGAAAAGTGGCCTGAAGATAGAAAAGATCGTTGCAGTCGGCGGCGGGGGCAACAGCGCCCTTTGGACACGAATGTTCGCGGACTCAACGGGCCTGCCTGTCCATGTTTCTCAAAGCCTGGAAGCATCCTCGCTTGGCGCGGCCATGAGCGCCGCCTACGGAGCTGGCTGGTTTGAGACGCTGGATGAGGCAGCCGCTGAAATGAGTGAAGAAAGCGCGCCTGTCATGCCGGATCCAGGTTCGTATCAGGCGTGGCGCGAGCTTTCAGATCGACAGTTTGCAAGCTATCGACCGGAATACAGGAACGTGTAGTTTGCATTCTTCAATAACGAAGAGCGTCGATTGAAAAATCGGGCTCCGTGTCTTGCGACGCGCCTTGTGCCTGAACACCGCTTGCAATCAGCAATGTCTTGCAGCCGACGCGGGCCGCTCCCGCGATATCATGGTGATGACTGTCGCCAATCATCAGGACCCGGGACGGGTCTGGATTCCCGAGAGACTGCAGAGATTTGAGAAAAATTTCCGAACCGGGTTTTCCAGCGAAGGTTACATCTCCGCCTGCCTCGGCGTAATCGGCGGCAACAAGCCCAGGTCCAAAAGCAGCCTTGCCGTGCGAATAAACCATGTGATCCGGATTTGCGCAGATCGCCGGAATGCCGCGCTCGGCCAAAGGCTTCAGCAGTTGCAGATAGTCCTGGCGTGACAGTTCTTCGGGTTTGAGGCCGGAAATGAGAACGAGCCGGGTCGAGGAAGCGACCTCGTTCAACGCCACAAGTCCGAGGCCTTCCAAAACAGTGACGTCGTTCTCGCGTGTGAGATTCAGGACGGCATCGCCGGGGGTCAGGTCACCTTCTGCCAGCATGTCGACAATCCGGCTTCGTGCCACCATTCCCGATGTGACAATGTCTCCGATCAGGTCGGCCGTGAAACCGAAGCGATCAAGTCGTTTCCTGTTGGGCTCTTTCATGCGCCCTGAATTCGTAATCGCAACGACCGGCGTACCGCTTTGCGCCACTTTCCGAAGGCATGGCAAGGCCTCGGGAAATGGTTCATTGCCGTCGTGAAGAACGCCGAACTGGTCGATCAGAATACCATCGAACTGATCCAGAATGTCTCTCAGTCCCGAGATGTCCCGGCTCATGTCTGACCCTTCAGGAATGTCCAGGCGATCCGGGCGGATCCGGCTGCCGCCTCTCCCGATGCAACCGCAGCTTCGGGCGCATTCAGCAGGCGTGTGCGCATGCGAGTCCAGATCCTGTTGCCCGCGCCTCCCCCGACGGTCCGGATGGATGTCAATTTTGGCCCACCGAGCTCGGCAAGCCTTTCAAAACCGAGCTGTTCGATCTTCGCAATCCCTTCCAGCAATCCATGCAGAAACGCTTGCGGCAACTCCGGTCGCGGATCAACCCGAGGCTCAAGGTCCGGATCGTTCACCGGGAACCTCTCTCCGGGCCCCGGCAATGGATAGTAATCGAACCCGCTTGGAACATCCGGATCGATCAGGTCACTCAAACTGCTGATCTCGTCAGGAGTAAAATGGGCAGCAAGTGCCCCGCCGCCACTGTTGGAAGCACCGCCCGCCAGCCATTGACTACCGATACGATGACTGTAGATCCCGAATTCCGGTGCGAAAATTGGCCGTTCTGAAAGTAACTTCAGCGTCAATGTCGTTCCAAGTGCAGTCACCGCGTCTCCGGGTCTGGAGGCACCTGTCGCCAGAAAGGACGCACACCCATCGGAGACACCGGCAACGATCGGTATGCCTGACGGCAAACCAAGAGCACCAGAAGTAACGCCGGTCTTCGTACCCGTCGCAACGACGTCCGGCAACAGTTTCATTTCGATACCCGTTGCGGCCATCCAGTCCGGCCACGCTCTGGCAATCGGGTCGTATCCCGTTTTGAGCGCATTGCTTTCGTCGCTGGGCAATGCTTTTCCGGCAAGTCTCTCGGCGATCCAGTCTGCCTGATGGGTTATGCGCACGACACCCGGCCTGGTTTGCAGCGCGATGGATCGTGAGAGCGCCGAGCTTGGTCCGTGAGCTGCGCTCTGCCGGGGCGCGACCTGTGCAATTGCTGCAGGGATCGCCGGATCATCGACAGCGTCGTTATACATCAGCGCTGTACCGAGCGGCTGATCATCCTGGTCAAGCGCAAGCACGGTACCCGAAGTTCCGTCGACACAGATTGCATCAATTTCCCGCGGATCGATTGTCTGAAGCATTGAGGACAATGCTTCCGTCAACGCCCGCGACCAAACCGCTGGATCGTGTCGAGGTCCCGTGGAGAGATCCATTGCCGCCTTGGTGACGACGACGACATTGAGGTCGTGTGAGAGCGCGGCAATCCGGACACCTGACGTGCCCACATCGATCCCCAACGCAAGACGCTGGTTCATGCGCTTGCACTTTCAGTCGTGTTCAGGGCCTGACGGATTTTTTCCGCGTCCCAGTTGATCAATTCGTCTTCCTGGAGATCGGTAAGGCGTGTCACTTCGGAGCCGGGAGCTGCACGCACCAGAACATCGCCAAAGGCACGCACCAGGGTCAACGTCGCCGCATTCGAAGCAGCGGGCACCGCGACGCCCTTCCCGGGGCAAATGACAAGTTTGCGTTCCGACCGTCCTTGCGAACCGCGTTGTGCCGCTTCGTTAACCGTTTCGGCATCCTTGGCAATCACACAGCCCGGTCCGAGAAAAACGACATGATCGGGATAAAGCGAGTTGCCGGACGCAATCTCGAGAAGATTATCGTCAAAAGCAATGGCCTGCGTTGTCTGAAACGGTGCCGCGATCCAGCCGGTATCCTGCAGGGACTGAACCCAGTCTCGATCCGGCTCTGCCAAAGCAACATCCACGGCAGGCTCGAGTCGCCGTGATACTTCCAACAGGCATATTTTGGCTTCAATTGCACTCGATCCCGTAGCCACCAGACCATGATTTCCCAGGATCAGCACCCTGGTGCGACCTGTGGCGCGTGCCATGATCGCCCGCGCAAGATCCAGCCCCGGCTTCTGATAAGGTATGAAAACCGCATCGAGATCCGCAAGCTTGTCTTTAACCAGATCTTCCGCATCCGATCGAATGGCAATGGCAATTGTCGCGACACAATGCGTGTGCAGGACAACCGGACTGTCGAGAAGCGCGTGAACAGAAGTCTCAATAGAAGAGTGAAGGTCGGGCGCGCCCTCCACCGAGGCAAGAAAGCTTGCCGTATCGGCCGCGCGCTCGTCCCCGGTTTTCAAGGCAGCTGAAAACCGGTCTGCATGAACGGGAACCATGATATCGCGCTCGTCAGCATCGGCAAGCCAGGTACCGGAAGCCTTGATCCACATCCGTCCGTCTTTCTTGAGCGATGTGTTGCCACCTGGTCCTTGCACCTGCAAGGGGTCCTTACCCAGTTCGGTGGAAACAGCACAGAGACTTTCAAATTCCCTGCCGCGTCGCAGATCAAGAAACGGGTTCATGGATTGCCAGCCTTTTATCCAACCAGACTTCAAAACCGGACTTTTCTTCTGGGGTCAGAAACAATCCGTGTTTGGTACGGCGCAGCAGAATGTCTTCAGCGCTGACCGCCCATTCATTCTGCAACAGCCAGACCGCTTCGCGTTCAAAGAAACAGCTCCCGAAATTTTGACCAAGATCGGATAGCTCATTCACACCATCAAGCAGCCTTACTGCATCGGTCCCGTAGCAATGCCCCAGATGGCGCAGCAGTTTCTCCGGCAAAAACGCATACCGTTTTTGAAAGCCCTTGAACCATACCTCAAATTGCTTGTCGGGAAGATCTCCACCCGGAAGCGGGGTCTTCGCCGTCCAGGATCCGGCCATCTCCGGAAAAAAGGGCGCCAGCATCTGCAAGGCCTGTTCGGAAAGCTTCCGATAGGTTGTCAGTTTTCCGCCGAAAGCCGACAGAAGCGGCGGCAATGCGCTGTCAGGTTCCAGCGACCCATCCAGCTCGAATTGATAATCGCGGGTAACAGCTGATGCGCTTTTGTTTGCGTCGTCGTCAAAGAGAGGCCGTACGCCGGAATAGTCGAAGAGCACATCTTCGGGCTTGAACGTTTGATCAAAGTAGCTTTCGAGGATACCGAGCAGATAGTCGATCTCGGACGCGTCGATCTCGACATCTTCAGCCCGGCCCTCAAACGGAATGTCCGTGGTGCCGATCAACGCCATGTCGTCAAAATACGGATTGACGAAAATGAGACGCTTGTCGGGTGCCTGCAGCACATAGCCATGGTCGCCCTCCCACCATTTGGGAAGAACGATATGGCTCCCCTTGACCAGACGCACGCTCATGCGGGAATTCACCCCCGCAACCTCGCCGATGACCTTCTCGACCCAGGGACCGGCCGCGTTGACAATCGCCTTTGCGAACACGACAGAAGGGCTACCGGGATTGTCGCTCTTCAATTCGGCGCGCCAGACTTTTCCGTGCCGCCGGGCCGACAGGCACGCCGTCCTGGTAAAAATCTGGGCGCCGCGGCGGGAAGCATCCACCGCATTCAGGACGACGAGACGGGCATCATCGATCCAGACATCCCAGTAGCTGAAACCCTTCCGGAATTTGCCTTTCAGCCGCTTGCCCGCAACGTTCGAGCCGAGATCCAGGGAACTGGAGCCCGGGACCCTCTTTCGACCACCCAGATTGTCATAAAGGAAAAGACCCAGCCGAATGAGCCATCTCGGTCTCTGTTCGGGACTGTGGGGAAGCACAAGCTGCAGCGGCCAGGAGAGATGCGGCGCTGCTTCCAGCACGACTTCACGCTCATTCAGTGCTTCGCGAACAAGCCGGAACTCGTAATACTCCAAATAACGAAGACCTCCGTGGATGTATTTCCCCGATCGTGACGAGGTCCCTTCACCCAGATCGCCTTTTTCGCAAAGGATGACAGACAATCCGCGCCCGGCCGCATCGCGGGCGACACCTGCACCGTTAATTCCACCGCCGACAACCAGAAGATCCACGGGACGCTCTGCGGATCGTCCCGCCGGTTCATACTTGGAATGGTCAGGTGTCAACAGGTTCATCGTGACCTCAACACGGACTGAGCGGAGGTTCGTCGGAGATCCAGCGCCGCACTTCTTCGGCGATCTTCTTCGCGGCAATCTTCACTGTCTTTCGGGAAGCGCCGGCAATATGAGGTGTAAGCGTCACATTCGGCAGTTGCAGAAGAGGGTCCTCGGGATTCGTCGGCTCGACGGCAAATGTTTCCAGCATCGCTCCACCGAGGTGCCCGCTTGAAAGGGCTTCAAACAGCGCATCATAATCCATCAACGGACCCCGGGCGGTATTGACCACAACGGCACCCGGCTTCATCGCCGCGAATTCATTCGCGCCGATCATTCCGGTCGTCTCCTTGGTGACCCTGGGGTGCAACGTGACGACGTCGGCTTCCTTCAGCAGGGTGTCGAGAGAAACCTGTTCAACACCGCCGCGACTGTCGTCGACCGACAACTGGACGTAAGGGTCATTGACAAGCACACGGGTGCCAAAGGCGCGCAACAGCTTCACGACACGCGTTCCGACATTCCCGTAGCCGATGACGCCGACACACATGTCGGACAGTTCGTTTCCTGCAATTTCCGCGCGGTACAGATCCCCCCGGTAATCACCTGCCCGCAGGGATTCATGCCCCTTGGTTATATTGCGCGTTTCGGCAATGATTGCCCCGATCGTGAATTCCGCAACTGCGGACGCGTTTCGCCCGGGTGTATTGACAACCAGCACACCTCTTTGGCGCGCCTCTTCCATCGCAATGTTGACCGGCCCGCCGCGCGATACCCCGACCAGCTTGAGATTGGGCGCGGATTCCAGAACGCCGGCTGAAACGGGTGCAAGATGCGTCACCAGCACCTGCGCGTCCTGCAAGTGAGAGAGGACCATCTCAGGCGTCCCCATGTACTCCTTCAAACCTTCCAGTCCGGGAGCGGCGTATCCGTGTTCCATCGGTTCGTCAGGCCATGTCAGATCCATGCATTTGCAAGTGACACGATCACCGCACAGAGCCAGAATTTCTCTCTCGAATACTGACGACTCCATGAACCGGTCACCAATGATTGCAACAGTCGTCATTTGCTCAGCTCCCGCCTGGCCTGCGCTTGGCTGTCCCACGCCTTCGGCAGGATTAGCCTCGTCTCCAGATAGGTTTTGAAAAGGGTGTCGTAGGATCCGGTAAGCCGGTCATCCGGGAGAATCGCATCGTTCAGGAGCGGGGTAACCCAGGTGTCCACGGCAGCTGCGATATCCTTGAACAGGCCCTGCTGCACGGCAGCAATCATTGCAGCTCCCGCGGCTCCGGCTTCCGGTTGGCCGATTGTTCGAACCGGTGCCTGCAGGCAGGCAGACAATAGGATCCGGAATGCACGCGACTTTGCGGCCCCACCGGTCAAACGGATTTCACCGGGAATGCTTCCCATCGTCTGGTAACAATCCCTGGCGGCCAGAACGAGACCGTCAAATACAGCGCGAAGCATATCGGCCCAAGTTGTCGTCTGGTCGAGGCCTGTCCAACTCGCTCTTGCATCGGGGTTGGTGAATGGACCCCGTTCACCGGCCGCCGAAATATAGGGATGGTAAAACGTGCTGCCCGGCTTTGCGTCGAGCACCATATCGTCCATCGAAACAAGGAACTGTTCGGGATCGACGCTGAGATTCTGGGACGCAAAGACCTGTGCCGCCAGGCCGAGCGCCCAGTCTATGTTCAGTGTGGCAGCCATATTGGTCTGCATCTGCGCAAATGCCCCACCGGGAAAGGGCATCGTGTAGCCGCACGCGTCGTCGTTCAAAACAACGGCATCGGCATCCCCGACGAAACGCATATGCATTCCGGTCGATCCAAGAATTGTCAGGCCCGGCAGCACTGCGGGGTCGTAAAGTCCCGCGCCGAGTGCGCTGCACATGACGTCGACAAGACCGAGACTGACCGGTGTTCCCTCGACCAGCCCGCACAGCTCCGCGGCTTCCCGTGTCAGACCATGGGATATCTTTGTACCGTCAATGATCGGAGGAAGCAGATCCGCGTGATCGGAAAGTCCGAGCAGCTCAAGGACATCGGGGCTGTAATCTCTTGTCCGGAAGTCGCCGAACGTGAAAACACCCTCGGAAATGTCTGACGCCAGCACGCCGGTGAGCTTGTAGTAGAGCCAGTCCTTGCAGTGAAGTGCAGACGCACTTTTCTTCAGCAGATCTGGCGTGTTCTCCTGCATCCAGCAAAGATGGGTGCGCATCTGGCAAACATTGATGCCGGTGGCCGTACGTTCGTAGATGACGCGGCTTCCATCCATCTCCGCCAATCGGCGCGAGGTTGCCGCTGACCGCGAGTCGAGCCAGAGCCAGCCGTCATGCGCAGGTTCGCCGTCACTGTCGATGAGCCAGGTTCCGTCACCTTGTCCTGTGACACCGATTGCCGCGCAACGCCTGGCACAGTCCGGTACCTCTTCCGCCAGTTGAGCGAGCACCTGCGCCGTGTCGTGCCAGGTCCGGTTCATGTCCTGTTCGACACCGCCCCCCGGCAGCGTCGTGTATTCGTTTCGACGACTGGCCAGGGCAACTTGTCGTCCGGCAAGATCAAAGGCCACGGCCTTGATCACCGAAGTTCCGGCATCGATCCCGATAAGGAGATCCTTTGCACTCATGCCAACTGTCCTCCATGACTGAGTGCATCTCCGGTGTTGTTGTCGAATATGTGCAGATCATGTGCCGAAATGGACAGGTTGATCCGATCACCCGGTTTGGGAAGCGCGAGGTCATGAACGACCGAAACGATGCTTCCACCCGCAAAGCGCGCAGCGATATGGGTCTGGTCACCAAGCCACTGATTGGCGTAGACCTCTGCCGGCAGTCCTTCTTCGGTCAATTGGACAGAATGCGGACGTATTCCGATCATCACCCCCTGGTCCTGCTGGATGCGCTGCTGCAATTCTTCGGAAAACGCGGCTGACGGATAGGACAGTGCAATGTCCGGTGCAAGCCGCAGATCGACACGGTCGGCAACGACCTCGGCAACCGCCGCAAAAAGGTTCATCGGCGGCTCGCCGATAAATGCGCCGGTGAAGATGTTGGCGGGCCTGTTTTTCAGGTTCTCGGGCGTATCGTATTGTTGCAACAAACCGCCTTCCATGACCGCAATGCGATCGGCAAGCGCATTGGCCTCGGTCTGGTCATGAGTCACGAGAATCGCCGTCAACTCGTGTTCCTTGATGTAGTGCTTGATCCGGCCGCGCAGGATCGCCCTGAGCTGAGGCTCCAGCTGTCCCATCGGCTCGTCGAGGACATGCAGGTCGGCACGACGGATAAGCGCACGCCCCAGGCTGACCCTTTGTTGTTGCCCGCCGGATATCGCGTTCGGGTGCTTGTCCAGAATGTCGCTGATTTCCAGAAGCGCCGCGATCTGCTCGACCCTTGTATTGACTTCCGCCTGGCGTAGCCTTTCAGACTTGAGGGCGAACGCGATATTTTCGCGGATTGTCAGGGGCGGATAAAGAGAATAGCCCTCGAACGCCATTGCGACGCCTCGCTTTGCCGGCGCGAGCCGGTCAATCCGGCGCCCGTCAATGTCGACCTCGCCCGAACTCACTTCTTCGAATCCTGCGATCATGCGCAGCGTCGATGTCTTGCCACAACCCGATGATCCCAGCAATGCAACGATCTCGCCGCGTTCAACCTCAAGATCGAGATCCTGGACCGCGTGCACCTCGTGCGCAGTGCCGGGATTGTATTTTTTGTTGACAGTTTTCAGGTGGAGTTGCGCCGTCATGCTGCTTCCTCCACCCGGTTGCCGTCAGGCTCGGGCGCGATCCTGTTTCCCGTTTCCCGATCGAACAGGATCGCGTCCCGCGCCGCGATCTGCAGGTTCACCTTGGGACCGGTCGGAACCGGATCCTGAGCCGGTTGGGACAAAAGAATTTCCCGCCCACGCAATGTCGTCACCAGCGTCACGGTCTTTTCGTTGAACGGGGTGACCGCCTCGATTGTGACCGGAAATCCACCGGTCTCCGTAAATGACAGGGCCTCCGGCCTCAATCCGACAATGCAATCCCTGCCGGCAACGCCCGGAAACTTGCCATGAAAGTCGACCCTCTGATCGGACAGGAATGCGTGCAGGCCCCGGTCGTCTTCCTTGGGAACAACGTCGAGTAGGTTGATGGTCGGGTCTCCGAAAAGTTGCGCAATCTGCGTGTTCGCGGGACGCCGATAAATGTCGTCGGGAGATCCGATCTGGACAATCTTGCCCTGGTCCAGAACGGCGATACGGTCTCCGAGAGCCATGGCTTCCTTGTAGTCCTGCGTGACGTAAATGATCGTCGCGCCACGATCCGCCAGGAGGCGCGGCAACTCCAGGCGCATTTCAAATCGCAATTTTGCATCCACGTTGCGCAGGGGATCATCGAGCAGCAGAACCCTGGGTTCGGAGACCAGGGCCCGGGCAAGCGCCGTGCGCTGTTTCTGACCATTCGAGAGCGCCTTGGGCGCATGCGAAAGGACATGTTCGATCTTCAGGAGCTTCGCGACCGCATCCACTTTCGTGCGGATCTCCGAGGCCGACATGCGCTTCGATGTGAGCGAACTGGCAATATTGTCATACGCCGTCATGTGGGGAAACAGCGCAAAATTCTGAAACGCCATTCCGATGCCGCGATATTCCGGTGGCACGCTCGTCACATCCTCACCGTCGATGACGACGGTTCCGTCATCGGGTTCGATCGCCCCGGCGATGCTGCGCAACAAGACGGTCTTCCCTGCACCGGACTTGCCGAACAGCACGAGCGTCCCCCCTTCCTGCACACTCAGCGATACCTCGTCCAGAACGGTCTCGCCGCTGAAGGATTTCGAAAGTGAGGTGAGTTCGAGAAATTCCATCCGCATCAACCCTTCACCGCACCGAGGGAAAGCCCTTCGACAAGATATCGCTGTGCCCACAGGGCGAGCGCCAGTGTCGGCGCGATCGACAGCACGATTGCGGCCGCGATCTGCCCGTATTGAATGCCGGACGCAGTCACGAAGGCAAGCGCCCCGACTGTGACCGGCTGCTTGTCTGCGGAGGCAAGCACCAGCGCGAAGATGAAATTGTTCCAGGCGAAGATGAATGCCAGCAGGCCGGCTGCGGCAATACCCGGACCGGCAAGCGGCAAGGCAATCTTGCGGAAAGTGGAAAACCAGCTATGGCCCGCGATCCTGTAGGCGTATTCGATATCCGGTGAGATATCTTCAAAATAGCCGCGCACGATCCACAGGATTAGCGGCAGGCAGATCAGCTGGTAGACCCAGACGAGCCCGAGATACGTATCGGCAAGACCTATTTCCTGGAAGTAGAGCGTCAAAGGAAGCAGGACCAGAAGTGGTGGGGCAAAGCGGAAAGACAGCAGCGTGAAGGCGATATCTTCCGAGCCCCTGAACTTGTGCCGCGCAAAGGCATAGGCCGCAGGCACACCAAGGACCAGGGCAACGGCGACCGAACACACCGACAGGATAATCGAATTCATCAGGTTGTTCACAAAATCGATGCCCATGCTGGCAACGTTTGAATCGAGCCGCCCGGCAATGATCGCCATGTAGTTGTCCAGCGTCGGCGTAAAGGACATCGAAGGCGGCGACCGCAGGATCGTTTCGTTCGTCTGAAAGCTCATGAGCACGATCCAGAAAATCGGAAACATGAAAAAGACGATGATGATGGAGAGCGCGACTCGTCGGAACCAGCGTTCCAGGAAAGAAGTATGATCCATCTTACGCGCCCCCTTTTGCGCGTTCACGCAGCCGAAGCCAGTTTTTGACGAATATGTTGGACAAGAAATATGTGATTGCCCACAGGATCAGCAGCAAAGCCGCAGATCGTCCGACATTGGTCGACTGGAAGAAATTCAGATACGCTTCCACCTGGAACACCATCAGCGTGTCCCCCGGTCCGCCCTGGGTCATCGCATAAATGATATCGAATTGCTGGATTGAATCGAGCAGCCGGAACAGAGCTGCCGTGAGGATATAAGGCATCAGCATCGGCAACGTGATCCGCCAGAACTGTTCCAGTTGCGGCACACCATCAAGGGCAGCGGCCTCGAAGGGTTGGGTTGGCAGTGATCGCAAACCGGCGAGCAGAAGGATCATCATGAAAGGCGTATAGACCCAGATATCGACGAGGATCACGGTAAACAGCGCCGTTCCCGGCGAAGATCCCCAGCGAAAATCATCGAACCCGATCACCTGCATGAAGTAACTCAGGATCCCGAAATTCGGATTGGTCATCAATTTGAACATCAGTGCCGCGAGGGCCGGTGCCGTCATGAGCGGCAAAAGCAGCATGATGGAAACGAAATTGTTGACGGTACTCCGCTTTTTCAGCAGGAGCGCGATCGCCAGACCGAGCAACAATTCGAGGACCACCGTGGAGCCGGCATAAACCAGCGATACCTTCAGAGTGTTCCAGAAATCGGAATCGGTGAGAAACTTGACGTAGTTCTCACCCCAGTTCATCCCCCGGTTCCAGGGCTGGGACATCCTGTAGCGCTGCAGCGAGTAGAAAATCGCCGTAACGAACGGAATGAGTATCCCTATGCACACAAGAAGCGCTGGAAGACTCAGGACATAGGGAAGCACCTTTGGCGAGATCAGTTGACGTCGCCGGGTCGTCAAGGTGTCGGTCATGGAAACACCAGGCTTGGAGTGTCTTTGTTGATTGGCTCAAGACGGCATGCGCGGTGTTGGGTACCGCGCATGCCGCAGGCTGCGACCTATCTCAATCCCGCTTCACTGAGCTGGGAATTCATGCTCTGTGCGAGTTGATCAAGGCCTTCATCGACCGGAACCTCGTTGGCAACCATCCGCTGCAAGGTGGCCGCCCACTCTGTGGTCAGATCGAAGAACAATGGCTGTGCGGTGAATTTGATCGACGCTCCGGGTGCTGAAACGTCATGCATTTCCACGTAACCCGGATAGTTCTTGTTCAACCGCTCACGGAAGACGTCGCTGTCCCATACCGACTTGCGGACAGGGTTCACGAAGTCCATTTCCGTCGCACCGAACAATCCGTGCTCCGGCCCCGAGGCCCACTGCATGAAGTACCAGGTTGCATCAAGGTCCTTGGAGAACTTTGACATGGCCAGGGACCAGATCCAGATATTGGGGGTCGGTGCCGATGCTGCCGGGTTCGCCGCGAATGGGGCAAATTGCAACTGGCCTGCCATCGCGTTCTCGCCGCCATTCATGAAATAGCCCAGGATGTCGGCATCGAAGATCATCGCGGACTTGCCGGCACCCAGATCCGTTCCGACCTGGTACCAGGTATGGGTCGACCAGTCGCTCGCACCGCTTTCCTGGATCATCTTGACCCATTTGGAGTGGAATTCCTTGGACCCGGCCGTGTTCATCGCCGCGCTCAGCTTGCCGCCGTCATTCGACAGGTCGTGCTCGCCGAAATTCGCGTAGGCCGAAAGGAAACCCGGGTGAATCGTCGCCCAGGAGCGTGACCCGCGAACGCCGACGCCATAAACACCGTCATTGGCTGCCTGAACCGCAGCGGCAGCTTCCAGCATCTCGTCCAGGTTGGTCGGCACCTTGACGCCGGCCTTTTCGAACATCGCCGCATTGAAGGTGATGTTGTTCTGCTCGTAACCCCAGGGGATACACCATTGCTTGGCATCGGGCGAACCGAGTTCACCGCCCGGAACACCATTCCAGGCACAGGACTTGCGCACGCCTTCCAGCATGTCGTCCCAATTGTAGTTCGGATTGGTTTTCGAAGGGTCGTTGAGCCATTCATTGTGGTCGACAATCCAGCCCGCCGGACCGTAGGTCCAGGTCATGTAAGCGCCGGTCATGAACGCATCATACTCGCTCGAGCGAGACGACAGCGCAGCCGTCACCTTGTCGAAATAGACGTCTTCGGGAAAGATGTCGTAGGAAACATCCATTCCGGTCATGTCTTTGAAGTTCGGCAGGTTCGCTATCATGGCATCCGTATAGGGATGCTTGTTCAGCAGCAGTTTTACGCTCTTGCCTTTATGTTTCTGCCAATCGAAATCGGCGGCATGCGCATTGTTCGCCATCATGTTGTAGAGCGTTCCCGCAGATGCTGCGGTCATGCCAAGTCCGCCTAGACGTCGAATAAGCGCTCTGCGATCCATCTCCCCGCGCAGGAACGCCCCTATGGCATCTTTTTCCTTTTCGTACATCTGTATTTCCTCCCTAGTGAATCCTGGCTCGTCGCGTCATTCGTGGTCTTCTACAAGCGCTTTTGCAGTTACCTCGTCTGTCAGTAGACCGGTCAGATGACCGTTCTTCAGTGCAGCAGTAATCGCCTTGACCTTGTTTGCTCCTCCAGCAATCGCGGTCACTTCGCGTCCTTTCAGGCTTTTGATCGGCGGCGCCATGACCCGTTGGTCAAATTCCGTCTCGATCTGTTGCCCGTCGATGTCGAAGAACTGGCCAAGCAATTCCGCGACAGCTCCGCCTTCACGGAGTTCTCTCGTCTTGTTCGGATCGTCTATCGCCGTGTCGATGATGCTGCCTGAATCCGGATCGAGACTTCCGACACCGAGCACAACCAGCGACGCCTCGTCGATCAGCGCCATCGTGTCGGCAATGCCGAACTGCTTCATCATCACCGCCTTGTCTTCCGCGGTATTTGCATAGAGCGGGGCAGGCAGAAGATGCGCCTCCGCGCCCGTCTTCTGGGCCAGCCGATAGATCACGTCATAGGGATTGGCGGCAAAGGAACGGGTCAGTCCACCAAGCACGGAAACGAACTGCTTGCCGACGACAGGGTCCCGCCCCATGGCATTGACCGAACCGGTAAGCGTCCGGCCATTGCCAAGACCGATCGTCTTGTGGCGTTTGCCGCTTGAAACCTCCATGAGATACTGCGCGCCCACGGTTGCAAGCGATCGAAGAGGCATCGGTCCGCTTTCGGGAATCTCCATTGCGACCCGGCAGAACTTCAGACCGAACCGCTCCATGAGCCGCCGTTCCAGCATGACGCACTCGGTCGCTTCAACATCGACGAAAATCTGGACCAGACCGTCCGCCTGCGCACGTGCGATCAGCCGGTGTGCCCGGGTATTGGTGACGTTGAGATGACGGGCCACTTCGCCTTGCGTGAGCCCGCCGACAAAATGCAGCCAGGCGGCACGAGCAGCCACATCAGGATTGTTTTTTGCCTCTACCGCCATTCACATCGCTCAATTGCAAAATATTGCACTGATGCAAAATATTGCACTTTGAGGTCACGAGGTCAAGTTGCCGGTCGTTCCGGCAACTCAATTCAAATCAACGGCGCCGGAACACCAGTTCGGAATTTTGCGCGGATATCGAGTTTTATTGACGCGTTGCACGACACCATCAGAGGCCAGACGAGCTAGTGCACATCAAGGAAACCGGACAATCGGCAAGTCGGGAATAACTGCTCCCCTGGGAAGGATCCCCTCAGCGGACAATATTGCCACTTGCAAAAGGTTCGCTTCAGATTAGCCGGCGCAGGTCGGCTTCGTTGGAACATTCAATGCCGCCTGGAGAACAAACTGCTTTTTTGAGCAATTGTCACAGCTATCGCCGCGTTCGCCAGTTCATCGGAAACTGGAAGTTGGCGACATACTGAGCCGGCAAACTGGAACTCCGGCCGGCCCGCGCCAGCCGGATTTTCGACCGGTCACAATGGAGCAATGCCGGATGCCGCCAACCGGTTTCCCCTCCTGGTGCAGAATGCCGTGAGGTTCGGTTGGCTAGCGATGGTGGGCATCTACGCTCGTGCACATTCAAATTGGTATCAGGTCGCCGCGTAAACTTGGTCAGGTTGACTGTCGAGCAGTTCTCATCGTGAAAGCCACGTCGAATAAGAGTTCGGCGAGAGTATCACCGGCATGTGATACCTGGCATTGTTGTCGGGCATTCGAAAACGCAGGACGACTTCGCCAATGATCTGATTGTTGTCTGCTTCCGGGTGTATTTCAGCCCAATAACGTCCAGACCCAAGAACCAGTTCGTAGTCGGCCGATGGATCGATCTCGCTTGCGTCTATCGTTTCGACCAAACGACCACCCGGATCCGTTTCGCTCGCGAAGACGCATCTTCTGGACCCGTCTTGGCCTATCTCGTGGAGCACAATGCCGACACTGCCCGCATGTGTTCCATCAACCCCGTTCAGGACATGAGAAGAGACAACGGCCATCACTCGATCGAGGCCTTGTCGCGCTTGTCGGATGTCGCGGCAACAATCGGACTGATAACCCCTCTGCATTTGACATTGACGCATGCCGTCTTGCCGCTTGCGATTGCCCGCTGAAGTGCCGGGCCGAACTGCTCCCTGCGCTCTACAAGTTCGCCGTATCCTCCAAGACCTTCGAACATCGAGTGAAAGGGTATGTCCCTGAAGTCGGTCGCAAAGTGCTGCTGGTTCTTGAACAGTCGTTCCTGTTGCTGGCTGATGCAATCCAGGCCGCCATTGTTGTCAACGACAACCACGATCGGAATATTTTCCTGAAAACAGGTCTCGATCGACAGTCCGCCCGACAAGAACGCCCCGTCACCGGTCACGAGCACCACGGTCTTGTCGGGATGCGTGTTTTTTGCGGCGAGTGCAAATGGAACCCCCACACCCAGCAGGCTGTAGTTGCCCGGGTGAAGTATTCCGCCAAGTGTGCGTCCTCTTGCGGCAGCAATATTCGTGGCGATTTCATTCCAGAAGTGGGTATTGCCGCCGTCAAAGACCAGCCAGTCGCCATCGGTCATGCCGGCCTGGACATCAAGTGCAAGCTGGAGAGGGTGCATCTGGCGGCCCTGCGCGGTGTCTTCAGCGGTTTCTGCGGCAATATGATCCGACCATTCCGACACCCAGTCGGAACGCCGCCTGCGTTGGAGTTCCAGCCAGTCGGTCCAGGTTTCAGATACACCCGCCAGGGCCTCCAGAAACGCTCCGGGATCGGACAGAAGCTGAATGTCGGCTCCGATATTGTATTCGAGCTCTTCATGGCTGCCGTTCACACAGATCAACTTCGTTTCCGGCGGTATGAACGGCGGATTGCCGAAATTCATCTGGTTGTCCAGTCGGCATCCCACCATCAGGACCAGATCGGCTTCATGAATGGCTGGTCTGGAGGGATGGTACTGGTGAAAGTCGGCGAGCCCCATATAGGCGTCACAATCCTCTCCCAGCATCTTGGTGTGATAGGGCACATTGAAAACGGGCATCTTCAGTCTGGTGCCGGCAACGCCGAGTTTTGCTTCGCTTCCGCTCCACCAGACCCCGTGCCCGCCAATCATCACCGGCCGTTCCGACGCCTTCACAAGATCCAGCACTTCCGCCAGTCGGCTGGGGTCCGGCCACGCGCGGGGGAGTGGTCTATCTGACCGGTCAAACGGACGTTCGGCCCGGCCAGCATCTTCTTCGAATGAAGAAAACATGATGTCCACGGGCAGCGCCAGGTGAACCGGACCGGGATATCCCGTCGTGGCCGCGGTCCAGGCACGATCGACAAATTCGCTGATGCGTGTGCCATCGACTATTTGCGCGGAGTATTTGCACAGCGGTGCGGCAATCGCGACGTCGTCGATCTCCTTGAAACCACCTGCCCCCTGCCGTTTGAGCGTCGACGAACCGGTGACGAAAATGACCGGGCTGCGTTCCCCCCAGGCCTCCAGCATGGCAGGCACCGCATTGGCAAAGCCTTCCGGCCCGACCAGGCAGACGGCGGGTTTGCGAGTGATCCTTGCATGACCATCCGCCAGATGTCCTGATACCTGCTCGTGCGGGCAGTTGATCACGGGCATCTGACACTCCATGAACCCTTCCAGGGCCGGGTTACAGAACCCGCCGGCAAGAGTGAAGACATGGTCCACACCCTTTTCCTTGAATGCACGGGCAAGCAATGCTCCGCCGCGAATTTTCGCAACAGCGTTCATGATTGGGACGCCTCCTCGGCTAGCGCATCAGTTTCTTGTTAAAGTGGGTAGCGACAGGCGCGTCGCTCGTGTTTGTGTCGTCAGGGCAAACCAGGACTTCCGCATCCACATCCGCGACGTCGCTCAGGCCTAGCTGTGCCAATGTCAGGCTCACTTCTTCGGCAAAAATACTCAAAAGCGTATTGAGACCGCGCGCTCCATCCGCCCCCAGCGCGTAGAGAACCGGCCGTCCGATCATGACAAAGTCGGCACCCCGCGCCAGCGCCTTGACGATGTCTTCTCCGTTTCGGATGCCGCTGTCGAAAATCAACGGATAGTCGGGTCCGACCGCTGTCCGGATTTGCGGAAGTATGTCGATTGCCGCGGGGACGCTGTCGAGCTGGCGTCCACCGTGATTGGAGACATAAACCGCGTCGACACCGGCTTGTTGGATGCGGACGGCATCTGCAGGCGAGGTTACGCCCTTGACGACAAGGTTTCCTGGCCACTCTGCCCGCAGCCGCTCCAGAAATTTCCAGTCGGCGCTGGCTCGGCTCGCACTGCGATCGAATTGCGTGGTTCCGTTCGCGGTCTTGAAGTTTTTCGGTTCCGGAGCGCCGTTGAACAGGGTTGCGAGGGACCAGTGGGGATGCAGAACAAAATCGAGCAACAGTTTTGGCGTCATGCGGAACGGCATGTGAAACCCGTTGCGAAGATCCCGCACTCTTCGCGAAACCTGCGGAACGTCGGCCGTCAGTATGACGGTCTCGTAACCTGCGCGGCCAGCCCGCTCGATCAGTGACAGGGACTGCTCCACCGACTGTCCGGCATAAAGCTGAAACCAGGCATTTTTGCCCGCCCACTGCCACATTTCCTCAATCGAACTCGAAGCGGCAGAGGAGAGACAGACCGGAACATTGTAGTGTTTGGCGGCCTGAGCCAGATGATGATCGGCATTCGGCCAGGACAAGTTGCACATGCCCATGGGCGCAATGCCAAACGGCAGATCGTATTTTTTGCCCAGGAATGGTTTCAGCAACGTCCGATGCGCAACGTCTTCCATGACTTTTGGCTGAAGCATGACATCTTCGAACTTGCGGATATTTTGCGCCGCGGCAAACTCCCGGCCGGCTGCTCCTTCGACAAAATCAAAGATCAGTCTCGGCTGTCGACGGCTTGCAAGCTGACGCGCGTCTTCCGTGGAGAAAATGCGCTTGCTTTGTTCAGCTGTTTTGTCTGGTTCGGTCGCGATTTCAAGGCCCTCGCCACAATCAAGAGGTTGGGCCTATGTTAGTGCGGAAGAGAATTTTTGAACCAATCGAAATAGATCTGCGACGTATTTGAATTTGCTATGAATTGGTCGATGTCTTTCAAAAATCCCAAGTGGATTCGTCTCTGCACCGCAAACTAAGTGTTGAAATTGTTAACTGCCTCGACACGCTCGGACAGTTGCGCAGAGAGAATGTCGGCCAATTCCAGTGCCTGCCGCGACAGGTGTTCGCGCCCTGGAACAATCAGGGAGATGTAGTAGCGCAGATCCTGTTGGATAGGCCGAAAAACGACCTCTCCCATCCGCACGGCCTGCTCGGCAGAAAAGGGATCCGCGATTGCAAATACACCCGTTTCACGCACCATGGAGGCAGCAACGGGAATATTGGTTGCGGAAATCCGCGAGCGTCTCTGCATTCTGCGGGAAAGATCGCTGTCAATCGAGGACATCGCATCGGGAAACACCCCGCCGAACGTCACGAAATTCTCCTTGTCGACGATCTCCTCCAGATCGACCGCACCAGGCTGGTCCGCGATCGGATGATCCTCCGGCATCAGGCAAACATAAGGTGCAGCGAGTTGCGAAAGAACTTCAACTCCTTCGTAAGGCGGTTGCCGACCCACGATCCCAAGATCGAATTGATGCAACTGCACCGCATCCAGAATGGCAGGCGTATTGCGTGAATGGACCATGAAGTTGATATCGTCATACCGTCGATAAAGCTTGTTCAACGCCTTCGGCAACTCGATTGTTGCGATCGACTGAATGGTTCCAATCGAGATGACCCCACCGGTCGTTGTGCGAATGGATTCAGCCAGTTCCCGCAGCCTGTCCACGCTGACGAACATGCCTTCCACCCCCTGGTAGAAGGTCTTTGCCTCCACGGTGGCGGTCAATCCCCGGCCCGACCGCAAGAACAACGGAAATCCGACCGAACGCTCCAGATCTCCGATCAGCCTGCTGACGCTCGGCTGCGAGATGTGCAGCATTTCAGCTGCCTCGGTAATCGACCCGCTGCGCATGGTCGCTCGAAAGGCCTCGAGCTGTCGTAGGTTCAATCTGTCCTCCAGGTATTTGTAGCCCTGCGCCGTCACGGCATCGATGCACTGGCTTGTCCAGACAAGCAAAATCTGGATGCATTCGGCAAATATATTTGAAAACCAAATGAATTGAAAATCAATTCGCGCCAGCCCGCCAATCTCGTCGGGCAAACACGACGGAATGTCTGTTTCCTGCCGGAGCAAGACGCCATTTCGAATTCAGACTATCCGGAACTCATGTGCAGCAGATACAAAGAGGAACATCCGGCATCTGAAAACCCGTGAATGATTTCTGTGCCCCAGACTCTGGTCAATAGGGCTTGTCGCCCCTGATCGTTACCCGGTTTCCGGCTCGGGTCTGTGGAAAATAGTCCCACATTGCAATGTGCTGAACGCAGCGATTGTCCCAAAAAGCGACCGAGTTTTCCTGCCAGCGAAACCGGGCATGAAACTGCGGTTGATTGCAATGATCAAAGAGAAACCGCAGGACCATGTCACCTTCTGCAGCCGGCAAATCAAGAATTGCCGTCGTAAACACCGGATTGACGAAAATCAGTTTCCGTCCTGTCTGCGGATGCGTTCGAATAACGGGATGTTCTGCTTGTGGAAATTCCCTGTTTTCCTGCTTCCCGTCCTTCGCGGCTCGCATGCGATAACCCGGTGCTCCATCGTGAACCGCAACCAGGGTGTCCAGGTAGGTTTTCATCCTGTCCGAGAGCGCCTCGTAAGCCGCGTACATGTTTGAAAACAAGGTGTCCCCACCGACGGGTGGCAGTGTGTGAATGTGCAGTATCGACCCCATGGGCGGTTCCGGATCGCAAGAGACATCCGAATGCCAGCGTTCACCGGGGATCTGTTTAGAATTGGCATCGGCATAGATGGGCAACACTTCGGGATGTCCTTCCTGCGAGGCCGCATAAGGATGCACAGCCAGGTCGCCGAACAGACGGCCAAATTCCTTGTGGCGTTCAAAAGTCAGCCTCTGGTTTCGAAAGAACAAAACCTGATGGGCCAACAAGGCATGCTGGATTTCCCGGATCTGGAGGGGTGCCAATGTTCTGGTCAGATCAACCCCGTCGACCTCGGCACCCAGCGACGGCGTCACGGGCCGGACCTCTATCGTCTCGTATGTCACGTTGAACGTCCCCTGTCCTCGACCGGCAAAACCAACTGCAGTTTGCGAACATGGCTAATTCGCGAACACGGCGCCGGGATTCATGATGTTGTTGGGATCAATCGCTGCCTTGATCGCGCGCATGGTCGCCTGCTTGACGGGATCGCCGAATTTCAGCAGCGCGTCCCGTTTGACCCTGCCAATTCCGTGTTCGGCACTGATTGATCCGCCGCAGGAAGCAGTCGTCTCGTTGATTGCAATATCCAGCTCATTCTGGATGGTCGGGTTCACGAGCAGGAATCGCGACCTGGCAACTCCTTTCGGTGGAAATACGTTCACGTGGATGTTGCCGTCACCGACATGACCGTAGCAGTTGACGCGAAGCAAGGGATTGATCCCGGCAAGCGCACACTCCACCGCCGCGATGAAGTTTTCCACTTCCGCAATCGGCACCGAGGTGTCCGAACTGAAAATCACGCCTTCCTGCCTGTTGTATTCATAGGCAAGTTCCCGGAGGTTCCACAGTGATTGACGTTGCTTTCCCGACTGCGCAAGAACAGCGTCCGTGACGATGCCGGACGAAAACATGCGCTCAAGCACCCCTTCCAGCTGCGCTCCGATGCCGATATGTCCCTCAACGTCGACCAGGCCGAACCAGGAATGGGATTGCTCGAACGGATCGCCCAGTTCCGGAAAATGGCGTGTGGCCAGGTCCATCCCGAATCTCGACATCAGCTCAAAAGCCGTAACCGCTTCGCCAACCTCGTTTCGCAAGTCGCCAAGCAAGGCCAGCGCAGCACCTGGGGACGGAAACGCACACATGACTGTTGCAATCTCTTTCGGCACGGGAAAGAGCTTCAGCGTTGCCGCGGTAATGATCCCCAGCGTCCCTTCAGACCCGATCATCAGGTGACGGAGATCGTATCCCGTATTGTCTTTTCGCAACGCCCCGGTGTTCTTCAGGATCGCCCCGTCAGGCAGAACAACCTCGACTCCAAGGCACATGTCGCGAGCGTTGCCGTAACGAAGGACCTGGATACCACCGGCGTTGCTGCTCAGGTTGCCACCGATCGTGCAACTGCCCTCCGAAGCCAGCGACAGACCGAAGCAGCGATTGTGCTGACGGGCCGCTTCCTTGACATTCACCAGAACGCATCCGGCCTCCACGTCTATCGTGTCGTTGTCCTGACTGACCGACCGGATCGCATTCATTCGCTCGAGCGACAACACGATGATTTTCCGTCGTTCGAAATCGATATGGCCAGCCGACCCGCCCGTGCCGCCACCGTAAGGAACCAGACCAACGCCGCACTGATTGCAAAGTGCGACGACTTGCGAGACCTGGTTGGTCGATGATGGACGCACGACCAATTGCGCATCGCCGCGAAACCTGTTCCGCGCATCGACAAAATAACCGTCAGCTCGCGTCGGATCGATCCAGCCGGCCGAGCCGACGATGGAATTTATCCGCTCCAAAAACGGTGTGTCCGGCAAGGCGTCAGCCATCACTTGTCCTTCCTCTCCATCGTTAGCCGGACAACCAGACAGAATACCCGTTTGGAGACAGAATGACGGGCATGTGATAGGTCCCTGCCGGGTCAGGCATCTGAAAGCGCAGAACAATCTGCTCGATAAAACCGATGTCGGGTCTGGAACCGATACGGTCCGCCCAATAGGGCGCCGTATCGAAAACCAGCTGATAAACTGAAGCTGCGTCTGCTTCCCGAATGTCGACACCTTCCGACACCCGGCCCGAGGCATCCGTGCGAGTGGCAAAGAGAGGCAATCTCTCAGATCCCAGGCGGGTCAGCCGCACGGCGATGCCGTCTGCATGACTTCCGTCCACGCTGTTCAGGGCATGCGACGTGACGACAGCCATTACTCGATTGACGCCTTTTCGCGCTTGTCGGAGGTCGCCGCAACAATGGGCGATATCACTCCGCGGCATTTCACGTTGATGCAGGCGGTCTTGCCGCTGGCAATTGCCCGTTGCATCGCAGCCGGAAATTCTTCGCGCCTGTTGACCAACTCACCATGTCCGCCGAGACCTTCGAACATGGTGTGAAACGGAATGTCGCGAAAATCCGTGGCGTAGTGCTGCCGGTTCTTGAACAGGCGTTCCTGTTGCTGGCTGATGCAATCAAGCCCGGCATTGTTGTCGACGACGACAATGATCGGAATATTTTCCTGAAAACAGGTTTCGATTGATAGTCCGCCTGAAAGAAACGCGCCGTCTCCTGTCACCAGCACGACCGTCTTGTCGCGGTGGACGTTCTTCGCGGACAGCGCGAAGGAAACCCCGACACCCAGCAGGCTGTAGTTTCCCGGATGAAGGATCCCGCCCAGTCTGCGCCCACGGGAAGCTGCGATATTTGTGGCGATCTCATTCCAGAAATGTGTGTTGCCGCCGTCAAAAACCAGCCAATCGCCATCTTGCATGCCCGCCTGAACGTCCAGAGCCAGCTGCAACGGATGCAATTTGCCACCATCCAGCTCGTCCTTGGCTGTCTCGGCTGCAATGTGGCGTGACCATTCCCCAACCCATTCGGCGCGGCGAGCGCTTTGCAGTTCAAGCCACCCATCCCATGTCTGGCTGACATCGGACAGGGAATTGAGAAATGCTGCCGGGTCGGACAGGAGCTGCACATCCGCACCAATGTTGTAGTCCAGTTCCTCATGACTTCCGTTGACACATACCAGCTTGGTTTCAGGTGGAATGAACGGCGGATTGCCAAAATTCATCTGGTTGTCCAATCGGCAACCTACCATCAGCACCAGGTCGGCTTCCTGGATCGCGGCTTTCGAGGGGTGATACTGGTGGAAATCGGCAAGACCCATGTAGGCATCGCATTCCTCGCCCAGCATCTTGCTGTGATAAGGCACATTGAAGATTGGTATACGCAGCTTGGTGCCGGCATCGGCCAGTGCGCTTTCCCCTCTTGACCACCAGACACCGTGCCCGCCGATCAGAACGGGACGATCGGCGGCACGAACCATTGCCAGGATCTGCTCAAGTCTTTCCGGATCCGGCCAGGCGCGTGGCACGGGCCGGTCAGATCGGTCGAACGGACGCTCATTGCGGCCGGCATCTTCGTTGAATGACGAGAACATGATGTCGACCGGCAACGCCAGGTGAACCGGACCCGGATAACCGGTGGTCGCAGCACGCCAGGCGCGATCAACAAATTCACTGATGCGCTCGCCGTCCGTGATTTGCACCGAATATTTGGTCAGGGGTGCGGCAATCGCGACATCGTCGATTTCCTTGAACCCTCCCGCTCCCTGACGCTTCAGGGTCGAAGACCCCGTAATGAAGATCACGGGCGAGCGTTCGCCCCACGCTTCCAGCATCGCCGGAACCGCGTTGGCAAATCCTTCGGGACCGACGAGACAGACCGCGGGTTTGCGGGTGATCCGCGTATGCCCGTCGGCGAGATGACCGGCAACTTGTTCGTGCGGGCAATTCACGATCGGCATCTGACATTCCATGAAACCTTCCAGCGCCGGGTTGCAAAATCCTCCCGCCAGCGTGAAGGCATGATCAACGCCCTTTTCCTTCAGCGCCCGGGCCAGAAGAGCACCGCCACGAATTTTGGTTTGAACGTTCATGTTCGTCTCCAGTGTCTATTTCTGTTCGGATTGGGACGGCGTCGTGGTTGACGACACGGCTCGCTTCTGGTGCTCCGACCATGCGATGCGGACGACCGCAAATACCGTCATCATGCAGAACAAAAGTGCGATGGGGCGTTGCATCAGGAACCCGACCAGGTCCCCCTGGGCAACCAGCAGGAAGGATCGGAACGACACTTCAAACTCTGGCGCCAGGACAAACCCGATCAGGAATGCAACGAAGGAATAGTCGAATTTCTTCATGAAGAAGCCGATCAGCGCGAAGATGATCATGATGTAGAGGTTGAACAGGCTGTTGGTCGAGGCGAACACACCAGTCAGGCAGGTCAGTCCGATAATCGAGTAGCTGACATATTCCGGGGCTTTCACGATGTGGCTGTAAAGGCCACTCCCCATCAGGCCAATCGCCAGGTTCGCAAAGTTCGCTATGAAGAGAACCGTGAAAATTCCGTAGATCAGGTCCGGTTCGGTCTTGAAGACATGCGGGCCGGGTTCGATTCCGTGAACAAGGAACGTCCCTATCAACAGAGCTGTCGTGACATTTCCCGGGATACCCAGTGTCAACAGCGGCACGAAACTTCCGCCGACGACCGCACTGTTGGCCGCTTCCGGTCCGGCAACACCGTCGAGGACACCTTGTCCGAACTTTTCCGGTGTCTTTGAATATCGCTGCGCTGACCCGTATCCGACGAAAGCCGCCAGAGAGGCTCCGATGCCCGGCAATGCGCCGATCGCTGTACCGATCAGGCTTGACCGCAATACCGTTTTCCAGTGCGACAGGAACACCGGCAGTGACAGTCCGGGCCCGCTGCTTGAACTGATGGGTGCGCTTTTGGTGTCGGGGGAAGCGCGCCTGCGATCAAAGGCTCGCTCCGCGGCAGCCATGACTTCCGCCAGCCCCAGCATACCGATGGCGATCGGCAGCAGAGGCAGCCCGTCAAGCAATTCAACATGGCCGAAAGTCATGCGCGGCGAAGCGGACATCGGATCCAGGCCGACCATTGCACACAAGACCCCGAAGGCACAGGCGGTCATGCCACGCAACATCGACCTGCCCGTCAGTCCGGCAACGAAGGTAAAGGCAAAGAGAACGACAAACGTGAGTTCTGCCGGGCCAAATTTCAGCGCAATTTTCGAAAAAGGCAACGCCACCAGATAAAGCAGGAGATCTGCCAAAATGGCTCCCGCGACCGATGCGAAAAGCGCCATCTGCAATGCCTGCCTGGCCTTGCCGGATCGCGAAAGCGGATAACCATCGAAAGCTGTCGCCGCAGCCTCGGGAGAACCCGGCACATTGAGCAATATCGCCGATATCGATCCCCCGAAGGTACCGCCCTTGTAGATACCGATGAGAAAGGCAACGGCGGTCAATGGGTCCAGACCAAAGGTCAGCGGCGCCAGAAGAGCGATGGCCATAGCGGCAGTCAAGCCGGGTACGGCGCCCATGAAAATACCGACGAACACACCGGCGGCGATTGCCAGTAACGGCCCGGCGGCGGTGGCGTTTTGAATTCCGGCGATCAGTGCTTCCATTGTCAGTTCGCCCGGAAGATGTTGATTGGCCAGGCTTGCATATGAATGCCAAGGCCAAAACGCATGCCGAGATACAACGCCACAACGGCAACGAAAGAAATGACAAGTATTGCTACCGGCTTGCGCCCGCCCAACCCGAACATCAAGGTCAGAACCAGTGCACATGAGGCGGGCAGGTAGCCGATCCAGGGCAAGAGCAGCGTGAACAGGGCAGCACTCAGGGCAACCAGCAGAAGACCGTAGACGAAGCCTGCGGACAGAAGAATGTCATTTGCCCTGAGCGTCTCCCGGTTGGTGTCTGAACGACGTGAAACCAACAGGCTCAGCGCTAGGTCCAGCAATGAAAAACCGCAGATCAAGGCGAGTGCCAGGGCCGGGAGCAAAGTGCCGTTCATTCCGAACAACTCGTTTTGCCCGCGAACCTGGTCTGGCAGGCCCCAAAGGGCGATGCCAGACAACAAGACGAAAACCAGGGCTGCCTTGTTTCGGTTTGTCAGCGACACGTCTTTGCTCCCGGCTCGGTCCGTTCAAGGTCAGGCTGTTAGCTACCGGAACCCTTGATGACGTTTTCCATCGTCGCTGAAATCGTGTCGATCGAGGAAGCTGTTTGATCTGCACCCATTGGAGGAATGCCGACATGCCGTCCCTGGACCAGTTTCTGGAATTCCGGGCTGTTCGCCGCTTCAAGCAATGCGGATTCGAGCTTGGCCTTCACATCTTCGGGCAGTCCCTTCGGTGCAGCGATCACGGAGTTGTAGCTCACTGCCGGATAACCGAGACTTTCCATGGTCGCTGCGTCCGGCGTCGCGTTGAGAGGCTCAGAACCGGAAGCCGCCAGCACGATCATTTCTCCTGACTGCACATATTTGATATGCGGTCCGCCGCTGAGGCCGAAGTCGACATGACCGCCAAGTATGGACTGCATCATGTTCGCGCCGCCCTTGATCGGAAGCGGTATGATCGTGACGCCCGTCGCCTCCGAAATCGCCTTGGCCTGCAAGCGGTCTGCGGGACCGAGAGACCCGAATTTCAATGGCATGCCGGTGGATTTCGCATGTTCGAGCATGGATGGCAGATCGGTCCATGGTTTGTCAGCCAGAGACACGAACGAAGTTTCGAAGCGAGCCATCGTGAGCAGATAATCGTAGTCGTCCTTGGAATAGGTGACTTCGCCCTGGTGAGGATTGAAAGCAAATGTCAGGCTTGTGGCGACCACGACCGTGTAGCCGTCCGGATCTCTTTCCTTGACCGCGGTCGCGGCAATACTGCCACCGGCACCTCCCATGTAACTATGGACGATGGGCTGCCCGAGAGCCTCCGCCAGGGGTTCGGAAAGTTTCCGCGCCATGGCATCGGAAAAGCCTCCCGGTTTGAATCCGATTATCATTTCAATCGGTTTGTTCGGATAATCCTCTGCGAAAACGGCCTGGCCTCCAAGGCTCAGTACGATTGCAGAGATAATTGAAGCACGGCACAACTTGTCGAACATTTTCATTTGCTCCTCCCAGGCAAATAGCGGCGATCCCGATAGTCTCATGCAAGCGAAAACTATACATTGGCATCATT
Source organism: Roseibium album (assembly GCF_001404515.1). Lineage (GTDB taxonomy): Bacteria > Pseudomonadota > Alphaproteobacteria > Rhizobiales > Stappiaceae > Roseibium > Roseibium album. The sequence continues at coordinate 59,229 of NZ_CXWE01000002.1, forward strand.
TTTTCTAATTGTTTTCCGATATACATCTCATGCCAAATCGGTATCAGGTATTGAGCATAGCCGGATCAATCATTCGGAAAGCGACCGGAGATCTAAGCTCGACATGCGATGATATTTGATCCTATCCTCTCGCACTTGATAGCAATACAGCATCACTGAAGAGCGGGTTGAATATGAAACTCATTCAGTTGCAATACTTTTGCAGCATCGTCGACCAAGGCGGCTTCATTGCCGCGTCGCGAGACCTGAATGTCGCCCAGCCAGCCCTGAGCAGACAGGTTTCCGACCTTGAAAACGAACTTTGTTGCCAGCTGCTGGTTCGTGGGCCGAGCGGAACCTCGGTGACCGACGCTGGACAGAAGTTCTACAATCACGCGCGGGAAATTCTGGAAAAGATCGACACCGCCAGATCGGACATGCAACTGAAGTCCGAATTGCTTACCGGAGATGTCATCATAGCCCTGCCGGTTGGTCTTGCCGCACAACTTGCAGCTCTCATCGTCCAGCAGGTCGCCCGGCAGTATCCCGGGATATCGGTGAAGCTCGAAGACGGTCTTGGCTATCAGGCAGGCCAGTCTCTTGAAGCGGGCAAGGCAGACTTCGGTATCCTTGCAAACGTGGGAAATCTTCAGAACGTCACATTTGACCCGGTCCTTGAAGAGAATTTGTTCTTCTTCAAAAAACGCGAAGAACACGAACCCGTCACAACCGACATCGACCTCATAGACCTGCAGGCGGTCCCGTTGGTCATGCCGAACCGCAAGGTCCACGTCCGGCGCAATCTTGAAAACATGATGATCAAGATCGGTGGACGGCTCAACATCTGTTACGAACAGCAGTCGCTGCTGACGATAAGAAGCATGGTGAAAGCCGGGATCGGTGCAACCGTCATGAATTGGCCGTCGATGTCGGATCTCTGGTTTTCAGGCGACGTCGATGCCCGCAGGATCTGCAAACCCAGCCTTTCCAGAACGGTGTGCCTTGCTGTTCCCAATTTTCGTCAGCTGTCGAATTCGGCGCAAGTGACCTACGAGATCGTCCGCAAGATACTGGCAAGCGAAGTTGCGAACGGGAATTGGAAAAGCGGCAAGATTCTTGAAAATCGCGCGATGAACGCCGACGGCTTCTAGCGTAATAGCAAGTTTAGATCGGGTGGATCACCAATTGGAATTGGCGCAGTCGTCAGTATTTGGTTAGTTCATCAGACGAAATGCCAATTCATCTCCGGATCTTCTCGGAACGTCGCGTGAATGTATTCAAGATCCGAATGAATTGTAAATCAAATTGGATTAGTGCGCTGCAAAATTCCACCCTAGATTTGCGCCAAATTTGTCGAATACAGGACATCGCCGCATGGCATTGGAATTCCCCAAATCTCCATGGATGAACGAGGAACTGCTTCTTCTTGAGGATGCGTGCCGGCAGTTCTACGAACGCGAATGCGTCCCGCATTATGAGGAATGGGAAGCGCGCGGTGATGTCGGCCGGAAAATTTGGGAAAAGGCAGGCCAGATGGGTCTGCTCGGCGCCGAGGTTCCGGAAGCTTATGGCGGACCGGGCGGAAGTTTCGCCCACGACGCCGTCATTGCCTACCAGGGCAATCTTGCAGGCATCGACGGGTGGGGCGGTGGCCTGCACAACTCCATTGTCATTCCATACATCATCGACTACGGCTCCGAAGAACAGAAGCAAAATCTGTTACCGAAACTGGTCAGTGGAGAGCTGATTGGCGCAATTGCGATGACCGAGCCCGGAGCTGGATCGGATCTGCAGGCGATCAAGACCAGCGCCATCAAGGACGGCAACCACTACAGGATTTCAGGATCAAAGACCTTCATTACGAACGGGGCTCTTGCAAATCTTGTCATTGTCGTCGCGAAAACCGATCCAAAAACGGGCGGCAGGGGAATATCGCTGTTCCTGGTGGAGACTGACACTGTTGAAGGTTTCAGGCGCGGCCGCAACCTGGACAAGCTCGGAATGAAGTCCAACGACACATCCGAAATGTTTTTCGACGACATGCGGGTTCCTGCATCCGCACTCCTGGGCAGCGAAGAGGGCCAGGGGTTTGTGCAGATGATGCAGCAACTTCCCCAGGAGCGTCTTCTTATCGGCGTTTATGCGGTGGCCCGAATGGAGCGCGCGCTCCGTTTGACACTGGATTACGTGTCGGAAAGGTCTGCTTTCGGCAGAAAGATTTCTGAATTTCAGAACACCGAATTCGTTCTTGCGGAATGTGCGTCCGAGGCGACGGTTGCCAAGGTCTTTCTGGATCATTGCATTTCGGAACACCTGGAAGGCCGGTTGTCGACGGAAAAGGCATCGATGGCCAAATACTGGCTGACCGATCTCCAGGCCAGGATCATCGACAGATGTCTCCAGCTTTTCGGCGGTTACGGTGTGATGAGCGAATATCCGATCGAACGCATGTATCGCGACAACAGGATTGAACGCATCTACGCCGGCACCAACGAAATCATGAAAGTCGTGATCGCCCGTGGACTTTTCAGGGACTGAGAGATGTCAGGAGAACACATTCTGTTCGAAACGCGGGTCGGCAGCCTTGCCCGCCTGACGCTCAACCGGCCGGCCGCGCGAAACAGCCTGTCGGTCGCGATGCTCGAACAATTGCATGATGGGATATTGCGTCTCGGAGAAACTCCGGATGTTCACGTCATCATCCTGTCCGGTACCGGGCCTGCATTTTGTGCCGGCCATGATCTCAGGGAACTTACTGCCGCGCGTCTGCAGCCGGACAAGGGGCAGTCCTTTTTTCAGGAAACGATGAGCAAGTGTTCGCAGTTGATGACGGCAATTGTCCATTGTCCCAAACCCGTGATTGCACAGGTACACGGCATCGCGACTGCCGCCGGAGCACAACTGGTGGCCAGTTGCGATCTCGCGGTCGCGGAACGGGGAGCCCGATTTGCGACCCCTGGCGTCAATATCGGGTTGTTCTGCTCGACACCCATGGTGGCGCTGTCTCGCAATGTCTCGCGCAAGGCAGCAATGGAGCTTCTGTTGACTGGTGAAATGATCGAGGCGGACGAGGCAAGACGCATCGGCCTGATAAACCGGATTGCCGAAACCGGATCGCTTGAGGAGGTAACGGAAGACCTGGCTGCCCAGATCGCCTCGAAGGCACCTGCCACGCTCAGGATAGGCAAGGAGGCGTTTTATCGCCAAATTGAAATGCCGCTCACCGAGGCCTACAGTTTTGCTTCGCAAGTGATGACGGTCAACATGATGCTACCGGATGCCGAGGAAGGGATTTCGGCTTTTCTGGAAAAACGCGAAGCGAACTGGCAGCGTTAGTGAATGACGCGGACCATCATAACAAATGGCGGGAGTAATTGACGAATGGCGAAAGCATGTTGCGGACCAGGCTATGCGAGTCCCGCTGAAGCGATGCAGGCCCCACGTGAAAAACTTCTCTATACGATCGCGATTTACACGGGCACCGGCATCCAGAAACCGGACTATCTGTGTACGATCGACGCCGACCCTGAGAGTCCGACCTATTCGCAGGTGATCAGTCGGCTGGAGATGCCCGGCATTGGCGATGAGTTGCACCACATGGGCTGGAACGCCTGCTCTTCTTGCCATGACGATGAAAACATGGAACGCAAGTATCTGATCGTGCCCGGTGTCCGGTCAACAAATCTGCACATCGTCGACTGCGGCACGGATCCGCGCAATCCGACCCTCTTCAAGGTTATCGAAGGGTCCGAGATCAAAGCCACGACCAATCTGTCGGCGCCTCACACCGTGCACTGCCTCGGGTCTGAAATCATTATCTCCATGCTGGGAGATGCCCAGGGCAATGCACCTGGTGGATATCTTCATCTGGACAAGGAATTCAACATCATCGGCCGGTGGGAAAACTCCATGGGCGAGATCAAGTTCGGTTACGATTTCTGGTACCAGCCTCGGCACAATGTGATGGTTTCATCCGAATGGGCCGCCCCAAACACCTTCATGCCGGGATTTGACCTGGAGGAGGTCGGACATCTCAAGTATGGCCGCGAATTGCATTTCTGGGACTTCGAGAAGAAGGAACCAAGGCAAACCATGTATCTCGGGGAAGACGGTCTCATTCCTCTTGAAGTTCGCTTTCACCACAATCCCGACAGCAGCCATGGTTTCGTCGGCGCTGCCCTGTCCGCCAATATCATCCACTGGTGGAAAGACACGGCCGGAGAATGGCAGTGGGAAAAAATCGTCGACGTTGACAACGAGCCGCATCCGGACTGGCCGATCCCGATCCCGGGCGTAATCTCGGTCATTCTTCTATCCATGGACGACCGGTTTCTCTACCTGTGCAACTGGCTCCATGGAGACATAAGGCAATATGACATTTCCGATCCGCACAAGCCGGTTTTGACGGGACAGGTCTGGATGGGCGGATTGCTTGGAAAAGCTCCGGAAGTCAACGGCGTCAAGGTAACCGGTGGTCCGCAGATGATCCAACTCAGTCTGGACGGGAAACGGCTATTTGTGACCACGTCCCTCTTTTCGACCTGGGACAATCAGTTCTACCCGGAGATCCGGACCAATGGCGGTTGCATGCTGATGGTCAATTGCGACACGGAAAACGGAGGGATGGAAATCGATCCGGACTTTGTGGTCGACTTCGGCAAGGAACCGAATGGCCCGAGCCGGTGTCATGAAACGCGCTACCCGGGCGGCGACTGTACAAGTGATATCTGGATATGACCAAGGTCACCGTCACGCTGGCCAACCGGCAAGGCCAGACATTTGAGGTCGATCCTCGCAAAACCCTGCTGGCATCCTTGAGCGAGCAAGGCGTCGACCTGCCATATGGCTGCAAGTATGGCGGATGCATCACCTGCGCCGCCAGACTGATGAGCGGCTCGGTCAATCAATCGGCGCAGGTTGCCTTGAACAACCGCCAGATAAATGACGGCTACATCATCTTGTGTGTTGCACGACCGCTGAGCGACTGTTGCCTCGAGATAGGCGTCGACAGTCATGGCAAACTTTATCGCAATCCCTTCCTCGACCCGTTGGCTGATCATGAATTGAAGGCAGACATTGCGGCGCCCATGAAGGAAAACACATGAACCACGACGAACCCTACACAGAAGCCTACCTTCAGGGGATTCTGAAATCCGTCAAGACGATCGCCATGGTCGGCGCGAGTCCGGACAAGACCAAGTTCAGCTATGGCGTTTTGAGGGTTTTGCACGAAACCGGATATGACATGATCCCGGTGAACCCGCGTGCAGGCCTCACGGAAATCCGGGGCATCCGTGTCTACCCTACACTCCAGTCGATTGACCGTCCTGTGGATATGGTCGAAGTGTTCCGGCGTTCGGAAGACCTTTTGGGAATTGCACGTGATGCCGTCGCCATTGGTGCGAAAGTCCTCTGGGGCCAGATTGGTGTCCGCGACGACGAAGCCGCCAGGCTGGCGGAGGAAGCCGGAATGAAGGTGGTGATGAACCGCTGCCCCAAGATCGAACTGTTCCGCCCGTTCTGGAAGCCGAAACTCCACCTTTCGATTTGAACAATGAGAACGAAGACGGTTGAACTTCATGGCAGCACCAGCGTGGGCACACCTGCTGCTGTCCCGGTGCTGCACCGACCCGGCTGACCCGTCCACCCGGTTGGAGACGCTCTTTCAGCCGCTGTCAAAAAAATTTCGAACACTGCATGTCTGCACGAAGGAGACCAGCGCGATGGCCCAGTCGATTACCGTCGGGATCAAGCACCTGCTCGAAGAGGCCCGGAAAGAAGTTACGACCCTGCCACTTGATGAAGCTGTCCGGCTTTCAGATAGGGATGATCACGTCTTCGTCGATTTGCGGGATATTCGCGAGATCAATCGGACCGGCAAGGTGCCGGGCGCATTTTCCTGTCCGCGCGGCATGCTGGAATTCTGGATCGATCCTGAAAGCCCGTATCACAAGGAGATATTCAATCAGGACAAAACATACGTCTTCTACTGCGCAAGCGGCTGGCGATCGGCACTGAGCGCAAAAACAGCAATGACGATGGGCCTGTCCCCGGTTGCACATGTTGACGGCGGGTTCACTGCCTGGATAGCCGCGAATGGGCCGATTGAAACCATAGACTGACATCGCGCCAGCCGGCGAGCCGGCGGCATGCAACTCAACTTCACTCTCAGAGGGACTTATCGTGCTCGAAAACGTCGTCATAGCATCCGGCGTTCGCACTGCCATTGGTAGCTTCGGAGGCGCCCTGGCAGGTACAACACCTTGCGATCTTGCCCGGGCCGTTGCCGCCGAGGCAATCAGCCGTGCGGGAATAACACCAGATGCGGTTCAGCAGGCCGTTTTCGGCAATGTCATCCACACGGAACCGCGGGACATGTATCTTGCGCGCGTTGCTTCAATCGGTGCAGGCATGCCGGTTACGTCCCCTGCTCTCACGCTGAACCGCTTGTGCGGCAGCGGGTTGCAGGCCGTTGTGACGGCAGCAGAAGCAATTGCGCTCGGCAATGCCGAGGTAGCGCTCGCAGGTGGCGCTGAAAACATGAGCCGTGCCGGACACCTGATCAGCCCGTCCCGCTTTGGACAAAAAATGGGAGACATCTCGGCAACCGACATGATGGTTGGGGCGTTGTCGGATCCGTTCGGCAACGGGCACATGGGCGTCACAGCGGAGAACATTGCCGTCGGCGAACGAATTGACAGAGACACCCAGGATGCACTCGCGCTGCGCAGCCATAAACGGGCCGCCGCAGCGATAGAGGCAGGACATTTCAAAGATCAGATATTGCCGTTCGCTGTGAAAAGGGGCCGAAGGGAAACTGTCTTTGAAATCGACGAACACGTCAGATCCGATATTTCGGCGGAAGACCTCCGGAACCTGCGGCCCGCGTTCGCGCGCGAAGGCAGCGTGACAGCTGGCAACGCATCCGGCATCAATGATGGTGCCGCCGCCCTGGTGCTCGCGTCTCGCGAAGCGTCCGACAGGTTCAAACTGCCGCAACTTGCCTTCATCCGGTCCGCTGCGCTGGGCGGCGTGGCACCCGAGGTAATGGGTCTTGGGCCGGTGCCTGCCGTGACAGAGGCGCTCGACCGCGCCGGTCTGGGCATTGGCGACCTGTCGGTAATCGAATCCAACGAAGCCTTCGCGGCGCAGGCCTGTGCTGTGGCCGAAAAACTCGGGTTCCCGGAAGAGATCACCAACCCGAATGGAGGGGCGATCGCGTTGGGACATCCGGTTGGCGCTTCCGGCGCAATCATTCTGATCAAACTTGTCTTCGAGCTGCGGCGGACCGCGGGCCGCTTCGGTCTTGCCACGATGTGCATCGGCGGAGGTCAGGGCATTGCCGTAATTGTCGAAAACGCGGAGCACTCAGCATGACAAAAATCGAAACCGTTGCGGTTGTTGGTGCCGGAACGATGGGAACGGGTATTGCGCTCTCAGCCCTGCGGACCGGGTTGAACGTCATTCTCGTCGACGCATCACGTCCTGCACTGGAACGGTCTCTATCGAAAATGAAGAGATTCTTCTCGCGACAGGTCGAAAAGGAAAAGATGAGTGCAGATGCGGCATCGCTTGCCCAGGAACGTTGTTTGTTTGCTGAAAACCTGGAAGAAGTCAGCAAGGCCGAACTCTGCATTGAAGCAGTCTTTGAGGATCTCGCGCTGAAACGGCAGGTTTTCAAGGACCTTGAAAGGGCCGTTGGTCCCGATACCACGCTTGCGACAAATACCAGCGCATTGAAGGTAAGTGAAATCGGAGCTGGTCTCGTGGCTCCGGAGCGGCTTTGCGGCATGCATTTCTTTAGCCCTGCGGAGGTCAATCCCGTTGTGGAGGTCGTACGCGGGACGAAGACAGCGGACACGACGATCCTTGCCGTTCTCGATTATCTGAAATCCACCGGCAAGGAACCTATTGAGTGCCGTGACCACGCAGGGTTTGCGCTCAACCGTTTCTTTTGCCCCTATACCAACGAAGCAGCCCGATGCGTTGACGACGGCCTTGGAACCTCGGCCCAGATCGACGAAATCGCCATGGAGGAGTTCGGCGTTGGCATTGGACCGTTTGCGGTCATGAACATCGTCAAGCCGCGGATAAATCTTGCCGCGGTTCGCAACCTTGCCGAACTGGGAGAGTTTTATGCACCCGCAGACAGCTTGCAGAGATTGGGTGATGCCGACGGATACTGGGATATGAGCTCTGCAAACGCACCACTGGACGAAAATACGGTCAGGCGAATTGGAGATCGTTTGAAAGGCGCGGTTTTTCTGGCCGTGCTCGAAGAGCTGGAGGAGCGGGTTGCCACCCCTGAAGCCATAGACAACGGCGCCCGCAAGGCATTCACGTTCGCAAGGGGCCCGGTTGAACTCATGCATCTCTCCGGCGAGCAGGAGGTCCACAGGCTCGTCGAGATGGTCAGGTCATGATCTTGCCGTCAGGCAGCTCCTTGAGGGCCTCTGTCTGCCGATCAAATCGGCAACTTCCCGGCACTTTCCAGGGTGCCGGGGCCGCAATCTTCAATCAGGACCGGGCGGAACAACACATAGCAAAACCGAATGAGTTTTACTGATGATTCTATTCGCTAAATGAGTGACGACGGCTTTACCCTGTCTGGGATACCCGGACTGCGAGCGGTGAATTGCCGATGGCCGAAACTGCAAACCAAAGAGAAAAGTTGGAACGGGTACTGATGTCAGGGAGGACACCATGAAGCAGCTAAACAAAGGTGCGAAAGCTATCCTGGTAGGCGCTATCGTTTCTGCCGGTTTTTTCGCCGGATCCGCCTTTGCGCAAGAGCACACCGCACGACTTTCTTTCCACTGGAGCCCCACTCATCACAGTGCAATACACGCACAGATGTTTGCCGACGAGGTCAACAAACGTGCCGATGGACGTTTGAAGATCGAGGTTTTTCCTTCGGGACAGCTCTTTGGTATTCGCGAACAACTCGGCGCGATTACGTCCGGTGCGGTTGAAATCGGTGGCATTGTGCCAATCGTCAGCTTTCCACCGGTCAACAAGAACTACAACGTTGCCGCCTTTCCCGGCATGTTCAATTCCTATGACCAGCAACGCCGGTTCTTCGCGGAATCCGAAGCAGGACAGGAAATCTGGAATGACATAACCGGAAAGTCGGGCACCACGCTGCTGATGTACAATCCGGTCGGTCCGGTCATGACATTCAGCGGCGCCCACGAACTTGACAGCCTTGAGGCAATGAAAGGGCTGAAGGCACGTGCGCTCATCAAAAGCGAACGGCCAATGTGGGAAGCATACGGAGCCAACACGGTCTCCCTGCCGACCGGCGAAGTCTATACCGCACTTCAGACCGGGATGATCGACACCATCAACAGCCCACCCGGCAGCATCAGGGCCTACAGCTGGTGGGAGTATCTGGGATATGCCCAGCTTCCGTACCAGTATTTTTCTGACGCCTATCTGATGGCAAACACCGAATGGTACAACAGTCTGCCTGCCGACCTGCAGCAATTGCTTCAGGAAGTCGGGGCGGAAGTCGGTGCGATCTCGACCGACAAGATCATTGAAACCGGTGAGGAAACCCTCGCGCAGTTCAAGGAACGCGGCGGCGTCGTGACGGAACTGTCGGGTGAAAAAAAGGCTGAATTCGACGCCTTGATGGCGGCCGAAGTCGTGCCTGCAATGGTTGATCTGATTGACGATTCAGTGCTCGGTGCAGCACAGGAGTTTGTTTCCGAGTAGACTGTTTCTCCCAATGACGGCGACTGTGCCCACACAGTCGCCGTTTGCTTGAAAGTATCATGGACAGGTAGATCGTATGAATGGCCTCTTGCTGGCGCTGCGTCGCGTCAATGGCGTCTTGGCGCGTCTGTCAAACTACTTGGGGATGACTATTGTCGCCATCATGGTGACGGCGCTCACCGCCAGCGCAATAACGCGCTACATATCCGGCACAGGTTACGATTGGCTGATAGAACTGCCCCCTGCCCTTGTGCCCTGGCTGGTGTTTCCGCTTTTGGGCCCTTTGCTGAGATCCGGTGATCATATCAAGGTCGATCTTCTTCCGACCTTTCTTCCGGCACGGAAAACGCTGTATCTGAATTTGTTCTGCTACACGCTCACATTTATCGGCGCTTTGATATTTCTTGTCGCCGGCAACGAGGCCGTGGCCCTGTTCCACAGGCTCGGACAGTTGATGGAACTCGAAATCGAAATTCCCATCTGGTGGATGTATCTCGCCTTCCCGGTTGGCTTTGGCATGCTGGCGCTTTTCGCGCTGGAACTGATCCTTGAGACGCTACGGGCACTGTTTGCCGGCACAAGGGCCGAGACGGCGGGAGAACCCTCATGAACCTGTTGGCAATCGGTTTCTCCACCATCCTCCTGTTCCTCTCGGTTCCGATCTTCATGGTTTTTGGTCTGGGCAGTTCGGCAAGTGCTATCTGGGGATTGAACCTGCCCTGGTCCACTCTCATCCAGGTCGCATTCGGCTCCATGACCAAGCATGTGCTCATTGCCGTTCCCCTGTTCATATTCACGGGTATGGCAATGTTGCGCGGCGGAGCCGCTGCGCGTCTCGTGGGATTTGCGACCGCTCTTGTCGGTCACTGGCCAGGCGGACTTGGAATTGCGATGGTGATCGCAATGGGTTTCTTCGCCGCCTTCTGTGGCTCCATTCTCGCAGCCATTACGGCAGTGGGCACAATAATGATGCCCAAAATGATCGAGCAAGGCTATCCCAAGCCGTTTGTTATTGTGCTGGCTGCCTCCGCAGCTCTGCTGGAGTCCCTCATTCCACCTTCGAACGCGGCAATTCTGTTCAGTGCGCTTACGGATGTTCCCGTCGACCGGACGTTTGCGGCCGGCATGATACCTGGTCTCATTCTCCTTGTGCTCATGTCAGCGGTGGTCATGTGGAAGTGCCGGCACTTGCGAAATCCGGTACGCTCCAGCGGATCCGAAAAGTTGAACGCCTTCTTCGCCTCGATTCCGGCCCTTTTTTCTCCGGTAATCATTCTGGGTGGCATCTATGCCGGGTTGCTGACACCATCTGAATCTGCCGCCATGGCAGGGGTTTGGGCATTGTTCATCGGGTTTTTCGTCTATCGGGAACTCACGATCGGCGGCCTGATGGAGTGCCTCAGACAAACGGCAAAGATTACCGCGGTGATTTTCGCCATCATAGCGATGGCAACCTTCCTGAGTGTCGTTCTGACCTACACTCAGGCGCCGCAGAAGATCATCACCTACTTCACGGAACTCGGTGGAACGCCAATGATGTTCTGGCTCGCAGTAGCCATGATCTGCCTCATCCTGGGAACATTCGTTGAGATCGTCCCTGTCTTTTACCTGACGGTGCCGATCTTCGCTGCCCTTGCATTGTCACTGGGTCTGGACGTTTTGCACCTCTACGTCGTTTTCGTCGCTTTTGCCGGTATCGGCATGATTACGCCGCCGGTTTGTGTCGGAGTTTACACAGCCGCAGGGGTCGTGCGGGAAAGCCCCGAAAAAGCATTCCGGGAGGTGCCCCTGTTCATCCTTGTCGGCATTGTCTTCGGCCTGATCCTGATCTTTCTGCCGGGGTCCGCAACCTGGTTGCCAAGCGTCCTGAATTGAGAGAACAATTCTATGCCCGAGAAGGATATGGCGCTTACCAGCACCCACTGGGGTACCTACCGCGTGGAGGTTTCCGACGGACGGGTCGTTGCCCTGCATCCGTTCGAACGCGATCCTGACCCCTCGCCGATCGGACATGGAATTGCGGCGACGATTGATGATGACAAGAGAATTCGCACTCCCATGGTCCGGCGAGGCTGGCGAAACGGCACGTCGAAATCGGCAGACGGGGAACGAGGACGGGACACTTTCGAAGCGGTAAGTTGGGATGAAGCCGAAAGTCTTGTTGCGGACGAGCTCAATCGCGTACGCCGTACTTTTGGAAACAGCGCTATCTACGGAGGATCTTATGGTTGGGCATCCGCAGGCAGGTTCCACCACGCGCAAAGCCAGATCCATCGGTTCCTGAATTGCATAGGTGGCTATACCCGCTCCGTGAACACCTACAGTTACGCCGCGGCCGAAGTCGCGATCCCTCATGTGCTCGGCGACTTCAAGACCTTTGTGAATTCAACGACCAGCTGGAGTTCAGTGTCTGGAAATACCGAACTGTTTGTCGCGTTTGGCGGTGTGCCGGTCAAGAACGGCCAGATAGACAATGGGGGTGTCGGTGAACATGGTCAGCGCACCGGCATTCTGGAAGCCGCCCGCAACGGCACGTCTTTTGTAAATGTCAGTCCCACGCGGGCATCCATGCCCGCAGAGGTCAATGCCGAATGGCTCGACATTCGCCCATGCACAGACACGGCGCTTATGCTTGCTCTTGCCTATGTCCTGCTGGAAGAGGATTTGGCCGATCGGAAATTTCTGGAACGGTTTACAGTCGGCATTGAAAAAGTTGAGCAGTATCTTCAGGGCCGGATTGACGGTGTCGCCAAAACACCTGATTGGGCAGCCGGCATCTGTCAGATCGCCTCTGAAGACATTCGAAGCCTTGCTCGCAAGATGGCAGCAAAACGTTGCAAGATCTCTGTGAGCTGGTCGCTGACCCGTCAACAATACGGCGAGCAGCCGTTCTGGGCCGGGATAACCGTTGCCGCGATGCTGGGGCAGATCGGATTGCCGGGCGGCGGCATCGGTTTTGGATACAGCGCCACAAACGGGATAGGCGCCCAGTATCAACGCCTGCCTTATGCAAGTCTTCCCCAGGGTGAAAATCCGGTCTCCGGCTTTATTCCTGTCGCGCGCATAGCCGACATGCTTTTGAATCCGGGATCAACCTTCACCTATGACGGAGAAACACACACCTATCCGGACATCCGGCTGGTTTACTGGGCTGGCGGCAATCCGTTTCATCATCACCAGGATCTGAACCGCCTGGACCGGGCGTGGCAGGTGCCTGAAACGATCATAACGCATGACTGGTGCTGGACGTCGACCGCCCGCTTCTCCGACATCGTCCTTCCCTGCACAACACACCTGGAAAGAGCTGATTTGGCCCTGTCTCCGCGCGATGCCTATGTCGTGTCCATGCAACAGGCCATCCAGCCCACGGGGAATGCGCGCGACGACTATTCGATATTTTCCGCAATTGCGCGGAAAATGGGCCTGGAGCTCGAATTCACAGAGGGGAAGACTGCCGAGGAGTGGGTCACATGGATTTATGACAGTTCGCGACAAAGGTTTGCCCGGGCGGGGCTCGAACTCCCCACACTCGACGACTTGAAAAGCGCCGGTTGGCACAAGATTGACATGCCCGACGAGCCAACGGTAATGCTCGAAGCCTTTCGAAAATCGTCCGAAACTGCTCCGCTGAAAACACCTTCGGGTCGTATCGAACTTTTTTCCGAAAAGGTTGCCGCTTTCGGTTATCGCGACTGTCCGGGTCATGCAGCGTGGCTACCGCCGGATGAATGGTTGGGAAGTCCTGATAAGGAACGCTATCCATTGCACCTGATCTGCGTTCAACCCCAAACGAAATTGCATTCGCAGCTTGATCACGGGCCGGTCAGTCAGGCCGCAAAAATTGACGGTTGCGAACCAGTGCATATCTGCCCTGCGGATGCGGCTGCCCGGGGAATATCCAACAGGCAACGCGTAAAGATCTTCAACGAGCGCGGCACATGCAGGGCGGCAGCGGTTCTGGACGATGACATTCGTCCAGGCGTGGTTCAGATCAACACCGGTGCCTGGTATGACCCTGACGAAAACGGGACATGCAAAGGCGGTAACCCGAACGTGCTTACACCCGATATCGGCACGTCCAGTCTTGCACAGGGTCCTTCTGCGCATTCCTGCCTGGTGGAGATTGCTCCCGCATGAACTCCGCAATGCTCCTGCATTCGCAATCACGCACGCATGCACGGCAAGAACCCGGTTCAATCCGGGAGACGTGATATTGGAGGTGCACTGCAAGCAGGGAAAAGTCGGTGGTCTGAACAAAGCGCAGCAGCCTGGAGGTTCCGGACCTTATATGCGCGTTGCCTGCCTAAACCAGTCGAGGCCATCTCGGGTTCCGTTTCACGGAGTGTATTTGCAACCGACCCAGCCTCCATACCCGATCTCGTCCATGTGCCGAAAGATCTCGGAGTAGTTCAGTTCACCCGAATCCGGCTCGTGACGATCCGGAACGCCGGCAATTTGAATTTGATCGATCCGGTCTGAGCAGTTCGTCATCGACTGAATGCCTTTGGGTGACAAGCGATCGGCCGCGTGGTGGATGTTGTCGATATGGACCTGCTCCGTTTCGGCAACACGATCCGCTATTCCCGCCATGACATGAAGCTGCCATGCACCTGTCGCCTCCGCTCCAGTTTCCCGGATGAAGATTGAAAACGGATATGACGAGGCCGTTTTCTTGCACCGCGTTTCCCACCTCATCGGCTGAAAAGTCGTAGGGAAACAGAAACTCTACAGCTTCGAAGCCGGATTCCCTGGCCGCAGCAAATCGCGGCACATTATCCTCCGTGGTGAAAACGGGTATTTCCGATCGCTATTCTTACCGGTGGCCAATTGTTTTGGAAGCACAGCGCCGCACCGAGGCAAGACAGATGCATCTTGGAAGGTGGCGATGGCCGTGTGCAATCACTCATCGACAGGTAGGCGCGCGGACCCGCGAACAACCAGCGGTCCATCGAGCGCAATACGGCAAGGTAACGATTCCTCGTTTTCGATCATCTGCAATAGAATACGCACGGTCTCTTCGGCCATGCGATTGGTGGGTTGTCGCACAGTGGTCAGATCGAAACACGGCCACTCCGACATTGCGACGTCGTCGTAGCCGACAATCGAGATGTCTTCCGGAATTCGCAGTTTGAATTCAGAGCGAATGACGTCCATCACGGCAAATGCCATGTGGTCGTTGGATACGAAGATTGCATCGGGGCGTACTTCGGCCCGCAACAGCACACGCGCCGCTTCCTGCGCCTGATCACGGTGGAAATTGCCGCAGCTTCTTGCGAACAGGGTCATTCCATGGGCAGCCAGTCCCGACAGAAATCCTGCCTCGCGGTCGCGCTGCGTCGATGCACCGTCCCATCCCGCAACATGCGCAATCCGTTCATGCCCGCCGCGCACCAGAAACTCGGCAAGTTTGCGGCCTCCGGTAAAGTTGTCCGACGTCACAGCGGACAATTTGTCGTCGTTTTGATGCCGGTTGAACAGCATGACGGGAATACCGGCAGCTTCGCATCTTTTGGTCAAAACATCTGTCACACCGACAGAAGCGGCAATGATTCCGTCGACCTGGTAGTCCAGCAGGTCGTTGATCACCGTCTCGGGTGCTTCCGTTTCGTCCCAGGACATGAACATGAGCACGTGGTAGTCGTTTGCTTGCAGTGTATTGGCCAGTTTTTCAATGGCCTCCGGGTAAAACTGGTTTTCAAAATAAGCGACGACCAGACCAATAATGCGGCTTCGCCCCGACGCCATTGCACGTGCGAGGGTATTCGGTCGATATCCCAGTTCCTCCGCCGCCTTGCGAACCTTGCGCGCGGTTTTTTCAGAAACGGAGGAACCTGGCTTGAAAACCCTGCTTACGGCCGACTGGCTGACCCCTGCCCTTTTCGCCACCATATACGAGGTGATTTTTTCGCCCATCTGAATTCCTTCACGACGCTCCCGGTGGGATCCTGGCCCCTGTATCAAAGGCCTCCCAGCCATGACCGTTGAAGACATCTGTGCCCAGTTGCGCCAGCACATCCGCAAAGTCCACGCTTACGCGGTTTTCAATGATCTTTCCATCGGCAAATCGCCAAAAGTCAATATAGGGAATGCGCACGGATTTGCCTGTTGGAGCAAGACCCATAAACGGTCCGTCATGCGTGGCATGGCAGGCGCCAAAACAGGCAGCCCAGTCCCCGTCTGCCAGATATCTTTCTGTCTTGAATACCTGGTTTCCGAATATCGCCCGCCAGGGTCCATACCAATTTCGCTCAAACGCCTCCAGACCGTTTTTTGTGCCGCATCCCTTGTTGGCGCTCCAGACAAAATCATCGTGAAAGAACTCCGACAAGTCGGTCTGGCCACGGCCGAGTGCGGCCTCCATAGCTTTGATAATTTCCAATGGGTTGTTCGACATACCAAATTCTCCGCTTCCGTTTGCATCATTTTTTGCATGCGCAGTCAAAATGTCAATCTATCTGTTTAATGTGATCAAATCCGCAGTGATCGCGACGCGGTTTTCCTCCTGACCAAAGGCAACGCGATGGAGCAATTTTTATCGTTATTCAATGTATTTGGGCGTTTTTGACTTGGTATCAGATAAACCATTGAGCAAAAAGATCCGTTTCAGTCGAGCAGTTTTCGATCTCGCTGTTTTGAATTGTTTGGGAGATTGCTATTGTGTTTTTGTATGTTTTGTCCAATAATTTGACTACGCATGCAAAAATATGCGAGCGACCTGCGTCAATTCAAGTGACGCAAACCCTGGGAGGACATCATGGGGAAATTTCGGATATTTGGGGCCGTCGCCGCCCTGTCTCTGACCGTCGGCATGGCACACGCCGATTGCGGGATATCGAGTGGCAACATCAGCGTACTGGCCAATGATTTTCCAGCGCTCCACGCGGTGGTCTCTACCGCCGAGAGCTGCGCCGGCGACGGGATCACGTTCAACAAGAACCACACGGCAAAGCACAACGAAATCTCGGTTGCGGCACTGAGCGCCGATCCTGCCGAATACACGTCCAAAATCGTTGCGAATTCCTCGATCGTTCCACTCCTGAACAAGGATCTCATACGCCCGCTTGACGACCTCGTTGCCAAACACGGTCAAAGCCTGAAGCCCAACCAGCTGATCCGGATAGACGGAAAGGTCATGGCCGTGGCATTCATGGCCAACGCGCAACACCTGTTTGTGCGTCAGGATATCCTGGACCAGATCGGCATGCCTGCCCCCACGACATGGGAAGAGGTGCTTTCGACCGCCAAGGCGATCCGTGAAGCCGGCATCATGGAGTACCCGTTTGCAGCGCTCTTCAAGTCTGACTGGAACCTGGGCGAAGAGTTCGTGAACATGTATGTGGGACATGGCGGGAAATTCTTTGAACCGGGAACTGCAAAGCCCGCCATCAACAACGAGACCGGCACTGCAACGCTCAACATGCTCAAGGCGTTGACCGAGTACACAAATCCGGACTTTCTGACCTACAACACGTCTACCGTGGCGCCATTGTGGGAGTCGGGAGAAATCGCCATCGCCCAACTCTGGGGCTCGACGGGCGGACAATTGCTTGATGATGAGGGATCAACGCCTGAGGTTGTCGCGGCAACTGTTCCGCTTGCCGCGCCGACGGTTGCCGGTGGCAACACGCCCGCATCCACGCTGTGGTGGGACGGCTTCACGATTGCAAAAAACATCAGCGATGAAGACGCCGAAGCCACATTCATCGCGATGGTACACGGTATTTCGGACGATATGGTGCGAGCCAACAACGACAGTGCGGTCTGGCTGATGGACGCTTATGTTCCAGGCAAGGCGGCGGAAGGCGTTGCCGCGACGGCTGCTGCCGGCGCAGAACCTTATCCGATGCTTCCCTTCATGGGCTTGATGCATCAGGCACTCTTCCAGGAATTGCCTGACTTTCTTCAGGGAAATGAGACCGCCGAACAGGCTCTCGCCGATATCGAAGCTGCCTATGTCACGGCTGCGACGGAGCAAGGCTTCTTGAAGTAACGGAAAACGCGTGACGGCGCGCGTGCCGTCACGCTGTTTCATAGCGGGCCGACCATGCCACATCGATACTTTTTCTGGTTCATCCTGCCGGCACTTGCAGCGATGGTCCTGTTCATCGCCTTGCCGATTTTCTCCGTGGCAATCCAGTCGCTGTTTGTTGAACACGAACAGGTCATGAAGGAAGTTGAAAACTGCGGCCCGTTCAAGTGCGAGACAGTTCTTCAGGTGGACAACGAAACCACGGCGCGACTGCAGGAAGAAGCCCCGCTCGGGCGTTTCAACGGCCTTGGAACCTACACCAATCGAGCTCATTTGGCATTCGAGGAAGTGGGGCAAATCTGGGCAAAGACAGAGACTTGGGAGGACTTTGTTGCAGGTGTCTACAACTTGCCGCTTTACAAGGCGCTGTTCTTTACTCTGAGTTATACAATCGTGGTCACGCCGCTGGTTCTGATCCTCGGCCTGTTTATCGCCCTGGGTGTGAATCGCCTGCCTCCGATCACAAAGGGGCCGACAATTTTCGCGTCACTCCTGCCGATGATCGTCACGCCGCTCATCGGTTCCCTGATCCTTTTCTGGATGGTCGACGCCGACGGCATTCTGGGGGCAACGCTGCAGGTTTTGTTTCAAGACGGCGATCTTTCACTCAAGGCGTCCGCACCATTGACGTGGATCATGCTGTTTGTTTACGGCGTCTGGCACAACACCCCCTTCGCCTTCGTCGTGTTCTACGCCGGGCTCCAGGCGGTGCCGCACGAAACGCTTGAAGCCGCCAGGATTGATGGAGCTTCGCGCTGGCAGCAGGTGCGCTATGTCGTTGTACCCTTCATGATGCCGCTGGTTATTTTCATCACGCTGATGCAGCTCATGGACGGTTTGCGCGTGTTTGAGCCCATCGTCGGATTTTCGGCATCGGCAAAGGCCACATCGCTGAGCTGGATCATCTTCAACGACCTTTTCGGAGACAGCAAACTCTACGGCTCTGCCGCCGCCACTTCGGTGATCACGATAACTGCCGTTTGCATCTTGCTGACGCCCGTGTTGATCCGGACCTGGCGCGATTTCCACCGCAAGAGCACTTGAGTGGGGAGAAAAATGTCCACAATGGCAAAAGGCAATTACGGATTGTTCGGCTGGTTTGCAACCAGCATGGTGGTCTTTTGGCTTCTGATCGCTATCGGGCCATTTGTGTGGACCTTGTGGGGCTCGTTCAAGGTACAGGGAGACTTTTTCTCCAAGGCCGATTGGCGCAATGCGATTTACGGGGTGATGACCACAATCGAAACCGGTGAGCCTTTTACCGGCAACGGTTACTGGGGCGCCTGGGTTCAGGAAGAATTCTGGCGAAATGCCCTGAACACTGCCGTCGTGGTTGTCTTCACAGTCATTATTTCGCTAACGCTCGGCACTCTCGGGGGCTACGCTCTTGCCCGCTCGGGATACCGCTATGCGTTCATTATCCTGATTGCCGCGCTGATCTTTCGGGCAATGCCCCACATCACCCTGGTCTCAGGTTACCTGCTTCCCTTCTTTGAGTGGAATCTCTGGGGACGTCTCAGCACCACGATCATTGTCCTGGTGGCCATCAACCAGCCCTTCACCCTCTGGATGCTGCATTCCTTTTTTCTCAACATCCCGCAGGAACTGGATGAAAGCGCACTGGTTGACGGCTGCACCCGTTTTCAGGCCTTTTGGCATGTCATCGTTCCGGTCATGTGGCCAGGTGTGATTACCACCGGCCTGTTCAGTTTCCTGCTTGCCTACAACGACTTCGCCGTAACCTCGATGCTTCTGAGTTCCGAGAACCAGACCATGGTGCCGCGTATCGCAAGTTTCCTTGGAACGGTGCGCGAGCAGGGCAATGTGATGTTCGCGGTGTCCGCGGTCGTCAGTGCCATTGTGCCCCTGTTCTTCCTTGTTCTCTTCTTCCAACGCCAAATCGTCAGCGGCCTGACCGCAGGCGCTGTCAAAGGATAATCAAATTGGACTTTCAATCTGAAAAGCAACTCGTTCGCGATTTCTACGTCGCATTGGACGCGGCTCCGGAAAACGAGCTGGTTGCGGTCATGGATCGTTTTGTTGGTACGGATTACCTGTGGCGCGGCTACCATCCCTTTCACGAGCAGAGCAGCGGCAAGGCAGTCGTTGAGCAATTCTGGCAACCTTTCCGCAGCGCCTTTCGTCACATGCAGCGCCGAATGGATATCTTCATTGCCGGAAAGAACGAGATCGACGGCTTCAAGTCGACCTGGGTGACTTCCATGGGTCACCTGATGGGAAATTTCGATGCGCCCTGGCTCGGCATCCCGCCGACGGGCAAGATCGCGATGATGCGTTATTGCGAATTTCACAAGGTTGAAAACGGCAAAATCACCGAAACGGCGCTTTTCTTCGACATTCCCCAGGTGATGATACAGGCAGGGCTCCAACCGTTTCCGCGACAGACCGGTGCCCACCTGATCCAGCCCGGGCCCGCCACCCACGAGGGCCTTTGCTTTGAACCGCAAGACCCTGTCGAGGGCGACAAAACCCTTGGCGCAATCAATTTCATGATTGGCGACATGGGCGATTGGGAAGGCAAGGAAGAACGCCCCCTTGAGGTCGAGCTGCCGCGCAGCTGGCACCACGATATGATCTGGTGGGGTCCGGCCGGCATCGGCGCGTCCTACACCATCGAAGGCTACATCAAGGGACACTCGGGACCCTTCCGGGACGGTCTTGGTACCCGGCATTTCAACGGACATGTCTGCCGTATGGCGGAAGGCAAGTTCGGAGGGTTCTTTGGCTGGCCGAATCTGACCCTGACACCAACGGGCGGCTTCATGGGTATGCCTGCCACAGGCAAACCTTCGGATATGCGGGTCATCGACATGTATCGCAGGGATGGCGACAAACTTGCCGAGAACTGGATTTTCATCGACTTGCTGCATTTCTGGAATCAGCAGGGCGTAGATATTCTGGCTCGTTGCCGTGAGGTTGGCCGGACATGACGAATTTCTCAACCAATCGCGACCAAGGTTCAAACCATCCTGCTTCCGCCTTGGACCGTGCTCACATGCCAGACGGCTTTGATGTCTCTCTTGCGGGCTACACAAGTGGCCGCACTGTTCGCATTCCTGAAAATTTCGGACCACGGCAAAGCCTGGAAGGATTTGATCCGGACTATCGCAATATTGTCGACTACATCGTTCGCATCACGCATAGAATTTGGGAAACCGATGCAAATGGCGTTGAGTATATTGCGGACTGCTACGCGCCCGACAGCCTGGTTTATGACGACTATGGGCTGCAAACGGGCAACAAGAAGATCGTGGCCGACACGCACCACACCACACGCGCTTTTCCGGACATCATACTGGACGCCGAAGAAGTCATCTGGGCAGGCGACGACACGATCGGGTTTCATACCTCTCACAGGACTCGCATTATCGGCACCAACACCGGTCCCAGCCGGTATGGCGCTCCAACCGGTGCCAGGGTCAACTTGCTGGTGATCGCGAATTGCGTCGCGCTCGGAAACGACATCTTTCTGGAGCACGTGCTTTACAACACATCGGCAATGCTGAAGCAGCTTGGTGTCGATCTGTGGCAGGAAGCAGAGCGACTTGCGGCGGATCCACCCGCCGGCTGGCCACGCAGCAATCAGCTATGGAATGATCTGCGCCGCGCAGTTGCCCCGGACGAGCCTCTTTCAGTTGCCGATCCCATTGCCGGCTTTGATCCCGACCAGTTCGCACGTGCGGTCCACGACAACATCTGGAACGGTGACCAGACGACAATCGTCACCTGCTATGCGCCGGGGTTTGAGTTTGAGGGAACCACGGAAAGACGATTTGCCGGGCACGCAGCCTTTCTCGGCTACACAAAGGAAATGCGTGAGGCGTTTCCCGATTTGAAGCTTCAGGTGGACGAGGTCTATTGGATGGGCAACGATGAAGACGGGTGGCTCGTCTCAACCCGCTGGAGCGCGGAGGCCACCCACACGGGAGGAACGCTTTACCGGTCTCCCACGGGCAAGGCATGCCAGATTTGGGGAATTACCCAGTGGCAGGTGGAAAACGGCAAGATCACGAAGGAATGGCAACTGTTCAATGAGCTTGACCTGATGATGCAGATTGCGGCCGCGCGGATCTGATCTTCAGTTTCGAACATCCGGTTCATGGCTGTTTGGGCAGCTACATCTTGGCACTCCAGCACCTTGAAACACATTTCAGCGCTGGCTGACTGCATTCATCTTTCTTGGGAATGAAATCGGACAGCCTGACTGTTGCGGAGCTTCCGGGCACCAACAGCACTTTCAGTTACTCGAGTTGCCAGTTTCCGCCCCGTCGACGGGAACAACATCCCTCTCGGGTTGCGTCGTCCGGTTTATGCCGGACCACTTTATTCACGTATTGGATTTGGACAAGCGTTCACCGAACGGGCGAGTGAATGGTGCCGGCCGCTGAAAGTCCGGCGCATGACCTGCTTGCAGATATCCCAATCCACGCAATTCCTTTCTGTGTGTCGACCCGGTTCCGTAAAATTATCTAATTTAATTCGATATCGGACTTTATTTGTTCGACATCGGACTATATAGTCCGAATTCGCACTATATTGAAATCCCCTTTCGGTTACACAGACAAGGTTGAGCGCGATGACGCAAACAAGGAAGTCAGCACGTCTCCTGGCACCTGTCGCCTTTTGGCTCGCAATGCTGGCAACATTCATCTGGGCAAATGGTTCGGCCGGCTTGACGCCGCCAATCGCCGCAGAAGGGTTACGCGATGTATGGCAGTTTTATCTGCCGCTAATGGTATTCACGTTGGCCACCGTGTTCTATTTCACACGGAACAGAACAAGACCGACATGGCAAGGTTTTGCGGTCGCGAGGCATTCGATGACGCGAGACCTTGCTTTTGCGCTTGCTTACCTGGTTGCGGGCCACCTGATTTTGGGCGCGGTCTTCAACACCGGGCTGCATTTTCCCGGACCCGATGTCTTTGAAAACGGAAGTCACGACCATCAGGAGGTCATCCGGTGGGCTGCCCTCCAGGTAACCGTTTTCGTGCTTTTGCCCTATATCTGGCTTCGACGACGCGGCTTTGGTTTCAGAAAACTCATAACCGGCATCGACTGGAAGCGTGACGTCTGGCTGATGATCGCTTTTTGGGCAGGGGAATTCCTGTCGGTCGCCTTCATATCCGACTTTTTCGATGTCGCGCCCGCGGACTATTCCTATGCAATTCCGTTCGGGATTGTAGCCAATACGATCGGTGCAGGTTTGCCGGTTCTGGTGATGATCCATCTGATCATTCTGCCGCGCCTGAGCCTTCTCCTGGACAACCAGTTGCTTGTCATCATGCTTGGCGGGCTCGTCTATGCAATGTTCAGCCTGTTTGATCCGGGAACGAGCTATTCGAGCGCCACAAACGGATGGGTTTCGGTGAGCTACATTTTCCTCACTCAGACACTCATCGGCATGGGCAAGGCTGTGTTCACGGTTCGGACCGGAAATCCGTTCATACACTTCACCAGCTATCACATACTAGGCGCTCGTGTTGCGTTCGACACATCCATGTATGCTGACATCTTCAGAAGATGATTTCCTTATGCTGCCGTCTGACTATCGTTGCAGGACGGAACGGCGGAATCGTTCGACGTCCGGGGTTAAGTTGAACCCGGGTCTCAATGTGGAAGGAAGGACTTTATGAGCTTTGAAGGAGGCTGCCTTTGCGGGCAAGTCAGATATGTAAGCAACGTCGCGCCGATCACCACGGTTCATTGCTGCTGCACCGATTGCAGAAGGATTGGCGGTACCGGTCACGCCACACACACTGTCGTCACGACGGATGCATTCGAGTGCTCGGGTGCGTTGACGGAATATGAAAAAGTCGCCGATAGCGGCAATCGCATCAACAGGCGTTTCTGTCCGACATGCGGCAGTGCAATCTTCCACACCCGCGATGGTCTCGAAGGCATGGTGGTGCTGAGGACATCTTCGCTGGATGATCCCGAGGCCGTTAAACCCGAACGGGTCCTGTACACCGGCAGCGCAGTGTCCTGGGACGTCATCGACCGGTCGATCCCGGCATTCGAAAAGATGTCGAGACCGCCAACACGTCGGTGAATTCTTGGTCAGGCGTCCCACGAATTTATGACTTCAAAACGGGACATGATCTTCGCCTTTGAAAAGGCACGGCTCAGGACGAGCCAAACCTTTCCCGATACGCGCTCGGTGAAACCTGCACGTTCCGATGCATGGCGCGCCTCATCCGTTCTTCATCTCCAAATCCGGTCTTTGCGGCAATCGTCTTGACCGGCAACTTGCTGTCTTCCAACAGTCTGCGTGCGGCGTCCACGCGGATGGCCTCGACGGCCTTGGACGGAGACTGACCCGTATGCTGTTTATAGACACGCGAAAAATTTCTGGGGCTCATTTTCGCGATCTCGGCCATGGCTTCAATGGTGATTTGCCGGAAAAGATTGTTTTCAATCCAGTAATGGAGGACATCAAATCGTCCAGCGTTGTCTTTCGACTGATTGGACAAAATAGCGCTGAACTGCGACTGGCCACCAGGCCGCACCATATAGGTAACCAGCGACCGCGCCACCGCGAGCGACGCGGATTTCCCGCAATCCTCCGCCAGCATGGCAAGCGACATGTCGATGCCGGCCGTGACACCTGCAGAGGACCAGACACCGCCGTCATTGACGTAGATCGGGTCCAGTTCAACAAGAGTTTCAGGAAAATCGGACTGGAGTTGCGCGCAATCGTTCCAGTGGGTGACGACCCTCCGGCCATTGGTCAGTCCTGCCGCAGCGAGTACATAAGCGCCCGTACAGACAGACCCTACCCGCCGGCTGCGCTGCGCGAGTTTTTCTATGCATTCCACGAATTCTGCATCGCGTGACGCAGCGAGTGCGCCACTCCCTCCCGAGATGATCAATGTGTCGAGCGCAAGATCCTTGAGCTCCTCAAGCCCAACCGTCGCAATTGGCAGAACCGTATCCGATGCAACAAGTCCGCCTCCGGCCGAGGCGACCAGCACTTTGTAGACATCGTTCAACTGTTCATTTGCATCTGAAAAAACCTGGAGCGGACCGGCAATATCAAGAAGTTTCACCTGCGGAAAAACAACGAACAGAATTGTCTTCCGGGATATGGCATTTTTCGAGGGCATAATGGCATTTGTGCCAAATCCCGTTGCGATAGTCTAGCCGTCTTCTCGTGAAAGGAGCCAGGAATGCTACTTCTCAAGCCAAATTGTGAATGCTGCGACAGGGATCTGCCACCGTCCTCGCCTGACGCCCGGATATGCACCTTTGAGTGTACATTCTGCACAGAATGCAGCGACACGTATTTTGACAGGATCTGTCCGAATTGCGGCGGCGACCAGGTTCAGCGCCCCCGGCGACCCGACCGGCTGCTGAAGGACAATCCACCGTCGGACAAACGGTTCGTCAACACAAACGCCGCCTGGTTCAAGAACCTGTTTCCGGACCCGCGTGAATGACGTGGCCTGCAAGGCATGGCAATGATGTCCAGCGCTTCTTGCGGGAATTCCGGAGGCCGGAAAAGCTGCAACCGCACAATGATACGATCACATCCACAGCAAGGTTGTTGACGTTTCAAAACGTGGCGACCATCGGCAACACCCGGAGACATTGCCGCTGAGCAGAGTTACATCGCCCTTGTCTGGATCCAGATGGTTTTTGTCTGGAGATACTGGTCGAGCGCCTCGGTGCCGTTGTCACGCGCCAACGACCCGGACTGCTTGTAACCACCGAAGGGTGTCTTGATATCGCCCTCTGAAAAGCCGTTGACCGATACAGTGCCACAAGGAAGAGATCGGGCCATGTGAAGCGCGCGGTCTATGTCCTGCGAGAAGACCGTCGCATGAAGGCCGTAGTCGGTGTCGCTGGCAACCCGGAGCGCCTCGTCCGCGGTTTTGAACGGCATGATACCCAGAACCGGACCGAAAATTTCTTCCCGCGCGATTTTCATGTCCGGTGCGACGCCCTGAAACACGGTTGGCTCTATGAAATATCCAGGCAGGTCGCTGCCTCCTCCCGTCAGGAGGCGCGCGCCGTCATCGATGCCACTCTGGATGTAGTTCATCACCATGTCCTTGTGGTCCTTCGTGATCATCGATCCGATATCGGTATCCGGATCCAGCGGATCCCCCAGTTTGAACGACTTCACCCTGTCCATGATGCGTCCGGTGAAGTCTTCAACCAGGGGCGCTGCAATCAACTGGCGCATGTTTGCAGAACAATTCTGCCCCCCGTTCCAGAAGGCCGACATGGCGGCATGTTCAATCAGATCATCGTTGAGCAGGGCGTCTTCCAGCACAATGAACGGACTTTTCCCTCCCATCTCAAGACCGACGCCCTTGAGGTTGCTGTCACCGGAATACCGCATGAACATGCGGCCAACCTCGGTCGACCCGGTAAAAGAGACGGTGTCGATATCATTGTGAAGACCGATTGCCTTGCCTGCAGTCTCACCAAACCCCGGCACGATGTTTACGACGCCGTCGGGCACACCGGCTTTTTGCATCAATTCGGCCAGAAATATCGTGCTCAACGGGGTTTGCTCCGCCGGTTTGATGACTGCGGAACAGCCAACTGCAAGCGACGGCGCGATCTTCCACGCAGCCATCACCAGCGGAAAGTTCCACGGCAAGACGGCGCCGGCAATCCCGGCAGGTTCCTTGGTGATCAGCGCCAGAGCCTCGGGTCCGGTCGGCGCGATTTTCCCGAAAACCTTGTCGGCCAGCTCCGCATACCATTGGAAGAATTTTGGCACTTCTCCGCCGATTTCATCCATGCAGTCATTGATCGTCTTGCCGGTGTCCAGGCTCTCCAGAACCGCCAGTTCATGCGTGTGATCGCGTACCAGATCGGCGATCTTGAGCAAGACCTCCTTGCGAGCTTCGGGCTCTGCGCGAGACCAGACACCGGCGTTGAATGCCCTTCTGGCGGCAGTCACCGCACGGTCCACATCCGCAGCTTTGCAATGCGCGACACTGCACAACACCTGGCCGGTCGCGGGATTGGTTGTCTGAAAGGTTTCGCCATCGGACGCATCACAGAACTTGCCGTCAATGAACGCCTGCCCGTTTGGCCTGAGCTTGTTTGCGATAGCCTGATATTCAGCATGCGAAAGGGTCATGGGACTGCTCCACTCTCATCTGGTCAATTGCGAATTCATCGATTTCGGAAACCGGACTAACTGCGCAATGTGCGCGCGAATTTGCGGATGTCATCGAGCAGCATCTCCGGCTCCTCCATTGCAGCGAAATGGCCGCCGCTTGGCATCTCGGTCCAGTGCCGGATGTTGTAGAGCCGCTCGGCATAAGAGCGCGGAGGCCAGTTGAGCATTTCGGCCGGGAACACTGCGCATCCGGTAGGAACTTCAACCCGGCGCCCTTCCGGCGAGAGTATGCGCCCGCCTTCCTCGCGACGTCCGTAGTAGATCCACGACGCCGTATTGAATGTTCGCGTCGTGATGTAGATCATGATGTTGGTCAGCAACGCATCCTTTGAATGGGCGCTTTCGATGTCCCCTGTTTCGACATCCGACCAGTCGTGAAATTTTTCAATCAGCCAGGCCGCGACACCAACCGGACTGTCGATCATTGCATAACTGAGTGTCTGGGGCCGGGTCGCCTGCTGCGTGCGATACCCGTTTTGCATCACCTGATCTCGATCGAACTGTGCTTCCCATGCCTCCTCTTCAGGGGTCTGGGCACCGTCCGGGTGGCGCATCGTCAAAACGTTGATGTGTATGGCCGAACAGGCGGGTGCGTGATCAAAGCCAAGCCAGGAGCAGATCGCACCACCCCAGTCGCCACCTTGTGCGAGATAGCTTTCAAAGCCCAACGTGTCGGTCATGAGCCCGTTGATCACGGAAGCCATTTTGCGCGGCCCGTATGGACGTGGTGGCCGTCCGGAAAAACAGAATCCGGGCAAGGAGGGCGCAACCACGGTGAACGCGTCGCTGACATCGCCGCCGAAACGCTCCGGATGTGCAAGCGGTTCGATCAGGTCAAAGAACTCGGCAACCGACCCGGGCCAGCCATGGCTGATCATCAGCGGCATCGGGTCCGGTCCACTTCCTTCTTCGAAGATGAAGTGCATGCCGATGCCGTCTACCGGCGCCTTGTAGTGGGAAAAGGAGTTGATCCGGGCCTCCTGGGCGCGCCAGTCGAACTCGTCAATCCAATAGGTGCACAGGTCCTTGAGGTAGTCGATGTTCGTGCCATAGTTCCAGCCGCCATCGTCAGGCATTTCGTGCCATGGATAGGTTGCGACGCGGTGCTCGATATTCGCCAGAACCTCATCTGGTACATGAAACTGAAACGGCCTGACATGTGGATTGGATGTAATGCAGTGTTTCAAAAGGCCAGTTCCCCGGATCGAAAGGAAAAGTCACTCGAGGCTGTCTGCCTGGAGCAATTGGTGTTCAGCTAAAAGCAAATCCGGGAACGTGACGAGTGACAGGTGCGGCCTTTCGAAGGGACAGATGCATCCCATACAGGCAGTTTGTCACATCAGTGTCAGAACTTCGTCCGCGATAACCTTGACGCCATCTTCGAGTTTCGAAACAGGGACATAGGCAAAGCCCAGCCGGAAACTCCGGCTGTCGTCGTAGTTGAGATAGTAGTCCTGACCTCTGTCAATCAGAACTCCCTTTGCCCGCAACCTTACCGCCAGCTCCGACGCGTCAAAATCCTTGGGACCGGTCAGCCAGAAGGACGTGCCGCCCTCTGAATTCGTCCGTTGCAGCATGCCCAGATGCCTGGACAGCGCGATGTCCATCGTGTGCCACCGTTTCTGGTAGCGCCGCTCGATGTTTCTCAAATGGGCATCGTAATGGCCTAGTTGAAAAAACAGCGCCACTATCTCCTGAACGATTGTTGGCGGATGACGCATCATTACGCCGCGCGCGATACGCGCCTCGCGAATGATGTCGCGATGCGCCACGATAAACCCAAGTCGAATGCCTGGTGAAACCGTCTTTGAAAGACTGCCCACGTAGATCACACGCCCGGACTTGTCCATCGACATCATGGAGGGAGAAGATTTGGCGACATAATTCATCTCCGCCTCATAATCGTCCTCAATGATCAGGAAGTCTTTTTCGACGGCGGTCTCCAGCAGTTCCGCACGACGCTGCTGGCTCATGGTGACCATCGTGGGGAACTGATGGCTCGGCGTTGTAAACACCAGCTGGCAACTATCCGGTATCGCCGAGGGAATGATGCCGTTCCCGTCGATCGGAACGCCGATCAATTCGCTGCCGACGAGACGAAACGCGTTGCGCGCACCAAAAAAACCGGGGTCTTCAAGCGCGACGGGTTTACCGAACCCGGCAAAGATGGATCCCAGGATATACAGCGCATTCTGAGACCCCAATGTGATCAGGATCTCGTCGTCTTCGGCATAGATGCCGCGCGTGTTCAGCAGACGCTGGCGCAGTTGCTGCACCAGTTGCGGGCTGTCGCTCTCGACGGAATCGCTGGCCCAGACAGGCATTTTCTTTCGTCCCAGTGCCTGCCGGGTACATTCGCGCCAACTGTCGACTGGAAACAGGTCCGGGTCGATCTGATTGTAAATGAACGGGTAGGGATAGGTGTGCCAATCAAGCGGATTGACCACGGGCATAAGGCCATTGGGAGAAAAGGAAACTGGACAGGGAACGACGTCGCCATCATCGGAGTCCGCGTCGTCCTGCGGTTTTCGAAGGTTCGAAATTTGCGGATTGACAAAATAGCCGGATCGATCCCGCGAGACCAGAAAATCGAGATCTATCAGGCGATTATAGGCGGCAAAGACTGTATTCCGGGATACGCTGAACTGTTCCGCGAGTTCGCGGCAGGAAGGCAGGGGACGGTCATAAGCCAACGACTCGGACATGATCGCCGCACTCACCACTTCACAGATCTGATCGCGCAGACTGAGGCTCGAGGTTTCCGGGAGTTTCAGAAATCGAGGCGTGGTCGAACTCAACATTCCCTCCTGTGCACTGAAGCGAAAAGTCTTTCATCGGAAACTAGATTGTTCAACACCGGTCGTCAGCGTTGAAACGCATCTGTCCTTTTCATTCAAGTCATCTGTCACTTTCCTTGGTCGGGGCAGCGGTAAAAGATGATTTCCAGCATGCATCATTCAACGGGAGGTGAGTTTGATGAGGTTTGAAACCGTCTGCAAGGCCGTGTGCATTGCGTCCACACTTGCACTTTTTGCACAACCTGCTGCCGCCGAAAAAGTTCTGAAACTCGGTACGGTCGGCTTTTTGGGAATGCCGATTGGCGATGCCATCGACCAGGCCCTGATACCGACGCTGGAGGAAGTCTCCGGCGGCAAGATGACCATCGAACCGCATTACCGCAAATCGCTGTGCAGCGAACAGTCCTGCGGTGAACAGGCCAATCAGGGCCTGATCGCGCTATGGACGAGTTCGACTGCGAATTTCGGCAATTTCGGAACGTCGCTGGCCATTTTCGATCTGCCCTACATCTTCAAGAGCATTGAAGATGCCGATCGTATTTCGTCGGAGTGGCTCGCCAAGAAGCAGTGCGACATCGCAGCCGAGGAAGCAGGCCATGTGTGTCTGACGGTCTATTCCAGCGGCGGTTTTCGCCAGCTCGGCAATGCCCACGGACCCGTACACGTTCCTTCCGACATGGAAGGCATCAAGTGGCGCGTAACCAAAAGTCCGATTGAATACACGCTGGTCAAGAACTGGGGAGCGGTGCCTGTACCGTATGATTGGTCCCAGCTCTACCAGGGCCTGCAGACCGGAGTCGTTTCAGGACAATACGTGGCAACGCCATGGCAGCACGTTGCAAAGTTGCACGAGGTTGCGAAGTATTTCACCGAGATCGGTGGATCCTGGTCAGGCAACCAGTTGTCGATAGACAAACGACAATACGATGCCTTGACGGAGCAGGAACAGGAATGGCTGCAGATTGCCGCCCAGGCTTTCGGACAGAAGGTGCAGGAACTTGACCGCGCCTGGGTCGAGGCCGGTGAAACCGCCATCAAGGCCGAAATCGACGAATGGTATGTTCCCTCCGAAGAAGAGCTCGTACAATGGCGTGCCGGTGCCATCGACGCATGGCTCAACGCAAAGGGCACATATGATCCGCAAACCGCCCGTCGCGTTCTGGAAGAACAGGGAATGACCGGCTTTATCACTCAGCTGGAAGAAGCCGGCGCTCTGTAAGCTACAGCGGATCTTTTCCAATTCAGGTGGCGCGGGTTCAATTCGCGCCGCTTGTTCTATCTGACGCCGACTTCACCAGCCCAGCTGCAAACAGGACTGCCCCTACATGGAAAGCGTTGTGCTTCTGATAATACTGGTGGTGCTGATCATGCTCGGCGCTCCGGTCGGCTTCACCATGGTTCTGATCCCCGTGGTGTATATCCTGATCACCGACGCGGCTCCGATGATCCTGATCCCGAGCCAGATGTTCAGCGCGATCGACTCCGTTCCCCTCACTGCGATCCCGTTTTTCATGCTGACCGGCGAGCTTATGACCAGCGCCACGATCACCGACAGGCTGGTCGAACTCAGTCAACGCCTGATTGGCCGGATGCGAGGCTCGATGGCTCAGGCCAATGTCCTGGTGAGCATGTTCTTTGCAGGCATGAACGGTTCGGTGGTGGCAGACACGGCCACGGTTGGTTCCCTGCTGGTTCCCGCCATGAAGAAGGCAGGTTATCCAGCGTCATTTGCAGCAGCAATCACGGCGGTCAGTTCGACTATCGGCGGCATTATTCCGCCCTCGATCATGATGATTGTTCTGGCCAATGCCGGCGGCATCTCGGTCGGAGCCCTGTTTGCGGGGGGGATAGTGCCGGGCATCATGATCGGCCTGTTGCTGATGATTATCAACTACATCATTGCCCGCCGGAACAATTTCGAACGCAGCGAGGAGCCATTCAGTCTGAAAGCCATTGCGATCGTCAGCTACAAGTCTTCTTTTGCGCTGCTGATCCCGATTGTTCTTGTCGGCTCGGTGGTCTTTGGAATTGCTGGTGTTGTCGAAGCCGGCGCCCTGACGGCAACGATAGCGCTCCTGGTCGGGTTGTTCATCTACAGGACGATCACCTGGACCAATTGCAAGAGCGCGGTCGTGCGGGCATTCAGGAACTCTGCAATGGTTTTCATCATCATTGCCGCCTCCGGTCCGTTCAGCTGGCTGCTGACCTCCCTCGGTGCGATCAACCAGCTGGAAATGTGGCTGCTGAGTTATACCCATAACGCACTGCTGTTTGCCCTTGTGCTGGTTCTGTTCATCTGCCTTCTGGGGATGGTCATGGACTCGGCAGCGAATATCATCGTTGTCGGGCCCGTGCTCGTCGACGTGATGGTGAAGGCCGGATACCCTGACGTACAGGCGGCATTGGTCGTCGTGGTCGGGTTCCTGATCGGGTCCGTAACGCCACCTGTGGGCGTTGCATTCTTCACCGCGGGCGCCATCGCCGAAGTGCGTCTGGAAAAGGTGGCCGTCGCCATGTTGCCCTATCTGGTGGCTCTTTTTGCACTGTTGTTCGTTTTGATCATTGCGCCCGATATCACGATGTTCCTGCCACGTTTGTTCGGGTTTTGACATCATGCCATCGCCACTTGATCTCAGGAAGACATAGGAAACCACTGCGATGTTAGCTGCCATGTCGTTCATCGATCGTATCGTCAGAAACACTCTCACGAGCTTCTGTGCGATCCTGCTTCTGCTCATGGTTGCCTTCACCGTCTATTCCGTGGTGATGCGTTATGTGTTCGAGAACCCCCCGGTCTGGGGCGATCTGTTGACCGTTCTGAGCAACATCTGGCTCGTATTCTTTGCTCTGGCACTGACAGTCCGCGACAAGGACTACATTGCCCTGGATCTGATCTATTCCTGGCTGCCGCCGAAAGTCTCGTTCTGCATCCAGCAATTCTGGTCAATGGTCATATTCGGTCTCGGCCTGGTGATGATCATCTGGGGAATTGAAGTGGTCACAACCATGGGCGGGAAATACTGGGAGATGTGGTACTTTGCCTGGGAAGACGGCCAGATTGTCTTCAAGCCGAACTACATGCCCAAGAAATATGCCGTTGCCATCGTTCCGATATCCGGCTTCCTTGTCTGTGTGGCAGCTATCGCTTCGATATGCGAAGACGTCTTCCGGCTAAGGACCGGCACCTACAAATGGTCCAAAAACGTCGACATTCAGAGCTAGATCAACAGCATGTTGCAGTTTCCGATTAACGTCCCGGACATTCAGATCTTCAACAAGTCGCCCATTGCGCCTGACTTCCGGGTTCGCCTGTCCAGTCGATGTCGCGTGTGCAGATCCTTGAAGTTGCGGCTGTCATCAGCAAACATGACCAATCACGCGATCTTGGACACGATACGACCAAACCGGTCAACTTCTTCTTCTGTATTGTAGTAGTGCACGGACGCCCGGAGCACCGGCGGCAGACTTCTGCGACCGAGGTCGAGGCGGGCGGATGACGGTTCTGAAACGGAAACATTGCATCCCTGCGCCTTTAGCAATGCAGCAATCTCGCGAGCCTGTTTGTTTGCCAGCGAAAACGTGACAATCCCGCATTTCCTCATTCCCTGATCGTGAACGGTCGCACCGATATCGGACAGCGTCGCACGAAGGCGGGCTCCCAGGCTTTCCACCCGCGTTCCGATTTCGGCGAGGCCAATATCAAGTGCGTAATCCACGGCTCTTGCGAGACCGATCCGCCCGGCGACATAGCTTTCCCAGTTTTCGAACCGCTTTGCGCCTGGCGAAAGCTCATAGGTATCCTCGTTGATCCAGGTGGCGGCATGCAGATCGATGAAAGGCGGTTCAAGCTGGTCAACGATCTGGTTCGAAACATATAGAAAACCTGTGCCTCGCGGCCCGCGAAGGAATTTCCGGCCGGTTCCGGACAAGATGTGACACCCGATTTCCCTGACGTTCACGTCCATCTGACCGACCGACTGGCAGGCATCGAGCAGATAGGTCAGACCATGTTCGCGTGCGACTTTCCCAACTTCGGCTGCCGGATTCACGAGGCCGCCCTGGGTCGGTACGTGGGTAATCGCGATCACCCGTGTTTTGGGAGTGATCAGACTGCGCAAGGCGTCAACATCGATCTGTCCGCTTGCGTCGCTCGGCGCGACATCGATTTCCAGGCCCCGGCTTCGAGCCAGTTGCAGGAAGGCGAGATAATTGGAAGCATATTCCGAGGTATGCGTGAGTATCCGGTCACCCTGCTTCAGCGGCAAGGCGTAAAATGCCATGTCCCATGCGCGCGTGGCGTTCTCCACATAGGCAATTTCGCTCGCATCGGCATGCAGCAATTGTGCGAACGCTTCATACATGTGCTCGATTGCTCCACGTGCGCTTGCTTCTGCTTCATAACCGCCAATGTCGCGTTCGAGCGCAAGATGCTGAAAAACGGCATCGCACACGGGCTGCGGCATCAGCCCGGCCCCGGCATTGTTGAAATGCAGAACTTCGGAACAGGCGGGAGTGTCGGCGCGAAGTCTGGCCAGTTCATTGGCTGAAAATGTCATCGGTCTGTGTCTTTCCTTGAAAACAGCTCCGCAATCGCACGACCGCCTTCCGCTATGTGCGGGTGCAGAATTTCGACAGCAAGCTCCGTGTCCCCGGCCATGGCCGCATTCAACAGGGCTTCGTGCTCCTCGCGGTCTTCCTCTGTTACCTGCAATCGCGAGCGTTCGACACGAAGGTAACGCTCGGCCAATTTGATGTGTTGTTCGATCAGCGCCTTGAGGCGCGGCCCCGCTCCGGCGTAAAGTGCGTTGTGAAATTCCAGGTGACGCGCCGGATAATCGCGCTCTGGTGATACGACCAGTTTTTCGTGCGCGCGAGAGATGTGCTCACGCTGCTTGGAAGACAGGCCTCGCAAGGACAGTCTGACGGCGAGGCACTCAAGTTCTGCGCGAATTTGAAAGAGCTCCAGCGCGTCATCGGCAAAAAGCGGCGCAACGATCGCCTTCCTGTTCGGTCTTTCGATCACGAGCCCTTCGGCCGCCAGCGTACGTATCGCCTCACGCACCGGCATGCGGCTGACGCCCAGTCGGCTGGAAATCGCATCCTGCTTCAACGGTTCACCGTGACGCAACTCCCCCGACAGAAGTTCTTCCCTCAGTGTCAGGGTTGTCCATTCAAGGACTGTCAACGGACGTTGCTCTCGTTTCATAAATAAATCATGGATCCATTTTGTCAGAACGTCAATCCGGTTTCTTTCTGCTCTGTGCCGGCGTCATGCGAATGCCGAATAAGGCACTCACCCGCCCGAGCTGTAGCCGCTTTCCACAAGGCGGTGAATTTCCGGGTGCTCGGCAAAGCGCTGTTTCTGCCTTAGACGCAGTCGAAACTGCGACGGCGACTGTCCGAACTGGTTCTGGAAACATCGCGAGAACGTGGCCGGATAGGAAAAGCCGGTAGCTTCCGCAATTTCCTTGATCGAATGTTCTTCATAGAAAAGAAAGTTGCGGGCTGCCTGAAGCCTGATACGCAGGTAAAGCCGCATGGGTGACACGCCGAACGTCGCCTTGCAGATCCTCGACATGGTTCGCGACGGCATGCTCAGCCGAAAGGAGAGTTCCTCAAGCGCCAGGGGCGTATCGAGATTGTCCTTCATGAGACTTACGATCCGCGCGGAAGGTTTCAGCGGTTCCCCGTAAAAGCTCTGGTCGCTGCGCTGGCGCGTGTGGCTGCCGCGCCGCGTATGGATGAGGGCATTGGCAACTTCATTTGCCATCGCCTCGCTTGCAAAACGCGCGATGAGTTCGAGCATGAGATCGAGAGTCGCAATTCCGCCCGCGCACTGGGCCCTGTTCTGTGTAAGTTGGAAGATCCTGTTGAGCGGCCTGGCATCAGGAAACCACTCGCGAAATGACGGGACGGCTTCCCAGTGAAGAACGACTTCCGGCGAAGTCTCCGTTCCGACGAGCCCCGTCTGGCTCAAGGCATAAGCCGCACTGTCCAGGCCACCGACCACAGACCCGAAACGCGCTGCCCTCCGAAGGTATCCCAGCAGATGTTTCGACAGGTGTTGCGTTGGAAGATTGCCCTCGAAAAGCAGTGTCACGTCGGCAATTTCAGCCGACGCCAGATCGCAATCGGCGGCAAACCACAGTCCGCTGCTGGCGCGAACATTCCCGCCATCTTCGGAAACAATCTGCCAGTCGAACAGCCGCTGTCCCGAATTTTGGTTCGCAATGCGCAAGGCCTCCGTTGCGATTGTCAGCGTGGTCAGAGAAAACTCCGGTTGCAGGACAAGGGCAAACCGGGCGCACCGGTCTTCCGGCATTTCAACACCTCCGTAAAAATTCGCAAAATTGGCAAGAAGAGTTAAATCGGCAGCCATTTTAGTCAAGCCATTTCAAAAATCCGGGCCGACTATGATTTCACGCCGCGCAAAGGAAGCTCGCCTTGAGCAGCGCGGAACGTAGGGAAAATACTTTTGAGCAGATATTCCTCAGCGCGGCATGCGGCATGCCGCGAACGGCAGAATTTTGCCCGTGGCATGGAGCGATAGACCGACGTGGACCAATTGAAGAAAATGCTGGAAGGGTGTTACGTAACCATACCAACGCCGTTCCACGACACGCCCGACATGGAGCTGAACGTCCAGGCGTTGCGCGCCTACGTGCGATTTCTCGTCGATTCCGGCCTGAACGGCAATTACGCAACCCTGCTTGCCGGCGGGGCCGCCGGGGACTTTTCCACGATGAGTTTTGAAGAACGGTTGCAGGTGGCTGAGATCGTCGTTGACGAAGCTGCCGGCGCTGTTCCGATCGCGATGGGCGCGCAGACGACCAGTACGCTGGAACTGGTTCGGCTCGCCCATGCCGCGAAACGGATCGGCGTGGATTTCATCCAGGTTTCCTGCCCGTTCTACTTCGCCCATACGGAAGCTGACTTTGAGGAGTATGTCCGAGCTGCAGCCGATGCCGAACCCGAATTGGGGATCATCGTTTACAACACCTTCTGGACAAGCCGGGACCTGTCATATTCGATGGTCGAGAGGCTGGCGGAGATTCCGAATGTCGTCGGCCTCAAATGGGCGGCGCCGCGCACCGACGCAATGGAATTCGAGGACGTCTGCTCCCATTTTTCGAGCCGGTTCACGATCATCGACAACAATCTCTTCTTCGGTCTCAGCGCCATGCCCTCCCTCGGTGCGCGCGCCTTTGAGGTGCACCACTGCAATTTCTGGCCCGAGTGGGGCATCAAGCTGATCGATGAAGTCCGGACCGGCAATTATGCCGAGGTCACCCGGATGCTCGTTGAGGAAGGCATGCCCTTCTACAAGCTCTGGATGGATATCGAGCGAAACTACACGTCGGGCGACGGATATCTCGACAAGCTCTGCATGGAACTCATCGGCTTGCCGTCCAGCCGGTGCCGTCCGCCGACGCGCGATATCCGCCGGACACATCACACCGCAACCCACGAAATGATGAAAAAGATCGGCGTACCGAGGCTGCGGAATTCCCCCTGAATGGCTGACCACAAAGCCAGCAAAAAAACCTAACAGAGGAAGACGACGATGAAAAAGACTCTCAAAATCGTAATGCTCGCCATGACCGCCAGTGCGGTGGTCGCAACAAGTGCTATCGCGGAAGACGATATCCGTCTGCGGCTGAACTGGATGTACTACGGTTCGCATGCCGGTTTCGCCTTCGGCAAGGACAGCGGCATCTACGACAAGGCAGGTATCGATCTCGATATCCGCTCGGGCAACGGATCAAGCTCTGCGCACCGGCTCGTCGCCAACGGCGACAGCGATTTCGCCTATGGTTCCTGTGGCGCGCTGATCAATCTCGCAAGCCAGGGTGCGGAGATCACCTCGGTGGCAGTCATCGACGCGATGGGCGCGGAAGCCGTGATCCTGCGGCCGGACAGCGGTGTCAGCTCGGTCGCGGATCTCAAGGGCAAAACCATCCTGACCACAGCCAATGCAGGCGTGAACACGTTTTTCCCGATCGTTCTGGCGAATGCCGGATTGACCCCTGACGATGTCACGATCACCAACGTGCCGGATGGGGCACTCGTCTCCAGCTATCTGCAAGGATCAGGTGGAGCGGTCGGCATCCTGGGTGGCCTCGACGACAAGCCGGCGGAAATTCGCGCCAATGGAGGTGAGGATCCTGTTCTGCTCCCCTACTCGGACTACGGTGTCGACCAGGTCGGTTACTGCATTTCAACGCGTAAGGAGCTGATCGAGGAAAATCCCGATCTGGTGAACAGGTTCGTCGACGCGACCATCCAGGCATACAAGCAGACCGAGGCCGACCCTGACGCAGCGGTAAACGCCATAGCCGATATCGTTGGTGGCACGATGGCTGAAGATCAGGGCAAGGCACAGTCGCGCGCAGTTCTCGATGTGACCCTGGGGCTGCTCTATTCAGGAGCGAACCAGGACAAGCAACTGGGCCTGAATGTTGCGTCCGACTGGGAGAGCATGGTCAAGTTGATGAAGGAATACAACGACCTGGACTCATCCGCCAAAGCATCGGACTTCTACACCAACCAGTTCGTGACTGAATAAGTACTTCCCAAGCCGGGGCCTTGCGAGGCCCCGGTCATTCCGAAAGCAAGAGCAATGAGCCATCACATCGAATTTGCCGGTCTGAAGAAGGTGTTTGGAACCGGCCCTGATGCCGTCCAGGCCTTCGGCCCGGTGGATCTGAGCATCGCCGAGGGCGAATTCATTTCGCTTCTCGGTCCCTCCGGCTGCGGAAAGTCCACCTTGATGATGATGACGTCGGGCTTGCTGGAAGCAACCGAAGGCACCGTCACCATCGGTGGTTCTCAGGTAAAGGGTCCGCAGACCGACATCGGTGTGATGTTCCAGGACAACACCCTGGTGCCCTGGCGAACGGTGCGCGGCAATGTCGAGCTGCAACTGGAAATGCGCGGCAAGTCGCTGAAGGAATTCAGCGACAAGATCGACAATCTGCTCGCCTCCGTTCATCTGGAAGATTTCGCGGATAGACACCCCTATGAGCTGTCCGGGGGGATGCAACAGCGTGCAGCATTCTGCCAGGCCATGGTGCACGATCCCAAGACCATGCTTCTCGACGAGCCACTGGGAAAACTTGACGCGATGACCCGGGAGCGGATCCGCAGTGACCTTCAGCGTCTCTGGATGCAGGAACGCGCCACTGTCATCTTCGTCACCCACTCGATCGAAGAAGCGGTCCAGCTGTCCACGAAAGTTGCGGTCATCACGCCGAGGCCGGGCACGATCGAACGCATCATCGAAATCGACCTACCGTTTCCGCGTGATTTCGACGTCAAGAATTCCCCGGAATTTGCCGCATACGTACGCGAAATACAGGAGATCTTTCGAGGCTATGGAGTCATTTGACAAGAAACCGATGTTCGCGG
This sequence comes from Roseibium album, assembly GCF_001404515.1. GTDB lineage: Bacteria > Pseudomonadota > Alphaproteobacteria > Rhizobiales > Stappiaceae > Roseibium > Roseibium album. Next base: position 98,320 of record NZ_CXWE01000002.1, read on the forward strand.
CGATGAAACTTCGTCTGCAGAATTCCTGGATGTTCGTGGCCTTTTTCATCGGCTTCTTTCTGGTCTGGGAATACTCGGTCATTTTTTTCGACATTCCGCTCTATATCCTGACACCTCCTTCCCTGATCGTGGAAAAGGGTGCCGCAGATCTCGACCGGCTCCTGTACTACACCTACGTCACCGGAACGGAAGTCGTTCTGGGTTACGGGGTGGCCGTCATTCTGGCGTTGCCCCTCGGTCTTGCAATCGCCTTTTCCAGCCTGCTGAAGCGGACGATCTATCCTTTCATCGTATGTATCGAGATGGTTCCGAAGATCGCCTTCGCCCCGCTGTTCATATCCTGGCTTGGTTTCGGTCTGCTGCCGAAGGTCATAATCGTCTTTCTGGTCTGCTTCTTCCCGATCGTCCTGAACGCAATTCTGGCGTTCAGCTCTCTCAGCGAGGAACTCACGCTGTTCTGCCGATCCACGGGAGCAGGGGTCTGGCGCACGTTTTTCAAGGTTCGGTTGCCGGCCGCCCTGCCCCAGTGTTTCGTCGGATTCAAGTACGCTGCGATCAACGCCACCGTCGGAGCGGCAATTGCCGAATTCATCGGATCCGACAAGGGGCTCGGGTTCTATATCCAGATCGTTACCGGCAACATGAGACCTGATCTGGCCTTTGCGGGAATATTCTTCCTGACATTACTGGGCCTGTCGCTTTTCGGCATTGTGACACTTGCCGAACGTCTGCTGATCCCGTGGCACATCTCGGTACGGCGCACCTGACCCGTCTTCCTGATGCTGGAGAAACAAATGGGCATGACACGTGAGCTGAGCGGACTTCTCGGCACTGACAGCCGCAATCTTTTGATGATTGGGAAAAAACTCGAAACCGGAATCCTGTCGACCAACTCGGGACATGCCGCATGACGAGGGTCGCTCTTCTGGTAGAGCTTTCTGCCGATCAAACGGACCGGCTGCGAACCGGCATCGGCGATGCGGACCTGCGTGAGGACGGCAGCGTCGCCGATTGCGAAATTGCATTCGGAAACCCTGCTCCCCGGGAACTTGCAGATGCCCCGGACTTGCGATGGGTTCAGCTGGAATCTGTCGGTTTCGGTGAATATGTCGATCTTGACTGGACCGATATCGGCGCGCGCATCACCTTGACCAACCTTGCCGGTTTCTTTTCCGAAGCCGTGGCTGAAACAGCCCTGGCGGGTCTGCTCGCCCTCGCGCGCCGGATCGACACGCTCGTCCTTGCTCAAAGCGACGGAAGCTGGCTTGGAGACCCTGTCAGGACCCGGGCCCGAACCCTAGCAGGGTCGCATGTCGTGATGGTTGGCTACGGCGCGATCAACAGGCGCCTCGCAGATTTGCTGGCACCCTTTTCTTGCAGGATAACGCCGATCCTCAGCACAACGTCGCTTGAACAGCTGGACGACTCCCTGGCAAGTGCGGATATCGTTGTCTGCACGGCACCTGACACACCTGCGACCCGCGACCTGTTCGATACGCATCGGATCAGTTTGATGCCGGACCATGCCGTGTTCGCGAGTTTCGGTCGTGGATCGATCGTTGATGAGACGGCGCTTTCCCATGCTCTCAACGCCGGGCAACTGGGAGGAGCAGTCCTTGATGTCACACAGGAAGAGCCCCTGTCACCCGACCATCCATTCTGGCAATGCCCCAATACCCTTCTCACGCAGCACTCCGGCGGCGGAAGTCACGATGAGCTGGACCGGAAGATTGACGTTTTTCTAAACAATCTATCTCGATACCGCCGAGGCGAACCCTTGTCGGGCGTCGTTGACATCGCAAGAGGATACTGATGTCCAGAATTACGGAAATTCGCTGCGTTCTTTTGAGCTCGCCTTATGCCGACAAGGACGATCCCGAAATCAAGGAGTGCTTTCCAAACGGTCCGAAACGCACGATCGGAATGGTGGAGGTGACGCTGGAGAACGGTGTTACCGGACTGGGAGAAGGATATCTGGCGGTCTTCGCACCGCTGGTCTTCAAATCCATCGTCGAACTCTGCGCACCGCAGGTAAGGGGCAAGGATGGCTTCGATATCGCGCGGCGTGTGCGCGATCTGCGGTCGCTTTGCGATTATTGGTCCCTGCAGGGCGCCGCACGCCATGTGATCGCTGCCTTCGAAACCGCGTTGCAGGATGCCAAGGGCAAGTCTCTGGGGTTGCCGGTTTACGATCTCCTTGGTGGCGCGAAATCCGACAAGATACCGATTTACGGATCGGGTGGCTGCTGCGATGCAAAGGAACAGTTTCGCCGGGAGTTCGACCAGCTCGCTGGCCTGGGGATCACGCGCTACAAGATCCGGTCGGTGAAAACCGACATTCTGCGCACTGTCTGGGTTCTCGAGGAAGCCGGCAAACGCGGTGTCCGGGTCGGCGTCGACATGTGTCAGAACCTTGCGGACCCGCCGCAAGCGGTGGAGGATGTCGTCTCATTCGTCGAAGCGGTGCATGCCCGGACTGATCAGCGGATGATCTTCGTCGAGGAGGCACTGGGCCCCGACTGTCCGGATGAATTCAGGGAACTGCGGAGCCGGATCGATGTGCCGGTGTGCGGCGGTGAAATCATCACGACGCCGAAGGAAATGATCGAACGAATCAATGCCGATGTTTATGATTTCGTGCAGCCGGATGCATCGGTCATGGGCGGCATATCGGCTGTCATGGACGTGTTTGCAGCTGCGGGAAAAAAAGAGACCGATGTTGTTGTCCACGCCTGGGGCGGAGCTGCTGCGATCATGGCAAGCTACCACGCGGCTTTCGCGGCAGGCGGCAAGCTCGTCGAATATCCGATGCTGACCTTTCCGCTCGGAGCCGAGATGATTGGCGACCAGGGCAGGATCGTCGATGGCGAGCTGTTGCGTCCGACGGCCGCCGGCCTGGGTTTGACCCTGACACCGGACATGGAAGCACGCTATCCCTTTGACGAAACGGCCGTCTATTCCTGCGCCTTGATCGACTTCGGCCCGCCACCTGACAGTTATTGGGCGCCCGCCTGAGTGACAACGCCTGTACGATTCCAGACCCGCCACAGGCAGATGGAATGGCGCCCGGCATGCCTAACATGAGCGACCCCGTCGGCCATAGCGCAGTTCCGCTGTCAGGCCTCAATCCGGTCTTGAGCGGCAAGGTCAAGACGGTGCAGGTCCTGGCTGCGGAACCTTCTCAGGTATGTGTGAGCGACCTGATGTGCTCCCCGGTTGCGCCTATTGGATTTCCTGGACCTTCATGACAAGTTCGTTCCAGTTTCTCTGGTTTTCAATGTCGTGTTCAAGGCCCTGTTCATCCGCAATTGTAAACCGCTTGAGCGCCGGCGTCTTGCTGGTTGCCTGATAGAGCCAGTAGGCTTCCGCCTTCAGGGCTTCGTTGATGGGTCGATCGATGGATTCATAAACGGCCTGTTTGCAGGCGTTGATTGATTCCGCCGGGAACGTGGCGATCCGTCTGGCAAGAGCTTCGACGTAGTCACCGATCTCGTCTGGATCCAGGGCCTTGTTGATGGTGCCGAGGGCCTCTGCTTCGTCGGCATCAAAGTCGCGGGCACTGAGGATGATCTCGAGCGCGCGGCCCAAACCCGTCTGCCGCGCCATCCGCGACGCCCCTCCTCCACAAGGTAGAATTCCCATGCCAACTTCCATCTGCATGAACTTGTATTTTCCGCGTGCTGCAAATCTCATGTCCAGCGCCAGCGCAAGTTCATGCCCACCGCCGCGCGCAAACCCTTCAAGCTTTGCAATTGTAGCCTGGGGAACTTTGCTGATCCGCTCGCAGACCGCTTGCAGGTCGAGCAACTGAACCTCTTCGCGCGAAACCGCCTCGTCTGACATGTCCTTCAGCAGCTCGGTGTCGTAGTGACACACCCAGATTTCCGGATTGGCGGACTGGAATACGACCACTTTTGTTTCGCGGTCTCGCTCCAGTCGCATGGCAAGACTGTTCAGGTCAGCCAGCATCTGCTGGCCCTGAACATTCACAGGTGGGAAATCGAACGTCACCCAGGCGATGCCGTTGTCGGTGCGAACGTTGAATGTGTTGAAGTTATCGTACTTCATCAGGAATTCTCGCTTTCTGTCTCCCGCGACCGCACATGATCTGCAATCGCTTGTTTGGCCAGGATCTGAGAAAGGACCGGAAGAGTCTGGCCCCAACGAGAACATATCTATTATCTATAAATTCAAAAGAAACGGCGCTAAAATAGATTCAGTATTCTGATTTATAATATAATTAAGCACCCGTGCCTTAGATTTGGGGCCAGACGGTCGTGATCGCGGAAAAACTTCCTGATGGAAGCAGGACCCGATTGTGAGCGGGATAGGACACACTCTCCCGGCATGGTTTCCACTTTCCACCATCCGCGCTTTTGCAAATGCCGGACACCTTCCCTTTGGGCCTGGAACATGCTGCCGAAAATATTTCAGGTTGAACACCTGTAAGCCTTTGCAGAGCTCATTGAATTGAGGGCCTGTCTTTGGGTGACATTCGACGCAAGCGGTAGTGATCCAAAAAGGCGCGAAGCAATCCGAAATCCTGCAGCGGTTTCGGGAAGTAGAGATGAAAACCCGGTCTGCAAGGTGTCATACCGGGCAGGATCTCGACGAGCCTTCCGGCATCAAGGTCCTCGGCAACGCCGCGGCGCAATGACCACCCGATGCCGAAGCCACGCAAGGCAGCGTCGACCACCGTCCTCAAATCGTTGAAGACAAGGTTGCCGGAAACATCGATCGACGTCATCCCTTCTGGTGTTTCGAGCCGCCACGCGGCGATTCTTCCTGTACTCATACCCCTGTGACGAATACAGGCATGAGACAGAAGATCCATCGGTGTGTCGGGTCTGCCATGCCGCTTGAGATAATCCGGTGAAGCAACCAATACTGCCTGCTCGTCTTCGGACAGACGGACGGCAATCATGTTGTCCTGGAGATGGTCACCCAGCCGTATGCCTGCATGGTATCCGCGAGCAACGATATCTGTCAGTGCTTCTTCTATCGTCAGATCGAGTTCGATACCCGGATGCAGGTTCTGGAAGGCCTGCAGCTCCGGCGCAACGACGGTCTGCCACGCCCGGAAAGGCAGCGTAACCTTCAACCGTCCGCTTCCCGCGTATTTCGCATTGCGTGCGGTTTCAAGCGCTTCACTGACTGCCTCAAGCAAGTGCCCGCTGCTGTCGAGAAGACGTTGCCCGGCATCGGTCAACGCCAGGGAACGCGTGGTCCGCACGAACAACCTGGTTCCGAGACGCTCTTCGAACGTCTTGAGTTGGTGAGAAACAGCTGGCGGATTGATCCCCAGGGCGCGGGCTGCAGCGCGCAACGACCCGTGCCTGGCAATCATGACAAATGTCTGCAATGCCGCCAGATCCGATCGATCCATTATTCGATTTCCTGTAACATTCAATTATTATTAGCACGCCTATTCGAAACAATCTCGCATTGTCAAACTCTGGTTCGCACCCGGGCACAGGGGAGAACACCATGCGCGACCATCAAAGCCACCAGATCCTTTTCGGCATCGTCACAATTCTCGTCACGGTTTTCGCGATGGCGCTCACCGACGCCATTGTGAAGCTCGCAAGCAGTGACATGACCCTTTGGCAAATCTACGTGCTGCGAACGCTGCTTGTAGCACCGGTCCTCATGTTTCTGGCCCGCCGGACGCTCCGGCCAATTGCCTTTGGATGGGTTCTCCTGCGCAGTCTGGCGTTGACGCTGATGTATCTCGGCATCTATGCAGCGATACCTTTGCTCGACCTGTCGGTGATTGCCGCATCGCTATACACCGGGCCGCTGTTCATCGTTGCGTTGTCGGCACTCGCCTTGCGTGAACCGATCACGACACGACACTGGGCGGCAATCCTGATCGGTTTCCTTGGCGTTCTGCTGATCGTCCGGCCCGCTGCGGCGGATTTCTCTCCGTTTGCGCTGATACCGGTCTCCGCCGGGTTTCTCTACGCTCTGGCGGCCGTGATTACCAGGTCCAGGTGTGCAGCCGTTCCCGCGTTCACGCTCGCGCTCTGGCTAAACGTCACATTGTTCGCGTTGGGGGCCACCGCTTCGCTACTGATTGCAGGTTTTGGCGCAGGGTCCGGTATCGACTATCCGTTCCTGTTCGGCACCTGGTCTGTGACCAGTTGGCCGGTCGTAATCCTGCTGGCCGTATTGATGATCGGTATCAGCATTGGATTGGCAAGGGCCTACCAGTCACCCAAACCGCAGGTCATCGCGACCTTCGACTACGCCCATCTGCCATTCGCCGGATTTTGGGGGTTCGTGTTCTTTGGAGAAATCCCCGACAAATATAAATTGGGCGGGATGGCTCTGATCGTGTTCGCCGGTTGTGTCGTCTTCTGCCTTGATGGGCGGACAAAGACACAAAAAGGTGCTGACATTCCGGAAAACAGGACCGGATCCCGGACAACCTAGATGCATATCGCTGCAATCGGGGCGCAGGCTCCGCTTTGAAAGGTCTTTCGGTCAGCCTGCGATGGAACTGAACAAAACCATTCAAAAAGCGATACGGCGAACAGCTGCCCGAGATCACTCAAAGTCCACGACAGGCAAGCAATATCAGGCTTCTCGGACAAGCCCTCTGCCCTCGGCAGCCCATATAGAGCCGCGCCGGATCATTTCCGTAACCTGCGGGATTTTCAGATCGTCCAGTTCATGACCGATGGAGCAATAAAAGACACGCCCCTTGTCCCAGCGTCGCTTCCAGATGACGGGGATAACCGTACCCTCGATCCACCACAGGTGTTCGCCGGAAAAAGTCGTGGTCGCAAGCACTTCATTCGAAGGATCGACGAGCATGTAGTATTGCTCGGATGTCAGGCGGAAACTCCTGATGCCCTTGACGATCGGGTCCGCCGGTCGGCAGATGGTCACATCGTAGTCGATATAGTCTTCCCTGGGCTGAAGGTTGTCAGGCCAGCCCGGAGGATGCGCGACGAACTGGCCTCCGATCAGAAAGTGGTAGGTCGGTCGATCACGGAACGCATCTCCCATGTGCCCGTGCCAGCCGGCAAGCCCGCATCCGTTGGAAACAAGCTTCAGGAGCCCGTCTTCCTGCGGCTTGGTCATGTTGCCGAACTCCAGTTTGTGTCCGGAGCGGGCGGAGGACCAGATCGGGGTGATCAGATCGACATCGGCAAGGTCCTCCGGTCGTTCCAGTGGCTCCATCGTGTCGTAGACGTCGACCTCGAACCCGTTCTCGCTCAGCAACGCCTCATACCAGTCACTGAATTGCGTGGGGGCGTGACCTTCCCAACCACCGACAAACAATACGGCTTTCACTTAAATCCCTTTCTCACAAATGACAGGACCGACGCCATGTCGCGGGCGTCATACCCGGCTTCGCAGGCAGCGGTCAGCATGGCCTCGTTCAGATCCGCCTGCGGCAGGGTGATACCGAGCGAACGGGCAAGGTCCAGCGCCAGACCCACATCCTTGCGCGCCAGGGCGACAGTGAAACTGACATCATGTGCTTCCTCATCAAGATAAAGCCCCTTGCGGTAGGAAATGAATGGGGCAGCGGCTGCCGAGTTCTCAATGACTTCATAGGCCGTTTCCGTGGCAATTCCGGCGTCTGACACAAGCGTCAAGGCTTCTGCTAGACTGTGGTTGAGCCCATGAAGCAGCATGTTGACGCCAAGTTTCATGGCTGCCCCCCGGCCAGGTCCGCCAAGCCAGATTGTACGCTTGCCGAGAGCCTCAAAGGGCGCATCAAGCAGAGGGACACTCTTGTCTTCCGCACCTGCCATGATCAGAAGCTGCGCGTCCTGGGCAGCCTTGGTGGCACCTGAGACGGGGGCATCGACAAAACTCAGGCCCGCGTCTGCCATTGCCTCGTGGATCCTCGCCGCGCTTTGAACGGATATCGTTCCCATCTCTGCAAAAACGGATGCGCCACCCGGTCCAGTGAGCAGGCCGTCGGATCCGAAATAGACAGCCTCGACCGCAGCATCATCGGCCAGCATCGTGATGACGACATCCGACCTGGCTCTGAGTTCTGACGGAGACGGCGCACTCTCAGCATTGTGATCTCGTGCAAAGGCCTCGGCTTTTTCACCGGTCCGGTTCCAGACAGTCACCGTGTGACCCGCGGTCACCAGATTGGCGGCCATGCGCACGCCCATCCGGCCAAGCCCGGCAAACCCTACCCGCATCACGCCACTTTCTCCGGAATGATTCCGGAGATCGCCTGAATGAGATTGTCTTCTGTCACTTCATCGGAGGTGAATGTGCGAATGATCTCGCCGTTGAACATTGCGATGATCCGGTCACTGACATGTAGTACTTCCGGCATTTCCGAACTGATGACGATGACCGCGTAGCCCTGGCTCGCCAGTTCCCGGATCAGATTGTGGATCTCGGACTTGCTGCCGACATCGATCCCGCGGGTGGGTTCATCGACGATCAGGATGTTCGGGTGCATGGAGAGCCACTTGCCGATGACAATCTTCTGCTGATTGCCGCCCGACAGGTTGCCGACAAGCTGTTTCCAACCCGGTGTGCGGATATCGAGCCGATCGCGATATTGGTCGAAAATGGCAATTTCCGCCCCTTCGGCCACAAACGGCCCGGCTTTCAGGTCGTTGACCTGGGGCAGGGTCATGTTGTCCCGGCAGTTCATGCCGAGAACAAGCCCCTGTCCCTTGCGGTCCTCGGGAACCAGCGAAATGCCTTTTTCAATCGCGTCTGCCGGCGAATGGATCGTGGTTTCCTGGCCATCCAGAAGAATTTGCCCTGCTGTCGGGTCGCGAAGACCGAAAAGCGTCTCGGCAATTTCCGTGCGGCCTGCCCCGACCAATCCGTAGAACCCGACGACTTCGCCCCGACAAACGCTGAAACTGACATTGTGGAACAGCTTGCCGCATTCAAGACCACGAACCTCCAGCGCAACGTCACCCAATTCGTGGTGGCTGACATTTCGAGACAGATCGAGCTTTCGTCCGATCATCAGCTGGGTCACTTCCTCTTCGTCCGTTTCCGGCGTTTCGAGCGTTCCGCGATACTGACCATCTCTCAAGACACTTATCCGGTCGGTGATCCTGAAGATTTCCTCCATGCGGTGAGAAATGTAGATGATGCCGACACCATGCGTTTTCAGATCGCCTATGACGTCGAAAAGCACGACCTTTTCCGCATCGGTCAGTGAAGCGGTCGGCTCATCGAAAATCACGGCTTTCGCCTCGACGGTCAGAGCCCTGGCAATCTCGACCATCTGCTGATTTGCGATGGACAGGTCACCGACCTTGGTTTTTGCGTCGAAACCGACCTTGAGCCTGCCGAGAATCTCGTTGGTTTCGGAATAGAGTTTTTGCCAATCGACACGGCCGAAGCTCTTTTTCGGCAATTCACCAAGATAGATGTTCTCGGCAACGCTGAGTTCTTCGGCAAGGCTCAGTTCCTGGTGGATGAACATGATGCCCTTGCTTTTTGCCTGCAGTGGCGACGTCATCACAACCGGCTGCTCGTTGACAACGATCCTGCCTTCATCCGGCTGGTAGATACCGCCGAGAACCTTCATCAGCGTCGATTTTCCGGCACCATTCTCACCCATCAGGGCATGGACTTCCCCGGGCATGACGTCAAAGGACACATTGTCGAGCGCGCGCACGCCGGGAAATGTCTTGACGATCCCTTCAAGGCGCAGGGCCGGTGTTTGACTGCTCATATCCTCAGTGCCTCCCTGCCCTTCAGATTTAGCTGGCGATCGAGAAACAGGACCGCGATCAGGATCAGGCCGATCACAAGATTGACCGTTTCCGTATCTGCACCGATGTGCCCCAACCCCTTGCGCAGGAGCTGGATTGCCAGCACCCCTCCAAGCGTCGACAGGACCGAGCCAGCGCCACCGGTCAGTTTCGTTCCTCCCAGGACCACCGCCGTAATGACCCAGAGTTCGTACAGCTCACCGTCATTCGGGTTCACCGACCCGGATTCGGAATAAAACACCACGGCGGAAAGAGACGCGAGAAAGCCGATGATCATGAAGTTGATCATCATGTGCGGTCCGACCCGAATGCCGGCATTGATGGCCGCCGTCCTGTTGTCACCGATCGCATAGGCATTGCGGCCATGCACCGTCCGGTTCATGACGAACCAGATAACGGCAGTCACAACGAGCAGAAACCAGGTCGCCGTGTGAAGGCCCATGAACTGGGCTTCCGCGAAGTCGACCAGGGTCCAGTTGAGGTGGGAAGTCGGCTGCTCGCCGTTATACATGAAGACGAGCCCGCGATACCCGAGCATGGATCCGAGCGTGACGATAAACGCGTCGACGCCGGTCTTCCAGACGATCAGGCCGTTCAAGGCACCCAGCAGAATGCCGGTCACAAGAGCAAGTGCCCATGCAATCGGAATGACGCCGTCGCCGAGGCCGGCAAACACCGGCCATGTCATGCTGTTGAGCAGCACGATGGCACTGAGGGCAAAGGTCGCGCCGACGCTGAGGTCGATGTTGCCGTTGACCATGATGATCGTCATGCCGATGGCGATAATACCGATTGGTGCCGACTGTTTGAACAGCAGCAGCATGTTGTCCAGATCCATGAAGGCCTTGTTGCTGAGCGACAGGTATTCGCCGGCGATCGAGAAGAAGAGCAGCTCGACAACGATAAATCCCCAGATCGCGCCGCGTTTCAAAAAGGTACTGAGAGTTCCAGGTTCCATGTATCCCTTCCTCACGCGATCGGTGACCAGAGTTTGCCGCGCTTGGCGGCAACATCGAGCCAGACGGCAAGTATGATGATGATCCAGGTCACGACGTATTGGACGTAGAACTGAAGTCCGACGAGGAGAAGTCCGTTTTGGATGAAACCAAGGATCAGGACGCCAATGACGGTCTTGAAAATGGTGCCCGACCCGCCAAGCAGGGACGCACCGCCCAGAATCACCGCCGCCAGAACCTCCAGCTCAAGCCCCTGCCCGACCGTGTTCTGACTTCCAAGAGACCTGCTGGCCTGGATGAGGCCGGCCGTAGCCACGCAGAAGGCAGACATCAGGTAACAGGTAAACACGACCCGGGCTCTCTGGATGCCGGAGAAAGTTGCGGCCGTGCCGTTGCCGCCCACAGCATAGACCTTGCGCCCGAACGGTGTCTTGGCCAGCACGATGCCGAGCACCGAGGCGACAAGCGCAAAGAGCAGGATCGGAATTGGAATACCCAGTGCGTCGGACTGACCGAACATGCTGAACCAGGTCCCTTCCTTGTCGGCGATATCCATGTTCTTGCCGCCGGAATAGGTCAGCGTCAGCCCGTGAATGGCCGACAACATGCCAAGCGTCACAATCAGCGAGTTGAGCTTGAGGTATCCGACAAGAAATCCGATGAAGGCACCGAGACACAGGACCATCGCATACATGGACGGGATGGCAAGTGCCGGGCCGATCTGGTCGTGAAGATCCAGAACCACGATCGTTGCGAAAGACATCATGGATCCGACTGAGAGATCGAGATTTCCGCTGATGACGACAAACGTGACGCCCAGCGCCATCACGCCGAGGATCGCTGAAGAGCGCACGACGCCCATGATGTTGTCAGGGGCCAGAAAACGCTCATTGGCGATCGTGAAGCCGATGATGAACAGCGCGAATGCGACAAGTATGCCCTGCTTGGCCAGAAATCCGCCAATGCCTGACAGGTTGAATGGCCGCATCGTCTTCTCCTTCGATCCACTTTCGGGACCGGCTGACTTGCTTGAGACGTCAGACAACAGATCCTCCCTAACCTGTTGATTTCTATAAAAGCGTCATACCGCCATCGATCATCACAATCTGCCCGGTCATGTAATCGCTTTCGCGCGAAGCCAGAAAGGTCGTCGTCCCGGTGATATCCGCAGGGGTCGCGACCCTGCCGCGCAGGATGTCCGCGGAAAACTCTTCCATGGCCTGACCCGGACGCTCCGCGGCGCCGATCTGCATGAGATCCTGATCCACCTGTTCCCACATTTCCGTGGCAACGACACCCGGTGCAAACCCGGTGACCGTTATGTTGTGTTTCGCCAGATCCCTTGCGCCCGATTGCGTCAACGACACGACCGCCCACTTGGAGGCGCAGTAGGGCGCCACGTTATCAAAGCCCTGGCGGCTGGCTATGGAAGCCGTGTTGATTATCTTGCCACCCCCGCCCTGCGCGATCATCTGCCGGGCGGCCTCCTGCGTCCCGATCAGGCACCCAAGGCCGTTCACGGTCATGATGGAGTTCCAGTTGTCCTCGGTCACATCGAGAAAATTCATCGGTTTGTTGACGCCGGCATTGTTGAATTTTACGTCGAGTTTGCCGAATGCCGCCACTGCCTTTTCAATCATCGCACAGACCTGATCCCGCCGGGTCACATCGACCTGCGCCCAGGTGACGTTGGCGTGATTGACCCTGGCGCGGGCTTCATTGGTCGCGGCAACCGATTGAACGAGATCGCCGTTGATGTCGGCGAAACAGACGTCGGCACCTTCGCTCAGTAGTGCTTCACCGATGGCCCGGCCAATACCTCTGGCCGCGCCGGTCACAATACAGGAACGCCCGGACACACGGCCCATGGTTTTCCTCCCGGTTGAAATATCTCATGAAAAAAGGCGCGGGAGTATCCCGCGCCGTTGGGATCAGAATACCGGTTTGCTGTATTCAGCCATGTTGTCCTGTGTGATCTTCGGTGTGTCGAAGTAGTTCAGGAACGGGACTTCGGTACCGGAAAGAACATCGATTGCAGTTTTCAGGGCTGCTTCCGCGTCATCCACCGGAGACTGGTAAATGGAACCCCAGTATTCACCGCGCTCCATCGCTTCGTATCCGACGGAGAAGTTGGTCGCCCCCACAAAGATGATCCCTTCGCGCCCGGCAGCCTTGGCGGCGTTCAGGGCACCGACGCCCATGTTGTCATCGCCTGAATAGACACCGTCGATGTCATCATACTTGACGAGGAAGGCTTCCATGACCTTCTGGGATTTTTCGCGGTTCCAGTCGCCGGGTTGCGTTTCCACCAGGGTGACGTTCGGACAAACTTCCGGGAGCCGATCTTCAAAGCCCTTGGCGCGCTCGATCGCTGTCGTATATCCCGGCTGACCGGAAATCTGGACGATTTTGGCTTCGTTCTCGATGCCCATGTCCTTGAACTTGTCACACATGATCTCGGCAGATCTCGACCCTTGGGTGATGTTGTCCGGCCCGGAGAAGGACTTGACGAAATCGAACCCCTGCTCGGCGATGTTCGAGTTTGTGACAATCACGGGAATGCCCGCCTTGTGCGCCTTGCGGACAGCGGGAATGACCGCCTCGCCATTTGTTGGCCAGATGATGATGGCGTCGACTTCCTGCTGGATCAGATCTTCCATCTGTGCAATCTGGCGCGCAACGTCGCCACCGGCGTCGAGAACAACAGCCTCGACATTCGAATTGGCATCCGAAGCGGCAATAAAGGCCTTTTCATAGGTCGTCTGGTAGCTGTCCACACCGACATTGTTCTGCGTGATGCCGATTTTCATCGATTCAGCAGAAGCTGCGCCGGTCAGCGCCAGACCAGTGATGGCAGTCGTTGCCACAAGCAACGAACGAAACTTGCTCGTCATTCCGAAATCCTCCCTTGGGAACCCTTGAAGGTTCTGTCATGTCCGCGTCCCCTCCGGACGTGGAATGCGCACTCATCGCGAGCGTCGTTCTTAAACCTGCACAGCTCTTCGTGATGCTGCCCTATCGAAAATATCCAAAATGGATGTTTTAATATTCAATATGAACATTTTGCCGGTTTAGCCTCGATGCAGGCTCACCCACTCTTTGGAGGAAGGTCAATGTCGATCCAAAAAATATTCATTTTGAGGAAATGCAAAAGTGGTTTGTCCCGTCCGGAAACTGGAGACGCGAGATGAACCATCATAAGGGAGAGCTGGTTCAGGAGACGTCTTTTCTCACGCCTCAGGCCAAAACGGAAATTCTCAAGGCGCTTACGTTTCTGGAGAGTTTCGAAGACGAGCTTGACGGTCTGATCGAAATTTCGGCTCCCAACCCATATGTCAAAATGTCGGCATACCTGGTCAGGAGACATCTGGAGGCAAAGGTCGTGACGCCGACATCGCTGATCGGCGCTTCGGGCGTTCCGTATGCAACCGCCACCCGGCGTCTGAGGAAGATGATCGACGACGGATTGGTCGAGCAACGGCCCCGAACCTCAAGCGGACGTTCCTTTTCTCTTCATCCAAGTGCAGAGATGCTCGAAGCCTGGACCCAGTTCAGTGGCAGGATGCGCAGGTTGGCGGCACAGGCCTTCGGGTCGGACGCTCCCCGGGCCGACACGCAGGATTACTATTTCGCGGGCTCCTACCTGGAAGCCCAGACCATCCAGCCTCCGCAGGTTCTGCTCGAACCTCTCAAGCTCTCGGGCGGGCTGCGGGTTCTGGTTCACGGTGACCCGACCTTCATGGTCATGCACGGGCTCAAGCGGCAATTCGAACAGGTCGTCGGCTGCCCGATCCAGCAACGGGCGTTTTCAATTGACCGGCTTCACGAAGAGGCAGTCAAGAACGCCCAGCGCACGACCAGCAGGTATGACCTGATCGCGCTTGACCTGCCCTGGGTCGGAGAATTCGCGGCGAAGGGCTACCTGCACCCGATCGATGCAGTTCTGGACGTCGAACGGCTGAGCCCAAGCGATTTTCACACAGCCGGTTGGATGGCAGCCCATTGGGACAAGCGGCCTTTCGGCGTTCCCTCGCAGACAACGCCTGAACTTCTGTTCTACCGCAAGGACTTGCTGGCAGAAGCCGGGCTTGAACCCCCGCACACGACCGATGCCCTGCTGGAGGCAGCCGAGGAACTGCATGAACCGACCAAGGGACGCTACGGCATCGCCTGGAACGCGGCCCGCGGCACAGCGCTCGGCCACACATTCATGATGGCCTGTGCCGACTTTGGTCAGCCTGTACTTGATCTTGCAAAGCAGGCCGGCGGTTACGATGCATCCAGGCTCGCACAGGAAGACTACCGACCAACGATCGATACCGAGCGCGGTCTGCTTGCCGCCGAGTATCTGATGGCGCTCCTGCGCTATTCTCCGCCGGATATCCTGTCCATGGCCTGGTACGAACGTGTTCGGCCCTTTGCCAACGGCAAGGTTGCAATGGCATATGGCTATACCTTGCTCGCCCCTTATTTCGAGCAGAACCCTGCCTGCGCTGCCTTTGGAAAAGTCGGTTACCTGCCGCATCCGTCCGGATGCAAGGCACCCAATATCGCACCGGTCGGCGGATACCTGCTCTGCATTCCGGCCAACATCGCGCCAGACCGCCTTGAAGCCGCCACCGAGGCCCTGATCGTTTTCACATCGCCTGAAGCGCAAAAGCTCTACGTGGAAAACGGCAGCAGGACGAATCCGAGATACTCCGTGGGCGCCGATCCCGAAGTACGCAGGCTCTCACCGATCTTCGAAGCCGTGGATTCCATGTCCTGGCACGACGAGCTGCAATTCTGGCCGCGGCCGCCAATCCCGGAAATCAACGACATCATCCGCATCTGCGGAGAGGAATGCCACGACATGCTGCGCGGCGTTCAATCACCAAAAGCTGCGCTTCAAGCAGCCCAGAATCGTGCCGACCGGATCTTGAGGGAGGCAGGAAAACTCTAATGGGAGGAACTCATGGACCCCAATCGTCTTAAGGGAAAGAACATTCTGATCACCGGAGCCGCACAAGGCATGGGTGCAGCGAATGCCGAATATTTTGCCGCACACGGCGCCAATGTTGCGCTCGGCGACATCAATGTCGACGGGGTCAACGAGGTTGCCGGCCGGATCAATGCCCGCGGCAACGGCAAGGCGATTTCCATGAAACTCGATGTGACCAAAAGACCCGACCACACAGCCGCGGTCAACGCCACGGCAGATGAATTCGGTTCGATCAATATCATGCTCAACAATGCCGGCGTGAACAAACCCAAGATGTTCCTCGACATCGACGAGGACAACTGGGATCTGATCATGAACATCAACGCCAAGGGCATGCTGTTCGGCATGCAGGAAGCGGCCAGGAAGATGATCGATCAGGGGCCGATGGATGATCATCCTTACAAGATCATCAATGTCGGCAGCATCGTGTCCCGCACCGCGTTTCTGGATGTAGTGCCGTACTCCTGCTCCAAATACTGCGCCCTGGCAATGATCATTGGCGGTGCAAAGGCTCTCTGGCAACACAAGATCACGGTCAATGGCTACGGGCCGGGCGTCGTGAAGACAGAGCTATGGGAGCAGCTCGACAAGGATCTCGTCGAGATCGGCATGTTCGAGAAGGAAGGCCAGTCGATGGATCACCTGGCAGAAACCATGATCCTGATGAAACAACTTTCCACGCCAGACGACGTCAAGGGAACCGCCGCGTTCCTGTGTTCCGACGAAAGCGACTACATGACCGGCCAGCTCATCATGATCGATGGCGGCATGATCATGCAATGACCTGAAAACCCGTCAATCTTGAAACGTAACATGCGGCGGTAACAACGCCCGCAGGAGAGACTTATGTCCCGCGCACTGACACCACACGTCCTGACCCCTCAGGACCTCGAACCAAACTGGAGATGGGAAGGCCGTTTGCCGGCCTGGGGCCATACGTCGGTGGATTTCGAACGCCGAGTAGACCATGACAGACTGCGCCGCTACAGGTTGTCGCGGACGCGCCAGGCCCTGAAGGCCTCCCCGGCGGGAACGCTTTTGTTGTTCGACGTGAACAACATCCGTTATGTGTCGTCAACCAAGATCGGCGAATGGGAACGGGACAAGATGTGCCGGTTCTGCCTGCTGACTGGTGATGATTCCCCCTATGTCTGGGATTTCGGTTCCGCCGCCTACCACCACAAGAAATTTTCCGACTGGCTCGAACCCGATCATTGTCTTGCGGGCGTCGTCGGAATGCGGGGTACGATTCCACCGGAATTCGGCCTGATGCGCAAATACGCAAAGCAGATTGCGGGGCTCATCAAGGATGCAGGCATGGCCGATATGCCGGTGGGTGTCGACTACGCGGAGACGGCAATGTTTCACGCATTGCAGGAAGAAGGACTGAATGTCATTGACGGGCAGCAGATCATGCTGGCCGCGCGAGAGATCAAGAACTGGGATGAAATCCAGTTGCTCACCCAGGCTGCCTCCATGGTCGATGGCGTCTATCACATGATCTACGAGGCACTGAAACCGGGCATTCGGGAAAACGACATCGTCGCCATGTCCAACAAGATGCTCTACGAGATGGGCTCGGACGATGTCGAGGCGATCAACGCAATCTCGGGCGAACGCTGTAATCCGCATCCACACAATTTCACCGACCGCTATTTCCGTCCGGGCGATCAGGCCTTCTTCGATATTCTTCAATCTTATCAGGGGTATCGGACCTGTTACTACCGAACGTTCAACATTGGCCGGGCAACACCGGCACAGCATGATGCCTATGTAAAAGCGCGCGAGTGGATCGATGCCTCCATCGCCATGATCAAGCCGGGTGTCTCCACGGACAAGGTGGCCGAGGTCTGGCCGAAAGCGGAAGAATTCGGCTTTCCGAACGAAGATGCTGCCTTCGGCCTGCAATTCGGTCACGGCCTGGGTTTGGCCTTGCACGAACGTCCGATCATCTCCCGGGCCATTTCCATTGATCATCCGATGGAAATCAAGACCGGCATGGTGTTCGCGCTGGAAACCTACTGCCCTGCCGCCGACGGCTATTCTGCCGCCCGTATCGAAGAAGAAGTGGTCGTGACCGACACGGGTGTCGAAGTCATCAGCCTGTTCCCGGCAGAGGAACTCCCGATCGCGAACCGGTACTGACTTCCCCAACTTGCCCGGCCCTCCAGGGGCCGGGTCCTTTTCTAGGGACAAAGACATGAGTGCTGCCAAGAACAGGCACAACACGGAAGATTACCTGCAGATGTACAGGCAAATGGTTCGTATCCGCGCCTTTGAAGACAATGCGAACCAGTTGTATCTCTCCGCCAGGATGCCCGGTCTGACCCATATGTATTCCGGGCAGGAAGCGGTGGCCGTCGGCATTTGCGAAGCCTTGACCGATGAGGATCGCATCACATCGACACACCGCGGGCACGGTCATTGCGTTGCCAAGGGCGCAGACCTCAAGACGATGTTCTGCGAATTGCTGGGCAAGGCTGAAGGCTACTGCCGCGGCAAGGGCGGATCGATGCACATTGCAGACCAGTCCCATGGAAATCTCGGCGCCAACGCCATCGTGGGCGGATCCATGGGCATTGCCACGGGCGCTGCGCTTTCGGCCAAACGTTTGGGCAGGGAGTTTGTGACGGTCTGCTTCTTCGGGGACGGCGCCACTGCCCAGGGTCTCTGGTATGAAGTGATGAACATGGCTGCACTCTGGCGGCTTCCGGTCATTTATGCGTGTGAAAACAATGGCTACAGCGAATACACCCGAACCGAGGAAATCGCGGCGGGTTCGCTGATCGCGCGTGCGCAGGCATTCGGCGTCGAAGCCTTTCAGGTCGACGGACAGGACGTGCTTGCGGTGAACGAGCTGACACAACAGCTCGTCGGTCGTTGCCGAAAGGGAGAAGGCCCGTTCTTCATCGAGCTGGACACCTACCGCTATCACGGTCACCACGTTGGAGACATCAATCGCGACTACTACCGCTCCAGGGACGAGGAAGCCGAATGGAAGAAGCTCCGCGATCCGATCACGAATTTCGGCAAATGGCTGATCGACCAGAAGATCATGTCCGCAGACGAGTTGGTGGCGATCGACGAAGAAATAAGCGCTGACGCACAGGCAGCGGTCCAATACGCGCTGGACGCACCTTATCCCGACGTCAACGAGGTCGACATGCATGTCTTTTCCGGTGTCGACCACGCACTGGAATATACAGGAGGAGCGCACCGATGACCCGCGAAATCACTCTCTCCAAAGCGGTCAACGAGGCGATCGCTGAAGAAATGCGTCGCGACGCATCTGTCATCCTGCTTGGCGAAGATGTTGCCGAAGCCGGAACGCCATTCAAGGTCCTTTCGGGACTGGTGGAGGAATTCGGGACCGACAGGGTCATCGACACGCCGATATCAGAGCCGGGTTTCATGGGCATTGCTGTCGGAGCCGCCATGACGGGCTTGCGGCCGGTGGTCGATCTCATGTTCGGAGATTTTTTGTATCTGGTCATGGATCAACTCTGCAATCAGGCGGCAAAGACCCACTACATGTCAGGTGGCAAGCTGACGGTTCCCCTTGTTCTCAGGACGAATATGGGTGCGACACGCCGCTCCGCAGCTCAGCACAGCCAGTCCCTGCAGGCTCTAGTCGCGCACATTCCCGGACTGAAAGTCGCCATGCCGTCGTCGGCCTATGAGGCCAAGGGCCTCCTGAAAACGGCCATTCGGGACGACAATCCGGTCGTGATCTTCGAAGACAAGCTCATGTACCAGGACAAGGCGCCCGTCCCGGAAGAAGAATACCTTGTCCCTTTCGGAAAGGCGCATATCAAACGCGAAGGTCGTGATGTGACGCTGGTCGCAACGTCCTCAATGGTGCAGGTTGCGGAAGAAGCTGCCGAAGCGCTGGCCGGGGACGGGATCAGCGCCGAGGTCATAGATCCTCGGACGATCGTTCCACTTGATGAACAAACGATCCTGAATTCGGTCCGAAAGACCTCCCGCGCCATCGTGATCGATGAGGGTCATCAAAGTTACGGTGTGACGGCGGAAATCGCTGCACGGATCGGAGAAAAGGCTTTCTATCATCTGGACGCCCCGGTGATCCGGATGGGCGCAATGGATGTACCGGTTCCCTTCTCGCCTGCCCTTGAGGATCTGACGGTGCCCAACGCCGCCGGCGTTGCCGAGAACGCACGCAGGATCTGCCGCGGAGAGTTGATCCATGCCGCATGAGGTCATCATGCCTGCCCTCGGCATGGCCCAGGACACCGGGCTCCTGGTCGGCTGGCTCAAGCAACCCGGTGAAGCGGTAAACGCCGATGATGTTCTCTTCGAGGTTGAAACCGACAAGAGCACCATGGAGGTCAATGCCGGTTTCGACGGTTTTATCGCCAAACTTCTGGCTGAAGCCGGCCAGGAAGTGCCCGTCGGCGAAACCATTGCCGTCATTAGCGCAGAACAACCCGACCTAGCGGCGGTAGAGGAAGAAAGTTCCGGGCCGATTGTTCCTGACAAGGCTGCCGGCAACACGCGCGTCGAGGAAGCACCGGGGGCTTCAGACGGTCTCAAATCCGCGAGGTTGCCGGAAAAGGCACCAATCGCCATTCCGAAAAGCGAGGGAAAAATCCTGGCTTCGCCCAAGGCGCGCCGGCTCGCCGGAGAAATGGATCTGGACCTCAATCGCCTTGTCGAGGCAGGCCATGTTCAACCCTTCCACGTGAAGGACCTGGAAACGCTGAAAACGCTGCCGCCAACCGGAACCGCGGCATCGGGCCCCCACACAGTGCGGCGCCTCGTTGCCGAAACCGGGGACGACGACGCCTTCGCTGATTTTGCAGGTTGGGCGGCAACCACCGGGGCCTGTCAGGATCAGGGGGCTCTGCTTGCAGGATTTGCCGCGCTTAGTCTGGGACGCTTGCCGGCAAACGTTGCGGTCGATCGTGCTGGTGACCGGACGATCTATGCGGTTCCCTCGACCTGGCTGGGTCAGGTCGCCGCTGCGGAGAGTAGCAAGCCTTTCGATCTTCATGTGCGCGACTTGCGTTTCACCAGGATCAGCTCCGTAGACCTTGGCGCTGAGGATTGCCCGACAATTAGCATTTCACGCGCGGGACGCGGCCTGCGCCTGACACTTGAAATTGCGGGTCATCGTCTCACCGCAGAAGAGGCTGTGAACCTGCTTTCCAATTTCGCGGGTCGGATGGAGCAACCGCTCCGCCACCTGCTTTGACCCGTGGGGTGCATCATGGACTTTACCGACCTTTATATCGATGGCGCCTGGCGACAGGGAGCAAGGGGCGAGCGTTTCGACGTCATCAATCCGGCAACCGAAGGCGTGCTTGCGTCCGTTGCATCGGCGGACATCGAGGATGCAGACCTCGCCTTGTACGCAGCCGAGCAGGCCATGAGGGACTGGGCGGCCAGAACACCACGGCAGCGTTCTGAAGTCCTGCGCAAGGCCTGGGAGCTGATGACCGTGCGCCTGGACGACTTTGCGCGACTGATCACTCTTGAAAACGGCAAGGCACGTGCGGATGCCATGGGCGAAGCGGCCTATGCAGCGGAGTTTTTCCGCTGGTTTGCCGAGGAAGCCGTCCGCGCAGATGGCCTGATCACGACTGCCCCGGCGTCCGGGGCACGCATCATCGTGCAGCACAAACCCGCCGGTCTGGCTGTTCTGGTAACACCTTGGAACTATCCGGCTGCCATGGGCACCCGGAAAATCGCACCTGCGCTCGCCGCCGGATGCGCAGTCATCATCAAACCGGCCTCGGAAACCCCGCTTACAATGCTTGCATTGATGCCGTTGCTGGAGGAGGCAGGCGTGCCTCCCGGGCTGGTCAATGTCCTGCCGTCAAAGCGCACGGGTGCGCTGGTCGATCACATGCTGCATGACCCGCGTGTGCGCGTCGTATCCTTCACCGGTTCGACGGCGGTTGGACGCAAGCTGCTTCATTCTGCGGCCGACCAGGTTCTCAAGCCGGCAATGGAACTCGGAGGAAACGCGCCGCTGATCGTCTTCGACGATGCCGATCTTGACGTTGCCCTGGAAGGCGCAATGCTCGCCAAGATGCGCAATCTGGGAGAAGCCTGCACCGCGGCCAACCGCATCTATCTGCATGAGGCAATCGCGGAAGAATTCACCAGCCGGATGGCAGAAGCCATGGGCAAATTGAAAGTCGGTGACGGCACGGATACTTCCGTCGATGTCGGGCCACTCGTCAATGCTGAAACACGCGACAAGGTTGCAGATTTTGTCGCGGACGCCGTGGCAAAGGGTGCGCGCATCGAAGTCGGGGGCCAGGCTCCCGACGGCAAAGGCTTCTTCTATACGCCGACCGTGCTTTCCAATGTGCCCGAGACGGCCGAATGCGTTCACGACGAAATCTTCGGCCCTGTGGCCGCTCTCCAGACATTTACTGACGAAGACGATGTCATTCAGCGTGCAAACGACACGGAGTATGGTCTGGTGGCATATGTATTCACCGAGGACATGAAACGCGGACTCAAGGTTTGCGAACGCCTGGACTACGGTATGGTCGGCCTCAATCGAGGCCTGGTTTCGGACCCGGCTGCCCCGTTCGGCGGCACCAAGCAGTCCGGCCTCGGACGCGAAGGCGGGCATGAAGGCATGCTGGAATTCATGGAAACCCAGTACATTTCTGCTGGCTGGTAGGGGGCAATATGTCTGACATCATCGCCCCACCCTCCGTCAGGGCGCTCGCGCGCCAAAAGGGGATCGATATCGAAGCGCTGGCCAGGGACATCGGCCGAACGTCCATCGCACGCGAGGATCTGGAAGCAGATGGTGCAGCTCCGGCCGCGACGCAGTTTGCGGCCTCCGACAGGTCCTACTGGGACGTTGACCATTCTCAATATGGACCTGTGCGGCAAGAACCAATGAGCCGATTTGCCCAGGTAGCCGCTCGGAATATGGCGGCAGCACAGGCGCTCATTCCGGCCGTGACCCATCACGACCGGGCTGATGTCTCCGTGATAGAGGAATTCCGGAAGGACCTGAAATCCGAAGCCAGGGATCGCGGGCTCAAGCTGACGGCACTTTCCTTTTACGCGAAGGCGCTTGCCAGGGCCTTGCGTGAATTTCCCTGGTTCAACGCATCCCTGAGCTCCGACGGCAAGACCCTTTTTTTGAAGGAATATGTTCACATCGGAATTGCGGTCGATACGAA
This sequence comes from Roseibium album, assembly GCF_001404515.1. Taxonomy (GTDB): domain Bacteria; phylum Pseudomonadota; class Alphaproteobacteria; order Rhizobiales; family Stappiaceae; genus Roseibium; species Roseibium album. The sequence continues at coordinate 121,157 of NZ_CXWE01000002.1, forward strand.
ACATGGTCTCATGGTGCCGGTCCTGCGGGATGTTGACAGCAAGGGTCTCTGGCAGATCGCGCGCGAGATTACCGATCTTGCCGCAAGGTCTCAGGAGCGGAAGGTCCGTCCGGACGAAATGGGCGGAGCCTCAATGACAATCACCAACCTGGGAGGCATCGGCGGCACCGCGTTCACTCCGATCGTCAATCCGCCGGAAGTCGCTATTCTTGGCATCACCCGAACCGAAATCGCCCCTGTCTGGGACGGTGAAGTCTTCCTGCCCGCACCAATGGTTCCGCTGGATCTCAGTTACGATCATCGCGTGATCAACGGAGCGGAAGCCGCGCGGTTCCTGACATACTACGCTGGTCTTCTCAAGGACCCGAGACGCATGTTGGTCTGAAGATCGGTCAAATGAGCAAGGGTAATGAAAAGAGGCGGAAGCGATTCAACCCGCTGCACCAGCACCGGATTGAATCGCTTCCAATAACCTGATCGGCGTTCTTCCCCTGCGATACCAACTCATCGCCGATGCAAAGCGCCGGATATCCCGATTTCAGTGCTGGATCTAGAAATCACACACCGATGACACACCGCTGGCTGGGTTCGACGGACAACAGGCTCAAGCGGCGAACAGGCGCTCGATGGGCAGTTCTGCGGCCTCTTTTTCAGGGCGAGACAGATAAAATTCGGCAAGGAGTTCACCATCAGCTTCCTTCCCGGTCGCATCGATTCCCTCGTCGCTCAGCCGCGCCAAAACCTGGTCGCGTTCTTCCGTCGATGCGAAGTCGCGTTGAACGTAGGTCTGGCCTTCATATTTCTCCGTGACGTAGCCAAATCGCGAGAGAGACTCCTCGATCGTGTCAAACGGAAACATCCGCAGCACAAAATTTGCGATCCAGGGTTGGCGTCCGCGGGTGATCGTCGGCAGCAGGTGATCGAAGCTCTTTTCCGTGATGTAGCCAACGCACCCCGTCGACGTTACCAGATCGACAGCGGCCAATTCTTCTTCTGCCGATGCCGGTACCGGTTGAGCTTCCAGGTTGCAGGTCAGGCCTTTGTCCAGGAGACCTATGTCTTCTGCAAAGGAGACCGCGTTTTCTGCCACATCAAGTCCAATGACTTCAATGGTTTCAGGGCCATCGAGGTTGGCGAAAAAACGCTTGTGATACTCTACGTTTTCCTTCGGCGTTTCGTCCGTTGTTCTTTTCTGACCCCAGTGTTGATAGAGCTCCGACATCGACAAGTCGTGCTTGAGAATAGCCGAATTGACGCCATAGGAGCAGCCCAGATCCAGAAGTTTGACAGCGCCCTCCTGCCGTTGCTGCAGGTGATCGATCAGCCTTTGAAAAACCGGCTTGGCTTCGTTGGGAATTGCATAGCCGAGTTTTTTCAGTTCACGAAAATAGGGCCTCGGGTCAGCCTGATCATAGATGTTGTCCATGCAGGCCTTGGCTTCATTGATCTCGTTGAAATCGGAATTGCTCGTCATCTACTCACTCCATGGATTGCCCGCAGAAACACCCTGCGACACTGCGAATGCCGCGGGTGTTCTCTGCAAATTCAGGTTTGAATCTCACTCGGCCGCGTCGGCGCGCGCGCCAAAATGAAGTGCCAGATCCTGCGCCAGGTCTGTCCGCTCCCAGCCAAATCCGCCGTCTTCATCGGGAGAGCGGCCGAAATGGCCGTAGGCTGCAGTGCGCGCATAAATCGGTTTCGACAGGCCGAGATGATCACGAATGCCGCGTGGGGTCAGACGAACCGTCTCTCGCAGGACCTTTGCAAGTTCTCTCTCGTCGACCTTTCCGGTGCCGTGCGTATCAACGTAAACGGCAACCGGGTCGGGAACACCGATTGCGTAGGCAAGCTGGATCAGGCAGCGGTCCGCCAGGTTGGCGGCAACCACGTTTTTCGCCAGGTATCGAGCGGCATATGCCGCCGACCGGTCCACTTTGGTCGGATCTTTTCCGGAGAAGGCACCCCCACCGTGGGGAGCCGCGCCGCCATAGGTATCGACAATGATCTTGCGGCCCGTCAGGCCGGCATCGCCGTCAGGCCCGCCGATCACGAACCGTCCGGTCGGATTGATGAATATTCGATCCTGAGGCACGCTCCAGCCGACCGGCAGTGCATGCAGAATGAACGGCAACACCGCATCGCGAACATCATCCTGGCTGACATCTTCACCATGCTGTGTGGAGACGACGACCGCATCGATCCCGATCGGGCGACCGTTTTCATATTTTAGCGTCAGCTGGCTTTTCGAATCCGGACCCAGACGCGTTTCTTTCCCGTTTTTTCGTGCTTCGGCCATTGAGCGCAAAATGTTATGGGACAGCAGAATTGGTGCTGGCATGAGTTCTTCGGTCTCGTTACAGGCATATCCGAACATGATGCCCTGATCGCCTGCCCCCTCTTCACCCTTACTGCCTTCATCCACGCCCATGGCAATGTCTGCGGATTGCTGGTGCAATCTGTTGACGACTTCCAGCGTCTGCCAGTGAAATCCGTCCTGCTCGTAACCGATGTCCCGGACCGCATCTCGTACAAGCTGCTCAACGTCCTTCAACACGTTTTCAGGTCCGCGCACCTCGCCGGCAACCGTCACGTGATTTGTCGTCGTCAGTGTCTCGCAGGCGACGCGGGCATGCGGATCAACGGCGAGAAACGCATCAAGAATAGTATCGGAAATACGGTCGCATACTTTGTCGGGATGACCTTCTGACACGGATTCACTGGTAAAAAGCCATGTTCTACTGCTCATTAGTCTTCCTTTTTCAGTTTAAAAGTACCTGTGAAAGGCAATGGTTCAGGCGCAATACGGCTCACGTCCCGGAACGTTGTCCGTTCCGGAGCCAAAGAGACCTGATTGCGAAAAACCTGTTGCTCCGAACGCACGAACCCGACCCGATCGAGAAAGACCCGAACGGCTCTTCTGGAATTCCTCGCTGGATGCGCTTGCGATTACCGGTGGGTGCAAACCAGGTAGACTGTTTGCGTAACCCGGAATAAAGGCGCTCTTTACTTTCGTGTCATGCGATGCATTCAACAAATTTCATTCGGATTTCGTCGACGATTGCCCTGGCTGCGTGGCCCCGATCTCCTATTTTGAAATCCGAATGTACGGCGCAGTGCAAGACGCATACGCGTTGGCAAACCGCCTGCGTGGCAGGTGGCTTCAAACGGATCTTTTCAGCATTGCGTCCGGCCAGAAGTGCATGGCAAATGCACGGAGTGGAAAGATGCCCCTGAGATAGGGCCATAGCCGGACCTGGAGGCACGATGCGCACATCGGCAGAGCAGGAGGCCCCGGCCAGCTGCGGCGACAGATTCAATCTCTGTACTTGCAGCTTTCTGTTCGCACGCATCTTGGCGCCAAATTCTGCGCGGACATTAACAAGCTGAGGGTGCATTGCAACAGTCGCCCCTCAACTTATGCTGACAAAATTGACAATTCTGTACGTAACCATATGAAAAGAATAACATAATTTTTTTAAGAAACTTTTGTTCGAACCGCAAAACGTCAAACAACCGCCCCGCACGGCGTAACTCCGTGTCGGCGAATAGGCCAGGAAATCATGATCTGCGCAAACCAACTTCGACTGATTTCCAGGATAACCGTCCAGACGGTTTCCGACCCATACCTGGCGTTTATCTGATCGGTGCCTGCTGTGTCGCAGCTTCCTCAATCCAGTTATTGGCCATCAGTCGTTGTGGACCTCATTGAGGTCGAAATTTTCGGGTCGGGTCCTCTGAAACGCTCCTGAATGTCGCATTCGTAGGATATGAGATCTGCCGCAATGTTTATCGTGCAGGCGAAACTTCATCGAATGGCAGGACATGACATCTCCAACCCCTCCCACGTCCGCAGCGGATGCTCACAAATATGGTGTGCTTTTCGTCTTTGCGGCAGGGGTTCTGTGGTCAACGGTTGGTCTTGGCATTCGCATGGTGGAAGACGCCGTCGTCTGGCAAATTTTGCTCTACCGGTCAATCAGCATGTCGCTGTTTCTCTACGTGGTCATTCGGGTGCGGTCGGGCGAAAGCCCCTTTGTTCAGGTTCGCCGCCTCGGCTTTCCTGCAGTTATCGCCGGTCTTTCACTGGTTGCAGCCTACTCCGGTGGGATCTACTCGATCCAGAATACCTCGGTCGCGAATGCAATGCTGCTTTTTGCAACGGCACCCTTCATGGCTGCGGTCCTGGGCTGGATAATCTTGCGTGAGCCAGTGCGCGTGGCAACCTGGGTTGCAATCGCCGTTGCCATTGGCGGGATCGCAATCATGGTTGCCGACCAGTCAGGCAGCATCGTCCTGAAAGGCAGCCTTGCCGCGCTCGGGTCCGCATTTGGCTTCGCTGTCTTTACCGTGGCCTTGCGATGGGGACGAACCGGCGAAATGCTCCCATCTGTGTTCCTGTCAGGTCTGTTCGCTGCCTTCGTCACATATGGAATTTGCCAATTGTCGGGGCTGTCTGTCTCTCTCGGCATTCGCGACGGCGCAATATCCATGGGCATGGGCGTTTTCCAGGTCGGGGCCGGATTGATCCTCTACACGCTTGGATCGCGTAGCCTCCCCGCGGCAGAGCTTGCCCTGCTCTCACTTGCCGAGGTTTTGCTTGGCCCGGTTTGGGTCTGGCTTTTCCTTGGTGAGACAGCAAGCCCGGACACGCTGATTGGCGGTACCGTGCTGCTTGCCGCGATTGCCGGAAACGCAATCTCCGGCAAGCGTCGCAAACCTCCGCCAATCATTGCACCCTAGGGAGACCGCGAACGCATCTAACGATGGATGAGTGGTCCAGTTTGATGGTGTCATCGCTACCATGCAATCTGGCCAAGAACTCTTTTGGCGATTTGTTTTTGCCAGATATCCTAGCTGACCAGTTGCTCTGCAAACCGAGTTGCAGCGGCAACTCCGTCGATAACAGGAATTTCGAATTGTCTTGAAAGGTCTGCGGCAAGATCTGCCATGCCCGCGCAACCGAGAGCAATTGCACCAACGTCATCTTCCTTGATCGCCAGATTGATTTCCGCTTCAATCCGATGACGCGCCGGGCTTTCAGGGTCTTCCAGCTCCAAGACAGGTACATTGGAAGCACGAACCTTTGCGCACCGCCTGGCAAGGCCGATGAGATCGAGGTTCTTTTCCAGAACCGGCACGGAAACCGGTAGTGTCGTGACAACGGAAAACCGCTCTGCATACAGGCTGGCAGCATGATAGGCCGCTTCGCCGATACCTAGGACAGGTACCGGGCTCTTGCGTTTCAATTCCCAAAGCCCGGTGTCGTCAAAACAGGCGATGATGACGGCGTCGACGCCGCGATGTTCAAGAACATGGTCTTCGAACGTTTTGAAAAGACCCGGCAGTGCATTTCTGCCGTCCTCTGCCCCTTGAATTGCCGAGGGACCGGTCGCGGGATTGACCGCCGTGATTTTCACAGCAGGTCCGGCCGCATGTCGGGCAGCCGCGTCGATTTTTTGCGTCATGGAACTGGTCGTATTCGGATTGATCAGCAGAATGTGCTTTTGCACCATCTTGTCAGCTCTCCTAAACCAGTCCCTGACCGGCGTCCGAACCATGACGGGTCTGACGTTTCTTCATCAGCAAAACGATCAGCAAGAAAACGGCAATCACCCCGAACGAGAAGGCGGTCGTGAGCGTGCCGAGCGCGAAAATCACCGGCGTCGTCACGTTGGTCGTCATGCCATATATTTCCAGGGGCAACGTATTGTAGCTGCCTGCGGTCAACAGCGTTCTCGCGAATTCGTCATAGGAGAGGGTGAAGCCGAACAGAGCCACCCCGATCAGCATCGGCGCGATGATCGGCAAGACAACGTGCCGGACCGTCTGCCAGGCACTTGCTCCCTGATCCCGCGCGGCTTCTTCATAGGATTTGTCGAAGCGGTTGAAGACCGCGAACATGATCAGAAGTCCGAAGGGCAACGTCCAAGTCAGTTGCGCCCCAAATCCGGATGTCGACCAATGCACCGGCAGGCCGGATTGGGAGAAGATCAGCCCCACACCCAGTGAAACCAGGATTGACGGGATCACCAGAGATGTGATGATCAGGTAGAAGATCACGCTGCTGCCGGGAAATTTCTTGCGGAAGGCAGAACCGCCCATCACCGACACGACAACCGTTGTGGTCATGACCATCAGGCCAAGGACAAGCGATCGGCTGAAACTGCCCCAGATATCGCCGACGGCCTGTTGCTCGAACAGTTCGCCGAACCAATGGAACGATGTCCCGCGCATTGGAAAAGTCAGACCGCCTTGCGGCCCCTGGAAGGACAAGATCGCGATGGTGATTGTCGGTCCGTAGAGAAACAGCAGAAACAGCGCAAAGAACGTTGCGAGGACGTAGAAGGACCGCGGTCGTTTTTCCATGGTCAGAGCTCCTTCCGGATGTCTACAAAGCGCAACAGGGTGGCGATGACGATCAGGACTGTAATCAGCAGGATGACGGCCGTTGCGGCCGCTGACGGGTACTGCAGAAGCGCAATGTCATTGGAAATCAGCCGGCCTACATTTGCTTTCTGGCTGCCGGACATGAATCGCACTGTGATGAAGTCGCCCATGACGAGCGTGATCACGAAGATCGACCCGATCATGATCCCCGGCTTCGTGAGCGGGAGAACGACATTGGTGAGGGTTTGAAATCCGCTCGCACCGGCATCATAGGCCGCCTCGATCAAAGACCTGTCGATGCGCATCATCGTGTTGAAAATCGGTACGACCATGAACAATGTGTAGAGATGCACGAACGCCAGAATTACCGAGAAATCGGAAAACAGCAGCCAGTCGAGCGGCTCGTCAACCACACCCAGTGAAATCAGCGCCGAATTGGCAATTCCATTGCGACCCAGGAAGGGAATCCAGGAAATCATCCGGATGATGTTGGAGGTCCAGAAAGGAATCGTGCAGAGCAGAAACAGGACGATCTGCCAGGTCAGAGACCTCACATGAAAAGCCAGGAAATAGGCGATGGTGAACCCGATCCCCAGCGTCAACGCCCAGGTGATCAAGGCGTATTTCACCGTGTTCAAGAAGACAGAATAGGTAACTGGAGACGTCAGCAGGAATTCATAATTGTCGAACACGAATGCCGGGTAGATCGAGAATTCCGTGGCACCCCAGAAACTGACCACCACGATCATGATGATCGGCAGCACCAGGAAGAACACGAGAACACCGGCCATCGGCAGAGACATGAGCCACCCGGACACGGCATCCGACACCGGTTTTCGGACTTTTGCAGATACACCTGGTTGCAGGCGTGTTTCTTCCTTGCGATCAGTATCGTTTGAAACGGTCAAATCAGTCATGAACGGGAGTGCCCAATGGTTTAGGAAACGTCCAGGGCGAGGCCCTGGACGCCAGTTTGTTGCGACACTTCAAGCGGCGATAAATTCGTTCCACTTGCGAACCATGTATTGGTTCTCGTCCATGACGGCGTTCCAGCACGCCACGGCGCCCATTCGCTCAAGGAAAGCCCCGCCATCGCGGGTGTCACCGGCCTTTGCCAGCACATCTCCGAACGGGCTGGTGATATCGCCGGTTGCTTCCTTGCCTTCGAACCAGTAGCCCCACTCGTTCTCGGACATGAAATTCTTGGAGGTTTCCGGAACGGCCGAATAGTAACCCTGACGCATCAGGAAGCCGCCAACCCAGCCATCGAGATACCAGTTGATGTATTCATAGGCGGCTTCCAACTCGAGACCGGACAAGCTCTTGGATAGGCCGATACCGCCGCCCCAGGAGCGATAGCCTTCCTTGAGTGGTTGATAGACGCACGGAATTCCGCGGGACTTCACCGCTGTAATGGCCGGTGACCACATGGACTGGATGATCACTTCCCCGGAAGCCATCAGATTGACGCTTTCATCGAAGGTCTTCCAGAAAGCGCGGAACTGGCCGTTTTTCTTGGCTTCGGTGAAGATCGCCATGGTCTTGTCGATCTCTTCACGGGTCATGTTGCCCTTGTCGCCATACTGGACTTCCCCCATGGCTTCACACACCATCGCCGCATCCATGATACCGATGGACGAGATGTCGAGGATCGAAGCCTTTCCCTTGAACTCCGGGTTGAGCAGTTCCGTCCAGCTTTCGATCGGACGGCCGATCAGGTCCGGACGAATGCCCAAGGTGTCGGCGTTGTAGATCGTCGGGATCAGCGTCATCCAGCCAGTTTCTTCAGTCGCAAAACTCTTGCTGTCGGGTCCGTCAACAAAACCGACAGTGTGTGGCGCCGTTCCCTGTGCAATGTCCGACTCCGGCGTCAGCTTGCCACTTTTGAAAATGCCCACGATCTTGTCGTAATTCTTGATTTTGGACGTATCCATCGGCTGCAGGTTGCCAGTCGGCCAAACCTTTTTGCAGATCCAGTATTCGATGTCGGCAATATCGAAACTGTCCGGCTGTGTGGCCGCGCGCTGTGTCACGGCATCGGAATCCAGGGCCGTCATTTCAAGATTGAAACCGAGATCTTCCTTTACCTTCTGCGCAACCTCATTGAGGTTCGAGACGCCCGTTCCGAATTGGCGAAGGGTCACATCCTTGATGTTTTGCGCCCAGATCGTCGGAAACCCGGAAACGGCACCCGAACCGATCGCCGCGCCAGTTGCTGCCGCGCCGCCTTTCAATATGCTCCGCCGGCTAAAACCTTTTTTGCTCACTGTTTTCTCAATCACTTTCAACTCCTGTTCCCCGTGGAAGGTGTCTTGAGCCCCTTGGGTGGGCTGTTTCTGGCGGCGATTACCCCGCCAAGTGGTGGGCATCTTCCGGCTTCCAGCTGAGGAAGACGGTTGAGCCGATCTCGATTGGGTCTTGAAAGAAAAGCCCGTCGGGCAGAGCTGCTGTCAGGTCACTGCCAGCCCCGGTCTCCAGGGCAAGATTGACAGTCGCGCCGAGATATTCGACATCCCGCACCGTGGCAGCGAGGCTGTCGCCGCTCTCCGCCCCGGTCTTTGCGACCTGCAACCGGTCAGTCCGTAGCGCAAAAGGTGCTCCACGGCTTTCCAGGATGTTGTGACCGCCAATGAAACGCGCGACGAACTCCGTCGCGGGACTTTCAAAGACATCCCTCGGAGATCCGGCCTGTTCGATCCGGCCATTGTTCATGACGATGATGTCGTCGGCGAGCGCAAGCGCTTCGTCCTGGCTGTGGGTCACGTGAATGAACGATATGTCGAGTTCCCGCTGAAGCCTTTTCAGCTCCAGACGCATCTTTATGCGCAAGAAGGGATCAAGCGCCGACAATGGCTCATCAAGCAGAAGAACCGAAGGTTCCGTGATCAAGGCCCGCGCCAGGGCAACCCGCTGCTGTTGCCCGCCGGACAGCTGTTCGGGCAGGCGCGCCGCAAACGCGGCCATATCGACAAGCTCGAGCAACTCGCGCGCCTTCTTCAGGCGTGAAGATTTGTCGACACCTTTCATTTTCTGGGAAAAGGCGACGTTGTCTATGACACTCAAATGTGGAAACAACGCATAGCTTTGGAACATCATTGCCGTGCCGCGGCGGGCCGGTGGCAAGTCGGTGACATTGGATGCACCCAGGAGAATGTCGCCCTCCGACACCACTTCGTGACCGGCGATCATGCGAAGGGTCGAAGACTTGCCACACCCCGAAGGACCAAGCAGGCAGGAATAGGACCCGGCCTGGAAGCGATGCGAGATGGCCTCAACGGCAACCGTCGTCCCATATTTCTTGGTAACGGCAGCGAGTTCGAGATCAAGGGACTTCGCCATTGATGGTGTCTCTCCGAAAGAATTCAATTCCATCGGAATGAGCAATGTCCATGCCAAACATATTAAGCTTTTGTTTTAAAATGAATTATTGTATTTCATCGGCATTTCCGGAATGCCCAACGCCCAACAACTCGCACGATTTTTAATCTGATTGAGTACGTTTTAATCACTAATCGTATACAATATATGTTTGCCGCGTCAGGCATCCCCGACTATCATCCTGCAAACACCAGCCCGATAGTTCTCAGCAAAGATGCCCAAACCTATCTCATCTTCAAAGTCCGGCTCGGCCAGATCCCTGCACGAGGTTTTTGCCTTGCCCGCAGGCCGCGCCCTCGACATCTGTCTGAAACTGCAGACAGCAATTTTGGAGCACCGTCTCGCTCCGGGTGTGAAACTTTCCGAAGATGAGGTCGGGGAAATCTATGGCGCCAGCCGCACTGTGGTCCGTGCGGCCCTTCAAGCGCTTGCCCATTCGGGTCTGGTAACAATCGAAAAGAATCGCGGCGCATTTGTCGCCAAACCAACGATCCGGGAGGCGCATGAAGTCTTTCAGGCCCGTGCGCTCATTGAACCTGCCGTGGCCCGCCTTGCAGCTGAATCCATCACCGAAGACGATCTTTCCCGACTTCACAAGCACCTCGAAGCAGAGCACGATGCGCTCCACGCGAGCGACATGGGTCGGGCACTCGCCCTTTCAGGAAGTTTTCACACTGAAATCGCGGAGATTGCGGATCACCGGGTCTTTTCCAGCATGGTGCGATCGCTGATCTCCAGATCCTCGCTCATCATCGCGCTCTATTGGAAGCGGTCCGACACGGCCTGCGAAAGTCATTCGCATCACGCGCTTCTGGATGCGCTGAAAAACCGGGATTGCAGCGCGGCTGAAGAGATCCAGAAGAGCCACATCATCGATCTGCACTCAGGCCTGGATCTGAAGGAAAAACAATCTTTCAAATCCTCCCTCGCAGAAGCCCTGGCCTGACAATTGAACGCATCATCCCCGGCAAACCAGGTGCGCCTCAACGAAAAGGCCCCCTCATTGACACCGGCTTCGGGCCCTTGAACCGCCAAAGCCATAAATCTGATTTCGATTCCAAAAAATAGTCATTCCTGCAACCCGCTGCATAATTCTGCCTCCAGCCAATACGGATATTCGGAACGGCTGTCGCCAATGCCCGGCAAGAGCTCACGCAGCAACTATCCAGGCTTTTTCTGAATGTCGGGAGACCGAACGGGCGAGCTGAATGCGTGGGCGATTTCCCGCTGACCGGTCCTCTCGTTGCCTAACACTGTGCTGGGCCATACCGTGCGTCCGCGACATCACCCAACCACCCTGGGAGTGGTGGGATCATCTCAGATGGACGAAAAAAATGAGACGTGTCGGGTGGGTTTTCTACAGTCATTGGTCATTTCAGGCAGAACATTCGCACACAGGCCTGGCGCCAACCGCACCTGACGACAGCGACCTCTGGATGTGCGGGCCCGACAGCAACCGGGATCCAAAGATCATTCGAACCTGCAATGGATCGTCCTGGACCGGTGCCGGTTTTCATTCCGATCCGACAAGTGCCCAGACGGCATTTGACAACGCGGAGCAGCATTTTTCATCTCTGCCTGCCAATACCGAGGCGTTGTATGCCAACCTGCGACCAATCCGACTTGCCGCGCATATTGGACTTCACTGCCAAGATTGATGAGGTCCGTGCTTGGTATGACACGCTTGACGGCAGCCTGATCAACGGCAACTTTCAGCACCGACTTGCCGATATTGATGGAATGACGTTCTCCATATGGAAGACCGACGCTGCCATGCGGAAGGCGGCCTATGGGGATGGCACACATTGAACCTGTCTCGACGTGCAAAAAATCCGACAAACTTGCTGACCGTACATGCTATTTGCGCAATCGCGTGATGGCGAGCAAAGGCACGTGGCGCGGTGTAGATCCGGTAGAACTGACCAGATAGCGATCATTTCGACCGCCTGGTGTGACCCGGAACGAAGTTGAGGTGACGCACCCAGTTGCCGGATCGAGGAATTGACCCTCGTTGTATGGCGGGTCAGGAGTCCAGACGCAGCGATCTGAGAGATTTCGAGAGGATCCGGCACAACGAATTCTCGATGGGGGTCTGGTTGCTGCGGCCCGGGATCAGGATGCCGATCCTGAGATCCTTCAGAAAACTGGACTTGAGAGAGATGTAACGCAACTTCCCGGCTTCAATTTCATTCAGGAACCCGATTTTCGAATAAAGGCCAACGCCATGCCCGCTCAGGATCATTGATCGGGCGAGCGGAAGAGAATTCGTGAAGCAGGCCGTTTTCAGCGGGACCTTGTCGTCGGAAAGTGCGAGATTCACGAGCGAGCGCTCCGTAAGCGCATCATAGGAGCGAATGAGCGAAAACGGTGTCAGATCCTCGATATCCAGTGCGTCGCGTTCTGCAAGAGGATGGTTCTTGTTGAGGATCGCCCCGATGGGAGCTGATTTCTCCGTGCGCAGCCTTACGCCCGGGTGAAGGTCGTTACAGAAGGAAACGCCGATCCCGGCATCCCCTTCGGCGACCGCACGAACGATTTCGTCCGGTTGCGCTGTCCTGATTGTATAGGTGATGTCCGGATATTCACGGGCAAACTGGTCGATGACCGAGGGCAGAAGGCTCAAAGCAACGGAATCCAGTGACGCAATGTCAATGTGACCGGCACGCATCTCCCGAATGTCAGCGACAAGATGAAGTATCTTTTCGTAATCGAAAATCGTCTTCCTGCAATGTTCAAGGACAACAGCGCCTGCTGCCGTGAGTTCGACACCTTCCGCATGGCGGTCGAAGAGCCTTACGCCCAACTGCTGCTCGATGTCTAGAATCTTACGGTTCACCGATGACGAAGACACATGCAGGACCGAGGCGGCGCGCCGGATCGAACCCTGCCGGGCAACCTCATCAAAATAGTTCAGGAACTTGCTGTGCATCCGGTTCAATCCTCAGGCGATGCAAAAAAGGCATCGCTATGTGCAAAACTAAATTCTATCCGCAGCACCCGGCACGCGTCTAGGCTGAAAGGAATAGGGAGATACAAAAAAAATCACCTACCAGGAGACGGACACATGACAAATTGGGGACTTAATCGCCGGCATCTTCTTCAGGGCTTCGGCGCGGCCGCCGGTCTGGCGACAACAGGTACATTCTTTTCGATCGAACCGGCAAAGGCTGCTGACTTCAAGATCAAGATGCAGCTCGGCTGGCTTGCCTCGAACGGCATCCTTGGCGAGGTCATGGCCGACAAGCTCGGCTACTTTGCCGACGAAGGTCTGGAGTTGGAAATTATTCCGGGCGGACCGAATATCGACGGCGTGGCGTCGGTTGCATCGGGCGCAAACAATTTCGGTTCGATTTCATCGTCACCTTCACTGATGCTGGCGAGATCCGCAGGTCTGCCGATCAAATGTGTTGCAGCCGGTTATCAGCAGCATCCGTTCACCTACTTTTCCATGGAAAGCAATCCGGTACGCAAACCGGAGGATCTGATCGGCAAGAAAGTCGCCACACAGGGCACAGCCAGAATTCTGCTTCGCGCACTTCTGGCCAAGAACGGCATCGAAGAGGATCAGGTGGAAGTATCGGTCATGGGTGGTGACATGGCACCGTTGAAGGTTGGTCAGGTCGATGTGGCAACAGGCTGGCAGACCAATGTCGGTGCGCTGTCCGTTCTCGGGGACGAGCGGGTCGACATGAAACTCTGGGACGCCGGAATACAGCTCTATGCCAATCCCTACTACACGACGGACGACGTTCTTCAGGAACATAGCGACAAGGTAATCGGTGCGATCCGCGCGATATCCAAGGGCTGGGGTGCCGTCTACGAAAACCCGACCGCCGGTGTCGACGCACTGGTCGAACGATACCCGAACCTCGACAAGGACAGTGAAATGAAAGCTGTCGACCTGGTTCTGGGCTTCTCGTTCAACGACAAGACCAAGGCCGGTGGCTGGGGCATCATGACCACGGAGAACTGGCAGGAGCAGATCGACACCTATAACAGCCTTGAACAGTTCACCGGTGGAGCGCCGAAGGTCTCCGACATCATGACGCTGGACATTCTCGAGGCGACCAAAGATGCCCGTCCAACGTTTGGCTGATATTGCGGACGAAGGTCCACATCAGGACATGGCAAGCCGCAATGTTGCGGCCTGCCTGTCCGGGGCATCGGTGAAGTTCGGAAGCTTCACCGCACTTGAAGACATCAGCCTGGAAATCGGCGAAGGCGAATTCTGGACGATATTGGGACCATCGGGCTGCGGCAAATCCACTATGTTACGGTTGGTATCCGACCTTGTTCCTACCGCAACGGGAAACGTTGAAATCCTGGGCAAGACAACGGAAGCAGCCCGTCTCGCACGCGAATTCGCGTTCGTCTTTCAAGACGCGACCCTGTTGCCCTGGCGCAGTGCCCTGAAGAACGTGGAACTGCCGCTGGAGATGGGCCGCAAACGGGGTCTGAAAATCCCGATGTCGGACAAGAGCCCGCAGGATCTGCTTGATCTGGTCGGGTTGAAAGGCCGCGAAGACGCGTTGCCGCACGAATTGTCAGGCGGTATGCGCCAGCGCGTTGCCATTGCCAGGGCGCTGGTTTGCAAACCGAAGCTCCTGCTGATGGACGAACCGTTCGGCGCACTCGACGAGATGACGCGCGACCATTTGAATCTGCAGCTTCGCGACATCTGGCGCGAGACCGGTGTCACCATTCTTTTCGTTACCCATTCGATCCCCGAAGCGGTTTTCCTGGGGCAGAAAGTGCTCATGCTGCGGGCAAACCCGGGCCGGGTGAAGCAGGTCGTCGACATTGACCTGCCTTCAGAACGCGAAATCGCATTGCGTGAAACCCCCGAATTCAACCGGTATTGCGGCCAGCTTCGCCGGCTTCTGGAGGAGTGCTGATGTCCCTGGTTCAAGTCTCCGCACAAGCTGAAGACCCGAAACCGACTGTGCTTGACCAGATCAGGCTGCGCGCGGGCAGCGTAGCGATCCCGCTCGGTACCGCCGTCTCGCTGCTTCTCATTTGGCAGATCGGTGTGAGACTGTTCGAGGTGCCGACTTATATCGCCCCGGCACCTACGGATGTTCTGGCCGTTTTCACCAATGAATTCGCTCTGCTGATGAGGAACTTCTGGCCGACCCTGATCGAGAGCCTGTCGGGTTTCCTGGTCGGTAATCTGGCTGCGATCCTGATTGCTGTCGCATTTGTGCACAGCCAGTCAATCGAAAAAGCGTTTTTCCCGATCGCCGTCTTCATCAATACGATCCCGATCCTCGCCATCGCACCGATACTCGTGCTGATTTTCGGAGCCGGCATGACCGCAAAAGTGGTGATCGCGGCACTGATCTGCTTTTTCCCGACCCTGGTGAACATGGTACGCGGTTTGCAGGCCGTGTCGCCGCAAACGCTTGAGCTTGCCCGGATTTTGTCGGCTTCCAAGTCGGAGGTTTTCTGGAAAATCCGCCTGCCGTCTTCGCTGCCGTTTCTCTTCTCCGCCTTGAAGATCGCTGCAACGACCTGCGTGATCGGGGCAATTGTAGGCGAATGGATCGGTGCGGATGTCGGATTGGGTGCGCTGATCATAGACAGCACTTTCAATTTCCGCTCACCGCTTCTCTACGCGACGGTTTTCGTGTCTTCCGGGCTGTCGGTGCTTCTCTTCACTGCCGTTTCTGTCGCCGAGAAACTCGTCATTCGCTGGTAGCGGACCTGACCTTTCAAAAGCGATTGAGATTTTAGAACAAGGAACAAGGATTATGGCAGAGCGTCATACAACCACGGTCCAGGTGGAAGGGGCGCAGGTCCCCGTTGTTGCAGATTGCGATGTTGTCGTTGTCGGCGCGGGACCCGCAGGCCACGCGGCCTCGGTCTCGGCAGCCCGGAACGGCGCCTCGGTAACGCTTCTGGAGCGATATCACCATCTTGGAGGCATGGCTTCAGGCGGCATGGTGCTGGTACTGGACGACATGGTGAACGAGGGCAATGAAATCGTCACGACCGGGGTTGTCAGCGAATTCGTCGAACGTATGGAGCGCCAGGATGCCGCCGTCTACCCACCGCCGGCAGAATGTCAGACCAATTGGGACATGTGGCAAAAGTGGTCTCGTTGGGGCTGTATCGACTTCCACAAGGCCATGATGCCGCAGCCGATCATTCACGCCGTCGCATTTGACCCCGATGCCTGGAAACGCGTCAGTCTCGACATGGTGGTCGAGGCGAAGGTGAACCTGCGCACACACAGCTGGTTTTCAGATGTTCTGATGGAAAACGGACGTATTACCGGCGTGATAGCGCAGACCAAGCTCGGTCGGCAGGCTATCCGCGCCAAATACGTGGTTGATGCCACCGGTGACCTGGATGTCGGCGTGGCGGCCGGGGCGAAGTACATCGACGGCCAGTATATTGTCACGACGGTGTTCCGCCTCTCGAACGTCGACACCGACAAGGCCGTGGCGTTCGAATTCTCCGATCCCGAGACATACAAGAAGCTCGACCGCGAAGCGCGGCGCCGGATTGGCGGGGCCTGGGGCATGTGGTGGCTCAAAACGCCGATACCCGGCGTTGTGTGGTGCAATTGCCCGCACATGCCCGGGTATGACGGGCTCTCGGTTGAGGACATGGTTGCCTCTGAAATAGAGGGCCGCGAGCGGATGATGAAACTCCACAAGTTCGCAAAAGAGAACATTCCCGGCTTCGAAAACGCCACAATGCTAGGCGCCGCCGAGCAAATGGGTGTCCGGCAGACACGGATGCTGCAGGGCGAGTATGTCGTCAACAAGGATGACGTGAAATCAAGGCGCTATTTCACCGACACGGTTTGCCGTGGCCGCGATTACTACACGCCGTATCGCGCATTGCTTCCCAAGGGCATCGACAATCTGATTGTCGCCGGTCGTCACTACTCGGTTGAAAGTGATGCTCAAAAACTGTCACGCGAAATCCCCCCCTGCATGGCACAGGGCGAAGCTGCGGGCGTCGCAACTGCCTTGGCGCTGAACGGCGACGTTCCACTGCGCATGGTCGATCACACGGCCATCCAGAAACAGATGCGCGCACAGGGCGCAGACCCGGGAGACAGGCCGTCGCCGAACGCACTCATCGAAGACAACGTCGCGGCGGAATAACAGAGGTTTTCATGTCAGAGAATATCATGCCACTCGATGGCATTCGCATCATTGACTTTACGCAGGTCATGTTGGGCCCGTGCGCAACCCAGATGCTTGGTGATTTCGGAGCAGACATCATCAAGATCGAACGACCGGGCACCGGAGACCTGAGCCGTGGGTTTTATGGATTGCAGACCGAAGAAGCATTGAACAATGCCGTTTTCGCGTCATTGAACCGGAACAAGCGCTCGATCGAGATCGACACGAAGTCCGAAGCCGGACACAAGCAGGTTCTCGATCTGGTCAAGACTGCCGACGTGGTGGTCGACAATTTTCGCGCAGGCGTGATGGATCGTCTCGGCTTCGGGTATGACGCCCTTTCGAAAATCAACCCGAAAGTGATCTGTGCCTCCGGAACCGGCTTCGGATCGACCGGCCCTTATGCCCACAAGGGCGGACAGGACGTTCTGGCGCAGGCAATGACCGGCGTCATGGAAAAGACCCAGGACCCGTCGATTCCCAAGTCGATCTATCCGACAACATTGTGCGACTATTCGGCCGGGATGCATCTGGTTCAGGGAATTCTGGCAGCCTTGCTGATGCGCGACAAAACAGGTCATGGTCAGAAAGTTGAGGTCTCGCTCTACGACAGCATGATCGCGATGCAGATGCAGGAAGCGGCTCAGTGGTCCAAACACAGGGAGGTATTGAACTGGGCTGCCATGCCCCTGACAGGTGTCTTCGACACAAGCGATGGTGCCATCGTGATCGTGGGTGCGTTCAAGGCGAACCCGCTTCAGGATATCTGCACAGCTCTGGAAATCGAGGACCTGTCTCCCGACTATCCGACCCTGGAGACCCAACGCAAGCACAAGCCATTTCTTCAGGCACGGTTCTCGGAGGCGATTGCCGGGAATACGTCGTCCTATTGGCTTGAGAGGCTGGAAGCCCAGGACCTGCTCTGCGCACCGGTCCGCTCGCTTGGGGAAGCCCTGGCAGATCCGCAGACCGAAATCAACGGCATGCTGCAGTCGATCGACCATCCCGTTCTTGGAGACATCACGCTTGCCGGGTCTCCCGTTCACCTGAGCAAAGCACCAATGATCGTGAGGCATCTGCCGCCCCGCCTCGGTCAGCACACCGATGAAGTGCTTCAGGAACTGGCGATGTTTCTGAACAACGAGGCGGCTGAATGAGTGTCGAGTTCGAAGTTTCGGGACATGTCGCACGCGTGACGATCAACCGGCCCGACAGTCTGAACGCGGTGGACAGTGCGACCCATGCCCGGCTTGCAGAGGTCTGGGACGAAGTCGAGCGCAAACCGGAAATCCGGTGCGCCGTTCTGACCGGTGCAGGTACGAGGGCGTTTTGCGCCGGCGCCGACCTGAAAGAAGAAACCGGACTGTCCGGAATGCAATACTGGAAACGTATCAGCACGTCCGGTTTTTCGGGAATTGCGCTGCGTAGGATGTCGACACCTGTGATCGCCCGGGTCAATGGCCTTGCGCTTGGCGGTGGACTGGAAATGGTTCTCGGGTGCGACATCGTCATTGCCGCCGACACGGCGCGCTTCGGCCTGCCTGAAGCCAAGGTCGGCCGTGTGCCCCTGGATGGCGGCATGGTGCTGCTTCCCCGGTTGATGCCGCGAAACATCGCAATGGGAATGATGATGACCGGCCAGCTTCTGGAAGCATCCGAAATGGAGCGTCACGGGCTGCTGAACGCTGTCGTTTCACCTGAACAGCTGGATGAGGAAACGGACCGTTGGGTCGCCGAACTCCTGAAGTGTGCACCACTGAGCCTGCAGGCCATCAAGGCGGTCGCCCGGCAGACGGCGCATCTGCCGTTGCAGGACGCCTTTCAGTACCCGACAAGGGAACTTGAGGCAGCACTGAATTCAAGTGACGCTGACGAAGGTGTTGCCGCGTTCCGGGACAAGAGGGCACCTGTCTGGAAAGGAAACTGAACCGGATGACCCTTGTGATCACGAGCACCTGCATTGATGTCAAGGACGGCATATGCACGACGGTATGCCCCGTCGATTGTATCTACGAGGGCGAACGCATGTTCTACATTCACCCGACCGAGTGTATCGAGTGCGGTATGTGCGAGAGTATTTGCCCGGTAGACGCAATCCGCTATGCCGATGAAGTCGAAGATGCCGAGCACGCCTTTATTGCAGTGAACGATGCAGCCTTCAGGAACGAGGCCGACGCCCTTTTGGAACCGGGTGGGTGGACAAAGGGCGATGATCCTCTCAAGGATCCGCCCGGATTGACGGCCCTCGCCGCACAGCGAGCCGACGCAGGGGTGGTCTGATGGAAGGCGTGATCGCAGCAGTCCCAACGCCGGTCGACACGACCTGTTCGCCGATGCGAGAGCCGTTTATCGAGCATTGCAACTGGATACTCAGGAACGGTGGCGACGGTCTGAATGTTCTCGGTTCGACCGGTGAAGCCAATTCATTCGACAATGCGTCACGGCGGCAGGTGATGGCCTGGGCCGTCGAAGCGTTTCCCAAGGAACGCCTCATGGTCGGCACGGGCACACCATCGCTTCAGGAGACCGTCGCACTTACGACCTTTGCCGATGACCTCGGCTTTCCCATCGCTCTGGTACTGCCACCATACTATTACAAACCCCTGTCACCGTCGGGCCTGCAGGCATGGTACCTCGCGCTCCATGATGCTCTGGGGTCACGCGACATTCAGATCTATTTCTACAATTTCCCCCAGATGACAGGAATTTCCATACCTGTCGAAGTCATTTCGGACCTGGTGTCGGTCGCGCCAAACCGGTTCACGGGTATCAAGGATTCCTCAGGTGACCTGGACTATTGCCGCTCGATTGTTTCAACCTGCCCTTCCCTGAACGTCTTTCCGAGTTCTGAAACAGTCCTGCAAAGTGCTGCAGTTGACGGTTTTGCAGGATGCATCTCGGCGAGCGTTAACGTCACCGCTCCGATCGCCGCGCAAGCCTGGTCCAGACGGGCTGCACCGCCAAGGACGATCAGTGATGAAATCGCACGCCAGCGTGGCTTGCTTGCGGGTCCGACACTGATACCCGGCATCAAGTTTCTGGTAGGCCTCAGATCGAATGACATCGGGTGGCGCCGGGTGTTGCCACCCTTTACAGCCTTGCCGGAAACCGTTGGCGAGCAACTGAGCAAAAATCTGGACGGGAGCTGAAGAGGATGGCAGACGCACAGACATGGAACGGGCGCTTCATGGCGCTCTGCGACCATATCTCCCTGTGGTCTGAAGATCGTGATTTTCAGGTTGGGTGCGTCATAGTATCTCCCGCTGGCCATGAAATCAGATCCACTGGATACAACGGATTGTCGCGTGGGGTTTCACCCGCCGATCCGGCGAGATTTGATCGGAAAAGCGGCGAGAAATTCTTCTGGTTCGAGCATGCGGAGAGGAACGCGATCTATAATGCGGCACGTGCCGGGATCTGCCTCGCCGGTTGCACTTTGTATGTCAACCGGTTTCCCTGCGCGGACTGTGGCCGGGCAATCATCCAGACCGGCATTCCACAAATCGTTGCACCGCCCATTCCTCAATCGGACGGAGCCCTCGACCACAGTTTTCAGGTGTCACGCCAGATGCTGCACGAGGCCGGGATACGCGTTTTGGAATTCCGGTAAAGCCTGAAAAATACCGGGTGCTGATGACGTGCACCTGCAACCGGGAACGGTCCTGCGGAGATCAGGAACTCGCCGAGCCGGGCGCTTTGTTATCGCAGCGCCGTGCACCGACCGGCTCACAACCGCAGACGAACGGTCCGGCCCGACGTCAGACGCTTTCTGTCCGGTCGCGCTTCCCGCTGCAAAACATAGATTCCGCTGAAAATGATGACCAGTATCCCGGACAAGGTAAGACCTGAAGGCACTTCCGCCCACACAAGAAACCCCCAGAAAACCGCAAGAGGCATTGCAACGAATTCAAATGGGGCAACCACGCTCACGGGTGAAATTCGATATCCTTGCGCAAGGCAGTAGAAGCCGAATGCGGAAATCACGCCACAAACGGCAATCAGGAACGCATCACCGGCTGTTGGCACAACCCAGTCACGCAGCAGGAAGGCAATACTCGGATGATGGGAAGCCGCATCTGTCTGGCCGCCCAGAAACAATCCTGCCAGTCCGCTGACCACGATAAACGTCGACATGGCGTAGAACGCGAGTGATGAACCGGTTTGTGATTTCCCGATATGGCGCGTGATTATGATGCTGATCGCATAGGCCACGGCGGCCAGTATGGGCAGGATCATCTCGGCTGAAACGTCTCCGTCGGTGGGACCGACAATCATCATCACGCCGACAAATCCGGCAAGCACTGCCGCCATACGCCGAATTCCGACAGTTTCGCGCAGCAATATCACGGACAGCAGCGTGACGATCAAAGGCGATAAAAAGAAGATTGCAGTCGAGACGGCAAGCGGCAATGCCTGCAAAGCCATGTAATAGAAAGTATAGGATGTCAACGCGAGAAGCCCCCGCAGTATGTTCAGCCAGGGGTGAGAAACTTTCAGCGTCTCCAGGCCGCCACTAAAGATAACAAACACAAAAATGGGAACTATGGCCACCAATCCTCGAAAGAACATTATCTCGAATCCCGGGTAAGTACTCCCAAGGGTCCTGATCAAGACATCCTGAATACTGAAAACACTGATACCAAGGGTAATAAGAACAATTCCCTGAACCGACCCGTCAATTTCCGGATGAAGCTTTGCACCCTTGAGCAGAAGGCCCTGCTTGAGATTGGTTGTCATGCCCTAACTGCCTTCCCGATATCGCGGATAAGGCGAATAATGAGCAACAACAATCGATCTGAAAAACGAAATAATATGATAAGCTCAATCGATTATTCCGATTGATTTCGTGGATGCCACATGACACTCGACCAGATCAAAACCTTCATTGTCCTTGCCAAAACCGGCAATTTCAACAGAACCGCCGAAGCTCTGAACGTCACTCAGTCAACCGTGAGCGCGCGGTTGAAGATGCTCGAACAGGCACTTGGTCACGCGCTTTTGATACGCGAGCATTCCGGTTGCCGTTTGACAGCCGCCGGCCATCAGTTTCTGTCACACGCCGCCAACATCCAGATGTTCTGGCAAAAATCACTGCAAACAGTGACGCTCAGGCCCGAGTTCCGCGGCGTGTTGACCGTCGGTGCACAGGTCAGTTTTTGGGACAGCCTGGTGATCGACTGGATGGCATGGATGCGCGATCAGTCACCGGATATCGCACTCGATTTACAGGCGGACTATTCACCCGCCCAAATGTCAAAACTGTCCGATGGTCTGATGGACATCGGCATCATGTACCAGCCGCGCCACACAACAGGGTTGACGATTGAAAAACTGCTGGATGACGAGCTTGTTCTCGTAAGCACGAAAATGCGCGAAGTGTCATCCGGATGGGTCGAGGATTTCGTGTTTGTGGATTGGGGCGACGTTTATCTGGACGCCCACGCTGCTGCCTTTCCGGAAATGGAAAC
Source organism: Roseibium album (assembly GCF_001404515.1). Lineage (GTDB taxonomy): Bacteria > Pseudomonadota > Alphaproteobacteria > Rhizobiales > Stappiaceae > Roseibium > Roseibium album. The sequence continues at coordinate 143,529 of NZ_CXWE01000002.1, forward strand.
GGCTGCGATTACCGTCGGGCTTGGCACACAGGGGCTGCAATATATCCTGAAGTTCGGCGGTTCTGGTTACTTCCCAATAAGGGTCGTCCGGGAACTGATCGAGGAGAAAAGGCTTTTCCGGCTGGAAGCAGCCCCGTTGCTGAAAAGGCCTGCCTATCTGGTCTACCAAAATGACCCGATCGATGCGGCGGCAGTTGAAACAGCAATAGACGGCCTCCGGAAAATTGCCCGAGCACTTTAGGCCGACCCTTCAAAATGGATCAGATCACCGATTGCCAGGCCCCGTGATCAACAACCGCTTTCAGCCAGAGCATGGGCTTTGCATGGGCTTTGCCAATGCCCCTTCCAGTCCTTGATCAAAATCGCTGTTAGGGGGCCCCGACTACTCCAAACCTGTCACCCTGGCCAGTATGCGTCTCAACAGGTCGTCAGAAAAGTCTTCATTGAACATGTCCTGTCCGTGCGCGGAGCCGGGGTAGATAGCCAGTTCTTTCGGCTCGGACGCCTGTTTGAAGCTTGAGTGTGTTCGAGCCCGGAAGAAATCCCTTTCGGTCACAATGAACAGCTTGTCGACGCCAACAGCGTCTGACATGTCTCCGTGGGCTGTTCCCAGCAGGATTACGAGATCGGCCAAAACTTCGCCTTTGTGCAAGGCTGCGCCCTGTGCGGCCGCACCGCCAAGACTTGCACCGATCAACACGATCCGACGCTTGCCTCGCTGGCGGAGAAAATCGATCCCCGATTTGACGTCCTCTACCGAGACCGACTCAAGTGATATCGAGGCGACACCTGCCTCCTGGAGCTGGATGGCAATGTCGGCCCAGCTGGCGGCATCATTCCCCGACTGGTGAACGAGAACGACACCGGTGGAACCGGGTGCCTTGTGAAAAAGTGCCTGCCGCTCGATCACATTCCTGATCGACAGTGTCACGTCTTCCTGGGCGTGCGCGCTTGACATCCAGAAAGCAACGGCCGCTAACAACAGAACCTTCAAAATCTGTGTCATGGTCCAATCCGTCCCATCGGCGCCTGCATGTGCCCCGGATATCGTATCGAAATTCGTGGTTTGGCCTGGGCGCAATATCATCAATTTGCGGTTCCGAAAGAATTACGTCCGTCGCTTTGCCGGCAAAACAAACGTTACTGCTCTCTATCTGACTGCCTGCGATCCGCGACTAGGCCACCCGAACTTCCAGATTGGCAAACAGCGTGGAAAATTCATCCGGAGGAACCCGATCGGTGACGAGGTAATCTCCGGGCTTCAGCGTAGGCTGACGAAGCACCGGTTTGCGGACCTGCGGCTCGAACTTCGAGTGATCGACTGCCATGATCGCGCGTCCCGCATTGGCCAGCATCGCACTCGCGATGTCGACCTCGCACTGCTCGTGAACGAGAAAACCGTTCCGGGCATCAACAAGCGATGCGGACAGGAGCACGTAATCCACCTGCATCCGGTCTATGACGTCAAATGCCGAACGGTCAAAGGATGCTCCGTCGTGATCCCGTAGCTGTGTCCCGGCCATGGAGACATTGTTGCCCGGGATCATTGCAAGCGTGCTCGCGACATAGGCTGAGTTCGTGACAACGGTGAGTTCGCGCAGGCTGCGAAGGGCCTGTGCGACAAATCCGGACGTCGACCCGGTATCGATGGCAATGCTGTCGCCGTCCTTGATGATCTTCACGACTTCTTCGGCGATCGCCACCTTGGCCTCGCGATTCAGGTTCATGCGGGCCAGATAGGGCAGGTCCGGTGCCGACTTGGTCGATACCAGTGCACCGTGCACCTTTTGCAGAGCCCCCCGATCGACCAACGGCCGCGAGACCCTCCGAATGGTCTGATCCGATACCCCAAGGATACGCGAAAGCTCCTGCACGCTGACGGTGCCGCGCATATCCACTGTCTGTAAGAGCGTTGTTTCGTATTTCGACATGAGGCCTGTTTACACCAAAGTTCCTGGTCGAATAAGGCTATTCTGCACCGCGAATTCAACAAAAATCAACAATACTATTGTGAAGATGTTGATTTTTGTTAGGATTTGTTCCGACGGACAGCATGCGGACCTGCAAATATGACCCAACACTCTGCCAAACATCTGATCATCGGCGGCGGCATCATCGGTTGCTCGATTGCCTATCATCTGACCCGAATGGGGGAGAGGGATGTGGTTCTTCTGGAACGCGCTGGCCTGACGGAAGGGGCGACCTGGCACGCGGCCGGTCTGGTCGGACAGTTGCGCTCGTCACGCAACACGACCCGCATGCTGAAGAAATCCGTCGAAATGTATGACCGCCTTCAGAACGAGGAAGGCATGCAATTCGACTGGAAGAAAACCGGCTCGCTCAGACTTGCGGCAACCACGGAGCGCCTGCTGGAGGCCAGGCGGCTGGCAACAATGGCACGCAGTTTCGATCTGGAAATGCAGATAGTCTCGCCCGGCGAAGCAAAGGATCTGTTCCCTCTGATCGAGGCACGCGGCCTGGAAGGTGCAGCGTTCATTCCCTCTGACGGTTATGTTGATCCGGCCTCACTCTGCCAGGCCGTCGCCGGCGCTGCGCGTCGCCAGGGAGCCGACATCCGCCAGGGGTGCGAGGTACGCGATTTTACCGTCTCAAACGGACGGATCACATCAGTCGAGACGAGCCAGGGAACATTCGAAGCAGATACGATCATCCTGGCAGCCGGCATGTGGAGCCGTGAACTTGGAGAAAAGCTGGGCATTCGTGTACCTGCCTGCGCAGTCGAACACCAATATATCGTTACCGAACCCACCGGAACCGAAGTCGGCCATTTCCCGACACTTCGGGATCCGGAACGTCTTGTGTACTACAAGCCGGATGTCGCCGGCCGCCTGGTCATTGGTGGCTATGAAGAAGGCACCCTTCCCTTCGGAGATCATGGTATTCCCGGATCTTTCGTGCGCCAGCTGCTGCCTGAAAATCTGGATCGCTTTCTGCCGTTGGCAAACCTTGCCAGCCAGGTGACACCAATTGTCAATGAAGTCGGCATCCGCCAGGTCATCAACGGTCCGATCCCCTATTCCGCGGACGGTGACTTTGTCATGGGCTGGCAACCCGGCTTCGACAATCTTATGATGGCAACGGGATTTCTCTATGGCATCGCCGCCGGCGGCGGCGCCGGGGAGATGATTGCCGAATGGGTGGTTGAAGGACGCCCGTCGCTGGATCTCTGGCCCCTTGACGTGCGCCGCTTCGGACCGCATCACGGAACCCGGAGCTTCATGTATCCGCGCGCTGTCGAGCACTATGCCCATCACTACAAGAAAAGGTATCCGGGACAGGAGCATGAAAGCGCCAGGCAACTGAGATTGTCGCCGCTCTACCAGAAACTCAAGGATCGCGGAGCTGTCTACGGCTCGAAGAACGGTTGGGAACGACCGCTCTGGTTCGCGCCTGACGGGGTTGAGCCGGTTGATCAGCTGGACTTCCTCGATCCAGGCTGGAAGAAATATGCCGCCGAAGAGCACAGGGCTGTGCGGGAGAGGGTCGCATTGATCGACCAGTCCAGCTTTTCGAAATTCGAGATCATCGGTGCCGACGCGCTCGATGCATTGCAGCAGATGGCCGTCTCCAACATGGACAAGCCGGTCGGCTCGGTCATCTATACGCAATTGTGCAACGGGTCCGGCGGCGTGGAGGCGGATGTGACAATCATCCGCCTGGATCAGAACCGCTTCTATCTGGTGACCGGATCCGGTTTTGGCGTCCACGACAGCGACTGGGTCAGACGCAACCTGCCGGAGAATTCTTCTGTGCACATTGTGGAAGTCACGAGCGGTTATGCCGTGATCAACATTGTCGGTCCGCAGTCGCGCGATGTTCTGGCAACGGCTTCTGAAAGTGATGTCTCCAATGAAGCCATCCCTTTTTCGACGATGAGGGAAATTGTCGTTGGCGCGGCGCCGGTACGTGCAGCACGGATCGGTTATGTCGGAGAACGCGGTTATGAACTGCATGTCCCGACGGAATTTGCGGCTCATGTCTACGACACACTCTGGGCGGCCGGAGCAAAACACCGCATCGCCAATGTCGGATACCGGGCCATCGAGAGCCTTAGAATGGAAAAAGGCTATGTCTACTGGTCGGGTGATGTCACACCGGATTACACGCCGATCGAGGCAGGTCTCGGGTTTCGTGTTCACCTGAAATCCAAAGGCGATTTTCTCGGACGGCAGGTGTTGGAAGCACAAAAGAAGAATGGCATCGAACGCAGGCTGTGCACTTTCGTGACACAGGACCATCTGCCGCTCACGGGTGGCGAAACCATATTGCTGGGAGATCAGGTCGTCTCGTCGACGACCTCTGTCGGCTTTGGTTATACGGTGAACCGCACGATTGTGCGTGGTTATCTGGACAAGGAGCATTGGGACCGGGCTGAATTCAGTCTGGAGGTTTTTGGCGAGCGTTACCCGGTCACGCAGGCGGAGAGCCCGCTCTATGATCCGGACGACACCGCGCTCAAGGGATGAACGGGGGAAACATGACTGAACATGCTGAAAAAGTACTCGAGGCACTGCGCTCTGCGCCGCAATTTGCACATGTCAATTCAGCAAGGCATGTCACGCGTCTCGGCGGCCTGACCAACCTGGTGCACCGTGTGGATCTTGCCGACCAGTCAGTCATCGTCCGCATTCCGGGTGAAAACACCGAAGAATACATCGATCGCGCCGTGGAAAAGCACAACGCGGAAGCCGCGGCCGACGCCGGTGTCTCCGCCGATGTTCTTTATGCGGATGCTGCAACCGGCATCATGATCACGCGCACGATAGACGGGATCGAAACCATGACCCCCGATCTTTTCAGGTCACGCACCGGTTCCCCGGGCCGCGCGGGGATGGCGCTGGCCAAGCTGCACACTTCCGGCGAAACCTTCCGGTTTCGATTCGAACTTTTTTCCATGATCGATGACTACCTGAAGGTTCTTTCAACCAAGGATGTCTCGCTCCCGGAAGGCTACCAGGATGTCGTCGCAGCAGCGATGCCCATCGGAGACGTGTTGGCGGCTGCCGATCTGCCACTTGCTCCGTGTCATTGCGATCCGCTTTGCGAAAACTTCCTGGATGACGGCACGACAATGTGGATCGTCGACTGGGAATATTCCGGCATGAACGATCCATTGTGGGATCTTGGTGACCTTTCGGTCGAAGCCGGCATGACCCCAGAACAGGACGCAGAGATGCTGGAGGCGTATTTCAAACGTGGTCCCACGGCGGCAGAAACGGGCCGCGTAGTGATCTACAAGGCCATGTGCGACCTGTTGTGGACCCTTTGGGGGCTCATTCAACTTGCCGACAACAATCCTGCCGAGGACTTCTGGGCTTATGCGACCGGTCGGTTCGACCGTTGCCGCGCGTTGATGCAGGACCCTGCCTTCGATGCCCATGTGGCTGCCGTCAGGGCTGGTTGAGCAAAGCCAGGATTTCGGCGTGCAGCTCCCGGGTTGCCGCTGTGACAGTTCGCCCGTCCGATGCCATTGTCAGCCGGTTGCCCTGCCAGTCGGTCATGATACCGCCGGCCGCTTCGACCACGGCGGAAACCGGCAGATAGTCATAGGGTTGCAGATCGTAGTCCACGACGGCATCCGCAAGCCCGCGTGCCACAAGCGCGTGCGGGTAGCAGTCAGCCGCCATCCTGCGCAACTGACTCGCACGAACGAGGCGCTGAAATGCCTCAGGTTCGCGTACGGCCAGCTTGTCACCTTCATTGACAAAGAGACGTGCGCCATCCAGCGAACGGCATTCGCTGACCCTGATCGATGTCCCGTTGCAGGCGGCGTGCAGCCCCTCACCTCCTGAATAGACTTCATCGAGCGCCGGCATCCGGATGACACCCATTTTCGGACGTCCTTCGACCAGAAATCCAAGCAGCATTCCGAAAAGCGGCAATCCGGCAATGAACGACCGCGTGCCGTCAATCGGATCGATGATCCACATCTTGTCACCATCTCCGGTCTGGCCGAATTCTTCACCGAAGATCGCTTCACCCGGAAAGTTTCGTTGAATGCTGTCCCTGAGGGAATTTTCCGTTGCCTTGTCCGCGAGCGTGACCGGGCTTTGATCTGCCTTGGTTTCGGTTGCAGGATCATTCCGGAAATAGGCGAGACTGACAGCTGCGGCGTCTCCTGTGATCTCCAATGCCTTTTCCAGTCTGTCCGAATAATCCGGCATACTGTGAATCTCCCGTGTTTCTCATGTTTTTTGTCTGTTGAATGAACGCTTAAGGCTCAAAATGTATCTAAAATCCACAAAAGTCGAACCTAAATGTTGCTTTTTGTTGATTTATGCTGACAGTCTAGGGAGTGTTTTGCCAAGTTGGCTAGCTGCCGAGAGCGTGACGCATGCGCAGTTCCGTATTGGCAATTCTCGACAGGGAGGAAATTATGAAGCGCGTTTCATTAGCACTGTCCGCCATGCTGGCCGTTGCGCCTGCACTCGCAGCCGAGTCCAGCGATCCGATCAAACTTACTCTGCACGACTGGTCCGGCCAGTTGATCACGACCAAGCTCATGGGCGAAGTCCTGAAGGAAGCCGGATACAATGTTGAATATGTCCAGGCTGACTACATCGCCCAGTTCGCAGGATTGAAGACCGGCGACCTGCATGTCGCCATGGAAATCTGGGAAACCACCGGCCGCGAGGCAATGGATGAGGCATTCGCGACAGGCGACGTCGTTAATCTGGGTGAAACCGGTCTCCAGGCGATCGAGGAATGGTGGTATCCGGCCTACATGAAGGAGCGGTGCCCGGGCCTGCCGAACTGGGAAGCGCTGAAGGATTGCGCAGAAGAATTCTCCACGCCTGAAACAGCCCCCTTTGGCCGGTATCTCGGTGGTCCGGTTACCTGGGGTGGCTTTGATGAGGAACGTGTCGAGGCTCTGGGACTGGACTTTGAAGTGGTCCATGCAGGCACGGATGCGGCTCTGTTCGCTGAACTGGAAGCAGCGTATCAACGGCAGGACCCGATCATCCTTTGGGTCTATGCGCCACACTGGGCGCCTGCAAAATACGATGGCGAATTCGTTGAATTCCCGCCGTTCTCGCCCGAGTGCTACAGCGACCCATCGGTCGGGGTAAACCCGGATGCAGCCTATGACTGCGGCAAGCCGCGGGGCCCGATCTGGAAAGTCAGCTGGGCAGGTGTTGCGGACAAGTGGCCCGGAGCCGCGAAGGCGATCGAGAACTTCAAACTCTCCAATGCCGACTATGGTGCCATGGTCACCGAAGTCGATCTCGACGGCAAGTCGGTCGACGATACGGTTGCAGCTTGGATGGCTGACAACAAGGACACCTGGTCAGGCTGGATCGCCAAATAAACCCGTCCCATAATTCCTGCACGCACCAGCCTGAGTTTGGTGCGTGCCGGACACTTGTCCGGATGACAGCCAAGACAAGTTTCCCGACCCCGGGAATAAACCTCCACCGAGGACTGGATGACGAAGCCCGTAATTCTCGATTGCCGGAACGTATGGAAGCTCTACGGCGCACAGGCCGATACGTTTTTGAACACCAACCCTGACCCGTCCTCAGCAGATCTGGAAGCGGCAAATCTCATCGGGGCGGTGCGGGCGGTCAATCTCCAGATCCGGAAGGGCGAGATATTTGTCATCATGGGGCTGTCGGGCTCCGGCAAATCGACGATTGTGCGATGCCTGTCGCGGCTTGTGGATTCCACTGCTGGAGAAATCCGCTTTGAGGGTAAAGATCTTCTCAGCGCAAGCGAAGAAGAACTGATCCAGATCCGGCGCAAGAAGATGGGCATGGTGTTCCAGCAATTCGCGCTCCTGCCACACCTGACGGTCCTGGAAAACGCGGCTTTCCCCCTTGAAATTCAAGGCGTCGACAAGAAGACCCGTGAAGCACGCGCGCATGAAGTTGTGGAACTGGTGGGTCTCAAGGGGCGTGAAAGCTATTTCCCGCGTGAACTTTCAGGTGGTCAGCAGCAGCGTGTCGGCATTGCCCGCAGCCTGGCGGCCGAACCTGAAATCTGGTTTCTCGACGAGCCTTTCTCGGCGCTTGACCCGTTGATCCGCCGCGAAATGCAGGATGAATTCCTGCGTCTGCAAAACATCCTTCACAAGACGATTGTCTTCATTACCCATGATTTCGACGAAGCCATCCGTCTGGCAGATCGCATTGCAGTGATGAAGGACGGGATCATTGAACAGGTCGCGACCCCAGAGGACCTCGTCCTGCAGCCTGCAACCGAATATGTGGCGGAGTTCACGCGGCATGTAAGCCGTGCGAAGGTGATACGCGCTGCCTCGGTGATGGAGCCCGTGAACGGCGACAGCTTCGCCGGTGAGGTTGCGCATGATGCCGTGATCGAGGTCATTGCGGATCCGGTGGAAGCCTCCGACCTGCCTCACAAGGTCATGGAAGGCGACAGGCAGGTTGGTCAGATTTCCCGCAAGGCGGTGATTGATGTGCTGGTAGGGCGCAGATGATCCCCCGCGCTCTGAAATCAGACGCACTATTCTGGGGGGTGCTGTTCACAAGCACCTGGCTTTTATCGACTTATTCGTTTCAACTTTACAAGGCACTTGATGCCCGCTGGATCGTCCGGTTTCCCAAAAGCTGGCAGTTGCCGCTCGAAAACCATATCAGCGAGTTCCTGGACTGGCTGGTCGGCAGTGCCGGATTCTATTTCTTTTCGTTCCGTGATCTCACCCGGGCCATTTCTGCAATGATCGAAGCCCCCTACCAGGTGTTGCGCAACCTGTTGGTCGAGGGGTTTACCAGCGGTGTCGGGGAGACCGCCGTTCAAGTGGCACCTGCGCTGAGCTGGATCGCGGTCATCGTGACGATCATGGCGGTCGGACACTATGCACGCGACTGGTTCCTGTCTGTTCTTGTCGGCGTCTGTTTTCTCTACCTCGCCGTCTTCGGACAGTGGGAAAGTGCCATGATCACGCTTGCCTCGGTCTTGATTTCCGTACCGATCGGGGTGGTTGGCGGCCTTCTTCTCGGCATTCTGGCATACCGGGTAGGCTGGTTCGAGCGCATATTGCGACCGATCCTGGACCTGATGCAGACCGTTCCGGTGTTTGCCTATCTCGTCCCCATCCTGATCCTGTTCGGCTTTGGTCCCGTCGCTGCGCTCGTCGCAACCGTGATTTATGCCATGCCGCCCATGGTTCGCATCACCATTGTTGCGCTGAATTCGGTTCCGAAGGAAGTGATCGAAGCCGGTCGCATGGCCGGGTGCCGCAATCGCCAGATGATGTGGAAGGTCCTTGTTCCTTCTGCAATTCCAACGCTGATGGTTGGTGTCAATCAGGTGATCATGCTGACGCTGAACATGGTGATCATCGCTTCCATGATCGGCGCCGGCGGCCTCGGGTTCGATGTTCTCTCCAGTCTGCGCCGGCTGGATATCGGTGGAGGGATCGAGGCAGGACTTGGTATCGTGGCCATGGCAATCGCGCTCGACCGGGCAAGTCAGGCCTTTGCGAAACGCAGCATGCGCCATCCCCTGGAAGGCAACATCCTGCAACGCCACCCATGGACCGGCACCGTCTTTCTGGTGATCGCTTCAACCTTGATCCTCGGACAGTTCGTACCGGCCGTTCAAACCTATCCGGACGCCCTCACGCTGACGACCGGCCCGTTCTGGTCGAATGCGATGGAATGGATCAACGTGAACTTCTTCGACACGTTCGAAGCCATAAAGACCGTCATCCTGCAGTGGTTGCTCATTCCGGTGAAGAAATTTTTCACAGGAATTCCATGGGCATGGGGAATTATCGCAACTGCCCTGATCGCCTGGAGGGTCGGTGGTTGGAAAATCGGGCTGCTCGCCGGTTTCCTGATGATGTTCATCGCAGCGTCGGGACTTTGGTCCAAGGCCATGGTGACGATCTACCTGTGCGGTGTGTCGGTTCTGATCGCGACCATTATCGGCATTCCGCTTGGCATCTGGGCGGCCGAAAGCCCGCGGGCCGGCCGTGTCATTCTCGGGCTGATGGATACCCTGCAAACCCTGCCGAGTTTTGTTTACCTGATCCCGGTCGTCATGCTGTTCCGGGTCGGTGACTTCAGCGCGATGATCGCGGTGATCCTCTATGCATTGGCGCCTGCGGTACGCTACGCGGCGCACGGCCTCAAGGAAGTCCCGCCAGCCTTGATCGAGGCGGGTCTTATGTCCGGCTGCACCCGTCGGCAACTGCTGTGGCGCATCAAGCTGCCACTTGCCACACCACACCTGTTCCTTGGCCTGAACCAGACCATCATGCTCGCGCTTTCCATGCTGGTGATCACGGCGCTCGTGGGCACAAGGGATCTCGGCCAGGAAGTTTACATCGCACTGACCAAGGCGAACGCCGGGCAGGGCATTGTCGCCGGTCTGTCGGTGGCGTTCATCGCGATCATAACGGATCGGGTCATCAACGCGCTTGCATCCGGTCGGCGTGAAAGATTGGGGATCTAGCAATGTCTGAAACCGCAATTGCCCGCGCCGCGGCGCTTGGCTGCTTTTCCGATCCTCGGGACATCACTCCGCTGGGAGGAGGCATCACCAATGTCAATCTCATCGTGCGTGACGGCGACCGGCGCTTCGTTGTCAGGCTTGGCGATGACATACCCGAGCATGGTGTCATGCGATGGAACGAGCTGGCTCTGAGCCGCGCCGCCGAACGTGCCGGACTTTCGCCTGCGGTTGTCTACCAGGAGCCCGGTGTTCTGGTGCTGGACTTTCTTGAAGCAAAAACATTCGGGGAGGCCGACGTCAGGGAACCGGAAAACCTTCAAAGAATTGTTGCCCTGATCTCCAGGGTGCATCACGATCTTGGCGCCCACCTGACAGGACCGGTGCTGGCCTTCTGGCCATTCCAGGTCAATCGGACCTATGCCGCCCGCCTGAGTGCTGACCGGTCCCCTCATTCGGAAGTGCTGCCGGGTCTGATGAACACTCTGTCTGATCTCGAGGCAGCGGTCGGACCGGTCGATCTTGTTGTCGGTCACAATGATCTTCTTGCCGCCAATCTGCTCGATGATGGCGACAAACTGTGGCTGATCGACTGGGAATATGGTGGTTTCAATTCGCCTCTGTTCGATCTTGCCGGACTTGCCTCCAACAATGGCCTGACCGAATTGCAGGAACGCGCCATGCTCGAGCAGTATTTTGATGCCCGCCCCGAAACAAACTGGCGTGCCTACAAGGCCATGAAATGCACGTCCCTGATGCGTGAAACCCTTTGGTCAATGACCTCCGAAATCCACTCGGACCTGGACTTCGACTACGCCGCATACACAAGCGAAAACATGGACCGGCTGAACGCCGCCCTTTCCGAATTCCGTGAATTGTGAGAGCCCTCATGACACTCCCCTCATCTTCGAAGATCATTATCATTGGCGGCGGTATTGTCGGATGTTCCACGGCCTTTCATCTGGCGCAGATGGGTCAGGAAGTCCTGCTTCTGGAAAAGGCGGCCCTGACGTCCGGATCCACCTGGCATGCTGCAGGCCTGGTTGGTCAGCTGCGCTCCAACGCCAATATTACCCAGCTTCTTGGCTACTCGATCTCGCTTTATGACAGGCTGGAAGCAGAAACGGGGCAGGCCACCGGCTGGAAGATGAACGGCGGTCTCCGGCTCGCCTGCAATGAAGAACGCTGGACAGAGGTGAAACGGCAGGCGACTACGGCACACAGTTTCGGCCTGGACATGCAGCTTCTGACACCAAAGGAAGCGCAGGACCTGTGGCCGCTCATGGATATCAGCGATGTCGTTGGCGCCGCCTTTCTGCCGACGGACGGTCAGGCAAGCCCTTCGGACATCACCCAGGCCCTTGCCAAGGGAGCACGGGCTGGTGGTGCGAAACTGGTTGAAAACATGCCGGTCACCGAAATCCTGACCGAACATGGGAAGATTACAGGAGTACGCACCGCGCAAGGCGATATTGCCTGTGAAAAGCTGGTTCTGTGCTGTGGCCAGTGGACACGCGAACTGGCAGCAACGATTGGTGTCACGGTGCCCCTCGTGTCGGTCGAGCACCAATACATGATCACGGAAGCCTTTGGCGTCCCCTCGAACTTGCCGACGCTCCGCGACCCGGACCGGTTGACATATTACAAGGAGGAAGTCGGCGGACTTGTCATGGGCGGTTACGAGCCCAATGGCATTTCCTGGGCCGTCGGCGGTGTGCCGGATCCGTTCGATTTCCAGCTTCTGGACAGCAATTTCGATCACTTCGAACAACTGGTGGAGCTGTCGTTGCCCCGCGTTCCCGCTCTGGAAAGCGTTGGCGTCAAACAACTGGTCAACGGACCGGAAAGCTTCACCCCGGATGGCAATTTCATTCTGGGCGAAGCACCCGAAATGGCGAATGTCTTCATCGGAGCCGGTTTCAATGCCTTTGGCATTGCAGCAGGCGGTGGCGCTGGAATGGCACTGGCTGAATGGGTTGCCAAGGGCGAACCACCCTATGATCTCTGGCCGGTTGATATCCGGCGCTTCGGCCGCCCGCACACGGACACGGACTGGGTGCGGACCCGCACACTGGAAGCCTATGGCAAGCACTACACAATGGCCTGGCCATCGGAAGAACATGACAGCGGTCGGCCCTGCCGGCGGTCTCCGCTTTACGACCGGTTGAAATCTGCCGGCGCCGTATTTGGTGAAAAACTTGGCTGGGAACGCCCCAACTGGTTCGCGGAGGCCGATGAGGAAGCGCGTGATATCTATACGTTCGAGCGACCGAACTGGCACGATCCGGTCGGGCGTGAACACAAGGCTGCCCGTGAGGCCGCCGTTCTGTTCGACCAGACGTCATTCGCCAAATTCATCCTGAAAGGGCCCGACGCGGAAGCGGCCCTGAGCTGGATTGCCGCCAACCGCGTGGACAAACCCGTCGGGTCCATCATCTACACCCAGATGCTGAACGATCGAGGTGGCATTGAGTGTGACCTGACCTGTGTCCGCACGGCCATTGACGAATATTACATCGTCACCGGGACTGGCTTTGCCACGCATGACTTCAACTGGATAAATCGCAACATACCTGATGGGTTGAACGCCCAGCTTGTGGATGTCACATCGTCAAATGCCGTGCTTTCCCTGTTTGGCCCGAAGGCGCGCGACATATTGGCGGGCTGTACGCGCGCCGATGTCAGCGACGGGGCGTTCCCATTCGGCCAGGCGCGCCGCATCGGCATCGCCGGCTGCCCGGTGCTGGCGCTTCGCATTACCTATGTCGGGGAGCTCGGCTGGGAACTGCATCTGCCGACCGAATATGCGCAAACGGTTTACGACGCGTTGCACGAGGCAGGAATGCCGCTCGGCATGAGAAATGCCGGTTACCGCGCAATTGAGACCCTGCGTCTGGAAAAGGGCTATCGCGCCTGGGGGTCCGATATCGGCCCTGATCATACACCCGACGAAGCCGGTCTCGGCTGGGCGGTCAAAATGAAGACCAATGCCGATTTCAAGGGGCGCAGTGCCGTTCAGGCGCAGCGCGAGGGCGGCGTGAAGAAAATGCTCGCAACGTTCACAACCGACGGCGACGTTATCCTGTCAGGCCGGGAAACGATCTATCGCGACGGCGAACGTTGTGGTTGGCTCAGCTCGGGAGGATATGGCCATACACTTGGAAAGAGTATCGGCATTGGTTATGTGCGCCATCCCGGCGGCGTGACCAGGGACCACGTCCTTGACGCCGGTTATGAGCTTGAGGTTGGAACCGAACGCGTGAAAGCGGAGGTTACGCTTGCACCACTTTACGACCCGAAAATGGCAAAGATCAAGACTTGAGAAGCCGGGTTTCTCAAGGATTTCGGTAGTTTCCCAAACCGATGACAGCGGCGGTGTCACCTGCTGCCGTCTGTCCGGCGAGTGATGAGACCGAGCGCTCAGCCGTGGTCACTTGCACAGCCTGTTGACGTTTTGCACGATTTTTTCACTCTCCGCCGTGCAGGCGTCAACCAGCAGGTTGAGCCGGTCTTTCAGCGGGTTTTCATCATTGGCAAACAGTCCCCAGGCGTAGCTTATTTTTGCGGACAAGGGCCGAATCGACACGCCGTCAATCGGCACGCCCAGCGCGGTGACCGGGTCGCACAGGGCAACGCCGAGGCCTGCCCGCGCGGCCATTGCCGCACTCAAGGAAGAATTGGTGGCAATTTCGGAGGATGGTTTGATCTTCTGCTTTTCAAATGCGCGATTGATTGCGTCACGAATGCCATATCCATTGCAAATTGTTGCCAGCCGTTCGGTGTTGAAAATTGACAGAGGAATTGGCCCGTCGCCATCAAGACGGCTGCCTTTCTTGACCACTGCAACAACCAGCGATTCAAAGCGTGCAAGACACTTCAATTGATCATGGTCCCCTGGATAGGCGGAAAATCCCAGATCGGCCGTACGTTGACGAAGGGCATGCAGAACCCGTTCGGAGGTCGTCGTTTCGACATGTACAAAATCGGGCAGAACATCCGAGACACGCGACAGCACAGGCCCCACCAGACCAGCCGACATTGTCGGGGTTGCGACGATATCTATGGCCGCAATTCTTTCGTCCCTGATTGCGTGCGCCCGTTCGGTCAACTGCGACAGGTTCGCCATGACCCGCTGCGATTCTTCGAAAAACTTGATCCCTTTCTCCGTGGGAGAGATTTTGGGTCCGTTGCGTTCAAAGAGCGCAAACCCCACACGCGCTTCCAGATCTCTTACCATTCTCGTGACCGCAGGCTGGCTCACCGACAGCTTCTGGGCAGCAGCCGTCATGGATCCATATCGGACCACCGCAGCAAATGCTTCCATTGAGCGAATGTCAGGTCGCCCATTATTCTTTGTTGACATACTAGAGAACCTATCATTACGGTAAGCTATCATTGACGCATGAATATGCAGAATTAGCATAGCAAGCTACTGTGCAATCGGTAAGGGGACCGGCGCAATGACATTTGGATTTATGAATGCGGTTGTCTTTGAGATGTTCAGATCGGAACGGAATAAGGCCATCGCAGCAGTCATGAACGTGGTCGTCGGCAGAGTTTCAGGCTCTGGCGTATCTGACTGGCGCACCTCACCTGTATTCGTTCCCCTGTTGCGCTTGCAAAACACCCCTGCCCGTATCGCGGTGTCAACGAACCACTGATCGTTTGAGCTCTGTTTCAGAGAAAGTCCTGGATGGCCTGTACGATGAATCAAATTCCAAGTTCTATTGACTCGAAAGGCTTGGCGGTGCTTGAGGCGCGGCTCAAGGATGATCTGGATTTTCTTTGCTATCCTTCCAAGGACTGGGTACCGCAACAAGACGGTGTAACCGATGTCGTCATCATCGGTGGCGGCATGTGCGGCATGGTCGCCTGGTTGGCAATGACAACCGGTGGCATACGCAATATGCGCATCCTGGACCGGGCCACCAAAGGATACGAGGGGCCATGGCTGGGATATGCGCGCATGGAAACCCTGCGGTCACCAAAATTTCTGACCGGACCTGCATACGGACATGGCTCCCTGACGTTCCAGGCCTGGTATCGCGCGCAGTTTGGGACTGAGGCCTGGGACAGCCTGGACAAGATACCTCGCACGATGTGGATGGACTACCTGTCCTGGTATCGCGACGTTCTTGAGGTACCGATCGAAAACGGTGTTTCCGTCGACCACGTGGAGCCGGAAGGTGAATTGCTGAAGCTGACCGTCTCCGGAGCGGAAACAGGCACGATCATGACCCGGAAGCTGGTCTTTGCAACGGGCCGGGACGGTACGGGTGGTCCGAACATTCCAGATTTCATCAAGGGACTTCCGGCGCATCTGTGGGCGCACACCGCGGACGAGATTGATTTCGCCAGCCTGAAGGACAAACGCGTTGCCGTTATCGGCGTGGGAGCATCCGCGGTGGATAATTCTGCGGAAGCGCTCGAACACGGTGCGACGGAGGTTCGTCACCTGGTCCGCCGCAAGGAAATGCCAACGATCAACAAGATGATGGGTATCGGCAGCTACGGATTTACCGCCGGCTATGCCGAGTTGCCCGACGAGTGGCGCTGGCGCTTCATGCAATACAGCTTTGCAACGCAAACCCCGTCGCCACGCGGGTCGACGCTGCGTGTCAGCCGTCATCCGAATGCGTACTTCCATTTCAACAAGGCGACCACCCGTATCGAGCAAAGCGGCAGCTGTGCACGCATCCATTTTGCCGACGGCACATCATACGAGACGGATTTCGTCATCCTGGGGACCGGTTTCGTCATTGACCCCATGGCCAGGACGGAATTTGGCGATAAGGCAGCCGAGATCCTTCTGTGGCACGACGTGTATACTGCGCCGGACGGTGAAGAGTCCGATGACCTGGGACGTTTTCCCTATCTGAATTCCGATTTCACCTTCCGGGAAAAGACACCCGGCAAGGCACCCTGGCTGAAGAATGTCTACTGCTTCAACTACGGCGCGTCCGCGAGCCTGGGCAAGGTGAGTGGCGACATTCCGGGAATTAGCGATGGAGCCGCCTGGCTGTGCCGCGCCGTTGCAGCCTCGCTCTACAGCGAGGATATCGGGGCCCACTGGCAGGGGATGCAGGATTACGACACGCCTGAACTACTCGGTGACGAATGGGAACCGACGGAGCTTCAGGCCGGCGCACGACCGAAAGAGAGCCAGGCGGTATGAACATCTCCGACATGACGATCTTGAGCAAAGCCGGCGTGACACAGAACAGCGCATTGTCCGGCGTCGTGTCTTCGCGCGGCAACATAATCGGAATGGCACAAGTTGCCGAGGAAGCCGTGCTGCGTCCGAAGGACTCTGGAGCATTCGCGCATGACCTGCGCGCCGCAATTGCCGCGCGCGTCGCCCGCTTGGCCGGCGACGAGAGGCTTGCGGCCTATTATGCTGCGGATGCGGGGCAGTATTCAACTCTGGCTGACCCTGAAGAAACAGGAGGTCAGCAGGACGAATTGGCCGCTGTCTTGTCCTTCGTCGACAAGGTTGCGAACCAGACAAGGGAAGCCGCCGCGGAAGATGTTGCAGGATTGCAGGCTGCAGGTGTTTCCGACGCCGATATCGTGCGGCTGTGCGAACTGGTCGCATTTCTCGCTTTCCAGGTGCGCGTGATCGCAGGATTGCGACTGATGCAAAGAGAGAGCGCATGACCCGTATCGTCCACAAGTTCACCCGCAAGGTTCCCGAATGGCAGCCCCGCGTTGTGCCGGTCAAGCTTGAGGAAGCAACTCCGCAACAACTCGATGCACTCAAGGTCACCCCTTCCAACACGAAGGTGTCGGATTACGTTTTGACCCTGGCCCATGATGTTGAAAGCCTGTCCGTTCGCTCACCGCTGTTCAACGCCATCATGTATGACCGTGGCGGCATGTCGCGCGAGGAACGCGAACTTGGCGCCCTTGCGGCTTCGATGGTCAATCGCTGTGTCTATTGCGCGGCGGTTCATGCAGACCGTCATGCAAAACTGTCAAAGGATGAATCCGTAACCGACGAGCTGTTCGCCAAGGGTGAAAAGGCGGACCTGGACCCCAGAAACAGGGCTATATTCGATTTCTCCCGAAAGGCCGCCGAGGCGCCGCCTTCTGCAGGTCCGGAAGACATCGAGGCCTTGGCGAATGCCGGCCTGTCCGACGAAGAGATCTTTGATCTGATCCTGTCTTCGTCTCTGTTCGGATGGGCGAACCGGTTGATGCACGTTCTGGGTGATCCGGTGAGCCGAAAGGAAACGGCATGAAAAACCCGATGCGCATAGGCATTGCTGGTGCGGGTGCGATAGCATGCGGTACCGCAGCGCTATTGCACCGAAACAAGCACATACCCACGCTCTGGTCGCCTTCCGGCACGAGCACGACGGTCTTTGAAACCACCCCCCTGCTGGCCCATGGCGTGATCGAAACGGAATTCACGCCGGACATTGCCAATTCCGCGCAGGAACTGGCAGAGGGTTGCGACGCATTGATCCTCGCGTTGCCCGCGACCGGACACAAGAGTGTCATGGATGCGCTGGTACCCCATATCCGTGAGGGTCAGCATATCATCATCTCCTCCCATGCTTCCTTCGGTGCCGTTTACCTGACACAGGCCCTGATGGCGCGCGGCGTAAGCGCACCGGTCACCGCGTGGGGCACAACCATCGTCTCCGGCCGCCGGCTTGAAGGAAACAAGGTACGCGTCAACACCATTCGCAATCGCGTTGACCTGTGTACGGTACCTGAGGCCGCATCCGATGATGGACTGGATTTGTGCCAATTGCTGTTTGGTGACCGGTTCAAACCACGTGACGGCTTGCTGGCCATCTTGCTGTCCAATCTCAATCCGCAGAACCACCTCGGGATTGCTCTTTGCAACATCACCCGAATGGAACGGGGCGAAGACTGGAGCCAGGGCCTGAACGTGACACCGAAGGTGGGACGCTTGCTGGAACAACTTGACCTTGAGCGGCTTGCAATTGCCAAAGCACTGAATTTGGATGTGAAAACCATTTTCGAGCACTTTCACCAGAGTTTTCATGTGCCCATCGGGACGATCTCTGAAATGAACCAGCAAATGCACACCCACGGCTACGGCGGTCTTGGCCCGACGACGGCGGACAGCCGCTATGTTACCGAAGACGTTCCCTATGGACTTCAGGTGACAGCTGCACTGGGCCGGCTGGTAGACAGACCCGCCGCGTTGCATGAGGCCGGGATTAGGTTATTTTCGGCAATGTATGGCCGGGAATTCGCGCAGGAAAACGAATTTCTCCATGCGCTGGATATGGAAAGCTACAGCCTTTGCGACTTGCAGCATGCGTCCCGGACCGGGGTGCTGCACAGACCATCCACTCCAGAAACATAATGCAAAAAGGATGGATCAAACTTAACCGACTAGGAGACGCTAAGATGACCAAACTTACCATTAACCGCCGACGCTTCCTGGGGACTGCCGCCGTTGGCGCGGCAACTCTGGCCAGCCCAGCCTATCTCCGCCGCGCGAACGCCGCTGGCGGTGAAGTGAATATCTGGACGTATAACGACTTTGTCCCTGAAGCCTTCAAGAAGCAGTTTGAAGCGGACACCGGTATCAAGGTGAACATCCGCCTGGTGGACGACCAGGGCAAGCAGTTCAACCTGCTCGCCGCCGAAGCACCCAATCCCACAGTGGATATCATGACTGTGGCGGGTCACCGTTTCCTTCAGTTCATCGACAGCGACCTTCTTGCTCCGCTCGACACCGGCCGTTTGAGCAATTGGGCAAACATCAATCCAACGTTCTCGGAAAGCGACTGGTCCACGATCAACGGCAACAAATGGGGTGCGCCGATCCTGTCCGGCATGGAAGTCCTGTCCTACAACACGGACCTCGTCAGCCCCGAGGAAGCCAGGAGCTGGGACGTTCTGTTTTCCGAGAAATACAAGGGTCAGACCGCTTATATCATCCAGGACATGATGTCGATCGTCATGCTCAAGATGGGCTACGACGGCAACATGGTCGCATATCTTGACGACCCGGAAAAAGCAGCTGCAATCGTCGAGGAAGCCAAGGCATTCCTGATCGAGAAAAAGCCGCTGGTCAGAAAGTATTACGACAGCGGCGCCGAAGTGCAGCAGATGTTCATCAACCAGGATATCGCCCTGGGGCACAGCTGGAACGGTCCGGCGGCGGCTCTCATCAATGACGGCTTTCCGTTGGCCATGACCATACCGAAGGAAGGCTCCTACGGCTTCGTCTATACCTACAACATCGCCAACAACGCACCCAATGCGGACAATGCCTATACCTTCCTTGACGCCATCCTTGCCTCTCCGGAGATCGGCGCATCGATGACCAAGGCGTCCGGCTTTATCTCCACCTACAAGGATGCGTCGCAATACCTGACGGACCTGGAAAAGAAGTCGACTTCGTTCTCGGATGACGAACTTGAGAACCTTCAGTTCTTCCGTGCCGAGGCAAACGAGATGAAGTACGGGCTTGTCGATCCGGCGGTTGAAGCCATCAAGGCCGCCTGAGCCGTTGCTCTGACCGGCAGATGTACCCTTGCCCGCCCGTCGGGCGGGCAAGGCATTCAAGATTGATTGGGAGAATCCGGCATGAGCGATGACGTCGCTCCACGCGCTGGTCGCGGCCCTGACACCGCGGACAGAAAGCGTCTGACGTTCTGGGGTACATTATCAAGCTGGACACCATACCGGTTGGTGGTCGGGCTTGCGACTGCATCACCACGCCGCCAGTTTCTTATTCTCGCGGCATTTCCGCTGTTATGGGTGCTCACCCAGCACCTTGGACCCATGCTGCAGATGCTGCGGGTGAGTTTTACCGACGCCTATCCGGTGGCACCGGGGGTCGAACAGCATTTCACCCTGGACAACTATGCCCGCTTTTTCGGTGATTACATTTTCTGGCAGCCGTTTTTCCGGACACTCACCTTCGCCGGTGTCTTCACCTTCTGCACATTGATCCTGACCTATCCGGTCGCCTACTTTCTTGCGCGCCATGTCAGTCGCAAAAACCAGATGCTGATGCTTCTGCTGCTGCTTATCCCGTTCTGGGTCGGTGAAATCGTGCGCACCTATGCCATCATGATCCTTTTGGGAAACACCGGCGCGGTAAACCAGTTGCTCAAGTGGCTCAGCCTGATCGATCGGCCAATCCCCTTTATGTACACAAGCTTTTCCATGGGTGTGGGGATCGTGTACCTGACCGCGCTCTACATGCTGTTGCCGCTCTATTCCGCGCTGGAAAAACTTCCCAGAAGTTACAACGAGGCTGCTGCAGACCTTGGCGCTTCGGCCTGGACACGTTTTCGTCGGATTACGCTTCCGTTGACGCTTGAAGGGATCTCCTCGGGATGCACTCTGGTATTCCTGATATCGACCGGTTTTTATGCAACCCCGGTTCTGCTCGGAGGCCCGTCCACGACGGTGTTTGCAGAAACGATTGCAGGGTTCTTCCATGTTGCAGGCGATGAGTGGCCGACAGGTGCGGCCTTTGCAACAATCATGTTCGTCGCCGCAATCTTCCTTACCGGTGCATTCCAGAAACTCATGAACTCTCTGCGCAAAGGAGACACGAATTGAACCGTGGTAACCGCATTCTGCTCTCCTGCGTTTATTGGGCATTTGTTCTCTATGTTTTTGTTCCCTTGCTTTTGATGATCCTCATGGGTTTCAAGGACAGCAAGTTCATAGGCTTTCCGATCCGATCCTGGACTCTTGACTGGTATACCGGGGTCTTCGACGACGCCGCTGTACCGTCTGCGTTTGTCTATTCGGTCGTCATTGCGGTACTGGCAACCATGATTTCCGTCTTTGTGGGAACCTGGATCGCGGTTCTTCTGGAAGGCCGGAAATTCCTCGGCCGGACAGCGATGTTCGGTTTGACCGTCTTGCCTGCGCTGGTCCCCGGGATCATTTCCGCAATTGCTTTCCGGATTTATGCCCGGTGGCTTGGTATCGAGCCGGGAATGGGAGCGATCGTCTGGGCGCATGCGGTCCACAACGTGCCTTTTGTGGCCCTGGTGGTCATGGCGCGGTTGTCGACACTGCCGAAAAGCCAGATTGAAGCTGCGCGCGATCTGGGTGCGGACCCGATCATCGCCTTTTTGCGGATTACGCTGCCCTATCTTGTGCCGGCCATCCTAGGCGCCAGCATCTTTTGTCTGCTTCTCAGTTTTGATGACTTCGTTCGCTCCTTCTTCCTTGGAGGTTACGAACCGACCCTGCCCGTTCTGATCTTCGCCAAACTCAGGTCCGGCATGTCACCTGAAATCAATGCCATTGCGACCATCGCCCTGGTTCTGACGGCGGCAATCGGCATTTGGGCGGAGCGTTTCACGCGCCGAATGAGCAAGGATACCTGAAATGACTGACTCAAATCCTCTTGTTCGTATTGAGGGTGTCACCAAGAAATTCGGCGACACCGTTGCGCTTGACAACCTCACGCTGGATATCGCGAGAGGCGAATTTGTCACTTTCCTGGGCCCATCAGGTTGCGGCAAGTCGACGACACTCCGCATCCTGGGTGGGTTTGAGCGTCCGACGGCTGGCCGCGTCATTCTGGACGATGTGGATGTGACACTGCAGCCGCCGGAAAAGCGGCATGTGAACATGGTGTTTCAGGACTATGCGCTCTTTCCTCATATGACCGTGCGCCAGAACATTTCTTTCGGACTTGAACTCAAGGGCATGAGCAAGGCCGACATTCGCCTTAGACAGGACGAGATCATGTCCTTCCTGGAACTGGATGGCTATGGCGATCGATATCCGGGTCAGTTGTCCGGAGGACAGCGACAGCGTGTGGCTCTGGCAAGGGCACTTGCACCTGATCCCGCGCTCTTGCTGCTGGATGAGCCATTGGCTGCGCTGGACGCAAAACTGCGCGGTCAGGTTCAGCAGGAGTTGAAAGCGATCCAGCGGCGAACGCACAAGACCTTTTTCTTCGTGACCCATGACCAGGAAGAAGCCTTGACGATGTCCGACCGAATTGTGGTTATGAACCATGGCCGGGTCGAACAGGACGGCACACCTGAAGAACTGTATTTCCACCCGGCCACACGATTTGTCGCTGAATTCATTGGCGAAACAAACCTGTTGACCTGCGAGATGCGCGGTCAGGACGGTGAAGCGATCGTGATGGACTGGTTCGGCCAGACCCTGAAAGGCCAATCACAGGGCCATCGGCCCCGGGTGGGTGACACCATCACTGCATCTGTTCGACTGGAGAAGCTGGGGTTTCATGCGGCCCGCCCCGATCACAAAAATGCGGTGAAGGGAACTGTTGTCGGCAAGACCTTTCTCGGGAGCCGCATGTCGGTCGATCTGATGATCGAGGAAGCGCAAGGCGCAAGGCTGCGCGCCTTTGTGGATGCGGATGTCGGTCAATCGGTCGGCTCCGAACCCGTATGGATCGGATGGGACAGCGACAGCATGGCGGTCTTGAGAGAATAGCCGAATCTTGAGTTCCGCGGAAAGACATTTTCGGGCGAAGACTGAGCCGATAGCCAACGGTCTCCAGCTCCCGCTCAGTCCTCTGTGTATGTTTTGACCCTATTGACGCTTGAAATAACCACGTCACGTAGGAATAGTTTAATACATATTGTCATTTTTACGAAATAGAATTTGCTAGTGCATTTACCATACAATTTTAACTAGCGTATATTTTTGAAATTTATTTCAAAATAGTCAGGTATATTTTCCATATTATTGAAAAAAATCCAATTAATAAGTATTTGCACCTAAATAAAGCAATTTTCCCGTTAACCCTACCTTAGGTTGCTCTCGCATAACGTGTACCGAGTTGTTGCTGCCGCAATTGGGCAATGAATCCGGATTTGCGCATCACGTTCGATGGGTAGTCGAAAGGAAAATTCCATGTTCCTTAAAAAAGATCAGAAATCACGTGAAGGTCTTTCGAACAAAAGAAACCTTCTGACAAACTTGAAGGTTGGTAAAAAGATAGCATTGGGGTCAAGTATAATACTTGTCCTCCTGGCAATTGTATCTGCCGCTTCGTATTTCGGTCTTACTCGCGCCAATCAGGACTTTAAAGACTACAGGACGCTTGCGCGCCAGACCAACCAGATGGGCCGCATACAGGCAAACCTTCTGTCTGCACGTCTTGGTGTCAAAGACTATATCATCAAGAATTCCGAAGATGCTGCCGAGGTTGTTAGAACCCGCGCAGAAGCAACCGAAAAAATCATCCAGGAAGCAGAAGCCCTCTTTCAGGACAGCGAGCATCTTGAAACGATCGTCTCTGCGATTGACCAGATCGCGATTTACCGCTCGTCCTTCGACCAGGTCACCAAGCTTGTTGGAGATAGAAACGGATTGGTAGACGAACTGAACACTGTCGGACCGGAATCAGAACGCACGCTGACCAGGATCATGAAGAGCGCCTACGAAGATGGCGACGCATCTGCCGCGTTTTCAGCAGGTATCTCACTGCGTCATCTATTGCTGGCAAGGCTCTATTCCAATCGCTTTCTTGTCGACAATGAACAAGCCAGTGCGAACCGGTCCAACCAGGAACTCGACGATTTTGAAAAAACAGCAGCAGAGATGCTCAAGGAACTGCAAGATCCTACGCGCAGGCAACTTGCTACGGAGCTGGTTCAGCTTGCTGGCGGCTACAAATCGACGTTCAAAAAGGTTGTGGAAGTCATCCAGGCGCGCAACAGCGTCATTGCAAATACGCTCGACAAGATCGGGCCCAGGCTTGCTGACGAAATGGAACAAATCAAGCTGGCAAACAAACAAACCCAGGATACCGTCGGGCCGCGATCCACTGAAGATATTCAAAACGCGGTTGTCACGGTTGAGGCTGTTGCGGGTGCGGCCATCGTGATCGGTGTTTTGCTTGCCTTTTTGACCGGTCGTGCCATCTCCAGGCCAGTCGTGGAAATGACGGCATCCATGGAGCGACTTGCCAGTGGAGATACGTCCGCAACGATACCGGCGCGGGGGCGCCGGGACGAGATAGGACAAATGGCGGATGCGGTTCAGGTGTTCAAGGAAAATGCAATAGAATCCGAGTGTTTGCGCGAAGAGCAGACCCGGAATGAATTGCGAGTCGAGGAAGAAAAGCGAAACGCAACGTTGGAAATGGCCGACAATCTTGAAGCCAGCGTAATGAGTGTGGTTGAAAAGGTGGGATCTGCAGCAGATGAGATGAAAGCCACCGCGCAATTCATGTCGGAAGCTTCTGAACAAACCACGTCTCGTGCAACCACTGTCGCAAGCGCTTCTGAAGAGGCTACCGTCACAGCACAAACGGTTGCGTCCGCCTCGGAGGAATTATCGAATTCCATCCAGGAGATCACACGCCAGGTTGATGACGCCAAAGGATTGGCAGCCGAGGGCAAGGAACGTGCGATATCGACCAACCAGGCGGTGCAAGGTCTGTCGGATGGCGCACAAAAGATCGGTGACGTGGTTGATCTCATCAACGCGATCGCAGAGCAGACAAATCTTCTGGCGTTGAATGCGACGATCGAAGCCGCAAGAGCGGGCGAATCCGGGAAAGGCTTTGCCGTGGTCGCATCCGAGGTCAAGGAACTTGCATCGCAAACAGCAAAGGCGACTGAGGAAATCAGGCAGCAGATCGGTACCATGCAGGAATCGACGAACGTTACTGTTGGCGAAATCGAAAATGTTGTGCAGGCAATGTCTCAAATCAGCGAAATGACAGAAGCGGTCTCATTCTCCGTCGGAGAACAGAACGCGGCAACCCGCGACATTGCGACAAACATCCAGCAAACGGCATCGGGAACGCAGGATGTTTCCGAGAACATCCTGGAAGTTAACAGCGCTGCGCAACAATCCAGCGAGGCTGCCGGACGCGTTGTTTCGGTAGTGGACGACCTCAACAGTCAATCCGATGTTCTGAAACGCGAGCTTCAGCAGTTTCTCGCATCCTTGCGCGCCGCGTGAATGGCAATGACGCAAACTCCCGGAAACACCCGCCTCCATGAATGCAAGACTGGATGACACGGGGTTTTCGGGGGTAAGCACTGCGGATGGAGCAAAGCACCTTGAAAAGGGTACTTCGTGGATCCGATGCCGGAATAAATCGTGACAGGTCACAAGTTATCCCTTTACCGCTCCAGCGATCATTGACCGGCTGATGTGCTTGTACATCAGGATCCCGAGGACCACGGGCGTGACGGACGCCACGATGATAACGGCTGCTGCGACACCCCATTGAACGCCACCACCACCGGACGAAAAGAAAAACGATGCACCAACGGTCATCGGAACGGCGTCCGTCGTGGTCAGCATCAGACCGAATAGAAACTCGTTCCAGGCCGTAATGAAGCTGAATATGAAGACCGTCGCCAAGGCCGGAAGGCAGATGGGAAACACGATCTTCAGCAGGATGACGAAGATGCGCGCACCGTCGATCCGCGCCGCTTCATCCAGTTCGAACGGAACATCATTGATGGCGTTGACAAGGATCAGCAGCGCAAGAGGCAAATTGACCACCGCAAGGATCAAGCCAAGTCCAAGTGGTGTGTCGAGCAATCCAACGCTCTGGTACATCATGTAAAGAGGGATCGCGAAGATGATCAGCGGCATCGCCCGCAGGTTTACGACGGTCGGAAATATCAAACTCTTGCCATAGCCCCTCCGGGCAACCGCATATGCAAGCGGAAAACAGAGAACAATCGGCAGCACGGACGCGATTGTCGACGCTATCAGACTGTTCTGGAGATAGGAAAAGATGTTCAGACGCTCGGAAACTTCCAAAATCGAAGCATAATTCTCAAGCGTGGGACTCTGCACGAAAATCCCCGGATTTCGGCTGATTTCAGCCGCTGTCTTGAGTGATGCGGACAGAGTGGCAAGGACCGGAAAGTTGATGATCAACGCTACCAGAATGAAAACCAGCCAACGGATCAGATTTTTGACCTTCTGACTCATGCACCGCTCCTGCGAAGCAGCCGTCCCGCAAAAAACAGGGCCAGAAATGAAACACAAAACAGGATCACGGATGCGGCAATCGCGTTGCCAATTTCGCCGGACCTGAAGAACGAAAGATAGATGTAGATCGACAGGGATGTCGTCGCCCCGCCTGCACCAGCGCCTGTCAGGACGAAGATATTGTCGAAAACACGGAAGCCGTCGATGAACCGGACGAAGAACGCGACTGCGATCGTCGGGAGCATCATGGGCATTTCGATGTGCCAGAACATGCGCAGCCCGCGTGCACCATCAACGGCGGCAGCCTCCCGCATTTCTCCGGGGATGGCCTCGTAGGCCATGAAAAACAACAGGAATGCGAATGGTGTCCATTGCAGCGTTTCGATCGTGAAGACCGTCGTGAACACGTTTTCCCTGCTCAAGAATGCGGGACTGTCGCCCAGCCAGTAGAACATATAGTGCGGCAGGGCACCTACAAATTCATGCAGCAACAGCCGGTACATCAGCCCCATCATCGCGGGCGCGATCATCATGGGCATGATGAGGACGGCAATCATCCAGGTATTCTTGCGAATGATCGGTGCAAGGTACACGGCAAGAACAAGGCCCAGGATGCATTCGGCAAACGCGGTTGCCAACCCGAATTTCATCGAAAACCAGGACGCCGACCAAAACTCGGGATCATTGAGGATGGAAATATAGTTCTGACCGCCATTAAATGTTGGAGAGCGCAGGTTCTCGAAGGAAACCTCGGAAAAACTGTAGATGATATCCAGGATTGTCGGAAATCCCAGCATCACCAGAAGGAACAGAACCAACGGGGTCGCCAGGATCCGATTCTCGGTCGATCGGGTCATGTCTCAATCCAGAATTTGTTGCAGCCGGCCCTGAAAAAAGGCCGGCTGCACGAAGCTTCAGTTCAGAAGGTCTGCCATACCGTCTTTGGTTGCGGACAGCGCCTCATCCAGCGATTTTCCACCTGACAGATAGTCAGTGAACTCCTTTGCCTGCAACTCGTAAACAGACAGGGCCTTGGCGGAAGTACCGCCGTTCATGACGAAGCCGTAGTTGGACGCATATTCACCAAGCGGTACGAGGTCCGGACGCTCGTTCGCAATGTCGGAAACCACGCCCGAGGTCAGGCCTGTGGCACCGCCTGCCAACGCATACGCTTTCGCGGCGTCTTCAGTTGAGAGCCATTCGATAAATGCCTTGGCACCATCCGGGTTCTTGCCGTTTGCGTTTACTCCAAGACCCAGACCATGAACGTGGGTAAAGCGGCCGTCCGGCCCGGTCGGCGGCGCGATTGTCTTGGTGACATCGGCAGTGACCGGTGTTTTTTCCGTATCGGTCAGATCGGCGGCGGCGGCATTCCATTGAATCATCGCGGCAACCTGGCCAGATCCGAACGCCGAATTTGCCTCCGCATATTCATAGGAAAACGAATCCTTGGGCGTTGCGCCTGCTTCCACAAGGATCTTGTACATCTTCAGTGCTTCCCGGTAGGCGTCCGAGTCGACCGTGATGTTCCCGTCCGCATCCATCCAGTCCGCGCCATAAGAACGTGGCAGTGAATGGAAGACCATGATGTTGAAAAGCAGGTTTTTCAGCTGCAGCACGGTTCCGTAGCGGGTCGGACTATCGGGGTTGACCGCTTTGGAAAAGTAGAGCGCGTTGGCGGCGAAATCCTGCCAGGTCCAATCGTCAGGGCTCTTGGGTTCCAGCCGCACACCGAGATGTTTCTCCGAGATGTCGCCATACTTCGCGGCCGCAGATTCATCTGCAAGCAGTTCCTCAATCAAATCCGTTCTGTAGTAGAGGAAATGCAGGGAAAGATCCGTCGGGACCCCGTACTGCTTGCCATCGAATTGCATGGTCTTCAGCACACTTTCACCGAACACGTCCGCCGCATCTTCCGAAAGGGAAACAGGGGTCATGTAAGGCGCGTAGCGACCAATCGAATATGTCGCGAGGAGATTGGCGTCGAATGCGTCGGTTCCAGCAGCAAGGTCGGCCTGCAACTTGTCGAAAAAACCGTCACGACTGAAGAATATCAGCTTCACTTTGTCATCTTCGGCAACTTCGGCGCGCGCGTTGTATATTTCTGTTGCGGCACGCAAGGCGGTTTCCTCCGGCCCGCCGGGCCATCCAAGTACGGTAACATCGGCCTGCGCGATCGAAGTTGCCAGCAAAAGGGCGGATGCGGCGCCGCCGTAAAACAGTTTCC
This sequence comes from Roseibium album, assembly GCF_001404515.1. Taxonomy (GTDB): domain Bacteria; phylum Pseudomonadota; class Alphaproteobacteria; order Rhizobiales; family Stappiaceae; genus Roseibium; species Roseibium album. The sequence goes on from NZ_CXWE01000002.1 coordinate 172,102, forward strand.
TGACCGTTCTCATCTTATTCACCTCCATTTTTCAGATGAGTTTGCGCCGCGAATGCGGCGACACCCACAATCCCGGCATGCTCCTGCAATTCGGAAATTAGGATTTCTGGTTTCTGGCCAGGCATTTGTTCGGCAAAGTGCCGCCTGACGCTGTCGACATATCCATCGGCCAATCCGACACCGCCGCCGATGACGATTATCGGCGGATCGATGGCAAACGAGATGTCCCTGCAAAGGCTCGCAACCCGACTTGCGGACATTTCGACAATCCGGCGAGCCCATTCCTCACCCGTGCGTGCCTGTTCGAAGACCGATTTGGCGGTTTGCGGATTTTTGGATGCCTCGCTGCCCGCACGGGCGATCCAGGGCCCGGTCGCGGCATTTTCAAAGGGTTGAGGATTATTGTCGCCGGAAAGCAGATCTGGAGAAAAAAGTCCGAAATGACCGGCCAGTCCGCGATGACCTCGCAGCAATTTTCCACCGGCGACAATGCCCCCGCCCAGTCCGGTCGACACCGTCAGGTAGACAAGGTCCGACCCGGGTACGGAGCCGTAGATGTGTTCGCCCCAGGCTGCTGCCTGGGCGTCGTTGAGAATTTCGTATGGCACGCCGAATTTCGAAATCGCTGCTGCCAGGTCAAATTCACTCACGCGAAGCGTATCGTGATTGACACCTTTCCAGAGTCCGGCGTGAACCTGTCCGGTAACAGTGATCGCAGCTGCCCTGTAAGCGCCTGACCATTCCTGAGCAATCTCCAGAACAGATGCGACCCAGACATCGGGAGTGGACGAGCGTTCCGTCGGAATTTTCCTTGAAGCGATTATGTCTCTGCCCCGAACCAGCGCGACAAGTGTCTTGGTACCGCCGATATCGGCGGCCAGTACGGTCGGCTCCTGCGATTGAGGCGAGACCGTCATCGTTTCACACCTACTTCATCCACTGCATCGCGGAACCATCTCGTCACCACTTCCAGCCGCGTGATCGCCGAGCCGACCACCACGGCGTCGGCTCCGGAGCGGATGGCCCTTGCTGCAAGGTCAGGTGTGTTGTAGCGGCCCTCGGCGATGACAAAGGTGCCAAGCCTGGAAAACTCTCCTACGAGCTCCAGGTCCGGCTCTTCAGGCGTTGTGCGTTCGGTATAGCCGGACATGGTCGTGCCCAGGATATCCGCACCAAGTCTTTGCGCATTGACCCCGTCTTTTAGGTTCGAGCAGTCGGCCATGAACAGGCCACCGTGCTGCTTGGTAATCTCGATTGCAGAACCAATGGTTTCCGGGCGATCGCGATCGGTTGCATCGACCGCAACTATATCCGCTCCAGCAGAGATCAGATCGACGACATTCTGTGCGAAAGGAGTGATTTTAACCGCGCTGGTTTCAAGAGCCACCTTGACAATACCAATGATCGGGCACGTGACAGCTGCTCTGGCGGCCGCGACATTTGCAACGCCCTCTACCCTCACGCCGGCAGCTCCTCCAGCCACCGAGGCTTTCGCCATGGCTGCGATGATCGCAGGTGAATCCATGGGTCCGCCGACGACAGGCTGGCAGGAAACGATCAGATTGTTCTTCAGGTTTTCCAGCACAAATCACCCCCCAAAGCCGGAAGGAAATAATACCAGTTAAGGTCCAGTTGTCAACTGGTCATAACCTGTTCTAACGCTGAAGCTCGTTTGAGAAGTCAAAAGCCTCGGCGTTGTAACAGGTTAGCGTGTATTCAATGGGAATACCGGACGCAGTTTCACAGCAACGCTCGATGACAAGAGCCGGGGCGCCGACCTTTGTTTCCAGCAATTCTGCTTCCTCTTCGTCCATAATCTTGGCGGTTATTTTCTGAAACCCGCGCTGAGGAGACATTCCAAGCGCATCCAGCGTCGCGTAAAGGGACGGACCGATGGCATCTGGGGATTTGACGACCGAATGGGGAATGGCGGCTCGCTCGAGCGCGATGGGACGGTCATTTGCCAGCCTGACCCGGTGCAGGCGAATGACCCGGTCCCCGGGGCCCAGCTTGAGCCTTGTGCGTTCCGCCTCATTGGCCTCAACACTTTCCGCGCTCAAAAGTCTGGCGCCAGGGGTCATGCCGCGGGATCGAATGTCTTCGGAAAACCCAACCAGATTTGAAATCTGTTTCCTTACCTTTTCGGAGACACTGGTCCTTGCGCCGTGGCGACGCACCAGTTGCCCGTCGCTAACCAGTTCATCGATGGCATTGCGAACGGTGATGCGGGAGATATCGAGCAGGTCAGCCAGTTTCCGCTCTCCCGGAAGGGTTGATCCGGGCAGCAGGATATCCTCCTCAATCGCAATTTTTATTGCATTGCAAAGACCTTCGTATTTCGATGTCGAAGCTGAACTCGATGCGAATTGCGATCTGATGAAGTCAATGACTTGATCGTTGTGTGTGTTCATGACCTGGTAATTCCACTTTGGCCGAAGCTAATTAGCACCGATCGTTTTCAGCGGCAATTCGCGGTTGTCATGTACGACCTTTCAGGATCCTTCAACCGGCTATTGCTGCCCGGCCAGTCAGGATTGTCTATTGTGAACACATGGCTGTTGACGTGGCGTGTCTCCATGCCCTTCTTTTTCCCGGTTGAAAGGAGTTCCGCACCTGAGCTCCAGAACGTCGTCGGGCCGTCAGTGTGTCGAACTGCCTGCAATTGTCGCAAGGACAGACAACACACTGACGGCCCGGCTGATCCGGGATTCGTGACCCTTAAAAGTGAGCCGATCGGGTAGCTGCCGGTTTTTGCAGCGGCGGAGCGAACTTGGTCAGATCGATCCCCTCAACGGCAGTCTTGTACTCTTCAACCGTCGGTGTTCTGCCGAGAATGGCCGACAGGACAACGACCGGCGTTGATGCCAGCAGGGATTCGCCCTTCTTGTCGCTTGCATCTTCAACGACACGTCCCTTGAACAGGCGTGTAGAAGTCGCCAGAACGGTGTCGCCTTTTGCTGCCTTTTCCTGATTGCCCATGCACAGGTTGCATCCCGGGCGTTCAAGATAAAGAACGTTCTCATATTCAGTCCGGGCAACGTGTTTGGGTGACGAATCATCGAATTCGAAGCCGGAATATTTCTGCAGAACGGCCCAATCGCCCTCTTCCTTCAGCTCATCGATGATGTTGTAAGTTGGTGCTGCAACGACCAACGGCGCCTTGAATTCGACGCTGCCATGACTGCTTTCCAGATTGCGGAGCATTTGCGCGACGATTTTCACGTCGCCCTTGTGAACCATGCAGGACCCGACGAAGCCCAGGTCGACCTTCTTTTCCGCCCTGTAGTAGGAAATCGGCCTGATCGTGTCGTGTGTGTACCGCTTGGAAACATCCGCGTTGTTGACGTCAGGGTCGGCGATCATCGGTTCATCGATCTGATCCAGGTCGACAACGACTTCGGCGAAATACCTGGCATTGGTGTCAGGAGCCAGCGCCGGTTTGTCCCCGGACCTGATTTCCGCAATCCGCTTGTCGGCGATGTCGATCAACCCTTGCAGCATCTGGTTGTCGTTGTCCATGCCCTTGTCGATCATGATCTGGATGCGGCTCTTGGCGATCTCGAGTGACTCGATAAGCACCTCGGGCTCTGAAATGCAGATGGACGCCTTGGCCTTCATTTCTGCCGTCCAGTCCGTGAAGGTAAACGCCTGATCTGCGAGCAGAGTTCCAATGTGGACTTCGATAATCCGGCCCTGGAAGACGTTGTCGCCGAACTGCTTCAGCATCTGCGCCTGTGTTGCATGGACCACGTCGCGGAAATCCATATGGTCTGCCATGCTGCCCTTGAAGGTCACTTTCACGGACTCAGGAACCGGCATTGTCGCCTCCCCTGTCGCCAGAGCGAGCGCAACGGTTCCCGAGTCGGCTCCGAATGCAACACCTTTGGACATCCGTGTGTGCGAATCGCCGCCGATGATGATGGCCCAGTCGTCGACCGTGATGTCATTCAGAACCTTGTGAATGACATCTGTCATGGAATGGTAGACGCCCTTCGGATCGCGCGCGGTGATCAGACCGAACCTGTGCATGAACGACATGAGTTTGGGAGTGTTGGCCTGCGCCTTCAGATCCCAGACCGATGCGGTGTGACAGCCGGACTGGTAGGCACCGTCAACCGTCGGTGACAGGACCGTGGCCGCCATCGCTTCGAGTTCCTGCGAGGTCATCAGACCGGTCGTGTCCTGCGATCCGACAATATTCACCTTCACCCGGACATCTGACCCGGCGTGCAGAACGGTACCTTCCTTCACTCCGACCGCGTTTTTGTTGAAGATCTTTTCAACCGCGGTGAGGCCCTGCCCTTCATGAGAAATTTCCTTTGAAGGTGCAAAAGCGGACTTCAGTTCGATCCCGAGCGTTTCACAGGCAACACTCTGCAGCTTCTTGCCGAAGACAATCGCATAGGAGCCCCCGGCCTTGATGAACTCGAGTTTCTGCGGCGTAAAGGAGGAAGACACTTCAACGAGCTCTTCGTCACCCGCTTCGTTGTAGAGTTTCTTGTCCTTTGTGTTGATGGTCAGAACGGTTCCCGTTTCGACGGAGTATTTCTGCTCAAGAACGGGATTGCCATCATTGTTCAGGATCGGGTTGCCGTCCTCGTCCAGTTTCTTGACCCAGTTCTTCAGGTCAATCCCAATGCCCCCGGTCACACCTACAGTGGTGAGAAAGATGGGTGAAATCCCGTTGGTTCCGGCAACAATCGGAGCAAAATTCACAAATGGCACATAGGGGCTGGCCTGCTTGCCGGTCCACAAGGCAACATTGTTGACCCCGGACATCCGCGACGAGCCGACACCCATTGTGCCCTTCTCGGCGATCAGCATCACAACCTTGTCGGGATGTTGTTCCTGCAACGCGCGGATTTCGGCCTGCGCTTCGGGCGAGATCAGACACTTGCCATGTAGTTCCCGGTCTGAACGGGAGTGCGCCTGGTTTCCCGGAGACAGCAAATCAGTGGAAATATCGCCTTCTGCGGCGATGTAGGTCACAACCTTTATCTCTTCATCGATATCGGGAAGATTGGTGAAAAATTCGGCTTTTGCGTAACTTTCAAGAATGTCCCTGGCGATTTCGTTCCCGTCCGAATAGGCCGCCTTCAGCCGATCGGTATCCACCTCATACAAAAAGACCTGGGTCTTGAGGACTTCTGCTGCGTCTCTTGCGATTGCGGGATTGTCGCCAAGAGCCAGATCGAGAAGCACCTCGACCGAGGGACCGCCTTTCATGTGAGACAGCAGTTCAAAGGCAAAGCGTGGCGGAATTTCTTCCACGACCGAACTGCCGAGAACGATCTCTTTCAAGAACTTGGCCTTCTCGCCCGCGGCACTCGTTGTTCCAGGTAATGTATTGTAAATAAAGAACTTAAGGGAGTCTTCCCTGTGTTCGTTACCGAGATCCTTGATTTGCGATACGATCTCTTTTACCAGCGCGCCGTCTTCAATAGGCTTGGGATTCAAACCCTCGGTCTTTCGGGTATCGATCTCATTCAGATAGTCGGCATACAAACTCATGATTATCCCGGCGCGTTGATGGTAGTGGGAGCTTGAACACCGGTTCGCTGAATTTTCTGGCGCGCCGGAACAAGCTTGCTTGGGGCACTCATATTTCAGTATACAATGGTATGCAATATTTTTTTGGTGTCGCCATACCGTGCAGGTTCCAATCGGGGTCAACACGCGCGGCCCGCGCTGAACACTCCACCCGGCACACCGGAAAAGAACCCAATCCAATCCAGGGTAACGCCTCGCAAACATGATGTGCCAGGCTACTGTTCCCGACGGAAAAGCATCCGGCATGACTTGCAGGGTCTATGGCACAAACCCGTTTTCTCTTGTCCAGCCGGCACCACCAGACGATTGAACCGCCAGGGCCCCATACCGGTTTCCGTTTTCAAGACAGGAAGCAAGCTTTTCATTTGCCAGCCAGGCTGACAGGAAACCGCCATTGAACGCGTCCCCCGCCCCGGTTGCGTCAACCACTTCGACCTCTTGGGCTGCCACATGAACTCGCCTTTGCCCCTGGTAGGCAGCGGCACCCGCAGCACCCTGCTTTACAACAATGAGCGGACCACTTTCCGGCGTCAGGCCAGACGCCTCCAGCGCCTCGAATTCCTGCTGGTTGGGCAGGAACACATCAACGGTTCGGATCAGCTCGGAAATTTTCCGGCCCTGACGCAGCAAGGCGTCGTCCCAGCTGCAATCAAGCGAAACCGTCCATCCTGCCTGACGTGCAAGATCGAGTATCTCTGGTGTTTCGCAAAGGCTGTTCAACTCCCCGATATGAAGGTGCTTTACAGACCGGCAGACCGGTGCGGACAAATCCGGACAAGGGAATGCGTCGCCCGATTTCTGGCTCAGGAACGACCGGTCGCCCTGCAACGCGATGGCAACCGTGATCTGTGGTGAGGCATCAACGCCGGCCGGCACACACAACGACAGGTCCAGATCCATCGACCTGCCTTCCTGCAAGATCTGATCCTGGAAGGGAGCAGCAGGCAAAACACCGCATAAAGCAGTCCTTCGGCCCAGCGCCGAAAAAGCCGACGCCGTGTTGAAAGCACCGCCACCGGCATGCAACGTCACGTTTTCGGCAAACACCTCCGATCCGAGACTGGGCATCCTGGAAACGCCGGAAAACACCAGATCACAGTAGATCCGTCCGACGCACAGAATTTGAGGCGAGGTGTCCGTGTTCGGCATCAGACCAGCGCGTCCCCGGTTTCAGTGTCGAAGAAATGAAGCGCTTCCGGGGTTGCCCCAAGCTTGACTTCATCGCCAACCTTAACCCCGCTCTTGCCGGGAACCTTGGCGACAATCTCGCCTTGCGGGCCACTGACGTAGATAAGAGTTTCCGATCCGAGCGGCTCCCGCACCACAACCTTTCCGGTCACAATCGGGTTTTGATCGTCAACCGACAGATCGTCCGGACGCACACCCAACAGCAGAGGCCGGCCGGTTTGTGTCTGCCGTCCCGGCTGCATTTTGACGCCACTTGAGAGCGAGATTTCATCGCCGGCTCCGGTGACCTTCAGCATGTTCATGGACGGTGCGCCGATGAACTGCGCGACAAAGGTATTGGCTGGCGCGTGAAACACGTCTTCCGGCGTCCCGACCTGCTGAATATGGCCGTCCTTCATGATCACGATCCGGTCGGCAAGGGTCATTGCCTCGACCTGATCGTGGGTTACGAAGATGATCGTATTCCCGACCTGCTGGTGAAGTTTCTTGATTTCAAGACGCATCTGGGTGCGCAACTGTGCATCGAGATTGGACAGGGGTTCATCAAACAAGAACACCGCGGGATTGCGGACCATGGCCCGGCCGATCGCAACCCTTTGACGCTGCCCTCCGGAAAGTTGTGACGGCTTGCGTTCCAGGAGCTCGGACATATCGAGGATACGGGCAACTTCTTCGATCCTGGCTGCCTTTTCCGCCTTGCTCAATGGCGCGTTCCACAAGCCGAAGGCAATGTTCTTGCGAACGGACATGTGCGGATAAATGGCGTAGTTCTGGAACACCATGGCAATGTCGCGGTCCTTGGGCTCAAGGTCGTTGACCTTGCGGTCTCCGATCCAGATTTCGCCGGACGTGATTTCTTCCAGTCCGGCGATCATCCGGAGACTGGTGGATTTCCCGCATCCCGAGGGACCCACGAAAACGACGAATTCGCCGTCGTCGACATCGAGATCGATCCCGTGCAGAACCTCGACCTTGCCATAGGATTTGGTCAGCTTTTTCAAAGACAGTTTCGCCATTGCCTCAAATCCCCAGCAGGTCACCAAACGCCTGGTGAAGAGTCCGCCCGGCCTCCTCATGGCGTTTCTGCCGCGTCGATTGTTGTTGTTCCAGGTCGGTCAGTTGTTCGCGATAGATCTGCAGCGCGCGGTCAAGTGCCTCCGGTGCCGGCCCTCCCGGTCTGCTGCGACACGAGATAAAGCCTTCGAGCGTGACAGCTTTCTGGAACGCTTCCCCGGTAATGGCAGGCATGCGTCCGGTCTCATTCCGGAACGCGCCCTGAAACGCCTGATATCCCTCCGACAACGCCTGGCCGTCAGACAGAACGGACCTTGAGGTCGCGGCGGCAATCTCGTGTGCCTGCCTGAAACTCAAGTCTTCATCCCTGACAAGCGTGTCGGCCAATTCAGTGACGGTGACGCAGGCGGCATCCGCATTGGCTCGAACCCGTTGCGGGTCGATCTGGCATGAAGAGACAAACTCCGCCAGCAATCGCAGCATCCGTTCTCCCGACGCAAAGGCTTCATAGCCCGACCGTTGCACCTCGCCTTCGCTGTCATTCATGTCGGTGAATGGCGTGTTGTGCATTGTGTTGACGATTGTGTCGCAGCGCCCTGCGCTCAGGGACGCCAGCAACCGCATGTGTTCAATCGGGACCGGATTGCGTTTTTGCGGCATGATCGAACTGATCTGCACAAACTTGTTCGGCACGTAAAGCTGGCCAACCTCGAACGATGACCAGAAGGCAAGATCCTGGATCAGACGACCGAGATGGATGAAGATCAGTTTCAGTGCCGAATAGAGACCGGTGACATAGTCTACCGAGGCAATGCAGCCATAGGAATTCAGGAGCGGTTCGGAAAACCCGAGTAGCGACGAAACACGCTCCCGGTCGATCGGAAATCCTGTTGTGGTAATCGCGGCGGCGCCCATGGGGCAATGATCGAGTTGTTCCGCTGCCAGGTTCAGACGCTCAAGGTCTCTCAGCAGCACTTCAAGGGCCGCGCACAGATAGTGCCCGAACGTGGTTGGCTGGGCGGGCTGGCCGTGCGTATAGGCGACAATGACGGTGTCCCGTTCCTGGCGTGCCTTCCCGATCAGCGCATTTGCCAGGCCGGACACATCTTGCCAGAGCGATGCCAGACGGGATCTGAGCGCGAGCTTGAACAGCGTGTGATCCATGTCGTTGCGCGAACGCGCGGTGTGCAACATGCCGCCAAGATCGCCGAGCTTACCGCGCAACTGGGCTTCGACGAAAAAGAAATAGTCTTCGTGCTCACCGGTATAGGACAGGGCTTTTACGTCGGTCTCCCTGTCGATTTCATCGAGGGCCTGCGCGATCTGCGGCCCCTGGACCGCACTCAATATGCCCGTTTCCGTCAGCATGATCAGATGGGCCTGATTGATCGCCTTCATGTGGCCGGCATAGTGCTCTTTTACGCCTTCGAACAACTCCGACAGGACGGTCTGCCGATAAACCGGGTCGGGAAACTCGGTGGCGTCCTTGATGGGTCCGGTCATCCCTTGAGCCCCGCCATGACAACTCCGCGAATAATGAACCTTTGAAAGATCAGAAAGACCACGAGCGTAGGCAGCGTGGAAATCGCAGCACCTGTCATGATCAGCTCCCAGGCGACGTCCACTTCATCGCCAAATCCGGACAGCCCGACCGGCACGGTGTACATTTCAACCGAATTGGTCACGATCAGCGGCCAGAGGAAGGCAGTCCAGTTTCCAAGGAAAACGAAGATCGCAAGCGCTGCCAGGGCAGGCTTCACCAGCGGCATGGCGATTTTCCACCATATCTGAAACTCGTTCAGACCATCGATCCTTGCAGCTTCCAGGAAATCATCCGGGACGCTTTCAAAAAACTGCTTCATGAGAAACGTACCGAATGCGGTCATCAAACCCGGGAACATGATTCCCCAGTAACTGTCGAGCCAGCCGAACGACTGGCTCATCATGTACCACGGGATCACAAGCATTTCCGTCGGGATCATCAATGTCGACAGAATGGCGATGAACACGATGTACCGGCCCGGAAAGCGGAACTTGCAAAGCGTGTAGCCTACGAGACTGTCGAAAAACAGGTTCGACACCGTCGTGATCACCGCGATGATGATCGAATTGATAAACCAGAGATAAAACCGGCCGTCCTCGAGCACATAGGTGTAGTTCTCGATTGTCGGCTCTTCGGGAATGAGATTGACGTTGTAGATTTCGTGAGGCCATTTCAGCGACGTGGAAATCATGTAGGTGATCGGAGCGATCATGAGCAGGCCGCCCAGGAACAGCAGCAGCCAGCGCAGGATCTGGCCCAGATTTGCCGGCTTGCGCGAGCGGGCCGACAACACGGTTTCGGCCTTCACCGACGGCAGCTCGCTTGTGTCGGAGACAGCGGTCAAGAATTGTCCCCCTTCAGGATCCAAAGCTGCAACAGGCTGACCAGCAGCAGGATCAGAAACAGGACAACGGTCTGCGCGGCCGCGTAACCCATATCGAAGCTGCTGAACGCCGTTTCATAAATCATCAGCACCAGCGGCTTGGTCGCATTCAGCGGCCCTCCCGGATTGTTGGTCGTCATGTTGAAAACATGATCGAAGATGCGCAGAAAACCGATCGAAGAAAAAACCACGATGAAGACGATGGTCGGCTTGAGCAACGGCAATGTGATCCGTGTCAGAACTGTCCACCAGCCGACGCCGTCAATCTTTGCAGCTTCATAGTAGCTCCCCGGAATGGCGCGCAGTCCGGCCATGAAAATAATCACCTGAAAACCAAGCCCCGCCCAGACTGCGGGCGCAAGAACCGCAGGCAATGCATTTGTTGTCGAGTTCAGGAATGCGATCTGGGGTATTCCCGCTGAAGCCAGGAAATTGTTGAAGAGGCCGATTGGAACGGGTTGGTAGAACCACCGCCAGACCCAGGCCATGGCGACAGCCGAGGTCATGAACGGCAGAAAATAGAGCATCCGGAGAAAACCGTGCATGAACCTGGTTTTGTCCAGGTGATATGCAATGACGAAACTGATGACGAGCGAGACAGGTGTTCCAAGGATCAGGTAGGCGAAGGTATTTCTGAACACCTTCCAGAACACGGGATCGTTCCAGAGCTTCTGATAATTTGAAAGCCCCGTCCAAGTACGCTCGCCGAGGAGATTCCAGTCCTGGAACGAAATCACAAACGCGGTTCCGGTCGGATAGAACCGGATCAGGCCGTAAAACAAGGTCGGAATGGCCAGGAACAGCCACGCCCAGACAATCTGCTTTTGCCTGATAGAGAGTCTTTTATAGGCAGACATTTGTACCGCGCCATTCCCGCCGGAGGAGTTGCCGCATGGCGGCAGCTCCCTCGCTTAAGCCGTCACTTCTTGTAGTATTCGTCGAGGACCTTCTGCTCCTCGGCGGCGGCCGCAGCCAGGCTCTCCGCAGGATCCTGTCCTTCGATATCGATACGGGCAACCATGTCCACCATGGCCTGACGCTGAGCCGACTCGTTGGCAAACTTGGTCGTGTTGGCGTATTCAAGCCCCTTGATGAAGGGACCGAATGTCGGATCATTCGCATTCTCTTCAATCAGGCCGACAGACGGTTTGGCAGGCAGTTCTCCGACCACGTCCAGCCACAGCTGCATTGCTTCATCGGACGTCAGGTACTGCAGGAACTTGACGGCTGCGTCATATTTTTCGCCCTCCGCCTTGGTCGTGATACCGTTGACCCAGTAGGAAGAGTAATTGGACTTGGTGCCGTCTGGTCCCGCGGGCAGTTCAGCAACGCCCCATTTCAGACCACGCACCTTGTTGAGCGATCCGATCCGGAATGAGCCGTCGATATGCATTCCGGCGCGCCCGCCCTTGAATGCGGCTTGCGGCTCGTCCATGAAGCCAGACTGTGTGACCTTGTGGTCCTTTTCCAGGCCCACATAAAAATTCAAGGCATCAAGACCTGCGTCTCCGGTGTAGTTCACGGTCTTGTAGTCGTCCGAATAAGGGTCGCCTCCGAACTGGCGCACCAGAACTTCACGCCACCAGTGATGGTCCTGGGCGGTCATGCCGGTGGTGATACCGACCTGGGTGAGGTTCCCTGCGCCGTCGACCTTGGCAAGCTTCTTCGCCGTTTCCACTAGTTCGTCGAGGGTGGCGGGCGGGTTTTCAATGCCGGCTTCTTCGAACAGACGCGTGTTATAGAACAGGGCAAGCGAGCGAACCGCGGTGGGCAGCGCGTAGTAAGATCCATCGCGCTTCATCGCCTGGACCATCGGGAAGAATTCCGCGTCAATCACCGCCGGGTCGAAAGCGTCTTTCGGCAACGGCTGAATCAGGCCGGCCTCGATGTAGTCATTCAGCCAGCCGTAGAAAAGCTGGACCACATCCGGACCTTCTCCCGCAGGGATCGCGGCTGCAACCTTCGTGCGATAATCCGCATAGGGGAAATGCGTCATCTTCACGGTAATGTCGGGATTGGCTTCCTCGAATTTTTCGATCAGCTGCTCCATGGCGTCGACCCGAGCGTCGAAGAAATACTGCCAGTATTCGATCTCGACAGCCATTGCGGAACTGCCGAAGAGGGTCGCCAGAGCGGTTAACCCACTCAACGCCATACGCTTCATGTATCTGGACATTGCTGATGCTCCCGTCTGGTATCGTGCACATTTGTTTCTGGAAGAACGGTCTTTGCCGCCTGTTTCAAAATTGATTAAGTCAAATAAATTGAATTGTCAATTATCTTGAGTTAATAGAACAATTATGAAGATCGACACTCAGATTCGAGGTTCAAATCCACTGCGCAGCCGGAACCGCAATCGGCAGGCGGTGCTGGGGAGCCTACAGGCCGCAGGCACGATGGGCCGGGCGGAAATCGGACGTTCGTTGGGACTGACCACCCAGGCGGCATCCAATATCATCGCGGAGTTGCTTGCTGACGGTCTGATTGAAGAAAAGGGCGCCCGTGTCTCTGGACGCGGACTTCCTGCAGTGCAATACGGGTTGAATCCAAAAGGGGCTTACGCATTTGGCGTTGAAATTCGGCCAGATGCGATATTCACGGCGCTGCTTGATCTTTCCGGCACCCGAATCGCAACGGAACGTACCAACCTGAGGGACAATACTCCGGAAGCGGTCTCCACCCACGTGCTTCGGCTGCGTGATGCCATGCTTGCTTCTTCATCCGTTTCGATGAACGCGATTCTGGGAACGGGCATTGTCATGCCGGGACCGTTCGGCGATACCGGTTTGAGTGGACGCAGCTCCGACCTGCAGGGTTGGGAGAATGTCGATGCGTTGCCCTTGTTCAAGGAAACCCTGGGCGGTGTGGTCGAGCTGTCCAACGACGCAAATGCCGCAGCACTCTCGGAAAATCTGACGGGCCTCGCACAGGGCATAAGTTGTTATGCCTATATCTATTTCGGTCGTGGACTCGGTCTTGGAATTGTTCAGGATGGACGGCTCGTTTCAGGAGCTTTCGGCAATGCGGGCGAAGTCGGCCATATTCCCGTTCACGGACCTGGCGGGCCCGTCCCGCTGGAAAGCCTTTTGAGCCGCGATTCCATTCAGGCCTTCATCGGTTGCGATGAACCTCTGGACCTTGATCAGCTTTCCGAGCTTTTCAGCGCAAGGGATCCGCGCCTGATCGACTGGTTGGACCGGGCAGCCAAGGCCCTGGGACATGCGGTTCTGACCCTGGAAAATCTCCTCGACCCGCAAACCATTATCCTGGGTGGCGCGATGCCTCCCGAGCTTATCGATCATCTGATTTCGAAATGCCCGCTTCCGGCGGGTTCTGTTGCCAATCGCAATGACAATTTGTTGCCTCGGCTTCAACGCGGCGCTTGCGGCCGGCTCACCGCGACACTCGGAGCAGCTTCGTTGGTGCTTCACAGCGCCTTCACTCCGATAACCGTTTCATGAACCTCAGGACCAATCCATGCCATTGACCGATCTGCAGCGGATTGCCCGGCAAAAGGACACTCCATTCCTCACCCGGCTCTGGCGCGCGCTGGTCCCGTTGAAGTCCGTGGTTTCATTCATGAACACGGGTGCGCATCCGGATGACGAAACTTCGGAAATGCTGGCGTCTCTCGGTCTCGACCGCGGACTCGATCTCTCCTATGCCTGTTCGACGCGCGGGGAAGGCGGCCAGAACGTCATGGGCCGCGAGGCGGGAGCCCTGCTTGGAATTCTGCGCACCGCGGAGATGGAACAGGGCGCGGAAGCCCTCGGGCTCCGTCTCTATTGGTTGTCGGAAACCCCTGACGATCCGATTTTCGACTTCGGTTTTTCCAAGTCTGGCGTCGAGACGTTGCGGAACTGGGGGCACGAACGAACCTTGAAACGGTTCGTCGACATCCTGCGCGCCGAGAGACCTGACATCATCTGCCCGACGTTTCTCGACGTGCCCGGACAACACGGGCACCATCGCGCCATGACGCAGGCTGCCGAAGAGGCCATGGCGCTGGCAGCGGACGTTGGCTACAAACACAGCGATCTGCCGCCATGGCAAGTCGCCAAGATGTATCTTCCCGCCTGGTCAGGCGCAGGCCAGTCCTATGACGACGACCTGCCGCCGCCACCGGCGACCATCGAACTGTCCGGCCGGGGACGCGACCCTGCCACGGGCGCATCGTTCTTTCAGTTGGGCGAACAGAGCCGTGCGTTCCACAAAAGCCAGGGCATGGGACGGTGGGTCCCGCATGGCAGCGAGCATGATTGGCCGCTACATCTGAAGATCTGCAATGTCCCGGACGGTGCAGTTTCTTTGGAGGCAGGCCTTGCATCCACCCTTTCGGATTTGGACGGCGGCCCGGCGCTTGCCAACGCGCAATCCGAAATGGATGCGGCTCTTGCGGCCTTTCCGGATGCAACTGCAATCCTCAAGCACGCGAGTACCGCTCTTGCAGAACTGCGCCTCGGCGCAGCAACACTTGCTCCCGGACAAAGGCACAAGGTCGCGCGCAAGCAAGGCCAGCTCGCAAAACTGATCCGAATTGCTGCCCAGGTCGAGTGCCATGCGTGGCTCGGCAAGGACGTTCTCGGTCCAAACGATCAGGCAACGGTGCATACACAAATCGATCGGGGAAATGCGGAGAAACTTGATGTGTCGATAAACCTTCCCGAACATTGGGAAGGCGATCTGGCATCGATCCGAACCCTGGGAGCTCCCGTGAGCGATCCGTATCCGGCGCAACATCTCCCGGACGAACCTGTAGCACCATGCCTGAAAGTCGGAATTGTGACGCACGGGGTCTCCAGTGAAACCCTGGTTCCATTTGACATTGCGCCTTCTATCTTGCCGGAAAAAAGCGCGACCCTGTCCCCTGCCTCGACTGTGGTGAACGTGGCTGCGCAGCGGAATGAACTTCAAATCGGGTTGAGTGACTTGAGACCGGTCGGCACGAATGTCTCTCTTGATGTTCCGGACCGGTGGTCGGTTGTCAGGACGGATCAGGGTTTCGAGATTGCCGCTCCGGAATTCGTCGAGGCGGGACTCTTCAAGGCCAAATTGTTTCTGGACGCGAGACCGGGCCAAAGCGTTCAGCCCGTCACACGTGACGATCTTCCGTCCCGCGCCCTTTGCCTGCCGTCGGAAGTCTCCGTCAGGGTTGTCAACGCAGGTACGACGGCAGCCCGTATCGGCTATATAGGCGGCGGCAACGACAGGGTGGATGACTGGCTGAGGCGCTTGGGCCTGAATGTCGCCGGGATTACCGCCAGTGACCTTGAAAGCGAAACCGCGCTCGCACGTTTCGATACGATCGTCATCGGAATCTTTGCGATGAAGACACGAAGGGACCTGTTCGCGGCTTTGCCTCTGCTGCATCGCTGGATATTGGGCGGCGGCACGCTGGTGACCCTCTACCATCGGCCCTGGGACAACTGGCTTCCAGATACGACACCGCCGGCCCGTCTGGAAATCGGTCAGCCTTCGCTGCGCTGGCGGGTGACCGACCAGAACGCCGAAGTGAAAGTCCTGGAGCCCGACCACCCTCTTTTGAATACACCCAATGTCATTGAAAAGGATGACTGGGCTGGCTGGCACAAGGAACGAGGGCTCTATTTTGCGAAAAGCTGGGATGCCGCCTACGTCCCCTTGCTGGAAATGGCCGATCCAGGAGAAGCGCCTCACAGGGGCTCGCTTCTGGCGGCAGAAATCGGCAAAGGCCGGCATGTTCACTGTTCGCTCATCCTCCATCACCAGATGGAGAAACTTGTGCCCGGCGCTTTCCGGCTTATGGTGAACCTTGTCACCCCCCGAAGCCTGAAAACCTGACGATTGATCAACGTGGTACTGGACAATCAGATCACGAAGTTCGCGATCGCCTCGTTGAAGGTTATGTCCTCCCAGCGAACGTCGGAACGGTCGAAACTCTCGTGCAATGCCTGAAAGTTCTCCGGCCGTTTCGTTTCGATGCCCAAAAGCACGGATCCGAAATTGCGGGCTGACTTTTTCAGATATTCAAAACGCGCGATATCGTCTTCCGGACCAAGCAAAGACAGGAAGTCCTTCAGGGCACCCGGCCGCTGAGGCAGCTGAATCACATAATATTTCTTCAGGCCGGTAAATTTCAGCGCCCGTTCCTTCACTTCCGGAAGCCGCTCAAAGTCGAAATTGCCACCCGAAATGACACAGACGATTTTCTTGCCCCTGACCCGGTCCTCCGGCAGCCTGTTCAAGGCATCGACGGCCAGCGCTCCGGCCGGTTCCAGAACGACCCCTTCGATATTGAGCATGTCGATCATGGTCGCGCAGACGCCGTCCGTCGGCGCCAGCACCACCTGTTCCGGGGAGAGCCGGGACAGCTGTTTGAAATTCTCCCGGCCGATCTGGGCGACGGCCGCCCCGTCGACGAAGTTATCAACCCTTTCCAGACGGACACGTTCACCGGCCAGCAGACTTTCGTGAAGGCTGGGCGCCATGTCAGGTTCGACGAGAGTGAATTCGGCATTCATACCGGTCTCTTCAAAGTATTTCGTAACACCAGCCGCGAGTCCACCGCCGCCCACCGGCATTATCAGGCGGTCCCAGGTGTATCCGTCCGGGCTTTGTTCAAGAATTTCCTTTGCCACGGTCGCCTGACCGCGAATGATTGTCGGATGATCAAACGGCGGCACCATCAACCCGTTGTGAGACGCGCAATAGTCGATGGCTGCATTGTTCGCAGCGTCGAAGCCGTCTCCGAGCAGCTGGATCTCGACCAGCGGAGCACCGAAGGATCTTGTCTTCAGAATTTTCTGCTGCGGTGTCGTCAAGGGCATGAAGACCACCCCCCGTTTGCCGAAGTGACGACATGCAAAAGCAAACCCCTGCGCGTGATTGCCAGCAGACGAGCATACAAACAGGGACCGGTCCGGTTCGCTCTCCAGGGCTTCGCGGATGAAGGCATAGGCGCCGCGAACCTTGTAGCTGCGCACGGGAGTCAGGTCTTCCCGCTTGAGCCAGATGTCTGCCTGATGAAGATCGGAAAGGTACTGGCTTCGCTGAAACGGAGTTGGTTTCAAAACGTCAGACAGCAGTTTGTGTATCCGGTTCGTATCGTCTGCAAATTGACCCACGTCTTGTTCTTTCCCTGATTTTCAGCACCCTGACACGTGACACCAAACTGTACGCGAACGGACAAGGAGACAGACCGAAATCCCGCTGTCCGGCTCTAAGGACATCGTGATCCGTCCGATCTATCGGATTCCGCAGCCAAGTGAAGGGTCAGGTCGACCAATTCCTGTGATTTTTCCGCCAGACTTCGGGTTTTGGATCGAAAAACGCAACAGCCTGTTCCGCAAACGACCCGGCAGGCAAGCCGGCAGCCTCCCTCCCCCAATCCCCTGGTGTCCAAAGTCGAAAACCGAAATCCTCCTGCTCATTGCCAGTGTCGGACTTTGAGAAGCCGTACCGGACCCGATTGTCTTTTAGGCAAGGTTACAGTAGAGCGTTTTGCTGATCGATGTGTCCGACCAGAATGAGGGTGACGCTTGGTAGACTTCCTGGATGCCGCAGACGCTTTGGCGCGAGAACTGGAGCTCCTGGAGGACGTCAGCCTCAACCCCGAACATCGGCACCTGTGGTTCTGGGAATGCCCCAGATGCCTGGTCGCGCCGAAGAACCTGACCACCAATCCACTCTTTGAACAGGCATCACACAAGCTTGAAACGGAAGGCTGGCCGGTGAATGTGCGCAGTACAGGAGGCGACGTGACCCCGCAGGGCGCAGGCATACTGAATGTGTCCCACGTCTACGCCACCCGGTCCGGCACACCGGTCGATCTGAAACAGGAATACGATCGTCTCTGCACACCAATCGAAGAAGCTCTTGGAACCGGTGCCAGCCGGGGGTGGAAGCCGGGCGCCTTTTGTGACGGTGAGTACAATGTACAGCTCAACGGCCTGAAATTTGCCGGAACCGCCATGCGGATCCGCCGAAGCAAGGCCGACAGAAGCCGAAACGCCATTCTTGCACATGCGATCATGCTCGTCGACCCGGTCTCGGTTGAAGCGATCGACGCCATCAACATGTTCCTGAATGCCTTGAGTGAGCCGCGCCAGATAGACATAGCTGCTCACACAAGCCTTCCGGACGCGTACACCAAAGATACCTTTGTCGGAAATCTGATCACCGCGTTTTTGGGATGCTAACGATCTCAATGCAGTCAAATTGATACTAGAAATCTTTGCTGGCCGATCCGTGAGAAGACGCTTTTTGCTGGAATTGTATCGCAATTTCGACATTTGCTTTCTTGCGAACCGATTACTTTGCAACCCGGTTTCTAGGTTTCGAACCTGAGAAGAAGGACGCCAATACGTCTTCTTCCACCGGTTCGCGAACCCATTTCCTCTAGCAAGCTGGGAGTCAACGTGTCCGATTTAGCTGCGCAACGCGAACACTGCATTGAAATGACCCGCAAAGGGCAACCTGCACGCACCAAGAACCCCTTTTTCGGCGTCGGCCCGATCACCGACATGGTGCTGGACGACGCGGAAGGTCGCAAAAATACCCTCGCGTTCAATCGTTGGCTTGAAAGCACGTATCGGAAACTGGATGACAAGGGCAACGACATCGGACCGTTCACTACCTCCGAAATCGGCAGATCCATGCACCGTGGCTATCCGGCGGATGCCATCCTTCTCGATATGATGCACCACATCCACCGCTATTTCGGTTTCCCGAAGTCCAATCAGGTTGCTGTCGGTCTGGGTGGTGGGCACAGCGGCTTCACGGTCGCCATCATGCACATGATGAACCCGAATCTTGAGGGGCAGAAGCTCTTTGTCGATACCCCGAAGCCTGAATCGGACGACGCCAGGGCCGGCGGTTTTTTCCGCCAGAGCTGGGGCACGCAGATCCTGGAGCTGCAGCAGTTTGCAAATAACGGCCACATGGACAACGTTGTCTTCGCCGGTCGTGAAGGAACGATCCCAAGCGCTGATCAACTGGAAGCCCTGAACATTTCTCTCTTCGTTGGTGTTGGTCACGAGACCACCGGTGCAACCACCTACACGGAGGAAGAAGTTGTTTCGCTGCTCGCCTGGTTGGACCGCGACCCGGACAACCGCCACGCAATGATTGATGCAACATCGATGCTGGGTGCCATGCCCTGGTCGCAGGAGGTTGTGGATGCCTTCATGTCGAAGTGCTGCCTTTTCACGCCGTTCCAGAAGGCGATCGGCGGGATTTCGGGTTATTTCCTGGCCTCTTTCACTCCCACTGCCATGCAGCTAATCGAGGACAACCAGAAAAATCCGGCCTGGGCCATTGCACGCCAGTTGAAACTAGTCGTGCCGAAAGACGCGAAAAAGCCTCTGACCGGTGACAAGACCGTCGGACTAGGTCCTTTCTACGATCCGGACGCCAACAAGATGACCGGTGGTGTGATCAACACGTTTTCCTCCCTTGCATTCGCCGAGACCACATACGGTTTGCTGCGCGTTGAAAACATGTTTGGACCGGTTTCCGTCATGAACCGGCGCTCGGCTGCAAACCGCCAGTGCATCAATGACTGGCTCGCCGGTCAGAGCCTGCTGGAGCCAGGTGTCGACAATGCTGAAAAGCGCGGCGCCGCAGTCACGTTGCTCAGGATCAATGACCCTGGTATCACCGATCCCGACATTCACAACCGCATCATTTTGCGGTCCAAGCAGCTACTCGGATACGAAGGCCTGACACATCCAAACGGCTGGCACGAGCCCGGGCTGGACGCCGCGCGTTACGTGAATGCCTTTCCCGGAACCCCTGGCGATTACCGGGCCTGGATCGGAGGTATTCGCGATACAGATGACATCGTCGCCCTGCTCGAAAACATCACCTATGCCTATTACCGCGCCAAGGTCGTTGTTCTGGAAGAAGTCCTGGCCGAGACCGGCACGACATTCGAAGTCGAGGCGACAGGAGAAACCACCACACGCAAGGACGATCCGAACCGCGCCTATCGCATTCTGATCGCGGACCTGGTCGGCTTGAAGCCCGGTGCCGACGGACAACCCGACCCGTCCGAGGTCAGTGCCCACATTGAAGCCCGCGGTGCCACGTTCACTCCGGGAGGTTGGGACGGGTCGAACCTTCCGGCTGGTCAGCATTTTTTCTATTTGCCGGACCTCAGCACGCACGAGGAACTGACCGCAGCATGCTGCGGCAATCAGTATGATGCGGTGATCGCAGCGGCGACATTCTTCCCTGAAAATGCAACGTTCCCGGAAGGCGGCGTACGCATCGGTGCCGGCACCGGCAACATGACCTGCGCCTGCTGGGGCGGCGGCAACGGCACCGGCGGATCGGCTCCGCTGATGAATACACCGAGTTTCAACAGCCGGGCGACCGCGCAGATGGTGATGAAATCCCTGCTCAAGGTGATGCCGGACCTCGACGTCGCCGAAATGCATGACCGCGTTGTCAAGGGTGACTTCGACACCGGCAAGCACCTGCGCGACTATCCCACCGAAAAGCTGGAAGGCAAACGGATGGGTGTGATCGGCTATGGCAATATCGGCCGCGAAGTTGCAAAGCTGGCCCAGGCCTTCGGTATGACGGTCACCATCCATGCGCGCGCGCATCACCGGGACTGGATCGAATCGGAAGGATTTGTTTATGCCGCAACTGCCGAAGAGGCTGCGGCAGGAGCGGACGTGCTGTCGCCGCACACCGGTCTTGGCGCCAAGGGAGCAGACGGAACCTTTGCCAATGCCGGTCTTGTCGGCACTTCTGTTCTGAGCCGCTTGAACGACGGAGCGGTTCTCGTCAACTACGATCGCGGCGAAGTGGTCGATACCGATGCGCTCGCAGTGGCCCTGGCAAGCGGCAAGGTCCGCCATGCCGCCATCGACGCCGACCTTTTCGTGGCCGACGACGGCAGCCTGTTTGGTCCGATGGTGCCGTACCGGCCACTGATTGAGTCCTATCCTGACCGGTTGGAACTGCTGCCCCACGCTGCAGCCGATACCGAACATACATCCCGGGTCGAAGGTGCCAGGCAGGCTGTCGACCAGATCCTGAGTGCAATCCGCTATCGCAAGGTGATCAACGTCAAGGGCGAGGTCCCGGACGGATACGTCGGTTCCGGGGTACAGACGGTTCCGGGTGTTGGTGCAGTGTCCGCAGGAAACATTGCCAGGGCTGCGGAAGACACCGAAGCGCTTTCAAAACTGCGCGAGACATCAGAAACGCTGTCGGCAATCTGGGGCGCAATTGAAGCCACGCATGATCCCGTCCGCCGAACGGAACTGATCGCGCGCCATGGCAAAGCCCTGACGCTCGCCGCCAATGTTTTGCAGCGCGAATGCGATACATACGGACTGTTCGGTCGCTACGAAGACTGACTGGAACAGGCAGCTCAGGTCGCATCGACTTTCGTTACATCGGAAAGCGAGGCGCGCATCTGGGATCGATACATTACATCGGACAAGGCACCCGGAGGTGGTTCATCGCCCCCGGGTTTTTTGCCGTCTGAGAAAAGAACCTTTGCGTTTTCGCCGGATTTTCGGCGCGCCGACTCCACCGATTTCATCATAAGTCATTGAAAAAACACAAAAACATACGTCCCTCCCAATAGCATCCATTTCGACGTATCGTCCGTTTCCGGAAGGCAGCCAGAATGCCGCCTTGTGCTCCTTGTGTTAAATTGGTAAGAAAAATATACCAATCGCGATTTTCGCGACTGTCTGGCCATTGGGAGTGCTGGTGTGAAACTGAGTGACTGCAACAATTTCCAGGATTTCAGGAAACTCGCGAAAAAGCGTCTTCCAGGTCCGATCTTCCACTACATCGACGGCGCAGCCGACGACGAAGTGACCTACCGCCGCAACACCGAAGCCTATGCATCCTGCGACCTGGTTCCCAATGTTCTTGCCGGCGTCGAAAACGTCGACATGAGTGTCGAGGTCATGGGTCAGAAACTCGACATGCCCGTCTATTGCGCACCGACCGCCCTGCAAAGGCTGTTTCACCATGACGGTGAACGCGCGGTCGCGCGTGCGGCAACGAAATACGGGACGATGTTCGGTGTGTCTTCGCTTGCCACCGTTACGGTCGAAGAGATTTCAACGATTGCCAACACGCCGAAGATGTTCCAGTTCTACTTCCACAAGGACCGTGGCTTGAACGATGCCTTGCTGGAACGTGCAAGGGAGGCAAATTTCGAGGTCCTGGCGCTTACCGTTGACACCATCACCGGCGGCAACAGGGAGCGTGACCTGAGGACCGGCTTTACCTCGCCGCCGAAACTCACTCTGGAATCCCTGTTGAGTTTTGCCGCGCATCCCATGTGGGCGTGGAACTTTTACACCAAGCCCAAGTTCGACATGCCGCATCTGTCCGGTTACGTCAGCGAGGGAACCAATGTCGCCGTTTCCGTCGGCAACTATTTTTCCACGATGCTCGACCAGTCCATGAACTGGAAAGACGCCGAAGAGCTCTGCGCCAAATGGAACGGGCAGTTTGCTCTTAAGGGCATCATGAGCGTTGAAGATGCCAAGCGGGCGGTTGATATCGGCTGCACAGGGATCATGGTGTCGAACCATGGCGGCAGGCAGCTGGACGGTTCGCGCAGTCCGTTTGACCAGCTTGCCGAAATCGTCGATGCGGTCGGCGACAAGATAGATGTGATCTGCGAAGGCGGTATTCAGCGCGGCACGCATGTTCTCAAGGCCCTGTCGGTCGGTGCAAAGGCATGCTCCGGCGGCCGTCTCTACCTCTATGCGCTTGCCGCCGCAGGCCAGGCCGGCGTCGAACGCGCCCTGGGCAATCTGCGAACGGAAATCGAACGCGACATGAAGCTGATGGGAATCACCAGTCTGGACCAGTTGAGCCGGGACAATCTGCGGTTCCGAAACGACATCTGACGACGTCCGCTTTGGCGACCAATTCCCGATACGGGCAGCGCGTTCATTTGTGAACTGCTGCCCGGCACAAGCGCTGCGAACCGGGTTCTTTGGAACCGTCGTTTAACTCGCCTCTGCAAGCAGACTTGCATTGCCACCGGCGGCCGTCGTGTCGATACACACATGCCGCTCCATCCGGCACCGTGCCGCCAGATCGTCTTCCGCAAGGAGCGGGATCAGGCGGCCTGACCGATTGGCCAGATGCCTGCGGGTGGTTGCGAGATCGTCCGTTTCGCTCCAAAGCGCGACGGCATCAAAGCCGTCGATGTCTTCCAGCGCCTTTCGGGAAAGGAACCCGTCCACGCTGCTCACACCGCTGGCTCCAGGAACAACAACGACCGCAGTGCAGCCATTTGCCCGTGCCGTATCTGCCTGACGATCCGCGGCAGCCGCTGTTGGACCAAGGCAAAGAACAGTACCCCGGCCAAAAGTTGAAAGCCGGTTGGATTCACCGGTCGGACCCGGCAGGGAAATCGATTCCAGTCTTGGATACCGCTGCTGCCTCGCCTTTGCGAGCAGCGCAGTCACGTCCGCCGGGTCAGCTTCGGGTCCCGAAACAGGTTTCAGGGTCTCCATGCCCGGTTTTGCAAACCGTGGCACATAGTTCGGGCCGCCTGCCTTCGGACCGGTGCCGGACAGCCCCTCACCGCCAAACGGCTGGGATCCGACAATCGCTCCGATCTGGTTCCGGTTGATGTACATGTTGCCGACATTCAGCCGCGACGTGACCTGTTCGACCCGGTCGTCGATCCGCGAGTGCATGCCGAAGGTCAGGCCGTATTCGGTCGCGTTGATGGCATCAACAACCGCATCCAGTTCATCAGACCGGAATGTTGCGACATGCATCACCGGTCCGAAAATCTCCCTGGTCAGGTCCGCGATGCCGCCGACCTTGATGACAGCAGGTCCGACGAATGTTCCTTCGGAAGGTGTGCCCAGTTGCTTGAGAAGGCGCCCTTCTTTGCGCGCGGTTTCGACATGCGCATCAATTTCCGAACGCGCACCTTCGTTGATAACCGGACCGAGATCCGTGCGATAGGACCAGGGATCACCCACAACGAGTTCGTCCATGGCACCGTAGAGCATCTCCAGAAACGGCTCGGCAATATCTTCCTGAAGATAAAGTAGGCGCAGCGCTGAGCAGCGCTGACCCGCCGACTGGAAGGCGGACGCGATGATGTCCTTGATCGCCTGCTCCGGCAGCGCGGTACTGTCGACGATCATAGCATTCAGGCCACCGGTCTCGGCGATCAGCGGCGCCGAAGGATCGAGGGCACCGGCCATGGCCCGGTTGATCGTCTGCGCAGTCGCCGTCGAGCCTGTAAAACACAGTCCCTTGATGCGCTGGTCCGCGCTGAGTTTCGCGCCGACCACTGACCCCCTTCCAGGCAGCAATTGAAGGCAGGCTTGCGGGACTCCCGCCTTGTGCAACAGACGAACCGCGACACTGGCGGTCAGGGATGTCGGGTCTGCAGGCTTTGCCAGCACACCGTTTCCCGCGGCAAGCGCTGCTGCAATCTGTCCGGTGAAGATCGCAAGTGGAAAGTTCCAGGGCGAAATGCACGAAACCAGGCCGCGTGCCGGCATCCGGAGTTCCTCGGCCCGGGCGGAGTAATAACGCAGGAAGTCCACCGCCTCGCGCAACTCGGCGATCGCGTCGAGCGGTGTCTTGCCGGCCTCCCGGGTCAGGACGGCAAAGAGTTCGCCGAAATTCGCTTCATAAAGACAGGACGCACGTCTCAGCACTTCCGCGCGCATGCCCGCGGACGCCGGCCACGCCTTCGCACCGGCAAGCGCTGTCTCGACGTCCGTTTCCGAGGCAAGCACCACGCTGCCGACTTCATCCTCATGGTTCGCCGGATTTATTACCGGCTTCACCTCGGCGCTGTCGACTTCGCCGAGGATCAGCGGTTCCACGTGCCACTTGTGTGTCCTGAAGGGCGAGCGCGCGGCCTCGATCCCGGCCAGATCGTCCGTATCGTGGAGATCCCAGCCCTTCGAGTTCTGCCGTTCGGAACCATAAAGATCAGCCGGTTCGGCGATCGGGCTTTTTCCGGCAGCCGTTCTCAGCGTTTCGAATGGATCCGCGGCCACCGTTTCCGGCGACACCTGCGTATCGACGATCTGGTTGACGAACGAGCTGTTCGCACCGTTCTCCAGAAGCCTGCGGACAAGGTACGCCAGAAGGTCGCGATGGGCACCCACCGGCGCGTAGATCCGGCAACGGCTGTTGCCTGCGGCCATCACATGGTCGTGCAGCGCTTCGCCCATGCCGTGAAGGCGCTGGAACTCATAGGCGGACGGATCGGCCGCCATCTCCAGGATTGCCGCAACCGTGTGCGCATTATGGGTCGCAAACTGCGGATAGATCCGGTCGGTCATGCCCAGCATCTTCTGCGCGCAGCAGATATAGGAAACATCTGTCGCTGCCTTGCGCGTGAACACGGGAAATCCGGACAGTCCCTCGACCTGCGACCGCTTGATCTCCGTGTCCCAATACGCTCCCTTGACGAGGCGCACCATGATCTTTCGGTCGAGCGCGCTCGCCAGTTCGTAGAGCCAGTCGATCACGGGACCTGCCCGCTTGCCATAGGCCTGGACGACGACACCGAAACCATCCCAGCCCGCCAGCGACGGGTCGCGTAGCACGGCCTCGATCACGTCCAGCGACAAGTCCAGCCGGTCTGCTTCTTCCGCATCGATGTTGAGCCCCATGCCGGCATCACGGGCCATTTTCGCAAGCTCCAGCGTGCGCGCGACCAGTTCGCTCATCACCCGGTCACGCTGACCGACTTCGTAGCGCGGATGCAGCGCCGACAGTTTGATCGAGATCCCCGGATTGTTGCGGATGTCATCTGACCGGCAGAGCGGGGCAAGGTTCCCGATCGCGTCGGAATAGGAGGTATAGAATGCGTCCGCGTCGCGCGCGGTCAGCGCCGCCTCGCCGAGCATGTCGTAGGAATAGGTATAACCCTCCTCTTCCTTCTTCGCGCCACGCTTGACCGCCTCGGCAATCGTTTCGCCAAGCACGAATTGCCGTCCCATTTCCTTCATTGCCCGCCCGACGGCGGTGCGGATCACCGGCTCGCCGACGCGCTTGATCGCGCTCTTCAGGACGGCCGCCATGCCCTGACCCTCCTGCAGCACCTTTCCGGTCAGCATCAGGGCCCAAGTGGACGCATTGACCAGGGACGAACTGGACTTGCCGAGATGTTCACCCCAGGCCGATGGCGCGATCTTGTCCTCGATCAGCGCATCAATGGTTTCCGCGTCCGGCACACGAAGCAAAGCTTCGGCAAGACACATCAGCGCGATGCCCTCTTCGCTCGAAAGGCCGTATTCGGCCAGGAAGACCTCCATCAGGCCAGGCCTGGTGTCCGATCGTATGGCCTCGACCAGCGTGACTGCCCGGGTTTTTGCCTTTTCCCGGACATCTGGCGGCACGGGCACGGCCCCCTTGAGGTCCGCAAGGACGGCGGCTTCGCCGCGCAGGTGATTGGCACGGATGGAAGAGCGGATATCGGTCAGGTCTGGCACGGAAAACCTCATCGGTGAAACTTTCCGCCATTATACTCAATCTTCAAAAGGCACTTTTCCCGAGATGTGCTATCTTGCAATCAAGAAAATCAAAATTACAGGGTTTGACAGGTCATATGACGGCAAAAGAAACGGAAGTCGGGAAACTTGACCGCTTCGACCAGAAAATCCTGAAAGAACTCAGCCGGGAAGGCCGTTTGCCCGTGACGGACCTTGCAAAACGCGTGGGACTGTCGAAGAGCCCCTGCCAGGTGAGGCTGAAGCGGCTGCAGGCGGAAGGCTATATCCGCGGCTACAAGGCGGTTATTGATCAGGCAAAACTCGGGCTGGAACACATCGCCTTTGTCGAGGTCAAGCTCAAGGACACGACCGAACAGGCGCTGAGCGCCTTCAACGACGCCGTCCGAGCGGTGCCTGAAATCGAACAGTGCCACATGATTGCCGGTGCTTTCGACTACCTGCTGAAGGTGCGCACAAAAGACATTGCCAGCTACCGAGCGATCCTCGGCGAAACCATTTCCTCACTGCCCCATGTCGGCAACACCTCCACCCACGTGTCGATGCAGTCCGTCAAGGACGATGCGGGTTGAGCGCAGAATGAGTGCAGCGGGGGTCCTGTTCACGACACAACGATGCAGGGCATAAGACCGGTTCTGCCGAATATTTTTTCAACCACTGCACGAGATTTTACACGCTCTCTCTCGATCTCGTCATCGGTAATCACGAAGCTTTTTCCTAGTATGCAAGATTGGAATTATTTGGTGCGGTAAAATCTGAGCGGTGAAGGAGAAGTGTCGTTTTGCTTAGTAATGTCGTGCAACTCATCAGATACGAATGCATTCCCCGGTCCATAAACGCCCGGGCCGATCCAAAGATGACGATCTTTGACAAGCTCTCCGTGCAACGCGATTTCGCGTTTATCTTTTGACAAATATGCTGGGCTTACAGACATTTTTTCCTTTCCAGTTGAGTCTGTGTAGATTCGCAAATTCTCGGACCGCTCAACATCGACCGCATCGACTGGATCAACGATGTTGATGATGTAGAGTTGTGCGATTTCCTCACCGTTTGGAGCATTGCGTAAAACATAAGTATGAAAGTAGTGCCGTCCCGGCTCCAAACGCTCAACGGCATCTCTGATTACGTCGCTGCAGTACCAAAACTGGATGCTAAATAGGTTAGGAATCATAGCTGTTTTTTGTTCTAAGAAGCCGCTCCTAGGAAAAAATCTCACATCTATTTCTAGACCAAATTTCAAAGGATGAATGAAATCATCCACGATATCACCCCAACTATCA
Organism: Roseibium album; assembly: GCF_001404515.1. Lineage (GTDB taxonomy): Bacteria > Pseudomonadota > Alphaproteobacteria > Rhizobiales > Stappiaceae > Roseibium > Roseibium album. Next base: position 200,026 of record NZ_CXWE01000002.1, read on the forward strand.
TCCCAATATTTATCTTCGTCTATGTCGGGGATATTTCTGTAACTCGTCGTCATGAAATAGGGCATTGTTTCTTCTCTATACTTAATCTGAGCTTTGGCAAACTGGCTTGCTGAAGATCAACTGCAACCGGCATGCAGGACCCGCGTCACCAAAATTCCCGCGCGGACCGACTGCTCGAAGCCATGGAACCGAAAAACCGTTTCCGTTTCTTTGGCGAGGCTTCGGCAAGGATCAGATTTCAAACATGGGCGTGAAGTCAAAACCCTTGAGTTTCGCCTGCTGAACTCTTTCAAAAAACGCTGACCAAGAAAAAAGAGAGTGCTGAACCTCTCGTCACCAATTCAATTGAATATTGGGCTGATCAGACCCTCCTACGTACAAATACAGCATAAGCTCGGGTCATATTAACTAATGCCAGAAAATCCAAGAAATCCGTTGTAAATGGAATGCTAATAATTGCGATTGAACCTCTAGGCTGTCGCACAAAAAGTCGCTCAAAGAATTCAAAACCCAGCATTGGTGATGCTTAAAGAACATGCAAAAAGAGCATTCTACAGGAGGTTGTTTTTTGGTTATTAACAAACTTGCTCTTAGAAAGACTAATCAGGTAACTCTTATGTCTAAATTGAGCCGATTTTTGATATTTGGCGTTGTTACTGGATTTTTTTATTTTACTTCATCACAAGTAATATTAAGTGAAACAAGCAATGACACATTATTTGATCTTTTTTTGGGCTGCATGGTCGACAAAGATCTTGAGTGTGCAGCTCACGTAGCTTCAGATGTCGCAGTATCGTTGAAGCAACAGTCCAAAATCCGACAAATTCCGACCGAAGGGTTGGCACGGCTACCTTCGACTCAACTGAAGATTTGGGCAGATCTGTCGGTTTACTATTCGTTGGAAGGAGACATCGAGTCCGCCAAACATTTTTTTCGCATGGCTTATCCTGAACGGATAGGCTCAGGCGCATTTTCAAGTGCGAGACCAATAAATGCGGCCGTTGAGTGGTTGATCTACGTAAGCATTGTGGAAAATAGATCTAAGGATTTCCATGAATTTATGAATTTCATCGAAGACTTTGAAGGCAATACCGCCAAGATAGATAGAAAAATTTTAGTTTTGCATAGAGTTGTTCGACGAATTGAAAAATTTGGAAAGCAATCAAAGTCCGGTTACGAGGCTAAGATAATCTCTGAATGGATCAAAGATCAGGCAGATAGTGACAGCGTTAGCTCTAAATTTATCAGCCAGCTTATCTTGGATAGAAATTTCAGTTTGGCTAGACGTTTGCTCGCGTTCTTCCCAAGCCAGGATCTTCAAAAAATTTATTTGAACGAATTTGAGAAGCTAAAGAGTCAAGAGGCTATCTACGAAAAAATCACAAGCGAATTAGTGCAAAAAAATGAAAAAGCCTTGCATCTAACTATGCGCAGGTACCATGAAAAAGGTAAGGGCGTTTCGGAAGTTAAGCAGATTGTTCGCGAACTACAAATGAGAGGTCGCTATGACCTTGTCCCAAATTTCATGTCAACTGCATTAAATTTCGCTCGGGAGTTCGAGGAAAGCAACTGTAGAATTGTTTACACTAACGCCGTTTTAGAGTTCATCGTTTCTTCAAATATTTCTGCGCTTCAAGAACACGCAATCGCAACGTTGCCGACCGATCTCGACTCATCGACCGACCATAATTGTGAAGGCAACATTGTGGAATTTAATGAACACCATAGAGAAATTTTTATGGCGCTCATGTTTTCCCCTGAACAGCTTGCTACACTCTCTTCAGAAAGCAGTTTCGCACAAAATTCCGGAGAGATTGTGAATTCGGTTTATGGCGTTGTTGGAGCAACAGCATCAAATCTGGACCAAAAGTCAGTTACGTTACTACTCACGCGCCTAGCAGAACTGCGTTCAATGGGAGACAGAATCACGAGATCTCGTCAACTAGTCTTCAATGCGGGAATAGCGCGACAATACGGTTACGACCTAAGTGCTTTTGATCTACTGGCAGCAGCAATTTTTGTAGCGACCGATGCGTCAGATATCGAAAAACGGCAACTTCTTGTCACGGCGATAAATGCTCTGTTTTCTTGGAGACATCAGCTTTCAAGAAAAAAATTCATAGCGCAGGCCTACTGATACCTGAAGCATCTGCGTGTTTTTGTAGCATGTGATCTGCTGCTTTGTTTGTCCTTGTTTTGAAGTTAGGCTATTTCCGATTTGGAGTGATTACTCAACGTGCCGCCCGAAACGCGCTTTGGAGCGGAGTGCGCCCCATAGTATCTGGGGTGGACTAGGCCGTGGACTCATAAACGCGTAGCCAAAGGCGGATCGCCGCGAGCTTCACGAAGGTAAGGAAGTTGGCGGCCCGCTTCTCGTAACGGGTGGCAATGCGGCGGCAGTGAAGGTGTTTTTAATAGTCTAACGCGCCATCGATGATCGCTTATCCACAGGTTGTATCTACAGCTTCTGGAAGTCTTCCAGAATATCCAGCAGCTCCGCCAGGCGCTTCTTGCCGATGACCTCCTCGATGCGGGTCGCGATGGCCTGTGCCTGGTCCAGCTTGTCGTGGATGATCGCCTGACCGGCCCCGGTGATGGCGACCGTCTGCTTGCGCCGGTCCTTCTCGTCCGCCTGTCGGGTCACAAGACCCTTTTCCAGGAGCGTCTGCACGATCCGGGTCTGGCTCGGCAAGAGCAGGCAGGCCCGCTCGGCCAGTGATGACGCGTCCTGCGGACCGAACTCCTCAAGAACCCTGAGGATCCGCCACTGCTGCTCGGTGATGCCGCAATCCGACAGCATCTCGCGTATCGGGCCCATGACCTTTTCCCGCGCCCGGATCAGGGCGATCGGAACGGAGCGTTTCGTTGAAGGCAGCGCAAGGGCGCCAGTGGCATTCAGATCGTCGGTCATTGTCGGCTCATAGCGAATTGTGGTGCGGTTGGACACAAAAAGTTTGACATCGCGATCTCAATATATTTAACATAGCAAATATTGTGCTGTTAAGAAAAAATAGCGCCGCTCGTAGCACCCGAACTTTCCGCAACCCCGGCCCGCGGAACGGTTTTCAGGTTTTTGACGTTCTCGGCGCACCCACCGTCAGGCCCCTTCGAGGAACATGAGAATGCGGTTTTCGACCTATACCACGGATGGCGAGACCTTTTACGGGGCGATAACCGATGCCGGTGCGATCTGCCTTTCCCCTCTCTTTCCCGAATGGCCGACCCTCTATGACGCAGTGGCGGCCAATGGTCTGGACACCCTTTCTGCCGCCGCCGAGGGACGGCCGGTCACGCATGCAAGTTTCTCCTACGAGATGGTCCTGCCGAATGCGCCACGGATCCTGTGCGTCGGCGTCAACTTTCCGGATCGAAACGCGGAATACAAGGATGGCAGTGCGCAGCCCGAATACATGTCCCTTTTCCCGCGCTTTGCCAGCGGCTTTACCGGCCATGACCGCCCCCTGGTCCGGCCGCCTGAAAACCACACGCTGGATTACGAGGGCGAGGTCGCGATTGTTATCGGCAAGAAAGGCCGTCGGATCCGCGCGGAAGACGCATACGACCACATCGCCGCGCTGACCCTGTGCAACGAAGGCACGATCCGTGACTGGGTGCGGCACGCCAAGTTCAATGTCACCCAGGGCAAGAACTGGGACAGGTCCGGCGCCCTTGGCCCCTGGCTGGTACCGTTCAGGAATGCTTCCCAGCTGGATGAAGCCCGGATTATCACCCGTGTGAACGGAGAGGTTCGGCAGGACGATTATCTGAAGCGCATGATGTTCCCGGTCCGCGAGGAGATTGCCTATATCTCCACCTTCATGACGCTCATGCCGGGCGACATCATCGTCACCGGAACGCCGACCGGCGCCGGCGCGCGCTTCGATCCGCCGCGTTATCTGAAACCCGGCGACGTGGTCGAAATAGAGGTGGACGGGATCGGTGTTCTACGCAACGGCGTGGAGGACGAACAATGACACCGGACGATCACGCAAGAGCAGCCGCCGACCTGCTTGAGGCGGAAAGGACCGGAGAGCAGATCGGGCTTCTGTCGCTCCGTCATCCGGAAATCGGCATGGACGATGCCTATGCCATCCAGAATGCGATCTATGCGCAAAAGCTTGCCGAGGGACGAAAGGTCATCGGCTGGAAGATCGGCTTGACCTCCAGGGCCATGCAATCCGCGCTCAGGATCGACATTCCCGACAGCGGCATCCTGTTCGACGACATGGCATTTCAGAACGGGGGAACGGTTCCCGGCGGCCGGTTCATCCAGCCGCGCATCGAGGCTGAAATCGCTTTCATCATGAAGGCAGCAATCGGTGGCCCGAATGTGACACGGGATGACGTTCTGGCGGCCACCGGGCATGTCGCCCCGTCCATTGAAATCCTGGACACCCGGATTCAGCGGGCCGATCCTGAAACAGGCAAGGTCCGGACGGTCCATGACACCATCAGCGACAATGCCTCCAATGCGGGTGTGGTTCTCGGTAACAAACGTCATCCGGCAGACGCCTTCGACCTGCGCTGGGTCGGTGCGCTGGTTTTTCGCAACGGTGACATCGAGGAAACGGGCCTGGGTGCCGGCGTGCTCAACGACCCGGCCGAGAGTGTCGCATGGCTGGCGCGTCGCATGGCCGGATATGGCCAGAACATCGAACCCGGAAACATTATCCTCTCCGGTAGCTTCATCCGGCCAATCGAGTGCCCCGCAGGCACTGAAATACATGCCGACTTCGGACAATTCGGAACAGTGGGCATCAAGTTCGCCGAATAACATCAACGTAACCGCGCTCAAATGGCGCCGCGCCACGGCACCTTCATGCTGCCAGTCGAAAAAGAAATTCCCCGTCGGGAATAATCCGTCATCCGATCCGTTTCCCTCATGACCGCGCTGTTGCGGCTCGATACTTTTTGAGAGAGACCGATATGGAACCGATTGCCCCTTGCCGCCTGATGGCAGCCAAACGCTCTTATGCCGTGCGCCGCGTGAACCTTGCCGAGTGCACCCACATCGTCAAGACTGCCTTCAGGCCGGAGCCGGGCGACCTGGTTCTGGCACGGGTCCAGGCAATCGGATCGCACAAGCGTATCGAACTGCCGAACGGCCGGAAAGCCACGCTGCACGAAGGTGACGAAATCCTCCTTGCCTACGGCAACAGGTATGCTCCCGATCAATACGAAGCCTACGTTCCCGAAACGCTGGAACCGTGCCACATGGTAGCTGCCGGCGGGATTGCGGCCTGCGCGGTGTCATGGCACGACAGGTTGTCCGGGCCCACCGGGATTGAACCGGTCGGCGTCCTGTGTCATTCCGATGGAACGGTGGTCAACCTGAAGCAGTTCGCCCTGCCAACGGTGGCTTGTCCGATGCCGGCCGCTGTCTTCGGCGTTTTCGGCACTTCCATGAATGCCGGCAAGACAGCGACTGCAGCCTCCCTTGTGCGCGGTTTTGCGGCCAGTGGCTATACGGTGGGAGCCGTAAAGGTCACCGGAACAGCCGCCGGCGGAGACCCCTGGCTGATGCAGGATTCTGGTGCTGCCCACGTGCTCGATTTCACCGATGGCGGCCTCGCCACAACCTTCGGTACGCCGCTCGACACGATCGTCGGAACAACCCGGAACCTGTTGAGAACGTTGCACAGATCCGATTGCGACGTTGCCGTCGTCGAGATCGCGGACGGCCTCTATCAGGACGAAACACGTCAGCTCGCGGCAAGCCCGCTGATGCACTCCCTGTTTGACAGCGTCGTCTTCGCGGCCGGAGATGCGCTCGGCGCTGTTGCCGGGGTCAACAGGCTCGAGGCTCACGGCTATCAGGTGCTCGGAATTTCCGGTTCAGTGATGCGGTCGCCGCTGGCCGTTCGCGAAGCGACGGTGAACCTGAACATACCTGCGTATTCCCTGGCAGACCTGCAAAGCCCCGTGACCATTTCCGGCATCATGGACAACACGGTGTCCGGCCGGCTTGTAGCGGCGCAGTGACATGCCGCGCCAAAAAGCTGATCCGGGCATTCCACCCCTGTGGAATGTCCGGCGCGTCATCGTTTGCACCGGGTTGATCCTCATCGGGATTGTTCAGACGCTTGGCGCCATTGCGCTTTCAAGCAGCGCCGCCGCTCTTCTCACAGGGGCAAAGAACATCCATGGCCTGCCCGTTGCGCCGGCTCTTGTCGCCGCGGCCCTGACCGGGTTCGTTTCATTTGTTGTCCAGCACAGGACAGCCGAGCGCTTTGCTCTTTCTTACGTGCACGATGTGAGGGTGTGTTACGCCCGGCATGTGCTGTTGCTGCCGTTTGACGGCAAGTCCCCTGAACTCGGACTGTCACTGACGCGTCTGGTAAATGACCTTGGTGCCGTCAAGCTCTGGCTCTCCAGAGGTCTGCTGGCCCTGGTAACGCTGGCAGCTTCCCTGCTCACATTGACATTGTGGCTCGCACTGGCGGAACGTTCCTTCCTGGTCCCGCTGGTGTCCTGCCTGGCCCTCTGGACGCTTGGCATTGCCCTCGCGCTGGCCCCGCTGCGTAAAAGCATCAGGCGATCGCGTCAGAAGCGCGGACGTCTCGCCGTCCTGCTGGGACGGGCACTGCCAGAGCGCTTGCCGCTGTTGATGCATGGCAAACTCGCACCCGTGACAGACAGGCTCACCCGGACAAGCACCGAAGTTTGCAACCTGCTCGTCACCCGCGCGACCTGGTCCGGCGCGATGCGCGCACTGAGCCGCGCAACATTTCCCTGCGCCGCTGGTGTCTTTGCGTTGACGGAAGGCATTGAGGGCGGAAAAATCGCGCTGTTCCTTTTGATTTTCGGTTTCGTGTCAACGCAGCTTGAATCCGGAGCTGCAGGACTGGAGTTCTTCGAGGCGTACAGGGTTGCGCGTGACAAACTGCAAAGGGTCTTCAATCTGCCGACGCTCGCACCATTCAAGACCGTGGCGGAACAGGTCCCCGACTGGCAAAAGTCGATCGAAATCGTCTTGCTTGAATTGCCGTCGGGCGAAAAATTGTCGGCCGGAATTGAAGCTGGCGCCTGCACCAGGATCTGCCACGACAACACAAGGGACCTGAGGCACATCGCCTTGAGCCTGAGCGGTCTGACCAGAAGGCCGTCACAAGAGCGAATTTTGATTGACGGTGTCACCTTCGCCGATATCGGCCGGAAATCGCTTTGGCGCAACGTCGCGCTGCTCTCTCCCGAAAACGGGATCCCTGCCTATCAGAAAAACCGCCCCGCCTTCCTGTTCGGCGCCAGAAGGGATCCATGCGGCGACGAGCAGGCTGCCGTCAGATCGTCTTTGGGACTGGACGAAGACTGGACGGCAGGCGTGACACAAAAAATGCCTGAGTCCGAACGGGTCAGGATCCGCATTGCACGTGCTCTTTTGAGAAAACCCAAATTGCTCATCGTTCATGACGACAGCCTGAGCGGCAATGACTGTCTGGCGTTGCGCTTGCAGGAGCTTGCAACTGACCACGGAACAACACTTGTGATTCTGGCGAAAAATGACCCTTCGTGAAATTCGATCAACTCACGGAAACACCGGTTGTCATTTTAGAGAAAACCCGGAAGCAGACGTTCTGCTTCCGGTGTGCTCAGCAAAGACCCTCTGCCTGCAACAACCCTGCGCCATAAACCGGATCATGGCCGCTCTCCCCCAGATCGTGTGCGCTCGCCCTCAGAAGTTCGTAAATCTCTTCAGGTGTCTTTTCGGTGTGACGCGCCCGCAGCAAGGCGACAGCTGCCGATGCAAAGGGGACTGCAAAAGATGTTCCTGTTTTCCATTTCGCCCCCTTGACCGAGGCAGCGGTCCAGACATTCACACCCGGGGCTGCCAGATCGATATAGGCACCCCGGTTGGCGCGGCGATAGACGCGCTTGTTCCGATCGACCGCGGTGACCGCAAGCACCTCCTCATAGGCTGCCGGATAGACCGGCTCCCCATTCGGGCCGTTGTTTCCCGCCGCAGCGACGATGGCAACGTTCTGTTGCCTGGCCAGATCCCGCAGCGCCGCACCGACGACGGTGTTTTGCGGTCCGGCAAGGCTGAGGTTGATCACGGAGACATTTTGCGCGGCAAGACTGTAAAGCGCTGCCACAAGCGTAAAGGCATCTGCCCGTTCATCACGTCCCGCCCGGTGGAATGCATCAACGGCGACCAGGCGCACATTTGGCAGCAGTCCCGGAACCCGCGTTCCCGGCTGTCCGACCAGCAACGCTGCAACCGCGGTGCCATGACTGGCCTTTGAAGCAGGACGCTGGTCACGCGTCTGCCGCTGGACGGTCAGGTCGGCGCCGGCGAATACAGGATGCTTTTCGTTGATACCGGTATCGATCATACCAATGGCCCCGGACCGGGTGCACGAGGCTTCGTCCCGGCGAACCGGGTCAGGCCAGTTTACAAGCTGAAAAGCTGCACAAGTCTCACCGACGCATGTCGTGCCCTCGCTCTCGGGCCGGTAAAAATGATTGTAATCCGTGTCCCCGACCGAGGGTAGCGACCGGACGGCATCTCGTGCATCCTGCAGCGGCAGGCCGTCGGGCACCGCCAGCCGGTAGTAGTCTTGGCCGCGCACGACGGAGCGTTGCTCCAGAACCCTGTAACCTTCATCCAGGAGGCTTTGCAGATCTTCGGTATTGATGTTCAGAACAATAATTTCGCCGGCCACGAAAAGAACCGGTGGAGCCGTCGTCCTGCGCGGTTGCGACGCCGGCCTGTCGCCCGCGCCAAGCAACCTCCGCAATGGCGCGAAGATCGAGCCCGCACCTGAAACACCGGAGGCCGATCGGTCCGAACGCGGCAAGGTCCGTTGCTGCGCGCCAGAACCTGAACCTGCTCCGGTCCCTTGTCCTGAGTTCGTGTCACTGTCATCGTCGTCGTCGCCATCATCATCACCATCGTCGTCGTCAGCGATCGCCGATGACAGGAACAGCTCTTTTGAAAGGCCGGTTTCAAACACGGGAAAGAAGAGGAAAAATGCGAAACCAAGGGCGATCAACTTGCTCATTTTCAGTCCTTTCAGGCACCGGCACTTTTTTCGGGAATAAACCAGTGTGTCATTCGTATTCCTATCAATTACGTTTGAGCGGCCTGAAAATTCCATCGGCTGCCTGATTTCCAGAAGGTTGTTGAATGCCGGATTCCTTCCACGTCGCACTTACCGAAAAATTGCCCAACCTCAGGCGGTTTGCGCTATCACTGTGCAAGGCTTCACATCTGGCCGATGACCTTGTTCAAATCACGGTGGAACGGGCGCTGGTAGCCAGAAACAGCTACGATCCCGCATCGAGAATAGAGGCCTGGCTCTTTCGCATTCTGAAAAACGCCTGGATTGACATCACCAGGAAGCAGCGCGTGAGAGGACAGGAATTTGACATTCACGACGCACCTGATCTGGCCGGACAGGAAAACCACAAGGGCGACGACAGATTGATGGTTGCCAATGTCGTGGACGCTGTCGAAGCTCTCCCCCTGGAGCAACGTGAAGTCCTCATCCTCATATGTTTCGAAGAATTGAGCTATGCAGAAGCCGCCGAAATTCTTGACATTCCCAAGGGGACGGTCATGAGCCGGCTGTCGCGTGCACGCACCGCCATCGCCGTGAAAGTTGGAATAAAATGAGCTTTGAAACGTATTCCGCCCAGGACCAGACCAATGACGGATAAAACAAAGATGACAGATGAACTCATCATGGCCTATGCGGACGGCCAATTGCCGGATGCGGAGGCACAAGAGGTCGAAGCCGCGGCGCGAACGGATGCGGTCATCCGCGAAAAAATTGATCTCTACAAGGAAACCGCGCACAGGTTGAAGGCAGCCGCAAAGGACATCCCACCGGTTCCCGACGCTCTGGCCCAGCGGGTTTCGTCCCTGCTCGAAGCCGACACTGCGGAGCGCAATCTTGGTGCCTCGGACAATGTCGTCGCCTTTGCACCGAAAAAGTGGATACGCCAGTGGCCCGCAGCGCTTGCAGCCTCCATAACGCTTGCCATCGGTCTCGGTACCGGTATCGCGATCGGACCATCCGGCACTTCCGCCGGCAAGCCCCCATTCGGAATTGCCGCACTTGCAGATCCTGAAATTTCGGAAGCGCTTTCCAATGCTGGATCGGGCAGCAGTATCGCCCTGGGCTCTGGTGCAACACTGAACCTCATTGCGTCCTTCGTCGATGCGGATGATGAATTGTGCCGTGAGTTCGATTACGAAAAGGCCACGGGACCATCCATCGTCTCGGTCGCATGTCATTCAGGCGGCACCTGGCAACCAAGGATCGCGATCGCCGCCAACAAGGAGCAGTCAGGCGATTTTGCACCGGCATCGTCACTGGAAGCCCTGGAAACCTGGTTGTTGTCTTCAGGCCTCGGCGAGCCACTGGACATCGCAGGTGAAAAAAGGCTGCTTCGCGAGTTGGGCATGAAGCCATGAAAATCGGGATTGACGGGCGCCGCCGCACTACGCGCGCCAAACGTCATATGTGCGCCGGAAAAGCAGAACCGGACAGTGGTTCGAAGCTGTCAATGTCGCTTCAAACCGAAAACATCCCGATCATCCGTTGGATCGCTTGAACAGAGCCGGCGTTGTCCCCGTCCATCGCTTGAACGCTACCGAAAAAGCGGCCTGGTCGGAAAAATCGAGCAGGAAAGCGACCTGGGCAATGCTGCTTTCCCCGATCAGAAGACGCTTGGCAATATCGCATCTTGCAGCCTCTGCAAGCGCCTTGTAACTGGTTCCTTCCGCGCCGAGGCGACGCGTCAGCGTCCGCCGGGTCATGAACAGCTGCTCGGCAACTTCGTCCCCGCTGGGCAGATGCCCCGGCAGTTGCTTGCGGACTACGGCGACGACTTTTTCCGAAAGGCTCTGACTTTCTCGTGGCATCTGCTCAAGGCGCGCATCGCCGTGGGCCTGCAGATGATCGAGCAAGGCGGAATCGAATGTGGGGATCGGATAGCTCAGACCATCTCGCGGCAATTGCAGTCCGCTCATGGACTGACCATTGACAATCTCACAACTCACGAACTCCGACAGCCGCTTGCAGTGAGCCTGGTCGTTGCAGTCCAGATGAAGCGTCAGGGGACCGAAATCAGGTCCGGCAATCTGCGTCACCCTCTTGTACATTCCAAAAACGAGAAGTTCCCGATGACGCGGGGCCTGATGACCTGACAGCACGGCGCTTTCAAGCGCAACAATCGGCCCGTTCTCGTTTTTCAGGAGTTTGAACTGCAGATGCGGGTCTTCAAGCGCATAGTATTTTTGGGCAAATCCGAAAACCTGACCAACCGTTGCACTTGCATTGGCCAGATATGCCAGAAGAGTTTTTGAACCTGGCGTCGCGAGCCCCGTTCGGGCTGCAAAGGTCTGATCCTTCAGCGCATCGCACGCCTGTGTCACCAAGGCGGCTTCAGCCGCCAACTCCACCTTTGAATTTTGATCGGTCAGCACGGAGGGTTCGACACCGGCATTTTTCAGAAAATCCGTGAATGGCTGCACGGCTCCGGGCTCTTGCGCATACACCCGGGCCACGTGCTTCAGTCGGTAGGCGCTAATTTTCGGCATTTCTCTATACCAACCCCGCTTTCCCGGCGAACACCTCTCTTCCGCTGGTCGATGCTGCCTGATTGTCCAGAAAAATGAAATACGTGGCCAGACCTCAAAAGAACGAACCACGACTTTTCACCATCTCACCGGTGTGAACAGACATTGCTGCCCTTGGGGGGTGGCTTTACCGAAAAAGCAAGGGACACATATCGTGAAAAAACTCGCACTGCCGACACTCATGTCAGTCGGCGCAATGACCACGCAGGCCGCCGCAGCCGGAAGCGATCCGAGATGGTGGGTCTCACCGGGAGAAACCGACACCTACACCTGGGTCGGATTGATAATCTTCCTGCTTGCGATATTCCTGGTGGTGCACCTTTATTCCCAGTTCGATCACTATGCGGAGCACCGCGCCAAGGGCACGCCGCTGCGCACCACTATCCCGACGATGCTGACGGTTGCGCTGGCATATGAAATCATGCCGGCACTCGACCATTTCAGCATTCTGCTGCCAGCTGCACTCGTCATGACCGCCATTGCCCGAGACTTCATGCTGTGGTGGCGGCCCGAAGATGCGGAGGCAGCACGATGATCGAGATCCTCGTAACTTCATTCCCGTTTGTCTTGCGGGTGATGTATCTTCGTTGGCGTGGGATGCCCGTCACCCTTTACAACGTCCACCGGGCCCTGTTCCTGTGGTTCGTTCTGGCCCTGATCGTCTTCTTTGCCGTCTTTTACTACTACCCCAAGTCCTATACCGGCCTTGTGCCCTACCGCACTGTTCCGGTTGTTGCCGAAACCGGCGGCACCGTAACGGAGATCTTTGTCAAAGGTGGCGACCACGTGAAAGCGGGCGATCCGCTTTTTGCGATCGAAAATACGTCTGAACTCGCCAAGGTTGAATACAGCCAGCGCAAGGTGGACGAGGTTGACGCTGCCATCGATGCGGCGCATCTGGAGGTCGAGACCGCCGCGGCGTCGCTTGCGGCTGCACGAGCTGCCTTGAAGCAGGCGGAACTAACACTCGCAGATCATCTCGAACTTCAGGCCCGGGGCTCGGCGGCCTATCAGCACAGCCAGATGGAGCGTGCAAAGTCACAACGCGACAGCCGCAAGGCAGAAGTTGATGCGGCGGCAAGCAGGTTGGCAACTGCCGAAATCCAGGAAACTGCAATCCTTCCGGCGCAGCTTGAAAGCGCCAGGGCTTCACTGAAACAGGCGCAGGTGGAGCTGGACAAGACCCGTGTGCATAGCTTTGTCGATGGAACTGTTGAACAGCTGGCGCTGAATGTGGGTGCCCGTGCCGCCCAGGCGGCAATGAGCCCGGCGATGATGATCGTCCCGGATCGCAGCCGCAGGGAAAAGGCAAGAATCGTCGCCGGGTTTTCCCAGGTGTCACGCACCGAACTCTATGAAGGCATGGCTGCCGAAATAGCGTGCGAAAGCAACTTCAACATAGCGATGAAAAACACCGTCCTGCCGGCGCGTATCACACGGATACAGGAGCCGATCTCATCCGGTCAGATGGCCCCCACCGGCCGGCTGATGGAACCCTCGGAACGCGCAAAACGCGGTCAGGTCGTGGCGCATCTGGATCTCGTGCACCCTGAGCACCAGGACCTCCTCGTCCCGGGAAGCGGGTGCATCGTCCAGACCTATACCACTCACCTCAAGGGCCCTCTTGAGGGCAGCATGACGGCGCACGTGATCGAAGCACTCGGCATCATCAAGGCTGTCGGCCTGCGCATAAAGGCCTGGCTCGGTCTCGCATCCGGCATCGGCCTTGCGGGCTCAAGCCACTAGATCAGACCATATCTGGTTGGGTCTCAAATTCGACTCCCGGTGCAACTTCCGGGAGTTTTTTTTGCTCTTGCCTCTGCTGGCGCTGGGCTGCAAACAGCTGCGTGATTAACCATAACTCTTTGACAGAAATGAATATTTTGAAAAATAAACTGAACTCTACAGCGTGATTGGATGACGCTGAAACTTGCTGTGAACATTTTGGCCAGAACAAAAAAACACATGGCCAGACGCCTAAAGAAGCAGCCCTGAAGTTCAACCATATTCCGCTTGTCAACAAACAAACTGCCCTTTTGGGGGGCGGTGAACATCTAAGGAGCAGTCCCATGAAAGTTAAAGCACTCACCCTCGCAGCAATCGCCTTTTCGATCGGCTATGTCAGCGAAGTCAACCTTTCCTCCATACCGTCAGGCGCACCCGTTTCGTTTCAATTGAGCGAAGCCAACGCACAAACAGCATCCCAGAATGCAGCACGCCGCACGTCCCGCCGGACGTCACGCCGCGTGAACCGGCGCCATGAAGCAGCAGAAAACGCAAACGAAAACAACTGAATTCTGACGCCCGTTGCTGGCATCGGACAACTATCTATCAGCCGCGCGTCCAAAACAGATCAGCATCGCGGCACCCAAATCAAAGGAATAGTGAAATGAACACAAAAGCACTCACACTCGCAGCGGCAGCATTTTCAATCGGATATGTCGGAAACGTCGATCTGCCCTCTCCCCAGTCAACCGGATCCCTTTCATTCAAGGTAGCCGACGCAAACGCCCAGACCGCTTCACAGAATACCGCCCGTCGCACAGCCCGCAGAACGTCTCGCAGGGTCAACCGGCGTCAGTCGATTTCAGGCTGCACACCTTACAACGCCTACTACAATTGCGGCGGCGTCTACTACCAGGCCGTGACGCAGGATGGAACCACTGTTTACGTGGTCGTCAAACCCTAGTCAGCGGCAACAAATCATATCGACTGATCTGCCGGAACCGGGGAACCGTTTCCGGCAGCAGTCGTTTGGGAGACAGCTTGCACATAATCCCGACTTGCGAATTATCTAATTTAAGCCAGTAAGCAATGCGAGCCTTCGCGATCACCGGTTCAATCCGCCAGACCATCGCTTCGGGTATATTTTTCCGCATCGATATGGGCCTGGGTCACCCGGTTATGCACTTTTCTGGTACGTTCGACGCGGCCAATGAATCCCGGCTCCCGGGCATAGCCGAAAATCACCGTGTGGCGTTCGCCTTTGCCTTTGACAACACGGTGCAGCGAGAACCTGCCCTTGAAGATCTGAAGATCTCCCAATTCAAGCGACAAGTACTGGACACGATCGCTCTTGCCGTCCAGCACGTCTTCCACTTCTTCATAACACTCATCTCCGGGCCGGCGTAGACCCGGTACATATTCAAAAGTGCCACCCTGGTCCGGCTTGCGCGTCAACAGGCTGACGATAAACTCGTTGGTGTCGTAGTGCCATGCCAGCTGCTGGCCCTCTTTCATGACATTCACCACGACACCGGCAAGCGGATCGTCGAAAGTGAAAAGTTGCTCCTCTTCAAGGCTGTCTGCGATGAACCTCTGGAAGTGGGCGCTTCGGTAAAGCGACAGGCTGGGCCCGTATTCGGGAAACCGGTCCATGGCAACAAAGCCGTTGGTATTTTCCGAATATCGACGACGCGGATGGCTTGGGGGCAGCGACGGATCATCTTGCGTGAAATAGGGGTTGATGGAGGAGCTGGAAAAATGCGCCCCCGGAGCAATACCGGTCACCTCGGCATCGAACATTTTCAGGCAGTCCCGACGAATGAAACCATCGATCCGGGCACACCCTTGATTGCGTAGGGCAGCTCGCACTTCTGAAAGCCGTCGACCATAGGCGCTACTGTCGGGTTGATGGATTGGCCAGCGCTCCAGATCGACACAGGCAAGCGCTGCGATTGAAGGCGCATCCTGATCATGCTTCATGTCATTGTCCCTCGATAAGAATTAGTTAACAAGATGAATGACATTTCCAATTCCGCCGGTAAAATGGGTTCTGCATTCAAAAACATAAGTCAAACTAATGCATTTGTTAGACGTCACTCATTGGTCGCTCCTCTTCGCGCTAAAAGACCAGGAGACATTGTCAGCCGCTGCAATCGGTCTCGGAATTACGCAGTCGGCAGCGACCCAACGGCTGCAGGAAGCCGAAAGACGTTTGGGAGTTTCGCTCACACACAAAGTTGGCCGGACACTTGTTCTCACCGAAGCCGGGCGGATACTCGCGCAGGCAGCGGCCCAGACTCAGCCCATCCTGCTGCAGGCCGAAAACGATGCGATCTGGCAGGGAAAGCGGAATTCAAAAAGGCTGCGTGTGGCAATGAGCCAATTTGACCCGCCGGCGCTGGCTATGAACCTGATCGAAATGTGCCGGCGTGAGTTGCCGGATTTGTCGGCTGAAATCACACGCGTTTCAGCCGAGGGAATCGTTGCTGCCATCAGGGAGAAGACAGCTGACCTCGCATTGGTCCCGGGTAAACCGCGACTTCCCGGCCTGGCCTCCAGACCGGTTTTTTCCGACAAGCTTGTTGCCATCTTTTCGAAAGTCGACTTCTCGGGTGAGGCCATGCCTGTACGGCCTCAGAATTTCGCCGGAAAAACTTTTCTGACATACGACCTCAGGCCGGAGCCAGGCTGGGAGTATGACAGCTTCTTCCAGCGAGGAAGATCCTTTCCCGCAGAAGCCGTAAAGATAGAATCCACGGAGCTCATCTGCAGACTTGTTTCACAAGGATCCGGTGCTTCCATACTTCCGGGCCTTTGCATCGGCCTGTCCGACTATGCGGACCGCCTTGCCGCCGCCGATCTCGACTGTGAACCGATCCGGTTCGACTGGCATTTGATCCATGCACAAGAGGTGCCGGAACACCTGCTGAACCGGATCGCTGAATATGCCACGCAGTGGCCGGCCGCGATTTGAGGATAATATTTGGAAGAGTAGTTCCGTTTACAGCCAGGCCAGGACCGCGCGCGATTTAGATCAATTTTGTAGAATTCAACATTTAAATTAAGTATAAAACGAAAATAACTAAATATTTAAACGTCACATTTTAGACAAAGGACTGAAATTAAAAGCTGTCATCAGTTTCACAGGACGCAACTGATTCATTTGCAATACGGGGGTCTTATGACAGTTCTCATTACCGGCGGTGCCGGTTACATCGGATCGCATTGCTGCGTTGCCTTTCAGCAGGCCGGTTACGACATTGTTGTGCTTGACAATTTGTCCAACGCAAGCAGCGCCAGCCTTGAGCGTATCGCTGCGATCACCGGTCAGAAAATTGCGCATGAAATCGCCGACATCAGGGATCAGGCTAGACTTGAGCAAATACTTAGGGACTATAACTGCACCGCAGTCGTCCATTTTGCGGGCCTGAAGGCTGTTGGTGAATCGACCAAGCTCCCGCTCGTCTATTATGAGAACAACGTCGTCGGCACGCACAGGCTGCTGTCTGCCATGGCCAATTGCGGCGTCAGGCAGATGATCTTTTCGTCTTCGGCGACAGTCTATGGTGAGCCCCAGTTTCTTCCCCTCACCGAGGATCACCCCACCAGTGCCGTCAACCCTTACGGCCGGACCAAGCTTGTGATCGAAGACATGCTGCGCGACGTCGCCGCCAGTGATCCTGCCTGGCGTTTCGGGATCCTGCGGTACTTCAATCCGGTCGGCGCGCATCACAGCGGCCAGATCGGCGAAAACCCTCTTGGGATACCGAACAACCTGATGCCGTTCATCACCCAGGTTGCTGACGGGCGCCGGGAGAAACTGTCGGTTTTCGGCAACGACTACGACACCCGTGACGGAACAGGCGTGCGCGACTACATCCATGTCACCGATCTGGTCGAAGGACATCTGCGAGCCCATGAGGTTCTCGCATCAGGATCTGCTCCCTCCAACTGCTTTGCGGTCAATCTCGGCACCGGCAACGGTTACAGCGTTCTGGAAATGGTGAAGGCGTTCGAGCGCGCATCGAACAAGGAGATCCGTTTTTCCTTCGCCCCCCGGCGCGACGGCGATGTCGCGGAATGTTATGCAAACACGGACCAGGCCGAAAAACTGCTCGACTGGAAGGCTGAACACGACCTGGATGCCATGTGCCGCGACACCTGGAACTGGGTCTGCAAAAACCCCCGCGGCTACGAAACGACGGCGTCCTGATCGAAGGTTTCGTTCGATCTGATAGGCGGTGCACCGGAAAGCACATGTCTTCGCACCACAATGATCGTGATTTGAAGGCAATCAGTTCAACAGGCACCTGGTGCAGATCGTATCTGTGACAGCGGCTCATCTGCGCCACTCATTTCCACGTCACACCGGGAGTGTGACACCCAACAGGTTGGCCAGGGCAGCCTCACGCTTCGCAAGCGTGCCATCGGTTGCTGTGGCCAAAACCAGCTTGCGCCGCAAATGCTTTGGCGAAGGAACGGTTTGCACGGATCCGGATCGGTATCGTTGGACATCCGGCTCGGGAAGCAATGTAAAGCCGAGGCCCGCTGTAACGCATTCCATGATCGCCTCGAGATTATCCAGCATCACCGTCTTGGCATTGCGTGGGCGATCATGGGTCGCCATCTCCGCGGCAATGAGCTTGCCAATTCCCGTATCAGGCATGAAATGGAAAAAGGAATGGCCCATCAGGAGGCCCTTCAGCCCATTGGCGAGAAGATCCTCGTGAGCCGCAAAGACAAGCGGTTCCTCGCGAATGATGCGTCCGGAAAGAGCGTCAGGCAAACCGTCGGCGTCTGTCACAACGGCAGCATCAATCTGACCGTTAACGACCTTCGTCTGCAGGGTTTTGGAAAGACCCGTCTCGAATTCGAAAGCCGCATGTGGCGCTTTGCGCTGGGCATTCTTGAGAAACTTGGGAAGCAATCGCACGGCTGCTGTCGTGACAAAGCCGATCCTGAACCGCCCGACCAGCGTGTTGGTCGGCCGGCAGATCTCCAGCAGGCTTTCCTCGCGGCGCAGCAGCGGGATCGCCTCGGTCACGATGGACCGTCCTATCGGCGTCAATCTCGGTGGCCGGACCGACCGGTCGAACAGGTCAACTCCGAGCTCGGTTTCAAGCGCCTTTATCTGCATTGAAAGCGCTGAAAGCGTCATGTTGAGTTGCTCTGCCGTTCTGGCAAAGGAGCCAATCTTCGCGATTTTCACGAGACTTCTGAGCGATCGCGTCTGCACAACTCAAACTTTCCTGTATTTGATATACATTTTTATTCGATTGTCCTGAACTTTAGCAAGTGTATTCTCACGGAAACGTTATTGAAGGCTACTGTCATGACGCATCCGCTGGTGACCATCGCGAACGAACTGTCTTCAGGCTTTGAAAAGCGCGCCGCCGGATGGGACAGGTCCCGCACATATTGCTGGCAGAATGTCAGCGAGCTGGCGCATGCAGGGATCATGGGAATGTCGATCCCGAAGGAATATGGCGGTCAGGGAGCAAGCTTTCTCGACGTCGCCATGGTGATTGAAGAGATAGCCAGGGCCTGCACACTGACTGCCCGAATTGTCGTCGAAGGGAACATGGGCGGCATCAGCGCTGTCATGGGTTACGGCAGCGATGCGCAAAAGGCATTCTGTGCACCCCATGTGCTGGCAGGTGACAAACCTGCCATCTGCATAACGGAACCGGAAGCTGGAAGTGCCGCAACCGAAATGCGAACAACAGCGCGCAAAAAGGGAAGCAGGTTTGTTCTCAACGGGACGAAGCACTGGATCACCGGTGGCGGCGTGTCGAAGCTGCATCTTGTCTTTGCCCGTGTGTTGGATGAGGCAGGCTGTGAGCAGGGCGTCGGCGCGTTCATCCTCTTCGCCGATCCTGCCAACGAGAATTCCCCCGCGGGTTTCAGCGTCGTCGGGCGCGAACACACGATGGGCCTCTGCGGCATGCCCGAGGCTGAGCTGCAGTTCGACAATGTTGAAATTGATGCAAAATGGCTGCTTCACCCGCCATCCGGCTTGAAGCACGGCTTTGCCGATCTCATGAACGCTTACAATTCGCAGCGCGTCGGTGCTGCAATGATTGCCGTTGGGGTTGCCGCCGGAGCGCTCGATCATGCCAAACGCCACTTGCTTGACCGGAAGCAGTTCGGGCGCCCACTCGCCGAATTCCAGGGGTTGCAGTGGATGCTCGCAGACATGGATACGCAGATACATGCCGCCCGCCTGCTTGTTCACGAAGCGGCGCGTTCCCGCGGTCCAAGCGGAAGTCGCTACCCGGACATGACGATGGCCGCACGCGCAAAGCTTTTTGCTTCTGAAATGGCAATCAAGGTGGTCAGCGACGCGCTTCAGATGTTCGGCGCACGCGGTTACGGCGATCAGGAACCCCTGGAAAGGATGTACCGGGACGTGCGTATGTTCACCATCGGAGGTGGGACAACGCAAATCCTGCGCACGCAAATCGCAGGAAGCATCCTCGGCATGAAAACGCCCCAGACGCGTGATGGTTACACGCGCCTTTCGGAGACGATGCGCGACGCGGCGGAATAGCTGCCGCTCACCGATGTCGCCAGATGAACTAGGCGCTGAGATCCTGGAACACGCGTACGTTCCGCACGGTGGTCGCAGCGCCCGCAACATCGCCGTCGTTCTTGCCGGCAAAGGGTGCTACGGCGTTGCTGAACAGGAGCATCGCCGGTGTGTGCGCGAATGAATTTTCCACGTCAAAGACCTCCAGATCGTCCACGTAGAACCGGAATTCGTTCTCGTTCCAAAGCATCGCGTAGCGGTGAAAGGTCTCATCCAGCCGCATGTTCGACCGGTACGTGGCGGCAAGAACGATCTTTTCGGGTTTCCATCGCCGTGCCGAAACCTGAACGATGTTCGGATACTTGACTTCGGCCACATCCAGCTCGAATTGGGTGTCCCCTTGCAAGGACCTGTCGGAAACCATCCAGAAAGCATTGTTGACACCCGCTTCATTCGCAATGCGCATTTCGCATTCGAAATATCCGTATGTCTGGCGGAACGAACGGGACCGGATATAGCCCCCGGTAAACGGTCGCTTGGGATCATTCTGATGTCCGAGATTGAGATCAAGCTCGCCGTCTTCGACCACGACATTGCGGGGATACCGCATCGTCAGATGTTTGTGCCCGCCGCGTTTGAGAAGTTCCCACATCGCGTGAAATCTTACAGGATCGTTGAAATCATCCTCGAATGTCAGCTTCCAGTCTCCGCTGGCCTGCTGCAATGGCGTCGGCAGATCTCCTCCCGAAAACGCCGCAACATGTCCTGGCACAGCCAGAGCTGCCAGGGTGGACGCACCACCCGCCGCGGCTTTCAGAAAGCGGCGGCGGCTGAGTGTCTCATAGGGCGGCAAAATTGAACTCATCACCGTCAACTTGCCAGCTTGGCGTTTGGTTTCGGAGCCTTCAGTTCGCGAAGTGCCAGCTCCAGTTTCCAGGCACGGTCGCGCAGGGTCTGGATCTCGCCTGTCATGTATCCCACCTCATCCTGGAACCAGTCTGTGACCTCACCAAGGTTCTGGTCCGTCTGAACAAGGTTCGGCTTTTCAAGCGCCTTCTTGGGCGGTGCGGTGACCGGATTTGCCAGCACGTGGTTCAAGCCATTTTCCGTCAGGAACCGGTGATATTCAGCATAGTTCAGCCGATAAACATGCTGCACTTTCGAAAAGTCGGCCTTCTCGAAAATGTTCTCCAGATTGATCGGCATGTAGTCCTCGACCTCGACCGAGGGTATGGCGAAGAGTGTCGAGAGTTCGCGGATGCGGGAATCGTAGGTGAAGAACACCGCCGGAATTCCCTGATGAAGACCGATCACGTTTCCATGGAGCCGGAAGCCGACCAGAACGTCGACATTTTCCTTGGCGTCCGCGGCCCACTCGTCGACATCAAAGAAGGCCTGCATCCGGTCGCTCACCAGCGCTTCGACATCCTTGTCACCGTCGAGATTGTACTTCTCCAGGATTGACTGGATATGTTTCTGCTTTTCCTCACCCTTTGCGAAGATGGCAAGTGTCTCTTCCCGCTCGCCCTGGGAATAGAGCCGGTTGACCGGCCGCTGAGCAACAGCCTGGATCAGCGCACGTTGCATGCGGTTGGTCTTTGTCGCGTTGGATGCATAATCCGCTGAAAGATACCGGTTGAGCGTCAGACCTACACGGGCTTTTGCCGGATCGATCGGACGGATTTCAATCGACGGACGCAGATTGCGGTAGAAGCTCGGGCAGCCGATGATACGGACATTCTTGATGCCGATGTCATTGAAGACCTCCGCGCTGTAGACACCGCGAACACCGATCGTTTCGCATTTGTCGGCAATGATCTTCCAGGCTTCGACACTGCCTTTCGGCAATTCGAGTTTCTTGTACTTTGCTGCCTGAGCACCCACGCCGACCGGGACGATCGGGCCCTTGAGCTTTTTCAGAAGCGGAATGACATTGCTGATATCAACGGTTTCGGTCAGATAGTTGGACCCGCGAATGACCGTGGCATCGTAGTCTTCCTGCGGCCAGAGTTTCTCGTCACCAGCATGCGCAAACTGCAGGTTCTTGATCTGATCGTAGGCAAGCGCCTTGAGCATCGCGTCATAGACCAGTACGTCGCCCGTATTGATGCCGCCGCGGGAGAATGAAGAAAGAGGATCGTCGATTTTCAGAAATGCGGATTTATTGCCTGGCTTTACGGCAGCGCCGCCATTCAATACGAAGAGCTTTTTCATGTGAACTACACCTTCCAGTATTTGGGCCACAAGCGCCCTTCTTGTTAACGGGCTGAGGAATGACGGTTCAGCGGTGGCATTTCCGGATCTTTGCGATATGCCCCGCGAACCAGGGGAGCATCTGATAGTTTGCCGGCTTGCGACTTGATAACTTTGGTCCGCCTGATGCTTTGAAGCCGGTCGGGGAACCACGTGTGCAACTGCCTTAGCAGCGGCTGCAGGCTTTTGTCCCAACTTCGATCCGTGGATCTTGCCGCCGCCTGCTTGGAGAGTTTTTGTAGGAGACCCGGCGATTTTATGATGCCTTCGAGCACGGCTGTCAGGTCATGGGTCACGACCCCGTCGTCGCTCGATCTCAAGAGCAGCCCGTCAACTTTGTGGTCGATCAGTTCCGAAACGGCACCGACATCTGTGGCAATCGGCACGCATCCAAGACGCTGTGCCTCGATGATCGCGAGCGGCGCTCCTTCCCATCTGGAGGGGAGAATGAAGACATCGGCCCAGGTAAGCAGCTTGCTCAGATGACGGCTGTCATAGACGGGCGGTTCGACACGAATGCCAATTTCGGCGAAACGATCTTTCCAGGACCCTCCTGCACCTGCATCCATGATGTCGGATCCAACGACACGCCAGTCGATCTCGACACCTCGCCTTTTCAAGGTCCGCGCGGCGGCGAAGATACGTTCTATGCCCTTCTGGCGATCCAGCCGGCCCAGGAACAGCGCTCTGACAGCTCCGTCCCGTTCGCCCGTTCGTCCGGCAGTCAGCCGTTTGACCTCCTCCGGAGCAAGCGGGTAGCCGGCCGCGTTGGGGATATGAAGCAACTTGGCGCTCGGAACACCCATGCCGTGCAGCCATTCGGCCATATCCCTCGAACATGTGAGGACGCTGTCGTAGATATGCTCATAGGCAAGCGTCAGATAGGGATGGCCAGCCGGACGGCCGCTTTCAGACGCGTCCAGCACATGCACATAGTTCACGATCTTTGCGCCGCGCCGTCTGAGTTCACCGAAAATGGCATTTGCCGGTGCGAGCTGATTGTTGATGATCACATCGAGACCGGAAAGAAAGCCGATTACCTCCTCGGAGCGCGCGTCCGCGTCATGACCCATCAGGATGTCATGCCCGGAAAATGTGTTCGGTCCGCCCCAGAGAGGATAGTCATCCGCAAGGAAGTTTATGCTGTCGAAAATGCCGTCATTGTCCGGAATGCGATTGTAAACCGGCTTGCCGAAAACGTAGAGATGGACCTCGCAGCCGGCGCTTTTCAGAACGCGAGCCGTAGCATAGGCCACCTTTTCAACCCCGCCGAAACTCGCTATCGGCAGCAGAAGCCCTACCCGAATCGGGCCGTTCTCCTGTGCCAGTCTCGGCATCAGTGGCGCAGCGCCAAGTGAATGACGCAGAAGTTCGTAATATTTGCTCCGGTCCGGGAAGTAGGCAGACCGCCAGATCCATCGCTTGTCCGTACCGCTCCGATAGCCGGAGTCCCGCAATGCACCCAGCGTCGCAAGCAGACTGTTGGTCGAAGAAAGCGCAGTCCCCTGCATATCGTCAGCCGAAAAGGGACCGCTCACAACGATCTCTGCAATCTTGGGGGATGGTTTCGCCTTGCCGAGCGTCCGCACCCAGTCATCCGACTTGTCCTCGACGCATTGCTGGATAATCCCGAGAGAGCACATCCAGCCAAGTGGCTTCTTGTTAAGTTCCCTGTCGTCGCCGAGCGTGGCAACCTCAACACCCAGTTTGTCCCTGTCGCTTTCAAAGCGGATGGCAACGAAGTGGTGGGTCTGGGAAAGGCGTTCGCCCAGCCACAGAACATTGTGAAGCAGCCCGAAATCCTTCAACGCGTCCCGATGCGCCGGTGACATCCAGAGCCAGAATGGTGGAACCCCGAATGTTTCCGGCTCGGCACGCGCGGCCCAGAACATTTTCACGAACTCTTCAAAACCGCGCCTGTCATGCGAAACAACCGGATCCGTGAACAGGTCGACCAGGTAGGAATCGGTGCCGAAGGCAAGATAGCGAGGCGTCTCCTCATGCTCCCAGCGCAGAAGCGTGTCCGCCGAAAACAGCTTTTTGTGCTTTGTTCGGATGTAGCCCAGAATGCTCTCGCGCGTGCGGTTGGAATCCCGCAGCATGCTTTCCGCGCGCTGCCGGTATTCAAATCCGAAAAACGGGTAGTTCGCCCCTTTGAAACCTTTGGAAATTGCCTGGAGCCAGAACTCCCAATCCTCGAAACCGGATTTCATGGTTTCGTCAAACCGGACATCGGCATCGAGGATAGCCTTGGAAACCAGGCTTCCGGCTTCGCAGATATTGTCGAATGTCACATGTAACAGACGGGAATACTGCGCCGTGTAATTCCCGTTCCATTCAATTCCGAACTTGTCGATATTGGGATAGATCCAGTCGATGCCCTTGTTCGCCCGCAGATACTCCAGGAGAACGCGCATTGCCGTCGGCGTGATGCGGTTGTCGGCATCCAGAAAATAGACGGCCTCGAGATCTGCGAATGTGCGCAACGCGAAGTCGATGCCGTAGTTTCGCGCCGAACTCAATCCGCCATTGGGCTTTCTCAAATAATAGACATTGTCGTGCGCGAGCGCATACGCCTGCGCGACCTGTGCCGTTTCCGGAAAGGGACAGCCGTCATCAACGATGACGACTGCAATATTGAATGGTGCCTCTTGCGTGAGTGCTGAATCGATCGCTTCCGTCAACAGGACGGAGTGTTTGAACACCGGAATGAGAATGGCAATCGTGGCGGATGGCTTTTCGGAACTTCCAAACTGGGCATAGCGCACATTCGGATGACCCTGACCAGCTGCGGTCTGACGAAGCATGGTCGTCATCCGTTCACAACAGCGCGGAAATTCGCAAATTTTGCCCAGGCGAAATCATTGCCACCTGCTTCATTCATCCTCGTTGCGAAATAGACATTCTGCCAGGCACCAACCTGCTCGCTGGCAAATGCGCTCAAGTGGGCACTCTCGCCGAAGGACACGGTTTTCCATCCGGAAAAGGCTTCACCGACAGTCTGTTCCCGTTGTTCACGGAACAATGCCTTGGCCGCTTCGAGATTTCCGGCAACCGCTATCGCAAAATCGATATCAGCAGCACGGCTGTTGTCGATGAAGGCCTTGGCGGACATACGGATGATTTGCGGTGGACACGCGGCGGGCAGTTCTCCGATCGTTATTCCTTCGGCCGGTGGATGGCAGCCAATGGCCCGTTCCGCAGGCAAAGGCATGATCGCTTCAAAATCAAAAGAGACTTCATCCGTGTTTGCGAGGCTGGCATGCTCAAGAATGCCAGGGGCAATCGGCATGTCGCGGAACCCTTCGCTGAGCCCGACTTGCTGCGATTGTGCGGGAATGTAGTTTGCCGACGGCGGCATCGACACGCCCGGGATGCCACCCCAGACCTGCAAGGCCAGGCTGTTCTTCAGGACGGGCATGCCGTTTGCGGCATCCCGCACCTGGAACATCTCGATCGGCTGCAGGCTTCCCAGCGACAGAAGCGGCACGTCCTCATCAGCGTCTTCGACCTGAAGCCGGAATTCCAGGGTGCGGTTGAGCCCAGCCGTTGACTTGGACAAGCCGAAAATGTTCCAGCCGGTTGTCAGGTCACCGCTGGAAATCTGCCACGTATCGACAATGCGCAGGTCCTCGAGAGTGACAAGTTGCGCGCGCAACTTGAGATCCTGGCGGCCCACCGGCTGGTCAAGATGAACCGAAACACCGCTCACGCCCGAACTCGGCACAGGCAGGATCTGACTGATCCCGTCGCGCGAAGCACTGGCCAATACGTTGGCGTTGAGTGGATTTTCCGCCGGTTCATTGCTGAACACCAGATCGAGCGGTTGAAGGCCATGCCTGTTCAGGAACGATTCAATCGCGGCGAACCGGTTCTGCAGATCATCGTTCAAGTTCCGGAGTGTCCTGAGTTCCCTGTTTGACAACACCAGGCGTCTGGCGGCCGATTTGACGTGTTCTGCCACCAGTGCAACGATCGAAGAAATCGCCTCACTTTCGCGCCCGCGGGCCCAGCCGACGACGGAAGGAAGCTGCACGGCGTCCTGCCGATGCAACCATTTGTACAAGGTGTCCGCTTCAGGTGACGCCCCCGGATCAGCCAGGATTGCCAGCGGCAAAACCGGTGCCTCGACGACTTGAAAAACCGATCCCTTTTCGTCGGAGAACAGAGCATGTCCGTCCGACACGCCTTCGAACCAGACTGTTTGCACTGCACCCAGCAGGGCCATTGGCAGCTCCTGCCTCGCAACTCCGACGACGATCAGTGTCAGGTCCTTGAGGAGGCGCTCCTCAATCGCCGGTTTGTCGACTGGATATGCCTCTTGCGTGGCCACGACTGTCATAAACGCCCCCAAAATTTGCACTGCTTTGGCATAATTTTCGGGAAATGCCGCCGCAAGATAACCAAGTACATAGCCAGAAACTCATGCTATTTTGTGACGACAATACGGCATATAAAAGTAATATTTCAAGTTTTTTATGTATTTAACGTCTTTTATTAAATTAATCTATTAGTTTATTTGGAAAATAGTCAATTAGTATTCATAAATTACGATGAATTTCGAAATATTATTTGCAAAATTACACGGTAGCAGCCTTTTTGAATTGGGAAATTTCACTACTCTTACCCATTTTATGATCAATGTTGTTTTCATTCAGAAAATTTTGCATTGCAGCAAAAACCTGCCGGTAGGCGCCGTTGAACCCATCGAAGCTGGATTGATCCCAAAAGTCGCTCAACCGGAACACTTTGTCTGAAAAAACGTCGAAGCTGGGTATCTTGAACGTATCTGCAAACTCGCGGGTTCGACTGTCATAAGTGAAATAGATCGACGGAATGCCGTTCGCCAGCGCCATGAGGTTACCGTGTAATCTGTAACCGAGCACCAGGTCGCATGCGCTTACTGCTGCGTCGTAGTCGGCAACCACGTCTGAATAGAAAAGACGTGTGCGGTAGAGCCGCTCGACGTCTTCATCCATGTACCATTGCGAGACCCATGAATTGTCCTTCAAGGACGATATGGCCTCCTCTTTTTGGTCCGGTGTTCCGAGAACGAGCTTCTTTTCCTCGATCTCGCCCTGGGCAAACAGAGTGGTCTCGAACCTTCCCGCGAACGACTTGATCAGGTTTCGATGAAAAGTGAGATATTGTCTGATGTCCCTGGCATAGGCAGGTGAAACCTCTCGCCGAATCGTGAGACCGATCTTTCTCACCTCATCAACTTTGGGAAGCGAAATCTTCAACTCGGGGTCATTCTTGCGAAACGCCGTGGGGCAACCGATGATCCTCGCGTTGCGAATTCCAAGATCCGAGAGAACCTGCGCCGTGTAAGCTCCCCTGACACCGACACTTTCTGTGGAATCTGAAATCAGCCTCAACACGTTTTTGGTGGATTCCGACAGTTCGATCCTGCCGTCAACCGGCGCTTGCGCACCGATACCGAAAGCCAGAACCGGCAATCCAAGACGTTTTAGAACCGCCTCGGCACACTCCCAGTCCATCTCGCTGTGAATGTAGTTTGAGCCGCGCAGCACGACATAGTCGAATTCCTCACGAAGCCGGTCGACATCTTCTTCTCGGAATTCGCTGATCGTCAGCGTCCGTAACTTGGTGAAATTCAGCAGCTTCAGCGTTGAATCGAAAACAAAGGCATCACCAATATTGTGGTAGTGATTTATGCTCCTTTGAACATCCTGATACCTGTACCAGCGCACACTGTCGTGATTGTAAACTTCACCCGACGGGATCATGACCAATACGCGAGGCATCTCTGTTCCTTTTATTATTTTCACGCGCTTTGCCGCAGCTCACCGGGGAGCGCAGGTCCCGCGGAAAACCGGCTTCCAATGGCTGAGCGATAGGACGCCAGGTGTTCCCGGGCACTGGACCGGTAGTCCTTCGGCTCCTTGATACCCGCTCGCAGCGTGTTCCAAAGATCTTTGTTTTCAAGAGTTTCCGACATACGATCCGACAGGTCTTCCGGACTGCCTGCCAGAAAATGCAATCCGTCGACGCCGTTACGCACCTTTTCCGCCATCCCTCCGATACCACTGCAGATCAGTGGCCGGCCGTGAAAAAAGGCTTCCTGGATGATGACCGGCGAATTCTCCCACCAGACAGAAGGCATCAGGACCCAATCAACCTGGCGCATGAGGGCCGGCATATCCTTGTTCTGGTATGGACCGGCAAACCGGACCCGATTGCCGGTCCTTTCGATGAGATCGGCAATTTTCGCCCGGAAATCTTCGGGTTGCCGCTCGAGGTTGCCACCAAAAATCGTCAAGGAAGCATCGTCGCCCCAGACGTCCTCCGGAATACGCTGCACGGCATCAAGCAACACATCGACACCCTTGTAGGGGGTCATCTGTCCGAAGAAGGCGAAGCGCGAGCGACGATCCCCATCATTTTTCAGCCGTCGCGGCTCCGCTTTTTCTCTGACGTTCAAACCGTTTTCGATAACCGAAATCTTGTCTCCGGGAAGCCCCCATTGCTGATATCTCTCGGCAAGAAACCTGCTCGGCGTTATGAAGCGGTCAGCCAGACCCAGCATCGATTGAACGAATTGCTTCCGACGCAGGAATGTCCCGGGTTCAATGTCCGGAAAACAGTTGTGGCACGCGATCGGCGAAGCCGTCCGGCACAGCGCATGCGTCCCGGTTTTGACCATCTGGCCATGGTTGTGACAAATCGGCAGAAACTCGTGAAGAGTGACGAAGATTGTACTGTCCGGCAATGCGTCGCGAACGACGTGAAGCGCTTCCAGCCCCAACCCGATAAAATGGTGAAAATGGACAATGTCGGGTTTGAGAGACCCAACAAAGCGGCGCAGGTCAGACTGCAGATCTGATGTGTTGCGATTGGAAATCAGGAACGGGTCATATTCGTCGGCATGAAAGAGCAGTTCATCTTCCGCGTCAGCAACACCCATAAGGGCGGACCTGCCATGCCTTGGATATCCGTCTCCTACACGCGCAAGAAAAAAAGACTGTGAACCGGAAACCGCCTTCAATCCCTGATGCAGATTGTAGGACGCAACTTCGGCACCGCCGAGCGAAAGTTCGGGATGTCCGTGTGATATGACCAGCACGCGCACGGTTTCGCTTTCCGGCTTGTCGTCCGATGTCGCTGCCGTCTCCATCACGATGTCTCCTTCAGCCCGGCAAACGACGTTGTCCAGGTGCGCTCAAACTGGCTTCGGTCGTGCTGGCCGACAATCTTGTTCCAGAGGCGTTCACTGCCACGTCCGTCTTCCGGGTGAACCATTTCCACTTGAGGCACCCAGTAGGACTTCAAACCCCAACGCCTCAGCTTCAGCGTCGCGTCCATACCTTTTTCATCCGTACCGAGATAGCTGCGCGCAAAGCCGCCGGATTCCGGCAACGCCGACTTCGGCAACACACAGCAATCGAAGGTCGATGCGACCACTTCGCAGCTTTCCGCCCCAAGAAGGGTTCGCCGCGGATACCCGACATAATGCTGCTTCAGGACATGGCTGCCACCTTCCTTGTCGATCCAGGTTCCTGCCCAGCGGATCGTATCGTCCTCATAAAGGATTGTCGGTGTCACGAGACAGCTGCCTTCTCGTTCCTGGTAAGCAGATACCAACGGTTCCAGCCAGCCGGGCACCAAGGGTACAACGCTGGAATTGAGGCAAACAACCATATCGGAAGGCGCCGTTTCCATCCCGGCCTGGAGGGCGTCGAGTTTGTCCTCAACGTTTCGGGCTGCAACAGTTCGCACCGCCATTCCATACAGCGTCGCGATCCGTTTTATTTCCTGGAGCTGTTCACTCAGCACGGAGGAAGAAGCCGACAACACGATCGGAGTTCCGCGCAGGAACGGATCGAGTGCCAGAATAGGGAGGAGTGTTCTGATCTTTTCGACCGCACCGTCCAGACCCACCACAATGGATCTGGATGCCGTTTCGGGAACGGCACCAATATCCAGAAAATCGGCGACCGAGGGTTCGGGCGAAACGGCGGTGCCCAGAATGGGCAAAAACTGGCGTTCGATAATGTCTGTCTCGGAAGCAACCGCAGGATCAAGCCCGGCGACAAGCCGGCGCAGCGCAGACCGCAGCGTTGTCTGCCCGAGAGCAAGCGGCGCATAGGCAGACCGACCATCCTTCAGAATGATCTCCAGATACGGCTTCTCCTTCAGGCAGGTATCCAATTCCCCGACACACACCAGGAACCCATGACGATTTTGCCCGCCGGCCCCGCGCAGGAACGGTGAAAGATCTTCGAAGGCCTTGGTAACATCCGGACGGTTCAAAGACGTCCATGTCTCGTCGAGCCGCGCAAACGTGTTTCCGGCGCGAAGATGAACCGCATCCACATGGTCCTCGGGATTAAGCAACCAGCCGCACAGAATGACCTCTCCCGTGTTTGTCGCAGCACAAAAATCAATACCGACACGGACCGGCACATCCAGTTCGCTGACGGTCTCCCGACCATCAAACCGTTGAGCTGCTGTTTCAAGCCTGCTTCTTCCATCCCCGGCAACGCCGAGCCTGGGAAGGAGAGCCCGGATTTGCCCCGGAAGGGCACGCGCAGTTGAGATTGTGCGCTTGTCGTGGACGTCAACTTTGTTCCAGCCGGAACGTCCACGAAAAAACAGATTGCGTATCGATGATGTGGCCAGCGGCTCACCCGGATCGAGAATGCCTGAAAAACCTGCCGCCTTGCCTCCCGTGTCCTTTCTCTCGAACAGGCAACAGCTGAAATCCGCCACGTTGAGGGACCCGTCGAAAACGAAGACGCGGTTGTTTCCGGCAGGCAATTCCTTCGACCAGCCCTGGACGTAGATATCGCCTTCGTCAAACTGGCCGATCATTTCGACAAACCCGTCCCGACGGGCAACATGTCCAACGAGTTTGGCAGCCAGTTGCTGACTTTTCGCTTCGGTTTTTCCCGAGAAAAGAACATCGATCAGCTTGTCGACGACACTCGTTTCGGATTGCGGGGCAGCATCGGTAACAAGCTTCGCAAAAGTGTCGAATTCGACCGGGCCATATTTGACCGTGTAGGGATGAGCATGTCCCTTGGCACGAAATGTCACGCGTTCCAGTTTGGAAGGCGCCGCAGAATGCAGGAACAGGATCGCGAGAAACGGCGCCGATTTCTGGGTGTTGCCGGACAACATCACCATTGTGGCCTGTGCCGTGTCACTTGGGTCGTCATTCAACACAGCCGGAAGGTTCGGCGCGAAATTTTCGCCTACCCCCGCAACGATTACCGTATCGTGATCCAACACAGTGTAAACAACGCTTCGGCCGTCAAGAGGAAGAACGGGTACCGGCTGACCGGAGGCTCCCGGAGCGATACCCCTTTGTTCCAGGTTCGTGCCGGTCAGTTTCTGTGCTCCTTCGAGTGTGACGACCTGTTCCATTGCTCTAGCTCCACAATCCGCCTGCAGCGGCAAACACCATGCCGCCGACGAAGCCGAGTAATATTGCGAGCAAAAGCAGATGCACCTTGAGACCGTTCCGGTTTCTGTCACCGAGCGCGATCAAGCGGTCGTCAAAGCTCTTGAGAGTCGTATCGAAACGCAGCAGAAACACCTCGAGTTCCTTGACGCGCTGCGCAAGATCGCCCTGACCGTTCTTGAGAATGGCCATTGCCTCGCCAAGCTCTCCTTCTTTCGAGGCAAGTGTGTCGATCCTCTGGGTTGTCTTCTTCAGCAATTCGGTCGCGTCCCGCTGGCCGATTGCGCTCTTTCCCTGAATGGAGATCACCCGGTCCAGTTTTTTCATCACCAGCGACAATGGCAGCGCGATTGCTGCCTCCGCCGCGCGTTCTTCCACGCTCGGACGCGGCAGCGTCGACTGCGTTCCGTCTCGTGGCGATTCAGCGACAATGGACAGTCCCTCAGGGGCCGACGCCGCAGCCTGGGGCAGTTCAAGATCAAAGGCGTAGGCCCCGTCACCGATCCCGTTGCGTTGCAGGTCGATACGCTGTGCATCCGCGGTCTTGCTCATGAGACGTTCGCCGTCATGAAGCACATGGATCGTCATCCGGTCTGCAGGGTTCGCTGCATCCCAGGCCCAACCGAGCAGGCGGCCCTGCTCATACGCATCCACCCGCCCCTGGATCTTCGGAGCGCTGTTCTGGTCTGCTTCTGCCTGCGCAGTTTTGTCTTCCAACTTTGCTGCGGTCATGATCGTCTCGCTAGGCTGCCGGGTCACTCACTCTCCGGTGCTGGTCAATGAACAACTCAAGATACTGTTTCGCCACCGTCGCCACATCGGGTGGCCGTCGTGTGTTTTCTGCAAGGTTGCGGTAAAGGCCCGGATCGTCTGCGGCAGCCTTCATCACGGCGGCCAGGCTGATCGGGTCATTTCGACGGATATGCAGGCCATCTGTGCCGTCCCGGACGGCCTCGGCCATGCCGCCAACTCCAGTGACGATCACCGGCCGTTCATGCTGCTGTGCCTCGGCAATGACAAGCGGCGCATTCTCCCACCAGACCGATGGCACGACCACCCAGTCGACAGGACCAATAAGGTCTGGAACATCGTGAGGTTTGTATGGACCAAGCCTCACGACATGAGGCGCGGTCGCCTTGAACAGGGTCTCGATCCTTTCGATAAACTCGGTGCTCTGAAACGGGGCCCCGCCGTGCACGCGCAATTCGAATTCGACTTCGCGCTCGATCAGGACCTGCGCAGCCTGCAGCAGAACCTCAATGCCTTTCCAGGGCGTCAGATTTCCGAAAAAGCCGAACACTCGCTTGGGAACGTCGCTCGACGCGCGGCCCGGCACCGGTTCCACGTCCGGCCTGCCGTTGCGAATGATACCGATCTTGTCCGCAGGCAGACCCCAGCGGACATAAACATCCCGCAGGAATGCACTGGGTGCAACAAACTGGTCCACCGCACCCAGATGGGTCTTGATGAAACGCTCGCGCAATCGCATGTCGTTGGGCTTCGCAGCCTCCAGGCACTTGCACAAGCCACCTGGTCCCAAAGCTGCGCAGGGTTCATCGGGGCTCTGCATCAGGACCCCGTCATTGGCACAGATCGCATAGTAGTCGTGAAGCGTCATGACGATACGAACGTCTGGCAGGACGCGCCGGATCAGAACCGGTAACTCAACGCCGAAAAGCAGCAGATGGTGAATGTGGATGACGTCAGGCCGGTAGCTTTCCAGAAGCGCTGTCATGTCTGGAACAAAGGCACGCAGATCCACCTGGCTCATGTTGAACCGGTCGAAGTGCCCCGCCCACATCAGGAGTTCGTCGCCGCTGTCGCTGATCGCCTGAAAACTGGTTCCGGGATGCGGCTCCCGATGCAATTGATTGGTTGCACCGACAAAAAGGGCCTCGTGCCCCGCTTCCCGGTAAGCCTTCGATAACTCGAGTGCAACGGTCTCGGTTCCACCGGGATGAAGTTCGGGATGATTGTGGGCAAAGACCAGAATTTTCATCAACGCCGGCCCCGCGATGTTTTCACCGCGACGAACATGTCCTGGTAGTGTTGGCTTCCGGTCTGTCCGCGCCAGTGACCGAGTTTCTTCAACGCGATTTCAAAACCGGCCGCGTTCAGGGCCCTGTCCAGAAAACCGTCATCAAATGCCACTGCTGCCAGCGGGGCTTGCGCGTTGCCGTACCAGGCGGGACCCGCGCCTGCGCGCTGGAACCGGATTCTGGGAGTGAGTTTTTCTGAGCCGGGCTGCGTGTCGGTATTCATGATGAATGCCGACAGGAACAGCCGCCCGCCCTTGTCCAGCAGCCGGGACACTTCGTGAAAATAGGGCTCGATTTCAGTTGGCGGCAAATGGGTTACGACGGAGGTCATGATTGCGTAGTCAAAGGACCCGTTGGCGAACGGCAACTTGATTTCCGCGCCTTTTATGTAGCCGTCCGGATTGTAGAGATCGTTTGCAATATCAAGGTGCATGAACCGGAAGTTCGGATAGATGGACCCGATCTGCCGCGTGCACCATTGAATGCCGGGAGATGCGGGATCGATACCGGTGTAATGCCCTCTGTCATGATCGAGATATTGGGTCAGAGGCACCGCCATGCGCCCGATCCCGCAGCCGATATCCAATACTCGTTCGTGCTCGTTCAATCCGCCGAGTTCGACAAAATATCCAAGAAATTCAGTACCGATTGCCAAAAAATCTCCGTCACCGACGAAGTTCTCCTCGCTCGGCGGCACCGGCAGATACCGGTTGCGCTGAATGGTCTTTTGAAGAAGCGCCAACCGGTCGCCCGCGATGGCGGCGGGTTTTAGTCTCACGGTGTCTTCGATCATGACGGGAGAGTTCATCAGATTGCCATCCCGTCCCGAGCACCAATCGAGGACATCACATCCATTATTTCCTGTTCCCACCTGAATTGCTGAAGCCAGCGATTGTATTGAGAAGCAACACCGCGCGTGTAATCCCCATTTTTGCTTATGGAAACGCGCTCAAAATGATAAAGCTCAACATCGCCAAGGTAATAAATCTTTTTATTACTACTTCTCAATTTCAAACAAAGATCACTGTCTTCATAGTCACCAATGATGAAGTCGGTCGTATATCCTCCCGCCTCCTCGAAATCGGAGCGTGACAGAACGAGACAGGCGCCCGTTACCCCTGGGACCTCGCGCGAGGTGCTGGCTTGCGGGAAGTGACGCGGAAACCCCTTGAAATAGTGATGATTGAACCAGCGGCCTTTTTCATCCTGAATGAATTTGAGACCGGCATGCTGAATGGCATTGTCGGCATAGAGCAGTTTGGCCCCCGCCGCACCGACCTGTTCATCCATCATCAGACAGGCACACAGCTGCTCCAGCCAGCCGCTGTCCAGAGGCACCACATCAGAGTTGACCATCGCCAGGTATCGGCCGTTGGCCTTTGAAGCGCCGGCGTTGCAGGCAAGCGCGTATCCGCCGTTCTGTTCCATCACGATCATCCGGATCGGCAAACCATAAAGAAGGTGAAAACCGATGAGCAGGTCTTCGACATGCGTCGCCTGCTCCGGGGAATCGAGCACAAAGATGATTTCTGCATTTTCAGCAAGCCATCTGTCCGCCGCGAATGCGGCGAGTTGCGGCTTCATGAATTCGTAGATCTTGTAAAGCGGGATCACGATGGAAACGACAGGATTTTGTGTCTGCGTTCCGATCAGAATCTCGGTTGGACCACCGACCTGCTTGCGAAAGTTATCCTGCAGGTCTGCAAGAGGTTGTGCCAGGCATCCGGAGATCAGCGCATCTGTCGCATGCCGGGGCGGAATAATGGAAAGAGCGTTTGCGCGGCTTTCTGCGGCATCGCTTGGTTGCGGCGGAGGTACAAGCGAGGTCCGTTCTCCGGACGCGAGTCGAAGCTCCAGACGTGGCTGGATGTGGTGCCTCAGCGCGCCTCCGGTCTGCGCGAATGCAACGAACTTCTTGATCGGGTATCCACCCTGCGTTTCCGGCAGAACGCCGTCAAACGCATGCAGCTCAAGGGGAACCGGTTCCGTTTCGACCGTTAGAACATCCAGGCCCTCGATCGATTTGCCTGGATCCCGCATCCAGCCCCCGACCAGAACACCGCTGTCAACGGATATCGCCGTTTCGACAGCACAAAAGGCCGCGGTTTCGCCAAGCGCACCATACCGCCGTGCCGGCATGGGTTCAGCAAGTTGCAGATCACGTACGGCTGCCCTTGCCGTCGGCGTTCTTCCGCCCAGTCTGGTAATGAGATAGTCGCGCACTTCGGGAAGTTTGCGCGCGTTGGAAGCCCACCATGTTCCGAGCGAGCGCGCCGCGCCCTCCGCTTCCAGCCGCCGGATCGCAAGTCCCCATGGACCGGACAACACCAGATGGCTCCTGGCAGGTGGCTGCGCCAAATCAACAGTGCCCAGGAACAGCCGGTTCCGGCCGTTGTTGTAGGACTCATTGAAAATGTCGCCATCAAGCCGCTTGACACCGGCGTCACCAATCAGGATAGCCGACGAGATTTCTGCGCATTCACTATTGAGAAATGTTTCCAGAAGGTACGTCCCGCTCACCGAAGCAACACAGTCGGCAACACTCGGCGCATCATTGACTGATTGGAGCAACTTGGTGGCGAAGCCGACGAAACTGCGTGATCTCGCCAACTTGAACATGCCTGCCCAGGTGTTCAGGATCGTTGTGACAAGCGACGCGCAGGCGTTCTGTGTCAGGCCATTCGTCAGGGCGAACGGGTCCACAGCACTTACGGACTGACTGAAGTCCGCCGTGAGTTCCGCTCCGGATCCGATGGTTCCTGCCGTCAGTTTCAAATTCAGCCTGGATTTGTCTTTCGGAGCAAGCGCCCAGATTATTCTCGACCGTCCATCCAGCAACGCCAGACGAACACTCGCCATTGCGGAAAACTGGGCGCTCCCGAGTTCTTCCAGCCGCGGCGCTGCGTTGACTGCATGTGGAGGATCCCAGGCAACAAGATAAACATCGGGCGTCAGCTGCAGAAACTGCGGCGCATCAAAGGGTGATTCCGCATATGTGCCGAGAGTTTCGAGCATGTTTAAACTTCATTACGCGAGAACAAATGCCGGGCACACAGAGGCGCCCGGGCAGAAAGGCACTGCCCCGAACACCCGGCAAGCCGGGCGCCCGGGGACAGTATGTTATGTCACGACAATGAAGCCTTCCGGATTGTCCTTCAGGTCATCTGTATCGATGTTGTTGAGCGTGACGGTGTCGCCGTTGCCCAGATCGATGACCGTGTTGTTGCCGACCTGTGTTGCGCGATCCGCAACGTCGGCAGCCGAACCAATTCCGGTGCTGTTGATGTTTGCGGAGATCTGAACCAGATCACCCACCTGGAAGTCCATGATAATGTCGTTGCCGCCACCACCACTGAAAACGAAAACATCGTGGTTTCCGCCACCGAACATCACATCATTACCGGCACCGCCGTCAATGATGTCGGTTCCTTCGCCGCCGAGGATGATGTCGCCACCATCTCCGCCTTCGATATAGTCGGACCCCGAACCGCCAAAGATGATGTCGCTGTGATCTCCGCCAAGAATAACGTCGTCGCCACCCTGCCCGAAAATCTTGTCAGCTCCGTCACCGCCAACGATGAGGTCACCGCCCTTGCCGCCGAACAAAAAGTCATCGCCTTCGTTGCCGACGATGACATCCGACGCGCCCAGACCGAAAATGAAATCCTGGGCATTTGTGCCCGATAGGAAATCCTCGAAAGCACTGCCTTCTATTGTGGCCATAGCTTACTCCTGAAGTTAACGTCACTCAAACAACGCCCCGGAAACCGTGGCACCCCGCGCCGCACAAACCCCGTTTTCTTGCGATGCAAAAGTTACAATACACATTTATCTTTCAATTCAAAGTGATGAATAGTGAAAAAAATAAGGCAATATTTTGTTTATTGAGTATTTTATATAATATTACTCGAATGATGTTTTTAAATTACCAGACTATTGTGCATTTTTTACATATAAATTCGAATTAATATCAGCTAAACCCGACTTGCAACCAAATATTGAAAATCTCAATTTTATCAATTAATTCTGATAGTTACAATAAAAACAATGAAATCCTGCCGAATCCGGAACGCTCGCTCTGATAGAATGTACGATTGTAATTCTTGAGTAGAAATAAGCGCGTGCCGGTTTTTATACCGCAGTGCACAAATAGCATGCAGCGCGCTGCATGCTATTTTTATATTGATGGATATGCCGGATATGCGATCGGAAAAGGTCAATCTTCCCGGAAGGCGCGATTGAAACTTTCCGTAAGTGGCTCAAGCAGATATTCCATCGCTTTTCTCGCCCTGCGAACAATAAGCACCTCCGCAGGCATGCCCGGATAAAGCGCGACCACAGGGTTGTTTGCCAACTCCTGCGGACTGACTTCCGCCCTGACGACATAAAATGCGGCCTGCGTCTGCTGGTCGATGCTCTGGTCGGCGGCGACGTAGGTCACTTCTCCATCGAGAGCACGTACATTTCGCCTGTCATAGGCGGTCAGCCTGATGCGCGCCTCAGATCCTACCCGGACGTGATCGATATCCTTGAGGTTCATCCGGACTTCAACAAGCATCTTTTCGTCCTGCGGGACAATATCCATGATCGCCTTGCCCGGCTCGACCACGCCACCGGGTGTCCGTTTCTCGATATCGTAGACGATCCCCCCCTGCGGTGCGTAGACCACAAGCCGGTCGAGTACGTCCTTGGCAGAAATGATTTGTTCGTTGGTAATGTTCAGCTCCAGCTGTGCCTGGAGTATCTCGCTTGCAATTTCGCTCTGAAGTTCCTGCTCGGCTTGCAGCAAGGCAACTTCCGCCCCCTGCTTCGCCTTTTCCGACTTGGCCTTTTCCGCCGCCAGTTCGCCGCCGTTGCCGATCAGTTCACTCAACTCCAGTTGGACCTCACTCAGCATGGCCTTTGATGCGAACCCTTTCTTCGCAAGGCCGCTCAGGGCATCCACCCGCTCTGCCATCAGGGACTGACGGTGCGTATTCGATTTGATCTGCGCTTCGGCGGCTTCTATCAGCGCTGCGAATTGCTCGATTTCCTTTTGCTGGAATGCCACCTTGCCTTCGTAGACCTTGCGGCGCTTTTCGAAAAAGCGCTCCTCGGCGATCATCACATCCGACACGGTTTGTGCATCGCTGCTCAAAAGCTCGGCCGGCATTTCGATCTCGCCCTTGAGGTCGCGCTCGGCGCGCAGCCGCGCCAGCGTTGCCAACAGGCTGATCCTCTTGCCGCGCAACTGCGCGAGATCCGCTCGCGCCCGCGTATCATCGAGTTCCACAAGAGGCTGCCCTGATTTCACGAAGTCGCCTTCCTGCACGAGCAGCCTGCGCAGAATCCCGCCTTCCAGATGCGTAATCGTCTTTCGCTTGCTGTCGACAACCACCTTTCCGGTCGCCACGGCGGCACTGTCAAGATCTGCGGTCAATCCCCATAGCAGAAATCCGCCAAATCCAATCCCGACCGCAAGGAAGGCCGCGATGAGCGGACCACGCAGGCTCGAGGTCTTGTTGTGTTCAGGGGGTTCCGGTTGCTGCCAGAATGGCTTGACCGCAAGGTCCGGCAGCTTTGCCGGAACTTTGGTTTCGCTGTCCGCGCGCGACGTCATGCCACTTCTCCACTTGCAGGCAGGGCACGATCTGCGCTCGGCGCAGGCAATCGCCTGGTAATATTGCTAACGACTTCGGTTCTTTCACCGAACTGGCCGATCCGCCCGTCTTCCAGGACCAGGATCTTGTCAGTCGCCTCCATGATCGCCGGGCGGTGCGCGATCACGATCACGATTGCTCCGTTTTTCTTGGCGCTGGAGATCGCCCTGAGCAGGGCAACCTCACCTTCGGTATCGAGATTTGCGTTGGGCTCATCCAGAACAAGCAGCCTCGGACGTCCGAACAGGGCCCGTGCGAGCGCGACACGCTGTTTCTGCCCTCCAGAAAGGGTGTACTTGTTGTCGCCGACCGGTGTGTCATAACCAAGCGGCATGCGGCCGATCATCTCGTGAACGCCAGCCGAGCGGGCGGCGTCGATCACCATTTGCGGATCTGCATCATACATGCGCGAGATGTTTTCACGGACGGTTCCGTCGAGAAGCGAAACCGATTGCGGCAGATACCCGACCATGGCCCCGAAGGAAGCCCGTTCCCAAAGATAGACATTATGCCCATCGAGGAACACGCCGCCCGTTGTCGGCTGCAGAGCTCCGACCAGCAGCCGGGCAAGGGTGGATTTCCCTGCCGCCGAGGGTCCGACGATGCCTAGAACGTCACCTGGATCCAGGGTGAACGAAATGCCCTTGATGACCGGAAGCGGAGTGTTCGGCGCGACGAACACCAGCCGGTCGACCTTGAGCGGGCCTTCACTCGGCGGCGTTGGAATGGACTGTCGGATGGAGGAATGGTTCTCCAGAACCTCGCGCACCCGTCCCCACGCCGTGAAGGCAAAGACCCACTGCCGCCAGTTTTCGGTCATGTTGTCGAACGGCAGCAGCAATCGTCCGGTGATGATGCTCGCGGCAATCATTGTTCCGGCCGTCACCTCCCCCTGGATAACAAGGTCGGCGCCAAGAGCAAGCACGGCGATCTGCATGCCGAATCGCAAACTGCGCGTAAGCGCGTGGATGGCCTTTCCCCGTCGGCTACCATGCGCCATCAGCTCGCTGGCATTCACCTGATTTTTCCGCCAGCGCCGCGCAAGCGCAGGCATCAGCCCCATCGCCTCGATCGTCTCCGCATGGCGCAAAGTGGACGCCATGGTCGCGACATTTTCGACATTTGCGGTATTGGCTTCTTTCAGAAGCGAACGCGTCGCCATGTCGGAGATGATGTTGAGGCCGATGAGAACAAAAGCCGAAATAACCGCCAGGAGACCATAAAGCGGGTGAAGTATAAAAAGCACCGCAAGGAAGATCGGCACCCAGAGGGCTTCCAGGGGGGCACTGATCGCGTTGCTGGTAATGAATGAGCGCAGGTCATTCAGATCCCGGAGCACTTCCGAAGCCAGACTCCCCCCTTTTTCCAGAGATGACTTCACGCCTGCTTCGATCGCGCTGTGATTGAGCCTGCGCACGAACTCCGTGCCCATGACCTGAAAAATCTGACTGCGAATGAACTCCAGAATACCGTAAAGAGCGAGCGAACCGGCCGCGATTACGACAAGCATTCCCAGCGTGTCCAGGCTCTGACTGTTCAAAACACGGTCGTGAACCTGGAGCATAAACAGCGGTGCGGTCAGCTGCAAAAGCGTGATGAACCCGCTCAAGATGGCTGCCGCGATCAGACCAGTTGCAAAGGTCTTGCGAGCTTCCCGAACCAGCCGGGACGGGTCTTTTGCGGCCGCTTCCACCTGCTCAGCCATGCATCATTCTCCAACTATTCAACTCAAAGACGAATTCGCAGGTGCGAAAAAAATTAGTAATTGCCTAGAAAACGACACATCTTTTCCCTATAAATGGCGAAGGTTTGTAGACTAAATTGAATGAAGTTTGGGATTTAATTGTGGCATGCGATTGATTCCCATGCAAAAGATAAAATTATAAATAAAAAACGAAAGCCTCGCGAAGACAAGGAGCAACTTGGTAATGAATTTATTTCGAATTTAGTTCGAAATTTGGTGGGAGTTAGGGGCATATGCACAAAATCTTCACTGATGCACCACAACAAATAAATGGTCGAATCGACATCCCTAAACCAAAGGTGGAAAGCAATACGTATGATGTAGCGGAAACCGGCACACGTGCCGATTTGAATCCCTACGCTCACGCAAACCATTTCGAACTCGTGCGTGTGATAGAAAGAATGTACCGGCGATATCTCGACCGGTTGCGGGTTGATCTGATCAGGATCGGTGCCGATGACATCTCGCCGTCGCACGCCATGCTTCTGTTTACGATCGGGGACGACGATCTGTCTGTGCGCGATCTGATGGATCGTGGTCACTATCTGGGATCCAATGCTTCCTACAGCCTGAAACAGCTCGTTCAGTCCGGATATGTCGACCGAACGGCATCGGCAAGAGACAGACGCTCAGCCCGGATCAGGCTGACCGAGAAAGGCAAGCTCCTTTGCAAGGCGATCAAGGCTGCTGACGAAGTCAATCAGGCCCAGATTGTCCGCAATGAACGCGACCGGATGGCCCTGGAAGAAACCTTTGCGCTGCTGCGAAAGCTTGAAGTGATCTGGGCAACGGATCTCCAGCAGGGGAACGGCCGTCTCATGGGGAACGGTTTCTGACCAGAGTCTCTGTCCATGCATATTGTTTTCGTGCACCGGCGCGGTCCCGGGCAATTCGTTCATATTGCCCGCCGCCTCATTCTGGACGGGTGGACTGTTACCCTGGTGTGCGAAAGCGTTGACAGGCCCGTCCCGGGACTTCGGGTGCTTCGCTATGCAAATGGCGCAGCAGCCGACTCCGGGCGAGCCGTACAAGGTGACGTGGCGGTTCCCTATGTGGAAGCCGGACGACGGGTCGCCGATATCCTCCAGCGGCTCGCCCGGCACGGCCGCCCCCCCGATATCGTCATGGGTCATATCGCCTGGGGCGGCATGATGTTTGTAAAGGATGCACTTCCCGACACGGCAATGGTCGGGTTTTGCGAATACTACTTCCAGCCGAAAGGCGGCGACGTCGGTTTTGCCCCTTCCGAGGAGATGGACATTGCAAGGCGGCAGACACTGCGCCTGCGCAATGCCGTACAACTTTCCACACTCGATCAGATGGATTGCGGCGTCAGCCCGACTCAATGGCAAAGAAGCCGCTATCCGAGCGCCTATCAACGGAAAATCGTCGCGCAACACGAAGGCATCGACCTGTCACGGGCGCGACCTGATCCACTGGCCACATTCCGTCTGCCGGACGGGACACTCCTCAGTTCAGGCGACCCGGTTGTCACATTCGCCGCGCGCGATCTTGAACCATACAGGGGTTTTCCGCAGTTCATGCGAGCTGCTGCCATCGTCGGCAAACGAAATCCTCAAGCAAGGTTCGTGGTTGCCGGTGGTGATGGAGTCAGCTACGGCAGCGGACCCGAAGGCAATTCCAACTGGCGGAAGCTCCTTCTGGAAGAAACCGGACTTCCTCCGGAGCGGATCCACTTTCTTGGACAGATACCGCATCGGGATCTGCTGCGCCTGTTTCAGGTATCAGCAGCTCATGTCTACTTGACCTACCCGTTCGTGTTGTCCTGGTCGTTTCTCGAAGCCATGGCCTGCGGGGCCCCCATTATCGCTTCCGACACCCCTCCCGTCCGAGAAGTTGTCACAGACGGTGTCAACGGCCGGCTCGTGGATTTCTGGAAGATCGAAGAGTTTGCAGAAAGAATTGAAGAGGCACTCTGGAAACCTGACCTGTTCCACGCGATGCGCACGGAAGCAAGAAAAACCGTAGCGTCCCGATATGAGCTCAATGAATGCTGTGTGAAAACACAGCGCCTGCTGTCACGGGTGCTTGGATCGCGTGCGCAATCGCCTCACGCCCAATCGCGGGACAGGGAGATCCCGGGTCCCGACAGGAAAGAAGAAGTTTCATAGTTCCCGGTTCGATCGCTCACAACGCAGATTGAAGGTCGACATTCATGTTCTTTGCGGCGACATGCTCGCGCAGGTGTACCTTGAATGCCCGCATGAGTTCGCTCTCATTCCGACCCGAGAAAGTTATCATGCAGATCACCTGCACCGAGTTGGGCAGATCGACCGGTGCGATTGCCATGCCATCACTGTTGTCGGAACAGATGGCATAGCGAGGCAGAACGGTCAGCAGATCGGTATTGCGAAGAACCTCGATGATCGCGTCCGCCGATCCGCTCTGAAAGGCCAGATGCAAATGCCGCAATCCCAGGAGTTTCAGCGCTGTCTCCATGTCGTAGCGCAAGACGCTGCTGTCGGAGTGGCCTATCCACGTAACGGCAGACAAGTCCTCTGCAGTGAGTTGTCGCTTGCCAAATAGCGGATGTCCGGCGCGGCCGACGATCACGTTGGTGTCTTCGAACAACGGCTCCAGAATGAAATCCGCGTTGCTGTGATCGACATATTTCGATGGTGCGACAATCACATCGATCACATTTTGAAGCAGCCTTTCCTGCAGACCCGAATAATAATCAGGCACAAGTTCGATATGCGCTGCCGACTGCTCAGACACGAATTTCGCCACCGCTTCCGAAACCAGTCTCCGGCAGAGAAAAGGCGGTACACCCACCTTCAGGAACCC
This sequence comes from Roseibium album, assembly GCF_001404515.1. GTDB lineage: Bacteria > Pseudomonadota > Alphaproteobacteria > Rhizobiales > Stappiaceae > Roseibium > Roseibium album. The sequence goes on from NZ_CXWE01000002.1 coordinate 243,777, forward strand.
ACCCCGCCCCTGCGCTGCAAGCTGTACGCATTCCATCGCTCTGCGCTGTGCGGATTTCACGGCCTTGCCCTGGTTGGCGAGTTCAAGACAAAGACGCGTTGCTTTGAGAGGCTTGCTGTCCCTGTCAAACAGCGTCATGCCCGAGCGCGCTTCGAGCGACTTGATCATGCGGCTCAGGGCCGGCTGGGACGTCCCGATTTTGTCCGCTGCTTCCTGCAGTGTCTCCGAATCGACGATGACGGCAAGCTGTTCAAGGTGTCGTGGGTCAATAAACATATCAGATTCACATAATATCGTACCAAAATAACATTAGACGGATATGTTTTTTTCGTCAAACATCTAAGCAGGGGTAGAATATCGATAAAAAATTGCCCGATTTCGAGGGAGGAAACCCATGAAACTGCATGTTGCCGCGATCACGCTAGCGATCGCCATGACCGTGTCCAGCCTGCCCGGAGCCGCAATAGCCAAGACACGCCTGATCGTGAATTGCTTCTGGCCGCCTCAGCACTTCGTCTGCACCAAGGTTCTGCCGGGATGGATCGAAGAAGTCGAACGGGTGACAGAGGGGCGGGTGACCGCGAATATTCCCCCGAAATCCGTGTCACCACCGCCGGAGCAACTCGCTTCCGTTGAAAAAGGCCTGGTCGATGCGGCAGTACAATTCAATGGCCTGATCGGTAACCGCGTCACCGGTGCCTTGACAGCGATGCAGCCGTTTTCCGGCACACGCAACAGTATTGCCATGACCGAGGCGGCCTGGGAAACCAACAAGAAATTCTATCCGGATGAATTCGACACCGTCGAGCTTCTCGCCCAGTGGGTGATTACTCCGGGTGACATTTACTCCGGTACGGACACACCGATCATCACTCTAGAGGACTTTCAGTCACGCAAGATGTGGGCGTTGCCCGGTCCCTTGGCGAATATCGCAAAGGAACTCGGAGCAGGAGTTGTCGCAACGCCTGCTGTCCGCTCAAACGAGGTCATCGCCAACGGCGTCGTGGACAGCCACATGGGTCTCAATGGAGACGGTTTAAAAGCCTTCCAGGTCCTGCCTTACACAAAGTCCGTAACGCGTGTTTCGCGTCCGGTCTACACGACTACCTTTTCGTTTTTTGTCAACGCGGACAAATGGGCTGAAATCTCGCCCGAAGATCAGGAAGCCATTCGCGCTATTTCACAGGCAAGCGTGGGAAAGGTCGCTGCAGGTCTCTGGGACAGCGTGTCGGAGGAAGTTCAGGCCACGTTTGATGAGCAGGGCATTCTGGAGCACAAGATCGACCCGGCTCTGGAAGCAGCGCTTGTCAAAGCCGCAGAGCCCATAACCGAGGCCTGGCTTGCAAAAGCGTCGGAAGCCGGCATCGACGGCCCTGCGGCGCTTGCCCACTACCGGAAACGTGCCGCGGAACTTTCCGAATGAGCGGCGCGTCCGAAAACAGGGCTATCGTCAGGTCCTCTCTTACGACAGCGGTCACGATCCTCGAGAATATATCGGGCTTCGTGATCCTGATCATGATGCTGCTGACCTTTATCGACGTGATCGGACGCTACCTCTTTCACAGCCCGATTTTCGGTGGAACGGAAATCATTTCCGCCCTGCTCGCACTTGCAATCTTTTCCGGATTGGGTGTCATCAATGCGCGCGACGACCACATAACCGTGGAACTGTTCGAAGCCCCCATCAAGCGTTTGATGACACCGCTGGTCTACGAAATCACGATCCAGCTCTTTTCGGTCTTCTGCATGGGACTGATTGCGTTGGTGCTCTTTGAACATGCTTGGGAGTCTTACACCCTCAACAAACTGACGGTCGTGCTTGAAATGCCGCTCTACTATGTCACCGCGTCCATCGCCGTGTTTGCGGTGATCAGCGTCGTATCGCAGATCGCAGGTGTGGCGTTCAAGATTCTCAACGTCAGGAAGTCGGCGGCAGGTCAGCCCAGATGATCACCGCCCTCCTTGGTTTTGCCGTGCTGCTGGCACTGTGCTTTTACGGCTTCCGTGTCGGTTTCGCGACCTTGCTGGTAGGTTTCGTCGGTTTTGCGCTGGAGCGAGGCTGGTCCGCGTCACTCACAATGGTCGCGCAGCAGGTCACGGAGGACGCGCAGAACTACAATCTCTCGGTGATTCCGCTGTTCGTGCTGATGGGTGTATTCATCTACCGTTCGGACATCAGCCGCGATCTCTATGATGCGGCCTATGCGGCGCTTGGAAAGTTCAGGGGTGGGCTTGCGCTCGCGACAGTGCTTGCCTGTGGCGGCTTTTCAGCCGTGTGCGGATCAACTTTGGCAACCGCCGCGACCATGTCGAAGGTCGCGATGCCACAGATGAAAGCCTACAATTATTCAGACCGCCTTGCCGCCGGAACCATCGCTGCGGGCGGAACCTTGGGCATCATGATCCCGCCTTCCGTTCCGCTTGTGATCTACGGCATCGTCGCCGAACAGGATATCGGACTGCTGTTCATTGCGGGCATCCTTCCCGGAATGCTGCTCGTTCTTCTGTTCCTGCTCGCAGTTGTCGTCATGGTGCGTATCGACCCGGCTTCTGCACCGGCTGCGGCCGACCTCGACCAGGAACGCAAGCGCAACGCGATCCGTGGAACATTGCCTGTGCTGATCCTGTTCACAGTCGTTCTGGGGGGCATTTACGGCGGCGTTTTTACGGCAACCGAGGCCTCGGGCATTGGCGCTTTCGGAGCTGCTGTCATAGCCGTGATCCGCGGTCATCTTCGGTCGATTGGCGCCTTGCGCGTCTGTTTGGTCGAAGCAGCGACGACAACCGCAAAGATATTCATCGTCCTGTTCGGCGCCGTGGTCTTTACCCAGTTCATCAACATGTCGGGAATGCCATATGATCTCCTCGACTTTGTCGACGACGCCCAGTTTTCGCCTACAGAACTGGTCGCCTTCATCTGCCTGATCGCCCTGTTGATGGGCATGGTTTTCGAAACCATCGGCATCGTCGTTCTTCTGGTGCCTGTCTTCCTGCCTGCTCTCTACGCGACCGGTGTCGACATGATCTGGTTTGGGATCATCGTTGTGCTCGTCACCGAGATCGGGCTGATCACACCGCCAATCGGCATGAACGTCTTCGTGGTGAAATCGGTTTTGCCACGTGTCAAACTCACCGACATCTTCCGTGGTGTCACAACCTACATCGTTGCACTTGGTATTGGTCTGATCACTGTTTTTGCCGTCCCGCAGATCGCAACGTTCCTTCCGTCAATCGCAAGGTAAGCCATGCCCAAGATCAAGAATATCCTGTTCATCATGGCGGACCAGTTACGTTGGGACTACCTGTCCTGCTATGGTCATCCGCATCTGAAGACACCCAATATCGATCGTCTGGCCGAGCGGGGTGTCCGCTTTGATCGCGCCTATGTCCAGTCGCCCGTTTGCGGGCCTTCGCGCGCTTCGTTCTATACCGGCCGCACGGTCTTCAGCCACGGTGCCACCTGGAACATGGTCCCGCTGCCGATCGGTGAACTCACGCTCGGAGATTATCTGCGACCGAATGGCGTGACCACTGCCGTTGTCGGCAAAACGCATATGATCCCGGATCGTGAGGGTATGGCACGGCTTGGGCTCAACGGGTCGACCGACATAGGTTGCCTCGTCAGTCAACCCGGATTTGACCCTTATGAACGCGATGACGGTTTGCACCCCGATCCGCTTCTGCGCAAAAAAGGGGGGAAACTCCGATACAATGACTGGCTCCGTTCGCTCGGATATGAAGGGGAAAATCCCTGGAACGACTATGCAAACGCCGGCGAAGGACCTGACGGGGAAGTACTGTCCGGCTGGTACCTGAAAAACTCCAATCTGCCCGCCCGGATCAGGGAAGAGCACTCGGAAACCGCCTATATGACGATGCGGGCGCGTGAATTCATCTCAGAAATGGGCGACGCGCCCTGGCTTTGCCACCTCAGCTACATCAAACCGCACTGGCCTTACATCGCCCCGGCGCCCTATCATGACATGTATGGGCCCGGATCTTTCTCGTCTGCGCATCGGTCCCAGGCCGAAAGGCGCGATCCCAATCCCGTATTTGAAGCATTTATGAAAATGGAAGTCAGCCGGACTTTCTCCGAACAGGGTACTCGCGAAACGGTACTGCCGGCCTATATGGGATTGATCAAACAGATTGACGATCACCTGGGCCGTCTGTTCGGCTGGCTGGAGGAAACCGGGCGGTCGGACGATACCATGATCGTGTTCACGTCCGATCACGGCGATTATCTGGGCGATCACTGGCTGGGTGAAAAGGAACTCTTTCACGAAGAATCCGTGCGCGTGCCGCTGATTGTCTGCGATCCGCGCAAGGAAGCGGACGCAACACGCGGCACGGTTTCGGATGCCTTTGTCGAGGCGATCGACCTTGTTCCGACCTTCATGGAGGCAACTGGCGCCCGCGCAGCTTCCCACAGGCTCGAAGGACGTTCGCTGATACCACTCCTGCGCGGTGAAACGCCGGAAGATTGGCGCGACAGTGTATTTTCCGAAATTGACTACGCATTTTACGCGGCTCGCGAAACCCTCAAACTCGGCCCTTCGGATGCCCGGGGCTACATGATCCGGACGGACCACTGGAAATACATCCATTTCAAGGGGTTTCCGCCCCAACTCTTCAATCTGGGCGAGGATCCCGACGAGTTCATCGACCTCGGGCGTTCATCAGGTCATGAACAGATCCGCCAGGAAATGCACAACAGGCTTCTGGAAAGACTGTTAGCCAGAAAGAACCGGACCACCATGACCGACGACGAGGTCATGGAAATTCGGGACAGGGAAAATGAGAGCGGGATCATAATCGGCAGATGGCAGGAGCCGGCAGCCGCTGAATGAAAAATGCGCAAGCTTTCGGCTGGGTCACCCATCGGTGAAAGGCCCTGTCGCATCGCGCGCCTTTCCAGCCGATCAGTTCCAGCTTGCATTCGGGTCGACCTTGAAAAGATGTTCCATGAGAAAGACGCGTCACTTCGGAGGGCTTGGATGCGCGTGCCTGGTCGCGCTGGAACTCGGTGGGATCGGCATTCCAGGCAATCGGCTCGATGCCAGCCTCGATCATCCGCCGAATTCCATTGTCACGACTGATCTTTGAGAAGCTGCCGACTGTGTCCAGATGCATAAACCGCATGGTCGGCGTTGCGGGAGACTGGTCTCCAGGCAACTCATGGCATTGCTGAACAGCAGTATGATGCGGGTTTCAGGTCGTCTGGCCGCCAATGAACCGGGCTTGGTAAAGGCATCCGTTCTTGAAGGACAGGGCATTGAGCTTCTGCCGTCAGCCGCGGCTTCCGGGGAACTGAACACCGGAATGCTCATACCGGTTCTTCCGGAGCTGATCGGCGCCGACATCCCGGTCAGACTTGTTCATGCCGGCCGGAATTCATCGATCCGCAAGTGCACATCTTCATTGATTGCGCCGATGAAGTCATGCCCCGGAAAGTGCCCGCGCCCTACGGCCTGGAAACAAACCGGACGCAGTGAAACTTACATCAACGACCGTGAAGCTTCCCTGACGTTGTTGGTTGTTCCGTCCAGTTGCGAAGCAACCGACGATATTGCCTGAAGATTTGTGGTCACCACGTCAACACCCTGGGCTGCAGACTGCATGTTCTGGGAGATGTCGTTGGTAACGGCTGTCTGTTCCTCGACCGCGGTCGAGATGCTTGTTGCAATCTCGGCAATGTTCTTGATGACCCCCATGATGGAGGTAATTGCTTCCACGGCTCTCTCGGTGGTTTCCTGAACGGAACTGACCTGTGCCGAGATTTCTTCAGTCGCCTTGCTCGTTTGCGATGCCAGGCTTTTCACTTCGGAGGCAACGACCGCAAATCCCTTGCCCGCCTCACCCGCGCGGGCGGCCTCGATGGTCGCATTGAGCGCAAGGAGGTTGGTCTGGTCGGCAATCCCGTCGATCAGTTCGATGACGGAGCCGATTGTCTTGGCATCCTCGGAAAGACCGGACATGATCTCGCTGGATCGCTCGGCCTCGCCTTGTGCGTTGTTGGAGACTTCCATGGCCACCTGGACCTGTCGGCTGATCTCCTGAATGGAGGCGACAAGCTCTTCCGATGCGGCGGCGACTGTCTGGACGCTTGAAGACGTCTGCTCGGATGCCGATGCCGATTCACTGGCCTGATGGGCTGTTTCCGAAATCGACTGCGCCATCTCGGTCAGATCCGCATCGATCGTCTCCTGAACTTGCCTGCGGCGTTGGCGTTCCGCGACCTGATCCGTGATATCGGTCGCAAATTTCACCACCTTGAATGGACGCCCAGCCGCGTCCATGATCGGGTTATAGGTCGCCTGGATCCAGATCTCCCGCCCGCCCTTGGCAACACGCTTGAATTCATCGGCCTTGAATTCACCTCTGGAGAGCTCTTCCCAGAACCGGCTGTATTCGGCGCTTTCCCGATACTCCGGATCGACAAACAAGCTGTGATGCTGTCCCTTGATCTCGTCGATCGAGTATCCCAGGGCGCCGAGGAAATTTTCGTTGGCATCGAGAATGGTGCCATCGAGCTCGAAGTGAATCACCGCCTGCGACCGGTTGAGCGCATCGACCTGGCCCTCAAAGTCGGCGTTGCGCATTTTCTGTTCAGTGATGTCGGAGGCAATCTTGACGACCTTGACGACTTTTCCCGCAGAATTGACGACCGGATTATAGGACGCCTGGATCCACACTTCGTTGCCGTGCTTGTCGAACCTCAGGAATTCTTCAGCCTTGAATTCACCACTTGCCAGATCTGCCCAGAAGTCAGCGTATTCCTGGCTGCCACCATAATCCGGATCGACGAACATTCGGTGATGCTGGCCCTTGATCTCGTCCAGCGTGTAGCCCATCGCACCCAGGAAATTCGGGTTTGCATCGAGAATGTGCCCGTCCGGGGTAAACTCGATCATGGCCTGGGAGCGACTGAACGCCTCGACCGTGGCCTTCCATGAATTGCCGAAAAAGACCGTCATTTTCATCCCTTTGGAAGCATAATTTGCACCTGACGGAATATTACGCACGGGAAGGTAAAAGAAATATTGATCCAGATTACCAAGTGAAGCGTAAAAAGTGGTTTTTTAAATATTGTAGAAGAAATATATCGACACAATCTCAGGTTTAAAAAATTGAAGACTATACAGGAAAATACCTATAAAAAAAATTCAAGTAATATTTGTCACAATACGCCTGGAGCCAGAAAATCCAAAGAACAAACACAAACCGAGGTTGAAACGAGAGCTCTACTCCAAATGCAGTTCTGATGCACCAAGGCTACCTTCCGGCTCGCGGATTCGACAAAACTTTGGCAATTTTCTGCAGAGCAGCAGCCTGATTTCGACGTTGAAACGAAGCAAATGTGCTTCTCCGCACGCTCTCGCACATATTGAGTCGCGCAAAGAGGCCGGATTGCAACGTCATAATTGGCGGCCGGGACAGTGATGTCCCGGCCATCGTTTTATTTCCGCAAGGTCATTGCCGGGTTATGGGCGAAGAAGTTGAACGGAATGATGTGAACTGTCTTCCATTCCGTCGACATGACCGGCCAGTCCTCCATGCGGGGAATATGGTGGAAGCCTGCAGTGAACCATGACACCACGTCCTGTCCCATGAGTGGCTTGTCCTCCTTGACCCATTCGGCCAGCGTATCCGTCCCGTCACTCTGCATTGCGTATTTGCCGCCGGCATAGCGCTGGTCCGGATCGTGAACCGTCGTCCAGGCGGAATATTCGATATAGGCGTTCCGCTTGAACGGCGGATCGTTTTCAAAATCGAACGGTCCGTAGGCAATCGAGCCGTGATGGATCATCCATCCAGGTGTCTGCCCGAGATAGCCTTCCCGCGCCGGATTGGAAATGTGCACATGCTTCGGCTTCGCCGCACTGAAGCGGTAGCGGGCGTCCAGCTCGCTGTCGGGCATTTCATGCTTCCAGGTCCACATCGACTTGCGCGGGTGGTTCGGATCGACTTCCGCCGGAACAATTTCCATCGTTCCCATGTGATTGACCGGTTGATCGATATCGAAGTCGATCCGGAAATTGAAATAGTGATCGTGATTGGCCGCGACCAGATTCGGTGCGACCAGCGTGCCGTACTTCGTGTCTTCAGCGGCCGTTGCATCGTTCATCGACGTGGAGGCGACACCCTTGACCGCATCCAGCCCGGTTGCACCGATCTTGATGAAGATCTGCCCGTCCTGTTTCAGCCTGTAGTCAATCAGGTAGTCGTAGTTGCCGACTTCCGAGGCAGTCCGGACGACGAGTTCCGTCTCCGGGCGGCCTTCGGCGGGTGTGAACTGATCCGGTCCCTGCGCAAAGATCTCGAAGTGACGCCATGCGGGGTCGCCGATATTACGTTCGAAAATGCAGATCGCATCGGGAATTTCCAGCGGGCCACCACTGTCATCGGTGATCAGTGCGGGAAGAAAGGTCGCATAGTCCGGACAATCAATGCCGGCCCTCAAAGGTGTCAGGAACAGCCCGAACCCGTATTCCCCGCTGTCCATATAGGTGCGCCAGTACCAGCCTTCGGTCGGATCCATGTAGGGAACGAACACTTCCGACAAATGCATCTGGTAGATCACGGAACGCCAGGTCCCCTGATCGTTGGCATCTAGATTGGAGATTACCAGTCCGGGACGCTTGTCGACACGGTAGTTGAAACGCCAGATATCCCACTCGACATGACTGCCGTCGATCTTGTAGTTGGGGTCGCCCTCCTGCTTCAGAAGCACGCGGTTGGTTTCGGGACGCAGCGGGGCACGTTCGGCGATTTCCTCTTCCGTATATCCCCAAGGGTCCGCCGGTATCGGCACGGCGCCCGTGTCGACAACTTCGATGACTTCCTTCTTGCCGACATCAAACAGCGTGAAAAGGCCTTCGATGGGCTTGGCGTAGAAATTCGAACCGGTCGGATTCTGGTAGCAGGGGATCTTCATCAGGCGCGAATTTTCGAATTCCGGTGTGAAGAAGTTGCCCGCCGTCAACGGAAGACAAAAGGCGTCTTCCGGCTTCAGCCCGCGTGCCTCAAGTCCTGCAATCATGTCCGGATGCGTCAGGCCACCTTCCAGAGCGGTCATGAATTCGGCAAACAGGATCATCGGCTGGCCGGAGTCCGGTATCGCCGAGCTGCTTTCAACGGTTTCCTGTGTAATGTTGACGAGAGCCTCGCTGAAACCGTCTGCCGTGGTGAACTGCACCATGGCCTTCCGATCGAGCTCATCGCCTTCTTTCCAGGAAAGCACATCGGCTTTTGGTGGTTCCTTCAGCTCGATCAGCGGAAACAACGTCTTGTCGGTCACGGTTCCGCTGTCTTTCAGGATCTGGCTGATCTTCTGGTATTCCTCAGCCGTCAATCCGTCCAGCGGATGCGCCAGAGCACTGGCGGCAAAACTGGCCACAAGCGCACTTGAAGCCAGGATCTGCTTGATTGTCATGAACCCTCTCCGGTTTCTCTTTTCTAGAGCCCGAAACCGGATCACTGAAAACACGTCAGATAAGCCGGATCACAAAACGTCCTCCTGTTTCGTGATCAAATGCGTGTTTGCGCGGACCGGTTCCCTCACCGCAAACGATACCTGAGGAACCGCTGCAGTCTTGGGCGAGGGCGCCAAAGGCTTTGGTTCAGAGCGACACTTTCTTTCGAATGTCTCCGGGCGGCATGCCAAATCTTTCGCGAAATGCCCGGTAGAAATAGGAAAGATCATTGAAACCGCTCTCATAGGCGACCGCCGCAATGGTATTGCGCCCGGAACTTTCATCGCCCGCATTGAGCCGGGCTCGCGCCGTCTCGAGCCGGACGGCCAGGAGACGCCGGCCCACCGGTTCTCCGAGCATTCCGAATTGCCTTTGAAGCGTCCGCGGCGAGACCTGAAGCAGTTCGGCCAGCCTTTGGGGGCCGAAATCGGGGTCCATCGCATGTCTGTCGATCAGGGACAGTGCGCGTGAAAGCACACCTTTGGACGTTCGGTCCCTGAGCGCCTCCTGATGTTCGACGCTGTGGAAGTAAGCACCGAGAATGCTGAGAAAGGCTTCACCGTGATGCGGGGCAACGCTGATATCGTCTGAAAAGATTTTGGTCAGCACCGCCCGCATGGCCAGGAACAGGGGGTCCCCCCGATCAATGGCAATCCCACCGGTGCACACCCGGCCAAAGCGATGCAGCATTTCCTCACGAGGAAGATGGATCGACACCTGTCGCGCGTCCACCCCGTTGTAGACAAACTCAGAACTGTGCGCGCTGTCCACCAGATACATGTCACCGGGTGTCAGTTGAACAGATGTCTCATTCTGGTGGATCCAGCAATTTCCCTTGTCCTGGACCACCAGAAAAAGGTGCTCGCCCGGATCTCGCCTGATCATGCGTTTGTCACGCAGGACCCGTTTCGCATTCAGCGATACAATAGCCGTCTCAAATCGCGAGACGCTGATTGTCGAGACGTCGCCAATGACGCGGCCGGTTGAAACATCAGCCGGTTCGATTTCGAAATCTCCACAAACATTACGGATATTGCTCGTCAATTCGTCCACGGATTGCGCGCGAGCGCGCGTCCGCACGAGGGGAGAATTTGCAAGATCGACTTTTTCTGGTCTCATTCGATCGACCGGCTCGCTGCAAGGACGGATCCCGTCAAGATTAGACACACCAGTGCCCTCCGGTAAAGTGCTGCGCGCCCGATCGATCATGCACAATTGTCATCGCGACAAATACGGAGCGTCCAGCGGTGTCAGTCTGGTTGCCTGGCCCGGGGTCATCAGTCCGATATCGGCCAACGGATCATCACACGTCGAAAGCGCGGCGCGACAAAAGCGGTGTCGGTCAAGCTCGCATTGCCTGCCGGATTGGCGCCGGTAACATGAAAGTCGGAAAATGCCGCAGACTGATTGACATATATGTTCCCGGTGAGATTGACCGAGAGATTGACGCCAGCCCGCGCAAATGACGCGGCAGCCCCATCTATCAGGTGCTGATCGGTCGCATAAACCGCAGCGGTAATCGCTCCCTTGTCACGGGCAAGACAGGCTGCCCGATCGATTGCCTCCGCCGCTGTCCCCGTGGCAATCGCAAAGACAACCGGCCCGAAGCATTCCTGTTCGTGCAGTTTGTCTTCGTCGCCAACCGCGACTATCAGCGGCGTCGCCGAACGTCCGGCGCTCGCCGTGCCGCTGTCTCGCACAATCCGGCCTGCAGACCTCGCAGTCTCGATACGCTTCATCGTGGCCGGACTGACGATGGTCCCGCAAATACTTGAGGCCTGTTCCGGATCGGCGAGCAGATGGTCGATCGCTGCCGCGATTCCGGAGATCACCTCATCAAAGGATTTGTGACCTTCGTCCGTATCGATACCCGCCTTCGGCGCATAGATGTTCTGCGGCGAAGTGCACATCTGACCGGAATAGAGCGCAAAGGAGAAGGCGAGATTGGCGCACATGCCGCTGAAATCGCCGGTGCCGGTGATCACCACGGAATTCACGCCGGTTTCCTCGGTGAAGAGAAGGGCGTCGCCGGCATTCTTGCGGATCCATCCACCGAAAGTGGAAGATCCCGTGTAGTCGACGATCTTGACCGCAGCCGCCTCAACAATCTCCCGGGTGACTGGTGTTTCCGGTTCATCTGCGGCCAGCAGGACCGTATCAACAGGCAAACCTTCTTCGGCAAGTACTTCTCGCAGTACCTTGACCGTGATCGCAAGCGGCAGGATAGCCATCGGATGCGGCTTTACGATTGCCGTGTTACCGGTGGCAAGGCTGGCAAAAAGCCCCGGATAGCTGTTCCAGCAAGGAAAGGTATTGCAGCCGATTGTCAGGGATATGCCGCGCGGTACAACTGTCCAGTGCTTTCGCAGAACAATCGGCTCTCCCCTTCCCTGCGGCTTTTGCCAGACCGCGTCGAGCGCGCTTGCCGTCATTTCCGCGTAGGCTGCGGCAACGGCCTCCAGGCCGCGATCTTGCGCATGTGGGCCACCGGCCTGGAAGGCCATCGGAAACGCCTGCCCGGTGGTATGAACCGTTGCATGACCGATCAGAAAACTCTTCTTGTTGAGGCGGCTGAGCACTTCCAGAAGAACCCCGACCCGGGTCTCGATGTTTGTTTGGGACCACTCTGCGAATGCCGCTTCAGAAGCTGCAAGCAATGTCTGTACCGGTGCTGCCGGATAGCTCAGATCAAGCTCGAGTCCCCAGGGAGATTGCTCCTTGCCAAGGTGAACGTCTTCCGGGTGATCCGGAATGCTGAACGGTTTGCCCACAAGAGCGGCAAAGTCGGCCTCGCCGTCCGCACGCGCAGTCTCGCCATAGATCTTGCCCGAAGGGACTTCCGGAAACGGCGTCCAGAACTCGCGTGTTTTCATCGCTTGCAGAGCGCCGTCCAGCAGGGCACGATTCCGTTTGAAAAGATGCGGCATGGGTTCTCCTCAACACTGCCGGGTGCATTTGCAGATGCAATTGTTATAATTGACCGACCGGACGGTTTATGCAACAATTTGTTTGGAGGCCCGTGAAGACGATGGTGCCAGGGAGATGAGAATGACGAAAAATCAAACCGTTATATCAAGCCTGGATGACGGCGTATTGAAGCTGACCCTCAATCGTCCTGACAAACTTAACGCCTTTAACGAAGACATGCACCTGGCTTTGCGCAGACAGATTGAGCGGGCGCACGATGACAGTTCTGTGAGAACAATTCTGCTGACCGGTGCCGGCCGAGCTTTTTGTGCCGGCCAGGATCTCGGTGACCGGGATCCACGCAAGAGTGACGAAAAACCTGACCTTGGTCACACACTGGACACCTTCTACAACCCGACACTGCGTCTGATACGTGACCTGGAAAAACCTGTCGTCTGTGCCGTGAACGGTGTCGCCGCAGGTGCAGGTGCAAACATTGCCTTTGCCTGCGATATCGTATTCGCCGCCAGGTCAGCCAGGTTCATCCAGGCTTTTTCGAGAATCGGTCTGATACCCGATGCCGGCGGCAGTTGGTCCCTCACCCGCATTCTCGGCGAGCCGCGTGCCAAGGCCCTGGCCCTTCTGGCCGAACCATTGATGGCAGAACAGGCCGAAGACTGGGGCCTGATCTGGAAGGCGGTCGAAGACGACGCGCTTCTGGAAACCGCGACGGCAGTTGCAGACAGGCTGGCACTGGGCCCGACAATCGGTCTCGGCCTCACCAAGCGTCTGATCCAGGCCGCCGGAACCCAGGATCTCGACACCCATCTCGACATGGAACGGGATTGCCAGCGTGCTGCGGGTTTCACGAACGATTATGCTGAAGGTGTAACAGCGTTTCTTGAAAAACGTCCTGCGGTCTTCAAAGGCGAATAACATGAAAAGCGTATCGGAGATGACCCCGCAGGAGTTGGCCGAAACCTGTGCCAGGATCATGTGGGACGGTGACAATGCCTCGCAGGAGCTGGGCATGGAAATCATGCGGATAGCGCCAGGCCAGGCCGCTATCCGCATGACGGTCACGAAGGCCATGACAAACGGTCACGGCAACATGCACGGCGGTTACCTGTTCGCACTCGCCGACAGTGCCTTTGCCTTTGCCTGCAACACCTACAATCAGATGGCTGTTGCCCAGCACTGCTCAATCACCTACATCGCACCAGGATCCCTAGGCGACATACTGACGGCGGAAGCACGGGAGGTCTCAAGGCAGGGACGCTCCGGCATTTACGACGTCAGGCTTGTCCGGAAGGACGGAACCGTGATCGCAGAGTTCCGTGGCCATTCCCGTACCATCAACAGAACTTTCTTGACCGAATGACGAAAACCGGCGCGACCCGCGCCCTGGGAGGACCTTGAATGATCGACCTCACTCCTGATCGCAACAGTCTCGACCCGATCGAAATCGCAAGCCGCGACGAGATTGCCGGGTTGCAGGAAAAGCGCCTGACCTGGACACTTGATCATGCGTACCGGAATTCGGACTTCTTCAGGAAACGCTTCGACGATCACGGCGCGCATCCGGGCGATTTCAAGTCTCTTGCCGACATTGCCAAATTCCCTTTCACGGTGAAACAGGATCTGCGCGACACTTACCCCTTCGGCATGTTCGCAACCCCGAGAGAGGACCTCGTCCGCATCCATGGATCCTCCGGCACGACCGGCAAACCGACGGTCGTCGGCTATACCGCAAACGACATTTCGAACTGGTCTGACCTGATCGCGCGCTCGATCCGTGCCGCCGGCGGGCGCAAGGGAAACATTCTTCACAACGCCTACGGCTATGGTCTTTTCACAGGTGGCCTTGGTGCCCACTACGGTGCAGAGCGCCTCGGCTGCACTGTCGTACCGATATCGGGTGGCATGACGGAACGACAGGTAACCCTGATCGAGGACTTTCGCCCGGACGTGATCATGGTAACCCCTTCCTACATGCTCTCGATCCTGGACGAATACCAACACCGCGGCCTTGACGCTCGCAAGTGCTCCCTGAAAGTCGGCATCTTCGGTGCCGAACCCTGGACCAACGCCATGCGGGAGGAAATTCAGGAAGCCTTCGACATGCACGCGGTCGACATCTATGGCCTGTCGGAAATCATGGGGCCTGGCGTCGCGCAGGAATGCGTTGAGACCAAGGATGGCCTTCATGTCTGGGAAGACCATTTCTACCCTGAAATCATCGATCCGGTGAGCGAGAACGTTCTGCCGGACGGCGAAATGGGCGAGCTGGTATTCACCACCCTGACCAAGGAAGGCCTGCCCATGGTCCGCTACCGGACCCGGGATCTTACCCGCATACTTCCCGGCACGGCACGATCCATGCGCCGGATCGAGAAGATCACCGGTCGAAGCGACGACATGATCATTTTGCGTGGGGTCAATGTATTTCCGACGCAGATCGAGGAACAGATCCTGAAATGTGACGGTCTTTCCGCTCATTTCCAAATCGAGCTTGTGCGTACCGGACGCATGGATGCGATGATCGTTCACGCGGAAGCAACGCCAGCCGCCAGCAGTGCTGAGGCCCGCAGCGCCTCGGAACGAGAGCTTGCCCATCACATCAAATCGACCATCGGCATCTCCTCGAAGGTCGAGATCCATGAACCCGATGGCGTCGCCCGATCGCAGGGCAAGGCACAGCGGGTGGTCGACAACCGTCCCAAGGAATAATCACGAAGGCCAAAGGCCTCCAACGTCCCGTACGAAGAAAAACGCGGAGCCCGTTGCTCAGTTCAATCGGTCGGGAAAGCGCCGCAAAGAGCAAAAGGCTTGACTACCAGGGATCAAGGGTCCCGAAGAAACAGCGCCCTGGCCGATCCACCGTTAATTGACGGACCGGCTGGTCAATCCTGGTCGATCAGGCTAAAAACGCTATCAAGGCGCGACCTTAGGTCCGAAAACGGAGTCCGATACGCATGGCAAGAACCCGCGCCAGTGATTTTGAGGAAAAGCAGCACGGCCTCTTGCTGACGGCGGCCAATGTCTTTGCGACCCAGGGCATGGAAAAAGCCTCCATGTCACAGATCGCACAGGAGGCAGGTGTCTCCAAATCGCTGCTCTATCACTACTATCCGTCCAAGGGTGCCCTGATCTTTGCAATCATCCATTCGCACCTTGCGATCCTCGACCAGGCGCTGGAAAAGGCAGATGATGCCTCCCTTCCACCCGAAGCAAGGCTTCAGAAGCTGGTGATGACGGTATTGGACAGCTATCGCGGCGCCGATGACCAGCACAAGGTCCAGCTCAACGCAGGTCCGGCACTTTCTGACGAACAAAAGGCTGAGATCATAGCCATTGAACGCCGGATCGTACGCCACTTTTCCAGTGCCCTGAAGACCATCCACCCAAAGCTGGAAGACCCGGAACGCCCCCTCCTGATGCCGGTCACGATGTCGCTCTTCGGCATGATGAACTGGGTCTATATGTGGTTCAAGGAAGGCGGCCCGATCTCACGAGAGGACTACGCCCGGGTCGCAACGACCCTGATCCTTGAAGGTGTGAAGAAGGTTAAGTAGAGCGGTTATTGTTCCGCGGGAGCATTAACAAACTCCCGGTTCCGCAACGTCCCAGGTGCGCGGACAGTTCCAAAGACAGTCGCCTGGCGGTCGAGCATACCGAACGTGGCCCAGGGTGATACCGGAGGCGTTCCGCCTTCGTTGACCGTCGCGGCTGCGGAGAAGCATGGAACAAACGTTTGCTTTTCATTGGTCGGCATCTTGCCATCCTCACGTCCGTTTGGGGGCAGCCAATGCGTCTTTTTGCACGCGCAACAGTGCCATTGTCGCCTCAAAGGCTGCCATCACGACAATCAATCCCAGAAGCGGCGTAACGCCGACGTCGACAATCATCCATCCGGCGACCAACGGAAATCCGAAGATACCGATGAAATAGGTCAATGCAAAAAGCTGGAGCGTTTGCGGCACCAGATCGTGGTTCGCATCATTTGCAGCCATGGCGACGAGGATGGGATAGGAAGCCCCGTAGCCGATCCCGAACAGGATTGCGACAACAACATACGCCGATTGGCTGGTTCCCGAGAAGATGAACAATAGGACGCTGCCTGCCATCACATATTGCAGCAGGGCGATCGTCAGATAGGGATGCCTGCCACCCTTGAATTGCGCCAGCGCAATCCGGCAGATCACCACGGTGATCGTGTAGACCAGAAAGAAATCCGCGTAATCCAACCCGCGCTCATCGGCAAAGACGGTCTGGAAATTGTTCAACCCTGCGAACACGCTGGCGCCAAGAAAAACCATGACAACCGGAACAAGCGCGCGGGAACGCAATATTGTTCCGACACCTTTCAAGCTCAGCCTTGAACTGGCTTCCGGGCCGGCGTTGATGGCATGAGATCGGACCGGCCGGATCAGCACGAAGAACAGCAGAGCACTCACCAGGCAACCGATAGCCGTGATGAAAAACGCATCCGACACGCTCCCGCCTGCCTTCTCGATTTTAGCCGCCATGACCGGCGACAGGCCGAATCCGGCCATCAACACGACTGAGTGCAACGCAAAATAGCGTACTCTTTCCTGCGCCGAGACAAGTCGTGTCAGGACAACGGGAGCAAGGGCATAAGTCAAACCCCAGCCTGCTCCCAGAAGAATGCTTGCGATCACCGTGAGCGACCCGACAGTGACGGCAAGTCCGAACAATCCAAGTGCTGCTCCGATAGACAGACAGGCCATGCCAAGCGTGGCAACACGGCCGAACCAGTCCGACAAATGTCCCGCATAATAGACGGCAAGCAATGTTGAGGCCGTCGCTATGAACAACGATACCCCGACCGCTTTCTCATTCGCACCGAAGCCTGAATAAAGACGCGGCAACATGAAAGTCAGACCGTAAGCACCTGCCTGCAGAAAGACTGCAAGCAGATAGACACAGAAAGTCGAGATACGGGACAAAGGCCTATGCTCCAGGGAAAGGATGAGTGGATACGGACAAGGAACCGGCGGCACGATGAAACGCAAGGCCCCTCCGCACCATTTCACTCAACCTACAAACTTGAGTGGTCTTTCAAAATGTCCAATAATTGGAATATGAATAAGGCCACTTCAGAAGCTGCGATCTTGTCTATCTCATTGGATCGCTCGTCGAAAATTCCATTGCAGACACAACTTTCGCACGCTCTTCGGGAGCTGGTTCATACCAGCCGCCTTCGCTCTGGAGCCAGGCTTCCCTCAAGCAGGAACCTTGCACAGGAACTTGGGGTATCGCGGGTGACGACGACTGCCGTCTACGAGCAACTTGTTGCAGAAGGATATCTTGAGGGACGCCGGGGGTCCGGTGTCTTCATTGCTGCCGACCTGCCTAGTTTGCCGGTCCGGACAGCGAAGGACGGGTCCCCGGATTCACGACAAACGCTGCCATTGAATGACCCCCTGGTGCCATTTGATGTCGGTTTTCCTGATCTTGAAACGTTCCCTTACCGTGAGTGGACCCGCATCCATGACCGCATTTGGCGTGCCCCGAACGCCGGTATCCTTGGTCGACCGCCCGCGATGGGATTTGGGCCGCTGCGGACCGCCATTGCCCAACATCTGAATGAGTGGCGCGGCATTCAGTGCTCACCTGGGCAAATTGTCGTGACTTCGGGCCTGGTGGAGGCAGTCGAGTTGATTTCAAAGGCTGCCTTTGCGGCTGGTGACACAGTCCTGGTGGAGGATCCCGGTCACCAGGTGATGGCCAATGCACTGGCTGGAAGCGGCGTGACGTGCAATCCGGTCCGCGTCGATGCCCAGGGCTTCAACCTGTCCAGCGGTGAACAGGCACACCTCTGCGCAAGCGCCGTCGCGGTCACTCCATCCCGGCAATATCCGCTTGGCATGACCCTTTCCCTGACACGTCGGCTGGAATTGCTGGACTGGGCAAAGAATTGCGACGGTTTCATTCTGGAGGACGATTACGATGGGGAGTTTCGCTACCAGGGGCAACCGCTTCCGGCGATGATGAGCCTGGATGACTCTGAGCGGGTCATTTATATCGGCAGCTTCTCAAAGGTCATGTTCCCGGCACTAAGACTTGGCTACATGATTGTCCCGTATCGTCTCCAGAAAAACGTCGCAGCAATTCTTGGCCGGATCGGCCCGAAGGCCGCACTCCACGCGCAGCCGGTCCTGGCAGAATTTATCGCAAGCGGTTCGTTCGCAACGCATATTCGACGAATGCGCAGATTGTATGCAGAACGCCAGAAGGCTCTCTTGAACGCATTGCACACACATGCTTCGGGTCTTCTTTCTGCCGATCCAGAAACCAGCGGCATGCATCTTGTCGCTGAACTCGGTCCCGGGCTTGCCGGCAGAATGAGCGACGTCGAAGTCTCTGCACGCGCTCATGAGGCTGGCCTGCGTCTCGCTCCCCTGTCGAATTTCTACTTTGGTCCGGCAGCGCGGCAAGGCCTGGTGATGGGGTATGCGGCGTTTCCACCGCAGGCACTTTCCGATGGTGTGATCCGGCTTGTGGCAGCCCTTTGTGACTGATGAACAGAGAATGGGACCGATCACGACATCCCGGTTATAGACGAATGCCGCACCCGGATCAGCACCGGGCTTGGGCCCAGCGGATTTTTTAATACGTGGTTTTTTTGGGATCGAGTGATGACGGAAACCACATCTCGATATTGCGGCGTCGTCCATCCGTTCAGGTGAGCTCCTTGCGTCCGGACGGCGTCATGATACTTGCCCGATAGCGGATTTGAGTACCCGGGGTGACATCAGGAGGGCGATCCGGTGACAGCTCGCGATAAAGCTTTGACACGGTATCGGGATGCGGATGCTCAAGCGTCAGCGACAGAAGGCGTGCACCCATATCGGGGATGTCCGACATCGACGTCGGATCGCCTTGGTGATCGATGAGCGAAGGCGCACCACCGTCAAGGGGAAGCGACCCGTCATCGGGGATCGAAAACGCAAATTCCGGTCGATTGAACGGAAGCGCGACGACCTCTCCGAAGACCTTGTCATGCTTTGACACAATGACCTGAATGTCGTGGGTACTGGCGACCCAGCCGCGCAGGCGCCGGCCGTCGTCCCAATCCGTTCTGACTTGTTCCTGATCATCGAGCCCGAACCATCTTGCACGGCCAGGTGCTCGGCCGTCCGGATCAAGCGCAACGATCTCCAGATAGATCCTGTCGCCGAGTTGAAGCCTGTGGTTATGGGTGCCCATGTAGTCATGGCGTGTCCCGAAGGGCACGTCGAGATCAAGGCACTCGCGGACATGCGACACCCCTTCGGTCAGCGTTGGGGCAATCACGGTCAGGTGGTCGAGCTTGAGCACTTGCGGAAAGCTCCAATACTGTCTGAGAAGGCGACAACGACTATCGATCAGGAGAGCCGCTGCGGCAACCCCCGGCCGTTGTTCCACCAGCGATTTGGATTGTCGCTTTCGGGATCATAGGCCGCCCTGCTGGCCCAGTCCTCACGCAGGAAGATCACAGGCTCTTCGTAATGGTGTGCATGAAGCACGGCATCCATCACTTTTTCCAGTATGCCGAGATCCCTCTCGATGGATATTTTGAGCTCAACCATCGGATAGGTTTCGGTTTCTCCGGCTTCGAAACCATCGACATGCGTCGTCGTTGTCGACCCCGGTTCGGGTTGCGATGTTTCCATGCCGACAGCGGAGATGCTCGCATTACGCTGATAACGGCCGAAACTCATTGGATGAACCTTTTGAACTTCATCAAGGATACGGTCGGTATCCTCCGGCAACGTCTGAATCTCCAGTGTCCAGACAGGCAAAAAGGTGCCTGATTTTGCTTTGTACCGACGAAGGTCTGTCACGATGGCTGCTCCCTCACGACGCCAAGTTTGTTCTTATTTTGTTCCTTCGCGGGTCCTAGGTCAAGCCGTCAATTGCGCATCTTTTCATCTTGCCCGGCGCACCCATATTGACCGGAAACAAAACCCCGCGATCCGGGAAATCGCGGCGGTCGGGCAAGTAAATGTGCCCGGACCGACCCGATATCAAGATCACACAGCCGAATTCACCCTGGCCAAAGCTCTGTCTGAGGATGAAACTGCGACCAGGCAAACCAGAACGCCTGATGGCTGCCGAGGTCCGAACCTTCTGCGTCAACCGCCCTGACCCCACCGGCGTCCAGCTTGAGGCGCACGTTCTCGTATGCGATAT
Organism: Roseibium album; assembly: GCF_001404515.1. Taxonomy (GTDB): domain Bacteria; phylum Pseudomonadota; class Alphaproteobacteria; order Rhizobiales; family Stappiaceae; genus Roseibium; species Roseibium album. The sequence goes on from NZ_CXWE01000002.1 coordinate 264,359, forward strand.
CGTCGCCTTTTTTCAACGCAGCAACAGCCTTGCTCCGTTGAAACGCTACCGGTTTTCCCGATGCGGTGACGACGCCGATGATATCTTCGTGTACCGGCAGCCGGGGGTCGACATCACCCACCGGGAAAATCGGTCCGTTGGCATCCCGGCCATTGCGGAAATCAAAATCCCGACCGAGCGCCAGCGGCTCGATCAACACCGTTGTCTCAGGATGGGCTTCCTTCCAGGTTCCCCAGTCCGTTGTCACGACACTGGCCTGCTCCAGCTGCAGGTTCTTCTCCGCAAGAGGACCGGTCACCGCCTTGCCCAGGAAAGTATCGAACACCGAATAGGAATTGACGTCATACATGACCTTGTTTGAACGGATGAGCAATCCGGACGTGCGCAGAACAGGGCGCTCGATACCCTCCGGCAACTGATCGGTGAAATAGGCCTGTGCCGCGCCGCACAAGGTGCAATACGGAATTCCGAGATCGCGTCCACCCAATGTGTCGTTGACCATCTCGCGCACCTCCATGATACGCCTCGGGTAGGCCCGGTACTCGCCGTTCACTTCAACGCCGAAAACAATATCATCATCCTTCAGCCATTTGGCCTCTTCGACGGTGCTTACAGCCGGATTGTCTGCCGCCGGTATGCAGTTGCACACTTCATTGGTCTTGTCGTAGGGACGGTCATCGATGAGAACGCCCCCCCACGAAACGTGCCTCCAGTCGATTTTCCCTTCGACGAAGATCTTGTCCCAGCCTGGAACGATGGTTGTGAAAATGGCGCGTTTGACAGGGAGATAGTCAGGCGGCGCTGGTATGTCCCACGCGATCAGGTGATCCGTGACAACACCCCAGTTGTTGCTGGTCGGAATGTCTTTTTCCAGCAGGCTCCCGGCAGCATCGGTGAGCGAAGCACTCAGCTGAGATCCGGACGTGAAGCGCATCAAGTCGGCGATGATCCAGACAAGGCGCGGATCTTTCGATGCGGCGACTTCCCCGAGCGCGATTGTCTGGTCCCGGCCCCATGTCGATTGTGTCAGGCTGTCGACAAAAGCTGTCTTCACGGCCGCTTGCAACGCTTCGGGCAGATCGCCCCCCGGTATGGCCGGTGGCTCGCCGTATTGCTTGATCACATAGTCCGGCAAGGCCTCCCGATCCTGGCTATATGAAACGGACGTCCACATCAGGGCAAAGGCTGCAAGCAACGCAACAAGAGCGTTGCGGGATTGGGAACACGTCGCATTTGCCATGGAAACACCTTTCGACTGCTGTTTTCATCCAGTGGAGCACGCGCGCGGCTTGAAGCCTCGCGTGTACAACCACAAGCACATGGAGCATGCGGACCCGGCCGGGAACCAGTTCCGTGTAAGCGTGCTGGCCCTATAAAAGAGGCCGCGAGGCGCTTCGCTTCCAATCACGATGCATCAGCATTTGGTGAGGAACTGAATTGGAAATGCGGCAGGCAAGCAATCACCTGATCGGTTGCACCTTCCCACCTGAAAGGAAGAATCGCCGCACCGGCATGCGGGCCGGACAATTTCACCTCTTCTCGCACTCTTGACTCTTCTCCAGTTATATCTGATATTTCTGTCATGACAGAAATTACTGACAAAAACGACAATTCCTCAAGAGCTCAGTTCATTCTGTACTGGGGCGACATGGGCACTCAGTGGGGCGTCAACCGCTCGGTGGCCCAGATACACGCGCTGCTCTACCTCAGCACCGACCCGCTGAACGCCGAACAGATTTCCGAGGAGCTCGGAATTGCGCGGTCCAACGTCTCCAACTCCCTGAAGGAACTTGTGGGTTGGAGGTTGATCCAGCGGGTTCCCGTCGCCGGTGACCGGCGGGAGCACTTTGTCGCGGAAACCGACGTATGGGAAATGGCGCTGCTGATTGCCAGGGGCCGCAAGGAACGTGAGATCGACCCCGCCATCCGTGCGATCGACATGTGCGTCACCCAGGCGGAAACCGAAACCAAGCTCGATCCCGCGGTGCTATCCCGGATGCATGCGATGCAGGACTTTCTGGCCACGGCCGACAAGTGGTCGAACCAGATGCTGAGCGTTCCGAAATCAAACCTTTCCGCTTTGATGAAGATGGGCACCAAGGTTTTGACTCTTTTGAGGGTCGGCGGCGGAAAAACGGACTAGGCAAATTTTTTAAATCTAAATTTCTCTTTATACAGAAATAACGGATATGACAGGAAGAACGGTATGAAACAGGCTTGTCGTCAAATCCATCCTCAGGATGTTGTTCCAGATTATCGTTTCCACGATCTTGTCGGTGAAAAAGCGTGGAACACGCTCCCGGTATCCGTCCGCCGGCGCTTCGGCAAGCGCCTGAAAGGCGGCGCAAGTGTCGTCTATCAGGGTGTCGTTGTTTCAATGCGCAGGAACCTTGCCGGATTCTTCTTGTCACAGCTCGCCAGGCTCATTGGCGGGCCCCTTCCCCATGACCTGTCATCCGTCCGGCAACCGGCGGTGGTGTCGGTGACAGAGGATTGCGCTGGCGATGGCCAGTTCTGGATACGTCAATATGGCCGGGCATCCGGTTTCCCGCAGGTCATACATAGTTCCAAGAGATTCTCCGGCCCGACCGGCATTGAAGAATACATCGGCGCGGGATTGGGAATAGCGCTGCGCGTCGGCATCAACCAGAACGGTCTGAGTTTCAAGAGCGATCACTATTTCCTGCAGATCCGAAACAGGAAACTGCGGCTTCCCGCCTGGCTCAGCCCAGGCGCGCTCACCATCAGCCACCGGGACCTCGGCAAAACGCGGTTCCTGTTTTCACTCACATTGAAAAGCCGGCTTTTCGGCGAACTCGTCCATCAGGACGCCCTCTTTCACGACATGGAGCAATAACAATGGAAAATCCCGTTCTGTGGACACTGATCTCCATTCAGATCTTCATGGGTCTCTACGATACGCTGGTCCATCATGAAGGTACCGAACGGCTTGCCTGGCGCGCCTCCCAAAAGCTTGAATTGCGCCTGCATGGGGTGCGCAATTTCTTTTACGCTCTGATCTTTCTCTGCTTTGCCTGGATGGAGCCTCACGGCGCATTCGCGATCTCACTCGGCTTTGTTCTGCTGGCCGAAGTCATCATCACGTTGTGGGACTTCGTCGAAGAGGACATGACACGCAAACTCCCCTGGACGGAACGCATCAACCACACTTTGCTGACCCTGAACTATGGCGCGATCCTTGCGTTTCTCGCGCCTGTGCTTTGGCACTGGTCGCTTCTGCCGAGTGCAATCATCCCCGTCAGCTATGGCTGGTGGAGCGCAATGGCAACAGTGGCTGCCCTCGGCGTCGCCATTTTTTCGGCACGCGACCTGCTGGCCGCTGCCCGCAGCGATCGTATTGGGCTCGCAGACCCTGCAAATCTTGCGGAGGGTCTGCCGTCTCCCCAACATGTTCTGGTTACCGGTGGAACCGGCTTTATCGGACGTCGGCTGGTGGAAGCTCTGGTCTCGAGCGGGCATCACGTCACAGTTCTCACCCGTGACCTGCGAAATGCGGACAAGCTGGCCCATCCTGTGCGGGTGATTACCAACCTGGACCGGATCCATGCCAGCGACCGCGTGGACGCGATCGTCAATCTTGCAGGAGACCCGATCGCAAATGGCCTCTGGACCAAAAAGAAGCGTGATCGGATCATAAAGTCCCGGGTGGAGATGACCGAAGCGCTCCACAAGGTTGTCAAACGGCTGGAACACAAGCCGGAATGCCTGATCAGCGGGTCGGCTATCGGGTGGTACGGCTTGCGCGGCGAGGAAGTTCTCACCGAGGAATCCGCACCGGCGCCCGCTTTCACGCACGAGGTGTGCGACAGATGGGAAGCTGCGGCCAATCAGATCTCTGCGGAAAACATCCGTGTTGTCGTTCTGCGCATCGGTCTTGTGCTTGGCGTTGATGACGGCATGCTCGCAAGGTTGCTCGCGCCGTTCGAATTCGGCGGCGGCGGCACGATGGGTACAGGACGCCAGTGGATGTCCTGGATAGAACGGGACGACCTCATTCGCGTGATTGTTCACGCGATGGCAGACGAGAGCCTGAAAGGCAGCCTGAACGCGACGGCACCGGAACCGGTCCGCAACAGCGAGTTCACTCGTGATCTTGCAAGCGCCCTGCACCGGCCCGCGTTCTTGCATTTTCCTGCCTGGCTGTTGTCGGCCTTGCTTGGTGACATGGCCCGTGAAACCATGCTCGGGAGCGTGCGTGTCGCACCGAGGCGGCTCCTGGATCGTGGTTTTGAGTTTCACCATCCCGAGTTGGGACCGATGCTCGAAAAAATCACCGGCTCTACCCATGCGAAAACGCCCCGACTGGATCGACAGGAGCACGCCGTGGTCTGACATGATTGCACCTGGGACGCGGCACCGCGTCGACTGGTCAGGCAGCGTATTCCAAAGTCGCTTTGCGGGATCGGAAACCGGCGGAACGGGACGGCCAAAGGGTTGGCCCGTTCTGCTTATTCGATGACGAGCCTCGGAAGCCAATGGCTGTCCGGATCGCCCGCCTCAAGATCCGTTTCGCCAACAGGTCTCAGATCTCCTGCCTCGGGGGGAACACCCAACTTGTCCATGTCCATCTCGTGAAGCGTTCCCACCAGCTGATTGTCTTGTTCCGCGAGCTTGTAGTAGATCCCGTTCCAAAGGTTGACGCCGTATTCGTTTGACCCCTTCCACACAAACAGAAGATCGTATTCCAGATCCGTGAAATCCTGCTTGGAAACGGAGCGCCGGATCTCATACGGGTAAGGTACGCGGCACCAGTATTTGTCCGGTCCCTCGAAACATTTGAAGGGTCTCATGGAAAGGAAATGGTCTGCGAAGGCCTCTTCGTGCCAGTCGATGCTGTAGGTTATGTCCTTGCCGGCGCTGTCAAAGACGATAGTCGCCACCTGATGCCTTTCACCATTCTGGTCAACCAGATTGACGGTCTTTTCGCCCCCCAGTGAAAATGCAAAAGCCGAACCGGTGTAAACACCTGAAAGAAAGAACAGAGACCAAAATACCGCGGTTTTCATCGTGCCCCCCCAGGAAACAGTACCGGATTGCCACCACCCCCAATCACCAGCCTTCCCTCAGCGTGTTGGCCTCAGATGGACAATCGAGGATCCGGCGAGGACATCGCCGAGAGACAGACCAGGCAAAATGCGCATGTCTCGATATCGCGCCAATGGCGGTTTTCGCCGGTTTTTGCCATTTCTCGATCAGCCTAGCACGAGGATTGTGGCCGCCTAGTGCACTTTAGGACAAGCGTTCGAAGGGCAATGTGTTCCGGTTGACAAGGTCAAACAAATTGTCGGCAAATCGGGTTTTGCAGAAAGCTTCGGCAAACCGATCAGATCAAACTGGACCGAAGCTAACCACAGGGTAAGTTTTCCGGGCGTAGGGTGTCGGCATGGCGCGCATTTTGGAAACCGAACTCTACCTTCCGGTAAAGACTTTTCTTGTCGGACAGGGCTACGACGTGAAAGCCGAAGTCGGGGCTGCGGACGTTGTCGCCTGCCGGGGTGATGCGGATCCCGTGATCGTCGAATTGAAGACCGGATTCACCTTGAGCCTTTTTCATCAAGCCATTGCGCGCCTGTCCATGACCGATGCGGTCTATGTCGCGGTTGCCAGGGGAACCGGGCGGCGATTTCAGCAATCGCTCAAGAGCAACACCAAACTGGCCCGGCGTCTCGGTCTCGGTTTGATGACAGTCCGGCTTTCAGACAGTTTTGTCGAGGTTCATCTCGACCCCGCGCCATATGCACCGCGCAAGTCCAAGCCACGCAAGGACAGGCTGCTCAGGGAGTTTTCCCGCCGCGTGGGTGATCCCAACACCGGCGGGTCGACGCGTGTAACCCTGGTTACCGCCTATCGACAGGATGCGCTTCGGTGCGCCTCACATCTGGAAGCCAACGGACCGAGTCGCGGCGCGGATGTGGCAAAATCAACAGGTGTTGATCGGGCGACCAGGATGATGGCCGACGACCATTACGGCTGGTTTGAACGTGTTGAGCGTGGTGTTTTTGCACTGACACCCAAGGGTCGGGCAGAAACAAGGAACTTCAAGGAAGATCCTCTATAAATCTCCTTCGGACAGACAGGCAGACGGGTTGTTGAACAGCCAGGTTTGCGAACCGGTTGACCGCAACAATGTCCATCAACAGGGTTTGGCAGAAGCACTTTCCTACGTGAACTCGACAGGCTTGCTGTTCAGGCGCTGGACGGTTTCCGGTTCCGCGCGCCGGCATGCGACAGGTGGCAGCCCCTTGGCAATCTGGTCGAGATCCTCCAGCGTCAGCGCGCCGATCTGTTGCAACGCTGATGCCAGTGCACCTGCACGATGCGCGGAAAAGAGAATGCCGGGAATGCTGCGAATTGGATCGCCTTCGGGAACCGGTTCCTCGGGAAAAACATCGGTCGCGATCCGCAACCGACCGTCGCTGGCCTCCCTGGCAAGAGCGTCGAAATCGACGATTGCAGCACGGCTCAGCAGTATGAGCATTGCGTGATCCTGCATCTGCGCGAGTTTTTCACTGTCCAGAAGATACGCGTTCTCGGTCGTGATGGACGCCACGACAAAGATCACGCGACAGGTTTGCAGCACCTTGTCCAGTGGCGCGGGGTGAACACCAAGCCGACGCAGGTGATTGTCGGGCAACCAGGGATCATAAGCCAGCATGTCGGCCTGGAAGGGAGCAAGCAGCTTGTGCAGCGCCTTTCCCAGATCTCCAAAACCGATGAATCCGATCCGGCTTCCGGTAAGCAACTCGGCATTGGCGTTGCCTTCAAGACCGTATTTCTCCTGCCCGGTCAGAAAGTCACCATGGCTGGTGTGAACACCGCGCGCCAGGGATAGCGCCATGCACAAACCGATTTCGGCAACAGGCAACGCGAAAACCGAGGCGGGTGTCAGAACGTGGATTCCGCGTTGAAAACAGGTGCCATAGTCAATATTCGGGAGAAAATTGGTTTCCACGTTGACGATTGCCTTGAGACCGGGTGCCTGCGCTAGGCGATCCGCTCCCATGGGTTGCTGGCTGATCAGGACATCGGTCGTCGGCAGATGGCGCAGGTAGGCTTGTTCTCTGTCGGCTGGATCAATCTCAACCACCTGAAATTTCGAAAAAAACCTGTCCCTGTCCGCATCGCTGAAGATCTCCTCGGTTCTGCGTGGGGCCGGATCGTATAGAATGCGCATCACCGCTCCTCTCGAAAAACGATTTACAACATAAAACGTTTTTTCTAACATAAGTGCAAGGAGGAGGACGCTGATGTCCGGCAAGACTGAAAAAAGGCAGTCGGGAGCAAGACCGTCCATTCGCGATGTCGCGCGACAAGCGGGTGTTTCACCCGGATGCGTTTCCAATGTGATCAATGGCAGGCGACGCAATGACGACCCGATCGGACGTGCCGTCTTGCAGGCCGTGCGTGAACTCGGCTATCGCCGCAACACGATGGCGTCCAACCTGAGGCGCAGCCAGAGCCGGATCATCGGCCTTGTCATTCCCAATTTCGAAAACCCGTTTTTTGCAGAGCTTGTGGCAAAACTCGAGCATTGCGCGGAAGCCACCAACTACCGCATCGTCGCAACCTCCAGCCGCGAAGATCCGGAGATTGAAGCCCGTGAAATAGACGAGCTGATTGGTTGGCGGGTTGCCGGAGTTCTTCTCATTCCATCGCTTCAATCGCGTTCAGCGGAGTTGATCGGTTCAAGCGAAACACCCTTTCTGGTTCTCGACCGTCTGCTGCAGGAAGCAGGTGCGGACAGCGTTGGCGTGAACAACGCGGATGCCAGCGCGATGATGATGCAACAGCTATTCGATGCCGGGCATATCCGTATTTTGGTCGCCTATCTTGGCGACGGACTTGACAACGTCGCCGAACGGCTTGCCGGTGTTCGAAAGGCCGTTGCCGACCATGGACAGAAGGTTGTTGTCGACTACCTGCCGACAGGCGACAGCGTCGGTGGAGCTCGGTCGGCCCTCGAAGAATATCTCGACAACAATCCGGCACCCGGCGCTGTTTTTTGCCTGTTCAACACCGCCACGCTGGCGAGTTACGGCCTTCTCCAGGAGCGAGGACATGTCCTGGGGAAGGATACCGCACTCGCAGGTTTCGACGACAGTGCCTGGATGGCGCATGTCCACCCGCCGGTTGCCGCAATTGTTCAGCCAGTGGAAGAGATTGCCAGGACCGCCTGGGAGCGGCTGCTGGCCCGAATAGAAGGTGACACGTCGCCCCCGGCGACCGTCCGTATCAATTGCCGGCTCGAAGCCAGGGGCACACTGATCCCGGCGCAGTTCGAAGCCGGTTGGAAGAATACTGTCGGCAGCTACGCGGCCGGCAGAAACAGAAGGTGACGCAGAAGCGCCAGTACGCAGAGACGAAAAGTGGAGGAAAGCAAATGTTCAAGAAACTGACCGTAACTGCCCTCGTGGCATTGCTCGCCGTTCCGGCTCAGGCTGAAACGTACGGTGTTCTGATGAAAACCCTGTCCAACCCGTTCTGGGGCGCGATGGAACTCGGTGTCAGGGATGGCGCCAGCGAGGCTGGTGTGGAGTATTACCTCCAGGCAGTTGAAAGTGACCAGGCCGCCGAGCCGCAGTTGAATGTCTGCAACACGATGTTGGAGCGCCAGCCGGATGCGATGATCACCGCCGCGATCAATTCCACCATCCTGCTCCCCTGCCTGAAACGTGCGACCGAAATGGGCATCCCCGTTGTCGACCTCGATGGGAACCTTGACCACAAGATCGCAACAGATGCAGGTGTCGATATCGCCTTCTCCATCGGCTCGGACAATGTCGCGGCAGGTGCACAGGGCGCAGAATGGCTGGTCAGCCAGGTTGGTGCGGACGCAAAGGGACCGATCCTTGTGATAGAAGGTCTTTCAGGCAACGTCACCGGCCAGAAACGGGCTAACGGCTTTTCTGAAAAACTTGCCGAACTGGCACCCGGACTGGAAATCGTGGCGTCGCTGCCGGGCGACTGGGACCGCGGCAAGGCAGCCAACATCACCAACGATATTCTGACCGCCAATCCGGAGCTTGTGGCCATCTTTGCCGCCAATGACGGCATGGCCCTGGGAGCGGTTGAAACGGTCTATGCAGCCGGAAAAGGCGATCAGGTGACCGTGATTGGCGTCGATGGCAACTCGGATGCGGTGAAATCGATCAAGTCCGGACGTCTTAACGCGTCCGTCGCGCAGTTGCCCTACCTCGTCGGCAAGCAGGCAGTCGAAATGGTCAAGGCCGGCGGCGAACAACCTGACTGGATTTATGTGCCGACCATGGTTCTGACCAAGGAAGTCCTTGAAGGCGGTTCCGACCCGATGCTCGAATACGTCAAGTAACAGCAACAATGCGGGCCCCGGGTCAACGGATGTTCAATCGAAATCGATTGAACATCTTTGTGCGTTCGTTTGAACGAAAGACACTCCAGGCCCGCATTTATCGGGTAGGCATATGCTGAAATTTCTCGAAAGAACGCACGTTCGCGTGGAATCGCTCGCGGTGCTCCTGGCACTGATCATCGTCATGGCATTTCTGTCTCCGGTGACCGGTTCCGGCGTACGGGTCTTTTTGACCGCGAACAACTTCTTCAACATCATCCTGGCCAGTGCCACGTTTGGCATTCTGGCGATCGGGGCCACATTCGTCATAAGCTCGGCCGGGATCGATTTGTCTCTCGGTTCTGTTCTCGGCCTGGCTTCGGTTACGGGAGCGGCACTGGTCGTGACGCTCGAATTGCCCTGGTACTTTGCAATCATCGGCTCGCTCATGGCCGGCGCAGCAGCGGGTGCAGTCAACGGCTTCATCATCACGCGAGGACATGTTCCCGCTTTCATCGTTACCCTCGGCATGCTCGGGATCGCGCGTGGTCTGGCACTGATCATCTCAAGCGGCCGGGGTATTTACGGGTTGCCGGAAGAGATCCTGTTTTTGGGCCAGGCCCGCCCGTTTGGCGTCCCGACACCTGTTTTCATCATGCTGTTCGTCGCCCTGGCCTCGCATTACGTCCTCGCGCACACCCCGTTCGGGCATCACACCCTCGCGCTTGGCGACAACGAGAATTCGGCCCGGGCCACAGGTATAAACATCCGCCGTCAACGCATGATGCTCTACACGATTTCGGGGCTGATGGCGGGGATCGCCGGCCTGATCTTCACGGCGCGCGTGAACACCGGAGATCCGACGGCCGGCCTGAACTACGAGCTTCTGGCCATTACCGCGGCCATCATCGGCGGAACCAACCTGTTTGGCGGACGCGGCTCGATCCTCGGGACCATGATCGGTGCCCTGATCATGGGCGTTCTGCAAAACGGCCTCAACCTCATGGCCGTACAGGCTTACTACCAGCAGATGGCAATTGGTGCCGTTCTGATCGCCGCAGTCTGGCTCGACCAGATCCGGACCAGAGGGAGGTCGTTGCAATGAGCCTTCTGGAGCTTTCAGGTGTCGAGAAAAGTTTCGGCCCGGTGCAGGTTCTGCACGGAGTGAACCTGTCAGTGGCGGCCGGTGAAGTTGTCGGGCTAGTCGGTGACAATGGTGCGGGCAAATCGACGCTCATGAAGACCATCACCGGGGTCTACACTACCGACAGCGGCCGCATAACGTTTGACGATCAGGATGTCACCGGCCGCGATCCGGGCGAAAGGCGCGAACGGGGTATCGAGATGATCTATCAGGATCTCGCGCTTGCACCGCAACAGGATGTCGCCAACAACATTTTCCTGGGAAGAGAGCCGACCAAGAGATTCCTCGGGATCCTTCCACGTTTCGTCGACAAGGCAAAGATTGACGCCCAGGCTCAGGAGATGATCGACCGTTTGGGCGTTCATGTCCCCTCGATCCAGATTCCGGTCGGCATGCTCTCCGGTGGTCAGCAACAGACCATCGCCATTGCCCGCGCGCTGACGTTCAAGCCGAAGCTCGTGATCATGGACGAACCGACTGCGGCACTCGCGGTACGCGAGGTGGAAAGCGTCCTGAACCTGATACGGCAGATGCAGGAAGAGGGCATTGCGACCATCCTGATTAGTCATCGCCTCAACGATGTATTCGAAGCCTGCGGCCGGATCGTCGTACTCCGCCGCGGCAATGTTATTGCTGACCTGAAACGGGACGAAACCGACATGGCGGAAGTCGTCTCCTATATTGTAGGCGCCCACGGATAGGAAAGCGTATGCCCCGACTTGGACTACATGGCCTTGCCTTCACGCCTCTCTGGAACCCAGGCGAAGCCGATCGCCTGCTGCCACCGATCACTGCCCATGGCGTGTCGGTCATCGAGACGCCCCTGCTGGATCCTCAAAACTACGACAGTACCGGTACCAGACGCGCCGCGGAACGCAACGGTGTCGAGATCGTCTGCTCGCTCGGACTTCCAGCGGAATTCGATATCGTCCGAAACCATGGCGATGCCGTCGACTATCTTGGCTTTGCTCTGCAGGTCGCACGGGATGCCGGTGCCGCTTCGCTTTCGGGTGTTACTTACGGCACCATCGGCAAGACCTCGGGAGGCCCCGTCACCGAAGCCGAAAGCGATGCGATCTGCCGTCTTGTCGACCGGGTTTCCCAGAAGGCGAGAACGCTCAACATGCGTCTGGGACTTGAGCCTTGCAACCGGTACGAAACGCATCTGCTCAACACAGCGAGACAGACTGCAGGGATCATTGAACGCGTCGGTGCTGCAAATGTCTTTATCCACCTTGATACCTATCACATGAACATCGAGGAGGCAGGCATGGCAGCCGGATTTGAAGATGCGGGCGAGCACCTTGGGTATGTGCACCTGTCAGAATCCAACCGCGGCGTCCCGGGAAAGGGAACGCTCGACTGGGCAGCAACGTTCAAGGCTCTCGCAGACATTGGCTATCAGGGCACAATGACCCTGGAGAGTTTTGTTTATCTGGCTCCGGAAATCGCTTCGGGGCTTGCTGTGTGGCGCCCGGTTGCCGATCGGCCGGAAGATGTCATCGATATCGGGCTCCCCTTCATTGTCGAACAGGCGCAGGCCGCCGGACTTGATCTGTCATGAACGATACGCGTGAAACATCATTTGAGGAACTTGTGGCCACTGCGCTGGAACGCGGCTCCAAAGCGCGCAGCATCACTGCTGTCTGCGGAGCCCCGGGTGCGGGAAAATCCACACTGTCCGACACGCTCGCCGCGCACCTGAATGACCGGGAAACCGACAGCGCTGCGGTCTTTCCGATGGATGGCTATCATTTCGACGATCTCATTTTGAATGCTCGTGGCTGGCGCGCACGCAAGGGAGCGCCGCATACGTTCGATGTCGCCGGCTTTGCGCAGATGCTGATACGCCTGAAGCGAAACGAAGAAGCGGAGATCGCAGTTCCGGTTTTCGATCGCAGCATCGAGATTGCGCGAAACAGCGCGCGGATAATTCCCCGCTCCGTTCGCCATCTCGTCGTTGAGGGAAATTACCTGCTTCTGGATCAGTCGCCCTGGCATGAACTGGTACCGCTGTTCGATACGACGGTTTTTCTTGATGTTCCCCTGGATGAGCTTGAAAGACGCTTGTCGGAACGCTGGCAGGACCTCTCTCCTGAGGATTGCCGAAAAAAACTTGCCGAAAATGACCTGCCGAATGCCGAGCTTGTTTCGACCAAAAGCAGACCGGCCGAATTTGTCCTGCGTGCCTGATTTTCTTCGCGCTCAGGCAAATTGGACCAAGACGCTGCGCGAAGACATCCAAACCTTGCTGTCCTGGATCCTGAACCGGATGCACGCACTCATGAAAACGGGACAGGACGATGCGCATTTTTGAAATTCGAATGGACATGGCCACGATGATTCCATGATTTTGCACCACAAATCGATTTCATGATTTCATTCGCAAAGCTCTTTCTTCGCTTCTCTCGCCGGCTGCTGCTTTTTTTACTGGCCGTATTCATATTGCCGGCCCTCCTCCATCTCGGCGTCTGGAGCTTGACGGATCGGCCTGACGGATGGCGCCAGGCGACCTGGTCCAGTGCCGGTATCTTGCCGCTGACCCCTTCGCCGGACGAAGCGACAATTTATGTCATGACCGCCCGTACCGGCGGGATCAAAGGCGCATTTGCAACGCATTCCTGGCTGGTATTGAAGCCGTTGGGTGCAAGCACCTACGACCGCTACGATGTTGTGGGTTGGGGAAATCCGGTGCGCAAAAACGCCTATGATGCGGATGGCCATTGGTATTCAAACAAACCCAAGATCAGCTATAGGCTGACCGGCAAGAAAGCTGAACTATTGTTGCCGCAGGTGGAAAAAGCCATTGCTGCCTATCGCTGGCGCAAGCGCGGTGACTACACGATTTGGCCCGGCCCAAACTCCAACACGTTTGTCGCAAGCGTGTTGGGGCAAATTCCCGGCCTCGCCGCAGCCACGCCCAGCACCGCTATCGGTCGGGATTTTCCTGCCGATGGCAGGTGGATCGGACGTCGCAAGAACGGCGCACTTTTCGCGACACTGGGCGGATATTTCGGTGTCGTTGCCGGAGGCGGACGTGGCTTGGAAATCAACTTTCTGGGTCTTGTCGCCGGGATTAATCCAGGCGCGCTGGAGGTGGCAATTCCTGCTTTTGGTGCTCTTAGATTTCCAGAATTGGCTAGCTAGATTGCTGCTCCCCATGTTCGGCTACGTCCGATTATCCGGAGCCTGGCGAAGTCCCAGCTTTTTCAAAAGCCGGTCTCGTTTCATCAGCCACCATCCAGACTCCATTGGCCACATTTGATGGCCTTCATCCAATCCCAGTTCCTCCGCGACATGAAGCGGCCAGTTCGGGTCATCGAGCAATTCCCTCGCCAGCGCGATCATGTCGGCCTTCCCGCACGAAACGATGTCCTCACACGCTTTGCCACCCCACAGGAAACCGACTGCCATGGTGGCAATACCGGCCGTCTTGCGAACCTCTTCGGCAAATGGCGTCTGGAAACCTTCTTCGATGACCATGCGTCGCGGCCTCTCCTTTCCGCCAATGCCTCCGCTCGAACAGTCGATCATGTCGACGCCGAGCGATTTTAGCGCCTTCGCCGTCTCCACCGTCTCTTCAACTTCAATTCCTCCGTCAAGCCAGTCAGTTGCCGAAAGTCGAAACGCCAGCGGAAATTCTTCCGGCCAGTTTGCGCGGATTGATCGGGCGACTTCAATTGCGAACCGGCGGCGGTTTTCCGGGCTCCCGCCCCACCTGTCCTCTCGCCGGTTCGAGATTGGAGACAGGAACTGATGAACCAGAAACCCGTGGGCGGCATAGACTTCCAAAATCCTGAAACCGGCGTCTCCTGCTCTGCGGGCGGCCTGCCCGAAGGAGCGGATCACACGCTGAATATCCTCCTCGGACATCTCGGCCGGAAGTGGCCAGCCGTCAGCATAGGGTATCGAGGAAGGCGCAATTGCCTGCCACGGCGCCTCGTTTCTTTCCGATACATCTTCGAGATCGACCGGTGTTTCGCCATGCCACGGACGCCGTTCCGAGGCCTTGCGGCCTGCATGTCCGATCTGAATGCCTGGAACCGCACCTTCGCGGTCAATAAACGCCGCAACTGGTTTGAGGGCGTCCACGTGCGCATCGTCCCAAAGACCGAGATCTCCATGTGTCCTGCGCCCGTCCTTTTCCACCGCAGTGGCTTCGGCATACACCAGCCCGGCGCCGCCCATGGCAAAGCGACCCAAATGAACGAGATGCCAGTCATTCGCATATCCCTCACGGGATCTGTACTGGCTCATCGGGGAGACGGCAATACGGTTCTTGAACGTGATTCCGCGCAGCTTGAAAGGGGAAAACAGACTGGACAACTCTAACCTTCGATTTTCTGGCGGCCTCCAACGGCACGCAACATTCGTGATAACCGGCATTGAAGCCTGAAGCCTCAGATTAGGGCCGGGGATTGATCTTGTCCGGTGGAATTCGGCCTATCAACGCAATGTGAAGAAAGAGAGGGAATGTGAATTTGCGCCCGCTCGCATCTTCCCGGTCCAGACCCGGATACAGGCAAAAAAAACAGCGGCAGAGAGACAAAAGATCCTCCGTTCTGTCATCAAAACAAAATGGAGCGCGATATACCGTGACAGCGCGACGAAGGCCTCACCTTATGGGTGTACACATGAAGCACTCTGCGGCACACTCTTTTTGCCACCTGACAGGAAAGTACCCGTTTCGGATGCAAATTCCGACAGGGCGGCGGCGTCAACTCAGTAGCCAGCTAATCATCTGATAAGCGAGTTAGGAAAACCGATGAAAGACACCGAGAACCACACGCTCTCGTTTGACGATTACGACGAGATGATCAACCCCCGCCCGGAAGAATGCGACTTTGACCGGATTGTTGAAGCAGCCCTCAGCCGTCGTGGTTTCCTGGGTGGCGTTCTTGCTTTCGGCAGTTTTGCCGCCGTCGGTGGCGGGTTCTCGCCCGCAGAGGCAGCTTCAAATCGCTTTGCATTCGAGGCAATTGGAACATCCGTGGCAGACGATGTCGTTGTTCCGCCCGGATTTAAGGCAGAAGTTCTGGTTCGTTGGGGGGACCCTCTCTGGTCAGACGCGCAGGAATTCGATCACGCCACCCGTGGCACGGCAGCAAGTCAGGAGCGTGCGTTCGGTGACAATACCGACGGAATGGATGTCTTCTTCCACAACGGTAAGACCCTTCTCGTGGTGAATAACGAATACACCAACCGGGACATCCTGTGGGGCAACAATCCGGATGCCAAACCGGCTTCGGACGACGACATTGCCAAGGGCATGATGGCGCACGGCGTTTCTGTCGTCGAAATCGCCAACACGGACGGCAAGTGGCATATCGTCAAGGACAGCCCTTACAACCGTCGCATCACACCGAATACCGAAATGGAACTGACCGGCCCGGCCGCAGGCCATGACCTGATGAAAACCGCGGCTGATCCGGCCGGAAAGAAAGCGCTCGGCACCTGGAACAACTGCGGCAACGGTGCAACCCCGTGGGGCACGTACCTGGCTTGCGAAGAAAACTTCAACGGCTATTTCTCCTCCAGCGAAGACGTTCAGGACGACAACCCGAAATCCATTACTCCTGAAATGAAACGCTATGGTGTCAGCACCAAGGACTGGGGCTACGGCTGGGCGAAAATTGACGAGCGTTTCGACGTTGCCAAGCACGCCAATGAACCGAACCGTGCGGGATATGTCGTGGAAATCGATCCCAGCGACCCGAATTCAAACCCCAAGAAACGCACAGCCCTCGGCCGCTTCAAGCATGAAAATGCGGAAACTGTCATCAACAACGACGGACGTGTCGTCATTTACATGGGTGACGACGAACGTGGTGAATTCCTCTACCGATATGTTTCGAACGGGGTCTATGCAGCTGGCGTCGATACCGACGAACTGATGGAAAACGGAACCCTTTCAGTCGCCAAGTTCAACGAAAACGGTACTGGGGCCTGGATCCCGCTAACCCCGGAAACCACTGGCTTGGGGTCGCAGGCAGAAATCCAGATCCACACCCGTCAGGCCGCGTCAGCCGTTGGCGCGACTACAATGGATCGTCCGGAATGGGTTGCGGCAAACCCCAAGGAAGCAGAGATCTATTGCTGCCTGACCAACAACAAGAACCGCGGCGTGAAAACCAATGCCGGAGGTGATGAAACACCGGCCATGGGTCCGAATCCGCGCGAAAAGAACAACTACGGTCAGATCGTCCGCTGGCGTCCGGATGCAGGCGATCACACCACGCCGGGCTTCACCTGGGACCTTTATGTGTTGGCCGGAAATCCGACCGTGCATTCCGATGCCTATGCAGGGTCGTCAAACGTCAATGCCGACAACATGTTCAACTCGCCTGACGGCCTCGCATTCGATGCCAACGGCCTGCTCTGGATCCAGACCGACGGCAGCTACAAGAACGAAGGCGACTTCGCCGGTCAGGGTAACAACCAGATGCTTGCAGGCGACCCTGTCACCGGTGAAATCCGTCGCTTCCTCGTCGGGCCGAAAGAATGTGAAGTCACCGGTCTTTGTTGGTCGCCGGACCGCCGCACCATGTTCGTCGGCATTCAACATCCGGGTGAACGCGGTGACAGCCACTGGCCGGAGGGCGGCGACGCTGTGCCGCGTTCGGCAATCATCACGGTAACCCGTGACGATGGTGGCCTGCTCGGCTGACAATAGCCGGCTAAACAAACAGATTCGGCCGGTTCATCACCGGCCGTTTTTTGTGGGTTTGTCAGCGTAAAAAATGCGGCAAGCCGGTGTTACGACCAGGAGACATCCCTGACAGTTTTCGGGGGTTGCTCAAGTGACCGGTCAAACACGATATTCAACGATCTGCGTATACAGGACCAGTATCAAATGTGGATTGATCGTGATCTCGCGGAGTTCAAGCTGGTCATACCGTTGAACCAGATCGACGCACCGGCTCTCCCTCCAACAGGGACATCTTCAAGAGAGACAGCGGACAAAACCGATATTCTGGACATCAAACGCAATCGGCTCAGAATGTATCAGCCTGTTGGCGGTTTCAACGATCCGCACCGCTGCATTGAGTGATCAGCCTTCCTTGCCGTGGTCATACCAGACCGCTTCAATATTATGACCGTCGAAATCCAGGACAAAGGCCGCGTAGTATCCGGGCCGGTATTCCGGTCGGTATCCAGGCTGGCCATTGTCTGCCGCGCCCGCGTCCAGGGCTGTAGAGTAGAATGCCTCGACCGCCTCACGGCTGGCTGCCTCAAACGCAATATGCGTTGGAACGACCGGGTCTTTTACCACCCAGAGGTCTGTGTTCCTGCCGTCAAAGAAACCTGCCGCCTCTCCAACCTCCATGCTGACCGTATAGCCGAGGGTCGCCAGCACGGTTTCATAAAACGCTTTTGATCGCGCGTAGTCGCTGACATGCAGATGGGTATGGGCGATCACCTCTGAAACTCCACTCCGATTACCTGCCGGCAGCAGATGCACCACCCGACCACATTCGATCTGAACAAGATCCATCGAAACGTACCGGCAATTTCTTCGAATGTAACCCGAATTTCCGCTGCCCCGGCAACCTCGTCAACTGGCACCAACCGGCCACTCCTTTGCCACCATGGTCAGGACATCATATTGGGCGACGACTTCATCGCTCTGATTGGTCACCTGGCAGTCCCAGCGCACTTCACCATGTTCGGCGTTTTCGCGCGGATTGATTTCCTTGCAGGTCAGACGCACCTTCAATGCGTCACCGAAATAGACCGGCGTGAGAAATCTCAGATTGTCGACCCCGTAATTTGCAAGAACCGGTCCCGGATCCGGATCGACGAAGAGACCGGCGGCAAAGGAAGCGATCAGATATCCGTGCGCGACCCGATCTTCGAAGAACGGATTGGCCCTGGCCGCCTCGCTGTCCATATGGGCATAGAACGTATCGCCGGTGAACTCGGCGAAATGCTCGACGTCCTCTTTCGTGACTTTCCGCGCCCTGGTGACGATCTGATCGCCGATTTTCAACTCCGCCAGCGACTTGCGGAAAGGATGGACATCGGTACGGACACCGGCGCCGTCCATCCATTGACCGGTGATCGCAGAAAGCAGCTCCGGGGTCGCCTGAACCGCCGTACGCTGCATGAAATGCTTCACGCCGCGCATGCCACCCATTTCCTCGCCGCCCCCGGCCCGGCCGGGACCGCCGTGAACGAGCGGCGCCAGCGGTGAGCCGTGACCGGTCGAACTCTTCGCCGAACGGTGGTTACCGACAAGGACGCGCCCGTGGAATGGCGCGAGACCCGTAACGATGTCCCGGGCCACGTTTCCGTCATTGGTAAAGAGTGAGGAAACCAGTGATCCGCGCCCCTTTTGTGCGAGAAAAACCGCTTCGTCATTTCCATCATAGGCCATGACGGTTGCGACCGGTCCGAAGGCTTCAACGGAATGCACGGCCTCCGCTGAGGTCGGATTGGCGCAGCGCAGGAGCACTGGCGACATGAAGGCGCCCCTGTCGGCATCTCCCGAGACAAGATCAACGGCATCTATCGAACCGGAGACGATTTCCGCTTCCTCTGCCAGGACACTCACTTTCGACTTGACGTCATCTCGGTCCTTCAGGGAAACCAGCGCACCCATACGGGTGTTTTCATTGTCCGGCAGACCGATCGGCGTGGATGTCAGTCGGGCGGAGAGCGCTTCGACGACCGCTGACTCATTTTCCCTCGGCACGATGATCCTGCGAATGGCGGTGCATTTCTGCCCTGCCTTGACCGTCATCTCGCGACTGACTTCCTTGACGAAGAGATCGAATTCCTCCGTTCCGGGCGCCGCATCAATTCCCAGGATCGAGGCATTGAGACTATCGGCTTCCATGGTGAAGCGGACGGAGTTCTTCAGGATCGCCGGGCCGGATTTCAGTTTCTGTCCTGTTGAAGCCGAGCCGGTAAAAGTGACGACGTCCTGTTCGATGACATGCTCCAGCAGATCACCGGCTGATCCGGTAACGATCTGCAGTGCTCCTGCGGGTAGAATGCCGGTTTCGAGGATCCTGCGCACCACCAGTTCGGTCAGATAGGCGGTCTGCGAGGCAGGTTTGACCAGACAGGGCATGCCTGCAATCAGGGTCGGAGCGATCTTTTCCAGCATTCCCCAGACGGGAAAGTTGAAGGCGTTGATATGGACGGCAACACCCTGCAGCGGCATCAGGATGTGTTGTGCGGCAAAAGAGTTGTCGCGGGAAAGCAACTCGACGGGGCCTTCACTCAGGACCTTCGTGTTCGGCAGTTCCCGACGCGCCTTGGACGCGAAGGTCAGAAGCGTTCCAATGCCCCCGTCGATATCGATCCAGCCGTCCTTGCGCGTCGCACCGGTGGCAAAGTTCTCCAGATAGAACTCTTCCTTAAGTTCCATGAGTTTCAGGCCGACTGCCTTGAGCATCAACGCGCGTTCATGGATCGTCATGGCGCGCAGAGCCGGGCCGCCGACCTCGCGTCCCCATTCAAGCGCACCCTTGAAATCAAGGCCTTCCGTGCCGATCAGGGCGTGCATCTCACCGGTTGCCGCATTCAGCACCGGCCTGCCATCGCCGTCACCCCGCCGCCATGTGCCCCCGACATAGCTTTCCAGCCGGCGCTGAACCGTTCCCGTCCCGTCCATGGATCGTCCTTTCTGAATGTTCAGCCGAGTTTCAGCTCGGCCAGCCTTGCCTCGGCGTCGGCTTTCCACGCGGCACGCAGCGTCTCGTTGTCGGTGTGACGCAGGCCCAATTTCTTCATCCGCTCGAAACGGTCTGACTGAGCCGGGCCGAAAGTTTCCGCCACGCGGGGCAGCCAGTAATTCACCGAAGCCAGAACCTCGGCACGGGTTGTATCGTCCTCCGCCAGATGCTGAAGGCCCTCCAGCCCAAGTTCCATATGGCGCTTTTCCCTCGGCAGGATTTCCCGAAAGATCTCGCCGAGCGGCTGGTAGGAAGTCAGGACCTGTTCCTCAAGCTGATAGACGGTCGCCATTCCCATCAGCGTGTTCATGACAACAGCATCGGTCCAGCTTTCAAGGGGATAGTGAAAGACAGACAGGCGCATGTCGCCCCCCTGCCGTTTCGGGTCAATCCGGGCATCGCGTGGTTGCCGCGCCGACCAGGCGTGCGTCTTGTTGTAGAGCGCCTTGTCCGTGCCGAATTCGCTCATCAGATCGAGAACACGTTCCGCGTGATCCACCTTCTCCAGGGTGATCCGGCTGGCTGCGATCCTCTCCTTCAGGCCCGGCGCCCAGTTGATGGCATCTGCAAAACCCGCAGAACCGGCGAGTTCGCTGTCCACGAAGGAAGACATCAGGCGCAGAAGCTCACCACGGTAGCGCGGCGAAACGTTCTCCGGCGATGTCAGCTTGCCGCCCCTTTCAAGATAGTCGGAAAGGGACATGGCGTCGTCCTGCGGAAGGATTGCTTCACTCGTCATAGCTGATCACCACCTTGTCGGAAACGGGGATGCACTGGCAGGAAAGGACGTAACCGGCACGGACCTCGTAGTCCTCCAGCGCATGGTTCACTTCCATCTCCACCTCACCCTCGATCACCCTGGCGCGACAGGTGGAACAGACCCCCGCCTTGCATGCAAATGGAGCGTCCATGGCATTAGCGACCGCAGCTTCGAGCACGGATGTCCCACTCTTGTCCATCTGGAAGTTGCGCGTCGTACCGTCGAGCGTAACCGACACCTCGCAGGTGCCCGATCCGGCAGCGACCGCCTTGGAGGCAACCGGGCTCTTGGTGCGCCCGGGTTGGGTAGACGCGAAAAGTTCAAAACGGATCTGGTCATCGCCAAGCCCGTGACTGCGCAGGCTGTCGGCGATCGTCAGCATCATCGGTTCAGGTCCGCAAATGAATGCCGTATCGACCTCTTCCGCATCGATCCAGAGACGAAACAGCATCTCCATCTTCTCAGCGTCGATCCGGCCGGTGAACAGATCGATTTCCTGGGACTCCGTTTCCAGAATATGGATCAGCGAGAAGCGGCCGAGATACCTGTTCTTCAGGTCTTCCAGCTCCTCTCGGAACATGATCGAACTGGTTTGACGATTGGCATAGATAAGTGTGAAATTGCTATGCGGCTCCCGCGCCAGCACAGTCTTGATGATGGACAGAACCGGGGTAATGCCCGAACCACCGGCAAAACCGAGATAGCTCTTCGCAGCCCCTGGCTCCAGCTCCGTAAAAAATCGGCCCATCGGCGTCATGGCCTCCAACCGGTCGCCGACCTTCAACTCCTCGTTTGCCCATGTTGAAAAGGCACCGCCATCGACCCGCTTGATGCCAACCTTCAGACAACCCTCGTCGAGACCCGTGCAGATCGAATAGGACCGGCGCAGTTCCTCGCCGTCAAAATTCCGGCGGAATGTCAGATACTGGCCCTGCACGAAACCGAATGCGTCGGCCTCCGTTTCCTCGGGCTTGAGCGTTACCACGACCGCGTCGCGCGTATCGCGGCGGATGTCGGTCACTTCGAGCGAATGGAAACGAGCCATGGGCGATACCCTCCTTCGGGTTTCAGATACACTTGAAATAGTCGAACGGTTCGAGACAGTCCTTGCAGCGCCATGCAGCCTTGCAGGGTGTAGATCCGAATTGGCTGATCCTCTCGGTCTGGACCGAACCGCAGCGCGGACACGCAACACTGAGACTGTTTTGGCCGGAAAGCCGCGCGGCCTTGGCGCTCATGCCATCCGATGCCGTTCCGTCGATCGGCGGTGCGATGCCGAAGGCCTTCAGTTTTTCCCGCGCGGCCTTTGTCACCCAGTCCGTTGTCCAGGGGGGTGACAACCGACGCTCCAGTCGCATGTCCGCCACACCCTTTTCACGAAGCTTGTCCTCGATCATCAGATCGATCACTGCCGTTGCCGGGCATCCCGAATAAGTCGGTGTGACGGCCACAACCAGCGTCTCATGTTCGTAGCGAACGTCTCTAACGATCCCGAGTTCCGTCACCGAGACAACGGGAATTTCAGGATCGGGAACCTCTGCAAGCCAGCTCCAGACCTCGTCGATCGTTGGCAGAAGCGTGGTGGACATCGCCCGCTCCTACCAGCTCGCGCCGGGATAGGCACGTTGCAGAAACTGCATTTCGGCTAGAATGAAACCGAGATGCTCGGTGTGCCGCCCCTGCTTTCCGCCCAGATGGGCGTAACCTGCCGGATCCGGCATGGTCAAAGTGGCTTCTTCCAGAATGTCCCGCACTTTTGTTTCCCAGGCGCCGCGCAATTGCGCAAGATCGGGAGCAACTCCAGCATCGGAAAGCCGCTCGTCGACTTCATCTGCCTTGAACATCTCTCCGGTGTAAGGCCAAAGCAGTTCGAGCGCGTCCTGCATCCGGCGATGGCTTTCCGCAGTACCGTCGCCAAGACGGACGACGATATCGGAAGCCCGGTCAAGATGATAACTGACTTCCTTGACCGCCTTCGCGGCGATTTCAGCAACGCGCGGGCTACTGGAATTGCTCGACAACCAGGTCAACAGCAGATGATGATAGGCGTCGAAAAGGAATTCCCGCATCATCGTCACCGCCATGTCGCCCTTGGGCAGTTCGACCAGCAGGATATTGCGGAATTTCATCGCGTCCCGAAGATAGGCGAGAGTGTCGGCGTCGCGGCCTTCCCCTTCCAGTTCGCCGGCAAGACCCAGCCACATCTGGGTATGTCCGATCAGGTCCAGTGCCGTATTTGCAAGCGCGATATCCTCTTCCAGAACCGGGCCGTGACCACACCATTCGGACGTGCGGTGGCCGAGAATCAGCGCATTGTCTCCCAACCTGCACAGCCATTCAAAAAATGCGGGCCGCAGGGCAGCGTCAGTCATGATCGGATCGTTCGCTGCGACGTCCACTGTTGTTTCAACATCCGGCATCACATTTTTCCAACTTCATCGGGAATGTCGAAAAATGTCGGATGACGGTAGGTCTTGCTCTCGGCCGGATCGAACAGCGGGCCTTTCTCGGACGGGCTTGACGCGGTAATTTCCCTTGAAGGCACTACCCAGATCGAGACACCTTCACGACGGCGGGTGTAGACGTCGCGCGCATGATTGATCGCCATTTCCGCGTCGGGTGCATGCAGGCTGCCAACGTGACGGTGGTTCAACCCATGCTGACCCCGGATGAAGACTTCCCAGAGCGGCCATTCTTTCTTGGACATGGCTGGTTCTCCCTCAATAGCCCATTTTCTCGATTATTCGGCGGCGACAGACGCAGCCTTGCGGCGGTCGGCGGCTTTGTCGGCATAGGCGTTGAGGCCGTCGCGGAACCATTCACCGTCCTCCCAGGCCTTGACCCGGGCATCCATGCGTTCCCGATTGCAGGGCCCGTTGCCCTTGATCACCTCGAAGAACTCCGACCAGTCCGGCTCTGAGAAGTCATAGCCCTGCTTCTCCTCGTTCCATTCCAGCTTTTCGTCCGGGACAGTCAGGCCGAGATATTTCGCCTGCGGCACGGTCTCGTTGACGAATTTCTGGCGCAACTCGTCATTGGTGTTGATCTTGATCTTCCATGCCATGGACTGGGCCGAATGGACCGAGTCCTTGTCGGACGGGCCGAACATCATCAGGGACGGAAACCAGAACCGGTTCAGCGCGTCCTGCGCCATGTTTTTCTGATCCGGCGTGCCCTGGGCCATCTTCATCATGATCGCGTAGCCCTGGCGCTGGTGGAAGCTTTCTTCCTTGCAGATCCGGATCATGGCGCGGCTGTATGGCCCGTAGGAAGTGCGCTGCAGCGGTACCTGGTTCATGATCGCTGCCCCGTCAACGAGCCAGCCAACAGCCCCGATATCCGCCCAGTTCAGCGTCGGGTAATTGAAGATGGAGCTGTATTTCATTTTGCCGGAATGGAGTTTGTCCAGCAGTTCGTCACGGGAAACACCGAGAGTTTCCGCAGCCGAATAGAGATAAAGGCCGTGGCCTGCTTCATCCTGGACCTTCGCCAGCAGGATCGCCTTGCGCTCCAGTGTCGGCGCCCGTGTGATCCAGTTTCCCTCGGGCAGCTGACCGACGATCTCCGAATGTGCATGCTGGCCGATCTGGCGCACAAGCGTCTTGCGGTATCCCTCCGGCATCCAGTCTTTCGGCTCGATCTTCTCGCCCTTGTCGACGCGGTCCTGAAAAGCCTGCTCTTGCGGCGACATTTCCTCACGTGATTTGAGACCTTCAGATTTCACGAGCTGCGCATACATGGCATTTCCTCCAATAGTGCCTGTTCAGGCCCTGATCACTTTCAAACCTACACCCGCTCCAGTACAAGTGCGATGCCCTGCCCTACACCGACGCACATGGTGCAGAGCGCATAGCGACCGCCTGTTCGCTGAAGCTGATAGGCGGCATGCAGCACAAGCCGCGCGCCCGACATGCCAAGTGGGTGGCCCATGGCAATAGCACCGCCATTGGCATTGACATGCGCCGCATCGTCCGGCAGCCCGAGTTCCCGCAGAACCGCCAGCGACTGGGAGGCAAAGGCTTCGTTGAGTTCGATCACATCCATCTGGTCGAGGCGCAGTCCCGCGATCTTCAGAACCTTTTTTGAAGCGGGCCCGGGCCCCATGCCCATGATCCTGGGAGGCACACCGGCTGCAGCCATGGCAACGACACGGGCCTTCGGCACAAGACCGTTTCCGGCCGCCGCCGCGGCCGAGGCAACGATCACGCCGGCGGCACCGTCATTGACGCCGGAGGCATTGCCCGCAGTTACCGTCAGACCGGGGCCATTGACACCGCGCAGCTTCGCAAGCGCCTCAAGGCCCGTTCCCGGACGCGGGTGCTCATCCTTGTCGACGACGACGGGGTCCCCTTTGCGCCGGGGGATCGTTACCGGAACAATCTCTTGAGCGAAGACACCTGCCTTCTGTGCCACCTCCCACCGGCGCTGGCTTTGCGCGGCAAACCGGTCCTGGTCTTCCCGGGAGATGTTGTAGTCTTCGGCAACGTTGTCCGCCGTTTCCGGCATGGAATGCGTTCCGAATGCGTGGTCCATCTCCGAGTTCTTGAAGCGCCAGCCGATGGTCGTGTCATACATTTCCGCATTTCGCGAATACGCTGTCCCCGCCTTTGCGACAACGAACGGAGCGCGGCTCATGCTTTCCACGCCACCCGCGATCATGAAACCGGCATCTCCAGCCCGGATGGTGCGGGCCGCAAGTCCGATGGCATCCATCCCCGAACCGCACAGCCGGTTGACCGTCGTCCCGGGGACGCAGACCGGCAGGCCGGAAAGAAGCACCGCCATGCGTGCGACGTTGCGGTTGTCTTCACCTGCCTGGTTGGCACAACCCAAAATGACATCGTCGACCGCGTCCCAGTCCACGTCCGGATTGCGCTCTTTCAACGCTGCAAGGGGTATGGCTGCCAGATCATCTGCTCGCACGGATGCAAGGGCGCCTGCGTAGCGTCCGATAGGCGTGCGCACTGCATCGCAGATAAAGGCTTCCGACATTCTTCTCTCCCAACGCAGCCTCTTGGTCGACGCAAAATTCACCGACCGATCGGTCAGTGTTGTAGCATTAAAACATCACACCTCAAACTCTTTTTTAAGTAATTACGTGATGCTTTTCAATCACGGAACAAATTGTCTTTTTGCATCAGCACGTTAGCATTGCCATCTCTCGCTCAAGTCGATCGAGGCGGAGGCAGGTCTCTTCGGTGGCCGATGGCAGCAGGCCGATGGCATCACGAAATGTCAGGCCGATAAAGGAGTCCGCCTCGGCAGTGAGCGACAGATAGGCCCGGACGAACAACTGTCTCGCCTCTTCTGCGGGCCAGTCGGAAGGCCAAGCGTCACGCGGCAGGCGAGGATCCTTGAGCGCTGCCAACCGGTAGTGATGGACAAGTTGCAGCCGCAGGGCCAGGGCCTCCTCGCCTTCAAGGTCAACGGTGCCATTGCCAGATTTCAAGAGCGCGCCGAGAGCTTCGAAGCGCAACAGGAAACGCTTGTACCGGTCGGCAACGCCCTGAAGATCCCAGTAGTCCGCCGCCAGAGCAGGCCAACCTGCCGGATCCCCAACGGTTTCTGCGGAAAGCAACGGGCCGGCCGGAAAAGCAATGTCTTCACGATTAGGGGCGATCGCGGCCCCCTGCCCCAGGGATGCCCAGCCTTCCGGAAGGGCCTCGGCAGCCTTGGCAGCAACCAGCCAGCCACGGGCGGGAGGGGGCGGCGCATAAAGAACCCGGGCAGCCTGCCTGAACTCCGCCCGCGCCTGCCCGGTCAACCGGTAGAAGCTCTTGCGTCCGATGCGTTCACCGAAAAGTTTGCCGGCGGTCACCAGCCGGGACACGGCTGTTCTGACGAGACTTTCGCTGATGCCCTGGCGGGCGCAGCAAGTGACAAGATCCCCCATCCAGAGCGTGCCGCCACGCGGCTCGATCGCGTCCCCGTAAAGCGTGACGATAAAGACAGGCGCACGTGGAACATCCGCACCCGGCAACATTTGGAATTTGGTGTTTACTTCGGCGGTCGACATGCGGCTTCCAGTTTTCAGATCAATAAATTATATCACACAAAATCATTTTTCAGACAGTTTCTGTAGTGAATTTCAACCCTGGTGTGAACTAGACCTTCAATACCTTGATCACCACGAAAGGCGCTGAACGAACCGGTATTGAATAAGCACTCCAAACAACAACCATTCCGCTGAAAATGTTCTGCCGGCCCCCATTCCCGGAGCGTTGCGATTTGGGCAACCTGATGGCCGCGTTGGTTTCTGTTGCCGCTCAGGGACAATTCAAATGGGAAGGCATCGAATTCCAAATAGACAGGAATAAAAGTTCACTTTCCCCTGCGGAGCATTTCATCTTAATCTCTTGCAATACTTGGAAAACATGACCTAATCTCGGAATATAGAAAAACGAGGGGGAAAAAACGAGATGACTGTATATCGATTTACTGAATTTTCTTCACCGGATATGGGAGCGGCAATGGTGGCCGCCGAAGATTTACGCGGCGATCTCGCAGATGCTGGTGCAGTCTTCATAGATATCATCGATTTCGGCGATGGAGCCGGACTTGTCGTGGCAAAGTATCCCAATGAAGCCGCGATGGAAGCAGCGGGGGCGATTGCACAGGCAGCTTTTGGCAAGATGGTTCAGGCGGGCGTCATCGACCCGGCGTCCATCAAGCCGAAAACCGGTGCCGTCGCTATTTCATACTTGTAGGACCGCCGGTCCAATCGAACCTCGCGAAACGGTTTGTTGGCCATGACATCAATCCGTTTCGCCGCAGATGCGAAGCGTCACCGGCGGGACAGCCAGTCCGTACATCATCAACTCAAGAGTTTCCGAAACTGACAGGTTCAGGAAATCCCATGGCAATTCAGGGCCTGAAACCGAAATGGCTGTTGGCCGTTTGCGGGAGAACAATTTTGTCCCTGGGCATTCCTTGCGCGAAGCCTGAACAATGGGCAGGTGCAACATTTCGGCGACAAATTCCGATATAGAAATGTGAACTTCTTTTCTAATAATTCCGCCAGGTCTGATCCAGTGCACCATCTTACAAAGATTTAATTGTAAGGACCAAACCTTCCAAAACAGCCGGAAAGATCTCGCCGAATTTCGCAGGTTTCGCCTCCTCGATGTCGTGTGACTTGCCGCAACACGGCGCTTTGCCAGATACCACGCCTTGCAGTCATTGAAACATCTTTGTTACGACATGAGAGACGTCGGCAAGGCAATTGCCAGAACCATTCAAGTTATTGTAAAAATTAATATTTCTGAAATACGTCAAGCCTATCGGTTCAAACATGACCGCCTCGCCGAGGCCACCCGGAATGCCCGATCCTTTCACCTGATGAACAGGAAGAGATCGATCCGAATGCCACATCACGTGTCAGGCGACACCGTGATTTCGATGGTCGGCAGCAGGGTGTTGATCGTTCGAAAAAAACACATGCATCTCGATGCCCGGGATTCCGTTGGCTGGTCTCTGCCACATTTCGTCCCCAGTTGCTGATCAGCCGCCCCGGCATGGGGCAGATACAACTTGTGAGGAGAATTGAACATGATGAAAACCCTGCTTCCTGCCGCCGTTTTGGTAACCACGCTGGCTGCCGCGCCGGTCGCTCTGGCAGCGAGCAACGACAGCACGGCGATCGAAGGCACCTATCTGCTGGTGCAGCCCAACGAAAGCCAGCGGGTCCTCGCCCTCAACCCCGGCGGTTCGGTCAATCTTGTCAGCCAGGGACAACAGGTTCGCGGTTACACATCCGGACTTGGAAGCTGGAAAATGACAGGACCGGACACGGCCCGCGCTGCCATCATCGACTTCAACGACCCGGAAACAACAGCCGATGGCAATGGTGCGTCGCAAATTGTCTATGACCTGACCTTCTCCGGCGAAACCGATGGCCAGTTCCAGAGTGTTTCAGGACAGTTTTCAGGCCAGGCATTTGCCAAGGGTAAGAACCCCCTCGCCGAAGATGTCCAGCCGGCCCGCAAATTCGGCAACCGGTTCGATGGCATGCGCATCGGCGTCAACTGACCCAGCCGGTTATGCAAGGACCGTCAGGACAAACCCGTGCAGACCGGGTGCAACAGGCGGCTCGGCTTGTGGACATCAACCGCATGAAAAAGAGTGCCAGTGGTCACAGGCCACTGGCAGGCTCTTAGCATGTGACCCCGGTTGAACGCTTGCCTTTCGGCAAATGTCGCGAGGATCGATTTCACAAAGATGCTGCCCTGAGACTCACGAACCCGGGCAGCGTTTCAACGGCCCGCTTTTGTGCGGGAAATTCCAGCGCAGGATCAACTCATCGCCGGTGAGCTGCATTCCTATGAGATAGCTGCGCACGGAATCTTCACCGCATTGCGCATTAGCTGCAGTGAATGCACCGTTCTTTCTCGCCTCGACCGGCCCCCACCTGAGAGCGCACCAGAGCTGCCCTTGTCTGAGCCAGTTCCGCCCGATCTCGAACGGTTCCGACAGCACCGTCCCGTCGGGCTGGACCGGCGCCCTCGCGCACTGCGCCTTCGTACCCCAGGTTCCACGAAAGGCGACGTGTTCACTCGCGTTGGCAGGGGTGACAAGAACTGCGAACATCAGAATAAGGTAGCGCATGAGAAAGAGTTACCAGCGCCTCTCCGGGCCGCTTAATCAATTCGTCTTGAGCGTCGGTCCTGGCACGCACGGAACTGTCTGACGATCGGGCATTTCGGTCTCACGACAGGGTCTAACGCTAAACTGGAACCTGCAGCCCGACTTTCACACGGTTCACCACGACGTTGGAATGAAACCGGCGGATGTTTGGATTGTCCGTGAACACCTGGCGGCTGAAGTCTTCATACGCCGCCATATCCGTTGAAGTCACGACCAGGATGAAATCGGTATGTCCCGTGACGTAGTAGCACTGCTGAACATCCTTCAACTCCATCATTGAGCGCCGAAATTCATCCAAAAGGTCTGTGCGCTCCCGCTCCAGTTCCACTTCGACGATGAAGGTCATGGGACGTCCGACCGCCTTGGCCGACAGAACTGAAATATCCGCCTCGATAATTCCCTCGTCCCGAAACCGCTTCAGACGACGTTGAACGGATGACCGCGACAATCGGGTCTGTTCGCCCAGTTCGTCAGCCGTCAGGCGATTGTCTCGCTGAAGAATCTCAAGAAGCCGCTTGTCGGCATCATCCATGACATTGGGCATTTTGCTTGCTCTCATACCAAATTTTGCAACAATTTACTCTATCAGGAGCGAAAAAACAGGCAAGTTGCTCAATTTTCTCCGCTAGTCTTTGCCAAGGAACCCATTGCACCAATCGAAGGCCTGATCATGCGCAAACTGCCTGAATTGTCCCGACGTCACATCGATCACCGCGCCTACCCGCCGGGAGTGGCATATATGGACGGCCAGTATCTGCCGATGAACGAGGCAAAAATCTCGGTTCTGGACTACGGCTTTCTCCACTCGGACGCGACCTATGATGTGGCTCATGTGTGGAACGGCTCGTTTTTCAGACTGCAGGATCACCTGGACCGCTTTTTTCGCGGTATGGACGAACTGCATATGTCCATCGGCTACGACAAGGAACAGGTTACGGAGGTTCTCCGCAATTGCGTGGCCTTGTCCGGGTTCAGGAACGCCTATGTCGAGGTGATCTGCACCAGGGGAACGTCGCCGGAATTCAGCCGGGATCCGAGGAATTCTGAAAACCGCCTCATCGCATTTGCCCTTCCGTTCGGGTCCGTGGCCAACGAGGAACAGATGGAACACGGTCTGCATCTGGCAATAACAGATGTCCTGCGCATTCCGCCGAGCTCGGTCGATCCGACCGTGAAGAACTACCATTGGCTGGACCTGGTGAAAGGCCTTTACGCTGCTTATGAACGCGGTGCGGACACGGCGGTTCTGGTTGACGGCAAGGGCAACATATCCGAGGGGCCCGGCTTCAACATTTTCGCGGTAAAGGACGGCCTGGTGACCACGCCGGACACAAGCATCCTGTTGGGCGTTACCCGCCGGACCGTCTTCGATATCTGCGCAAGGATGGATCTCACATGCCGGTCTCAAGACATTTCGGTTAAGGACCTGAGATCAGCGAACGAGGTCTTCATAACGTCAACCGCCGGGGGGATTATGCCGGTGACACGCATTGACGGAAAGTCGATCGGATCGGGCGCAATCGGCCCGCTCTACAAGCACATCAGGACTATGTACTGGCAAATGCACGACGCCGCTGAGCATCGCACGCCCGTCTCCTATCCCGTGAAAGAGAGTGACTGACACCGTTCAAAAAAGTCCGTCTGGTGCGCAGGACCGGCGGCTTCACGACAAGCCTTTTGGTGCGAGGTCGCCAATCGAGCCTTCTTCAACTTCCGGCGGTTGCTGTCTCTCGGTTTTTGCGGTCGCCGGCAAGGGCGTGTCGAATACGTAGTCCGGGTCGATCTTCTGCCGTTCCCAGGTGTCAAGCATTTCGCGCCAGGCTCCCGTAAGAGTGCGCGGTTCAGGCATGTCGTCCCTGATCTCTTCTGCCAGCATCGGCAGATTGTAGCAGGGAATGCCCGCATACATGTGATGCTCGGCATGCCAGTTCATGTGCCAATAGAGAAATTCGACGAATTTCGGCAGGCGAATGGACCGGGTGCTTTTGCGGAAATCATTCGTGCCTTCCATCAATCCGCAATGCTGCGTCAGCCCGACAAAATAACTCAGCCAGTTGGCGATAAAACTCGGCACCGTGATGATCAGCGGCAATACCCACAGACCCGTGACCATCGCGACAATGAGCACGGTGCCGTGAAATGCCAGCTGGATTCTGGACCAGCGGATCGAGTTCCTGTGCTGGTCCGGCTGGTCCTCATGCAGCGCCTCGAGCCATTCGTTGGCCGGAACCTCGACCGGGCCGGTCTTGCCGAGCGCGTCCAGTACCGTCAACCAGACGGCCGACACAAAACCGCCCTTGCCGAATGTCCTCCCCGGCTGGGTCATGAGGTTGACCGTGAACATCTGCAAGAGGAACGTCCGGCCCACATTCGGGTGCACAGGCAGCAGGACTTCCCGGTCACCTTCCGGATGCAGGGTATAGCGATGATGATAGGTATGGCTGGCGGCATAGTCGAACGGGTTCCACCAGGAAATCAGGCTGAAGAGATAGAGAAAGAAGTCGTTGAGCCACTTGGTTTTGAACACTGTCCCGTGGCCGAGTTCGTGGACAGCGGTACCCTTGAAGAATGACGCCACGGTGCCGTGAGCAAAGAGCGCGATCGCGAACAGAAACCAAAGGTTCAGCGCCCAGGTCAGATAGACCGCCAGACCCGTGAGGCAGAAGAGGGCGAAATGGCCGCCCGCCTGGAACCAGCCCTTGGCGTCGTCGCGCCTGGAGAGCTCCCGAAACCTGGCCGGCGGCATCTTCGAGCGATACCATTGCGGCTTCAGGGTTTCCCGGACCTCCGATAACGGCTGATACGACATCCCTCTCCCTCACATCACCAATATCCGCTCTTGCACTAACGAACATAGCCATTTCCGCCCCGCTCCGCCAAGGGTGACGACAGCCGTACTTCAGCGTCAAAGGCAGACTGAACGCCTGAGGCTGCGAAGCCGCCTTCCCGTTTTCGTCTTCCCGCGTCCAATGGCTGCGCTCAACCAATGCATTTAAGACGCTGCTACATCTCAGCCCTCTGCAACGGTGACGGTGCTTTCCTCCGCACCTTTGCCCACCTCGGCCCGCAGGTGCTTGCCGACAGAAGGACCGAGGTTCCGATTGGTTTTGACATCATCGCGAGCGGACCGGTGCCTTGGGGGTCTTCAGTCAGGAAATTCGGACATTCCCACATCCAGAACGGACCGTCGCTGAAGGCCCTTTCCAGTTACGTGCATTTTCCAACCATTGCCGACCTTGAGAAATTAGGTCCATATGCGTGCCAGGATAAAATCCAACAGAGAATCACAAAGGCGATATGCAACAGAATTCAGAAGCGAATGCACGTGGCATCATCCTGATGGTTCTGTCCATGGGCGCCTTCGCAATGGCCGACACGTTGATCAAACTTGTGTCGGGAGAAGTCGCTCCGGCACAAATCATGTTTCTGATGATGGCCGGTGGCTCGGTCATGTTTTGCCTGATGGCCAAGGCGCAAGGTGCGCGGCTGATTGATCGCCGTGCAATCGCGCCCGTCTTCCTGGTTCGCTATCTCGCAGAAGTCGTTGCCATGGTCGGCATGGTTATGGCCTTGGCCCATGTGCCGCTGTCAGCGGTAGGAGCGATAATCCAGGCGACGCCCCTGCTGGTTGCCCTTGGAGCCGTCTTGTTCCTCGGAGAGAAAGTGAGCTGGCGGCGCTGGAGCACCATTGTCCTGGGATTTGCCGGTGTTCTGCTCATCGTTCAACCGGGTGCCGAAGGCTTTGATGCCCTGGCCCTTTGGGCGGTTTTCTCGATGGTTGGATTGTCTGTCCGCGACCTGACAACACGCATGACGCCACCCGACATGGCGTCCGCAAGCCTTGCTGCCTATTCGGCGGTAGCGGCGTTGCCTTTTGCCATGGCCTGGATCCTTCTGGATGGAGACAATTTTCTGCCACCGGAGGCAGACTGGGTGATGCTGATCTCCATCATCCTGCTGGGGTCGCTGGGATATTTGCTGCTCACCGCATCCATTCGCGCGACCAGCATTTCGGTCGTTTCTCCCTTTCGATATGCACGCCTCGTCTTCATGTTGATTTTGGGCGTGCTGGTCTTCGATGAGCGCCCTGGCCTCCCGGTCCTTGCAGGAGCATCGCTGATCGTCTTCTCGGGCCTCTACATGATGTGGCGTGAGCGTGTTCTGAAACAGTCGGGCTAGTTCAGCCTCCGGCACAAAAGCCATGTCTCTCCACCTTGTCATCCCGAACAAGGCGCAGGGGAGATCCGGGATCCGGCACGCCATGAGACCGGCGAAAAAACAACACGGTCTGGCAAACGTCTGCCGAATATCCGCCTTCGCCTGCATGACAATCCGGAAGAGTATGGTTCAGCCGCGTTCTTTCCTCTGAAACCTGATGGAGGAAATATTCACCCGGCCCCAGTCATCCAGCGGTATCGACTCTTGCGTCACATCATCCCTGACGGACCAGTTCGTGTCATCCAGCGCCAACCCGACCGGGTGGATCGACAATTCGTCCGGTGTTGCGAAACGCAACCTGACCTTGGTGCCGGCGCGTACCGCCAATGACATGGCGCGGACACGCAGATCATCCACCGCAGTGTTCCGGTTCAGGCTAAACTGCTCTGTGGCTGTCCTGACTTCCAGCCGGGTCTTGTCCGGCAGGCTTTCGATCAGCTTCGCCTGGGCGCGCTTTGCCGCATTCTCCAGACCCAGGGCAGACACCATGGGTGTCTCGGCCGACAGAATGAGGCCAAGTGCGGTCGCTTCGTCTTGAGCAAGTCCCGTCAGGCGCGTGCGATAATTGAACCCCAGCTCAATGCCGCCGCCATTGCCCTGGTAGACGACGATCGGCAATCCGGCCTCGGTCATGGCATCAACGTCGCGCAGAATGGTGCGCGGGGCAACCTCGAGCTCCTCTGCCAGTTGAACCGACGTCTGCCGTCCCCGGTTTTGCAGGACAAGCAGGATTTGCAGCAAGCGGGCCGCGCGCATGAGAAATCTCCAAACATGACATAAGATGTCATGTTACCTCCTTTAAGCGTTCCAGTGTCAATCAAGAGGAGCGGCATGAAAACCTACAGGAAATCCATCGACATCGACGCCCCGATCAGTGAGGTCTGGCAGGTCTTGACCGAAGACCTGCCGCGCGATCCGGATCCATTCGGCATTCTTCGGATCGACGGCACACTTGCTGCTGGGAGCCGCATAAAGCTCTGGTCCGAAATTGAACCGAAGCGAACATTTGCGCTAACCGTGACCGACTTCCAGCCCCCTCACACGATGGTCTGGCGCGGGGGGATGCCGCTGAGGCTCTTTACGGGAACCCGGAAATTCTCCTTGTCGACGGCTGGCGGGACGACGAGATTTGACATGGAAGAAGTCTTCAGCGGTCTGTTGTCCGGTCTGATCGTGAAGTCCATGCCGGATCTGACATCGAGTTTTGAAAAGTTTGCTAACGCACTGAAGGAAAAGGCAGAGCATCATGGATGATGTCGTATACGGTTCGGGCACGCCGGAAGATCCGTGGATTTTGAAAACACCCCCGCTGACCTCAGAATTCCAGGTCTGGAAGGATGAAGCGAACGACCCACCTGCTCTGGTCGTGCAAGTTGGCAAGACCCGCCTCTCCTATCAGCTCCGCGCTCTGGAAGATGCACATGAAATGCTGAAAAGCCATGGAGACTGGATGCCGCTCGGCAACGCAGACGAGGGAAAACCGACCAAGCCCGAAACCCTGGAAGACTGGGCGCGTTCCAGGGACAACCCCGTCGGCGGCTACTACGGTCTGCGCAAGGGTTACCGCGGTCGCTTCGCAAATTATGTAGGTCCGACGCTGGAACTCCTGGGACTGGCCGAACTGGAACACAACGCTCGAAACAACCGGATACGGGCGATCTGAGAGCGTGGTCATCCAGGCGGTCATCTGCCTTCATGACAACAAATGTCAGTTTTCTGGACAGGCTGTTGAGCTTCAGGCACCCGGTGCATACCCCACGTCACGGACGTGAATCTGGAACCTCTTGCTGAACTCGGTTGCGACCGGTCGTTCGCCGCATTTGCGAACGGCGGCCGGATCTCGAAGCCAGTCCTGCGGGAAGTCCGTGCGTTCAAAAAGGAGAACCATCACCAGTCGGGTAATTTGGCATTTGCAGTCGGTTGCTGAAAGTTTTGAGACGAAGGCCGAGACTTCGCACGAGGATCGATACGGCCGCCACGAGTTGGCGTGGTTTGATTCGAAACATGGAGCTTGTGGTGCATGGCTTCACGACCGGTTCCGCATTAGGGACGGTTGCTGAGATTCGCGTGCCCCAGGCATGCAATCGCTTCCGGCCCTCTCCGGACATTGCTCGCCTTGCCGGTCAATGTCTGCTTTTCCGGCAAATGGCCAAGCACGCGAGGCGGCTTACCGCCACCCCGCATAAGCCGTCTCTAACCGGCCTGAAACGATGCAGAGCTAACCCTCGAAGTCGGGTAAAGGCGGAAGGCTTCGAAGGTAGAGCACTATCGCACTGAGGTCGTCGTCGCTCATCTGTGCCAGATTGCCGTAGGGCATCGGCGGGAGCATTGGTTTTCCGTCCGGTCGCTTGCCTCCGACGATCATCGTTTTGATTTCGGCATCCGTGTAATCAGCCAACCCATCTTCATGGCTCGTCAGGTTGGAGGCGACCGACACACCCCACGGACCATGAAATTCGAAGCCTCCCGCACCTAGGTGGGTCTCCACCATCGGTCCTTTTGGGCTCATCGGAGAATGACATTCCATACAGTGCGCAACTGGACCCGCCAAGTATCGCCCATACTCGATCGTAACACCTTCAGCCGGCTGCGCCACGGAGCCGACGGGCGGGCCATATGCCGGTGGCAAATCAATCTTGTATTCGCTCTCACCCGGGTCATTTTCGACCGCCGGGATCGTTCGAAGGTAAAGGACCATGCTCATCACGTCGTCGTCTGACAGACCGCGATACATCGTAAAGGGCATTGGCGGTCCTATCAGGGATCCGTCAGGACGAAGACCTTCCCGGATCGAGCGTGCAAGCTCATCATCTGACCAACCGGCGATCCGTGACGTCGGTGTAATATTCGGAGCAATTGCTTTGAATGCAGGATTTTCTTCAACAAGGCGCCCGCTCAGATTTGCGTCCAAGACTGGCCCATTGGGTCCCATGGGCGTGTGACAGTTGCCGCACCCGGCAATACCTTCGACGAGATAGCGTCCGCGATCAACACTTGGTTCCGCCAAGGTGATGCTCGGCATGATAAAAAGGCCCAGTGCGCCAAATAGAAAAATCGCTTTCATGATGTGTTCCCCCTCCACAAGACAAAAGCTTACGAGCAATGATCGACGGATGGCAAACCATTAATCGGAGAGAGGAAATGCTGCATGGTTGGTCTAGCCAGCCAAACCCAGCTCCGCGTCGGATGCTGTTCCGGAATACTTGTCTCTTGCTGGCCAGGGGCGGTCTTGCCACTTTGGCTCAAAGGCAAAACTCGAAACGGCCCTGCCAGCGACCAAAGCCCCGTTGCCGGCTCCCAGCGCATAGTCATAGTAAAGCTTGACGATCTCTTCTTCGCTCACCTGTTTGGTAGCCGGATGCAACATGCAGGCTTCTGACCACACACGCACCCGAGCGTATGCATTGTCATCCGGAAGTTCGAAACCCTCGTAGTAGCCGAGGAACCAGAAGCGTTTGAACATCGGTGTAAACACAGCCTCTGCAAGTCCGAAATCGTCGAAGAGATACGTTCCGTTTGGATTGTGCTCCATTAGAAAACCATCAATGTCCCGGTAAAGGCCAAGCAGTTTGTCACGGTGTTCTTTGCGGCGATCTGGATCCTGGTTCATGACATAAAGATATCCTGCCATCGTGAATGGGCCTTCACGAGCGATCAGCATCGATTCGATTGCATGTTCCAAAGGGGCGCTCCGCCGGAGTGCCTGCCCTTCAAGCACCTCGTCGAGATACCGAAGAATGACCAGACTTTCCTTGATAATTGCGCCTCCGGATGTTTCCAGAACAGGTAGGGCTGTTGTCCCTCGGGTTTTCGCCAGCAGCTCTGGATCCCGCGGCTTGGTGATGTCCACCACGCGAAATTCAACGGCATCGTCCAGGCCCCGTAACGCCAGCAGGATCTCCAGCCTTTGCGAAAACGGACAAACCGGTATGTGATAAACAACATGTTTTCCGGCCATGAAACCTCCTCGATATCCGACACATTAATGCCAAGGATAGTCCGAACATTTGTTGGCCAGCAAATCCTACTGTCATGATGGAAAGATCGGCCCGAAACAGCCGTTGGTCACCAGTTCAACGAAAGACGACCAAAAGCCTATTGGCAAACACTGCGGCGTTCTCGAATGGCCGGTATGGTGAAGCGCGAAGGCTTCACCATCTGGCGCGCGGCTATTCTCCCGTGGCCGCTGCGGAGAATTTCTCCAATGCACCCCTCATCGCCAAAACCGCCGGGTGATCTGCCGCAAGCCCATGAGACGGTGCAATCGTTGTCGGGTCGTCATAGACCGCCCAGGTTTGTCCATTTGCATCTTCAAAAAACAACATCCGCAGCGGCAGATTTAGCGCCATGGTCTGACCTTGCTGCAGTGCCTTGGCGCCAATTTTTGGACTGCCGAAAATGACGACCGTTGTCGGGCGCAAGGCTTCGCCAACCGATGCGGATCCGCGGGCAAAATCGACCTTTGTAAAAACGTGTGCACCTGCCCCTTCCACCGCGTCGACCAGGCGCTGCACCGATCGGTCAACGTTTGCGTTGCTTGCCACATTGATACGTTCTGCCATGGCGGTGCCTGCGAATGTTGTCGCGATAAGCGCTAGTGCGATAAGTGTTTTCATGGTTGTCTCCTGGGTGTCCATTTTCCCGAGCGGTACCGGGACCGTCCAATGTCTAGACCCTGTGAGAACCGGATTCTGGAGGATTTTTGGAGGAATGTTTTTGACCCAAAATAACTCTCAGGTCTGGACCTTCGGTGCTTTCGCACTTGATGAGGCGTGCAGCGAACTCACACAATCTGACGTCCCGGTTGCCATTGAACCGCAAAGTCTACGCATCCTGATCTTTCTTATTCGTCACAGGGATCGCGTGGTTTCCAAAGACGATTTGATCGAGGAAATCTGGCAAGGCCGAGCGATCAGTGACTGGGCGATTTCGGGGGCGATCAAGGCCGTTCGGATTGCGCTTGGCGATACCGCTCGCGACCGGAGTTTCATCAAGACGATCCATGGACGAGGGTTTCGCTTTGTGTCGGATGTCATTTCCAAAACACCCGAAAAGCCTCCTGCGCCGAAACCAACAGTCCTGATCCGCGTTTTTCGGTCTGCAGGCGAGGAAACGCAGCTCAACTATCTCGCGGACGGACTTGCGGAAGATCTGATCAACGGCTTGTCCCGAAACGGAGCATTGAACGTGCTGTCATACAACACGTCCCAAGCATTGAAGGACACGGTTCCGGCAAAGGTTTACGGCGTCACCCACATCGTTGATGGCAATATCCGAAAAAGCGGATCGCGCACGCGCGTGACCGCAGTGATCCTGACTGGAAATGGACAACGGCAAACCTGGGCAGAGACATTTGATCTCTCGCCGGAAAGCCTTTTGGCAGGCCATGATCTGATCGCCGATCGACTGCTCGGCGTGCTTGCGCCGGATCATTCCCGACCGGCCCAAAAGCGGCGCGGCACATTGAATTCTCAAGCCTATGATGAATACCAAAAAGGGCGCTACGCCTATTTTCGCTATGAACCCCTGGCATTTGTCAACGCTTTGTCACATTTCACGAAAGCGGCAGAGATCGATCCCGACTTCGCGAACGCATACGCACAACAGGCATATTGCCGCACAACGCTGTATGTTTTTGGATTGCCCGGAAGCGACAAAACGCTTGATGCGGCAGAGAACCTCGCCCGCGAGGCCATTCAACGGGACGAATACTCAGCACTCGGATACGCAAGACTTGGGTGGGTGCTGGGTTATCTTGGGCGACCGGAAGAATCCATTGCCGCATTTGAAGCCGCGTTGACCCGAGATCCGGATAACTCCGAGGCTTTTTTGGCGTATGGCGAAACGATGAACAGGTTGGCACGCCCGGACGAGGCCGGCCCTCTTCTGGACACAGTATTTTCAAAAGACAGTTTTTTGCCACCCAGTTGGGAATTCCCCCAAGGCCATCGCCAACTTTTGCTTGGCGAACAGGAGACGGCCATAGGGCATTTTCGATCTGTGCTTGATCGCGTCGAGCGTTTCATTCCTGCCCGTATCCAGTTGGTGCGTGCGCTTTGGGAGATCGGCGATGCTGAAGAAGCACAGCAGATGGTTGATAGGGTCAGGGAGATCGCTCCCAGGTATGGTCTCGCCCATTCAAAACGCATGTTTCCATATCCGGTTCGAAGAGAGGTTGACGCACTGACGGAAGCACTTACGGGCGCTGGAATGCGTTAGAGTTTCATTGAACGCTTTTTCATGTGGTTTGGGCCGTGAGCAAGTTTACGCGCAACACTTAGTCGGCAGCAACGTCTCGCGGCTTCTTCTTCAACGAAATGAAATTCCGATGCTCGACCTCTCCTGACACCAGCCCGGGTTTGCCGACGCCACGGATGCCATCGGTTCATTTGATGCAGACTGGAATGCCGCTCTTGCGATGAACATCGGTCGCGGTCCTGTTCGCCAGGTTTCCCAGCTGATGACTGAAACGAGCGAATTTGAGCGTGAACAAGTGGTTCACGTCGTCGGAGCATCCGGCGCTTTGAAATGGTCAACTTGGCTTTCGTCTTCGGCAGGTCAGGCACCCGGCAGGCAACCCTGTCTTTCACCTTTCCGCAGCAATCTCGGCATTGGACCTTTGGCGTTCTTTCAGCTGGGTCTTCATGAAATTCACGAGCAGTCTGAGACACTCGACACGTTTGTTCTGCTTTGGAAAGTAGAGATAAAACGGTGGCAGGTCCCTGGCAAATGGCTCAAGGAGCGTCGCCAACTCGCCCGTCTTCAGGTGGTCTGCCATCGTTGCCTTCATCGACCAGCCGATCCCGTGCCCCTCACGCGCTGCCTGAATGACACCCGCCGCTGAATCAAAGATCAGCCGTGCCGGCGGATCTATGCTTATGTCCTGGCCATCTTCCGTTACCCGCCATTCCCGCAGCTTGCCTGATGTCGGGTGCCGGTGCCGGATGCACTGATGATCCAGCAGATCACGGGGGTGTTCGGGAGCCCCAAAGGCCTGGAGGTAGGACGGGGCGGCGAAGAAGACCGACTTGATCGGCGGGGTGATGCGGACCGCGATCATGTCCGGGCTCAGCGCGTCACCCATGCGGATACCGCCGTGGAACCCCTGGCGATTGATGTCGACCAGTTCTTCATCCCACGAAATCTCCAGTTTGATACCGGGGTTCTCGGCCAGAAACGCCTTCAACACGGGTGCGAGCGCTGCCATATAGGCCCCGCGCGACAGACTCAGCCGCAAGGTTCCCGTGGTGGACCGGGCCATCTCCCTTGTCTTCTTGAACGCATAGGTCAGATCACGATGCGCCGGGGCTGCAGCCTCGAACAAGATCTTTCCGGCTTCGGTCAGTTCAACGCTGCGGGTCGTTCGGAAGAAGAGTTCGATGCCGAGCCGGTCTTCGAGCGCCTTCAGTTGCAGGCTGACGGCCGATGCTCCGACCCCGAGCGCGGCCGCTGCCGCGCGCATGGACCCTTCGCGAACGATGGTCAGGAAGACTTCAATGCCATGGGTGGGTATGCGCTCCATTGTTTGAAATTACCAAATAATGACTTCAGTTTGCAATGGATACACAAATCAATGGCATCGCTGTAGTTCTGGTCGACCCCACCCGGAGACAAGGAGATTGCCTTGAGCCACGGCGCAGAGAGCCGCCCGCACAACATTGCCGGCGGGGTCTTGCTGATCGTTGCGGCAGCCTTCACGATCTCGATCCAGGATGTCGTTTTCAAACTCCACAGCAGCGACCTGACCCTCTGGCAGATTTTTGCGCTCCGCGGCATCCTTGCGGTGCCGATGCTTTTTGCATTGCTCTGGGTAAGGGACACCCATCGCGGCGTTTTGCGCGCGGCACTCGGGAAATGGTCACTTCTGCGGTCGGTCTTCATCACGACCACGTTTCTCGCCTTTTACGCGGCGATCCCGTTCCTGAGCCTGTCGACCGTTGGCGCGGCCAATTACATTGCACCCGTCTTCGTGATGCTGCTGTCCGCTTACGCGATCGGGGAGGCCGTCGGGCCTTTTGGCCTGCTGGGCGTGCTGCTTGGCTTTGCAGGCGTCATTGTCCTGCTGCAACCGGGCACGGACGCCTTCTCGGCCTGGGCGATCCTCCCGATTGTCGGAGCCGGCTTTTATGCGCTGGCGCACATCACCACACGCGCGAAGTGTCAGAACACTCCCCTCCCTGCATTGGCCTTGTCCCAGACCATCGTCATGCTGGCGGCCGGCGTCATTGTCAGTCTGTTGCTACTCTGGTTGAAGCCTCAGGGCGGCCTCGCCCGGGACTTTCCCTATATTCTCGGCCAATGGTCTGAAGTCGAATGGACGGACTGGCTTGTTCTCCTGCTGCTCGCAGGCCTTGCAATCGTTATCGGCATGATGCTGGCAGGAGCCTATCAGGCTGCACCGCCCGCCCTTATCTCGACCTTTGAATACAGCTATCTGGCGTTTGTCGCCCTCTGGGACATCCTGGTCTTCGGACTGTCACCGGGCTGGGCATCGGTAACGGGCATGATCCTGATCGTCCTGGCCGGATTACTGGCGCTGAAACGGAGGGCACGTTGACGTTTGATGCTCTTGGCGAACACTTGTCGCCCCGATCTTTCAGCTTGACAGATTGACACGGAAAAACTGCTCAGGCGGGCAGCTTTCCGGTCAGAACAGGCAGCACGACCATCAAAAAGAACCGCGCACATTCCAAAAACCCAACCGTTTCAGGCGCGGCGGAGTGTTACAACACGTCACTTTTTGAAATCCGGTCTGGGCCGGAGAGAATCTGGCGACCGGACGTCTTCAATTCCGCTCGTTCAGGCAAGAAAACTCAAGACAATTGTAAATTTCAGCTTCACTTCAATTTAATCGGAAACACCGAAAAAGGGGAGACATTGTTTCTGAGTCTGACGAGGATTTCCCAGCTTTGTCCGCCATTGACAGAACCTATCGTTACGCGCGCGCCTCCGCATATCTGACAGGTACTG
The DNA here is from genome assembly GCF_001404515.1 of Roseibium album. Taxonomy (GTDB): domain Bacteria; phylum Pseudomonadota; class Alphaproteobacteria; order Rhizobiales; family Stappiaceae; genus Roseibium; species Roseibium album. Next base: position 307,105 of record NZ_CXWE01000002.1, read on the forward strand.
ACGCAAGCCGGCTGTCTCTCACCAGCGACAGCACGACCGCGTTCGATGGATTCAAACGTTTTTTGGAAGCACGCGCGCTCATACCCGACATCTCCGCAAAAGGACTTCGGGCGGTCTCGGAGGTGGTGGCCGCACGCTATTACGTTCCCCCTACGATGCTGGCGAAGACCCTGCGCGAGGCTGATCCGGTCGCGACAGTCAGTCCGGGAGCGGTGAGATTCGAAGGGTTCTCCAGCTGCTGCAGCGCATATGCCCGAATGGACCTGAACGAAGGAGCACTTGACGTTTCTTTTCGGCGGAACGGGACCACGAATGTCGATTTTGGGCAGGAGCTTCGCGGGGCACTTGCCAATGTCGGCGCCAACGCGGAGCTGAGACTCAGCATCGAGGAAAACGCCGTCGGTATTACCCGGAACAACCGGACGATCGTTGAAAAGAAAGTGCCGTTGCCGTCCCGCTGGATAAAGGGATTTGCCGAGGTACAGGTCGTCATGGCGAACATGCGGCCAACTTTCCGTTTGCCTCGGGTTGCGGCACAACGGTTTTTGCGGGCGTTGCCGCGCGGCAAAAATGATCAGGTTCAGTTTGTTTCCGTCCGTGGAGGTGCGGCGCAGCTGTCGGCTCGTCCAAATGACGGTTCAATCCCGTTACGGGGCAGTCACAGGCTGCGCGTCCTGGAACCGCTGGTCGGTCGGTCCGAGGGGCTGGAGGTGTTCGCATCCGATGCGACGGGCGCGAGTGCGTGGGCTCTTGATTTTGGCGTTCAGCGCTTCTGGCTGGTTCTGAACGCAGACCCCTGGCGCGGATTTTCTGGTGACGGTGGTACCTTGTCCGGCATGGCAAAGTCAGGTGCGGATGCAGTCTCAGCATTACGCGCACAGCTCAATTGGCAGGATCAGATCGATGTCAGTTCCCTGGCGACGGCAACCGGACACACGCCCCAGATGGTTGAGAGCGCATTGGCCGAGCTCGCGGCCAGAGGCCTCGTTGGTTTTGACCTCAGCCGCAACGGATATTTCCACCGCGTTCTTCCCTTCGACCTGGAACAACTCGACGATCTCAACCCGCGCCTGAAGGCCGCAATCGAGCTGCTTGACGACGGGGCCGTGAAGCTGACGACGGCTGGCGCTGACGTCACAAGCCAGGGCATCGTTCACAGCGTCAATCAGAGCGATGAGGGATGGCGCTGCACGTGTCCTTGGTTTGCCAAACATGGCCGCAAAAGGGGGCCTTGCAAGCATGTTCTGGCGGTCGAAATGCAATTGGAGAAGCAAGCGTGAGCGAAGACAATCTGATTTCGATCATATCCAGGAAAAAAGCGCGCGCAGCGCTTGAAGCCCTGGCTGCTATTGCACCGGCAGAGCGTCGCAAGCATGCAAAAGCGGTGGCCAGACTTTACAATGATCGGGTGTTGTTCGCGTTTCAGCAGGACAAGACCAAGGGCATCAGACCGCACGACCAGGATGCGGTCATCATCGGTCTCTTTGCGACGGCGACACTGTCTGAGCTCAAAAAGCTTGGTTATGTACCAACGCCTGCATCCGTGCCAATCGAAGACGTTTTTCGGGCCCTGGAGCTGAATTGGGCCCAGGATCTGGTGGACTATCTGGTCGAAGACAATCCCAATGCGATCGGATCCATTGCGCCGCTCTGGCAAAGTGGCTTGGCGCAACGGCCGGAAAGTGACGGGATCATTCATGGATACTACGGGCTCTGGCATGCGCGTCGGGGCGTCGACGAAGAGCTCCTGCTCTCCAAAGACGTCTGGCGCTTTTTTGAAGTCGAGGGTGCCGGGGAGTTAAGCCTCGCCAATCACGACAAGTTCGTCAAACCCGGAATGGAGACTTGGTCTACCCGGCTGATCAACTATGCCGAAGAAGGACGGCTCGACCGACAAAGGCTCCTCGACGCGTCTCTTGATGCTCTTGAGCGAGATTTCGGACAGTACCGGGCTGGCTGGTATTCGCGCTTCCATACTGCTCTCGCACCGACCGCGGACGAAATCGCCGCGCGCACCGAACGCTATTTGGGATTGCTGTCGTCTTCCGTACCGCCGACTGTTTCCTTCGCTCTGAAATATGTCCAGGCATTGGACAGGAGTTCCCCTGTCGAACCTGCCAGATTGCTTGCAAGCCTTGAACCGGCGCTTCAAGCCCGCGCGAAAGGACCTGCTCTTGCCGCCTTGAAGCTTGTCGAGCGGACGGCGAAGCGAGACAAGGCTATCAGGACCGACGCCGCGCACGCTGCGACACTGTCTCTGGTGTCTGAAGACCCCGCCGTCCAGGGCAAAGCACTGGACCTTGTCGACAAACTGGATCAGGACAATTCTGAACACGTCCGCGCGTCGTTGGCGGACTATGTCGATATGGTTGCCCCGTCACTGCGCACGCGTATCGCCTTGATGGCTGGGACTGCTGTACAACAGGCTGCCCCGAAACCGATGTTGCCAGCAAATATTCCAACGGCAACGCAACTGAAGCCGGTCGCTGGTGCGCAAGATGCACTTGCCCTGTTTCTGACGGTTCTTGAATCGCCGCGCGATCCTTTCGAGGTCGAGCGCGCTGTTGATGGCATTTCGCGGTTTGGCGTCGAACTGAAAAACGACGGGGCGCGCCTTTCCCCTCTCAAGAAACGCGCCGGACAGGTCTGCAAGAACCCTGGCGATGCCGACATCCGCGCCGTCCTCTCACTTACGGGCCGCGCGCTGTGCGAAGGCACGTCTATCGCGGCACTGAGACAAGAGACCGAAGGCGACTACCGTCGGCCGATCGAAGAAAGCTCGCTGCAAAGCCTGCATCTGGCGCGAAACGGCGAAATGGTTGAGAGGATCTTGTCGGGAACCTCGCTGCCGATCCTATCCCTGCCGAGCGACAGTTCGGGCACAGTCGCTGCCTGGGATTTGGCTGGCCGGCTCGCAGATTACCGTGATGCCGGAGCAACCCCGGGAGTTGCCGACCTGTCATTGGCGCTTCTGCGTCTGGCTGGAAACGCACGGGATTGCGTTGAGGATCTGCCACAATCCTCAGAGGCGGAGCGTGCGTTCGCCTACGCGATGGGCCGCGATGCGGACATCGGGCCAACCCCGGAACTTTGGGCAGCGGCATGGCGGGCCAGGCGGCCCAACAAGGAAGATCAGCGCATTGTATCTCTTTTCGGAACGCAGATGCCGGACTGCGGCGTTCCGGCAAGAACAAAGCTGAATGTCGTTCGGGAGGAAAGTCGCGGCGGCGAATACTTCTGGGTCAAGGTCACTGTTCCGATTGAACCCGAGATCACCGGCGAAAGCATCGTTTTACCTGCGACGCCAACCTGTTCGGTAGGGCGGCGCTATTTCCCGGTTCTCCATTGCGGACGCACATTTGCGGATGTCTCGTGGGCATCGCTCAGCCTGCCTGCGGCGTCCGACACATTCTTCCGTCAGGCGCTGCTTCATCAAGATGTCTGGCAAAAGCTTACCGACAACCACACGCGTGGTTATCTCGAACCGTTCTTCCGTCCAGGGTTTGACGTCAGCTATCTGGCGGCTGGCGTGCTGGCCTATTATCTGGCGGTCGAAGACAAGTCCGTTTCGTCTCTAGCCGCGGAAGCCGCAGTAACCGTCCTGGCAGACGGCCGGTTGTCAGCAAATGTCTTTGCCGATGCCGTCAAAACCTTCATGCTGTCGGGGTCTTTGCCGACTGCGCGCTGGACCAAAGGGTTCACCGCGATGGCCGAGGCAGGCGCTTCCCGGCATGTATGCGAGGTGATCGGCTTGCTCCTTGATTTTGAACCGGAGCAATGTCCACGCGATCTGGGCGGCATGCTGGAACTATTGTATGAGCTGCATGTAGAGGCCGGAACCAGACCAGAGCGCGCCGAAACGCTGGCCTGCCTCAAGTCCCTTCCCGGCGGCGGCAAGGTTGCCAAATTCTCCGACAAGCTGCGGTCGATGACGCGGCAAGCGGCCTGATTATGCGTAAACGTGACGAAATTGTTTTTTGCTCGCGCCAGCAGGAAGACTTGTGCCTTCATAAGAACGGAATGGATTCCGCCTTGACACTGCATTCATCGAGGACCGGTTGAGTTCGACAGTGTATTTCCCGGCAGTCAAGGAGTTCTTTCAATTCCGCCCGTCATCTACATTCGGGACGAGCTTCCTGTATCGACTGAAACATTGTCTCTTATCGGTGAAACACACGGATGCATCGAACGTCCGAATTTGGAGCGCGAAGCGGTTATTTGGATAGATTGCAACGTAGGCCCGCCTTGAGCTCACTTCGACCAACGCTCAAGAGATCCGCCGACCCAATCAGAAACGATACGAACTAGTTTGGGATGGACCCGGCGATAAGCCTGGCGGTTTCGGCCCGTTGTTCCGCCGTATAGATGGCTCCCGGCTTGATCGCGAAGCTGGGAGTGAGGCTCAACCGGGCTACAAACGCCTCGACCGCGACGTCGGCAACCTCCCGGGCAGGTGTGAGTCCGCTGGGGCGCCCATCTCCGACGGGAGCGTCCGAGGCCAATGCGGAGGCGGACAGGGCATGCAGGACCTCAGGCGCATCAATCAATGGTAAGGCCTTGAGCATGAATACGAGGCTGTCAGGGTCGGCCTGGGGGATTTGTGTCAATAGACTGGTCCGCGCTTGCCCGTCACCCAATGCCGATAGCGCCAGCCGCGCTGCCAAGCCCGCCGGAACAGTCGGCTCCTGTGGTTGTGCCTTAACCAGGCGGGTGCCGGAAAGGTGAGCCGAGAGCACGGCCTCCGCTCCGGGTACCAATGCCCCCAGGAGCAATACGCCCCCTTCAGCATCTGGTGCCGCGAGAGCCGCCATCACCGTGGTTCGAAGCTGCGTGGCGACGGGGTCGGCTGGTGGGCCATGGGCCAACACGAATTTGAGCGCAGCAGCGCTGGCGCGGGCTCGCAGATCCGGGTCCGGGGCGCCGACATAAGGTAACACGGGCGCCAGTGCCTCTGCACCGCCAACGGCAGCCAACAGATCCACCAGGTTCGATTTCGCGTCAATGGTCTCTGCCGCGGCCAAGCGTACAGCCAGCAGCGCAACGGCAGCCGGACCTGCCTCTACCAGAGCCTTCGAGGAACCTCCGGCCAACGCGGTTTCGATAACTGCCTCAAGGTTCATGTCGTCTGCCATGGTGCTTCCTGCAAGCCAAGTGAACAGAAACGCCCATGCGGTGTTTCTGGCCAGGTTGCGGTGTCGAGCCATTATGTGCCCGACGGATTGATAGTGTTGGCCTGAGCGCGCGAAATGAGCTGCCCCGTTCGCACCGCCCCACTTGCGATCAGGTGCGTTGCAGTACCGCTGTGCGGACCGATCCCACGCAGGTGAATGGTCTCGTGCGCCAGGGTTTCAGCATGAGATGAACCAGTGATGACGTCCTGCATCAGGCAGTTTTTTTCGCCCGCCAAAGTTCCGGCACGGGTGTTGTTGACCGCAGGTGTCGCATCCTGCTCATATTGCCATACGAAGAAGACATTGAAGTCTGCGGCAGCGTCAGCAAAGTTCGTGACGTCGTCCCATTCATGTTCAGCGGCTGCCACGCCCGGCAGGTGACTGGAAAACCGCACAGTTGCGCCCAGGTTCTGTGGAACCGTTATAGAGCGCGCACTCTTTCTGTACATCCGCACGTTGGCCTGGGTGTCCAGCAAACGATTGACGCCCCGTATCAGGGCGTTGAGGTCGCCTATGTTGCGGTTTGTCTTGTGGCCGGCGTTGTCTTTGACATAGTGGAATGCCGTATTGATCTTGACTTCGGTCTTGACCGAGATTTCGAGTATGTCGCTGTTGAGGACGGGGCCTGTAAATCCTGCGTTCGGCACAAAACGAATAAACCCCTTGCCGGCCTTAAGTCCTTTGATTGTCAAATGATGATCAGCGCCGACACGGCTATAGGTGATTTTGGCAATGTCGTTGGGGATCAAGTCAGGAATCAGGGCTCCCGCCCCCCGCACCACAAGCGTGCGCTCCCACCCCCTCGGGACCATTTGCCACTTGGGTGATGCTGAGGCATCGAAGCCGAACATGGGTATACGCGGGGCGAAGACAGTTGGCATAGGTCAAGTTCCAAATCGTCTATCGTGCTTTCAATGCATTCAATACTTTTGAGAAGCATATTATGCTTCGCAGCGCACAAGAATTGGCGCGCCACGGGACACTGCATGACAAGTAACTTCTCTGCATGGTGGATCGACTTGACCGACAATGCAAGACCAACCTCTAGGGGATCTGAAAAAAATTTACCTAGCGTATCAAGTAAAATCACTGTCTGTAAAAGACGATTTCTTAAGTTCGAGATCGACAATTTAGGCAACGCAAGCCGGACGCCTGAAAACCCCTTACAAAGCCACCTCCACCACACCCCCGGCTTCTGCTGCCCGGGATTGGCAAAGAATATCCGCATCTTCGACAGCACCAAGTTCCGGTGCTCGACCTCGCCTGACACCGGCCTGCATTTGCAGGCGCCGCAGATGCCGCCGGAGCATTTGATGTCGATGGGAATGCCGCTTTCATTCGGAACATCCGTCGCCAACTTGTCGGCAGGGATTTCCAGCTCGCGGCCGGAGCGGACGAGATTGCTCGTGAAAGGGTGGTTCACGTCGCCAGGCCCCTCCGGCGCGTTGAAACGGTCAAGGTGGCGTTCTGCCTAGTGGAACGCGGCACACTCGGCGGCAAAAAGCCCTACTGATCCGAGACTCGGTTCGAATTTTTGAGGTTGCGGACCAGCCGGGGTGCGGCGAAGGTGGTGAAGCGGCGGACGTCCGGGCGCTTGAGCGCAGCTGGAGAGGTGATCAGCCAGATCGGCAGGCTGGCGTGATCGGGCGGGTCAAAGCAGCGGACCAGATTCGGGTTGGCATCTCCGACAGTCACCGGCAACGGGCCGATGCCCTGTCCGGTCTGGAGCGCTATCAATATGTCGTTCGATGTCGCACACCGAACAAGGTTATGCCGTTTGCTTTTAACATGGTTCAAAAGATGGACCGTATGGTCTTCCATATCATCGCAATATTCTACCGGAAGAGCATGTTTGGCGGCATAGGCTCCGGACGCATAATAGGTCCATTGGGTTTGACCGACCTTCCGGGCGACCAGCCTGCCATCGGAGATCGCCGGGGCCATACGCAGGGCAACATCAGCCTCTGCCTTCATCATGTCCAAATGCCGTTCCGAGAACACGAACTCAAAACTGATACCGGGGTTCTCTTCAACAAACTCGGCGACCACGGCGCCTATGTTTCCGAAGGTCTCGTCTTCAAACGCGGTGATGCGGATCGGTGCGCTGGCCCTGCCCTTCAGGGCTTCCGCCTCAAACGCAAGAGCTGCCTGCTCGAGGCTTTCGGCATAGGGTAACAAGGTGGTCGCACGCTCCGTCGGTTCTGCACCGCGCGTGGACCTGTCAAAGAGCGTCTCGTCAAAGATGTGTTCAAGAACGTCGATGCGCCGCGCGACAGTGGTCTGGTTGAGGCCCAGATGCCGCGAAGCGGCAAGGGTCGATCCCTCACGCATGACAGCGAGGAATACGCGCACGTCTCCCCAATCTCTGAACCGGCTCTGCATTTTTGCATAACAGCACGGTGCCGTGGCGGATACCAGCGGAACTTTCTTCCGGCGTATTTTGCTTCTGACAAATTTTAGGAGCCGAAGATGACTGTTTTGCCCCTTTCTCCGCTTTCGTTTCTCAGCCGGTTCTTTTGGAAGGGCCAACAGAAGGCTGACGAAACCACCCAAATGGACGCCGCCGAACGGCGCAGGATTTTTAGCGAAATGATCACATCAGGTGCTTGCGGGAGCGAATACGGCGCCCTGATGCTGATGTCGATCTTTCCAGACGAATTTTGAACCACTGCTTTGCCCAACCAGACGGGCCTTGTTCACAGAGGATCCTATGGCCAACTGAGTTTCCAGCGCGCCGCGTTGGTGCAGAACACATGCGGCAGGCGGGATCGCCGACAGCTGTCCCGGAATAGTCTGCACCTGCCGACACTCCTGATTTGGCGCATTTTTAACGTTCCATGATCGCGTGAGCGGTCATTTGTGACGGACAAAAAACGGTGTCACTGCATCCATCAAGCATCAGACGATAAAAGCTATCAAGATGGAGACAACGTTCATGTCATGGAAAGTATTTGCCAAGAAGCATGACACTAGGGCCGAGTGGATTCAACTTTACCATAACCAGGACTATCCGGGCGTGGTTTTAGTTGTCCTTCAGTCTGCGGGCGGTCAGATGCTCAAGCAGATAAGGAAATCCGGTATCCAGATGCAATATTCCGATATCGAGATGAAATGCGGGCGCGCACTCTCGATGAATTCAGCTTTCGAAGGGATTTTTTATACGCCGTTGAAGGATCTTCATGGATTGAACTCAGCCGCGGCGCTGGCTGTCAACAAAGCCGCACGCGAAAAGAGGCAGCACGTCTCGACCGTTACAGTGGCACCCGTCGGCCTCGAAGCACCGGACTGTTCCTATCAGGCCAGTTTCAACCGGCTCCTGAAGGAGCAGGCCTTCAACGTTATGGTTGGCAAGGTCAACATGAACCCCTTCAAAGGCGTTGCCGGGCTCCAGGACAAGATCAAGAAAATGGTCGAAGCTGAAATGCGCGTTTGCGAGCGAAGCTCATTTTCCAGACTGTGACTTCGGCCAGCATTACCAAGACTATCCGAAATCACCGCCGGCGAGATTGAGCCTCACCGGCGGGATCGGTTCCTCTTTCAGCCGCGGCCGAATTGTGATCGATTGTTGCTGCTGCCGATATAGTGTTCACCGCCGAGACCTGGAAGTCATGGTGACCCATCTGAGGACGCAAAGCCTCCCCTTTACAAATCCACCTCCACCACACCCCCGGCTTCCGCTGCCCGGGATTGGCAAAGAATAACCGCCTCTTCCCGCTGCTTCTTCGACAGTACGAAGTCCCGGTGCTCGACTTCCCCCGACACCAGTCCGCATTTGCAGACGCCGCAGATGCCGTCGGAGCATTTGATGTCGATGGGGATACCGTTTTCATTCAGAACATCCGTCGCCGACTTGTCGGCCGGGATTTCCAGCTCGCGGCCCGAGCTGGCGAGTTTGAGCGTGAATGGGTGGTTCACGTAGTCGGGGACGTCCGGCACGTTGAAATATTCAACATGACGTTCGTCATCTGTAAATCCGGCGCGTTCGGCGGCTTCCATCACGGAGGTCATGTAGCGGTCCGGGCCGCAGGCATAGACGTGGCTACTCGTCTGGTATGGGCCAAGAACCTTGTCGAGATCGGCCCGCGTGCCCTGGTCACTGAAATAGAAGCTGACCTTGTCCTTCCAGGGGAAGTGCCCAAAGTCCTCCAGAAACCCGGCATCGTCTTTCCTGCTGCAGGAATAATGCAGCTCGAAGTCGGCGCCCTTGGCATGAAGTTCGTGCGCCATCGCGATCATGGGGGTAACGCCGATCCCACCGCCCATCAGGAAGGTCTTTGCGGCGTCCTGCAGTGGAAAGTGGTTGATCGGCTTGGAAATGAAGATCTTGCGGCCTTCGGTGAAAATCCGGTGGAGCAGCTTCGAGCCGCCTCTGCCTTCGTCTTCCTTCAGCACCGCGATCTGGTATTTGCTCCGATCTGCCGGATCACCTGAAAGCGAATACTGGCGCAGGAATTCCGGCGCCACGACAATGTCGAGATGGGCGCCCGCCTGCCATTCGGGCAGCGGCGCGCCGTCAAGCGACGCGAACTCGTACTTGGTCACACCGCCTGTCATCTGCTCGGCCTTGACGATCTCGACCCGGATCACCGGCGCATCACCGGCAATCGAATATTCATGGGCAAGACCGTCGGTCTCGCCTTTCTCAAGCCGTGCCTTGTACTGCTCCGCCGTGATCAGGGCCTGGTAGGCCTCGATGCCCTTTTCCCGGTCCATCGGAAACGGAAACGGCCAGGGATGCGGGGCAAGATTGGCGGGATAGACGGCGAGGGTCTGATCCTCGTATTTGAGATCGAGATCCTTCTGCAGGTCGCGCCGGTTCACCGGTTGCTTCGCCGCGCGATAGGCGCCGTCTTCGTCAAGCTCGATGTCCCACCACCATTTCTTGACCGGGTTGCGCTCGCCATTGCCGACCATGTCGTCCAGCTTTGCCAGCGCCGGTGCTGCGCCCGGAAGGTTCATCGCAGCCCACCGGAACGGCGCTTCGGAGAACAGGCCTTCCAGGTTCCACGGGCAGGTCTTCATGCAACGCCCGCACATAGCTCCGCTTTCGTTGGTAATGCGGTAGGTGGTGCATTTCTGGCTGTCGGACTTCCAGATCTCGTAGCCGTTGAACATCAGCTTCGGCCCTGCGGTGATTGCTCCGGCCGGACATTCGCGCGCACATTTGTTGCAGTTCTCGCAAAATGCCTGCAAACCGAATGAGATCGGCTTGTCATGGGCCACCGGCATGGTCGTCGTCACGACGCCGGACTTCAGCCGCGGTCCGAGAAAGGGATTGAGGATAACCTCGCCGATCCGGCTGACTTCGCCGAGGCCGGAAAGCAGCAGCAGCGGCGGCTGCAGCACCTCGCCGTCCAGGACCGTATGGGCCTTTGCCCGGTAGCCGAGATTGCGGATCTGTTTTGCAACAACACTGCCGAGGACCGAAAAGCGCAAGTAGGCCCGCATCGACTGCGACACCGCGATCCAGTCGTCACCCGAGGCGCCTTCCATCGTCTCGTAGCCCTGGTCGACGACCATCGAGATCGCCTGGTCATGCGGTGGGTCAAGCGATGCACCGGTCGCGTCGTGCGAATACCAGGCCCAGTCCGGACACCTGGAGACACCCGCGGCATCGATACCGAGGAAATAGCACATCGCCTTGAGATTTTCGGCGTTACGCTCCGGCTCGGAAGTCGAACTGGCCTTTTCCGGCACCGGATCACCGTCCTGCAACAGCACGAAGGCGCCGAGCGCCCGTCTCTGCGCCATGGAGGGCGCGGACTTGCGGGCATAGTGGCCGTTGGTCGCCGCCTGCTGGTTCTTCTTGCCCATGTCGCCGAACTGGGAACGGGCGAACATGTCCGTGCGCTTGGGCACCCGGGCGATGCGTTCCTCGTCAAAATAGGTGGTCGGCGTGTCGACCCGCTTCAGCTTTTCAAACGGATGCGGACCGTCGACAAAGCGGCGCTTTGCGTATGGGTCGAGGTTTCCGGCGCTTTTGGCCGTGCGGTAGCCGAATTGCCAGGCAATCCCGTGGGTCCTGCCCCTCGGCTGCTCGGCCAGCGGCAGCAGCGGCCTGTCATGGGCGAACTCGAAGTCCGTTGTTACGGCGGCAAGGGCGAAGCCGGAGCCGAGATAGGGATTGTGTAGATGGCCATCTTCGACGGTCGCCAGACCGCAGGCAACGGCGAGCCGGTTGAGATCGGCATCGGAAGACGAGTGACCGTGTGCACAGGCCTCATAGCCGAGCAGGCGGATATACTGTGCAAGCACAACGGCGATTTCCATCGCGCGCAGCGCCGAGCGATGCGCCCCTGCCCCCTTGAGCCAGGCTTCGCCCGGTTCACCCGGCCGCATGTCCCGTGGTGTCTGGACCGCGATAACCAGGGCGTGCTTGTGGGACGAAACACCCCTTGGCGGCGCATTCATGGCATCTCGCAGATCCGCCATGATCATGTCGATGCCCGAGGCAAGCGTCTTGGTCTGCGAGGTGCGCAGCTTTTCCGCCAGCTTGTCGATATCCGGATTGCGGAACGGCACTTCGAGGGTCATCTGCGGACCGAAAGCGCAGCTTCCCACCATTGAGGCATCAGAGAAATAGCCGAAGGACTTCAGATGGTTGCTGCGCTCTTCCGGGTCCGATGGCACGTCGGCCCGCGCCTTGTTGACGATGCCGTCGCGGATGGCGTCAAGCATTGCCTGCCCCTCGCTCATCGCGTTGATGATGTTTTCAGGGTCTTCCCTGAGTTGAAAGGGCATCCGGGTGAAGGCCGGCACGTTTTCGAGGTCGGGCAAACCGGTCGCCCTGGCGAGCCGTTCCATCGGAAACGGACCGAGATGAACCGGCCTTGTCTTGTCGGAAAAGAATTTCAATGTGCCCGTCCCCTCGCTCAGCCTCAAAGGCGCATCAGCTGAACCTGTTCGTCCTGTGTCAGTTCGTCGATCGCGGTCATGAAGGTTTCATAAATTCCAGGATCCAGTTTGCCGGCAAAGTGATCGTTCAGCTCGCGCACCAGAACATGGCAAGCCCTCGTCTTCTCCTCGCCCAGCTTCGTCAGCGCCACCTCGGTAAACCGCTTGTCGTCCATTCCGGTGCGCGCAAGAAGACCGCGTTCCTCCATGGTTTTCAGCAACCGGGAAACGGCAGGGCGGGTAATGCAGATGTAGTCGGCCAGTCCGGACGGCGTTGTGACGTTTTCCATGCCGACGCCACGCAGAACGCACCACATCAGCCGCGTGATGCCATGTTCCGACAACTGCTTTTCCAACCGCGCTTCCATGATCCTTGCAAGGCGTGTCACCTTGAACCCGATCCGGTTGTGCAGCGTGTATTCCTCAGCCATTCCACTCCTCGCCGACGAACCGGGTTGACTTGGTATCCACCATATCCTCTTATGCAGTTAACAATGATAATTATTCAAGTTAATTAACTGAGTTATCAGTTTCGGGAGGGAGAAACAATGAACGTGAATGCTCTTGGGCTGCGGTCGAAACTGTCGGCTGCGATCGCGTCGGCAGTCGTTTTGATGGGCATGCAGTCCGCCCTGGCGGACGAACTCAAGATTGCCCACTTCATGCCGTCCATGCATCCGATGGACCGGGGCGTGATGACCCCTCTCGCGGAGGAAATCGATGCCGCTACAAATGGCGAAGTCACCATGCGTATCTACCCGTCGGGCGAGTTGGGCAAGGGTCCGGTACAGCAGTATAAACGCGTTGTGACGGGTGTTGCCGACATCGTCTTCGGCATTCCCGAATACACGCCCAGACAGTTCACGAAAACCGGCCTCGTTCACATTCCGGGCCTCTTTGCCAACGGCACGGAAGCGACCAACGCCCTTTGGGACAATATCGGCCTGATCGAGGACGAGTTCGCACAGGCCAAGCTGCTCGGCCTTTGGGCAAACAATCCCTCCGTCCTGATCACCCGCGACAAACCGGTCCACACGCTGGCGGATATGGAAGGCATGAAGATCCGCACGCCCAACCCGGTCATGGCCGCGCTTGTCGAGGCCTGGGGTGGCATTCCCGTTTCCATGCCGGTTCCCGATGTCTATAACGCCATGAACACCGGCGTCATCGATGCCGTCATGATCGGTCCGTCCGGCATCCGGTCCTACAAGCTCAACGAAACCGGCAAGTATGTGACTACCAACATTCCCTCGGCACTCGACAGTTTCTATCTGCTGATGAACAAGTCCAGCTGGGATGGCCTGAGCGATGAGAACAAGGCCAGGCTGACCGAGCTGACTGGCCGGGAAATCAGCCTGCGCGGTGCCAAGGCCTTTTACGAGGCCGGTCAGGCCGGCTTGAAACTGGCGGCCGATACCGGCCTGGAACTGATCGAGATCACTCCGGACGCAGAAGCCGAGTTCCGCAGCAAGATGGGGCCTGCGCTCACCGCGGTCATCGACGAGAAGGGCAAACAGTCCGGCAGTGACGCGCACGCAATCGTCAAAGCCCTCGGCGGTCAGTAAACCGTGGGTTCACCGTCCCCTGAAGAGACCGGCCCGCGTCCTGCGGGCTGGTTCAAGCGGCTGGAGATACTGCTGGTGGTTTCAGGGGCAGCGATCATCTTCGCGCTCATGGGACTGTCCGTCTCCGATGCCCTGCTCAGGTCGTTCTTCAACAAACCCATTTTCGGCGCGAACGACTATGCACAGATCCTGCTGTCCTTTGCCATCGCGATCAGTTTCCCTCTGTGCGTGCTCTCCGGCCGCCTGATCGCCATCGATACGCTTTTGCGCCGCTTTCCTGCGCCCGTGCAAAGCCTTCTCGACTGGTCAACGACGATCCTCGGAATTGCAATGCTCGCCTATCTTGCCTGGCGGTCCTTCTTCAATGCACTGGAAGCTGCGACATTCGGGGAAACGACACTTTTGCTGCAGCTCCCCTTTGCGCCGTCCTACTACGCGGTTGCGATCGGCTGTGGCCTGTCCGCCCTGGTGCTGTTGCTGGAGAGAATAACCAAATGAGCCCCGAAATTTACGGCGTTCTCGGTTTCGCAGCGCTTTTCCTGCTGCTGGCACTCGGCACGCCCGTTGCCATTTCACTCCTCGTCGTCGGCTTTGCGGGAACAGTCCTTCTGTCAGGCTTCACAGCCGCCGCCTTCACGCTGAGCGGCCAGGTCTTTGCGACGGTGACCGTCTATGAACTGACGATCATTCCCTTGTTCATCCTGATGGGAAATCTTGCGTCGTCCGCCGGTCTCAGCCGGGATCTCTTCGAGGCCGCCCACAAGGTGATCGGCCACATGAAAGGCGGACTGGCCGCCGCGACGATCATGGGCTGTGCCGGGTTTGCCGCCCTGTCAGGCTCGTCCATCGCTTCTGCCGTGACGATGGGAAAGGTCGCCTATCCGGAAATGCGACGGTTCAACTACGGCGCCAGGCTCGCAACAGGGTCCATCGCGGCGGGCGGAACACTCGGTATCCTTATTCCCCCCTCCACCGGCTTCGTGATCTACGCCATCTTGACGGAGCAGTCGATCGGCCGCCTGTTCATGGCCGGGGTTCTGCCCGGATTGCTCCTGACGTCGATGTTTCTCATGGCGATTGCCCTCGTCACCTTTCTGCGGCCGGATGAAGCTCCGCGCGGTCCGGAATTCGGCATTCGCGAAAAACTCGCGAGCCTGCTCCGGGCGACCGGGATCGGCGTGATTATCCTGATCACAATCGGTGGCATCTACACCGGATTCTTCACGCCGGTCGAAGCGGCGGGGGTTGGTGCCTTCTTCGCCCTGGTCATGTTGATTGTCCGACGCAAATGCACGCTGCCGGAACTTTATCAGATCAGCGCGGAAACGCTGAAAACAACGGGGATGGCCTTTTTTATCCTCATCGGTGCCAATGTATTCGCGCCCTTTGTGGCACTGTCCCATCTGCCCGCGACAATCGCCGACAGCATGACCGGATTGGCGCTCGGCCCCTACGGCACGCTCTTTCTCATCCTTCTCGGTTACGTCATTCTGGGAATGTTCATCGAAGGGCTTTCTCTTCTGGTCATCACCTTGCCGATTGTTTTTCCCCTGATCGTCGGCCTCGGCTTCGACCCGATCTGGCTGGGTGTCGTCATGGTGATCGTACTGGAGATGGGCCTGATTTCCCCGCCCGTCGGCGTCAATGTCTTCATCGTCAAAAGCGTGGTACCCGACGTTCCGATCGAGACTATTTTTGCCGGCATCATGCCGTTCTGGCTCGCGATGATCGCGACCCTGGCCCTCATCGTGGCCTTTCCCGACATCGCCCTTCTCATACCGAACGCCATGTTCAACTAATCCAGAGACGCTTCCGGATCGGTTGATACAATTGATACATTCGGCAATGCCCAACTGATAAGCTGGCGCTGTATTCGGGTTTGGCCGGTTTGCCACATTTGCGATATCGGTACTGGCAGGCAGGACAGAGTGGGAACTGATGTTGCGAACGGTCGAGGGAAGCGCTGCCGGCCGAAGTGCCGATGCAGAACAGGACGCGGCGGAACTGGCGCTGCTGAGAGAAGCTGCCGGTGCACTGCGGGAAGGCTTCGCCCTCTTTGATGCATCCTTCCGGCTCCGGATGTGCAACCACACCTATCGCAATCTCGCATGCGCAGTGGACGCACCTGCTCCCGAAACCGGCGAAAGCGCTGAAAATCTCTTTCTGAAAAGTTTCAATAGCGGCTGTTTTGTATTTCCGGAAGAGACCGACATCTCCGCCTTGAGCACCGCCGTTGTCGACATTCTGCGTGACGGTACCAGAGAGGTGGAAGTGAAGCGCGCCGATGGCCGCATCGTGTCTCTCACGGGAAGTCTCACCGAAACAGGTGGCTTTCTTGTATCTGCCCTTGATGTCACCACGGAACGGAAGGTCGCGCCGCCCGAACACGGCGAACGGGATCGTGCAAACGCGCAACTGAGAGATGCGGTAGAGGCTCTCGATGAAGGTATTGTTCTTTATGATCAGGACCAGCGGCTGGTCTTTGCCAACAGCCGCTACGCCGAAATGCTGGGGCCGCACAGTTGTCTTCTGGTTCCTGGCGTCCCCATGCAGGTCATCGTCGGCGAAGCTGTCGCCAGCGGGCAGATCTCGATCACCAGGGGTCCCGACGGCGGCATCGCCGGTATACTGCGAACCCTTGAAGGGAGAGGAAATCTCAAGATCGAAGTTGAAGTGGCTGATGGAACCCAGCGGGAGATCACGCTCGCCCGTCTCAGGGATGGCGGCATTGTCGCAACAGCACGCGATATCACGGAACAAAGAACGAGCCAGGCCCGCGCACGGCAATTGCTCAACGACGCCATCGAAGGTGTTGATTTCGGCATCGCGCTGGTTGGTGATGATGATCGGCTTGTTTTCGCCAACCGGAAGTTTCGCCAACTTGGCGACCCGAACGGCAATCTGCTGACAGCTGGAAAAACCATGCGCGAAATACATGCCGAAGCCATCAGAACCGGATTGTTCCCGCTTCCACCCGGCGCTGCACCGGACGCGCTGCTCGATGATCTGGATCAGTTAATCCGGGAGGCAGCCAAAGGCTTCCAGATACCCAACAACCACGGCAGCTCGCTGGTTGGCAATGTCTACGAAACTGCCTTGCAGGGCCGGCTTTTTACGATCGAGGACGTGACGGAACAGGCCCGGGCCGAACGCCTGTTCACCGACGCTGTCGCGCGTCTTCCGGTAGGGGTCGCAATCGAAGGCCCCGAAGGGCAGTTCACCCATTGCAATGACGCATTCGCAGGACCCTTCAATCTGACATCGAAGGAGATCCTGGAATACTCCGATGTCGAACGAATTGCGCTTCTGGCACCACAGATCGCCACGATCAAGGGCATACCCGTTGGAGACAGTGCCGCCGAGGCTTTCAGGCAGGCGGTCACGCTGCAGCGTGCAACGCTGATGCCGATGGAGGTCACTTTCAAGGACGGGCGGCACTATGTTGTCGAGCGCGCTTTCACCGAAAATGACGGAAGGGTTGTCGTTGTCACCGATGTCACGGCCCTGAAAAGGGCGGAAACACGAAGCCTCGAAGTGCTCAACGATGCCATCGAGTCGCTCGATGAGGGGCTGGCACTGTTCGACACCGATCTGAATTTCGTCATGGGCAACCGAAAGTATTTCGACCTCTATTTCAATAACGAACCACCACCTGATGGAAATGAAAATCTCGTCTCTCTTCTGAACCGTTTGTTCGACGCCGGTGTTATGCTGATACCGGAGGGGATCGCCAAAAAGGACTATATTGACCGGTTGACAGGGCTCGTTGGCACCTACCGGAAAAACGAGACGGTCAAACTCGCCGACGGCACAATATTGCTTGCCTCTGCGCACCAGACGGAGCTTGACTGCTACCTTCTCTCATTCACCGACATTACCGAACAGCGAAGAGCCGAAGAAGAACAGCGGGAGGCTGACCTCCTGCTGCGCACGATCGTGGAAGCCTGCCCCGCAAACTTTCTCGTTTCGCGCGTGGAAGACGGCAAGATCATTTATTGCCCGCCGGCCTCGCGCGAGCGCTTCGGCAAGATCAAATCGACCTTGAGCTTCTTTATGCACCCTGAAGATCGTGAAAAATACCTCGAAGCCCTGTTGCCGACGGGATCACTGGATGACTACCGGGTCCAGTTCCGCCGCGCGGACGGCTCGATCATGCAGGGCCTGACAGCGGCGCGGATAACCGACTACAAGGGCGAGGACGTGATCGTGTCCTCGACGCGGGATATTTCCGATCAGCTTGCAATGCAGGAAGAACTGGAAAAACAACGCGAAATCTCTCATCAGAATGAAAAACTGTCAGCCCTGGGGGAACTTCTCGCCGGGGTTGCCCACGAACTCAACAATCCGCTGTCCATTGTTGTCGGCTACGCACAGATGCTGGAAGGCAAGCTGGACGATCCGGTTCTTTCCAAGCGGGTCGACAGAATTGCGCAGGCTGCAGACCGAAGCGCGAGGATCGTAAAGACCTTCCTTGCAATGGCACGGCAGAAACCGGCCAGGATAGAGCAATGTTCGCTCAACGACATTGTCTCGATCGCACAGGAGATTGGCGGCTATGGGCTGCGTGCCAACGGTGTTCAGGTCGTGACGGATTTCGATGAATCTCTTCCTCCAGTCGCAGGTGACGGTGATCAGCTGGTTCAGGTTTTCACCAATCTCATCGTGAATGCGGAACACGCGTTGACCCCGCTGGGAGAAAACGGTGTGCTTGTGCTCCGTTCCTTCCACGATGTCGACAACGATCATTCGGTGATCGAAGTAAGGGACAACGGTCCCGGTATTGCGAAGGAACTTCAGGCGCGCATATTCGAACCGTTCTTTACGACCAAGGATGTCGGAGAAGGAACTGGTGTGGGTTTGGCTTTTTCTCATCGCATTATCGACACGCATGACGGGGTTCTCGAAGTTGCTTCCGACCCCGATATCGGGACCAGTTTTTTCGTCCGCCTGCGCGCCAAAAGACCTGATACGACGCAGCGGCCGATGACGGACGCACCAGCCGAGACTTTGGTAAAGCAGCGTGTTCTTGTCATCGACGACGAGCCCGATGTCGGTGAATTGATCACCGATCTTCTGACGGAAATGGGATGCGAGACCACGTTGGCGCCAGGTGCAAGAGAAGCTCTTTCACTTCTCTCCGACATTGCTTTCGATATCATTATCAGCGATTTCAAGATGCCGGGCATGAACGGCGAGGAATTTTACGCAGCCCTGCAAAAAAGCATGCCCGGATACATGGATCGTATTGGATTCGTGACGGGAGACTCGATGGGTAAGGCGGTGACGCATTTTCTGACCGAAAGCGAACGTCCCCACATTGAAAAACCGATTTCCAGAACCGAGCTGGAGGCCCTGGTCAGGCAGCTTGGTGCCCGGGAGAACCAGCCATGAATGCAATCACGGACAACAGACTGATACTCGTCTGTGACGACGAACCTCATCTCAGGGAAATGGTTGCCGAATATCTGAGCGAACGGGGGTATGGCATTCTGGAGGCCGCCAGTGCGTCGGATATGAAATCCCTGCTTGAAAGCAGGACACCCGATCTGATTGTTCTGGATATTAACATGCCCGGTACGGACGGACTGACGGCGCTGAGGGAGCTCAGGTCTTCTTCCGAGATCCCGGTCATCATGCTGACGGCGGCAAGCGAAGTGATCGACCGTGTCATAGGTCTTGAAATGGGTGCCGATGATTACGTCGGAAAACCGGTGGACTTGCGCGAACTGGAGGCCCGTATCAAGGCAACCCTGCGCCGCCAGAACCTGGTACATGCGGAGATAGAGCAAAAGGACAAGGTCCGCGGAACAGTTGTTTTCGGGCCATGCCGGCTCGACCTTGACGGAGCGAGACTGTTCGACAAGGGCGGCGATGAAATCCCGTTGACCGCGATGGAATTCAGCCTGCTAAGGGTATTTGTGGAAAACCGCGGCCGTGTTCTCAACCGCGATCAGCTTCTCGAACAGGCCCACGACAAGGGTTGGGAACCTTTTGACCGTTCGATCGACCTGAGAATTTCCAGATTGAGAAGGAAAATCGAGAACAATCCAACCAAGCCCGAAACCATCCGGACCGTGCGTGGTATCGGATACGTCTTCGACTAGACCCTGCACGGGTGTCGTGCGTGAATAGAAACTCCAAGATATCTTTCCAGGGCGCGGGGCGTCTCCTTGTCGGCCAAGGCGGAGGATCAGGTCATCTGACCGCAACGGGTCACAGCAAAACGCTCTTTGAGTTCCATCGTGGCAGGAGCATGAGCAAACGGCCGCAGCAGGCACGAAAACGCTCCGCTGTCGTTGCCGAAGGACTTCGAAGAACGGTTACGTCCGTTCCCACGAACACCAACCGAAGCAACTCGCTCGTCGACCTGTCAAAGACAGGCGCCCTACCTAACGGAAAAATATCCCCGATCCGTCGCGATCGCTGCAACCCGGTCTCCGGCGAGCGAGCGTTCAGTTCTTGGGGATCGATACCGGTTGTCCAGAACAAGAATTGTATCGGCATCGACTTCCAGCGCCATATGCCCTGCGCCGGACGCTGTTTCAAGAATGAGAAGGCGCGTATCGGTTTCCCGATACCCGGCTGCGGTCAGAACGGCACGTTTCAGGAGAACATGATCTTCACAGTCACCTGCACCGCGGAGCAGCGTCGAGAGTGGATTTGCCCAATGGTCGTCGGTTGCCTCGTCCCTGAGATACCTGATGTTTCCATTGACAATCTCGTGGACCAGTGCGGGCTGGACTGCCTGCGGCACGGCCTCGACCCGGGAAACCAGCTTCCGCCAGGTCGCTGCGCGCCAGTCGCGGCAGGCACCTTTTTCACAAGATTGCAACCAATCGGCCTCGGCCTGCACCCGTGCCCTTGTCATCGCCCAGCGCCGCGCGAGAACCGTACCTGAGCTTCGTTTCAGCTCACGGTCTGGCTGTGAGTAATGAACGGGCACGAGACGCGAACCGGCAACTTGCCCCTGCCCGTTCGGCGCTACATGTTTTCCGATACCGGCCGCAAACCTGAATTCGAACGCATGTACCTGCGATGGAAGCAGCGCTCCCACACTTGCGCCCAGGATGCACAAAAGCACCAGCACCGGCTGAAAACCGAAAGAAACTCGCATCGACATCTGCCCTGTTCAGGCACGACGATGCTTGCTTATCTTTCGCGCAATGCTTCCGAGCGTGCCTTGATTATTGGCTTCAACAGATAGTCGAGAACCGTTTTATCGCCGGTTAAGATCGAAGCGCTGACGACCATTCCCGGAATTATTGGTAAAGGATTGCTTTCCGACCCGAGCCAGTTCCGGTCCGTTCTCAAGATCACCCTGTAGAAGGTATTGCCTTCTTCGTTGGTGATCGTATCCGCGCCGATGCGCTCAACGACACCTGGAATGTCTCCATAGACTGTATAGTCATATGCCGTGACACGCACACGGGCGGCCTGTCCCGGAAACAGGAACGCTACATCCTGTGGCCGGATCTGTGTTTCGATCAGAAGAGTGTCATCAAGTGGGACGAGTTCAGAGATGTTCTCTCCCGGTGAGACCACAGCACCGATCGTGGCAACCGAGAACTTGTTGATGATCCCGCGCACTGGCGCCCTGAGCACAGTGCGATTGACCTTGTCGCTCGCCGACTTGATCGTTTCGTCCAGGATTGTCAGCTCGTTCAATGTCTGCGTCAGATCTTCATGTGCCTTGGCACGAAAGCCAAGAACCGCGCTTTCAAGACGTGCCGAGGCTTCCGTGATAGCCGCTTCCGACCGCGGGATGGAGGCATTGAGAAGTTCGACTTCCAGCTTGCCCCCCTGGGCTTCGCGTTCGAGCCGCAGGAGGTCCATCTTCGGATAAGCACCTGCTTCCGAGAGTTTGCGAGCGCTCTGCAGTTCCTCGTTCAGCAATTCTGAAGACAGTTGTTCGCTGACAAGGCGCGTTTCGAGTTCAACCTTTTCCAGCTTCCGTTGGGAAAGCTGTTGTTCGATGACGGAAAGCTCCTGCTTCAATGCGGTCTGGCGAGCGTTGAACAAGGCAAGTTCTCGGGCCGATGCGGGTCGGCCGGCATCACTTTCATCCAGAACGAGAAGTTCGCCGTGGGCCTCCGCTTCCAGGCGCCTGGCTCTTATCACAAGCGCGTTTCGCTGCTCCTCAAGCTCTCCGAGATTGGCCGCAAAGTCGGTATCGTCGATCCTTATCAGCGGTTCGCCGACATCAACAACATCACCCTCCCTGACGAAGATTTCCGCAACGAGCCCGCCTTCCAGAGATTCCACGATTTGAATCTGGCTGGACGGGATCACCCGCCCGTCGCCCGTTGTGACTTCCTCGATCCTGGCGAAATAGGCCCAGACGACAAGAGCGCCAAGCATAAGCAGCATGGCCAGAAGAAGACCCCAGATGCCGGCGTTGTTTCGCCGTTCCAGCGCCGCGCGCACATCGTTGGCAAAATCCTCATCCACCCGGGGCATGACCACCTCCCGGACTTGAAGAAGGCGTCTTGTGTCCTGCCTGTGCACCTGCCTTCAGGCGGGAGACAACATCGTCCTTGGGGCCGTCCATCAGAAGCTTGCCCTTGTCGAGCAGCAGGATGCGATCGACCAGATCGAGAGGCCCGTCACGATGTGTTGCGATAAAGAGCGTGATGCCTTCATTCGCAATCTCCTTGAGTCGCGCGCACAACTGCCTCTCCGACATGATATCGAGATAAGCGGTCGGTTCATCCAGGCAGATGATTTTCGGTGACCGGATCAGGCATCGGGCCAGCGCGACTGCCTGCCGTTGTCCGCCAGAGAGACTTCTTCCACGCTCCTCGATATGCATATCCAGGCCGTCCGGATGGCGCGACGTGAAAAAATCAACACCTGCCAGGTGCACGGTCCGTTCGAGCTCGGATGCGCTGGCGTTGGGGGCCCCCATGAGGATGTTCTCACGCAAGGTACCTGTAAAGAGCTCGGCATCCTGCAGGCACAATCCGACAGTCGACCGCAGGTCGGCGGCAGAAAACTGGCGTGTGTCGATGCCACCCAGCAAATAGGTGCCCGATTGTGGTTCATAAAGACCGGACAGGATGCGCACCAGCGTACTCTTGCCGGATCCCACCCTCCCGATAACGCCGATTTTTTCACCGGTTTCAGCCGTGAAACTGATGTTTTCCAGAGCAGGAACACGACTTCCGGGATAGGTCAGGGAAACGTTCTGAAAGGCGACACCTGCATTCCCCGATGAGTTCAGGTCACGAGCGGTCACGCCTCCTTCTGTTTCCGATTTCATCAGAACGTCAAGACTTCTGAGCGCACTTCGTGCGTGAAGCAGGCGCGCCAGTGTCTGAGAAATGTTGTTGAGCGGCGCAAGAACACGCCCCGCCAGGATGTTGGCAGCAATCAGGGCGCCCACCGTGATCCGGCCCTCCAGGACAAGAAACACGCCCCAGACCACGATCACGATCGAAACAAGCTGAAACACCACCCCGGTGAAGGATGCCGCGACATTTGCCCAGTATCTTGCCCTCGTGGTCGAACGGCTGGCGGCAGCGACCGCCCGGTCCCAGGCCCGGCGGAACCAGCTTTCTCCGCCACTCACCTTGATGGTTTCCAGAGAAGACACCGTTTCGACGAGTATCGATTGACGACGCGCGGCGTCGCTCTGGCTTTCCGAGAGTGCCCTTGACAGCGGAACCTGAACAAGACCGGTCACGGCAATCACGACCGGAACGGCAAACGCCGGAACCCAGGCCAGCGGTCCGACCAGGAACCACATCACCCAGACAAAAATGCCGATAAACAGAAGATCGGTCGCAGCAATGACCGTTGATGACGTCAGAGCATCCCGCACGGAATCCAGATCGCGGACCTGATTGGCAACTCCACCGGTCGACGCCGGCCGCGCCGCCATTTTCAGTCTTAAAAAGTGATCGAACATGCGGCCGGCAACCGCCATGTCTACGCGCCTGCCGGTTTCATCGACGATTTTCATGCGAAGCATCTTGAAGATGAAGTCGAACAGAAACGCGATCAGGACACCAAGCGTCAAAACCCAGAGTGTCGGTATTGCCAGATTGGGTATGACCCGGTCGTAGACGTTCATGATGAACAATGGACTGGCAAGGCCAAGCAGGTTGCCGATCAAAGCTGCAATGATGACTTGAGTATAGTTGGGCCAGAACCGGCGCACGGCAGACCAGAACCAGTCCTTGGGTTTTTCCGGTGAGGCCTCGGCCTGCGCCTGTGAAGGCATAAGACCGACAAACGCTACGACCGGCAGTTTCAATCCTTCAAATGAGGACAGCGGCACATTTCGAACACCCCCGGGCTCAAGAGCAGAATGTATCCGTGCAGTTCCAGCCAAGCGGTCAATCTGTTCCACAACGACTGCCGGCTCATCTTCCACAAGAACAATCACCGGAAGCGTGACAACCGGAATAGAGGCAACATCGAGTTGCTCTATCCGGACCGCGAGCCCAAGCCGACGCGCTGCTTCTTCAAGACTGCTGACTGCAAGCCCCTGCTCCCCGACGGGGAGACCACGCGAGAGTTCGGACGTGTTGGCAACAAGGCCGTGATACCGGGCGACCCTGACGAGAGCCTCCAGAAGACCGTTGGATGCTGGATGCTGGTCGCGAGCGGGGTCCCCGGAACTCGTCACCTGTGTTGGAGCGGCAGGATGACTACCCAGGCGAACTGTCGGCTCCCCTCCATCCACAACAACCGCCTCACCACTTGCGCAATGGTTCTATGAGCCCCCTGGAACCCACAAACCAGGGAACCTCCGCAGACCCTGCCTGGCTCTCCGGAGGCGCGGAAACACCGGCAGATGCAAGAAGACTTCCGGTGGAGGCGAGTAGACGGTAGCGCGAGAACACGGAGATTGTTTCCGAACTGATGAGCTGAACACGAGAGGTAAAGGCAGAATTTTGCGCTATCAGAAGGTCCAGGAGATCCCGAAGCCCGGCTTCATATTCCTTTTCGTAACTCTTGATAACGGCATCAGCGGCAACCGTCTGCTCCCGCAGGGCCTTGAGACGGATGTCGTTGGTGACGATATCGCTCCAGGATCTGCGCACGCTTTCATCGACAGATCGCCGAAGATGATCCAGCTGCATTTTGCTTTCTGTGACCTTTTCACCAAGCTGGCGTCGCCGACTGGTATCGATCGTCCCGTTGAAAAGGTTCCAGGACATGGTCATGCGGACCGCAAATTCATTGTTTCGGCCCGGTGTTCCGTCAAGATCTTCACCGACAGAGGCCAACCCTTCCACACCCAGGTTGGGCAGGAACAGTGACTGGGACTTGTCATAATCGGCCGCTGCCGCGTCGACATCGGCAGACCCGGCCCGGAGTGACGGATGGTTGTTGCGCGCCGTGGCAATGGCAGTGGCCTGGGTCGCGGGAAGAGACTCCGGTCGCCGGGGGGACTTGAGCGACGGTGGCGCGACACCGATAACGCTTTCAAACCGGGCATTGGCCGCACCGAGCTCTCTCAAGACATCCGCGCGCACCGCGTGAACGGCTGCAACCCGCTCTTCCGCCTGACGCAATTCGCTTTCTGTCGCCGACCCGCCTTGCACTTTAGTACGGACAATTCCGAGCAGCCGAACATGCTCGCGAATGTTTGCATCTGCGGCCCGCAGGATCCTGTGGTGCCGGAATACATCGAGGAACGCTTCTGTTGCATCGAGACCGATCAACTCGGCGCGCTCCATGACACGTGCCGCCGATCCGTCAACGCGCGCGGATTGCCGGTAGATTTCGTTTGCCCGCGCGAATCCGTCGAAAAACACCTGGCGAGCAATCAGTGTGGCATCCCTTGCATTTCGCCATTCACGATTGTCCGTGACCTCAAGCGAATTGGGCCGGTCGATATACTGCGCGCCGAAGGAAGCTTCCAGATCCACGGAGGGAAGATAGGCGCCCTGCGCCTGATCATATTCGTAATCAACAGAACGCCGGTTTGCAGCCGCAGCCAGAACCTGCGGATTTGTGGTTACAGCTCGCGCGATTGCTTCTTCCAGCGTCATTGCGGAAGCATCGACCGAAAAAGAAACAATCGCGGACAGGGATAGCGCCGTCACACCTATCAGGCGCCGGAAACAGGCAAACGGACGTGGATCCTGAAAGGATAAACTCCCACCTACAAGCTCAAATTGAGTCCTGCACCTCATTCCACCCTGCCAAACGCCAACGAACCAATTCAATCGGAAAGCTCTTTTTCCAACCAAGACAACTAACTTAACGGCACTTTCCCACATTGAACAAGAAAGATTATAATTTGCTCAACCCACCAAATAACCATAACGCAGTTTATTTGGACGCGGCAAAGATTTTTTGTTAAAAAAGTGTTAAGCCTATATTTGGGTTTAACGTCCGCATTTCCTTTAATAGTTGACATACTGGTGAGCGTGGGTCGTGTCGAACATTCCGAACTCCGGAATATCATCGCCGGATACAAAAGAAACTGCGGTGCTAGACGCGGCAGTTCCCCTGCCACCCATTGTGGATGCTCCTCTTCTGTTTCGCGGAGATTATGCCAGGCAGGGATCGGATCTGTTGATCAGCCATCCCGAACACGGTTCCCTGACGATCGCCAACTACTTTCTGCAAGACAAGCTGCCTGATCTGGTTGCGGCAAATGGTGCCGTCCTTGAAGGTGACACGGTCGCACAATTGGCGGGGCCCCTGGCCCCGGGACAGTATGCGCAGGCTGGCTCCGGTCTTGCCGGCGCTCCGATCGGAAACGTGCAGACCTCTGCAGGAACCGTTACCGCGCAGAGAACCGACGGCACCACGGTGACGCTCTCCTCGGGTGATCCTGTATTTCAGGGAGATGTCGTGGAAACGGCCGAGAACTCTTCCCTGGTGATCGTTTTTGTTGATGAAACCCTGTTCTCCCTGTCAGCCGGCGCCCGTATGGTTCTGGACGAACTGATCTACACGCCGAACGGTTCCGGAAACTCCATGGTGATGAACCTGGTGCAGGGAAGCTTCGTGTTCGTCACCGGGCAAGTGGCTCCGACCGGCGACATGCGGGTCGAAACGCCGACCGCCACGATGGGCATCAGAGGGACAACTCCTATCGTGCAGATCGATGCACTGGATGGCGCGACACGATTTGCACTGGCCGTCGATCCGAACGGTTTGATCGGGTCATATCAGCTGTTTGACCGAATTTCCGGTCAACTGCTTGGAACGGTCGACTCGACCGACGCGACATATTTCATTCAGTCCGCTGGAACAGCCCCCGTTGTCACTCCGCGAACGCCAGCCGAGTCAGCATCCGTTGAAGGTCAATTGCAGCAGGCATTTGATGCCTATTCCGCAGCCGGTCTCGGACAGCAGAGCAGTGATGACGGTGACGATGGCGCTCAAAACGCGCCGGGACCGGATCAGACGGATGCCGGACTTGATCAGCTTTTCGGCGGCCCGGTTCCCGATCTGTCCGATCCTGACCTGTCTCCTCTGGGCGACCGGAACGGGGGACTGAGCAGAGACATCCCCACAGGTTCGGGAAGTGGAAGCCGGTCTTCACCCCTGGTGCCGGAAGCGCCCGCATCTTCGAGCGGTGGCGACCCGTCGGATGATCCAGGTCCGACTGTGCCTTTCGACGACAGCTCCATACCCGACACCGGCGGAGACGATCTGTCTGTCGTCCTGCCGCCCGACCTTTTCACCCTGGAAGACGAGGCGATCACTCTGCGTGGCTTGAATGTCGAGATTCCGGGAGACGGCGAAGGCACAGTCACAATTGTCGCGAGATCCACGGTCACGCTCGCCCGGATTACCGGACTGACGTTCCTTGAGGGCGACGGTTTCGATGACGAGACGGTCGCCTTTAGCGGCACTGAAGCGGACATCAATGCTGCCCTTTCGGGCATGACATATACGCCTTCCCCAAACAGTGAAACAGGTGGATTGAGTCTGACAGTCTTCGACGGAGAGAGCACACTCCTGGCAGACCTTCCTGTAACAATCGAACCTGTGGAGGATGCACCGGCTGTTTTCGATATCAATCTCACCGTAGATGAAAACGGCAGCATCTCGGCACCCTTCGTTGGGTACGATCCGGACGAAGGCGATACCCTCACCCTCTTTGCACTGTCTGAGCCATCCCTGGGCACACTCGAAGTCTTCGACAACGGCACGTTCACATTCGGGACGAATGGCGATTTCGACAATCTGACGGCTGGCACATCTCAGGAAATCAGCTTTCAATATAGCGCAGTGGACAGCACCGGACTGGTTTCGGAAGTACCCGCGACGGTCACGATTGAGGTTCTGGGCCTCAATGACGATCCGGTTGCGCCGGATATCGATCTGAGTCCACCTGGAACCCTCAACGGCAGCTTCAATGACGGCTTTGCGAACTGGCAACAGGTCGTCGGGCCCGAGACCGGACCGAATGGAGAGTTCATCGCCGGATCCTATGTCACGGCTTTCGATGTCGCGCAGTCCGGTTCCCTCATTCCCGATGACATCATCGTTGCCGTCGTTGAATTTTCCGGTCAGCTCGACGCTTCGTCGGACGGTTCTGAAAGTGCCGCAGCTGCCGGACCATCCTTGATCAGCAGCCCGTTCACCGCCTTTGCAGGTGAATATGTCAGTATTGAATATCGGTCCTTTTTCGGGGCCGACGAGGCTTTGCACACGGCCGAGCTGGTCAATGTCGAAACCGGTGCACGAACCCTGGTCTTTCGCGAATCGACTCCCGTCGATGTGTCCGGTGAAGTGAAATCCGTCGAGATTCAGATCCCGGACACAGGAAACTTCCAGATCGAATTCGGGATCGGCAGTGTCGATACCAATGATGATGGCGCTCTTGGCGCAAGACTGGTCATCGGAAATGCAGGGCTGATCCGAACCGGTGTCCCGGCAGGCGCGACGCAGACTTTCGGACAAATCCGCTTCCTCGAAAACGCATCTGATCCGGATGGAGACACGCTCAGTCTCCAAGGCGTTTCTTCAACGAGCGCGTTCGGAGCAAGCATTTCACTGGTTGGCAGCGAAGTTGTCTACGATACCGGTTCTGCCTTTGCCTTTCTTGCGGAAGGACAAACGGCGACCGACAGTTTCCAATACACGATTGCGGATGGAAATGGCGGGTTTGCGTCCGCAACGGCGTCAGTCGATGTTGTCGGAACCGGGAGCGCTGCCGCAGGTATCCCGCTCCGATATGCGCCGGTGTCTGATCAGACGGCGCCCTCGTCAAATGGCCTGGTTGCCGGCGCAATGCAAACATCGGGAACCGGCGTTCCGCTGCACGAAACTCTGCCGGCAAACACGGTCACGTATGCGTTTCCTATCGTCTCTCCTGCGAACAACGGACTGGCAAGTTATTCACCCGCGCAGCAAGCCGCAGCCGTTGCCGCTCTGTCTCTTTGGGCGGACGTTTCAGGTCTCGCGGTAGCAGAAGCGGCAGTGGCTGAAACGCCGACGGCCAGGTTCCTGAATTCGACAAGCGTCTCTTTCGCCGAAATCTTTGAGACCGAAAGCGGCAGCACGATTGTTACCAATCCGGACTTCGCCGAGATAATTTCCCCGCAACCAGGCTCCCACGGCTTCTTCGCTTTGCTCCACGAAACCGGTCATGCCATCGGCCTTGATCATCCGCCTCCTGACCTGACGCAGGCACAAAGCGTCATGTCTTCGGTTTCGCCTGACACCCTCGGTGCGCACTGGTGGAACGATGCGGGATCGTGGATCTACGCACAGACCCCCATGATTGAGGACATCGCGACGGTTCAGCTGGCCTACGGCGCGAACGAAGAAACACGCAGCGGAGACACGGTCTACGGCTTCAACGGCTCGGAAACCGGCACCGTTCATGATTTCGCGGTCAACAGGGACCCGGTTCTGACGATTTACGACGCTGCCGGGGTTGATGCACTTGATTTTTCCGGTTGGGATGCACCTGCGATCATTGACCTCAATCCGGGATCCTATTCATCTGCCAACGGCATGACCAACAACATCGGGATTGCCTTCGGGACGGTTATCGAAAGTGCAATCGGTGGCGCAGGGGACGATCTCCTCATCGGCACCAGTCTTGGCGAAACACTTGATGGCGGTGCGGGGCTGGATACACTGATCGGTGGCGGCGGTGCGGACACGTTCGTGCTGTCACACGACGACCTCGCCGACATGATTGTCGATTTCAAGAGCGGGGAAGATCGGCTCGATTTGTCTTCCTTGCTGGATGCCAATTTCAACACCGGAGAGGTTGGCGACTATGTCGATGTCGAACAAAGGGGAGACGGCGCGGTTGTCAGCGTCGATCGAGACGGCACCGGCACCGCGAACGACTTCAAAGACGTCGCCGTGCTTCAGTCCGTTGAAGCAGGGGGAATCATTGACTTTGTCTTTTCAGATAACGGGGTTCAGGCAACCGACACGATTGTCGCCTGATAATTCGCAAGACAAACTCCATATGCCGAGTGCCGCCGGTATTTTTCCCACATGAAACGCGGGATCGGCAAATTGGCATTCCTGTTCGGGAGTGCACGATTATCGGCCGTCCTCTTGCTCCTTGTCTTGTTGGGTGTCCGGGTCCTTGATCCCCTGGTTGTCGAGCTCGTTCGACTAAAGACCTTCGACTTCTACCAGACCCTCAAGCCGCGGGACTACCAGGATCTGCCGGTCGCGATTGTCGATATCGACGAAAAAAGCCTTGCCGAACTGGGTCAGTGGCCCTGGGCGCGGACAACCCTTGCGACCATCCTCCAGAACATCGCGCAGGCCGGCGGGATCGCGGTGGCCTTCGATATCGTCTTCCCAGAGCCGGATCGCCTGTCACCCGACCAATACAGCAAATCCATCGGTGGTCTCAGCCAAACACTGAAAGACGAACTGGCCGCACTTCCGAGCACTGACAAGATCATGAGCGATGCCATGCGCAGAACGCGCGTCGTCGTCGGACAGGCAGGCGGTGTCGACTTTGTCGAAACCGGTCGCCCGAAGCAAAGCCAGACACCGGTTGCCCTGTTGGGACCGGACCCGACCGGCGTCATGTTCAATTATCCAAAACTTCTCAGGAATATCCCGATACTGGAAGAGGCCGCAGCCGGAAAAGGGTTGTTTTCCATCTACCCGGACCCGGACGGCATCGTCAGGCGTGCGGCACTGACTGCGTTGGCCGATGGCCAGATCCAGCCGGCGCTGAGTGTCGAGCTCCTGCGTGTTGCTACAGGGCAAAACGCGTTCGCGGTCAAAAGTGACGAAGCGGGTATCAGTGGACTGGTCGTCGGCGGTGTCGAAGTCCCCACGGATCGCAACGGGCGGATCTGGGTTCACTACACGCCGTCGAATGCGGAGCGTTACGTTTCGGCGTCCGACATTGTCAGCGGTGAGTTTGACGTCACCAGGATCAAGAACCACCTCATTTTGATGGGACCGTCCGCTACCGGATTGCTCGATCTGAAGGCGACACCGCTGGATCCGGCCATGCCGGGAGTGGAGGTTCATGCGCAAATTCTGGAGAACATTCTAAGCCAGTCATTTCTGACACGTCCGAACTATGCGTTGGGTGCGGAACTGATTGCAACGACGGCTCTGTCCCTGTTGACCGTCCTGCTGGTTCCCATACTCGGTGCGCTGCCGGTCCTTGCCTTCGGCTTCGTTCTTGCCGCGAGTTGGGTTGCCGGAAGCTGGTACATGTTTGCCAGCCAGAAGCTGCTTCTGGACGCCGGGTACCCGCTGTTTGCAAGCTTTTGCGTGTTTCTTCTACTGGTCTTCATCAACTATCGCCGCGAGGAAATCCAGCGGCAGGAAATCCGTTCGGCATTCGGCCAGTATCTGGCGCCCGACTACGTTGAACAGATCGCCAGGAACCCTGAAAGCCTTGCCCTGGGGGGCGAACGGCGCAACATGACGGTCCTGTTTTCCGATGTCCGCAATTTCACGAAAATATCTGAAAGCTTCGCTGACAATCCCCAGGGACTAACCACGCTGATGAACCGGTTTCTGACGCCGCTTTCGAACGGCATCATGGAAAAGCGCGGCACAATCGACAAATATATGGGCGATGCCGTCATGGCGTTCTGGAACGCCCCTCTTGATGACAACAATCAGGAATTCCATGCCTGCCAGGCAGCCCTGATCATGGTTGAGCGCATGCGTGCAATCAATCTCGAACGCAAGGAGGAAGCCGAAAAGGAAGGCAGGGAGTTCTTTCCGCTGAATGTCGGGATCGGCATCAACACCGGAGACTGTGTCGTCGGCAATATGGGGTCCGAATTCCGCTTCGACTATTCGGTCCTTGGCGATTCCGTCAATCTTGCGTCACGTCTGGAAGGTCAGACCAAGGCTTACGGGGTCACCACGCTGATTGGCAACAACACCGCCCGGACGGTGAGGGAAAAGCTCGCCGTTTGTGAAGTCGACCTCATCAGGGTCAAGGGCAAGCAGGAACCGGAACGGATATTCACCTTGCTGGGAGACGAAGCCTATGCCGGCAGCAGCGCGTTCCGCGAGGCCAGGTCACATTTCGAAACTATGCTCGAATCCTATCGTGAACAGGATTGGGAGCGTGCAAAATCGCTGTGCGCCGCATTGATTGACCTGGGTAACAGCGATTTCGCAAATCTGGCAGAAACGTTCGGCGAGCGGATCGAGCGTTTCGCAAAGGAGCCGCCCCCGTCTGACTGGGACGGCGTCTATGTTGCCGAAACCAAGTAGGGCCGGCCGCAGCCTCAGGCGTTTTTGACGTTCTGGGTCTGAACCCCCAGCTTGTCGATCCCGAGACGCATGATTTCGCCGCCCTTCAGATAGACAGGCGGTTTCTGCCCCATGCCGACACCCGGAGGTGTGCCGGTGGAGATCACATCACCGGGCTGCAGGCTCATGAAGCGGCTGCAATAGCTGACGAGATGCGGCACCTTGTAGACCATCGTTGCGGTCGACCCGTTCTGATAGCGGTGACCGTCAACTTCCAGCCACATCGCAAGCTGGTCGAAATCGCCGACTTCGTCCGGTGTTACCAGCCAGGGGCCTAGCGGACCAAAGGTGTCGCTGCCCTTGCCCTTGTCCCACGTTCCGGACCGGTTAAGCTGAAAGTCACGCTCAGAGACATCGTTGATCACGCAGAAACCCGCGACATGCTGCAAGGCATCGGCTTCGTCGATATACTTTCCGCCCTTGCCGATCACGACACCGAGTTCGACTTCCCAATCGGTTTTCTCCGAACCGCGCGGAATTTCCACATTGTCATCCGGTCCGACGATCGCCGAGGTCCACTTTCCGAAAACCACCGGTTCCGGCGGAACGTCCAGTCCGGATTCGGCGGCATGGTCCGCATAGTTCAGACCGATGCAGACGAATTTGCCGACATTGCCAACGCACGCACCCAGGCGCAGATCCTGTTGCGGCTGCCCATCGACCAGTGGCAGGTCGGAAATGTTCAGAGCCTGCAATTTTGCAATTGCATCCGGCAGCAAGGTGTTACCGGAAATATCGTTCACATGCGCGGATAGATCCCGTACACGCCCGTCGTTATCCAGCAACCCGGGTTTTTCTTCCCCAACGGGCCCGTATCTCAGCAGTTTCATGTAACAGATCTTTCCTATGTGCTGACGATCCGCCGGTTATCCCGGCGGATCGAATTGTCTTTTCGCCAATCAGTCGTAAAGAACCGCGGCAATCTCCGGATCATCCATATTGGATGCATCGTAATAGAAGAAGCCCGTATCGATAAGATTCGGTACGTCTTGGCCTTTTGATGCGGCAACGGCGGCTTTGACGGTCTCATAACCGATCCCGACGGGGTTCTGGGTAATCGCCCCTGCCATCACACCGCTCTTGATCGCTTCTTTCTGAGCCTTGCCCGAGTCGTAGCCGATGATGACCAATCCGTCCTTGCCGAGTTCCTGAACACCGTTGACGACACCGATTGCCGATCCCTCGTTGGTTCCGAAAATTCCTTTCAGATCCGGGTTCGCAGTCAGGATCGCCTTGGTCACTTCGGTCGATTTCAGATGATCGCCCTGTCCATACTGGATGGTGACAATTTCAATGTCAGGATATTTTTCACCGATACGATTGACGAAACCGTCCCGGCGGTCGATGCCCGTCCGGCTCGTCTGGTCGTGAGCGACGACTGCGACCTTGCCTTTTCCGCCGATCTTCTCGGCCATCTTGTCGGCGGCAAGCGAAGCTGCAGCAACATTGTTCGTGGTCGCTGTGGCTACCGGAATATCGCTGTCGACGCCACTGTCGAATGCAACAACCGGAATACCGGCTTCCTGGGCCTGACGGAGCAACGGAATCGCTGCCTGGCTGTCCAACGCGGCAAAGCCGATCGCAACCGGCTTGTTGGCCAGGGCGGCCGACAGCATGTCGATCTGGCGGTCCACCATGGTTTCGTTATCCGGACCTTCGAAGGTAATGCGTACCCCTTCCTCGTCCGCCGCCTTTTCCGCACCCAGCTTGACGGCCTGCCAGAACTGATGCTGGAAGCCTTTGGATACCAGCGGAATGTACATCTCGTCTGCAAGAGCGGATGTGGCTGGGATGGACATTGCCAGCGCGCTTATGGCGCCAATTACGAAACGACGTGAAATCATGAAATCTCCTCCTCTTATGCGTTTCAGTTATTTGCTGTTTGTCTGGAACGTCGACCGCTCTCTTCTTGGTTTTCACTTGGCCTGTCTGCGCCGCACCATGTCGGCATAGACGGCAAGAATGATGATTGCGCCGGTCACGACCGTCTGCCATTCCTGGGCGACCGAAAGGACGCGCAATCCATTGGTCAGAACGGCCATGATCAACGCACCGATCAGCGTTCCGATGATGGTTCCGCGACCACCTGAAAGCGATGTGCCGCCGATCACGACCGCCGCAATGGCTTCCAGCTCGTAACCGAGCCCGAGCGCCGGCTGGGCGGAGTTGAGACGCGACGCGATCAGAATGCCGGCAATGCCGCAGATGCCTCCGGCAAGAGCGTAGATCGCCATTTTCCAGGCGTCGGTATTCACACCTGACAGGCGGACCGCTTCTTCGTTCGATCCAAGCGCGAATGTGTAGCGTCCCAGAACCGTGCGGCCGAGAATGTAAGCTGCCGCCATTGCCACGAGAAACAGGATGAGAACACCGTTCGGTATCGGCAGCGAGGGAAGAATCTCCCCGATCAGCGACCCGCGCGAAATCTGGTCGAAACCGGGCGTATCGTTGAAATAGATCGGGCGCGTTCCCGAAATCACCAGGGAAAGCCCTTTCAGGATAAGCATCATGCCGAGCGTTGCGATGAAAGGCGGGATTTTCATCTTGGCGACGAACGTTCCCGAACACAGTCCGCAAAGGGCACCGGCCGCGATGGCCGCCATCACGCCAAGCAGCAACGGCATGCCGGCATAGGTCAGCACGACACCGGCGATCACCGCACAGAACGTCATGAGCGTGCCGACCGACAGGTCGATGCCACCGGTGATGATCACCAGCGTTGCGGCAATCGCCAGAACGCCATTCACCGAGGTGGCCTGCAGGATCGCGATCATGTTCGAGGTCTGCATGAAATTCGGAGACGCGATCGAAAATGCGATCAGCAATGCAATCAGGGACGCGAAGGCAAGCAGTTTCTGATGCGCTCCGGTATCGGTCAATCTGGAAAGCAGATTGACCGGTTTCGTTTCCTCCACGGTCTTCAAGGTGTTTCCCCCGTCGGTTGCATCGCTGCCTCGCGCTGCGTGGCAAGCTGCATGATTTGTTCTTGAGTTGTGTCCTTGCCGCCCGGAAGAATGCCGGTCAGCCGTCCCTCGCACATCACCGCGATCCGGTGACTGAGCCGCATGATCTCCGGCAACTCGGAGGAAATCACGATTACCGCCTTCCCCTCCTCAGCCAGGCTTTCCAGCAGCTTGTAGATTTCCGATTTGGCACCAACATCGATGCCGCGCGTCGGTTCATCGAAAATCAGGATGTCGCAGTTCCTCAGCAACCATTTGGCAATGACTGTCTTTTGTTGATTGCCTCCGGACAGAAGCCTGACCTCCTGGATATCGGACGGTGTGCGGATGCCGAGTTTTCGAATGTAGTCCTGCGCGGTCTTGCGCATCGCGTCATCGTCAAGGACGCCGCCGCGACCGGTGAACTTGTCCAGGGAGGCAAGGGCAATGTTGTCTCGGACATTCATTCCGGTCGCGAGGCCGAAATGCTTGCGGTCTTCGGACAGATAACCGATGCCGGCGGCAACAGCGTCGTGCGGTGTCGTCACGGACACGTCCTTGCCGTGAACCCTTATGTCTCCGCCATCCCGCGGATCTGCGCCGAAAATGGCACGTGCGACTTCCGTCCGCCCCGCACCCATAAGCCCTGCAAACCCGAGAATCTCGCCCTTGCGCAGCGAAAATCCGACATCCCGGATGTCCTTGCCGCGCGACAGGCCCGACACCTCGAGCGCGATCTCCGCTTCTGACAGATCCGGCACCTCGACCGGCTCTTCGTTCACCTCCCGGCCGACCATCATTGCGATAATCTTGGATATTGGAGTATCCGACGCGCCGACGGTTGCAACATATTCACCGTCACGCATCACCGTCACACGGTCGGCAATTCTCTTCAGCTCATCCATCTTGTGGCTGATATAGACGATACCGACACCTTCAGCCTTCAGACGGTTGATGATGATGAAGAGCTCGGAGATTTCCGCATCATTGAGCGCCGCCGTCGGTTCGTCCATGATCAAGACACGTGACTTGTAGGAAAGCGCCTTCGCAATCTCCACCATCTGCTGCTTGGCAATCGTCAGGCTGCCGACATTCGCCTTCGGGTCGAGATTAAGGTTCATCGAGGCGAAGATCTCGGCTGCATTCCGGTTCAAGGCATTCTCATCGAGCCTGCCGAAACTCTTGCGCGGTTCCCGGCCGATGAAGATATTCTGCGCGGTGGTGAGATCATTCATCAGGCTGAGTTCCTGGTGAATGATGCCGATACCACGGTCCTGCGCAGCCCGCGGTGAATCGAGTTCCACGCTTTCACCGTCGATGGACAGGTCGCCCGCATCAGACCGATAGATCCCTGCCAGAATCTTCATCAGCGTTGATTTGCCGGCCCCGTTTTCACCCATCAAGGCATGCACTTCACCCGGCTCCAGCTCGAACTGCACGTTCTTCAGGGCATGCACGCCCGGAAAACGCTTTTCGATGCCTGTCATTTTGACGATTGGTGCCACGACCAGCCCCCCTGCTGCTCTAGATCGTCACGCCACCGTCGACCAGCAGCGCCTGACCGGTGACAAACTGGCTTTCGTCGGAGAGGAGATAGACGGCCAGAGGCGTGATGTCTCCAACCACTGCCAAACGCCCCATGGGCTGTCTTGCTACAAAGTCCTTTTCTGCCTGCACCGGGTCGGGAGCAGCATCAATGCGGCCACGAAGCGACGGCGTATCCACCGTCCCCGGGCAAATCGCATTGCAACGGATACCTTTGGAAACGAAGTCCGACGCAATCCCTTTTGTCAGGCCGATCACGGCGGCCTTCGTCGAGCCGTATGCGGTTCGGAATGGAAATCCCTTTATCGAACTGGCCATGGAAGCCATGTTGACAATGGACGCAGACCCTGTCGTTTCCGCCTTGCGCAACATCCCGGGAAGACAGGCGCGGGTCAGTTTCATCATTGACGTGACATTCAGATCGAAACTGAAAGCCCAATCCTCGTCGGATATGTCCAACAGCGATCCGTGATGAACAAAGCCCGCCACGTTGAACATACCGTCCAGGTCCGGAATGTCGGACGCCAGCTGTGCAATCGCAGCGCCATCGGTAACGTCCAACGCCCTGGTTTCCATCGCATCGAGCCCTGCAAGCAACGCTTCGTCCCTGTCGGTCGCAATGACGTGTGCGCCCTCGGCGGCGCATGCGATCGCACTGGCCCGGCCCATGCCCTGACCCGCCGCGGTTACGAGAATAGTCTTTCCTTGCAGCCGCATTACATTACCGCTCCTATTTGCCAGGGCACGAACTCCGCGCCGCCAAAGCCGAGCTCTTCGCTCTTGGTCTGTTCACCTGAAGCAACACGGATCAGCAATTCGAAAAGCTCTTCGCCTTTTGCTTCAATGCTGATGCCCTCCGTGACGATGTCCCCGCAATTGAGATCCATGTCGCCGGACATTCGTGCGTACATTTCGGAATTCGTCGCCAGCTTGATGCACGGCGTAGGTTTGTAGCCGGAGACCGATCCCCGGCCGGTCGTGAAAATTATGAGATTTGAGCCCGAGGCCACCTGTCCGGTGACGGAACAGGGGTCAAACCCTGGACTGTCCATGAAAACGAAGCCTTTCTTGTCGACAATCTCTGCGAACTGATAGACGTCCGCAAGCGGAGCGGTCCCTCCCTTCGCGACTGCGCCAAGTGATTTTTCAAGGATTGTCGTCAACCCGCCCCGTTTGTTTCCCGGACTGGGATTGTTGTCCATCTCACCGCCATTTCGGGCGGTGTAATCCTCCCACCAGTGGATCCGTTCGATAAGTTTTTTTC
Source organism: Roseibium album (assembly GCF_001404515.1). Lineage (GTDB taxonomy): Bacteria > Pseudomonadota > Alphaproteobacteria > Rhizobiales > Stappiaceae > Roseibium > Roseibium album. Next base: position 345,176 of record NZ_CXWE01000002.1, read on the forward strand.
CCACCTCGACCGACTGGGCGCGACGGGTAAGCAGATGTTCGGCGCCGTAGACTTCCGAAGTTTCGGAGAGAATGGTCGTGCCGCCGTGACGAACCAGAAGGTCCGAGGCAAACCCAAGCGCAGGATTGGCTGTAATGCCGGAATAGCCGTCGGATCCGCCGCACTGCATACCAATGGTAATTTCGCTGACCGGCGCCGGTGACCTGGTCGCTCTGTTTGCGATTTCGAAGATCCCGCGGAGTTCCTCCAAACCTTTTTCGATGGTCTTCCGGGTTCCGCCCTCATGCTGAATTGTCATGTATCGCAATGCACCATCGGCCCGGATCGACCTGCCGCCGACAAGATCCGAAACCTGCATGACCTCACAACCAAGCCCAATAAGCAGAATGCCGCCAAAATTCGGATGCTGGGCATAGCCGGACAAGGTTCTGAACAGCGCAGCGTATCCCTCATTCTCACCCGACATGCCGCATCCGGTGCCATGCACGATCGGAACGACGCCATCAACATTGGGAAATTCATCCAGAAGGCCTGTTTTTTCAACCGCCTCCGCAATGAAACGCGCCACTGAGCCCGAACAGTTCACCGATGTCAGGATACCGACATAATTGCGGGTGCCGACCTTGCCGTCCGCCCGGTGGTAACCATCGAATGTGCGCTGGCCTGCAATCGGCTCGAGAGCGTCTTTCTGCGTGGCAAATTCGTAGTCCTGCAGATTGTGGGCGTCCATTCCCAGGTTATGCGTGTGAACATGTTCCCCAGGCTTGATCAGTACTTTGGCCTGACCGATGATCTGACCGTAACGCAGAACGTCTTCGCCGGCGGCGATTGTCGAACACGCAATCTTGTGCCCCTGCATGACGGCCGCAGACAAGGGCTCCGCCACACCTTGAAGCTCCGAGCCGGCCGGAAGTGCACGCAGGGCAATGACCACATTGTCTTTGTCCTGCAGCTTGAGAACGTCGCCTCCACTCATTTGCGCGCCCCTCTCCTGTCGCCGCGGGTTTGTTTCAACCAGGCCAGAGAACTAGCTTGACTTGCAGACTATGTCAACTAACATGTTAGTCAGCAAAAGCGAAAAAGATTCATGCGGGTCAGGACGCAAGCACTCCCCAGCAACTCGACGCTATTGGATCCATTGTACGGGGGATGAAATGACCAGGATAACTCGAGTCCGAACACACGACTTGCGGTTCCCGACTTCCGACACCCTCGACGGTTCGGATGCGATGAATCCCGATCCCGATTACTCGGCCGCCTACGTGATAATGGAAACAGATGGTCGCCATGAAGGTCATGGCCTGACTTTTACGATTGGCCGGGGCAACGAAATATGCATCGCTGCCATCGAGGCTCTCGCACCGTTGGTAGTCGGGCTCGATCTGGCATGGATCACCGAGGACATGGGGCGCTTCTGGCGACATGTCACCGGGGACAGTCAATTGCGCTGGATAGGTCCCGACAAGGGTGCCATCCATATGGCGGCGGGTGCAGTGATCAACGCTGCCTGGGACTTGTGGGCCAGGACCGAAAACAAACCGGTGTGGCGGCTCGTGGGGGAAATGAAGCCTGAAGAGATTGTGAAACTCGTCGACTTTCGTTACCTGACCGACGCACTTTCACCGGACGAAGCCCTTGCTATCCTGCGAAAGTCCGAATCCGGCAAAGCGGAACGCGTCGAAAAACTGCACGCAGAAGGTTATCCTTGCTACACCACATCCGCCGGCTGGCTGGGGTATTCCGATGACAAGCTGCGCCACTTGTGCCGTGCGGCACGCGAGGCGGGTTTCACCCATACAAAATTCAAAGTCGGCCGGGATCTGAACGACGATATCCGTCGCTTGACCATCGCACGCGAAGAGTTGGGTGACGAAATGAACATCATGATCGATGCCAACCAGGTCTGGGAAGTCGATCAGGCGATTGACTGGGTCAGAAAACTGTCGTTTGCCCGCCCGTATTTCATCGAGGAGCCAACCAGTCCCGACGACATACTGGGTCACAAGGCAATTCACGACGCCATCGCCCCGGTGAAGGTCGCCACCGGTGAGATGTGTCAAAACCGCATTATGTTCAAGCAGTTTATCACCGCGGGGGCCATCGATGTGGTGCAGATCGACAGCTGTCGGATGGGGGGATTGAACGAGGTGCTGGCAGTCATGCTCCTGGCACATAAATTCGACATTCCGGTCTGGCCTCACGCGGGCGGCGTCGGCCTGTGCGAGTATGTTCAGCACTTGTCGATGATCGACTATCTTGCGATCAGCTGCAAAAAAGATGACCGGCGTATCGAGTACGTCGACCATTTGCATGAGCATTTCGTTGCTCCCTGCACCGTCGAAAACGGCGCCTATCTTCCACCCGTCCAGCCTGGTTTCTCGATCGAGATCAAGGAAGACAGCCTGGAGCGATTCGAATTTCAGCCTTGAGGTATTGCTGCTTCCGTTCCGCCAGAAACACCCGGTTCTCCCGTCATGCCTGCGACACCACGGCGCTCTTCGAACTCGCTTGACTTGCTGACTATGAAAACTAACATGTTAGTCAACCAGAGGCGGCAATGAATACGACCGATATCGACGCAACCAGACTTCAGGATATCAGCGCTTTTGATGGATCGCTGGCGCACAAGGTCTACCTGGCACTCCAGGAGGCTATCCTGTCACTACAGTTTCTGCCAGGACAGGTGATACGCAAGGGACCAGTGTGCGAAAAGCTGGGAGTTTCAAGATCACCGGTCTCCGAGGCGATCGCACGTCTTGCAAACGAAGGCCTCGTCGATGTGATTCCACAGTCTGGAACGCGGGTCGCCTACTTTTCGATGGAAGACATTCGTGAAGGCACATTTCTGCGTCAGGCTCTCGAACTTGCCAGCGTGGCCAAGGTTGCGGAAGACCGGAGCGAGGACCAGTTCGCCCAGATCAACAGGAACCTGCGGTTACAGACCCTGCTTGTCGAAGATCTTGACTATTCCGGATTTTACCAGGCCGACGAAGAATTCCATGCGCTTTTGATGCTGTTCACCGGCTATCCCCGCCTGAAGACCGTCGCCAGAATGGTTTCATTGCAGGTTACCCGGGCACGGATGCTGCTGCTGCCGACACCGGGGCGAGCAACGGAGACGCTGGATGAACATCAGGCAGTGGTTGACGCCATCCGGGCGCGGGACGCGGACGCGGCACAACGCGCTATGCGGCACCACCTGGGCCAGCTGATGCCACGTATCGAAGCCCTTGCTGAAACACGCCCAGAACTATTCCAATCCCGTTGAGACAGGAACCAGGCATGAAGGTCACCGAAACCACACTTTTGAACGCCCGGACCAAACGGCCCGTTCCCCTGACGCGCATGGGCTTCGGTGGTGCGCCGCTTGGAAATCTCTACCGCAAGGTCTCCGAGGAAGATGCACAAGCTGCCCTGCAGGCCGCCTATGATGCCGGCATCCGCTATTTCGACACGGCTCCTCAATACGGTCTCGGCCGTTCTGAGGAGCGGTTCGGTGTCGCACTGGAACGGGTCGGTCGCGACAACGTTCAACTGTCCACCAAAATCGGCCGCCTTCTCCTAGACTGCGAACCGCACGAGGTAACTCCGGAAGCCTTTGTCGATGTTCCCCAGAAACGCATTGTCTTCGACTATACCTATGATGGCGTGATGCGCAGTTACGAAGCCAGCCGCAAGCGTTTGGGCGTCGCCAATGTCGACATTCTGCTCGTCCACGACGTCTGCGCCTTTTCCCAGGGTTCACAGGAAGCAAGCGACGCCAAGGTCAGGGAACTTTTTGACGGAGGCGGTTATCGTGCCCTGCGCGAACTGAGAGATGCCGGTGATGTGGCCGCCATCGGCGCAGGTGTGAATGAATGGCAGGTCTGTGAAAAACTTCTCGGTCTGGGCGACTTTGACGGATTTCTGCTGGCAGGCCGTTATACGCTGCTGGAGCAGGAGGCACTGGAGAGCTTCCTCCCGCTTTGCGAAAAACGCGACGTTGGCATCATTCTGGGTGGCCCCTACAATTCCGGTATCCTGGCAACCGGGCCTGTCCCGGGCGCAAAATACAATTATGACGATGCGTCCGACGATGTATTGGAGCGTGTCAGGAACATTGAAGCCGTCTGCAAGGCTCATGACACACCCTTGATCGCAGCTGCGCTGCAGTTCGTGTTCGGGCATCCATGCGTCAAGACCGTGATCCCCGGCGCGGTCAATGCGCGGGAGGTGAGTGCGAATGTTGAGGTTCTGGAAACACCGATCCCTGCCGCACTATGGTCGGACCTTCGCGACCAGGGACTAATCCGTCCCGATGCGCCATTCCCTTCGGAGACCAGTCATGCTGCGTAACATCAACCCGATCCTTTCGCCGCAACTTCTATATGTCCTGCGCGCCATGGGTCATGGCGATGAAATCGTCATTTCGGATGCGAACTTTCCCGGCGAAGGCATCGGGCCTGACTGCATCCGGGCGGATGGTTCGACGGCGAGCGAAGTCCTTGAGGCGATCCTTTCCGTCATGCCACTGGACAGTTTCGTCCCTGATCCCGCCCTGACCATGCAGGTTGTCGGAGACCCGGACGCCGTCCCTGAGGCAGTTGCGGACTTTCAGCGGATAATCAACGAAACCGCCGACAAACCGACCGAGATCCAGACGCTGGAACGGTTTGCCTTCTACGAACGGGCTGCCGGGACATTTGCCATCGTGCAAACGGGTGAGCGGCGCTTTTACGGCAATATCATTCTCAAGAAGGGCGTGATCGGATGACACGGATCGATGCGCATCAACACTTCTGGGATATCGCACGTGGTGACTATCACTGGCTCACGCCGGAACTTGGACCCATCTACCGGAATTTTCTGCCTTCGGATCTTGCTCCCAACCTTGAGGCCCACGGCATTTCGGGGACCATACTGGTGCAAGCTGCCCCCACGCTTGCAGAAACCCGTTTCATGTTGTCGCTGGCCGACAATTCCCCGGCCGTGAAAGGTGTTGTCGGCTGGGTCGATTTCGAAAGCACCGATGCTCCTCAGATCATTTCGGACCTGGCCGCCCACCCGGCTCTCGTGGGGTTGAGGCCGATGATCCAGGACATAGAAGATGACGACTGGATGTTGCGGGACAATCTGACGCCGGCTTTCGAAGCGCTGATCGCAAACGACCTGACTTTCGATGCGCTGACCTTTCCGCGGCACCTTGAAAACCTGTCTGCACTCCTCATCCGTTATCCGGACATGAGGGTCGTCATTGACCACGGTTCAAAACCTCTGATCCGTGACAGCCTGATCGACGACTGGGCGGCCAGCATGAAACAACTGGCAGCAGACACAAACGCCTTTTGCAAACTCTCCGGCCTGGTCACCGAAGCAAAACCGGACTGGTCGGTCGACGATCTGCGTCCCTATGTCGATCACCTTCTGTCAACTTTCGGCCCGCAACGGATTCTCTGGGGCAGCGACTGGCCGGTCTGCCTTCTGGCAAGCAGTTACGAAAGATGGGTCGAAGCCACGGAGACACTTCTGAACGGCCTCACGCCCGATGAAAAAGAAGCCGTTCTGGGGCTTAATGCCCTGCGTGCTTATGGGTTGAACTAGCGAAGGCGCCGATAATTTGAACGCCGTCGAGACTACCAGTCTGCCACCCAGGATTCATGGTGTTGCTCGACATGGGAATGAACATCGCTCAATCTGAATGGCGCAACACAACGATCATCTGACGGTGGCGAGAAATCAGAAGCGCCCGACCGGAGACGTGTATTCACGCTCAGCATGAACTCGCCCGGTTGCTGGTTTGTGAAATCCCCGCAAACGCTTTCGTTATTGAATTGGACAGCTTGCGCCCACTTTGCAGATTTGCGATCGCCATAACGGTATGGCGTGCGCGGCTAAGCTTGCGACCGGCATTGTTTCTTCACAAAATGCGATGTCTCTTAAATCTCGGTGAAGTATACAACTTGGCGCATTCTAAGACGACAAACATGAATTAGTTCATTTTCACTGAGTTTTTGCGCTGACGACATACACATTGACTGAGAAATACCGTTCAAGGTTGCTATATGACACAGTCCAGCACCGACACTGACGGCAGCGCCTCTCACGCCCGAAAGGAGCTGATTTACCAAATCCTGCGGGATCGCATCTGCGCGGTAGAATATCCGCCGGGAAGCAAATTGCGCGAAACCGATCTGGCGGAAGAATTTGAAGTCAGCCGCACCCCGATCCGCAACGTCCTGACCACGCTTGAGCATGATGGATTGCTCGCGGTGAAGCACGGTGTCGGCAACGTGGTTTCACTGGTCGAACCTGAAGAGCTGGTTGAGATTTACACTGTTCGCATGATTCTGGCGCAATCCGCCGGGGATTTCTTCGCTTCGCCTTTTCCAGAGGGAACGGCGAGGCAATTCGTCGACTACAAGGAAGTGTTCCAGGCACTCGAACCGGGTGATGTGGTCGGATTCGGCCGGGCCAATATCCGCTACTACACCGGACTGATATCGTTGATCACCAACAGTTGCTTGCGTGACATGATGCTGAAACTCTTTTTCCAGACTTCCCGCATGTGGCTGATTTCGCTTCCATCTCTGAATTGGGGTGAAGTGATAGTCGCAGTCTCGGATGAACTTGACGAGTTAGCCCGTCTGATCCGCTTGGAAGACCCCATCGGATTGGGACTGGCCGCCCGAAACCACATCTTCATGTCCCGCCGTCGCATCCTGGCGGGGCTCGGCATCAGCCTGACAGAAACAAGAAACCCGCTCTGAACAGTCCACCCCGACGTTGCCGGTAGTTTCGTCAATGTCTGCGGACATTGCATGGACGCTAATCTGCCGGACCTGACCGGCTGCGCTTGTCCGCGTTCGCAGATAGCCTTTGCCGGTGCGCTTTGTTCCCTGATACTGATTTCTTCTTTGTCACATCGACTTTGAGGCTTAGCGGCGAGCGCAGGTCTCCGCTGCCTGCCAGGCCGGTCAAGGGAGCAACCCGCGTTGCCACGAACATGGATTTGGCGAACAAATCTAGCATTTTCTGGACCTCCTGCGGCAACCGTAGATCCAGGCACATAATTAGAAAAACGAATAATATTGCTTATCGTGATGAGATCTGAAAATGATACAGGATGAAACGTGACCTCGAAATGGACCTTCTGCGATCATTCGTTGCTGTTGCTGCGCATCGAAACTTTACACGTGCTGCCGAGGCTGTCGGACGCACGCAATCGGCAGTCAGTCTTCAGATCAAACGGCTTGAGGACATTGTTGAAAAGCGACTTTTCGAGCGAAGCCGTCAATCCGTCTCCATAACGCAAACCGGTGAAGCATTACTGGTTTACGCAAACCGTATTCTGGCAGCAAACGACGCGGCTCTGTCGCATCTTCAGCGCCCGGAGGCAGCCGGACTGGTCAGAATAGGGGCACCGGATGACTACGCGACATTTCTGATCCCCCCTCTCCTGTCCGCCCTGGCAAAGGAGCACCCGCGATTGCAGTTCGAGGTAACGTGCGACAATGCCAGCGACCTGCTGCCCATGCTGAAACAGGGGCAACTCGACGTGGTCATCGCCACACATCGTCCTGATGCAGTGGCCGGACAGATTGCCAGGCATGAACCGCTTCATTGGGTTGCCTCACCCGATTTCATGGACGACCCCGATGAACCGCTTTCACTGGTACTATTCCCTGCCGGTTGCGTCTGTCGAGAGATCGCCCTGGATGCATTGAAAAGCATCGACCGCTCCTGGCGCATCACATATTCAACCCGAAGCATTGGTCTGATGGAGAAGGCCCTGGCGGACGGATCGGCAGTATCCGCGATGGAGGCATCCGTCATGCCTTCCGGCCTGAGGGTCATAGACGGAACAACAGGCCTGCCGCCGCTTTCAGAAGTTGTGATATCCGTTCATCAATCCAGCCCATGCGAAGCACATGTATCTCTCGCGGCGAACTTCCTTCTGACAAAGCTTGGACAAGGCGAACTGCAAGCCGTTTCCTGAGGAAGATGCCAGTCGTATCACGGCCCTGAAACCAGGATTTCTGTTTCTGACCAGATGGCAAGTTAGGGTTAGGGTTGGCGCCAGCGCGGCACATCGCGGGCCAGCTTGTCGAGCAGGTGTTCAAGTGTTTCGACTTCCTGCTTTGAAAGCGTTTCCAGCATCACCTTTTCCGCTTCGGCGAACCGGGCCATCAGGCGGTCGTGAACCGCTTGCCCTTCTTCGGTTATGTTCAAAACGCGGCGTCGCGTATCCACCGTGTCCGGTACACGTGAAATCAGGCCTTTATCACTCAACGAAGTAACTGCACGGCTGACCGTGTTTGAAGGCTGTTCGGTGATTTCACAGATATCACGCGCGTTGAGGTCCTTTTGAAAGCTGAGACACATGAGCACTGTCAATTCCGGACGGATCAGCCCCGTGTCGCGCTCCATCCATCTCAGGAGAGGCTCGCGCCAGAAGTTCGTGAGAAATGAAATTCGATAGCCGATCGGGAACGGCGTCGCATCAAGAATACCAAGCAGTTTCATAAGCATCACGATAATGGAAAAATAAAGATTGCTCCAGATGGAAATATATAGTTCCATATGGAGCTAAAAGGAGAGGCCTGTGAAAGCGTTTCGGGAAGTCAGCCTCAAGATTCTTGCCGCCGGGGTCGTCGTGCTGATGGGGGCGATTGTCCTCCAGGTGGTATGCAGCGCACTTGACATTAATCCGCTGGCTTCTTTCCAGGCCGATATCCCACTTTTGGGCAAGGCGATCACGCTGAACTCGCTGCTGGATTTTCAATGGCATATTCTGGTGATTATCGGACTGGTACCAGCCGGTCTGGTCTGGCTTCAAGGAACGCATGTCCGGGTGGATTTTCTTTACAATCCGATGACGCCTCAATGGAAGGCTCGCATTGATCTGGCAGGCAATCTGCTATTCGCGGTTCCTTTTTTCTTCTTCATGCTGCCGGCCTCGACAAGATTCATGCTGCGCGCCTGGACATCGGACGAAGCCTCGCGCAATGGCGGGCTAAACGACTTGTGGCTGATAAAATCCATTCTGCCAGTCGGTCTTTTTCTGTTGGCGCTCGCCGTTCTGGTTGAATCCCTCCGTCTCATCCGGACCGTCAGATGAGTGAGACGTTCCTGCCCCTTGCCATGGCCGGTCTCACACTCGGCGCGATCCTGCTGGGCTATCGGGTCGGCATGGTTCTGGCCGGTTCGGCTGCCCTGTTCATTCTGATCTCGGATCTGCCGATCGCATTCTTCAACCTCCTGATCAGTCGCATCTATGCCAATGTCTTGTCCAACTGGTTACTGGTTGCGATCCCGATGTTCATTTTCATGGGACTGGTCCTGGAAGTCTCCGGCGTTGCCGAACGTTCGCTCCGCGCCGCGCAGAAGGCACTCGGCGGCAGTGCTGCCGGCATGGGAATTTCAGTCCTGGTCGTCGGGGTATTGCTCGCTGCATCGTCCGGAATTGTCGGAGCTTCCGTCGTTTTGCTCGCCCTGCTCGCGTTGCCCCGCCTTCTGGAGGCCGGTTACGATAAGCGGACAACAGCAGGTCTTGTGACGGCTTCAGGCACACTTGCCATCCTGATCCCGCCGTCGGTCATGCTGATCATTCTCGGCGATCAGTTGCAAACGCCGGTGCCGTCGATGTTCGCCGGCGCGATCGGCCCCGGCCTTTTGCTGGTGCTGGTTTACGCTTTCTTCGTGATCTGGCGGTCACGGGGCCTTCCGCGGATAAGCAGGGACGACCGGGCGTCTCCCCTTCAGGTCCTTCTGGACCTTGGCCCGCTGCTCGGGCTTGTGGCTGCCGTTCTTGGCTCCATTATCGCCGGCGTGGCGACACCGACGGAAGCAAGCGGCCTGGGTGCCTTTGGCGCCATTCTGATGACGTTGCTCTATGGCCGGTTCAGCTTCGCAATGGTATCCGACGCCGCCCGCAAGACGGTGATCACCACCTCTACAGTTCTCTTTCTGATGATCGGAGCAACATGCTTTTCGGCCGTTTTCAAGGGAGTTGGCGGAGACGATCTTGTGGAAACCGGCATCCTAGCATTCGGCGATGGGCCCTACACGATCCTGGCTGTCGTGATGATTTCGATTTTCCTGCTCGGCTTCGTGCTCGACTGGCTCGAAATCACCCTGATCTTGATGCCGATCTTCGCACCGATTGTTTCCGGACTCGACTTTGGAAACGGCCTTGCGGGCGATGCGCTCCTGATCTGGTTCGGGATTCTGGTTGCCGTCAATCTGCAGACATCCTTCCTGACGCCGCCATTCGGCTTTTCGCTGTTTTATTTGCGAGGCGCGGTCGGTGATCAATTGTCGACACCTGAAATCTATGGCGGCGTCGCTCCTTTCATCGCATTGCAGCTCCTGGTGCTGGCGCTGCTGATCCTGTTTCCCGGACTGATCACCGGGTTGATATGACCAAGGGAGGAATAACCATGAAACGAACACTTATGGCCGCAGCGCTTGTTGCGCTAACCGCATCCGGGGCACAGGCCGAAAAATTCACGCTGCAAAGCGCGTTCGGTGCATTGCCTGTTCTCAATCCGGCAGCCGAGCGTTTCGTCGGCAATATCAGCACCCTGACCGGCGGCGAAGTCGAGTTTGATTACCTGCTCGCCGGAGAGCTGTCACCACCCTTTGAAATTTTCGACAACGTCAGTGCCGGAGCGATCGATGCCGCCTGGTCCTATGCGGCCTACGCTTCCGGAAAAGAGCCCGCTGCGGCACTGTTCGGCTCCGTACCTTTTGGCGGTGATCCGTTATCTTATGTCAGCTGGCTGCATCACGGCGGTGGACTGGAACTGTGGCAGGAACTGTATGAGCCTTACAACCTCGTCCCGATGGCTTGTGGCGTGATCCTCTCGGAAGCCGGTGGCTGGTACACGAAACCGATTGAAAGCCCGGAGGACCTGCAAGGGCTGAATATCCGGATAGGTGGATTGGGCGGCGCAATTCTTGCCAAGCTTGGTGCCAACGCCATGTCGCTGCCTGCGGGTGAAATTTCCACGTCGCTCGAAACCGGGCGCCTGGATGCCACTGAACTCAGCTTCCCGCTGGTCGACAAGCTGCTTGGCTTCGACAAGGTCGCAAAGCACTACTATTTCCCTGGCTGGCACCAGCCGGCGGGCTTCATCGAGTTTTACATGAACAAGGACAAGTGGGACGGACTGACGGACGCCCAACGGACCGCGATTGAGGTATCATGTGCTGATGCAAATCTCTACGCAATGGGAGTAGCCGCGGGTGCTCAGAGCCCGATCCTGGAGGAATTCCGGGCAAACGGTGTTGAGATAAAACGGTTCCCGGACAGCGTCATGGATGCCCTGCGCGCAGCCGCTGATGAAGTCTATGCTGAAAAATCTGCTGAAAACGAGATGTTCAGGAAGGTCATCGACAGTTATCGCGCGTTTGCCGCGAACTATAACGAATATCAGAACCTGTCGGATCTGAACTGACTGCAATTCCAAAACACGCACCCCGCCCCTGCTGAGCGGGGTGCAGCCAGCAATGCACCCATGAGTGTGCCGGATATTAGAGGAGCATCAGCGTTGACCTACAGCCTGTCGGACTTCGGCAGTTACACGGTCGCCGGTCGTGTGCACGAGGTGACGGTGGGCGAGCCCCGGAATATCCGGTTCACCCGCTCGGCCAGCTACACCTACGATCCCAAAGGCCACTTCGCGATCGAGCACGCATACGTTCAGTATTTCGTGCCGGCAAATCGCAACAGTTCACCGCCGGTCGTCCTGGTCCATGGTGGGGGTATGCACGGTAGCACCTGGGAAACCACGCCGGACGGTCGCCCGGGTTGGGTCAATCATCTGGTTGGGCTCGGTTACGAAACCCATGTCGTTGACAACGTCGAACGTGGCCGCTCCGGCTTTGCGACCGGGATCTGGGAAGGAGACCCGATCTGTCGTTCGCAGCAAGAAGCCTGGACGCTGTTCAGGATCGGACCGTCAGGCGGGTTTTCAACTCGCACTCCGTTCGAAAATGGGCAATTTCCGGTGAAGTCGTTCGACGCCTTCTCGCGCATGCTGGTGCCGCGCTGGCTCACCACAACCCCCTTGCATGTTGCCGCGCTGGTCGCTGTTTTGAAACGGCTCGGCCCGGCCATCATCATCTGTCACAGTCAAGGAGGTGAGATCGCCCTGGATGCGATGGCGGAGGTTCCGGACCTGTTCGCCGGTTTCATCGGTATTGAACCATCCACACGCCTGAGCGACCCCGAACTGGTGGCACCCGTTCCAACGGTTCTTTTTGCCGGCGACTTTCTGGACATCGACCACCGCTGGCAGGAAAGACAACAGCACTGGAGCGATTGGGTCGTGACGAACAGGAAGCACGGCGGCAGGGCCACACTGATCCGATCCGGTCACGACCTGAGGTCAGGTCACACACACATGCCGATGCTCGACCATGGCAGCGAAGACTGCCTGTCCGCCTGTCTTCAGGCGCTGGCTTAGGGAATTGCAGGTGACAATCCCAGATCGATTGAACGGTCACCCCCCGACCGCCCTGTTCTGGATCGACAACGCGGGCAGGATCACCCTTGCACCAGTTGAATCCGCCGGCCGGGCGTCAGACCGTTGACCTTTTCGATGATCGAGTCTGCATCAAGGCCGAAGTGACGATAGAGATCACCGATCGTCCCCGTCTGGCCGAAATGCTCGACGCCAAGCGGGATCGTCTGATGGCCGGCAACGCTGCCGAGCCAGGCAAGGGTCGCCGGATGTCCGTCAATCACGGTGATCAGTTTGCAATGGGCAGGCAGGTCTCTCATCAGACGTTCGATATGTGACATTGCCAGATCATTGCCACGCGAACGCGCCCGCTGCGCCGCGGTCCAGCCTGCATTGAGCCGATCAGCCGAAGTTACGGCGAGAACACCGACGTCCCGCCGGTTGCCGGCGAGCAGACCCGCAGCCTTGATCGCTTCTGGTGCAACGACGCCCTGATAGGCGATCACGACATCACAATTCGGTCCGGGTTTGCGCAGCCAGTATGCGCCGTCAATTGCTCCTTGCCGGAAGGCATCGTCGGCCCGCGTAACCGGCTGTTCGATCGGGTTGGTGGAAAGCCGCAGATAAACCGACCCTCCTGTTTCATCGCGCAACCAGGTGCGTTCATCCGGATCACCTCCACCATCCCTTTGAAGATAATCGAAGGCCCATTCCATGATAACCGCGAGTTCGTCGGCAAAAGCCGGCTCGAACGCGGCAAGACCGTCCTGGCTCATGCCGATCAGCGGTGTTCCGATAGACTGATGCGCCCCGCCTTCAGGCGCCAATGTTATGCCGGATGGTGTTCCGACGATCATGAACCGCGCGTCCTGATAACAGGCATAGTTCAAGGCATCGAGCCCGCGGCAGACGAACGGATCGTAGACCGTTCCAATCGGGATCAGACGTTCACCGAATAGAGTATGTGAAAGTCCGGCGGCTCCGAGCAGCAGGAACAGGTTCATTTCCGCAATGCCAAGCTCGATATGCTGGCCCTCTGGCGTGAACTCCCACTTTGCGGTCGAGGGAATACGATGTTCGATGAAGGCATCGGCCTTGGCGTGGCGGGCAAACAGTTTGCGGCGATTGACCCAGGGACCCAGATTTGTAGTTCCGGTGACATCCGGCGAAGTCGTTACGATCCGTTGTGCCAGCCTGCTGTCTCCCTTCGAAAGATCATCGAGTATCTTGCCGAAGGCCATCTGGGTCGATGTTTCTCCACCTGACTTGAGGTCGATCCCGGGCACATCGATACACGCGTCCGAGTAGCGGCGTTTTCCTTTCGAGAAAAACGCGGCCTCGTCAAGAAACGCCTTCAGTCCGGCAACGTCCTCAACCGTTGCGAACGGTTCCCATTCGTCGCCTTCGTGCACGCCCATATGCGTCTGCCAGGCACTCATCTGCGCCTTGTTCATCAGGCCGCCGTGATTGTCCTTGTGACCGGCAATCGGTGTCCCCCAGCCCTTGATGGTATATGCGAGGAAACAGGTCGGACGGTCGTGATCGATTGCCGCAAAGGCCCCTGCCATGGTTTCGGTGCAATTGCCGCCGAGGTTTTCCATCAGTTCCGCGAGTTCTTCATCGCTGCGCCGGTCGATCAAGGCAGTGACATCTCCCTGATCTCCCAGATCATCCATCAGGCGCTGGCGCCAGACCGCTCCCCCCATGAAGGTCAGAGCCGAATATTCCTGGTTGGAACACGCATCGATCCATTGCCGCAAACGCTCACCACCCGGTTCACCGAAAGCGGATCGCTGCAAGGCCCCGTACTTGACCCTGACAACGTCCCAGCCAAATGCGTCGAATATCTTCTCTACCCTGTCGAACAACCCTTCGCGGACAATGCCGTCCAGGGATTGCCTGTTGTAGTCGATGATCCACCAGCAGTTTCGCAGATCGTTCTTCCAGCCCTCCTGCAAAGCCTCGTAGAGGTTGCCTTCATCAAGCTCCGCATCGCCGACCAGCGCGATCATCCGGCCAAGCGCGCGGTCTTTCGACCAGGATTTTGCATCAATGTAATCCTGTACCAGGGATGCAAAGGAAGTAATCGCGACACCAAGGCCGACCGAACCGGTAGAAAAGTCGACGTCGTCGATATCCTTTGTACGTGATGGATAGGATTGAACGCCGCCGAAACCACGGAAGTTTTCCATCTTCTCACGCGTCTGGTTGCCCATCAGGTATTGCATCGCGTGAAAGACCGGTGAGGCGTGCGGCTTCACAGCAACCCTGTCCTCCGGTCTGAGTGCGGAGAAGTAGAGCGCGGTCATGATCGACACCATCGACGCGGAACTTGCCTGGTGGCCGCCTGTCTTGATCCCGTCGACCTTCGGCCGGATGTGATTGGCGTGATGGATCATCCAATGTGACAGCCAAAGCAGCCGTTGTTCGATCGTTTTGAGATGCTCGGTGCTCATTGCGAAGATCCTGTTAATCCGATGCTTTCGCCCAATTTAGCGGCGGAGTTGAATGGAATTCTTGCTATTTCCTACCCATTTTGGCTAAGTTTTGGGGAATACGCCCCACTTGGAGAACGATTGTAGTGAATTCCACCAAAATTGATGCATTCGATATTCAGATCCTGCGGGAGTTGAGAACCGACGGCAGGATTTCCCTGCAGGAATTGTCTGAACGCATTGGGCTCAGCGCCACCCCCGTCGCACGCCGCTTGCGTCATCTGGAAGACGTCGGGATCATAACCGGCTACTGCGCCCTGATCGATGAGGTCGCCCTTGGCTACGAGGTTTCTGTCTTCGTTTCGGTTCAGCTCGACAAGCAGGTCGACGTGACGCTGGACCAGTTTGAAAATGCAATCCAGGCATTTCCTGAAGTGGTCGATTGCTGGCTGATGACCGGCAACCGTGACTATCTGCTGCGCGTGGCAACGACAGGTCTTGCAGCTTTCGAAACGTTCCTGACCGGGAAACTCACCAAGGTTCCAGGTGTTGCCAATATCGAAAGCTCGATCCCTTTGCGCCGCGTCAAGTCAGGGGTTGCCAGAACACCGTAGAACCTGACACCACGTGTCACGCCGCCGCTGCGACCGGTTTTGACGGCATTGCCTGGTTCAGGTCGTCGAGAATGTCATTCAGATCTTCCAGACCCACGGAAAGCCGGACAAGACCGTCGCTGATACCATGCTCTGCCCGTTCCTCGGGCGTATAGGTGGAATGCGTCATCGAGGCCGGATGCTGGATCAGCGTCTCCGCGTCGCCGAGCGAAACCGCCCGCTGGATCATCAAGAGTGCGTTCATCATCTCCCTGCCGGCCTGAAGTCCGCCTTCGAGTTCGAATGCGATCATGCCACCCGGTTGGTCCATCTGCCGTTCTGCCAGTTCATGCTGCTCGAAACTTTCAAGTCCCGGAAAATGAACCTTGCAAACGGCAGGGTGTGTTTCCAGCCATTCGGCAACTCTTTGGGCCGTCGCGCAGTGACGATCCATTCGCAGGGCCAGGGTCTTCAGACCGCGCAGAATCAGTAGCGCGTTGAACGGTGCCATAACTGCGCCGGTCATGTCCTTCATGCCGACGAGACGAATTTCGCCGATCTGTTCGCAATTGCCGACCACCAGTCCGGCGACAACATCGCCATGACCGCCCAGATACTTGGTTGCCGAATGCAGAACGATATCGGCACCCATCTCGATCGGGCGGGTCAGATAGGGCGTTGCATAAGTATTGTCGACGACAACGGTCGCGCCTGCCTCGTGGGCAATATCTGCAATTCGGGCAATGTCCACCAGCCGCATGTTCGGGTTGGCAGGCGTTTCGAAATATACGACGCGCGTCGTCTCGGATATGGCCGCGCGCAGGTTTTCCGGATCGGTCATGTCCACATGCGAAATCTTGACACCAAACCTGGACAATCCATGGCGCATGAAGGCAAAGGTGCAGCCGTAGAGCGTTTTGTCGACGATGATCTCATCGCCCGGACCCACCAACGTCCAGAGCGTCGACGTGATGGCACCCATTCCTGATGAAAGAGCCAGTCCTGCCTCTGCACCTTCCAGCTCGGCAATTCGCTGCTCGAGAAGGTCCAGCGTGGGGTTGGAAATCCGGCTGTAGACATGCCCCGAACGCTCGCCGGCAAAGAGCTCTCCCCCAGCCTCGGCGGTCTCGAACACAAAAGTTGACGTCAGATGCAACGGCGGCGTCAATGCACCTTCGTTGTCTCGCGGCTCATACCCATGGTGGATAGCGCGACTTGCAAATCCCTTGGCTCGGCTCATGACAGTCTCCTTCTTGTCTTTAAGCAACATACTTGAAGCCAAGGGGCGATAGATTTCAAAATCTACCAGTATTAGTATTCAAATTAGCAGAATCTACCAATGAGCATTCAAATGGACTCAAAAGACCGCCAGATTATCCGGGCCTTGCAAAAGGACGGACGGATGACCAATCAGGAACTTGCCGAAACCGTCAACCTGTCTCCGTCTCCATGCCTCCGGCGCTTGCGGAACCTTGAAAATTCGGGGGCCATTCGAGGATTTTCAGTGGATGTCGATCCAAAGACATACGGCTTGCCGATTACCGTTTTCGTTCGCATTCGCCTCGAACGACACAACGAGGAGGATGTCCGCCATTTCGAAAGCAGGGTTCAGACAATTGATGAAGTGCTGGAATGCCACGTCCTGACCGGAGCCATGGACTACCAGTTGCGCGTGGTTGTCGCGAGCCTTGACGCTTACGAGGATTTCATCCGCAACCGGATACACCCGATCGGCGGCATTGCCTCCATAGATACGAGTTTCGTCTACGGTACGGTGAAGAAGACCGCCGTGTTTCCGGCACTTGGTTGACGTCACCGAAACCGGAAACCAGTTTCAGCCGAGATGGATCTTATGCGGCCAGACGAACCCCGTCCGGCCCGAAGAGGTGGGCTTTTTCAAGATCGACCGCGATGTTGACGGCGTCTCCGGTTTTTAACGGGAAATGCCCGTGCTGGCGCACCAGAACGGGACCGACACCGGGAACGCTTGCATGAATATTGGTATCGGATCCCAGATGCTCAACGAGTTCGGCAACCCCTTTCATGTGCGCCGCTTCCTCCGGCACGACATCAAGGTGTTCCGGGCGCACACCCAATTCGTGCGCCCTCTTCTGTTCTCCCCTGGATCCGACGTCCAGGATCGTTCCGTCCTTCAGCTTCACCCCGGTCTCCGCGCGGTCGACACCGAGAATGTTCATCGTCGGTGAGCCGATGAATTGCGCAACGAACTTGTTGGAAGGCCGCTCATACAGATCCAGCGGCGTTCCGACCTGCTGGATATCGCCGGCGTTGAGCACAACGATCCGGTCCGCCAGGGTCAGGGCTTCCACCTGATCGTGTGTCACGTAGATCATGGTCGCATTTAGCCGCTGGTGAAGACGCGCGATTTCCAGGCGCATCTCAACCCGCAGGGCTGCATCAAGGTTGGAAAGCGGTTCATCGAACAAAAAGGCACTCGGATCACGAACGATGGCACGTCCCATCGCCACCCTCTGACGTTGACCGCCGGAGAGAGCCCGGGGAAGGCGTTCCGTAAGAGACGTCAACCCGAGCGTTCTGGCCGCGTCGCCGACCTTTCGGCTGCGTTCTTCCTTCTGCGCCTTTCGGATTTCCAGCGAGAAACCCATGTTCCGCGAAACATCCATATGCGGATAAAGCGCATAGGACTGGAATACCATGGCCATGTCCCGGTCACGCGGAGGCACCTCGTTCATGCGCCTGCCGTCGACGTGGAATTCACCACCGGTGATCGGCTCAAGACCCGCGATCATGCGCAGAAGGGTCGATTTTCCGCACCCGGACGGTCCAACCAGAACGATGAATTCACCGTCCTCGATCGTCAGGTTGATATCCCTCAGAACCTCGACGGAACCATAGGACTTGGCGATATTGTTCAACTCGATGCCTGCCACATCGTCCTCCCTGGGGCGTCAGCCCTTTACTGCTCCGGTCGTCAGACCCTGGACCAGGTACCGCTGAATGAAGATGAAGAAGAGACAGGACGGCACCAGTGCGAGCACGCCCGCCGCCATCATCTGTCCCCAGTCCACGGAGAACTTGGACACAAAGGTCAAAAGCCCCACGGGAAACGTCATTGCGTCGTTGGAATTGATCAGCATCAGCGCGAACAGAAGTTCGCTCCAGGCTGCGGTGAAGATAAAGCCGAGCGTGGCACCAAGACCCGGTAGTGTCAGGGGCAACACGATCTTGCGCAGGGCTTCGAACCGCGTGCAGCCGTCAATCATTCCCGCGTCTTCAAGGTCCTTCGGGATACCGTCGAAAAACGACTGCATCAGGAAGGTGGCGAACGGTATGTTGAATGCCGTGTAGACGATGATGAGGCTCGTCAGCGAGTTCAGGAGCCCGAGCGCCGCGACAATCTTGTAGATCGGTGCGATGATCATCAGCAGGGGAAACATCTGCGTGATCAGCATTAGCGCGATGATCAGTCTCTTGCCCCGGAAATCGAACCTGGAAAACGCATAGCCGGCGGCAGCCGCGATCACCGTTGTAATGGCGGCGGTTCCGATGGAAACAATGAGGCTGTTTCGGAAATAGGCGACAAAATCAGTTTGCAGCAGAACCGTCTGGAAATTCTCGAAGGTGAACTTGCTCGGAATGAGCGCGGTTCCTTCGCTGAAAATCAGCTTGTCGGGCGTGACCGCAATCTTGGCAAGCCAGTAGAGCGGAAAAAGTGCGAAGGCCACGTAAAAGGCCAGCGCCAGGTATTTCCCGGTCACGGCCAATGGTGAACTTTGACGCAAGGCATTCATTGCAGGCCTCAAATCTTGACGAGCTTGCGGCGGAGAACAAGCAGCACGACCGCATAGATCAGGAGCAGGCCGAGCAGCGCAACGGCAATCGCGGAGGCATAACCGAAGTCGAGCTTCCTGAACGCGGTCGTAAAGATGTAGGTGGAAAGGATCTGCGTTGAATTTGCAGGTCCGCCACCCGTCATGACGAAGATCAGGTCCGCGAAGTTGGCGATCCAGATGGTGCGCAGCATCACGGTGATGGCGATCATCGGAGCAAGAAAAGGCAGCGTGATCTTGGTGAATGTCTGCCAGGCGGACGCGCCATCGATCTCGGCAGCTTCGTAAAGCTCACCGGGTATCGATTGCAGTGCCGCAAGAAGCGTGATTGCGAAAAACGGAATACCGAACCAGACATTGGCCGTTATGGGCCCCCACATGGCCAGATCCGGATCTCCGAGAATATTGTAAGGCTCAGAAAGAATACCGAGCGCTGCCAGCCAGTGCGGCAGCGGACCGATCGTCGGGTTGAAGAGCCACGCCCAGGTCAGCGCGGACAGAAAAGTAGGGACAGCCCACGGCAGGAACACGAGCGCCTGAACGAGCCTCTTGCCGTAAAACCGGGTGTTCAGCAAAAGTGCCAGACCAAGACCCAGGAAAAACTGGAAGGTGATGGAACCGACCGTCCACCAGAACGTGTTTTTCAGCGCGAGCCAGAATTTCCGGTCGCTCCAAAGCGCCTGGAAGTTCTCGAACCCGACCCAGCCGGTATCGAATGGCCGAAGCAGATTGACCGCCTGAAAGGCATAGGAAATGCCGATCACCAAAGGAACGAGCATGACCAGGGCAATCACGATTACCGCTGGCGACAGGTAGAGATAGGGCTCCACCATGTAGCGAATGTAAAATGAACCGCGCGCCCGGGTCTCCCCGGGCGCGTTGTCAGCGCGAGCTGTCATTGAGCTTCTTTCCAACGGCCGTATTCTTCGGTCAGGAATGCGGCCCACTGGTCGGCTACTTCCTGTGCACTGATCTGGCCAAGAAGCGCTTCCTGGCTGGTTTCGAGCGCAATTGAGTCAGCAAAGTAGCCAAATTGTTCCAGGTAGGTCGGCATGACGGTCGGGATGTATTGCTCACCGTTGAGCGTCTCGAACCAACCTGCGAACTGCTCGGTCTTGAAATGCGGATCCTGCTCGGCGCCTTCGTGGATCGGAATGACACCGACACGTTTTGCCCAGGTCTTGTTGGCTTCCGGGTTGGAGAGATGCGCGATCAGTTTCCAGGACAGATCTTCATCCTTCGTGGTGTCGAACATTCCCCATCCGGCAAACCCGATCGTCGGGAAGGCTTTGCCGCCCGGGCCGACAGGCATCGGAACTACGGCAAAATCTTCTGGCTCCATACGCTCCGAAACCGCGATCAGCGCGTCGGGGTCCTGATCAAGGAATGCACAGGTGCCCGAATAGAATCCGGCCACGATCTCGTTGAAGCCCCAACTGACGGCATCCTTCGGCGCATACCCGTTCTGATAGAGGTCGATCAGGAACTGGATGCCTTCAACCGAACCCGGCTGATTGAGCGTGCTCTTGCCGTTCTCGTCGAAGAAGGTGTTGTCGCCGTTCATGGTGGCGGCCATCATGATCCAACCGTTGAGCCCACCTGGGCCACCGCGAAGGCAATAGCCATACTTGCCATCTAGTTCGGACACCGCCTTGGAAGCCGTCATGAATTCTTCCATGGTTTTCGGTGGCGCCGCGACGCCGGCTTCTTCAAGCAGTTTCTTGTTGTAGAACAGGGCGCGCAGGTAGAACCCGTAAGGGATCATCCGCATGGACTTGCCGTCTGTCTGGCGACCCATGTCGACTGTTTTCTGGGTCAGGGTCTTGCCGTGTTCCCAGCCTGCAATCTTGTCGTTCAGGTCGACAAGCCTGTCCTTGTAGATACCGGCCCACCGATCCGGCATTTCGACGACATCGGGAATGTCTCCACCCGCAACCATCGTTGCGAATTTCTCGAACGCCTGCCCCCAGGGCAAAGAAACGATTTCCACTTCCGTTCCCGGGTTCGCCGCCTCGAATTCATCCACCAGACCTTGAAGAACCTCGGTGCGTTCCGGGCTGGTGATCACCTCGACCAGCTTCAAGGTTTCGGCATGTACAGCAGTCGTGGCCATAACGGCGAGAGCGCTGATCGTTCCAATTAATTTCCTCATAGTCTCCTCCTGGTTCCCTGATGGTTTTGCAACACGCCTTATTTCCGGTTGGCGCTTAAGTTGAGGGCCGCGTCGAAATCGGCCCAAAGGTCTCTGGGGTCTTCAAGTCCAAGGCTCAGCCGCACGATCCGGCCGGACACTCCGAAATGCTGCAGGGAATTTTCTTCCCCGGCCTGGTTGAGTGCGATTTGCGCCGGCAGAACCAGGCTTTCAAATCCGCCCCAGCTCACGCCGAGACGGAACAGCTTCAACGCATCTGCAAAATCCGGAATGCTGACTCTTTCGTCGAGTTCGACGGACAGAAGCCCTGACCGTCCGGTCAGTCCCGGCACAGAATTAGGTCCGGGAGACAGAACGTTTCTGACCAGCGCATGGGCGGAAAGATTGTCGACAAACCGGTTCGCTGTGGACTGATGCTGCCTCATGCGGGCGCCGAGTGTTCGCAGCCCGCGTGTGAGCAGAAAGGCTTCAAAAGGCGCAAGCTTGCCGCCAAGCAACGACAGCGACAGGTCGCGGATCCGGCCGATCAGTTCGGCATTGGCAACAACAACTCCGGCGACCGTGTCTGAATGTCCGGACAGGTATTTGGATGCTGAGTGAAGCACGATGTCGACCCCGAGGGTCAGCGGACGCTGAAACACCGGGGTTGCCCAGGAATTGTCGATCACCGTGAGCGCGCCGTGCCGTTTCGCATGAGCTGCGACTTTCGGCAGGTTCATCGCCTGGAACACCACGGTATTCGGGCTTTCCAGATAGGCGATTTTCACGCCTGCAAGCAGGTCCGGGTCATTCTCGAAATCATCCACCGGATGATAGGTGACGTCCACTCCGAAAGGCCGGAGCAAGCGCTCAAAGAACCGATACGCGTCCGGGTAGACATGTTCTACGCAGGCAATGCGGTCTCCCGGCTTGACCAGCGCAAGAACTGTCGAGGAAATGGCTGCCATGCCGGAAGCGAAACCGACGGCTGCCTCGCCTTCCTCCGCGCCGGCAACCATGTTCTCGAACGCCGCCACGGTCGGGTTCTGGACGCGGGTGTAGAGCGGATCGTCGGACCGGCCGGCCATCCGGTCCTCGAACGCCTTGTAGTTGTCAAACGAGAAGAGCGACGTCTGCACAATGGGTGGGACAACGGCGCCACCCGCTCCGACAGCGACTGCGGCCAGCAAGGTATCGATCGAAAAATCACCATCAGGACGCTCAGTCATTGCATTCCTCGGCGATTTTCTGGGTTTCGGTACAGACCATGTCGATGATACGCGCGGTCAGTTCGGCGGCCTCTTCCTCATCGCCGGCGATGATTGCGGCGGCCAACGGCTTGTGCAGCGGTATCGTGTCCTGACCAAGATGGGGTTTTCCGAACGGCGTTTCGTAAATGTCGTGAAAGCACTTCAGGATCTGGTCGATGATCTGTTCGAACAGCAGATTGCCGGTCGCTTCATGAACCGCCTTGTGAAATCGGTGATCGGCCGGGCGCCAGTCTTCACCAGCCTCAAAAACGGCAATAAGTTCCGCAGCACGTGCATTGATGACGCGGCGTTGATCAGGGGTGGCAAGCCGCGTTGCCAGGCGCACCGCTTCGATTTCCAGCGGCCTGCGGACCTGCTGCATCCTGATCAGGCTTTCCGCTTCGTGCTTGATGGTCAGCGCCACCCGCAACGTGTTCCGGGACATCTCTGCAATCAGCCTGGTGCCCGCCCCCTTGTTTCGGCTGACGACACCCATGCTCTCCCAGGTTTTCAGGGTTTCGCGAATGGTTGATCGACCAAAACCGAGCCGGTGCACGAGCTCCAGCTCCGGTGGCAACCGGTCGCCAACCTGCAGCCCTTCGTCCTCGATCAGCTTGATGAGCGCGTGCGGCACATCACGAGGCTCTTCTGCGGCGTGTTCTTGGGTGGAGAGTTTCTTTGTCGGTGCTTTTCCCGGCATGGACCGATGTCGACCTTTCTGTTGCTGGATCGAATGATATCACTTTGTCAGACATTGTAAACATTATGTCAGACAAAGTTTTTTGAAAAATAGATTCTCCTATCAAGAGATTGTTTTAATTGATTTTTTAGGTTAAAAAAAGCAAAATTCCTCAGCGCCAATTCCGGTGAATCCGAACCAAAATCGCGATATCCTTGCTGGAAAAACCCGATGCGTCGGAGCGGCCAGAACAAAAAAACAGCCGGCTTCGGGGAACCTGAAGCCGGCCAGTGCAAACTTGAACTGTCAACGTGTCGTATCAGCCGATCCGGGCAGCAATACTCTTGGTCTTGCAGTAACTGGCCAGACCCTCAAGACCCTTTTCCCGGCCGAAGCCCGATTTCTTGTTGCCACCGAACGGCACTTCAATTCCACCGGCGAAATATTCGTTGATGTAAATCTGCCCGGCGTCGATCTTGCGGGCAAGCTGATGTGCCTTCGCAAAATTCGAGGTATAGATTCCGGCAACCAGGCCGTATTGGCAGTCATTGGCAAGCGCCAGAGCATGGTCAGCATCATCTGCGACCTGCACCGCCAGGACAGGGCCGAAAATTTCCTCCTGTGCCAATTCGTCATCAGCAGCAACCGAGTTGACGATTGTCGGCTCGAAAAACCAGCCCTGGCCGGTTGCCGGGTCTTCGGTGACCGAACCACCGGTGACGATTTCAGCCCCCCTGCTCCTGGCCCGATCGAGAAAGCCTGCAATCTTTGCCAGATGCTCCGAGGAATTCACCGGCCCGACATCCGGATTGGCCAGTCCGTGCCCCAAATTCAACGCCCTGGTTCGGGCGACAAGCTCATCAACAAACTCGTCGTGAATGCTTTTTTCAACCACAAGCCTCGAGCCGGCTGAACAGATCTGCCCGGCGTTTTCGTAAATCGCACCAAGGACACCGGCAAGTGCCTGCTCCCTGTCGCAATCGCCAAGCACCACAACAGGCGATTTGCCGCCGAGTTCAAGCACCACACGGGTGATATCTTCCGCGGCCGCCTTCATCACCGCCCGCCCCGTCTGAACGGAGCCGGTGAAGGTGATATGGTCGACGCCGGGATGGTTTGTCAGCGGAGCACCGGTTTCCGGCCCCGTTCCCGTGACAACGTTGCAAACACCCGCCGGAAGGCCCGCCTTGTGCAGCAGATCTGCCAGGATCAGGGCGGTATACGGCGTCTGCTCTGCCGGTTTGGCAACAACGGTACACCCAGCAGCCAACGCAGGCGCAAACCCCCGCGCGGCTGTTGAAATCGGAAAATTCCATGGAATGATATGGGCCGTCACGCCAACCGGCTCATGGATCGTATACCCGATATAGTCCGGACCGAGCGGAAAACTGTCCCCCTGAAGCTTGTCGCAAGCCCCGGCATAATACTCGAACGTGCGCGCGGCACCACGAACATCACCCATTGCTTCCTGAAGGGCCTTGCCGCTGTCCAGCGTCTCCACCACCGCAAGAAGATCCAGGTTTTCAAGGATCAGTGCGGCGGCGCGCTGCAGGATGCGAGACCGTTCGACCGGTGCCATGTCGCGCCAGTCAGCTTCAAACGCCAGTCGCGACGACGCGACAGCCTGATCGACATCCTCCTTTGTGCCGGCCGTGAAGCGTGCGAAAGGCACACCCGTGCCGGGGTCGAAACTCTCCATGGTCCGGTTGTGCACCGGTTCGGAGAAAGCGCCGTCGATGAAATGTCCCATCGGCAGCGAGCCGAGCGTGCCGGTGTTGCGGTATTCGGCAATCAGGTCGTTGGCATCGGTCATGTCAGTGCTCCAGGGAACTGATCTTGTAAGCGGATTTCGCCAGCCATTCGGGATTGATCTCTACGCCCCAGCCCGGAGCGTCCGTTACCGTGGCGTGTCCATCGGTGATCGTGTAGGGCGATGAAACGTAAAGATCATATTGCCACGGATAGTAGTCCTCCTGCTCGATGGAAAACTCCAGGTACTTTCCGGCATTCGGGATCGCGCGCAGAAGATGCATGGTAAAGAGCGTCACCAGCGACAGGTTCGCAGCGTGTGGTGTGCAGGGTATCCCGGCTTCCTGAGCCATCTGCGCAACCTTCATTGTGCGCACCATGCCGCCGAGATAGCAGACATCCGGCTGAATGATATCGACGACCCGCTGATCGATCATGCGTTTCCAGTCGACCAGCGAACAATCCTGTTCACCTCCTGTTACGTCGATATCCAGGGCCTCGGTCACCTCTTTGGTCTGGTCGTAATGCCAGTAGGGACACGGTTCTTCATAGTGCGATATTCCGTTGTCCCGGAGGAACCGCCCGATTTCGATCGCCTTTTGCGGCGAGTAACAGGAATTCGCATCCACCAACAAGGCGGTATCATCAGCGAATGACTTTCGCATCGTCGGCACGATCTCTTCCGTGCGTCCCGGCCACTCGTCCTGATCGCGCCCGCATTCGGCACCGATCCGGAATTTGAAAGCGGTAAATCCATGGTCGTCCTGCTGTTTCTTCAGCCGATCGGCCTCATCGCGAGCTGTAATGTCCCGCTTCATCGACGAACCATACGCGCGTACCCGGCCTGGCGTCCCTCCGAGAAGTTCGCAAACCGGCTTGCCTTCCAGCTTGCCCCTCAGGTCGAACAGGGCGGTATCGAGCCCACCCATCGCCCGGCGCAGGTAAGACCCCGGAAACTTGTGCTCCCGGTCCGGAATGACATCCATGAGCTTCTCGATATCGAGCGCATCCTCGCCCAGTGCATAGGGAGCCACCTGTCGATGCACCACCTCGGCAGTGATATCGGCATAATAGGGTGCGACCTGCCCCCAACCGGTTGCGCCACTGTCCGACGTCACGCGGACGAAGCAGACAAATTCATCTGTAAATGTTTCGATGGATCGGATTTTCATATTCATATCAGGTCCTTGAGGGGGATGTACCCACAGGGCAAATTCGGTTTCCTTACTGCAAACTACTCAAAATTGGACTTGATTTAAGGTCCGTTTTGCTGAAACTCTCATACCAATTGGGAGAGCATCATGAAACGGCACGCCGGCGCTGTCCTGTCATCCATCAAGATCGACAAGACCGCCGAAAAGAAAATCTCGATCCAGCTCTACATGGCCTTGCGCGACCTGCTGCTGACCGGCGCCCTGACACCTGGTGACAGATTGCCGGCGACCCGCACGCTGGCGCGCGAAATCGGCGTCTCGCGGACAACCGTGATCGATGCCATCGACAGGCTGATATCCGAGGGTCTTCTGGAAGCCCGCGTCGGATCCGGCACATATGTCAGCGAGGCACTGAATGCCCGCCTGGTTCCCAAGCCTTCCAGCAGCGCTGACAATGTCGTTCCGGTCGTTCCCCGGCTGTCGCATGCATCCAGGCACGCCATACCGGATCTTGCACCGCGGGCGCGGCTGCCACACAAGTCGCAGGCATTTGTGTCGGCATTGCCGGCCCTCGACGCCTTTCCGATGGCGCAGTGGGCGAAATTGTCCGGCCGGCACTGGCGCAAGGACCGCGACCATATCACCGGCTACGGCGAACCATTCGGCTACGCGGGCCTCAGAAATGCGATCGCAAGACAACTCAACGCCTCACGCGGCATCAAGTGCTCCCCCGAGCAGATATTCATTACCAACGGAGCCC
The DNA here is from genome assembly GCF_001404515.1 of Roseibium album. GTDB lineage: Bacteria > Pseudomonadota > Alphaproteobacteria > Rhizobiales > Stappiaceae > Roseibium > Roseibium album. The sequence continues at coordinate 372,185 of NZ_CXWE01000002.1, forward strand.
AGCGCGCCTTTTCGCTGATCGGCGGAATGCTGGTCAATCCCGGCGAGCCGATCTGGTTCGAAAATCCCGGTGCGATCGGTGCGCGCAATGCCTTCGTTGCAATTGGCGCGTCACCGGTGCCGGTGAAGGTCGACGAGGATGGGTTGTGCATCGACGACGGACTGTCCAAGTCACCCCATTTCCGGCTGGCATTCGTCACTCCGTCGCATCAGCAACCACTCGGACATGTAATGAGCCTGTCCCGTCGCCTTGCGCTTCTCAAAGCTGCGAACGACGCCGATGCGATGATCGTGGAAGATGACTATGACGGCGAATTCTACTACGGCGATCAACCGCCGCCGACCCTCAAAAGCATCGACACGCACGGACGGGTAATCTATGTCGGCACCTTCTCGAAATCTCTGTTTCCAGCGCTCAGGCTTGGTTTCGCACTGGTCCCCGAACCCCTTGTGGAAAGTTTCGAGCGCGTCTGCCAGACCTGGCTTGCCGGGGTACCCACCGTCACGCAGGCGATCGTTGCCGAATTCATGGACGAGGGCATGTTCGCCACGCATATCCGAACGATGCGTCAGCTTTACAGGGAACGCCACGACACACTGATGGACGAAGCAGGAAGGTTGAAGGGCCGGATCGACCTGCAGCCGACCAGTAGCGGCTTTCATGCCGTCGGGCTTGTACGGCCCCCGCTTGATGAAGATCTGATCGTTGCAAGAGCGGCAGAAGAAGGCATCACCACGGTACCGCTTTCACGATATGCCCTCGGCCCGATTTCGCAGCGCGGTATTGTACTCGGCTTCGGCAGTACTGGTCCCGATGAAATCCGTAAGGGCATCAACATACTTGAGAAAATTCTCGCGGACTGCCAAAGTGGACGCATATCGGCATAGTCAATTGGACTGCTAAATTATCCGTAATGGCTATATTTCACAGGCCAATTCACTCCTAACCTCGATATCGGTAATTTTGCTGCGTGTATTCATGGAGGAAGTCATGCATTTCAAAACAACTTTAGCCGGACTATTGGCAGCGACCATGCTCGCCGGGGCCGGATCCGCACAGGCGGAAACGCTGCGCCTGTTGACCTGGGGGTCGTATGCACCGGATGAGCTGATCGAAAAATTCGAAGCTGAATATCCGGACATTGATGTTGAAGTGACTTTCTCGAACAACGAGGAAATGATCGCGAAACTGCGTGCAACCGGCGGTGCAGGCTTTGATCTTGCCCAGCCGAGCCACGACCGCATCTATGCCGCGCAGCTGGAATATGACATCTACAAGCCACTGGATCTGTCAAAGATCGATACTTCCGTCATGGAAGCCAAACTTCTCGACGGTGTGAAGGAAAACACCACGATCGAGGGTGAGGTCTATGCGGTCCCGCACCAGTGGGGCACGTCCGGCCTGATGGCTGACAAGACCAAGGCACCGGACCTGAAGAGCTGGGCAGACCTCTGCAATCCCGCTTACGAAGGCAAGACCTCGATGCGCCTCAAGCGCACGATCCTGCTGGGAACGGCATTCTCGATGGGCGAGGATCCCTTTGCCGCCTATTCCGATCTTGATAAGTACCAGGGCATTCTGGACAAGGTTGCCGAGAAACTGATCGAGTGCAAGGGCAACATCAAGGCCTACTGGAAAGGCGGGGACGATCTGTCCGCCATGATGCTGTCGGGTGAAATCGTCGGCTCCGAAACCTGGGACTCCACGGCCTACAAGCTGTTCGACCAGAACAAAAACATCGTGTTCGTGCCACCCAAGGAAGGCGCGCTTGCCTGGATCGACACTTTCGCGCTGCCACGCAAGGCCAAGGCTGACGATGCTGCCTACAAGTGGATCAACTTCGTCCTGCGCCCGGAAAATGTCACGCTGATGTCCGCGAGCACGGGCGCGATCGCGGCCGTCAAGGGTGGTCAGGATCTTCTTCCCGAAGACAAGAAGGCAGCCGTGAATGCGGCATTCACGGCCGAAGACATCGACAACCTGAAGTTTTTCGCGAACATTCCTCCAGGTGTGGAAGACATGGAAGGCAAGACCCTTGAGAAAATCAAGGCGGCCACCGGAGGCTGATCCGTTCGGGGCAGGTTGAACCCGCCCGTCGAACAAGAGCAAAAAGGCTCAAATTACCTGCAGTTGGGGGATACCGCGGCAACCCGGTATCCCCCAACTTTCTGAACTTCCAGTTGGCGTGCCCCGATGACAGACAACCCTTCCTACGATCTTGAATGCCTGGACGTATCCAAGAACTTTGGCTCCATTCGTGCGGTCAAGGACGTTTCGTTCGACATCCCGAGTGGCTCATTCTTTTCCATCCTCGGGCCGTCTGGATGCGGCAAGACGACATTGATGCGGATGATTGCCGGTTTTGAAGACCCCAGTGGAGGCGACATCAGGATCAAGGGAAAATCTGTTCTCGGCACACCGCCGAACAAGCGCAACGTCAAGATGGTGTTCCAGCATCTGGCACTGTTCCCGATGATGAACGTCTACGAGAACATTGCCTATGGCCTCAGATGCAACGGCGTCGGCAATGCCGAAATCAAACGCAAGGTTCACGACGTGCTGGAACGCATTGCTCTGCCCGATGTGGCTGAGCGTGAAATACACCAGCTGTCCGGGGGGCAGAAACAACGAATTGCCATTGCGCGCTGCATGGTGCTCGATCCGGACGTTCTGTTGCTTGACGAGCCGCTTGGTGCACTCGATCTGAAGCTGCGCGAAGCGATGAAGATCGAACTGAAACTGCTGCAGCACCAGTTCAACACCACCTTCGTCTACATCACCCACGACCAGTCGGAAGCTCTGGTGATGTCGGACAACGTCGCCATCATGAATCAGGGCGAATTTGAGCAGATCGGCACACCGCAGGAACTCTATCACCACCCCAGCACCGCATTCGTCGCAAGCTTTGTCGGCGACAGCAACCGCTGGTCTGGTGTCGTGAAGTCGAGTGACAGCACGGGTGGCAAGGTGGAAACCGAACAGGGTCTGCCGATGAGTTTTTCCTCAGCCGGTGAAAAAACCATGCAGGAAGGCTCCAGGGTCAACATCTTTGTTCGGCCCGAATTCATCAGGACGGTTCGGGCCGGTGGCGGCGACTTGCAGGACGCCGCAGGTGAAAACCGGATGGACGGTATTGTCGACAGCCTGCTTTTCAATGGTGCGAACAGCCGGGTGCTGGTGCGCACAGGTAGCGGGGAGCTGGTCGAATCCGATGTCACGCTGACAGGTGAAAACGATCTGAAACCCGGTGAGGACGTGCATCTCGTCTGGTCGTCCAAACAGTCCATGTGCTTTGCCGACCAGGGGAAAGCATGATGCAGAACAAGGATATCAAGCGGCTTTCGCTCTACCTGCTGTTTGCGCCTTTCGCGCTCTGGATCATCCTTCTGGTCATCCTGCCGCATATCGGCATGGTTGTCCTTTCGCTCAAGGAGAAAATCGCCCCGCGCGTTTATGAATACAGTTTTGCCAACTATCTGGAATTCCTGAACGAGCCGATCTACTGGAACACGCTCCTGCGCACGGGATCGATGTCCTTGCTGGTAACCGCATTGGCGCTGCTGATCGGCTTTCCGATTGCCTACTACATTGCCAAGATCGCGGGCCCGCGTTCTCGTGGCGGTCTGTTTCTCCTGTGTCTCATTCCGTTGTGGGTCAGCGACCTGATCCGCGCCTTTGGCTGGATTCTGCTTCTGCGCGAAACGGGCGTGATTTCGAATTTCCTGCTCTGGACCGGGCTCATCGGCGAACCTGTCGAATTTCTCTACAATGATGTCGCGGTCATCGTCGGCCTGACCTACACGGTGATCCTGTTCATGATCGTGCCACTGGTTTCGACCCTCGACGGCATGGACAACGCGATGATCGAGGCGGGTTACAATCTCGGGGGCAGCGGGTTTACCGTGCTGCGCCGCATCATCATTCCCTATGCAATGCCCGGCATCGTCGCCGGTTGCATCGTGACCTTCATGTTGACCGCAGGCTCGTACCTCACACCGATCCTGCTGGGCGGAAAGAACTCGAGCTGGTTCACCGAACAGATCTACAACCAGTTCATCACCCGTTTTAACTGGGAAGGCGGCGCGGCGTTCGGCATGCTGCTTCTGTTCTTCACCTCCCTCGTCATCTGGCTCGGCCTGAAACTGAGCGGACAGACGCTGGCCAATACTGTCGCCAAGAGCTGAGGAGGACCGTCATGCTTGTGCAAAAAAAGGCCACGCCGTTCCTGCTCGGTTACCGGCTCTACGTCGTCGCCTTCTTCATTTTTCTGGCAGCGCCACTCATCTCGGCCGGCGCCTTCGCCTTCAATGACAGCCTGTTCCCCGCTTTGCCCTGGCAGGGGTTCACGTTGGACTGGTTCTTCGGTGACACGGAACCGAAACTCGGCATGTTTCATGACCGGCGCCTTCTGCAGGGCCTCTATTATTCCTTTGTCATCGCGATTTTCGTGTCGGCCCTTTCGGTCTTTGTCGGCACGACCAATGCCTTCCTGTTCGTTCGTGGAGAATTTCCGGGCAAGAACTTCTTCTACATCATGATGGTTGTTCCGCTGGTGATCCCCGGTGTGATCCTCGGCATCTCCATACTGGTGCTGGCCAGCGACACGGCAAACTATGTCGAGAACCGGTTCGATCTGGAACTGGAGTTTCTGCGACCCGGCATTCTGCTTGTAGTCGTCGGCCAGTTTTCCTTCATCGCCACCATCACATCGCTGGTGATTACGGCCAGGCTGAAGAAGTTTGACGAAACGATGGAAGAAGCGGCGTTCAACCTGGGAGCTTCCAGGGCGCGAGTCTTGCGCACGATAACGCTTCCATTCCTGCGCCCCGCGATGATTGCCGCGGGTATTGTTGCCTTCCTGGTCTCGTTCGAAAATTTCAACACGACCCTGTTCCTGGTCGGATCTGAAGCCCCGCTTACCATCACCATGTATGACCGTATGGCAAAGGTCGGTTCCACTCCGGTTCTGAACGCGGTCTCGTTCTTCCTGATGGTCGGATCGGGCCTGCTTGCGCTCTTGTCGATCTTGATACAGCGCGACAGGTCGGGCCAATAGGCTCCGCATTCCCGGTTTAGGTAAGGAAACATCATGGCCGAGTTTGACTTTGTCATTGTGGGAGCGGGATCCGCCGGGGCGGTGGTTGCCGACAGGCTCTCTGAAAACGGGAAATACTCAGTCTGCGTTCTGGAAGCCGGTGGATCGGATCTGAATTTCTGGATCTGGATGCCGATCGGCTACGGCAAGGCGTTCTATAACCGGCACATCAACTGGATGTACCAGACAGAACCCGATCCGGGTCTCAACAACCGGTCCGGATACTGGCCGCGCGGAAAAGTGCTGGGTGGAAGCAGTTCCATCAATGCGATGGTCTATATCCGAGGTCAGCACGCGGATTTCGAGGACTGGAAGGCGATGGGCAATCCGGGATGGGGCTGGGATGACGTCCTGCCCTATTTCCGCCGTTCGGAAACCAATGACGCAGGGTCTTGCGACTATCGGGGCGGCGACGGCCCCTTGCACGTTTCCAGCGTGACAGGGGATGTCCACCCTCTTTGCGCAAACTTTCTTGCTGCCGCGCAGGAAACCGGTTTCGCACAAAATCCGGACTTTAACGGCGCTGACCAGGAAGGCGTCGGGCTCTACCAGATAACGGCCAAAGACGGTTTTCGCATGTCGACTGCGCGCGCCTATCTGTCTCCGGCAAGAAAGCGGCCGAATGTAACGGTGATCACCCGGGCGCATGCCACACGGCTCGTTCTACAGGCGGGCAAGGTTGCGGGTGTTGTCTACAGTCGCAATGATGCAGAGACGACCGTGACCGCGCGGCGGGAAGTCGTCTTGAGCGCCGGAGCGGTGAACTCGCCCCAGATCCTGATGCTTTCCGGGATCGGGGATGGCAGCGAATTGCAGGCAAAGGGCATTGAAACCGTTCTTCATCACCCGGCCGTCGGCAAGAACCTTCAGGATCATCTGGGGCATGACTACCTCTACAGATCCAGGGTCCCGACCCTTAATCAGCAACTTTATCCCTGGTGGGGCAAGCTGGCACAAGGCATCCGCTATGTGCTGACCCGGCGCGGTCCGCTGTCGCTCAGCGTCAATCAGGCAGGCGGCTTCGTGAAAAGCAATCCGGAGTGCGCCCGGCCGAACATGCAGCTCTATTTCTCACCGGTAAGCTACACCAAGGCCCCGCAGGGCAAGCGGCCACTGATGAACCCGGACCCTTTCCCGGGTTTCCTGCTCGGCATGCAGCCCACCCGTCCGACGAGCCGAGGCCATATCGCACTTCGCTCGGGCGATCCGTTCGACACACCGGAAATTCACCCGAATTCGCTCAGCACCAACCATGACCTCAACGAGATGGTCGAAGGCTGCAAGTTGCTGCGGCAGATCGCGCAAAGCCCTGCCCTGCAGGAAATCATTGAAGAAGAGATCAAACCGGGTTCCGGCGTACAGTCGGACGAGGAAATTCTGGAGGACGTGCGCAATCGCTGTTCGACAGTCTTCCACCCCGTCGGCACCTGCCGCATGGGCCCGGATGACAACGAAAACGTGGTCGACAACCGGCTGAAGGTCTATGGCATTGAGGGGCTTCGTGTTGTCGACGCCTCGATTTTTCCGACCGTCACCTCCGGCAATACCAACGCACCTGCGATCATGGTGGGCGAAAAGGGTTCGGACATGATCCTGGAAGACACAAGGGCGGCATAAAGAAACGGGATGCGCGCGGAGCTGTTCACGAACGACTACAAGACAACTCCATATTGGCAGGATATTGCACCGAAAGTGGAGGTGCCGGAAACTTCCCTGCCCGACGAGATCGACATCCTCGTCATCGGCGCGGGTTACACCGGACTGAACGCGGCCCTCCAGACTGCGCGCGAGGGCCTCGGCACCCTGGTTCTCGATGCGGAACACCCGGGTTGGGGCTGTTCCATGCGCAATGGCGGCCAGCTATCAACGAGTCTGAAACCATCCTTTTCGAAGCTAGCCAAAAGGTATGGAACCGACCTTGCAGTAGCACTCTGCCAGGAGGGCCAGACGTCTCTCGATTACATGCACGAACTTTCCAGCCAGGAGGGTCTTGACCTCGGCCTGCAGGAAGTCGGTCGCTTTCACGGGGCGCACAAACGCCATCTCTACGAGTCCCTTGCGAGAGAATGCGAGGCGGCACATCCAGTGTGGAAGACCGATGCATTCATGGTCCCGAAAACCGAGATGGCATCCGAGCTCGGAACCGATGCCTATCACGGTGGCATGGTTCTGCCCCGGCACTGCAGCATTGATGTTTCCAGATACCTTCCTTCACTCCTGAACAAGGTTCTCTCGGTGGGAGCGATCGTCCGCGGCAATTGCCGGGTGAACTCGATCGAACGTTGTGGAAATGGTTTCAAGGTGACAACGAGCGCGGGCAGCCTGAAGGCAGGCCGGATCATTCTGGCAACCAACGGGTATTCAGGAGCGCTGTCCCCCTGGCATCAGCGCCGGATTATTCCGATCGGCTCCTACGTCATCGCCACGGACGAGATACCGAAGGAAACAATCGACAAATTGTTCCCAACCGACCGCGTGCTCTCGGACACGCGCAAGCTCGTCTATTACTACAGGCTGTCACCCGACAGAAAACGGATCCTGTTTGGTGGACGTGTATCCCTGCGAGAAACCGACCCGCACAACAGCGCGGCGAAGCTGCACAAAGACATGGTTGCGCTGTTTCCCGACCTGGCAGACGTCAGGGTCAGCCATGGGTGGATGGGATTTGTCGGCTATACCTTCGACACGCTGGCACATTGTGGGGAGGATGACGGGCTCTATTTCGCAACGGGATATTGCGGCTCCGGGGTTGGCATGGCCAGCTATCTTGGCATGCGGATGGGCCGGAAAGCCGCCGGCACCGAAAAGACGCCGTCGGCGTTCGAACGCATTTCCTATCCGACACGGCCGCTCTACACCGGAAACCCGTGGTTCCTGGCTCCGTCTGTCCTGGTCTACCGACTGAGGGACAAGCTGGGGGTCTGACCATTTCCCCAACGCACGGTACCGACGGGTTCTGTAGCGCAGCGAAACTGGCACGGATCAGCGCCTCGTCTCGAGGTCGTCGAAACGGGGAATTACGGTAAACTGTGCATTCACGGGATGCATGCGCGCGATAAACAATAATTGCAGAATTAACAAATAGTTATGTTTTGATTTTTTCGCTATCTGATAGACTGGAGACAACAACGAATGACAATTCTCCTTGTTCCGGGGCGGGATATGCTCACCCCTAGCTGACATGCGAAGTGTTGATAATATCGACGCTTCTGCTTCACTCTGGCGATGCAGGCCGAAGGCGGGAAATGACACGGGACACTTCCAGAGATATTGATATTGAAATGGGAGAGCGCCGTCAGATTACGGCCCTGTTCTATGACATGGTCGGTTCCACGACCATGGTCAACAACATGGATATCGAAGACTTCCGTGAAATCCAGCAAGCAGTTCACCAGGCTGCGCACCGCGCACTTGCAGCGTATGACGGACATCTGGACCTTCTGATGGGCGATGGCGGTTCGGCCTATTTCGGCTATCCCGAGCCAAATGAAGATGCCCCCTTTCAAGCGGTGTCAGCCGGACTGGCGATCTTGCGCGAGTGCACAAAGGTCCAGGAGAATTTTGACGAGGCAATAAGGATCAGGGTTGGAATTGCAACCGGAACCGCGGTGGCCGGAAAGGCCGGCAGCGGTGCCCTTGCAACCCGCGATGAGATTGTCGGAATCGCACCAACGCTTGCAGCGCGCATTCAAGGTGAAGCGAATGTCGGAACGGTCGCCGTATCCAATGCGACTTACAAGGCGACGCGCAAACTGTTTCACTACGAAAGCCTTGGAGCGCGGGAGCTGAAGGGATTCAATGAACCCCATGCTCTCTGGCAGCCTCTGGGACGGAGAAAATCGAACGATCGCTTCGAGACATTGCGAAACAAGTCTCAACCGTTTCTGGCTCGCGAGTCCGAATTTTCACACGCCGAGTTGCGCTGGAAGGAGGCGTTTTCCGGCAAGGGGCAGGTTCTTTACCTGCATGGAGAACCCGGGATCGGCAAATCCCGTCTATGCCACCAGGTCGTGGAACTTGCCCGCAACGACGGCGCGCACGTGCTCGACTTTCAGTGTGAGCCGGCGAGCCAGGATACACCTTACTACCCGGTGGTAAGGAGCCTGCGCACGGTGCTGCAAAGGCACGACCCTGATTTTGATTTCGAAGCGCCATCTGCCGACGCTATCAGGGCCACCCTGTCCCTGCCGGGTGATCATCCAGCCGAGTTTTTCGAATCCATGGCATTTCTGATGGCACCGCTTTCGCAGACAGCTCAGGGAGTTGAACCGGACAAGACTGGTCCGGCGCATTCCGCAGTCGAGACGCTGGTCGATGCGGTTATGGCAATCGCGAGCGCAAAGCCTTGCGTGATGAAGATTGAAGACCTGCACTGGGCGGATAGCCAGACACTTGAGATCGTTGCACAATTACGGGCTCGCATAAGATCCTCCCCCGTCTATGTGATTGTCACGTCCAGAAACCCGCCCGAAAGAGAATGGAAAGACGCGGAGAACTTTTCTGCGCTTCAGTTGGCGCGATTGAATTCGGACAGCATCGTTGAGTTGATCCAGAACCTTGCAGGAGCTTCACATCTGCCGTCCAGGCTTGTTGAGGCAATAACTGCAAGATGTGACGGCGTGCCGCTCTTTGCAGAAGAGTTGACGCGGTTCGTACTGGACCGGGGTGCGGATGACGCGCTTGATGAGAAGTTGTGGGAAAAACTGTTTGAGTCTGATGAGACGGCAAGTCTTCAGGATCTGCTCGCGACCCGTCTTGGCGCTCTCGGATCCGCCAAGTTCGTGGCCCAGGCAGCCAGCGTGATCGGCAGGAGCTTCAATGTCCTCACTCTGGTCGCGCTCCTGTCGACAACAGGAACGTCGGCATCGGCGGAAGAAAGCCTCCAACAGCTCGTTGCTGGCGGTTTCATCGAACAGCAGGCGAGTGATATCGAGCATTCCTATCGGTTTCGCCACATGCTGGTGCAACAGGCGGCCTATTCCGGATTGCTGCGATCGAACAAGCGAACGCTTCATTCCGCACTCTATAAGATCGTTACCCAGAACGATGAGCTTGGCAAAACCTTTACCAGCGCTGAGCTGGCCCTGCATGCCGAGCATGCGCAAATGCGCGAAGAAGCCATCAGGCACTATATCGATGCCGCCCGATCCGCTTCGTCCCAATCTGCATTGAAGGAAGCAAGGGCGTTATTGGTCCATGCCAGGCAGCTCACGGTGAAACTCAGGGACAAAACGGCAGCGGACACACTTGAGCTCGAAATCGTCAAACTGCTGGGACCGGTCGTGGCGACTATGGATGGAACAGGCTCCGAAGAGGCTTCCAAACTTTATCAGCGCGGTGTTGAACTCTTGCATGAGCACCCGGAGACAGACCGCTCCGCTGGCTTTCCGCTCTACTGGGGCTGGTGGTTTACCGCACCCGACTTCCAGGCCCAGCGCGAGCGGGCCGAGCTTATACTTGCCGATCTGGCCGGTTCCAACAATCAGGAAGTCGAGTTGCAGGCCCTGCACTGCAGGTGGGCAACCGCGTTCAATACGGGACAGCATACAGACTGCATGGAGGCGATTTCAAAAGGCCTGGAGCTCTATAACGAAGACGAAGCGCTCGACCACAGGACGCGATATGGCGGCCATGATGCACGTGTTTGCGGTCTTGGCGAAAAGGCGCTGTCCTCCTGGTTCATGGGGCAGACGGAAACCGCTGTTCGATATCTGGATGAAGCCGAACGATGGGCCCGGCATATCGATCATGTCGGCAGCAACTGTCACGCTCTCGATATTGCAATCATGCTTCATCGCTATCGCGGCGAAATCGATCAGGTCGCGCTTCTTGCACGCCGGATGCGTGAAGCTGCCGATGAACATGACCTCAAATCGCTTGAAGCCAAAAGCCTGATATTCGGCGGCTGGGCAAACGGAATGGCAGGAGATCCGTTTCATGGACGAGAGTCTCTTGCGCAGGGTCTTGCGATCCAGCAGGAAATCGGCACCGAAGAGGATTTCCCGGTCTATCTGGAAATGGCCGCGGAGCTGGATGGACAACTTGGACAGCAGGAAAAAGGCATTCGGCTCGTAAGCTCTGCAATTGAACGCGCCGAAGCTGCCGGCCATGCGTTCTGGCTTGCCGAACTTTACCGCCGCCGCGCGCGCCTGACCTCTGCCTCAGGATCAAATGAGACTGAAGTCGACGCTGATCTTTCCAGAGCGGAAGATATCGCCAGACAGCAAAATGCAAGCGTGCTGGCTCTCCGAACACTGACGGACAGGATAATGCTTCTGCCGGAGCGGACCACTGGTGAACACCGCAGTGACGCGGCCAGCTTTCTGAAACAGCTCGAAGCCGGCCGCGAACGCGATCGCGCCTTGGCACTTCTGCCCGGGTCACGGGGCTGACACCGTGTCCGAAGGTGATGCGCCGGAACAGGAACTCCAGCACAGGAAATCGAATTTTCAGCGCCTGTTTTCTGCAGACACCTTTCTTGAGCGCCTGACGCCGCATTTGCAGTCATTCGGGATAACACGGCTTGCCGACGTTACCGGCCTTGACCGTGTGGGGGTTCCCGTCGTTCAGACGATCCGTCCGCTTGCCAGATCCAACATCGTCAGTCAGGGAAAGGGATTGACGTTGGCAGAGGCCGCTGTGTCGTCGGCGATGGAATCACTGGAAACTTTCGCCGGGGAACAGGTCGACAAGAATGGCAATCGCAACGCCACGCCCGGAGAAACATATGGCCCTGCGGCCGCAGAAATTCTGTGCCGGCATCTTCTGCCCGACGCAGATGACAAATGGCAAGAAACCGGGATGCCCTTTGTCAACGGAGCAGACGTCTTGTCCGGCGCGCCCGTCCCCGTACCGGCTGCACTTGTCAGCACCGACTACACGCCAGCTTCACCTCATGCGGATACACCCTTTCAAAGAACGACAACCGGACTTGGCGGCGGCGCAACCCCGGACGAAGCCCTGCTGCACGGATTGTTCGAAACGCTTGAAAGGTTCAGCACCGCCAAAGCCACCCAGACACACGGTTTCTTTGAAAAGACGCGCTTCGATCCTGATCAGTTCATGGACAGCAACAGCCGTCGCCTTGCGGGAAACCTGAAGGACGCAGGTATTCTCTTCGCCGCTCATGAATGTCCTGCGGTACAAGGCTTGCCGGTCATTTGGGCCCGCCTTCTTGATGCATCCGCCTCTCCAACATCGCTTCCCTTTTGTGCCGACGGATTTGCCTGCCGTGAAACGGTAGCAGATGCGCTCACTGCCGCTCTCCTGGAAGCGGTCCAAACCAGGGTTTCGGTGATCGCAGGCGGGAGGGAGGACATAACCTGGCAGTACTATCCCCGGCGGCCGGACGAAGACCTGATCGCGTTCGAGCGCGCGCAAATGCATCGCAAACCGGCAGGACGACCTCCCTTGTCCGGAGCACCACTCAGCAAGACACCCTCCGATCTGGCCCGGATGCTCAAGGAAGAAGGACAGCAGGCTGTCGCCGTGCCACTGATGACGAATTCGGAAATTCCGCTATTCATCACACGGGTTGTCACGCTCGGCATTCCGAATGCGGAGGGCAACTGAACAGATGCGTCACGTTGTTGTCTTCGCAGGGCCAAGCCTCGGGCCGAACGGACTGCCGGAAGGATTGGACGCCGAGATACTTGGCCCCGCGGCCCAGGGGGACATTGTTGCAGCCGTCCAGCAAAACGAAAAATGTGTAATCGCGCTGATCGACGGCCTGTTTCAGGGTGTGCCCGCCGTCAGGCACAAGGAAATTCTTTGGGCACTCGACCAGGGTGCACTGGTCTATGGTGCCGCCAGCATGGGCGCAATGCGAGCAGCCGAGCTGTCGCTCCATGGTATGCAGGGACGCGGTCTCGTCTATCGGTGGCTGCGCAGATATTCGCTTGTACCGGACGATGCAGTCGCGGTCTTGCATGCTCCGCAGGAGTTGGGCGGGGGAGCGATAACAAATGCACTTGTAGACCTGAGAATGAGTTTCAAACGCGCCCTGCGAGCCGGACTGGTCGATCGCGCGACTGCTGAGGACCTTGCGAAGGTCGCCGAGAAGCTGCACTACACGAGACGAACAATGCCGAATGTTCTGCGCGACGCCGCCAGGCTTCGGCCTGAACTAGCGGATCTTGATTCCCGGATATTGAACCGGTCTCAAAAGCAACAGGATGCCCAACTCCTCCTGCGCGAGCTTCGCGACCGGCAAAAAGACGGAATTTGGCCGGTCCCGGCATCTGTTCCAAAGTTTTTCGCAACTGATGTCTTTCTTCATGACATGGTTGCGGGTGGTTTTTCGTTGGACACGTTAAAGGTTGATTGATAGCCTCTAGGAATTACCTAGCGTTAAACCGAAAATCTCCAACAGGTCCATAATAATATCGTTCGTTAGGGGCAAAACAAAACAATAAAATTTTCGCGGCGAACGCGTACCTCTTGTATCCACGACACCGGTTTGTCCGGCTGGTTTACATCCGATTTATCGAGGCCGATTTGAGTATCCATCTGGACCAGCGAACAATCTCACCAAAGACAGGCAGTCTGGGAACGCGGTTTCTGATCTATCCTCAGGTTCCCCATCTTGCTGGTTATGAGAAGCCGGAAACAATCTGGATCAGCACCCCTCCGAACGAAATCCAGGCTGGCCCGGCCGACCAGCGCATGTATGTGGTCGATCCGCTGTTTGAAAAACCGGTTTACGAGTATCCCTATCAACCGCCTTTCGTCGGCGAGCGCTTTCCACCGGCCGAGGCCGGTCCCGACGGGCATTTTGATCACCTTGACCCGGGAAGCCGGCAATTCGTCTGTGCTCATGTCTTCGCATCGCTCAGGCGTGTCCTGGACATTTGGGAGAGCTATCTCGGTCACGATATCGTCTGGCACTTCGCGCAAACCTACGAGCGCCTGGAAATCATTCCACAAGTGAACTGGAACAACGCCCAGTCCGGTTATGGATACATGGAATTCGGAACGGAACGGGGTAACAGCGAAGATGTTGTCCCATACGCACTGAATTTCGACGTGATTGCGCATGAGTTCGGTCATGCCATAATTTTTGCGGAAATGGGCACGCCCGATGGAATGGCAAGCCGTGAGTATTTTGGCTATCACGAAAGCGTCTCAGATCTTATCGCGCTCATCTCTTTGCTTCATTTCGACAGCGTGCTCGACCGGCTGCTGCAATCGACGCAAGGCAACCTGTTGACAATGAACGAACTCAACAGGATCGCGGAACTTGCGGGCGACAAGCAGATCCGCACTGCAAGCAACGACCGGAAGATGAGCACGGTCAGCGACGCGGTCCACGACCTCTCCAAGCCGTTTACCGGCGCCATGTTCGACACGCTTGTGGAACTCTACCATCGAAATGCCGTGGACCGGGGATTTGTCGATCTGCCTCTGGATGTAAGCCATGACCGGCTGTTCGAACTTGATCACCATGAAATAGAGCTGATAGGCGACCGGTTCGCAGAAGCATTCGATGCCCGGTCCTTCCTGCTCAAGTCAACGCTCGAAGACGCCCGTGACCTGTTGGGGTCAGCAATCGCAAGATCCTGGGCCACCCTGGATCCCAATACGCTCACCTATGCAGTCGCGGGAGCCGCGATCGCGGACCAGTTCGATGCGATGGGCGCACCGGAAGCTGGAGATATCCTTATGGAAAATCTTGAATGGCGGGAAATCGTCGTCCGAGCCTGAGCCAGACGTGGAAACATCGACAAAAACTCTTCAATGGGGGACTAACAAATGACAGATCAGAATTCCAACGACCAGCTTCCGACAATTCAGCCGGATAAGTTTTATGATCCGTCCGAGATCGTCCTGGTAGGCATGAATATTTCAGGGATCAACAGCCCCAGGGCCGCGGATGTCAAGATTGACACCGAAGGCAGCAACAGCTTCAGCCGCATAGCCCTTCAGCTCTGGCATACGCCAAATTGCGAGCTGGCTCTTGTCAACGCCTATATCTACGAGGGCAGGAAATACGAGCTGCCCAAGCCGAAAATCATGGTTGTATCGGGAAAGGGAGAGGAACTCCCGGGTAATTATTTTCCGAACAACCGCCCCCTCAAGTTCTGGCGGATGAGCAAGTTGGCACGCACAGCCGAAGTCACCGTCGAGGAAGGATTGCTGGAGACACTGGTTCTGGAAGCCAATCTGCCTGGCCGCCGTTCGCCGAATTCCTACGCGGCCAATATGCAGATGGCACACAGGTCCGGGCGTCTGAATTCCTGATGGCGGTCGCCTGACGGAGTGTTGGCTTTCGCGCGATGCCGCAGTCACTCACACGCTGCTGTCGCGGCTGACTGGCGCACCGGCGATGAGCAGCAAAGGCCAAGACAGATAACGAGCGTACAACGAAAACAATTCCGGCAGGTCGCAACTGGCTTCGAAACAAACCCAGAGGCTCCGGACCGGAGGAGATCAACCTCAAAGGTGAACAGATGGCAAAGGCCAAGACCTTCAACATTGAAGATTACGAACCCTACGAACCAGGGGAATTCATCATCGAAGACATGGCGGCGAACGAAACCGGGGCACCTGCCCTTGTTCCCGGCATCATGCATGTCGTCGCAATCGGGTTCGTCTACATTCCCGGGCACAACGTCGCCGGCAGCAAGCGGGTGACGGTGAAGACCTTCGCCCTGGAAGACAACCTGGCGGGTAACGTCTCTCCCGTCACGGATTTGAAACTGGCATTTGACGGCGGCAATTACACGGGGCAGATGCCCATCCAAAACCCGTTTCGCGTTGAGCAGGAATTTCTGATGAAAGTCAAACTCGAGGCTGACAAGAAGGGTGTCGACGGCGGCTTTCTGAGAGTGATTTTCTATTACGACCACGAAGCTGCCGCCTGACGACGTCAGCCACAGGACACAAAAGTCAAAGGCGCGCAACAATTGCACGCCTTCGCATCAGTCAGAGATCGAATTTGACGCCCTGTGCGAGCGGCAATTCCGCTGAGTAATTCACTGTCGACGTCTGGCGGCGCATGTAGCCTTTCCATGCATCGGAACCGGATTCACGGCCGCCACCGGTTTCCTTCTCTCCACCAAAGGCCCCGCCAATCTCCGCACCCGACGGGCCGATATTGACATTGGCGATACCGCAATCTGAACCTGTTGCCGACAGGAAGGTCTCCGCTTCGCGCATGTTGAGTGTGAAGATGCAGGACGACAGACCCTGGGGCACGTCATTTTGCAGATTGATCGCTTGCTCCAGATCCTCATACTCCATGACGTAAAGGATCGGGGCGAAGGTTTCCGTCTTCACAGTCTCGGTCTGACCGGGCATGTCGACAAGCGCCGGGGCAACATACGCACCGCCCGGCACGCCTGCAGTCACCGCATCACCTCCGTAAACGATACCGCCCTCGGACCTCGCCTTGTCGAGCGCTGCCTGCATGGCATCGCGCGATGCGTCGTCGATCAGTGGTCCGATCAGCGTTCCTTCCGCGCGCGGGTCGCCAATCGGCAGGCTGCCATATGCTTTGGCCAGCTTGGTCACGAGATCGTCCTTGATCGATTTGTGAACGATCAGCCGGCGCAACGAGGTGCAGCGTTGTCCGGCCGTGCCAACGGCCGAAAAGACAATTGCGCGGACCGCCATTTCCAGATCCGCGGAAGGTGCGACGATCATGGCATTGTTTCCGCCGAGCTCCAGAATCGGCCGGCCCCAGCGGGCGGAAACCTTTGGACCGACGATGCCACCCATACGGGTGGAACCCGTCGCTGACAGGATCGGAACGTCTTTTGACGTTACCAGGGCTTCACCGATGTCGGCACCACCGATTACAACCTGCATCAACCCCTCCGGCGCATCGGCACCGAAGCGGCTAACCGCCCTGTCGAAAATCTTCTTGCAGGCCAGCGCGGTGAGCGGCGTTTTCTCCGATGGTTTCCAGATGACCGGATTGCCGCACACAAGCGCAAGCGCCGCATTCCAGGACCAGACTGCAACAGGAAAGTTGAAAGCGGTGATGACACCGCAAGGCCCCATCGGGTGCCAGGTCTCCGACATCTTGTGACCGGGACGCTCTGACGCGATGGTAAGGCCATAAAGCTGACGTGACAGACCAACGGCAAAGTCGCAGATATCAATCATCTCCTGGACTTCACCAGCCCCTTCGGAGGTAATCTTTCCAGCTTCCAGCGTCACGAGGGCGCCGAGTTCGTCTTTTGCCGCCCGTAGTTCCTCACCCAGCAGACGAACCAGTTCGCCGCGCCGCGGCGCCGGCAGGACCCGCCACTTGCTGAATGCTGCTCGCGAGCGCGCAATCACGTGTTCCATATCTGCCGAAGGCGTTTCGGCCACCTTTGCAACTTCAGCTCCGTCGATCGGTGATCTGACCAGCAGACCACCGCCTGCAAGCTCGTTCTCGACAAATCCGAGCGCACTTAGAACCTGTGCGTGCTCCATGATTTTCTCCCTTCAGCGCTTATCTGTTGTAGCGAGCGCCGTTCTTCGTTTTCAAAAACGCTTCCAGCGGTACATCTTCCTGCTTCAGGAAACCCCGGGCAGGAAGTGTGCCGTCCCTCACCATCTCGATAATGGCGACGACCGAGGAAGCCGTTGTCCAGGCGATTGCAGTGCTTTCCTTGCCGGCAATTTCGACAGGCTTCAGGCCGCGCACGAATTCCTTGCGCTGCGTGCGCCCATCGACCTCGCCTTCCGCCGCGACGTGGATATAGACGATATCGTCACTGACGGGCGGCTTGGCGTTGACCAGGATCTCACCGGCTTCCTGTCGCCGGTCACGCATCAGAAGTTCGTGGAAAAAGAAGTTCATCAGCTGCACGTGGCCCGGATATCGCATGGTCTTGTAGTCCATGTTCGGAACCCGTTCGCGATAGGTTTCACACATGGTGCCAAGCCCGCCGGACGTGGTGAAGGCCTCGAGCTCTATGCCGCCGATGACGATTTTCTCGATCCACTCCATCGGCGAAACCCACTTGATTTCGCCATCTTCAAGGACTTCGCAATCATTGAGATACTCGTTCACCACACCTTCGGGAGACCAGTTGAAGGAATAACCCATCAGGCCCGT
Source organism: Roseibium album (assembly GCF_001404515.1). Lineage (GTDB taxonomy): Bacteria > Pseudomonadota > Alphaproteobacteria > Rhizobiales > Stappiaceae > Roseibium > Roseibium album. The sequence continues at coordinate 390,331 of NZ_CXWE01000002.1, forward strand.
CGGATTCTGCGGCAGGGCACCGACGCGCATGCGGCAGGAACGGCACGAGTCAAAATCCTCGATCAGGCTGGCTCCCACGATTCCCACGAAGCCCGGCGCAAGGCCACACTGCGGTGCCATCAGTCCCTTTGAGGACTTGGCAAGTTCCATGATCGCCTTGGTGGTCGGCACGTCCTCGGTCAGATCGAAATAATGCAGGCCCAGCTCATGCGCCGTACTTGCAACGCCGACATTGAGGAAATACGGCAGGCAGGACAGGACCGCGTCGAACTCCGACAAGGCGTCCTTCAACCTGTCCAGATTGCCGACATCAACCTGTTTCGTTTCGAACGGCAAGGTGCTCATGACGTGGGTATCAAAACCCGTCACCGCAAAGCCGCTTTCATGAAGCAACTCGCTTGCAAGCGTACCGACCTTGCCTAGCCCGAGAACCGCTATCTTTTTCATGTGCGATTTTTCCCTGAAGAATTTCTCCGATCAGAATACTCGCCCTTGACCGGCACAAAAACACCTGAAAAATAGTTATATTCATGACTATTACTCATATCTTCGGATAATTTGATGGAACGCGACATACCGATCCCCAGCATTTCGGTCCTCCGCTGCTTCGAGGCCGCCGCCAAACACCAGAGCTTCACCGCAGCCGCGGAAGAGCTCGGATTGACGCAGAGCGGCGTCAGCCGTCAGGTCAAGGAATTGGAGGACCAGATCGGTGCAACACTCTTTCGACGGGAAGGGCGGGGCATTCGGCTGACCCAGGCCGGCAGATCCCTGGCAGACGGCGTTTTCTCCGACCTTTCAAGATTGCGCAGAACGATCAGTCTGGCCGTCGCTGCGGGTGAGACCCAGGAGATCCTGACGATTGCGGCCCTGCCGACATTTGCAACCCGTTGGCTTGTGCCGCGCTTGAGGGACTTCAAGATCCGACGCCCCAATCTGGACCTCATGGTCTACAGCCGCTCCGAGCCGTTCGATCTCGTCGAACTGGGAATTGACGTGGCAATCCATTTTGGCGCCAACGACTGGCCCGGCGCGAAACTCAGTCCGTTGTGTCCGGAAGACCTGATTGTTGTCGCTGCACCTGCGCTGCTGGAAACACATCCGGTGGTAAGCAAGGCAGACATTCTGGATATGCCCTTGCTTCACATGACCTCCCGGGCGCATCTATGGAAGGCCTTTCAAAAAACGGTTCATGACGCGACCGCGCATGTTCAGACCGGCAGTTATTTCGACCAGTTTTCGCTCGTTATCTCGGCGGCGGCGAATGGAATGGGCGCGGCCATTCTGCCGACATATCTGATCGAAACCGAACTCGCGTCTGGCGACCTTGTCAATCTGGCCTCCGTTCAGGACGGATCGGGTCACAACTACTATCTTGCAACCCCGGCCGGCGAGCTCAGCCCGCCTGCTGCCGAGTTCCTGACCTGGATCCGCGGACAGGTCAGCCGGAGGGTCAGACCTCTCTAGGTGACGCCTCGCTTCAACCTCGTCGGTAGAGGCAATGTGCATCCAGATATTTTAAGCTTAAAATTTCAGCCTTGAAACAAATTCGAAAACGTGTTTCGCTGTGAGCGTCGACATTGGGAGGAGCAAATGAGGACTGTGTTGTTGAGGGATGACCCGAGCGGCCGTAACCTGACACGGCGCCTCACCGACAAAGTCGCAGGGAGCCTGGGTGCATGAGCGTTTCAGGGCGTCACGCCGTCGTTACGGGTGGCGGAACAGGCGTCGGTGCGGCCTGCGCGCACTACCTTGCTGCAAAGGGTGCCCGCGTGACGATCCTTGGCCGGACAGAAGAAAACCTCGCCGCACAATCCCTTCCCTATCAGGTCTGCGACGTAACCAAAATCGATGATGTCGAACGCGCGTTCGGTGCAGCGCGCGAACTCGCAGGCCCGATCGAAATCGTCATTGCGAATGCGGGGGCTGCAGAAAGTGTCCCCTTTGCCAAAATGAAGCCGGATGTGCTTCAGGCCCTGCTGGCTGTCAATCTGATCGGTGTCTCCAATGTCTGGCAGGCCGCGCTTCCGGACATGAAATCATCAGGCGGGGGTCGCATGATTGCAATCGCTTCAACTGCCGGATTGCGGGGGTATCCATATGTGAGTGCCTATTGTGCTGCCAAGCATGCCGTCGTCGGCCTGACCCGGGCGCTCGGCAAGGAACTCGCCAAAACCGGAATTACCGTGAACGCGATCTGTCCAAGCTTCGTTGAAACACCCATGCTCGAACGCTCCATATCAAAAATAGTCGAAAAGACGGGCCTCAGTCGGGAGGACGCAGAAAACGCGCTTAAAGCCGACAATCCCCAGGGCCGCTTCATCCAAACGGACGAGGTTGCCGAGATGGCATACTGGCTTTGCACGAATGGAGCCCGGTCCGTCAACGGCCAGGCACTCAGTCTCGCGGGAGGTGAGTTGTGACCTCGGACACGGAATCCCTTTCCAAGGCACGTTTGCGCGTCTGGTTGAAACTCCTGAAGACCGTAAACGGCATTGAAGGCGAAATCCGCCGAAACCTACGGGACGGTCACAGGACGACATTGCCGCGTTTCGACGTCATGTCCGCTCTCGCCAGGTTTCCCGACGGATTGAAAATGAGCGATCTCTCTTCATTCCTGAAGGTCTCGAACGGCAACGTGACCGGCATTGTCGACAAGCTGACGGAAGAAGAACTCGTTCAGCGGGTCCCGGTTCCCGGCGACAAGCGCGCTCAGATCGCCCGGTTGACATCGAAGGGCGAGGCCGAATTCGAAACGCTCGCCGGATATCACGAAGGCTGGATCGACACGCTGCTGGATACGTTGGCGATGGAAGATCTCGAAACCCTTTCCGATACTCTCGAAAGAGTGCTCGCCCAAGGCACTGAAAAGGAGCGCGCGGATGCGTAGCGACGTCAAACATTTTCGCTGTGAAATCGCCGACGGAATCGCGCGAATAGCGCTCGACAGGCCGGAACGGAAAAATCCGCTCACCTTCGAAAGTTATGCAGAACTGCGCGACTGGTTTCGCGATCTTCACTATGCGGACGACGTGCATGCCGTGGTGATCATGCCCAATGGTGGCAACTTCAGTTCCGGTGGAGATGTCCATGACATCATAGGTCCGCTGACCCGCATGTCCATGAAGGAGCTCCTCGCCTTCACCCGTATGACGGGCGATCTGGTGAAAGCAATGCTTGGATGCGGAAAGCCGATCATTTCGGCCGTCGACGGAATCTGCGCAGGCGCCGGCGCCATCATGGCGATGGCGTCCGATCTGCGGATCGCGACACCGGACGCCAAGGTCGCCTTCCTGTTCAACCGCGTGGGCCTTGCCGGCTGCGATATGGGGGCCTGCGCGATCCTTCCCAGGATCATAGGGCAGGGACGCGCCGCCGAACTTTTGTATCTCGGTCGCTCCATGAAGGCGGACGAAGGCCATGCCTGGGGTTTTTTCAATGCGGTGGTTGAAACGGGGGACCTTGAGGCGACTGCCTTGAGCATGGCCGGACGTATTGCCTCCGGACCGACATTTGCAAATTCAATGACAAAGACGATGCTTGCCCAGGAATGGTCGATGAGCCTGGATCAGGCGATCGAGGCTGAAGCACAGGCCCAGGCGATCTGTATGCAGGGCAATGATTTCCGTAGAGCCTACGAGGCCTTTGCCGCGAAGGAAAAACCCGTTTTCGAGGGCGACTGATGGCAGACAAGACCTTCCTTACCTGGCCGTTCCTCGACGACCGGCACCGCGCACTTGCAGCCGATCTGGAAACTTGGGCCGAGGCAAATCTGGACCACCTTGATCACAGCGACACGGACACGGCCTGCAAACACCTGGTCGCCGACCTTGGTCATGCCGGATTTCTGCAACACACCGGGTCACCGGGTGGCACCCTGGATGTTCGCAGTCTCTGCCTGATCCGCGAAACGCTCGCGCGCCATGACGGGCTCGCTGATTTCTCATTTGCGATGCAAGGTCTCGGAACCGGCGCAATTTCCCTTTTCGGCACCGATGCACAAAAGCAAGAATGGCTTCCGCTCACGCGAAACGGAAAGGCGATTTCCGCGTTTGCCCTGACCGAACCGCAATCGGGGTCTGACGTCGCCAACTCGACCATGACCGCAGAAGATGACGGCGACGCCTATGTGCTGAACGGCGAAAAGACCTGGATCTCCAACGGCGGGATCGCCGACATTTACACACTGTTCGCCCGAACAGGCGAAGCGCCCGGCGCAAAGGGGCTGTCTGCCTTTTTGGTGACACCGGATGTTTCAGGTTTCGAGGTCGTCGAGCGTCTGGAAACCATCGCACCGCACCCCCTGGCAACACTGCGTTTCACGGACTGCCGTATTGCCAAATCCAGCCTGATCGGCACACCGGGCGCGGGTTTCAGGATTGCCATGTCCGTACTGGATATCTTTCGCTCAACGGTCGCCGCCGCTGCGCTGGGGTTTGCCCGCCGGGCACTCGACGAGGCCCTGCACCGGGTAACGACCCGGAACATCCAGGGAGCTCCGCTTTTTGATCTTCAGCTTGTCCAGGGACATATCGCCGACATGGCGCTGGACATCGATGCCGCGGCTCTCCTGATCTACCGCGCTGCCTGGACCAAGGACAGTGGCGCACCAAGGGTCACGCGCGAGGCAGCCATGGCCAAGCTGTTCTCCACCGATCAGGCACAACAGGTGATCGACAAGGCGGTTCAGCTGCACGGCGGTGATGGTGTACGCTCGGGCACAACGGTCGAAAAACTGTATCGGGAGATCCGGGCCCTACGCATTTATGAAGGCGCCTCCGATGTTCAGAAAATCATAATTGCGCGTCAGACCTTGCAGCAAATCCTCTGAATTCGAAGCAGAAAGAGAGACAGGACCATGACCAACAAACTTGAAGGTGGAATTACTCCGAACGGTGAGGGTTTTGACGGCGTAGAACTCAACATTCTCGGCCAGACCTATTACCCCAAGGCATGGTGCGAAAGCACGTTCGCTTTTGAGACGAATTCCATGCCCGGTCAGTTCGTTCCTGTTCATATTCACCCGACCCAGGACGAATTTATTCTCGTCCAGGAAGGCGAACTCGACCTCAAGCTCGACGGGAAATGGACCAAGGCCCGGGCAGGTGATCTCGTGCGCATGCCGATGGGTGTTCCGCATGGCTATTTCAACAAGTCGGAAAGCCCGTGCCGCGCACTTTTCTGGGTGTCCCCGGCAGGCAAGCTCAAGGAACTTTTCGATGAGCTGCACGAGATGACGGATGTGGAAGCTGTCGTGCGTGTCTCGGCAGAACACGATGTGGACTTTCTCCCGCCGGAAGCCAACGACTAGGCCAGGCACAGGAAGTCTCAACGTTTCAACAGCGCCGGAACCTCCCGATCCCAACCGACCGGAAGCACAAGGTTCTGGCGCGACAGGCAGCCGACAAGGAGCACACATCGATCATGGCCGGTGCACTCTCGCCTTCCGCGCATGTGGATACTTTCGCGCGCGACAACCTTCCGCCCGAAGACCAGTGGCCGGAATTTCTGCTCGATGGCTTTGACTATCCGGATCGGCTCAATTCAGCCGTCGAATTGACCGACAGGATGGTTGAAAAGGGCTTCGGCGACCACACGGCGCTCATCGGCAACGGCAGGCGGCGGACCTACAAGGAACTTGCGGACTGGACCAACCGCCTGGCTCACGCTCTCACCGAAGACCTTGGTGTCAAGCCCGGAAACCGCGTTCTGATCCGATCCGCCAACAATCCCGCGATGGTTGCCTGCTGGCTGGCGGCGACCAAAGCCGGAGCCGTCGTCATCAATACCATGCCGATGCTGCGTGCAGGAGAGCTGTCCAAGATCGTCGACAAGGCGGAGGTCGAATTTGCCCTCTGCGATACACGTCTGATGGACGAACTCGTTGCCTGTGCCAAGACATCCGACTTTCTGAAGAAAGTCATCAGCTTTGACGGAACCTCCAATCACGACGCGGAACTGGATCGCCTGGCCCTGGAAAAGCCGGTCGGGTATGAAGCCGTTGCAACGGGAAGCGACGACGTGGCCCTGTTGGGCTTCACCTCAGGATCAACCGGAACGCCAAAAGCGACCATGCATTTCCACAGGGACCTGCTGATCATCGCTGATGGCTATGCCAAGGAAGTTCTCGGCGTAACGCCCGACGACATCTTCATCGGCTCACCACCCCTCGCCTTCACATTCGGCCTTGGCGGTCTTGCCGTCTTTCCGCTGCGTTTCGGCGCAGCGGCAACGCTTCTGGAAAGCGCCACGCCGCCCAACATGATCGAGATAATCCAGAAATACAAAGCAACGGTCTGTTTTACCGCGCCGACGGCCTACCGCGTCATGCTTCAGGCAATGGAGGACGGGGCGGATCTCTCGTCGCTGCGTGCCGCCGTTTCCGCAGGCGAGACCTTGCCGGCGCCCGTCTACGACGCCTGGATGCAAAAGACCGGCAAGCCGATGCTCGACGGTATCGGTGCAACGGAAATGTTGCATATTTTCGTTTCCAATCGCTTCGACGATCATAAACCAGCCTGTACCGGTAAGCCGGTGAGCGGTTACGAGGTCAGGGTTCTGGGTGCCGACGGGGAACCTGTCGCGGCTGGAGAAACCGGACGCCTTGCCGTACGCGGCCCGACTGGCTGTCGCTACCTGGCAGACGCGCGGCAGCGAGATTATGTGGTCGACGGCTGGAACATCACCGGCGACAGCTTTTCAATGAGCGAAGACGGCCATCTCCACTTTGCAGCCCGGAACGACGACATGATCATCTCTTCCGGTTACAACATCGCCGGACCGGAAGTGGAGGCGGCCCTCCTGTCCCATCCGTCGGTTCAGGAGTGCGCTGTGATCGGCGTCCCTGACGAAAGCCGTGGTGCCATTGTGGAGGCACATGTGGTTTTGATCGACGGTGCTGATCCGACCGATGACACCCGCAAATCCTTGCAGGATCACGTGAAGGCGACCATTGCGCCCTACAAGTACCCCCGGTCGATCGTCTTCTCCGACATCTTGCCGAAAACCGAAACCGGAAAAATCCAGCGCTTCCGGCTAAGGCAGGAGCCTTAGCGACAAGAACTCACAGGTGAAGCCGAGTTAGAGTTTCGCTGACGTTACCAGGGTCGCCTTGAACGGCAGAATATCAACCAGGGAATAACTTTCATCATGCCATCGAAACTCATTCAGCCTGAGGGCTGGGCACCTGCCAGGGGATATGCAAACGGAATGCTGACCAGCGGGAAAACCCTGCATATCGGCGGGCAGATTGGCTGGACCAGGGACCAGGTATTCGAGTCCCGTGACTTCATTGGTCAGATGGAACAGACACTCGCGAATATCGCCGAAATCGTCAGGGAAGCCGGTGGAGAGGTCACGGATATTGTTCGGCTGACCTGGTTCATCACTGACAAGCGGGAATATCTCGCCCGCCAAAAGGAAGTCGGCCAGGCGTACCGGCGGGTCTTCGGCAGGCATTTTCCTGCCATGTCTGTCGTGGTGGTTGCCGGTCTGATCGAAGACGACGCACTGATCGAAATTGAGGCAACTGCACAGATCGATTGAACCGGTGTCCGGCTCAGGCCTGCGTTATTGTCCCCAGTATTTCCGAAACGCTGGCTCGCATTGCCGGCATGGTCGATTTCAGGATTGCCAGCCGGTCAAAAATCTCTGGCTGCTCTTCGAGCGTCTGCCTCAGCGACGCTCCGAAGGACTGGCGGAGTTCCGTGCCGAGATTGAACTTGCAGACCCGGGTCTGACGCGCAAGACGTCGGCGGATTTCCGGCGGGATGCCGCTCCCGCCATGGAGCACCAACGGTTTTGACGTCACATCTTCGATGGATTTCAGGACCTCGAAATCAATTCCGTCCGTTTTTTCAGTCTGCAGATGCACGTTGCCAACCGAGACCGCAATCGCATCGGCGCCGCTCTCGCGGTCGAAGCGCCCGGCCTCAAGGGGGTCGGTGAAGGCCGAGGCCGCACCGTCCGCATAGCCGACATAGCCAACTTCTCCTTCCACCGAAACGCCTGCGGCATGTGCTTCTTCTGCAAGGCCCGCCGTAAGGTCGATATTCTCGGAAATCGGCAGTTTGGACCCATCGAACATCACCGAGGTGAAGCCGTGATCGATACCACTTCTGCACTCATCGACCGTATAGCCGTGATCCAGATGGCAGACGACCGGCACACGCGCCTGATCGGCAAGATAACGGATCATCTTTCCGATGACGGGAACGGGTGTGTGCGCCCTGCATCCGGGACCGGCCTGCAGGATGATGGCGCACCCGGCTTCCTCGGCAGCTTCGACAAAGGCGACCGCATCCTCCCAGCCGAGCACGACAAGCCCGGCAATGGCGTAACGACCGTGTATCGCCGGCTCAAGCACGTCGGCGAGCGTTGCTGCTGTCATTTGAACTTCGCGATCATGTCCTTGATGCCGGGGATGGTTTCGATCTGCCAGGCGTGATCCGGCTGGAAGAACTGCACAAGCGAACGCTGCGACAGACCGCCCAGAATCGTGAAATAGTACATCTGGTATCCGGGTGCGACGACACACGGATGGTAGCCTTTGTCCAGAACGATCGTGGATCCGTCGACGATATGATAGGCATCACCGACTTCGCCATCCTCTCGCTGGACCAGTTGCATGCCGAAGCCGTTTTTGGGCCGGAACCTGAAATTGTAGGTTTCGTCATGACGGCTCTCTTCCGGCAAACGGTCGGTGTCATGCTTGTGCGGCGGGAACCCGGACCATCCCCCCTCCCCAACCGTGAACAGTTCGGAGACGAGCAGCCGCCCGACCTTGTCGTGAAACTTCGTTCCAAGGATATGCTTGATCTTGCGATGGGTTTTGGTGTCGTCAGATCCGTATTGAACAAGATCGATATCTGCAGCCCGGACATCAAAGGGGTCGAGCACCTTGTCGTATTTGGCACCGGCGATGAAAACTTCCGCGTCATCGCTTACACAGACGAACCGCGCTTTCGCGCCGCTGGGGACATAGACCCCTTCCGGTTCCCCGTCCCAGACGTCGACACCTCGATTGCCGATTGCAGCAAAAGCAACACCTTCAACATCAACATCCACGCTTCCGGTCGCAGGAACGACTGCGGTTTCGTATCCCGGCACGGTATATTCGAAAGCCTGGCCGCGGCTCAGTTTGACGATATTGAAGTAGTTCAGCGGAACCCGGCTGTCCTCGACATCGACGATCGCCTTGTTTTCATTGTCATAGGGAGGAAAGTGCATCTGTGTGTCTCCTCAGGACTGTGGGGCTGAGTGATTGGAAAGAAATACGCCAAGTTCGGCAGGCGTCGGCATCGCGGGCGCACATCCAAATTTTGATACGACCATTGCGGCGGCGGCCGATCCTCTGAGAACGGCGTCTTCAAGGGAAAGTTCTGCGGCAAGCGACGCCATGAGCGAGGCCATGAACGCATCTCCCGCCCCCATCGGCTTGATCGCATCAACGGCAAAGATTCCGGTTTCAAACGAACGGCCCGGGGAAAAGGCGATCGACCCGCGCTCACCCATCTTGTAGATCGTGGTCTTGTCGGACGATCCCAGTTTGCCGGCAAGTTTCAGCCCGTCCTCGTGCGTTCCATTGGCAACGACGGCAAACTCGTCATCGTTGCCAACCACAACATCCGCGGCTTCGATCGCCGCCCGGTAGATCTCGGCAGCTTCCTTTGCGCTTGGCCAGGAATACGGCCGGTAGTCAAGGTCGATCACCACCAGCGCACCGGCGGCGCGCGCGCGTTCCATCGCCGTGAGCGTTGCCTCCCGGGACGGGCTTGCGGCAAGCGCCGTACCTGTCAGCACCAATGAATCGAATGCCTCGAAAGCAACACCGAGAACCTGATCTTCGCTCAGTAGAAGATCGGAGGCATTATTGCGATACAGGGTGTTTTGTGTGTTCTCGATCCGGGTTTCCGTCACCGCAAGCGACGTGCGCGATTCACCCGACAGAACCCGGACATGCTCAGTCCCGATACCGTAGTTTTTCAGCTGGTTGAGGACAAAGCGGCCGATTGAGTCGTCGGAAACACACGTCAGAAGACTGACCGACAAGCCGTGCCGGGCGATTCCCGCGGCAATATTGCCGGAAGACCCTCCAAGCGCTGTTGTAAACCGCGTTGCGCGCTCTGCCTCCGCGCCCGGCGGGTCGGCATAGAAATCCATCCCGGCCCGGCCGAGAACCAGAAACTTTGAGCGCGAAGTGAGAGAGGCCGGCAAGGTTACACGCCCTTTCTTTGAGGAGCGCGACCGGCTTCCCAATCCTCGTGTGCCTTGCGCACGCGCTCGCTGTTCGTGACTTGCGGTGTTCCGACCTCCCACCAGGTATGGCCTTCCTGGGTCCAGCCTTCGAAGGCATCCACCTTCAGCGAGATGACATAGGTCCGGTCGGACTGCCGCGCCCTGCCGAATGCATCCTGGAGGTCCGCGATCGAATGCACTGTCTCGGCATTCGCCCCCATCGCCCTTGCATGAGATTCGAAGTCGACTGCGAACGGTTCGACGGCCAGTTTGCAGTCGGCAATCAGGTTGTTGTAGGACTCGTTACCGGTATTGTTCTGCAACTTGTTGATGACGGCAAAACCGCCATTGTCACAGACAACGACAATCATCTTCGCCCCCGCAAGGACGGACGAATAGATGTCGGAATTGAGCAGCATGTAAGAACCGTCACCGACAAAGATGATGGTTTCCCGGTCGGGATTTTTTTCCATCTGGCCAAGTCTTGCACCCCAGCCTCCCGCAATTTCGTAACCCATGCAGGAAAAGCCGAATTCGACGTCAACGCTGCCGGTGGATTTCGTGCGCCAGTTGGCGGTCACTTCAGCCGGCAGTCCCCCTGCCGCCGCAACGACCCGGTCTTCGGCATGGCATATGTCGTTTATCGCCCCGATCACCTGTGCATAGGACAATGGCCGGTTGCTTCCGTCTTTGGTTACTGGAGAGGAGTTGTCGTCCAGGTAGACCGACCAATCGGCCCGTTCATTCGCGGCCCGTTCCAGCCAGCCCGATGGCGACACATAGGAGCCGAGCGCATCGGAAAGCGCGGGCAAGGTCAGTTTCGCATCACCGACAACCGGTGTGGACAGGTGCTTTGCAGCGTCATGTCGTCCTACATTCACCGTGACAATCTGCGCGTCCTCGGCAAAGGCCGTCCAGGAGCCTGTGGTAAAGTCCTGTAACCGCGTCCCAACAGCCAGAATGACATCGGCATCCTTTGCCAGGTTGTTGGCGGAATTCGATCCCGTGACGCCAATCGGCCCGCAATTCAGATCGTCTGAATGAACGAGGTTGGCGCGACCTGCTATCGTCTCGACAACGGGGATCCGGTGCCGATGAGCAAAGTCCGTCATCTCCGCAGTCGCAAGTGAATATTGAACGCCTCCACCGGCGATGATCAATGGACGTTCTGCTGTTTTCAGCGCGTCCGCTGCAACATGCAGTTCCCGTTCATCGGGCATTTGCCGCCGCAGGTAATGGGTTTTGGCTTCAAAGAATCTTTCAGGGTAGTCGTAAGCCCATCCCTGGACATCCTGAGGCAGGCCCAGGAACACGGGGCCGCAATCAGCCGGATCGACCAGTGTATTGATGGCAGCCGGCAACGACTGCAGCAACTGGGCCGGATGGGTGATCCGGTCCCAGTATCTCGTCACGCTCTTGAACGCATCATTCACCGAAAGGCCCGGATTGTTGGTATGTTCGACCTGCTGCAGAACCGGATCCGGCAAACGCGTCACAAAGGCATCGCCCGCCAGCATCAGGAGCGGCAACCGGTTCGTATGCGCAATCCCGGCCGACGTCAGCAGGTTTGTGGTCCCGGGGCCTGCGGACGATGTCGCGAACATAAAGCGCCGGCGCAGCTGCTGCTTGGCATACCCGACGGCGGCCATGGCCATCGACTGCTCATTCTGACCGCGCCAAAGCGGCAATTCCTCTTTGTGTTCGTAAAGCGCTTCGCCGAGGCAGGTCACGTTGCCATGCCCGAAAATACCAAAACCTCCGGCGCAAAACCTGATTGTCTGGCCGTCTATCTCGACAAACTGTGCAGCAAGATAGCGAACAAGAGCCTGCGCCATCGTCAGGCGTACCGTCTTCTGGACCATAGGCCTCAACACCTCCCGGAACGGATATTTTGTTTGCGGTCCTGGGGACCCTTGACTGTGGAAGCTAATGGGTGTTTAGCTGTTTTGCAAGCGGTTGCAAAAATGGATCAAAAACGAATGGAAAAGCGCGAGATCGGCATCGGCATCATCGGCGGTGGCTACATGGGCAAAGCTCATGCCGTTGCCATGCATTCCGTCGGCGCCGTGTTCGACACGAAATTGCGGCCCGTGCTGGAAATGGTTTGCACGACCACAGTGGACGGCGCGGCGGCAAAGGCACGCGAACTCGGTTTCAAACGCTCAACCGCGGACTGGCGGGAACTGGTCACGGACCCCGGGGTCGAAGCGGTGGTAATCGCCTCTCCCCAGGGCACCCATCTTGAGATCGCAACAACCGCGTTCGAACTCGGGAAACCGGTGTTTTGCGAAAAACCGCTCGGACAGGATCTCCAGCAAAGCCGCGATATGACAGCCGCAGCGAAGGTTTCGGGCTGCGTCAACATGGTTGGCTTCAACTATATCCGCACACCGGCTTCGCAGCTCGCACGAGAAATCATCGAAGCGGGCGAGATCGGCGACATCACCTACCTGCGCGGCGAACACACCGAAGATTTCTTTGCGGATCCGAACTTGCCGGGAACGTGGCGCGCGCAAGGCCGCGCCAACGGCAACATGGGAGATCTGGCACCACACATCATCAACGGCACACAGGCGCTCGCAGGCCCCATCGAACGTGTGCTCGCCGAAATCGATACTGTCGTGAAGGAACGGCCTTCCGGTCAGGGCATGACACCCGTTACCAATGACGATCAGGCACAACTCATGTGCCGGTTCGCTTCCGGAGCCCTCGGAGCCCTCTACATCAGCCGCACCGCCTGGGGCCGCAAGATGGGTTATGCCTACGAAATCTTCGGCACGAAGGGCTCCATTCGTTTCGACCAGGAAGATCAGAACGCGCTTTGGCTGTATGAAGGCGGCCAAAACCCTGCAAGGGAAGGTTTCCGGAAAATTCTGACCGGGCCGCATCACCCGGACTATGTCAATTTTTGTCTTGGTCCCGGCCATGGCACCGGCTACCAGGACCAGATCATTATCGAGGCAAAGGACTTCCTGACCGCCATCGAAACAGGACAGAACATCTGGCCCTCCTTTGAGGACGGGCTTTACGTAAACCAGGTCATCGAGGCGGCCTGGAAATCACACGAATCCAAAAGCTGGATTAAACTCGACGACGTCTAGGCAAAACAGGCTGCCTGACCGTCATTTCTGGATGAATCACATGACAATCAAGATCGGAAATGCGCCCTGTTCCTGGGGTGTTGAATTCGCTGATGATCCGCGCAATCCCTCATGGCAGACGGTACTGGACCAATGCCGGGATGCCGGGTACCGGGGCATAGAACTCGGTCCGGTCGGCTTCATGCCGGAAGATCCGGCAATACTGGGTGCTGCCCTGGAAGAACGGGATCTTGAGCTGATCGGCGGCGTCGTGTTCCGCCCCTTTCACGACCCTTCGAAGTGGGATGATGTGAAGGATGGTGCCGTGCGCACCTGTGAAGCGCTCAAGGCACATGGCGCTCGGCACCTTGTGCTGATCGATTCCATTTCACCGCGCCGTGCTCCAACGGCAGGCCGGCCGTCGGAAGCCGAAAAGATGTCGGCGTCTGAATGGGTCGACTATCGCACCAGGATCCACGACATTGCAAAGATGGGTACTGAAGAATACGGCCTTGTGACCGCAATCCATCCGCATGCGGGCGGGTTTATGGACTTCGAGGACGAGATCGAGCGCCTGCTTGAGGAGGTCGACAGTTCCCTTCTGAAGATCTGCCTTGATACGGGACACAGCCTTTACGCAGATTTCGATCCCCTCGCGTTCATGGAACGCCACATGGACCGGATTTCCTACATGCATTTCAAGGACATCGACCCAAAGGTCCGAAGCGAGACTGTCGCCAATCGAACCGATTTCTACGAGGCCTGCGGCAACGGAATTTTCTGTAACCTGGGCAAGGGCGCGGTCGACTTTCCTGCCGTCAAGGCAAAGCTGGAAGCAGCTGGCTTCGAGGGCTGGTGCACGGTTGAGCAGGACTGCGATCCCGAACAGGCCCAGTCGCCGCTGGATGATGCGCGCGAAAATCGGTCTTATCTTCACTCTATCGGTTTTGAGGTCGCGTCATGACCAGGCTCAAATGGGGAATGATCGGCGGTGGCGAAGGCTCGCAAATCGGCCCGGCTCACCGCATCAGCGCGTCTCTCGACGGGCATTTTCAACTGACCGCCGCAGCACTCGACATTGATCCGGAACGGGGCAAATCCTACGCGGTTCAACTGGGTGTCGCCGAGGACCGAGCCTATGGAAACTGGCAGGAAATGCTGGCAGGTGAGCGAGACAGGCCGGATCGGCTCGATCTGGTAACCATCGCCACACCCAATGCGACTCACTTCGAAATCTCCCGCGCGTTTCTGGAAGCCGGCTTTCACGTTCTTTGCGAAAAGCCATTGACGATGACTGCGGACGAGGCCGAGCAGATCGTCGCGATCACCAGCGAGACCGGCAGGATCTGCGCGGTGAACTATGGTTACAGCGGCTATCCCCTTGTGCGGCAGATGCGGGCCATGGTCGCCGAAGGTGAACTTGGCAGGATCCGCCTGATCAAGGCGGAATTCGCTCATGGATTCCATGCGGACGCGGAAGAGGCGGACAATCCGCGGATTCGCTGGCGGTACGATCCCGAGCAGGCAGGGACCTCTGCCGTGTTCGCGGACGCGGGCATTCACGCCTTCCACATGGCTTGTTTCGTCGCCGGTCAGACGCCGACCGAGCTCTCTGCCGATTTTGCTTCCATGGTCGGCGACCGGCAGTTGGAAGACGACGCCATGATCAATATCCGGCTGTCGGACGGTGCGCTTTGCCGACTCTGGACCAGCGCTATCGCGGTCGGCCGGATGCACGGCCTGACCCTTCAGGTTTTTGGTGAAAAAGGTGGGCTTTCCTGGCAGCAGCAACACCCTGAACAGCTGCACTGGACGCCGTTGAACGGTCGAACCCAGATTCTGGAACGTGGGGACGCAGCATTGTCACCTCAGGCAGTCCGGGCTTCCAGAATCCCGATTGGTCACGCAGAAGGCATGCCGGTTGCCTTCGCCAACATCTATCACGACCTGGCTGAGGTATTGAGGGCGAAAAAACTAGGAAGCGCCGCCGATCCTCTTGCGCTGGATTACCCAACCGCCCTGGACGGACTATGGTCCATGCGCGCGATCGAGGCCGCGGCAAAGTCTGCAAAATCCGGAGGTGCCTGGGTAGGCATGTAGGCACTGACGCGCAGTCGCCCCCGCGGCGGCTGCGCCCTTATGGATCGGTGACGGGCCGCAATGAACCACGGTCGATCACCGAACAGGGAAACAGCCTGATTTCGGGACTTCTGCCGGGGTTTTCGACCATGCCCACCACGAGTTCTACCGAACTCATGATGATGTCGCGAATCGGCTGCCTGATGGTGGTGAGTGAATAGGAGTCCCAACTGGCCATTCCGATATCGTTGAAGCCCAGAAAACCGATGTCTTCCGGTATCGACTGGCCTGCGGCGCGGGCGGCGTCCATTGCCCCCATGCAGATAAGGTCGTCACCGCAAAAAACGGCCTCCACACGTCTGTCATCGAGAACCTCGCGCATCGCGTCGCGGCCGGCCTGGTATGTATAGTTTTCCGCGTAACTGATCTTTGCGACGTCCAGGCCGAGTTTTTTGGCAGTCTGCACAAATCCGGTCGAGCGGTCCTGTGTCGACGTCGCGCTTTCAGGTCCGCCGAGCAGCGCGACGGTTTTGTAGCCACGTTCGGCAAAGGTCTGCGCCGCCATCGCGCCGCAATATTCATTGTCGATGCCAACCACATGGACATTCGCATTTGCCTGGAATTTGCCGAATGTATGGATCACAGGTATCCCGGCAGTCTGAAATGCAGTGGCAAAGCTGGTCGGCAACGTGGATGTCGCGACGATGACGCCGTCGACACTGTATTGACGAAGAAGTTCGACGATTTTCCTCGGTGACGTTTCACCGGAAAGGTTGACCAGCAGGGGCCGCAGTTCCCGTTTCTGCAGCTCACTTGTGAACAGGTCGAAAACATCAAGAAACGCAGGATTTTGGAAATTGTTGGCAACAAGGCCGATCAGCTTGGTTCGGTTTGTTGCAAGGCTTCTTGCAATGAGCGATGGCCTGTAGCCGAGCGTTTTTGCTGCCTTCTCCACTTTTTCGCGTGTGCGCGCGGACACGCTGGCACCGTCGGTGAAAGTGCGCGAGACCGCCGAACGGGAAACGCCTGCGAGTTCTGCGACTTCCTTTAATGTAACCGCCAAGTCCCTTGCCCAACCAAATCAGCCACCAATTCCTCCGAAACTACACGAAAGCCCAACCTCGTCAATTTTTTTGCAACCGGTTGCAAAATTCTCTGGATTGTGTTTGTTTGATCTGAGGCACGCTTCCAAGTGAAGGAAGTGCAACTTTGTGCCTGTAATTTTGGGAGGAACGGATGAAGAAGACATTGTTTGCGATGGCTGCAGCAGCTGTTGCATTTACGGGTTTGTCGACACCGGCTCTGGCTGAAGGGGAGCGTTTTGTTCTTGTCAGCCATGCGCCTGACAGCGACAGTTGGTGGAACACGATCAAGAACGGTCTGGCTCTTGCGGGTGAGCAGGTTGGTGCGGAGGTTGAGTATCGCAATCCGCCGACGGGTGACATTGCCGACATGGCGCGGATCATCGAGCAGACGGCGGCGTCCAACCCTGACGGCATCATCACCACGCTTGCCGATCCTGATGTTCTGAGCGGCCCGATCCAGAATGCGGTTGCCAAGGGCATTCCGGTGATCATCATCAACTCCGGCACGCCCGAGCAGGCCGCCGAGGTTGGCGCGCTGATGTATGTCGGCCAGCCGGAATATGATGCCGGTCTGGCGGCTGGACAGCGCGCCAAGCGGGATGGTGTTGGTTCGTTCCTGTGTGTGAACCACGTTGTATCGAACCCGGTTGTCGGCGAGCGCTGCCGCGGTTTTGCCGACGGTCTTGGTGTTGATCTTGGCGACAGCATGATCGACAGCGGCCAGGATCCGGCCGAGATCAAGAACAAGGTCAAGGCGTATCTGTCTGCCAATCCGGACGTGGACGCGATCCTGACCCTCGGCCCGACCTCTGCGGACCCGACCATCGGCGCTCTTCAGGACATCGGCAAGGCCGGCGAGATCTATTTCGGCACGTTCGATCTGGGCACCGAGATCGTCAAGGGCATCAAGGACGGCACCATTCAGTGGGGCATTGACCAGCAGCCTTTCCTGCAGGCCTACCTGCCGGTGATCGTTCTTGCGAACTACCAGCGTTTTGGGGTTCTGCCGGGCAACAACATCAACTCCGGCCCGGGCTTCATCACCAAGGATGCCCTTGCCAAGGTTGAAGAGTTTGCCGGCGAGTATCGCTAGGAGCGTCTTGTGACCGCCGCGCGGCGGTCACCTGGAGAGGCGGCGCGCTGCCTCTCCGTTCAGGGCACGGGCCCGAACCGGAACGACCGCGTTTGCAGGTCCGTTTCCTGGGACAGCACACAAGAGACCGGGCTGGCGCTGTCCCGCCTTGTCGACCAACCCAGGACATAAAGGTCTTGCGGCAGGGCCGCAGTGAAGCGGCCGGCCACACGGCACGCAGGAGGAAATCCATGGCTGAGTCCCAACCGACCGCCGCGCCTCAAAAGGATGAACGCGTCCGCGAGATGTCATCCTTGCGCAAGGCCCTGATCCGTCCCGAGCTGGGCGCGATCTGCGGCACAATACTCGTTTTCGTGTTCTTTCTCAGTATTGCCAGCGACAGCGGCATGTTCGCGCCTGAAGGCATTTTCAACTGGGGCACGGTTTCCGCCCAGTTCGCCATCATCGCCGTCGGCGCCTGTCTGTTGATGATCGCGGGCGAGTTCGACCTGTCCGTCGGATCGATGATCGGCTTTTCCGGCATCATCATTGCCCTGATGAGCGTCCAGTGGGGCTTTCCCACCTGGTTTGCCATTCTGGTCGCCTTTGCCCTGGCGCTGGCCATCGGCGCCCTCAACGGCTATCTGGTGGTCAAGACCGGCCTGCCCTCCTTCATCGTCACCCTGGCCTTTTTGTACATCCTGCGCGGTCTGACGATCTTCATTGCCATTGCCACCACCCGCAAGACCATCATCGGCGGCGTCAAGGATGCGGCCGAGGGCGATCCCATCGCCTGGCTCTTCGGCGGCAAGGTCTTCAACTGGCTGTTCGTCTGGCTGGCCGATCTGGGCGTGGTCGGCAAGTTCGTTGCCGGTCCCAAGGCCGGACAGCCGGTGGTCGAGGGCATTCCGATGCTGATGATCTGGGCCCTGATCCTGATCATCTTCGGTCATTTCCTGTTGACCCGCACCAAGTTCGGCAACTGGATCTTCGCCTCCGGCGGCGATGCCCAGGCGGCCCGCTATGTCGGTGTGCCGGTCAACCGGGTCAAGATCTCGATGTTCATGTTCACCGCCTTCTGCGCCACCATCTTCGCCACCTGCCAGGTGATGGAGTTCGGCTCTGCGGCCGCCGACCGCGGTCTGCTCAAGGAATTCGAGGCCATCATCTCCGTCGTCATCGGAGGGGCACTGCTGACCGGTGGCTACGGCTCGGTCATCGGCGCCGCGCTCGGCGCCCTCATCTTCGGTGTCGTCCAGCAGGGCCTGTTCTTTGCCGGCGTCGAGAGCTCGCTCTTCCGCGTCTTCCTCGGCGTGATCCTGCTGCTCGCGGTGATCCTCAACACCTATATCCGCCGCATGATCACGGGAGAACGTTGACATGAGCGATGCACTGATCGAACTCGTCGACATCCAGAAGCACTTCGGCCCGGTCATCGCCCTCAACGGGGTCACCGTGTCGGTCAAGGCCGGAGAATGCCACTGCCTTCTGGGCGACAACGGCGCGGGCAAGTCGACCTTCATCAAGACCATGTCCGGTGTCCACAAGCCGACCCATGGCAAGATCCTCATCGAAGGCAGGGAAGTAAACTTCGAAAGCCCCCGCGATGCCATGACCGCCGGCATCGCCACGGTCTACCAGGACCTGGCGATGATCCCGCTGATGTCGGTCACGCGAAACTTCTGGATGGGACGCGAGCCGGAAAAGCGGATCGGCCCGCTCAAGTTCTTCGACTTCACCAGGGCCAACCAGGTCACCATGAGCGAGATGGCCAAGATGGGCATTCATCTGCGCTCGCCAGACCAGGCCGTCGGCACCCTGTCGGGCGGAGAACGCCAGACCGTCGCCATCTCAAGGGCGGTCTATTTCGGCGCAAAGGTCCTCATCCTCGACGAACCGACCTCCGCCCTCGGCGTCAGACAGACATCAAACGTGCTCGCCACAATCGACAAGGTCCGCAAAAAGGGCATCGGCGTTGTCTTCATCACACACAACGTGCGCCACGCAATGGCCGTCGGGGACCGGTTTACGGTCCTGAACCGGGGAAAAACCCTCGGCACAGCAGAACGCGGAAACATACAGGCCGAGGAACTGCAGGAACTCATGGCTGGCGGTCAGGAACTCGCTCAACTCGAAGGTTCTCTCGGCGGAACTGTCTGAGTGAAGAATAATTGACGGGATAAAGTCGTGAAAAAACTCGCCAGGTGCATTCAGCAGCCGGATGCATCTGGTTTGTTTGCCGGTCGAAAGCTCCGGATAACCTGGACCGTCCCTCATTACGCCATCGGAATGGTCAGAACGAACAGTGTGCCCTTGTTCTTCTCCGAGGCGCAGGAAAGCTGCATGCCGTTGTCACGCGAAAGTTCATAGCACACGGACAGCCCCAGACCGTGGCCCTCGGAATTGTCTCCCTTCCGATAGGCTTCGGCATATTCCGCAATCTCCCCGGCATCCATTCCCGCACCGGTATCGAGCACGCACAGATTCAGCATGTTCCCCTGAGCCCGAACCCCGAAGAGGACCTTCCCGGCCTCGGTATACTTCACCGCATTCGAGACAAGGTTGCTGACGATCCGCATCACGATGAGCGGCGGAACCACGACCCGTTTGCTGGACGGAACACGCCTGAGATCGACACCTTTGGAAACTGCTTCCTCGTTGAACATCTGAAACACGGTGTCGAGGACAAGGGAAATCTCATAGATCTCGGCGGCGGAACTGGACGTGCCTTCCACACGGTCCTCTTCTGTTGCCCCCTCTTCTTCGCTCGGCCCCGGCGCTTCGGGCGTGGTCTGGCGCAGATAATCATTGGACAGTGCCTCGATATAGTCGAAGGCTTCCTTCAACCGGCCACGAACCTCCGGATCCATGTTGGTAGCAAGACTGTCGACATTCATCCGCAGTGACATGATCGGTTGCTTGAGATCGTGTGAAGCCGTCGCAAGTTGCCTTTGGCGCAGGCTTGCAAGCTCCCGGGAGCGCGAGTAGTTCCGCTCGGCGACCAGCAGCTCCTGGCTGCGCCTGGCCTCGGCCTCGAGTGCGGAAAGTTCTGCCTGCACGGCCTTGGAGTGCTGTCTGCGAAGATTGATGATATGCGCCGTCAGACCGGTCATCGTGGCAACAAGAAGAACCGAGAAGACGCCTTTGACGGCGGTCGAGACCGGAATGATTTCGGCACGGCTTCCTGCGACCAGAAGCACAACAAGCACCACACCAAGCAAAAACCCCACGATCGAAATCAGCGTGCTCGTGACGTGGATCTCTCCATTGTTTCTCCGCCAGATCCCGCTTGCAACGAACATTGCCGCAAACATCACGACCAGCAGTACATAACTGAACAATGCCGTGTAGGGTCCTGGCGAATAAAACGAAACGCCATATCCGAATACGGAAACCAGGCTGAGCAAGGTTAGCGCAATGGAGAATCGTGTTTCTCCGGCCTCGGTCCTGACGGACCGGCCGCAAATGACAAACCCGATACCGGAAAGCGCAAAGAGCAGGAAGAAGCCCACGGCAGACTGCAGCCCAGGGCTGTCCGGGTAAAAGAAACGGAACCAGATGCCGTCAATATAGGCGATCAGGGCAAGGCCGATACTGAACTGAATGGCGTAAAGCATCCCGATCCAGTTTTTCATGGCCAGGTGAAAACCGAAGAAAAATACAAGGCTGGATATACAAAAGGCATAAAAGGCCGTGTGCGTTATGCCGGAGGTGAAAGCGGATCGTTCAAGTTCGGCCGGTGTTTCAAGCGCCATGCGAAAGGACTGAAACGGACCGAACTTGAAGTTCACCAGCAATGTGACGGTTTCCTGCGGTGCGATCTCGACAACCGGTGTTCTGAGCCGTGTGACGGAGTGATCTTCACCGACGAAAGGCTCAAAGATCGAATAGTTGATCAGGCCCTCCGTAAAACCGCTTTCCCTGATGAGATAGGCATCCACTTCACTGACGAGGGGAAGATCGACCACGAGTACGAACGGATCGGACCCGCGACCGTCATCAATCGTGTCGTTGAAGATTTCCACACCTGCCCATGCTTCGGGAGCATAATTCCATTCCAGCATGGTCGTATCCAGATCGCGTCCGAATCCCCCTGCCCGATACAACTTCAGAACCTCGCCAAGCGACTTCGAAGGATCGGCGTGATAGGTCAGACTCGCCTTCAGATCAGCAGCGCCGCGCCCTGGTTCGAGGAAAACAGTCTCCGCCCGGCTGCCGGCCAGCATCATCAGACAAAAAAGAAGACTGAAACCAAGACGAAGCAAACTGGTCATTTCCCAAAAGGCATGTAAGGGTTATCCATATTGCAATTCCAGGATACCGGGTCGTGAACGAACAAAGATACAATGCAATTATCGCAGACGATCATGCAATTGTTCGGGCCGGCCTGAAAGATGCACTGGAAAAACCGGGTTTGATAGAGCCTGACGGCATTTGTGTGCTGGCGGAAGCAGGCGACGGCTTGAGCGCAATCGCCGAAGTGCGCAAACACCGACCTGATCTTTTGCTGCTGGACGTTTCAATGCCCATGGCAGGCGGTGTCGAAGTTCTGGTGGAAGCTCGGCGATGGTCGAAGGAAACCAGGGTCGTCGTGTTGACCGGCATCTCCGCAGTGGGTCTCGTATCGGATCTTGTAGAAGCCGGTGTTGACGGCCTCTTTTCCAAGGCGTCGGACAACTCCGAATTTTACAGGAAACTGCCGGGTATCCTGCGTGGCCAACGTCACATCTCGGAACACTTTCAGAAGATCCTGGAAGAAACGCCGAGACCGCCGGTTCTGACCGACAGGGAGCGTCAGACGCTCAACATGATCCTGTCGGGAAGATCGAACAAGGAAATCGCGGAAGGTTTCGGGATCAGCATCAAGACCGTTGACAAGCACCGCACCAGCCTGATGCAGAAGCTGAAGGTTCATTCCGTGCCGCAACTGATTGCCCGTGCTCTGAAGGAAGGACTGATCGATCCGTCCAAGGAACTATAGGACAGCTGCAGACTGGGGGATCTGCCCCATGGTGCCGGCAGCTTGGAAACGAGATCATTGCTGAAACAGTCTGACACAAGGATTTGCTTCATGCCTGCCATCAAAACAATGAAACGCGTCATTGCCAAGGGCTTGGCCTTTGCCGCGTTGCTCGCCGCCGCGCAAGTGCAGGCACAATCGGTTACCGACGATGAGGGCTTTCGGGAAATTCGCGTAGCCCCCGGCGTTGCGACTGCAGACGACATGATCGACGTGGTGCTGCCCTTCTTGAAAGGTCACCCGGAACGAGATGAAGGCAGTAGCGGAATGCAATTGAGCATTCGAAAGGAAGACGGCGGCTATGCCGTGAACATTGTGCTGACCGGTTACCTCGATGACAGCCTGTCCGGAGAGCATTACCGCGGCTTCGTCATTCCGTTGCAGGATGACCGATGGGAGCTTTTGTCAATGTCCGTCAAACCGCTTTGCGCACGTGGCTGGAACATCGACGGCTATTGCCAGAGTCCACCCCCGAGCGAGAGAATTCTGGCGCCCGAAGTCGAATCGGTCGCGGCCGCCATGTGCGTCAAGGTAGCCGCAGACGATACGCTGAATCTACGTTCGGGACCGGGAACACGGCACCCGGTCGTAGGTTCTCTTGCCGCCGACACATGCACGGTCGAACTTTTCGACATCTGCGAAGGCAGCTGGTGTCAGATCCGCTCAGGAAGGATTTCCGGTTGGGTAAATACCCGTTATCTTGCTTCTGAAAACTGAACCAAACAGCACGCAACCCAGGTTTCCTGACAGACCAGAAAAGTTCGCCACAGTATGCGACGCACTTCAAACAAAAACGCAAACGTCGTGCTTGGCCTTGTTCTTGGAGGCCTTGCAACCGTTGGAACATGCGGATTGTCTGTCGCAAGCGATACACCGCAGCCGACCTTTCTGGAAAGTGGTGACAACGATCTTGTCCGCTTCCAGATGGGTGGCGTACCAACGCAAGAGACGATGGCGAAGTTTTTGGAGGCCCCTCAGAGCGTTTCCGAACCTTTGCCTGTCGCACGCAAGAACACAGTGAGCGTATCGCGAAGCAAAAGTTTGCCGCGTGTAACGAAACAATTGGCTGCAGACAGCTCTGCCCGACAGGAGGCGCGCACGAGAGGACAGGCAAGTTCCGGACGGATAATGCCGCAAGACGCAGTCACTGCGCCACCATCAGCGAAACCGGCACCGGCCCCCTTGTCGAAGCCGGATGCGAACGAACAAGACGCACGAGCGGTCGAGAAAACCCAGGGCGCGGGCTTGTACGCAGGAGGTGCGCCGCAAGCAAGCGGCCTTGCCGCAGATACCGCAATGGAAAGCGAGACGCTCGAACCCGCTCCCTCTCAACCCGCGCCAGTGTTGGAAACTCCGTCTCCCCGACCTGGATTCAGCGAAGAAATCAGCTCGCGTCTCGTTGCTGTCTGCCTGAACAATCCGGAAGATGCCAGCGGACCAAAAGCCTTTGATATTCGCCGAAACGGTCCACCGAGGTATATCGCAGATATCGGTGCCACGACCTGCGCGCGCTTCGAACCGACCCGCCATACGCTTTATCTTTGGAAAACGAACGATATCGGGGCGTTGTCCCTGATCCTTTCCAACCGGCTGGATCTGAACGACGCTGACGGCACCCAGGTCACACTGGACTGGATCAGGGACAGATAGCCGGGAAAAGCAATAAACCGCCGGCAGGTCGCAAAACCCGCCGGCGGTGTTTGATTATAGTTATCCAGTCAGCGCTCCGCGACCTGCGCAAGCCTGACAAGTGTCAGGAACTCAGACCGGTAACCGAAGCGGTCCTCACCCCTGGTTTCACGCGCAAGGTCTTCGACTGCCTCAAACGTCCAGTCACCGAGATAATCGCTGCCCTTAAGCATTTGCCCGAAGGAAGCAACCGATGCGGCAAACAGAGTTTCTTTCTCGGGAATGTCGCTGGAGCTGGCTGTAACCGCCGTTTCGATCAGCTGACTGTTCTCGTCTCCAGGCATCTTGTAGCGAAGCTTCACGTAGGCAAGTTCACCCTGGTAAGACCCCTTGACGGGTTTTTCGGCTTCGTGTTCGTTTTCGTACCGAAGATCGGAGAATTTCCGTGCAGGAGAATCAACCGACGTGATCTCGTACAGCGCGGTCACATTGTGCCCGGCACCGATATCACCAGCGTCGACTTTATCGTTCTTGAAGTCTTCGGTTTTCAACGCCCTGGTTTCATAGCCGATGAGACGGTATTCAGCGACCGTGGCCGGGTTGAATTCCACCTGTATTTTCACATCCTGGGCAATCATGGAAATCGAACTGACAACCTGATCCACCAGGACCTTGCGCGCTTCCGACAACGTATCGATATACGCGGCGACACCCTGGCCGTTTTGCGCAAGTGTTTGCATCAGTTCGTCATTGTAGTTGCCGCGACCAAATCCCAGGACGGAAAGAGCGGTTCCCTGCTTTCTCTTTTCTGTGACAAAGCGTTTGAGGCTTTCGGTGTCTGAAAGACCGACATTGAAGTCACCATCGGTTGCCAGAATAACCCGCGTCTGTTCGCCATCTCCGGTCATTTCGTCTGCGAGCTCGTAGGCACCTTTCAGGCCGGCATGCCCTGCGGTCGACCCTCCCGAAGTAAGCGCATTGATTTTTTCGAGAATGGAGGACTTGTCCGACACTTTCGTCGGCTTGAGCAACACTCCGGCACTTCCTGCATAAGTCACGATCGCGACTTCGTCTTCATCGCGCAGCGATGACAAAAGGAGGCGGAAGGACTGCTGCAGCAAAGGCAACTTGTTGGCATCCGCCATGGAGCCGGACGTATCGATCAGAAACACCAGATTCTGGGGTGGGAGATCGGCAAGGGGAACCTTGTATCCCTGTATGCCGACCTGCATCAGCTTGGTGTCTTTGTTCCATGGAGTTTCGACAACGGAAACGCTTGTCTGAAACGGCACATCGCGTCCATCCGGGACGCGATACTCGTAGTCGAAGTAATTGACCATTTCTTCGACCCGGACCGCGTCGGGACCAGGCAAGCGTCCATCATTCAGGTTCGCCCGGACAAAGGAATAGGATGCGGTATCGACGTCAATTGAAAATGTCGAAACCGGATCCAGAGCCGTTTGTCGCAGCGGATTGGGATCGGCGCTGGCAAAACGTTCGCGGTCCGGCATCCGGGCAATGGGCCGCACCCCGTCGGCAGATGCTGTCAGCCTGGCTGTGCGTGCACTCGACGGGACTGAGGAGTGGAGCGACAACAAACCCCCACCGGAGCTGGAAACCTTTGAATTCGCACGTGGTTCTGCCGGAAGAGGTTGTTTGGGCACCGGTAACGGCAATACCGCATCCTGCCGATTTTCCTGCGGGCCCGGGGTTGGCTCCACCTCTGAAATCCGAGCGTCGACGGTTTCCTGACGATTTGAGAGGCTTTCGCCCAATTCGGCCCAATCGACAGTCTGTGCGGCGATGGCGACCATGGCCAGTGTCACAATGGAAGCCGAACTGATCAAAACTGTTTTGGAGAGATGTTTGCTCAGGAGCATGATAATAGTCCTTCCGAACCTCCGAAGGACACGGCCCGAAGGCGTAGTCCTCTCGGGTTCAACTGGTGTATGTGGTTTGAAACCCGCACCCCCTGCTGGTGCGGTGTTTCAGATGGCAGGGAAATCAGCGCAGCACGATCCGGAAACTCTTGCCCCGTGAGCAGACGGACGTGCCGGAATTGGACCACCAATAGCGCCCCTGGTCCCAACGGCCATTCGATTTCAGCCGCGTGTATTGAGCCCGGACATAAGTCTTTGCATTGTTCACGCCTTCCAGATTGCGCTTCCAGCTGTAGGAGCCGCCATTTGGAATGACACGGTTGGAGATGTTCTCGGAGCGCTTGCGGTTCGAGCCATAATCGTAATAGTCCAGATCGAAAAGCTTGACCGGTGCTCCGGTGCTGTTCTTGACGGTGATCTTGACTTTTTTGCAGATATCGAAGCCGGCGTGTGCTTCGTGGACACCGGTCAGCGAGGCAATTCCCCCCAGAGCGACGACGGCGGCGGCAGCGGCGGTTTTTGCAATAGTTTTCATCTTTTCAATCCTTTCCAAAAATGCGCTCCTTCAGAGCGGGCTCATCGAAATGTCGATGATGGAAAGGTGACAGCAGAAGCGTCTGCCCTGTATGGGGTCGATACCCCATTCGACGACGCGGCAGCCAAAACCAGGGCTCAGGATCAAGGACAAATCCCGTGTTTCCCGGTGACTTGTAACGCGCGTGCAAGTCTTCGCACGCACCGGCGGCAGAACCGGCAAAACGCGGTAATGCGCGCGCGCTTGGTTAACAATGACTTCCGGGGTTGTCTGGCCTTGGTTCCCGCTTTGTAATTGTATTTCTACACAGAGTTGCTACATAGAAACTGAAATATTCTTAGATATTCGGGAAGGGGCACATGGCAGATTTCAGCGCTCAGATTGAGAAATCCAAAAAGGAAGTTGCAGCTGCGAAGCAAAAGATCGACGAGCTCACATCCAAGATCGAAACCGCCCGAACGAAGCTGGATTCAGGACAGGATATTTCAATCGATATCGAGAATGCCACGCTGGATGACGTCCACGCCCACACCGAGCTCATGGGGTCCAATATTGCTGAACTCATCATGGGTCTCGACGACGTCACCGCCAATTTTTCCAAGGATTTCGACGCCATGCGCTCGAAAACCGGTTGGGAATCGTTCATCGGAATATTCTCCAAGGCAAGGTCCGACAGCATTCGGCAGGAACGCATGCGGACGGCAAGTATTGATGACAAGCTGCAAGACCTGATCGCCAAATCAGATGTCATCGGGCAACTGCTTCAGGATCAGCTGAACACTCTGAACGATCACAGCAAACGCGTGGAAGGCAATCTGAGCGAAACGCTTAACCAGCGCGAGCAGACCGTCGCCGTTCTTGAGAGCATCAAGAAAGAACTTTTGGGCATGGATCCGAAGATCATCGCCCTGGAGAACAAGATTTCCGTCGAAACAGATGCCGCGGCCCGCACCAAGCTTGAATCGGAACTCGCCGAACTGAATTCCGAGTACAACCGGCTTGCACAGGAAGAACAGGTCAAGCTTGCCGAAAGCCAGACGCTCGAACGCTACGTCGAAAAAGGCAAGACCTGGGTCGACAGCCTCCAGAACCAGGCAGCCACTCAGATGGTGCTGATCAACAAGTTGCAGACGGACACGAAGCAGCGCGTCGTGCTCTATGACGCCTTGGTGAAGTCTCTGAAAACTGCGCAGCAGCAAGACGTCGCCCACAAGATCAACGAGATTGGCGTTGCCACCGACAAGGAAGCCCAGTCGGCTATGGCCGCCATCGGCTCTGCCACAAACCAGCGCATGGCCGACATGATGGAGGCTCACGAAGACCACATGGTCTTTGCGCGCAAGGTACTTGAAGAGAAGGCGAAGTCGGATGAACGGTTTGCACGGCGGTTCCAGCAGATTGTCGAGAAGCACGACAAGAATGCCTACGGAGCCTGAGGTCTGAACGTTGGACCTGACACTCGATCACAGAGTACTCGAGGAAGCGCACGAAACCCGGCGCTACTTCGCCAAATTTGAGCGCATCATTACGCATCTCCAGGGTGTTGCGGACAGTGTCGTGTCGGAAAACACGGCACTTTTCTCCGAGATCCCGATCCTGAAACAATATCTCGAGGCGCTCTCAGGAACCTTCACGGCCCTGTCCTACAAATATCTTCTGGCGGGCCGCGTATCGGACAAGATGCCGAACCTCCTGAGCATCGACCGGCAGGATAGTGGCTTCCCGATTTATCAGGAGCTGCTTGAAATGGCCAATGATGCCATGCAGGCGGAAAACCACCTGAGGTCCCTGCCCGTCATGCGCGATCTGAAGGTCGCCATGGTGAACCATATCCTGCGCGAGCAAACTGCTCCGGTGAACCTGCAATTCGCAGCCTCCGAACGGCAATATTACGAACAGCTGAATACTGCGACACTTTTTTGGGCACGCAATGATCCGCGTCTTGCCTGGACCGGAAACGTCACCGAAGCGCGCAGGAAGTATCGCATTCACTGGGCTGTCTATGACAGTTTGCAGAACATACCGCTGATCTATGTGATGGATCTGGAAGACAGCGGCAAGCGACCACTGGCCAAGGACGAACGCCGCTGGCCCCGTGTACAGGGTCATCTGACTGCCCAGTCTTCTGCCGGTCTGAAACTCCTGACAATCGCGCGCGGTTTCGATCACGACTTCGCCGACCTGCATCCCAAACGGCTCCGTCGGTTTTACGTCGGCCCGATGTACAGCCACACTTTCACACAGCAATCCGGCCCGTTGCGCGAGGTCCTGGCCCAGGCGGGCCAGAAGCCCGGGGAAGACTGGGCCCTTGCCTGGACAACCGAAACCCTGGTGGCGAGCGGAACCGAGCAGGAATCGACCGGTTTCTTTTCGTCTGTCGAGCGGCAAATCTATGATCTGGATCCGTTTGCTGCCGCAGGTGACGACACGAACGAAGCGGCAGGACATACGCACCGGCAGCGCTCGCTTATCCTCCCGCAGCGGCCTTATCAGGTCCTGGAGGAACTGAACCCGCCCGGATTGGCCAATATTCGCAAATATGCCGTCAGTCCGAGCGGCAAGATTCTCAGCTACAAATAGGTTTCCAGCGTGACCCTTTCCAACGACCTCATGGAACTGAAAGAAGACAAGATCCGCGAAAAATACAAGAGCGCGGAAGCCATGCTTTCAGGGTTTGACCACACGCCCCGCATTGCTGCAAAACGTGACCCCGGCACCGTCCAGGAACGCTCTCCAGGCCTCGGCACCAGACGGCGCTTTCGCTCGACAACGCCCGGCCTCGTCACCCGGTCGACTGCGCGTCCCGAAGGCGTGCAGTTGTCCGCACGCATACTGGAAAGCGATGACGACGCACTGACAACGCCCCTCCAGGCGGGCATCTTGAGAGCATTGCGCAGAGCCTTGTCGGTCGCCCAGGTCATGTCCGACCAGTTCGCGGAACAGACAGGGCTATCCGATCTGAAACGCAGCAACCTGGCGGGAACGCTCGATGCATCGCAAAAGGACAGGTTTCAGCAACTGTTGTCGGCCTCGGCGCTGATCTCGCTGCATGTGTTTGCCAACATGACGGATTACCTTGTCACGGGCCTTTCCGCGGAGACTGAGGAAAGCGAAATCCAGTGTGGTGACGTGGAGGAAATCCTTCTCGACAACGACCAGCTCGCGCTTCACGGCACGCTTTGGGAGCTTGATCAGGAGATTTCCACCTCGTCCGTCGAAACCGATACTCAGCTTCTTGCTCTCGTCACCTCGTTTTGCGAACAGCTGATGGAGAAGGTGACCCTCCGCGCAGAGGGCCTCGCGCTGCTGCAACCCTTTTCGGAAGCCCGGTACAGGGTTGAAGAGGACAACTTCGAGATCACCGGCTTTACGCCGGCGGCCAGGGCCCGCTCCACGGCTCTGACCATGGCGTTCAAGAAACCCGAAGAGGTTGTCGGCAACCACATTGCCAAATATCAGGCAATGAAGCTCTCCAAGATGCTGATGGCTTATGATTTTGATCGCAAGCTGAACCCCTTCGCGGAACTTGGCGGCTTTATCTTCACCTTCATGGGCGACGGCAAACCCGGAACCGGCAAAACGACACTGATCCAGATGATGGCCGGCCTGATCAACGATTATTGTTCCAACGCCGGATCTGCCTTCCGGTACCAGAACCTTTCCACCGAGAGCATTGACAGCTATCAGGGCAAATCCGCCCAGAACGCCAAGGCCTTCATCAAGACCGTCACCGACCCGAACGTCATCGGCTTCGGCACGATTGACGATATAGATCAGCTTGCCGGCAAACGCGGCGACCGGCAGTCCTCTGCCGGACAACTTGAAATCACCGCGGTCCTTATGGAAAGCTTCGCCGGTGCGAACACAGTCGTGCGCGGCAATTGTACTTTCGGCATGTTTTCCAACTATCCCGAAAATGTCGACGACGCTCTGCGTCAGCGCGCGGGAGCCAGATTCCTCGTCGACGGTCCGCAATCGCGGGAAGACTATATCGACATTCTTTATCTGCTGATGGGAAAGAACCACTCGATCCCTGTTGGCGATCATGACCTCTTCGAGGCGCAGGTGATCCAGAAAGCGGTTGCCGCTTCCTATGAAAGCCATGCGCGACCGAAAGAAGATGCCCTGGTGCGTGTCTTCGACCGGGTCAATGCCGAGGTCGGTGCCCTCGACACGATCGCAAGGCTCGGTGTTTATCTGAAGGCCATCCAGGATGCGGACGAACGCTTTACGGGACGTGCGATCAAGAACATTACCGACGCCGTCAAGGTCCGGGCGATGGACTTCGAACTGCCGGACGAGTGGATGGAAAATCCGGATCTCTTCCTGTTCAAGGACTATGAAACCAAGAAGTCGATGATTGCAGAACTCGCCCGGCCGATTACCGTCGAGATGGTGATCCAGGAAATCAATCGCTACGCTGACAGCGAATTCCGGTATGCCGACAAGTCCGACGAGGTCGCGATTGAAAACGCGGTTCGGGAAATGCAGCGCATGGAAGAGGCAAAACGCCGTTACATGGAATTGTCACGCTCATGATGCGACTGGTGAGACACGGGCTGATGTACGGAAACCTTGTGGAGGTCTCTTCGCCTTCCATGGTGGGCCGCTACAATCGTGCGCTCGAACATCTGACCGGCAAGCAGACTGACCTCAAAGAGTTCCATATCGACATTTCGGGGTTTTCTCCCGAGATCGGCGACGAGTTTGACGACCCGCTTTATCTCAACCCGAACGGCTGCAACAGGCAGTTCATCCTGCTCAATGTGGCTCAGAAGACCGCGCCGCTGCTGAACGCACATTTTTCGACATCACGGTCGATCCTCAGGCGCTTCATTGAAGACAACGAAGAGCAGCTTTTTGCTCTTTCCATCCGCGACGCCGTCGTCGGCGAACTGGTCAACACGATCTTTTCAATCAGAACCCCGCTCGACCTGTTCGATATCCGGACGATCGATGTGGAAGCCGACACGGTTGGTGGACATGTTGAAGCCGGGGACGAACTGACGGACAAGATCCAACGGTTCATGACCGAACCGGACGGGTGGTGGGATGATGTCCTGATCGCCGAGATGGTCGAGTTGTCCAAACATACCGGCGATATCATCCGCACCCCCATAGCCCTTCAACCGCAAAGCTTCGAGCAGGGAAACTTTTACACCAGCCACTATGGTGGCCTTTATGTTTTCCGGAATGTGAAGAGAACTGCCTGCATTTCGAGGCAGCATCTGGAGGCTGATGACCTTCCTGTCAAACATATCCTGACGCTGCAGAACCGGCGTGAAATTGCCTCTTTCCTGTCCAGAAACAAACTGGTCGAGCCTGTTTTTGAGGCTGACAAAAGACGTGCCGAGAGTATTCTCAGGCAAAAGCTCGACTTCATTGTAATAGACACGGCGGCGACCAGGGGTGAGGATCTCTCAGACGTTTCCCGGCGGGACCTGCGTGCCCTGAAGCGAAAACACCACAGGGATCTCCCGGACGAATACCACGATCTGGAGCGGGTGGTTCGACAGTTGGTCAAGGGAGAGAGGCTACCCAGGATCACGCCTGAAGACCCGGCCTTCTTTTATCTGCTCCGGTCCCGGCACCATGCAGACAAACAGCTTGTCAACATGCTGTTGTCGGAGCTGACTCCGTTGGACTTCAGGCAGCTTTTCATTTGCAACAAGGATTCGTTTTACACCCAGTACCAGTCCTGGAGCGATGCAAAGAAGACTTTCGCCGCACGGTTCCTCTCCGAGGAATATGTCGTGGACAAGGTCGGAACGCGCACCGAGCTGTTCGGCCCCGAACCCGGCATGAGTGGTGAAGACGAGGACAACAACTTCCGCACCGAACAAAACATGGGGCCCTGGGGTGCCATTCCCAGAGACGACGATGAAGATGACGACGACGACGAGGACGACGACTGATGAAGTATGTTAAGTGGATCGTCGGCATTCCGCTTGTTCTGGTTGTGCTTCTGTTTGCGCAGTACACGCTGCCGGGGCGCGATGTCGTCCGCATCGTTGGGACTGACGTAAAACGGATGGATATCGGCTCGTCGTCGTTGTTCTGGGCTGCACCCGACGCCGGCACGAACCCGAACTGGACACGCGACGTTCGTTTCATCAACGCTGTCTGGCCGAGCGGTGAACCTCGGGTCTACAGAAACGAAGACACGGAGTGGAGCTGGCCGCCCTATTTCAAGTTCAACAGCAGTAACGTGACTGCCCAGGCACAGGACTTGGCGAAAAAACAGGGAGAAGTCTGGGTTGCCATAACCCACTATGGCTGGCGCATACAACTGTTCACGATCTTCCCGAACATAATCAGTATTCAGGAAGTCGCGGGACCCAATGCCATCCTGATCCCCTGGTTCAACATCGCATTCTTCACGATTCTTGCGCTGATCGCCTATCTCATATTCCGGGCGGTTCAAGCCTTCAAGCGCAGACGCATCGATCCGGTTGTCGAGAATATTGACGAGTTCATCGATGATGTCGGTGACAACGCGGAACAGGCGCGCGTGCGCGCAGAAAAACATGCGACCGCCGCGACGAGTGGTTTTCGTCGCTGGTTCAAGCGCTGGTTCGGCTGACGGTTCTCACGCCCTCAGGAAACCATGTCATCCCGGGGAACCCGCGCACAGAAAATCAACTCGGGCAGCACATAGCGCCGTCTGCGGCACCTTTGAAAGCAACAATCGGGGACAGGGCCGCGCCGGTCAGGTCAAAACGCCAAGCCGCAGGTTTGTGGCCATGCCAACACCAGTGCGTCGGCATGTCGGCCCAATTGACGAAACGTCGTCGCCTTTGTTTTTCCAAATTGACTCGCAACGCCGAACGGATCGGCAAGGCCGTCCGTATCACGGCGGCCGGTTTCCCGATTGCCTATTGCCTGTTCGGCCAATCTGCTGTTCCGGATCCCTCGAAAACGATCAACAACAAAGTGGCGATTGATTTGATGACGATGCTTCTTGACCAGTCCGGCACAAAGTTTCTATTGTAAATAAAAAATTTTACACGCGGAAAGTTTTGCTCTTTCCTGATGGAGAGAACGTTGCGAACTGCAAGCGAAACAGACAGGGCAGAACGCCAAGGCGAATTATGGCAGATCGAAAAATCAAGAACATGGAAGAATTCGCCTCGGTAAGCGGCATCTCCAGGCCGACTGTTTCGAAATACTTCAATGACCCGGAAAGTGTTCGCCAGACGACACGTGACCGCATTGAACAAGCTCTGGAACGGTACGATTTTCGGCCGAATATTTTCGCAATCAACCAGAATCGGCGCCTCACAAAGAATATTGGCGTTGTGGTGCCCTATCTTGCCGATCCCTTCTTCGCAGAAATTGCCCGAAATATCGAACGCCGATGCATCGATGCCGGTTATTGGCCAATTCTGTTCAGCTCCCACGGCCAGCAAAGTCTGGAAAACGACATTCTCAGCAGTTTGCGATCCCTGAAGCCGGCCGGCGTCCTTCTCGCCCCCTTGGGCCGGGCTTCGGACCGTGGTTCAATCGAAAAGTTTTGCAGGGATGTTCCAACTGTTCTGTTCGACAGCAATCTCGAAGGCATCGGGGAAGCGTTTGTCGGCTCGGACAATTTCAGCTTCGTCTCTCAGACTGTTGAATATCTGACGCGTTCAGGTGAACCTCCCTGTTTTTTCGAGATGACGACGCCGGCGAATCCGAATGCAAACAAACGCCGGGCGGCGTATCTGGAGACCATGGACCAACTGGGGTTGGAGCCACACGTCGTAAAGGTC
This sequence comes from Roseibium album, assembly GCF_001404515.1. Classification (GTDB taxonomy): domain Bacteria; phylum Pseudomonadota; class Alphaproteobacteria; order Rhizobiales; family Stappiaceae; genus Roseibium; species Roseibium album. Next base: position 424,698 of record NZ_CXWE01000002.1, read on the forward strand.
GAAGGTGAAGGCTGGTCTTTCGAGGAGATCGGCCATCAAGGGGCATTGCGTATCCTTGAAGTTCGCGGTTTCCCGACGAACACAATACTGTGCAGCAACGACCGGCTCGCGATCGGCCTCTTGTCTGCCTGCTACGAAATGGGCTTCAGGGTCGGCCGCGGCGAAGGCTGCGCTCTTCGTGTCGCCTCGCATGATGATCATCCGTTCTCCCGGTTTACCTGCCCTTCTCTGACCACCGCCGCACATGACTATGACTCAGTTGCCAACCATGCCTTCAGCACGCTCAACGAACTTATCGAGGCCGGAGGCACATTCAATGATCGCCAGGAAACCCTTTTCGCAGCGCGACTTATACTGCGCGCGTCAGCTTAAAATTTTACGCGCGCAAATTTTCTCTTGACGCCAGATAATTTTTGGCTCAGGCTCTGGTCAACATCCAAGCCAGGGAGGACATAGGATGTCTTTGAAGAACGCATTATGTGCGGTCACAGCACTTACTTTGATTACCACCACAGGCGCTTTCGCCGAAACGATCACCATCGCAACCGTTAACAACGGCGACATGATCCGGATGCAGGGTCTGACGGAAGATTTCACCAAGAAGACCGGTCACGACGTTGAATGGGTCACTCTTGAGGAAAACGTTCTGCGTCAGCGCGTCACTCAGGACATCGCCGCAAAGGGCGGACAGTTCGACGTCCTGACGATCGGCATGTACGAAACGCCGATCTGGGCTGGCAATGAATGGCTCGTGTCGCTGGACGACTTGCCGGCAAGCTATGACGCAGACGACATTTTGCCTGCGATGCGCGCCGGCCTCAGCCATGACGGCAGCCTGTATGCGGCCCCGTTCTACGGCGAATCCTCGATGATCATGTATCGCACGGACCTGATGGAAAAAGCTGGTCTGACGATGCCTGACGCACCGACATGGAGTGATGTCGAGGCTGCCGCCAAGGGAATGACCGACAAGGACAACGAGATCTACGGCATCTGCCTCCGGGGCAAGGCCGGCTGGGGTGAGAACATGGCGTTCATCACCACGGTCGCCAATTCCTTCGGCGCACGTTGGTTCGATGAGAACTGGAAGCCGCAGCTCGACACACCGGAGTGGAAAGAAGCAGTCAGCTTTTACAACAATCTCCTGACGACCTACGGCCCTCCGGGCGCATCCACCAACGGGTTCAACGAAAACCTGGCACTTTTCCAGCAGGGCAAGTGCGGCATGTGGATTGACGCAACCGTTGCTGCGTCCTTTGTAACCAACCCGGACGACTCCACGGTTGCCGACAAGGTCGGTTTTGCGCTTGCACCCAACAAAGAGGGTGTCGACAAGCGTTCAAACTGGCTCTGGGCCTGGGCGCTGGCAATTCCGGCCGGAACCCAGAAAGAAGCAGCTGCCAAGCAGTTCATCGAATGGGCAACGTCCAAGGACTACATTGAACTGGTTGCTTCGAAAGAAGGCTGGGCCAACGTGCCCCCGGGCGCTCGGACCTCTCTCTACCAGAATCCCGAGTACCAGAAAGTTCCGTTTGCCGCGATGACGCTGGAAAGCATCAACGCCGCCAATCCGGACAGCCCGACTGTCAAGCCAGTCCCCTATGTCGGCATCCAGTATGTCGCGATCCCGGAATGGGCAGGTATCGGCACCGCTGCCGGACAGGAATTCTCCGCAATGGTTGCTGGACAACAGACCGTTGACGAAGCGCTTGCCAAAGCCCAGGCGAATACCGCCGAGGAAATGGAAGCCGCCGGCTACTAAGGGAATCCTCCCCCGACTGGGAGGGCGGAATAACTCCGCCCTCCCTTTTTGTTAACCTGCACCCCATCGCCCAGTTCGCCGCGGTAGTTTCGCTGCCGTCAACAGAGAAGGTGTGTCCATGGCAACCCAGCACTCCCGTTCCGCAGCCCGCTTCATGATGGCTCCCGCAGTCATTCTGCTGCTCGGCTGGATGCTTATCCCGCTCACGATGACCCTGATATTCTCGTTCAAGAAATATCTGCCCCTACGCGGTGGTGATCTCGGATGGGTGGGTTTCGACAACTACGTCCGGTTCGTTTCGTCAAGCGCCTTCTGGCCAAGCGTTCAAACGACATTGATCATTGTCGGCGGTGTCCTGCTGATCACGATCATATTCGGTGTGCTGCTGTCGATCCTTCTGGATCAGCCCATGTGGGGCCAGGGCATTGTCCGCATACTCGTAATCGCGCCGTTCTTCGTCATGCCGACTGTTTCCGCACTCGTCTGGAAGAACATGTTCATGGATCCCGTGAACGGTCTGTTTGCACATCTGTGGAAGGCCTTCGGAGCACAGCCGATCGAATGGTTGAGTGACCTGTCGCTGTTTTCGATCATCCTGATCGTTTCCTGGCAATGGTTACCGTTCGCCACGTTGATCCTGCTGACAGCGATCCAGTCCCTCGACAGCGAACAGCTGGAAGCCGCCGAAATGGATGGCGCGCCGCCGCTCTCACGTTTCGCCTTTATCATTCTGCCGCACCTGTCGCGCGCCATCACCATTGTCGTTCTGATTCAGACGATCTTCCTGCTGGCGATCTTCGCGGAAATCTTCGTGACGACCAGCGGCGCCTTCGGCACCCGGACCCTGACCTACCTGATCTACCAGCGAGTTCTGGAAAGCCAGAATGTTGGCCTCGGATCGGCCGGCGGTGTCTACGCAATCATTCTTGCCAATATCGTTGCCATCTTCCTGATGCGCATCGTCGGCAAAAACCTGGACACTTGAGGAGGGAAAGAAATGGCTCGCTCTGTTACCACCCGCCGCAAGACGATCAATACCCTAGCCGCCTGGGCGATAGGTCTCTTGATCTTCTTCCCGATCCTCTGGACGATCCTGACCAGCTTCAAGACGGAAGCTCAGGCGATCAACGATCCACCACTGTTCTTTTTCTTCGACTGGACATTGGAGAACTACGCTGTCGTTCAGGAGCGCTCCAACTACATGCGCTATCTCTGGAACTCGGTGATCATCGCCGGTGGTTCCACGGTACTCGGCCTGATTATCGCGGTCCCTGCGGCATGGTCGATGGCTTTTGTGCCTTCCAAACGCACGAAGGACATACTCATGTGGATGCTGTCGACCAAGATGTTGCCGGCAGTCGGCGTGCTCTACCCGATCTATCTCGTGTTCATCGAGCTTGGTCTGCTGGACACCCGCGTCGGCCTGACGATCGTGCTCATGCTGATCAACCTGCCGATCATTGTCTGGATGCTCTACACCTATTTCAAGGAAATTCCGGGGGAGATCCTGGAGGCAGCCCGCATGGATGGTGCGACGCTGAAGGAGGAGATCCTCTACATCCTGACGCCAATGGCCATTCCGGGAATTGCGTCGACGCTGCTTCTCAACATCATTCTTGCGTGGAACGAGGCGTTCTGGACTTTGAACCTGACGGCAGCGAAAGCCGCGCCCCTCACCGCCTTCATCGCCAGTTATTCCAGCCCGGAAGGCCTGTTTTACGCCAAGCTGAGCGCTGCCTCGACCATGGCGATTGCCCCCATCCTAATTCTTGGGTGGTTCAGCCAGAAACAACTTGTGCGCGGCCTGACATTCGGCGCGGTCAAATAGGAGTTCCCGACATGGGTCAGATCACACTGAAACAGATCACCAAGAGCTTCGGCGACGTCCAGGTGATTCCGCCGCTGGATCTTCAGATCGAAGATGGTGAGTTCGTTGTCTTTGTCGGGCCATCCGGCTGCGGCAAGTCCACCCTCCTGCGCCTGATTGCCGGACTGGAAGACACTTCCAGCGGAGAAATCAGCATCGATGGCAGGGATGCCACGGAAGTGCCCCCGGCCAAGCGCGGTCTCGCGATGGTGTTCCAGTCCTATGCGCTCTATCCGCATATGTCTGTGCGCAAGAACATTGCCTTTCCGCTCAGAATGGCCGGTCTCGACAAGGCAGAGCAGGACAAGAAGGTCGAGTCGGCCGCCAGCGTGCTCAACCTGACGGACTATCTGGAACGGCGGCCTGGCCAGCTTTCCGGCGGCCAGCGCCAAAGGGTTGCGATCGGCCGGGCAATTGTTCGCGAACCCGCCGCCTTTTTGTTCGACGAGCCGCTTTCCAACCTCGACGCAGCCTTGCGCGTCAATATGCGCCTGGAAATTTCCGAGCTTCACCAGACGCTCGAGACCACGATGATTTACGTCACCCACGATCAGGTCGAGGCCATGACCATGGCCGACAAGATCGTGGTGCTGCAGGCAGGCATCATCGAGCAGGTCGGGTCACCGCTGGAGCTTTACCACACGCCCCGCAACCGGTTTGTTGCGGGCTTCATCGGGTCACCGAAAATGAACTTCATGATGGGCGCCTTCTCGTCCGAGTACGATGCGACGACCATCGGCGTCCGACCGGAACACATTTCCGTCTCCCCGACAGACGGCAAGTGGAAGGGTAAGGTCGGCGTTTCGGAACATCTCGGCTCCGACACCTTTCTTTATGTCGACGTGGAAGGCATCGAAGACCCTGTCACCGTACGCTCCAGCGGCGAGGTTTCCTTCAGGCACGGAGACATGATCCACCTGACGCCGGATCCCGAGAAGATCCATCGTTTCGACAATCAGGGTTTAAGGATTGCGTGATGCGCCTTGAGGGGAAATCTGCTTTGATCACCGGCTCTGCCCGCGGTATCGGGAAGGCTTTTGCCGAACGGTACATCCGTGAGGGCGCGACGGTTGCCATAGCGGATATCGATCTGGTGCGGGCGCAGGCAACGGCCGCCGAAATCGGACCCGCCGCGTATGCGGTACACCTCGACGTCACGGATCAGGCCTCGATCGACCGTGTCGTTGCCACCGTTGAGGAGCAACAAGGCGGTCTCGACATTCTGGTCAACAACGCCGCCCTGTTTGACCTGGCTCCCATTGTTGAAATCACCCGCGAGAGTTACCAGCGTCTTTTCGAAATCAATGTTGCCGGTACCCTGTTCATGATGCAGGCGGCAGCGAAATCGATGATCAGGCGTGGCAAGGGTGGCAAGATCATCAACATGGCCAGCCAGGCGGGTCGCAGGGGTGAGGCATTGGTTGGCATCTATTGTGCGACCAAGGCCGCTGTCATCAGCCTCACGCAATCGGCGGGTCTCAATCTCATTCAGCATGGCATCAACGTCAATGCCATCGCACCGGGTGTCGTCGACGGCGAACACTGGGACGGAGTAGACGCCCTTTTTGCAAAGTACGAAGGGCTCGAACCGGGCGAGAAAAAGGCAGCCGTGGGCGATTCAGTCCCCTTCGGACGCATGGGAACCGCAGAAGACCTGACTGGCATGGCCGTGTTCCTGGCTTCTGCAGATGCCGACTACATCCTGGCCCAGACCTACAATGTCGACGGTGGCAACTGGATGAGCTGACCAATGACAAAAAAACTGGACATGACTGTGCTCTCCACCCTTCCGGACACCATTGCAACTCCGGCTTTCGACCGGTCGACCCTATCCGCCGGCATCCTGCATATCGGGGTCGGAAACTTCCACCGCGCGCATCAGGCTGTTTACTTGAACCGATTGTTCGAACGCGGTGAAGGCCTCGACTGGGCGATCGTGGGTGCAGGTCTCATGCCTTACGACAGGGCAATGCGTGACCGCCTGCATCCGCAGGACTGGCTCACCACCGTCGTCGAACTTGATCCGGGAGGCTTGAGCGCTCAGGTATGCGCATCGATGATCGACTTTGTCGACGTTGATCCACCCGCCCTGATCGACAGACTTTGTCAACCAGACATCCGGATCGTATCGCTGACCATTACGGAAGGCGGATATTTTGTCGATCCGACCACCGGCGGCTTCGATGTATCGCATCCAGAAATACTGGCGGATCTTGAAAATCCGGAGAAACCATCGACAGTCTTCGGCGTGCTTTATGCTGCACTCGCTCGAAGAAGAGCCACGCAAATGGCCCCATTTACGGTCATGTCCTGTGACAATCTGCCGGAAAACGGCCTCATGGCAAGACAGGCAGTTGTTGGCTATGCGCGAGCCGTTTCGGCTAAACAAGCTGACTGGATCGAAGAAAACGTGGCTTTTCCGAGCGGCATGGTGGATTGCATCACACCTGCGACGGGAGAGCGCGAAAGAGCTCTCATCCGCGAAACCTTCGACATAGAAGATGCCGCTCCTGTCGTCTGCGAACCGTTCAGGCAATGGGTTCTGGAAGACAATTTTCCATCCGGCCGGCCCGCTCTGGAAAAGGTTGGCGTCGAATTCGTGAGCGATGTCGCACCCTACGAGCTCATGAAATTGCGAATCTTGAACGGCGGTCACGCGGCGATTGCCTATGTCGGTGCCTTGCGCGGCCACCATTTTGTTCATGAGGCCATGACCGACCCGCTCATCCGAGCCTATCTGAACAAACTCGAATCGGAAGAAATCCTGCCCACTGTTCCCGAAATTCCGGGGGTCAGCTTTCAGACCTATCTGGCAACGGTCATGGATCGGTTTTCGAACGCGGCGGTCGGTGACACGATTTCACGGCTGTGTCTGGACGGATCGAACCGGCAGCCGAAATTCATCCTTCCGGTGATCCTGGATCGGCTGGACAACAGCCTGAACATTAGCGGTCTGGCGCTGGAAACCGCACTGTGGTGCCGGTATTGCCTTGGCAGCGATGAGGCTGGACGGGAAATCCTGCTTGAGGACGAAAATGCCGACAGCCTCAAAGCGTGGGCAAAGAGTGCATTTTCTGACAGTACGGCGACAGTCTGGCCCGAACTCTTCGGTCCGCTTGCCACCAATACGGTTTTTCTCGCGGAGTTTGAAAAAGCCGCCGATAAACTGCAGAGGCTTGGGGTCACCGACACGCTTGCCGATTATGTTTCCGGGCCGTAAGAGCCTTCGAATTCGCACATCATATCATCCTGATCGAAAGGCATTTTCGACAGGAAGGCCTTGAAGACGTGCTCCCATCGCCTGAATTTGAAAATCCGTGTAGTTGCGATCGCGCCCGGACGGATTACCTGTGAGGCAACCGGCGGCGAGGCGTTCTGGAAAACGCATCGCCATTGGAGAGTTGCCAATTCAAACGCAGGGTGCCGACATGATCAGGTTGAACCGACGGGAAATACTGGTGGGAAGTGCTGCAGTAGCAGTCGCGGGCACTCCCGCCTTTGCACAGGAGACCGATTTCCGTAGCCTTGGCCTGGCAGAACCGGCCTTCACTGTCGACGCGGAACTCAACATCCCTGACCTTGCCGGCAAGGTCCATCAACTTGAAGATTACCGCGGCAAGACGGTGGTTGTTTCCTTCTGGGCTACCTGGTGTCCGCCTTGCCGGAAGGAAATGCCGACACTGGCCCGCCTCGGTCAGCAGCTCGGCACCGATGACTACGCCGTTCTGGCCGTAAACATCGGCGACAGGCAGGACAAGATCGAGGCGTTCCTCGGTGAAATCGAACATGATGGCATGTCCATTCTCCTCGACAACGACAAGGAAATGCCGGCCAAGTGGTTTTTGCGCGGCTTGCCGGTAACCTACATTATCGATCCGCAGGGCAAGGTTGCCTTGGGCGCAATCGGTGAACGGGTCTGGGATGCACCGGAAATGGTTTCCGGGATCAGAGCCGTTGGCGGGACAACCTGAAATCAGCCGGGATTCTGAAGCCTGGCGCCAGCTTGTTTTGTTGATGTTGTTGCTGATCCTGTCTCCTTATACCAAGCTCAAGAAATAAGAACCGATCTGACCGGGTTTGAAGGCTGTTCGGCAAGAAGCAGGTTGTAGGGCGATATGGGTTATCGTCCAAAACCTGCGACGCGGCAGAACAGCCTTTAAACTTGGCCTTCGGTGGCCTGTTCCGGCTCTCCGGACGGCGTTGCCTTGTTTGAGCGGCCAACCCGGCCGTCCTGCACAAAGCGCCTTGCCGGCAAACCGGAACAGCGCCATCAGATAGGTTCTTGTTTCTTGAGCTTGGTATTAGTAAGGACTGCCTGGAGACCGGTTGCAGTCAACGTCATGACCGCATTGCCCGGTCAGCGCAATCCGACATGCGAGCAGGCAAACGGTCAGACTGATCTGACGACAAGGTGGTCCGCTAGATTTCCGTCCGCATCCGATATCCGGGCGCGAAGATCAGTCGCACATGGGTAATCGGCATTTCGCCCGCCCAGGTTATGCGTTCCATCGCAAACAGGGCCATTCCCGTTGTTGCGTCCAGCTTGCGGCAAAGGGTTTCATCGGCATTCACGGCGAAAAATGACAGGTCTCCGTGCGTGTAGGGCGCATTGTGAACCAGCCACTCGTTGGCGCTGATCTCGTTGAATGCCAAATCGCGCGCATCGGGGGCCGCGTCGAGATTGATATGACGCTCTTCGAACGCATAGGGACGCTCGTCAGAAAAGTGCAGCGTCTTGAGAAACAGAACGTCTTCGCTCAGCGACACCTGAAAAGCGCCATGCAGCATGGGTGGCAAGGCCCGAAGGTTCCGTTCCAGAACCGAATGCCGATAGGACCGGCCAAGCGACTCCACTTCTTCCCGGATGATCGGAATGGTCAACGTCGCCCGCTGGGGCGGATTGATGGCGACCCGCGTTCCTGCGCGGCGCTTCCTGATGACAAGACCGCTCTCAGCCAGGTCCCGCAGGGCGCGGTTTACGGTGGTGCGGGCGCAACCGAATTCCTCTGCCAGATCGGCTTCGTGAGGTATCAGCTCCCCCGGTTGCCAGATCCGGTTGTGTATCCGGCGCAGCAGCACTTCACGGATACCTGTCCAGGAATTCGTGTCCGTCAGCGTCAAGTCATTTCCTTACATTCTGTCTCGCAGCGACGCCATCGTAGCCCGGTATTTCGCGCGGATAGCGTTGCCTTTTACATGTTTTCCGTCTCGAACAACATGCCGCCCGGCAGACCAGACATCGGAAACGAGTCGGTCATCGCCAGCGAAAATGTAGGTATCCAGAATTTCATCACCGTCGCGTCCTTCAAGATCGATCGCGTTCGCGTCAAGGGCAAGGAAATCGGCAAGACAACCCGTGGAGATCATTCCCGACAACCGCCCGGCAGCCTGCGCACCGCCTGCAACGGCTCCGTCGAAAAGAATGCGTCCGGTGGATTTTTCTGGCGTTGCAACCGATGCCCGGCACTTGTCCCGCAAGCGTTGGGAATACTCAAGTGTCCGGAGTTCCTCTGAAAGAGAGATGCGGATATTTGAATCAGATCCAACACCGAACCGGCCATCATTCTGCAAAAAGCGGACACCGTCGAAGATACCATCGCCGAGACTCGACTCTGTTATCGGGCAGAGACCGGCAACAGCTCCCGATTTCGCCAGATCAGTGGTTTCGCGAGGCGTCATCTGCGTGCAATGGATCAGGCACCAGTTTTGAGAAACGTCCTGGTTTTCCAATAGCCATTCAACAGGCCGTTTGCCCCTGACTTCCTGCACCTCTTCCACTTCGGCAACCTGCTCGGCAAGGTGCATGTGAACCGGTCTCTGGCCAGCCAGGGCTACCGCATCCCTGAGGCCTTCTTCGTCGACCGCGCGCAGGGAATGCGGCGCAACCCCGAGAACCGCGTCATCCGGCAGCGATTTGATCGCCGTTTCGGATTTCTCGCGAAGCTTTGCAAATCGGTCGAAATCGTTTCCGAAGCGGATCTGTCCCGCGGCAAGTCCGCGTTTGTCACAGCCGCCATACTGATAAAGCACCGGCAGATGGGTCAATCCGATCCCTGTTTCGGACGCTGCGCAGATGATGCGTTCGGACAGCTCGGCAAGGTTTTCATAAGGTGTGCCGCCAGGTTGGTGATGGAGATAGTGGAACTCGCCGACAGCGGCATAGCCGGCCTCAAGCATTTCCATTTGAACGAAGGCGGAAATCGCCTCGACATCCTCCGGCGTCAGGGTATCAAGGAATCGGAACATGATTTGGCGCCAGGTCCAGAAACTGTCGCGCGCGTTCTGCCCTCGTCGCTCGCTCATGCCGGCCATCGCACGCTGAAACGCATGGCTGTGCAGGTTCACGGGCGCTGGAAGCAGAATACCAACGGTTTGTCCGGAAGGTTCGGCATCTCGCTCGACCGAAATTATTCTTCCTTCGTCTGAAACAGTTACGGCGACATTTTCCGCCCATCCATCGGGCAAAAGTGCCTTCTGCGCAAAAACACCTGCTCCAGGGACTGCCGACATACTGTGCTTCCTTCGTTGACACATTAATATGTGCATGCATATTATCTTATAACGCAATCTAATCAAGCCGGAGATGGTTCTTGTCCCAGCGCCTCCTGATCAACGCCAGCCTGGCAACACTTGCTAACAACGGCACACCTTATGGCTTGATCGAAGAAGGTATCCTGGCGCTGGACGGCGGCAAGATCGCATGGATCGGCAAGGTGGCAGATCTTCCTGCTGCCTATCAGAACTGGGAACGGCAGGATCTCGCCGGACGCCTGGTAACACCCGGCCTGATCGATTGTCACACGCATGTCGTTTTCGGCGGCAATCGCGCACGAGAATTCGAAATGCGGCTCGAAGGCGCCACCTACGAGGAAGTCGCGAGAGCCGGTGGCGGCATTGTCTCGACAGTCAAGGCGACACGTTCAGCCAGCGAAGAAGACTTGCTGGACCAGGCCCTGATCCGGGTCGATGCCCTGATCGCCGAGGGTGTCACCGCGCTTGAAATCAAGTCGGGTTATGGCCTCGACCTGGACACTGAATTGCGCATGTTGCGCGTTGCAAGAAAGATCGGCAGCGTCAGGCCCGTTCACGTCCGGACGAGTTTTCTCGGTGCACATGCCGTTCCAGCGGAATTCAAAAATCGTCCGGATGCCTATATCGATGAAGTCTGCCTGCCGGCACTTGAAGCTGCCAACGCAGAGGGACTGGTCGATGCGGTCGACGGATTTTGCGAGGGAATTGCCTTTTCGCCCAAACAGATTGACCGGGTCTTCGACAAGGCGCGAAGGCTGGGTCTCCCGGTCAAGCTGCACGCCGAACAACTTTCAAACCTGGGCGGGGCCGCGCTCGCCGCTTCGTACGGTGCACTCTCGGCTGATCACCTGGAGTACCTGGACGAGGCCGGAGCAATGGCGCTCGCCGAAAGCGGCAGCGTTGCCGTGCTTCTGCCTGGAGCTTTCTACACGCTGCGCGAAACCCGGCAACCTCCCCTGGACCTCCTGCGGCAGGAAAAGGTGCCAATTGCGCTCGCGACCGATTGCAATCCCGGGTCTTCGCCGCTTGCCTCAATTCTCCTCACCCTGAACATGGGCTGCACGTTGTTCCGCATGACACCGGAAGAAGCCCTGGCAGGCGTGACACGCGAGGCAGCTAGGGCCCTCGGCCTTGACGACCAGGGAACGCTGGAAGTTGGAAAACGCGCGGACCTGAACGTCTGGAATGTCAGTCATCCTGCCGAACTCAGCTACCGCATCGGTTTCAACGCGCTTCATGACCGTATTTTTGGAGGCTCTGAATGAGCACCCTCACGCTGACACCGGGGTCCGTGATCCTTGCCGATCTGGAACGCATCTACCGGGAAGAACTGCCCGTTCGCGTTGACCGGTCTGCCGAAGCTTCAATCAGGCAGGCATCTGAACGCGTGGCGAAGGCGGCTCGGGGCGTTGAGGCCGTCTATGGCGTCAACACCGGGTTCGGAAAGCTTGCCAGCGTCAAGATCGCGGCTGAGGACACGGAGACCCTTCAACGCAATCTGATCCTGTCGCATTGCTGCGGTGTTGGCGAAGCGCTTGACCGCACGACGACCAGGCTGATGATGGTGCTGAAACTTCTCTCGCTTGGGCGCGGGGCCTCCGGGGTGAGGTTAGAAGTCCTGCAGCTGATCGAGGATTGTCTCCAAAATGGCGTGACGCCGGTTATCCCCTCCCAGGGTTCCGTTGGCGCTTCCGGCGACCTCGCCCCTCTCGCCCACATGACGGCGGTCATGATCGGAGAAGGCGAAGCAGTGCTGGACGGTGAGCGGATGCCGGGCGGCAAAGCGCTTGAAAGCGCGGGGCTTTCGCCTGTCGTACTCGGCCCAAAGGAAGGCCTCGGCCTCATCAACGGCACACAATTTTCGACCGCTTGCGCGCTGACGGGTCTTTTCGATGCCTGGCGCCTCGCGGAGGCCACGCTCGTCACTGCAAGTCTTTCCACCGATGCGATCATGGGGTCAACGGCTCCACTGCTTGCCGAAATTCACGAACTGCGTGGCCACCGCGGACAGATAGAAGTCGCAAGAACAATGCGGGACATCATGTCCGGATCGGAAATCAGGGAAAGTCACCGGGAAGGCGACACCCGCGTCCAGGACCCTTACTGCATCCGCTGCCAGCCTCAGGTCGCAGGAGCCTGCGTGGACCTGATGCGCATGGCGGCAATGACGCTTGAAGTCGAAGCCAATGCGGCAACGGACAATCCCCTCGTTCTGATCGATGCCGACAGGATCGTATCAGGCGGCAACTTCCATGCGGAGCCCGTCGCTTTCGCCGCTGATCAACTCGCGCTAGCGGTTGCCGAACTCGGAGCAATTGCACAAAGACGCGTTGCGCTGATGGTCGACCCGACCCTGTCCTTCGACCTGCCGCCGTTCCTTGCAAGGGATCCCGGCCTCAACTCCGGCATGATGATCGCAGAGGTCACCACCGCGGCCCTGATGAGCGAGAACAAGCATCTTGCCAATCCCTGCTCGACAGACTCAACGCCAACCAGCGCCAATCAGGAAGATCACGTCTCCATGGCAGCGCATGGGGCCCGTCGCCTTGGCCGGATGAACGCGAACCTGTCACATATCCTGGGCGTCGAGATCCTGTGTGCGGTCGAGGGCATCGAACACAGGGCACCGCTCAGAACCAGCCCGTTACTTCTGTCGGTCATCGCCAAGCTGCGGGCGGAAATTCCAGCCCTGAGCGAAGACCGCTATCTCGCGCCAGATCTGGAAACGGCCGCAGACCTTGTTCGGTCCCGGGCACTGGTGTCGACGGTCTCGGGCGAGCACATGATAAAGCTGGGAACGCACCATGCAGCCGCTTGACGTCACACTGGGCGACGGCCCGCTCGTTCTCGGTGTGCCCCACTCGGGAACCTACATACCGGTAGATATCCGGGAACGGTTGAATTCACTGGGACAAAAGCGTGCCGATACCGACTGGCATGTTGACCGTCTCTATTCAGATCTCCTGCCCGGTGCCACAATGGTGCGCGCCAATTTCCATAGGTATGTGATCGACGCCAACCGGGACCCTGAGGGCGTCAGCCTCTACCCCGGCCAGAACACCACGACCCTTTGCCCGACAACCGACTTTGACGGCAAGCCGATCTATCACGAAGGCCAGGAACCGAACGCCGACGAGATCGAATCCAGACGCCTTGCCTGGCACGCGCCTTATCACGCAGCCCTTCGTGCCGAACTTGAGCGTGTCCGGGCAAAACACGGTGTCGCCATTCTCTATGACTGTCATTCCATACGTTCGGTCGTACCGTTTCTCTTTGAGGGAACGCTGGCGGATTTCAACACGGGCACGAATAATGGCGTGACCTGTGCGCCGGAATTCGAAACCGCTGTTTTTGATCGCACCAGAAACGCGGACGGGTATTCCGCCGTTCTCAATGGACGGTTCAAAGGCGGCTGGACAACACGTCACTATGGCCGCCCGTCGGAGGGCTTTCACGCCATTCAGATGGAACTGGCTCAAAAGACCCATCTGGCAACCGAAGATCTGCCCTTTGACTACGACGAAGACAAGGCACGCAGGCTTCGTACCCACCTCAAAGACATCCTCGCGGCACTTGAGGCCATAGCACCGGTGCTTGCCGACCAGAATTCAAAGATCGAGGGAGCGCATCATGAATGATCGCCGACACAATGCGCGCGATGTTTATCCGCCGACCGGGACGGAACTGAATGCAAGGTCCTGGCTGACCGAGGCTCCGCTGCGCATGCTGATGAACAATCTTCATCCGGACGTCGCGGAAAACCCGCACGAGCTCGTCGTATATGGCGGCATCGGTCGGGCAGCCCGCACATGGGACGATTTCGACCGTATTGTCGCCAGCCTGAAGCAGCTTGACGAAGACGAAACACTGCTTGTCCAGTCCGGAAAGCCGGTCGGCATTTTCAGAACCCACAAGGACGCCCCGCGCGTATTGATCGCCAATTCCAATCTGGTGCCGAACTGGGCGAACTGGGACCATTTCCACGAGTTGGATAAGATGGGTCTTGCCATGTACGGTCAGATGACGGCCGGATCCTGGATCTATATCGGCACGCAGGGCATCGTTCAGGGCACTTACGAAACATTCATGGAAGCCGGACGGCAGCACTACGACGGCAACCTGAATGGGCGTTGGATTCTGACCGGTGGCCTGGGGGGCATGGGCGGCGCACAGCCGCTTGCTGCGGTCATGGCGGGCGCTTGCTGCCTGGCGGTCGAATGTGATGAAAAGAGTGCCGATTTCCGGCTGCGCACGCAATACGTGGACGAAAAGACCCATTCACTGGATGAAGCGCTGGAACTGATCGACCGCTGGACCAAGGCAGGCGAAGCGAAGTCCGTAGCCCTGATCGGCAATGCTGCGGACGTCTTTCCCGAACTGGTCAGACGCGGCGTGAAACCCGATATCGTCACAGATCAGACGTCGGCGCATGACCCGGTAAACGGATACCTGCCACAGGGTTGGACAGTGGCCGAATGGCGCGCAAAGGCAGAGACAGATCCCAAGGCTGTCGAAAAGGCCGCGCGCGCCTCCATGCGGGTCCATGTCGAGGCAATGGTTGATTTCTGGAATGCCGGAGTACCGACCCTCGACTATGGCAACAACATTCGCCAGGTGGCTCTGGAAGAGGGTTTTGAAAACGCGTTCGCATTCCCTGGCTTTGTCCCAGCCTATATCCGTCCGCTGTTCTGCCGCGGTATCGGTCCCTTCCGCTGGTGCGCTCTTTCCGGCGATCCGGAGGACATCTACAAGACCGACGCCAAGGTGAAGGAATTGATTCCGGACGATCCGCATCTGCACAACTGGCTCGACCTGGCGCGAGAGCGAATTTCTTTCCAGGGTCTGCCGGCGCGCATCTGCTGGGTCGGTCTCGGCCAGCGGCACCGGCTCGGTCTTGCCTTCAACGAGATGGTTCGCAGCGGCGAGTTGAAAGCGCCGATCGTGATCGGACGCGACCATCTGGATTCAGGATCTGTCGCATCTCCCAACCGCGAAACCGAGGCGATGCAGGACGGATCCGATGCTGTTTCGGACTGGCCTTTGTTGAACGCACTGCTCAACACCGCATCCGGTGCGACCTGGGTATCGCTGCATCATGGCGGTGGTGTCGGCATGGGATTTTCGCAACATTCGGGCATGGTCATCTGCTGCGACGGTACCGAAGATGCCGACAGGCGGATCGGCCGCGTGCTTTGGAACGACCCGGCGACTGGTGTGATGCGTCACGCCGACGCCGGCTACGAGATCGCGCTGGACTGCGCGAAAGAACAGGGGCTCAACCTGCCGGGCATTTTGGGCAAGTAACGAACATGGCAGGACGCCCTGAACCGACGAATTTGAACTGAGGGGAATTAGCATGAAAAGACGTGATTTTCTCAAAGCCGGTGCAACCGGAACCGCTGCCGCTGCGGCAGCAACAGCGCTCGCCGCTCCGGCGATTGCCCAGGACGTCCGCCAGTGGCGCATGGTCACTGCCTGGCCGAAAAACCTGCCAGGTCCCGGTGTCGCGGCCCAGATGCTTGCGGACCGCATCACGGCTCTGTCCGGTGGACGCATCGAGGTTAAACTCTTTGCAGCCGGCGAGATTGTTCCAGGCAACGGTGTCTTCGACGCGGTCGGTCAGGGCACAGCGGAGCTTTACCACGCCGTACCGGCCTACTGGGGTTCCAAGTCAAAGGGTATCCTTCTGTTCGGATCCCAGCCTTTTGGTCTGACAGCGCCCGAACAGGCTGGATGGCTGATCCACGGCGGTGGCCAGGCGCTTTACGACGAGATCTATGGCGGGTTCAACCTGAAACCATTCCTCTGCGGCAACTCCGGTCCGCAATGGGCAGGCTGGTTCCGCACCGAAATCAACAGTGTCGACGACCTGAAAGGCTTGAAGTTCCGGTCGACAGGTCTGGCCTCCGAAATGTGTTCCAAGCTCGGCATGGCGGTTCAGGCCATGAGCGGTCCTGCCATGTTCCAGGCGCTTCAATCCGGCGCACTCGATGCAGGTGAATTCATCGGGCCATGGACCGACAGCGCACTCGGCTACTACCAGATTGCCAAGAACTACTACTGGCCTGGCGTCGGCGAACCGTCTTCCGCGGAAGAGTGTGCGGTCAATCTGGAAGCCTACAATGATCTGCCGGACGACCTGAAGGCTGCCGTCTCGCACGCCTGTGCCAGCCTCTACAACGATGTCCTGACCGAATACAACACCAAGCATGCTCAAGCCCTGACCCAATTGGTCAACGAGCATGACGTGATGGTGCGCAAGTTGCCGGACGAGGTCATCGTGGCCATGGGCAACGCGGCTGGTGAAGTCATCACGGATCTTCGTTCCAGCGATGACGAACTGGTCAAGCGTATCACGGAAAGTTTCCTCGCCTACCGTGCGCTGATGCATGAGTACATGCCGTATGCCGACAACGGCCAGATGAACGCACGGCTGCTGGACTACAAGTACGACTAGGTTGCTGTTCCAACGGCTCTTTTCCAAAGTTTCGAGGGACCCCCAAAAGGCCCCTCGAAACACCCTTTGTCGTCCCTGCGAAGGCTGGGATCCAGTAGCCGTGAACTTTGAAAAGAAAGATGAGCCTGGCGGCGTACCGGATCGCCGCTTTGCTCCGTCCGGGATGACAAGACAGGGCGATGGTTTCGAAACCCGGGCCCGAATGGTTATGCCGGCATGACAGAAACAAGCGACTGGAAACCACCCCCTTCCAGGGTCATCCTCCGGCTTGACCACGGGATCCATTCCGCTTCCACTCCGCATTGGAATCGCGGCATGGTGACGGCACCGATTGCAGAGACCTGCTCTGCGATGACGTAGCATTAAGAGATCAGGCAACAACAGGGGCAGGACAAACCGCAATGCTAAAACTCGCGGACGTGCTGGAGCGCGTCAATTCTCTCATAGGCAATACGCTGTGCTGGGCAGCGCTTGCCATGATGCTCCTGCAATTCGTGATCGTGCTCCTGCGATATGTCTTTGGCTACAGCTACATTTTTCTGGATGAGGGTGTCCTTTACTTCCACGCAGCCCTCTTCATGCTCGGCGCAGGTTACACATTCCTCGTCAATGCCCATGTCAGGGTAGATATCTTCTACGCCAAATGCACCGAACGGACCCAGGCATGGATCGACCTGTTCGGTCACCTTTTTCTGCTCACGCCCGCACTCATCGTGCTGATCTGGTTTTCCTGGCCCTATGTGCGCGGCAGTTGGGCGATCCTGGAAGGTCCGATATCCGTCGGCGGCATTCCGGCCTCCTATCTGCTCAAATCCCTCATTCCGGCTTACTGCGTGCTTTTGCTCATCCAGGGCGTTGCGGCCTTCATCCGTGACATTGCGAAGCTGAGAGGTGCCCGTGCATGAGCCTGCCACTCGACCTCATCATGTTCGGAGCGCTGATCGCCTTCATTCTGCTCGGTTATCCGGTGGCTTTCACGATAGCCGGAGTTGCCACGGGATTTGCGCTTCTCGGCTGGATGCTCGGAGACTTCAATATCCAACTCATGGGAGCGATGGGCCAAAGGTTCTTTGGCGTCCTCGTCAATCCCGTTCTGACTGCAATTCCGCTTTTCGTTCTGATGGGAGTCATTCTGGAAAAGAGCCGGATTGCCGAAGAACTGCTGGAGACCATGGGACGCCTTTTCGGGCGGATGAACGGCGGTCTCGGCGTCTCCGTCATACTCGTCGGAGCACTGCTTGCGGCCTCTACCGGCATTGTCGGCGCAACCGTCGTTGCCATGGGGCTTATTGCCCTGCCGACCATGCTGCGGAATGGCTATGATCCGAAACTCGCCTCCGGAATGGTCTGCACCGCCGGAACGCTCGGCCAGATCATCCCGCCATCGACCCTCTTGATTATCCTTGCCGACGTTATGTCGAATGCCTTCCAGCAGGCGCAATACGCACAAGGAAAATTCACGATAGAGACCATATCCGTGGGTCAGACCTTTGCCGCCGCCATGGTCCCCGGCCTGCTGCTGGTTCTCGTCTATTGCGTCTATGTCCTGGCCCGTGCCAGGCTCTTTCCGGGTGATGCCCCGGCCATGAACGAAAATGTCGACCGGCCCTCCGGCAAGGAAATCGCCGCCGCCATTGTTCCACCAATTCTACTGATCATCGCTGTTCTGGGTTCTATTCTCGGCGGCATCGCCTCTCCGAACGAAGCCGCATCCGTCGGTGCAGTCGGCGCAATTCTTCTTGCCGGGCGCCGGCTTGGCGTTTCCACGAAGCTGATTGTACTGGCAACGCTCGCTTTGCTCGTCCTTGCAGTTGTCGCAACACTTATGCCGGTCCGTCTGCAACGATCCGACGTCACACCCGTTGGATATCTGCTTGCGGCAGTCTATGCGGGCCTTGCCATCTTCGCCGTTGGCGTTGTGGTCCGCATCCTGCTGGCAGCATTTGCCGACGGTCTCTTGAAGGCCTCCCTCCTGTCGACCCTCACGGTCACATCAATGATTTTCGCCACCATCCTCATGGCGAGTTTCTTTTCGCTCGTCTTTGTCGGCCTTGGCGGCGAAGACAGGGTGCATGCCATCCTGAACGAAATGCCTGGCGGAGCAACCGGTGCGTTGATCTTTGCAATGCTGTTTGTCTTCGTCCTCGGCTTCTTCCTCGACTTCGTCGAAATCTCGGTAATCCTCCTGCCGGTGCTAATCCCGCCACTCATCCTGATGGGGATTGACCCGATCTGGCTGACTGTCCTGATCGCGATCAATCTCCAGACATCGTTCCTGACGCCACCGTTCGGCTTTTCGCTGTTCTACCTGCGCGGCGCGGCGCCCAAGGAAATCACCACAGGCCAGATCTATCGCGGAGTGGTGCCCTTCATAGGGCTTCAGATCATCGCAGTGGCCATCTTGTGGCTGTTCCCGATCCTCGCAACCTGGTTGCCGCGTTCGCTTTACTGATCCGGTGAGAGCAGACAAAGGTGCTCGCCGGGCGCGATCGCCGACAACCTGCTGTCCGGCATCCGTGAATCGGATGTCCTGGGATCATGTGATTCACGCAGACGATCTTTCAGGGTCAGTATCCGGCCATAGGCCGCATCGATTTTCCGAACCAGAAGCGGATCATTTTCGGCTGCCTCAAGGAGAATCTTTGCAACCTTTTCAGGAATTCTCGGGTCAGGCCGCTTGTCGTTGGCAAAGAGCAGGATGTCGGTTTGTGCTTGAACAGCCCGTAAGACGGCCTCTTCCAGCGAGAAGTTCCATCTGATGGCATCCATCTGGATGTCATCTGAAATGACAACGCCGTCAAACCCAAGATCGTTTCGCAGAACTTCCACCAGCGCTGTCTCTGAAAGAGACATGGGTACATCCTCATTGACACTTTCAATCGACCGGTTGATGACATGGGCTGTCATGATCAGGTCGACATTTGCATCGTCGATCAGTTGCCGAAAGGGTTCCAACTCGTCCGATGACCAGGTAGCCGTTACGTCGACTGCGCCCTTGTGGCTGTCTCGTCGGCTCGAACCATGCCCAGGAAAGTGTTTCAACGCGGTCAGAACACCATGATGCCTGTGGGCAGAAACAAAAGCTGCTCCGTAGTCTGCAACGCGGTCCGGATCTGAGGAATAGGACCGTCCAAGCCGCCCGATAATCGGATTGCGTGGGTTGACATCAACATCGACGACGGGTCCGAGATTGAGCGTGAAACCCCAGTCTGCAAGTGCACTGGCAAGCGCTCCGTAGGTCTTTGCCGCTTCGGGCAGGTTCCCCCGACGCGCCATTCGTTTTGCAGCTGGTGTATGCGGAAAGCCGTGATGCCGCTTCAAACGCTGCACTTTCCCGCCTTCCTGGTCGATCGCAATCAAAGGCGGCAGATGGGTTTGCGCAGCTTCCTTCAGCTCCGCATTCATCCGCCGCACGCTCTGCCTGTTCTTCAAATTCCGCCCAAGATAGAGAACCCCGCCGATCTCGCCGCTTTCCATTTGCGCCCGGACCTGCTTGAAGCCCGCTCGATCGACCGTGTTTCCCAAAAACCCGACCAGAATCATCTGGCCGATCTTTTCCTGCAATGTAGCGGTTTCTTCAGCCCGGACAACGTTCTCAACGGCTTCCGCTCGCGTTTCACCGGGACCGCTAACAATCAACAGAAACGAATAGACAATTGCTGCTAAAAATCGGTGTGGCACCCTCATTTGGCCCTCCGAGCTCTCGACGACACGCCTCAGGCAGTAAATAAGGCACGAACCTGTGATTTCACATGAAAATCACATTGCTTCCATTCAGACCCGCAAAGCGGACGAACCGACCCTGGGACACAGCTTCAAAACAGAGCTGCCGCTTGATGTTTCGAGCGCGCCGAATACCACGCAGGATGCGTGAAAGGCGCAACGATCAGGGATAACTCGATTTTGCGCGAGTAAGGTTAGCTCTGTTGACGCGCCGAGTGACGACAGGCTTTGTTCAACAACGTACAAACCAAGAATGTTGCGATCAAGCTGAGGTAAGAGATGGATCAGGATCTGTTCGAAAAGGGACTGGAACAACGAAAGGCAACGCTCGGAGCCGAGTATGTCGAGAACAACCTGGCCAAGGCGGACGAGTTTACCCGCCCCTTTCAGGAGGCCATGACCGCCTGGTGCTGGGGGTTCGGCTGGGGCGATGACGTGATTGACGCCAAGACCCGCTCCATGATGAATCTCGCCATGATCGGCGCGCTCGGCAAGATGACCGAGTGGGAAATTCACTGTCGCGGCGCAATCAACAACGGCGTCACCAGGGAGGAAATCCGCGCGATCATTCATGTGGTTGGAATCTACTGCGGCGTCCCGCAATCACTTGAGTGCTTCCGGGTCGCAAAGAAGGTGCTGGAGGAACAGGACCCGAACCGGAAGTGATTTTCCATGCCGATCCGGCGCGTGTCCGCTGCAATTCCGGACCCGGGCCGGAAACGGCATCTTCAGGTGTTCAGATGTGACCCCGGTTCACGGCCGGGGAAGCATATTGGAGAGCGCGTTACGACAGCACGAAATACCAGAAACCGGCCAATTCACTGCACCTGTCCGGATTGCTGCGTTTTTTTCGCACCAAAACATCAACAGTGAATTGGTTTTTTGTGCATTTTACGTTATTTTTTCCCAACAATCGGGAGGAAACGCAGAAATGGACAGTTTCTGGAGCGTGCTGGGCGGGGCCTTTGCCCTTGTTTTCGCACTCGATCCGGATCTTTTGGAAATCATCGGCCTTTCCATGCGGGTCACGCTTACGGCTGTCCTGTTTGCCTGCCTGATCGGACTGCCCCTTGGCGCGGCAGTCGGCGCCTTCCGATTTCCGGGGCGCACTTTGCTGGCGGTGATCCTGAATGCCCTCATGGGCTTGCCCCCCGTTGTGGTTGGCCTGGTCGTCTATCTTCTTCTTTCCGCGTCCGGACCGCTTGGCCCGCTCCGCCTGCTCTACACTCCAGGCGCAATGATAATTGCCCAGATGATTATCGTGATGCCGATCGTCGCCGCCCTCACCCGTCAGGTTGTCGAGGACATTGATCGTGAATATGCAGAACAGTTCGCTTCGCTCGGTGTAGGCGCCCTGGACCGACTGCTGTCGCTCCTGTGGGACGCCCGCTACAGCCTTTTGACAGTGACCCTGGCCGGCTTCGGCCGTGCTGTCGCCGAAGTCGGTGCCGTCCTTATCGTCGGCGGCAACATCAATCATGTCACCCGCGTGATGACCACGACAATCGCGCTGGAAACCTCCAAGGGGAACCTGCAGCTTGCACTCGCACTTGGTGTCATTCTCCTGTTGATCGCATTTTCCGTGAATGCATGTGTCATGGCCCTGAGGGCCTCTGCCGTGAGAGCTGCCTATGCGTGACGCCATATTCGACATGCCCGCCGCTCCATCCGGCTATCGTCCGATTGCCAGGGATGAAATGCTCCTTGAAGCCAGCAACCTCGTCTTTGAAGCAGGTGGTCAACGGCTTTTGTGCGGCATCGATGTCTCGATCCGTAAAGGCGCACGCACACTCGTCATGGGCCCCAATGGCGCTGGAAAAAGCTTGCTCCTGCGGCTGCTCCACGGGCTGCTCAAACCAGCGCAAGGCGATGTTCTCTGGCAGGGCTCACCCCTGACGAAACAGGCAATGCGCGCGCAGGCGATGGTGTTCCAGCGCCCGGTTCTGCTGCGCCGCTCCGTCCTCGCAAATCTGAAGTTCGCCCTCTCCGTACGCGGTCTGCGCGGCGCCGAACGCGCCGAAAAAATCGACATGGCGCTTACCGCTGCCGGACTGTCTCATCTCGCCAAACAACCGGCGCGCGTTCTGTCCGGCGGAGAGCAGCAACGTCTTGCGGTTGTCCGGGCGCTCGCCTGTGAACCGGACCTGCTGTTTCTGGACGAACCCACGGCAAATCTCGACCCGGCATCCACGGCAGCTATCGAAACCCTCGTTCTGGAGGCAAATGCACGTGGCGTCACGATCGTGCTCGTCACCCATGATTCGGGACAGGCAAAACGACTGGGACAAGACGTCATCTTTCTCCAGGACGGCTGCGTCGCCGAAGCCGGCCCGGCCAGCCAGGTCCTCGGCGCGCCGCGGAGCGAACCTGCCCGTGCCTGGCAAGACGGGCGGCTTTATCTCGGAGCCAACACCAGATCCATCAACGACCGTTCCAGGAGGACCTTTTGAACAGACGCTTTTTCGCGGCAATCCTAGCAGCCGCCCTGATTGGGAGCGCAACCGTCCAGTCTGCGAGTGGGGAAGACAGGTTCATTGTCGTCCAGTCAACAACCTCAACCCAGAATTCCGGTCTGTTCGACGAAATCCTGCCGGAATTCCAGGAAAAGAGCGGAATTGAAGTCCGGGTCGTCGCCGTGGGAACCGGTCAGGCAATCAGGAATGCAGCCAACGGGGATGGTGATGTTCTCCTGGTGCACTCCAAACCGTCGGAAGAAAAATTCGTTGCCGACGGCCTGGGCGTGTCCCGTGCAGATGTGATGTACAACGATTTCGTTATAGTCGGCCCCGATGCGGACCCGGCCGGCATTGCTGGTGGACGGGACGTTATCGCAGCGCTGAAGGCAATTGCGAAAGGCGCGGCACCGTTTGCATCACGAGGTGACGACAGCGGCACGCACAAGGCGGAACTTCGCCTCTGGAAAGCAGCAGACATCGACGCGGGAGCGGAGTCCGGCAGCTGGTACCGCGAGACCGGTTCCGGAATGGGGGCTACACTGAACACCGGAATTGGCATGGATGCCTACATCATGACCGACCGCGCCACCTGGATCGCATTCGGCAACAAGGGCAGCCACCAAATTCTGGTCGAAGGTGACCCCAGGATGTTCAATCAGTACGGCGTGATCCTCGTCAGCCCCAAAATCCATCCGCATGTGAAGGCGGAAATGGCACAGACCTTCATCGACTGGCTCTTGTCCAGGGAAGGCCAACAGGCGATCGCCGGCTACAAGGTCGACGGCCAGCAGCTGTTCTTTCCAAATGCGAATGACGGTTCGAGCTGAGTTGCAGAAAGCAGGGACGGTGTGCCGGGGCAACAACAGTCTTTTTCGCTGATCGCCTGAAGCAGAAAAACCGGGCCGGGTCACGACAGATCCATTCGGCGATCCGGCTCCGGGATGACGTTGCACATGGTTTGGCCTGTGCGCGGCCAGGTTCGCACACGAGACTGTTATCGAGCTGTGATTGTTTGGAAACAAGAAGATACTGCATGGTGCTTTCCCAACATATTGGAGCGAAACATGCTGCACCGGCTCATTCCAGCGTTGCTGGCACTTGTTCTGGCAACTCCGTCAATGGCCGTTGTTCTTGGCGGTGAGATTGTCGACCAGCGTGGCAACGGTAGATTTGTCCTGCTGGACACGAACGTGCCCTTCGATGTCGGCGCCGACAATTTCAATACCGACAATCTTTATGCCTTCGACGAGGACCAGAACATTCTCCTCACGGAACCGATCCGCGTCGACTTCGGTGGTGACAATGGCGTCATCGCGCAAGGCGAGACTGTTGCAAGTCACTATGTCTTCTTCGACAGCCTGGCCGGTGTTCACTACGGATACGTCGATTTCGACGCGCCGGTATTGGGGATTGCAGCCTTTCAGGACACGATGGCAGCGACCGATTTTCTCGCAAACAACAGCGTGAACTACATAAGCACGGAACTGCGGGGACTTGAGCCGGGAGACAGGGTATGGGTCGATGGGCAGGACCCGCATCGACTTTGGGTATTCTGGGCCGGCTCTTCACCTGGAGACTACATCCGGGTGTTCACCGAGAAATCCCTGGGCGCGATGATGTAGGCGCGGGTGCTGCTGAAGTGCGCAATGCAACTTTTCGACAGGATTTCAAATCTGATATCACTCACCTCATGGCGGCTATTTCGGGGCCCCGTTTTGCCGTCTTACTCCCCAAGTCTCACCGACGAACTGGTTGCCTGTTCAGCACTGGAAAAGCCTGACCGTTCCAGGATCTGGTGGGCTCCTATCGCGATCACCACGATAGCGGCAAAAGCCGCGAACATCGCCTTCATTGTGTTTCTCCATTGGTTTCTTGTCCGGCCGTTGCCGCTTTCAGGTAGTCGACCAGGTCAATCCGGTCTTGCGGACGGGCGATGATCTGCATCGGCATTTTCGAACCGGGAATGAAATGATCCGGTCCGTCAAGAAACAGCTGATCAATGGTCTCTTCATTCCAGACAATATCAGATCCGGTGAGTGTTTCCGAGTAGGGATAGTCCGGCAGGGTTCCTGCCCGGCGGCCAAACACGGCGTGAAGCGTTGGACCGGCCTTGCGGCCTCCATCCGGGCTCAGTGCATGGCAGATGGAGCATTTGCGTGCAAACTGACGCTCACCATTGGTCATGTCTTCGGGTTTGCGCAGGAACTGGGGGGTCTCCTGCGCCATCGGATCGAACGCTCCCAAATCTTCGACCGGCCAGGAATAAACGATGTCCTCGATACCGCCGGCATGCAGCAATTCACCATCCTTCGAGAAGGCAAGCGCCCAGATCGGTCCCTTCAATGCCGCCTTGAAATCGGATTCGATGGACCAGGACTTCGTGTCGAATACGGTGATGTATCCATGTCCGTCACCTGTCGCCATCCTGCTACCGTCCGGACTGAGCGCCATTGCGAGGATCGGACGGCGCTCCAGAGTGAAGTCATGCAGCCGTTCACCGGTTTCAATGTCAACGATGCGGGTCACGCCGTCCTGCGAGCCGTAGGCCACCCATGTCTCGTTGCTGTTGCCACCACCAAGCACCATCACGTTGATGCCGAAGCCGTTGCGTTCAATGACACGCACTTCACTCTTTTTGGCAAAATCCCAAAGCTTGATCGACCCGTCGACGGAAGCGGAGTAAAGCCAGGCGCCGTCGGCTGAAAAGGCGACCTTGTTTACACCCGCGTTGTGCCCGCTCAGGAATGTCGGCTCGCCTCCTTCCACCGGCCAAAGCCCGATCCGCGAATCCCAGCTTGCACTGGCGATCGTCTTGCCATCAGGCGATATCGCCAGTCCCGTGACCTTGGCCGTATGGCCTTCCAGTCGTCTCCGCGAACCGTCGTCGAGACTCCACAGGATCAGATCATTGTCGTCGCCGGCAGAAACGATATGTTTCTCGTCGACGAACCTGACGACCTTGACGGCTGCTGCATGGCCGTCGAACCAGCGCGGTTTCCGTCCTGCCCAGACCCCGACGGCATTGTCGAAGCTTGCTGTTGCAACGATGCCGTTTGTCGGCGACACGGAAATATCCATCACCGGACCGCCATGCCCTTTCAGGGTCTGGAACTCCGCTGCAGTTGCTGACGGTGCCAGGCTGAAGAAGGCAAGGCATGACAGATAGAGCGAGAAGCTCCACGCTCCTGTGGCAATTTTTCGGAAGCAGAAGGCCTTCATTGACTACCTGCCTTATTCAGCAGGAACCGTATTTTTGTCCGGCGCTTTCGAACTTCGCTGCGCCTCTTCGACTTCCTTGACCCACAGGCCATGGTGTTCACGAGCCCATTGAAGCTCGACTTCACCGGACCCCATGGCGTCGTAAGCCCCCTCCATGCCGACCGACCCGATATAGATATGGGCCAGGATCATAGCAATCATGAGGAACGCAACGATCGAATGCCAAAGCTGCGCATATTGCATTTCCTCGTGCGGGGCGAGTTCGGTCGGCAGGGGTCCAAGTCCGACCAGTTGCGGCAGACCCAGAGCATTCAGCTTCTCGAACGTGACAGCGAACATCGGGAATTCGAACGGAAACAGCAGCGAGATGCCGGAAGCGGAGATCGACACACCGAGCACGATCACTCCCCAGAACACCAGCTTCTGTCCGAAATTGAATTTCCGTGCGGGCGGATGCACGCCTTTTTTCAAGAGCCCGCCGCCTACGGCAATCCATTTAAGATCCGTCTTGTTCGGAATGTTGTGCGCCACCCACATGACAAAGACCATGACGAGGCCCAGCATAAAGGCCCAGGACACATTGTTGTGGACCCATTTGGAGGCGAACGCGACCGGACCGAACGCATCCTTGCCGATCAGCGGAATGATCGCGAATCGTCCAAACAGTGTGATCAGACCCGTGATGGCAAGCAGAATGAAGCTGCCGGCAAGCAACCAGTGCCCGAACCTTTCGATAGCCTTGAACCGCGTGATCGTATGGCCGGTTTTCTCCCCGTCGATCCGGATTCGGCCACGCAGGAGGAAAAACAGCACCAGGAAGACAAGCGTTCCCGCAAGGAGATAGGCGCCATAGGTCGCCAGCGGCCCCTTGCGCCAGGCAAGCCAGCGCATACCGCCGTCCTGCATCAGCACGGTTGCCTCCTTGCCACCGGAAGAAACAGTAATATCGGCCGATCCGTAACGCAGTGCCCGCCAGAGCTCCGGATCGGACGCGCCGCCCAGAGTGCCGAGTTGCGAGGAGATTCCAGCCGCGGAGTTCGGATCGCCGGTCTCATTGCGCCGGAACCCGGTATCGACCTTTTCGCCGCGTTGACGCTTCATGATGTCTTCGAGCGTCTGCGCTCCTCCGGTCGCGGAGCGGTCTACCGGTTGCTGACCTTGCGTCTGATCCTGAGCAATTCCCTGAACCAGAAACGCAAACAGCAGAACCACAGCCAGAGCCAAACGTTTCATGAAAGGACCCTCGAACAAATGCCGTTAAGGACAAACGGGGCGGCTGGATACCAATCGGATTGGTAAGCGCCGCCCCAGCTCTTTGTCATTTTGAATTACAACGGATCTGGCGATGCCGGGTTCACCCCGGCATCGCAGAATGATCCGTTGGTCAGCCGCCTCTCTGGCCGTAGGCAGAGCCCCAGCCCCAGGCGCCGGAGCCGAACCCGCGGGCGACGACGCGCTCGCGGTAAATGGCTGAAACGACATCGCCGTCACCTGCCAAAAGGGCCTTGGTGGAGCACATTTCAGCGCAAAGCGGCAACTTGCCTTCCGCAATACGGTTTGCACCGTATTTGGCACGCTCGGCGGTCGAATTGTTTTCTTCCGGACCACCTGCACAGAAGGTGCATTTATCCATCTTGCCACGCGATCCGAAATTGCCCGCTTGCGGGAATTGCGGTGCGCCGAACGGACAGGCGTAAAAGCAGTAGCCGCAGCCAATGCACAGGTCCTTCGAGTGAAGAACCACGCCTTCTTCGGTCTGGTAGAAACAATCGACCGGGCACACCGCCATACACGGTGCATCCGAACAATGCATGCAGGCCACGGAAATCGACCGTTCGCCAGGCCGGCCATCATTGATGGTTACGACACGGCGGCGGTTGATCCCCCACGGCACCTCATTTTCGTTCTTACACGCCGTAACGCAGGCATTGCACTCAATGCAGCGTTCGGCGTCACAAAGGAACTTTGATCTTGCCATTGCGTATCCTCCTTACGCTGCCGAGATCTTGCAGAGAGTCGCTTTGGTCTCCTGCATCTGCGTCACCGAATCGTAGCCATAGGTTTGAGCGGTATTGGAGCTCTCACCAAGGACATACGGATCGGCCCCTTTCGGGTACTTCGACCGCTGGTCTTCGCCCTGGAAATGACCGCCGAAGTGGAACGGCATGAAGGCTACGCCTTCGCCGACCCGCTCGGTCACCATTGCCATGACCTTGACCTTGCCGCCTTCAGGACCTTCAACCCAGACCTGCGCACCATCGCGCACACCAAGATTGTTGGCGTCCCTCGGATTAATCTCGACGAACATGTCCTGCTGAAGTTCGGCGAGCCACGGATTGGACCGGGACTCGTCACCGCCACCCTCGTATTCCACAAGACGTCCCGAGGTCAGGATTATCGGGTAATCCTTCGAGAAGTCCTGTTTTTGGATCGAGGCATAGAGCGTCGGCAAACGATAGAACTTCCGATCCTCATAGGTCGGATAGTCTGCCACCAGATCCCGGCGGTTGGTATAGAGCGGCTCGCGGTGCAGCGGAACCGGATCCGGGAACGTCCACACGACGGCGCGTGCCTTGGCGTTGCCGAACGGTGCACAGCCATGCTTGATGGCCACCCTCTGGATACCGCCGGAAAGGTCGGTCTTCCAGTTGGTTTTCGGCCCGGCAACCGCCTCAATGGCAGCCCGCTCCTCATCGGTCAGGTCGCCGTCCCAGCCAAGATCCATCAGCATCTGCATGGTGAACTCGGGGTAGCCGTCCTGAATTTCCGCGCCTGGGTTCGAAACACCGTCAGCGAGGAGATTGTCGCCATCACGTTCCACACCGAAACGGGCGCGGAAGCACAAACCGCCTTCTGCGACAGGCTTGGACATGTCGTAGAGGTTCGGAGTACCCGGATGTTTCATTTCCGGGGTTCCCCAGCACGGCCACGGCATGCCGTAATATTCGCCATCATTCGGGCCGCCGACCGCCTGAAGCGTCGTCCGGTCAAATGTGTGCTGGTTCGCCATGTGCGACTTGATCCGCTCCGGCGACTGGCCGGTATAGCCGATTGTCCACAGACCGCGATTGAGTTCGCGGGTGATGTCTTCGACATTCGGCGTTTCCGGATCTTCCATTTCGATATTGCGGAAGAGCCTGTCACCCCAGCCGAACTTGTTCGCAAACTTGGCCATGATGACTTCATCGGGCAGGCTTTCGAACAGCGGTTCAACCACCTTGTCACGCCATTGCAGAGACCGGTTCGAAGCGGTCACTGAACCGCGTGTTTCGAACTGCGTACAGGCCGGCAGCAGATAGACACCGTCGGTACGATCATGAAGAACGGCGGAGACCGTCGGATACGGGTCGATCACGACCAGAGTATCCAGCTTTTCCATGGCCGTTTTCATTTCCGTCATGCGGGTCTGCGAATTCGGTGCATGGCCCCACAGGACCATTGCCCGAACCGCGTTCGGCTGAT
Organism: Roseibium album; assembly: GCF_001404515.1. Taxonomy (GTDB): domain Bacteria; phylum Pseudomonadota; class Alphaproteobacteria; order Rhizobiales; family Stappiaceae; genus Roseibium; species Roseibium album. The sequence continues at coordinate 454,175 of NZ_CXWE01000002.1, forward strand.
CGGTATTATCGGGATCTTCCAGAACACCGTCGATCCAGCGACTGACCGGAATACCAGTCAGGTTCTGAAGGCTTTTTTCCTTGCCGTCGGAACCTTTGACGGTGGCAAACTGACCCTTCAGCCAATCGGAGTCTTCTTCCCAGACACGCGCCCAATGGCCCCAGGCACCTGCACTCAGGCCGTAGTAGCCAGGCAATGTGTGGCTGAGCACGCCCAGATCCGTCGCACCCTGCACGTTGTCGTGGCCGCGGAAAATGTTGGTGCCGCCGCCTGACGTACCCATGTTGCCGAGGGCAAGCTGGAGAACGCAGTATGCGCGAGTGTTGTTGTTACCGTTCGTGTGCTGGGTTCCACCCATGCACCAGATAACCGTGCCCGGACGATTGTTCGCCAGTGTCCGCGCAACGCGCTTCATCTGGCTTCCCGGAGTACCGGTAACCCGTTCGACTTCTTCCGGGTTCCACTTGGCAACTTCTTCACGGATCTGGTCCATGCCCCACACGCGGGTGCGGATGAACTCCTTGTCCTCCCAGCCGTTGTCGAAGATGTGCCAGAGGATGCCCCAGACCAGGGCAACGTCCGTACCGGGACGGAAACGCACATATTCATCTGCATGTGCGGCCGTGCGGGTAAAGCGCGGATCGCAAACGATCACCGGAGCATTGTTCTGCTCCTTGGCACGCAGCAAATGCAGCAGTGAGACCGGATGAGCCTCTGCCGGATTGCCGCCGATGATGAAGATGGCCTTTGAATTGTGGATGTCGTTGTAGCTGTTGGTCATGGCGCCGTAGCCCCATGTGTTGGCTACGCCGGCAACCGTTGTCGAGTGACAGATACGCGCCTGGTGGTCGACGTTGTTCGTCCCCCAATAGGCCGCGAATTTGCGGAACAGGTAAGCCTGTTCGTTGTTGTGCTTGGCTGATCCGAGCCAGTAAACACTGTCAGGTCCGCTTTCCTCGCGGATCTGCATCATCTGGTCACCGATCTCGTTGATCGCCTCGTCCCAGCTGATTCTGGTCCACTCGCCACCGACCTTTTTCATCGGATACTTCAGCCGGCGCTCACCGTGCGCGTGCTCGCGCACCGCAGCGCCCTTGGCGCAATGGGCACCAAGATTGAATGGGCTGTCCCATCCCGGCTCCTGGCCGGTCCAGACACCATTCTTGACTTCGGCAATCACGGTACAGCCAACCGAACAGTGGGTGCAGACCGACTTTACGAGATTGACGGCATCGTCAGATGACTGAGCCTGGGCCTTGGTAACGGAACCACCCGTTGCGGTGATGGCAGCCAGGCCACCCGCGGCGACACCGGATCCCTTGAGGAATGTCCGGCGGTCTACCGATTTATGTGCAGTGTCTCTGAGGATACTTGCACCCTGGGGGCGTCGCGCGACCCCATTTGTCTTTTTCCTAAGCATATTGCCCTACCTTGCTTGTACCGAAATCGATACGGCTGGGTTGGATTTCAGCGAACCGGTCAGCGGGCGTCACGCAACCATAGACCGGGTGTGATACAGGGTCCGGTTAGAACCGGGCGCTGTCGAAGTATGCGCGTGTGTGCGCCGTGTCCTGCATTTTGCTGGACGTGGGATCAACTTCCGCTGCTTCAGCGGTTCCTGTTGCTGCTGTCGCAGCGACGGCAGCAGGAGCTGACAAAGCAGCCAGCTTCAGGAAATCCCGGCGGCCAGACCCACTTTTGGGCACCGCTTGATCGGGTTTTTTCATCGTTGCAATCCTCCTCTCCTTGCAGCGGCTGGCAGCCGCCTAAATTGCCAACGTGAACTCAATTGGGCAGCATGCCGAAACCTTCGGCCTCGATCTCCATGAATTGCCGCCCCAAAGCACCGACAGCTCCGTAAAAGACGGAACTCTTCGTTGCCTGAAGATCTGAGAAAAAGTGTATTGACCAAGGCTCGATATGCGCCTGGAAGAATATTTTCTGTTCCGCAACAGAAGTGACCGTTCCAAAGCGCCCGACAATCATGCCCGCCATCATTTCCATGAGGGACGCGATATGGTCTTCCGGTTCGCGCTTGCCTTCCGCGCGGCCGATCCCCCGGCTCGACATGTCACTACGCAGATTGGCGAGTGGTTTTTCGTTGAGGAATCCGGTGAGGTAGTGGCTCGCATAGGGCAGCAGTTCACCGCGCCCCAGACCGATAAAAAGAGCATTGAATTCGCGTTCGGCCGCTTCGGGAGACGTAACCGAGGCGATCTTCGCCAGAACGGTCAGTGCGCTACCGAGAGGTGTTTCATCACCACCAAGTTGAGAAACCTGACGCAACAGCGCAGCATTCGCCGATTTGACCAGCAGCAATCCAATAAAATCATAGAGTTCCGATCGAGCCCGGTCTTCCGGATCGATTACGTATTCCGTCATCGCTGCGGACATCCGCGATGTTCCTCCCTCATGCGCGGTACTAGTTTCAACGTTTTACTGCTCCCCATATATTCGACTTTAGTACTAAGAGTAGTCGAATCGGAGACGCCTCCGCACATTTCGTGGTTCTGCGTCTATTGGAATTTCTTCCGTTTCTTGAATTTGCGTTGGGTTCGCGCGCATTTCGTCAGCCTGCACGACCTGATCAGCTTGCGTCAATTGCACAGATGCTTTTTCATTTTCAATATAATCATTGTGCAGTGCAGTATTTTCTTCTGGCTCTTCGCTGCTTGTCTTGTCGGCATCTGCCGGCAACGGATTTTCGTCGTTTGCGGCAAGAACATCAATTTCTTCGTCTTCGGCCTGCGCGAACTGATCCAGCATGCCTTTGCCGATCCGGTACACGGTCTGCATGTTCTCAACGACTGTTGCAGCATCCGTGAAGTCGTCGCCGTAGTCGACCAGCCCATCGAGATTGGCAAGGACCGGATTTATCCCCCAAAGTTTCCTGAGGGCTCGCCGCCGAAGCCGTTCTGGGACGGTTGCCGACAGAAATCCGGAAAAATCGTCTTCCTTCGTCAACGTGTCCGGATCGGGAAGCCCCAGCTCTTCCAGAATTTCCTGGTCGCTCTTCTGCTCCAGCTCGGCCCGCTCTTCCGCGACGGCGTCTGCTTCCTTCTCCGCCAGTTCGGCCTGTTCCGCCTTGCGAACAGCCACTTTCCGCCTCGACCAGAAGTCGCCGCCTGTTTCGTCGTGCCCACTCATTGCAAAGTGTCCTTGGGCTTTCGTCCCGGTGCCCGGTAAACATCGCTGATCTGGCGAATACGGGCGTCCCCGATCCCGTCTTCTTTGAGATCGATCCTCTTCTTGTCACGCTTGCGCTTGATGAAGATCTCGTCCTGGTGATGGAGTTCGACGAACTCGCGGATCCATGCAATCAGCCCCGGAGGCATGGGAACTTTCTCGACCATGACATCCGTCGTATCCGCATAGTCCTGTCCCTCGTAGGCCGATGCGGTCAGCAGCATCACGTCCATCGGCACGTCGCGCTCGACCTCGTCGGCCGGACGCATGATCACGTAAATGGACGGCACTTTGTCGGAAAGCGCGGTCAGGTAGGCTTCGGTATCAGTGCGGTGCAGTTCCAGGCTCAGCGTTGCGGCGTGATATTCGACCGCCTCGCCTTCTTTGCGCAGAACGGTCCAATCGGCAGCTTTGGCGCCGGGAAGCAGGGAAACGGGGCGCCAGCTCCATTTCTGCCATTTCGTAACACCGGGCAATCTTCTAACCACGACACCAACCGGCATCGCTCGCATTCTTTCGCCTGTCACTGCGGATTCTCCTCCCACCCGCGGGTCACAAATCGCTTTCGCGGATTTCCCTACATGCTGTAGCAAGCTGAATAAAATTCAAGCCCCGCAGAAGTCGAACTTGACCTGACACGACATCCGCCCTTGTTATGTGGGCTGGAACACCTGCATCCGGTGAGGAGAAAACGGAGCTGACGGTTCCCGGGAGAGGACGCGAACAATTATGAGTGACAGCAAGATTCTGCTGTGCGATTGCCGGAAAAGTCAGGTAATCGAGCCAGAACGGATTGAACAAACCACCGGATTATCCTGCTCGAAAATTCACACCGAACTCTGCCGCGCGGAAGCCGGAATTGCCGAAGAAGCGATTCGCGCGGGCAACGTTCTGATCGCCTGCGGTCAGGAACAGACCTTTTTCGAAGAGATCGCAGCCGACATCGACGCCGACGATCCGATCTTCGTCGACCTGCGCGATCGCGCCGGTTGGACTGCGAGCACAAACGCGCCGACCCCCAAGATGGCGGCGCTGATTGCAGACGCCCTGCTGCCGTTGCCGGCCGAAAAGGTTCTCGATGTCCAGTCCGCCGGAACCTGCATCATTCTTGGCGATGCGGAGGTTGCGCTTTCTGCTGCCGGTCATCTGTGTGACGCGTTGAGTGTCACGGTCGTGCTTGCACCGGACGCGGACTTGCCGGTCACGGACGACCGGCGTTTCGATATCGTCCGCGGCAGGGTCAAGGCGGCGACCGGCGCGCTCGGACAGTTCAGCCTGTCGTTCGAACAACTTCAGGAGCGCATTCCAGGAGGCCGGGGAACCTTCGGCTGGACGGAACCACGCAGTGGTGGCCGGACTGAATGCGACATTATTCTGGACCTGCGCAAGGCGGTGCAACCGCTCTTTCCGGCACCGGACAAGCGGGAAGGGTATCTGCGAACCGATCCCGGCAACACCGAGGCCCGCATAAAGGCCCTGCTCGAAGCCTCTCAGCTCACCGGCACATTCGAAAAACCGATCTACGTCAAGCTGAACGAACAGCTCTGTGCGCATTCGCGCGCTCAAAAGACCGGCTGCACACGTTGCCTCGATCTTTGCCCGACCGGGGCGATCTCTCCGGCAGGTGACCATGTCGTTGTCGACGCGATGACCTGCGCCGGATGCGGAAGTTGCTCTGCTGTCTGTCCATCCGGCGCAATTTCCTACGATGCACCGCCCGTGGAGCATATCTTTCAACGGATCCGGACACTTTCCTCCACATGGCGAAAACTGGATACCGGCAGTCCGCATCTTCTCGTGCACGACGGCAGTCACGGACTTGAATTGATCCGTCTCAGCGCGCGCTACGGCAAGGGTCTGCCCTACGATGTGATCCCCCTGGAAATACAGGCACTCGCCGGATTCGGTCATTCGGAGATGCTCTCAGCCCTGGCCAGCGGCTTCGGGTCGGTGACGCTGTTGTTGTCACCGGAAACGGAAAGGGACGGCCTTTCGTTCCAGTTGGAGCTGGCAAACGCGATTGCCCGGAACGATCAGATCCGATCGATTGAGCCGACGGATCCGGACCAGCTTGAAGCATATCTTTACGAGGAAAGGCAGGTCGAGCCTGTCGCCCAGCCTATCCTGCCCATCGGGTCGCGCCGGCAGGTTACCCGTCTTGCGGCAAAGGCGCTGAATGACACGGATGAACCGATCGTGCTGCCGAAAGGCGCGCCTTATGGTGCGGTCGATCTGAACCTGAGCAGTTGCACACTTTGTCTGTCATGCGTCTCTCTGTGTCCTGCAGGTGCTCTGAAGGAAAATCCGGACAAGCCGCAGCTGCGCTTCCAGGAAGATGCCTGCCTGCAATGCGGGATCTGCGTAAATCTTTGCCCGGAAAGCGCCTTGTCTTTGGAGCCACGCCTGAACCTTGCGGACGACGCGTTGACACCTGTTGTCCTCAAGGAGGAGGAGCCGTTCAATTGTGTCGAATGCGGCAAGCCGTTCGGTGTCCGCTCGATGGTGGAGCGAATGACCGAGAAACTCGCCGGCAAACATGGAATGTTCCAGGACAACAAGGCAGCCAAGCTCATTCAGATGTGCGACGACTGCCGCGTCAACGCGGTGTATCACTCGGAGAACAACCCATTCGCCATGGGCGAAAAACCAAAGGTACGCACCACCGAAGACTACATCAGCAAGCGGCGCGACCATTGAACCACGGAAATCAAGATCACTGGTACTGTATGGGTGCGCCGAGATCTGCCGGAGGGATCCTTGAAACGAAAGCCAGGATGGCATCAAGGTCGTCCAGCGTGAGTTCAAGCGGTGCTATTGGCGATGGCCGGCTGATATCGAACGGTTCCGTAACACCTTCAACTTGGGTAAAGGATGGGTGCGGGTTGAGCACGAAAAACGCCTCAAATCGTACTTTCCAGTCCGAAAAACTGCGCATGACGGCAAACGACGGTGACGACCCGATCGTCGTCAACCGGGTTGCCTCATTGACCATGTGGCAGCGCCCGCAATGCAGTACCGCCAGTTTCTCGCCGAAGACGACATCACCGGAAACCGCCTCGGAAATATCTGCCTTCGGTTTTGCGACCGCCGCGGTGAAAAGCTGCGCGCCCCCCGATTTGAAGGCGTCTATTGTTTTTCTGCCTATATCGCCTGTTATCCAGTCTTCAAAACGGATGACAAACTCGTTCCCGGTATCGGTGACGGCAAAGTACCAGTCGCTTCCTATTCCCGAAAAAGCCGGCACCCCTTCGGAAGTTCTTGAGAAAGCGGCATCTGCAGCGGTATCTTCCGGAACGATTTCAATTCGGATACCGGTCTTGAGTGAAAACCGCGGCAGCAGATGTTTCAGGAAGCCCGACGCCACCAAGTCTTCCGGCGCACTCACGCGAAACGATTTTGCCGAAGCCATGCCTGACGGCAGCAGCCCGGCACCAAAAACCAGTCCGAACAGGACTACAAGAAAAAGACGACAGCACACGCGCTCCTCCCTCACGTTGCCGAAACCAGACGTTAGGGTACACGGGCACGGGCCGTCAATTCACACAACGCTTATTGGGAGGATAAAATGAGCGACGAATTCAACATGTCCATGCGCAAATTCCTGAAACAGGTCGGGGTCACCTCTCAGCAGGCTATTGAAGAAGCGGTCAGAAATGCGGGTCCATCGCAAGGCAAGAAATACAGGATCAAGGCGGTCGTGACCATCGAGGAAATCGGTCTGGCGCACGAAGTCAACGGCGAGATCGAGGGGTAAACCGGTCGTGCCCCTGACGCGTGAAACCGTTCTGAATACACTGAAATCCGTCAAGGATCCGAACACCGGCGAGAACATCGTCGCCTCGGGCATGGTGCGCGCCCTCCAGATCGGAGACGGTACCATCCGTTTCGTGATGGAGATCGACGCAAGCCGCATGAGTGAGATGGAAGCGCTCAAGGCCGATGCCGAAAGCCGCCTGTCCGTCCTCGAAGGTTGTGGAAATGTCCAGATAATCCTGACAGCCCACTCCGAAACGGCGGCTGAAGCAGCAAAACCGAGCGAACCGACACCGATCAAACCGCGTCCGGCGCCACCAGGATCGTCCGGACCGCAAAAGGTGCCGGGCATCGACAGGATCATCGCTGTAGCCTCGGGAAAAGGCGGCGTCGGCAAATCGACGGTTGCTGCCAACCTCGCCTGTGCGCTGGCCGCCGAGGGCCGCAAGGTCGGTCTGCTCGATGCGGACGTTTACGGTCCGTCGCAGCCAAAGATGCTCGGCATATCCGGACGGCCGACATCTCCGGACGGCCAGATGATCCTGCCCCTCCGCAACCACGGCGTTACGATGATCTCCATCGGCCTGATGACGTCGGGCGACCAGGCTGTCGTCTGGCGCGGCCCCATGCTGATGGGTGCGCTGCAGCAGATGATGGGTCAAGTGCAATGGGGCGCCCTGGATGTGCTGATTGTCGACTTGCCGCCGGGCACCGGTGACGTCCAGATGACGCTCTGCCAGAAGTTCATTGTCGACGGTGCGATCATCGTATCGACACCGCAGGACGTTGCCCTTCTGGACGCCCGCAAGGGCATCGACATGTTCCAGCAGATGCAGGTCCCCATCATTGGCATGATTGAAAACATGTCGACGCATATCTGTTCCAGTTGCGGGCACGAGGAACACGTCTTCGGACATGGCGGCGTGGCGGCGGAAGCTGAAAAACTCGGCGTCCCGCTTCTGGCTGAAGTGCCGCTGCACCTGAACATCCGTCTCGCCGGAGACGGCGGAACGCCGATTGCCGTGCAGGCACCCGATGCACCCGAGGCGAACGTTTTCAGACAACTTGCCAGGACACTGGTTGCGGAGAGCCAGGCATGAGCGAACCGACTTTCCCACCATTGTTTCAGGGCGAGGCACTAACCGGTCAGGCCGATCCGTTCGAGCGCGCGCTCGCACTTGCCATTGCCGGAACAGACCCTGGAACCGTTGTCCATAATCTTACCGGCGACACGTTGCAGGCGAGCCTGATATTCGCGCCTGAGGTTCCGCTCGAAGAGGCCATGGCAATGTTGCCTATATGCGGTCTCGGTTTTCAGGCCGCCCTCGGCGCACTGGCGCCTCCCGAAGTCGCGGTCCATCTGGAGTGGGATGGCACAATCCGTGTCAATGGCGCAGTCTGCGGCCGAATACGCATCAGGTCGTCGACAACCGATAGTGCAGAAACACCCGATTGGCTGATCGTTGGACTGGAGCTCAACATGTCGAGTTCGGAACCCAATCCCGGCATCACATCCGACAAGACCTGGCTTTGGGAAGAAGGTTGTGCCGAGATCACGGCTGAGGACTTGCTTGAAGCCTGGGTGCGTCACAGCCTTTACTGGATCAACCGATGGCTTGATGAAGGCCTGCGCCCGGTTCATGCAGACTGGCGCGGCCTGGTGCCGACGCTCGGGGAACCCGTGGAAATCGACGAACGCACGGGAACTTTCGTTGGTGTAGACGAGAATTTCGGCATGTTGCTCCGGGATGGAGACGAGACAATTCTCATCCCGCTTTCGAGCCGACTGGAGACCTAGGATCATGAAACTCGCCCGTGCCATTCACATGGATGACAGCGACCGCAACGTCTATTTCTCCCCGGCCCGGACAGGCGAATGGTGCCTTTCGGGCGGGTTTGAGTTTTCCGACTGGACCGAGGCAGACTTGGTCGGCAAGGCACGGCAGGCTTTTGCCAATGGCTGGTTGGGTCTGGAAACCTTCGGTCGCGTGACCTTTGTTGCAATCACGCCGATCGAGGAGACGGAGTATTCAGATCTCGTCGATCGCCTCGCGCGGCACTTTGTCGACGTCTACGGCGCACCGTCTGTCGATGCCGCAAGGGGCGTTGCAGAAGACGAATTGCGCTACATGGCAGATCTTTGTTCCGAGCACGATGAGAACATGCTGTTGGCTGTTCACCGGGAACTCTCGGATGAAGGCGTCAGGGAAAGTTACAGCGCCATCGAGGCCCCGGCAGCGGAACTTGACCTGGTGGCGATGCACGGGGATCTGGAGTGAGGCTCCGTTTCGGCGACACAGGATCCAATATCTGAGCGGCGATCGCGGCGAAAAGGAACTTGTCGCCGACATTTGTGAAGATTAATGTCCCGAAGAGAGGGCTAATTTTGACATTCGAATTCCACATCGTGGTGAGAGACAGACGCATGGACCGTTAAAGGCGTTCCAAATCGCCTGCCATGTGCCTCCGGTTCCAATCGGAGGCATTTTTTTTGAAAGATACATGAGTTGAAGACAAGGCATCGCACACCTCCGCATCTCGTCACGATCATCCTGCTGACGGCGTTTTCTCCGTTGTCGCTGAACATGTTCCTGCCGTCACTGGGGCATATCGCCGAGGACCTGGAGACCAACTACGCGCTCGCAAGCATGGCTATCGCCGGCTATCTGGCGGTGACTGCAGTCATTCAATTGATCGCCGGCCCCCTTGCCGATCACTTTGGCAGGCGGCCGGTTCTGCTGGTCGCGCTGATAATCTTCAGCCTTTCCTCCATCATCTGTGCAACCGCGCAGGACATCTGGGTGTTTCTCTTTTTCCGGATGCTGCAGGGCGGCATTACCGCCGGCTACACGCTGTCTATGGCAATCGTCCGCGATACGCACGCACCTCAGAAGGCAGCGGGCCTCATCGGTTACATCAGCATGTGCATGGCCATTGCGCCGATGCTCGGTCCCGTTTTCGGCGGGCTCCTTGACACGGCCTTTGGGTGGCGCGCGAATTTCTATCTCTACGGAATATGCGGGGTCCTGCTGTTTGTGCTCTGCTGGATTGATCTGGGAGAAACGAAACCCGACAGGCAGGATGACCAGCAGCCCATGGCGGCAGCGATACTGGCCCTCATCGGTGAGTTTCGCTTCTGGGCCTATGCTCTTTGCACAATGTTCACCGTCGGCGCCTTCTATATCTTTCTGGCCGGGGCGCCGCTGGTCGCTACCACGTCCTTCGGCGTGACGACAGCCGAACTTGGATTTCTGATCGGGAGCATCACGGTCGGGTTTTCCGCCGGTGGTTTCCTGGCCGGCAGGTTTTCCTCAAGACTGTCGCTACCCGCGATGATGCTGGTCGGGCGCGTCACCGCATGCATCGGCCTCGTGGTCGGCCTGACGGTCTTCCTCGTGGGCTCGGCGTCCCCGATTGCCTTTTTCGCAAGCACGATTTTCGTTGGGATCGGAAATGGTCTCACCATTCCGGGCAGCAATTCCGGTGCGATGTCCATTCGTCCGGACCTTGCCGGCAGCGCCGCCGGACTTGTCGGAGCCCTCACCCTCGGCGGTGGTGCCGCGCTGACCAGCCTTGCAGGCATCGCCATCGGCCAGGGAGAGCAACCTGTCACCGTACTGATCCTCATGCTGGCCAGTTCCGCGCTTGGGCTATTGTTTGCCTTTGCCGCCCTGGTACTGGAGCGGAGGCAAGGTTGAAAATTTAACGGAAATAGCTCGTTCTGGGATGGCAGCCGCGCAGTGGAACCGGCCCCTGTCGCACCTCAAGGAGACTTGGAACAAAACCTGATTTCCTTCAAAATTGGGTAAGGTCAATCGGCAACAAATTCGAAATTGCGCTGTTTTCCACCGACTTTCAAATTCATGAACAGGAATCGAGACATGCCGAGTATTGAACTGACGCGCCGGACACTGCTTGGTTCCGCCAGTGCCACAACATTCGGTTTGCTGCCATACGCAACTGCCGCCAGAGCGTTGTCACCGGCCCAGACTTCGGGTGTCGACGTACCGCAAGGACAAATCGAAAGGGCTGTTGGTGAACTCGATCGGATCATAGCAAACGTGATGGAACGCAGTGGTGTTCCGGGGATTGCGGTTGCGGTAGTTCATGGAGGTAGTACCGTCTATGCCAGAGGTTTCGGTGTCCGCGCATTCGGCTCGGCCGACGAGATCACAGCAGATACCGCCTTCCAGATCGCTTCCTTGTCGAAATCCGTCGGTGCGACTGTGGTGGCCACACAGGTCAGCAGAGGGATCGTTTCCTGGGACAGCCGGATGCGGGATCTTTTGCCATGGTTTTCATTATCTGATCCGGATCGCACCAAAAAATTGACGATTGGCGACCTCTACAGTCATCGCTCGGGCCTGCCGGACCATGCCGGTGACGACCTGGAAGACCTCGGCTTCGATCGAACCACCATTTTGGAGCGGCTCAGGCTTTTGCCACTCAGCCCCTTCCGTATTTCCTATGCCTATACCAATTTCGGCCTTACCGCCGCCGCTGAAGCGGTCGCGCAGGCAGCAGGCACCGACTGGGAAAACCTGTCTGCGGAAATGCTTTACCAGCCACTCGGCATGATCAACACAAGTTCGCGTTTCGACGATTTCATGGCTTTGAACAATCGCGCCACTCCACACACGCGAACAGACAACGGGTTTGCCGCATTGCTGCAGCGCGATCCCGATCCGGAATCACCGGCAGGCGGCGTCAGTTCAACTGTCGACGATCTTGCAAAATGGCTAAAGCTGATCTTGGCGAACGGGACATCTGACGGAAAACAGATATTCACTCAGGAAGCGTTGCTGCCTGCAATCAGCCCGCAGAGCATTTCCGGCCGGCCCCATGCGCCAGATGCTCGCGCGAGCTTTTACGGTTATGGCTTCGGTGTTGGCGTCGGAGCGTCCGGCCGGGTTGTCATAAGCCATTCCGGAGCCTTCCTCATGGGAACCGGCACCAATTTCTCGATGATCCCTTCCCTTGATCTCGCTATCGTGGTCCTGACGAATGCGTCCCCGGTGGGAGCTGCCGAAGCCATTTCCGCTTCCTTTAGTGACATTGCCCAGTTCGGACACGAGACCCGCGACTGGTATGCGGGTTATTCGGGGATATTCGAAAGCTTTTTCGTCAAGCGCGGGAGAACCGTTGGCCACATGCCCCCTGCGGGAGCAGCAGCTCCACTGCCCGCTGCAACCTGTGTAGGAACCTATTCCAATCCCTATTTCGGCACGGTTGAGGTGCGGGAAGACGGCGACGATCTGGTCCTTGCGGCAGGTCCGGAACCGCAACTCTACCCGCTCCACCCCTGGGACGGCGCCGTCATGGTATTCGACTTCGTCACCGAAAACGCGCCGATAGGCTCCCGCTCGACACTGACTTTCGGCGGCATCACCGGTAGCCTTGCCCAAACTGTCGAGGTGGAGCTTTTCGCGGAAACCGAACCGGCGTTATTTACGCGCGTCTAAGGCAAGGCGGCTTACCGCCTTGTTCCTTTTTTCTGCTTTTTCCAGAACGGCTCGATGTCACCGGCCATGATGCAGCCGAACGGATCGATATAGTCCTCGATCTCGGCCAGATCGTATTTCTTGATCTGGGCGACCACCGCATCGGCTTTCTTGTAGCCGGACGGCAGTTCGGAGACATCGATCTTTTCCTCGAAGAAACGGATGTCGAGACCTTCCGTTTCTTCCTTGAGCATCTCGTCCGGTGTCTTGCCAAGCGAACGGCGCTTGTGCTCCGAACGCGAATAGTTGCGCCCCGCACCATGAGGCGAGAACCCGAGCGCATGACCGGCATCCTTGCCGCGTACAACCAGAACCGGCTCGGCCATGTTCAGCGGGATCAGGGTCAGACCCGTTGCATCTGCTGCATACCCGTCCCAGGCCGGGGTCGCCCCCTTGCCGTGGTAGAAAAGGCCGTCACGCTCGAACACGAAGTTGTGCTCGTTCCACAAGCGGTCCGAATGGCTCGCACCGCTCGCCTCGACGGTCGCCTGATGCAGCGCATTATGGTTGGCCTTGGTCCATTTGCGGATCAGCTGCAACGCTTCCCAATAGGCCTTCCCTTCCTCGCTTTCCGACGGGATCCAGGCGTTCTGCTTCAAGGTCTTCGGCGACAGCTTCCTGCGGTACTTCTCCGCAATATTCATGCCGATCTTGTAGAGCAGCGCACCCGGACCGCGCGACCCGTGATGGGTTACCATCGCTGTCTTTCCGGTGTTCCTGGAAACGCCGACAAACAGGAAGTGGTTGCCGTCGCCCTGGGTTCCCAGATGCTCCTGTGCCGAACGCAGGATCTTCGGGTTGTTCAGGAACCGGTTCTCGCGGAACTGGTCGTAAAGGTCCATGGACATGGTGAAGCGCTTGCCGTTGGCACGCCCGCCCCCTCCGAAATGCGTCACCGAATGCGCCGCATCCAGAACCGCTTTCGGGTCGGCATCCTCAAACTCCGTCATCATCACCGAGCAGCAGATATCGGCGCTGTGCATTCCCGGGTGGATCGCGCCGCGGGCCGCCACCACACCGCCGACCGGAATGGTTCCGAGCGGACCGGCCGGACAGGCATCCGGCATGATCGCACCTGCCTCGATTGTCGGCGTGCGCATCAGTTCGGTCATGTGATGCTTGACCGCTTTCAGGTTGGCCTCCTCGTCTTCGCCTTCCGCGTCTAGATTGACGTGAAACGGCTTTGCTCCGGAGGCAGCCAGCGGCAGAACCGGGTCCGGCTTGTAGCTTTCCAGCATCTGCCGTACCGCGTCCAGAGATGCGCCGTCCTCAAGCGCGGCTTGTCCGTCGCGGAGCGCAGCCCCGAAGGCCTTGCCTTCAACGTGTCCCCACGCTGTCAGCATTGCACTGGTCAGTTCTGTTGTTTCCGTTTCGATCGTCATCATCTTCTTCCTTCATATCCACCTGGCGGCAAACGTGTCGCAGAGTTTCGTCAGAAACGAACTCCTGCTGGCATCCGCCAGGCTGCGCGGGGCAAGGTTTGGCAAGAGTGTCTTTCCGCCACCGGATTGCTCCGGGCCAGACTTGAACTGGCACGGGAAGCGCTGCGCGCCTCCCCTCCCGGCCACGCCGGGAGGCGTCTGCCTGTAGTCCTGCCGGCATCCCCGAATTCGCGGCAGAGCCACGTGTTGAATTCCGTTTCAGCCTCAATGCACCAGTCTTGGTGACAAGTGCGGAAGAGAAGAGCGAATTATTCGCTTCGTAGTACGCGAACCGTATGGTCCGCCGGAACGCAACTCCACGATGGGATCATGAGGCCTGACATCTGCAAACGTTTCAGCCGAATACTCTCTTCCCAAGTCGGTTTTCACTCGAGAGGTGCACAAGATCTTCTCATTCGAAACGCTCTGAATATCGATTGCCGCATATCGGATCCAGGCCTCGGAGATCTTCCGAGAATAGGAGATCCTGAGGAGCACGTCGCCGTAGAATTCTGTGAGCTCAAAAAAAATTTTATCCGATTTTTCCAGCTCTCGTGTCACGAGATCTAGACAGAGTTTCCGTCTCTTGCCCTGTTGCAAATGGGTCTGGATCTTTCCCAACGCCCAATAACCATCGAGATCATTGTTTCGACTTGTGAAGGTTTCCAGAAGATCCCGGCAAACTCCCCTCAATTCTGCTCGGCGTGCCATGTGTTTTTGTCCTTCTTTGTTAAGTCATGGACCCCGTCAGGGCGACGAGAAGAATGCGAACCACGTTTGTATCTCGCAATGCGAGACCTGCTAAACCACTCAGCTACGTGCCTGTTTCCCGGTCACGGCGGGAGTCGAACCCGCGTACGATGGAGGCTCGCACAGCATCCGCCCTGATCGGATTTTCTGATGCGGCTTCCTGCTCTTGGCCGTCGCCGCAACCTATCGTTTGCTCTCTGTTTCAGTGGTGATCCGAATTCGGACCAGTCGGGAAGTCGTCCGGTCAGGGCGACAAGGTGAGTGCAAAACGTTCCTGCTCTATCCGTTGAGCTACGCTGCATCAGATGGTTGCAGCGGCGGGATTCGAACCCGCAACCTGGCGATTCATAGTCGATGTAGTTCTGCAGGCATTCGCCCTGACCGGTTGAAAATTGCGGCGGCAAGTTGGTGATGAAATTAGCTCCGTTGCCTTTCCTCGTTAGACGACATCGCGACTTCGCGAAGGCGTGGCTCGACCCACGCATTTCCGGAGGTAACAGTGTAATTCCATCGGCATCCGCCTCAGTCAAAAAATTTCTGGAAAAACCAGGCGACAAAGGTGAAGAAACCCGGGAGTCCCGCTCGAGCCTGAGAGCGCATGCTTGATCAACCTGCGCTCAAGAGAGCGCAGACAAGTTGATCGGCTTTTAAAGACCGATCAGCTTATGGACATTCCATCGGTTCCGATTGAGTGTCCGCTGATCCGGAGGGGAGTCGAACCCGCTCGGACTTTGTTCCCATTGTTGGAGCAATGTAGTTCCCTCGGCATTCGCCTGGTCTTCCGGCGACCATGGCAGGCAGTGTGCCCGCCATGGTCCAAATCGTCAGGTCAGATCGATCGCTTCGATCTCGCCGACCCATTGGTCTACGTTCATCGTGCCTTTGGCAAAGGCCGCGATCTGGTCGAACACCGCATCGGAGAAACCTCCGATGTTGAGGATATCCGGCCGCGACCTGGCCTGGCTCGTGCCGTAGGGCGCGATATCGATGCACACCAGCTTGGCATCCGGGTTGCGCCGTTTCAGCGTCTCCCATTCGCGCATCACACCGGTCCCGCGACCCTGCTGGACGCCTGCCCAGGACTGGTTGTCCGAGACCAGGATCACCAGGTCCGGTGCCCGGCGTTTTTCGTTCAGCCACGCCAGCGGTGCCGCGCAGTTCGTCCCGCCACCCCACTGCTCCGTGAGCTTTTGGGCGTTGGTCAGAATCGTGTCTCGCGCCACCAGCTTCACCGGCCGGACGTTGACCTCGAACGGCAGGACCGTGGCCCCGCGGTTACGCCGCAAGACGGCTGCGGACACCAGGGCAGCAACATCGACGCAGCGCGTTACCGTCGTCGCCCCTTTCCTGTATCCGGTCACCGGGGAGACCATGGAGCCGGAGACGTCCGGGCACACAACAACCTGTCCCTTGAAGGCCGGCACGTTGGCGACCGAGATCTCCATGGCTTCATGCATCGCCTCGCGGATTTCGGACGGCATGTCCTCTGACAGCGCCTGAAAACCCGTGAGCAGCTGATACGGGAAGGCACGTGCCTTCCTGATCCGCTTCGGATCCTTCAGGATATCCGCAACCATGCGAACCGCCGGTGCCTTTTCGAACCGTTTGCCTTCGAAAACGCCGTGGCGCAGGAAGGTGTTCAAGTTCATGCGCACCATGTTCCAGCTCCCGCGTTCCGCCAACATCGTCCAGTCTTCCCTGGCGAGCTGCAGATGCGTCAGCATCTGGAAGGGAACGTCTGGCACTTCGCGACCGTTCGGATTCTCCAGGAAGGCCACATAATCGCGGACCTGCGCCGGGAGCTTCTCGACATCGCACGGCTTGCCGATCAACCAGGCGAACAGAGCAGCACGCTCGGCATCACGCGGTTTCGGGTGCACCATCTTGATGACGTCGGCAAGCGATGGATCATTGCCGATATTTGCCTGCAGCAACTGGTAGTCCGTTGCCGCATTCAACCATCCGCGCACCAGTGCTTTCGGCCTGGTGCCGAGCGACTTGCGGCCGGTCTGCCCGGAACGCAGGATCTGCACGAAATTACGCAGCATCCTGCCATCGGTCACGACAAACGGAAATGCCTTGGCCAGCAGAACCGGATCACGGGATGCCAGTACCGCCAGCAACAGCGCCGGCAGATCTTTCATCTTGCCTTTCTGGCGGGCATAGACGGCTGTCTTAGCCAGGAAGGCATCCGGAACCGCCGCCGCCGTTTCCAGAACGGCCTTCAGTTCAAGATCGGCGGACTGGTAGAACGTGTCGCCAATGGAACCCGTCGCGGCCAGCTGAGCCAGCTTGTGACGGTCTTCGTAGGTGTAGGCTTTTCCACCCGCCAGATTCCGGGCACCGGCCTTGCCGGAAGTGCGTCCACGCTGTGATGCAAACAGAGATTTGTTCGCCATTGTCTCGCTCCTCAAATCCTTGCCCTGGAAGGCGTTGGTGTTCGTGTCTGTGTTGAGAAGGAGATTGCCGTTTCGAAGCGCAGAGCAAAACAAAAATGTGAAATCGCAATAACTATTTGTTTTTTATGAGTTTTTCCGGATATTGACATTTGTGGCACGAGAATATCTTATACGAAAAGATACTCTTTTATAAAAAGGTATAGCTCGTTGAAAAAGAACGTTGTCATCGGCTTCCTCGGCATCCAGCTGGACGCCGGCAAAAAGCGTCGATGGCGCCCGTCGATCGCCGTCACCCAGCATGGCAGCTTTCCGGTTCACCGTATTGAACTCTTGTACGACAGGGCATTTCATCGCCTTGCAAGCAACGTCAAGAAAGACATCGAGGATGCAAGTCCGGCAACAGAGGTTCTGTTGCAGCAGGTTGACCTGCGCGATCCCTGGGACTTTCAGGAGGTTTACGGCGCTCTGTTTGACTTCGCGCGTGACTACGGCTTCGACGAGGATCGCGAGGACTACTTCGTCCATTTGACGACAGGAACGCACGTTGCCCAGATCTGCTGGTTTTTGTTGACGGAGTCCCGACATGTGCCAGCCAAGCTGGTGCAGACATCGCCGCCACGCGGTGACGATGGTGAAGTAACCGGCCGCTACAACATCGTAGATCTCGACCTTTCCCGTTATGACGCCTTGCAGCAACGATTTGATCTGATCGCGGAAGAATACAATGCACTCCTGAAAGCAGGCATTGAAACCCGGAACACGGCATTCAACAGCCTGATCGAACGGATAGAGCTTGTCGCCACAAACTCGGACGCGCCGCTGCTTCTGCTCGGCGATACGGGAACAGGCAAGAGCGAGCTGGCGGAACGAATCTACGAGCTGAAATTGCAGCGGCGCCGGGTCAAGGGCCGGCTTGTTCATGTGAATTGCGCCACGCTGAAGGGCGAGCGCGCGATGTCGAGCCTGTTCGGCCATCGCCGGGGGACCATGGGAACCGGCAGTCCGGACCGGCGCGGCTTGTTGCGTGAGGCTGATGGCGGTGTGCTCTTCCTGGATGAGATCAACGAACTTGGCCTCGATGAACAGGCAATGATCCTTCACGCGGTCGAAACCGGCCGGTTTCTGGCTGTTGGCTCCGATCACGAGATCACCAGCCGCTTTCAACTGATTGCGGGAACCAACCGCAACCTCGGCCAGCTCGTCTCGGAGGGAAAGTTCCGACCGGATCTCTATGCCAGGCTGAACCTCTGGACATTCCGGTTGCCCTCTCTCACGGAACGGCGGGAAGACATCGAACCCAACATAGAATTCGAACTCAACCGCGCTGAAAAACTGCTCGGCAACAGGGTGGGCTTCAATGTCGATGCAAGAGCGCGATATCTTGACTTTGCCGTGTCCCCGGCAACGCCCTGGCCGGGCAATTTTCGCGACCTCGGCGCTTCTGTCCAGAGATTGTGCACCCTGGCACCGCGAGGCCGTATCACGCTTACGCTCGTTGAACAGGAAATCGACGCACTGGAAAGCCAGTGGACGAGTGCCTTGGCCAACCCGGATGATACGCTCCTGCGGGATCTCCTCGGCGACAGAACAGATGAAATCGACGTCTTCGACAGGGTTCAGCTCGCCTATGTCATTCGCATGTGCCGGAAGAGCCCGTCCTTGAGCGCAACCGGACGGGTCCTGTTCGCGGCATCCCGCGCCTCGAAGACAAGCCGCAACGATGCTGATCGCCTCAAGAAGTACCTGGACCGGTTTGACCTGAACTGGTCGGCTATCACGGCGGAATGACAGCCGTGATAGCCGACCGGCTCACGCACAGATGGAGTTTCCGTGATCTCGATGCATCCGAACTTGAATAAAACGTCAGAACTTCACGCATTGAGTTGAATGCACGTTATCGAATGCCTTCCCAAATAAAGGGCGCAACAAGATTTGTTATCTGGAAGGCTAATGGACATGATGACACTCACTTCTGAAAACCGGCTGGTTGGCGCTCTGCCCTCCGTCAATTTCGCCACACTGGGACTGATGTTCGTCTCGGGATTCTTCGCAACCATCGCGTTCGACCTCTGGGGCCAGGTGATCAGCCCCGCGCTCGGTTTCGCCACTTTATCTCCGCACGGTCTTGCCAGAAGTCTGCTTGGCGCGCTCGGCTTGCCAAATAGCAATTTCGCCGGCTATTTCGTGCATTTTTACGTTGTCGGCCTGATCGGCTACCCGATTGGCTGGATGTTCATCTTCGCACCACTCTGGCAACGCGTCGTTGGCAACACGCACTGGTTCGTGCCGTCTGCGATCTATGGTTTTGGTCTTTGGATCTTCGCGATCGGTGGCATCACCTCTCTCGCAGGTCTGCCGTTCTTCTTGAACTTCACTGGAATCGTCTGGGTCGCCCTGGTCGGACACGTTCTCTACGGCATCGTCATGGTCGCCATGCTGAAACTCATCGAAATGCAGCAGAACGCCTGATCCTCAACAACAGCCATGCGGGCGAACCACGCCCACATCCAAAAAAATCGCGCCACATTGTGGCGCGTTTTTTTTTGCATGACGTGACTGCGCCAACACGTGTTGAAATGGGCCTTTAAAAAATGAAACAAGATGGTGGTACTTTTGACTTGCATCTCAGCTGGGCTTCTTTTTGATAAGTCCAAACGGAGGCTGGCATTTGAATATTTGTTTGCGCGTGCTGGCTGACCAGGTCCGGCTCTTGTCCTTCAGAGCCTTCAAGCCATCGCTTGCAGAGCATTGGCTCATTTATCTCGGTTGGGGTCTCTTCACCACCTGGCTCGTCGGGATTGGCAGGTATTGGGATCACCCGCGTGCAGATTGGTGGCAATATGCGGGCCTTGGCTCTCTTGGATATGTTTTTGTTCTGGCGGCTATTGTCTGGGCCATTTCCGCCCCGCTCAAACCGCAGAATCTCAGCTACCGCAACATTCTGATCTTCATCACCCTGACCTCGCTGCCGGCGCTCTTCTATGCCATTCCAGTCGAGCGTTTCATGGCGCTCTCCTCGGCCCAGACGGCAAATGTCTGGTTTCTCTTGATCGTTGCCACCTGGCGGGTCGCTTTGTTTGCGGTCTTTCTAAGACGCGTCGGCAAACTTGGCGCAATTGCAGTTGTTGTCGCGATGCTCTTGCCGCTTGCGCTCATTGTAACGACCCTGACGCTGCTCAATCTCGAGCAAGCCGTTTTCAACATCATGGGTGGACTTCGTGATCCGACCTCCAATGATATGGCCTATGGTGTCTTGGCCTTGATCACTTTCTTCTCCGTGATCGCCACACCTGTGCTCCTCATCATGTATGCGGTTTTGTTGATACGCATTCAGTTGAGGAAAAAATCCTGATGAGGCTCGGCATGATCGCTATGAGCGGCATTCGGGTCCAGAACGCGGACCTGATGCAACTCGGCCTGACGCTGCCGGGATTTGTGGAACGCAGCAAGGTGGTTGCCTCCTTGCCCAGCCTTGCCCTATTGACGCTTGCCGGTCTAACGCCGTCCGACGTCGATATCTGTTACCTTGAAATCGCAGACCTTGCCGCGTTGGACGATCTTCCATGTGAATTTGATGCCGTTGCGATTTCAAGTTACTCCGCCCAGATCAGGGAAACCTATGCACTTGCAGATCGCTATCGCCGGGAAGGAACCAAGGTCATCCTTGGTGGCCTGCATATCACTGCATGTCCGCAGGAAGCCGGTCGGCACGCCGACGCGATTGTCCTCGGCGAATCCGAGCCAGTCTGGCGGCAAGTCGTGCAAGACCTTAAAGATGAAGATCTAAAGCCGGTTTACGATGCCCGCCCGCTATCTTTCGATCTCCGAAATGCCCCGATGCCCGCGTTCGAACTGCTTGACTTCGAGCGCTACAACAGGCTCACGGTCCAGACCCAGCGCGGCTGTCCACTGTCCTGTGATTTCTGCGCGTCCTCTATCCGCATCTCACCGAAGTTCAAGACCAAACCGGTGGAGAAAGTCATTGCCGAAATCCACCGCATCAAGGACATCTGGGCAAAGCCGTTCATTGAGTTAGCGGATGACAACACTTTCGCCAACAAGGCCCATGCAAAGCGGTTGGTCAAGGCGCTTGCTGGTGAGAAAATTCGCTGGTTCACGGAAACGGACGTCTCAGTTGCTGATGACCCTGAGCTGCTTGCGATGCTACGTGACGCCGGGTGCAGCCAGTTGTTGATCGGTCTTGAAGCCACCGACAAAGCTGTTCTGGACGGCATCGAGCAGAAGACAAACTGGAAGGCCAAGCGCGCCGACACGTATCTGGAAGCAGTTCGCCGCATTCAGGAGCACGGCATCACCGTGAATGGATGCTTTGTTCTGGGGCTCGACGGACAGACCGAGGAAAGTTTCGACGCCGTGATCAACTTTGTGAGGGAAAGCGGTCTCTACGACGTCCAGGTAACTGTCCAGACCCCATTCCCCGGAACCCCGCTCCATGACCGCTTAAGGTCAGAGGGACGGCTTATCCGTGCAGATGCCTGGGAAACCTGCACGCTTTTTGATGTCAATTTCCAACCTGACGGCATGACAGTGGAAGAGCTTGAAGACAGGTTCAAGAACCTTGTGGCAACGCTTTACACGGACAACTTCATTCAATGGCGCCACGGTGCCTTTCGGCGGCAGATGCGCACGACAACTCGGTTCGCTTAGTGCCTTGGACTTGGCATCACCCAGGCCATTCGCTCCGGATGAGATCGACACCTGCTCGTCCCGCATCCAGAATGGATTGCGCAGTATCTTTGGTTTCAGCAAGACGTGCGAGCGTCACTGTTCCGAGCATCAGCGCCAGAAGGGCGACACCTTGCCCGGTGTCAGGCCCTTCACGCAGTTGGTCTGACACTCTTTCCGAGGCTTGAAAACCTGCCGCCCTGGCGTCCTGCGGGCCTCTGGAAAGGTTCCCTGCGAGCGCGGCCAACGGGCAACCCTCGGGCCGGTTGTCGACGTGGCACATTGACAGATACGTGTCGATATAGGCCTCCCGCGCTTTTTCTCTCTCTTCATCCGAAGCAGCGTCTTCCATGTCGGCGAGCACACCATCAACCGCGTTCCTGAAAGCGGCAACCACAAGATCATCCTTCGATTTGAAGTGCCGGTAAAAGCCACCATGCGTGAGACCGGCTGCCTGCATGACATCCGAAACGCTGGTCGTTTCCGTTCCTTTCTCGCGAAAGATCCGGGCCGCCTGCTCGAGTATCCTTTCATGGGTTTTACGTTTTTCAGCTTCAGACATTCTGGGCATCGTGCCGTCTTTCTTCGGGGCTTGACAATTTAGATTTCATATATCATCTATAATTTAAGATTACAATTATCATCTAAAGGTGGCGCATGGCATTGAAACCGAAAATTCTCGTGACCAGCGCGGCGGGTAAAACCGGCCTGCCGGTCGTTTTGCAACTGCTTGAAAGGGGCTTTCCCGTCAGGGCATTCGTCAGAAGGCGAGACAAACGCTCGGAGCTTCTGGAGCGCGAGGGCGCTGAAATCTTCATCGGCAATCAATATGCGCTCGCAGACATGCGCAAGGCCATGGAAAACGTGCACAGGGCCTATCAATGTGCACCAACGGCGCCGAACGGCTTGCACTTCAACGCCATCTTCACCGTGGCGGCAAACGAAGCCCGCCTTGAACATGTCGTAACGCTCGGTCAATGGCTCACGTCGGTCGACCACCCGTCGCTGTTCACGCGCGAGGTCTACCTGTCCGATGCCCTGATCCGCCTGCCGTCCGGCATGAGTGTTACTTCGGTCAATCCCGGATGGTTCGCCGACAACTACCTGATGGTCATCGACATGGCGGCACATCTGGGACTTTTCACAATGCCGCTGGGGCCGGGTGATGAGCGGAAAAACGCACCTCCTTCAAACGAGGACATCGCCAGCGTCGCTGTCGCAGCCCTGGTCGACCCTGAGACCCATGCAGGCAAGAACTACCGTCCGACCGGGCCGGAGCTTCTGTCCCCCAAAGAGATCGCCGAAGCGATGGGGCGAGCCCTTGGACGCCGCGTGAGATACATGGACATTTCGGAAAAGATGATGACCAAGGCCTTGCGCGCCCTGCCGCCGTCAAATTACTCGGAAGCCGCGGTTTCCCAGCTCGCGATCTATGCGGAAGAATATCGACGGGGCAGCTTCGCGGTGAACGCACCGACACAGGACGTACACCGTGTCGGAGGTCGTGTTCCGGAAGAGTTCGAAAGCATTGTCCGCAGGCTGGTCGCCACCCGCCCCGAACTTCAAGCCAGCCGTGCGGCAAGCGTCCGCACGCTGGTCGGTTTCCTCAAAATCGTACTGACGCCTGCACTTGATCTCGAGCGCGTGCAGTCGGCGCGGGATTATGTCCGGATCGCAAATCCGAGATTCAGCCAGCAGACACCCGATTGGGTCGCGACCCATGCCGGTCAATCGGCACAGTCAACAACAGCCAAGGTTGCCTGACTGCCAAGAGTAAACAGGAAAAATCATGAGTAACAATTCTCTTCTTCTTGAACGGAACGACCGCTTCGCGGAAACGTTCTCATCCGCCGACCTCCCGATACTGCCAAAACTTGGCACCCTCGTTTTGACGTGCATCGATGCTCGTGTCGATCCCGCTCATGTGCTTGGCCTGGAACTCGGGGATGCCGTGGTCCTGCGCAACAATGGCGGGCGCGTGACAAAGAGCGTGATCAACGAGATCGCCACTCTCGCCTTCATGGTTGCGAAGATGGCACCAGATCGAGACCCGGATTTCCATGTCGTCCTGATGCAGCACACACAATGCGGCGCACAAAATTTCGCCAATCCTGATTTCCGGGATGCGCTTCGCGACAAACTCGGAATCGATGTTTCCGACTATGCGATCACGGATCAGGAAACGGATCTCTTGCGTGACATCAACCGGCTACGTGATGCAGCCGAAATCCCCGGCCACTTGACCGTCTCGGCACTCCTCTATGATGTCAAATCTGGTCAAGTCAGGGAAATAGTTCCGCCGCGTGAACTCGCGCGGTTGCGCGAGCCGCCCAAAAACGAGAATACCGGTGGTTAGACCCTGTCAGAATTCCCGGGACACGGACCCGGCCACAGCAATAGGCTTCTTCCATTGGCAATGTCGGGAAACAGGGCCCGACAGCCGCTCGGCCGCAACACCTACTGGCAACCGCCTTCGGCCCACACCTGCAGCAATTGTTTGAAGACGCCCCCGAACGGGTGATCCTTCGAAAGCGCCCGCGTCTTGTCATCCACATAAGTCTTGGCCTGGGTACACAGGTTGGCCTGCTCCCATTGATGACAGGAAGCACACGTCTTGTCTTTCCAGGCAGCTTCCGGAAGTCCCTCAATCGGCGGGAACTGCGGGCTCGCCGAGATCAGGTCCGATATGCTCCGGGTGGCCAGCTCCGGACCGCCCGCGCCAAGAGGCTTGTTGAATGCAACGACATTCGGAAGCGCGCCCGCTCCGTCCTGGGTTGATGATTTGGGCTCAACGGCAACAGCGACGGGTGGCTCCGAAATCGGGTCCGTTCGCGGTTCGTTTTGCTGGATCGTCTGAAGCTCCAGCCGGGCCAGTTCGGCAAAGTGGCCGTCCGGGAAGGCATCCAGATAAATCTTGTATGCGTCTTCCGTTCCGGCCCGTCGTGCTTCCTCGATCAGGTCGCGTTCAGCGTCGCTGGGATCCACGGACACAGGTTCTTTTGCCGGGGTCGGAGCAACGTCTGTGCTCACTGTTTCCTTGACTTCCGCAGAAACAAGGTCCTGCAGGAGCTTGCGTGCGTCACCTGAAAAACGACTTTCCGGGTTGGCGCGAAGATAGAGCATGACCTGGATCGGATCCTTGCTCAGCTTCACGGTCTCCCAGAGCTGGCGCTCCTGGATCTCCGCAGGAGACGGCATGACCGCAGGAACGAACTGAAAGTTCACGGTCATGGACGATGTATCCCATGGCGTCTGGATGCCGTTGGTCGCATCAAGAACATCCCGCCGGACATTCTTGAACAGCGCCTCGATCGGAACACCTGGTGTCGACATCCGCCGTGCGAGAGAGCCTGTAAAGGGACTGTTGTCTTCCGACCCGTCCAGGGCGACCTCCCCGGGGCCTGTGGAATAGGCAAGAAAGGTTCCCCGAGGGGCTTTCATTTCGGCAAGACCGTTTTCATTCAGGTCTGGAATTGAAACGAAAGGATTGTCCCGGCAGGCATCAAGGATGACGATATTGGTCTTGTTGTTCGCCGAAAACATCTGCCGGAGCAATGCCTGCGCGGGCACCCCGACCAGGCTGAGATCAGCCGCATCCATGAGATTAATGTCAACGGGGAGCAGAAAGTTGGCGCCGAAGGACTGCACGCCATGCCCGGCGTAATAAAACAGGCCGGTCGCGTCGTCATCAGCTTCCCGCAGCCTGCGGCCGAAATCCGAGATGGCCTTGATCAAGGTATCGCGCGTCGCATCCGTGACCAGCATTACCTCAAAGCCGACATCTTCCAACGACGCAGCCATCAGTTCCGCGTCGTTCACCGGGTTGTCCAGTGGAGCGACATGAGTATAGGAGCCGTTCCCGACAACAAGCGCCAGGCGAAGCGGTTCCTGTGAATCGCTATCATCGGCCTGAACCTGCGTAAACAGGAACAGCACGGGCAGGACGATTGCCAAAAGCCGGCAGATTTTGAACCTAGTCGACAACGATAAACTCGATACGGCGGTTGCGGCGTTTGCCGTCAGGTGTGTCATTCGACGCTATCGGACTGGCTTCACCATACCCGACACTCGTGATCCTGTTACCAGATACCTTCTTTCCATAAAGATAATTTTCAACCGAAGCGGCCCTGCGTTCGGACAAACGCTTGTTGGCAGCTGCACTGCCATCACTGTCTGTATGACCGCCGACTTCGATCTTCAGGTCCGGGCAGCGAAGGATGATATCGACCAGACTGTCAAGCAGTGGTTCGCTGCGCTTGTCGAGGCTGGCGCTGCCGCTGGCAAAATAGATATTGTCAGTGCGCGAAAGGATCTCGAACCGGCCCTTGCAGGCCTCCTCGTCCAGATTGCCTTCCGGTTCAATTGCAGTGGCCGCCGCCTGCTGTGCTTCGGGCGCGGTCTCTTGCGCAACCTGTTGGCCTGAATTCCTGGAGAACATGAAATCGAAGGTCACGGTCGCCGAAGGCACAATCGCAACGTTTGCGGCTTCTTCGAGTTTCTTGATACCGCCTTCAAGATTGAAGTCGGCTGCCGCCACAGACACCGGCGCTGTTGACGAAACCGCAACGATCTCGTCTCCGACGAGCGTGACGGCCACTTCCGTTTCAAGCGTCTTGGTCACCCCATGGAGTTTCAGCTCGAAGGCAAGTGGAATGACCTTCCGTCGCTGCGTCGGCAGATCGGCCAGAACCGAGGGATCTATCTGCGCGGTGATGACCGCTTCGGGAAACTCAAACGTTTCAAAGAACAGAAAACGCATCCGAACGTTTCTGAGGTCGATCTTCGTATCGACGGAGTCCAGGAAGATGCGGATCTGCGCCTTTCCATCCGGATCGATTTGGCCATCGAATTGAACGAAGCCGCTCGACTCTACCTTTGTGAGGTTCTTGACCGATTGAAACCGGATGGTGGACGCCTCGGGTTGAAGTGTCCACCCGGGTCCGAGACCGCTGCTTTGTGCGCTCACCACCTGCGGAGAGAAAACAAGACACGCGAACCACAGGAAAGAAAAAACTACCCGCGAGACCGTCATTATCAGTTCCCCTCGTATCAATCAGGCGTTAGCCGCTACATTAATGGGTCATTCCTTACGTTACTCTTACAGCCTTCCGGGAACCATGCAACGCCCTGCACAGGCGATCCGCGATCGCCCGCGCAAATGCGCAGTTCCAGGAACAGTTTTCCCACAGGCCCCTGGTGACGGTTCAGATCGTCCCCAGCTGTGCCTTGTCGAATATTTCAAGGGCACCGTCCTTGGTCAATTCGACGGGATTGCCTCCAGCCGTCGGATCGACAATCGCCATCTCCGCGATCAGGTCGCGTTTGCCTCCGTCGACATTCAATCCTGACAAGGTGTGCGGGACGTCAAGATCATCGCGCAGTTTCAGGACAGCCTCAAGCACGCCCCGGTATCCTCCGCCAATGCCCAGGAAACCCGCAAGGCGTTCGAATTTCTGTTCTATGGCCACCTTGTTGAACTGCATCACGTAAGGCATGAACACCGCGTTTGTCATGCCGTGATGCGTGTCATAAAGCGCACCGACCGGATGGGACAGGGAGTGGATTGCCCCAAGCCCTTTCT
The DNA here is from genome assembly GCF_001404515.1 of Roseibium album. Classification (GTDB taxonomy): domain Bacteria; phylum Pseudomonadota; class Alphaproteobacteria; order Rhizobiales; family Stappiaceae; genus Roseibium; species Roseibium album. Next base: position 481,452 of record NZ_CXWE01000002.1, read on the forward strand.
GGAAAGCGACGGCGCCCATCGCGGCCGCACTCATCAGGTGCCCGCGAGCTTCCAGGTCGGATCCGTCAGCCGCGACCCTCGGCAAATTCTCCAGGACAAGTCTCACGCCTTCAAGCGCGATGCCTTCGGACATCGGGTGGTACATCGGCGCCGAGTAGGCTTCAAGGCAATGCGCAAGCGCGTCCATGCCTGTGCCGACAGTGATGAAGCGCGGCATCCCGACGGTCAGTTCCGGATCACAGATCACGATTTCCGGAAGCATCTTCGGATGGAAGATCACTTTCTTCGTGTGGGTCGCCTCGTTGGTGACGACACCCGCCCGCCCGACTTCCGAACCTGTGCCCGCAGTTGTCGGGACGGCAACGATAGGTGCGATACCGTCCGGGTCGGCACGGGTCCACCAGTCACCGATGTCCTCGAAGTCCCAGATCGGGCGGGACTGCCCGGACATGAATGCGATCAACTTGCCGGCGTCCAGCCCGGATCCCCCACCGAAGGCAATTACACCATCATGGCCACCGGATGTGAACGCTTCAACGCCTGCGGAAATGTTGCTGTCGACCGGGTTCGGCTTGACGTCGCAAAATACGGCAGCCGTGAGGCCTGCATCTCGCAGGCTGGCGATCGCGTCCGCCACCATCGGCAAGCTGGCAAGTCCGGGATCGGTCACCAGCAACGGGTTCGACATGCCTGTCGCCTTGACGGCGTCGGGCAGTTCCTTGATGCGGCCAACACCGAAACGCACGGAAGTTGGATAAGACCAGTTGACGGAAGGAAGTGAGCTCATGGGTGTCTCGTTGGTTTTGAGTTCTCTAAAATCTTAGGTTTGCGAGCGATCAAAATCTGAAGTCGGGGTCGAAATTTCCACCTTTTGTCACCCCTGCGCAGGCAGGGGTCTGGTATCCATCAGCTTATGCCACCTAAGTCTTGGTGGCTGCATCGGTTACTGGATCCCCGCCTTCAACTTCGTTTCAGCCGGGATGACAATTGCAAAGGATCTGCAAGGCGCTAATTCCTTCTTCCCCTCAGTGCTCCACCCGGAAGTGGAAGGACTTCGGCCGTGTCAGGTTATGGAATCCGATTTCGGAAAGCGCGGCGCCCTTGCCGGTATCCTTGACGCCAGTCCACACCAGCGCCGGGTCGAGATAATCGCAGCGGTTCATGAAGACGGTTCCGGTCTCGATCCTGTCGCCGATCGCCGCGGCGGCCTCGACATCCTCGGACCAGATCGAAGCGGTCAGGCCGTAGGGGCTGTCATTCATGAACTGCAGGGCTTCCTCGTCATCCTTGACCTTCATGATGCCGACCACCGGACCGAAGCTCTCTTCGCGCATGACCGACATCTGGTGATTGACATCGGTCAGGACCTGGGGCGCCAGGTAGGGTGTGCCATCCTTGTTTTCGGAATAGGCGGACACATCGATATGTGCCTTGGCACCCTTGCGCAGGGCCTCGTCGGTCTGTTCACGCACCCAGGCGGCAAAACGGGCCTGTGCCATCGGTCCCAGCGTTGTCGCTTCGTCCAGCGGGTTGCCCAGCTGATACTGCTTTGTCAGATCGACAAACCCGTCGACGAACCTGTCGAACTGGCTTTCATGCACATAGACGCGTTCGATACCGCAACAGCACTGACCGGCATTGTAGAACGCGCCGTCGACCAGATTGCCGATGGCATAGTCGAGATCGGCGTCGGCACGGACATAGGCCGGGTCCTTGCCTCCAAGTTCAAGACCAACGGTCGCAAATGTACCGGCAAGCGCCTTTTCGATCGCACGACCGCCGCCGACAGAGCCGGTGAAATTGACATGATCGATCACGCCGGAACCGAGCAGTTTCTCGGTCCCGCCATGGGTCAGGACGATGTTCTGGAATACGTCTTTCGGCAATCCGGCGATCTCGAACGCCTTTGCCAGGCGTTCACCGACCAGAAGCGTCTGTGCGGCGTGTTTCAGCACCACGACATTGCCGGCCATCAGCGCGGGCATGATCGTGTTGACAGCCGTCATGAAAGGATAGTTCCACGGCGCAATCACCATGACGATGCCGAGCGGCACACGCCGGAGGTAGCGCCTGAAGCCCGGCTTGTCCGTGCGCTCGATATCAGCCAGCGCCTCTTCGGCGATCGACGCACAATATTCCGTGCGCTCGATCGTACCGCCCATTTCGCCGCCATAGCGGATCGGGCGACCCATCTGCCAGGCCAGTTCCGGCACGACATCGTCGTTCATTGCCTTCAGGGCTTCCAGCGCATTCTCGCAATAGGCGACACGCTCGGCAATCGGCGTTGCCGCCCAACCGGCCTGTGCCCGTCTTGCGGCCGACACGATCTTTTCGACGGCAGCTTCTTCCAGGGCGGGACGTTCGGCATAAACCGAGCCGTCAACGGGTGAGATCAGCTTGATCACATCAGACATTTGAAACCTCTCATTCCGCATCTTCATGTGCGGTCTGTTGAAAGTGGTGGCTCTCGCGTATTTCGTTGTTCCCGCTCAACACCGGCTCAGGACGAGGGTGTGGACGGTATGCTGGTTGTTCATCACGCCCGTTCGAATCCGCGGGCGATTTCATAATCCGTGACAGCCCGATCGAATTCCTCGATCTCCCACTCGGCAGCCCGTGCATAGTGTTCGATAACTTCGTCGGAAAACGCCTCGCGCAGGAATTTCGACTTGCGCAGCGTTTCGCGTGCATCGCGCAGCGTATGCGGAATTTCCCTGGCCTTCCGGGCCTCGTAGACATCACCGGTCGCTGGCGGATCAAGCGGCAGCTTCTCCTCCAGTCCCTTGATGCCAGCGGCAATCAACGCGGCCAGCGCGAGATAGGGATTGAGGTCCGAGCCACCGATGCGGCATTCGACACGCAACGCCTTTGTGCCTTCTCCGCAAAGACGGAATCCGGCCGTGCGGTTGTCGACGGACCAGACTGTCTTGGTCGGCGCAAACGTTCCTTTTTGGAAACGCTTGTAGCTGTTGATGTAGGGCGCCAGGAAATACGTGTATTCCGGCGCATATTTGATCATTCCGGCAAGGTAGTGTCGCATCGTATCCGACATGCCGAGTTCGGCCTTGGCATCGCAAAAGACGTTGTTGCCTTTCTTGTCGAACAAGGAGTGGTGAACATGCGAGGAAGAGCCCACCTTGTCGCTGCGCCACTTGGCCAGGAAGGAAACGGAACGCCCCTTTGCCCAGGCAATCTCCTTGACCGCATGCTTGGCAATTGTGTGGTACTCGGCCGTTTCAAGCGCGGGAGCGTATTTGATGTTCAGCTCCTCCTGCCCCGTTTCAGCTTCACCCTTGGTGTTTTCGACCGGAATTCCCGCGCCAAAGAGGCAATTGCGAACCGGACGCAGAACGTCCTCTTCCTTGGTGGTCTGCAGGATATGGTAGTCTTCGTTATAGCCGGAGATCGGTTCCAGATTGCGGAAGCCTTCCTTGCGAATCTCGTCGAAACTCTTTTCGAACAGGAAAAATTCCAGTTCGGTCGCCATGATCGGCGACAGCCCCATTTCGGACAGTCGGGCAACTTGAGCCTTCAGCATTGCGCGCGGCGAGTGCGGCACGTCCTTGTGTGTATGGTGATCCTGGACATCGCACATCACCATGGCCGTTGCTTCCAGCCAGGGTATTTTCCGAAGGCTCGACAGGTCCGGTTTCATCACATAGTCGCCGTAGCCGCCTGACCAGCTGGTCGCCGCATAGCCTTCGACCGTATACATTTCCAGGTCTGTCGCCAGAAGGTAGTTGCAGCAATGTGTTTCGTCATAGGCGGTGTCGACGAAGTGCTGGGCGTGAAAACGCTTGCCCATCAGCCGTCCCTGCATGTCGACGATGCACGCGAGCACCGTATCAATCTCACCGGACGAGACGAGAGTTTTAAGTGCATCGAATGTCAGGTTGCCAGGCATTTGTGTCTTCCGCTGGTTCATGGGCTTGAATTATCGGCAATGGATCGGTGAGCTCCGGAGAAACAAGTCTCCGGAGCTCGTCAGTGCTTGTCTCAACCGAAATTGTAGGGAGGTCCTGCCTGGTTGATGACATCGTTGTATTCCTGGAAGATCGATATGATCTTTGCCTGAAGCTCGCCTTCTGCGGCGATCTCTTTCCAGAAGTCCTTTGCCGCGTCTTCGACCTGTGCCCATTCGGCAGCCGGAACGGTGCGAAGTTGCAGCTTGTCGCCTTTTGCGCGAAGGCGCGCCTCTCCGCCCCAGTACCACTGGTTCCGGTAGGTATGACCGGCTTCGGTGGCTGCCAGCACGAGTTGCTGGAGATGCGGCGGCAGATCGGCCCAACGTTTCTGGTTGACGAACCACGAACCGATCCAGGCACCGGAAATGTTGTTGGTCAGGAAGTAGTCCGTCACGTCAGCCCAACCGACTGTGTAATCTTCCGTGATACCTGACCAGGCCATGCCGTCGAGTTCACCGGTCTGCACGGCGACTTCGGCATCTTCATACGGTATCGACACGGGCACGACGCCGAATTTCGAAAGGAAGCGGCCGGCTGTCGGGAACGTGTAAAGCTTCAGGCCTTCAAGATCTGCAACCGACTTGATTTCCTTCTTGGTGTTGAAGTTGCAGGGATCCTGACCCGCTGCGGAAATCCACGCGACACCGACCTTCTCGTATTCCGACCGCCAGATGTCGGCAAGGCCGTACTGGTTGAACAGAACAGGCACGTCGAGGATATGCTTGGTTGCAAACGGGAAGTAGCCGCCGAACTGGCGCAACGGTGTCGGCGAGGCCATGGAGTCGTCGTCGGAATGCACCGCGTCTATTGTGCCGCGTTGCAGTGCCTGGAACAGTTCGCCTGTCGGTACGATCTGGTCGGCGTAGAACAGCTCGATCTGCAACTCGCCGTTCGAGGCGTTGTTTACATAGTCGACCATCGGCTTCGTCACGTGCTCACCCAATGCACCACCGGCATAGGTCTGCAAACGCCACTTGATGGGCTCCTGGGCAAGCACAGCCGGTGCGGCCAACGTCGTTGCACCGGCGGCAGCGGCAGTCCCCAACCCTGCATTTTTGAGAAAATTACGTCTATTGGTCATCTTAAGTTCCCCTAATTTCAGTTTACGGTCCATGCGGTCAGACCATTTGCCGGTCCTCGTTTTCTACCGCTGCTCATAGTCCGTTTCCTCCAGACCTTATTGTTTTTGTCTCGCTTGTCGCCGCTACTTTCCATAGATCAGGTTGGGTAGCCAAAGCGCGATTTGCGGGAATACCATTACGATCACGAGCGCCAGGATCATCACCAGCACAAATGGCGTGATCGATCCGTAAATGTCACGCATGGTGATGCTCTTGGGCGCCATCGCCCGCATCAGGAAAAGGTTGTAGCCGAACGGTGGCGTCATATAGGCGATCTGCGTTGTGATTGTATAAAGCACGCCATACCAGATCAGAATATCGCCACGCGGCATACCCAGGTCCAGCGAGCCAACCAGGGGCACGTAGAGCGGTGCAACGATCACCAGCATCGCCGTGTCGTCAAGGAATGTTCCCATGACCAGGAAGGAAAGCTGCATCAGGATCAGGATCATCCAGGGCGACAGGCCGAGCCGCTCGGTAAACAGACTCTCGATTGCCTTAACGGCACCGAGACCGTCGAACACAGCGCCGAAGCCAAGGGCTGCCAGAATGATCCACATGAACATGCAGGAGATACCGAGCGTGTTTCTGAGACACAGGATCAGGATATCCCATGTCATCCGCCGCCGGAGAACCGAAGCGATCAGCGCCGTGAGCGCGCCGACGGCCGAGGCCTCGACCAGGCTGGTTTTGCCCATGACAAAGGGCACCATCATCATCGCGAAGATGATGAGTGGCAAAAGACCGGCAAGCAACAATCGATATTTTTCGCCCCGCGAAACATCCCGTTCATTTACGGCAAGTGCAGGCCCCAGCTCAGGCTGAATGCGACAACGGACTGCAATGTAAATGATGAACAGTGCCGCCATCATCAGTCCCGGCACCGCGCCTGCAAGCCAGAGCTGGCCCACCGGTGCCCGGGCGATCATCGCATACAGAACAAGCACCACCGACGGTGGCACAAGGATTCCCAAAGAGGATCCTGCCTGGATGACCCCCGTGACCATGCGTTTGTCGTAATTTCGCTTCAGCAGCTCCGGCAACGCGATTGTCGCGCCAATCGCCATTCCGGCGACCGAAAGGCCGTTCATGGCCGAGATCAGCACCATCAGAAGGATCGTGCCGATGGCAAGACCACCATTGATCGGCCCCATCCAGACATGGAACATCTTGTAAAGATCGTCGGCGATCTTGGTTTCCGACAAGACGTAGCCCATGAAGATGAACATCGGCAGCGTCAGCAGCGGGTACCATTTCATCAGTTTCATTGCGGCAGAAAACGGAATGTCCCCACCGCCGGTTCCCCAGAGCAGAATCGCCGCGATGGACGCGATGCCGCCTATGGCACCGAAGACCCGCTGCCCCGTCAACAGCATCAGCATCATGGACGAGAACATGAGAAGAGCGATCATCTCATATGACATCAGATCGTCTCTCCCTTGATACGGGCGATATCTTTGAGGAATTCAGCAAAAACCTGAAGGAGCATCAGGAAGAATCCGATTATCATGATCAGCTTGACCGGCCAGACATAGGGGCGCCACGCAGTTGGACTGCGCTCTACAAAACCAAGCACCTCGTTTGCGGCATCCGGACCTCCCGTGACAAAGGCAAAGGCCAGGTCGCGGTAAAACGAGAAAGGCTCCTGGGTAAAGTGCCCCAGGGAATAGGCAAATGAATTCAGCGCCCCATAGAGAAGAACACCGAGATAGAAGAGCAACAGCAACACCGTGAAGGCATCGAACCATGCCTTTTTCTTCAAGCTCCAGTCCGCATAGAAAAGATCCATGCGCACGTTCGATCCGAGCTGTATCGAATACGGCCCGCCCAGAACGTAATAGGCCACCATTGCAAATTGAGCGACTTCCAGCGTCCAGAGTGACGGGCTGAAGAATGTCTTGGAAACGGACGACCAGAGCAGAATGCCCGCCATGACAAACAGCCCCCACATCACGACCTTGCCGAGCCGACGATTGAAGCTGTCCACAACACGGACGTAAGCGCGCGCGACTTTAAGCATCAGCGCCTCCCGCCGCGGTCATGCGGCTGTTTCTTGTGCATGCGCCTGCAGCCTTTTCCAGAAGCGGGGCCAGCAGACCTGCCCAATGAGCTTCCTGTTCCGGTGTCGTTATCTCATCATTTCGGATTTCGATCATCAGGCACGGCAGGTGCCGGTTCTCACCGTGCCGCCGGATTGTGTAATAGACACCGTCCGAGGGCGCGTAGGGTTCATTGTCACCGACGGAATACGCACCCAGGCTGTTGAGATCAGCAATCACCGGATCGGCAAGGCTGCGATCCCTGTCCGAAATCAGTCCGATTTCCCAGGGACGGCTTTGGCCCTTGTAAATCGGGGTGAAGGAATGGATCGACACCACCGCGGTCGGCAGGCCGCGCTCCATCCGCTTTTCGATGACGCCGTCGATCGAAGCGTGAAACGGCCGGTGCACCAGGTCTAGGCGGAAGGATTTCTCGTCATCCGACAGGTTGCGGTTGCCTTCAATCTCGATCGTCTCGCTCAGGCTCGGGATCAGGTCGGCCCGGTCTTCCTCGCGATTGCAGTCAATGATCAAGCGCGAGATCCTTGTGCGAATGAGCGGCGAGTCGAGCTGTTCGGAAAGGCCTCTGGCAACACCGAGCGCTCCCGGGTCCCAGGAAATATGTGCTGATTTTTCGGCTTCGGTGACACCCAGACAGTGATCGTAGGGCGGCGGAAAATAATTGGACGCGTGATCGCAGACAAAGACAAAAGGTCCAGTCCCGTCAGCGTTCTCGATCGCTACAGCCCCGGCTGTTTCGCCATTTGGAGGGCTTGCTCCCATTCCCCGTTCCCCTTGAAAACCCTGCATGTCAGATTGTAATGTTTGTTACAGGATTGCCGCTGAAGTCAATATCTGTAATATTTGATACGCAGATTGACGCCGCTGTCAAATGAAAATGCACCGTCAGGGACACAAGCAGGCAAGACTCATGGAACGCCCACTTCTGGATGACATTCGCGACCGCCTGGACGAATTCACCGCCACGGAAAAAAAGGCCGCGCACGCCCTCATGGCAAACTATCCCGTTCAGGGGCTGGGCACGGTTGCGCAATTCGCGGAAGCTGCAGGCGTGAGTTCTCCAACGATCCTTCGTTTCATCGGCCGGCTGGGATTTCCGGGGTTCGCAGAGTTTCAGAAAAAACTCCGCAGCGAATTGGAAAGTCAGCTGAATTCACCACTTGCCCGCAGCGCGACACTTGAAGATGAACAAGGCGGTGATCCGCATGTCGGACAGTTGCTGGAAAATGTACGCGAAACCTTTGCCCACCTGCCACGGGGCGAACTTGAAGGCCTCATCAGGCTGCTGGCAGACGAAAAGAAGACATTGCATCTGATCGGTGGCCGGTTTACCGACGGCCTTGCCCGCTACATGGCAGCTCATCTGCGGATTGTTCGCTCAGGTGTCAATCACGTCGCCGGGCAGCAGGGAAACTGGCTTGACCAGCTTCTGGGCATGGGTCCCAGGGACGTGGTTCTGATTTTCGATATCCGGCGCTACCAGACGGAGATCATCCAGTTTGCGGAAGCGGCGGCAAAACAGGGCGCAACGGTAACCCTCGTCACCGACAGCTGGATGTCGCCTGTCGGCCGCATTGCCAGTTTTGTTCTGCCGGCGCGGGTCGCGGTTCCCTCGCCCTGGGATTCATCCCTTGCACTCATGGCTATCGCAGAAGTGCTGATTGCCGGCGTCACGCGCGAAAACCAGCAACGGGCGCAGGAACGTATGCAGTCCCTGGAGATTCTTCGAAACGAGATCGATCCAACGACCGAAAGCCGGACAACGGGTCCCGATGTCTGATCGCTTCAGGTGCCGCAGGCCAACTGTTCAACTTCCGCACTGAAGGTCTTCCACGCGGCTGCAGAAAGGTATTCTTTGGCCGCGCTGTGAAGACTCATCTATGATGTCGGCGACGCGCTTGTCCGCAAACGGCCAGACAGCAATTCGACCGGATGGTCGAACCTCCTTTGTGACCGGACGGGCATGACTTGGCTGGGAGTAAAGTCCAATCACCGAAGCGACGCCTCCGAATCACTCGGTCTTCAGGCCCCACATCCGTTCTACTCCGCGGGCGCTGATCCTGAGCGGGCAAAATTTGTTGGTGCAGGAAAAACGTCATCCCGTGAAGGGGCATCATTACACTCTGCCGGGAGGAAAACAGGAACCCGGCGAGGACCTTGTTCAAGCCCTGAGACGTGAGTGCCTGGAGGAAATCGGAACTGAAATCTCGGTCGGAAAACTACTGCATATCGCTGAAATATATCGCGAAAAAACTGATAGCGGAGAGCGACAACACCAACTTGACTTCGTCTTCGAGTGCCTGGTTCCCGAGGACTACGAGCCGATCCTCGGACCTTCACCCGACCCCCACCAGGTTGCAACGTGCTGGCTCACACGAGAAAACGCTCAACAGCTGCGTCCGGCTTATGTCACAAAACTGTTTTCAATTGACTGTAGGCGGGACCTCGAAGTCTATCTCGGATCCTTTTATGACTAACCTGCCAAAAACCATCCGGGAAAATCTCCATTTTCTGTGCGCGGAGATCGACGGTCAGCTGCTACAGCTTGAGGCTTTCTTCAAGGAGCCGACAATTGCGCGTGCCAGACGGATCCTGGAGCGCGCAGGCTATGCCCATAATCTGAAGGCCCGCATTCATGCCGCCTGCGTCCGTCAGCTGGCAAACACCAGAAAAGACAATCGAAAACACCTCACTCTGCGCAGCCTGGAACTCGTCGCAACCGATCTGCAGCGGATCGCCAACCTCGCGCGTCAGTCGCTGCGGCATGTCGAGCGCATCGATGCATTTGCAACGCTTTTACCTGAAAGGTATCCGGCGGTCGTCAGGTCCGTGCGCAAGGGCGTCGGCAAGATCGAAAACGCGTTTTTCGACAATGACAGCAAGCAGGCGATCGAGATCGGCGAGCTTCAGAAAAAGATCGAGACCGACTACCGGAAGCTGTTCAAGGCTTACACCAGGGACATGGGAAATCCGAAACTCAGGCCCGCGGACATTGCCAACAGTCTTCTGGTGGCAAACGAATTCCAGAGAATGGGAGATTCACTGAACACGATAAGCGAAGCGCTGATTTCGGCCAATATCGGCCAGGCGGTCAATCTTGAACGCTATTTCTCCCTGCAGAGCTTGAAGTCGGATCTAGAGGGTGCAGGTGGTGGCCTCAAGATCGAAACAATCGCCGAAACGCGTTCGGGAAGTTCCGTCTCTGCCCTCAAGAACAAGAAGACCGAAGAAGTCGCCGCCGTGTTCAAGGATGGTGAAAAAAGCAAGGTCAGGGAAGAACGGGCGGGCGTGAAGAGCTGGCACGAAATCTACCCCGGTCTGGCACCGAAGATCCTCTCCTACGAAAAACGCGACCAGTCCGCAGCGTTGCTGATCGAGCACCTGCCCGGCACGACGTTCGAGCACATCGTCCTCAACGGGTCCGAGGAAATCTGCAAAAAGGCGCTCGCGAGCCTTTCAACTACACTCAAGGACGTCTGGAAACAGACAAAGACGTCAGAACCGGCCGAGCTTGGCAGCATGCAGCAATTGGCGGAACGCCTGGACGAAGTGCGTCGGATTCATCCTGAATTCAAGGATCCTGCCACACGTTTTGCCGGCCAGAAGCTGCCTTGCCTGGATGAGCTTGTCGCTGAAGCAAATGCACGCGAAATGAAAGTGTCGGCGCCGTTTTCCGTCTATATTCACGGCGACTTCAATGTCGACAACATCATTTACGATCCGGATGAAAACAGGATCCACTTCATCGACCTGCATCGCTCCCGCTACATGGACTATGTCCAGGACGTCTCGGTCTTCCTGGTATCGAATTATCGGCTTCAGGTGCGCGACCGGGACACGCGACATCGGATCATGCGGCTTTGCCTGGACTTTCATAAATCCGCCAAGGCCTTCGCCCGCAAGCATGGCGACGATACATTCGAGTTTCGCCTCGCGCTTGGACTTGCACGATCCTTTGCCAGCTCCACCCGGTTCATTTTCGACAAGCAACTCTCGAGGCGCATGTGGCTGAGGGCGCGCTATCTGATCGAACAGACGATCGCCTGCAAGGCCGGCGAGGAAGCAAGGCTCCGGCTCCCCATGAAGGAGATCTTTGTTGACTGATCTGAAAATCGGGGTTGTCGGTATTCCCGGCAGATGGTCCACCGAGACACTGGCAGATGCTCTGGAAGCGGAAACAGGTTACCGTTGCGTGGTCGACATGGCAGACGTTGCGCTTGACCTGCAAAACCGCGCCCTGATGGCCGGCGATACAAACTTGTGCGACCTGGACGGCCTGGTGATCAAGAAGATCAGTCAGGACTACAACCCGGCTATGCTGGACCGGCTCGAGATGCTGCGGGTAGCCGAAAGCGCCGGTGTACGTATCTTTTCCAGAACGTCCTCGATCCTGGGTCTGGTCAACCGGTTGAGCTGCACGGTAACTCTTTCGAATGCGGGCATACCGATGCCAGCAACCTGCGTGACGGAAAGTACAAGCGAAGCGCTTGCCGCCGTGCAGCGTTTCGGTAGCGCCGTCTTCAAGCCGCTGTTCTCCACAAAGGCACGTGGCATGTCGCTGATGGACGCCGGCATGGGTGCAGCCGCTCTCAGGAATGGGATTACCGCCTTCAAGGCCGAAAATCCGGTGATGTATCTACAGAAGAAGGTCAATCTGTCCAGCCGGGATCTCGGCATGGTGTTCCTTGGCGGAAAGTACCTGGGAACCTACGCAAGAGTTTCGCAGACCGACAGCTGGAACACCACGATCCTCCATGGTGGCAAATATGAGCCCTTCGAGCCGGATCAGGACGTGATCGACCTGGCTGAAAGGGCGCAGGCTCCCTTCGAACTTGATTTCACGACGGTCGATGTCGGACTGACGGCTGACGGGCCGATCGTTTTCGAAGTCTCCGCCTTCGGTGGTTTCAAGGGGGCTCTGGAAGGTGCATCCATCGACGCCGCCAAGCTCTATGCAGGTCACATGGTTTCAAGGCTCCGAAAATGACCGGTATCAGCGTAAGGGATCTGGTCGACACACTGGCACCGGTCCGGGCGACAATGGCCTCCGACCCGTTTTGCCTGTCGGTCGGCGGTTACGTGCTCGAGATCCGTTGTACATCCGGTGCGCTCCTTGCCGAACTTCTGAGATACTTTCAGCATGTCATCACCGCGCCATCCGAACCGGACATGACGGTGTATGCTCTTGGCCCGGCAGAATTTCCGTTTGATTTCAAATACAAAGATTGGGTTCGCGAGCCCGGCAAGACCAACCGGAAGGATATGATTTGCGATCTGGAAAACGGTAGGTTGGTCCACAAGGTGCGCACCGGCGTGCAATTTCTGCAATCGCCGGACTGGGCAATTGCCTTTGGCCCGACAGACACAAACTCCAACCAGGTCATCAACTTCATCAACACCCAGATCCTCAACCATTTTCAAAGAAACGGCTGGGTTGCCTGTCATGCGGCAGCTGTGAAGACCGCAGACAAAGGTCTCGCGATCGCCGGCCTGTCCGGCGGCGGTAAATCAACCACGATGCTACGCCTGATGGAAGTGGCCGGCACTCAATATGTCACCAACGACAGGCTGCTTGTGCGCGGGAATCAGGATGGGGCGAACGCACTCGGTGTTCCGAAGCTCCCGCGCATCAATCCCGGCACCATCGTTACCAACACGCGCCTGTTCGGCCTCATCGACGAAGAGCGCGAAGAAGAACTCAGGAACATGGAACCCGACGAGCTTTGGCATCTTGAGGAAAAGTACGATCTTTTCATCGATGACATTTATGGGCCCGGACGCATTTCCCACGATGCTCGCCTGACTGACTTCTGGGTCCTGAACTGGTCGAGAGACAGCAGGGCACCGACCAACGTGTCCAGGGTGAAGCTCGGCGACCGGTCGGATCTCCTGTCCGCCATCATGAAAAACCCCGGACCTTTCTACCAGACCAAGGCCGGGCCGTTCTGGACGGACCGGTCTTCCGTGGAACGCAACGCGTACCTTGCAGCCCTAGAAGGCATCCAGGTCTGGGAAGTCACGGGACATATCGATTTCGATGCACTCTTCGATGCAGGCACCGAACTCCTGGGGCAACGCGGATGACTGATCGTTTTGCCATCCTTGTGCGCCACGCCGCTTATCATCAAAAACCGGGAACGCCGAGTGCACTTCAACCTTTTGGGCTTACAGATGCCGGCAAGGAACAGGCAATGGCCGCAGGCCGGGAAGTTGCAGCTCTCGCGCAAAGCCAAAAGTGGCGGCTGGCAGGGGAAATCTTCTGCTCCAGGCAGCTGCGGGCCTGGCAAACTGCGACACTTTTGAGCCATTCACTGTCCGATGCGACCGGTCTTGATCTTCGGATCAAGGAAGACGAAGCGCTTGCCGAACGCAGCGTCGGCGCTCTTGCCAATTTGACTATCCCCGAAATCGAACGAACCCTGCAAGAAGACCCCCGCTACCAGATACCACCGGAAAACTGGAAAGCCGACAGTCACTACCGACTGCCTGCCCAAGGGGCTGAAAGCCTGCTGGAGGCCGGCACACGTGTCGCTGATTTTCTGAAGAACCGGCTAAGCGTATTGAATAATCTAGCTGACGCAAACGCACAGGTTTTTGTTGGCCATGGCGCTGCCTTGCGCCATGCGGCCCATCATCTGGGTGTGCTCGGATTTGAGGATATTCGCCGCCTCAGCATGCATCACGCCAGACCCGTGGTGCTGAAGCGCGCGCAGGACAAAACCTGGCATCACCACACAGGTGCCTGGAAAGAGCGAAGTTTGCTGGAAAACACAACGGACTGAGATTCACGGCAAAGAACAAAGATGACAAACAGAACCCTGACCCCGTTTCTCCCGCCGATCGCTGCCGGTGCCTCCGACAGCTTCGGTATACCGGAGAGTTTCGTGCCCTGGCCGCTCGGTACGGATCACGACTTCATGCCCTCTGCGGACGCAGAACCGGATCTTGCCGCGAGCCTGGTCAGGGCAAACGCGCTCGGGCCATGGGACTGGCCGGAAAAGCCGGTCGTTTTCATTTCAGATCCGCACGCTGATGCGGAAAGTCTTCTCAGATCCCTTGTTGCAGCCCGTGTCGTCGACCGCATCGGAACCGGATTGACGGAGTTCGGTCTCACCGGGTTCGGCAGAAGCTGCCAGATCATCATAGGTGGCGACTGTCTCGACAAGGGGCCAAGCAATCTGGACTTGCTGGATTGTCTCGCCGCATTGATGAAGTCCGGTGCAGACGTGGTGCTTCTGGCAGGCAATCACGACTTGCGCCTCTTCCTCGGACTGGAATCCCTTGCGGGAAGCCGAAAGTCGATCAATGCGCACATGTTTGTCCGTATGGGGAAAAAGGTCCTGCCGCTCATGCGAGAGATATTCGACCGTCATGTCGACGAGGAAACAGCTATGGCAGGCCTTCCGGACGAAAAAACCTGTCTGGCCTGCATGTTTCCGGGCAGGAAATGGAAAAAACACTTTCCCAGGGCCGCCGCGGGCTATCTCAACGAGGCCGCGATCCGCAAGGAAATGCGCCGGCTGAAAAAGAAAACGGAAAAGTTCACGGATCATGTGGAAGAAGCCGGCTTGTCGATCCGGCAACTCTATGCCGCTGCTCTGACATGCAGAGACCTGTTTATCAATCCCGCCGGGCGCTACGCCTGGTTTTTTCAGTCCATGAAGGCCGTTCACAAAAGCGGTTCGCTCCTTTTCGTTCATGCGGGCGTCGATGACAACATGGCAGACCAGATCGCCACCAGGGGCATCGCTCACGTGAACCGGCGCTTCAGGAAGGAAAGCCGGAAGGACCCTTTTGTCTTCTATTCCGGCAGCATCGCGAACCTGATGCGCACAAAGTACCGCGACATCGATCATCCACTGACAGAAAGGGGTGTCGAAGACCTTCACCAGGCAGGCGTCAGGATGCTTGTACACGGTCACATAAACCGTCACAGCGGCCAGGAACTGAAATCCAGGCACGGTCTGCTGCACCTGGAGGCGGACATAACCCTTGACCGGTATTCCAGAAGCAATGAAGGTCTGGAGGGCATTGGAACGGGGGCCACAATCATTCATCCGGACGGCAATATCATCGGGATCAGCTGCGACTATCCGCATGCCAAGTTATTCAACCCGGTCCAGATACTTCATCAGCACGGGATGGCGCGATGATGGAACGCAAGGGCCGTTTCCGGCATCAGTCGCTTCAGGACAGGAAATCCATCCAGAAACTGCTGGACGCGGTCAAACGCGGGATCTCGAAGGGAGAACTGCAGTTCGGTGACGATACTGGCGATATCACGCTCGAACCGAATGGCCTGATGAACCTGCGGGTTACTGCAACCAACGAAGACGGCCAGTCCAGGCTCGATCTGCGCATCACCTGGACAAACGACACCCAGGACAAGAAAGACAGCGGCAAGCTGAAGGTCAAGGGCGGGTGATCCCGCCCTTGTGGCCCGTTATCGCAGCGGGCGTTGTCCGAACGTGTTGATCGTCTCGAGGCGCTCCAGATTGATGATTGTGGAGAGCATGAGCCGGTCCTGGGTCCAGTCGGCAGGTTTCTGGATCGACAGTGCCGACAGGAACACGACAGCAATCATCGGCAGGACCGCAAGGCAGACGAAACCCCAGTGAGGCCGCAGACGGTCCCGTTCCAGAAGAGCCTCGACCCGACGCCGCAGTTTTTGAGCCGGAGACCTGCGCAGCAACCGGTTCTGCACCTCGATGAGGGCAACAGCGGCAACATTGCCGACACGGTCTTTCGCGCTAAGATTCTGTCTCTTCCTGAGACCGGCCTGAGCCGCGCGAAGCAGGCACATGCAGTAGGACCTCAGATCGACATTGGCGTCGTCGGTTACTTTCTGATCGCATGCCAGTTCCCGAAGCCGTTCGACCTCGGACTTCCAGAGATAGAAAAACGGATTCCAGAAGAAGAACGGACGCAGCAACTCCAATCCGATTTCCCAGGTCACGTCGCCCTGACGCACATGCTGCAACTCGTGTTTGAGCACCAGTTTCAGATCCTCCGATCTTGCCAGAAGATCGGACGGGATCACAACATAGTGGCGACGCAGACCGCGTGCCGAAAACGGAACCAGAGCCCGGTCCGACAGCAGAAGATGCAACCGCCCTGCACAACGCCATGTGTGACACGCCGCCAGCATGCGGTTAAGCCGAACGACACTGACAGCCAGCTTCGCGCCGAAATAGGTAAAGCCTGCGAGCAAAAACAGGACCACTGCCATGCCCGCACCTGGTGCAAACGAGAGCACGCTTTCCGTCAGACGACTTCGAAGCCCCAGGATAGACTGAAAATCTTCCGCCGGGATGGCTATGCCACCCCGAAGATATTGTGAAACCGCATAGTCGGTCAGATTTACGGTACCTGCGACAGGGACAACCTGCGCCATTTGCATCTGCTGGTAAGCAGCAACCGCGACAGGCGACAGGACCATGACGGCGAACAGGCCGTTCAGGATGGCCAGCTGGTAGTTGAAGGCAAGTCTTTTCCCCAGACGAGCCAGAACCAGCTTTGCCGACAACCAGATAATTGCCGTCAAGGCCAGGGTGATATTGAGATCGACATAAATGTCGAAGATCTGGTTAAGTAGCGTCATCTGTCCTCCTCCTGTCCAGTAACGCTCTCATTTCCTCCAGGTCGTCATCTGAGAATTCATATTCGTCGACAAGACGGGCCACGAGCGACGCGGGCGTGCCGTCGAAGAGTTTTTCTGAAAGGTTTCTCAGGGAACGGGACTGGTAGGTGTCCTTGGTCAGCCGAGGGGTATAGATGAATGTTTTGCCTTCTTTCCGGCTGTCCACGAAGCCTTTTTCATCCAGGATCCGCATGATGGTTGCGCAGGACGTATAGGCAAGTTTTCTTTCCGAGGGCAAAGATGCGAGTATATCCCGCACGGAGCCTTCGCCGAGTTTCCAGAGTTCTGTCATGAACTCCAGTTCGACTTCGGTCAGAAACTCGTTGCTTTTACGCTTTCTCATTATAGTCCTGCGCCATTGCGGTCTGGATGTGGCTCAGGTCGTGCCTCGAACTTCTATGAATTCTTGTGAATGCACGCCCCCGAACCTTATTCATGCACGATTGGTCCGGAAAATACTATAGGCTTGGCGGTATTCTCGATGTGCCTAAATTTTCCAGAAGCTGAATGACCCCCAGGCGATGCTGAGAGCCAGCGGCCACCACAACGGAGTGCCCACAAATCCAAGCCATGCCAGGAAAATGTAGGCCGTGCCGAGAAGCGTAATGAAAAGACGGTCTCCGCGGGTCGTTGTCAGCCCCAGAATGCCACGTCGTTCATGGCCGCCCGGAAACTTGATCTCCACTATGGTCAACAGTCCGATTGCCGAAAAGATGCCGACAAACAACAGCGCTGTCGGCAGGGTCCACGCCATCCATCCCAGCATCATACCCTCCCCAGGGCGAAGCCCTTGGCAATGTAGTTCCGCACGAAATAGATCACGATTGCGCCCGGGATGATGGTCAGGGTCCCGGCGGCAGCCAGGAGGCCGAGTTCATATCCGGCGGAGGAAGCCGTTCGGGTCATCACGGCAGCAATTGGCTTGGCCTCGACGGCAGTCAGTGTCTTCGAAAGAAGCATTTCCACCCAGGAGAACATGAAACAGAAGAACGCAGCCACCCCGACACCCGACTTGATGGCGGGCAGAAAGATCGTCGCGAAGAAACGCGGAAACGAGTAACCGTCGACATAGGCTGTTTCATCCAGCTCCTTCGGCACGCCCGACATGAAACCTTCCAGGATCCAGACAGCCAGCGGAATGTTGAACAGGCAATGCGCGAGTGCAACCGCCAGATGGGTGTCGAACAGGCCAACCGCCGAATAAAGCTGAAAGAACGGAAGGGCGAAGACGGCTGCGGGAGCCATCCGGTTCGTCAGCAGCCAGAAGAAGAGGTGCTTGTCGCCCACGAAGGAATACCGGGAAAACGCATAGGCAGCAGGCAGGGCCACCAGGACCGAAATCACGGTGTTCATGGTCACGTAGATGATGGAGTTTATGTAGCCCCAGTACCAGGTCGGATCGGTGAAGATCTCGATATAGTTTGCCAGTGTCCAAGTCTGCGGGAACAGCGAGAACCCGGCAAGGATTTCATTGGTTGTCTTGAAACTCATCGCGACGAGCCAGTAGATCGGCAACATCAGGAAGAGGATGTAAATCACGGGAACCAGGCTTTTCAAACGCATGATGGTTCTCCTCAGGACTTGTTGTCGTTCATCGTCATCAGCGTATAGAACAGCCAGGAGGCGAGCAGCGTGATGGCGAAGTAGATGAGAGACATTGCGGCAGCCGGACCGAGGTCGAACTGGCCGAGAGCAATCTTCACGAGATCAATGGAGAGCAGCGTGGTCGAATTGCCCGGTCCACCACCGGTCAGAACGAACGGCTCTGTGTAGATATTGAAGCTGTCCATGAACCGCAGCAGGATTGCGATTGTCAGAACCGTTTTCATCTTCGGCAGCTGAATGAACCGGAATACGGCCCAGTTGGAAGCCCCGTCGATTTCCGCGGCCTGGTAATAGGCGTTGGGGATGGAAACAAGACCGGCATAGGCAAGAAGCACGACCAGCGATGTCCAGTGCCAGACATCCATGACAATGATGGTCACCCAGGCCGCAAGCGGGTTCTGGGTCATGTCGTAGGAAATGCCCAGCGTGTGGTTCATGAAGTAGCCAAGCAGGCCGATATCGGGCAGCGTGAAGATGTTCCACATCGCCCCGACCACATTCCAGGGGATCAACATCGGCAAGGCCATCGTTACCAGACAGAATGGCACCCAGGGACCTTGTTTGGGCATCGACAACGCTATGGCGATACCAAGTGGCACTTCGATGATCAGGATCAGGAAGGTAAACAGGAACTGGCGTCCGAGCGCGTTGTGAAAACGCTCCGATCTGAGAACCTGTTCGAACCAGTCGAGCCCCTGCCAGAAGAACAGGTTGTCGCCGAAGGTTTCCTGGACCGAATAATTCACCACGGTCATCATCGGAATGAGCGCGTTGAACGCGACCAGCAGCAGCACTGGCGTCACGAACAGCCAGGCACGTTGATTCTGGGTTTTCACTGGACACCCTCCCCTGGCGTGCTGGCCAGCCAGCCGTCCTTGTAAAGCCGTGTCTGCGACTGCTTGAATTCCAGGTTCACCTGGTCACCGGCGTTTGGTGCATCACCTTCCAGGATCGCATGAATACGGCTGTTGTTGGCAATCGCCTCCACCACCTTGTGACGGCCGATATCGGCAACCTTGCGCACATGCGCGGCAAGGCCTGTCCCATTCCCCGACACGGAGACGAATTCCGGACGGATACCGATTTCCGCGGAACCGTTGGTGACATCTTCCAGCGGCCCTTCAAGACCGACCCGCTCGCCTGCGAAAAACGCTCCACCGTCTTTTACATCGCAAGGCAGAACATTCATGCCCGGCGAGCCGATGAAATGGCCGACAAACGTATGCGCGGGTCGCTCGAAGAGTTCGACTGGCGTGCCGATCTGAACGATTTCACCGTCCTGCATCACCACGACCTGATCGGCAAACGTGAGTGCCTCGGTCTGGTCGTGTGTCACGTAGATCATTGTTGCCTTGACCCGTTGATGCAGCTCTTTCAGCTTGGAGCGCAGTTTCCACTTCAGATGCGGATCAATCACGGTCAGGGGTTCGTCGAACATGACGACATTCACATCCTGGCGCACCAGTCCCCGGCCCATTGAAATCTTCTGCTTGTTATCCGGGGAAAGATTGGAAGCCCGGGTGGTCAGCATGTCGGTGACCTCGAGCATTTCGGCAATAGCCGTCACCCGTTCCTTGACAGTCTCCTCGTCCCGCCCCCGGTTTCGAAGCGGGAACGCAAGATTGTCGTAAACCGTCATCGTGTCGTAGATGACCGGGAACTGGAACACCTGTGCGATATTCCGTTTTGCCGGCGGCAATGCGGTCACGTCCTGATCATCGAACAGGATCTTGCCTTCGGAAGGAACCAGCAGTCCGGAGATGATGTTCAGCAGGGTGGACTTGCCGCAACCCGATGGTCCGAGGAGAGCATAAGCGCCTCCGTCTTCCCAGGTCAGGTCGATCTTCTTCAGCGCATAGTCCTCATCGCTCTCCGGTTTGGAGAGGTAGCTGTGACGCAGATTGGAGAGTTTGATTTGTGCCATGATGTTCTCCCCTCAGGCCACCAGCTCGCCGTCAGGCGCGAAGAAGAAACAATGGCTCGGATCCAGATAGAACGTATGGACTTCGCCCACGAAATAGGGATGGACACCTGGTGACAGGGACACCCATGAATGTCCGTGCAGGTCAAAATGGGCGCTGCTTTCAGATCCGCTCAGTTCCGTCACCAGAACATGTCCTTCCAGCCGGACGGTGTGGGAGGGAGACTCCACCGGCAACACGTGGTTTGGCCGGATCGCAAGCGTGTAGGGACCATCCTTGAGCCGTGCCACGCTTTCCGCGGCCTTCCAACGGATCTCGTCCGTCAGGACGACCGTGTCGCCCTGCTTGTTCACGGGTGCAATGTTTATGGGCGGATTGGAAAAAACCTTGGCGGCATCCAGGTCTTTCGGTTTGCGATAGATGTCCGCAGTCGGACCGAACTGAACCACGTTGCCGTCGGTCATCAGGGCCGTGTGTCCACCGAGCAACAGGGCTTCCTCTGGCTCTGAAGTCGCGTAGACGACCACGGCGCCCCGTCCTGCAAACAGGTCCGGCAGCTGATCACGCAGTTCTTCACGAAGCTTGTAGTCGAGGTTCGCGAGCGGCTCGTCGAGAAACACTGCATCGCTTTCCTTGACGATCGCGCGCGCCAGAGCGGTTCGCTGCTGCTGTCCCCCGGAAAGCTCGTGCGGCCTGCGGCCCAGAAAGGGCTTCAGTTTCATGAGATCCGCCGCCTCTTCAACCCTGCCCTCGATCTCGGACTTGGCGACACCGCCGATCTTCAGGGGAGAAGCGATGTTGTCGAACACCGACATGTGCGGATAGTTGACGAAAAACTGGTGCACCAGGCTGATATTGCGCTTTTGCGCCGTCAGCTTGGAGACGTCCTTGCCATTCAGGATGATCTGCCCGGACGCAAGGTTGTCGAGACCTGCCATGAGCTTGATCAGCGAGGTTTTTCCGGCACCCGTTTCTCCAAGGAGAACGTTGAAGTGGCCGGGATGAAGCGTCAGGCTCGTGTCCTTGACATGAGTGATGCCCTGCACGCGCTTGCTGACGTTTTTAAGTTCTAGAGACATTTTTTCTGCCCGAGTCCGGACCGGGCCCCTTATGCGAAACACCGGTTTCGCCGCCCGTCACCTGCCGCGCGGTGATGGACCGGGAACATGCCCCGGTCCATACGAGTTAAACGCTACGCTTTTGCTTACTGACCCCAGCGGGCGACAAGCTCGTCGTAGTTCACGGTTTTGCCCTCTGGCTTCTCGTTGTCGAGCTTGGCCTTGGGAGCACCCGGCTTGGAAAGCCAGACCTGCGGATCCTGCGGCTCGTTGAGACGCGGGCCGCAACCACCGTAGACATTGGCACGCTCGTCAGCCTGCTGCATGCGGCCCATGACGATGTCCATTTCTTCGGCGAGACGGTCCATGGCCTCCTGCGGCGTGAACGCTCCGGAGTTCACGTCACCGATCTGCTGCCACCAGATTTGTGCCAGCTTGGGATAATCGGGAACGTTAATTCCGGTCGGAGACCATGCCACACGGTCAGGAGACCGGTAGAACTCGACCAGGCCACCCAGCTTCGGCGCACGTTCCGTGAAGGACTCGTGGTTGACGGTGCTGTCGCGGATGAAGGTCAGACCGACGTGGCTCTTCTTCGTGTCGACGGTTTTGGAAACGACGAACTGAGCATAGAGCCAGGCTGCTTTTGCACGGTCTTCCGGCGTAGACTTCAAGATGGTCCAGGAACCCACGTCCTGGTAGCCGACCTTCTGGCCTTCTTCCCAATAGGGACCATGCGGGCTCGGAGCCATGCGCCACAGCGGCGTACCTTCGTCATCCACCGTGTTGTTGCCTTCCGACTTCGGCTTCACCATGTCCGCGGTGAAGGCCGTGTACCAGAAGATCTGCTGGGCGACGTTACCCTGGCTGAGAGCCGGCAGAGACTGATAGAAGTCGAAGCTTGCAGCACCCGGAGGCGCGTAGTTGCGCAGCCATTCGTCCCACTTGCGGATCGCATAGACCGCAGCCGGACCGTTCGCCGCACCACCGCGGGAAACGGAGGCACCGACCGGATTGCAGGTACCCGCTTCCATGCGGATGCCCCACTCGTCGACCGGAATACCGTTCGGCTCACCCTTGTCGCCGGCACCCGCCATGGAGAGCCATGCGTCGGTCATGCGCCAGCCGAGATCCGGTGCACGCTTGCCGTAGTCCATGTGGCCGTAAATGGTGACGCCGTCGACTTCTTTCACGTCTTTGGAGAAGAACTCGGCAATGTCTTCATAGGCCGACCAGTTGACCGGCACACCCAGATCATAACCGTACTTGTCCTTGAACGCGGTCTTCAGGTCTTCACGGTCGAACCAGTCCTTGCGGAACCAGTAAAGGTTTGCGAACTGCTGGTCGGGAAGCTGGTAGAGATCGCCATCCGGACCCGTGGTGAACTGGGTCCCCATGAAATCTTCCAGGTCGAGACCCGGGTTTGTCACACCCTTGCCGTCGCCACCCATCCAGTCGGTCAGGTTGTAAGCCAGCTGAAGACGGGAATGAGTACCGATCAGGTCGGAATCATTGACATAGGCGTCATAGAGGTTCCGGCCGGTCTGCATCTGGGTCTGAACGGCCTGAACAACCTCGCCTTCACCGAGGATCTGGTGATTGACCTTGATGCCTGTGATTTCCTCGAACGCTTTCGCCAGGACTTCCGACTCGTAAGAGTGGGTCGGAATACCTTCGGAAAGAACGTTGATTTCCATTCCATCGAACGGTTCGGACGCCTGAATGAACCACTGCATTTCTGCAAGCTGCTCGTCCTTGGTCAGAACGGATGGCTGGAATTCCTGGTCGATCCATTTCTTCGCCGCTGCTTCGTCGGCAAAAGCGGACCCTGCTCCCGCAAGTACAGCACCAGCTGCAACTGCGGAGAGTAGATACTTACGCATCTGCATCTCCTCCCATGTGAGAATAAGAGCCGTGTTTATCCGGCTTCGCATACATGGCCACACCGTTGCCATGATGTCAAACTAATTTTTTAGTAGGTTTTTCAGTTGCTGCCAAAGAAAGTCAAGATATTGAAATCAATGTCTTTTTCGGCCGGCCAATCGACGCTCGCAAGCATCAAATTTCATCAAACATTGATGCTCGGACAGCTGAGTGTGGCACAATCTTGGCATTTCACATAGTGGAAAATTCAGTTTCGTGTCTTTCGGATTGCTAGCAAAATAGCTTCACTTGGTATTCGTTTTGCACTGCAAACGAAAAAACAAGTCATATTTTGCAGTGCAAAATCGCCTCGCCGGCAATAGCGGTGACTGCGCCCCCTCCTTGGAGAACCCGCACCGCGTCGCCGCGCTGGTCATGAATTCAAACTCACGGAAAACCACCTGCGGGGCACAAGTGGAACTTCACCCGATCAACTCCGGCAAGACGCACGTTGTCCGGCGCGGCCAGGTTTCGCCGCCATTGCCAATCGGTCGTTCCTTTGGAAAACTTCAGAGCACGGTTCTGACCCGCCAAAGTTCGGGAAACAGCTCCACTTCAAGCATACGTTTCAGATAGGACACCCCGCCCGTGCCTCCTGTGCCCCGCTTGAAGCCGATCACACGCTCAACCGTCGTGACGTGATTGAACCGCCAGCGCCGGAAATAGTCTTCCAGGTCAACCAGCTTTTCTCCAACCTCGTAGAGTGCCCAGTATCGGGTCGGATCCTGATAGACCGCTTGCCAGAGGTCCCTGATCTCCTCGATTTCCCGGTGTGGCTCTTTTGCCGGTATGCCCGTGATGTCGTCCGACACATTGAAGCCTTGGCGGCGGGCAAAGGCCAGCACCACCTGATATAGACTGGGTTTTTCCAGCTCGGCTTCCAGCAAAGCGGAACTGTCGGGATCATGCTCGTGTGGCCTTGCCATTGAGAGATTGCGATTGCCGAGGACATACTCGATCAGCCGGTATTGAAGAGACTGAAAGCCGGAAGACTGCCCCAGAGCATCCCGGAATCGGGTATAATCGCTGGGTGTCATGGTCCGCAGCACATCCCATGCCGAGTTGAGCTGCTCCATGATGCGGCTGACACGGGCGAGCAGTTTCATTGCTTCCGGCAAGCGGTCATTGGCAATCGCATCCCGAGCGGCATGGACTTCGTGAAGCATGAGCTTCATCCAGAGTTCGGATGTCTGATGCTGAATGATGAACAGCAATTCGTCCGGCGCATCCGACAGGGCCTTTTGGGCAGACAGAATTTTGGGAAGGCCAAGATAATCCCCATAGGACATCTTGTCCGAGAAGGTCATTTGAGCACCTTCCGATGCCGGATCATAAGCGTCACTCTTTCCGGTCTCTTTCGTCACTTCCTGCTCCCACCTTGCATGCGCCTTGCTTGGACCAGCCATCTATACTGCGACAAGCAGGGCTTTGAACAGTTTCAATTTCAATAGCTTAAAGATGCAATCGGGTTCGAAAATACCACCATGCATGCCTGGATGATTGGGCTGCAGGCAACTTGACAGACTATTGTGTCGAAGCCGCCGCTTCCAATATTGCGGTTGCGGAGAAGTCGTAGTTGCTGCGACCGTTTCGGGTCTTGCAAAAGCGGCTGAAGTCAATCTTGTCCCAGTTGCCGTCTCCAAGGTTTTCCAGGTACAGCGCAACATTGTCTGCAGTGATCGGCGACATCTTGAAACGGACGTCCACGTAAACTTCACCCGCCGAAATCCTGTAGAAGTGATCCCTGAGCATGACGATCGCCCAGGCACCGGCAAAAAAATGACCGCCATGGGACATGGTCATTTCCCGGCGCTGAATGGCGTCCATGGCGCGCTTGGACCAGTTGAGGCCCGCAAAGAGGACGTCCGCCCCTGCTTTCAATCCCGTTTCTTCCACCGCCTTGCGAGCACCGAACGCGATCGCGTCATTTGCACTCCAGACGATATCCACCGGCGTACGGGCGAGAACGTCCCTGGCGCGCGCATACGCGGTTTCCTCGTTCCAGTTCACCGGGATGGCGTGTATGAGATCAACGTCGGAATTGTCCGCGACGGCGCGCTGCATACCCGTTTCACGTAGCAGTCCGGCCGGTGTCGACGTGTCTCCGGTCAGGGCAAGCAGCCGGATCTTTTTTCGGTCAGGATGCAGCAGGCGTTCGTTTTCAAACAGCGAAAAGGCCATTTCATAGCCGGCAGTCTCATTGTCCGGCACCACGGAAGCGATGATTTTGCGCAGATCGATATTGCGCAATTCGAGTATCGCTTTTTGTTTCCGGGTAAGATTGTTCAGGAGAAAGAGAACTTTGCTCGGCTTGCCATCCAGCAGTTGAACCAGACGGGCAGCAGCCTGATATTCGTTCACGAGAATAAAATAGTCGGGCAGATTTCCTTGCTCCAGCCGCAACTGCAACCGCTCCTCCATACCATAAGGCTGTCGATCGGCGTTCAGGATTTCAAGGTCGATATTCAGGTCCGCTGCCGCTGCAGACATTGTCTTGGAGACTTCGCCCCAGAACCCGCTGGAGCCGCCCGGATTGATAAACGTCACTCTGAAATCCGCGGCATACGCAACACTGGTGAAGATCCAGAAGACCATGAATAGCAGAAAACGAACGACCATTTTTTTCCTTTTTTGTCAGGCCGGGACTTCGTTGAAAAACAAGTCACCCTGACCGTTCACAATATCTGCACCGGCGTCTTATTCCTAATAAGGGAAACAACTTACTTACCGTTTTTTTCACCCAGCCGGCATTCCACAACGGACACCGCGAACCTGCATCGCCCGATTGCCTGCAAATTGACGTGGTGCCTGCGTTCGTTTTGTGAAAACGTAAGATGACACAGTGTTTTCAGAATTCAACGGGATCTTCAGATGTCGATCAAAGCAAGCATTTATCATCTGACCCACTATCGATATGACAGGCCAGTCACTCTCGGACCGCAGATAATCAGGCTTCGCCCTGCGCCACACAGCCGGACCCGCGTCCTGTCCCACTCACTGAAGGTTTCGCCTGCAGGGCATTTCGTCAACCATCAACAGGATCCTTACGGCAACTGGCTCGCTCGCTTCGTCTTTCCCGAACCGGTGCGCGAATTCAAGATCGAAGTCGACCTCGTCGCTGACATGACGGTCTACAATCCGTTCGACTTTTTCGTGGAGGAAAGTGCCGAAGAATGGCCATTCGAATACCCGGAAGATTTGCGTGACGACCTTCAGATCTACAGGAAGACGGAACAGCCGGGTCCTCGTCTGGAACAGTTCCTGGCATCGGTTCCAAGAGATCGTCTGCGAACAATCGATTTCATCGTCGCCTTGAATGCCCGCGTCTCGAACGAAATCGGTTACGTCATCCGCATGGAACCGGGTGTCCAGACGCCGGAGGAGACCTTTGAAAGGGGAACTGGCTCTTGCCGGGATTCCAGCTGGCTTCTGGTTCAGGCCATGCGTCATCTGGGCTTCGCCGCCCGTTTTGTTTCAGGTTATCTCATTCAGCTGAAACCGGACCTGGAAGCCCTGGACGGTCCGTCCGGCACCGATCATGACTTTACGGATCTTCATGCCTGGGTCGAGGTTTACCTTCCCGGTGCAGGATGGATCGGCCTGGATCCGACATCCGGTCTTCTCACCGGTGAAAGCCACATTCCCCTGGCGGCTACACCGCACTATTCGAATGCCGCGCCGATCGTCGGCGTTGCCAGTGCGGCCGAAGTCGACTTTTCCTTCGACATGCAGGTTTCCCGCATCGCGGAGCACCCGCGTATTACAAAACCCTTTTCCGAAGAATCCTGGTCAGCCCTAAATCGGCTTGGAACCGATGTCGACCGTGTTCTGGAACAGGAAGACGTGCGTCTGACGATGGGCGGTGAACCCACCTTTGTGTCCATTGACGATTTTGAAGCCGACGAATGGAATACGGACGCGGTCGGTCCCACGAAACGGGGACTTGCGGATATTCTCATCCGCCGCTTGCGTGACCGGTTCGCGCCTGGCGGATTTCTTCACTACGGCCAGGGAAAGTGGTACCCGGGCGAAACCCTGCCACGCTGGACATTTTCGCTCTACTGGCGGCGCGACGAAAAACCGATCTGGCGCGATCCCGGCCTCATCGCCGAAGAAGGCGAGGACACCGGAATAGATGCGGACAAGGCTCAGACCTTCATGCAACGGGTTGCCAGTCGCCTCGACCTGGAAACCGATTGTGTGGTCCCGGCGTACGAGGATCCCGCGGTTTGGCTGGTGAAGGAAGCCAATCTTCCGGCAAACGTCACACCTGACAACTCGGAACTGGAGGATGCGGAGGCGCGTCACCGGATCGCCCGAGTTTTCGACAGGGGACTTGCGACGCCTGCCGGATACGTTCTGCCGATCCAGCGCTGGCAGTCCAAGGCAGATGGCGGTCGTTGGCGATCCGAAAACTGGAAGCTGCGCCGCAAGGCATTGTTCCTGATACCCGGTGACAGCCCCGTCGGATACAGATTGCCTCTGGAATCCCTGCCCCATGTACCTCCGGCCAGCTATCCCTATACGAATATACTCGATCCGACCGTGCCGAGGCCGCCATTGCCCGAATTCCCCGCAGGCCCCCGTCCGGAGCGGCCCCAGGGCATTGCCCGGTTCACGGCGAACGACCCTAGTCAGGTCAGGCAGGAACAGGAACTTCCTGAAGACGATCTTGACGACGACGCGGTTCGCACGGCCTTGTCGGTCGAACCCAGAGACGGCAGGCTCTGTGTGTTCATGCCGCCTGTCGAACAGCTTGAGGACTACCTGGAGCTGATCTCGGTCGCCGAAGCGGCAGCGGAGGAACTCGGCCTTCCCGTCCATATCGAAGGCTACCCGCCGCCAACCGATCCACGCATGAACGTTATCCGGGTTGCTCCTGATCCCGGTGTGATCGAAGTCAATATCCATCCGGCGACAAGCTGGCAGGAATGCGTCTCGATCACCGAAGGTGTCTATGAGGAAGCGCGGCAATGCCGGTTGGGCGCCGACAAGTTCATGATAGACGGCAAGCACACCGGCACAGGGGGTGGCAACCACGTTGTTGTTGGCGGGGCGACACCTCTCGACAGTCCGTTCCTCAGGCGTCCGGATCTGTTGCGCAGCCTGATCCTGCACTGGCAGCGCCATCCCAGTCTGTCCTACCTTTTTTCCGGGCTTTTCATAGGTCCGACATCACAGGCCCCACGTGTGGATGAAGCGCGCCACGACGGTCTTTACGAACTTGAGGTCGCGCTTTCCCAGGTCCATCGCCCCGACGAGGGTCCCGCACCCTTCCCGTGGCTGTTGGACCGGCTCCTGAGAAACATTCTCGTTGATGTCACCGGCAACACGCACCGGGCGGAGATCTGCATCGACAAGCTGTATTCCCCCGACGGTCCGACCGGGCGATTGGGTCTTGTTGAATTCCGCGGTTTCGAAATGCCACCGGATCCGCGCATGAGCCTGGCGCAGCAACTTCTGCTCAGGGCCCTGATTGCGCGACTCTGGCGGCAACCGCTTTCCGGCAATCTCGCGCGCTGGGGTACAACACTCCATGACCGGTTCATGCTCCCGCACCATGTCTGGTCCGATTTTCAAGACGTCCTTGAGGACCTCAAACATCACGGTTTTGCCATGCGGCCGGAATGGTTTGAGGCACAGGCCGAATTCAGGTTCCCGTTCTGTGGCGAGATTGAGGTCGAGGATGTCCACCTGGAACTCCGTCAGGCACTCGAACCGTGGCATGTGCTTGGCGAAACCGGTGCGATCGGCGGAACTGTGCGATATACGGATAGTTCAACCGAACGCCTTCAGGTCAAACTCACCACCAGCGATCCCGAGCGGTATACGGTGACATGCAATCGCCGAATGATGCCCTTGCGAAAAACGGAAACCAACGGTGTCGCCGTTGCAGGTGTTCGGTACAAGGCCTGGCAGCCGTCCATGGCCCTTCATCCCGTCCATCCGGTCGATGCCCCCCTGACATTTGATATTTTCGATCGCTGGAGCGGGCGGGCAATAGGCGGATGCGTCTACCATGTCGCCCATCCGGGTGGACGCAGTTATGACACGTTTCCCGTCAACGGAAACGAAGCGGAAGCACGCCGTCTGTCCCGCTTCGAGCCGCACGGGCACACACCCGGGCTTTACGTCCCGGAAACCGAAAGACCGCATCCGGAATTTCCCATGACCTTGGACCTCAGGCGCCCAGTGGGTGTATAACGCGTTCCTGACATCGGGCAGACCGGATAGGGTTCGTGTGAATGCGTTTGGATGAAACAGAAAATGTGGGCGATCACGGCTACGGATTGTTGAAATCCTATCAGCCATTTCCGGGTGTTTCCGATGAACTTCTGGATCCGTCCGGCAAGGTGCGGCCCGTTTGGCGTCCTTTTCTGGATCATCTGTCATCCATGAGCCCGGAAGACATCAGCGACCGGTTCGCGCGGGGGAACCAGTATCTGAATGACGCTGGTGTTTATTTTCGGCAATACGGTCAGAACGAAGCACTTGAGCGGGAATGGCCACTCAGCCATATCCCCGTGATCATAAGCGAAAGCGACTGGCAGATTATTGCAGAAGGCCTTGTTCAGCGGGCAGAGTTGCTGGAAAAGGTCGTCGGTGATCTCTATGGCGACAACAGGCTTGTGTCGGAAGGGTATCTTCCGGCAAGCCTGATTGCCGAAAGCACGGAATGGCAACGCCCGCTGGTTGGCATTACCCCGCCGTCAGACAACTTCCTTCATTTTCTTGCATTTGAAATCGGCCGCGGCCCCGACGGAACCTGGTGGGTTCTTTCCGACCGGGCACAGGCGCCTTCGGGCGCGGGGTTTGCGTTGGAAAACAGGGTTGCCACCGGACGCGTGTTCAATGAATTCTTCGCCAGGGCGAATGTCCACAGGCTTGCCGGTTTCTTCCGCCGGTTCCGCGATCATTTGCTGGATCTGCGCGGAGAACAGGACAGCCGGGTCTCGATCCTGACACCCGGCCCGCTCAACGATACCTATTTTGAACATGCCTATATTGCCCGCTATCTCGGATTCATGTTGCTGGAAGGCGAGGATCTGACCGTCGAAAACGGGCACTTGATGGTCCGCACGGTTGCAGGACTGAAGCCGGTCAGTGTCTTGTGGCGGCGGCTCGACTCGGCATGGACCGATCCGGTTGAACTCAACGAGGAATCGCATCTCGGCACGCCCGGCATGGTGCAGGCCGTCCGTGAGGGCAACGTGACGATGATCAATGCCCTGGGGACCGGCATTCTGGAAACCCGCGCCCTGCTCGCGTTCCTGCCGCGGATCTGCCAGCACCTTCAGGGAGAGGGACTGAAACTGCCGAATGTCGCCACGTGGTGGTGCGGTGAAGAGACGACACGTTCCTATGTGAAAGAGCACGCCGAAACCATGATGTTCAGCCCGGCTCGCTCAACTGCCCTGCCTTTCACTTCTTCGCAGACGGATTTCATCGGAAAGGACTCCGACAAATTCCGCAAAGGCATCCTTGAAAACTGGATAGACAGCGAAAAAGGCAATCTTGTTGCACAAGAGGCCGTCACTCTGTCGACAACCCCGGCCTATGACGAAGGCCTGCTTGTCCCGCGACCGATGAGCCTGCGCGTCTTTCTGGCGCGCACCCACAAGGGGTGGGAAGTCATGTCTGGAGGATTTGCACGGATCGGCAAGGGGGAAAGTGCCAGCGCGATCGCAATGCAGACGGGGGGATCGGCAGCCGATGTCTGGATTGTCGGTGAGCGTAAACCCTACAGGGAAACCCTGCTGCATCAGACCGAGTCTCCTTTCTTCAAATCACAACCCGGTTCGCTGCCGTCGCGGGCGGCGGATAATCTGTTCTGGCTCGGCCGCTATGTGGAGCGCGCGGAAGGCGCAGTGCGACTGCTGCGTGCTTATCATGCACGCCTGATGGAAACAGCGGACCCGGATGCACCTCTTGTGGCAAAGACAGCTGACTATCTGGACAAGATCGGTGTTCCACCGGAAAATCCTGTACCTGAGGGTCTGTGTGAGATGCTGCAATCGGCGGTGAACAGTGCCGGCAAGGTCCGGGATCGTTTTTCAGTGGATGGATGGCTGGCTCTCAACGATCTTGCGCAAACCGCCAATGGCGCAAGACGTGTCATGAACGAAAACGCCGATATTCCCCGGGCAATGAGCCTGTTGCTGCGAAAGATCACGGGTTTTTCCGGGTTGGTACACGAAAACATGTACCGGTTCACAGGCTGGCGATTCCTGAGCATTGGACGCGCGCTTGAGCGCGCAAATCGCATGACGGATCTTCTTTCGGTCTTCACCGGTCCGAACGCTCCGGAAGGGGCTCTGGAAATGCTGCTTGAAGTCGGTGACAGCGCCATGTCGATGAGCCGCCGCTACGCCGTTTCGCTAAGTCATGCAACCGTTCTGGACCTGCTTGCCATGGATCCCAAGAATCCACGTTCGGTCATTTACCAGCTGACGGACATGAAGGAACACATCAGCGTGCTGCCGGGCGCGACGGACCGTGGTTACCTGTCAGATCTGGCGCGCGCGATTCTCCAGGTTCACACCAACCTCGCCGTCGCAACACCGGAGACTTTGACGCCCGAAGCCCTGGAGGAAATCAAGGACCAGATCGCTTTCCTTTCGGTGGAGATTACCGATGCCTACATCCGGTAGTCTGAAAATCCACGGGTCAAACCTCAACATTAAGGGTGTAGCTTGCTTTACGACGTGAACCTGGAAATCACATACGACTACGCCAGCCCGGCCAACTCGGGGCGCCATGCACTTCGGCTGGTCCCCGCGACGGTACCGGGCGAACAGCATCTTGAGTCTTCCAGCATCAGGCTTTCACCGGGCCCGTCTGAGCGCCGGGACAGAATTGACTTTTTCGGCAATGCAGTCACCGATGTCGCCTACCGGAGACCGCATAGCGAACTGGTTTTCAGTCTGGCCGCCAGAATCAACCGGACGGCAACACCCGAAGAGTTCGATATCTCGCCACCCCTGAAAAGCCTGGGAAGGGAGCTGCGTGCAATACAATCGCTCAAGCCGGATGAACCCGTTCACTTTCTGACTGCCTCGCCGCGCCTGCCGCTTGCACCGGCGTTTGCCGTTTATGCCCGGCAACATGCGACCCCGGACATGAGCGCTATTTCCGCCGTCGAGACAATCGGCAGGGCCTTGCATGCTGATATGGACTTTGACGCGGATGCAACCACCGTCGACACACCTGCGCTTGAAGCCTTCGAACGCCGTCACGGCGTTTGCCAGGACTTTTCCCACATCATGATCGCCTGCCTCAGAAGTATCGGTATTCCGGCGGGCTATGTGAGCGGCTTCCTCAGGACTATTCCACCTGAAGGCAAACCGCGCCTGGAAGGCGCCGACGCGATGCATGCCTGGATACGCGCCTGGTGCGGCATGGATGTTGGCTGGATCGAGTACGACCCGACCAATGCCCTTCGGGTCGGACAGGACCATATCGTTGTTGCCCGAGGCCGGGACTACGGCGATACGGCTCCGGTGAAGGGTGTCCTGAGAACCTCAGGCACCCAGACCACCGACCACAAGGTAGATGTGATCCCGCGCTGACAAGGATTGTTGCTGGCATCCGGGCGCCTGTACCTGACCTGAAATCGACACTTACCGAATGGCGCGATCTTCGGCATCGAAGAAATGCATGCGCGTTTCATCGAACACGAGCCCGATCCGCGCGCCTTCCTCGATCGTGTCAGCACCGCTGATGCGCACGAGAATGGTCTCCAGACCATCAAGTGCGACATAGAGAAAGGTGTCCGCGCCGAGATATTCGGCAACTTCCACCGTTCCGCTGCAATGCCCTTCGCCGTCTCCGACAATCGACATGTGCTCCGGGCGAACGCCCAGCCGGACAGGCCGCTGCGGAAGTCCCGCATGCGGGTAGTGGCCTCCACCGTGACCCTGCAATGAAAACTGATCTCCTTCGACCGAACAAGGCAGCACGTTCATTTTCGGTGACCCGATAAATTGCGCGACGAACAGGTTGTCTGGCCGTTCATAAAGCTCGCGCGGCGAACCGACCTGCTCGATCCGTCCGGCCTGCAGCACCACGATCTTGTCGGCCAGCGTCATCGCCTCGACCTGGTCATGGGTGACGTAGATCATCGTCGTGCCGAGACTCTTGTGCAGACGCGCAATTTCGAAGCGCATTTCCACGCGCAACGCCGCGTCAAGGTTCGACAGGGGTTCATCGAACAGAAACGCACTCGGTTCGCGCACGATCGCGCGTCCGATGGCCACGCGCTGCCGCTGTCCGCCCGAAAGCGCTTTTGGACGCCGGTCAAGATAATCATCGAGCTTGAGAACTTCCGCTGCCGCGTTGACCTTGCTGTCGATCTCGGCTTTCGGAATTCCGGCCGTTTTCAGGCCGAAGCCAACATTCTCGCGAACGGACATGTGCGGGTAAAGTGCATAGGACTGAAAGACCATCGACAGTCCACGCCCTGACGGTGGCAGCGCCGTGACATCTTTGCTGTCGATCTCGATCGTGCCACGGCTCGTTTCCTCCAGGCCGGAAATCAGACGAAGCAATGTCGATTTTCCGCAGCCGGACGGTCCGACGAAGATGACGAATTCGCCCTCCTTGATTTCAAGGTCAATGCCCTTGATGACCTGTAGTTCGCCGAACCATTTCTCGACCTTGTTGAGCTGTATCGCGCCCATCTCTTGAGTCCTCCGGCTTCCTAAGCTGCTTGTTTCACACGTGTCGGCGATGCCCAGGTCAACCATATGGCTGCCGTCCAGGAGAAAGTGCCGCCTCCGGCGCCTGCTCCCGTTTCAGGGCTGAAATACTCAGCGAAGCCATTGGTTTCGATAAGACTCGCCGTATCGCGGCGGAGTTTGTCCGCACGCACGCCATCGCCAATCTCGGCAAATCCGCGGGCAATCATGTAGTTGATCATCGCCCATACGGGGCCCCGCCAGTACCTGAGCGGCTCGTAGCTCTCGTGATCTGGATCATAGGAGGGCATGAGGTAGCGTACCTTGTCCGAGATCCTGTCGAAATGACCGCACAGCGCCGTAAGCGTTTGCTGATCGGCAAGACCTGCATAAAGTGCCAGGAAAGACGCGCTGGAAATGCCATTCGTGTGTTTTCCGGATCGCCGATCCAGCGCGACATGTGCTTGCAAGTTGTCCTGCCAGAGAATTTTGGCACCTCTTTCCAAGCGCGTGATCCAGCCACGGATCTCGTCTGCATCAGTATCCTTGCCGAGCCGTTCGGCCAGCACGAGCAGGTCGCGGCAGGCACGAAGGAAAATAAAGGTCACACCGGGATCGGCCACGAAGAACGGACAGGTTCTGGCGACTTCCGCCGGGTCCCAGCCGACCTTACGGCAAGCAGCCATGATGCTCAGATAACGGTCATAGTCTTCCTTGTGGGGCCTCATGGCCGGATCGACATGAGATGTATCCTTGCGTTCGTAGGGTCCGATGTCCTTGACTTCTACTGCCCGAAGCGCGTCGTCCCAGTCCGGCAGGTTGTCCCTCCCCGACTCCCAGGGATGGATGACGGCAAGCAGGCCTTCGCCTTCCGGATCCCTGTAGGCAAGGAACCATCGGTGCCACGCCATGAGGTTCGGGAAGAGGGCTGCGGCACGGTCTTCCGATTTGCCGGATGTGTCGGCTTCGACGAGGTCCCGTATGACAGTTGCCGCGACAGGCGGCTGCGAATGACCGGAGCTCGGGATCTGTCCACCACTCGTTCCCCAGACCGAAGGGCCCGGAAAATAGCTCGGGTCGTCTTTTCTGAACAGGATGTGGGGCACCATGCCGTCGTGCCACTGTCCTTCGAACAGCATCTCGATCTCCCGCCAGGCCCGGTCCTGATCGAAGGTTGCAAAGCCCAGCGCAACAAAGACCGAATCCCAGTTCCACTGGTAGGGATAAAGCCCCTTTGTCGGCACCGTGTATCCGCCCTGGTCGTTCTCGATCAGAATGGATCTGGCTGTTTGATCTAACTCTGCGATTGACACAGAAATCTCCTTGGCCTTTCCGGCCGTTTCATTGTTTGCCTTAACCCTTCACACTGCCGGCCGTCAGGCCCTGCACAAGGAAGCGTTCGAACCAGAGGAAAATGACGAGGACAGGCACGGTCGCGATAACCGCACCCGCCATCAGGTGTTGACGAGGCACCTCGGAGGAATTCAGGGATACGACGCCCCGTGACAAGGTGAAGATGTCCGGATTGTCCAGGAACATGAAAGCGAACAGGAACTCGTTCCAGGCAATCATGAAGACGTATAGCGACACGGAGGCGAGCGCCGGCAACGACAGCGGCAACGTAATCTTGAGGATCACACCGACCCGCGACAGGCCGTCCATCAGTCCCGCCTCTTCCAGTTCGGACGGCAGCCCGCGGAAATAGCCCTGCAGCATGTAGAGCGCGACGGGTATGGTTGTCGCCGGATAGACGACCAACAGGCCGGTCAGCGTGTTGCGCAGACCGAGCTGCGAGAAGACCGCATAGAGCGGGATTACAAGCACGATTGCCGGGACCATGTAGATCAGGAGTACCGAGCGCGCCAGAAACGCCTGCCCGGGAAAGCGCAAGCGTGAAACCGCATAGGCCCCGGGCACAGAAAAGAGCAGCGTCAGAACCACGGTCGCGACCGAAACATAGGCGGACACCAGCAGGTAACGGCCGAAATTGAATTGTGTGAACAATTCGACATAGGACCGCAGCAGGCCGTCCAGTCCCTGCGAAAAATCAATCGAAAGGTCCAGCGGATTGGCCAGGAGCGTCTGCTGGCTTTTCAGGGACGTCATCACCATGACGTAGAACGGCAAGGCCACGATGATGGTGAAGACAACAAAGCCGATTCCCTTGGCAACACGGATATAGACCACTTCGCGTTCGTAGCGGCTCATCGGTCCGAGCCTGGCACCTGACAGGCAAACACTGGTTGCCCAGGTGGCACCTAGGACGAACAAGATCAGTGCCAGACCCTGCCAGACCGGCACGATACCAATTGGCAGATTGAACGGCGCGGCAAAGGACCCGATCATGAGGATCAGGAACAGCGTGATGGCAGACCATACCCAGGCGGGCATGCCGCTGCTTTTCTCCGAAGACTGCCGCCATACGAAGACAAGAGCGCTCGCCAGACCGGCAACCCCGGCTGCAGTTGCCTGTGGCAGTGCAACCTCGCCCGTGATCAGCGTCAACGTCACAGCGATGACGACGATTGCAGTAACACCCCAGACAAGGCCCGTGACGGCTGCAATCAGGATACTGCCCGGTCTCATAGCCCTTCCTCCTTCGGTGAAAAGCGGATGAACAGGGTTGCAAAGGTGACCAGGACGACAAAGACCACAACGGCCACCGCCGCGCCCGCCCCAAGATTGGAGAGCGCAAAACCCTGTTCATAAACATCGACAGTGAGTGTCCGTGTTCCGGCGTTGCCGCCGGTAAGCAGGAAGATGTCGTCGAACTTGTTGAAGGTCCAGATGAACCTGAGCAGAAACAGCACGGACAGGATGCCCATCAGCTGCGGCAGGGACAGGTACCAGAACTGCTGCAGCGGTGTTGCCCCGTCCATCTCTGCGGCCTCGTACATATCGGTGTTGATCGACTGCATACGCGCCAGAATGAACAGGAAGGACAGCGGGAAATAACGCCAGGCCTCGAACGCGATCACGGTCGTCAGCGCCAGCGGAAACTCCATCGGGATTCCGAACAGCGAATATTCGATTGCGCGTTGGCCGAAGAAATTGATGGGGTCCGCGACGACGCCCATCTTGGTCAGAAGCGCATTCACGGTTCCGGAAAACGGATCGAACAGGACGACCCAAGTGAAGGCCACCGCAATCACCGGCGAGACATAGGGAAACAGGAACAATCCCCGCACGAACCCCCTGCCGACAAACGTCGTATGGAGCAGCTGCGCAGCGAACAGGCCCAGCACCAAAGCACCCCCGGTTCCGAAGATCGTGTAGTAGAACGTCACCCGCAGAACCGACCAGAATTCATCCGCGCTGAAAATCCTCCGGAAGTTTTCCAGGGAGAAATCGAAATTGGTGAGGATGTTGTCCGCATCCCCTTCTATGACGGGCTTGCTTGCCCGTTCGGGTCTGTTGGCGGCAAGGAAAGCATCCGTTACCGTGCCTTCCAGTTTCAGCCGTTCGCGCCACCCCGGGTCAACCGTACCGATTGTGCAGGTCAGATCCCGTCCGCTCATCGCACAATCCTCGGGAAGTGCCGTCACGTTGAACCCTTCCGGCACCTCATCGGTCAGAACGACGTTGCGAACTTCCGCGTCCTGGGACGAATTGCGCAGGCGATACTGGATTTCCGCGCTGTCCCCGGCCGCCGCGGGTTTGCCGCGCACGCGCTCGTTGACCAGCACTGTGGGAGGACGCAGATCGGCAAGTTGCACCGGCTTCACGCTGATCCAGAAATTGGCCAGCAGCGGACCGGCAACAATTATCAGAATAATCGCAAATGTCGGCGCGAGCATCAGATAGGCCAGCCACATCTCACGGCGCTGCATGGGACCGATGCCTTTTGGCGGTCCGGACGAGTCCTGTTGTTGGTTCTGTGCGCTCATGGCTCTAGAGCCCTTTTCTGGAATAAGATGTCACTCGAATTCGAGCAGCGCCGGAACAAATCGTCCCCGGCCTCCCGCAAAGACGATTGCGGGAAGAAGTTCGTGTCGGGATCGGGCGCGGGCAAACTCCATGCCCGATCCGAAAGATTTGAAGATGGGAGCGATCCGCCCGCTCGCGGGCGGATCAGCACGTTTCCAGGCGTTACTGGATCTTGGCCAGCTCTTCGTTGAGCTTGGCAACGGTTGCAGCCGCATCCCGCTCATCATCGATGTACTCGCGCACGAGCCGGTTGATCACCTGGCTGTTGATGATCTTGGAGGCGAGCGAAAGCTGGCCTTCTGTGACACCCCATCGGCTGGCCGTGTCCAGACCGGCAACAATCGTCTTGATGGTCTCCGGATCATAGAGTTCGGTCAACGGTGCCTTGCGATCGACGCCGACCGGGAGCTTTGACCAGCCGTCGATAAATGCCGTTGCATTGTCCGCATTGCCGCGACGGATCGGGAACTTGCCTTCAGGCGCGATCGACAACGTCGACATGTAGCCGTCATCCATCGAGAATTCGATAAACTGCATCGCCGCTTCCGTATCCGCGTCATTGGTGATGCCGAAATAGCGGACGTCGCCCCAGGCTGCGCCATCGGGATTGGACGGTCCGCTCAGCGTGGTTACGACACCGGTCTTCGACGCCAGTTCCTTCGAAGTCGGATCGTCGGTGATGGTCGGTGGCGCGCTGTCACGCAGACCGGCGAGTTCATCCAGAATGAAAGGGGACCAGATGATCATTGCGGCTTTGCCGGCAAAGTAAAGTTCCCGCGACTGCTTCCAGAAAAGATCGCCCGGAGGAGAAGCCTTGGCAATTGCCTTGTAGAAATCCAGCGCTTCGATGGTTTTCTTTTCATCCAGCGCCTTGAAGCCGTTCCCGTCAACAGGCGTCACGCCGTTGGCGAGAAGAACATGCTCGAGCACCTGGCTCATGAAGTTCTCGTCGATCTTGGTCGCGGCAACGAAGGCGAACATTTCCGGTGGATTGTGCAGTTTCTCCACAGCGGCCAGAATGTTCTCGTAGCTGTCCGGAGCGGCCAGGCCATTCTCTTCAAAAAGGTCTTTCCGATAGACCACCATCTGGGTCCAGCCGTCGACCGGAACCGAGGCGATCCCGCCTTCCACTGCCGCCATTGCTACGGCACCGGGAGCGAAAGTGTCGGTCCCGAGCGCTTCAACCACTTCGGTTGCCGCTTCCGTATCCAGGATACCGGCTTCCGCCCAGGGCAAAGCATATTGCAGGGTGTGATAGATCACATCCGGCAGGTCGCCAGCCGCAAACGCAGCCGTGGCACGGGTGCCAAGATCGGATTCAGACACCGGAATGACGTCGACTTCAATGCCTGTCTTGTCCTTGAAGGCTGCCGCCAGTTCTTCCTGCTTGGCCAGACGCTCGGGTTGTTCCTCCGTCGTCCAGAAGCGCAGTGTGTCTGCTTCGGCCGCAGTCAACCCGAGCGCAAGCACGCCGGCGATGGTCGAGGCCAGGAATTTACTCCTCCCAAACATTTCATTCTCCCTTACTGCCAGAAAGTGGCTGTTGGTTCAGCCGGTTCCGGAGCGCAAGTGCCAGCGCTTCCGAGGTCATGGACGGTGCGCCGTCAGAGGCGCGCCGGATTAGTTTCGCCTTGGCAAGAGCCTGCAGACTTTGAGGTGATTTGCCGTCGAGCACGTCGATAAGCATGCGGGCAACCCGGCCGCCTGCTTCCTGTGCGCTCTGTGAAAACGTGGTCAGCGGCGGGTCGAGATACTCCCCCACGGGCAATCCGTCATATCCGATGACGGTTACGTCAGATCCTGCCTGAAGGCCGAGTTTTCGGCAGAACTGCACGGCACCTATGGCAAGCGCATCGGTCGCGCACAGGAGTGCCGTTGGCGGTGCATCCAGTGAAAGTAGCGTCTCCGCACCCTTGAAGCCGCCTTTTTCGCTGATCGCCTGGAGTGTTTCGAGATCCTGGTCGTGTGCCAGTCCGAGAGCTTCCAGTCCTTGCCTGTAGCCGTCGCGGCGTTGGCGGGCAAAATTCAGGTCAAGCGATCCACCCAAAAACCCTATTCGCTCATGGCCAAGACTGTAGAGATGCCGGACGCCATCAGCGAAGGTTGTCTCGTTGTCGATATCGAACCATGCGTAGCTGGACGGATCGCCGGTTCGTCCATGCGCGACAAACGGGAATTTCTGTTCCATGAGGTAGGCAATACGCGGGTCGTCGACTTCCGTTCTTGTGACGATAAATCCGTCCACTTTCCGCCGCGCGATAAGCCGTTTCAACGTCGTGATCAGGTGTTCGCGCGAATGTGCCGTTGTCACCAGCAGATCCAGGCCAAGTTCATCAAGAGCTCGCGCGATTCCATCAATGAATTCGGCCAGGAACGGATCCGCGCCATTGCCATGCCCGACAGGGATCACGATGCCAAGCGTATCCTGCCGCCCACGCTTGAGGTTTCTTGCCGTCGCTGACGGCTGGTAACCCAGCTCTTGCACGGCCTTCAGGATTCGCTTGCGGGTATTTTCCGAAATGTCCGTGTAGTTGTTGAGGACGCGCGAAACGGTTCCCTTGGCAACGCCGACATGGCGAGCCACATCGTCAATCGTGACGGAACCGCGAAGACGCGACATATTTCCTCCCTATGGGCATTTGGTGCCCGATTTCGACCGCATGCGGAATGAGATCCGAAACGGCATTTATTGAAAATAAGTGTCACAAAACCGGTTTTGTAAGTCAACAAAATCGGTTTTGTGACGAAAGAAAAGATTTTTCGCATTGCGGCAACGTGCTGGCGACAAAGCAAAACCTTGTTGAAACTTGTTTCGGAAAACAGGGGTTATGGATGGTTCCTTGAGGCAATCTGAAGCCAACCAGCGACGACACCGGTTCGGTCAGTCGTATTCAGGCTGACCATTCCTCATTGCGGCACACTGTTTGCGTGGCTGCACCAGGCTGGGACCTGTTTCCTGCTCTCAATCTTCACACAGTCATCCCAAGCGGCAATGAGAAAAGAAACCGACCTTGCCGTCTTCCGGTCCATACGAGGCTCAAAAGGGAACGGAAGAAACCAGTATGATGTTGGCATAGGGTGTGACTTCGCCCGTGCGCACGACAGCCCGAGCCTGCTGGCTGCGTGCCTTGAAGTCATCATGCAATACACGGACCTGCTCAATCGGCTTGCCGGTTTCCGCCTCCCAGTGCGCCAACTTCACCTCGATCCTTGTAACCAGCTCCGGCCCCGCTTCTTCGGCAAAAATCGCCTTTTCGACGATCAGTTCCCTGGACAGCGCATCGAACACATCGAAAAAGCTTGGGATTCCGGGCGAGACTGCCAGGTCGATCACTCTGACATTGGGCGGCACAGGAAGCCCTGCATCCGCGATCACGATCTCGTCCATGTGCCCGAGCGAGGCCACGAGCTTGCTGAGGTGACGATTGAGGAGAGGCGTGCGTTTCATGGCATTCACTTCAAGCTTTTTCAGTCTTCCGGAGCGCGCCGGAAAAGTTTTTCATCGGCCAGCCTAACCCTTTCCTGAACAACCGCCAACCCGATCGTGTCGCCACGACAACCGCTCCGTATTCGCTCATCTTCGGCAGTCGGATCATCGACCGTTTCAAGGTCTTGGGTGTCGGCAAAAATATCGCCACGGAAAGCCTTTCCAAGATTTCTACCGCATCGAATTGCCGGCTTGCCCACCCTCATTAAACAACCCAAAGTTTTGTTTGAATCTGGCATCAGGCGAATTGGCGAGAGATTAAACTTCTGACCAGTTTTGTACAAAGAATCGTAACCCGGCTGCTTGAGCAAACTGCTGAAAGAACCGGACTGCGAAAGAGCGAAAAGAAATCCAGTTCACTTTTGCGAAGACGGAATCAGACGGACGCCGAGTGGGAAAATGAGGTCCAGGCGTTCATCAAGGAACACAGCAAACGGTTAAAGGACATGCCGCCCGACCCTAGAAGAAGCTATCCCGCCACGTCCAAGAGCTGGGACATAAAACCATTCGGGCGGGCGATCGAGATACCGTACTCTGACAACTTTTCCGCTGAAGAGTACACAAGGTTGAAACGTGGCCTGATCCCTGAGGCAATGGAAGAAAAGTGGTTCATTTATTTCGAAGATCACGAATTGCATTTCCATAGGGGCTGGACAGGCCAAGGCATTTTTCGCGTTGAATTACAGGAAGATGAGTCCGGTGACGCGTCAGTCAAGAGAGCCTTATTTGCAACCGACGACGCTGTGTCCGACATGGTGCACCTGGTGGAACTGCTCCGGTTTCTGGTTGGCAATTTACTGCTTGATCGTCGCCTTCCATTTCCCAGGTCAATGTCCTCGAGTGAGCCCGCTCCGGGCGTGATTCAGCATTCCTTTTCCGGCACGGGATATCCTGAAAAAACACTCGACAAAAAATAGTGGAACTGTACCGACCTCAGCTGCATTGACGAGTACCTGAAGCCACCTTGCATCGCACCTCTCAGGTCCTGGCCGCTACTCCTCCGGCAAGTCTCCTTCCGGTGGCTGCCAGAGTTCGATCGCATTGCCTTCCGGATCGAGAAAACGAAAAAACCTGCCGTATTCCTCATCGTCATAGCCGAGTTCGGTGACCCCGTCTGCCTTCAGGCTTGCCATCAACGCGTCGATATCCGTGACCCGCAGATTGATCATGAACCGGTTTTCGGCCGGTCCGAAATAGGACGTCTCGGATTTGAACGCCGCGACAACAGAAGGACCTGCATTCTGGTGCAGCCAGCTACCCAGACTGATGTCGAAGTGTTTCTTGTAAAACGCAGCTTGCTTGTCAGGGTCCGTGCTCTTGAAGAAAACCCCGCCGATGCCGTCGATTTTGCTGCCATGAGCCATATCCGCATGCCTTCTGTCTTGCGCTGGTGCCCCGCATCGAAGGATCATAAGTCGGGCATGACTGGGTGCCAACGAATTTTCGCAAGTTACTGCGGCTTCCAAAACGAAGAACGGCCCCGAGAGGGGCCGTTTGACAATGTCAGAACTCGAGGCTTCAGTTCTGTCGCGTTCGCCGCCTGACTATGCCCATCAGCATAACGCCACCGGCGAGAAGCGGAAGCGATGCGGGCAATGGGACGGTCGATACCGGTACCGTGGATACCGTAATCTCGTCAACGACAAGCTTCATGTATCTGGGACTGTAGCCCGGATAATAATAATTGCTTTGCACAGCCGCCGTCACCTCGAACTCGGAGGCTTTAAAATTCAAA
The DNA here is from genome assembly GCF_001404515.1 of Roseibium album. Taxonomy (GTDB): domain Bacteria; phylum Pseudomonadota; class Alphaproteobacteria; order Rhizobiales; family Stappiaceae; genus Roseibium; species Roseibium album. The sequence continues at coordinate 524,571 of NZ_CXWE01000002.1, forward strand.
AACGCACCGAGCGTAGAGGCAGAAGTTATCTGATAGGTATAGACGCCAGAAGTCGTACCTTTCGCAATGCGTGCGAAATCGATAACCGCCGCAAAGCGAGGCTGGTGCGCATAAATATTGTCAGATCCAACAAATCTTGAATAGATACCGTTTGGGGCATTGTGAACCCCGATCAAGTCCTTTCCAACATACAAAGATGACAAACCGTCGAAACCGGGCCTGGATATTGTGGCTCCCAGACTGAAACCGATTCCATTGTATGCAGAAGTCAACACCGGAACAGAAAACTTAACTGTTAGCAGGTTGTTGACATCCGCGGTCATAGTTATCGCGTTTGCACCCTGCGCAATCGGAAAAAAACTTGCCAGAACGACAACCATTCGCATCAAAAACTTCATCGCACACCCCCAAATTTCTTAAACCCTGGGTAGCATTGCTTTTATTGAGGTTCAACATCAAAAAATCAAACATATACTAACACTTAGAAAGAAAGTTCAGCGAAAAACATGGATTGGCTACATTTAGAAAACACACCCTTGGCTGTGTCATAACTGTGAAATCAGCCGATGCACATCGCATTTTGCCATTGGTCGAAAGCGCGAGTTAAAAACGGGCAACTACGAGCGCCCTGCCGCGAAGTCTCATACCGGCAGCCGCTCCATTTCACGCCAACGACACCAGCGCCTCACATAAAGGAACCGCATCATAATACGGCGCGGTCTTTATTGTGATCAGATCGAGCTTAAGCACTGTAATCCCGCATGCGCTGATTTCTGCGGTTTCAGCGTCCGGAACACTGCTATCGACAATCACGAAATTGAGCAGCCTGTGCGTGGGACAATCGGCACCCGCGTCCAGGCGAAGATAGGTCAAAAGCGTATGCACCCTGTCGGCGAGGTTGAGGTTCCTTGCTTCCGGGTCCTCGCCGAGACTTGGAACATAGACTTTCGGCACAGTGCGTGAGGCAACTGCCTTGCCGACACCCTTCGGCAGGAGATTGGCGACAAGGCTTGTGTAAAAACTTCCGGGTGCAAAACAGATCAGATCCGCCGTCTGAACAAGTGACCGGTTGCGATCAGGAAAGAGTGCGGTTGCCGGATCCTTGCTCTTAAGCCCGCTATTCAGGAAGAACTCCTTGATTGGCGATGTCAGCGCCGGATGTTCCTTGCCGGTCAGAAGATGCTGGCCAATGATGACCTCGCCCGACGCCAGTTCCGCACCAAGATGCAGGTTGTCGTCGGTTATCGCGCGTACCGTTCCCTGCACACCCACCAGTTTGGAAACCAGGAATATGATCGGCTCGAGTTGCTGGTTCTGCCCGAGGTAACCACCTGCCAGGATAAGATTGCCGATGCTGGCTCCGCGCAAATCGAATGTCGCAGGACACGCGGTTCGGAAGACACCCAGCTGGTTCTGGATCAGCATGCGCATCGGCTGCTCGATTGCTTCGACAAGCTGATGCGTTCCGGCAATCATGCGGTCGAGTTCAGCTTTCAGGTCGTCAGGTCTGGCGGACTTAGCGAACCTGTGGGTAAACAGGCGGAAGACTTCCGGATGACCAAGAACCGTTTCGTCTGCAAGGGCCATCAAGCGGCTTCTGAGATCACCGATAGCCGGCATGTCGAAGGCAAGGCGCAGACCCTGGGAACTGCCGCCGGAATCAAATGGCGTAACCAGGTGGACCGAGTTGTGCGTGTAGCGCTTCAAGCCTTGCGCCACGCCGTTGAGCGCCGACCCCCCGCTGAAAAACAGAAGCTGCGGTCCCAGCTTTGGATTGGACAGAAACCGCTCGATGCGGAACAGGTCCGGCATGCGCACTGCGCGGGTGATGGTGACTTCGGACATTCCAACCCCTGCTGATGAAATCATCCCGTGGCGGACTGCCGCTGCCGGTGGACCAGGTTGCTACCCGACCCATATGGCACGGAAATCGTTTACATTTGTCAATGTCGGTCCGGTGACGACCTGATCATTTATCTTTTCAAAAAATGTATGGGCGTCATTGTCTGCAAGAGCATCCGCCGCAGACACCCCGGTGGCCTCGGCCTTTGCCAATGTGTCCGGGCCGATGACAGCTCCTGCAACCTCGGCCGCACCGTCGACACCATCCGTGTCGCAGGCGATTGCATGAATGTCCTTGGTGCCCTGAAGCGCGAGCGCCAGGGCGAGGGCATATTCCGCGTTCGGACCACCGACCCCATTTCCGTTCCTAGTCACGGTCAGCTCCCCGCCCGATAGCAGCAGCAGCGGACGATCTGAACCGCTGCGTCGACGCTTGCGCTCAAGGGCGAGGTCGGCATGGGTTCGGGCCACATCGCGTGCTTCGCCTTCCAGCGCGTCGCCGAGAATTTCCACATCGCACCCGGCATCTTGTGCCATCTCCCTTGCCGCTTCCAGCGACTGCGATGGTGCGGCAAATATCGTGTTGGTGACCTCGGAAAGTGCTTCGCTTTGCGGTGACAGAACACCTGTGTTCCCATTCAACACATCACGCACGGACGCGGGAACATCAATTTTCCAACGTTCCAGGATCGCCTTGGCATCTTCAGATCGGCTGGCGTCGCCAACCGTCGGTCCCGACCCGATTTCCGCCGGGTCGTCGCCCGGCACATCCGACAGGAGCAACGCCTGCATCCGTGCCGGACTGGCGGCGGCGGCTAGCTGACCGCCCTTGACCGCACTCAGATGCTTGCGGACTGTGTTCATCTGGCCGATGGGAGCTCCCGAGTTCAGGAGTTTCTGGTTCACGTCCTGCTTCTCAGACAATGATATTTCACCTGCAGGAGCGATGAGGAGCGCAGACGCCCCCCCGGAAATCAGCGCCAGAACAAAGTCGTTGTCTTCAAGGCTGCCAACGAGATCAAGCATTCTGCGGGTTGCCACAAGACCGGCCTCATCCGGTACCGGATGGGCCGCTTCGACAATCTCGACCCCCTGGCAGGGTCGCCCATAGCCATAGCGCGTAATCACAAGCCCTTCGCAGGGACCCCAGACGTCCTCAACCGCTTCGGCCATCCGGGCAGATGCCTTGCCGGCACCGACAACAACCACACGACCGTCCGGCTTTTCAGGCAGGAAGGCTGCGAGACTTTTCATTGGATCGGCCACTTCCACAGCCCGCTGAAACAATTGACGCAGGACGGCAGCAGGCTGTTCGCTCATCAGGACTTCACCTCTTCAACTTTTGGACAGTTTGGGTTTCTTGAGCGCTGTTTTGCAAAAAAATTCAAGGGCCGATCAAGGCAAATCCGTCTTCAGGCCAAGCAAAACACTGATTCCGCGCATTTGCGCACGGTGCAATTTCGGGAATATCAATTGAGTTTTCCGGTCGGCAACATCACTTACCAATGCAACAAAGGACGGTAGCATGATGGATACGACGATCCCTGCCTTCAGCGAAGCAATTAGAAATCCGGACAACCCGGCACATATGATGGTGATCAAGGACGTGCCGCGGCGCATCCGTGTCTATGCCGGTGACACGTTGCTTGCAGATAGTAGCAACGCGCTCCGGGTGATTGAGGTCGGCAAGTCGGTTTATGACCCTGTCGTCTATATTCCGGAAGACGACCTTGTTGGTTCGCTTGAGCCGATCGAAAAGTCGACATATTGCCCGATCAAGGGCGATGCCAGCTACATTGCTCTTGATGGGGAAGAGGTCGGTTGGGTCTATCGGAATCCCATCCCCATGACTCACCGCCTGAAGGCGCATTGCGCGTTCTGGCCGGCCAAGACCCGGCTGGTTGAAGGAGACTGAAATCTGTTCCTGCGCTGCTCCGGACCTGATCCGGAGCCCTTGAAAAGCATTTGACAAGGGAGGGTCACCCTTGATTGTCACCCCTGCGCAAGCAGCAACCCCGTGGAAACAGTCTCAAAGGCGCCTCGCAACGACTGCAGCGTACCGGGTCCCGGATCTCCGCCGTTCAGCGTCCGGAATAACCATTGCCGCGTCTTCGCTTCTTTCACTCTACACCTTACGTTGCCAACTATCCCTCCACGACCGGACCAAGGCATTCCACGATCCGCATCCAGCCGCCCTCGTGATTGCTCCGGCTTTCTTCCGACGGAAACTTCACATGCGTCAGCGTAAGTTCGGTCCCGCCGTCCACTTCGACGAAATCAAGTGTTACAACACTGTCCGGTTCGGAAAACGGGCTCTCCCAGGTGAAGGCAAGCCGGCTGTGACGAGTGATTTCCTTGTAGGTTCCGGCGTGCGGAATTTGCTGGTCGCCCGCCTGCATGACGATTTCGAACCGGCCGCCCACAGTCGGGTCGGCCGTCGCCTTCGGCACTGTCATGCCCGGTCCGGGCGTCATGAATTTGGAGAGCGCTTCCGGGTTCAGCCAGGCTTCGAACACGCGTTCGGCCGGGGCCGCAAACTTGCGCGAGACCACAACACTTAGATCATTCATCATCCGGCTCCGTTTCAAGTATCTTGTCGAGCGCGTCGAGGCGTTGTGTCCAGATGGATCGCAGGTCCTGGAACCAGCGATCGATTTCACGAACCGGCCCCATGTCCGGTTCGATCAGATGCTCACGCCATTCGGTTCGCCGGCGCACCAGGCCGGCAGCTTCCAGAACCTTGATATGCTTCGACACGGCATTCAGGCTGACGTCGAAATGCCTGGCGAGATCCGTGACCCGTGTCGGTCCGTGCTGCACCAGAAGGGTCAGCAATTCGCGCCGGCGCGGATCACTCACCGCTTTCAGGATCGCGGTGAGCATCTGATCATCAGGCTTTCGTTCAACCATTTAGTTGAATTACTCCAAACGACAAAATTAGTCAACCGATTAGTTGAATGAATTTACCCATCCTCAAGGAATGGGCTCATTCGCTTATGCCCTGCCGACATCCTCGACATAGACCAGCGCCCTGCCCTGGCAGATCCGCGTGCCGTCCGACGTCCGGCAAACGGTTTCCAGGTCGACCAGGTGTTTTTCAGGTCGCAGACGCGTGACTGTCACGGTAGCGGTGAGTTCTCTGCCGACGGGCGCAGGTGCCAGAAATTCAAGACTTTGCTTCAGATAGTTCGTCCCGCGTCCCGGCAACCTGACACCAAGAAGATATGAAAACAATCCGCCGATCAGTGGGCCGGGCACGGTTTTCGGAGCCTGCGCTGTCGCCCCTGAAAGATTTGCGAATTCCAGCATGTCCTGGCCGGTATAGGTCCGCACGAGTTCCACTGTCTGTCCGATTTCCAGGGTCATGACATCTCTCCAAGGTCACAGGTGCCCGAAAGCGTGACGGCGCCGTCACCACTGCGCCTGATCTCGATCATGATCCGGCCAGGTTGATCCGGGCTCTCGGCAAACGAAAGCACCAGTTCTTCGTCGGCATAAGATGGATTTGGAAACATGAGGGTCTGCAGATCATGCTTCCGTCCGGGATAAAGCGCCTCAAGGTGCCCGAACACCCGCGCATAGAGAAGCATCCCGTGCGAAACGGTTCGCCCGAACCTGGTACGGGCCGAAAACGCGGGGTCGACATGGATTGGGTTGTCGTCACCTGAAATCCTGGCAAAGGCATCGAAATCGGCCTGTCGCGGCGTCCATGTGAACTCGTTGCGCGTCAGAACATCGGCAAGGCTCATGGGCAGGCATCCTCCGGCAGGGTTTGTGCTGAAATGCGATCTTTGAGCATGGTCTTTTGGACTTTGCCCGCGGCCGTGCGTGGCAGATCCTCGACAACGGCAAAACTTTTCGGGATCTTGTAGGGTGCCAGGCGGTTCCGGCACCATCCGGGCAGATTTCCGATCTCAATGCGTTCCCCCGGACGCAGGATCAGGAAGGCAGTCCCGACCTCCCCCCATTTTTCGTCCGGAACGCCGACAACGACTGCCTCGAGAATGGCGGGATGACCGACCAGAACCTTTTCCACCTCGGCTGGATAAACGTTCTCTCCACCCGAGATAAACATGTCCTTGATACGGTCGACGATGTAGTAGTACCCATCCTCGTCACGCCGGGCGACGTCTCCGGATTTGAGCCAGCCGTCACCCGTAAATGTTGCAGTTGTCGCCGCCTCGTTGTCCAGGTAGCCGGGCGTGATGTTCGGTCCACGAAACTGGACTTCCCCTTCGCCGGGTCCTTCGACGATCTCGCCGTCAGAACCGGCCAGCCGCACATCGGTCAGGATCTGTGGCTTTCCGACGGACCCTACCTTTTTCGCAGCATGTTCGGGATCCATCAGGAACACCGTTGGCCCGGTTTCAGTCATGCCCATGCCATTGCATATGGTGACACCGCGTTTCTGAAAATCGGCGAGCAGGTGTTTGGGAACCGGCGCGCCACCACATCCCAGCGACCGAACCTTTGAAAAATCTGTTCGGTCGATTTTGGAAGACAGCGCCATGGCCTGATAGATGGCTGGAACACCGAAGAAACTTGAAACGCTGCCGGCATTGATCAGATCAAGTACGATGTCCGGCTCGAACTTGCGCAGGATGATTGAACACCCTCCGTTCAGAAAGATCGGCAATGTCGGCAGGTTGATGCCTGCCGTGTGGAACAGCGGCAGGAAATTGATGCCCTTTTCGCCAATGCTCAAGCCCGTTGCCTGGCAGTAGTTGATCATGTTGGCATAGGCCATGCCGGCGGTCTGGACGACAGCCTTGGGCACACCCGTCGTCCCCGAAGTGAAGAGCAGGTACCACGGCGCGTCCGATCGAATCTTGCCGCAACCGATCGCCGCGGCACTTGAGCCGGTCAGCAAGACGTCGAGTGCGCTTTCACCATTGCTTGCGGCGCCAATCGGCAGCAACGCGATACCGCATTTGTCGCTTAACTCCCGTGCATTCTCCGCGAAGTGCTCATCGGCAAACAGGAGCTTTATGCCGGCGGCGGAAAGGACTGGCTCAATCTCCGCGACTGGCTGGCGCCAGTTGAGAGGAACCAGCAGAACCCCGGTCTTTTGAGCGGCAAACAAAAGCACAAAAAAATCCGGATGATTGAGACAGAGCACACCAACACGGTCACCCTTTTGCAACCCCTTTGCCAGCAACAGATTGCCGAGCCGGCTGGCCCGGCTGTTGATTTCGCAGAATGTGAAGGCACGCCCACTCTCATGATCCACGAAGGCAATGGCACCAGGCGTCAGCTCTGCCCGTTTTGCGGCCATGTCGGTCAAAAACTCCATGTGTGCTCCCAACACCGGTGTTCATTGATTTTCCGGGCGTTTCACCCGCGTTTCCCGGCAAATTTCTCCATCCCGGCGATTGTCTCCGGCCTGGCGATCAGATCGAGAAAGCTCGCCTTTTCCTGATCCAGCCGATCACGAACTTCATCAAGACGGGATACGTTCCAGATATGTCGTCGGGTTGCCTGATGGGTCTGCAGGTAACCACGCCCGATTGCGCCAACCCAACCTTTGATCGCTTGATCGAGTTGGGACGACGGGCACACGCAGGACGTCAGACCCAGAGCCAATGCCTCATTGGCGAAAACCCGCTTGTTAAGATACTGGATCTCCAGGGCCTTCGACGCTCCGACAAGGTTCGGCAAGAGGGCGGTCCAGCCACCATCCGGTCCGAAGCCGACCTCCGAATAATAGGGTTGCAGGAACGCTGTTTCGGACATTGCGTTCATATCGGCCGCCAGAAGCAATCCGGTTGATCCGCCCGTCACAGGACCGTTCACCGCCGCCAGGACGGGCGCCGGGAAACTCAGAAGGTCAAGAATGACCGAATGCAGCGCACCTACCAGGAATTCAGAATAGTCAAGCAACTCCTGCTTCGAACCGGAATGCCGGAGGAATGCGGCAATATCGCCCCCGGTCGAAAAGCTCGCCCCGCGCCCTGAAATCACAAGGGGGACAGGTGCACACGACGCTGCCTCAGCAATTGCGTCCTGAAGATCGAACAACAAGTCGGGGACCAGCGCGTTGTGGCGTTCTGGCCTGTTCAGCCAGACCCAAAGGGCGCCGGCTCTTTCTTCGGTCTCGACAAGTCGTGGCCTGTCATTCACGGCTTGATCCCGTTTTCAATCAGGTCGTAGGCGCTGGCAACCAGTTCGGAAATTGGTGTTTCGGAGTTAAAGACCACCAGCTGTTCACCAAGTGCTCTTGCGATCCCCATGAGCGCCCAGGCGCGTGTATCCGGGTCACCGATTGAAATCTGACCGGCGGCTTCGGCTTCCGTCAGGCCCGTTCGATACCCGTCGGCAAATGCACCGTAATACTCGCGGTAGGCATCGGGGTCTACGAACAAGGCTTCCTGAACGATCCGGTAGAGGTCGGGATGAGCCTTTACGAATTCCAGAAATGCTCGCAAACCGGCCTTTTCCGCTTCCAGCCTGTTCTCGATGCCCTGTGTTGCCTCGGAAATTGTGTGGCGGACAAGCCGGCCCATCTCCAGAACCAGTTCGGAAAAGACCTCTTCCTTGGTTTTGAAGTAGATGTAGAAAGTACCTTGGGCGACCCCGGCCTCACTGGTAATGTGACCGATGGAGGCATCGCTGTAGCCCTTGGCGCCAATGACACGTTCGGCGGCACCGAGAATCGCGTTTCTGGTCGCCTCGCCCCGTGCGGTTTTCGGCTGGTTGACCGGAGTCTTTTGCGACGCGTCTGTTTTTCCGATCGGCTTGTTCACGTCTGCCCTCCAAATTCATGAAACATGAATCAGTATTCATGTTTGGTTTGCGAAAGCAATAGCCTTCTTCAAGTGATTGAAAACATTGATTTCAGGAAAGCTGGACATTCGACCGCAATTGCTGATCGAACCTGCGGCTCTCGATCAACGACTCTATGACGTTTGGACGCATCAACAGGAATTGACCTTGATCAAGGCAATTAGTCTGATTATGCAGTTTTGAATAGTTTAAAGGTACCTGCTAGTCTGACTTCAGAGGAAACGGGACCTGAAGCACGAAACCGCTGTGACGCGATCTCAGGCGGGTTACCAGGAGAGGCGCCGGCCACGAGAAGCCGGCGAATATGAGGACCGGTATCATGGATGTGAATGCGTATCTCGAAGAACGCCTGAGCAAACTTCATGACAATGGCAACTACCGGGTGTTTGCCGATCTCGAACGACACGCAGGTGACTTCCCGCGCGCATCCCGTTACCGCGAAGACGGATCCGTACAGGACGTGACTGTCTGGTGTTCCAACGATTACCTCGGCATGGGTCAGCACGACAAAGTCGTCGGTGCGATGCAGGATGTCATCACCAAATGCGGTGCAGGCGCCGGTGGTACGCGCAACATTTCAGGCACCAACCACTATCACGTGCTTCTTGAGCGTGAACTTGCAGACCTCCACGCCAAGGAAGCTGCACTGATCTTCACATCCGGCTACGTTTCAAACTGGGCTGCTCTTGGAACGCTCGCGTCCCAGGTTCCGGGCATGATCGTCTACTCGGACAGCCTGAACCACGCGTCCATGATCGAAGGCATCCGCCATTCCCGATGCGAAAAGCGGGTCTTCAAGCACAACGACTATGAAGATCTCGAGCGACTGATGGCAGCGGACGATCCGGCCGCTCCGAAGATGGTCGCTTTCGAAAGCGTCTATTCCATGGACGGCGATATCGCTCCGATCAGGGAAATCTGCGACGTCGCCGACAAGTTCGGTGCCCTGACCTATCTCGACGAGGTTCATGCAGTCGGCATGTACGGTCCGCGCGGTGGCGGTGTCGCCGAACGCGAAGGCCTGATGGACAGGTTGACCGTTATTGAAGGCACGCTTGGCAAGGCTTTTGGCGTCATGGGAGGCTACATCACCGGCAGCAAGACTGTTGTTGATTTCGTCCGCTCCTTCGCCTCCGGCTTCATCTTCACCACGGCGCTTCCGCCGGCTCTTGCAGCAGGTGCGACCGAATCCATCAAGCATCTGAAGAACAGCCCGTTCGAGCGCAAGGCACACAAGGACCGGGTCGCTCAGGTTCGCGCGGCACTCGACAAGCGCGGCATTCCGCATATGGAAAACCCGAGCCACATCGTCCCTGTGATGGTAGGCGACGCCAAGAAGTGCAAATGGATCTCCGACATCCTGCTGGAGACCTACGGCATCTACGTTCAGCCGATCAACTATCCGACCGTCCCGGTCGGCACGGAACGGCTGCGCTTCACGCCGACACCGCTACACACGGCTGCGGATATCGAGCATCTTGCCGATTCGATCAATGATCTGTGGTCGCAGTGCGCACTGGCGCGCGCAGTGGCCTGACATTCTCCTTCTCCTCCCGGAAGGTTCAACCTCACCCCGCCCTTAACGGGCGGGTTTCTTTTTTCGGCACGGTCTGAAAGAGAGGTTGCGGCTATATCAGTGTCAATTCCTGCGCCCAGCCGACTCAATTCTTTTTCCTTTTCCTTCACCTGCCCTAGCTACCTCCAGGTGTCTGCACTGTGGGGAGCGGTATTATGAGAATCGCAATTGCCTTCGTCGCCTTGTTCCTGCTCTTGGTAAATCCGGCAATATCCGAAGAACTCGACCTCGAACTCGTTCTGCTTGCCGATGCCACCGGATCGATTGACGAGGCCGAAATCCGGTTTCAGCGCGCCGGATATGCCGAGGCGATCACGGATCCGTCAGTTCTCAACGCAATCGCCAGCAACGCTTACGGCAAAATTGTCGTCACCTATGTCGAATGGGCCGACCAGCTTTCGCAGGATGTCGTCGTCGACTGGACGGTGATCGATGGCCCGGCATCCGCGCAGGCATTCGCCGCCAAGCTGATGGAGGCGCCACGCCAGGCCTACGGACGCAATGCCATTGGAGCAGCCCTGCTGAAGGGCAAGGAACTCATCGACACCAATTCCTATCAGGGCTTGCGGCGGGTTATCGATTTGTCCGCGGACAGCGCCAATAACTGGAATGGACCGCCGATCCGCGGAGCCAGGGACATTGTCGTTTCCGCCGGCATTGTTATCAACGGCCTCGCTGTCCTGTGCCGGCATTGTTCCGGCCGGCCTGTGTCCTACGATCTGGAACAGAGATTTTACGACGAGATAATCGGTGGACCTGCAGCATTCGTCGTGACGGCGGACAGCGCCGAAACCTTCGCTGACGCCGTGCGCAAGAAACTGATCCTCGAAATCGCGACCCGGCCACAAGATGCCGAGCGCATCCTGCTGCAACTGACCGGAATGCAGCACAAAAGGGCATTGATTCGGTGACAACACCAATCGATCGCGGCGATCACATTTTCCTTCTCCGGTAAATTCACAATTGCCACACGGGAGTGTCATCTGCTTATGATTTGAAAGTGCGTGAGGTGGCCCGCACTTATGGTGCCGTGGGCTTCGGGAGAAAGAACGTAATGGCCACCGGTCTATTGATGCTGGCGATGTTTACGGTCTGCTACACGCTGCTGGCAAAAAAACTGAACAACGGAATTCTGACGGCACCAATCCTGTTCATAGGTTTTGGTTATCTGATGGCGATGACCGGAATGATGCCGCTTGCGGAGGCAGAGCATCTCCTCCATATCGTCGCTGAACTTGCCCTGATCATTCTGCTGTTCCTGGATGCCGCCCAGATCAACCTGAAAGCACTCAGGAAGCGTCATCAGTGGCCTTTCAGAATGCTGCTGATCGGCCTGCCACTGGCCGTCCTTCTCGGAACGGCCGCAGCAGCGCCCTTCATGACGACTTATCCACTGATTGTCGCGGCACTCGCGGCAGCGCTGCTCGCACCGACGGATGCGGCTCTGGGACAGGCGGTCGTCACCAACGAGGCCGTGCCGGAGCGGGTGCGGCGCGCGCTTACGCTCGAAAGCGGACTGAATGACGGCCTTGCGCTGCCGGTAATCCTGCTCTTCGCCAGCCTGACTGCGGAAGTGATGCATCAGGATGCAACAAACTGGCTGCTGTTCGGAGCCAAGCAACTTGTCTTTGGACCACTCGTCGGTGGGGTCATGGGGACAATCGGCGGCATACTTTTCCTCGCTGCAAAACGCCGCAAGATGACATCTGCGACTATCGAAGGCATAGGCGCTATTGCGATGGCGGGCGCGGCCTATCTTTCTGCCGGAATGGTAGACGGCAACGGCTTCATTTCAGCCTTCATCGCCGGTCTGTGTTTCGGCAATGTCATCAAGGGTCAATGCGCCTTCATCTATGAATTCACCGAAAGCGAAGGGCAGATGCTGTCCTGGGGCGCATTTTTCCTGATCGGACTTGCAGTGTTGCCGGAAGCCCTCGCGCATCTCGACGCGTCCAGTCTGGCTATCATTCTGATCAGTCTTTTCGTGGTGCGCCCGCTTGCCGTCTGGATATCGTTGTCCGGAACCGATGCCGCACCGCTCACGAAACTCTTTTTCGGCTGGTTCGGGCCACGGGGCCTTGCGACTGCCCTCTTCGCACTCCTGATCGTCGACCAGATAGATCACGAGATCGGCGAATATTTATTGAACCTCGCCGTGAACGCTGTCTGGATCAGTGCCGTTCTGCACGGTGTCACGGCAGTTCCTTTCGCAAGATGGTACGGGGCCCGCATGTCGGATCAGGAGGGCGCAGCTGAAATGGCAGCAGTCCCGCCCATGCGACCGGAGGACCCTGCCGATCCAGCCTAGACCCATCGCACCTATAATGATTCAGCCAGGGTTTCAGGACATGTCCGAAGCCGATAGCCGGGGGAAGAAATGAAAAAACAAGTTGTTGCCACCTTGAGCGAATTGCCGGACCGGGATCCGCAATATGCACTGGTCGCCGATGTTGATCTCGTGATTGTCCGGTTCGACGACGAGATCTCCGTCTTCTATGGCCGGTGTCTGCACCGCGGCGCGCTGATGTCCGATGGCTATGTGCAGGGAGACAATCTGATCTGCGGCGTTCACTATTGGGACTACAAGGTCGACAGCGGGGTCTCGGAATACAACAATTCCGAAGCGCTTCCAAAGTTCCAGAGCTGGGTTGAAGGCGATGAAGTTCTTGTCGACGAAGACGAGATTGCCGCCTGGGCACAACAGAACCCGCAGCCGTTCCAGCGCGATCAGTACCTCGGCCTTTATGCCGATACCAGTCATGGCACAGAAGAAGAACCGTATAACGGCCTGATCCAGCAATACGCGCGGGATGGACTGACCAAGACCGGCCATCACGGCCGGGTTGACGCCATGGGTGTGCCACGCAACCAGTTGCCCGACTGGGACGACATTCAGATCCTGACGGCCCAGCTGCAGCGTTTTCCCCTCCTGGACGAGGACCCGGTCGGCACCGATGTCGTGATCGGACCGAACGCGCAAAAGCCCCTTCGTCTGAAGATCCCTCTTTTTGTATCGGACATGAGCTACGGCGCCCTGTCCGAGCCTGCCAAGGTCGCGCTCGCCCGTGGAGCGGAACTTGCGGGGACCGGCATCTGTTCAGGTGAAGGCGGCATGCTGCCTGAAGAACAGGAAGCCAATTCCCGTTACTTCTACGAGCTGGCGTCCGCGCGCTTTGGTTTTGACTGGGCCAAGCTCGACAATGTTCAGGCATTCCACTTCAAGGGGGGTCAGGGCGCCAAGACGGGAACCGGCGGTCATCTGCCGGGCGCAAAGGTCAAGGGCAAGATCGCCGAGGTACGTGGATTGAAGGAAGGTACAGACGCGATCTCGCCGCCACGTTTTCCGGACTGGACGGAAAATGCGCAGATCAGGGAATTCGCTGATGAAGTGCGCACCCGAACCGGAGGTATTCCAATCGGCTACAAGCTATCCGCCCAGCATATCGAAAAGGATATCGATGCGGCACTGGAGGTCGGCGTCGACTACATTATTCTGGATGGGCGCGGCGGTGGCACGGGCGCAGCACCGATCATCTTCAGGGACAACATCTCCGTCCCCACTATCCCGGCACTTGCCCGCGCCCGGCGTCACCTCGACAAACTCGGTCGAAATGACATCAGCCTGGTGATAACCGGAGGCCTGCGAAAGCCGGCTGACTTTGTAAAGGCTCTTGCACTGGGAGCAGACGCAGTTGCCATTTCCAATTCGGCCATGCAGGCCATCGGCTGCATCGCCATGCGTGCCTGTCACACCAACAACTGCCCGGTGGGTATCGCCACCCAGAAACCACATCTGGTCAGCCGTCTGCAGATCGAAAAATCGGCACGCCAGCTTACCAACTTCTTCGAAGCCTCGGTTGAATTGATGCAGGTGATGGCCAGGGCCTGCGGCTATTCGCATCTGAACGAGTTCTGTCCGGATGATCTGACAACCTGGAAGCGCGAAATGTCGGACTTGTCCGGCGTTGCCTATGGCGGCATTTCCTGACCTAACCGGGACGTTTTGAGGGAGAAAATCATGACTGTTGAACCGCTTGACTGGATCAAGGTCGGACACATCGACGAATTGCCGGAAGGCCGTGTGAGAACCGTCACCGCACGCACTACCTCGATCTGCCTGTCTCATTTCGACGGGCAGTGGGCGGCCATGGACAATCATTGTCCACACCAGCGAGGTCCCCTCGGAGAAGGGTCGATAGAAAAGGGAAGCGACGGCAAGTGCTGGATCCGCTGTCCCTGGCACGGTTGGGATTTCGACCCGCTGACCGGTAAACCACCAGGCGGCCACGAAGACAGTGGCCAGGACCTCTATCCGCTCAAGATCGAGGACGGTGAAATCTTCGTCGGCCTCGAGGCCGAACCGGAGCACGAGCGCACGGTAACGGACGTCATGGCCGAGACAATGGTCAACTGGGGTGTAAAACGCGTCTTCGGCATGGTCGGTCACTCCAATCTCGGTCTGGCGGATGCGATCCGGTTGCAGGTCAACAAGGGCAATCTGGACTATGTCGGCATCCGTCACGAAGGTGCCGCTGCCTTTGCAGCGTCTGCCTACGGCAAGCTGACCGGCAAGCCTGCGGCCTGCCTGACCATCGCCGGCCCCGGGGCAACAAATCTCATGACGGGTCTTTGGGACGCAAAGGTCGACCGGGCGCCTGTTCTGGCGCTCACAGGTCAGGTTCAGACCCAGGTCTTCGGCCCCGGAGCATTTCAGGATATCGATCTGAAATCTGCCTTCGAAGCCGTCTCCCGCTTTTCCCAGCCGGTGCTGAGCACATCCAACCACGCGGAACTCATGTCGCTGGCGCTCAAGACGGCCATCGTTGAGCGCGATGTTGCCAACCTGATCTTTCCTGACGATGTCCAGACGAACCCGAGCCAAAAGGAAGCGGGGCATCCGGAAGGGCGCATGGGTGGAACTGAAGTTTCGCCTTCCGCAGGCGATCTCGCCAAGGCCGCCGAATTGATAAACGGCGCAAAGAGGCCAACGATCGTTCTCGGTTACGGCGCCAAGGATGTCCGTGAGAAAGTGATCGCACTGGCGGAAAAAATCGGCGCGCCGGTCATGACCACTTTCAAGGGCAAGGGTCTCATTCCGGACACGCATCCGCTTGCCGCCGGAGTGCTCGGGCGCTCCGGGACTCCCATCGCAAGCTGGTTCATGAACGAAGCTGATCTGATCATCTCGCTCGGATCGTCCTTTGCAAATCACACCGGGATCGCACCCTACAAGCCCATTATCCAGGTGGATTTCGAGCGCATGCAGCTCGGCAAGTTCCATCCGGTAACATTGCCGGTCTGGGGGGAAATCGGCACATTCTGCGATGAAATAGCAACCAGGGTGGACAAGGCTGGCGATGCCGTCGATCAGGTGACCGAACTCGTCGAGAGATGGGCGATCTGGCGGGAAGAAAAGGAAACGAGACTATCCGAAGACAGCGGACACGGCATACATTCCGCTGCCGTTTTCAAGGCCTTGACCGAGCTCTGCCCGGACGATGCCATCATCCCGGTCGACGTCGGCAACAACACCTATTCCTTCGGCAGGTATTTCGAACCGCGCGGCCAGCGCATCCTGATGTCTGGTTACCTGGGCTCGATCGGTTTCAGCTTGCCGGCCGCGCTCGGAGCCTGGTGCGCGACCCGGGATTTCGCGGAATACAAGGGTCGAAAGGTGATCTCGATCTCGGGCGACGGCGGATTCGGTCAATACGCGATGGAGTTTACGACCGCAGTCAAATACGGCATGAACATAACGCATATTCTTCTCAACAATTCAGAGCTCGGAAAAATCTCCAAGGAACAAAGGTCGGGTGAATGGCCTGTCTGGGAAACCAACCTCACCAACCCCTCCTTTGCCGCCTTTGCACGTCTTTGCGGCGGTCACGGCCATCGGGTCACGGATTCAGCTGAGTTGAACGACGCAATCAGGACTGCAATTACCCATGACGGCCCGTCCCTTGTGGAAATAGTAACAGACGCGGATTTAGTGTGAGGAAATAGGAGATAGTCTTGTCACCGCGGCACAGTCAGGCAGCAGTGACAAGACGACAACTGAGGGAGAACGCATATTGCAAACTGCAGAGTTTCTCATTGATCTGGGCCGCTACTACCTGATGGCCGGCGGTGTCGTTGCCGCGTTGTTCCTTGTTATCGGCATCGACCGTGTGGAGCCTTCTGCGCATGGTTCCTACGCCTTCCGTCCACTGTTGATACCGGGCATCTGCCTGATATGGCCGCTGGTGCTGTATCGCTGGTTCGTTCTTGAAAAACATGGCGAGGACCGGCGATGAAACGCGCGCACCGCACAGCGCATGCCCGCATCTGGACCGTTCTCGTGGTGTTGCTTCCGCTGGCCTTTTTCACTGTTCTCGCCCTGCGTCAGTCTCCGCCTGCCGACAGGCCGGCTGTCCTGATTGAAGCGCCCACGGGTGGCAATAGCGGTACGGAGACCACTCAATGAGTGTGCAATACACACCGGTCATCTGGAACCGGAACAAGATCCTTTACGATGCCGTTCTGCTGATTGCGGTCGCACTTTATCTGTACATCTACATTCGTGTTGCGCCCGGATTTGAGGATGTGACCAAGCCTCTTGACGGCGCGATCCTGCGTATGCGCGCCTTCGGCAGCTGCGCCTTCCTGATGTTGACTGTCATCTTGTGCATCGGCCCGCTGGCACGCCTCGACAGACGGTTCCTGCCGCTGCTCTACAACCGCCGGCACTTCGGCGTGATGACGGCCGGCATCGCAGCGGTTCACGCCAACTACGTGCTTGGCTGGTACTATGCGTTCTCGCCGACCGACCAGTATGTGGCGTTGCTCTCTTCGAACACAAGTTACGGACAGATCCTCGGATTTCCGTTTGAAACGCTCGGTATCGCGGCCCTCCTGATCCTGTTCGTCCTGGCGGCAACAAGCCATGATTTCTGGCTGAGTTTCCTGGGCGCGCCGATCTGGAAGGCGCTGCATATGTTCATCTATGCCGCCTACACCTTTGTCGTGCTTCACGTCGCACTCGGTGCGCTTCAGGGAACCGGCGACCCGATTTTCACCAGTGTCGTTGCCGCAAGCGTTGTACTGGTGTCCGCACTCCATTTCGCAACCGGACGCATGGAGGCAAGGCGGGACCGCGGCGACGAGACCGCAAAAGCCTCTCTTCAGGAAAAAGGCTGGCTGGTTGCGGGAGAGATTGACGAAATCGACGTCGATTGCGCCAAGGTCGTGACCCTGGCGGACGATGAACGGGTTGCCATATTCAAATATGACGGCAAGCTGTCGGCGATCACCAACGCCTGTGCCCACCAGAACGGCCCCCTGGGCGAAGGCAAGGTGTTGTGGGGCTGCATTACCTGTCCCTGGCACGGTTACCAGTACAATCTGACGGACGGCCGCGCTCCCGCGCCCTTTACCGAAAAGATTTCGACCTACCGGCTGAAACTGATCGGCTCGACCATCCTGCTCGATCCCAACGCGTTGCCACCCGGCACGCATGTCGACCCGGTTGTTATTGGAGAAGCGGCATGAGCTGGAAACAAACCAAGGACGCCCCGTTTTTTGTCGGTTATCTGAACGCGGTTCCAAAGCAGCTCGTAACCTTTCTGCTGGTTTTTTCGGTCTGCTTTGCCGGTGGTCTCGGTATCGCCGCCCTGGCACTTTCCTCCACACAGAATGATCCTGGAGACGGCGGCTTCCAGTGGGGCAACCGGTTTGAAAATATCGGGATCATGGAGCTCCGCCCCTACCCCGTCCTGCGCGTTGCAGCAGATGCAGACAACCCCGCCCGAACCTACATGCTCTCCGGGCAAGGAAAACGCGGTGTCTTCAAACAGGCGGAACAGCACCACGACAACGCTGTGCTCCTGCGTGGAATTCCGGTCAAGCGTGGTGATCTCACCATGATTCAGGTTAATGTCCGGCGTATCGAGGCTGCTGAAGGCGAAGGCGCGGATTTCACTCCCTCCGAACCGGTTCAACTCGGGCGCTGGAAACTGACAGGAGAGATCTGCGACGGCAAATGCTATGCCGGTGCCATGCGTCCAGGTCAGGGCCTTGCCCACAAGGCCTGTGCCGATCTCTGCCTGACTGGCGGCATTCCGCCGGTCTTTGTGTCGTCAGGGCCTGTCGAAAACCGCAATTTCTTCCTGATGGCGGACAAGGACGGCAATCTCCTCGGCGACGAAATCAAGCCGTTGCTCGCACTTTTTGTCGAGTTGGAAGGTGATGTCGAGCGGCTTGACGATCTGATGGTCTTCAAGGTCGATCTGGCAAAGGCGAGGATATTGAGATGAGTGAACCGACGCCTGCGCCGGCCTGGCAAACCATATTGATTTCCCTGGTCCTGACGGGAGCACTTGTTGCTGTTGCCTATTATGTCTGGATTTATGCCAATATCGGCGTCCGCCAGTCGGACTATACCAAAGGGACGCTTTTGACCGATTTGAGGTTCTTTGTCGGGTTACTCGCTGTGTTTCTTGCCCTGACGGTTCTCGATCGGATCATCAATTTCGTGAAGTCGAAAATCAGCGGCGAACACTAGGCCTCTCGCGGGACAAGTTCGTCGCCGAACCGCTTGGCACGCGTTCGCGGTTGCCGAGGTTTGACTGGAGGTCCGGGCAAGCTACAGGACAAAAAAAAGCAAGTTCCATCGGATGGTACAGGCCTTTGTTGCCTTGCAGCACTAGTCTGAAATCAGCTTCAGCAACAACTCATTGAACCTGTCTGGCTCTTCCATATGAGGTGCATGGCCCGATCGCTCGAAAAGATGAAGGTGAAAGTCGGGCACATTCTCTTCATGCCATTGATGGACACCGGGTCCGTAGAGCTGGCTTCTGCACCCGGCAGCAAGGTGAAAAGGCACCGGAAATTCTCCGAGCAGCTGCCTGAAGTCCTGCGCGGTCAGCGACGCCCACATCGGACGAAGCAGAACCGGGTCGGCCTTTGCAATTTCGTTACGCGCCAATTCCCTTGAATCCGGTTTCGACGTGAGCCCGTCAGCAAATAATCGACCAGCGATCCGTCCGGGCAGCTTGGGCCAGTCCGCGACGATTGCATTGAGGAAGACCTGGTTGAGATCGGCCGTCAGACCGTTGAGCGTCCCGTTCTGCCAGTCCGCTGTGTTCAGGACTTTCGGCGTCATGTCGATCGCGACGAGAGAAGACAGGCGATCTGCTCCGAAACGCTCGATCATCGCATAAGCGACGAGCGCTCCCATCGACCAGCCACAAACCACGGCATCGAAGATCTCCCGTGTCACCAGTTCCGCGTGGAGAGCCTCGGCTGCCGCTTCAATCGTCAATGGAAGGCGGTTGCCTGTTTTTCCGTGCCCCGGCAAATCGGGTACGAGGCAGCGCGCTTCTGAGTGAAGACAATCGATCTGGCCTTGAAAAAACTGACCGGGACAGGACCAGCCATGAATGAGGACCAGCGGCCGACCGTTCCCCTTGTCCCGAATATGAAGCCCGACTTCGCTCACGCACGCCCCGCACGCAATCTTCCGACGATCCCGCTCGGAAAGAAATACACAGAGAGAATAAAAAGGACACCCAGCCAGAGCAGCCACCGCTCCGGTGCGACCAGCGTGGATACCAGCGGGACCGCGCTTGTCGCCTCGGCGGCAACCCCCATCAGGTTCTGCAAATAGGTCTGCGCCAGGATGAACAGTGTTGCTCCGAGGACGGCTCCGTAAAGCGTGCCCATACCGCCAATCACGACCATCAGCAATATGTCGATCATGATTTCCATCGATAGCGTCGTCGCCGGGCCAGTATAGCGCAGCCAGATGGCAAGCAGTGACCCTGCCAGTGCTGCCATCACGGCGGAAAGCACTGTTGCGGTCGTCCGGTACCAGACAACACGATAGCCGATAGCTTCCGCCCTGAAGGCATTATCGCGAACCGCCTTCAGCGTGCGCCCGAAAGGTGAATTGACGACCCTGAGCATAATCAGGAACAAGACGGCAGACGCGAAAAAAACGAGATAGTAAGCCACGAGCTTGCCGTTGATCCTGACACCGAGAACCTTTTCCTTTACGAGCTTGAAGGCTGGTGTCAGTTCGCGCGGGATCTTGTAGTTGAGGCCATCCTCGCCGCCCGTCAGCCAGGACATCTGCGAGACGAAAACTGCAAATGCGCTCGCGACCGCCAGTGTGACCATCGCAAAGAATATCGCCTTGACGCGCAGCGAGAACAACCCGATCGCAAGCGCGAAAAGTGCCGCGACCAGGGCACCTGCAAGTGTCCCCCAGATGAGGGAGCCGTAGCTCGGACCGGACGTGTTGAGCGCAAGCGCGGTGCCATATGCACCGATACCGAAGAACATTGTGTGGGCGAAGGAGACGATGCCTGAATAGCCGAGCAGTAGATCGTAGCTTGCCACCAGCACGATGAAGATGCAGATCCGGGCGGCAGTCTCAAGCGACTTGGTTCCCGGAAAGAGGAAGGGTGCGAAGGCAAGGGAGATCAGAACGATCAGCAGGAGAACGGTCAAAAGGCCACTGCGTGGCGTGTCCCCGGAAAGAAGTCTGGTGAGCATGGCTTTTCCTCACTTCGCCTTGACGACCGGATAAATGCCTTGCGGCCGCCACATCAGGATCGCCACCATCAGCGCAATGGTTGATATCAGCGCGACCTTTGGAGCGAGAAAGGCGGTGTAATTGGCCAGCAGTCCGACCAGCAAAGCGCCAATGAAGCAGCCCTCGACGGATCCGAGCCCGCCAATGATCACCACGATGAAAACCAACACCATGATTTCGGAGCCCATATGCGCGGTGATCGTCTCCTGGTAAAGCCCCCACATCACGCCACCGAGACCGGCAAGGGCCGAACCTGTCATGAAAACGATCAGAAAAAGGCGCCGGATTCGGTAGCCGAGGGCTTCGACCATCTCACCGTTTTCGACCCCTGCCCTGACAAGCAGTCCCACCTTCGTGTTTTTCAGGATGTGTCGCATGGCCAGGAAAAGAGCGAGCCCGATCGCCACCGCCACAAGCCTGTACTTCTCGATGGCGGCTTCGCCAAGGACAATGGAACCCTGAAACGCTTCGGGACGGGACAGATGCAACTCGTCCGGCCCCCAGACGACATAAATCATCTGCTGGGCCACGATCAGACCGCCCATGGTGACGAGGATCTGCTTCAGATGCTCGCCATAGACCGGCATGACGATGACGCGTTCGAACGCGTATCCGAGCAGCCCGGTGACAACCATGGCTGCAAGGATTGCGATGAGGACGGCAGCAAGGTTCAACATGACGCTCGGCGATGCGGTCCAGCCGGCAAGCCATGCCAGAACGGTGAACCCGACGAATGCACCGACCGCGACAAAGGCGCCATGGCCGAAATTGATCACATCCATCAACCCGAATACGACTGTCAGCCCGGATGCCATGATGAAGATCATCATGCCCATCGCGAGACCAGCCACTGTCAGCGTCAGCCAGCTCGCCGGATTACCGATCGCCATCAATCCGAGCAGGGCCAGCATCGGCACCAGCAGGACAGGCAGCTTCTGGAAGAACTGCTCCCGGAGGGGCACCTTTTCGATACGCGGTTTGATCGCCGTTTCACTCATTGGTGCGCCTCCAGGCTCAGCCCCATCAGTTTTTCCTGCATGGCGTCATCTTCCGCCAGCTCTCGCATGACGCCCGAATGAATAATACGCCCGTCATCCATGACGGCGACGGTATCGCCGATGGTCGAGGCCATCGCAAAATTTTGTTCCACAAGCAAAATGGTCGTGTCGGTTTCCTTCAGCTCCCGCAACGCATCGGTCATGGCCTTGATGATCGCCGGCGCCAGTCCCTTGGTCGGTTCGTCGATCAGGATCAGGCGTCGCGGTTCAATGACGGCGCGGGCGACGGACAACATTTGCTTCTGTCCGCCAGAGAGCGTTCCGGCTGACGCATTCCAGAATGTGCCTATGGGTGGAAACAGCGCCTTGATCCAGCCGAGGCGCTTTTGATCGATCGGCGCGTTCGCCGCTGCCAGCGTCATGTTCTCGGCGACTGTCAGGTCGGTGAAGACCCCCATGTCCTCCGGCACATAGGCAATGCCACGCCTGGAAATGTCCGGAGTGTCCAGGCCTGTGATCAGGTGATCATCGAACCGGATTTCACCTTGCGATGCGTTCCACAGACCCATGATCGTTCTGAGTGTCGTCGTCTTGCCGGCGCCATTGCGCCCCAGGAGAACGGTTACACCTCCCTCGGGCACCACCAGATCCACGCCCTGCAGGATGTGGTAAGGACCGATAAGCGTATGCACCCCGGACAAGGTCAGAAGGTTATCCGCCATCACGCCGCCTCCGGAGCTTTGCCGAGATAAGCTTCCTGGACCACTGGCAGCGCGATCACTTCAGCAGGGTCCCCGTCCGCAACCAGTTGCCCGTTGTGCAACACGATGATCCGATCGGCGAGCGACCGGATCACATCCATCTTGTGTTCGACAAGCAGAATTGTCCGGTCCATGTCCGCCTGCAGTTTTCTGACCAGTTCGAGAATGACCGGAACCTCGTCGACACTCATGCCGGCCGTTGGTTCGTCGAACATCAGGACCTGCGGACCAAGCGCGATCAGAAGCGCGACTTCCAGTTTGCGCTGGTCTCCATGCGGCAACGCCGAGACTGCCTGGTCTGCCTGATCGATGAGCCGGACTTCGGCAAGAACGTGGTTCGCCCTTTCAAGCAGCTCGACGTGACTTTCGGCGATTGAAAAGAGATCAAATCCCTTGCGTGCCCTGGACTGAACGACAAGACGGACGTTCTCGCGCACGCTCAAGGTGGGAAACAGATTGGTCAGCTGAAAGGCGCGCCCGATGCCGCGGTCAGTCCGCTCCGGCACAGAGAGCCTGGTAATGTTCTCGCCATTCAGGGTAACGGCACCGTCCGTTGCCTTCAGCTGACCCGATATCAGATTGAAATAGGTTGTTTTTCCTGCTCCGTTCGGTCCGACAATCGCTGTAAGCGTACCCCGGTCGAAGCTGCAGGACACATGGTCGACCGCAACGTGACCGCCGAAACGGATGGTCAGATCACTGGTTTCGAGAATTGGGCGTTCGTCAGCCAAAGCCGGGCGTCCTGTTGTCTTGAGGAAATCGGGCAAGCAGACCCTGCCGGCCGGCATATAGCCCCGGCCAGGCAATCGTACAACTATTGGGGAAAAGGTGCGCGCGCTCCGTCACAACGTGCGCACCGGGCAGCTTACTGGTTGCGAACCGGTATGTTCATATCCTCGATCTTCAGCTCACGCACCAGTTCGGGAATACCCCACGCGACATCCGGATCAACCCTGATCTTGAAGTGGTACATGGGCTGCAGCGCCTGATGATCTTCGGCGCGGAACATCATCTTGCCTTTCGGCGTTTCGAATTCCATGCCTTCCATGGCAGAAATCAGGTCTTCCGTCTCGGTCGAACCGGCCTTGCGGATAGCGTCGACGATCGCAATCCCTGCGGACATACCCCCTGCAGTGAAGAAATCCGGCGGAGCGTCGAAACGTTTCTGGTGTTCCGAGACCAGCCAGTCATTCACCGGATTTTTCGGGATCTCGTAATAATAATACGTCGCCCCCTCCATGCCCGGCAATTCCTTGTAGGCCTTCATGGCCGCCAGAATATTACCGCCCGTTGCGATTTCGACACCGAACCGGTCCGGCTCCATCGCCTGGATCTTGCTGATCGGATTTCCGCCGCCGGCCCAGATTACGAACAGGAACTTGCGGCCCGGCTCATCTTTCAAAGCGTCGAAGATGCGCTGCGCGTTCGCAGTAAAGTCCTTGGTGTCGGTCGGCGCGTATTCTTCAAAGACAAGCTTTGCGCCCGTCCCTTCCAGAGCTTCCCTGAAAGCCGCAACACCGTCCCGCCCGAAGGCATAGTCCTGCGCGAGCGTTGCGATTGAAACGCCTTCCTGGCCCAGTGCCACAGCGTTGGCTATCGCATCCTGAGAGGAGTTGCGCGACGTGCGGAAGATATAGCGATTCCAGTTTCCACCGGTTATGGAGTCCGCAACGGCCGGCTCCACGATAAGCAGCTTTTCATACTCCTCGGCCACGGGCAGCATGGCGAGTGCCACCCCGGATGAGACCGGTCCGACAGCGATATCGACTTCGTCGTCGCCATAGGCTTCGGCAAGCGCCGCCTTGCCGATATCGGGTTTCAGCTGTGTGTCCTTTTCGATAACCACGATCTTGCGACCGTCGATTTCCATCGTGCCGTCGGTCGCATATTCAAGCCCCATCATCAGTCCCGTATGGGATTGTTTGGCATAGGCCTCGAACGGTCCTGTCTTGCCATACACATGTGCGATCTTGATGTCTTCAGCCAAGGCACCTGCGGCTCCGGCAGCCACTAGGCCGACACTCACCACAAGCGGCAGGGCCCAGCGGTAAACCCGTTTGGTCATCATATCTCCTCCCAGTATGCAATCAGGCCGATGAGAACTCTCAGGCTTCATTGACACCTGAAAACCACGTTTGCTCCACCTGATGCTGATCCGTATATGAAACCTGAATCAGTATTCATGTCAAGACAGAATACGGCGCAAGGAAGCGAGCGTGTCTCGCAAAAGGCGTGAGCGATCGGGCCTCCGTCCAGACGGCTGCCGAATTCGTTTTGGTTTCCGTGATGACATGAAAACGCCGGATTGG
This sequence comes from Roseibium album, assembly GCF_001404515.1. GTDB lineage: Bacteria > Pseudomonadota > Alphaproteobacteria > Rhizobiales > Stappiaceae > Roseibium > Roseibium album. The sequence goes on from NZ_CXWE01000002.1 coordinate 549,413, forward strand.
ATCGTTCAAGAACCGGCACTTTCGCTTCACGTGCTGATGCAGCAAACAGTCGCGAGGGCAACCGTCATGAGAAGGTTGCGTCAAGCGGCCATACCGGCTCATCGCTACCCTGACGACCCGCAATTATCATTGAATTACAACCCTGATTGGAAGAAAGTCATCGGATTGAATGGCAGAATCAAAATGATCAGGAAGTAAATTCTTCGGAGTCTCAGAAGAATCATATATTAATTATTATTGATATTTTTTGCGGTAGATTTCAGGAGACTGATGACTGGTCATGGAGCTTCCGATGAATATGCCATCCGGCGAAGAACCCGATGTTCTCTCGCGAATCCGCAAGTTCAATGCTTCTCTGGATGCGCTTATTCGAATTTATACTAGTGGCAAATCTTCCAGTACAGAGTTCGCTCGCATCGTTACAAAGGAAGCCTCCTCCCTGCTCAATGCGCAGAGATGCAGCGCCTGGTCGTTGACCCCGGACAACAAGGCAATTGATTGCGTCGCCCTTTATCTTGCGAACGAAGATACGCATGTCTCTGGCCTCAAGCTTTCAGCCGATGATTTCCCCGGCTACTTCAAAGCGTTCCTGGCCGAGCGGGTCATTGCGGCAAACGATGCGGAAACGGACCCTCGCACGTCGGAATTTGCGGCAACATATCTGCGGGCCAACCACATCGTTTCGATGCTGGATGCCCAAATTCGGTCTGCAGCAGGGCCCCGGGGCGTGGTGTGTATTGAAACGGTGGATGTGCGGCGCGCATGGTCGCCGGATGAAATGGCATTTGCCGCCTCGATTGCCGAACTGCTTGGCATCTCAATGGATCGGGAAGATCGCGGACGGGTGTTTGGACAGCTTGAGGATATCAATCAGCAGCTCTCGGACGCGGTCGAAAAGACGAGGGTGGCAAACGAGCGATATGATCTCGCAATTGATGCTGCCTATGACGGGGTCTGGGATCTCGATTATGTAACGGGTCAGGTGTATTTCTCGGACCAGAACTTCCAGCTGCTGGGCGAAAGCCACGAACATCCACCGACCGAGTTTGATTGGTGGCAGGATCGAGTGCATCCCGAAGATATTGACGGCGTTCTGGAATACTATGAAAAGCTCGTCCAGGACGACAATCCGTACAACGTAACATACCGGATGCGGCACGAAGACGGGTCATGGCGATGGTGGCGCTCTCGTGGAAAAGTCGTTCGAAGCGACACATGCGAACCCATCCGGATTGTTGGAACAAATTCAGACGTAACGGACCTGATAGAAACAAAGACCGAGCTGGAACAGCGAAATCGGGAACTTCTTATAGCCAAGCAGAATGTTGAACATGCCGCTCTGCATGACAGTTTAACCGGCTTGCCCAACCGGAGGTACATGGAGCAGGTTTCGGCAGAAAATCTGCAGCAGAAATTGGGCAAAGATCGCGCTGCATCCTTCCTGCACATCGATCTCGATCACTTCAAAGACGTAAATGATATGCTCGGCCACGCTGCCGGAGACACGGTTTTGTGTCTGGTCGCGGATATGTTGCGGGAACTGTCTGGAGAAGGCGATTTCATAGCAAGAATAGGAGGTGACGAATTTGTTGCAATTCTGCAGGACTTGCCCACGGCGGAAAGATCTATTGCGTTCAGCGAGAAACTCATCACGCAGCTGTCAAAACCGGTTTTTGTCGAGCGCAGATCCGTCAACATTGGTGTCAGTATAGGCATCGCACTGTCGGAAGGACATGTGAACGACGCCTCGAACTTGCTGAGAAATGCTGACAACGCACTGTACCAGGCAAAGCGTTCGGGGAAGAACACCTTCGCCATCTACAACGAAAAGATGCGTATTCAGGCTGCCCGCTTGCGTGCAACGAAAGAAGAAATTCAAGGTGCACTGGAAGACGGTATTTCTTTCATTCCATATTTCCAGCCCCAATTTCTGGCTGGGAGCCTTGAACTTGCCGGGGCAGAGGCTCTGGTGCGATGGCAGCATCCGAGGAAAGGTATCTTGCCACCGGGTGAGTTCCTGCACATTGCCGAGGAAATGAATTGCGTCGCGGAAATCGACCGGCAGGTCCTTAGAAAATCACTTGCCATTGTGAGTGACTGGCGGGAGGCAGGTCTTGTGCTACCGAGGCTTTCGGTAAATGTCTCATCCCAACGCCTGGCCGATCCGGGACTTCTGTTTTCAGTCGAAGGTTTTGAGGATCAGGTATCCAGATTGTCCTTCGAGCTGGTGGAATCGACCTATCTCGACAACACGAGCGAACAGGTAAAACAAACCTTGGCGCAGCTGCAGGATCTTGGCGTTGAAATGGAGATCGACGACTTCGGTAGCGGTTACGCCTCCATAGCAAGTCTGGTGAATATTCGACCCAAGCGCCTGAAGATTGATCGCACGCTTGTCTCGAACGTTGATCGTGACGACGCGATGACCAGCCTGGTACAATCGATCGTCGATATTGCACGCGCCTTGGAAGTCGAGGTCATCGCGGAAGGCGCGGAAACGGCCTCGCAAATTGAAACCCTCACATCGATCGGATGTGACATCTTGCAGGGATACGGCTTGGCTCGGCCAATGTCGGCAGAGATGTTCCTTGAAACTTATGGCATGCAGGAGACCGCGTCCGTCGCGAGCCAGCGCTAGACGTCTTTCACTTACCGAAGGCCTGGGCCGTGTCTTTCATTTAAATGGACCGCTGGCAGGAGCCCAGAACCTGCACAAAACTTCCCGGGCAGGTTTGCGGCTGCAGGGGCAAATCAACTACAAGCCATCAGCCAAAAGGCATTCGCACGTCGCCCGCACACCCCGGCGGTCAACCACCGGGGTTGGGCGTCGGCAGGCAATCCATCACCGCAGACGCTGTTCCGATTCCGCATCGAAGAACATTGCGGCGGAGGGTTCAAATGTAATCTCGACCTTGCCATCCGAAACCGGCGCATCCTCGCCCTTGGTCTCGACGATGATTCGCTCGCCCGTCGGGCAGATCAGGTAGGAGTAGGCGACACCACCGAGCTGTTCGCACAGATCGACCGTTGCACCTTCCGTGCTTGCGGCAATCTTCAACTGCTGCGGGCGCAGCCCGACAAGCACCTTCTTGCCCTTGCCAGGCAGGGCAACCGGCGTCTCCACCGAAATGCCACCGAAGGCCGGTAATGTAACGGCACCGTCTTCGGCAACACCTTCGACAAAGTTCATGCTCGGTGAACCGATGAAACCCGCGACGAATTTGTTGTCCGGGTCGGAATAAAGCTTCATCGGCGAGCCGACCTGCTCGATCTTGCCAGCGCGCAGCACAACGATCTTGTCCGCCAGCGTCATCGCCTCGACCTGGTCGTGGGTGACGTAGATCATGGTGGCGCCGATATCCTTGTGAAGCCGCGCGATTTCAACGCGCATGTCGACACGAAGTTCCGCATCAAGGTTCGACAACGGCTCATCAAACAGGAACACTTCCGGCCCGCGCACGATTGCCCGGCCGATGGCAACACGCTGGCGCTGGCCACCCGACAACGCTTTCGGTTTGCGTTTCAGGTAGGGATCGAGTTTGAGAATCCGGCTGGCCTCTCCCACCTTCTCGGCGATTTCCGCCTTGGCGTGACCGTTCATCTTCAGCCCGAAACCCATATTCTCTTCCACGGACATGTGCGGATAAAGCGCATATGTCTGGAACACCATTGCAACACCCCGTTCGGAAGGATCAAGCCTGGTGACATCCCGTCCGCCGATCTGAATGTTCCCGGTGGTCGTTTCCTCAAGGCCTGCAATCATGCGCAGAAGCGTGGACTTGCCACAGCCGGAAGGACCGACAAAGACACAGAATTCACCATGCTCGATCTGCAGATCCACCCCGTGAATCACCTGCAGATCGGCATATTTCTTGACAGCTTTGGTCAGCGTGACGCCAGACATCTATTTTCTTCTCCCTAGGACTTTCTAAGCGGGAAACTGCCAATCCTCGACAGCCGCTGCGATTTCAGAAGCCGTCTTCAGAAGGACGGGACGCACTTCGACAAGTTCCTTCATCCCCTTGCGGGTTGTCGAAGTAGTGACAGAGAGCGCGCCGATAGGCCGCCCTTTTGACGACAGGACAGGTGCAGCGATGCAGATGATCCCGGGTTCATGCTCCTCCCGGTCAAAGGCAACACCTTCCTTGCGTATTTTTTCAAGGTCTGCCCGCAGCGCCGTTTCTGTTGCCAGTGTTTCGGGCGTGTACCGATAGAAGGACTGTTTCTTGATCGCCTCATCGAGTTCTGCCGGTTCCAGGAACGCCAGCTGCGCTTTGCCGACACCGGTACAATAGCCCGGACCGATCTTTCCGGCCTGGGAATACATGTCGATGGGATTGATCGCGTTGCGCTTGTCGACATAGAGCACCTGCCCCCCGTCCAGTTGCGCCAGATGAACGGTCTCACCGACGACCTCGGACAGCGCCCGCACGAATGGCCGCGCGATCGGTGCAATGGAACTCTGTCGCCAGGCGGCATGCGCAAGACGGACCAGTCGGATCCCGAGCGAATAGGTCTGCTGGCTTTCGTCATAGGCCAGCATGCCCTGGCTCACCAGCGTCTGCAGCAGACGGTAAAGCGTCGCCTTGGGATGCACGCTGTCGGACAGGAGCTCGGTAAACCGGACAGGCCGACCCATCGCCGCAACCCTGTCGAGCACGTCGAGTGCTTTTCCGACAGTCCCGTCGCCGCTTGTCGGGCTCGCCTGTTTGTTCATGATTTCCTCCATCGGCCCGTTTCTTTTCGCCGGACCTGTTGACAACTTAACCCGATCGCCGCAAAGTATCAATATACAAAACTAAGTTTCAAATAATGGAACCAAAAGGGAGGACACCATGCGTTCCATGTTTAAAACGTCCGCTGCTGCTTTCGCCATTCTGGCAAGCACAATGGGCGCTGTATCTGCTGAAGGCCTGACAGGCGAACTCAAGATCTTTCTCGACACATCGAACCCGGCGCCGCGGGCAACGATGGAACGGATGATCGAGCAGTTCCAGGCAAAGAACCCGGACCTGACAGTCGAAACGACCGTGATCGACCGGGAAGCCTATAAAACCCAGATCCGCAACTTCCTGACTGCCAACGCGCCGGACGTTGCCACCTGGTATGCTGCCAACCGCATGCGCCCCTATGTGGAAGCAGGTCTCTTCGAAGACGTTTCCGACCTTTGGGCCGAACCGGCAATTGCTGACAACCTGGCGTCGACCAAAGGTGCGATGACCATTGACGGCAAGCAGTGGGGCGTTCCCTACACTTACTATCAATGGGGTGTTTACTACCGGAAGGACATCTTCGACGAACTGGGTCTGAGCGAACCGACGACCTGGGAAGAAGAAAAGGCAAACTGTCAGAAAATCATTGATGCCGGCAAGAAATGCTACACGATCGGCACCAAGTTTCTCTGGACCGCCGGCGGATGGTTCGACTACCTGAACATGCGCACGAACGGTTTCGACTTCCACATGGACCTGCTCACGGGCAATGCCTCCTGGCAGTCGGACGAAGTCCGCAAGACATTCGCCAACTGGCGCGAACTCATCGACATGGGCGCATTTATCGACAACCACCAGACCTACAGCTGGCAGGAAGCTCTGCCGTTCATGGTCAAAGGCGATGCAGCCGCGTATCTGATGGGCAACTTTGCAGTTGCGCCATTGCGCGATGCTGGCCTGAGTGACGATCAGCTCGATTTCTACCAGTTCGTTGAAATCACGCCAGGTGTCGAAAAAGCAGAAGATGCGCCGACAGATACATTCCACATTCCGTCCAATGCCCAGAACAAGGAAGCGGCACGGGAGTTCCTGAGATTCGTCGCGTCACCGGACGTTCAGACCGAAATCAACAACGGGAAAAATCTTGGTCAGTTGCCGGTCAACGCCCAGTCGTCCGTGGATGACGACAAGTTCCTCGTGGAAGGCTTTGAAATGCTGTCGAGCAATTCCCCGGGTGGCGTCGCCCAGTTCTTCGACCGTGACGCGCCGGCGGAAATGGCAAAGGTTGCCATGGAAGGCCTGCAGGAATTCATGGTCAAGCCGGACAATCTCGACAAGATCCTGGCACGCCTGGATCGCGCCCGCGAGCGTATCTACAAGTAAGTCCGCTTACGACAGAACCGGACAGGGTGCGCCTGCATCCTGTCCTTTTCAATAGGTCCCAGTAGCCAATCCTGAAGAGGCAAACATGACCCAAGCGTCCGTTGCCGAAAATCGCCAGAGTTCCTGGTGGCACCAGAATCAGCAGCAAATCACACCGTGGCTGTTTCTGGCTCCAGGCATCCTGTTCTTCCTGTTTTACGTGATCTTCCCGATCTTCCAGTCCTTCAATCTGTCTCTTTACGAATGGGACGGCCTCGGCAAGGCGGAATATGTCGGGCTCTACAACTACGAAGAACTCTATTGGGACGAGGCTTTCTACACGTCCTTGAAAAACAACGTTGTCTGGCTTGTCCTGTATCTGCTGGCCATTCCTGCAGGTCTGTTCATCGCCCTTTTCCTGAACCAGACCGTTACAGGCATCAGACTGTATAAGTCGCTTTTCTTCTTTCCTTTCGTGATCTCCCAGGTCGTCGTCGGTCTGGTCTTCACCTGGTTCTATGATCCAACTTTCGGCATTATCAACGTTCTGCTTGGTTCGGTCGGTCTTCCGCCAATTAATGTTCTCGGTGACGAGAACTGGGTAACCGTCGGGATCATCGTGGCCGGTCTCTGGCCGCAAACCGCCTATTGCATGATCCTCTATCTCACTGGCCTGAATGCCGTCGATCCGGAGCAGATTGAAGCCGGGCGGCTCGATGGTGCCAAGAGCTGGAGGATGCTGTGGTACATCATCGTTCCACAACTGCGTCCTGCCACCTTCATTGCCTTCGTGGTTACCATTATCGGCGCCCTGCGGTCCTTTGACCTTATCTCTGTCATGACCAATGGCGGTCCGTTCGGCGCGAGCCGTGTCCTCAGCTTCTACATGTTCGAGGTTGCGCTCTCCGAATACGGCTTCCGCATGGGCTATGGCGCGGCAATCGCCGTGGTGCTGTTCCTGATCATGCTGGCTTTCATCGCCTACTTCCTGTGGTCGATGTACAAAGAAGAAAGGGCGCGCTGACATGTTTCCGACACCGATCGAACGTTCGCCCCGCTCCTGGCAAATCACCTATCAGGCCTTTTTGCCGCTTGCACTGATCCTTTGGCTGCTGCCTCTCATCGCCGTTGCGATATTCTCCATCAAACCCGATACGGATTTTGCGAATGCCAATTACTGGGGCTGGCCATCTGAATTCAAGGGTTTTACCAACTACTGGCTGGTGTTCACGGCATCTGACATGCCGAAATATCTGCTGAATTCGTTCAAGATCACTATCCCGACCGTGATTGGCGCCGTCGCCCTTTCCTGCATGACCGGCTTCGCTCTCGGCATCTACAAGTTCAGAGCCAACATCTGGATCTTCTTCATGTTTGTCGCCGGCAACTTCGTGCCGTTTCAGATCCTGATGGTTCCAGTCCGCGACCTCACGCTTCAGTTGGGCCTGTACAACACAATCACGGGACTCGTGCTCTTCCACGTCGCTTTCCAGACCGGTTTCTGCACGCTGTTCATGCGCAATTTCATCCGCGCTCTTCCCTTTGAACTGATCGAGGCGGCCCGCGTCGAGGGTATTTCGGAATGGCGGATTTTCTGGTTCGTGGTCCTTCCGCTGATGAAACCCGCAATCGCGGCACTCGCCGTCCTGATGTTCACCTTCATCTGGAACGACTATTTCTGGGCAATTGTCCTGACGCAAGGCGTTGAAAGCCAACCGGTCACTGCCGGTATCACCTCATTCAACGCACAGTATCGCGCTGCCTATCATCTGATGAGCGCGGGCTCCATCGTTGCGGCCCTGCCACCGGTCGCGATGTTCTTTTTGATGCAGCGGCACTTTATCGCCGGCCTGACACTCGGGGCTGTCAAATGATCGGTCTGTTTCAGACCGGTCTGGATGCAAGTAAGAGTGTAGGGAGAAACGGGAATGCAGGCTAGGACCTGGCATCTTGGCGATGCTCATCAAAGCCTGGTACTTGCCAGCTTCGGGGACAGCTTGCCCGAAGCGGTTTATTGGGGGCCACCGCTTCCGGAAAAGGAGTCGCTGCAATCGCTTGCAGCCGCTTCGGCCACCGACGTGACCGGAGGCATGGTGGACAGCAACGCCCCCATCAGCCTCAGCCCGGAAGCGTCCCGCACCTTTCCCGGGCAGGCCGGGCTGGCCGGCCGCGACGCCGAAGGCAATCCCCTGACCCCTGATTTCCGGTTTGCCGGTGAAGCATCAAACGATCATGGCCTGACACTTACCTATGAAGATGCCGCACTCGATCTCAGTCTCGTATTCGATCTGACGCTCACCCCCGAAACCTCGCTTCTGCAGATGCAGACCCAACTGGAAAGCCAGGGAAGGATCACGGTCGACTGGCTCGCAGCGCCTGTGATGCCGGTTCCGGCACACACTGGCGAAATGATCGAATTTTCAGGCCGCTGGTGCGCGGAGTTCCAAACCCGCCGCCTGCCTTTTGCCCCCGGCGCGCGCGTCAGGGACAATCGGACGGGCCGTTCCGATCACGCACACTTTCCGGGTCTCATCGTGTGCTCTGCTCAGACAAGCAACACGTCAGGCGAAGCCTACGCGTTTCATTACGCGTGGTCCGGTGGACATCGCATGGTCGCCGAAGAACTTGCCGATGGGCGGCGGCACGTTCAGTTCGGGCATGCATCCGCCAGCATGAAAGGGAACCACACCTTCCGCACGGCCCCGCTCCTTGCAACCTATGCGGCTTCAGGTTTCAACAGCGCCGCGGTCCGTTTTCAAAGGCACGCCAGAAACCGGCTCGTGTCCGGTGAAAAAACACCGCGGCCCGTTCACTACAATTGCTGGGAAGCCGTCTATTTCGATCACAAGATCGAGGAGCTGAAATCAATCGCTTCCAGGGCGGCGGACCTAGGAGCCGAGCGCTTTGTGCTTGATGACGGCTGGTTCGGTCTTCGGGACAACGACACGTCCTCGCTTGGTGACTGGGGCATCGACCGCAGGAAATACCCGGACGGGCTGGCTCCACTTGTCGAGCATGTCAAGGGCCTCGGCCTTGAATTCGGCATTTGGTTCGAGCCGGAAATGATCAACGAGGACAGTGATCTTTTCAGATCACATCCGGAATGGGTCCTCGGCCCGTTGAACCAGGTCAGGGGCCGGCAGCAACTCTGTCTCGACATGTCTCGTGACGATGTCCGCACCTATCTCTACGATTGTATTGCCGAAGTGCTTTCCACAAACGATATCGGTTACATCAAGTGGGACCACAACAGAGTACTGCCGATCGTCGACGCCGCCCAGACCGAGGGCACATACGCACTCATCGATCGGCTGCGCGCGGACTTTCCACATGTCGAAATCGAAAGCTGTGCATCGGGCGGCGGACGGGTCGATTTTGGCATCCTGAAGCGAACGCAGAGGGTCTGGCTTTCAGACAGCAATGACGCTCTGGAGCGCCAGCGCATCCAGCACGACGCCGCGCTGTTTTTGCCGGCTTCGGTTACCGGCTCGCATGTCGGACCGCGAAAATGTCACACCTCCGGCCGAACGCTCAACATGAAGTTTCGCGCCTGGACCGCTGCTCAGCGGCACATGGGTTTCGAAATGGACCCGCGCGAGCTGACAGACGAGGAAGCCGCCGTCCTGAAACACGTGACCGGTTGGTGGAAGGCAAACAGGGACTGGATGGTGCACGCCGACATATTGCGGCTCGACTGTCCTGACCCGGCCCTGATTGCGGAGCAGCAACTCGCCGAGGACAAAAGCCGGTTTGTTGTTTTTGCGGCCCTGACGCGTCCGTCGAACCAGATTCTGCAACCACCGCTTCGTCTGACTGGCCTGGAGGCTGGCGCACAATACACGATCAAGCTGATCAATCGCGAAGACGCCGCAGACCTTTCCCGCGGCTCTCCGTTTCTGAAGGAAAACGATCTGGTTGCGAGCGGTCAGTACCTGATGTCCCACGGCCTCAATCTGCCCTGGTGTTTCCCGGAGACGATCTGGGTCCTGGAAGCACAACGGATCTGAACAGAAAGAATTTTCAAGGCACTGAACCGAATGTGCCGGAAAACAAAAAAGGGAGCGTCACATGCACGCGAATTATCCTGACCTCAAGGGCAGGTCGGTTTTCATCACCGGCGGTGGCTCGGGCATTGGCGCTGCCCTTAGCAGCGGTTTTCTGGCCCAGGGTGCAAGGGTCGCATTTGTACAGCGTTCGGACGCGACAGAATTCTGTGACGAAATGGAACGTCAGCACGGCAACCGGCCGCTTTATCTGCAATGCGACATAGCCAACATTGCCGAACTGAAGGGCGCTATGGACAAAGCCGCTGAATCGCACGGTGCAATCACCGTTCTGGTCAACAACGCCGCCAACGACAAGCGTCACAAGACCGAAGAGGTGGACGAGGACTTCTGGGACTGGGCCCAGGCGATCAACCTCAAGGCCTACTTCTTTGCCTGCCAGCACGTCATTCAGGGGATGCGCGCTGCCGGTGGCGGGTCGATCGTCAACTTCACGTCGATTTCCTACATGATGGGCAATGCCGGCTATGCGGCCTACACAACAGCCAATTCCGGCATCAACGGCATGACCCGAAGCCTTGCACGCGAATTCGGACCCGACAACATCAGGGTCAACGCGATCGCACCCGGCTGGGTTCTCACACAACGGCAAAAGGACCTGTGGGTTACGCCGGAAGCCCTCGCAGCACATCTTGACCGCCAGTGTCTGAAGTTCGAGCTTTCACCGGAAGACATGGTAGATCCGGTCCTCTTCCTGGCGGCGAAAACCAGCAGGGGCATGACGGGGCAGTCCCTGGTAGTGGACGGCGGAGTAGTGGTGACGGGATGAGCCTTCAGGCAAAAGCGGACTGGATCGCGGTGGATTGGGGCACAACCAATCTGCGTGTCTGGGCGCTGGATTCAAGCGGATGCGAAATGATCCACCGTTCCTCCGACAAAGGCATGGGCGGGTTGGCCGCAAACGAATTCGAACCCGCGCTTCTCGAGCTTGTCGCAGACCTGCTCGCGCCGGAGATCAAAACGCCGGTGATCGTTTGCGGAATGGCCGGTTCGCGTCAGGGCTGGGCGGAAGCACCTTACAAGACAACGCCCTGTACACCGCCTTCCCTGGAAGACGCGACCGTTGTCCATGCAGCCGATTCCCGTCTTGACGTGCGCATCCTTCCGGGAATCAAGCAGCGCGACCCGACAGATGTCATGCGGGGCGAGGAGACCCAGATTTCCGGTTTTCTTGCGGACAATCCGGGATATAGCGGAACGCTGTGCCTACCCGGAACGCATACCAAATGGGTTGCAGTCAGGGACGGCGTTGTTGAACATTTCAGGACATTCATGACCGGCGAAATGTTCGCGCTCCTGTCCAGTCGATCTGTTCTTCGCCACAGTCTGTCCGCTCGTGAGATCGATCACGATACGTTCGAGCAAGCTGTTGCCGACGCTGCTGAAAATCCTCAGGAAATTGCGGCGAGCCTCTTTGGTATACGGGCTGCCGGTCTGATTGCGGGTCTGACAGGGGAAGCTGCAAGAGGGCGCTTGTCGGGCTACCTGATCGGTGCTGAGCTTGCCGCCGTCAGGGATGGTTTTGATCTTGCCGCGATCACGCTCCTTGGCAGTGACCAGATTTCCAAGGCGTACCATTCGGCGCTGGGCCGGCTCGGATACCGGGCAACACTCCTTAACGCGGAGACCATTACTCTGAACGGTCTCGTGCTTGCTTACTCTTCCTATTCCAAGGTTTCCTCATGAGCAGAAATCTGATCGCCATTCTACGAGGCCTGACACCCGCAGAAGCGCTCCCGGTCACCGGATGCCTTATCGAGGCAGGCATTACCTGGATCGAGGTGCCGCTCAACTCCCCGGACGCTCTCACCAGTATTGACGCCATGGTCAAGGCCCATTCCGCCGACGCACGGATTGGAGCTGGAACCGTGTTGTCGCCGGAGCAGGTGCTGCAGGTGAAAGCCGCAGGCGGCTCTCTGATCGTTTCGCCGGATTGCAATCCGGATGTAATCCTTGCGACCAAGGCCGAAGACATGTTGTCCTATCCGGGCGTCATGACTCCGAGCGAAGCATTCACCGCGCTCCGCAACGGTGCGGACGGGCTGAAGTTTTTCCCGGCCTCGCTCATCGGTCCCGACGGTCTCAAGGCAATGCTGGCTGTTCTGCCCAAAGGCACCGCCACCTATGCCGTCGGCGGCGCCGGACCGGACAATTTCGGTGACTGGATCAAGGTCGGTGCGACTGGCTTTGGAATTGGCACCGCTCTCTACAAGCCCGGGTTTTCGGTCGCGGAAATCAAGGAACGGGCCGAGAAAATCGTCAGCGCCTATGATGCGGCAATGGAAGCACACGGATAGGGTTCATGAGCAACGTATTTGACGGGCGGCAATGCACGCTCGGTGAAGGACCGCTTTGGCATCCCGAACGCCGGCAACTCTACTGGTTCGACATCCTGAACAGGCAATTGCTGACCCGGCAAGACGAGACTGAAAGGTCGTGGCAATTCGACGAATATGTCTCGGCGGCCGGGTGGGTCAGTCGCACTGAAATGCTGATTGCAAGTGCCAGCAGGCTCTTTCTCTTTGATCTTGAAACCGAAGCCCGGACCAAGTTGTGCGACCTTGAGGCGGACAATCCGGTAACACGGTCCAATGATGGCCGCGCGGATCCGAAAGGCGGGTTCTGGATCGGCACGATGGGAATTGAAGCCGAACAGGGGGCAGGCGCAATTTACCGGTTTTTCAGGGGCGAATTGCGCAGGCTCTATAGCGGGATCACGATTTCCAACGCGATCTGCTTTTCTCCGGACGGGACGACGGCCTACTTCGCTGATACCGCAACTCAGACGATCCAGCAGGTTTCACTGGACGAAGAAGGGTGGCCTGCCGGAACCCCGACCTTGTTCGCAGATCTTTCCGGAGATGGTTACAATCCCGACGGTGCAGTGGTTGATGACGAAGGTCATCTGTGGAATGCGCAGTGGGGGGCAAACCGCATCGCAAGGTATGATCCGAACGGAAATTTTGTCGAAGACATCGCGGTCCAGGCCGCACAGGTCTCCTGCCCCGCCTTTGGCGGCACGGATCTTCAGACCCTGTTTGCAACGACTGCGGCCGAAGGCCTGGAAGGCATATGGGAAGGCAAGACATTCTTTGCCGAGACGAACGTCCGCGGACAGGCCGAACACCGCGTCATCCTCTAGGAAGTCACATGAAGCGCACGCTTGGAACCTGTTATTATCCGGAACACTGGCCGGAGGAAATGTGGGCCGCGGATGCGCGCCGCATGGCGGATGCCGGGCTGACCTGGGTTCGCATAGGTGAGTTTGCCTGGTCGCGTCTGGAACCCTCCCCCGGCGATCTGCAGTTTGAATGGCTTGACCGTGCGATCGACGTACTCGGCCAGGCAGGGCTCAAGATCGTACTGGGCACGCCAACTGCAACACCGCCCAGGTGGCTGGTCGCAAGACACCCCGGCATGCTTGCCCTTGATGCCGACGGCCGTCCTCGCGGCTTCGGCTCGCGCCGTCACTATTGCTTCTCCCATGAAGCCTACCGGGAAGAATGCGACCGGATCGTCCAGCTGTTTGCGAAGCGATATGGCGGCAACAGGCATGTTGCCGCCTGGCAGACCGACAATGAATACGGCTGCCATGATACGACGCTCTCCTATTCCGCGGCAGCCTGTGAGGCTTTCCGCGAGTGGCTCAGGGAAAGGTACGGGTCAATCGAAGCCCTCAACCGGGCATGGGGCAACGTCTTCTGGTCGATGGAGTATGGCTCGTTTGACGACATCGACTTGCCGAACCTGACGGTCACGGAACCGAACCCATCACACGCGCTCGCGTTTCGCCGGTTTTCCTCCGACCAGGTTGCAAGCTTCAACAGGCGCCAGACGGATATCATCCGAACCCATTCGGATGCTCCGATCGGTCACAATTTCATGGGCCGGATTACCGAATTCGATCATTTCAAGGTTGGCGACGACCTCGATATAGCGACCTGGGACAGCTACCCGCTCGGCTTCCTGGAAGACAGGGTTGGCGCAGATGAAGCGCATCAGCGGGCTTTTGCCCGCCAGGGAGACCCGGATTTCCAGGCCTTCCATCACGACCTCTACCGGTCTGTCGGCAAGGGTCGGTGGTGGGTCATGGAACAACAGCCTGGCCCCGTTAACTGGGCTCCCTACAACCCGGCACCACTGCCCGGCATGATGCGCCTGTGGGCGTGGGAAGCCTTCGCTCACGGTGCGGAGGCAGTCTGCTATTTCCGCTGGAGGCAGGCTCCATTCGCCCAGGAACAGATGCATGCCGGAATGCTGCGTCCGGACAATGCCGACGCGCCTGCCTTGCTTGAAGCCAGACAGGTCGCGGAAGAACTACAGGATACGCCTGACGTTTTCATCGCACGGTCCGAAATTGCCCTGATCTTCGATTTCGATGCAGATTTCGCCTGGGCGACCCAGCCGCACGGGGCCGGTCTCAACTATTTCCAGATCGTGTTCGACACCTACAAGGCGCTGCGAAAACTGGGACTTTCGGTCGATATCATCCGCGCTGAGACACGCGATTTCTCCAGCTACAAACTGGTTCTCGCCCCAGGCCTCATTTACATGCCGCAGGATCTGAAGAGCGCATTGTCGGAGGCAGATGCCCACGTTGTTCTTGGGCCGCGAACAGCCGCGCGCACCGCAGATATGGCGATACCCGTCCCATTGCCGCCGGACATGCCCGGCCTCGATGTGACCGTTTCATGCGTTGAAAGCGTTCGCCCGGACATGCCGATGCCGCTGAAAGGTGGCGGCAGTTTCGTCGGCTACCGGGAAGAACTCGAGGGATCAGCGGACATTGTTCTGGAGACGGAAGCAGGCCAACCGGCAGCAATGCGGTCAGGCAACCTGACCTATGTTGGCGGCCTGTGTGACGAAAGCGCCTCGACACGCCTGTTCAAAAACCTCTGCGCCGAAGCGGGAATACCGACCATGCCCCTGACTGGCGGCGTGCGCTGCCGCGAGGCGGGCGATCTCAGGATCTGGACCAACTATGGCTCGGAACCTGCCGAGACGCCGGCAGGCCGGATCGAGGCGGCCGGTGTGCTCTTTGAGGAGCTTTGAAAAAGCCACTCCATTTCAAGAGCACCGCTCCCGCGTGAACCGGAGTTTCAAGCCGCTTCGCCATCCATGAGTTGCCGGATGATCGCGGTGTAATTGTCGACACCCTGCGCGCCGGTAATAAGGTGGCGCCGTTCGAAAACAACCGCCGGAACACCCTGGATGCCGTTCTGCGTCCAGAAGGTTTCTTCCTGGCGAACTGCGTCCGCATACCGGTTGTCTTCCAGAACATTGAGTGCTTCTGCCCGGTCAAGGCCGACACTTTCTGCAACATCCGCCAGCACCGTTTTATCGTTCAAGTTCAGTCGCTTGGCAAAATAGGCTTCGAAAAGTGCCATCTTCAACGGATGTTCCTTGCCTTCATGCGCCGCCCAGTGCAGCAACTGATGCGCCTCGAACGTATTCACCATGCGCATGTCGTCGGTGAAGTTGAAATCAAAGCCGAGTTCCCTGCCGATTTCGGTCAGCCTGTCGCGCGCACTCTGGGACTGCTCCTCCGTAGACCCGTATTTGCGCATGATATGTTCGCGCAGGTTCTCGCCTTCGGCAGGCATTTCCGGATTGAGTTCGAACGGATGCCATTTGACAGCTGCCGTCACACCTGTTTGCTCGATCGCCTTTTCCAGCTGTTTGAAGCCGACGATGCACCAGGGACAGACAACATCGGAGACGATATCGATCTGCAGGGCATCTTCCATGTCGAGGTCTGAAATTTCACTCATTCGGGATTCTTTCTTTCAGTGCACAATCAAAGTGTAGCATCACCTTTTGGCGGCGGGTTCCAACCACGTTCGGTCCGTTCATGGCGATCGTCGCCTTGTTCGGCACGCATGATTTCGTAAAGCGTTTCGGAATGGGCACGCATGGCATCAATATAGGACTTGTCGACACCGCCATCGTTATAGTTTTCGCGTAATCCCTCCAGCATTTCACGATCGTGATTGCGGAAATTCTTCGCCCGGGTCCGGGCACGAAACGGGTGCGATCCAAGCTCGATCAACGCGCGGCGGCCAAGGGCCAGCGCTCCTTCAAAGAGTTCACGCTCGGCACGGTGAGCCCCCGCCATTTCAAGTTCATAAACATGGTGGCGGTCTCTGGCCCGCGCAAGGATCCTGACCTTCGGATAGGTTTTCGCGACATGTTCGACCACCATGGTCTGCTTGTCCCGGTCATCGATCGCTGCAACGAAAAGATCTGCTTCGCCGAGCCCGGCACCATGCAGAAGATCGGGCCGCGTGGCATCGCCGTAAAAGGTCCTCATGCCGATCCGACCAAGGTTTTCTACCGTTTGCGGATCATGATCGAGAATGACAACATCGTAGCCACTCGTCAGCAGCAGCCGGGAGACGATCTGCCCGAAACGTCCCATTCCGGCCACAACCACCCGCCCCCTGCTATCGATCACATCCGGCTCACGCTCGGATTTCGAAACGGCTCTCGGAGCAACCACTTTCTCATAAAATATGAAAAGTGCCGGCGTGAGCAGCATGGTGATGGCGACAACCAGTGTCATCGTCTGCAGAAGGGTTTGCTCCAGGACACCGGCACCGGATGCAGATCCGAACAGCACGAATGCAAATTCGCCCGCCTGCGCCAGGCCAAGCGCAAACAGCCAGCGGTCCGCGCCCCTGAGCCTGAAAACCGTTCCAAGCGCGAACAGTAGTCCGAACTTTACCGCAATCAGACCGATGGCAAGCCCGAAAATGGTTACGGGCGCGCCGAACAGCAGGTCGAAATCGATACCGGCGCCCACCGTCAGGAAGAACAGGCCCAGAAGCAGTCCCTTGAAGGGTTCGATGTCGCTTTCCAGTTCGTGGCGATAGTCACTGTCGGACAGGACAACGCCGGCCAGGAACGTGCCGAGCGCCGGTGACAGGCCGACAAAATCCATCAGGAGGGCGATGCCGATCACAAGCAGCAGAGCCGTTGCGGTAAAGATTTCGCGCAGATGCGCCTCGGCGATGAACCGGAATACGGGCCTGAGCAAATGACGGCCGGCAAAGATGATCGCGGCAATCACTGCCAGAATGATCAATGCCTGGGCCCAGCCGGGCAGCGCCGCCAGGGCTTCCCCGCCATGGGCGGCTGCGTCGCCGTGCTCGCCGCCGGCATGAGCCTCGGATCCGCCGCTGGCTCCATGAGCGCCTGCTAGGAGTGGCAGTATGGCCAGCATCGGAATGACGGCAATGTCCTGCGTCAGAAGAACCGAAAACGAATTCTGGCCACCTTGTGTTTTCATCCAGCCTTTTTCATTCAGCGTCTGCAGCACGATTGCGGTGGAGGAAAGCGCCAGGATCATGCCGAGCGCAACGGCGCTTTGCCAGGTGAGTCCCGCAGCAAGACCGATACCGGCAAAGACTGCTGTTGTTCCCACAACCTGGAGACCGCCCAGACCGATCAGCTGCTGACGCATTTTCCAGAGCATCGCCGGCTTCAGTTCAAGCCCGACGAGAAACAGCATCATGACCACACCGAACTCTGCAAAATGCTGCACTTCGGTGGTCTCGGACCCAACGACACCCAGAACCGGACCGATGACGACGCCGGCAATCAGATATCCCAGGACGGAGCCGAGACCGAGCCGGTTTGCCAGCGGAACGGCGATGACGGCCGCGCAAAGATAGACGAATGCATCGCTGAGCAACCCCATCAGCCGGCCTCCCCTTTTAAGATGAAATCGTCCAGAACGTCGCTCAACAGCGCTGCTTTCGCCGCCTTTTGAAGATCGAACCGGTCTGCGACGAGAGCCTTGAGAAGGTCATCATAGGCGTTTCGATGCACATCAAGGCGATTGTCCTGAACAGCGCGCCCGGCACCGAACATGACAAACGGCGCAAGATAACGCATGCCGCAGAGATCCGCTGTCTTTTCGAATGGTGCGAGCAAGCTTCTGAGATCCAGATGATTCATGCCGTCCGTTGAATAGGCATTCGGCTTTGCACCGGTGGAAATCGCATTCAGGAATGTCTTGCCGTCCAGTGAGTGGCCATGAAGACCGTAGGCAAAGCCGTGTTCGAGGACCAGGTCTTGCCACTCCTTCATGATCGCCGGCGCAGAATACCAGTAGAGGGGATGCTGAAAGATGATGACATCATGAGCGACCAGCCTGGCCTGCTCCCTGTCGACGTCGATATCGAAATCCGGATACTCCGCATAGAGGTCGACAGCCGTGACGCCCTGAACCGCCTGTGCCGTTTCAAACAATGGATAATTCACCTCTGACCTGTCCGGCCTTGGATGTGCGAAAAGAACCAGTACCTTGGCCAAGAAAACCCCCGTTTCTCCAGATGTCCCGGGCGGCTTTACCACCCGGTATTCATGACAACCAAACTACCGCCCATCGGAAAGCGGATCTCAAGGCCCGTCCGGTTCTCAAGGGGAGGATAGTGAACACTCAACCGACCCGTCGGCCGCCTGAAATCCATTCCGGCATTTCCTGAGGTTATAGGAGCCGGTGACGCTCCGACAATCGTTATGTATTCCTCAAGTCGCTGGCAAGCATGCGGCATGCACCACCGGGGTTCAAATGGATCCGCACCGGGTTTGCCGCTTGAACGACCACTGGTTTTTGGATCACGTGTGGAGAACACAGGGTGGCCGACCGCAATTTGAGCTTCGAACCCCGGGACTGGAGCAGAACCCGCCCGAATCTCAGAGGGTGCTGATCTGAACGCGGCTCCCGGTCTCGCCGGATTTCGCGATCGCGTGGATAACGGCCTCAAAGTGGAGCGCATCCTTGAAGGACGGTATCGCCTGACGGTCTTCCACGATGGATCGAAGCAATTCGTGGACTTCGATCACCTTGAGGTCGTTGAAGCCGAGCTGATGACCTGCCGCCGGCACGAACTGACCATAGGGAGGATGCGCCGGACCGCTCAGCAGGGTCTTGAAGCCCTGTTCCGCAAGAGGACCCCGGTTCTGGTAGAGACGCAACTCGTTCATCCGTTCCTGGTCGAAGGTGATCATGCCTTCCGTACCATGGACTTCAAACCCGATGTAACTCTTGCGTCCCCAGGCACTGCGAGACGTCGAAACGACGCCGTGTACACCGTTTTCAAATGTCAGCAGTGCGGAGGCGATATCCTCGTTTTCCACTTCACGGCGCTCGCTGGACCCCTCGCCCACCGGCCGTGTCGCATGAACGGTTTTCGTTTCCGCGACGAGGCTTTCGATCGGGCCGACGAGAGCGGCTGCCAGGGAAATCAGGTGGCATCCCAGATCGCCGAGCGTTCCAAGTCCCGCGTCAGCCTTGGTTGCCCGCCATGTCCATGCAAGTTCGGGATCAGCCTGATAGTCCTCGTCCACCATGCCCCGGAAATGAACCACCCGGCCGATCGCGCCATCGGCGATCAGTTTGCGCGCATGGCCAATTGCGGGATTGTGAAGGTAGTTATAGCCCACGATTGTCCTGGCCCCGGAGCCTTCGGCAACGGTCAGCAGTGCCTTTGCGTCCTCCAGCGTGAGGGCCATGGGCTTTTCAAGGTGCACGTGCTTGCCCGCAGCCAGGGCCGCCAGGGCCATTTCCTTGTGCACCTTGTTGGGCGTTGTGATGCAGACGATATCGACATTGGGATCTGCAACAAGATCTCTCCAGTCGGCTGTTCCCCTGGCAAATCCGAACTGGTTCGCGAAACTGTCGGCCTTGTCGGACGGCACGTCGCACAAAACCTCGAGACGAATATCCGGCACGTCGCCGAAGACAGCCTTTACCGACCCATAGGCCAGCGCATGACACTTGCCCATGAATCCTGTGCCGACAAGTCCGACGCCAAGACTGTTCATCCCGTGGTTCTCCCGTTTCTGCGACCAGCCTGACCCGATCGCCGATCGCCGTCACCCGGAAGAGACGCACAGCGCTTTCTCGGGACGATGACTGCTTGTTCCGATTGTTCAGGCCATCCGCCGCGACCGACCTGAGTGTCCGCCTCGGGAGAATGCCCGTTTGCAGTTGGTCTAGACTTCATCCAACCCGACCGACCGCCGTTCTGCGACCGACTTCAGGGCCGCTTCTGCCAGTGTCAGAGCCTTGAGGCCATCTTCACCTGACGGATAGGGGGCAACCTTGTTTTCAATGGAATTGACAAAGGCGGCAATTTCCGCCGCATAGGCTTCGGTGTATCGCGTCATGAAGAAATCGTGCAGTGGCGGCCTCGCGTAACCTTCTGCCGTAGCGACTTCGATGCCGACCGGACGCTGGTTTTCCGCGGCGACTGCTCCCTTTGATCCATGCACTTCGATGCGCTGGTCGTAACCGTAGGTCGCCCGTCTGGAATTGGATATCGAACACTGCTTGCCGGAGGCCGTCATCAGTACCACTGTCGCGCTGTCATAATCACCCAGTTTTCCGATTTCCGGATCGACCAGGACGGACGCGGTCGCGTAGACCGTGGAGATCTCTTCGCCCAGCAGAAAACGGGCAATGTCGAAATCATGGATAGTCATATCGCGGAAGATGCCGCCGGAGGACTGGATATAGGTTGGCGGAGGCGCCCCCGGGTCGCGGGAAATGATCTGGACCATCTCGACATCTCCGATACGGCCCTCGTCAATTGCCTCGCGCACGGCCCGGAAGTGTGGATCGAACCGGCGGTTGAAGCCGAGCATCAGCACCGCGCCACACTCCTCGACCGTCTTGAGGCAGGACTTCGTGCGTTCCAGAGACAGGTCGATCGGCTTTTCACAGAAGATCGCCTTGCCCGCGCGCGCGAATTGCTCGATCAGGTCCGCATGCATGTTCGTCGGTGTGCAGATGATGACGGCATCAACGTCGTCTGCCGCCGCTATCGCGTCTATCGTGCTCACACGGGCGCCATGTTTTCCTGCAAGAGCAATGGCGGCATCTTCAAAAGCATCGGCAACTGCCACCAGGTTGGCGCCATCCGTCGCACCGACAGCCTTTGCATGAACCTTTCCGATACGTCCGGCCCCAAGCAGGGCGACATTCACGGTCATGATGTTTCCTTTCAAGACTAAAGGGCGCGGAATCGGCCCAAACGGCGGCTTGCCAATTTAGAATAAAAATTCCAAAATCACTTTCCACGGAATGTGTCAAGTCGGAAAAGAACCATACAATGAAAGATGCCAAGCAGGATACTGACGAATCTCGGAATGAGAACGGTTCAGCTCCCGACACGATAGATGCTTTTTTCAATCGCCTTGGCAATTCGGCCGACGACCTTCCGAAACGATTGAAACAGTTTGCGGATTTCATTGCAGCCAATCCCGACCGTGTTGCCGTTTCAACCGTCGCCGAATTGGCCGAAGGTGCCGATGTCCAGCCCTCTGCCGTCATGCGTTTTTGCCAGGAAATGGGGTTCACGGGCTTTTCCCAGATGCAAAAGCTTTTCCGATCCGGCTATTCCCGGAAATGGCCGGACTATGCAACGCGTCTCGACAAACTGCGCGAACACGGCGCCGAATCCCCGTCGGCCCTGCTTGCGGAATTCGTCGAAGTCGGGCGGGCATC
The DNA here is from genome assembly GCF_001404515.1 of Roseibium album. Lineage (GTDB taxonomy): Bacteria > Pseudomonadota > Alphaproteobacteria > Rhizobiales > Stappiaceae > Roseibium > Roseibium album. The sequence goes on from NZ_CXWE01000002.1 coordinate 571,066, forward strand.
TCTTGAAAACCTGATGACCACGGTAGAACCGCGGTCTCTTCAACAGGCCGTTGATGTTTTGGCCCGCGCGGAAACGATCCATATGATCGGCTTTCGCCGCGCGTTCCCTGTCACATCCTATCTTGCTTACGCCTTTGAGAAAATGGATGTCCCCGCGGTCCTTCACTCCGGGCTCGCAAATATCAACATGGAACATCTGATCAGACCCAATGACGCCGTGATCGCCGTCACGTTCGCCCCTTACACCCAGATGACACTCGATATTGTCGCAAGAGCCCGCGAAACTGGAGCGGATATCGTGGCGATCACCGATATGGTCACAAGTCCGCTTGCACGCTTCAAGGCTATCCAGCTGCTGGTTTCCGATCTCGACGTCGGTGCGTTCCGTGCTTTGTCCGCAAGTCTTTCTCTTGCAATCACTTTGGCCGTTTCCGTGGGTGCGCAGCGCAACAGAATAAATTGATTTTAGAAAAAATGTGTTGCAATCAATAAATTTTAGAATTTATATTCCATTTGTGGCCGGGACCTCCCGATGCCACCTTTGATTTCTGAAATCGCGGACGGGAGACTTGGTCCGCGAAATTGTTCTGGGAGGAACGGATGAAGAAGACATTGTTTGCGATGGCTGCAGCAGCTGTTGCATTTACGGGTTTGTCGACACCGGCTCTGGCTGAAGGGGAGCGTTTTGTTCTTGTCAGCCATGCGCCTGACAGCGACAGTTGGTGGAACACGATCAAGAACGGTCTGGCTCTTGCGGGTGAGCAGGTTGGTGCGGAGGTTGAGTATCGCAATCCGCCGACGGGTGACATTGCCGACATGGCGCGGATCATCGAGCAGACGGCGGCGTCCAACCCTGACGGCATCATCACCACGCTTGCCGATCCTGATGTTCTGAGCGGCCCGATCCAGAATGCGGTTGCCAAGGGCATTCCGGTGATCATCATCAACTCCGGCACGCCCGAGCAGGCCGCCGAGGTTGGCGCGCTGATGTATGTCGGCCAGCCGGAATATGATGCCGGTCTGGCGGCTGGACAGCGCGCCAAGCGGGATGGTGTTGGTTCGTTCCTGTGTGTGAACCACGTTGTATCGAACCCGGTTGTCGGCGAGCGCTGCCGCGGTTTTGCCGACGGTCTTGGTGTTGATCTTGGCGACAGCATGATCGACAGCGGCCAGGATCCGGCCGAGATCAAGAACAAGGTCAAGGCGTATCTGTCTGCCAATCCGGACGTGGACGCGATCCTGACCCTCGGCCCGACCTCTGCGGACCCGACCATCGGCGCTCTTCAGGACATCGGCAAGGCCGGCGAGATCTATTTCGGCACGTTCGATCTGGGCACCGAGATCGTCAAGGGCATCAAGGACGGCACCATTCAGTGGGGCATTGACCAGCAGCCTTTCCTGCAGGCCTACCTGCCGGTGATCGTTCTTGCGAACTACCAGCGTTTTGGGGTTCTGCCGGGCAACAACATCAACTCCGGCCCGGGCTTCATCACCAAGGATGCCCTTGCCAAGGTTGAAGAGTTTGCCGGCGAGTATCGCTAGGAGCGTCTTGTGACCGCCGCGCGGCGGTCACCTGGAGAGGCGGCGCGCTGCCTCTCCGTTCAGGGCACGGGCCCGAACCGGAACGACCGCGTTTGCAGGTCCGTTTCCTGGGACAGCACACAAGAGACCGGGCTGGCGCTGTCCCGCCTTGTCGACCAACCCAGGACATAAAGGTCTTGCGGCAGGGCCGCAGTGAAGCGGCCGGCCACACGGCACGCAGGAGGAAATCCATGGCTGAGTCCCAACCGACCGCCGCGCCTCAAAAGGATGAACGCGTCCGCGAGATGTCATCCTTGCGCAAGGCCCTGATCCGTCCCGAGCTGGGCGCGATCTGCGGCACAATACTCGTTTTCGTGTTCTTTCTCAGTATTGCCAGCGACAGCGGCATGTTCGCGCCTGAAGGCATTTTCAACTGGGGCACGGTTTCCGCCCAGTTCGCCATCATCGCCGTCGGCGCCTGTCTGTTGATGATCGCGGGCGAGTTCGACCTGTCCGTCGGATCGATGATCGGCTTTTCCGGCATCATCATTGCCCTGATGAGCGTCCAGTGGGGCTTTCCCACCTGGTTTGCCATTCTGGTCGCCTTTGCCCTGGCGCTGGCCATCGGCGCCCTCAACGGCTATCTGGTGGTCAAGACCGGCCTGCCCTCCTTCATCGTCACCCTGGCCTTTTTGTACATCCTGCGCGGTCTGACGATCTTCATTGCCATTGCCACCACCCGCAAGACCATCATCGGCGGCGTCAAGGATGCGGCCGAGGGCGATCCCATCGCCTGGCTCTTCGGCGGCAAGGTCTTCAACTGGCTGTTCGTCTGGCTGGCCGATCTGGGCGTGGTCGGCAAGTTCGTTGCCGGTCCCAAGGCCGGACAGCCGGTGGTCGAGGGCATTCCGATGCTGATGATCTGGGCCCTGATCCTGATCATCTTCGGTCATTTCCTGTTGACCCGCACCAAGTTCGGCAACTGGATCTTCGCCTCCGGCGGCGATGCCCAGGCGGCCCGCTATGTCGGTGTGCCGGTCAACCGGGTCAAGATCTCGATGTTCATGTTCACCGCCTTCTGCGCCACCATCTTCGCCACCTGCCAGGTGATGGAGTTCGGCTCTGCGGCCGCCGACCGCGGTCTGCTCAAGGAATTCGAGGCCATCATCTCCGTCGTCATCGGAGGGGCACTGCTGACCGGTGGCTACGGCTCGGTCATCGGCGCCGCGCTCGGCGCCCTCATCTTCGGTGTCGTCCAGCAGGGCCTGTTCTTTGCCGGCGTCGAGAGCTCGCTCTTCCGCGTCTTCCTCGGCGTGATCCTGCTGCTCGCGGTGATCCTCAACACCTATATCCGCCGCATGATCACGGGAGAACGTTGACATGAGCGATGCACTGATCGAACTCGTCGACATCCAGAAGCACTTCGGCCCGGTCATCGCCCTCAACGGGGTCACCGTGTCGGTCAAGGCCGGAGAATGCCACTGCCTTCTGGGCGACAACGGCGCGGGCAAGTCGACCTTCATCAAGACCATGTCCGGTGTCCACAAGCCGACCCATGGCAAGATCCTCATCGAAGGCAGGGAAGTAAACTTCGAAAGCCCCCGCGATGCCATGACCGCCGGCATCGCCACGGTCTACCAGGACCTGGCGATGATCCCGCTGATGTCGGTCACGCGAAACTTCTGGATGGGACGCGAGCCGGAAAAGCGGATCGGCCCGCTCAAGTTCTTCGACTTCACCAGGGCCAACCAGGTCACCATGAGCGAGATGGCCAAGATGGGCATTCATCTGCGCTCGCCAGACCAGGCCGTCGGCACCCTGTCGGGCGGAGAACGCCAGACCGTCGCCATCTCAAGGGCGGTCTATTTCGGCGCAAAGGTCCTCATCCTCGACGAACCGACCTCCGCCCTCGGCGTCAGACAGACATCAAACGTGCTCGCCACAATCGACAAGGTCCGCAAAAAGGGCATCGGCGTTGTCTTCATCACACACAACGTGCGCCACGCAATGGCCGTCGGGGACCGGTTTACGGTCCTGAACCGGGGAAAAACCCTCGGCACAGCAGAACGCGGAAACATACAGGCCGAGGAACTGCAGGAACTCATGGCTGGCGGTCAGGAACTCGCTCAACTCGAAGGTTCTCTCGGCGGAACTGTCTGAGTGAAGAATAATTGACGGGATAAAGTCGTGAAAAAACTCGATGTCATCACCATCGGCCGCTCCTCGGTCGATCTCTATGGAGCACAGGCCGGCGGCCGCTTGGAGGATATGGCATCCTTCAACAAGTATATCGGCGGTTCGCCCACCAACATGGCGACCGGGACGGCGCGGCTCGGCCTGAAGTCCGGGCTGATTACCCGGGTTGGCGATGAACACATGGGGCGCTTTATCCGTGAAGAACTGGAGCGGCACGGCGTGGAAACACGCGGTGTCGTTACGGACAGGGAGCGCCTGACAGCCCTTGTTCTGCTCGGCATCCGGGACCAGGAACAGTTTCCGCTCATTTTCTATCGCGAGAACTGCGCCGACATGGCCCTGTGCGAAGATGATATCGATCCGCAGTTCATTGCCTCTGCAAAGGCCGTGGTGGCAACAGGAACCCATCTGAGCCATCCGCAAACCGAAGCGGCGGTGACGAAAGCCCTGACACTCGCCCGCGATGGTGGTGGCCGGACAGCACTCGACATCGACTACCGGCCCAATCTGTGGGGGCTTTCCGGGCATGGTGACGGTGAAAACCGCTTCATTGCGTCCGCCAAGGTCACCGAGAAACTGCAAGCAACATTGCATCTCTTCGACCTGATCGTCGGCACGGAAGAGGAATTCCACATTGCCGGCGGCACAACCGACACGGTTCAGGCCCTCCGGAACGTGCGCAAGGTGTCCGGGGCAACACTTGTCTGCAAACGCGGACCCATGGGAGCCACCGCATTCGAGGGCGGCATCCCCGATAGCCTCGATGACGGTATTTCCGGGCCCGGTTTCCCCATTGAAGTCTTCAATGTTCTGGGCGCTGGCGACGGCTTCATGTCAGGCCTTTTGAGAGGCTGGATAAAGGGCGAGGACTGGGTCACCAGCCTGACCTACGCCAATGCCTGTGGCGCCTTCGCTGTCTCCCGTCACGGCTGCACGCCGGCCTATCCGAGTTGGGAGGAACTCCAGTTTTTCCTGAAACGCGGCGTAAAGACGAAAGCGCTGCGCAAGGACCCGGAACTGGATCAGATCCACTGGTCGACCAACCGGCAATTTTCCCATGGGGGTGACTGGTCGACCATGCGCGTGTTTGCCTTCGATCACCGCATCCAGATCGAGAAGATGGCGGATGAAGCAGGCGTCACCCATGAGCACATCGGATTTTTCAAGAACCTGTGCCTCGACGCGGCGCTCAGCGTTGCACACGACCGGTCAGGCTACGGCATCCTTTGCGACAGCCGTCACGGCCGCGACGCGCTTTACCGGGCCGCCGGAACCGGGTTGTGGATCGGTCACCCTGTCGAATGGCCGGCCTCGCGTCCACTCACCCTGGAACCCGAAATCGGTCCTGATTTCGGTGGTCTGGCGGAATGGCCCACCGAACACGTGGTGAAAGTGCTGTGTTTCTATCACCCGGACGATTCCGAAGAGATGAGAACCGAACAGGAAGATATCCTGAAACGACTGTTCGCGTCCTGTCGGCGCAACCGCCTCGAGTTGCTGCTGGAAGTGATACCGTCAAAGGTCGGCGCAATCGACGACGACACGACCGCAACAATCATTCGGCGCATGTACGAGATCGGCATCTATCCGGACTGGTGGAAACTCGAACCCATGACCTCAAAAGAGGCCTGGTCGAAGGCCTGTGCAGCGATCACCGACAACGACCCCTACACACGGGGCATTGTCGTTCTTGGTCTCGATGCACCTGAAGATCAGTTGGCGGCAAGCTTTGCCCAGGCTGCTCAGTTTCAACTCGTGAAGGGATTCGCGGTTGGCCGCACGATCTTTGCCGATGCCGCCCGCAAATGGCTTGCGAACAGGATGACAAATGAAGAAGCTGTCGCGGATATGAGCAGTCGCTATGAACGGCTTTGCCACATCTGGGACGAAGCACGCAGCAAAGCGCGGCTGAACGAACCTCAAGGAATTCACGAATGAGCACGATCCGCCTCACCGCCGCACAGGCGATGGTCCGTTACATGGCGGCGCAGATGACTGAGGACGGCAACCGTTTCATTGACGGCGTTTGGGCTATTTTCGGCCACGGCAATGTCGCCGGCCTTGGAGAGGCACTTGAACAGGCGGGCAATGCGCTGCCCACCTGGCGCGGTCAGAACGAGCAGACAATGGCTCATACGGCAATCGCTTATGCCAAGGCCAACAAGCGGACCCGCGCAATGGCCGTCACGTCCTCCATCGGCCCGGGAGCGACCAACCTTGTCACCGCAGCAGCTCTCGCCCATGTCAATCGACTTCCCCTGCTCCTGATTCCCGGTGACGTCTTTGCAAACCGCGCTCCGGACCCGGTTCTGCAACAGGTGGAGGACTTTGACGACGGTACGGTGTCGGCGAATGACTGTTTCCGTCCCGTGTCGCGTTACTTCGACAGGATCAGCCGACCTGAACACCTGCTGACGGCCTTGCCGCGCGCGTTTCAGGTCATGACCGATCCTGCCAATTGCGGACCGGTCACACTTGCATTCTGTCAGGACACCCAGGCCGACGCTTTCGACTACCCGGAGAGCTTCTTCGAGCCGAAGGTCTGGCGCATTCGGCGCCCGGAGCCTGACAGCCGTGATATCGACGACGTCGCAGCGATGATCAAGGTTGCGGACAATCCGGTCCTGATATGCGGTGGCGGTGTTGTCTATTCGCAGGCAGAAGAGACGCTCGCGGATTTCGCAACCCGGCACGGCATTCCGGTCCTGGAGACACAGGCCGGCAAATCCGCCCTGGCCCAGTCCCATCCGATGAACTTCGGTGCGGCAGGTGTCGATGGCGCCGAGTGCGCCAACAAGCTGGCTGAAGTTGCCGATCTTGTCATCGGTGTCGGTACACGCTTTCAGGATTTCACCACCGGATCCTGGGCCTTGTTCAAGAACTCCGGCCGCAAACTCGTGTCCATCAACGTAAAGGGCTATGACGCCTGCAAGCATGGTGCCACAGGCGTTGTCGGCGATGCCAAGGCCGCGCTTGAGAAGATCTCCAGTGCACTCGGAGATTACAACAGCGGCGCCTTCGACCCGCAATCCCGTCTTGACTGGCTCGCAAGGGTCGATGCCCATTGCACCGCCCGCACAAATATCCCGGAAGACTGTCTTCCGCTCGATGCGGAAGTCATCGGTGCTGTTCAGCGCACCGCAACGCACAAGACCATCGCCATGTGCGCCGCCGGCACCATGCCGGGAGCGCTCAAGCTGCTGTGGCAGGCACCGCAAGGCGGTTACCACATGGAGTATGGGTATTCCTGCATGGGATATGAAATTGCCGGAGCCCTGGGTGTCAAACTGGCGAAACCGGACCGGGATGTTGTCTGTTTTGTCGGAGACGGTTCCTACATGATGGCCAATTCCGAACTGGCCACTGCGGTCATGCGCCGGGTCCCTTTTACGGTCGTTCTAACCGACAACCGAGGTTATGGCTGTATAAACCGACTTCAAATGGGCACCGGTGGAGAGCAGTTCAACAATCTCTATCAAAACTGCAATGTCGAAGTTCAGCCGGATATCGACTTTGTCGCCCATGCTGCTTCCATGGGTGCGCACGCCGCAAAGGCACGGGACATTGCGGATCTGGAAGTCCAGATTCTGGCCTCCCGTGACCGGGCGGTCCCGACCGTCATCGTTATCGACACCGACCCGATGCACGGCCCGGGTGAGAACGGTGGTGGCCACTGGTGGGATGTTGCCATCCCAGAGGTTTCTTCCCGCGAGGCGGTCAGGACCGCGCGCGAGGGTTATGTGGCGGCGTTGAAGCATCAGCGCGCCGCGGATTAATTTTCTTCAGGACAAAACGCATGATCCAATACGGCACCAACCCGATCGCCTGGGCAAATGACGACGACCAGAGCCTCGGCGCACACATCCCGACCGAGCAGATCCTTGGCGAGGCTTCTGAAATCGGTTTCGATGGCATCGAAAACGGTCACCGCTGGCCCGATGACAAGGAAGAGCTGAAGCAGCTTCTCGGCAATCATGGCCTGAAATTCGTGTCCGGCTGGTATTCCCTTAACCTCCTTGCCCAGTCGGTCGAGGACGAAAAGAAAGCGATCCAGCCGCATCTGGACAAGTTGAAGCACAATGGCTGCAAGGTCTGCATTGCCTGCGAGACCTCCAACACCATTCAGGCTGCTGATGTCGATATCTCCACGAGCCCTGTGCTCAGCGAAACCGGGATGAAAGTCTTTGGCGCCAAGATGGAGGAACTGGCGGAATTTTGCGCAGGCCAGGGTATCGATCTCGTCTATCACCACCATATGGGCACCGTCGTCGAAACTCCCGACGAAATCGACGCCTTCATGGCGGCAACCGGCCCGGCAACGAAACTGCTGTTCGACGCCGGCCATTGTTACTTCGGCAGCAAGGGTGAAGACCCCGCTCTGATCCTGGAAAAATACATTGACAGGGTCAGGCATTTTCATGCCAAGAATGTTCGCCCGGGTGTCATGAAAGACATCAGAAATACAGGCAAATCCTTCATGGACGGCGTTCGTGCCGGTGTTTTCACGGTGCCGGGAGACGAAGAAGGCGGCATCGATTTCACGCCCCTCCTGAAAATCCTGAAGGACGCGGGATACGCGGGCTGGATCGTGATTGAAGCCGAACAGGATCCGGTTGCCCGCAATCCATTCCATTACCAGAGCCTCGGTCTGAAAACGCTCAAGACCGCAGCACAGGAGGTAGACCTGACATGAGCGAACTTCTGCGCAAGCCAGCCGGAAACGGCGGCAAGGTTCACGACATCACGATCGAAAACGCCAAAGGCCCCAAGTCGTCCGACTGGGGATATGTCGGTTTCGGTCTGTATCGGCTGAAGGCGGGTGAAACAGTGTCGGAACAGACCGGCGCTCTGGAAGTCATCCTGGTGATGGTGGAAGGCAAGGCGTCGATCTCCGCCGGCGGGAAAGACTTCGGCGAACAGGGCGAGCGCATGAACGTGTTCGAACAGCTGCCGCCACACAGTGTCTATGTGCCAAGTAGCGCCGACTGGTCGGCAACGGCAACGACCGACTGCACCATCGGTGTGTGCACGGCACCGGGAAAAGGCGGCCATGAGGCACGGGTTCTGCCGGTTCCCGAAAAAGTCACGCGCGGCAAGGGTGCCAACACCCGTTACATCTTCCCGATCGCAATGGAAGAGACGGATGTCGCCGACAGTCTCCTGGTCACCGAAGTCTTCACGCCGTCCGGCAACTGGTCGTCCTATCCACCGCACCGGCATGACGAGGACAACTTTCCGGACATGACCTATCTGGAGGAAACCTACTATCACCGTCTCAATCCGGATCAGGGCTATGGACACCAGCGCGTCTTTACCGAAGACGGTTCCCTGGATGAGACGATTTCAATGAACAGTCACGACGTCGTTCTCGTTCCCAGGGGACACCACCCCTGCGGCGCACCCTACGGATACGAGATGTACTATCTCAACGTCATGGCAGGACCGATGCGAAACTGGCGTTTCAAGAACCATCCGGATCACGACTGGATTGCGCAAAGAGACGCGGGCTGAAGGCCCGTCACTGAGATCTCAGGCGGTTCCGGACTTGATCCGGGACCACCTGAAAACAAAGCGATCGGCAGTCAGGACCAAGCCCGGGGCCGTGCATTCAACCGACAGTCGTTTCAGGTGGCTGAAGCTAAGCCGCTTCGAAACAATCCACCAGCGCGCCGCGATGCTGGATGACTGTTCCTGCAAGCCTCGCCCCGGCGTCGACGCTTGCCCCGACATTGCCACTGGTCAGATATTCGGCAAGGAAAGCCGCATTGAAACTGTCACCAGCCGCGGTGGTGTCGACAATGTCCAAAACGGGTTTCGGCTGGAAAGCCTGCCTGTCTTCCCTTGAGGCGCAGATGACTTCCTCGGGACCATTCTTGACCACAACCATGCCGGCACCTGCCGCCAGATACCGGTCCGCACTCACGTCGGCAGTTGTATCCCCGAAATACGCAAGTTCATCTTCGAAAGACGGCATGACCAGGTCGCACAAGCCGGCGGCCTTCGTCACGCAGGCGCGCATGATGTCTGCACTCTCCCACAGACGCGGCCGGAGATTGGGATCAAAGGCCGTCTTCGCACCGGCCAGCCGCGCTTCCTTCAGGACCGCAAAGAAGGTTTCCCGGTCCTCCTCCGACATGATCGCCAGTGTGATCCCGCTGAAATAGATCAGGTCGACCCCGCCGATGGCAGAGCGAAGATGATTGCCGTCGGCAGCAAGGCAACGCGCAGCGGACTGGGAGCGCCAATAGGCAAAGCTGCGTTCCCCCTCTTTCAGCTGAATCATGTAGAGGCCGACCGTCCTGTCATCCAGTCTGCGAACCGGGTCGACATCGATGCCGGACTGCTTGAGAAAACCAAGCATCTGCTCGGACACCTGATCCTGGCCGACCGCGGTGAGGTAGCCAACATTCCAACTGTCCGGAAGGCACTTGCGCGCGTACCACGCCGTGTTCAAAGTATCTCCTGCAAACCCCATCGAAAATGTGCCGTTGCCGGTTGGAGCCATCTCAACCATGCACTCGCCGACGGCCAGAAACGTTTTAGACACAAGTTCCTCCCAAGGAATCACCACGGTGCCAGAGGCACACAAATCGCTGTTTTCTGCGATTTAAATCCATTTAAATTCGGCTTAAGTTAATATCACGAATGTTGAACGCGTCAATCGCCTTTCCCATCAGACTTTAGACAGGTCCGGAAACTGACGCCCTTTTGAAATCACTTTCAGGGACAAGGTGGCGGAAAACAGTCTCACGTCGGGGCGGGTGATATCACTTGATTCCGGCGCGCATGAAGCTTTGAACAAACTGGCGCTGGAACAACAGGAAGGCAATCAGCAACGGCCCCGATGTCATCAGGGTGGCTGCATTGATCACGGACCATTCGATGCCGCTGTCGATCGCCGAGAAAATACTGAGACCGACGGTAACAGGCCGCGTTTCGACTGAATTTGTCACGATCAGTGGCCATAGGAAATTGTTCCAATGGTGGCTGACGGACACCAGGCCATAGGCAAGATAAGTCGGTTTGGCGAGTGGAATATAGACTTTCCAGAGGACACCGAGGAAAGACGCTCCTTCTATACGTGCGGCCTCGTCCAGTTCCTTGGGAATTGTCATGAACGTCTGACGCAACAGGAAAATGCCGAAGCCGGAGGCGATATACGGCAAGGCGATCGCAGGGATCGTATCGACCAGATTGAGAAGCCTCATGGTCTTGTAGTTCTCGACCATCAGTATGTCGGGCATCACCAGAAGCTGAAGCAGCACAAGGGCAAACAGGATATTGCGACCGGGAAACTCGAACCGCGCAAACGCAAAGGCCGCCAATGTGCACAGAAAGAACTGTCCGGCGAGGATCATCGTCACCAGAATGAAGGTGTTCAGGAAATATCGGGCAAAGGGGGCCGCATCCCAGGCCTTGGAGAAGTTCTCCAGCGTAAGGGGGGCGAACAATTCAAACCGCGCCTCGTAGGCGGCGGGATGAAAGGCGGTCCAGACAGCATAGGCGAGCGGCAGCACCCAGATAAGCGCCAGCGCCCATGCGGCACCGGTATTGAGAACACGGTCGAACGTCTCCGAGGTGCGGGTCATTTGTAGTGCACCTTCCTGTCGAAGAAGAAGAACTGGCCGATGGCGAGCAGCGACAGAAGTGCAAGCAGCGCAACTGTCAGCGTGGCTCCATATGCAGTCTCCCAGAAGCGGAATGCCACTTCGTAGATGTAAAACAACAGAAGCGCCGAGGCGTTGTCCGGGCCGCCGTCGGTCAGGATGAAGATGTGATCAACCAGTCGGAAGGAGTTGATTACAGCGTTTACGCAGACAAACAGGGTCGTTGGCATCAACAGCGGAAAGGTTATGCGCCAGAATATCGTCCAGCGCCCGGCCCCTTCGATCTGCGCCGCTTCCTTGAGCGAGACCGGGATCGCCTGAAGCGCCGCCAGGTAGAAGATCATGAAGAACCCGGCTTCTTTCCAGACCGTCACCACGATGATGGCATTGAGGGCCGTGTCGGGATTGCCGAGATAGTTGCTTGCAGGCCAGCCAAAAAGAAATCCGGTGATCTGGTCGAACAGTCCGAAGCCGGGCGTAAAAAAGAACAGCCAGATATTGGCAACGGCAATCAACGGCAGGACCGTGGGCGTGAAATAGGCCATGCGCACAAAGCCGCGCCCCATCAGTTTCTCGTTGACCCACAAAGCCATCACGATGGCCAATCCGACGGAAGCCGGAATTGTACCGATCGCGAACCAGAGATTGTTCCAGAGCACTTTCCAGAAGACGGGATCGTTGACCATGCGATCGTAGTTTTCGAGGCCGATGAACTTCGCCGACCTGCGGCCGCGTGGCGTCGAAAAGAAGCTGTTGATCAACGTCGTGATTGCGGGAATGTGGGTGAAGGCGAACAGGAACACCAATGCCGGCATGAGCAACAGCCATCCGTGGATCCAGTCCCGCTTCAATTTGAGTGCCCGCATCTTCATCACATTTCAAAAATTCTGAACTTTCGCCCGGGTCCGCCTTCTCGTGTCACCGACCCCGGCAAGTCCTGATTGAAAGAAGGAACAGGGCACCGGCAGGAGTACCGGTGCCCCGACCCATGACAATTCAGCGATATTCCGCGAGGATCTTGTCAGCCTGCTCCTGGGCTTCTTTCAAAGCGGTCGCAGGGTCTTTCTTACCGGTGATCGCGGAAGCCAGGGCATCGTTGAAGAGACCCGTCACGCGCTGGTTCTGGTAAGTGGACAGTTCGGCCTTGGCGAACTCGAGTTGGTCCCGGGCAACCAGAGCCGGTGCGAAATCGGCCGTATAGGCCTTCATCGTATCGGTATCCCAGGTTTCCGCACGCGGCGCGACATATCCGGTCGCAATGGTCCATTTCGCGGCCTGTTCCGGAGCGGTGATCCACTGGACGAATTCGACAGCTGCCTTCGACTGTTCGTCGGACGCACCCTTGAACAGGTAGAAATTGCCACCGCCCGTCGGTGCGCCACGGGTTTCCTTGGCCGGCAGCATGGCGACACCGAAGTCGAATGGCGCGTTGCTGCGCACATTTGTCAGGTTACCGGTGGAAGTCCACATCATGGCCGTCTGACCTTCAAAGAAGGCCTTGGGCGTTGCGCCCCATTCGATGATGCCTGGCGCCATTACTTCATGTTTCGTGCTCAGATCGACAAGGAACTGAAGAGCCTCGACAACTTTCGGGTCGTCGAAATTGGTCTTGTTGCCTTCTGCATTGGCAAGGATCGCCCCGTTTTCGATGGCAAGACCCTGGAACAGCCAGTAGGGGAAACCGGAAGACGGAATACGCACACCCCATTGCGTGACATTGCCGCTTGAATCCTTCTTGGTCAGTTTCTTGCCGAAATCAACCATCTCGTCCCAGGTTTCAGGTGCAACATCCGGATCAAGACCAGCGTCCTTGAAAGCTTTCTTGTTCCAGTAGAGCACCGGTGTCGAGCGCTGGAAGGGAATGCCATAGGTCTTGCCACCGGTCTGGCTGTTTTCCATGAAGGCAGGATAAAAACCCTCAACCCACTTCTTGTCTTCATCGGTGGTGAGATAATCATCGAAAGGAATGATCAGGTCTTCATCGATCAGGGTGAACATGTCGACGGACAGGATGACCGAAAGCTGCGGTGGATTGCCGCCGCGCGACGCGGTGATCGCCTTGGCCACGGTATCCTGGTAGGAACCGGCGTAGACAGCATCGATGTTCACACCCGGGTTCTGAGCGATATATTCGTTCGTCAGCTCCTGGATGGTTTCGGCGGCCTTACCGCCAACAGCGACCGGGAAATAAAATTGCAGATCAACAGCCTGAGCGGACGCCCAGGTGCTGAAGGAAAGAGCCGTTGCAGCAACGGCTTTCAGGAAAGTTGACTTCAACATCTGTTTACTTCCTAAGGTTTGAACATCCGCAACAAAGCGGCTGGTCTACGCGGGCGCGCGCAGTCGGTCAGGAACGCAACAGCGTTCCGAATTCTGAAACGAGATCATCCCTGCGTCGACCGGTGTCGGCGTCAAAGACATGAAGCGCGTCGGGTTCGAAACCCAATTCGATAGCCTCGCCCGGTGCAACCGGGCGCGTTGTCGGCAACCGCACCTGAAACGAGGTGTCAGCAACGACACAATCTGCGAGAATGTCGGCACCGAGATACTCGACGGCTCTGACGGAGGCTGATACGGGACCGCTGTCCTGAAGGTGCATGGCCTCCGGCCGAACACCGAGCTGAAAATCCGGTGCGGTGCAGAGTTTTTTGAATGCGTTTGCCGGAAAAAGGTTCATCGGCGGGGTTCCGATAAACCGGGCCGCAAACGGGCTTGCCGGCTTTTCATAGAGCTCCCGGGGCGCCGCCGCCTGTTCCAGCCGGCCATTGTTCATGAGAACGACTTGATCTGCCATGGTGATCGCTTCCACCTGATCGTGAGTGACGTAGACCATGGTGAAGCCCAGCTGTTGCTGAAGGGACCTGATTTCGAGCCGCATTTCATGGCGGAGCTTGGCGTCGAGATTCGAAAGCGGTTCATCCATAAGGCAGATCGGTTTTTCGCCGATAATCGCCCGCCCGAGTGCAACACGCTGTTGCTGCCCGCCCGAGAGCTGGCCCGGCTTGCGCTCGAGCAGTTGCGACAGGCCGAGAAGGTCTGCAACCTTTTTCAGCCGGGAGTCACGCTCGGTGCGGTTCATGCGCCGGACCTTCAAGCCGAAAACAATGTTTTCCGCTACGCTCAGATGCGGAAACAACGCATAGGACTGGAAAACCATGGACAGGTCACGCTTGGAGGACGGCCTGCCGGTAACGTCATTTCCGCCGATCAGGATCTGCCCGCCGCTCACACTCTCAAGGCCGGCGATCATCCTCAGGGTGGTAGACTTTCCGCACCCGGAAGGACCGAGCAGCGCCGTGAATGATCCGGCGGGGATCTCGATTGACAGCGCATCGACTGCAATCGTTTCGCCCCAGACTCGGGAAACATTTTCTAGGCCGATCGGTTTGCCGGAAATTGATAGTTGTCCGTTCACCATCACAAGCCACTCCCTTCACCCGCAACGATAAACTCGGTCGCTTCTCCTTCGAGGCTTGCCAAGAATTCCCCGGGCACGGGCCGGTCGGTAAAAATTGCATCAACATCTTTCAGCTGCCCGCCGCGAACATGTGCACCACGTCCGAATTTGCTGTGATCCAGAACAAGAAATGACTTTCGGCAGTTGGCCAGGATCGACTGCCTGGCGGCGACTTCGTCCTCATGAAAGTCCAGCAGTGTTCCGTCTTCATCGACGCCCGCCACACCGAATATACCGACATCGACCTTGTAGTTGGAGAAAAACGTCTGCGCCGCAGACCCAAGGATATCCCTGTCTCCGTGACGCAGACGGCCACCGGCGATGGTCACCTGAAAGGATGGGTTGCTCGACGCTGTAAAGGCGACATTCAGATTGTTCGTGAATATCGCAAGTTTTTCATGACCGGTCAGTGCCTGCATGACGATCTCCGGTGTCGTACCAATCGAAAATGCAAGCGACTGATTGTTCTCGATCCTTGCGGCAACCTGCTCTGCAATCAGTTGTTTTTCAGGGTGATTTAGAATCTGCCGCGTAGAGTAGTGAATATTGGAGGCCGGGGCCGGCGGCTCGACACCACCATGTGTCCGACGCAAAACGCCAAGTTCACATAGCCCGTTGACGTCCCTCCGGATGGTCTGGGTCGTCACCTCGAAACGCTCGGCAAGCTCTTCGACCGACGCAAAGCCCGCTTTCTGCACGAGGTCTGCGATTTCCGCCTGACGTTTTGAAATGTCAACTTGCCCAAGCATATGCCTTCGACCCGATATCTGCTGAGCCGCCACGACTGGAGTCGAGAGCGGATGAACTGCAAGCACTTCGCGTTGACTCGAAAACAATCAACCTCGAAGTGCGATAAATCATTTTCATATGAACATTATTCGACGTTCATATGAAAATGATATGACATTTTTGACGTCTCGCGAACCGTCAGTCTGAAATTTTAATGAAAACGGAACCGTTGCAGGGACTTAAAACAGAGTCTGCAAGGGCGGTTGAAGCAGTTTACGGGAGAAGATTGTTCGGCAAATGTTGAAACAAAGAAATTCAGCGTCTTTTGCCGTCATCTGCCAAACGATGAACTCCGGCATTTCGACGTCGCGATCGAAAACATTCACCATTGCCAGGAATTGTCCCGAAAGCGAAGATTGGAGCCATGCTTGCACGGGTAATCACAGGCTCCGCAGCCTGCACGAAGGCTGCCTTGTTCCCGCCCTTGAGGTCCTCGACCAAAAGGCGCCCCTCGTCACTCACAGGGGAACGGCTGTCAGGCCATGGTTCAAGCCGGCCACCGGCTGTTTGCAACGACCGGAGATACGAAGACATCCATCCCCCGGAAGAGGGGGATAAATGCGCAGGTTCTTCGATGCTTTCAGCCGGTTCACTCTTGCGTGTCGGCTTGCCTTCACCGATACAACAAGGATCGCCCATCACCGTCGAAAAGATGCAGTTTCTCCGGCACCGAGTTCAGCCGGATATTCGTGCCTTTGGCGATGCGGTGAATTCCCGGAAGTTTGGCAACCAGACCCGGTTCGCCGTTTTGTGACCTGAAGTAGAGAACCGTGGTCTCACCCAGCGCTTCCACCATGTCAACGTGTGCGGAAACGAGGTAGTCGTCGCTCTCCGTAACTGTGAGGTCTTCGGGTCGAACGCCGAGCTTGAATGTGCCGCCCACATCACCGTCGACCGATGCAATGGGGACATCCGCATGCCCACCGTCGGCCATTTTCACAGATGTAGTGTCACCGGTTGCCGTCACCTTCGCTTCGATCAGGTTCATCGCCGGTGACCCGATGAACTGGGCGACGAAGGTGTTTGCCGGCCGTTCATAAAGATCCAGTGGCGCACCGAATTGCTCGACATTGCCTCCATGCAGCACCACGATCCGGCTCGCGAGTGTCATCGCTTCCACCTGGTCATGAGTGACGTAGACCATCGTGCTTTCCGGCATGCTCTCCTTGAGTTGCGCGATTTCGATCCGGGTTGCGACCCGCAGGGCGGCATCCAGGTTGGAAAGCGGTTCGTCAAACAGAAACACCTTCGGATCCCGCACGATGGATCGACCGATGGCAACCCGCTGTCGCTGCCCACCGGAGAGAGCCTTCGGCAGGCGGTCGAGATATTCGGTCAACTGAAGCGTTTCTGCCGCATTCTTGACCGCCTCGTCGATCTCTTCCTTGGACTTGCGCGCGAGTTTCAGCGCAAAGGCCATGTTGTCGTAGACGGTCATATGCGGATAGAGCGCATAGGACTGGAACACCATGGCGATGCCGCGTTGCGCCGGTGGTACGTCGTTGACCACGACATCATCGATCTCAAGCGTACCACCGGTGATCTTTTCAAGTCCGGCAATCATGCGGAGCAACGTCGACTTGCCACAGCCCGACGGGCCGACAAATACAATCAGTTCGCCCTGTTCGATTTCCAGGTTGATGTCACGCAGAACTTCGATTTCACCGTAGGACTTGCAGACGTCTTTCAAGGACAAGGAGGTCATGTCGGCTGCTCTCCAAAAGGTTTCGTGTTCATGTTATTTCACCGATCCGGCTAGCAGGCCGCGGACCAGATACCGCTGCATCGCAAAAAAGACGGCAAGCGGAACGGCAATCGAAACGAAGGCGGCCGTTGCCAGGATTTCCCAATTGCCGCCACGCGTGCCGAGCAGCTCGACGATCTGGTTGGTCATGACGGTTGTTGACCCCGTCGCGTCGATCAGGAACACCTTGGCCACCAGAAGATCGTTCCAGGTCCACAGGAACTGGAAGATTGCGAACGACGCCAGGGCCGGGAAACTGAGTGGCAGAATGATACGGGTGAAGATCTGGAAATCGGTCGCGCCGTCCACCTTGGCATTTTCGATGATATCCCGGGGCAGTCCAACCATGTAATTCCTGAGGAGATAGACCGCGAGTGGCATGCCGAAGGCCGTATGGGCAAGCCAGACCCCCAGATACCCTTTCCCGATGCCTATTCCCAAATGCAGCCTCAGGAGAGGTATTAGCGCAAGCTGGAGCGGCACGACCAGAAACCCGACCACGGCCGCAATCAGCAGCGCCCGTCCGGGAAATTCCATCCAGGCAAGCGCGTAGGCAGCAAACGCTGCAACAACGATCGGAATGATGGTCGCAGGGATCGTCACCGTCAGCGTGTTGAAGAATGCCTTGGCCATGTTGTCCTGGCCGGATCCGGAAAACAGGATCGTGGTATAGTTGCCGAGCGTGAATTCAGGCGGCACGGTTGCGGTGATGAAGATCCGTTGCCCTCGCCCGGAAAGTTGTTTGTCATTGCCGCGCCAGACATAACTGCCGTCAGCCTGAAGGGTCACGCTTTCGCCGTCTTTCATCTCCGCGGTGTCACCGGGTTGATAGGCGGAGACATTGCGGGAAGACACACCCCAGGAGCGGATGTCCCTTGGGTCACCTTCGAAAATATTGCCCTTGACGACGAACATGTCGCCGTCCGCCACCCGGTTGTCGTCCGGATCGGCGGCCCGATAGACTTCGTTCTGTTCTGCTGGAAACAGCGCAGCCCACCAGCCGGAACTCGAAATCTGGTCAGCGGTCCGGAACGACGATACGAACAGGCCGATCGTCGGAAACAACCAGAGCAGCACAAGCAGGGCAACCGAGATATGGACCGCCCATGTCAAAGCGGATTTTTTGCCGGCAATGCTGGCCATCACTTCATCTCCTTCCGGGCGTTGTAGACGTTCCAGACGAGGATTGGCGTCACAAGCAGCATGATGACGATCGCGCTCGCCGAGCCGATGCCCCAGTCATTTGCGCGAAACAGCTTGTCGTACATGTAGTTGGCCAGAACCTGCGTTTCCCACTGACCGTTTGTCATCGCGAATACGATATCGAAGACCTTCAGAACAGTTAGCGTGATCGTGGTCCAGACGACGACAATGGTTCCCATGATCTGCGGAACCTTGATCTTGAAGAAGATCTGAAAGGGGTTCGCGCCATCGATGATGGCTGCCTCGACTGTCTCCTCCGGAATACCCCGCAAGGCTGCGGACAGGATCACCATCGCAAAACCGGTCTGGATCCAGATCAGGACGACCATCAGGAAAAAGTTGTTCCAAAGCGGAATCGTCAGCCATGTCTGTGCTTCGCCGTAAGGCAGGCCGCCGATCCAGAGCCCAAGCAAGGAGCTTATGGACACCCAGATCAGCCAGAGAGCGCCGCCGGCGACAAGCAGGCGCAGCGGAAGCAGCCAAACCGACTTGTCTTCACCCTTGGCGATGATCCCGCGCACGAACGACCATGCAACGGAGGCGACAATGACGACAAACCCTACAAGCAGGATTGACGGCAACACCTGCAACATCAGGATAGATCCGATGCCACCATCGAGTTTCAACCAGATCGCGTTCAGGATACCGATCTGGTTCTGGTCCTCCGGACGCGTGTCGTAAATCAGTTTGAAAATGACCGAAGCGCCGACGAAGGATATTGCCATCGGCATAAAAATGAGGGATTTGGCTAGGTTTCCCCATCTGATCCGGTCGGTCAACTGCGCAACGAGCAGACCGAATGCGGTCGATATGGCAGGGACGACAATCAGCCAGAGCATGTTGTTCTGGACCGCTTCCCAGAATTTCGGTTCATCCATCATCTGGCGATAGTTTGCCAGTCCGACGAAGGCGCCACCCTGATCCCTGTCGGTGAGTGAAAGCCGAAGCGTTTCAAAAACCGGGTATGCTAGATACAAAACCAGTGCAAACAATGCCGGAAACAGAAACAGCCAGGGGCGGATCATGTTCGCACGATTGATGTTCCGTCCTGCATTCGGACCGGATGCCGGAAAGAGCACCTTGTCGAGGAACAGGTTCGACAAAAAGAAGTATCCGAGGCAGCCGCCAACACCAATTATGATTACCGTCAGCCCATAGAGCGCCGGGTTGTTTGAAAACATGGCCGTTCCATCCCTTTAGTCATTGCAGTTCCTTCCCGGAATTTCCGGGCAGAACCTGTCTTGGGGAAAAAGGAGCGTAAAGTGCGCTTTCGTATCAAACGACAACGGCCGGATCTCGCGCGAGGTCCGGCCGTTGTTACATTACTTGAGAGCGTCCCAGCTGTTCTGGATTTCTCCGGCGACAGCACCAGCATCCTTGCCGCCAGTGTAGTCGACCATCCCGGTCCAGAATGTGCCCGCACCAACACCGCCCGGCATAAGATCGGAACCATCGAAGCGGAATGTCGTTGCGTTGACCAGGATTTCGCCCTGTCCGCGCAGGGTGTCGTTCAGATAGGCCTCTGGATTGACGCCCTTGTGAGGTGTCAGGAAGCCGGTCTGTGCCATCATGATTTCATGCGCGAGCGGAAGCTGGAAGAATTTCATCACTTCCGTGGTTGCGTCGGATGGTTCGGTAATGGCCATCAACGTGCCGCCGCCCAGAACCGGATTGCCGAGGTCTTTTTCCGCGTAGGACGGGAAATAGAAGAAGTCGACATCCGCACCAAATTCGACCCCGTCTGGGAAAAATGCCGGAACGAAGGATGCCTGACGGTGCAGATAGCACTGCGGCGGAGACGAAAACAGGCCCTTTGGACTGTCACGGAAGTCGGTCGAGGCTACCGCATCGGCACCTCCGGCAACCTTGTCGTCGTCGCGGGCGAACCAGCCGAATTCCTCGATTGCCGCAACGACACGCTCGTCGTCGAACGGGATTTCGTTGGTAACCCATTGATCATAGACGTCTGCAGGCTGCGTGCGAAGCATCATGTCTTCCACCCAATCGGTGGCCGGCCAGCCGGTTGCAGCGCCCGATCCGAGCCCGATGCACCACGGTGTTTCACCATCGGCGACAATCTGCTCCGTCAGCGCCTTGAGGTCTTCCATCGATTCGGGAACTTCGTAACCGGCGTCTTCAAAATTTTCCGGCACGTACCAGACGAGGCTCTTGACGTTGACATTGTAGAAGAAACCGAAGAGCTGATCATTGCCGTCGGCATCCTTGTATGTGCCGAGGTTCACCCAGCTGTCACCTGCCCCGTAATTGTCTGCAACCCAGTTGCCCATGCTTTCAGGAAGAGGTTTCAACAGGCCCCGGGACGCCATGTCCGAGGCAAGACCTGGCTGCGGAAAAACCGCAATATTCGGGGCGGCCCCGGCTTCGGCATCGATCACGATCTGCTGTTCAAAGGAATCCGAGCCGGTGTATATGACCTCCGCTCCCGTCGCCTCGGAGAAATAGGCGAGCACATTGCGAAAGTACCCGTCTTCAGGCTGCAGCCAGGGGCCGGCAATCGTGACGGTCTGCCCTTTCAGATCCGGAGCGCTTTCAGCCCAGCTGTTGTAACTGTCCCAGTCAAAGGGTCCTTCGCCCGGCGCAAATTTCAGGTCAGCTGCAAGGGAACCGCTTGCGCCGATTGAAACGCCCAGCGCCAAGCCTGCCGCGCAGGCCATCAAACGTGTTTTCATGTCAGTCCTCCCAGATTGTCCCTTTACCGGGACACTCCATTTAAAGTGGCATACCTCACCCACCGGTATCAACACCGAAGCCTCTTCCCCCGGCAGCAAACTCACCGGTATCCGGCATCCAAACCGCTTTGGATTTAACTCTAAACATGTCGCCACACTTCGGTCTTGTCAAGCGAACAACTCGCGAATTAATGTTGCATTTCAATAACAGCTTGTTTGGAGGTCGCTTTCAAAGCGTTTTGGGTATCATGAGCAAGGGTGTGAATCTCAGGGAACTGTCAAATCGTCTGAACCTTTCGCAGACGACAGTCAGCCGTGCTCTGAACGGCTATCCGGAAGTCAGCGCGGAGACCCGCAAACGCGTCGCGGAAATGGCCGATGAGCTCGGCTACGCCCCCAACAGCCAGGCAAGGAGACTGGCAACCGGGCGTTCGATGGCGATCGGTCACGTCATTCCGAGGTCGATCCACGAAATGATGAATCCGATCTTTCTGGAATTCATTGCCGGTGCTGGTGAAACCTACTCAAAACACGGCTACGACATGATCATTTCCGTTGTGGAGGATGATCACGAAGAAGATGCTTACCGGCAAATCGCCACCCGCAAGAAAGCCGACGGCGTGATTGTTCACGGCCCTGCGGCCGATGAACACCGTCACAGGCTCTTGAAGGAAATAAATCTGCCATTCGTCGTGCACGGGCGCATTCCCGGCGCCGAAAGCGAGACAACCTGGGTCGACATGAACAACCGGCGCGCGTTCGAGCGGGCAACCAACCTTCTGCTCGATCTCGGACACCAGCGGATATCGCTTCTGAACGGCCTCGAACACATGGACTTTGCCAGGCGCAGGCGAAAGGGGTTCGAAGATGCATTGGCCGCGCGCGGTCTGGCGGCGGACAACGCGATCATGCGAAGTTCCGACATGACGGAGCCTTTTGGCTGCGACAACGCCATGGAAATGCTGAAGTCGGACAACCCGCCGACAGCCTTTCTGGTTTCGTCAATGATCTCTGCGATCGGCGTTGCCCGTGCTATCGGACAGTGTGGCCTGGAAACCGGAAAAGACGTTTCGATCATCACTCATGATGATGCGCTTTCCTTCCTGCCCAACAGCGGTGAAGTGCCGATTTTCACCTGTACCCGATCATCCGTGCGATACGCCGGACAAAGGGCTGCCGAACTGCTCCTCGACATAATCGCGAGTCCGCAACGGGAACCATCGTCACTCCATCTCGACGCGGAGTTGATCATCGGTCAATCCACCGGTCCGGTACCGGGCAGGTAAAAGGGTCGACCATAATACTCGGCGGTTCCAACGGAACGGTGAATTTCGTCGTTTTGCAGACCTAGACTTGGGACAGTCCACTGTTTTGCATCAGGTTTTTCATGGTGCTCAACCCATGCAGCCGATGCGTCTTGGCGATCTCGGAGGCTGTCTCGGCTTCACCTGCGGCGATCGCCTCCACGATCCTTCGATGATCTTCTGAATTGGCGGCCGGCGCCCCGCTCAGACGCAGCAATACTGAATTTGCACGGTAGATCTGGTCGAGCAGGCCCGTGATCTCGATTTCAAGCCGGTCATTCCCGCAAAGCTCAGCGATCAGCCTGTGAAAACTGTCGTCCAGCTTGGCCCAGTCGCCGATATTTTCAGCTTCCAGCGCGAGGTCACTTTCCGCAAGCAGATGCTCGAATTCTTCCAGGGCCCGGCCTCGGTCGTCCCGACAGGCCGCCTCGCGCGCCGCAAGCGCCTCAAGGACAGCCAGAATCTGAAATATCTCACAAAAATCTTTACGGGATATCGCAACAACCTTGGCCCCTCTACGCGGCACAAGATCAATCAGACCTTCGGCTTCAAGCCGGATCAGAGCTTCACGCACCGGCGTCCGGCTCATGCCGAGCCGATTGGCAATGTCCGGTTCGGGCGCCTGATATCCTGGTGGCAGGACGCCGTGTAGAATCTCGCGTTTCAGCCGTTCATATGCATTGTCGACCCGTGTGGACTTGGCTTTCGCTAACATTGCCTGAAGCTTTCAAACCTTTTGCGGTGACCAGATGATTGCGCAGGAAATCCGGCGGCGGGCAAACCCGGCCGGGAAGACCCTTTTTTGCAAGCAAATCAATTCATCATTGATAATTAAATCGATAAAATTTTACACAAATGCCGGTTTTGTCGAATGAGATTGCCCGCCGGCAATACTGCCCGAACATTATCCTTTTGTTTTTAAAATGAAATTTCGCACGACACCCGAAGATGCCATCGTCAAAAATACGTATGATCTCCTTGAAGAAAGCTGAACAAGATCATTTGACTCCCGTCTTGCTCGAGAATTCTTTTGCATTTTCGACACCGCATCGGGATTTGGCGGGCAATACCGTTTGACCAGATTGCCGATCGCGCCAAGACGGTTGCCATGTCCAACAGCTTGCCCACTGTGAGGTCATTCAGATTCGCGCCAATAAAATATCGGCGACCGCGCTTTCATTCGATTCAAATATTCACTCAAAATCTACAGAATCCCAAGAATAAAACTGAAGAACGAGCAATATATTTATGCATTTATGAAACATAAACTAATTCATCATCATGATAAATCTCGTAGTTCATCAAAACGTGAATTTCTATATTCAAGTTTATTTAAGATTATCAGATAATCGGCATTTTATTCAATAATTCGTATTTTTGCCTTTGGAGAGTTTACATGATTTTCACCAGCAAATCCCCCGTCGCTTACCATTGGTTAACCATATAAATTTACTTTTTGCGCAGATAACAAAACGGCGCATTGATGACACCTTTTTTCGCCCCTCTGAAATTGCTGCGAGGGATCAGTTTCAACCTGGCAATTATGCTGTCCGGACTGTCTCTGGTCAGCCTGCTCCTTGCGCATGCGCCCGCCATGGCACAATCGCTCGAGGAAGCCATGTCGGCTGCCTACGCCGTCAATCCGCGCCTCAAGGCAGAGCGCTCACGCTATCAGGCGACAAACCAGGGTGTCTGGACGGCGCGATCGGAATTCCTTCCGACCGTCACCGGTTCCTACCTGGGGGAGCACAACGCACGCAGCCTGAACAGCACAAACAACCGCGATCGCGATTTTTCACACGAACTGAACCTCTCCGTCTCGCAGACCCTTTTTCAGGGCTTTGCAGGTGTGAACCGTCTTAACCAGGCGCATGAGGAGGCCGTTTCCGGACGCAACCAGTTGATTGGTGCTGAACAGACATTGATGCTGAATACCGCCGATGCCTATCTCCGCGTCGTAAGGGACCTCGAAATTCTTGGCCGGCTGAGGGCTTATACCGCCGTGGTGCAGCGCGAGGTGACTGCGTCAAGGGCCCGTTACAGGTCCGGCGATGCGACCCGGACCGACATCGAACAGGCACTTGCTCGTCTGGCGGAAGCGCAGGGCAACAGCGATCAGGCAGTCGGTGACCTGGAGGCATCGGAAGCCCTGTATAAGCGCCTGACCGGTCAAATCCCGAAACGACTCGGATGGCCAGCCGTTCCCAAATCGATCCTGCCGGCAAATCTGGACAACGCCATATCAACTGCGCTTCAGAACAATCCGTCCATTCGCGCCGCCACGGCGGATGCAAGAGCAGCCCGTTACGCGGCTCGTGCCTCGGTTGGCGACATGCTGCCGCGTGTCTCGCTCGAGAGCGAATGGGAAAACGGATACAAGGACAATCTTTCCAGCCAGGACGATGAAGAATTCAGGTTCGGTGTGCGCGTGTCCGCACCGCTGTTCACTGGTGGTCGGAACATTGCTGCCGTCAGACGCGCGAAATTCACAGCTTCACAGGAAGAGTATGAGCTTGATGACACGCAGCAGATCATTCGGGAAAACGTCATCCGGGCAATGAAGCAACGCACGGCTTCAAGGCTACGTGCACAGGCAGGCAAAAGAGCGATCGAGGCGAACAAAAGAGCCGTCAAAGGTCTTCAGATCGAGTTTGACGGCGGTCAGCGCACACTGCTCGACGTGCTGGACGGTGAACGGGAACTCCTCTTGAGCCAGGTCGACTATGTCCGTGCCCGTTACGATGCGCGGATTGCCGATTTCTTCCTGTTGGCAAACATCGGCCGGTTGGCTCCCAGGCACTTTGCGATCATCGAAACGCGCCCGGCTCCGGTCAGTCGGCTCGTTCCCGAATTCCCTCCTGAAAACCTGGAACTGGGTCCAACAGAAAACGATACGTTAGAGACACAGGTGGCAACTTCCTCTCATGTTGAACCGCTTGGCTATCAATCTCAGGCAAACGGTTCCATCAACTGGGTCAACTGGCCATATCGCAACGGCACTGAAAATGAAACTCGGCCGGCTGCACCAAGGAATCGGACACGGAAACTCTGGAATTCTCTTGCCGCTCTTGGTCTCCACCACTTCTGATCATCCCTTGATCCCCTTGTCTGCGCCTCATCTTTTGAAATAAGTCTCTTTCATTGCCCTTTGTTGCAGGCTCGGTCCTCCTTCAGTGTCTGCCGCGATTTCAGGAGAGAGTTGAAGATGAAGCCGGTTGTTCCCTTCGTACCCGAAGCAACTTCTCACGAACGGGATATGTGGCAGGAAGAACTTGGCAGGACACTGGCCCCATATGCCACCGTCAAACCGTTCGAAAAGCTGACCGACGATGAACGCCAAACTGCCACGGTGGCAATTGTCGCAAATCCGGATCCGGCCGATGTTGCTGCTCTCCCCAATCTTGTCTGGGTACAGAGCCTGTGGGCCGGCGTTGAACGCCTGACCGCCGAATTGCCGCAGGATGGACCGCTGATCGTGCGTCTGGCCGACCCGCAGATGGCGGACACCATGTCTGAGGCCGTGCTTGCCTGGACGCTCTACGTTCATCGCGACATGCCGCGCTACATGCATCAGCAACGCGATAAGGTCTGGCAGGAGCAGCTTCTGAAAACACCGCAGGAACGCACGGTTGGCGTTCTCGGCCTGGGGAAACTGGGAAGTGCCTCTGCCCAGCGTCTGAGTGCCAACGGTTTCAGGGTCCTGGGTTGGAGCCGTGGTGAAAAAACCCGTGATGGCATCATCTGCTTTCATGGTAAGGAGGGATTGTTCAACCTCCTCGGACAGTCCGACATTGTTGTGATTCTGGTGCCGCTTACCTCCGAAACGCGTGGAATGTTGGGTTCTGAAGAACTGAATGGCTGCAAAAAGGGAGCAGCCATCATCAATTTTGCCCGGGGACCTATCCTCGATGTCGATGCGCTTGTCGCAGCGCTCGATCGGGGGCATCTTTCTCACGCCGTTCTCGACGTATTCGATGAAGAACCACTTACGCCGGAAAGCCCGCTTTGGCAGCACGACAAGGTGACGGTGCTGCCGCACATTTCTGCACCGACAATCACCGGCACAGCGTCAATGATTGTCGCCAGGAACATACGAGCGTATCTGGAGTCGGGAAGAATTCCGCAACATGTCGACCGAATGCAGGGATACTGAACAATGACGTCGCCGCGTCGTAACAGTGTCAAGGAAATCAATCTATCAGGTTCTCAAGTTTTCAATTTCAACAGGTGAACAATGTCAGATCTTCCGATTCTCGGTGCAGCACTCAACGTCAATGCTCTTGAAACCCATCGCCGGCTGATGCTCGACAAACATCGGGATCTTGAACTGCAGGATTTCTGGCCCGCAGAGGTCCTCAACGGTGACTGGACGCCGCTGGTCGAGCGCGCAAAGTCACTTCTTGACGGCCACGAAGGTCGCGTTGGTATTCATGGCCCATTCTGGGGTTTCAACATCGATTCCGTGGATGTCGATGTGCGGCAAGTCGTCAGGAAACGCCTGCTCCAGGGTCTCGACGTCTGTGAAGCGCTTGGCGCAACGCATATGGTCGTTCACAGTCCCTATTCCACCTGGGACTACAACAATCTCGACAATTTCGAAAACGCCCGCGAACGCAAGGTCGAGCTTTGCCACCTGACCATGAAGGACGCTGTCAGGCGTGCGGAGGATATCGGCTGCGAACTGGTAATCGAGAACATAGAGGACAAGGACCCACATGCGCGGGTCAAGCTCGCCGAAAGCTTCGACTCGCCTTCCGTGAAAGTGTCGATCGATACTGGCCACGCGCATTATGCCCACGGTTCTACCGGTGCTCCCCCGGTCGATTATTACGTCAAGGCTGCCGGTAACGCGCTCCGTCACATCCACCTTCAGGACGCCGATGGTTATGCAGACCGCCACTGGACGCTCGGTGAAGGCACGATCAACTGGCATGCCGTCTTTGATGCGCTTGCGAAACTCGACAGCAACCCGAGGCTGATCATTGAGCTCCGTGATCACGCGGGGCTTCCGGCCTCCATAGCCAACATGGCCGCACTCGGACTGGCTCAGTAAGTGCTTGCTTGCTCGGAAGCGACGCGACCCCACAAACTTGTGATGAGGTTTTATCGGACAAGAACACACCCTTTGCCTAAGTAAGGCGCAATAGGCTCAGGGCCGGTCTTCACGCCTCCTGGATCCAAAGATTTCAGCAAGGGTACTCAAACCAGATGCTCGAACTTCCGCTGGCTTATCTCGCTGGTCTCCTGACGCTGATCAACCCATGCGTGCTGCCGGTTCTTCCGATCGTTCTCGCTTCTGCACTCAACGCAAACCGGCAGGCGCCGTTTGCGCTGGCAGCAGGAATGAGCGTTTCCTTCGTCGCTGTGGGCATGCTGATTTCAACGCTCGGCTACGCCATCGGTCTGACGGAAGACGTCATGTCGAAGGTCGGTGCCAGCCTGATGATCGTCTTCGGAATTGTTTTGCTGGTCCCCTCCTTCAGCCAGCGGTTCGAGCTCGCCACCGCGGGGATTTCGGGTTCCGCAGGTCAAAGACTGCAGAGCACCGACACGAGTGGCCTTCGAGGCCAGTTCCTTGGCGGTGTATTGCTGGGCGCTGTCTGGTCGCCTTGCATCGGACCGACACTTGGCGGCGCGATCGCGCTTGCCTCCCAGGGCGAGAACCTGCTTTGGGCCACGCTCATCATGTGCTCTTTTGCTCTGGGCGTCTCGACCCTGATTGTCGGCCTTGGCCTCGGAGCTGGACAGACGCTGAGGATGAGGGCCGACAAACTGCGCGGGATTGCCGAGAAATCCAAATCCGTCATGGGAATCGTATTTATCGCAGTCGGCTTGTTACTCTTGCTCAATGTCCATCACATGATCGACGCATGGGCCATGAGCGTCATGCCCATCTGGCTGCAGGATTTGTCAGTCCGGTTTTGATATTATCGGGAAAGGAAGTCTTATGAATCGTCGCCATTTTCTTGCTACGACCGCCGGTGCCGCATTAACCGCTGTGATGCTCCCGGCAACCGCACATGCCGGAGGAACTCTCGATTATTCTCCGGGGCTTATCCAGAAGCATCTTGCCGACGGCAAGACCGTTTTCGTCGATTACGCCGCCTCCTGGTGCGGTACCTGCGCACGCCAGGAGCGTGTGATCAATGCTCTCAGATCCGAAAACCCGGCCTACGACCAGGCTCTGGTTTTCGTGCGTGTCGACTGGGATGACTACAGCAGCCACGAAGTGACCAAGTCCCGCAAAATTCCGCGCCGGTCGACACTCATTGTTCTGAAAGGTGATCAGGAACTGGGACGCGTAGTAGCCGGAACCAGCGAAAAACAGATCAAGTCCCTGCTCGATGTAGGACTTCAGGCGGGAAGCTGACCAGCTCTCGACCGGACAAGAACCGGCCTCCGCGTTGCCCGCGGAGGTCTTGTCGTGTCAGCCCATTGCCCAGGGACCGTGGTACCCGCCACCGTCCTTGTCGGTTCGTTCAAAGCCATGCGCTCCGAAGAAGTCGCGCTGTCCCTGAAGCATATTCGCGGTTGAACGGGCGGTGCGCATGATGTCGAAATAGGACAGAGCCGATGACAGCGCCGGAACCGGCAACCCGTGAAGCGCCGCCTGCGCCACGACCTGGCGCAATTTGCCTTCGGTCTCCTTCAGTTTCTCCGAGAAGAACGGCGCAAACATCAGGTTCCGCTGCGGATCATCCGTCAGCGCCGCCGACATGTCGTTCAGCATTGCAGACCGGATAATGCAACCGTTCCGCCAGATCATGGCAATTTTCGGGAGATGCATGGCCCATCCGTATTGCTTTGCAGCTTCCAGAATGAGACCGAACCCCTGTGCATAGCAGACGATCTTGCCGGCAACGAGCGCCGCTTCGAGAGCATCGATGCCGAGAACATTCCGGTCCATCGGTTGAGGCGCCGCGCCGAATTCCGCCTCGCCTGCCTTGCGCTCATCAAGCCTGGAGGACATGTTGCGTACCGCGACCGCAGCCTCGATGGTGCTTGCCGGCGTTCCGAGCATCAGTGCCTCTATCGCTGTCCAACGGCCAGTGCCCTTCTGCCCTGCCCGATCAAGGATAATATCGAGCATAGGTTTCCCGGTCTGCGGATCCGCCGCCTTGGCTACCTTTCCGGAGATTTCGATCAGATAGGACTGCAGGATACCGCCGTTCCAGGTCTCAAGTACCTCACCGATCTCTCCGGCAGTCATGCCGAAACCGTCGCGCATGACGCCGTAGACCTCGGCAATCATCTGCATATCGGCATATTCAATGCCGTTATGCACGGTTTTGACCAGGTGACCCGCCCCGGCCTCGCCCAGATGGGCGGCGCACGGTTCTCCGTCATGCTTCGCAGAGATCGCTTCGAGGATATGTCCGACCTGATTCCAGGCATCAGTGGGCCCACCCGCCATGACAGACGGTCCGAACCGGGCACCTTCCTCGCCACCTGAAACACCGATGCCCATGAAACGGGGTCCCTGCTTTTCAGCCGCTTCGGCACGCCGGTTGGTGTCGTGGTAATTGGCATTGCCGGCATCGATGATAAGGTCGCCGGCATCAAGCAAGGGGCGCAGCGCTTCGATCTGCGCGTCGACGGCCTCACCGGCCGGAACCATCAAAATGACTGCGCGCGGTGATTTGATCGAACCGACAAAGTCTTTCAGGTCTTTCGATGGCACCAGTTTGCCGGCGAGTTCTCCCGCCTTGGCCATGAACTGGTCCGTCTTTTCGCCCGTCCTGTTGTAAACCGCGATCTGAAAGCCGTTTTCGGCAATGTTGAGAGCAAGATTCCCGCCCATCGTTCCAAGACCGATCAGCCCAATTTCCGCAATAGCGCCTTGTGAACTCATAGACGGTGCCTTTCTCAAATCGATTTAACTTTTGGTCACGCGGTGATATCCGACCCGTCCTCTCGGGGCAATGCCTAGCTCGCCCCCTCGATCCATCCATTTTTTTGACCAATACCTTCAAACGCGAGATTTCTGCGGCACTCGAAAATTACTGTCACATAAGACTGCTAACCACCTTGGCATCCGCATCCTCCTGCGGTTCTGCTCAAAGGATTTGTCTGATGAAGAACTTTCTGATTGCAGCCGGCCTTCTGGCCGCAGCGACTGCGACAGCTTATGCCGAGGACGTAACCGGCACGCTGGTGCTGTACACCTCCCAGCCAAATGCGGATGCCCAGGCAACCGTTGATGCGTTCAAGGTCAGGCACCCCGGTGTTGATGTTGAATGGGTTCGCGACGGCACCACGAAAATGATGGCAAAGCTCCGTGCCGAATTCGAGGCCGGGGCTCCGAAGCCGGACGTCCTCCTGATCGCCGACATGGTCACCATGGAAGGTCTGAAAAAGGAAGGGCGCCTGATGGCGCACGAAGGCGCAGATACTTCTGCCTACGATCCGGCGATCATGGACGACGACAAGACCTATTTCTCAACGAAACTGATCACCACGGGCATTGTCTACAACACCAACGCGCCGATGGTGCCGACATCCTACAAGGATCTCCTCAAGGAAGAAGCCACGGACAAGCTGGCGATGCCATCCCCCCTGACGTCCGGCGCGGCAACCATCCACATGACCGCGCTGACCTCAAATCCGGATCTAGGCTGGGCGCTTTATGAAGGCCTTGCCGACCAGGGTGCCAATCCCAAGGGTGGCAACGGTGGTACCTACAAGGCGATTGCAGGCGGTGAAAAACTCTACGGCTTCGTTGTCGACTTCCTGCCGATCCGTGAAAAACTCAAAGGCGCTCCGGTTGAGTTCGTGTTTCCCGAAGAAGGCGTCTCCGCAGTCACCGAGCCCGTCGCAATCCTGTCAACGGCCCAGAACCCGAACGCTGCCAAGGCGTTTGTGGATTTCCTCCTGTCGGAAGACGGCCAGAAACTGGCTTCGTCCCAGGGTTACCTCCCTGCGCACCCGTCCGTCGCCGCTCCTGAAGGTTTCCCGGAGCGTAAAGACATCAAGCTGATGGAGTTTGACCCCGCCCAGGCCCTGCAACAGGATCAGGCCAACAAGATCAAGTTCACCGAGATCTTCGGCGGCTGACGCAATTTTTTACAGACATGATTGCAGGCAGCGCGACCGGCTTCGCGCTGCCTGCCTTGGGAATATTTTGTCCGACAGTCGCACGCGTATGCAATCAGCGTCATCATCCGAAAAAGTTACACTCCTGCTGGTGGTTACCGGTGCGACGCTCATCTGTGGCCTGCCCTTGCTGCTGCTCTTCAAGACGGGTCTTACCGACACCACCGGCCTGAATGTGGGACCGCTTCTGGAAGCCCTGCAAAACCGGTCGGTAAAACGGGCTCTCTGGCATTCGATCGAGTCCAGTTTCCTGTCGGCGCTGGCGGCGACGGTGCTTGGAACCATACTTGCGCTGCTCATCGGCCTCACAAACATCCGTGCAAAGGGGCTTCTCGTCTTCCTGATCCTGTTGCCGATGATGATCCCGCCCCACGTAACGGCAATTGCATGGATCCAGGCACTCGGCCCCGCCAGCCCCGTCTTGCGCTGGCTTGGTCTGGCGCCCGAACTCGGCTCCACACACCCGCTCTATTCCCGCGAAGGTCTGGTTCTGCTGCTGACGCTTCAACACAGTCCGCTCGTCTTTCTGCTGACAAGAGCAGCATTGAGATCCTTTCCGCGTGAACTGTCCGACGCGGCGCGCATATCCGGCGCCGGCGCATTCACGATGCTGCGCCGGATCACGCTGCCCCTTCTTGGCCCCGCATTGCTTGCCGGCTTTGCACTTGCCTTCGTCGCAGCGCTTGGCAATTTCGGCATCAACGCGCTGATCGGTATTCCGGCTCGCTATACGACACTGCCCGTTCTGGTCTGGCGGCGGTTGGCAAGCTTTGGCCCCGACATCCTGCCGAACGTGGCGGTGATCTCGGTTATCCTTGCCTTTGTCGCATTCACGGCAATCCTTCTTCAAAGCCTCTTGCAACGACGCATGCGGGCCAGCCTGATCGGGTTGCCGCAGGACCCTCTTGCCATTTCACTGGGACGCAAGCGACCCTATATCGAAGCGCTCATTTGGTTGCTTGTCGCCAGTGTGCTTCTTTTGCCTGCAGCCTCGCTCCTGGCAACATCATTGGTCAGAACCTATGGCTTGCCGTTGTCGCTCGACACACTCACGCTGGAAAATTTCGTCGAAGTGCTCTGGCGTCAGACCGTAACCCTCAGGGCCTTTGCAAACTCCACGTTTGTCGCAGCGGCTGCCGCCGTGCTCATTGCAGGTACCAGCCTGCTGCTAGGATACTTTCTATCGCACAGGCACCGAGCACACCGACGGTGGGCCGAGTTCGCGCTGACCCAGACCGAAATCGCATTCGCCGTACCCGGCCTGGTAATGTCCATCGCCTTCATTCTCGCGTTCATCCGACCACTCCCCCTGGTGAATGTCTCTCTATACGGCTCGTTGTGGATCATCCTGCTCGCCTACTTGTCCGTGTTTCTGGCCGTCGGTCTGAAACCGGTCGCTGCCGCCTTTCTGCAAATGGACGGTTCACTGGAGGACGCCGCAAAAGTATCGGGAGCTGGTTTTTTCCGCCGAATAACCAGGGTTTTTGCCCCGCTAACCGCTCCGTCAGCCGCATCAGGTGCGATTCTCGTCTTCTTGACCGCCTATAACGAGGTCACCGTCTCGGCGCTACTCTGGTCAACCGGCAATGAAACGATCGGAACCACGATTTTCAACTACGAGGACGGCGGTTACACCACACTGGCTGCCGCGATGTCGGCTGTTGTGGTCGCAGCAACAGTCCTCATCATGCTCGCGATGAATGTCTTGGCCAAACGAGTGCCCGCCGGAACGATTCCCTGGAAGGATTGAGGCATGGAACCTCAGTTCGGCAACACCCAGCCCCGCAGAACCGACACATGCAAGGGCTCGCCGGGATCCGCGCGCCGATCCAGTGTCATCCTCAACGGTTCCTGCAACCCTTTCACTTTCACGAACACATCCCACGAACCACCCCGGTAGACGGTGCGAAGCACGGTGGCCTGAAAACCGGACCCGCCAGGTGCAAGCACCAGGTGCTCGGGACGCAGTACCAGCGTTGCAGGTCCCGTTTTCACGGTCATGGGGCAATCAACGTCGGCGAAAACGTCGGCAAACGAAACCCGCGCCGAACCGCCCTGCACCTTGTCCACCGTGACGGGCACCAGGCTGCTTTGTCCGATGAACCCGGCCACACGTCTTGAATTCGGGCGCTGGTAGAGCACGTCCGGTTTGGCAACCTGAAGGATTTCTCCTTCCCACATCACCGCAACCTGATCGGCGAGCGCCATCGCCTCGCGCTGGTCATGGGTAATGAAAAGGGTCGTTGCGCCGCTCGCCTTGTGAAAGGCAGCCAGTTCTTCTTCCATGGTGCTGCGCAGATGCGGGTCGAGATTGGCAAGCGGCTCATCCATCAGGACCGTTTCTGCTCCCTGAGCAAGGCATCTTGCAAGCGCAACCCGTTGGCGCTGCCCGCCGGAAAGTGCTGCCGGTCTTCTTTCGGCAAACTGTGACAGCGAGACTGTCTCCAGGCACTCCGCAACACGCTCGTTCACCTCAGGTCGCCGCTTTCCCGCGGTCTCCAGGGGAAAGGCAACATTGCGCGCAACACTCATGTGCGGCCACAGCGCGTAGGATTGAAAAACGACACCGACGCGCCGATCTTCGGGCGAGACATGCAGGGTCCCGTGCGCAACGGGAACATCATCCAGAAGGATTTCGCCCGCGTCGATTGGCTCAAGACCGGCAATCGCACGCAGCAGCGTTGACTTGCCGCATCCCGAAGGCCCGAGCACGACGAAAAACATCCCGTCATCGATCCCGAGCGACACGTTGTTCAAGGCAGGGTGTGAACCGAATGACTTGGAAACGGAGGTAACGGTTATGGACATGCCTCCCGTTATCCCTCTCGTGTGACAGCCAGATTACACAGGTCCGGAAAGCCAAGACGTCATTTGACGCGAAGTCTCAGCAAAAGATCGACCTCTTCTTCGAGTGCGCGTCCATAGGCACGCGCGGCCGGTGCGTTGATCTGGCCAAGTGTTTCGTGCCGGAACAGGCAATAGGCGGCAAGGCGCCAGTGATAGGCACTTCGTTCTTCAAGAAACCTCTCCACCGTATCCTGGTTCGGATAGTGTTTCAGGAACATGTCTTCCGCATAAGCGACCAGCGGATGCAGCCCGTACAACTTCAATAGTCCCGGCGACACGAAACCGCAGATGTCTTCAACGGGATCACCATATCCGGCAAATTGCCAGTCGATCATCCGCGCTCCTTCTGGTGTCGACTGGATGGTCCCGAGACAAAAGCTCCGGTGCACGAGCGTGCGTTCGACCGCGCGCCGTTTGACCAGATCGTCAGCCGGACGCAACCGCTTGAGATTGACGGCCTTGGGGCTTTCGGGAATGGCCGCCAGCATCGCATCGCCTCCCTCCAGGACCTCATGAAATCCGGCAGGCACAACCTGGTGACCCGGGACAGGTTCCCTGAGAGCTGCAATGCGGCCGATCAGATCCGCGGCTTCGCCAACATCGATCTCATCGTTTTTCGGAAGGCCATAACCATAGACAAGCAGAGGCGTTCCGACGGGACTATGCGAATAGATTTCAAGCGCAGGAGCAAGATCATAGCGTGCCAGAAAAGTCAGCGCCTCTGCCTCCTGGTCCGGCAAGGTCGGATAGAGCGGATTTTCCTCGTTGTCAGGAAAGAATTCCTTCACCACGAAGATGCGTTCAGGAGTATCAAGGCGCCAGAATCGGCTGGTATAATTGACCGGCAGCGGCCGCAAACGTGCCGTGCTCCAATCCTGCACGGAAAGCTGGTCCTTCAGAAACGCCAGAAGAACTGAATCGGAAAGCTGTTCGGTCACGTCAGGTTTGTCCGTTTTGACATCAACAGGTCTCTGATCGCCTTCAGGATACCGTTCGTCAAGTCGAACTTCCAAAGTCAACCTTCAAGGACCCGACCGAATACCGGCCATGTCGGAGTTGAGGCACTCACCGTCGCTCTCAGACTGCGTCTGAAATTTGCCCTCTCCGCTACAGTCATGAGATTGGCGCGGAAATTGACTCCGCAGCAAGCAGCGGGACAAGTCCTTGACCCCGCTTCAGACCCAAACCACGGCGGATCGGATGACAGCTGACCTTGAAACGGCATCCTTGAACGAAACGGCCCCGGCACGGCGCGGACGCCGCCGTAGGGGTGGCGGTGGCAAATCGGGTCCCGACCTATTCCCGCAAAAACCTTTCCGACAACCGCGTCATATCTTCAAACCGATCGAAGCCATTTCTGCCGACGAGCTGGAGTCCATCCACGACGCCTCGATGCGCGTTCTGGAGGAAATCGGCATGGATTTTCTCCACGAAGAAGCCAGGGCCATGCTGAAAGCCGCCGGCGCGCAGGTGAAACCGGGCGAGGACCGGGTGCGGATGGACCGTGCCATGGTGGAAGAACTGGTCGCCAAGGCACCGTCCGAATTCGTGCTGCGCGCGAGAAACAGGAACCACGATCTCAGGATCGGTGGAGACGCGATTGTCTTTTCCTGTGTCGCAAGCACACCGAACGTCGTCGACCGGGATGGTGGTCGCCGACCGGGCAACCGGGAGGACTTTCAGAAACTCCTGAAACTCGGCCAGTTCTTCAACATCATCCATGCACCGCTCGGATACCCGGTCGAACCCGTCGATATTCATGCCTCCATTCGCCATCTCGACTGCATTGCCGACGCCATCAGGCTGACGGACAAGGTCCTGCACCTTTATTCGCTCGGCAAGGAACGCAATCACGATGGCATCGAACTCGCGCGGATCGCCAATGGCCTGACACCTGAGGAACTCGTCGAGACCCCCTGCACGTTGACCGTGATCAACACGTCTTCGCCGTTGCGTCTGGACACGCCCATGCTCCAGGGGATCATCGAAATGGCCAGGGCCGGGCAGGTTTCGGTCGTCACACCGTTTACACTTGCCGGTGCCATGGCTCCTGTAACTGTCGCCGGTGCCCTGACACTGCAGAATGCCGAAGCCCTTGCGGGGATCGCTTTTGCTCAGCTCGTGCGTCCCGGCGCACCAGTGGTCTATGGCGGCTTCACCTCCAATGTCGACATGAAATCAGGGGCGCCCGCCTTCGGCACACCCGAATATATGCAAGCGGCTCTTGTGAGCGGTCAGCTCGCCAGACGGTACAACTTGCCCTTCAGGTCCTCTGGTGTCTGCGCGGCCAACACCGTCGACTACCAGGCCGCCCTGGAAACGACCCTGTCGGAATGGGGGGCGATCAACGGCGGCGGCAATCTCATCAAACACGCAGCCGGCTGGCTCGAAGGCGGACTGAGTGCGGGCTTTGAGAAATTCATTGCCGACATCGACCTGCTGCAGAAGATCGCGGAGTACCTCACACCTCTCGATGTCTCCGAAGCATCGCTCGCGGTCGATGCAATCCGGGATGTCGGACCGGCCGGACACTTCTTCGGCACAGAACACACGCAAGCCCGCTACAAGGACGCTTTCTATCCGCCCATCGTATCGGACTGGCGCAACTACGAAACCTGGGCGGAGGCCGGCAGCCCAACCGCTTATGACAAGGCCAACATGCTCTACAAGAAAGCCCTCGAGGCCTATGAGCAGCCCGCGCTCGATCCGGCGGTCGACGAAGAGATTTCCGAATTTGTCGACCGGCGCAAGGCCGAAGGCGGCGTACCGACCGATTTCTGATCCCACCAATTTCAAACCCCGCCTGCCAGGGTCGGGGATGCCGGAGTATTTGCATGAAAACTCACACTCAAGTCGTTGTCATTGGCGGGGGCGTTGTCGGCTGCAGTGTTCTTTATCATCTGACCAAGCTTGGCTGGAAAGATGTCACGCTGGTTGAACGCGACGAACTGACATCAGGATCCTCCTGGCACGCCGCAGGCGGCTTTCACACCCTGAATGGCGACCCGAACGTCGCACAGCTCCAGAGTTATACGGTCGACCTCTACAAGGAGCTGGAGGAGATATCCGGTCAATCCTGCAGCCTTCACCTGACAGGGGGCGTCATGCTCGCCGATACGCCGGAGCGCATGGACTTTCTCCGCCTGGCGCAGGCCAAGGGCCGTTATCTCGGCATGGAACTGGAACTCATCTCGGTCGCAGAAGCCAAGACCATGTTCCCGATGCTCGACGAAAAACACTTCATAGGTGCCCTGTGGGATCCGGTCGAAGGCCATCTGGATCCCTCCGGCACGACACACGCCTATGCCAAGGCAGCGCGCATCAACGGTGCAACCGTCCATCGGCACACCAAGGTCGAGGAACTGGTGCAGACACCCGATGGCATCTGGGATGTCATCACCGAAAAGGGAACCATCCGGGCCGAACACGTCGTCAATGCAGGAGGGCTCTGGGCACGTGAATGCGGGCGCATGGTCGGCATTGAACTTCCCGTGCTTGCGATGGAGCACATGTATCTGCTCACCGACGAAATGCCTGAAGTCGTCGCCCACAACGAAGCGACGGGGAAGGAACTGATCGGCATTCTAGACTTCGGCGGCGAGATCTATACCCGGCAGGAAGGCAAGGGCATGCTGCTTGGAACCTACGAGCAGAACTGCCGCCCGTGGAGCCCGCGCCAAACCCCCTGGGACTTCGGCCATGAGCTGCTTGCGCCGGATCTCGACAGGATTGCACCGGAACTGGAGGTCGGCTTCGAACACTTCCCGGCGCTTCAGAATGCCGGCATCAAGCAGGTCATCAACGGTCCGTTCACTTTCGCGCCGGACGGCAACCCGCTGGTTGGTCCGGTCAGGGGTCTTCACAACTACTGGGTTGCCTGCGGTGTCATGGCCGGATTCAGCCAGGGTGGTGGCGTCGGTCTTTCGCTTGCCAACTGGATGATCAACGGCGACCCGGGCTATGACATCTGGGGGATGGATGTTGCCCGCTACGGCGACTGGGCAACGCTTTCGTATACCAACGCGAAGGTGCGCGAAAACTATCGCCGCCGGTTCCGCATCCGGTTCCCGAACGAGGAACTCCCTGCGGCCCGGCCGCATCAGACCACGCCCCTTTACGACCGAATGCTCTCGCAAGGAGCCGTGATGGGTGACAGTTGGGCATTGGAAACGCCGCTCTGGTTCGCTCCGGAAGGCGTGGAAGCAAGGGACGTCTTCTCCTTCCACCGCTCAAACGATTTTGAGCATGTGGGCGCAGAATGCCGCGCTGTGCGTGAAAGTGTCGGTGTTACCGAGATCGCCAATTTCGCGAAATACGAAATCAGCGGACCAGGCGCCGAAGACTTTCTGTCAATGCTGATGACCAACACGATGCCGAAGATCGGACGCATTGTCCTGACACCGATGCTGAACGAAAACGGCAAGCTGATAGGCGACTTCACGATCGCCCGCGCTGCGGACGAAAAATTCTACATGTTCGGATCGTCCCAGGCTGAGATCTATCACATGCGGTGGTTCGAAAAGCATCTGCCACAGGACGGATCGGTAACCCTGAAGGCCATCAACCTCGGCTGGGTCGGCCTTTCGATCGCGGGTCCCAATTCCCGAAAGGTCCTGCAGAAAGTCACTGGAGAGAACGTTTCCAATGAGGCTTTCCGTTTCATGGATTTCCGCGAAATGGATGTCTCCAACGCACCGTGCAAGGTCAACCGCATCACCTACACCGGTGACCTCGGATACGAGATCTGGATGGCCCCGGAATATGAGCGCCAGGTCTATGAAGCCCTGATGGAGGCCGGAGTCGAATTCGATATCAGGAATTTCGGTATGCGCGCCCTTCTGTCCATGCGTCTTGAAAAGAACTTCGGCACCTGGTTTCGCGAGTTCCGTCCGATCTACGGCCCGTATGAGGCGGACCTCGGCCGTTTCGTCAAACTCTCGAAAAACCGCTTCATCGGCCAGGAAGCGGCCCGGAAGGAATTCGAGGACGGACCAAAACGCCTGAGGACCAGCTTTGCTGTCGAGGTGTCGGACGCCGATGTCATGGGCGACGAACCGATCTGGCACAACGGCGAAGTCATCGGCTGGATTACGTCGGGCGGCTTCGCCCACTGGGTCGGGAAGTCACTCGCCCAGGGCTATGTTCCGGCCGAGTTTGCCGGGGATACCACCGAAGGTGCATTTGAAATCGAAATACTGGGTGAAATGTGCAAGGCGACCATCCTGTCCGAACCGCCTTTCGATCCGCAAGCGCAACGCATGCGCATGTAACCCCTCTCAAACAAGGAAAGAGCCGACGCGCGGAGGAGGCGCAGGGCATAGATGAATACAGAACATTTCGGCCGTCACAGACGAAAGATCATGCCGGTGGAACTGCCGTCCCATCCTGGCGACCAGGCTGACTATGCAACACTTTCCGCCTACGCGAGCGAAAAGGCGACGCTGCTGAACCGGCATGTGCTCGGCTATGGCGAATTCGTGGAGGGAGAATGGGCAGCACTCGGACTGGACGCTCCCGATCTCGGAGCCATCCGGAAATACCGGCTCGGACGGATCCGCCAGCAACTCGTGGCGCGCGACCTGGGCGCGGCCATCTTGTGCGATCCCTTGAATGTCCGCTACGCAACCGACTCGACCAACATGCAGGTTTGGTCGACGCACAATGCCGTGCGCTATACGTTCGTTGCCCTGGAAGGACCGGTGGTTGCCTTCGATTTTCACAATTGTGAACACTTGTCAGCTCACAACCTCCTTGTCGACGAGATGAGGCATGGAATTCCGTGGTTCTATTTCGAAGCGGGACCGCGGTCAGCGGAACTAGCGGTGAAATGGGCGGACGAATTGGCTGACCTTGTCAGGACCCATGGCGGCGGCAACAGCCGGATCGCCGTTGACAAGGTTCGCCGCGAAGGCGTGACGGCTCTGGAAGCCCATGGCCTGCAGTTGCACGACGGTGAAGAAGTGATGGAACTTGCCCGCGCCATCAAGTGTCCCGACGAAATCAAGGCCATGCGCCGGTCGATCGCTTCCTGTGAAGCCGCGATGCGGGAAATGGAAGAGGCGCTCGTGCCGGGCATGACGGAGTGGGATCTCTGGTCGCTGCTGCACGCGGGCAATATCCGCAGGGGGGGAGAATGGATCGAAACGCATCTGCTCTCTTCAGGTCCTCGCACGAATCCATGGTTCCAAGAAGCATCGTCGCGTGAAATCGAGGCCGGTGATCTTCTTGCCTTTGATACGGATCTGGTGGGTCCATACGGTATGTGCTGCGATATCTCACGAACCTGGCTGTGTGGAGACGGTCAACCGACCAACGAGCAGCGCGCGCTTTACCAGATGGCTTCCGACCAGATCGAAGCCAACATGAAAATGCTTGCCCCCGGCAGATCGTTCAGGGAACTGTCTCACGACGGCACGAGCCTGCCGGAAGACTATCTCGCCAACCGCTACTCTGTTCTCTTCCACGGTGTCGGTTTATGCGATGAATATCCCGCCGTCCCCTATCCCTCGGATTGGGAAAGCGGCGGCTACGACGGTGTTCTGGAACCGGGCATGGTTGTCTGTGTGGAGAGTTATGTCGGCCGGCATGGCGGTCATGAGGGTGTCAAGCTTGAAGATCAGGTCCTGATCACCGAAAGCGGATACGAGTGCCTCAGCACATACCCGTTAGACGAAAGGTTGCTGGGCCGTCGGTTTTGACGGCCCAGCAATCGGAAAAGTTTATCTGACGCGAAGGATCTTGGAGCCCAGTCCGCGAACGTAGTCGTCCTGACTGAAGACGACCACATTGGTCTCACGAACTTCGGTCAGCTTCAGATCAAGCGGTGTCTTGCCTTCCGGATTGACGATGACCTTGCGGGTCGGCGGCAGTCCACGGAAAACGAGGACACCGGCTTCCTTGGTCACGATCGCCCCGTAAGGCTCATCGTGAACGATGCGGGTCGTTCCGCTTTCAGCGTAGGCAGCGGTGCCCAGAACGGCGAGGAGACCGGAAGCAGCTACGAGTGATTTAAGAACCGTTTTCATGACGCACTCATTGTTAACTATTGGTTTACCGGGAATCGTAACCCTTTGTTAACATCTGCGCCAGTGTTCCCGCCGATTTCATCAGAAAAGTGCCTCTCCAACAAAGAACATCGTTAATGGTTGTCTTATAATGAGACACTTCAAGACTTATGCCGCCGCTTTGGGATGCGTTTCGACACCTTTTTCCACGAAGGTTGCGTTTGCAGACAACAGTTCGGTCAAACCTTTTCTGAACTGGGATTTGATCAACGGCGTCATGAACCATCCCAACGGCCCGAATTTGGGCGTGAAGCCGATACGCATCGTCACGCGGCTGCGGCCGTCCTTCATTGCCTTGAAGTCGAGGGTTACGATCGCCTTCTTGAGCGGAATATTGGCGTCGAATATGTCGACGACAATGAGCTCCTGCGGCTGATACCCGATGATACGTTCCTTGAGATAGGTCTTTCCATCAACATGTTTGCAAATCCGTTCCGCACCGATCCCGGTCTGCGCGCTTCCGGGAAGGAGCGGAGACTGGTTGATCACCGGATTGAACCTGTAGATCTCGTCATAATTGTCCCAGCTGTGCCAAAGATCGGCAAGCGGGGCATTCACCACCTGGGTAACGACAACTTCTGCCATTTTGAATTCCTCGGTCTTTGGAGTGTTTCAGATTCGCCTCAACCAGTCGGTGATCCCCTGTCCGATCACATGCGGGTGGTCTTCCTGAAGAAAGTGCGTTCCGGCTCCGACAAAACGCACCTCAAGGTTCGGCACTTCAGCCACCAGGAAGTCGGCAACGGGTTTTGGTATCAGCGCGCCGGGTTCTGCATAAAACATCAGCTTCGGGATGGAGCTTGAAGTGAGCCATTCGCCATTCAGCCTGACCTCCTCAACCACATCCGCGGGTTTGCCCTCGATCGGAACCTCACGTGGCCACACAAGCACCGGCTTGCGGCTCTCCGGCGTCGGGAAAGGACGGCGATAGTGATCCATCTCCGCTTCCGACATCTGACGCACCACCCCCATCTGCGGCAGCACCGCCTCGACGAAAAAATTCTGGTTGAGCACCATGTCGGCACCCTGGTCGCTGTGCATGAGACGGAAAAAATCGGCAAGCGGGCCAGGCATATCGTCAAAGGACGCAACGGGAAGAACCGGCGGCACGATCGCCTCCATGAAAACCAGTCCGGCAATCCTGTCCGGGTTGAGGCGAGCGTAGCGCATGCCAAGGGCAGAGCCCCAGTCATGGACAACCAGGATCGTATTTGTCAGGTCCAGCTGATCCAGGAAAGTATCCAGATAGCTTGCATGATCTTCAAATCGATAGCCGATGTCCGGCTTGCCGCTGCCGCCCATGCCGATCAGATCGGGTGCGATCGCCCGGTACCCGTCCGGAAGATGCGGAATGATGTTCCGCCAGAGGTAGGAAGATGTCGGATTGCCGTGCAGAAAGACAACCGGCTGACCCTGCCCTTCATCCACATATCTGATGGACGACCCGAGAACAGGCATTTCCTTCTTTTGAAAGGGAAAACTTGCCTCGATGGCAAGGCCGTAAGGTGAAGAAGGGTCTGTGCCAAGCTGTTTTTCCGGCGATTGTGCTGCGGCCTGGTTCGCGGGAGCCAGCGCAAGCGCCGCACCGCTCGCCAGGGCACCCGTCAACAAAGTCCGCCTGCTTGCACTGAATTTTGGTTTGTCACTCATCCTGTTTCCACCTCTGTCAATTGTTGCTGGCCCGCTGCACGCGCCTTCAAGGGGAAATTTGGCGGATTGATTTTAGATTTGAATACGATCAAATTGACCATCGTGGATTAAAAACAATCCACTTGATTCAGATGACGCGGCAGGACATGGAATGAAACGAGACCTTGATTGGGACCACTTGCGTACATTTCTCGTTGCGGTACGCACCGGCAGTTTCAGACGGGCAGCCGAGAAACTCGGGGTCAATCATGGAACCGTGCACAGGGCCATTTCAGCGCTGGAACAAGATCTCGGGACACGCATCTTCGACCGCACGACAAGCGGACTGCAATTGACGCAGTCAGGCGAGGCACTGATCGAACCCGCCGAGGAAATGGAGTGCCAGGCAGACAGAATAACGCGCAAGTTGACGGGACTGGACCTGGTTCCCTCTGGGTCTGTCCGACTGAGCCTCCCGCCTGCCCTGTCACACGGTCTTCTGTCCGACATGCTTTCGCAGTTCACGCGGCTCTACCCGGAAATCTCCGTGCATGCCATATCAACCAATCGCGTCTCCGATCTGCAGAAACTGGAAACGGATATCTCGCTGCGCGTTGCCAGAAACGTGGATGAGGATGTCCTTGGACGTAAGATTGTCACTTTTGTCCAGGCCGTATTCGCGTCGCCCGACTATTTGAAACAGCACAGGAATCTTCTTGCAACCGGCGGAGAGGGCGCAAACTGGATCGCATGGAGCAGCCATCACGAGTGGGTTGCGCAAAGTCCTTTTCCGAAGGCAAGGGTTCGGCACGTTCTGCCTGAGGTCTCCATGCAGATCGAGGCCGCGGCAAGAAATTTGGGTCTCGTCAAGATACCGGCCTTTGTCGGAGACGACGATCCCCGCCTTGTCCGCGTACCGGACGTTCCGCTGCAGTCCGGATATCCGATCTGGCTCCTCTATCACGGAGATCTGCGGCGGGTCGCCAGGGTCAGGGCATTTGTCGATTTTGCAATCGAATATTTCACCAGCAACGA
The DNA here is from genome assembly GCF_001404515.1 of Roseibium album. Lineage (GTDB taxonomy): Bacteria > Pseudomonadota > Alphaproteobacteria > Rhizobiales > Stappiaceae > Roseibium > Roseibium album. Next base: position 615,245 of record NZ_CXWE01000002.1, read on the forward strand.
ACGCCTGTTTACCGAGTAGAATTGCAACGAAAACGGGCGTAGCGCTCAAGCCAGGTCCGGATACCCGAGCTTGACGGCCTCCAGCTCCATTTTCAGAATCGGATCATAATCTTCAACAGAAGCGCTCGAAAACCCGCTAATGCGCAGGCGTTTGCGGCATTCGGCAGTTGACGGGTCCGACAGGACCAACCGTATAACTTCCGTCATTTTCAGGGCTTCGTCCTGTGAAAACCCGGTGGAGGTGATCAATGGCAGTCCCGGCGCCCCTTCAGTGTGTCCGATGCACTTCAGATTTGCCGTCAGTGCAGGCAGTTCCTGGCAGGCAAGCGCCCAACAGACCGCATCGATGCTGGCGACATCGGCCTGGCCATCGGCAATTGCCTCCAGCGATCGAAGATGACTGCCGCTTTCGAACACCTGTGAGAAAAACGGCGCCCCACCGGCACACCGGGCAACGGCATGACGGAAGGCATTCATGCCCGACTGGCTGTCCGGACTGTTGTAGGCTGCTTTCAGACCCCGCAGGTCTTCCAGGCGCTCATGACCGCTGGCCCTGGAAACCACCAGTTGACTGCAGTAACGAGGCCCTTCGCACCCGCCGGCGGAATAGTGCGGCACGCCGAGGAGCCTCACCTTGCCCTTCAGAGCGTGGGTCAGCGGATATCCGCATGTCTGCACCAGCAATACGCCCGGGTTATCCCACATGGATGGAGTGTCGATTTCGTTCGGCCAGGAAATCATGTCCGCAGGGGGCAATCCGAGCGTGTCGACCAGCGCTGCATGAAGCGCGCTTTCCAGTTCCGCTGTCGCAACACGGACTTCCGGCCAGTCATACATCGGCAGCCGAACCGGATGATAAGTTCCGTTGCTCAAGAAGCCGCTCCATCGGAATGACGACGTTTCAACGGATGCGGAACCGGCTCCTTGACCTTGAACAAATATCTTCTGGCGAGTTGAACGTAGCTTGAAAAAACGTAACCCTCGTTTCTGCGCTGCCAGTCTTCCTTCGCACTATCGTACATTGCAGGCAGTTCGTACCAGGGCGCGCGCGGATGGGCATGATGCACGATGTGAAGGTTGTTGTTCAAAAACAGCAACGAAAAAACAGGGCAGAACTCAACGATGATCGACCGCGCCTCGGCATGTTCATGCGCACGGTGTTCGGCATAGGTTCGCAGCATCAGGAGGCTCATCGCGGGATAGGAAACACACAGAATATACAGCCAGATGGGCATTTTCCCGACAGCTGTTATGTAGATCAGGACCGGAATCGCACCCCCAAGGTGATGCAGCCAGGCGCGCATGACAGCCGTGTCGCCCTTTGACATCATCCGCAGTTCGGCCCCGAGAAAACCCACCATCGAGACAAGTGGGCCAATCAGCAGCCTGCCAAGGAGTGTATTGTTGATGGTCAAGACGATCTGGAGTGCTTTCGGCAATCTCTCCCAATCGGTCCAGGCGAGGTAGAATGTTTCCGGATCGTCATAGGGATCGGTCAAGCGGTCGTTGTTGTGATGGCGCAAATGCAGGGATTTGAAGCGGCGATAGGGAATGAACAGGCCTAGTGAGCAATACACAAGCACTTCGTTTACGGCCGGGTTTCGTGTCGGATGACCGTGCAATACCTCATGCTGCAGAGACGATTGCAAGGTAACGAGGACTGCGGCCAACGGGCAGACCACCCATCCGCCAAGCTCCGAGTAATAACCGATCAACAGCATCCAGGTAACCGACGCGGCTAAAAGCAATGCCAGCGTCGGCCATTCGCGTAAGAAAGCGGGCGGCACAATTCACTCCAAATTGTTGAAAGAACCGGAAAATCCGGCAACTCTGGAATCAGAATGCCCGCACACCGAACGGTACGCAATTTGAGACTATGGCACAAACTCTGCAAAATTTTCCAAAATCATCAGTCTTGTGAATTAATTCACCATGTGTTCACAAAAACTCCAAATAGCTTGATTTTTTCAACGCTCTTGGCTGATCCAGAACACAGGATGGCGGATATGTTTCTGGACAAAATCAGTCGTCTCGTCTGATCTGATCCGGATATCAAAGGAATTACCCCAATGCATCCCCCCTCACCCAATACCGACCATTCTGCGAAGACGTATGACGCAATCATTATCGGCGCCGGCGTGGTCGGTTGCGCGATCGCCTTCAATCTGGCCCGGAAAGGATTGAAGACACTGAACATTGATGCGTTGCCTGCCGCAGGGTATGGGTCGACCTCGAGTTCAGCCGCCGTGATCCGGACCTACTACTCCACGCTGGACGGCACTGCCATGGCCTACGAAGGCTACCACGACTGGAAAAACTGGCAGCAGACAGTCGGTGCAGATACCGAAGACGGTCTTGCGCGGTTTGTCGAAACCGGCACGCTCGTCATGAAAACGGCTGCCGATAGCATGGATCGGATTCTGCAGCATTCCGACGCGCTTGGAATTTCCTACGAACACTGGTCGGCAGAACAGATCACGCAGCGGTTGCCCGGCTACAACCTGGAATGTTTTGCCCCGGTCAAGACGATGGAAGACGACACTTTCGGCGCCCCTACCGGCGGACACCTGGACGGCGGAATTTACTTTCACGCCGGCGGATACGTCGACGACCCACAGATAGCTGCCAGGAACCTGAAAGACGCGGCGGGTCGCAACGGAGCGGAGTTCCGCTTCAACACCAAGGTCGTGAAAATCCCGGTGAAAGACAATCGGGTGACGGGCGTGATCTGTGACGATGGCAGTATCTTTCACTCCCGTGTTGTTCTCAATGTGGCAGGTCCCCATTCGGGCAAGGTAAACGCTCTGGTGGAGGGAGATGCGGGCGTCAGGATCGGGCATCGTCCCCTGCGCCAGGAAGTCGTGCAGGTCAAACCGCCGGAAGCACTCGGATATTCGCGTGAGGGTCTGCTAGTCGCCGACAACGATGTCGGTGTTTACGTCAAGCCCGGAAGCGGTGGTCAGCTGATGATCGGAAGTCTCAATCCGGCATGTGACGCGCATATCGAGGAAGATCCCGACGACTTCCGCAGGGACCTCACTGACCGCGCGCTTACTTATGCCTACCGCTATTCCCAGCGCTTGCCCGATCTCGGTGTGTCGCAACACCCTGTCGGTGTTGCGGATCTCTATGATGCCACCGACGACTGGTTGCCGATTTATGACCGGAGCGATATTGACGGCTATTATCTTGCCATCGGCACGAGCGGCAACCAGTTCAAGAATGCAATTGTCGCCGGACGCCTGATGACGAAACTGATCGACTATTGCGAGAGCGGCAATGATCATGACGGCACTCCCCTGCAGTTGCAGCTGACACATGTCAACCACACGCTCAACACGGCCACCTTCTCCCGCAAGAGAGAATTGACGAGAGAAAGCTCATTCTCGGTACTGGGCTAGCCACGTTCATCCGTTGAAAGGCTCAGTCTGGAATTCGTCCTTGGCGGAATCGGACAAATCAGGGTAAGCATCCGGGTCTGCAATTCTCGGGAGCATTCCAGTGGCCTGGTCCCCACAACAAGATGACGCCCTGAAAGAGGCCGCAGCCTGGCTGAAGCGGGGCGACCGGCAGGTCTTTCGCCTGTTCGGTTACGCCGGTACAGGCAAGACCACCCTTGCGCGGCATCTTGCCGAGGACATCGACGGGGACGTCTGCTTCGGCGCCTTCACCGGAAAGGCAGCCCATGTTCTGCGTCAGAAGGGTTGCGAGGACGCCGGCACCATCCATTCGCTCATCTACCGCCCTCGCTCTGCGAAGGAAGAGGAAGATCTGGATGACGACGAAGAGGACACCGGCCCGCAATTCGCGATCAAGCGAGACAGCGCGGCGGCAACTGCCAAACTGATTGTGATCGACGAATGCTCAATGGTCGACGAGGAACTCGGCAAGGATCTCCTTTCATTCGGAACACCGGTACTGGTGCTTGGTGATCCAGCACAGTTGCCTCCGGTCAAGGGAGGCGGATACTTCACTGAAGCCGATCCGGACGTGATGCTGACCGAAGTGCACAGGCAGGCGCAGGACAATCCGATCGTTCGCATGTCCATGACCATCCGGGACGGCGGACAACTGGATTATGGGACATTCGGCGAAAGCAAGGTCATTCATCGGCGCGAGATCGACAAGGACCAGATCCTTTCCACCGATCAGGTTCTGGTTGGCACGAACAAGACCCGGCGTCTCTACAACAGCCGTATCCGTGAACTGAAAGACTTCACCACACCCATGCCTGCCGTTGGAGACAAACTGGTCTGCCTCCGCAACGACAAGACCAAGGGCCTCTTGAATGGAGGTCTGTGGGCAGTCAAGCGCTTGCGCCAGCCGCGCGGCAACACATTGCGGTTCGACGTCGTCTCCGAAGAGGATATAGCCAGCACGACAGTCAAGGTGAAAGTTCTTCCCGCGATGTTCGAGGACGGCGCGGAGAGTATTCCCTACGCCATCCGGCGCAAGGCGGATGAATTCGACTATGGCTACGCGCTGACCGTCCACAAGGCGCAGGGCTCCCAATGGGACGACGTCATTCTGTTTGACGAAAGCTGGGCCTTCCGCGAGCACAAGAGCCGCTGGCTTTATACGGCTGTCACCAGGGCGGCCGAACGCATCACTGTCGTAAAATAGGCACGTTCAGGACGCGTTGCTCGAAAAATCCGTCAGGATCGCTGACCGGTAAGGCCCGAAGGCCTGTTTCAATGAAAGTCTTCAGATCCGGCTCACTGATACCGCTCCGACCCAGCATTGCGATTGCCGAAAACTGCCCGTCGAGGAAAGTCGCGGCTCGTTCGATGTCGGCATCGGCGGGCATCTGTCCGGCCGCGGCAGCCTTGATCAGACGTTCCTTGATGGCCGCGTAGCGGGACTCCCGCAATCCATTGACCACTTCCTGATGGCGTTCGGCTCCGTACGTGCAATCGACAATGGCATTCACCAGAAAACAGCCCGACGGGGTGTTTGCGTCGAGCGTCAGATCGGCGATCGCACCCAGAAAATCACGAAAATCGTCGACAAAGTGTTTTCTGGCTTCCTGAAGCCTGGAAAACACCGGCCCGCCATACGTTTCGAAATAGTGCAGCAGCGCCTTTTCGAAAATTGCCTCCTTGTCGCCGAAGGCGGCGTAAAGACCCGGTTTTGCCATGCCCGAGGCTTCGGCAAGATCATTCATCGAGGTGCCGGAGTATCCGTTCTGCCAGAACGCAATCATCACCGACTGCAAGGCATCTTTTGTATCTACTTTCCTCGGCCGTCCGCGTGCCATCAGTTTGCACTCCTTGTTTACAACCCCGTTTCAAGATCAGAGCCGAAGATCATTTCACCGTCTGTTGCGCCCGTCACACTTGATACGTTGATGTAAAGCCAACTCGATCATGACAATTTGGCAAAAGAATAACGTCAAACACGCAATGCATAATACGCATTTTGTTGCAGTTCGTTCAAGCTATGGCCAGTTAACAATCAGAAAGTGTAGTACGATTGCGATATTTACAAGATTTTTTTGCTGCGGATCAAGAATTGACCAGAAAAACGAGCGCATCACCTGAAATTGGTCTCGCCAATCGGCATTTGCCGGTGGATGGTGGTATCAGGTCTCTTTTCCGCCCGATTAAGGCGGAATATCTTCAGCCGCTTCAAGTCTTCCCTGTCCGAGAGTTATTGCATTCATGACCAGCCTTCCCGACACAGGTTCTGCATCGGCGACCGCCAGGACGGTTCCGTCGGCGGACACCGCCATCCGCATTGCACACAGGATCGCAGACGAAATCGGGTGCAAGGCCGGACAGGTGAATGCGACCGTTCAAATGCTTGATGAAGGTTCGACCGTTCCCTTTATCGCCCGGTACCGGAAGGAAGCCACGGGCGGTCTTGATGACAGCCAGCTCCGGAAGCTGGAGGAACGACTGGTGTATCTCCGCGAACTTGAAGATCGCCGCGTCGCGATCACCAGGTCGATCGAGGAACAGGGAAAGCTCACAAACGAGCTGAACATCGGCATTCAAGCTGCGGAAACCAAGTCCCAATTGGAAGACATCTATCTGCCCTACAAGAAAAAACGGCGGACCAAGGCCCAAATTGCCCGGGAAGCCGGCCTGGAACCGCTCGCTGATCTTTTGCTCGGCGATCCTGCAAAAACGCCGGAAATCGAGGCAGCGGCTTTTGTGGACGAGAGCAAGGGCGTCGGCGACACAAAGGCAGCTCTCGATGGTGCCCGCCAGATCCTGATGGAACGGTTCGCCGAAAATGCCGGACTGGTCGGTCGCCTGCGCCGCTATGTCGAAGATCGCGGTATCGTTCAGTCCAAACTCATCGACGGTATGTCGGAAAAGGGAGCGAAATTCGCCGACTACTTCGACTATTCGGAAAAATGGTCAAAGATCCCGAGCCACCGGGCACTCGCCCTGTTCCGGGGACGGAACGAAGGCATTCTGTCGGTGGACCTGACGGTCGATGCGGACGACGTTTCACCTGTCCTGCCGGCAGTGAAGATGGTTGCCGACACGTATGCCATCGCCGACCGGGGCCGTCCGGCAGACAAGTGGCTGATGGACGTGGCGCGTTTTGCCTGGAAGGTGAAACTGGCTTTGCATCTGGAACTCGACCTGATGGGTGTCCTTCGGGACAAGGCGGAAGAAGAGGCAATCCAGGTATTTGCGAAAAACCTGAAGGACCTGCTTCTGGCAGCCCCTGCCGGCACCAAATCGACGCTTGGTCTCGATCCGGGCATTCGCACAGGCGTGAAAGTCGCCGTCGTCGATGACACGGGCAAACTGGTCGACACCGCCACTATCTATCCGTTTCAGCCACGCAACGACGTCTCGGGATCCCGCGCCGCGCTGCTGGCCCTGATTGCAAAACACAAGGTCGGCCTGATCGCCATCGGCAACGGTACGGCAAGCCGCGAGACCGACAAGCTTGCCGGTGATGTGCTTGCTGACATTCCTTCGGCCCAGCGTCCGGTCAAGGTGATCGTCAACGAGGCGGGAGCATCGGTCTACTCGGCCTCGGAACTGGCGGCAAAGGAAATGCCTGACGTTGATGTCTCCCTTCGCGGTGCGGCATCCATTGCCCGGCGCTTGCAGGACCCGCTTGCCGAACTGGTCAAGATCGAACCGAAGTCGATCGGCGTTGGCCAGTACCAGCACGACGTCAACCAGTCCAGGCTCGCACGGGCACTCGATGCTGTCGTCGAAGATGCGGTGAACGCCGTCGGTGTCGATCTCAACACGGCTTCACCCGCCCTGCTTTCCCGGATTTCAGGCCTTTCAGACAGTCTTGCAAAGGCCGTTGTCGAGCACCGCGAGACAATCGGGCGCTTCGACAAGCGGACACAGCTGAAGGATGTGCCAAGGCTGGGGGCTAAGGCATTTGAACTCTGCGCCGGTTTCCTGCGCATCAACGACGGCAAGGAAGCGCTCGATTCTTCTTCGGTGCATCCGGAAGCCTATCCGCTTGCCAAGAGGATCGTGAAAGCCTGCGGCCGCGACGTGCGTCAGCTGATGGGAGATGCCTCCGTTCTGAAGGCTCTGGAGCCGTCTGAATTCACGGATGAGAAATTCGGCCTGCCAACCGTCCGGGACATCCTGCTGGAACTGGAAAAACCCGGCCGCGACCCGCGCCCGGAGTTCAAGACCGCAGCCCTGCAGGATGGTGTTGAGGAAATTTCCGACCTGAAACCGGGCATGAAACTGGAAGGCACGGTCACCAATGTCACCAACTTCGGCGCGTTTGTCGATGTCGGCGTTCACCAGGACGGCCTCGTCCATGTCTCCCAGCTCGCCGACCGTTTCGTCGACGACCCGCACCAGGTGGTCAAGGCAGGCGACATCGTCAAGGTCACCATCCTGGACGTGGACGTGCCGCGCAAGCGGATATCGATGACCATGAAGTCTCAGGCCGACTATCAGGGCCAGCGCGAGCGGTCGGACCGCGACCAGCGGCCCGGAACGGGCAACCGGAACCAGGAACAACGCGGGCAAGGTGGCCGCGGACCCGGTGGCGGTGGTCCGCACGGAGGTGGAAAAGGCGGTGCTCCGAAGGGTGCGGGAAATGATGGCGGCAACAATGCCATGGCCGCGGCCCTTGCGGCGGCCATGAACAAGAAGCGGAAGTAGTCTTCAGGCGAAGACGTCCGCTTCGGCCACCGGCAATTCACCCCGTTCTTCCAGGTCCTTGAGATAGGCCCGGCAGACGATGACCGAGAACACGGCGAAACTGTATCCAACCACCAGTTTGACCAACAGCAGAACGAGTCCGCCAAGGATGTTTGGCGCTCCCGCAGGTGTGATCGGATCAGAACCTATCCCGATGTTCTCAAAGAAAATCAGGATCACGAACCCAAGGCCTGCAATCGAACCGGCACCGAATAGGAGCCTGGGGAGCATGTAACCCGCTTGTCGGAATGATCTGCCGGCCGCGGTTCCGATCCCTGCGCCGACACCAATCAGATGGGCGGGGAAAACTGTTCCGAACAGAAACGTTGTCAGGAAGGCAACGCCCCCGCCGGTCAGAAACATCACGACAAGAAAGAACTCCTGATCCAGCAGACCACCCGCAGATGTCGCCATGGCACCGAACACAACGACCATTGCGACCACAAACACCGGCAGGTAGAGCAGCAGAATGTAGCGGATCATGAATCCTGTGTATTTTTTGCTCGTTTCCCTGGATTTCAGATCCAGCCCCAGCAGGCTTGCACACAGATAGAAGACGGTTCCGGCTTCCACGAATGCCCGCGCTATCGTCAATCCGGTTCCGAGGTCGAAGAGAACGCTCACCGTTTCCAGAACGTAGATCGCGGCAACCAAACCGAAAAAGTACCTCCAGCACGCCGCAATCGCCGCGAAAGCTTGCGAAAAGATGTTCAGTTCAGGCCTCAAGGCACACCTCCAATTTGTAACGCCATGTCATATTAAGCCCTAGATTGAAAACGACTTCGGCGCCTATGTTGACTTCCCGCCTCCCGGCAATCTCGGTGGCCAGTCCCTCGCAGTGGGCAAAAGCAATGCTTTGATATCAGACAGGATATTCAATGTTTGGAGTCGACTTACGCAAACACTTCAGCATCGAATTCGGGAAGGTCTCCGAGTTCCCGAAGATTCATCAGATAGGCATTTTTTGAAATGACCATAAAAACTGCTTCGCTCAACACCGACAATGGGACTGAAATCGCCATTAACAACAGACTGAACGAGTTAATGTCACCGGCGGTCGTGATCGGTTGCATATCTGCGTCAGCAAATTGCACCACCGTGTACAAAACAGCGGACAAAATCGAAATAGGAAGAAAAATCCCAAAAAACCTCGGCAGCAGATATCCGGCTTGGCGAAGCGATCTTGCTAACGCCGACCGAACAGTGTCGGATCTCTTTAAGATCATTGCCGGAAAAAACGTCCCAAACAAATAATATGGCAAATACAAAACAAGCATTATCAAAAGAAAATAGCCTAGAGCCCAGAAACTTTGCTCTATTGTCTCGGCGGGCGCTGCCTCAAAGAGCACCAAAATCAGCTCAGCGCTCCCAATTGGAAGCAAATAAATCAGCAAAAAATTCCAAATTGCGAAACTGCCAAACTGATTAAAACGTTTCTGAAGCCTGGGAGCTCCCAATAGTTTCCAAAAAAAGCAAAACCAAAAAACAGTGCCGAACGGAGCATACAAAAACATAAAATACCAAGTGTCTTCGAACCAGGTATCGGCTATCGTAATCACGCAGCTGACCACCACATACGCCAGCGTTAGCCAACGTAGCGCGTACAAGGTTCCGAAGACCTCCGAAAACAAGTTTCTGGTCTGATACACGTCAAAGATCGCACACTGTTGTTTTTACCGATATTCGATAGTTTCAACGGAATTGCAACCTGAAATTTGCATTGCACGCAGTCTCGACCTGGCTACAGATCAACCGATCGAGCCTCAGCCTTCCGGCTGTCGCCCGCGTCAATCCAGGTGCAATGGACGTGCCTTTCAGGATCGGCAGGTGAAGATCAGTCGGCCTTTGTCACCTCAAAGCCGTCGAGCAGGTTCGCGGCCTCGACCATGAACGCCGAAATGTCGGACGGAAAGTGCTCCGGGATGGTGCTCACCATGTACACGAAGTTCCCGCGTCGCCACTCACACTTGATATACGTCCCGTATGTCGTGCAGGGCTCCTGAGGCGCATCGCCTCCCTTGCCGTTGTTGAAATCGACGGCTTTGCCGACAGTAATCAACGGGTCTCGGGTCTTGTATCGCGGCTCAAGGTCCGGAAAGGAAACACTCACCCAGAAAAGTTTGCCACCGGGCTCGGAACTGCCGTTATACGGCGCGTAGTACCATGGGATTTCGTGCTGCGTCTCGGCCAGCCAGTAAACCTCACGATAATTACCCTCGATACGCGGCAGCCACGGCAGGAGCGTCGCTGCAACGAGCAAGACAAGACCGGTGACATAGGGCCGGTCTGTGAGCCGTCGGCGCCAAAGCCAGAACAGGAACATGACGATCGCAATGGGGATCGGAGCGAGCAGAGCCACTTCCTTGACTTGCCACAGCATATCGCCCTTCGCGGCCATGGGGTGAAAAGTCTTTCTGATTGAATAGTTTATGAACGTCCACGCATTCCAGATGGCGGACAGGAGGGCTGCGAGCCAGAACAGGGTGGAAAGGCGTATCATGACACTCAGTTAAAGAGACAATTGGCAAATCGCAAGACGAGTGCTGCTAGCAAAATTGCAGGCGACAAATTGAAAGATAGCATGTCAGGAGAAGGGATGGGCGCAAGACGTCGACCTCGTCGCATTTTCCTTTTCTCGCGTCCGCCAAAGCCGTCAGGGTTCCGTTTGCGTTCTGCATGGTTCAGCTGCATTAGGTCGCCATATCCTCGACCGGCTGGAACTTCACCCTAAGTTAAGTGAGAGGGAGGTAAGGTCTGGCACATGACGGACGAAAATGCCGAGGAGGACAGGCCGAAGAAGGAGATGGACCCCGGTACCATTGGGGCAATCGCCCATCTTTATCGCGCTGAGGTTTTCCGCAGCACCCACTGGCGCTCGCGATTGGACAACACGACGAACTGGGCCGTCGTCACGACCGGCATCGCCTTGTCCGCCACGTTTTCCAACCGGGATGCCTCGCCGCTGCCGATGGTACTGGTCGGCTTGCTGGTCACCGTTTTCCTGATTTTTGAGGCCCGGCGCTATCGGTATTACAACATGTTCCGGGCGCGCGCACGGCTGTTGGAGTCTGATTTTTATGCTCCGCTCCTTCTTGGAAAAAGCAGCTCGACGAACGGAACCTGGGCAAGAATGCTCGCTGACGACTACGAGACGCCGCATTATCATATCAGCCTTGTCAGGGCCGCCGGACGACGGCTGCGCAGCAATTATTCCTGGATCCTCGCTATCCAGGCCATCGCCTATTTCGGCAAGCTTGCCATTCATCCCGTTCCGTTGACTGAATTCTCCCAGGCATTCGAACGCGCAGCCATTGGCCCGGTTCCCGGATATCTCGTGTTCCTGGCCGGTGTGGTGTTTCACACAAGCTGGATCGTCTTTGCCATCGTCACGCTCAGGCTCGACAAGCGCTACCGCAAAAAACGCAAATCCCCCATGCAGGCGATCTAGAGCCAGTCTCCAATCCCCTTGATTTGATCCTGAAAACACAGGCGTTGCCGCGCTCTGTTGAGCAGCGTGACTTCAAGAACAGGTCTTTTTGAGCTGACCAAGCTGGACGCGCCCTTTTTCAAGGACAAACGGAATTTTTCCACTCTCCAGGCCGAACGGGTCTCCGACACATGAAGCGTGCAACTTTCTCTTAAATGCAGATCTGACGAGGCAGCTCCAAAATCCGCCAGATTTCTTTGTAACCGGGTTGTAAGCGTTAGGATACTTGAAACAGATTTCACTCCCGATTTTGCGCGTTTCCCATTTTCCTCTCGTGACCTGATCGTTACCCGGATACCAAAGATAAGAGCGTCGATTTTGCGACATGTAAGCAACCTGCACACCGTGTTCTTCATCAAAGGCAACAACGGTTTTGTTTCCGAACTCAATCGTTTCGTTGCTGGTCTGACAGCCGGCCAGCAAAAGAGAAAAAACCAGAATCAATAAACAAAGTTTCACGGGATACTCTCGGCAGCAAAGATCGCATCAGCGGTAGCAGACGCGCGCTACACGCACAAGCTGTCACACATCTTCAATTGCCCTCCAGTGGGCACCGGATCACACCCGGACAAATTCACAAATTCAGAAGAAGCTTCCCTTTTATCGACAGCTGATATATCAAGCGCACATCTCTTGTGGACAGGACTAAACTCAACATGACAGGTGACCTCAGCCAATCCGCCCAGGCCTACAGGCAATTGGAAGAGGCAATCGTGACACTGAAACTGAAACCCGGTGAAGCGGTAACAGAAGTTGCTCTTGCACAGCGTTTCGGACTGGGCCGCACACCGATCCGGGAGGCCGTGTTGCGACTCAGCCTTGAAGGTCTTTTGAGCATCCGTCCGCGTCTCGGTGTCATTGTTGCGGAAATGAACCCGGCGGATTTCATCAAGGTGCTGGACGCAAGGCACGCCCTGGAACGCCTTGTTGCCGGGTCGGCTGCACGCCTTGCGAGTCAGGACGAACGTCGGACACTTGAACAAATCGCCGAAGACATGCGGGACGCAGGTTCCGTTCCCGATGTCGAGGAATATCTGCGCCTCGACAAGGCATTTGACGAAGTTGTCGCGCAGGCCGCCTGCAATCCTTTCGCGGCAAAGGCGCTGGCTCCCCTTCAGACCCATAGCCGCAGGTTTTGGTACCGGCATTTCGGCCGGGCGGATCTCAATCCGGCCGCCTGGAGCCACCTGGAAGTTATGCAGGCAATTGCCAATGGCGACGAGGGAGAGGCCATGGAACAGATCGAAAACCTGATGCTGTATCTCCGCAGGCAGGCGACAGCCCTTATGAGCGGGCCACGATAGTCCGGCTGCGTGAAGTTATTGACGCCAGTTTGCCATTTGGGAGATGCTGTAGCCGGACAGTCAGGTTGCGGAACCACAATGAGCTATGTCGAAATCTCCTTTGCCGATGAAGCGGAAAAGGCGTCTACTTCCAGGGCGATCGAGGATCGCCTGCTCCAGTCCTTGGCCAAGGAAAACAAGCAGGCGAACAATGATGAATTCATCCTGAAGGCGACCGATGAAAACGGGCACCTGCTGGGTGGGCTGCGCGCAAGCACGTCCTACCACTGGCTGCTGATCAAGACCCTTTGGGTGGATGACGCAGTCAGGGGCGGCGGGCTCGGCAGCCGGCTTGTCGAACTGGCTGAACTCGAAGCAAAACGGCTTGGATGTCATGGCGCATGGCTGGACACTTCGAATGAAACAGCCCGCAAATTCTATCAGGGCCTCGGATACCAGGATTTCGGGGTTCTGGGAAACAGGCCGGATCAGGCCCTGCCGGATCATCGCCGTTGGTTCATGAAGAAGGATCTCTGACCAGGCGACGATGAACCGGACGTCTGTTCTGTCAGTCTGACGGCTTTTCGGACCTCAGCAACCAGGAAAAGAACGCGAGTGCCAGGGCAGCGCCGGCAACTTCCGCCACGATGAAGCCGGGGAGATCGATCGGACGAATGCCGGCGAATGTATCGGTGAAGGCCCGGGAAATGGCGACTGCCGGATTTGCGAAGGACGTCGATGCGGTGAACCAGTAGGCGGCGGTAATGTAAAGTCCGACCAGCCATGGCACTGCAGTTTCCCGAAACCGTATACCGGCCAGAATACTGGCAAGCAGCCCGAAAGTCGCAACAATTTCAGCCACCCACTGCCCGGCACCGGTCCGCACGGTCGTCGATGCCTGCAACACCGGCAGTTCGAACATCACATGTGCAATCAGCGAACCGCAGATGCCACCGATGATTTGCGCGCTGATATAGCTGAGACCGACCACCAGACCAAGATGCCGTTTGAGCCAGAACACGAAGGTCACCGCCGGGTTGAAATGCGCGCCCGAAATCGGCCCAAGGATAGTGATCAGAACCACAAGGATAGCACCTGTCGGGATCGTGTTGCCGAGCAGGGAAACGGCGACATCGTCCGACAGTCTGTCGGCCATGATCCCCGAACCGACTACCGTGCCGACAAGCATTGCAGTCCCGAGCGCCTCCGCCGCCAGGCGCCGGGACAAACTGAATTCTGACATGAAAAATTTCCCAACTAGTTGAAAGAAGTGCCGATCGCCGCCAGCCTGGATTTGCCGTCTTCGGCCTCGAATACCTCGTCGCCAAGCGCGAGCATGTCATTGATGCGCCGTTCCAGCCTTTGGTAGGCCAGATCGAATGCCGCCCCGCGGGTTGCGTCGTCCCCTTCGACAGAAGCCGGGTCGGGAATGCCCCAATGCACGACCATCGGATGACCAGGCCAGACCGGGCAGGCTTCGCCCGCCGCGCTGTCGCAGACAGTGATGATCAGGTCCATTGCCGGGGCATCAACGCCCGCGAATTCTTCCCAGCTTTTCGACCGGAACCCTTCTGTCGACAGGCCACGGCGCTCAAGACAGGCCAGTGCGTCCGGATTGACTGAGCCTCTCGGTGTCGATCCTGCAGAAAAGGCAGCGAACCTGCCCTGCCCGAGATGGCGAAGCAGTGCTTCTCCAAGCACGGAACGAGCGGAATTCGCCGTACATAAAATTAGAGCATTGCGCATTGTTGGAATGTCCACCTGGATTTTGAAATCAGAGAGCCTTGGCTTTCGAGCACGAACCGGAAGTGAACAGATCGGCGATCGGAGCACAGAGTTCCGGATTGCCGCCGCAACAATCCTGCAGGAGATAGGTCACCAGAAACTGCATTGTCGTCAGATCGGAACTGTAGTGAATGGAGCGCCCGTCGCGTTCTGCCTGAACAAGACCGGCACGCGACAACGCAGCCAGATGGGTCGACAGGGTGTTCGGGCGGACTTCAAGCGCATCTGCGACGGCACCGGCAGTCATGCCTTCTTTACCCACCTTCACCAACAGGCGAAACACATCGAGTCGCGTTTCCTGACCAAGGGCAGCAAGAGCATCAAGGGCTTTATTTTTTTCCATTGTTCGAGAATACTCGAAATAACGAACAATGCAATTCAATTTGTGCACCAAGGTGGTTTTCAGAAGGGGGTTTCGGATGATCGGATCAGGCGTTTTCGCGCGGACCGGTGCGGAACACCAGCAACGTGAAACCGAGCAACGCAAGAAACAGCGCAGCTGCCACCCCGAACACGGCCTGGTAGCCGCCGAACGGAAAGACAGCGCTCGAGATTGCAAGGCCGATCGTTCCGCCCGAAATCTGTGAAGCCATGGAAACACCCCCACCCTGCCCGTGTTTGTGTTCCGGCAGCATGGCAAGGATAGCTGCTCTTGTCGGGATCATGACGAAAGGAAACACCGCGCCGGACAAGGGCAAAATGCACGCTACCAGCAGGAGGTTTTTCAAAGGCGCAACGACCGTTAACCAGATCAGACAGACGCCCAGTCCCGTGATGCCGATGAGAACAAGACCCTTGTAGGACATTTTCTTGGTCATACGCCCGCAAACAAGCGCAGCCGGAGGCTGCAGAATCGGTGACAGCATGACCAGCGCACCAGCCTGCAAGGGTCCAAGGCCCAACTCGGTCTGCGCGTAAAGGGCGATGAAAACAAACAGGATGATCTTCGAATATTGCGCCATCAGGATGGTGAGGTTACTGCTTGTAAAGACCATGTCTCGAAACAGTTGAACTTCGATCAGCGGTGTTCTCCGGCTGACTTCAACACGGCAGAACAAGACAAGCAGCGCAACTCCAGCCACCAGAAACCCCGGAATGCGTAGATCTTCCCAGCCCCAGTTGTTGGCCTCCATCAGCGCAAACACCACGCAGAACATGCCCACTGCAATCAGCAGCAGCCCGATCCAGTCCATCCGTTGACCGGCGGGGCGATCGATCTCGCGCCAGGTCAGGGCCACGATCGTACCGACTCCGACCGCAATCAGCGGGTTGATCCAGAAGATCCAACGCCAGGAGACAAGTTCTGTCAGCAATCCGCCAGTTAAGGGTCCAAGTGCCAGAAAAGTTGTTCCGACCGCCCCGCCGACCGCGAGACCAAAGCCGCGCTGTTCTTTGGGAAAGGTCATGCCGATCATGGCCACGTAGAGCGGAAAAATAATAGCTGCACCCAGACCCTGCGCTGCGCGCGCTGCAATCAGAATGGAACCGGTTGGCGCAAAACCGCAGACAAGAGAACACACGCTGAAGATTGTCAGGCCCGTCAGAAAGACGCGTAGCGTGCCGAACAGGTCTGCCAGCCGTCCTCCGATCGCAACAAACGCAGCAAACGTCAGAAGGTAGGCATTGACGACCCAGTGGGCTTCTGTATTCGACAGGCCGAAAGACTTTTGAATGGTCGGCAGCGCCACCCCGACAACGGTTTCGTCCAGAAGGACGATGCCAAGCACGCAGCTGATCGCACCCAGAAGCCACCATTTGCGATTTTGTTCGTCGATCAGATGCATAAAGGCCCTCGGCACAAGTCCGAGAGCCTATCGCAGTTCAGGCGGATGAAAAACACTTCCGGTCTCGCCAAGCGGCCAGCCCGCTAAGCTGCCTTCGCCGCCAACCGTTTTCTGATGCTCTCGATATCGGCCTGCGGGGTCGCGGCAAACAGCGTCTTGGTATAGTCATGCTGAGGGTTATCGAAGACCTCCTCGCGCGTGCCGTATTCCACCACTTCACCGAAATACATGACCATCACCTTGTCGGCGATGTAACGCACCACGGAAAGGTCATGCGAAATGAACACGTAGGTCAGGCCCATTTCGTCCTGCAAGTCGGCAAGAAGGTTGAGGATTTGCGCCTGCACGGAGAGATCGAGCGCGGACACCGGCTCATCGAGCACCAGAAGTTTCGGCTTCATCATGATTGCGCGTGCTATCGCGATACGCTGACGCTGACCACCTGAGAACATGTGTGGATAGCGTCCGTAATGTTCAGGCAGCAATCCGACCTTCTGCAACATCTGCAGCGCAAGGTCCTGTCTTTCCGCTGCCGGCATGTCGGTATTCAAAAGGAGCGGTTCTTCCAGAACGTGACCGATCTTCTGGCGCGGATTCAGCGACCCGTAGGGGTTCTGGAAGACAATCTGCACCTTCTGCCGCATTTCCCGGGAAATACCTGTCTTCGAAATGTCGATAGGCAAACCGTCAATCTCGATGGAACCGGAAGTCTGTGCGTCTATCATTGTCAACATGCGGGCTAGCGTGGACTTGCCACAGCCGCTTTCGCCAACAACCGCGAGCGTGGAACCGCGCGCGACATCAAGACTGACACCCTTGACCGCGGTAAGCGTCGATGCCGGCTTGAACAGGCCGCCCTTGATGTCATACGTCCGGTAGACATCGCGGACCTTGAGGATCACATCTTCGGACAAGTCAGAATCCTCCCGCTTCGGCAAAGTCGCTCACGGTCGGCAACCGGTCGCCGGTCGCGTTTTCCGGCAACGCCGAAAGCAACGCCTTGGTGTATGGGTTTTTCGGGTTTTCAAAAAGAGACAGCACGTCCGCCTCCTCCATCTTGCGGCCCTTGTATTGCACGATCACGCGATCGGCCGTTTCAGCAACGACACCCATGTCATGGGTAATCATGATCAGACCCATGCCGCTGTCCTGCTGAAGCTTGACGAGAAGGTCCAGGATCTGTTTCTGGATCGTCACATCAAGCGCTGTTGTCGGCTCGTCCGCGATCAGCAGTTTTGGCGCACAGGCAATCGCCATCGCGATCATCACGCGCTGGCACTGGCCGCCGGACATCTGGTGCGGAAACGCATTGACGCGTCCCCCAGGATCGGGAATGCCGACCGAAGTCATTAGCTCGATGACCCGATCCTTGACCTGTTTGCCTTTCAGGTCCGTATGCGCTTTGAGCGTTTCGCCGAGTTGAAACCCGACCGTAAAACAAGGGTTGAGGCTCGCGATCGGTTCCTGGAAGATCATCGAGACATCTTTTCCGATTACCTTGCGGCGCTCTTTTGCCGACAACGATCTCAGGTCAAGGCCTTCGAAGTCCATCTTGTCTGCGGTAATCGTCGCAGTGTCCGGCAGCAGACCCATTGTTGCCAGCATGGCAACGGATTTGCCGGAACCCGATTCGCCGACAATCGCCAGAACTTCACCGGCATCGACCAGGTAATCGACACCGTCAAGCGCCCTGAACGGACCCTTCGCGGTATCGAATTCAACCCTCAGGTTTCTGATTTCCAGAAGAGACATTGAGTTAGCTCCTCTTCAGCTTGGGATCGAGCGCATCCCGCAGGCCGTCGCCGACCAGATTGATGGCAATGACGGTTATCAGGATGGCCAAACCGGGAAAGGTCACGACCCACCACGCACTCAGGATGAACTCTCGGGCCTCGGCAAGCATCGTGCCCCATTCCGATGCCGGCGGCTGCGCACCCATGCCCAAAAATCCGAGCGCTGCGGCATCAAGGATTGCATTGGAAAACGACAGTGTCGCCTGGACGATCAAGGGCGCAACACAGTTCGGCAGGATCGTCTTGAACATCAATCGAATATGGCCGGCACCTGCCAGACGCGCTGCAACGACGTAGTCCCTGGAACGCTCAGACAATACCGCCGCACGTGTCAATCGAACGAAATGCGGCTGCAGAACAAGCGCGATCGCGATCATCGCATTGGTAAGCCCGGGACCCAGAATGGCGACAAGAACCAGCGCAAGAAGGAGCGCAGGAAACGCCAGAATAATATCCATCAGGCGCATGATGAAGGTGTCGACCACTCCGCCGGCATAGCCGGCGATCAAACCTGTCACGATACCTACAGAGAGCGAAATGATGACGACGATGACACCGATTGACAGTGAATAGGCGGCACCATGCATCAGACGCGATAGAATATCACGCCCGACAGCATCCGTTCCGAGAATGAAAGTCGATTTGCCCCCTTCTTCCCAGAAGGGCGGAACCAGAAAACTGTCCCGATACTGCATGTCTGGATCATGTGGTGAAATCCAGGGAGCAAGCACTGCTATGGCAACCAGCGCGAAAAAGATGATCAATCCGATCACCGCGCCCTTGTTGCGCGAGAAATAGTACCAGAACTCGGCGAGATTGGCCAAGGTCGCGCTTCGACTGGCAGCCTGGACCTTGTCTGCATCGGCACTTGCTGCCGGAGAGGTATTTGTCATCTTGTTACCCTCGGCTCAATTGTGTCGGATGCGCGGATTGATGAGGCCGTACAGCACGTCCACAATCAGATTGACCAGCATTACAATTCCGGCAATCAGCAGGAGACCGCCCTGCACCACGAAATAGTCACGACGGGAAATGCTGTCGAAGAGCCACTTTCCAATTCCGGGCCACGAGAAAATGGTCTCTGTCAGGATTGCCCCACCCAACAGCACACCAACCTGAAGGCCAATGGTGGTCACAACCGGAATCAGGGCGTTGCGAAGCGCGTGGAGCCCGATAACCGAGCGTGGTGCGAGGCCCTTTGCCCGCGCGGTACGCACATAGTCTTCGCCAAGGACTTCCAGCATGGCCGAGCGTGTCTGGCGGGCGATCACGGCCAGCGGGATGGTCGCCAACACGATCGACGGCAGTATGAGATGGCGCACAGCCGAGAGAAAGGCGCCCTTTTCGCCTGACAACAGGCTGTCGATAAGCATGAAGCCCGTCACTTGCGGGAAGAAATAGAGGAGCGAAATTCTCCCCGAAACAGGTGTCCATTGAAGGATGCCGGAGAAGAAGATGATCAGCAGCAGGCCCCACCAGAAGATCGGCATCGAATAGCCGACAAGGGCAGTGCCCATGATGGCCTGGTCAGCAATGGAACCGCGCTTCACCGCTGCGAAGATGCCGGCCGGAATTCCGATACAAACGGCCAGAATGATGGCGCAGAGTGCCAACTCGGCAGTGGCCGGGAAGAGCGTCATGAATTCGTCCAGCACCGGCTTCTTCGAAGAGAACGAAGTGCCCAGGTCACCCTGAAAGATCCCGAGTATGTAGTCGAGATATTGTTGCCAGTAGGGCTTGTCAAAACCCAATTGCTTCATCACCTCGGCCTTGCGTTCCGGTGTGATGCCACGCTCACCGGCCAGAAGTTCAGCTGGATCGCCGGGCAAAAGCCGGATGAAGGTGAAGGCGACAAAGGTGACGCCGATGAATGTCGGAATCAACAGGCCGAGGCGGCCTAGAAGAAAGCGGAGCATGTCAGGTTCCAGATACGAAGAACCAGCGGAAACTGTCACACATTATGAGAGCATCCGCCGGTCAAAATGTCTGAGGCGCCGGCAAAACCGCCAGCGCCTCCCAATTTCAAGCGGAATTACTCCGCAATGTCCACGCCGTCGAACCAATGGCCACCGAGCGGGTCCATCACGTAGCCGGTGACCTTGGAGGACATCGGCATGAAGACCACCGAGTGCGCGATCGTGGCCCAAGGAGCTTCTTCCTTGAAGACAACCTGCGCCTCTTCGTAGAGCTTCGTGCGCTCCGCCTTGTCGGTCACGGTCTTGGCTTTCTCGATGAGAGCCTGGAAGTCGTCATTGCACCACTGGGCACGGTTGGAACCGCCGACGCCATCACAGCCGAGCAGAACGGCCAGGAAGTTGTCAGGATCGCCATTGTCGCCGGTCCAGCCGAGCAGAACTGCTCCGTCACGGTTCTCGTCCTTGGAACGGGAAAGATATTCACCCCATTCATAGGAAACGATCTCGACATTGACGCCGACTTTGGCGAAGTCGGCCTGAATAACCTCGGCCATGCGGCGGGCATTCGGATTGTACGGACGCTGAACAGGCATCGCCCAGATCTTCATGTCGAGGTTTTCAACACCGGCTGCCGCCAGCATTTCCTTGGCCAGATCCGGATCGTAGGCGTCGTCCTCAACCGCTTCGTTATACGACCACATCGTTGGCGGGATCGGGTTTTTCGCTGCCTGGCCGGAGCCCTGGAAAACAGCGTCGAGGATCGCCTGCTTGTTGACTGCGTGGTTCAGCGCCTTGCGGACTTCCTTCTTGTCGAACGGAGCCACTTTCGTGTTGTAGGCGAGATACCCGACATTCAGGCCCTGCTGTTCCAGAAGGGTCAGGTTGCCGTCGTCGCGGATGTCGGCAATGTCGGCCGGTGCCGGATACGGCATGACATGACATTCACCCGCTTTCAGCTTCTGCAGGCGAACCGCAGCATCAGGCGTGATGGCGAAGATCAGGTTGTCGATCTTTTCCTTGCCATTCCAGTAATCCGGGTGAGCCGCATAACGGATCACCGCATCTTTCTGGTAACCGACAAATGAGAACGGGCCTGTTCCCACAGGTTGCTGGTTGAATTGCTCCTTGGAACCGGCGGCCGCCAGCTGATCGGCGTATTCGGCCGAAACGACTGACGCAAAATCCATGGCCAGGTTGGCAATCATCGGAGCTTCCGGACGGTTCAGCACGAACTTGACGGTGTTGTCGTCGACCTTGACGATTTCCTTGATCAGGTCCGGCATGGACATGCCGTTGAAATATTCCCAGGCGGTGCCCGGTGTATATTCATGCCACGCATGGTCTTTGTTCAGCTGGCGCTCGAACGAGAAAACCACATCATCGGCGTTGAAGTCACGTGATGGCGTGAAGAAGCTGGTGGTATGGAATTTTACGCCCTTACGCAGCTTAAAGGTGTATTCCAATCCGTCTTCGGAAACTTCCCAGCTTTCCGCCAGACCCGGAAGCACTTCGGTCGTGCCGCGCTTGAACTCGACAAGCCGGTTGTAGAGCGGCTTGGAGGACGCGTCGAACGTCGTGCCGGCGGTGTAAAGCGCCGTGTCGAAGCCTTCAGGAGACCCCTCGGAGCAATAAACCAAGGTCTTTGCGGAAGCACCTGTTGCCGCGATCACGGCAAGGCTGGCGCCAAGAAGGGTTGCCTTCAAGGTTTTTTTGAAATTCATCAATCTGTTCTCCCCTTGATGAAGAGCATGGACCTTGCATCATTGAAGTGTGCAAAGGAGTTAAGTCCAAGCCAGCGCAAACTAAGGCGTTTTTTTGGCAGAAAATCAAGCACCAACATCTTTCTAATTTTACCCTGATTTTGAAATATTTTTGCTAGGTAAGTTTTGTTGACGTAATTTTTAACACTTTCAGGACCGTTCAAGGAAATGTGATACCGCAGCGTAAGCTTGTTGCTGAAGTTTCTAAGTCACTGAAAGACTGAAGGCTCTCACAGGTGCGAGAGCCTTCAAAGCGTTCAGTCCTGATCGGTGCGCGTTCGGTTGACCGCATCCTGCCAACCGGCCAGCAATTGTTGTCGGCGCTCTTCGTCAAGCTGCGGTTCGAAGCGTTTTTCAAGCTTCCATTCGGCGGAAAACGCGTCTTCGCCCGGCCAGATGCCAGCCTTGGATCCGGCCAGCCATGCAGCGCCCAGAGCCGTTGTTTCGGGAACGGTCGGACGGTCGACTGGCGCCCCAAGGATGTCTGCCAGAAACTGCATCGTCCAATCGGAGGCCGTCATGCCTCCATCCACCCTCAGAACGGGTTTTTCCGCGTCAGGCCAGTCGGCCTGCATGGCTTCGACAAGATCGCTTGTCTGGTAGCCCACGCTTTGCAGGACCGCGCGGGCGATCTCCCTTGGTCCCGTGTTGCGCGTCAGCCCGAACATCGCTCCGCGCGCCTCGGCATCCCAATGCGGCGCGCCCAATCCGACAAATGCAGGAACCAGGAAAACGTCGTGATTCGGATCCGCCTGCTCGGCAAGCGTCTGGGTTTCACCTGCGCTCTCTATGAGACCCAGCGCGTCACGCAGCCATTGAACCGCTGCACCGGCAACAAAGATCGAGCCCTCAAGCGCATATGTCGTCTCGCCGTTCAGACGATAGGCAATGGTCGTCAACATCCGGTTCTTCGACCGCACAGCTGTCTCGCCGGTGTTCATCAGAGCAAAACAACCCGTGCCGTAGGTCGACTTCACCATGCCGGGTCTGAAACAGGCCTGCCCGACCGTGGCGGCCTGCTGGTCGCCCGCCACTCCCAAGATGGGCAATGGTCTGCCGAACAGTTCCGCCTCGGTCGTTCCGAAATCGTCGGCGCAGTCCTTCACTTCCGGAAGCAGGTTCATCGGTATGCCGAGCAACCTGCACAGCTCTTCATCCCAGCAGTTTTCGTGAATGTTGTAGATCAGCGTGCGTGACGCGTTGGTCGCGTCGGTGACATGAACCTTTCCACCGGTCAGGTGCCATATCAGCCAGGTATCGACGGTGCCGAATACCAGTTCCCCGCGTTCGGCCCGCGCACGTACCCCGTCGACATTGTCGAGAATCCAGGCGATCTTGGTTCCCGAAAAATAGGGATCGAGCAACAACCCGGTTTTCGACGTAAATGTGTCTTCCAGGCCTCTTTCGCGCAGTCCGGCGCAGAATTCCGCCGTACGCCGGTCTTGCCAGACGATCGCATTGTAGACCGGTTCACCCGTCGTCCGATCCCAGATCAGCGTGGTTTCACGCTGGTTGGTGATACCGATTGCCTCGACACCCGCACCTTTGTCCGGAGCCTTTTCCATGGCTTCACGGCAAACGCGCAGTGTGCTGGTCCAGATGTCCGAAGGCGAATGTTCCACCCAACCCGACTTCGGGAAATGTTGCGGAAATTCCTGCTGTCCCACGCTGGTCGGGCTGAAACCGCCGTCAAAAACGATCGCGCGGCTTGACGTCGTGCCCTGGTCTATCGCCAAAACACATCCGGCCATGGCACACCTCCCATTATCTTAGGCTTATTCAAGAAAACTGCCGGAGAGCCCGGCAGGTCAGATGATTTTTCAAACTATGCAGCAGCGCCAGCCTGTTCTGCAAGGTGGCTGGACATATAGCTTTCCAGATCTGCCGCTTCCTGCTGGCTGAGACGCAGGCCCAGTTTTGTCCGCCGCCACAACACATCTTCTGCGGTACGGGCCCATTCCCGGTTCATCAGCCATTTCACTTCCGCTTCATGGAGATTGAACCCGAAGGATTTGCCGAGATCCTCAAGAGATTTGGCACCACCAAGCAGCCGCCGGGCGTCCGTACCGTAAAGACGAGTCAACCGCGTCGCAAAGCGCTTGTCCAGGAAAGCATAGTCGTGCTGGAGACCGGAGACTTCCCTGTCAAAGGCGTCAACGCTGAAATCACCGCCAGGCAAAGGTTCACTTCCCGACCAAAGTCCGCGCTTGAACGGCAGAAGACCCTCCAGTTTTGCAAGAACCTGCTCGGCGAGCTTGCGATAGGTCGTGATCTTTCCGCCGAAGACGGACAGGACGGCGGGCGTGTCTCCGCCGCCGTCAAGCTCCAGAACATAGTCACGGGTCGCCGCCTTGGCGTCCTTGGCTCCGTCATCATAGAGCGGCCGGACACCCGAATAGGTATGAACGACATCCTCGGGTGTGATTTCCTTTTCAAGATACTCACTCGCTGCGGCGCAAAGGTACGAGATTTCATCTTCCGATATGCGAACATCACCGAGATCGTCCTGATAATCGACATCGGTTGTGCCGATCAGGGTGAAATCCTGCTCGTAGGGAATCGCGAACACGATCCGACCATCGCCGTTCTGAAAGATGAAGCAACGGTCGTGTTCGAACTGGCGCGGTACTATGATGTGGCTGCCCTTGACCAGACGGATGCCCGACGTGTCGTTTTCCCCGACAACCCCATGCAGGAAATCAGCGACCCAGGGACCGGCGGCATTGACAAGTACGCTTGCCGTGACCGTTTTCTCTTTACCCGTCGCAAGGTCCTTCAGCACCACCGACCACTTGTCTCCATCACGCCGCGCGCTCACGCACTTTGTCCGTGTGAGGATCTTCGCACCGCGGTCGGCCGCGTCGCGCGCGTTCAGAACAACCAGCCGCGCATCGTCGACCCAGCAGTCGGAGTATTCAAAACCCCTTTGGAAGAGTTTCTTGAGGCCTTGCGAATAGGGCGCTTGATCGAGACGTACCGTCTTGGTTGCCGGCAACAGCTTCCGTCCACCGAGATGATCATACATGAACAGGCCGAGGCGGAGCAGCCAGGCCGGTCGCAGATCCTTGTGGTGCGGCAGGATGAACCGGAGCGGCCAGGCGATGTGTGGTGCAAGATGCCAGAGAACCTCCCGCTCCTTAAGAGCTTTGCGGACCAGGTTGAACTCATAATATTCCAGATACCGCAGGCCGCCATGGATCAGCTTGGTGGAGGCTGAAGAAGTCGCGCTGGCAAGATCTCCCATCTCGGCCAGCAGGACCGATGCTCCCCGTCCAACCGCGTCTCGGGCAATCCCGGTTCCGTTAATTCCACCACCAATAACCAGCAGGTCGTAGTCCGCCGCCATAGGCTTGTCTCCGGCTCGAAATGAAATGCAAGAAATTCAAGAAACGAAAATAAAGCGAAAGATTGTGAAATTCAATCAACAATCAGATATTCTTTCTATTGCGGGCGGAAAACGGATAGTCGCAAGCCGAAAGAACCGCATTGAACCACGATCACAGTTACGTTTTGTCAAGCTCAAACCAGCAGGAGCACGGAACTTGGGTCCTAACCGATATTCATATCTCGGCGCTTGGTGCGCAGAAGTGCGCAACAACCTGAGCTCGCAATTTGTAAATTGACATGCGCGGTTGGATCGCGTAATTGCTGCGGCATCAGTTAGGAAATGAAGATGTTTTTCGCAGTTTACAGTTCATCAAGCTCATATGCGTCCGCGCTTCGCGGTCGAGGGCTTTGGCGTGTGCGGTAGACTGTAGGCACATCGGAGTGTTTTCGACCCGGAAGCGTAAAGCTTACCGGGTTTTTTGTTGCCCGGGTCTTCGACAAGGAAGATGAACTGGGCAGGAGCCCGGCGCCGCTTCGAAAGCGGATGGAACCCGCAAGGGTTTGGGGATCAGGACCTCCGTCTTCCGCCAAAACTGGAGAGTAAACCGGACAGGCGTGCCGGTGCTGTTTTGAAAACAGACAGGACCCAGCGACGGGTCTGCGGGTCAGGACCGCTGCTCTCCTCCAGTTGGAAGACAAACCGGACAGGTGTCCGGCACCGCTTGGAAAGCGGGTGGAACCCTGCAAAGGGGTTTGAGGATCAGGACCTCTGTCTTCCGCCAACCGGAGCAGCTGGGCATTGGAGAGCCCACCGGACTGTAAATTCGACGCTTGCGCTGTGCTGGTTCGACTCCAGCCTGCTCCACCAAAGAGAGTGAACCAGCTAGGTGCTGGCGCAGACTGCTAATCTGTCGGAGTTTCTTTAAGCTTGCGGGTCGGGACCGCCGCTCTCTGCCATTCTTTTAAACTCCACCGGTCGAAATTGCCCGGAACCGCCAGAAATGTCCCGAACTCGCATGCCATCCGCCAAAGCAGGGCCACTGATCCCTCTGGGATGAGACAGAGTCCGGCTTGTCTCAGTGTTCTTCACTCTCCGGCGGCGCATCATCCGTCGGTTCGCTTTGCTTGACCTTCTTCCGGCGACCTGCATCCGGCACATCGTTTTCCTCCGCGAAGGGAGGTGTTGCCGCGTGATACGTGACTTGCGGGAACGGGATTTCGATGTTTCGTTCGTCGAACACCTGTTTGATGAACTCGTTATACGCACGTCCGATGCCCCATTGATCTCCGGGATTTGTCTTGATGCGCGCGCGAATGTCGATTGAGCTGGCACCAAAGGCCGTCACGCCGTGCATTTCCAGATCACCGAAAATCTTGGATTTGAATTCGGTCTCCTGCAGTCTCCTGAACGCTTCAAGCATCGCCTCCTTGGCGTAGGCGATATCCGTATCGTAGGACACCCCGATGAGCGCGACGTGATAGGAATAGCCGCGCATGAAGTTCGACACCATGTCGACGGAGGAAAACGGTATGATGTGTGTCGTGCCGTCCAGGTCCCTGATCCGCACCGACCGGATGGTAATGCCCTCGACCGTTCCGGTAACACCCGCAACCGTGACGACGTCACCTTCATTGATCGCGTTTTCGATCTGGATGAAGGCCCCGGTGATGATGTCCTTGACGAGCGTTTGCGCACCGAAGGAAATTGCCAGCCCGACAACACCCGCACCGGCGATCAGCGGCCCGATATTCACACCGATTTCAGACAATGCCAGCAGCAGCGCCATGACCATGATGACGATCGTGAACGCGTTCCGGAACAGTTGAAACAGGGTTCGTTCGCGTGCGCTGACAATGTACCCGGCGCGTGATTGCAGGCGCAGGTCTACCCATGACATCACCGCCAGCCAGACAATGAAGGCGACCAGCATTACGACGATGGCTGATCCGTAGCTGCCCACCAGCCTGATCCCGGCTTCGCTGTACAACCAGTCAAGCACGCTGAGCAGGCCCCAGATGTCCATAAGCAGCAGGATCGTTCCCAGGAACACCACAAAGCGAATGATCTTGAGAAGACGCGGTACGAAAGCATTGAGTCGGTACTGAAGCGCAGGCAGTTTTTGATGAATGTCATCGGGCAGCCTGATACCGCCCTTGATGGCACGCGTCATGACGAGTGAAATCAGCATGCCGGCCATGATGGTGATGATCGAAAGGCCGGTTGCCCGCAAGATGATCGTGGTCGCATCGAAGGGGCGCGTCACCCAGACGATGAAGACCGCAATAATGTAGCCATAGGCACCGATGTGCCAGAGGTTGCCGAGATTGGCGAGCGCTCTTTTCGCCAGAACGCTGTGCATGGTTTCCGCATAGGCCTTGGCGCCTTCGCGAACCCTGACCCTGTTCTGCTTGATGAGAACCATCAGGTAAACCATTCCCGTGAGGACGACAATGAACCTCAACGCGTTGCCAAGAACAAAGGAAACGGCCAGGTTCGCGGCAGGGACAGCAAGGAACACACCGAAATTGTTCCAATACATGTAGATACGTAACCGAGAGTACCAATAATCGGCGGCGCCATCCGCAAATGGCAGGAGCCGCAATTCCGGTCTGCGAGGGGCGAAGACGAACCGCAGGGCGACATTCGACATTCCGGTAATGAAGAACGCGTTCAGCGCCAGGCTCTCCTGGATCGTGACGCCTGTTTCAAGCCCGCCATACCCGGTCAGTGCAACGAAATAGCCAACCCCCAGTCCAAGCGCGACTGTCAGGCCGTCAATAATGGTCGATACCACCAGGATGAATGCCCGCATCAATCCGCCGCCGTACCGTGCACGGACGGCCATTTTCGGATAAATCCGGCGCGCAATGTACTGTCCAATCCAGAACGCCGCGTAGGCACTCGCCAGAACAATCGCGACCTGCAACAGGACCTCTTCGACACGGTCCCATTTTATGGGAATGTCTCCACGGAAAATCAGGAGCAATCCCTTTAGTGAGTGACGCGAGCGGTCGAGAACGACCCCGATCTCGTCCGCCAGAGCTCGCGTGTATTCGCCAACACGAATGACGAAACTCTGCCCGGCGGAGCTGGGTTCGGCTGTTTCTGCACCTGTTGACTGTGTCGCATCTCCCTCTTTCGCCTCTGAAGCCGGGCCAGACCCGGGATCGGCGGCTTTTTTTTGCAGCAGTTCGATCAGCTCCTTGCGGCTGTCGGGGTCGTTGAGAACCTTGATGAGTGCTTCACTTGCCTGTTTCACGTCGGCGGTTTCAACCGGGGCTGCGCTTTCGCTCTGACCGGCTGCCGGAACAGCGGCAAGAAGGAATGCCCCCAGGAGCGTTGCAAGGCACAGGCGCAGTAGTTTCATGTCCTACCCGTTTCACTTAATGACAGAGGACCGTACCGTTCTCTCGCTCCGACAATAGGAAAGAACCAGGCCCAAAGGAAAGCCATCCGCTTCACCGTTCAACGGTTTTCATGCCCGGGAAAGAAAAACTGAAACCAGTTTCAGTTTTTATTTCACCAAATCAAATAATTCTCTTTTTTTTCTGGATTGCACAAATCTAGAAAAACTAACGTAAGGTAATTACTTCGAGATTCCACTTTTCGGTAACGTAAAAATAACAATATTGGCTAATTCTTCCTCTTAACGGAGGCAATATGACAAGTTCACTCATCAGGCTCGCGGAGGATGAGACAGTCGAGGCGCGGCAAAAGCTATTTGCCGAGGTGAGCAAACTCGTCGCAACCGATCTTGACGAAAGATCGGGCCGGGAACTGGAACTTTTCGCCCAGGTAATGTTGAAGATCTACAGCACTGGCGCTGCAAACGACCGATTGCTTCTGGCGCAGAAGATTGCGCCTTGCGCGCAAAGCCCTGCGGACCTGGTGCACAGGATTGCCAGGGATGAGGTGAATGTCGCGATGCCGGTCCTGGCGGAGTGCCCGCTCCTGACCCGGGATGATCTCCTTCTCCTGATCGAACAGGTAAGCAGCGCCCACATGCAGGTGCTGGCGCGGCGCAAGGATCTGCCAACCGAGGTTTCAGACGTTCTGGCTGCCAAGGGCGACATCGCGGTTCACCGCATACTGGCCGGCAACAAGGAAACGAAACTGTCGCGCCAGACAATGCTCAAATTTGTCAAGCTTGCAGCGGAAGATGAGGTCCTGAGGGAGGACCTCTCGCTTCGCTCGGATCTTTCTCCTGCCGTATGTCAGGAGTTGCTGCCGCTTGTCGACGACGAAACCAGGAAGCGTCTGCGCAGCATTATCGAAGGCTCGCTTTCCCAGGAACAGCTGGACCAGATCGCAAGACTGAAAGTCCTTCGCAAGACATTCGGCGACACTTTGAACAATCCGGACATCGGCATATTGTGGCGCGAAGCCGAGCGTTCCGCGGTAACGCTTGACGAACTTATTATCCTGCTGCTGCAGGACGGCCGTTTCAACCACGCGATCGAACTGCTCAGCACAAGAGGCAGGATTGCACAATCCGCACTCAAGGACGCCATGTTCAATGGCAAACGGGATGTCGTCCTCAGAACTGCGGCAAAGGCGGGTTTGGACGTCCCCGCATTCGCGTTGCTGGCCAAGGCAAGGTGCACGCATCTCAAACTGCCTGCCGCGCAGGGAGCGGAATGGACTTCCGCCTATGTCAAACAGATCGCGAATGCAGCCAATGCAAGACAGGGACGCTGCGACGACTTTCAGGCCCGCCGCCGGGACAAGACCGCAAGGGAACCCAGCCGCACCCAGCCGGCATGAGTTTCCGGTGAACGCTTCAGGCCCGCGTGCATAGACTCGCCGCAAAGGCTGTCGACAATGTCGCCGCCGCGTAAAACCAGAGGCCCGGAAGAATTGCCGCCGCCGCAAGACCGCTGGTCTTGGCTGCGAACAGAACCAGCGCAACCAGCATCACGTCAAGCATTGACCATTTGCTGACCATCGACAGCAGTGCAAGCGACCGGGAATTTCCACCCGTCATGGCAGCGATGTGAATCAGCAGGATTTTCGCAGCAGGAAATCCGATCGAGAACAGACCGACGATCGTGGCCAGCGCCATGTCTTCCTGTCGCCACAACTCCGTAATCATTTCGATCAGGTTTGGGCGATCTTCCAGAAAATACAGACGTTCAAAACGCATGAGTGGCTGAGTGAGCCCGAGAGCGAAGGAGAACGTGGACAACGGCAAAAGCACTGCCAGAAAAAGTCGCATAGAATGAGCATGCCCCCAGAAGATCGAACGAATCAGTTCACAAACAAGTGTTCATGCCACGGTCGAATTTCAACGAGGCAGCACGCTGAGGGTTTTATTTCAATCTCTCAAAACGACAAAGCCTGATCACCGGTCTTGGCAATCAGGCATTCGAAATACATGCCCGCCTGGGCTCGAGTGACCCGCTAAACCTCTCTGCCCGGGCTACATTTGTTGCTAGCGCAGCCGAACCCGCGCAGCGACTTCGTCAAGCTCATCCTGTTCGGCAATCTCCTGCGCAGTCTTCTCGCGCTGATGATCGCGCTCTTCCAACTGCTCGAACTTCTTGAGTTCTTCGATGGCCTCACTGAGCTCGTCCTGAGCTCGTTGCAACTGGTCATCAAGCTCAAGCGCCGAGTTGCGCAGGTTGTCACGCCGATCCGCTGCGGCCTTTGCAAATGTCGGATACGCGAAATGCGTCACGTCGGTGATGCCGACACGTTCCTGCTCGGTCGTGATCTGGACATCCAGCTCATCGGCCATTCGATTAAACTCGGCAATCATGCTCTCGATCTGAGCAAGTTGCCGTCGCTTTTCATCAACCTGAAACCGCTTCAAACGGATCAAACTGTCGCGGGTTTTCATAACTCAATACTCCCCTAACCTGGGCAGTCTACCCCTGAGTCATTTCCAAAAGGTTGGCGAGTTGAAAATATCCGTCAGAAAGTGACGTCGCCTCGTCTTTTCCCTGATTCAGGAAGTCATCGATCAGTGTAAACCGATGGATGGCCTCGTCAACGGTCGGGTCTGAACCTTTCCTGTAGGCTCCCAGGCGAATGAGTTCCTCCATATCCGTATATGTCGACAGCAATTGCCTGGCTTTGCGAAGGACCGGCAGATGTTCGGGCGGAACGCAACGCGGCATGGTCCGGGAGACAGACTTCAGAACGTTGATCGCCGGATAGCGTCCACGCTCCGCAATCGCCCGTTCCATCACCACGTGCCCGTCAAGGATGCCGCGGACCGCGTCGGCCACCGGCTCGTTGTGGTTGTCTCCTTCCACAAGGACGGTGAACAGGCCCGTGATCGAACCATCACCCGTTTTGCCGGGACCTGCTCTTTCCAGAAGGCGGGGCAGTTCGGTGAACACAGTCGGTGTATAACCCTTGGACGTCGGAGGTTCGCCAACAGACAGCCCGATCTCCCGCTGGGCCATTGCGAAACGGGTGACGGAATCCATCATGCAAAGGACGTTGCTGCCTTCGTCACGAAAATGTTCGGCTACCGTCATGGCAAGATATGCCGCCTGACGGCGCATGAGAACACTTTCATCGGAAGTTGCGACAACGACGACGGAGCGCGCCAGTCCGTCCTCTCCCAAGTCGTCTTCAATGAACTCCTGAACTTCGCGTCCCCGCTCGCCGATAAGGCCTATAACGGCCACGTCGCAGTTTGTGTTGCGCGCCAGCATGGACATCAGGACGGACTTGCCGACACCCGATCCGGAGAAAATCCCCATGCGCTGGCCTTCGCAACAGGTCACGAACGTGTTCAGCGCCCTTACGCCGAGGTCAAGTGGAGGACCGACCCTCTTGCGCTCTGACGCCGGCGGCGGAGCGCTTCGCAATTTGCGAGGCACACCGCCGTTCGCAACCTCGCCCTTGCCGTCGATCGGTTCGCCAAGTGCATTCACCACCCGGCCAAGCCAGGCATTGCCGGGATGCACCACGCTCTCGCGGGAACTGATGACGGCTTTGCAGCCCATCCGAACACCCTCGAGACCCGAAAACGGCATGCAGAGCGCGTGTCCGTCGCGGAAACCGACCACTTCAGCGGGAACTTTCGGGTTATCCTCACCGCTGTCGATTAAAAGACGCGAGCCGACACTCATCTCGTGAATCGGTCCCGCGATCTCCACGAGGAGCCCCTGAACCGCAGTAACCCGCCCGTAAATCTCGGTCGGCATGTGCGAATCAATTTCGGCGAAAAGCGCCTTCAAGGAAGATTCCTTTCGTAGTTAACGGTTTTGGTAATCTTTCGTTTACGACTCTGGTTAATCTTAACCTTTGGAAGGCTGACAAGCGAGAGCCATTTCGAAGTCAAACCGGCTTTGTCGAAAGGAATCTGAACGGAATCGGTTATGCCGATTTCTTAATGTTCAACATTAAGCTTTATGAATCTGCGTTTTTTATTGGGATTCAACAAGTTGCTGGTTGTTCACAGATTCATTTCGCTGGAGCTTGCCGCTGCGAATCATATTTTGTTAACCATTAACCGGTAGCTTTGAGTCGGGGTTAACAACAGTCCTTCGTAGCAGGCACCGACAGAGCCGTTGCGACTTGCCCAGGAAAGGCAGAACAAGGGGATTGGCATGCGTGTATTGTTGATTGAGGATGATAGCGCCACGGCGCAGAGCATCGAGTTGATGCTGAAGTCCGAGAACTTCAACGTCTACACGACAGATCTTGGCGAGGAAGGTATCGACCTCGGCAAACTGTACGATTATGACATTATAATGTTGGATTTGAACCTGCCGGACATGTCCGGATACGAGGTTCTGCGGACACTGCGTGTGTCCAAGGTCAAGACACCGATCCTGATCTTGTCCGGCAACGCGGGCATCGAGGACAAGGTTCGCGGCCTGGGGTTTGGCGCTGACGATTATATGACCAAGCCGTTCCACAAGGACGAACTGGTCGCTCGCATTCATGCGATCGTCCGCCGGTCCAAGGGCCACGCTCAGTCGGTGATCGTAACCGGCGATTTGAAGGTCAATCTGGACACCAAGACCGTGGAAGTTGGGGGCCAGCGCGTCCACCTGACCGGCAAGGAATACCAGATGCTCGAACTGCTTTCGTTGCGCAAGGGCACGACACTCACCAAGGAAATGTTCCTGAACCACCTTTACGGCGGCATGGACGAGCCGGAGTTGAAGATCATCGACGTCTTCATCTGTAAACTCCGCAAGAAACTGGCTTCCGCGACCTCCGGAAAGAACTACATCGAAACGGTCTGGGGCCGTGGATATGTTCTGCGTGAACCGGAAGTCGAGGCTGCGGCCTGACACCAAGGCAACTGAAGAATTCGAAAAGCCCCGGTTTTCTGGGGCTTTTCTATTGCATGGAGCGCCTTGTACCCGTTGATTTCGCCAACCAGGCTCCTGAATGGCGCGGGTGGCGACTTGTTTCAGGATGGATAATCATCCTCGGCGCAAGTCGTGTGTTCGCTACTGTTGAGGCAGAACAACGATGGCTTCCACTTCGAACAGCATCGGGTCGATAGCGAGCTTCGGAACGGGTATCAGAGTTTGTGCAGGGAGTGTTTCGCCGAACATGTTCCTGACATTTTCCGTCAAGACCCCAAGCTTCGACGGATCGTGATCGACCACAAAGACAGAGAGTTTTGCAACCTGATCCGGTGATGCGCCCAGCGATTCAAGAACCGTTTTCAGGTTGGCATAGGCCTGTTGAACCTGCTCCGAAAAGTCATCCGAATAGGTCCCGTTGGCACTGACACCACCTTGTCCGGAAACAAATGCAAGCCGCGCACCGGCCGGCGCGACCACAGCCACGCTGTAACCATGGTCCGAGGGATCATGAAGCTTGTCCGGATTGATGATGGTGAGCTTGTCCTGATTGTTGCCGGCGTCGGCAAGGCTTGGGAATGTGGGCATCATTGTCAGGGGTCCTAGAATTGAGAGAATCGTTGTCAGACGGGACATGCTGGTCTCCTTGACCTGCTGTTCTGGGGTGGATTTTTCTGCGCTGCCCATAGATATTCGCCACCTCCTGACAATTCCTGTCAGTAGCTCTATGCTCAAATTCACTCAAACGGGTTGAAATGAAAACCGGAGGATTTGCGTGAGTCGTTCAGATCGTCTTATTCGCCTGATGCAGGTATTGCGACGATTGCCTTCCCCGGTAACAGCATCACGGCTGGCCGAGGAAATGGAGATTTCGGAACGCAGCATATACCGCGACATTCAAAGTCTCAGGTCGTCAGGAGCAATTATCGACGCCGAGGCGGGCTTTGGTTACACGCTGACGGAAGATCCTTCGCTGCCACCGATGCATTTTGACGCCGACGAGGTGGACGCACTCGCTCTCGGTCTGCATACCGTATCAAAACTGGGCAATTCCGAATTCACCCATGCGGCACAAAATGCGCTGGTGAAGCTGGAGGCAAGTCTTCCCCAAAACATGCGTCAACGGTTGAGACATGCGACGGTTGGCAGCCATATCATGCGCAATACACCTTTCTCCGAAGCCGACTTTTCCGGGCTTCGCGAATCAATCTGGAACGAGCAGGCGGTCTTCCTCGAATATTTTGACCTGAATGATCGATGTTCGAAACGAAAAGTCTGGCCGCTTACCATCTATTTTTTCAATGAAGTACAGGCTTTGATCGCCTGGTGTTGCCTGAGGCAGGATTTTCGCATGTTTCGCCTGGATCGGATCCGCTCGATGGAGTTCCTCGACGAATTCTTTCGTCCGAAACGTGTGGGACTGTTGCGCGAGTATTTTGAAAGAGAAAAAGAATGTGAATGACCTGGTACCGGCGCCCGCCGTGCAAACGCGACCGATATCGGTCCGGTCATGTATTTGCCAAAACACATTCACATCCGGATGGACACAGGCCAATCAAACTGATCGGTCACTCATCGCAGTCTGTTCTCATGGGTGCCTGTGAAGACGACCGTCTCTTCGGAAAACCCGGCACGAACGAGAGTGTGGTCCGCCGAGAAATACTCAGCGGACCACATATCCGTTCTGAAAAAGGCGTCAAGCCCGCCCTTTCCCGTTTGTCACTATCGCTTTGTCTAGAGATGCATCTGGTAAGACGCCGGGACATACCGGAAACCTGCGCCGTCACTGGCTACATAGCCGACCGCGGGGAACGGCATGTGATATCCGACAAAAGGAATCTTGTCTGCCGCAAGCATTCCGATGAGCGACTTGCGGGTCGCAGCGGCCGCTTCCTTGTCCATGTCAAAGCGAACTTCCCAGTCAGGACGCGCCAGCGACCAGACGTAGTGATTGGCCGTGTCCGCTGCCAGCAGCAGTTGCTGACCACCGTTTTCAAGCATGTAAACGGTGTGTCCAGGTGTATGCCCATGAGCATCCACTGCCGTGATACCCGATGCGACCGATTCGCCACCCTTCAGGAACGTCATCTTTTCAGCCAGCGGCTTGACGTTTTTGGCCATCAGCTTTGTAACGCCATTGGCCTCGGGATCCATACCTGACCAGAAGTCGTATTCCGTTTGCCCGGTGACATAGCGGGCGTTCGGAAAGGCTGGAGCCCCAGCTTCCATCAAACCGCCGATATGGTCAGGATGCATGTGAGTAATGACGACCACATCGACCTGTTCCGGCGTGTACCCGGCGCTTTCCAGTGCAGCCCTCATATTGCCGCGTGCGGGACGGCCTCCTTCACCGACCCCTGTATCAAACAGGATCAGTTCGCTGCCGGTATTCACGAGCGTCGGCGTAAAGTAGGCCTTGAAAGCGTCTGCGGGGATGAAGTTCTCTGCAGATGTCGTTGTAAACGTATCCGCATCGACATTCATGCCGAACGTTTTTTGCGGTTCCTTGACGCTGACAGCACCGTCGAGAAGCGTGTTCACTTCAAACTCGCCGACCTGGTAGCGCGCAACAGGCGCGGTCATGGCTCCCTGTTTGTCCGCTGCTGCTTGTGCAAGATTTGATGTCATCAGGCTCGCGCCGGCAATTGCACCTCCAGCGCCCAGCAGCGCGGAGCGCCGTGTCAGTTCAACTTTCAATCCCATGTCAATCACTCCGGTAGCCTGTCATATTTACGGTGGGGGCCAAGGCAGCAGGGTCATCCCGAATACTGCGCGGATGGACGATCACGTTTCGCCCATCGCTGTGCCCTTGCGGTCAAAGTGGCGCAACGAAAACGAAAGGAAACCCGCTACTTCTTCAAAGACGCGTTATTTCGCGACTTCTTCAAACTTGGCGATCAGAGGAATATTGTATTTTTTACAACAGTTTAAGTTATAAATTTTTCATGCTTCTTGAATGACGCGCCAGTTGCAGCCTACTTTGGACGGCTGAAAACACGAGCCACGCAATGATCCGCGACAAAAACATACAGATATTTCTTCTTGCATTGGCCGCCGCCTGGCTTCTCGCTTCGACGCAGATCCAGCGCCCCGAAAACTGGTCTCTCGCTGGTCTTTACCTCTATTGGTCCGTTCGAATTCTCCTGGAAGCCGGCTTGTTCGTCGCCTTTCTTGAATTGTTTGCAAGATTGCCCGGTCTCAGGGACCGCTTCAGGCTGAACGCGGTCGTTGCAGCACTTGTCAGCCTCGTTCCCTTTGCTCTTGCGGTAACCGCGCTCGATCTTATCCTGGGATTACCGGAACTCGGTGAGCTTGTAGGATCGGGTGCATCGGTCGAAGCCGGCAACTCCGTGACCGGTCGGACCCATATCGGGTCCTTCCTCCTCGAACTCGTCTATCTTTCAGACAATCATCTTGTGCTCTGCTTCCTGCTTTCAATTCCCTTTTTGCAGCTTTCTGGCTCAACGCCGGCAGCAAGCACTGAAGAGGCGGCATCAAACCAGGCGCTTCCGTTTGAAATGAAAAACCGTGATCTTCGAATCGCCACCTCTCCTGCGGACGACAACCGGATACATTCCGTTCGCCCCGGGGAAATGGGCTTCCAAAGGCACCTGGACACCCCTCTCGATGCTCCGGTTCTGCGTGTCGAGGCTCAGGAACACTATGTCCGCCTGGTCACGGTCAGTGAAACGCGGATGGTGCTTTACCGTTTCAACGACATTGTCTCCGAATTGCCCGGCGAGGACGGCATGCAGGTTCATCGCAGCCACTGGGTGACGTTCCAGGCCATGGCTCGGGTTGTCCGCGAGGACGGTCGGACCTGGCTCGAACTGACCGAGGGAACAAAGGTTCCCGTGAGCCGGAAATATGCCGAAAAGGTTCGCAAGAAAATCAGCCAGCTGTCTCCGGATACGAAAAAGGCGGTCAACTGACCGCCTTTCAAGAAAACATCTGTCATGACAGTGCGGTTACCGGCGGAACCCGACACCGCCACCGACAGCCAGTCTCGGACCTGCAGCAGAACCTGTTCCTGCCTGCACGGCTTGCTTCTTCTGAAACAGTCCCCGTTTTCCAGGTACCGGCTTGAACGCATCGGTCAACCCGACCACTGTCTCCGCTGCACCGAGAACCAGAAATCCGTCATCTGGAAGCGTCTTTGCAAGACGGCCCAGGATTTCCGATTTGGTGGTCTGGTCGAAATAGATCAGAACATTCCGGCAAAAGACAATGTCGAACTCTCCCAGATGCGTAAAGCTCTCAAGAAGATTGAGTTTCTTCCATTCGATCATCGACCGCATCTCGGCCGTGATTTGCCACATGTCGCCCTTCTGATCGAAATATTTCAGAAGCATCTGGATCGGAAGGCCGCGCTGGACTTCAAACTGGCTGTAGAGACCGGCTTTTGCCTTTTCCAGCACTTCCAGCGACAGGTCCGTCCCGAGAATCCGCGTTCGCCACCCTGGTAGCTTGGAAGCCTCTTCCTTCAGACAGATACCCAGCGAATAGGGTTCCTGGCCGGTCGAGGCGGCCGCACACCAGATCTTGAGCTGCCGGCGCGATGCGCGCGCCTCCTTCAGGGCAGGCAGCATCGTCTCCTTGAAATGATCAAACGGCGTCTTGTCCCGGAAGAAGAACGACTCGTTGGTCGTCATCGCTTCGATAACATCGGTTTCCAGCGTCCGGTTTGATCCGCGCTGCAACGTCTGTATCACGGCACTCAGGGTCTCCAGTTTCGAGCTTCTGGCGATCGGCAGCAACCGGCTTTCGACCAGATACTGCTTGTCGCTCGAAAGAACCAGTCCGGAGCGCGTCTTGAGAAAGGTCTTGAGGAATTCAAACTCACCTGGAGTCATCGTGTATTCCCCTTCAATACGCGTGCAATCTTCGGCCCAATCTGGTTGAGCGGCAGGATTTCACAACAAACCCCGGTTTGTGCCGCAGCACCTGGCATGCCCCAGACGACGCTGGTGGCCTCATCCTGCGTGATCACACTGCCGCCACCGGAAGCAATCGTTTTCACACCGTCAGCGCCATCATGTCCCATTCCGGTAAGAATCACCGAAAGAACCGCAGAACCGTAGGCCTTGGCAACGCTGTCGAACAAAGGATCGACTGCAGGTTTGCAGAAGTTGACCGGCGGGTCGTCCGTCAGACGGACTTTCACGGCGCCGGCGTCCTTCTCCAGGATCATGTGTTTACCACCCGGGGCAACGTAAATAGTACCGGGCTTGAGGACTTCACCATCCTCGCCTTCCTTGGCAGGACGAAGAGCAGCCTTGCCCATATGTTCCGCAAGAATGGAGGTGAATGTCGGCGGCATGTGCTGTGTGATGACGACGGGCACGTCGTTCATAGCCGTGCCGACTTCCTTCATGACGTCTTGCAGCGCCTGTGGACCGCCGGTTGACGAGCCGATCGCAAGAATGCGTGGCCGCACGGAAGAATATGGTCGTGTCTGGAACTTGGGAGCCGCGGCAGCGGCAGGCTGTGCGGCACCTCGAAAGCTTGCACGCGTATCCGTAGTGGGACGGGCCGAAACGGGTTTGACCGGCTGGGAGCTCTTTCCCGCGCGCGTTTCGGCGCGCATTGTCCTGGCAGGTCCACGCATACGAATGGCACGCGCACCCAGCGCCTTTACCTTTTCGATAAGCTCGCGACGGAAATCGATAGATGTCGTGACCTCGGAATTCGACTCGGGCTTTGGCACATAGTCGGCAGCGCCGAGCGAAAGAGCCTTCAGGCTGATCTCCGCATTGCGGCGTGTCAGGGTCGACGCCATGATCACGACCAGGTCCCGCTTTTTCGCCAGCATGAGCGGCAAGGCGGTCATGCCGTCCATTTCCGGCATCTCGATGTCGAGTACCACGACGTCCGGATTGCTTTTTTCGATATCTTCTACAGCTAGCTTGCCGTTCCTATGGGAACCGACAACTTTGAGGCCCTTGTCTTCCCCGAGCCAGCGGGTCAGAAGACCGCGAATGACCACAGCATCATCGACAACCATGACCTTGATCGGGTCGCTGCTCGGGCTGGCGCCAGCAGAAACACTTCTTTGCGCGAATGCCATTAATGACCGTCCAACTCAATACTAAATAAGGCCGACTTCCTGAAACTTGGCTTCGACAATTTCCCGGTCGAACGGTTTCATGATGTATTCATTCGCTCCTGCACGGATCGCCCTTGCAATATGTGCAACGTCGTTCTCAGTCGTACAGAACACGACAACCGGGCTTTCTCCGCCATCTTCGGCACGAAGGCTTGTCAGAAATTCCAGACCGTCCATCACCGGCATGTTCCAGTCCAGCAGAATGGCGTCAGGCATCGTGCTTCTGCACGCGTCGAGAGCCTGCTGGCCGTCCTCCGCTTCAGTAATCTCGAAGTTCATGTCTTCGAGTATCCTGCGTGCCACCTTACGGATGACACTGGAGTCATCAACTACAAGGCACTGTTTCATCGGGCGTTACTCCACTCATGGGCCGTTCGGCCGTTACGCTGCTACCATCGGTTCGGTAAACATTGCACCTAGAAGACGATCGACATCCAAAATCACCATCAACTGACCGTCCAGGCGATGAACGCCGCCCGAAATCTCGGCCCAGCGACGATCCAGGTTTGACGGATTCGGCTCTGAGGAAGCTGCCGGCAACGTCAACACTTCACCGACGGTATCGATGACGAGGCCATAGCTCTCCAGCTTGTACTCGATGCCGACCGCCATCATCTGTTCGTCTTCCAACGGCGGCAGATGCAGGCGGCGACGCATGTTGATTGCAGTGACAATGCGTCCGCGCAGATTGAGTACGCCCTGGACTTCCGGAGCAGACATTGGAACCCGCGTCACGCTCTCGGGAACGAACACATCATGGACCTGGGAAATCGGCAGGCCGAAAAGTTGACCTCCTATGACCACTGTCACGTATTGGATCATGTCACTGGCGGTGCCGGCGTCCGAATTGGTTTTGTGTTCGAGCACACTCATGCTGCAACTCCCAGTTCGTTGGAGAAGACATCCTTAAGAGCCGCGATCAGGCCGGGACGGTCGAACTTGGCGACATAGTCATCAAAGCCGGCCTGACGACCGCGCTCGATCGATGCAGGTGTCACCATCGAAGACAATGCCAGGATCGGAATGTTCCGGAAGCGAGGATCCCGGCGCAGGGATTCACAGAATTCGAACCCGTTGATTTCCGGCATCTCGATATCGCTGACGATTGCATGGAACTTGTCACCGTTCTCCAGCAACTCGAATGCCTGCTGCGGACCGATGCAGGTTGTCACGTCGTAACCTGCCGCTTTCAATACCGGTGTCAGCATGTTGCGGAAGAAGGAACTGTCGTCGACGAAAAGGACCTTTTTCGTCAGCGCCTCGATGTCCATTTCCTTGCGCATGAACCAGTCTTCGAAGGCCTGAGGCAGGTAGTAGCCAAGGTCCAGAATTTCCGTCGCCCGTTCCTTGACCACTGCGGATCCCAGGACCCCAGGACGTTCGGAACCGACTTCGATATTCATGCGGTCTTCGACAATATCGACGATTTCGTCGACGACCAGACCCATGGAACGGCCGGAGTCCGAGAACACCAGCATCGGCTGGGTACCTTCGGTTTTGTGGCCATCCCCGTCGTTGACATAAACCAATGGCATGAGGGAACCGCGATACTGCACAAGATCCCTGCCGTTTGAGCGTTCGATCTTGGAAACTTCGAATTCCTCCAGGCGCGTGACCAGTGACAGCGGCACGGCCTTTGGCTCCGGCGCACCGGCACGGAACAGCAGAAGCGAAATTGCGTTTTGGCTGGACATGGACTTGCGCTGCAGGCCTTCCTGCTCTTCGTCCTCCGATTCAGCGACCGAGCTCGAAGCGTGGCTTGCCATTGCACCGGCGATGCCGTTCGGATCAATGATCATGATTACCGAACCGTCACCGAGGATGGTATTGCCGGAGAACATGTTGAGGTTGCGCAGCATGGAAGACATCGGTTTGACCACGATTTCTTCCGTATGGAAAACACCGTCGACCACGACACCGAACGTCTGGCTGCCGACCTGCATGACAACAATGAAGCCGTTGTCGGAATCGATCGCCTGATCGACATCCTCGCCTTCGTAGATACCCAGAAGCTGGGACAAGTGAACCAGCGGCAGAAGCTTGTTTCGAAGCCTGAGTACCGGCGTGTCCTTGATCCGCTCGATGCGGTGCTCCGAGTTTGTCTGGACGCGGACAAGTTCCACGACGGACAACTGCGGAATTGCGAACCTGTCACCGCTCGCCTCGACGATCAGCGTCGACACGATGGCAAGCGTCAGCGGGATCTTGATAATGAAGCTGGAGCCCTTGCCGGTTGTCGAGCGCAAATCGACGGTACCGCCGATCAGTTCGATGTTGTTGCGCACGACATCCATGCCGACACCGCGTCCGGAAACGCTGGTTACCTCGGCAGCGGTAGAGAATCCGGCCGCGAAGATGAACTTGTGGATCTGGGAATCCGTCATCTTCTCGAATTCGGCTTCCGTGGCCAGGCCACGTTCCAGAACCTTGGATTTCACTTTCTCGACATCGATGCCCTTACCGTCGTCGCGGACTTCGATGATGATATGTCCGCCTTCATGATAGGCGGCAAGAGTAATGGTGCCCTTTTCCGGTTTCCCGGCAGCCCGGCGCTCATCAGGGCCTTCCAGACCATGGTCCGCCGAATTCCGGACCATGTGTGTCAGGGGATCCTTGATCATTTCAAGGACCTGACGGTCCAGTTCGGTATCCGCACCGATCATTTCCAGTTCGATCGGTTTTTCCAGTTCCTGGCTGAGGTCGCGCACGATGCGCGGCAACTTCTGCCAGGCATTGCCGATCGGCTGCATCCGGGTCGCCATGACCCCTTCCTGCAATTCCGCGGTCACATTGGACAGCCGTTGCAGTGGAACCTTGAATTCACTGTCTTCGTGACGACGCACGATTTCGAGAAGCTGGTTTCTCGTCAGCACAAGCTCTGACACCATGGTCATCAGGTGCTCGAGCGTATCTACGGCGACACGAATGCTCTTGTTTGAAACACTGCCGCCGGCAGCCTTCTTTTCCCCGCCTTCAGTACCCGATTTCTGCGCAGCGGCTTTCTTCAGGGGCTCGGCTTTGGCTTCGGTCTTCGCGGCAACCGGTGCAGGGGCAGGTTCGTCCACCTCTTCTGCGATGTCCTCGGCCTCGACGATCTCCACGTCCGCGACCTCGACTTCGATCTCGGTTTCCTGGAACGCACGTTCCAGTTCGTCGAGAGAAACCTCACCTGGCCGCAGCGGACGTTCAAGGGTTTGATCCGGATCGTCGTCATCGGCAGCGTCCGCCTCGGCCGGCGCTTCTTCAGCTGCCTCGGCTTCGGGTTCGGCGCCACTCGCCATTGCCGCATCGGCCTTGGCAGACATGTCCTCGAGTTTACCGACCAGCTCGCTGTCGTCCCCTTGCGGCTCTTCGCCTTCGGCGGCTTCAAGTTCTGCAAGAATGTCCTTGATCTGGTCGATCGAAATCAGGATCAGCGACACTGCTTCCTGAGTGACAGGGGCGCCGTCACGGAATTTACCCATAAGGGTTTCAGCCGCATGCGCAATTCCTTCAAGCCGGGGAAGGCCCAGGAAACCACAGGTACCCTTGATCGTATGCACCAGGCGGAAAATGTTATTCAGAATGGTTGCGTTGTTCGGTTCTTGCTCGAATTTTACGAGTTCAACGTCAACAACATCGAGACTCTCGTTCGTCTCGGTAATAAATTCCCTGAGGAGGTCGTCCATGGCCTGCTCTCACCCGACTTGTTACTGGTTCCGCATCCGGAAACGGATGTCTGGACCGAAAAGTCCATGAGAGTAGGTTGACCTCAAAGAGTTAAGATACGCTGAAACGTATGGAGACTTTTAACTTCGACTTTTAGACCTTCGGGAGGGCCGTTATTTTTACTGACTCTTCTTGTTTATCTATTGTTAATACCATGCCGGATTCACGGGCGAGCAGCAAAGTGTAGATCGGTTGAACGGAGTGGGCATCGACCCTTTCCGGCTCTTGTCCGTCAAGAGTTTCCTTCATTCCCAGTGGGATGCGCGGATTGAGACCGCTTGCCAGCAACGTGAAGGATGGCGATTTCGGATCCCCCTCCATCTCAACCTTGATTTCGCCACCGCGCGGAACGCACTGATTGGCGATCAGGATAAGGTTAAGCAGAAGCTTGACGTAATTTTTCGGCATCAGGTGCCTGGAAACTTGCCAAACTAAATCAGATTTTTCGTTTTCCATAAATCCTGTGGCAACGACTTGCGCGTCACCCAGATCTATCTCTGCACCCGCCGAACCGGCGGCCCCGAATGCCAGACGTGCGAACTGCAATTTGGCGGAGGCCTGACGTGCGCTTT
This sequence comes from Roseibium album, assembly GCF_001404515.1. GTDB lineage: Bacteria > Pseudomonadota > Alphaproteobacteria > Rhizobiales > Stappiaceae > Roseibium > Roseibium album. The sequence goes on from NZ_CXWE01000002.1 coordinate 659,193, forward strand.
TGCGTATGAGGTCCATCGCAAACTCGCGCATGTCCTCCGAACCTTCTTCGTCGAGGACTTCCAGACCGTTCGTGATTGCACCGACCGGACTGATGATGTCGTGACAAACGCGGCTGGCAACTAAAGCGGCAAGATCCAGAGAGGTAAGCTCTTTAAGTGCGGACATGGCGGTGTAAGGCTCTTCTACAGGGTCCAAGCGAAACTATGATTCGCAATAATTCGCGCAAGCGTTACACATCCTAAAAGCTGCTGCCAAGGCGGCGGCCGGCTGCAAGCCGGGTCATCCAGATGAAAGTTGCCGTTTTTACCGGTCATGCGAAATACCTAGGCGGAAAATGACTACTTTTCCGGCATGCAGCCGACGCTGGCTGCATTCTCTTGGGCGTCCTTCACAAGTTGCCCACCATTGACGACGAACAGAAAACGGTTGACGACCGAGTGAAAGAAGACGAGTCGCCCTTCGACGACGGCATAAATGTACGGGCTGCCTGCGGTGGCGAACCCTTCCGACAACGCATATCCGCCGCATCCGGCAAACATGGGGGCATAAGTTTCCGGGTTTCGCTCGAACGCGGCCATGTTGCCCTCGTTGACAAAGACCCATTCGGCACCGCCCCAGCTGAGTTCGTGCCGGCGATCTCCCTTGCGCGGCTGCCCGTCCACGAAGTAGCTGACAGGATCATTTCCGCCAATTGCATAGCCGGTAATCGGATCGGGGACGAAAAGCTGGGGACGCGCGACGCCTTTTCCGGCAAATATGCCCAGAACAGCCATCACGGCAAGGGAAAGACACATCAACGTCTTTTTTTCAGGCCAGCTTTTCATTGATTCGGCTATGAAGAGTACCGAGGCTTGCGCGAATCAGTTTGATTCTATTGCGTTCCAGCGTACGGGCTGAGGCACTTTAAAACAATGCGCCTCATCCGGCAGATGATGAGGAGTCCCAATTAATGGCGAAAAGAGACTGGCAAGTAGCATCCCTGTTGAAAGCTGCGATTTTGTGCTTTTGTCTGATTGCCGTTCCAAACTCAGCCATGGCTCAAACGTCCGGCGCAGCACCGATCGACAGTGCACAGACCTACGATGAAGACGAGATCCTGAAAACCGGCCATGAATTTTTCGGTTCGGTCTCCGGTGGTCTGGCCTCTGTTATCGAACGCGCCTTTTCGAGATACGGCGAGCCGAACGGCTACATCCTGGGCGAAGAAGGATCAGGCGCTTTCGTTGCCGGCGCCAGATATGGCGAGGGGCACCTCTACACGCGCAACGCGGGCAATCACAAGGTATTCTGGCAAGGCCCTTCGCTTGGGTGGGATTTCGGCGCCGACGGCGCGCGCGTCATGATGCTGGTCTACAGGCTTCCAGCCGTTGATTCGATTTATGATCGATTTGCGGGCGTCAATGGGTCGGCCTATCTCGTTGGCGGCGCGGGCATGACCGTTCTGCTCAGAAACGAAACCGTCCTTGTTCCCGTCAAAGCGGGTGTTGGTGCGCGCCTCGGGCTGAACATGGGTTACCTGAAGTTCACTCCCAAACCGACCTGGAATCCTTTTTAATTGGCAAGCTAAGTCTCGGCAGAACATGTAACATGCCGATCAGCCAACGGCTCGACAGCTCTTGGCTGCGAGGCCGGTGTCGTCTAATGATTAAGTATCGGCTTGGGAGAACGACCGGGAGCCCGATGTGATTGAAGCGGTAATGTATGTTGCACTGGGGTTTTGCACGGCCGGTCTGATCGGCTTGGCAATCCTGCCTGCTTTTTACCGCAGGGCGGCACGCCTGACCGAGGAAGCACTGCGTGCGGTCAATCCTTCGAGCTACGCCGAAGTCAGAGCCGCTCAGGATCAGGCAAGGGCCCGTCATGCAATCGAGCTCAGGCGGGTGGAGCGTCAACTTGATGGCGAACGGTCGAAAGCTGCCAGGCATCACCTGGAAGCCGCGCGGCTACGAACAGAAATCGACGAGCTGAACCGGTCTCACAAATCACAGATATCCGATCTTGAAACGAAATTGGGCTCCCTTCATGGTGATCAGAGAGCCGTCGACCTCCTGACGTCTGAGGTAACCGCACTCAAGCAGAAGCTGGCAGACTCCGAAAAGGCACTTGCTGAAAGCTGGAAATTGCCCGATGACGGCAAGATTGAAACCAGGATGCCTGAAAAAGACGAAGACGGTAGCGACTGGTTGCCTGCAGCAGACACGATGACCCTGGCGACGATCACGGGTCTGGAAGCTGAAGTCGCCACGCTCAAATCCAGGCTGGCCAAGCACGAACCGATCGTCGCGGAAGAAATCGCAACTTCTGCCGGCAAGATGGAAAAATCGCGGCTGTCGGAACTCGAAGCTCAATTGGTGGATACGAATTCGAAATACGTGTCGGCGCAGGCGGAAGTAACCCGGCTTTCTCACCTGCTGAGCAGCGCAGGTGCCGGCGGTTCCGAGCCAAAGGAAGAACTGACCGATCAGCTTGAGGAACTCACCAGGGAAAACGCGCAGCAAAGGTCCGAACTGAACAACAAGGAACGCGCACTCGAACGTGCGACCGGACAGGTCGAAAAACTCAAGATCGATCTGGCAAATACCCCGGCCCTTTCCAAGCTCCGAGAAGAATTCCGCGCACTGGCTGCCAAGATTGCCGGAGCGAATGCAATTTCAGCCGATGCGAAAGACGCAAAATCGGGTGAAGACACAACGCTGCCCGTCGCTGAAGTCGAAACCGCCCTTGTCGAACCTGCGAAAAGCGGGGAACCGCAGCCAGGTCAAAAAAAGCGGACACAGCGTGTCATTGTTCCCGGAGACAAGATAAAGAAACCTGCGACGATAAAGGTCAGTGTTTCGAAAGTCAGTCCGCCCGACGAAAATTCCCAGGCACCAAAATCTGCCGATATCGCATCAGCGGCAGAAGCGCTTGTCAGCAGGGTCGTCGCCTCCAATCGCAAGACGACGCGGGAAGAAAGTGCCGGCGACAGCAAAGCGGCGGAAACGACGGATACAAGTACCGGTACAGAACCTGATGCAGAGTCCCAAACAAAATCCGTCAAACAAAAAAAGAAAGATGTGGCTTGATCTTAGGGGACAAGGACGGTCTTTTAGGTGAATGTGTCGACACCTGAAGAGCTTTCGATAAATGCTGATTGAACGCCACAACGCAATCCTGGAACTCGCCCGGCAGATGGGACGCGTCAGCGTCGATGATCTTGCAAGGCGTTTCGATGTCAGCCCGCAGACAATCCGCAAAGATCTCAACGAACTGTGCGACCGCCGACTGCTGGCCAGAACGCATGGTGGCGCTCTGCTGTCTTCCGGCATCGAGAATGTTGGCTATGAAGCGCGAAGAATTATTTCCAGCAAGGAAAAGGCGGATATCGGCGAGAGCGTTGCGGCACTCATTCCGGACAACACCTCGATCTTCATAAACATCGGGACAACCACGGAAGCCGTTGCCCAGGCGCTGCTTCAGCATCGTGGCCTGATGGTGATCACCAACAACATCAATGTCGCCAGCCTTATGCGCGGATATTCTCAGATTGAAGTTGTTATCGCGGGAGGTGTCCTGCGGCATTCGGACGGCGGTATTGTCGGCGAGGCTGCCGTCGACTTCATGCGGCAGTTCAAGGTCGATTTTGCGGTCATCGGTGCGTCTGCGGTCGATCCGGACGGATCCCTGCTCGACTACGACTATCGCGAGGTCAAGGTCACCAAGACCATCATGGATAATGCGCGCCATGTCATTCTTGCAGCCGACAGCACAAAATTCGAACGCACTGCGCCGGTAAGGGTCGGGCATCTGTCACAGGTCACCACCTTCGTAACCGACTATTGCACCGATCCGAATTTTGCAAAGATCGCCGCCGAAGCAGAAGTAAATCTCATTGAGACCGGGCAGCGGCTGGAAACTGCCCGGCTCTGAACAATATCGACGCCGACAGCCAGCAGAACCGGTGCTTTTCCATAAAACTGCAATTGGGAAAAGAGTGGCACGCCCAACGGGACTCGAACCCGTGTTTCCGCCGTGAAAGGGCGGCGTCCTAGACCGCTAGACGATGGGCGCGCAATACCTGAAAAACTCTGTTTCAGGCCGAGGACCGTGCGTATAAGGCTGCATGAGTGAAGACGCAACCCCTTTTTTCGGTTTTTGGCACGCACCTGTTCACAACAGCTCAGAGCGAGGGCGGACGGCTCGGCACAGGATGGCAGAAGCACCGGGTTACCGCGCAACAAATTCCGTGCGGCCTATCTGTTTTCCCGAAAGCGGGTCAATGCGCAGCAGCGCGGTTTTGCTGCCTTCCCGCACAAGCACCAACATGATGCTTTCGGCAAAAGTCACCTGCAAGACTTCGGCATCGGGCCCGATGACGACAGTCGAAGCAAACGCATCCGAGGGCACGCCGGACTCATTGGTATTGATCTTGTAGAGAATTGCTGCAAAGACAGCGATCAAACCGGCGAACATGATAAGAGTGGATCCGAACAAGAGACGTTTCAATCTCGCCTGAACGCGTTCGGCTGCCGGATCTAGCGGCGCTTCCTTCTGGTCTTCTTCCCGAAAATCAGGTTGTGACATGACAGACAATTCCCATGAAGATCCTGCCGAATTCGACACGGATTTCAGATTAACAGTTGATGCAGCCGATGCCGGGAAAAGGCTGGATGCGGTTCTGGCAGCGCATATCGACGCGCTTAGCCGCAATAGGATCCAGTCTCTAATCAGGTCAGGAGACGTCACCGTCGGCGGCGCGAAGGTAGTGGAACCTAAATTCCGGGTCAATGAAGGGGATCCACTTGCGCTTTCCCTCCCCGAGCCGGAGGATCCGGAACCGAGCGGTGAAGACATACCGATCGCCGTTGTATTCGAGGACGAGCATCTCATCGTAGTCGACAAACCGGCAGGTCTTGTCGTGCACCCCGGCGCCGGTAACTGGACAGGCACGCTCGTTAACGCCCTGATCCATCACTGCGGTGACAGCCTGTCCGGCATAGGCGGTGTCAGACGCCCGGGCATTGTTCACAGGATCGACAAGGATACGTCTGGCCTGCTGGTTGTTGCGAAAACCGATCAGGCACATCAGGGTCTGGCAGCGCAATTTGCTGATCATGGCCGAACAGGTCCGCTTGAACGCTCCTATGCAGCTCTCGTGTGGGGCGCGCCCTCCAATCTCAAGGGCACGATCGATACAAATCTTGCCCGTTCGCAGTCTAACCGGCAGAAAATGGCCGTCGTCAAGACAAGTGGCCGCCATGCGGTAACGCATTGGCAGGTCAGGGAGCGGTTCGGCGCTGCGGACCAACCTGCCCTCGCCTCACTGATGGAATGCCGCCTGGAAACCGGCCGCACCCACCAGATCCGCGTTCATATGACCCATATCGGCCATCCACTGATTGGCGATGATGACTACGGTTCAGGGTTCAAAACCAAAATCAATCGTCTCGACGAACCTCTCAAGACCGTCGTTGGAGCTTTCGATCGCCAGGCACTGCATGCAGGCCTGCTCGCCTTCGAACATCCGGTTAGTGGGAAAACATTGCGTTTTGAGAGCCCATACCCGGCTGATTTTGCAAATCTTTTGTTATCATTACAAAATTTTTAGGATGAATTTCTGCAATCTTGCCATGCAATCGGCAATTTCCAACCTATATTAAAAACTCTTGTGTGCCTTTATGGACACGACTATGCGTCCGCCTTTCCTTTGACAGGGCTTGCTTGCGTAACACTGCGGAGCAGCGGGAGGAAGAGGTCGCAACCTTACGAAAGGGGGTGCATGCAATGGCCCAAAACGTACCTACTCTCACAGCCGGGGAAGGCGGTCTGAGCCGCTATCTGGATGAGATTCGTAAATTTCCAATGCTGCAGCCGCAGGAAGAGTACATGCTCGCCAAGCGGTATAAAGAGCATGAGGACCCTGCAGCCGCCGAACGCCTGGTCAATTCCCACCTACGCCTCGTTGCAAAAATAGCAATGGGATACCGCGGCTATGGACTGCCGATCGGCGAGGTTGTCTCTGAAGGCAATGTCGGTCTGATGCAGGCTGTGAAACGCTTCGAGCCGGACAAGGGTTTCAGGCTGGCAACTTACGCCATGTGGTGGATTAAGGCCGCCATTCAGGAATATATTCTGCGATCCTGGTCCCTCGTCAAAATGGGGACCACTGCGAACCAGAAACGCCTGTTCTTCAACCTGCGTCGTCTGAAAGGCAAGATTCAGGCCCTTGATGAAGGCGATCTGAAGCCACATCAGGTCAAGGAAATCGCAACCCGCCTCGGTGTTTCGGAAGAGGAAGTGGTGTCAATGAACCGCCGTCTGGGCGGTGATGCCAGCCTGAACGCACCGGTACGCGCGGAAGCCGACGCTGGAGAATGGCAGGACTGGCTTGTCGATGAAAGCGACAGCCAGGAGACCTTGCTGGCAAATCAGGAAGAACTTGATATGCGCCGCAAGCTGCTCAGCGACGCAATGGACGTGCTTAACGAACGCGAACGGCGCATCTTCCAGGCACGTCGGCTGTCAGAAGACCCGATGACGCTGGAAGATCTCTCTGGTGAATTTGGCGTGAGCCGCGAGCGTGTTCGCCAAATCGAGGTGCGCGCCTTTGAAAAGGTGCAAAAGGCCGTGCGCAACAATGCCCGGGCACAGGAACACCAGCAACCGGTCACCTGACACGTTACGCACTGCATTGAATTGGAAACGCCGGAGACATCTCCGGCGTTTTTTTTCATTGTGAACCGAGGGTGGAACGCGCTGCGTCAAACCTCGTGTCTATCGGATCTCGACCGCGTATGTATCCACCGGCACGACTTTGCTGATCAGCCCGGCTTCGGCCATGAATTCTGCAAATCGCTGATAGCGACCTTCGTCCAGGGAACCGGGACGTTTGGCAAACCGCGGCAGTGTGTCGGCCCAGGCGCGCTTGTTCAATTCGTCATTCAGGTGCGGATAAGCCTCGATGAACGCGTTCCACGCTTCCTCGGGATGATTGGTCAGATAGATCGTCGCTGCTTCAACAGCGGCCAGGAACTTGACGAACCGCGGATCATCTGTCTGATCCTTGTTCACCACGTAGATCAACTCGTCAAAAATCGGCACGCCGTTTTCTTCCGGGAAGAATGCAGTCCCTTCCTTGCCTTCGATTTCGAGTTGTGTGAGTTCGAAATTGCGATAGGCGCCGATAACGGCATCCACCTGGCCGGACATGAGTGCTGGAGACAAGGCAAAGTTGACATTGACCAGTTCAACGTCATCCATCGACAGGCCCACGGATTTCAGCATTTGCCCGAGCATGGCATCCTCAAAACCTGAAACCGAAAACCCGATTGTCTTGCCTTTCAGGTCCTTCAGTTCCTTGATGGGACCGTCTTTCAGAACAATCAGGGAGTTCAGCGGTGTCTCGACAAGCGTCCCAACCCAGGAGACCGGCAGGCCTTCTTCAACATGCGCGTGCAGGGTTGGCTGATAGGAAATCGCGATATCACCCTGTCCGGCAGCCACCAGTTTCGGCGGCATGGCAGGATCGGCAGGCTCGATCAACTCGACCTCGAGGCCTTCGGCTTCGAAAAACCCCAACGTCTGGGCCGTAATCACCGGCGCATGATCAGGATTCGTAAACCAGTCCAGAAGAACTGTCAGTTTTTCAGCAGCCTGAACCGGAGCGCTCGCAAACAGCGCGGCAGCGACAGACAGGGACACTAGTAGTTTTTTCATTCAATCCTCCAGTGTACGGCAGTCAGATTTCGACCTGCCAGGGAACGAGAATTCGGGTGAGATGTTCAACGGCGTAGCGCATGGCCAGCACCATCAGAGCAAGAAGGATGACGGCAGCAAACAACATGTCTGCATTTCCGCGCGCATTGGCCTGCAGCATGATGAATGCAAGGCCACCCTTGGCGCCGGCCCATTCGCCGACGACTGCACCGATAGGCGCAAAGACTGCAGCCACGCGAATACCGGACGCAAATGCCGGCAGCGCTGCTGGTGCACGGAACATTATCAGTTCCTGAAATCGCGACACGCGATAGAGCCTTGCCAGATCCGAAAGTCCGGGATCAAGTCGCCGCAACCCGTCATATACCGTTGAAGTGACGGTAAAAAAGATAACCAGAATGGCCATGACGATTTTGGAAGACATTCCAAAGCCGAGCCAGAGAACCAACACGGGAGCTATAGCGAAGACGGGAAGTGCTTGCGTAACCAGAATGGTCGGCATGATCACACGTCCGGCCAAGGGAAACAGCCAGATGGCAATCGCCAGGATCGAACCGCACAGGACACCCAGAACAAAGCCGATAACCGTTTCGGAAGCCGTTATACCCGCGTGGTGAAACAGGAAACCGGCGTGTTCGGGAAATGTGAGGATCACCTCCACCGGTCCAGGCAACATGAACGAGGGTGGCTGGAAGGCGGCCACAAGCAACGCCCAGACCGCGAGGACGGCAAAGACTGAAAACAGGAATCTCATGCCCACTTGCAGCAACACCTTCATGCCAACTCTCCGGTGGCACCTGGCGCATAGTGGACATTTTGTGCGGCAGACAATCTTCGCACATGCGGCGATTGCTGCCCTTGCAGACAAGAACGCATAGGATCTCCCGTCTTCGGACTGGCGCACCGTGCGATGTCTCAAACGCACATAAATGCTCCAGCATTTAGAACGCGATCAACTTGGATGCCCGATCTTCGATCGGTTGTCCGTTGATCTTGCCGAAAATGACAATGGAGATCCGGGAATAGGCTAAGGATTCCGTCCCTTCGCCGGCATGACCCGGATCAGGTTCTAAGGGTTCGGCTCAAAGCCATCTCAGTTCCGTTAACCGGAACACCCCTCGGACCAAGGCGGAACATGCCTTGCCTGAACAAAAAAGGCAACCCGCCGTGCGATATCTTTTTTGGCTGATAGTCTCCGGGACTTAGCCGGCCTGCCAGTCGGTAACTGCCTTTTCGACAGCGACAGCGCCGTCGGGTCCCTTTTCAAGCGTAAGGATGCCGCGCTTGCCGTTCTCGTAGAGCATCGGGATATCGATCCAGCCCCGTTCACGCAAAAGATTCAGGTTGCGCTGCTGTTCGTTCGGAAGGTTCGACAAGGCGATCCAGAAAAATCCGGGTTGGACTTTCACGGACGCACCTATCAGGGCATCGCCCCGTGCTTCCTCCGTCGGTTTCATGACGAGGCCCGGAACATTCACAACATCTCCGGCCGCAAAACTCTCGGGGAAGTCATATTTTATTTCGACAAGATGACTTGCCGGCAAGGACGTGTCGTCATTCGGCTTGATGCGAATGTCAACCTTCACATCCCGTTCCGGAATATCAATTGAAGCAGTCAGCACGGACTGCCGCTGACCGTCCAGATTGGTTTCCTCTTCAAGGCCCCAGACAACAGCCCCCTGGGACGCGGTTCCCTCGCCACCGGTATCCTCGCCTTCTTCGTAGAGAATTGAGCGCTGCACGCCGTCGCTGGCGGCAAGACCGGCGGACGGCTCTTCCGGAGCAGCCTGTTCCGGCGCAATTGCCGCCAGGTTGTCCTGGGGAACGGCGAGAGGCGCATCATCACCAGTCGCGGAAGGCGATACAACGCTCGACTGCGGCTGAACGGGCGCTTCCGGCACCGGTTCAATCTGGGGATTTGTCACGATCGCCGGCGCGGAAGGAACCGGCTCCAGTCCCGTGGACTGGGGGGTGATGGTCGTTGTCGTCACGGTTCTCGCATCAGGCGCGATAACATCGTCTCCACCGCCGTCAAGGAGACGATCGGTGTTCTTTGAAGACTCGGGATCGTCGGCCGTTGCCCCGGAGGATGACGCCACTGGTGCATCTTCGGTCCGACCGGCACCTGTTGCCTGAGATTCACCTGTTTCGGTTTGCTGGCGATTGACGGAAACAAGATCGTCCAATGGAAGAAGGAAATAGGCACCGGCTCCCAGCAGAACGACGAGGAAAAGAACCCCCAGAGCGATCGGCAGGAAGCGGCCGGATGAAGATTTGCTTCTTAGTGCGTCCGATGCCGAAGGGCGCTCGCGCCGCGAACGGCCTTTCGGCGCAGGGGTTGCTTCAGGCTCGCCAGAATAGAGAGGCTTCTCGTCGGGCGCGTTTCCGCCGGCCTCTTCTGCAAACAACCCGGCATCATCCGGGCTTTTGTTTTCAAATATCGGTTCTTGGCGTGGTTCTGAGGCAGGCGTGGAATGGCCGGTGGAAGGCTCCACAACCTCCTTGACGGTTTGAACAGCCTGCGTGGCTGCGGTGCCAAGAGCCTCTGCTTCCGAAAGGGTCTCTTTCAGGGGAGAAGGAACGTCTTCTTCGACCGCGCCATGTGGCTCCGAATGTGGCTCAGGCGGCGATTGCTCCCCCGGTTGCGGTTCAGTCGCAACCGGTTCCGCGTATTCTTCGACTGCAGGTTCAGCTTGCTCGGGGTGCTCGGCAGCCTCCGGCGACGGGACTTCATCAACTGGAGCGGCAGGTTGCGGTGCCGGTGTTTCGACGCGAGGGGATGTCGCCACACTCGCAGGTGTCAAGCCCAGGCTTTCACGCGCTGCTTCCGCTTCGACTTTCCGGATCGCTTCTTCAAGGCGGAGTTGCTCCGCCGTGATTTCAGACGGAGAAAGAGGTGGCTCATATGCCTTGAGCTGATTGACAATAGCATTGCGCGCCCGGCTATAGACACTCCTGCGCGCGGCACCGTTGCTTTCGGGCAAAGACGCGATCGTTTTCTTCAATATTGAATAATAATCAGCCATCTTCCTGCCTACCGGCCATTTGCATGATTCTGTTCTGCTGGCCTGAGGTTCGTAATCACCTCAGGCTTATAGCAAGTTTTTGAAGACTGGCGCCAATTCTTCCTACCTGCTCGAAAACAGAACCCTGCAAAGCTCATTCCTACAACTGTCTATTGGACGGCTTTCAAGCTTGCGTCCAGCATCTCAATAACAGCGCATCGTGATTCGTGAAGCGTACACGCTGCGTAATATTGAGCTTTTTCGGTCACAGATCTCAATCCTGGAAAGGATTCTGCACAAGAATTGTGTCATCACGTTCCGGACTGGTCGACAGCAGCGCCACCGGTGCGCCGATCAATTCCTCAACATGGCGGACATATTTGATCGCCTGGGCAGGCAACTCTGCCCACGTGCGGGCGCCCTCCGTCGACTCCTTCCAGCCAGGCAGCGATTCGTAAATCGGAACAACCCTCTCCTGAGCACCCTGGGATGCCGGCAGATAATCGATCCGTTCGCCGTCAAGTTCATACCCGATACAGATCTTGATTTCATCAAGGCCATCCAGAACATCAAGCTTCGTCAACGCGATACCGTTGATGCCCGAAGTGCAGACGGTCTGGCGCACCAGAACCGCGTCGAACCAGCCACAGCGGCGGCGGCGACCGGTGACAGTGCCGAATTCATGGCCTCGCGTGCCGAGGAACTCACCGACCTCGTTTTCCTGCTCCGTTGGAAACGGCCCCTCGCCGACGCGGGTCGTATAGGCCTTCGTGATGCCGAGGACGAAATCGACCGAACCAGGACCCAGACCGCAACCAGTCGCGGCCTGGCCCGCAACCGTGTTTGACGACGTGACGAAGGGATAGGTGCCGTGATCAATATCCAGAAGGGCGCCCTGGGCACCTTCAAACAGGATGCGCTTGCCCTTGCGGCGAAGATCGTCCAGCAGATACCAGACCTTGTCCATGTAAGGCAGCACCTTGTCCGCCACGCTGGCGAGTTCGTCATAGATTGCCTGTGCGGAAATTTCATCCTGACCCAACCCACGACGTAGCGCGTTGTGATGCGTCAGCAGGCGATCGATTTTCGCCGGCAGCGTCGTCAGGTTCTTCAGGTCCATCAGACGGATTGCGCGACGGCCGACCTTGTCTTCGTACGCCGGTCCGATACCCCGTTTCGTCGTGCCGATCCGAGTGCCGCTGTTTGAATTCTCGCGCAGGGCATCCAGTTCCCGATGGATAGACAGAATGAGCGTTGCGTTCTCGGCAACGCGCAGGGTTTCCGGTGTAACCACGACACCTTGCTTGCCAAGCCGTTCGACCTCTTCTGCAAGTGCGTGCGGGTCGAGCACGACACCATTGCCGATGACCGACAGCTTGCCTTCGCGTGCAACTCCGGACGGCAATAGAGAAAGCTTGTAGCTGACGCCATCGATGACAAGCGTGTGTCCGGCGTTGTGTCCGCCCTGGAATCTCACGATGACATCGGCCTGTTCCGACAACCAGTCGACAATCTTGCCTTTGCCTTCGTCACCCCATTGCGAACCGACAACAACCACATTCGCCATCTAGTCTTTGCTCTCCTGAAAGCTGCTTCTGCATCACCTGGACAATCCGGTGTGTCGACACGACAAGCCCCGGCGAAGCTGACCGGGGCAAACGGCGCGGACTATAGACAGGTTTCCCCGCGCATGCGAGTCTTCGACGCCAAAATATGGTGCGGCCGAACGCATTTGGACACCGCTTATAAGCAGGTCTTTGGCTTTATTTTGGCGGCGCAGGCTTCTCATCCGTTTTTTCACTGCGTGCGAGCCGGTTAATCATTGGTGATGTCCTGAGCAGCCAGACGAATCGACGCCGCTGGTCGGCAGGAACGGCTTCGCGGCGGAACATCCGGATTACGATAAACAGGACCAGCATCAGATGCAGGGTGGCGGTATAAACGAAGAATGCCGCCGGGCCGAAGGAACCCATCAGCAAGGATGCGACAAATGGCCCGATCATCGCCCCAACTCCAAAGGCAAGCATGGTTCCGGCGGCGATATCGATGAATTGGCCCGGCTGGGCATGATCATTGGCATGTGCCGCAGACAGGGAATAAAGTGGCAGCGCGAAGCCACCGAAGAAAAAGACACCGACGAACAGATCTGCCTGCGACACCGATCGGGAGATAAACAGACAGGCAAGTCCGGCGCCGATCGTGAAGACGATCAGCACCAGGCGACGGTCCAGGCGATCGGAGACCCATCCCGCCGGATATTGAAAAATCGCCCCGGCAAAAACCCAGATCGCAATGAAGGCAGCGACGGTTTCCAGGCCCAGCCCAATGCTTTCGGCGTAGATTGGCCCGATCATTCGGAAAGCCCCGTTTGTCAGTCCGATCGTGAAAATGCCCACCATGGCGACCGGCGAGACGCGCCAGAGCATCAGCGGATTGACGATTTTTGCCGGTGGTGCCGGCGGGTTCCCGCCACGGGCCAGGGAAATCGGCACAACCGCAAAGCAAAAAAGGACGGCAAGAACCATAAGGATATCGGTGCCGGTTGCCCCGAACGCCGGCAGCATAAACTGCCCGCCCATGACTGCTCCGAGATCAACGATCCTGTATATCGAGAGAATTCGTCCGCGCGATGCGTTGGAGGCCATCGAGTTCAACCAGCTCTCCAGAACCATTGCCGTTCCGCAAAACGCCGCTCCGCTGACAAAACGGGCAAGCATCCAGGGCCAGCCGGCCGGCGCAAAGGCGATGGCAAGAACCGCAATCGCACTGACTGAAGCAAGCGCTGCAAACACGCGGATATGACCCGCCCGGGCAATCAGGTAGGGGGTAAAGAGTACACCCGAAATCAAACCCGCATAGTAAAGTGATCCAAGCAGGCCGATAAGGCCGTCGGGCAGTCCTTCCACCTTCGCCCTCACCGCTATCATGGTCATCGCAAGACCGTTCGCCGCCAGCAGGCAGGCTGCAGCGATCAGCAGTGGAGCGAGTCGACCGGCAAGAGAGGTTTCTCTGGCTGACTGGACAATCTGTGTCATGGGAGACAGGCTTTCTGAATCCGCCTGAAGTATCGAAAGGCGTGATGTACACTTTGCCAGACTGTGACTTCGGTGCAAGCCACCAAACCGAACCTATTCTCACTTTTCGGGTGTCTGCCCCTCCGCTGTCGTGATAATCCGGGTCGGTCTTCAAAGTGTCAGGGTAACTCGATGCCTCTTCGAAACTGGGTAATGCTGGTCGTTCTTGGAACGATTTGGGGCGGTTCGTTCTTGTTCGCCAAGGTTGCCGTCGCCGAAATTCCGCCATTTGTGCTGGTATTTTTCCGGGTTTCCAGTGCCTGCGCGGTTCTCCTGCTCGTGCTCTGGTATCAGAAACTTCTACGGAAGCTCTCTTTCGAACTTGCAATCCCCTTTCTGATCATGGGTATCCTGAACAACGCGATCCCGTTTTCACTCCTCTTTCTCGGGCAGACCGAAATCGGTGCAGGACTGGCATCTATCCTGAACGCGACAACACCAATATTCACCGTTGTTGTCGCAGGAGTGCTGGTGAAGCAGGAGACCTTGAGCGCGAACAAGATCGGTGGTGTGCTTCTGGGGGTAATCGGGGTTGCTGTCATGCTGTCGAGCAGCTTGTCCGGTGTTGCCAATGACCCGGTCTGGGCGCAGTTGAGTTGCCTTGGAGCGGCTGTTTCATATGCCTGCGCGGCAACATACGCACGCCGTTTCAAGGCGGTACAGCCTCAGGTCGCCGCCACTGGTCAGCTTCTTGGCTCGAGCCTGATCATGCTGCCGATTGCACTTTACTTCGGCACAGGCTGGACCGCCTCCGGCACGAGCTTGACCGCCTGGGCAAATGTTCTGGCACTTGGTGTTTTCGCCACGGCGTTGGCCTATCTCATCTTTTTCCAGTTGCTGAGCGATGCGGGAGCGACCAATGCATCGCTGGTCACGCTGATTGTCCCGGCAAGCGCACTCTTCTTCGGTTGGCTGATCCTCGGTGAAAATCTCAGCGCGCTGCAACTCGGCGGGTTCGCGATTCTTTTGGTCGGGTTGATTGTACTCGACGGGCGGATCCTGCGCCGGAACAGCCGGCAAGTTCCAGAATAAACCTGAGCGGTGGGAGGTACCAAGCGTCGACCGGAAGAAAGACCACACGTTCCAGGCTGTTGGGTTGTCGAAATAGGCTACTCCGGCCTATCACGCCGGGTTTGTCGAGCTGAGCCCGACAAACCCGAATGCATTGAAAGCGCGTTTGGCAGGGAAACTAGAATCTCAATGTCTTTACCTGTTTCACGTGGGAAACGGCTTCCAGTCTCGCCATCACGTCGGCCGACACATCATTGTCGATCTCCACGAGGCAGATCGCATCTGCGCCTGGTGCGAGCCGGCCCAGATTGAAAGTTGCAATGTTGACGCCGCTGTCGCCGAGTTCCATCCCCAGGTGGCCGATGAAACCGGGCTTGTCCTCGTTGGTGATGTAGAGCATGTGCTCACCAAGCTCGGCTTCCATGTTGATGCCTTTCACCTGGATGATCCGCGGCTTGCCGTCCGCAAAGACGGTTCCGGCAACGGACCGTTCCTGGCGTTCAGTGACCACCGTCAAACGGATATAGGTCTCGTAGGCACCCTGCTTTTCGCGCCGGATTTCCTCAACCTTGATACCGCGATCCTTAGCCAGGATGGGAGCGGAGACCATGTTGACGGTCTGCAACAGAGGTGTCAGCAGTCCGGTAAGCGCTGCGGCCGTCAAGGCCTGCACGTTCATTTCTGCCACGGCACCGGCATATTCGAGCTTGACGCCCTCGATACCTGTTTCCGTCAACTGACCGGCAAAGGAGCCAAGCTGCTCAGCCAACCGGACGAATGGAGCAAGCTTGGGTGCCTCTTCGGCGGTGATCGACGGCATGTTGATCGCATTGCGAACGGCGCCGTCGAGCAGATAATCACACATCTGCTCAGCGACCTGCAGCGCCACGTTCTCCTGGGCTTCGGACGTCGACGCACCCAGATGCGGCGTGGAAACGAAGTTCTTCGCACCAAACAGCACATTGTCCTTTGCAGGCTCCTCGACAAAGACATCGAAGGCCGCGCCGGCAAGTTTGCCTTCGTCCAGCGCTTTTCGGACAGCAGCTTCATCTGCCAGACCACCCCGGGCACAGTTGATCAGGTAGGATCCGGTTCTTATCTTGGCAATCGAGTCGGCGTTGATGATGTTGCGGGTCTTGTCGGTCAGCGGCGTATGCAGCGTGATGAAGTCGGATCGGCCGAAAAGGTCGTCAAGCTCAACCTTCTCGACACCAAGGGAGACTGCTCTTTCCGGTGTCAGAAAGGGATCGTAAGCGATCACCTTCATCCTGAGACCGATGGCCCTGTCCGCGACAATGGAACCGATGTTGCCGCATCCGACGAGCCCGAGGGTCTTGCCGGTAAGTTCACGCCCCATGAAGCGGGATTTTTCCCACTTTCCCGATTGTGTCGAAGCGTCCGCTGCCGGGATCTGCCTCGCCACGGACATCATCATGGAGATCGCATGTTCAGCGGTAGTGATGGCATTGCCGAACGGCGTGTTCATGACGATGATACCGCGCGCCGTCGCTTTGGGGATATCGACATTGTCGACGCCGATTCCCGCGCGGCCGACAACCTTCAGATTGTCCGCTGCAGCAATGATTTTCTCCGTCACCTTTGTTGCGGAGCGGATCGCCAGGCCATCATACTGGCCGATGATGTCAAGCAGCCGTTCCTTGTCCTTGCCCACGTCGGGCAGAAAGTCCGCATCGATACCCCGATCCTTGAAGATCTGAACGGCAGCAGGTGAAAGCTTGTCTGAAATGAGTACTTTGGGCGCCATGTGAGCGTCTCCTTGAATGCAAATGCGATCCGGGCAGCAGGCCGCCCGGCAGATTTTCATGAGAGGAGAAAATGCTCAGGCAGCCTGAGACAGATTCGCTTTTTCAGCGGCGTAGGCCCAGTCGAGCCAGGTCGTCAACGCTTTGAGATCATCCGTCTCGATCGTGGCTCCGGCCCAGACACGCAGGCCTGACGGCGCATCCCTGTAAGCGCCGATGTCATAAGCCACTCCTTCCAGATCAAGACGCGAAGTGATTGCTTTCGCAAAGGCAGCCTGACGGCCATCGTCAAGTGCGAGAATGTCGGGATCGACAACCTTCAGGCAAACCGAAGTGTTGGAACGGGTTTCACGGTCGACGGCAAGAAAGTCCGCCCAGCGGCTTTCGGCAACCCAGTCCGCAAACACGCGCAGGTTAGCGTCAGCCCGCGCACGCAATCCGGACAGCCCGCCAATACCGTCGGCCCATTTCAGTGCGTCGAGATAATCTTCCACGCAAAGCATCGACGGCGTGTTGATGGTCTCGCCCCTGAAAACGCCCTCAATCAGCTTGCCGGCCTTTGTCAGTCGGAAGATCTTCGGCAGTGGCCAGGACGGCGTATAGGTTTCAAGGCGTTCGACGGCCCGCGGGCTCAATATCAGGACACCGTGTGCGGCCTCTCCGCCCAGAACCTTCTGCCAGGAGAAGGTGACGACATCCAGTTTGTCAAAGGCAAGGTCCTGCGCAAAGGCGGCGGACGTCGCATCGCAGATCGTCAGCCCCTGCCTGTCGGCCGGTATCCATTCGCCGTTTGGCACACGCACGCCGGAAGTGGTGCCGTTCCAGGTAAAGACAACATCATTGGTGAAATCAACGGTGGACAGGTCCGGCAACTCTCCGTACGGAGCGTCAAGAACTCTCGCATTCTCGAGTTTGAGTTGCTTGATCACGTCGGTCACCCAGCCTGCGCCGAAGCTTTCCCAGGCCAGCATGTCGACACCACGGGCGCCGAGCAGCGACCAGAGCGCCATCTCAACGGCGCCAGTATCTGACGCAGGCACGATACCGATGCGATAGTCTTCCGGGACTTCCAGAATTTTTCGGGTCAGGTTTATCGCTTCGGCCAGCTTGGCCTTGCCGGGTTTCGCCCTGTGAGAGCGGCCGAGCGGAGCATCGGAAAGCCATTCAAGCGACCAGCCGGGGCGCTTGGAACAGGGACCGGACGAAAAATTGGGATTGGCCGGACGCACGTCCGGCTTGGCGGTAAAATCAGTCATATCTGTCTACCCTCGCAGATAGTTGCCCCTCGTTGGGGAGGGGTGTCCCACTTGCGGGAATAGGACTTTATCCGTGCCTGGTCAATTCAAATCCGGTTCAGACGCAAAAAGGCCGGTCTGAACGACCGGCCTTTTCTAAGTGTGTTTGTGCAGTCCTGATCAGAAGTTGCTCTGGATCGGACCTTGCGGCTCGTAATAGACCGGGCCGGCAGGTGCACGTGTTGAATTAAATGTATAGCGGGCACCAAGACGGAACTCGTGAGCGGACAGATCTTCATACTCGATGCGGGCCGTCTGACCTGCGGTCGTGAAACTCTTGGAATGTGCATCCCCGATATTCAAGTAACGGTATCCGCCATCAAGGGCCAAATTCGGAGTGATGTCATAGGCCGCACCTGCCATAAGCGCCCAGGCAAAATTCCATTTGCCGTCACTCTCATAAGTGCCGGTCGATCCGTCGGGATTACGAAAGTTGATATCGCTTGTCGATACGTAAGATGCACCAATACCTGCACCGACATAAGGCGTGAATCGGTTCCAGGTAGCAATATCGATGTAGCCATTCACCATGAAGGTCCAGACATCTATATCTGCTTTTTCGACTGAGTAAAATGGTGTACCGCACGTTCCCGTACAATCTGCTTTGGCGCTGACTTCGGTTGGGAATTCATAGTCAATCGTGAAATCTGCCCGCAAATGATCACTGAATTTGTAACCAACACCGGCACCGATCATGAACGTTCCGTCCATTTCTTCATCGAAGAAATCCAGCGTCCCGTATTTGATGTCAGGCGCTTGATAGATCTTGTAGCCAATGTCACCACGAAGATACCAACCACCGACGGCGGGCACTTCGGGAATATGCTCAATGACCGGAGCCGGCAGATCCGCGGCATAGCCTGCGGTGGAAAGCGCGACTGCAAAGCCGGTCAAAGACAGACGCTTGAAAAATGAGTTCATGTCCTCGTCCTCTTCCAGTGAGCGTCCGCTTGTCGGGTGCCGGACACATCAAACTTGAAGGCATACTGACGGGAATTCATTAAAGGTCGCTTAACTCTGTTCTTTAACCGAGTTTTTTTACCTTAAGGAACCTTTAACGCGAATTTACATCTGCAAGTAGTTAAAAAAAGCCACCCTTTCGAGGTGGCTTTAATCGAAGATTTTTACTTGCATTTTTGTCTCAGGCAGCAACGGACGCCACGACGCCGGCTATGTCGTCCACGACCTCATTGACAAGATCCGCATCATCACCTTCCGCCATGACACGGATGAGAGGCTCTGTTCCGGAAGCACGGATTACCAGGCGGCCTGCGGCTCCGAGGCGGGCTTCCCCTTCCTCAATCGCGGATTTGACCTGGTCCTGTTCAAGCGGCTTTCCGCTGCTGTAACGCACATTTTTCAGGATTTGCGGAACTGGCTCAAAACGGCGGCAAACCTCGGATACGGGCCTGTCCTGATCCTTCACGCAGGCCAGAACCTGCAACGCAGCGATCAGCCCGTCGCCTGTCGTGGCGAAATCCGACAAGACGATATGGCCGGACTGTTCCCCTCCGACGTTGAAGCCGTTGGCACGCATGTGTTCAACCACGTACCGGTCACCAACCTTGGTTCGGGCAAGATCCAGTCCGATGCTGCCCAGATATCGCTCAAGTCCCAGGTTCGACATCACGGTCGCGACGATCCCGGAACCGGAAAGCCTGTCATTGGCATGCCAGGACTGGGCCACAACAGCCATCAATTGGTCGCCGTCAACCTGTCGGCCGTTTTCGTCAACGATGATGACCCGGTCCGCATCCCCGTCGAGGGCAATACCGATATCGGCCCGGACTTCGTGCACCTTTCTGGAAAGAGCATGGGTCGAGGTCGATCCGCACTCCTTGTTGATGTTGAAGCCATCCGGCGTTACTCCCATGGAGATGACGTCGGCGCCAAGTTCCCAGAGTGCTTCCGGTGCAACCTTGTAGGCCGCACCGTTGGCGCAATCGATCACGACGCGAAGACCTTCAAGGCTCATTTCCCGCGGCAGGGTGCGCTTTGCGAATTCGATATAGCGTTGTTGGGCGCCGTCTATACGCTTTGCACGTCCAAGATCGCGCGTTCCCGCAAGACGGGATGTCAGATCGGTCTCGATAAGGTCCTCGATCTGCCGTTCGATATCATCACTGAGCTTGAAACCGTCAGGTCCGAAAAACTTGATGCCGTTGTCATGGAAGGCATTGTGCGACGCTGAGATCATCACACCGAGATCTGTCCGCAGCGACCGGGTCAGCATCGCGACCGCAGGCGTCGGCATTGGACCAAGCAGGAAAACATCCATTCCGACCGACGTGAATCCTGCAACCATGGCATATTCCAGCATGTATCCGGAAAGGCGCGTATCCTTGCCAATCACGACGCGATGACGATGACCGCCATTCTTGAATGCAAGACCAGCTGCCATGCCGACTTTCAATGCCATCTCGGCGGTCATGGGATAGGAGTTGGCCTGACCACGGATTCCGTCGGTACCGAAAAACTTGCGCATCTATCGAACCTGTCTGATCGGTTGCGTTGCGCCCTTTTAGCGCAAATGAAATGAAGCGTTATTCAAAATATGTGAGCAAATATTACTATTCACTGACGATCCGTACCATCAGCAAAAAAGCAGCCCGGCAATGCCGGGCTGCCTGATCTTGTACCTGATAGCAGAAAGGATCAGGACTGAGGCTGCGGCTCCATTCCGCCACTGGCCTCGTCACCACCTCGTTTGGCTCCGGCCGTGGGCACCGCAGACGAACGCCCGATCGGCTGGTCGTCATCGGTGTCGCGCACGGGCGGCTTGCCATCAAGAAGGTCCTTGATCTCGTCTCCGGACAGGGTTTCGTATTCCAGAAGACCTTTCGCGATCGTATGGAGCTGATCTTCATGGTCGCCCAGGATCTTGTTCGCGGTTTCATATCCCTGATTGACGAAGGACTTGATCTCCGCATCAACGATTTTCTGGGTCTCATCGGAGACATTCTGGTTCTTCGCAACCGAATGGCCGAGGAAAACCTCTTCCTGGTTCTCTCCGTAGAGCAGCGGACCCAGCTTGTCGGACATCCCGAACTGCGTGGCCATTGCACGGGCAAGCTTGGTTGCCATCTGGATATCACCCGTCGCGCCGGAGGTAACCTTTTCGTAGCCGAAGATCATTTCTTCTGCGACCCGGCCACCCATGGCAACGGCAAGGTCGGCCTTGCACTTGGCACGCGTCAAAGACACCTGATCCTTTTCCGGAAGACGCATCACCATGCCAAGCGCTCGTCCGCGAGGAATGATGGTCGCCTTGTGGATAGGATCGGAGGCGTCCTGATGAAGCGCAACGAGTGCGTGGCCCGCCTCGTGATAGGCCGTCAGTTTCTTCTCTTCCTCGGTCATGACCAGAGTGCGGCGTTCGGCGCCCATCATCACCTTGTCTTTGGCGTCTTCGAATTCGGCCATCGTGACAAGCCGCTTGGACCGGCGTGCCGCCAGGAGAGCTGCCTCGTTGACGAGGTTCATCAGATCCGCACCGGAAAAACCGGGGGTGCCGCGCGCCAGAGTTCTGACGTCCACGTCAGGTGCCAGCGGAACCTTGCGCATATGAACCTTGAGGATCTTCTCGCGGCCTGTGATATCCGGGTTCGGCACGACAATCTGACGATCAAAACGGCCCGGACGCAGCAGCGCCGGATCGAGAACGTCAGGTCGGTTGGTCGCCGCGATGATGATGATGCCTTCGTTGGGCTCGAACCCGTCCATCTCAACCAGCAGCTGGTTCAATGTCTGTTCGCGTTCGTCGTTACCCCCGCCGAGGCCAGCGCCGCGGTGACGGCCCACGGCATCGATTTCGTCGATGAAGATGATGCAGGGAGCGTTTTTCTTGGCCTGTTCGAACATGTCGCGAACACGCGATGCGCCCACGCCAACGAACATTTCCACGAAATCGGAACCGGAAATCGTGAAGAACGGTACGTTTGCTTCACCCGCAACGGCACGCGCTGTCAGCGTTTTACCGGTCCCTGGAGGACCAACAAGCAGCACGCCGCGCGGAATACGGCCGCCCAGGCGCTGGAATTTTTGCGGATCGCGCAGAAACTCGACGATCTCCTGAAGATCTTCCTTGGCTTCGTCGATGCCCGCAACGTCTTCAAAGGTGATCCGTCCGTGCGCCTCGGTCAGCAGTTTGGCCTTCGATTTGCCGAAACCCATCGCCTTGCCGCCCGACCCTTGCATCTGGCGCATCACGAAGATCCAGATACCCAGAATGATCAGCATCGGCAGCCAGGAGAACAGGGCGCTCAGCAATGGAGAATTTTCAGCCGGCGGAGTGGCCTTGATCAGGACGCCCTTGCCGCGAAGTTCGTCGACATACTGGGCCCCGTCCGGCGCATAGGTCTGGAAGGCTCCACCGCTGTTATACAGACCGGTGATCTTCTGTTCCTGAATTGTCACGGATCTGACTTCGCCATTGTCGACCTGTCTCATGAAATCGGAATAGGCGATGTCATTGGTTGCACCCTGTTGCGCAGGGCTTTGAAACAGCTGGAACAATGCGATCAAAAGCAGGGCGATTATCACCCAAAGAGCAAAGTTGCGAAAATGTGCGTTCATTTCGTTCCCTTAACCGCCCAACGCGTCATACTGCACGCGGTTACAATTCCTCAGAGCGTAGATAGGTCGCCCAGAGCCCGCTGCCAAGGCGGTGCGCCATAATGCGCATATGCGCTGACTAATTTGTTAAGCCCGGACGTCTATCAGAAGATTGACAAGAGGAAAACTCTAGATTTCCCCGCAAACGTCCCCAATGTCCCGACTGTTGTCCGATAATTTACCCCGGATCGGCAATCTCGCCAAATCCAAGGTGCAGCTATGGTTATTTTTACCCGGTTGAACAGGAAGTGATGCAGATTGGGTGAAAATGAGACCATCCGGTGACCAGACAACCGGCGAGCAATCAAATGCCGCTTTCGGCCAGCCTTCAGGCCAGACAAAGTCCGCCGCGCCCGCCGGAGCATGACACAAGGGACCAAGTCGCAATCCGTCCGGTTCGTCGATGCTCTGCCGATCAGCCAGCACGGAATAGGCGAAACGGTGGTCCCAGATACCCTGCCTGTCGAATTCGCTGAGCGTCATCGGAGGGACCCGGCCGGGTTCACGCCAGCACCAGATCGTTTCGGCACCTGCTTCGAACATCGTTCCGCAAAGCGACTGGCGGAGACTTTCACCGCAATTCAGGGCGGCATCCAGGGACTGCAGCTTTGCCAGGCGCGGCCTCGCCCGAACGCCTGTGACATGTGTCATGATCTCGTTGAGAAGCCGCAAACGCAGATCAACGGGAAACGCGGCAAAAACCTCTCTGTTCAGTCTTGCAGGTCCTGCCGGATGGAATTCGACCTTCCTCGACACGATATCCCGAACGGCGAATTCAAGTGCATCGCGAGACCGTCGAATGTGTGCTGCGGTCTCCGCGACGCGCTCCACCGACAGGCCCTCTTCGTTCAGCAGACCGAGGATGTTCCTGAGTCTGCTTCGTTTGTACTTCATGTCGAGATTGGAAGGATCCGTGCACCAGTCCTGGCCGCGTTCGCGCAAACTGGCTTCCAGACGCAATTTCCTGACGCTCAGGAAAGGACGCAACAAACGCAACCCCTCCGGCCCGTCGCGTTCATCGGCAGCCATTGCGCTCAATCCGGAAATGCCGCTTCCGCGTGTCAGTCGGTCAAGGAATGTCTCGGCCTGGTCGTCAAGGTGATGCCCGAGCAGGAGCGCCTCGGCACCGGTCGCCTTCATTCGTCGGGCGATCAGGCAATAGCGGGCCGTTCTCGCCGCCTCCTGGACATTGCTTTGCGGCTTTTCGCCTTCCCATCGGAGCACTGATGCTGCGTATCCGCTTCGTTTCGCGACATCGACCACGAAACGGGCTTCCGCATCACTCTCCTGACGGAGGCCGTGATTGACAACAATGACTTCCGCGCGACCCTTCCAGGAGACCCGCCGGCTCCATTCGCCGAACAGTACCAAGAGACAAAGGGAGTCGGCTCCGCCGGACACCGCAAGAGAAAGATTGGAAAAGGAATTCAGTCCGGAAAAGAGCGCGTCGACGGCATCATCAGGGAGCCCGGGCATCTCGACCGGTTGGTCAGGAACATTGCGCACGGAGGCGTTCGTCCCGCGCTTCTGACAGAACTGCCGGCGCTGCATCAGGATACTTGTTCAAAAGTTCGGAAAATGTCGCACATGCGGCGGCGGACTGCCCAAGTCCACGCAGCGAGACGCCCAGCTTCAGAAGGCTGTCCGGGCTTTTGCTGTTACCGGGAAAATCCGTATAGGTTTTCAGGAAGGCATCTGCCGCTCCGCGATAATCCTGTTGCGCCAGAAGGCTTTCGCCGAGCCAGTACTGGGCATTGGGAGTGAGATCACTGTCGGGATATGTTTCCAGAAATGTTCTGAAGCCCCGTTCAGCGTTTGAATAATCACCGTTGACTGCAAGCGAATAGGCTTCGTCGTAGTCCGACCTCGGATCTCCGCTTCCAATGATACCTGCAATCGCGTCGTCATCGGTGGCAAGATTTGGGTCGGGTGCAAGGTCAAGGCCGGCCCCGGGGACCGTCTCAAGCCCCTTGGCCAACTGTTCCAGATTGATCGGCCCGTCGGAGGGCAATCCGCCGCCGTTTTCATATCCGCCTGTATCGGACCAGTTTCCATCGCCGGATCCGTTTGCCGAAAGAGTTGCCAGTCCGCCGTCAGGTGTGACCAGATTTCCGCCCTGGGGTGTGCCATCGGCGGCAAGCCCCGGAGCCGTGCTGCCTGGAGCACTGCTTGGCTCAAGCCCGGATCTTTTTCCTGGTGTCCCGCCTTCCAGCTGTTGAAACCGATACTCGTTGTCTTCCTGCATGCGGCGCATCTGATCCTGCATTTCCCGCATCTGGAAGGACAGTTGCTCGATCTGTCCTGTCAGCGCCCGTATCCGTTCTTCAAGCTGACCGATCCTGACGGATGAATCGTCTTTTTTCCGCCCGAACAACTGAGCCTCGGACGGTGTGGCCGCAATGGTCAAAACCAGCGCCAGAAAGATACTTGCAAGTGCCTTGTAATTCTGCATTCGGTCCTCCGGTTCAGAGACTCACGAGCACGAAACTTCGAAACCGCCCTTCAAGCGGGCCAGGTGCACGATTGCTCGTCAGCCCCTCATGCGTGAAGTCTTAACATGCCCGGCTCTGCACTCAAGGGCACAGAGCGCCCGGACTTCGGCTAAATTTTGACAATCTGCCCCGGGTTTCGCAGAAAGCCCCATTTTGCGCACCCGAAATGCCGAAGGCCGGACAAATTGCCCGGCCTCTTGTCAAATTCGGGTCTCGGGACCCGAGGATCAGTTCGTGGCGTTGTTCAACACCGTGACGGCGCGCCGGTTCTGCGACCAGCAACTGCTGTCGTTACAGACCGCCACCGGGCGTTCCTTGCCATAGGAAATCGTCTTGATCCGCGACGCGCTCACGCCCTGCGACACCAGGTAGTCGCGCGCTGCTGCCGCCCGCCGTGCACCCAGAGCAATGTTGTATTGCCGGGTACCGCGCTCATCCGCGTGCCCCTCGACAGTGATCGTATATTGCGAGTAACGGTTGAGCCATTTGGCCTGACCTGCGAGCGTCGACTGCCCCTTCGCGTTCAGGACCGACTGATCCTCTTCGAAGAAAACGCGGTCGCCGACATTCACGACAAAGTCCTGACCGGTTCCCGGTTTCACGTTGCTTGAAAGCCCGTCTGGCTTATTCTGGGCGCATGCCGCCACGAAAAGCAGCGCGAAACAGACAGCAATCCAGCGCGCGCCCCGGCCGGCAGTATCTCTATTGAACATTCCCGTCTCCTACATCCCCAGCCCGTCAACCCGACATCCGCTTGTCCGGCTTTAGGTAAACACTTTCTAGCCAAACTTGGTTAAGGCAGTCTTTGCAAACCTGGTTAACAAGGTCTGACCGCGCCACCTGAAGGCGGGCCCATCCTTTGCGTGATCAGTTGATGAGCGGCGACCAGGACGGATCCGACGCAAAAGCCGGCGTGTCCACGCGCTGCTCGTTGTAGCCAGTCAGATCGACCGTCCAGACCTGTGGCCCACCGGTTGCCCCGGGCGTATCACGGAAAAACACCAGCACGCGCCCATTCGGCGACCAGGCCGGTCCTTCGTTATGGTAGCCCTCGGTCAGAATGCGCTCGCCCTTGCCGTCGGGCTTCATGACCCCGATCATGAAACGGCCCTGGTGCTGCTTGGTAAAGGCGATCAAATCTCCGCGAGGCGACCAGACAGGCGTCGAATACCGGCCCGGACCGAAGGAAATTCGGCGCGCCTCGCCGCCATTGGCATTCATGACGTAAAGTTGCTGTGTGCCGCCCCGGTCCGATTCGAACACGATTTGCCGGCTGTCTGGTGAAAACGACGGACTTGTGTCGATCGCCGCCGTGTTCGTCAAACGTGTTGTCCGCCGAGACCTCAGATCCATCTTGAAGATATTGGCGTTGCCGCCCTGCTGCAGGCTCATGACGACACTTTGCCCGTCGGGAGAAAATCTCGGGGCAAAAGTCATGCCCGGGAAGTTACCGACGATTTCCCTCTGCCCGGTTTCGATGTTCAGCAAATAAACGCTCGGATCCGCCCCACCGTAGGACATGTAGGTTATTTCCTGGCTGGTCGGTGAAAAGCGCGGAGTCAGAACAAGGTCATCGCCACGGGTCAGGTACCGGACGTTGGCCCCGTCCTGGTCCATGATAGCAAGACGCTTGACGCGTTTGTCTTTGGTTCCTGTTTCATCGACGAAGACGATGCGGGTATCGAAATAGCCTTTTTCACCTGTCAGGCGCTCGTAGATTGCATCCGCGATAATATGCGCAAGCCGGCGCCAGTTTTCCGGCGTTGTGTAGAACTGCTGACCGAGCATCTGCTCCTGGGCGAAGACATCCCATAGCCTGAATTCGGCGCGAAGCCGTCCATCTGGCTGCTTCGTTACCGTGCCGGTAACCAGCGCCTGCGCACTGATCTGACGCCAGTCGCCGAACCGCGGTGTCGAATTGACACTCATGTTCTTCTGAATGAAACTTGCCGGATCGAGCGGGTTGAAGAGACCGGAACGCTTCAGGTCGGACGCGATCACACCGGTCATTTCCGCCGCAAGTTTGCCGTCCCCACCCTCTGCCGAAAACGCAGGAAGAGCGATAGGCAAAGGTTCGATGTTTCCCTGGGTGATGTCGATTTCGACCAGAGCCGAAGCCGGGGGGGGAGCAAAAACAGCAGCAAGGGACACAAGAACAGCAAGTCCGCAGGCCCTGAGGCCAGCCGGATTGAAGAGCGTTTTTAGTATTCCATGCATGAGCACTAAGCTCCCTTGTCGAAAAATCCCTATCAGGGACTGCCTAACCCCCAAGCATTTCCCTTGGGTCGAAATTGATGATCACTTCCTGCCATGCTTCATACTTGGCAATTGGCAGAGAATATGGCTGACACCGCATTATCGCGCGGACCGCGCTGCTCGATGCGGCGCCAAAAGCAGGGTTCCCGTTTGAATTCAGGACCTCCGGACTGCTGGATACCTGGCCGTTCTGCGAGAGACTGAACCGGACCCGAACCTTGAGATCTTCCGCTCCGACAGCACCGACCGGCGGGTTCCAGCACTGGGCGACCTGCCCTCTGAGCGCATCGAGTTCCGATTGGCTCATGCGAATGTTCTGCGCGCCCTGCCGTGACCCGAGGGCAGCCGGTTCCTCCGACGCATTCCCCTGCTGCGTTGCCGGTTCGACCTTGTTCAACAGCGCGGCGATCTCGGTCGAATCGAAGTCGTCCTTCGGCGGTTCCGGCGCGCGGCGGGGCGGTTTCGGTTTGGATCGCGGAGTGGCACTCGTCACGATCGGCTGTGGCGTGGGAGCAGCTTCCTGTTGGGGCGCCGGTTCGGGAGCAGGCTCCGGCTCGGCAGCCGGCACGGGTTCAGGTGCCGGGGCCGGTTCCGGTTCGGGCGCAGGCTCGGGTTCTGCGACCGGCTCCGGTTCAGGCGTCGGTGTAGGTTCCGGTTCTGGAGAAGGGGTCGGTGGCGTCGGTTGCTGTACCTGGCTTTCACCCGGTTTGTCGGCGGGTTGCGGCGGTTCCTCGGTCTCGGCTTCACTTGGTGCTATCGCAGCGACCTCACGAATTTCCGCCGTCCTCTCGCCGAGGCGAAGCTGCGTGAATTCTTCGACCGGAATCAGGTCCACCGGCAACGATTCCACTTGCGGGACGGAAAAACTCTCCGCGTCCGGAAAGGCGATCAGGCCCCAGACCAGTATTGCCGAATGACCGGCCAAAGACGCTATGAGACCTGCGCGCATGACGCGTTACGAGTCCCGTTCTTCCAGAGTGACAAGTCCTAGACGTTTGAACCCGGCCGCATTGATGCGGCCCATGAGTTTCATCATTGTGCCGTAGTCGGCATCCTGATCGCCGCGCACGTAAATGCGTTCTTCATAGCCGTTGGCAGCAATTGCCTCGAGTTTGGGAACCACTTCGTCGATGGCGATGGCCGTATCCTGAATGAAGATCTCGCCGGCAGAGCTCACCGAAATGGTTATCGGCTCGGTGTCACCTTCAAGCGCCTTGGCCTGCGTTTCCGGCAAATCGATGGGCACGCCAACCGTCAGCAACGGTGCCGCCACCATGAATATGATCAGAAGGACCAGCATGACATCAACAAAAGGCGTCACGTTGATCTCGGTCATCAGAACAGTGCGCTTTCGCCGCCGTCCGCGCCGTCCGCCACCAGCCTGACCGGAACCGACCTGCATGGACATCGCTCAGCCCCTCTCGTCGATCTGGCGCGAAAGGATTGCTGAAAACTCGTCCGCAAACCCCTCCATGCGCGCGACGGCCTTGCCGACATCGGAAGCAAACTTGTTGTAGGCGATCACGGCCGGAATCGCGGCAAGAAGACCGAGCGCCGTTGCAAACAGGGCTTCGGCGATCCCGGGAGCAACAACGGCAAGGTTCGTGCTTTCCGAGGCCGCAATCGCCTGAAAGGCGGTCATGATCCCCCAGACCGTTCCGAACAGGCCGATAAACGGAGCCGCGGATCCGACGGTCGCCAGGATCAGCAATCGGCTTTCAAGCCGCTCCGCTTCCCTTTGAATGGTCACATCCATCACGCGGTCGATTCGCTGTTGCAGCGATCCGATTGCCGGACGTGGTCCTTCGTGACTGCGCTTCCACTCGCGCATGGCGGCCACAAACAGCGCAGCCATCGAGTGATTCACCCGGTTGTGCAGCGTGCCGTAGAGCTCCTCAAGGGACTGACCCGACCAGAACACCGTTTCGAAGCGGCTCATCTGGCGCCGGGTCCTTCCGACCAGCATCACCTTGTCGACAATGATCGCCCAGCACCACACGGATGAAACCAGCAAGCCGACCATCACGATCTTGACGACGATGTGCGCTTGCCAGAACAGCGAGAAAAAAGAAATGTCGCCTTCCGGCGCCGCCAATGTCGATTGGACAAGTGTTTCCATAAATTCAATGACCCCTGGGCCGTCTGACGTTGTTGTCTATCCATGTCTCCGGAGACTGAAGCAGCTGTCCGGAATCAAAACGCCAGCTTTCGATATCCAGCCGCCTCTCTGACGTTTGAATTTGTCAAAACTGGGACTTCGCCGAGCAAAGCGAGCTCTTCTTAAAAGGAATCAATTAAGGTTACTGCAAGATTAACGTGAGAATCTGTTTTACAATAATTTACCGAATTCTTGACGCAGGTCGGTCCTACGCTACCCGCAAATCATTCATCCATCGAGTAAATCGTCCGGAGCATGACGGGCAAGTTTTTCGGAAAGTTTGACCGGCAACCGTGTCGGCCTGCCTTCATTCGTGATCACGGCGACGGTAACAGCGGCGGAAACGAGCAGTTCTTCACCTCTGTAGGCAAGCTGGTCGAGTTTGATTCTGGCGCCCCTGTATTCCGACAGACTGGTGTGAACCTGAAGGATATCGTCGATCCGCGCCGGTTTTTGAAAGTCGAGCGTCATCCCACGGACCGCGAAGGCCAGCGCATTGCCGTGCGCGCCTTCCGCCAGCTCCTTGTGATGAATACCCATCAGTCGAAGAAAATCGGACCGTGCGCGCTCGAAAAAACGCACATAGGCACCGTGATAGACGATACCGGTGAAATCGGTGTCCTCGTAATACACGCGCACTGGGAGCACATGGCCACCTTCTTCCAGGCGACCCGACAGGTCCGGCCATTCCGTCACGGCGCTTTCCTCACAATTGAAAACATGCAAAAGGCCCCCGGTCTCCTGACCGGAAGGCCCGTCGCATACCTAGGTTCGCAACTAGGCAGCTGCAACCTCGGAAAGAAATTTCTCCACCGATGCCCGGATCTGTTCCGCCTGCTGCTTCATTTCCAGCGTCGCAGTCAGCATGTCGCCGACTGCAGCAGAATTTTCCGCAACGCCTTCGTTCAGGGAAGCAACTGTCGTCGCAACGCTGCGCGTTCCATCGGCTGCTTCGGCGACATTTCGGGATATCTCACCCGTCGCGGATCCCTGCTGCTGTACGGCTTCGGAAATCGTGATGGTGTAGGAATTGACTTCTTCGACGGATTCCGAAACCCGCGCGATTTCTTCAACAGCTTCCGACGTTGAGGCCTGGATCGCCGCTATCTGTGCTGAAATCTCTTCCGTTGCCTTTGCCGTTTGTCCGGCGAGCGATTTCACTTCGGACGCAACAACGGCAAACCCCTTGCCGGCATCGCCTGCGCGCGCCGCCTCGATCGTCGCGTTCAGCGCGAGCAGATTGGTCTGTTCCGCGATTTCCGAGATCAGGGACAACACGTCTCCGATCTTGTTGGCAGCTTCGGCAAGTCCGGAGATCTTGGCATTGGACCCTTGCGCGGCGGCGGTGGTCTGCTCGACAATTGAAGCGGTCGTTTCAACCTGTCGGGAGATCTCAGAAATGGAAGCATTCAACTCTTCCGTTGCCGATGCCACGGCCTCGACGTTGGAAGATGCGTTTTCGGATGTTGAAACAGCCGCCTGACCCTGTTCGGTCGCAGATGTCGAGCGTTCGTTCAAAGCGGACGATACGTCCTCGACCCTGGAAATATTGGTTTCGACAAGTTCCAGTACGGATTGAGATTCGGCCCGGAAATCAGCGATCAGTGAATCAATCAGCTTTTCGCGTTTTTCACGCGCGATGTGCCCGACCTTGCGTTCCGAGGCGAGGCGTTCCCGTTCGAGGGAATTGTCCTTGAAGACCTCGATACACCGCGCCATGCGGCCAATTTCATCCTGCCGTTCGGTTGCATCCACGGCCACCTCGAGATCCCCATCGGCAATCTTGCTTGCCGCAACCGAAAGGTGCTCCATCGGTGCGAACATGCGCCGCGTCACCCACCAGATGAGGCCGACAACAGGGACAAGACAAAGAAAGCCTGAGATGATCGCGCCGTAAGTGATGCGATCCGCAGCAGCAGCCAGTTCCGTCTGCTTGACAGCTTCAACCACTCCATACGGCGTGTTCTCGAAACTGTTTTGCGCTTCGGCGTACCGGTAATCGCTGCCATTCAGTGCAATGAGGCGATCTCCTGCAGCGATTTCGGCGAGCGAATACACAGCAGCGGCCCCGCCGGTCTGATCCAGTTGCACCAGCGTTCCCGCCGCGTCGACAAGAAAGATCTGCTCACTTTCGCCTATGCCCGTCGGTTCGTTCAGGAGCGCAGCCAGCTTTTGCATGTCCGTGCTGAAGGCAACAGCTCCGAAAAAGCGGTCCAGATAAAAGACCGGAGCAGCAAGTACCAGCGAAACCTTGCCATGCTTGCCTGCGACGAAACCGGATGAATAGATCTGGCCCGCGGCAAGCGTCCCGGCATTGGCAGCTTCATACAGTTTGCCCATTGCCATCTGGACGGGATTGCCGCTGATCTCTTCGTCTTCGACATGGAATGCGAATTCAGGGCCCTTTCGATAGCTGTAGGTAATGAAGCCATCCGGATTGGCGAGTGCCGCGTCGGAGAATAGTCCCTGGGAAATAACGTCCTGATAAACCGGGTGAACGACCTTGTGATTGTTCACGTAATAGTTCGATTCCGCCGGTTCCAGGAGCAGATGACGCTCATGCGGCGGATGCGGATTATCCGCCACGAAGATCTTGCGGAGCGTCTCCTGCTGCCCCTCCTTCAGGTTCTTCCAGCCGACCATCGTCTTCATGAGGCTGTCCTTGGCCTCTTCGAGCGAAACGAAGAACTTCGCACTGTAGGTGATCTGGTCCAGCGCCAGTTCCAGCACCTTTTGTTTCGCCTTGGTCGCGCTTTGCAGGCTGTTGTCCGCCTGACCGTTCGCCACGTCGCGTGACAGAGTTGACGTAACCGTAACAATAGCCACGCACATCGTCAGTGCGCCAGCCAAGAACATAAGAGCCAGTTTAGATGAAAGCCGCTTACGCATAGTGTCCCCCGCATAGTTAACGGGACAATACGAAGAGATTCGCCAACAAAGACTTAACCGAGAAGGCGCGTCTTCCGACAATTTAGACGAGTTGCGCGCATTCTTTCAGGTGACCCTTCTATTCAGGGTCGGCAAACAGCCCCATCTGCGAAATTTCGGACCGCTCGGGGACTGCAAGACCGAGGTGAGCGAAGGCCATTGGCGTCAGAAGACGACCGCGTGGAGTGCGTTGCAAAAACCCGTTCTGGATCAGATAGGGCTCAACAATTTCCTCGATTGCATCCCTGGGCTCCGACAATGCCGCCGCAATCGTTTCGATGCCGACCGGTCCGCCACCGAAATTGACGGCGATTTGCTTGAGATACCGGCGATCGAGACCGTCGAGGCCGGCGCTGTCCACTTCGAGCTGCAACAGAGCCCTGTCGGCAAGCGCCCTGTCGACCCTTTCAATACCCTCAACGATGGCAAAATCCCGGACACGTCTGAGCAGGCGGCCGGCGATACGTGGTGTCCCGCGCGATCGCTTGGCAATCTCGCGTGCACCGTCTTCGGCTATGCCGATCCCCATGATCGAGGCACCGCGTTTGACGATGTGTTCCAGTTCCTCGACTGTATAGAACTGCAAGCGCACGGGTATGCCGAAACGGTCCCTCAACGGGGTGGTGAGAAGCCCGAGGCGCGTTGTTGCGGCAACCAGAGTGAATTTTGCAAGGTCAATCTTGACCGAACGTGCAGCAGGCCCTTCTCCGATGATCAGGTCCAGCTGATAATCCTCCATCGCAGGATAGAGCACTTCCTCCACCGCCGGGTTCAAACGATGGATTTCGTCGATGAACAGAACATCCCGTTCTTCCAGATTGGTCAGCAGCGCCGCAAGATCTCCCGACTTTGCGATAACCGGTCCGGAGGTTGCCCGGAAATTGACACCGAGTTCACGCGCCATGATCTGGGCCAGCGTGGTCTTGCCCAGGCCCGGAGGACCTACGAAGAGCACGTGGTCCAGTGCTTCGCCGCGGGCTTTTGCCGCCCCGATGAAAACCTTCAGGTTGGCACGTGCCTGCGCCTGACCGACAAAATCGTCCAGCACCTGGGGGCGCATGGTGCTGTCGATTTCATCGCCGCGGATTTCCGGCGTAACGATACGGCTGTCATCCGACATGGCTTACGACCACAAACAAGAGCACGATCAGCAGGATCGACCAGGCAACCCTGAGCGCATGGAACTTACGAAACTGACTGCGCACAAAAGGGTCGTCGGTATCGATCCGGCGTCCTTTCATGGCAAATTGCCGGTCTCCGACAGATTGGGAGAAGCGGTGATCGAGATACATGATCCCGCCGATGCCAAGGGTTACAAAAACAATCGCAATAACCGTGTAGGTTAAGGCTATCATACAGCCAATTCCTTCAAGCCGAGGCGGATCAGTGTCTCGGTCGATGCGTCCTCGCCAGCCGATTGCATGGCCTTGGCAACAGCCGCACTCGCCTGCGCCTGTGCATAGCCCAGATTTGTTAGCGCGGAAACCGCTTCCGCAACAGGCCGGGCCGCCACATTTTCCGAAACACTCTGCGATACAGCGATCGTGCCCTGATCGACACTTGCAAGTCCCGGAGCCTTGTCCTTGAGCTCGGTCAGCAGTCGCTCCGCCACCCGTTTGCCGACACCCGGCGCACGTGAAATCGTGGCTTTGTCACCCAGCGCTATCGCATTGGCAACCTCACTCGCCTTGAGGATACCGAGGATTCCGAGCGCGACCTTGGCACCCACGCCTTGAACCGTCATCAGAATACGGAACCATTCCCGTTCGGATTCGTGCCCGAAACCGTAGAGCCTGATCATGTCCTCGCGCACAATCGTTTCGATGAAGAGCACCGCTGCTTCTCCCGCGCGCGGCAATCCCTGCAGAATACGCGCAGGGCAATGAACCTGATAGCCGACGCCGTGAACATCGAGGATTACGTGGTCTTCGCCGTAACTGTCGATCGTTCCCTTGAGTTTGCCGATCATGCCGCCCCCTGCGCTGCAAGACGTGCCGACGCACTGCCCCGGTGCTGTGCATGGCAGATGGCGATGGCAAGCGCATCCGCAGCATCGTCTGAATTGAAAGTTGCCTTCGGCATGAGGATCTTCACCATGGCCCGGATCTGGTCCTTTTCCGCATGGCCCGTGCCAACGACGGTTTTCTTGACCAGGTTCGGCGCGTATTCGGCAACCGGCAATCCGGCAAGCGATGGCACCAACAACGCAATACCGCGCGCCTGCCCAAGCTTCAATGTCGCTCCTGCATCCTTGTTGACGAAGGTATGCTCGACCGCAGCTTCCATTGGGTCATGCCGACTGACAACCTCGCGAAGCCCGTCGTGCAACTCCACGAGCCGCTCGGCCAGGCTCTTCTTGTTGTCGGAGGTGACCGTCCCGGACGCAATGAAAGACAGCCGGTTTCCGGCCGTTTCTATCATGCCCCAGCCGGTGCGCCGCAATCCCGGATCAATTCCGAGCAATCGAATCGCATGTGTCATGGAACAAACCGGTAACAAAACTTCCCCGTTGACGCCAGCGAAAGCGCGGCTTACCACCGGAAAGCCTGTCCAAAACCCGGCGGTACGGCTGCGTCGGCAAGACTGGGGACTGTTTCGTCCGGGCCTTCGCCGCAATGCCGCCGACCACAATCATGTCCGGTTTTGCAGCCGATCTGTAACTATCCGCTGGTGCGTGTTCATGCTTGGAATTTTTGACCCTTTCGCACCTGAATTGCTGTTGTTTCTTGCATCGGTTCTCTTTGTGGCGGGTTGCGTGAGGGGGTTTTCCGGATTTGGTGCAGGAATGATTTTCATTCCGGTTGCAACAAGTGTCGTTGCTCCAGCCACTGCGGCGGCCACTTTTCTGTTCATTGACAGCATCGTGACCCTGCCCCTGCTGATCCGTGCAGTCAGGCACTGCATCTGGGCAACCGTTCTGCCGGCTGCTGTTGGCGCCGTGATTTTCGTTCATCTGGGCGCCTGGTTGCTTGCGAGTACCGACGTCCTGATCTTGCGGTGGGCGATTTTCGCAATCGTCACCTGTCTCCTGGCACTGTTGATTTCCGGTTGGCGGTATCACAGGCTGCCTGCAGCAGCGGTTTCATTTGCAACTGGCAGCGTTTCGGGAGTTCTTGGCGGCATTTCACAGGTCTCCGCACCGCCGGTGGTCGCCATGTGGCTTTCCAGCGCGAATGATCCGGCAATCGTGAGAGCCAACATGATTGTCTTTTTCACGCTGGCAAGCGTCGGGACATTCGTCGCCTACACCTTGAATGGGTTTTTCACCCAGGAGGTTTTTCGCCTGCTGATCATGGCCGTCCCGGTCTATGGCCTGGCGATCTTCACCGGCGCGCGCGGATTCAGCAAAGCTGATCCTGCGGTTTACAGAAAATTTGCCTATGTCCTGATCGCGGTGGCAGCGCTGACCAGCATGCCGGCGCTCGACCCTCTACTCCGGTAAGTCTCTCCGGGGACTAATTTTTTCGCTCCATTTTGCGCATTTTCCGATCATGAGCCGGTGCAGTTCGTTTTCGAATTCCTCGCGGGTTTCGGTGGTATGCGCCAGCAGGCTCAGGGCAACGATTGCAGCATCAACAGCTTCTTCACGCACATCATCAATCGAATGGTTCTTGTAAGCGCTGCCAGGTGCGTTGGTTACCGACAGCACGGCCTGCGCCAGTTCGCCGGCTTCTTCAGACAGTTTCAGGGCTCGTTCCTGCAACGATTTCGGATCTGTCTTTGTGAGCTCGTAGATTCCGAACATTGAAATTCTCCAGTCTATTCGGAAGTTCAACTTAACCTCCCCTGTTCCGAAAAGGGGAAGGGAGATCAGGGTGGGGCGTGCCTCCGGACCTCGAAACAAAAAACCCCGGCTGGGCCGGGGTCTTGAAACCGCAATCGCGAAACGTCAGGACGCCAGGGCTTCCATTGTTTCCTCATCGACGTCGAAATTCGAATAGACGTTTTGCACGTCATCGTCATCCTCGAGCATGTCGATCAGCTTCATCAGGGTCTGGGCCTTGTCCGCATCGACCGGTGTCAGGTTCTGTGGCTTCCAGATGATCTTGGTGGAATCCGCTTCTCCCAGCGCTTCTTCCAATGCCTTGGCAACATCGTTGAGATCTTCGAACGCTGCATAGATTGTGTGACCGCTTTCGTCGGACTGGACATCTTCAGCGCCTGCTTCGATCGCGGCTTCCAGCACCGCTTCGGCCTCACCGGCTTCCAGCTTGTACACGATCTCGCCGACGCGATCGAACATGAAGGAAACGGATCCGGTTTCTCCGAGCGACCCACCGCACTTTGTGAAATAGGAACGGATATTCGACGCGGACCGGTTCCGATTGTCGGTCAAGGCCTCAACGACAACGGCAACGCCTGCAGGACCATAGCCCTCGTAGCGAATTTCTTCGTAACTGTCGCCATCTCCGGTCTGGGATTTGTTGATTGCCCGCTGAATGTTGTCCTTCGGCATGGACTGTGCCTTGGCATTCTGCACGGCCAGCCTCAGGCGCGGGTTCGAATCCGGATCCGGGTCGCCCATCTTCGCGGCAACGGTGATTTCCTTGGAAAGCTTGGAGAACGTCTTGGACCGCGCGGCATCCTGACGGCCCTTGCGGTGCATGATGTTCTTGAATTTTGAATGGCCTGCCATGGCTCTTCTCGGTTCTTTGAGGATGGTCTTGACGAAAACTGGGCCGCTTATAGGCAAATTGTCTGCGAAAATCCAGCGGTGAGACGCAGCTACGGACTTGATCAGCCGGCTGTGTTCCAGAATGACGGCAGCACCGGTTCCAGCCGGCCGCCGATCCGAAGCGGTTCAATCCGTTCCGCAAGGCCCGTACGATCGTCAGTTTCGATGGCGATACCGCAAATCGTTGCAACACCTGTGGCGGGTGTGAACCTGGATCCGGGAATCTTGCGCTGAAAGCGGTTGACCGGCTCTTCTTTTTCCATCCCGAGCACACTGTCATAAGACCCGCACATACCAGCATCCGACATGAAGGCCGTCCCTTGCTCCAGGATCTGGTGATCGGCGGTCGGAACATGGGTGTGGGTTCCCACGACCAGGCTAACGCGCCCGTCCAGAAAGTGACCCATCGCCTGTTTTTCGCTTGTAGCTTCTGCATGCATGTCAATGACAATGGCATCGGCCACCTGCCCGAGCGGACACTCGCCGACCACCTTGTCGATCGCGGCGAAGGGATCGTCCATCGCGTCCATGAACACTCTGCCCATGACATTTGCGACCATCACCTGCGCACCATTGCGGGCAGTGTACAGATGGGCTCCCCGGCCTGGTGTGCCTGCCGGATAGTTTACCGGTCGCAACAAGCGATCCTGCCGCTCAATGTAGACGAGCGTGTCTCGCTGATCCCAGACGTGATTGCCGGTGGTCACCACATCCGCGCCGGCATCCAGAACATCCTGCAGGATGGCCTCGGTAATACCGAAGCCTGAAGCCGCGTTTTCGCCGTTGACGATTACGAAATCGAGTCTGTTGGTTTCCACAATTTCCGGAAGCTGCTCGATTACGGCGGTGCGTCCCGTGCGGCCGACCAGATCGCCAAGAAACAAAATTCGCATAAACCCTCGCCAGATCAGCCGAAAGACCTGTAGCCCTGTTCGGTCAGGATTCCGTGTAAAGGTTTGTCATGCGCTTCTGTCGGCACGCGGTCAACCTCCTGAAGGGAAAAGGCAATGCCGATACACAGAAGAGCCCCGGTCTTCTCAAGCCCTGAAATAGTGGTGTCGTAGTAGGCCCTGCCATATCCGATGCGGTTGCCTGAGGCATCGAAGCCCGCCAGCGGCATCAGGAGGACATCAGGGCGAAGTTCCATCGCGTCCGGCCCCGGTTCGCGGCAGCCGAAACCGGCAGAAACCAGTTCCGTGTCCCTTTCAAGGCTCCTGAAGATCAGGCTGGGGCCCGTCATCACGGGCAGGCTGAGCCTGTGTCCCCTTTGACGCAGTCTGTCGAGTAGCGGCCTGGGATCGATCTCGTCGCGTATCGGCCAGAAACCTGCGATCACGGCCCCTTCGGGAAGCGGCAGGGTATCACTGTGATCGACGAGTTGCAGGCTTTTTTCAATGCGCTCAAGCTCGTCCATAGCAGTGCGGCGGGCCAGTGCCTCTTTTCTGAGTGCATCTTTTTTGGCGGCAGGTGTCGTTACGTCTGTCATGGGCTCTCAAGAATTTCGTTGTCCTGCCCGGATTGCCCCATCAACAGAGGCAAGCGCAGCCGTCCGACCGTTGGAATTGCAATCCCGGGAAACCTACAATGTAGGTGGGCGCCGTATGCAACGGACCACGGCCCAGAGCAGGGACAGCTCCCGAAGGAATGCGTAAGGCCCCGGGGATAATGTTCCTGACGTGTCGGGCAGCCGCAACTACCGCATATAGACCCGCGCTCCGGCAATTACCAGAGCGACGTCGATTTCGTCACAAACGAAGTATTTCTGAAATCAAAACCGGGAACGATTATGACGGTTCCTGGGACCGCAGGCTCTTGGTCAGACCGTCGGCAAGGCTTTCGATCCGCGCAGCCGCCGTGTTGACAGCCCTGGATAGCTCTTCCTCGTTCTGGCTCATGTTGTCCAGCGCAGCCACCTGTTGCTGCTTTGCGTTCGCCAGATCCTGCTCAAGCGACTTCACTTTACGTTCAAGTTCCGACAACTGGTCCGTCGCCATGATCCCGGCCATCACCGTCAGGCGTTGGTCACCGATTTCTCCAAACGAGCCCTTCAGCTCCGATATCCAGCCATCGAATCGGTCTGCCAGCCCCATCAGACGGTCTTCCTCGCCGTCGTCGCAGGCCATGCGAAACGATTTGCCGTTAATCGTGACTGTTATCTGCGTCATCCGTCGTCGGTCTCCCGTGAATCAGCCCCCGTGAGCGTCCAGAACACTCCGGATGGTCTCCATTGCCGATACCAGCCGTCTGGAGACATCCTTGTTGGCTTCTTCAAGCCGCAGTGCGCGGGCTTCGCTCTCATCAAGCGAAGCTGCCAGCTGCGACCGGTCCTCACCAAGCCTTTGCAGGTCATCTTGAAGAGAATTCAAGGACCTGTCCGCGTCCATGCGTCGCTGAACCGCTGTTTCCAGATGTCCGACAGCCGCATCCAGCCGTTTCACCGCATCGGTGATGCTGGTTTTTTCCATGCAGTCGATTTCCGCCATTTTATTAAATTGTCCCGATCTTTTGCGGCGGCCCGCCCTAACTTCCCATTCCCTGTAATTGGAGATTTGGCGCTTTCGCCTCACCTTGCGGCAAAATTGCCTGAAACCGGCGCTGCCCGGCGCGTCCAAGCACGCTTGGTGCTGCGAAAAAGCAAATCCATACTAGACCGTGGAGCTTAGGCAACGCATCTTCCCTCAGTCAATGGCACCCTTGGCAGAATCCTCAACTCTATAACCTGCGGAAGCGGTTTTTTGTTCCCGCATGCCGATTCGGCAGCTTTATTGACTCGGTGCGCGTTCCTGATATTTGTCTGGCGCCTGAACGGAACTGACAACAGTCAGTGTCTGAGAGATACACCTCGAATTTGCCTTGCCGGACGGTCCGCTCTGGTTAAAGAGGCTCCAAAGCAAGCAACGGGAAGATAATGACCGATCTTGAAAAACACCAGCGCATGGCAAACGCGATCCGCTTTCTTGCCATTGATGCCGTGGAAAAGGCGAAATCCGGTCACCCCGGACTGCCCATGGGCGCAGCCGATATTGCAACAGTCCTGTTTACCCAATTCCTGAAATACGACCCGACCGCTCCGAGTTGGGCCGACCGCGACCGGTTCGTCCTGTCCGCCGGACATGGCTCCATGTTGCTTTACAGCCTGCTTTACCTGCTGGGAAGCGATGACTTTTCGCTGGACGAGTTGAAAAACTTCCGTCAACTGGGGTCGCGCACTGCAGGTCACCCGGAATACGGCCACGGCGCCGGTATCGAAACTACGACCGGCCCATTGGGCCAGGGTTTCGGCAATGCTGTCGGCATGGCGATCGCCGAACGCCTGCAAAGGGATCGGTTCGGCAAGGAGCTTGTCGACCACTATACCTATGTTCTTGCCGGCGACGGCTGCCTGATGGAAGGCATCAGCCAGGAGGCTCTGACGCTTGCCGGCCATCTCAAGCTCAACAAGCTGATTGTTTTCTGGGACGACAACGGCATCTCCATCGACGGCAGGGTCGAGATCACCGACAGCACCAACCAGCAGGAACGGTTCGCCGCCTCCGGCTGGAACACCATCGACATCGACGGCCATGACCCTGAAGCGATAGCCGATGCGATCCGCCAGGCTCAGGCC
Organism: Roseibium album; assembly: GCF_001404515.1. Lineage (GTDB taxonomy): Bacteria > Pseudomonadota > Alphaproteobacteria > Rhizobiales > Stappiaceae > Roseibium > Roseibium album. The sequence goes on from NZ_CXWE01000002.1 coordinate 699,767, forward strand.
AGCGATCGCCCGACGCTGATCGCAGCCAAGACGACCATCGGCTTCGGAGCCCCGACCAAGGCCGGTACGGCGAAGGTTCACGGCGCACCGCTCGGCGCTGACGAAATTTCCGGCACCCGCGATGCCCTGAACTGGCCCCATGAGGCATTCGAAGTCCCAAGCGACATCCTGGATGCCTGGCGCATCGCCGGCCTCAGATCCGCTCATGCTCACAAGGACTGGCAGAAACGATTTGCCGATGCCGACACGGAAACGCGGGCAGATTTCGAGCGCCGCAATCGTGGCGACCTTCCCGCAGGATTCACGCAGGCTGTTCTGGACTACAAGAAGAAGCTTGCCGAGGACCAGCCGACCATGGCGACCCGCAAGGCTTCTGAAGCTGTTCTCGGTGTCATCAATGAAGTGGTCCCGGAGACGATCGGCGGTTCTGCCGACCTGACCGGCTCCAACAATACCAAGACGCCTCAGACGCTGCCGGTGACACCGGACGATTTCTCGGGCCGCTACATCCACTACGGGATCCGCGAACACGGCATGGCCGCCGCCATGAACGGCATGGCGCTTCACGGTGGCATCATTCCCTATTCCGGTGGGTTCCTGATCTTCTCGGACTATTGTCGTCCTTCAATTCGCCTTGCGGCCCTGATGAAGCAACGCGTCATTCACGTCATGACGCACGATTCTATCGGCCTTGGCGAAGACGGCCCGACCCACCAGCCGGTGGAGCATTTCGCGGCTCTTCGCGCAATTCCGGGCCTGACATTCTTCCGTCCGGCCGATATCACCGAGACACTGGAATGTTGGCAGCTGTCGCTTGAAAGCCGGGACGGACCTTCAGTTCTGGCACTCACCAGGCAGAACCTTCCCTCGGTTCGCAAGACCTTCGAGGAAGGCAACCTGTGCGCCAAGGGTGCTTACGTCCTTGCCGACAGTGACGACGAGGCAGCCGTCACGATTTTCGCATCGGGCTCCGAAATCGAAATCGCTCTCGATGCTCACAAGGAACTGACCGAAGACGGTATTGCCGCGAGGGTCGTTTCCGTCCCATCCTTCGAGCTGTTCGAAGCACAGTCCGAAGACTACAAGGCTGCGGTCATCGGCTCCGGTGGGGTCAAGATCGCCGTTGAGGCCGGTATCCGCATGGGGTGGGACCGGTTTATCGGAAATGATGGCGTATTCGTCGGCATGTCCGGCTTCGGTGCAAGTGCGCCCTACAAGGCTCTTTATGAGCATTTCGGTATCACCAAGGATGCCGTTGTCGCCGCCGCAAGGGAACGGCTCGGCGCCTGATAGAGATTAATCCCGGCAGCTCGCGATCCTCCAGAAGCCGCCGGGTCCCCGAGCACGAATGTGCTCTCAAACGCAGCCACCTCTGGTGGCGTACCAATCAGCGTCATACCCTGAAAGGCGCTAGAGATTGCGGGAGTGGAAAATGGTAACCAAGGTAGCAATCAACGGCTTCGGTCGCATCGGTCGGAATGTCCTGCGTGGCATCGTGGAAAGTGGCCGCACGGACATTGAAGTCGTGGCGATCAATGATCTCGGTCCGGTTGAAACCAACGCACATCTGCTGCGCTATGATTCCGTTCATGGCCGTTTTCCGGCACAGGTAAGTGTCGACGGCGATACCATCTCCGTTGGCGGTGGCAAGCCGATCAAGGTAACGGCCATACGCGACCCGAAAGAACTTCCCTGGGGCGAACTCGGAGTGGAAGTCGCTCTGGAATGCACCGGCATCTTCACTGCCAAGGAAAAGGCAGCCATGCATCTGGAGGCAGGCGCGAAACGTGTTCTGGTTTCAGCACCTGCTGCCGGTGCGGACAAGACCATCGTGTTCGGTGTCAACGACAGTGCGCTGACCGCCGACGACCTCGTTGTCTCCAACGCATCCTGCACCACCAACTGCCTCTCGCCGGTTGCCTACGTTCTCAACGAGACCATAGGCATCGAAAAGGGCTTCATGACGACGATCCACTCCTACACCGGCGATCAGCCGACGCTGGACACCATGCACAAGGATCTTTACCGCGCCCGCGCGGCAGCCATGTCCATGATCCCGACTTCCACAGGTGCGGCAAAGGCCGTCGGTCTGGTTCTGCCGGAACTCAATGGCAAACTGGATGGCGTTGCCATCCGCGTTCCCACACCGAATGTTTCCGTCGTTGACCTCAACTTCATCGCCAAGCGAGAAACCACCGTTGAGGAAATCAATGCAGCGATCAAGCAGGCTGCGGACGGCAAACTGAAGGGCATCCTGGGCTACACGGAAGAGCCTCTGGTTTCCATGGACTTCAACCATGACAGCCATTCCTCGGTCTTCCACATGGATCAGACCAAGGTTCTGGACGGCACCTTCGTTCGTATCCTGTCCTGGTATGACAACGAATGGGGCTTCTCCTGCCGCATGGCGGACACCGCCGTGGCGATGTCGAAGCTGATCTGAGCAGTGGATCGGATGCCACGACATCCGTCATAGTACCAAGGGCGGTTGCAGGTCTTCTGCATCCGCCTTTTCATTGTTTGAACTGTTTCCGACGACAGGTAAGTTCCATGGCTTTCAAAACTCTCGACGACCTGAACAACATCTCCGGCAAACGGGTTCTGGTCCGTGTCGACCTGAACGTGCCGATGGATGGCGGCAGGATCACCGACACGACGCGGATCGAACGTGTGCTGCCAACCATTCGCGAGCTTTCCGAAAAAGGAGCAAAGGTCATTCTGCTGGCCCATTTCGGCCGGCCGAAGGGCGAACGCGTTGCGGATATGTCTCTTGCGCCGGTGGCACCCGCCGTCGCTGAATTGCTTGGAAAACCGGTTGCATTTGCAGACGATTGCGTCGGCGGCGTAGCAACTGAAATGGTGAACGCCATGTCGGACGGCGGTGTTTTGCTGCTGGAAAACACCCGCTATCACAGGGGCGAAGAGAAGAACGATCCGGACTTTGCCAGGGCCCTGGCTGCAAACGGCGATATCTATGTCAACGACGCCTTTTCCGCCGCGCACCGGGCGCACGGCTCGACCGAAGGCATCGCCAGGCTTCTCCCGGCCTATGCGGGCCGAACCATGCAGGCCGAACTGGAAGCGCTCGGATCTGCGCTCGGCGACCCTGTTCGCCCGGTCCTTGCAGTTGTCGGCGGTGCGAAGGTTTCCTCGAAGATCGATCTTCTGGAAAACCTGGTCTCCAGGGTCGACATGCTGGTGATTGGCGGTGGCATGGCCAATACCTTCCTGGCCGCAAAGGGCACCGATGTCGGCAAATCGCTTTGCGAGCATGATCTGGCCGATACGGCCAGGAAAATCATGGTGGCTGCCGAGGCGGCAAACTGCGACATCGTGCTGCCCGACGATGCTGTGGTTGCACGGGAATTCAAGGCAGGAGCCGCCAACGAGACAGTCGAGCTTGATGCCATACCCTCCGATGGCATGATCCTCGACGTCGGCGCGGCCTCCATCGAGACCGTCAAATCCAAGATCGATTCGGCGAAAACCCTGGTCTGGAACGGACCTCTGGGAGCATTCGAAATCGAACCGTTCGACAAGGCAACGGTCGCAGCCGCAAAACATGCTGCTGAAAACACCCGTGCCGGCAAGCTCAATTCCGTTGCCGGTGGCGGTGACACGGTCGCGGCGCTGAACCACGCCGGTGCTGCCGAAGGCTTCTCTTATGTCTCCACCGCGGGAGGCGCTTTCCTGGAATGGCTGGAAGGCAAGGAACTTCCGGGCGTCAAGGCGCTCGATACCTGAAAATCCGCAAAGAAGGGGAAAAGATATGCAGCGCGGTTTTACAAACATTCTCGCCGAGGACGTGGCGCAAACCGCGGCATTCTACGAAACGTTGCTCGGCCTGAAGCCGAAGTTCTCTTCCGACTGGTTCGTCAATCTGGCAGATCCCGACAATCCGGACCTGGAACTCGGGATTCTGCAGCGGACAAACGAAATCGTTCCGGCCAGTGCCCGACAGGCGCCGGCCGGCGTGATCCTCACCTTTGTCGTGGACGACTGCGACACCATCCATCAGCGGGCGATCGCTTCCAACGCCGACATCGTTGAAGCTCCAACCGATATGCCATACGGGCAACGCCGGATGATTGTCAGGGATCCGGCTGGAACCTTCATTGACATCAGCTCACTGGTGTAACAAGCTTTTGCCCTGTTCCAGCCACACGCATGATTAATTTGAAGGCCGAATTAATTGTGTGCGCAAAATTTCCGTCAGTGCCTTGTATTTAAATTGATTTAAGCGGTCGCGCCGCTCTTTCCATAACCGAAAATATTGTTAGAACGACCGAAGATTTACGCGCCGCCAAACTGGCCAGTCAATTCAATTCGGCTGGCGGGCGGAACACGGAACCGGATCCTTGGGAGACACTTGATGGCACGTATTACCCTTCGCCAGTTGCTTGATCACGCCGCAGAGAACGACTACGGCGTTCCGGCGTTCAACATCAACAACATGGAGCAGGCCCTTGCGATCATGGCTGCCGCCGATCAGACCGATGCACCTGTCATCATCCAGGCATCCCGCGGCGCCCGCTCCTACGCTCACGACGTGATGCTCAAGCATATGATGGATGCTGTCGTCGAGATTTATCCTCATATCCCTGTCTGTGTTCACCTCGACCACGGCAATGCACCGCAGACCTGCATGACCGCGATCCAGGCCGGGTTCACATCCGTCATGATGGACGGTTCCCTGGAAGCGGACGGCAAGACCCCGGCCAACTGGGACTATAATGTCGACGTGACCAAAACCGTGACCGACATGGCTCATCTCGGCGGCATCTCCGTGGAAGGAGAACTGGGTGTTCTCGGCTCGCTTGAAACCGGGATGGGCGACAAGGAAGACGGCCATGGCGCGGAAGGCAAACTCAGCCACGATCAGCTGCTGACCGATCCCGCCGAAGCGGTCAAATTCGTGCAGGAAACAAAGGTCGACGCACTGGCAATCGCGATGGGAACCAGTCACGGCGCATACAAGTTCACCCGTCAGCCAGACGGCGAAATCCTGGCCATGCATGTGATCGAGGAAATTCACCGCCGCCTGCCGGCAACTCACCTCGTCATGCATGGCTCCTCTTCCGTTCCTCAGGACCTTCAGGACATCATCAACCAGTTCGGCGGTGAAATGCCCCAAACCTGGGGCGTGCCGGTCGAGGAAATTCAGCGCGGTATCAAGAACGGCGTGCGCAAGATCAACATCGACACCGACAACCGGATGGCAATGACCGGCCAGATCCGCCGTGTGCTCAGTGAAAACCCGGGCGAGTTCGACCCGCGCAAATATCTGAAGCCCGCCCGCGAAGCCATGCAGAAGCTGTGCGTTGAGCGTCTGGAGGCTTTCAACACCGCAGGTCAGGCTTCCAAGATCACGAAAATCATCACATTGGCCGAAATGGCCGGCCGCTATCAGGATGGCAGCCTTGACCCGAAAATCGGTTGACAGGCGCCGTTCTGCCCAATTGATTCACTCACTTTATTGAAAGAGGGGCCTTGCGTCCCTCTTTCGCCGTCTTTAGGGACAAGAAACCCAATAGCAATCCCTTCAGTCAGGATCCCGAACGTGAATCGCCCGCGCCTCTTTCTTGTAACGCCTCCGGAATTCGACATCTCTGACATGGCGGCAAAGCTTGAACAGGCATTTGCCGGAGGTGATGTTGCATGCGTTCTGATCTATTTGCCAGGCGCCGGAACAAAGGCTGTTCAGGAAGCTGCTGAAAAACTGGTTCCGGTTATCCAGCAAGGGGGCGCAGCCGCTCTCGTCTACGGGGATACCCAGGCGGCAGGTCGCAGCGGTGCGGACGGGGTGCATGTCGACACCTCCCTGGAGGACATCAAGCTCGCCGTGGAAAGCTTCCAGCCGGAGCGGATCGTCGGAACAGGCGGAACCAAGCTCAAACACGATACGATGGAAGCGGCCGAAACCGGTGTTGACTACATTTTTTTCGGCAAGCTCAGCCTCGATGAAAAGGAAAAGGCTCACGACAAGACGCTCTCCGGCGCCTCATGGTGGGCAGAACTTTTCGAGACGCCCTGCGTCGCGATGGCAGGCAACTCGATGGAGACACTTGCAGAAGTGGCAAAGACAGGCGCGGATTTTGTTGCTCTGAAGGATGCCGTCTGGCAATCAGATGCAGATGTTTCCTCCGTGGTCGCCGAAGCCAATCGCATTCTTGAGGCCCATCCGTTTCCGGAAATGGAGTAATTTGCCGGGAGCCACCAACCAGGCAGGGAGTAGGATCGATGCCGACCAGAAGCGCCCGTCCTCACGACACATTGCGGACCATGTTCGTGGTAATCTGTGCGTTCCTGCTTGGGCAAACAGTCCTGAATGCATCCGCTCAGGAGGCAAATTTCGACGCGGTCAATGCCGACGAAAATGCGGCCGCCGAGCCTGCTCTCATCGATGTCACCACGCGGGACAAGACCCTCTTCAGCATCGTTGACGATGGGCCGCCGAAATTTGACGAGAGCGAAACCGTCACAGCCGAGACCGCCTATTCGGCCTTCCAGCGCGGATGGTTTCTGACCGCACTCGGATTGGCCACGCCACTTGCCGAACAGGGCGACAAGGCGGCTCAGGCCCTGCTTGGTGTCCTCCACGAGAAAGGTCTCGGCATCAGGCTGGACAAATCCAAGGCAGCTGACTGGTATTCCCTGGCCGCCGACGCGGGCGACAGCGGGTCCGCCATGCAACTGGCACAGTTCTACCTTCTCGGGACAGGCGTTGACGTTGACAAGGCCAAGGCGGCCGATCTTTTCGAACAGGCTGCCGGGGCAGGAAACGCGTCCGCGATCTACAACCTCGCGATCCTCTATCAGGAAGGTGAGGGACGCCCCTTCAACGAAGCCAAGGCCCGCGAACTTCTGGAAGAAGCAGCCGCCATGAACGATCCCGAAGCACAATATGCTCTCGGACTGTCCTTCATTGAATCGCAGACCGGTCTGAACGATCCGGGCCAGGGTGCCTTTTGGCTTGGTCGTGCCGCACGGCGCGGACACACGTCTGCTCAGGTCTACTATGGCATTCTTCGGCACCAGGGCAAAGGTGTGGATCCGGACGAGGCCGAGGCAGCCGACTGGTTCGAGCGGGCCGCGACGGCAGGCAACCCGGTCGCGATGAACCGGCTGGCCCGTATCTATGCCTACGGCCGCGGAAGAGAGCAGGATTTTGCAGCAGCAGCAGGCTGGCATCTTGCTGCCCGCACCAACGGTGTTCCCGACCACAATCTCGACAGGATCGTCGAAACACTCGACGAAAAGACCATGGAAGACGCCCGCAAACTGGCGGAACAGCACGCAGCGACACTCATGGCACCGACGGAAGATCCAGCAGCTGAATCGCCATAAAATCCACTCCGAGCCGGTCAATCGGAGGAGAATTTGCCTTTTTTCCTTGAAACAGCCCGGCTTTTGTGGTGGACAGGCGCGAGCAATTTCTGGCGCCTCGGCTTGAATGCCGGGGACCGCTCTGCTCCAGATCCTAACAATTGATAAAATCGGTCGTTCCATGAAAATCAACGGTAACGAAATCAAGCCTGGTAACGTGCTGCAGCATCAGGACACGCTCTGGGCTGTCGTCAAGGTTCAGCACGTGAAGCCTGGCAAGGGCGGTGCGTTCGCACAGGTCGAGATGAAGAACCTGCTCGACGGCCGCAAACTCAACGAGCGGTTCCGCTCTGAAGACAAGGTCGAGCGCGTCCGCCTCGAGCAAAAGGACTTTCAGTACCTTTACACTCAGGACGACATGCTGATTTTCATGGACACGGAAACCTACGAGCAGCTGGAACTGCAATCGGAATTTGTCGGCGACCGTGCCGCTTTCCTGCAGGATGGCATGATGGTGACAGTGGAGCTGCATGAAGAACGCCCGATCGGGATCACGTTGCCGCAGCATGTCACGCTTGAAATCAGCGAAGCGGATGCGGTTGTAAAGGGACAGACGCAATCGTCTTCCTACAAGCCGGCCCTGATGGAAAACGGTGTCCGTGTCATGGTGCCCCCCTTCATTACTGCCGGTGAGCGGATCATCGTCGATACCGGCACGCTGGAATATGTTCGCCGCGCCGAATAAAGCCGGACATTGAACAAGAAGACCTGGTGCGCCCGGAACCCGGGCAGCGCCCAACAACAAGTGACAATCTATGGCCCGCACAGCACTCCTCAACGTGATGGTTCAAGCCGCGATCAAGGCCGGACGCAGTCTGGTCCGCGATTTCGGTGAAGTGGAAAATCTTCAGGTCTCCCGCAAGGGACCAGGTGATTTCGTATCGGCTGCCGACCGCCGTGCGGAGGATATCCTGCGTGGCGAACTCTCCAGGGCACGCCCGACCTTCGGGCTGGTGATGGAAGAAAGCGGTGTTGTCGAAGGCTCCGACGGCCAGCATTGCTGGCACATTGACCCGCTCGACGGTACTACGAATTTCCTGCACGGCATTCCGATTTTCGCCACGTCTATTGCGCTTGAACGAGCTGGTGAGATCGTCGCCGGTGTCATTTTCAATCCGGTGATGGATGAACTCTACACGGCAGAGCGAGGCCGGGGCGCCTATTTGAATGATCGCCGGTTGCGGGTTGCAGGTCGCACGGAATTGCCGGAAATGCTGATCGGTACCGGCATGCCGTTCATCGGACATGGCGATCACGGCCGCGCCCTCCGTGAGCTGCGCTATGTCATGCCTGAGGTCTCCGGCGTCCGTCGTGCCGGTGCCGCCGCTCTCGATCTTGCCTGGACCGCTTCCGGACGGCTCGACGCCTACTGGGAGCATAATCTGAATTCCTGGGACATCGCGGCCGGAATTCTGATGGTGCGCGAAGCCGGTGGTTTTGTCAGCGACCTTCAAGGCAAGAACAAGATGCTGGAATCAGGCGACGTACTGGTTGGTAACGAATACGCCCACAGGCACCTGCTCCGCCTTCTGAAACAGGCCGAAGACGCAGCTTAGGTTGAACGAGGTTTCATTCAGGTTTGAAACAGCCTTCCGCCGTCATGAACCGTTGACCGCGGATCCACAAATTTTCCCTGGTATCAGGCAGGAACGGCGATCCGCGACAGGTTGACGACATGCTGACCACCGCCGTTTCCGCGGGCATCGACTTCCAGTGAAAGATATTGGCCGGTCCTGTACCTCGATGCCTTGGTCAGCACCTCGAAAAAGGTTGTGCCCTGAGGTTCGGTCAGGAAAGTGTTGAATTCGAACCCTCCGCTTCCGCTATAAAACCCTGTCAATGTTTCGGCGCCAAGGCTTTGGCTCTTGTCCAGTACATACATTTCGACCGGGAATGCGGTCTTTGGAAAACCGCTGATATTGACGATTTCAACATTGACCAACTGGCTGCCCTTTTTCTGTGGCCCGGTGCCGGGAAAAAAAGTCATGTCGCGGAACCGGTACGCAAAAATCAGCGTTTTGGTATTGTCGGATCGAACCACTCGACTTTGAACGGCACCTGTGATCCGGCCGCCTGACCCGGTCGGACCGTTGGTACCATTCGGCGGCGTATGACTTCCCGCATCGAAGGGGATGACTTCGTCATAGATCACCGTACCGCCAAGGTCCGTGCGGCTCACATCCTTCACATGAAGGACGTCATAGCCTTCGAAGTCATAGTCGGTCTGTGCGGGTCGCAAAGTAGTGTTGAAGGGAAAATTGCCCGACTAGCAACCGCCAAGCGCCAGCACTCCGAGAAGAAATTTTCTGCGCTGCATATCAATCAATCCTGAAACACTTGAACATATGTACAGACGGCAATGATTGTCTGTTTCGCGTGAAAGCCACAGTTTCCACTCGTGTGGGCAGAACTTCAAGCTACAACTCAAGACAGCGTATGGTTAGGCGATAGTCGATTGATACGAATCTCAGGAGAATTCGTACGGGCAAGGCGCAATGCCGTTGAAACAGCGGGAGCATGTGGCTGGACGTTAGAAATTGACAGCTGAATTCACGCGCCCCAATCTGTCGCAAAGGAGCAAGACACATGCCGGAAATTCTGTCCGATGCCCAGATCGCGTCTTATCGTGAAACAGGATACCTGGTTCTGGAACGCCATCTTCCGGAGACTGTCTTGGCGGAAATTCGCGCCGAGATCAGCCGGTTCGAGACCGAAGCGCGCGGCATGACCGCTTCCAATGACCGTCTGGACCTTGAAGACACTCACACCCCGGACCGGCCGCGCCTGAGACGCATAAAGTTGCCCCACAAAATCAGCGACGTCGTGCGTGAATTGATGTTTTCGGACCTAATTCTGGCCCCCGCCCGGGACCTGATCGGGCCTGATCTCAGGCTGCATACGACAAAACTCAACATGAAGTCGGCCGGTTACGGCGCTGCTGTCGAATGGCATCAGGACTATGCCTTCTATCCGCACACCAATGATGACATCCTGGCCATCGGCGTCATTATCGACGATATGGAAAGCGAGAACGGCCCGCTGAAAGTCTATCCCGGAAGCCACAGGGGACCTGTCCATGACCACCATGTCAACGGTGTTTTCGCCGGCGCGTTCATCCCTGAGGAAGTCGGGTTGAACCCGTCCGATGCAGTCGAATTGAAAGGACCGGCGGGGTCGATTTCGATTCATCACGGGCGGATCATCCACGGTTCGGCATTGAACACATCCGAACGCTCGCGGCGCATTCTGTTCTACGAAATGATGGCCGCTGACGCATTTCCCATAGTGGGTTCAATGACCAAATGGGACGGGATTGAAGATTACGACACACGGATGCTTTGCGGTGAACCAACGCTCCAGCCGCGTCTCAAGGACATCCCGATCCGCATCCCGCAGCCTCAGCCCGATGTGCCGATCTCTATCTATGAAATCCAGAAAGGGCTGAAAAAGCGTGCGTTCGACACCTGCAAGTGATGACCCGCATTGGCCACGAGACAAAAGGAAAAGGCTGTCGCGTCAGGCACCAGATCAATACAAACGATCCAGGAACCGACAGCCTGACCTAGGTGATCCTGACCGCGAGAAGAGGTTTCCGCGATGAAAGCATCAATCAATCGAGCACCTGCCACTGCAACACCAAGCGTAGGGAAGTGAGTGCAATGCATTGGGTTCGCTCACTGATTACGGGGATTTCCATTCCCTGCCTCATGCTCGGTCTTTTGTTTTTCATTGCCTCACTCACCCCCTCCCTCATCCCTCGCGGTCCATTTGTACAAGGTGTGCTCGGGGGAATAGTCATCGCTATCGGTTATTTGCTGGGCAAGATCATCGACCTGATATGGCGGGCGGCGGATCTGCCGCGTTTGCGCGGCAGATCGGCTCTTATTGGCAATATCCTGCTGGCCGCCACGGTGATCTTCCTTGCGGTTTGGACGACGACATCCAGTCTCAAATGGCAAAACGAGCTGCGGAGCAAGATGGGGCTTGAACCTGCGGAAGCCCAGCATCTGGCAACCATCCTGATTTGCGCCGCAGCGACGTTCGCGGTTGCGTATGTAATCGGCGCGGTGGTCGCAACCCTGTTCCGATGGATCCGGTCCCGCTTCTATCGTTTCATGCCCGCCCGGCGTGCAAATGTCCTCGGCGTGGTAACGGTTGTCCTGCTTCTGTTCGTCGTCTCACGCAACGGTATTCTGGATCAGGTTGTGACCGGGCTCGACGAGAGCTACGAGGCAGCACAAAAGCTTTTCGATTCCGCCCCACCACCACCTGCAGACCCGAACCGGACCGGCTCATCGGCTTCGTTTATCGACTGGCGAGCCATGGGACAGCCCGGCAGGGACTTTGTGACCTCGGGACCGGATGCCGAGGCAATTTCGGCTTTCACCGGTAAGCCGGCCCTCGACCCGATCCGGGTTTATGTCGGCCGCGCAGACGGTGATACGCCCAACGAACGCGCAGAACTTGCGCTGGCAGAACTCAAACGGCTCAACGCATTCGAGCGCGAGGTATTGATCGTCACAAGTCCGACCGGAACCGGTTGGATGGATCCGGGATCGCACGATCCTCTCGAATACATGCATGGTGGCGATATCGCGACTGTGAGCGCACAGTATTCCTATTTGCAATCACCGCTTGCTTTGATCCTTGAAACCCGCGCTGGACTTGATCAGGCGACCGCCCTTTTGAAGATCGTGCACAAATACTGGAAAACGCTGCCTGAGGACGACCGCCCCAGGCTCTATGCACATGGCCTGAGCCTTGGCGCGTGGTCCTCAATGTATGCGACCAACCTGTTCCGGCTCGTTGACGATCCGATAAACGGTGCCTTCTGGGCGGGTCCACCATTTCCGTCCGACCTTTGGCATTACGTGCAAAATGCGCGGCAACCCAGCAGCCCCTGGATGTTGCCGACGATCGGCGAAGGATCCCTTGTCCGCTACGCGTCGCACTATGCGGATGCGTCTAAAGCCGAAGCCGGATGGGGCCGGATGCGCATTGTGTTCCTGCAATATTCAAGTGACCCCATTGTATTTTACGATCCGTTGTCGCTGTGGCGCGCACCTCCTTGGATGAATGACCCGCCAGCCGAAGATGTATCAGACCATCTGACCTTCATCCCGATTGTCACCCAGTTTCAACTCGCCCTGGACATGGCACTGGCATTCGGCGCGCCGGCTGGCCACGGCCATGCATATTATGCACAGGACTACATCGTCCCGTGGGTGCAGGTGACTGATCCTGAGGGCTGGACCGCCGAGGACACCGAACGACTGAAGGCTCATTGTGATCTGGGATTCCAGAAGGGATGTTCCAACGGGAGATGATGCTGGAACCGAAGGTCCCGCTTCAGACGGTTTTGCCGCGCCAACCCCGCGTCCCTGGCGGTGCTCGCAAGCGCCCTGCACTTCAGGCTTTCCAGACATAATTACCCCTTGACCGCGATAAGAGGTTTCCAAGGTGTTAAAAATCACGCTATCAATTACTTACCTCTGCAACAGGTGATTGATTGCGAAATATGGCCCGTGAATTTGACCCCTATAGTCTGTCCAGCCCGAAGGCATATCTGACCTTCATGATCATCTTTCTGGTGATCGTCGCCTTCATCGCATTCATCCTGTTTCCGCAAATTTCAACCGCCTTCGTAAGCAACCCCGGCCTCAATGGCCTGATCGTTCTGGTTGGCGTTTTCGGCGTCCTTCTCCTGTTTGGCAGGGTTATCCGGCTGTTTCCGGAAATTTCCTGGGTCAACAGTTTCCGGATGGGCGATCCTGCGCTGGATACCCGCTCGCCCGTTCTGCTGGCCCCGATGGCTGCACTCCTTGGCAACAAGGCTGGCGACATGGCCCTGACGCCGACAACGGCAAGGTCGATCCTCGATTCCATCGGCATGCGCCTCGAGGAATCCCGCGAAATGTCGCGCTACCTGACAGGCCTGCTTGTTTTCCTAGGACTTCTCGGCACCTTCTGGGGCTTGCTCCAGACCGTGAGCTCGGTCGGCGCGACGATCCAGTCGCTCGACGTCGGCTCCGGTGACGCCAATGTCATCTTTGAGGACCTGAAGGCCGGCCTGGAAGCACCGCTCTCCGGAATGGGCACGGCGTTTTCGTCCTCGCTCTTCGGCCTCACCGGGTCTCTCGTTCTTGGCTTTCTGGATCTTCAGGCCGGTCAGGCCCAGAACCGGTTTTACAACGAATTGGAAGACTGGCTTTCCACGGTCACTGACATCGATCCGGAAGACGGCGTCTTCAACGCACCGGACGCACCGGGTGTCGAGCAGATCCAGTCCTCGATCCAGTCACTGCAGAAAAGCATCGAGGACGGCGGCAGCAAGAACGCCGCCCAGGCCATGGCCAATCTTGCCGAAGGAATCCAGGGACTGGTCAAGCATGTGCGCTCCGAACAGCAGATGATGCGGGACTGGGCAGAAGCCCAGGGGGAACAGCAGAAACGGATCGAGGGATTGCTGACCTCCATTTCCGCCGCATTTGATCGCGCGAAGGAGTAACGACCCATGGCCGGAGGACTGCGCGCCCGCCGCCGCGCCCAGACAACGGACTACTGGCCGGGCTTCGTCGATGCGATGGCGACCCTCCTTCTCGTCATTATTTTCCTGCTGTCGATTTTCATGATCGCGCAATTCTTCCTGTCGCAGCAGCTGTCGGGTCGCGACACGGTCCTGAACCGGCTGAATACACAGATCAGCGAACTGACAGAGTTGCTGGCGCTGGAACGCGCATCGTCCGGTGAACTTGAAGATACGATCCTCGGCCTGCAGGCGAGCCTGTCCGACGCCGAAGCGGAACAGTCCCGACTGTTAGGCCTCCTCGACAGCAGTTCCGGCGCAGCCGATGCAGCCGGTGGGCGCGCCGCCCGGCTGGAAAACCTCCTTGATGACGAACGTCAGGTCAGCCAGGAAGCCCTTGCCCAGGTCGAGTTGCTCAATCAGCAGATTGCAGCTCTTCGCCGCCAGATCGCAGCCGCCAATGCCGCGCTCGAAGCCTCCGAAGCCAAGGAAGAGGAAAGCCAGGCGAAGATCGCAAGTCTCGGCCGCCGTCTCAACGCTGCGCTCGTCCAGCGCGTGCAGGAACTGTCGCGTTACCGGTCCGACTTTTTTGGCCGCCTGCGTGAGATCCTGTCCCAGAGATCCGATATTTCCGTCGTTGGCGACCGGTTCGTGTTCCAGTCCGAAGTCCTGTTCGATTCCGGCTCCGAAGACATCAATCCAGCCGGTGAGCAGGAACTCGAGAAGCTCGCCGAGGCGATTCAGGAGCTCAGTGCTCAGATCCCCGACGAAATCAACTGGGTTCTGCGCGTCGATGGCCATACAGACGCCCGCCCGCTCTCCGGCGCGGGACGCCTGCGCAACAACTGGGAACTCTCCGCGGCCCGCGCAATTTCAGTTGTTCGGTATCTCATTGAAAAAGGCGTCGAACCCAAGCGTCTGGTTGCCGCCGGTTTCGGAGAATTCCAGCCGCTGGAAGAAGGCGAGACCCCTGACGCGCTTGCAAAGAACCGCCGGATCGAGCTGAAGCTGACCGAACGATGACGAGCAGCTGCCCAGCCGGAAGAAACCGGTTCCGGAATTCTGCAGCCTGCGTTGTTTTGCCCGCCCGTTTCCGCCGTCAGTCTTCCGTGCAATAGCAATCCGCATATGCCTGTTTCGTCACTGCGGTCTGTGCACACGAAAAAGCGCGAAAATTCGAAATGTCGATCGGGTTGGTCGTTCCGGCCGATACGGCATAATATCGGGTAAACAGAGATTTCGCCGCATCGTCGGATTTGATCTTCTGAGCTGTCTTCATAAGGCTTCCCGCCGTCATGTCAGGCACGGCGAAGGCGGCAGCAAAAGAATATTCCAGTGCCCAATTTGCGGCTTTGCCAGCCTGTGTCGCCGCAAGATTGGTCAGATACCAGGTCGCAGCATCGAGAATTGTCCCGTCCTTGCGATCGTACAGATACGCCGTGAAGGCGGGATTGTTCCCAAAAACCGGGCTGACGGATGGGGAAATGTGAGCAGCAATCGCCGGCTGATTATCCTTGTCCCTGAGGATGACAAAGCTGTCCATGTGGGTGTGACCGGAGAAGGTGAATTTCACCACGTCCGGATATTTCTGCATCAGCGCAATGAAGCCGTTCGAATATTCCTCTTTCCAGTAGGGCGTAATCCGGTCCGGGCACTTTCCGCCCTGATCCGAAGTTGAGTAAGCGTTTATTCCGGGAGGAACATGCATGATGATTTGTGCGTTCCGTCCGCTCGCGTGCGCCTGCATAAGTTCACGCTCGAGCCAAGACATCATTGTCCTGCCAGGATTGCCTCCCTTCGGTTCACAGCGGTCGTCATACTTGATGGACCAGAATATGTCGTTCAAAACAATGATGTCGTGTGACGGCACGGTCGGATGGGCCACCTTGTAGTAGCCACCTGCGTCAAAATTCTCGAACGCGCCCGGCTGCCCGCTCAGTCCTTGCCATTGACGCTTCAAACCGGCGGTAAAGTCGCTCCCGGGTGCGATCATGTAATCTCCGCAAACCGCATCCGTGTTTCCGAGGGCACCAAAAATTGGCACGTGCGGAAAATGACTTTCAAGTGCCTTGGAAACAAATCGGGCGGTTTTGATCGAAAAACTGTCCAGGCCTTTTGCACCCGGACCGGCATGGCGGCGGTAGTTCCGGCCGAACCCGTGGCTCAGGTAGTCACCGGTGTAAAGCACATAGTCAAAAGCTATCCCGGTTTTCGCAGCCGCACGAAGCGCCGAATGGGTCAGGGGATACCCCGCGTCCGAGCCATAGCCCTGAAACTTCTGTCCCGATCCTTGCGCAAAGATATGCGGCCAGTCTGTTGCCGGACTCCGATCAAGTTCCGGGACAAGGGAGGGCGTTGTGAACGGATCGAAGTGAATGTCGGTCACAATCAGGAAGACACCCTGATTTTCCCCGATTTCAAATGGCGGATTGGCAACAGTTTCAGCGGAAAGAGTGCCAGCCGATCCAATGGCAATGAGGGCAGCGACAATTTTGCTGTGCAACCGCGGAATCCTGCAACATGCCATTCTTCAACTCCTTTGGATGCGCTTGCATTGACCTGCATACCCAGACATTGGACAGCAACGGACTACGACATCACGACCGGCTGCCCACATTTCAGTGCGTTTTTGAATACCTATAAGCATGGCCAATTCATACGATGTTTTCTATTGTAAATCGTCGTCGCATTTGCATTAATTTACATTAGTAAAATTGATTATTTCATTTTGAGGAGAGCACTGAACGTGTCTGTATTCGACAAGACACTGGAGCAGTTTCTTGTACTAATCTGCTTGAGTGGCCTGGCAATTATTCTGCGGGGCCGCGGATCAATACTAAAGCAAGAACAAGACGTATTTGCTCGGCTTGTTACCGAGTTTGCACTCCCTTCGCTGATATTTTGCACAATCAGCCTCGAACCGTTCACAGTCAGCCGACTCCTCCCCGCCTTGTCGATGTTTGTTTCGATTGCCGTCGTGATGCTGGTGGCATGGTTGATCGGACGCGCCATGAGACTTAGTCGGCCTGTGCTCGGGTCACTGATCCTCGTCGCAGGTGTTGGCAGTTCCTCGACGCTTGGCTACTCGATCATTCGCAACGTCTTCAACAACAACCACGAAGTGATGAACCAGGTTGTGACAATGGGCGAATTCGGCGTCGTGCTGCCGCTTTTTACTTTCGGCATCATGATCGCCATTTATTTCGGCCGCAAGGAAGATGATGAGGTCAGTTTCGGTGCATCTTTTGTCAGGTTTTTCCGCTCACCGATCTTCCTTGCCACGGTCCTGGGGATCGTATTCTCACATATGGGCTTCGATCAGAATGCCTGGTTGATGAAGTTCCTATATTCCCTGCTCAAGGTCATCGCCTCGTCTCTGGATGTCCTGGTGGCCTTTGCTGTTGGTCTGATGCTTCGGCCAATTGATTTCAAGAAACTTGTCCCCCTCATTGCCGTTGTCGTCGGCCTGAAACTCGTGCTTGAACCGACCCTGGCACTGACTATCGCGGACGCGCTCAGTCTGCCGAAGATCAATCGCGAATTGCTGGTCATCGAAGCGGCTATGCCATCGGGAACGATTGCTGCAGTCCTGGCGGTCCGCTATGGATGCGACGGCGCTGTGGCATCAACGCTCGTGGTCGCGACATATCTTCTAAGTCTCATTGCCCTGCCGCTGGTATTGACCTTCGTCATGTAGGATTTGCATGCAAAACAGGATTCAAGCGCTGGAAAATACTAAGATACGCAACGTAACGCGCATAAAGAAGTGAGGTCTGGAATGTCCGAATACTACGATCTTGGCACGTTTTCCTGGCAGGTTTCCGTCAGCAACCCCGAAGCGCAGGTCTGGTTCGATCGTGGCCTCATATGGTGTTTCGGATACAATCATGAAGCAGCAATCGCCTGCTTTGAAAAGGCACTTGAGCTAGATCCTGATTGCGCCATGGCGCATTGGGGCATCGCCTATGCGGTCGGACCCAATTACAACATGCCCTGGGTCCTGTTCGATCCGGAAGCCAAGGGCCAGGCGCTCGCGCGTGCATATGACGAGAGCCGGGCAGCCTGCGCCGGCAACCTGTCCCCAGTCGAAAGGGAATTGGCCGAAGCGTTGACGGCACGCTACCCCCAGCGCGAACCGATCGAGGACCAGAGAGGCTGGGACAGGGATTTTGCGGACGCAATGCGTAGGGTTCATGCCGCGCATCCTGACGACCTGAATGTCAGGTCGTTCTTTGTCGAAGCCATCATGAACCTGACCCCCTGGAAAATGTGGGATCTGGCCTCGGGGAGTATCGCGGAAGGCGCCGGTACAGCCGAGGCAATGAATGTTCTGGAAAGTGCATTTGCCGAAATTCCGGCATCCTGGGAGCACCCGGGCCTGTTGCACTTTTATGTCCACTTGATGGAAATGTCACCGTTTCCGCAACGGGCGTTGCGTGCCGGTGATCAACTGCGGGAGCTGGTACCCGATGCAGGCCACTTGATCCACATGCCGACCCATATCGACGTGCTTTGCGGACAATACAGCAATGTTCTGCACTGGAATCAGAAAGCGATCGAGGCCGACCGTAAATATCTTGAGCTGGAAGGGCCGATGAATTTCTACTCGGCCTACCGGATCCACAATTATCACTTTGCCATTTTCGGCGCGATGTTCCTGGGTCAGTTAGAACCTGCCATGAGCGCTGCAGAGGAACTGATCAGAACCGTACCGGAAGAACTCTTGCGAACACCTTCTCCACCCATGGCGGACTATCTGGAAGGTTACCTGGCAATGAAACAGCACGTACTTGTGCGTTTCGGAAAGTGGCAGGAGATCATCGATCAGGAACTGCCCGCCGACGCCGACCTTTACAGCTGCACCACAGCAATGACCTGTTACGCCAAGGGCGTCGCGCACTCCGCATTGGGCCAGATTCCGGAAGCTGAAGCCGCGCGCGCCCTCTTTCTGGAGGCAAAGGCACGCGTCCCCGATACCCGCCTTGTTCACAACAATACCTTTCAGGATTTGCTGGCCATTGCCGAAGCAATGCTGGATGGAGAGCTCGAGTACCGACGGGGCAATCATGAGGAGGCGTTCGCCCATCTGCGCCGGTCAGTCGCGCTTGACGACGCGTTGCCTTATGACGAACCCTGGGGCTGGATGCAGCCTACCCGTCACGCATTGGGCGCTCTGTTGCTTGAACAGGGACAGGTTGAAGAGGCGGAAGCGGTCTACAGGGCTGACCTCGGCCTGGATGGCGAGCTCAGCCGTGCCTGCCAACATCCAGACAATCCCTGGAGCCTGCATGGCCTGTATGAGTGCCTGAAGCGCCGCGGGGATACCGTGGAAGTAACCCTTGTCGCGCAGAGGCTGGAAATTGCAGCAGCCCGCGCGGATGTGCCGATCACCGCATCCTGTTTCTGCCGGAGAACACACTCCCCGCAATAACGCTGAAGCACTCTCGCAATACGGCTGGTAAGACAGCTGCAGGCGCTTGATGGGCAAAGACATGCCTTTCCGGCAGGAACAGCTGCGTACAATCCGGGCAAGGTTCCGCCTTGTGACGCCTCGCTCCCGGTGCCTCCGGGCGTGAAGCACCGTGGTTCTGGCTGATCCTTTATCCGTGTGAGCGATAATCCCGGGGGGCCGTTCCGAAGCGCGTTTTGAACATTCGCGTCAGGCTCTGCTGGTTCTCGATACCCCATCTGAAGGCAATGTCGCTGATCGACTGGCGGGCATAGCGGGCGTCCCTGAGATCGGCGGCGATCCGGCTCAGCCGCATGTCGCGGATCGTCGATGCTATCGACCTCTGGTCACTTTGATAGATTTCTGACAGGCGGCGCAGCGAAAGCCCCAATTCCGCAGCGAGTGAACGGCGGTCGAAGTCGGGCCGGTGCAGGTTGGAACGTATTGTGGCATCCGCGCGCAGCAGGAGTTGCTGTTCCGGCTTGGAGAGCTCGTATTTCGTTTCCTGAAGCGACGCGAGGCCGGTTACGAAAAGGTCGACAACCGTTTCCTGGAGGGATTGTTTCACGGCATCCGGAGACTGGTCGATGGCACTGACAAGTCTGACAGCGCTGTCATTGATGATGCCGCCCAGCACGCTGCGCCCGGAAACACCGATGCCGGTGAGAAGATCCGCCTTGGGCAGACGGTTGAGCAGGTCTTCCCGCGGGATCTGCACGACCAGTTGCCGGAACCCATCCGGCAGTTCGAGCCTGTAGCGATCGACACTGCTGTAAAGCGCGAAGTCACCCGGCTGAAGGCTGGCTTCGCGGTCATGCTGGCTGACACTCCCTTCCCGCCGCATCTGCAGGCTGATCAGGAAACTCTCCTCGCCCGCACGCGCAATGTCCTTCCGTCTGCGTCGGACTGACTGCTGGCTGCCCGAGACAAAGGACGCCGACAGACGGGACAACCGGTTGAGGACGATCTCGCCGTCAAATTCATCCGGGTGGGAACACTCGCAATCGAGGTGGACATAGGCATCGCAGACGGCTTCCCGCCAGAAGGCAAAGCGTTCAACTTGCCGGACGCTGTTGGTGCTCAGCAATATCGCCATCTGTGACGACCTCCTTGGACGATACGACTAGCACAGACCGCCCGATTTGCGAAGTTCTCCGGCCAATCCGCCCAAAAAGCCGCCTTTTTCCGCACCGAATGCGAAGAGCTCCGAAAGCAACCATGCCACGCTTGCGGACGATCACACTGCTCTGGAGGAAGCATCATGACAGCACCATTCAAGGCGGCGGCCGTTCAGGCGTCTCCGGTCTTTCTCGACCTGGACGCAAGCGTCGACAAGGCCATCAGCCTGATCGAGGAGGCAGCCGCAAAGGGCGTCAAGCTCATCGCATTCCCCGAGACCTACCTGCCGGGCTACCCCTGGTATATCTGGCTCGATGCAACGGCCATGTACATGCCACTCGTCCCCCGCTACGTCGCCAACTCCATTCAGGAAGGCAGTGTGCAGGACAAACGCCTGGCCCAGGCGGCGAAGGACAACGACATGCATGTCGTCATGGGTCTTTCCTGGAACGTCAACGGGACGCTCTACATGGGCCAATGGCACTATGGTCCGGATGGTGAGATGATTTCGCGGCGGCGCAAGTTGAAACCCACCCATGTGGAACGCACGGTGTTCGGCGAAGGTGACGGCAGCGACATGTCGGTTCACGACACAGACCTTGGCCGGGTCGGCGCACTCTGCTGCTGGGAACATATCCAACCTCTCAACAAGTACGCTATGTATTCGCAAAACGAGCAGATCCATGTCGCTGCCTGGCCGAGCTTTTCGCTCTACGAAGGCGGTGCCTACGCCCTTGGACCTGAAGTCAACGAAGCCGCAAGCAGGATCTACGCTGTCGAAGGCCAGTGTTTCGTCCTTGCGGCCTGCGCCACCGTCTCCGACGAAATGGTTGAATTCCTGTGCGACACGCCGGTGAAGCAGCAACTGCTCAAGAAGGGCGGCGGCCACGCGCGCATCTTCGGCCCGGATGGTTCTCCGCTCGGCGAAAACCTCGCACCCGATGAAGAAGGCCTGGTCATTGCCGAAATCGATCTCAACATGATCGCGATAGGCAAAGCCGCTGCTGACCCTTGCGGTCATTATTCCAGACCGGATGTGTTCCGGCTGATGTTCAACAGGAAACCGAGTCCGCCGGTCATGGCGTTCGACAATGAGGCGGCTCGCTCGGTGGAAATGACCGAGGCCGACGAAGATCGGCTATCCAAATCCGCCGCCGAGTAGACGTCCACATGAACCTGAGCGTGCGGAAACGTTCCGCGCGCTCCATTGCTTCCGGAGGCAAGAATGCTGACCGCAGATGAATTCTACACGAGTGAACAACGCGAACTGCAGAAACGGTTCGACAGCTCCAGGCTGGCAGACACCGTCGTCACCGCAATCGTTCGCGACGAGATCGAAGAGCCGCACATACCCTTCATAGAAAGCCGGGATTTCTTTTTTCTCTCAACCGTCAGCGCCGAAGGTGAACCGACCGTGAGTTACAAGGGTGGTCCGGTCGGGATCGTGAAGGTGCTGGATTCAAGAACGCTGGTCTTCCCGAGCTATGACGGTAACGGCATGTTCAAGTCCATGGGCAACATCCAGGCCGCGTCCAAGGTTGGTCTGCTGTTTATCGACATGGAAACTCCCAACCGCGTAAGGGTCCAGGGGAACGCGACCCTGTCCGAAACCGATCCTGAACTGGCCCGTTATCCGGGTGCGAACATGCTCGTGCGTGTCGCCGTGACATCCTGCTTCCTCAACTGCGCCCGTTACATCCACCGGCACCAGCGCGTTTTGGCCAGCCCGTACGTACCCGACAACAAGGGTGAACAGCCTCACCCCTCCTGGAAGCGCATCGACCTTGTGCAGGACTCGTTGCCGGAAGACGCTCGCGCAAAAACGCAGGCTGAAGGCGGCACGATCACGATGGAGGACTACGCGGAAAAGCTGATGGCCGGAGAATCATAATGGAACCCTCGCTGGAATAGCGTGCCCAGTTGCAACGAAATTCAGCAACGCTCAGATGTTTTGACCTAACGTAGATCCTGCGCCGTTCAGAGACAGGACATCTTGAGAATGACGGAAACGTCCTCCCTGTCCCTAGACATAACGGCGGGCCACTTCAAAAAAGGAAGGATCAAATTGCGTTTATCGTATTATCCTTTAGAAATCAGGTAACGGAAACCATGGAGTGGAGCGGCTGAAAATGGATATCGCCTGAGCAGGAAATCACCATCGATATTTTGCTCAACGGAGACAACCCATGCCTTCCGAAACTCCTCACGTGGCTTCATCAGCCCTAACCCCCTATCACGTTGCAACGCTTTCCGAACGGCCGGATCTTCTGAACCTGCACCAGGAAACAGGCGGGTCTGCCTGGCCTGAATTCATGCTGCATGACCCGGTTGCCGTCGCCAACTGGGGGAAAATGATGTCGTACTTTGCCGGCGACCAGCTTTCCCTGCTCGTAGGAGACAAGATCGCAGCGGTCGTCAACATGGTTCCGCTCAAGGTGGACGCCGACTTCGGCAAACTCCCGGACACAGGTGTGGACTGGGGCGTTGAAAAGTCCGTGTCCGATCACGAGGCCGGAATTCGGCCCAACGCCCTGATGGGTCTGCAGGTTGTTGTAGCGAAAGAATTTCGAGGGAAAAAATTCAGCGGAATTGCAACCCGTGAGGTGATCGCACACGCCAGGCGACACAAGCTCGAATTTGTCGTGCTCCCGGTCAGGCCGAACGAAAAACACCTCTACCCGTTGATCCCGATGGCGGACTACATCCATTGGAAAAATCCCGAAGGACTGCCGTTTGACAGCTGGCTGCGCGTTCACAAGCGGCTGGGAGGCGATATGATCTCGATATGCCACAAGTCGATGATCATTCCAGGCACGGTCGGTGAATGGGGGGATTGGACGGGACAAAGTTTCCCCGGTTCCGGCCGATACATCGTCCCGTTCGCCCTGAATCCCATCGACATCGACCTTGAGCGGGATCGAGGGCTGTACGTCGAACCGAATGTATGGGTCGTGCATCACGTGGCCGTCTAGGTGCACGAACCTTGCGAGACGGTTTGCTGCTGCTCCCTTGACGCCGCGTGGCCTTGGAGACCGCCGGATCCTTGTTCGGCTGCCTATGAGAGTTGCGCGGAATTTGACATTTGCCTGGTTTCCGCGAGGAGCCAGTCGCAGAAACATCTGGCGTCCTTGCGGTTTTTCGTGGCGTCGATCAGATAGAAATAATCCCGATCGTGTTCCAGAAATCCGTCAAGTTTCAGGAGCGACCCGTCTGCAAGATAGGAATTCACAAGAGGGTAGCCGGCAAGAGCCACGCCTTGCCCCGCAATGGCAGCCTGCAGCATGTTGATATAGGTGTTCATCACGACACCACTCGCCTCGGGCGGAGCATGAAGATCGTTCAGCCGGAACCAGTTCGGCCAACGGGCACCAGGACGGTATATGCCGGAGAGATGAAGCAGGTTTTCGCTCAAAAGGTCTTCCGGCGAGGCAAGCGGGGTTCGCGCGGAATATTTCGGGCTGACGACCGGAAAAATCCTCTCCTGCAATAGTCTTGTGACGTTGTCCCACGGCGGCGGTGTCCGCGCGTAACGGACGGCGACGTCGACGCCTTCTGCCACGAGGTCCAGCATCCGGTCGGAGACGACAAGGTTCAGTTCGATCTCCGGATGCAGATTGTTGAAGTTTACAAGCCTTGGCATGAGCCAGTAGGTCGAAAAGGCAGACGTTGTCGTTACCGTCAGCCGTGTTCGGCCGGAAACAGCCGATACGTTGTTGAGCGCGCCTGCGATCTGATGAAGGGCGGGACAAACCTCCGCCTCAAGCATGCGGCCAGGTTGCGTAAGGACGACCTTTCGATGGCCGCGATGGAACAGGCGCACGCCCAGCAAATCTTCGAGCTCCGCAATCTGCCGGCTAACGGACACCCGCGTGATCCCGAGAGCCTCTCCAGCTCGTGTAAAGTTGTCGTTTCGACAAACTGCCTCAAAAGTAATGAGATGCGGTAGTTTGGTAAGCGTCTTGCGCAAGTTTCCCATAACATTCAAGCTAACAGATTGAACCGGATTTTGGAACTTCACAAACCCGGTTCATGAGCCGAACATGATGCGGGAGAAATGCATCTTGACGTGCTTGGGAGGAGAGTATGAGACAGCTATCACTAGTGGCACTGGCAGCGGTTATGGCATCCGCCGCGCCTGTTGTGGCACAGGAACTACCGGGAAATGGTGTGTCCGTATCCCCGATCAAGGGGTCACCGGCGAACGCCTGGTTCCAGCACATGGTCGTTCAGCTCGGCCTTGAAGCCCTGGGGTATGATGTCCAGGAAACGCTCGAAGCGGACTTTCCCGCCGTTCATCTGGCCGTCGCCTCCGGCGATGCGGACTACACTTTCAATCACTGGAAGCCGCTTCATAACGGCTTTTTCGACAAGTCGGGCGGTGAAGCCGTCATGACACGGGTCAACGCATCGATCACCGGCGCCGGGCAAGGATACTTCATCGACAAGAAAACCGCCGAAGAGCACGGCATCAAGGATATCGGCCAGCTCCAGGATCCTGCCGTCAGTGCAATCTTCGACAGTGACGGCGACGGCCGTGCCAACCTGTCTGGATGCAATCCGGGATGGGGCTGCGAACTGGCAATCGAAAAGCACCTGGACGACTACGATCTGCGTGAAACCGTCCAGCACGACCAGGGCAGCTATTTCGCCATCATGGCGGACACGATTACGCGCTACAATGAAGGCGGGTCAATTCTCTACTACACCTGGACGCCAAACTGGATCAGCGATGTTCTTGTTCCCGGGAATGATGTTGTCCAGGTCGGTGTGCCGACGGACGGTGAGTTTGATGCCGGCTTCGCGGTGAACGACGTCTATATCGTCGCAAACAATGACTTCCTCGAAGAAAACCAGGCGGCGGCAAGGTTCTTCAAGCTGGTCAAGATCCCGATCGCGGCTGTGAACGCCGCTCAGGTAAAATTGCGGGACGGTGAGAACACCCTCGAGGATTTCCGACGCCATGCGGAAGACTGGGTCGAGGAAAACCAGGCGGAGTTCGACGGCTGGGTCACCGAGGCAGCCAAAGCAAACTGATATCCCTCCCCACCTTCAGAGGCGCGGCGCTCGCCGCGCCTGTTTTTCTCAAAGGGAGTTCGTCATGAGCGAAGCCCAGATCGAATGCCGGGACTTGTGGAAAATTTACGGCAAGCGGTCCGACGAGGCCATGCAGGCCGTTCTTTCTCAAGGGTTGTCCAAGGAAGAAGTTCGCGATCGATTCGGCTGTGTCCTCGGCGTTCGAAACGCGAGCTTCTCGGTCAGAAAAGGCGAAATTTTCTGTATCATGGGTCTGTCGGGCTCTGGAAAATCGACACTGGTACGACATGTGAACAGGCTGATTGAACCGACAGCCGGAGAGATTCATGTTGCCGGCAAGCGCGTCGACACGATGGGTGAAGAGGCACTCAGGCAGCTGCGGGCGGAAACCATAGGAATGGTTTTCCAGCACATGGCCTTGTGGCCGCACCGAACCCTTGGAGAAAATGTCGGGTTTGGTCTCGAGGTACGCGGTGTGCCGCTGGCCGAGCGGCGCAAATCGGCAGAAGCAGCGCTGGAATCGATGGAACTCGCCGGTTGGATCGATCACTATCCCGATCAGCTTTCCGGGGGCATGCAACAACGTGTCGGCCTGGCTCGTGCACTTGCCGCCGACCCGGAAATTCTTTTGATGGACGAGCCGTTCTCAGCGCTTGATCCGCTGATCCGCAGGCAACTGCAGGACCAGTTTCTCAGCCTGTCCGAACACATGCACAAGACCACCCTTTTCATTACCCATGACCTGGATGAAGCGATCCGGATGGGCGACCATATCGCCATCATGAACGACGGCGAAATCGTCCAGGTCGGAACGCCGGAAGAGATCGTGACCAATCCGGTCAACGACTATGTTGCGGATTTCGTCGAAGGCATAAGCCGCATCGGCCTCATTAGCGTCGAAACGATAATGGAACCGCTTGACGGCCGTGACCCAACTTCCAGGCAGATACGGATCGATGCGGAACTGGGACAGATCATCGACAGTTTCATGGATGACCAGTCTCCCTTGACCGTGAGAGACCGGGAGAACACACCCGTAGGACTGATCACAATCAAGGCAGCGCTCAAGGCTTTGCGCGGTTAGGGCCTCTTCGAAGAACAAGGAGTCACTCGGTGGAACCAAATCGTCCTGGATCCGAGGCGCGGAGCCCGATGCGATGTAGGGCATCGGGTGAATTCAGCAGCGTTTTCGTTGAGTTGACCTTGCCCTCCGGACGTCGGGGCGCTCTGCCCGAAGTCAGCCGGAATGCGGCGCCAATCGCATCTCGTCAAAAGAAACGAAAATCGGGTCTGGCGACCCAATGTGCATCAGACGGACGCTAGGGAGGTGGCTGTGGATCTCTGGAACATATTCGACAAGGAATGGATTCCGATCGGCGTCTGGGTTGAAAGCGCCCTGCAATGGGTCGTTGTCAATTTCCGCTTCATCTTCCAGGCTATCAAGGTACCGTTCGATATCGTTCTGACCGCCCTTGAAGACGGACTGACCGAGGCACCGGATCTTCTGATCCTGGCGTTGATTGTGCTGATTGCCTGGCAGGCCGGCGGGCGCAGGCTTGGTATCATCGCAGCTGTCTGCATGACCGCGATCGGCCTGATGGGTGCCTGGGAAGAAAGCATGACGACCCTGTCGATCGTGTTGACCTGTGTTGTCTTCTGCTCGCTGATCGGCATCCCGCTCGGCGTTCTTGCGGCCAAGCGCGACAGGTTCTGGATGGTGCTTCAGCCGGCTCTCGACCTGATGCAGACGATCCCATCCTTTGTCTATCTCGTGCCGATCGTGATGCTGTTTTCCATCGGCAATGTGTCCGGGGTCATCGTGACGTTCATCTATGCGCTGCCCCCGGTCGTGCGTCTCACAAATCTGGGAATTCGCCAGGTACGCCCCGATATGGTGGAAGCCGCCAGGGCTTTCGGTGCATCCAACCGGCAGACCCTTTACAAGGTGGAACTCCCGCTCGCCCTGCCGACGATCATGGCAGGCGTCAACCAGACCATCATGATGGCACTTTCCATGGTGGTCGTTTCCTCGATGATTTCCGTAACGGGCCTCGGGCAGATGGTATTGCGCGGCATTGGCCGCCTGGACATGGGACTCGCGACAGTCGGTGGTCTCGGCATTGTCTTCCTGGCCATTGTCATTGACCGGGTGTCCCAGAGCTTCGGTCAATCGTCCCGCGACCGTAATCATCAGAAATGGTACGAAACCGGCCCGATCGGGGCTGTCAGAACACTGGTCCGCAAATGAAAATGTCTCCCAACATATTGTTCCTTCAGGTCGACCAACTGACCGCGTCCGCGCTGCGTGCCTATGGTGACCGGATCTGCCATTCACCTGCTCTCGACAGGTTGGCGGAAAACGGAGTTGTCTTCGAAAACGCCTATTGCAACTTCCCGCTTTGTGCACCGTCGCGGTTTTCGATGGCTACCGGCCAGCTTTGCTCCGCTGTCGGCGCCTATGACAATGCGGCCGAGTTTTCAGCCGAAATACCGACATATGCGCACTATCTCAGGGTGGCCGGCTATCAGACCGCGCTTTCTGGGAAAATGCATTTCATCGGACCCGACCAGTTTCATGGTTTTGAAAAACGTCTGACCGCCGATCTCTATCCCGCCGATTTTGCCTGGGTTCCCAACTGGGCGAACGAGGGAAAGAGAGACACGAATGACGACCGTGCCGTACGGATCGCCGGCATTTGCGAACGCTCTGTGCAAATCGACTACGACGAGGAAGTTACGTTCAGGGCCGTGCAGCACATTTACGACATGGCCCGCTCTTCCGATGAACGGCCATTTTTCCTGCAGGTCTCCTACACGCACCCGCACGAACCCTATCTTTGCCGCAAGGAATTCTGGGATCTCTACGAGGGAAAGGAAATTCCGATGCCAAAGGTCTCGGCCCTTTCCGAGCAGGCGCACGATCCCCATTCGGTTCGCCTCTTGAAGGATTTCGGCATGCTCGGCATCCGCTTCAAGGACGAGGACGTGAGCCGCGCCATACGTGCCTACTATGGCTCCATAAGCTACCTCGACAGCCTGATTTCCCGTGTTCTGGATGCGCTTTCAGCCACCGGTGCGGCGGAAAACACCGTTGTTGTCTTCACATCCGATCATGGTGAAATGCTGGGCGAACGCGGCATGTGGTTCAAGAAGCACTTCTTTGAAAAAGCCCTTCGCGTTCCGCTGATCGTCAAGGCTCCCTGGATTGCGGCACAACGGGTGAGCGAACTGACGTCGCTTGTTGACCTATTGCCGACATTCGGCAGTCTTGCAGGTTCTCCCGCACCAGTAGAACCCCTGGAAGGGATCGATCTCATGGACTTGCTTGACAAGGGCAATCCGCCACCTCAAAGGCCAGTCTATGCCGAGTACCTGGCCGAAGCGACGCCTGCGCCGATCTTCATGATCCGAAGACAGAACCACAAATTCATCTCCTCATCTCACGATGGGATAATGCTGTTCGATCTGGCAGCAGATCCGGACGAACTCACAAACCTGGCCACTTCGGAATTCCATCAACCGCTTGTCGAGGCGTTCTGTGAGGAAGTCAGAATCAAATGGAACGAGACCGAGCTTGTCGATGCCATCCTGCTCAGTCAAAAACGCCGTGCCCTGGTCCGTGATGCCATGAACACGGGACAGAAACACCTTTGGAATCACGGGGAAAAGGAGACCGACAGCGTGCTCTGGTACCGCGGTGTCCAAGGCTATAACGAATGGGCCTTCGACTATATCTAGGTCTGGTTGTCAGCCCCTTGAATGTCCCGGTGGCATGCCTGTTGTCACCGCCTTCTTCGCAGCGCGAGAACGCCGCCGGTCTGAAGGACGGCGGCGTTCCTGCACGATCGTCAGCCCAGATTGCGCCTATGCCTGCGAACCGGCTCTCGCCAGCACCAGATCATCGGACCGTGGACCTTCCGGTTCAAGCGGCAGTTTGCGCGGGTAGGGATCCCCTTGCTTATAGGAACCGGCGGCGGTGAACAGAACATCGGACGACGAGTTCAATCCGGTTTCCGCTGAATCCTGCAAGACACCGACAATGAAACCGATGCTTACCACCTGCATTGCAGTCGCGTTGTCGATACCGAACAGGCTGGCAGCCATCGGTATCAGCAACAGTGAACCCCCTGCAACGCCCGAAGCTCCGGTCGCTGCTATCGCGGCAATGAAACTGA
The DNA here is from genome assembly GCF_001404515.1 of Roseibium album. Classification (GTDB taxonomy): domain Bacteria; phylum Pseudomonadota; class Alphaproteobacteria; order Rhizobiales; family Stappiaceae; genus Roseibium; species Roseibium album. The sequence goes on from NZ_CXWE01000002.1 coordinate 729,456, forward strand.
GCAAAACAGCCGACAGGAAATCGACTTCTAGGCCCATGGTATTTACCGCCGCAAGTGTCATGACGGTAATTGTTATGGCCGCGCCGGCCATGTTGACCGTCGCCCCGATCGGGATCGTCACCGAATAGGTTTCCTCGTCGAGTTTCATGCGCCGGCAGAGTTCCATATTTACGGGGATGTTGGCGGCGGAGCTCCGCATGAAGAACGCGGTGATCCCCGATTCCCTCAGGCAGGTGAAGACCAGGGGATAGGGGTTCTGTCTTATGCGCAGGAAGACGATCAGCGGATTGACCACGAGAGCCATGACAACCATGCAGCCGATCAACAGCGCCAGCAGGTTCGCGTAGCCGACAAGCGTTCCAATTCCGGTTTCGGCGATGCTGGACGCCACAATTCCGAAGATGCCGACAGGTGCCAGCCGGATGATAGCCGCGACGATCCTTGTGACCCCCTTGTCGAGATCCGACATGAGGACTTTGGTCGTATCATTGGCATGGCGCAGAACAAGGCCAAAGCCGATTGCCCAGGCCAGAATGCCGATGTAGTTCGCCTGGGCAATGGCATTCACCGGATTATCGACCATCTTCAGCAAAATGTTCTTCATGACCTCGCCCAGACCACCAGGCGCGGCCATGATCTCGGGAGTTCCGGTCAATTGAAGCGTAACGGGAAACAGGAAGCTTGCCGCCACTGCAAGAAGTGCTGCCGAGAAAGTGGCGATGACGTAAAGAGAAACAACCGGGCCCATATGCGCCTGGCTGCCCTTTTTGTGGTTGATGATGGCAGCGCTCACGAGGATCAGCACGAGAACGGGGGCAACGGCTTTCAAGGCATCTACAAAGAATTCGCCGAGCAAACCCATTGCCTGGCCCGCTTCGGGCCAAACGGTGGCAAGAAGAACGCCGGCCACAAGCCCGACGGCGATCTGGGTTACCAGGCTGCCTGGTAGGAAGGACTTCATCGCAATCATCCTGTCTGGTTTGGTTCGTTGATGGAAACGCGACCACACGCCCCGGCTGAGGAAGAGCGGCGCGACTGTCTCTCGGGACCTCTGGCTGATTGCGGTCTGCCTTCAATCCGGATTCAGGAACCTCAGGAAGAAACGCAACACGGCGTGTCAGCCGTACTGCATGCGAATTGATGATTTTGACTTTGCCGACGGAACGAACGTGGTATGTCGCATTGCCGCCCTGGCCAAATTCAAGACCTGGCACTTCCCGAGACCAGGTATCTGGGAGTGCAAGGTGAACAACGGGTGTCCGAAAGATTACGTTTTCGCAAGTGTGCACTTTCCGGCCTGGAAATCGCTCGATCCATGCATTTGAGCACGGACCAACACGATCAGCCTGCGGATGTTCCTTCACATGAGACTGGGCCGCGACAAGATCGGGGTTTGCCGCCAGTCGATGATCATTCCGGAAACAATCAGTGATTGGGAGGACCGCACGGGACTGGGTTTCCCTGGATCCGGCCGGTACATCGCCCCTTTCGCCCTGAAACCCATCGACGTTGACCTTGAGCGGGATCAAGGGGTGTATGTCGGGCCGAATGTCGAGGTGGTTCACCGCGCATCGACATGATCGCGCAAACCAAAACGCACCGTTTGCAGGTGTTCCATAGCAACATCCGCCAGATTGGCTTTGAGCGCCTGGTATGCCCGGCGGCATCAGGTCAAAGAGGGAGGAAAGTCAGAAACATCAGCTGACGCGTCATGTCGTCACTCGCACCGGAAAATCAGACCTTCTGCGATACAGTCCTGGTTCCTTGCCGCTCTATTACCGGCGGTTCAAAGGCTTCGATACTCTCATCCTGTCGATAGGTTTCGACAGCCACGAGGCAGGAATGCGCAACCGGTCCCTGTGCCAACTCGGACGTACCTGCATCCCTGGTAACCGTATTGGGGTTTCCATGCCGGCAAAGAATTGTTCCGTTTTTCTGCGGCACGGCATCCAACCAGGCCCCCGTGCTCATTTGAACAACACCGGGCATGATATCTGCGTCCAGCTTTGCGGTTGCAAGACAAGCGCCACGACGATTGTGAACGCGGACACAATCCCCATCGGCAATGCCCGATCTTTCAGCATCTGCGGGATGGATCTGAAGCGGTGTCCGCCCCTTCAGCTTCGCTGAACGGCTGGTTCGGCCCTGGTCCAGTTGTGAATGCAGTTTGTCTGCCGGCTGACTGGAAATCAGGTGATATGGAAAGCGCTTTTCAGCGCGGCCGAGCCATTCCTCGGGCTCATACCAGGCCGGGTGTGGCAACACCGGATTATCTTCAAAGGCTGCGATGGAGGTAGATGTGATCTCGATCTTGCCACTCGGTGTTTTCAAGGGTGACCCCGCCGGATCCCTGCGGAAGGCTGCGAACGCGTCCTCCGGCACTTTTGGCCGCTCGGTTTCGTGCCATCCTTTGGCGAGAAAACTGTCAAAATCGGGTAGTTCAACACCGCTGCTGAGTGCGTGGATGCGACTTTCCGAATAGAGCCATTTTATCCATTCAGAGGCCGACTTGCCGTCGGTAAAGGTCTCTTCGACACCAAGCTCCCGACTGAGACCGCGAAGGATATCATGGTCATCGCGGGCCTCTCCGACCGGAGAGACAACCGCTTTCATGGCAATGACAAAGCGGTCCCTTGGCGTGATCATGATGTCGTCACGCTCCAGCGGCGTGGTGCATGGCAATACGATGTCAGCGCGCTTTGCGAGTGCATTCCAGCAATAGTCATGCACCACGACCGTTTCCGGCTTCTGCCAGGCGGCCGACAGCCGCGTCAGGTCCTGGTGATGATGAAACGGATTGCCCCCTGCCCAGTAAACCAGCCGGATATCAGGATAGCTGCGCCGTTCGCCATTGAAACGATACTCTGAGCCGGGGTTGAGCAACATGTCGCTGATGCGGGCAACCGGAATGAAATCGTCAACCGGGTTCTTCAGCTGAGGCAAGGCTGCGTAACGGACAGGAAATCGCTCATTGCCCACGGAGTTGGCAGCACCATAGCCATATGCGACCCCGCCGCCAGGCAATCCGATCTGCCCCAGCATGGCGGCAAGCACGGTGGCCATCCAGAACGGCTGCTCGCCATGTTCCTGCCGCGTCAACGACCAGCTGATCGAGATTATCGTCCTGGTGGCCGACATGCGTTTTGCCAGCAGACGTATTTCACTCTCGGGTATTTGCGCGATCTCCGCCGCCCAGGCTGCCGTTTTCGCAACGCCGTCTTTTGCTCCGGCCAGATATTCGGCGAACTCCTGAAAGCCTGACGTGTAACGCTCGAGAAAAGCGTTGTCGTGCCAGTTGTTGCTCATGATCTCGTGCGCCAGACCCAGCATGATGGCAACATCGCTTCCTGGACGCGCGGCAAGCCAGGTAGCGCCCAATTCACTGGAAACGTCGCTTCGGATCGGCGAAACATTAACAAAGGAGACGCCCGCTTCTTTCGCCTGCCTCAACCCTTCACGGGTTCGATGGTATCCAGTACCGCCTGAGCTGACCTGACTGTTTCTCAACGGCATGCCGCCGAACGCGACAATCAATCCGGTATGCTTGGAAACCGATTGCCATGGCTGCGGTGAATGGATGAAAGCGGTCGCGTCCCCCAGAACATGGGACAGGATAACTTCGCCGGCGGCCAGGGAGTATGAGTTCACCGATCGGGTGTATCCGCCAATGCAGTTCAAGAACCGGTGCAGCTGGCTCTGCGCATGATGGAAACGTCCTGCTGATGACCACCCGTATGATCCACCGTAAATCGCCTGATTTCCGTGTTCTTCGCGCACCCGGTTCAACTCTTCGGCGACCAGCTTTTCCGCTGTCTCCCAGCTGACCTCGACAAAGGCGTCCCGGCCGGTCCGCGCCGCCACGCCGTCGCTGCGATTGTCCAGCCAGGCCTTGCGCACCGCGGGTGTCTTGATACGCACCGGATCATCGATTGCATCAAGGTACCCTTGCCCGATCGGTGACGGATCCGGGTCGTGTTCGAACGGATGCAGCGCCTCAAGCTTCCCGTCTGTGACATCGGCGCGATAGACGCCCCAATGCGCTGCGGTCAAAGGCAAGCGCGTGTGATCACTCATCGACTAGGCCCTGTTGAAGTTATCGATCATTTCATCCCAGACCGGAACCAGATCGAGCAAGCCGTCCCAGAACGCCTGATCCCGCCGCTGGTCGAAATCATCCAGCGTCGTACCCTGCTGTTCAACCCAGGTGTAGTAGCCAAGATTGAAGATCCTTTCGCGGTCAACGCGTGTCAATTCGATCATGTGATCCGTGGATGCACCCAGAACGGAACGGCCGAATGTTTCAGCAGCTCTCACCGCGTCAAACCCGTCTGCGAAATGTTTCCTCCGGGCTATTTGCAACTCGGTCTGATACATGTCCGCACCGTCCGTCGCTACGGTCAGGACAACATCACTGTCTCCCAAATTCATGTATTTGGCGTATTTTATCGCACCTATGATATTCGCGAGCGCCGACAAACCGAAGTTTCCGAGATCCGAGGTCTCTTGCTGTCCCAGGCCGCGGTATCTGGAGAGATAGTCCCGCCCGGCGGTGGTATTGGCCACAAGGTTCAGACCATCGCTTGCACTGTCCGGAACACCGATGACAAAATCTGCATTCATGACATTGTGGATCAACGGAACATGCTTGTCCCCAATGCCCTGAATATTGTGTTCGCCATAACCGTTGTACAGAAGTGTCGGGCATTCAAGAGCTTCGATAGCACCGATCTGACTGCCCAAAGCGGACTTCAGGTGGTCTCCTGCAGCGATGGTTCCAGCAGATCCTGTTGCAGAAACAAACGCGCGCGCCGTCAGGTTGCCTGAAACATTTACATGATTGAAAACACGTTCCATTGCCGGTCCGGTAACCGAACGATGGATGATGTAGTTTCCGTATTCGGCAAATTGATTCAGGATCAGGTTATCGGGACTCTTCGCGAGTTCGTGGCAGGCGTCATAGATCTCCTTGACGTTGCTTTCTGTTCCCGGGGTTCGGTAGATGTCATTGGGATCCGCCAGCCAGGCATTCAACCAGTCAAACCGTTCCTGGCTCATCCCTTCCGGCAATACGGCGACAGATCTGCAGCCGAGCAGCTTCGAAATGGCAACGCCGCCGCGGCAATAGTTGCCCGTAGACGGCCACACGGCCCTGTGGCGTGTTGCATCAAATACGCCCGACATAAGACGCGGGATCAGGCAGCCATAAGCTGCCAGGACCTTGTGGCAATCGATCATCGGAAAGCAATTGCCGAGAGCAACAACGATCTTGGCTTTCACTCCGGTAACACGTTCATCCAGAACAATATGCTCAGGCACCTTGGCAAGCGCCCGGCGATCACGCGCATTGTGCCAGTGGACACGAAAAAGGTTCAGCGTATCTGCTGCATCAGGGTCCGCTTTTGACACAGCCTGCATTCGCGGGGCGATATGTTGTGTCGGATCAGCTAGTTCGGCTATCTTCGGCAATACGATTTCGCGCCCGCGCAGGTGATCCACATTGCGCTGATAAGCGTCACGATCGACAATGGTATCCTCTAGTCCTGGCAACATCGTACCGGCCTTTCATTAGGTTCAGATACCCGGAGACACCGGGTGAAAATCAGGTTTGTTCTGCTGGGTCCCGCCCGATCGATCCTGTCAATGTGATCCGGGGACCTGGAAATGGTTTCTGGTGAGGGCGGACGCCTCCTCTTTGATCTTTAGCGACCAATCCCGGTTTGCCGGCTTGCCACAGGTTCCCGCACAGGCGCCGGAAACTCAGTTGGCATCCAGCACGGCGTGCAGGAATTGCTTTGTTCTTTCGTTTTGCGGATCTCCGAACAGCTGTTCCGGTGATCCCTGCTCCGCGATTTTTCCTTCGTAGAAAAAGCAGACCCGGTCTGATATCTCGCGCGCAAAGCCCATCTGATGGGTCACCATGATCATCGTCAGGTTGTGTTCACTGTTGAGCGAACGAATAACGTTGAGCACTTCACCAATCACTTCGGGATCAAGCGCCGACGTGACTTCGTCCAGCAGCATCACCTTCGGACGCATTGCCAGTGCACGGGCGATGGCAACCCGTTGCTGCTGACCACCGGAAAGGCGTGTGGGGTGTTGGTCTTTCTTGTCTCCCATGCCGACCAATTCCAGCAGATTGAGTGCCCGCTCCTCGGCGTCCTCACGGCTTAGGCCAAGAACCTGCATGGGAGCTTCCACACAGTTTTGCAGCGCTGTCATGTGAGGAAACAAGTTGAATTGCTGGAAGACCATCCCGATTTTCGAACGTCGTTCATGAAGATACTTCTCGGTGGCGAAGGTCAGACCACCGGCTTTCGGCATGTGGGTCAACGGTTCTCCGTCGACATAGATGACACCATCATTGATCTTCTCAAGCGTCATCAAGACGCGCAGCACCGTGGTTTTTCCCGACCCGGAAGGTCCGATGATCGACACCATTTCATTTTGCGCGATATCCAGGTCCAGCTTGTCCAGGACCGTAAGGGGTCCATAGCATTTGGTGACACCCGAGAACCGAACCAGTGGGCTGCCTTCCGGAAGCACTTGCGGATGGGTAGTATCCATTGATTGTTCTGCCTTAATGTCTTGTATTGCCTTGCGCACGGGCGACAGCAGCTTCAAGTCGGCGCAGCCCCAGCGCTGTGGGAAGAGATATGATCAGGAAGATGAATCCGACCATCGTGTAGGGTTCCAGATATCGATAGGTCTCGGCCCCCAGTGCATTGGCGGTGTGCATGAGTTCAGCAACACCTATGGTCGCCAGCAACGGCGTATCCTTGAATATGCCCACGAGGTAGTTGCCCATGCCGGGAAGTGCGATCGGAAACGCTTGCGGCAGGATCACCCGGCGATATGTGTATCCGGTTGTGAAATTCAGCGCACGACATGCTTCCCACTGGGATTTTGGAACGCCCTCCAGTGCGCCGCGATAGACTTCCGAAAGATAGGTCCCGAAGTGCAACCCGATGGTCAGCATGCCAGCGGTCCACGCGGACAGTTTGATTCCAAACTGCGGAGCAACGAAAAACACGAAGAACAATTGAACCAGCAATGGTGTCGAACGGACAAATTCGACCAGTTCGCGAACAGGCATGTTTATCAGCCGATAGGGCGTTCTTTGCCCCAACATCAACAACAGTCCTAGAACCACGGCAATCGTGTAGCCGACACCTGCAGCAAGCAGGGTGTTACCTGTCGCCCAAAGCATCCTCGGCAGAATTTCCCAGGCAAATTCCCAGCGCCATTCCATCAGTGTTTCCTCACGCTTTGCCGATCTTGCGGGCGGCGATAAGTTCAAGCCACCTCAGAAACGGGATCAGCGCAAAGCGCGCCATGGCATAGTAGATGATCAAGGCAGTCCCAAAGACCTGGGCCGACAACCAGGTGGTTGCGTTTATCTGTTTGGCAACAAACATCAGATCAACGACCGTGATCAGCGCAACAAGCGCGGTTGCCTTCAACAGCTCGACAGTCAGATTGGCCGCCGGCGGGAGTATGATTGTGTAAATCTGCGGTATGATAATGCGCCGCATCCGACTGAACGGCGACATGTTCAGTGCCAGTGCTGCTTCATATTGGCCGCGCGGCACGGCTTGAATGCCGCCCCGGACGATCTCCGCCCCATAGGCTCCAAAATTGAGTCCCAGCGCCAGAACGCCGGATACGAATGGCGACAAGGTGAGTCCCATCAACGGCAGGACGTAATAGATCCAGTAGAGTTGAACCAGGAGCGACGTCCCGCGAAAAAACTCGATGTAAACGGTGGCTGCACCCTGTATCGCAAAATGTGAAGACAGCCGCATCAGGCCGAATACCATGGAGACGGCAACCGCCAGGAGAGTGGCGCACACCATGACCATCACGGTCATGACCGCACCATTTGCGAGTTTCGGCAGGTACTCGACTAGAAATTCCCAATAGCCCATCTGGAACTCCGGCAAAATACGTCAGACGGCTTTGCCGCCTGACGTCATCTGTATGCGGTTAGCGATTGGCGCAAGCATATTCCGTCGAGGCATCTTCGCCCGGAAGTTGAAATTCGGTGTAGCCATATGGGGCTGTTGCAGCCATCCATTTTTCACCACCGATCACCTTGGCCATGGCTTCGTTGAAAGCGGCCAGGAAATCAGGATCAGACTTGCGCATGCCTATGCCAACCCAGTTCTGGGTCCATTCCGGCATGTCGGCCGGATCGGTTACATCATATTTACCGTCCGATTTTTCGACATGTTCCTTCGCACCGAAGAATGTTTGCACCGCGACATCGGCGCGACCCGCATTCATCGCCGCAAGGATTTCAACTTCCCCTGCAACCAGCATCATTTGGCTCTCAGGCACACCTTCCTTCTTGGCAGCTTCAACGGTATTGAAGCCGGCACCAGTCACCAGCGTCGCACCGGTCTTGATCACGTCCTGGTAATTGTGAATGCCTTGCGGATTGCCGGCCGGAACGAGCATGGCATCTCCGAACAGCCCGATCGGGTCGGTGAAGTTGATGTTTTCGCAGCGGCTTTTGAGAATATACATGCCACCGGTAATGATATCGTAGCGATCGGCTTGAAGACCGGGGATCAGACCGGACCACTCATTGACGGATGTCTCGTAGTTGGTAATTCCCATTTCCTCCAGCACCACGAGGGTCAGTGCATTGACAAAACCCAAAGGTTCTCCGTTGTCTCCAGGATAGGCCCAGGGAATTGCGGTCGCAAAGCCGAGACGAATTGGATCGCCAGCATTGATACGATCAGTCAACTCATCCGCGAGACTAGAATGCGCGGATGAAAGCAAAATCAAGCCCCCAATGGCGGATGCAACCGTAGTCTTGAAAGAAGAAATCATAGCTAATCCTCTCTGTTATTTTCGAAAGTCAAATGATCCGACCAACGACATTGCCGCATTCATTGCGGTCTCATTCTCATATTATTGAATAGTTTGCTCTTCACATTATCTATTTTCGAATTATCGTGACTTGATTCAGTCAATAAATTGGAAAATCGGATGTCAGACGATCACAGCGAACTATCAAGCGTAGACCGAACTATTCTCAGCATCATGCAAAGGGATTCTAATTCCCGGATGGAATCAATTGCGGAAGAAGCCGGGGCATCGATCGCGACGGTGCAGCGCAGACTTCGTCATTTTCGGCAAGCAAACATCATCCAGCGCGAAATCGCGGTGGTCGACCCGGAGACCGTTGGTCAGGGAATGACGTTTCTCATTCTCGTCGAGTTGGAGCGGGAACGGATCGATATCCTGGATACGTTTCGCAGAAAGGTCACTTCGGAACAACAGGTCCAGCAGTGCTACTATATAACCGGGGATGCGGATTTTGCGCTCATTGCCCTGGCAAAGGACATGAATGAATATCAGAAGCTCATTCAGCGTTTGTTTTTTGACGATACGAATGTGAAGCGATTTCGAACATCAGTGGTCATGGACCGGACCAAGGTCGGCTTGAACGTTCCGGTGTGAACAAACACCAGGGGCCCGGGAAGCCTGAAAATTACTTGGAGTGCACTGTCTGAACCCAAACCGCCCGGTCAACGCCATCCTCACGGAAATTGTACCGCCAAACGCAACATGGTCGAGCCTGCTGCCCAAACATGTTTCCGTATCGGTCTTATCGCGTCCGGCCTGCAGGTGCCCGTGTGCTGCCTGTCCTTGTCAATGACTTGGGCGATGCGGCAGCAGCAGCGCGCAGAGTGTCCGGTTTGCGGAAGCCCTTTCGTGCGACAGGTAAGTCTGGCACGGAGCGCAATGCGCGCACCTGCCTTGGCAACAAAGACCCCAACCAGACCGTCGATCGGGACAAAATCTTGACTTCACCTCCCCTCCATGCCCTTTCACCCTGATGCAACTCGTCAAAGGTCACTGGCAGCTCATAGCGATAACTTGCGTGTTGTTCCTTTTGTGGAACACACCGGTCGTCATTCCGCTCAAGATCCTGGTGGTCTTTCTGCATGAACTCGCCCATGCCGTCGCGACCGTGCTGACCGGCGGGTCGGTGGTGGATCTGTCCATATCGCCGCAGCAGGGAGGGCATGTTATCTCCAGAGGCGGCAACCGCTTCATTACGCTGTCAGCCGGCTATCTCGGGTCGCTGCTGATCGGTATCACGCTGCTGATGATCGCGCTTCGAACCAATGCTGACCGGGCTGTTCTGGCGCTGTTCGGGTGCCTGACGCTGCTGGTCGCACTCCTCTACGTGCGGGACTGGTTCGCTCTGTTCTTCTGCGCAGCAACGGGCCTTGGCATGCTGGCAATTGCCCGCTATCTCAGCCGCCCTGTCAATGACATGATCCTTCGGGTCATCGGGCTTTCCAGCATCATCTATGTGCCCTACGACATTTTCGACGACACGATCCGCCGCTCCGGCGTCCGTTCCGATGCCTACATGCTGGCCGAGGAATTCGGCGGCCCGACCATGTTCTGGGGCGCGCTCTGGCTGGTTCTCAGCCTGGGAGCCATCTTTTGCTGCGTCCGTTACGGACTGGGCGAGAACAGCAACCTTTCATTTCGCGAGAAGGCTCGGAACTAGGTCTCCGTTTTGCGGACCGCCGGTCAAACCGGCGGCGAAAGGTATGCCTGGACCGAAGCGGTCCAGAAAATGCAGGAAAGCGCTACGAGCAGCCAGAGACACATGGTCGCCCAGTAGCCTGCCGGTTCGGTTGCCCGATCATACGCCCGGTGCAACCAGACCCGCCCGGTCACCAGATCGTAGGCAACCCATAACAGCAACAGGATGCCGAGGGTCGTGGTCCAGGCCATGTCAGTGTTCCCCTGTGGGGCTCAAGCGCATTTTCTGCCTGAGAATTTCATGGAACCAGCGGATCGGATCTTCAGCGCCGGGGCCTTCAGACAGGGGACCGAACTCGAAACCGGGCATTTGCAGGCCACGCTGAACCTTCTCGCAGATCCAGATGTCCTCGGTCTGAAAATCGCCTGTCTCCAGCGGCGGCATGGTCCAGTTCTCAGAGGAAATAATTCCGGTTTTCTTGTCAAAGCCCGGGATCTGTGAGCGCTCGTCTTTCACCTGCCACGGCCCGACCCACTGACGCACGTCGAGCCGGGTTCTGTCCGGCGCAACCGGCTTGAGCGCAGTCAGCGACAACCCATAAGGCGTCGGCACGATCAGCGTCGTGGGAAACAGGAAATAGACCCCGCCATATCCGGCTTCCGACGCGCTCTTGAGAATACCGCTGGAACCGGCCTCGTCGCGGATTTTCTGGGGCAGGCGATGCCGGACACCGTTCTCGGTCGCGTACCAGATCATGTGTTCGCCGGCCCGTTCCCAGATATTCTTGTCCGGCGTAGGTCCACCCAGCGTATGTTCGTGGAGATAGGCAAGGTGATAGCCATCGATAGCGTTCTCGGCAAATACCTTCCAGTTGCATTTGAGATGGTAAACCAGCGGAACCGCTTCCTTTACATCACCGGCGCAGAGATCGTGCGGCCAGGCCAGTTCCGCAACTGGCGCAATCCAGTCCTCGAAGCGTGCCCCGGCGTTGGGATTGACAAAGATGAACTCCCGAAAAATTCCGAGCGCAGCCGGTTTCAGTCCGAGTTTCGCCCGATCGAGATCGGCAAAGCAGCTTTGCCTGTCCGGAACTCCCCTCAATCCACCGTCGAGACCATAGGTCCAGCGATGATAAGGACAGACGATCGCACTGCCTGTGTTCCCGTTCGCAGCATCCAGCAGGGTTGCCCCGCGATGACGGCAGAAATTCTGGAACGCGTTCAAGGTGCCGGACTTGTCGCGAACAACGACGATCGTTGCCGCGCCGATCTCCGCAAGAATGTAGTCTCCGGGCTCGGTAAGGTCCCCGACGGTACCTGCAAAACCCCAGGAATCGCGAAACAGGGATTGCTGTTCCAGCCTGTGCCGAGCTTCGCTGAAGTAAGCCTCCGGTTTCAGTCGGCAAGTATCAGTCATTGCCTGTCTCCAGCGCTGCGATCAGCAAGTTTGCCGCCTTTCTGGATGACGCCACAAACCGGTCAGAAATGCCGATCGGATAAAGCGCCTCAACGTTGAAGTAGATGCCGGAAACCCCGGCAGCAGCAGCTTCCACAAGCCCAGCCGGAGCGTTGGGACAGCCGCGCGCGATCTCCGCTTCCAGACGTTTGACGAAATCTGTGAGCCATTGCTGCAGCTGCGCTGCAAGCACCGCATCATCGGGTGCGGCCGCACTCAGGGCGTTGAAGACCAGAACAAGCTGAGGATTGGCACTGCGTGGATCGAACAGTATCTCCAGGAGTGCTTCAAGCCTGTTTCCCTCCGGAAGCGATCCCAACAAATCCTCCATTGCCTCTCTGCTTCGCGTCAAAAACCTCTCGACAAGGGCTTCCTGCAAATCTTCCTTGTTTCCGACATTGTGTCGGATGAGCGGTCTGGCCAGGCCGGCAATCTCTGCCGTCTTGCCGAGTGTTGCGCCTTCCAGTCCATATCGCGCAACACACATTTCGAATGCGTCGAGGATCTGTTCCCTGCGATCATCCTTGATTTCAGGTCGCCCCAAAATGCACCTCCATTAGATTTTCAATCTTGACAATCAATTTAGGTGATCGCATTTAATTGTCAAGGTTGATAATTTTGGAGCATTCCCTTGGAAATCCTTCTATCCCCACTCAGCACTGCCTGGCTGGAACAGCTGGAAGTCTTCATCGACGACTGGTTCTTTGTACTCGCCCTCGGCTTCCTGGTCTTTGAACTGATCCGCTACCGGATCTTCAGGGAACTGAGCTGGACGCTGATCGGCGACACGTTGACGAATTATGTAACCCTCGCACTTTTCATCGGAATTACGGTTCTGGTGCTCGGAGCCTTCTACGTCGCCGCGTTCTATTACGTCTGGCAGTTCGCGATATTTGATATCGAGGCCAACTGGCTCACGGTGCTGATCTGCATCGTTCTTGCCGATCTCGTCTATTATTGGGAACACCGGTTTCTTCACCGGGTGAACGTTGGCTGGGCGACCCATTCGGTTCATCACTCCTCACCCTTCTTCAATATCTCCGTCGCCTATCGTTTCGGTCCGATGGATTCCTTTTGGCCGGTCTTGTTCCACCTGCCCCTGGTCCTGCTCGGTTTCAATCCGATTGTCGTTCTCTTCGCCGAAGTGATCGTTCAGGTCTACCAGACCGCCCTTCACACCGAGGCCGTGCGCAAACTGCCGCGACCGGTGGAAGCAGTCATGAATACGCCCTCCCATCACCGGGTGCATCACGGTTCAAACGCCGAATATCTCGACAAGAACTATGCCGGCATCTTCATCGTCTGGGATCGCATGTTCGGCACGTTCGCAGAAGAGAAGGAAAGGGTCACCTACGGCCTTGTGCATCCGATCAACTCGGTGAACCCGGTCGTCGCGTTTCTGCACGGCTTCTACCGCCTCGGACGTGACGTCTGGCAAATGCCGGGCCTCGCCAACAAGGTCGGCGTTCTGCTGAACCCACCGGGCTGGCAGCCTAAAGACAAATCCGAAACGCCTTCAAAATAATGCGAGAATACCAATGCCAAGCATAAGACAACGAGTGTCAGCGATCTGTATCAGCGCAGCAATCCTCTTGGGTGGCGCCTTCGCCGCCAGCCTTGTTCCCACGGTAGAGGCCCAAGAGAAAAAGAATGCCAGCCGGGGCCTGGAGGTAACGGTCGAAGGCGTGCGGAACAGCAAAGGCCTGGTGGTCGTTCTCGTCATGGACAATCGTGACGCGTTCAGGGCCTATGATTATGAGACCGCTGTCGGCTACAAGGAAGTCCCCGCCTCGACCGGATCGGTTCAGGCCTTCTTTCCGAAGCTCACATCCGGCCCCTATGCGGTTGTCGCCTTCCACGATGAAAACGAAAACCGGGACCTTGACATGGACGGCCAGATCCCGAGCGAAGGCTATACCGTGTCGGGTGCAAAGGATGCCTATGACGAACCACCCTTCAAACGGGTGGCCACGAAAGAACGCTTGCAGACCGTCCGGATGTTTTATCTGAACTGAAAACCGGCACTGCATTGCGGCGTTCAGCCCACAGATCGGCGCTCAGCGACCCGTGAAGACGGCAGACCGCTTTTCAAGGAGCGCATCCACCGCTTCCGTGTGATCCTCGGTCTGGTGACAGGCGCCCTGGTATGCTGCGGCCAATTCCAGGAGACCATCGAACCTGGTATTCAGGCCTTCACGCAGCAGCCGTTTTGCCATTCGCAACTGCCTTGGTGGATTTTGCGCGATCCGGTCCGCCAGGCTTGAAGCCTCTGAAAGCAAGTCTTCCGGCTCAACGACTTTCGATGCCAGTCCCCATGCGAGCGCCGTCGCAGCATCCACAGGTTCGCCGGTGAAGGTCATTTCAGCGGCGCGCGACAGTCCAACCTGTCGTGGCAGCAACCAGGCGCCTCCGTCGCCGGAAATCAAACCGACCCGGACGAAATTTTCAGCGAAAGTCGCGCGGGTCGATGCGATGCGGATGTCGCACAGGCAGGTCATGTCGCAACCGGCGCCATAGGCCGGGCCGTTCACGGCTGCGATCAGCGGCACCTCGCAGTCCCAGACTGCTCTGGCAACCCGCTGAATGCCTGCGCGATATCCGTCTTTCGCATCGATCGCATCACCGCCGAAAATCGAACTCTTTTCCTTCATGTGCTTGAGGTTGCCACCCGAGGAAAAGGCCTTGCCGGCGCCGGTGATGATCGCGCAGCGAACCGATGCGTCCCGGGTGATTGACCGCATGGCGTCGACGATGGCATCGCAGAGGTCAACATCCGTAAGCGCGTTCCGCGTCTCGGGCATGTTCAGCGTCAGGGTCACGATATGACCCTTCTGATCCATGAGAAGTTTTTCTGTCATTTCATTGTCCCTTTGAATTCAATATCATCCTGGCATCGACCACAGCATAACCGTCATGGCGCAGGATGACCGGGTTCAGGTCGATTTCCCTGATCTCCGGATGGGCAAGTGCCAGTTGGGAAATCTTCATCATCAGGTCGACAAGTGCGGTCTTGTCGACTGGCAGCGCACCCCGCACCCCCTCAAGGATCTTGCTCGATTGAATGTCATCGATCATGCTTTCGGCATCTGCCCGGCTCATAGGCAGGGCACGGAACGACACGTCTTTCAGAACTTCGACGAATATGCCGCCCAGACCGAACATCATGACGGGTCCGAACATGGCATCATGCACGACACCGATGATGACCTCGACACCTGAATCGGCCATCGGCGCAACAAGAACGCCGCGCAGGTCCGCCTCCGGATCATGGCCGCGCGCATTCGCCAGAATATCCTTGTAAGCACTGCGCAATTCGTCTTCACCGGAGATCTTCAGCCTGACGCCTCCGGCGTCGGATTTGTGCAGGATATCCTGGCTGACGATTTTCATGGCCATGGGCCCATTTCCTAGATCGACAGGCACCTGCTTGAGATCCGCTTCACATGTGGCGAGCATCTGGGGCGGAACCGAAACGCCATACTGAACGAGCAGGTCCTTGGCCTCATGCTCGTAAAACGCATCGCGACCTTCGCCAATGACCCCGGAAAGAATGGCCTTGCCTTGCTCTGTCGGACCATCGGGTACAATGAGAGGGGACAGGGCATTGCGTGTACGGGCACGGGCGTAGTCGATTAGCTCCGAGATGCAGCGCACGGCTGGTTCCGGCCAGACGAAAACAGGCACGCCTGCCTCCTTCAGCACTTCGATGGGTTTTGGCCGGACCGTGTTATAGACACTCTGCACAATCAGCGGCTTGCCGTATTTTTCTGGCAACTCGGCAAGGCGTTGCGAGGTTTCGATTTCATTGTCCAGCAGCGCGGGATTGAAGCGCTCGGCGAAGCCTCCGTACATCCCGATGATCATCAGGATATCGACATTGTCATCCGCAAGAATGATCTCGGCGCATTGCGCGCTGACCGAAGGATCATCGTCCGTGCCGCCGGCAACATCCACCGGGTTCACGCAGGATGCCGCCGTCGGCAGAACATTGTTCAGTTTTGCGACCGTCCCGGTAGACAGTTCCGCCAGCTCAACACCTGCATCAACCAGAGCATCGACCGTTATCGTCGCGTGGCCGCCGCCATCTGCAAGGATTGCAACCCGGCCGCCTTTTGGCACTGTCAGCTTTGAAAGGCCTTCGGCGATCGAAAGGATCTTGTCTGACTGCTCAACAACGGTGGCTCCGGCCTGGCGCAAAAGGTGCCGGGTCAGGTCGAAACTGGATGCGAGCGAGCCGGTGTGCGAACTGGCTGCAACCTGGCCTGCCTCGGTCCGACCGGACTTGTAGACAACCACCGGCTTCTTCTGTGTCACGTGGCGGCATGTGTCCAGGAATGCCCGGCCGTCCTGAAAGCCTTCCACGTAAAAAACCGATGCCTTGGTGTCGTTGTCTTCACCAAAATATTCCAGATATTCAGCCAGCGTCACGTCCAGCTGATTGCCGACACCAACATAAGAAGAAAAGCCGACACCGCCGCGCCGCTTTGCTTCGGTAACAAAGGCAAGCATCATGTTGCCGGACTGGGAGCAGATGCCGATATTGCCCGGTTCAACATCCTGAACGCCAACCATGTTCATCTTGTTTTGCAGGTTGAAAACGCCGTTGGTGTTCGGGCCGATGACACGCACATTGTTCTTGCGCGCAGCCTCCAAGGTCGCCTGCGCGATCGCTTCACCTTCCGCACCGATTTCCGAAAAACCTGCCGCCAGAATGACCGCTCCGGGGACGTTCTTCTGTCCGCATTGCTCAAGAATGGAAGGCAACGTTCTGGCCGGTGTGCAGATCAGCACGACATCGATCCGCTCCCTGACCGCCAGAATCGAGGGATAGGCCCCTATGCCGAGAATTTCGGTTTCTTTCGGGTTGATCGGAAAGATCCTGCCTTCATAACCGTCTGCGCGAAGCTTGCGGATTGCCTGATTTCCGCGCTTGGAAGGATCTTTCGAGGCACCGACAATCGCAACGGAGCGCGCCTTGAAGATGCTGTTGAGTGCATTGCTCATGAGAATTCGTCCTGCCCTGTTATCTGCCCTTGAAGACCGGCGCTCGCTTTTCGGCAAAGGCGTCGACACCTTCCCGCCAGTCCTCGGTCAACATGCAGGTGCGCAAGGCGTCCAGTTCGGTCACCAGACGCGAGCCATAGTCCCGCTGCGTGGCGTTCAGATTCTCTTTGGCGAAACGCATGGAAATTGGAGCTTTCGAGCCGATCTCAGCTGCAAATGATGCAACTCCCGCCTCAAATCCATCGTCGGGAAGCACCCTGGTGGCAAGGCCGATTTCGGCCGCCTCTTTGCCAGCGACGCGGCGGCCGGTCAGAATCAGCTCCCTGGCCTTTGACAGCCCGACCAGGCGCGGCAGGATTTCGGTCACGGCACCACCCACATGAGTCCCTATCGAGATCTCGGGAAAGCCGATTTGTGCGCTTTCCTTCATCAGGACGAAATCCGACGAACAGGACATTTCGGCCCCTGCCCCGAGCGCATATCCGTTCACACCGGCAATGATGATCTTGGGATGTCTGTAAATGCGCTCGCAGACATCGTTGCCGAGCTGCAAGTATTCAAGTTTCTCCAGCTCCGTGCGAACCCCCGCGCCATGTTCCTTGAGGTCCGCACCGACGCAAAACGCGCGTCCTTCTCCTGTCAGGACCACACAGCGCACGTCGATATCCTTTTCAGCATCGGTCAATGCCTCGAGGATCTCCGTGTAGAACTCAGTCACGACCGCGTTCAATCGATGGGGGCGATTGAAGCGAATTTCGGCCAGCGGGCCTGTCTTTCGATAGATGATGGTCTGGTATGGCATGACACCCTCCGTTCATTTCGGGCGTGACTTGCACCTATGTTACAAATATTCTCAATATAGAAATTAAAGAACATTTGTTCTTTCTTGAAATTGGAACGGAGAACCAAAGATGTCAGCCAACGAGAAAGCTGAAATCTGCAAGCGCCTGCTCAAGGATGTCGACAGACTGCCGCCGCGCCTCCGGTTGGCAGCGAAATACATTATCGACAATGCGAACGATTTCGGTCTCGACACGATCCGCATCTCGGCTGACAAGATCGGCATCAGCGCAAACTCTCTTGTACGCCTTGCCAATCATCTGGGGTTTGCCAGTTTTGAGGAGCTACGCGAACCGTTCCGCATCTCCCTGGTGGAACAATACGACAGAGCTTCAGGCGACGGCTGGATCGATCGGCTGTCGGAGGCTGGCGATTTCGGAGAATTTCACGCACGATCCGTGCGCAACGAAATCGACATCGTCAAACAGTCCCTCCGCCTGCTCACGATCGAAAAGACCGAGACCGCGGTGGACATGTTGATGAATGCCCGCAACGCCTACGTCACCGCAACGCGGGCAAGCTATGCGCTCGCCTATTACTTTCACTATGTGGGGCGCATGGCGCTTCCCAATCTCAACCTGATCCCCCGGCACATGGGCAGTCCGGTCGATGAGATGATGTCGGTCGGCAGGGAAGACGTTCTTATGGCGATAACTTTTCCGCCTTACAGCGCTGATACAATCAGTGCCTTGAGGCTGGCCAAGCGCAATGGCACACGGGTCATCCTGATTTCAGACAGTGAATTGATTGCACCCAACATTGACGCGGACCTGTTTCTCAAGGTGTCGCTGAACTCCCTTCACCATTTCAGTTGCTTTGCCGGTGCGATGGTCGTCCTGGAAAGCCTTTTGTTCCACCTGGTCAGCAGAGGTGGAACAGGGGCGCAGTCCCGAATTGCCGGCTACGAGGCCATTCGAGAGGATTTCGGCGCCTACTGGCAGGCCAAACTGCCAAAAGTGCGGCGGACCTGATCGGGTTTACCCAAGTCAACTTGCGACAATCCCGGCGTCTTTGGCGTCGGCCTGTCGCACGGGTCTTTGCTCTGGCAGCACCCGGGTCCTTCCGGAATTTTCGCAAGAAATTGCAGGCATTCTCAAGTTCTGGTGGGTGGATCCGGCCGCTGATCGCATCAGAGACAATTGGACGTGCCTGCAGTTATTTTAACAAATGTAACAAAAATTAATAAAAGAGTTGCATTTGTAATATTTTTGACGTTACGCTCCTGACCAATCACGCGCGCCCTCCCATCAGGTCGGGCTGCCGTGAGGATCTTTGCATCGCAGGCCCGAAACATCGGTCGTGATGAGCCTGCGCAAGGGAGGAAACCATGCTCAAGTCACTGAAATTCGGAAAATTGTTTGCCGGCGCCACATTGGCGGGCGCTCTGACACTGTCTGCACTCGGCGCGGCATCGGCCGCTGACATACGCCTGAAATTCGCAGGAACGTTCCCGGTGGATCATCCGGGTACCAAAATGATGGAACAGATCAAGTCGGACATCGAAGCAGCCGATGTCGGCCTGAAAATGTCGGTTTTTCCGGCCAACCAGCTCGGTTCCGGTGAAGCCCTGATGGAAGACACCATCCGCGGCAACATCGATTTCACCGCTGCCTTCATCTATTCTCACAAGGACCCCCGGCTGGAATTCCTGTCGATGCCGTTTCTCGTCAACAATTTTGACGAGATGGACAGCGTCATGCGCAACATGGATTCCCGGTTCAACCAGATCCTGCAGGAACGCCTGAACGAGCTCGGCCTCGTCCTTCTGGCCAACAACCCGGAAGGATTCACCGGAATCGTTGCCAACAAGAAACCCGAAAACTGGAACACGCTCGACGCCAAGGAAATGAATATCCGTGTCTGGTCATCGAATGTGATCAAGGCGATGGTCGAAGGCATGGGTTATCAGGCAACCACCATGGCCTGGGGCGACATCTTTCCCGCCATACAGTCCGGCATCGTGGACGGCGCAATCTGCTGCACCAAATCAGCGACCTACTCGATTTTCGCGCAGTCCGACGTCGGCAAATATTATGTCCAGTACAATTCGGTTTCCGAACTGACGTCCTACTATGGGTCGCAGAAGACCTGGAACAAACTTAGCGACAAGCAGCGTGAGGTCGTACAGGCGGCATTCACGAAGGCGTCCGACGACTTCTTTGCCTACAACCGTTCCAATGATGCGGAGTTCGGCAAGAAACTCGAGGAAAAGGGCTATGAAATACTCGCCCTGGACGCAGAAGAACAGGCTGCAATGGCTTCCTGGGTCCGCGAAAACATCTGGCCGACCATGGTTGAGACCATCGGTCAGGAGACACTTGATCGCCTGACCTCGCAATAAGCAGCCGAACTGGCCGGTAGCCTGCGTTACCGGCCTCTTTTGTGTCCGGCAGTCTATGGGTGGAGGAAACCGGATGACTGAAATCGTTGACAGGTTGCCCGCAGTTGCTGCGACGCCCATGCGGCTGACCCTGAAGTTCATGCGCCTTTTCGTTGCCGCAGGTGGCCTGTTGATGGCTTTGACCTTCTTCGTCGTGGTTATCGTGCGATACGGCTTTTCCGGCAATCTTTTCGCCTACGAAGAATGGTTGCTGGCGATCAGTTTCTGGACATTCTTTCTCGGAGCTGCGCTTGCCGCTGAAAGGAAGTCGCATGTAAATGCCGACATTCTCGGTGTCGTACTTGGAAGATCCAGGCTTGCGTGGTGGCGGGGTCTGGCGGTTTACCTCATCGAATTCGTGATCGGCATATACATCGTCTACTGGTGTTACCTGGCGGTCGAAAGCGAAATTATCGCCTATCCGCTCTGGGAAAAGACAACCGCCCTCAAGATTCCGGCAGTGTTTCCAAGGACCGCCATTCTCGTCGGTTTCTTTTTCATGACCCTTTTCAACACCATTTACATGATCCTCCACATCATCGATGGCCCCGCCCGGTTTGAAACAGGTCGGCTGGAGGCCGGAAAATGATCATTCTTGGTAGCATCATCATCATTTGCGGCCTGCTCCTGCTCGGCGTGAGTGTCTATATCGCATTCGGAGCCGTTCTGCTCTTTCTCGCGATGACCGGCGGCCACGACATCACCGGATATCTCCCCGCCGGGTATTGGAAGATGAACACTCTGGTTCTTCTGGCCATTCCCTTGTTCATGATTGCCGGAGCGATCATGGAAAAAGGCAAGATCGCCGCGCCGCTCGTTGCGCTGGCAGAACTCTTCATCGGTCATATCAAGGGTGGGCTTTCGGCAGCGGCCGTCGTCGCCAGCGGCATATTCGGATCGATCTCCGGCAGCGCGAACGCGACGTTGACCTGTATCGGCGGCATCATGATGCCCCATCTGCGCAAGGCTAATTACCCCGAGGGTCTATCGGCGGCCCTGATCGTCAGCGCCAGCCCGCTTGGCCTGCTCATTCCGCCAAGTTCGTCGCACATTCTCTATGCATGGGTTGCGCAGCAGTCCGTGCTGAAGGCGTTCTTGTCGACCGTCTTTCCCGGGATCATTCTGATCGTTCTTCTGATCGTCACCAATCAGTTTGCCCTGCGCAAATACAAGGACATCAGGGTTACGGAACGGCCCACGGATTTCGTCCCGGAATTCAAGATCCAGACGCGCCAGGCCCTGCCCGCCCTGTTCATGCCCCTGATCATTCTGGGTGGTATCTACGGTGGCATCATGACACCCACGGAGGCAGCAGGTGTCGCGGTTATCTACTCCATACCGATTGCCATTTATGTCTACAGGGGTCTGACCTGGAAAAGCCTGATCAACACGCTTTCTGACGCCGGGATAACGATCGGTGTTGTCATGACAATGATCTTCATGGTCCTGATCGTCAGCCGGTTTCTCATTTTTGAGGACATTCCGACAATCGCCCGTGAAATGGTTTTCTCCGTTTCGGAAAATCCGATCATCATTTTGCTGATGGTCAATGTCGTCATGATCCTGATCGGCATGCTGATGGACGATATTTCGGGCCTGCTGTTGTCGACACCCCTGCTGCTTCCGATCGTGCAGAGCGTCGGCGTCGACCCGATTCATTTTGCGGCAATTCTGGGTGTGAACCTGGGTATGGCGAATGTGACACCACCAACCGCCCCGCTTCTCTATCTGGGAGCGCAAATTACAAATACACCGGTCAGCAAGATGCTGGGTCCGACCTTTCTGTTCATTTTCTGCGCCTGGTTGCCGACGCTCGTACTGACGACGTTCGTCCCGCAGCTTTCACTGTGGCTTCCGAACCTGCTGCTCAGCCGTTGATTGCAGAAGACAAGGGGGATTTCGAGATCAGTAGCCCGTCTCGTGATGTCCCGAACGGCTACAACTGTGAAAACTATTGCTCCGGCGAGTAACGAATGATCAGATCAGCGCCCCGTAAACAGGCAGGGAGATGAGTGTGCCAAAGGAGAAGTCGAGCGACATGAACGCGTATCTGGGTGTCAGTGAACGCCTGAAGGAGCTGTTTCCAGGCCTTCCGCGCGCGCTCAAGGTGGCAGCGACCTACATGCTTGAACATCCTGGCGACATTGCAACGCTGTCCATGCGCCAGGTTGCTTCCGGTGCCGGTGTCTCCCTTCCCAATTTTTCGCGTCTGGCAAAGGCACTGGGATACGAAACCTACGGGGAGCTGCGCGAGGTTTATCGCAAGCAGGTTCAGCAGAGCGACATCAAGGAATACCACTTGCGCGCTGAAAACCTGCAAAAGACAGGCAGCGATATCAGCACACGTGAAATATGGGAAGAATTCCGGTCTTCGACGCTGGACAACCTGACGGCAATATTCGAATCCATCGACCCGGATTATTTCGCCGGCGTTGCAAATGTTCTGAACGAAAGCCGTCAGATCTTTGTCGTCGGCATGCAGGCGTCTGCAAGTTTTTCCGCTTACACGCATTACCTCGCCGGTATGGCCAGTGGCAAGATCCGGCTAGTCCGGGGGGAAGGCGGCGTTTTTGCCGATCCGATTGCCGATATCGGTGAAGGCGACGTCATGATTTCAATCAGTCAGCAGCCCTGTGCCCGCGCGTCGATTGAACTTGCGATCCTGGCCAGGGAACGTGGTGCGAAGGTTGTCGCGATCACCGACAGTCCAGCCGCCCCCATTTCCTTTGAAGCCGATTATGTCCTGCTCGGACCCAATCGCAGTCCGTTGTTCTTTGAATCCTATGTCGGAACCACTGTTCTGATTGAAGCCCTGATCGGGTTTTTCACGATCGGCCAGTCCAGTCATGTGGTTGAACGCATTGAGCGCATCGAGGCAGACCGAATGCGCCTGAACGAATACTGGAAAAACAAGAAAGCCTGATAATGACATCTGACGAGACGCTCACCATTTTGGCTTGCCAGATCGATGTGCCGCCAACCGTGTCGGTGCAGGACCGTGATGCCCATCTTGCCAACACGGTTGCAAAGGTGCGCGCACGACTGGACGGGAGCGTTTCCGTTGATCTTGTTGTCCTGCCGGAGCTTTCCAGCATCGACTATTCCCGCGAGGCATTCGCCGGATTGAATGAATTGGCGGAACCCGTGGACGGAGCCTCCTTCGGCGCCTGGCGTCAACTGGCGCAGGAATTCAAGATTTACGTTTCATACGGCTTTGCACGCAGCGGCAAAGGCGGCCCTTTCATCAGTACCGGCGTCGTCGGACCGGACGGTGAGCTCGTGGGGTACTACGACAAGCTTCACCTTGCTCAATATGGCGCCTCGATGGAAAAAGAATACTTCCACCGCGGAAATCACCTTTTCGCCTTTGAGGTCAAAGGCTTCCGGTTGGCGCCGATCATCTGCTACGACATCCGCATTCCTGAACTGACCAGAACATTGGTCGTGGATCAGAATGTCGATGTGATCCTGCATTGCGGCGCTTATTATCGCGATGAGAGCTTTCACACCTGGCATGCCTTTGCTACCGCTCGGGCTCTGGAAAACCAGGTTTTTTTCCTGTCACTCAATCGGGCGGGAGAAACCTACGGCAACTCTCTGTTCTGCCTGCCATGGCAGGACGAAAAAACACCACCCTTGTCATTCGCGGAAAGATCGGAAGACTTTCAGGTCATCTCGCTTGACCGGAAAACCCTGCAAAAAGCAAGGCGTGACTATACGTTCCTAAAAGACCGGCTCGAACACTATCGAATTGATCTCATGAAAGCCTAGCCGCACGGCAATAAAATAACAAAAGACCGCCGGCTGGTGTCAGTCGGCGGCCAAAACAACACGAAATGGACAACCACCTTACTTGGTGTCGTCTTCGTCTTCCTCTTCGGTGTCATCGCCCTTCAGCGAATTCAGTTTGGCGAAGACTGCATCCGCATCGATTACTTCTTCCTCTTCGCGCTTCACCGGCTGGCTCGGATCGAGCGAGAAGGCTGCGGCGATTGCATCTTCGCTGGTGCTCTCGTCAACCGGCATCAGCGTCTCGACGGGTTCGCCGGCGACAGGCTGAGGTGCATTCTTCGCTGCCTTTTCAACTTCCATGTCCAGTTCAAGCTGGCTGCAGAGACCGAGAGTGACCGGGTCGGATGGCGTGAGATTTGCCGAATTCCAGTGAGTCCGGTCCCGGATCGCCGCGATCGTCGGCTTGGTCGTGCCGACCAGACGCATGATCTGCGCGTCCTTCATCTCCGGATGATTGCGCACCAGCCAGAGGATCGCATTCGGGCGGTCCTGACGGCGGGAAACCGGCGTGTAGCGCGGACCTTTGCGTTTGGATTCTGGAACTACCACCTTCGACCCTTGAAGTTTAAGCTGGTAGTTGGGATCGGTTTGAGCCTTTTCGACTTCTTCGCGTGACAATTGGCCTGTCAGGATCGGATCCAGGCCCTTGATGCCCTGGGCAGCTTCTCCATCGGCGATCGCCTTGACTTCCAGCGGATGCAGTTTGCAGAAAGCAGCGATCTGCGTGAAGCTGAGAGCCGTGTTGTCTACGAGCCAGACGGCGGTGGCCTTCGGCATAAGCGGCGTGTTCGCCATCGGGTAAATTCCTCTCGTGTGCTCCCCCGCCCGGCGGGGCGAAAAAGCGGTGATTCATTCCAGTTTCATGGGAAGTTCGCGGGAATATAAGCTGAACGTCGCGGAAACGCAAATGGTCTCCGGCGTTCAGCAATTCACGGCCGCGGGACCGACATTCAACCGTCGATCGTCAGGACGATTTTGCCAATATGTCCAGAGCTTTCCATCCGTCGATGTGCCTCGACGGCCTGCTCGAGCGGAAAGGTTGAATCCATAACCGGCTTAACTTTTCCCGCCTCGATCAGCGGCCAGACCCGTGCCTCCAGGTTTTCGGCGATAGCCGTCTTGAAGGCATCGCTGCGCGGCCGCAGCGTCGAGCCTGTATGTGTCAGGCGTTTGACCATCAAGCGGGAAAAATTGACGTTCTCGGCGATGCCGTTGAGCGTCGCGATCTGGCAGATCCGTCCCTCGACTGCCGCAGCCTTCCAGTTTCGTTCGACATAGTCTCCGCCAACCATGTCGAGAATGACATCGACGCCTTCTCCACCGGTGATCTCATGGACCGACTTTTCAAAAGCAGCTTCACGGTAATTGATGACGTGGTCCGCGCCGAGCTTGCGGACGGCATCTGCCTTTTCTTCCGAGCCGACCGTTGTGAAAACGACTGCGCCAAACGCCTTCGCCAATTGAATGGCTGTCGTACCGATCCCCGAGGTCCCGCCGTGTACCAGAAACCGTTCGCCTGTTCCAAGACCGCAACGATCGAACACATTGGTCCAGACAGTAAAGAAGGTTTCCGGCAACGCTGCAGCCTCGACCATGGACAGGCCTGCCGGGATCGGGAGTGCATGTCCAGCCGGGACCTTGCAGTATGCAGCGTAGCCTCCCCCCGGCGCGAGAGCCGTAACCTGGTCGCCGACCCTGTACCGCTGCACGTCGGCACCACAGGAGACCACCTCTCCGGCCACTTCCAGTCCGGGCAGGTCGGAGGCTCCCTTCGGTGGCGGATAGGCACCCTTGCGTTGCAGAACATCGGGACGATTGACACCGGCCGCGTGAACGCGGATCAGGATCTCATGCGGTTCGGGAACCGGAAGCGGTCGCTGCTCGGCCTGGAGAACATCCGGCTCGCCAGGTTCTGAAATTGCGACAGCGGTCATGTTTTCCGGCAAATTTTGCATAAAGACAATTTCTCCTGGTTCATTTTGGGACTGGCTAGGCGGTCCGAGACTGACATATGGTAAAGATGATGACAGCCTGTCTGCAAGAAAGATGGACGTGAAAGCCAGTGCCGGATTTGTACGCGTCATGCTTCAGGGATCGAGACAATGAGTATTTTTGATGAAGATGTCCCCAAAAAAAACGAAACCGGTAAGGTTATCGTCGGTGAAGATCTCTCCAGTTTGTCCGAAGACGAGCTTACCGAACGCATTTCCGCATTGAGCGAGGAAATTAACCGTACCCAAAGGGAACTTGAGCAACGCGGCACTATTCGCGATGCCGCAAACTCGGTTTTCCAATGATTTCCCTGTAAGTTATTACGAGATCACGAAATATCTTCAGAAAATGACCCCGTTCTTGGTGAACAGGTTTGGTAAATTTTTACGCGTTTACCTCTCATTAATCTTTCCAAAGTATAAAGAAAGTCATCCAGTCATCTGGATTTGAGTGGCTCCTGTCCACTCTGTTTGACGCCTCCCTGTTAAAGACTTCAGAGCCGCAACCGTGCGGCTCTTTTTTTTACTTCGCTCACATAGTATCGTAGGTACGTTCTGGTTAACTGCCGGACTGGGCAATTTGGCATAGGGCTTGCTCGGTAATTGGCATGAAGTCGCGCGACGTTCCGAAACGGGACATCTGTCAAAGGATGTTTCGTCCCGGGACAAAACAAGACAAAGGCGCGTCGTACCGGAAGAGTAGTTGAGGCGTAGTAATCCTATGACGGAAGACATGAAAAAAGCCGATGGTCCTGCAGGTGCGGTACACATTGCTCACCATCTCGCCAACTCGGACAACTTCCAGAACCTGTTTCAGGAAGGCATGTCGCTCGTGGAAGAGACAGCGATGTATCTTGACGGTGATGGCCGAGAGGAAGCCAAACTGCTTCCGCGCCCGGCGTCTCTCGCCTATGCAACGGAATCAATGCGCCTGACCACCCGCCTGATGCAGCTGGCTTCCTGGCTCCTTCTGCAACGCGCCGTCAACGAAGGCGAGATGTCCCGCGAACAGGCCGGCAGTGAAAAGAACAAGGTTCGCCTCGACAAACTCAGCAGCGCAACCGGTGGCCCTTCCTGGGATGAACTCCCGCAAACACTTCGCGAACTGATTGAACGTTCAACCCGGCTCCAGGAGCGCGTCGTCCATCTCGACAAGATGCTCTACCGTAAGGGACCCGAGGAAAAGGCCAGCGAAGCGATCAACGACAATCCGGTTGCTTCTCAACTCAACCAGCTGCATGCGGCCTTCGGCAAGCTCGGCTGATCCGGTACACCATTCAAGATCATGACAAGCCGCCAACGGGCGGCTTTTTCTTTTGTTGTCAGGCGGCATCGGGTTCTGAATTGTCGCGCCGGTCTCTTGAGAAGACACCTTGCCGCGCAACCGCTGCCAGGACTCCGATCCCGGGTCAGCCTCGGTCAGGCAAAGACCAGGTCCTGAA
The DNA here is from genome assembly GCF_001404515.1 of Roseibium album. Taxonomy (GTDB): domain Bacteria; phylum Pseudomonadota; class Alphaproteobacteria; order Rhizobiales; family Stappiaceae; genus Roseibium; species Roseibium album. Next base: position 756,876 of record NZ_CXWE01000002.1, read on the forward strand.
AACGGCGCCAGAACAAACTGCGCGTGTCACAAACAAAAAAACCCGGCCAGGGACCGGGTCTTCGAAATCGAATCTGTCGCAATCGCGGCTCAGGAGCCGAGGAAGCCTGCGAACTTGTTCTTGAAGCGGGACACGCGGCCGCCGCGGTCCATCAGCTGACGGTCGCCACCGGTCCAGGCCGGGTGGGACGTCGGATCGATGTCCAGCTGCAGAGTGTCGCCTTCCGCGCCGTATGTAGAGCGGGTGGTGAATTCGGTACCATCGGTCATGACGACCTTGATGGTGTGATAGTCGGGATGAATATCCGCTTTCATGACCGGTCCTTTCAGGCGCCGCGATACATCTTTCCTGGAAAGACTGCGTGGTGGCGCAAAACGATATAAGGGGCCGCCGATCCGGATGCGGACGCCGCCCTCACAAACATGAGGCGGGGATATACCCCAAGGCGGCAAGCAAGACAAGTGGCAATTTCCTGCTTGCCCGGTTTGGCATTGATCAAGGATTTGCGCGCGGTTTTCTGTCACATCACATTCAAGCTGCAAACTGCTGGCGGGCATTGTCTGAATGCCCGAACATGCTAAAGACAAGCTGTACCGACCTAGTCGGTGCGGATAACAAGGAGAGCCCTTTTGGCTGACGCGCCCGTCTCGAACCCGCAAAGCGACCAGACCAGATCTCGCAGATCGTTGAAGCCGCTGACCCGCCTGCTGCCGTATCTTCTCAAGCATCGGGGAATGGTTATCGCGGCTATTGCGGCACTGTTTTCCGCGGCGGTGATCACGCTCATCCTCCCGAATGCAGTGCGCAGAATGATCGATTTCGGCTTTGGTGCGGACGATCCGGCGCTGGTCAATTCGTACTTCGCCGTTCTGGTCGGTGTTGTCTGTGCGCTGGCAACGGCAAGTTCGGTCCGGTATTTCCTCGTGATGTGGCTGGGCGAGCGGGTCGTCGCTGAAGTGAGATCCGATGTCTTCGCCCACATGACGCGTCTGAGCCCGTCCTTCTACGACAGCGCAAAATCCGGTGAAATTCTCTCCCGCCTGACGGCGGACACTACCCAGATCAAGGCCGCGTTCGGCGCCAGTGCCTCGCTGGCAATGCGCAACTTCATCATGTTTGCGGGCGCCGCGGTGATGATGGTGGTGACCAGCCCGCGGCTTTCTGTATTTGTTCTGGCCGCAATTCCGGTCATTCTCGTGCCCGTCCTTGGTTTTGGCCGCAAGGTGCGCAAGCGCTCACGCTTCGCTCAGGACACGCTGGCCGACGCATCAGCCTATGCGAGCGAAATGCTCGGCTCCGTGCGCACGCTTCAGGCCTTCACACACGAAAACCGCAGTGCCGAGCGTTACGCCTCGTCTGTCGAAGAGGCATTTCAGGCAGCCCGCCAGGCGATCGTTGCCCGCTCGGCTCTCACCGGGTTCGCAATCTTTGTCATTGGCTCCAGTATCGTTGCCGTTCTCTGGATAGGTGCAAGCGATGTCTTTGCCGGGCGAATAACCGGTGGTGAGCTCAGCCAGTTCCTCCTCTATTCCATCCTGGCTGCCGGGTCGCTGGCAGCGCTTTCCGAAGTTTGGGGAGAACTTTCCCAGGCTGCCGGCGCGGCCGAGCGCCTGTCCGAGCTTCTGGAAATCGAACCGGAAATTCATGCACCGGCTGACCCGGTCAGGCTACCGGAGACCGATCGCGGCGCGATTTCGTTCCACGGGGTTTCTTTCGCCTATCGCAACAGCAAGGACATGCCGGTTGTCCGGAACCTGACACTGGACGTCTCGCCCGGCGAAACCGTCGCCGTCGTCGGTCCGTCGGGTGCTGGAAAATCAACGCTCTTTAGCCTTCTGATGCGCTTTTACGATCCGAGCGAAGGGACCGTCCTGTTCAACGGCGTTGAATTGCAGAAGCTGTATCCGCAGGATCTGCGCAGCCACATTGCCCTTGTTCCTCAGGACACAGCGATATTCGGCGCAACGATCGCAGAAAACATCGCCTATGGCCGACCGGACGCCTCCCGCGATGAAATTGTCGCCGCCGCCCACGCAGCCCTTGCAGCCCCTTTCATCGACAATATGACAGATGGTTACGACACAATGGTCGGCGAGCGCGGGATCACCCTGTCAGGCGGTCAGCGACAACGGATTGCAATCGCACGGGCCGTGCTCAGGAATGCACCGGTCCTGCTGCTGGATGAGGCGACCAGTGCGCTCGATGCTGAAAGCGAAAATCTTGTTCAAAAAGCTCTCGACAGGCTGATGGAAGGCCGGACCACGCTGGTCATCGCACACCGCCTGGCCACGGTACTGAAGGCAGACAGGATCCTGGTCATGGACGAAGGCCGGATTGTCGAGACCGGCACACACTCGGAACTGAGCGCTGCCGGCGGCCTCTACGCCAAGCTCGCCCGCCTGCAATTCGGATCGGAAAAGCAGAAAGAAACGGCGTGAACTCTGCCTATGGTTCCGACAGGATACAATTTGTCTGTCAAAATTGATCCGTGACGGGTCTCTATGAGTTAGAGAGCGTGGCCATGAAAGACAATACTCTTTCGGACACGCTTCCAACACGCAGAAGACTTCAACTTCCTCCGTGACCACTGTTTGCTTTGCGTATTCAAACCTCGTCAACAGGTAAAAGCCGGGTCGAAAACACATCGGATGCGGCGCGACTCTCGCGAGATTTGGAGCACCTCACCCTGGCGAACAGGTCTATCCTCACGGTCATCCACTACGCACTCGCGGCGGAATTGCAAACCGGCTCGATAACCATGTAGCCAGCAATATCTGGATTTGCGCCGTCAATTGGTAGAGCGTTGCCATATTGACAAGAGGTTGCAATATTGGTGACCGTCGCAATGCAGGAGAGTTTGGAATGGATCTCGGTATTTCGGGGAGAATTGCCGTCGTCACGGGTGCAAGCGCTGGTATCGGCCGGGCGATTGCCAGAGAACTCGTTGCAAACGGCGTTTCGGTTCTTCTCGCCGCTCGAGGTGCAGACCGCCTGCAGCAGGCGGAATTCGCGCTTCGCGAACTACCTGGTGCGAAGGTCGCGTCCATAGCAATTGACGTTTCGACCCCTGAGGCAGCGACACGCATCGTCGACGAGGCGATCAAAGTCTTCGGATCCCTTGATATCCTGGTCAACAATGCCGGCAGGGCACATGCTGGAGGCCTTTTGACTTCGAGCGAAGAAGACTGGCAAGAAATGACCGGTGTCAAACTGACTTCGATGCGCCGCATGTGCAAGGCGGCTATTCCACACATGAAAGAACAGGGATGGGGCAGGATCGTCAACATGTCCTCGATCGGCGGTATCTACCCCAATCCCAAACTCCTCATCTCGCATGTGCTGAGCGCTGCGATCAACAATCTTACAAAGTCGCTGGCACTGGAAGTCGCTGCCGACGGAATTTTGGTCAACGCAATTGGTGTCGGTGCAGTTGCGACGGACAATTGGGCAAATAACATGGTTCCCGCCGTGCGGAAGACCCGGCCCGAATTTGCCGAATTGTCGGATGAAGAAGTGGTCGCCAAAATTTCAGCGGAGTGTACACCGGTCGGCCGCGCGGGGACGCCGGAAGACATCGCTGCAATCGCCGCCTTCCTGTGTTCGGGCCGGAACGGCTTCGTCACCGGTGATACCATCGAAGCCTCTGGTGGTGCCGACCGGTTCATGTAGACATGCAATTTGCCTGACTGCCGGGAAGGAATGCAATCATGGCGGAACTCGTCGCGGTCTATGCAGTGCCGCATACGCCAAGCTTTGTTACCGACGTTCAGCGCGATGGTGAACAGTGTGAGACCGCCCGGTTTTTTGCCGAAATCAGATCACACATGGAAAAGGTTCGACCAGACGTCATCGTCACAACCACAAACGACCACTTCAACACATTCTTTTTCGACAACTGGCCAACATTCGCGATTGGACTTGCGGACAGGACTGCAGGCCCGAGCGACCAGACGCCGGGCATGCCATGGTACGATTTGACGGTCGACAACGCAGGCGCACGCCACCTATTGAGTTTTCTTGTTCAGGAAGGCTTCGACTTCAGTTCCACGGTTGATTTTCAAGTCGACCACGGGACGCTTGTGCCGCTGCATTTCCTGACACCCGATATGACGCTACCGATTGTTCCGGTCTTCATTAATTGCATTGTGCCACCGTTGCCGCAGGCACGGCGTTGTTATGACCTCGGACGCACTATTGCGGCCGCTATCGGCGGTTGGGAAAAAAATGTCCGGGTGGCGGTCATCGCCAGTGGCTCGCTCAGCCTGGAGATCGGCGGGCCACGTGTTGACATCGACAAGACTTTTGGTGTGCCCGATCCAGCTTGGGCGACCTGGGTTCTAGATCGGATCAGGCAATGCGAGCATGCCGATCTGATCGGCAGGGCCAGCGAAGCGCGCATGCTGGAAGCGGGAAATGTTGCCGGCGAGCTTCTCAACTGGGTCGCCGCACTCGGTATGGCTGGACCAAGAAAGCCGGAAATTCTGCTGGATCAGCCCGGACTCGGCAATGCTTTCGCAGCCTGGAACCTGGAGCAAGTCCAGCCATGAACACTTATTTGATTCATACTCTTTGCCGCCGTGTTCTGCATGACAGGAAATTTCGCGAGTTGATCCTCAAGGATCCGGACGCGGCTGTGGCCTCGATGCCGTTCAGCAACGAGGAGCGCACTGCCCTTCTGGCAGGAGATGTGGCGAGACTATATCGTGAGGGCGCGTCGGCCTTCCTCCTGCTCATCCTCAGCCGTTTCGAAATCTTCGGACTGGTTCTCCCGGTTTTTAATCGTCGCATGCGCACCGGTATGCCCGATTGATCTGTGACGGGTTGCGTCCAGTCGCTGATAAGTTGAGGCGACCAGTGCGCTCGATGCTGAAAGCGAAAAGAAACGGCGTGAGCGTCGAGGCCAGCACTTTACCGACATGCGGGACCGGCGCCCTTTCCCCTGCTGGTGCCCGTGGCGGGATGTTTCATCTACTCAAAAATGCCTCTTCGACGAAATCGATTTGGGCAATGGCTCATGGTGGCCGGTATTGATGATCAGGATATCCTCAGCAATGCTGTAGGAACTGGTCTTGGCGGTGTTCTCGTAGGGCTTTTTCTCGAAAATCAGGACACTCTCTGCGTCCTCGATGAGCTGTGGCAGCTCCTCATCCTTGCACCAGTAGTAAGTCGTTGCGAATTTCACGAAGAGCTGGCCCTTGTTGTGATACTGGTAGATCCATTTCTTGTGATGTTCGCGCATCCGCTCCACGTAGTCACGCTGGTCGGATTTCACGATGCCGATATAGATCGGTTTCAGTGCGCCCGTGGTGGCGAGGTCCTGGCTCTTTCGCCAGCTTTCTATCGCCGCTCGCCGGCCGGGTTCAAAACTTGTGTCCTCGAGAAACATGTAGATCCCGAAGAGCGAACTGTAGGTGGCCTTGAGCGCGGCTTTGACCTGAAAGCTGGTGGATGAACCGTTGGTCGGGCCGGTGGTCAGATTGCCGACGAAATCAAACTTCTTGCTCCAGTTGAGCTCAATCTTCCGGGTCACGATCTGTCCCCCAGCCAATCCAGACAGTGTTGCAACACTACCCGAGAACGGCAACTGTCGAAAGTGTATCGTTCCGGAACTCAATCGGGACCTGCACGCTCGCTGCGTTCAAGTGAGTCTGGAGACCATTGCCGGGCTGTTTGTCATCAACACATGTAAACCGACCCGACCAGGGAACGGAGTTGAACGCGTATGCACTTCATTCAAAGAAAGCACCGCTCGCCCTCAGTCTCCATCGGGAACGGCGACCGTGTAATTGAGCGGCATTCTTCCACCGTCGGCAAAAATCGTCTGGCCTGTTATGTAGCCTGCATCCTGTGAGGCGAGAAAGGCTGCCACGCCGGCGATTTCCGCGGGCTCACCGATTCGCAGCAGAGGAGTACGGGACATGAGGCGCTGCCTTGCTTCCCGGTCACTGTTAACCGCCGAGAGCATTTCGGTCATGATCGATCCCGGGCCGATCGCATTCACGCGTATGCCATGGGGTGCCAGAGCCAGGGCCGTCGACTTGGTCAGCTGGGAGACTCCACCCTTGGACACGCAATAAGGGATCTGGTTCGGGATCGCGAGGACCGAATTGACCGACGACATGTTGATGATGCAACCAGGCTCACCGCCGCCTTCGATTTTCTCAACCATATGGCGTGCGACGGCCTGCGAACAAAGGAAAGCGCCCTTCAGATTGGTGGATAGAACCCTGTCGAAGTCAGCCTCTTCCAACTCCAGGAAATCGGAGCCGATGACGATGCCGGCATTGTTGACCAGGATGTCTATGTCACCATAAGCGTTCAGTGTCTCGGCAACCATGTTGCGCACATCGAGACGCTCGGCGACATTGCAATGGATATACATGGCTTCGCCGATTGTCTGCAGATCTTCGGCTGCTTCCTCGCCCTTTGCGTCATCTATATCGGCGATCACGACTTTCGCCCCGTCCGAAACGAAACGCTTGGCGACAGCAAATCCTATTCCCTGGGCTGCACCGGTAACGATGGCGACCTTATTTTCCAACGACACGAAAAACCTCACGGCTAACTGACAATAAACCGCGCCGACAACGAACGCGGGCCGCTTCGCAGCGGCCCGACCTTAAGTGTCAAAAACGTCCCTGTCGATGACTGTTCTGCTCCTCCTGTAACGGAAGTTGACAGTTTCAGGTCGAAATACCGTGTGATTTCAAGGCGTCGGTAATTTCATCCAAAATCGCCGGATCATCGATCGTGGCAGGCATCTTGTAGCTCTCACCGTCTGCGATCTGCCGCATGGTACCGCGCAGGATCTTACCGGAACGGGTCTTCGGAAGGCGGTCGACGGTTATCGCAATCTTGAATGCAGCGACCGGTCCGATCTTTTCGCGGACAAGCCTGACAAGTTCCTTTTCAATATCCTCGTGAGACCTTTCAACGCCGGACTTCAGAACTGCGAACCCGCAGGGAAGCTGGCCCTTGAGCTTGTCGGCGATGCCGATGACCGCACATTCGGCAACGTCGGGATGGGTCGCGAGAACTTCTTCCATGCCGCCGGTGGAAAGCCTGTGGCCGGCCACATTGATGATATCATCGGTCCGCGCCATGATGGACAGATATCCGTCTTCATCGATGATCCCGGCGTCTGATGTCTTGTAGTATCCGGGGAACTCCGCGAGATAGGCATCAAAGAAACGCTGGTCGGCATTCCAGAGTGTCGGCAGGACACTCGGCGGCAAGGGCAGTTTCACGACGATATTGCCCAGCGTGTTGGCACCCAGCGGATGCCCGGCGTCATCGAGAACCTGAACATCGTACCCAGGCATGGGAACGGTCGGCGAGCCTGGCTTGACCGGCAGTTGCCCGAGGCCGAGTGGATTGCCGACGATGCACCAGCCGGTTTCGGTCTGCCACCAGTGGTCGATGACCGGAACCTGCAACTGGTCGATTGCCCAGTTGACTGTTTCCGGATCGGCGCGTTCGCCCGCCAGGAACAACGACCGGAACTGCGAAAGATCGTACTTCCCGATCAGTTCACCGTTCGGGTCTTCCTTGCGGATCGCCCGGAACGCGGTCGGTGCCGTGAACAGCGACGCCACATTGTGCTCCGAGATCACCCGCCAGAAAACACCTGCATCAGGGGTTCCAACGGGTTTCCCCTCGAACACCATCGTCGTGCAGCCGTGAAGCAGCGGGGCGTAGCAGATATAGGAATGACCCACGACCCAACCGACATCGGATGCTGCCCAGAAGACTTCGCCCGGTTCGATGTCGTAGAGATTGCTCATCGACCACTTCAGAGCAACCATGTGACCGCCATTGTCGCGAACCACACCTTTCGGCTGTCCTGTTGTGCCGGAAGTGTAAAGAATATAGAGCGGGTCTGTCGCTTTCACCGTCACTGGTGCGACTGTGCGGCCAGCTGCCCTCGCCTCGTCCATGAGCACACCAAGGTCGTGGTCGCGGCCCGCAATCAAATCGGCCGCCTGCTCCTCGCGCTGAAACACCAGGCAGGCATCAGGTTTGTGCGTCGACAATTCGATCGCCTGATCGATCAGGGGCTTGTAGGCGATGACACGCCCGGGTTCGATGCCGCAGGAAGCAGCAATGATTGCCTTGGGAGTCGCGTCGTCAATCCGCGTTGCAAGCTCGTTCGCCGCAAAACCACCAAAGACCACCGAGTGAATGACGCCCAGGCGCGCGCAGGCAAGCATCGCCATGACTGCCTGGGGGATCATTGGCATGTAGATGATGGCGCGGTCGCCTTTTTCCAGTCCCCGGTCACGCAGGACCGCAGCAAAGGCCTCAACCTCGTCAAGCAGTTCTTCGAATGTGTAAGACGCCGATTTTCCGGTAATCGGGCTGTCATAGATCAAAGCCGGTTGACCCGGCCGCCCGCGTTCCACATGCCGGTCGAGACAATTGTAGCAGGTGTTGCACTCCCAATCCGGATACCAGCGGCCATATTGCCCTTGATCCGGATCGAATACCTTGTCCGTCGTGGAAACCCAGTCAATTTCGGCCGCCGCCGTTTTCCAGAATCCGAGCGGATCGTCCTTCCAGCTCTGATAAACCTCGTGATACCGGCTCGCCATCTTCAATCCTCCCAAACAGCCGCCTTGGTAATTTGTTGCTAGAGTGCTGTAAGGCAAGTTGGAAATGCAAGCCTCCATATATAGGCAATTAGGTGGTCGGGTCTTTACGTAATCACTCTGGCGTGCTTGTTTCGCGCCTCCACCCGAAATACCCAACCGACTTTTCCGGCATATGATCCCGATTATCGATCCCTGGTTTTACTTCGCCGCGATCCCGGCCGTCATAGTTGTCGGCCTTTCCAAAGGCGGCTTCGGCGGAACGATGGGCATGCTTGCCGTGCCGATCCTGACGCTTGCCATCTCGCCGGTCCAGGCGGCCGGGATCATGCTGCCGATTCTCGTCCTGATGGATATCGTGGCCTTGATTGCCTACAAGGGTCGCGCCAACTGGCAGTGCCTTTCGATCCTGCTGCCTGCTACAGTTGTCGGCATCGGCATAGGCTGGGCCGCCGCCGCTTACGTCAACGACGATTTCGTCCGGCTGCTGGTGGGACTGATCTCGCTTGCGTTTGTCGCCGATCATGTCTTCAAGGGACGAAAACAGGAAACCGCGGCCAGGCACAATCCCGCAAAGGGATTCTTCTGGGGTGGAATCGCCGGGTTTACCAGCTTCATCAGCCACACGGGCGGACCGCCCTATCAGATGTACACCGTGCCCTTGCGCATGCCGCAGGCGATCTATGCCGGAACCGCGGTCATCTTCTTTGCAACCGGAAATGCCATCAAACTGGTTCCCTATTTCCTGCTCGGCCAGTTCGACACCACCAATCTGACGACCTCCGCCGTCCTGGTGCCACTGGCCTTTCTGGCCACCTTGGCCGGGATCCGACTGGTGCGCCTCGTCAAGGCCGAAACGTTCTACACGTTCATTTACGTCTTCATGGCAGTGATCGGTTTGAAACTGACATATGACGGCCTGGTGAACCTGTTGGCGTGACGACGCAGGCAGCTCATTTCCTGCCGGAGATTGCGCCCATCGGCATTTCCGGATTTGATATTGGAAACAGAACACTAAAAAGGGAGGGTCGCCATGGACGCCAGCATCAGCCCCTACGATCAGGGGCTTGACAAGAACACCGCCAATTTTGCGGCGCTCAGTCCGCTCAGCTTTCTCGCGCGCGCTGCGGACGTCTTCCCCGAAAAGGTGGCGATCGTCCACGGCAACCAGCGAACCGACTACAGGACGTTCTATCGCCGGTCCCGGCAGTTGGCGTCGGCCCTTACCTCACTCGGCATCGGCAAGAACGACACCGTCAGCGTGTTGCTCTCGAACGTGCCGCCGATGCTGGAGGCGCACTACGGCGTTCCCATGGCCAAGGCAGTGCTGCATTCGATGAACACGCGCCTTGACGCCGCGATCATCGCCTTTCAGCTGGATCACGCCAATTGCAAGGTCCTCATCACCGACCGGGAATATGCCCCGGTCGTCAGCGAGGCATTGTCGATCGCGACCGTGAAACCGACAGTCATCGACTATTCCGATCCCGAGTATCCGCAGGACGGCGCGCGGTTGGGAACGCTCGACTACGAAGCTTTCCTGCAGTCCGGAGACCCTGAGTTTCAATGGTCGCTGCCGGACGACGAATGGGATGCGATCACCCTGAACTACACCTCCGGAACCACCGGAAATCCGAAGGGTGTCGTCTATCATCACCGGGGCGCCTACCTTCTTGCACAGGCCAATGTGATCACCGCATCCATGGCGAAGCATCCGGTCTATCTGTGGACACTACCGATGTTTCACTGCAACGGCTGGTGCTTTCCCTGGTCGATCTCAGTCGTCGCCGGAACACATGTCTGCCTGCGCTGGGTTCGCCCGCAGGCGATGTGGGATCTTATCGCGAATGAAAACGTGACCCACCTGTGCGGGGCACCGATCATCATGTCGACACTCCTGAACGCTGCCGCGGATCAAAAGCAGGACCTTGACCGCGAAGTAGAATTCTTCACCGCGGCCGCCCCACCACCGGAAAGCGTTCTGGCGGCCATGAAGACGGCGGGCTTCAATGTCACGCACCTTTACGGATTGACCGAGGTCTACGGACCTGCGGTGGTCAATGACTGGAAGGGGGAATGGGACGCGTTGTCCCTTGAAGAGCAAGCGCAGAAGAAAGCCCGGCAGGGTGTGCGTTATGTTGCCCTTGAAGATTTGAAGGTCCTCGACCCGGAAACGCTTGAACCCGTACCCCTGGACGGCGAAACCCTTGGCGAAGTCATGTTCCGTGGCAACGTGGTCATGAAGGGGTATCTGAAAAACGAAGACGCAACGAACAAGGCCTTCCGCGGAGGCTGGTTTCACTCCGGTGATCTCGGCGTGATGCATCCTGATGGTTACATTCAGCTCAAGGACCGTTCCAAGGATATCATCATTTCAGGTGGCGAGAACATCTCATCGATCGAGGTGGAGGATGTACTCTACAAACATCCTGAAGTGCAGACTGCAGCCGTCGTTGCACGACCTGACGAGAAGTGGGGCGAAACACCCTGTGCCTTTGTGGAGCTTCAAACGGGCTCTGAAGTGAGCGAGGCCGATCTCATTGCGTTCTGCCGACAGCACCTTGCGGGTTTCAAGACACCGAAAACAATCGTCTTCCGCGATATTCCGAAAACCTCGACCGGAAAAATCCAGAAATTTGCCCTGCGCGAGCAGGCAAAAACACTCTGAAGTAAAACAAAAACGCCGCGCAAAGCGCGGCGTCTCGATTCACATTCGGCTATGGCCTAGTGAAGAGTCTTGTCATGCCGTATTCGCTCAATTTCATCCTTGATCTTGAGCTTTTGTCGTTTCATGTCAGCCAATTTTAGGGAGTCTGTACTCGGGTGCATCAGAGCGTCTTCAATCTTGCGTTTCATTTCCGCGTGACGGCGCTCAAGTTCTTCGAGATGCGACTGCATTGACATGGATAAACCTCCTGCCTGTTGGCTCAACATTACCATCGTGCCACAGGAAATCTGGCCTTGTCGATTGCAGATTTTGCATATCTGACCAATTTCGCCGTCGAATTATGCATTCGTATAGATATGCTTAGAAAACCTTGAATATTTGCCCACAGGTAACTGCCTCAAAACTAAGCAAAAAAGATCCCTGATTCATTGCCGGTTCACTATTCCACACAATTCCACACACCGGACAAAAATCAGGTAGGACTCTGCCGACTCACCAATTTATCGGCACCATTAACAAGGCACTTGAATAGTGAAAGATGTTATCTTGCCCGCCAACAACAAAATGGACTAGGACTTGTGTCTTGGGCAATGGGGGAATCGAGGGCCAAATGGACACTGATGCTTTGCGACAGGAGCTGGCACGGCTTCGTCAGGAACACAGGGATCTTGACGTAGCGGTGGAGGCGCTTGCGGCAACATCAAACCACGACGTCCTTCAGCTGCAACGCCTGAAGAAGAAAAAGCTGATGATCAAGGACCGCATTTCTTCGCTGGAAGATCAGCTGTTTCCGGACATCATCGCTTAGCCGGTCGGTGCGCCGCTTCGTTCATCATTGAATGGCCGGCGTAAATTTTGGCTGCACCGCGCGTTTCCGTCTTGCGGTGCGCGCCGCTCTGCCTATACTCCGCGCCTTTCTGAGCCGCCGGAATGTGGAGCAAGTAATGTCAAATGCGGATGTCGCAATCATCATGGGCAGCCAGTCGGACTGGCCGACAATGAAACACGCCGCGGACACGCTCGACCAGCTCGGCGTCGGTTACGAAGCCCGCATCGTCTCCGCACATCGCACGCCGGAACGCATGTATGACTTTGCAAAGGGTGCGAAGGCCGAAGGCTTCAAGGTCATTATTGCGGGCGCCGGTGGCGCTGCCCACCTTCCGGGCATGACCGCATCGCTGACACCCCTGCCTGTTTTCGGAGTGCCTGTTGAAAGCCGCGCCCTGTCAGGAGAGGACAGCCTGCTTTCAATTGTCCAGATGCCCGGCGGTATTCCTGTGGGAACACTCGCGATCGGCAAGGCCGGTGCCACCAATGCAGCGCTTCTGGCCGCTGCGGTTCTTGCCCTCAGCGACCAGGCGGTCGAAGCGGCTCTGGACACGTATCGTGCCGAGCGCACGGCGGCGGTGGCCGAATTTCCGAGCAACGACGCTCTCTAGCAATTGACGTTCAGGACGAAGCAATGACGACAGACAAACGGCTCAGCCCGGGCGACACCATCGGTATTCTCGGCGGTGGTCAGCTGGGGCGCATGCTCGCTCAATCCGCTGCCAGTCTCGGATTGAAAACACACATCTTCTGTCCTGACCCGAACAGCCCTGCCTTCGATGTCAGCGCGGCCAGAACCGTGGCCGCCTATGAAGACATTGATGCGCTTGACCGGTTTGCCGGGGACGTTTCCGTCGTCACCTATGAATTCGAGAACGTGCCCGGCGCGACCGCTGCGCATCTGCATGCCCGGGTTCCGGTCCGGCCCGGCGTGCGCGCCCTGGAGGTTTCACAGGACCGGCTCTTCGAAAAACAGTTTCTGTCGGAAGCAGGTGTTTCGATCGCAGCTTATGCCGAGATCAACTCTCAGGAGGATCTGGAAGGCGCGCTGGAAAGATTTGGCGGCGAGGGCGTCTTGAAAACCCGTCGTTTCGGATATGACGGCAAGGGCCAGCTCATGATCCGCGAAACGGGCGAAGTCGCAGGTGCGTTTGGCAAAATTGGATCGGTCCCGGCCGTCCTGGAAGCGCTGGTGCCCTTCGAATGCGAGGTTTCCGTGATCGTCGCCAGGGATATTGACGGAACCACGAGCTGTTACGATATCGCGCGCAACCACCACGAAAACCATATCCTTAAGACCTCGACGGTTCCGGCAGGTGTTTCGCAGACAACGACGGACACCGCTCGCCATATGGCCGAACAGATTGTCTGCGGGCTTGGTTATGTCGGCGTCATGGGTGTGGAGATGTTTCTTGTCCGTGATGAAACGGGGGAAAGGCTTCTTGTCAATGAAGTGGCCCCCCGCGTTCACAATTCAGGTCACTGGACGCAGGATGCCTGCCTGACCTCCCAGTTCGACCAGCATATCCGTGCAGTCGCGGGCTGGCCTCTCGGGTCAGCCGAGAGACATTCGGATGCCGTCATGGAAAACCTGATCGGAGTTGAAGCCGACACCTGGGGCCAGGTGCTGAAGGACCCGAGCGCACAGCTTCATTTATATGGCAAGGCAGAAACCCGTGACGGCCGCAAGATGGGTCACATCAACCGTATCTCGGAGAAAACGGACTAGGGATCGGAGTTCGAGGCTCAGCCCTTGACCAATCCCAGTTTTTCCCGGTGCGCAAATCGGTAATTTGCCAGAAGAGCGACTGACGCCAGACCGCCGGCCAGGCCGACCCACACGCCGACTCCCCCCCAATCTGCAAGAAAACCGAGGCCGAGCGAAAGGCTGATGCCGACCACCCAATAGCCGAACAGGGCATATAAAAGCGGAATAGTCGTATCGCCCAGGCCGCGCAAATTATTGACGCCGATGATCTGGGCCCCGTCAGCAAGCTGAAACAGCGCAGCGACAAGCAGAAATGACACACCATAGGTCAGGACTTCCATCGCCTGAGGGTCATCGAGATCAAGATACAGGCCGACGAGCTTCTCCGGGATTGTCCAGAACAGAACGGCGAAAATACCCATGAAAATCATCGTCACACCCAGCGAAGTCCACCCGGCCCGGCCGATCCCCTGGTGATCGTCGCGCCCTGCCGCGAGGCTGACGCGTGTCATTGCCGCCATCGACAGGCCGACCGGCACCATGAATGTAATGGATGCGATCTGAAGAGCGATGCCGTGCGCGGCCAGCGGGATAGTGCCCAACCAGCCGATCATGATTGCCGAGGCTGTAAACAATGAGCCTTCGGCGACGATGGTCAATCCGATCGGTGCCCCCATGCGGACGATCTGAAAGAAAACGGGCCAGTCCGAACGCCATATGCGTCCGAGCAGATTGTAGCGTCGCAGTCTTGGATGCCAGAGTGAATAAACAAGCAGAAACAGAAATGTTGTTGTTGCGCTGAAGACGGAAGCAATGCCCGCGCCGACAAGCTCCAGGCGCGGGAAGCCAAACTCACCGAAAATCAGAAGATAATCCAAAATGGCATTGATTATGGCGCCGGCAATAGTTGCCCAAAGCACGACTTGTGTCCGTTCCATCACCGTCAGGAACCCACGAATTGCCATGATCAGTAGCGCGGGCAGCATGGTCCACTGCAAAACGCGCATGTATGTCCCTGCAAGCTCTGCCAGTTCCTGTTTTTGCCCCATCAGAAGAAGGATCGATTCGATGAAGAACAGAACCAGCCAGACCGGGATGCAGAACAACACGGCTACCCAGAAGCCCATCCGGACAGCACGGCGCAGCTCGCGGGGTTTGCGTTGACCGAGTGCACGCGCGGCAAAAGGTATGACCGCCTGCAGGATCCCCATGCCGAAGAACCACAAGAGCATGTAGAAATTGAAGGCCAGAACCGAGGCTGCAAGTTCGACGGCACCCAGACGGCCGATCATCAGAACGTCCGTCGTGTTGATCGCCATTTGCGCCAGCTGCGCTCCGGCAAGCGGCATGCCGAGCGAAAGTGTCGGCAGAATGTCGCTTTGCCACAAAGACCTGCCTTGGGCCGAATCAGGCTCCTTTGACGCGGGATGCGCCATTGCTTCCTCCAACAATCGGGGCTTTGAACCGCCTTCTTGAATGAGGCATTTGGGTTCTGGTGAGAATTCCACCTCTAGTCCTCTAAAGGCTTTCTGTCCATCGCACCGTGCTCGCAACCAAGACGCAAAGCCGGTTTCCGCCGTCTTTATTTGCGAATGACTGTGGACAGGTAGAGATCCCTCTGGTATTAAGCCCCCCTATGTGAGCGACGCGTCAGCGGCGATCAAGTCTCTGTACACAAGTGAATGCATTGCAGCCAGCAGCTGCAATAGATATTTGCGGCGTATGAACAGGACGGTCCTGCCAAGTGCTGACAAGGCTCTTGCTTATCAATGTTCAATTTGTCTGCGGATTGGCCGCAGTGCATCGAAAACAGGAAAAAACGCGTGCAGGTTTTGGTTCGCGACAACAATGTCGATCAGGCGCTCAAGGCGCTGAAAAAAAAGATGCAACGCGAAGGCATCTTCCGGGAAATGAAACTTCGCGGCCACTTTGAAAAGCCGTCCGAAAAAAAGGCGCGTGAAAAGGCTGAAGCCGTTCGCCGCGCACGCAAGCTGGCTCGCAAGCGGGCGCAGCGTGAAGGCCTACTTCCGGGCAAGCCCGCTCGCCGCTGATCCGGCTTGAGTGTGTCTGGCGGTAAGAACCGTCTGTCCCATACAAATCTGCCGTTGGCCGACCGAAATACGGTCGGCTTTTTGGCGTTTTCGGAAAGATAGTTCTGGACATGCACCGGCAGAAAAAAACGCAGCCACATTACCGCCCTATTGGAGGCAGATGAACGGCATGTTCAAACGCTTGACTGTTAGAGAGCATATGTGCCGCATGCGCAAATTTCTGCCCCACGCGACCCTGCTCAGCCTTGCAACGTTGCTGGCTGCCTGCAACACGTCCGGCGTCTATGAGGACGTGCCGGTCAACAAGTCGGCCGGTTCGTCCACCAATATTGCCTCCCTCTCGGCAGTGATTGATTCCAATCCGTCCGACGCGACCGCCTACAGCACGCGCGGTATCGCCTATGGCCAGGCCGGCAAGCTCGATCTCGCGGTCGAGGATTTCAACCGCGCCCTGCAGCTCAATCCGCAGTCCTATCAGACCTACGCGAACCGGGCTCTCGTCTTTCGGCGGCAGGGGCAGAATGATCTCGCGGTCTCCGACTATACGCGCGCAATCAACATCAAACCGGACTATGACGTTGCCTATGTCGGCCGCGGAAACATCTACCGCCAGCAGGGCAACTACAATGCGGCCCTCGCTGACTTCAACTCGGTGATCGCACGCGACAGCAGTGACGCACGCGCTTTCTACAACCGTGGACTGATCTATCAGGCGCAAAAACAGGACAACCTGGCTATCGAGGATTTTGCGACCGCGATCGGTCTGAACCCGAAAGCCGCCGCACCCTATATCGCCCGCGGTATTTCGTATCTTGCCGTCAATGACCCCACCGCTGCCTTTTCAGATCTTTCGATGGCTGTGAACCTTGACAGGGAATCGTCTGTTGCATGGGCAAATCGCGGCCTCGCACTTGAACTGCTTGGCAAGCCCAAGGACGCCCGCCGCAACTATTCCCGCGCCATGTCGCTGGACAATGCCAACAAGATCGCGCGTGAAGGTCTTGGCCGGGTCGGCCAGGGGTAATGGCCGCTGCATAGCTGCAGACCAGGCCCCATGGCCGCCTGATCCAGGTCAACGCGGCGGAACCGCAATCATCTATCATGTGAACCTTCCAGCATCATTTTGAAGCCATTGGAAGGTAGGACATGAAATCCCTTCTGATATTGGACGGTCACCCGGATCCGGCAGACAGACACCTTTGTCACGCGCTCGCCTGCGCATATGGCAAAGGCGCCAGCGATGCAGGGCACCGAACGACGCTCATTCGTATCGCGGATATCGACTTTCCCATTCTGCGAACGCCATCGGACTTCACCAGTCAGCCCAGCCCGCAGGCGCTTGGCCCAGCGCACGATGCGTTGATCGAGGCGGATCACCTGGTTCTGATCTACCCGCTTTGGCTGGGAAGCCTTCCGGCCTACACCAAGGGCTTTTTGGAACAGCTCCTCCACTATGACACTGCATTTGAGCGCTCGGAAAGCGACAGGTGGCCCAAAGGCAAGATGCGCGGCAAATCCGCCCGCATCGTGTTGACCGCTGGTATGCCTGCCCTCGCCTATAACATCTGGTATCGCGCCCACAGCCTGAAGAACCTGAAGCGGAATATTCTCGGGTTTGTCGGTTTCAAACCGGTCAAGTCGACTGTGCTCGGCATGGTCGAACACGCAGACGACGATCAAATCAATCGATGGTTGGCGAAAATGGAAAGCCTGGGACAAGGGGCAAACTGAAACCAGTGTCCGGGAGGCATTCTTCAGAACGGGCAGATTGCGCGAAACGTCGTGCGTTCACCGCCGGTCGGATGGTGCAGCTCCAGGCTCTCCGCATGAAGCGCCAGTCGCTCCGACGCGACCAGGGCCTGCCCTTCGGCATAAAACCTGTCACCTATGATCGGATGCCCCAAGGACAGCATATGCACACGCAGCTGGTGTGAACGTCCCGTGTGCGGAAAAAGATGCACACGTGTTGTTCGCTCCCTGCGTTCAAGCACCTGCCAGCGGGTGAGTGCGGATTTCCCGTTTTCCATACTCACCATCTGCTTGGGCCGGTTCGGCCAATCACAGATCAGGGGCAAATCCACCTCGCCGGTATCTTCCTTCAGATGACCCCAGACGTCTGCAATATAGGTCTTTCGGGTCATGCGCCGTTCGAACTGCAGCCCCAGATGACGGAGAGCCCTGGCGTGCATCGCCAGGATCATGACGCCGGACGTATCCATGTCGAGACGGTGAACGATTCGCGCAGTTCGATAGGTTTCCTGCGCCCGGCGCTCAATACAATCGGAATGTTCCGGAGCCTTGCCCGGAACACTCAGCAGCCCACTGGGCTTGTTGAGAACAAGCAGATCGTCATCCGTATGTAGAACCGACAGAAACGGCATCTTCGGAGGATTGTAAACGAACGTTTCGGGCGCAGCTGCAGACATGAATTGCCTATTGTGCCTTCCGGTCAAAACGAAAGGCGCGGTGAGGGACCGCGCCATTCCCGGAAATCCGGGCACTCGACAACCTGAAGATCCGTCAGGGATCAGACAGTCAGGATTGCCAGTATGCCAGTCAGGACAAAAACCGCGGTGGGCGGGATCCAGCCGGAATCACCTATGGCAAGGCCGATTGCGGAGGCGACAAAGGTCGCGATAAGCATCAACCAGCCAAAGACGAAGGCAGCCGTGCCACCGAAACCGAAGAGGATGAGGCACAACACAATGTTCAAGACGGCAATCGTGCCGACTTTGGAGAAGTTTATGAAGCCTTCATAAGTCCTCTCGTGAGCGTCGTAGTCCATTGCGGGTGCGTTTTCGTCAGACATAAAGTCCCCCAGGAAAAATCACGGTCGGCTGCCTTCATACAATAAACACTTCGGGTTCGGCAATGACGGCAAGCGCATATTCGGATCGATTAAACGCGACTTTTTGGCCTATGCAAGGCTCGTGCATCGGTTCCAAAGGTTTTTGCTGGTTAAGCCGTCATGTTCAGGCTGCGTGCGAAGCTCCCGAAAGTCCGGCCGACCGAAGCACTTCCTCCTGCCGTCGGCGAACGGTCTCTGCTTCGAAACCCTCGATCTGCTCATTGAACAGCTGAAAGAAATTCAGCTGGGCCCGCAGATGCAGAAAGACGCCGCCAAGACCAATTGCCGCACGGTCCATAAAGACGAATTCCTGCGGGACGGTGACCGGCCCGAGCTGTTTCAGCGCGGAATGCACCTTGAAAGCCTCCTTGCGACCATACTCGGCGGCCGACACTCCGTCGGCAATTGAACGCACACGATCGCTCAGCAAGGGACCGTAAATGAACCGCGCCCAGATGTTGAGCACATCGACAACATCCTTCTGGAGGTTCTTGAACCCCCATCGTTCATAGGCCGAAATAACACGGTCGTTGTCTTCCTCCAGAAGCCCGCGATAGAGATCGACCACACCCTGGACAAAGGCATCGGGGAACACGCGGATGCAGCCATAATCGAGAAGATTGATGCCTGCAGGGCTGCCTTCCTGTTCGAACACCGTGTAATTGCCCAAATGGGGGTCGCCGTGAATCACCCCGAAATGGCTGAACGGGTGCCACCAGGCATGGAACATGGTCTTTGCCAGAAGATTGCGTTCTTCCTGGCTGT
The DNA here is from genome assembly GCF_001404515.1 of Roseibium album. Taxonomy (GTDB): domain Bacteria; phylum Pseudomonadota; class Alphaproteobacteria; order Rhizobiales; family Stappiaceae; genus Roseibium; species Roseibium album. Next base: position 776,332 of record NZ_CXWE01000002.1, read on the forward strand.
GTTCCTTGTATTCAAGAAGCGGTTTGCCGGTGAGCCAGCCCATCGTCAGCAACCGTCGGGTCGACAGCTCGTCAACGACGCTCGGCACCCGGACCTGATCGTAGTCGGAGAGAATGTCCTGATACATCGCTATATGCGCTGCTTCGCGCGCGTAGTCGAGTTCCTCGCGCACCCTTGCGCTGATTTCCTTGGCAATTTCCCGCGTGTCGATGGCTGGGCTCATCCGCCTGTGCAGGGAAAACAGCATCTGGAGCTGTTTCAGGTCGGCTTCAACGGCGGACGCCATGTCCGGATATTGCAGCTTGCACGCCAGCACACGGCCGTCATGGGCCGTTGCCCGGTGCACCTGACCAAGCGAAGCGGCAGCCGCCGGCTCGCGGCCAAATTCTGCAAACCGTCCTTGCCATTCAGCTCCAAGTTCTGCACGCATCCGACGCTTGACAAAAGACCAGCCCATCGGTGGTGCGCTTGCCTGCAGTTTGGCAAGTTCGGTTGTGTATTCCGGCGGCAAGGCATCCGGAATCGTTGACAGAAGCTGTGCGACCTTCATCAACGGGCCCTTGAGCCCACCCAGGGCTTCCGCGAGCTCTGCCGCATTTTTTGCATTGTCTAGGTTCATGCCGAAAAACCGGGCGCCGGCAAACTTGGCGGCAATACCGCCCATGTTTGTTCCCACCTTGGCATAACGTCCCATTCGGGCGCTGAACCGATTGCTTTCACGGTCTTTGGACTGCGCCATCTGGCACGCTTCTCCTATCGGCAGGTTCCACAGCTGCACTCCAGCCGGAACTCAATATCTCATCAGATATGGATTACGGCAAAGAAATCCAGTTGGACCAGCAGACAAAACGTCACCCGGCCCGGTTAAACCTGCTCAAGCTGCATTGCGATTTCATCTCGCGCGGCAACAAGCCCCTTGTAGGTCAGCTGGTCGTTGTCCAGTGCCAGAAGCTGTTTTCTCAGGCTTGAAGCAATCAGCGTCCGGTCTTCCTGCCGGGAGAGAACCGCAAGCGGATCGTGGTGGATCTTGATTGTAAACAGGATATCGCCGCTCCGGGGAAGCCTGCGCAAGGTTTGCCGCTCAACACGCAGGAACAGCCTGGCGAAGGAATTCGCGCTGACCTTGAAGGCAATTCGCTCCGGCTGTGGATGATGCAATTCACCATCCGGATAGATTGACCAGTTGAAGCGGCACAGCAACTGGCCCGGCTTCAGGTTTTCAAACAGGCGCGCAACCACCTGCCCCATGCGCGATTGGTTAAAGCCGGGAACGCCCTCATGGATCCCCGTCATCGACAGTCCGAACTTTTCAGACAGCCGCCAGGAAGAAGGAAAGCAAAGAGAAGCAGCGACCATCCTGTACCCCTCCGGACCCGGCCGCATGATCACCAGGTCTTCCTGAACCAGTTTCGATGCCGTCAGAAGATCCTGCGCTTCACCGAGTGCGATCCGCCGCGCCGTGGACGTCAGATGCACGTTTCCGGAATTGAAAGAATGCGTTGCTTCGTGAAAGCGCCTCAGGTTCTCAACCACAAGCTCAAACACTTCGCCTTGTGCCGCAGCGGTGTTGTCCTCTGCTCTGAACACAGCCGGAAGGTTCGCGGCGAAGAGCCGCTCCTTTTCTTCCAGATGGGCGCAAAGCAAAGCGTCAGGCTCAAGCCAGCTTGCTTCGGCGACCGGCCTCAGGCCGACCGTGAAAGGCTGCGTCGTGCCGTCATACGGCCTGTGACGAAAGGGAGCTGAGGCAGGCGGTCGCATACGTGTCCGGTCCGCCGGGTCAAGCCCCGTCCAGCTCTTCAAGCTCGTCAATGATGCGTTCGATCACCGACAGTCCCTTTTTCCAGAAATCCGGGTCGGATGCGCTGAGGCCGAAGGGGGTGAGAAGCTCGGAATGGTGTTTGGTACCACCCGCTTTCAGCAGGTCGAAGTATTTTTCCTGAAATCCCGTCTCGGCATCCTCATAAACTGCAAACAGCGAATTCACCAGACAGTCTCCAAACGCATAGGCGTAGACATAGAAAGGCGAATGTATGAAATGCGGGATATAGGTCCAGAAGGACTCGTATCCCTCGTTCAGCTTGATGGCCGGTCCGAGACTTTCTCCTTGGACAGACATCCAGAGCTCACCGATCTTGTCAGACGTCAGCTCGCCGTTCCGCCGCTCCGTGTGAACCTTTCGCTCGAACGAATAGAACGCGATCTGGCGAACGACGGTATTGATCATGTCCTCGGCCTTTGACGCCAGCATGATCTTGCGTGTCTGCGGGTTGTCCGCCTTTGCCAGCAAAGACTTGAAGGTCAGCATTTCACCGAAAACACTTGCCGTTTCAGCAAGCGTCAGCGGCGTCGGCGCCATCAGCGTTCCGTTATGGCCGGCAAGAACCTGGTGTACGCCATGGCCGAGCTCATGCGCGAGCGTCATGACGTCCCGGATTTTGCCCTGATAGTTGACGAGAACATAGGGATGGGCGCTCGGAACCGTCGGATGCGCGAACGCGCCCGGTGCCTTGCCGGACCGCGCAGGCGCATCGATCCAGCCTTTATCGAAGAACCTGCCCGCGATCTCGGACATTTCCGGAGAAAAGGCATCATACGCGGACAGAACCGTCTGCCGGGCCTCGTCCCAGGAAATAACCCTGGTATCAGCATCCGGAAGTGGAGCATTGCGGTCCCAGCAGTTGAGCTGTTCCACTCCGAGCCAGTTGGCCTTCAGACGGTAATATCGATGCGAGAGCCGGGGATAGGCGTCACGTACGGCAGCGACAAGGGCATCGACGACGTCCCGCTCGACACGGTTCGCCAGGTGGCGGCTATCGGCGATATCCTTGAAATTCCGCCAACGGTCCGAAATTTCCTTGTCCTTGGCCAGCGTATTGGTAATCAGAGCGAACGTTCGCAGATTTTCCGAAAACGTTTCGTTCAATGCGGCGAATGCCTTGCCACGGTTGTCAGCCGACGGATCGACGAGAAGATTGAGGGTTGGCTCGATCGCCAGTTTTTCTCCGTCAACCTCGAATGTCAGCGATGCCATCGTTTCGTCGAACAGCCGGTTCCAGGCGTTGCTTCCCGTCACTGATTTTTCGTGAAACAGCTGCTCGACGCGATCCTCGAGCTGGTAGGGTTTGCCCTTGCGCAGATCTTCTATCCAGGGCCGGTAATGCGCCAGTTGCCCGTCCTCTAGCGCTGCCTCCACAATAGCGTCGTCGACCGTGTTCAGTTCCAGCGTGAAGAACAGGAGATGCGAACTGGCCGTCGTGATCTGTTCCTGGACATCGCCGTAGAATTTCTGTGCTGACGGGTCGATTGTATTTCCGGCGTAAACCAGACCCGCAAACGAAATCAGTCTGCCCATGAGGTCTTCCAGATCCTCATACGCACGGATCGAGGTCACCAGGGCCGGAACATTGTCCTGCGCCATCTCCGCAAGGCGGCCTTTGTAAGAAGCCTCGAATGTCTTTGCCCGTTCCAGGCTTTCCTGAAGATCCTGCGCGACCTCCGGCGCATCCATCGACGGATAAAGATCAGTCAGATCCCATTCAGGCAAGGCTCCGAGATCACCGGACGCAGCTGACTGGGGTGCATGCACTGGATGCGGAAGGGGCATTTTTCACTCCGGTAAGAAACCGCTCCGGCCGGAGCGGGGAATTGTCTGTTCTCAGATTAGTAGGACGGGCAACCACAATGGCGCAATTCTGAATACTGATTTTTTTACGAATGCTTGGACGATTTATTTACCCGATTGCGACCATAATGGTTCGAAACGAGACAAATCGAAGTGAACTGATCCGACCCATGCAAGCATCAAGCGGAAAAATTCTCATCGTCGACGACGATCCGATCCAGCGCAGGCTCCTGGAAGAGGCTGTGAAAAAATTCGGGTATCGCTCGAAGACGGCGGAAAACGGCGTTGAAGCCATGCGGGTCATGAGTGGTCCGGAAGCCAGCGAGATCGACCTGATCATTCTGGACATGGTCATGCCGGAACTCGACGGCCTGGGCGTCCTGGAGCAGCTGCGCGGTAACAAGAACGCCACACCGGTGATCGTCCAGACGGGACATGGCGGGATCGACACGGTCGTCAGCGTCATGAACGCGGGCGCACAGGACTTCGTGGTCAAACCTGTTGCCCCCGAGCGCCTCAATGTGTCCATCAGAAATCTGCTGAAAACTTCCGCTCTTGAAGACGAAATCACAAGGTTCCGGAAACAGGCGTCAGGGACCCTGACCTTTGCCGACATCATCACCCATTCCGCAGCGATGGAGCGTGTGATCAGTCTTGGCAAAAGGGCAGCGGCCTCCAACATCCCCATTCTGATCGAGGGGGAAAGCGGCGTCGGCAAGGAAATGATCGCAAGCGCCATTCAGGGATCCAGCGATCGAAGGTCCAAGCCGCTGGTCGCCGTCAACTGCGGTGCTATCCCGGAAAACCTCGTGGAATCCATTTTGTTTGGGCACGAAAAGGGAGCCTTTACGGGCGCTGTCGACAAGCATGTCGGCAAGTTCCAGGAAGCGCACGGCGGCACCTTGTTTCTGGACGAGGTCGGCGAGTTGCCGCAGGACGTCCAGGTGAAACTCCTGCGTGCGATCCAGGAAAACGAAATCGATCCGATTGGGGGCAGAAGACCCGTGAAGGTGGATTTCCGTCTGATATCGGCGACCAACCGGCGCCTGATAGACCAGGTAAAGGAAGGTGTTTTCAGGGAAGACCTTTACTACCGTTTGAACGTGTTTCCGATCTGGATCCCGCCCTTGCGCGACCGGCGCGAGGACATTCCGGCCCTGACGCGGCACTTCCTCGCACGCTTTGCCGCGGAAGAGGGAAAACCCCATGTTGCAGGTGTTGCTGCGGACACCCTTGCGATGCTGCAGGACTACCACTGGCCCGGGAACATCCGCCAGCTTGAGAACGCTGTCTTCAGGGCAGTGGTCTTGTGTGATGGCGCTCAACTGACCGCTTATGACTTTCCGCAGATTGCAGCAGCGGTGGACCAGCCGACTGTGGAACCGGTTGCACCGGTGCAACACCATCCGGCTGAGCAGGAAACACCGGCCCATTCGGCCACGGCCGATCCTGTCATGCAGGCCCGGCCCGCATCCGGAGAGCAGTCCTCATCTTCTCCGCAATCCGGATTTGAATTCGCAGCGCCTTTCGGCTTCATGCGCAACCTCGACAGGGAGGGTCATGTCCGAAAATTGGCCGACATTGAGGAAGAACTGATTCGGGCAGCCATCAACCATTATTCCGGACGCATGACGGAAGTCGCAAAACGCCTGGGAATCGGCCGATCCACACTTTATCGAAAGCTGAAGGAATACGGTCTGGAGGACAACGACAGGAATGCCGCGGCATGATTGTTGCCGGGAATCTCGGTCACTTGTCAAAATGGACGATTTTTTGACGCATTCTGCCCTTATTCAGCCCAAAAGCAGGGTTTTTCTTGATTGCATGCGTACCGTTGCAATTCCGCCACGATTACCAAGCGAGCGGAATTAGGGTAAAAACTTCTTAACCTGCAGCGGTTAGTGTATGTCTCCTGCTGGGGAGCATGGGATGGGCGTTTGGCCCTCAAAGAACGGCGAGATAGAGATTGCGTAACCGATTTGTTGATTTCGGCGCCGTCGGTTGGCTGAAACGGGCAGCGAAGATCGTGAGTGCGTTTGTCGTCGCATTTGCCTGCGTCGCGACAGCTGCGCATGCTCAGACCCGTACGCTCAAGCTTTACAACACGCACACCAAAGAGCGTGTCTCCATCACCTTCAAGAAAAACGGCCGTTATCTGCCCGCAGGTCTGCGCGAGGCCAACCGTTTCCTGCGCGACTGGCGCAGAAATGAAATCACCAAGATGGATCCGGAACTTCTCGACCTGATCTGGGAAGTCTACCGCGAAGTGCGTGCCAAGGATCACATCTACGTCGTGTCCAGCTATCGGTCACCTGCGACCAACAACATGCTGCGAAAACGTTCCAGGGGTGTTGCCAAAAACAGCCAGCATACGCTCGGCAAGGCCATGGACTTCTACATTCCCGGCGTCAATCTGGCCAGGCTTCGGGCCACGGGTCTGCGCAAGCAGATCGGTGGAGTCGGATACTATCCGCGATCCGGTTCGCCGTTTGTGCATATGGACACGGGTCGTGTCCGCCACTGGCCGAAGATGAGCCGTTCACAGCTTGCCAAGGTCTTTCCCAGCGGCAAGACTCTCCATATCCCCTCGGACGGCAAGCCCATGAAAGGCTACAAGCTCGCACTTGCAGAATCCAAGTCGGGCAAGCGAAGCACTTCACGGCCGACCATTGTTGCCTCCAGCACCAGATCCAACTCCGGCTCCGCTACGCGGACCCCGACCACGCGCGATCAGAACCTGACGGCACCCGGCAAACCGATTTTGACATCGGCAGGCAGCGAACAGCCCGTTGAACGCAGCGGTGGTGGCAACCTCTTTGCCGGCCTGTTCGGCGGCGGCGGCAACAAGAATGAAGACCAGGCGAACCGGGCGGGCGCCGTTGGCAACAAGAACGCGACCCGGACCGCCGTGTCACCAGTCCTTAAAAATCCGCCTGTTCCGGCCCGCAAGGTTCTGGAAAGCCAGCCTGAGCCGCAAGTGACTGAACCGATTGTCGTGGCGAGTGCTTCATCCGGCACCAAACCCGTTCCCGCAGGGCCCACACCGCCTCAGTCGATTGAAACGCCGCCGGCACCCAACACGCTGGATGCGCAACGCTTCGCACTTGAAAGCGGTCAGCCCGAGCCGACCAACCAGGCGATCGATTCCCGCTTTCAGACCGCGGCAGCACCCTCCCAGAAGCCCGACACAGGTTTGAGCGAAGCAGCGAAGGTTGCGGCGGCACAGCTTGGAATCGACGGGGAACAGCCCGCGATCGGCAATCCACCGGCGGACAACGCCGTTGCAGCGATTGCAGCAGCAACAGGAACCGCACCACCCTATCCGGCACCGGCACCCCGCCCTGAGACTACATTGGCTTATGCGTCAGCGACGGCAACACCACCGGTTCTGAACCGCTCATTGCGGCCTTCTGCGTCTTCTCAGGAGAACGCAGCGGTAACACGCGCAAAAGCAACGCCTCAGGCCAGTAGAGCTCCGGCGCAACCGTCCGTTTCCGGCCGCATTCCGCGAGCCCAGATCATTGATCCCATGGCGGGGTTTGCCAGCCTGCCTGACAAGTCCGAACCGACACTTCTTTCAGGTGCGGGAACGACACGGCACCAGACATTTGCACTGTTGAGTCACCCCAACCAGCGCCGATTGAAAAACGTGATGATGCCCGCAAACCGCTTTGTCGCTGCAAGCTTCGACCAGGCGCCTTACGGCTCGCTCAGAACAGACCGTTTCGAGGGGCCTGCGATTGTCGTGCTGCCGGTCCGTTACGCGCGGTAAAGATTGTTGCCTGGGCTGGTCTGACCAGACAAGAAAAGAGCGGCTCTCTGGCCGCTCTTTTTTATTTCACAATGTAGAAAATCAGCTCTCGGGATCAGCCGGCCCCGCCATGCCAAGAGCATGGAGATAGAGGTCGAGAACAGCCTCTTCCTCTTCACGTTCATGCGGCTGTTTCTTGCGCAGTGATACCACCTTGCGCAGGATTTTTACGTCATAGCCATTACCCTTGGCTTCCGCATAGACGTCCTTGATGTCGTCGGCGATCACCTTTTTTTCTTCTTCCAAACGCTCAACGCGTTCAATGAATGCCCGCAGCTGATCGGCTGCAACTCCACCAGGATCGGACATGGAATAAGGTCTCCTTTTTTCTTTCTATTCGTCGATCATTGACCAGCACCGGATGATATCTGCCCCATCCGGATACCTTTCAATTCAAATCACCGCTGATCGGATCCGTACGCTCTGCACGTGACGAACGGTCCGCACATCTCAGTGTTGCGGCTTGTTCTTTTCAAAGGCCGCCTTTTGGGCGTCGGACGCATCAGTCTGGTACTTGTCTTTCCATTCGCCGTAGGGCATCCCGTAGACGATTTCACGGGCATCAGCCTTCTCGAGGGAGAGACCTTTTTCCTCCGCAGCATCCTGATACCAGTTCGAAAGGCAGTTACGGCAAAAACCCGCCAGGTTCATCATGTCGATGTTCTGGACATCGGTGCGGTTGCGCAGATGGTCGACGAGGCGCCTGAAAACGGCCGCTTCCAATTCCTGCTTCGTATTATCGTCCATTGCAACGAACTCCTTCCGTCTCAACCATCACCATTCAGGTAATGTCGTTGCGGGATTTGAAAAATGTCACTTTCCGGCAGTCGGTTTGTCCGGCGATGCCCAGCAAGATCGGCTCCAGCCTACCGGCCCATTCCATTTGCCCGCCCTCTTCTGCGATCAGATCCTGCCGCAGTTCAAGCAAGACATGAGCCAGCCCGCGCTGCGTTGCATGCCGATACATCGTGTCGTTTTTGAGAGCCCCGTCATAAGGTTCATTGTCGCCGACGACGAGATCTCTCTGGTCTCTCAGTCCGGTCAGCATCGGTTCGATCGCTCTCGGATCGCTGTCCCACAAAACAGTCGCGTGCCAGGGCCGCGGGAGACCGCGCCACACAGGCGTAAAGCTGTGGATCGACACGAGGACAGGCGGCGCCGAAGTCTGCATCATGGCATCGATCGTCCGGTCGATCAGGTCATGATACGGCTTGTGGAACTGATTTATGCGGTAGGCCCGTTCTTCGCCGTCAATCGTGACGTTTCCGGGAACAACCGCACCGTCCGACAGGCGCATGATCAGTGTCGGATCGTCTTCTCCGCGGTTCGGATCGATCAACAGACGCGAATAGGTTGTCAGGCAGGCAGGTGCATTGAGGCGCCTTGCGAGTTCAAGCGTGACCGCCCTTGCACCGATATCGTAACCGATATGGCGCTGGAACTGCTCGGGTGCGACGCCCAGGCTCCCGTAGTCGGGCGGCACTGCATTGCAGGCATGATCGCACAGGAGCAGAATTCCGGAATTCAGGTCGCCGTTCACATATTCGGTCGGTTGGAAAATTTCACCGGCCATTGCTGCAGTCTGTGTCATGTCACGCTTCGTGGAAATTTCTCAGGCGCTGAATGCGCAGGCGCACAGGTTTACGTCAATCTGGCCGAAGAACCAAGCCTGAAAGCGCAAAACCCGCAAGTCCTTGCGGTTCGATTCGATGTCCGTCGCGAAAATGCACACAGCTCTGGAAAACTCTGTGAATTCAGGAGCCTTGAGGGTCGCAAAGCATCATGAGTATACGCTTTATTGACGGCTAACATCTATCAGCGAGGAAACCGCCATGTTCCCGCCCCAATTCTGGCCACATAGGTGTCGTTATCGTTCTTGCGGGCAGAATTAATTGAACGGTTCCCGGGAACGCGGTTGGGTGAGTGTCTGCACTTAAACCTGTTAACGACGTTGACAATACCCTGTTGTCGACGCAAAAAGCGAATGTCAGTAAAGCAGCAAAGTGAACGACTGCATATGTTTGAGGTTGGGGAACGGCACCAAGGATGGTCTCGGGTACGCATCGGCGCGCCTATGAGGACAGTTGTCGCCGGTTGCCTCGCATTGCTGTTTTCCTCAATTACCAGCGACGACGCAAAAGCCGATCTCAGGCTTTGCAACAAGACGGACAGTCAGGTCGGCGTAGCCATCGGCTACAAGGACAAGGCGGACTGGGTTACCGAGGGCTGGTGGAACCTTGCCTCCAATTCGTGCGAGACTCTGGTTCCGGGCGCCCTCGTGTCACGCTATTATTACATCTACGCAGTTGACTACGATCAGTTTGGCGAATGGGGTGGCCGGGCCTTCATGTGTACCCGGGAAAAAGAATTCACGATTCGCGGAATTGAGGACTGTGTAGCTCGCGGTTTTGAGCGGACAGGCTTTTTTGAAATCGACACGGGAGAGCAAAGCAGCTGGACGGTTCAGCTGACTGAACCCGTGCAACAAGGGACAGGTGGGCGATGAGGCGAAACCGGCGAGTTAAAATTCTAGCAACTCTCGGACCCTCTTCCACAGAACAAGACATCATTGAAAACCTGTATCGCTCCGGTGCGGACGTCTTCCGCATCAACATGAGCCATACAGACCATGATCGTTTGAAACTGCTCGTAGAGCGCATTCGTTCTGTTGAAGGTAAAGTTGGGCGACCGATCGGCATTCTTGCCGATTTGCAGGGCCCGAAACTGCGTGTCGGAACATTTTCCGGCGGGCCGGTGATTTTGGAAAATGGAGCGACTTTCACGCTTGACGCCGACACGTCAGGCGGCGACGTCAATCGTGTTCATCTTCCGCATCCGGAAATCCTCCAGGCATTGGAACCAGGTCACCGGTTGCTGCTGGACGATGGCAAGGTCCAGCTGAATGTGATCGAGGCAAGCGATACAAAAGCTGTTACCGAAGTCGTTGTCGGCGGCAAGCTGTCCGATCGCAAGGGAGTCAGCGTGCCGGATTCGGAAATCGCGACCAGCGCGATGACGGAGAAGGATCACAAGGACCTGATTGCAGCGCTCGAACAGGGAGTCGACTGGGTCGCACTTTCCTTTGTGCAGCGCCCGGATGACCTGGCCGAAGTTCGCAAGATCACCCGTGGCCGGGCAGGTGTACTGGCCAAGATCGAAAAGCCGCAGGCGATCGGCCGCCTCGACGAAATCATAGAGCTCTCCGACGCAATCATGGTCGCGCGCGGTGACCTGGGCGTGGAAATGCCGCTGGAACATGTTCCCGGACTGCAAAAGCGCATCACACGCGCCTGTCGGCGGGCAGGCAAGCCGGTCGTGATCGCGACGCAGATGCTGGAATCGATGATTTCCGCGCCTGTCCCGACACGCGCGGAAGTCTCCGATGTAGCGACCGCGGTGTTTGAAGGCGCCGATGCGGTCATGCTGTCGGCTGAATCGGCTGCGGGCGACTTCCCGATCGAAGCTGTCTCCACGATGGACAAGATTGCGCATCAGGTCGAGCAGGACAGCAATTACCGCACGATCATCGACGCTCAGCGTGCTGAACCGGAGGCGACGGGTGCCGACGCGATTTCAGCCGCTGCCCGCCAAATCGCAGAGACCCTCAATCTTGCTGCCGTCGTCTGCTACACCACGTCGGGTGCAACCGGTCTGCGAGCGTCTCGCGAGCGTCCATCTTCACCTGTGATTGTTCTTTCGCCGGTTCTGGCAACCGCACGCCGGCTGTCTCTCGGATGGGGGCTCCATTGCGTTGTCAGTGAAGATGCCTCAAACGAGGAAGACATGATCGACCGTGCCTGTCGCATTTCCTTTTCCGAAGGATTTGCAAAGCCCGGCCAGCGGGTGATCGTCACTGCCGGTGTACCCTTTGGCACGCCAGGGTCGACAAACATGTTGCGGATAGCATTTGTCGGCAACGACGGTCAGGGCGGCATTTGACGATCTAATCGTTTGAAAGGTCTGGGCAGAGGTGCGAACCACTGCTCAGATTTTAACAACCGGGTCGCAACTGCGCCGCTCAGCTGACGGCACCTCTTCCTTACCTTCGATCTTGTGAACGAGCCGCTCGATGCCCTTCACAATCATGTCCGTGTGCGTGTGGTGCGGCATGTGACCGGCATGGTCGAGGCACATCAATTGCGCTTGCGGCAGGTCCCGCAGCAGCCCCTCGCAATGAATTGAAGGCCAGACGACCGTATCCTCCGTTCCGGTAACCACAAGAGACGGCTGATTTATCTCGCAATACCGTTTCGACTGATCTGCCACAGCCGCATTCAGATGCACGATCTGATTCGCGTTGGCACGAAAGGACGCAGGTCGGAACAACAAGGGCAGCCGGATCTCCGCGTCATAGTTTCCGGGCGGCTGGTCGGGTAGAAACACGTTTGTCATGGCTGCGGGAGCCAGCAGGTTGCCGATCGGAAGTGTGAAGGTCCAGCAAAAGGCGGGACCGATCAATGGCCACGAAGCAACGGAATAATACCAGTTGACCCCGCCTGGCCACGGGTGGCTGACAGGAGCAAGAAAAACAAGCCCCTTGACCCGCTTCGGAGCGCAGAGGCCGAGCGCTGCCGTGACAGAACCGGCAAACGAATGTCCCACGACGATCGACTTTTCGATTTCCAGTCTTTCCAGGAGTGTCGCGATGACATCTGCTTGACCGGATGGCAAATCGTGTGTCCCTGATTTTCCACCTGAAAACCCAAGACCCGGGCGATCGACGAATAGCAGGCTGTATTTGCCTTTGAGAGCCTCCAGAAAGGCGAGACGCATGTCGTAGGCATTGCCGCTGGCACCGTGGAGAAACACGAGTGTGGGCGTGTGGAGGTCTTCCTCGCCGACAGGAAAATAATGATAGTGGATGCGGACACCATCGATTTCCGCAAAAGCCCCATCAGGTTTTATCTGGAAACTCATTCTGCGCAGCCGGAAAAGGGTATAGCCGAAGGCCGTAAGCGGAAGAACGCAAAGCAAGAAGATAATTGTCACCATAGCGCGGACATAGCACCCGCGCCCGGACATTCAAGACACTATGGTTCAATGATGTTCACGCCGGCGCGCCTTCTGCTTTCTTTTCCAGGTCTTCAATTGCCTCAACGGCGTTTTCAAGGCCGGGATTGACTTCCAGCGCTCGCTTGAAGGTTCGCAGGGCTTCAGTATCAAAACCCAGTCGTCGCTGGATGATCGCAAGTCCTGAAAGCGCGCCCCAGTGACGCGGTTCAAGCGCAAGCGTGCGTTCGATGTCCACGAGCGATTTTCCGAATTCCTCACGCATGTAGTGCACGGTCGCCCGGCGGTTCCAGCCTTCTGCATATGAGGGTTTGAGAACAACAACCACATCAAGGAGATCAAGCGCAAGCGCATGATCCTCACCCTGGATCGCCTTGCCTGCACGCGACATCAGAATATCGACTGTGTCGCTTCCAGATTGCATCCAGATCATCTGGATCTCACGCGCCGTGCGTTCTGCCGCCGACGGTTCGTCGGCTCCGGCAAGATCCTCAAACAGCTCGTCCAGACGCGACTGCTCGTCCTCCGGATCGGCTTCCTCGACGACAACCTGGCCGCCCGCGTCCGGCAGAACTTCCGGCAACGGATTGAAGTCTTCTGCAGACGGAGGTTCGACCTCCGGTCCGAGATCAGGAACAGGTTGTGCCCCGGCGAGGACGGGCGTCAGGAAAACCAGAAGGGTAAACACAAAAATCCGCATCCAACGATTATGGGTCGTTGAATGCGGCGGTCAATCCGGGAATTTGACACTTCTTCGTGCGCAACGCCGTTTAACAGCGCGAAGCCAACATCAATGGTCGACTAACCACTTCGCATTGAAGGATTTTTCTGCATCCCTCAGCGCAACGCACAGCAGCAGGGTCAGCCCTGACGTGCCTTGAAACGCGGGTTTTTCTTGTTGATGATGAACACGCGGCCTTTGCGGCGAACCATGCGGTTGTCGCGATGGCGGTTCATCAGTGCTTTGAGCGAATTCTTGATCTTCATGTCACTGTCCCCCCGTGAGGGCCCTGTTACTTTAAACCAAATGAGCGCCTGAGGCGCTCACGTTCAATGGCTGATCCCAAAGCTGCTGCAGTTCCTGCGCCAGTCATTTGATCAGCCTGCGCATCTTGAAACGATCAATCAGCGCAACAATGGTGGGCGTGACAGGGATTGAACCTGTGACCCCTTCGATGTCAACGAAGTGCTCTCCCGCTGAGCTACACGCCCGAAATTTTCGGCATCCCGGCGCCGCCGCGCCGTGGTGGAGTGCGATATAACGGGGATCGCCAGTCAGTGCAACCCCCCTTTTTCACCGAACCGTCAAAATTTCCCCAGTCCGGTCAGATGCTTTTGACCACGGACCATCAGGCCGCCAGCATACGCTCCACTTCCTGAACGAGATCCTTCAGATGGAAGGGTTTCGACAGAACCTTGGCATCCTTGGGAGCGTCGGATTCGGGGTTTAGCGCAACCGCCGCGAAACCCGTTATGAACATGACCTTCAGGTCAGGATCCAGTTCCGTCGCCCGTCGCGCCAGTTCGATACCATCCATCTCCGGCATGACAATATCAGTCAGTAGCAGAGAAAACGGCTCTTCGCGCAATCGCTCATAAGCGCTTCTGCCATTGTCGAACGAGACGACATCATGCCCGGCATTTTCCAGGGCTTTCGCCAGAAAGCGGCGCATATCGTTATCATCTTCAGCAAGCAGGATACGCGACATCGTAGAAAACCATTCCTCATATTTCGGTTAGGCGGCGTCGGGTCACACCTTTTGCCGGTTATAGCTCGAATTCCACAGAATGATAGGGAGAATTGGTTCTTCAGAGCTTTTGATCGAGTGACTGTGGACTGCGTGTTGATTCCTTGGCACCATAGGCGAAGGTTTTCAGAAACCGTTGGAGAGGCCTGGCCCAGAAGTCAAACAAGCGGGATAAACAATTTGACGGAAGAAACACAGCCCACATTCAATTCGCCCTTCGAAGTCGACTTTAACGGCTTACCTGCATTTGAAGTTCTGTGCCCCGCCGATCAACGGGTTCCCTTCGTTTTCAACTCACCACATTCGGGACGTCAGTATTCGCAACACTTTCTGGCATCATCCCGCCTCAACGAAAGCTCCATAAGGCGCTCGGAAGACGCGTTCGTCGATGATCTGTTTGCTCATGTCGTTCCGCTTGGTGCTCCGCTTCTCAGGGCGCATTTTCCACGCGCATATCTCGACGTGAACCGGGAACCTTACGAGCTTGATCCGAAAATGTTCGATGGCAGGTTGCCAACCTACGCCAATGTCCGGTCGATACGGGTCGCCGGTGGACTGGGCACGGTCGCGCGCATTGTCAGCGAAAACCACGAGATCTACCGACACAGGCTGCCGGTCGAGGAAGCGCTCGGCAGGATCGAGGAAATCTACAAGCCTTACCACTCGACACTGCGCCGTCTCCTGGCACAAACCCACGTCACCTTCGGCTATGCGGTCCTGATCGATTGTCATTCAATGCCGTCGAGCGTGAAATGTCAGACGACCGATTCTCGCCCCGATTTCATTCTTGGCGATCGATACGGAACAAGCTGTAATGGTGAATTGACAGAATATGCCTGCACGATCCTGCGCAACATGGGATACAGCGTAAGCCGTAACAAGCCCTATGCGGGCGGCTTCATTACAGAGCATTACGGTCGGCCTGCCAGTGGCCTGCATGCGTTGCAAATCGAGATCAACCGCGGCCTCTACATGGATGAAGGCTCCCACGAGCCGTCTGCGGGATTTGAGGACCTTTTCCGCAATCTCGGTGAATTTGCAAAGGAATTGATTGCCATGCCGGACGCCGCGCTGCCCGCCGATTCAATAGCAGCCGAATAGCGCCTCTCCAAAAAAAAGAGGCCGCACTCAAATGAGGCGGCCCGAGTCTAGGGAGGAAACGCCCAAGGAGGGCGATGCGGTACGGATACCGCACCGCAATAAAATCGCACCGCACCGCACAAAGGTCAAGCCTGAATCAGGGGCCCTCCTGTACAAACTATGGGCATTTATCGCGATATTGCCGATTCAATTTTCAGCAGAACAGGTTATACAAGCGGCACTTCGGTAATTTTCGACGTCGCCTGTTCGCGTTTCACCATGGGAAATGATGATGACCACGCCCGTTTCCGGTTCAAACGAATTCGCTCCCTTTCTGGAAAGGTTGGCTGACGCGTCTGCGAAAGCCATCATGCCCCATTTCCGCCAGGACTTTGCGGTCGACAACAAACGGAATGAAGGTTTCGACCCTGTCACGATTGCCGACAGGAATGGCGAAACCGTCATGCGGGAATTGATCAACACTGCTTATCCGGACCACGGTATACTTGGTGAGGAACATGGAGCCGAGAATCTGGATGCGGAAAACGTCTGGGTTCTGGATCCGATCGACGGTACACGCGCTTTCATCACCGGCCTGCCGACCTGGGGAACGCTGATCGGGCTCCGCACCCTGGGAACGCCGAGCCTGGGCATGATGGTACAGCCCTATGTCGGCGAACGCTTCGCCGGTGATCGGGAACACGCCTGGTACCAGGGGCCCCTTGGACAAAAATCGTTGAAAACCCGGCCTTGCAACCGGCTCGCGGACGCGACGATATTCACAACGACTCCAGCAATTTTCACCGCGTCGGAGCGCCATGTCTACGACCGCATCGAAGCTTCTGTCCAACTCGCGAGATACGGGACCGATTGCTACGCCTATTGCATGGTCGCCGCCGGGCAGGGCGACGCCGTCATCGAAACGGGTCTTCAGGCCTATGACATCGTCGCGCTTGTCCCGATCATCGAGGGAGCTGGTGGAGTCGTCACGACCTGGACCGGCGGATCGCCGTCAGAGGGCGGACAGATTCTTGCGACCGGAGACCCGCGCCTGCATGACATACTTCTGAAGGAACTGGCTAAACCTGTCTGACTTCTGCAGGGTCCGAAGTTTCCTTCCCGGTGTTGTGGACGGAAATCGTCGACAAGTCGGCATCTTCCAGTTCCTGAACCGCTTCCAGACCCGGGACGAAGGCATCGAATGCAGCCCAGAACTGGTCCCTGAAGACATCGCGCTCCATCATCAACTCATGTGCGGCGCCTGCAATTTCGACATAGGCCGCAGATCTTGTCCGGGCGACAAAATCCTCAATAGCCGGCGTTGAGACAATTCTGTCCTCGCCAGCCCCGAGCATCAGGCAGGGCAGCTTGATCCCGGGGCCGGCCTGTCGTCTGCGCAGCGGCATCATGGTGCGCGCCATCGCATTCAGCCAGCCGAAGGTCGGGGATCCGATACCAAGTTCCGGTGCTTTTTCGAGGACCTTGTTGAAACGATCGAAACGGGTCTGGTCGGATGTCTGGCGATTGGTCTCGAACGGCACGAAGATCTTGCCATTGCCGCCCAGGATATAAAGCCGGCCCAGTCCGATCAGGGAGAAAATCCGAGCCAGGCCAAATCCGAATTTCTCGACGGCCGCCGACGTCTTCGGGGCCTTGGCTCTCAGCGGCGGTTTTCCCAGAAGTCCAAATGTAAGCTTGCGCAATACCCAGCGCCTTGCCGCAACAAGACCGGGAGACCAGGCTCCGGAAGGCAAACCCAACAATGGTGCGGTGATGACAGCCCTGTCGAGCATCGTGCGCAATCGCTCGGTGTCCGACAGCAGCACCAGGCCTCCGGTGGAATGCGCAAGAGCGAAATGCGGGCCGGGATAGGTCGCAAGCGAAACTTCCTTCAAAACCGTGCGCAGATCCAATCGGAATTTCTTGAAATTCGATATGTGGCCCCGACGGGGATTTCGGGTGACACGCTGGGACCCCCCTTGCCCGCGCCAATCGAAGGCGACAACGTCAAATCCACGCCGGCGCAGGTCCTGGACCACTTCAAAGTATTTTTCGATAAATTCCGCGCGCCCCTGCAAAAGAGTCACGGTGCCGCGTCGCGGCCCGCCGGCCGTAGGCCAATGCGCGTAACGTATCTTAATGCCGTCCGGTGTTGTGACGAACCCGGTCTTTGTCCCGTCCGGCACCGGGTTGTCGGGAATTTCAATGAGACTCATGACCTCATTTGATAGCGGGGATCGGTCCGGGCGACAACAGACTTCGGGCCGGTCTCTGGGACCGGCCTGGAAATGAACATGATTTTCGCCGAATCACCAGCTGTGCTGCCAGAAAACACCGTGCCCACCGTGCCCACCGTGCCCTCCGCGTCGGCCATGCCCGATCGGCCGGCTGCGAACGATATGCGCAGTGCGCGAATCGACAACAAGCTTGACCGGCATGCCCCGCCATCCGATAGCCTTGACGATGTACATGGGACCGCGGCGGTCGATGATCCTGATCCTGTGGAAACCCCGATGACGCAGGCTGCGGCGGATCTGGCGCGGGCCGAGTGAATAATGTCCGCCACCGTGGCCACCATGCCAGCCGTTGCCGCGGCGATTGCCATGCTTTTTCTTCTTGTGATGAACCTGTACGATCGGGGCGTCTTGTGATGCCTGGATCTGTTTTGCAATCGAAAGCGGTGCAGCAGACGCTGACGGAGCGAAGCCGATTGTGGCCATCAGAATGGCACCTGCGATCGGCGCGGAAAGTTTTGAGGCAAATGCGGACATTTCTCGTCTCCTGATCTGACCGCCAGCGCCATGCTGACGTTGACTGGAAGATGCCTCACTCCGTTTGAACCGTAGCGGAAGACCCCGTTCATCTGGTGTTCATGTGTGAAGAGAGCCGCAGCGTCATGCCCTTGAAATCGGATTGCGAAATTCCCACCTCACACCTGCAGGCGCCAAACAGGGTCTGCGAAACGCTCCGGTCCCGCCAATAATGGGGGACAGGGGAAACATCAAAATCAGTGAAGTATCCGTTGCTCAAAGGAGGACACTTAAATGCGTCACTTGGACTTCTCCCCCCTCTACCGCTCTACCGTCGGTTTCGACCGTCTCTTCTCGATGCTGGACACAGCCGGCAACGACGCCCCGAGCTATCCGCCCTACAACATCGAACGTACCGGCGAAAACGCCTACCGGATTACCATGGCCGTCGCCGGCTTCACGGACGACGAACTCTCGGTGGAAGCCAAGGAACACGTTCTGACCATCAAGGGCGAAAAATCGGAAGAAGATTCCGACAAGGAAATCCTGTATCGCGGCATCGCATCGCGCACATTCGAGCGCCGTTTCCAGATCGCCGAGCACGTCCGTGTTAACGGTGCAAGCATGGAAAACGGCCTGCTGCATGTTGACCTCGTCAGAGAAATTCCTGAAGCCATGAAACCGCGCAAGATAGAAATCACATCCAGCGCGTCCAAGCAGATCGAATCCAAGGCTCACTAAGCCTTCAGGATTGATCCTGTAGCTTTGGAAAATCGGGGCGCCTGGGAAACCAGGCGCCTTTCCTGATGTTGTGCAATCCTTGTCATCACGTCAGGGCGAAGCGCAAACCTCCAGCCATCGCCATCGCCGTCCCCAGCCTAGTCCGGGTCCCGATCCCTCAGTGCTGTGTGACCCGGCTCGCAGCCAAGATGACAATATTCAAAAAACGCAATGTCAACGCACGGGCACAGTCGGGCGTCCGACAATGACCTTTCAGCTTGAGGCCGTCCCGGCCTTTGAGCCGGCTACGGTCAAATGAGCTGGAGATTCAGAGCGTCCCGGCGAGCGTGTTCAAAAACGCCTCGACGTCTTCTCTTTGCGTCGCGAAACTGGTCACCATGCGAAAGCAGACTTCGTCCTTTGCCGGCGCGTGTTCCGGCGACAGGTCCTTGGCCGGCCACTCGTAGATTTTCGCACCCGCGGACTGGAGCGTGTCGAACTGGTGGCGCCTGAGGATCGGAAACAACTCGTTTGCCTCGACCGCCCAGGCCGTCCGCCCGCCGGCAGCCCGGATACCGTGTGCCAGTCTGGTCGCAGCATCATTGGCGTGTCTTGCCGTGGCAAGCCAGTTGTCGTTTTCGAAATATCCGTCAAATTGCGCTGCAACAAACCGGCTCTTGGAAAAAAGGTGTCCACCGCGCTTGCGGAAATACTCGAAGTTCATGGCGGCATCGGCATCAAAGAAGACCGCCGCCTCGGCACACCAGCAGCCGTTCTTCGTGGCTCCGAAGGACAAGACATCCACACCCGATTTCCAGGTCATCTCCGCCGGAGTGCAGTCGAGCGTGACCAGCGCGTTCGCGAGCCTGGCGCCGTCCATGTGAAGTGGCACCGAGCGAGAATTCGCGATTTCCTTGATGGCTGCTATCTCGTCGAGCGAATAGACAGTTCCACATTCGCTTGCCTGACTGATCGAAACCGATGCGACCTGGCCATGGTGCACCACCCCGTCCGGAAATGCGGACATCGCCTCGTTCAGGGTTTCCGGTGCAATCTTGCCCTCGTCGCCGGGGATGCCGACAAGTTTGTTGCCGCTGGTCATGAATTCCGGGCAGTTGCATTCGTCGATATTGATATGGCTGTCCCGGTGACAGAAAATCGCTCCACCGGGCTTGCTATAGGCGGCCAGGGAAAGTGCATTGGCAGCCGTTCCCGTCGCCACGAAAAACACGGCGACTTCACGCTCGAAAATGTCGTTGAATTTCTGGTTGATGCTGTCGGTCAGCTGGTCTGTGCCGTAGGCCGGTGCGTACCCGGAATTATGGCGGGTCAGCGCCGACATCACCGCCGGAGCCGCACCCGCCCAATTGTCGCTTGCGAAGTTCATGTGCCGGTTTAAGCACCTCGTCCGGAAACCGGCAACCTGAATTTGCTCAGTAGTACATTTCCCGCTTGCGGTACATGCGCCCGAACAACCAGTCGAGCGAGATCACACCCGGTCCCTTGAGAGTCGGCACCAGCAGCAGGAAGATCCAGAGCAGGCGGTCATCGGAAATGATCGCGTAGGGTTCACCGTCGAACAGAGCACCAATCGTCTTTGCGTCGGCGCCGTGTCCGGTAATATCCACATAGGACATGACAATGATGAAAACGATCATGCCCAGGCTTGCAAATCGTGTGAACAATCCGACCACCACCAGGACCGGCAAGATAAACTCACCCCAGGTTCCGGCGAGGACCATCAGACCGTAAGGGAAGAACGCGATCTGACTGGTGTCATAGCTTACCTGCTCCATCATCTGGGGCAGCATTTGCGCATATGCGCCGGCGGTCGGCGTGAAGATGTTCGTAATGCTGCCACCTATTTTGGTCATGGCCGAATTCAGGAAGAACTGCAGCAGAACCGCTGCAAATATGAACCTGGACGCCAGTCCCAGCAGCCAACCATTGGTAATACGTTCCAGCGTACCGAATACCGCTGTGTACAATCTTACGAAGAATCCGATGAGAGCACCCATAAATTCCCCCTTCCCTTTCAAGCAAGGACCTCCGGCAGTTATCTGTTCAAGCCGTTACGAGGTCTGTGAAGACACCAATTGAAAGACAATCCGACAGACAGTCGGACAATGAAAATTCCGCAACCTGTCCTTCAGCCAGTGCTGCAGCTTCGCCCAGTGTTGCCCCTGACAGGAGAGCGTTCAGGAAAACGTCTCCACCAGGCCGGAGCTGCAAGAGCTCCACATCAAATTCCGGTCGCGCGATCAGGACCGATTGAGACCTGTCCAGATCGACGCGAATTTCCTCGTCGGGTTCAAACCTGTTTGCGCGCGCCAAGTCCCAGACAGGCCAGCTGGACATTATGAGTGCAGCCGCCGGGTGTTTTTCGAATCTGATCGAACCTAGTACATTCGGGTCCACGCTTCCAAGTGCAGCAGGGTCCAACGGGGCAACATCTGCAGCGTGATAGGCCTGTACCCAGGCCCACTCGACCCGAGCGACGTCTGCCAGATACGGATAGCTGGCCAGCGGCGGAAAAGCTTCAATGAAGTCCGGAAAATCAGACCCGTACCAGATGAGCACTGGAGACTTCGGCGGATGCTGCACGACAAATGCCCGCGCCAGTGCCTTGAAATAGTCCTCGCCAAGCAAATTCTGGAGCGCGGGAAACGTTTGTTCCAGCGCATCACAGAGACTGACGATCACGTTGTTACGATAGACGTTGAAACGCTTCGGGGCCGTCAATCCGTCCGGCCCGATCAGGCCCGGCGGCGTGGCGGCTTCCGGGTTCCAGAGTGCCTCCCCGAAATCGCCGACACCCACTTTTGGGGGAAACTCGGGTAGATCCATCTCAGACCGCACGCTGCAAACCCGTTGCGGAGGCCCGATGAAGGATCCGCTCCGCTGCCTGTGCTTCGGCAAGCAGGACCGACCAGACCGGAACTTCGTTATCCCACTCGATGAGTGTCGGCAAAGGGCCGGTTTGGCTGACAATCATTTCATAAAGTGGCCAAACGGCGTCATCGACTTCCCGGTCGTGTGCATCGATCAACAGGGGTCGGCCAGCGTCATCCACATCCGGCGCATGGCCTCCGAGGTGAATCTCACCGACATCACCAATCGGAAATTCCGAAAGATAGGTCTCGGCCGAACGTTCGTGGTTGGTACACGAAACATAGACATTATTGACATCGAGCAGCAGACCGCATCCCGTGCGGCGTGTGATTTCCTTGAGGAAATCGATCTCGCTCATCGTGCTTTGCTCGAAGGCAACGTAAGTCGACGGATTCTCCAGCAGCATCTTGCGCCCGACGACGTCCTGAACTTCTTCGATATGTTCGCAGACCCGGTCAAGGGTCGCCTTGTCATAGGGGACGGGTAGAAGATCGTTGTAGTAGGTCGTGTCGTGCGTCGACCAGGCCAGGTGCTCGGAGAACAGACCGGGTTCGTAGCGCTTGTTGAGCGCGGCAAGTCTCTGAAGGTGATCCTTGTCCAGCGGCTGTTCACCGCCGATCGAGAGCCCGACGCCATGAAGCGAAAGCGGGTAAACGTCACGGATCGCCTCGAGTTGACGATGCGGTTTCCCCCCTGCGCCCATATAGTTTTCCGCATGAACTTCAAAAAAACCGATATCTGCAGAGGAAGTCAGGATTTCCTCGACATGTTCCGCTTTTAGCCCCGCACCCGCACGCGCCGGTACTGTTGCGTCTGTTCGGTCTGGACGAGAAGGTTGAACGGACATGAATTGCTCCATGGGCAGGCAGTATCGATAGCCGGGCAGGCGTGCTAGACCCGCCTGCCCGAATAAACGGCTGTACTTACAGCAATAAACAGATCCGGACTTATGCTTCCGGCAGATCGCGATCAAGTTCGGTCAGAGAGCCGTGACGACCGTCAGGCAGATCCATGGAAACGCAGGTACCCTTCGGGACAAGAGTCCAGGCATTTCCCTGGTAATCAACGGTGGATGTACCTGCACAAGTGGTTCCGGCACCCGCCTTACAGTCGTTTTGGCCTTTCAGGGACACTCCGTAGCACTTTTCTTTCGCCTGGGCGTGGGCCGGCGCGGTCGCGGACAGACCGGCAACCGCTGTTGCAACGGCACCAGCGACAATTGCTGCAGACATAGCCTTATGCTTCATTTCGAACTCCTCTGGTCGAACTAAATTCCAATCGAGGCCAACGCTCTTCTAAATACAGCGCGGGCGCAGCACGTAGATGAGCATATTGCTGATAAATAGGAAATCAAACGCCTGTGACCGATTTGCGAGCAGGTAATGCTCAGATTTTCACAGACGAAAGAATCTTACGAAAAATCTGCCGAATTTGACCTTTCCAGACAATTGGCACTTTTGAGGCGAAACAATTATAATGCGGCCGCACAGAAACACACTTGCCCATGGCGGTGAAATCTGTCATGTTCCGCCCGCCTAGAATAGGACAGGTATACTGTCCCAATTGTTGCGGTTCCGGCGGAACATGCTGACGACCGCACAAGAAGCAGCGATCAGGCTGACTGGTCGACGGATCCGGAAGAGGATTCGTGACAGGACGAAACGACAGGTTTCGGCAGCGATACGTTCGCTGCGGCAATGCGACGGTTTGTTTTGGTAGACCGGCGCGGTAATACAACGACAGAGCCGGGGCGCGAGTGCCAGGGTTCGCCGAGCCGCATTCTTGATGGAATGCGACCCGAACGAAACCGGACGCTTCAAGCCACGGCACCACTGGGGTTAACAGTGAGGGCGCACATGACGATACGAGAGCTGACGACCAGCACAGCCATGCGAGCAGGGGACGTGGACAGGGAAACCGCCACTAACCGGACACTTGCCGAACGACTGGGCACGGCCGCCGACAAAGGGCTCTACGATCCGTCGCGCGAACACGATGCCTGTGGTGTCGGTTTTGTTGCCCACATGAAGGGTGAGAAGTCTCACAAGATCATTGCGGACGGCCTTCAGGTTCTTGAAAACCTGACGCACCGCGGTGCAGTCGGTGCGGATCCCCTGATGGGTGACGGTGCCGGCATGCTGGTGCAGATCCCCCACAGTTTCTATGCGGAAGAGATGGAGCGGGCCGGTACTCCCCTTCCCGATTTCGGCCATTACGGTGTCGGCTTCGTTTTTCTGCCACAGGACGATGCGCTGCGCGCAAAATGTGAAGAAATCGTCGAACGGGTTATCAAGGCTGAGGGTGAGGACCTGATCGGTTGGCGGGACGTTCCTGTCGACAATTCGTCCCTGTCCAAGGCGCCAGATATCGCCGCGACAGAACCGGTGTCCCGTCAGGTTTTCATCAAGCGCACGCGCAGTGAGGACCAGAACGCGTTCGAGCGCCGTCTTTACGTCTTGCGCAAGGTTATCTCCAACACGGTGCGTGCCGAGACCGACGCTGTCTCCAAGGGCTTCTACATCGTGTCGTTCTCGAGCCGTACCATTGTCTACAAGGGCATGTTCCTGGCCTACCAGCTCGGAGCTTATTATTCGGACCTGAAAGACGAACGCTTCACATCCGCTCTTGCCCTGGTGCATCAGCGTTTTTCGACCAACACTTTCCCGTCATGGGACCTGTCGCACCCGTACCGCATGGTTGCCCACAACGGTGAGATCAATACCCTTCGCGGCAACGTCAACTGGATGGCGGCCCGACAGGCGTCCGTTTCCTCTGCGCTGCTTGGCGACGACATTTCCAAGCTCTGGCCGATTTCCTACGAAGGCCAGTCGGATACCGCCTGTTTCGACAATGCGCTCGAGTTTCTCGTCATGGGTGGATACTCGCTTGCGCACGCGGCAATGATGCTGATCCCGGAAGCCTGGGCCGGCAATCCGCTGATGGATGACAACCGGCGTGCCTTTTATGAATACCATGCGGCACTGATGGAGCCATGGGACGGTCCGGCCGCGGTTGCTTTCACCGACGGACAGCAGATCGGTGCAACCCTGGACCGGAACGGCCTGCGCCCGGCACGCTATATCGTTACTGACGATGATTTTGTCATCATGTCCTCCGAGGTCGGCGTCCTGCCGGTCGACGAGGAGCGCGTGATCCAGAAATGGCGCCTGCAACCGGGCAAGATGCTGCTCATCGACCTTGAGGAAGGCCGCATCGTCTCCGACGACGAGATCAAACGCGAGTTGTCGACGGCCAATCCCTACAAGGACTGGCTCCACCGGACCCAGATCGTTCTGGAAGACCTTCCGGGCGTTCGCCAGCGTGCACCGGTTGCCGGCGAAAGTCTGCTCGACCGGCAGCAGGCCTTTGGCTACACCCAGGAAGACATCAAGCTTCTGATGACACCGATGGCCACCGTCGGACAGGAAGCGATCGGTTCAATGGGCACGGACACTCCGATTTCCGCGCTCTCCGACAAGTCGAAGCTGCTTTACACCTATTTCAAGCAGAACTTTGCCCAGGTCACCAACCCGCCGATCGATCCGATCCGCGAGGAACTGGTGATGAGCCTGGTGTCCTTCATCGGCCCGCGCCCGAACCTGTTCGACCTGAAGGGGCTGTCCTCTTCCAAGCGCCTCGAAGTGCGCCAACCGATCCTGACCAACGAGGATCTGGAAAAGATCCGCGCGATCGGCGACATCGCCGACAATCAGTTTTCCGCCAAGACCCTCGACATTACCTACAATGCCGAGAAGGGTGCCAACGGCATGGACGGTGCACTGGAGGAATTGTGCAAGCGCGCTGAAAAGGCTGTTCGCGACGGTTACAACATCATCATCCTGTCGGACCGTCTGATAAGCCGGTCCAGGATCGCTATCCCTGCGCTGCTCGCAACAGCCGCGGTCCACCATCACCTGATTCGCAAGGGGCTGCGAACCTCCGTCGGACTGGTTGTCGAGACGGGCGAAGCGCGCGAAATTCATCATTTCTGCGTACTTGCGGGTTTCGGTGCAGAAGCAATCAATCCCTATCTCGCATTTGAGACCCTTCTTTCCATGCACATGGAAATGGACTTCCCGGAAGAGGTTGATCAGTTCGAGGTCGTCGAGCGCTACATCAAGTCGATTGACAAGGGCATCCTGAAGGTCATGTCCAAAATGGGCATATCGACATATCAGTCCTATTGCGGTGCACAGATTTTCGATGCTGTCGGCCTCGACTCCAGGTTCATTGAAAAGTTCTTCTTCGGCACAGCGAGCATGATCGAAGGAATTGGTCTTGCGGAAGTTGCCGAGGAAACGGTTCTGCGTCACTCCGAAGCATTCGGCGACGTTGCTATCCTCCGCCGATCGCTTGAGATCGGTGGTGAATACGCCTACCGGACCCGGGGCGAAAGCCATATGTGGACACCGGACTCCATTGCTCAGCTCCAGCATGCCGTTCGCGCAAAACTGCCAGACATGTACAGGGCCTTCGCCGAGGAGGTGAACGACAAGAGCGGCCGCTATGCGATCCGCGGCCTGTTCCGTATCAAGGACGCGGACGAGATCGGCCGCACTGCGATCGATATCGATCAGGTCGAGCCGACCGAGAACATCGTCAAACGCTTTGTCACCGGCGCCATGTCCTTCGGGTCCATTTCCCGTGAAGCCCACACGACCCTCGCCATTGCCATGAACCAGATCGGCGGCAAGTCGAATACCGGTGAAGGCGGAGAGGAGCAGGAACGCTTCAATCCGCTGCCCGACGGTTCGATGAACCCGCGCCGTTCCGCGATCAAGCAGGTCGCCTCTGGCCGTTTCGGCGTAACCACTGAGTATCTGGTCAACTCCGACATGATCCAGATCAAGGTTGCCCAGGGTGCAAAGCCGGGTGAAGGCGGTCAGCTGCCCGGGCACAAGGTGGATGCGGTCATTGCCAAGGTTCGTCACTCGACACCGGGCGTCGGCCTGATCTCGCCTCCACCGCACCACGACATCTATTCCATCGAGGATCTGGCTCAGCTCATTTATGACCTGAAAAACGTCAACCCCGATGCTGACATATCGGTCAAGCTGGTGTCTGAAGTCGGTGTAGGCACGGTTGCGGCGGGCGTCGCCAAGGCCCGCGCCGACCACATCACGATTTCAGGCTTTGACGGCGGAACCGGCGCTTCCCCGCTGACGTCCATAAAACACGCCGGCAGCCCGTGGGAAATCGGTCTTGCCGAGACCCAGCAGACACTGGTGCTGAATGGTCTGCGGTCGCGCATCGCGCTTCAGGTCGACGGTGGATTGCGCACCGGCCGCGACGTCATTGTCGGAGCCTTGCTCGGGGCTGATGAATTCGGTTTCTCCACCGCGCCGTTAATAGCTGCAGGCTGCCTGATGATGCGCAAGTGCCATCTCAACACCTGCCCGGTTGGCATTGCGACCCAGGACCCGGTCCTGCGCAAGCGGTTCAAGGGCACTCCGGAGCATGTCATCAACTACTTCTTCTATGTCGCTGAAGAAGTCCGCGGGATCATGGCCGGGCTCGGCGTCGAAAAGCTGGATGATCTGATCGGACGGTCTGATTTCCTCGACAAGAACGCCGCCATCGAACACTGGAAAGCCAAGGGGCTCGATTTCTCGCGCATCTTCTTCCAGCCGGAGGCATCGCCTGAGGAAACGCGCTGGACGCAAACCCAGGAGCACCCGATCGTTGACATTCTGGACCGTCGCCTGATCGCGGCAGCCAGACCGGCTCTCGACAGCAAGGAACCAACCATCGTCAATGAGACGATCAGCTCGGTTGACCGGTCAGTCGGTGCAATGCTGTCCGGCGAAATCGCAAAGCGCTATGGCAACAAGGGATTGAAGAAGCCTGATACGCTGAAGATCAACCTGACGGGAACGGCGGGCCAGGCATTCGGTGCTTTCGTCGCCCGCGGCGTCACGATCGATCTGGCAGGTGATGCCAACGACTATGTCGGCAAAGGTCTCGCCGGAGGCAGGCTTATCGTCCGTCCGCCGGAAAACACGCGCATCGTTGCCGAGGAGTCCATCATCGTCGGCAACACTGTTCTCTACGGGGCAACGGAAGGTGAATGCTACTTCCGCGGCGTGGCCGGTGAGCGTTTTGCGGTCCGCAATTCAGGCGCCATTGCTGTTGTTGAAGGTGTCGGAGATCACGGCTGCGAATACATGACCGGTGGCGTCGTCGTTGTCATCGGCCGGACCGGACGGAACTTCGCGGCCGGCATGTCTGGCGGGATCGCCTATGTTCTTGACGAGGACGGCAGTTTCGGAACGCGCTGCAATCTCGCGATGGTCGATCTGGAACCGGTTACGGAAGAAGACGATCTTCTGGAAAAACTCCACCACCATGGCGGTGACATCGAACACAAGGGGCGTGTCGATCTGTCCTCGGACATGACACGTCACGACGATGAACGCCTGCGGCAGATGCTGACCAAGCATCTGGAGCTGACCGGCTCGGCAAAAGCGAGTGCAATCCTTGAAGATTGGGCAACCTACAGGCCGAAATTCGTCAAGGTCATGCCGGTCGAGTACCGTCGAGCGCTTCGGGAAATGGAAGAACAGCGCCTCGGCATGGTCGCCGCCGAATAACCGCCAATAGAACAGCTTGGCTCTCGGTCGCTTGGTGCGGCCGATTGCAGCCACCTTGGAAAGACACAAATTTGAGGAGGTCGCCTTGGGCAAGGTAACCGGTTTTCTGGAAATCGATCGTCAGGAGCAGAAGTATCAGCCGGCTTCTGACCGTATCCGCCATTTCCGCGAATTCACAATTCCGCTAAACGATCGCGAAGTCGTCAATCAGGCTGCACGTTGCATGGACTGTGGCATCCCGTTTTGCCACGGCCCGGACGGTTGTCCGGTCAACAACCAGATTCCGGACTGGAACGATCTGGTTTACCAGGGCGACTGGGACATCGCGCTGCGCAATCTGCATTCGACAAACAACTTTCCCGAATTCACCGGCCGCATCTGTCCCGCACCGTGCGAAGAAGCCTGCACGCTTAATCTGGAAGACATACCGGTCAACATCAAAACCGTTGAGCAGGCCCTGGCCGACAAGGGCTGGGAAGAAGGCTGGATCGTACCGGAGCCCTCCGCCCGGAAAACCGGCAAGGCGGTCGCGATAATCGGCTCCGGCCCGGCCGGAATGGCAGCGGCCCAGCAACTCGCGCGTGCCGGACACACGGTCCATGTCTACGAGCGCGAGCCAAAGGCCGGTGGCCTTCTGCGCTACGGCATTCCTGACTTCAAGATGGAAAAACACTATATCGACCGCCGTGTCGAGCAGATGGAAGCCGAGGGCGTCACCTTCCACTACGGCGTCAATGTCGGCGTCGATACGGCTCTGGAAGAACTGGCTGAACGCCACGATGCGGTCATCCTGTGCGCTGGCGCCGAGCGCCCGCGCGATCCCGGCGTCACGGGAATGGAGCTGGAAGGTTGCCATTGGGCCATGAAATACCTGGTTCAGCAAAACCGCCGCCTGGGCGGTGAGCCGGAAACAGATGAATTGCCGATCTGGGCCGGCGGCAAACACGTCGTGGTTATTGGCGGCGGCGACACGGCGTCCGACTGCGTCGGCACCGCGTTTCGTCAGGGAGCACTGTCGGTCACTCAGCTCGATATACGCCCGATTCCACCGCTCAAGGAAGACAAGATGACCGTCTGGCCCTATTGGCCGACCAAGTTCCGCACGTCTTCCTCGCAGGCGGAAGGCGCCGAACGCGAATTTTCCGCAGCAACGCTTGCGCTCGTTGGAGAAGACGGCGTGGTGACGGGCGTCAAATGCGCCCGCGTCGACGAAAAGCGCCGCCCGATCGAGGGAACGGAATTCATCCTGCGCGCCGATCTCGTCCTTGCCGCCATCGGATTTTCCGGACCTCTGCTCGACACCTATATCGCGGAGGCTGGCGACCAACTTGAACTGGACGGCCGCACGAACGTGAAGGCGAACACCGAGGACTACAAAACCACCATGAAAAAAGTCTACGCGGCGGGTGACGTCCGCAAGGGTCAGTCACTGGTGGTTTGGGCAATTCGCGAAGGCCGTCAGGCGGCACGGGCCGTTGACGAATTCCTCACCGGATCTTCCGATCTGCCGCGATAATCGAATTCACACTGCAACAGAACCCCTGCGCACATGCAACGTTCGCAGGGGTTTTTCTGTGCCGAACAACTCAGGAGCCGCTCGCCGTTACCCCGTCCAGAACAGACGTACCCTCAACGGCCATCCGCGGATCGTCGACGCGGCCGGGCATCGGTGGCAGGGCGTCTCCCTTTACGAAGAAGCGATAGGCGGTACTTTTCCGGTCTTTTTCCCCGTCGTCGTCTTCCCCTCCCAGCAGCAAGGCTTCAGGTGAGGTCGTCCGTCCGGTCAGGACGATAAAGTTGGGATCATCCTCGACCCCTTCAAATGCAAGTCCGCCATAACCGCCTAGCAGCCGCAAGAGCTCTCGATCCACGAAAAAGGCAACCTTCTGGAACCCGGGCCAGGTAAATCCGATCCGGTCTCCGGTCCGCAGCCGTGTATTCTTGCCGTCGACGTCAGGACCAAACGACGAGTAGCTGCCATCTTCGGCCAGAAAGATGTCCCAGATATCGACGTAACGGACACGCCTGTCCTCGGACGCTGACTGGAAGATTGAATTCAGCTGCGTGAATTCGGCATTGACGCTTTCTGTGTTGGTTGGCGGAAGTCCTGCCCAGACGATGGGTTTCTTTTCCTGCCGCACCACACGTGCCAGCGCTTCGACCGTCTTGCGATAGGTGTCGAGCCATTCCTGCGTCATGAACTCGATCGGCGGATCGCCTGGAAACGCCTTGCCCAGGTCCTGGCGTCCGATCATGACAACAACCGCTTTCACGTCGGCACCCCGGATCTTGGCGAGAACTTTTGTCGGCCATTCAGGCGGAGTGTCACCTGCAAACCCGGCCTTGTCTTCCGTAACCTTTTCCACGCGGATCTGCGGCTTGTCGGCAAACATGAACTCCAACCCGTCCGCAACACCCCTGGCCATCCTGTCCCCGACAACCAGGATCACACCCGCATTGGGGTCCTTCGGCGTGATCTCAATTTTCGGAGGGGTACCTGCAGCCCGCGACGGCGTACGGCGTTTTTGTTGCGTTTGGGGCGGCGGCTGACCGCGACGCCTTTCCTTGCTGCCAAAGAGTTTTTGCAGCGGTGAAAACGGATTGAAGCCGCGCAGGAGACCGCTTTGCGCAACGACTATTTCCTTGTCGGTCGCTTGCTGAGCCATTGCGTTTGGAAATGTCTCGGCGGCTGCGCAGAAGGAAATGATCAGGGCACACCGAACCATCAGCCTTGCCGCTGCCTTCAGTATTCCTGTTCCAGCCGCGACCGTCACCGCAAGCTCCTGTTCAGTTCAATTCAGGCAGAGCTTATACCAACCACCATGAATGGGAAGACATTGCGGGGCTCCCCGTGGTGCGTGTGCTGCCATCAGCCTCTTTTTTTCAGGTGTGTCAGCAGAACCACGGAAGGATAACCGTCCGGAACAAGTCCACGTGAACTCTGATAAGCCCGAATGCCGCGCCGGGTTGCCGGACCAATCCTTCCATCTGCCGCTCCTACAGAAAAACCGAGCCGGTTCAGATAGTTCTGCAATTCCACTCTTTCGGAGCGGCTAAGCGGGAGATAGTCCCTGGACCAGTCGCCGGCCAGTGGCCCGCCACCGATCAGGCGATCCGACAAATGCCCGACCGCGAGCGCATATGCGGTGGCATTGTTGTAGCGTTTGATCACGTAGAAGTTTCTGAGCATCAAAAACGCCGGCCCACTTGCACCGGCCGGCAATACCAGGATTGCCTTGTCAGCCGGCCTTGGAAACCCTTTGCCGTTTGACCGGCGAATGCCGTATTTCGACCACTCGCCGAGCGTCAGCGTCTTGTCGCCGTCAGCCAGGTTGTAATTGAAGCTTGCCGGAAGCTTGACTTCATAGCCCCAGGTCTTGCCGGTCTGCCATCCGTGTTTCTTCAGGTAGTTGGCTGTCGAGGCAAGCGCATCCGGGATTGATGTCCAGATGTCACGGCGGCTGTCGCCATTATAGTCTGCAGCATATGCTTTCCAGCTGGACGGCATGAACTGGGTATGTCCCATCGCACCAGCCCAGGAACCTTCCATATCCTGAAAGCGGACATGGCCCGCCTGCACGATACCAAGTGCTGTTACCAGCTCCTTGTTCCAGAACTTCTTGCGGCGCGGCGCGGCGTAGGCAAGCGTTGCAAGCGCCTGGATAACGTTGTGCCGGCCCATGTAGCCGCCATAATTGGTTTCCATTCCCCAGATAGCCAGAACGGCTTCCCGGTCGACGCCATAGCGGGCCTCGATCTGCCGCAGGACAGTCGAATATTCCTGAAGCAGCTTCCGGCCCTTTTCGACCCTGTCTTCAGATACGGCACTGTCCATGTATTCCCAGATCGGCTTCACAAATTCCGACTGTTTGCTCATCAGCCGCAGCGTGTCGTCGTCAGGCTCCATTCCCGTAAAAACGGAATTGTAGGTCTGGGAGGTTATTCCGGCGGCTTTTGCTTTCGGCCAGAAGTCACGAACAAACCGGTCGAAACCCGGATCGGCCTGGGCGGGTGAAAAGATTAAAGCCAGACCGCAGGCCAGAACCAGTCTGCCGGTCCACCGCTTGATTCGCGATTTCATGGTTTTCCTTTTAGGCAATAAAGCCGTCACGCTTGCAGTCTGTTGCACAAAGCTCCGCATCAGGGCCTCCTTATGCCCATGTCCGTGTTCGCTTCTGCCCCGCCCCATGAATGATCTTCTATTGGTTACTGTACCGTTAATGCCGGAAACGAACACCTGCCTCAATAGCATTTTCCGTGTAGTCGCTGCCGTCTTCCGAACTGTCGAACCGCCGGTGGGTGTAATCCGCCGTCAGCGCCACGTTCTGGGTCAAGGCATAGGTCAGACCCCCAAATCCGGTCAGTGTGTTTTCTTCGATCGAGACCCCTTGATACGTCCTGTAACTGTACCCGACACCTGTTTCCGCGACCAGCCGGTCGGAGAAGCCATGGGCAATCCTCAGGTCCCCGGAATAAATGATCGACCCGCTCGCAGTGTCAATATCCGTTGCCTCGAAACTCGTGCCCACACCTGCCGTGACAGTCGTCAGCCGGGAAGGTGACCAGACCAGCGACCCGTCAACGACAAAGCCTGAAAGGGCATCCAGCCGATCGTCCTCTATATCCTCTATCCGCCAACCGACACCGATATTGCCGGCCAGTTTCGGTCCGGAGGCGATGGCCAGCCCACCTCGGAGCTGGTAGCCGTTGGCATCCCGTTTCTCGCACAGGCTGTCACTACAGCTTTCATCATATCGCCGCAGCAGCAATGAGCCTTCAACAAACGGAGTGAAAACGCTTCCCGTGTCGGCATCCAGTCTCAGTGTTGCCGAATAAAGTGTATTGTCACGCCCGCTTTCGATGTCGTCGTCGGACATGTAGACACTCCGGTTGACACCGAAAGAGCCTGTCGCGGCAACAAGGCCGACGGCGCGCGTTGCACCTAAATCGGCGGAAAATGTCTGGACGTGATCCGCTCCTGAAGACGTGGATTCAGCACTTCCGTCCTCTTCGCGCGAATAGGTATAGGACGCTCCCGTATCCACCCGTGTTGCATCACTTATGTCGAGACGCAGATTGGCGGCAGCAGAGACATTGCCATCGTTGTCGTCCGAATTCTTCGGATAACCCGTATAGGTGCCACGCAAGGACGCGTCGAACTGGTGCCGCGACCAGTTTGAAACCAGGCCAAGGTCCGGCGAAATTCGGTAAAGCCCGCCCGCGGTTCCCGATGCGGATTGAGATGTGTTGTCCGTCCAACCGGTCGAGAATGTGATTTGCGGTGTAAAGGTAAACGATCCAAGCCGAATTCCGTCCGGTGCGTCGAAGGTCGTGTCGCCGCCAAACACGCTGTCGTCGATCAGGCTGTCAGCCAATGGAACCGACCGATCGACCGCCGCGAGCCTGTCGGAGAACGGACGAACCGGAAGAACCTGCCCGTTCGTACCAAGTCCGCTCGAGCCCGTCTCTTCTTCCGCACTGTTGAGCGTACGCCTCAGCGCATAGACATTCGATTGTGTCGGGTTGACCGTCGCGCCCTCGGCTGCCTGGTCCGTTGCACCTTCCGAAGCAATGGGATCACCAGGCCCGCGAAGGCCGGAGAGCGCGGTTTGCGCAACCGACGGCACCGCATGAAGAGCGGCGAAACAGACAATCAGGTGCAGGATGCGGCGCATTGAAATTCAGGACCGGTCGAATTCGTGATCCGGTTCAAACTGACGAATGTTGGTTAACGCTTCGTTTCCTTTTTTGCAAATTGACAGGTTGGAACGCGCCCCCCGGCACATTCGGAACAACCACTTGCAGGCCAGAGTTTTCGGTTACAGCGTCATTCCTCTGCAGATGCCGATGCAAGTCTTCCACAAGTCACGTGCGGCCATGCCGTATCAGTTGCTGAAAAATCGTCAATTTCCATAGATTTGGCACATTTCGAAACGACAGGGGTACGCAGCGCACGATCTAATGCATTTAATCATTCACGGCTTCTTGATCGCGGCAGTCGAGTGTCCTAGTCCTATGCGACCCTGACAAAAAGAAAGAGCCAATGGCAAACTCCTCACTCGAATCCTGTTTCGAAGTCGATGCAGATAGCCTGATTCAAAGCCTGGTTTCAGCAGAACGGACTCTCGAAACTGAAATTGCGGGTTTGAGCGCGGTCAGGGCGGCGCTGAAGAACGGTCTCGCAGTTCCGTTCAAACGGACCTTCGATCTCATTAGCAAGAGCAAGGGGCGGGTGATCGTAACCGGGATCGGCAAGAGTGGGCACATCGGCACAAAGATTGCCGCAAGCCTTGCGTCGACCGGCACACCATCCTTTTTCGTCCACGCAAGCGAAGCAAGTCACGGCGACCTTGGAATGGTCACCGAAGATGACGTCGTCCTCGCCTTGTCCTGGTCCGGCGAAACCCAGGAACTTGCCAGCATCGTCACTTACACACGTCGGTTCAAGGTCCCGCTGGTTGCGATCACGTCGCGCGACGACAGTTCGCTTGGCAGGGCTGCGGACATCGTTTTGAAACTCCCGAGTGTGGCAGAGGCCTGTCCGCACGGGCTTGCGCCGACGACGTCTGCGCTCATTCAGCTTGCAATCGGAGATGCGCTGGCCGTCGCCCTTCTGGAAGGCCGGGGTTTCACGGCTCAGGATTTTCGTGTGTTGCATCCCGGCGGCCGCCTTGGCGCAAGCCTGAAAACCGCCCGCGACATCATGCATTCCGGCGAACGGATACCGATCGTGTCCGCCTCAACATCCATGAGTGAAGGCATCGTGCTGATGACCCGCAGCGGGTTCGGTGTCCTGGGCGTAACGGACGAACTGAACCAGCTGATCGGCATCATTACCGATGGTGACTTGCGTCGTCACGTCTCCGCAAACCTCCTTGAAAAGACCGCCGGCGAAATCATGACACGCGAGCCGAAGACTGTTCAGCCGGATACGCTGTCGGCATCCATTCTGGAATTGGTGAACAGCCTGTCGATCACGTCGGTCTTCGTGATTGAAGACGGACGGCCGGTCGGCATAGTGCATCTGCATGACCTGCTGCGCATCGGAGCCGCCTGATCCGCAGGCTGGCACGCCGACATCCTGTCAAAACTGCGTCAACAGCCAAAAAAAGTTGAATTTCAACGTCCCTTGTCGCCCTGCATTAGGATTTGATTAGCCATACCGACCTTAGACTGCTCACACGTTTCACTGGCTTGATGCCAAAGACCTTGGTGTGTGAACAGAATGGATCTGGCGACCCTAATCGGTATTGTTGGTGCGTTTGGCATTGTGATAACCGCTATCTTTCTGGGCGGGAGCTTCACACAGTTCGTCGACATTCCTTCGATGTTGATCGTGATCGGTGGCGGTCTTGCCGCAACCCTGATCCGGTTTCAGCTGTCCAACATCGCCGCCGCTTTCGTAACCGGGTTCAAGGTTGCCCTTTCCGGCAAAGGCCCCAGCCCTCGCGATCTGATCACGGAGATCACCAATCTTGGCGAGATCGTTCGCAAGTCCGGTCCGCTCGGCCTGGAAAACGTGGACGTGTCCGATCCGGTTCTTGCCAAAGGCGTTCAATACATTGCTGACGGCTACGAACTGGAGTTCATCAAGGAAGCGATGGAACGGGAGCGTGATCTTCAGTTGTCGCGGTTGTCGGAAGGCAAGCGCGTAATGAAGGCTCTCGGCGACTCTGCGCCGGCATTCGGCATGATCGGAACGCTTGTCGGTCTGGTGCAGATGCTGGCGAACATGGATGACCCTGCCGCAATCGGTCCTTCCATGGCGGTCGCACTCCTGACAACGCTCTACGGCGCGCTCATTTCCAACATCATCTGCCTGCCGCTGGTGGACAAGCTCGATGCCAAGTTCGACGTCGATGAAGTCAACCAGACGCTGATAATCGACGGTGTCTGCCAGATTCGCGAATCCAAGAGCCCTGCGCTCATCAAGGAAATGCTGGTCGCCTATCTGCCTGAAAAAGCCCGGGCAGATATGGCTGAAGCGGCGTAACACAAGCATTCGAACGGACGAGAGCCGATGGCAAAGAAAAAACAGCAAGGCGGCGGCGGCGCTCCCGACTGGCTGGTTACCTTTGCCGACCTGATGTCACTGCTCGTCTGTTTCTTCGTTCTGATCATCTCGTTTTCAATTCAGGACAAGGAAAAGCTGCAGGTCGTGGCAGGGTCCATGCGAGAGGCTTTCGGTGTCAAGGAAACCTCCCGCCGCACGGGTATCATCGAAGTCGAGGGCATCCCGATCCGCGACTACATGAAAGACATCAGCCAGGTCGAACAGGAAAACGATTCAGATTTCTCCCAGGAGCGCCATGAAAAACGGCGCAAACAGGGACCGGAGGCGAATACTCACGATACGCTGGAAGCAGAGATCGAAAAACCCCGGCAATTCGCGACGGCCGCAGCATCCCTGCGCCAGGCATGGCAGGAGATGCCTGAAATTACAGAAATTTCCAGCAACATCATTCTCGAAGAAACCGAGGACGGCCTGAACATCATGCTGGTCGACCAGGATGGCCGGTCCATGTTCCGCGAAGGTTCGAAATATCCTTATGAGACCACCCGCCGGCTGATCGCCAAAATGGCACCCGTGCTTGCGCAGATGCCAAATCGCGTCGAGATCACCGGTCACACCACCGCCGGTCAGCAAACGTCAAACCCCGGTTACACCGGTTGGGACCTTTCGAGCGAGCGCGCAAACATTGCCCGCCAGATCCTGGCGGAATACGGTGTTCCGGAAGACCAGTTCTTCGCAGTCATCGGCAAGGCAGACACCGAACCGCTCTTTCCGAACGACCCCTATCTGGCCGCAAACAGGCGCATCGGCATTCTGCTTAAGGCCGAGGAACCGCCGGTTCCGCCGGGCCACAAGCTCTGACACCGTCTAGGGTCACTCAAACTGACCCGAGACCATGCCGCGCTGGATGTCTGCAAACCAATCCCGGCCTTGCAAAGTTGTTCTTGCCAGAACACTTTTCAAATTTGACCGGACGGCTCCTACTCCACCTGGGAAACGACCAGCCGGACCCCGTCGATGGATTCGACACGCACCTTTGTGCCCGCGGGAAGATCCGGCCCTGTGATCCGCCAGATGGTGTCGTCGATCGACAGGTTTCCTGCGCCCTCACTCAAGGGTTTTTCCAACGTGAATTCGCGCCCGACATAACGACTGCCGCGTTGGTTTAGTCCGGGGTCCCCTTTTTCCGAGGCAAGCCTGATCATCATGCGCCTGCCTATCAGCAGGCTCACAATCGACAGAACCAGGAAAATGCTGACGAGGATTTGCCAGCTCGGGTCAAAGACCAGCGCAATGACACCGACGACAAGTGCCGACAGACCGAACCACAGAAAAATGGTCCCCGGAGCGGCTATTTCCAGCCCCAGAAGCACCAGACCGAGAACAAACCAGCTCCAGGGCCCGAGAGCATCAACAGCGCTTTCAATCAGGCTCACGGATTGCCTCCCTCAGACGAACCGGTATTCGGGATGCGCGACGATGTCTGGTTTTCCTTCGAATGGTCGCCGAATGCCTCCTTGGCAATTTCACCGATACCACTCAGGGATCCCAGAAGAGCGGTCGCCTCCATGGGCAGGATCAGTGTCTTCTGGTTTCTCGACGTCGCGAGCGCCTGGAAGGCTTCGACATATTTGTTCGCAACGAAATAGTTGATCGCCTGAACATCACCGGAGGCAATCGCCGCGCTGACCATTTGGGTAGCCTTCGCTTCCGCTTCAGCTTCCCTTTCGCGCGCTTCCGCATCCCGGAAAGCGGATTCGCGACGCCCCTCTGCCTCCAGGATAAGTGATTGCTTCTCACCTTCCGCCTTCAGAATTTCAGACTGTCGCTTGCCTTCCGCTTCCAGAATGGACGCCCGTTTGTCGCGCTCTGCCTTCATCTGGCGCGCCATGGCGTCGACCAGATCCCGTGGCGGATTGATGTCCTTAATCTCGATACGCGTGATTTTCACGCCCCATGGTTCGGCAGCAGCATCGACAACCCTCAGGATTTTTGCATTGATTTCGTCACGGTTTGACAGGAGGGAATCAAGATCCATGGATCCCATCACCGAACGGATATTGGTCATCGTCAAATTCAGGATCGCATTTTGAAGTCCCAGCACCTCATACGCGGCCCGCGCCGCATCGAGCACCTGATAGAACGTCACGCCATCCGCCGTCACGGTGGCATTGTCCCGCGTGATGACTTCCTGCGAGGGAACGTCGAGAACCTGTTCCATCATGTTCAGCTTGTGGCCGACCTTGTCAATGAACGGGATAATGAAATTCAGGCCCGGTAACAGCGTCTTGCGGTACTTGCCGAACCGTTCGATGGTATAGTTGTAGCCTTGGGGTACGGTTTTGACCCCGGCGAAAAACACCAGAATGACCAGAACCAATAGGCCGATCAGGAAAATGCTGGGTCCATCAATTTCTAACGGCATGAATTTCTCCCGTAAACATCTGGAATTTCGCGGTCACTATGCTCTGTTTGAGTGAGTCGTTCCAGCGCCATTGCGCGAGATCCACGCGCCACGGAGGCAATCAGCTAGATTTCCCCGGCGACTGAACTGGTGCCATTGGCCTCGTCACCACCAGGGCGGAATGTACCTGGGAACAGGACGACAGCCGTCGCTCCGGCGACCACCGGCACTCCACGCAATGTTGATCAGGTAATCATGAACAGCCAAAACGCTCAGATGAAACATGAGCGTCAGGCCGATTGATTGCGATAATATTCAAAGGTAACTGGCCCTCAGAGCCAGCCGCCCAATTCCCGGCGGACAACGTGTTCGATCACCTTCATACCCAGGTCGCTGTCGTTCAGACACGGAACATGGGTGAAATTGCCCCCACCGTTTTCCTCGAAGATCTCACCAACCTCGCCCGCGATCTCCTCGAGAGTCTCAAGACAATCGGCAACAAAACCGGGATTCATCACCGCGACGTTTTGGACGCCATCCTTTGCCAATTGCTCGACTGTCTTGTCTGTATAGGGCTGCAGCCACTCCTCCGGTCCGAAACGGGACTGGAATGTGACGCGGAGTTGCTGGTCATCCCATCCGAGGACCTCACGCATCAGGCGCGTCGTTTTCATACAATGACAATGATAGGGGTCGCCGCGCTTGAAGTAGGATTGCGGAATACCGTGATAGGACGTCAGCAGCACATCCGGTTTGAAGTCCAGTGTGTCCAGGTGCTGTTTGACGGATTCGGCCAGCGCGGTCACGTAGACCGGATCATCGTGATAGGGCGGCACGGTCCTTATCGCCGGCTGCCACCGCATCTCCAGCAGGGTTCTGCAGACGACGTCATTGACGGTTGCCGTGGTTGTTGCCGAATATTGCGGATAGAGCGGAAACACAAGAATCCGGTCGCACCCTTCCTCCTTGAGTGCCTTCAACTTGTCAGGGATCGAAGGCTGACCGTAGCGCATCGCCCAATCAATCTTGAGCCTGCCGCCTTCATCACCGAGAACCTCGGACAGCTTGTCGGACTGACTGCGCGTGATGGTACGCAGTGGGGACTCGTTCTTCTCGTTGTTCCAGATCTCGTCATAAGCCTTGCCGGATTTACCCGGACGGGTCATCAGGACAATTCCGTAAAGGATCGGATACCAGATCGCCCTCGGCCATTCGATGACACGCTTGTCGGACAGAAACTCACGCAGGTAACGGCGCATCGGCCAGTAATCCGTTGCATCCGGGGTCCCGAGATTGACCAGGAGCACACCGACCTTGCCGCTTTTCACCGGCGGGTGGTTCTCAGGCAGATCCAGTTTGCGGAACTCAGCGGCCCTCTCGGCCGAAAGCGAAGTGGTCGGTTGAACGTTCATAAGCGCGGATTGTCCCTCAGCGGCTAGTCCTCTGATGCCATACATAGGCCAAGGCAAAGCCGAGGCCAATGCGGCATTTTTCATACGCTTGGCGAAAAGGACAGATCACCGGCGGACACGCTCGGACGGGAAAGAAAGCCGGAGATGCACGACAGCCGTTGTTGTTCCAACGGACAGACGCCGATTTGCACCACCATCACGGTCGAACGCCGCGGGACCTGAGCCCCTTGATTCAAGAGCGACTAACCGGACCAGCAGTTCCTCACGAAGTCATCGACAAAACGAACAGGCGGTTCGGACCCGTCTCTGCGCTGCCCCCGGCAGGAGAGTCATCGAAGATGAGTTGCTCAAAAACGAGGTGCTTTCGCGCAATCAGGACCCGTTAACACGATCTGGTTTCAGCCAAGGCGCCTCAACGTGGTCAACCATACTCTCTCTCATCGGCAATGACCTTGCCGTCATTAGGCAAGGCACCGGGAGACACGATCTGAACATCGCCGCTGAGCCGGGTGACATCCCTGAGCGTTGTGGCAACCCTGTCGGTCAGCCCGTCCCCATGCGCTTCCGTTTCAACGGAAAGCACCATCGCATCCGCCTCACCGGCACGGCTGACCGCCAGGCGCGCCTTGCTGACTTCAGGATGCGCCGCGACAATCTGGGCAATCTGGGCAGGGTCGACAAACATTCCCTTGATCTTCGTACGCTGGTCCGCCCGTCCCATCCAGCCTGCGAGGCGCATGTTGGTCCGCCCGCAGGGTGACTGGCCCGGAATGACTTTTGACAAATCGCCTGTTCCGAACCGGATCAGCGGATAAAGCCTGTTGAAGTTGGTAACGACCAGCTCGCCAACCTCACCGTCTGCAACCGGTTCCCCGGTACCCGGACGCACGATTTCAACGATGTAGTCTTCGTTGACGACCATACCCTCGCGAGCCTCGGTTTCGTAGGCGATCACTCCAAGATCTGCCGTCGCATAACACTGGCCGACCTGAATCCCCTGGTCTTCATATTCCTGCCGCAGCGAGGGAAACAACGCCCCGCCGGAAACAAGAGCCTTTTTGATGGAGGAGACATCCCGGCCTTGTTCCCGGCCACGGTCAAGGAGGATTTTGAGGTAGTCGGGTGTCCCGACAAAACCGGCGGGCTTCAAGACTTCCAGGGCTTCCACCTGCGTGTCGGTATTGCCGACACCTGCTGGAAAAACAGTGCACCCCAGAGCAATCGCACCCTGGTCCAGAATGAAACCGCCTGGTGTCAGGTGGTAGGAGAAGGCATTCAGGACCACGTCCCCTTTGCGGAATCCCGCGGCAAACAGACTGCGTGCCCCGTTCCAGGCATCCAGGCCAGGCGCCTGTGGTTCCCAGATCGGACCCGGGGACATGAAAACGCGCGCGGCTTCGGAAAGTTCACCGGCCAGATAACCGCCAAAGGGAGGATTGGCCTTCTGCCGATCCATCAGGTCGGATTTGCGCAATACCGGCAGGCACGACAACGCGTTTCTGTCGCGAGTGCCGGAGAGATCGCAACCTCGCAGCTGCTCTGCCCAGCCATCGGCATTTCCGGCCGCATGTGCCAGAAGTTCCGGCAACCTGGCAAAGAGATCCTGTTCACGCTGAGCGGGATCCTGCCGCTCGCGTGCATCAAACTGTTGGTCGCTCATGGTCGTCTCCGCTATTTCCGCCCTGGGTCAGAAAACCGTCAGGCTAGCCAGCGCTTCCTTCGTTTGTAATGTTTGACATTCCGGAACGAACGGCGGCCTTCGCCGCCGACGCCCAGGTAGAATTCCTTCACATCCTCGTTTTCACGGAGCGCCTTCGCGTCCCCGTCGAGCACGATGCGTCCCGATTCCAGGATATAGCCATAGGTGGCGTATCTCAGCGCCACATTGGTGTTTTGTTCCGCCAGCAGGAAGGAAACCCCTTCCTTCTCGTTGAGCTGCCGGACGATTTCGAAAATCTCCTCAACCAATTGCGGCGCAAGTCCCATGCTGGGCTCGTCGAGCAGGATCATTTTTGGTCGGCTCATCAGGGCGCGTCCGATCGCGCACATCTGCTGTTCGCCGCCGGACGTGTAACCTGCCTGGCTCTGGCGCCGCTCCCTGAGGCGCGGGAAATAATTGTAGACCATCTCAAGATCGGCTTTCACAGCCGCATGACCGTCCTTGCGGGTATAGGCTCCGGTCAACAGGTTCTCCTCGATGGACAGGTGGCCGAAACAGTGGCGGCCCTCCATCACCTGAATGCAACCGCGCCGTACCAGTTCGTTGGGTGAGAGCGCCTGGACTTCGTCGTCGTCAAACAGGATCGTTCCCTTTGTCACCTCACCACGCTCGGCACTCAGAAGGTTAGAGACTGCCTTCAGCGTTGTCGTCTTGCCGGCGCCGTTCGCTCCCAGCAGTGCGACGATCCCGCCCTTGGGAACCGTCAGGGAAACACCCTTGAGAACCAGGATCACATGGTCGTAAATGACCTCGATATTGTTGACCGAAAGTATCGTTTCCGCAGCTTCCACCGCGTTTTCCGAACCGGCCTGATCTACATCCAGCAATGCCATTCCATTCTCTCCCGGGATACTCCGCCGCGCATTGTGCGCGGCGGAGCGATCTGCCTGATCAGTTCGGGCAGGGTTCCGTGCGCGCCGGCCACGGCGCATTCTTTTCCGCATACTCGGCGGCAGCCGCTTCCAGAAGCGGACGTACAAGATCGGTCATCGGCTCGATCCAGCCGGAAGCCTGACGCCACTGCTTGCCGTCCCACTCCTGAATGAAGACCGGGTGGCTGCCAGCGTGATCCTCACAGGTGACCTTCATCGGGTGTGCAAAACCTGCCAGACCGAGTTCCTTCAGGCGGGCCTCGTCCAGGTTGAGCGCTTCAAGGCCCATACGCATGTCTTCACCGGTGATGACTTTCTTGCCGGTCAATTCCTGTGCAGTACGGATACCTTCGGCGATGATGACGGAGTTCAGAACACCACGGTTGTAGAGGGTGCCACCAATGGAACTCGCGTCAGTTGAACTCAGGCCGGCATCGACAACGTGTTTCTTGATGTCGTCAAGCGCCGGAAAGTCACTGCCGACTCCGGAGAAGTTCATGGCCTTGTAGCCTTTGGCACCTTCACCGCCAGCAGCGGCGTCGTCATCACCTGCTGACCACCAGACACCGATGAACTTGTCCATCGGGAAGCGGATCTTCACGGCTTCCTTGATGGCAGTCGGGTTCATCGCACCCCAGCCCCACATGACCATGTAGTCGGGACGGTCACGGCGTACGTTCAGCCATTGCGAGGACTGGTTCTGCATCTCCTTGACACCGACCGGATACTGCAGCAGCTCGAAGCCGTATTTTTCAGCCAGCTGTTCCAGCAGCGGGATCGGCTCGCGGCCATAACCTGCATCCAGGAAGATGTAACCGATCTTCTTGCCCTTGAGGTTATCAAGACCGCCTTCCTGTTCACCGATATACTTGATCACGACCGACGCGCCGTCCCAGTACGTGTCCGGCACGTTGAACACCCAGGGGAAGACGGACCCATCGGCAGCAGCCGACAGGCCGTAGCCCATGGACAGAACCGGGATCTTGTCGACACCTGCCTTCGGGATCAGCTGCAGGGTGATGCCTGTGGAATAAGGGTTATAGACCAGAGCACCCTTGCCTTTGGTCGCCTCGTAGCACTCGACGCCTTTCTGGGCATTGTAACCGGTCTCGCATTCCTCGAGCTCCAGCTTCACGCCGCCGATACCGCCATCACGCTCGTTCAGCATTTTCAGGTAGTCATGCATGCCGTTGGCGATATGGATGCCTGAAGCCGCGAACGGACCGGTGCGGTATGTCAGCAGCGGCACATAGTTGGCGTCTTCAGCCTGGGCAACCGTTGTCGCGAGACCGGAAAATCCGACTCCAAGCGCAACAGCGGTTCCCAGCGCAATTTGCTTGATGCTTTTCATGTTTCTCCTCCCATGCGGCCCCGGACCATCCGGTACCGCCAGACCAGTTGCGCCATTCCTCCCCGGACAGGTCCGGGTCCGGATGACGTGCGATAAGGCTGGCCACCCTAATAGGGGAATGGCCAGACCCTGAGCTTTTGTTTCGCGATCTGCCAGAGCCGCGCAAAGCCGTGCGGTTCGACGATCAGGAAAAAGATGATCAGGGCGCCGACGATCATGAACGTGATGTGTTCAACGGTTTCGGCGGCCACATTGATACCAATGGTGCCCGGAATGAATTTCAGGAAAACCGGCAGGATCCAAATGAAGGCCGCACCCATGAACGCGCCGCTCAGGCTTCCCAGCCCCCCCAGGATCACCATGAACAGGATCTGGAAGGACAGGGATATCGAATAGGACGAGGGTTCTGCGGCATTCAGCCAGAAGAACACCATCATCGCGCCGGCGACGCCGCAGATATAGGACGACACGGCAAACGCCATCAGCTTGGTCTGGAGCGGGCGGATGCCCATGAGTTCAGCTGCAATGTCCATGTCGCGGATCATCATCCAGGAACGCCCGAT
Source organism: Roseibium album (assembly GCF_001404515.1). Taxonomy (GTDB): domain Bacteria; phylum Pseudomonadota; class Alphaproteobacteria; order Rhizobiales; family Stappiaceae; genus Roseibium; species Roseibium album. The sequence goes on from NZ_CXWE01000002.1 coordinate 820,891, forward strand.
CCGGCCGCGCAGGACGTTGGCCATCAGATAGGCGATCAGCGCGGTGATACCGAGCACGATGAAGTAGCGCACGATCGGCGTTGCTTCCGCGCCGGAAACGACTACGCCAAAGGCCTCCCGGTGCGGGATCTCGATCGCGCCGGAGGCATTGTAGTTGTAGAGCCAGGGAATGCGGATGAAACACCACTCCAGGAAGAACTGGGCGGCCAATGTCGTCACGGCCAGATACAGACCCTTGATGCGCAGGCTCGGCAGACCGAACACGGCACCGATTGCGGCGGAAAACACACCGGAAAGCAGAACCATCAATATGACATTGGCGTCCGGGAAGATCGAGGTCAGCTTGTAGGCCGCATAGGCGCCCACACCCATGAAGGCCCCTGTACCGAGCGAAAGCTGTCCGCAAAAACCCGTTAGGACATTCAGGCCGATCGCCGCCAGGGAGAACACCAGGAACGGGATCATGATGGAGGTCAGGAAGAAGTCGTTGGCAAAGACGGGAATGACAACAAAGGCGACAGCCAGGATGACCAGAAGACCCACCCTGTCCTGCAGGATCGGCATGAGCGCCTGATCCGCCTTGTAACTCGTCTTGAATTGGCCAGCTTCGCGATAAAACATGAACTTGTACCTTAAACCCGCTCGATGATGCGTTCGCCGAAGAGGCCTTGCGGCCGGAACAGAAGGAAGATCAGCGCGATGATGTAGGCGAGCCAGGACTCGATGCCGCCGCCCACGAGACCGCCCCAGTAGAGTTCACCGATCTTCTCGCCGAAACCGATGATCAGACCGCCGACAATCGCGCCGGGGATGGACGTGAAGCCACCCAGGATCAGCACCGGCAATGCCTTGAAGGCGACGATTTCCAGCGCAAACGACACGTCGGAGCGCGCGCCCCACATGATGCCTGTTGCCAATGCGACGAGACCGGCTGCGAACCAGACGATTGCCCAGATCTGATTGAGTGAGATCCCCACGGAAAGCGCCGCCTGGTGATCGTCCGCGACCGCCCTGAGCGCCCGGCCGATTCGGGTCTTGTTGAAGAAGATACCTAGCGCTGCAACCATCAGAACAGCGATAACGGCTGCCGCGATGTCGATATGCTGCAGGATGACCAGCCCCCGTTCCCCGAATTCAATCGCGGTGGAGCCGGTCGGCAAACCGAGTTCCTCGGTGATCATCTGCTTCGGCTCGCCGCCGAAGACGAATTCTCCGAAGCCGATCAGGAAATAGGTCAGTCCGATGGTGGCCATCAGCAGGATGATGTCGGGCTGGTTGACCAGCGGACGCATGACGACCCGTTCCACGCCATAGGCAAGTATCCCCATCGCGGCAATGGTCAGCGCAAGTGCCAGATAGGCCGGTACACCGTTTTCATTGAGACCCACCAGGGTAAGACCGGCAAACACCACCATGATGCCCTGTGCGAAGTTGAAAACGCCGGAAGCCTTGAAGATCAACACAAAACCAAGTGCGATCAGGGCGTAGAGAATTCCGGCGACGAAACCTTCCCACAGGACTTGCAGGAAGAAGTCCGGCATCTCGTACATCTGCACGAAGGGATCGATGAAAATGTCGTAAAGCATGATTTTCCCTTCTAGTGGCTGACGCCGAGATAAGCGTCGATCACGTTCTGGTTCGCCTGAACTTCCTCAGGCGGACCGTCCGCAATCTTCTTGCCGTAGTCGAGCACGACGACCCGGTCGGACAGATCCATGACCACGCCCATGTCATGCTCGATAAGCGCGATCGTGGTGCCGAATTCCTGGTTCACGTCGAGGATGAACCGGCTCATGTCTTCTTTTTCTTCAAGGTTCATTCCGGCCATCGGCTCATCAAGCAGCAGGAGATCCGGCTCCATGGCAAGAGCCCGGCCGAGTTCCACCCGCTTCTGCAAACCGTAGGGCAAACGCCCGACAGGCGTCTTTCGGATCGCCTGGATCTCCAGGAAGTCGATAATGTCCTCGACTTTCCTGCGATGCTCGATTTCCTCGCGCTCGGCAGGGCCACGCCAGATGACCTGCCAGAAGAAATTCCGGTGCATCTTCAGCGAACGCCCGGACATGATGTTGTCGAGCGTCGTCATGCCCTTGAAGAGCGCAACGTTCTGGAAGGTCCGCGCGATGCCCTGGCTTGCCGCCTCATACGGCTTCATCTTCCGCCGTTCCTTGCCCCGCCAGGTGATCGTGCCTTCCTGGGGATGATAGAAGCCGTTGATGACATTGAGCATCGAAGTCTTGCCGGCACCGTTCGGTCCGATGATCGCGCGGATCTCGCCCTTCAGGATATCGAAGGAAATGTCTGTGATCGCCTTCACGCCGCCGAAGGAAAGCGACACATTGTCGACCCTCAGCAACTCTTCGCTATGCGCCGTTTCGGGGACACCATCCGGTTCAGCTGTCATGTCTGTGGCAAAGGCGTTCATTCGGCGGCCTCCTGATAGTCTTTGCCGGGAACATGAGGCTCCATGTCGCGGATTTCGACCGTCGCTTCGATGGCGCCCTTCCGGCCGTCCTCGAATGTCACCTCCGTGCGCACGTGCTTGGTTTTGGAACCGTCATAAAGCGCTTCGATGAGGGGAGCATAACGGTCTGCGATGAAGGATCGGCGCACCTTCTGGGTCCGCGTCAGTTCGCCGTCATCCGCATCCAGCTCCTTGTGCAGGATCAGGAATCTTCTGATCTGGGCGCCAGCCATCATCGGCTCACGGGAAAGATCGCGGTTGACCTGGTCGACATGGCTTTCAACCATCGAATAGACATCCGGATGAGCCGCCAGTTCCTGATAGGAAGCGTAGTTGACGTTGTTTCGTTCCGCCCAGGACCCGACGGCAGTCAGATCGATATTGAGAAAGACCGCGACCACGTCGCGTTCGTGACCAAAGGCGACCGCCTCCTTGATATTGGGGAAGAACTTGAGCTTGTTCTCGATATATTTCGGCGCGAACAACGCCCCGTCGGTGAGTTTTCCGACATCCTTGGCCCGGTCAATGATCTTCAGGTGTCCGTTTTCCGCGATGATGCCGGCATCTCCGGTATGCACCCAGCCATCGGCCGTCTTGGTCTCTTTGGTGGCTTCGTCATTCTTGAAATAGCCGACAAAGACACCGGGCGAGCGGTACATGACCTCGCCGTTGTCGGCGATTTTCAGTTCGACGTCAGGCGCCGGTTTTCCGACCGTATCGCCGAAGATCTCTCCGTCAGGCTGAAGCGTAATATAGACGCTCGCTTCCGTCTGTCCGTAAAGCTGTTTCAGATTGAGGCCGAGCGAGCGATAAAAACGGAAGATCTCCGGACCGATCGCCTCTCCCGCCGTATAGCCGACTTTCATTCGCGTCAGCCCCATGCGATTCTTGAGCGGACCGTAGACCAGGAACTCTCCAAGCCTGTAGAGAAGACGGTCCTTTGCGTCGACGTCCTCGCCGTTCAGGATCTTTTCGCCCACCTTGCGCGCGATTTTCATGAAGTAGTCGAACATGGCGCGCTTGGTTTTGCCTGCATCTTCCATTTGCACCATGATGTGCGTCAGCAGCATTTCAAAGACCCTTGGCGGCGCAAAGAAATAGGTTGGCGCGATCTCACGCCGGTCAACATCGATCGTGTCAATGCTTTCCGGACAATTGACGCAATAGCCTGCGGTAAAGGCCTGGGCGAGCGAAAATACATGGTCACCGATCCATGCCATCGGCAGGTAGGCAAGCACTTCCTCGGTCTCGTCAAGGTGATCAAACACGTTCGCATTGCGTGCTGAAACAGCCAGATTGTCGAACGACAACATGACGCCCTTCGGACGGCCGGTCGTTCCGGAGGTATAAAGCATCACGGCAACATCGTCGCCCTTGCCACCGGCAAATCCTTCCTCCCACTCCCTCGACAGCGAACTGTTCTGCGCCTGCAGTTCACGACCCTTGTTCTGCAAGGATTCATAAGAGTGCAGGTGAGTATGGTCGTAGTCGCGCAACCCGCGCATTTCGTCGTAAATGACGTCTTTGAGTGTCGGAACCTCTTCGGACATCGACAGCAGCTTGTCGACCTGTTCCTGATCCTCGACGACCGCGAATTTCACTTCGGCATGACCAAGGACATACGCCATTTCCTCGGCAACCGAGTCGGAATAGACCGGCACCGGAACCGCCCCCACCGCCTGAGCGGCGACCATCGACCAGTAAAGTCGCGGCCGGTTCGCACCGACTATGGCAACCTTGTCACCAGCCTCAATCCCGAGTGACTTCAGTCCGATTGAAAACGCGCGGATTTCTTCACACACCTCGGACCAGGTCCAGCTTTGCCAGATCCCGAAGTCCTTTTCCCGAAACGCTGTCCGGGTTCCAAGAACCTTTGCATTGTGCAACAGGATCTTCGGAAAAGTGTCCTCCCCGCGCGGTGAAGCGCTGGCCGACCCTACCATTATCTGTTTCTTCCCCTTGGACCATCGTTTCCGTACCCGCTTACACGAACCGTCAGATGTTCCGTCTTTTGTTTAACCGGTGCGTATTTTTGCAAAACGCACCGGTCTGGAAGGTGCCCCTGTTTCGGGGTCGTTCTTTCAAAGGGTATGAAACAGTCTGCCGCTGCAACCTTCAACAAGTAATTCGTCGAAGGCGATCACGGATCTTGCCTCACATCCTTGATAGGGAAGCTAGACCGGCCGATTTGCAGCAATGTGATCCAACTGTTTCGAATTGTTTCAATTGCGCTGCAGCTGCGAACAGGCACATGCCGATCCGGTCTGTGAGCCTGTTTCCAGCTGCAGGCACATGGGGTTGCATTGCGGGTCTCACGAATTGTGTTCCTCGACCGATCCTGGAATGGGCCGAAATTTTCGTCAAAACCGCACCCACTGAGATGCAGCCTGTCCCGGACCGCTGATCTTTTTGAAAAATTCGTGACGTTTCTCTTGCGCCCAACGGGTGGGCAGCAATGCGACCGGGCCTCTTTGCAGTCCAGCATACATCGCAACTTACCTTAGGTAATTGCGGCGGCATCGCTTCATGCGTATACTCGCAAAGCTGCCAAGACATGCAATTGCAACCGGTTAATTGATTAGCACAAAGGTACTAATCAGGGGGGAAGCCATGCCTAAACGTCCAGCAAAGCCGAAAAAGTCCAAAAAAGCCAAATCACCAAGTCAAAAACAGAACCTGCCTGCTTCGAACACCCTGGAAGCTGCGCCACGACTTGGAGACCATGTGCTTAACGTTCCGGCGGACATCACCGATTTGCGCGACCGCATGTATGAGCCTGCACTCCTGGCGCTCGACCTTTCCATGGACGCGCCCGATCCCGGCGTCAGTCCGATCCGCGACCAGGGAATGGAGGGAGCGTGCACCGGATTTGCACTTTCAAGTGCCATTACGCTGCTGAACAGACAACGTCACGCACGCCGGTCCCAACCGGACGAAGCCCCCACGGCAAGTGCACGCATGCTTTACGAAATGGCAAAGCTTAACGACGAATGGCCCGGCGAGGATTATGAAGGCTCCAGCATAAGGGCCGCGTTGAAGGGATTTTTCAACAACGGGGTCTGCAGCGAAGAACTGGCCCCCTATCGGGTGGGCGAGAAAAACTGGCACCTGACCAAGGACCGGGCGGTAGATGCCCGAAAGGTCGGGCTCGGCGCCTATTTTCGTCTGCGCCCGCAGATTATCGACTATCACGCCGCGCTCAACGAAACCGGTGTCATCTATGTATCTGCGATGGTCCATCGCGGTTGGCAAAATCCTCGGAATGGTGACATTGCACCGTCCAACCTGACCGAGGGAGGCCATGCCTTCGTCATCGTCGGCTATGACGACAGGGGCTTCCTCATCCAGAACTCCTGGGGCGAAACCTGGGGCGGTTTCGATGGCCGACCGGGAATCGCCAGATGGCGCTACGAGGATTGGGCGGCGAACGTCATGGATGCCTGGGTGTTGAGGCTTGCAGTGCCGACCCCGGAGTCGTTCGATCTTACGGTCGGGGAACCTGACAGGAGCAGTCGCAGCCTGTTCGACAGTCCGAAAACGCGAGCTCCGCGTTTCGAGGAAATTGTCGGCCACATCGTTCATCTGGATGACGGCCGGCTTGTGGAGCGCGGGAAATACCCAACTCCGGAGGCAACGTTAAAGGAAACGGCGGATTTTCTCGCAGACGAGACGGCGACTGCAAAGCGCGACTACAAGCATCTGGTTTTTTATGCCCATGGAGGACTCAATGACCAGAATGCATCTGCAAATCGCGTTCGCAAGATGAAGGAAGTTTTCAAGCGGAACGGGATTTACCCGATTCACTTCATGTGGGAGACCGGGTTCTTTGAAACCCTGACTGACATCATCTTTTCTTCCAACGCCAAGGCCGAAGCGCGTGTCGGGAGTGTTTCCGATTTCTTTGACCGCATGCTGGAATTCACCGCTCGCGGTCCGGGGCGGGCCGTATGGCGCGACATGAAGCGGGATGCGGAAAAGTGTTTTGCAGGGAGCAGCAGCGGCGGCACCAAAGCGCTCAAGATACTGCTCAAAGGCAACGCGCAGCGCAGCAACCCGCTCAAGGTACACCTGATCGGTCACAGCGCGGGCAGCATTCTGCTGGGCCATCTGCTGGGCAAGCTCAATGCCGCGAATCCGCTTGCTGTCCCGGTGCAATCCTGTTCCCTCATGGCCCCGGCCTGCACCAATGATTTCTTCATGACCCATTACACCGACAGGATCGGGGACAAAAACGCGGCCGCCGGATTGTCGAAGCTGTGGCAATACAACCTGATCGATCAGCGCGAACGGGACGATTCCGTCGGCCCTTACCGGAAGTCGCTGCTCTATTTTGTCTCCAACGCATTCGAGGACAAAAAGAAAGCGCCCCTTCTCGGCATGGAAGTGTTCGCGAACGACCTTGTGCTGAAGCCCGATCACACTCTCCATTATGCGGGTCGGGCCGACGCCATAACGGACAGCAAAACCCATGGCGGCTTCGACAATGACCGGGCAACCATGAACAATATCCTGAAAAATATTCTCGGCAGAAGACCCTCGGCCGCCAAAGGCTTCCAGCCGGAAGACGTGACGGGATACTAGGAATTTTCACCACAGCCGGCGAGCATAACCCTGTCAATCTTGCTGCGAACCGCCACGGTGCGCCGTGCTCTTACGGACCACAAGCCAGGGTTGGAGCTTCACGTTGCCCTCCTCCGGATTTCCGCCCTCCATTACATTGAGCAGCAATTGTGCAGCTTGCTCGCCGATCGCCCGGCGCGGCTGGTGTACGGTCGTCAGGGGCGGCACGAAGTGGCCGGCAATATCGATGTCGTCGAATCCGACCACCGACACGTCGTGAGGCACACGCACACCGACCTCGTTCAAGGCGGAAATGAAACCGAAGGCGGTCCGGTCGGCAGCGCAGAAGACCGCGGTTGGTCGCTCGGGCAGATTGAGCCACGTCGAAGCAGCCGTTTCGCCCGACTCCAGGGTGTAGTCGCCTTCGAAAATCCAGGCTTTCTCGGGATCGAGGTCAGCCCTTTTCAAGGTTGCCTTGAAGCCCTCGACCCTGTCTCTCCCCGGTTTGTGTGTCAGCAATCCGGTGACATGTCCGATATCCCGGTGACCGAGTTCGAGCAGATGTGAGACTGCCAGATCAGCTCCGAGAAGATTGTCGACAACGGCGATCGGCACCGCCGGATCGTCACTCCATTCACCGCAAGTCACGATCGGTGGCAATTTCGGGTTGGTCGCACGGATTTCCGAAATCGAGAAATGACCATCGAGAATGACGATCCCGTCACAATTGTTCTTGCTGAAATAGTCATTGATCCGCTGACGCGACATGGAAGGTTTTCGTGTATCTGCGATCAAAACCTTCAGGTTCCTGTCGGCGCAGACGGTTTCGATGCCCTGCAGGATGTTCGAAAAATGAGAATTCCCGATATCCGGGACGAGCGCGACGATGGTCCCCGTATCGCGACGGCGTAGATTTCGCGCCGCGTGATTGAGTACGTATCCGGTCTCTTCAACTGCCTTCGCCACCTTGTCGCGGGTCTTGGCCGACACCCGATCCGGCGCGGACAGGGCCCGGCTGACAGTTGCCGTTGAAACATTGGCAGCGCGCGCGACGTCCTGAACCGTGGGATTGGTTTTTTTGATTTCCGACTGCTTCATTCCCCGCAGTCTATCCGATTACAAACCGAATTCGCGATCCATTCTTCAAAATCGCACCGGATTTGCGCGATTTGTCGGCTGCAAAGACATGACAGGTCGGAAGAAAATACGATTTTGAACGAGTCGCGCCACCGACGCGCTACGGCACATTGATGCGGTGTCAGTCTGCAAAGCTCAGATATTGTTCCATCTGCCTGAACCCGCGTTGCATATGGGCATCGATTTCTTCCAGCATGAGCGCGAGACTGTTTCCAACGGCAAGCTGAAGATACCGTTCATGGGCATCTTCGATCGGAGCCTTTCGGCCATGTGCCCGCTGGTGTTCAGCCAGATAAAGCTGCATCCGGCCCGCTATGCGGCGCCAGCTTTCCAGCAGAAGCTTGTGACCGCATGTTTCATAGACAAGAGAATGAAAACGGACTTCCGCCTCGCTCGACGCCACGTGATCGTCAAGCGCAAGTGTTTCAAGCAGCGCCTTGTGCCGGATTTCGAGTTCGCGGACAAACGCTTCGTCCCGGCGCTCCCAGACTTCACGGAACGCCAGCGTTTCGAGCGACGTCCTCAGTGAATAGATCTCCCGGACATCCTCTGGCGAGAGTTTGAGGACGCGGGTTCCCGTGTAAGGTATGGTTTCGATCAGGCCTTCGGCCGCGATCTGTCCCATGGCTTCCCGCAAGGGGCCCCTGCTCACGCCGAACCGTGCTGCCAGATCCGACTCGGTTATCTGACTTCCCGATTCGATCTCGCCACTGATGATCGCGCGACGCAGATTGGCGGCAATCTGGTTGCTGAAAGTTTCACGCTTGATGGGTTTGACCCGGTTTTGCGACATCAGTTGCGGTTCGTTCATGGTCGTGTGCACTTGTTCGTTATGATCACGCATTCTTGCCGGAAGACGCTTCTTGCCAGTTCTACCGCAAGACCCATTCCTTGTACGCTTTTTCGGCTTCGGCGGTGACCGGTCCCGGTGCTCCGCCTCCGATGAGGCGGCCATCGATGCGAACAACAGGGGTCAATCCGCCGAGCGTCCCGGTAATGAATGCTTCATCGGCCGAATAGGCTTCTGCCAACGTAAAGTCTTTTTCCTCAACGATATTGCCGACACTTCGCCAACTATCGATCACCGCCTTTTGCGTCAATCCCTTGAAGGAAAAGGACCCGGTCGACGTCCAGAGTTCACGGCCCCGGACAATGAAAAAATTCGTTGAATTGCAACTGGCGACGAACCCTCTCGGATCAAGCATCAGCGCTTCATCCGCGCCGGCGTTGATCGCCTGGATGAGAGCCTGAATGAGGTTCAATCGGCTGTGCGAATTCAAACGCAGGTCAAACACATCCGGACCGCTTGTTCTGAATGTCGACGTAAACAGGGCGAGCCCCTTCGATTTGGTCTCGGGCCGGGGGGCCTTGTATTCGGCAACGATCACGACGGTAGCCTTGCCAATAACGAACCGGGGGTCCTGGTTGGGCGTACTTTTCAGCCCGCGCGAGACCATCAGCCGGATATGGACGCCGTCTTTCATGCCATTGGCATCCAGCGTTTGACGAATGGCGGCTTTGAGGTCGTCGCGGCTGCGGCCGATGTCGAGTGCAATCGAATTCGCGCCTTCGAACATTCGGTTCAGATGAGCGTCCAATTGAAGGATACGCCCGTCAATGACACGTAGCCCTTCCCAGACCCCGTCTCCCAGAACAAAACCACTGTCGAAAACGGAAACAACGGCCTCGCGACGGGGCACAAGCCGGTCGTCGACATAGACCAGAACATTTTCATTCCGCGGATCTGCCAAATAGCTTTGAGCGCTTGCAGAGTTGTTCATCGATTATTTGTCTCCAAAAAGGGCTCTAGAACTGAAAACGCCGATGCTCTGCAAGAAACTGCTGGGTCAGGGGGCGTTTCGGATTTTTCAGGACTTCATCAGGTGTCCCGCTCTCGTAGATCCCGCCTTCGGCCAGATAGAGGATCCGCGTTGCGAAATGATAGGCAAAGCCGATTTCGTGGGTGACGAGGAGCATTGTGCGGCCCTCGTTTGCCAGCTGTTCGATAACCCCGAGAACTTCGCCGACCAGCGCCGGGTCGAGTGCGGAGGTCGGTTCGTCAAACAGCAGAATTTCGGGATCCATGGCCAGTGCGCGCGCAATGGCGACACGCTGCTTCTGCCCTCCGGATAGACGGGACGGATATGTGTCGGCCTTGTCGGCGAGGCCCACACGCTGCAATTCTGCGACGGCCCGCTCAAGCGCTTTTTGGGATTTGACGCTGCGAACGGTTTTCAGGCCCTCGGCAACATTTCCGGCCACGGTCATGTGCGGAAAAAGGTTGAACTGCTGAAACACCATGCCCACGCGTTGCCGGAGGGCACATAATTCACGTTCCGAAAAACGCATGTCTCCTGCACGCGATGGCTGACCCACGAGTTCGCCGTCCAGCTCAAGGCGCCCCTCGCTCGGTGTTTCAAGAACGTTGATGCAGCGAAGCAACGTGCTCTTGCCGGACCCCGAAGCACCCAGAATGGCAATTCGGTCCCCTGGCATGACATCGAGATCGACGTCGGAGAACACGCGCAACGACCCGAATTGTTTGCCAAAACCGGACAATCTGAGAACAGGTGCGCTCACGTTCAGTCACTCCGTGCAAGATGGCGCTCGAGCGCATAGGTCAGGCGCACGATCGGGTAGAGGATAATGAGGAAGATCGCCGCGATGACGGTATAGACCTCGAGCGGATTGTAGTTGAGTGAGGCGATCAGCTTGCCTTGCTGCAGCAGTTCCACATAGGCGACAACCGACGCCAGTGTGGTCATCTTGAAGATTTCCACCCCGCGGTTCGTCAGGGCCGGGATGATGCGCCTGATTGCCTGCGGCAGGATCACACGGCGCAACGTCTGAAGACCGCTCATGCCGATCGCCCGCGCGGCTTCCCACTGACCGGGCTCGATGGATTGAATCCCACCGCGATAGATCTCCGCCGAATAGGCGGCCGAGTTCAACGAGATACCCAGGATGGCCGCCAGAAATGGACCAATCTCGATCGGCGCGATGATCGGCAGGGCATAATAGAACCAGAGGATTTGCACGAGTACGGGCGTGTTTCTGAAGAACTCCACAAACGCCGTCGACAGCCAGCGGACCGGCCGGTTCCTGGATCGCTTGCCCAGCGCGATGATCAGGCCAAGCCCCATGCCCAGCACCAGGCAGACAACGAACAATCGCAGTGTCCCGGCCGCACCGATCGCAAGCGCCCACCAGTTGTCGAATACGTCCTGGAAATTCCATATGTAGTTCATGGCGTGAACTCACCGCTCTTGGCAAAGCGGCGCTCCATGCGGGAAGCAATGAAACTGATGAACGAGATCGACACGAAATAGATCAGCGCGACAACGGTGAAGACCTCCAGCGGCCGGAAAGTCTTCTGGGCAAGTTCGTTGGCCTGAAACAGCAGATCAGCATAGGAAACCGTCGCCACCAGCGTTGTTGTCTTCATCAGCTCGATGGAACGCTCCATCATGGATGGAAACATGCGCTTGACGGCCTGAGGCAGGATCACCCTGCGCATGCACTGATTGTAGGTCATGCCGATTGCGTTGGCGGCTTCCCATTGCCCCCGTTCGATCGAAACGATGCCTGCACGGAAGATCTCAGCGAAGAACGCTCCGCTCTGGATCATGAAAGTCAGTGATGCGGCAAGGAATGGCGTCATTTCGATGGAAAGCACGATCGGCAAACCGAAATAGAACCAGAACAATTGCACGAGTGGCGGGGTTGTGCGGAAAACCTCGATGACAATTCCCGCAGGAACTTTCAGCCACCTTCTGTGAGACAATCTCGCAAAGGCCAGCAGAAGACCGACAACCAGTCCGCCGGAAAGCGCTGTCGCGGTCAGGACAAGCGTGTTGCGGAAGCCGACAAGCAAGAAGCCGCCTTCCGCCAGCACCGGTGAAAAATCCCACTCGTACATGATCTATCCGAGAGCCTCAGAGAAGTTCCTTGATAATCGGCGGCGCGGATTTGGGGTCGAGACCGAAACCGGTCAGGAATTCCTCGTACCAGGTCTGGATTTTTCCAGACTGGTAGTAGTCCGCGAGCTGGGCGTCGACGAATTCAACGAATTCGGTATCGCCCTTGCGCACGGCCGCGCTGGTCGGATTTGATTTGACAGGTGAGGGAACCACGATCTTGCCCCTTCCCAGTTTCTGGCGGGCCGCAATCAGGGGCGGATGAAACAGGCAAACCGCATCAACCCGTCCGGACTGGAAAGCGGCAATCGCCTCCGTGTTGCCCGGGAAGCGCTGGATATCGGCAGCACCGACATTTTCGGTCAGAAACTTGTCCATGCTGGTCGCCTGGGGGACGGCAATCTTGATATCGGCCTTGTTGAGATCTTCCCAGGAAGTCACCGGCACGTCGTCCTTCGCAAGTACGGCGAGAGAGTAATAAAGCAGCGGCGAGTCCGGGAAACTGGCAGCCTTTTTCCGTTCATCCGTCGCGTCCAGTACGAACATGACGTCGATCTTGTTGCTTTGCAGCGCCGCGACCGCGGTTCCCCAGGTGACTTCGACAGGTTCGAATTCGACCCCGAGCGCCTCTGCCATGGCCTTGCCGGCGGATACACCGACCCCGGAAGCCCATTCGCCCGTTGAGGGATCTTTCGAGTACCAGGGCGGCGCCTGGGTCACGCCGACACGCAGTTTCCCGCGTTCCTTTATTTCTTCCAGAGATCCTGCGGCCAAGACCGGCGTTCCGCCTGCGATCAATGCAGAAGCCATCGTGGCTCCCGTCAGAGTCAGAACTGTTCGACGGTTCAATTTCATCTCGTGGTTCCCCTTCTCTTCAAGCGGCGCAGTGTTTGAAGCGCTCATGTCACTTCATAAAAACTCCCTTATTGTAGATTGTCAACAATTTACTATTACACACCATTGCGCTGGCCATCCCACGGCGACAACTGACCGCGCTGCGGCGGCAGGAAGCACTGAATGCCCTCTTTTCGCGGAACAATCCCGTCTGTCTCAATCTCGCGGAACGTCACACCGAAGCCCGGCGCAGGAGTATTGGTCCAGGGCGAAACGGTTGCCTGAAATCACATGCCACTGGCGAGAGCAGAACCTGCAGGCGAATTGCCGCTCCGGGAATGCAGCCAGCCACGCCCTGAAACACCTGCGTGACTGAAGTTCACTTCTTAGCGTCAACGCAATCGCGGTGTTGGCAGGTCAGAAAAAACGTCAGGAACGGTCGGTCGACAAGACGTCGAGAACCTCATCCCTGGTCATCTGGAAACGATCGCTCTGGTCCTTGTCGTGATGAACCCCGTCAATCCAGACGTAATCGTCGAATGTTTCCGAGTTCTGGACCCAGAACTCATGATAAAGCTTAGGCGCATGCCCCCAGGCGCCGCGATGAGCAATGTCATCGCGCCAGCTCTTGAGGTCTTCCCGGGTTCTGAAGCGGACAATCCCGATCTGATCGCCATCGTCTGCCTTGTAGAATTTCAGTGAAATGAAGCCGGGCATCGCGGCGACCGCATGGGCCATGTCGTCGCTGATGCGCTTGTGAAGATCCCAGTCGATGTCGTCCCGGTATGTCACGCCGAATATGCAGATGATCATCCTGCTCTCCTTCAATCCGCCGGCTGCGAGTTCTGTTGCACTTTCAGTTCGCCGATGAGAACAATAACCTGCAGAGAAATCCAGGACCGTTCGGCAGCGACCGGAAACGATACGCATACGCCCTGCACGGAAGTCCCTTGTTGCCTGCGCGGGAACAGGACGCGCAAGAACCGCGAGCTTCCATCACCGAGCCTGTCAGCAACTGAAATCGATACCCTGCCGTTTCAGAACGACTGCGCGCTCGATGAATTCGACGATCCGGCTGTCCGTCACGGATTTCGATTTGGAAAACCGCACGCACCCCTTGCCGACGCTCAGTCCTTTCAAAAGGGCACCTTCCGGATCAATACGGGCAGCATCGCCCGCATAAAGGCTCACATAGTTCCGCTGCGCGTTGAGATGAAATACAAAGTCGCCGTCGAGTGCATATCCCAGCATCTTGTAATGAATGCTTTCGACGACATCCGGTGCAGCGGCGAGGATGAGCGCGCGAAGCTGCAACAGACTGGTCCGCCGCCAATCGTCTTCGATCTTCTGAAGATATTCGTCCGGTGTTTTTACGTCATACTGCATCGCCGATCTCCTGTCGTGGAGCGTACCTGATTTCCTGCCTGCAGTGACAGTCCTTCACAATTGCAACCCGGTTGCAATTTTTGGTAGCTAGCCCTCAGGTTTTGGCCGCGTTGTATATTCCCCTGCGTAGTTTGTGTATGGCGGGGGAGTGCCGGATGGCAGGCACAAGGACTGTTCGAAACAGGATTTCCAGATCGAAGCGCAGGAAAAACAGGACCAGCGCTGCCAGGCCGTCTACCGGAAATCCATACAAGAACCTCATCATCACATCGGTGATTACGATCCTGATCGGTGCTGTTTTCGGCGACCTGATCGTGAAGAAGAACATTCAGACCTACAACGCCCAACATACCGCCTTCATCTCCAGCCCCAAGGATGGTGACGAGGCTTTTGCCGCGGCTAGAGCCGTCTATGACACAAGACTGCGGGAGCGGCGTCGCCAGACCCAGCGGATCATCAAATACATTGCCGACGACAGCGTTTCCGCCTTCAACGATTTCTATGCCGTCTACAACACTGCGTTGACGGACTGGAACAATCATCACGACGCGATGGCAAGGGAAATACTTGAGACGACCAAGTGCGAGGTCAGGTTTCCGCGCGATGCGAGTGATGCCCGGAAACAGGCGATCGACCCGCATTTCAATCTCTTTGTCAGCCTGGACGGCTTCAGCCCCTACCTGGAAGCACAACCCGGAAAGGCGGAAAAGGCCCGAGAGCGATTTTTGAAGGAGTCCAGGTTCTGCCCGACCTATTTCCTGACCAAGTCATCGGGCCATTCCGTGCACAGCGTCTTTGCGTCCATGCACAAGCGCATCTACAATTACCGTGAACACGATTACACCGAGTGCCGCTTGCGCCACCGACGCAATATCCAGGCCTACTACCAGTCCTGTCTTGGCGCGGAATCACCGTCCCTTCAAACTGAATGCATGCGCCGCTTCGATCAGAAGATCGCGGCCGGCTCCTTTTGCGACAAGGGAGAGTTCAAGATCGGTGACTTCACGATCAAGGACGTTGAATTCAACGAACTCGACTTCTACTGGGGCCTTGGTGACCGGTTCTTCAAGACGTTCCGCAGGGAGTTCATTCTGGACTATTGTCAGGGTCAGATCGGCTTTTGGGGCAACGCACTTGGCTGGAACTGCAATGTTGTTGTGGACGATTACCTCAACAAGAATTGACCCTCCCGGACACGGTTGCCTTTCTTGATCGCGATGGAGACAGCCTCGTGAGCCTGCGCGAATTCGTGGATCACAAGCTGCAGAAATTCGTCTTCGTTGACAAATGCAAGCCGGATCGCGGCAAGTACCCCCTTTTTGCGGTTGGAAAACAGGCGGCCCGTATCAGATCTTGAGCGGAACTCTTGCCAATACAGAAAAGATTGAATGACCCGACATCGGCGCCGCACCGCCGGAACGGACGAACCGATCCGTATACCCGCCATGCAGATCATCAGCTGGCAACCGGCCCCAAAATTCATTTAACTGCCGCTTTTGAGGAACCGCCTGAGGCCGGACCCGGAGCTATGCAGAGCAACAAAGTGGGCACGCGGATTTTGCCGGATCACCGTGGCATTGCGTTTATGGCGCTTGCCATGCTGCTTATTCCGCTGGTGGACGGCACTGCCAAATACCTGAGTGAGACCTATTCGCCGTTTTTCATAAGCTGGGCGCGCTATGCCGTTGCCAGCTGTCTTGTCTTGCCGCTGGCAATCTGGCTCTACGGATGGCGCATGTTCCCGCGCGAGCACCTGGGTGCGCATTTCATGCGCACGCTATTTCTCGTTGCCGCTATGACGTCCTACTTCCTCGCCATTTCGGAAATCCCGCTGGCACTGGCACTTAGCGCTTATTTCGTCGGACCGATCATCGCCGTTATCCTGTCTGTACTCCTTTTCCGGGAACGCCTGACACTCAGAAAGACCGCAAGCCTCGCCCTTGGAATAGCCGGAGCGCTGATCATCCTGCAACCGGCCGGTGGCATGGAACGCGGCATACTGCTTGCTTTCGCCGCTGGGTTCCTGTTCGCGCTCTACCTGATCGCCACCCGCCGCGCGTCACAGCACAGCGACCCTGTCCGGACGCTCGTCTTTCAATGCATTGTCGGCACGGTGCTGCTCAGTCCACAGGCTGTCGCCACCGCTGCCTTGCCGACCTCCGGCACGCTTCTGTTCTTCCTGGCACTCGGCTTCTTTTCAAGCTTCTGCCACCTGCTGACTATCTTCGCCTTCCGCTGGTCCGATGCTTCAACACTGGCCCCGCTTGTCTATGTCGAACTCGTCGGCACCACCCTCGTCGGGTACCTCGCATTTGCCGAATTACCGAGCCCGGCAACAATCGCCGGCGCGGCGCTGATCGTGGCAGGAGGACTGGTTCTGGTCGTAAGGCGGTAAAGGACCACCGGGCGAACGGCGGCTTGCATCTCTTGATGCTCGGTTCCCGGCCCGTCCAAATCCGCAGCTTCCGTTGGAAGACATTCTGACAACGTAAAAGCCCTCAAATTGAATGAGGCCCCGGCAACCGTGGCTGGTCACGCTATGCTCTCAGGCAACAGATCAAGAAACCGGTCAAGAGCGGAACACATAAACAGACGACGCCTGTTGCTGGTGGATCAGGCGGGCGGCCGGATTTAAGCGTGCAAACTACATTCAGATCAGCGACAAGCCTCGCGTTTGCAGGGTTGCCCGGCACTTTGGTCAAGGAATGGCCGAAATGAACGGTAAGTTCGGCGGAGCTGGATCACTCTTCGGCGGCTTGAAACAATCCGGCAATGGCTGCGACGGTGGCATCTCGGAGTTGGAAGAATACCTGGAGGTGAAAGCCGTAAGAGATTGGGGGTGAAATTGGCCAAAGTTCTATTCGAAAAAGACGGTCGCATCGGGCGGATCACGCTGAACCGGCCAGAGGTCATGAATGCCATCGACGACGACTTGCCACGCGAGTTGGCCGCTGCAGTGGCGCGGGCCGATTCAGACCCGAGCGTGCACGTGATGGTTCTGTCTGGTGCGGGCAAGGCGTTTTGCTCAGGCTACGATCTGGCACATTATGCAGAAGGCAACGGCCCCAACAAAGCGGTGCAGAACATGCCCTGGGACCCGATGCAGGATTTCCAGTTCATGTGGTCCAACACGCAAAGCTTCATGTCGCTCTTCCGGGCGATGAAACCCGTAATCTGCAAAGTGCATGGCTTTGCCGTGGCGGGCGGCTCGGATATTGCGCTTTGTGCGGACCTCACCATCATGGGAGACACCGCGCTGATCGGCTATATGCCGACCCGTGTCTGGGGGTGCCCCACGACCGCCATGTGGGTGCATCGTCTGGGACCGGAAAAGGCCAAGCGGATGATGTTTACCGGAGACAGGATCACAGGCGTCGAGGCTGCGGAGATGGGACTGGTGCTGAAATCGGTGCCCGACGATCAACTGGACGACCAGGTCGAGGCGTTGGCCGCACGCGTCGCAACGGTGCCGATCAATCAATTGGCCATGCAGAAGATGGTGATAAATTCAGCCGTGGAAGAGAAAATCAACCAGACACAACGCCTCGCGACCGTCTTCGACGGCATCACACGTCATTCGCCGGAAGGTCTGAACTTCAAGGCCCGAGTTGAAGAAGTTGGCTGGAAACAGGCGGTAAAGGAACGGGACGACGGTACGTTCAACTGGACGACAAACAGTCCATTTGACGAAAATGGTTGATGCGGTTTGGCCGTGTGAACCAGTATCAGAGACAACCACCGTGACGTGATGGAAACCAAAGGCACGGGAGCAAGGATCAGAAAAATGGTCTGTCTCCATTGCGGTTGCACACGGTATTTGGTGTGACCAACGTTTCCAACCGCACCTGGGTCGCTCGCAAGCCTTGCGACAACGACCCGGTTTTGAAATCTGGCGACGCATCGGCAATTTGACGGACTTAAGTGCGCAAAGCCGCTTCAGGCTCAGTAGGTCCCCTTTGCAGAGTTCAATGCCCCTTCTCCCTTCGGACTATGCATCACCGGTTCAGTCTGCCCGCATTTTGATCTAATCTCGCGGTCATGGAGGAGTCACGGCAATTGAAGGCGCAGCTTGATCTGATGCAGGCAGCGCTGGACCATATCAATCAGGGTTTTACCGTGTTCGACAGCGACCTCAGGCTGGTCGCGTGGAACCGGGGCCTGTCGGACATGCTCGACATGCCGCCGGAAATCATCCGGCGCGGCTCCCATCTGGAAGCCTTCATACGGGTGAACGCCGAACGTGGCGAATACGGCCCCGGCGACATTGAAGGCAAGATTGGCCGGCGGATCGAGCGCGCCAAACTGTTCGAACCACATTATTTCGAGCGGGTCCGGCCCAACGGCCAGATTATCGCCGTGTCAGGCACACCGCTTCCGCAAGGCGGATTTGTCACCATCTATTCCGACGTCACCGAGGAGCGCCGCCGCCAGGAAAAGCTGGAGCGCACGGTGGAAGAACGTACCCGTGCCCTGCAGCAATCCGAAGACTGGCTGCGCCTGGTCACCGACAATATTCCAGCGCTGATTGCCTATGTGTCACCCGGCCCGATTTTCCGCTTTGCCAACAGGCGCTATGCCGACTGGTTCGGTCAGTCGGTTGCCTCCATTGCCGGACGGGCGGCAGCAGATGTGGTCGGCGCCGATCTCTTTGCCGAACTGGAGCCGCATATCGACCATGCCTTCAAGGGCAATGCTGTCAGCTATGAATACGAGCGCAAACGACCCGATGGAACGAAAGCCTACATGCGCTCCACGCTGATCCCTGACATGACGGCCGACGGCCGCACGCTCGGCATATTTGTTCTGTCGCTGGACGCAACGGACCAGAAGCAGGCCGAAGCGACCCTGGTACAGTCCCAACGGATGGACGCCGTCGGCAAACTGACCGGCGGCCTTGCCCACGATTTCAACAATCTGCTGGCGATCCTGATGGGTAATCTCCTGAGTGTCAGCCGGCTCGAACCCCCGCTCGACAAGGCGGAGCTGGACAAAAAGCTGACGCCGATGCTGGAGGCGACAAAACGCGGATCAGACCTGATCCAGCGTCTTCTGGCCTTCAGCCGCGGCAAGGCGATCGACCCGCAAACGGTGCCGCTTGCGCAACTTGTATCCAATGCCCACAGCCTCCTGGAAGGGTCTCTGCCGTCGGCCATTGTTCTGGAGGCCGAGATGCCGGACCGCAGCATCGGCGCGCGGATCGACCCGACACAAATGGAAACCGCCCTGATCAATCTCGCCTTCAACGCGCGCGATGCCATGCCGGAGGGCGGGATCTTGAAATTTGTCCTAAGCGAAATCAATCTGGAAAAAAGGACAGCGGATGACCTTGGTGTTCCTGTTGGCCGGTATGCACAGATCACCGTTGCCGATACCGGTGCCGGCATGGATGAGGAAACCCGGCTCAAGATCTTCGAACCATTTTTCACGACAAAAACCTTTGGCACCGGTAGCGGCCTCGGGCTGTCCATGGTCTACGGATTCATTCATCAGTCCGGAGGAGCCATTACGGTCGACAGCAAGTTGGGCATAGGAACCTGCCTTACGCTCTACCTCCCATACCACCGGATCGCACTGGCCCGGACGCGTGAAGCGGTAACAGCCGGCGAAAACGACCTGCAACGTGGCAAGGGTGAACTCTTGCTGCTTGTCGAGGACGATCCCGATGTGGCCAACGCCGTGACCGACCAACTGCAAAATCTTGGTTATGCCGTGCTGAGGGCCGAAAGTGCAGAAGACGCCAGAAGTCTCGCGCTCGAATTGCCGGAGCTCAAGGGCGTTCTCAGCGACATCATCATGCCGGGCCAGACAAACGGACTGGCCCTGGCACGGGAAATCCGCCGGGAGCGGCAGGATCTCGGCATTGCACTCATGTCCGGCTATGCCGACTGGTCCGGTCTCTCCGGTCAGGACCGGGAATGTGAATTTCCGGTCTTGGCGAAACCCTTTGCAGATGATCAACTGGCCGACACGCTCCAGAAAATTCTCTCCCGCGCCATTTGAACGACACGTGAGGATTGCCTTGCAGACACGCCCCGCACAGCCAGCGAAACTGACCGTCTTTATCGTTGATGACGAGCCTGAAATCGGTCAGTTGTTGCAGGATGCCATGTCGCAGTTCGACATGACCGGCGAAGTATTTTCGACTGCGGCTTCCATGCTGGCCGCGCTTGGAAGTCGAACACCCGACGCATGCATCGTCGACCTCGGCCTTCCGGACATGGAGGGCATGGCCCTGATCAATGAAATCCGCAGGAAGTCCTCCGTTCCGATCATCGTTTTGTCGGCACGCGGTCATTCAACGGACCGGGTCATGGGGCTTGAGCTGGGTGCGGATGACTATGTGGTCAAACCTTTCGATCCGCGTGAAGTTGTTGCCCGGATACGCTCGATCCTGCGCCGTTCGCTAGATCAGGTTCCCTCGCAGAACATGATCGAAACAGCCCGGTTCGAAGGTTGGATCTACCGGCCTGCATCCCACAGTCTTGCCTCCCCAGAAGGGGAGGAGACCTTTCTGTCCACGGGTGAAGCGACGTTGCTTGAAGCACTCCTCAGAGCTCCGAAGCGGGTGCTGACGCGGGATTATCTACTGGAACACGGTGGCCGCGACGAAAGCCTGGACCGCTCAATTGACGTCCGGATTTCGCGCATCCGCAAGAAGCTCAACCGCAAGGACGGGCCCGCCCATATCCGCACGATCTACGGGTCAGGCTATATGCTGACCTGCGACGTGAAATGGAGTTGAGACTTCGACCCGGTACGCTTTCCAGTTTCTGAACTTGCCCCGGACTTGATCATCCGGAACAACGTCAGATCTTGGGACCCGAACAGGCTGGCACGATCGCACATCCGATCTTGTTCAACGGTTGGTCCAGTCAACCGTTTCGGAACTTCTTGTCGAACTCTTCACCGGTCATCTTCCTCGTCTCATCTGCAAACGCGTAGCAATCGGGTTTTTGGTCGATGAAGAATTCGGCCTTGAACGGCAACCCCGACGGGTCGTCAAACAGACCGATCGGAATGCCGTGAAGGTCGCTGTCGATCGGGTGAAAGAAGATACTTGAGCCACAGACCGAGCAAAACCCGCGTTCAAATCCCTCCGATGATGCATAACGCTGAACCGGCCCCTCGAATTTGGCGTTCGTGCATGGCACGGCCATGAACGGTCCGCCTACCCACTTCCGGCACATCGAGCAATGGCAGGCCTGCAGGCGCGGCAATGCTTCGGCGGTGAACGTTACCTGTCCGCACAGACAGTTTCCGGTCCGGTTCATCTTCATCCCCCTGTCAGTTCACCCGCTTGTCGAATGAGTCACAAGTGATCAGCGTATTGCGAGTGGATGCCGGAATCAAAAAAGGCGGGAGGATCACTCCTCCCGCCTTCAGTCTAGGCAATCTGTTCCGCTTTAGAAGCTCAGCGAAATATCCCTGTGATCGGACAGGCACGCAGCAACGTCGAGCGCCATGTCGTTCGGCAGCCTGCTTTGCTGACGGAGACCGACATTGTTGACGATCGCAGCGTCATACTCTTCAAGAACCGGCAGCAGTTGATCCGCAGCCTTCTGGCGCCAGGCGAGATCGGTCTGCAGCGCTGCGATCGAATTGTCGATTTCGACAATCGCTTCTTCCGCATTCGGTTGACGGCTGCGCATGATCTTCCGTGCCTCCGTCAGGCCCTTGCGGATATCGCTCGTCCCTTCAGCTTCGCCGACCGTTGACCGCATTGCGGCAATTGCCTCGACGGCTGCTTCCGGTTCGAGCTGTGCAACCTGTTCTTTCAGCGCTTCAAGTTGAGGTCCGAATTCTGCAACCTTCGGGGCATCAGTCAGGATTGCCTTCAGTTCTAGAACCGGTTCATAGGCCTGGTCCGTAGTCCTTCGGTAGGTCTGGCGCGCAGTGGTTTCCGTCTTCTGTATCTTTGCGAACGTGCCGTAGACCTCATCCCAGTTTTCGGGAATGTTGGCCAGGATCGCATCGTGTTCCACTTTCAGACCTTCGATACGGGCCTGCGCACGTGCGCCTTGTTCCGCAGTATAGACGGCCCCCTCGCCGGAGCGGTCCACGATCACCTGAAGTTCCTCGATCCGCTGATCGATCCGGCGGGCATCCCGTTCCAGTGCACGCACGTCCACGTGAACCGGCTTGAAGTCCCCTGCAGCTGCCGCGACCTGATTTTCAGCCTCGCGGATCGCTTGCATCATCGGAAGCGCTTCGCGTGCCTTTTCAAATCCTTCGGCAAGATCATCCTGCAGGTCCTCGGGAAGATAGCTGATATCGATGCCTGCGGCCTTGTCGATAGCTGCCAGAATGCTGCTGCCGTTTTGCTGGAAGTCTTCGTAGACGAGCGTTTCCATGCAATATTGCAGTCGCGGGTTCTTCGGTGGCGGCGCGGTTTCGGACAGAAGCGTCGACCGGTTTGGCAGATAGTTCACCAGCTGCGGATAGAAACCGACGATGCCGAGCGCCACCAACTGCAGGGCGATGAAGGCAATAACCCCCTTGTACATGTCAATGGTTTTGACCACCGCCGGCGCAACACCGCGAAGATAAAACAACGCAAAGCCGAATGGAGGCGTCAGGAATGACGTCTGTATGTTGAGGCCGATCATTACGCCGAGCCAGACGGCAGTCACGTTTGCGGACGGGTCGGACAGCAGGATCGGCGCCACGATCGGTACCACGACCACGGCAATCTCGATGAAGTCGAGAAAGAAGCCGAGGATGAAGATCACCAGCATGACGATCAGGAACTGCGCCCAGAAGCCACCCGGCAAACCTTGCAGGAAGTCCTTGACCAATTCCTCGCCACCGAAGGCGCGGAACGCGGATGTCAGCATTGCTGCGCCGAGAAGAATGATGAAAACAAGCGACGTCGTCTTGGCTGTCTCGATCATCACCCCACGCAGGGTGTCTTCCAGCTTCAACGTCCGCCAGCCGGACCAGAAAATCGCGATGAGAAGCAGAGAAACCGCAATGAGTGCAAGAACAAGACCCAGAACATCCTGGCTTGTTTCGATCAGCTTGATATTCACCGCGCCGATGAAACTGATGACCATGGCGAGGCCGAGCAGAGCAACGATCGACAGGATCGCGGGTGAATAGGCGCCGCGTTCTCCTTCGCGCAGACGGTAACCGGCCATGATCATGGCACCAACTGCCCCGATCGCACCGGCCTGGTTGACCGTCGCGATACCGGCAATGATCGACCCCAGGACGAGGAAGATCAGCGCCAGCGGCGGGACGAGGGTGATGACCACCTTGACCGCGAACTTGCGGGTAAAGGTACCCTCTTGATGCACCGCTGGGGCGGCTTTCGGGTTCATCAGCGCAAAGCCGAGAATGAACAGCATGTAGAGGCCGACCAGGACAAGACCCGGAAGGAATGCACCGAGAAACATTTCGCCGGCACTTGTCGACACGACGGAAAAGTCCGACGGCATGGAAAGTTCGCCGGTGCTGGCCTTGTAGAGCGTCGTCCGAAGTGAGCCAGCCTGATCAACTGCACTGGCCAGCTGGTCGGCGAGAATGATGAGGACGATGGAAGGCGGAATGATCTGTCCCAGCGTTCCCGATGCCGCGATGGTTCCGGTTGCCAGGGGAACGGAATAATTGTTGCGCAACATGGCCGGCAGGGAGATGAGCCCCATCGCCACGACGGTGGCGCCAACAATACCGGTCGTTGCGGCGAGCAGCGCTCCGACGAACACCACGGAAATGCCGAGACCGCCTGGTACCGGACCGAACAGTCTGGCCATCGTGACCAGGAGATCCTCAGCGATCTTGGAACGCTGCAACATGATCCCCATGAAGACGAACAGCGGAATGGCAATCAGCGTGTCGCGTTCGGCCTCCCAGTAAATTCCCCGGAAATTGGTGACGCCTGCGCTGAGCCATTGCCCCGGCCCACCGTGGGCAAAGAAAGCGTCCATGTCTCCGGAAAATAGATATCCTGAACCGGCCGCGATGCCGATGGTCAGGATAGCTGACCCCGGCAGCGCAAAGGCGACCGGAAATCCTGACCCGAGCGCGAACGCCATCAGGAGAACAAGTAGAAGAAGGAAAAAGAGTTCCATTTCAGAAGATCTCGCCGGGCGTTAATTGACTGGATGGTTTTCGTGGTCCCGGCCGCCGGGTTCACCGCGAATATCTGCAATCGCGTCCAGGAAATAGGCCACGAACTGGATCATCATGGTAACCGCGAACACACCCAGGAAACCGGCCATGAGGTATTTCACGTATAGGCCGAAACCGGCCTGCGTCACTTCATACGACAGGATCGGGCTGTTGATGATGTTCTGCTTGCCCCCCATGCCGATAATCAGAATAACGGCACAAAGGCTCATGCCGAGGATCACGGAACCGACCGCGTTCACGTAACCCTTCGTTTTGGTGGCCATGCCTGCGTAGAAGACATCGACACGCACGTGCCCTTCTTCGCGCAACGTGTAGGCACTGGCGAACAGGAACAGCGCCGCGTACCAGAAGCGCACGAGGTCGGCCAGGAACGCCTGTTCGTAGGAAAAGACGAAGCGCCCGATCACAATCAGCAGTTCGGCAACGACAACAAGAAGGGCCAGCCATGGAAAGCCCAACACACCCCGGGTGACTGCTGCAAGGACCACCGAAAGACCGATCAGCGGCATGTGCACGTAGGCGCCGCGGAACCTGGACCTGCCGAGATCGTCTGCGAGTTCCTGACCGACAAGGCTGGGCAGCAATTCCTCAATACGCATGAAGGAGATTGCACTGTCCACAAGGCCGACGATCAGGACCGAAAAGAAGGCTGCCCGAATGAGAAAGGTATTCAGATTGTTGATGCGCTCGCTGTCTTGGCGCAGCGTGTTTTGATTTCGCATCACATAGGCAATCGCCCACAACACGAAAGCGGCGTAAATCGCCAGCTGGAGCCAGGACCAGAGTATCGGAAGGGATCCGTTTGCCGGCCCACCGAAAATCGGATTGATACCTGGCAGGTTCTGCCAATATGTCAGGTAGTTGTTAAGCAGAAACGCTGCCATGACCGCCAGAATGATCCAGCCAAAGAGGCGGAAGATGCGGGCACCGTCGGGATTGATCGTATCACCGGGTTTCATGGCAGGCGAGCCGTCTTGAACCGTGTCCAAGGCCGTCATCGTGGCTATGCCTTTTTAGTCTTGTAAATGAAAGAGGGACAGGATTGCTCCCGTCCCTTTGTCACCAAGCTCCGCTTAGGAAGGAATTCCCAGAACGCGGTTACGCTTGTTGGAATATGCGACATCCGATATCGCCATCCAGCTGCCGATCTCCTGGCGAGCATTGACGAAGCTTTCGAAGATCTTCTTGGCAAGCGGGGAATGATCCATCGCTTCTTCCAGAACTTCTGCAGCCGCTTCACCAAAGGCGTCGTAGATCTCGTCGTTGAACTCACGAAGCTCAACACCATGCTCGTTGATCAGACGGTTGAGATAGACACCGTTATTGGCGTTTGTTTCCGCCATTGTGTTGGCGTTTTCTTCCGCACAAGCCGCAGTGATGATCGCCTGATCGACCTTGTCGAGGCTGTCCCACCAGGTCTTGTTGGTGCCAAGCGCGAGCATTGCGCCCGGCTCATGCATACCCGGGAAGTAGTAGTACTTGGCTGCTTCATAGAACTTCATGAAGTAGTCGTTGAACGGTCCGACCCACTCGGTCGCGTCGATAGCGCCGGAGACAAGGTTCTCATAGATCTGGCCGCCCGGCAGGGATACCGGAGACGCACCGAGTTTCGCCATGACGTCACCGCCCTGACCCGGAATACGCATCTTCAGACCCTTGAGGTCGTCGGCAGTTTCGATTTCCTTGTTGAACCAGCCGCCCATCTGAACGCCGGTGTTACCCATGGCCATGTTCTTCAGGCCGAATTCACCTGCCAGCTCGTCCCAGAGTTCCTGGCCGCCGCCATACTTGATCCAGGCGTCCATTTCGGTAACGGTCAGACCGAACGGAACAGCGGTAAAGGCGGCCCAACCCGGGTGCTTGCCTTTCCAGTAGTAGTCGGCTGCAATGTATGCCTGTGCGTTGCCGGAAGCGACTTCGTCGAAGGAGTCGAATGCGCCAACGCGCTCGCCGGCTGCAAAATACTGAACGTTGATGCGGCCTTCTGTCAGCTCGGCAATACGGGCTGCAAGGCGCTGTGCAGGAATACCCAGACCCGGGAAGTCACGCGGCCATGTGGACACGATGACCATGTCCTTGGTGCCCTGTGCGATTGCCGGTGCAGCAAGTGCGGAGCCAGCTGCAATCCCGCCGGCACCAAGACCAGCCTTTTTGATAAACGAACGACGATCCATTAGTTTCCTCCCAATCGGACCAATAATCGGACCGGAATACACACTTGCACCGATCTCGCCGTATGTCTAGTTGACGGAAAGGCGGGAATGCTATTCGTGGTTCTGCGCATATTCTCAGTAGTACTACCGAGATTTCCGCAATAGTTCGTCGGCTTCCGGACACATGCACGTCAAGAGGGCAATTTTCGTGACCTTTAAAACCAAATTGCTATTCATCACCATCCTGCCTCTGGTCGCTGTGTCCTTCCTGATAGGCGGGGCGACCTATTACCAGTCCCGCAAGCTCATCAATGCCGAAACACAGTCAGTGGAGCAGCGTATCCTTGCAGCCAAGCGGCAGGAAATCAGAAACTATGTCAGTCTGGCACTGACTTCTATTGAGCAGATCTACGCGGAAGAGCCCGGTGGACGCGAAGCGGCACAGGAAGAAGTCAGGGAAATACTTGAGAACCTGACATTCGACTATGACGGCTATTTCTTCGTCTATACGCTCGACGGCACCAACGTCGTGCATCCCAAGCTCCCTCACCTGGTCGGCGGCAACTGGTGGGACCTTCAGGACGACAACGGCGATTACGTGATCCGGAACCTGATTGCCGCGGCGAAATCCGGCGGTGGCTTTCATCAATACGTCTGGCACAAACCCTCGACAGGATCCATTGAGGAAAAACTGGGCTACGCCATCCTGTTGAACAAGTGGGACTGGATGCTCGGCACCGGGCTTTACACGGACGACATTGCGCGAGAGGTTGCCGCGATCCGGTCGGATTTTGCGCACAGCATCCGGCAGACCCTGCTCGTGACCTTCCTGATCACGCTTGTCGGCATCATTATTGCCGGTGGCCTGATTGCCGGTGTGCGCTTTTCCGAACAACGCTTCGCCGACAGCAAGCTGAAGGAACTTACCAACCGGATTTTCCAGGTCCAGGAACAGGAGCGCAAACGGGTTTCCACCGAGCTTCACGACAGTATTTCGCAGCTTCTGGTCTCTGTTCGCTACGGTGTCGAGATGATCCACAGCGAGGCGACACGCGATCCCGATCTTCAGGTCCAGGCTGCAAAATGCCTGAAGACGCTGGACGGTACCATTGCCGAAGTGCGCAGGATCTCCAGGGACCTGAGACCCAGCGTGCTGGATGACATGGGGCTTGCCGCGGCGCTCGGCAGCCTGGGCAAGGAGATTCAGAGCCAGTCCGGCATAACGGTGAATGTGGATGCGGAGCAGTGTCACAGCCGGCTGTCCGACGGTGCCAAGACGGCGCTTTACCGGGTGGTGCAGGAATGCATGACCAATGTCGCCCGGCATTCCCAGGCAAACAAGGTCAATATCAATCTGAAAGTCGGCATGCAGAGCCTCACGCTGAGCGTGGAGGACAATGGCGTTGGCCTGCCCCGTCCCTTGCCCAAGGCAGGAGGACTGGGTTTCCGGAACATGCGCGAGCGGATCGAGACTTACGGCGGCAAGCTTATCCTCAGCCGGCGGTCTTCCGGCGGCACAAGGATCAAGGTCCAGATGCCGCTCGACAACGCAGCAGCGGAGGCGGCGTAGCGGTATGACCATGACTTCTCCACACTCTGAAACCTCCCGAGGACCCATCCGGGTCCTGCTTGCGGACGACCACGAACTGGTCCGTGACGGCATAAGGGCACGTCTGCAAAAAGTTTCGGAACTTGAGGTGGTCGGCGAGGCGACCAACGGGCGCGAGGCGGTTCGGATGACGCGCAACCTCAAGCCGGACGTGCTTCTGATG
Source organism: Roseibium album (assembly GCF_001404515.1). Lineage (GTDB taxonomy): Bacteria > Pseudomonadota > Alphaproteobacteria > Rhizobiales > Stappiaceae > Roseibium > Roseibium album. The sequence continues at coordinate 849,245 of NZ_CXWE01000002.1, forward strand.
GACGTTTCCATGCCCATCATGAATGGTCTGGAAGCCGCCATGGAAATTCGCAAGACCCAGCCCGACGTTGCCGTGCTCATCCTGTCGGTCTACGACAACCCGGAATATGTCCGCGGCGTCGTCCAGGCCGGAGCCCGCGGTTACATCCTCAAGGACATTTCGGCGCAGGAGATGATTACCGCAATTACCAGTGTTGCGTCAGGCGGTTATTTTTTCTCATCTGCCATCGGGCCAACCCTGGTCGGCGCAAGCGCATCTGCGCCGGTCGAGGACCCGTACGGCTTGACCGAGCGGGAGCGCCAGGTCCTGACCGCCATCGCGAAGGGCCAGCCGAACAAGGAAGTTGCAGCGGCACTCGGCATCAGTGTGCGAACGGTCGAATCCCATCGCCTCAACCTGAGGGAAAAAGTCGGCAGCAGGAATGCCGCACAGCTCTACAGGGTTGCACAGGAACTGGGATTGCTGGACTAGACAGATTTCCGCTACATCTGCATCACAACATCACCCTGATAACAGGACCGACAATGACAAAGCCGCTCGTGCTGGTGACTGCCGACGTAAAATCCATAGACGGGTTCAACTGGCACGCCGTGAATTCCACCTATCTGCAGGCCATTTTGAAAGGCTCGGACGCCATACCTATGATCCTGCCCGCTCTTGGGGCTGAACTCGATCTCGACGCGGCACTCGATCAGGTCGACGGTGTGGTGGCCACCGGTTCGCGGTCGAATGTGAACCCCCAGCTCTACGGCCAGGCGCCGACCGAAGAAAACGGGCCCTACGACCCAGACCGTGACGCAACGACCTTGCCTCTTCTGAAACGCGCGATCGAGCGCGGCGTTCCCGTCTTTGCCATTTGCCGCGGAATGCAGGAACTCAATGTGGCGCTTGGCGGCACCCTCCTGACCGAGATCCAGACCCTGAGCGGACGCAAGGATCACCGGGCACCGGCCTCAGAAAGGCAGGACGAGCGGTTCCGCATCGCACACCCGGTGGAAGTCGCCTCCGGCGGATGCCTGGAAGCGGTCATCGGTGCGGAACCCTTTGAAGTCAATTCCCTGCACCGCCAGGCTGTCGGAGACCTCGGCAACGGTTTGATCATCGAAGCCCAGGCGGCAGACGGCACCGTCGAGGCAATGTCGGTTCAGGACAGCCCGGGCTACGTGCTGGCGACCCAGTGGCATCCCGAATACTGGGTCATGACCGATGGCCCATCGAAAAAACTTTTCGCAGCTTTCGGCAACGCGGTGCGTGCCTACCGGCAAAAGCGCCTCGGTCATTAATCTGTTTGTTTGGACGCCCCGGCCCTCGGCCGGGACCTCAGGTCAACAACTGGCGGGTCCCGGAGCAAGTCCGGGACAGCTCGCAGTTTCTGTTTGGTCCTAGCCCCAGCCCAGCGTCGCGATCAAAAGGGTAATACCAAGCAGAAAGACGATGGCTGCACCCAGGATTTCGATCGTCCGGTGGATCCGGATCGACATCGGACTGCCTTCGCCGAACAGCCTGACCGCCAGGTCTTTCGCACCAACGGCCAGTCCGGCAAGCAGCGAAACGGTAATCCCGGTTCCGACGGCCATTGCCAGCGTGGAAGCAATCCCTGCCGCAATCATGCCCTGAGACAGTGCGAAAACGAGAACCACCAGCGCGCCCGTGCACGGTCGCAATCCCACCGCGAGAATGATCGATGCTGCGCGGGCCAGCGTGATGTCACCCTGGATCATGTCCGGTGTCGGCGCATGTGCGTGACCGCATGTCGAGCAAACACCATCCGCGCCGAATTCATGATGATGATCATGATGGTGATGGCCGTGGTGATGGTGGTCATGATCGTGCGAATGGCCTTGTGCCTCTGCCCCGGCCAACGCCAGGCGATTACCGGCAAGTCGGTCCGCGGCACCCACGAGCAACGGCCGGACGGCCTTTTGCCAGAGCAACCAGCCCCCCAGCGCTGAGATCAGCACGTAGGATCCGATTTCGAACCACCGAGCCGTATCCTGGATCGCGATGCTGGTGAGATTGAAGACGACGGCCAACCCGCCAACCAGAACAATCGCCGTGACAGCTTGTGCGAAAGCTGACGCAAAGGACAATATTATTCCCTTTTTCAGGGTCTCGTTGTTGGCAACGACATAAGACGTGATGATCGCCTTCCCGTGCCCGGGCCCCGCGGCATGGAATACGCCATAGGCAAACGACAGCCCGATCAACAGCCAACCGGCATTGGGGTTGCTGCGAAAGGCCCTCAAGCTGGCCACCAGCTTCTGGTAGAATTCTTTCTGCTTGACCGCGATCGTGCCGAACACCTGGTCGAGTATTCCGGTCTCTATTGCCGGAGTTTCCGTGCCGTCTATGACGGCAACCTGCGTCGAACTCACAACATCCGCCGCGCGGGTCGCATTCGGAGTGGAGAGTTCGGATCCTGAAGTTGAACCTTGTTCCGCAGTTGCCACCGCACCGGCGGCTTCGTTCGTTCCCTCGGAGATCCCGGAGTTTCCGGATACGACAGGAACGGCGCCTGCATTCGCGCAGTTGATGATCATCTGGTTGACCTGTGATGCCGCGGCAGACTGTAACTCGGGCGGCAGGTCCCTTTGATCCGCTCCGATTTGTGAAAGGGCATATGCCGTCGCATCGTCGAGCGGTGGAGGTTCCTTGCGTGTGACCTGACAGGTGCCCGGGGCATTGATCGTGCCGACCGCGTCGGCTTCCTGGCCAAATCTGAAGTCGACGTAATAGGTGGGATCATAAACATCGATCGTGATGGGAGCCGCAGCGTCGGTGGCTTCCTTGAGCGGCAATACGAAGTGCAGTTCCAGCAGATCGACCTCTTCAAGCGCAGTCCCGCCATTCTGATCGACGTCTTCCTGGATTGCCTTGAAATCCTCGGGCTTCATCACCCAATAGTCTTCGATCGGGATCCTTGCCACTTCAAGCCAGTAGTCGTTGGGTTCGGAGAAATCGAGCTCTACGCGCGTGTTGTCACCAAAGGTGAAAAAACCGAAATCGGCCATGCTCTCGATATTGACCTTGGCAAGCTCGGCAAGTTCTTCCCGCGAGTAGACGCCATCCTGATTTGTATCGAATCCCTGGATCGCAAAAGCAGTGAAGGCATCGTCAAAGCGGAAGACATGCTTTATTGCGACGGCCTGCCCCTGATCATCGAACATCAGCTTTGACCGCGCTTCAACAAAGACATGCGGATGCGCCAGCACAGAACCGACGGCCAGCAACAACATCACCAGTGCGGCCACGAGACGGCTAAAAACCGGAAAAACAGCCTCTTGCATGGAGGTGGGATAACTATGCACCGGAATCACCTGCTTCAACGGATGTAATAAATTTACATGGCACGGTGCGCCTTCTCTGACCAGAGAAGACGGCAGCATGATGGCTGGATGTTGTATCGCGACGCAAAACAGCATCGGGATGTTTTAAACAGAATGCTCGACATCTTGGAACATACATTCTCATTTGACAGCAAATTGAGGGAGAAAAGAGACATTATTCCTCCAATAGCAACTAAATTATTTATAACAACCATAACCTGACAGAGCCAGATATGAACGCCTTGCACACTTCTGTTCACCACAGCGCCGTTTTCGACCACCCGGAGATGGGTGACCACGAGAACATTGTATTTGCGAAGGACAAGGACAGCGGGCTGAGCGCGATAATCGCCGTTCATGACACGACATTGGGACCCGCGCTTGGCGGGTGCCGGGTCTGGCCTTATGAAAATCCGGCCGATGCCCTCACCGACGCACTGCGTCTGTCCCGCGGCATGACCTACAAGAATGCATTGGCCGGGCTCGACCTCGGCGGCGGCAAGGCTGTCATCATGGCGTGCCCGCGCAAGGAAAAGTCGGCTGAAATGATGGAAGCCTTCGGCCGCCACGTCGAGCGCCTTTCCGGCACCTATATCACCGCTGAAGATGTCGGCGTTTCACCGGAAGACATGGAAGCAGTCGCGCTGCATACCGACCACGTACGCGGAACCAGCGCTACCGGCCTCGGCGACCCGTCGCCTTACACGGCACTGGGCGTTTTCGAAGGGATCAAGGCCTCGGCGCATCATGTTTTCGGCAACAGGGATCTCGACGGCAAAACGGTTTCCGTTCAGGGTCTGGGCCATGTCGGTTATGATGTCGCACGCCAGCTGCACGCAGCCGGCGCCAAACTGATTGTGTCGGACATTCATGCACCAGCCGTTGCCAGGGCAGTCGAAGAATTCGGCGCAAACGCGGTGGATCCGTCCGAAGCTCATCGGGCAGCTGCAGATATTTTTGTTCCATGCGCCCTGGGCGCGGGACTGAATGCTCGCACGATCCCGCAGATCCAGGCACGGATCGTCGCAGGAGCCGCCAACAACCAGCTGCAGACGCCGGCAGACGGCAACGCCTTGAAAGAACGCGGTATTCTCTATGCCCCGGACTATGCGATCAATGCCGGTGGCGTCATATCGATCGCGCTGGCCGAACCCGGCGGAAACGATGAACACGTTCGCGAAAAGACCCGGGCTATTGGCGAAACACTGGCCCTCATATTCGAGCGCGCCAAAAGGGAAGAGACAACCCCTGAAAAGATAGCCGACAAGATAGCCGAAGAGAAACTGGCAAGCGCGAACCCGCGTCGGAATTGACAAGGCAGCGCTGGCCTGGGCCTGGCTCGCAAATTGAATTTGGTATCAGACGGTGTTTCCCGCCATCTTCGACCATTGTGGGAAACCTGGCCTCAACAGGCGTTTGAAGCCTTCATTGGCTGGCCGGGGACCATTCGAACTGTCGGCAAGTTCATTCTTGACGGCAATAGATCATGCAGCGAACGGCAGAGAACGGGGTGGCGCTTTCGTGCCGTCGACCGCACGTTCATGAATGCAGTCGCGGGTCGAGTGCGAAACGTTCCTGTTGCACATCATCGTAGTGGCCATCGACACGATCCGCGTCGAAAATCAGGTTCCAGCTGTGCCGTGAAACCGTTGAAGGAACCAGCGAAAACAAATGATCCCTCAAGAGCTGGTCACCATAGGCTTTCTGGCCCGGACCATGGTTTCCCGGTACCAGCCAATTGGGATTGGGAACATCTTCCGGATAAACCACATGCACGGTGGTCAGGTCGGGCACGCGCCCCGACGTCAGAACATGAGGCGCAGTATCAAGTGCCTTGAACCCCTTGTGGACCGCAACCTCCATGATCGCGGTCGAAGGATCCACCGAGGTGTAGACCGCCCGGATTCCCCTGGAGTTCCAGCGGCCACCAACACGATAGGAGCCCTCACCGGTATTCCAGTTTCCCGAATGCCGTTGTTGATCGAGCCTCCAGAATCGAAGTTCCCCCGATTCCAGAGGCGCAGGAAGTGGCGTCACGTATAAACCCCGAACTCCAGGCGCGTCAGGTAGTTTTCGACAGCCTCGGCGCCTGCGGCCGACGCAAGAAGATCAATCGGTTTTCTGTTGTTGAGCCCGATTGCGGGCTCCAGGATCCAGGCTTCGGCCGCCTCCTGGCTTCCCATGATGTCAGTCGCCTGACCGATGATCTCGGCAAAACGCCAGGCCCGGCTGCTCTGCTCGGTCGACAAAACCTTCTGCCGCGCATCGGTCTTCCGGCGCTGCAGCGTTCGGATACTGATGCCGATTGCCTTGTTGAGCACGTCACCTGTCGACAGCACACGAACGCCCTCCACGAGGTAGAGCAGAGATTTCGCAGGTATGCCCTTGACGATCACATCATGGGCATCAAGAGAATCGCGGACGGTCCGCTTCATGATTTTGCGGCCACCCAACAAACGGTATGCCCGGATGGCTTCGTTCTCCTGCGCGGCTGTACCGGCAAGGACGAACGGCTCCAGTGTCTCGGTTATCGCCGTCATGAAAGCAGTCCTTTCGTCACATGTCGCCTTAAATGTGTCACGTGACGCTTCAAATTTCAAGGGCCGAGGCTCTTTGCGATCTTGAAAGGGCGCGGGGATGGGCCGAATAGCAGAAACCCACGACACAGCCTTGCAAGAGGCTTCGGTCATCAAAAAAGGCTGGCACATCGGTCGAACATCCATCTTGCAAACTTCAACCGAAATTTTTGCAGTTGGCGGATCGGCACATATTGACGGTGTTCAAGGCACGGCCTTGATGAAGTTACCTGATGCCTGTCCGCGGATCAGGGTCCGTTTCAGTCGTTCACCGAGCCTGAAGGCCAAAAGGCCGACAACACCGCAGTGTCAAATCCGCAGTGTCAACAACGAGAAACAGGTCAGGTATTCGCCGGCACCACGGATTGCAACCGTCACCACACACCGTTCAGGTCGGTGGATCGGACTGGACGCCATGATACTTCAGGAAAACTGCTTTTCGGACGCTTCCCTGAACATCAGGCGCGCTTGCCGCTTGGCGTCTTCAACCGCTTTTTCACCCATCTCCGCGTAACAGGCCGTGACCCCTTCATGGAGCAGGTAAAGAGTTGACGCAAATTGGTCATGGCCACTCAGGATGCCCATGAATTCCAGAAGCTCGCCTTTGTGACGGTTGACCGTGTCCTTTATGTCGGTACTGTCGGGGTTCGCCGCTAGAGCCTGCCGGAAGAAGCATTCTTTTCCCTGGGTCACACGCATCCAGCCACCCAGCTTGTCAAACAATTGTACCGCGGCTTCAAGTCCCGGCTCCGACACCCCTTCCCGAACATATTTAAGGTATCTCTGGTGCCTGTATTCGAGCGCACCGAGGATCATGGCTTCACGGGAGGGAAAGTGGCGGTAGAGTGTCCGCATGCTCACGCCCACGCCGGCGCGCAGATCCGGGACGCTGGGATCAGCGAAACCCCGGCTCCAGAAAACCTGCTCCAATCCTGCAGCTATTTGTTTTTGAGCGTCGTTCATCATCACACACTTGCACGTATACATTATATTTTAAAAACAAACTATCATGAACACTTGATAGCATTTCCCGAAGCGGCAAAGGCTAGCAATGTGAACAGTAGCACGTTGGCAATAGACAGGAATTGTGCTGTCGTATGCAACACGAGTCAAATCCTTGAACTCACTTGCAGAATACGTCGCTGAGTTGGGTCGCTCAAACGCCCTCCTCAATGATGGATTCTAGCATCCGGGATTTTTGGAAGACCACTCGACAAGGAAATCCACGAATGCGCGAACCTTTGCGCTCAGGTGCCGACGGTGCGGATAAACCGCATAGATGCCCGGCGTAGGTTCTTCGTAGGACTCAAGGATTATCTTCAGATCACCTTTTTCGATGTCTTCGTAGATAAAAAACAGCGGTGCTCGCAGGAAGCCCAGGTGACAGAGAGCTGCTTCACGCGCCGCTGACCCGCTGTTTACTTCCACGGGACCCTTGACCGCAACCGATTGCCGTTCCCCATCGACCTCGAAAGCCCAATTCTGCTTGAAGCGGTAGTTGGTGTCGATAATGCAGGGACGAGATGCCAGATCGGACGGAACATTCGGAGTGCCGTACTTCTCGATCGCCTGGGGACTTGCGCAAACCACGGTGCGAATGGGAGCGACCTTGCGCGCGATCAGGCTGGAATCTTCCAGCTGCGTAACACGCACTGCTATGTCGAAACCCTCTTCGACCAGGTCAACAAAACGGTCTTCCAGCCTGAGATCGAGATAGATTTCGGGGTAACGGACAACGAATTCCATCATGGCCCGGTCCAGCATCTCCATGGATCGCGGCGCCGACACCCGCAGACGGCCCCGGACTTCCTGGTGAGACGATTGAACGGAAGCCTGCAGATCGTCTATCCTCTGAAGGATCTCGGCTGCTTCCTTGTAATAGGCCTCGCCAACCTCCGTCAGCGAGACCTGTCGGGTGGTACGGTTCAACAAACGCACACCGAGCTCGTCCTCAAGCTCGCCGACATATTTTGAAACCAGCGCCTTCGAACGGCCCATTTCACGCGCCGCAGCGGAAAATCCGCTGGAATCGACGACCTGAATGAAACAGCGCATTCGCGTGATAGCGTCCATCCGGTTTCCTTCCCGCTCCGGCCCTGGCTACGGCCTCATTACCTGATTTGGAGTCCATAGGTCAAAGAGCTCGAAAAACGTCGACAGCACTGCGGTTGACAAACTCAGCCGCGCGCCGGTTTTCGGCGTCGGCCGAGACGTATCAACCCGATGAAAAAGCTCACGACTAGGTAACCGGCCAGGGCGCCGATACCGGCACTGAAAAGGCCCGCAAAAGTGACTGGAACCGCGGGTTCGTAGTCCTCTGCCGTCGCTTGCGCAAGCTGGCGGTCAAAGCCTTGCGCAAAAACGACAAGCCGCTCGAACGGCCCCGCTGTTTCCAGCCGTTCCTGCTGTTGCCTCAGACGCGAAAGGCGCACGTCGGCGGTTTGCATGCTGTCACCGCGGGCTCTGATGAACGGGTCGTCGGAGGCTTTCTGCCGCGCTATTGCCTCGGGAACGGACAAGCCGTACGCCGCCGCATCACGCCTGAAATCGGCAAGAATTTGTTCAAGCGCGTCGATCGTACCGCCAAGCCGCTGACGGTACTGCTGGGAAAATTCCGGCAATTGAGACGTTGCCGTTCCCCCCACCAGCATGAAGACCATCACTATGATCCTGACCATGGACACCTCCAAGCCGATCCTGCCCGCCTGTCGTCAGTCCTGCAAACTGACGATACCCGCTTCTCCGGCCTCGGTTCCGAAGGCAAGCCTGACACCTTCCCTGTCCCAATCCATGGTCGAGACAGGCCCTTTGCCGGGGCGGCGAAGCAGCACTTCCGCGTTGTCCTCGAAACGGCACATCAAGATGGTGCCGTCCTGATAACCGACTGCAACAACATCTTCCTTCGGATGACACGCAACGGAGGAAACCAGCACATCCGAGCGCGTGCCGAGTTGCAGCGGAGATTGGCCCATCGGACCCGTTTTCCCGTGATAAGGCCACAGAATCGCAGCGTTCGCGCCTGATGTCGCCAGATAGCGGCCTTTGAAGGACCAGCTGAATGACTTCACCTTGGCAGGATATCCGGACATGCGCATGTCCTGCCGGTCCGCAAGCCTCCAGCCATGGAGCGCGTTTTCCTGCATGGCAGTGACGAGGTACTTGCCGTCCGGCGAAAAACTGATCCCGAGATGGGCACCTTTCCAGGTGAACTCGACAGGCGCCCCGTCCGTACCGGCCCACCAGAGCGATGCTCCGTCGTAGCGGGAGACAGCAAGGCGTGTCCCTTTCGGCGCGAAAGCAAGTCCTCCAACAGCGCGATCGTGCTGAAATTCCTTTTCACGCCCATCTTCAAGGTGCACCCACGCGACCCGGCCACTTGCAAAGGCAACGGCTCCGGAAGGGCCGGCCGCAATCAGGTCGATCCATTTGCGCGGGCGTTCTGCCACCAGTTCACTGGAACCGTCGTCCGCGCAGCGGTAAATACAGCCGTCGTCACCGGACGTGATCAGGCCGGACCCGTCCACGAGCGGTTCGGCAGCCAGGAGGCCCAACTTGTGCACCCTTATCCTCGTTTCGCCATTGCCCGAGAGCAGAATGTCTCCCTCCCCGGAAGCAAAGTAGGCGCTACTCTTCAAAAATCCGGCACGGACGACGAATCCGTCTACATCCAGGGGAGCAACTGTCGGCACTCTATCGTCCTTGTTACGCTGCGCAGGCCTGGAAGCTCTGCTTGAGAACATCCCAGTTCAAGTCTCTGCCGATGAACACCAGGCGGCTCTGTCTCGGCTCCTCGGCCTTCCAGTCGCGCTGGTGGTCTCCCTCGACGATCATGTGAACACCCTGAATGACGTAGCGCTGCGGGTCATCCTTGAAGGCGAGAATTCCCTTCAGGCGCAAGATATTGGGGCCTTGAACCTGCGTTACCTGGTTGATCCACTGGAAGAACATTTCGGGATTCAGATCGCCCGCAGTCAGGGAAATGCTCTTGACCGAATGCGGGTTTTCCTCGTGGTGATGATGACCGTGATCATGATGATGATCCTGGTCATGATCGTGATCGCAGTCCGGGGCGCACTCATGCGCATGATGCCCGTGTTCCAGAAAGTGCGGATCAAGCGACAGGATCCGGTCGAGGTCGAAAGCTCCACGATCGAGAACCTTTGCAATCTCGATCCCGCAGCGTTCGCTGTGGTGCAGGACGGCATAGGGATTGATCGACCGGATGCGCGCCTCTACCTCGGACAACTCTTCCGGCGAGACGAGATCGGTCTTGTTGATCAGGATCACGTCGGCAAAAGCCACCTGGTCTTCAGCTTCTTCCGTGTCTTCCAGCCTTTGAAGAACGTGCCGCGAATCGACAACTGCGACCACCGCATCGAGCCTCGCAGATGCGCGTACATCGTCATCCATGAAGAACGTCTGGGCGACCGGAGCCGGATCTGCAACCCCGGTCGTTTCCACAATGATGGCGTCAAAGGCATTCTTCCGCTTCATCAGGTTCTGCACGGTGCGGATAAGATCGCCACGAACCGTGCAGCAGATGCAGCCGTTGTTCATCTCGAAGATTTCTTCATCGGATTCAACGAGCAGGTCGTTGTCGATACCGACTTCGCCGAATTCATTGACGATAACGGCATATCGTTGCCCGTGGTTCTCGGTAAGAATCCGGTTGAGCAACGTGGTTTTTCCCGCGCCGAGATATCCGGTCAGGACCGTGACTGGAATCTGTGCCTGGGCGTCTTGGGTCGCAGACATTGCGAAACTTTCTGGCTTTGCTGATAGGTTGATCGCCTGCCGGATAGCAGGCCGCTTGGCCGCGAATATAAGCACAACATCGACCGTTTGGGAGAGAGGCGGCAAATTTTCCTGTGCCGACAGGCTCAATAATTTGAACACCGGCGAACCGCTGCAATGACAACCGGACTTTCCAGTTCACGAATCCGGGCGCTACGATGCAACGAATTCATCACTCAGTAAGAGAGAAAAGCCGATGTTGAAAACGATCAGCGGATTCGACCGGATCGGTGAAGAAAACGCCTTCGCCGTGCTGGCTCGTGCCACCGAACTTGCAGGACAGGGACGGGACATCATCAATCTCGGCATTGGCCAGCCGGACTTCAGGACACCGGATCATATTGTCGAAGCCGCGGTCAAGGCACTCAGGGACGGACATCATGGCTACACCCCCGCGACGGGCATAGCCCCACTGCGGGAAGCCGTTTCCGCCGACCTTTTGAAACGCCATGATGTCGAGACCGATCCCGGAAATGTCCTGATCGTGCCTGGCGGCAAGGTTACCATGTTCATGGCAATCCTGATGTTCGGTGAGCCTGGTACTGAAATCCTGTATCCGGATCCGGGTTTCCCGATCTACCGGTCGATGATCGAATTCACGGGCGCCAGGCCTGTCCCCGTTCCGATCCGGGAGGAAAACGATTTCGCGTTTTCGGCCTCAGAAACTCTGTCGCTTATCAACGACAAGACCAGACTTCTAATTCTGAACTCTCCTGCGAACCCCACCGGTGGCGTCACGCCGCGTTCAGAGATAGAGGCGCTAGTTCATGGCCTCGATAGCCATCCTGATGTTGCTGTCATGTCCGACGAGATCTACTCCCAGATGACCTATGACGGCATGGAACATGTTTCGCTGCTGCAGTTTGAATCACTCAGGGACCGATTGATCCTGCTTGACGGGTGGTCGAAGACCTACGCGATGACGGGTTGGCGCATGGGGTTCGCATTATGGCCCGAATGCCTGATCGACAAGGCGCGAAAACTTGCCGTCAATGCATGGTCCTGCGTCAATGCCCCGGCGCAGTTTGCGGGCCTGGCCGCGCTCACCGGCCCTCAGACGGAAGTCGGGCATATGGTAAGCGAATTCGATTCTCGCCGAAAAACGATCGTCGAGGGCCTGAATGCGCTCCCGGGAATTAGCTGCAGAACGCCTCTGGGTGCTTTTTACGCCTTTCCCAATATCAAGGACACCGGCTGGCAGGCGAAGGCTCTTGCCTCGGCATTGCTGGAAGAAACAGGTGTCGCAACGATTGGCGGCCCCGACTTCGGAATACTGGGCGAAGGATACATCCGCCTTTCTTACGCGAATTCCACAAAAAACATCAAAAAGGCACTTGAGCGGATAAACAGTTTCCTGATGAATTAGGAGTTGTGCCCGGAAATACTGAAACTCCTGACTCGAAACTGTGAGCCAGAATGCTCTCCGTTGTTATCGCATTGTCAATCTTACCCTGCGTGACCGTTTTTTAATCATTCCATGTCTTCATTAACTATGCGGTTGGGTCGGGCGGCGAGCTGGCAGGGAGACATTTCGTGGAGAGTATTTGCCTCGATTTGGAAAGATCATTTGGTGATCTGAAGCAAAGCGTACTGGTCACCAACACCGAAAGGACCATCGTCTTCGCAAACAGGGCAATGGCAAGTCTGTTGCGCGTCGAGGCATCAAAGATTGTAGGCAGCACGACAAGGCGCTTTTTCGCCGACAGCGCACAATTCGAGCGCATGGCCGAACTCTATCAACGACCGTCCGACGAGAGTCATCGAAAACAGTGTCTGATTGAAGCCGTGTTCGGCGATGGAAGCAGAACGGAGCTGGAAGTCGTCAGCGCTCCATTGTTCGATACGACCGGGCAATTGTCCGGGCTTCTCTTCATTGCGCACGATGTCAGCGAACGCAAGAAAATGGAGTCCAGGCTGAGCGACGTCGCAATGACCCTCGAAGACGCGCTGGACGCCATCCTCGAGGGCTTTGCGATCTACGATCAGGACGACCGGTTGGTCATCTGCAATGAAAACTACCGCGAGATTTATGCCACCTCGGCACCCGCCATGTTCCCCGGAAACAGTTTTCAGGACATTTTGCGCTACGGCCTGAGCAATGGTCAGTATGACACCGGTGGACAGGATGAAGAGATATGGTTGGCAGAGCGGCTTCAACGCCATCAGAAGGCCGACGGGTCCGTCGTCGAGCAGCAACTGGACGACGGTCGCTGGCTTCGCATTTCCGAGACCCGGACCCGCGCGGGTGGAATTGCCGGCATTCGGGCCGACATCACGGAACTCAAGGAAGCCAAGGCGCTCGCTGAAAAAGCCTATCAGAACCTGTATCTCATGGCGGACAGCATTTCCGCATGTGTCGGGGAAGTTGACCTGGAGGGCAAGTGTCTCTTTCTCAACAAAACCGGATGTAAATGGTTCAATGGCACGAGTGAGGAACTTCTTGGGACAAGACTGCGTGAAAAACTCGCTTGCAAGCAGAGAGACGCTGTCAGCGGCTTGTTCAAGGAAGGGCTGAGTGGCCGAAAATGCTCATTGGAACTTGGAATGCTTTTCCCCGATGGCGTTTTTCGCGAATGCCAGATGGACTGCAATCCCAGGCTGAACGGTTCAGGCCAGGTCGATGGTCTCGTGGTTCTCATTTCCGACATCACGAACCGCAAGAAAACCGAACGAACCCTCGCGGATCTCTATGCAATCACGTCGACGCGCGCGCTCGGCCATGAGGACAAGATTGCCGAGATCCTGCAGCTTGGCTGCGATCACTTTGATCTGCCTTTTGGCATCATCAGCCAGGTCGTCGGAGATCACTATACCGTCACACAGGCGCAAAGTCCGGGCAGCATTGTCGAACCGGCACGGACGTTCAAACTCCGGGACACCTATTGCGCATTGACGCTTGAGGCCAATGAACCGGTTTCAACTGCCCATGCAGCAGAGTCCGAATTCGCAAGTCACTCCTGTTACAAACTGTTTGGTTTCGAAACCTATATTGGGGCACCCCTTTTGGTAGACGGCCTTGTCCATGGAACGATCAGTTTCACCGCCCACGAACTTCGCAAGCGACAGTTTACGCCTTCGGACATTCAGATCATTCGACAGTTTGCGGACTGGATCGGCCACGAAATAGCGCGCCAGCGCGACCACCAGGCATTGATGGACGCAAAAATCCGCATGGAACGGATCGCGAGCATCGACGACCTGACACAGATTTACAACCGACGTGCCTTTCTCGAGCGAGCTCATTTGGAACTTCAGCGCTTCCGCAGAACGGAAAAACCGTTCACTGCGGTCATGATGGACATCGACCGGTTCAAGAATATCAATGACGTTTACGGTCATGCCGCAGGCGACGAAGTTCTGGAGGCCTTTAGCCGCATCATCGGCGACCAGTTGCGAGCAGCTGATTTGTTTGGACGGGTAGGAGGCGAGGAATTCTGCGTCATTCTTGTCGACACAGACATCAGCGATGCCGTCGCGGCCTGTGAAAGGCTGCGAGAGAAAATCGTGTCGGATTGCCGGATGGACCGCATCGCGCAAACGATTACCTGCAGCATGGGTCTGGCTCAGTCCGCAAAGGAAGACGTGGCATTTTCGACCCTCATGCAAAGGGCCGACACGGCGCTCTATGAAGCCAAGGCTTCCGGGCGAAACAGGTGCGTCGCCTATTCTCGAGAACTTGAAATGAAAAAACTGGCAAATATTCCCGTTTAGCCAACATGTTGACAGTTCGGCGAGTTGTTTCACATCGCCTGGACGGAACGCGATCGGGTCTCAGGATCCGAACCTAGTCTGCAAGCCTCGGCGCGAGACGAACGCCCGGGGGCGGTGAACTTTCACGGACGCGCAATTCCGGCTCGATCACGATCGGCTTGTTTGGAACCCTGTCGCCCGCTATCTGGCGCAGCAGGGTCAATGCAGCCAACCGGCCTATCTTGTCCGGCTGGTTGGCGATGGTCGTCAATGCAGGTGTTCTCGCATCGGCCCCGTCAATGTCGTCATAGCCCGTAATGGCCATGTCCGGACCTGGTTCGATGCCGGCACGCCGCAGTGTCGTCATCATTCCGAACGCGACCAGGTCGTTGAAACCGACGATCGCCGTTGGCCGTTCATCTGCTTCCATGATCGCGGGTACAGCCGCACGTCCGTCCGCCTGTGTCATGAGTTCAGGCAGATCGAGCTGCGACCGGTAGTCGATTCCCGCCTCCTCAAGAGCGTTTCGCCAGCCCTCGTTCCTGTGTCGACCGGTCGAACTTTCCCGGCGCCCGCCGGCCATTGCAATCTTCGTGTGGCCCTGAGCCAGAAGGTGTTTGGTCGCCAGATAGGTGCCGGCAACATCGTCGCCCCGCACGCACGGTGCCCAGACACCGGGCACTTCGCGCGCGACCAGCGTTACAGGGATACCCTGATCAACGAGCCGGTTGATCTCTTCCGCGGTCGTGCCGACTGAAGGACACAGGATCAGTCCGTCGGCTCTGTGCTGCAAAAGCGTGTTGACGAATCCGCGCTGCCTCTTCACGTCATCGCGGTGATTGCAGATGAAAATCATCTGTCCCTGTTCTTCCAGAACGTCTTCAAGCGCTGAAAAGACTTCGGCAAAATATGGATTGAGGATGTCGTGAACAGCAACACCGACGATCTGACTGCGCGAGGTACGCAGCGAGGCGGCGGAGCGGTTGTAGATATAGCCGATCTCCTGCGCCGTCTGCTTGACCTTCTCGCGTGTCTCCTCCGCGACCAGGGGGCTGTCGCGCAACGCGAGCGAAACCGTGGCCGTCGAAATCCCGAGCTGGTCGGCGATATGACCGAGCGTGAGGCGCTTGCCCGGCTTGGGTGGCAAATCTGATGAAGGTGACGTGGAGTCTTTGTCTTCTGACATTCAGTGGTCTCAATTCCCGCGGCAGCGACAGGAACGACCGTTATAGCCCCCGGCTGCCGCGGTAAACAGACAAAATTGCCGACTACCGACCTTGTGGAGCGGATTCGTCGTATTCTGTTCTCAGATTGACAACCACGCGGCGGTTCTGAGACTGGCATTCGATCGAGGCGCAATCCGTGACCGGGCGTTCGACTCCATAGCCTTTGGACCACACCCGCTTTGGGCTGACCCCAAGGCTGACGAGTTCGGCCATCACTGCATCGGCCCTCTTCGCGGAAAGCGTTTTCTGTGCCGCTTCACTGCCCGGGTCATCTGCGTGGCCCTGGACCTTAACCAGCCACTTCTTGTTGCGTTTGAGCCAGTCTGCCTGGCTCTTGATTGTCATCTTGGCTTCTTCGGTCACGACCGCGGAACCCCTGTCGAAGTAAACCCGTCGTCCGACATTGATGATGAATTCTTCTTCGGAGCCGTTCGAAATCTGGCCGAACCCGGCTGCCGGTGCGTTTGTTACATCCGGCGACGACAGGCCGCCGGCGGAATTACAGGCAGCCAGCCCGAATCCGCACAAGACGACGATCAATGCACTCTGGCCCCATCGGCCAATCCAATTACCCAAGAATGCCCCCCAAGAATTTTTGTTTTTCTCCGAAAGTGCCGGCGTCAGCCGGCACTTGCCCCAAGATGCTCAAGAACAAGAACCGCTGTTCCTTTCGGGCACCGTTGGTACAGGTCGATGACATCTTCCGGCAGCATGCGGACGCACCCGCTGGAGACGTCATGCCCGATGCTCCAGGGTTCCAGCGTCCCGTGCAGACGGTAGCCGAGATCCCTGCCGTCCCGGTAGAGATACAGAGCCCTTGGACCGAGCGGATTGTTGGCGGCGCCGCCGTCGACCTTGCGCGGCAATTCGGGTTGACGCTTCAACATCTCGGGCGGTGGAACCCACCGCGGCCACAGTGCCTTGCGGTCGATCCGGGCACGTCCGTACCATTTGAAGCCTTCCCGGCCGACACCCACGCCATATCTCAGCGCCGTGTTGTTTTCCCAGATCCAGTAAAGAAAGTGGTTCTTGGTATCGACCACGACAGTCCCCGGAGGTTCCGGGCTGAAATACTTGACCATCTGGCGGCGCCAGACGGGATCGATGCGGTTCAGGTTTGTACGCCGGTACTGATATCCATTGTCCTGCTGGTAGCCGTTGAAATAGGCATTCGCAGCAGCATTGGCTTTCGCTGCATGTGGCAGTGCAAGAGTCCCCGCAAAAGCTGCGGCTCCTCCTAATAATGTTCGGCGATCAATTTCCATCCCATTCCTCCTAAACAGGTCGGTGACCATATGTCACCCGGGGTCCACGCCAGCCGACATTAAGACGGAATCTCGAGCGACCCGTCAACCGCCAAGAAACGATTGTCTTGGCAAGAAACCTGATCTTCGAGACATTTCTGCCGGAAATGAAGACGTCTTGCTCAGATTTTCCGCATACGTTCCCGGTAGAGAATGTAGAGACCCGACCCGACAACAATAGCCGCACCAATGATGGTCGTGACCGTCGGCACATCGCCGAATACCAGAAATCCGAGCGCAATCATCCAGACGATCTGTGTGTAGATGAACGGCGCGAGCACCGGGGCCGGTGCGATCCTGTGTGCCATGATGAACAGATAATGCCCGCCGCCGCCGAACACACCTGTCGCAAACAGCAGGACCCAGCTCCAGAGGTCCGGCGGCGTCACCCAGACGGTCAGACCTGCGGGCGCCATGGCAATGGCCGCGACAATTCCCGAAATGATCAGCATGCCTGCCGAACTGTCAGTGCCTGTCAACTGTCTGGTGAGTATCGCGTAAATCGCGTAAAAAACCATCGACGCGACCGAATAGACTGCGGCCCAATGCATGTTGCCCAGACCCGGTTGAGTGACGACAAGAATACCCAGGAAACCGATGACAATCGCGATCCAGCGCCTTGGCCCCGCCCATTCTCCCAGCATCGGGCCGGCAAGCGCGGTGATGACGAAAGGCGCGGCAAACATGATCGCCGTCGTTTCCGCCAGTTGCAGGTAGCGAACCGCGAGAAAATTGAAGATTGTTATGCCCAGCAGGCAGAAGGCCCGCACAATATGCAGCATGGGCCTTTTGGTCTTGAACAGCGCCGGATTTTTCCAGACACGAAACAGGAGAAACGACAGGATGACGTGACTGACGAATCGCAGCCAGACAATCTGCAGCGTTGGCACGGATTCGATGAGATACTTTGCTGTCGCATCGAGGAATGAAAAACTCAGACAAGCAAGTACGATGAGGCCGATACCGGCAAGGGGGGCAGCCTCAGTGAGCGAACCACCAGCTTGCGCATCCTGGCTGTCTTGCACCATCAAATTGGCCTTTTACCTGTCATCCGTCGACGAAAACGCCGGGTGTTCGGACGTCTTCGACGAAAAAGTCCGGTTGAGATCGGTTCCGCAACCTACTAGACACATCGTGAGCAAAGCGGGAGCCGGCATGCCTGTTACAGAAATCGATACATGGCTGGGACGCTTGTCCATTCATGAAACGGATGGCGCGATCACTCAACTACTATGGAACGGTTCCGGTCGCAAAGAAGAAACGCCCGTCCTCAAGGAAGCAGCCGCGCAGCTGCAAGCCTATATGAACGGCAAGCTCGAGAAGTTTGACCTGCCCCTGTCGCCGAAAGGCGGTGACCTTCATCAGGCGGTCTTTCGTGCAATGCTGGCGATCCCCTTTGGTGAGACACGGACTTACGGTGATGTCGCCAGGGAACTGGACACATATGGCCAGCCCGTCGGTCAGGCCTGTGGTGCCAATCCGATCCCGATCATCATTCCCTGCCACCGTATTCTTTCGGCCAATGGCCTGGGCGGCTTTTCCGGTTCTGGCGGTACGGAAACCAAGATCGCACTCCTGAAACATGAGGGCGGGTATCCTTTTCTGGTTTGAAGCAAACCAATTGCATCCGCCCATGCTTCTGGCAAAACAAACAGCATTTGATCTTGAGGGCTGCCTGTGGATGACATACGGAACCGTATTGAGCAGGCAACCCTTGACTGAAACACTGGCGGCACTGCTTTGCTTAGGTGATTGAACAGGAACGACCCTGGTACATTTGAGCTGTCGTGAAGACACCCTATGTTCCCGACCCGCGAACACGAGATTTTCAGGAGCGGCCATGAGCGGACTACTTGCCCTACTAGATGACGTTGCAGCCATTGCAAAAGTTGCAGCTGCATCTGTTGATGACGTCATAGGTCAGGCCGCCAAGGCTGGGTCCAAGGCCGCAGGTGCGGTCATTGACGATGCTGCGGTCACGCCGAAATACGTGACCGGCTTCAAACCGGCCCGCGAACTCCCGATTGTCATGCGAATTGCAACCGGATCGCTCAAGAACAAACTGATCTTCCTGTTGCCGGTCGGTCTGGCTCTCAACGAGTTTGCGCCCTGGACGATCACTCCCTTGCTTATGCTCGGCGGGGCTTACCTGTGTTTCGAAGGCGCGGAAAAGATCCACCATCTCTTCGCACACAAGGAAAGCCACGCCGATTTGCCTCTGGAAGAGGCTGTTGATGCAGTCCACCTGGAGGAACAGAAAGTCTCAGGGGCCATCAAGACCGATTTTATCCTGTCTGCGGAAATCATGACGATTGCGCTTTCTGAAATCCCCGAAAGCAACATCTGGATGGAAGCAGCGACACTTGCCGTCGTCGCAATCGGCATCACCGTTATGGTCTATGGTTCGGTCGCGCTTATCGTCAAGGCCGATGATGTCGGACTGATGATGTCCAACAAGGGGCGATTGTCGATTGTACGCGCCCTCGGAAGAGGCATCGTCAAGGCAATGCCGGGTTTCTTGAAGATTCTGATGGCTGTCGGCACTGCCGCCATGCTCTGGGTCGGTGGATCCATTGTCATTCATGGTCTGAAGGAACTCGGCGTCAAATGGTTGTACGGAACCATTCATGATGTGGCTCACGGTGTTGCCCATGGCATCGGGCAGCTGGAAGGCTTTGTCGCCTGGGCCATGACCGCAACATTGGACGGCATTTTCGGATTGATCCTCGGGCTGATCCTGATCCCCATTGTCACCAAGCTGATCCTGCCGGTCTGGAACTCATTCCGGAAAGACACAGGAGAGGTCGGCGGACAATGATTGTCGGCGGAGCCCTCCGGGCAAGGGCTCTGTTTTCTTCCAGAACATTGGAGTTTTAGGCATATTTCCGGTCAAGACTGGCCGATGGGTCGCAAAATCCAGGATTCCTCCCTGCCCGAACACCGCTCGGCGAGTGGCCCGTAAATGTCCACACTCGCAAGATTTTCAATTTCATAAATGTCTTTGTACAGGCT
This sequence comes from Roseibium album, assembly GCF_001404515.1. GTDB lineage: Bacteria > Pseudomonadota > Alphaproteobacteria > Rhizobiales > Stappiaceae > Roseibium > Roseibium album. The sequence continues at coordinate 869,173 of NZ_CXWE01000002.1, forward strand.
GCGAACATGCTCTTCCGGCAGTGAAAATGGCGGCCCTTCCATCTTGCCCTGATCATAGTCATAGCTGACCAGCAACTGCGGCACGGATGGGCAGAGCGATTGAAGATGCCGAACGTATTTGGTCCTCATCTGCGCAGGCAGCGCGACCAGGGCCGCGCGATCGTAAACAGCATCGACTGAGCCGAGATCCAGGGCACTCAACTCAAAAAAATCGCCGACCCATATGACAATTCCCTTGCCTGAAAATCGTGTCAGACCGCGAAACCGGGCGACATCCGGCGTCAACGCCAGACGTTCGAAAACCTCGCCGACGGCATCTTGATTCAACTCGATCCCACTGACCCCGTACCCTTGTGAAAGCAGCCAGTCCAGGTCTGCGGTCTTTCCGCAAAAGGGTACGAACACACGCGACCCGGACGATAAAGACAAAGCCATGAAATGTCGGACGAGATGCCTGTTTGGTACACTTTCGTGGAAGGCAATCTTTCCTTCCTGCCAGCGGGTTTGCCAAAATCTCTTGTCCATGACGTCTTGACCTTTCTGCTGGTTTTTTCCCGGCGGCACGAGTTTGATGCCGATTTATATGTGTTACGGAATGAATGTGCGCCAGAAGTAGATGACAGACAAAATGGTGCCGAAACCTATGACAATCGTTCGCAGCACCCTCTGATTGACCAGCCTTGCCCATCGGCCTCCCAGGTACCCCCCGAAGACGCTCCCGCTCATCATGGAAAACGCGGCCGGCCAGTCGATCAGTCCTCCGACACCGAAAAGCACTATGCTGATGATCGTGAAATTCGTGGCAAGCAGGTTCTTGATGCTGTTGGCTTCGTGAAAGTCGGAATGACCGATGACCTGAGCAATTGCCAACAGAATGATCCCCAGTCCTGCACCGAAATATCCGCCGTAGATGGATGCCAGAAACAGCACGGTGAAGACCAGCGAAGACGTGTGTGACGGTCCTGCAAAATGCAGGAATGCACTGCGCATCTGATCTCCAAATGCAAAAAGCAGTGTTGCGGCTGCCAGGAGAAATGGCACGAGAACCAGAAATGTCTCTGGATTTGAGACCAGGAGAAGTACCGATCCCGTCGCCGCTCCAGCCCCGGAAATCAGACTCAGCTTGATCAACGCCGGGCCCGCTTTCCTGAGTTCTTCCCTGTAGGCGGCTAGGGCTGCTGCATTGGAGGGAAGCAAGCCCAAGAAGTTCGTCGCATTGGCCACGACAGGCGGCAATCCAGCCGCCATGAGTGCGGGAAAAGTGAACAGGGTTGCGCCACCTGCGATCGCATTCCAGACACCGCCGATAAAACCCACCGACAAAAGCAGCATGATGGCCGGGAAATCCATGTCTCAACCTCCAGAGATTGACGGCGAGACTAGATTGGCTATCTTCATAAAAAAAATGAATAAAGTTTATAGAGTTGATGAAAAAAAGCGAACGGATGAAACTGTCCAGCGATCTGTTGCGTGCCTTTGTGGCTATAGCCGAACATGGGCATCTCACTCTTGCCGCTGAAAGTTTGAACAGGACTCAGTCGGCCCTGAGCGTACAATTGCGCAAGCTGGAAGCCACGCTCGACGCAAGCCTTTTCGAACGTCACGCGAAGGGTATGAGACTTACGCCTGATGGAGAGAAGCTGTTACCGCTAGCGCAAAGGATCATGGGCGATCTCTATCACGCTCAATCGCTCTTCGAACAACCGCTGCGCGGAAAAATAAGGGTCGGCATTCCCGACCACTACGACGGCACGGTTTTCGAGAAAGTACTGATCAAATTCGGAAAGGACTACCCGCATCTGGATATCTTCGTGAAATCAGGCTGCTCCTCTGGATTTCCGGCGGCCATAGCCGACGGCAGACTGGACATCGCGGTTGTTGCCAGTTCGGAGCCGGGACAGGGAAAACTGCTGGAGACAGAGTTGTCCCATTGGGCCGAAAGCGAAACGTTCGAGTGTGATCCGGACACGCCTGTCCCTCTCGCCGTGCTCGACCGGGGATGCTGGTGGAGCAAATTGCCTGTCAACCTGTTGTCGCAGGAACAAAGGGCTTTCAACGTGACTTTCAAGAGCGAGAGTTTTTCAAACCTGCGCTGCGCGATACGAGCCGGTCTGGCGATCGGAATATTGCCTGCACGCGCAATCCAGTCGGGAATGCGTGTCTCGCCGGCAAGAAGAAACTTGCCGGCGCTGCCTGCGATGTCACGGTCCCTGCTGGTTGGACCGGCATCACCTCCGGAAATCACAATTGCAATTGCGGCGGCATTGAAAAACGGCCTTGCCTCCGGTTAGTGCACAGATCTTGGTACCAAACACATGTGTGCCGGTATGCCCGGGCAAGACCTGTTGCCATTCATTGATGAATGATGTGACAGTTTTCGGCAGTGGTGTCCGGTCGGGCGCTTGTTGCCCGATCCCTAAAACAGCACCAATCCAAACAATGTAATGACCGCTGCCATTGTGACCCAGATCAGGAACGCGCCGAAATACTCCCGGCGGGAGCCTAAACCGGAGTGAGCGGCCTTCAGTTTGACAGGTCCAAAACCGTAAGTACCGGCAGCACCTTTCGATGCAGACCGAAAACGCCGGCGCAATTCTGCAGCCTTTCTGGCGCCCCGCTCCTCATTGATCGTCTGAGAGGTTATTGACATTCCGATCTCCTTCCAGAACACCTCTGCTTACGAACAAAAATGGGTTCAGGATCAGGTAATTACAAATGAGCTTTTTGTAATCTTCTCAGTAAGAACGACCGGTCGTACCGACGTCATCACGACGACCCGGGTATCGCAAACCCGAACAATCGCGATTTTCAGATACGGTCGCAAGACACCTCAGAAGAAGTGGAAATTCAGAAAACCGCGCCAGAAACTCCATGGCAATTGAGCGAGTGCGCGGGGTCTTCGCAAACCGTTAGGCCGCGGAACGTTCCTTGCCTTTTCCGGAAGCGCTTTTCTTTTCGGCAACCTCAGGCTCTTCGTTATCCGGCTCAAGATCACTTTCATGTTCTGGATCGTCATCAACCGACAAGGACAGGTTCTTCTCCACCTGTCGAAGCAGTTTGCGCAATTTCTTTCGGTCCTTGTCATCAAGCCCCGACATGGCTTCCCGTTCAAGCCGCTTCCAGGCCTTGTCGACGAAGACCACCAGCTCGCGTCCTTCATCGGTCAGAAAAACCCTTGCCAGACGGCCATCCGTGTCGGAAACTTTTCTGAGCACATAACCCTGGCTTGAAAGACGTGTGACCATTTTTGTAACGGTTGGCGGCTGAACTCCGAGCGCCAATGCCAGCTGGCTCATTGTTCGGCCATCTGAATCAGCCAGCACCTTCAGCACCAGTTCCTGTCCGGGATGCAATCCAATCCGCATGAGATGCGACCCCGACCGGGCCCGCTGCGCCTTTGCTGCCTGAACAAGCCGAAAAGTTATGCTCTTTTTGTAATTGAAAGCCATTGCCCGCTACCTGTTCCAAGTTCAGCCCGAATCGTCATGTCTGTCGCGGTGCAAAGGTAGCCTGAGTATTTAACCGTCAAATGACACATGTCGCTTTGGTGCGGTTTTTTTTCCGTTTAACGGCGTTTTGACATTGTTCGCCAGCTAAACCAGACCCCGGTTCGGGAAATGATCAGACATGTTCGCACGAAAACATCAGGACTTTACTTTCAAAGATCCGGCCAGCAGTGGAATTGCGAGCGTCAGAAAGGCAACGGTTCCAAAAGACATTCTGAGAGAAAAAAGATCTCCGATGAACCCGAGCAACGGCGGACCGAAAAGGAAGGCGCCATAGCCGAGCGTTGCGACCGCAGCAAGGGCCTGGCCCGTCGACATATGCGGATCGCTTGCAGCGCGCGACATGGCCAGTGGAAAGAGAACCGCATAGCCGAGACCCATGACAAAGCTGCCTGCCCAAACGGTCCAGATGTTCAAACCGGAAACCAGAAGCAAGCAGCCCAGGCTGGCGACCAGTCCGCTGGCGCGCGCGACGGCGACCGGGCCATAGAGAGCAATGACCCGGTCCCCGGCAAGCCTCATGATCACCATGGCGACCGAAAAGACTGTGAATGCAGTCGGCGCGATCGCTTCGGAGTAACCGAGGTCGTAGATCTGATAGAGCGCAGCCCAGTCGGTCATGGCACCTTCTCCAAGGGCTGCCACAAGTGCAATCAGCCCGGCCAGAAACAAAGCCCCTTTGGGAATGGCAAAAAGCGGAGATTTCCCTTCATTGCGCACGCCCGTTCCGGTGTGAGACCAAGGCTGCCTCAGCGTCCAGACGAGAATTGGAATTGCCAGCGCACTCCACAGACAAAAGTGCTGGGTGACGCTCAGGCCCAGTTTGATCGCGACGCCGCCGGCCGCCGCCGCCACACCCGCCCCGAGACTGAAAAGTCCGTGAAAGGACGACATGATGGGGCGTTCGAGCCTTTTTTCAACTTCAGCGCCCCATCCGTTCATCGAAACATCCAGCGCTCCGAATGCAAATCCTCCCATAAACAAGGTGACTGTCAAAATCGGTGTGGAAGGGGCAAGACCGATGAGCGCAAAGGCGACAACCGTCGCGATTGCAGTCATTTTCGTGACGGAAGCGGAGCCTTTGCGATCCATCAGGGCGCCTGCGAGAGGAAATGCCAGCAGGGCTCCAACCGCCATCACCAGGAGCAATATACCGAAACCACCTTCGCTCAGGCCGGTTGCAGTCTTGATGTCCGGTATGCGGGAAGCCCACAAACCGATGAACGTCCCACACATGAAGAAGACGGCCGAAACAACCCGGCGCGCTGCGATAGCTGGCATGAACTGACCTGAGGCCTGAGACCGTGAAGATCTGCAAAATGAGGATACGACGGCGGCTGTATCTTGTTCAACGTCACGATTCAACGCCGCAGTTCTGCGTTGTATCAGGTTATGTTTTTTTGAACAGCCAGGGACCCGTGCAATATCGAGTTAAAGATCATCCTCTACCAGGTCTATTCAGGAACCCGTTTAGAACGAAATTGAACCGATCTGGATTTTCCAGAAACATGAAATGGCTTCCGCCTTCAGTTTCGGCAAAGATCTCCAGCTCAGCCCCTTTGATCTGGTTTGCAATCCATATTTGTGAATCCAGTGGATGAGGACTTGCTTCAGCTGCAACGACAAGAACTTCTTTGTCTATTTCTCCGACTACACTTCGCCAATCCTGAAGACAGTTATCCGCGAGCAGAACAGCAGCATGGCTGCGTGGGAATTTGAGATTTTCCTTGGCGACGGCAAACAACTTTTCTTCTGGAAATGAGTTTGTAAACATCGGTCGCAGGATTTCGGCGTGTGCAGCGACCGTATCGGCATTTCTTATGGAATTGGTGAAGTTTGCCAGGATCTCGAGAGAGGCGATTATTGCGCCGGCCTCCCGCTGAACCTGTTCGTTCCAATCCGGCCTTGCAAGAAGAGCGGCAGGCTCATCGATGAAGATGACTTTCTGGGGAGGCCTTTCTTTGCCGAACATTGACAGATAAGCCCAAATAACGGAAGCGCCTAGAGAATGGCAAAGGACGTCGAAATCCGTCAGTGACAACGCGTCCAGAAACTCGACGAGATCCTTTGCAAAGCGGCAAATTCTGTAACCTGTTTCGGGTTTCTCCGACTCTCCATGTCCACGCCAGTCAAGAGCAATAACATGTCGAGTCTCGCAAAGTTTTTCAAATTGACCAGAAAACCCGGTGGCCGATTGCGACCACCCGTGAAGCATGAGAAGTGGTCTGCCGGTACCGCCTTCAAGATAGCTCAATACGGGTCCATCGAGTATCCGGATCGACTTTCGCTGCATGTTCATCTTGATGATCTGATTGGGTGTTGCGACTTGTTTCTATCAATCTAAAGATTGCATTACGCTACTATGGAAGCAAGCAGCGCCTCGGCTTCACTCGCCTTTGGAATGGCGGACTGATAAGCCGACGCAGCCTCGGCGTTTCGGGCTGCAAAGTCGGATTTCTTGTCATCGGACTTGTCGGAATTCGCATTGCCGGCACCACCGGAATCCGCAGATCCGCTGTCAGACGCCTCGGATGCACTGCTTGCCGCTTCCGTTTCGCCCTTGTCGTCGCCCTCCAGTTCCTCCGCCTTCTGCTGGCGCGACTCCGCCTGGGCCTCGGACAATTGAGAGCGGGCCAACTGGGCAACCTTCAGATCCTGTGACGAGGGTTCTGCCGGAGCCAGTGCAGCCCGAATGACGATCTGCATCTTGCGGATGGTTTCCTGCGGCGTTTTTTCCTTGCTCGTGTCGATCTGAACCTCGCCGCCGATCGCGTAGCGCTTCCCATCCGGTCCTTGCTGGAAGGTATAGCTGGGCGCGCCCGCATAAGCCCCTCCGACACGTGCGTGTGCCTGCTCGTGCGCCCGAACCTCACGGTCACGCTTTTCCAGTTCCTGGACCTGTTTTTCCTCTGCCTCGTTCAGGCCGTCGCCATCAGGATCTTCTTTTTCCCCGGTTCCGCCCTGGGCCTGCGACCCGCCGTTCGCGACCTGTGCCGCGGCACTACCATTTGACCCGGCAACCGGGGCCTGACCTTGCTCCCCGCTGTCTTCCGCTTCGCCACCAGTTGCTCCGGAACTCGTGTTTCCCTGGTTCCTGGTTTCCGTTTCCTGAGCATCTTGGAGCGCCAACACCGCTTGGGATGTCAGAACAGGGCCATTGTTTCTCCTGGCGGATTGCACGGATGCACTTGCCAGGCTGTTGCGCGCAGTTTCCCGATCCCGGCCAGAAGCGTTTGCCTCTGCCCCGGTTTCAGGTTCACCCGCGACACCACTACTCCTCAAAAGGTTCGCCGGCGTATTGGACAACAGGGCGCCGATCATGCATCCGATTGTCGCCGGTAGAAGTCAGCAAATTCTAAACAGGGGTTAAGTCAGATCGATCATTTGTTTGTGATCAGTTAACCGAACACCAGCGGAAACCTGCTGCCACTTGCCTGTCTGGACAGGCTGTGCCAAGCAGACGCGGGGATCAGGACCACGACAGGACAGAAACAATGCTGCCCAGACACTTTTGGCACGAAATGACCACGGAGGACTTCAGGGACCCGTCCCGGGGCAATTGGATTGCCGTGCTTCCGGTCGCCGCCATCGAGCAGCATGGTCCCCATTTGCCGATTGTCACGGATACCGCCATTGCCGACGGTCAGGTCCAGCGCGTGCTTGAACTGCTTCCGGACGATCTGCCCGCCACCTTTCTGCCAACACAACAGGTCGGCAAATCCGACGAACACATCTCTTCTCCGGGAACCCTGACATTGTCGTGGGATACGGTGACACGTTGCTGGATCGAAATTGGCGAATGCGTCGCCCGGGCTGGCATCAGGAAGATGGTCCTTGTCAACGCACACGGCGGCAACGTCCCGATTCTTGATATCGTTGCGCGTGAACTGCGGGTGAAGCACGACATGTTCGTGACCGCCACCAATTGGCTGCGCTTTGGCCAGCCGGAAGGTCTCTTTTCCAAGGAAGAGTTATCCTTCGGCATCCATGGCGGTGACATCGAAACCTCATTGATGCTGCATCTTCGGCCTGACCTCGTGCAAATGGATCGCGCACAGGACTTCAAGTCGCAACAGCAAGACTACCAGAAGGAATTCAAGCATCTGCGTGGCCATGGCAAGGCGCAATACGGTTGGAAGGCACAGGATCTCAATCCGCTAGGCGCTCTCGGCAATGCTGAAATCGCCACCGCTGAAAAGGGCCGTCTGTCGCTCGACCACGCGGCAAAGGGATTCATCGATCTGCTCAGGGACGTTGAGACATTTGACCTCGATCGGCTCTGGAGACCTTGAACTCAAAATGCGGCAGTGCCTTTCGGGATCACCTTGTTTCCGGCTGAATTCATCTTAAACCACATAAGCAATTGTAAGTTGCGACAGCCGGAATACATGGGTCAACTCGCAGTAGTGGAAAAATAGTCCCCGGCTAAATCCGTGAAATTGCACAGGTTTTTTTTGCGGCAGTTGACCTTGCTTCCCTTAGGCGACACATTGTTCGAAGATATTTACCAGGGGGCAGTTCTCGAGTTTCAATGAACCTGTCAATTCGGCAATTGGCGACCTTTCGTGAGGTCATGCGGAGCGGTTCCATTTCGGAAGCAGCCCGCACGCTTGGCCGGACACAGCCTGCCGTCAGTTCGACAATCGCCGGTCTTGAAACGGAGCTTGAACTCAAGCTGTTCATGCGCGAGCAAGGGCGTCTCGTTCCGACCCCCGAAGCGGAGTTCTTTCTCGAAGAAGCCGAAGCGATTCTGCAGCGGCTCGAAATCTCCAAACGCACTCTGCGCGGTCTTGCCAACCGCGAACACGGACAGCTTCGCATTGCAGGGATTCCGGAGGCGATTGCCGATTTCCTTCCAAACAGCCTTTCCAAATTCGTTGCCGACAAACCGAGCGTGAAGATTGCACTGGCAAGCCGGACATCCCAGGAAATTGAAGAGCTTATTGCTGCTCAGCAATTTGACATAGGTTTCACGGAAACACCCCGTGCGCGAAATTCCTTCGACCAGATCGACTTCGATCTGGAATGCATGTGCGCTGTCCCGGCAACGGATCCACTCGCCGCAAGGGAAGTCATCACACCGGAACATCTCGATGGCCACCCGCTTGCACTCATGCATTCCGAACATCGCAGTCACAAGCAGATCCTGGCGCGTTTCCGGGATGCGGGTGTGCGCTTCAACCAGCGATTTGAACTGCAGACCGCCTTGCCCGGATTGAGATTTGTCGAGTCGGGCCTGTGCGCCCTTATCTGCGACATGCTCACGGCCTACAAGGCGCAGGAGGACGGACGGCTCGGCATGGGACCGCCAATGATTGTTTTTCGTCCGTTCCGTCCACGAATCCAGAACGGCCTTTCCATTCTGACGCCGACCCACCGGCCGATTTCGATCGTCGCCAAGGATTTCTGTGATTTTCTCAGCGCGGAAATGGCAACCGTTCAATCTGCCATGATCAAGAAAACCGGCTGACGGACCGGTTTTTGTCAGGAAAAATGCACCGCGCTCATTTTCTTGATTTTCAATAAAGATTTCTTCTCACAAGCAATCTGGTCGTCGACGCTTCAGATCGTCATAGTCTTTCAAGCCCTGTAAACTGTCGAGAAAGCAAAGCTGTGTCTGAAACCTATTTCGCTCCGAAAGGCGGTCATCCTGGCCAGGAAACGCTTCTGACCGATCGAGCCGTGTTCACCGACGCATACGCTGTCATCCCCCGCGGAACGATGCGCGATATCGTGACCAGCTTCCTTCCGTTCTGGTCCGGCACGCGGCTGTGGGTCCTGTCCCGGCCTTTGTCCGGCTTTGCGGAAACCTTCTCGCAATACATCATGGAGGTGGCACCGGAGGGAGGGTCGGATCGTCCGGAAACGGACCCCACGGCTGAAGCTGTGTTGTTTGTCGTTGAGGGCGAAGCGACACTGACAGCAAATGGCACAGAACACGCGCTGAGAGCCGGAAGTTACGTTTATCTGCCACCGGAAACCGATTGGCGTTTCAGGAATGACAGTCCGGAACACGTTCGATTTCACTGGATCCGCAAGGCATATGAACCGGTCAAGGGGCTCGACCGGCCAAGTTTCTTCGTGACACATGAAAGCGATGTCACCCCGAGTGCAATGCCCGGCACGGACGGCAAATGGGCAACCTCCCGATTTGTGGACCCGGCCGATCTGCGGCACGACATGCATGTCACCATCGTCACGTTTCAACCCGGTGCCGTAATCCCGTTTGCCGAAACGCACGTCATGGAGCACGGTCTTTATGTCCTCCAGGGCAAGGCCGTTTACCGGCTCAATCAGGATTGGGTCGAAGTCGAGGCGGGTGACTACATGTGGCTGCGCGCCTTCTGTCCGCAGGCATGCTATGCGGGAGGCCCCGGGCCATTCCGCTATCTTCTCTACAAGGACGTCAACCGCCACATGCCGCTGCGGCCGGCTGGCCGCTGAAGAAATTCCGATTGTCCCTAGGGACAATATAAATGAGATCAATACTTTAAAGAGTGATACGCATTCTCCGGGTGCCTGTATTCCAGGGCGCCATGATCGTCGAATTCTAAAGACACGGATCATCGGAATGCGGATTGTCATCAACGGGTTCGGCCGGATAGGCCGGACCGTATTGCGGCAGATCTTGGCCCTCCCCGAAAAGGAGGAAATCGCGATTGTGCGGATCAACGATATCGCGCCGCTCGAGACCTGCACCTATCTTTTCAAATATGACAGTGTTTTCGGCCCCTATCCCGGACACGTCGAGGCTGGTGCCCGGAGCCTGACGATCGACGGCCAGGAAATCCTGTTCTCGGGTGAACCGGATCTCTCCGTTCTGGACTTGTCCGACGTCGACGTCGTGCTGGAATGCACCGGCAAGGCGAACACGGAGGAGATCGCGGGGCGCGGACTTTTGGCGGGAGCACGAAATGTCCTGATCTCCGGCCCGTCTCCCGCCGCCGACCGCACACTTGTGCTCGGCGCCAACGAGGAGGAACTTGGCAGTCATCGCCTCATCTCCAACGGTTCATGCACCACCAATGCACTTGCCCCTCTCTTGCGAGGGCTGGACGACGCAATCGGAATTCAGTCAGGGCACATGACAACGATCCACTGTTATACCGGCAGCCAGCCCATGGTCGACGCACCGCGCGGTCCTCTGGAACGCAGCCGTGCCGGCGGGGTCTCCATGGTGCCCACCACGACCAGCGCAACCAAACTTGTCGGAAAAGTCCTGCCGCAGATCGAAGGCAGAATCACAGGTGCTGCTGTCCGGGTTCCCACGATCAGCGTATCGGCGGTTGATCTGACCGTGACCTGGAAGCGTCCTGTTGCGGGATCGGTCAATGATCTGCTTCAGGATATTTTCTCAAGCAGTTCGGTCATCGGCTTTACCGGCGACCATGTCGTGTCGACCGATATGCGCGCGAGACCGGAATCGCTCGTGATCGCCCTCCCGGAGACCCTTACCACGGGCGACCGTCAGGCCCGCATTTTCGGCTGGTACGACAACGAATGGGGTTTCTCGAGACGCATGATCGACATGGCCCGGCTGATGGCGGCGAGATAGCGGACCTCGATCTGTTCATGCAACTCGTTGACCGATGATCGTGTTTCCATGAAGCGCCGAACTCTCTGACAAAAGTTGGAATGGTTTTCATAGCGCGCATTGTCGAAACGGGTAGACAAAAAAGAAGGGCCGCGTCAGCGGCCCTTCCGTGTTTCCCTTATGTGCGACTGGTCAGGTTTTTTCACTTTTCGGCAGGGAGCCCTGACCGTGACCCGTCATGCCACCTGAGACCTCTTCGGTCGATTCATCTGAAAGCTCTTCCGGAAGGATGAGGTTCAGGACAATCGCCAGAAGCGCCGCCGGCAGCAGTCCGCTGGTCAGTAGAATGCGCGCGGTGTCGGGAACATGCTGCAACGCGCCGGGTTCCAGCTGAAGCCCGAGACCGATCGACAGCGAGATCGCAAAAATGACCATGTTGCGTCGGTTCCAGTTGACGTCCGACAGCATCGAGACGCCAGCGGCAACGACCATGCCGAACATGACGATGACCCCTCCGCCGAGCACCTCGATCGGCACTGTGCGAATGACGCTGCCCACTTTCGGAATCAATCCGCAGACGATGAGAAAGATCGCACCGAACGTGACGACATGCCTGCTCATGACGCCGGTCATTGCGATAAGCCCGACATTCTGACTGAACGAGGTGTTCGGCAAGCCGCCGAAAAAACCGGCAATCGCTGAGCCGACACCGTCCGCATAGGTCGCACCAGAAATTTCCTTGTCGGTTGCCTCACGACCCGCACCACCTTTTGTGACACCGGAAACGTCGCCCACGGTTTCCACCGCAGACACGAATGCCATCAGACAGAAACCGATGACTGCGGCCAGCGAAAACTCAAAACCGTATTTGAACGGCTGAGGCAACGCAAAGGCGGCAGCTTTCGACCATGATCCGGCTATCACATCAAAGGTGAGCATTCCCGTCAGCAGCGCGAAAATGTAGCCCGCGATCAATCCTAGAAGAACCGCTGCAACGGACAGCATGCCCCTTGCGAAGAACTTCAATCCCAGCGTGACGACGATGACGACCAGAGCCGCGGCCCAGTTCAGCAGCGAACCGTATTCCGGTTTGCCGATCGCAGGCACACCGCCGGCCGCGTACTGGATACCGACCTTTACAAGCGCGAGGCCGATCATGGTGACCACGAGCCCCGTAACGAGCGGCGGCAGGGCAAATCGGATGCGTCCGATGAAAAGACCCAGGACAGCGTGGAAGATACCGCCGATGATCACGCCACCGAAAAGGGCGGCAAGTCCCTCGACACCCTTGCCCGCGACGATCGGGATCATGATCGGCAGAAAGGCAAACGACGTTCCCTGAACGATCGGAAGACCGGACCCTACCGGGCCGAGTGTCATTGTCTGCAGCAATGTCGCGATACCGGCGAACACCATCGACATTTGTATGAGGTACAGCAACTCGGGAAAGTCCGGCGAGTTGGAGCCGAAGCCAAACCCGGCTGCACCGGCAACAATGATGGCAGGTGTAACGTTTGACACAAACATTGCCAGCACATGCTGGATTCCAAGTGGAATTGCCTTCGCCAATGGCGGAGTATAGTTGGGATCTCGCAGTTGCTCTGCCGTCCCGATTGTCGAGCTGTCCATAACTTCTCCTCTGAAGGTCAAAAGGATGTTTCCACCTCATTGGGCGGGCAGAAATCATCCATTCGTGAAGATGCACTTCAACCGTCAAGCATCTCCACAGTCCAGGGAACGGGAAACCAATGTTCCTCCAGGTTGGTTCCGTTCCCGATCCAATCGACGACAACAAAGCGGCCGTCCCTTTCCAGTGGAGCCAGCACACCATGCCACACGCCCCTATGCAGATTGATTGACTGACCGGGCTTGCTGACAAAGGCCTTCAGGCTGACGGGTTCACCGTTCAGATCATCTGCAACGACAACCAGCATCGGCACGCCGTCGACGGGAACAAATGCCTGACTCCCCATCGGATGCCGCTCGACCATGTCGACCATGTGAGGCAATGAGCGGGCCTTGGCATCGAAAAGGCTGATCCCTGCCCGTCCTGCTTCGAAATCCAGCCTTGCCAGGTCGTTGTGACGTCCGCACATGCCCTGATTGATGATCTTGTCAGGATTGCCCCTCACTTCGATCAGGTCACCATAGGGTGCAAAGTCTGCCGCTGTCAGAGGTGTTGCCGCAATTGAAGTCGGTTTCACGGCAAAAGGTCCTGCAGTCGATGTCGGGCGATGCGTTCCACCTGGTTACAGGCCTCCTTGAACTCAGTCGGCCCATCATTGTCGATTCGCCGGTGAAAGGCAGCCAGTATGGATGACTTGTCGTTGTCGCGTACGGCGATAATAAAGGGAAAACCGTGTTTTGCGACATAGGCGGTATTGAGATCTTTGAAAGTCTCCCGCTCGTCATCGGTCAGAAGATCAAGTCCGGCGCTCGCCTGTTCCGATGTGCTTTCCGCAGTCAGACGGCCGGCCTGGGCCAGCTTGCCGGCCAGGTCCGGATGCGCCTTCAGGACACCGAGGCGTTCTTCCCCGTTTGCTGAGCGGAACATTCTGCAAAGGACATTGTGAACACCTGCAGCGCAATCGTGCGCCGGTCCGAGTTCAAGCTGAAATGCGCGTTCGGCTATCCAGGGCGAATGCTCGAATATCCCGCCGAAGCGTTCGACAAATTCGTCCTTCGTCATGCGGCTTGGCGACAGGGAAACTTGTGGTGGATGGTGCGCCGACCAATGTTGAGCGATGTCGATCCGGCGCGGGCACCAGACACGATCGTGGGACTGGATGTATTCGATGAACTTCCGTATTGCCGCAATCTTGCCTGGGCGCCCCACCAGACGGCAATGCAGTCCGACAGACATCATCCTTGGTGTATCGCTTTCACCCTCGGCATAAAGCACGTCGAAGGCATTCTTCAGGTAGTTGAAGAAATCATCTCCGTCACTCCAGCCGGGCGATACGGCAAATCGCATGTCATTTGCTTCGAGCGTGTAGGGTATGATCAGCTGATCACGGCCTTCGACATCCAGCCAGTAGGGCAGATCGTCGTCATAGGTATCCGAGATGTAATCGAATCCCCCCTCTTCGGCGACAAGACGGACGGTATTTTCCGAGCAGCGGCCCGTATACCAGCCGCGAGGGCGTTCTCCGACGACTTCAGTATGCAGCCGGATAGCCTCCGCGATGACAGCGCGCTCCTCGTCGTCGGGCATGTCCTTGTGCTCGACCCATTTGAGGCCATGGCTGGCGATCTCCCAACCGGCATCCTTCATCGCTTCGACCTGTTCCGGGCTTCGCGCCAGCGCGGAGGCAACACCGTAAATCGTCAGCGGAATACCGGCACGTGTGAACAGCCGGTGGAGTCTCCAGAAACCGGCGCGAGAACCGTACTCATAAATGGATTCCATGTTCCAGTGACGCTGCCCGGGCCATTGGGCGACGCCCGGTATGTCGGACAGAAAGGCTTCGGATGCACTGTCACCATGCAGGATATTGTTTTCGCCGCCTTCCTCGTAATTCAGAACGAACTGAACGGCGACTCTGGCATTTCCAGGCCACTTTGGATCGGGTGGAAACGCACCGTAACCCCGCAAATCGCGCACATACCGATTCAAGACAGACCTCCAGCTTTCTTTTTCTTTTACGACAAAACAGTGATGATGACTTTCAGGCTTTTTTAGAAAGAGCTTCAGGGGAACGCACTCTATGCTCGGCGGTATCTTCTGCAATCATCCCGGGACAGATCTGAAGACAAACATTCAACTCCCGAGACTGTGCATCCGTTTCAAATTTCAAGGAGACCCACATGGCGGGATTTTTGACGACCCACGTGCTGGACACCGTGCGGGGCACGCCCGGAGCAGGCATCAAGATCGATCTCTACGAAATCAACGGAGACGCAAGATGTCACATCGCAAGCCTGACGACCAACAGTGATGGCCGGACAGATGCCCCCATTCTGCCGGAATCCGATTTCAGGAAAGGAATTTACGAGCTCGTTTTTCACGTCGGCGAGTATTTTGACTCGCTCGATGCAACGGCGGTCGGCCCGCGCTTCCTGGACACCGTTCCACTGCGCTTCGGCATGTCCGATGACACGCACTATCATGTGCCTCTCCTGGTATCACCGTACAGCTATTCGACTTATCGGGGCAGCTAACACCACTTTCCGATGGAAACATCGCCGACAATGGACAACTGCGTCGCGATAGCCCTGTCGCTACATCTCTTTTGACACTTGCCGTTGGTCCGGCAGACCGATCGGTCCGCCGCCAACGTCACACAACTGCTTGAAGAATTCCGCCAATCCGCTTGCCGTCGCCAGATCTTTCATATGTTGATGAATGCCCGAGCCGTAGACTTCCCACATGTCCTTTCGCAACGCGGCACCTTCAGGCGTGATATGCAGGACCTTGCCACGGCGATCTTCCGACATGACCGTTTCGCGGATCAGTCCCTTTGAGATCTGCCGGGCCAGCAGGCGCGACAGGTTGGATTGCTCGAAAAGCAGCCAGCTTGTCAGTTCATAAGCCCTCACGCCCTCTTTACCCGACATTTCAACGCCCCAGAGCAAGTCGTAGACACGGAGCGACGGGAACCCTTTCTGACGCAACTCGGCTTCCATATTGCGGTGCGCTTGCCGGTGCACCCGGTTCAACATGATCCAGATATCGGTTTCTCGGTCGCTTGGCTTCATCATCTTCAAGTTTCAGTGAGCAGGGATTGCAACGGTTTTTTCAAGACTGTCATTCTGATAGATGTCATAGCATCTATTTTGGTATTCTTGAAAATCAAGATATCACCAGGCTCAGGCAATTCTGCTTGACTGTGAAAAGGAGGGATTTTCAAATGATCAGACTTGCCCAAACAGGCATTGCCGCATTCCTGTTGACAGTTCCTGCCGCGATGGCCACGACCTACAAGACCGACCAGGGACATACCGAGGTGCAGTTCAGCTGGTCGCATGCAGGTGTTTCCACACAGAGTGGGGAATTCACAGAAGTAGCGGGAACACTGGATATCGACCCTGAGAATGCGGAAGATGCCTCCCTCAGCGTGACGATCAAGACCGACAGCCTGGCAACCGGCTTCAAGCCTCTCGACGATCATCTGTCAAGCGCGGATTTCCTGGAAGTCGAAACCTATCCGGAGATCACCTTTGTCAGCACCGCCGTTGAGAAAACCGGCGAAGACACAGCCAAGGTGACCGGAGATTTGACACTGCACGGCACGACCAAGCCCGTCACGCTGGACACCAAACTGACCCATATCGGACCGCATCCCGTCGGCAGCAGCCTCGACTATTACAAGGGTGAATGGATTGCCTTTGAAGCGTCGACCACGATTGATCATACGGAATTTGGCGTCGGGCCTTTCTCGACAGGTCCGATAACCATTCAAATAGTCACCGAAATGAAGGCTGAGTAGTCTTCGCGGTTTACAAACCGAACCACGACCTGCTGGAAGTCGCCCTTGGGCGGCTTTCAGATACGGAATGCCACCTCATCGCTCCGGCATGTCTGCCAGCGCACGCTGGATATGCCCGATCATGAAGTCTAGGAACAGCCTTACTTTCGGATCCTGACGTTTCCGGTGGGTGTAAAGACAGGCCATTTGCACGGGAACCGGCGGCTCCTGCTCCAGAACCGGGACAAGCCGTCCTGAAGCGAGATAATCTGCAACCTCGAAGACCGGCTTCAAAATAATGCCGTGACCGTCGAGCGCCCAGCCTGTCAAAACGTCCCCGTGATCGGATTCAAAGGGTCCCGTCACCGCTACTTTCCTGATACCGCTTCTCGTCTGGAGCGGCCACTGAAACTCCGGTGCTCCAGGATAGCGCATGTTGAGACACTCATGCTTGCCGGATGACAGATCTTCATGTAGCGCCGGGGCGCCTTTTCGCGCCAGGTAGCCTGGTGAGGCACACAGCACCCGTTCGCAATCGGCTATTTTTCGGATCTTGAGCGTTGAGTCTTCCGGCAATCCCAGGAAAAATGCTGCGTCGAGACCTTCCCCCGTCAGATCGACCTTCCGGTCGGACAGCCGCAAGCGGATATCGATCAGCTGATTGGCGTCCTTGAACACCGGGATTGCAGGTGCGATCAGTCGCTGACCCATGCCGATCGGGGCTGCGATGAACAAGGTGCCCCGTGGCGACTGCGTGACGTTGCTGATTTCAGCTTCGGCTTCCTCGACGGCCTCCACGATCTTGGTCGCACCGCGGTAAAACAGCGTCCCGTGTTCGGTCGGGCTGAGCGCACGCGTCGTCCGCTGGAACAGGCGCACGTTCAGATGCTCTTCCAGCTGGGAGATCCGCGCAGATGCAACAGCCGATGAAATCCGGAGATCGCGGGCTGCGGCGGACATGTTCCCCAATTCATAAACGCGCAGGAACGTCCGTATATTCTCCAGATAGGCCAACGCCTTATTTTTCCGTTTTTTTTTGAAACTGCTCGGAATTATGTCGAGATACCAGAAAATTTCAAGTTAGATTAGCTTGCCGTTAAAGGGGACCGGAGGGACACCATGTTGGATATTGCCATTATCTGGGAGTGGCTGGCATTCGCCGTCAGGTGGCTGCATGTCGTAACTGCCATCGCCTGGATCGGTTCGTCCTTCTATTTCATCGCTCTGGATCTGGGATTGCGCAAGTCGCCGCACCTGCCGCCCGGGGCTTTCGGAGAAGAATGGCAGGTCCACGGCGGCGGTTTCTATCACATCCAGAAATATCTGGTGGCACCAGAAAACATGCCGGAACATCTGACATGGTTCAAATGGGAGAGCTATGCCACATGGCTCTCCGGCGCGGCGCTCATGATGATCGTCTATTGGGTCGGCGGCGAACTTTATCTGATTGATCCGGCGAAGGCGGATCTGGCCTTGTGGCAGGGCATCGTGATTTCGGCTGCATCGCTCACGATCGGATGGTTGATCTACGATTTTCTGTGCAAGTCGAAACTCGGAGACAGCCCGACCTTGCTGATGGTCCTGCTGTTCATCATGCTTGTCGCGATGGGTTGGGGCTATGATCAGGTATTCACGGGCCGCGCAACGATGCTGCATCTGGGAGCCTTCACGGCGACCATCATGACCGCGAATGTGTTCCTGATCATCATTCCCAACCAGAAGATCGTCGTGGCCGACCTGAAGGCCGGACGCACCCCGGACGCCAAATACGGCAAGATCGCCAAGCTGCGGTCGATGCATAACAATTATCTGACGCTGCCTGTCGTCTTCCTCATGCTCTCCAATCACTACCCTCTTGCCTTCGCCTCCGAATACAACTGGGTGATCGCTGCGCTGGTATTCCTGATGGGAGTATCGATCCGGCACTATTTCAACACCAAGCACGCGGGAGGCAGCGCGCCCATGTGGACATGGCTGGTGACGGCAATCCTCTTCGTTGCAATCATTCACCTGAGCATGGCGCCGATGTGGAGTGCCGACAGTCTTGAGGTTTCCGATTCCCGCACGCTCAACCCCACGGAACAGGCATTTGCCAGTGCGAAGGGTTTTGAGGACGTGATGGCCATCGTTCCCGGACGCTGCTCCATGTGTCATTCCCGCGAACCGTTTTATGAGGGTATTTACTGGGCACCGAAGGGCGTGGTTCTGGAAACGGAAGCCGATGTCGTCCGTGCTGCCCGGGAAATCTATCTGCAGGCCGGTGTTACCAACGCGATGCCACCGGCAAACGTTTCCTACATGGAGCCAGAAGAACGGCGCAAGATCATCGAATGGTACCGGAACGCGCGCGAAAAATTGCCGTTCGGCATAGCAGCAAGGTAGGCCACTACGGCGAGACCCGCTCGCATCCGCATTAATTCCGGTGGTCTGGACCTTGCCTGTTTGAACCATCATGGATGTCGGACCGTGCAAGTGCTATCAGTCAAGCAAGGATCAGCACCAGCCGGAAGCCGCACCTGATACATGTTCACCGTTCTTGCCAATCGAACCTACCGGCATCTTTTTGCAGCCCAGGTCATCGCCCTCTTTGGAACCGGGTTGATGACGGTGGCACTTGCCCTTCTTGCTTTTGATCTGGCGGGCGCCGATGCCGGAGCGGTTCTCGGTACAGCGCTTGCCATCAAGATGATCGTCTACGTCACCCTGTCGCCGGTAGCGGCCGGTTTTGCCGCACATTTTCCACGCAGACCTTTTCTTGTTGTGCTCGATCTTGTCCGGGCCAGCGTTGCGATCGCCTTGCCTTTTGTCGATTCAGTCTGGCAGATCTATGTTCTGATCGCGCTTCTGCAATCGGCCTCCGCGGCCTTTACGCCAACTTTTCAGGCGACCATACCGGACATCCTGCCTGACGAGGATGACTATACCAATGCGCTGTCTCTTTCGCGGATGGCCTACGATCTCGAAAACCTGCTGAGCCCGATGGTAGCTGCCGCCCTGATCGGTCTTGTCGGATTTCACTGGCTTTTTGGCGGTACGGTGGTCGGCTTCCTGGTATCCGCCGCACTCGTTTTGACCGTAACACTTCCGGCAATCATGACCACCAGGCGCGTTTCACCGTGGCAGCGTATCTCGCAGGGAATGCGGATCTATCTGCGAACCCCCAGACTTCAGGGACTACTGGCGCTCAACCTGACCGTCTCTGCCGCCGGCGCCATCGTGATCGTGAATTCTGTCGTCATCGTCAAGACACTGCTCGGCGGAACCGACACGGACCTTGCCCTGACAATGGCCGCCTATGGTGGAGGATCCATGGTAATGGCCATTGCCCTGCCACGGTTGCTTGCCTCCTTGAAAGACAGGAACATCATGCTGTCGGGCGCGCTTGCCCTGCCGTTGCTGTTGTTCGGGTTTGCCGTCCTGTTGATGGAACTTCCAGAACCGGCCTTGTGGCCCTATCTCCTTGCGACATGGTTCCTGATGGGACTTGCCAATTCCGCAGTACTGGTTCCATCCGGGCGTCTCTTGCGCAATTCTGCGCATGCGGAAGACAGGCCGATGGTTTTTGCAGCACAATTCGCCCTGTCACATGGCTGCTGGTTGGTCACCTATCCGCTTGCCGGCTGGCTCGGCAGCGGGGCAGGCTTGCCAACGACCATTTTGACACTCGCCGTCCTGGCAATCATCGGTGCGGTTGCTGCTGCAAGACTTTGGCCCTCGTCGGACGCCAAGGTCATCATTCATGAACATCCTGAACTCCCGGCTGATCACCCGCACCTTAAAAACGCTTCCGGCAAGCGGCATGCGCATACATACGTGATTGACAATCTGCATGAGAGTTGGCCGGACGACCGTTTCTGATGAAACTGCTGAACTCCCTGCACATGTGGATAAATGATGCGGTTCGCGCCCATCTGATCGAGCACGGACGGTAGGGCGAACGGATCGGGGGTCGCCACCATTTTTCGTGTGCTTGACGCCCTTGCCGGGGTTTGAATTGCCGTCATTGCAAGCCTGGATCTTTTTTTGAAATCGATGATTTCAACAAATACCAGCGTCGATCGTCGCGGCAATTCCGGGTTTCGTTCCTCTGCATGAACTTGGTTCGGCAAACATGAACTCGGACAACCGGACAAAATATCCGACTTCACATATTGACTTTTTGGAACGTTCCAAGTTTTATGCATCCAAATTGGAACGTTCCAAAACGAGCTTATAGGGAGGTTTGAATGCGTTGGGCCCTGATCGGTGCAAGCCGAATTGCGTCTGGTTATGTGATTGATGCGATCCGCGCGCAGGAAGGAGCCGAAATTCAATCGGTCCTGAGCTCCGATGCGGAGCGCGGCGCTGTCTTTGCCAGGGACAATGCAATCCCGGAAAGCTTTACCGATCTGGAAGCGCAACTGGCAGACGAAACAGTCGATGCGGTCTATATCTCCACGACCAACGAGAAGCACCACTCTCAGGCCCTGGCCGCCATTGCCGCGGGCAAGCATGTTCTGTGTGAAAAGCCTTTGGCCATGACGCTCTCCGACGCAGTCGAGATGGTAGAGGCCGCTCGCAACAACGCAGTCACTTTTGCCACCAACCATCATCTGCGCAACGCCGGTTCGCATCTCGCGATCCGCGACCTGATTTCCTCCGGCCGCATCGGCAAGGTTCTGAGCGCGCGCGTTTTTCATGCCGTCCACCTGCCGGAACATCTGCGCGGATGGCGGATCAACGACGCGTCCGCAGGTGGTGGTGTCATTCCTGACATTACAGTTCATGACGCAGACACGATCCGCTTTCATCTGGCCGAAGACCCCGTCGATGTCGTCGCGAAAGCGGGAACATCAGGTATGGGTGAAGGCGTCGAGGATAGTGTCATGTCGGTCTGGTCCATGCCGTCCGGCGCAATGATTCAGACACACGAAAGCTTCACGCACGCCTTTGCCGGGACGGGAATCGAATTCCATGGAACGGACGGTTCCATCTTCGCGCGCAACGTCATGACCCAGGAACCGGTCGGTGAGATCAGGCTCGTTGATACCAATGGCGAAACGCAGATCTCGTTCGAGACACACAATCTTTATCACCGCGCGCTCGGCCTCTTTTGCGGAGCAGTTCGTGGAACCGGAAGCCCCTCCGCCGACGGCATCGACGGCATCAAGTCACTGGCTGTAGCTCATGCTGTTCGCGAAGCGGCACAATCCGGTTCGACCGTCCGCGTCGACTACGGAGGCTTTTGATCCATGTCTTCCAAGATCGTTACGGCAGCAGACGCTGTCGCACGAATTGCGGACGGAGCCGTTGTCACCGTTTCCTCGTCCTCCGGCCTCGGTTGCCCCGACAAGGTCCTTGAAGCCCTCGGAGCAAGGTTTGGCAAAGAGGGGCACCCGCGGAATTTGACGACGCTGCACCCGATTGCTGCCGGCGACATGTATGGCATCAAGGGTATCGATCACATTGCCAGGGACGGCCTTCTGTCCACGATCATCGCAGGGTCCTATCCCTCGGGTCCGTCTTCCCTTCCAATGCCTGAGATCTGGCGCATGCTCGTCGAGAACCGGGTCGCTGCCTACAACGTTCCCTCCGGAATTCTGTTCGACATGCACCGGGATGTCGCCGCAAGGCGGCCGGGTGTCATGACCAAAGTCGGCCTGGAGACATTTGTCGACCCGGTCCGTGAAGGTTGCGCCATGAACGATGCGGCGACCAAACAGCCCATAGTGTCGAGAATGGAACTCGGTGGAGAGACCTGGCTGCATTTTCCGAATATCGTACCGGACGTGGCCATCATTCGCGCCACAACCGCCGACGAGCGCGGCAACCTGACCTATGAGCACGAGGGTGCCTATCTTGGCGGCCTGGAGCAGGCTATTGCGGTCCGCAACCATGGCGGCCTGGTCATTGCCCAGGTCAAGCGGGTCACGGCAGCCGGTTCGCTGCGCCCCCATGACGTTCGCGTTCCCGGGCATCTGGTTGACCTTGTCGTCGTCGACCCTGACCAGCGCCAGACGACGGAAACAGACTATGATCCGGCAATCTCCGGCGAGATCATGCGCCCCTGGTCAAGCTTCTCTCTTGCCGAACATGGCATCGAAAAGGTTGTCGCGCGGCGCGCGGCGATGGAGTTGAGCAGAGGTCAAACGGCCAATCTCGGCTTCGGCATTTCGGCGATGGTTCCGCGAGTGCTCCTCGAGGCCGGTCAGGAGCAGGCCGTCACCTGGGCGATCGAACAGGGCGCGACCGGCGGGATGCCGCTGACAGGATTTGCCTTCGGCTGCGCCTCCAACGCCGACGCCTATATGCCTTCACCCCAGCAGTTTACCTATTTCCAGGGAGGCGGCTTCGACGTTTCTTTCCTGTCCTTTCTGGAAATTGATCTTCAGGGCAATGTCAACGTCTCTAAACTCGGCAAGAAACCCTATCTGACGGCCGGGTGCGGCGGCTTTGTCGACATTACCGCGAATGCCAGGAAAATCGTGTTTTCCGGCCTGTTCGAGGCGGGAGCCGATCTGTCACTTACCGACGAAGCCCTGACCGTGAACGCTCCGGGCAAGTTCACCAAGATGGTGGACAGGGTCGAGCATGTCACGTTTTCCGGCAACCGCGCCCGCGAAACCGGTCAGGAGGTTCTCTACGTCACCGAGCGCTGCGTCATTCAGTTGACCGACGCAGGCCTGCTGGCAACCGAAATCATGCCCGGCATCGAGCCGCAAAGGGATATTGTTGACGCATCCAGCGGCCGCGTGAAACTCGCAAATGACCTCAGGGAAATGCCGAAGGCCCTGTTGCGGACCAAAGCGATGGAGCTTCACCTGTGAGCGCGCTTCACCTGATACGCCACGGTGACGTTGCCGAGCTTCGTCTCGACAATCCGGCAAAGCTCAATGCCTTTACAGCCGAAATGCTGGGTGCGGTCGAGCCACATTGCGCGGAAATCGAAAGAGATCCCGGCATCCGTGCCGTCGTGATCAGCGCGGAGGACAGCAAGGCATTTTGCGCCGGCGCCGACATTGTCGCCTGGGGAGAACTGGAACCGTGGGAATTCGCTCGCCATTGGGTTCGCGAAGGTCATCGAATTTTCGATCGCCTTGCACGCCTTGGCAAGCCGACAGTCGCTGCCCTCGCAGGTCACGCCTTCGGTGGTGGGCTTGAGTTTGCGGCAACGGCAGACATCCGGATCATGGCACCGCATGCCACGCTTGCCCTGCCCGAAGCCGCGGTCGGAATCGTGCCGGGGTGGTCGGGCACGCAGCGCCTGATCCGCTTGCTCGGCGAACCGGTCGTGAAGGAAATGGCCCTGTTCGGCCGCCGTATTTCGGCCGAACGCGCCCACGCTTGCGGGTTTGTGGCTGAGATATCGGACGATCCGAGAACAAGGGCAATGGAATTGGCACAAGGCCTGGCCGGCAGATCCTCCTGTTCGGTCGAGGTTGCCAAATACATGGTCCATGCAGCAGCCGGGGAAGATCGCAACGCCATGATCGAAGCCCTCGGCGCAGGCATGATTGGACAAACCGCCGACCGCACCGAAGGTGTCACCGCCTTTCGCGAAAAGCGCAAACCGAATTTTCCTGGAAAATAATCATGAGTGATCTGAATGTCGTCTCCATTAGCAACGCCCGGATACCGGCAGACCCTTTTGTTGCCCGGCACCTGATCGACGGTGACTGGCGCTCAAGCACTGACGGTGCCACGTTCGAGCGGGTCTCACCGTCACATGATGCGGTGGTCACGGTCGCCTGCCGGGGCAACCTCCTGGATGTTGATGCTGCCATTTCTGCCGCAAGGCGCGCCTTTGACGAAGGACGCTGGACTGCCACGACCGGCAAGGACAGGGCAACACTCCTGCTGAAGGTTGCCGATCTGATCGACCGGGACCGGGAACGCATTGCCTTCCACGAGACGATTGAATCCGGCAAACCGATCAGCCAGGCAATGGCCGAGATCGAGGGTGCTGCCGATATCTGGCGATACGCGGCGTCTCTCGCACGCACGCTTCATGGCGAGAGCCACAATTCTCTGGGCAACGACTTTCTCGGGCTTGTTCTGAAGGAACCCGTAGGGGTCGTCTCGATCATCACACCTTGGAATTTTCCTTTCCTGATCGTATCGCAGAAGCTTCCCTTTGCGCTCGCAGCGGGGTGCACAGCCGTCATCAAACCCTCGGAGATGACACCAGCGACAACCGTCATCCTGGGCGAACTGCTTCTGGAGGCAGGCATCCCGGCCGGCGTCGCCAACATCGTCCTCGGCTTTGGCGATCCGGTTGGAGCAGCACTGACCACAGACAAGCGGGTCGACATGGTGACGTTCACCGGTTCGACGGCTGTCGGCAAGGCGATCGTCGAAACAGCCGCAGGTACGCTGAAGAAGGTTTCGCTGGAACTCGGTGGCAAGAACCCGCAGGTGATCTTTCCGGACGCGGAACTCGACGCCGCGGCGGATGCTGTTGTTTTCGGTGTCTATTTCAATGCAGGCGAATGCTGCAATTCGGGATCCCGGATCATTGTGCACGAGGATATAGCGGAAGAATTTGTCGCACGTACGGTTGCCCTGTCCCGTCTTGTTCCTTTTGGCGACCCTTTGGACCCATCGACCAAGGTCGGCGCGATCATCACACCTGAACACAATAACAAAATCGATACCTATGTTCAGGAAGCCAGAGCAACCGGCGCTTCGGTACCGCTTGGCGGCAAGGTGCTGGAAGTTCCCGGATTGCGCGGCCGGTTCTACGAGCCGACTGTGGTGACGAATGTCACCGGCGACATGCCCATCGCCCGAGAGGAAGTCTTCGGACCGGTCCTCTCGGTGCTGACATTCAAAACGCTTGATGAGGCCATCGCTCTGGTAAACGATGCCGACTATGGACTGTCCGCGGGGGTCTGGAGCGAAAACGTCCACACCTGCCTGGAATTTGCCCGGCGTGCGCTCGCGGGGACGATCTGGACCAATACCTGGATGGACGGATTTGCGGAACTGCCGTTCGGCGGCGTCAAGCAAAGCGGCCAGGGGCGTGAACTCGGCAAATACGGACTTGATGAATTTCTCGAGGCGAAAACGGTAACCATGCGGATCGGCAAGAACCGCGAGCCCTGGGTGTCGGGATGATGGTCCTAGCTGGAAACCGAGAACGGTCCCTCGGGCTTCAACAGGATCTGCAGATCCTCCACCGGCTCCCCGGACATTCTACCGAGAAGAACCTTCGCCATTGCGCGGCCGGTCGCTCGCAGGTCCTCGTCGATCGTCTCGATACGCGGTCGAAAGTGATTGGAAATCGGCGACGCACGCTTTGCAAGAACGTCCACTTCCTGCCCCTGGGTCAGACCCATGTCGTTGAGACAGGCCAGCGTGATCAACGCGCTGACCTCACCGACACAGATGTAGCTGTCCGGTGCATCCGGTCCGCCATGAAGGCCACGCAACATGGCGGCAATCTCGTCCGGTTCGCTGTCGAGGTCGACGGCACCGGGCACCGTCAACCGAACACCATGGGTCATCGCCGCCTGCCGTGCGCCAAAGCGCAGATGTTGGCCGAAGGTGTATTTTTCGTTCGGCATGACGATACACACGTGCTGCCGTCCTTTTTCAACGAGCCGCTCGACTGCCAGACGGACGAACGCCTCGTTGTCGAAATCGACAAACGGGTGCGGTGTCATGAAGTCTGTGCGCCCGTGAGTGACAAACGGAAAATCGTGCTCAAGAAGGTAACGGGCCCGGTCATCAAAGCACTCGGTCCGGGTGAACACGATCGCGTCGGCCAGCGAATGGCGGCGGATATTGCGAATGGCGTCCAGCCGGTCTTCGCCCAAACTGTCTGCAGTGATGTTAATGGCATAACCCGTTCCGGAAAGCCCTTCATACATGCCCCCGAGAAACTCGGAGGTAAAACTCAGGAACTCGTGCCTGGGATTGATCATAAGGCTGATGACCTTGGTTCTGCCGGTGCGCAATCTCTGCGCCGCACGATTGGGAACGTAGCCCAGTCTGTCGGCGATTTCGGAAATGCGTTTCCTGGTGGATTCGGCGATCCTCGGATCATCCGCAAGGGCGCGGGAAACCGTCGTCACCGCAACGCCAGCCTCCGCCGCGACCGTGCGCAGCGTCGGACGCGATGCTGTTTCTTCGGCACTTTCTGCCTTGGTTTCCAAGGTTTTACGCGACATGCCCGCTCTCTCTACCCCACGGTTTGCAGCTCAAATGTCCGCACAAGTCTAATCAGGGAATTTAAAACGTTGCAACAAATTAAGATGCTGCAATGCAATATCTCAAACTTGAAGATAAGCTGATGTTAAATAACGGAAAAGAATTTCCAAACGAGAGAAAATTAAATTGTTGACATCACCACGGTTTGCAACGTTACAATAGACGTTGCGTGACTACCGGGCGACCAGCAACCGGCGCCCATGACGACGACGAGCACGTTAAGGGAGGAAATCCATGCGTAAGTTGACGATGATGACGGCAGCTGCTGCACTGATGGCAGCGAGCACCAGCGTTAAGGCAGAAGATGTTGAAGTTCTGCACTGGTGGACATCCGGCGGCGAAGCTGCTGCTCTGAACGTTTTGAAAGAAGACCTTGAAGGTCAGGGTATCGGCTGGCAGGACATGCCGGTTGCAGGTGGCGGCGGCTCTCAGGCCATGACCGTGCTGCGTGCCCGCGTAACGTCCGGCAACCCGCCGACCGCCGTACAGATGCTCGGTTTCGATATTCTCGACTGGGCCAAGGAAGGTGCACTTGCCGATCTGAACATCCAGGCTGGCCTGGAAGGCTGGGACGAGGTTGTTCCCGAGGCGCTCCAGCAGTTTGCCAAGCATGACGGCAAGTGGGTATCCGCACCGGTGAATGTCCACTCCACCAACTGGGTCTGGGCGAACAAGGCGGTTCTGGATGAACTCGGCATCGCGGTTCCGACAAACTGGGACGAGTTCGTGGCAGCGCTTGAGAAAGTGAAAGCCTCGGGCAAGACCGCGATTGCACATGGTGGCCAGCCATGGCAGGACGCAACTGTATTTGATGCAGTCGCCATGTCGACCGGCGGACCGGATTTCTACAAGAAAGCCTTCATCGAACTTGATGAAGAAACGCTTGGCTCCGATACGATGAAGGAAACTTTCGACCGGATGGGCGTTATCCGCTCATATGTCGATGACAACTTCTCCGGCCGCGACTGGAACCTTGCCACTGCGATGGTGATCAATGGCGATGCGGCCTTCCAGATGATGGGCGACTGGGCCAAGGGTGAATTCCTGAACGCCGGCAAGAAACCCGATGCGGATTTCCTTTGCTTCCGCTTCCCCGGCACTCAGGACCAGGTCACCTTCAACGCCGACCAGTTCGCAATGTTTGCCCAGGGCAAGGAAGTTGGCAAGGAACAGGCAGCTCTTGCAACAGCAATCCTGTCTCCGAGTTTCCAGTCCGCGTTCAACGTGGTCAAAGGCTCGGTCCCGGCACGCACGGACGTTTCCAATGAAGCTTTCGATGCCTGCGGAAAGAAGGGCATGGCAGATCTGAAGGCAGCTGCTGACAGCGGCAACCTCTATGGTTCCATGGCGCACGGCCATGCAAACCCTGCCGCCATCAAGAACGCCATGTATGATGTCATCACGGCGCATTTCAACGGCGAGTATGACAGCGCGACTGCTGTCGACGAACTCGTAACCGCCGTTCAAATCAACAAGTAAAATACCCTACGGAAAGCGGTGACTGTTCACCGCTTTCCCCTTACCGGGGGCTTGAGATGTCTATTTCTGAAACGGCGAACCCGCGTGGTTCCGTTGTTGACAGACTGCGCGACGCTTTACCCAAAATAGTGCTGAGCCCGACGGTCGCGATTGTCGCGATCTTCGTTTACGGGTTCATCCTGTTCACGCTGTATCTGTCCTTTACCAACAGCCGGATTCTGCCTTCCTTCGAATGGATCGGCTGGCAGAATTACGAGAACCTGTTCCGGATCCGGGCGTGGGACACGGCAGTCTCGAACCTCGTTATTTTCGGCGTTCTTTACATCACCATCTGTTGCGCCCTGGGATTGCTGCTCGCGATCCTGCTCGATCAGCGCATCCGCGCAGAAGGATTTATCCGGACCATCTATCTCTACCCGATGGCCCTGAGCTTCATCGTCACCGGTGTCGCCTGGAAATGGTTTCTTGACCCGGGCATCGGTATCGAGGCCGTGGTGCGCGGCTGGGGTTGGACGACATTCGAATTCAACTGGATCAAGGACAGCCAGATGGCGATCTACACGATCGTCATTGCAGCGGTCTGGCAGACGTCCGGCTTCGTCATGGCGATGTTCCTCGCAGGCCTGCGCGGCATTGACAACGAGATGCTGAAAGCGGCCCAGATAGATGGAGCCTCCACGTTGGCGCTCTACCGCCGGATCGTTATCCCGCAGTTGCGCCCGGCCTTCATGTCGGCCTTCGTGGTGCTCGCCCACATGGCGATCAAATCCTACGACCTTGTTATCGCCCTGACCGGCGGTGGCCCCGGAACCGCGACCGAATTGCCGGCAACATTCATGTATTCCTACACATTCACCCGGAACCAGATGGGTATCGGCGCAGCGTCCGCAGTGATCATGCTGATGACGATTGCCGCCATCATCGTCCCCTATCTCTGGTCCGAACTGAGGGAGAAGAAGTGATGGCTGCTGCCCCCGCAAAAAGCTCTTTCAGCCTCGGCCGTGTTGTCCTCTATACGCTGCTGGTCTTCTTCTGCATTTACTACCTGCTGCCGCTCTACGTGATGCTGGTCAACTCTTTGAAGCCGCTGTCCGAAATCACGGCCGGTGGCATGATGGCCCTGCCGCAGGATTGGACCGTCGCGCCCTGGCTGAGCGCCTGGTCGAGTGCCCAGGTCGGCGTCGAGGCGACGGGGCTTCGCCCCTACTTCCTCAATTCGATCATCATGGTCGTTCCCGCCGTTGCCCTGTCGACAATTGTCGGCGCGCTTAACGGCTATGTCCTGACCAAGTGGACCTTCCCCGGTGCGACCATACTCTTTGGCCTGCTTCTGTTCGGCTGTTTCATCCCGTTCCAGATGGTGCTGATCCCGATGGCCCGGATGTTGGGTCTGATGGGACTTGCCGGATCGGTGCCAGGTCTGATCTTCGTGCACTTCGTTTACGGCATCGGTTTCTCGACACTGTACTTCCGAAACTATTACGCAGCCTTCCCGACCGAACTGGTCCGGGCCGCACAGATCGACGGGGCCGGATTCTTCCGCATCTTCTGGCGCATTCTGTTGCCGTCATCCGGTCCGATCGCCGTTGTCTGCATCATCTGGCAATTCACCAACATCTGGAACGACTTCCTGTTCGGTGCATCCTTCTCGGACTTCGACAGTCAACCAATGACCGTTGCGTTGAACAACTTGGTGCAATCGTCCACCGGCGTGAAGGAGTACAACGTCCATTTCGCCGGTGCCATCATGGCCGCCCTGCCAACTCTACTCGTATACATCGTTGCGGGCCGATACTTCGTCCGTGGCCTGATGGCCGGCTCAGTTAAAGGATAAGACAATGGGCTTTCTCGACATCAAACAGGCGACCAAGTCCTACGGAACAGTGCAGGTTCTGCATGAAACCGACATCTCTATCGAAGAAGGTGAGTTTCTCGTTCTCGTCGGACCGTCGGGGTGCGGCAAGTCCACCCTGCTCAACATGATTGCAGGCCTGGAAGACATCACGTCCGGCGAAATCGCCATCCGCAGCAAAAGCATGAACGGCGTCAAGCCGGCAGACCGCAACATTGCCATGGTGTTCCAGTCCTACGCGCTTTATCCGAACATGACGGTGAGCGGCAACATCTCCTTCGGCATGGAAATGCACGGCATCGAAAAGTCGGAGCGGGCAAAGCGCATTGCCCAGGTCTCGGATTTGCTTCAGATCAGCCATTTGCTTGACCGGAAGCCCGGACAGCTGTCAGGCGGCCAGCGGCAGCGTGTTGCCATGGGCCGTGCACTCGTACGCGAACCGGACGTGTTCCTGTTCGATGAGCCGCTCTCGAACCTGGATGCCAAGCTGCGTGTCGACATGCGCACTGAAATCAAGAAACTGCACCGCAAACTCGGCACAACCATCGTCTACGTCACCCACGATCAGATCGAGGCGCTGACCTTGTCGACGCGCATTGCGGTGATGTTCGGCGGCTACGTTCAGCAGCTTGGAACGCCGAAAGAGATCTATGACAACCCCGCTAACATGTTCGTAGCCGGTTTTATGGGGTCTCCATCCATGAACCTGTTTCCGGCAAAGGTCGTTTCGGAAAACGGGCAGCCTGCCGCCGAAGTCACGCTCATCAACGGCTCGACAGCAGCCATACCGTTTGCCACCGACACCCTGGGCTCCAGTATCGGTCGGGACATCATTCTTGGAATCAGGCCGGAAGCGATCACCGACAGGGATGGTGCCGACCGGAATTCGCAGTCGGTTCACATTGTCGAGGCACCGGTCGAGATCACTGAACCGGCGGGATCCGATACGTTTGTCGTCAGCCAGATCGGCGGCAAGGATGTCACCGGCCGGTTCCGCGCAGATGTCGCGGTCAATGCCGGTGAGACGTTCCCGTTCGCTTTCAACATGGAAAAGGCTGTCGCCTTCGACCCGCAAAGCGAAAACAGGATCGCCTGAAGCATGACGTCTGCGCCGGACATCGTCATCGTCGGAAGCGGGATGGGCGGCGCGACACTCGCCGCCGGTCTTGCACCGTCCGGAGCACAAATCACGATCCTGGAACGGGGTCACCGGATCCCGGACGATGCGCCGGCGCGCGACCCCTGGCGCATCTATACCAACAGCGCCTTCCGGTCCGCCGAAACCTGGCTCGATGAAAACGGCAATTCCTTCGAGCCGGGCAATTATTACAATGTCGGTGGCAATTCGAAACTCTATGGCGCCGTTTTGATCCGCTACCGCGCGGAAGACTTTGCGGAACTGGAACATTTTGAAGGTTTTTCGCCCGCATGGCCATTGTCCTACGAAGAACTGGCTCCCTGGTATGACGCAGCCGAAAAGCTTTACCGGGTCAGGGGGGATGCGACATCCGACCCGACCGAGCCGGCGCACGCAGGACCTTATCAGTTTCCTCCGGTACCGGACGAGCCGGCAATCCGGGTTGCGCGCATGAGACTGGAACAGGCAGGCGTCAATCCCTTCTGTCTTCCTCTTGGCGTCGATATCGACAGATGGCTTTCGGCCGGAAAAACCGGCTGGGACGGCTATCCCGATCTCAGATGCGGGAAAATGGATGCGGAGACCTGCGGGCTGGAGGCTGCACTCGCCCACGAAAATGTCAATCTGATTACCGGTGCGGAGGTCACCGGACTGAAGGTGGACCCGTCAACCGGAAAGGTCGACACCGTTACCTATGTGAAGGAAGGCGTCGAAACGAACCTGTCTTCGTCGATTGTTGCCGTTTGCGCCGGCGCGGTTCAATCCGCAGCTCTTTTGCTTCGATCCGGAATCGCCAACAGCTCCGATTATGTTGGCCGGTGTTTCATGAACCACAACGCGACGGCGATGATCGCAATCGACCCCCGTTACAAAAACGACTCGGTTTATCAGAAGACATTCGGCCTCAACGACTGGTATCTTGCAGACAATGATGCAGGCAAACCGCTCGGCAACGTCCAGCTGCTGGGGCGTGTGACACCGGACATTCTGAAGATCCAGGTGCCCCAACTTCCAAACTTTGCGGCCAGATGGATTTCCGGTCATGCGCTTGATCTTTATCTGATATCGGAAGACCTGCCCGATCCCGAAAGTCGTGTCGTTCTGAAAAACGGCAAGATCCAACTGGTCTGGCGCCGCTCCAACATGGAGGCGCACAAGAAGCTCGTCGGGAAGATGAAGGCGACTTTGAGAAAGGCCGGATTTCCAATTGTGCTTTCCCGTCTGTTCGACGGCCGCGTTCCCTCTCATCAATGCGGCACCGTTCGCATGGGCGCCGATCCGCAAAACAGCGTTCTCGATCCCGATTGCCGATCCTGGGATCACCCAAATCTGTTTGTCACGGACGCGGCTGCATTGCCGACATCCGCCGCGGTCAACCCGGCACTTACCGTGGCCGCGCTGTCCCTGAGAACAGCGGAAACGATCAGACGGGAACTTGCGGCATGAACAAGGTGGCACTCGTAACCGGCGGCCAGCGAGGCATCGGGTTCGGTATTTCCGAAGCACTTGCCGGTGAAGGCTACAAGATCGCCCTGCTCGCGCAATGCGGCTCCGGCGACCCGGAAGTTGCCGATGCTCTGGAGCGCCTTGGACCTGATGCATCGTTCTTCTCACATGACCTGTTGAATATTGACGGCCACGCGGCGGTTGTCGAACAGGTCGAAAACCGGTTGGGGCCCATAACAACGTTTGTCTCGAACGCCGGTGTACCTGCGAAGGCACGCGGTGACATGCTTGATCTTGAACCCGACAATTTTGATTTCACCTTGGGCGTCAATCTCCGCGGCGCGTTTTTTCTCGCCCAGAATGTCGCCCGGCGCATGCTGAAACAATCCTGTGACAGCTATCGCTCGATGACCTTCGTCACCTCTGTCAGTGCGGGCATGGTTTCGATCGAACGTGCGGAATACTGCCTGTCGAAGGCCGGGGCCTCGATGATGGCAAAACTCTTTGCGGCCCGTTTGGCGCCGCATGGCATCGGCGTCTTTGAAATCCGCCCCGGCATTATCGAAACCGCCATGACGCGCGCCGTGAAGGACAAATACACGCCGCAGATCGAAGATGGCCTTGTACCGTCCGCGCGCTGGGGACAACCGTCAGACATTGCTTCGGCTGTTGTGCCGATCGCAGAAGGCCGGATGGCCTTCGCCACCGGTTCCGTCATCAATGTCGATGGCGGCCTTTCCATTCCACGCCTTTGAGAGACCGAAATGGAAAAAGGCTACGATTTCATAATCATCGGCGGTGGCAGCGCGGGCTCGGTGCTCGCGGCCAGATTGACCGAAAATCCTGATGTCAGCGTTTTGCTTCTGGAGGCGGGCGGGCACGACCGGCATCCGTTTTATCATGTCCCTGCCGGCTTCGCGAAAATGACCAAGGGCATCGGCTCCTGGGGTTGGCAAACCGTTCCACAGAAACACATGCGGGATCGCGTCTTCAACTATACCCAGGCAAGGGTGATTGGCGGCGGTTCCGCCATCAACGCCCAGATCTATACGCGCGGCAATGCGCTCGACTACGACGAGTGGCGTCAGATGGGGTGCGACGGCTGGGGCTACGAGGATGTCCTGCCTTATTACCGGAAGGCGGAGGACAACGACACGTACAACAACCGGTACCACGGGCAGGGCGGGCCACTCGGCGTTTCCAAACCTTGCGCGCCCCTCCCGATCTGCGACGCCTATTTCAAGGCGGCGGCCGAGCTTGGCATTCCGAGAAACGAGGATGTGACCGGAGAAAAACAGGATGGCGTTGCCTATTACCAGCTGACGCAAAAGAACGCCCGCCGGTCTTCTGCCGCCATGGCCTATCTGGCGCCCAACCGGCACCGGAAAAACCTCCACGTGAAAACCGGCGCACCCGTGCGCCGCATCGTGGTGGAAAACGGAACTGCGACCGGTGTCGAATTGATTGATGGTTCACGCTTGGCCGCTTCCGCCGAAGTCATTCTGTCGTCGGGGTCCATCGGCTCGCCAAGATTGTTGCAGCTGTCCGGCATCGGACCCGCTGACCACCTGAAAGATCTCGGTATCGAGGTGGTGTACGACCAGCCGGAAGTCGGCGCCAATCTTCAGGATCACCTCGATCTCTACTGCATTTGCGAAGTCAGCGGTCCGCACACATATGATCGATACGCCAAGCTGCACTGGTCGGCATTGGCGGGGCTGCAATATCTCTTCACGAGACGCGGGCCGGTCTCCTCCAGCCTGTTTGAAACCGGCGGCTTCTGGTACGCCGACCCGGAGGCACGCTCACCGGATCTTCAGTTCCATCTTGGCCTTGGTACAGGTATTGAATCTGGCGTGGCATCGATGCCGGACGGCGGTGTCACACTCAATTCGTGCTACCTCAGGCCACGCTCCCGCGGCAGCGTTCGCCTTCAAAGTGCCAATCCGAATGATGCCCCGTTGATCGATCCGAACTACCTGCAGGATCCCCGCGATCGGGAGATGTCGATCAGGGGCCTGAAGCTGACACAGGAAATCCTCGCACAGGGACCACTCGAGCACTTCATCAAGGCAGAGCGGTTGCCAGGTCCGGGCGTGAAGACCGACGAGGACTATTTCAACTTCATCTGCGAGCATTCCAAGACCTCGCATCACCCTGCCGGCACATGTCGCATGGGCCCCGATGACAAGGCGGTGCTCGATCCGCGACTTCGTTTCAAAGGCCTCGACCGTCTCCGCGTCATCGACGCATCGGTAATGCCGACAGTCGTTTCCTCCAATACCAATGCAGCAGCCATTATGATCGGTGAAAAGGGAGCTGACATGATCCGGCAAGACCACGGTGAACTTCAATGATCAGACATATCGTTCTCGTCAAATTTCAGACAGGTGTTTCCGAAGAAACCATCGAAGATCTTTTCCAGGAACTGCGAAGGATCCGGGATCAGGTCCCCGGCATCCTGGACATCGTATCCGGCCGCAGCGAGAGCCCCGAAAAGATCGAACGCGGCTACATGCACGGCTTTGTCGTCGATTTCGAAAACTGGGACGCTCTTGAACGCTACCAGACACATCCAGATCACAAGGCACTTGGTGCCAAGCTTGTTGCCAATGCGGTTGGTGGCATTGATGGCATTCTTGTGCTCGATATTCCTGTCCCCGCCTGACTGGCAGCAAATGTTCTTGGAGTAGCCGATGCTGACCCTTCCCACGCTCGACAACAGGCTTGAGGAATACCGCCTCGCCGGGGATGCCCTCATCCCCCGGGCCCCGCGCGTACCTCTGACCCGAACCGCCTTTGCAGCAGCGCATGTTGTCTCTTCACCCCTGAAAGAGCGGGATCCCTGGCTCGGACCTCCGGCTGTCGACTGGGATAATTCCTTGCAGTTTCGTCACTGGCTCTGGGACCAGGGCCTCGGCCTTGCCGAAGCGATGGACACCGCGCAACGTGGCATGGGGGTCGACTGGCCGACAGCGAAGGAATTGATCGAACGCACCATGCGCGACGCCCGGGCGCATCCGCTGAAACCACGTGTTGCGTGCGGCGCGGGGACGGATCAAAACCCGAGGGACGCTTACAAGACAACAGACGACATCATTTCCGCTTACTCAGAACAGATGGAAGCGATCGAGGCGGCGGGCGGACAGGTGATCCTGATGGCCTCTCAGGCGTTTCCGGCAATCGGTGCAAATGCCGCGGACTACGCGGTTGTCTATGGTCGGCTGCTCGAACAGGTTTCAGCGCCCGTGATCCTCCACTGGCTCGGAGACATGTTCGACCCGAAGCTGAAGGGTTATTGGGGATCTGCAGATGTCGGCACCGCCATGGAAACGGTGCTTTCGATCATCGGGGCCCATCGGGACAAGGTCGACGGCATCAAGATCTCGCTGCTTGAAAAATCCTATGAGGAAAATCTGCGCAGGCGTCTGCCGGAAGGCGTCCACCTTTATACCGGCGACGATTTCAACTATGCGGAATTGATCGAAGGCGACGGCAAACGCTACTCCCATGCCTTGCTTGGCGCCTTTGCCGCCATCGCGCCTGCCGCCAGCCAGGCCCTTGAAGCCCTGGCGCAGGATGACCGTGAAACCTATCACGCGCTGCTCGGCCCGACGGTTCCGTTGAGCCGGGAAATCTTCAAGGCCCCGACCCAGTTCTACAAGGCCGGGATAGCGTTTCTCGCCTGGCTGAATGACGCGCAAAGCCACTTCATCATGCCGGGCGGATTTCAGTCTTCCCGGGAAATTACGCACTATGCGGAACTCTTCAGGCTTGCGGATCGCGCACGTTTGTTGTCAAAGCCGGACAAAGCCGTTGAGCGGATGAAACTGCTTTTGAAGCTGCACGGCATTGATTGAGCACGGCCGGGGTGGGCGCGAATGAAAAAGAGACCGACGATACTGGATGTTGCGGACAAGGCAGGCGTATCGAAATCGACCGTCTCGCTTGTCCTGCAGAACTCTCCGTCGGTCAGGCAGTCGACGCGCGAAGATGTAAACAGGGCCATCAGTGACCTCGGCTACGTCTATAACCGCTCCGCAGCCGGTTTGCGCGGCGCCTCCTCCGGACTGATCGGCCTCATCATCAACGATTTGCGCAACCCTTTCTTCACCGAATTTGCTGCAAGCGCGCAGATGGAATTTGCCCGAAAGGGGTATTCGACAGTCATTGCCAACACAGACGAAGACCCCGGCAATCAGGCACAAGTCATCGGAACGATGATCGAGCACGGTGTATCGGCCTTTGTCATTTCACCTGCCTATGGCGGTGGCGACAATGCCTTTGACCGGATAGAGCACGCCGGCATACCGACAATGCAGGTGCTCCGTCAGGTCGACAATCGAACGGGTCTGTTCCCCTTCGCCACGCACAACTATGCTGCAGGCGGCGAGATGGCGACACACCACCTGATCGACCTGGGTTGCCGGAAAATTGCCTTTGTCGGCGGTTTGAAAGACCGGCCGATCACAAATGAAAGAATGTCTGGCTATCGTACGGTCATGACCGCCCTTGGATATTCCGCCACAACATTCCATGGTCGGCCTTCCCGGGCATTCGGCCGGGAAATGGCGCTTACAATAGCTTCTGAACATCCGGAAATCGAAGCTGCGATCTGCTTCAGTGATCTCGTTGCACTCGGCATGCTTTCCGGCTTTGCCGAGGCGGGTGTGAAGGTTGGCGAGGACTTTCGGCTCGTCGGTTTTGACGATATCGAAGAAAGTTCACTTGTTTACCCGCGGCTCAGTTCCATAAGGTGTGACACGGAACTCTTCGGGCAAAGTGCTGCACAGGCCATGCTCACCTGGATCGTCGACGATATACGCCCGCCGGACGTCAAGCACCACGATGTCAATCTGATCGAACGTCAGTCGAGTGTCGGGCCTGATCATGAGTGATTGTCCTGAGGGCGCGTTGTCATCACCCGATACGGGAAAATTTGAGGCACTCCTGCACAGCGCCAGGGCCCTGATTTTCGATTGCGACGGAACGCTGGTCAAGACTCCTGATCTCTATGGCAAGGGCTGGCGGAAAGCCTTCCGGAATGCCGGGCTGGACATGGAGCTCGCCTGGTATCACCTGCGCGCCGGTATGTCCGAACACGTGTTGATGGACGCCTACGAGCAGGAGCACAACGTAAAACTCGACCGCGAGCGAACGGTCCAGGACTTGCGGACTGCTCTGCTCCAGGACATGCCGTCCGTCCGGGAAATACAGGACGTAGCTTCGGTCGCTCGCAGGTTCCACGGCCTGAAACCGATGGCGGTCGCCTCGGGTGGCCCTAGGGAAATCGTCCGCGCATCACTGGATGCTGCTGGTTTGCTCCAGCTGTTCGATACCGTCGTGACGATCGATGATGTCAACAACGCCAAACCCGCACCGGACCTTTTTCTGGAGGCAGCTGAACGTCTGGGTGTGACATCCCGGTTCTGCCTGGTCTTTGAAGACAGTCCTCAAGGCCTGCAGGCAGCAGGCAATGCGGGCATGTCAGTTATTGACGTGAACGGTCTCATCTGAAAGGCGCAGCATCGCGTCGCTTATTATGCCTTTTGCCCGGTCAACACGCGTGTACTATTCGACATGACCGGGAGAGAAGCGCTCACGTTGGCTGGAGAGCTGCTCGATTTGCGGAAGATGGATCTCACGTCGTTCGCTGGCCGACCAATCGCACCAGGGGCGGAATACTATTGAAAAGAAACACTTACGATCTGCCTGGAGACATGGCGGCTTCAACCGTCTCCAGGTGATCAGCCATGGCACTGGAAGCTGAGATTACGTCAGCGGATGCAATAAAGTTCACGATGTTTTCGTGCTGGTCGCCATGGGCAGTTCGGAATTCATCAGCGCCCAGGCGACGATACGTGCGATCCCATTCCTTTTGCCAGGCAGCCCGGCGGCGCGCGCCGGAAAGATAAGTCAGAAATCCGATCAGGATAGGGTTTCGCGACACCAGTGCGACCGTGCGATGAAACGCATCATCTATTTGTTCGCATGCGGTTCTGTCCGCGGCCTTGCGTCCTTCCGCAACCAGTTTGCGTAATATGGCAACATCCGCCGCATCCGCGCGGCGGGCGGCCTCGGCAGCAACTTGCGGCTCAAGCAGAATTCGGGCACGCATCAGATCAGGTGGTGTTGCGCCTTCCAACAGCAATGTATCCCGGACAGGCAGATGTCGAGGCCGCGCGCCGCGAAAGGTACCTTGCCCGACATTGCGCCAGATTTCCCCTTCTTTCTCCAGGTCGGAGAGCCCTTTTCGAAGCGTTTCACGGCTGCAGCCAAGGCGCATCGACAAGACCCGCTCGGCAGGCAACCTGTCACCGGCATCGGGAGCGAGGTCGGCAAGAAGTTGCCGAAGTTCGGTCAAAACGGATTCGCTTGATTTTCTGGACATCGGCCTCTCCTTTTCAGACCAATTTGTAGACCATTTTGTCAATGTGCAAGACAAGTTCCGCTTCATGCAGAATGGGGACTGAACGTGTTTGAAATTGCATTCCTGTTTACAGCCGGTTTTGCGGCCGGCCTCTTGAACGCCGTCGCAGGTGGCGGAACATTCCTGAGCCTGCCCGCGCTTCTTTACGCGGGCATTCCGCCGATCAGCGCCAACGCGACAGCTACATTGAGTGCCTTGCCCGGGTATCTCGGCAGTGCATGGGCATTCAGAAGAGACATGCACCCTGAAGGCAGTCTGAAGCTGACGGTAATCATCGGCGTCGCATCAGTGGGAAGTGTCCTTGGAGCGCTTTTGCTGGTTGTCACGCCAGGGGAGGCCTTTTTGTGGATCGTACCCTGGTTCCTGATGATCGCGACGGTACTCTTTGCAGTCGGACCCGCGTTGCTCCGCTGGATGCGCATACGGGGTATGGAAAATCCGGGAACATTTTTTTCGATCTTCGCAATCATCTGTGTATCGATCTATGGCGGATATTTTAACGGCGGCCTCGGAATCATGCTGCTCGCAACCTTTGGCCTGCTGGGTTACGAAAACCTGCACGGAATGAACGGCTTGAAAAACCTCCTGTCCGTCATACTGTCACTTGTGTCCGCCCTCACATTCATCACCGCAGGTTTGATTGCCTGGGAACAGGCTTTGATCATGGCTGCGAGCGCAGCTCTCGGCGGCTATGCGGGTGCTCGGGTCAGTCTCAAAATCGTCAGAACCGATCTTCTCCATCACTTTGTGACCACAGTCGGAACGATCATGACCCTGGCATTCTTCTTGCGCTGAAGCAGATAGCCGTTCAGGTCACTGCGCTTGCCCTTGAACATCGAAACAGTCTTGCGCCGCTGAAAGTTTGGGCCTGCCGGAGGCGGAATTTGGAATTCATCACCAGGGTATGGCATATCCTCGCGGCAGTGACGTTATTGAGTGCCCTGTGCGAGAAGCTCTGCGTCGACCCATTTCAAAAAAATATCGACGGCTTGACGGTCGGCGTGATTTTCCGGAAAGACCAGATAGTACTGGCGGTAACTGGCAACGGTAATGTCGAGAGCCGGGGTGATGCGCCCGTCGCGCAACTCCGCTGCGATCAAAGCGGGATCCATCAGCGCAATGCCTGCACCTGCTATGCAGGCATCGAGAATTTGAGACGTATTCTGAAATTCAAGGCGTGCGGCCGGAGCATCGAACGGCTCGTCAACACTTGCAAAAAACTCGCTCCATTCTGCCGGAACCTGCGAGTTATAGAGAAGTGGCGCAGTCTTGAGGTCATTCAGGTCTAAAATTGAATCGGCCAGAAGCGGCGCACAGAACGGCGTCAGATTTTCGTTCATGAGCAAACGCGACACCAGGTTCGGCCAACTGCCCTTGCCCCTGCGGATGACAAAATCCAGATCTTCCGCTTCAAAGTCGGATTTCTGGGTGCTGGTTTGAATCGCCAGTTCCCAGTCGGCAAAGAGAGACTGAAATCGCTCAAGGCGCGGCATCAGCCAGCGAGTGGCAAAAAACGGCACGACTGACATCTTGATCGTTCGGCTTCGCTTTGGATCCATCAGCAGATCCGTCGCACGAAGCAGAATCCGGACGCCCTGCTGAACATTCATGAAGTAGAACTCACCTCTCGACGTCAACGTGACACCGCGCTCGACCCGCGCAAACAGTTTGACGCCGAGCGTGTTCTCAAGCTGGCGTATCTGATGACTGACGGCAGAAGGACTGATGCACAGCTCGTCTGCGGCCTTGTTGAAGCTCAGCAAACGCGCTGCCGTTTCAAACGTACGCAAGCTGTTGAGTGAAGGATAGGCCATGGCGCTGTGAATGGAATTGGTTCTGGTTAGATGAGTATATCCTCATCTGTATCTCAAAAATCGTCTTTTGTCAGGCAATGTCCCGTGACCTAGGCTTCATGAGCCAAACTCTAAACATGACCGAGATTGAACATGACAAGT
This sequence comes from Roseibium album, assembly GCF_001404515.1. Lineage (GTDB taxonomy): Bacteria > Pseudomonadota > Alphaproteobacteria > Rhizobiales > Stappiaceae > Roseibium > Roseibium album. The sequence goes on from NZ_CXWE01000002.1 coordinate 910,112, forward strand.
CTGACTGGAAATCTATTGATCAATGGAAGCTGGCTCGCTTCTTCCTTGCCGCATGAAGCTTTCACGGTAGTCAACCCCGCCGACAACACGCAACTGCCGACGGAGTTTGCCAATGCGTCTCCAGAAGAAATTGATCTGGCAGTGAGCGCGGCGACAGAGGCTTTCCGGTCCTATTCGGTACTGCCTGCCGCCAAACGCGCCACCTTTCTTGAGGCAATCGCCACTGCGATGGAACACGCCAGCGACCCTATTGTCGATCGCGGTATTCTGGAAACCGGGTTACCGGAAGCGCGGCTCCGTGGAGAACTTGGCCGCACGACCGGACAGCTGCGGATGTTTGCCAATCTGTTGAAACGTGGCGACTGGAAACGTGTTGTGATCGATACAGCCGACCCTGCACGCCAGCCCTTGCCGAAACCGGACATTCGCCTGACGCAGGTGCCACTCGGTCCGGTCGTTGTATTCGCAGCGAGTAACTTTCCGCTGGCTTTTTCGACTGCGGGCGGTGACACGGCCTCCGCTCTTGCCGCGGGTTGTCCGGTTATCGTCAAGGCGCATTCCGCTCATCCGGGAACTTCCGAACTGGTCGCAGGCTGCATTCTAGCCGCCATCAGGCAAACGGGTGTTCCGTCGGGAACCTTTGCAATGTTACACGGTCCGGGACGGACTGTCGGCACAGCGCTCGTGCGGCATCCGGGCATCAAGGCCGGAGGCTTTACAGGCTCCGTGTCGGGTGGCCGAGCACTGTTTGATGTTGCAACAGGGCGCCCCGACCCGATCCCGTTTTTCGGAGAACTTGGTTCTACCAATCCGGTGTTCCTGTTGGAGGAGGCACTCGCGGCAAATGGAGAATCTATTGTCCAGGCGTTCGTAGGTGCGATGACCCTCGGCGCCGGTCAGTTCTGCACAAATCCGGGCATCCTTGTCGCACGAAAAAATGTGGCAACGGAAACATTCATCAAAAACGCTTCAGAGCTGGTTTCGCAGCAAATTCCGCAAACAATGTTGACTTCCTCGATATGCGCGAGTTTTCGAAAAGGAAATGCTCACCGTGAGAGTGTGCAGAGCGTGTCCGTTCTGTCTACTGGTATGGACGCATCCGGGAATGATGCTTCGCCTGTGCTGATGGCCGTCTCTGCAAAGGAATATCTGGGCGATCCGCATCTGCAGGAAGAAATCTTCGGGCCGTCGACACTGATGATCCTCTGCGACACTGACAGCGAGATGCTGCAGGTTGCCGGCAGTTTCCATGGTCATCTGACCGGTTCGATATTTGCCGAAGAATCCGACAGTGAAATGAGTACTGCAATCGCCGCAGTTATGCAGAAAAAGGTCGGACGTTTGATCTTCAACGGTTATGGCACCGGTGTTGAAGTTTGCGCCGGCATGTCGCATGGAGGCCCATATCCTTCCAGCACAAATGTGCAGTCGACATCAGTCGGCGAGCGCGCCATCGATCGGTTCGTTCGCCCGCTTTGTTACCAGAACACTCCGGATGCGTTGCTGCCTGAGGAACTCAAAAACACCAATCCGCTGGGTGTCCGCAGGCTTGTCGACGGAAACTGGTCGTCAGATCCAATCTGATTTGACACCGGTCTTCCGGCCCGACACTGCAAGATCCACCCATTTGAGTGTGGTTAGCTTTGCGACTTTTAGTCTGCTGCGTCGGGTCTGGTCACTGCTCGGGTGGATTTGTTTTGTCGGATCCAAAAAAAAGCCCGTCCGATTTCTCGGCGGGCTTTGTTTGTTTGCGGGATCGGGATTTTGCTTTCGCGTTGCGCTTTGGGTCTAGGCGCTTGTCGTGAGCCTGGCCTTTTGGTCGCGTTTTGCAAGGTCCGGGTCCTTGTCGGGTGCAACAAAAAAGCCGCCCGATGTGGGCGGCTTTTTTTGTTGTTTGCGGGAGCAGGATTTGGTGTTTTTCTGCCCCTTTGCGTCGGACTATGTCCTCCTTCCGGGGCCCCCGTCAGGTCAAAATCGGCGACCCCTTCCAACAAAAAAGCCGCCCGATGTGGGCGGCTTGTTTTTGTTGTTTGCGGGATCAGGATTTGGTGTTTTTTTGCCCTTCTGCGTCGGGCTTTGCCCTCCTTGATGGGCCCGGAGAGGTTCTCGCCTGTATCCACTGTCCAGATACGCCAAAGGCCGCCCTGTTGGACGGCCTTTGGCGTATTTGGTTGCGGGAGCAGGATTT
>NZ_CXWE01000003.1 GCF_001404515.1 Roseibium album
CAAGGCCAACGCCGCCTACGCTTCCCTTCCTTCATTACCAAATTGTCAAAGAACCATTCGTCAAACACGAATGTTGCCACTTGGGCCTAACCTAAAGACGCCTAGTCTAGAACCTGTCTCCAGGTTTCTTCGACTGTGATGTCCGGTAAGATCAACAGCGAGAGGCGCCATGCGGCGGCGCTGCCGTCGATGGAGGCGGTTATACGCATGGCCCGAACATGAGTCAACAGGCTTTGTCAAAAAAGATTCACAGAACGAAAACTCTCGTATTTATCGTATGAATTTCAGATACTTATTTCACAACACGCCCTCCCGCGAAAGGTACTCGGGCACCGCTGCCGGCCAACAAGATTTCGGCGACCGGAAGCGGCCGACCCAACGGGTTCAACACGCTCAGCCTGCACCTGAAACAATGCGTTGCAGCATTCCATATTGGGAAATCGAGACAAGGTCGCACCCGGCACCCTGCGGCAATGAAAGCGTGTACATGCATTGCGGTGCCTGTTTGGCCTGAAAGATGTTCGCCACTCTCCCGTGCCGGCGGGCTCGCAATCATGACACAAAACCCTAAACAGGCCGAACGATCACAGAACCGTCAAAATCTCGAATTAGGCAATGTCTTTCGGGCATTCGGTGTCGTAAATCCCAATGCATAAACATTTGACGTTTTAGATCAAACACTGCATGAAGCAGGATCTGGCAAGCTGCGACGTCCGGACAGGCTACTGACGGCTTGTATCAGACGGGTTTGATCTTGAAACAGAGCTTTACGAAGGACCGGACAGGTATCTATGCATTTTGGCCCTTTCCATAGTGCACAGCCCGCCCGCATCGAATTGGGTGACGAGCCACCATTGCGCGGCTATGAAGGCCGCAGCGGTATGTCTGACAAACGCCAGGTATCCCTGCGCTGGCTTGCTGGATCGGTCCTGACCGGCGTGACCTCGCTGGTCCTGATGGGTGGCGCCTTGATGGCGGCCCTCGATGGCCAGTACAGTGTTGAGGCGGCGGCCTCCACCGATGCCTATCTTGCGGGACTTTCAGCTTCGCCAGGCGGCAGCAGCAAGGGCGACCGTGTTCTCAAGACCGCAGCGGAATATTCCAGCAAGAACACGATCGACGTCAATGTCGTCGCCCGGGTCGGCGACAAGGATCATGTCCGGGTGCAACCGCACGTCTTTGTCAGCGCCTCCCTGGCAACGCGCAAGGACCCGGAGCTTGCCGATCTGATACCGGCGTTCAACCCGCTGAGCATGTTTTCCGATAATCAGGACGACGCATCTGGTGGCACCCTGATCGACACAGCGACCTCGCAGATTGCCGATTCCATATACGGGGCAAAACTGGAAAGCGAAGTCAGCATCAGTCTTGCGCCGTTTCCCGCGTCGAGCCCCAGCATAGACATGGACGAGACACCCTCGGAAAGCGAGGTTGAGCTGATCGTACGCGAATCTGCGCGAGCGCTTGCGATCAATTCCGTGGAGACCGCGGCCAAAACTCTTGTTGACCCCGGCCGGTTCGATTTCAATCTGGCGCTTCAGCCCGATCTGGAACGATATGCCGTCCGCATCACACCGGAGAACGTTTCCTTCGTGTCGAAACGGGATGAGGAAATCCGGTTTACGGGAATGGAAGAAAACATCGTGCCGATCACCGAGGGTCAGAACCTTGTTGATCTGCTCCTCGACTATGACGCCAACGACGTGGAAGCTGGCAACATCGCCTCCTCTTTCGCAAGCCTCTTTGGGATATCCGAACTTGAAGACGGTCAACGGCTGCGCATCGCTTATGCACGATCGCCCGAGGACCTGGAACGGATGCGTCCGGAACGGGTGTCGCTCTACACCGACACCGAACATCAGGCGACGGTTGCTCGTTCGGACAGCGGCAGATATGTCCGGGCAGAAGAACCGAGCACGTTTCTTGCCGATGCCTTCGCCGAAGCCGACCGCGTTTCCTATGGCGGTCCGACACCTGCCATCTACGACAGCCTCTACCAGACGGCTCTTGAACAGGAGATGCCGGAGGAAATCATTGATGACCTCGTGCGCATGTTCTCGTTTGATGTCGACTTCAATTCACGGGTCCAGCCGGGTGATGCCCTGGAGCTGTTTTTCACACCCGGCGACGAAGACGCCGCACCCAAGATCCTCTATGCCGCCCTCAATACCGGGAACACCAAACGCGAGTTTTATCGCTACAGGACATCTGATGACGGGGTCACTGATTTCTACGACGCGTCCGGACAGAGTGCAAAGAAGTTTCTCGTCCGTAAACCGGTCAACGGCGGCAAATTCCGGTCCGGTTTCGGCATGCGACGCCACCCCATTCTCAAATACACCAGGATGCACCGCGGCGTCGACTGGTCGGCTTCGCGCGGCACACCGATCATAGCCGCCGGAAACGGCAGCGTGATAAAAGCAGGTTGGGCCTCCGGCTACGGCCGCCGTGTCGAACTGCGTCACACCAACGGCTATGTAACCACCTACAGTCACATGACGAGCTTCGGCAAGGGCATCCGGGAAGGAACGCGTGTCACCCAGGGCCAGATCATCGGCTATGTCGGGTCTACGGGCCTGTCAACAGGACCGCATCTTCACTACGAGGTCCTGGTCAATGGCAGATATGTTGACCCCATGCGGATCAAGCTGCCAAAGGGACGGACGCTTGACGGCGAAATGCGGACCAGCTTCGAAACAGAGCGCTACCGCGTAGACACTCTCCTGGAACGGGCACGCAAGCCGTCCCGTGTAGCAGCGGTCAACTGAGACGCAGTCGACAAACTCTCAATACGGCGACAGAAAACCCGCGGGACAAGAAGTCCCGCGGGTTCTGATTTCCGAGCACGACGAAATGCGTCTCTTAGGCTGCTGCGCTTTCCGAGCCGGCAACCTGAAATACGAGCCGGTCGGCTCCGGCGGAGACATCGACTGTCTGCCCGTCCAGAATGTCGCCGGCCAGCAGTTTCTCCGCAAGCGGATCCTGGACATCCTTCTGGATGACCCGCTTCAGGGGCCGAGCGCCATAGGCAGGATCATAACCTTTCTGGGCTAACCAGCCGAGCGCGCCGTCATCCAGGTTCAGCGTGATTTTCCGGTCCACCAGAAGCTTTCGCAACCGCGCAAGCTGGATCTTGACGATCGCCCCCATCTGCGAACGCTGCAGACGGTGGAACAGGACAATTTCGTCCAGACGGTTCAGGAACTCAGGTCGGAAATGTCCACGGACTGCCGACATGACATCATCCCTGACAGCATCACTGTCCTGACCTTCGGGCTGGCTGACCAGAAATTCGGAACCAAGATTGGACGTCATGATGATCAGCGTGTTGCGAAAATCCACGGTGCGACCCTGACCATCGGTCAGTCGGCCATCGTCGAGGACCTGCAACAGCACGTTGAAGACATCTCCATGCGCCTTTTCGATCTCGTCGAAAAGAACCACCTGATAGGGCCGCCGGCGGACGGCTTCCGTCAGGGCGCCCCCTTCCTCGTAGCCGACATATCCGGGAGGAGCACCGATCAGCCGGGCAACGGAATGCTTTTCCATGTATTCCGACATATCGATCCGTACCATGGCGCTGTCGTCATCAAACAGGAAGCTCGCCAGTGCCTTCGTCAGCTCTGTCTTGCCCACACCGGTCGGGCCGAGGAACATGAAGGAACCGATCGGCCGGTTTGGATCCTGAAGACCCGCACGCGCCCGGCGCACCGCCGTTGAAACCGCGTGAATGGCTTCCGACTGACCGACCACGCGATCCGCAAGGACATCCTCCATGCGCAGCAGCTTTTCACGCTCGCCTTCCAGCATCTTGTCGACCGGAATGCCGGTCCACTTCGATACGACATGGGCAATATGCGCGGGTGAAACGGCCTCGTCCACCATCGAATCCTTGTCCTCGGAGGCTTCCGCGTCTGACAGCTTGCGCTCCAGGTCCGGTACAACGCCATAGGCCAGTTCACCCGCCTTTGCCAGATCCCCCTGGCGCTGAGCGATTTCCAGATCGGTCCGAGCCTGCTCGAGTTGCTCCTTGATCTTCTGTTCAAGATTGAGCTTTTCCTTTTCGCCGAGCCAGCGGTTCGTCAGGGCCTGCGACTGCTCTTCCAGATTGGTGAGTTCCTGCTCGAGCCTTTCAAGCCGGTCGCGCGATGCCTCGTCACTTTCCACCTTCAACGCTTCACGCTCTATCTTCAGCTGAATGATCCTGCGATCCAGTTCGTCCAGCTCTTCCGGTTTGGAATCGACCTGCATACGCAAGCGGCTTGCCGCCTCGTCGACAAGATCGATCGCCTTGTCAGGAAGAAACCGGTCGGTGATGTAGCGGTTGGAAAGGTTCGCCGCCGAGACTATCGCAGAGTCGGTAATGCGCACACCGTGGTGGAGCTCGTATTTTTCCTTGATACCACGCAGGATCGACACCGTGTCCTCAACGGTCGGCTCCGAAACGAAAACCGGCTGGAAACGACGCGCCAGCGCGGCATCCTTTTCCACGTGCTTGCGGTATTCATCCAGCGTCGTTGCACCGACGCAATGAAGTTCTCCGCGCGCAAGGGCGGGTTTCAGAAGGTTGGACGCATCCATCGCACCGTCCGCCTTGCCTGCGCCGACCAGCGTATGCATTTCATCGATGAACAGGATGATGCCGCCTGCAGCCGCTTCGACTTCCGAAAGAACTGCCTTCAGGCGTTCCTCGAATTCGCCGCGATATTTGGCACCGGCAATCAACGAACCCATGTCCAGCGCAAGCAACTGCTTGTCCTGCAAGGATTCGGGAACATCACCATTGACGATCCTCAGCGCCAGGCCTTCGGCAATCGCGGTCTTGCCGACCCCTGGCTCGCCGATCAGAACCGGATTGTTCTTGGTTCTGCGGGACAGCACCTGGATGGTTCGCCGGATTTCCTCGTCACGGCCGATAACCGGGTCGAGTTTGCCGTCACGGGCGACCTCTGTCAGGTCCCGGGCATATTTTTTCAAGGCTTCATACTGGTTTTCTGCAGTCGCGCTGTCGGCTGTCCGGCCCTGGCGCAACTGGCTGATCGCATCGTTTAACCCGTTCGGCGTAATGCCGTGCCGCTTCAGAAGCTTGCCGGCTTCACTGCCACTATCCATGGCAAGGGCCAGCAACAGGCGCTCGACGGTCACAAAACTGTCTCCGGCCTTTTCAGCGATCTTCTCGGCCTGTTCAAACAGGCGTGCCGTTCCCTGGGCCATATAGAGCTGGCCGGAACCACCCGAAACCTTGGGCATTTTGTCGAGAACGCCTTCCAGATCCCCCTTCAGGGCCTTGGCCTGGCCGCCAGCTCGTTCGATCAGTCCGGTAGCCATGCCTTCCTGATCGTCCAGAAGAACCTTCAGAACATGTTCAGGCGCAAATTGCTGATGGCCCCGCCCAAGAGCAAATGTCTGGGCGGATTGAATGAATCCCCGGGCACGTTCAGTGTATTTTTCAAAGTTCATTATCTACCTCCTACCCGTTCGCACCACCCGAAGCGTGGGGAACGTTGTTGGATACGGACCCCTTGGAGGGCATCCGTACAGCCTCATCGAGCACTGCCCCCTTTATATAGTGTTGCATTTTCATCACAAAACCCCCTTTGGGTCGAAATTCGCACAACAAAAAACGGCGCCCGTTGGGACGCCGTTTTTCACCGAAAAACCATATTCGAAGCGGTTATTCGGATGTCGCTGTCGCTTCTGCGGGAGCTTCTTCAGCGGTTTTGGCCCGCCGTGTCCGCGTCGTGCGCCGGCGTGGTTTCGTCTGCTCGTCCTCTGCAGTCGCTGCAGGCGTTTCTGCAGTTTCCGCAGTTGCTTCGGGAGCCGCTTCCGCACTTGCTTCGGTCGCCGCACGCCGCGGTGTCCGCGCTCTGGGCGTCCGTGTCCGACGGCGCGGCTTGTCTTCACCACCGGTGTCGTCGGCCTCTGCGTTCTGTCCGGCGCCGTTGACCTGGCCTTCCTGGTCGATCACCGGCATGTCCTCAATGAAAGGCTGCGGGCTGTTTGCGTCAACCACATCCCCATCGGGGGTCGCGCGCTGTTCCTGCGCTGGCCGCTCTGAGCCATTGACGGGAGGTGACGCAGCACCGTTCGCGGCAGCCGGTTCGCCTCCCTCTTCAGCCTCATTGCGTGCATGTTGCTGAGTAGCAGGCTGTTGTTGCGGCTGTGCGGCAGCGACTATGCGGAGATAGTGTTCCGCATGCTGGTTGTAGCTCTCGAACATCACCCGGTCGCCTGAGGCTTGCGCGTCTCTGGCTAGCTGCTGATACTTTTCCGCAACATGCATCGCCGTGCCGCGGATTTTCACATCAGGACCGTTTGATTCGTAAGTCCGGGTTAGCGGGTTAGGTCCTTTGCGGCCCCGACCTCGCATACGCTTATTGCTTTGATTTCCTGGTCTCATCCTGCCGTTTTCTCTTGCGGAACGGCGGCCAGACAACTGCTGACCCAACATCGGAATTTTCTCAAACCGATACGAAATACCTACCGAAACCAACAATGCTGGTTAGCGGCTGTCTTTGAAAACACACGCAAAGCATAAAAGGCCGACGGCCCGCGCTTTCGTCTTTCTCTTCGACAGTCCGAAACACCGGAAAGCCCGATTTGCAGCTGGCTCCATCGCGCTGAAAGTGCGCCTGTCACCATTCTGCCGGATGCGTATGCCCCGCTGAACGCTGATAACATCTCCGGTCTCGGCGAGTCGCAACCTAACCGTTTCCGTCGGGATTTCCAAGTGCTTTTTCGTGAATGGATCAAAACGGACAAATTATGCCCTGCGGGCCAGCACAACACGATCGTTTCCGGAAAGATCCTTAATGATTTCAATTGCTCCAAAGCCATGATGACGCAGCTGTTTTTCCACATCAGCAGCTTGATCAAACCCTATTTCAAAGGCGATTCCGGTGCCTTGTTTCATGAGCTTCGCCGCATCCGTAATAATACAGACATAGGCCTCAAGTCCGCTATTGCCGCCGTCGAGAGCAAGAAGCGGATCGAAGTGAATCACTTCCGGGTCAAGAGTCGAAAGAACGTCCGTTTGGATATAGGGCGGGTTGCTGATGATCCAATCCGGTCCGTCAGAACAACATGTGTCAATGGAAGACAGAAAATCGGCGCAGACCGCCTGGAACCGTGTGTCGACGTCATGCAATCGTGCATTCCCCGCGGCACATGCCAGCGCGTCTTCAGACAAGTCGAATGCAATTGCCTGGCACAATGGCAGTTCTGCCAGAAGAGTGACAGCAATCGCACCGGACCCGGTGCCGATGTCCCAGATCACGATGGGCCTGTCCGACATCGTCCGGTGTAGAACCGCATCGATCAGAACCTCTGTGTCCGGTCTCGGTTCAAGCGCAGCCGAATTTAAAAGAAAACGCCTGCCATAGAATTCCCGTTCACCGAGAATGCGGCCAACCGGCATGCCCGCAAGGCGCAGTTTCGCCTTTTGACCGATTTCAGCAACGGTTGAGGCCGCGATTTCCCTACGTTCATCGAGAATCAGGTCAGAAATACTCAAGTCCAGCAATGTACTGACAAGTATCCTGGCATCCAGGTCGGCGGCCGGCAAACCCGCCGCACGAAACCGGTCCCGCACCTGTCTGTAGAGCTGGCCCAACTGCATGATCAGGCATCTTCGGATGCGAGCAGATTGGCCTGATGATCCACGATCAGGGCTTCAATGACCTCTCCGAGCCCTTCGCCGGCAATGATCTGCTCGAGTTTATAGAGTGTCAGCCCGATCCGGTGATCTGTTACGCGGCCTTGAGGAAAATTATAGGTGCGAATTCGTTCGGACCGGTCGCCTGACCCGACCTGCAGACGGCGCGCTTCCGTTCGCTCGCTCGCAGCCCGTTCGCGTTCTTCGTCATAAATGCGTGCGCGCAAGAGCTGCAGCGCCCTTGCCTTGTTCTTGTGCTGAGATCTCTCGTCCTGCACCGCAACCACAATCCCTGTCGGCAGGTGGGTGATCCGGACGGCGGAATCGGTCGTGTTAACGTGCTGGCCACCAGCTCCCGACGCACGGAAAGTATCAATACGCAGATCGCTTTCCTGAACATCGACATCGACGTCCTCAGCCTGCGGCAGAACCGCAACCGTCGCAGCAGACGTATGAATCCGGCCACCTGATTCGGTCGCCGGCACCCTTTGAACCCTGTGCACCCCGGATTCGAACTTCAATCGAGCAAAAACGTTTTCACCTGAAACCGATGCGATCACCTCTTTGTATCCGCCGACTTCTCCCTCGCTTGCCGAAAGCACTTCCACTTTCCAGCCCTGCAGTTCGGCAAAACGCTGATACATGCGAAACAGGTCACCGGCGAAAAGAGCTGCTTCGTCGCCGCCTGTTCCCGCACGGACTTCTAGGATCGCATCGTTGGCATCGGCTTCATCCTTCGGCAGGAGACCGATACGTACTTCCTGCGAAAGATGCTCCACACTGCCGTTCAATTCGTCGCGTTCCATCTCCGCGAGTTCGCGCATTTCTGCATCGATGTCGGGATCGGACAGCAGGGCTTCTGCGCCGGCCAGATCCTCCTCCGCCTTGATGAGAGCCCGGATTCTTGTGACCAGCGGTTCCAGCCCAGCATATTCACGGGAAAGTTTCACATAGGCGGCAGCATCGGGTCCGGTCGACATCAGATGTTCGATTTCGGCGAACCGATCCAGCAGATTATCAAGTTTGTGACGCGCCAGCATGAGCGCATTTACTCCTTGGTTCGGTCCGGGCAACTAATATTACCCGAACCAAGTGCAGATTTCGAAAATGAGCGACGCTCGAGAAAGCAATTCCCATTTTGTGTATTCACCACACCAGTTCAGCCGCCTCCGGACCGGCCGGTTTCGGTCCGACTTTCCAGTTCCTTGAAGTGCGGGCCAGACGGCGTCTTGCCCCAAATCGTGGCGTTCTTGTTAAGGGCGCGGTTTCATCGATGTGACGCATCCGCCGGTGCTAAAGGGCAACGTCGGTTTCGGAAGCAAATCTCCTCAAGACATCGCGAATATTGCTATCATCGTGTCCAGGTTCAAGTCTTGGAAGAAGCCTTGCCGAAAGACGCCCGACATCAAGCGTTCGAAGCATGGCCTTTACGGGGCCAAGCGAGGCAGGCGACATCGACAGGTCCCTGTATCCAAGCCCCACAAGAGCCATTGCCTCCAGTGGCCGCCCCGCCAGTTCGCCACACAGCGTTACGGGAACATGAGACTTGTTTGCCGCGTCAACAATTGATTTCAAGGCTCTGAGGAAGGCGACATTCAACGTATCGAAGCGCTCGGCCACCCTTGTGTTGCCGCGATCAACAGCGCAAAGAAACTGAAACAGGTCGTTCGAGCCGACAGATACAAAATCTACGTAAGTCATCAATTCGTCGAGCTGAAACAACAAGGACGGCACTTCAATCATCACGCCCAGCTTGATATGTTCAGGGGTCGCGTGCCCGTGCCTGCGAAGATGCTTGACCTCCTTGTCGACCAGCGCCTTTGCTTTCAGAAATTCATCGACCTCCACGACCATCGGAAACATGAACTTCAATTCGCGGCCGGCAGCGGCATGCAGGAGTGCACGGATTTGCGTTCTTAGCAGGCCCGGCCTGTCGAGCCCGAGTCGCAGTGCTCTCCAGCCCATGGCCGGATTTTCTTCCTGGATCGAACGCAGATAAGGCAGGACCTTGTCACCGCCGATGTCAAGCGACCGGAAGGTCACCGGCTTTCCATCGGCAACATCCAGCACCTGAGTGTACTGAGCCTGCTGTTCGCGCATCCGTGGGAAGGAGGAAGCGACCATGAATTGCAGTTCAGTGCGGAACAGGCCTACTCCGGCTGCACCAGATTCGGCAAGGTGAGGCAGATCGATCAAAAGACCGGCATTCATCTGCAGGGAAAATTCCACACCGTCCTTCGTCACCGATGGTTTGCCACGCAACCGCCTGTATTGGGCCTGACGTCTCGCCCTGAACCTGACTTTCTCGGCATAGGCATTTTCAAGGTCAGCGGCGGGACGAAGATGAACTTCCCCCGTGTCCCCGTCGACAATGATCGCGTCGCCGCCATCTGCCATGCTCACGATGTCTTCAACCAGACCCACAGTCGGAATGCCGAGGGCGCGGGCAACGATGGTCACGTGGCTTGTCGGCCCTCCTTCTTCCAGGACCAGGCCGCGAATCCTGTCGCGGCCGTAGTCAAGGAGCTCCGCAGCGCCCATGTTTCGTCCGACAATGATCGCGTCTTGCGGTAACTCGCCCAGGCCCGGTCCGTGCTCACGGCCCATCAACTCTCTGATCAGCCGGTGCGCAAGATCGTCGAGATCATGCAGACGCTCTCGCAGGTATGGATCCGTCTGGCGGAGCATGCGGGCCCGTGTGTCGCTTTGAACCTTTTCGACAGCGGCTTCCGCGGTAAGGCCGTTTTTGATCGCGTCTTCGATCTTGCGGATCCAGCCACGGTCATAGGCAAACATGCGATAGGCTTCCAGAACCTCTCGATGTTCCCCGGATGCCGCGATCTCGCCACTTGCCAGAAGGTCGTCGATCGACAGCCGAAGCCTGTTGATGGCGCCTTCAAGGCGGCCTGTCTCCTGATCGGTATCTTCTGCGATCAGGTTTGTGACGACGACACGCGGTTCATGCAGCACGACATGGCCCAGGCCGACACCTTCCGACAGACCGGCGCCGGTCGCGGTGATCGGCCTCGACAGGTCAAGCCCGGTCGCCTCCTGCGCGATTGCTTCCAGTTCTCCGGCGGCAACCATTTCGGCAATCACCATTGCCGTTGTCTGCAGCGCCTCGACTTCGTCTTCCAGATAAGTCCGGTGGGACTGGTTTTGTACAACGAGCACGCCCAGAGTCCGGCCGGCGCGCAGAATGGGTACCCCGAGAAATGAATTATAGGCTTCTTCACCTGTTTCCGGCAGATAGGCGAAACCGGGATGGGCGCTGGCATTGGGAAGATTCAGCGGTCGCGCCTCAGCCGCAATCAGGCCCACGAGGCCCTGGCCGACACGCAACGATGCATTATGAACCGCTTCCCGGTTCAAGCCTTCGGTCGCATAGAGTTCGAGAACGCCATCCGCGCGCAGAATATAGACCGAACACACCTCGGCAACGACATTCGATGCAATCAGCACGACGATCTTGTCGAGTCGCTCCTGCGCCGTAATCGGTTCCGCCATGACTTCGCGGAGCCTGCGGAGCAATAGGCGCGGTCCGGCTAGGTTGCTGCGCATCGCGCCCCCGTCTTGTTCCGCTTCAGGCAAACTTCGGTTCCGTTGAGGTCGGAGTCGCCCGCCGGTTAAACTATCCGTCTAACCCGTATAGCGAATGGAGAGTCCGCACTGCAAGTTCTGCGTAAGCAGAATCAATCAGGACAGAGATTTTGATTTCAGATGTCGTGATCGCGCGGATGTTGATTCCCTTGGAAGCGAGCCCCCTGAAACACTGCGCAGCAACACCGGCATGGGAACGCATTCCGATGCCGATTACGGAAACCTTTACAACGTCGGTGGCACCTTCGACATTCTGGAAACCGATATCCTCGCGGTTGTCATGCAGTACCTTCTTCGCCCGCTCGAAATCACCTTCAGGTACCGTGAACGTGATGTCCGTGGTTTTGCCGTCCGGGGAGATGTTCTGAACAATCATGTCCACGTTGATGTGCGAATCGGCGAGCGGACCGAACACGGATTCGGCAACGCCCGGTTTGTCCGCAACGTCACGGAGAGAAATCTGGGCTTCGTCCTTGGCATAGGCGATGCCCGTGACTACCTGCTGTTCCACGAGTTCTTCCTCGTCGCAAATTAAAGTACCAATCGGAAGGCCGTCTTCGCCGGCCTGCGGAGCATCGGGATCGTCGAAACTGGATCTCACGAATGTCCTGACATTGTGCACCATCGCCATTTCGACGGAACGAACCTGAAGAACTTTCGCTCCAAGCGACGCCATTTCCAGCATTTCCTCGAAAGAAACGCGCTCAAGTCGCTGCGCTCGCGGCACGATGCGCGGATCTGTCGTATAGACCCCGTCCACGTCTGTATAGATATCACAGCGGTCCGCCTTGACTGCAGCGGCAATGGCAACCGCGCTCGTATCGGAACCGCCCCGGCCCAACGTGGCAATCCGGTTGTCCGGGGATATGCCCTGGAAACCGGCCAGCACCGCGACCTGCCCCTGCTCGAGCCTTTCGGTCAGGAAACTTCCATCGATTTCGCGAATGCGCGCTGCACCATGGTTTTCATCCGTCTTGATCGGGACCTGCCAACCTTGCCAGGACCGGGCGTTTACGCCCATTTCCTGCAGCACGATTGCCAGAAGACCGGACGTGACCTGCTCACCCGACGCAACGACTGCATCATATTCGCGCGCATCATGGAGCGGCGCGGCTTCGCGGCAGAATTCCACCAGCTTGTTGGTCTGTCCGGCCATGGCTGAAACCACCACCGCGACCTGGTGTCCGGCTTCCACTTCCCTTTTGACATGGCGGGCGACATTCCGGATGCGATCCAGATCAGCAACCGAAGTTCCCCCAAATTTTAAAACCAGTCGGGCCATACCACTCGTATTCTGTCTATCGTGTCGTGAAGCGCCGGGCGCTCCGGGTGGATCGGCGCACATGCATACAGGCGTTGATGCGTTGCTGCAACACCGCTTGTGCTGCGCTCACTTGACATATGGTCAAAGACACTGAACGACAGCTAAACAGTGACACACCGCAGGAGAAGCAGCAGGCTTCACCCGAAAAGAGGATCCTCCGATGACAGGCAAGGCGCATCAGACGGCAGGTACGATCGACGAAGACGAGGTCGCCCGGTTTTCCGCAATGGCCAGCGAATGGTGGGATCCGACTGGAAAATTCAAGCCACTCCACAAGTTTAACCCGGTTCGCCTCGCCTATATCAAGCAGGAAGTCTGCAAGAAGTTCGGACGGGATCCGAAGGCGTCTGACGCCTTCAAGGGATTGCGATTTCTTGACATAGGCTGCGGCGGCGGTCTTTTGAGCGAGCCCATGGCGCGCCTGGGTGCTGAGGTTGTCGGCGCCGATCCATCCGAAACCAACATCAAAATCGCAACCCTGCATATGCGGGAGTCCGGTCTAAAGATCGACTACCGCGCGGAAACAGCCGAAGACCTTGCTGCCGCTGGCGAAACGTTCGACGTCGTCCTCAACATGGAAGTAGTCGAACATGTCGCGGACGTTCCGCTGTTTCTTGAATCAACCGGCAACATGGTTCGCCCCGGTGGCTTGATGTTCGTTGCGACCATCAACCGCACACTCAAGGCTTATGCTCTGGCCATTGTGGGCGCGGAATATGTCCTTCGCTGGCTGCCGAAAGGCACGCACTCCTATGAAAAGCTGGTGAAACCGTCGGAAATCGAAGGCCCGCTTAATGCGGCTGGCCTCAGGATTATCGACCGATCGGGCGTGAGCTACAACCCGGTGACCGATACCTGGGCCCGGTCCAGGGACATGGACGTCAACTATATGCTGCTGTCGGAAAAACCGGACGCAGCCTGATGAACGACCCGATCGTTTTCGTGCCGGGGCTCTTGTGCACGGAAGCGCTTTATGCACCCCAGATCGCCGCTTTCGCCGATCGTCCGATCCTGGTTGCGAACACCCGCGAAGATGACAGTATCGCAGCGATTGCCGCGCGTCTTCTGGAGGAGGCTCCGAACCGTTTTTCCCTGATCGGCCTATCGATGGGCGGATATGTTGCGATGGAAATCCTGCGGACTGCACCGGGGCGGGTCAGCAGGGTCGCCTTGTTGAATACCTCCGCACATGCCGACAGCGAAGATCAAAAAAAGCGCCGTAGCGTGTCGATAAAGCTGGCAAGACAAAGGAGCTTTGCGAAGGTTCCGGATCTCTTTTACGCCGGTTTCGTCCATGAGAAGAACGACGACAATGAGCATCTGAAGTCGATCGTGACCGAGATGGCCCTTGAAACGGGACCGGAGGCTTTCGTCCACCAACAGACCGCGATCGCGAACAGGATCGATTCACGACCGTCTCTGTCTGCAATCCCCTGTCCTGCGCTGGTTCTTTCCGGCGATGGCGACCGGCTGATCCCGCCTGCGCTGTCCGTTGAAATACACCACCTCATACCGGGAAGTGAGTTGGCTATCGTCAATGACTGCGGTCATTTGTCCACCCTTGAAGAACCCGGCACCGTGACTGCAAAACTGAGGAATTTCCTGAACCGTCCGTGACTTGCGCCGGGCCCTGTGCACGAACCGGAAAATCATTCGGAATTTCTTGATCCCTGTCAAAGATCTGCATTGCAGCAGGGCTAGAGTTACGGCAGGCTAGGTTGAAAAGCCCGGCAAGGACCGGGTGAAACCCTTGACGATGCCGCACCAACCCCGGCCTGGCGCTCACAGCCGGCCGAAAATGCATGACAGACGAACAAGCGGAGGATCTCTCATGCCGACCAAACGCAATCCAAGTGCCTTCGAATTTCCGGCATTTCAGGTCGATTGGCCAATGCCGACTTTCTCCAACTGGGCATTCGCCCAACCCGAGGACCGGGTCGAGGACAAGACGGTTACCAGTCTCCAGAAAATGGGTACCACCATGTGGTCACATGCCGAGAAGGCATTCGACGATCACATGGAATTTGTCAGCCATCGCCTCCATGAAGACTTCGAATGCGCCAAGTCCCTGAGCCAATGTGTTGCACCTGAACAGACAGTGGAAACCCTGCAGGCGTTTTACTCGAAAATGGCGACTGAGTATCAGGAGCATTTCGAAAAGCAGGCAGCACTTTTCCGGAACAGTTATTCGGAAAACGCAGCCGCGGTCGAAGAACTCAATGAAACGGCGATGGAAAACGTCAGCGAGATGACAAGAGCTGCCGAAGAGAGTCTTCAGGCTACGAACTCGCCAGCCCCCAAAAAACGGCCCGGCAGGTCCGCCGCCAAAAAGGCTGAATGAGAACACGGTGACATCCGCTAACGTTCTCGCATCCCGGCTCTCAAACCTGAAGTGGCCGGGATGCGCTGCCGATCAGTTCTTGTCTTCGGGAAGCTCCGGCAACGGCAATACGGATATGCCTTCGTCAAGAAGCTCTGCAGCGTCCTTCGGAGTGGTTTGACCGTAAATGCTCCGTTCTTCCGCCTCACCGTAGTGCATCTTTCGGGCTTCGGACGCGAATTTCGCGCCGACATTCTCCGAATTCTCGATTATCTGGGTACGTACCTGACGCAGAGCCTCCAGGACTTCCTTCTGGCGCACGTCTCCAGGAAGCAATGCCGAAGGCTGCAATGCGGTATCGGCTGGTGCCGCCGCAACAGATTTTACCGGTTTGGTAGCCTCGGAAGCCGCTGAGACGCTTTCTGCATCGCGAACCGGAAGCCGCGCTTCCTTTTTGCGGGAAGTTGACACCGCAGGAGCCATGAGCCCCTTTTCGACATTCACCGACCCGCAGACCGGACACGCAACGAGCTTGCGGCCGCGCTGGGATTCAAAATCGTCGGAATTCCGGAACCAGCCCTCAAAACCATGTTTGGCTTCGCAAACAAGCGTGTATTTGATCAAGCCGGTTCCTCCTTCAGGCTCTCGGTGACATGACAGACAAATTCGCGTTCGTTTGCGATAGCCGGAATGCGGGCGCGTGCCTTTTCAACGGCAGTCGTATCGATCTCGGCAAGAACAAATCCCGGTTCGTCACTATCCAGTTCCGCGATCACGTTTCCCCAGGGATCGACAACGATACTGTGCCCGAATGTCTCGCGCCCGTCTTCATGAAGGCCGCCCTGTGCCGCCGACACGACAAAAGCACCGTTTTCGATCGCTCGGGCGCGCTGTAGCACATGCCAATGGGCCTTGCCAGTCTGCCGGGTAAACGCAGCCGGAGCTGTCAGGATTTCAGCGCCGGCGCGCGATTGCGAGCGGAAAATCGCCGGAAAGCGGATATCATAGCATATCGCCAGCCCAAGCCTGGCAAAGGGCAGGTCTGCAACAATTGCCTGATTTCCGGCTTCGTAAGTCGACGATTCACGCCAACTCTCGCCGTTGTCCAGATCCACGTCGAACATATGGATCTTGTCGTAGGTCGCAAGGATGCCGCCGTCCGGGGCAATCAGAAAGCCGCGATTGGCAGCCTTGCCGGATTCGGTCAGAACCGCAAGAGATCCGACATGCACGAACAGACCGAGTTCAAGCGCCAACCGGCAAGCGGTCTGCAGGAAAAAATCCTGCTCGGGAACGGAGATCCGCTCCAGCAGCTCTTCACGCCGCTTCACCAGCAGGTTGGACATCTCGGGAGTCTGTACGTAGGTAGCGCCTTCTCTGGCCGCCGCCCGGATCAGTTGCTCCGCCTGATCGGTGTTGTCCGTCAGGCTCTTTGAGCTACGAAGCTGAATGCATGCTGCAGTGAAGGTGGCCATTCGATCGCCTTGTGCTCCGGCACAATTAAGGTGTTTGGCGCCTACTTAATCAGGATGCCAGCAAGGCGTCCAGTTTACCCGCGCGTTCCAGATCGTGCAGATCGTCGCAACCGCCGACATGTGTCTGTCCGACAAAAATCTGCGGGAAGGTTGAATGCCCATTGGCCTTTTGAACCATTTGCTTGCGCAGCCCGCCGTCAAAGGTCGCATCGTATTCCTTGTAGGCAACGCCCTTCTTGTCGAGAAGGCGTTTCGCGGCAGTGCAAAAGCCGCATAACTGCCTTGTGTAGATTTCCACCGTGGCCATGTTTTCGTTCCTTTCACCCGACCTTTTCGCCGTCTGTTACAGCGGCAACTTTCAAAGTCGGGCGTTATATGCGTTCAGCTGAACGAAACACAAGGCGGAAAAGAGCCGCTCATGGCACCACCATCCCGTCCCCATTGTTTCGGGAAGGGTCTGCCAACGCAAATGTGAGCACGTCGACAGATGATGCGCCTGCTGCCAGCAAGGTTTTTGTACATGCGGCAATCGTCGATCCCGTCGTGATCACATCGTCAATCAAAACAACGTGACGGCCGTTGAACTGACCGGCGCGGTTCTTGTCGAATGTGAAGGCAGACCGAACGTTCTTGTGACGCTCTTTGGCCGACAACCCGACTTGCCTTCGTGTCCGCTTCGAACGCCGTAGCAGATCAGGTTCGTAGTCCCCACCACACTCTTTCGCAATGACTTGCGCCAGTGCGGCAGACTGGTTGAACCGCCGGGACAGCAGTCGGCTCCAATGCAGGGGGACTGGTACAATAACGCTGTCGGTTCTCAGAAATTCTCGTCCCGCGCCGTTCATCCATCTTCCCATCGGCCTGGCGAGTTCCCGCCGGCCTGCGAACTTGAATGCCAGTATGAGATTTTGAGCAGACCCTTCATAAAAGGCAACTGATCTCAGGCGTTCGAAGTCAGGCGGCGACGCAATGGCACGCGGGCTCCAGGCCTGCTCGCCCAGATCGAAGGAAAAGGGAGTGCCCAACCGATAGCAGACCGGTTTCTCGATAAACGGCATGCCGTGCCAGCAAACAGGGCACAATCCGTCTTCAGATCCGACCCTGGTATCACAACACAAACAGCGAAGCGGCAGCAGGGCATTCAATGTAACCCTTTGAACACCATGAGAAAAGCTTGTCAATTTTTCGCGTATCGGAATCAAGTGCTTAATCTCTGAATGCAAAACTGCGCAAACAGCAACCTATAAGTGTTGCGCAGTGATTTAAACCCCGAATCGCAATTGAAATGGCTTTGACCTGCCTTGGCGGATATCTTATGTGAGCGCCCAACGCATGATTACCGTCAGGAATTCACGTGACCACGCAGCATGACCTGTTTGACCGCAACCTCTACGCAACCAGGCGCCACCGGGCATTGCGGGTGGGCAGCGCGGAAGCGGACTTTCTGCTGGCCGAGGTCGCGAATGACCTGGAAGACAGGCTCCACATTGTAAACCGGTCATTCTCCACGGCGCTCGACCTCGGCGGCCACACAGGCCTCGTGTCCCGGGCAATCGGCAATACCGGCAAGGCGGAAAGAACTCTCAGGGCCGATCTTTTTGTCGCCGACCCGCGGTTGCCGGCGCCGGACTTTATTTTGGACGACGCCCTGCTTCCCCTGAAGGATCAGTCAATCGACCTCATCGTCTCGGCACTGAACCTTCATACCGTCAACGACCTTCCGGGGAGTCTGGTTCAAATCCGCCGCGCGCTCGTTCCGGACGGACTGTTCCTGGCGGTTCTGCCGGGAGCAGGAACTTTGACGGAACTGCGCGACAGCCTGACAAGAGCTGAACTCGAAGTCACGGGTGGAGCAGCCGCCCGTGTCCTTCCTTTTGCGGACACTCGCGATCTGGGCAGTCTGCTGCAGAGAGCAGGCTTTGCATTGCCGGTGACTGACAACGACAACGTCACTGTGCGATACGACAACATGTTTGGGCTGTTGCGTGACTTGCGCAGCATGGGAGCCACTTCCGTATTGAAAGAAAGCGCCAGGGTCCCCTTGTCCCGCAAGACTGTTTACCGCGCAGCTGAATTATATGCGCAAAACCATGCCGACAACGACGGCAGGATTCGTGCAACATTTTCACTGGTAACCCTGTCCGCATGGGCCCCACACGACAGTCAGCAAAAACCGCTGCGTCCTGGATCGGCTAAAACGAGACTGGCCTCTGCATTAGGAGTGCGGGAGCAAAAGATTTGAAGCTCGAAAAAACACGAGTTGAAAATACTGATTGATAATACCGGGCACCGACTACGGCGTCGTTTTTGTCGAATTGTTCAGCGTCGTTGCAATGGTGCCGAAAACATCATCGCGCATCGTTGTTCCGATCGGCCCCAGACCGAGAATGAAAATCGTCCCCAGAAGCGCGACAATCATTCCATATTCGATCGAGGTAGCCCCGCTCTCGTCAGCCAAGAACCGGGTCGCCAGTTTTTTGACTGAATTCTTTCTCATCAAATAATTTTCCAATTCAATCACTCCCGCCCGACTGGGACTTTGCCTTGCTGCCTTAAACCGCGTCGATCAGGTGCGGAATGAGAGGTTCGTCTGCCGCCGGCATCGGATAGTCTCTCAATCTGACTGCGCGTACCCACTTCAGAGACTGGTTTTCCTTACCCTGAGGAACTCCATCCCATCTGCGGCTAATGTAAAGTGGCATGAGCAAATGAAAATCTTCATAAGTGTGACTTGCGAATGTCAGAGGTGCCAAACACGCTTCGTTAACCTCGATACCGAGTTCTTCACCAAGTTCCCGAATCAGCGTTTCTTCAGGCCGCTCACCCGCTTCGACCTTGCCACCGGGAAATTCCCACAATCCGGCCATGGATTTGCCTTCAGGACGCTGCGCCAGCAATATCCGCCCATCCACGTCGACAAGCGCGCAGGCTGCAACAAGCACTATTTTTGTCATTAAATTCGTTCCAGTTTCGAACCGGCGGAAAAGGGCTTGTTAATCATCTTCGCCATTGCGCTGTAACAAATACCTATTTTCAATCAGCTGCGGTAATCGCCATTGATCGCGACGTATTCCTTTGTCAGGTCACACGTCCAGACAGTCGAATGGCCATCTCCAAGTCCAAGGTCCACGCGAATGATGATGTTTTCTTCTTTCATGACGGCTGACGCGGCATCTTCGCTGTAATCCGGATCCCGCTCACCCTCCACGGCAACCCGCACGTCGCCGAACCAGATGGCAAGCCGGTCCCGGTCAGCCGGTTCTCCGGCCTTGCCGACAGCCATGACAATTCGTCCCCAGTTAGCGTCTTCACCTGCGACGGCGGTTTTGACGAGCGGCGAATTGGCGATTGAGAGGGCTATCTTTCTGGCTGATTCATCGCTTTCGGCGCGTTCGACGCTGATTTCAACGAACTTCCGCGCGCCTTCACCATCACGCACGATCTGGTGAGCAAGGTCCTGCATGACGTCGCGAAGCGCTGCACGCAGCACTTCGGTCCTGGGATCATCCAGCGACGAGACCGGCTCAACGCCACGCCCGCGCGCGCTGCCAGTTGCGAACAACAGAACCGTATCCGATGTGGAGGTGTCGCTGTCGACCGTTATCGCATTGAAACTGCTGCCGGTTTCAACACTCAGAATGTCCTGCAGTACGTTGTTCGAAATTGCCGCATCGGTAAAGATGAAGGACAGCATGGTCGCCATGTCGGGAGCAATCATTCCTGCCCCCTTGGCAATCCCGTTGATGGTGACGGTTTCGCCATCCAGGTCGATACTGCTAGTGGCCAGTTTGGGGTAGGTATCGGTCGTCATGATGGCCTTGGCTGCGTCAAGCCAGGCCTGGCCATCTTGCCCAAACGTCAGGTCATCCACCACATGCGCGAATTTTTCTGCCGGAAGCGGCTCTCCTATCACGCCGGTCGACGCAAGAAATATCCCGTCTGTCGGACAGTCCAAAGCCCGGGATACAATATCGGCCGAAAGCTCCACAGCCGCCTTGCCTTTCTTTCCGGTAAAGGCATTCGCATTCCCGGAATTCACAAGAAGGGCGCATGCGTTTCCGCCATCGAGCCGATCCCTGCACCAGTCTACAGGCGCTGAAGTGCATCTGGACTTTGTGAACACACCCGCAACGGTCGTTCCTGCAGCAAGGGTTGCGAGCAAAACATCGGTTCGGTCCGCATATTTGAGACCGGCTGCGGCTGTTGCGAATTGCACGCCCTGAATCTCAGGCATGTCGGGATAGGATTTTGGCGCAAGTGGCGAAACGGTCGTCGACATGACAGCTGTCCTGATGAATTGTACTTTTCCGCTGTGATTAGAGAGCACCATTGGCAAGCGCAAGTTTTTTCGGACATGCAATACAGAAGCTCTGCCATCAAAAAACCCGGCGGAAACATCCGCCGGGTCCAAGGCACTCCATCGGAAGCACTATTCGGCTTTCTCACCCTGCTTGCTTGGAAGTTCCAATGAATCATCGAGAACTTCAACCGCAATGGCATCCTTGAGTTCAGCCATCTTGGCTTCGTACTGTTCGCGGATAAGACGCTGACGCAAGTCACCTGCAACAGTTTCGAACGCCGGTTTTTCCTGGCGGCGCTTGTTTTCAAGCTTGATAACATGCCACCCGAATTGCGTTTCGACCGGCTCTTTTGTGTATTCGCCGGGTTCCAGGGTAAAGACCACGTCCTCGAACGGCTTGACCATTTGCCCTTTGCCGAAATAGCCGAGGTCGCCTCCGTTGGGACCTGATGGCCCGGTTGATTTTTCCTTGGCGAGTTCAACAAAATCGGCGCCACCGTCAAGTTCCTTGATCAGCGCTTCGGCTTCCGCCTTGTCGCTCACCAGAATGTGACGCGCATTGACCTCTTCAGGCCCCTCGAAATCCTTGAATTCTGCCTCATAGGCAGCCTTGAGAGCCTCGTCGGTGATGAGGCTGTCGATCTTCTGGGAGATATAGGCATTGCGCAGGGCCTGCAGTTCCAGGAACTCCAGCTGATTCTTGAAGTCGGGATCCTGATCAAGGCCATCCTGCCGCGCAGCCTGCGCGAGAAGCTCCATGTCGACGACGACGTCGAGAAGGATTGCCCTCCACTGGTTCGGCGGGAAACGTTGCAATTGCTGGCCAAGGTCTTGTGCGGCAAATGCAATATCGGCTTCCGTTATTTCCGCATCCCCCACTCTTGCAACCACATCTCCAGGCTCGGCGGCACTGAGTGAGGCGGATCCGAGCGTCATGGCCAGAAGGGAAACGGCAACAGCCTGAACCGGCCTGCGCATCGAAATTCGGAACATGAGAAGTCCTTTACGTATAGGAATAGTAACTTTCGTCCCCTCAATCCGGAGGGCGCGGGTACTTTGCCTATTCCAGCGGCGTTGACAAGCATAGAGCCCCCTCTTATCTGTCGGGCGTCCCTGCTTTCAGGCTGGGATAGCATCTTTTCGGCCGCGTTCACCGGCCAGCGCGTTGCGCTTGGCGGCAACGTGGACAGCAATTGAGACGATTTCATGGGTGGGCGCCAAATTGCCAGTTGGTGCCGCCTGGTAGGGAAGGACCGCCACATGGCTGGCCTTGGCGCTTTAGCACGTAAGCTTTTCGGTTCGGCAAACGACCGGAAGATCAAGACATTTCGGGCAACGGTCGATCAGATCAATGCCCTCGAACCGGAAGTCCAGGCATTGTCGGACGAGGCCCTGAGGGCACGGACCGATGCGTTTCGCGACCAGTTGAAAAACGGCGCGAGCATGGAAGACATTCTGGTTCCGGCCTTTGCGACTGTCCGCGAAGCCGCGCAGCGAGCGCTCGGGCAGCGTCATTATGACGTGCAATTGATCGGCGGTATGGTGCTGAATTCCGGTCAGATCTCGGAAATGCGCACGGGTGAGGGCAAAACCCTCGTTGCCACGGCGCCGGTTTATCTGAACGCGCTCACCGGTAACGGCGTTCATGTCGTTACGGTGAACGACTACCTCGCACAGCGCGACAGCGAATGGATGGGCCAGGTCTACAGGTTCCTTGGCCTGACCGTCGGCTGCATCACGCACGGCCTCTCCGACGAGGAACGCCGCGCCGCCTATGACGCCGACGTGACCTACGGAACCAACAACGAATTCGGTTTCGACTACCTGCGCGACAACATGAAGCACGACCGGGCGTCAATGGTGCAGCGGGATCACTCCTTTGCCATCGTCGATGAGGTCGACTCGATCCTGGTCGACGAAGCCCGGACACCACTGATCATTTCCGGCCCGCTCGAAGACAGGTCAGAATTCTACAACACGGTGGATGCCTTCATTCCCAGCTTGACGGAAGAAGACTACGAGCTGGATGAAAAGCAGCGCTCGGCAACCTTCACCGAAGCGGGCAACGAGAAACTCGAGAGTTTGCTGGCAGAAGCGGAACTCCTCAAGGGCGACTCTCTTTATGATGTTGAAAACGTCTCGATCGTCCATCACCTTCAGCAAGCTCTGAAGGCGCACAAGCTGTTCCAGCGCGACAAGGATTACATTGTCCGCAACGATGAAGTGGTCATCATCGACGAGTTTACTGGCCGCATGATGCCGGGTCGCCGTTTCTCCGAAGGCCTGCACCAGGCACTGGAGGCACGCGAGAAGGTTCGCATTCAACCGGAGAACCAGACACTCGCGTCGATCACGTTCCAGAACTATTTCCGCATGTATGACAAACTTGCCGGAATGACTGGCACGGCGTCGACGGAAGCCGACGAATTTGCCGATATCTACAAGCTCGAAGTTGTGGAGATCCCGACCAACCTGCCAGTCACGCGCGTGGACGATGACGACGAGGTCTACAGGACTTTCCAGGAAAAATTCAATGCGATCGTGAAGCTGATCGATGACTGCAAGGTTCGGGGCCAGCCGATCCTTGTCGGAACGACATCGATCGAAAAATCAGAACTTCTGGCTGAAATGCTGAAGAAGCACGGTTACAAGCAGATCGACCTGAGCGATCCGGCCGCTTTTGCGGCCGCACAGAAAAAAGACGACGGCAAGTCGAAGGTATTTGCAGTCCTGAATGCCCGTTACCACGAACAGGAAGCCTTCATCGTTGCGCAGGCCGGCTTGCCCGGCGCCGTTACGATTGCAACCAACATGGCCGGCCGCGGCACCGACATTCAGCTCGGTGGCAATGCCGACATGCAGATTGCCATGGAACTCGGCGACATGCCCGAGGGCGATGATCGCACATCCAAAGAAACCGAAATCCGTGCGGAAGTCGAGCGCCTCAAGGAAAAGGCGCTGGCAGCGGGCGGCCTCTACGTAATCGGCACGGAGCGGCACGAAAGCCGCCGTATCGACAATCAGCTGCGCGGCCGGTCGGGCCGTCAGGGCGATCCGGGTCATTCCAAGTTCTTCCTCTCGCTTCAGGACGACCTGATGCGCATCTTCGGGTCCGAGCGCATGGATTCCATGCTCCAGAAACTCGGACTGGAGGAAGGCGAGGCAATTATCCATCCGTGGATCAACAAGGCGCTTGAGAAGGCCCAGCAGAAGGTCGAAGCCCGAAACTTCGACATCCGCAAGAACCTCCTGAAGTTCGACGACGTGATGAATGACCAGCGCAAGGTGGTGTTCGACCAGCGTATTGAACTTATGGACAGTGAAGCGATCCAGGATGCCGTCACCGACATGCGTCACGACGTCATCGACGGCCTTGTCGCAGCCCACATTCCCGAAAAGGCATACCCGGAACAGTGGGACACCGAAGGCCTGCAGGAAGAAGTCAAGAAATACCTGAACCAGGACCTTCCGGTAAAAGACTGGGCAGCCGAAGAAGGTATTGCCGAGGAAGAGGTTAAGGACCGCCTGCGCCGCACCGCTGACGAGGCCATGGCGCAGAAGGTTGCCAAGTACACGCCGGACATCATGCGCCAGGTTGAAAAGGCGATCCTGCTGCAGACCCTCGACAACCTGTGGCGCGAACACCTTGCCAATCTGGACCACCTGCGATCGGTTGTCGGATTCCGCGGATACGCCCAGCGCGATCCGCTTCAGGAATACAAGACCGAAGCCTTCACCTTGTTCGAATCCATGCTGGCACAGCTGCGTCAGATGACGACCGCACAGCTGCTGCGCGTCGAACTGGTCACGGAACAGCCGCCACAGA
This sequence comes from Roseibium album, assembly GCF_001404515.1. GTDB lineage: Bacteria > Pseudomonadota > Alphaproteobacteria > Rhizobiales > Stappiaceae > Roseibium > Roseibium album. The sequence continues at coordinate 24,500 of NZ_CXWE01000003.1, forward strand.
TGCCGGCTGAACCGGAAATGCACGCCCATCACATCGACCCGCTCACCGGCGAAGACGAGATGGCAATTGCCGACGCCCAGTTGAGGCCGGTCGCGGTAACCGAACGCGATCCTGAAGATCCCTCTACCTGGGGCAAGGTTGGGCGGAACGAAGCCTGCCCCTGCGGATCGGGCAAAAAATACAAGCATTGCCACGGTGCGCTCGTCTGACGCCCGCTAATAGTTCCGAAGTCTCCATAGGGGCTGTACCTGATAGGTGCAGCCCTTTTTTGCGTCACGCGATCGACAGGCAATATTTGAAAATGCGGATCCAGATGGACCCGAAAAGTGCGGGGTACAGCGATTTTGCGTTTCAGCCGGTGTCAGAAGCCGAAGGCGAGGATCCGGGAAAATTCAACTTGAACGGCGCAGTCAGGGACACCGTCGAAAGGGCAAATTCGCAAAGGGAAATTCCTGGCAAGGCGCAGCAGAATGAAAGGAAGGCGCCGGCACGGATTTCAACTCGCAAACGCAGATCAGGGGCTTGTGCAACAAACAAAGCTTGGGCTGGCCTTTTTGCCGAAATTGCGGCAGGTTGCGGCAACTCCCGTTGCCGCAATTCAGGCCTGAAACTTTCATGAACAAGACGGCTGCTTCGAAAATCTACGTCTCCCGCCGGGAAACTGCTCGCCCTGCAGAGCCAATGCTCAGTGTGATTGTTCCTGTCTTCAATGAAGAGGACGTCATCGAGCATTTTCTGGACGCGACATTGCCGGTCCTTGAAAAAACCGGCCTGGCTTTCGAATATGTTTTCATCGACGACGGAAGCCGGGACAAGACCGCCGACATTCTTTCCGAAAAACTCAAAACAGGCCTTCCTGGAAAACTGCTTGGCCTCTCGCGCAACTTCGGCAAGGAGGCAGCGTTGTCGGCCGGTCTCGAAGCGGTGTCTGGAGACATCGCCGTCATCATGGATGCCGATCTGCAGGATCCACCGGAACTCATTCTGCAGATGCTTGACGGATGGCGCGCCGGTTATGACGTCATCTATGGCCTTAGAGTGGACAGGTCGTCGGATTCGCTGATGAAGCGTTCGACGGCCAACATGTTCTACAAGCTGTTCAACAAGCTTGCGAACATCGACATGCCGGCCAATGCGGGTGACTTTCGCCTGATCGACCGAACGGTTGTCAACGCGCTGCTTGAGTTGCCGGAACGAAATCGCTTCATGAAGGGGTTGTTTGCCTGGGTCGGATTTCCGGCGATGGCAATACCTTATGAGCGCCCGCCACGCAGGGCCGGAAGTGGAAAATTCGACTATTGGAAACTCTGGAACTTTGCGCTGGACGGGTTGACCGGCTTTACGACACTGCCCTTGCGGGTGTGGTTTTACGGTGGTGCGGCAATATCCTTTGCTGCGTTTACCTACGCCATTGTCCTGACGATTCGCACGTCGATATTCGGCGTGGATCTGCCAGGTTACGCATCCTTGATGGTCGCCCTTTTGTTTTTTTCCGGCGTCCAGCTGTTATCGATCGGAATGATCGGCGAATATATCGCGCGTCTCTTCAACGAGGCCAAACAACGTCCGGTTTACATCCTGCAGGACGTCATCGAAGGTGAGCCTCAAGAGTGCGACAAAGCGAGCAAGGATGCCGATGCTGGCCAAAGTAAATCTTGAAAAGCTCAAGGCGGAAAGCGCTGCCGTCGGGAAATTTGCCGTTATTGGCGTCATAGCCACCCTGACGCATGCCATTGTCGCGTCGACCCTTTTCGAGGCTGGAATTCTATCGGTTGTTCCTTCGAATGTGTGCGGCTTCCTGACAGCATTCGCAGTTTCCTTCAGCGGACATTATTTCTGGAGTTTCAGTCACCTGCGCCAGACCGGAACCGCATTGAAAAGCATGACGAGGTTTCTGGTTGTCTCCATTGCCGGCTTCGCACTCAACTCTACCATCCTGACCCTGTGGTTGACCTTCACCTCGTGGCCGGAACTCTACGGCCTCTGGCTCGCGATCTTGATTGTTCCGGCATTTTCGTTCGTTGGTGCAAGGCTCTGGGCTTTCGCTCATCCTTCGGCGAAATTCTGACTTGGACATTTTTACAAGCGACTGCACGAGGTAACGCCGAATGACCGCATTGCGCGCCGCTCTTGTTTATGCGTCATGCCTCTGCCTGCTTTATGCGCTTGTACCGACACTGGCATTTCCCGGTCCGCCACTTGATGTTGTTGAAGGCTTTGCCTGGGGCCGCGAGCTGCAATTGGGATACACAAAGCACCCGCCATTGCAGGCCTGGTTGCTTGAGGCCACTTACCGCCTGACCGCAGGGCACTATTTCGGCGGCTATTGGCTCAGCGCCATGTCCCTTGCCTTGGGATATCTTTTTATCTGGAAAATCAGCCTTCATCTCGGACTGTCTACCTGGCAGGCATTCTGGGCGATCGTGCTCACCAGCGTGACATTCTATTTCACCCTGCCCATGCCGGAGTTCAATCCGAACATCCTGCAGATCCCCGTCTGGAGCGGCATGATTCTGCTTTTCCTGCGTGCCCAGGCGAACAGCAGGCTCACCGACTGGCTACTGCTGGGTGCGCTTGCCGCCATCGGGCTCTACACGAAGTATTTCGTTGTCCTGCTCATTGGCACCATTGGGCTTTATGGGCTTGTGTTTTCAGATGCGCGGCGCCTCATTTTCACTGCCGGTCCCTGGCTTTGCGCGCTGGTTTGCGCCCTTCTGCTCGTTCCTCATATCCTTTGGCTGCTGGAAACCGATTTCCTGACGCTTCAATACGCGGCCAGCCGCAGCAAGCCGGCGGAATCCTTTCTGGATCGTGTCCTCAATCCGTTGAATTTCCTGTTTGCACAGGTAGGCAATCACGCCGGGCTGTTTCTGGTGATCCTTGCCGGGCTTGGTTGGCGCGGTCTCAAGAACTATCGCTTGCAGCGCCGCAAGTCGGAGGTGTTGCTGGCAGCACCCGGTGACCGTTTTCTGCTCTGGTTCGCCTTCGTCCCGCTGACTGTTGTTGTTATCGCCTCCGCAATCACCGGAAATGAATTCGAACACATGTGGGGTACGCCGATGTTCGTGCTTTCCGGCGTCGTTGCAGTTCGATATGCCGCGCTTCCTGACATGTGGCCTTTCCCCGGGCGTGCCCTGATCGGAGCGGTGACGATCCAGGCAATCTTTTTGATCGTCATTTTCGGACAGGGGCAGCTGGAGCCTTACTGGAAAAAGAAGCAGACTCGCATTCATTATCCGGCCGGGGTCGTCGCAAACGAACTTGCGAGCATCTGGAAGACCGAAATGGGCACGGACATTGCCTATGTTGCCGGTGACATGTGGTCGGCAGCAAATGTCACGCTGCATGCACCTGGACGTCCATCGATGTTTTATCTGCACGACCGCAGACTAAGTCCCTGGATCGACATCAAGGACGTGCAGAACAAAGGCCTCATGATTGTCTGGCGCGGCGATCGGGAAGCACCGCTTAACGAACTTCTTGCCTATTACCCGGATGCCGCGCGGCAAGGCAGCAGAACCTTCCCCTTCCGGGCAGGAGGCGATATCCCAGACGTCACCGTCAACTGGCTGATCATTCCTCCGGGAAAAGTCGCCGAAGAACCTGCAAACTAGTGCCCTGATGGAACTGTCCGTCTGGAAACCTCGACAAAAGGACATTAACTTGACCGCATGATCAGCATGGCGAAAATCGACGACATCGAGGACTGGCTCATTGGCCAGGCACTTGGATCGCCCGACATGGCAAAAATGTTTGCGGAAATGTGCGAACGGCTTCGCAAATGTGAAGTCCCGATCGATCGCGCGATGATGGCATGGTCGACATTGCATCCCCTGATAGAAGCCGAAGTCGTCGTCTGGGAAAGCGGCAGCGAACTCCAGCACGAACTGATTTCCCACTCTGACGAGGAGACCGATGACTGGCTCAACAGTCCGGTTCGTGCGGTTCTGGTCAATCAGGAGCCCAGGTTCAGGCGCCGCCTCACCAGTTCAAACGCCCCTCAGGAATTTCCGCTGCTGACCCGCCTGAGCAATGCCGGTTATACGGACTATCTGGTGCTACCCACCCAGTTCGCCTTGCCTGTAACAAACGATGATTATCCGACCAGCGGTATCATCGTCAGCTGGGCGACCTGTGACGAAAACGGCTTTTCAGATGACGCCCTGTCGGCCATTGAATACATTCAAAAACGCCTGGCGCTGGCGGCCCGTGCGACTATCGAAAGCCAGATCAGCAAAACGATCGCGATAACCTATCTGGGCAAGAACGCGGGTAACAAGGTACTGAATGGCCAGATCAGGCATGGTGACGGTGAAAATGTCGATGCGGTGATCTATTTCTGCGACATGAGAAAATCCACGGCGATCGCAGAAGCCCTTGGTCCGGATGCCTACCTGAACTGGCTGAATACCTATTTCGAGGCAACGGCCGGCTCGGTGCTGGACAACAATGGTGAAGTCCTTGATTTTATTGGCGATGCAGTGCTCGGTGTTTTTCCACTCGACGAGCAAAGCCTTGAGGCGGCCGTCTCCAATGCAATCAGCGCGGCAGATGAGACCCGCAGGCGGCTCAAGATCATCAATGATGATGCTTCAGGGGTCCTGCCAATGAAGGTGGGTGTCGCGCTTTCGGTCGGTTCGGTCATGTTCGGCAACATTGGTGTTCCCAGCCGGCTGACATTTTCGGTAATCGGTCAAACCGTACACGCGGCAGCCCGAATAGAAAGCCTTACAAAAACAGCGGGATCGGATGTCCTTGTAACGGAGGACATCGCCAGGCACAGCAGGTCGAGAGTCCGTCCTGTCGGATCATTTGACCTTAGCGGCTTTACGGACCCACAACCCTTGTTCGCGCTTGAATAATTGCCGCCAATCCAAACAACGTCACCCCGCAACGCTTCTGCCGCCTCACTTCTGGCTTGCCAATTTACCGAGACCATGACCGATCTTCGTCCCGATTTCCCGAACCATCTTCCATTTCATGATCAGAACACGGTTGACCCGGGCGAGAACGCACCGGTCATCCTGCTCCACGGTTTTGGTGGAGACAGGCAAACCTGGCAGAATACGCAGACTGCCCTGTCGTCAAAAGTCCGGTCCCTGGCATTCGATCTGCCTGGACATGGCCAAGCCCTCGACTGGCCCAGGATCGGCAATGCAGGTATCGCTGCCAAAGCGGTTGCGCAGTCACTCGAACACCTGGCTTTGGCCAAAGTCCATCTGGTCGGCCATTCCATGGGAGGTGCGGTCGCGGCTCTGGTTGCCCTGAATGATCCGGAACGGGTGGCCAGCCTGACGCTTTTGGCTCCAGGTGGCTTCGGTCCCGAAATCAATCACCGCCTGTTGCGCCGCTATGCGACAACGAGCGACGTCGAAGGCATGGAGGTTCTGCTCGAGCAGTTTTTCGGTTGGGAATTCAGGCTCCCGAAGTTTCTCGCAAAGACCGCGGCAGACAGCCGCGCCAGACCCGGTGCAACGGCGACACTGGAAGCCATCGTGGAAGAAATTATCGACGGCACGGTGCAAAAGACCTTGCCGCGGGACGAACTTGCTGCCCTCAAGATACCCATCAAGGTGATCTGGGGAACCCAGGACAGGGTTCTGCCGACCCGCCAGGCACACAAGCTCCCCGGCATCGTCGCAACGCATATTTTCGAACGTGTCGGCCACATGCCGCACCTCGAAATCCCGAAGGAAGTTACCAGGCTCATCCTGCAGAACGCCGGAGTGAACTGAAGAAGGTCACACGGTAGGTCTCGTCCTCAAACTTGCAACCAGTCGCCATGTTCGAACGCAAGCGCGCCAGCCCGGGGCGTCATCGCAGGGCCTGAACCTGATCTATGCGTCCGGCAGCAAACCCTCACGCCAGGTTTCACCGATCACCCGGCGGGCGAGCATGTGCGAGCGGGGGAAGTTGATGCTGTCGACGGCGATGAGTTTCCGTTTGTTCAGATAGGCCACATAGAACTTGTGATCCGCCGGTGACCCGACGACGATCGTCTCGTCATACCCTTCTGAAAGACCTGCAATCTGCAGCTTGATGTCGTATTGATCGGACCAGAACCACGGCACCGGATCATAGTCGATATCCTCACCGAGCAATGACTGTGCAGCGGCTTTCGCCTGGTCGATCGCGTTCTGGACACTTTCCATGCGCACGGATCGCTGATAGCGGTTCGAATAGAAGCGGGTGCAATCACCGACAGCGTAGATATTCGGGTCGCTGGTCTGCCCTGAACCATCCACGAGAACACCGTTGTCGACTTCAAGACCGGTTTCGGCCGCCAGATGATCGTTGGGTTCCGCGCCAACGGCAATCAGAACCAATTCGGCACTTATGACGTCACCATTGCTGAGTTTCACACCGGTGACGGTCTCATCACCTTCGATCGACTCTATGCCCGTTTCTAGACGCAGGTCGATACCCTTGTCTCGATGCAATCGGGTGAAGTAGTCCGAAACCGCCTGGCTGACGACACGTTTCATCGGCCGGTCCTGCGCCTCGATCACGCTGACAGACTTGCCCATTGCCTTCGCGACCGCGGCAACCTCTAGACCGATATAGCCGGCACCGATGATCGCTATTCCGCTGCTTGAGCTCAAACCATCGCGAATTGCGTCGACGTCGGCAATCGACCTCAGGGTTACAACACCGGTCTTGTCGGCACCCTTAAGCGGCAATGTGCGCGCGTTCGTGCCCGTTGCAAGCACAAGCTTGCCATAGGCAAGCGTGTCGCCGTTTTCCAGATGCACTCTTTTTGCAGCGCGATCGATGGAGACGGCCTTTGTATTCGGAATATGGTCGATCTGGTTGGTTTCGAAAAATGCCGGAGGGCGCAGCCAGAGGCCTTCCGCGCCCACATCTCCCGAAAGGTATTTTTTCGAAAGAGGCGGTCTTTGATACGGCGGATGCGGCTCGTCACCAATCAGGCGCAAGGGGCCTTCAAATCCGCCCTGCCGGAGCGAATGGGCAAGCTGGGCGCCAGCTTGCCCGGCACCAATGATGACGATTTCTTCCTGCATTCCGTTTCGCCTTCTTCACGCTAAGTCTTCCGTCACTAGCACGAAGATTGGCGGTCCGCCAGAAGGCGAAACGCCGCGACGGTTTCGTCGCGGCGCAGCACTGATTTAGCAGGTTCAGGCTTCGCGGACACCCGTCAGGAAATCTGCAACTTCCTGTCGAATCAAGGTGCCCTGATTGTTGAGTGATTCAGCCAGTTGCTCGACTTCGGTTCCGTTGGACCGGGCCAGTTCCGCGGCCGATCCGACCGCTTCCATCCGGGACACGCCTTCTTCCGATCTGTTTGATGCATTTGAAACGTTTTCCGAAATCGCCTGCACGGCTTCGTCTTGCTGCTGAACGGCTGCTGCGACAGCCGATGCAAGACCTTCCATGTCGGAAATGATCTTGCTGACATCCTCGATCGCGTCAACCGCCTGGCTCGACGACCCCTGGATCGCTTCGATCTGCGTAGCAATGTCCTCCGTCGCCCGGGACGTCTGATCCGCAAGCTGCTTGACTTCGGCGGCCACGACCGCAAACCCCTTCCCGGCTTCACCGGCCCTGGCTGCCTCGATCGTGGCATTGAGGGCAAGCAGGTTCGTCTGGTTGGCAATGTCCCGGATGAGGCCCATGACTTCGCCGATACGATCGGCAGCTCCTGAAAGTTCCTGCATGGTTTCCACCGTGGTTGATGCGCTTTTGACCGCCTTGTGGGCGACCTCGGTCGACTGGTTTGCCTGGTCGGCGATCTCGGAAATCGAGGCGGCGAGCTCTTCGGCAGAATGTGCGGCAGACGTCACGTTTTCGGCGGCATTTCGAACCGCGACGGCTGCCTCGTCAGACTGGTTGGCCACGTCGTCGGCGGCCTGCTCCATGGATTGCGACGTCTGACCCAATTCTCCGTTCGCGCGATCAAGTTTATCCAGCGCGTCGGAGACGGTGCTTTCGAAACCGGAAATGAGATTGTCGAGACGGGCAACACGCTCTTCTCGCAGGTGGTTTTCCTGGTCCTTTGCAGCCGCAAGTTCCACACGCTCGATCGCATTTTCCTGAAACACCCGGACGGTACGGGTCATTGATGCCAGTTCGGTATTGCCCGGCAACTCGGGAAGATCAAGCTCGGTCTGACCACCGGCAAGCGCTTCCATTGCCGCATGCAGACGACCGAGCGGTCCTGAAATCGACTGACCGATACCGAATGCCAGCGCGGGAAGCAGCACGAGAAGCAGAAGAATGGTGCCACCGATTGCAAAGAGCGCGATTGTTCTTGCGGTATCGAGCTGACCAGAGGCTTCCGTCTGAATCCCGGCGGCGGCTTCGTTCAGCGAGGCGATGCGTGGCGGGACAAGTTCGAACAGGCTTTCCAGCAGCGCGACACTTTCGAGCTTGTCCGCGGATGTAACCTTGTATTCGTCAAACGTTGCCTTGTAGGCGGTCATGTTGTCCGCCAACTCTTTTTTGATCGAGTCGGAGATATAGACTTTTTTCAGCAGTTTCTCGAATGCGGCGAACTGTGCATCGAACACGTCGACAGCGTCCGTGGTGTTGTTCAAGGTGTATTCTTTTTCCGCGAGTTGTACCGCCAGGATTGCTCTGGCCAGCTTCTCGAAATCCGGTCCACCCCCGAATTTCATTTCTTCCTGCAGACGGTTTTTTACGGCACCGGTCTTTTCGTTGAGCACGGCCAGATAACCTTGCCTATTGTCGTATCCGATGCGCTGCTGGAGAGCATCCAGCGTCTCGAATGCCTCGTTGGCACCCGCCAGAGTGCCCCTGACATCCGAGATCTCGGTCTGATATGTCCCGGCGGACGGATTTTCCTGGATTTTCGTGAGCAGGATTGTCGCAGATTGAAGCGTCGCAAGAAACGACTGATAGCTCTCCGAGGACGGTGATCCCAGATACTGCTTTTCTACAACCTGCAGTCCTGATGCCATTTGCGAAAGGCTGGCCACTTCCTCAGTCAGGCGCGAACTCTCTCCCATCCGGGAAAACGCTGTGTTCAGTTCATTCTGGCTCCAGAAATAGACACCGCCGACCGCCAGCAATCCAGCGATCGTAAAAAGACTTAGCGCGAGTATCCTGACCTTGACCGACAATTTCGACAAGATCCAAAAAGGTGATTGCGATACGAAAGGCACCGGCGTATGTCCCCTATGGCTCCGACTGTTTCCTAAAAGTTGGCCAAAAATGCCAAATTACGGTTAACGACTGCGTAATTTGCCAAGTTTCAACGGTGCACGATCCGCGTCGGCTCCCTTCCTATTGAGGCTGCTCTTGAATTTCCTGACCAAAGCCGCTCCGATCATCTTCGTATTGCTGTGGTCGACCGGTTTCATCGGCTCGAAACTCGGAGCGCCGTATATCGACCCCTTGGTGTTTCTCACCGTCCGTTTTGCCCTCGTCCTGCCGATTCTCTTTGTGCTGGCTCTGCTGTTGACCAGGACCTGGCCGAAGTCGCCGACGGCGATACTGCATTGCCTCGTGACCGGAATGCTGGTGCATGGCGTTTATCTGGGCGGTGTTTTCTGGGCCATCAAGCAGGGCATGCCAGCTGGAGCGTCGTCCATCATCGTCGGGCTTCAGCCGGTTCTGACGGCCTTGATTGCCGTGATGCTGCTCAGCGAAACCGTATCCAGAAAGCACTGGATCAGCATGGCGATTGGCGCCTGTGGTCTGGTTCTTGTCCTTGGGCCGAAATTCGACATCAGTGGAACCGGAATAACGGTGATAACGATTTCCGCAGTCCTCGTTTCCGTTGCCGCCATAAGCCTGGGCACGGTCTACCAGAAGCGTTTTGCTGCCAAAACGGATCTCTTGGCAGCAACCATCTGGCAATATGTCGGTGCCCTGATGTTCACCACGCCCCTCACGCTGTTCGAAACCTGGCAGATCACCTGGTCGGGCGAACTCATCTTTGCGATGGGCTGGCTCGTGCTGGTCCTGTCCGTCGGAGCAATCCTGCTGCTGATGCTCCTCATTCGCGAAGGCGCGGTCTCACAGGTTGCCAGCCTTTTCTATCTCGTCCCGGTGGCAACGGCGGTTGAAAGCTATTTCCTGTTCGACGAAACGCTGACCCTGATCCAGATTGCAGGAATGGCGCTCATCATCGGCGCAGTGCTGGTGATCCGGAAATCACCGCAAAAATCCTGAAGCGATCGCCGATCAATCAGGTGATTGCCTTGGCCGGAGCCGTCTCGCTCACCGCAGCCCGTTCCTTCAGGCGCACCTTGAGCTTGCGCTGTCGGGAGATGGCTGCATTGAGCTCACCCCCCAGAATGAACACCAGTGCGCAGATATAGAGAAAGATCAGCGCGGTCATGATGCCGGCAAGACCGCCATAGGTGGAGACGTAATTTGCGAAACTTGCCAGGTAGGTTCCGAAGGCAGCACCGGCAATGATCCACATGACAAGGGTTGCCAGGACACCCGGCCACAGATCACTGAAACTCCGTTTGCCGGCCGGTAGCAGCCAGTGCGTCACGAACAGTCCGATGATCAGCAGAGATCCTGCCACAGAGTAACGCGCCACATTGATGGATAGAAGAAAACCCTCGATTTTCGGCGCATAGGCCAGAAGCCCGGCCAGCGCCAGTGGTGCAAGTACGACCAGGAACGTGTAGGCGAGCAGGATCGCAGCGCCCAGCAGAACGAGCCCCAGGGATTGCAGGCGCAAAACCACGAACGACCGGCGCTCCTGCTGCCTGTAGGCTCGATTGAGTGCGGTACGCAATGCTTCCACGCCGTTGGAGGCGAACCAGAACGCGGCAATGGCACCGAATGTCAGCAAATCGCCACGCCGGACCGTCAGCACATTGTGTATCTCCCGCACGACCGGGGCCGCCACCGTTTCCGGCCAGGCATCAAATACCAGGTCCGATACCGTGTCGGCTGCACCCGTCATGCCGAAAAACGCGGCCAGGGACGCGATGAAGATCAAAAGCGGGAAGATTGCCAAAAGGCCGGAAAGAGCCACGTGACTGGCCATTGCAAAGCCGTCATCGCGCGCAAAATGCCCGATCGCGTCCTTGAGGACCGAATAAGTTTCCAGAAATGTCTTTCGTACACCCATATCCTGATCTGGCCTTTGGCATCCCCGGCAGTCAAGTGCTGCCGCCAGAAAACTGCCCCCTGCGAAAGATGAACAAATTCCGGCTCGACAAATGAGTGTGTGCGACGCAACATAGCTTCAACAAAAAGCGCCACGGCGCAACAAATGAAAACGGAGATCGCCCATGTCCACTGCAGTCCTGACGGCGGCAGAATCGCCAGAGAGCCTGACTGAACAAACCGCAGCTGCTGTCGGCGCGCTTGACGACCTGCTTGATCTTGCAGCGCAACGTGTCCGGGCGCTTGTGTCGGAAGACGGCCGCGTGTCCTCAAAGCTTATGGAACAGGAACAACGCGCAACTCATGGCCTTGCCTGGTTCGCAACCTATGTCGAATCGCTTCGCCAGCTCGACGCCTATGCACGACGACTGAGCGAAGAGGGCAGGTATGGCACGCTGGAGGAACGGATCGTTCAGCTCGGCTTTGCCGAATACCTGGCACAGATCTTCGGTGGTATTCCGATGAACCAGGGCGAAATCGTCCGCCTGTCGGATCTCGCCATTTCAGCGGATGAGGCGCGCGCCCATCGTGTCCGCGAAATCGACGTCCTGATCGAAGCCGGGAACAGGCCTGCGATCCGCGGTGAAATCACGTCGCTCATCCGGGATCAGGCCGGTCACTCGACCTTCGGTGATCCGGGTCTCGATGACACGATGGAGCAGATCCGCAACGAAATGCGCCGTTTCGCGGAGGACACCGTTGTTCCCAATGCTCATGAATGGCACCTCAAGAACGAATACATCCCCCTTGATGTCGTCAACCAGATGTCCGAACTCGGCGTCTTCGGCCTCACTATTCCGGAAGAATTCGGCGGGCTTGGGCTCGGCAAGGAAGCCATGTGCGTGGTATCCGAAGAATTGTCACGCGCCTATATCGGCGTCGGTTCCCTGGGAACCCGGTCCGAAATCGCGGCGGAGTTGATCCTTTGCGGCGGAACGGATGCACAGAAACAGCATTGGCTTCCGAAGATCGCTTCCGGGGAAGTCCTGCCCACGGCTGTCTTTACAGAACCGAACACCGGATCCGACCTCGCATCGCTCAGGACACGAGCGGTCAAGGATGGCGACACCTGGAAGATCTCCGGCAACAAGACCTGGATCACGCATCCCGTGCGCGCGGACATCATGACGCTTCTCGCCCGCACAAACCCGGACGAAGCCGGTTACAAGGGTCTGTCCATGTTTATCGCCGAAAAACCGCGGGGAACGGACGAAGTCCCGTTTCCGGCAGACGGCATGAGCGGTGGCGAAATCGAAGTGCTCGGTTATCGCGGCATGAAGGAATACGAAATTGCCTTTGACGATTTCGAGGTAGATGCCGAAAATCTTCTGGGACAGGTTGAAGGCGAAGGCTTCAAGCAGCTCATGCAGACATTCGAAGGCGCGCGCATTCAAACGGCGGCCCGAGCGCTCGGTGTCGCCCAGTCCGCGCTCGATCTCGGTTTGCGCTATGCCGAAGAACGCATCCAGTTCGGCAAGGCACTGGTCCACTTCCCGCGTGTGTCCGACAAGCTCGCGATGATGACCGCCGAACTTATGATAGCCCGGCAGCTGACCTACTTCTCGTCCTGGCAAAAGGATTCCGGCAAACGCTGCGACCTGGAAGCCGGTATGGCCAAGTTGCTCGGCGCGCGCGTTGCATGGGCCGCAGCCGACAACGCTCTGCAGATCCATGGTGGGAATGGCTTTGCGCTGGAATATGCCGTTTCCCGCGTCCTGTGCGACGCGCGCATTCTCAATATCTTTGAGGGAGCTGCGGAAATTCAGGCACAGGTGATTGCCCGGCGCCTGCTTGAAACCCGCGGGATCCAGTAGGGCAGACAAGGAAACAACCGGTCGTGCCGCCTCTTGTCTTCCATTGCGCAAGAACGGTGGTGATAGCACCAGCCTGTTCGCCAGAAACGGGCGCCATCGTTGAATTCTTGTATTAATCCCCCACATGATATGGTGGCAGGAAACGGGAGACCACAACGATGACCTCCTCTTTTTCATTTGAAGACTTGGGTTTCGAAGCCGAATACCTTGGTCCGGAAGAAGAACAGAAAAAGACGGTTCGGCAGAAACTGCTCGCAACGGCCAGGAAGGCTGCTCGGCAGATCCCGTTCATGGAAGATGTAGTCGCCGGATACTATTGCGCCCTTGATCCGGCAACACCTGCCAAGGTACGCGTGTCTGTGCTCGCCGCGCTCGCCTACTTCGTCCTGCCTATCGATACGATTCCCGATTTCCTGATCGGCGTCGGCTTTGGCGACGACGCAACCATTCTGATGGCCGCGATCGCGATGATCCGCGGACATATGCACGACGATCACTACGACGCCGCACGCGAAGCGCTGAAGGATGGTGATTTGTAGCCATCAACTGCCGGACATCGGCTCTTTGGGCCTTTCCGGCTGCCAGCAACCGGATGTGCGGCCGGCAATGGTCCAATAGACAAGACCTGCCAGGAACCCGGCTGCCAGGACGACCACGCTTCCAGGCCTCAGATCACCGGTTTCCCCATCAAACCCCACGGTCCAGAGCAGAAACGCAATGCTGCCGCTTGCGACCAGGTGAAAAACAATCCCCCTGAGACGGGCGAGTTCGGCAATCGCAATCAAAATGCCCGCCGGCACGAAGGCTGCCGCCCCGACGACACTTGCTCCGACCAGGCCGGTGCCGACCATCGCCCCGAATGCAATCGGGTTTTCATCGGGATGCGCGGCCTGGAAAAAACCCCATGCCAGAAAGAGACCGCAGGCAACAAGGCCGAGGATAAAGCCAAGGACAATTTTAAGGAGTTGAACCAGAAATTTTCCGCCGTCCAATTCAAGCACCTCCTTTAAATTGCCCGCTAAGTCCTTACTTGAGATGTAATCCTTCACAATGCAACAGCTGGGCAAGAAAACCTGGCACCTGACAGCCAACATACCGGCTACACGCACACACAAAATCAGTGAGAGGCAGAATCGGCGATTTCGGTTGACTTTTTGCCGGTTTCGCAGGAATTTACCGAGTGGTGCTAGGACATATGCAACGGAAACCTTGGAGCATGAGTTCCGAGGGTTTTTTTGTACCTTGCAGAGCCAGGTTCTGGCACCAAGTTTAAACGATAGAGGAGTTAGCGACCATTCGCCGTCCGTTCCGCGCCCCGCCCCCTACGAAGGAAGGCCCGCGCACTAACCAAGAAATTCGCGTTCGCGAAGTCCAGTTGATTGATCATGAAGGCGCCAACCGCGGCGTCATATCGACCGAAGAAGCGATGGAAATCGCGATGGATGCAGGTCTGGACCTTGTTGAAATCCAGCCGAACGCCAATCCCCCGGTCTGCAAGATTCTGGACTATGGCCGGTACAAGTATCAGGCTCAGAAAAAAGCTGCAGAAACCCGAAAGAAGCAGAAGACCGTCGAGATCAAGGAGATCAAGATGCGTCCGAACATCGACACGCACGACTACGAAGTGAAGATGAGGAACATGCTGCGATTTTTCAACGACGGCGACAAGGTGAAGGTCACGCTCCGTTTTCGCGGACGTGAAATGGCGCACCAGGACCTCGGCATGAACCTTCTGAACAAGGTTCGTGAAGAGACCTCCGAGATTGCAAAGGTGGAATCTTCTCCAAAACTGGAAGGCCGCCAGATGGTGATGGTTCTGGCTCCCATCAAATAACCGCTCCATCGGTAGAGACAAACAAAAACCCCGCTTTTGCGGGGTTTTTTAATTTACAGCCCAGGCTGCACAAATCCTGAAGCGCCATCGGTTTTGCGACGTCAAATCGTCATCTGCAAATCAAACGGGTTGCCTTTTGTTGCGGCGTCGAGCCGCCAGTCCCAAACCGGCAAGACCCGTGATCAACAGCAGGGCACCTGCAGGCAGTGGAACAATCGTTGGTGTTCCGTTGTAATAGATCGACGCGTGCGACAGACCTTTTGTTGAGGCCCAGGTTCCGGACAGAGGATCGGGAGTCGTGAGATCGAGCAGGAACGCACCAAATCCGTTCCCGGCCTTCAGCGTGATGACAACCTTGGTCAGTCCCGCAAGCGTGTCGATCGACCAGCCTCCGCTCTTCGTGCCGTTAGTCGGCCCAGTGACGAAATCGATCGTTCCGTCTCCGTCAGGGCCATCGTTTTTGTCTGAAAGCACCCATCCGGTCATTCCAAACAACAAGAAAGAGTTATCAATCTGGTTGGTATCATTTCCAGTGAAACAAGCGGCGGCAGTTGCGTCTGACAGCGTCAAAGTTGCGCCCGAACCACCAGCAGATGTTGTGCAGCTCATCGGTGCCGCTTGTGCAGTGAAAATCGACGACCCAAACATGGCAAAAGCAAGCGCAAACATGCTTGCCATGGAGCTTTTGAAAATATGCATAACTCACTACTCCAGAAAAATACTTAGGTTGAATAAAGTCCTAAATTCAAACAGAGTCAAATTAATTCGGGTTAATTTTCAGGACGTTACGGTAAAACACAACCAAAAACAATCTCTTAGGTTGATTCTCTTTTCCAATCCGAGGCGATGAATTGCCCATATTCAGGCACTCATCCCGGAAAATACTGTCGTTTCAACGGTCTTTGACTTGGTGCCGTCTTGAGTAGATATCACGGCATTCGAGAAAATCGGCAGTATCAGGCAAACAAAAACAGATACACGAACGACCTCAGCATGGATTGCTCGCATTGAGCATTGATTTGATACCGAAGGAGAAATCGGAACCCGAATATCAGTTGACCCTGGTTCGGTTGTTCAGCAAGGTCAGTGATCGTCAGCCCAAACACGCAGTAATTGGGAAAATCGCGTGATCATCCTACTGAACGGTTACCCTGGTGTCGGCAAACTGGCCATCGGCAGGGAACTGGCCACCAGGCTGAATGGCAAGCTGCTCGATATCCATTCAGTCTACAACGTCGCCTTCGCCCTGACGGAGTTCAAGTCACCGGAATTCCGTGACACGGTGGAGAAGATCGAAAAAATTGCCCATGACCTGATCCGGAAACTCCCGTCCGGACAACCCGTTGTCCTGACGACCGTGCTTGCCGGTCAAGGCGACTGGGGCGATGCCGAATGGCAGCGGATCGAACAATTGGGCAAGACACGCGCGCCGTTCTGCGTCGTTCACGTCAAATGCGATCTGGACGAAAATATTCGCCGCATCCAGGATGAAGAGCGCGGTCTGAAACGCAAGCCTCGCGATCCGGAATACGCCTTGCGAAACCATATAGAGGCAAAGCCGCTTTACGGAGCGGATGCCAGGTATCTGCTGGAGCTTGATACAACCCGTATGACCGCGACCGAAGCGTCGTCTGCAATCGCTAACTGGGCGCTCGAACTGAACCGGTGAGCGCGCGGAACATGGATCCGCACAAAACGCACGGATCTCATTTTGGTCCGAATTGCTTCAGGGGACTACGTCCCGGACAGTATCAGGAACACCAGTGCCAGGGCGGCAGGTACCAGACGCATTACAAGAATTGAATTTCCTTTGGTCCCCTGGGCACCAATTGCCGCGGTAAAGACAATCAGCGCAAGTACCACGCCCTGCACCCAGGCTTGGGCAGGCACCGGTAGCCAGAAGCTCAGGCAAAGCCCGACACCTACGGACGCGTTGTAAGACGAAAAGCTTCGGCCGAGGAACGCCGTTTTCTCAACCTCTTCACCTGTCAGATCGGTCAGCTTTTCGCAAAGATCCGGCCATTTGAACCATTGCCCATACGCAAAGAACAAGTGCCCGCCGATAACGGCCAGCATCAGAAGCCAGTAAATGTAAGTCATGTTTCAAATCCTTTTGATCTTAAGTTCGCGCCTTTCAATTGCCTGGGTCACCTCGGCGTCAGAAAACTGGCACCGAACCGCATCATCATTCTTACGAACTGCGTGCGGTTGGCGCAGTTCGATTTCGCAAGGATGGACTTTGTCTGAGCATTGACCGTTGAGACAGACCGGTTGCGACGGTCTGCAATCTCGGGATTGGTCAGGCCTTCCCCGATCGCATCAACCAGCGAAGCTTCGGCGGACGTCAGTCCGAAGGCCTGCCGAATTCGGGTCTTGTCGCACATGACCGGCAGGCTCGTGTCCGTACTGCACAGGACAAATCCGCCAAAGAGACCGTTGCCGATCTCATCCGACTTCTGCAGCGGTGTGATTTCGATGCACAAAGGAGTGTCCGTGTGGCTGAGGATACTTTCCTTGCGGGGACGGCCCCCGAACCTGCCATGTTCGCGCCAGTCCGACATGAGACGGTCAAGCTGGCTCTGACCCGACCGGTCCGCAATCCGCAATTGACCGCCCTGGCCGACGCGAAACAGCCGATAGGTTTCCTGCTGGCGCCTGAACTCCTCGTTGCGCGCAACTATCATGGCACGGCTGTCTAGGACGCAGACACCGATCGCAAGTTCATCAATGGCCGAAAGAACCCGCTGATACCGGCTTTGAAGTTGACGAATGGGAATGCTGAGATCCAGCGCTTTGGCGACATGCGGCAGGACTTGCGACAGAAAATGCCGCTCTTTTGCATCCAGTGGATTTCTCGCGGCATTCAACTGCACCGAGAAGAGCGAAAGCCAGCGATTGTCCTTGTTCATCACTCCGGCGGCGCGGTGAAATATTCCAAGGCGCATCAGCTTCTGGACGTGTTCCTGCTGTTTGAGCTCGTCGACGGAAGACGCAAGCAGCGTATCGTCAAGCAGTGCAATCTCGTCGTCATCATGGGTGTGTTGGCGAATGATCGCCTGATCCCGGGCTTCCATGTCCTGGCACTTCGAGAGATAGACCGAGATCGCATCGGAGGAATAATACCCCGAATGAATCGGTGCGGTCAGTCGGCGGTCACCTTCGCTGTCCTCCCATTCAAATATGATGCTTCCCTGCGCTCCCACGCGGTCTACAAGCTGATCGAGCGCGGCGCCCCAACGACCCGGGTCTGCAACGGCATCGTATATCTTGAGCGTCAGGTCCTGGATCTCGTCAGACAATTCGGTTCAAATCCACTGATTGCAAAACGGCGTCTTGCAACAGCTTATTCGGTTTGATGACCGGTGTCATAGCCCATCTGGAGGATGAATTTCGGGCGAGACAAGGCGGGCAGTCAACTGCTCGCCTCTTCAAACACGGATTGGCCCCGCCGTATGGTCTGAACGACTGAACAGGCATCCAGGTTATCCGAATGCTCAAGCGGATTTCCGCTCAAGACTGCAAAGTCGGCCAGCTTGCCGGCCGATATGGATCCCCGTTCGTCTTCCTGAAAGACCTGCCAGGCGGCATCGATCGTATGTGCCTTGAGCGCCGATCTGACTGAAATCCTTTCTTCTTCACCCAGGGTCCGTCCCGAAGCGGTGCGTCTGTTGACAGCGCACTGTATCAAGTGAAGAGGTCGGGTCGGCGTCACCGAAGCATCATTGTGGATCGTAAAACGCACACCGTGACGCTCGGCCGAGGCGGCCGGAGAAATGCGCGCCGCACGATCCGGCCCAAGGAACGTGTCGTGATGCCGGTCCCCCCAATAGTGAATGTGGGCCGTGAAAAAACTGACGGATACTCCGAGCCGCGCCATGCGTGCCATTTGGTCTTCCCGAAGAACCTGTCCATGGATGACGGTATGGCGATGGTCTTGACGCGGAAAGTCTTCCAGCGCGGCCTCAATCGCATCCAGAAGATTGTCTGTGCCCGCATCGCCGTTGCAATGACAATGGATCTGGAACCCCATCCGGTGCAGTTTCCGCACCTGGTTGAACAGCTCCTCGCGCTCCGTATAGGTCATGCCGTACGGAGAATCGGGATTGAACGGCTTGTAATAGGGTTCGCTGAGATAAGCTGTCTGCAGCTGAAAGGCTCCATCTGTGAACAGCTTGCGCGGGCCAAGCGTAAAGTACCGGTTGTTGCGCCATTGCAGCGCCTCCGGGCCGCTGGAAAGATCCGGCTCTAGCTCCCCGATCGGAAGCAGAAGAATGTCGATCCCCGGATCTTCACCTTCGGCAAGACTGTTGAAATGCTCAAGCATCTTGCGCGTTGACCAGGCATTTTGTGCAAGGGTCACGCCTTGGGAAAGATATTCGTCCCGACAGGCGTTGAAGCCGGGCCAGAAGCGTTCGCGATCGATCAGAAAATCGGTATCGCTCATGACGCCCATGGCCGACAGGCCCTCGATCAGACCGTTGGGTTCACCGGTTTGCAGATCACGTCCGAATCGGCCCCCGGCCGGATCAGGCGTTTCCTTGCAGACGCCGAGCATATTCAGGACAACGGAATTGGCAGCACCATTATGCCCCGACGCATGGATCACCCAGACAGGGTGTTCGATTGAGACGTCGTCAAGTTCCGCCCGGGTTGGCATTCTTCTCTCGGCAACGGCTGTGTTGTCGAAGAGCACGCCCATGACCCACTCGCCCTTCGGCGTTGCCGCTGCCCGCTTTGCAAGTCTTTTCAATGCTGTCTGGATGTCGAGACAGTCGCCCCGAGGTGGCGGAGCAAGATCGACCCTGAAGAGCTGAATAAAACCGGGATCAGGGAAATGCCCGTGTGGATCGATGAAGGCCGGGATCATCGTCCGCCCCTTGAGATCCACTTCTTCCGCATCCGGTTTCAGTGCTGCTCGCAGTGCCGCCTCCTCTCCAACTGCCAGAATGCGCTCACCGTCGGTGACGACAGCAGAAGCGATCGGCAGGTCGTCGTCCATCGTCAGGACTGTGCCGTTGAAGTAAAGCGCCTGTGGACTGCTCATGCACGTTTCCGTAAATCAGATTTGCTTTCGAGCACCGCCGTTTTCACTTTCTTGAACGGCGGTGCTGCACAGCAGCCGGTTACGTCATCCACCAGCGATCCAGGATCCGCCGGCCGTCGAAGCCGCGCACCCAGGATAGCTCGCCATGGGCGATCTTTTCGGTGCGGGCATGCACTTCATTGGCGAACATCGGTACGATGTTTCCACCCTCGTCCCGAAGAATGACCTGCAAGTCGCGATACATTTCCGCGCGCAGATCTTCGTTCAGTTCGGCTCTTGCCTGCACCATCAGTTCGTTGAAACGCGGATGATCCCATTGCGTATCATTCCAGGCCGCACCGGGTGCGAAACCGGTTGTCAGCATCGTGTCTTCGATCGAATACCCGCCCCAGTAGCTGGCGCTCCAGGGTTTCTTCATCCAAACGTCAGACCAGTATCCGTCATTCGGCTCGCGAACAACATTGATGTTGATGCCTGCGGGTTTCGCGGAGGACTGGAACAACACAGCTGCGTCCAGGGCACCGCTATAGGCGGCGTCCGATGCACTCAGGTCGATGGTGATGTTTCCGAGACCGGATTTCTCCATATGATGTTTTGCACGATCGGGATCGTAGCTGAGCTGCTCGATATCCGTTGCGTGATACCGGTAGGACGGTCCAATCGGGTGATCATTGCCGACCACGCCGTGGCCAAACAGGATCTTGTCGACCGTTTCCTGCCGATTGATGGCGTATTTGAGAGCCTTGCGCAGTTCCAGGTTGTCGAATGGTGCACGTTTGGTCAGCATCGGGAAGGTGTAGTGCAAGGGCCCGGTGCCTTCTTCGACAATGATACCCGGCTTGCGGGCCATCAGCGCGAGGGTCTTGAACTCCACACGATCGATACAGTCCACTTCGCCTGTGATCAGTGCGTTCTGGCGGGCAACCGGATCTGTGATGGAATGAATTTCAACCGAATCCGCATGTGCCGCGCCGTCCTTCCAGTAGTTGGGATTGCGTTCGAATTTGTACGTCCGGCCGGGTTGTTCGGACGTCAGGACATAGCCGCCCGTTCCGCCTGCTTTCCAGTCGATGCTTCCGTCCTTGGCAGGGTAAATCCCGAAGGTTGCCTCGTTGAAATTATAAGGGAAATCCGCGCTGCCGGAGGACAGCGTGACGACAACCGTATCGCCGTCCGCACTGATATCCGTCACCGAAGCCATGACCGGTTTGCCGACAGACTTTGAATCCTCACCTCTGTGATAATTCAGGGAAGCCACGACGTCTTCGGCGGTCATGGTCTTGCCGTTGTGAAATTCGACCCCGTTCCTCAGCTTGAACGTCCAGACAGTGGCATCAGGAGAAGGACTCCATTCCGTTGCCAGCGAACCGACGAGGTTTCCCTGCGCATCAAGTTCGGTCAGCGTGTTGGCAACTCCGTATGCGATCACCCATTGAAGGCCGTTGGTAAGTGTTGCCGGGTCAAGTGAATCGGACGTCGCTCCATGCCCCATGGCCAGCCGCATGTGGCCGCCTTTCTTGGCGGTAGCGGCAAGCGCTCCACCTGACAGGCTCGTACCCAGGCTCAGCGCCGCTCCGACAGCCGCACTGCGTCCCAGAAACTCACGCCGTGTCATCCGGCCACTTTCCATTTCACTCAGCAGCCACTTTGCATGTTGGTCTCGTGAATTCATGTCTCAATCCTCCCGCGGATCACCCGGTCAATTCCCTATTCGACCGGGAGACTCGACCGAAAAAACAAAAATGAAAACTTCGCGAAGATATGCTTTTATTAGCTAATTGCATCAAAGTAGCTTCTAACTGCGAAGGATTTGAATCGAGTGACGGCTGATTTTTCCAGAAATTTGCGCAGCATATGTGCCGAGCACGGGTCAATCGCCCGTGTCTGTCGTGAAATCGGCATCAACAGACAACAGTTCAACAGATATCTGAATGGCACCGGTCTGCCTTCAGCCCACAACATGCGCCGCATCGCCAGGCACTTCGATCTGACCGAAGCCGATCTGTTTTCAAGCCATGAGGAGTTCAATCTCCGCTGTCTGATCGGCAGGCCGAAACAGAGTTCAGGTCCGGCCGACCTCATGACGGCGGCATTCAGGGATCAGGCAGCAACCCTGCGCCCCTATCTGGGCTTCTACCACGCTCATTTCTGGACACCGACCTGGGACGGAATGATTTTGAAAAGCCTCGTCTGGCTTCGCGAGATAGACGGCTTTGTCACGACCAGATCGCTTGAACGGATCAAGTCAACCGAAGCCAGTCATTCGCAAAAGTCCCGCTACGAGGGTCTTGTCACCCGGCGCGGCAACCGGATCTATATCGTTGAACATGAAATGATGCGCGAAGGCAGTATCGTCGAAACGATTTTGACACCCTCATACCGTCAGGAAGTGAAATACCTTCGTGGCACCACGATGGGAATTGCCTGGCAGCCCCACATCATGCCCTATGCGTCGCGGTCGATCTGGAAACGGGTTGAGGACAAGGTCAGCATCCGCGATGCGGTTCGCGCCTGTGGTGCATTTGCTCCGAACAGCAGGCAGATCGAACCTGCAATCAGAGCATTTTTGACGGAAAATCAGGCGCTTGCGAACACTGCAAACGGGATGAACCTTCTGGTCTAGAGCCAGGTAACCGGAAGGCCGCCCCGACCTTCTATTCCCGCCACACGCCGAACAAGGCAGAAGCGTTTCAAGTCACGTCAACCCATCCACCACGCTCGGCAGACGCAAAAATCGCATCAAGGATCTTCATGTTCTGCAGCGCGTCTTCGACACCGTAGGTGAGGGTTGTTTCCCCGCGGATGGCTCGGCCGAAAACATCAGCCAGTTCGGCATACTGGTCACATGGTGCAATCGCTTCCGGCTGAACCGAACCATCGCCAAGCTCCGACCCGTCATCAAGCCGCAATTCGGATGCGTCACCTTGAGGCGAATTGAATGGAATGGGGATTTCAAGGCGCTTCTTCGTCCCGACCAACTGAAGCCGCTGGAATGGTGTCAGCTGCGTCGAAACCGTGAATGTGAGCTGACGTCCCGATCCGAAGTCCATCATGGCGCTTGTAAACCTGTCGGTGCCGAATTCCGGATCGCGGTCGATTAACGAAACCACACGTTGCGGTTCGGCTTCAAAGAAGTAACGGCCCGCAAGCATGGTGTAGCAGCCGATATCCATCAGGGCACCACCGCCCATGTCCGCGCGATTTCGAATGTTGTCCGGGTCGTCGTTGAAAAAGCTGAAGAAGCCCTGGATTGCCTGGAGGTCGCCAAGTTCACCGGAGCGGATGATTTCACGCGCCCGGATCCATTGCGGATGTGCGCGAACCATGAAGCCTTCCGCTATGAGCCTGTCCTTCGGCAGCGAGAGCAGCGTCGATGCATCTTCCGCACTGAGGGCAATCGGCTTCTCGCAAAGCACATGCTTGCCGGCCTCGACTGCCTGGACCGTTACCGGCACATGCATGTGATTGGGCAGCGGATTGTAAATGGCGTCGATGTCAGGATCGGCAAAAAGCTCTTCATAGGACCCGTAGGCCTTTTCGATACCGAGTTCTCCGGCGATTTCACCCGCCTTGTCGCGATTGCGGGAGGCGATCGCCGCGACAACGCCGGTCTTCGAAGCCTGTATCCCCGGTATGACCTTTTCCCGGCCGATCTTTGCTGTAGAAACGATCCCCCAGCGGATTTTACTGCCATCCATTGTCTATTTCTCCCGTTACCGAGGCACAATCGTTAGTTGGCATCAAAAATCCCGGCCTGCAAGACCGGGATCTTCAACACGATGGCCTGAGTCTATCACAGTTCGTCAAAATTTCTGAGGAACATAAAGATGCTCGGGCAGCACCTTGCGTTCGTAGTCCGGATTGAAACGGCGCTCCGGCAGGTTGATCTGCTCGTGTGGTATTTCCTCGTATGGCATCTGCGACAGAAGATGACTGATGCAATTCAGTCGCGCCTGTTTCTTGTCATTACCCTCGACGATAAACCAGGGTGCCTCGGGGATATTGGTACGCTCGAAGGTCTCTTCCTTGGCTTTGGTGTAATCTTCCCAGCGAACACGGGATTCCAGGTCCATCGGCGACAGTTTCCACTGTTTCAGCGGATCGTGAATGCGCATCAGGAAGCGTAGCTGCTGCTCTTCATCCGTGATCGAGAACCAGTATTTGATCAACCGTACTCCGGAGCGGACAATCATGCGTTCAAATTCCGGCACATCGTTGAAGAACTGCTCGACCTCGTCCTCGGACGCAAAGCCCATCACCCGTTCAACACCGGAACGGTTGTACCAGGACCTGTCGAACAGAACCATTTCGCCGGCAGCGGGCAGGTGCGGCACATAACGTTGAAAATACCACTGGCTCTTCTCACGCTCCGTTGGCGCAGGCAAGGCGACGACGCGGGCAACGCGCGGATTGAGGCGCTGGGTGATCCGCTTGATCACACCGCCCTTGCCGGCGGCGTCCCGGCCTTCAAACACAACAACGATCTTCTCGCCGGTGTGCTGAACCCAATCCTGCAGTTTGACCAGTTCCGCCTGAAGCCTGAGCAGTTCGTGAAAGTAAGCGTTCCGGTCGATCGGTGACTTGTGCTTTTTCTCGGAAATGAACTGGAGATCCCTGGCAACCAGAAAGTCATCGATTTCCATTTCCAGTTCTTCGTCGAGAGTATCCGCCCATTCTGCTTCAACCCAGCTCTTTGCACTTTCGTCTGTCATCAATCGATCCCTTTGAACAATCTCAAACCGTTGTCTCTAACCCACACAGAGTGTGAACAACTTAACCATGTAAGTTTTTTGACAGTCATGCCAATTCGACGAGTTCAACGGCCTTTCATCACATTTTCATCGCCGCAAACAACTTGAAAATGAATGAACGTTCATTTATAGAATGGGCAAGGGAGGACGCGATGCATACGATCGCCACCAGATCTGCACCCGGATCAAAGGGCCAGGAAACCGCAAAACGTGTGCGCATGGCGGCACTGAAGCGATTTGCAGGTGCCGGTTACGCTGCGGTTTCCATGCGTGAAATTGCTGCCGATGTCGGGGTTCGGCCAGGCGCCCTCTACAATCATTTCCCGACGAAGCAGGACATTTTGAAGGATCTGATGCTGACCCATATGGCAGATCTGCTGACTGCCTGGGACACCGCACGGTTCCCGGAGGCGATGGACCCTCTTGAACGCTTTGTACGCTTCCATATCCGCTACCATCTGGAGCGGGCTGATGAGGTGTTCATTTCCTATATGGAACTGCGCAATCTTGAACCGGACAACTTCGAGATCATCGAAGCGGAACGCCGCCGTTACGAAGCCATCCTGACATCGATCCTGCACGAAGGATCCGCTGCCGGGAGATACAGCGTGGACGATCCGAAAGTCGCGACCAGAGCCATCATCGCCATGCTGACGGGCATCCCGACCTGGTACCGGGAGGGCGGCCACCTGGGTGAACACGACGTCGAGGACCTCTACCTGACCATGGTGCGCAAGGCCGTTGCATCCGAAACCAGAAATTTCCAAACGGAGACCGGATGACATGAGCATCCTGAAATCGAATCTGTCGCCGAGAAGCAGTGACTTTACAGCCAACAGGACTGCTCACGAAGCAGCCATGGAGTCTGTAAAGGAGGCTGCCCGGACAGCCCTCGACGGCGGCGGCGAGAACGCACGTCAGCGTCACGTTTCCCGCGGAAAGATCCTGCCGCGAGAGCGCGTGTCCCGACTGCTTGATCCGGGCTCTCCGTTCCTCGAAGTCGGCATGCTTGCAGCACACGAAATGTATGACGGGGCCGCCCCGTCCGCCGGCATGATTGCCGGCATCGGTCGCGTGGAAGGTCAGGAAGTCATGATCCTCGCCAACGACGCCACGGTCAAAGGCGGCACCTACTATCCGATGTCGGTGAAAAAACACCTTCGCGCGCAGGAAATTGCCTCGGAAAACAATCTGCCTTGCATCTATCTGGTGGATTCGGGCGGTGCCAATCTGCCCAATCAGGACGAGGTGTTTCCGGACCGGGACCACTTTGGCCGCATCTTCTACAATCAGGCGAACATGTCGGCGAAAGGCATCGCCCAGATCGCCGTTGTCATGGGATCGTGCACGGCAGGCGGTGCATATGTTCCGGCGATGTCCGACGAGACCATCATCGTCAGGAACCAGGGCACCATTTTCCTGGCTGGCCCACCCCTGGTGAAGGCAGCGACCGGCGAGGAAGTCACAGCGGAAGATCTCGGCGGCGGCGATGTGCACACGCGCCTGTCCGGTGTTGCCGACCACCTGGCCCGCGACGATGCGCACGCACTTGCGCTTGCCCGGCGCGCCATCGCCAGCCTGAATCGGACAAAGCCGACGCCGTTGACGCTGCAGACGCCGGAAGATCCGCTATACGACCCGGAGGAGATTTTCGGCGTCGTCCCGGCGGACCTGAAAACGCCCTACGACATTCGCGAAGTGATTGCCCGGGTGGTCGACGGTTCGCGGTTTGACGAATTCAAGGCGCGCTACGGCACCACGATCGTTTGCGGCTTTGCCCATATTCACGGCATGCCGGTGGGCATCATCGCCAACAACGGCGTTCTGTTTTCCGAAAGCGCGGTCAAGGGAGCACATTTTGTCGAGCTGTGCTCGCAGCGGAAAGTCCCGCTTGTGTTCCTGCAGAACATCACCGGCTTCATGGTCGGGCAGAAATATGAAAGCGGCGGTATCGCCAAGGACGGTGCCAAGCTGGTCACGGCGGTCGCCACCACCTCCGTACCGAAAATCACCATGCTCGTCGGTGGTTCGTTCGGCGCTGGCAATTACGGCATGTGTGGCCGGGCCTATTCTCCCCGTTTCTTGTGGACCTGGCCCAATTCGCGCATCTCGGTCATGGGCGGAGAACAGGCCGCCGGTGTTCTGGCAACCGTCCGACGGGATGGCATCGAGCGCAAGGGAGGCAACTGGTCGACGGAAGACGAACAGGCCTTCAGGCAGCCGATCATCGAACAATTCGAAGAGCAGGGACACCCCCTCTACGCCACGGCCCGCCTGTGGGACGACGGCATCGTCGATCCGCGCAAGACCCGCGATATTCTCGGCCTTTCTCTTTCGGCTTCGCTGAACGCTCCGATCGAGGACACCCGGTTTGGTCTCTTCAGGATGTAATGTCGATGGATCTGGAGCACCTTAAGCAAAAATACCCCGGCGCCAAAACATTCAGTTTTGGCGATGGCGAGGAGCTGAGCAGCGATCTGATCGGACTCGTGCGGGCCGGAAAGAAGACGGCAACCTGCGGTGCACTTCGCGACTTTGAATCCGGCGAGGAGGCCATGCCCGTGACCGGCCGCAGGGACATCGCTCTCAACTGGAACGGAACACCGGCGCTTGTTCTGGAAACCCTTGATGTATCGACCACACGGTTTTGCGACGTTACAGAAGATTTCGCCTTGGCCGAGGGTGAAAATGAAGACCTGAAAGGCTGGCGCGCAGATCATCAGGCGTTTTTCGAACGCAACGGCGGCTTTGAACCCACAATGTGGCTGGTCTGCGAACGCTTCAGATTGATTGAAGACCTTCAGGATGCGCAGTGCGAAAGGCAAGCCATGAGCCGGATCACGAGTCTTGTAGGAGACATAACGAAAATTGAGGCGGACGCCATCGTCAACGCCGCAAACTCCTCTCTGCTGGGCGGCGGCGGTGTGGACGGTGCGATCCACCGTGCCGCAGGACAGGAACTCGTCCAGGAATGCCGTCTTCTGCATGGTTGCAAGACCGGTCAGGCGAAAATCACATCCGGATACAGATTGCCGGCAAGACATGTCATTCACACTGTCGGGCCGGTCTGGCGCGGCGGTGAGGAAGGCGAACCCGACCTGCTTGCCAGTTGCTATGAAACCAGCCTTCGGCTTGCCGCGGAGTACAGTTGCAAGACCGTTGCCTTCCCGGCGATCTCTACCGGCATCTACGGTTATCCAGCCGACCTGGCAGCGGGAACCGCAATCAAAGCCATTCGAAGTGCCCTCGGCGATCTGCCTGGTATCGAAAGCGTCATGCTGGTGGCGTTTGATGAACAGGCCCATGCACATCTCGTGAAGGCGCTGAAGAGGAAAGAAGACTGATGTTCAAGAAAATCCTCATAGCCAACCGCGGGGAGATCGCCTGCAGGGTAATGGCAACCGCAAGAAGCCTGGGAATCAGGACCGTCGCCGTTTATTCCGATGCCGATGCAAACGCCAAGCATGTCGCCATGGCGGATGAAGCGTTCCACATCGGGCCGGCACCCGTATCTGAAAGTTATCTGCAGGTAGACAGGATCATTGAGGCCTGCCGGACAAGTGGCGCCGAAGCAGTCCATCCAGGTTACGGTTTCCTGTCCGAAAACCCGCATTTCGTCGAAGCGCTGGACAAGGCCGGGATCACCTTTATCGGCCCGAGCGCCGCTTCCATTCGAGCCATGGGCCTGAAGGACGCGGCCAAGGTCCTGATGGAACAGGCTGGCGTTCCGGTGGTACCCGGCTACCACGGCGACAACCAGGATCCGGCTTATCTGAAGGCGCGGGCAAGCGAAATCGGTTATCCGGTTCTCATCAAGGCGCGTGCCGGCGGTGGCGGCAAGGGCATGAGGCGTGTCGACGATCCTGCAGATTTCCTGGAGGCTCTGTCCGGAGCACAACGCGAAGGCGAGGCCAGTTTCGGAGATGGTCAGGTGCTGATTGAAAAATATCTCACCAGGCCGCGTCATATCGAGATCCAGGTATTTGGCGACACACATGGCAACGCGGTTCATCTGTTTGAGCGGGACTGTTCCCTGCAGAGACGTCATCAGAAGGTGATCGAGGAAGCCCCTGCCCCCGGCATGACGGATGAAATGCGGGCCGCGATGGGCAACGCGGCGGTCAAGGCCGCAAGAGCCATCAACTATTCGGGGGCTGGAACCATAGAGTTCATTGCTGACGTTTCCGAAGGACTCAATCCTGACCGGTTCTATTTCATGGAAATGAACACACGCCTTCAGGTCGAGCATCCGGTCACGGAATTGATCACCGGAGAAGATCTCGTTGAATGGCAACTACGTGTCGCATCCGGCGAGCCCCTGCCGAAACTGCAGCAAGAACTTTCCTTCTCCGGCTGGGCTTTCGAGGCAAGGCTCTACGCTGAAGACGCACCGAAAGGATTTCTTCCGGCAATCGGCACTCTGGAGCACTTGTCCCTGCCTGAAAGGATTGCACGAGTGGACAGTGGTGTTCGCCCCGGCGACGAAATTACACCTTATTACGACCCGATGATTGCCAAGGTGATCGTCAACGGCCCGACCCGGGACGCAGCGCTCGGCAAACTGCTTTCGGCTCTGGAAGCTACGGAAGTTGCCGGCTGCGTGACCAATGCCGGTTTCCTGTCCGCCCTTTGCCGGCACGAGGATTTTGCGGCTGGTGATGTCGATACCGGTCTGATCGACCGGGACCTTGAAGATCTCATTGAAGAACCTGAAGTCCCGGAAGACGCTGTGGCGCTCGCCGCGCTCACGGCCCTCGGCCTGACAAGACCTGCTTGCGGAAACGATCCGTTCGAAACTCTGGCAGGGTGGCGCATCTGGAGCGCATCGCGCCAGTTCGCACTCCTTGAGGTCGGTGGTGAACGCCGCGACACCGAAGTTCGCGCTCTCGGTAATCGGCGGTTCGCGGTACATCTTGAGGGTGGGGTACGCACCTATACGATCATTGATGTCAACGGCGGCACTTTCACCTACGACTGCGAAGGCCATCGTGCCAGTACTGTTGTGGTCGAAAGTACCGATGGTCTTACCGTCTTCTTGAACGGGCACGCATTTGCGATCGGTTTGCCCGATACGCTGAGCGCTGACGAAGAAGCAACCGTTGCCGGCGATCAGCTGATTGCGCCGATGCCAGGTCTGGTTAAGGTCTTGTCGGCAGCGCCCGGCGATACCGTGACCAAAGATCAACCGCTCGTCATCCTTGAAGCCATGAAAATGGAACACACGCTCAAGGCACCGCGGGATGGCGTGATCGCAGAAATATTCGCCACGGAAGGCGAGCAGGTAACCGACGGCACGACGCTTCTTGCACTTGTGGAGGAAACCGATGCTGCCTGACGCTGATAGCTACGACGCGCTGACGGCGAGATTTGCGTGGAACATTCCGGAGCGGTTCAACATCGGAGCCGCGGTCTGTGACGTCTGGGCGGACAGGGAACCAACCCGC
Source organism: Roseibium album (assembly GCF_001404515.1). Lineage (GTDB taxonomy): Bacteria > Pseudomonadota > Alphaproteobacteria > Rhizobiales > Stappiaceae > Roseibium > Roseibium album. Next base: position 54,499 of record NZ_CXWE01000003.1, read on the forward strand.
GAAGCGCTGATCTATGTTGACGAGGGCGGCGACACCGCCCGTTACACCTACGCCGACCTGAAGCGCCTGTCGAACCAGCTTGCCAATCTGCTCGTCAGCCGCAACGTTGCGCCCGGAGACCGAATTGGTGTCCTGCTGCCACAACGTCCGGAAACCGCATTTGCGCATATCGCCGCGCTGAAACTGGGTGCCGTCACCATACCTCTCTTCACGCTGTTTGGCGAGGAAGCCCTGGAATACAGGTTGCGCGATTCAGGTACGAAGGCGGTAATCACAGATGCCGGCGGGGCTGCGAAGCTGGCAGGGCTTCGAGACCGGCTACCGGAATTGACCACTGTCTTTTGTGTCGATGGCGAAGATGGCAGCGCGGATGACCTTGCCAGTCACATGGCAGGACACGAGGATGTTTTCACGCCTTTCGATACCGCCGCCGACGATCCTGCAATCATCATCTACACTTCCGGCACCACCGGCCAGCCCAAGGGCGCACTGCACGGACACAGGGTCCTGCTCGGCCATCTGCCCGGCGTTGAAATGAGCCACGATTTTCTTGGGCAGCCGGGGGATCGCATCTGGACGCCCGCTGACTGGGCCTGGATCGGCGGTCTGCTCGACGTGCTCATGCCTGCACTCTACCTCGGGGTTCCAGTCGTTGCCTGCCGCTTCCGGAAATTCACCGCAGAAGCAGCTTTCCAGCTTCTGGAGGATCAGAAGGTCCGGAACGCCTTTCTGCCCCCAACAGCGCTCAAGCTGATGCGGCAGATACCGCAACCACGGGAAAGGTGGACTTTCGAGCTTCGCTCCGTCGCATCGGGGGGCGAAACACTCGGGACGGAACTGATCGACTGGGGCCGCAAGACTTTCGGTCTGACGATCAACGAATTCTACGGGCAGACCGAGTGCAACATGATCGTCTCCAGTTGCAGTCGGATCATGGAAACCCGCCCTGGCATCATGGGTCGTGCCGTCCCTGGTCATCATGTCGCGATCGTCGACGACAATGGCCGGGAACTGCCTCCGGAAACGCTCGGCAACATTGCCGTCAAACGGCCGGATCCCGTAATGTTTCTCGAATACTGGAACAACCCCGACGCAACGAAAAGGAAATTCGCAGGCGACTGGCTGCTCACCGGCGATACAGGTGTCCGCGACGCAAGGGGCTGGCTGCGCTTTGTCGGACGCGATGATGACGTCATCACGTCATCCGGCTATCGCATCGGACCGGGTGAAATCGAGGACTGCCTCATCCGTCATCCGGCTGTTGCCATGGCGGGCGTCGTCGGCAAACCGGACCCGCAACGAACGGAAATCGTCAAGGCCTACATCGTTCTGAAACCCGGCATCGAACAAACCGACCGGCTCGCAGCGGAAATTGCCGACTTCGTCAAGACCCGGCTGGCTGCCCACGAATACCCGCGGGAAGTCTCCTTCGTTGAAGCGCTGCCAATGACGACCACGGGCAAGGTCATCCGGCGGGAACTGCGCTCCCGCGCCCAGCAGGAGGCGTGAGACCATTGTTCGCAATGGACCCGATGCCCCCGCGCGTCATCGCTGTAATTTCTTGGGACCAGGTCTCTCCATGCCCGGCAACATTCTCAAACGCATTGGCATACTGGGATCAGGCATGCGCAATGCCTGTCCGTGACAACAATGTACAAGATCTTTCGCCGCTAACCGGTTTTCCGAAATGAGTCAAAAAATGTCCGAATTCGTAACCATCTTCGAAATGGGGCCTCGCGATGGACTGCAGAACGAAAAGCAGTTTGTTCCGACCGAACTGAAAATCCAGCTTGTTGACAGGCTTTCAGACTGCGGCTTCCGGAAAATCGAGGTGACGAGTTTTGTCAGCCCCAAATGGGTGCCGCAGATGGCCGATGCACAAGACGTCATGGATGGAATTTATCGCCATCCGGCCGTCGTCTATTCGGTACTGACACCGAACGTCAAGGGCTACACGGCGGCGCGCAAGGCGTCCGCGGACGAAGTTGCGATTTTCGGGTCGGCATCTGAGGGGTTTTCCAGGAAAAACATCAACTGCTCTGTCGCTGAAAGCATCGAACGGTTCAAGCCGCTTCTTGAAAAGGCGCAGCACGATGACATGCCGGTACGTGGTTATGTCTCCTGCGTAACGGACTGTCCCTATGACGGACCGACACCTCCTGAGAAAGTCGCCGACGTTGCAAGGCAGCTGTTTGAACTCGGCTGTTATGAAATTTCGCTTGGCGACACGATCGGGGCAGGAACGCCCGAAACCATCGGCAAGATGCTGGATGCGGTCCTGGAGCATGTTCCGGCGAGCAGGCTTGCGGGACACTTCCATGACACCAAGGCGCGGGCGCTGGAAAACATCGAGGTTAGTCTTGCAAAGGGACTGCGTATCTTCGACGCGGCGGTCGGTGGCCTCGGCGGTTGCCCGTATGCACCGGGAGCAAAGGGAAACGTGGCAACCGAGTCGGTTGTTGCACTTGTTGAACGCATGGGATTTGAAACCGGCATCAAGTCCGACCGTCTGGCGGAAGTTGTGGAGTTTGCCCGCGGCCTGAGGAGGACCGACGCATGAGTTTCGAGACAATTTCCATCTCTGCGGACGACCGCGGCGTCGCCACCCTGTTGTTGAACCGGCCCGAAAAACACAATTCACTCTCGGCCCGGATGATTACCGAGCTGGCGGAGGCCGCAGAAAATCTCGGAAATGATCCCGATGTGCGGGCCGTGATCCTGACCGGTGCAGGGGCAAGTTTTTGCGCCGGAGGCGATCTCGGCTGGATGCGCGAGCAGTTTGAAGCCGACCGGATGCAGAGGATTGCCGAAGCGCGCAGGCTCGCCATGATGCTGAAAGCTCTCAATGAACTTCCAAAGCCGCTGATTGGACGAGTGCAGGGCCAGGCCTTTGGCGGGGGCATCGGCATGATGAGTGTCTGCGACACCGTCATCGCCGTTGAAGGCGCCAAATTCGGATTGACGGAGGTCCGACTTGGGCTCATTCCGGCAACCATCAGCCCCTACGTTCTCGCGCGCATGGGCGAAGGCAAGGCGAGGCGTGTTTTCATGTCGGCCCGCATCTTCAGCGCGCACGAGGCAAAGGACCTGAACCTTGCCGCCAACGTCGTGTCGGCCGAGGAACTGGATACCGCGGTGGAAAGCGAAATCAGGCCCTATCTCGCAGCCGCACCTGCTGCCGTTGCAGCTTCAAAGGCACTGGCAAGGTCGCTCGGTCCATCGATCACTGACGAGATTATCGAAGACACGATTGGCCGGCTCGCGGATACCTGGGAAACTCCGGAGGCGCGTGAGGGGATAAACGCATTCTTTGACAAGAGAAAACCGGCATGGGTGTCTGGCTGATCAGGTCGTCTGACGTCTTGCGTGCTCGATCAGGGCGGCGATCCGCGCAACTTCGACCTGTTCCGACTTTGGCGCTTCCTTTTCCGGTTCGCCATACATGCGCTCCCTGCGCCGGCGGATTTTCTTGCGCTGCCACTCACTGATACCTTCCGGCAGCTCGATGCCCGCCCGGTCCATGCCGATCAGGATCCTTTGAAGATCAGGTATCAGTTCCGACGAAATTGTGAAGGTTCCGTTGGCAGGGTGCTTGAAGACCAGCGTCTTTGTGCTTTCAGCGCCATTCAGCAGAACAGCTTTCTTGTGTCCGATCGAACCCATGGTCGACTGGAACCATGCAACCCAGCCGGATGCCTCCCAAAGGCGGACTTCGACTTTTTTCAGCTCGTCATAGGGAACCCGGGCGCGCAATCCGAATTGGGTAAACTCAAATCCGTTGCCGAAAAAACGGACCCAGGATGTCTCTTGCCGGACAGCCACTGCAAAGAATGGAAAACACGCACACGCCGGAACCAACAGGCACAGGGAGATGAGTGCGAGCGCTCCTGTTGTGCTGCCCATTCCGATGAACGCGAGTGAGAAGAACAAAATTCCAAGCGTGAAACCCAGCGCGTCGAAGACGATGATTGACGGCCGGCAAACCGGTTTGACCGCTCCGGAAGGAGCAGATGGTTTGGGAAGTGCCGCATAGATACCCGCCGCCGCGACGAGGCATAACAGGCTGTTCAGCAGCGACATGAAGAAAAATCCGCAAACAATCGCAAAGACGCTGAGGCTCAAAGGTAATACGCGGCGAATAAATTCAATCTTGGCTGTTTTGCCCAAACCGCTCTCCATGCTTTCAGACAGCGAAACCGTAACAGACTGGGGAAACTTACTGATTCTGCCATTGAATCAACAGGAGAGATGTAAATCAACAACCAGATCATTCTATCCAAAAACAATGTAACCAATAATCTGAGTTTTTGCCGGCAAACTCGATTCAATTTGGAAGTAAAACCAGCCATCCTGAATTCCGGTGTTTCCGGTAACCAATTGTAATATATAATACTTGATGCAAAAAATATCCGAGCGGTCGACAATGACATCCTCAATTCCTCCGAATCTCTCCTGTGATCCGGTTAACGAATGCCTGGGACGCAAGTGTGTGCGTGCGAGGAAGGAGGCAGCAGAAAATTGACTTCGACAAGCAAAGCCAAATGATCGAACGGTTACACCAGCCTTCCCGTATCCGGTAGCTCGCCCACGAGCTTGTCATGAACCATCGTTAGGCCAGCACCCTCAGGCGCCGCGGAGGAGGCGATGACACAAGTCGAGGAAAGATTGAGTTCCTTGTCCCGGAAGAACGGTTCGCCGCGCGACTTGCTCCACGCGCGCCATGTCGCGGTTGTTCCGGCACAATCGAAAAGAACGGCGGCTCTGACGCAGTGCGAGCCAGAAGACGGAAAATGCCAGGTTGCCTTGCACCGTCATGTCTTTTCCCGTCTTCGCACCGATAGATGCCAGTGTTTTTCGCAGAAAAAGATCACGCCCGAGTTTGGCTTCCAGACTGCGAACATGTCGACTGATCACAAATTGTGTCAAATGGAGCCCGGCCGCCGCCCGCGCGAAACAGAGGTGACGTGCTGACGCCTCAAAGGCACGCAGCCAGGTAAGCGGTGGCAGATTTGAGTGCTGCATCACGCGCATAACCTGTACATTGGTTTTCCTTCTGTCATATCCTTGAATCCATTGTTCGTCAGTCCAGGTTCAGCTTGCCAAAATCGCCGAACGCCATGAGGGAGAAGCACGATGTTGCAGGTAGCGGAAAACAGAAATCTGACCCATTGGCAGGAACGTGTGGATATGGCTGCGACGTTTCGCTGGACCGCACGGCTCGACATGCACGAAGCGGTCGCAAACCATTTCAGCCTCGCAGTGAATGACGACGGCACACAGTTTCTCATGAACCCGAACCAGCGCCATTTCAGCCGCATCAAGGCATCTGACCTTCTGTTTCTGGATGCAAACGATCCTACGACAATGGAAGGGCCAGACGCCCCTGATCCGACTGCCTGGGGATTGCACGGATCCCTCCACCGCCTTTGCCCGCATGCCAGGTGTGTCATGCATGTTCATTCGATCCACGCAACTGTGCTCGCCTGTCTCGCTGACAGCAATCTGCCGCCCATCGATCAGAATACGGCAATGTTTTACGGTCGGTATGTCATCGATGAGGATTTTGGTGGCCTTGCCTTTGAAGAGGAAGGTGCCCGCTGTGCCACGCTGCTCTCCGACCCCAAGGTCAAGACGATGATCATGGGCAATCACGGAGTGCTGGTAATCGGTGACACTGTCGCGGACACGTTCAACCGTCTTTACTATTTCGAACGGGCAGCGGAGACCTATATCCGCGCCTTGCAGACTGGCCGCCCATTGCGCGTTCTGTCCCACGAGATTGCGGAAAAAACGGCGCAGGAGCTGGAAGACTACCCCAGCCAGGCCGATCAGCACCTCAGCGAACTCAAGGCCATTCTCGACGGTGAAAACTCGGACTACGCCAGCTGAAAATGCGCGACTAGGTGCCGACCAATGCTTGGTCTTCGGTGTCCGGCTGGACAAGAAGATCCTGAAATCAACCGTCTCCCGTTCCGACAAACCGGGACTTGTCTATCTTGCGGACTTGCGAAAAGGATCTGCGGACTGCTGATCACCCAGCGACGATTGCCCGGCATGTCGACTAGTGCGCAAACTTCGACACGAAACGGCGTCTCATGTCTCCGGCACCCATGTCTTCAGGCTTGGCAAATGAAAAAGTGGTGCACCTGCGAAGACTAACATAGAACTCGAGGGCCTGTCCAAAACTTTCGAAGAATTAAGGACTTGGGAGGAACTCCTCCGCTCAGACCCTGAAGTCAAACAAGCTCTCTTGGTGCTTGAAAGGCAAAACGACGGCCTTACGCAACCGATCAACAGGAAATCTAACAGTCGGTCTCGGACGCGAGGGCCGTCACTATGAGCGAGTTGAAGGAGACATTCCATGCGACAAGCGTCGGGGGAACCGTTCAAAGCAGATTGACACCAATCACCCCCCGTCCACGCCACAAGACGACGCGCGATTGCCCGCGTGTCACTGTTCGGTTGTCGCTCGACGACTATGAACGATTGCAAACCTTGGCTGGCGGAAGGGCGCTTAGCGTTTACCTGAGAGCAAAAGGGCTGGAGGAACCCCTTCCTAAGAGAAAAACAAAGAGCAGTGTGCCGATTGCAGACCGGCATGTCATCGCCCAACTGTTGGGAATTCTCGGCCAATCACGGATCGCGAACAATCTGAACCAGCTTGCGTACCACGCGAATGTCGGAAGCTTTGCCATCGATGACGATGCCCGGTCCCAAATCAATGAAGCATATGAACATGTGCTGTTCATACGGAAGATGCTTTTGCGGGGCTTGGGCTACCGGGAATGATCCTCAAGGGCAATCAACGCGGTTCGGGGCGCAATCTTGCGCTCCATTTGCTCAACGTTGATGACAACGAGCATGCGACGGTGCATGAACTGCGCGGCTTTCTTGCCTCAGACCTCATCGGCGCTTTCAAAGAAGCTGAAGCGGTTTCGCTCGGCACCAAGTGTCAGCAATATCTTTTTTCATTGAGCCTCAATCCACCAATATCAGCAAAGGTTTCCGTCGCTGAATTTGAACTGACAATCGAAAAGATTGAAAAAAAGCTGGGCCTGACTGGTCAGCCGCGTGCGATTGTTTTTCATGAGAAGAAAGGCCGCCGACACGCGCATTGCGTCTGGTCCAGAATTGATGTCCAGAACATGCGGGCCATCAACCATTCTCATTACAAGCGAAAGCTGTTCAATATTTCTCAAGAGCTTTTCAGAGAAAACGGTTGGGAGCTGCCTAAGGGATTTCAAAACAAAGATCAGAGTGACGAGTCTGCGTATTCATTTTCGGAAGCAGGACAAGCTAAGCGCGCTAAACGTGATCCATCAGATTTAAAACATCTCTTCAAAAACTGTCTTGAACAATCAGACTCGCTCCCTGCGTTCGCTGCAGCATTGAAAGAACAAGGGTTTTGCATCGCGCGTGGTGACAGGCGCGGATACGTCGCAGTGGATTATAATGGCGAGGTTTATTCACTCTCCCGCTGGTGCGGCGTTAAAGCAAAAGAGCTACGTGCACGATTTGGCGATCCGGACAATCTACCAACAGTCCACCAAGCTCTTGATGACCTCAACCGACATTACCCGCCTACCGACGCAAGTACCAGTCATCGGCACTCAACGAACGAGATTTTCGAAAAACAGCTTGCTGAACTCGTCGTACGTCAGCACGGTGAGCGAGAAGCGCTTGTTGAAAGTCACGAACAGCGTCGCCTTGTCGAGACCAAGGCGAGAAACAAACGACTGCCTAGCGGCTTTACAGCCATTTGGGCTCGTCTCACCGGACAGCTGACAAAAGCAAAAGAAGCTCTTTCCATAGAGGCACAGCTTTGTAGGTCCCGTGATCGACTGGAATTGCAGTCAATGATCGACAGGCATCTCACTGAACGGCGCAGTTTCGCAAGAAGCTTTGTTCAGACAAATATTCTGGTAGAATTGCAGCAAGAGTTTGGTGACGAGACTGCGAGCGCTTCGCGACAGCTTTATCAACCTGATCCTCTCCAGCCGTTGGTCCTACCACCAGATGATGCTCCTTTCACAAAAGAGGAAATTCGCAAACGGCCTGATCTCATCTTGGATGTGTTGTCTGACAGGAAAGCGCAATTTTCGAGATCGGACATTCTAAGTGCTTTGGCCGATGTCATTGACGATCCGCAGGAACTGCGAATTGCGAGCAGCAATGTCCTTTCATCAGCGAAGCTTTGCTCTGTTTCTAGTGGAATCCGAAATACCTTCACAACAAAGGATTTCGTAGCGACCCAAGCACGCTTGCTAAATGTCACTTCTGAGTTAGCGGCTTCGGGCGGTTTTGCGGTTAGATCCAGGCTTATCAGCAAAGCCATTGAAGAAGAAAATACACAATTGCAAAAGCGTTTTGGAGCAGCGCTCAGCAACGAACAAGTGGCCGCCATCAAGCATGTCTTGAAGTCAAACCAGCTTTCCTGTGTCGTTGGTCTCGCTGGTTCGGGGAAAAGCACGTTGCTATCTGTTGCCCGGAAAGCCTGGGAGAAACAAGGCTATCGCGTTCACGGTGCTTCCTTAGCGGGGAAAGCGGCTGATAGCCTTCATAACGCCTCCGGAATACCATCACGCACCCTCGCCTCTTTGGAAGCCAGTTGGAAAAGTGGGTATGAACCAGTCGGGCATGGCGACATTCTCGTTGTTGATGAGGCCGGAATGGTTGGAACACGTCAGTTGGAACGTATTGCTTCAGGTCTGAAGGCACGTGGTTGCAAACTCGTTCTCGTCGGTGACCCGCAGCAACTCCAGCCGATTGAAGCCGGAACGCCTTTTAAAACGATCGCAGAAACGACAGGGGCATCCCGACTGACAGAAATCAGAAGGCAGAAGCATGGTTGGCAGCGTACCGCCTCGAAAGCATTTGCGATCGGCGATACCGAAACCGCAATGCAGGCATATCAAGATCATTGTGCCGTGCATTCTGCATTGGACCGCGATCATGCAATTGCTGAACTGGTGGAAGACTACGTTTCAGATTTTGAAGAGAACCGCCCAGACTCTTCCCGACTTGCCCTGGCGCACCGGCGCAAGGATGTGCACGCGCTTAATCAAGCCATCAAATCTGCACTTCGACAAGTCAACGGTGCGGCGACCGAATTCTTGCTAGAAACCGATCACGGACCACGGGCGTTTTGCGTTGGAGACAGAATCCTGTTCACCCGCAACAACGCGACTTTGGGCGTGCGCAACGGTATGCTGGGATCAATAACAAAGGCCAGCGACAAGCAGCTTAGCGTCCAATTGGATGCGGAGGGAAGCGGCAATCGAAGCGACATTTCCTTCTCGCCGCAGCAATTCCAATCTTTTGATCATGGATATGCCGTTAGCATTCATCGGTCACAGGGTTGCACGCTGGATCGGAGCTTTGTGCTTTCCAGTAGAACTTTGGATGATCACCTGACCTACGTTGCGATGACCCGGCACAAGGAAAGTGTAAAGTTTTATTCGGCACCGGACATAGCTCGGCGGATTAGCATCAGCCAGTGCCAGAGTGACGAAACACCTAAACAGTGGCTAAATGACCCAAGGCTGAAACGGTCATAGCAATCAAAAAATCTAACCCTTCGAGGTCACACTTTGCAATGATAGCATCTGAAATACTCTATGGCTCCGGAACGTTTCTTAACTCCGCTGAAACTAGAAATGCACTTCTCCTAGCGTACGACAGGATTCTTCTTCCTTCAGACACTACTTACGAAACTTTGCACGTAAGATATCTTGATGGAGAATTTGAATTCAAATCGTTCAACAAAATCTCTTCTATTGATTGGTCCCATCCAGACGAAGATGACGATCCCATGCATGTGGAATTCCGCGAACACCTTGAGGATGATTTGCGGCCATATTTGAAGTCTGGTCTGGTGCAGCGCGTTCCACCAGAAAAAGAATTTGACCTCAAGGCGTCACCAATGGCTGGTTTGAAATCTATTCACCCCGACCTATGGTTTTCGATCTTGGCGGGACCGGTCGCTGTGATTTCCACCGATGGCGAGATGCAACAGGAGTTTGTCTGCGATGATTTCTTTCATCAGAGCGTCGATCGCGAAAGTAGTTGGACTGCAATCAGCCTTGACATATCAAACCATCTCGCCAGGACTGACCTGTCATCGAATATGGCCTTTGACCTTCCATATCGGTCTGAAAACATAAACGCTATTTTGTCTGAGGCTGCATTCCAGGTTGTGCTACCGGTTATAAGCCGGATCGCAGTGGATGATATTATGGAACTAAGGTTGAGAACTGAAGATTTCCGCGAAGGTTTTAGAACCTACATTCAGTCAATATCGCTTGAAGCAAGACAAATGGCTTCAGCAGGTGAGGATATCACTGAGGTCCGCAGATACTGTAGGGATCTTGTATCAACACAGTTGACACCACTCCTGGCTGAACATCAAAGGCAACTGTCCGCCCTAAAAACTCAGAAAGTTGCAGGTAACTTCGAAATCATTTCCAAATTCTTGGAAATTGAAACTGGCCCTTGGGCACCTAAGTTCTGGACTGAGCTTTTTAAGATATTGTCATCGTCAACAAACGAAACTGCTGCTGAGCTTACTAATAGAAAGTCGAACCTTAATCTTACTCTCAATTTGCTTCGTCTCGTTGGCGAGGATGTAAGTTCCATTGGCCAGAAGAAGCTATCCGATGACCTGAAAAACAAAGCTCGCGAGGTTGCCAAACTTCCCACGATTAACGAGGCTATTCGTAGACTCCTATGGCGGAAAGACTAAACTAAATTCAATAATCGAAGTGTGCGAACAATTTCACAGTTCTTTGACAAAGCATGGGGCACCTGCTGAAAACTGTTCATACCCATCTTCATAGTTGACATTGGCGCAGCCTGCAGCCTGCGTAGGTATGAGCTCACAACCGACCTTCGCTGCTAGTGTGCTGAACGACCGCTCTATTAGGCTTGAGCGCCCGAATATCGGCTGAAATTCGAAGTCTACTTCCCGCTTCGACATCGAATACCAACTGGTTCGTTACCGCCCAAAAAACAGGCGTCTTCAAAAAAACTCGGCCCGGTCTACGCCTGTAACAGTACCGCTATGATCCCAAGTTAGGCGAAGGCATTGAGGCTTCATTCTTAACACCGTGCTGAACGGCTATGCCATTATGATCTTTGGCAGTCGCCGCAGGCTCAAAACGCGAAACCAGACCTTTTTCCAGGAAATTGATGGCAACCATATCAGGCAACGCTTGTTCCAACTCCACCTCTAGTTCTTGCAACTCATGTTGCGCTAGTTCCTCGTCGCCAGTTCTTTCGCGCGCGTGATCCAGCTTCTCCTGAAACTCAATCAGTTCCTGCCGTTCTTCCAAAAGCCGCTGCTTCTCCAGAAACACGGGCTCATACTCTTCCCAAGTTGGATGGGCATCAGGAATGGTTGCCGGATCAAATTCATCCTGCCCGAGTTTTTGGCCGTGTTCGTCATACACAGTTTGGCCATCCTGGGTCCGAAACACTTTGCGCCCGTTGTCGAGAACAAATGCGCTGGACAAAAGATCGTCCAACCGCTTCTGAACAAGATCGAGCGCCTCACCGTTCTCCATAAGCGCGTGAACGGTTGCTTCCTCATATACATCGAGCTTTTTTCGGAACCGCTCAATTTCAATTGAGTTCGCAACAACGACCGAAGCAGCCAATTCACTTAATGCATCCTCGGCCCTTTCCGCTTGCTGTTGCTTTTGTTCACGGCGCTGGCGTGCATCGATAAACCATTTCCGGCGGTTGGCCTCGGCGATTTCACTCGAACGCTGCCGATCACTCAATTCGCGAAACTGGTTTATGATTGATCTCATCTACTCCCCACAGTCTTTCTTGATCATTACATGGACCAATGCACCGACTGGCTTGTCTGGCTGCTGTTCAAACCAAGTCAGGAGGCGTTGGGTGTTGACTTCGGAGTCTTCTCCGTAGTTCCAGTCATAAATGCAGCGCATCCCGGTCTGATCTGGTCTATCCTTTAGCCACCGTGCATAGGCTAGGCCTTCCACAACTCCATTGATGTAACTTGCACTCTGTTCAGCTGACATCTTGTCCAAAACGTCGCCTGCGGTTTGCGCCCTCGCCTCAACTGCATAAGAAATAATCATTATAGTAATTATAGATAACAATACTAAAAATTTACTTAATTTTAACCCTGTTAAATTGGTCATAATCGTTCGTATTTGTCATACTACAGAAAATTCACTCAAATTTGCAGTAAGTCACCCAAATATCGTAAAATATCAATAAGTTGATCATCCGGCAGGCGCTGAATCAGCAACTCCGAGTTTTCACGCGGAAAGGAACGATTCTGTCAATGTGTTAGCCTCGCGAAAAAACACGTAACTTATTGAAAATAAACAAAAATGAAGATCGGATATCTGAGAGTCAGCACTGAAGAACAAAACCCGTATCGCCAGCTCGATTCACTAACACCATTATGTGACCGGGTTTATGTCGAAAAACTCTCGGCTGTTGCGGCTAGGCGGCCTGTTTTTGACGCGGTCATGGATATGCTCAAACCCGGCGATACTTTGGTAGTTTGGGATTTAGACCGGGCGTTCAGGTCAACAGTAGATGCAATCCTTCAAGAAGAGCGTTTGAGAACCGCCGGTATCCGATTTGAGGTCTTCTCTTTAAGGGTCAACACGGCGGAGCCAGCAGGCGAATTTGCCTATTCTGTGATGGCAGCGGCGGCGCAATATGAACGGCGCATGATTTCCAAGCGAACCAAGGAAGGGTTAGAAGCTGCGGTCAAGCGCGGCGTAAAACTGGGCCGCAAGCGAAAACTCAGCGACAAACAGGTTCGCCAAGCTCGTGAGAAGCTTCAATCCGGTGGCTGGACGCGCAGTGAGGTTGCGGCGCTGTTTGGTGTCCACCCACGCACTCTCGCGCGGGCACTTTCGTTACTCGGGTCGGATATGTAACGGCCCGAGCAAGTGTTTTCTCATGCGGCAATTCGTTGTCGTGTTTTGTACCGATCAACGCCAGCAAGCCGACGTTCGGCAATCCTGCTATATCTCTCCTCAAGTTCAATTCCGAGGTAGTCTCTTCCAGCCAACGCGGCGGCAACGGCGGTTGACCCAGAACCGGAAAACGGGTCGAGGATCAAATCTCCAGGTTTTGAAAATGAGCGCACCAATGGCGCGATGATCTCAACTGCCTTTTCTGTTGGATGATATCTGTTTCCAGAATAGTGCCAGGACTGGACGTCACTGATTGGCAGCAGCGGTTTCTTTGGGAATCCTTTTGCCAGTAAATATGCTGATTCATGATGATAAGCAGTGTGTCCCATTGCTGACGCATAAGCCTTAGGCCAGACAATGTGTCCTACAATCTTGAAACCAGCTCCTTTCCAGGTATCGGAAAATTCAGGCAAAGCGGTCCAACCGGAAAAGCTGATAGCCAAGGAATTTTGTTTCAACACCCGGAACAGTTCATGGAACACGGGCAATACGAACTCAGCATTGTCGTCGTTTGCAATGCTTCGACCTATCCGGTCTTTGTAGTTCACCAGATATGGCGGATCGGTAATCACCAAATCCACGCTCTTACTTTCCAGCTCTTTCAATCGTTCATTTGAATCTCCGTTTATGATTTTGTTTCTCATTGTTGTTTGCCTTTCGTTTGGGTTGAAACAAACGCGAAGCAAAAAAGAACCCCGCGCATGTTCCCTTGCCAAGCGGCGAGCGTCCGGAAAATCACTAAAGACAATGTGCCCGCGCCAGTGCGGGCTCAATTCCCGGACGGGCGGCCAAAATCCAGCGATGGATCAACTGTTTTCTCGGGAGACCGCGTAAGCGGCGGAATATGGTTGACCCAAAGCAGCGCGTCGATGGTTTTGGCGTAAGCTGGAAGAAGGGCAAGAAGCGTGTGACCAACGCACAACAAGACACTGTTGAGGTCTTGCCGTGGTACTTCACGCCTTCAAACTGAATCCCACCGGGCCGTATTCATCTCGTACAAACCTTCCCAATCTGAAAAACTCTTTCATGGGAATTCCAAAGTTTTAGAAATGTCTTTTTTTCTTCGTGTTATTTTCTGAAATTGTAGATACGTATCTCATCAAAAAACGTTAGTTTCGACGAAGAAATGATGGATCGTGCTTCGAGCCAATGCACAAGCTCCTGATTTTCGGGCGTGTTTGGTATTATTGGCTGCCCCCACCCCTTTTCAATTTTGGAGTATGGCTTTGGCAATTGTTGAATAATTGACCAAATTTGTGCCACAGATAATATCCCGTGGCATTTGTTAAAGAGAGCTATTTGCGTGGAGACTGGTTTCGAATGAACAATTAAAGCATGAGCAACATCTTCAGATAAATCACTAACATCTGCATTTGTGCGATGCAGTACGCGCCCAACATGTGATGCTCTAGAGGGTAAGTTGGAGATCAAACTCAAATCCATACCAGAAACAATTCTCAATTTTTGTTCATCACCAATTTCAGAACATAGAATTGCTTCGCGAAAATCATCGTCAATTTCATATTCGCTTTCTTGTTTTAAGTAGGCGTCAATATTCTTCGCGATAAATTCGACTTGGAGATCTTCCAAGTCATTCAAGAAAGTAAAACTGTCGGTCGAAAGAATTATTTTTTTCTCTTCAATAAGTATCCTAAGCTTTTCTTTGTCAATTTCACTAGGAAAATTCTTAAACGATCTCGGAAGCATTCGTATATATGCGCGATAAATTTCGTCCTCAAAATCATTGTTGTTGATTAGGTAGGCGCGCAATGGCCTAGCTGAAACCTGGCTACCAACTTTTACGTTAGAAAGCTTGATCAGCGAGTCGTCCGACTTTAGGAAGTCAGTAAGCGTGCCAGCATCGAAATTTTCGCTATTTAAGTAATCTAAACAGTTCTGCCACGTTGATTCGAATTTATGCAGTCGAAATAGCGGGGTGTGGAGACGCACCGGGACCTGTTCGAGCGTGGGCAATTTTTTGGATTGCTTTTCGACAAACTGCACCAGATATTCATCCTCGATATCGTCATGATTAATGACTGTCAGGATTGTCGAAACCTCCTCCTCGCTATTAGTAATAGACTCAAGGAGCACGTTTTTCAGGTAGTAGCTAAATTCTTGCTCAATTTTGGTCGTCAGAGCTTTATCTTCAGATTTCAAGACTGTTGAGTAATTCTTAGTTCGTAGCTCATTTGTTCCATTTAATCCAAGAACAACTTGGAAGATGAATTCAATATTATCGATAGAAATAACGTATTTCCCGTCGGCAGCAATTAGCTTTGTGATCGCAGTATGGGGTTCAATATTCGAAAGTTCTTTTACTTCAAACTGAACCAAACTTAGTCGTTCATACTCGAAGTCGACACCTGATTCCAGAACATCAAGCAGACTTGTCGAAAGTAACTCGGAGAATACAGAGCTCTTTTCCTTCAGTGTCTCAAGCTGACTTTCGGGAAGATGTGCAAGCATCTGAGCGGCATGCATCAAGCTGTCCGGGCTTGATATCGCGGTCGAAACGAAATCAGGCCAATTTTTATTCAGCGCTGTAAGAAGTTCAGTAATTCTCTTTCCCGTTCCGTAATATACTTGAAAGAAGTTACGGCACTCGGAAAAACTTGAAGAAATGAAATCTATTAGTTTACCGATTTGTTTCTGATACTCTCCTTGATCGGCAAACAAGCAATCAACCAGGGTTTTGTTGAGAATGAAATTCTGACGGAAATCGTCAGTTCGCATCGCTGCAATGACTTCCTTGGGATTATCAATTTGAAAATCCGGACCCGGATTCTTAAAGCTACGGATTTGGATTAGAAACTTGTTGTCGTTTGGCGAAAGTCGACCAGAATGAAACAGAGAAGTATATTGATAAAATGAGTCGTCAAGAAATCCCTCAAATATTAGAAATCGCACAAGATCTTCGTTGTCATTAAATGCACTGAATAGTGGTTCGGAATCTTTTGCATTCGTTCGAATGATTTCATTGAATTTTTTAAGGCGCAACTTGGAATTTTCGACTCTCAGCTCCCTTATAGTTTTCGAAGTTTTTTCTTTGAATTTTTCGGTCCTTTGCTCAATCTCATCCTTTCTGTCTTGATACGATTTTTCCGGATTCACTTCGTCTTGCAAACCAATGAGTTTAATGCGCACGATCTGATTTTGAGGTGAGCGACATACAATTTCCTGTTTTTCTAGCTGCTCATCGAATACTCGATGATTAAGGATAGAGTGTAGTGGATCATGTCTATTTCCTTCGAATTCAAAAATATTATGGCCTTCAGGAATCTTAGAGGCTAAAGACATAGCGTAGATCTTGCGAAGTTCTTCCTGGTCTGCTGGCACTTGCTTTTCTGCATCACTAATTTGTTTTTCTAATTTTGAGACTAGAACTCTATTGCGAGACTCGACAGTGGAAATGTATGAGTCGTGCTTATTTAAGATCTCCGCAAGCTTGCCTCTACCTCGATGCAATTCTTCGAAATCACTTGGCAACACATTCTTGTAAATGAGAATTGCAAGGAGTTTGTTTGCATCGAGGATGCTATCTCCATCGGTCTCCAAGTTTGCGACATAGATTGCGTACTCGTTGAAGATATTCTGAATCAGTCGCATGTCGTTAAGGTAACGAGATACCTCACGCAAAAACTGCTGATTAAGACGCTTGTCCAGTGAGAGGCGTTTCCCTTGTTCAATAACTTTGTCGATGGAATTGGAACTGTTAATGATCGGTATTACAGGCACAATAAATTCGAAAAATTTAGTGCGATCCGTGTTTTTGAACATGTTGTCTCTAAGAGCGTAAAGAAATCTTATTGGTCTTTTCACACCCGCGTTTGCATTAACAAGGCTATTTATCTCACGTAAAGTAACAAAAATATCTGGATTGTTGAATCTGTCTAGATCTTCAATAACGACCAGATCATAATTTGTCGACTGAAAGAAATAGATTATCTCATCTAAATGACGATTCAGAATGGATTCTTCTTCAGCGGATTCCGGCTTTATTTCAATATCTTTCAACGAAACGCTTTTTAGCGAGAAGCCAAAGCTTTTAACATATATGTGGTGTAACGTGCCCCAAAGAAACAAAAGTGCTAAAGTCAAACTTGCAAAATTGAGCCAATTGTCAAAGCTAAACGGCTGAAAAAACTTTCCACTAACAATTTCTGAGCTGCTTTGCACCAAGTGCCAGCAAGCGATTAGTCCGAAAATAATGAAGATCGAAACAAATCTGGCCCACCATTTTGGTGACTGAATTCTCTTAAAACGCGATAGTGGCAGACTGTTAGAATCCGCGCCATAGAGCATCTGCTGCAGAATGCTACGCTCAATTTCCTGTTTACTAATAGCGCTCTTCGCGAGAAGACTATTTTCTTGATCTTCCCCATACGACGACACAGAAGCTTCAGGCAAGAAAGCAGCAAGCGATATTTGAAGGACTGGTTTCTTGTAAGTCTTCAGGAATGTTTTGATAATGCTGCTTTTGCCAGAACCATAGGGACCAGTAAGCGCGATATTCGAAATGTTGGGTTCGCTGATCGCGTAGTTTAGTGCATCTGAGTATATGCCTGACCCGTCTGCTTCGTCAGTCGGAGCTAAGTGAACATATTTAGGGGGTACATTGTCGCCTTTTTGTGTGACTGAATTTAACCAACCCCTAAGTCTTGAAACGATCTTCACTTCACTGACCTGTAAACCAGTTCTCTATCAATACAATTTCTACCATTAGCTCATATGCTGGAAAACACAATATTAGTAGTTGTGGACAAAGTTGTATAAGTCTCTCGAGATTTGCCTTTCTTAAATTATTTTTGGACTGACTTTGAAAAAATTCAGGTCTCTCTGAGCTGCAGTTACTTGAGCGGTTTGGTTTTCTGAGTCGACAAATTTTGTTGAAAATTTCTCGCTATTGCGGGCCTAAATCAAGAACAACCACTTCACGGAAAATATGGGCGTATGAAGCACGACTGCATCGTGGCTGATTTGTTAGCCACAACTCAATTCATGTCGGCAGGCCAATGCGGACATTCCATGATCTATTCAAAACAGCAAGAACAATCGGCTTGTTTCCTCAAGATAGTATAATTACTTTTCTATGACGGCCTTAAACAAATGTTAGAATAGTAAAGGTAGAAATTAGATGCTTCATATTTTGATTGATACTTGCGTTTGGCTAGATCTTGCGAAGGATTATCGAAAACAAACGATAATTCGAGCTGTTCATGAGCTTGTAGAGAGCCGCCAGATCAAAATCATTGTGCCGAAAATAGTCAAGGACGAGTTTGCAAGAAATAAGTCGCGAGTGGCTGAGCAAGCACAAAGCAGCCTCCAAGCACACTTCAAATTGGTCCGTGAAGTGGTCGATCGCTTCGCAGAGGATGACTACAAGATGCATACGCTGAATTCGCTGAATGAAACAAACCAGCGGATAGCGATGAAAGGTGAAGCCGTTAATGATTCCATCAAATGGATTGAAGGATTACTAACAGCCGGAATTTGGAAAGCTACAACGCAGGAAATCAAGCAGAGAGTAACCGAGCGTGCCTTAGCCGGAAGAGCACCTTATCACCGTTCGAAAAACAGCGTCGGTGACGCAGTCATTATTGAAACATATGCTGAGATAACGAATGCGAATACGAAACGTGTCAAATTTGCGTTCGTGACTCACAACATTCGCGACTTCAGCCAGCCAGCTGGTGATCAGCGCAAGCCTCACCCCGACTTGCAACCGTTGTTCGACGGTGCTCGCTCGACTTATTGGACATCTCTCGCGGAGCTCCTAAAGGCAGAGTTCACGGAAGATCTCGATGATTTGGTAGCGGATTCGAACTGGTTTGACGAACCTCGGCGACTTTCCGAGATTCTCGTGGCTACTCACCTTTTAGAGAAACAGATTTGGTATAATCGCCATCGCAACCTGATCGTTCGTATCGCGAAAGGTAAAACTAAGGTTGTTAGTTTTGAAGAGTGGGAAGCCGCAGATCCACGGGAGCGAAATAGGACCCTTGTCGTTGACAGTATATGGGAGAGAGCACTCCGCGCAGCTCGACGCACCGAGATTGAGGTCGGCATTGAAAATCTTGGGCCATGGGACGACTTTGAGTGGGGAATGATCAATGGCAAGCTAAGTGCTCTACGATGGGTCACAGGCGATGACTGGGACATGCTGGATACATAGTCGAAGCACTAGGTGAAGCTGAGTTCAGATCCTAAGGCAACAAACCAGTTGAACAAAAACTAAATGTCTGCGTTGGGTTGGTTTGTTTTATCTAGAGGGATGCAACGGGAGAGCGCAGCGTCTCCCTTGCCAAGTTGGTGGGGTCTGCCCCGACACATCTTGCATTCGCATCGCACAACGTAAGGACGTTTTTTTCACAACGCAAAAATTCTTTAATTAATTGCGCTTCCTCCGCCCCTTTCGCATTTTAGCACCGTTGCTAACAGGCCTTGCTAGAGTTTGCGCTTTTAGTGAATTGAAAAATTCGGAAGTTTTTGTGTTCTGAGAGAGATTAAACAAACCTATCCGTTCCACATTGAGAATTTCCCCATGCAAACTCAAACACTGTGGTTTTCGATCTAAGTGAATTAGAATAGGATCGCAGGAACTTCCTAAATTCCAAATTCGAATAATATTGTCATTTGCGGCAGAAACAACTCTTCTGTTATCTTTAGTCAAGAGGGCGCAAATAACTCGGCTCGGATGCTCTAATTGATCATAAATTTGAAGCCCATTTTTTGTATTCCAAACCCGCACGCTTTTGTCATCACTTGCGGTAACAACCAGAGTCCCGTCTAAGCCAAATTTAGCAGTGTTAACGGGACCAGAATGACTCAGAGAATGTTCCTTACTGCAATTCTCATTTAAATCCCATAGACAAGCTGTGCCATCATCAGATGCGGTTATAAGCATCGTTGCATCATGGTTAAAGTCAGCATCATTTATGATATCAGAGTGTTTAACTTCATCGTTTAATATTTCACCATCTTCAACATTTTGAATTATCGCAGTGAAATTATCTCTAACTGAAAAATGCTTTCGGCACTCACAGTCGAAAAGATTGACATCAAAAAGTGATCCCGAAACAGGTTTCCCAATCGTTGAATTTTTTTCATAATCCCAAATATAGGCAGTATCTAAGCCCGATCGTACAGCCAATCTTTTTCCCTTTTTTAGAAACTCGGCACGGCTAATGCTTTTTGAAGTTCCCTTAGATATATGAGATTTAAATTGAGAGGATCTTAGCGTTGCTGCGTTAGCGTGAGCACTCGTGCTCCATATCCGTAATTCGTCCGCGTATTCATTTATGGCAATATCTTGACCCAAATAATCAATAGTAATTGCACGAACTCTATGGTCCTCAATTTGTTCCAACAAACCATTATGCGCAGAATATTTTTTCCCGCCCGACAGGATGGGAATCTTTTGGGTGATTAGCTTACCTTCAGTAATATCCCAAATTTGTCCAAATCGCATATCAAGAGACATTTCCAGTACTCGAGAGCCGTTGCCGCTTATTAGAAAATTTGAACGCCAATATTTTTCGTCAGACACACGGGGATTTTTTTTATCAGCATCCCAAATTTGACAGATACCATCTCTAGATACCGAAACAACTTTGTTGCCGGTCAAGTTTACTTCAACTGTGTTCATGGGACTATCGAAATTGATAAATTTTACGTCGTTCCTGTCCTCAAGAACGTCATAAATAAGGACAGCATTTGAATCGGAACACGGTACGCATAGTTGACCAAGGTTCTCCCTCAATTCCTCAGCGCCCGATTGTGAGAGAATGTAGTCAGGAAAAGACGCTTTCAATTCACCAGATTCAGCATCACGAAATTGAACGATTTCATCGAACATCATCGATATTATTTCTTTGCCGTCCTTAGAGAAACTGCAGTTATTGAACAGATTATCGTGCTGCAGATGAATCAAACCAATTGAGTCCATATTACTCCATAAATATGCTGATAAATTTATTGGATCACTCAGTAGAACTTTTGTTCCATCTGAGCTGAAAGTCGCGGAATCAATATTGCCATTATCAATTTTAATGGTCGATATTCGCTTACCATCTGGAACCTTCCAAATATTCGCAGTACCATCAGATGAAACAGTTACAATCTTTGCTCCGTCCTTGGAAAATTCTGCTGATACAACTGAACAATTGTGTTCGAAGGGATTGCAAAGACTCGAGCCGTCCACGTTAAATATTCTGGATGTTCCATCTTTAGAGGCTGTTACAATTTTTGTACCGTCATATGAGAAACGCGCGCATAGTACCGAGTCAGTGTGTCCCG
The DNA here is from genome assembly GCF_001404515.1 of Roseibium album. Classification (GTDB taxonomy): domain Bacteria; phylum Pseudomonadota; class Alphaproteobacteria; order Rhizobiales; family Stappiaceae; genus Roseibium; species Roseibium album. The sequence goes on from NZ_CXWE01000003.1 coordinate 75,759, forward strand.
CGAAAGGCTCGCCGATTTGTTGTGATGTTTCTGCATCCCACAAACGTACAGTTCTATCAACAGAGGCTGTAACCACTGTTTTGCCATCAGGAGACCAACTGGCGTTGTTGACTACACCACGATGACCCTCAAGCTTCAATAACTCGGAACCTAGCCTTGGTAAGTATGGGTAAAGTGGAGTCGGCCAGCAATCAGGGTCTTTTAGCGCATCTGACAGCAAACTGATATAATCATCTGCTGTTTCATGTCCAAGATATCCAAACAATTGATGCGCTAGTGAAGCAGGACTCATTCGCAAGGCTGGTACTGAAAGATTTACTGCATGCCCAACTTTTAGTGCCTCAACTGACTGTTTGTCGGATAAAAAGGATTGCTGTAATTCTGCTATTCCCACTGCCTTCAGCTTTGATTTAAGCCATCCAAAATTCATCCTTAATTCGTTTGCACAATCGATTTGTTCTGCCTTCTCCATATGATAGAGAAGGTTCTTCCACCCATACTGATGGTCATGAGGAAGATCATCCCACCCACATGGGCAGAAGGTGCGCATAGACTCAAGAAGCTGTTCATGGAGTGAGCTAAGATTACGTTCTCGCTTATTCCAAGATCGAAGGTATGCCGATATTTCATCGTGCAGTTTAATAGTTTCGCTATTGGCATCAATTGGTTGGAAGAGGGAAAATTCACGAAAATGCTTAATGCGCTCTTTTAATTCGTCACTGTCTAGTCCATGGGTTTTGTCTCGCATCCAAAGATCAATGATCACCGGAATTGGGATTTCCGAACCGTCTGGGAAAACTCCTAATTGCCTGACAAGTTCAGGGTTCATATTCGGGGCAATAAAACTTAAACTTGCTTCAATACAGTGGCCAACAAGCTTGCGGCGCTTTTCAATTTCTTCTTCACCTAACCATTCAACATCTAAGCTGTCTATCTTGTCGCGCTCAAGAAATTTTTTGTATCTTGCAATCGAATAGCTGACAGTATCTTCGTTACTATTTTGTATTCGTTTGAAGATACCGTTAGCCAAATTCAGAATAAGAGGCCATCCATTGAAACGTCTAGATAGTTCACGAAGTTGCACTTTTTGACCTCGGGTTATGTTAGTCATTCCATCCGTCAATAAGGCTAGTGAAGTTTCATCTGGGAGTTTTTGTATTGGAATTATTTCAGATGAGAATTTTGCAACTCGTTCAATTCTCGTTGTAAAAACGATAACAACGTCTTCGAGATGTTTTGATAGCCAGTTTGCTTGCGTGATAGTCCAAATGTCGTCAGCAATTATAAGAAGGCGTTGTCGGGGAAGAACTTTTCTCAGTATTTGGATGTCTTCATCGCGGCCTTCTAACGCAATTTCTGATCTTTCATTTTTACTATACTGCTGCGCAATCATATTCATGATTGCTTGTTGCAATGTGATATTTCCAGCTTTTTGGTCTCGGCTGTCAATCAATCCAAATTGCAGCCAATAGATGCCTCCGGGAAACTGGCCTTGTACTTCCCAATCATGACATATCTCAAGGGCAAGAGATGATTTTCCATATCCACCAGGACCATAAATCGCGATACTTGAAGGAATTGAAGCTTCTTCTTCAGGGCATAGAAAGCTTTTTAGTTCTTCGAATTCTGGACGCTCACTCTGATAGGCATCATTTAAGAAATCTCTGTCGCTCCATGTCGGTGGTATCGGAACTTCATCGTCATTTATCGCCTCGAAAACTGATCTTTTGAAAATCAATTTTGCGCTTTTTTTATCAAAAATTTTCTTGTCGATTTCTTTCGCTATTCCGGGTAGTTCTAGCTCCCCATGTAGGCGATAATGAATTACGATGGCGTGAATTGTTGCAGCTTTGCAATCTTCAATATCGTCTAATTTCGAGCTACTAAGATTTTTGACTATCTCCCAAATTTCTTCACCCACAGCTTCTTCAATATCTGAAATCCACTTGGCAAGTTTTGCATCAATACCAGGTGTACCTTTGCCAAATCGGACATCACGAAATAATTTGCATTGCCTGCCTACTAGTTCTTCATATTCATCTTCAGTGCACTGTTTTTGTTCGGAATCTAATTCTTTTTTAATTCTGTCGGAAAATTCTGTGAACGGAATGTTTGGCAAGCTCTTCATACCAAAACTCTATTTTAGGTGTTCTGGAAAGTCGAGATGTCAGAGTTTGGGTATCATACCTCTTTCTGAAAGCGGCGTAGGATCATCAATGGCATAATCACCTTCGTGATATTTATTTGTAATTCTACCAGTCTCAGAGTCTCGAACAATCACTGAGTATCCGAAGCTCCGAGCAGGATATTTGCCGTGTGTTCTGAATTGCTCAACAATATGAACACCATTTTCAGGATTTACTCTAATTGATGCTGCGGCTCCTTCGCGATGAGCAAGGTCCTTGCTGTGCCAGCCCAAATCCAGTGGACGTCCCTTATCATCAAATGTTATTTCGGATGCTGAACCATCAGGTGGTGCTTCACGCATGCCATTCAATCGAATGCATTGATACACCGGTAATCTTGTGTTCCGGTTATAGATTGTTTCTGTGACGTAAACGTCTTCTCCATCCTCTAAATGTATCACCCTGTATCATATCAATATTTACTTATGAATTCAAGAAAAACTATATGAAACAACTTCTAAAAAGTGAAATATCGCTTATTTTTACATAAATTACCCGCTGTAATTTAGCTATTTTTCTCGCAATTACAGGATTACGAGGGTTTCCTAGAATAGTTCAGGAAGCCTTTTGGTCATCTTCATTGCATGCTGTTTTTGAGCTCAGTTGCTGGGGATGACCCCCCCGTCAAAAAACTAACTCGAACCAAACTGAGGAGTCAGTAAGGCCTGAAACCTTCTCCACCAGGAGAAGAACGATGAACACATCGTGGAACAAAGAACTGGAAAGTAACAAGGGCAGAATCTGGACACTGGACGAGCAGTGGCTTGTGCCCAAAGCGCCAATCTTGCGGGTGTGGGACGGCGATATTTACTGTGATCCGAAAGAGGAGATTGAATTGCCAGCTTACGAACAGAACCTCGCACGTTTCATCGAGTCGGTTGTGGCCGCGAATTACTGCGGTTCCTCTGGAAGCAAGCGGTTCAACTTTGCACATCAACATGCGACAGACCGGGCCACCGGAGAGCTGTTTGACTGGAGCAGGCGTTTTATCGACCGGGAGCGTTTGCCTGCTAATCCTGAGGACGAGCTCACCGTTTGTGATTCATTCGGACGAACTCCAGATCGGGCGATGAACCATCTTAAGCAGCGGGTTGAAACTCCACGCGACAAAGTTCTGCAGGAAAGAAACCTGTGGCGGGTGTGCTATCTGACGATTGCCATGAAGTGCTTCCTGGCCCGGATTGGCTATCCGGAATTCTGTGAGCGTCGCGTCTACTGATAATTCGGTAGACGTCCGCGCTGTACAAAATGCGCGACGAGACCGGGCCGATCTTAGATCGGCCCGGTTGTTTTTTGATTTCAAACGCGCCGATGTCAGGCCAAGGAAATCGCTATCTTTAAACCGCCTAGAGTCCGCCAAGAACTCGCCACCTATCAGCCCAAGTGGTCCGGCGCAAGATCCCACGGTGCCTTCAGTCAATTCGAGACTGAAGGAGAATTCCATGACGTATCTTGGTTCCAACGAAAAGTGTTCGAACCAGTGCCCTGGCAACGGTGACTGTCAGTTTGTTGCAAGCGCCTGTGAAGCCAAGGCCTGGCAAGCAATTGCCGACCAACCTGTCATTGGCTGCATTGATCATCTCACCACTAATTTCCTTCTGAAGGCTGATCGGGCGGATATGACAATCCTTGTTCAGAACTTTCGCAACGTCGCATCTGCCGACCTGGCGGCATTCGTCCGCCTTGGCGATGAACAGGTTGCCAAACATCCGGCACTGCTCAATCGCATCCAACCGGACAAGCTCAAAGACCAGGATGTGTTCATCGGTCAAGTTTGGGTCCAGGGCAGCCTTGTCGCAGGCGCTTACGGCACCCGGAAGATTGGGCCGGAAGGTGAGCTTTCCAATCACTGGAGTGGCCTCATCTCTAACGGAACGCTCAAAGGTGCGGGGCAGATCGTTTTGGCTGCCCTGATCCTCGCAGATGAGCATTGGCGTGGAGAAATTGTCGATGGTGAAGGTGTTGCCCGTGTCTTGCCAAATGACGCTGTCAACGTTGCTTCGTCCAAAACAATGATGCGCCTTGGATATTATGCAGCCCAGGTTTTGAGCCACCCCGTGACGCTCGAAAACGCACAAAAGGGTTTGCTGGGTTCTGCTGAGCCGAACGGTGCGGACCTGCGTTATGTGTTGCTGCGCGGTTATGGCGAAGAAACCGCTGACCATGCTCGTAACACGCTCTCGGGTTGGTCGGTGTCGTTTGGAGCGGCCAAATGACTTCATCTGAGCGCGCCAGCTAGCAGATCGCCATCGATCTATAGCTTGCGAGCACTGCCAGGATTGAAAAGCCACCGGAACACAATGACGCGAGTGTTGAGCTCGCGTCTTTTTTCGATAGAGCCCGACTGCGGGCAATCCGCCCAAAATCCGTCCGTTCCGCGCCCACAAGGTCGTTCCGCGCAACAGACTGTCGACTGGCAACTTTCTTCACGTGCATTCACGAAAGGAAATGGACATGAGCCAGTCCCACACAAATGCGCCCGACCGTATCAAGAAACCGGAACGGCAACCCTATTTGAGTGTCATTCTCACAGGATTGCCCGTTGTTTCTGCGGCAATGTTGCTAGTCGCGCTTTCAAATTTGGGCACCACAGGAACCGGTGTTACCGGTTTTATAAAAATGCTGCTCCTTCCGACGGCGGCATTCATGGTGAGCTACGCGACGTACCGTATGGCTATCGAAAAGGCCGCAACCCTCTTTTCGGTTGGCTTTAACTTGGCCGCTATTATTGGTCTTGCATCCATCATTATTGTTGGCACAGGCCTGTTCGCGGCAACCTACCCCGGTCTTGTGATCACCCAGGTTGAGGAACGCCGCCTGCAAACCTATCTGTCGGACGTTACAAGATATGCAGATGCCAGGAGTTCTGCGGCAGCAAAGTCCACACAGCTGGTTCCGGTAGCGACTGCGATCGCAACCGATATTGGTACCAACGCCGCGTGCGAACGGACATCTTCTTGTGTCTCGATGAAGGGCGGCGGCGGTTACGGGACTGTTGCCCGGACGCTTGAGACCCTCGCGGGCCGCGCCAGTGCTGTTTCTGGTGAAGCAGCTTCCGGACTTGAGAGGCACAAGATCGTTTTGGCGGACGTCAACGCACATCTTGCCCAGATGGAAGAGACACTGGCGGACGAGACGATTAGTATCTGGAAACGCCGCATCGCTCTGCGTAAACTGGAGACCGGTCTTGGGCGCCTCTTGAACGAACTGGACGAGGCCGTACCCGCATCGATGCTTTCCGCCTATGCTGCGGAATTGCGAGAGGGCGTGGCGCTCACCAATCAGCCGGACGTTTCTGATCGGGTCAATGGATTGCTCGCAAGCTATGCTTCCAACCTAGAGGCTGCGTTGGAGAGCATTGCACCTCAGGCAATCGAGCGTCCCTCATTGCCGCCGCGCACGGGCGCGATCCAGACTTTCGGTTACATCGGCGAGTATGCCCCGATTGCGCTGCTGACCTTTGCTGTGGAGCTTGTCTTCCCGCTCACCTTGTGGGCTTACACGGTCATGGCGCTCCTTTGGGACCGCTATCGGAACAACCCGGATGGTGATCCCTCACCGGCACACGATACGGTGTTCGACGATCTGACCAATTTGCACCCTGTGGACGTTCCGAAACACCGGAAGAAAGGGAAAGAGCCCACTCCACGCCGCATCCCGCGCAAACGCTGATAACCTGAAATCCTGATATCCAGCGGCTTCGTTGCCGCTGGATTTCTTTATTTCTGAGCGGCTCAAAAACCAAAAAAGCTGCTGAAAAACTACTCTCCCATACGGCCTAGAAAATGACCGAAATCCGCCCGGTCTCCTTGCCTGATCGCGTTACGAGAAGGTTGCCGTCCCGCGAAAAGCGGAAACGGACGCCAAAACCTCACCCGAAACGCGATGACGAACAGGACGACTATGCATGGCTTTAGATATTACCTCTTTACCGGTCTCCGGAGGCGTTCTCGCCTCCGGACTTGTTTTTGCCGGACTTTCTGCTTTCGTGCTTGGACCGCTGGTCGCTGAACGTACCGCGCAGAAAATCGGCTGGTACCAGGACTGCGAACGCGAGATTGTTCAGGACCTCCACAGTCACACCTCCGATCCCGTCCAGCAGCCTGCGATCAGCTGCAAGGATATGTTCGGGCACATGCCTGGAGAACATAGGCAGGTCCTGAATTTGTTCGGCATGGGTGCTGCCTGTGCCGCGCTCGACCAAACCCTTGAGCAGAAAAGGCGTCTTGAAACTCTCCGCCAGCAACGGTTGGAGCGCGCCGCTGATGAAGCCGGAGCGAGGTGTTCTTGTGCTGTGGCTCATCTGGTCGAAACAGAACGTGTCTCATTGGCCTTATTTGTTTCGAGCGCTCGGCTGATCACCCCGCCATCCCTCACCGACTTTCGAGCTTCCTTAAAATCATCTGCAGAAAGCCCGATCTGCCGCCGGTTGGCAAGCGTGGAGGACTGAGCCATGATTTTTGGAACCTTTTCCATGGACGCGGTGGCGATCCACACGCATCGGGACAGCTATCTGATTGCGGGCCTAAGTGTCTTCTCAGTCCGCAGGCCATTCCTCCCCCTAGCCCTGACAATAACTCTGGGACTTGGAAGCTTCGGTCTCGCCTTCCACGACCTTTTGTGGCTTCACGAGCAACTCGCGATTGCCGGTCTTTGTCTGGCTTCACTAGTTGGCGGGTGGACACTCGGGCAACTTCAGCTTCTCAGCCGTGATCTTCGCGGTTCTGAGCTCGCCGGTGCGATCTTTGGCACCTACGGCCATTTGAACCGTCTGCGCCGGGAAATCATCGCGGCTAGGTGTGAAACGGTACAGGGAGGTGAAACATGACCCGCCCTGGTACCAAGCCCGGTTCTATCCTGCGGATCAATGGGCGGTTCTTAAGAGCCTGTCTCGCCGGTTTCTTTGCCTGGATATGCTGGAGCTACACCTCCCCGGTCAATTGGGGCTTCGGGCTGCTTGCAGCCATGTCCGCGACCGGTGCATTGGCCGAGTTCATCGGCGCGCTGCTCGAGACCTGGCAATACATCCACCACGAATGGGAGATCTACAGGTACCTCAAACAAGGCAATGCCCCCAAATCCGACCGGTTTGTCTCAGATGATGAGTTGCGCAAAAGCGGTCGCATCAAATGAGCTGGCCGTTTCGAAGGTTCACATCGAACGCTGGTCTTGATCCTGAGGGGCATCGCCTCCTCGGGACGACTTTTAAGGGCGAGCCGATCTGGGCACCCAAAGGCCATTCGCTCCTACTCAGCGCCAATGGCGGTGGAAAAACAACAGCTGGATCAATGGCTTGGCTCTATTCGCTGCTTTCCTCCGTTAGTCGGCCTGCTATTCTGGTTTTTGACAGTAAGGATGGCGAGCTATGTGCCCAGGCTGCGCCCATGATCGCAGAAATGGGAATTCCGGTTGCCGCCATCGACGAAATGGGCGTTCTCGGGCCGGACTATCCCTATCGGGTCACCGTCAATGCTCTTGGCGGTGTTGTCAGTACCTACCAGAGAAACCCTCAGGATCTGGTCTTTACGAGCGAAAACGCCAACCAGGCGCTGATCTCAGACCCGCCAGACGATCAGAAAAATCAATACTTTAGGGATCAACCCCGTACGCTCCTTGAATACATCATCTATGCCCTCCTGAAACGCAAACAGCGTCTTGCCACACTCGGCGCGGTCTGGGGGCTTATCAGCAATCCGGTGATGCTGCTGAAAATCGCAAAAATTGACGCGGTTGAAGGGGATGACCTGCTTAAGGCGCTCGCGATGGACGTGCTTGACATGTCAACGCATGAGCATTGGCCTGCTCACCGGTCTGCTGCTTTCAAGGCCTTGCGTATTTTCTCGGCAGGCTCGCGCATGTTTGAAGCAGGTCTCGATCCTGATGCAACCCATGCCGATCTAATCCGCAAGCGTGCAGTGATCTTCCTTGTGGGGCCTCAGGCCTTCATGAACCGCCTAGGTGCTATCTATGCGCTTCATATCCTGGCCTTCACTGAGGCTCTTTACAAGGGTGCCGGACCGCTCACCATGATCGGAGACGAGTTCACCAACGCCCCTCTTAAACCTTTAGTAGAAACTCTTACAACGCTGCGTGCCTTTGGCGGTGAAATCCATCTCATCGCCCAGAGCCGCTCAGAAATTGAACGCCGTTTTGGTTGGTTGGAAACTCAGACAATCGAAGAAAATGCCATTGTCAAACAATGGTTTGGCTTCAGCTCGTTCGAAGAAGCCGAACGTGTCTCAAAGGCGCTTGGTGAAGGCCAATATGTCTCCACGAACCTGAGCACCGACAACAAGGAAATCCGCCTGCAGAGCACCTATCAAACGGGTAAGGAAAGGCTTTTGACCCCTGCGGAGCTGATGGAAATGAAACCTGATGAGCAGCTGATCCACATAAAGGGGCTTGGGTTCCTGCATGCGCGGAAAACCAGCATGGAGATGATTGCTCCCTACTGCCACCTCATTCGGCCCAATCCGCTTGAAGGCGGCATCTTACCCCCCAATCCCAAGATCGTCCTGCGCACCCCGAAAGGAGCTCACTCATGATTACGTCTGCCCGCTTACTGTCCCTGTTTTTATGGATTGCGGTTCCAGTTGCCGGATATGGCCTTTATGCCGGAAAGGGCCTCCCGCACATCATCTTTGCCTATACGTTCGATGACAACGGCGCCCGTTACGATCTGAGCGTCGAACGGTACTATCGCACCTGTACCTTCATCGGTCCCAACGGAACCTTCACCGTGAACGCCAATAGCGGCAAATGCGGCTGGATCAAGTTCTTTAAGAAGTCAGGCAATGGTTAGTGATGCAAACGCAGGTATTGAGCGACTGTCGGTTCAGGGCAGCGGCGTTTGAGCTTCAGGCGCTGCGTCAGCTCGATCCTGGCAAGCGTCTTGAGGCCGCTTAAGACGAGGTTCTGGGGGACCGAACCGCTGGCAATCTGCCCATCGCAGAAATCACGGTCCTGCAAGGTGAGTTGATACGGCTCTACGGCCTCCCAAAAATCAACGTAGCCCAAAGATTCCAGCCATTCGATCACATCTTCCACATCTTCAAAAACAACCATGTCTTGAGGATATCAAATCACTGAATACAAACGCAAATTTGGTGAGGACGGAGACAATCTCATGAGCAAAGACCTTATGCGCGAACTGAAGGCCACGTTTGATCTGGCAATCCGACAGGATGAAGCAAGGAGCCTGAGCAAAGGCATAGAATGGTCTGCCTTGACCGAAATTGAAACCCGCCACGAAACCGCCCGCGAGGATGCAAGAAATCGGTTCAATGAGGAATATGAAACCCGGTTTGAGCAAGCCCGCCGCGACATCATCAATAAAGCCGGTGAGAAAAACCACGACATGCCGAGCCCATACGGAACGGATCGGTTTAAAGGGGATGCGATCTCCAGGCAGGCTGACCGACGTATCAGGCAAGATCATGAATTTGAAATGACCCAGATCGATGAGGCGGAAGCAAGAGAAATCAGCACGCTGATTGATGCTGCAGAAACGCGCAACCGTTCAAAGGGGCTGGCAAAGGATGCTTTTGCAGAAAACGCTGACCGCCGGTCCGGGGAGGAACGCCGCCTCAAGCGATAGATCAAATGACTTCAATTGGGAAAGGATAGGACCATGAGCGATACGCCTCCAAGAGCCCCTGGAAAAGATCAGAACAATCCTGTCAACACGCTGACCCTGGCACAAAAACATGATGCGTCGATGATTGTGTCGATCATCAAACGGCAGATCGAACGGACTGGTTCCTTCAAGGACGTTTTGACGGACTATGCGCATGCCTATGCCCGCAATGAACGCTTCGACACTCAGAAGGCTGATACCTTCATCAGGGCGGTGTTCAAGGAAGAGTATGGTCAGACAATGAATGAGATGCTCACACAACAAAGGGAGCGCGAGCAGAACCTGCCCAAATCCGCTCATGACGACGCACTCCTGCGCGCCAGATCTGTAATCTCACAGATTGAGCAAGATGCCACCTTGCCGCTCTATCGCGCGGTCGATTGGGAAGCGACCACTATGTCAGCGGACTATTCCATCAGTGAATCTGCCGTCAAAAGACTGATGAACGAGGTCTTTGAAGAGGTTGAGGGCCACAGCTTTTACCAGCGTGGCAAACAAGCTGAAGAAGCTCGCTATGCCCGTCAGGCAGAACCTGACCAGCCTGAACGCGAGGAAGAGCCCGAACAGGGGCATCAGCGCTCCCCGTCGCGGTGAGTATCGCCAGGGAAGGTTCTTGCCTTCACTTGCCATAAGTATATGAAATATAGGAATAAATTCCTTGACAAGGGGAAGTTGTTTCTATAGTTTGTTCTCTTTTTGTTCGAATGAGCAAAGGAGACGAAAGACGACGAGATAGGAGATCATATGACCACCACGCCCAAGAAACCACCAGAGAACACGCAGGGTTCTGAAACCCGCTCTGCAAAACGGCTCACGCCCGTGGTTGGCGTGAATTATGAGCTTTATGCATCCTATCTGGACGATCCTAGTCTCTCCGAACACGACAAGCGGGATATCATCGAAACGCTTTATGGCATCGTCTCGAGCTTTGTCGATCTCGGCTTTGACGTCCATCCCTTGCAAAAGGTTGGTTCAACAATTGGCGTCCCCGGCCCCTGTGAGCAAAATGACGATATTCGTCGGTTGATTGCAGCGGGGATGGTAGACTTGGAAGCGTTGTCCGAAAGCGCCCCGGCAGAACAGGTAATTGCCGCTGATTCCGGTGCAGGAAGGCCGCTTTATCATCACAAGGAGACTTTAGAACCAGACCGAGGAGCCCATGACCTTTGACGATCAAATCATCACCGACGCTGTTATTTATTGCCGCGTCTCTTCCCGCGCCCAAGAAGCGGACGGGCATGGTCTTGAAAGCCAGGAGACACGGTGCAGACAGCACGCAGACGCAAAAGGCTACAAGGTTGCAGCGGTCTTCCCGGACACGATCACCGGGGGCATTGACTTCATGGAGCGGCCAGGAATGGTCGCTCTCTTAAGTTTTTTGGATGCCCAGCCTGATAAACGCTTCGTTGTTATCTTCGATGACCTCAAACGCTTTGCCCGCGATACCCGCTTCCACCTCGATCTGCGTGATGCCTTCCGTGATCGTGGGGCCAAAATCGAGTGCTTGAACTTCAAGCTCGATGAATCCCCGGAAGGTGAATTCATTGAAACCATCATTGCCGCGCAAGGGGCATTGGAGCGCAAACAGAACGGACGGCAGGTCGCCCAGAAAATGCGCGCCCGCATGGAAAACGGATATTGGATTCACAATCCACCGGTCGGTTATGAATATACGACCGTGAAAGGACGCGGAAAGCTTCTAGTCCCGAAAGAACCGCTGGCAACGATCGTCCGCGATTCATTTGAGGGTCTAGCTTCAGGCCGGTTCCAGTCGCAGGCAGAAGTAAAACGCTTCTTTGAAAGCTTCCCGGACTTCCCACGCAACAAAAACAACGAAATTACACAGCAGCGTGTCACCGATGTTCTGAAACAGCCGCTCTATACCGGGTACATTTGTAGCGAGACCTACAATCTCAATTGGCTGAAAGCCCAGCACGAACCGCTCATCTCCCTTGAGACCTTCGATAAGGTTCAGGAGCTGCGTGAAGGTGCCAGCAAGCTGCCAGCCCGTAAGAACATTGGTGATGAGTTTGCCCTCCGAGGGTTTGTTCTGTGTGGTGACTGTGGCAAGCCGTATCGGAGTTCTTGGGCAAAGGGAGCGACTAAGAGGTATCCGTACTATCTCTGCCAAACCAAGACCTGCCCGAGCTACGGTAAATCCATTCCACGGAACAAGCTGGAAGGCGAGTTCGCAGCGATCATTCGTACCTTGCAGCCAAGTCAGCAACTCTTCGACCTCGTAACGCACATGTTCCGGGATATCTGGAATGAACGCTCGGCCCTTCTCGAAGACGCAATCAAGTCCGGGCAGCGTCGCTTGCGCGAATCCGATAGGCAGATCGAAACGCTTCTGGACCGCATCATGGACGCAACCAATCCGACCGTCATCAAAGCCTATGAAGACAAGATTGCTGTTCTGGAGCGTGACAAGCTGAAATTACGCGAACAACTGCAAACAAAAGCACCTGAGAAAGGCACCTTCGACAAAATGCTAGAACTCTCTCTGAAGTTCCTCGCAAACCCTTATAATCTCTGGGAAACCGGCAACATTACCCTCAAGAGAACCGTCCTCAGACTGGCCTTCTCAGAGCGCTTCACATACCACCGATTTGAGGGTGCTAGAACACCCCAAATATCCTTGCCATTCAAAACCTTAGCAGGGATACATGGGGGTGAAATCAAAAATGGTGCCGCTGATAGGACTCGAACCTACGACCCCATCATTACGAATGACGTGCTCTACCATCTGAGCTACAGCGGCGTGTCCTGACGAACAGGTAGTGGCGCATATTGCGCGCGCTCGAAAGCGTGTCGAGTGGGCCGCTAATTACCGGAGCTTGGCCCGAGATGCAAGAGGCTTGCCGAAGGTTCTCCTTGGAAGATCGCTTCTTCCGCATGTTCTGTCCGGGCCTGTTCACCGTGCCCAGGAAATAGCACCGCCCGGACCGCTGCCACAGACCTCGTTTGCCGTCCAAATCGCCGCGTAGTGCGGATCCGGATCTGTCAGTTCCAAAGCAGTGGCTGCGTTGGTGAAAACATCAAGACCTCGATTGGCCCAGGCGCGCTTCGCGACTGGCCAGGACGGAAGTCAGGGGGCTGCCGAAACGCAAGCGATGTGCAAACCCGCCTGCTTCAGGTGTGACACCTGTCGTTCAATTGAAGAACCGGGGACGAGACGTTTTTGCCTTGCTGTCCTTGTCATCGTCTTCAGTTCCCGGATCGTCAGGCATGCGCGACAACGGAAACTGGATTGGACGGTTCTTGTCGTCTTCACCGTCGGCCTTCTCCTCATCGGCTTTCTTTTCTTCGGATTTGGCATCCTCCTCAGACATCTCCGAAGAGGATTTTGCGTCTTCCTTGTCACCGGCGGGCTCATCGCCCGTGTCGTTGTCAACACCGGTGGCAGAAACCGGTTTGTCTTGCTGCGTATCTTCGGACACATCCGGCTCTTCGGCAGCTTTTGCTGCCGGTGTCGGATCTTCCTTGTCCGGTTCAGAAGAAGCTGGCTTCGCCGACGCGTCCGGCAGATCACTCAAAGCGGGGCTGTGGTGAACGTCATCGGTCGTACCTTCATATCCCTGTTTCCCGTTGTTGACCGCAACGGACGGGGCTTTGGCGGGTTTGGTTTCGGCGACCGCCGTCTCAACCGGAGCTGCCTCCTTTTTCAGAGGCTCTGCCTCCAGCTCGACGATTTTAGCCTCCGCGACGGATTTCGTCTCCTCGATGGGATCCTGCTCGGCGGGTTCGACCGCTGCCATCGGTTCGGCAGGAGCCGCCACCGGCAAGGCCGGGGCCTCGAACAAACTGTCTTCGACAAGGTCGCCATCTTCATCCACGGCAGTTCCCGGGTTGGTCCACTGGAAGGCATCCAGCTTTCCGGTCACCGGAGATACCGGCTGCCATTCGGCCGACACGATACCGTCGGCAACCCAGGCCTTGTCCTGCGGCGCCTTCAGCGCACGCGCCAGCCAGTCACGCATACGGCCCCTGTCGCCATGCTCGGCTTCCTCCACTTCTGCCATCAAAAGGAAGGCAGACCGTGTCGGTTCGGACTGCAGCACTTTCTTCAACTGCGTGCGCGCTTCTTCGAATTCACGTGCTTCAATGGCAGCGCGTGCGATCGCCATCGCGCCTTCAGGCGTGTTGGTACGCTGTGCGGAAAGGGACTTCACGCGTTTCAGCCGATCGACCGCCGAATCGCCGGTGCGGACGTGGGCGTAGGTTTCGGCCAGCTCCGGATTGGGCGACAAGCGCCAGGTTGCTTCCAGCACCTTGGCAGCCTTGCGGATATCGCCCCGCCGGGTTGCAAGGCGGGACGTCAGGACGGCAGCCGGCACCAGGTCGAGCGCCAATCCATGCGCTTCCTTTGCAAGCGAATAGGCACGCTCCGGTTCTCCGTCCTCGAGCTTCTGCGCAAGCGCCGTCAGGATAACAGCCCGCTCCCGGCGATAGCTTTTCTTGTCCAGAAGCTTGGCGGCATAGTTGCGCTCCAGCGTCTTCAGTGCCTCGTCCCAGTGATGGGCAACCGCCTGATAGCCAAGCACAGCTTTCCCGGCCCACTCCAGGCCCGGTGAGGTTTTGGCGGCTTCTTCCGCGTAGTGACGCGCCGCCACGGGTTCCCTGTGTCGTTCTGCTTCGACGAACAGGCCATGCAGTCCCAGCGCCTTTGTTTCGGGATCGTCCAGCATGGATTCGAACCGCTGCCGTGCTTCATCATCCTTGCCGGCAAGCTGGGCCGTCTGCGCCAGAAGCAGCTTGGCCGCAGGTTCCTCGGACAACAACCGGTCTGCCTCCAGACCATGACGCCGGGCGAGTTTTGCATCCCCGGTGCCAAGTGCGATCAGTCCGTGCGACAGGGCCGCGTAGCCCTTGTCCTGGCGGCGGCGCTTGAAGAACCGGTTGGCGATCTGCGGCGATTTCAGGATCACCCGGATAATCCATACGGCAATCAGGAAGACCGCAAGCAGTGCGCCAACCACCAGCGCTGCGACAACCGGAGGCTGTTCCCAGACATATCCGTCCCAGCTGACCGAGATTGTCCCGGGCAGGTCCGCCACCCAGCCAAACCCGGCAGCCAGGCCGAACAGCAGGAGAAAGAACAAAAAGACGCGGATCATAAAGCTCGCTCCCAAGCGTCGCCGGGCGACTCCGGCTCAAAACAACTACTGCGTGGACGACCGGCCAGCGGTCGCCGCTTAACTGTCCTTCCCAGCAAGCGCACTAAGCACTTCCTGTGAGGCCTTGTCTGTTAACCCATCGACCTCAACTCTCGCCTCGGCATGGGCAATCCAATCGCTGCCGGCTGCCTTTGCCGTTTCCGGAAGCTCCTGAAAGGCTGCAATCGCACCCTTGAGATTACCATTGGAAACAGCATTTTCCATGCGCCGCAAGGCTGCTTCCGGCCCTGTGCCATCTTCATCACCCGGGCCTCTGACCGCAACGATGGATTTCGCGCTCGCAAGCAGACTGTTCAGGACGTCGTCGGAATGATCCGGCTCGGAAAATGTCTGATAGATCTTCCGGGCGACCGGTGGGAACTGCGCGATCAGGACGGAAACCGGTTCGACGCCGCTCTCCGCATGCGCCTCTAGCGCCTTGAGATCGATATCGGCCGGCAATCCTGCTTTGACAGCTGCAAGCTCTGTCGCGTAGGGGCGGCCCGAATCGACCGCCGACTTGAGCGCGGAAACAGACAATGCTCTAGCGGCGACTTCGCGCGCGGTCGCATCGCCCATTGTGCCTTCCACATGCTGAAGCCGTTTTGAAATCGCGTCCAGCTCGGCCCGGATGGTTTCCAGTGCAGCCGAATTTGCGGCGCCGACCGAATTGATATCGGAGGAAAGGCTCGACAGAGTTTCGGTCGCACGGGCCTGGCTGTCGGCAAGTGTTTTCAGGGAAACGTCGGATGTTGAGACAGCGGTCTGGGCCGCCTTGGCAGTCGCTTCGGCGTTCTGAACACGGTTTTCAACGCCGGAGAGCTGCGTCTTCAGCGCACTTACTTCACTCTCCAGGCCGGTGAGCGATCCGGAAAGCTTGCCCGCTTCGCTTGTCGAGGCAGTTGTCTCGCCTTCCAGTTTGGAGAGGCGCTGCTCGAGTGGCTTCAGGTCAACCTGCGACTGCGATCCGGTTGAACTTTCCAGAGCCGCAAGCCGGGTCTCCAGGGGTTTAAGGCTGATTGGGGCGCCTTCTCCGTTGCCACTGGCCGCAGCTGTAATATCGCCGCGCAGGCTTTCAATGTCCTGTTTCAGGGCGTCAATCGCGGGCGAGACATCCGCAGATGCCGACGAAACGGCGTTCTGCAGGTCGCTTTCAAGCGAAGATACCTTGCTCTCGAGCGCGCTTACCGCCGCACTGGCGTCCTGACCTTGCGCAGACGAACTGACATCACCGAGTTTTTGTTCCAGTTCGGAAATTTTTCCTTCAGCTGCCGAAAGAGCGCTTGCAAGCTGCTGATCCTGCTCCGGCGTGAGTTTGAGAATTCCGGCCTGGTGCAGACCAAAGCCGCCGCCCAGCACAATAATCCCGCCGATCACAGCTGCTATGAGAACCCCGAACGCGCCGACACCGCCGCGATCATCTGTCGGTGGAGGGCTTGAAAAACTCGAAGATCCTGAAGACTTCGCCGAGGCTCCGGTCGACGCGGGTTTCGCAGTACTCGCCGCGGCGGAAGCGCCACCTGTCGAAGCAGGCTTGGTGGAAGCAGAGGACGTTGACGTTGCAGATGCGGTCGTCCCGGTTGGTTTCGCAGAACCTGCGCTTGATGTTCCAGACGGTGAGGAAGAACCGGCCGATGCCGCTGAACGAGGTGTTGAATCGCGCTTGACACCAGACGCTGAACTCGCCGTCGAGGCACCCGGTCTGGAGGAGGCGGGACCGGAGCCGGAAGGCTTCGCGTCCGCTGGTTTCTTGTCTGCTGCCGGCGTCGCTCCGGCCTTGGGAACGCTTGTCGACGCACTCGAAGCACCAGGGCTACCAGGCTTTTCGTCCACCTTTTCAGCCTTCAGATCGATTGTCACCGGCCGTTTGGAACCGGTTCCCGAACCGCTCGCCGGCGTCGTACCGCTGCCCGGCTTGTCCGAAGCGCCGCTGCCGTTTCCACCTGAAGAGGACGTTCCGCCAGAAGATTTCTTGTCCGTCGCCATCTACTCTCCTCCTGAACCTTCCGGTCACTTACTATACACACCTCTTGGCGAAGCGGTACCGGTGCGGCATGTCTTTGTCGCGCTGCAAAACAACGACTCCACCGGATCTGGTTAACACTCTGCTAAGGCCAGATCCAATAGTGCTTTTTCGCATGGGGCGTCAGCCACTTCTACCCTCATATAAACAGATAGTGGCTCTGCCGCCCGATGCGAGATCGTGTAAATCCGCAAACTGGAGAAATTGTGATCCGGCTCCTGGTTTCTGAGCAAGCGCAGCAACACGTCTGCCGTGCGTCTTGAATAGACAAGCACCCCGTCATAGCCCCCGCTCCGAAGCGTTTCGTTGAAGGACTGGGGAAATGCCGTCACCTCCTGCATGCTGTAAACAACGGATACCCGGCAGCACAGGCCTCCTTCCGCCAGAATGCCTTCCAGGTTTCCTGCGCGCTCCTTTGCCGCGGGATAAAGCACATCTCCCGGACCCAGCCTGTCGCGACTGCCGAGAATCAGATGTCCAAGCGCTTCAACGTCACCTGAAGCGGATACAACATCGCGGTACCCGGCCCTCCGGCAGGCATCAGCCGTCGCATCTCCCACCGCAAATACGGGAAGATCCTGAAGATCACGCAGTTGCGCATGTCGTTCGAGCGTTGAAAGGGCGCGGCGGCTTGAAATTGCAAGTGCCGCAACGCCGTCAAGGTCAAACTGCGCGGGTGGTTCTGCTCGAAAATCCAGGAGCGGAGCTTCATCTGCATGGTGACCGGCGGCCCTTATCTTGTCGGCTGTTCGCTTGCAGTCGGGTTGCGGCCGTGTCACCAGAAAGCGCATCAGGTCAGTGCTCCGACAGAAATCCGGGTCCCATCCGCATCTTCAGCGTTTCGCCGACACCAACACCGATCTTTGCCGCATCTTCCGCAGCTCCGGTTGCCTCAGCCTCGTGTGCTTCGCTTCCGTCGGGTTTCAGGACGATTCCCTTGAAGTGCAGCTGGTCGCCATCAAGCGTTGCAAGGCCACCGATCGGTGTCCGGCAGGAACCATCGAGAACGGCAAGAAAGGCCCGTTCGGCATCAAGCCGGGTCTGGGTCGACTGGTCGTGGATCGCCGCAAGCCTGTCAAGCGTGGCAGCGTCACCTTCGCGGCTTTCGATGCAGATTGCCCCCTGACCGACCGCAGGAAGAAATGTATCGGTGTCAAGCAGACTGGTGATCTCCCCTTCAAGACCCAGCCGGTTGAGGCCCGCCGCGGCAAGAAGTGTCGCATCGACGGCGCCTTCGGCCAGTTTTCGCAGCCTTGTCTGCAGGTTGCCGCGATACATCACGACTTCAATATCCGGTCTCAGCCGCTTGATCATGGCCTGGCGGCGCAGCGAACTGGAGCCGACCACCGCGTTTTGCGGCAACTCGGCAAGCGAACCGGCCTTTGGAGACAGGAAAGCGTCGCGAACGTCTTCTCGCGGCAGAAAAGCCGTCAGCGCAAGACCGTCCGGCAGAATTGTCGGCATATCCTTGGAAGAATGAACAGCGATATCAATACGCCCGTCGAGCAGCGCTTCCTCGATTTCCTTGGTGAAAAGACCCTTGCCGCCAACTTCGGACAGCGGTCTGTCCTGAATGCGGTCGCCGGAGGTCTTGATGACCTCGATTTCAAACGCCTCTTCCGAAAGACCGTGCGCCGCCATGAGCCGGTCACGGGTCTCGTAGGCCTGCGCCAGTGCCAGCGCACTGCCCCTTGTTCCGATACGCAAAGGATTTGATTGCAAGGTTTACCGTCCAGATGTTACGCCCGGCAGGAAAATGCCGGACATGCGATGAGTTTAACAGTCTTATGACCTATTACAGGCCGCGATTGCAAAACCAATGACTTCAGTCAATTCAAAAGACAATGCGACCAATCTGACTGTCCTGGGCATTGAAACCAGTTGCGACGAGACTGCTGCCGCCGTCGTGCGCGGTCCTGTTCAACGGGAAATCCTCTCCAACACCATCCGATCCCAGATCGACGAGCATACCGAATTCGGCGGTGTCGTTCCCGAGATCGCCGCGCGTGCCCATATCGATGTACTTGACCGCATCGTCGCTGAAGCCATGAACGACTCCGGCTGTTCCTGGGATGATATCGATGCTGTTGCAGCGACGGCCGGCCCAGGTCTGATCGGCGGCGTGATCGTGGGCTTCATGACGGCCAAGGCAATCGCCATGGCGGCAGACAAACCGCTGATAGGCGTCAATCATCTGGAAGGGCATGCGCTGACTGCCCGCTTGACGGATGACCTGGATTTTCCGTTTCTCCTGCTTCTGGTCTCCGGTGGCCATAGCCAGTTTCTGATGGTGCGCGGCGTCGGAGATTATGAACGCCTCGGCACAACCATCGACGATGCGATCGGCGAGGCCTTCGACAAGACCGCCAAGCTGCTCGGGCTGCCCTATCCAGGCGGACCGCATGTCGAAAAGATGGCGGCAAAAGGTGATGTCCGCCGCTTCAGACTACCCCGTCCATTACTGGATCGACCCGGTCTTGACATGTCCTTTGCCGGGTTGAAAACCGCTCTGCGGACCCAGGCGAAAAAACTGGAACCGGTCGACGACCAGACCATCGCGGATCTTTGCGCCGGCTTTCAACGGGCAGTATCGGATGTTCTTGCGACCAGGACAGGAACGGCCCTGAACCTGTTCCGGGAGCGGCATCCGCAAAGCGAACCGGTGATAGTGGTTGCCGGAGGTGTGGCTGCCAATCAGGAAATCAGGAACGCCCTCACGCACGCTGCCGCTGAAACCGGCGCCCGATTTGTCGCCCCTCCCATGCACCTTTGCACCGACAATGCCGCCATGATTGCCTGGGCCGGGATCGAGCGCATGCAACTCGGGCCGGTGAACGACATGAGCCTCCCCCCACGCCCGCGCTGGCCGCTTGATTCGGAAAATGCCGGCATACTGGGCGCAGGCAAGAAAGGCGCGAAGGTCTGAAAGGACTTTCCCGTTCGAACAAGAGCGTCGGTATCTTTCTTCATCACTGCGGATTTGACGCTGCGATCACAAACTTGCCCTTTTGCCCGTGCAGGGACCCTGATAGGAAGCAATGCCCTCCAGCAAAGGAATTCGGCAGCATGCGCGTCTATCACAAGGCATATGTTTACCTGACTTGCGGCAGTGAGCTTCTTGTGTTTTCGGAGCCCGATTATCCGGAAGTCGGATTGCAGGTTCCGGGCGGCACCCTGGACCCGGGTGAGAGCTACCTTCAGGCCGCCAGACGCGAGTTTTGCGAAGAAACCGGACTTTCGTTGGATATCGCGCTCGAATCGTTCGCGGATCAGGATCGGATCCTCGAAAATGTTCCCGATTGTCTCGACGGCCTGCATCGGCGGCGGCATTTTCACGGCCGAATACCGGAGAAGCCTGCCGCGGAATGGGAACACTTCGAATCTTCGCCAAGCGCGGGCGGTCCGCCTATCCGGTTCCGCCTGTTCTGGATCGACTTGTTCGCAGATGGCCCGCCGAGCGAGACCCGGTTCTTTGAAGGTTTTGGAGTGCAGCTTGAGACACTACGGTCGCGCATGGAAGGGCAGAACAATGGGCGCCATTAGGACAGTAGGCGTTGTTGGAGGGGGTGCCTGGGGCACGGCCCTTGCACTGACGGCCGCGCGCGCCGGACGCGAGGTTCGGCTTTGGGCAAGGGACACCGAAACGGTCTCCAACATTCGCTCCCGGAAGCAGAACCAGCGCTATCTGCCCGGCATTACCTTTGACGAGGACCTGAACGCAACCTCATCGCTGCGTGAAATTGCGGACGCCGACGCGATCCTGCTCGTTACACCCGCGCAGACCACCCGCGCCCTGCTCGCCGCTTTGAAGGAGACCGGTACGGTTCGGGGCCCGGTAGTGTTGTGCGCCAAGGGCATCGAACAGACATCAGGGAAACTCTTGTCCCGGATCCTGAGCGAGGAACTGCCGGGGGTTGAGCCGGGAGTCTTGTCCGGTCCGAGCTTCGCCGACGATGTTGCACGTGGGCTGCCGACCGCCGTTACGGTTGCGGCAAACTCGGCCAAGACAGCCCTCAGCCTGTGTGAAGCGCTGCAGTCAACATGTTTCCGGCCCTATGCGTCGATCGATGTGCTTGGAGCTCAGATCGGCGGTGCATTGAAGAATGTTCTGGCCATCGCCTGTGGAGCCGTCGTGGGCCGCAAGCTCGGCGCCAGCGCCCAGGCTGCACTGACCGCTCGCGGCTTTGCCGAGCTGACACGGCTTGGAACTGCCATGGGAGCCCAGGGCGAAACGCTGACAGGCCTTTCCGGCCTTGGTGACCTTGTCCTGACCTGCTCCTCCACCCAGTCCCGCAATTTTTCCTTCGGCCTCCGACTTGGTGAGGGTTTCATGGCGTCGGAACTGATTTCCGCCGGAGGCAAACTCGCCGAAGGCGCCTATTCCGCCAGGGTCGCGGTCAAGCTTGCGCAAAAACACGACATTGAGGTGCCGATCTGCGAGACGGTTGCCCAGATGATAGACGCCGATCTTTCGATCGACGATGCGCTCAACACCTTGATGGCACGTCCGCTGAAAGCGGAAACGGAAAGTCTTTGAACGCCTCAATCCGGCATTGAGTTTGTATCAACTCGGCCCTAGGTTCGGACAAACTACGTCAACCAGGGATTCCACATCATGCTCTATGCCTTGATCTGCACCGACAAGCCCGGTGCGCTTCAAACGCGCCTGGACACCCGCGATGATCACATCGCCTTTCTCAAGGGGCTCGGTGCCGGGCTGAAGGCCGCAGGCCCGTTTTTGGACGACGACGGCAACATGACCGGTTCCCTGGTCGTGATTGAAGCGGCCAACCGGAACGAGGCACTGGCCATAGCCGAGGAAGACCCCTATGCCAGGGTCGGCCTTTTCGAAAGCGTTGAAATTCGCCCATGGAACTGGGTGGTCAAGAATCCGGAGGTCTCATAAGTGCAGTACTGGCTGATAAAATCCGAGCCGGACAAATGGTCCTGGGAACAGCAGAAAGCCAAGGGTGATGTCGGCGAACAATGGGACGGCATCAGGAATTATCAGGCGCGCAACAACATGCGTGCCATGAAAATCGGCGACAGGGCATTCTTCTATCATTCAAATATCGGCAAGGAAGTTGTCGGTGTCGTCGAAGTGTGCAGCGACATTCATCCTGACACGACAACGGACGATCCCCGCTGGGAATGCGTGGACTTCAAGGCTGTCTGCGACATGCCGAAACCCGTCACCCTTGTTGACGTGAAGGCTGAAGAGCAACTTGAAAAGATGGCCCTTGTGGCCAATACGCGCCTTTCCGTACAGCCCGTGACCGAAGAAGAATGGAAAATTGTCTGCGATATGGGCGGCCTGAAAGAACCGGCCTAGTCCATGCCGATCATCGATGATAGGACTGACTTCATCCGCCGCGAGACCCGCATCAGACCGGTTCCTCATGCTGAGGAAATCAGCCTCCATGTCGCCGACGAAGCCATGGAACTGTGGCAAAAGACGGAAGATGAACTGGGTGAACTCGGTCTCGCGCCACCGTTCTGGGCATTTGCCTGGGCGGGCGGTCAGGGTCTGGCCAGGTATGTCCTGGACAACCCGTCGCTGGTCGCTGGAAAACGGGTGCTCGACTTTGCATGCGGCTCAGGCCTGGTTGGCATTGCGGCAATGATGTCCGGCGCCCGGTCCTGCCATGCCGTGGATATCGATTCCTTCGCACTTGCGGCAACTGAACTGAATGCTGAATTGAACGGCGTCGAACTCAGCTTCGAAATCGGTGACATTACGGCTTTTCCGCTTCCGGCCGCACAGATCGTCTTTTGCGGTGACGTCTTTTACGACAAACAGATGACCGACAGGATTCTGCCGTTTCTGGACAGGCTCGTCGACGCCGGCATCGACGTGCTGGTCGGAGATCCCGGCAGATCCTATGTGCCGATCGATCGTCTCGAGGAACTGGCAGCGTATCGTGTTCCGGTTGTCGGTGCTCTGGAAGACAGTGAGATCAAAAAAACCCGCGTGTTCCGGTTTGGGAAAAATTGATCCGCAAATCGTGAGTTTTCGGGAAGATCTTGCGAAGTGGTCGGATACACAAAAGTTTTTGCCTGGCGGGACTTCCTCTTTGCGCCGCTTGCGATAGGTTAGCCGCTCTGGCGAACAAACTGCCCCACCGATTGGAAGTGTTTCTAGGAGTTCTTTATGCCCATCGTTAACCGCCTTGCTGATCTGGCTGACGAGATCACGGTCTGGCGCCGCGACTTTCACGAAAATCCGGAAATTCTCTATGAAACCGTCCGCACAGCCGAAAAGGTCGCGGAGTTGCTGGAAAGTTTCGGTGTCGACGAAGTCACGACGGGCATCGGCAAGACGGGTGTCGTGGGCGTGATCAAGGGCCGCAACGGCGGCACAGGCAGGACCGTCGGACTGCGCGCCGATATGGATGCGCTTCCGATCGAGGAAGCGACACAGAAGCCATATGCCTCGAAAATCCCTGGCAAGATGCACGCCTGTGGCCATGACGGCCACACGGCGATGTTGCTCGGCGCGGCCAAGTACCTTTCGGAGACACGCAATTTCGACGGCACGGTTGTGGTGATCTTTCAACCCGCTGAAGAAGGTGGTGCCGGGGCAAAGGCGATGATCGACGACGGCTTGATGACCCGCTGGCCGATTGATGAAGTCTACGGCATGCACAACTATCCGGGCATGCCGGTCGGTGAATTCGCGATCCGCAAGGGTCCGATCATGGCAGCGACCGATGAGTTCCGGATCACGATTACGGGCAAGGGTGGCCACGCCGCCAAGCCGCATCAGACAATCGACCCGGTCGTCGTCGGATCCAAGATGGTGTCCGTCCTGCAGACAATCGCCAGCCGGAATGCAAATCCGCTCGATTCGGTCGTCGTCTCCGTGACTGTGTTCAACGCCGGAAATGCCTTCAACGTTATTCCACAGGAAGCACTCTTGCGAGGAACAGTCCGGACCTTGAGCCCTGAAATGCGTGATCTTGCCGAAGAGCGCATGAACAACATTGTCAGGTCGATCGCCGAAGCATTTGATGCACGCGCAGAACTGGAGTTTCGCCGTGGATACCCGGTCACGGCAAACCATGATGACCAGACGGATTTCGCGGCCGAAATCGCCGAAGGCATCGCCGGCGACGGCAAGGTCAACCGGAACATTGAACCCATGATGGGCGGCGAGGACTTTTCCTACATGCTGGAAGAACGCCCGGGCGCGTTCATCTTTGCCGGCAACGGTGACACCGCAGGTCTGCACCACCCCGAATATGACTTCAACGACGACCTTATTCCTGTCGGTTGTTCCTACTGGGTAAAGCTTGTTGAAACGGCATTGCCAGCAAAAGCTGCCTAGTGCGCTTTTGGCCCGTTCCGCGGGATGACGAATCTTCAGATTACCTATAAAACAAACGCCGGTCCCGACCGGCGTTTTTCATTTGGGCATTTCACAATGGCACTTTCCCCGTTCAAGCTTCCCTTTATCGCCACGTACATACTGGTAGGTGCCGTCGTCGGTGTTCTGGTGATCCACCCGCTCAATCTGGTGGTCGTCTGGTGGGAACTCTCCCGTTTTTCTGAAACAGCGCCGAATGTCCTGGAATTTCTTTCAGCGCGCCTGTGGCTGATACTGCTGCCCCGTCATCTCGATGTCGCGATTGCCTACACCTTTGTCGGCGCGATCGTCGGATTGGCCTTCGGAGTCTTCACCCGCAACTATCTGCGCACCACCGAGGCCTACAAGTCGCTGCGCGACGAACAGACGACGCAGATCCCGGCAATCATGAATCAGGGCGAAAACGAACGGGTTGAATTCAAGTCTTCACTTCGCTGGGACATGAAGGAAGACCGCATCAACCGTGGCCTCGAAAAGGTCATCGCCAAGACGATCGCCGGCTTTTTCAACGCGGAAGGTGGCTATCTGCTTGTCGGCGTCGACGACGACGGCAAGGCGCTCGGGCTCGACAAGGACCTGTCCACGTTGAAAAGCCCGGATCTCGACGCTTTCGAGCGCACGGTCAACGACATCGTTTCAAAATATCTTGGCGGGGACCTGTGCCCCTACATCCACACGGTCTTCGCCAGGGTGGATTCAAGCGACGTGGCGATGATCATCATTCGTCCTACCCCACGTGCTGCCTATCTGGATGAGAACCGCTCCTCGGCGTTTTACGTTCGCAGCGGCAATTCAACACGCCAGTTGGATGTTCGCGAAGCCTTGAGTTACGCCAAGTCTCGCTGGAACTGACGGGATGGACGTCTTCGCATCGGTTTTTCCCGATCAACTCGGCAGTTTCTCGACAATCGCCCTGGTCATTGCCAGCTTTTTCACGTCTGCCCTGACTGCCGCGGTCGGGCTCGGTGGCGGCGTCGCACTCATCGCAGTAATGGCAACTCTCATGCCGGCAAATGCCCTGGTTCCTGTCCATGGTGTCGTGCAGATCGGCTCCAATGGCGGGCGCGCGCTCGTTCAGCTGAGGCACGTCGACTGGTTGATCGTGGCCTGGTTCACGATCGGCGCCGTGTTCGGCGCGGCCCTCGGTGGCGCCATTGCGGTTGAGCTGCCGTCGTCTGTTCTGCGGGCCGGCATCGGTCTCTTCGTGCTGTGGGTTGTCTGGGGCAAGCCTCCGAAATTCGTCAATGTTCAGAAACGGGCCATGGCGGCAGCCGGCTTTGCATCGACATTTCTTTCCATGTTTTTCGGCGCCGCCGGTCCGATCGGCGGTGCCGTACTCTCCACCCTTGGCCTGACACGACACGGTTTCGTCGCCAACCAGGCCGTCACCGCCCTCGTCATGCATGTTTTCAAGATCATCGCATTCGGCGCACTCGGCTTTGCCTTTGCCCCCTGGGCCGGCCTGATCGTCCTGATGATCCTCAGCGGCTTCCTCGGCACGCTCGCCGGATCGCGGCTGCTCGGCAAGATGAACGAGAAAACCTTCCGGACCGGTTTCAAATGGGTGATGACGGCCCTGGCGCTGAACCTGCTCTGGCAGGCAGGCCGAAACTGGTTTTGAAGCATTCGCACCGCGAATTGCCAAGCTTGACGGTTCCAGAAGCGTCACTTGAGATATTCGCAACAGGCTTTGCCTTGAAAGACGAAGCCCGACGCGGTAACTGAGCCCGATCGGTTTTCAATAATTTGGGATGGAACGCTCCATGGCTTCTCATAGTCTTCTGCTCTTGCCGGGTGACGGCATTGGCGCCGAAATCATGAAGGAAGTGGAAAAGGTCGTCGACTGGTTCAACGAAAACAGCGACATGACCTTTGACACCACCGAAGGCCATGTCGGCGGAGCGGCCTATGACAGGCACGGCCAGGCAATCTCCGATGAGGACATGGCCAAGGCACTCGAAGTGGACGCAGTCATATTTGGTGCAGTCGGTGGCCCCAAGTGGGACAAGGTGCCTTACGATGTTCGTCCGGAGGCTGGCCTGCTGCGCCTGCGCAAGGAAATGGAACTGTTCGCGAACCTGCGTCCTGCGATCTGCTATCCGGCCCTTGCCGATGCGTCTTCGCTGAAACCCGAGGTAGTTGAAGGACTCGACATCCTGATCGTGCGCGAACTGACCGGTGGTGTCTATTTCGGCGAACCCAAGGAAATCACCGACCTTGGCAACGGCCAGAAACGTGGCGTCGACACCCAGGTCTATGACACCTACGAAATCGAACGGATATCCAAGGTTGCCTTCGAGCTGGCGCGTACGCGCAACAACAAGGTCACCTCCATGGAAAAGCGGAACGTGATGAAGTCCGGGGTCCTGTGGAACGAAGTCGTTACCGAAACGCACAAGAACGGTTTTGATGACGTCGAGCTGGACCACATGCTCGCCGATGCCGGCGGCATGCAACTGGTCCGCTGGCCAAAGCAGTTCGATGTGATCGTGACCGACAACCTGTTCGGCGACATGCTGTCGGATGTTGCCGCCATGCTGACAGGTTCCCTCGGCATGCTGCCCTCCGCTTCGCTCGGCGCCCCGGACCCCGTCACCGGAAAGCGCAAAGCGCTTTACGAACCGGTTCACGGCTCGGCTCCCGACATTGCCGGCACCGGTGCGGCCAACCCGATCGCCATGATCGCCAGCTTCGCGATGGCGCTGCGGTATTCCTTTGAGGAAGTCGGCGCTGCAGACAAGGTCGAAAAGGCAATCGAGGCAACACTTGAAAAAGGGCTGCGTACAAAAGACCTTGCAAAGGATGGCGACACCGTCGTAACCACCGCGGAAATGGGCGAAGCCATTGTGGCCGAACTGGCTGCACTGAACGCCTGAACCTGACACCGTTTGCAATTCGAGCCGCCCGCGGGTATCCCGTGGGCGGTTTGCTTTTCTCAGAGAAGTTGTTCAGATGATCGAAGACAAAATCGCCCCTTTTCTCGGCACGTGGATCCTGGATGCGGACGAAAGCGAGTTCGATCAGGGCGAGCCGCCGCAAAGCGCAACACTGCGGATCGAGGACAATTTTGGCATGGTGATCTTCACCATGAACCAGCTTTCCGCGGAGGGTGAGGAAACCAGGGATACTTTCGAAGCCGTGCCTGACGGCCCGGAAGTCAAGCTCGGCAAGAGTGGTCTGGTAGATGCCATGCGACTTGTGTTTCAGGGAGACCGGAACCTCATTTCCGAGGCCCGTCGCGGCGGATTGACGATCATGAAAGCCGACCGCGAATTATCGGAAGATGGCCAGACCCTGACCATCACCCAGACCGTGCACCTCGTCGACGTGGCAAGCTTCACCAACACATCTGTCTACCGCAAGGCACAATAGAATCATGAAGCAGATCATCGGCGCCGTCACACTGGTAGTCCCTGACTACGACGCAGCCATCTCGTTTTACGTCGAAAAACTCGGCTTTGATCTTGTTGAGGACACGAAGCTCTCGGCCAACAAACGCTGGGTTCTTGTTGCCCCGAAAGGAAGCACCGAGACGCGACTTCTGCTTGCTCTGGCGGATGATGACCAACAGATTGCTGCCATCGGCAATCAGACCGGTGGCCGGGTGTGTTTGTTCCTCAATACGGACGACTTCGACCGGGATCACCAGGCCATGAAATCAAAAAGTGTCACGTTTCTGGAAACGCCACGCGTCGAGCCTTACGGCAAGGTAGCCGTCTTTGAGGACCCGTTCGGCAACAAGTGGGATCTGATCGAGAAATACTAGGCCGGTCTTGGCCGGAAAGTGAAGTTCGGGCAGCCGTCTGAAACGGCTGCCCGACGTTTTTATTCGGCAGCCACCGTCGCGGACTTTTCACGCAATCCGTCGCGATAGAGTGCTTTGGCGAGTGCAACACACATCAGCCCCATTACCATCGTGAACGGCAACGCCCCGATGATCATGGCGCTTTTCAGTGCCTCCATCGGGTCGGCTCCGCCATTGGTCTTGCCCGCGATCAGCAGGGTACCGATGACCAGTGTCAGGATCACGCCCCAGACGATCCGGTGCTTGATACCCGTCTGCTGTTCGCCACCCGACATGATCGTGTTCATCACGAGGATGCCGGAATCCGCAGAGGTAACCAGGAAGGTCAGGATCAGGACCACGCACATTACGGTGATGGCACTGAGGAAGCCTCCGGAGAGCATTTGTCCGAGGGTGACGAACAGTTTCGCCGTATTGGAAGCACCGATGATTGCACCATCCGCACCGCCGGTCAGTTCCAGATCGATGGCAGTGCCGCCGAGAATGGTCATCCAGGCAAAGCAGACCAGAGCCGGAGCAATGACGCAGCCGATAATGAATTCGCGGACGGAACGTCCCTTTGAGATGCGCGCCAGGAACAGCCCGACAAAGGGTGAGAACGCGATCCACCAGGCCCAGTAGAATGTTGTCCACCCGGCTTGCCAGCCGAACTGACGACCCGGTTCACCGGCAGCATAGGCCGCTGTGAGAACATTCTCAGGCAATGCTGCCGCCTCGCCTTCCAGTCCGGATTTGAACGCATCGAACGATCCCCAGGCATTGGTGGCACCTGTGCGCAACGCGTCGGCGAACGGCGCAGCTTCCGGCGGCAACGCCGCTGCAAAGTCTGCCGCGGACTGCGGACCGAATGCGCCAAAGCTCAGGGATACATAGTGAATGATGTAGTCCGCGATCGAACTTGCGTATGTGGTCATCGCAAACAGGAATGACCCGAACACGACGAATGTCAGAAGCAGGATGATCGACAGAACAAGATTCAGGTTGGACAGGTATTTGACACCCCGGCCAACACCGGAGACCGCTGATATGATCGACAGGCCCATGATGACCACCAGACCCGTGATCAGCCCCACTGTCCCGGGTGCAGGTGCATCACCGCTCATGTCCATCATCCAGTCCATGCCTGAAATGGCATATAGACCGTCGATAAACTGGGACACACCGAAACCGATCGTCACCGAGACGCCGAGGATCGTTGCAACGACACCTAGCACATCGACAACGTGACCCAGGAAGCCGTTCATCAGACGACCAAACAAGGGCGTCAGAGCCGTCCGGATGGTCAGCGGCATGTTGCGGGTATAGGCATAGTAGGCAAGAGACAGACCGGTCACCACGTAAATCGACCAGGCATGAAAGCCATAGTGGAGGAATGTGTAGCGATATCCCGATTGGATCGCCTCTTCCGAGTTCGCGGTGACTTCACCAGCCAGAATCAACGGATTCGACCCCCAAAGCCCAAGTGGCTCTGCAGTTGCGAACACCATCAGACCAACACCGAGGCCGGCGCCGAACATCATGGAAAACCATGAAAATGTCGAAAACTCGGGGGCCTCTCCCGGTGTGCCCATAACCCGGCTTCCAGTCTGCGGCAGTAAGGTGATCGCAAGCAGGAAAAAGGAAAAAAAGCCGACGATTACCACGTAAAAGCCGTTGAAATCTCCCAGCAGTTGCCAGTTCAGGCTGCCCAGCACGCCATTCGCGTTTGCCGGCCAGACAAGGGCCCAGATGACCAGCGCAACCATGATCGCCTTGCTTAAGATCGCGATCTCGACGCTATGGCCTTCATAGAATCCACCCGCAGATTTCTTGATCTGCAGATCAGTGAAGGGTTGTTTGATTGACATGTGTTTCCTCCCTGTTCACACGTGTCCTGATTGCCCGGGCGGCTTCATTCGCGGCTTCCCGGCTTTTACGCCGCACGACATCACGCCAATATGGCTTCGATTTTCGAAAGCGTTGTCGCATTTACGTCAACTCCATGACCTCGGGCCGACAAACGCTTGGTTCTGCGGCCATCGCCCGGCAGATGTGCACCGTCCTGAAAACGGATCGCCTCCACGAGCTCGGCAACAGTGGACGCGAAGTTACCGCCAGCGGTTGCAGCCGGATCAATCGCGATGAAGCACTGACCGGTTCTGGGTGGGCCACCGGAGGTTCCCGAAAACGGCGAAGCGTTTATTCCCAGCGTCGCGCCGGTGAGTGCAGCAGCCATGATTTCCGTCAGAAGCGCGATGCCAACACCCTTGTAGCCGCCGGACGGCGCCATCGACCCCTTGAGGCCGACATTCGGGTCGGTTGTCGGATTGCCCTCGGCGTCGAGCGCCCAGCCGATCGGGATCGGCTTGCCTTCCCGTGCGTGTTTCATCACTTCGCTTTTCGCGATCGTGCTGGCGCTCTGGTCGATCAGAAGGGCCGGCTGTCCATCGGAACCGGGCACAGCTACAGAAAACGGATTGGTTCCAACCACCGGCTTTGCCCCTCCGGATGGTGCGATGGATGCCGGCGCATTCGTAAACCCAAGCCCGACCAGTCCCTCCTGCGCCAGACGATAGGTGTGGTATCCGAGGACGCCGCAATTGTAGCTGTTCCTGATCACCAGAACCGCCAGACCCTGTTCTCGGGTCGCGGGCACAAGCGTTTCGAAACCCAGATCAATGGCAGCATGGGCAAATCCGGTCGCCGCATCGACCGCAACGACACCCGGTTTTGGTCGCGTCAGCACGGGCGTGGCCTGTCCATCGACCTTGCCGCATCGCACGTGTTCACAGTAGATCGGGATATAGGCGAGCCCGTGGCTTGCAACACCATCTGCCTCGGTTGCGGCAGTGGCCAGGGCGAGGGCGCGCGCACTTTCTTCCGACGTGCCAGCGGCAACCAGCGCGCGAAAGGACAGGTCCTCGATTTCGGCGAGTGAAAGTGTCCGGGTTTCGGTCATCATGACACCTTTTCAGTCATTGTCGGATAGCCCGGCACCTGCGCCCAAAAGGCGTGATTCATCGGTCGCCGGGGCGTAAGTGCGATAGGCATACTCATTGAGTCTGGCCCAGTTGTCGGGATCGGGTGTCGCTCTGCTCTTGCTGCGGCAGCGTGCGGCAAGTTCTCCGCCGGTTCGAACCGTCAGTTCTTCCGCCTGAGCTGGAATACCGTCGGGGCAGCTCAGGGCAACCCCGTCGGTGATCGCGAGCTGACCGTCGATGTCGACAGTCACGCAGCATTTGTGGAAACGGGCAGCATTCGCCGCAAACGGCAGGATCACCAACGGAGCGGCAACCTGGCGCATGCGGATGGCATCCTTTGCCAGTTGATGCGCACAGTCGGAAAGGTAGGCGCCCGCAACCAGCGGGCACAGCTCGCCATCGGCGCGCCATTCGCCTTCCTGGCCTGTCGGTGCATGATCTGCCGAGACAGCCAGCCGCCGATCCAGCAAACCTGCAAGAATTGTCACACCGTCTTGCCCGTTTGCGCAAAGCCAGCGGGTGGCTTTGGCAGCTTCTTCGGCGCACCCCCAGGAGTACCCCGCTCCCCTTGCTGCCCGCTTCGAAGCTGCCTCGATTTCATTGAGGGAATAGCTCATCCGGCGATCTCCGGATAAATCCACAAATCGGCGGTTTCCGGTGAAAGGTCTTCAGGATACGGTGCCCCGGCATACATGCAGATTCTCACCCACCGGTCCGAGCGCGGATCAAAATGGGTTGCCCCGAAGAAAGACAGTTTCGCCCGTAACATGTCGATGGGCATGACCGTGGCGCTGATCGTGTTGTCGCGTATCTCGCCATACGGCGCGGCCCGGCTCATTTGCGCCCTGCGGATGGTGTGCCGGTGCTCGGGATGGTTCAGCAGAAAACGGGCGATCGGTTCCGTGGCATCCCACGCTTTCAGTGCGGCAAATGCCTTCGCGGCATCACGTGCCGGCGCCAGGGGCTGCTCATAGTCTGTGATCGGTTCCTCGAACCTTTCCCCCATGCGAGGTTCAAGCTTTTCCTCCGAAACGTACCAGGCCCTTGCGCAATTGGTCGGGTCGGTCCAGTCAAGTTCGAATGCCCAGCCGAAACCGTCTTCCAGCAGCGCTCGAACATCGCCGACCTTCATTGACCCATCAATTCTGAAAGCGTCTGAATTGCTGTCTGCCATGCAACAGGTCAATTGATCGACGAGTTCGCCATAGGGCTCCAGAACAAGGGAAGCGACAAATTCCTGCCCTTCCTCGCTGAGCGATACCTCCGACCATTCCACGAGCTTGTTCCAGGGGTAGTCATTGCCCAGATCGGCGTCGTCGAGATAGTGCGAAAGCTTTTGCAGATCGGATTTCAATTGCCCCAGCTTGGCGAGCTGAACCGGGTGTTCAGAACGCCATTGATCGACGGAAACGGTGGTCCGTTTCAGAACATTCCTGAAGGTCTCGATGTCTTCCGGCAATGCCGTCCGGACCGAGCGCACCCGTGCGATTGCTTCTTCGCGCACCATCATCCAGTTGTTGAAAAGGACAGGGTGATTGATGATGAACGGCGCCATGCCCAACCCGGTCGAGTTACCGATTCCGAGACGACGCGCGATGATCGGGTCCAGCGAGACGGCTTGTTCGCCGCCTTTTGCATCAGCCATATGCTGCACCAGGTCCCGGACAAATGTTCGGGTCAGATAAACGGACAGCATTTCCGCCTGAAACGGCACCTGCATTTCACTGCGCGCGGCTATGATTTCCCGGTCCGCAGCACCGAATTTCCCGGACCCGTAGACAGCGGTGGTACGCATCAGGTAGCCGACCGCCGAGATTTGCGCGGGATCGGGCTGCAGGCCGGCTGCAAGACTGTCGACCACGTGGGTCCACAGCCGGACCGAGCGGTTCGCCCGTGACAGGGACAACTCGCATTCGCTGATGCGTCCGGCTTCCTGCAATGGAACGTTTTGCGACAACCGATTGATGTCCGCTTCCGTCGGAATACCGTCGAACAAGGCGAATGTGGCATCCCACGCATCGGCGATCACCCGATCCGAGCGTTTTTCGGCAGGCAGGTCATGAGCAAAGGCGACCAGTGAATAGACCCGCTCCGGACCTTTCGCTGTATAGACCGCACGTCCGACGCCATTTTCATCGATATCGAACAAGGGGCAGGAAAATTCCCAGCCTTCACCGGCCATTCGGCGGGTCAGGACACGCATGAAACTCAGGCGGCACTGGTGCAGGGAGCCAAGACGTTTCAACCGCATTACTGTTGCGGGATCGCGTCGCGGAATTTGCGTGCCGCCCGTGTTCACCGGTTTTTCCTCCCGAAGTTTTCGGCGAAGAAGCGGTACCAGTTGCCCCCCATGATACCGGAAATCTCGTCCTGGTTCATGCCGACGGAACGCAGTCCGTTCTCGATATTGCCGAAATCACGGTTGTCGCCGAACCAGTCAGGCATTGGCGGAAAACCGGGGTTTTTCGCCGAGCCCTCGCCATAATCGATTTCCTTGGTCCAGCGGCCGACCCGCATCCACTCCACGACACTATCCGGCTGGTCCTGGCAGAGGTCGGTACCGATGCCCAGATGCTGCGCGCCGTATTTGTCGGCGGTTCGAGCGATCATCTCGCAAAAGCTCTGCAGCGTGCAGTCGGACTTGTCCTTCAGGTGATGCGGGTAAACCGAAAATCCAAGCATGCCACCATTCTCGGTGACTGCGCGTATGACGGAGTCCCGTTTGTTTCGAAGCGCCGGAGCCCATTCATGGGGATTGGCATGCGTAACGGCGATCGGTCGTTCAGACAGGTCCGCGGCTTCGATTGTCGACCGGTCGGCCGAATGACTCATGTCGACGACCAGCCCGACGCGGTTCATCTCCTTGATGACCTCGCGGCCCATACGGGTAACGCCGGTGTCTTCGCTTTCATAGCAGCCTGTCGCCAGCAGCGACTGGTTGTTATAGGTCAGCTGCATGAACCTGGCGCCCAGCGTGTGCACGATCTCGACCAGCCCGATGTCATCTTCAATCGGAGACGGGTTTTGAAATCCGAAAAAGATCGCAGTCCGGTCCGTCCGGCGCGCCTCGTCGATATCAGCTGCCCACTCTCCCTTCATGATCAGGTCGGGATACAGTTCGAACCAGCGATTCCATTTTTCGAAATTCAGGACGGTTTCACGGAAGTTCTCGTGATAGGCGATCGTGACGTGAACCGCGTCCACGCCACCTTCGCGCAGTTGCCGGAAAATCTTTTCCGACCAGTTGGCATATTGCAGCCCGTCGATCCGCATCAGTCCGGGCTCCCGGCGCTGATATAGGCGGTTTTGACGGTCGTGTAGAACTCGGCCGCCGCCTTGCCCTGTTCACGCGGTCCATACGAACTGTCGCCGCGACCACCGAACGGAACGTGATAGTCTGTGCCTGCTGTTGGCAGGTTGATGGTGACGACCCCGGTTCGTGCATTGCGGCGGAAGTGATTGGCCCTGGCAAGGCTCTTCGTGACGATCCCGGATGTCAGGCCGAAATTGGTGTCATTGACGGTCGCAAGCGCCTCATCGTAACTCCCGACCTTGATGACGCAGGTGAGCGGCGCGAACATCTCTTCACGGTTGATACGCATGCCGTTGGTGGTGTTGAGAAACACCCCCGGGGACATGTAGAAACCTTCGTGCGGCCGTTCGAGACGCTTGCCGCCGCAAGCCAGCTCGGCGCCCTCGGACTTGCCCAATTCCACGTAGGAGAGGTTTTCCTGAAGTTGCTCCGCACTGACTACCGGGCCCATCTGGGTGCCCTTTTCAAGCGCGTGACCGACCTTCATGGCCTCGGCCCCGGCAACCAGCTTGTCGACAAAGGCATCATGCACGCTTTCGTGGACAATCAGTCTGGAGGAGGCGGTACATTTTTGACCCGTTCCACCGAAAGCGCCTCCAAGGGCCAGGGTAGCTGCAAGATCCAGATCAGCGTCGTCCAGAACAGCCAGCGCGTTCTTGGAACCCATCTCCATCTGAACCTTGGTCAGGTTCTGGATTGCAGCTGAAGCAATCCCCTTGCCGACCGGGACAGAGCCGGTGAAGGTGATGGCATTCACTTTCGGGCTTTCCACCAGACGCTGACCAATGGACCGGCCAGCGCCCATCACAAGGCTGAACAGTCCTTTTGGAATATCCTGCTTCTCGATGATTTCCGTCAGCGCGACCGCCGATGCCGGGGTCATGTTGGCGGGTTTCCAGACGACGGCATTTCCATAGCAAAGCGCGGGTGCAATCTTCCAGGAAGCCGTAGCGGTCGGGAAATTCCAGGGAGAGATGACCGCAACGACACCGACCGGCTCGCGGCGCACGTCGACCTCAATACCGTCCCTTACGCTGTCGGCATTTTCACCGATCTGGCGAAGGCATTCGGCCGCATAGTAGGTAAAGAACTGACCGGCGCGGTAGACTTCGCCTTTGCCTTCCGCGAAAGGCTTGCCTTCCTCTCGCGACAGCAATGTGCCGAGTTCTTCGGCACGCGCCATGAGTTCGTTGCCGATGTTCATCAACACAGCCTGCTTCCGCTCCAGGCCATAGGCAGACCATTCGGTTTGCGCTAACCGGGCACGATCCAGCGTAGTGTCGAGTTGGTCCGGACCTGCCTGCGCGAACATCCCGATCAGGTCGCTCAGGTCGGAAGGATTGCGGTTTTCGATCTCGTTTTCGCCGGCCAGCCATTCGCCGGCAATCAGGTTCAATTTCGTCACAACAGGTTCCAGGTCCAAAGAATTCAGAATGGAAACAGGATGGACACCAATCACAATATCAGTCAAACTCAATAAACTTAACTCTATTTCAGAAAAACTGAAGAATGGCCGTCAAGATTGAAATGCTCCGGTGCTTTTGCACGGTGGCCCAGACAGGCAGTCTTGTTGAAGCTGCAGACCGACTCGGACGCACTCAGTCTGCGGTTTCAATGACGCTCAAGCAGCTTGAAGATCATTTGGGCAAGAGACTGTTCGAAGGTGAGCGCAAAAACCGGCTGTCACCTCTGGGAGAACAGGTGTTTGAATTGGCACTCAAACAGGTGCGCCAGTTCGATCAGGCAGTACAGAGCATAGAAGCAGCCGCGAATGCCGTTCAGGGACTGATCCGGATTGTGTCCGTACCATCAGTCGCCGCCCTGCTGTTTCCGCTCGTTCTCGAACACATGACCCGTAAATTTCCCGGCCTGAAGGTCGAACTCAGGGATACCGACACACAACAGGTGCTGGACGCCATGACGCAAGGCAAGGCCGACATCGGAATTGCGTCGGGGTATCACCCGTTGAACGGTATCAAGGCCGTCCCGCTCTTTGAAGACCAGTTTGGTCTTGTCAGCGCTGCCGATCATCCGTTGATGCTGAAGGCCGAGCCATTGACGATTGCCGATGTCGTCGCCGCTCCGTTCGTCGCAAATGCCCTGTGTGAACTGATTAGAACACCCCGGTTCCTGACCGCTGTGGCAAATACCGACGTAACCATCCACAACACACATTCACTGATCACGATGGTCAGAACCGGTGCCTGGGTTACCGTCCTGCCTCAAACGGTCGCGCGCTTCATTCCTGAATCGACCGCGTTTCGCGAAATTTCGGACCTGCCGGACAAACGGGAAGTTTTTCTCTACATCCGGGAACGTTCGCGGTTCAGGGAACTGACAGAAGAGTGCAGCAATTTCATCTTGAGAACCGAATTGCTCTGAGAACCAAAAGACGCGACCCGCGATTTGCGAAATTCTGCGCAGATCATACAGAATGTACGCGTTTCCGTCTCCTGGTCGTTGTGTGAATACGAGGCGTCAAGCCGCGGCAACGTCGCTCAGGAAAACCCTGATTTCCGTTCGCAGATCCTCTGTACTCTTCACAACTTCGCTTGTCCGGCTACCCATGTCTGCGGCAGCCGAGCTCGATTGCTGCGCAATTTCCTTCACCTGGTCCATGTCCCCCACGACAGACCGGGTCTGGTCCGCTGCTTCCAGAACATTGCCCTTGATGGCGTCGGTAGACTGTCGCCGGTTTTCAAGATCCTCGGCAATCTGCGTGGTGCATCCGGTCACTTCGCCGATATCGGCGATAATTTTTTCAATTGCCTCCACGACGCGACCCGTCCGCTCCTGAACCAGTACGACCTGGCCGGTGATCTGTTCGGTGGCCGACGCGGTCTGACCGGCAAGCGTCTTGACTTCACCGGCAACAACTTCGAAGCCCTTGCCCGCGTCGCCCGCGCGGGCCGCCTCGATCGTGGCATTGAGCGCCAGGAGATTGGTCTGATCTGCAATTGCACTGATTAGGGACACGATCTCCCCGATCGACCTGGATATTTCCGCCAGGCTTTCGATCTCGGCATTTGCAGTCGCCGCATTCTGATTTGCCGCCTGCGCGATGTCAGTGGCCTCCTGCGCGCGCCTGCTGATGGCAGTTATGTCGTTTGCCAGGATTTCAGAGGCTTCTGCAACGGCGTCAACATTTTCCGATGCGCCGGACGATGCGACGGCGGTGTCCTGCGCGCATTTATCGGCATTCTGGGCAATGTCTTCCAGGGATCCGGAGGTGTTTTTCATGTGTGCAAGGGCCCCGTCGACTTCTGCAAGCAGGTCCGTCATGCGGCATCTGAAACCTTCGATCAGATCGTCGACCCGTTCCTGTCGTTCGGCAGCGGCCTGTCCCTCGAGCTGCTGCCTCTCGCGTGTCAGTTCGATCGTGCGATCGCGATAATATCCAACCGCCCGGGCGATATCCGAAATCTCGGTGTGGCCGTAAGAAAAAGGCAGGTCGGTTTCCAGACCGTCGGAATCCGCAAGCTTCCGGATGCCGCAGTTCAAGGAATGGATGCAATAAAGGATCGATTTGCTGAAGTGCCAGGCAACGGCAAATGCAAACGCAAAGACAATACCGAGGGCCCCGGCAACTCCCCACATCCGGGTCTTGGCTTCTGTGACCATTGCCTGAAGCCGTGTTTCAAGATCCGCCAAACTGACCTGCTGCAGGTCGTTCATGGCAGCAAGAAAGGCACCGAAACGATCTTGCAAAGGGGTCAGATCAAGCGCCGTGCCGTCTGCGCCCTGCCCGACGTCGCGGGCAACGCTTGCAAGTTCTCCCTGGAAACCGCCATTCGCCTGCCGGAAAGCCTTCCCTGCCTTGCCGAATGGCGTTTCATCACCTTCTGCTCCTTCATGCATTTCTGTTCTGGTCAGGCTGCTGATCTGGTCCGCGAGTACTTTGAACTGACCGGCGCCAACAAGAACCGACATCGTGTC
Organism: Roseibium album; assembly: GCF_001404515.1. Classification (GTDB taxonomy): domain Bacteria; phylum Pseudomonadota; class Alphaproteobacteria; order Rhizobiales; family Stappiaceae; genus Roseibium; species Roseibium album. Next base: position 114,140 of record NZ_CXWE01000003.1, read on the forward strand.
GGAATGGCTGAGTTCGGTCTTAGCGGCAACATTTTCGCTGTTGCGGACAACGGCACTGACCCGAACCACAAGATCCGAAAGTTGTCCCGAGACGAGTTCTGCAAGGAGGTTCGCTTCCTGAGACCGGTTCGCACGAACGCCGGACTTGTCACCAATGCAATTGATCAGTCGATTGGCCTGGGTGAGCTTCTTCGCAGGTGTTTTTGCCTGCTCATCGGGAGCGCAGGCGGGATAGGCAGCCAATACGTCGTTCGGCAAGGTGCCATCCGCCATCACGGCATCGGCCCACACAGCCTGAAGAGCTGGAAGGCCCTCAAGTTTTGCACTGTCACGCGCCAGGTCCTTGTAGGCCGATTGGATAATCCAGCCCGCACAGGCGACAATCGGCACCGTCAGAACGATCACCAGGATGAACAGTCTCTTGCGGATGGTCAATGGATGTCTCCCGAATCGCTTTGGAACGAATTGAGAGAAAACCTAGGTCGAAATTCCCAATAAATTCGAAACGGGACCACCAAATGATGAACTTCGAATCTAAATTGTTGAATTCGTTCAGTCAGTTTGGCGATTGAGTGTACTCAGGAACAGGGTCTGGCCACTTTTCCGATTTTGTGTCAGCTGCTGCGTTCTGCGACCCGGAGATTTCGCCCCCCAATTGTCCGGAAATCCCTGCTCTTCCAGTTACGACGAATTCAACAGGCCGAGGCGCATTGCTACAGGACACTTCCCGGGAGAGAGGCTCGTTCATGTGACTCACCTCTTGGGCCTGAAGGACCTGATTTTCGCGGCCATCCTCTCCGCTTGCCCCGCGAGTGGCCTGGTCATCCCTTACCAAAGGCACACTCAGGTGGCGAAACATCGGGCGGGAAATATTTTCAAAGGCCGTCTCTTGCAAACTGGTTAAATAGCATACTATATAATATTAATAGCTTGCTATATTATGGAGCGACGCATGCCGAAATTCCCGGACTTCAAATCTTTCATTCTGGCCCTGTTGATCCTTGCCGGCTTTTTCGCGGGAACAGCCGCAATAGCCGCTGATCTCAAAACAAACGAACCTGTCACCTTGATAAATGTCTTTGAGGTCCCCGCGGACCAGATCGACAAGACTGTCGAATTCTGGGAAAAGTCACGTGACTTCCTTCGTCAGCAGCCCGGGTACATTTCAACGCGGCTGCACCGGGCACTTGCACCGGATGCCAGATTTCAGTTGATCAACATTGCCATCTGGGAAAGCCCCGAAGCCTTCCAGGCAGCTATCGGCAAGATGCGCGAAACCAATCCGGACACGGATGCCCGGAATACTGTTTTCCATGCAGCTCTCTATCGGGTTATCCGGACAGATGAGGAAACCGAGTAATGTCGGGAAACTTCAGGCAGGACCGGCTGATGCACTGGGTAATCGCGGTGCTTGTTCTGGCAGCGCTTGCCTCCGGCTTCGCTATGACGAGGACTGAACCGTTTTCCCTTGCCCTTCTGCAAGCTCATTTGGGATGCGGCATCGCTGCCGGCCTGCTGACGCTGCTCCGCGTCCTGATCTGGTTCAAACGCGGCGCACCGCAACCCATTTATCCGGTTTCCTCGCGGCTTCAGAAGGTGGTCAGCAGGATTGTGCACGGACTTCTGCGTCTGGTTCCGCTCGCCCTGCTGGCAAGTGGGGCTGGCATGATCGCATTTTCAGGAGCTTTCCCGTCTATACGGGAGGGGACACTTCAGGGTCTTGTCGCCTTTCAGGATCTGCCGCCTCGCAATCTGCATCACATGGCCGCGTTGCTGCTTGCTGCACTGACCGCGCTTCACGTTGGGGCAGCGATCTGGCATTTCCGGAAGACCAATGCAAAAAGCCCCTCATGACAGGCGTCAGCGGTTAAAAAGTGCCAAGCCCGGCTGACGGAACAGCCGGGCTTGTTTTCAGTTTCTGGATGAGGCGCCGTTGGTCTAGTTCAGCCGTGATGCAGGTCCGAGATCGATCAGCTGGGTTTCGCCCGGAGCATCATCGACGCCGTCATTGTCGGTAACCAGGATCAGACGACCGCCCGCAGTCACCGCAAGGCCTTCAGGCTTGTCCTGGACCCAGCCTTTTCCTTGCGCCAGGGCAGGAAGTATATCCATCGCAAGTCGTTTCTTGAGGATCGGAAGAGTTTCGCCGTGTGCGGCCGGTGTGATGCCTTCCAGCGAAACAACGGTGACCTGCTTGATTGCGGCATCTTCGCCACCCTTGTTGTCGCGCTCAAGGATGGCGAACCGGCCGTCACCGAGCGAGACGATTTCGGACAATCCGACCCAGCCACCGGCAGCACTCTTCGGCGCGTCGAGCGGATAGTGGACGAAACCCCAGGACTTGTCGGCGGGGTTGTAGATCCCGATCTTGGTGTGACCCTTCGGATCATCGTTCCATTCCCGCTGGACAGCGACGGCAACGAGGTTCTGTCCGTCCATTTCGAATTCAGCAACCCCTTCGAACGAAAACCGCTTCTGCTGGTCGATCAGGCTCTGCGGCAACGTGATTTCTTCCTGAACTGCGCCATCGGCGTCGACTTTCAAAAGAAGATGGCCACGTTCGTTCTTCGGATGTCCTTCCGAGGCCAGCCAGAACCCGCCGTCCCGTGCGACTGCAATGCCTTCCAGATCCAGTCTCTCCTGATTGAAGCCGGTCACGGTGGTGTAAGAGGTGATCCTTGCCGGTTTGGCGGAAATGTCCAGGGTGTATATCCGGCCGTCGTCATAGAAACTGTCGTTCACCGCGTAGAGCTTGTTGGCGTCGGACGGATCGGCAGCCAGCGCCGAGATCGCACCCCAGCCGATCGGGGCTCCCTTTTCCGGATCCATGTCGGAAACGACGGACGGATATGCCGGAGATTCAGCGCCGAACTTGTAGAGCGTGATATGCGAGCGAACATTGTCTTCCGCGCTGTCAACTTCGTTGGCGACCAGGAAGAGATCGCGTTCCGGGATGGCAAGCAATCCTTCCGGGCCGACATGGGTCGGCAGGAACTGGACGAATTCCGGCTCACTTCCCGTGTCCCTGTACACGGCAACAAAGTTGCCCCGCTCCGAGTTGACGAATATCAGGGTCTCGCCGCCGAATTTGCCGACAGCAACACCTTCCGGCTCTGTTCCCTTCTTGTGGGCACGCTTTGCCGGGTAATGTCCGTGTGACATGCCCAGATGCTCCATCTGGTTGCCGCTGTCGAACAGAACGTCGCCCCTGGCACTCCAGATCGTAAAGCCGCGCGAACCGCCTTCGTAGTCGCCCTCATTGGCTGTTACGAAACGCTCGTCATCGATCCAGGCAACCGCATCAGGTTCGCGTGGAACGTTCTCGCTGCTCCCGGACGCATCGCTCATCCGGGATTTCTTGACAGGAACATTTTCCGCCGTCGCAACACCGGCGGAAAAGTCAGCGACAACTTTGCCCGTGGCAAGGTCGACTACCGCAAGATGGTTGTTTTCCTGCAGCGTCACGACCGCCTCGTTTCTGGAGTTGATGGAAACGAATTCCGGCTCCGGATCTGACGGCGCGGTTCCGGCAAGACCTGTCAGGTCGACAAGGCGCACCGCATCGCAATTGGTCGGCGCGCCATTGCCGTCAAGATCGAAGATCGCAAGGTGGCCGGCGGGCATCTGCGGCATGACACCGTCATTCAGGTCTTCATCGCGCTCGTTCTCGATCGCGATCGCGGCATATTTGCCATCCGCCGAAATGGCAACGCTGTCAGGCTGGCCGTTGGTGTCGCATCTGGCAATGACGTCCATGCCATCAAGCCCGATCACGGCCAGATGGCCGGATGCATTGACATAGTCCTCGCTGGTGTTGACCCCGGCATAGGCGGCCTTTTCACCAACAGCGACGGATGTCGGCTCACCACCGAGATCGACCCGCCCGATCGGTTGAATGTTCAGCGGGTTGCCCGCGTTGACGAAGACGATCGCCTCACCGGGACTGTCGGTGAACGCCAGCGTGCGGCCGTCCTTCGATGCAGAAATGATTTCGGCTACCGTCTCGGTCGCCTGGTCGACACCGTCCGGCAGGGTCTTGTAAACCGGGTAGGTATTGATCCGCTCGAAAAACTCCGCCTGCGCTGCTGACACGGCACCAAGACCGCACAGAACAGCAAGGCTGACGCTTTTCAGAAAACGTCCGCGAGGGTCCGACATTGCACTAGCTCCCATATGTTTTGGGTTGAGGTGCGCGAAAACTAGTTGGCCTCATTACAGAAAAAGTGACAATCGCATGAAGGTTGTGTGACAAGCTCACGAATAAGATATGCAGCGTTTCCAGGGTGAGGTTTCCAGAAAAAGCTGGACAAGACACCGGAATTCTCTCACGTTGCAACCCTTGCATTTTCTCGCGCAAAACGCGCGCTTCTCTATTTCGGATATTCTCATGCAGATCGGATTTGTCCGCGCCGCCCTGGTGCTGGGGCTGCTTGCCGCCGTTGGTCCTTTCGCCATTGATCTCTATCTTCCGGCGACACCCCAGATCGTTCAGGATCTGAATACGGATGACGCCGGAGCACACATGACCTTCACGGTCTATTTCATTGCCTTCGGTCTCGCACAGCTCATTTACGGACCGATCGCGGACTGGCTCGGCCGCAGACCGCCCATTTTCGTAGGGCTCGTGGTCTTCATTGCCGGTTCCGTTATCTGTGCCATGGCGACTGACATTTCCATGCTGACCCTTGGTCGCTTCGTGCAGGCACTCGGGGCTGCTGCACCGATGGTGATCGTGCGCGCGGTGGTCCGGGACCTGCATACAGGCACGCAGGCGACGAGGCTCATGGCTCTGGTGATGCTCGTAATCAGCATTTCGCCGCTGCTTGCGCCCCTGACCGGCAGTTTCATCATTTCCCTTGCAAGCTGGCGCATGATCTTCGGCGCCCTCGCGCTGATCGCCTTGCTCGCAATGGTCCTGACAGCGCTCCGGCTTCCCGAAACACTTCCCGCGGACCGGCGCAGCCCGATAAATGCAGCCGCCTTGCTGCGCAGCACCGTCTACCTGATGAAAGATGCAAGGTTCCTGGGCCTGACGATGATCGGTGGTTTCGCGCTGGCCAGCTTCTTCGTCTTCATCGCCTCAGCGCCCATGGTGTACATGACCCAGTACGCCCTGACGCCGACGGAATTCAGCCTGGTGTTCGCCGTCAATGCAGTAGGCTTTTTCGCCGCCTCGCAATTCGCGGCCGATCTCGGTCAAAAATACGGTATGGGCCGTGTTGCATTCTGGGCGGTCTGCGGATTTGCCGCGGCAACCTCGACGCTATTTGCGCTCGTCTGGCTGGGTCTCGATGATCTGCCGGTACTGATGGCCATGTTTTTCCTTGGCAATTCGTGCCTCGGACTGGTCATCGCTCCGACAATGGTCATGGCTCTGGAGGAGCACGGAGAACACGCCGGCATGGCATCGTCGCTTGGTGGAACATTTCAGATGGTTGCCGGCGGCCTCATGATTCTGATCTGCAGCCCGTTCTTTGACCGCACCGCCTTGCCGCTGGTCGGCGCTGTTGCAACCTGCGCCTTCATTGCCTTTGTATTGGCTCTGTTGACGCTGCGTCCGCAACAGGAAGGCAATGCTCCCGCCTGAGGACGTCCTCAGGCGGAGGATTTTCCGATTTCGTCCAGTCTTTCCTTGAGCGACAATTTGTCGAGCGAGGACATCGGCAAACTGATGAAAATTGCGATCCGGTTGTTGAGCATGCGGAATGTCTCGTTGAAGGCCAATCGTTTTTCGGTTTCGTTGCCTTTGGCCAACACCGGATCAGGAACGCCCCAGTGTGCCGACATCGGCTGTCCCGGCCAGACAGGACATGTTTCCTTCGCTGCATTGTCGCAGACGGTGAAGACGAAATCCATTTCAGGTGCCCCAGGCCCGGCAAACTCGGACCAGTCCTTTGAACGGAAGTCTTCAGTCTTGAAATTGAGTTTCTCCAAGAGCGTTAATGCTTCCGGCCGGACGAAGCCGGCAGGGTTCGATCCAGCAGAATAGGCCTTGAAACGTCCTTTCCCATCCCGGTTCAATATCGCTTCTGCCATGATTGACCGCGCCGAGTTTCCGGTACACAGAAAGAGGACATTAAAGACTTCGTTGGACATCATTCCCTCCAGGTACTATTCGCTATTTCCGGCAGGCAATGGCCTCCATCACCTGCGCGCAGAGTTCAGGGTGGCCACCGCAGCAATCGGCCACAAGATAAGTCAGCAATTCTTTCGTTCCATCCATATCCGCGTAGTAGCGGATCGAGCGTCCCTCACGTTCGTTTCGAACCAGCCCGGCCTGCAGGAGAACAGACAGGTTGGCCGACATGGTGTTTTGGCGAACACCCAGCGCTTCACCGATATCACCCGCGCTCATGCCTTCCGGACCTGCATTAATCAGAAGCCGGAAAACATCCAGACGTGTCTTTTGGCTGAGCGCACCGAAGGCACTCAAAGCTTCATTTATATCCATAAATCATGATATATTGATTCTTTTGCGGACAGCAAGCAAAGAATCGCCATTTGATCGAACTTTCGGTATCCGGATCCCTCATTGCGCAAACAGGCTTGTTTTCCTGCGTCCGAACTGTTGATCTGCGCTGTCGGACGACGGAAGGGAAATCATGAAAACATTCGCGAACAATTGGCTCGGTAGAGGACTTGAAAACACACCGGGATTCGCGGCCGGCAGTATTTCGCAATCACCGGGCCCGGAGCGGGAGTTCTTTGCCGACGTTACGGGAATTGAACCCTCTCCGCTGTTGAACCTCTCCGAACTTGCCTTGGAGCTTGGGGTCGGCGCCCTTTACGTGAAGGACGAGCGAAATCGTCTTGGACTGGGAAGTTTCAAGGCACTTGGCGCAGCCTATGCCATTGCGAAGCGCGCATTTGCAAAAATCGAGGCGGGCGAGACAAGTGATCCCGCAACGGCGCTTCACGGCACAACATTCGTCTGTGCAAGCGCGGGCAACCACGGACTTTCCCTTGCCGAGGGTGCGCGCATGTTCGGTGCCGAAGCCGTCGTCTTCGTCGCCGAAACGGTGCCGGAGGCTTTCGCTGACCGGTTGCGGGGCCGAGGCGCAAGGGTAGTCCGGGCTGGTGCGATTTACGAAACCAGCATGGCGGAAGCGGAACGTCAGGCTTTGGAACATGGCTGGCAACTCCTGTCTGACAGCACGTGGCCCGGGATGACCGACCCCGGACGGGACGTGATGGAAGGATATCTGATCATGGGCGAAGAAATTGAATGTCAGATACCCGAGCCGCCGACACATGTGTTTCTGCAGGCCGGTGTTGGCGGTCTGGCCGCAGCCTGCGCATTGAGCGCGCGCGCAAGCTGGGGCAATGATGTCACGATCACGATCGTCGAGCCGGAGGCAGCCCCCGCCCTTCAGGCCAGCATTGCGGCTGGCAAGCCGGTGAATGCACCCGGTCCGGTTTCAACCATGGGCCGCCTGGACTGCAAGGAACCATCGCATCTGGCACTGAAATACCTGGCCAGGCAGGCAAACCGTTTTGCGACGATAACCGACAGGGAAGCAGAGGAGACGGTGTCCTGGTTGAAAGACCATGACCTTTATACAACGCCGTCGGGAGCCGCCGGCCTGTCCGCGCTTCATCACGCACGCGGCCAGTTCGATGAACTTGGCCTGACCTCCGGGTCCAGGGTCCTGTGCTACCTCTCCGAAGGTCCCGAACAAGGCTGATAAGGATCTCCCCGAAACCAATTCTCGAGAGAAGCTGACCACAGTCTGGGCACACAACTGGCCGTGACACCATGCGTCGCCGGCCTCGAACAGCCACATGGCAAGCCGGTGGTCGATTCAGGCAATACCCTTGTGCGGCACAGGATGCTTGCGGGAATAACCGCCAGGGCAAACAGCCCCGAGTGCCCGTTCAATCCCGGGTTCAAGCATGTCGTTCATGGATTTCATGCGACAATGCGAGCATCAATCGATCGAATTCATTGTATTCCTTGTTGACTTCGACGGGATTCCGGGCAAAAACACCGCCGTCTCAAGTTTTGACGATTGCGAGCACCTGATGAACCGGCTGAAAGCCGACATTCTGGATATGATGTCCATGGCCCTTGCCAGCGCTACATTTCTGCGCGGCGAGACCCGGTCGGCTGCCGCAACCGCATTCAAACGCACAACCAAGACAACCAAAACCACCGCTTGACGGTGCCGCTCATCCCGCCTCCCCGGGGATGGGAGGCGCCAGGAGCCGGCGAGCCCGTTTCCCCGGGTAGCCGGTGAAGCGGGGAGACGGACAAGGACAAGTCAGAAATGGGTTTCAAGATCGCAGTTGCAGGCGCTACCGGCAATGTCGGCCGCGAGATGCTTGACATTCTCGACGAGCGCGGCTTTCCGGCAGACGAGGTTGTCGCCCTGGCGTCCCGTCGCTCGCAAGGAACGGAAGTTTCATTCGGCGACAGGACACTGAAGGTTCAGGCTCTGGAGAATTACGATTTCTCCGACACCGACATTTGCCTGATGTCAGCCGGAGGTACTGTTTCCAAGGAGTGGTCGCCGAGGATCGGCGCAAAGGGCTGTGTTGTCATCGACAACTCCTCTGCCTGGCGTTATGACGCGGACGTGCCTCTGATCGTTCCGGAAGTCAATGCGGACGCCATCACCGGCTTCACCAAAAAGAACATCATCGCCAATCCGAATTGCTCAACAGCCCAGCTCGTGGTGGCACTCAAGCCGCTGCACGATCACGCCAGGATCAAGCGCGTCGTCGTTTCGACCTACCAGTCGGTGTCTGGTGGTGGCAAGGACGCGATGGAAGAGCTGTTCAACCAGACGAGGGCCATTTTTGTGAACGATCCGATCGAACCGGACAAGTTCACCAAGCGCATCGCCTTCAACGTCATCCCGCACATCGACAGCTTCATGGAAGACGGCTACACCAAGGAAGAATGGAAGGTGCTCGCCGAAACCAAGAAGATGCTGGATCCGGCCATCAAGGTAACCTGCACCGCCGTTCGCGTTCCGGTGTTCATCGGCCATTCCGAAAGCATCAACCTCGAGTTCGAAAACGAGATTACAGCAGACGAGGCTCGCAACATCCTGCGGGAGGCTCCGGGCTGTCTCGTGATCGACAAGCAGGAAGACGGTGGCTACATCACGCCGTATGAAAGCGCCGGCGAGGACGCGACCTATATCTCGCGTATCCGTGAAGATGCCACCGTTGAAAATGGCCTGAACCTGTGGGTCGTCTCCGACAATCTTCGCAAGGGAGCGGCTCTCAATACTGTCCAGATCGCTGAAGTTCTGGTCAATCGCGGCCTGATAACTCCCAAGAAGGCCGCAGCCTGATCGATCCTGGCGGGCGCTTTCCAGCGCCCGTTTCTTCATTCCGAACAGGTCCGGTTTCTCACGATCTTCTTGGTGTCGGAACCCGGCAAGGCGTTGATGGGTGGATTGCCGGTTCCAAGCACGATATTCAGGCACCGATACGAACCCTCGGTCCCGCATGCCGGGTGCGCCCGTATTGTCAGTGATTGCCGGACTTTCTGATCGTCCCATCAACAATCTGCCCAATCTTTATCCGTGATTTCAGGAGCGCGATTCCCGAATGCATGCCTCGATTGACAGCTCCTTTCAGAACTTTTCGGCATCGGCACCCGGCGCCCGGTTCACCGACTGGATTGCAACACGTGCGGAACCTTATTGGACCAGCGCGACCAATCACGCATTCACACGCGCGATTGGTGACGGATCCATGCCGGACGAAGCATACGCTCGCTATCTGATCGAGGATTACACGTTCATCACGGATCTTGCTTCGACACTTGGTTACCTGGTCGCCAAAGCGCCGAACATGCGGGCAAAGTCGCGACTGTCTGCATTCCTCGCCCTGCTCACGTCGGAGGAAAATGATTATTTCCTGCGGTCCTTCGACGCTCTTGGCGTCCCGGCCGAGACCTATGAAACCGCCGCGCAAGGACCGGTCACGCGTGCATTTGCCGATCTGCTCCTGACGTCTTCAGGCAAGGGATCCTATGCCGAAGGGCTCACTTGCCTGCTCTGCGCCGAATGGTGTTACCTGACATGGGGTCGGCGCGAGGCACAAAAGCCCCGACCGGAGAAATTCTACCTCGCCGAATGGATAGACCTTCACGCCGTTTCCGGTTTCGAAGACTTTGTTGATTGGATCCGCGCTGAACTCGATGAGATCGGCCCTGCGCTGTCGCCTTTGAAACAGGAAACACTCGCTGAACTCTTCACCCGGATGAGCATGCTGGAAGACGCGTTTTTTGAAGCCGCATGGACAGGCGAACTCCCGGCTGCTTTTGATGATCCGCAACGGCGGTAACGCATGTATCTCTATGAAGCTGCCGCTCTCGGAGCCGCCAGTCTTTGGGCCCTGACCGGACTTTTGTCTGCTGCGCCTGCTCAACACCTTGGCGCAATCGCCTTCAATTGCACGCGCATGGTTCTCGTCACGATCATGCTGTGCGTTTGGGTGATGTTGACCGATGGCTGGAATTCAATCGGCAGCGGCCACCTATCGCCATTGATCCTGTCAGGCTTCATCGGAATCTTCATGGGCGATACCGCCCTGTTTCTGACACTGAACCGAATGGGTCCGCGCCGCACGGCGATGCTCTTCGCACTTAACGCACCCATGTCTGCAATACTCGGCTGGCTGATCCTGGATGAAACGCTCACCGCCATACAGGTTCTGGGGATCGTGCTGATTTTTCTCGGTGTGCTGCTGGCGATTCGTTTCGGCAAACGCAAGTCGCAGCTGCACAAATGGGAAAGTATCAAGGGCCCGCTCTGGGTTGGTGTCCTGTTTGGCATTGCCGCAGCGCTGTCACAGTCCATAGGGTCCTTGATTGCCCGCCCTGTCATGGAAACCGGCGCAGACCCCGTTGCGGCCTCGAGTATCCGCGTTGGAGTGGCTGCACTCGGTCTCGTCTTGTTGACGCGTCTGCCATTCAGTTGGGTCAAGCCTGCTGGAAGCTTCACGCTTCCCGTCATCGGCATCATTGCGGTTTCCGGCCTGCTGGGCATGGGCATCGGCATGACCCTGATACTCTTCGCTCTCTCCGGCGGCGAAGTCGGCATCATCGCAACACTATCAGCAACGACCCCGGCGGTGATGCTGCCAATGATGTGGTGGCGGACGAAGGAATTTCCTGCTCTGGGTGCATGGGCAGGTGCTGTCCTCGTCGTTGCAGGGAGCGCGCTGCTGTTTGTCGTCTGAGAGAATTCGCAGCAACAATAGTGCATGGTGTCGTGAACAACATGCATGGGCCGGACAAGCCCGAGGACGTCGCCTTTTTCCGCAGCAGCGTCGATAAATGTAAACAATCGCCAGAGATTGCAATCTAGCCTGTCCGAGAGAAAAGTTGGTCAAAGTCACCCGGCAGCACACCGGGGATCCGGACGACGCTGCGAATCAAGGTTGCGGTCAAGGGGAAATGGACGTGTCCGTATTGCTCGAACCGTTTCGGCTGAAACACCTCACGCTGCGCAATCGCATCATTAGCACGTCGCATGCGCCGAATTTTGTCGAAGCCGGTCATCCGCGTGAGCGCTACAGGCTGTACCACGAAGAGAAGGCGAAAGGCGGCGTTGCCCTGACGATGATCGGCGGATCGACGAACATCGCGCCGGACAGCCCCTCGGTTTTCGGTCAGCTCTATGCTGGCGATGACAGCATCGTGCCATGGTTCAGGGAATTGACCGATGGCGTACACCGGCACGGCGCGGCTGTGATGTGCCAGATAACCCATATGGGTCGCCGAACGGCATGGGACGACGGGCATTGGCTTCCGGTCCTGGCACCTTCAGGCGTGCGCGAACGTGCCCACCGTGCGTTCCCCAAGGTGATGGAATTGCAAGACATGGATCGTATCGTCCATGACTTCGCCGCGGCGGCGCGCCGGTGCAAGGCAGGTGGTTTCGATGGAATTGAATTGCTGTCCCACTCGCACCTGTTGGGACAGTTTCTGTCTCCGCTCACCAATCGGCGCGAAGACGATTATGGTGGTCCTCTTGCAAATCGAATGCGTCTGACGCTGCAGGTGATTGATGCCGTGCGAACAGAAGTTGGCCCGGACTTTGTCCTTTCGATGCGCATCACCGGAGATGAACTCACCGGGGACGGTTTGAGCACCCGGGACTGCATTGCCGCTGCCCGGCTGATTGAGGAAACCGGTCAAGTCGACTTGCTCAACATTCTTGCAGGTGCTCCGTACGATGATTTGGGCCTTGCCGAATGGGTACGCCCAATGGGACTGCCATCTGCTCCACATATCGAGGTGGCGGGACGCATCCGCGAGGCCGTCAACCTACCCATCCTTCATGCAGGCGGCATTGCCGATATTGCCACAGCACAACATGCGATAGCTGAAGGTCACGTCGATCTGGTTGGAATGACACGCGCCCAGATGGCCGATCCCTATCTGGTGGCCAAACTTTCACGCGGGGAGGAAGTCCGCATTCGTCCCTGCGTCGGCCTCGGCTACTGTGTCGACAGGGTCAATCAGGGCAAACCTGCCGTCTGTGGGCACAATGCTGCAACCGGGCGGGAACAGACCTTGCCTCACGTCCTGTCAGCCAGTGAACGGCCCAGGAAAGTTGTCGTTGTGGGCGGAGGCCCCGGAGGACTCGAAGTTGCGCGTGTCTGTGCTCACCGGGGTCATGATGTTGTCCTTTTCGAGGCCTCCGATCGTCTTGGAGGACAGTTGGTACTGGCCGCCAGGGGGACGACGCGCAGACAGGTCCAGGGGGTCGTGGATTGGCTGATCTCGGAGGTGAACACCCTTGGGGTCGACCTCCGCCTGAACACTTATGCGGAAGCCGGCGAAGTGATTTCCGAGATGCCGGATCTCGTCATCATCGCGACCGGCGGCTGGCCGGCACCTCCAACATTTCCCGGTGCTGCACTCGCCGTTTCCAGTTGGGACGTTTTGTCCGGTGAAGCTCGAGTTTCGGGAGAAATCCTTCTGTTTGACGAGGTCGGCGATCATCCGGCTGCGGTCACTGCCGATTTTCTGTCGCGCGCCGGAAGCTCTGTCGAGATTGCAACACCCGACCGCACGCTGCTGCATGATCTTGGCCCGACCACAAGCGCTGTTGCCTTGCGAGATCTGTCGGCCAATGGCGTCAAATTCACGTGCCTTCAAGAAATTGCGGAGCTGACCGGAAAGGGTGGCAGGATAGAGGTGCACCTGCGTCACACGTTGACCGGAGAAATCACCGCTCGTCACGTCGATCACGTGGTTGTAGAGCATGGCCTTACTCCGATGGACGGGCTTTATCATGAGCTCAAGCCATTTTCTAAGAATTTCGGTCAGATCAATCACACTGCTCTGATCAGGGGAGAAATCGCCTTCCCGGACACCAATCCGGAAGGTAAATTCGATCTGGCACGTGTTGGCGACGCGATCGCAAGCCGCAACATGCATGCCGCAATCCTGGACGCCTTGCGCATATGTGTGCCGGTTTGAATCGCTTCCGGACCTCTTGTCGCCGGCAACCCGAAGCGATCACGGATCACCTGCTTTCAGCGGATCAGACAGGACGCGCGAACAAAAAAAGAATACAAGTAAAAATTGAAGTCATTTGCCGAATATTTACCTTGAAAATTTACGATCCCCTGCGAGAGGCTATAGGGGAATTTCATGAAAAGTCTTTATGCTCGTTTGAGCGTTACGTCCACGCTGGCAATTGTTTCGGCCGGCGTGCTGACAATCTCGATGGTTGTCGTCGGTTTCATCCTGTATCAGGTGGCGCTTGGTCAGGCTCAATCTGCTGCCATCAAGAAACAGGACGTCAACCTGCGCGTCGCCGCGACGATCCTTCAAGAACGTGTTGAAGGAACGAATGTAAGCTGGAACAATGCCGGCAACGTCACGCGGATCGAACTGGCCGAAATTCCTGCGTTCGAGAATCATCAGATGATCGATGCAATCGGCCGGATGACCGGTGAGACGGCTACTGTTTTTGCCTGGGATCCGGAAACGCGCGACTTCTGGCGCAAGACCACCAACATCATCAAGGGCGACGGCAAACGAGCGGTTGGAACGCCTCTGGGCCAGAAGGGTGCCGTTTACCCGGTCGTGACCGGCGGCAAGACGTTCTACGGTCAGGCAACGATCCTCGGCAAGGACTATTTCACGGTCTACAAACCAATCTTTGCCAGCCAGGGTGATATCATCGGCATTCTTTATGCCGGGGTCGAAAAAGCTGCTGTGCAGGCGAACGTCTGGGAACTCATGAGCGGCTACGCAATGCTGGCGTTTCCGGTGGTGATCGTTTCTGTACTGCTTCTGATTTTCGCGATCCGTCAGCAATTGCGCCCCGTGACAAAACTTGCAGAAATCACCACGCAGATTGCTCAGGACAATCTGGAGGAAGAAGTTCCTTTCAAGGAACGAACCGATCAGATCGGCGCGCTGGCTCAGGCCGTCAACACACTGAAGACAAGAGCCGTGGAACGCCTTTCGCTTGCCGATCAGCAACGAGACACGGAAGTCGCTGCACATGAGCGCCAGAACAGTGTTCAGGCATTGATCGAAGGGTTCCGCAGCAATGTATCGAACGTTCTGAATTCGGTGAACGAAACCGTCCAGAACTTGGAGGGTACGGCCGGACGCCTGTCCGACCTTTCAAGTCAAAGCGCGACCAGCGCCACGGAAACCCTCAATTCGGCCGACGATGCGACCTCAAGCGTCCAAACCGTGGCAAGCGCAGCCGAGGAACTCTCCGCCTCGATCGGAGAAATCTCCCGCCAGGTGGCCCAGACGACCGAAGTTGTCAGCAGAGCGACAGAGGGCACTCGTGTCACCAACGAAAAGGTCGAAGGTCTTGCATCTTCAGCCTCCAAGATCGGTGAGGTCGTGACACTGATCCAGGCGATTGCCGAACAAACAAACCTTCTGGCACTCAACGCCACGATCGAAGCGGCGAGGGCCGGAGAAGCCGGCAAGGGCTTCGCGGTTGTTGCGGCCGAAGTGAAGGAGCTCGCGACACAGACTTCCAGGGCAACTGAGGAGATCGGTGCCCAGATTACGGCCATCCAGGATGCGACCAAGGAATCCGTCAGCGCGATCGCGGAAATAACGACGATCATGGAGGAGGTGAATTCCTATACCAGCACCATCGCCTCTGCGGTCAACGAACAGGGATCGGCAACGGGCGAAATCTCTCAAAACGCGCAGAAAGCCGCCGAAGGCACCACATTCGTTTCATCGCGAATGTCTGATCTGTCAGGAACCGTAAACGAGACGTCGGAGTCTTCACAAACGGTTCTGGATGCCTCAGAGCAGTTGTCCACGCGCACCGAGGAACTGCAACGGGAAGTCGAGTCGTTCCTGCAAAATGTTGCTGCCGCCTGAGGCACGCTTCTGAAGCATCGTTATCGCGCGGAGGCCTCCGGTCTCCGCGCACCGGCGCTCTCCGCCTCACCCTCTTTGCGCCCGGACGACGCGGCCAGCCAGTTGAATACCAGCCTTGCCTGTTCGGACGCATGGGGTTGCAGTTTGACGTAGTAGTCACGCGGAGACGAAACGGTTTCCCGCAACAGTTTCACCAGGCGCCCTGTCTCCACGAAAGAACGGGTCAAGCCTTCCCAACCGAGAACTGCGCCCATATCATCCTGCGCTGCCTGGAGCGCGATAACATAGTTGTTGACCCGGTGGCTGTTTCTCAGCTTTCCTCCATAGCCCAGCGCTGCGAACCAGTCCTGCCAGTCGGTCCAGTCTGTTCCGCCGGCGTCCAGATGTATCAGCGGCAGGGCTGCCAGATCGTCGATTGTCGAGATCCTGTTTTGTTCAGCAAAACGCGGACTCGCCAACGCTGAAATACGGTCATGGAACAATGCCCGGCACAGCCCGGTATCACTGGACATATCACCGTAGTGAATACTGAGATCGCAGTCCGGTTCGATTTCGTCGGCGTCACTGACGATCTGCGATACCGAGATGTGTGGGTGCGACTTCCAGAATTGCGCCAGCCTGGGTGTCAACCACAACGCGCTCATGGCGGTCGTCGCCCGGATCGTCACGGATGTTTTCCACGCCCGTGCTCTCAACTGATCCAGAGCACCGTTGATCTCCTCAAATCCGCGTTGGAGCGAAACCAGCAGATAGGCTCCTGTCTCGGTCAGTTCAACGCCGCGATGATGGCGGCGGAAGAGAACGCTGTTCAGATCCTGTTCGAGCGCTTTCACCTGATGGCTGACCGCCGCCGGCGTAACATTCAGTTCGGCCGCGGCCTTTTTGAAACTGATATGCCTGGCGGCAGATTCAAAGCTGACCAATGAGCTCAGCGGTGGCAGATCATACGGACGCTTAGGCAAATCGATCTCACCTCAATCCGGGCAGCGATGTAACATCCTAAGGACCATTTGAGATATCTGCATTAGTTTTTTTGACTCAAGATGAATATTTTTGTCATTGCCAGCCTGGGCGATGAACTCGAGAAATAAGGTCAGGAACGAACTCGAAGCCTTCAGGATCTTTCATGCTGAATCCGAATACGCCGATGCTCGCCGACGCCTTGCACGCCACCCGTCAGTCGTTCGACAAAATCCCCGTCGTTGATCTGGCCCCACTGATTGATGGAAGCAATCCGCAAAAGGTTGCCGGAGAAATCAACTGGGCGCTGGCCAATGCGGGTTTCATGTATGTCAGGAACCATGGCATCGCCGACACCGTGGTTGACGATGCATTCGATCAGACCAAGGCTTTTTTCAAACTGCCGGATACCGAGAAAATGGATCTGCACGTTTCCAGATCCGGCCAGACGTTACGCGGCTACATAGAGCCCTTCGGCGAAAACACTGACCCTGGCAAGACCAAGGACCTCAAGGAGTGCTTCGACCTTGGTCCTGAATCCGAGCCTGACTGTCCCTTCTTCGGACCGAATCCCTGGCCGGACGAAGCGAAAATTCCCGGATTTCGCGATGCGGTTTATCGCTACCATGAAGAAATGAAACGACTGTCGATGACAATACTGACCGGGATAGCCCGCAGTCTTGATCAGGCACCGGACTTCTTCGAAAACAGGATGCGCAACCCGATCAGCATCCAGCGTCTCCTGCATTATCCTCCACAAACAGGGATCGTGGACGAAAGCATCATCGGCATAGGTGCACATACGGACTACGGCAGCCTGACAATCCTGGCACAGGACGATGTCGGTGGTCTGCAGGTCATGAACCGCGACGGGCAGTGGGTTGAGGGTACGCCCATCGCTGGCACCTTCGTCATCAATATCGGCGATTTGCTGCAGCGCCTGACCAATGACCGGTTCCTGGCGAACCTGCATCGTGTGGTCAACACCAGCGGGCGCGAACGCTATTCAATCCCGTTTTTCATTGATGCGGACTACGATGCCGAATTCTCGCCTCTTCCTTCCTGCGTCTCGCAGGACAATCCGGCGCGCTATGAGGCGGTGACTTGCGGTGCCCACAAATACGGGCGGTTCGTCCAGAGCTATCCGCATCTTCAGAAAGTTCCCGCCTGACCAATGGTGGATTTTTTGCAGTTACGGGCACACATTGACATCTGCTAATTGGGGAACACGGCGTACGAACTCCCGATATGGTTGGATAAAAGCGCCGTGGTGTGGACAGCGGTTACCCCTCATAGGAAACGTGCATGAAGCTACCCGACACGATGACTGCAGTGCTGCTGACGCACCACGGTGGGATTGAAGCACTTGAATACCGGACCGACGTCCCGGTGCCCCGCCCCGGCAAGGAGGAACTCCTGATCAGGGTCTCGGCAGCAGGGGTCAACAATACCGACATCAACACGAGGATCGGCTGGTATTCCAAGAAGGTCACCGACAGCACCAATGCGGGCGGCGCAGAGGGTTTCGAAAATGCTGCTGACGCCGATGCCACGTGGTCGGGCATTCCCATGTCCTTCCCGCGCATCCAGGGTGCAGATGTCTGCGGTCATGTTGTTGCCGTCGGCGAAAAAGTCAACGATACGCGCCTGGGTGAACGGGTAATCGTTCGCAACATGTTGCGAAGCTATGTCGACTATCGTCCCTTCGAGTGCTGGACACTCGGTTCGGAATGCGATGGCGGTTTTGCACAGTTTTGCGTTGCCCCGGCCCGGGAAACGCACGCCGTCTCCTGTGATTGGAGCAACGAGGAACTGGCCTCCATTCCCTGTGCCTATTCCACCGCTGAAAACATGTTGCACCGGGCGGCGGTCGGAGCTGAAAGGGTCCTGATAACAGGCGCCTCGGGAGGTGTCGGATCCGCTGCAGTGCAACTCGCAAAAAGGCGCGGCGCACAGGTGATCGCCGTGTCGTCCAGCGCGAAGGCAAAAGCCGTCCTGTCTTTCGGTGCGGATCAAGTCATAGACCGCGACGCGGACTTGCCGGCAGAATTGGGAGAAGGCAGCGTTGACGTGGTGATTGACCTGGTGGCAGGAAAAGCCTGGCCCACTTACCTGCAGATCCTGAAGCGCGGCGGTCGATATGCGACAGCAGGCGCCATCGCCGGACCTATTTCCGAAATTGATGTCCGGACGCTTTATCTCAAGGACCTGACATTGTTCGGCTGCACTTTTCAGGAAGACGCCGTTTTTGAAAACCTGGTCACCTACATTGAAAACAGTGAAATCCGACCGCTGGTGTCAAGGAAGTATCCCTTGGCGAATATTGCCGACGCACAGGAGGACTTTCTCGCAAAAACCTATCCCGGGAAACTGGTGTTGGTTCCGCCGCAGGTGGAGGCATGAGAATACGGCGGATCGATCTGTTCCAGGCCGACCTCCCCTATTCCGGTGGAACTTACATGTTGTCCGGGGGGCGCAAGTTTTCTGTTTTCGACGCCACGATCGTCAGGATGGAGACGGATACCGGTCTTGAAGGCTGGGGAGAATCGACACCCTTCGGTTCAAACTACATCGCCGCTCACGCACTGGGCGCGCGCGCCGGCATTGCCGAGATTGCTCCATCTCTTGTTGGACGCGATCCGAGACAGGTTGAACGGCTCTATGATGTCATGGACAGCGCCCTGGCGGGCCACGCCCATGCCAAAACAGCACTGGATGTTGCCGCCTGGGATATTCTCGGCAAGGCAACCGACATGCCTTGCTGGATGCTTCTGGGTGGGACCACGGCCCGGCGCATGCCGGCAATTTCTTCAATCCATGCCGGATCACCGGAAGATATGCGCAGGCGTGTAGCCGAACATCGTGCCAAGGGATTTCTGGGTCATTCGGTGAAAGTCGGCGCGCTTGACGGCGAAGGTGGTCCCGCGCTCGACGCCGCGCGGATCGAGGCATCATTGGCGGATCGCCAGCCTGACGAGTTTTTTCTGGTCGATGCCAATGGAGGCCTGACGCCGGAAACGGCTCTGCGAATGCTGAACCTGTTGCCTCACGGACTGGATTTCGTTCTGGAAGCCCCTTGCGCTACCTGGCGGGAAACCCTGTCACTAAGGCCTCGCTGCCCGGTTCCGATCATCCTGGATGAACTGATGCAGACCGATGAAGACCTGGCCCAGGCGATAGCTCTGGATGCATGCGACGGAATAGGTCTCAAGATTTCCAAGGCCGGTGGTCTTACGCCCGGCCGGCGGCAAAGGGATACGGCGCGAGCGGCCGGAATGACAATCAGTGTGCAGGACACGGTCGGCTCGACGATTGCATTTGCCGCGGTCGCCCATCTCGGACAGACCGTCCCTGAAAAGATCTTGCGATGCATACTTGATTGCCGCGACATGGTCACGAAACAGCTGGCGGAGTTCGACGCACCGCTGGTCGATGGAGGAGTGCTTGCTCCGGCGGCCCCGGGCCTTGGTCTGACCGTTGATCGCGCGGCTCTTGGCGACCCTGTGGCCAGTTGGGACTGACCCACATGTTTCAGGCCTGATTGAGAACCTGTCTGCGGATTGCCTGAATGCCCGCGCCGACTGCACTCGGTTCCGCCGGGATTTGCGATTGAATCAAAACCGGGCCGGGGATGTTCCTGCCAAACCTGTCCGGTTCGCCGATGGACGTGGCATTGATCAGCATCTCACGAAGCGCGGGCGGCGCTTCACCGCCGTAAACAATCGCGGCAGGGTCAAGGATGGCGTAGATGTTGCCGACAATCCGGTTGAGTGCCGGCGTCACCCTTTGCACCCAGTCTCTGACGCCTGGCCATTGCGGGTCGAAGTTTGATTTCAACACGTCGATCGACGGCACATCGACCCCGTTCTCCCGAAGCTCCGTGATCAGGTACTGCAGTGCCGGACGGTCAGCCCGTTCTTCGGCCGGAAAGGACGTCGTCAGTTCGGCTGCATTCTTGTTGAAACCGTAAAAGGGCTTGCCCTCGATGACCAGGCCGCCACCAAATCCGTGATTGAAGGAGAGGTAGGCAAATGTCGGATAGGTCTTTCCGGCACCACTCCACAATTCGGCAATCGCTCCGAGCGTCGCATTGTTCTCCGCATGCGCGGGACAACCAAAGACTTCCGAAACCCGCTTTTCAATTGCAAATCCGGTCCACTTGTTCAACGGAAGCGGGGTCGTGAACAGATTTTCCCTCGTGATCCTGAACCCCTGTGTCGAAACTCCGCAGCCCGCGACGCGTACCGGATCGATATTGAGCGCCTTGCGTTGGCTTGTCGCGGTCTCGTAGGCAGCTGCGATGACGGCTTCCGGATCGTTCGGAGACACGTCAATCCTGGATTTGGAAAGAATCTGCCCGACAAGGTCGATCCAGACCGCCTCCACCGAATTGGTGTCGACCGAAACACCGAAGCCAAAGGCTCCGGACGGATTGACCGCAAGCCTCGGACTTGGTTTGCCGCGCCCCTGGATCACCGGTTCGCAACGCTGGAGAAGTTCCTTTTCGAGCAGATCTTCCGTCAGCCGGTGAACCGTCTGTTGAGACAGACCGGTCAGGGGCGGCAGGTCCGCACGCGCGACAAGTTCGTTCACCCTGACGGCTTCAAGAATTGCCGAACTGCTCGGCCCGATAGGAAAATAACCAGCATTTTCAGAGGCTTGTTGAGTCCGAAAAAGTGCTGTCACTGATTGTTTCCCGAAGTCGCAGATTGAATCACCCGCCCATCCTAACCAGCCACACCAGCTGCGCCAATCCCTGTCATATTTTTATTACACTTTGTGAGTAATAAATGTTATTACTCACTGAGAGTGATATTATTCGACGGGTAAGGAAATGGGAGCGAGGGCGAATAATGGACGGGATAACAGCAGGCAACCTGAAGATGGTTTTCGGCGACTTTGTCGCTGTCCGCGACGTCAGTTTCGAAGTTGCAGCTGGTGAATTCGTAACGCTTCTCGGGCCATCGGGATGTGGCAAGACAACCCTTCTCAAGATGATCTCCGGCTTCCTGACGCCGACCGGTGGGACCATTCATCTCTCGGGTGTGGATGTTACCCGCACACCGCCGGAAAAACGCGACACCGCACTGTGTTTCCAGTCTTACGCCCTGTTTCCGCACCTGTCAGTTCTGGAAAACCTGGAATTTGGCCTTCGGCAGAAGCGTGTGCCTCCGGCAGAGCGCAGACAACGCCTGGATGCCGTAATCGATAATCTGGATCTGGCGCTGCATCTGGGCAAACTGCCGAACCAGCTTTCCGGTGGACAGCAGCAGCGTGTCGCCCTCGGTCGGGCACTCGTCATGCGCCCGAACGTGATCCTGTTCGATGAACCTCTTTCCAATCTCGACGCCAAGTTGCGCGATCAGGTTCGCATCGAAATCCGCCGCATCCAGCGTGATTTCGGCCTGACGGCAATCTACGTGACACACGATCAGGCCGAAGCCCTTGCCATGTCGGACAGGGTTTTTGTCATGAATGGCGGCAAGATCGAACAAGCCGACACACCGGAAGAACTCTACAGCGCCCCCAAAACAAGTTTTGTCGCCGATTTCATCGGCAGTGCCAATGTCCTGGAAGCGGACGTCACATCGACGAATGGCAACGGGGACGTCGAACTGTCAACGCCCCTCGGTCCGCTGAAAGCAAATTCCGGGGCGCCGCCGATGGGACGAAAGGTAAAAATCTGCTGGCGCCCGGAACATGCCGACTTGACGGCCACAGGTGAAAACCGGTTGAGCGCACGGGTAACGCACAGGGCCTTTCAGGGACATTTCACCGACCTCCATCTGGATGACGGCGGCAACGGATACCGGATCCAAACCAACCAGCCGTCGATCCGGGAAGGGGACACGGTCACCTTTTCGCTGAGATCCGACCAGATCGTTCTTCTGGAGGCCCTCGCATGACCTTGAGGAAGTGGTTGCTCGTATTGAGCCTGCTGACACCGGGCATCGGTCTGATCGTCGCCTTTATCGGTGTCGCGGTCTATATCGCGGCTGCGCAGTCCTTTGGTTATTACAACCTGGCCGGAGAAAGCAGTTTCTCGCTCGAATTCTGGGACAGGATGCTGGACCGCAAGGTGTTCAGCCGCGCCGTGATGTACTCGATCTATATCGGGGTGATCAGTGCATTTCTGTCTGTGGCCTTTGCCTACCCGCTGGCAATCTGGCTGCGCAAGCCGTTTCCAGGCTCACTTGCAATTGGCGCAATGCTGAAAGCGCCCCTTCTGGTGCACGGTCTGGTCGTCGCCTTTCTGTTTATCAACGTCATTTCCTATCACGGCATTCTCAACCAGCTGCTTCAGGGTATCGGCCTTTGGGATGAACCGCACAGACTTCAGAACGACCGCAATGCAATCGGTGTTCTCATCCTGCAAACGTGGAAGAACATGCCTTTCGCGCTGCTCCTCTTGACCGGCGCCGTCCAGAGCATTTCCGATGATGTCCTCAACGCGGCCCGGGATCTGGGCGCTGGCAGTTTCGACCGGTTTCGCAAGGTAATCGCCCCGCTCACCGTTTCGGCCATGCAGGCGGCTCTCATCATCATCTTCATCGGCGCACTGGCCGATTTCAGCTTCCAGGTGATCGCGGGGCCAACCAACCGACAGTCGCTCTCACAGCTGATGGTGTTTTTCAAGGATGGCGGTCGCTGGAACGATGCCGCTGTCGTCGGCGTCAGCCTGATGATCATTGCCATCGCCGGATCTGCGCTGCTTGCAGCCGTCAGCCGGATCGTGATGCGCGGGAGGATCGCATGAGCGCTCAACGTCTCAACCAGATCCTGCTGGTTCTGCTTGTCAGCCTCACCGCTATCTGGCTGATTGTCCCTTTCTCCATGGCGATCCTCTGGTCGCTCGTCGATCCGGCTGAACCCTGGACCGCCGACAAGCTGGTGCCACCGGTCATGTCATTCTACCGATGGCAGGACATGTGGGAAAATTCGTCGCTGCAGACGGCGCTCGTCAATTCCTACCTGTTGGCACCTTCCGCCGCCATCGCGGCACTCGCCCTGGCGATGCCGACGGCTTTCGCGCTTGGCCGCATCCGGTTCCCGGGCCGGGAAGTTTGCAAGATCCTGGCTTTGCTGCCGCTGATCGTGCCACCTTTCGTCACCTCCATTTTCTTCACGTCGATGCTCTACCAGCTTGGCCTGCACACATGGCGTTTCGGTGCGATCCTGTTTGCCCATGCGATTGTGTTCATGCCCTACGCAATCCGTATCATGACAGTCAGTTTCGAGCAGGTTCGCAGTGACCATATCGACGCGGCGCGGGACCTTGGAGCCAGCGCCTGGGCACGCTGGAAAGTGGCCTATCTGCCAGCTCTCAAACCGGGCATTTTCGCCTCGCTCCTGATCGTTTTTATCCAGTCGATCGAGGAATTCGCACTCGCTTTCATCGTCGGCTCGCCCGACTTCACCACCATTCCAACACTGCTCTACGGGACGCTCGGACAGGACTTCGTTCGACCGAATGCAGCCGTGTTGTCCCTCATTCTCGTCGTGCCCAACGTCATCTTGATGCTCATCCTGGAGCGGCTTCTGAAATCGGCCAATCCGGCACTGAGTTCGGGAAAGGGCTGACGAGAATACCAAGATCAACACTAATCCGGTCGGCGTCGATTGGGTGTCAGAAGTTGATCGACTTGAAAATGTTGGAGCAACTCTTCTGTGTCCGGCCGGACGCAGGTTGTTTCGAGCTTAACGGAGACCAACCGGCATGTTGAAGACTCTCATCCTTTCCACCACAGCCCTGGCCATCGGCGTCAGTGCATCCGCAGCTTCCGACCTTTCCGGCATGAGCTGGGACGATATCGTTACCCAGGCAAAGGCGGAAGGTGAACTCACCTGGTACGTCTGGTACCTGCAGGACGACCTGCGCCGCGCCGTCAAATCGTTCGAAGACGAATATGGTATCGATGTCACGATTCCGGAAGGAACATCTGCCGGAAATGCTGAAAAGCTCATCGCGGAACGCAACCGTGAAGTCGGTGACATTGACGTCTTTGCCTGGGGTTACAGTGACTTTGAAACCGTGGATCTGGCAGCAACTTTCTCACCGCTCAAGATGCTGCCGGCCGATGACGGCCGGGTCTCGGAACTGGTTGGCATCGACGGTGGCGACTTCGTGCTGGCCTATTGGGGCAATCAGACCGGCATCGCTTATGACCCGGCGAAAGTTTCAGCCGACAACTTGCCGCAAACCCCCGAGGAATTCGCAGCCTTCTGGAGCGAGAATCCCGGCAAATTCGGCTTCAACTACGAGAAAGGCGGCTCTGGTCCGTCCTTTTATCAAAATACGCTTCGCAGTCTGACCGGTGTTGATTTCTCGAATGGAGAGATCTCCGACGGCAAGCTGGCAAAAGTCGAGGAAGGCTACGGCTTCTTCAACGACAACGCCGAAAACTACGTTGTCACAGCCTCCAACGCCGACAGTATCGTTCGCGTCAGCGACGGCGAACTCTGGATGGTGCCGGCCTGGGAAGATCACCTCGCCGGATTGCAGAAACGTGGCGAAGTGCGCTCTGAAATCAAGTTCTACATCCCTGAAATGGGCATGAACGGCGGTGGCAACGGCATTGCCATTCCGAACAATGCTCCGCATCCTGCCGCGGCTGCCGTCTTCGTAAACTGGCTGACATCCGCGGACACACAGACCATGTTCAACCGTGATTTCGGCACCGCGCCGATGCATGCCGAGGCTGACGACAGCAACGCCCTTGTGCCAAACGACCAGCGCGCGAACCGGCAGCCATGGGCAGGCCAGCCATTTCGCAAGGCAGTTGAGGAAAGTTTCATCGAGAACGTGATCCTGGAGCGCTAACGCGCAATACTGTCACAGGCGGTTTCGCGGCAATCGCGGAACCGCAAACTTCAAAACAACGATACCAACCGAAGTAGCCATATGAATTTTCAACAGACACCCGTCGCCCGCCCTCCGCTGAACGATTTTCTCGCCGACCGGTCCTGGAAACTCGCCGTTGTCGCCCATCGTGGCGCCTGGCATGGAGCACCGGAGAATTCGATCCGTTCCGTCGAACTAGCAATCCGGAACGGATACGAGTTTGTCGAGATCGATGTCCAGGCAACCGCGGACGGGCAACTTGTCTGCATTCACGACGATTCGGTCGAACGCATGACGGGACAACCTCACGTCGTGGCTCAATCCGAGGCTGCTGACCTGACGGGCCTTTTTCTCAAGGAAGGCGCGGGTGGAGAAAATGCAGAATTCACATCCTCTCTTCCTGCTCTTCTCGGCGATCTCTTGAATGTGAGTTCGGACAGGATCTATGTCGATATTGACGTGAAGCACTTCAGGGATCTTGAAGTTGTCTGCGAATATGTGCGCTCACACCAAAGCCGTCACCACGTCAATCTCAAGACCGTGGTGGCAACCCCGAAAGACCTGGAATATCTGGATAATCTGGAACGACGGACTGGATTGCTGATCAAGCCCGTGCTGCATGTCACCGGCGACACTCTGGAAACCTTTCTCGGCTTCCTGCAGACACGCCCGACACCGTTGGTGGAGATCCTGTGCGATACCTGGACAACTTTCGAACGATATGCCGAGGCAGCCCATCGAGCCGGAACCGACCTGTTCCTGAACACTCTCGACGAAGTGCCCTCTGCTGTCGTTACAGATACTCCGTCGCTGTCTGATCCGGACCAGGGCTGGGGCCGCCTCATGCGTCAAGGCGCCCGGCTGTTACAGACGGACCACCCCGAGGCGCTGAAAAAATATGCCGACAGCAAGGCGGAACCGGCTTCGGCGATCCAGGGCCTTTAGCCCGGGTCACACCTTTTGATGGCCGGAGCGGTCAAGAACGTGTGATACGTTTGCACAGGGCGACAAGCGTCGCTGCCTCGTCCGGTGTCAGTTCGGTCTTTTCAAACACCTTGTCCGTGACCTTGCAGCTCTCGCTCCACAATTCCCTGCCTTCCGGCGTAAGGTGAATGAACTTCTGGCGTTCGTCACCTTCCGCCATCTCCCGTCGAAGCAGATTTCGTCCCTCCAGTCGTCTGAGCAGAGGCGTCATCGTTGCCTTTGACAGGCCGAGGCGATTCGCCAGACTGGTGATCGAGACATTGTCCTTTTCCGCCAGCGCCATCAGCACGATATACTGGGCATAGGTAAGGTCATGCTGCTCCAGCAAGGGGCGATAATACTGATCAATCGTGTTGGATGCCGAATAGAGCGCAAAACACAACTGGGAATCGAGCGTAATCTCTGCTGCTTCCGAGACTGCCGATTTTTCTGACAAGTGAGTGATCCTTGGTTGGTGCTGCCTGACGACAATGTCAGCATATAGCACTTGATTATCTTTACGCATAATGTTAGTGCACGAACAATTTGTTTTCTAATTAATAACGAGGAGACCACTAATGTTCAAACCGGCTTTCATGGCACTTTGCATCGCCCTGACCCCAGGCACCTCGTTTGCCGAAGATCCGCTCGCAAACGCGGAAAGTGCATTTGCCGCATTCCAGGACGTGTTTGGCGTGACAAAAGGCAAGCGCCGCAATCACACCAAGGGCTATTGCATTGAAGGCGAATTCCAGCCGTTGGACGCGGCAATACGCGACTTTTCCGTCAGCCCGCTTTTCACCGGAACATCAACGGTCATCGGAAGGGTTTCCCACAAGGGCGGGAACAATGAGGCATCCGACGACAAGTTCGGTCACTACGGCCTGGCTATGGAGATCACGACACCTGACGACGACGTGCATATCATCAACATGAACACCGAACATTTTTTCCCCGTCGCAACGCCCGAGGACTTCACCGAGTTGATGCGTGCGAAGGCAACCGGCAAAGAGGCAGTTGCGCGGTTCTCAGCAAAAAGCCCGGAATTGCGGGCCCACAAAAGCTATCACGCAGCACTCGACAAATCGCTCCGTCCATATGAAGGCGCAACCTACAACAGCATCAACAGCTTTTACCTGGTTGACCAGACTGGAAAGAAGACAGCCATCCGTTTCTCTTTCATGCCGGTGGGAGAGCACGAGATTGCGCTTGACCCGACCAAGGACTTTTTCCTTCAGAACATGTTGGCAAACCTGCAGGCCGGAGAAGTGGCCTGGAACATGGTGATCACGATCGCAAATCCGGGTGATCCGGTGAACAATCCGGCGGTTCCGTGGAAAGGCGATCACAAACGGATCAACGCTGGCAAGTTCGTCGTGACGTCCGCGATGACCGAAACGGATGGCCGGTGCGATGCGATCAACTACGACCCCACGGTTTTGAGCCAGGGCTTCGAGCCATCGGAAGACAGGATGCTTGAAGCCCGTTCTCTGATTTATGCGATCGGTGTCGGCAAGCGGCTTTCGGAGAAGGAATGACCTTCCGTTTTCCTCAACCAGCCACACCCGAAACATATTGAAATTTCCTCTTTCCCGCCAGGAAACAAAAAATGACACAGGCCACAAAGCTGATAGATGCACTCAACGGTACATTTGGATGCCACAAGAGTTTTCGCGCTTCGCACGCCAAGGGATTTACGGTCAGCGGCCGCTTTATCCCGGCACAGACAAATGCGGGTGTTCAAATCCCCCTTCTTCAGTCCGAACAGCCGGTCGCGGCCAGGTTTTCGGTTGGCGGCGGCAAGCCGGGTATCAGTGACAAAAGTCCAACCGTGCGCGGTATCGGACTGATGATAGGCGGCGCGTCGGAGGTCTGGTCTCTGGCGCTGATTTCTGCTCCGGTCTTTTTCGCCAATAGCGCACAGCAGTTCGTCGACTTCCTCGCCGCCCGCGCACCTGACCCTGAGATCGGAGGTCCGAATCCGGAGAAGGTGAAGGCCTTCAACACTGCCAATCCGAATACCGTGCCACATCAGGAGTATCTCAAGTCCACCTCACCCTGCCGCTGTTATTCCACCGAGCGGTACCACTCGGGACACGCTTACGGTTTTTCAATCGACAATGCGTCGGTTGCTGCCCGGCTGGTCCTTGAACCGACGGCTGGTCGCACCGGATTGACGCCGGAGGAACTGGCCGTCTTTCCCGACGATTTTCTCCGGGATGCGATGACCCTCAAATTGGCCGATGGCCCGGTCTGCTGGGTGCTGAAGCTGATCGTTGCAAATGCGGCAGACGAGGTCCGGGACCCGACAGTTCCCTGGGATGGAGAACACCGGGAAATTGTCCTTGGAACAATAGAGATCGAAGACCTGGACGACGGCAAGGAAAGTCAGTTGCGGGTGTTTGATCCGGCGCATCTGGCAAAAGGTGTCGATGCTCCAGGTGACAAGGTTTTTGCTTTGCGCAGTGCTGCCTACGCGGAATCGAAATCGCGTCGCACTGAATGACCATCCGTATGGTGTCTGGCTCAGTTCCGTGAAGATCTCTGTTGTCGGTACGATGCTTCCGGCACCGGGCGCTGCGATGAAGGTTTGTTTCTTGTTACCGTGCCCGGATATTCCTGGCACGGCGCATCTCGGTCAGCTCGATCAATTGCAGAAATAGACTTTACTTCGAACAAGAAATTTACCTATAAATTCGATCTATATTACTTTTTTATTTCACGAAATTTGAGTTTTATTATTTTTAATTGAAAAAAACTTCCTGCAATCCAATACTTCAAAAGCAATAACATGAGAATTGCAGAAAACTCATGGCCATAATGTTAAAACCGGTGGTTTTTATGAACGAATGCCCCACGAACAACCGGCATTTTCCGTCCGCAAACAGGAAGTAATGCATCATGACGAAGCCGTCCTTTGATCCAGCCTTCCTATCAGTGGACGAAACAATGCCTGACCCTTCCACCAGCACAGAAAGCCATGCGGAAAACCTCGACCAGGCCTCGTTGCCTTTTTTCTCGCTCGACGAGATTGCGGATCAACTGACCGATGGCTACTGGCTGAACGAGGGTGGACTGAGGCGAGCGTTTGACACAAGCAGCAGCAATCAGGTGTCGGTGAACATCGATGGTCTCAGCGAAGAAGGGCAGTCCCTGGCGCAACGTGCGCTCACGGAATGGTCGAATGTCGCCGATCTGGAATTCGTCTACGTTTCCGGTGCTGCTCAGATAACCTTCAATGATGAAAACACGAATGCATCCGCGACATCCCAAACCAGCGGAGGCATGATTCTCTCATCTGAGGTCAACATTCCCCTGTCCTATCTGGAAACCCACGGCACGGGGGTTCCCGGATTTGCCTATTTCATGTATCTGCGCGAAATCGGGCAGGCTCTTGGTTTGGGTCATGCCGGGAATTACGAAGACACTGCCACGTATGGCGTTGACAATCACTATGCCAACGATTCCTGGCAATCATCCGTCATGTCCGCGTTCAGCCAGACCGACAACACCTCGATAGATGCCAGTTTCGCCTATCCGGTCACACCGATGATTGCCGACATTCTGGCGGTTCAGAACCTTTACGGAGAACCGGACTACATCTATCCGGACTACAGGATATTCGGCGCCAATGTCTACGGTGATTACAACGAGCGAGGCTTTTACGAAATCAGTCCGGATGCCACTGCGACCATCTTCGATTCCGGTGGTGAAGATCTCATTCGATTTCTCGGATATAGCGGTGACCAGCGCATAGATCTCAACCAGGAAGCGACGTCGGACTTCGCCGGCGGAAAGGGCAATCTCGTCATCGCACGCGGTGCCGTCATCGAACGCGCCTACGGTGGAAACGGGAATGACGAGATTATCGGCAATTCCTCCGATAACTTGCTGGTTGGCTACGACGGTAACGACACGCTGATCGGTGGCGAGGGAGATGACTTTCTCAGCGGATGGAACGGCGTCGACCTGATGTTCGGCGGCCCGGGAGACGACACCATCATGGCGACGAACGAGGACGTCTTTTTCAAGGATGGTGCGCCGATCGACCTGGGTGGTCCGGGGTATGATCGTTTGATCATTTCACTTGAATCATACTTCGAGACCGACAGCCTTTCGCAATTCGGCATCGAACATTTCTGGGGTGGTGGCGGTGACGACAGGGCGATCGGCGACGATGGAACCGTCGACTACATTCTGGAAGGTCGCTATGGCAATGACATTCTGACCGGGAACGCCGGGAACGACACTCTTCTAGGTGGTGACGGCCACGACGTCCTGACCGGGGGCGCCGGCAATGATTTCTTGCGTGGCGGCATCTGGGGCTATGATCAACTCTTTGCCCAGGAGGGCGACGATACCGTCTACTACGCGAGCGGCAAGGTGTTCTGGGACGACCACAAACCCCGGGACATCGGCGGCTCCGGCTTCGACACCCTGATGATCGAAAACGGTTCGAAATTCAACACCGTAGGTCTTTCATGGTACGGCTTCGAAGCCTTTGAAGGTGCTGAAAAGACGGACCGGGTTTACGGAAACGATGCAAGCGTCAACTATCGCATGGATGGCGGTGGCGGCGACGATGACCTGCGGGGGAGTGGAGGTAACGACACTTTGCTTGGGGGAGAAGGAACCGACATCCTGTTTGGCAAGGACGGCGATGACCTGCTTGATCCCGGCCCTTCCACGTCAGGACAACAGGAACTTTTTGGTGGTGACGGAAGCGACACCTACCGGATTTCAACGGATAGCGGCCGAACTTATATCGAGGAACTGTTCGAAC
The DNA here is from genome assembly GCF_001404515.1 of Roseibium album. Lineage (GTDB taxonomy): Bacteria > Pseudomonadota > Alphaproteobacteria > Rhizobiales > Stappiaceae > Roseibium > Roseibium album. The sequence continues at coordinate 145,028 of NZ_CXWE01000003.1, forward strand.
AGGGCTCTGACAGCCTGGTTTTCGAGAGCCTGATGCCGTCGGACATCGAAGCCACGATCGTCGATGGCGACATGCTGCTTCTCTCCTGGCACGACGGCACGGGTCAGGTCACGGTAAACGACCTTGGGCAAAACATTGAACGGTATGAATTTGCCGACGGATCCGCATACTCGGCCGACGAGTTCGAATTTTCCTGAGTTGTGACGCGTGCAACACCGGCACCGATCCGACGCATGACCGGACAAATTCGCTCTGCAAAACCTGTTGCAGATGAAGAATCTGAATTCCGGGGTCAGCCACCGAAATCGCTGATCAGATCCGGCATGAATGGTAGATCCGTAACGCCAATATCTATACCGGCCTGCACGAACAGGGTTGAAAGCTGACCACGGTGGTGGGTCTGATGATTGAACATGTGCGTGACAAGCAGCCATCGGGGACGACTGCGCGAAACACCATCCGTGCTTCTGGTCCAGGTCATCGTTTGTGCAAGCCAACTTACTGAAAGCTGGTCGGCAAAGGTGATGATATCGCTGCACATGTCCTGTTGGGCCTGGCGCAATTCCAGATAGTCGTCAAAGATGTCAACACCCATACCGTTGACCTTGTAGGACTTTTCGAAAAACCGGTTCATCCAGACCCGGTCTGCGAACAGGATATGATTGAGTGTTGAGTGAACCGACCTGAAAAAGGCGCCCCGATCCTGCTTGCGATCTTCATCGCTCATTTGGTCTGCCGCAACATGGATCTTGTTCGTCATCCAGTTGTTGTAGGCAGCCATGCGTTGGTAAAGGCCTGGATCGATCTGCATTGTGCTGCTCCGTTTGCGAACCTCAGTCCGCATCCTCGGTCGATCCGGAACCGGCTGTTTCGAACCGCTGTGTTTCCGGGTCCATAAGCCGGAGTTCTCCGGAGCCGATATCGAACCAGGCACCGTGAAACAGAAGACCGTCCTCCCGGACAGCTCTTTCCACAAAGGGAAAGGTCATAAGGTTCTTCAGTGACTGGCGAACACCGGCATATTCCATGGCGAGCTGAGGGTCATCCGCCTTGTCGATCGGCATGCAGGCCATGGCGATTGCAGCCGGTTCCAAGAGCTTGATCCAGCGCCCGATGAACTCGCCGGTAGCCATGGGCGAATTCGCATTTTCGCGGAAAGCTTTCACACCACCGCACTGACCGTGGCCCATGACAACGATATGCTTGACCTTGAGGCTGTCCACGGCGAACTCGATCGCGGCGCTCGTGCCGTGCTGACCCTGCGCTTGCTCATGTGGCGGCACCAGATTGGCAACATTTCGCACGACAAACAATTCGCCCGGCCCGGCATGAAAGATCCCTTCAGGTGTCACCCGGCTGTCGCAGCAAGAAATCACCAGAATGTCCGGCTTTTGACCGTAGACAGCCAGACGCTCGTGGGTTTCCTTGTAACGGACAAAGCCCTTGCTGAGGTACCGTTCATAGCCGTCCATGAGAGATGCGGGAAAAGTCAACGATTAGCCTCCTTGAAAGCACTGGGTGCGCGCATCATCGGTGGGGAGGTTCTTATCACTTGCCAAAGGGAATGCAAATCAGCCAACGCGATTACGCTGTTGGGAGAACAGGATCTCCGTCACATCACGGGAACACCGTGACGGACCGGTTCACGGGTGACCATTTCATGTCAGATCGTCGGATCGTGCTTGCGCCGGTCACGTGCACCGGCGCAAACCTCTGGCCTGTCAGCTGGCAGACTTGAGTTTTTGCACGACCTCTTCCGTGGTCCAGACAGCGTTGGCCATATAGCGGAAGTTGATGATCGCGGACAGGTATCCATCACCTTCTGGCAATTTCGCTGCTGCCGTTGCATCGCGTATCACGGCCACTTCGAAGCCCTGTTCCAGCAATTCGCGAAGGTGGCTTTCGGTACACAAGTTTGCCGACATCCCGGCGAGTATGACCTGGTCCACACCGTTCTTGCGCAGCTGAAGCGTAAGGTCGTTGGTGTCGTTGCCATAAACCTTGTGCGGTGATGTCACGATGGTCTTGCCATCGTTGATGTATGGCTTGTATTGCGGCATCCAGTCGGCGCCGGACCCCTCGAAACCTTCAGTCGTCAGGGCTCCCTTGCGGTCGAACATGCCGATCTTGTGCATCAGTTTCTCAAGCGCACCTTCGAATTTCCATCCGTGATCCGTCGGGTAGTAGTAGTGAGGCGAAACAGCCACCGTCAGACCCGCTTCCTTTGCGGACTTGAACAGCGTTTCGATGTTATCGACCGTGTTGTGTTCTTCCACGCTCGCACCGATCACGCCCCACGTCACACCATCGGGATGAAGAAAATCAATCTGCGGGTCTGTAACGACGAGAGCAGCGCGCTTGAGATCAAGCTTCATGTCCGAGGGTGGCAAGGCCGGTTCCGCCGGATCGGCATAAGGGTTGGCCGTTTCTGCCGATGCGTTTCCTGCAACGGTGGCAGCGACACCCGCCGCTCCGGCCACCACGGCACCGCGTAGCGCGGCACGGCGCGAAACTCCCGACTTCCGCATTTCGTTCTCATGTTCGTGATCGTGATCGTGACAATTGCACATCGACAAATCCTCCAGGTTTGATGTCAATGACCTCAACTTGAAAGACATGATGTATCTTTGCGTCCGAGAAAGAGACAAAAAGGACAAATTTTGTATCTTTTCATCCGAAAGGCGTGCAGTGTCACAACATGAATTTCGAACACGTATTCGATCAGCTTGAGCTCACGACAGACCCTTTCGCTGTTTGCGAATTGCGTGGCGAATGCGATCTGGGTCTGGGACAGGATGCAAATGCCACGCTGCATTACATTCTCGCCGGGGAAGGCGCGATCCTGATCCGGGGCGAACCGGCCATCGAGGTCAGCCCCGGAAGTCTTGTGCTCATTCCCGCTCTCCAGAGCCATGCGCTGCGCAGCTTCGGCAGGCCCGGCGAACCGGTCCCCAAATGTGATCCGGCAGAGCTCAAACTGCGACACGTGCTGGAAGTTTCTCGAGATGGCGGCGACGACAATCAGGTTATCGCGCTTTGCGCGCGTGTACGCGTGGGTTTGCGCGGTGCAGAAGACGTCATCGATCTCATACGCAGCCCGATCGTCGAGCGGATCGACCCTGACAACCCGTTGCGCCCCGTGCTGAACATGATCCTGCAGGAATTGAGCCGGCCGACAACCGGAAGCCGCGCGATGATCCGGTCCCTGCTGACGCAGTGCATGATCGAGTTGCTGCGCCGCCGCGTTGTGCACGACGACGAAGGCCTGCGCTGGATGGCCGCCCTTCGGGATCCATCGGTCTGGGAAGCGCTGCGGGCACTGCTGGACGCTCCGGGAGACGCGCACACAGTGGAAAGCCTGGCTGCGCGCGTCGGCATGAGCCGATCGACCTTCGCTCAACGATTCGCCGCTGCCTATGGAAGCGGCCCCATCGAGCTCTTGCGCGATTTGCGGTTGCACCGTGCCGCAAGGTTGTTGCGCGACAGTGATTTGCCCGTCAAGACGATTGCGCACTCGGTCGGATTCAGCAGTCGCACTGCCTTCAGCCGGTTGTTTGAACAGCGCACAGGCCAAAGTCCGATTCAGTACCGGCAACAGCAAATTTCACAAAGGTAAATCCTTTAGAAGCGTTCCGCACGCAGGACCGAGCAGTCCGATACTGTAACAACACCGATGTGGCGCTCGACCACGGCAAAGGCCGCCTCCAGCATTTCGTCGAGCCGCTCGGGACGGATGATGCATATGATCGCGATCATGCCTCCGGCTCTGGAGACCTGGCCTTCGCGGCTCCAGCGCCCCGACCGGCCACTGCCGCCCATCACCGGCAGGATCGTGTAACCGGTCACTCCGGCTTCATCCAATGCGTCGGTCAACCGCGTTTCCATGGGCGCCTCAATGATGATTTCCACCCGTTTTGCATCATTCATCATCATGAACTCATCCTCCGGCAGCCTGGGCAATGTTGAGATAAAGCGGAATTCCGATCGTCAGGTTGAACGGAAAGGTAATGCCGAGAGACATTGTAAGGTAAATCGATGGATTGGCCTCGGGCAGTGCAACTCTCATGGCGGCCGGAACCGCAATGTAGGACGCGGAGGCACTCAACGTCATCAGCAGCATCGTTCCGCCAACGGAAAGGCCGATCACGTTTCCGGCCAGGAGACCGGCAACCGCGCCGATCAACGGCATCAGGATACCGAACGAGATCAATCCAGGCCGCAGGAGTCCGGCGCTGCTGCGCAGTCCGCGTCCGGCGACAAGACCCATATCGAGCAAAAACAGGCAAAGAACACCCTTGAACGGGGAAACGATGAAACTTTCGATTTCCGATAGCCCTTTCGGACCGGACAGGAACCCGATGAAGAACGAACCGACAAGAAGCACGATGGAACCGTTCAGCAGGATCTCCCTCAAAAGTCCCTTGGTCCCCTTGGCCCGTTCTGCATTGGTATCGGCAGACGAGAACCTGGCCGCCAGCCAAAGAGCCGACAGGATGGCCGGAGCCTCCATGGCCGCTGCAACTGCAACGAGATAGCCTTCGCTGGCAATGCCCTGGCTCTGCAGAACCGACGTCGCCGCGACAAAGGTCACGATCGATATCGAACCGTAATGCCCGGCAACGGCAGCCGCATCGACCGCACTGAGGCGTGACATGGTGCGCAACAGTCCGAATGCGGCAAATGGAATGACGAACGAAAGGACAACGCCGGCAAGAAGTGCGAGCAGGAGCGTGGAATCAATGCCATGCGCACTCACGCTTACTCCGCCCTTGAAACCGATGGCGAAGAGCAGATAGATGGAAATCGCTTTCGCCGCCGCTTCCGGAACAGACAGGTCCGACTTGACCAGCGCGGCCCCCAGTCCAAGCGCAAAGAAGAGGATGATCGGCGACAGCAGGTTTTCTGCCGCCAATGAAAAGATCGTTTCAACCAAACCCGTTGCGCCCTTAGCCCGACCGCATCCCGACGAATGACTTCATCGAACAGAATACGTAAGAATACTTATATTGGCGGATATGGGTATTTCCTGAAACGCGTCAAGGACCGTCAGCAGGACAACCGCTGAAAAACGCCTCATACCTTGAGAGATAGAGACTCAGGTCGCCACATTCACCTCGTGGGGCTCGTCGCCTTCGCCATGATCTTCGTAGGCATGCCTGATGTTGCCGGGTGGAATTCCGTCGACCGCGCCACGGAGCGGATGAACCGGTCCGTGATCAATTCCCGGTTCCAGCGCCTGCAATGCAGCTGCGCGATAGGCTGCAACGCCATCCAGAGCGTGATTTTCAACGTGGTGGGCATCAATGAGCACCGCCGGTTCATTTTCGGAATAACCGGTTTCGCTGTCGTGTCGCTGCGCGCGGTTACGCTTGTCTCTGCGATCATAACCGGTTCCATCACCGTCCTTGTCCGCAGGATACTCTGTCGCGTGCGCAACGACCTGGGCCGTTTGAGGCCTTTCGATCGTCGCCATCTGGGCCTCCTGGCCGTCAGAGAATGCCGCCTTCTGGCGGAACCCGCTGATAGTCTCAACAAAGCGTTAACAAAGCTTTACGCAAAGTTAACCTGTTGACACACCAAGAACAATAGTGCCTCGCGACGTTATGCACTCGAAAATTCTAGGCAGCGCGCTCCGCTGAACTTCCAACGATCTTGACAACGTCAGCCATGATATCTGTCAACTGGAAGTCCTTCGGAGTATAGACGGCGGCAACCCCCATCGCCTTCAACAGGGAGGCGTCTTCATCCGGAATGATTCCACCGACAACAACGGGAATATCATCCGCGCCTGCGTTCCTGAGCCGCTCCATGACATCGCGGACGAGGGCAAGATGCGACCCCGAAAGGATCGACAATCCGATGACGTGAACGTCTTCCTCGACTGCCGCATTCACGATCTGCGCCGGTGTCAGCCGGATGCCCTCGTAGACAACCTCCATTCCACAATCACGTGCGCGCACCGCAATTTGTTCCGCCCCGTTGGAATGACCGTCAAGCCCCGGTTTGCCGACCAGGAACTTGAGGCGGCGGCCCAGTTTTTCCGAAACCAGTTCGACGTCGCTTTGAACCGATGCCAGATCGCCGGCATCGTCACGTACAGCCTGCCCGACACCGGTCGGCGCCCTGTATTCGCCGAAAACATCGCGCAGGACACGGCCCCATTCACCCGTGGTAACACCGGCCTTTGCCGCCGCAATGGATGGCTCCATGATATTCCGACCTTCCTGAGCGGCCGACTTGAGTTCGGCAAGCGTGGCCGAAACGGCAGCGTCATCGCGAGCGTCGCGCCAGGCCTTCACCTTTTCAACCGCTTCTTCCTCCACGTGCTCCGGCACGGTCAGGATGGCACCATCTTCACCCGCCGCCAGCGGAGAGGATTCGCTCTCGATCCAACGGTTGACGCCGACAACGACCTGGTCGCCTGCCTCGATCGCGGCCAGACGCGCTGAATTTGCTTCAACGAGCTGCCGTTTCATATAGCTGGAATCAACGGCAGCAACCGCACCTCCCATGGTATCGATCCGGGCAAGTTCCTCACGTGCCTCGGCCTTCAGCGCGTCGACTTTCCGGGTGACCTCCTGAGAACCATCAAAAATGTCGGCATATTCGAGCAGGTCCGTTTCATAGGCCATGATCTGCTGCATCCGGAGCGACCATTGCTGATCAAACGGTCGAGGTAATCCGAGCGCTTCGTTCCAGGCCGGCAGTTGCACCGCCCGTGCCCGCGCATTCTTGGACAGCACCACGGCGAGCATTTCGACCAGGATCCGGTAGACGTTGTTTTCCGGCTGCTGCTCGGTCAGTCCAAGGGAATTCACCTGGACACCGTAACGGAAACGCCGATAACGCTCGTCCTCGACGCCATAACGTTCCCGGCAGATCTCGTCCCACAGTTCCGTAAATGCGCGCATCTTGCACATTTCGGTAATGAACCGCATGCCGGCATTGACAAAAAACGAGATCCGGCCGACGGCCTTTGGAAAATCCTCTTCCGGAATTGCCTTGCTGGCTTTCATGGAATCCAGAATGGCAATCGCGGTTGCCAGGGCAAAGGAGAGTTCCTGGACCGGAGTCGCGCCCGCTTCCTGCAAATGATAGGAACAGACATTCATCGGATTCCACTTGGGCATGTTGGAATAGGTCCAGGCAATCACGTCCGTGGTCAGTTTCAGAGACGGCGCCGGCGGAAAAACATAGGTTCCGCGCGAAAGATATTCCTTGATGATGTCGTTCTGGGTCGTGCCCGAAAGAAGCGCGCGGTCGACCCCCTGCTCGTCGGCAGCCGCGATGTAGAGCGACAACAACCAGGGAGCCGTGGCATTGATCGTCATCGACGTGTTCATGCGCTCCAGCGGAATTTCGTGAAAGAGTGCACGCATGTCTCCAAGATGCGCGACCGGGACGCCGACCTTGCCGACTTCTCCTTGAGCCAGAAGGTCGTCCGGATCATATCCGGTCTGTGTCGGCAAGTCGAACGCAACCGATAGTCCGGTCTGGCCCTTGGCAAGGTTCCCGCGATACAGCTTGTTCGATTCCGCTGCAGTCGAATGTCCCGCATAGGTTCGGAAAATCCAGGGGCGATCCCTGTCCCCGATATTCTTTCCCGCCTGGCTCATGCCACAACTCCTTCTAAGGCCTTCTTCTGCCTGTCTTATTCTGTATTCGCAGCGCCTGGGCCGCCCAGATCTCCCGGTCTGGCAGCAACATGCATGAGATTACGCGCATGCGAAATTTCACTGTGCAATGCAAAATATGCTTGGCATTAAAATGCAAGTTAAGCAATAGTCGTATAGATCAACACCCTATTTTGAACAATAGTTGCGCAAAATGGGGTTCTGAGCCATTCGAGCCTTGTGCAGATGCGAAATCGGAAATGACAAGAAGCCCTGGGAGGGGATGAATGACATCAGCAGCAGCAGCAGCCGAAGCCAATGACAACCGAACTCTTGAGGATGCTCCGGTGAAAGATCTTTACGAAATCGGTGAAATTCCACCACTCGGCCATGTCCCGAAAAACATGTATGCGTGGGCAATCCGGCGTGAGCGCCACGGAGCACCGGAAGATGCCATGCAGCTTGAGGTCGTGCCGACCTGGGAGCTCGACAGCCACGAGGTGCTGGTCCTCGTGATGGCGGCAGGCGTCAACTACAACGGTATCTGGGCAGGTCTGGGTGAACCGATCAGCCCGTTCGATGGCCACGGCGCCCCCTATCACATCGCCGGATCGGATGCCTCCGGGATCGTCTGGGCTGTCGGCGACAAGGTCAAGCGCTGGAAAGTCGGTGACGAGGTCGTCATTCACTGCAATCAGGACGACGGTGATGACGAGGAATGCAACGGCGGCGATCCGATGTTCTCCAACAGCCAGCGGATCTGGGGCTACGAAACACCGGACGGTTCCTTCGCGCAATTCACCCGCGCCCAGGCACAGCAGTTGATGCCCCGGCCGAAACACCTGACCTGGGAAGAAAGCGCCTGTTACACGCTGACATTGGCGACCGCCTACAGAATGCTGTTCGGACACCATCCGCATGAGCTGAAACCCGGGCAGAATGTCCTGGTCTGGGGCGCGTCAGGAGGGCTAGGTTCCTATGCCATCCAGCTGATAACGGCAGCTGGCGCAAACGCCATCGGCGTCATCTCCGACGAAGACAAGCGGCAGTTCGTCATGGATCTCGGCGCCAAGGGTGTGATCAATCGCAGGGACTTCAACTGCTGGGGACAATTGCCGACCGTGGGCTCGCCCGAATACGGAGAGTGGTTCAAGGAAGCACGCAATTTCGGCAAGGCAATCTGGCAGTTCACCGGCAAGGGAAACAATGTCGATATCGTCTTTGAGCACCCCGGGGAAGCGACCTTTCCAATTTCGACATTTGTCTGCAAGAAGGGCGGCATGGTTGTGATCTGTGCCGGAACCTCCGGCTTCAACTGTACATTCGACGTCCGTTACATGTGGATGCACCAGAAACGCCTTCAGGGTTCGCACTTCGCTCACTTGAAACAGGCGGCCTCCGCCAACAAGCTGATGGTCGAACGGCGCATTGATCCTTACATGTCCGAGGTTTTTCCGTGGGACCAGATACCCAGGGCCCATACGAAAATGTGGAAGAACCAGCATGCACCCGGAAACATGTCGGTTCTGGTATCTGCTCCAACGACCGGGCTGAGAACATTCGAAGACGTTCTGGAAGCCGGAAAGCGCTGACAAAAAGCTCCCTGAAAGGCTTGAACCCCAAGCCTGATGCAGCCTGGCCGGTCCGTGTCTCACGGGCCGGTCTTTTTCGTTTTCGGCCCATGGTCCAGGGTCATGCCGAACGGCACACCGGGAATCGGGCCCGGTTTCCGATAGAAGCGAAATTGCCGCTTCAACAAGTTTCATTCCCTGACCTGCCGCAGCACGAAGTCGCGACAGCCTCGCAAGCAATGCATCTGCCAACGCATTGGTACCGGGCAACCAAAGGCATTGCCCACAATTCCTTTTGGGCCTGCCGCAATTCTGCTGCGTTGTCGATTTCCCTTGAGAGGCAGAATTGATTCGTTGGAACGCAACCGGAGATCCGCCGCACGTGAACAAGCACCACAGGGGTTTTCGGACCACCAAATATACCCTTGCCGCTATTGCCGCGCTCTCCGTCGCCGCATGCCAGAGCGAACGCTTTCAAACGCCGCCGTTTTACAAGGATCTTGCGCGCGTGGACGGTCAGGTCGACACGTCCACCGCGGCGCAGATGATTTCGCAATACAGGATCAACAACGGACTGCCGGCGGTTGCGCCGGACCCTCAACTCAATGCGATCGCCAAGTCCCAGGCTGAAGCAATGGCAGCGGCCGGATCGGTTCAGGCATCCCTCGCACCAGACCAGCTACTGGCAACGCGCATGTCGTCCATCGGCGAACCGAAGACGGCTGCGGCGGAAAATGTCAGTGCGGGTTACAGGACATTTGCAGAAGCCTTTTCAGGCTGGCGGGAGTCGCCCGGGCACAATCAGGTTCTTCTGACCGGGGACGCGACCCGCCTGGGTATCGCAACAGCCTATTCGCCAACCGCCAAGCACAAGGTCTTTTGGTCCCTGGTTCTGGCGTCTCCCCGGCCCGCACAGTAGAAATCGCCTAGTAGCGGCGCGGATATCGAGGATAAATGGGCTGGACTGGCCGCACCACCGCCGGCGGACGCCGGTAGATCGGATAGTTGTTTGAGTACCGCGGCACACCGATATAGACCCCGGCACTCGGGATCGGCCGACCGTAGTAGCTCCCCTGAACGCCATAACTCAGGTATTTTCCTGACACCCAGCCCTTGACGTTGGCAAACGCCGCGTCACACCAGGAAAAGTTCGCCGTGCATCCGAATACGGTGACACCACCGCCCTGTGGGACCGTCGTGATAACAGGATAATTCGTACCCGGTCCCGCGCGCATGTTGAGGTTTGCGGTCGTGTAAGCAATCGCGGGACCCGACTGGGCCAGCGCCGGCATTGACATCATGGCCACGGCGCAAAACGCAAGCGGCAAGCGGATCATCATATTATCATTCTCCGAATAACTTGAGACCGGGCGCAGACCGCCCGGGCTCCAAGCCCACACGGTGCAGATGTGGGAAGACAACATGGCGAAAATATAGCACCTGGGTCCGGATTTCCTGATCGCCCGGTCGAAAGAAGAGATTCCCCTTGCCCTCGACCTGCCCGATCGGCTTCATTTGGGGTGAAACGATAGGTGGGGAAAAACAAACATGAACAGCATTCGCAAGCTTGCATCGGCAGTGGCAGTTTCAGCGGCCTTGCTCCTGGTGTCTCAGACCAACGCCTCTGCGTTTGACGCCCATGCAGGGTACTATTATCCCGAACCCCAGACTCGCGAAGTTTACATTTCCGAGCTGACCGTCGCACCGGACGCGCAGGAACGGTCTCGAGCTGCCTTTGTCATCGGGCTTGCCGCCCAGCACGCGAAGCAGAATCATGCAGCCGGATATCACCTCTTCGCCAAGGGGGGAGACCTTGAGAAACTGATCATCGTCTCAACGGGTGACGACCGGTATGACACGTTGTATCGCATGCGCGCGCTTCTTGCTGCTCTGACCTCCCTGGCACGGTCAACAGAGCTTTTCGCCCGCTCCAATCATCCTCACGAATTGAATTTTCTGGACTTCTGCAAGCTTATCGGCTTCACGCAGGTCACCGTGACGAACGGCAAGGATGTCGCGCACCAGATCAAGATCCAGTAGATCGCGCCGGAGCCGACCGTCTGCCACCGGCGAGCCCTCAGCGCTTGAGCTTGCCCTTGAGCCAGGCGCGGTACTGGGACTTGGTTCCAAAGAATGCGTTGCGGTCGACGTCGCCCTTGACCCCTGAGACACGTCCTTCAGCCGTATACTGCCAGAAGACCCAGTCGTCCCGCTGCTCGTAGATGTTCTTGGGATGCGTGGCGACGGACCGCAGCCAGAATTGTTCGCCCTTCAGGGCTCCGACCATCCGGTCCCGGTGAAAATCCACTGATGAGTAAATCACCGGCCTTTTGCCGTAGTGCCGCTCCATTTCATCCAGGAAAACCTTCATGTCGCGGACAATCTTTGCCCGCTCCGGTCTCAAGCGGCAGGTCTTGGAATGGGCGTTCCACTCCATATCGAGGACGAGGGGAATCGCATCAGGATCCTGGGGAACCACTTCCTTGACCCAGGCGATCTGTTCCTCGACCGGACGGCAGAAGTAATAGAAGTGATAAGCGCCCCTTGGAACACCTGCCTTGCGCGCCGCAATCCAGTTTTGTGCGAACCTGGGATCAACATGATCTCCGCCCTCGGTCGCCTTGATCCAGGCAAATGCAACTCCGGATTTTTTGACCTTGTCCCAGTCGATGTCCCCCTGCCAGCGCGACACATCGATACCGTGAACCGCATAGTCTTCCGGCGTCGGGTCCGGAAAGTCATAAGCCGAACAAGCGCCCAGGAACAATATTCCGAACATCGAACAGAAGGATTTGACCAGGGCCAGCACAGCAACCTCTACAGAGTTAAGAAAGGCTTTTCTTGTCCGCTCAAAATGCGCGTGAGTTCCTAACGGAACGTGGACGAATTGATAAAATCTCCGCAAAAACCCGTATTCATCTTCAACCGGCTACCCGATTAGGGCGGCATTGCGGCAGCACGAAGACAAGAACCTGACTGTCGAGGAATTTCGAGGGACGATCAGAACGACGCTCTGCCCGTGGCCACACCTGATGTGTCATGACAGACAAGCTTTATGGCCAGCTTGTCGACGGCCCGCCGCATATTTTACTCGGCCGGGGAACCGAACCGATTGGATAAATTTCTGCAATCAGGCTGAAGACTGAGTGTTTCCCCAAATTTTCCAGTTTAACACCAATTCGTCTCATCTATCGTGTGAAACCGTGCAGTAAAAACAAAAACACGGCACAACCTGGAAAATCATAGTGTTAAAAATTCGCGTGTTTACTTCACGTCGATCGCATCAAATCGTCATTCAGGTAGACTATTTCAACCGGGGAAGATAAAAAAATCTCAAAGAGATAAAAATCCGGGGGGCATTTATGAATGAACGTGAAATCAAGATTGTTGAGACGGCGCTTCAACTTTTTTCTCACTACGGAGTCAAGAAGACAACCATGAGCGAAATAGCAACCGCCGCCGGGGTTGCAAGACAAACACTTTACAATGCTTACGATTGCAAGGAAAAGCTGATCTACGACGCCGTAGAGCATCATGTTCGCAAATCGTCAAGCCTCATTTCCGAAGAATGCGCCGAGTTGGACACACTCGGAGAACGTCTCGATGTCGCTTTTTTCCACCTGAGCGCCAAACCCTGCGAAATGATGCTTCAAATGCCTCACGGTGAAGAAATTCTCCAGATAGTCGAAGGAATTGACGCATCGAAGAAGGAGAGCATCGTTCGAATTTGCAACGAGGCGATCGGGAATGCCCTGGAGCCGTTCAGGGACAGACTGCGACTTGGCACCGTTGAATTCGGAGATCTTTGCAATTTTATCAGGCTTTCCTTCGACCAGATCAGAACCAAGAGCGAAGAAAAGAACCAGATTGACCGGTCGTACGCACCGCTCAGACAATTGCTTGAAAACAGCGTCAGGAACTGACCCGACGCCAGCATATCTGCCGGCATTTGGCTTCTGAATTCATTGAACGGAAATCCGACCTCCAGATAGGGGGAGGCCCGGCAGTTTGGAGTCTGCCGGGCCGAATGACTGAGAGGAGGTCAATTTTTCTCAGTCAGATTCTAATCGAAAGATTAGAACGTGCGCTGCATACGAACACCAAAGAGGAGTTCGTCAAGGTCATCAACATTCTGACCGGTGATGTCGGCGCTTGTGTTGGAGTAACCAACGTCAGCACCCAGAACGAAACCGGAGACCGGCTCCCACTGGACTGAACCGTCGATTGCCCAGCGGTCGATATCGGCATCGGTTGCCCCGATGAAGTCTTCCTGATCAACGTGTGCGTAGGAACCGTCAACTGCAAGACCGATGGTCGGAGTGGCCTGGATGTAGACACCGGCAGACAGGGAGTAACCGGTGCTCTTGTCGCCGTTTCCGCCGTAGTCGGCCACGGATCCAAGTGTCGTTCCAGTGTTGCTGACCACGGAGATATCGGTGATGCCGTTGCCGATGTAGGACAACGCACCGTCAGCATAGAAACCCTGGAAGTAGATGTTGGAACCGGAGCTCGCGAACGGCAGGTTGACGTTCACACCGGCGCCGACTGCCCAGCCCAGGCTGTCTTCACTACCACCATGAGGAATCTTGCCGTTGAAATTGGCATCCGGATAGACCTGATGCAGGGCACCGGAAAGCTGTGCGGAACCCCAACCCTGGGACATGCTGAGTGCGGCGACGAAATCCGGAGCACGTGTGCCGCCGTAGTCACCGACTTCGCGGTCGGAACGGTCTTCAAGAGCGACCGTTGCAGAGAAGCCGTTGCCAAATGCAGCGGTGTAGGCGAGTTGGTTCGTTGTGACATCAGACCAATCGCGCGTGACAACACCGATGAAGGCCTGACCCGTGTAGATGTTGAAGTTTGATCCGAGGTAACCGGCTGTCAGGCCGCCCCACTGGATGTAACCCGCATCAAGCTTGAACCCGTTCTCTCCGTTTTCGACCTGCATGCGCAGCCCGACATAGGCACGCAAGGTACCGAATTCTGTCGCATTACGCGCATCGAGGTAGGCGTAACCGCGTGTCAGCCAGGAATAGCCGTCAGAATCACGGGAGCCCCATGGACCATCTTCCAGAACGTTGTTGACAACGAACTGTGTACGAAGACGACCACCAACACGCAGGCAGGTTTCGGTACCCGGGATATAGTAGAAGCGAGAGCCGTAAGCGTCACAGACGCGAACGTAATCGACCGGCTCCGGAGCAACCGGAAGATCGGCTGCCTGAGCGGTGGTAGCGGTAGCAGCTGCAGCTACTCCAAGCATCAAAGCTTTTAATTTCATCGTAATCTCCAAGTTTCTGGTCACAAGCAAATAAGTTTTGATGCAGTCGGTGTAGATTTCTATATCTTGCGTTGCATTCAAATCCTTAACTAAGATTTGAATCACTTATCTGTCCTGCTTTGACTACGAAAATCATTTTTTATTCGGAAGCTCAAGCGTAAAAGATTGAGTGAGGTAGGATTGAATTTCAGAGTCACATTTTTACAACATTCTGATTTCAAAGACTTTATTGTCTTTTTCATAGCGAAGCCATCCGAAATTCCAGAGAATGGAAAACGGTTCTATACTCTATTAGATCTTTTATTCTTCTGATTTTTATTGACCGCACATCTGCGGCGAGTAACTGGGGCATTGTGAGTTTTCATGATGCCTCAATCCGAAAATGGACTCAAATAACAAAAATGTCAAAATGTCTTTTCGTCTATATGTCCAAATTACAACACCGCCGAGATATTTCTAACCTTACAGTTGCATGCACTTGAAAACATGCCAGCAATCCCCAAGGCGACGGAAAGAGGGCTTGAAGGTCATCCGGCAAGTCCCAAGCGTATTGCACTCCGCACTCAAATCCTTATGACTGGCCTTTCCGTAACCATTCCCAGCCCGGGGCCTCCATGACCGATCGTCTCAAACTAGTTACCTGGAACATCAATTCCGTGCGTCTGCGCATGCCGATTGTGGAACACCTGATCGACGAGATCGCACCGGATGTCATCTGCCTTCAGGAAACCAAGTGTCCAGACGCGAATTTTCCGGAGAACGCGTTTCGCAAGGCCGGATATGAGCACATGGCTATCAACGGTCAAAAGGGCTATCACGGCGTGGCAACCCTCTCCAGGCGACCGCTCACCAACACCGAGAAGCGCGACTTCTGCAATGTCGGAGACAGCCGGCATGTTGCAGTCGACGTTCCCTTCAACGGGTCCAGCCTGCGACTGCACAATTTTTATGTCCCGGCGGGCGGTGACGAACCTAACCGTGAAGTCAATCCGAAATTTGGTCACAAGCTGGACTTCATGTCGGAAATGCATGACTGGCTTCAGGGCGAAGAAACGGATCGGCCAGCAGTTCTCGTCGGCGATCTCAACGTCGCTCCATATGAACACGACGTCTGGTCTCACAAGCAGCTTTTGAAAGTGGTCTCGCACACGCCTGTCGAAACAGAACTTTTCGAAAGTGTGCGGGAAAAAGGCGGTTGGCTGGACGCCATGCGTCAGTTCACGCCGCTGGAGGAGAAGCTTTACACCTGGTGGAGCTATCGGGCGAAGGACTGGTCGAAAGCCGACAAGGGACGCAGGCTTGACCATGTCTGGGTTTCCGGGCCGCTTGCTCCGCATGTCAAAGGCACAACGGTGATGCGTGAAGCACGCGGCTGGGAGAAACCTTCCGACCACGCACCGGTGATTGCTGTTTTCGAAGCGTAACCCTTTCGAAGTCATTCACAGGTCGAAATTGTTATCCGTTTGAAACTCCGACCTCATCGCATATCGGACCGGGGCACCGCGTTCTTTTGTCTCTGACAGATGGGCGTCAGAGCGGCACAGCAGATCAAAGTCTCAATATCACCTTGCCACGCACCTTGCGCGCCGCAATTTCCTCAAGAGCCGTTTCGATCTCCTCAAGCGGATAAACTGCATGAATATGAGGTTTTAGCCGCCCCTCCTGCACCCATTCAAGAAGCTGCGTCATGTTTTTGCGGTGACCTTCCGGATCACGCTCGATCGCCGCTCCCCAGAACACACCAAGCACATCGACCCCCTTGAGCATGACGATGTTCAACGGAATCCGGGGAATGTCCCCGGCCGCGAATCCAATGACCAGAAATCGGCCTTCCCATCCGGTAGCCCGGAGGGTCTTCTCCGTATGATCACCTCCGACCGGATCGTAAACCACGTCCACACCCTTGCCGTTCGTCAGTTCCTTGAGCCGTTCCTTCAGCGGTTCCCGGGAATAATCGATGGTCAGATCAGCGCCGAGTGAACGGGCGAAGGCAAGCTTTTCCTCTGACGAGGCACAGGCGATCACCTTTGCTCCCATGATCGTCGCCACTTCGACCGCAGCCTGGCCGACGCCCCCGGATGCGCCGAGAACTGCAACCGTCTCACCGGGTTTGAGATCCGCACGGTCGCGATAGGCGTGCAGCGTGGTCCCATAGGTCACAGCCAGTCCCGCAGCAACGTCAAAGGACACCCCGTCTGGAATCCTGATAAGGTCTTCCGCCCGCACGAGCACCTTTTCACGGGCAGCTCCGCATTTCATGTATCCCATGACCCGGTCGCCGGTGGCAAATCCGGCCACATCAGCTCCGGTGGCCTCGACCACTCCGGCAAATTCCGCACTCGGTGAAAACGGGAAATCCGGTTTGTACTGGTACTTCCCTTCAATGATCAGCGTGTCGAAAAAGTTGAGAGCACAGGCCTCGACCTTGACGACAACCTGCCCGGGCTCTGCTGCGGGCTCGGCAATCCGCTCGACGACAAGATTTGAAGGCGGGCCGAATGATTTGCAGAGACAGGCTTTCAACGGAACCTCTTTGAACACGAAACCGGAAGATACTGCTTGCGACACCGGAACCCGGCGCAAGCCAAAGGCACGTTAGCAAGTCTTTTGCACCGCACCTATAGGCATTCCGGATAAGCTCGCGGTTCAATGTCTGGCGATTTTCCGGTAAGAGGCGGCAACGCAGTAAAAAACGGAACAGGTAATGCGCGGATATTTTGCCGTCGGTGCGGAGGGCCTCTCGAAGCGGATGAACCTCGGCACGCTCATGCGGTCTGCCCATGCATTTGGGGCGAATTTCTTCTTCACGGTTGACGCGGATCAGAAGATCCGAAAGGCACCTCCTTCAGATACGTCCAAAAGCCCCGGTCATCTGCCGGTTTTTACCTGGGACAGTGTCGACACAATGGAATTGCCCCGCGGGTGCCAGCTGGTCGGAATTGAACTGACCGACGACGCAATTGATCTTCCGAGCTTCGGACACCCGCTGCAGGCGGCCTACGTGCTTGGTCCGGAGCGTGGCTCGCTCTCGCCGCAAATGCTGGAGCGCTGCAATCACATCGTGAAGATCCCGACAAGGTTCTGCGTCAATGTCGCCATGGCAGGTGCGATCGTCATGTATGATCGTCACAGGGCGCTTGGGCGCTATGCGGAACGCCCGGTCACCGCTGGCGGCCCCAAGACCGATCGTCCGAAACATGTCAGTGGCGGACCTGTCATGCGCAAGGGGCGAAAGGTGCCGGGAACCTGAACCCGCCACACGAGGTAACGTCCACACATCAAGAGACGAAAGACGGCTCTACCGAGATGCCCCGCGCTGCGTTGCAATAAGCGATCTGCCGACGACGGCTGCCAGTACTGCCATGACCGCAAATGTGGCAAACAGCCAGATCGAGGAATTTGCCGTCGCATCAAGATCATTCCTCGTGTTGAAACCGGAAAGGTTGGCAACCAGTCCGGCAACCGCGGTGCCGAATGAAACGGCAAACATCTGGATGGTGGAAAGGGCCGAAGCCGCATTTTCCTTTTCAGAAACATCCGTGAATTGCAGCGCGAACGTATTCAGGTGCGGCCAACTCATACCGATACCGGCCCCGACGAGAATGAGTGCGAACGACAGGACGGCGGCAAGCGCTGTCCCGGCTGATCCGTACATGGGTGTCGCAATTGCCAGCAACAGGGTGCCCGCCAGCATGACCACCGGTCCGGTGACAACAGTGCGGTGCATGGCGACACCGGTGAAGCGCGCAGAATAGACCTCGGCCGATGACCAGCCGATGGAAACAAGCGCAGCGATGTATCCTGCAAGCAGCGGAGAGAGACCGTGTAGACGCTGCAGATAAAACGGCATGAAAAACTCTGCATTGACGCAGAAAATGAGCAAAGACATTACGGCGAAAGACAGAAACAAGGGCGACCCGGGCTGCATTGCGCCCCGTGGAAACAGACGTATGTCGGCAGTGTTCTCCCGCCGCATCAGAGCGAGTACCAGGACAACTGACAGCGCGACGCCCGCAGCCGCCACGAGTGGAAACGTCGCCAGGGATCCGGCCGAGACAGCAAGGACCGCGCCAGCAAGAAGCGCCAGTTGGCCAAAGGCGATCGGGGCTGCCGGTGGCAGGTCGTCCCCGACCTGGGGCAGAAGTCGCCAGATCAGCACGGTATAAATGATCGTGACGGGGATGAGCGATGCAAATCCGCCGCGCCAAAAGTCATATTCTGCGAACATGCCCCCGATTGCCGGACCGAACAGCATCGCAATGCCCCAGGTTCCCGACAGCAATGCAACGGCCCGGGACCACAACCGTTCGGGATAGGCGAACACGATCATCGCATAGCACAACGTGAACATGATCCCGCCGCCGATTCCCTGAATGAACCGACCGAAAAGCATGACCGGCATGTCAGGAGCAGCAGCGGTAATCAGACTGCCGAGTGCAAAGACGACCCCCGATACGGCAAAGGACAACCTTGCACCCAGTCTGTTCAGGATCTTGCCGGTCACGGCCGCGCTCAAAATGGCAGCGAGCGTAAACAGGCTCGAATTCCAGGCATATAGCGCCTGCCCGCCGATTTCAGAGACGATCGATGGCAGCATCGTTGCAGAAATATTGATGTTTATGGCATGCAGAATGATTCCGCCTGCCAGGACTGCCGAGACCGATGCGTGAGCACCCCAAAGGACTTCGCTCCAACGCGCTTCTCCGGACTGCTCGAATGTGGCTGTCATGAGTGTATTCTCTCTTTTCAGAACAGGAATTTGCTCAACGCCGCCTCTACCTAGGGGCTCAACTTAAGTTGAGGTCAAGATTTCTTTTGTATGTTTTTGCAGGGATGTTTCCGAAGTAATAAATCTTGCAATTGCCGACAACGGGCAGTTTTCTTGGAAACACAGCCGGGGGAAATCGATGACCGTTTCTATCAAGTTTCAATTGTCGGTGCTTTGCCTTTTGATGTGTCTCCTGACGTTCAATCCGGCTCAGGCGGCATTCGACAGGGTCGCGCTGGTCATCGGCAATGGCGCCTACCGGGCAATGTCGACACTTCGCAATCCGCCAAATGACGCCGATCTCATGAGCACCAAATTGTCCGGGCTCGGCTTTGAAGTCGTTCGGGTCATCGACGGAGACAAGGCAGCCTTTGCCGCGGCCCTGACCGAATTCGGGCGCAAGGCTCAGGGGGCGGACGTTGCCCTGGTGTTTTACGCCGGACACGGCGTCCAGGTGAACGGCCGTAACTGGCTGTTGCCAATTGACGCCGACATCATCGCCTCGACGGATCTCCCCGGTCAGGCAATCAAGGCGAACGACCTTCTGGAAATCATGGAAATATCCGGAGCGAGGCTGAAACTCGTATTCTTCGATGCCTGCCGCAACAATCCGTTGCCTCGATCGCTTACCAGAGGCACATCGAACGGCCTTGCCCGGCTGGAAGCCAATGCGGCAGGAATGATGATTGCGTTTGCGACGGCGCCGGGCGACGTGGCTCTCGACGGAACGGGAAACAACAGCCCCTTTACCGAAGCGCTCGCGCGTCTGATCGACACACCTGACCTCGAAGTCCGCCATCTGATGGGAAAGGTGCGCGAAAGCGTTTATGTGTCGACCGGTGAGCGCCAGCTTCCCTGGCTCAATGAGGCGCTGATCGGTGAATTCTACTTCGGAGGAAAATCGGCATCGGGCGCGTCTCCCACCAGACCGCAGCCACAGGTCGCAGCAATTGCCCCAAGTGCACCCCGGCCCTCTCACAGGCCTGTTCCCAGATATATCAGCAGCCAATGTGTTGCCGCACCGGTCCCGGGCGACACAATCGAGGTCTGTGCCAGCTCAATCCTCAACCCGCAATATGGCAATCGCTACGGACCAGGCAATCTCCTGGACGGCAAGTTGTCGACCGCATGGGTCGAGGGTGTTTCGGGAAACGGACCGGGTGAGCGAATCGTGATGTCTTTCAAACGGCCGCGACAACTGGCCGGGTTCGAAATCGTCAACGGCTATGCGAAGAACCGGGACATTTTCCGCAAGAATGCCAGAGTTCAGACGGCTCGCCTGACATTGTCAAATGGCGACAGCCAGATCATTTCCCTTCCCGATACGATGGCGACAAGCAGCTTCAGCTTCGCGCAACCTGTCGAGACGACCTGGTTGGAGCTGCAGATAGAGACGGTTTTCAATGGTTCGAAATATACCGACACGGCCTTGTCGGAGCTTGTTCCGGTTTTTGCCGATTAGGGACGTCCGGAACTATCTTCTGTCGATCGCAAAAGTGAAGGAACGGTTCGGAAAAGGTTCACTCGACAGCGTAAAATGCCACCATTCGCCCGGGTAGTTTCGAAATCCGCCCTTGCGCATCAAACTGACCAGTTCTCTTCGAAACTGCTGTGCGAGTGCCGACACCGCAGCAGAGTCTGTTCGACTGGCCGGATCGAAGCAATCGAACGGAGTCCCGAAATCGACCGTTTCGCGGTCGTTTCTTTTACAGACCGCTTGTCCTTCCCGGAATGGCTTCTCACCCAGAAGATCGAATCCCACATCAACGGTAGAGCCGCGCGCATGGCTGCTCTTGGCGCCGATATAGCCCTGACGAATCAGTTCCGATCTTGAAACATTGGGAAAATAGGCCGGATCCGTTCCCTTCCCCGATTTCACCCAGGCAACCATGGCTTCCACGGCGCCTTGTGGCCGGTAACAATCAAAGACAACCAGTGAACGGCCAATTTTGACGGCAGCATTTTGCACCTTGCCGAGCGCTTTGGCGGCGGCTTCGGTCAGAACACACTCCCCGGCATTGTAACCGGGCAGCCTTTGGCGCATGAAATTCCGTTTGCCTGCATAGCGGATCTCCTGACGGATATCTGGGACATATTCCCGCAGATACACAAACCCGTCAGGAAGTTCACCTGCCTGGCAGAACGATCCCAGCAGCAGTGAAATCACGGCTGCCGAGACTGTCTGCCTAGTCCACATCGACGGCCTCATCGGCCTCGATCAACTGCCGCAGCCTGCCGAAAGCAAGGCGAATACGTGATTTGACGGTTCCGAGCGGCAGACCGGTGGATTCTGAGATTTCGCTGTGAGACTGCCCGAGAAAGAAGGCAAGTCGGACAACTTCCCTCTGCTCCTCGGGAAGCTTGCCGAGGGCCTCGCGCACACGCTCCTCGCGCAGTCTTGCATCCATTTCTTCCGAAACATCGGGCAACGGAGCTGGTTGCAACAGAGGTTCATCGGGGTCGAGCTCCGAGGTTTTTTGACGCCTCAGCCTGTCGATTCGTCGATTTCTGGCGACCCGGAACAACCAGGTACTCGCTGAAGATTTCCTCGGATCGAAAAGATTCGCCTTGCGCCAAAGCGTCACCATGACGTCCTGGGCGATTTCTTCGGCGATCGCCGCGTCGGCGCCTTGTTTCATCAGATAGCCCTTCAAACGCGGGGCAAAATGATCAAACAATTCAACAAATGCGGCTTTGTCGCGGTCAACCGCGACCTTGACGATCAGATCCGAAAAATACTGCGTCTGCACCAAAGGCCAACATGCTCCCCGTCTGCCACTCCTGTTTAACAGGTTCGAGAGTTTTCGAAAGAGGGTTCAGCCCTTTCTGCCACACTGTTGCCTCGATTAACCGCAACAGCCAGTAGCGGAAACAATCATAAACGAGATCAACCGGCAGAAACGTCAGAAAACCGAAATTGCCTCGTGAAAGCTTCAACCCTTTCGTAACCCGCTTTAAGTTATCATTAAAGCAACCTTTATAAGACAGACGGCAATTGCATCAAATTTGACGAAAACTCATAGCCAAACGGTGTGGAGATGATGAAAGCAAAATCGCTGGTACTGGCCCTCGTAGGCCTAGCCGTTTCGAGTGCAGCAGCTTTCGCACAAACCCCGACGCTCCTTAAGCAGCACAAGGATTGGGCGGCCTACTCACTGACCAGCGGAAGCGGCAAGGTTTGTTACGCGCTGACAAAACCCACGACGATGCTTCCGGGCGATCGCAATCATGGGGATGTATTCTTCTTCGTGACTTCGCGACCGGCTGAAGGTGTCTCGTCCGAACCAAGCCTGGTTGTAGGTTACCCCTTCAAGGACAAGTCCTCTGTCGCGATCGACATTGACGGTAAGAACTTTACGCTCTTTACCAACAACGATGGCGCCTGGGTCGAAAATGCAGCAACTGAAGCTCAGTTGGTGTCTGCGATGAAGGCGGGTCGGGAAATGAACGTGAACGGCGAATCCAGCCGCGGCACCAGGACGACCTACAAGTTTTCCCTGTCAGGTGTTACCGCGGCGATCGACACGGCTGCGCAGGCCTGCCGCTAGGCAACGGTTCGCTCTGAACCGACGGAATTTTGGCCCGGCCGGGAACACCCCGGCCGGGTAACTGCGTATGACGTTTCGCGTGCATGCGCGCGTGGCATGGCTCCAATGCGGCCAATCAGCTTGATTTTTCGGCTCAATTGTGGTTTTGGAAGCGCTTGAGTTTGAGCCTGCGGATGCGGGCGACCCGGCTGCTGCTTGCTGAGCGCAAAGTGTTGACGAATGCCGGATGTGAAACGGATCACGACATGGCAACTACGCTCGACATCGCGCGAGACAATCCGAACGCGCAGACAGTTACCGCTGCAGCAATCACCCCTTTGCACAATGACGACAGGCCAACCCTGATCGGGCTGTCTCGCGAGGAACTCGGTGAATTGCTCGGGACCATCGGTGTTCCACAGAAGCAGTGGCGCATGCGCGCCTCTCAACTCTGGCACTGGCTCTATGTGCGCGGCGTATCCGACTTTGCCGACATGACCAACATCGCAAAGGATCTGCGCGCAAAACTGGCTGAAGCCTTCACCTTGGTGCGTCCGGAAATCGTTTCCGAGCAGATCTCCGTTGATGGCACACGCAAATGGCTTTTCCGGTTTCCGCCACGCGGGGCCGGCCGTCCGGTCGAGGTCGAGACTGTCTACATCCCGGAAGAAGGCCGCGGCACGCTCTGTGTCTCTTCGCAGGTCGGCTGCACTCTGACCTGCACATTCTGTCACACTGGAACCCAGAAACTCGTGCGGAACCTGACCGCCGAGGAAATTCTTTCGCAGATTCTCATGGCCCGTGACAGGTTGGGGGATTTCCCTCATGCCGACACCCCGCAAGGTGCAATTGTTCCCTCCGAAGGCCGCCTCGTGTCCAACATCGTCATGATGGGCATGGGGGAACCGCTCTACAATTTCGACAACGTCAAGAAGGCCTTGCTGATCGCATCCGACGGCGACGGCCTGTCACTCTCCAAGCGCCGCATCACCTTGTCGACTTCCGGCGTCGTGCCGGAAATATTCCGCACCGGTGACGAGATCGGCTGCATGCTGGCAATCTCGCTTCACGCAGTTCGCGACGACCTTCGCGATGTTTTGGTGCCAATCAACAAGAAATGGAACATCGAGGCCCTGCTCGATGCCTGCCGCCAGTACCCGGGGCTTTCCAACGCCAAGCGCATCACCTTCGAATATGTGATGCTCAAGGGTGTGAACGACAGCAATCAGGAGGCATTGGATCTCGTCCGGCTTCTCAAGGGCATTCCAGCCAAGATCAATCTCATACCGTTCAATCCCTGGCCGGGATCGGACTACGAATGCTCGGACTGGGAGCGGATTGAGGAATTCGCCGACATCGTCAATCGGGCGGGGTACGCATCACCGATCCGAACACCGCGCGGCCGCGATATCTTTGCAGCCTGCGGCCAGTTGAAATCGGCTTCGGAACGAATGCGCAAGAAAGATCGCGAGGCGCTCGCAGCATCCTGAACGATTTCTCAAAAAAACGGCGGCCAATGGCCGCCGTTTTCGTTTGCGATGGCGACCGATCAGGCCGCCGCAACATCGCGTAGAAATTCCGATACCGTGACGTTGAGCGTTTCCAGCTTCTCCGACGCATCTGTCACGGCACCTTCGACGGAGCGTGCGGACATGGACGTCGTATCGACCGCGGAGCTGACATTTGACATGTTGTCACTTGCCGTGGTCGTGCCCGAGGAGGCCTCGGAAGCACTCCGGCTGATCTCGCCGGTCGCGGCATCCTGTTCCTGAACGGCCGCAGCGATGGACGCCGTGTTCTCATTCGCCTTGACCATGATATCCGCAACACCCTGGATTGCCGCGACAGCCTGCTGTGTTGCCGCCTGGATTTCAGAGATCTGACTGGAAATGTCTTCCGTCGCCTTTGACGTTTGCGTCGCAAGTTCCTTGACTTCCGCGGCGACAACCGCAAAGCCTTTGCCGGCTTCACCTGCCCGGGCTGCCTCGATCGTCGCATTCAGGGCAAGCAGGTTGGTTTGCTCCGCTATTGCCTGGATGAGACCGATGACCTCACCGATGCGAGCTGAACCGGACGACAGCATTTCCATTTTTTCGGTGCTGATCTGGGTCTGGCTCGTGGCATCTGAAATGACCTGACTGGTTTCATCAACCCTGCGGCCGATTTCCGAAATTGACGAAGACAATTCTTCGGTCGCGGCCGCAACCGTCTGAACGTTGCCGGAAGCATGATTGGTCGCGGTCGCTGCGCTACTGACCTCGTCAGCGGCGTTCGACGCGGTTGCCATCATCGACGACGCATTGGATTGCATCTCGGTCATCGATGCCTCGACTGTGCTCAACAACTCTGAGGATTGTGTCCTGAAAGTCTCGATCAGGTTCTCGACCCTGTGCTGGCGCTCATTGCGAAGCTTCTCTTCTTCTTCCCGCGCTTCCGCCAGGCGTGCCTGTTCCGCAACGCCGTCACGGAAGCCCGCAATTGCCGAGGCAATCTCTCCGACTTCATCCTGACGACCGGCTTCCGCGAACTCGACGCTGACATCACCGCCTGCGAGTTTGGCCGCGCTTTGAACCAGGTTCTTGATCGGGTTGGTAATCGAACGGGCGGCGAACCAGCCGATAATCGTCATGACAACCAGAATCACCGCGCTGATCACGGCGATCTGCGTACCAAGCCTGGTTACGGGAAGGAGAACTTCACTTTCCGCCTCAACAGCGACCACAGCCAGTTTTGCGCCATGAAACTCAAGCGGCGACGACGCGGCAAAAAATGATTCTCCGCGGAAGTTGTCCAGATGTCCATTGGATGCCTGGCCGGCAAGCGCCTTGTCGACAACCTCGCTGTCAAGGCTGGCCTTGAGAATATCGTTGTCTTCAGGCGTTTTCGCCGAATCGTTCCGGAACAGTTTGTCGGCGCCGATAAGGATCGCCTCACCGGTCTCGCCGAGCCCCGCAACGCCTGACATGATCGAGTTGATGTTATCGATCGGCATCTGGAAGACGAGCACGCCAAGCTTTTCATCACCCTTGTAGATCGGGGTTGAAATGAAGCTTGCGGGAGCATCCGCACTCGGTGCGTAGGGTTTGAAATCGAAGAAATGGACTTTGTCCCTATCGCCCTTCAATGCTGCCCGGAATGCATTGCCGAGGTCAGTGTCCTTGTACTGGCCATTGATAAGATTTGTCGCGTAGTCCAGTTCCTTGAAGACCGAGTAGATCAGTGACCCATCTTCGGCGAACAGGAAAATATCATAATAGCCGTGGGTCTTGAGTGTTTGCCGGAACCACGGATGGTACTGCGCATGGACAACGTCGTACGGCGTGTCCCCGGCGCTCATCAGGGCATCCTTTTCCCCCAACGGATGCGGATTGTCGTGGATGTAGGCGTTTTGAAGCGTCGTTGCCACATCGCCTTCCCCGGTTTTCCAGGCTGCGTCGAAGTCTTCAAGGGCAGTCTGTACAAACGGGCTTCCCGCAGTGACGGTGAGATCCTGGACGATCGATTCCAGATAGTGAGAAAGATCGTCTGAGCGAACCTTGGCGAGCGCGCTCAATCGCTCCTCCGCCTGCTCCTCGATGTTGGATGCACTCACCCAGTAGGCAAGCGCACCGACAAAGACCGCTGCGACAACTGAACACCCCGAAATGATCGCGGGCAGTCGAAAACTCAGCTTGGAAAACCGGGTCCCCATGGCACCCTCCAGTTATTAAGATCACCTTACTGAGTTGACGTGAGTCTGCTTACTGCAAAGTTAATTATGCCCAATTATTAGGCTTAATGATGAAAAAATGGAAGTTGTGACCTTTATTTTATCAACCAAATCTATTTTAATACTCAATAATGACAAGATGTATACTTGGTTTTTTTCAACTTATGCGAATTCTATTTTAAATTTTGCAATTCACAACTTACATCTTTTAGGTGTACCGCGCACAATCAGGCCGGTCGGCGATTCGACTGAATGATCAAGACTGCGCACATCCGGGTGATTGCAGGGAATACCAACCTAGATTTACAGCGCGGTTGTATTACTCTTCTGGATAACCACTTCACAGAAGAGGGCCAAGCCGGAAATTGCTGGATACGCAGACCGACCATTGCCCGGGTCTGTATTTGGTGCCTGAAAAAAGAATTGCCTGTATGAAGTTCACACGGCGAGGATTTTCCGGCGCTTGCTGAAAGAAAGCCCATCGAATCCCGTGAGGGTTTGGGAGAAATTGCAATGAGCAAACATGTTATCATTCTACTCATAATTATGGTGATTTCCGCAATCGTCGTGGATGCCTTTGCACAAAGTCAGCCTTTCGACAGCCATATTGCCATCGAAAATCCGGCGGATCTTTCCAAGGACGAAGCGCGCAAGATTTACAGCGACCTGAAGGAGCGCATGGCATCCCTTTACGCCATGTCGGATCTCGCGGAGATTCGCGATTATCAGTCCTGGGAAGCCTTCAACGATGCTCCCTATATTTCGGCTACTCATGGTCAGCGCTACGTCAACAATTACGCCAACGTCAGGGCCATCAACTATGCAATCCTTGCTGAAGGCGAGGAGCTGCCCGTCGGCTCTGTTCTTGCTAAGGACAGCATCACGGTTACGGGCGACGGTCGCATTTTCCCAGGAGCCATGTTCGGCATGGAAAAACTGGCCGAGGGCGCCAGTCCCCAAACAGCTGACTGGCGGTATTTTATGGTGATTCCCGATGGCTCCATCGTGGGCGATACCACTGGCGACAATCCTGACCTCATGACCTATTGTCATGAATGTCATCTTGCCGTCGAAGACCGGGATTTTACGTTCTTTGTTCCCGAAGACTACCGGATCCAGAAATAACGGTTCGGGTGTCACTGTTGAAATGCCGATCAAACGAGCAAATGTGGGAATACGTTCACAGGATCGACTACCCGCCTCAGCGAAAAGATACACTCGATTGTTGAGCCAACGCCTGCGCAAACGGCCAGGTTGGCGCTTTTGATCGAACGGTGGGACCAGCGCGCTTTGCGTCATAGCGCCAACAACACACACAGTTGCAAGGTCACAAAGCAAAAAGGCCGCCCGGAGGCGGCCTTACAAGGTCCATTCGCTGTTCCGGTTATACCAGTCCTGCCTTGGTCAAAGGCAGGTTGGTGACCCATTCATCCTTTGCAGCGGCAATGGCATTCGCGACAGCCGGACCGATCGGAGGGGTCCCGGGTTCGCCAATTCCGGTCGGGGCCTCGTTTGATGCCACGATATGCACCTCGATCTCGGGCATGTCGGAGATGCGGATCGGTTCATAGGTATCAAAGTTTGTTTCTTCGACAATTCCGTCGGCAAGCGTCACCTGGTTGCGCAGGATGGCACCAAGACCGTAACCGATGCCGCCTTCGACCTGCGCCCGGATATTGTCCGGGTTGATCGGAGTACCGCAATCAACAGCTGCCACGACTTTTTCCACTTTCACCGTGCCGTCATCCCGCAAGGAGATTTCCGCAACCTCCGCAACATAGGATCCGAAGGACTTGTGCACGGCGACACCGCGATATCGACCCTCGGGCGCAGGCTGATCCCAGCCGGCTTTTTCGGCCGCCAGTTTCAGCACTTCCACCTTTCGCGGATCGTCCTTGATCATTTCGAGGCGATACGTGACCGGATCCTTGCCCGCCTGCTTCGCCAGGCGATCCATCATGGTCTCCATGACATAGGCAGTATGTGTGTGACCGACAGAGCGCCACCAGAGAACCGGAACCTTCGTTTCCTGGAAAGCCTGGTCCATGTTCATCAGCGGGAACGCATAGGTCGTGTCATGCGCACCCTCGGTCATGTTGTGGTCGACGCCGTCCTTCATCAGCATCGCTTCGAAAGGCGTGCCCTTGATGATCGATTTGGCCGCGATGTTGTACTTGAATGCAGTGACGTTGTTGTCGCCGTCAAATCCGACCTTGATCTTGTGCGCCGACATCGGACGATAATAACCACCAGCCATATCGTCTTCGCGGGTCCAGATGATCTTGACAGGTGCCGGGTCCATTCCAGCAGCCAGCATCGCCTTTGCCAGGAAGGCGACTTCTGCAACCGGATGACTATCGGCCTGTGCCCGCCGTCCGAAAGACCCGCCGGCCCACATGGTGTTCACTTTCACCTTTTCGAACGGAACCTCGAGGATCGTTGCAGCCACGTTGTGATCGATAGTCTGGATCTGGGAACCGAGCCACAGTTCCGCTGTCTCGCCATCATACAGGAGCGCCGCATCAAGGGGCTCCATGGCACCATGAGCGAGGAACGGAAACTCGAAATCGGCCTCGATAACGCTCGCGGATGCTTCAAGTGCCGCGTCGACATCACCGTCTTCGCGGACCTTCAGCGCCGGCTTTGCTGTCAACTCCTTCAGCTCCGCCATCATGGCATCGCTTGAACGGGTTTCCGCGTCACCGTCATCCCACTCGATTTCCAGAAGATCACGCGCCTTGATGGCAGGCCAGGTTGACTCTGCGACGACGGCTACCCCGTTCGGGATCTGGAGGACCTTGACGACGCCCGGAACTTTCTCCGCCTCGCTTGCGTTGAAGGATTTCAGCTTGCCGCCAAACCTCGGTGAGCGTGCCACCACCGCAACCAGGAGATCGTCGCGCTGAAAGTCCATGGTGTAAGTGTTCGGCGCACCGATTGTCTTGTTCTTCACGTCGATGCGCGGGAAGGTTTTTCCGATATAGACCCACTGATCCGGGGTTTTCAATTGCGGCTCGGCCGGAACATCTTGCTGAGCAGCCAATCCTGCCAGTTCACCGAGTGTCGCGGATTTTCCGGAAGAATGGCTGACCACCCCGTTCGAAACTGTGACTTCACCCGTCGGAACCCCCCATTCCTGTGCAGCGGCAGCAACGATCATGGCCTTGGCCACGGCTCCGGCCTGACGGTATTGCATGAAGGAGTTGGCCATGGCGGTCGAGCCGCCCGTGCCCTGCACACCGAACAGTGTATTTGCGTAAACCTGCGGATTTGACGGCGCGAATTCTGCCGAGACCTGGTCCCAGGACGCATCGAGTTCATCGGCGACCAGCGTGGTAAGCCCGGTTGCAGTCCCCTGTCCCTTGTCCAGATGTTTGGAAAGGACGATGACGGTGTTGTCCGGTCGGATATGCACGAACGGCTGGACAAGTCCACTGTCGCCGGTGGCAGCTTCCGCAGCACGCGGCAGGTGCATCGCGATCATCAGACCGCCAACAGTGCCTGCGGACATCTTCAGGAAGGTCCGGCGGTTCGGCTTTGCGGCTTCGAGCGGCTTTTGCAGCAAATGCAACATGGATCAGGCCTCCATCTTGTCGGATGCAAGGTGGATTGCCTTGCGGATACGGGCATAGGTTGCGCAGCGGCAGACATTTCCGTCCATGGCGGCATCGATATCTTCATCCGTTGGCTTCGGCGTTTCGCTCAAAAGAGCGGTCGCCGCCATGATCTGGCCGGACTGGCAATAGCCGCATTGCGGCACATCCAGCTCGTTCCAGGCGGCTTGCACGGCCTGCGCCGCCTTGCCGTCAACTCCCTCGATGGTGGTGATTTCGGCACCTTCCAGATCACCGACAAATGTCTGGCAGGACCGGATCGGAACGCCATCCCAATGAACGGTGCAGGCGCCGCATGAGGCAATGCCGCAGCCGAACTTCGTTCCGGTCATCCCGAGTTCGTCGCGCAGTGCCCACAAGAGCGGGCTTTCGGGATCGGCGTCGAGCGTCCGCGTTTCCCCATTGATTTTAAGTGTAACTGACATGAAGGACGTCTCCCTTGGCTGGCCTTAACTGGCTAAAGGGTGTAAACTACACTGTGCAGTTTAGTCTTTGTATTCGTATCTGTAAACTCCCTAGTTTACATAGAGTGTCTTTTTTGGGAAAAAAGAGCGGGGAACTGAAAACAAAAAAAGAAATGCAACAAGGGCTGATGTGAGCAGGACATGTCCGTATCCGACCAGAAGAAAAAGCAGATAGTCGAGGCCGCGATCGCGGAATTTCAGGAAAAGGGGTATGCCGGCGCAAGCATGGACCGGATTTCCGAACGTGCACAGGTCTCCAAGCGAACAGTCTACAATCACTTTGAAAGCAAGGACGTTCTCTTCAGGGCCATCAACCAGTGTCTCGCCGACCAGATCAATTCCGCACTTGAACTGTCCTATGATCCTGACCTGCCCATTCGCGATGCGCTCGTCAGGTTGGGCTGGGCAGAGGGCGAACTGATGATCAATCCGTGCTTCATGAGCCTTGCCCGCATGATCATGAGCGAGACCATCCGCGATCCGGAACTCGCTGCCGATATGAATGCCCGCATGACCAAACTCGTCGTTTTCGCCGAATTCATCGAACGCGCGACGAAGGAAGGCAAACTGAAGGCCGAAGATCCCGCTGTTGCCGCCGAACAGTTTCTGGGTCTCATAAAGTCCCGCGCCTTTTTCCCGAACATCTACGCCGCCCGCGTTCCCGACCGTGAGGAGATCGGAAAGATCATCGAGGAAAGCGTCGACTTGTTCCTGGCAAGGTATGGTGTTGCATCAGTGGCAAAATCGGCAGCGGAATAGGCTTTCTCTGAGCCCTGAACCGATCGCGACGACTTGTTCGTCAGGTAGCCTTCTTGTAACGCCGCAAGATTTAAACGGACATCTTTGGTTCAAAACGCTAGAGCCACCCCTTTGTCATCCCTGCGAAGGCAGGGATCCAGTATTCATTGACGGCAGAGACACACCGCCGCGGCGGCGCAATGGATCCCGAACCTCCACTCTGCAGCGTCCCAGACGACAATGGTTCGAGCCCATCAAACAAAACGACGACACAAGCTGACTAACCCGAATTCCCAACCGGCTTTTCCAGCAACTTGCCCCACCGTGTCCGCTCCGCCATCTGTTGGCGCGTCTCCTCGGAAATCAGGCCGTCTACATTTTCCGGAACCCAGCCACCCCCGAGCCCCTTGTAGACCGCGATCAGGTTGGTCAGCACGTTCGCTTCCGCGGCAATCAGCCGTTCTTCGGCGACAAGGAGGCTCTTCTGGGCATCGACCACCCGGTTGTAGGATGCGGTCCCATCTTCATACTGCGCCTCGACCTCAGAAACGGCACTGCGGGCAGCCGCCACGCTGCGGCGCAGGTAAACCGCTTCCTGCTTGGATCGAAGAAAGGCCGTCAGGGCGTTCTCAACTTCCGAATACGCATTGAGAACGGTATTCTTGTAGTTGAGCAGCGTTTCCTGGAATTCGGCATCCTGGACCCGGACATTGTTCTGGATGCGGCCATAGTTCAGGAAGTTCCAGGAAAACCCCGGATTGATGAAACCGGTTGCCGTGCCGTTGCCGAACAGGTTTGAAAAATCATCCGCACTGACACCAATCGCGCCGGAAATGGAGAACGCGGGATAAAGGTCCGCCTTGGCAACGCCGATCTGGGCCGACTGCGCCGCGGCCACATATTCCGCATAGCGTATGTCCGGGCGCCTGCGCAGAAGATCAGCTGGAACACCAATGGCAACTTCTGCCGGGGCACGCGGATAACGGGCTCTCCGCCCAAGGCGCGACTTCATCTTGCCCGGAGGCTCGCTCAAGAGCAGGCTGAGTGCATTATAGGCCTGCGCCAGTTCAGCCTCGTAACCCGGAATGCTGGCAAGCGTGTTGTTGTAAAGAACAGTTGCCTCGTCGACATCCAGCTTGGTTGCCGCGCCGTTTTCCAGACGTAGCCGGGTAAGATCCAGTGATTTTTTCTGCAGGGCTGCATTCTTGCGGGCTGTTGCCACCAGTTGCTGGAGCTCGCGGACGGTCACATAGGTCGCTGCGATATCACCCGTGAGCGTGACAAGCGCGTCATCATAGGAAGCAATGTTTGCCTTCAGGTTGGCGTCGGCCGACTGCACGTCCCTGCGAATCTTGCCCCAGACATCAATCTCCCAGGCAGCATCGAACCCCGCAGACACACGGGTAATGTGGTCATTGACCAGCCCGACCCTCTCCAAGTCCCGGATAAACGGATCTTGGGCGCTGAAACGAATGCTCTTGGAACCACCGTTGATCTCCTGCACCTGGGGAAACAGTTCGCCCCGTGCGATTCCCAGCTGCGCGCGCGCCTGATAGACGCGGACACCTGCCGCCTGCAGCTCCACATTCTGCCGGTAAGCCTGGGCAATCAGGCCGTTCAGGGTTTCGTCCCTGAAGACCTGCCACCACGGCACGGAATTCGCGCTTCTCGTGGTGAACCCGGTTCGGCTGTCGATCGGCAGATCGGCACCGGAACTCCAGCTGTCGAGAATGGGAGCTTCGGGCCGTTCAAAGTCCGGTCCGACCATGCAACCACCCAGCAGCAGCGAGCTGCCGAGAACCGCCCATAGTCTTGCCTTTTGCAATCGCCCCATAAACCTGTCGCCCGTCCTAGACATCAAAAGGTACGATGAAGTTGACCCAGGAATAAAGGCGCATGTTCACGCGCCGGAGGACCGCGACCCAGTTTCCACCACCTCCGGTATAGATTGCAGCGGCGCCATGGGCTCCCGCCGGATAGCGTTTCAGGGCCGGGTCGTCATCGAGAACAATTTCAACCGCGAACCGCCCCTGCGGGCTCATGAACAGGAATTCCGGCACGCGTCCGCGGGGAATGATCTGTCCCTGACCGGTTCCTTCCCAGATGGCCCTCACCTTGCCGTTGAAGATCTGGCCCGGATAGATGTCCAGCGCCACTTCCACCGGTTGACCCGGTTCGACGAATTTCAGGTGTTCCTGATAGAATGTAGCCAGAAAATAGGGATTTGCATCGGCAACGAAAGCTGCGATGGAGCCGACACGGAAACCACCCACGACCAGCCCCGGCCGCGCCTGCTGGCTGATGATCACGCCGTCTTCCGGCGCGTAGATCGTCGTCTGGTCGAGATAGTATTGCGCCTGATCCACCTGGGACTGCGCGGCGGCAACCTGTGCGTTGACACCATCGAATTTCGCATCCACGGCCAGTTGAGCTTTCTTCACATTGGCCTCGGCCTCCGCGACCTGCGCCTCTGCACCGGCCAGCTGCGCGTTCCACTGGTCCAGTGTTTCCTGCTTGGCCCCGCCGCGCGGCACAAGGTTGGAATAGCGGTTCACCTGTTCGTTCGCGAATTGCTCGTTCGCCCGGGCCTGATTGAGGGAGTCGTGTGCAAGCACCACGTTTTCCTCCAGGATCAGCGCATTCTGCTGGGCGTTGGCCAGGTTAGCCTCGGCTTCCGCAAGTTGCGCCGCATAAAGGGTTGGATCAAACTGGTAGAGCTGGTCCCCCTTCTTCACTTTCTGGTTCTGGGAGACGTAGACTTCCTGCAATACCGTGGGATGCGGAAGGCGTGGTGCGATCTGGATCGTCTGCCGGATGACATGCCCGTCGATCGTGTAGGGCGTATAGAACCGCAGAAACACGATCAGCAGAAAAAGAACGTGGAAACCTACCCAGAAGCTCACCACACCCCAGGCGATGTTGAACTTGAGCCACTGAAACTTGTAGAACACCAGCCACATGAAGAGGGCATAAAACCCGAGGATCAACAACGCGACAGTCATGAGGACGCTCCGTCCTTTGCTGCGTTTCGTGTCGCGTCCGCCGCTTCGGTTCCGGACAGTGTTGCCTGGATTGCCGCCGTCCGGGCAACCTCACCCGTCTCCGGATCCTCGTCTTCAGGTGTGTCGCGCATGTCCTTGGGAAGTTTGCGGACATCAATGGTCAGGCTGTCGTGATAGGCCCAGATAAGGGCATGAATCCAGGGAAAGACCGTGAAAAGCCCGATCCATCCGCCGAGCTTCACGGATTCCGCATGCGGATGTTTGCGCTTTTCCGCGAGCTTTCCGGGCAAGCCCCCCAGTGTGATCATCGCATAGAAAAAAGCGATCACGACCAATAGCAGAATCAGAAAGGTCGCGTAGTCATATCCATCGAGTTTGAAGTCGATAAGATCCATTCTACCTCCCAGACCGGCAACACAACCAGACTGATGTTTTTGTCTCCTGAACACCCTCGACCGGAGCGCGACCAATTGCAAGTACCGGCTCGGACGTACCGACGATTGAGCCATCTTTTGCAGGCCGGGGGAACGGCGACCATTTGGCCGAATTGAAGGGCTTGCACCGCCAAGAGAACCGGCTAAATTGCCGAAAATTTTCAACGGTGCGGTAGAACCGCCACAACATCGGACTGGATCCACCCCAAAATGGCGCATGGAGATATCAAAAAAGTCGTGCTGGCCTATTCCGGCGGCCTCGACACTTCCATCATTCTGAAATGGCTGCAGACCGAGTTCGGCTGCGAGGTGGTAACATTCACCGCCGATCTCGGCCAGGGTGAGGAACTCGAACCTGCGCGCAAAAAGGCTGAGATGCTCGGCATCAAGGAAATCTATGTCGACGATTTGCGAGAGGAATTCATCCGCGATTTCGTCTTCCCGATGTTCCGCGCCAATGCCGTCTACGAGGGCGTCTATCTGCTGGGCACTTCCATCGCGCGCCCGCTGATCTCCAAGCGTCTCATCGAAATTGCGGAAGAAACCGGCGCTGATGCGGTAGCACACGGTGCGACCGGCAAGGGAAATGATCAGGTTCGATTCGAACTCTCGGCCTACGCTCTCAACCCGGACATCAAGGTGATCGCGCCCTGGCGCGACTGGTCCTTCAAATCTCGGACCGATCTTCTCGATTTTGCCGAAAAGCACCAGATTCCGGTACCGAAGGACAAGCTCGGCGAGGCTCCGTTTTCCGTGGACGCCAACATGCTGCACTCGTCGTCGGAAGGCAAAGTCCTGGAGGATCCGGCCGAAGAAGCCCCCAATTACGTATTCCAGCGCACTGTCGACCCGACTGAAGCGCCGGACGTCGTCACGGAAATCGAGATCGGTTTTGAAAGGGGTGACGCAGTCTCGCTCAACGGTGATAAAATGTCACAGGCGACACTTTTTGCCAAACTCAATGACTATGGCCGTGACAACGGGATCGGCAGGCTCGATCTGGTCGAGAACCGGTTCGTCGGCATGAAAAGCCGCGGCATATACGAAACTCCGGGCGGCACCATCTTGCTGACGGCGCACCGCGCGATGGAATCGATCACGCTCGATCGCGGTGCATCGCACCTGAAGGACGAGTTGATGCCGCGCTACGCGGAACTGATCTACAACGGTTTCTGGTTCTCTCCGGAGCGTGAAATGCTGCAGGCATTGATTGACAAGAGCCAGGAACACGTCACCGGTACAGTCCGTCTGAAGCTTTACAAGGGTAATGTTATTCTTGTTGGCCGGTCGTCACCCTACTCGCTCTATTCCGAAGAGCTTGTTACATTCGAAGACGACCAGGGCGCCTACGACCAGAAGGACGCCGCGGGCTTTATCAAACTGAATGCCCTGCGCCTTCGCACGCTTGCCAAGCGCGACCGGCTCGACTGAGGCAGACCGACATGGCAACTCCGGCGGCGGCGACCATTGAAAAAGATCTCGCGGCCACCGGTTTCTTGTTGCTGGGTGGTTTTATGCCTGAAGATGCGGACGGTGTTCCGGCACTCTCTGACGGCGCCGCAACCCGAGCGCTGCTTCTGCTCGGCAGCACCGGACCTTCGCTCGGTCCTGTGCTTCGTCTCAGCCCCGAGTATTCCGACAATTGTCCGGACCCGCTGGACCGGTACACAAGACGTGTTCTGGGTACCATGGCGTCCAGGTACGGTTTCCAGATTCTTTTTCCGTTCGACGGCCCCCCCTATCATCCCTTTCAGCGTTGGGCCGTGAGGTGTGGCGGGTTTTCACAAAGCCCGCTCGGTGTCCTCGCGCACACCGAATTTGGCCCCTGGTCTGGCTTTCGCGCTGTGTTTCTGTCATCTTCGCCTTCGGATCTTTTGACACGAACTTCCCGGCAAGGACCCTGTGAGACATGTGTGGACAAACCCTGCCTGACGATATGTCCGGTGAACGCGGTGTCCCTCAAGGGTGATTACGATGTTGCCGGTTGCCGAACCCATCTGGAGCAGAACCCCGATGCGGATTGCTGGTCCGGCTGCCTTGCCCGGCGCGCCTGCCCCTTTGGCGTGGACCACAAGCCACCGGCAGATACCGCCCGGTTTCACATGAAGAGTTTTGTCGGGCTCTAATTTTTTGTTTCGTCGCCGGAGCGCAGTCCGACTGCAGCAAATTGCTCTGGTTGCCGACTATTCGGCCGTTTGAGATGCAACCAGGCGACTTGACCCGGCTCGAACAGTTTTCTGGCTTTTCTATTGAATAGGGGTGGATGGTGATCGCCCACCAAAAGGATTTCGGTCTCTCGAAGGTTTTCATTCAAAGCGATTTCTTTCACGAGATGTGAGATGTTCAACCACTGCTCACTCATTCGACAAAGTTCCTGGTCGCCGAAGACACCGCCATCTTCACATCCAAGTCTTTCGGGGACTTCACCCGGCATGACCGGTTTGTGCGAATTCAGGGTAAGCCAATAAGCAAATTTCGGTTGGGCTTCTTCCCCAGTCAGGTAGGCTTCTACAGATCGGGAAACATCAGCATCACATAGTCCTCTGAACGTGATACCACAAAGACTGAGAAGTTCAGACGGGTTCAATCCCGCACGGTTTTCCAGGAAAAACAATTCCTCAAAACCGATTTTTGGAAACCAGTCTTTGCGTTCGAAGAACTCATTGGTAAAGGCGTGAAATGCCGCTGTCTTGTATCCTGTTTCCAGAGCCCATTTTGGCAGACAATCAGCAAATTTTTTGTGGCGAAAGTCGCGGTAGTCGGCCCGCAGATTGCAAAGTTCTCGTGCTTCTCCAGATGTAGTCGAACCGAAATATTGAGTGGTTCCCTGCTTTATGGCGTACATTGCACCGATTTCTTCATCGAGAAGCGGCCCCCAGACGGTCTTCTGGTGTTCTGGTGAGGAAAATGCGCCTAGCCCTTCAACCATAACGATGAGAACATTACTCCTCTGATCGTCTTGCAGTACTTGTGCGATGCCTGTTTTGAGACTTGCGGCATCCTTGATCGGCACAAACGATTCGGCAAACTGCATTTTAATTTTCATTGCTTCTTGCGGCGTTGCGTTGAGCCAGTGATCCAGGCTGCCGCAGAAAATTGCGAAGACCAGAAAAGATACAAGTGATATATTGTTTCGATGTTTTTTAATGCTTGTCACCATTTTGTAGGTGAGAACCAGCGAAGCTACCAGTATAGCAAGGAAAGCCAGATAGGTAGCTGACTGGCTCAAGTTCAATTCATCTAAAAATTGCATTGAGTCCAAAAGCATCGGCAGCGGCATCTGAAAATATCGCGACACAAACGCGGCGAAATCAAGTAAGTAAACTCCAGTCAATAAAAAAAGAAAAACATATCTATTTAAATATAGACCGGAAATACACACTACTGATATGATAAAAACGAACATAGTCCGTGGAGGACTATATAATATACATATTATTAGATAGATAAAATTAGGAATAATCAATGAATAGGCTGAAAATTTTATTGTTTCCTTAGAAAGTAGCTTAAGATCGTTAATCAATTCAACAGAAGGCAAGGAAAGTTTCAAAATTAAACTCCGCTACACGTTATAGTAGAGTTACGAATAGCAATCCAAGGTTTAAAAATATAATAACATATGCTGGTATTTTTCTCTTTTAACGTGCAATTTACAACTGAGTGCAGGCGAGTGCAAACGCTGACATGAAAAATCACACAAACGAGAGTTATTCTCTGTTATCAGATCAACAGCCTGCGAAGCGCAAGAACGGATAATTCGCTATCCCGTTTTCAAACGAGGCAAAATTCGGTTTGATTTGGTCCGAATTTATCGGGATTCAATTCATCCTGATCACCCCGTCCTGACCCGGACAGGTTTCCAGTGCTTCTGCGGCGGTCCGCCCGTCAATCAGCAGGGCGTCCGGCCAGATTTCGGCGAGCGGAACAAGAACGAATGCACGTTCACCCATGCGCGGGTGCGGCACTTCCAGATTGTCCTCATGAATGTTTCGCGAACCGTAGAGCAGAACATCGACATCGATCACCCTTGGTCCCCAGCGGACCTCTCGGACCCGGCCGAGCTCATTTTCCACTTCAAGACAGCGTTTCAGAAGCTGCTGAGGGCTGAGAATGGTGTCAATGACAACACAGATATTGACGAAATCGTCCTGGGGCACCGGTCCCCAGGGAGGTGTCCTGTAGTTGGAAGAACGCGCAACCAGCGTAATCCCGTCCGTTTCCGACAGACGTCTGACGGCATCATCGAGATTGCCAATCGGATCTCCCAGGTTCGAGCCAAGCCCGAGCGCGGAGCGGAACGGGGCATCGGTTGCGTGTGAGGAGGAATTCATGTCAGTCGGGTGTCCGTTCAAGATGGGTCGCTTCCAGCATACGTACACAATCTGCATGCGGACCGACATCATGGGCACGGACAATTGCAGCGCCTTTCAGGAGCGCTGTCATATGCACCGCAAGTGATCCATGCAGCCGGTCATCCGTTTCCACATTCAGGATCGCGCCGATCATGCGTTTGCGTGACGCGCCGGCCAGGACAGGAAGACCGTATTTTCCAAGGGTCTCGAAGCGATTCAGAATGACGAAATTCTGGTCAACCGTCTTGCCGAAGCCAAAACCCGGATCGAGGATCTGCTTTCCGTTGGGAATTCCGGCCTTGTCGGCCAGATGGAGGGATCTTTCGAAGAACCGGTCAATGTCGTCCATAATATTGATGCTTCCATCAGCCGCCTGCCGGTTGTGCATCATCACCACATGGACACCGGCTTCGGCAACGGTATCGGCCATGGCGGGATCCCGCTGCAGCCCCCAGACATCATTGACGATCACGGCCCCGGCGCGGCACGCCCGCCGGGCAGTTTCCGCCTTGTAGGTATCGATGGAGACAGGAATCCCGAGATCACAGACAGGTTCCAGAACGGGCGCCAGACGCTTCCACTCGTCTTCCAGCGTAATTGGCGCCGAGCCCGGGCGGGTACTTTCAGCACCGATATCCAGAATATCGGCCTTCTCGGAAATCATGACCGCTGCATGCGTCAAGGCAGCCTGGTCTTCATTGTGACGGCCTCCGTCCGAAAAGGAATCCGGGGTCACATTCAAGATGCCCATCACGTGAGCGCGATGCGTCGGCAAGGTATATTCAGCGGCTTTCGCCATTCCCGGACCATCCCTTTCTTGTCTTCCCCGACAGATGCCTGTTTGACCGGGCAGGGTCAAGCAAAGAGCTATGCGGGAAGACACAAAGAACAGCTGCCTATTCGGCGGCCGCCAGACGGGTTGCCCGGTATTTGAAAAGCAGGTGGAGCAACATGCCGACGATCGGCATCAATGGCAACACCGAAGCCAGGCCCACAAGCGGATCGCCAAGCGCGGCGACAATCAGACTGGCAACGATGCCGCCACCGAATTGCATGAAACCGGTCATGGCCGATGCGGCTCCGGCAATGTGAGGGAACGGCGCCATGGAATCTGTGAAACTTGCCGGCAGAATGAATGCGAGTGCAAAAACAAACAGGGCCACCGGTCCCATGACGGTCAGGACTGTCGGCTCCCGTGTCAGCGTCAAAAGGCACATGAGTGTGGATGAACCGATCCAGAGGACCATGCCGACGGGAACAAGCCGCCGCGCCTCGACGACCCGGAGCAAACGTCCCGTCACGACAGTACCGACGATAAACGACCCGGACTGAATGATCATTGCGAGACCGAATTCGAAAGGTGTCAATCCCACTTTCTCTATCAGAATGAACGGCAGAATGGTCGCAAGCGCGTAAAGACCTCCAAGTCCGCACCCGATCAGGATGCTGGAGGCAAGAAACCTCGGATCCCGCAGAAGCGTCAGATAGTTGAC
Organism: Roseibium album; assembly: GCF_001404515.1. Taxonomy (GTDB): domain Bacteria; phylum Pseudomonadota; class Alphaproteobacteria; order Rhizobiales; family Stappiaceae; genus Roseibium; species Roseibium album. Next base: position 185,594 of record NZ_CXWE01000003.1, read on the forward strand.
GGCGAGTTGGCCGGGATTGAGATGGTGCCGGCCCGGGTTCGGATTGGTTTCAACCTGGCAAAAGACAACGGCCACCATCAGAACCACGCCGTAGATCACCATGCACCAGAAGACTTCGCGCCATCCGAACAGTTCCAGGACAAATCCACCGATTGTCGGAGACACGGCCGGGCCCAGTGCCAGCATCATCGCAATTGCGTTCATGATCCGCGCTGACGCCTGTCCCGTGAACTGGTCACGGACAATCGACCGCGAAACGGAAATGCCGACCGCGGCGCCGATTCCCTGCAGCGCTCTTGCGGCGACCATGAACTCAACCGTCGGTGCAAATGTCGCCAGAAAACTTGAAGCCAGATAGAGGCTCAAGAACGCAAGAGTAACAGGCTTGCGTCCGAATGCGTCTGCCAGCGGGCCGCAGATGAGCTGCGCGATCGCAAATCCCGCGAAATAGGCAGTCAGGGTCAGCTTGACGGCCGCGTCTGTCGTTCCGAAAACCTCGACGAGTGTCGGCATGGCAGGCGTATAGAGCGCCATCGAAACCGGTCCGATGGCGACGAGGCCAGCGCCCAGCAACGATGTGCGCCGCGCGCTCATGATGGCGGTGCCGGACTTCATTTCCGCTTGCCGATGCCTTCCTCGGATATCAGGTTGTCCTTCATGTCCTGCAGCAGTCTTTCCAGAACGGCCCTGTCATCTTCCGGGATATCTTCAAGCGCCTTGGCCCGTACCGACTGCAAGGCTGCTCCGATGCGTTCCAGAAGCGGATTGGATTCCGGCGTCAGTTCAACCAGTTTTGCCCGCTTGTCCTTCGGGTCCGGGCACCTTTTGATCAGACCCGATCCTTCAAGGGAATCCAGATATCCGACCAGCGTCATCGGCTCGACAAACATGATGTCCGCAAGCGCTGCCTGTCGCTGGCCCGGATGGCGCCAGACGTAAAAAAGCGTACGTGCCTCTCCGGCCGTCAATCCGGTCTCCACGTCGGCGAGTGCGGCCTCGAAGCGGCGCCTCAGCAAGCGTGCAAGATCAACGACCAGCATGGTGACGCTGACATTTGGGTAAGCAATGTTCATGGACAGCCTATTAGTAAGGTTCCCTTACGAATTAGGGTTCCAGATACGATCTGTCAATGCACAGAAAGTCGAGGTTCGCCACTTGGGATGCAAGCCTGGACACCACCGCATTGCACAATTCAGGCAGTCCACGTATAAAGGCGCCAAATTCGGCGGGTGCGCCGATGCCAGATTTTACAAGTCCAGACATGTCGCGGGTCCCAATCGGGCCCGCTCTGTCTTTTGGAGCCACTCATGAAACTTCGAAATATTGCCATCATCGCGCACGTCGATCATGGCAAAACAACCCTGATCGACGTCCTGCTGAAGCAATCCGGTGCATTTCGCGACAACCAGCGCACTGAAGAGCGGATGATGGATTCCAACGACATCGAGCGCGAACGCGGGATTACGATCCTGGCGAAAGTCACCTCGCTGGTCTGGAAGGACACACGCATCAACATCGTTGACACGCCGGGCCACGCCGACTTCGGCGGTGAGGTCGAACGTATCCTGCACATGGTCGATGGTGTCATCCTGCTTGTCGACGCTGCAGAAGGCCCGATGCCGCAAACGAAATTCGTGCTCGGCAAGGCACTGAAGCTCGGCCTGAAACCGATTGTCGCCATAAACAAGATCGACAAGCCGGAGCAGCGTGCCGACGAAGTTCTGGACGAAGTTTTCGATCTCTTCGCCGCGCTCGATGCCAATGAAGACCAGCTGGATTTTCCGGTTCTCTATGGTTCCGCCAAACAGGAATGGATGGCGCTGGAACCGGACGGACCGCAGGACAATATGGATCCGCTGTTCGATATGGTTCTGGACAAGGTCGCTGCTCCTGAAGCGGACCCGGGTGAATTTCGCATGCTGGCGACCACGATCGAGTCCGACCCTTTCCTGGGCCGCATTTTGACCGGGCGCGTCGTTTCCGGAACAGCATTGCCCAACATGCCCATCAAGGCGCTTGCCCGTGACGGCAGCCAGGTGGAATCCGGGCGTGTCTCCAAGATCCTCGCGTTCCGCGGACTGGAACGCCAGCCGATCGAACAGGGCGAGGCCGGAGACATCGTCGCCATTGCCGGTATGGCAAAGGCAACCGTCGCCGACACTCTCTGCGCAACCGGCGTCACCGAATCACTGCAGGCGCAGCCGATCGATCCGCCGACGCTGTCCATGACCTTTCGCGTCAATGACAGCCCGCTGGCCGGCACCGAAGGTTCCAAGGTTCAGTCCCGTGTCATCCGCGAACGTCTGATGAAGGAAGCCGAAGGCAACGTCGCCCTCAAGGTGGAAGACACCGGCGAACCGGACGCATTTGTCGTTTCGGGCCGCGGCGAACTGCTGCTCGCAATCCTGATTGAGAACATGCGTCGCGAAGGCTTCGAACTCGGGGTCGGCAGACCCCGCGTTGTCTACCAGTTCGACGATGCCGGCAATCGCCTTGAGCCGATCGAGGAAGTCATCATCGACGTTGACGAGGAACATTCCGGTGTCGTGGTGCAGAAGCTGCAGGAACGGAAAGCCGATCTTCTGGAAATGAAGCCCTCCGGTGGCGGCCGCACCCGGCTCGTGTTCAATGCTCCGACCCGTGGACTGATCGGCTATCAGGCCGAGCTCCTGTCCGACACACGCGGAACGGCCATCTTCAACCGTATCTTCCACGGCTACGAGCCCTACAAGGGCCCGATCCAGGGACGTCATACCGGTGTGCTGCTGTCCAACGGCACCGGTGAAGCCGTTGCCTATGCCCTCTTCAATCTGGAAGATCGCGGCCCGATGATGATCGACCCGGGCACCAAGGTTTATCCGGGCATGATAGTTGGTGAGCACACGCGCGGCAATGACCTGGAAGTCAATGTGCTGAAAGGCAAGCAGCTGACAAACATCCGTTCTGCCGGAAAGGACGATGCGGTCAAGCTGACAACGCCGAAGAAACTCACGCTGGAAGCCGCGCTTTCCTACATCTCAGACGACGAGTTGGTGGAAGTCACTCCCAGCTCCATCCGCCTGCGCAAGGCCATTCTCGATCCGCACGAGCGCAAACGCATCGAACGCGCGGCCAACAAGGAAAGCGCGTAAGGCTGGCTTTGCCGACCGTTTCTGGAAACAGCCCGGGCATCGTCCCGGGCTTTTTTTGTTTCCGGTGGTGGCCTGCAACACACGGGCCGTTGCTCCAGCCGGTGCGGTCGCGGAAACCTCTATCACTCAGGCACTGTCGGGTATTTCATACCGGCAACTTCTTGCATCAACCGGATCACCTGGGTGCTGTATCCCGCTTCATTGTCATACCAGACGTAAAGCACGAGGCGGTTGCCGTCGACGATCGTGGCCTGGCTGTCGACCACACCGGCATGGGTGGAGCCGACCAGGTCAGAGGAGACCAACTCGGTTGACGCCGTGTAGTCGATCTGGTCCTGCATCGGCGATTGAACGGAAATCCCACGCAGGTAGTCGTTCATTTCCGCGTCTGTCGTTTCGCGCTGAAGGTTCAGGTTGAGGATTGCCATGGAGACATTGGGAACCGGCACCCGAACCGCGTTGCCGGTCAACTTGCCCTTCATTTCAGGCAGGCACTTTGCCACTGCGCTGGCCGCACCTGTGCTCGTCAACACCATGTTCAAAGGCGCGGCCCGACCGCGGCGATCGCCCTTGTGATAGTTGTCGATCAGGTTCTGGTCGTTGGTGAAGGCGTGAATGGTTTCCACGTGGCCATTCTCGATCCCGAACCCGTCATTGATCACCTTGAGTACCGGCGTGATCGCGTTGGTGGTGCACGAGGCAGCGCTCAGAATGTCATCATCTTCGGTAATGTCACCATGGTTCACGCCATAGACGACATTCTTGATGTTGCCTTTTCCCGGCGCGGTCAGGATGACCTTCGACGCGCCCGAACATTTCAAGTGTTGACCAAGCCCTTCCTCGTCGCGCCAAATCCCGGTGTTGTCGACCACCAGCGCATTACGGATGCCGTATTTGGTGTAATCCACCTCGGCAGGCGAGTTGGCGTAGATCACCTGAATGTAATTGCCGTTGGCAATAATCGCGTTCTGTTCTTCGTCAACCGTGATTGATCCGCTGAACGCGCCGTGAACGGAGTCCCGCCGCAGAAGGCTGGAGCGTTTCTTCAGATCACCGCCCTTGCCGCCACGCACGACGATTGCGCGCAACCGCATTTTGTTGCCGGCGCCAACGCGCTCGATCAGCATGCGGGCGAGGAGACGGCCAATGCGCCCGAACCCATAAAGAACGACGTCCTGCGGTTCCTGCAAAATAGAGGTTTTGCCGGTGTTGATGCTGGCAAGCTGCTCCAGCACGAAGCTCGAAACATCGCCGCCCTCCTCCATGTAGCGGTGACACAGCTTGCCGAGGTCGACACGGGACGCGGCGAGATCCATCTCAAGCATCGCCTTGACGATTTCGAGACTTTTGGAGACTTCCAGTTCCTGCCCGGTAATCTGCAAGGCATAACGGTGTGCCTTGAGGATCTCGATTGCGGAGTTGTTCAGCAGTCGCCGTCCAAAGATCCGGATGTTGATGCCGTAATCCCGATAGAGATGGCCAACCAGCGGGATCATCTGCTCGGCGGCGGACTGTTGTTCCTTCCAGTTGTCGAAGTGATTATCCATGGCCGCCATTTCCAGCAACTCCCTTATGGTATTTCCAGCGCAATATCTGGCCGTCTTCAGGGTCAGGACCCCGGCTCGCGCCCGGTGTTTAGCTCTTGTGCAAACACAATGTCCATAAGCTGTTTGAAGATTAATCGATTGAAATTGGGGGGCTTTGTCGGCGGAGCATTTTTGTCCCTTTTCGACACATCATGAGCATGCCAGATCATCGGAAATCGACACATGGATGCTTGGGTTGATTGTAAAATCTTAAGGCAGGTACTGGTTGTTCGCGGGCATCATCTGGTGTGGCTGTTAAAGCCGCTTTTCGGTCTTGTGCAGGCATACGTGCACTGCGCTGCAAAAGTCAGCTTCGAACCCAAACAACCGATTGCTGCGCCTTGCATGAAGGTCGGCTTTGCCGCCATTGTCCATAATCACACCAAGCTTTGCGGAGTTATGGTGCCGCTTAAGTTAAGCAGCGCAATAATGTTGTTCCACGGGGAGTGTCGTGAACGCGTGGCTTAGCCTCCGAACCCCGCCACCTCGGGAAGCCATGTGGACAAAGCTGGGAATGCAAAGACGAGGATCAGGCCCAGAAGCATCAGCGCTGCATAGGGCAGGGCGCCGCGGATTACTTCGGACAAAGGGGCTTTGGCAATACCTTTGATGACGAAAAGGTTCATCCCCACGGGAGGTGTGATCAACGCAAGTTCGAGGTTGATCATAAGCAGGATACCATACCATATCGGGTCGATCCCAAGTGCCAGCATTACAGGAAAAACAATTGGCGTCGTGATCAGGATTATCGAGATTGTCTCGAGGAACATGCCCAGCACAAGAATGAGCAACATAACTGCAACGACAAACAGGGCGGGGCTGAGTCCGATTGCCGTCACTTGTTCGACGATCTCGATTGGGAGACGAATGATGGTTACTGCATGACCAAACAGCGCAGCAGCCGCCAGGATCATGAAAAGCATAGCCGTTGTGCGCACTGTCTCAAACGCTGTAACCCAAAGGTCACGGAGACCGAAATTCCGGTAAACCAGAACACTGATTAACAGAGCGTAGAGGCAACCGATTGAAGCAGCTTCAGTCGCTGTAAAGATTCCGAGGTAAATCCCGCCTAACACGACCGGCGGCATCAACAAGGCCCAGATCGACTGTCTTATGCGCGCCCAGATGACCCGCATGCCTGCAAAAGGTTGGGAGACAACTGCGCTCCCAAACCCGGCGCTGATCATCGCCCAGACTGCAAAAATGGCCGCCATCATGATACCCGGCAACAACCCGGCTAGAAAGAGAGCTCCGATCGATGCCTCGGTTACGATTGCATAAAGAATGAGTGGTCCAGAGGGTGGGATTAAGATCCCCAGCGTACCGCCAGCCGCAATCACGCCGTAGGAATAACTCGGGCGGTAGCTGAAGCGCTTCATCTGCGGGATGGCCGTCGAGCCGATTGTCAGCGCCGTTGCAACAGAAGAACCGGAAATGGCTGCGAAAATGGTACAGGAAAGGATCGTTGCAACTCCAAGACCACCACGCAGATGGCCGACCATGGCATTGGCTGCGTCATAAAGGTCCTTGACCACACCAGCACGGATCATCACGTGCGCCATGAAGGCAAACATCGGTATCGCCGTTAGAAGTCCGTTGTTCAGTTTGGCAAACACCGTATCGGCTGCGCTGTTCACGTTGCCTTCCGTCAGCAACATTATGATCAGCGATGTCAGCCCCAGTCCGGCAAAGATTGGCATGCCTGTTAGCAGGAGGACAATCAAACCGGCCAAGATCAGAAACGTCATCATGGCCGGCGCACCGTCACAAGTGTGAAGATGCGAGCCAGCGCCGCAAGGATCAAAATGATCATGCCGATCAGCAGAAAACCTTGTGGAATCCACATTTGGATGCCCAGATATCCATCTGAATAGATGCCGAAGTCATATGAAAACCGCACCATGAGCACCGCGCTATAAAGAACAGCTGCGGCTACCAGGATCACACCAACCATCCCCCAAACCTCGATCAGCCACTGAATTCGGGGGCCAGCGCGTTCAGTCAGCAGGTCGACCCCGAAATGTTCGCCGCGCAAGAGTACTTCGCCAGCTCCGAGGGCCACCATAGCCACAACGATAAAGCCGTTGAGTTCGTCGGAAAAAGTGATCGGTGTTCCAAGGACGTAGCGCATGAAAACGCTATAACTCACCACTCCAAAGACGATGAGCACCAGCAATGCGGCAATGCCTGCCCCGGACAACGTAATCAGGCGCACCCCGCGTTCCACCCCTGAGACCGGCAAGGCCTCAGAGGCGTCAGTTTCATGATCTAGTTTCACGTTAGTTCGAAATCTGGTTGACCAGCTCCAGCAGCTTGACGCCGTCTTCGCCGGTTGCGTCGCCAAACGACTTGTCGAAAGCCGGTACCATTATCGCATTCCAGGCAGCTTCTTCCTCGGGTGTTTGGAAATGCACCTTCATACCGTTATCGGCCAGTTGCTGAGGCGCCGAGGCCGACGCTTCTTCGGACGCGGCAACCGCCCATTCCGCAGCTTTGGTCCCCGCCTCGGCAATCGCAGCCTTCTGCGCATCAGTCAGACCGTCATACCAGGCCGGGTTGAGGTAACCGTGGAAGAACACGCTAAAGAGCGGCACGACCGTGACGTGGTCTTGCACTTCGAAATACTTGCGCGAATAGGCGGCTGCAATATCGGTCATGCCCGCATCGATCACGCCGGTTGAAAGCGCTTCATAAACCTTCGATCCCGACATCGCTGAAGGCGCAGCACCCATGGCGACAAGGCCCTCATCGGCCACTGGGTTCAGTCCCCTGATCTTGACGCCTTCGAAGTCTTCGGGATTGATCAACGGTGACCCCTTCGAAGTCATCGCCGTCATTCGCGTAGTGAAAAGCCACACCGCGTTTTGCACGCCTTTTTCAAGGAGCTTTTGGTCCAGAAACGCAGCCGCATCGCTGCCCGGCCAAGCAGCAAGTGTCTCCAGATCAGTTACGGCATAAGGTTTCAGCGTCACGTTCATGATGGGTAGGGTCTTGCCCCACTGCGGGTTGATCGAAAATGCGCATTCGATGTTGCCTTTGGCCACGGACGGGATGTTTTCCCGCGCGCCAACGAGGCTGTTTGCGCCAAATACCTGAACGTCGATTTCTCCGTTTGACAGGGTTTCAATCTCTTCGGCCCACCGATCGATGACCTTCGCGATATGGTGCGCAGGCGGTAGCTGGTGGCTGCAGCGCATCTCGGTTGCTTCGGCGTGAGCCACACTGCTCATGGTCGTTGCGGCCAGCAATGCGGCGGCTGCAGTTTTCAGGATGTTCATATTCTCCTCCATTTTGTCATCCAGTTGATTGTTGGGCGTGCCAGCTGATCTGGCGCGGAGCTCCTGCACGCGCCAGCGCACCGCGAAGATGTTCATCAGGCATTTCGGATGCGGCGATCTCGCGGGCAGACATCAGCTTTTCCAGATCGATGCCGGTCGCAAAGCCCTTTCGTTCACAAAGGTATATTAGGTCTTCAAAGACCACGTTCCCGGTCGCGCCAGGGGCAAAGGGGCAGCCTCCGAGACCCGCCAGCGAGCCATCGATCACCCGGATTCCAGCGTCGAGGGCAGCAGAGGCATTGGCGACCCCCATCCCCCTTGTGTCATGCAGATGAATGCTCAGCGCGACATCGCCCAGTTCATTTTTTACACACTCAACAAGGTCTTGCACCTGATCTGGGCCTGCAAATCCCACGGTATCCGCAAGACCAATGATGTCTGCGCCGGCGTCCGCACACGCTGCTGCGATACGCACAACTTCGTCTGGGTCGACTTCACCGGCAATCGAGCAGCCGAAAGCCATAGAAATACCGGCCTGAACCAAAGGTAAGGTTTCCGAGTTCCTGGCCATTTCAACGGTTCTACCGACCAGAGCGATTGCGTCCTTCCGAGAACGGCGGGCGTTTGCCTGGCTATGCTCTTCGGTTGCCGAGACGACCGTGACGATTTCACCGACCGGGGTTTGAACTGCATCAGCTGCACCTCGATCGTTCAAGACAAGTGCCGCCGAATGCACGTCAAGACGTTGGCAGATGTCGATGATCTCCCGAACATCCGCGAACTGCGGCATAGCCATTGCCGGAAGGAAAGATCCGATCTCAAAATGTCGAACACCGGCGGAACTTTCCCGTCGCAGCCAATCGGCCTTCGCTGCTGTTGACGGGTGCCGTTGGACCATCTGGAGACCGTCGCGCAAACCGACTTCCCGCAACACGACCCTGTCGGGAGGGTACACTTCGGACAGACGGGTCACGCCGTTCTCCTGTTAACAGCGCCGCTTGCGGCCTGTACTTCAGAAGGTGACAGTCCAAGCTCTGAAAGAACGTTTTCGGTATCATGACCGACATCTGTGACATCGAGTGATGCCGGACGGGGACTGTCGCCATCAACTTCTATGGGCAATCCCGGAGCCCGGAATACCTGCCCACCAGACAGCATCGAGTGCTGTAAACCGCCGGGACGCAAGACATGTGGATCCCGATACATGTCAGCCGGACGGTTGATTGGAGAAAAGGGTATGCCTGAAGCTTCAAGAATTTCGACCAATTCAGTGAAATCGCGTTTATTGATCGCTTCTGCAAAAATGGGGATCGTCCAGTGCCGCGCTTCGATTTGGCTCATTTTCGTCTGGAGCCGGCTATCCTCCAGCAAATGCTCTAATCCGATGGCGTTGCACAATATCTGCCAATGGCCCTCCGTGACAGCACCCACAAAGATCTGGCGCTGGTCATGCGTGTCGAAGATATCGTAGACCGGCCAAGAAAACTCCCGCTCGGGCATAGGGGCTGGTTCGCGTCCGTCCAGATCGAACTGAACCATGTGTTGCATGACAAGCATTAGGCAATTCTCAAAAAGGCCGACGCGTAAGGCGCGCCCCTGGCCGGACTGTTGTCGCTCCATCAGGGCCCCGAGAACCGCAAGAGCCCCGAAAACCCCACCCATGATGTCATTTGCAGACGAACCAATGCGCAATGGACGACCCGTTGGGCCAGTCATGTAGGCCATTCCGGTCATCATCTGAACGACTTCGTCCATTGCCGTTCGATCCTGATAGGGACCGCGCAGGAAGCCTTTGCAGGACGTTATGATCAGTTTGGGGTGCTTGTTTCGCAACTCGGAGGGCGCAAATCCCATCTTGTCAAGTGACTGGTCGCGGAAGTTCTCAACGAAAACATCGGCGGTAGCCAACAGCCGATCGAGCGCAATCGTTCCTGCCTCGGCCTTGAGATCCAAAGTGATCGAGCGCTTGCCGCGATTGAAACTTGGAAAGAACCCACGCCCCATTCCTGTCAGGTGCCTTGTCTTATCCCCTGCAGGAGGCTCAACCTTGATCACCTCGGCCCCGAGATAGGCGAGGACTTGGCCGCAACTTGGCCCCATTATCATGTGGGTCATTTCAACGACCCTGATGCCCTGCAAGGGTCTGAAATCGTTTGACACCGTTTGTGCTCCGGTTGGACTCGCGCCAGCCAACGGTACTCGATCGGCGTGCTTTGCAAAATTTCAATGTTAGTAAAGCTCCTTTCTGTTATTGAGAACGCATGGACAGTCGACAGCTCCGATATTTTGCAGCGATCTTTGAGGAAGGTGCGCTGGCTCGCGCCGCGGATCGGGAAAGGGTCGCAGTGTCTGCTTTGAGCAGGCATCTTTCCAATCTGGAAGCTGAACTTGGAACGCCGTTATTTGAGAGATTGCCAAGGGGCGTTCGGCCGACGGCATCTGGTGCTCGATTGTATGAGCACGCGCGAGCGATCCTGCGCTCCATGCAGGCCGCCAGTGCCGATATCAGAGATAATGCGAACGAGGTTGCGGGTGAGATCTCGGTGGGCTTTGCGCATTCGGCCGTTAAGGCAATCGGTGTGCCCCTGGTGCAGCGTGTCTCGCAAGCCTATCCGAAACTCCGCCTGCATCTTTCCGAGATCTTTTCCGGGTCCACCGCCCAGCAGCTTGCGTCTTCGGAAGTCGATTTGACCCTTACCTACAATCAGTCTCCTGACTCACGCTTCAGGTTCCAGCCAATATTGGAAGAAGAGTTGGTTCTGGTGGGCCGCCCGGATGTAATGGGCGGGACTGATGCAATCAGCTTTGAGGCACTGCTGGAATTACCGCTGATTATTCTTCGTCAAGGCCTGAACACCCGGGCCGTGATGGACGATCCGTCCCTGCTTAGACGGATCGAAGAAAACGCTCAGTTCCAGATAAACTCGATCGCCGCTATCGGCGGATCCCTTCTTTCTGGCATCGGCTGCCTCATAGGCACCGAGTTTATCCTGAAAGAACACATTGACGCAGGCACATTGGTGACTCGCCCGATTGTCAGGCCGAAGCTCAGTCGCGCGCTCTATATCGGAGAATTGAGCGATCGCCCGGCAACGTTTGCCTTAGAGGCTGTGCGTCAACTCTGTATCGAACTCACGGTTGAAGCGGTGGAAGCGCGGCAATGGAAAGCGACGCTGTCAGGTTAACCGCATCACATCGATATCGGTTCGAAGCAGCCGTTCACTGCGAAGTGTTCCGCTGATCGCTTTGCACCACAGGCACCAGTTCGAACAATTTGATCAGATGACGCCTTGGTCCGCTCCCTGTTTGCCGATCTCGATCGCAGCGAAGGCTCAATACGGAACCAGTGTCAAACAGCGGCATTCAATAATGGTTTGGGAGGTGTAGCCCGCATCGCGGCGACAATCACGCCATGCATGCGAACGTATTCTGCATTCGAGAATGCATGACGTTGTAAATACTGCGCAAAACATGAACGTCCGCTCGGCAATCAAAACTGCGCTCATGCGCGACCACTACAGTTCTATGTTGTTAGTTGGACTTTTCTGTCTTTGGTGGGCCGCCGCCAAGCGCTCTGCTGAGTTTGTCCGAGAGTGCAAAGAAACGTTTGCTTTCTTCTGGTCCGAGGATGTTCTCGATAATCTTGTCACCCTCTCGCCAAATGTCTGCGACACCCGCAAGAGCCGTCAGCCCTTCAGCTGTGATGTTGACGACATCGGCGCGTCGATCTGTAGGGTTGGTCTCACGTTGCACGTATCCAAGTGTTTCAAGCCGAGAAATCATCGAACTCATGGTTCCAGGTGAGACGCTGAACTGTTTGGCAAGGTGCTGCTGAGAGGACGGTCCGATTTGCAATAGCGCATCCAGAACAAGAGCTTGTCGATGCCGTATCTTGGATGATCCGAGCAGGTTTTCCAATTGCTTCTCCATTATTGCCGCTGAATGGAGGAAGGGGTGAATTTGTGCGTGCTGACGTTTCATGAACTCACTTTAAGTGAACTTGCGGCCTATCAAAAGAGCCAGAATACGACCAGGAAAAATAGTTCTAATTCAAATTGTTTCAGTTGATAGTAAATCAAAAAGCCGCTAATCAGATGTAATCTCGACAAGCTATGAAAAGGACGCACTATGCGACTTGCCATAATTTCTGCTGCGCTGCTCGGAGCAACTGGCATTGCCGGCGCCGACGCACCAAAGGTTCCGTCTGAAGCGCCGTACATCGTCCTCAGCGACAACCAGGACGAACCAAACGGATACGGGTTTTGCATCGATACATATGGCCCCGGGCGGTCCGATCTGTTGCAGACCCATTCTTGCAAACCACCCAGTGAGGGCGAGCCGCGCAGCTATGAGGGGCATGACACCCGCTTTGAGTACAACACAACCACCATGCAGGTCGTGTCCTACCCTTTCGAAGGCTTCTGCATGCAGGCCTTAGTCGCGACTGGAAAGTCGGAGTTTGCCCTGCTGGAATGCAGCGATCATTCGCGCCAGAAGTTCATTTACAATGAAGCAGATCAGACCCTGAGACTGAATGAGGACAAGGCGATTTGTGTGGCGGTCGCTGCGGAAACCGTCCCAGCGGGTCCCTGGGTGAAACGGCCACTCACTTTGGGAACCTGCGATGAGATCGATGCCTCGCTGAAGCAATGGAAAGTTGTCAGCCAATGACTCAAGTTGGGGTCGGCGGCGAGCTCGACACCTCAGCACAGGAAGGTTTTGAACGTCTGACCCCAACAGCAGTTTCAACCATTGCAGACACCTTTCAACTGACCGCAATGTCCGCTGACCTGGCGTTCATTCACCGAGCAGAAAAAGTCCGGAACCGCCCGCGCGAGTGCCGTCTCCTATGACGAGGCTGCCAGGATCTTCGGCACCTTGTTCGGACGAAGGCGATGGGCGTCCGGCATGCCCTTGCCCAAAAGGGGGCGAAGATACATCCGGAACTCGTCTGTAACATCGTGACCGGAAGCCGTTATGAATTCGTCGGGCATTGTGCGGGTCTTTCCGGCGACCATTTCCAGCGGCACCAGTTCGTAATCCACCGAGTAGTGGCCGGTGCGTTTTATCGTCACCGATCCGTCGCGATCGCCGAACATCCCGTACTGGACGGCCTTTTCACCGACCTCTCGGGCTTCATTCTGGTCAACATCGGAAACGCATCCGACAAAGCTTCGCTGGATATAGCCGAGCGTGTCTCCCCGGACCCGCGTGATTTGCAGCTCCTCCTTGACCTTCTGCGTCAACAGATCGGCCAGTGCACCGCTTCCGGACAATTGCACATTGCCATGTGCATCGCGCTCGACCTCCTTGGCCAGCTTGGCGATGATCGGCTCACCCGAGCCGTCATGGATGCCTTCACTGACGGCAACGACGCAGCGCCCGTAGCGTTCATACACCTGCTTGACGTCACCGATGAACCGATCGATCTCGAAGGTACGCTCGGGCATGTAGATGAGATGTGGACCATCATCGGAGAATTTCTTTCCCAATGCCGATGCGGCGGTGAGAAAACCGGCATGGCGCCCCATGACAACGCCAATATAGATGCCGGTCAGCGCCGCATTGTCGAGATTGATGCCCATGAATGCTTGAGCCACATACCGCGCGGCTGAGGGAAAGCCTGGCGTGTGGTCGTTCTCGACCAGGTCATTGTCGATGGTTTTCGGAATATGGATGCAGCGCAGATTGTAGTCTGCCTTGCGCGCTTCATCATTCACGATGCGAACCGTGTCCGAGGAATCGTTGCCGCCGGTGTAAAAGAAATAACCGATCTTGTGCGCCCGCAGGACCTTGAAGATTTCCTGGCAATACTTCAGGTCCGGTTTGTCGCGCGTCGAGCCAAGCGCCGAAGACGGCGTGTTTGCGACCATTTCCAGATTGTGGGTGGTCTCCTGGGTCAGATCGTAAAAATCCTCGTCCAGTATCCCGCGCACGCCGTGCACGGCGCCGTAGATCAACTCGACGGAGCGGAACTTGCGTGATTCCAGGACCGCCCCAACCATGGACTGGTTGATAACCGCCGTTGGACCGCCTCCCTGGGCGACCAGTACCTTGCCGTGAAACACAGAGATGTCCTCCCGAATCTATCTATAGAAACTGGCACCAATGATGGTCAAAGAACAAGCGTCTAATTGGACGGCCGGCATTATCGGACCAAACTCATCCTCGCTGCGGCCTTGGGCTTGATCACTTGTGGACGCATGGACGCACTTGCGTTTGCTGTCTAGCCCAATCCGGCGCGTAAACCCTTAAATTTTTGCGTCATGCCTCGGACGGATACTCCGGGAGATCCCAAGCACAATCAAAAGCAGGACGACAGGCAGAAGCGCCAGCGGGCTCCCCGCCGCGATCAGTGCCGTGCCCGCCGCACAGGAAATGGACGCACCGGCCTCCGCGAGCGTCGAGGCCTTCGAAGCGACCTGCCGGCGCCGGAAGGTTGTGCGTTCGGCTTGAGATCGAAACCAGAGTTGAACCAGGATTGCACTTGCTGCTGCGATCATCGCGCCGGCAAAGGTGACCACTGCCCCCCATAACGATATGAGCGCCAGGCACAGAGCAATCGGCAGTAGTATTGTGGCGATAAGCGTCAGGACCGACAACACTTTCGCCCAGAGGCGTGTAAACAGGGAGATGGGGGCCGTTGCGATCAGATCGGGGGCATCTTCACCGGAGATGGTCAGCCAGGCAAGGCCGCCGGCAAGCTGGCCGACTGCCATAACGATAACGGGAGCGATAATCACGGAAATCTCGGTGTTCTCGCCAAAACTGACCCAGAGCATGACAGCCGGCGGGATAAGATAGAGAACCTGCATCAGTGTCTGGGAAACCAGCCACGGGTCGCGGAAGATCAGACTGAGTTCCTTGTGAACAAGCGCGCCGAACGGCGAGTAACTGCGAAAGGCCCGTTCGGATGCGCGTCCGCGCGTGGTCTTTTCCGTGACACCGAGTGCCAACACGACAATGCGGCGAAACTGAACCGCGCCAAGCCAGGCTCCCATCGCAAAAAACAGGACGGAGGCTGCAAAGATCAGAATAACGGCATTGGTCTGTCCGGCCACAGCGTGGGCGGGAAACCACCATGGGGAGCCTGCAGACGGCGCATGGTTCGCCAGAAAGGCCGGGTCGAAGAGAGTGAACCGGGAGATCGACCCGAAGGACAGGATTGCAACCACCTGCATCCCGATCAGGAAGGCCGCACCGACAATGGCAGCCAGTATTTGCGCAGTGAGGCGCGTACGCTGCGCGCCCACCGTTCGAAACAGCGCGAGCGTGATCAACACACCTGCTCCTGTTGCGCTCAGCGATACTGAAAGAAGAACCACATATCCCGCAAGCCAATGCTGCCCGCCAAGCACCACGGCAACGTTGAGGAAAGGAGACATGACGAGTGCCGACATCACCCAGCTTGTCAGAGCCATCATGACGATACGCACAAGAAACAGGTCACGGGAGGGCGCGGGTGAAGACAGTATCAGGTCGAGATCATCGCGGGCGTAGAACGCGCGCGTTACCGATTCCATCGCCTGCGACAGCATCATGGTGAAGCTGAGCAGGACAGTGACCGAAAGCATTGCTTGCGTGGTCTGATCGAGCATGATCCCCGTGGCAAAATAGGGCGAAAGCACGGCGTACGCGATCAAATGCATGATCGCATAGAACATGCCCATGCCGATCAGTGCGCGCCGCAGGCTGGTGTTGCGCCAGCCCGAAAACATCCAGGCCCAGTCGCGCCAGGCGAGTCGCAATTCATGCCTTGAAAAACGCATCAGGGCGGAATGTGCTGCGAGTGCGCTCATGCCACCTTCTCGTCAGGGTAATCTGCTTTGCCCGTTTGTGCGCCGCCTTCGGAGCCGCCGCCCACGATTTTGAGGAAAATGTCCTCCAGGGAATTGCCGTCGGCGCTCGCTCGTTCGCGCAACTCTTCCAGCGTGCCTTCGGCAACGAGCTGTCCGCGCGCAATGATCCCGATCCGGTCAGCCATCCGCTCCGCGACTTCAAGGATATGCGTCGTCATGACGATCGACACACCCTGCGCAACAAGGCCGGACAGCACCTTCTTCACCTGCCGCGCAGATCCTGCATCAAGTCCGGTGAGCGGCTCGTCGAGGATTATCAAACGCGGTTCGTGGATCAGGGCACCGGCAAGCGCCACTTTCTGACGCATCCCCTTGGAGAACCCGCCACAACGTTCATTGGAATGAGACGCAAGTCCGAAGGAGTCGAGCAGAGTATCGGCCCTGAAACGCGCAAGGTCCGGTTCCATGCTCCAGAGGCCTGCCACAAACTCAAGATATTCGAGCGGTGTCAGCTTGTCGTAAACCATGGGTTCATCCGGGACCCAGGCCAGGACATGCTTTGCGGCAATCGGGTCGGAAAAAGCGTCGATGCCACAGACCTTGACGGAGCCCGCATCAGCCTCGAGCAGTCCCGCCACCATCCTCAGCGTCGTCGTTTTGCCCGCGCCGTTCGGACCCAGCAGGGCATAGAATTCACCATCACGCACTGTCAGCGAGAGATCGTTTACTGCGGGTTTGCCAAAGCATTTTTTGAGATTGAGAATATCGAGTGCGGCAGGGCTGGAGGACGGCATCAGTATCTCGTCGAAAGGAGGTTTCGGCGAGTTTACCGCGGGGACCTTTCGCTAGGGTAAAATCCGGTCATTAGTCGCGCATCGAGGCACCCTGAACGAACAGAAGAGCCCAAAGTGGCGAAAGATACGTACAGCATTATTGGCTGCTATACGCCCCCAAGTCTGCATTTCAACGTCCTGAGGTAACACCCTAAAAGCCGACACTCATCTTGGACGCAGTGAATTCACAGGTTGGGCGGGAAGCAGACGTTCGCGGCACGGGTAAGGAATGTCCGCTCTGCGGGATTTCTTACCTTAGGTTCACTGGTCGATTTCTGACACAGCGCACCCGTCGCTGCGTTGAAGTTGGTTTCAACAAACCGAGGACTCGGTCCGCAGGAAAAGCATGCTACTAAAAGCCGGCTCCTCCAACGTTTAAGTCTTGGCATTGCGACAAAAGCCAATTCTTAAACACGATTGCGGATCTGGATAGGTAAACTCCATTTGGAATTCCCAGATAATAAGCAAACGAAGTATCGAATGTATGTCCAAAAGGGTTCATCAATACGCCGGTTGAAAGTTCGTTTTGAATCATGCTCTCAGGGAACAAGGCGACACCGAGCCCGTTTATCGTCGAGCTAAGCTGAAAATGCGGCTCTTGCGGTATCAGTTGTGCTTTGGAAGGCAAGAACTCCAGTTGATTGTTGTTGAACCATTCTTGCCATCTCGATTCATCGTCAACATGCAATAACGCGCGGTTTTTCAATTCTGCAGGTAAGGTAAAAGGGTGTTCATGCCAGTACTCCGGACTGCAGACAACAACCATACTTTCAGACCAAAGGCGAAAGACCTGAAATTCCTTCCAATCTCCAAGCCCCCATATGATCCCCAAGTCGGCAAACTCGTTCGGACGTTCTTCTTCCGCGAAAGTATTGTTATGGTTTCGGAACGATAATTGCACGTCCGGGTGAGCTTCCCAGAAATCGCCTAAACGTGGCGAAAGCCATCGACTGGCGAACATCGGCAATATGGCGACTCGTACCGCTTCGGCTCGGCCTGTAATCTGTTCCAATCCTGTCTGAATTGACCGTAAACCATTTTCTACATGCGACGCCAGAACCTTTCCTTGAGAGGTCGGCGCCAATCCCTCAGGCTTCCGATCAAACAGGAGAACCTGCAATTCGTCCTCCAATTTTTTGATGTGATAACTCACCGAACTCTGGCTGATGTTCAAGAATTGCGCAGCGAGCGTAATACTATTAAGCCGCAAAACCACAACAAAAACTTGGATTGAATTGAGATTTCTGACGATTTTCACTATTGGATCGTGTTCCTTCCCAGACCCCTGAAACTTCTAAACATCTAAAAATTAGATGCATTGAAGAATCTTTGTATCACATTTTCATGTGAAATTCGTTGAAAGGAAATCAGGTTCTGTCGCACCATTATGGCAACACCGCTTCCCGGTCGAAATGCCGCTTGCCGGAGTGTTCACAAGCAACTCATGCCTTCGAGCTTAGGAGACATTGCGAAACTATAAGGAGCGAAATATGAGCACGATTATCGAGAATATTCGCAAGTATGGATTACTTGTGATCACCGTGTTGGTAGCGAATACTATTGCTGCGTCAGCGGAAACCACACTTGAAAAGATAAAGCAAACTGGAAAGGTAACGGTCGGAACCGAGGCAGCTTTCCCGCCGTTCGAATTCGTAGAGGACGGCAAGATTGTAGGCTATGGCAAGGACATTCTGGATACGATTGTCGCAGATCTCGGAGTTGAGCTAAACCAGTTGGACCTGCCATGGCAGGGTATTCTGCCAGGTGTTCTAGCCGGGAAATTCGATTTTGTAGCGACCAGCGTAACGATCAAACCGGACAGAGCTAAGAAATATGCCTTCACGGTGCCCATTGCCGAAGGCACGACATGGATTATGAAGCGCAAGGGCGATACATCCGTTATGAGCGTGGAAGACATGGCTGGTAAGGTTGTGGGTACGCAACTTGCGTCAGGAAATGAAGCTGCGTCTCGAGCTTTTGAGGAAGACCTGAAGGCCAAGGGGTTGGGCGGCTTCGGTGAATTAAAGCTCTTCACCAGCTACCCGGAAGTTACACTTGCCTTGGCAAATGGTACATTGGACGTGGCCGTACAGAACCTTCCGAACCTTGCCGTCATCATACAAAAACAACCGGACTTGTTCGAGCTCGTGGGGCCAATCACCGATACAAGCTATCTGGCCTGGGTCACACGTCCAGAAGACACTGATTTGCGCGATTACCTGAGCGATCAAATCCTCAAGATGCGAGATAGCGGAAAGATCGATGAACTTCAGGACAAATGGTTTGGTTTCAAGATGAAAATTCCCGGTGACGGCTATCTGCCTGAAGGCGCTCTTTGAGCTCTGAGTTAAGGTTCACAGCCCCGGCCAGCAACTCCAGGGCTGTGAAGATCTAGACAAAAGCCCTGACAGTTGGGCGGAAGCTGTCAGGGCGGCCTTTACCAGGACTGAGCACAGTGAAATTCGACATCAGCTACACTTTCGATGCATTGCCACGTCTTTTTGAAGGATCTCTTGTTACACTAACTTTGGCACTACTCGGATTTGCTTTTAGTGTCGTGCTGGCGACAATTGTTACAGTCGCACGCACCGCTTCAAAGTCCCGAATTCTTGCTTATTCGGTAGCCATCTACATCAGTTTCATCCGTGGTACACCGCTTCTAGTACAGATATTCCTTGTTTTCTATGTGCTTCCGATTGTTGGCATTAACATTGGCCCGATGTCGGCGGGTATTCTCGCGCTGACACTTAACAGCGCAGCGTTCGTGATTGAGATCCTTCGCGGCGGATTGGCATCTGTGCCGCAAGGCCAGTTCGAAGCCGCCCGTTCGCTTGGTCTCTCGGGATTTGCTCTTTGGGTAAAGGTGGTTCTGCCGCAAACGTTTATGGCTTCAATTCCACCTTTAGTGAATGAGTTCACTCAGGTACTAAAGGCGACCGCACTGCTCTCCACCATCACCGTTGTGGAACTCATGCGCGTTTCACAACAAATATACAGCAATAACTACCACCCGGTGGAAGTCCTTACCGGGGCCTTCGTCATGTACTTTCTGATGTGTTTTGCCGTCAGTCGCAGCGCGTCGTTGCTTGAATCCAAATTTGAAGTCAAGCGGGCATAGACGACCATGAGCATCGATCTGTCAATCATTACAAATTATGGCCCGCAGCTCCTCCTCGGCTTCTGGATGACCATAAAGATCGTGGTCGGCGCGATCATTCTGGGTATGCCATTCGGGTTGGTTCTGGCTCTTGGCCGACGCTCGAGACTGGCAATCATACGATTCTTTGCCACGAGTTTCATTGAGGTTTTTCGCAATACGCCGTTTATCATCCAGGTCTTCATGTTATTCTATGTGCTGCCATTTTATGGGCTGCACCTGCCGGCGGAGTATGTCGGTGTGGTGGCATTGGCCGCCTTTGGGAGTGCTTATTTCGCCGAAGTCATTCGCGGCGGGATAGACGCCGTTGCCAAAGGGCAACTGGAAAGTGCACGAGCCACGGGAATGTCGGACTGGCAGGCGATGCGCTACATCATCTTGCCTCAAACGCTGCCAATCATACTGCCTGCGATGACCAATCAGACACTCTCGCTGGTCAAAGAATCTGCAATCTTGTCCACGATTACCGTCGGCGAACTGACGATGGCGGCGATCACCGTCCAGGGCGAGACATTTCGCCCGTTTGAGGCGTTTATCATGGTCGCGCTTTTGTACTGGGCGCTGAACGAAACCTTGGCGATCATCATGCGCCGGGTTGAACGGAAAGTTTCGAGACGAACGAGTAGCAGTTCCCGAGCCAAGGTCGTGCGCGCAGCTCCCGCCGCGACGGAGGGATGAAGACATGGCAGCGGGCTCTGAAACAAAACACAACTTTCTTGAAATGACCGAAATACGAAAGTCATTCGGTGACATGACCGTCTTGCATGACGTTTCGTTGAGCGTTTCCCAAGGGGAAGTTATCTGCATCATCGGCCCCAGCGGGTGTGGCAAAAGCACATTCCTGCGGACCGCCAACTGGCTGACACCAGCCGATGGGGGCGAGGTGCGCTTGGCAGGCGAACTGGTCGGTGGCGTGCCTGACGCGCGGTCGGTTTCGACGCAAACAAAGGAACTCAACGCGCTACGCGCGCGTGTTGGAATGGTGTTTCAGAACTTCAACGTCTGGCCTCATCTCAGTGTCCTCGAAAACGTAGTTTGCCCACAGATGGTTGTCGCCAAGCGCCGCCGTGGCGAGGCCGAAAAACAAGCGCTCGCTGCGCTGGCAGAAGTAGGACTGGACGACAAGAAGTCAGAATGGCCTGACAATCTTTCCGGAGGGCAAAAGCAGCGGCTTGCCATCGCGCGAGTTCTGGCGATGGATCCGGTCCTGGTGCTGATGGACGAACCAACCTCAGCTTTGGATCCCGAGTTGGTGTCCGGCGTATTGAATGTCCTGAAGCGTCTTGCCCAAAAAGGGATGACGATGATCATCGTGACCCATGAACTGGGCTTTGCCTCCAGCGTGGCCGACCGCGTTGTGTTCATGGAGGAAGGGAGAATTGTCGAAGAGGGTGCACCTGACGTAATCCTTCAAACCCCGAAGACCGAGCGCCTTAAGCTCTTCTTGGAAAAACTTAACATCACCGCCTTCAAACCCAATTCGGATAGTGCTGGCCATCCGACAATGGACTCCGGTTCATGAGTTCTATTTCAGCCGCTTCAGAAAATTCTGCGGTCAAACGCTGGGCGCACAATTGGTCGCCATTGCCCGCCGCTTCAATGCGCACAAGGAGAAATAGTTCATGACATCCGACCTCACAGCTCCTCCCAAACGGGAATTCCAGAGCTTCCACGATTTTCCAATTGTTACTGATCTGGACAACCTGGACGCCGACATTGCGATACTGGGGATCCCCTTTGGCGATCCTTATTCGATGGGCGAAGCAAGTAATGATCAGTCGAATGCTCCAACGCATATCCGGCGGTATTGCGAGCGCGCCCTTCGTGGGCTTGATCGTTATGATTTCGATATTGGCGGTACCCTGCTTGACGGGCGCGACATTAAAGTTGTCGATTGTGGAGACGTCGTTGCCGAAGCCAAGGACGTAGCTGGCAACCATGACCGATCGGAACAGGCGGTGCGCAAAATCCTCGCGTCCGGTGCATTGCCCATTATCCTCGGTGGCGATCACGCTATTCCCATTCCAGTTTTTCGGGCATTCGAAGGACGCGGGCCGATCACATTGGTTCAGGTCGACGCCCATGTCGACTGGCGGGACGTTTTCCATGGTGTGAGCTTCGGATTGTCGAGTGTCATCCGTAGGGCATCCGAAATGGAGCACATTGAAGATATTTACCAAATCGGATTGCGTTCCGCGGGCAGCGGACGGCCGGAAGAAGTTGAAGCCGCGCTGGCGTACGGGTCAAATCTGATCTCTGACATGGAGTTGCAGGAACTTGGAATGAATGCCATTTTGGATCGCATTCCAGATGGCGGCGATTACTATCTGACAATTGATGCTGACGGCGTCGATCCCACAATCATGCCTGCGGTTGCGGGCCCCGCCCCTGGTGGTGTCAACTATTCCCAAATGCGGACCCTGATTCAGGGCTTGGTCAAAAAAGGCAATGTCGTCGGTATGGATATCGTCGAGATTACTCCCAGTCGCGATGTGAATGGGATCACCGCCATTACCGCCGGAAGGTTTATTTGCAATCTGATCGGTACGGCTGTCAGGGCCGGATATTTCGACAAGAAATAGCAGGCAACATTCGTTGGACCGGCCTCACACTCACTGGTGTGAGGCATTGGAAATATAGTGAGAGAACCGTTTTGAAAGCAAATAGGCACGCGATACATAGTCTTGCAGATGCCGTGGTGTCTCTGCGGCTTGAGGACATCCCGCACGATGTCCTGAACCTGGCAAAACGTTGCCTGATCGATGTTTGTGGCGTGACTTTAGCAGGAGCGAATACAGAATCTGCAAAATTGCTTTTGCAGACAGCGGTCGCGACTTACGGGGAGGGCAATTGCGACATTGTGGGGACGCCGCACAGGCTGAATGCGCCTGGAGCTGCGTTTGCAAATGGATCGGCTGCTCACGCTCTCGATTTTGACGATAATTGCTATGCCGGTATTGTGCATGCGTCAGCCGTTGTTTTCCCGGCTGTCCTGGCCATGGCGCAAAAGCACGGTGCAAGCGGGGCCGATCTTCTACTTGGGTTCATTGCAGGATTAGAGGTCGAATTTGCGGTCGCAAAAGCGCTGTCCAATTCAATCTACGATAAGGGCTGGTGGACCACCTCTGCCCTCGGGGCCATCGGCAGTGCAGCAGGCGTCGCCAAAGTCGCGGGCCTGGAACGCGAGAAAACGACTCATGCGCTTGCTCTCGCCACCGCTGGTGCTGGTGCCATACGAGCCGTACGCGGTACTGCTGCAAAGCACTACTATTGTGGCCGAGCGTCCGAAAGCGGTGTTACCGCTGCCATTGCGGCGATACAGGGCGCAACCGGGCCAGCCAACGCATTCGAAGATCAGTCGGGTATTGCGCAGGTACTTAACGGGGGGACGTTCGACCCCGGGGAAATCGAGACGCTGGGAGTGGAATTTAGTATTTCCGACCCAGGCGTCGATTTGAAGAAGTATCCGGTTTGCTACGCCAGCCACGCTTCAGCCGATGCAGTCAAAGAGATTATGGATGCGGAGGGATTCAGCGCCAGTGATGTGGTCGCTGTTACCTGTACAGTGCCGCCGGTTGTGACCTCCAATCTGACTTATCCAAACCCGCAAACCGCCACTGAAGCGCAATTCAGTTTGCACTTCGCGATTGCAGCAATCATTGAGCACGGCGATATCAAACTTGAGCATCTGACAACCGAGATGTTGTCGAGTGCACCAATCAAGCGACTCTTGCCGAAAATTGACGTCAAGGTTGGCGATATCCCGGAGCCATACAGGTCCTCACGCTTGATCTGTCCAGAATGGGGCTATGTCGAGTTGACGACCCAGGCCGGAGATCGCAAATGCAGTTTCGTTGGCTCGCCTTTAGGCTCGGCTTTGAGGCCGATGTCCGACGAAGTGCTGCAGAAGAAATTCAATGCTTGCGCTGAATACGGCAATGTAAACGGCTCAGCTTCTGTACTCTATGACAAAATTCTGAACTTGGAATTGTTGACGAATACCCGGGAATTATTTTCCTAGTCCCGAGACGCCGGTGCTCCAGGCCAATGGCAGTTCACCGACGCCGATAAGTTGATGAATAGAGCGCGAGATGTTCAACAGTGCTTCGTCCTGCCCGAAGCGCCCTATTATCTGAACCGAGTAAGGCAAGTTTCGGTCGTCTGTTCCGGTTGGGAAAGTGATGACAGGCAGGCCGGTATAGCTCCAGATCGCATTCATGCGAAAATCACCCGTCGTAGCGAAGCCTTCCGGAGCCAGATCGGGCGCAACCGGCGCTATCCATGCATCAAGAGCGTGCTCCGCCATCAGTTGCTGCATCCGGAGCTGCACTCTTCTCGCCTGCTTCAGGCTGTCAGACAGCGTTTTCTCGGACACGTTTTGACCGAATTCCAACATTGCGCGGAACTTCGGTTTGTAGATGTCCCGATAGTCGTCGAACCAGCCCTTATGCACTTGGTAAAGTTCTGCATTGGCGATCAAATCATGATTGTCATTGTCGATAGAGATGTCTTCGCACAATGTGATCAGTTTTAACTCGCAACCCGCGCCTTCGAGATTGCGCGCGCTTGCCTCGAACTGCGCTCGAATATGCGGCTTCGCAAGATCGAGATAAGACCCCATTGGCACGCCGATAACCGGTTTGTTCCGAGCACCGTCATTGGTGTTTTGCCAATCGGTCACTAAAACCGGCAGGGATGCAGCAAGCGTTTGCATGTCTTTTGCAAACAACCCGATATGGTCCATGGATTTCGAGTACGGTAACACGCCGTCCAGCGCGACCCGCCCAAAACTCGGTTTGTAACCAAATGTCCCGCAATAGCCCGCTGGTCGGATCACTGAGCCAGAAGTCTGCGTCCCAAGCGCAATGTCACAGAAGCCAGCGGCAACCGCGGCTGCGGATCCGCTGGAGGACCCGCCAGGTGTGTGCCCTAGATTGCGTGGGTTTCGCGTGGGACCGGGATCCGACACTGCAAACTCGGCGGTAACGGTTTTTCCCGCCATGATGGCACCGGCACCGAGAAGACGTGTCACACAACTTGCCTGTGGCCCTTCAAACAGGTGGGCGGGCAGTTCCGAACCGCACCGGGTGGGAAATTGATCGACATTAATGATGTCCTTCACACCAAGTAGCAAACCAGAAAGGGCGAGATCCTGATTTGGTCGGGCACGGGCATCCAAAACACGGGCACCGTCGAATGTTTCACCGACGAACGCCTGCACAACGGGTTCGTACTTTGAGATGTAGGTGACGCGCTCCTTCATCATTTCGGATCTGACATGCTGACGACGCAAATGATACTTGCCTGTATCGGTGGCCGCATCGAATGATGATTTCTGCTTCTACCAGCCACCAAACCGCTCCCAGATTTCAATGTCACGATCGCGATCAGAAATTACATGATACCGATCGTGCGCAACCGAAGTGGCACACACCTGATTTGGAAGAACCCGCAGCAAATCTCTGGGCTCAACATGGGGCAAATTTGCAACACTACCTTCCCGTCACGTTTCGTTGCCATGTCCAACCTTGAGCGGCGGCCTCTTCTGTTCAAGCTATGAACACAGGTAATTATTCCGACGAGTCACTCGGCCGGAGCTTTAACTGGTTTCACTTGAAGAGTTAGTCGTCAAGGTTCGCAGAATGGATGGTTACATTCAATAGGGTATATGGCTGCTCGGAACCTAAACATTCGATCGGACCAATGAATTTTTAGATATCAAATCCCTCTGTTTGCTCAAGTTGCACCAGTCACGGCCAAAAAAATTGTAAGTTGAATTAAATCGGTTGGGTTTAGTGTGTATAAAATCTCGCACTTTTGTCTTCAGACGGTGGCTCAGCGGGTTTGATTTTACTCTTGGTAGAGCGGTGTCATGCACATGTGTTTTCGTGCGGACCAGTTAGCGGCCGCGATGTGCCCAAGACGTGCCGCAGCCAGGTCGAGACACGATTATTCATCTGGAAAGGCCACAACGACGCTGGCTATTTGTCGAATTTGCTTCTTGATTCTTTGCGGCGGATTTTTGCCAATGAAGCGACTGAGGCAAAATCTGTCGTCGTCCTGCGACCTGTTGTTCGCAGTCAAATTTACTCAGCAACGAGCCTGAGTGACCTACTTCTCTACCGGGAACTAACTTAGAGATTAGCCTGCCGCAAAATTGTACCAGGAGCGCTCGCAGTTAGAAAACCCAATTCCCAGGATAGGTCTTATTAAGACGTTCGCTACAGCGTGATCGAGTGTCCGCAATGGGCAGAAAGCAACAGTGCGCCTGCTCTGTGCGAATGTCCGCTACAATGACTTTGCGTACAAAACCGGATAGTCCCCTCCCAGCCCCAGAGATGTCGTTCGTTGGGACCGCACATGTGACAGCCCGTCCGCACTCAGGTTATTTGCCTCGAACAGATGAAAAGTCTGCTTGCCTCGCCAGGCCCCAAAGGAACGTATGTCGGAAATGCGGGCGCAAATCCACCAAGCACAATCGGCAGCTCGTACACAGCCATCGCCTCGAAACAATCCCGACAACAACGACACACACATTCCCTGCCCCTTCCCTAAACGTCGTACTTGCCTGTGTGCGCTGCAATAGGCTCTAATCGACGGCAACGAACCGCACCCCGGGAGGAACCGTTGAGCAAGACCAATCGCGGTAATTTTTTTGAAGACTTCGAGATCGGCCAGGTAATCCGCCACGCAACGCCGCGCACGGTCACAGGCGGCGACCAGGCGCTCTACACCGCGCTCTACGGATCCCGCTTTGCCGTGCAGTCTTCAGATGCATTCGCACGTGCGCTTGGCTATGCCCACGCTCCGGTCGACGATCTGCTGACCTTTCACATCGTCTTCGGCAAGACGGTACCGGATATCTCGCTGAACGCCGTTGCCAATCTCGGTTACGCAGGTGGCCGTTTTCTGGCACCCGTCTACCCGGGCGACACGTTGTCGACCGTGTCGGAAGTGATCGGCAAGAAGGAAAATTCCAACGGCAGGACTGGTGTCGTCTATGTCCGCTCGACCGGCTACACCGCCAATGGAACCGAAGTGCTGGATTATGTCCGCTGGGTCATGGTCAACAAGCGTGATCCCGGTTCGCCGGCGCCCGACCCGGTCGTTCCGGACCTTCCCGCCGCGATCGATCCGGACGCGCTCGGCACCGCGGTTCCCCTGCTGGACAGCGCGAAGTGGGACAACGACCTGTCGGGGTCTGCGTTCCGGTTTGGCGATTATGCAATCGGCGAGAAGATTGATCACGTCGACGGCATGACCGTCGAGGAGGCGGAACACCAGATGGCGACCCGTCTTTATCAGAACACGGCCAAGGTACATTTCAATCAGCATACCGAATCCAAGGGCCGTTTCGGCAAGCGCCTGATTTACGGCGGCCACGTGATTTCGCTGGCCAGGGCCCTGTCATTCAACGGGCTCGGCAATGCCTTTCACATCTCGGGCATCAACGGCGGGCGTCATGTCGCGCCGCTGTTTTCCGGCGACACCGTCTACGCCTGGTCGGAAGTCCTCGACAAATCCGAGATCGAGGGCCGGATGGACGTTGGTGCGCTGCGCCTCCGGCTCACTGCCACCAGGAACCGTTCTTGCCAGGACTTCCCGCTGAAAGATGGAGACGGCAAATACCTGGAAGATGTCATCCTCGATTTCGACTATTGGGTTCTGATGCCGAAATAGGCGGACACGGCGTTCCCCCTTCCAGGTGACGACAAGCCATATCCCGGTTACCTTGCATGAGGGAATGACCTAGAGGAGGCCGGTATGCTGACGACGCTCTCTGGAAGGGAAACCAACCTGCTGTTCGCCATCATGGAGGACATGGTCGCGATCCGGGACGCGCGGAAACTCAGAACGCAGATCGGCGAGCGCCTGCTCGATCTGCTGGAGGCAGACTATTTCGCCTCCTATGTCTGGACAAAATCCGACGGTGACACCGGCGGCGTCTATCTGAACATGGACGAAAGCAACCTTGCTGCGTATGAAAGTCACTACCAGTACTGCGATCCGATTACACCGAGATTCCGCATGTGCCAGCGAGCCGCCCACGTAGAACAGGTTATCTCCAGGGAACAATTCGACCGCACCGAATTCTACAACGATTTTCTGGCCCGGGACGGGCTGTACCATGGCATGAACTATCACGCTTATTCGGCTTCCGGCCATCTCGGCGACCTGCGCATCTGGCGAGGTGGCAATCGCGAGACCTTTCAGGAACGGGATCTTGAACTGCTCGATGCAATCGGAGCCGCATTCGGCAAGGCACTCGGCAACCTGCGATCCGACGCGGAAAAATTGCGCGACACGGACCCGCGTATCCGAGTGGCCAACTGGGCGTCACAGCACGGATTGACGGCTAGGGAACGGGATGTGATCTGCCTGCTCGCCGAGGGAAGGCGGGATCGGGAGATAGCGACGGTTCTCGGCGTTTCGGTGACGACCGTGCGGTCGCATCTCAAGTCGATTTTCCAGAAATCCGGCGCATCCAGTCGCGCAAACCTGATCGTGAGCCTCAACGCACCTGTGCAATAAGTTGCATCTTCTCCTCATTTTTGAGGATGCGGACCGACATATTTGAGCGTTTGCTGTTGCCCCTACCGGAAGAAGGGGAACGATCATGAAAAGGCATATCACCGCCGGCCTGGCAGCTGTGGTTGCGCTTGTCACCAGCCCGGCTTCGGCCACCGAGGACATCACCACAATGTCCGCTCGGGAGGTTGCCGAAGCAATTGCCGCTCAAAGTCTCACCGCCACGGATCTCGTGAAGGCGTTCATTGCAAGAACGGGCGACGACGCCGGCAATGTCTACATCACGCTCGACAGCGAAGGAGCCCTGGCAGCGGCGACGGCTGCCGATGAGGCAGTAAAGGCCGGCGCCGACCTTGGACCGCTGCACGGCGTTCCCCTTGTCGTGAAGGACAATATTGCCTCCGCTGGTTTACCGACCACCGGCGGAACGCCGGCACTGGAAGCCTGGATACCGGCGACAGATGCACCCGTCCTTGCAAAACTCCGGGACGCTGGTGCAATCCTTCTCGGCAAGACCAATCTGCACGAACTTGCCTTCGGCATCACATCCAACAATGCGGCCTTCGGAGCGGTCGCCAATGCCTACAACCCGGAACGTTTTGCCGGTGGTTCGAGCGGAGGAACAGGTGCCGCCATTGGTGCGCGACTGGCTTCTGCCGGACTTGGAACAGATACTGGAGGCTCCGTGCGCATTCCAGCAGCTCTCAATGGTGTTGCCGGATTGCGCCCGACGACGGGTCGATATCCGGCAGGCGGTATCATCCCGATCTCGTCTACGCGCGACACACCCGGACCGATTGCAAGAACCGTCGGCGATCTTGCACTCCTGGACGCCGTAATCACGGGTTCACCGGGCGCACTGCCTGCAGTCGAGCTTAACTCGGTGCGGCTTGGCGTCCCCTCGGGCCTGACTGAAAACCTGTCGCCGGAAACGGAAAGAGTGTTCAGGGCTGCCCTGGACAAACTGGAGAAGTCCGGAGCCACGCTGATCGAAGTCGATATCAGTACGGAACTCGACCTTGCAGGCAAAGCCGGCTTCCCGATCGCCCTTTGGGAAGTCAAAAGAGACCTCGCGGCCTTTCTGGAGCAATACGAAACCGGGCTCACGCTGGATGATATTGCCGGTGCGGTGGCCAGTCCGGACGTCAAATTCGTGTTCGAAAACCTGGTCCTCGGCAACCAGGCGATACCCGAGGAGGTTTACCGGATGGCCATGAACGACCTGCGCCCCCTCGTCCAGTCGGGCTATGCGGATGTCTTTGTGACCAACAAGCTCGATGCACTTGTATTCCCGACAACCCCGCTGGAAGCGCAGTCGATTACGGGATCCGACCAGACGGTCTCCCTCAACGGCGAGGATGTTCCGACGTTCCAGACATTCATTCGCAACACGGATCCCGGTTCGATTGCCGGCATACCGGGATTGTCTTTGCCGATCGGCGTCACCTCTGAAGGACTGCCGGTCGGCCTCGAGCTCGACGGCCCGGCCCATTCAGACCGTCACCTGCTGTCGCTCGGACTTGCCATCGAAGCCGCTCTTCCCGAGATGTCTGCACCGGCGCCGCGTTGACCAAAAGCGACCAGACGGGAAATCTGGAATTTCCTGTCTGGACTTTTGCCAAAATCATGGCACACACTCCCGGAAATCGAGAGGAGCGTGCGCCGTGAAAACAGTTTCGTTCACCCAGATGAAGGACGGTTCGAAAGAAGACTACCAGCTTCTTGAACAGGCCGAAAAGCCGTATCTTGCGATGACGGCGGAAAGGATTCTTTCTGAGCTCCGCCGCCAGGGTGAAGACACGCTGACCGGATACAAGATCACGCGGATGGACCATGGACTTCAGGCCGCGACGCGCGCACGCCGGGAAGGCGCGGATATCGACTGGATCATCGGCGCACTTCTTCATGATATCGGTGACGGCCTTGCACCGCAGAACCATGACCGCTTTTCAGCAGAAGTGATCCGCCCCTTCGTGCGCGACGAAGTCGCCTGGGTTGTTGAACACCACGGCATTTTCCAGATGCTTTATTACGCCCGGCACTACGGCTGGGACGAAAATGCACGGGACCGTTTCAAGGATCACGTGCATTTCAAGGCATGTTCCGATTTCTGCGAACGCTGGGATCAGAGTTCCTTCGACCCGGAATTCCCCACCGATACGTTGGAAAGTTTCGAGCCATTGGTCAGGGAAGTTTTCGCACGCAAGGCTTATGATCCCACCGTCCTGCAGGTAGGCGTCTCAAATGGGTTGCCGACAATCTGAATATCCAGCCGTGACCGTTGAGGTCAGGGCTTGGCGCCCGGCACCACATCCGTGGTGATCGGTCCGACGAGACCTTCTTCCTCGGTCGCTTTCGGTCCGAACGGAACCCAACGTTTCAAGAACCTTCCAGTCGCACTGCCACCGGACTTCTTCTGTGGCGCGAACGCCGTTTCAACGGCAGTACCGGTGGCATCTGCTTGCGGCGCTGCCGGGTTACCGGCGCCCGCAACCGCGGCTGTTGCTTCCTCATTCGTGGCCGATTGCTCGCCCGATGGAATCGCAGCCGTCGTGATACCGGTTTCCTCCGTACCGCCACCGAGCGCCGTCGCAAGGCGGTTGGAGCGATTTTCCCAACGCTGCTGACGTTCGTCACGCGCATCGAACTTTGCAGCAAGCTGCTGGAATTTCTGGTCGTCCTTGCGTTGCTTTGAGGCAACGGCAGATGCAATGCGCGGGCTTACCTGGTATTCCGGGCACTTGGCGCTGGCCCGGAAGGGAACGCCCTCGACCAGTGTTGTCGCGTCAAAGACATATTTCTTTTCGCAAACAGAGACCTTTGGCGGCGTCTTGGTGACCTCGAAATGGTCATAGCCGGTCTTCAACATGTTCCAGTAGCCAAGATGATCGTTGTCGCGGTGGCGCGCCATGTTTTCCGGCGTCATGCGAAACGGAAATGCCTGTACCTGGAAAGAGCGCTGTCCGCCCTTGAAGCTCTCGCGGGCGAGAGCGTAGATGTCTTCCACCTGCTCATCGGTCATGGCATAGCACCCGCGCGAGGAGCACGCGCCGTGCACCATCAGATGCGACCCTGTGCGCCCGTGCGAGCGGTCATACTTGTTCGGGTAACCGAGATTGAAAGCCAGATGGTAGCTCGAATTCGGATTCATGAGCGCCGGCGTGATCTCATAGAAACCTTCCGGAGCCTGACGGTCGCCTTCCTTGAATTTCGGACCGAGTTTGCCGGACCACTTGCAGATCTCGAATTCGTCCAGAAGCTTGAATTTACCCGTCCGGGTCTGCTTCCAGACTTCAAGTTCGGACTCTTCCTTGAAGATACGGATCATGATCGGCGACGTCGAACTCATGTTGAGATCGGTCATCTTGCGCTTGATGGATTCGCTGACGGGACGCAGATGCTTGGGTCCGGCGCCGAACTCGTCGGCCTGACACGCGGCCAGAACACCGGCTGCCAAAACCAGCGCGCCGGCCCTTGATGCCGCGCGGCCGCTCCTGCGGCGTGAACCCGGGTACAGTCCGGCTGGCGATTTCGATAGGCGCCCAAAGACCATGTTACTTTCCCAAACTGATCGGAAACCGAAAAGCTGCGGCAAATGGCTTGCGTCAGCTTCGACAAGGTTTCCTGCGTCTTGCCCCCGCGCAAGGCTAGGGAATGTTAGTTGACGATAAGTTACTGAAACCCGCCTGCCCTCGCGAAGCAAATTCCGGTGATAAATAAAAATATCTTCGGCAGACGACCACCTGAATGCCTCATATGTGCCTGAATGCAGGCAGAATCTGGCCACAGCAAGGCAAACGCGGCCGCAAAATCTGCCAGCGTACCTGTAATTCTTCTGACATTCCCGTGAATTAAGGCACTTCAGGAGATACCTGATGTCTGTTGTTGACGCATTTGGAAACCGGAGCCCTAGGAAAGGGTTCGCCCGATCGCGACGAATTTTTCGCGCCTTTGCTTGCGGATTTCTTCCGGTTCGAGGCCCGACAATTCCTCAAGAGCGGCTTCGATTGACTTGCCGGCAGTATCGATCACGATTTCGCGCGCACGGTGCGCACCGCCCACCGGCTCGACGATAATGTCGTCGATCACACCAAGCTGCTTAAGGTCCTGGGCCGTGATTTTGAGCGCAGTTGCAGCATCCTGCGCCTTGGCGCTGTCCCGCCACAGGATGGACGCTGCGCCTTCCGGCGAAATGACCGAATAAATGGCGTGCTCCATCATGAGCACCTTGTTGGCGGTCGCGATCGCGATCGCGCCTCCCGATCCGCCTTCCCCGATGACAACGGCGACCGACGGCACACCGAGGCCAAGACCGATATCGGTGGACCGCGCAATTGCCTCGGACTGGCCGCGCTCTTCAGCGCCGCGCCCCGGATAGGCACCGGACGTGTCGACGAAGCTCAACAGCGGAATACCGAAGCGTTCCGCCAGTTCCATGATCCTGACTGCTTTCCGGTATCCCTCGGGACGGACCATGCCGAAATTATGCTTCAGCCTGGTTTCGGTGTCGTGGCCTTTCTCCTGGGCGAGAATGGCAACAGACTGGCCGCGAAAGCGCCCGATCCCGGCGATGAGCGCATGATCCTCGGCAAATTTGCGGTCGCCGGCCAGAGGCGTGAAATCTTCAACAAGTCCGGCAACATAATCGACCGCATGCGGCCGGTCCGGGTGCCGGGCAACCAGCGTTTTCTGCCAGGGGGTCAGCTTGGAGTAAAGGTCCTGAAGGGTCTGGGCGGACTTGGTGTTGAGCCGCTCGATTTCGCCGTCGACATTGACTGCTTCACCATCTTCCGCTGCGATTGCCCGCAGTTCCTGGATCTTGCCTTCAATATCCGCGACGGGTTTTTCGAACTCCAGATAGCTGTGCATGTACTTGTTTACCCGAAACATCCCGACCCGCCGGCTGTTGATCGACCGGTCCGGAAATCTGTTACAAAGGTGTTTCCACACCCAGATGGCGTAATGTGGAGCGCTGTATCAAGAGACGCAAGAGGGCGCAAGTCTCCGCCTGAACCTCTCGGACAATTCCAGATACCAGAACATTCCCGAAGCATGAGAAAGTGCGCGCGGCAACATATTCACGCACGCACGAGGATGAGGTGTGAACTACCTGGCAGCCTGATCGCTACCGGCACCGTCTATCGTAAGCTTGCTGGCTTCCACCAGCAGTCGTCCATTCTTGGTGTCGATTGCGATACGATAAGGGACCAGCACGTTGTCCCGTCCCATAGGAGCAATCCAGACTTCCATATTGGCCTTCGCCATATACTTGACGGATTCCTTGGACGGACGGTGACCGGCAACGGGTACCCATCGCGCCTTGCAAACAACCACGGTTCCGTCGTAGCCCCTGCCGGAGACTTCTTTTGTGCCTTCAAAACTCAGTTTGATATCGAAACGGGTCCAGCCGTCGAAAATCGGCAATTTACGGGAACAGGCCTTCGGTCCGAAGCTGTCCTTGGACCGTCTGACGGGCATCAGGGCCGCGCTGAGCGGATCGATCGCGTTGCGTTTGTGGCGCTTGGTGATCTTGACCCGTTCCGGATTCGGTTTGAACTGCGGCGCAACTTCCATGGAGCGGATATTGCGCGATCCCTGGTTCAGATTGACGTAAAAATCGAGATTGGACGCGTGGGACGCCATCCTGTACTTGGACGGGACGACCTTGGAGCCGACGAGCCAGCCCGAGGCTTCGGCACCGCCCTTGCCGGTCGAAAACAACGTGCCTATCCCAGCAGGAGCGACCGTAACCTTGGCCGAATAGGCGTTCCCCTGCATGACAAGCGACAGCGTGCCGCGCCCGATCTTGAAACCGGCCAGAGAGATTGAATAAACCCCGCCGACACCGTTCTTTTTGGCTTCCGCAGGCGCGACAAACAGCGCACCTGCCAGCAATGGGAGGACGACGAGGCGCCCGAATGACGTCAGACCAATCACTTTAACAAACCTCCGCACTGCCCCTCCGGCAGTGAACAACGCCCCCACGCCAACAATGTTCCGCCAAGCCAACCTTAGCATGAAAATCACCTGCCGAACGCAGTCAATCATTCTAAATTATGGTAACTCAGAGGTTAACATCTGAACTTGGCATAAATAAAACCACAGAATCATGCCAATGGGCAGGAGATGTCTTGACGTTGGCGCGAGCTGCCATTATAGCGGGGCAACTTTTTCCGAGAAATGCCGGAGACGATGTCGCCGGACCTCAGGTCCGCGCCGGTTCCGGTTTGGACATGCCGGGTTCCATGTAACGGCCCGGCCGCGAAAACAAAAGGTGATATCATGGCACGCCGTTGCGAACTTTCCGGCAAAGATGTGATGACAGGCAACAACGTCTCTCACGCAAACAACAGGTCCCGCCGCAGGTTTCTGCCGAACCTGTGCAACGTCTCTTTGATGAGCGAATCCCTTGGCGAGAGCTTCAAGCTGCGTGTCAGCGCCCACGCCCTGCGCTCTGTTGAGCACCGTGGCGGTCTGGACGCATACCTTCTGAAGGCATCCGACGACCAGCTCTCCGGCGCTGCCCGCAAGATCAAGGTCAGCATCAAGCGCAAGCAGGCTGACGCCGCCGCTGCCTGATCCAACCCTTTGGGGCAATTGAAATGACGGATACCCGGAGCTTCTCTGCGGGCCATCACGCCATCGCGATTCTCGCGATGGCGCTTGTCGTTGCAGCCTCCAATTACCTGGTGCAGTTCCCTGTCGAGCATGTTGTCGGTGGTATTAACCTGGCCGATACGCTCACCTGGGGTGCGTTCACGTACCCCATCGCGTTTCTGGTCACGGATCTGACCAACCGACGTTTCGGCCCTGTCGCGGCCCGCAAGGTCGTTGTTTCCGGCTTCATCCTGGCAATTGTCGTTCCGATGATTTTCTGGGCTGTCGACGAGGCCTTCACCACCCCCCGCATCCTGATTGCTTCCGGCACCGCGTTTCTTGTCGCCCAGCTGCTTGATGTCACGATCTTCGACAAGCTGCGCCGCCTGACGTGGTGGAAGGCACCGATGGCGTCCTCGCTGATCGGCTCCGTCATCGACACGCTGCTGTTCTTCGGCATCGCCTTTTCCGCAAGCTTTGCTTTTGTCGACAGCCTGTTCGGCATGGAGGACGGCTCGCTGGCCTTCCCGGTCCCGTTCCTCGGCATTGGCGGGGAAACAGAGGTTCTCCTCTGGATGTCGCTCGCGGTCGGTGACCTGATGGTCAAGATCCTCGTGGCCCTCGCCTTGCTGGCCCCCTACAGGATCATCCTGAATATCTTCAGGCCTGTTCCGAATGGTACAGCGGCGTAGATGCTGAATTCAAAATGCGCTTCAAGCTGTTTTTTTATTTAAAATCAATTGATTGAGTCGCTATCTAGTTTCAAAAATGAATAGCTGTTTTATACTTTTTGCCACTCACGCTTCGAAATACGGCTGGTTTGCCAACCGGTGTCGGATCATTCCTCCAGCCTGAACCGCAGGAAAACCGTGCGCTGCAAGATCGACCGGTTATTGTCCGACAGAAGTGTCAGGATCGTCTCTCCTTTGGAATTCTGGTGAACGGCTAAGGCTTCCATATTGTCGATCTGGTACTTGAAATCCGCTTCCAGGATGACTTTGCCCTCAAGCACCGCACCGGGTTTGATCGCCGCCCCGTCAATGCGTCTCAGACGCAGTCCGATCAGGTCACGCAGATTGAATCTCCGCTCCATCAGGATGAGGCCACCGTCCGGCAGAAAGGCCGCGTCGGTCGCATCAAAACGGTTGCTCCGCTTGATGGAAAAACCTTCGACACCGTTCGGCCCGACGATATAGGCAGATAGGTCGTGGGCGTCGCTCTGGCTCGATTCCGCAATGGCAATCAGTTTGCCGGTCAACGCGCTGTCATCCGGTGCTGCGGTGAGCGATTCAAGGCCGGTATTGCGAGGCAGTGCGCGAATCTCGTCCGGCAGATTGACCTCGCCGATCATACGCTCCTTGCCAGTGATCAGCGGCCAGGGATAGTGGTAGATCGCATTCTTGGTTTCCGCAGAGACATAAAGACCCGATTCCGACAGTGTCAGCGCTTCCGTGTCATGACCCCATCTGGCCTGAAGCGTCTTGCCGTCGGTTCCCAGTAGAGGGGTGAAGCGGATTTCACTGATATCAACTGGTTTGCCATCCGTCGTTTGCTTGATCGCACCGCTGACCCAGTGGCCATTGTCCGTCACCGCAAGAAAGGCGTTGCCATCATCAAGGCTGAGAAGTCCGGAAAGGCCGCCGATTTTCCTGTCGGAGGCCAGAAGCTCCAGACCACCAAGAAATGTCAGCGCTCCGAATTTTGTGTCGTCATGACCTATGTGAAACGTCTCTATGATCTTCGTCCGCGCCTTGACAGACCGACCTTCACTCAAGATCTCCTGCGCCAGGGCGACAGGCGTGTCCGCAACCCACACAGCAACGAATGCAGTCAGCACCAGAGCAAAACAGGAACTGAAATTCGGCAACCGACGCGCCATGGTCTCTTCAGAACCTATCGTCGGCCACCGCGGCGCCTGCCGCGGTTCTGATGATCCTGCTGGACCTCGTCGTCGAACAGATCCGCAAGCTGATCTGTCATGGCACCGGCCAGTTCTTCCGCATCCACGATCGTCACGGCCCGACGGTAGTAGCGGGTGACATCATGCCCGATGCCGATCGCAATCAACTCGACAGGTGACCGGGTTTCGATTTCCTCGATAACGTAGCGCAGGTGGCGTTCCAGATAGTTGCCAGGATTGACCGACAGGGTCGTATCATCCACCGGCGCCCCGTCGGAAATCATCATCAGGATGCGGCGTTGTTCCTGACGGGCGAGCAGACGGTCATGCGCCCACAACAGCGCTTCACCGTCGATGTTTTCCTTCAAGAGGCCTTCACGCATCATGAGGCCGAGGTTACGCCGCGCCCGGCGCCATGGCGCGTCTGCAGACTTGTAAATGATATGCCGCAGATCGTTCAGCCGGCCAGGGGTCGGCGGTTTGCCCGCACCGATCCAGCTCTCGCGCGACTGACCGCCTTTCCATGCCTTTGTCGTAAAGCCCAGAATTTCCACCTTCACGCCGCAGCGCTCCAGCGTGCGCGCAAGGATATCAGCACATGTCGCTGCGACCGTGATCGGACGCCCGCGCATGGAGCCGGAATTGTCAAGCAGCAGGGTGACCACGGTATCTCGGAAGTTGGTATCGCGCTCCTGCTTGAAGGCAAGAGGTGACATCGGATCGGTGACTGCACGTGTCAGCCGTGCCGTATCGAGCAGTCCCTCTTCCAGGTCGAAATCCCATGCGCGGTTCTGCTGCGCCATCAGCTTGCGCTGCAGGCGGTTCGCAAGGCGGGCGACAGCGCCCTGGAGATGCGTGAGCTGCTTGTCGAGAAAACCGCGTAACCGGTCCAGTTCAGCCGTGTCACACAATTCTTCAGCAGTGACCGTTTCATCAAACTGATGTGTGAATACCCGGTAATCCGTTTCAGGACGATTGGAAAAGGGCGTGTCCTGCCTGTCGTTCTCACCCGGCTCTTCCGAATCCTCCGCCATGTCCTGTTCGGCGAAGTCTTCCATATCGATGTCAGCGGCTTCGGTTTCCCCCGCTTCCTGCTCCTCGCCGGAAAGCTCCATCTCCTGCGGGGCGGCTTCCTGTTCGCCGGTGTCGTTTTCGTCGTCGCCGGTTTCGGCTTCCTCGTTGTTGCCCTGGTCTTCGTTCTGATCAGGGTCGCTGTCCTGATCCTGATCGCCAAGTTCATCGCCCATATCAAGCGATTTGAGAACATCTCTGAGGCGCGAGGCGAACGAATTCTGATCTTCAACCTCGGTCCTCAGCAGATCCAGTTCCTCGCCAGCCTTCTCCTCGACCCAGCCGCGCCACATGTCGACCAGGTTCGCCGCACTCTCCGGTGGAGGTGCACCGGTCAGGCGTTCGCGAACGATCATGGAAAGGGCATCCTGAAGCGGGGCTTCCTCCCGGCTTGAAATGTCCGGAGCTCCCGACTTGCGGAACCTGTCGTCCAGCATGACGGCAAGGTTCTCGGCAACACCCTGCATCCGCCGCGCGCCGACCGCCTCGCAGCGCGCCTGCTCCACGGCTTCGAAAATGGCTCTGGCATCAGAACCCTGCGGCATGTTTTTCGAGTGCACTGCCTTGTCATGACAGGCCATGCGAAGAGCCATGGAATCCGATAGTCCCCGTGTAACGGCGACATCCCGCGCATTGAGCTTGCGAGAGGGCTCCGGCAGACGGGCGGTCTGACCGCTCAGTCCCGGGCGATCACCTGAGAACACCACCTCAAGTTCCGCATCTCCAGCAATCGCCCGCATTGTTCCGCTGACCGACTGCTTGAAAGGTTCGGTCGACGGCGCGGGCTTGTTGCCCGGAAGTGTATTGTGACCGGGGCGCGGTGCCATGGGTTTCTCAGCTCATCACGACATTGACAGAGGATTCCGGCAGATCTTCCCCGAAACAGCGCTGGTAGAATTCAGCGACAAGGGACTGTTCCATATCGTCGCACTTGTTGAGGAAGGTGAGGCGGAAGGCAAATCCGACATCACCGAAGATTTCGGCGTTTTCCGCCCAGGTGATGACCGTACGCGGGCTCATCACGGTCGACAGGTCGCCATTGACGAAAGCGTTGCGGGTCATATCGGCAAGGCGAACCATCTTCGAGATGGTGTTTCTTCCTTCGTCGGTCTGGAAGTGCTTTGCCTTGGACAAGACGATATCGACCTCGTTGTCGTGAGGCAGATAGTTGAGCGTGGTCACGATCGACCAGCGGTCCATCTGGGCCTGGTTGATCTGCTGCGTGCCGTGATAGAGGCCGGACGTATCGCCGAGGCCGACCGTATTCGCCGTCGAGAACAGGCGGAACGCACCGTGAGGCCGAATGACGCGGCTCTGGTCCAGCAATGTCAGGCGGCCCGAAGACTCCAGGATACGCTGGATCACGAACATAACGTCCGGCCGTCCGGCGTCATATTCATCGAACACAAGCGCGACATTGTGCTGGTACGCCCAGGGCAGGATACCATCCTTGAATTCGGTGACCTGCTGTCCGTCCTTGATGACGATGGCGTCCTTGCCGACAAGATCGATACGCGAGATGTGGCTGTCGAGGTTGACGCGGATACAGGGCCAGTTCAGGCGGGCGGCAACCTGCTCGATATGGGTCGATTTACCGGTGCCGTGATAACCGGTCACCATAACGCGCCGGTTATGCGCGAACCCCGCAAGGATCGCCAGCGTTGTTGCTCGGTCGAACAGATAATCCTCGTCGCGCTCCGGCACATGCTCGGACGGCGTGGAAAATGCCGGTACCTTGAGGCTGGACTTGAATCCGAAAACCTCTTCTACAGAAACTTCAGTGTCCGGCATGGCCATGGCCGCAGTCGTCGTCTCAGTCATCAGTCCTCCGCTGCCCCGGAATATTCGGGCAGGATCATTTGGGAAAAGCCGGCAGGACCCTGCAGGCTTAAAGGAAACCGGCTTTTTTCAGGACGTTGTAGGCCTGGATGATCTCCCGCAGTCGGTCTTCAGAAGATCGGTCACCGCCATTGGCGTCCGGATGGTTGAGTTTTACAAGCTCCTTATAGCGCGCTTTTATCTCGGCGCCACGGGCTGTGTTAGGCAGATTGAGCACATCCAGGGAACGTTTTTCAAGCGTTAGTAGTTTTCTTTGGCGCGGTCTGCGCACCTGTTCCGCGCGCTGCTGCGCATTATTGCGCATATTGGCGCGCGGGTCGTACCCGTCGGGGCCATCGGCGGCCTGCTTGTTGACGCCCATCTGCCAGGTAGGCCGGTGACCTGTCAGACTGTCCTTTTGATAGGACCGGACGTCATCGTCACCCATTCCCATGAAGTAGTTATAGGACTTGTTGTACTCGCGTACGTGGTCGACGCAGAAATTGAAATATTCCCCTTCCCGGTCGCGGCCCTTTGGCGCCCGGTGCATACCGGGACGCTTGCAGCCCGGATGCTCGCACACAGGATGCTTGTCCTGCGCCGCGCGCTCCTTGTCGGGCTTCACTCTAATACTGTCGAAGAGTTTTGATTCCAGTTTCATGCGGTCGAATATCGAGTTCTATCAGATCGCGGACAAGCCGCTGGGTGTTGCATTTCCCCGGTGTCCAAAGTTAATTTCCGGGTTCCGATTCATTCAGGTCTCAAACAGCCCGACACCATATCAGTCGCGACTGTGCCAGCAAAGACTTGACTTTGAAAACTCCGGTCACACGTTGAGGATCATGAGCACAAAAGACACGATTTCCGCCAAACTGACGGCAGAGTTTTCACCGGATTATCTGAATGTGATCGACGAGTCCGAAAACCACAGGGGGCACGGCGGTTGGCGCGAAGGCGGCGAGACACATTTCCGGGTCCAGATTTCCGCGAAAGCCTTTGAGGGCATGAACCGTGTTGCCCGTCACCGGGCCATCCATGAAATTCTGGCCGAGGAACTTGCCGACAGCGTCCACGCGCTGGCTCTGGAAATCCGGACACCGGATGAGCCGGATCCGCGCGCAGCGCGCGTGGCCGGACAGGGTTGATCATCGCTTCTAGGCAGGAACCCGCGACGATTCGCCGCTTGTAGCGACGCGCGGCTGACCGAGCGGCATGATGCGCAGACGCGTGATCCGGTTTTTTTCGCGCCGCAGCACGGTAAAGCGGAAGCCGTGGAACGTGAAGATCTGGCGCTCTTCCGGGATCATTCTGGCTTCGTGAATCACCAGTCCGGCGATTGTCGTTGCCTCGTCGTCCGGAAGGCTCCAGTCCGCGGCACGGTTGAGATCCCTGATCGGAACCGACCCGTCGACGATCACCGAGCCGTCTGCCTGCGGACGCAGACCCTCAAGCTCAAGGTCATGCTCGTCGGCAATCTCGCCGACGATTTCTTCCAGAATATCCTCAAGCGTGACCAGGCCCATCACTTCGCCATACTCGTCGACAACGAGCGAGAAATGCGACTTGTGCCGCAAAAACGCGTTCAGTTGATCCTGCAGGCTGGTCGTATCGGGAACGAACCAGGTGGGGGATGCAATGTCGAGTATGTTGATCTTTGCCGCATCCCCACCTGCTGCATGGAGAGCCCTAAGCAGATCTTTTGCGTGCAGAACCCCGACGAAGTTGTCACTTTCACCGCGCCAGAGCGGCAAGCGTGTATAGGGAGCCGCAAGCGCCGAGTTGACCAGTTTCGCGGCATCCTCGTCCGCATTCAAAGCCAGCATGTTGGTCCGGTGGACCATCACGTCGGAGACTTCCAGTTCGGCAAGATCCAGCAATCCGCCCAGACGGTCGCGTTCACCCTTTTCAAGCCCACCTTCGATATGCTGAAGATCAACCGCTCCGCGCAATTCATCGTGGGCGGACAATATGAATGCATCTGCGCCGATCTGAACACCGGCGAACCTCAGGATATGACGGACAATCCACTCCACGCCGACGACTACGGGGCCAAAGACGGCCACGACGATGCGCACGATGGGCGCTACCATCAGAGCGAAGCGTTCCGGATTGGAAATGGCCCAGGTCTTGGGCAGGACCTCGGCAAAAATCAGCACGAGTGCCGTCATGACAAGCGTTGCGATGGCGACCCCCGCCTCTCCGAAGAGCGACAGGAATACGGTAGTCGCCAGAGCTGAGGCGAGAATGTTGACGAGGTTGTTGCCTAGCAGAAGAGCGCCGATCAGCCGCTCACGGGAGGCGATCAGGCGGCTGGCCACGCGAGCGCGCCAGTCTCCGGTCTTCTCCAGCTGGTGCATACGGGCTCTGGACGCCGCGGTCAGCGCCGTTTCCGAGCCGGAAAAGAAACCTGACAGGAACAGGAGCACGAAGATGGCGGCGATCGCCAGCCAAAGAGCCGATTCCATCATGGTTCGAGTTTCTCCTTGAGGAATTCAGTTACGATAGCGGGGTCGACACCCTTTTCAACGAAGGCATGTCCGATCCCGCGCGTCAAAATAAAAGTCAGCGAACCCCGGCTGACTTTCTTGTCCTGGGCAATGATATCCATGAAGGTCTCGGCGCCAGGGAGCTGGCCCGGTATGTCTTGTAACCTGACAGGAAGTCCCACAGCGGTGAGATGCCTGTGTACCCGCATTACGGTGTCTTCACCGATCAGGCCGAGCCGCGCCGAGAACTCGTGAGCGAGCATTGTGCCGATGGATACGCCTTCACCATGTACAAGGCGCTCGGTTTCATAGGAAACCGCCGACTCAAGCGCATGACCGAAAGTGTGTCCGAGATTGAGAAGAGCACGCTGGCCTGCTTCAAGTTCATCGGCGGCAACAATGTCCGCTTTCGCCTGGCAGGATCGTGCAACGGCTTCATCTCTTTCCGGACCACCTGCAAAGATGGCTTTCCAGTTGACCTCCAGCCAATCGAAAAAATCCGCGTCGCCCAACAATCCGTATTTGGCAACCTCGGCGTAACCGGACCGGAAATCTCGTATTGGAAGCGTGTCGAGCACTGCTGTATCTGCCAGCACGAGAACCGGTTGATAGAAGGCGCCGATCAGGTTCTTGCCGTGCCGCGAGTTGATACCGGTCTTGCCGCCCACCGAGCTGTCCACCTGCGCCAGCAATGTGGTCGGCACCTGAACGAAAGCCATTCCACGACGGGTTGCGGACGCCACGAACCCCGCCAGGTCGCCGACGACGCCACCACCCAGCGCGACAATTGCATCGCCGCGTTCGAGGCGGGTGGCCAGGACGTCATCGCACAGCCGTTCGAACTCGCGAAAGCACTTGGTGGATTCGCCAGCAGGAACCGTCAGCACGGTGTGCACGATGCCTGCTGCGTCCAGACTGGTTGAAAAGGCGTCCAGATGCAGCCCGGCGACGGTTTTGTCGGCAATCACGCAAAGACGTGCCCCCGGCAGAACAGACACTATTTCGGCACCTGCTGTCTCAATCAGTCCC
Source organism: Roseibium album (assembly GCF_001404515.1). Lineage (GTDB taxonomy): Bacteria > Pseudomonadota > Alphaproteobacteria > Rhizobiales > Stappiaceae > Roseibium > Roseibium album. The sequence continues at coordinate 228,808 of NZ_CXWE01000003.1, forward strand.
CGGCCGATCTTGATGTCATAACTGCGCGTATCAAGGTCAACGCGCACTGTATTTCTGTCTGATGTGGCCGGTGCCGCGATCGTGTCTGCCATGTGGTCGAAAGTCCAGGTGTCGGGTATGAAATCAGGTATGAGGCGTCGATGAGGTCAATGTGTCCTCACGTTGAAGTAGATAAGCAGCCATGGCGACAATGATCTGATCCACGACCGCATCGTGGGGAACATCCTTGGATGTTACCGTCAGCGCTGCTGTTGCATAAACCGGCTCCCGCTCGTCGAGCAACTGACGCATCGTTCCTTCCGGATCCGCATTTTGGAGCAAAGGCCGGGTTGCACGCCGCCTGACCCGCGCCATGACTGTATCAAAGTCCACTTTAAGCCAGACCGACAAACCGTGTTCCGAAATCTCGGTTCGGGTCGTTTCGCTCATGAATGCGCCGCCACCCGTCGCAAGAACCTGAGGCCCTTCTCCGAGAAGCCTGGCGATAACCCGCTCTTCACCGCTGCGGAAATATGGCTCGCCATGTGCCGCAAAAATTTCGGAAACCGTCATGTTGGCTGCGCGTTCTATCTCGGAGTCAGCATCGATAAACTCAAGGCCGAGTCGCTGCGCAAGCCGCTTGCCGACTGTTGATTTTCCGCATCCCATGATGCCGACGAGCACGATCGACCGGGAACCGAGCGCTGCGACGAGCCGGTCGGGATCTACCGATTTTGCATTCAGTCCTGCGGTATGCACGTTCAAGTCCCGTGTCTTGTCGTTTTCAGTCATGGCTGCGTTGTAACATATTCGCTAAAAAAGACACGTCGTGGAACATCGTCAGCGAAATTCTTTGCGAGCCTTGCGCTTGCCGCTGCGTTTTTGAAACAATCCGGTATTCGATTCGCCCGGGAGATCACATTTGCCGACCCTGACCCGCCTGTTGCTTGTGCTGATTCTGCTTGGCGCGCTTGGCTATGGCGCAATCTATGCCTTGGCAAATTTCGTCGATCCGCGTGAGCGGGAAATCACCGTCAGAGTAAAAAAGGACGGATTCGGACGCTAGGTCTCACACCCGCAAATGAAGTTGTAAGCGCCGGATACAAGGAACTTCCGCCAGACGAAGCACGAAGTGTGCCTGCCCTGGTAAAAGCGGACTGATCCGGCAGATCCAGGCGGTTCTGGCCGTGCCTTGCGATGGTGTGAATTTGCCGGACAAAGGGGCTGCAAGCGCTTGAAAACCGGACAGTTTCCTGCAAGCTTACACTTCCGGCAGTGTCAGGAATGGTGAGAACCGGTATTCCGTCGGTGGTCGGACCCAACCAAGAACTTAGCCATTTTATGTTTGGGCGTCCAAATTGAAAATGGCCGTTCTTGCGGACAAAAAATACCTCCACCGTTTCAGTCTCATTTGCGAAGGCGTGACCTAGGATCTGAACAAATGGCAACCGGCTTCGACCTGGAGAACTTTCTGGAAATGCTCGCCGCCGAAAGGGGGGCGGCAGACAATACGCTCGACGGTTACCGGCGGGACCTTGAGGACTTTTCCGGCTTTCTCGGCGGAAAAAAGATCGCAGACGCCCAAAGCAGCGATGTTTCCGCCTATCTGAGTGATCTGACCAGGCGAGGCTTTGCAGAAACCTCCCAGGCCAGACGCTTGTCGGCCCTGAAGCAGTTCTTCAAGTTTCTCTATTCCGAAGGCATTCGCCAGGACGACCCGACGCGCACATTGTCTGCTCCCAAAAAGCGCGGCAGTTTGCCGAAGGTCATGTCGATGGACGAAGTCGACAGGTTGATCGAGTGCGCGAGAGTGGAGACGGAAACTCCTCAGCGCAGCGCAGCGGCACGACTTCGGGCCCAGCGGATGTATACGTTGATCGAGGTGCTCTATGCGACAGGACTGCGCGTATCGGAACTGGTAGCACTTCCCGTCAGGGCCGCCTTGCGCGACACGCGACTGATCGAAATCAAGGGCAAGGGTGGCAAGGAACGCCTCGTGCCTTTGTCGCATGCAGCACAGGCCGCCATGAAAGACTATGTCGGTCTTCGTTCAGCCGAAGGTGCCTTTGAGAAAAGCCCCTGGTTGTTTCCCTCGCACGGAAACAGTGGTCACTTGACCAGACAGCATTTCGCCCGTGAACTGAAGGATCTCGCAACCAAGGCCGGGCTGGATGCCACCAAGGTATCGCCGCACGTGCTTCGACACGCCTTCGCATCTCATCTTCTTCAAAATGGGGCTGATCTGCGTGTTGTTCAGCAACTGCTGGGCCACGCGGACATCTCCACGACACAGATCTACACGCATGTTCTGGACGAGCGCCTCCGCGAACTGGTTGAAAGCGCGCATCCGCTGGCGCAGCGCGAATAAGACGCCCTATTGCACTGCAGCAATCCCGGTCTTAAAGTCCGTGCCTAAAAAAATAGCATCGGATCTGGAATATGCTGCAGCCTGCCGGCGATTATGACACGCTGAAAACCCGCTTCCAGTGGTCGCTGCCTGATACATACAATGTGGCGGGTGTGGTCAGCGATGCGTGGGCTGCAAGCGATCCTCAGCGGCTTGCAATCCGGCATATCCATACAAACGGAACCGCCGAAGATTGGACACATCAGGCGCTGAACCGGGTCGCCAATCGGCTTGCAAACGCGTTCAGGTCTCTCGGAATTCGCCCTGGTGACCGCGTTGCACTGCTTTTGCCGCAATGCCCGCCGACTGCTATTGCGCATTTGGCTGCCTATAAACTCGGTGCAATCGCGGTGCCTCTCTCGGCCCTCTTCGGGCAGGATGCACTGCGGTACAGATTATCCGATTCCGGCGCCAGGGTCCTTTTCACCGATGCCGCGGGTTTGGAAAAGCTCGACGAAATACGCGACGACCTGCCCGATCTGGAATTTGTTGTGTCGGTGGATGAAGCCGGTTCGAAAGATCTGTCGTTCAACGCTCTTGCCGAGAGGGCAAGTGATCGATTTGAAACACTTGCAACGACCCCGGATGACCCCGCCCTGATGATTTATACGTCCGGCACGACCGGCCAGCCCAAAGGCGTGCTGCACGGGCACCGGGTGCTGATTGGCCATATGCCGGGCATTGAACTTTCCCAGAATTTTCTGGGCAGATCCGGTGATCTCCTCTGGACTCCTGCCGACTGGGCCTGGGCGGGCGGTCTGTTGAACGCGCTGTTTCCGGCGTTGAAACTGGGCGTTCCGGTGGTCTCTTTTGCGTCGCGGAAATTCGACCCGGAGTTTGCATTTCACTTGCTGGAAAGCCAGGGGATAAGGAACGCGTTCATACCGCCGACAGCCCTTAAAATGCTCCGTGCCGTTGATAATCCGGCGAAACGATTCACGTTGAACTGGCGCAGCGTCGGGTCGGCCGGCGAGTCCCTCGGCAGGGAAACCTACGATTGGTTCGCGGAAGAATTCGGCTTCCATGTCAACGAGTTCTACGGACAGACAGAATGTAACGCCGTCCTGGGATCCGCAGCATCACTTGGTGTTACCAGAGCCGGCGCGATCGGAAAGGCAACGCCTGGACATGACGTCGCGATCATCGATGACGGTGGGAACGTGCTGCCGGCGGAAGCATTGGGCCAGATTGCCATACGAAGACCAGACCCGGTCATGTTTCTGGAATACTGGAACAAGCCGGAGGCGACGCAGGAAAAGTTCATCGGAGACTGGATGATCACCGGCGACCAGGGCCTGATGGATGAGGATGGCTATGTACATTTTGTCGGCCGTGACGATGACATCATAACGTCTGCAAGTTACCGGATTGGTCCTGGCGAAATAGAAGACTGCCTGATCAAGCATCCGGCTGTCGCACTGGCCGCCGTCGTCGGCAAACCCGATCCGCTGCGCACCGAGATCGTCAAGGCCTACGTTGTCCTGCGGCCTGACAATGCCGAGAGCGTTGGGCTTGAGGACAATATCAGGGGCTTTGTCCGTGACCGCTTGTCAGCACATGAATATCCCCGTGAAATTGAATTTGTCGAAGACCTTCCCATGACCACCACTGGTAAGGTGATCCGCAGAAAACTGCGCGAACTGGCACGCTCCGAAACAGTCTGACCGGATTTTTACATCAGGATTTGAGCTTTGCCCTGATCGTGCGAGCAACCCGACGGAGTTTCCGTTCGAAAGCCATATCCGCCGCGCAAAGACTGTTTTTCAGATCACCCAGAGGCTGGCTGGCCAGCAGCAGCGTCCCAATCTCCAGGCGGCCACGCCAGAGAGGCTCGATCATCGAATGTCCCGGAACCGCAAGGGAGTCCGCATACCTGAAACCGGATTGCGCCAGATTTTCCCGGAATGTGTGAAGAACCAGCTGGGCACCAGGCGAATAGCGCGCATAGCCCTCGTCAAACGCAATTTTCCAGGAAAAGACACAGCCGCCGTCAACAAATGAGACGAGCGACGCGATAAGACTGTCGCCTGCGCGCAGTTCGTCGATCCGGATTTTGTCCGAATGTGCGCACGAAGCAATCACGCCACGTGAAAAGGCCGCGGTCTGCGGATTGCTGCCCAGCGCGGTTTCCTCCCGCCCCTTCCATCCGGACGCTTCAAGCTCAAGAAACTGTTCGAAACACTCGCGTGTCCTGGCCCCGGTAACTCTCGACAGGTTGACGGTTCCGTGATCCTCGAGCCGGCGAAGGAGACGGCGCATTTCCTTGCGACGCTTGCCTTTGAAGGCGTCTTCCAGCTGTTTTTCGCCTTCGTCCCCGCCTGCATGACTTGCCCGTTCAAACCGGGCTGTCTTCGCAACGTTCATGTTCTCCAGTTTCGTCAACCGCATTGCAACGCCTGAAGCCATTGGCAAGAACGGAACGGCCAAAATGCCGGCACCGCCGGCAGCCGTGTTGACGAATGTCTTTACCTGTTCATCGTCGGCCTGCGGAGACATTAGCGGCGTTCCGAGCGGGGAATATTCCGTCGTCCAGACCATGGCAACCGGAAGAACGAGCCCGGCCGGACATCGTCGGATGGGAGCGGCCATCAACCAGCGGCCAGTCGGTCTCTCTCTCAAGGCCAACAAGCGGATATTCCGCGCACTCATGTTCCTCAGGAACGGCTGCAGGAATGAAGGGTTGAAAAACGGGTTCGGATCAACTGCTTCATCGCACAGGGCCTGCCAGGCCTCGACCGGTGTATTTTCGCCTAGCGGATCGAAGAAAACAGTTTCTATCGCTGATGTGCCTGAGGCGTCAGTCTTCATCCGCGCGCCCTCTGCTCGAGTACATCAAGGGCACAACAAATGTCGTCACATTCAGCTTCCTCTTCGCGGCAATGGCAAGCGCCGACGCTTCAAGGAATATCGCGCAACTGGTCGCGATTGCGGCACCGGCGAGCCCGAACAGTGGTATGAATATCAGGTTGAGCAGCACGTTGAACACAAACGTCACGGCATATATGCCGGCGCAGGTTCGCTGGTGACCGGTCATGGACAGCAATGCATCCGCCGGCCCGACCGACGCGCGTGCCAGAACGCCGATCATGAGGAGCGCGATCAACGGATAACCGCTTTCGAAACCGTTGCCGAATAGCCGCAGCAACAGCGGAGCGACAATCAGCAAACCCGCACCGGCCAAGAGAGACGGCCAGAAAGTCCAGAGCGTCGCCTGCCGGGTATAGGTTGCCAGACCTTTCAGGTCCTGATTGTGCGTATAGGCGGAAAAACGGTGTGCCGATGCTGCCCTGACAGCGAAATAGACGAAATGCACCAGGGCCAATGTTCGTGACGCAGCAAAGTATACAGCGACCTCATCCGGACTTTGGAAGAAACTGACCATGATCACGTCGGCACTGGTGATCAGTTGGAGAAAGCCTTCCACCATCAGCATTGGCAGGGAAACCACGACCCATGATTTCAGCTCGACCCTTGACGGACCGGGCGGGATCTGCTGCGGCAGGCGTTTTCTGAGATGAAAATACTGGTATCCTGCCACGAGCAAGGTCGCCGCGACGGCAACAAACGCCGCAGTTTCCGCGGAGGCCGGCCGACCGGCGAAGACCGCGGCCACCAGCAGTAAAAGGATGGCAAGCGGCCTCCAGATGTAGGTTGGGAGCATTGCGAGTGAAGGCCAGTCGTAACTGCGGGCAATCCCGTCCTGTACGAGGCCAAACGCGAAAAACGGCAGGGCCAGAAACACGATTATGAGTGGCTGATTGTAGGAAGGGTCTATTGCCGGACGCAAAAGGTGGACCAGTCCGATTCCAATCACAGCTGCGCCAATGCCTATCAGAAATGCAATCAGGCGGCTCGCCTTCAGGAAACCGCGCAGCGCGGCAAGATCTCCGGCTTGGCGGTACTGGGGAATGAACCGGCTGGCCGATGTCGAAAACCCCCCACAGGCCATCACGCCCAGAATGATCACGACCGTCCAGGCAACCGAATAGATGCCGTAGTCATGTGCGCCCAGGAGACGTGCCAGGACAATCTGTGACAGATAGGCCAACGCAGCGCCGCCGACACGCACGGCAAACGTGGACACTGCCATGCGTCCTGCCGTCTGTTGGCCTGAAGGACTTCCACGTTTGAGGAATCCGAGTTGGTCTATGCTCTTACCGAGCCCCTGAAACCAGGTGGCGTCTTGAAAACGCTTCGTCCAGGAATGGGCGGTAAATCGCACGTTCAGGGTCCTTGAGAAAATCACCCCGTATTTGTGACATGTGGGACTTAATATTCCGTGGCTTTGAATTGACCGGCACGGAATCAGCTTCACAGATGCGTGATACCCCCTTTGGCCGGCTGTGTACCCGAACTTCGCTGCGGCATCGTCACAGGCACCAGGTCCAGATACGGACCAATTCCGAAACCGAAGGCCGGTTTGGCTTGCTGACCCCATTTCCTGCAAGGCCGCAGGTATCGTGTTCCTGTTCCGGATCAGCAGCAAATGAGAAGAACAGATTGCAAAATGAACCGTTGACATTCATGAAAAATTGAGAACAAATAGGGAACAATTTGTTGGGCAAACAGGATCATGAAACACGGATTGTCGTTTGTTCAATTGGATTGATCTTCGCGGATTCGAAAGGTTGCCTCCCCTACGGTCCGCCCTACGATCCGGTCCCTGTGACGCCGCCAAGCTCAGGGACCGGATCTTTTTCTTTCAACCGAAAATTCCGACGGTAAATTCGAATTAACCATAATTCTCAATTACGTGGCGGAATCCCTTGTCCTTTCTTGCTCGCGAAATAAATAAAGTTTATAGAGTCTTAAAGTTCTCTTATGGGAACCAAAAAAATGGACAATGTGCACACAAGCGAGTGTTCAGGACACACGTTGGCGGTCAAATTTCATCGTCGGCATTCAGCTTGTTATTTGAGGTGATTACCATGATGAAATCGATAATGGCTGCGACCGTTGCCGTGACCGCCCTGCTTGGCGCAAATGCAGCGAATGCGATGATTGTAAATGGCGATTTTGAAGACACGACCACCCTGGACCCGACCGGACTGGTTAAAGGCAACAAGCTTTCAAATCTCGCCACAACCGGTTCGTCCTGGGACGTTTTCAGTGAGATCAGTGGCTGGAAGACCACTGCCGGAGCCGGCATCGAGGTTCAGACGAACCGGACTTTGGGCTCCATCGACGCTCATTCCGGTCAGCATTATATCGAACTGGACAGTCACCCGAAGCCAAACTCGAATTCGACAATGGAACAGGAAGTTTCGCTCGGCGTTGGAACTTATGAGCTTTCCTTCTGGTATAGCCCACGCACCAACGATGCGAGTTCCAATGGCATCGAGTATTCGGTGAGCGATGGTCTCTTGTCCGGCTTCATAACCGGTCCGGGAGCATCTCCGGATACTTCCGTTGGTGTCTGGACCCTTGTAAAGTCACTGTTCAAGGTCGACACCGCAGGCGACTATTCACTCTCATTCGCAGCCACCGGGAAACAAAACACACTTGGCGGCTTCATCGATACGGTGAATTTGACCGCGGTGCCGATCCCGGCAGCCGGACTGTTGCTTCCGGTAGGTGTTGCAATGCTCGGATTTGCAGCCCGCCGCCGCAAATCGGCCTAAGCGAAGACACAGCGGCAAAAAAAAGTGCGGCCCTTGCGGGCCGCATGTGTTTTGGAAACGACTGAACCTGGCAATCTATCTGATTTCGATGCGCCGTGCTGCTCAGTTGTTCCCTATCGAATGAAACGATCCCTAGGCGAACTGACGCCAGAATTGATAGGATCGATCCAGCCGATCCAGTTTCTTGCTTTTTTCGGACGGCTCAATATCTCTGCGATTGAGCAGAATTTCGATCTCTTTCCTGAGTTCATCCATGTGTTTGTTTGCATATCTCAACATATGAAGTCCTCCGCTTAAACAACGTTGCGTCTGAACAAAAGATGTTGTTTCGCAAAGGCATATGCAAATTAAAGATTATTCATAACTGTGGATTTATATGTTTTTTGAATTTAGTAAATCTGATAAAATATCTCGCAAGATCTTTTCTATACTTTCTACACAAGAAGTTATTTTGTAATATCCGCAGACAGTTTTGATGTCAGATCATCAAACCAGCCTGGTTGACCCTGGACGCGCGCTATCAACATGGCACCTTCGAGTTGCGCCAGAATGGCAAAGCTCTGTTTTTCGAGATCAGTATCAGAAAAATCGCGACCCAAAGCGCTGTTCTTCAGCCCGGTTTTCAACCAGAAGGCTGTCCGGTTGAAAAATGTCCTCGCCTCTTCAACAACCGCCGCAGGCAATCCGGCAGATTCCGCAGCCAGGACACCACACAAACACATCTGCCCATCCTGTCCCAGGGCGGCGGCAAATACGGTGCTAAGTCTTCCAACCGGTCCTTCGGCCGTTATTTCCGGTGATCCCGGATCACCGAGCGTCTCCATGAATTGGTCCGTGTATCTCTTGGCAACCCGGGCACCGAGATCGGCTTTCGTCGGAAAATAGTAGTGCACGCTCGAACTCTTCACCCCGACACCGGACGCGATATCGCGGAAACTGAACCCGTTGTATCCGTTTTGACGGATCAGGGTCTCTGCCAGATCGAGAATTTTGGCTTCGGTGTCTGCAATCGGCGCGTTCACGGGTCAACCTCTTTATCTACCAACTGATAGATAGGGGTTGACAGAACCCTTTGCAACACTGATATGTCGACCATCAAATCTATCTATCAGTAGGTAGATAAAATAGCGTATCGAATGTGAGGAATGTGGAAATGATGGATTCAATCGCAATAATTCAAGGTGGCACCTCCGGCATGGGACTGGCCACTGCACACCGACTGGCAGCACGCGGCATTCCGTTGATCCTGATAGGTCGAAGCACAGAAAAACTTGCCGGTGCGAAATCCGACATCGAAAACCGTCACAATGTTCCAGTCGAAATCTGGCAGGCAGATGTAACCGACACACGGGATGTGGACGGTCTCATAAGGAATATCGAGAACCTTGACGGAGCGATTGGATATCTGGTCAACGCGGCCGGATATTTCAGCCCGAAACCGTTTCTGGACCACACGGGCGAAGATTTTGATCTGTACAACGCCTTTAATCGCGGCACGTTTCTGATCACCCAGGCGATTGTGCGCAAAATGGCAGGTGCCGGAAAAGGTGCAATCGTCAATCTCGGCTCCATGTGGGCGCATCAAGCCGTCAAGGCCACACCATCTTCTGCCTATTCCATGGCCAAGGCCGGCCTGCATGCCTTCACCCAACACCTGGCAATGGAGCTCGGGGACCAGGGCATCCGTGTCAACGCCGTTGCTCCGGCGGTTGTGGAAACGCCCATATACGGCGCATTCATTCCCGAAGAACAGATTTCAAAAACACTGAAGGACGGATTTGATGCGTTCCACCCGCTTGGTCGCATCGGAACTGCTGACGACGTCGCATCCACTGTCGACTTTCTGTTGTCGGACGAGGCCAGTTGGGTCACCGGTGCGATCTGGGATGTCGACGGCGGGGTCATGGCGGGCCGGAACTAGCCGATCGAAAAAATTCTTACCGGAGTTGCCCCCATCGTGTGGCTCCGGTGGGGCCCGGACCCCTGATTGAAGCTGATCCACCTCGTTTTGGCTGCGCGCTGGAAGGATGCACGCGGAAAGCACGGTTCATTTTCAAGGGCCTCACAACCAAGCGGTGAGACAAGGCAACCAAATCCGAAAGACGGTTGCTTTGCTTCGCAAGGAACCACCACACTAGGGCGTGTACTCATAAACGGGCGAGCGTCGATGAGCACCTTCGGTGGAACCTCCGAAGACGATCAATCAACCGTGCAGGTCAGCATTGCGGACGAACCGTTAGTTCGCTGCAGCCGCGCCGATGCCCTCTCCGGTCCTGCTTTTGGGTGTGTTCATTGTTTCGTTGAAGCGCACAATTGCAAGAAGGTATGCGAACCGGTATGCGCCACATCTGGTGAAACCCACATGATTGAGCAGCGGCTCATTTAGCGGACAAACGACGGAATCGGGGCGCGTGAACCAGTATGACCGCGGTCAAAAAACGTAGTTCAAGGCAAAATTCAGCCCGTGATAAGTCAGGTCCCCGTCACTCAGAGATGTCGCATAGTTGGCGCCGGCAGTGAAGCCGCCGCCGAAGGCATAATCGAGACCAAGATCGAAATTCACACTGCCACCGTCGTTTCCAACATATTGCTGTGTGGCCGTCAGGCTCGGGTCCTGAATCAGGCTGACGGTGGCGTCCCCCAGATCCAGATTGTTGTATTGATAAAACACGCTGACATATGGACTGAAGTTGCCGTGGTTGTAGCGGGTGCTGAAGCCCACGGAAACGGAGACATTGTCTGAGTTTTGCTCGTCAACGGAAAGAGACCCGCTGCCTGCATTCCCCTCGGTGTAGCCATCAACGTTGATATTCGTGTACCAAAGCCTTGATTCGACACTTGTCGTAAACGCCTTCACAGGTGGAAACCGATATCCGATGGTCCCCTGAACACTGTGGGCACCCGCATTTGTTGATGCCTTGGCAGTCCCCGAGGAGCCTGCATTCCGGTCCAGGTCGAGATCGAAATGGCCGTAGCTGTATACCAGACTGGAAAAAAATCCGTTCTCGTGGATGTATTGTGCGAACGCCGAGAAATGGTCGCTGTTTGACTGCGTGTTCCCCAAATCGTCCACATAATCGGTGTCGGTGTAGTTTCGGCCATAGGCAACGCCGAGCGCGAGGGAATTCGTGATGTCGATGTCGGCGCCCAGCTGACCGCCAACCAGATTACCGTCATAGCCGCTGAAGCTGCCTGTCGAACCGTGATCGATGGAAACGAAGCTGCCTTCCGACCAGACCCTGATGCGGCCCGCCAAGTTGGCAGCGCCCGGGTTTCCGTTGGTCCCGATTGCAGTGTCCGGAAAGGGCGTGTTGCCAGACGGGGGTTCCGCATACCGGTTCAGATATGTTTCGTCGAAATACCCATTTGGACCTGCAGCAGCGCCAGCCCGGGCGGCCAGATACTTGTCGTTCTGCATTCGCGACAAGCGTCGATTGATCAACGCGAGTGTCAGGGAGCTTATGGAGTTGACCTGCGACACGTTGGCAGGGATCGTGTTGAAGGCAATATTCTTCTGTTCGTCAAAAGTAGCGTCAAACAGACCGATGCCGTACAGGATCGTATACATGTGAAAATTTGTGCCGGCCAGAAAAGGCAACCCACCATTTTCGGCAAGCAACGGCTCGGGGTCGTCGCCTGTATTGGCAGCAACCTGATAGGTGTTCCCGTCGCTTGCGTGGACGGCGATCCAGTAGGTTCCTGGATCCAGGGTCAGCCCTGAAATGGAGAATTCATCCAGATTGGTGTTGTTTCCGGCCAACGTGACATTGCTGTAGACGGTTCTGTTTGTGCGCGTTGCGGTTCCGGTGAAGAGCTCCGCATAAGGGGAGGCAAGAGCTCTTACGGAATAGGAAAATCCGTTGGCACCCGTGAGCGTTGAATTTGACAGCTGCACAAAGCGCGTGACTTGTGTTTGCCGCGCAAAGGTATGCTGCGTCAAGAGGATCTGCCGGCCGCCGGCACCGGCCGTCTGATTGTTCAGGGAATTGCTTGCGGCCGAGTTGAAGCCCGTAATCTTGTCCTTGACGGCGAACTCCTGCGCCTGTGAAGAATAAGATAACAGAAAAGCGAATATAGCGAAAATGATGGCTGTTGAACCAAGCCTCATAGCCGCCCCCCAAAAAAACGTTTGCTACAACACGATCCGAAAATTCAGGACCACATTTGTTTTCTTACAACGCATATCGATCGAGCTTTGCTTGCGCAAGTAACGTGCGTCGTACCGCCATACAGATAGCACCTAGAACATGAACATGTCACATTAAAGCTGCCTGTTGAAGCCATTTAGGTGAATGGTCCTGTTCGAGTTCGAAGCGGTTGGTCGACCTAACGGACCAGGCTGCAGTGTCTTGGTACAAAGCAGACATTGAAGTCTGGCATGCGGGTGTGATTCATGCTCCGAATAGGAGCCTTGAGCATGAGACATGCCTTCTCGGTCGCCGAATGGCGGTCGATCGCACCAATCCTTCCGTGCGAATCGGGAGGCGTCCCGCGTGTGGATGACAGGCGTGTCCTGAACGGCATTTTCTGGATTTTGAGATCGGTAGCACCGTGGTGTGATCTGACGGAGCGATACGGTCCCTACACCACCTGCTACAATCGCTTCGTGCGTTGGCGTTGCGCAGGCGTTTGGGGTCGTATCCAGACTGCCATATCGCATCGGGAAGACGCCGAGGTGCAGATGATCGACAGCACGGTAATTCGCACCCATCAGCACGCAAGATGCGTCCAGAATAGTGCCAGCGAAGGCTTTGGACGTTCACGTGGAGGCTGGGCGAACATCCCACCCCGTCGGAACCGGCGCGATCCGATCTGCTTCGGTCCGTATCTCTACCGTCATCGAAATCACGGTGATCGGTTCTTCAACCGGATGAAGCACTGTTGGCACATTTCTAAGCAATTTGAGAAACACGCAGACAACTTCCTTGCTTTCGTCAAGCTTGCTGCCATCCGCTTTGGCTACGCGTTAATGAGTCCACCGCCTAGTGAGCCAGCGCTTCGACATAGTACCAGTTGCCGGCTTTCTTCCGAAAGCGGCTACATTCCCGGTGCGTATTCAGTTTGCCACCTGACAGATACCTTGCTTCGAACAACACTGTTCCTTCACGATCTGCCGCCCCACCCTTTTGCACGTCAAGAACGGTCAATCCGGTCCAGTGATTTTCAGCAGCCCATTTCGCAGTGGCAACCTCATCAAAACCACGCAGATTTTTCGGCCAAAGGGTGGTTCTCAGATACGATATGTCCTGACGCACAAAAGCTGTGTAACGGGACCTCATCAAGGCTTCGGCGGTTACAGGGACCGAAGCCCGGGAGAGATAAGGTCCGCAGCAGGCATCAAAGGACTTGCCATCACCGCAGGGGCATGTTTTTTCCGTCATCCCGGCCTCTAGTTCTCCTGTCATTCTTGCGCTGTCTACCACCAGGCGTGCCTTGCCGCTATCGTCTGAACAGGAATTTCCCGGGGGCATCATTCATGAAACTTGCCACATTCAACATGGAATCATTCGGGTTCGACCGGTATGACGCCACCGCGCTGAAGCCGCGGCTGGACGCGTTGCGTCCAAGGATCATGGAACTCGAAGCGGACATTCTCTGCCTTCAGGAAGTAAACGCACAAAAGATCAAGGGTTCCTCCCATCGCCAGTTTCCGGCGCTTGAACGCCTGCTGGCGGGAACTCCCTATGAGACCTATCATCGAGTTGCCAGCGAACGCGCTCCCGGCAAGGGCCCCGGCGACAAGCACAATCTTGTCTTGTTGTCGCGATATCCGATATCGGAGCATGAGAGCCTGTTTCAACAGCACGCAAACGCGCCGCTCTGGCAACCAACAACAGCCGATCCGGCATACGAAACTCCCGAAGCCATCACATTCGAACGTCCCATCCTGAAATCTGTCGTCGATTTCGGTTCGGCAAAACCCCTGCACCTCTTCGTGGTTCATCTGCGCGCGCCGATCGCGGCGATGATCCGCGGCGGCAAGAACCCGGACCGTTCCTGGAAAAGTGCTTCAGCCTGGGCGGAAGGCTATCAGCTGTCGGTCCTGAAACAGACCGCTCAGGCCCTCGAGCTTCGCCTTTCGGTCGAGAAGCTGTTTGATGAAGACGAAGAGGCCCGGGTTGTCTTGACGGGCGATTTCAATGCGACAGGCGACACAGGCACGTTGCGGTTGCTGCGCGCCGACCCGGACGACACGGCGTCACCTGAATTCGAAAACCGCCGACTGTTTCAACTCGACGCCTCGTTGCCGCTCGACCGGCGTCAAACAGTCATCCACAAGGGCAGGGGTCAGGCGCTCGACCATATACTTGCAAGCCGGGCAATGACGGACAGGACAGCTGACGTTCGGGTCTTCAACTGCGGACTGCCCGACGAGGTCCTTGATGCGGGTGATGACGGATATGCTGGATCCTATCACGCGGCGATGCGTGCGGAATTCGAACTATAGGCCGGATTGTTCACTCAGGCGCGAGCGAACTGATGTATTTCGCCAGGTTCGCGATTTCCCTGTTGCCCAGGCTCATGTTCGGCATCTTGGGATGAGGGTCGGCAAGGAATGTCGCCAGTGTCGCCTCTGTCCAGTCCGGGTCTTTCGCCATGTCATAGAAACTCGGAAGGGAAACGCTTGTCGCCATTGGCTGGTCCTCGGCAACAAGATGGCACGCAGAACACCATTGAAGCGCGAGAGCCTTACCGGCTGCCGCGTCGGCGGCCAACGCAGGGCTAAGAGCGCCGGAAAGGCACAAAACCGCCACCATCATGCCCTGCAATCCAACGCGATGACCCTTGGCCAGAAAAGATTGTGGTGCTTCCTGTTGCCGAACCATGAATTCTCCCTCCTGCGCTTCTGATGAAGACGTGAATTGCAGTGTGTCGGTTTCCTGTTGCACTCACCTTGCGGTGAGTCAAAACTTGCAAAATACCGACAACCTGCGCGCGCTTTTTTGTTGCCTCTCTAGCGCCCGTCAGACAGACTTCGGAAATTCCGAACAAGGGAGATTGATATGGGACGTCGTCTGAAAACCGTCGTTTGCGCTGTCGCAGCGGCCATGCTTGCCATGCCACCGGTTTCTGTCACCGCACAGGATGCTCCCATCTACGCCCTGACGGACCTGTTTCATCCGGTCACGGCACAGAACGGCATGGTTGCAAGCCAGGAAGCCGTTGCCACTTCTGTCGGGCTCGAGATCCTCAAACAGGGTGGGAATGCCGTGGATGCCGCCATCGCGACCGGCTTCGCGCTCGCCGTCACGCTTCCGCGCGCCGGCAATCTTGGCGGCGGTGGTTTCATGATGATCCACATGGCCGAAAGCGGTGAAACCCAGGCACTCGACTATCGCGAAAAGGCACCCTCCGGCGCCTCCAGGGACATGTTCCTCGGACCGGATGGCGAACCCGACAAGCAGAAGTCAAGGTTTTCCGGCCTGGCGATTGGTGTTCCCGGAACCGTCGCTGGATTTGCGGACGCTTTTGCCAGATACGGCAGCGGCAACGTAACCTGGGCAGAATTGGTCGCGCCGGCGATCGAACTTGCCGGTTCCGGCATCACGGTAACTCCGGGTCTATCTTCCGCTCTTGGCGCCAGGGCAGAACGTCTGACGAAGGATCCGGCTACCGCGGAGATTTTCTTCAAGGCAGGCCCCATTCCCTATTTGCCGGGCGAAACACTTGTGCAAGCGGATCTCGCCCGCACGCTGCAGCTGATTTCCGAGCAGGGAGCAGAGGGTTTTTACAAGGGTGACGTCGCCGAAAAGATTGCCAAGAAGGTTCAGGACGCCGGTGGCAGCATGACCGTCGAAGATCTCGCGAATTATGAACCGGTCTGGCGCGAGCCTGTGACGGGAAACTACAGGGGCTATGACATCGCTTCGATGCCACCGCCGTCGTCCGGCGGTGTGCACATTGTGCAGATCCTGAACATTCTGGAAAATTTTCCGATGAATGAATTCGGTCCGAATTCGGCCGACTCGATCCATGCCATGTCCGAGGCCATGCGCCTGGCCTACGCGGACAGGTCGGAATATCTGGGGGATCCGGACTATGTCAGCGTTCCTATCAAGGGATTGACCTCGCCGGACTACGCCGCGGAATTGACGAAAACCATTCAAATGAATGTTGCAAGACCGTCGGAAGACGTGAAACCCGCGGACCCGCTTCCCTATGAAAGTAATGAAACCACGCACTATTCGGTCGTCGACAAGGACGGGAACGCAGTTTCAAACACTTACACGTTGAACTTTTCTTATGGTTCGGGCCTGACAGCTGACGGAACCGGTGTCCTGTTGAACAATGAACTCGACGACTTTTCCGCCAAGCCCGGCGTTCCCAACGCCTATGGCCTGATTGGCGGTACGGCCAACGCGGTCGAGGCCGGCAAGCGACCCTTGTCATCCATGAGCCCGACCCTGGTGTTCAAGGACGGCAAGTTTCTGTTGGCAACCGGTTCACCGGGCGGCAGCCGGATCATCACAACGACGTTGCAGATCGTCCTGAACATTGTCGACCACAAGATGAACATCGCCGAAGCGACGGTCGCGCCGAGGATCCACAATCAGTGGCTTCCAGACGAAATTCGGATCGAAGAGGGCGTTTCACCGGATACAGTCAAGCTTCTGGAAGACCGCGGACACAAGGTCGTCGTCAAGAACGCCATGGGGTCGACGCAGTCGATCATGAATGTCGGCGGTGTGCTTGCCGGTTATTCGGACCCCAGGCGTCAGGGCGCCCTGACAGCAGGTTACTAGGCTTTGGGAGGATAGTGCCTGTTGAGGGTGCTCTGGCTGTCGAGATCTTTCAGGTGCCGGAAGAAACTTTCTGCCGACACCGCCAGAAACGACACCAGGAGCACCCCGATATAAGTCGAGTGCTCGAGCAGTTCGGCCCGATCCCCCACGATGACGTCGAAAATCGTGAAACCGAGAAAAACGGCAATCGAAACGGTGATTGCCAGATCCGTGCGATAGGCAACGCCGGGCTCACCCCGCAGGAGCTTGATTGCCGCCCAGACAAAAAAGCCGGCCGCTCCGAATTCAACAAGTCCGGCAAAGATCAGCGTTGCCTCGACAAGTGCCGGGTCCAGCGCAAGCCTGTCGAAATACATGGTGAATTTTTCAACGCGGTGATTCCCCCACCAGTGAACGAAACCGACATTCTGGCGCGCGAAGAACTTGTCGAGACCGTTCAGCAGCCAGAAGAAAAACCAGAAGACAATGACAACTGCGGTAATAGGTTGGCGAAGTGCGTGCATGACGGATGCCGTTTCATGTGGTCCGGATCAGTCACTGACTAACAGAAAGCCGTTGAAGATTGGTTAGCGATCACATTCGCGTGAGCGCAGTGTTCACTCGATCGTTGTTTCGGAACAAATCGTACCCAGTTGCCGGTCCGCCGAAGCTCAGCTTGCACCCCGCCGGAAGGCTTTGGCTACCATCGAGGCGAAGCGTTGATCAAGACGGATCCGGTCCTGCGCATTCATGTCGGGCCAGACAATCTGTGAGCCGACATAAGCTGCATATTCGAGTTGGGCAATTTCTCTTGCAAGGCTGTCTTCCAGACCCGCATCCCGGTAAAGGCCCACGACAAACTCGGTTCTGATCCGGTCGACATCCTGGACAATTCGCCTCGCAATGGAATTTGACTGGGAAAATTGTCGAACCGCTCTTTCAAGGTCCTGGTCCAGCATGTTGGCAACATCCGACAAGGTCTTTGCGCGTTTGTCGTGCGGTTGCTGCATGATCGCATCCGCCACATCAAGGGTGTTTCGCTGTTTCCACTCCGAAAACAGCTCTTTGAGGAAAACATCGTGATCGGCAAAATGGTGGTAGAACGAGCCCCTTGTCCGTGCGGCGGCGTTGCAAAGGGCTTCGACCGTAAGCCCGGATCCGCCTTCTTGCGCAAGACACGAGAGAGCAAGGTCCAGCCAGTCCTTTTTTGCAAAGCGTTTCCTTGAACTCATCAGGCTCCACCGGCCGCACCAAAAACCGCAATCGGCAGGAACAGCCAGCCTTGCGGCATCGCTTTGTAGGACTGTTTCTTCATTGGGGGAAGCACCAACCCGAGAATACAGAATGATGCCGCCAGGAATGTCGCCATCCATCCGAGTTCCCAACTTTCAGGATAGATCGCCGCGATCGCGAACATCAGCGAGATTGCGGCAAGCGCTATGGTCACGAGATGCCAGCAGTAGTAGCTGACATATTTAGGCACCGGTGCGAGATCAACCGCGTTGAGCAAGGGAACGGCAATTTCCCGACCTCCGAGGAACGTGTGGATCAGGCAGGTAAGCGCGGACAAGCCGGCAGCCAGGGCGAGAAATGTATTCATATCAATCTCCAAACATACCATATGTTATGGTTTGTATATTCTAAACCTGCAGCGCATGCCATGCGACGCACAGTCACGCATCGCCAAACATTTCCCGGAGGATTGATACAGACAGATTGACACTCAAAAAATGGAATGATAGCGCTATCCAAAGCGCTTTGAATAAGTAAGGCGTCCTTCCTGAAACATTGATGGAACCGGGAGAAACGGCGATGCCGATCAGAACCGTCGTCTGGGGCGAAAACGTCCATGAACAGCACAATGCGATTGTTGCCCGGACCTATCCGGACGGCATGCATCAATGTATCGCCGACACGCTCAACGAGGATCCTGATATCGAGGCGACAACAGCGACCCTCCAGGAACCCGAGCACGGACTGACCGAAGAACGCCTTGCCCGAACGGACGTTCTTGTCTGGTGGGGCCACGCCGCCCACGGCGATGTCTCCGATCTCGTCGTCGACCGCGTTTGCGACGCTGTCTGGTCGGGCATGGGTTTGATGTTCCTTCATTCGGCCCATTTCGCAAAACCCTTCAAGCGCCTGATGGGCAGCCCGTGCAATCTTACCTGGCGCGAGGCCGGTGAACGCGAGCGACTTTGGGTCACCAGTCGAAATCATCCGATCACGCAAGGCTTGCCGGACAGTTTCGAACTCGAGATGGAGGAAATGTACGGCGAACCGTTCGGGGTGCCGGAACCTCTCGAAACCGTCTTCATCAGTTGGTTCCAGGGTGGTGAGGTCTTTCGGTCCGGCCTGACCTACAAGCGTGGCGCTGGCAACATTTTCTATTTTCGTCCCGGGCATGAGACCTATCCGACCTATCATGACGCGACGGTGCAAAAAGTGCTGAAAAACGGCGTCAAATGGGCCTTCAATCCGATGGTCCGGATTGCCGAACCGAATGCGGCCCCGAATGTCCCGGTCGACACAGCACCCGAAAAGATCGAGGAACGCGGCCCTAAACTTCATTCCGACGGTGAAGAAGGGTTTCGCTGATCACCTGCCACACCGGAGCAGAAGCCATGTTCTCCGGGTCTCTACATCCAATTGACGACGGAGTTGCCAATGGCCTCCCCTGAAAAACCGATCCGCATCCTAATCCTTGGCACCGGAAACATGGCCCAAAGCCATGCCACCGCCTATCAGAAGTGTCCCGGTGTCGAAATTGTCGCCGGCGTCGACCGGCGCCCCGACCCACTGTCGGAGTTTTGCGAAAGTTTCGGCATTCCCCGACAGTTTCAGGATCTGGAAGAGGCGATTGGCTGGGGTGAATTCGATGCTGTTTCAAACGTGACGCCGGACGCTGCGCATCACCCGACAACACTTATGCTGCTGAACGCCGGCAAGCATGTCCTGTGTGAAAAACCGCTTGCAACCAATGCGGCCGACGCTCATGAAATGGCTGCCCTTGCGAGAAAGAACAATCTCGTCGGCATGGTCAATCTGAGCTACCGGGACGTTGCCGTTCTTCAAGCGGCGGCGGGACTGGTGGCAGACGGTGCCATAGGCGCTCTGCGGCACTTCGAGGCTTCCTATCTTCAAAGCTGGCTCGCTCAACCTGCCTGGGGTGACTGGCGCACCGAAAGCCAGTGGCTCTGGCGCCTTTCGACGGAACACGGCTCCAAGGGCGTACTTGGTGATGTCGGCATCCACATTCTCGACTTTGCCACCTTTGCAGCCGGAAGCCCTGTCTCCGAACTGTCCTGCCGCCTGAAGACTTTCGACAAGGCCAAGGGCAACAGGATTGGCGAGTATCCTCTAGATGCCAATGACAGCTTCACTCTTCAGGCGGAACTGGCGAATGGTGCACTCGGCACCATCAGTGCAACCCGATTTGCCTCAGGTCATCTCAACGACCTGCGCCTGCGTCTTTATGGAGACAGGGGCGGACTGGAAGTTCTGTTTGAAAAACGCAAGGAAAGCTTGCGTATCTGCAGGGATGAAAACCTGACCGAGGGCCGCTGGGAAGATGTCGTCGCAAAACCGGTGCCGACTGTGTACGAGCGCTTTGTCGATGCCATTCGCGACAGGGAACCACCGGAGCCCGACTTCGTTCATGGCGCTCGCCTGCAGGCCGCACTTGACGCGGCTGAACACTCCGATGCTGAAAACGGACGTTTTCTCAAGGTCGAGTGAAGGCCATTGAAGCAATCCCCAAATGAATTGCAGCGGAGCTGGGGGCTCCGCCGCACAAGTGGGTACTATAGCAAGGCACCATCACAGGAAGTCCGCCAGTCTCTCGTCGTGCTTCCATGCAATGTATGCAAAGACTAACGCATTCACCCTGACGCTTCGTTCAGACGAGGCTTCAGGTTTGCCTCTAATTTTAGACGAAACGTGTTTATGGGGCGGGCAAGTCTCGCAGATGCCGGCTTTTCTGGCTCAGTGGAGATGACTGACGGAACTGGAATTGCTTCACATGCAGCCCGGTTTCGCCCCCATATCGTCAACAAAATGCAAAGCGAACGACAGGTGCAATCAGCGGACAGACACCGCACCGGTTCATCCGCTGGTCTGTCCCTTCAATTTCTGCCAAAGTACGGCGATTGAAATGGGACAACAGGTTGCTCGGACATGCGGCGCTTTTTTTTGCTTTTTTCATTGTTGTCATTCGCAGCCTTGCCTGCGAAAGCCGAAATCACCAAGCACGCGTTTATCTTGTCCAATTCCGATTATGTCGAAGTGGATGATCTGCAGACCCCCCAAACGGAGACCGATGAATACGCCAGCTTTCTCGCAGGCCATGATTACAAGATCACTCACGTAAGAAACGAAACGCAAGAAAAGACCCTTGAAGTCTTCGAGACATTTGTCGAGGGCCTTCTGCCTGGCGACGAGGTGGTTCTTGTCTATTCCGGGCACGGATGGTCGGACGGCAGCACCAATTTTCTGGTACCGACGGATGCCCCTGCGCAAGCAACCGACAAGTTCCTGAAAACGAGAACCATTCCTCTCATGAATGGTGAAGACGGGTTGCTGGATGAACTCCGGGCTGCGGAGGTGAGGATCGTCGCGATCATAGACGCCTGCCGCAACAATCCATTCAAACCTCCAAAGGGACGGCGTTCCCAGGCCATGGCAAGGGGCATGACCCAGATGGTCGCAAATGACGGCATGTTCGTTGTTTTCTCTGCCGGTGTGCAGCAGGAAGCTCTGGACAGGTTAACTGGCGACCCGGAGGGACAACGTCTTTCGGTCTTCGCACGATCTTTTCTCCCCCTGCTGCGCGACGGATTGTATCTTGAGGACGCTATCAACGAAGCGCAGATCAAAACGTCCGAGCTTGCGCGTCTTGAAGGCGGACATGTCCAGCAACCCGCTTATTACGATCAGGTATTGGGTTCCACTTGCCTGGGAAAATACTGTGTTCCGAGAGGCATCGAAGCAAGCCTTCAGCTGAATGAGGCATTGTCGCTTCGCGGCGAAGAACGGCGCGCAGCGGTCGCGGCAATCATCGTGAAACACCCCGGCACCGAGGCGGCTCGCACAGCCGAAAAGCTTCTGCAAGACCTGATTGCCGCCGTGCCACCGGAACTCCGCAATGAAACGATCGGGCCGCTGGAACAGGATTCTTCCCCAAACGGCGGCGAACTTGCAGATGAACGGGAGCGTTTCGCCGTGGGCGGAACCGAAATTGATCTGCCGGATGGTGTTTCCATTGACCTGGCTGCAGGACCGTCTTCGCTGGCGGTTGGCGGATTCCATGTACTCAGCAAGGACGGCAGCCGCCTCGTGATCACCAACCCTCATGGGCATCAGAAGAAGATGCTGGTGGTCTACGACACCGAAACAATGACCGTATTGAGCCAAAAGGTGATTTCCGGAGATCCCGGCTCACTTTCTTTCAGCGAAAACTCCGAGTTTTTGGCTATCGGCATCTCGGAACTCACGCTGGGCGACCTGCCATGGGTTTCACGAATTGAATTGCTCAGATCAGATGATCTGTCCCTCGTGCGTGAACTGTCGAATGTCGATGACCTTTTGGGACGGGTCGCCTCCGTCACCTTCAGCCCCGACGGAAATAAAATCGCTGCGGCGGCAGGCTACACAAGTGCAGATTATGGGGTATGGCGCGTTTCCGATGGCAAGCGTATTTTTACGGGCAAAACCGGCGGGAAACGAACCGACATAGTCAGGTTCAGCCCTGACGGAACCAGGCTGATGGCAATCGGGAACGAACCAAACGCCTGGTCTGTCGTGGATGCAGGCAATGGCCGTCCGGTTTCCGAAATCGATGTCACGGAAGTTGGCACGCGGAACCTGGTAGCGCCGCATTTTTCCGGTGACGGCAAGACAATCTTTGCACAAACCGAATTCTCCACCTTGGCGGAACAAAACAGCCTTGTTGGAGAATGGAACGTTTCCGATGGGCGCTTGCTACGCCGCTTTGGAAATCTGAAAGACAGGGAAGATCGCGTTCTGGGCATCTCGCAGGATGACAAGCAAGTTGCGGTTTTGTCTGGTGACAGGAACATTCGCTTCCTGCGGATTGAAGACGGGTCGGTGTCTGACACATTGCTTCTGGAAGGTGCTGAAACAGGCAATCCTGGTTTTTCCGGCGACCTGCGTAAAGTCGCCATATCCTATCCATACGGATTGAGATTGCTGGAACTGCCGTCCGGTCGCGTGATCGCTGATATTCCAAGCCTGGCGTCAAATGTCTCGACGGTCGCATTCAGTCCGGATGGGCGCAGGCTCGCAATGGGGCTCGACAGCGCCTACCAGAAAAGAGTTCCAGCCCCGGCAGATGGCGAAGACAAATTCCAGTTGCAGGCATACCGGGCATTCGGTGTCTGGAACTGGGCATCCGGAGAACCGGCCTTTGTCGACAACGGGGAACAAAACACATTCGAAAGCGCGGGAGCGATGAACTGGCATCCCACCAAACCCTGGCTTGCGGTCGCCGGCAAAGGCGACAACATAG
Organism: Roseibium album; assembly: GCF_001404515.1. Classification (GTDB taxonomy): domain Bacteria; phylum Pseudomonadota; class Alphaproteobacteria; order Rhizobiales; family Stappiaceae; genus Roseibium; species Roseibium album. The sequence continues at coordinate 252,064 of NZ_CXWE01000003.1, forward strand.
CGATTTTCGAAACCGAAGGTTTTGACATCGACAAGAGGCTTGCGCCTCTGCCGGACAAGGATGCTGCTCAACCCTACGGCGCCGATAATCTCGAATTCATCGCCGGTTCCAACCTGGTATTGAGTGGCTACAACCGGGACGCCCTGAAATTGTGGGACGGCGATACTGGAGAGTTTGTCCGATCGCTTGGCGCGGACAGGTTTGCCGTGTCGAAACAGGGTGACAAGGTTGCCGCGATCGATCTCCATTTTGGATCTCGAAAACTCGACCGAGCCGATCTGCTTCTTTTCAACCCGGAGGATGGGACCCGGCTTTGGACGCAGGACCAGGAAGACAATATCCCCACGGCAATTGAGTTCACCAATGCCGGAGACCGGATAATCGGACTGCTCAGCGCCAAAAATGGGGAAGGTCTGGGCTGGCGTACAAGGCTGGCAATCTGGCGAGCGACGGACGGAAGGTTGTTGGCAAGCTTCGGCGACTTCGAGGGTTACATTGGCCGGTTTGCCCTGTCCGCGAACGACCGCACGGCTGCTGTCGTCACCGAATCGGGACAAATGATCGAGATTTGGGACATTGAAGACCGGCGGAAAATCCGGACACTCCGCTTGCCCAATGCAGAAGTCAGCTCCCTGGACATGAGCCCCGATGGGCGTTTTCTCGCCGTTGGCGCGCGTCCTGCACAAACATTCGTCTTTCAGGTCGATACGGCAAAACTCATCGCACAATTCGCGATCTATGCGGACGGCACCGCCTCTTTCGTAAGAAATCGGCTTCAGTTATCCGATCAAGACCTTATGAGGCGGGTACATGCTTATCTCGGCGGAAACAGATACGCATCAGTCAAGGAACTGAGCGAAGGTCAGATTTCTCCGTCAGACACTGCCGAGCGGGACATCAGTTCACTCAGCCCGGAAGAAGCCATGACGCTTCTAAAGCGCGGCGACAAGGACCTGCGCATTGCTGTTGTCGAGGAACGCGCACAACGTTTCGACGACGGCTTTCGCAAGCAGGTCCAGCGCATTCTTGCAGATGCAGGTCACTACAATGGAGCTATCGATGGCTTGTTCGGGCCCAACACGCTGCGTGGACTTTCAAATTACCTGCAAGGAATTTGAGATCGATGCCAGCCCCAGTCGATGCCGGGGAAACAATCTCGTCTCAAGAACGCCGGGCACCAACAAACTAATTTTGCACAAACGCGTTGTGAGCCGGGTGTTTCCGCTCGAACCTGCGAATTGGACCGGGTGCGATTAACGGCTCTCTCAACCGAGGTTGCGCTTGCCGGAAAGCCGGTTCGTAATATTCGTGGTTTGTCGGGTGCCTCAAAAGAATACTCATCAGACCCCAACCGCTATCGGTTCAGATCTGTCCAGCCGACACATTTTCAAAAATCGCACAAACTGGCAGAGCTGCTTTTTTACCCTCAATTGCCGCGGGCTTTGACCATCGCATCAAGAACGATCAGCTGCTCCGGTGGTAACGCATCGCTTTGCGGCAGGCCGAATTGTTTCTGGAATGCATGGATGGCAGTCACCGTTCCCTCGGTCACGACACCGTCGACCGGACCGGGGTCAAAGCCGAGCGCTTTCAGCTGTTCTTCGATTTCGAGATCCGAACTTGTTCCACTGTTTGAGCTTTGATTGCTCTGTTTTGGATCACTTCCCGTGGAAGTTGTGTAGAGAGGCCCGTAACCTTGGATCAGAATTGAGCCGAATGATTTATGAACGAATCCATCCTGGTCCACGGTTTGGCCGGTGATGAAGCCAAGGCCGCGAAATTCCTGGCCTCTCGTGCCGACGAAATAGCCGACAATATTGGAGATCTTCCAGTCCACGATTTTCCAGTCTGTCGGATTGAGCCCCGCAGCACGGGAATTTGTCATATAAAATGTCCCGGAACCTTCTATCTGACCATCTTCGGCTATTTCCAGACGAAGGTTCATATCGCCAGTTCCGTCCGCCTCGGTGTCAGCCTTAACCACAACATCGTTGACTGGACCGATAATTTCCGCTTCGTCGCTCAAGACGACGACTGGTGTTTCACCGCTCCGCTTGAGACCGCTTGCCCTGTTCAGATGGCTCCACATGTCAGTCACATGTATTGTGATCTGATAGTTCCCCAATTGAACACCGCTAAGCGGTGTGGTGTCCTTGTAGACAAAGCCGGTGGCCGAATGCTGCTGAGCACTTTGACGTATCGCAGAATTGTAGTCAGCCGAGTGATAACTGAAGCTTCCCGATTCAACTGCCCACTCATCATCCGCAAGATGGGGACGGTAGAGTTGCGCCGACACCTTCGTTCGCTGAAAGGATTGTGTGTTCGGTTTGATGACTTCGAAAGATTCGATGTTTGAGAGATTCTCTACAAATGTCAGATTGGAAACCGGCTCAGCTGCCTGAACTTCTCCCCCTTTTCGATCGAAACACAGATCCGTAAGCTCCGCTTTTGCTGGACTGTCCAGGAAACTGTAACGGGTGATTGCCAACCCTTTTTCATGTTTACAGGCTCCCAACTTGTAGTAGACAAATCCATTCTTTTCCGTGCGAGTAAAGTGCCCGGGAGAAGAGTTCGTTTTCTTGGCTTGCGTGCCCGTTGTCTCCGGCACCAGTGCACTCGGCAAGGCCGTTGCCTGGGTTGAGGGTTGCTGGAGCCTGCTGATAACCTTGGCGGAATCGCTCGGCGGTGCGGCCATCGCCATAAGCGTCGCCTCTGTTTGCCTCTCCAGCAGTCCGATGTGCTCCGGTAACAGCCGCCCGAGAACCTCCAGTCCGTTCGTCTGCTGAAAGGCAATGATCGCGGCTGTTGTCGAAGCGTCAGTGACACCATCGACCGGCCCGGGATCGAACCCGAGGATCTTCAGGTATCTTTCATGAGACTGGTTTTGATTGCGCAGGTCCTCCTCATAACCTTCCGATTCGGCGATGGTCTGAGGGGCAGACCCCTGACCTGTGCCTGGCGCCGGACTGGCGTCCTTTGCGACATTTTCGATCTGAAGTACTGGCGCAGAATGGGTCGCAGACCCGGTGTCGGAACTTGGGCCGCTCACGTCACGATCATTGAACTGGCCACGATTTTCGACTTCCTCCGGGTCATAGAAACAAAAATCGTCCGCAGCCGGAACTGTCCGCTCTGCGAGAACGCGCCAGCGCATGCCTTCAACGGCCAGATCCCGTTCGCTGCAGGTGTTGCCGTCCCAGCTGCCTTTCCAGCGGACCTTGACAAGGCGGCTGTCGCGAAAGAACAGCAGGTCCATCTGATACTGCTCTTCGCCGCCGTAAGGAAAGTCAAACACTTCGCCAGATCTGAGATCGACCACGAAAGCGAACCGGCAGCTGGTGCCGCAGCCGATCGTTACAAAGGAATAGTGCCCTGCAAAGTTCACTCCCGCGTTCACGCCGTCGCGCAGTCTCGTCCGATAATCCCTGAATGCATTGTCGCGTCCGTTGAATTGCGGAAACTTCGCTGCGGAATTCAGGATCGCCGTGGGAGGGTAGTCAGCAAATTTGTTGTCGGAACCGCCGCTTCCCTGTTTTGAAGATGCAGCCGGTCGCGCTGCTGCGGCAGTGGCTGCCGTCAAGTCGCGCGCTGTTGGCGTCGCTGGACAATTGCCGATCGCCCTGCTCGATCCCCGGAGCGAAAAGCGGGCCTGTTTTCCGTTCGGCAGGCTCACCAGCACGGTGCTGTGCCGCTTCAGACTGCTGACGATGAAATTGAACTGACCGATGCTTGCATTGGAGTTTTCGACCTGGACCGAGTTGTCGGCATTGAAATGGACCGGTATCGGCTGCCCGCCATCGAAAGCCATCGTCCCTGTCGAACCGGCCGGCGCCTTGTCGCCTCCGATCTCGATCGAAAGAGAGCTTCCGGCGCCAAAGGGAGATGCACCCAGGTCGCAGGCAAGGAGAAGCTGGTTTTGTGGTCCGCTGGTGACCGATGCTTCCCGGATGCCCTGCCCGGTATATGATCCCCAGCGGGCATTCGGATCGTATGCGGGACGCGCGTTGCTTGCCGAAGTCGGTTGCTGCAGCCGCTCGAACCCGTATCCCGTCCATCGGATCGCGGCTTGCCCGCCACCATGACCCAGAACACGAATGACCGGAACCTGCTCATTGCCGATAGAAGGCTGCATGCCGAGAAAGTCTTCCTTGAGCTGCAGCAACTGACCTTCGCGCACATAGATCCTCATCGAGCAGACCTGCATGCCGCACTCGAGACTGGATCGTGGCGAACCGTTGCAGCTGATCCCCCGATGATCGATGAGCAAATCGTCCTTGCCGTCTCCAGTCAGATCGCGTTCGATGAGCCCGCCCGGTTCAAAGGTACCACCACGTCCGTCGCAGGCGACGCCGATCTGTTCATCCCGCAGGTAGGCCGCCGCCCGCGAAATGGTTTTGGGTGAGCCTGGCCCCGCAGACTGCCCCACATTCGGTCCAAAGACCGCCTGCCGGCGTTTTGCGAGCGAGAAACCGTTGCCGTCGCGGTTCGTGCAGGTCAGGCCCTGACGGGAAGAGTGACAGGTTATTCCGACAAACTCTCCCGTGACCCCGTACTCCGCCCTGCTTGACCCGCCGCGATCCTGGCTCGGAGCACCACATTCCATTTGGACAGGTCCCCTGTTACGCATGGAGAAGACATGCCCCCAACCTGATGCGCAATCATTGGGTCGCGGCAGGGCCGGCGGTCCGGATCGGTCAATGATCGTACAGGTAATGTCCGACTGGGCCTGCTCGTTTTCGTCGAAGCCCTCACCCACGGTGCATTGAATGTTTTCCGAGGGCGTTTCGAACGTCCAGACATCTGCAAGTGCCGGCAGGGAGAAAAGGGTTAAGAAGCAGGCGAGCGATGATCTGAACATGTATGACCCTGAGGTATCCGGATAGGCACTGAAATTTGCGTGTAGACAAGTTGTAAAGTTACGCTTGCAACCTGTCACATGATCAAAATCACAAAATCTGTTTATTCGTGCGCAATACGCCATCCGCAGGCGGCATTGCCGGTTTTGCGGGGGCGGTTTATGGCCAGAAACTGCTATTCGGCGAATTGGGCGCGTAGGGATGCACCCCAATCGTTTAGCGACTGAGCCTGTTCAGCATCGGGCATGAAACATTCCCGTCCGAGCAGTTCCTGGTAAGTTCAGCCAACGCCGCCTCGAGCCTTTGAAGTTCCTCTATTTTCTCCCTGACTTTGGCGGTGTGACGCTCGGCTATTGTCTTTACGGACTGGCATTCATCGTCATCGCGGTGCGACAGTTCCAGCAATGCCTTTGCATCGGCAAGCGGAAATCCGAGGTCGCGGCATCTCTTTAGGAAGCGAAGTCGCCCGACATCATCTTCCGAGTAAAGCCGCCTGTTGTTGGCAGCCCGCACCGGTCTGGGGACGACGCCCTCGCGCTCGTAGTAGCGAATTGTCTCAATGCCGACGCCGCTCCGCCGCGAGGCCTCGCCAATCGCAATCATGTGAAATCTCCTCGCTTGATCCTGTAGTTGCTACAGGATTTATAAAGGCACAGACTGCAGCCTGCAACGCATTTTGGCCTGCCACCTGGGAGAATCGGCTTGAGAAAGCACATTGAATTCAGCTACTTGAGCTCTTTCACAGCACTTGGTGTTGCCACCTGCTGCGTGTTGCCCATGACAATGATGTTGCTCGGCTTTGGCGGAAGCTGGCTGGTAATCTTCGGAAAGATAGCGGCGGCCAGTTACTACGTGTTGGCCGTTGCAACGCTTTTTGCCGCATTGTCCTGGTGGTTGTCGCTTCGTCAAGGCGCGGTCTCGCGGCTCAAATGGTGGCTGACAGGCAGCACGGCAGTGACCGCAGCAGCGTGGGTGATCGTTTTTTACGAAACTCAGATCAACGAATTTCTCATTACACAGATGTGAGCACATGGAAAAAGAAAGTATGGAGCTTCAAAGCACGCTGACATGCCCGGAATGCGGACACAGGGAAACTGAGACAATGCCGACAGACGCATGCCAGTGGTTCTACGAATGCAAATCTTGCGGAAGCATCCTCAAGCCGAACAAAGGCGACTGTTGCGTCTTCTGTTCGTTCGCAACGGTCCCTTGCCCGCCAATTCAGGCGGGCGAGAACTGCTGTCGTTGATAGCGATCCAGCCTCCCGGTTTCGAAAACCTCGGTGGCCTGCAATACCCTTGAACCGAACCGGTTACGCACATCGGGACGGGAGCGCGTTCGTCATCTTCCGCAAACACTTTGTAATGAGCTATGGAAACGCGAACAGGCCGCAGCAAGCGGCGAATTGAACCAAGTTCCTGAAAACGAAAAAAGGCCCAGGTGTTGTCCTGAGCCTTTCTGAAAATCTGGAGCGGGCGATGGGATTCGAACCCACGACCCCAACCTTGGCAAGGTTGTGCTCTACCCCTGAGCTACACCCGCATAGTGTCACGAGCGCTCCGGCGGTGGCCGCCTCGGCGTCGGTGGCGCAGTATATGGACTAAGCCGGGACGGATTGCAACAAGGAAATTGAAGAAATTATGTGAGCTGCCTTTCTGTGGACGTCCTGTGAATCGGGATCGTAAAATCCGCGGATTTATGCGGCTTTTCATCAGCGATTGAGCTTGTGGCGCAACCCGTAATCGCGTTAAACAGCCGGAAAGCTCAAATTGTCGGAAAAAAACATGCCAGCGACACGCGACGAACTGATGACCTTCCTCGAGGAACTCGATATCGGGGTTTCGACCGTAGATCACGAACCGGTTTTCACCGTTGCAGAATCCGGGGGTCTTCATGACCGGATCCCGGGCGGTCACACCAAGAACCTTTTCGTGAAGGACAAGAAAAGCCGCCTGTTTCTGATTGTCGTCCTGCATGACGCGGAAATTGATCTGAAAAAGGTTCATCAGATTATCGGTGGCCAGGGCAGGGTCTCCTTTGGCAACGCGGATCTCTTAATGGAAGTCCTCGGCGTGGAACCGGGATCGGTCACGCCGTTTTCACTGATGAACGACCGCGAGGCATTGCGGGTCACCCCGGTTTTCGATGCCGCGATGATGCAGCACGACATTCTCAACTATCATCCGCTGAAGAACGATGCCACCACGACGATCCGCGCGGAAGATCTGGTGAAATTCGCAAAGGCTTGCGGACATGATCCGCAGGTTTTGGCGGTCAGTGAACAGGCAAGGAATGCTGCACATTAATCTTCGCGACGCCGGAGTTTGTATTTCCGGCGCGACAGCTCCATGTTAGGAGCAAATTCAACCAGTTTAGGGTTCCAGATTGGCCGGAGCGCGGCAAGCGCCGGCCGGAAAGCATGAGGCGGGCAGATGAGTAACGGCAACTACAGCGTCGGTGGCCAGGTTGGCGGCGGATTCGGGGCCAGCATGGGCGGCGGCTATGGCGGTCAGGGCGGTGGATTCGGTGGCGACGGCGGCAATGGTGGCCCGACCGGTGGCAGCGGTCCGACCGGCGGCGACCTCATTTTCGATGTTACCACCCAGACATTCATGGCCGACGTTCTCGAAGCCTCGCGCCAGCAACCGGTACTTGTCGATTTCTGGGCACCCTGGTGCGGCCCCTGCAAACAGCTCACGCCGATCATAGAAGCTGCGGTGAAGGCGGCAGGTGGCACGGTCAGGCTGGCAAAGATGAATATTGACGATCACCCGGAGATCGCCGGCCAGATGGGCATCCAGTCGATTCCCGCCGTGGTCGCCTTCAAGGACGGTCAGCCGGTGGACGGCTTCATGGGTGCACAACAGGAAAGCCAGGTGAAGGCCTTCATCGAAAAACTCGGTGGACCGGCCCCGGCGAACGAGGCTGACGCCTACCTGGAACAGGCCACGGAACTTCTGGCGGCGAACGACTTCGCCCAGGCCGCACAGCTGTTCGGTGCCGTGATGCAGATGGAACCGGAAAATGTGAAAGCGTTGGCCGGTCTTGCCCAGTGTTATCTCGGCGCGGACGAACTGGAACGGGCCAAACAGGCGCTAGAACTGGTGCCGGAAGACAAGCGTTCGGACGAAGCCTACACTGCCGCCGTGGCTGCGCTGGATCTCGCCGAGCAGGCCGCGTCCCTCGGTGACCTTGCCGAGTTTCACAATCGTATTGCCAGCAACCCGCTCGATCACCAGGCTCGCTTCGACCTGGCTCTTGGGCTGAACGGCAAGGGTGACAAGGAAGGTGCTGTTGATCAACTGATCGAAATCGTCCGGAACGACCGCGAATGGAACGAGGACGGCGCCCGTATGCAACTGCTGCAGTTTTTCGAAGCCTGGGGCTTCAAGGACCCGGCAAGCAATTACGGTCGCCGCAAACTGTCTGCAGTCCTGTTTTCTTGACGATTGCCGGAAATGACACACATTTACGGGGGATACCGGTGCAATCGGTCCCCGGTGCCGAAACAAACACAATAAGAAGGCGCGGAAATGCAGGCAGGAAACGCCATTTATGAAACGATCGCGGACTTGCCACCGGTCTTGCCCGTGTTTCCCCTTTCCGGCGCATTGCTACTGCCCAGGACACAATTGCCGTTGAACATCTTCGAGCAACGCTATCTCGACATGATGGATGCTGCGCTTTCCGGCAATCGCCTGGTCGGCATGGTGCAGCCTGCGCATGAAGCACCGGGCCAGGAACCGGATGTGCCCGTGCTGGCAGATGTCGGCTGCGTCGGCCGCCTCACGAGTTTCCAGGAAACCGGGGACGGTCGCTATCTTGTGACGCTGCAAGGTGTTACGCGGTTCGCTCTCGGCAAGGAACTGCGCACCTACAGCGCCTTCAGGGAAGTCGAGTGTGATTTCGCGCCGTTCGCGGCCGATCTCAGATGTGGTGACGGTGAAGAGGATGTCGACCGGACCGGGCTGCTTAGAACCTTGCGGGATTATCTGGACGCCAACAATCTCGAGGCTGACTGGCAAAGCGTTTCGGAAGCCGAAACCGAGGTTCTCGTCAATGCGCTCTGCATGATGTGTCCATACGGCCCTCAGGAAAAACAGGCGTTGCTGGAAGCCCGCGACCTGAAGACGCGCGCCGAAACGCTCATTGCGATCACGGAGATGGATCTGGCAAGGTCGCAAAATGATGGCGGCTCGACGCTTCAATAGGGCGCCACGCACCAAATATCCGAATTGAAAGACACTCAGATGACCGAAACGAGCGAACGCCCAGTCGACAGGAAACTGCTTGAGTTGCTTGTCTGTCCGGTGACAAAGGCGACCCTGGAATATGACGCCGAGGCAAGGGAGCTCATCTCAAGATCTGCCAAACTCGCCTATCCGATCCGCAACGGCATCCCCATCATGTTACCGGACGAGGCGCGCAAGCTGGAAGACTGACCGGTTCCGCAAGGTCTGGACACAAACAAAGCCCGGATCGACTGATCCGGGCTTTTGATTGACCCACGCAGATTGCAAGATCAGAAACCGCTAAACATCGGCAATATGTTGATGATGATGATCTGGCGCAAAAAGATGATGCCCAGAAGCAGAACAATGGGTGAAATGTCGATACCGCCAAGATCGGGCATGAACCTGCGTATGGGCCGCAATGCAGGCTCGGTCAGATTGTACAGGACCCTGCCGATGGAATTGATGATCTGATTGCTCGAGTTCACAATGTTGAAAGCGTAGAGCCAGGAGAAGATCGCACTGGCAATGATCACGTAGGTATAGAGTTCCAGCGCAATGAGGATGACGTTGAATAATGCGGTCATGATCTGGTCCGTTGCCGTTCAGTTTCTTTCTCGTTTCTCATGTAGCCCCGAGTCCGCGCGCCTGCAAGACAGCACTTTCAAGAACGCGGAATTGTTTGTAACCGCTTGTCGCATTTTCTCCGCCAGAAGAATCCGGTGCGGAAATGCAACACTTCGACAAAACCGGGATTCCTTAGGCTTTGAGTAAGCCTGCTTCGTGCTATCTTGCCGGCAATGAATTCCATATGGATGTGGCCTTAATGTTCAAGACTTTGTCACGCGTTGCGCTCGCTCTTTCACTGGGCGCCGTGTCCGGAACCGCTCTGGCACAGAGTGGAGAGATCTCCGCCCAGGACGCCAACAAGCAGTTCGTCGTCGATCTGGGGATCGGCGCCATCGCACAGCCACGGTATGAATCAGCAGATTCCTACCTGATCTATCCGATGCCGATCATATCGGTGGGCCGCTTTTATCTTCCAGGTCTTGGACAGGTGGTCGACGGACGCCGCAAGTCGGGGGTCTTCTTCTTTCCCTCCTTCAATTTCATCGGGGAGCGAAAGGCAAGCGACAGCACGGACCTCACCGGAACAAGTACCGTAGACTGGGCGCTGGAACTCGGGCTTGGCGGCGGTTTCCGGACCGAACATTTCCGCGCCTTTGCCGAACTCCGTCAGGGCATCAACGGTCACACCGGCCAGGTTGGCCAGCTTGGTCTCGACGGCATCATCTACCCCAGTGACAAATGGGAAGTCAGCTTCGGTCCACGTGCCAGCTTCGCATCCGGAGAATATATGGACACCTATTTCGGTGTCACTGCGACGGAAGCTGCCAATAGCGGCGGCCGCCTGACGCAATATGACCCGGGTGCGGGTTTCAAGAGCGTCGGTCTCGCAGCGCGCGGCAGTTACGACTGGAATGATGACGTTCGCCTGCACATCCGCGGAACCTACGACCGGTTGATCGGCGACGCGGCTGACAGCCCGATCGCGGAAGCCGGCAGCAAGGACCAGTTCAGTCTTGGCGTCGGCGTCAGCTACCGGTTCGCATTCGACATCTTTTAAGAGCTGAAGCTGCTACGATCGTCATAGGCAAATCGGACCGCGAGGTTCGCTCCAAGATATCTCGACCGGGAATACGGCTGTTGCACAATTCGCCTGACCCGTTTGTTCGGTGTGACAGTCGGAGCCTCTGGTCCGGCCAGGGGAGCGACTATACTCCAAGGCTTCCCGGGCGATCGGCAACGGCAGGAACCATGAAGCGGGTTACGTGTCTTGCTGACCTTACGTCAGCACGAAGTTGATTTCCGAGTCCGGGATGCGTGAGCCGAACCCGGCATTGCCTTCGTGCCGCTAATACGTGAATCAGCCAATAAACCCGTTGATCTGCGCGCAGACCGGCAGTCATTCGCAACCGCTGGTCCAAATCCTCGACATTGGCTCATAGCGAACCGACAGAGCACTGGCGTCTAGGCGGCCCGGATCCTGCTGAGAAAGTCTCAATACGAACACTCGATCAATTCGATACCGCGCGGCAGCTTGGTGTTTTCATCACCGCAAGCACCCAGAATACGGCTCGGATCCAGGTTATCGGCGCCGGTCAAGTCAGCTCCGACAAGACGTGTCCGCCGCAGCAAGGCGCCGTCGAAATTAACATTCGTCAGATTGGCGTTTGAAAGATCCGCACTCACCAGCCGGACACCGGTGAAATCCGCACCGGAGAAATCCGCGCCGTCAGCCTTGATCCGATCCAGCTTGCCTTGCCGGATGCGGGCGTTCTTGAAGTTCGCGCCGGACAGGTCGACACGCTCCAGATTGACCCCGTCCATCTTTGCGCCCTCAAAGGATGCACCGGTCGCAACGGATCTGATAAAACCAGCGCCGCGAAGATCTGCTCCATCAAAATTGGCATTGTTGGCGATGCTGGCGTTCAGGTCCGCGTCCCTGAGGTCGACGTCTTCAAGAATCGCATTGGTAAAATTGGCTTTTTCCAGGTCCGCGGAACGCATGTTCGAACCCGTAAAATTGCTTCCCGAGAAATCCGCACGCTCCGCCTCCGTGCGGCGCAAGTCTGAATTTTGAAAGTCGCCACCGGGAAGAACAGCTTCCTTCAAGTCGGTTTCACGAAGGTTGGCACGGTTGAAGTTCACATTCTCTACGGTCAGGAACCTCAGTTCTGTCAGCCGCAGATCGCAGCGCGGGCAGCCGCCGTTCTTCTTGATGTCGGCCATTTTTTCTTCATCGCTACCGGCAAGCGCTCCGGTGGACAATGAACACAATGCAAAGACACCCAAAAAGCCTGCCAGAAAATGCGTAAACCTGTCGCTCATGCCAAAACCTTTTTTCAGACTTCTCTAAAGATAGGTATCCAATACCAGCAGTTTAAGGACAGTTTCTGTCCAGAAAACGTATATTGTCGAAAATGAGAAAAATGTCGTGAAAAACAAGTCCTGCCGGCATGGCTCCTATGGGAGGAAGAAGCGAGCGGGGTCGCAGTTGCCCACCTCTTCCGTCCACATAAGGCGCTGACGACGCACTACCTGACAATCAGCGTGCCAATTCCATCGCAAAAGGCTTGCCAATTGGTTTTTGCGGATAATTTTCCAGATCTAGTCGCATTCTTCGCCTTCACCACAAGATGCTGATCTGGTTTAGAAAGTCTTCATCTTTCATGCATTGCAAATTGCAAAGCCACTTGCAAACGTGGCTAAGAGAAGGTTAACGCGCAGGCTCTGAACCGCGAACAGGGTCCTCAGGCAAACTCGTCTCTGAGGTCGACCGATGAACGCTCACCAATGTCGTCGTAATGGTTGTCCAGCCATTCTTTTGCGGTCTGGCGGCCAAGATCGCGCAACTCGATCAGAAACGCCCATTCCGCATTGAGCTTGGAGGACGCCTGGAGCGGCTTCAGTTCCCGAGCGAAGATCCGGTGCATGTGCACCTTCATGTATTCCTCAGACGAAAGCTTGCCTTCCTCGATCAACCGGGTCACGAAGTCGATGGCCCTGAGTTCTCTCAGCAGCGTGGAATTGAAGGTGATCTCGTTCAACCTGTTGACGATCTCGCGGGCAGTTCGCGGTACCTGGCGCCGTTCCAGAGGATTGATCTGCACGAGCACGACGTCCGGAGTCGCGGTTTCATAAAACAGCGGATAAAGTGGAGGGTTGCCCATGTAGCCGCCGTCCCAATAGGGCTCGCCATCGATTTCCACCGCCTGGTAAAGCTGCGGCAGACAGGCAGACGCCATCACGGCGTCAAGGGTGACTTCCTTTTCGCTGAACACCCGGATCTTGCCGGAAAAAACATTGGTCGCGGCAATGAACAGCCGGACGCCGGAACAGCAGTGCACCTTGTCGAAATCAACCATTTTCTCGACAACATCCCTGAGCGGGTTGACGTTGAGAGGATTGAATTCATAGGGCGATGCGAACCGCGACACGACATCGAAAAAAAGATAACTCGGCGAATGATCAAGGCTCCAGTTGCCGAGCAGAACGTCAAGGGGTGTTCTCTGGATCGGGCTGAACCGCGCTTCTTCGCTGACCTCGCGCCAGAATGCTTCCAGGCTGGCGCGCGCGCCTTCCTCGCCGCCCGCTTCCATGCCGCTCGCGAGAACCACGGCATTCATGGCACCGGCCGACGTCCCCGTGATCGCATCGATGGAAAGGCGGCTGTCTTGCAGAAACCAGTCCAGCACCCCCCATGTGAAGGCACCATGCGCACCGCCACCCTGCAAAGCCAGGTTAATCTTCTTGGGTTCGGCCACAGCACACACCTTTCCTTTTTACGGCAAGATTTCGCGTTCGGTTATTGCGCCGTCCAGCCGCCGTCGATCGGCAGAACGGAGCCGGTGATGGCAGAGGCCGTATCGCTGCACAGGAAAACGGCATAACCGGCAACCTGATCGACCGTCACGAATTCCTTGGTCGGCTGCGCCTTGAGCATGACTTCCTTCTTGACCTGCTCCTCTGTCATGTTGCGCGCTTTCATCGTGTCGGGAATCTGTGCTTCCACCAGCGGCGTCCAGACATAACCCGGGCAGATCGCATTCACGGTCACACCCTGTTCAGCGACTTCGAGCGCGACAGTCTTGGTAAGACCCGCAATTCCGTGCTTTGCGGCGACATAGGCGGATTTGAAGGGCGAGGCGACAAGCGCATGGGCGGACGCCGTATTGATAATTCGACCCCAGCCACGCTGTTTCATTCCCGGCAGAGCGGCCCGGATGGCATGAAAGGCGGAGGACAGGTTGATCGCAATGATCGCATCCCATTTTTCAACCGGGAACTCATCCACGGGAGAAACAAACTGGATACCGGCATTGTTCACCAGGATATCAACAGATCCGAACTCCTTTTCGGCATCCGCAATCATGCCGGCAATCTCATCGCCATTCAGCATGTTCGCAGACGAATAGCTGCAACGCACGCCAAAATCCGCCTCGATCGCTGCGCGGGTCTTTTCAATCTCGCCGGCATCGCCAAGACCATTGATGACAATGTTTGCACCTTGCTCTGCAAATGCACGGGCACAACCCAGTCCGATCCCGGACGTGGATCCGGTAATGACGGCAGTTTTGTTGGCAAGCATTCGGGATCTCCCAGGAAGTGAATTTGTCTGGTGCAACACTTCAACAGATTTCGCCGCACCGCAACATCACATTGAGGAAAAGTGATTGCCTCGTCATGTCAAAGGGCGGGTGCGCCTCATTTTCCTAGTCCCGCTTCATCCGTTTGGCACCGGCGAGCGCCTTGGTTGCACGCTCACGCGCCATCTGTCTTTGCGCATCCACTTGCTGGAAGTCCTCCTTCTTCAGTCCAAGCTCATTCGCAAACCGCTCGCGGATCAACCCGTAGAAGGTTGCCTGCAGGCTGGCGAAAACCCAGACGAAGATCAGCATCGTCCCCATAGGAAAGATGGCAGATCGGATCTGCAGCCAAAGATCACTTGCCGGCAACAACCCGTCACTCATGCTCAGGAGAAACCCCCAGACGAAGATCAGCAAAGCCGCCAGGAGACTCATGACGAGTGCCGAAAAGGCCATCGCCCAACCGAAGCCGGACGTTGCCCGCCAGCTCTCCCTGAGCGTCAGGGGATCATCGACAGCTGCCGCGGGAAGAACCACGGACAGTTTCTGAACCACCATCAGTGCAATGAATGGTGCCAGAAACATCAAAAGAAGACCAAACCCCGCTGTCAGGGCGGCAATTATCGAAGAAACGATCATCAGAGGAACAAGTGACAGAAACCCGATCAGCCCCAGAACGATCTGGTAGTACATGACACGAAGCGTTCGTTTCCCGAATGTGACCGGAAAGTCGCGGGCGCCAATCAGGATGCGCCGGACATAGGCAATTGCGATCGAGAAGCCGACGAGAAGATTTGCAATGGCAGCCAATGCGCGCAGCGCACCTTCATCGGCCTTGGCCACCGGCTCCGTCATGTAGGACATCGTCGAGAACCCGCTTTCCGGCATCAACGAAGACCCTATCGCAAAATTGAGCGCCAGCAGGAGCAGGATATAGGCCCAACCTGTCTTGAACAGCGTCCCGATATTGTGCTGCGCCAGGGAGACTGAACGTTCCAGGACGGTGATGAACATGAGCTACCCCAGTAATCCTTTGCCAAACACGAAAGTAGAGATTCTTCTGAAAATCGCTAGGGCACAGCAACATTGCAGCCAGACAATTCCCCAATACCTGACCTTTTTCGCCGCAGACCCCGATCCAGCGCTGGAAAGTTCGACCAAATTCCCTCATATGGTGGACACATGCGTAAAACCGGTTGGCTCCAGTCATGATTGATGATTTCGCAAAACCCCTGTCACGCCGCAGATCCGTCGGTGTCATGGTAGGCAACGTCCAGGTCGGTGGCGATGCTCCGATCGTCGTTCAGTCGATGACCAACACAGACACGGCAGATGCAGACTCGACTGTTGCCCAGGTCGCCGCGCTGGCACGTGCCGGCTCGGAAATCGTTCGCATCACCGTTGACCGTCCGGAGGCGGCCGAACAGGTTCCGCGCATCAAGGAGCGCCTGGAACGTATCGGCATTTTCGTGCCGCTGGTCGGCGACTTTCATTATATCGGCCACAAGCTTCTCACCGACTATCCCGATTGTGCCGCAGCGCTGGACAAGTACCGCATCAATCCGGGAAATGTCGGCTTCAAGGCAAAGCGCGATACACAGTTTTCCCAGATCATCGACCTCGCACTCAAGCACGACAAGGCGGTGCGTATCGGCGTCAACTGGGGCTCGCTCGACCAGGAACTGCTAACGCGATTGATGGACGAAAATGCGAAAAGCGCAGCGCCCGTTTCTGCAGCTGCCGTTATGCGTGAAGCCATCATCCAGTCAGGCCTGCTGTCGGCTGAACGTGCCGAAGCGCTCGGCATGGGCCGGGACAAGATCATTCTTTCCGCCAAGGTCAGCCAGGTTCAGGATCTGATTGCCGTTTATGCCGATCTCGGGCGGCGTTGCGACTACGCCCTTCATCTCGGTCTGACGGAAGCAGGCATGGGCACCAAGGGCATCGTCTCCTCGGCTGCCTCCATGGGTATCCTGCTGCAGCAGGGTATCGGCGATACGATCCGGGTCTCGCTCACGCCGGAGCCGGGCGGCGACAGGACCCGCGAAGTTCAGGTCGCCCAGGAACTGTTGCAGGTTATGGGTTTCAGGGCCTTTGTTCCGGTCGTTGCAGCCTGTCCGGGCTGTGGTCGAACCACTTCTACCGTGTTCCAGGAATTGGCCAGCGACATTCAGGATCATATCCGCGATTCCATGCCTGCCTGGCGCGAGCAGTATCCAGGTGTTGAAGGCCTCACCGTCGCGGTCATGGGCTGCATCGTGAATGGTCCGGGAGAATCCAAACACGCGGACATCGGCATCTCCTTGCCGGGTACAGGTGAAACGCCTTCGGCGCCGGTTTTCGTCGATGGCGAGAAGGTCGCGACGTTGCGCGGCGAAGGCATAGCCGACGAGTTCAAGCTGATGGTTCTGAACTATATTGAAAAACGGTATGGCACCGGAGCCAATTCCTCTTCCGACGCGGCCTAGTCGCTATCAGGGATCAACCGAATGATGCAGCAGCCGGGAGTAGCCGAGCCACCGAGAAAGCCGCTTCTGGTGATCACCTCTCAAGTTGTCAGGGGTGGAATCAGCGGCCGTGGTCTGACCTTTTCGCTGGAACGGATCGGACATGACGTCTGGTTTCTGCCGACAATCGTCCTGCCGTGGCACCCGGGGCACGGAAAGGGCACTCGCATTGTTGCGTCATCAACCGACTTTGCCGCGATCATTGGTGATCTGACGACGTCGCCGAAACTCGGCGAGGTCGGTGGCATTCTTACCGGTTATCTTGGCAACGCGGACCAGGCTGCGGCCATCGCCACACTGGTGAAAGCCGTCAAGGCGGCAAACCCGGATGCGCCCTACCTTTGCGATCCGGTTATCGGAGACCACCACAGTGCCTCCGGCGGCGGTCTTTACGTTCCAAAGGCAACCGCACAATCGATCCGTGACGACCTTGTTCCACTAGCAGATATCGTCACGCCGAACGCCTTCGAGCTTGGCTGGCTGACGAAACGGGACATCGAAACAGAGCTACAGGCCCTGTCTGCCGCCCGCGCGCTCGGCAACGAACGTGTTTTGATAACGTCGTCCCCGGCCATGCGCCGCAATGCCATCGCCAATTTGCTGGTCGGTCCACGCGGTGCCGTCGCAGCTGAACACGCGGCTATTGACAGCCCTCCCCATGGAACGGGCGACCTGATTGCAGGGCTTTTCCTGACCAATCATCTCGCTGGCCTCAATGACGAGGAAGCCTTGAAGCGCGCTTCCGCCTCGGTCTTCGAACTCGTCGCAAGAAGCGTCAAGAAAGGGGCGGATGAATTGATGTTCGCCCAGGAACAGCAGTCAGTCGTTCGGGCTATGGCGCTGGTGACCTCGCGGCGCGTGATCGAAACGAAAGCCCGTGCCTGAAGACAACGATCTCTGGCTTGCCGGCGTCGACGGATGCAAGGCAGGCTGGGCCGCCGTCATTCGAAACCTGGCCGATCCGGCGTCAATCCGTCTGGAAATCGTCCCGGATTTCGAATCCCTCGTGAACTTCAGTCCTTCCCTTGGCATTATCGCCGTTGATATGCCCATCGGCCTGCCGGACTTCATTTCACCAGGCGGCCGAGGGCCCGAAAAGGCAGCACGCATGCATCTTGGCGACCGCCAGTCATCCGTCTTCGCCGTTCCGTCCCGTGCTGCCGTCTACGAGACAGATTACAGCGACGCCTGTTCATCAGCATTCAGGACGTCCGAACCACCCAGGAAAGTCTCCAAACAGTGCTTCTTTCTGTTCCCCAAGATCCGGGAGATTGATGCCCTGATGACGCTGGATCTGGAAAAACGGGTCTACGAGGTCCATCCGGAACTCGCCTTCTGGCGGCTGAACGGCGAGCGGGAAATGAGCCTGCCGAAAAAGGTCAAGAGCCGCGCCAATCCGGAAGGTCTCGACCAGCGACGGGACCTTCTCGTCCGCAACGGTCTGCCGAAGGAGTTCCTTGACCAGCCGCCTCCAAAGGGCTGCGGCCGCGACGATCTGCTGGATGCAGCAGCTAACAGCCTGATCGCGGAACGCATTCACCTTGGCCTGGCCGCTCCGTTTCCCGAATTCCCTCGAAGGGATGACCGCGGTCTCAGAATGGCGATCTGGGCTTAGTGCTAACTTGTCAAACACTGGCTCCAGTCCGGCGCTTAGCACCTAAAGACCATCCAGCAATGCCATGATCCCGTTACGGATCTCCGGACCGCGCACGATTTCTCCGTGACAGGGCACGACGACACTGGGAACGTCTTCACCCAGGCGATTACGGACCCAGTTCGAGAAGCGTTCCTTGTCCTTTAACCCGTATTTCGGAAAAGTCTTCAGGAATCCGATTTGCGCTGTGTCCTCACCCTTTTGCCTGATGCCGCAAAAGGCATCGGTGACAACCCACACCACTTCGTTTCCACGTCGGACAACCAGCCAGACTTCACCGGTCTTGAGACCTTCGGGTTCGACGAGCGTGACGGTTTGCGGCAAGACCTCCGAAAGCGCAGACAGGGATCCGAATTGGCTCCCCGTCACTTTTTCGAGCCTGGGTCTAGCTGCATCCGAGCAAACGAGATCTGCATTCCCGAAAGCTTCGACATGCTCGGGAATAGCCTTGTTGTGATAATGGTTTGGTGCGAACAGAAACCGCACGGGCTCTTTGTGCCCAAGCGCCGTGCTGGTGCTTTCGACAGGACTGTAGAGGCAGACCCCTCCGTCAGAAAGACGCGCCACCGTCGCGCGGAGGTTTCCGCGCCGGATGGTCCAAAGACCATCGATACCCTTTACACTTTCCAGCATCGGTTCTTGTCGTGTCATGACAGCTCCATGGATTTCAATTGGCTGCAAAGGATATCGACGAGCTGTATTCCTGCGTCGGTCTTCTGATCCAGCCGGTTTTGGGCGTGCACGCCCATGACCGCGGAGACCAGCCCCTTGGCAATCTGTTCGGGATCAATGTCCGGATCGATTTCTTCTGCTGCAATGGCGTTTTGCAGGCAGACAAGAAAGCTGCTTTCGAGCTCGTGCCAATACCGCCTGACGGCCTCTTCGAGGCGTTTACTTCCAACACGGGCATTCTCAATGCCGGTGTTGACGATCAGACAACCGTACTTGCTTGACGTCATCGACCCGTCCGTCACCAGCGACGTCAGGAAAACGCTTATCTGCCGGAAACCACCGTCTCTCACAGGCTGCATGGCATGAGAGATCGCCCTTTCGGTGTAAAGCTCCAGCGCGGTCAGGTAGAGCCCTTCCTTGCCACCGAACTCGCTGCGGATCGCGAATTGGTTGAGCCCGGTAAGGTGCTCAAGCTCTCTCAGACCGAGAGCCTGATAGCCATGTTGCCAGAACGCGTAGACCACGCGTTCAACAACCTCTTCAACATTGTAACTCTTGGGACGGGCCATTTGACGTTTCTCTACAACTGCATGGAAATTATTCCTATACACTTGCAGAGAAATGTCAAGTGCCCGATTTTCCGAACCCGAACTGCCTGCCCCTTCCCTTTTCGCCAGAACCTGCTAAAACGCGCGCCGCTCATGTGAGGTGAGCCACCGGTCGCAGCCTACCCGGTGCTAGCGAAAACAAGGGACCACATCGTTGAAAGCACTTGTCATCTGTTCCGGCGGAATGGATTCCGTCACACTTGCGCACAAAATGGCGCAGGACCACGAACTCACGGGTCTGATCTCATTTGATTATGGCCAGCGACACAGGAAGGAACTGGATTACGCCAGAGCCTGTGCCGATGAACTCGATACCGAGCATATCCTGATGGACATTGCCAATATCGGCCGCCAGCTGACAGGTTCGGCGCTCACCGATGATCTGGATGTTCCGGACGGCCACTATGCCGAAGACACCATGAAAATTACCGTTGTGCCGAACCGCAACGCGATCATGCTCACCATTGCCTACGGCATCGCTGCCTCGCGCGGCGCGGATGCCGTCGCAACCGCGGTCCATGGCGGTGACCACTTCATCTATCCCGATTGCCGTCCGGCCTTCACGTCCAGCTTCGAGACAATGCAGCGCCACGCGCTCGACGGCTATGCGGAGATCAGTCTGTTTACCCCTTATGTCCATGTCAGCAAGGCGGACATTGCGTCAGAAGGGCTGCGCCTCGGCGTCGACTACCGCAAGACCTGGTCCTGTTACAAGGGCGGCGAAAAGCACTGCGGTCGCTGCGGTACGTGTGTCGAGCGTCGAGAGGCATTCCATCTGGCAGGCGGCATCGACCCGACCGAATACACGGACGCGGACTTCTGGAAGGCGGCCTGCAATGTATAAAATTACCAAGGAGTTTCATTTCTCCGCGTCCCATCAGCTTCTCGGGCTTGGAGAGGACCACCCCTGCAGCCGGTTTCACGGTCACAATTATGTGGTCGAGGTGGAGCTGGCCTCCGACGAGCTGAACACCATCGGTTTCGTCCGGGACTACAATGAGCTGAAGTCTCTGAAAGCCTACATTGACGACACACTCGACCATCGGCATCTCAACGACGTACTCGGCGATGATTGCGTGACGGCCGAACGCCTGGCGAAACATCTGTTTGACTGGTGCAAAGTGGAATGGCCGGAAACCATGGCCGTGCGGGTCAGGGAAACACCGAAGACCTGTGCCGAATACCGGCCGCTGGTCTATGTCCCCGTGGAGGCGCGCCGATGAACACGCAAACCATTCGCGTCAACGAGATCTTCGGCCCGACCATCCAGGGCGAAGGTGCCCTGATCGGTCAGCCCACCGTCTTCGTCCGCACCGGCGGCTGCGATTACCGTTGCTCCTGGTGCGACACGCTGCATGCGGTCGACAGTGCCTATCGGGACGACTGGCATCCGATGACACCTGCCGCCATCATGATGCAGGTGGAGATCCTGTCCGGGCATTGCCCTTTGACGGTGTCGCTATCCGGCGGCAATCCGGCCATCCAGCCGCTTGGCGGCCTGATCGACCTCGGACGCAAGGAAGGTTACCGGTTCGCGCTGGAGACCCAGGGAAGCATCGCGCGGGACTGGTTCAGGGATCTTGACGTCCTGACTCTCAGCCCGAAACCGCCCTCAAGCGGCATGGTGACCGACTGGCAGAAACTGGCCGAGTGCGTGGAAGCCGCAGGCCCGTCGACACAACTGGCCCTCAAGGTAGTGATTTTCGACGAGAACGACTACGCTTATGCCAGGGAAATCGCCTCGCGCTATCCGCAACAATCGCTTTACCTGCAACCGGGCAATCACACACCCCCGGCACCGGATCAGGAAGACGGGGTCATCGATATGGCCGGCATCATGGACCGCATGCGCTGGCTTATCGACCGGGTCACCACCGACCGTCTTTATTCGGCGACCGTCCTCCCTCAGCTGCATACACTCATCTGGGGCAATCTGAGAGGGGTTTGAGTCAGGCCGTCTTTCTCAAACCTTAACCGGCGGAGCCGTGCCAGCTGCATCTCGCGCGCCTGGACAATGTCGTTATCTGGAGAAAACCATGTCCGACAAAAGCATTTACGAAAACCTGACCCAGCTGGGAGCCTCGACGGATCTTCCAGGTGACCCGGACGAGGCTGTTCTGGAAAAGGTGCCAAACCCGCAGGCCGGCACCGGATACATGGTGCGTTTCGTCGCCCCCGAATTTACCTCGCTGTGCCCGATCACCGGCGCACCCGACTTCGCTCATCTGGTGATCGACTATGTACCGGAGGAATTTCTGGTCGAGAGCAAATCGTTGAAACTGTTTCTGGGTTCGTTTCGCAATCATGGTGCGTTCCACGAAGATTGCACGGTTTCCATAGGCAAGCGGCTGGTCGACCTGCTCGATCCGCAGTGGCTGCGAATCGGTGGCTATTGGTATCCACGCGGCGGCATCCCCATCGATGTCTTTTATCAGACCGGTCCGGCACCGGATGGTGTCTGGATCCCGGATCAGGGCGTCCAGTCTTATCGCGGGCGAGGCTGAAGTTCCCAGGCATGGACCGGGCTGGACCCGACATTCTCTCCCTAGATTGTGATATCCAGGTCGACAATGGCGCGTTTACCGATCTTGTACGGTCCCCATTCAAGCGGGTTTTCGATGGCGTTGCCATCCTTGTCGAACCCCTGAAGTTTTACCGAGCAGGTCTCACCAGCAGTGACGGTGAAGCCTCCGCTTTGTGGGAACCTCGCCGAATCCCGGAAGAAAAGTGTCTTGAACCCTCTCAGTTCCCCGTCTCCGGAAATTGTTCCGATTACGGACATCGCATCTTTGGGACCGTAAAGAACACTCACCGGCCCGACTGCGTTTTTCCTCGTGAGCTTGACTGATATCCAGGCCTTGGTTTCGTCTCGGGGTCCCGTTACTTCTTCCGGAATATCCAGTGATCTCAAGCCGAGTGTTCTAAGAAGCTTGTTCACACCTTTGCTGCCTCCCGCAACAATCATCGCTGTCAGAATGTATCCGATAACCTGACCATCCAGCATTTTGGATGGTTGTGTGTAGATATTGAACAGGTCGGTTACGACATCGAGCTTGAAAACGCTCCAGACCAGCAACAGGGAAAAGGCGAACCCGACCAGCGGGTTCAAGGCGGACGTATTGAAATGCCGCATGTAGGGGCGCCACCGGAACAATAGCGCCAGGCCGCTTTCGACCAGAACGGCCAGGATGAACAGGATAAACACCGCCTTGAAGGATTCGGTGTAGACTTCCTGGCTCCCCCAGGGGCCATAGTCCTCCTGGACCGAAACCGTTGCCGTTTGCGTGTCTCCGCCCAGGGTGTAGGTAACCGTGTCCGTAAATGCCCCGCCATTGTCGGGGGCGAAATAGATCAGGACGTTGTCTTTGCTTTCACCCACTTCCGCGGCGACTTTAACACTTCCGTACTTTGCGCCTTCGTTTTCGATGGTCTTTTTCGACCGGAGGATTTCGACCACGCCGTCAGGTTTAACCTGAAATGTGGATTGGGCGAGCGCGGTGGAGGTGCCGCCTGCTGCAATCACGGCAAGAAACACGAGTGTCAGTCCGAACCATTTTCTCAAAGTTCTGCAAGTTAATGATCTTTGTCTCATAACCGCCCCCCAAACTCGTCAGATATCCAATTCCCTCATGATTGAGGAAACAGCCTCGACCACCTCTGGTAATCCACACTAACATTCTCCACACGGTTATAGAATTCATGCAGCAGATCTATTTCCTGCAACGCTGGTCTCTCCGGAACTGAAGTTCGGGGTCGGCAACACCTTGTCCCGATGCGCGCCAGGCATTTTGTGTGCAGGTTCAGAGGCGAGTGAAAATGCAACTTCCAAAAAGAATAAATTTCTCTTCCATCGGCCTACCATGACGCGATATCTATGGCTCGACATCAGCAGGGAATCGGTCTTGCAACAAAAAACGTCGCAATAGACCGGTCAGATATTCCTTCATGACGTACAAACTCCGTATGGCTGAAACTCACGGGTTCCGGCATGTGGGATTTCGTCTCCAGTGGAACGGAAAGGGAAATCATGTCCAAGAAGGGCATCATGATCTGCGGCCACGGCAGCCGCGCGAAATCTGCCGAAGAAGAATTCGCTCTTCTGGCAAAAGGCGTGCGACGGCTGTATCCGGATATTCCGGTCGAATACGGCTTCCTGGAATACTCGGCTCCCAACATTCACATGGGGCTCGACGCCTTGCGCGATGCCGGCGTTTCAGAGATCATCGCCGTACCGGGAATGCTGTTTGCCGCCACCCACGCAAAGAACGATATCCCGTCCGTGCTGACAACCTATCAGGACAAGAACGAAGGCCTCACGGTTCGCTATGGCCGTGAACTTGGTCTTCATCCGCAGATGATAGCGGCATTCCAGGCCCGCATCCTGGAAGCACTCGGTGTTGATCATGTTCACGACGGCGACCTCTATGACACGATGCTGGTTGTTGTCGGTCGCGGGACATCCGACACGCTGGCCAATGCCGAAGCCGCACGCCTGACCCGTATCGTGTCGGAAAACCTGGGCTTCGGCTGGTCGGAAACCGTGTATTCCGGCGTCACCTTCCCCTCCGTCGGCCGCGGTCTGGAGATGGCGCTGAAGCTCGGCTACAAGAAGATCGTCGTCGCTCCCTATTTCCTGTTTTCGGGCAAGCTGATCGACCGGATCTACAACTATGTCGACCGGGTTGCAGCGTCCGTGCCTGACGTGACCTTCTACAAGGCGCATTACCTTTCCGACCAGGACCACGTCATCAACACGTTTGCTGAACGGATCGAGGAAGCCGCTACCGGTACGATTGTCGAGACGCAGGACCTGATGGCATCCTTCAAGGACCGGCTGGCAAAAGGCGAGATCGAGGTTCACCACCACCATGCGGAATTCCGGGATCCGCTGGATGATGAAACAAAGGACGGGGACGGGCACGATCATGATCACCACCACGGTCATGGTGCCGGTCATTCACACGATGACCATGACCATGGCCACGGCCATCACCACCATCATGGGCATAGCCATGGGGTCTACAAGCATATCGGCCACCCCAACGGTCCGCGCACGATGATCGATCAGGGTGTGTGCTGCTGCTTCATGAGCCAGTTTCCCCAGGAAGTCATCGACGAGGAACGTGCTCTGCGCATCGAACCCACCGGGGCCTCCGCCAGCGCCTGACCCTGGGTTGGACCTGAAATTCCATTAGCCGCTGTATCTGGGTCCCGGCTCTTCCCCCAGTGCATCAGCAACAGAAAACAAAATCGCTGAATCGAAAGGATCCCCGCTCAGAGCGGGGATCCTGCATTTGCAACACCTTGATACGGCGGAACGCCGATTGTTACTCCGCTGGCGCACCGGGTGCCGGTGAACCTGCTGCTCCGGAGAACGCCTTGTCCTTGATCTCGACGAACTTGTCCGACATCTGGGAAAGTTTTGCATCCCATTCCGGGTTCGGCGTCTGACCGGCCGTCACCTTGAAGAAGACCTGCATCATCAGCGTGATTGCGAGCGGTTCCAGAACGGCTGCCTTGACTGCCCATGCGAAGATGATGGCGAACACGAGGCCGCCAGCGCTCCAGGATCCCGGCATCAGGTAAACAAGTCCGGCAGCGGGCGCCAGCATGAAGAGAAACACCAGAATGGCAATGATATAGGTGAAAAGCGCGATGAATGCGGCGTTCTTCAGCATCAGCTGGTAGTTTTGTCCGTAAAGGACAAGTGCCTCGCGCGCAGATGCCCAGGCGTTGTCTGATCGGGTCCGGATTGCGTGGGCCAGAATGACCTCATCGACAAAGCCGACGGCAACTTTCATGAATGCCCGGAACAGGGAAACAAGACCGTTCAGTCCGGGTATCGGCAGGACGGAGGCAATGCTTTCGACAAATCCGCTGATCGCCCGGATCACACCTTTCACAAGCTGGTCGAGACCGAAGAGGGCGCTCGACTGAACGAAACGTTCCTTGACCACCTTCGCTCCATACGCCACCTGACCTTGCCCGTCCGGCAGGTCCTTGTCGTCCATGAGTTCGACCAGGACCGCAATGTGCCCGGCCTTGACCGTATAAAGAAGATATTCGCGCAGCAGATAGATCGCTGTTGCCGTCAGCCCGAAACCGATCAAGCCACCCCAGAAGGCAAACCCGGCCTGACTGTCCGGCCCGCCGAACCAGCCTAGCCCATAGCCGATACCGGCACCGAAACCCGTCACGACCACGTATGCAACGGCAATTCCGCCATAAACGACAATTCTGAAAACAAGATAGGGAAAAGTTCGCACCATCAGACCGACGGCACGGGGAAAATCAAAATCCCACATAAAAAACTCCTGTCATTCGCAGGTTATCCAGACAATGACCCTAGGTTAGACAATGTCCGGCCTCTGCGACAAGAGAGGACGTCACAGTTCGTCCCAATCCATTGTGCGGACCCTCACCTGAATGCTCAGGAGCTTTCGCGGCTGTCCTGGGAAGTGTGGTCATGGGGATGGAAAATTCCATGATACCAGAAGCTGTTCCACAGGTGTCTGTGCTGAGAAGTATCGGCCTCTTTTTCGGCTGGTGATCCGGAAGCTGCGTCCGGCTTGTCTGCCTCTGCCGCATCGACCCGGTCAAGATGCTCCCCAAACAGCAGAACGTTGCCGTCGGGATCAACCGTTTCAAATTCCCGCATGTTCCACGGCTGGTTCGCGATGTCTTCGGTAATATTGGCGCCTGCCGCCTTTACCAGCGCATAAAATCCGTCGACGCCATCGACAAAACAGTAGGCTGTCGTGCCGCCTGGCTTGTCGCTTCGTGTCAGGTGCACGCCAGACTTGCCACGTTCCAGCACGGCATATCGCACCGGCTCGCCTTCCTGATCAGCCCATTCGAAAACGACATCGAACAGCAAATTGTCGCGGTAATAGGCAAGAGAAGCCGTAAGATCGCTGACCCGAAGCACAGGGGCGATGTGGGAAATCTCTGGTGATCCGGTTTCAGTCATGGTTCCAAACCCGCAAGTTGCGAAGCCTTGGGAATTCCCGGCGCTAGAAGCACTCGAGCATGGCTCCGGTGTTCTCGTATCTGCCTGTTGCCAGATCTTGCGGTGAAATGCGGAAATAGACAATACCCGCGTCGCCCCAGACCCAGTTCATTGCATTGTCACCGGCAAGGTGCAAAAGCAACAGGCTGTCTGTTGGTCCAGCACTCGGATTGGACTGCAATGCATCGAACTCGCCACCGACACGATGGGGGCGGCTGTCGAAGAGCTTACGCCAGTAGGGCTCAAACGCCTTCAACACGCTCGTCGGAATACTGTCACGAAGTTCCGGATCAACGTAGTTGTCGGCAACGAATTCCCAGAGTTGAACGTAATTCTTGTTGTAAAAGTCCCAAAGTGAGATCTCCCTTTCGAGGGCGAAAAACTCACCGTTGCTGTTTCGTTGAAACCTGAAATAGCTCGTTCGGGTTTGCTTCAGGTATTTTTGAATTTCCAGCCATTCGTCTTTGGCGAGCACCCGATTGCGATCAGATGAACTGACCTGATCGATAATGTTCTCAAGATCCCGGACCGCCTCCATTCGCCAGGCGTGATTGGCGCGAGCCACGGCATCCCGATAGTCTTTTAACGAGTCAGCCGAAGGATAACGGTCCAATACAGCGGCCAGCCGGATCTGGCATCCCAGTTCCACTTCCAGCTTCCGGATATGCTCCCTTTTTGTCTCTATTTTCTCGTCGCCTGGATCACCGTCATCCTGCGGGGAATTCCGAAGCTCTTCCAGCGTGTGTTTTAACGCCGGAATATCCTTTTTGAGCGACGCAAACGCGTCCGGGTTCATCAGGCCTTCAATGACCTCGTCGTTCCACTCCGGCTTCAACGGGTGTTTTCCAAGCCGGGTCCTGATGGAGGTCAGGATCGCAAGCGCCATCTGCTCGGTGAAGGGGTCGGGTACGGGTGGACGCTCCGCATCCGACACCTCCTGACCGGCATAAAGCGTTGCAGCGAAATGATCGGGCGTCACGCGTTGAACTCCGTTTTCGTCCTCCAGGAGACGGTTCGGAACAGTTACGAAATCGACGGGCCAGCGGCGCCAGCTTCTCGGAATCTCGTCGATTCCTTCCAGATACCCGTAATTCGGACCGGAAAAGGTCCCGTCATGCACCGGGCCGAGGTCTTGGGGCAGTTCCCGCTCCACTCCCAGCGACTGTGTATGGATGACCCTGTAACCTTCGCCGTCGCCCTCCGGCCCACTGCTGTTCGGATCGACGAAAAACAATAGCCAGCCATCACGTGGACCAAGGCCGCCCCAAAGATCTTCAGGAAAATCCGAACAGCGCAGCTGCGCCAGAAAATGCAGCGGAATTTCGCCTCGCTGCGGATGATCGCGCGACAGGGATCTCGGCCAGGGCACATTGTCCGGCATCATCGGCAACCCGCCAAACCAGGACCGCGGCGCCTCATCTGCACGGATCGGCACCTGACGGCGCAATACGACCGAGACTGTTTCGAGAATTTCGGTCGGCAACGCAGTATCATGGCCGACATCGTGTGCAGACTGCCCAACCCGGTCGTAAACACCCTCGCGATTGGCTCCTTCCCCAACAACCGTGTTTCTTCTTTCCGCAGGTTGATGAACCACCCGTTTCATACGGCCTCCTGCCCGGTAACCGGAGGCATCCAGCACATTCTGGATACGATCAGCCCCGATGGCGACCGCCTCAAACTGCTTCTTGTGATTGTTCTTTTGAAGAAGATTATAGAGAGTTGAAAAAATCAACCATAAAATAGTAACAAAAATAATCGATATTAGTACCAATCCTGAAATAAATATAATTCCGGCTTCATCTTGAAGATATTCTGGCATTCCAAAGTCCAATGCGAAGCGAGATCCTGATCGATCTATGCTTACATTCATTAAACCTTGGTAAATTGCATCAGCAGCATTTTAAGATCCCGGCTTTCCATGCCTGATAAACCAAAAACGGGCCCAGCAGGGCCCGCTCAAGTCACTCTTTCCGGCTGGTTCTGGTCAGCTCGCTACCAGGTTCCGCAGCACATATTGCAGGATACCCCCGGCCTTGATGTATTCCAGTTCGTCCTCGGTATCGACGCGGCACAGGCATTCGATCGTCTTGGTCGTGCCGTCCTCATAGGTAACCTCGACATCCATCATCTGGCGCGGTTTGATGTCGGCGATGCCCTTGATGGTGACGCGCTCGGTGCCCTTGATGCCGTGAGATTGCCAGCTCTCGCCTTCCTTGAAGGTGAGGGGGATGACACCCATGCCAACAAGGTTGGACCGATGGATACGCTCGAAAGACTGGGTGATCACTGCCCGGACGCCGAGAAGTTTTGTGCCCTTCGCTGCCCAGTCACGGGAGGAACCTGTTCCATATTCCTTGCCGGCGAAGATCACCAGCGGGGTGCCGGCGTCCTTGTAATCCATGCAGGCGTCGTAGATCCATTCCTTCTTGCCGTCCTTCATGGTGACGCCGCCTTCGACACCCGGAACCATCTGGTTCTTGATGCGAATGTTTGCGAAAGTGCCGCGCATCATGACCTGGTGGTTGCCGCGGCGCGAGCCATAGGAATTGAAGTCCTTGCGCGCGACCTGGTGCTCGGAAAGATACTGGCCCGCCGGGCTGTCTGCCTTGATGGCACCGGCCGGAGAGATATGGTCGGTGGTGATGGAATCCAGAAACAGTCCCATGACCGCCGCATTCTCGATGTCTTCGAGCGGTTTCGGCTCCATGGTCATGCCTTCGAAATAAGGCGGGTTCTGAACGTAGGTCGAAGAGACCGGCCAGGTATAGGTCAGTCCACCCTCTACCTTGATGTTCTGCCAGTGTTCATCGCCTTTGAACACATCGCCGTAGCGCTCGCGGAACATTTCCTCGGTGATGGAGACGCGGATGAGATCGGTGATCTCTTCCGTGCTCGGCCAGATGTCTTTCAGGTAAACGGGATTGCCGTCCTGGTCCTCACCGAGTGGATCCTCGGTGATATTGACATTCAGGCTGCCGGCAATGGCATAGGCGACGACCAGCGGCGGTGAGGCCAGGTAGTTGGCGCGCACGTCCGGGTTCACCCGGCCCTCGAAATTGCGGTTGCCGGACAGCACCGAGCAGGCAATCAGGTCGTTGTCGTTGACGGCGGCGGAAATCGCCGGGTCCAACGGGCCGGAGTTGCCGATACAGGTGGTGCAGCCGTAGCCGGCAAGGTCGAAACCGAGCGCATCAAGGTCTTTCTGCAGGCCTGCCTTTTCCAGGTAATCGGTCACGACCTGGGACCCCGGCGCCAGGGAGGTTTTCACCCAGGGCTTGACGTCGAGGCCTTTTTTCAACGCGTTTCGGGCGACCAGACCGGCCCCGATCAGGACCGAGGGGTTGGATGTGTTGGTGCAGGAGGTGATGGCGGCGATCACGACGTCGCCATTGCCGATGTCGTAGTCCTTGCCCTCGACAGCGACGCGTTTCGAAAGCTCATCTGCCTTCTTGAACTCGTCCGCCATGGTCTTGGCAAAGCCGGATGCGGCATCGGAGAGGTTGATCCGGTCCTGCGGGCGCTTGGGTCCTGAAACAGCTGGAACCACTGTGTTGATGTCGAGTTCCAGCGTATCGGTAAATTCCGGCGCTTCACTACCCGCGCGGAACATGCCCTGCGCCTTGGAGTATTCTTCAACAAGCGCCACGCGGTCCTTGTCTCGGCCGGTTGCTGCCAGGTATTTCAGCGTTTCCTTGTCCACCGGGAAGAAACCGCAGGTCGCACCATATTCGGGAGCCATGTTGGCGATGGTAGCCGCATCTTCGAGGCTGAGATTGTCGAGACCCGGACCGTAGAATTCGACGAATTTACCGACGACACCCTTCTGGCGCAGCATTTCGACAACCCGCAGCACAAGGTCGGTCGCGGTGATGCCTTCATTCAGTTCGCCGGTCAGCTTGAAGCCGATGACTTCCGGAATCAACATGGAGATCGGTTGGCCGAGCATGGCGGCTTCCGCCTCGATACCGCCCACACCCCAGCCCAGAACCGCCAGGCCATTCACCATGGTCGTGTGGCTGTCTGTCCCGACCAGTGTGTCGGGGTAGGCGACGGTTTCACCGTTTTCATCCCGGGTCCAGACAGTCTGGGCCAGGTATTCCAGGTTGACCTGGTGACAGATACCGGTTCCCGGGGGCACCGCACGGAAGTTGTCGAATGCAGACTGGCCCCAGCGCAGGAATTCATACCGTTCCTGGTTGCGCTCGTATTCCAGATCGACGTTCTTCTTGAACGCGTCCTTGGTACCGAAATAATCGACCATGACCGAGTGGTCGATGACGAGGTCGACGGGAACCTGAGGGTTCACCTTTTCCGGATCCCCGCCGAGTTTGACGGCTGCGTCGCGCATCGCGGCAAGATCGACGACGGCGGGCACGCCGGTAAAGTCCTGCATCAGGACGCGGGCCGGGCGGTAGGAAATCTCCTGAGTGGATTTCCTTTCCTTCAGCCAGTCGGCGCAGGCGACAATATCTTCCTTTGTCACCGTGCGCCCGTCTTCGAAGCGCAGCAGGTTCTCAAGGACCACTTTCAGCGAAAAAGGCAGTCTGGAAACACCTTCCAGACCGTTCTTTTCCGCTTCGGGAATGGAAAAATAGGTGTAGGTCTTGTCGCCGACCTGAAGCGTCTTTTTGGATTTGAAACTGTCGAGGGACTGGGTCACGGCACGTGCTCTCCTTCACTGTCCGTACAGCCGGACCGCGTCTTTCCAGCTGCCTGTCATGATCTCAGGCGATTCCGGGGAAGGAACCGTATGTGCCCGTTCCGGGCATTATTGCAGCGCTTCTTTTGTTGATCAAACGGCCTTTGCCGACAATTTCGCGCGCCTCGCTGCCCCTATACAAAACTTTGGCACCGTTCACCAGCGATTGAGTGCCTGTCGTGTCCTGGAGGACGCAACAAGTGATCAGCCGTGAAGGCCGGAGCCTTGGTCAAGGAAGTCAGCTTCTTTTTATATACAAACGTATACAAAATTTTCCATACCCGAAATGGCGATGACTTGGCGCCGATCGTCGCACTTCGGGATGATGCTGGCCGAAGACAGGACTGCAACGATGATGCAACCACAGATCGGGGTATCATTGCGACACCTGATTATTGCACCGTTAACCCGTTCCGGCTATCAAATCGGCCATGCGCTGTATTTTCCTGTTTGTATTCGTTTTCAGCCTTGTGGCGTCCGTATTTCAAACCAGCGCCCAGGAACCGGTCCAGGAACCATTGGAGATCGGTGAAGCGGGCACGGAATACCTCCGTTCGATCCGGCTGCAGGGGATCGATTCAGATGTTTCCTATTTTGATCCAACCGCCCCGCCACCGAAGCTGGACACGCAGCAACAGCCATCCGCACAGGAACAGGAAGCCAAGGGCCGGACGTCATCCGGCACCGGCACTCGCTGGACGTTCGGCGTGATCGCGGCTCTCGTGCTGGCCGGGATCGTCTACCTTTTCCTGCGGTTTGGCGGAAACATCGCGGTTTCTCTGAAACGGGACACCGACAACCCGGAGAGCAAACGTTCGGGTGGAGTGCAAAATGCACCTCTGTGGGCCGAGAAGCTTGGATCGTTCAATGACATCCTGCGGATGGCAGACAGGCGGCGCGCACTCGTGTTGCTGACCCAGAAGGTGTTGGCTACGCTTGCCAAGACCAATGGTGTGCTCATGCAGCGCAGCTGGACCGCACGAGACACTCTCGGACATATCCCGCTCGGACAACCGCAGCAGTCGGTTTTGCGGAACCTCGTATTGAACAGCGAACGTGTACAATTCGGCGGACGGGATGTCTCGGAAGATGAATTCCGCGAGCACGTCTCTTCCTGTCGCCAGTTGCTCGGGACAGGTTCGGTATGAGCGACACGACCACCACGCCCCGTTCCGGCGGGCCACGCATCGAGATCCTGTTGATCGCAGCTGTTTGCATAATCGTGCTCGCAGGGATCTGGTATGTCCTGACACAGCGTCAGCAAACACTGCGCAGCTCTCCGGCAGGCCTGGACGGATTGCAGGTCTGGCTCGCGTCAAACGACGTGACTGCCTATAATTTCTCCAGCGGCTGGCCGATTGACCAGACAACGGTCGATCTGCTGGTGCTGCCGGTCTACGACACGTCGCTGGACGAGACGCACACCTCGCCGGCAACGAAAGAAGAACTGCTGCTGCAGCCGGACGAATACGACCTTGGGACCGAGGCAATCCTGACCAAGGCCCAGAGGGTCCCGACACTCCTCGTTCTGCCGAAATGGCGAAGCGGCATGCGACTGACGGGCCTGGCACACCCGTTTATTCTGATCGGCAAGGACGGGATTGCAAAAACTCTCGGTGACGTCACCGGTGGCAGCACGCCTGAAATTGTCTTTGGCAAAACACCGTTTACGGAATTCCGTTACAGGTCGACCGTAGGCGAAGAATTGCGCGCCAGCCTTTACGCTGCGCAGATGTTCCGAAATGAAAGCTGCACACCAATAATCGGTACTTCGGACGCCATGATCCTGGGTGAGTGTCCTCTGCCTTCCGGTCTGGAACCGGACGACGACGGAAGCCGCACCAGCATGCTGGTGCTGTCCGATCCGGACCTTCTGAACAATCACGGACTTCGTCTCGGCGACAACGCCCGGATCGCGCGCGATTTCCTGTCCTCACGGACCGATGAGGGTAACATCGTGATCGATTACAGCCGAACCTCCTGGCTGCGAGATCCATTCGAGGAACCGGAGCGCGAACGGACCTGGGCCGATCTGCAACGCTTTTTCGGCCCCCCCTTTCTCATCCTCTGGCTCGGTGGTGGATTGCTGCTGGCACTCTTCCTCTGGCGCGCGGCCCTGCGTTACGGACCTGTGCTGCGCGACCGCGCTGAACCTGGCGCATCCAAGGCACTTGCGATCGAGGCAAGAGCCAGGTTGATGCGCCTGTCCGGACAGGACGGCGCCCTGGTTCGCGAATATGCGGCGGCCCGGATTTCTGCCGTTGCATCGGCGCTTTTCGGTCCTGCGCACGCAGGCCATTATGCGCAGGAGGATGAATTCCTGAAGTTTGCGGATCGTCAGCATCCTGCAGAAGCGGCCCGGCTCCGCTCGGTGCTCGACGGCATTCAAAAGCTGCCGGTGCGCACCCACGCAGTTGAAGCCATCCACCTCATTGACGAATTTGAACAGGTTTTGGAGCAAATCACCCATGACGCTTGAGGTCCTACGCCAACGGACGGACGCCCTGAGGACCGAGATCGGAAGAACCGTTCTCGGCCAGGACGAAGTCATCGACCTGCTGCTGGTCGCCCTGTTTGCACGCGGGCACGTCCTGCTCGAAGGACCTCCGGGTACGGCGAAAACGTTGCTTGCCCGGAGTTTCTCCGCTGCTCTTGCTCTGGATTTCGGCAGGATCCAGTTCACGCCGGACCTGATGCCCGGCGATGTTCTGGGAACATCCATATTCAATTTCCAGACCAACGCTTTTGTCCTGACAAAAGGTCCGGTGTTTTCGCAGGTTCTCCTGGCGGATGAAATCAATCGCGCGCCACCCAAGACGCAGGCGGCACTGCTTCAGGCCATGAACGAGCGGATGGTCAGTATTGACGGAACAGATCACTCGCTCGGCAGCGAATTCATTGTTGTTGCGACCCAGAACCCGATCGAACAGCAAGGCACTTACCCGTTGCCGGAAGCCCAGCTCGACCGGTTCTTGTTCAAGCTCGTGATCGACTTTCCGCCCGAGGCAATCGAAATGGCGATCCTGCGCCAGCATGCGGCCCAGCCTCTGGAAGCCGGATTGGAAACGGCCAACCTGTCGAAAGTCCTCGATGCCGCGGCGCTTGCCGAAACCCGGTCCCTTGTCGATGGCATTATCCTCAAGGACGACATTCTGGCCTATATTCTCCGTCTTGTCCGGGCCACCCGCGAGAACTCGGAAATCGCCTACGGTGCATCGACACGTGCGGCCGACGCGCTGGTCAGCGCAACGCGAGCATCCGCGGCGTTGAACGGACGTGACTTTGCCATTCCCGACGACGTCAAGCGACTCTTCACCCCGGCCCTTCGCCACCGCATCGTGCTTGGTCCGGCAGCGGAAATCGAAGGACGAAGTTCCGACCAGGTTCTGGAAAACATTCTCAATCAGATCGAGGCACCCCGCTGATCCGGCCGTCCAAAAGACTTCTCGCGCTTGCCGCCGCCACGTTGCTGATCTCCCTGATCATGATCGTGGCCAGCACAGCCTTGCGTGATCTGGCAATCCTTCCCTGGATACTGCTGGCGCTCCTGATCATGGTCGACATGGCCACATCGCTTCGCCGGCCCGGAAATCTGACGGTCGAGGCTCCACCGGAGATTTTTGTTGGAGAAACAGCAACCCTGCACCTGCATCTTGATCGTGCGCGTGCGAACCTGAACGCAAAGCTCGACTGGCCAGAAGGACTGAGCGGCCGGAAGGAATTTGAATTCAACCCCGGTCCGGATGACACGCTTGAAACGAGTGTCCCTTTTCGCGCTGTGCGGCGTGGCGTCTGGCAGCTCGACCATCTCTGGCTCTTTTGGGACTCCCGACTGAAACTGCTTGAATTCGTTCCAAGGCTCGATCTTCAGGCGGAACTTCGGGTCGTGCCCAACATCCGCCAGGTCCAGTCCGGGGAAATCACGACGACGGTCATGTCGACGCTCTACGGCGTCAAGGAAAACCGGGCTCTCGGTGAAGGATCGGAATTTCACCAGTTGCGGGATTTTGTTCCCGGGATGGACATCAAGTCCATCGACTGGAAACGCTCGGCGCGCCGCCGGTCCCTTGTCGCGAAGGAACTGCGCGCCGAACGGAACCATCATGTCATCATCGCGCTCGACAACGGCTATCTGATGCGCGAGGAAATCGGAGGGTTGCCGAAAATCGATCACGCGGTCACGGCGGCGCTCGCGACCGCCTGGGCTGCCGCTATCGGCGGCGACCTTGTCGGCTACTATTCCTACGATGTGCGTCCGCGAACCTTTTCCGCCCCGGCTCCGGGACGCAACGCCTTTGCCCGCTTGCGCAACTGGACTGCCGAGCTCTCCTATGTCAGCCGTGAAACCAACCACACCCTGGCATTGACGGAATTGAACGCCCGCACTCCCAAGCGCAGCCTGATCATCGTCTTCACCGATTTTATCGATACGACATCGGCCGAACTCCTGATCGAGAACATCGGCATCCTCACCAAGCGCCATCTGCTGATCTTTGTTGCCATCCGCGATCCCGAACTTGAAACGTTGATCGAAACGGCACCGGATGACATTGACGGTGCTGCGACACTGGTGGCCGCGAACCAGTCGATCAACGAACGCCGGCTGGTGCTTGAACGGCTCGCGCGCATGGGTGTCACGATTGTCGACGCAAAACCCAATACCGTGACGGCACGTCTCATTTCGACCTATCTCGAGATCAAGGCGCGGGAGATGATTTGATGAAAGATCAGGATCTCATGCGCTCGGCGCGGTTCCGCAAGGAACGTGAAACGGACTGGCGACGCCTTGAAACCCTGGTGCTGGCCGCTGAACAACGGGGCCTGCAGCACATGGATTTCGCGGAAGCCCGGGACCTGGCTTCGCTCTATCGACAGGCGACGACATCGCTTTCGATTGCCCGTGAAATCTCGCTCGACAAGGCCCTGCTCGGGTATTTGGAGGCCCTGACGGCACGCGCTTATCTTTGCGTCTACGCGCCGCAGGAACGACTCGGCGGCGTTTTTCACCGGTTCTTTGCTCAAAGCGCACCGCAGGCCATGCGACGGTCCTGGCCGTTCCTCGTTCTCGGTTTTCTGTGCATGGGTCTCGGCGCGCTTGCCGGATACCTTCTCTATTTCGAAAGTCCGGACTGGTACTATGTCTTTTTGCCGACCGAACTGGCCGGCGGCCGGGGTCCGGACGCGACGTACGAATCTCTCAGGGCGGTCATCTATGATGAAGACCCGAATTCGTCCGGGCTTGGCGCATTTGCGACCTATCTTTTCTCGCACAACACCCGCATCGCCATTTTTGTCTTCGGACTTGGCGTTTTTGCCTGTGCTCCCGCGATCATCCTGACATTCTACAATGGACTGATGCTGGGTGCCTTCTATGCGCTCCATGTCGATCGCGGCCTGGGACCCGACATTGCGGGCTGGCTGTCGATCCACGGCGTCACGGAACTCTCTGCAATCTGTATTGCGTGTGCAGGCGGACTGAAGCTGGGAACGGCTCTTCTCTTCCCTGGAGATCTATCAAGGGTCGCATCCCTCCGCCGGGCCGGGCGGGACGCCGTGAAATTGGCGCTTGTCGCAGCGCTGATGCTGCTCGTTGCAGCATTTCTGGAGGGCTTCGGGCGCCAGCTTGTGCAGGACATGTACATGCGCTTCATCATTGGCTGGGGCATCGGCGCTCTCTGGCTTATCTGGTTCGTGTTCGGAGGCCGGGTGCAAAGATGATCCTGCGTC
Source organism: Roseibium album (assembly GCF_001404515.1). Lineage (GTDB taxonomy): Bacteria > Pseudomonadota > Alphaproteobacteria > Rhizobiales > Stappiaceae > Roseibium > Roseibium album. The sequence continues at coordinate 289,181 of NZ_CXWE01000003.1, forward strand.
TGAAAAAGAAGAACAGGAAAAACCGGCCACCGCGGAACGAGTTGATGCCGCCGGAAGGCGTGCCGCTGACCTTGCCGATCGCAGGTGTTGGCGTCCGCCTCGGTGCCCAGATCACGGATATAACGATCACCTTCATGGCGTTGGTCGCCATCATGATCCTGCTGGCGATGCTGAACATCACCAGCCCGCAGACGATGATCGCGATCGGTGCACTGCTGTTCTTTCTGATCCGCGTTCCCTACTACGTTCTTGCCGAACTTGTCTGGAATGGTCAGACGCTCGGCAAGCGCATCTTGAAAATCAAGGTTGTTTCTCATGACGGCGGGCCCCTGACGACCCATGCACTCGTCTTGCGCAACATGATGAAGGAAGCCGAGGTCTTCTTGCCCGGAACCCTTGTCCTGATGCTGGATGCGTCCTCTCCACTGGCCTCTCTCGGCGCCCTTGTATGGATATTGATTTGCCTGCTGATACCGGTCTTCGACCGGTACCGACGACGGCTCGGCGACATGATGGCCGGCACACATGTCATCCATTTGCCGGTTCCGGTTCTGCTGAAGGACCTTGCGAGCGAACCCCGCATGATCTCACTGAACCGCAAGGAATTTGTCTTCCTCTCTCACCAGCTCGACCATTACGGGGCATTCGAACTGCAGACGCTCGAAGGATTGCTGAGAGCACAGAACACGCAACCGACGTCCGATGGCGGTGCGCAACGAAACAAGACAATTGCCGCGATCGTGGAAAAGATCCGCAAGAAGATTGGCTATGCCAACCCGGTACCGCCCCCGGACCGGCTTCGATTCCTTCAGGCGTTCTACAAGGCACAGCGGGAACATCTGGAACAACGCCAGCTGTTCGGTGACCGCCGCGAAAACAAGCACTACGCGAACAATGGAGAGGACGCTTGAGACCTGAAACATCCGTCCGGATGTGTGTCTGAAAAGCGCCTGGATGCTATTTGCGAGACTTTCGATGACCGAGACGAACAGCACAGAATCTATTGTTCCGCTTGGGGTGGGAACACTTATCGGCGACAGCTTTTCGATCCTGTTCAGGAATATTGTTCCTATTGTTCTGATCGCCTTTGTTCCAAGTCTTCTGGGAGTGCTCCTGTCCGGATACCTTGTCGGGTTCGAGGCACTTCTGAGCCTCGGAGAAACGGACGAACCTTCCGGCGCGGCCAGTGCATTGACAAGTCTGGTCGATCTCGTCGTCTATTCGCTGACGACCGCGTTCCTTGTTCAACTCGCCTATGACGCGAAACTGAATCGGCCGATCAGGATTGCGAAATACATCCGCCCTGCGCTGGCGTCGGTCATCCCGATCGCGATTCTGGGCATCGTGGTAGGTTTGCTCATCGGTCTTGCGGCCATCGCCTTTATCATTCCCGGGCTTTGGGTCTACGCCGTTTTTTCCGTCATGGAACCGGCCGTCGTCATCGAGCGGCTCGGCTTCAGGGGCCTTGGGCGGAGCGAAAAGCTGACGAAGAACTATCGTTGGCCGATCGTCGGCGCACTGGTCCTGGCATGGATTTGCGCACTTGTCGTCATCGTGGTCGCACTGTTCGCCGCTGATTTCGCCCTGACCAGCGGTGTTCTTGCCGTATCCATTTTCCTGTACGCGACCTTCACGGCAGTCGGCACCGGTCTTCTCAGCATCCTGACCGCCCTGATCTACGCCCGCCTGCGCGAGATCAAGGAAGGCGTCAGCGTCGACCAGATTGCCGAGGTGTTTGACTGATGTAACAGGGACGACAACAGTTTCCGGACCAGTGCTTGTCGCTCGCATTCATTGGAACTAGGGTATCGGGGTACAAAAACATGAGCCGCCTTCCGATGCCTCCTGGCGGTTTTTCGGGGCCCCATTTGAAATTACGTTTTTAACTGAACGGAGCAATTGCATGACTGACGCATCCCTTGGCCAACCCAGGGTTCCCCTTGGTGTGGGCGCGATTATCGGTGAAAGTTTTTCGATCCTGTTCGGGCACTTCGTCCAGGTCATCATCATCGGATTTGTTCCGACACTGATCGGCTTTCTGATCTCCGGCCTGCTGACCGGTTTTAATGTGGCGCTTGGGCTGGAAGCTCAGGATTTCAGCGGCCCGGGTAGCGCTGTGGCCAGTGTTTTGTCCATCGTTATCAATATGGTGGTCTATTCCATCACGACGGCGCTGCTGGTGCAGTTGGCATACGATGCCAAGCTCTCTCGCCCGATCCGGATCGTCCGGTACCTTGGACCTGCCATAAGCGTCGTGGTGCCGCTCGCGATCATGACGATCGCCGTGACAATCCTGGTTGGTATCGGCTTCATGCTGTTGATCGTCCCCGGCCTCTGGGTCTACGCCGTGTTTGCGGTCATTGCGCCTGTCATAGTGATCGAGCGCGTGGGATTCGGTGCGATGGGACGCAGTCGGTTGCTGACAAAAGAGTATCGCTGGCCGATTGTCGGTGCGCTCATCCTTGCGCTTATCCTGTCCATGATCATCAGTTTTGTCGCACTTTTTGCTGTGGGCATCATTGCCTCGTTCGGATCGATTGGACTGGTTCTCGGCGTCATTCTCTTCGCCGGCCTGTCGACCCTTGGCGCCGGCTACATGAGTATCTTGCTTGCGTTGGTTTACGCTCGTCTTCGCGAAATCAAGGAAGGTGTCAACGTCGACCAGATCGCGTCCGTCTTCGATTGATGTGGATCCGGAGCGCTGTGGATGTCTTGCAGCGCTCCGAAACCATGGTTCAACAATGTCACGGAAGATCAGACCGGCACGGTTTAAAACCTGGACAACCAATTCTGCTTCAAAGAAACCTTCGAATGTGAACCGCCTTGCGCAAACCAGGCGGAAAACAGAACCACGGCAGATGCTGCGACCAACAACCATTAGCGAGCAACTCCAAATTGCGAACTCCGAGCATCAAGCCGACTAAAGCTGCCCCTTCAGCGCAACACTTGGATATACCTGTCAACTCTGGGATTGAGCCACGGCCGCCGCTTGGCACAGGCACCGTGATCGGAGAGAGTTTTTCTATTCTCCTGAAAAACTTTGTTCACGTGATTGTCGCATCAGCGGTACCAGTGATTTTGTTTTTCCTGCCGATTGGCTTCATGATCGGCAACAATCAGATGCTGGATCTGGAGGCACCGCAATTCGACTGGCCGGTCTTGTTGACTTACTTCGCGATTTCACTTTTCGCGATGTGTGCAGCCTTTTCCGTGTCGGCCGCGGCCGTGAACAAGCTTGCATATGACGCGAAGTCTTTTCGAACGGTGAAGGCCTCGAGCTATTTCAAGCCAACTCTCTCGGCTGCACCGGTTATTGCGTTGCTGACCATCGCGATGGGCGCAGCTCTCTTTTTGGTCTGGGTTTCAATCTCCGTCTTAAGCTCAGTTTCATCGCTCCTGACGTTCTTCACATTTCCGGTTTTTTTCGTTGTTTACTTCTGGACGGTCGCGGCCTGCTCCCTCATGCCGGCCGTTGCTGTCGTTGAGAAAGCCGGGTTCTCAAGTCTGAAGCGCAGTATCGCGCTTACAAGAGGCTATCGATTTCCGGTTCTTGGAACCATTTTCCTGGCAGGATTGTGCAGCATCGCAATTCAGATCGCGATTTCGATTTTCACGTTTCTGGTGACGCTGACCGCATCGTTGGCGTCAGAAACCCTCGGCGCCATCCTGTCATTCGCGTCTTCCCTGATCGCGTTCGCGCTCATGATCGGCTACCTGTGTATCGTCACCAGCCTCATTTACATCCGGCTTCGGGAAATCAAGGAAGGCGCAGGTATCGATCAGATTGAAGCCGTTTTTGAATAGCAGGGACACTGCGCCTCACACGCCGCACTCCTTCAGACCTGATCCGGCACGCGCCGATGACAACCATCTGCGGGAAACACCATCGACTTGATAAAGATTAAGGCTGCCGAATTTGCTTGCATGATATCTGCGCGCAGAACTAACAAGACAAACGTTCAAATTCATGCGGAGCAGCCTTCTGAAACTCATCGCCGAAAATCTGACCATTGATCGCGGCGGGCGCCGGGTGTTTCAGGACCTTTCCTTTTCCCTGTCGCAAGGCTCGGCACTGGTCGTGACCGGCGCCAACGGCATCGGCAAGTCGTCGCTGCTGCGCACGCTTGCCGGGCTGGTTCCACTTGCCGCGGGTACGATCCGCCTGGAAGGTGGTGAGACAGACAGGCTTCCCCAGGAACAGGCGCACTATTTCGGCCATCAGGATGCGGTCAAACCGGCTTTGTCCGTTCTGGAGAACCTGCGTTTCTGGCAGAACTTTGCCGCCGCATCCGTTTGTGAAGACTTCACCGGCTCGACCCTTTCCCCCTCGCTGGTCCTGGAAACTCTTGGCATCGGCCACACGGCCCATCTGCCTGCCGCATATCTGTCGGCCGGGCAAAGGCGCCGGCTGTCCCTCTCGCGCCTTCTGGTCACGCCGCGTCCCGTCTGGCTGATGGACGAACCGACTTCCGCGCTCGACAAGACATCCGAACAGCAACTTCTCGGGATCATGAACGATCACCTCGCGTCAGGCGGCCTGATCGTCACGGCCACCCACACCGAATTGGTGCTCGACCGTGTCGAAACACTGCATCTTCAGGCTGCTGATCCCGCCGAACAAGCTCCGGAGGAGGCCTTGCTATGACGGGTTGGGCGATGGCCTTGTTTCAGCGTGATCTGCGCCTCTCGGTTCGCATCGGCGGCAGCGCTCTTGTCGGCGTCCTGTTTTTCCTCGCCGTCGTTACGGTCATCCCGTTCGGCGTCGGCCCGGACCTCAACCTCCTGGCGCGCATTGGCCCTGCCATCCTTTGGATCGGCGCGCTGCTGGCAACGCTTCTGGGGCTAGACAGGCTGTTTCAGGCCGATCGGGAGGACGGCACGCTGGACCTGATGATGATGGCCGGCAGGCCTCTGGAACTGGTGATCCTGATCAAGTGCCTGGCACACTGGATCGCAACCGGGCTGCCGCTGGTCGTTGCGGCCCCCTTGTTGGCAATCTTTCTCAATCTGGATCCGGTATCCATGGGTGCGGTTACGTTGACACTGCTGGTGGGGACGCCCGCCCTGACATTGATCGGCGCTATCGGGGCATCCCTTACCGTGTCATTGCGCAGGGGAGGCCTGTTGCTTGCCGTTCTGGTGATCCCCCTTGCCATACCGGTTCTGATCTTCGGGGTCAGTTCGGCGGACGCGGCCATACACGATCCGGTTCCCTTCCTGACACCGTTTCTGATCCTGTGTGCCCTTACGCTGATCGCCGCTGTTGTTGGTCCTATCGCGTCGGCAGCCGCCTTGCGGTTTTCGGCAGATTAGGAATTTTTGCATGAACCCGGGAACACGAAACCTGCCAACGGGCCAATCGGGTGGTGGAGTTCGTTTCTGTCCGGCCCGGCAACGCATGGGGGTCACGAATTCCCGCGCAGGATGACGTCAATTCGGTTTGGATGATTTTCGCACGGGTTCCCTGTTTCGGACAGGCCCTCACCCCTTCTTGATCAAACGCAATGCGATCTGCGACGCTTGGGTGCATTGAAGGCGGCGGGAGAGTAAAGTAAGTAAGACGCTATGGCATTTTGGGATTATGCAAATCCGACGCGGTTCTTGAGGCTGGTGCAGGTCGTTCTGCCCTGGCTGATCGGTTTTTGTGTCCTCGCATTTGCTGCCGGCCTGTACATGGCCTTCTTCACGGCACCGGAGGACTATCAGCAGGGCAACACCGTGCGGATCATGTACATCCATGTACCGGCCGCCTGGCTCTGCATGATGTGCTACACGGTTATGTCGATCTCATCGATCGGCACCCTCGTCTGGAAGCACCCGCTGGCGGATGTTTCCGCCAAGAGCGCCGCTCCGATCGGCGCGGCCTTCACCTTCATGGCGCTGGTCACCGGCTCGCTGTGGGGCAAACCGATGTGGGGCACCTACTGGGTCTGGGATGCGCGCCTGACGTCAGTCCTGGTCCTTTTGATCATGTATCTCGGCCTGATGACACTCTGGCGGACAATGGATGACCCCATTAAGGCGGGCAAGTCTGCTGCCATTCTGACGCTTGTCGGAGCGCTCAACTTGCCGATAATCAAGTTTTCTGTCGACTGGTGGAACACCTTGCATCAGCCGGCGAGCGTAGTGCGCATGGATGGCCCAACCATCCATCCGGATATTCTGTGGCCGCTGCTGGTCATGGCCGTCGCATTCACGCTCCTGTTTTTCGTCCTCCATCTGATGGCAATGCGAAACGAAATCCTGCGCCGCCGCGTGCGCGCCCTGCGCATGCGCGCCGCGAGCGTATCCCGGCCGGGAACTGCTGCCGCAACGGCGCAGCCAGCGGAGTAGACCAATGGAACTTGGAACACATGCCGGCTTCATCATTGCCTCATACGCTCTGTGTATTCTGACCGTCCTTGTCTTGGTCGCCTGGGTCAGGATTGACAAGGCCAACCAGGAACGCGCCCTGAAGGAACTGGCCGAGCAGGGCATATCCCGTGCCCGGCGGGTTCACGAGAGCAGATAACCAAGATGAGTGCATCCGACACCGACCTCGCGACTGAAAAGAGTTCCGACAAACCGGCAAAAAAACGCGGTTTTCCGGTTTTTGTCCTGTTACCGTTGATCGTGTTCATTGCACTTGCGGGCCTGTTCCTGTTTCAGCTCACCATGGGCAACGACCCCCAGACCATTCCTTCGGCGTTGATAAACAAGCCCGCACCTGATTTCTCGTTGAGTGCTGTCGAAGGTATCTCCAGGGACGGAACTCCGGTCCCGGGGTTTTCCCGAAAAGACCTGCTCGGCAAGATATCCGTTGTGAACGTTTTCGCCTCCTGGTGCGTCCCCTGTCGGCAGGAGCATCCGCTGCTGGAAGAACTCGCCAAGGTCGACGGCATCCAGCTTCTCGGTATCAACTACAAGGACAAACCGGAAAACGCCCGCCGTTTTCTGGGCAGCCTCGGCAACCCCTACAGCCGGATCGGTGCTGACAATGCCGGCAGGGCCGCAATCGATTGGGGTGTATACGGTGTGCCGGAGACTTTCGTCATCGATAAGGAAGGCACAATCCGGTACAAGTTCATCGGACCGCTCAGTCCGACTTCCTACCGGGACGTGTTTCTGCCAGAGTTGAACAAGGTGATTGCCGCAGGCCGGTAACGCAGGGACCGGCTGTAGTCACATTCCCGCGAAATATTGACCATACTCTCCAATGTCACCGGCTCGTGACTCGCGATTGAAAGACAAGTTGCATATTTTACGTGCAATCGAAAAAGGAAACGAGCCAAATGGTGGGTCTCACATATCGGAAAGCGCGGCAGGCTTTCCGAAAGAGCTTTATTGTCGTAGCCGGAATAGTCGGCGTCATTGCAGCAGTCCAGACTGCCGATGCACAGCCGCAGAAGGTGATTGAACTTTTCACAAGTCAGGGCTGCTCTTCCTGTCCGCCTGCAGATCAGCTTGCAGAACGGCTTGTTGAAGAAGATCCGAAAGTGCTGACTGTTCTGATGCCGGTCGATTACTGGGACTATCTCGGCTGGAAAGACACCTTTGCCAGTCCGGTTCATTCGCAGCGACAGCGCACCTATGCCACGCGAAGGGGCGACAGGTCGGTCTATACGCCGCAAATGGTAATCAATGGCGAAGAGCACGTCGTCGGCAGCAGGGAAAGGGATGTTCGCGCCGCACTCGACCGCGCAGAACCTTTCACCGCCGATGTCGAACTGAAGATTTCCGACATGGTTGTCCAGGCCAAGGTGGATGGAAGTCTGCCGGAAGGCGCAATGGCAACGGTTTACTTTCTGCGGATCGAGGACGAGGCAACCGTTGATATCGGGCGTGGTGAAAACGCGGGCCGAAAGATCAAGTATGTCAACGTGGTCCGCAATCTTCAGCCAATCGGTGTTTGGGAAGGTGGAGAAGAAACCTTCCGCATGCCGAAGTCCAAGCTCATGCTGAAAGGCGATGCCCGTTGTGCGATCCTGGTACAGATCGAGGATCACGACGGCCCGGGCAAGATAATCGGAGCAGCCGTGATGGATTGGCGTGACGGTCTCTGACGCCGGTGTTCGGAGGCTGATGATCTTTGGCTTTCTCTGCAGAAAGTGCAGGATTAACGCCTCCATTCCCTTGTAACCTGCGCAAAAACTGATACCCCTTGCCGCGGCTTGATCAGCGCGACAGGGAAGTGAATGGACCTTAAGATCAGGATCCGGGTTGCCGTCATCAGCATTTTCATCGGCATCCTGGTGTTGGGGCTGAAAACCGGCGCTTACGTGCTCACCGACTCGGTCGCATTGCTTTCCGACGCGCTGGAAACCACCGTCAACATTGCCTCTTCCATAGCCGCCCTTGTTGCCATCTGGTTCGCTTCAAAACCTGCGGACAGCAATCACCCCTATGGTCACGACAAGGCGGAATATTTTGCAGCCGTTCTGGTCGGCGTCATGATTGTGCTGGCCGCGATTTCTATTTTTAGGGCGGCGTGGATCGGGTTTACACAAGGTGACAACCCGGAATTTTCGTCTGTCGGTATCGGCATGAACCTGCTGGCTGCGGTAATTAATGGTGCCTGGGCGCGTTATCTGATGCATTACGGAAAAAATGCCAGATCCCCTGCGCTCGTTGCCGATGGAAAACATCTGATGACGGATGTGCTGAGTTCCATCGGTGTGCTTGTCGGCGTCGTCCTGGCGCTTTTGACCGGTTGGCATATCCTCGATCCAGCGCTGGCCCTGCTCGTTGGACTGACGGTTCTCTGGTCAGGTTGGGAACTGGTCAAGGAATCTGTCGGCGGACTGATGGACGAAGCCGTTTCGGCCGATGTTCTTGAAAAAATCCGCATCCAGATTTCCGAACATGGCGAAGGCGCACTGGAGGCACATGATCTGAGAACCCGGATTGCAGGCCGGTCGACCTTTGTCGATTTTCATCTCGTGGTTCCCGGGACAATGTCTGTCGAGTCGGCACACGAAATCTGCGACAGGATAGAAGAAGCCATCACCGAAGGTGTCCCCGGTGCGCATGTCACCATTCACGTGGAACCGGAATACAAGGCGAAGCACTCGGGTATTGTCGTTGTTTAGGGCAACCTATCATGAAGGGCACATGATGAAACTGACAGGAACAGATTTCTGATGCCGGGCTTGCGGAGGCGGACCGTACAGCTGGCCGACCATCTGATCCTGATCGCCGGTGCCCTCATCATGAGCCTGCCGGTCTATTCGCTTTTTGCCGCCACCACACATCCGTCCGGCAGCCCCATGATGCCGCGCCTCGATCCGGGCGCGGCTCTGCTGCAGAACTACGGCGGCTTCATCACGTCCACCGCAGGTTTTTCCGGGGACGTAACCGTCGTGGCGATGCTTTGGAACTCCTTCCTGCTCGGATTTGGCTTCGCTACCTTGAAGGTGCTGACGTCATTGTTCGCGGCCTATGCCCTGGTCTATTTCAGAATAAGGTTTGCCAGTGCGATATTTGCCGTTTTGCTGCTCACGCTGATGCTGCCTCTGGAATCCCGGTTTCTGCCCACCTACGCCGTCGTCGCCGACCTCGGTCTGGTCAACACAAGGACCGGCCTTGTCCTGCCACTGGTCGCTTCCGGACTGGGGACCCTGTTTTTCAGGCAGTTTCTTTTGACGGTCCCCGACGCGCTGCTGGAATCTGCCCGGCTCGACGGTGCAGGAGGCTGGAAGTTCTTCAAGGATATCCTTCTGCCGTTGTCGATCCCGACCGCAGCAGCACTCTTTCTTGTTTTGTTCGTGAACGGCTGGAACCAGTATCTTTGGCCGGTGATCGTCACGTCCGAAGAAGCAACCTATACCCTGGTCAGGGGCATGCAGTTTTTCGGACGCGCAAGTCTGCCCGGACTGATGCTTGCGATATTGGCCGTCATCCCACCGTCACTTCTTGTCATCTTGTTTCAAAGACAGGTCGTTAAAGGACTGTATGACGGCTCTCACTAATGCAGGCATCTGCCTCGAAAAAAGGAAAAGGCGACTACCGTATGGCATTTGAAGCGATCCTGTTTGATTGCGACGGCGTCCTTGTCGATTCGGAAAAGATCTACGTCAGTGTTGAGCGCGAGCATCTGGCCAGGATTGGACTTGACTATGAGATTGACGAGTACATGGACAGGTTCCAGGGCCTTGGCAGCGACGATTTCTGGGCAGAGCTTGATCGCGACCACCGTTCACTCGGCAAGGGTCCCTTGCCGGAATCCTTCGGCTCGGAACTCGACGCCGCCACAATGGAACGGATCGACCGGGAACTCTCCGAGATTGCCGGGATCAAACAGTTTCTCGATATTCACGAGGGACCGAGGGCGGTGGCGTCTTCCTCACGCCTGCAACGGCTGATCCACAAACTGCAGCACACCGGGCTCTATGCCTATTTTGAACCTCACATCTATTCAGGCGAGCAGGTCGCCAACGGCAAACCCGCACCGGATCTGTTTCTGCATGCGGCAAGCAGGCTTGGAGTGGATGCAGCAACCGCCCTCGTCATAGAAGACAGCGCAAATGGCGTTAAGGCCGGTCTTGCGGCAGGTATGACTGTCTGGGGATTTGTAGGTGGTGGCCACAGCCATCAAGGACATACGGAACAGCTTCTGGAAGCGGGCGCCCACAAGGTGGTCGACAGCCATGATGATCTGGCCGGGCTTCTTTTCAATTCAAAAAAGCCCAACTGAGTGATTGATGAATGCGGGGAGCGGCAAAACCACTCCCCGCGGTACAGATTTACCGTCCCAGATCTGCTTCCGGATTGGCACCGATCTTGTGGATCGACAGGTCTGCGCCCTGATATTCTTCCTCTTCGGACAGGCGCAGTCCCATGGTTGACTTGAGAATGCCATAGACAACAAATCCGGCACCCGCAGCATAGCCGACACCCAGCAGTGTTCCGATGATCTGCGAGATCAGCGAGACGCCCCCAAGCCCACCAAGGGCTTCCAGCCCGAAGACACCCGCTGCAAGGCCACCCCAGGCGCCGCAGATCCCGTGCAAAGGCCATACGCCCAGAACATCATCGATTTTCAGTTTGTTCTGGCAGTATTCGAACCCTGTCACGAAAATGGCGCCGGCGACACCTCCGACGATCAGACTGCCGACCGGATGCATGATATCGGAACCGGCACAGACCGCTACGAGACCGGCAAGCGCACCGTTGTGAACAAATCCGGGATCATTCTTGCCGACAATCAAGGCAACCAGAATGCCGCCGACCATCGCCATCAGCGAGTTGATCGCCACCAGACCGGACGCCGCTTCCAGCGCTCCCGCCGTCATGACATTGAAGCCGAACCAGCCGACGCACAACATCCAGGAACCCAGGGCAAGCCACGGCAGGGACGATGGCGGAATACCGATCGGGCGGCCGTTTCGGTCGTATCGCCCGCGTCTTGCACCCAGGAGCATGACGGCGGCAAGGGCAATCCATCCGCCAACCCCATGCACCACGACGGATCCGGCGAAATCGTGGAAACTGGCCCCGAACTGTGCCTCAAGCCAGGACTGAAGTCCGAAATTTCCGTTCCAGACAACCCCTTCGAACAGGGGATAAACAATCCCGACAAGCGCGACAGTTGCGGCACATTGCGGCCAGAATTTCATTCGTTCGGCAATTCCGCCGGAGATGATGGCTGGTATCGCCGCTGCAAATGTCGTCAAAAAGAAGAACTTCACCAGCGTTAGTCCCTGAAGTTCAAATCCTCCTCCGCCTCCCGAAAGGGTCGCTGCATTCACGAAGAACGTCGTGCCATAGGCAAAGGCATAGCCCACGAAGAAATAGGCAACCGTTGAAAGTGCGAAATCGACCAGGATCTTGACCAGTGCATTGACCTGGTTTTTGTGGCGCACCGTTCCGACTTCGAGAAATGCGAAACCGCCATGCATCGCGAAGACGAGGATCGCTCCGACCAGCACGAAAAAGACGTCTCCACCGACAGCAGAATTACTCATGATTGCCCCCCAGTTAGGCAGAATGCCATTAGATTTTGCTTATTGGATCATGAGGAATTCAATTTGCATGCCAAACAGGCAAGTGCCAAAAAAAAGGGCTGAAAACAGCCAGTTTTGCGAACATAAGGCTAATCTTGCCTGCATATGGTTATGTTTAAGTCGCATAAAAAATAATCAATTGAACACTTCTTATGCGTCGACGATTCCCTCACGCATCGGTGCCTCAATGCACTCGATAACAATGGAAGATGATCGACCGGTTTTCACACTATTAACCATGTTATCCGATCATGCTGCCGCTGCGAGGAGAAGGCTGAATCAAATGTTCAAGCGAGCCTTGATAACGGCGATTGTCGTCGGGTCGATACTGACAATTATCAATCAGGTGGATGCCATCTTCGGAAATGCCGAACTGGTTGTTTGGCAGGCGCTTCTTTCAACGGTAGTGCCGTTTCTGGTTTCGCTTGTCAGTGCCTATCTGACACTGAAAACCAGGGATCCGGCAAACAAGACCGGGCAGGAAGCGACTGATCATGAAAGCGAACCTCGAAATAGTACGGACGAAATCCACGTCTCCCCTGGCAATGATCGGGATTTGCCCACCGATGTCGACATCGAACAGCTCAAAGAAGCCTGGGCAGTCGTTTCCCAGATAGGCGAGAACGCCCGGGCCGTAAACACGGCGAGCAAGGAACGGGCGGACTTTCTTGCTGACTTGATATCCACCGCGGAACAGATCCAGGAGGATCTCCATTCCGTCGGGACCCAGGCGCAAAGCTGTACGCAAGATCTTGTCAATGCAGGGGGCAAGATTACCGAAGCCCGCGAAGGTATCCAGTCAATTTCACAGACCTGTATCGGTGCCGCGGAATTGATCGGCCATCTGAACACGGCAACGAGCGACCTCACCCACAAGTTCAACGACATCGAAACCCTCGCGCAGGAAATTTCGTCGATCTCCGCGCAAACCAATCTCCTTGCTCTCAACGCCACAATCGAGGCGGCCCGTGCCGGAGATGCCGGCAAGGGTTTTGCTGTCGTAGCGGGCGAGGTCAAAGTACTCGCCGGGTCGACCGAGAAGGCAGTTGAATCGATTGCGACGATCCTTTCGGAAATGACGCGATCGCTTGCCGAAACGCGCCAGCTTGTCGAAACCGCAAGAGAAAAACTGCAGCTTTCCGATACGCAAAGTGCAAACAGTCTCGAACAGATTTCATCAGTTGAGCATTACCTGAGCGATCTGACTTGTCGCAACGAGGCAACATCGAAACAAATGACTGACAGAACGATGGCACTTGATGAAGTTTCGACGAACCTTCACAAGATCCGTCAGGACACTGAAAACGCTATCAAGGGCTCGGCCCGGAACATCGAACTCGCGCAGCGCGCTTCCGAAACGGTTCAGGAAGTCGCCGAACGACTGCAACAGCCGGCCTGAATGGCGTTCGTACCTCCATGCGCCCCAAAAAAAACCCGGGGTCGCCCCCGGGTTTCCAGTTAGCGGTCCGAGCCAATAGACCGCCTGGGAGATTTGAATTCAGCGTCCTGAAAGGCTCAAAGACGCTGGGATCCCGTTCCGAATTCCGGATAGGCCTCCACACCGATTTCGACTTTGTCGAGACCAAGCGCTTCTTCTTCGTCGGATACCCGTATGCCGATGGTAACCTTGAGGACATACCAGACGATACCGCTGGCCACGAAGGTGAAGGCACCATAGGCAGCGATCCCGGTGATCTGCGTGCCGTAGGATGCATCGCCATTCGTCAACGGAACAATCAGGGTTCCCCAGATACCGGCCAGCAAGTGAACCGGGATAGCGCCAACAACATCGTCGATCTTGAACTTGTCGAGCACCGGAACGGCAAGGACAACAATCGCACCGCCGACACCACCGATGAAGAGCGTTGCCCACATGCTCGGAGCAAGCGGTTCTGCCGTGATCGAAACCAGGCCTGCGAGTGCGCCGTTCAGCGCCATGGTAACATCGACTTTCTTGTAAAGCAGTTGGGTCATGATGACGGCAACCACTACGCCGGCAGCAGCCGCCATGTTGGTATTGGCGAAGATGCGTGAAACATCGGTCACATCGCTGATGGAGCCCATTGCAAGCTGCGAAGCACCGTTAAAGCCGAACCAGCCGAGCCAGAGGATGAACGTACCAAGCGTTGCGAGCGGCATGGATGAACCCGGGAATGGATGAACAGTGCCATCCGCACCATATTTGCCTTTACGCGCACCTAGAATGATGGCACCGGAGAGCGCAGCCCAGCCACCGACGGAGTGAACGATCGTGGATCCGGCAAAATCGGAAAAACCCATCTCGGACAACCATCCGGCACCCCATTGCCAGGAACCGGAAATCGGGTAGAGAAAACCGGTCAGGATCGCTGTGAAGATCAGGAAGGGCCACAGCTTTACGCGCTCTGCAACTGTTCCCGATACGATAGAGGCAGTCGCGGCCACGAAGACCATCTGGAAGAACCAGTCGGAAGCGGTGGAATAGCCTGTATCGAGCGCATCACCGCCGACAGGATCAAAAGAGTACGGACCGAGCGACCCGATGAAACCGCCGTCGACACCGGTGTACATCAGGTTATAGCCGGTGACCCAGAACATGATGCCCGCGATGGAATAGAGTGTGATGTTCTTCAGGCATTGCATCGAAACGTTCTTGGAACGGACAAGACCTGCCTCCAGCATGGCGAAGCCTGCCGCCATCCACATGACGAGAAAGCCGCCAATGAGGAACAAGAGCGTGTTGAAGATGTAGGCGACTTCCGGAGAAACGGCCGGAGTTTCCGGTGCAGCCGTCGCGTCCTGAGCCAATACCGGGAGAGCCGACAGGCTCAACACGGCAAGCGCTGTCGCGCACTTAGCAGCGATACTTTTCATAATACGTTTCCTTACCTAAATCACAGAGCTTCGGCGTCTGTTTCGCCGGTGCGAATGCGCACAGCCTGATCGATCGTATGAACGAATATTTTCCCGTCTCCGATCTGACCTGTTTTGGCCGCGCCGGAGATGACGTCGACTACCTTCTCGACAGCTGAGGTATCGACTGCGACTTCGATTTTCAGCTTCGGCAGGAAGCTCACGGCATATTCCGTACCGCGGTAGATTTCGGTGTGCCCCTTTTGGCGGCCATAGCCTTTTACTTCGGTCACCGTCAGTCCCTGGATGCCGATGCTTGTCAGGGCATCGCGCACTTCGTCGAGCTTGAACGGCTTTATGATGGCCATCACTGTTTTCATTGCTCGTACCATTCCCCTTCTTTCGCCCCTTCCCTGCGAAGGAACCTTGCAGCCCGTCCCGGTGCCTGGCCTGTTTATTGTCCCCTCTGGAAGGATGTTTCAGGTCGCTGGCACGCCATGGTCTGAAAAACCGGACGGGCGTCGGGACTTGATAATCAAGGACCGTGCCAACTTTGCGATAGCGAAAACAAAGTTGTTATTTTTCAGATAGTTGATGAGAGAAACAGTGAGTCAGGGAAGCTGCCCATGTGTGTTCGCTGAATTTGCAGGCAGATGGTCTGATTAAAAAATAACCAGCAAAAATCACGTTGATTAATTTTTATGCAAACTGGGAATGGGCAAAAAACGGGCCCGGGATCCCCTGGATCTGCGGGCCCGGCAATTCGGCGGTAACCGGGTCCGATCAATCAGGCAACTATTCGGCGACGCATTGTCAGGCGGAGAAGCCACCGTCCTTGAGAAAGGCATCTTCGTCTGGCGTCGACTCCCGGCCAAGGATCTTGTTGCGATGAGGAAAACGGCCAAAACGGCGGATAACATCCATGTGGATCAGGGCGTAGTGATAGAATTCCTTGTCACCAAGCAGCCTGCCCAGATCGACGGCCTTTTCCTGGTGCGCCATGTCTTCCGAATGTTCGAACGGCAGATAAAAGAACCCTCTTGCTTCCTTCGGAAAGGCGCGGTCAAAGCCTTTTTCCATCGCTTCCGTTGCAACGGAGACTGCCATCGGATCCGAAGAAAACGCTTCCGGAGTTCCGCGGTAGATGTTCCGGGACATCTGATCAAGCAGAAGCAGCAGTGCAAGGCTCCCGTCCGCGGTCTCGCGCCAGTGATCCAATGCACCGGTCTTTGCAGCTTCAAGAGCATTCTGGAACCGGTCACGGCACTTGACGTCAAATTTGGCGTCGCCGGAAAACCACTTTGAAGGTCCTGCCTGCCACCAGAAATCAAGCACATCCAACGGCGTTATCGTCTTGTCGCTCATTGTAAATTTTCCGTTCGGGCTGTTGATCGCACTGCTTATTCCCACCACGCGGAAACTTGATGAGCAAGTTCTTTGTTCTGTTCAATTGAGGACAGGGACAGGGCCGCTGGCTTGCAACTAGTCTCCACAGGCGAGTTTCTGCCACTTGGCGCTGTGCAATTCGGTGATTTCGTCCAGATAACCGCTTTTCTTCAAGACGGACATTTCCTCCCGAACAGCCTCGGTCAGTGCCGGATCGGTTCCCCTGCTGAAGACGGCCCATAACGGTTTGGCCAGGTCCTCTATGAACACGACGGGTTGCAGCAGGGACCCGTCATATCCCTGCTTGCAGGCGGAAGCTTCAGCAAGAAATCCCGTGAGTGGCAGAAGATCGATCCTTTCCAGATAAAGCATCTCTATCCCCTGTTTGTAATCGGTAATCGGCACAAGGTTTCCGGACTTTTCAAGGCCCAATTCCGTCAGATAGTGGTGCATGTTTCCACCATCCTGGACACCGATTTTCACATCGTGGTCTTTCAGGTCCGCGATCGTTTCAACATCGATCTTTGGTTTTGTTCCGAGTTGGTAGAGATACTGGCCGTAAGGTGAAACTTCTCCAAGCCACAGGAATTTGTCTTCGCGGTCCGGCGTGCGCGACAGGGAAAAAAGCATGACGCCCGGAGTCGTCTGGGCAGTCAGCATCGCCCTTTTCCAGGGCATGAATTCAAACGACCCCACTGTCACCTGATGTCGCTCGCCGACCCTTTCGAACACGGTCAACATGAAATTCGTCACATAGCCGTCCGGATTGCCGTCATTGTCCCATTGGAGAGGTGCAAAGCTTTGCGTTACGATTTGAATTTCAGTTGGTTCGGACCGAACCGGCGCCACTGAAATCAGAAGAGTCCAGGTCACCGCAACCAGCTTTGTCCAACGCCCAACGCTCACTAGAGCCCCCAAAGGCCAAACAGTTTACGCCTGACGGATTCAATATCCGGATCCCCAGGCTCTTCAAAAATTCGATCAGACTTTTTCTAGTCGCGAACCATTAAATCCGATTGAATGATTGGAAAATGATACGTATCTGAAATAACTTGGCCTGAAGTAATATAGCATAGAGTTAATGGAAAATCCTTGGTGTCTGAAACCACACTTGATTTGAAGGGACTGAAATGTCCCCTCCCGGCGCTCAAAACTCGAAAGGCCATGACCCGGCTAGCGGAGGGAGACCATCTGGTCGTCCTCACAACCGACCCTATGGCTGAAATAGACATTCCCCATTTCTGCCAGGAAAACGGTCACGCACTTCTCTCGCGCGAACGCACCGATTTCGGTCACCGTTTCCTGTTGTCAAAGGGTGGCTGACCATGTGCGTCAACGAAAGATCAGGCAGGTGACGCAATACGATTGATTTCGTGGGCCAGTTCCAGGTCCAGGTCGCTCAGGCCGCCGACGTCGTGGGTTGCGAGCGTGATATCAACTGTCCGGTAGACGTTTGACCACTCGGGATGATGGTTCATTTTCTCGGCAACGAGCGCAACCTGCGTCATGAAGCCGAACGCTTCCCGAAAATCCCTGAACTTGAAGGATTTGAAGATTGCCTCCCGTCCTTCGCACAAATGCCAATCCGGCAATGAATTGAGACCTGCGGCCCGGTCTTCCGGTTTCAGTCGCTCAACCATCTGATCCTCCTGTGATTCGAAACCCCCAAAGACTCCGAAGGCGTTGTTACTGTAGATGGGTGACAGCGCGAAGGCGACGACAAACCCTGAATTACGGGATTGCATTTGCCCTGGTCTGGCAGCACGGTGTCCTAAGTTTGAACGGCGGAGAGCGAATTGACCCGGAATGTCTTGTTTGTCTGCCTTGGAAACATATGCCGGTCTCCGCTGGCCGAGGGGATATTCAAGGACCTGATCGGCAATGCGGGGCTTGCCCCCCAGTTCAAAGTGGATTCAGCGGGAACCGGTCCCTGGCATGTTGGCAATCCGCCGGATCAGCGGTCAATCGAGATCGCATTCAGACATGGCATCGACATTTCGGCTCAACGTGCTCGCAAGGTCCGCAAGTCGGATTTTGAAACCTTCGACGCAATTCTTGCAATGGACGGCAACAACCTCAAAACGCTGGCAACGATGAGCGGCCGGCCCAGCGCGGAAATTCGCCTGTTGCTGAACACTCCCCCAATGGATGTGCCCGATCCGTTTTTCGGCGGTCCGGAAGGCTTCGAGGACGTGTTCAGTCTCATTCGGTCAGGCTGTGTCGAATTTCTGGACAGTATTGTCTGATCGCAAGGTGGAACACGACTGCCAGATTTTGACATGTCCTTTTCATAAATCCTTCTTGCTGCCCACGGTATGTATGGCGTTCAGGTTTTTTTGAGCTCGGCACAAAAATGAAAATCTTTTGGTGGTCACTGGCCGCCGTTTTGATTTTGCTTGGACTGGCGACGGTCTGGCTTCCTATTCCAACCGGCGTGCCCCTGCTCGCGCTGGGTCTGATCGTCATTGTCGGGACAAGCCGCACCGCTGCCCGACATCTTCGCAAGCGTCGCCGCGAGACACCCCCGTTGAACAATGCAATCTCCTGGGTGGAAAACAGATCCCCACTCCGCTTCGCCCGTATCCTGAAAAGGACGCGTCCACGCGACACAAGGCATCCGCACAATCCGGAAAACCGGACCTGAACCCCGTGAATTACGCCGCGAAATGCTATCTGAAAGCTAGGTGTCTGAAATTTTGCGGACGAGAGAGCGCAGCATAGCGCGGGCGCGCAGCACCAGGCGATGCACGCGCCGTTGCAGGCGCCGCCCCTTTACCGTGAACCATTCATCCAGCTTCCGGTCGCTGACAACAGGTGGTACCCGCTGGTAGAGCAAATGATGGACGGCAAGTATCAACAGCAGCGTCACCCCCCAGGAAATCAGCGTATCTGAAAAGAAGTGCCCGCCAAATGCGACCCTGTTGACAGACAGGACCAGGCAAAGCGGCAGAAGGAAGGCGAGGGCTGCCTTGCGCCAGTTTGCAGGAACGAGAAAGGCAATGGACGTCAGCCAGATGGCCGCCGAGGCCTCGCCGGAGACGAATGAACAATTGCTGTCGCAGTAGTCCGTGATTTTCCAGACGGGCTGATAAGGCAGATCGCCGCCGAACTCCTCGACATATCGCGGTCTCGGCCGCCCCCAGTTGTCCTTCAGGATCGCATTGACGAGAATGCCGGGTCCAAGAATGAGTGTCGACAAGAGAAAGACCGGCTGGCGCAACGGCATGATCGGTGGCCGGCCGGGTACGAGGAGTTTCAGAACGAGCACCGCGACGCATGTCACGGCGATCACGCGCACAAGAAACGGCCCCAGATGCCTGACCTTGCGCAGAAATGGCTCATTGCTGGCCCAGAACCCGGATATCTCGGAATAAAAAAGTCCGCTTGCCCAAAAATCGACATTTGGAAAAATCAGGAAAAACAGCGATACTGCACAGACATACAACCCGACCGCAATCATAGGGCGTGCGAGACAAGAGCCTATCAACTTGCGAAGGCCGGACGTCGGGCTATTCTTGAGAGGATCGGTTTGTTTCATTTTTGTTTTTCAGACCAACTAGAGAACTCATGATCTAACGTATCTGCCGCGCCCGTCCAATCCCCGAAAGATTCAGACAAAGGCGATTGCGGAGTATCACAAGGTGTCAATGAGCCGCCAGTCCAATCAGTCTGCAGATTCAAAAATAGTCTCGCTGCGACCTGACCCGCGGCCTGTTGTGCAATTCTGGTATGAGTTCGCTTCGACCTACAGCTATCTTTCGGCAATGCGTGTGCAGACACTGGCAAGTGACAGCAATGTCGCCATTGCGTGGCGCCCGTTTCTGCTTGGACCCATATTCAAGAAGCAGGGATGGGACACGTCTCCGTTCAACCTGTATCTGGCAAAGGGTCGATACATGTGGCGGGACATGGAAAGGCAATGCGAACGATACGGCTTGCCGTTCACAATGCCCGTTCCGTTTCCCCAGCACAGCCTGCTTGCGTCCAGAATAGCCTATGGCGGTCGTCAGCAGCCCTGGATCGGAGCTTTTACGCGAGCAGTCTATGTGGCGCAATTCGGTCAAGGTCTGGACATTTCGGACGAAGGTCTGATGGTGGATCTTCTGTTCGAAGCCGGTGCCCCGGTCAAAAAGGCGCTCGAGGAGTCGAGATCATCCGGAACCAAGATTGGACTGAGAGCAGCGGTTTCGGAAGCTGAACGGCTCGGGATCTTCGGTGCACCCAGTTTCGTCCTGGAAAACGGAGACCTCTACTGGGGTGACGATCGGATGGAGCAGGCCCTGGAAAAGGCTGCCCAGTCTTGAGGCTGGACGGGCATTGGACCTTTTTGATGCCGGACCCGCCGTCCCTCCAGGTCATGTGATGACTTCCTGGCAGACAGTTCCATATCAATCCGCACCAGTGCGCCGCATTGACCGTTCCAGAACGGCATAAAGATCCGCGGGCAATATCGGTTTGGAAACGGTCTCCAAAAATCCGGCTTCACGCAACTCGCCCTCGCCAACCGTTTCAAGAGCCGCACTGACCGCGACAAGCGGCAGCAGCGCGGCACCGGGAACCGCTCTGATTTCCCTGGCGGTTTCAATTCCGTTCTTGCCAGGCATGTTCAGATCCATCAGGACCACGTCGTAGCAGTTGCTTTTCACAAGCGAGAGCGCCTGATCCCCTGACTTCGCGACCTCGTAACTGCATCCAAAGGATTCCAGAAGTGTGGAAAGCAACCTGCAATTCGTATCATTGTCGTCCACGATCAGGACATGGGTCTTGACCGCAACAGAGTGTTCCAGTTCCGGTGAGCCCCGGTCCATGCGCGCCTCGGAAGTTGGCACCTTCTTCCGCTTGTTGAGAGGAAGGCGGATATCAAACCTGCATCCTTCCATATTGGAATCGACCAGCACGAGTTCACCTCCAAGCGCGTGCAACAGTCGATCGGCGCCCCACAATCCAAGTCCGGCCCCCGGACCGGCGGCAAGGCCATGTCGACCACGCCTGAATGGCTGGAAAAGATGGGCTGCCTCCTCGGCGCCGATTCCAGGTCCGGTATCGACAACGGAAATCAAGACCCAATCCTGGCCGCCAGCATCAGATCCGCCTGAATCCGAGTTTCCGACCTGATCAACGCAGATCCGGACGGCGCCTTCTTCGGTATATTTCACGGCATTGTCCAACAGGGCAGCGACGACCCGGCGCAATTCAGCGGGATGTCCGGTCTCAATACCGCTTGCCCGGTCCTCGATCCGGACCTCGAAGTCAAGGCGCTTTTCCTCCGCCGCAACCCGGAAAAGGTCCGCGCAGTCCTGAACAACATCGGAAACACGCTGAAAGACGGGCCCGGACCCGGGCTCCGCATCAGTCGTTGCCACCAGTTCTCCGGTTAGGGCCGTCAAGGCATCGATCGACTTTATGAGGATCGACAGTTTCTCAGTCTGATCTTCGTTGAGCGGTCCGTTGCCGATCAGTTCGGCAGTAAGCCGCATCGCGGATAGCGGTGTTCTGAGGTCATGAGCCAACAGTGCGAGGCTGACGTTGTCCTGTTCACGATCCTTCATTGGGCGCATTTCCTCCTGATGGACGAGGCAATCGAACATACCCGGCTGCCTCTGCCAGTTAGACGGCAAAGCGCATCGTCCTCTATCCTTTTCACTTTGAAGGCTGGCGGCGTGCGATCCAATCCCCTAAAAACAATTGCCAACCGCAATTTGACTTCACGGTCTTGATCCCAACCCGTCCAGATTTCGCTTCAGATCCCGGCACGACTACAGATGCTTGCACAAACCCTATCAATCGTCGCACCGGTTTTCCTGCTGATCGGTATCGGTTACTGCCTTGCGCGATTTCAGGTTCTCGATCAGGCCATCGGCGACGCACTCGGCCAATTCGTGTTCATAGTCGCGTTACCGGTTCTCGTCTTCCGCTCCCTGATCCACGCCGACCTCTCGGGTGGATTTCCGCTCTCGCTTTGGGCAAGTTACTTTCTCGGAGTAGGCGCAGCCTGGATCCTCGGAACGCTGGTCATCCGAAAAGGTTTCGGCAGGGAAGCCCGGGCTGGCGCCATCGGTGGCATTTCCGCGTCCTACGCCAACCTGTTGCTGGTTGGAATGCCCGTTGTCTCGGCCGTCTATGGAGACAAGGGCCTGATCCCCGTACTTTTGATCATCTCGATTCATCTGGCAACCATGACCGTCGTCATGGCGATTGCAATGGAACGGACTGCAGCCATCGACAGTGGTGAAGCCAGCCCGCCGATCGGCAGGCTCTTTCTGAACGCCGGCCGGAAAGTGATCGCCAATCCGCTGATCGTCACAATCACCCTTGCATTTGCCTGGCGGCAAACGGGCCTGTCGATCCCGGACATCGGCGAAGACATCCTGGACCGGATAGCGGCAACGGCCCTTCCGCTTGCCCTGCTCTCGCTCGGCATGAGCCTTGTTCAATACGGTCTTCGCGGAAACGTCTTGCCCGGCTTTCTTCTTGGAACGATCAAGATATTCGTCATGCCAGCAGTTGTTTTTCTGGCCGGCACTTTCCTGTTTCAGTTGCCGCCTTTATGGATCGCCGCCGCCACGCTTGCAGCAGGATGTCCTACGGGTGTGAATGCCTACATTTTCGCAAACCGCTACGGCACTGGCCATGCAATGTCGGCCAATGCGATTACGATGACCACCCTGAGCGCCATCGTGACCACGAGCTTGTGGATCTGGTTCCTGGGTTTGTGGTTCGGGCCCGAACTCGGCTAGCGGAAAGTCCGAAACGTTCAAAGACCAATGCGCTTGCGAAGTTCCGCGTGAGTCATTCCGGCCGCACGCAACGATCTCAGGCTTGTATCCTGGCTGGATTTCGAAAGCTTGCGGCCATCCGGTCCAAGAACAAGCCGGTGGTGCCGGTAGCGGGCCTGTGGCAGGCCAAGCAGTTCCTGAAGAACCCTGTGAACGCTTGTCGCGTGATAGAGGTCCTCGCCGCGCAGTATGTCCGTAATCCCTTGCCGGGCATCATCGACGACAACGGACAGATGATAGCTTGTGGGCGTGTCCTTGCGCGCCAAAACGACATCTCCCCACGCAGCCGCATCGACAGGAACCTGCCGTGAAGGCTGAAACAGGGACGGCCCTTCTGCTCCGGCCTCCTCCCAGGTCAGATCTTCTCCGACCCGGCTCAGCGCCTTTTTCATGTCGAGCCGGAGAGCGAAGGTCTCATCACTCTCCTTGCGGGTCTGCACCTCTTCGGGTGAAAGCACCGTGCTGTCACCCGGATAGAGGGGCGCCCCGTCCGGATCTTTCGGCCATGCCTTTCCAGTTGCTTCATAATCCGACACGAAACGCCGGATTTCCGCTCTTGTCAGATAGGCTGCGTACACGAGCCCCATATCCTGCAGTCGTTCAAGGGACGCACGGTACTCGGGAAAGACTTCCGATTGCCGCAGGAACGGTCCTTCCAGCGGCAGGCCAAGCCATGCGAGGTCCTCGAACATGTCGTTTTCCAGCTGCCGTGTGCATCGCGTCTGGTCAATATCCTCAACCCGCACCAGAAAGCGGCCATTGAAGGCCACGGCAGCGCGGACATTCAACAATGCGGAAAGCGCGTGACCGATATGCAGATGGCCATTTGGCGACGGCGCAAATCGGAAGACGGGCTTTGACATTTGAAGAGACGGGACCGGGTTGACGCAGGCGAGGTCATGAACCATGACCGTCGGTATAACTACCATTCCCGGCCGGCGGTGCAAGAGCAGAAAACTTGAGTGACACGATGAAACCGATTGCAACGAAAGACGATGTTCAGGCAGGTTTGAGGGAATTGATCGCTAATGATCCCCGCCTGAAACCGATCGCGGGCAAAGCGGGCGAACTGCCATTGCGCAGACGCGCGGCAAACTTTGCAGGATTGGCGCAGATCATCACGGCCCAGCAGGTTTCTGTTGCCAGCGCCACAGCGATCTTTCAACGGGTTCAAACGCTCGTCACTCCCTTGACGGCTGAAGCATTGGCATCCTTCAGTGACGAAGACCTGGCCGGTGCGGGTTTGTCCCGTCCGAAGGTCAGAACCCTTCGCGCCGTCGGAGCCGCCTGTGAAAATGGGCTGGACCTGGCCAGGCTTACTGAGAGCCCCGCCGACGAGGCACACGCGCAACTATGCGCGATCAAGGGTATCGGACGCTGGAGCGCTGATATATTCCTCTTGTTTTGCGCCGGTCACCCCGACATATTTCCAAGCGGCGATCTTGCGTTGCAAATAGCGGTGCGCGACGCGTTCGGTCTTGATGAAAAGCCGACCCCGAAGGAGCTCGATGACATCGCCTTGCGATGGGCGCCGAACCGGGCCATCGCCGCAAGGCTCTTCTGGGCGTGGTATCGGGTGCTGAAACAGGGCCGGGAAACCTTGCCGGTCTGAGGTTCCCATTCAGTCTCCCGACATTTCCCCGATCGAACGCAGGAGCAATTCGATATCCTGTGGCCGGGACAGCCTGTGATCTCCGTCGGGAACCAGGCTGAAGGTCACATCCTCTCGCGGAAGCGCCTCGACCAGACGTTGCGCGTGACTTGCCGGGACGTCCGGATCCTGTGCGCCCTGAATGATCGTGACCGGGACACCGAGATGAATGTCCCGGTCAAGGAGCAGGTGACTACGGCCATCCTCGATCAGCTTTCCGGTTATGACGTAAAGCTCGTCGGCGTAATCCGATGGTTGCGACCAGCGCCCATCCTGTTGGATCGCCTCACGAATCTCATCGGTAAAGCGCTGTTTCCACATCAGTTCTTCAGTGAAGTCAACGGCCGGCGCGATCAGAACGAGCCCCTTGATTCTGCCGGTTGGCTTCCGGCTCAACGCCAGCAGGAGTGAAATCCAGCCGCCCATCGACGATCCTATGAGGATGGTGTCCCGCTTGCAAAACCTGTCGAAGACGGCTTCCGCCTCTTCCAGCCAGTCGGAAACGCAAGCATTCTCGAAGTCGCCGCCGGAACGGCCGTGACCGGAATAATCGAAGCGAACCACTGCCTGATCCCTGCTTCGCCCGTACTCCGCAACAGCCTCGGCCTTGGTGCCGGTCATGTCGGATTTGAACCCGGACAACCAGAGCAGTGTCGGGTCCTTGCCGGAAACGACGTTCACAGCAATACTGCGCGTCTTGTCTCTTTTTCCGACCTGGATGAATTGCGGTTCCTGCACACCCATACTAAGGCTCTCATTCACTCTTTTTTCCCAACCCGCCATTTGGCACAGCTTCCCCAGTTAGAAAAGCTCTCCGGAGATCCGAATTGAGTCAACTTCCTCCCGCAACAACCGTGTTGCAAGTGATCCCGGATCTCAACTCCGGCGGTGCGGAAAGAACGACACTTGATGTTGCAAATGCAATCGTCGAAGCAGGCGGCACTGCACTGGTCGTCAGCCAGGGCGGACAACTGGTCGCCGAACTGGAAGCGGCTGGCGCGGAACATGTGGTGATGCCGGTCAAGTCAAAGAACCCGTGGACACTCTGGAAGAACGCCGCCAGTCTGGCTGACTTGATAGAAGCGCGGCAGGTAAACATCCTTCACGCACGCAGCCGGGCACCGGCATGGTCCGCCCTTCGCGCGGCAAGGCGCACGCGTACACCATTCGTGACGACTTACCATGGCACCTATAATCAGTCGAATTCCCTGAAAGCGTACTATAATTCGGTTATGGCCCGCGGGGACGCAGTCATCGCCAATTCGAATTTTATCGCGAATCTGATCAGGACCCGTCATCCGTTCGCCCGTGACAAGATTACCGTGATCCCGCGGGGGTCCGACCTGAAAGGCCTTAATCCCGAAAATGTCAGTGCACTGAGGCAGCAGGCTCTGAAAGACAGCTGGGGCATACCCTCCGGACATCCGATTGTACTGAACATGGCCCGTCTGACAGCCTGGAAAGGTCAGAAAGTCCTTGTCGAGGCGATGGCGATCCTGAAGGAATGGGGTTTCGACGAGCCGATTGCCATCCTGGCGGGCGATGCACAGGGACGCGACGGTTATGTCTCCGAACTCAAGAAGACGATTGCCGACAGAGGACTAGGGGATCAGGTCCGTCTCGTGGGCCATTGCACGGATGTCCCGGCAGCGCTGGCGTTGTCAGATCTGTCCGTGGTGGCCTCCGTAGAACCTGAGGCTTTTGGCCGTGCGGCCGTCGAAGCCCAGGCGGCAGGCATACCGGTGATAGTGTCAAATCACGGCGCGGTGCCCGAAACCGTGCTCGCCCCACCGGAAGTCGAAGAAGATCAACGCACCGGCTGGCGGGTCGCGCCGGGAGAGGAAGCAGCACTTGCTGACGTCATGAGAACGGCTCTCGCCCAGTTGCCTGAGGAAAGACAGGCGATGACATCGAGAGCTCTTGCCCATGTCCGGCAGAACTTTTCTGTCGAGACAATGTGTTCAAGGACGCTTGCAGTCTATGCCGGCCTCCTCGATCACGCTGCGAGCGGGTAGGCCTCCTCGACCAGATAAGGGCCGCCTCCGACACTCGACTTGGCCGAAAACAGCACGAAACGCCCGGCAACAAAGGGTTCCGCCTGAAAATTTCCGTGTTCGCTGAGCCACTTTGCAACGTCTTCGTTGGTCGACGTTTTGCAGCGTGCGATGGTCACATGCGGAATGTACTTGCGCCTTTCGGGAGGGAGTTGCAGTCGCTGCAGGATCCGCTCCTGTTCGGCTTGCAACTCGGCCAGTTGAGCCGTTGGTTCGACCCGGGCCCACACCGCATGCGGCTTTCCATTGCCAAACGACCCGAGGCCGTTCAGCCGGATTTCCACTGGCTCACGACGGACACGGTCGAGTGCAGCAGCCACCTCGTCGGCAGTTCGATCGTCAATATCGCCGATAAAACGCAAGGTAAGGTGATAGTTCTCTGGATCAATCCAGCGAGCGCCCCGGAGGCCTCCCCGGAGCATTGAGAGCAAGAGCGCCGTCTGGGACGGTATCTCAAGGCCTGTAAATAGGCGCGGCATGGGTACTCCCTCCGCTGTCGCTGACAAAAGCCATGAGGAATCAACTTCATGAAAATCGCAAGACAAAAATATAAGTTTTTGACGCTGAATCGGAATTCGGATTGGGCGATGTCGGCCAACTTGATTGATCGAAGGTCAATTTGGCAAATCGGCTGGAAGTGATTCTCTTGAGAGATTTTGCGCAGCAATCTCTTACGGTGCCGTGTTGCCGAATTCCTGATGAATCGCATCGATTTTGCCAAGCACGTCTTCGTTCAATGACAGATCAGCAGCGGCAATATCCGTTTCAAGCTGCTCCATCCGCGTTGCTCCGATAATCACGGATGTCATGAAACTGCGCGATTTTGCAAATGCAATTGCCATCTGTGCCGGATCGAGACCGGCTTCCTTCGCCAATGCGCAATACGCGTCCACTGCCTCGAATGTACGAGGGTGCTCGTAGCGCTGCATTTTGTTGAAAAGGGTTTTGCGCGCGCCTGTCGGCAAGGCTCCGTGACGGTACTTTCCGGTAAGGTACCCCTGCGCCAGTGACGAATAGGCCAGCAGGCCGACATTTTCCCGTCTTGACACCTCGGCAAGACCCGTCTCGAAGGTCCGGTTCACCATTGAGTAGGCATTCTGGATGGAAGCGATCCTGGGTACATCGTAAAGTTCCGAGGTCGTGACATAACGCATCGTTCCCCAGGCGCTTTCGTTCGAAACACCGATATGCCGAACCTTGCCCGCCTTGACCAGATCACCCATGATTTCCAGCGTCGACTGGATGCTGTTTTCATCTTCAACCGCTTCTGCATCCTGCCAGCGTGACGGATTGGAGCCGAAACCGGAAACGTTCCGGTCCGGCCAGTGGATCTGATAGAGATCAATGTAATCTGTCTGCAGGTTCTTGAGACTGCGGTCGACCGCAAACTCGATCTGCTTCCGGTTCAACTCACCTTTTTCTCTGTTGTCCCGGAACCAGTCCATGACGGTCCTGCCGACAACCTTGGTTGCCAGGACCACCTGGTCTCGATGGCCGGAATTTCTGAACCAGGTTCCGATGATCCGCTCTGTCCGCCCTTGCGTCTCCTTCTTAGCCGGGATGGGATAGAGTTCGGCGGCGTCAAGGAAATTGATACCTTTTTCAAAGGCGTAGTCCATCTGCGCGTGACCTTCGGCTTCCGAATTTTGTTCGCCAAAGGTCATTGTTCCAAGGCAAAGGGTACTCACCTGCACATCGGTGCGGCCAAGACGGCGCTGTTCCATCAGGAATTCCTTCGAATTTTGAATAGGGTATCCGGCATGCCAGAAAACTGAGTGGCCAGGAAAGAACCCTCAGGAAGACGAGGCTTTTGCCAAAAGCTCCTCCACTTTCGGCAGGATATTCTCAACAATGATCGCAACCCCATCCGCGTTGGGATGCATGCCATCGGATAGATTAAGGTTCGGGTTGAGCGCAACCCCTTCCAGGAAGAACGGGTAAAGCAGCGCATCGTGTGCCTGAGCAAGATCAGAATAGATCGGATCGAACGCCTCGGCATATTCCGGGCCGAGATTTCTGGGCGCAAGCATGCCGGCAAGCAGCACTTCTATGCCGCGGTCCCGCAATCGCCTCGTGATCTCGTTCAGGTTGTTGCGGGTGATATCAGGCTGAATGCCGCGCAACGCGTCATTGGCCCCCAACTCGACAATCACCGCATCGGCATCGGTTCCCACGGACCAGTCGAGGCGGGACAGTCCCCCGGAAGTCGTGTCCCCCGAAACACCGGCATTGACCACTTCAACCGAAAGACCCCTTGCATCAAGTGCCTTTTGCAGCTGCTCCGGAAATCCGTCCTGGGGAGCGAGTTGATACCCGGCGGACAGGCTGTCTCCCAGGACAACAAGCTTCAGGTCGGCGGATTGAACCGCAGTCGTTGACAAACAAAAAAGCAGAAAACACAAGGCTACACGGATTTGGTTCACGCTAAAACTCTTTCAGGACTGGAAGACCAGGCACATCAGGCCCATATGGTCGCACAGCGTCCAATTGTCGAGGGCAGATTTTGATAAGGAAGACGCTAATCATGTCCCTTGTAAAGGTTTAATGATGACAAATACTCCGGCGATCTCTCTCAAGAGCGTACATCTTACACTCGGCGAAGGTGCCGGTAGGGTACATATCCTCAAAGGGATCGACCTGGACATTTCCAAGGGAACGTCTGTTGGCCTTGTTGGACCGTCCGGGTCAGGCAAGTCGACACTTCTGATGGTGATGGCCGGTCTTGAACGGTCAGATGAAGGCACCGTTGTCGTCGCCGGTTCAGAACTTGGCCCCCTTTCGGAGGATCAACTCGCCCGGTTCCGTGGCCGCAATGTCGGCATCATATTCCAGTCTTTTCATCTCGTTCCCAACATGACTGCGCTGGAAAACGTCGCGGTGCCACTTGAATTGGCTGGCGATGCATCGGCTTTTGACAAAGCCAAAGCAGAATTGGACGCCGTCGGCCTCGGCCACAGGATGCATCACTACCCAGCGCAAATGTCCGGCGGTGAGCAGCAACGGGTTGCTGTCGCGCGCGCACTCGTCGTCGAACCTCAAATCCTGATCGCCGACGAGCCGACCGGTAATCTTGACGAGAG
Source organism: Roseibium album (assembly GCF_001404515.1). GTDB lineage: Bacteria > Pseudomonadota > Alphaproteobacteria > Rhizobiales > Stappiaceae > Roseibium > Roseibium album. Next base: position 318,941 of record NZ_CXWE01000003.1, read on the forward strand.
AACAGGCAACCAGATCGTCGATCTGATGTTCAATGCCCAACGCGAACGTGGGACAACCCTGGTGCTTGTCACACATGATCCGGGTCTTGCCGAAAGATGCGATCGTATGATCAGGGTCCGCTCCGGAGAGATCGAGGAAACACAATCCGACGCATTGGGTGAGCAGCAAGAGGTTTCTGCATGAGCAGCTTCGTTCCTGCGAACATGCAGAGAAGCAACCAGACCTTCGGGCTGGCCACGCGCTTCGCCTTGAGGGAGCTGCGGGGAGGACTGCGAGGCTTTTACATTTTCATCGCCTGCATAGCACTTGGTGTCGCCGCCATTGCTGGCGTAACCTCGGTCTCCCGGTCCCTCACCAACGGCATTGCAAACGAAGGTCAGGCGATCCTCGGTGGCGACCTGTCCTTTTCACTGATTCACCGGCAGGCCGGGGAGGAGGAAGCCGCCTTTCTGGACACGCTCGGATCCGTATCTCGCGTCGCCACGTTGCGGGCAATGTCACGGCGTTCCGATACGGGAGATCAGGCTCTCGTCGAATTGAAGGCCGTCGACAATTCTTACCCGCTATACGGCTCGCTCGATCTTGCCTCAGGCCAGATGCTTGGCGATGCACTCGCAAAACGCGACGGGGTCTGGGGCGCCGTTGCGGACCTGGCTCTTCTGGCGCGGCTTGACATTTCCGTCGGCGAGACACTGTCCCTGGGTCGCACGACTGTACGCGTTACCGATGTTATCGAGGCTGAACCCGACAAGCTTGCAGGCGGAATGGAATTCGGTCCGAGGTTAATGATTTCGGATGCCGCGATCGGCGACACCGACCTTGTGCAACCCGGCAGCCTGGTTCGCTGGCACTATCGCGTGCGATTGTCCCCCGCGCCTGACATCGACGATCTCGGAAACGTCATCGAACAGGCCAAGAACGCGACACCCGAAAGCGCATGGAGAATCCGCTCACGTGCCAATGCCTCGCCCGGTCTGCAACGCAGCATCGGGCGTTTCGCACAATTTCTGACGCTGGTCGGGCTGACGGCGCTGGTCGTTGGCGGGGTTGGCGTCGCCAACGCGATCCGTGCCTATCTTGAAACCAAGCGGGAAGTCATCGCCAGCTTCAAGTGTCTTGGCGCGACCGGAGACTTCGTCTTCAGGATCTACCTTGTCCAGACGCTGGTCATCGCCATGATCGGTATCTTGATCGGCCTGGTGATCGGAGCATTGATACCGTTCGCTGCCGGCGCCGCACTCTCCGGTGTGCTGCCCGTCCAGCTCGCCGCAAGCATTTATCCGGCGGAGCTCGGACTTGGACTGCTCTATGGTCTGCTGACGGCCCTGGCTTTTGCCCTGTGGCCGCTCGGCCGCGCCCACGACGTTCCACCAACGGCATTGTTCCGGGACATTGTGACCGGTGGCTCCAAGCTTCCGCGCAAGCGGTATCTCACGGCAACGGCGGTTACGGTGCTGCTGCTTGCGGGAATTGCAATCGTCCTGTCCAGCGACAAGTTTATCGCCAGCGTCTACATCATTGCCTCGGCCGGCGCGTTTGTTCTGCTCGTGGCTGTCGCCCGCGCCATCATGTTTGTCGCCCGCCGGTTGCCCGGCGTCCGATCGACCGAATTGCGGCTGGCGATTGCAAATATCCACCGCCCGGGCGCACTGACATCTTCTGTGGTGCTCTCTCTCGGTCTCGGCCTGTCGCTTCTTGTGGCCCTGGCACTCATTGACGGAAATCTGCGCCGCGAACTCACGGCAACCATGGCCGACCGGGCTCCGAGCTTCTTTTTTGTCGACATCCAGAGCCACGAACGCGATGCCTTCGAGCAGGCGCTGAAGGATCAGGCGCCGGGCGGAGAACTGCAGAGCGTGCCCATGCTGCGCGGCCGGATCATCAGTCTGAACGGTATTCCGGCTGATGAATTCGAACCGGCGCAAGAAGGATCGGACTGGGTTCTGCGAGGCGATCGCGGCATCACCTACGAAGGCACCGTGCCGCCGAACTCCAAGCTGGTTGAAGGCAGCTGGTGGCCTGAAGACTACTCCGGAAAGCCCCTTCTTTCGTTTGATGCTGAAGCCGGAACAGAGCTGGGTCTCAAGATTGGCGATCAGATCACCCTCAATGTTCTCGGCCGTGAAATCACTGCCGAGATTGCCAATTTCCGGGATGTCGAATGGCAGTCCCTTTCGATCAACTTCGTGATGGTGTTCTCGCCCAACACATTTGCCGGCGCGCCGCATGCACATCTGATGACCCTCGGCTGGGAGGATGACGTTTCGACAGAAGCCGAGCTCGAACTTTTGAAATCCGTTTCCAATACATTTCCGACAGTCACGGCGGTTCGGGTGAAGGACGCGATTGCCCAGGTCAATGACCTCGTATCCCAGCTCGCATGGGCGATCCGCGGCGCAAGTTCGATCACACTGATCGCAAGCGTCCTGGTCCTTGCCGGTGCACTCGCGGCAGGGCACAGAAGCAGGATCTACGACGCGGTGATCCTGAAAACGCTCGGTGCAACGCGTCCGAGGCTGATACTTGCCTATGCTCTTGAATACGCGATCCTGGGTCTGACAACCGCGGTCTTTGCACTTGTCGCCGGTGGTCTGGCGGCCTGGTTCGTTATCACGCAGATCATGGATGGTTCATTTGTTCTCATGCCCGTCACCGCCGCCGGTGCAGCCGTGGTCGCCCTGGTACTGACCGTCGGTTTCGGTCTGATCGGCACCTGGCGCATCTTGGGTGAAAAGCCGGCGCCTGTGCTCCGAAATCTCTGACAACCGCGCTGTCGACGAAGCAGGAAGTCAGGAATGTGCCGGAAGAAACCGAACATTCCTGACGAACTTCTCGCAAGTCCGGCTTGCATGCTCTTGTGATCTTGGATATCCGGATATCAACGGGACGAGATCGAAAGAAGGGCAGGGTCAATGTTTGAATTTCCGACAAAATTCGTACTGAAATTATTAGCCAGGTCTGCAGCACTTGCTGCTGTGGCCACGATTCCATTTTCGGCACCGGCACTCGCCGAGAGCCCTTTCCATACCGGCGTCTGGCAATTGAACACGCCGGAAGGCCCGCGGGGCCTCGTCGTCAGTGACTGGCTGGTGTTCGAGGACGGTTTGCCGAAACGCTGGCTCTATCGCCGCGCAGGCACAAACGATGAAAACCAGTTCGACTTCTTCAGCCGCACCATGGGCGATTCAGGATATACGCCTGTTGGCATACGCGTTTACCGGACAGGCGAGAATGCAATGAAATACACGCTCGCCCCCAAGGGTGAGGAACCGGTTGAAGTCTCGGCGGTACGCCTCTCCATTCCCAACTTTGAAAATTCCTGCCTTTCGGTCGAGAAGAAAGGCAAGCGCTTTTTCGGCAACTGGGTCGGCACCAGCGGCTCCAAGCTCAAGAAACTGAATGTCGGCAAGAACAAGATCACCATCGACGGTGAAGCGCGCGAAATTTCGATAGAGGAAGTTCGGGTCGGCCGTATGGGCATCACCGAAGGTGGCAAGCCGATTGCCTTTCTGACGGACGCGGGAGGCGACTATGCCGTGCTTCAATGGTTCAAGCCCGGCGTAACCGTTGAACAGATGCGCAACAAGGAACGTGAAATTCTGGATTTTACGTCCGAAGAAATCGTTCGAAATCCGGGCGGTGACTGCGACAGGCAGATAGCATCCCGCCTAAAGGCGATGAAATAACTTTCATTCTTTTAAGCATAATGGCTTATAATGCGGTCTGGAGCAGGTAGATTAAGATTTTTTCACAAATCCTGTCTTGTGCTCCTGTCCGCATTTTCCCATATGTTGAGGGAGTTGTGCTGCACGTAATGGTACATGCAATAAACGATCTAGAAGGGGATTCACGCAACCATGTCGACCTTTGACCGTCAAAATCAAGGCGCCTATACCGTTGCCGGCTCGCGCGCCGAGGCCGGCATCGATCAGGGCCTGCGCGCCTATATGCTGGGCGTCTACAACTACATGACAATCGGCCTGGCACTGACCGGTTTCGCTGCTCTTGGCACCTTTGCGATGGTGTCGAGCAACCCAGGCCTCGCACAGACCCTGTTCAGCGGTCCGCTCTATTTCGTGCTTCTGTTCGCACCTTTGGGAATGGTGATGTGGTTATCGTTCCGCATCCAGTCCATGAGTGCATCGACCGCCCGGACAATGTTCCTGGTGTATGCAGCCGTGATGGGCGTTTCGCTTGCACCGATCTTCATGATTTATACAGGTGGATCGATTGCGCGCGTGTTCTTCATCACTGCCGCCGCGTTCGGCTCGCTGAGCCTGTTCGGATACACCACGAAGAAGGACCTGACCGGTTGGGGATCGTTCCTGATGATGGGCCTGTTCGGCATCATCATTGCGATGATTGTGAATATCTTCCTGCAATCGTCCGCCATGCAGTTCGCCATCTCCGTGATCGGTGTTCTGGTGTTCGCCGGCCTGACGGCCTACGACACCCAGAAGATCAAGGAAATGTACTACGAAGGCGACAGCAGTGAAGTCGCAACCAAGAAGTCCGTCATGGGCGCGCTGCGCCTCTACCTCGACTTCATCAACATGTTCCTGATGCTGTTGCAGCTGTTCGGCAACCGCGACTAAGCAGCCCATCAGACAAATAAACAGAAAAGCCCGGCAGAAGCCGGGCTTTTTTTATGCCTGAACAAACAGGGTTATCAGGCGTCGACGACGCGCAGATGTTTTTTCTTCTCGAGAACACGCAGGACCTGAGCCAGGTCGTGACCGCGCTTCATGATCATGCCACCCGGAGCAACAACGGAATATGCGCCCTGCTTGCGGGCAAGCTTCGGGTCTTTTTCGATGCGATAGAGCGGCATCTCGGAGGACCGTCGAAACACCGAAAAAACCGCCCGGTCGTTCAAGAGATCGATAGCATAATCGCGCCATTCCCCATCAGCGACCATGAGGCCATAGAGGCGCAGTATCGTATCAAGTTCTCGCCGGTTGAAGGCTACAACAGATCTGGAAGACAGAGCCGGTTGGCTTAGCGGCGACGGGTTGGTTCCCGCGCCGCGCTGAAACGCGCTGTCATCGGCTTCGCTCATTCCGCCTCCTTACTGTTCACGACCTGCGCCGTTCAAGAACCCCGATAAAAGAGTTTCCGCCTTTACCTTGTTGTCATGATGCGTTGGCTTTGGGTCGAATGGCAAGCCCGGTGGCTCAGAAACATTTTCAGGCTCGCGACCATGTCGCCGCTTGCAGTCGCTTTTGGCGGGTAAAAATCAAAAAACGGACGTAACGGAAGTTTGCCCCGAAAGAATGATCAAAATTCCATGATTTCGCCGCAATGCAGCCCTTGGCAAGTCAAATTAGCTCCCCATATTTCTATTATACCCTGATGGGTATGACAGGTAGGGACCGCGGAATGCATTAGCCCCCCAGCCCCCCGGGGTTCTTACCGGTCAACCAGGTTTACTTAGTCAAACATCAGGGCAACTGAAGGGCCGGCTATATGCCGGCCCTTTTCATGTTCAGGCTGTACGATTCCGTCGACCTGTTCACCGGCAATGACGGATTATCCGTGAGCCTGGGGAACTGGTTTCATTTTTCGCGTTTCTGCAACCAATTGCCACTTTTCCAATCCCTCTCTTGATGTATCCTTTTCTCAGGATGACCACGGACCTGATAGATCTTCGTGCGGCTCGAGCCGCAGATTGCAACGCGCTGGCAGACATTCACAGCGCGGCCTGGCTGGGTGCGTATCGTGGCCTTCTGCAAGGTGTTGATCTTCAGAAAATGGTCTCCCGCCGCGGCACGGGATGGTGGCGAGGCGCGTTGGCACGTGGGGTGGACATAAAGCTTCTCTGCGTTGCCGACATCCCGGCCGGCTATGCCACCTTCGGCCCCTGTCGCCTGCTCGATACCGGCATGGAAGGCGAGATCTACGAATTGTATCTCAAACCTGAATACCAGGGTCTTGGCTTTGGCCGAACACTTTTCGGCAATGTCCGTAAAACATTGCGTTCCCAAAGACTTCGCGGGCTTGCTGTCCAGGTCCTGAGCGACAATCAGCCGGCCCGGAACTTCTACCGGGCAGTCGGTGGCAAGCTGACGGCAAAATCCTGGTACCGGCTTGGAGGGCGCCGGATGGAGCTGTCCATCTATGCCTGGCCGCAAGCCAATTGATGAGCCCTGCATCTCAGCATTTAGGTGCAATGCAAAATAAAGGGCTTGAACTTCGCCAGCGGGATTGCGATAGACGGCAGCAACGATCAACAGGAGTTTGTGATGCGTATCGACGCCGTGCCGATTGGCAAGAACCCGCCTGAAGACATCAATGTCATCATTGAAGTGCCCGTCGGAGGCGAGCCGATCAAATACGAGATGGATAAGGACGCTGGCGCCATGTATGTCGACCGGTTTCTCTATACCCCGATGCGTTACCCGGGCAACTACGGTTTCGTTCCGCACACATTGTGTGGCGATGGAGACCCGATCGACGTGGTCGTCGTCAACCAGCGCCCTGTCGTGCCGGGTGCGATCATGTCCTGTCGTCCGATCGGTGTTCTCTTGATGGAAGACGAGTCGGGCCAGGACGAGAAAATCATCGCGGTTCCGGGTCACAAGGTCACCAAGCGTTACGACGCGGTGCTCGACATCACCGACCTGCCACAGATCACTGTCGATCAGGTCAAGCACTTCTTCGAGCATTACAAGGATCTTGAGCCAGGCAAGTGGGTGAAGATCACCGGTGTCGAAGGCGCTGAAGTTGCGAAAAGACTGATCGCGGAATCCATTGAGCGCGCTCAGGTCGAAGCCGCAGAATAAACTGCAACAGAACCTGGACAAAGGCCCGCGCGAGGCTGCCTAACGATCAGTTGCAGCCTCGATGCGCTCCATGTCCTGATCGGACAGACCGAAATGGTGTCCGATTTCATGGATCAATACATGGGCAACCACCTCTCCCAATGTATCGTCCATGGCGGCCCAGTAGTCCAGGATAGGCCTGCGGAACAGCCAGATACGGTTAGGCATCTGCCCGCTCCACTCAATGTCACCACCCTGCGCAAGACCCTGCCCTTCGAACAATCCCAGCAGATCATGCGGATCTTCGATTGAAAGTGCGTCCAGAACGTCGTCCGGGGCATAGTCGGCAAGACTGATCTGGATATGACCACAGCGCAGCAGGACGTCGTCCGGCAATCCTGCCAGGACTTCGCTCGCCATCTGCTCGAAATCGGCCAGTTCCGGAGCTTTGCGTTCAGACCAGCCACTGCGGCTTATCGGTCGGACGGATGCCATGTTGCCTGCCTTGATCCTTCAGGAGATTATTTGCCTACAGGTAGGTCACCACGAGGTAGATCACCAGTCCAATCGCAAAGACCAGCCCTGCACCGCGGCCTATCCGGGTGCCCCAGACCTCGATCTGGTCGTCTTCGTTCTTGTCGGCCGCACTCATGTGGCCCTTGGCGCGGTCCGCCATTCGAACAAATGTCGAGCCGGCAATGGTCTCACTTTCAGCCCCGACCCGGTCGAGTGATCTTAAAGCGTCCTCGCGCTGCCGTTCCTTGGAATCCTTGTTTTTGCTCATACGCTCACAGTGGCCTTGTTTCTCCCCTGTTTCAATAGAAACACGGCAAGCAGGCTAAGGGCTGCCAGCCCGGCGGACGCAACTGCGTTCCAGCCTGCAAAGGAAAGACCAAGCATCCGCCAACTGGCTTCCGTACAGCTGACGACGCGCGTGGACTGCAATGCCTGCAGCATGTTTGAAGCCGAAGCCGGCGCTGCACTGCCGCCGCCGCAGTCGTTCGGGCCATCCCAGAACTGCCACTCCGCACCGGCCTGATAAACGCCCAGGCCAGCCCCGTAGGCAAAAATCGCTGCTGCAGCCAGAAGCGTCAGCATCGCAAGCCGGTTCCGCTGCTGTGACAGCAGGATCAGCGCAAGGGCCGTAAGCGGCAATCCGGCATAATAGGGAATACGTTGCTCAAGACAAAGCTTGCAGGGCACGTAGCCGCCAATCAGCTGAAATCCCCAGGCAGTCGCAATCACGACAAGTCCGCCGAGCAGAGAGAGGCCAACCAAATTTCTTGCCCATTGATATTGGGTCATTGTTTCCACTTCACTCAGATGTACCGTAACAAAATGAAGCCGCCGACCAGCAACACCACGAAGAGGGTGAACATGAGACCAAGGCGCTTCTCGATGAAATCCTTGATCACTGGTCCGAACAGATAAAGCAGTCCGGCGACGACAAAAAACCTCAAACCCCTCGAAACAATACTCGCAACAACAAAAACCGGAAGGCTCAGACCGGCAACACCGGAGGCTATCGTTATCACCTTGTAGGGGAACGGTGTCAGACCGGCGATGAAGACGAACCACCAACCCCAGTGATTGAATACGTCACGGAATTCGTCGAATTTTTCCATCTTGCCATAAAAGGACAGGATCGGCACGGCAACCTGCTCGAACAGGAACATGCCGATCAGATATCCGAGCACCCCACCTGCGACCGACGCAACCGTGCACAACAAGGCGTACCACCAGGCCTTTTCCCGGCGGGCAATCACCATCGGGATCAGCAGGATATCGGGTGGAATCGGAAAGACGGAACTTTCAACGAACGATACGGATCCCAACGCGGCGGGTGCGCGTGGTCCGGCGGCAAGGGACAACGTCCAGTCATAAAGGCGTCTGATCATTCCGTTCCATTAGCCGCCCTCGCTTGAAATGTCATCAATGGATGTGCGCATTTTCGCAATCCGGTTTGAAAGAAAGGCCAACGCACCCGTCCTGGGCACTCAAGTGACTCGAATTCAGAACATGGCCCCGAAACAAGCGTGTTGAATATTCGGAAACAAGTTCAAATTCTGAGTGAATTATCCAATATTTTGGCAAACATTTTCAAATAAATATTCTTTGTTTTGCGTTTAAAAAAATAAACACTGCATAAATTCAGACTTTCTCCTTCAATTGATCATCAATTTGTCACACCTTCGCCACAGATATACTGATCAATTACTAAAGGAAACCAGGTATTTTGTGAACAAAACCACGTTCGATTTCATTGACATCCAGCAAAGCTGAGGAGGGGAATTCGATGGCAAGCCAGTACGCGACGTCGGATGCGACACTTGATTACACCGTCAGTGATCAGTGGCAAGACGGGTTTGTGGGGCGAATGGCCCTGTCTTCCCAAGAAGGAGCGAACGGTTGGCGCATTGCATTTCGGCTGGATGCCGAGATTGACGCGATCTGGAATGCCCGCATCATTTCTCACATCAATGACACCTATGTCATCGAAGGTGTCTCTTACAATAGCAGCCTGACCGCGGGTGACACGGCAACATTCGGATTTACGGCCCGGGGAACAGACACATCCATAGATGCGGACAGTGTTTCGATAGACAGTACGCCGGTCGAAACCGGACCCGTCGACCCGGATCCAGAAGAACCTGACCCCGGTGAGCCTGATCCTGTGGACCCGGCGCCAGTCGACCCATCACCTGGTCCGGGCGACTATGTCGATATTACCTCTTTCGGCAACTTCCACGGCAGCAGCAGCCACACCGGTCACGATGAACTCCATGGCGGGCGCACGGCCATCACCACGGAAGCACTCGTGGCTTACAACGGATTGCGCAATTTTCTCGGCTACCAGAACGCGGAACTGGAGACAATCGGCCGATGGGCCTTCGACAACGACCTCACGAACAATGACCAGGCATGGGGTCAGGACTTGCAGGGTGTTGGCCTCTACTACGCGATGCAGGCAGCAAAGGTTGGCTGGATCCGCGACAATGCGTTTGACCCGCAACTCCTGGCCGATATCCAGCGCACGGCACGGCTCGGCGATCCGGCCGATGTCATGACAATGGTCGAGGCAAACAGTCACGAGGGTTTTGCGGACTACCTCATTCAAAACGGACTTGTCGGGACATTCATCAACACGCTGAAGATGGAACCACACTACGGCGGCTGGATGCACGGGCGCGTTCACGGCGACCTGACCTTTCCGGATGGTGATGGTGCCCGGGCTCATGACGTCAACCACCTGACAGTGCTCAGCCATGACCAGACGCAGCCATTCATGAATGACACGTTCGACTGGCCGCAATGGAGCGCCCTGGACGTGCCTCATCAGGACGTCATCGACTATTTTCAGTCCATGGTCATTCTTGGTGATCCTCTTGGCGACGCCCTGCCGGATGGCAGTGCACCCGACCCGGTTGATCCTGATCCCGTCGATCCTGATCCGGTAGACCCAGATCCGGTTGATCCGGACCCTGTGGATCCCGCGTCAGGTCTGTCGGCGGAGTTTCGGGTCGTCAATGACTGGGGACACGGCGCAACGCTCAACATCGTGGTCAGCAACGACGGAACCGAAGACGTCTCGGACTGGGATCTTGAATTTACGCTCGGGTCGGACATACAGCACATCTGGAACGCAGTGGTGGAGTCTCAGGAAGGAGACCGGTACTCGATCGATGACGCAGGTTACAATGCCGGAATCAGTGCCGGCGAAACGATTACGGTCGGTTTCAACACCACGACCGGCGGGTTCGACGTCGCACAGCTCAATGAGGAGGCACAATTCCTCTTCTAGGATGGAATTCCGTTCATAGGCATCTGATGCGGACCGGAGAAACTCAGCATTCGGGAAGATTGACCGCAAGGCCGCCGAGAGACGTTTCCTTGTACTTGTCCCGCATGTCCTGCCCGGTCTGGCGCATCGTCTCGATGCAATTGTCGAGCGGCATGAAATGTGAGCCGTCACCGTGAAGAGCAAGAGAAGCTGCCGAAACCGCCTTGATGGCTCCCATGCCGTTCCGTTCGATACAGGGCACCTGAACAAGACCCCGGACCGGGTCGCAAGTCATGCCGAGATGGTGTTCCAATGCGATTTCCGCCGAATTTTCAATCTGCTCGTTGCTGCCGCCCAGAGCGGCACACAAGCCTGCCGCCGCCATGGCGGAAGCCGAACCGACCTCGGCCTGGCAGCCGCATTCCGCTCCGGAGATGGACGCGTTGTGTTTGATGAGACCACCGATTGCCGCAGCCGTCAGCAGAAAGGTGTCGATGCCTTCGCGCGAAGCGTCGACACAATGATCGCGATAATATCGGATGACGGCGGGAACGACACCGGCAGCACCATTGGTCGGCGAGGTGACCACCTGGCCACCGGCTGCGTTTTCCTCATTCACCGCCATGGCATAGACGGACAGCCAGTCGTTGATCGCATGGGGTTGCTGGCTGTTTGAGCCGCTCTGCTCGAGCAGGCGCCGATGGATTGCCCTGGCGCGCCGCTTGACGCTGAGCCCTCCAGGCAAAATACCTTCCAGTGACAAACCCCGGGCGATGCAGTTTTCCATGACGCCCCAGATTGCCTCGAGCTTCTCATTCAGGATTTTTGCACCGAGAACGGATTCCTCGTTGGCCCGCTTCATCTGGGAAATGGTCAGGCCGGAGTCCCTGCCCATCTGCAACATCTCGGCCGCAGAGCCGAACGGATACGGGTACCCGATGGCTTCCTTCTCCTCGTGAAGGTCGGCATCAGGTGCCTTCTCCGCGGCGAGCAACTCGGCTTCCGTCACCACGAAACCACCACCGATGGAATAGTAGGTATCGGCCAGCAGAACTTCACCGTTCCGGTCAAATGCCGTCAACTTCATACCGTTGGCGTGAAGCGGTAGTGCCGGACCGTAGTCGAAAACAAGATCCGCTTCCGGATCGAAGCGGACCTCGCCACATTTCGACACTTTCAAAACGCATGTGTCTTGCAGTTCCGCCAGTTTTTCTTCTGCCAGATCCGCATCGACCTTGTCTGGGCGAAATCCGAGAAGCCCAAGCATGACGGCCCGGTCCGAGGCGTGACCTTTGCCGGTAAAGGCCAGCGAACCGTGAAGAGAGGCGATTATCCTTGCCACCGCAGCAGGATCGAACTTGCCGTTTTCACCTGCCGTGAGGCGGTTCAGAAAATCAACCGCCGCCGTCATCGGCCCCATTGTATGGGAGGATGACGGTCCGATCCCGATCTTGAAAATGTCAAAGACACTTAGAAACATGGCGGTTCGCTCTTGGAGTCGCGCGGCACATTGTCGTGCCGCGCATCCGGGTTCTTATTCGGCTGCTTCCGCATAATCCGACATCGGCGGACAGGTACAGACCAGGTTGCGGTCACCGTATGCGTTGTCGACACGATTGACCGGTGACCAGTACTTGTCGACATCGAGCGAACCGGCTGGATAACACGCCTGTTCGCGGCTGTACGGACGGTTCCATTCCCCGACCAGATCGGCCACGGTATGCGGCGCATTCTTGAGGGGATTGTTTTCCGCATCGATCTTGCCGTCGATGATGTCCTGGGCTTCCGCCCGGATTGACAGCATCGCATCGCAGAACCGGTCCAGTTCGGCTTTGGGCTCTGATTCCGTCGGCTCCACCATCAGTGTGCCTGCAACAGGCCAGGACATGGTCGGCGCATGGAAACCGCTGTCGACAAGACGTTTGGCGATGTCCTCAACGGTGACCCCTCCGCTGTCGGCCAGCGGACGCGTATCCAGGATACACTCATGCGCAACCCGGCCCGTGTCGGACGTATAGAGGATTTCGTAGGCGTCCTTCAGACGTTCGGCAATGTAGTTGGCATTCAGGATGGCAACCTTGGTTGCCTGTGTCAGTCCAGAACCACCCATCAGCAGAACATAGGCCCAGCTCACCGGCAGGATCGACGGCGACCCGAACGGAGCCGCAGAAACGGGTCCGACCGTGGTGCCATATTGCGGATGACCCGGGAGGTAGGGTTCAAGATGTGCCTTGACCCCGATCGGGCCCATGCCCGGCCCGCCGCCGCCATGTGGAATGCAGAAGGTCTTGTGCAGGTTGAGGTGGCTGACATCGCCGCCGATCATGCCAGGCTGAGCCAGGCCGACCATTGCATTCATGTTTGCGCCGTCAATATAGACCTGACCGCCGTGATCGTGAGTGATCTGGCAGACTTCCTGTACCGTTTCCTCAAACACACCGTGCGTGGACGGATAGGTGATCATGCAGGCAGCAAGACTGTCGGAATGCTGTTCCGCCTTTTCGCGGAAATCGACAAGGTCGATATTGCCCTGTTCGTCGGACTTCACCGGAACCACCTTGTAGCCGACCATCTGCGCAGACGCCGGATTGGTGCCATGCGCGGATGTCGGAATAAGGCAGATGTCACGATGGCTGTCACCACGCGCGGAATGGTAATTGCGGATCGTCAAGAGGCCCGCATATTCGCCCTGCGCACCGGAATTCGGTTGCTGGCTGATCGCATCGTAGCCTGTGATCTGGCAGAGCTTGTCGTTCAGATCGTCAATCATCTCGTGATAACCAACCGCCTGATCGGCCGGAACGAACGGATGCAGGTCGGAAAATTCCGGCCAGGTGACCGGGATCATCTCGATGGTTGCATTCAGCTTCATTGTGCATGACCCGAGCGGGATCATCGACCGGTCGAGTGCAAGGTCCCGGTCCGCCAGACGGCGCATGTAACGCGTTATTTCGGCTTCGGCACGGTTCATGTGGAAGATCGGATGCGTCAGGTAGTCGCTTTCGCGAAGCGCATGCTGCGGCAGCCGGTAGTCGCGATTTGCCTCGCTGTCATCCGTCATGTTTCCGCCGAACGCGCGCCACACGGCCTCGATTGTTGCTGGTCGGGTCTGCTCGTCAAGCGAGATACCGACACGGGATTCGCCGATTTTTCGCAGATTGATGCCATTGGCAACCGCGGCGTCCATGACAACACCCTGAAGCGCTCCGACCTCGACTGTGATTGTGTCGAAGAAGACGGCCGGTTCCACCTTGAAGCCCATGGATTCCAGACCGGTTGCCATACGCGAGGTTTTCCGGTGAACGGACTGGGCAATCGCCTTGATACCGTCAGGACCGTGATAGACCGCATACATGGAGGCGATGACTGCAAGCAGCGCTTGAGCGGTACAGACGTTGGAGTTGGCTTTTTCCCGGCGGATATGCTGCTCACGTGTCTGCAGCGCGAGGCGGTAGGCCTTCTTGCCGCGGCTATCGACGGAAACACCGATGATCCGGCCCGGCATGCTGCGCTTCAGCGCGTCCTTGCAGGACATGTAGGCGGCATGCGGACCACCAAAGCCCATCGGAACACCGAACCGCTGGGTCGATCCGACAGCGATGTCCGCGCCCATTTCGCCCGGAGACTTCAGGAGTGCAAGCGCGAGCGGGTCGGCTGCAACAACCGCCAACGCCTTGTTTTCGTGCAACTTGCCGATGATCTCGGTGAAATCACGAACATGCCCGTAAGTGCCCGGATACTGGAAGATCGCGCCAAACACGGTCGCAGGATCGAGGTCCTCAGGGTTGCCGACGACAACCTCGATGCCGAGCGGTTCGGCGCGTGTCTCGATCACGGCGATATTTTGCGGATGGCAGTTCTCGTCGACGAAGAAAATGTTCGACTTCGATTTCGCCGCGCGCTTGGCCATGGTCATTGCTTCGGCGGCCGCTGTCGACTCGTCCAGAAGCGAGGCATTGGCTATGTCGAGACCGGTAAGGTCCGAGACCATGGTCTGGAAGTTCAGCAATGCCTCCAGGCGGCCCTGGGAGATTTCAGGCTGGTAGGGCGTGTAAGCCGTATACCAGGCCGGATTTTCCAGAATGTTGCGCAGGATCGGAGCTGGTGTCGTCGTCCCGGAGTAGCCCTGTCCGATCAGTGACGTCAGGACCTTGTTCTTGCTGGCCACTTCCTTCATGTGAAAGAGCGCATCACGTTCTGAAAGACCGGGCCCACCCCAGTCGAGCGCTTCCTTCTGACGGATCGCGGGTGGCACGGTTGCGTCGATCAGATCGTCGAGACTGTCGAATCCGATCAGCTTCAGCATGTCCGCCATTTCAGCCGGAGAGGGGCCGATATGCCGCCGATTCGCGAAGTCGTAGGCCTGGTAAGTGGTAAGTTCAAAAGCCATATGTTGCTATCCTTTAGGCAATGAAGGCCTTGTAGGCATCGAGATCCATCAGGTCGTTCAACTGGTCGGTATTCGACAGTTTGATCTTGTAGAGCCAGCCGTCGCCCTCGGGGCTTTCGTTCAATGTCGCAGGGCTGTCCGCGAGCGCTTCATTGGCCTCGACGATCTCTCCGTTGACGGGAGCGTAGATTTCAGACGCGGCCTTGACCGACTCGACAACCCCGATTTCATCACCCTTTTCAAAAGTATCGCCGCCGTCTTTCTGCTCGACATAGACGATTTCACCTAGCTGCTCGGCCGCATGCGCGGTAATGCCGACAGTGGCAATGTCACCTTCAACGGCAATCCATTCGTGTTCTTCGGAATAATAAGTGGTCATGTCGGTCTCTCCCCGATTAGCGCTTGTAATTTTGCTGCACGAAGGGCAGCGAAACGATTTGGGCAGGTTGCGCCTTGCCCCTGATCATCAGGTTGACTCTCGTTCCAGGTTCTGTCGAGTCAGTGCTGATATAGCCCATCGCGACCGGTCCGCCAGCCGTCGGCCCGAATCCGCCCGAGGTCACGACACCGATGGCTTTGCCGTCTTCGCTTTGAACCTCGACACCTTGTCGCGCCGGTGCCCGGCCTTCCGGCCGGATGCCGACGAGTTTGCGCGACGTGCCTTCGGCAATTTCACGCTGAATACGGTCGGCTCCCGGAAAACCGCCTTCTTCACGGCGGCGCTTCTGAATCGCCCAGATCAGCGACGCCTCGATCGGCGACGTTTCATTGTCGATGTCATTGCCATAAAGGCAGAGCCCTGCCTCCAGCCTGAGGGAATCGCGTGCACCCAGGCCCGCGGGTTCGCAGTTTTCGTCCGCAAGGAAAGCACGTGCGACTTCGACCGCACCGTCCTGCGGAATGGAGATCTCATACCCGTCTTCACCGGTGTAACCGAGACGCGAGATCCGGCACTCCACGCCATTGATGGCACCGATAATCGTTTCCATGAATTTCAGGTCCCGAACACCAGGACACAAGTTTCCGACGACATCCTCGGCCTTGGGGCCTTGTACCGCGATCAAAGCCCGGTCGAATATTTCGATCACCTCGATGCCGTCGAGATGCCTCGCCATATGCGGGATATCCTGATGACGCATGGAGGCATTGACGACGACGAAGAAATGGTCACCGGCATTTGAGACGATCAGATCGTCCATGATCCCGCCGTTCTCATTGGTAAAGAAGCCGTAGCGTGCCTTGCCTTCCTTCAGTGTCGAGAATGCCTGCGGACACAGGGCTTCCAGTTTCGCACCGACATTCTCGCCTTTGAGGATCACCTGGCCCATATGGCTGACGTCGAACAGGGCCGCCTTTGCGCGGCAGTGTTTGTGCTCCCCCATGATGCCAAGGGGATATTGCACCGGCATTTCCCAGCCGGCGAAATCGACCATTTTTCCGCCCAGTTCGACATGAAGGTCGTAGAGCGGGGTTCTTTTGGGGGCGTCAGCCATGGCGCCGGTCCTTTCTTGTTATCTTTCAGCGTCAGTCACGCACCACCGTAACGGTACAATGCGCATTGCGCACGACACGGGCAAGGTTCGGACCGATTTCATAGTTCGGAAAATCGCCCTTTGCGGAAGCCATCACGATATGGTCGAAACCTTCCTTGTGAGCCAGTTTGAGAAGTTCGCGGTAGACGCTGCCTTGTTCGATGTGAATGGGTACATCACCGGCACCGCCCGCTTCAAGGACCGCCGCCAGTTTCTGGTGTACGAAATCCTTTGCGCCCGAGCCGTAGTTGGGCGGCAGATTTGGCAACTGGATTATTTCTGGAATAACGGAAACCGCATGCAGTTCAGCACCATAGAGTTTCGCCATTTCCAATGCCGTCGGCAGGGCTTTCTTCCAGGACCGGTCGTCCGTGTGATCAATCGGCAGCAGAATTTTGGTGGTCATCTGTCATCTCCACACAACTGAATTCTATTGAAGGAGAGCCGGAGAACCGGCCCTCCCGCCCGTTGCTTATTCCGCGGCGTTCTTTTCGCCTTCTTCACTGGCACCATTGGTGGCGAAGAATTCCTTGGTGAGCGCGAAGACCACCGGGCTGAGCAATGCCAGCGCGATCAGGTTCGGGATCGCCATCATGGCATTGAGCGTGTCTGCCAGCAGCCAGATAAACCCGAGATCCGCGGTTGCGCCGAAGTAGATCATCGCGATCCACAGGACGCGGTAAGGCACCAGCGCACGGTATCCGAAGAAGAAGCCCACGCATTTCTCGCCATAGAAGGACCAGCCCAAAATGGTGGTAAAGGCGAAGATCGACAGAGCGATCGCGATGAGATAACCACCGACACCCGGCAGCGAGGTCTCAAAGGCGAGCGACGTCAGCGCCGCACCGGATTCTCCACTTGTCCATGCGCCCGAGGAAATGATCGCCAGGCCCGTGATCGAGCAGACGATGATGGTGTCGATGAACGTTCCCAGCATCGCGATGAGGCCCTGGTTGACCGGTCCCTTTGTCGACGCTGCCGCGTGTGCGATCGGAGCAGAACCAAGGCCTGCTTCGTTGGAAAACACGCCGCGGGCGACACCAAAACGGATCGCTGCCCAGACAGCCGCACCTGCAAAACCGCCCTGGGCTGCGGACGGTGTAAAGGCGTATGTGAAGACAAGACCGAGCGTCTCGCCGATGGCACCGATATTGATCAGAAGCACCAGCAGCCCGGCAACGATGTAGCAGATCGCCATGAACGGCACGAGCTTGCCCGCGACCGCACCGATGCGGGTGATGCCACCCAGAATGACGGCAGCAGTCAGAACCATCAGGATCACACCGGTGACCGACGTGTTGAGTCCGAAATTCGCTTCCAGCACGTGGGCAACGCCGTTGGCCTGCACCCCGTTGCCGATACCGAAGGCAGCAATCGCGCCGAAGAGGGCGAAAGCCCATGCGAGCCAGTGCCAGTGCGCGGCAAGACCGTTCTTGATGTAGTACATCGGGCCGCCGACAAAGTTTCCGAGTTCGTCGGTCTCGCGATACTTCACCGCACACACGGCCTCGGCGTACTTTGTTGCCATGCCCACAAGAGCGGTCATCCACATCCAGAACAGCGCACCCGGGCCACCAAGGAAAATCGCAGTTGCGACACCGGCAATGTTACCCGTTCCGATGGTTGCAGAAAGCGATGTCATCAAAGCGTTGAACGGGCTGATCTGGCCCTCACCCTGGTCGGTTCGGCCTTTGAACAGCAGCCCGAAGCCTGTGCCGAGTTTCAGGATCGGCATGAATTTCAGACCGACCTGCAGGAAGAAACCGACACCGAGGATGAGGACCAGCATGAGCGGCCCCCATACGACACTGTTGATCTCGCCTACAATACTACTTAACGCTTCCATGGCTTTCCTCCCAGTACGTTAGGTTTGCTCTCAACTACGCCGGTTGGCATAGAGGCCCGAGAGCGTTGGAATTCTTGTCCGGCCGAAACGCTCGACCATCAGGTTCGCCAGCCGACGATTGTCAGGCGTGGATTGCGCGGCCAAGCGCGTCGAGGCAAGCTTCCTTGACGGCTTCGCCGAGTGCCGGGTGTGCATGGCAGGTCCGTGCGACCTCCTCCACACGTGCACCTTTGCTCATGGCCAGAACCAGCTCGGCAATCAGATCACCGCCGTGGGCACCGCAGATATGCGCGCCCAGCAACGTTCCGTCCGGCGCTGCCAGCACCTTGACGGCGCCATCCGTTTCACCGGCCGAACGTGCTCGGCTATTGGCCATAAAATTGAATTTTCCGGATATATAGTCGGTGCCGGCTTCCTTCAGCGCCTCTTCCGTCGCGCCGACCGACGCCACTTCCGGATCCGTGTAAACAACTCCGGGAACCGTGTTGTAGTCCACGTGCCCGTTTTGCCCGGCGAGCGTTTCGACACAGGCAATCCCGTCTTCCTCGGCCTTGTGCGCCAGCATCGGACCTGGAACACAATCACCAATCGCATAGATGCCGGGAACGGAAGTTGAGAAGGAACCGTCGATCTCGATGAACCCCCGGTCGTCGGTTGCGATACCGAGCGTGTCGAGACCCAGCCCGCGCGTTACCGGGCGACGCCCGATTGCCACGAGAACCTTGTCGGCTTCCAGCGTTTCGGTTGTTTCCTTGCCGACCCGTTCGAGTGTGAGTGTCAGGCTGTCGGCGCCACCCTCGATACCGGTCACCTTGCGTCCCAGTTGGAATTTCAGGCCACGCTTCGTCAGAGCTCGTTGCGCCAGCTTGGCGATTTCACCGTCATTGCCCGGAAGGATACGGTCAAGAAATTCGACGACGGTCACTTTTGCACCCAGCCGCGACCAGACCTGGCCAAGTTCCAGTCCGATAACCCCGGCACCGATAACAACCAGGTGCCGAGGCACATCGGCAAGCGCAAGGGCGCCCGTGCTGCTGAGAATGTTCACTTCGTCGATCTCGACGCCCGGCAGAGGTGCCGGCTCCGAACCCGTCGCGATCAGGATGTTGCCGGCGGCAAGCAGCATTTCGCCGCCGTCACGAGAAACCCTGACGACACCCGGTTCGGGGACCGAACCCCAGCCTTCGACGTGCTCAACACCATTCTTCTTGAACAGGAACGCGATACCCTTGGTCAGATCGCCGACGATCTTGTCCTTGCGGCCCATCATGGCAGCCAGATCAAGGGTCGCGCCGTCTACGCCGATCCCGTGCGCCGCCAAGTGTTTCAGTTCGGCATACTTCGCCGAAGAGGTCAAAAGAGCCTTGGAAGGCATGCACCCCACATTGAGGCAGGTTCCCCCCAAGGAACCGCGCCCTTCCACACACGCAACCGACATGCCCAGTTGCGCAGCGCGAATGGCTGCTACGTATCCACCCGGCCCTCCGCCGATGACAACTAGATCGAAACGCTTCATCCTTGCAGCCTCAGCTTTCGTAGATCGGAAATTTCTTGCAGATCGCAAGAACCTCGGCACGGGTAGCAGCTTCAACGTCGGCGTTGCCTTCCGGGTCCTCGCCAAGAGCATCCAGAACATCGGAGATCAGGTGCCCGATCCGGCGGAATTCCTCGGGCCCGAAGCCGCGCGAACACCCTGCGGCCGTGCCAAGCCGCACACCACTGGTGATCGTCGGCTTTTCCGGATCACCCGGAACGCCGTTTTTGTTGCAGGTGATTCCGGCACGCTCCAGAGCCGCTTCGGCGGCATTGCCCTTGACACCTTTCGGACGCAGGTCGACCAGCATCAGATGATTGTCGGTCCCACCCGAAACGATCGCGCAGCCGCGTTCGATCATGACGTCGGACAATGCCCGGGCGCTGTCCACGACACGCTGGCAATAGGTATTGAACTCAGGCTTCAGCGCTTCGCCAAAAGCCACCGCCTTGGCTGCAATTACGTGCATCAGGGGACCGCCCTGGAGACCCGGAAAGACTGCGGAGTTGATCTTTTTCGCAACGGTCTCGTCATTGGTCAGGATAATTCCGCCACGAGGACCACGCAAGGTTTTATGAGTGGTCGACGTTACAACGTGTGCGTGAGTCATCGGCGAAGGATGCAGACCGGTCGCGACCAGGCCGGCGATATGCGCCATGTCCACCAGCAGCCAGGCTCCGACCTCGTCCGCAATCTTGCGGAATTTGCCAAAATCGATAACCCGCGAATAGGCTGACGCGCCCGCGATAATCATCTGCGGCTTTTCGGTGCGGGCAAGATCAGCCACCTGGTCATAGTCGATCACACCTTCCGGCGTCAGACCGTACTGGACCGGATGAAACCATTTCCCGGACTGCGCCGGCTTGGCGCCATGTGTCAGATGCCCGCCTGCATCGAGCGACATTCCCAGGATGGTGTCGCCTGGCTTCAGGAGAGCCAGCTTGACGGCACCGTTGGCCTGCGCGCCGGAATGCGGCTGCACGTTCGCGAACTGCGCACCGAAAAGTCGTTTCAACCGATCGATTGCTTCCACCTCGACTTCGTCGACGAATTCGCAACCGCCGTAATAACGGCGCGAGGGATAGCCTTCGGCATACTTGTTGGTCAGAACCGAGCCCTGCGCCTGCAGAACGGCCTTGGAAACAATGTTCTCAGACGCGATCAGTTCGATTTGATCCGCCTGTCGCTTCGCTTCACGATCGATCGACCGGGCGATGACCGGATCTGCGTCTTCCAGATTTGTCTGAAACATGGTTCCCTCCATCTGTTTCCCGAAATGCTACTTGTTTCCTTTTCGGCAACTTGTGTTTCTTATAGGAAACTTTTCACACATTTGCAACATTAGTTTGCTTAGGAGAAATTTGACCCCTTTTCGAGAATATGCAAGTTATTGGAGAAACAATGGAAAGGCCGGACATGGATCCCGTTTCACAAAGCTCTGAGGACGACATCACAAACACGCCTGATGCCGATCATCTTGGAAAAATGATCCGTGAGGCTCGTCTCAAAAAGGGCTGGACGCTGGAAGAAGCCGGCAAGGCGGCGGGAATTGGCAGGTCGACCTTGTCAAAGATCGAGAACAACCAGACCCGGCCAAGCTTCGACATTGTCCGACGGTTGACCAAGGCTCTGGAGCTGAAAACCCCGCAACTGTTCGTGCAGTCGGGACCGAGTGACATTTCCGGTCGCAGAGACGTCACCCTCGCAGGCCAGGGCGAATCCCAGGACACCCCGACCTATTCTCACGAACTCCTGTGCACCGAGCTCACCAGCAAGCGCATGTTCCCCTATATCAGCACGATCAAGGCCCGCGACGTCTCGGAATTCGAGTCCTGGATCCGTCACCGCGGCGAGGAATTCATGTTTGTAATCAGTGGCGAACTGACTTTCTTCACCGAGCATTACAAGCCTTTGCCGATGAAGGAAGGTGACAGCGTCTACTACGACAGCGGCATGGGTCATGGCTGTGTCTCCACCGGCAAGGAAGACGCCAAGGTTCTCTGGGTGTCACTGGAATAGGGTGAAGTGCCCGGCGCGCAGGACGGCCGGGCTGCAGATGGTGTTTCCTGTAGGAAACTTACGTCTTGTTGTGGAAAATGAACCCGATGAAGTTCAACAGGACCTGCGCCGCCAGGATTTGCGTGCTCTGGCTCGGATCATAGTCCGGCGCGACCTCTACCAGATCGATACCGGCGACATCGCCCCGTTTTGACAGGCCCTGCAGGATTTCCAGAACGTCATAGTAAAGAAAACCGCCATGGCTCGGTGTCCCTGTACCCGGCGCGATTGAGGGGCAGAAGGCGTCAATGTCAATGGTGACGTAGTAGCGGACACCAGCCGGGATCCGCTCCAGAACGGCATCTGTCCCAAGCTTGCGAACCTGGCGGACAGACAGAATGTCCGAACCCCGCGCACGTGCATCAGCATAGCCTTCCTTCGCGGTTGACGACACATTGCGAATACCGAGCTGTGTCATCCCTGAGACATAGTCTTTTTCAATCGCTCTGCGCATCGGGTTGCCGTGTCCTGCCGTCACCCCGTGACGCTCGTCGACGAAGTCCAGATGGGCATCGATCTGAATTACGTGGATCGGCCCGTTCTTCGCACAATCCTCCTCAAAGGCATTGATGCAGGGAATGTTGACAGAATGATCCCCGCCGATCACGAGCGGTAGTGCACCTGCGTCGAGGATTTTTTTCACGCCGTATTCGATATTGGCGTGGCTCTCCTCGGTCTTGGTGTGAATGATGTCGGCATCGCCGATATCGACAATCCGGACCTCCTCGCCGAGATAGGTGGCGTCATCCTCGTGATCATAGGCGCCTGCATGCCCGAAACTGAACAGCGTCGATGCCTCCCGCACGGACCTTGGACCGAACCGCGCACCGGACCGGAATTGGCAACCGAAGTCAAATGGGGCTCCAAGCACGGCAACATCGGCAGAAATCTTTTCCCAGTCGGAAACGTATTCTCTTTTGCCAAAGGTCGCGATACCGACAAAGGGCAGGTTCAAACGGCCGGATTCATAGCCATGTCCTGACATGAGGCACTCCGTAACATGTGTCATTGCACCAACAAGGGTGGCAACACACACTGCTGGAAAACCGGTCGTTTGGAAACAACTGCGTTTACGCGGCCATCAGGCAATTTCCCGAAGGTAAAAACCGGAAGTGACGAACACCTGAAGATAAAACCGCGCTTGGATACCAGAAAGATGATGGTGCTCGGGCAGCCGGCAGGCGATAGCGCAACATTTGTGGTGCCCCCCGCCGGAATCGAACCGGCACTCCCTAAGGAACGGGATTTTGAATCCCGCGCGTCTACCAGTTCCGCCAGAGGGGCAACTGACACCGGAGAGGGTGCCTATCATGGTCACTCCGGCGATGCAAGCAATAGCTCGCTGTCCAAGACCTGAATTCACAAGCCACCCAATGCTTATCAGGAGTTGTGGAAATTCAGGGCCCCTTGGAATTCTTGCAACATTCGCCAGCGAACAAAAGCGCAAATTGTGCGCTTTTTCTGGACAAGCGTTTTGGGCTTGTTTAGAAAAAGCATCATGAGCAAATCAGGACGGGAAATCGAGCTTAAGCTTGAATTGGATCAGGCGGCCCAGGACGCCATCAAACGGGCGGGCAACATTGAGGGTTTCACCGCCAGCCGCACAGTGACCAAGACCTTGCAGTCGATTTATTTCGACACGCAGGACCAGTCTCTGCGCAAGGCAAAAATCTCTCTCAGGGTAAGAAAGTCAGGCCGCAGCTGGCTTCAGACGGTCAAGATCGGAACAGGAGTTGTTGCCGGACTGTCGTCGCCGATCGAGGCGGAACACCCGGTAAAGGGCCGCGCCCTGGATTTCTCGGTGATCGAAGATCCGGACGTAAGCAAGATGCTTGCAAAGGTTATCGGCGATGCGCCCTTGTCGGAGTGCTTCGAGACGGTCATGAAGCGAACCACCCGCCAGTTGAAGCGGGAGAACGACGACGCTCACGTCGAGCTTGCCTTCGACACCGGCAACATTCTCGCCGGTGAGGGCAGTCAGCCTCTGGTTGAACTCGAGATGGAACTGATGTCGGGTTCGAGCCAGGCGATCTACGAGGTCGCCAAGGCTCTCTTGAAGGATGTTCCCTTCCGGTTTTCGCCCTACAGCAAGGCGGAACGCGGGTACAGGTTCGCCGAAGGCCAGAAATCTGAAACGCCGGATCCCTACTTTGCCGAAAAGATAAAGTTTACGCGCGGAACGAGCGTGGAACTGGCGTTTCGCGATGTGCTGCGCTCCTGCCTGAAGCAGATTTGTGAAAACCGCGTTGTCGTTCTCGCCTCAGAAGATCCTGAAGGCCCGCATCAGCTTCGCGTCGGTCTGCGCCGTCTGCGCAGCGCCTTTCGCCTGTTCAAACCGGTCCTCAATCCTGCGACAGTCGCGCCATTGGACCGGATGGCACGCACGATCGCCCAGGAAGCCGGCTCGATCCGTGACATTGATGTCCTGATCGAAGAGATTGTCGAACCGCTGGTCGACAAGGCACCCGATATCCTGTCTTTCGATGCTTTGCTGGAAGCGCTCCATGCCGCGCGCGACAAGGACACGCGCAGTTCCGTGATCAATCATCTGAAATCTGCCGAGGTCAATCGCTTCATTCTGGATCTTGCAGCCTACACGGAAGGTCGCGGCTGGCTCGATCCGGAAAATTTTCACCAGACGTCGTTGCTGGCGCAGCCGATCGAGGCTTATTCGAGCAAGGCACTCGCCAGGCAGTGGAAGAAGGTTGTCGGCTACGGCAAGCGGTTGGAGGACCTGACCATTCCCGAGCGCCACGACATGCGCAAGGCTATGAAGAAAATGCGTTACGGCATTGAATTCTTCGACAGCCTGTACTCCGCAGACACGGTCAAACCGTTCTTGAAACGGATGAAAAAACTGCAGGATATTTTCGGATATCTCAATGACGTCGCAATGGCTGAATCCTTGCCTGAAAGATGCAACGTGACCGGCAGGAACGCACTCGCCGCAAACCAGGCCATCGGCTTTGTCATCGGTTGGCACGAAGCTCAATGCCAGGCCATGTGGCAACACGCCAAAGGCAACTGGAAGGCCACTCAAGAAACGCCGCGTTTCTGGGTCTGACCTGCAAGGCGGCACACGAAATGCGACCGACTGCAAATCAGATTGGCTGGCCCACGATCGACCGGGTCAGGCATTTGCGACCGATACGAGCGTTTCGCGAAGCCACTTGTGCTTGGGGTCTCGCGTCATGCGAGGATGCCAACTTGCGACAATTTCCAGGTAGGGCAGTTCCAAAGGGGTCCTGATCCGCGAAAATCCGTGGTCAAAAGTTTCGGCGATCCGGCCAGGAACAAAGGCCAGCAGACTTTTTGATTTCATCATTTGCAGGAGCATCGCGAAGGTCGGCACTGCAAGCACGACATTCCTTTCTCTTCCAGCCGCCGCCAGTGTGTCGTCAATCGGTCCGCGAAAACTGCCACCCGTCGGATCGACGAAAGCGTGGTCGAGACTGCAAAGCCGATCCAGCGCAATTTCCTCACCCTCCTCAAAGTTCCCGTAGCTCGAAAGACAAACAAAACCATCCTTGTACAAGATACGCGCAGGCAGGTCAGGCACCGCCAGTTCGCGATCGCTCAAAATGAGATCGATTTCCCCTCTCTCCAGTTGACCGGCAACTCCGTCGGCTGGTCTCGGAAGGATCGACACGCGAGCATGGGGCGCTGCCAGGAACACTTTTTCAGTAAAGGATCCCAGAATCGTGTGCTGGAGATAGTCGCTGCCACAAATTCTGGCTGTGAAGGAAGACCTGCCGGGATCAAAATCGTCCGAAACAAGAAGCAGGCCGATTTCTTCCAAAAGGTCCGCAACCCTTGATGCAATTCCATCAGCCCTCGGCGTGGGCACGATACCGTGAGAGGTGCGCACGAAGAGGTCGTCGTCAAATGTTTCCCGAAGTCGTTTCAGCATCCCGGACACGGTTGGTTGCGTGAGGGAGAGCCTGGATGCTGCCCGTGTAACACTACGCTCTGAGTAAAGCGCATCAAATGCGACCAGCAGATTGAGGTCCGTGTTCCTGATATTGATTTTCGACATAACAGTTATTCAATATTACATTTTGAACAATAACAAGCGAAACGCAAGTATCTCTCTGTTCCGCGAAACTGGTGGCAAAGAGAGATGGCCGAGGAATCGAAAGACTGTCCTGCATTGCAATCAAGCGTGTTCAGGACGCTCCTGTCCGCATGGTCGGAGATGTTCCGGGTTTGGCGTCAGAAACGGCATGACTGCAGACAACTGAATTTGCTCAGCGACTCCGGCCTCAAGGATCTGGCAATCGATCGCAGCGAGATCCCGTCCATCGTCCACGCGGGCACTAACGAACGCCGTCGAAATCATGGCGACTGAAGCGATACCGCGACACGGGAACCCGGTTGGCAACCTGTGCCTGGACAGCGCGGAAACAGCAATCCTCAAGCTTGGCAACGCCTTTTTCGCCCTCAACACATCGGAGAATTCATATGCCAGCAACGTCCAATCCGGCAGCGCGATTTCTGTTCGATCCGCGCTTCGTGTTGCTCGCCGGATCGCTGATTGCGCTCGTGGCTCTTGGCATGCGGCATTCCTTCGGCCTGTTCCTTGATCCTATTGCCGGCAGTCTTCCGGATGTGGACCGGGAAGCCTTCGGGTTCGCGATCGCGCTGCAGAACCTCATGTGGGGTGTGGCGCAACCCTTTGCCGGCATGATTGCCGACCGGTTCGGCAGCGCCAGGGTGATTTTTGTCGGCGGCATGCTTTACGCTGGCGGACTTGTCTGCGCGTCAGCCGCATCGACATCTCTCGGTCTGGTGCTCGGCTTCGGTGTGCTCGTCGGCGTCGGCTTGAGTGCCACAAGTTACGCGGTTGTTCTGGGCGCGGTAGGACGACGGTTTCCACCCGAGCGCCGCACGTCAGCCCTTGGTATTGCCTCGCTTGGAGGATCTTTGGGCATCTTCCTGTCGGTTCCGGTCACCTTGAGCCTGATTGATTCACTGAGCTGGCCCACGGCACTCGTTAGCCTGGCGCTTGTCGCGGCAGTCATCTGTGTTCTGGCGCCGGCCCTGAGTGGACGATCTGTAGAACCCAATGCCGATCAAACGCTGAAATCCGCACTTGGAGAAGCCCTGTCACATCGTGGATTTGTGCTGCTTGTTCTCGGCTTTTTCGTCTGCGGGTTCCAACTCGCATTCATCGGCACTCATTTGCCTGCCTACCTGCTGGACAGGCATCTTGCGCCCTGGCTTGGTGGCGCCGCACTCGCCACGATCGGCGCAACGAATATCGCCGGGACATTCGTCTGCGGTGTACTGGGTGACATTCTCAGCAAGAAGAAGATCCTGGTTGCCCTCTACCTGGCGAGATCTGGTGCCGTGGCAGTGTTCGTTTTATTGGTGCCGTCCGATGTTTCCACACTGCTGTTTGCAGCAGTGATGGGCTTTACCTGGCTCGGAACGGTTCCGCTTACCACTGGAATCGTCGCTCAGATCTTCGGCGCCCGGTATCTGGCAACGCTTGTCGGCATTGTATTTCTCATGCACCAGATCGGGAGCTTTCTGGGCGCCTGGCTTGGCGGGCTCGTGTTCGAACACACCGGCAATTACGACATCATGTGGTGGAGCGTTGTGGCATCCGGCGTCCTCGCCGCGGTGATTCATCTTCCGATCAACGAACGCTCACTGGCAGATGAGGGAGCCGTTCCCGGGAGAGTCTTGCGCAATGCCTGACCGGTCCTGGGTCGTATGGGCCATTTTGAGTTCGATGGTTCTGACGGCCATCTACTGCCTCTGGACCCTGACAGCCGATGCCAACCAGAGGCTGTTCCTGGACCTGGCGGTCACTCGCTTCATTTGTCTTGCGGACCTTCCGCAAGTCTTGGCGTTTCTTTGAACTCGCTGAAACGCCTGAACAAGGAGAAATTCATGGATGCAACTCAGCCTGACGAGGGTCCGGTCCTGCGACTGTTTCAAGTCAAGATCAAGGAGGGTCACGCGGAAACCCTCATGAAGAAATTTGCGACAACGTCCGCAGGCGTCGTTCGGCACGAACCCGGCAATTCAGGATATTTCTTTGGCCGGGGCTTTGCGCCGGATGAGGGTTATCTCGTTTTTGCGTCCCTCTCGGACACTATTGAAGCCGTGAAACAGCGGTTCGGCGACACCTGGCAGCAGTCATTCCTGCCCGAAGGCTACGACGACCTGATCGAGGAACATTCGATACGCCATATTGATTTGAGTTCCGGTTGGTTTGTTCCAGCACGGGAACCGGAGTGAAATTCGGTTTTCGCCAAAAGTTTCCCCGGCAAAAAAAACTCCTTTAAGGTCGTTACAGATCGCATCTGAAGCGGATGCGAAGGGAAGCGTTTGCAAGGGGGCTGCGACGTGATCGAAAACTATTTTGAAAAAGGATTCACCTACAACTGGAATCCGCCGGACAAGATCACGACCGATCCCATGGACGGTGCCATTGTCCGTTCAGGCAGCAGCCATCCGCCGCCACTCACGTATACTGGGCTTCATGCGGGAATTTTTGATGGAGCGGCGCTACCCTCAACTTTGGGCGTTACGATAGGCGCTGTAATACGTCATCGTTGGCTCAACTACGTGCATGGGAGAACGGCCTATGTGCGCTCTACCAATACTGACGTACTGACCGGCTTCATGAGCGGCTGCTGGATATGCTCCTGGAAAGGAAAAAGTGGGAACAGGCGCGTCGGCCACATTGGTACGATTTCGGCGGCAGCAAAGAACAAGCCACCAAATTCTACGGTGAAACAGGCCTTTACCAGCAGCGACGCCATGCGCGTCGGCTCCCACATTCGCGGATACAATCCTGCGGACGCCTGGAATGCAAATGAAGTTTTGCAGGTTACCAACCAGACAAAAATCGTGACCTGGGCTCACATCATGAGCCTTGTAACCACCCGTAACGAATTTTATTCCATCATTATGATGGAGACGAAAACACCTGGAAAGTGGATTTGCGGTGGCAAAAAGAGGGTGCACGGCAAGGACAGGGGAAGAATCCAAACCGCACTGGCCTAAGCCGGGACCGTGCCGCAGGACGCTGGCAAGCCTGCTGACGAGAAGACCTGATGCTGGCAAACATGCTCGAATTACCGGATTACCAAGCTCATGTCATGCCAACGTGTAGCGTCGGTCCCGTTCAAAAAATCGAAATGACGACGTGGATGCGACCGCCGAGCGACCTCCCGCCGCATCACTAGAAATGCAACTCTTCTGCGCGGCCCTTCTTTCACGCGGGCCTTGCTGTCCCACCTGTGTTTTGCCTGCGGATGGACAAGCTTGACTTGTGAAGGATGCTATCTGCAAATCGGGTTTGTGGCGGCGTGCGGCGAATGCACTTCGCTGTTGGAATTGCGTGAAAAGGATAGCGGCGTTGAAATCCCTGCTTGTCAAGAATGCCCGGATTATCGATGGAACGATGGATACTCCATCCGATCCGACGGACATAGCTATCGAAAACGGCCGATTTGCCGACGTTGGCCGTGATCTGACATTCAATGCAGAAGAAGTTGTCGACCTGGCGTCGAGCTATGTACTTCCGGGCCTGATCGACTGCCATGTGCATGTCGTGGCAACCACTGCAAATCTCGGTCGGAATGCCGAACTTCCCAACTCCTGGGTTGCCCTTCAGTCTGCGCGCATCATGAAATCCATGCTCATGCGGGGCTTCACAACCGTGCGCGACCTTGGAGGAGCGGATATCGGGCTGAAACAGGCCGCCGACGAGAACCTGATTGATGCACCAAGGCTCGTTATCTGCGGCAAGGCCCTCTCCCAGTCAGGCGGTCATACAGACTACCGTGGCCCAAATCACTGTCGCGATGTCAGCTACTATGCCGAGCGGCTCGGTTCCCCCGGACGCATTTGCGACGGAGTGCCGGAAGTGCAACGGGCGGCCCGGGAGGAAATCAAGAACGGCGCCCAGTTCATCAAGATCATGGCGGATGGCGGCGTCTCCTCACCGTCCGATCCCATCGGTTACCTCACGTTCTCTGTCGACGAACTAAAGGCAATCGTTGAGGTCGCCAGCAACTTCGGAACCTATGTGGCAGCCCACCTTTATGACGATCATGCGATCCGCCGGGCTCTCGACTGCGGCGTGACCTGTATCGAACACGGTAACCTGATGAGTGATGAAACCATCAACCGCATCGGTCAGGAAGGTCAGTTTGTCGTTCCCACGAACGTGACCTACGATTATCTGGCCAAGGAAGGACAAACGTTCGGCTTGCCGCCAGAGTCGGTTGCCAAAATCGAGGACGTGCGGACACAGGGCCTGGAACGCCTTGCGAAAATGAAAAGGATGGGCGTGGTGATGGGCTACGGATCGGATCTTCTGGGAGGTATGCACGTGCATCAGTCCGACGAGTTCATTCTGCGCGCCCGCCATCTACCCACGGCCGACGTGATTAGATCGGCGACCCTGGATGCGGCCAGGGTCCTGCGCATGGAGGGCCAGATCGGGTGCATAGCGCCCGGTGCTTTTGCCGACCTTGTTGCGGTGGATGGAAACCCGCTTGAGAACATTTCTCTGCTTTGCGATCAGGGTGCCCACATGCCGCTCATCCTGAAGGAAGGGCGCGCGGTCAAGACATCGGGCGCGCTCTGACCTGCTGACCGGGTTCCAACTGTTCAAGGCGCTGGTGCGCAATCCTGTACCGGCGCTTCAGATGAGGCACCTTGGCATCAGATTGAGGGCACTGCCGGAAACCGGCTGCACCAAGCCATGTCGATGTCCTGTCCCTCAGAATTTCCATTTGAAGAAATGATCAACTCGAGTTGATCGCCAAAGGATCGACGAAGTTTTCCCGACACCGAAGTCCGTTCAGCACGCCGGTACCCGGAGCGTCATCCTGGTATCGGGCAAAAGCAAGCCGCATCCCATGTTCAATGGAGCGGTGCTAAATCCCGAAACCATTTGTCAGGAAAACTCGGGAATCTTCGTGGAAAAACAGCCACTTCCTCAATTCCGGAGAGTTTTGCGGAGTGCCTTACCCAATTGGGTAATGTTGGGCAACATGCGAGCAGATATCATCGTTTCTGTTTCAAGAAATTGGTGTTTTAGGCATACTGCAGACAGTGTATTTTCGACGAACTTTACCGCACTGGACAACACTCCGTCTGTTACGGAGTGTTGTCTGGCTCGCCAAAACCGGGAATACTCAGTATAAATACCATTTGAAACGCAACGTAATATTGTCATTGGTTATTTGCTATTCTTGTGTGTCAGATCATGGGAGAATGAAATGAAATTTCGGTCCTTGTTTTTAGCTGGTCTGTTCACGTTGTCCGGTGGCACGGCCTTCGCAGCGTGTGAGTACAACGGGACTTATTATTCAGCCGGATCGCAATTGTGTTTCGACGGCTGGTTACAGGAGTGCACGGTCGCCGACTATTGGAAGGCCGTCGGCATGTGTCACCACCAGCCAGATCAAATGGACCCCCTGGCACATCAAATGGGTTTCAGCACTGTCCTCATCACGCAGAGCCTGAAAGAAAACCAGCCAAAGAATGTAACGCCGATAAAGGCATTCGCACATTTTCACAAAGGCTTGGATGCGGCTTCTTTCGAACATCTCGAGATCAGGCCGCACTGAAGCCCAACGGCATGAACTCGCCGCCTTTTTCAGGGGAAATTCAATGCTGAAACGGGCTGCGAGGCTGCAGGTTTGCTCAACACCGGATGTTTTTGGCGCAGCGGGCAGATTCCCTCAATTCGCGACTTTGCAAAATCACTGATTTTTCCGATGATCGGATTTTTCATTGGTACAAGACCGTTCCTATTCGAATATCGATGAAATATCCGGCATCGCGAACACGTACTGAACAACAAATCATCTCTCCAATTCTACACATCGTCGAAATTTGATACTCTGGGCCATGATTTATTGCTTTGGTGATTTTGAGCTCGACACAACGCGCCAGGAGCTTCGGTGCGGTCATGAGCCTGTCAGTATTGAGCCGCTCGCCCTCGGACTGTTGC
This sequence comes from Roseibium album, assembly GCF_001404515.1. Lineage (GTDB taxonomy): Bacteria > Pseudomonadota > Alphaproteobacteria > Rhizobiales > Stappiaceae > Roseibium > Roseibium album. Next base: position 350,829 of record NZ_CXWE01000003.1, read on the forward strand.
AACTGCTTCTGGAAAATCACGACAGGCTGGTCACCAAACAGGAAATCAACTCTGTCTTGTGGGACGACCGGGCGGTCTCCGACGCCGCGTTGACCACCTGCGTGAGATCGGCGCGATCTGCTGTCGGCGACTCGGGGGCGGGCCAGAAGATGATAAAGACCATACACGGACGCGGTCTTCGATGGATCGCACCTTTTGATGTCCGATCGGAAGCAGCCTTCTCAGGTGATCCGGCGGCACCTGCTCAGGACATGCGGGTCCCGCCCTGGCAAAAAGCATCGCCGCGGCCGTCGATTGCAGTTCTGAAGTTTGGTGCAATGGGCGGCGAACCGATTGCCCAGACGCTCGGAGAAGCCATTCCACACGAACTGATTGCCGCAATCGCTCGACTGAGATGGATCTCGGTGATCGCGCGCGGGTCCTCCTTCAGATTCGGATCGGATGACCTCAACCCGGAGGATATTCGCGCGCGTCTCGGCATTCGCTACGTCTTGTCCGGAAGCGTTGAAGTGCTGGGCAGGCATCTGATGGTCAATGTGGTCCTGACGGACACGATCGATGGCCAGGTCATCTGGGCGGATCGAATGAATGCCGCGCTCGACGCGGTTCATGAAATCCGTGAAAAAATCATTGCAGAAGTCATCTTCGCCATCGAGGTCCAGATCCCGTTAAGCGAGGCATCCAAGGCGCGGCTCCGCTCTCCCGACAGCATCGACGCCTGGACGACCTACCACCTCGGACTTCAGTCGCTTTACCGCTTTGACGAGGCCGCAAACGAAGTGGCTGTTTCCATGTTCAAAAAAGCGGTGGCCATGGAACCGGGATTTGCGCGTGCCCACGCCGCGCTGTCCTTTGCGCATTTCAAGACGGCATTCATGCATTATTCAACGAACCGCGGATTTGCCGTCGACGCTGCACGAAGGGCCGCTGAGCGTGCGATCGAGATCGATCCCATGGATCCGTTCGCAAATTTCAGCATGGGCCGGTCTCTCTGGCTGATTGGTGATCTCGACGGCGCAAAGGGTTGGCTTTCCCGGTCAACTTCCCTCAGCCCGAATTTTGCGCAAGGTCTTTATGCAAGGGCATGGACGGAAACCATCTCGGGGTCCAGTACCGATGGCCTGCGCCTCTCGGACGAGGCACGCACGCTTAGCCCGCTTGACCCTCTTCTCTATGCGATGCTCGGAACCCGGGCCCTCAGTCTGTCTGTTGACGGTCATGATCAGGAAGCTGCTGAATGGGGTGAACGGGCAGCCCGGGCACCGGGCGCCCACGACCTTATCCGCGTGATTGCGCTTTTTCTCAACGAACTTGCTGGAAACCATACTCAAGCCTCCGATTGGGCCAGCATGGTACGCGCGGACCGGGAAAGCATGACGCAGGACCTCTTTTTCAGATCGTTTCCGTTTTCGAGTTCAGATGTACGAAAGCGGATTTCCGGAGCATTGAAGACGCACGGCATTCCTTGAATTCCGCGGTTACTCAGCATTTTGTTCGATATCTTCAGGAAATCCTCAGGGCCTGCTCAGGACCCCCGACACAAATCATGCAATCTTCCTCTGCGTAAGGCTGTTACCCGGCGGACATTTGTCCTCACGGGCGTCTCCACAGCAACATATGCGACCAAGAGGAACAAACATGACCGGCAAGACACTCAGGACGACCCAGGGCGTTGGACACACCTATGACAGCATCCTCGATACGATCGGAAACACACCATCGGTTCGGATAAACAACCTGGCGCCAAAGGGCATCGACATGTTCGTCAAGTTCGAGGCGGCAAATCCCGGCGGTTCGGTGAAAGACCGCCTCGCTGTTAACATCATTGAAGCTGCCGAACGCAGTGGAATGTTGAAACCTGGACAGACAGTGGTGGAAGCCACGAGCGGAAACACAGGAATTGGACTGGCCGTTGTCTGTGCGCAAAAGGGGTATCCGCTGGTCGTGACAATGGCGGACAGTTTTTCCATCGAGCGCCGCCGCCTTATGCGCATCCTGGGTGCCAGGGTCGTGCTGACACCGCGCGCGGAAAAAGGCTTCGGCATGTACCGCAAAGCGGTGGAACTGGCCGAAGAACATGGATGGCTGCTGGCCCGCCAGTTTGAAACCGAAGCAAATGCAGAAATACATGCATCGACCACCGCCCGGGAAATCATGGCGGATTTCGAAGGGCAACGGCTGGACTATTTCGTAACCGGATACGGGACCGGCGGAACAGTGACAGGTGTCGGCCGCGTGTTACGCGTCGAGCGTCCCGGGACGAAGATCATCTTGTCCGAACCTGCAAATGCGCAACTTCTCGGCAGTGGTCAGGTTCAAAGCCGGTCTGAAGACGGATCACCGACAGCAAGCCATCCAGCCTTTGAACCCCATCCCATCCAGGGCTGGACCCCGGATTTCATACCCGCCGTGCTTCAAGAGGCTGTCGACAATCACTACTACGATGATTTGCGCCCGGTTCCGGGGATGGCTGGTGTCCAATGGGCGAAAAAACTTGCCAGCCAGGAGGGAATTCTGACCGGGATTTCCGGCGGCGCGTCTTTCGCCGTTGCAATGGAAATTGCACAGAAGTGCGAACCGGGGTCAACAGTTCTCTGCATGCTGCCGGACACGGGCGAACGCTACCTTTCAACGCCACTGTTTGAAGATATTCCCGAGGACATGACCGATGAAGAAGTTGCGATCTCCATGTCGACACCCGGATATCACCTTGCCTGACATGTCCGTTGAATTCTCGGTCCTGCACGCAGCGCTCGACCGCGCGGTCTCGTACCGTGGTCGCGTCACGGACACGCCTTGCGGTCCGGTGCGAAACTACCGGGAAATGCTTGAGGTGTTCTCAGAACCCCTCCCCGAAGCCGGCTCCGAAGACGTCGACGTTTTGAACGACCTGGCAGATCGCGGCGAACAGGGTCTCAATCCGATGACACATCCCATGTTCTTCGGGTGGGTGCTGGGAGGATCGGCACCAGCCGGTGTAGCGGCCGACTGGCTATGCAGTGCATGGGGGCAGAATGCTGCCTTTCATGCCTCATCACCCACATCAGCCGCGATTGAGAGCGTTGCCTCGACCTGGTTGCTGGACCTCCTGGGACTCCCGGCCGATGCCGCCGTCGGTTTTGTCACCGGCGCGACAGTCGGAAATTTTACCGCACTCGCGGCAGCGCGCGGCGCTGTTCTGAGACAAATCGGCTGGGACCCGGACAATGACGGCCTCTTCGGCGCTCCGCCGATAACGGTATTTGTCGGTGACGACGCGCACACTTCCGTGTTTTCGGCCCTCGGTTACCTGGGCCTCGGGCGCCGGCGGGTCAAGCGCGTTGAAACCGATGGCCAGGGCCGTATGGACGCGGTCGGGCTGGCTCGTCAGATCCGCAATCATCGGGGCGCTGCGATCGTTGTCGCCCAGGCTGGCCAGATCAATACCGGAGCATTCGATCCGTTCTCCGAGCTTCAGGAAATTGCCGGAGAAAAAAACGCCTGGCTGCATGTCGATGGTGCGTTCGGGTTATGGGCACGTGCACATCCGCACTACAGGCACCTCACCAAGGGTGTGGAATGTGCGGATTCCTGGGCGGTCGACGGGCACAAATGGCTGCAAACGCCATTTGACTGCGGTTACGCGATTGTCCGTGACAAGAACAGCCTTGAACGGGCCATGTCCGTCGATGCGAGTTATCTGCCATCCGGCGATAACAATGACCGGATCCCGTGTTTTCTCGTGCCGGAGCTTTCTCGTCGTGCGCGAGGACTGCCAACCTGGGCAATGCTGAAGACACTCGGCAAACGGGGTGTTGAGGAGATCATCGCCCGTCATTGCGGAATTGCCCGGCAGATTGCGGATCGTCTGCAACAGGCGACCGGCGTACGGATCGTGAACGACGTCGTGTTGAACCAGGTCATCGTGAGTTTCGGAGAGCCGGGACTGGACTTGCCCGAGAGGAACAGATTGACGGAAGCGGTGATCGAAACGCTTCGTTCGGAAGGTTCGATATTTGTCGGAGGGGCTCGCTGGCGTGAAGAATGGGTCATGCGTATCTCCGTCATCTGCAATGCCACAATGCCTGCCGACGCCGATCTTGTGGCCGACGTCATCCTGGACGCGTGGAAGGCGGTTTCCGGTTCGCAAGAGTAAATGGAAGGCGATAAGGCCAAGCCCTGGCGTCAGGCGCCGTCACGCATTGCATCCCGGATGACGAAATTGTCCAGCAAACCTCGAAAGGCCTGGTTCCGGCGGTACCAGGTGCCGATCTTGACCCGGTCCATGCCATGGCTGACGACCGCCGGAACAATGCCGGTTTCCGTGACAAGGGCGCCGTCCAGATAGAGCTGTGTTTTTTCGCTGGTCCGGTCGATAACAAGCCTGACCTGATGCCAGTTCAAGGTCATTGCGCCGGGACCGGACGCCAGCCGCGCCTTTGAACCGGTCACGTCCTCCATCGCGACACTCAGGACAGGTTCCTCGCCGTTGGAAAGATTGAAGATGACATGGCGGATGCGATCTCCGCTTTTGCCACTGACCACAGCGACGGTTTTGACCGGGGCGCTTTTTTCATAGGGATTGGTCCAGTCCTCCGCCTTGATGTCGAATGATATGTCGACACGCTCGGAAAGACTGATCATGTCCGGCGTCTTGATTTCCACGTATCGGCCATCGCCCTGGGCAAAATAAGCCTGACCCGTCTTCCCGGCAGAAAAGACGGCTTTGCCGTCAACCGACTGAGGGTGAAGATCGATTTCGCCGATCGTGTCGACAGTGCCTTCAAATCCCAGTTGTACATAGGCGCCTTCGATCGGTGCCGTTACGTGAGCACTTTTCTGCCCGGGGATCAGCCACACGGCAATCAGAACAGCACAACAGGCTGTGGCGACGACCGCTACAAGTGCTGTTCTACTCATTTTCTGCTCCCGGGTGGTCAGGTCTGCATCGGCAATCGGTCTTTGAACTAAGGGTAAGCCTAGTATGAAATTCTTAAGCGCCCGTGATCCCGGCCGGAACACCATTCAAAACACGTCTTGCCGCATGGTGTCTGCCAGACCGGGACACCGCTTGAAATGCATCTGCACATGAAGATACCGTTTTCAACGAAACAGCGTATGTATCTGCCAGCGTCAGGGTCCGGTCCAAAGCAATGAAGATATCACCTGAACTTCGCGACACATTCCGATGCATCGGCAAGGTCCGGAACCTCGCGAAGAAAGAGTGCGTATTGGAACAGGGGGACGTCAGCCGCCACGCATACTTCGTCGAGTCGGGATGTCTGCGTCTTTGGCACAATGACGAAGGCAAGGATGTGTCGCTGAAGTTCTTCCTGCAGGAGGAACTCTGCGCATCCCTGCAGAGTTTTCATCAGGAACTGCCGAGCAAATACGGCCTTGAAACGATTGCCCCATCTGTCGTGCGGGTGTGCACAAAGCAGGATCTCCGGAATTTCATGGAGCAGTCACCGGCTTTCAGAGAGTACGTCGATTCTGTCATGGTTCACTGCATGGCGAATTATCAGGACCTCTTTGCGGACCGAATTTCCAATTCTCCCGAAGATCGGTATCAGGTCCTGATCGAACGGGAACCGGAAGTCCTGAACACGGTTCCGCTCCACTACATCGCATCGTATCTCGGAATTACACCAGTCTCGCTGAGCAGAATTCGCCGGAAAATGGAAAAGTCTTAACAATCGTTAAGGCAAAAAAACACGTTATTTCCTAGTCCTGTTCTCAGGAGCGGACGTTCGTTTGATGACGACGGCCGAGCGTTTGGTCACCTCCGGAATTTGATGAAAACCGCATTCCATCAACACCAAACGGCAAGTAACGGAAGTTCAGTCATTTGCGATCTTTCGACACAGAAGAATTGTGAAGAGACGAGTGAAACGAGATGACGCGTTCCAGAATTCCGACAGGCCGGGCCCTGTTGCTCTTTGCCGTTCTGGCTGGCTTCACAAGCTTCTGGTTCACATTGCAATTCACCTGGACACCTGAATTTCAGGCGACTGCCCTGCCTGACGGCCCCACCCACTCCAACTACCATGCGTTCCGGGGCGCAATGCTGGCGTTGGGGGTCAACCTGCTCTTGGCATGGGTTGGCATAAGGGCCAACGCCATCAGGCTTGAAAGTTGGGCGATTGTTGTCTTCATGGCGGTCTTTTACTACGCAGGCTGGTGGCTTGCCTGGCCAATCTGGGGACTGCATGCGCCATATTTCTCGGCAGAGGTAGTCCACGCTGTTGGTACCGTTTGCAGCCTTGCAGGTCTGGCAACTCTCAAACCTGATCTGAAGGCGCTGTAAATCCATGGCAACGATGCAGGCATGGGTCGCACGCGACTATGGGCCGCCCGAAAAGGTTCTTCGGCTTGATAAACTGCCGATACCCGAGCCGCAGGGTCGGCAGGTTCTTGTACGCATTCTTGCGTCATCGCTGAACCCGATTGATCTTCGAATGGTTCAGGGATACGGCGCTCGGCTTCGACGCCTGGTCGCACGAGAGGAGTTTCCGTTCATCCCGGGACGAGATGTCGTTGGAGAGGTGGTTGAATCCGGTTCTGAAGTCACGAAATTCGAAACCGGCGACCTCGTCGTTGGAATTACCGACCTCAGGGAAATTGGCGCGCACGCACAGTTCTCGGCCATAAGCGAAACCAACTTGACGCATGCACCGCCCGGTATCCCGCCAGGAAAACTGGCTGCCATTCCCTATGTCGCCATGACCACCTGGAGCGCACTTGTCGGCCGTCTGGATCTCGATCCGAGTTCGGCTGCCGGGAAGTCGCTGTTCGTGCACGCCGGATCAGGCGGCATTGGCAGTTTCACCATCCAGTGGGCCAAATCTCTGGACATGAAGGTTTCAACCACATGCGGTCCGTCAAACGTCGAGTGGGTCAAGGAGCTTGGCGCAGATGTCGTGATGAACTACAGGGATCAAGACTATCGAGAGATCGTTCAAGATGTCGATTTTGCCTACGACACTCTGGGTGGAAAATACGAGAAAGGAACGGTGGCGCTTGTGAAAAGCGGTGGTGGTTACGTTTCACTCATTCATCCGACCATGCGCTACACGGACAGGTTTGGGCTATTTGGCGGTGGGCTGGCTGCAATCGGTACCCTTGTGGGTCGAAAGATATTGCACGGCATGAAGGGGAGAAAATATGCCTGGGCGATCGCGCAGCCCAGCGAGGCAGGCATTACACATGTCATGGGAAAGGTGGGCAGCGGGAAGATCCGCGCGGTGATCGACCGCGAATTGCCGATGAAAGACATCATATCCGGGTTCGAACACCTTGCATCGGGCCGCGCAAAGGGGAAAGTCGTACTTCTCCGGGAAGATGTCTAACCAGGACAGGTCTCCTGGCCGGACACTGGAGTCGGCCCTGAAACCCGCGACGAACCTCGGCAGAAAGGCACGCCACACTGCGGCGAGCGTCCACTGCCCTTTCCAGTCTTCAGAGGTCAAATCTGTTCAGGGCATCAGTGCAGGTTCCTGTGCAAGCTGTTCCAGAAGACGGGCAACGGCCTCGGCGCCCGGATCATTGTGACCCGACAGATTGGCTTCAGAAACATAGCTCGCCCTGCCGGCACGCGCCCTGGTGATCCGAGACGTTGCATCCGCGCCTTGTCGAGCTTCCCTGGCTGCTGCCTCGATACCGTTTTCCAGTGCATTCAGCGCCGGCATCAGGGCATCGATCATGGTCCGGTCACCCGGCTTGGCACCACCGACCTGCATGATGCGGTCAAGGCCCGCTTTCAAGGCACCGATGGAGTTCCGCCCGCTTGAAGAGGCATCACCCGCTGCCGCGAAGAAAATCGCCAGAAGAACGCCGGAAGACCCGCCCATGGTCTGGCTCAGTTCCAGGCCGATCGCCCGGTAAAGCTGCGTCAGGTCGGCGAGCGGCATACGGTCGAGCGCGGTGATCAGTGCGCGCGATGCCGTCGCCAATGTGCTGCCCGTGTCACCGTCACCTGACTTTGCATCAAGCGCGTTGAGATCGGCTTCAGCCGCAATCAGGATATTGCAGCACTTTTCGATGAATTTCCGTGTCGCGTCGTTGTTGGACGGCAGCGGCTGGATCGGTGACAACCCGTCCGGCAGCGGCAGGATGGACACCGGTCCGAGCGCAAGACACCCCGGCCAGACCCAGGGCGCGACCGGTGCCTGCAACAAGGCCTCCTCGGTCTTGCTGACAGCAAGAAGGGACACTGAAAATCCATGCATGTCGAGCGAAGTCATCATGGATGCCGGGCCGACCAGCCAGCGGATCTGCCCGCCGATGCGCGAGTGCGTGAGTTCCTCGGCGAGTACCGACATTTCCAGCGGCGTCGTGCCACCGAGATTGTTCAGCAGTGCCACATGCGGTCCTGGTGTAAGCGTCGGCTCAAGCCGGTCGACAACCATGGCCATCGCCGTTTTTGCATTGGAAAAAGCGACCTGTTCGACACCGGCCTCGCCATGAATGCCAAGACCGAGTTCAGCCATGCCGGCCTTGATCCTGTCTTCCTTCGGCGATCCGGGGATCGTGCACGTATCAAGAGACATGCCGATCGAGACAGCGCCCGAGATCACCCGCCCCGCGGCCTCGGTAACGGTCTCAAGGTCGGCACCCTGATCTGCAAGCGCACCGGCAATCTTGTGGACGAACAGTGTGCCCGCCACGCCCCTGGCCTGAGGAAGGTCCGGCAGTGCGACATCGTCGTCAACGATCACCATGTTGACCTTGAGGCCGAAGGCCCGGGCCCTCTCGACCGCAAGGCCGAAATTCAGCCGGTCCCCGGTGTAGTTCTTGACGATGACCAGGCACCCGGCCTTTCCTGTCACGGCAAGAATGCCAGCAAGAACCGCATCGACCGAGGGTGAGGCGAAGACTTCCCCGCACACCGCGGCCGTCAGCATTCCCTGGCCGACAAACCCCGCGTGACTGGGCTCGTGACCGGAACCGCCACCGGACACCAGGGCCACTTTCGACTTGTCCCAGTCGGTCCGCACGACCACCTTGATGTGCGGGTATCCGTCAAGCCGGGCCAGCCGGCCGCCCGCTGTTCGCAAAGCACCGTCAATGGCTTCCGTGACGAGTGTTTCCTTTGAGTTGATGAACTGCTTCATGTTCCCTCTCCTCAGGTGATACGGACGCCGCTTGCATCAAAGAAAAGCGGATTACGAGGTTGAATGGCGACAGTGTCTCCGGGTTCCAGATCCGAATGCGGTTCGGAAAGCGTGACAACGTCATGGCCATCCAGCGTCAGGTGAAGGCGTATCTGGTCGCCCAGATGTTCGATACGCTTGACCATCGAACCCTTGCCCTCACCCTGCTGGATGTGTTCGGGCCGCAAGCCCATCTTGTCCGCGCCCGCCGGAGCCCCGGCGAACATGTCGGCCGGAAGCACGTTGATACGCGGTTGTCCGAGCCGCCCGGCGACATAGAGATTGACCGGATTCTCGTAGATTTCCCGGGGCGTCCCGAATTGCACCAGCCGACCATGGTCAAGCACTCCGACATGGGTCGACATGGTCATGGCCTCGATCTGGTCATGTGTCACGTAGAGAAGTGTGGCTCCGAGGCTTTCCTGAATCCGCTTCAATTCGATGCGAAGATCCGAGCGCAGCTTGGCGTCGAGTGAGCTGAGCGGTTCATCCATCAGGAAAATTGTCGGTTCCCGTACGAGGGCCCGGCCGATCGAAACCCGCTGCATTTCCCCGCCGGACAGCTCGGTTGCCTTGTTGTTCATCTTGTGTGAAATGCGAAGAACTTCGGCGATCTCTGAAACCTTGCGTTCGATCTCTTCAGCAGGTGTTTTCAGGAGCGGTGAGCGCAAGGGAAAGGCAAGGTTGTCCTGCACGCTCATATGCGGATAAAGCGAATATTGCTGGAACACCATCGCCACATTGCGCTGAGCCGGTGTGTCATCGACAACAGAGCGGCCACCGATGGAAACATCACCACTATCAGGCTGCTCCAATCCGGAAATCAGCCGCAGGATCGTGGTCTTTCCGGCACCGGTCGGCCCGAGCAGTGTAACAAGAGCCCCGTTGGGAATGGTCATGGTCACGTCGTCGACCGCGATCGTTTCGCCAAAGGCCTTGGAAAGATTGGACAAACGCACTTCAGACATGGGAGAGGATCCCCTCGTTGAGATCCGACCGCAAGGCGCGTCCCGATTGATTGTCGAACAGCGTCGCAGTGGTTCCGTTGAATTCGAGCGCGACGGTCTCGCCTGGCTTTGCCGGTTGATCCGACGCAATCCTGGCCTTGAGGTTTCCTCCGGATGTCTTCACGGTGACTATCTGGGTGGTTCCGAGATATTCGGCGGCAACGATTTCGCCGCGATTGTCGCCCTCGTCGCGAAGCGAGATGTGCTCCGGCCTGATGCCGTAGACCAGATCCCCCTGGAAGGGTTCACGAACGGTAGGCACGGCGAGGTCAACATGATGAAGCCGGACATTCGACGATCCTGCGTGCACTTCGCCATGGAACCTGAGGAAATTCATGGATGGTGAGCCGATGAAATCGGCGACAAACATTGTTGCCGGCTTGTCGTAGATGTCCTGCGGCGTGCCGAATTGTTCGATCACGCCATGGTTCATGACGACGATCTTGTCTCCCATCTGCATCGCCTCGAGCTGGTCGTGTGTGACATAAACCGTCGTTGCCCCCATGCGGTCGTGCAGCGCCCGCAACTCTTCGGCCATATGCTCGCGGAACTCCGCATCCAGGGCCCCCAGCGGTTCATCCATCATGAAGGCCTTCGGCTCGCGGACAATTGCCCGTCCAAGAGCGACCCGTTGCCTGTCACCGCCGGAAAGACCGCTTACAGGCCGGTCGAGGATGTCCTCGATTCCAAGAATCCGTGAGACTTCGGCGACCTTGTCCTTGACCTGACGTGTCGACATACCCTGACTGATCAGCGGATAAGAGATGTTGCGCCTTACATTCATGTGCGGATAAAGCGCAAACATCTGGAACACGAAGGCGATATCCCGCTGTCTTGCCGGTTTCTGTCCAACTTCTTCCTTGTCGATATAGATTTCGCCTGATGTTGGAAGTTCCAGGCCCGCGATCATGCGCAACGTGGTTGTCTTGCCGCATCCCGACGGTCCAAGCAGCATGAAGAATTCGCCGTCCTCGATTTTGAAAGAGGAGGACTGCACGGCGGTGAAATCACCGAATTCCTTCCTGAGATTTTTGATTACGATCTCGGCCATGACGCGTTGTGCTCTAATCTGGAAAGTGGCTGACGACGATGAACATCACCGTGCCAGTCAGCGTGACGATAAAGGAATAGGTGTAGGCCCACAGCACGACCGGCTGCATCAGCATGACGACACCGATTGCAATGAGAACCGAGGCGAGCATTTCCCAGGGGCCGCGCCGGAACCGCATCAATCCATGAACGAACTGGCTCATTTGCGCACCGCTCCGAAGGTAATGCCGCGCAGGAGATGCTTGCGAAGCAGGATTGTGAACACCATGACCGGCACCAGGAACAGCGTTGCTCCAGCCGCAACGGCAGGCCAGTCCTGCCCGCCGACACCGATGATCGTCGGAATGAATGGCGGTGCCGTTTGTGCCGTTCCCGAGGTCAGGAGCACAGCAAAGGCATATTCGTTCCAGGAGAAGATCAGGCAGAAGATCGCGGTCGACGCGATCCCGGTTGCTGCCTGTGGCAGCACCACCTTGTAGAAGGCCTGGAACCGCGTATAGCCATCGATCAGGGCCGCTTCCTCGTACTCGCGCGGTATTTCGTCCATGAATCCCTTGAGTAGCCAGACCGCGAGCGAAATGTTCACCGCGGTGTAGAGCAGGATCATGCCCAGATGCGTGTCGGATAACCCAAGTGTCCGGAACATCAGGAAGATCGGGATTGCCACGGCAATGGGCGGCATCATCCTGGTGGAAAGGATAAAGAACAGGAGATCGTCCTTGAGCGGCACCTTGAACCTTGAAAAGGCATAAGCGGCCAGGGTTCCGAGGAAAACGGACAGGAAGGTCGATCCGAAACCGATTATGACCGAGTTAAGAAAGCGCTCGCCGTAACGCGAGGGCCCCGCAATCACCATGTCGCGATTGCGCACGACTTCCTCATACCATGTCACCGGCGGAGGCAGCGCCTCGAGTGTTTCTGGGGAGACACGCGTGCGCGTGGTGAAGAGATTGACGTAACCCTCAAGCGACGGTTCGAACAGGATCTTTGGCGGATACGCAATGGCATCGACCGGCGACTTGAACCCCGTTGTCAGGATCCACACGAGCGGGAGCAGGGTAATGACGGCGTAGGCCACGACCAGGGTGCCTGCCAGCCATTTTTGTAGCGACGAGGGTTCGGTAATGGAATAGCTGCTCATCTTTCCTTCACCTTGTTCAGCGCCTTGACATAGATGGACGCCAATCCGAACACCGTCACGAACAATATGATCGCGTAAGCGGATGCATAGCCCGTGCGCCACTTTTCGAAGGCTTCGCGTTTCAGATTGATGGATGTCAGCTCGGTGATCGATCCCGGACCACCGCCTGTCAATTGAACAACCAGATCGAACATCTTGAAGTTTTCAATCCCCCGGAACAGGACGGCCAGCATCAGGAAGGGCAGCACCATCGGTATGGTGATCGTCCAGAACTGCCGCCACTGGCTGGCCCGGTCTATCTCGGCGGCCTCATAGATGTAGTCGGGAATGGATCGGAGACCGGCAAGGCATATCAGCATGACGAAGGGTGTCCACATCCAGGTATCGACGATCACGATGGACCAGGGCGCGAGCGTGACATCGCCGATCATCTGGAACGACGACGGATCGATACCGGTCAGGAAGGAAATGCCATAGTTGAACAAGCCGATCTGCGGCTGATAGAGGAACGTCCAGAAGTTTCCGACGACCGCCGGAGACAGCATCATCGGCAGAACGATGAGGGTTGTCCAAAGGTCGTTGCCCTTGAATTTGCGGTTGATCAGCCATGCGAGCGTGAACCCGATCAGGACCTGAAAGAATATGGTCCAGAACAGGAAATGCGCCGTTGCCTGCATTGTCAGCCAGATATCCTCGTCGGTCAGGATGCGCTCATAGTTGCGCAGGCCGATGTAATCGACCTCCCGGTTCGGCCGGTTGGCGCGGAAATTCGTGAAACTAAGGTTGATGGTCCAGATGAGCGGGAAGATGTTCACCGCCAGCAGCAGAAAGATCGTCGGCAACACGAACAGCCAGGCGATGGCCCGATCGCTTAGGCCGCGAATTTTGGACGCGACAGAGGGCGGCGTCGCTTTCGCCACGCGGTCGATAGGGGTGTCTGACATCTTTTGCCCGTTCGAAGAAAATTTCCGGAAAGCCCGGCCGGCTCTCATATGGCGACGTGCGCCACGCATTGCCCGCCGGAGTTTCGGCTGCAGGCGACCGACCGGCTGCCGGCCGGTCGTCTGCGCGCCCCAGTCCTAGAGCTTGCCTTCGTCTTCGAAGACCTCGGTCCAGTCTTCGATGAGCTTGTCCAGGGCTTCCTGCGCCGTTCCCTTGTCGGCCACGACATAGTCATGCAGGCGCTTTTGCATCGCCAGCAGAAGTTCCGCATAGGCCGGCTCCTGCCAGAAATCCATGACGCCGTCCATGGCGAGCAGGAAGTCGGCTGCAAACGGTGCGCTGTCGGCAAAGTTTGGATCGTTCAAAACGCTGACATGACAGGAATACCCACCGAGGCTCCACCATTTTTTCTGAACGGAGGGTTGCGCGAACCACTTGATGTATTCAAGCGCAGCGTCCTGCTTGTCGGAATAGGCAACAACCGAAATGCCTTGCCCGCCGAGTGTCGATGCTTCCTTGAGCTGACCCGGATTGACGAAGAAGCCGATCTTGTCGCCTCCCGTGTCCGGATCCGCGTAGAGGCCCGGGAAGAAGGCAAACCAGTTCATGGCCATGGCCACCTGGCCCGACTTGAACGCATCAAGTGACTGTTCCATGTAGCTGTCGGTGTAGCCCGGCGGTGTCGAGGTCTTGTAGAGTTCCTTGTAGAACTCCAGACCGGCGACGGCATCCGCCGAATTCACGGCACCTTCCATGTCATATTTGCCCGGCGTGTTTTCGTATTTGAAGCCGAACGGATACATCGCGCTGGTGGCACCCATGGTGATGCCTTCCGAACCGCGTTCGGTGAAGATTGCAGCCCCATAGCGCTTCTGGCCGTCAATTTCACGACCCTGGAAGAACTTGGCAACCTGCAGGAGTTCCATCTGGGTCTTTGGCGGCGCCAGGTCACGCCCGTGCTCTGCCTTGAATGCTTCCTGAATTTCGGGCTTGGCGAACCAGTCCTTGCGATAGAACCAGCCGTTTGCGTCCCCCATCGCCGGCAGCGCATAGTAATTCGGCGTTCCCTTCGGCCAGGTCGAGTAGGCATAGACGGTCGCCGGAGCGAAGTCGTCCATGCTGATGCCTTCCTTGTCGAAGAACTCGTTCAGCTTGACGTAGTGGCCGTTTTCCGCACCACCGCCGATCCACTGGCTGTCGCCGATCAGGAGATCGCAGAGCTTGCCGCCCGAATTCAGCTCGTTGAGCATGCGGTCGGCAAAATTCGGCCAGGGCACGAATTCGAATTTCATGGTGTGACCGGACTGGGTCTCGAATTCCTTGGACAATTCCACAAGGGCATTGGCCGGATCCCATGCAGCCCAGCACAACGTCAGTTCGTCGGCGGACGCGAGAGAGACGTTAAGCCCGCTCGCCGCCACAAATGCGGTCGCCGCGAGAAGTTTCGCAGATTTCATTGCTGATTTCCTCCCGTTTGGTCGCGCTCCGGCGCAGGCCGGGCGGCAGCACTCCTCCAAGTGCGCGCCAACCCTATTTGACATACGTATGTCAAGTCAACAAATAAACTGACATACGTCTTTCTTTTTGAACGAAACCGACAGATGAATCCATCGAGCTCTTCGGTCAAGTGGTTCATTTTATTCGATTAATAAGTGAAAATGCGTCGGATATCGTCGCGATGCAGGTTAGTAGAGATTTTCCCGCATGACGATTTCGATGCGAATTTGCTCCTGCGCTTCGTAGATTTCGATGTCATCGCATTTCGCCCGAAGCACGCGCAGGGCACTCCTGGCGAGATGTCCGACATTCTGCACGATGATCGCATCCACGCCCCCGTCGACCAATGCCTGACGGGTTACGGAGGTCAGGTCGTGCGCAACCACAACCAGGTTCTTGTCGCCCGCGTGATCACGCAAAGCGTCCAGCATCGCTGTGTTTCCCGATCCCATGGAATAGATGGCCCTGAGTTCGGGATGCTCTGAAATGGCTCGCTCTAGAGTTTCGTGAATTCTCTTGGCGTCATCGTGAAACTCGATGGTGGGCAGCGCCGTAAGACCGGGATAATCGCGCGAGAGAATCTCGTCGAGACCATAACGGCGCTCGATGCTGTCGCGCGCCACCATCGAATTGGTTGTCACCAGAATGCTGCCGGTTTCATTCCTCAGAAACTTGCCGAGCAACGCGCCCGCTGTTTGGCCTGCCGAAAAATTGTCTATGCCGATGAAATGATCACACCTGGAATTCGGCAGATCGGAGACCAACGAGACGACATAGGCACCCGCGCTTTTTATATGCGCGACAGCGTCCCTGACCTGAGGCGTTTCGGGCACCATGATGGCAACACCGTCGAGCTGACCCAGATCAAGTGATTTCAGACATTTGACGATTGCGTGCGGGTCGGCCGCATTGACATAGCGAACTTCGACATCAGCCCGGTCCGTTACTTGCGCATCCGCCGCCTCGCGAACCGCCGCCGCGACCGTATCGACAAAACTGCTGGGCCCCTCCGGCAGCACAAATACGAAATTGTAGCGCCGCTTCTTTGCAAGATTGGCGGCATTCGTATCCCGGACATAGCCGAGCTTCCTCACCGCCGCCTTGACGCGCTCCGCATTCTTGGGCCTCACGTCTGCCCGGCCGTTCAGTACCCGGTCAACGGTCGAGAGACTGACGCCCGCCTCGCGCGCAATATCATGAACCGTCGGCTTCACATTTCTTCTCCCAGTGACACCCAATCTGTCGTGCCAAACTGACATACGTCAATCAAAATGTTGTTCGTTTGGAATGTTGTCCATGATTTCCGTTCTAGTTCAGCCGGTTACGGTAGTGTCTTGCAAAGCTTGAGTAAATTTTATGCCAGCAGAGTACGGATCTTGTCGCCGTTGACGGATACGGACGTATTACCGGATTTTGAACTGAATTCCGGCTCGTCGGGTGTTTTGATTGTCCTTCGGATTTGGGATGAACATCGAGAGCAACAGGTTGGGAATTTCGCTTCGGCCCCTATCGCTCATGGTGGGCGTGCGCCGCTCGCAGGCGTTACTCACGATGGAGCCAGCGTCTCGGTGTGGCCGTCTATGGCCAGTATCTGGCCGGAGATCTTTCTTCCGGCATCTGACGCAAGAAACAATATCGAGTTGGCGACATCGTCGGCATTGACCCATGTCTTCATTGAGACACCGGTGACATAAAGTGCCCGCACTTCGTCCTCACTCATGTCACGCGCCACCGCTTCCTTGGCAACAACCCTGTCCATGCGAGGTCCCTCGACGGCGCCCGGACAAATTGCGTTCACGCGAATACCGAAGGGCCCAAGCTCCATAGCAAGGGTTTTCGTCAATCCGACGATTGCCCACTTGGCCGCGGCATAGGGCGACCGCATCGGATACCCCATGAGACCTGCCGTGGATGACGTCAGCGTTATCAGGCCGGAACGTTGTGCCTTCATGACGCGCGCAGCCCAGCGGCAGGTGAGAAATGCACCGTGCACGTTAGCCGCGATGCAGTTCTGCCAGTCTTCGTAGTCAAGAGTTTCGATCGCACCGGCAGGGCCGCCCGTTCCGGCATTCGCGCACACGACATCGACACCACCCCATTGGGTTTCCAGAGCATCCAGGAAGCCGGCCATTTCGTTTTCCGCGGTGACATCGGCGACCGCGGAAACCGCTTGCGGGTAGTCCGCCTGGAAATTTGCGACCGCCGCCGGGTCTGCGTCGCAAATGGCGACCTGCGCCCCTTCACTCAGGAATCGCTCGGCAATAACGCGGCCAATCCCCGCAGCACCTGCCGATACAAAAACGCGCCTGCTCATGCGATTGCACCTTTCCAAAAAGATTGCCGACCAAATCAAGTCGGCTGGAGTAAGCGTCAATCGACGCCCGGAAGTCACGCGGATACACGGCCGCGTCGCCCTTGCGATACCCTGTGACGCATTCGACAGATTCAATGCGACATTAGTTCGCACAATCAATGGACGCTGACCCGGTTTCTGTGCAACGCTGCAGGATGGGCGGACGTAAATGATGGAGGGGATATGTCAGACTCGTCTGAATCAAAGAAGATGCTGGACCCGGATCCCCGGGTCTGGGACTTCGAGACGGAATACGAACTTGGACAGGACAATATCCGGCCTTTCGGTCTGGATCTGCACAATCCTGTCTTCCTGATCTCCAGTATCCTGATTGCCGCATTCGTTTTGATCGCGCTTGCGAACCAGGAAGCCACCGCATCTTTCTTCGGATGGTTGCGACCGTGGCTGACCAGCACATTCGACTGGTTCCTTGTGCTGTCGGTAAACGCAATTACTCTCTTTTGCCTCGCATTGATCGTTCTGCCTGTCGGCTCGGTCCGTATTGGTGGCAAGGACGCAAAACCCGATTATTCCTACGCCGGCTGGATCGCGATGATGTTTGCGGCTGGCATCGGCATCGGACTGCTGTTCTTTGGCGTTCTTGAACCGGTCTACTACAACTTCGCCGAAAGTGGCGGTGCAAGTCCGCTCGGGATAGATATCAGCGAACCGGGGAACGAGTATGCCGGCGTCGTCGGCACGATCCACCACTGGGGCCTGGAAGGCTGGGCGATTTATGCTGCTGTCGGGTTGTCGCTGGCGATCTTCTGCTACAATCTCGGGCTGCCGCTGACCCTGCGTTCGGCGTTCTATCCCTTGCTGGGCGAACGTGTCTGGGGCTGGTGGGGCCATATGATCGATACGCTTGCGGTCTTCGCAACACTGTTCGGCCTGACCACATCGCTGGGTCTTGGCGCGCAACAGGTCGCCGCGGGTCTTTACGAAGTTTTCGGTATCGAACCGACCCCGACGGTGACAGTGCTGCTTATCATCTTCATTACTGCGATCGCTTTGGGTTCGGTTTTGCTCGGCATGGACGCCGGCGTGAAGAGACTGTCTGAAATCAACATGATCATGGCCGTCGGTCTGTTCATCTTTGTAATTCTCGTGACCGGAGTAGGTGTCGCAATCTCGCGCTACTTCTCTGTCATGACCGACTACATTTTGATGCTACCGGCGCTATCGAACCCGTTCGGGCGAGAGGATACGAGCTTCTTCCACGGATGGACCACGTTCTACTGGGCGTGGTGGATTGCATGGTCACCGTTCGTAGGCATGTTCATCGCCCGGATTTCAAGGGGCCGGACAGTGCGTGAATTTGTGCTGTGCGCTTTGATCGCGCCGACGGCAGTGTGCGCTCTTTGGATGTCAACCTTCGGCGGCGCGGCTATCGATATGCTGAACGCAGGCGGCGCAGAAGGTGTCCGCGCAACGGTGATCGAGGCGTACAAGCCGGAAGGGGCCCTCTTCGGCTTCCTGAAGGAACTGCCATTCTACCAGATCGTTGCACCGATCTCGTTGCTGCTGATCATCATCTTCTTCGTGACATCGTCGGACTCCGGTTCGCTCGTGATCGACACCATCACGGCTGGCGGAAAAATGGATGCGCCTGTTATTCAGCGCATTTTCTGGTGCACGCTGGAAGGTTTGGTCGCCATCGCGCTGCTGCTCGGTGGCGGGCTGTCTGCACTCCAGGGAGCAGCGGTCTCGACCGGCATTCCGTTCACGGTCGTTGTTCTGATCATGTGCTATTGCCTGTGGCTGGCCCTGAGAGCCGAGCGGGCGAAAATGTAGAATGCTGACGAAGGCGGCGGGCACTTGCCTGTCCGCCGCCTTCTGATCTTCCGTCAAGCGGAACAGTCTTCCGGCTCCGGTTCCGGCGACGCACTGTCAGGGGTTCAACCGTCCTTGTAATAGTAGCTGTAACCGTTGAGCGCCGGCGCACCTCCCAGATGCGCGTAGAGAATCCGCGATCCTTCTGGAAACCTGCCTTTTCCGACTAGATCGATCATTCCCTGCATCGACTTGCCCTCATAGACCGGATCCGTGATCATGGCTTCCGTCTTCGCCGCCAGACGAATTGCATCGTTGGTTTCTTCCGAAGGAACGCCGTAGGCGGGATAGGCATAGTCGGGATTGATGACGATTTCCTCTTCAGACACCGGGCGGCCCAGTTCAACGAGTTCTGAAGTGTTGTCGACAATCCGGCGAACCTGATCGCGTGTCTGCTCGAGCGTTCCCGATGCATCGATACCGATCACCCTGTCAGCCCTGTCCTGAGCCGCGAAGCCGACAATCATGCCGGCCTGGGTCGATCCCGTGACAACACACACGATGACATAGTCGAACTTGAAACCAAGCTCGGCTTCCTGAGCTCTGACTTCTTCAGCAAAGTGCACATAACCGAGGCCACCATACTTGTGGACGGATGCCCCGGCCGGAATGCCGTAAGGTGTCCCTCCGGCATCGCGGACTGACTGCATGGCATCTTCCCAGCTTTTCCGGATCCCGATGTCAAACCCATCCTCAACCAGCCTGGAATCCGCGCCCATCAGGCGTGTCAGGAGAATGTTGCCGACACGGTCGTAGACCGCATCGAAATGCGGCACCCATTTTTCCTGAACCACGACGCATTTCATGCCGATTTTCGCGGCAGTGGCAGCAACCATCCGTGTGTGGTTCGATTGTACGCCGCCGATCGAGACCAGGGTGTCGGCACCGGAGGCGATCGCATCCGGGACGATGTATTCAAGTTTGCGGAGCTTGTTGCCGCCAAACGCGAGACCGGAATTGCAATCCTCGCGTTTTGCGTAGATCTGGACCTTGCCGCCAAGTGCATCCGTGAGACGGGGTAAATGCTCGATCGGCGTAGGTCCGAAAGTCAATGGATACCTTTCGAATTGTTCAAGCTTCATCGGGATCTTCCTTGTGGAATTGAGATGAAACAAGGCTGACAGAAACTACTCGGAAGGTGCTTTCAAACTTTCGCAAAATGATCGGATATAATTCGGAAAATCTTCCTTGATTGTCTAAATGGTTTCTATCAATCTATATTGGATGAAAGAATCTTCCACATTGCATTCTCTCGACAGAACCGACAGGAAAATCGTCAAATTCCTCCAGGAAGACGGCAGGCTCTCGAATGCCGACCTTGCCGAACGGGTAAATGTCAGTCCGGCAACCTGTCACAGGCGCACGCAGCGCCTGTTCGATGAGGGCGTCATCGGCTCGGTGCGTGCCATTGTCAATCCGGAGCAGGTGGACCGGGCTGCCCTGGTCATTGTCGGCGTTGTTCTGGATCGATCGACACCGCAGAGCTTTGCGGAATTTGAAGACGCTGTCAGAAGATTGAATTTTGTACTGGACTGCCACCTGGTTGCCGGCGACTTTGACTACTTCCTGAAGATCAGGGTCAAGGACATGGCAGACTTCAACAGGCTACACGGGGAAAAGCTGATCGCGTTGCCCGGCGTGCGCCAGACGCGAACCTTTTTCGTCATGAAGGAAGTTACGGACAACGCCCCGCTTTCATTTTGACATCCGCCAGCCTGGCCAATTGAACCGGGTCTTTTCAGATATCCGCGGCCATTTCTCAGACGTCCCCATTCACGACAAGCTGGATCCGGTCCGCCGCGGCCCGCGCCCGCGTGTATTGGATCGGGCGGCCCGTCATGTCGAGATTGACGCTTTCAACCACAAGAACTGGCTGTCCGAGCGGAATGCCGAGTTGCTGCGCATCCTTTGCCTCCACGAGTTCCGAGGTGATGCGGGTCTCCTTGCGGCGATAATCCTCGATACCTGCCAGTTCGAGTGCCTTTGTAATCGATCCCGTCTCGGCATAGTCGGCGACGAAATTGGGAACACGTGACCGTTCGAACCAGTTTGTACCGACGATTATCGGAACGCCATCCGCCACGCGAAGGGTCTCCAGACGGATCAGCATGGTGCCGAGCGATATACCGAGCTGGTTGGCAAGAAGCGCATCTGCCTCTTCCAGCGCGGATCCGATCAGGCGGCCGCTGGGAGCGCGGTCCTGTTCGGAAACAATTTCCGAAAAACGCGTTCGCGGGCCGATCGGATAGCTGAGAGGTGCGGAGGCAACAAATGTGCCGCGGCCCTGATCTGCCCTCAGGATACCCTCCGACGTCAGCGCCGCAATGGCGCGTCGCACGGTGTGACGGTTCACACCGAAACGCTTTGCAAGATCCGATTCCGGCGGCAGACGGCTGCCTTCTTCGAAGGCACCACTGACTATTTCAGCCTTCAGGGTTTCCATGATTTGCCGCCAGACGGCAATGCCTGCACTGCGATCAAGAATGGTGTGGTTTGTCATGCGCTCGTCATCAAATTTCGATACCAAAGAGTCAACTCTAATATTTGTATAGACAAATAGACAAATTCTCGATAGAAAAATCCCGATTTCGATTTTCTCTCCAATGATCGCCAACCCGAAGGCGCGACTCATGACCGAAACCACCCCGACAAACCTGCCTGAGGACGGACACTCCGCCCGTCAGAAAAACATGGCAACCCTTGCGGCCGCAACGCCTGCGGACATTGCCGAAAATTTTCGGAAGCTGGATGCTCCGGCCTATGAATTGGTGCGCCAGCCCGAGACCGGCCTCGTCATGGTACGTGGCCGCATGGGCGGCACCGGAAGTCCGTTCAATCTTGGTGAAGTCACTGTCACCCGTTGCGTCGTTCGTCTGGCATCCGGAGAAACCGGCAGCGCCTACAGTCTTGGTCGCAACAAGGAAAAGGCGCTTCAATCAGCTGTGATCGACGCCCTATGGCAACGCGCCGATGCGCGAGAACAGATCGAGGAGATGATCATCGCTCCGCTTGCTGCCGCTCAGGAGACCACGACCGAAACCGTCCGGGAGGAAACCGAGGCCACCAGGGTCAATTTCTTCACTATGGTCCGGGGAGACAACTGATGGAAAGCTCCGCAGCACCACGCGGCAATAACGGCCATGACACTCCGCTCGCAGCCGGTTTCACCGATCCGGTCCACGACGCCCAGGCCTGTTTCCGTACCATCATGCATGTCATGGCAAGACCCGGCACTCGTCAGACCCTCCAGGTTGGAGACCTCACTCCGCCGGAGCCGTTGACACCGGTAGCCGCGGCGATCGCCCTGACCCTGTTCGACTACGACACGCCGGTCTGGCTCGACCGGGCCTTAATGCAGTCGGAAGCCGTGAAGGCGTTTCTCCGTTTCCACACCGGTGCCTCGATTCTGCCGGAACCCGTCAACGCGGCTTTTGCGCTTGTCATTGAGCCGCAATCGATGATTTCGCTGGCAAGTTTCAACCAGGGTTCAGCCGAGTATCCTGACCAGTCAACCACGGTCGTCCTGACGGGCCAGGTTTTCGACAAGGCCCGGACCGTTACCCTGGAAGGTCCCGGCATAAAGACGAAGACATCTTTCAGCACAGGTCCGACCCCACCGGTCTTCTGGGATCAGGTTATCTCCAACAACCGCCAGTTTCCCCGTGGCATTGACCTGATCTTCGCCGGAAAAACGGAGATCGCTGCACTTCCCCGTTCCACCCGCGTCACGCTCACGGAGACCTGATCTATGTATGTTGCCGTCAAAGGTGGCGAGAAAGCCATCCGCAACGCTCACAAGCTGCTGGCCAAGCGTCGCCGGGGTGACACGTCAGTCCCCGCGCTGACCCTTGAACAAATCGCCGAACAGCTTTCCCATTCCGTCGCCCGCGTCATGGGCGAAGGCTCTCTTTACGACGAAAAGCTGGCCGCACTCGCTATCAAGCAGTCTCGAGGCGACCTGATCGAAGCTGCCTTCCTGATGCGGGCTTACCGGACGACGTTGCCGCGTTTCGGCTACAGCCAACCCGTCGATACTGCGAAAATGCTGGTCGAGCGGCGAATATCTGCCACATACAAGGATCTGCCCGGTGGACAGGTGCTTGGTCCGACATTCGACTACAGCCACCGGCTGCTCGATTTCTCCCTCGCTGCAGAGGACGACGAACGTACGCCTCAGGCTGAAACAGCTGAAACCCGCGACGAACCCGTGCCGCGCGTCACCGACCTTCTCGGCGACGAGGGCCTGATGGAACCGGACCCCTTGACCGACGAGGACGCACCTGTCGGCGACCTGACTCGCGAACCGCTGTCCTTCCCCGCTGATCGGGACCTGCGCCTCCAGAACCTTGCACGGGGCGACGAGGGTTTTCTGCTCGCACTCGCCTATTCGACCCAGCGCGGCTATGGCCGAACACACCCGTTTGCAGGTGAAATTCGTTATGGTGAGGTTGAAGTCGAATTTTACGCGGAGGAACTCGGTTTCGCCGTGACGCTTGGCACGATAAAGGTCACCGAGTGCCAGATGGTCAACCAGTTCCAGGGGTCTGCAAAGGCGGCACCCACCTTCACGCGTGGTTATGGTCTTGTTTTCGGTCAGGTTGAGCGGAAGGCCATGTCCATGGCAATGGTCGACCGCTCGATGCGATGGCAGGAACTGGGAGAAGAACAGACTGCGCCTGCACAGGACATCGAGTTCGTCCTCTCCCACTCCGACAACATCCAGGCGACAGGCTTTGTCGAACACCTGAAACTTCCGCATTACGTCGATTTCCAGGCCGAGCTCGACCTCGTCCGCCGCATGCGCGGCGAATGGTTCGAGAAACGCGCAAGCGCGGAAAGCGATGGAACTTCCCGGGAGGCTGCGGAATGAGCAGCGGCCTCAGCCATATCACCTTCATCGTCAGCGACCTCGAAAGGATGTCGCAAATACTGACTGATGTGCTGGACGGCCGGGAAGTTTATGCAAGCGGAGAGAATACCTTCTCCCTGTCACCGGAAAAGTTCTTTCTGGTCGGCGATATCTGGATTGCGATCATGCAGGGAACGAGCCTGCCCGAACGCAGCTACAATCATGTCGCCTTCAAGATCCAGGAAAGTGAATTCGAGACCCGGCTGGACGCTATCGGAAGGCTCGGCCTCGAATGCAAGCCGCCGCGCCATCGCACCGATGGTGAAGGCAGGTCGATCTACTTCTATGACCACGACAATCACCTCTTTGAGCTGCACACGGGAACCCTGGAAATGCGGCTGGAGAATTATTCCAGGATTCTCCAGAAGCGGAGGGCTACACAATGAACGACACAGCCGAGATCTATGATCAGGGCGAATACAACTTCGCTTACCTCGACGAGCAGACCAAGCGCATGATCCGCAGGGCGATCCTGAAAGGCATCGCGATACCAGGTTATCAGGTGCCCTTTGCTTCACGCGAAATGCCGATGCCCTATGGCTGGGGTACGGGTGGGGTTCAGGTCACCGCGTCTATCCTCGGCCGGGACGATTGTCTGAAAATGATCGACCAGGGCTCCGACGACACGACCAATGCTGTTTCACTGCGGGGATTCTTCGAAAAGACCGCAGGCATCAGGACGACCTACGAAACGTCCGAGGCAACTGTCATCCAGACCCGTCACCGCATCCCGGAAAAAACCCTGACAGAGGACCAGATCCTTGTTTTCCAGGTTCCCATTCCCGAGCCGCTCCGCTTCCTGGAGCCGCGCGAGACGGAAACCCGCAAGATGCATGCCCTTGAAGACTACGGCCTCATGCATGTGAAGCTCTACGAGGACATTGCCAAGAACGGTCACATCGCCACGACCTATGCCTATCCCGTAAAGGTCAATGACCGTTACGTGATGGACCCGTCTCCGACGCCCAAATTCGACAACCCGAAAATTGACGAGATGGCGGCCCTTCAGCTTTACGGGGCCGGGCGGGAAAAGCGCATCTACGCCATTCCGCCCTACACCAGGGTAAAGAGCCTCGACTTTGAGGATTATCCATTTGAGGTCCAGAAATTCGACAAGCCCTGCGGCCTTTGTGGAGCGGAAGACGTTTACCTCGACGAGGTCATTCTGGATGACAGGGGTGGACGCATGTTCGTTTGCTCTGACAGTGATTTTTGCGAGGAACGCCGGGCTGCCGGCCATGCAGGGCCGATGGCGGCCGATCCGGCAGCGCTCCAGATCGGCGGAAATACTCAAGGGGAGACGGCCTGATGAGCCTGTTTCAAGCCGACGAACCGCTGCTGCAGGTTCACAACGTCACCCGCTATTATGGCGACCGGGTCGGTTGCGCCGACGTTTCGTTCGATTTGTGGCCGGGCGAAGTGCTTGCCATTGTCGGTGAAAGCGGTTCGGGCAAGACAACCCTGCTCAACTGCCTTTCAACGCGGCTGGCACCGACGGCAGGCGCCATTGAATACCGCATGCGTGACGGTTCCATGCGCAACCTCTATCAGCTCTCGGAGGCCGAACGCCGGCTCCTGATGCGCACCGACTGGGGCTTTGTCCACCAGAACGCAGCCGACGGACTTCGCATGAATGTGTCTGCCGGCGCCAATGTGGGTGAACGGCTGATGGCCGTAGGCGACAGGCACTACGGCAACATTCGTTCCACTGCCGACGCCTGGCTGGGCCGGGTTGAAATCGACAGCGACCGGATCGACGATGATCCCCGCTCGTTTTCCGGCGGCATGCGCCAGCGTCTGCAGATTGCCCGAAATCTGGTGACACGCCCCCGGCTCGTCTTCATGGATGAGCCGACGGGAGGTCTCGACGTCTCCGTTCAGGCGCGCCTTCTCGATCTGCTGCGCCGCCTCGTCGCCGATCTGGGCCTGTCGGTCGTGATCGTCACGCACGATCTGGCAGTTGCACGTCTGCTGTCTCACCGCATCATGGTGATGCGACACGGCAACGTCATCGAGGCCGGTCTGACCGACCAGGTTCTGGACGATCCGCGAGAGCCGTATTCACAACTGCTCGTTTCCTCGATTTTACAGGTGTGAGGTCTGAAATGCCCGTCCGTCTTTATCTCAACAATGTCGGCAAATCCTTCACAATGCACTTGCAGGGCGGCTCGGTCATTCCCGTCGTCGACAAGGTCGAATTTTCGGTCAATGCAGGAGAATGCGCCGTGCTTGGTGGCCCGTCGGGTGCTGGCAAGAGCTCCATCCTGAAAATGATCTACGGCAACTACCGTTGTGATCAGGGCCAGATCCTGGTCACCATCGGCGACGAAATCATCAACGTCGCAGGTGCCGAACCCCGCCGTATTCTGAAATTGCGTGAGGATACTATCGGCTATGTCAGCCAGTTTCTGCGGACAATCCCGCGCGTGTCCGCAGAAGACGTCGTCGCAGAGCCGCTGGTCGCACAAGGCACAAGTGAAGAAGAAGCAGTTGAAAAGGCGCGCTCGCTGCTGACGCGGCTGAACGTTCCCGAGCGCCTCTGGACCCTTCCTCCTGCGACATTCTCCGGCGGCGAGCAGCAGCGGGTCAACATCGCCCGCGGGTTCATAGCCCACTATCCGATTCTGCTGCTCGATGAACCGACTGCCTCGCTTGACGCGGCCAACCGGGCGGTCGTCGTCCGCCTGGTGCAGGAGAAAAAGGAACAGGGTGTTGCGATGGTCGGCATTCTTCACGATCAGGACGTCCGTGAGGAAATTGCCGACCGCATCATCGACGTCACCGGGTTTGCCGCAGAAGTGGCCGCCTGACGTTCTTGGCCAAGGAAACAGTTGCAGGTGGGGGAAAACTGTCACAGAAAGGTCATCCCCCTCCTATAGGCCGGGCTTCCCGGCCACCACGAAAACGACCGTGATTCTGATATGCGCTACGCCATCTATTTTGCCGCCGACGCAGACGATCGTTTGATGCAGCTCGGCAATACCTGGTTGGGAAGGGACCCGTTCTCCGGGTCGGATCTCTGCCAGCCGGCGCTTGACGGCATCGACAGAGAACGTTTCCTGCACCTGACCAGCAGCCCGCGTCGCTACGGGTTTCACGGGACGTTGAAGGCACCGTTCCATCTAGATCCCGAACGGAGCGAGTCTGCCCTTCTGGAGGCCTGCCGGGATTTTTCAGGTGACCTTGCACCGTTCGAGATCCAGGCTCTCAGTGTAAACAGGCTCGGCAGGTTTCTCGCCCTGACACCGGATAATGCCGAGCCGGACCTCGCAGCCTTCGCAGCCTTGTGCGTGCATCGGTTCGAGAGGTTTCGAGCGCCGCTTTCCGGGGCTGATCTGGAGCGCCGCCGCAAAAGTGGCCTGACACCAAAACAGGATTCCTATCTGACCGGTTGGGGCTATCCATACATCTTCGATGAATTCCGCTTCCACATGACCTTGTCCAGCAAGCTGGAAAATGATGCCGAAGCCACTGCCCTGGCAGCGGCGGCCAGGAATTACTTTGCAGCGGTAACGGGGCAGTCACGCACTTGCAGCTCATTCGCTCTCTATGTCGAGCCCGAGAGAAACGCTCCATTCGAGGTTCACACGGTGTTCGAGCTGACCGGAAGCACATCAGCGCAAACGGCCGAGTCCCTTGCCGCCCCTTTGACCCGCAAGGAGAACGCATGAGTACGGATCTGAAAATCTTCAAGAACGCCAGGCTCATTCTGGCCGATGAAGTGAAAGATGGCTCTCTTTCGGTTTCCGGCTCGGGTCTGATCAATGCCATCGACGCGCCCACCAGCGCAAACGGGCATGATTGCGAAGGGGACTATCTCCTGCCGGGCCTCGTCGAGCTGCACACCGATCACCTTGAGACACATTACGCACCACGGCCCATGGTCCGCTGGAACCCCGTAGCTGCCGTTCAGGCACATGACGCGCAGATCGCCTGTTCCGGCATCACCACAGTCTTTGATGCTCTGCGTGTCGGCATGGATCAGGACGCAAATCTGCGCTATCGCGACATGCGCATCCTCGCCGACGCAATTGAGACCGGCAAGAAAGAGGGCAGACTGCGGGCGGATCACTTCATTCATCTGCGCTGTGAGGTCTCCGCATCCGATGTCATGAACGCCTTCAGTGTGTTCGAGGACGATGACAGTATCCGGCTGATTTCGCTGATGGACCATACGCCGGGTCAGCGGCAGTTCGTTTCCCTGGACGCCTACAAGGTTTATTTCCAGGGCAAAAAGGGCTTTTCCGACACCGAGATGGAAGATTTCATCAGGCACCGGCAGGAAAGTGCCTGCGCGCTTGCGCCGGAAAATCGCAAACGCCTTTCTGCCATAGCGCGGGCTCGCGGCATTTCCATTGCAAGCCACGACGATGCCACCAGGGAACATGTTGACGAAGCGATCGAACTGAACACCAGAATTGCGGAATTTCCGACCACGAGGGAAGCAGCAAAGGCCTCTCACGACGCGGGCATGGCTGTTCTGATGGGTGCTCCCAATGTCGTGCGCGGCGGGTCCCACTCCGGAAACGTTTCTGCAAGGGAACTGGCGGAGGCAGGTCACCTGGATGTGCTTTCCTCGGACTATATTCCGGCGTCCCTCATTCAGGCAGCTTTCCATCTTGCCAATGAAGTCGAGAAAATTTCCTTGCCCCAGGCCGTCAAGATGGTGACCGAAACGCCCGCAAGATCCATCGGACTTTCGGATCGGGGCGCATTGGAATGCGGACTGCGCGCCGATCTTATCCAGGTGAAACTGGTCGGCAATGTTCCGATCGTGCGCGGTGTCTGGCGCGAGGGACGGCGGGTTGCCTGAAGCAGATACAGCAAACAAGCCGAAACTCGGCCCCGGTAGAATGGTTCTTGTGGTCGGTCCGAGTGGTGCCGGCAAGGACACGCTGATGTCCGCGCTCAGGGAAAAACTCGAGGGTCATGCGAATATTCACTTTGCCCGGCGCGCCATCACTCGCGAAGCAGATACCGGCGCGGAAGATCACGAGACGCTGACACGTCCGCAATTCGACCGGCTCGTGAGCCATGAAGAAACAGCCCTTTCCTGGGAAGCCCATGGACTTGGCTATGTCATCCCCAAGGTCTACGACGCTCACATCAGCGCAGGCGATACGGTGATCGCCAACGGGTCGCGCCGCATTCTGCAAAGAGCGGCGGACAAATACGAAACCGCGATCGTTCTCCTGATCACGGCGCCTGTCCCCGTTCTCGCCGAGCGCCTGGCCGCGCGCGGCCGGGAAAGCAGACAGGACATCGAAAGACGCTTGCAAAGAGCAGATCTCGAGCCTGAAAACGTACCGAACCTTGTTCGCATCGAAAACACCGGACCGGTGGAGAACAGCGTATCGAGGATGATGGTGGCCTTGTCGCTTCAGGACTGACCCGTCGCACATTGTCTGACGCAATCCTTCGGATCTGAAATATTCTGCAAGGTACCCTGTAACGCTTCGACAGCGATTGTGGTACGATCCGTTCATTGATTGAGAAAATATTACAAGAGGCCGATTGAAGCCTCTGAAAAATGTGTTGTTTCACAGCCGGCTAATTCCACAGTTGTGAACAGATGCAGCAGACCCAAGCAGTCCGATCAGAACGCCTTTTTGATGGAGAGTGATTTTGGCCGAAGCTTTTAATTTGCCGTTTGAATACGTGAACCGCCTTACCAATCCCGGTCTTCCGACCAGCGCAGGACCTGTCAAGCTCAACCAGTATCTTTGCAAGGACCGCGGAAACGGGGGCAACGACAGCGCGCACAGTTTTTACAAGAACTTCCGCTGGATCAAGAACGAATTCGGTGAAAACCTGAACCGGCATGTCGGTGGAAGTGCGATCGACCTCGCGCTGAAGGGACAGGGCAATGATCAGACCTTCGTCAAGATCTGGAATTTCATGCTGAAACACAAGGACCTGCTCGACAAGTACAAGGTCGATGTTTGCGGACGTGCCAACAAGGATGGCTCCAAGGATGTCGAGCAAAGGGGCAAGATCAAGAAAATCTACTTCGACAAGATGTCGGATCGCGGCGCGCTGCAGGAGATGGTGCAGGACCGTTTCTTTGGCATGGACTGCATCGGCTTTGTCGCCAATTTCCTGATCTGGGTCGGGGAATGGGACAAGTATTATGGCGTTTCGCCACGGAAGTATCCCGAACGGGTCTGCAAGATCAACATCGACGAAGTCAGCGAAGTCAAACCGCTGGACTTCATGGTCTGGAACGGTCACGTCGCCCTTGTCGACTGGGTCTGGCAGCAGATCGACGACAAGAAGGCGCGGATAGACATGTGCCAGAGTTCCAGCGGTGGGCCTCAATGCAACCAGTGGGTAATCCTGCGGCAGACCGGCGGCAGAGGCATCAACGGGGGACGGGAATTCACGATCGACGGCGGAACGCCCGCTCCTCCCGTGCGGGGCCACTTCACGATCTGGCGTCGTGAAGGTTTCTGGTACTGATCGCGCAAACTGGCAAGCGCATCGCGCAGTCGGTGACCATACACATGAGGCCCACTGGCCGGCATTCGCCGTGGGCTCTCATGCGGTCCTGATATTCAGACTCGATTTCAACCAATTGGCATAGTCTGCAAGCGCGGTTTCGTCCCTGGAACAATAAGTCCATTTTTGCTTGCGCTGCGCCCGGATGAACCCGGCGCGTTTCAGCAGTTCGATGTGCCGGCTCATCGTCGGCTGGCTTATCCCGAAATGCTCCGCGAGCATCTGGACACAGACCCCCGTTTCTACAGGATCCGCTGATTCCTGGTGTGCAAAGTGTTCCATGGGCCTGTCCAGCAGTCGCAGGACTTCTATCCGGGTCTCATTTGCAAGTGCCTTGACTTGGTCTTCTCGATTCGACATAACATAGTTATATAGCAATTTTGCTAATTGTCAATGCGAAGGAAAAGACCGATGCTGCATCTCAACGAACGATTTTCCTTTGAAGGTCAGTCCATAGCATGGGGTTCGCTGGGTGAGGGCGACCCGATCGTGCTTGTGCATGGTTTTCCCTGGTCTGCCCAGTCCTGGAGGGCAATCGCACCCTGGTTGGCAAAGACCCACAAGGTCTATTTTTTCGACATGCTCGGGACCGGTCTGTCGGAAAATAATGCAGCTCAGAATGTCACCGAATATGTTCAAAGCGACCTGCTGGAAGCGTTGATCGGACACTGGGAACTGAAAAGACCGCAGGTCATCGGCCATGATTTTGGTGGCCTCGCCGCTTTGCGGGGACACTTCGTCAACGGCATTGACTACGGCAAGCTTCATCTCGTGAACGCGGTTGCCGTCCTGCCGTCCGGGTCGCCGTTTTATGCCCATGTTGCAAATCACGAGCCCGCATTTGCAGGCTTGCCCGACTATGCCCATGAAGCTCTTTTTCGGGCCTATATCCAGGCTGCAGCTCATTATCCGCTCCGGGAAGAGGCGACCAGGATATATTTCGATCCCTGGTCTGGAGAGGCTGGCAAGGCGGCGTTCTACCGCCAGATCGCGCAGGCTGATATCACCAACATAAAAGAGGCGCAAAAACGCTACGGTCCTACCGATTTTGATGTTCACCTCACCTGGGGAATGCGAGACACTTTCATTCCGCCGGCACAAGGCCGCGAGCTTCAGGACCTTCTGCAGGCCAAGAGCTTCACACCGATCGAGGACGCTGCCCATCTGGTGCATGAAGATGCGCCGGCAGCCTTGCTGGGATCGTTGGCAGGGCGTGTTTGACAAGGTCGTCAAAATCGATCGCTGCTGACCTGAAGACAGTGACGTAATGTCACTTTCTTCAAAGTGAAACAAATATAACCAAGCTCTGAATAAATTCACAGGATCAAAAAATTAATTGGGAAATTTCCAAAAAACTTTTCTTTAAGTCCGCAGTCGCCTACTCTGTTTCTACTGCATTGAAATCAGCTGTTAATCGAGTATCCCAGGTATGTCCAAGGCCCTTTTTGACAAATACGGTGGCTTCAAATCCGTAAGCCGCGTTGTAATGGCTTTTTATGACAAGATTCTCGATTCCGATCAGGTCGGCGACTACTTCGACGACATCGACATGCCGAAATTGATTGATCATCAGACCAAGTTCATTTCATCTCTTCTCGGTGGTCCGGTTTCCTATTCCGATGAGCGGCTCAGGAGAGCACATGCCTCGCTTGACCTGACACACGAAGATTTCGATGAGGTGAGCAGGCTCCTGAGCGAAACGCTCGCGGAACATGACTTTACGCCCCAGGACATCGACACGGTCATTTCGGAAATCGAAGCCCGCCGGACCTGTATTCTTTCGACGGGCCGCTCATGAGTATCACGGCCATCAATCAACAGCTTCTGCGCGCCATCGGCGTTGGTATCGCCGTTGTCCGGGGAGATGACTTCCAGTTCGTTTTCAGCAACGCCCCCTTCGCGGACTGGTTCGGAAAACCCGATCCCGGGTCTCCGTTGCAGGACGTTCTTCATGATATCGACATGGATGGTGTACGCGCAGCGCTGGACCAGACCGGCCGCTATTCCGGTGAGATCTCTGTAAAGCTGAAACGCCGCACGCTGGTGATCGCCCTTTCGATATCCGGAGCGGACGAAGAGACAAACGACCTGTTCGTCGTCGAATGTCAGAACATCACCCGGATCCGTGAACTGGAGTCGATGATCGACAGTTACTCGTCCATGGTCGAGCGTAACACCCGCGAACTGGAACGGGAAAAGGAACGCGTGGAACGCCTGTTACTGAACCTCATGCCCCGCACTGTCTATGAGGAGTTCAAGACATTCGGTGTCGTGACGCCCCAGCTTTACGAAAGCGTCTCCGTTGTCATGCTGGATTTTGTCGATTTCACTCGTTTTTCGACCAATCATGACCCCACGGTCACACTCGGCGAGTTGAACGACATTTTCACGGCGTTCGACCGGATTGCCGAACAATTCGGTTGCGAAAGGATCAAGACCATCGGCGATGCCTATCTTGCGGTCGCCGGGATGCCCGAACCTTCTCCTGACCACATGCGGGCGGTTGCAAATTGTGCGGTGCGCTTCATCCGCTATCTCGAGCGTCGCAATCAGAGCCACCAGTACAAGTGGGAAGCACGCATAGGCCTTGGCACCGGGTCAGCCGTGGGCTCGGTCGTCGGCATCCAGAAATACGTATATGACGTTTTCGGATCAGCCGTGAACCTTGCCGCGCGCCTGCAGGCATTTGCCAATCCCATGTGCGTCGTTGCCCCCGATTCGATGAAGGAATTCCTCGTTGAGGAATTTCATCTTGACGATCTCGGGAAACAGGAAATACGCAGTTTCGGCGAAATGCGCCTGATGCGGATCAGCCCGGGTATCGAACTGGCCCGCAAAGCCGGCAGGTTTTGAGGCGACCCTGCCGGACAGAAGGTAAAGCCCACGCCCTGATCTTGAGGCACTATTCCGCGGCCTCGCGATGTTTTTCGGTCCAGTCGAGACAGGAGCGCAACAGGCGCAGGTACAGTTTTGGCGGGTAGTAGTCGTGGGTCGACTTCGGATACCCGACCAGATGTGCATCCGCACCCTCTCGCTTCAACGCACGATAAAACTCCTCCAGTTGCGTAAAGGGAACATTGTCGTCCAGTAGTCCGCCTTGAATGAGCACAGGGGTCTGCACATTCTTCACATGGAAGATCGGTGAGCGATCCAGAAACATCTGCAGATTGTCGATGAAACTGCCCCCCAGGTACCAGCTTGTCTGAAAATAGCCGTTGGTGCCCTCCAGACTGATATAGTCCGTTTCTCCGGCAACCGGGCATGCAGACCTGAACCGGTCGGTCTGGGTGATGATCCAGCTGGTCAGCGTACCACCATTGCTCTGGCCGATCACGAACAGCTTCTCGGGATCCGCCAATCCCTGGGCGATGACGTGGTTTACGCCCGTCATGACGTCGTGAAAGTCCGGGCCACCGAAATTGCCGATCAGGTCTTCCCGGAAATTCCGGCCATATCCGAGTGTACCGCGATAATTGATGCGCAGAACGAAATACCCGTTTTCCAGATAGGCCGCCGTCGCAAAGAATCTCATCAGCGGCAGGTATTCGTTGAAGTCAACGCCATTCGGACCGCCGTGTATCTGCACGACCAATGGATATGTCTCGCCTTCCCGGTAGTCCTCCGGATAGCTCAAAAGACCCTCGACAGGCGTTGTGTCGAGCGACGTCCACTCGATCAGCTCGGTCCTGAGTGCCCCGATCCCATCGAACTCGCTGTTCACCTGCGTGACCCTTGAAGGATCGAACTGGGCGACATCGGTGACATACGCCTCGGGGGGTTTTGCGTGTGTCTGTCCGATGAAGGTGAGTGTCTGTCCGTCTGAACTAACGTCGACAAAGGACGACGTCAGATAGGTATTGAGGCCCGGCACATCCAGATCTCGTGGAGATCCGAACACTTTCAAGTACGAGGATCCGTCGATCGGCATCTCGTAGAAGGAATAGCTGACACGGTCATTCTCTATGTAGTAGAGGCTCTTGGAATCGGCCGCCCACTCCCACGGAAACGGAAGCCGGTTCTTGCTGTTGGGGAGATTGATGATATCGCCGCCATCGACCGGGAGAAGTTTGATATCCCAAAGGAAAGACCATTTGAAGGGGCCCGGTGCGTTTATGAATGCAATCCATTTGCCGTCCGGCGAGAATTTTGGAAAATATTTCCAGTGCTCATTTCCTGCATCGATACGACTGAATTCCCTGGTTCCGACATCGGCAATTGAGAGCTGCGCCCTCGTCCAGTAGTCGAGGCCGGGTCGTTCCTGATGCGCAAACACGATCCGGCGGCTGTCGGGAGCCCAGTCATACGACCAGTTGCCGCCCCATTCGCTAACCGAGAATTCTGCATCCCGCGTCAGGTTGATCACGTTTCCGTCCGGTTTGACACCCTTCAGTTTTTGCAGCCAAAGGTGATTTTTGACGAAGACATCTGAATCTTTCACATCCGGCGGAACCAAATCCGGATCTGCCATGACAAATGCAATTGAATTGCCGTCCGGCGCCCATTTGAAACTCGAAATATCCCGCGAAACGCGGGTAATCTGCTGGCCGTCACCCCCAGCGGCCTCGACGACCCAAATATTGTTTATCCCCGTTTCGGTAGACAGATAGGCAACGAAGCGCCCGTCCGGTGACCACTGCGGCGCGGATTTTTCAGCAGACCGCTCCAGCAACGTTCGCACGTTGCCACCATCGGTGTCGGACACGAAGAATTCGACCGGATATTCGTCCTTGACCAGATCGACGCTGTTCACACCGTAAAGCAGCTTTGAATCGTCGGGAGAAAACGAGAGGTCTGAAAGACGTTTTACATTGAGACTGGTTTCGGGGCTCCAGGAGCCTTGTGCGAAGGATTCTCGCGCCGGCAACGCAAGACAAAGCGTGACACACAAGAGGATGAATTTCTGCGAAACGGTGCCCCGCATGGACATGACGATACTCCAATCAACAACGAAAGGTGGTGTCTTTGTCCAACACTATACCGCAAATGCTATTGTTGATTTTCACAAGGTCGGGATTTGCGGCCCAAGTGCTCAGGCAGCGCGGAAACATGACTTGCCGACCGGTCTCGCACGACGATGGCACCGCTCGTCCTGTCTGGCAGGTCACCTGGCCCGACACGGCAGGACGCGCGGTGTCAGTTACTGTCTTCTTTCTTTTTCTTGCCCAGAACGCTTCCAAGCAATCCGGGAGGAAGGCCGAAGCCCTCTTCAACGGCTTTCAGCACTTCTTCGTCATCGACATCGCCGTCGATAACCTTCTGGACATCGATCTGGGTCCGCCCACCGGTCGCGCGTTGAATAACCTCGTTTGCCGTATCAACCAGCTCCCGCGGAGCGTCCTTGTTTCCCTGGAGTATCGAGATCAGCTCGCCACCCGTTTCCTGAAGCTGCTTGTAGGCCGCCTCCGGGTTTTGCAGAATACCGGCAATATCGGGATAGATCCGGGGGTCATTCCAGGACCCTTCGATGACAATTGGAACGCCGAGACCCGCCATTTTCTTGTCCTCGCCCTTCCGGCGCGGCATCGGCGGTTGCCCTTCCAGGGTCGGAACGATATTTGGCTCCACGCGCCAGTTGAGGCTTTGCTGCGGCAAGTCCGTCGTTCCCTTGCCGTTCATACGCAACAACGGCCCGACCATGGCAAGATCTTCGGTCTTGGCGATCCCGTTGGCAATTTGAAACGAAGCCCCGAGGGTACTGAAGTCGGTCTTCGCCGAGGGATTTTCCTGCCAGCCGAGCAATGTTTCGACAGAAAGACCCCGCACCATTTTCGGAATATTGATACCCCTGATTGCTCCGTCCACGAATTCATAGTCGGCCGAACCGTTCAAACCCTGGACCAGCGCTTGCTGCGATCCGCCGCTTGACGTCACATTGAGATTGATCGAGGTGCTGCCTTCAATCCACTCAAATTCAGCCGCGTCGCGCAGCAAGGGATAGGCATTGAGCCCGCTCAGCGAAAACTGCGCGGCGACTTCAGGTGTTTCCGAAGCTCCGTTCAACGTGACAGTTCCCTTGCCCGCGCCTTCGTATAGAGCCAGCTTTTCCAGGTTCGCAGTCAGAACCCCGTTTTGAATGGTCGTGGAAAGCGCACTCTCGTCGATCTTGATCTTGTTCCAGCGAATCTCGCGCGTCGTGACCTTGAAATCCGCATCGACGGCCCGAAGACCCTTGAAGTCGATCGGATCCGTGTTCCATCCGGATGCCGGCTTTTTGCTTTCGTTTCCGCCACTTGCATTGCCTGAAGACCCGGACCCGCCAGAGCCGCCACCGGTTCCTGTGCTGGAGCCGTCACTAAGATACGGATCCAGCACCAGCTCGCGCAGCGCCAGTCGTGCCGTCACCTTCGGCTTGGCACCAAGTTCGATCCTCCCGTTGGCTTCACCGCTTGTCTCATCAAGTGTAAAGCGGGTTTCTTCGAACGAAACCGCACCGGGCTGCATACCGAAAATCCCGGAGGCCTTGAAGGTTTTCAGCCCGCCCCCCGAACCAAGCGGCTGACCAAGCCAGCCCATCAAACCACGCAGATCAGCCGTATCCACATTGACCGCGCCATCGACATTGCCGCTCATTGCGACCTGTCCGGCAAAGCCCGCACTAACCCTGTTGCCTTTCAGGGAAACGGATACAGGTGCTGAGTTTCCGCCAAGCAACTTTGCGGTATCGGCCTCGCCTGTCAGGCTGAATGCTTCACCCCGCCATGAAAGCGCGCCCGAAAGGGAGATCGGTTTTTCAAGGCCCTGAAGATCCACGTCCAGCGCAAGGTCGGTCAGACGGTCCGCCTCCGGGTCACCAACGGTGGAGGACAGGCCGAGGCCACCAATTTCGCCCTCTGAAATCGAAATCGACCCGTTCATGTCGAGACCGGCAATCAGTTCCGCGCCTGTCAATCCGACGGTATCGAATGCCATATCGGCGCTCAGCTTTCCTCTTGCCGGCAAGTCCTGGCCTGCCAGAAGAAGAAGGTCCTTGATCGATCCATCCTTCAGGACCATGCGGCCGGACACTTCCGGCACGAGACCTGCGAGATCCGCGTCTGCCGCACCACCGAGCGAAAGCTGGCCGAGCACAAGATGCAGATCGGCAACGGAAATCGACGCTTCCGAGCCTGAAATCCTGGCGTCGAATGAATAGGCCCCCGGGTCTGCCTCCAGGCTCTGACCGGCGAGCGCTGCCAACGACTTCAATGATGGTCCCGCGGCATTCAGGGTCAGTTCGGCGCGCGTTGGCTTGAGCCCTGTTTCACCTGACATTGTGATGGAATTTTCACCGGTCGAAATCGTCAGGTTGACCGGCACCTGATCGCCGGATGTCAGCCCCAGCGGATTATCCAGCCCACCGGCGACATTGAACGGTATGTCCTGAAGCACGAAACTGGAAGTCAGATCGACCTCACCGCCGAGATCCGGAGCAGTGAGTGCAAGATCCAGATTGCTGATCCGAACCGGCTCGCTTGTTGACGGATCCTTGTAGGTGAGCATGCCACCGTTGATCGTAAGACTGTCGACACCAATGCTTTTCAGGTAGTTTCCGGATGCGGTCGCAGGCTTCGATTGGGGCGCTTGCGTTGCCGAGGTCTGATCAGCCTGAGCGGCTTGTCCGGATTGGGCGGCAAGGTCTTCGCCAAGACCGAGATTCCGGCGCGGTTCCCAGCTGGTCGATCCGTTTTGACCCACTTCAAGATAGATGTCCGGCTTGTCCAGAGTAATGCCGGTGACCTGGATGTTGCCCGTTATCAACCCACCCCAGGCGAGACCGAACTCCACTCGTTCCGCCTTTGCAAATTCAATACCGTCGGCACCGGCTTCTCCCGCGACACCGATATCCTGTGCGTCGAGAGCAAACCCGGGAAACAGGGAAAGCGACACGGGACCGTCAAGCCGGACGCGCCAGCCAAGTCGCTTGTCCACCTGTTCAACCACCTGACGTTTGATTTCGTCCTTGGGCAGGAACAGCGGAACGACCAGAACGATCGTCACCAGCAAGATCACCAGACTGCCCAACCCGATCAAAAGCCGTCGCATATTTGAGCGTCTCCTTTCGCGAATCGGCCCTAATGTAGACCAAACGCACCTTCGTCCACACCCACACTGCACTGTGAATTTGACAAAAGCAGGAAACAATACGAATTCGCAACCGTCGAGCGCAGAGCTTCCTCGGAAATCGTCACGCCTGGGAAAAGGCAACCATGTGATTGTCCCACGAAAAGCCAGGAGGCCGCGCCAGGATCTCGGCTGGCAGGTCTGGTTCGTTGACCAAAGACAAACCGCCATTTCCGTCAGAAATCAGAAAACTACCCTGATCGATGGGCGCGACACCGCAGCCATCGGGGATCGCCTGCGCGCCAAGGAAACCGCCTGTTCCTGCGTCCCAGAATAGGGTCTGGCCGCCACGCGGTGCGGATGTGGCAATGACATCGCCGGAAATGCTGGCGGTTACGGACCCGATGTAATTGTTCAGATTGCCTGTGAATGACGCTGGTATTTCTGTCGTATAGGGCGCTTCGTCAGGTGCGAAGACGGCAACGAGCGGCGGCGCATCAGATGCCGGCCCCTCATATTGGCCACCGACCCAGGCCCGCCCCTTTCCGTCCAGGGCCATGTGCCGCAAGGATAATTGATGCAGGGACCTGTCCAGTTCATGTTGTCTTGCCAGATCGCCTGTTTGTACATCAACAAAGGCGATCGAGGGCGCCATGGTGGCAAGATTGAGCTTCTCTCGACCCATGTCCGGGTGCGTTTCAATGCCGCCATTTGCAATCACGAGTGTCCGTCCGTCGGACGATAGCGCGATATCGTGCGGTCCAAGACCAAAAGAACTGATTTCACCGATCCGTTTCGGCAGGTGGCCACTCACGTCGTAGACGCCCACGACCCCGCGAACGGCTCCAAAATCGTTCTCCACCGCATAAAGCAGACGGCCATCGGCCGAAAAACAGCCATGGCCATAAAAATGCCTGCCGGGTTCGGAGACAATCACGGAAGGGTCGGAGTTCTGAAAAGGTTGCACAAACAGAGCGAACGTCCCGGGACGCCGTGCAAAGGCAACAAAACGCTGCCCGTCCGGAGAAACGGCAATACCATGACCACGTCCGGGGAGCGTTATTCTGGCAAGGATCTGTCCGTAGTCGTCCAGCAGTCCTATGCCGAAGTCACCATTGGAATTCCGGTAGGCGCTGGCAAAAAGTACAGCATCTTCGCCGTCTTTCCGCTCCAGCAGGCTTTCTGCCAGTGGCGACCGCGAAAAGGCAGGCAACGTTGCGATACCGCCCAGCGCCGTCAAGAACCCGCGGCGCGAAAACGTGTGTCGTTCAGTCGCCGTCAAGGGCATTGAACCCTCCGGCAAGTCCCAGGCCACCGGCGACACCCTGGGTCATCAGCTCCTGGATCGAGGAAAGCGTGATCAACAGGGCAGCAACCTGATTGTAACCATCGTTCTCGCTGAATGTCCTGCGCAAGGGCGGATTGAGTGCATCCAGGAAGTTCCTGGCATTCTTGAATTCAAAACCGAGCGTATCCAGTGTCCACTGATCGTCGGATGACATCATTGGTTTCAGATCCATGCTGGACAGCGCATCGTCGATACCGGCAAGCTCGCCCGTGAGGTAGACAACCGCATTGCCCGAGCGTGAAAAGGGAAACCGGTTCGGTTTTGTTTTGTCCTTCGACTTTCCCATCGCCGGCAAAATATCCTGATCCTTGGTAATCGTGATACCGGTTGCCAGCGAATTGAAAACGTCCTCGATGGCTTCCTTCGAAGTACGATAACGGTCATTGTCCGGCCCGGCAGACAGAAGAATTTTGCTGTAACCGTCCGGGTCGATCCAATCGGCCGAGGTGTCATGCGCAATCTTGGAAACGTTCTGCGCAATGGCGAGAGCGTACCCGCACGTGTAGTCCTTGTTGTCACTGTCATTTCCGAGGACGACTTCCGTGTCCTTGTTGAAGGCAATCAGCTCCAGTGCAGTCAGGCTCTGAACCGCGACGCTTTTCTTGCCAAGGCGCACAGGCGACAAAACGCTGTTGTCCGCCGCCGCATAGAGTTTTCTGATCTGCTTTTGCGCCCTGCCGCGCGGGTCAGGCCGGAAAGACAGGCGGCTTAGCCTGTCGTCTTCAAGGAGGGGACCGAACCTCAGAAACTGAATGCGTGAAAAATCACGTATGGTTTCCGAAAAGGCGGTTTGAAATCCAAGGACGTTTGCCTCGGTTGCCTCGATGCAGATGGCTGAAACGGCATTGGGCAGTTTTCCGGCGCTTTCAGAAAAATCGGCTGCCGCCGGGCGAAAATAGCCCGAAATGATATTTTCAAGCGGTGCGTTGAAATCAGCTGCTTGCGATGGAACCGCAAGAAGGATCGCAGCAATTCCCAGGACCAGGTTTTTCATCAAAGAGACTCCAAGAAACGGATCAGCGCCTGTCGATTTTCCGGCGGCATTGCAACAACAGTATCACGTGCCGCCTGTGCTTCGCCGCCATGCCACAGAACGGCTTCCAGAAGATTGCGTGCCCGTCCGTCGTGCAGGAACCTTGTATGGTTGTTTACCGTCTCGGTCAGGCCGATGCCCCAGAGCGGCGGCGTCCGCCATTCCCGTCCGTTTGCATCACCCACAGGGCGATTGTCAGCAAGACCCTCGCCCATATCATGCAGAAGAAGGTCCGTATATGGCCAGATCAGCTGGAACCTGTGCGCCGGGTTTGCGGCATTTCTTCCTGTTACATATTTTGGCTGATGGCATTTGGCGCAACCCGTTTCGTAAAAGACCTGCTTGCCCTTCAGGACGACCGGATCGTCAACATCGCGCCGCATCGGCACTGCGAGGTTTTCCGAATAGAAAGTCACAAGATCCATGACAGGATCAGGGGCCTCGGAAACGCCGAGCGTCACCTGCTCGCCATGCGGCAAGGCTCTGCATTCGGTTTGCAATTCCGTGCAATCGCCGTAGTTGTCGGGCCGGTCCGGCGTGCTGATGCCGATATCGCCGGAAAATGCACCCGCCGTCTGGGTCCGGATAGAGGGGTTCGATGCCTTCCAGCCGAACCGGCCAATGGTGAACTCATCGGTTTCCGGATCACGCACGCGGCTGATCCTGCCTGAAACGCCATCCCCATCGAGATCCTCCGGATCCGCAAGCCTCTCCAAGTCGCCAGGGTGGATGGCTTGAAGAAGGCCAAGCCCGATCATCGGCGGCGCAACACGGGGGGAAATCATGGTGTCGGGATGCATGTCACCAAATCCGAGATCGCGGATCTGGTAGACGGGTTTTTGAAGAATGGCTGTCTCACCGCCATTCATGTGAACTTCGATGTC
The DNA here is from genome assembly GCF_001404515.1 of Roseibium album. GTDB lineage: Bacteria > Pseudomonadota > Alphaproteobacteria > Rhizobiales > Stappiaceae > Roseibium > Roseibium album. Next base: position 392,495 of record NZ_CXWE01000003.1, read on the forward strand.
TTGCGTTCCGATATCGAACCGTCCTTCGCCGGGAAGGCCCTGCACAGCAAAGGCCTGGAACTGACCGCCATAGACCGGTTCCGGAACACGCAGGATTTTCCGCGCCGACAGGGCCAGTTGCTGTTCTTCCGTCTGAGGCGGAATTGAAAGACGCAGGAACAGCGAAACCGCTTCATCCCCCGGACGTGGCGGACGGCCCCGGCCGTCCTTCAGATGGCAACCCTGACAGGAGCGCGCATTGTAGAGCGGTCCAAGACCGTCTGAGGCGCGTGTCGACGAGGGCGAAGAAGTCCAGAGTTTCTTGAAAAGCCCGTTTCCGACCTTGAAATCGTGCTGCTCTTCGAACGTCAGGTTGGCATTCGAGTGCGAAAATGCATCCCGATTTGGGCGGCGGGTAGAGGTGCCGGCTCCGCCCTGCATCGGCTCGAACGGTTCGGGCGCTTCAAAATCGGCAGGCGCCGAGAGTATGTTCGCGATCCTGGCCCTGTCTTTCTCCGACAGGTCGTCGCGGTGGGAAAACGGATCCCCTGCAGCGACAGGATTGACTGCAAGAAAAACACACAAAACAGCGCTCTTGGCGGCGTTCGACCGAAGGGCCAGCCTCATAAATCGCATCCTGATTGTGACCTGCGAGCCCCAATTCGCAGATAGAAAAGCGTCAGGCGGCCCGAGAGCCGCCTGACGAGATTTGCTTATTCGAAAACCGCGCCCGGGTTGTCAAGGCTGTCGGAACCTTCAAACGCGACTTCGTCCAGACCGAGCACTTTTACGACGCGTTCGATGGACGCCGTCTGATCGACCAGAGCGTCGACGGCGGCCTGCACAACGGCGTTGCCCTCGTCGTTGCCTTCACCAATCATCTGGTCATAGGCTTCACCACCTTCGGCCCGCGCCTTCATGACCTCGAACGCAGCCAGCGTCGCGTCGAGCTTTGCCTTCATCTCGTCGGCAAGTGCCGGATCCTTCGCCGCGAGAATGTCAGCGAGCGAAGCACCTGAAACATCGTTGCCAAGCGGGCTTGAATACGAACCGAAGTAGACGTTTCGGATACCGATGACATCATTGAGGTGCGACATGTGGGTGTTGTCGGCGAAGCAGTCATGCTCTTCCTCCGGATCATGCAGCAGAAGGCCGAGTTTGATGCGTTCCCCGGCAAGTTCACCGTAGGAAAGCGACCCCATACCGGTCAGGATCGTCGCAAGACCGCCGTTTTCTCCCTTGGCTGCCAGCTCTTCACGTGCCGCTCCGCCAGGCGCCCAGGCGGCTGCCATTTCTTCAAGATCGGAAATCAGAAGGTCGGTGACTGCTCGCAGGTATTGGACCCGCCGCTCACAATTCCCGCCGGTGCAGTTGGCCGGATCGAAGTCCGTCGCGGGACGGGAACCGGCCCCGGCGTCGGTGCCGTTCAGATCCTGACCCCACAGCATGAATTCGACAGCGTGATAACCGGTGACCACGTTGGCCTCGACTTCACCGGCTTCCTGAAGCTGGTCAGCCAGCAAAGACGCGGTAATATTGCTCGCATCGATTGTTTCGCCACCGGCCTTGAGGGACGGATTGGCAATCAGGTTGGCCGCATAGAACGGGTTTTCTTCTGAATCTTCACCATAGGACGCGTCAACATAGTCGATCAGGCCTTCGTCGAGCGGCCACGCATTTACCTTGCCTTCCCAATCATCGACGATCGCGTTGCCGAAACGGTAGGCTTCGGTCTGCTGGTAGGGATTGCGCGCTTCGATCCACGCAGAGCGTGCGTCTTCCAGGTTTGCCTCGGTCGGCTCATCGAGGAACTTGTCGATAGCAGCCTTCAGCGTCTTTGCCGTTGCAAGGGAATCGGCATAGCTCGCCTGGGCAATATCGCCGTAATTCGACAGGACATCAGACGGCGCCGCTGCCATTGCAGGCGTGACAAACAGGGCCGTAGCCGTCAGCAGGCCAAACTTGAGTGATTTCATGGGTCCACCCCCTTTTCAATGCAATCGGGACCGCGAACGCCACCCCGTTTTTGCAATTACAAAAATTTAAACAACGCCAGCGGGCGTCGACAGCCTGTCGGTCAAACCATTTCCTGAAGCATAGTGTCAAGTTTAAAATCAAGAAAAATCAATAGTTTAGAAAGATTCCAAAAAGTTGACTCGAAAATACCGGATTAAATCCCCACCTGACACGCTTAAAGGTATCAACAACTCTTTGATGCCAAAGTGGGAATGGTATAGCTATTTAAGGAAGGCAAGCAGGGATGCCGGAAACAGGAAAACCAAGACATGCTGAATGCGCTGAAAAGCTTTGTCCGGGAAATCACATTTGGTGACGACGGCAAGAAGAAGTTCGCAGAAGACGACAAGCGTTTGGCTGCGGCTGCCCTGTTGTTTCACCTGATCGATATCGACGGCATCATCGAGGAAAGCGAAAGCACGAAACTTCGCGAGATTCTGCAAAGTCACTACGACCTGTCCGACAAGGAAACGACGGAACTGATCGCCGCTGCCAAGCAGCGAGACGAAGAGGCCGTCGACCTTTATGGTTTCACGTCCGTATTGAAACGGACGGCCGACGAGACAGAGCGCCTCGCGATCGTCGAGATGATGTGGGAGATCGTTTACGCGGACGGCCACGTCCACGAGTTTGAAGACAATACAATCTGGCGTGTCGCCGAACTTCTGGGAGTTTCAACGCGAGATCGCATGACGCTCCGGCACAAGGTTGCGCAAACTGCACCTGAAGAAACGGACAGCGAGTAGCAATCCGGTCTCGAATCCGGGCGACCAACGATAGCCGGGGAAATTTCATTGAACAGTTGTTGGAGCGGGGGTCGATTTTTTTGGCGGGCTCCCTCATATTTGTCTTATGAGATTTGAACGCGCTCCAGCCGGTAACTGTCCCAAGGTCCTCATTGTCCTCCACCAGGAAGCCTCCTCACCCGGCCGTGTCGGAATGGAACTTGTCAAACGCGGCTTCACACTGGATATCCGAAAACCCCGTTTCGGTGACACGCTGCCTGACACCATGGCCGGGCATGCCGGTGCTGTGATATTTGGTGGTCCGATGAGCGCCAACGATCCCGATGCTTTCGTTCACAAGGAAATTGACTGGATCAAGGTACCGCTGAAGGAGGAAAAACCTTTTCTCGGTATCTGTCTCGGGGCCCAGATGATGGTCAGGCACCTGGGTGGCACGGTCGCCGGTCACAGGGACGAACTTGTCGAGATCGGCTATTACCCCTTGTCGCCGACAAGCACCGGCAAAACAATGATGGACTGGCCGAAAAAGGTTTATCAGTGGCACCGGGAAGGTTTTGACTGTCCGGGTGGAGCTGAATTGCTGGCTTCTGGCCCGACGTACCCCAATCAGGCCATTCGTGTCGGACCGGCCGCTTACGGCATCCAGTTTCATCCGGAATTGACTCACCAGATGATGGTCAAATGGACCACAAAGGCAGCGCCGCGCATGGAACTGCCCGGAGCTCAGCAACGCCGCGATCACTTCGCCGGCCGCTTCATCCACGATCCTGCCGTCAGGAAATGGCTCGACGATTTTCTGGATCTCTGGATCGGGACAGCACAAGCGCCGGTTATGCACGCCCAGATGAGAGCGGCGGAATGATCCGCCACCAACTGGTTGCCGGTCTGCGCATCTAGTCTGCGGAAACGATTTCTCCAGGCCGCCAGGTTTTCTCGAACCAGGGTTCCTCCGGTCCGTACAGACGCAGGATGGCAAACCATCCCTTGTTCGCGATGGTCTGGATCCAGTTCTGCTGCTTCCCTGACGGCGCTTCGGGACCGAAGTAAAGCGTTACTGATCCGTCGTCGTTGACGGCCAGATCATCACGTTGATTGTTCTTGCTCGGGAACGGCTGACCGGTCTGAAGCTCGGAGCGGGTCTGAGGGTCATAGATAACGACCGACCAGAAGTCTTTCGCAGGAACGTCGGCCGGTATGGTGAGCGAGTAGGTTTTGGAGCCATCCAGGAATTCCCCCACGCTATCCGTGACATTCAGGGCGTATTGCGAACCTTTGCCCGGGAGCTTCAGAACCATTGCCGGCGTGTTGACGGTTGCCATGTAGAAGAACATCGTTCGGGCATCCAGATACCGCCCACCGTTGCCCTCGTCACGCAGCCACTGCCAGTTACTGCCTATGAAAGCGGTATACCAGCCACTGTTTTCATACAGATAGGCAGTCTTGTCGCGTGGTTTCAGCCAGATCGATCGGGCGGTGGCATTTCCTATGGCGACCGCCTCCGTCAGAATTTGCTTCATACGCTCATCAGGATCGAAGGCTTTGCCCCTTTCGATCCCGATCGCGGCCGCAAGACCACGCAGTTCGGGATCGAATGTCGATATCGGCTCTTTCTGGATTACCGTATTCAGTTCGTTGTAGAACTCGAACGTATTGGCGTGAATGGTATTGAACGCCTTCCTGGAAACATTGATGAATTCCATCTCTGGTGGTGCGGATCTGTCACGAAGAGGGTAGATCTTCAGGCCGGTCCGATAGGCTTTGACAGCCGCATCGGTCTTGCCGTCGACAAGGAACCCGCGGGCGATGAACCAATTGATGTAACTGGTCGATTTCGAAACGAAGTAGGTTTCACCCTCGACCTCCGCCTTGTATCCGCCGACCGGCGGCGCAAGATCGCCCTCATAGTCGGGCGGCAATATGAGGTATTTCCCGCCCTCTCCCTTGTCGGGGCCCGGCACGCCCATGTCGGTAACAAATCTGAAATAGGCATCATTGACCGTCGTCGGCCCCTGACCCTTCGGAATCTCGATGACGACCGGACCGTCGCGCTGCAGATCCAGAATGGTCGAACCATAGACCGTGTCGGTGTTGCCGGTCAGAAACAACGGATTTGAGTCCATCAAATCCTCAAACACCGCAAACTTGTTTGCGGCATCGACACCGACTTCGACCATCCCTCTTCGGATACCCTCTATGGAAGTCGCGGGTATGAAATTCAGAAAAACCTCGACACCGCGCATGAAGTCGAGTGTGTCAAACATCAGGGCACTGGTTTCGGGTGTCGGTCGTCCATCGACGAATTTTAGGGTACCGAAGCGCGTTTCCACTTCATCCGGGGTCAGGATGTCTTCCGGGATCGGCGTATTGTAGTTCGGAAGGTCGACTTTGTTTTCAGACGCCAGCCCAAACTGGACTTGAAGGAGAACAAACGCAGTAAAAAACAATAAGGAATTCTTCATGACGGGCTCCCGGATCGAGGCGAACACACAAAGGTGTTCACCTCGGAGACTGGAGAGTTTCCCGCAGAAGTCAATCAAAACGCTACGTTAGCTTGCAAGGGCAAGATCCTTTGCCTCACCCTTGCGACTGCGTGAAACAGGCCCTGCCTATTTGATCCTGGCGTCTTCTACCGGATATCCAAGACCGCCTTGCTCGCCGAAATTCTCAAGATGGCACTCGCTGCAGGCTGTGAACACGTTGACTGCTTGCGGCGATCCGTTGGGCGCGACCATCATGTAGTACCAGTCATCGGTCTTGGGCGATTTTCCGGCCGCGACCTTTTCCATGAGGAACAGCGGTCCCTTGGTAACCTTGCCGTCGTCATCGATCGCAAAGGATTCCTTGGCGATTTGGGTTCCCGCCGGAATGGAAACATTTTCCGGCTTGTACTTCAGATACTCGTCGGCACCGATGGAATTCACGTAGGTCACCAGAAACCTGCCACCGTGAAAGCCGGGTGCTGCCGGAAATGCACTTGCTTTGGTCCAGCCCGGATAATCCTTCACGAACGCTTCCGGTATCCAGCGTTTCGAGCCCTTCTGGTATCCGGCCTGCAGATCAGACTTCAGACAATCATAGACCGCCTCGGCTTCATCGCCGGTCAACTCGTAACCCGGCTTGTTTACATCGCAAGCCGCATAGGCGGATGTCGTGAAAACAAGGGATGCGATTGCACCTCCCAGCCAAACAGGTAGCTTCCTCATTGTTCTCTCCCTAAGCTAACGCCTTTGATCAAAGACGTGGCCACGGAAGCTTCAAGCTTTGGAGAGCCTGTTTACAACTCACATGAATGGTGATGAGTCGTGATTTGGCGTGATCGACACTGTTTTAGCAATTGATAACAAGTAACTAGAAAGCAAATCGCACCAATGTGCGATCTGCTCACCTTTTCTCGATCAACTTTCGAAGACCACGAGAAGGTCTTTTGCGTCAATTTGTGCGCCAGGAGTGACCAGCACTTCTTTGACTTTACCGTCTCGCTCCGCATGAAGCGCTGTTTCCATCTTCATGGCCTCGATGGAGACGAGGACATCACCGGCCTTGACGTCCTGCCCGGTCGCAATGGCAACCGTGGAGATGACGCCCGGCATCGGCGCGCCGACATGCGCGGCGTTTCCGTCTTCGGCCTTGCGCATCGCGGCGGCACCGGTTGCGCCGTGAGCGCGGTCCGGGACCTTGACATTACGTGGCTGCCCGTTGAGCTCGAAGAATACTTTCTTCTCGCCCTTTTCATCCGTTTCCCCGATCGCCTGACACCGCACGACCAGTGTCTTGCCGGCCTCAAGATCGACAAAAACCTCTTGGCCTGCTTCCAGCCCGTAAAAATAGACCGGCGTCGGCAGGACCGAAGTCGGTCCGTATTGCTGCTGTGCCTTGTCGAAATCGGTAAAGACCTTCGGGTACATCAGGTAGGCCGCAAGATCCGTGTCGTTGATATCACCTCCCGTCGCGGCCGCTGCAGTCTTGCGTTCCGCGTCAAGATCGGCGTCTTCCAGCAGCGACCCCGGACGAACGGAGATGGGCGCACTTCCCTTGAGCACCTTTTCCTGCAACGCGGCCGGCCAGCCACCCGGCGACTGGCCGAGATCGCCGTGAAGCATCTTGACGACACTGTCCGGGAAGGCGACATCCTTGTCCGGATCCTCGACTTCTTCGACGGAAAGCCCCTGGCTGACCATCATCAATGCCATGTCGCCGACCACCTTTGAGGACGGTGTCACCTTGACGATATCCCCAAACATCATGTTGACGTCTGCATAGGCCTGCGCGACTTCATGCCAGCGGGTTTCGAGCCCCAGCGATCTTGCCTGCTCTTTCAGGTTGGTGAATTGACCGCCCGGCATTTCGTGCAGGTACACTTCCGAAGCGCCAAATCGCAGATCACTTTCGAATGCGCGATACTGCGTCCGAACGGCCTCCCAGTAGAAGGATATCTGACGGATCGTCTTGGCATCGAGCCCCGTTTCACGCTCGCTTCCACGCAAGGCCTCCACGATCGATCCGAGACAGGGCTGTGACGTCAATCCGGAAAGCGCGTCCATCGCGGCGTCGACGGCATCGGCCCCTGCTTCGACCGCGGCGAGAATAGTTGCAGCCGCAATTCCGGAAGTATCATGGGTGTGGAAGTGGATCGGCAGATCCGTCTCGTCCTTCAGGGTCTTGATCAGGACCCGTGCCGCCTCCGGCTTGAGCAGGCCTGCCATGTCCTTGATACCGAGAATGTGCGCACCTGCCGCTTCCAGTTCCTTGGCAAGTCCGACATAATATTTCAGGTCGTATTTCGGTCGCGCACTGTCGAGCATGTCGCCCGTGTAACAAAGCACGCCTTCACAAAGCTTGTTCGCTTCCTGAACCGCGTCCATCGAGACGCGCATGTTTTCAACCCAGTTGAGGCAATCAAAGACACGGAACAGGTCAATTCCATTTTCCGCGGCTTGCTTGACGAAAAACTTGACGGTGTTGTCAGGGTAATTCGTGTAACCGACACCGTTGGAGCCGCGCAGCAGCATCTGAAGGAGAATGTTCGGTGCTTTCTCGCGGATGAGATGCAGCCGCTCCCACGGACTTTCGGTCAGGAACCGCATTGCGACGTCGAAGGTCGCTCCTCCCCAGCATTCCAGTGAAAACAGCGTCGGAAGGCCGACGGCATAGGCATCGGCGACATTGACGATATCATGGGTCCGCATGCGTGTTGCCAGCAGCGACTGATGACCATCACGCATCGTGGTGTCTGTGATCAGTGCCCGTTTCTGGCCTTTCATCCAGTCCGCGAACCCCTTGGGACCGAGTTCATCGAGAAGTTGCCGTGTGCCGGACGGCTTGTCGTCGCCGAAATCCGGAATGGTCGGGGGCGCCACATCCTTGGGCGGACGCGCCCGGTTTTTGGTCTCCGGATGTCCGTTGACCGAAACGTCCGCGATGTATGTCAACAACTTGGTTGCCCGGTCCTGACGCTTGGTCTGTTCGAAAAGCGAAGGAGTCTCGTCGATGAAACGGGTGGTGTATTTGTTTGCCCGGAAATCATCGTGATCAATGATGTTCTCCAGGAAGACAAGGTTTGTCGCCACGCCGCGGATCCGGAACTCCCGCAAGGCGCGGTCCATGCGCTTGCGCGCGTCTTCCGCCGTCGGCGCCCAGGCCGTGACCTTTTCCAGAAGCGGGTCATAAAACCGTGTGATCACCGCGCCCGAATAGGCGGTACCGCCGTCCAGGCGAATGCCGAAGCCCGTCGCGCCGCGATATGCGGTGATCCGGCCATAGTCCGGAATGAAGTTCTGTTCCGGGTCTTCCGTGGTGATCCGGCACTGAAGTGCATGACCGTTGAGGCGAATGTTCTCCTGCGCCGGAACGCCGCTTTCCGGTGTGCCGATCCTGGCACCTTCCGCTATATGGATCTGCGCCTGCACGATATCGATGCCGGTCACTTCCTCTGTGACCGTGTGCTCCACCTGAACTCGCGGGTTCACCTCGATGAAGTAAACGGCACCCGTGTCGGCATCCATCAGGAATTCGACCGTTCCCGCACCCCGGTAGTTCACCGCACGGCCGATTTTCAGACCGTATTCGCAGAGCTCCTGGCGTTTCGCTTCTTCCAGATAAGGTGCCGGTGCACGCTCGACGACTTTTTGGTGACGACGCTGGATGGAGCAGTCCCGCTCAAACAGATGCACGACGTTCTCGCCATCGCCCAGGATCTGAACTTCGACGTGACGCGCCTGCTGCACGAGTTTTTCAAGATAGATTTCGTCCTTGCCAAAGGCGGCCATTGCTTCGCGTTTGGCCGCCAGAACTTCTTTTTCGAGCGTCGCCTCGTCCGGGATGACGCGCATTCCCCGGCCACCGCCACCCCAGGACGCTTTCAGCATCACCGGATATCCGATTTCGAGCGCTTGTCGCTTGATATCACCAATATCGTCCGGAAGCGGGTCGGTCGCCGGCATCACCGGGACACCGGCCTCGATCGCCAGGTTTCTTGCAGCGACCTTGTTGCCGAGACGCCGCATCGTGTCGGACCTCGGGCCGATGAAAGTGATGCCTGCAGCATCACAGGCATCCACGAATTCGGGACTTTCCGAGAGCAGGCCGTAACCTGGATGAATGGCATCTGCACCGGCAAGCCTGGCAACACGGATGATTTCGTCGATGGAAAGATAGGCTTCGATCGGACCAAGCCCCTTGCCGACCTGATACGCCTCGTCCGCCTTGAAGCGATGAAGCGCCAGTTTGTCCTGTTCGGCATAGATCGCGACGGTCTTCAGACCCAACTCATTGGCGGCACGAAATACCCGGATCGCGATTTCAGACCGGTTCGCAACGAGAATTTTTGTTATTGCCAAAAGCCCATTCCCCTAATTTTTCGCAAAAGCAAGGCCGATTTTGCGCAAGATTTCTACTTTGGTCGAAGGCACTTGAAAAGGGGCAGAAAGGGTGTCCTTTTCTAAACTTGGAAAATATTTTTGCGCCTGCACGGGTAACTCATGGAAAACGCGTGCGAATTGCCGAAAGTTACGAGTGTAACTAGACTTATAAAAAATTTGCAGTGCAAAAATTCGGAGCTGATTCAGAGATTTCTCATCTCAAAAACAGAGTGAATCCCGTGACCCGATTTGAAACAGGTGAGGGATGCGGTTGACGCCGACCATTCCGGCAAACAGGATTTGTCGCTTTTCGACTAGCGTCCGGCAAGTCATCACACACCATATATTGTAAGAACAGACAGGAAACATTCGGGAGTCAGCGATTCGTCCGGGTTTCGTTCTTGCTGTGTCCGTTTATTAACCGGCACATTGACGGCGCCACGTACCCGATTCAGATTAAATTAATCCTTGACACAGTTTCCCGAAATTTCCGCGCGCTGATTGCGAAGCGACTCAAGTCTTTGACCAGATTCAGGATTTCGTGGGGCAAATCAGCGCACGGACCATATCTTGTAGGGAACAAATCCTGAATCGTCCGGAGTCCGCGATTCGGTTTCGGTTTGTTCTGGAGTCGTTCTCCACAAGAATTTTGTTTGCTATGATTCGATAGAATTTCACCAAAAGAAATGGCGACATTGTCGTCCGGCCTGTGCTAGACACGCGGCACTAGATATAGGCGCAGAGCCCGAAGAAAGCCGATCAAAACCAATTCCATGTCACGCCCACAAACGTTGCCGCTGCCACCGTCGGCCAGGTCCCGCACCGTCACGGCTGTCCTTGGCCCCACCAACACCGGAAAGACCCATCTCGCCATAGAGCGCATGCTCGCGCAGTCATCCGGCCTGATTGGACTGCCTTTGCGCCTGCTTGCGCGCGAGGTTTACGGTCGGATCGTCGAACGTTCCGGTTCGGACTCGGTTGCCTTGATCACCGGCGAAGAAAAGATCATTCCGGAAAAACCCCGTTTCTGGGTTTCCACCGTCGAAGCCATGCCGCTCGATCTCGATACGGAGTTCGTGGCGATCGATGAGGTGCAGTTGGCCGGTAATCTTGACCGCGGACATGTCTTCACCGACCGCATTCTGAACCTTCGCGGCAAATCGGAAACGCTTCTTCTGGGTGCTGCAACTGCGCGTCCGCTGCTGGAAAGGCTGCTCCCGGGCATAAATGTCGTCACGCGCCCGCGCATGTCCGTCCTGGAATATGCCGGGTCGAAAAAAGTGTCGCGCTTGCCGGCGCGGTCTGCCGTGGTCGCCTTTTCGTCAGATGAAGTCTATTCGATTGCGGAATTGATCCGGCGACAGCGCGGTGGCGCCGCCGTCGTGCTTGGCTCGCTTAGCCCGCGCACGCGCAACGCCCAGGTTGAACTGTTCCAGAACGGTGACGTCGACCATCTCGTTGCAACCGACGCGATTGGCATGGGTCTCAACCTCGACGTACAGCACATTGCCTTCGCCGGAAATCGCAAATACGACGGCTACCAGTACCGTCAGCTGACTCCATCGGAAATGGGACAGATTGCCGGGCGGGCGGGCCGGCACACAAAGGATGGGACCTTCGGCGTGACCGGCCGTGTGGATCCGCTGGACGACAATCTTGTCGAACAGATTGAAAGCCACCACTTCGACAGCCTGAAAGTGCTGCAATGGCGCAACAGTTCGCTGGATTTTTCATCTGTGCGCACATTGCGGCAAAGCCTCGATACGGTGCCTCAGGAACAAGGACTCGCCCGTGCACCGACGGGTGATGACGTGACCGCTCTTGAACTTTTATTGCGTGACACCGCAATTTCCGGCATGGCAAAGGGTGAAAAAGCGATCGAATTGTTATGGGATGTGTGTCAGGTGCCGGACTATCGCAAGATCGCCCCGGCCAACCATGCAGAGCTTCTGAACACCATTTACACCCATCTGATGCAGGACAACTGCATCGCGGATGACTGGTTCACGCGTCAATTGGCCTTCGCAGACCGCACAGATGGTGATATCGACACTCTCGCCAACCGGATTGCTCATATCCGGACCTGGACATATGTTGCCAATCGCCCCGACTGGCTGGCCGATCCGGCCCACTGGCAGGGTGAAACGAGCAACATTGAAGACAAACTATCAGACGCCCTTCACGAGCGCTTGACGCAACGTTTCGTGGACCGGCGGACTAGTGTATTGATGCGACGTTTGAGAGAGAACGCAATGCTGGAAGCAGAAATTACCTCGAGTGGCGATGTGCTCGTAGAAGGTCAGCACATCGGAAATTTGCTTGGCTTCCGGTTTGCACCCGATGCGGCAGCTGAAGGCCCGGACGGAAAGACCGTTCGTGCCGCTGCACAAAAGGCCCTGACCACCGAAATCGAATCCCGGGCCGAGAAACTCGGCAAATCGGAAAACAGCGATTTCGTGCTGACATCGGAAGCCGCGATCCGTTGGCGTGGTGAACCGGTTGCCAAACTGGTCGCCGGCGAAGACGTGCTGACACCGACAGCATTGCTGCTTGCAGACGAGCACCTGACCGGACCGGCGCGCGATACCGTGCAGAACCGGCTTGAGCTTTGGGTGAAAGCCCAGATCGATACACTTCTGAAACCGCTGGTCGACCTGAAATCCGGCGAAGGACTCGAGGGGCTCGCCCGCGGCATTGCTTTTCGCATAGTCGAGGGGCTCGGCATTCTCGAACGCCAGGACGCCGCTGACGAAATTCGCCAGCTTGATCAGGACATGCGTGCGTCGCTGCGCAAGCATGGCGTCCGTTTCGGTGCCTATACGATTTTTGTTCCTGCTCTTTTGAAGCCGGCACCAAGCCAGCTTCTTGCTCAGCTCTGGGCCTTGAAGCACGGTTCGCTGGATATGAACGGCATGACCGAACTGCCGCAATTGTCTGCGTCCGGACGAACGTCTATTCCAGTTGACGAGACCATCGACAAGGCACTGTACAAGGTTGTCGGTTTCCGTGTGTGCGGACCCCGGGCCGTCCGCGTCGACATACTGGAGCGTCTTGCCGACCTGATCCGGCCGTTGATCGCGTGGAAGCCTCTGGATGCTGAAGTTAGCCCGCCGGAAGGTGCGATCGAACAGGGCGGCGGTTTCATGGTGACCGTCGCCATGACGTCTTTGCTGGGTTGCGCCGGTGACGATTTCTCCGCTGTTTTGAAGTCGCTTGGTTATCGGGTCGAAAGCAAGGAAATACAACGTCCGGTGACCGCAAAACCAGACGCTTCCCAAGCTGCGGAAACACTTGCAGTCGAACCGGAAGCGAAGGGTGAAAGCACATCTGCCACGGAAGAATTGGCGGCAGATACCGGGGCGACAGGCGAAGAAACCACCTCTTCAACCGACGATACGACACCTGTCGAAATGAATGCGGAGCCTTCCTCCGAAGACCTTGTGGGTGTTGCTGAAACTGTCAATTCCGACGCGGCGGCGGCAATGCCGACGGAAGGTGCCACCGGCGATACCATTGTGGAAGAGGCACCCGCCATTGCAGCGACGGAGCCCGTCGAAGACGCGGCGCCCTCTGCTCCGGCAGGTGACAACACCGGTAAGGAAGAAACTGAAGGCGCAGAAGCCGCCCCTTCCGAGGCCACGATTGCCGCGTCGTCCGATGAGGCTGCAGCAGAACCTGCCGAGATGGAAACGGTTACGATCGAGATCTGGCGCCCGGGCCGTCAGGACCGGAGACCACGTGGACGTCAGGATCAGCGGCGCGGTGACAACCGCAAGGGCCAGGGACATGGTCCCAAAGGAGGTCATGGTGAAAAGCGCCACGGCAAGGGAGGTGGCGGAAAGGGTGGACCGAACCGCAATCGGAGCGGCCATCAGGGTGGTAACAGGGGATCTGACGGCGGAAACCGCCGCAACAATCCGCCAAAGGACAAACCGATCGATCCGAATTCGCCATTTGCCGCTCTCATGGCCCTCAAGGCGGATATGGATAACAAGGACAAGAAGTAATTTCCCCCGGTCGCACACAAGCTGCCGCTGAAACAGACGGTGGCAGTCTGCGCATCGACAAGTGGCTCTGGTACGCCAGGGTCACCAAATCCCGGTCCCTTGCCCAGAAACTGGCGACAACCGGCCACGTACGGATCAACAGGGACAAGATTTCATCCGCCAGCAAAACCGTCAGGATCGGTGACGTGCTGACCATCGCGTTGGAACGAAGGGTTCTGGTTCTGAAGATTGCCGGGCTCGGATCTCGGCGCGGTCCGTTCGAGGAAGCCCGCAAACTCTACGAAGACCTTTCACCTCCGCTGCCGCCCAAAAAGGAATCGCCACCACCGCCACCTGGACAACGGGAGGCCGGTGCCGGGCGGCCGACCAAGCGCGACCGGCGCAAGATGGACGCGTTTCGCAGTGAAAGTTGATGCTGAATCCGGTATTTGAAGATAAAACGGAATAACTTTCTATTGTCGGCAAGGATTGCGTCAACCTGTGCGCTTGCGTGTGCCAGGCAAAAACGATACCCAACACCGATCTATGGATGAATTCGTGCGCACGAAAGGCAAGTGCCGCACGCAAACGACCGCCGGGCGAATGAGGGGCGCAACAGCCACGAAAATTCGCGACGGCACGCAGCGAGGATACCGATGACCTACGTCGTCACAGACAATTGCATCAAATGCAAATACACGGACTGTGTTGAAGTCTGCCCGGTGGATTGCTTCTATGAAGGCGAGAATTTTCTCGTCATCAATCCGGATGAATGTATCGACTGCGGTGTCTGCGAACCGGAGTGTCCGGCAGAAGCCATTCTACCGGACACGGAACCGGGCCTCGAGAAGTGGATCGAGATAAACGCGGAATACTCGGAAAAATGGCCGAACATTACCGAGAAGAAAGACCCGTTGCCAACTGCTGAGGAATTCGACGGTAAAGAAAACAAGTTTGAAGAGCATTTTTCACCGAATCCACCGACTTGATTCGTTCAGATATTACCTATGCGGCGGTCTGCCGCATGCGTGATCTCGGCGATTGCGAATCATATTTGACCATTAATTTCAATACCCTGCACATAATCGGCGGGCACAGCTTTGTGGTGATTGTGCACCACGAAAGCGCGACACTTTAATTTTCCACAAAAGTATGTTACATATAGGGAACAGTCGTCACCCACGAGAACAACCCCCAAAACGGAGTTTCGAAAACGTGGTCCGGATCCCTGGGAAACCGGATGCGTCGGCTCCCGACAGCGCTTATCGACTGAACAAGGTTCTATAGTGGAAATCGACGACTGACCAGCCCTGACACGCCGCATATCAACAGGCGTTCCATATCGGATCGCTCGGCAGGATGCCGTGTCGCAAAATTAAGGTGACCGTTCAACGGTCCAACACCGGTCCGAACGGATCGAAAACTGCGCAGGAGAGAATACGAGTATGGCAACGAATCCCAAAAAGGCCGCGCAGCGTCAAGGTTTCAAGACCGGCGAGTACATCGTTTATCCGGCACACGGTGTCGGCCAGATTACCGCGATCGAAGAGCAGAATGTTGCGGGCCACTCTTTGGAGTTGCTCGTCATCGTTTTCGAGCAGGACAAAATGACCCTCCGCGTTCCGGTTGCAAAGATCGCATCAGTGGGAATGCGCAAACTCGGCGATCCGGCAGCAGTCAAGAAAGCTCTGGAAACGGTTCGCGGCCGCCCGCGCGTGAAGCGCACAATGTGGAGCCGCCGTGCACAGGAATACGAAGCAAAGATCAATTCTGGCGACCTGAATGCAATTTCCGAGGTTGTTCGGGATCTCTTCAGATCTGACAGTCAGCCGGAACAGTCCTACTCCGAGCGGCAGCTTTATGAAGCGGCTCTCGACCGGATGGCGCGCGAAATCGCTGCTGTTAACAAGTGTTCTGAAACTGAAGCGGTCAAACAGATCGAACAGAACCTCGCGAAATCACCGAGTCGCTTGAAAGCTGCAGCAGCAGCTGAAGCCGAAGCGGAAGCAGAAGATGATGAAGACAAGGAAGAAGCTGCTTGATATCGAGCAGTTTTTACTGTCACTGACAGTTGAAAGGCCCGGCCATTTGCCGGGCCTTTTTTTGTTCAGGGCTACTCTTCAAACCCCGTCAGGCAATGTAGACAAGGGTTTACGCTCGCGCGGCAATCACGCAGAAGTGCACAAAATCTGCGCCATTGCCCCTGCCAAGTGATCTAACCTACGCTTCGGTACGTAATTCTCCCGAGATCCCATCGGAGCGCCAATCATGTCAGGAAACGAAAAGCGGCAACTGGTTCAAGCGGCAATGAAAGCCCCTTACCTCACACGTGAAGAGGAAAGGGAGCTCGCGGTAAGCTGGCGCGAGCAAAAGGACGAGAAGGCACTGGAAAAGCTGTCGCTGTCGCACATGCGGCTCGTGATTGCCGTGGCCTCTCGGTTCCGGAACTTTGGATTGTCGCTCGGCGACCTGATCCAGGAAGGCCATGTTGGTCTGCTCGAAGCAGCCGCCCGGTTTGAACCGGAGCGGGAAGTCCGTTTTTCGACTTATGCCACCTGGTGGATCCGGGCTTCAATACAGGATTACATTTTGCGCAACTGGTCGATCGTTCGCGGCGGCACGTCCTCTTCGCAAAAAGCCCTCTTTTTCAATCTGCGCCGCTTGCGTGCGAAACTCTCCAGCAACCAGACACCGCTCACGGACAGCGAACTGCACCAGAAGGTTGCCGACGCAATCGGCGTCAAGCAGTCCGATGTTGCCTTGATGAGCGCACGTCTGTCGGGGCCCGACACCTCCCTGAATGCACCGGTCGCCGACAGCGAAGGCTCAAGTGCCGACCGGCAGGATTTCCTGGTGTCCGATGCGCCCCTGCCGGACGAAATCGTCACCGGCAACATCGACTCCGAGCGGCGTCACAAGTGGCTTTGCTCGGCGCTCAGGGTGTTGAGTGAGCGCGAACTCAGGATTGTGAGGGAGCGCCGCCTTTCCGAAGACGGTGCAACACTCGAGTCGCTTGGTGCAAAGCTTGGAATTTCCAAGGAGCGGGTGCGCCAGATCGAAAGCCGCGCCATGGAGAAACTGAAATCGGCTCTCCTTGCCGAACAACCCGACAAGGCGGTCTACAGCACATAACCGGCTGTTTTCAGCCCTCCGCGGCGCAGGAATTTATTTGAGCTGTAACACGAATGCGCTCATCGTATCGGAGATCCTCCCGTGAATGGCTGCCCTGTCGGTGCCGGCGGGATCATCGCAGATCGGGTCGTCTTGCTCGTCTTTCAGCAACTTGGCGCCCCGATCCGTGCATTCGGCCAGAAACGTGAAATGATGCGCCGGAGACAGCGTGACATGGTTCGCGTTTTTCAGTTTCCCGACAAGATTGCTGCCATTCACGCCGACATCCGTCGCCGGCCACAGGTTTTCCCTGCCCAGACTTATCACTTGTATGGGGATTGAAGTCTCCAACAGGCTGTCGTCGTCGACCGCGTATGTGAAACCGGGGTCAATAGCAATCACGCCTGCGATACGCGTATCCAGACCGCTTTCTTCCAGACCGTCCGCCATGCTGACCAGGTCCACATCTCCCTTGGCGAAAAACAGGCAATCCTGAGCGGTTCCTTCGAAGCGACTGCAATATTCCGCATAGGCCTTCGCATCAAAAGTAACTCCGGCCAGTGTGAGGGCGCTCGCACCCCCGAGCGAGAAGCCTGCAGCAACAATGCGTTCCTCGTCGATGAACTGCGAAAAAAATGGATCGGACAGCAGGTGATCGAGAGCAGCACTGAGGTCGGCTGCCCTCTCCGCAGGTTGCAGGGACCGGCGTGGTGACGAATCTCCGGAAGTTGATCCTGGATGATTGACACCAACAACGATGATGCCTCGTTTGGCCAGCGCTGACGACATCCAGGACAGGGTATCCATGTTGCCGCCGGACCCATGGGAAAACAACAAAACGGGATAGCGGCCTTTCTTCATACCGGCTCCCACCATTGCCTTGGTACCCTTGAAGAGCGGGTTCTTGCCGATAAAACCGGCATAGGTTCTGGTTCCGGCGGGATACCAGATCGATCCCTGCATCAGCGACGGCCTGTGTGTCGCGGATACCGGGAAACGGTCAAAGCCGGCCAACTCCTGTTCATCGGCATTGGCAACGCTTGCTGACAAAAGAGACAGGGCAAAGAGAAAACGCTTCATGATCGAACATCCTTTCTTGATCTGCGCTTGGCTGATTGGATGGTCTTTTTCTGGCACCCGCCTCTCGATCTGGCGTCCTAAAACCGGATTTAGGTCGCCTCGAACCTGTTTTTGTCCTATCGCGTTGTCTCGTCATTGCATTAACCGAGACGAAGATGATTGTTCTGCCCCTGCCGTTGATCGTTGCCCTCGTGCTTGGCTTTCTGTTCGTCCAGGCAATTCTTGCAGGAAACCGGCCTGTGCTGTTTTCCACGCTCTTGCTGTTGTGCGCCCTGCAAAACTTCGTTGTCGCTGCCGGCCAGTATTACGGTCTGCACTTCGCCTTCCAACTGCAGCCAATCCTGGCTTCGACAATCCCTCCATTGGCCTTTGTCGCCTACATGTCCGCCTCTGTTCGGCAGGTCACACCGGCGCGCGACTGGATACACCTGTTCGGTCCGGCTTTCGTCTTCTTTTGCGTGCTGTTTGCACCCGTGACCCTCGATATTGTCCTTGCCGCGATCTTCCTGAGCTATGGTTTGGCGCTTCTCCTCAGCCTGCACGCCCATAAAGATGCACTACCGCTGGTCAAACTTGAATCCGGCGCAGTACCCCAGCGGATCTGGATGGCTATTTCGATTGCGCTGCTGGTTTCCGCCATGACGGATCTTGTCATCGGCTATGCATTTCAAACCGGCAGTCCGGGTTGGGCCCCAAAAATCATCAGCGCCGGTTCGGTTGCTTCGCTTCTGGCAATCGGATTGCTGAGCGTTTCTCCGGACCTGCGGACGCCGCCTGCCTGTTTGGACAAATCGAGCGAGGATGAATTCGGGCAGGCACCGGCGAAACCGGTCACAGAATTGGAAATCGACCTCGTCAGGCGCCTCGATGAGCTGCTTGTTGTCAGAAAATTCTACCTTGATCCGGGCCTGACCCTGGCAATGCTCGCACAGCGCCTCCACGTTCCCGCAAAAGAGCTTTCAACGGCGATAAACAAGACGACAGGTGAGAATGTATCGCGCTATATCAACAAGTACCGGATCCTGCACGCCTGCAGCCTTCTTCGGGAGGGCGCATCTGTCACGACCGCAATGCTGGATAGCGGGTTCAACACGAAATCCAACTTCAATCGGGAGTTTGCGCGGGTAACGGCGAAAACACCAAGCACCTGGGTTCATGTCGACGCCAATTACCAGGCTGAACCGGTAGCCAGCCTTCCATCCGACAAGCCGGGAACGACATCTAGTCCACCACAAGCTTGACCGCGGTTCCTGCTGGAATGACCTTGTTTCGATTGAGGTCGTTCAGGATCGAGAAGAATTCCAGCCTTCGCGACGGTTCCACACCGCTCATTCCGATCGCCAGCTTGCGCGGCGTGTCGCCTGCCTTTGTCTTGACCACCTTGATACGCAGCGACTGAAGGCGCGCCCGTTCGGTCGGCGTCAGCTGCCGGAAACTGTCGACTGTTTCACGAAAATCATCATCGAAGCCCTGGTTTGGCGACCTGCTCGCAAAAATGAACCGGTATCCCGTCCGGCCAATGCGCACGACGGAAATTCGGAAGGACCAGCCCTGGGTGATTGCAGCGCCGGTGACAGCCGGAAGGCCGTTGATGGTCGTCTCGCGGACACTTTCAGGAAGCAACCCGTTGATCCAGCCTGAATTCATGTAGTCCGCCAGGCTTGAGTATCCGCTGACATCGGCACCGTCGAAACGGATCGCCGTGCCGTCGCCGTTGCTTGCCAGCACGGCCTCTGTGGAGTTTTCCAGAATATAGCCCTTTGGTACGGTAAATCCGATTCCAAGTGCCTTGTGCAGGAAGGATCGCCCTCGCACGAAACCTTCAAGCGGATCGTCGCCATACAGCATGCCGTTGATCTGGGTGAGGTATCGGTCCCGATCACGTTCGCCGATACCTGGCGCTCCGATCTGTCGGGCGGACCGGACTGCGATCTGCAGGCGCTCCGGGGTCGATGGATGGGACGACAGAAAATCGGGCGCACCGGACGATGACGAATCTGCGGACTGATAACGCGCATAGGCGGCCATGGAACGCAGAAAACGAGCAGCTGCATAGGGATCGAAACCTGCTTTGGCCAGCGTCTTCACGCCGATCGCATCCGCCTCCAGTTCCTGAACCTGGCTGAACCTGGCGAACGACAATTGCGACGAGACGATCGCTTTCCGGGCCTCTTCGGAATCCTGAACAACATCCGTCAGGACCTTGTTGGCAAGCTGCTTTGCTTCTGCCCGCTGCTGGCGCTTGATCGCGTGGTTGGCGGTAACATGCGCCATTTCATGCGCGAGAACAGCGGCCACTTCCGAGGTGTCGTTCGCGAGCGCCAGCAGACCGCGAGTGACATAAAGATACCCTCCCGGCAGCGCGAAGGCATTGATTGCCGGAGAATTCAGGATCGTGATCTTGTAGCTCTGGGACGGATCGTCCGAGGCGGCCACCAGGCGGCCGACGACACTTGCGACAGCCCGTTCCGCGCCGGGATCCTTGTAGACCCCGCCATAGGTGGCAACGACGCGAGGATGTTCACGCGCGCCGATATCGTTGGTCAGGCCCGGGCGCAAGGTGCCCGGCGTCACAGTGCCAACGCTGGTTCCATCACCCAGAAGCTGGCAGGACGCCAGGGTCAGCGACAAACCGGCGACGAAAACAGCGCGCAGCCAGTTGCCTGCGGTGACGCGAAGGTCCGCAGCTAGTGCGCCGAAGCGGTGCTTGCGACGGAAATCAGTTGCTGTATCGACCGCCACGTTTTGCCCTTCTGCGTTCGAGAACCACCAGTTGCTCGGGATGCCGGAGCGCAATATACGGTCCGTCTTTTTCCTGCAAGACACCTCTTACTTCAACGACATGACCGGCCAGATCCTCGATCTGCCATCCGGTCAGGGCGAGAGCTTCGTTGAACCTGTCTTCATCGGAGGATTTGAGCGTTACCGTCAAATCGGACTTCCAGTGTCTTCCGAAATTGAGATAGCGGGTGCTGCGGGTTTTTCCAAGCGAAACTATGCGGCCCCGCGCGATCACATACTGTCCCGCCCTGCCGTCGAAGGATTTCGGCGCCGATGTCTGGAAAACCCCGGCGCCAGCCTGGCCTTGCCAAATCCCCGCGTGGGACTTCCTGGCGAACTCTTCCGCGCTTCGCAGCAGGTCAGCACAAGAGGGCGATGCTCTGTCGGGTGCAAAGATCGCTCCACCGTCCCTGAGTATCTGCACCTGCAGAAGATCAGCATCTTCACCATTTTGCATGACGATCCATGAGGGTATCAGGCCCCATCGGTTCGGCTCGTCGATTGGAACCGCCGTAAGACGGGTACCGCTCTTGGCCGAGAGCCGGATTGCCGATGGTGCGCGCTCGGCTCCGGTCGTGAGCACCTGGAGATCGGTGGCGATGAAGCTGCGCCCCTCCCCGTCCTGAAAAACACCTTCCTTGTCCCATGAGACGATCTCGGCATGATTTGCCTGATCGTCGACACAGGATGAGACGCCATCATCAATACCAAACGCCCCGGACACGGGAAGGGATTCACCGTCAGCCTTTGCTGGCATTGCGACACCAAGGAACAGACTGAACAGGCAAGATATGACCGCGCAGCTTCGGAAAATGACAGCGCCGTTGCCGGCACCTTCCCGAAAAAAATGTAAACTGCATGTACCGGTCACCAATTCCCCTCACGTCCGAACGACGCCTGGCCGCCACAATCTTCCGGCAAAGCCGGTCGCTCCCGCCAGTCGGTCGGCAGATATCGGTCTGGCTCATCAACCTGCGAGCGGTTCGCACTGATCCAGTTGCTAAGCAGCGAATAAGGCAAGTCCAAGACAAAGCCCTGAAACGGTGCACTCCTCCATTCAACTCCAGGGCGGAGCAGCAATCGTGCAACACCGTGTCATTCCGGATTGCCTATCATTCAATGGGGCTCGCAAAGTCGCGCAAATCATGTTAATCGACCCCGATCAGGCCCCGTAGCTCAGCAGGATAGAGCATCAGATTCCTAATCTGAGGGTCACAGGTTCGAATCCTGTCGGGGTCACCAGCTTTTTCAATATCTTAGCCTGTGGATGAATTTCACACCCAACGAGTGGCGTCCAAGTGGCGTCCAACAAGGGAACTCAGTTATTTGTTGCTGCAGTTGGGCTTTCGACGTGATGACTAGGTTAGTTGCACCGAAGAAATGAGTGGTGAAGCAACGCAACGACCTTTTTGGGGCCGGAAACGGATCGGCAGCTTTAAGCGCTTTGTTGGTTAAAGCAGACCTTCATGGCAACTAGTTTGGCGTCTGAACCCAGCAAATTTATTGAAATTCATGCAGGCACGATCGAATTCCATATCCGATTCCTCGTCACTTGACACTCATTCCTATTCCAATTTGGCATGAAGTCCTTCGATTGATTGCACCGGGGCCGAAGTTTGGAGCGCCGATGTAAGGGCAATTATTGTCAACGCACCTCTCTTGTCTTGGTTCGACAAAGCGAAACGATACTACTAACTTTGCGGAGAGGATCTTCCAACGAGTGCTGGAGTCTCGAATAGTGTACTCACAAGAACGACCTGGGCTATAGTTTGTCGCACAAATCAAAATTCGAAGTAATTTTTTGGCAAGCGGTTTCAACTCCCAAAAAACGCTTTTGTTTCTTAGTTGGCGTCGAGGATTTTCTTAAGATTGGTGACCGGGTAGTCCACGCCGCGGGTGGGAACGTTGAGGTTCAACTCGGCGGCGACTTCACGAACGAATGACAGGCAGTCAGACCAGGTTAACGTATATGTCTTGCCGCGCCATTTCTCCACCTTCCGGAGGACTGCGTCATATTGCGCTGGATCCACCCAAAGCTGGATCGCAACAGCCGGTTTCTCATCTTCAAGCACAGCTTCCGCGCCACGGTCCTTCAGAACCAGCTTATATCTCAGTAAAGCTGCATCGATGGCGATTTTCTTCGCGTCCTCAGGGTTCATTCCGAACAAGAGCGGGTGCTGCCAGAACACCGCATTGCCTTGCTGGCGCCACTCGGACAAGATTATATACGCATGGCCTGGTTTTTTCTCGTTCGGTCCTGACCAGCGGGCAAGCAAGGTAACAGCATAGACCATGACCCCGTCGCCGATATCGGCGGTCATCGGGGAATTGCGAATATCCTTAAAAAGATAGTTGCCGGGGCTCACGCCGCCGATGGCGACCGTTTCCGGGCCCTTCTTCCCGACGGCAAGGGCACTGTCTGACAGAGCCAAGAGTAATACAATCAGGGTGCAGGTCAGACTGTTCAAAAAGGATCTCATCAATACCTCCTATGCGCGTTTTGACGATTTTTTGCACGCGCTGCATCGTTCGATCACGCTACTGCCCTTGTGCAAAAACCAATTGGTTCAATTGCTTAATACAATGGTCGTTTGTTCCTCGGGTCTTGTCACATTCATGTAGGGCCATGACTGCTGCCGCAGTGAACAGGTGAAAGAGGCCTTTCTGTCCGTTTCCGGCGTGTTCGAGAATTTTATTCGGAACGAAAGCCGGCATCGCCCGGAATTCCACGCGACGATCCCGGGGATCCCCCGCAGAAGACGTAAGTTTCTCGCCATAGCGAAGGCTGAAACGGCCAAAGTCGCTGAGGGCAAAAATCCGCGGCAGAAAACGGCGGTTGCCATCGGCATTTGCGGTCTCCAGGCCGAGTATTGCGGTGCACCAATGGGGGGTATCCCCAGTTTCAGCTTCTGCTGCTTCGGGAAAGTCGTCATTGCCACTTCTATACACACGGCACTCATGCGCGAGCCGTTCACGCAACGGCACTAAATCGGTCAAAGGGCTCAAAAAAGATCGACCGGCTTTCAGTTTATCGGCGATGCTATCCAGCTGAACGGCGAGTTTATCGCGTGCCAAGTCATTTACTCCAACAGGATTTGGATCCAAAAGCGCTAGCAACACCATCTGAGCACGGTCTTGAGCGAGCCTCGCATTCATTTGCTCGTCAGCAGGTGTCATTTTTCTATTCGTAGGTTTCTGACCGTCCGCATGACCCTCGATGAAAATCTTGTCCAGCCCGGCAAATGCGCGCCCAGATACGTAGTCGCGGTCACTGGCGTTCTGTGCGCTTTGGCTCTCGAAGAATCCTCGACCGCGCACAAATACAGCGCTTTTGCACGTATCAATCATCTCCTGAATAGCGTCCGCATCCATCCGGACACTTATGTCAAGCGGTGCAAAACAGGGAAGAACGTCTGTCATCCGTTGGCGTATTTGCTCGATCGCCGCGATACTGCCATCTTCAAGCGTTGGAAGTTCGATTTTTCCCGCAGAAAAAAGTCCCCCGTATCGGTCGGTACGTCTAATTTCGGGTCTTTTTGAAAACTCATTCGAAGCTTTGTACGTGAGGACAGCGACTGACTCTCCATCTGGAACGGTTATGTGTATTTCGCTTGAGAAAGCTCCCTTATGCCCTGGAAAAGTGTCAACGCAGTCTTCCTTGTCCGGCCCACATCGCAGCTCGTACAGAAGATAATCAGACCCCAGGCCGGCGGTCCGCAATTGACTGGTTATACTCTGGAGGCTCCCTAGAGACGCAGCAACTGCCAAGAGTAGGATCGCGACAAGCCCGAACTGGATGTCTACGAACCCAAGAGTTGCTGGGTCCTCCATGCCGCCTTCTTCTTTAGGTTCTACCAAACGCATAGATTGCCCTTATCAACCAACCGATTTGAGTGCATCTGTGGCGGATTCGACGATTTCAAGTATCTCGCCAGAGGCGCCAGTATTGTCTTCAAGCAGATCGCTCAACTCCACCCTGCGGTCGGACAGCTCAGCGAACAGCGCAAGGATGGTGGTTTGCAGGCTACGAAACCGGTCGGCAAGTTGCTCGGCGCGGTTAGCATAATTGGCGGAATGGTTCTCCAGCGTCTCAAGAACACTGTCCGCGCGGTTTTCCCAAGCCTGTGCAAGCGACGCAGTGCGTGCCTCAAAATCATCGACGCATTGTTCGCCGAGTTCAGAAGCGGCCACCCCCAACGTGTCGTAAGCTTCCGTTGTCTCCTCCCGCGCCGAATTGAAGGCGTCTGAGACCTGTTCGACCGTGTCTGTCAGGTTGCCGGCGGTCACCTCCACGCCGTCGGTCACGAGCCGGGAGGCAACCGTGTCCGCAACGCTTTCAGCGCCATTTCGAGCCCTTTCCGTTAAGTCATCGATTTTTTCTTCAAGGCTGGCTCGGTTCTCTGGCGGTGCAATCTGGCCGACCCGCTCCGGCAAGTCGCGCGCCAGCTCGGCAAGGTCTCCCAGTTTGCCAGTCACCGCGCCGGCACGCTTTGCAAACGCTGTTTCAAGCGCGTCCACGATCCTATCAGCGTCGAGGTTTTCCAAGGTTGCGGCACCTACCTCTTCCAGCCGGGCGAGGATTACCACAATGGCGTCAGCTCTTTTTTTGATGCGACCCCGGGCGTCCACCGAGCGCCCGTTCAGCGCCTTCAGCCTGGCAACAACGTCCTTTGCTTGGGCCTCGGCAGCTTCAAAACGACCCTCAAGCTCCTGTGTTGTTTTCATAAACTCACCCCCACGCTCCTGGCGAGGCTTTTGAAAGCGGTGAACACTTCTTCAAGCATATCCGTTACGGGTTCCAGACTGTTGATTGCGTTTTCCAGGGTGCTGCGAACTTGACCACTCTGGGCGCTATCGTCCGTGATCTGGGTCACCAACTGTTCAACCAAATCCTCCAGATAGTCCTTCAAAGTGTTGATCGCGGCTTGCAAGGCTAAGGCGACATCGCTTGCAAGCCGCTCAAAATACTCTGAGAGCAACTGCTCGATTTGCTTGGCGATGGCGTCGCTGGTTGCCGATACGAAGTCGGAAACGGCCGATTGCATTGGTTCCAAAAACTCTTCGGACAACGTTTCGTCGAGAGACTGGATCGTCTCGGCGAACGTGGCTTGCGTTGTCTCCAGCAACGTGCCGATTTGTTCGTTTGCCTCATCCAGCGCCTCGGAATACACTTCGCGCGCTTGCTGGAGTTCTTCGTTCACGGTGTCGAGCCGCTCCAGTATTTCATCCCGGCACGTTTCCGTTTTTCCAATGAGAGCCTGCAATTCGCCGCTGATTTCACCGGTCGGCAAGGCTTCACGAGCGGCGGCGGAGAATGAGGAGAGCTCTTCAGCAGCTTCGCCAAATCCGGCGTCAAGCGCAGTGAGGTGATTACTAACCCTATTATTCATGCCGTCCAAGACGTCCCCAACAAGATCAAGGTTGCCTTGGAACTGAGTAAGCGCTGTCAACGCGGCGGCTTCAGCCGACCGGGCAAGGCGCGATGTACTTTCAATTCCTTCTGTTAGGTCTGACAGAGTTCCGTCGATTAAAAGTACTATGCTTGTAAGATTGTCGATACGCTCCTGTGTGACCATCTAAAGCCCCCCTGCGAGCAGTTTTTTCACCGTGCTAACCGCCTTTATAGCCGGACCGACATTCGGCGCCATCGTCGCTAGCGTGGTGTTTAGTTGAAGACAAACCTGAGACACTGCCTGGTCCAACCCCAAATCCATGACGACATCTTCAAGAACCTCGGAGACGATTTTCCGGGCCGCTTCTTCGATCTGGTCCCGTATCAAACCTTCACAAAGTTCTTTGAACTCCTCTTGGACGTCAGAGACCTTCTCGCCCACCGCGTTGGCGCCGCTCTCACCGGCGTCCAGAGCGGTTTCCATCAGGTCGTCGATAACGTTCACGAGGGACTCAAGCAGTTCATGCGCCGCCTGTTTGACCCGTGTTTCTAACAATTCTTCAAAACCATCCCCCAATTCGGCGCCCGCGTCAGAAATGGCGCTTTCGACTTCTGACAGGTGGTCTTCGGTGTCGGTGACAACTTCAACCCAGCTCTCAGTTTGGGTCTCCACTGTTTCCGAAAGCGCATCGGTGACTTCGGAGAAGCTCGCAGCCGCGATTTCCAACTCGGCTACCTGCTGCGCAAGGCTGTCGCGTTCTTCTCTAAAGACTTCCGGCAATCCGGTCAGTCGACCCAGTTCTGTGATCAGACCGGTGAGACCATCCAACTCGTCGAGGTCGAGACTGAATTCGGGAAGCTCAATGGCACCGGCCTCGTCCGCCACATTTTCGGCTATGCTGGCTGTTTCCGTGCCAAAAACTTCAATGGTCTGGCGCAATTCACCTGCCGAGGCCTTGACCTCTTCAAGGGACGCTTTCAAAGCTCTCAGGTCGGTCATGCCATCAATTCCATGATGGGTCTCAGGGCTTTGATCTTCTCCTGGAGGTCGGCAACGGGCTCAAGGACGTCATTGACTTTGCCAACGCCTTTGTTCAGAACGGATTCTGCTGTGTCCATTGCTTTTTCTGCTTTCGTGAACCATGCGTCGATCGTTTGTGTGGCATTACTCATGTCTGCTCCAAGCTTGCCGGTGAGCTGGTCCGACAACTCTTGATCCAGACGAGAGAGCTCATCGCCCCGCTCGATCAGAAACGCATCAACCGTCTCTTCAAGGCCTTCCTGTGCCGTCGCAATCTGTTCACGCCATTGTTCCAATTCGGCGGTAAACGTGTCACTGCTAGCCGTGATGGCGCCGTTAAAGAGGTCGTTTGCTTCCAGAATATCGTCGGTCGCATCGTTGACGAGCTCGGCCAACGCGTCGAACTTTTCCTCTACCTCCGATTCCGGGGTGTCAATGGGCTCGAGGGGATCAAAACTTGTTTCCAGGACTTCGATCGCCTTATCGATGTGTTCTTCGACAGGCAAAAAGAGAGCTTCCGCGATTTGCCCGAATTCATGCTCAAGGGCCTCTTCGTTTGTCACTAGTTGGATGGTGGCCACGGCTGCTAGCACCGCGGATAAGGTACCCGCTGATTGCTGCAACTGATTGGTTACTACTTCTTCCAGCGTGCAGACCGCGTTCTCGGCCGCGTTGACCAAGCCTTGCGCATCCTGCAGGTAGCCCTCAATCTGTTCCAATACCGTTTCGAGGTCGTCCTCCATCCGTCACCTCTTTTTGCCCTTGGCTGTTAAAACCATAAAAACTTAGAATTCCCTCGAAGTCATGCATGTCCTCCGGAAGACTTTCGATGCATGTTTCAATCAGTCTGCGGCGGACGGTCTTGGCTCTCTTCTGCAGATCATTGGAGTTGTCGTATAGCGCCCGCGTGCTAGTGCAGTCATGCAAAATGCCCTTCAGCCGCTCCTCGTTTTGGGGCAGCAACAAATTATTTAAGAGGCGTTCGAAAGCAGCAGTATCGATCAGAAGCGGCTCGACTTCCCGGCCATAAGGCGTGATGTCATCGGCCGCGGTCTCACAAGGGCCTCCATTGAACGATGTTGCGGCAATCGTTTGAGGTGCGGTCTCGTCGTAACCTGGAAAAAAAAGATTGGCGACGTAGAGCCGGCTCACGCTCTTTTGAGCCGCGCACTTGGTCAGTATAAGCGGTATCGCTCTGCCTTCGTCATCCCTGTATGTCAGGTAAACTCTTCCAAACCGGTCGATATCCAGGGTTTGGGTCAATCCCCCACGCGGATTTGCCGACGCGAGCGAAGATTTTGACAACTCGGCGGTTACTTCCGCCCCCCTTTCGCCCAATCGACCGGCACGCGGTTTGATCATGATGGTAAGGACGGGGAGGTCGACTAACACAAAACCAGACTTAACGAGGTCATCGCCTTCGGAGACTCTTTGCGATAAGATATTGATGCAGTAGTCCTGCGGAGTCTTGTCGATACTGAGCGCTACCTGTGCCCTTAACGGAGGCACTTCTGATTTTGAAACGATCGGAGTTTTTTTCCCAAAAGCCTCTGTAACGACAGGGTAGGGCACAGGCGTTTCATTAATTCGAAACCACGACGCTAGAAAGAGATTGTCGTCGCGTTCGAGATCAAGCGCCGGGGCATCGCCGTCGTCAGCCGTCGGGACCTGGTCACGCTGTCCAAGGTCTTTCCAGTTTCCCCTCTCCAGGATTTCACGCCTCGCCCAATCGGAAAGTTTGGGGGTTGCAGCGGCCCGGCCTTTTACACGCATGCGGCGCAGAGCATATCCAAACCAGGGGGCAATCGCACCTGGCCAAGGGTATTTACCGGAGCCATCAACTTGTGCATGAAAATGCTGACCAATGGCCAGGACATCTATGCTATCCAGACGGAACAGGTCCGCGGCCGCCGTCTTAAGGATCTCCAGAACAAGACCGGTCATTAGCAGATCTCTATCGATCAGTTGTTTTTTGATCTCTTGATGCTGCGTCACATCCCACTGCACGACCGAGAGACCCTCTGCCTCTTTTCCAACCAACCAGGACGATCTGACTGCTGTGTCGTTGGATTTTCTGCGGGCGCCAATAACCGGCAGCGGATCGAATGACCTTGTCCTGCGCGTGCGGCTATCCGCGCAGACAGTTTTGTCCGCGATGAGGTTCGCCTTAACGGTACTGAACTCGGCATCATACTCAAAAACGAGAAGGTGCGTGCTGCTCATGTCAGCTCCAATCCTGCAAGACGGATTTTGCTTCTCAGCGATTTTTTGGCATCGGACCGGCTGGATTTCACCACCGCTTCATTTTCCTTGATTTCCGCCAACAAATCATTGATTGCGGTCTTCGACGCCGACAACGCGTCTTTCAACCGTCCAGTTCCGCGAGCATCGTTGCGCGATTTGTCTGCTTTAAGCCCGGTCGCAATAGCCTTGAGCTGCGCCCGTAGTATCTCCAAATCCCGTTCTACTGCTTGAAGAAACTCCTGCTTCGCCGGACCGATCAACGTCGTGGCAGCAGCCTCATAGACACGGTGGGTATCATCGCGCAACTTATCGAGCTTTTCGCCCTGCATGTCGCGGACCGTCAAGAGCCCCAACCAAACAGGGAGCGCCGCCACGACCAGAAGACCTAACCAGAAGCCGCCTGCCAAGGCCAGCGACATAAAACACGCCTGCCCGACATCGGTACTACAGGCCGAGATCGACGGTGTGAAACTCAGGAGGTTGCTTAAAAAGCCGTTGGCAGGTACTCCCTTAAGCAAATTCTCCTTGCTCAGACCTAAGATCGATGCTCCTAATACGAAGACGCCACCGATTTTAAGGCCTTGGCGCACCAGAGTCCGATAGCTTTTCGACCGAAGTTTAAAGTTTTTCGTCGCCGGCACTTTTTCAATCTCCGGAGGCTTTGCGACCGAAGCCTTGATCTTGGCCGCCGACATGGCGGCGGCGGCCCTGTCTGCGGGAACGGTACTTGTTCTACGCAATGACCTTGGCAACGATCCGTTCGCTGCGACCGCGATTTCGAGATTGGCGATCTCTCCGCTCAAGATGGTCGCGAAGTAAAGCTCGTATATAAGGCCCGCGGTATGTGCCGTCTGATAGCACCGTTCGGCAAGGGCGTCTGCTATGAATTCCGTAACCGTTTCCGAAGGTCGAACGGTCTTCAACGCATCCAAGCGGCTTTGAAGAAAATTGCGTTTGCTATCATCTTCCCACTCGACCCAATCTTCTCGCACAGCGTCGTCGCCCCAGCGCCCCCAATCGCGGCTACCTTGCCCCTTTTTTTTTCCACCGACGCCACTGTAGTTTCCGGCGGCCAGTCTGGATTTTAGATCGGCAAAGATGTGCTCGACCATCTGGCCAATCCGAATACGGGCGTGATCGATGCGCTCATCGATTTGCTGTTGGAGATCGCCAGCCTCCTTGGCGGTGTCTTCCGCCTTTCTGTGCTCGGCAACAGTCAAGGCGCCCTCGAAGGCACGTCCTTCAGCTTCGCGCTGCGCAAGCCGTTCTTCCAGTTCGTCCCTGTCGCCAGCCAACACCGTTGCAAGATTCGCACGCGTTTTATCGCCAAGCTTGTTCACCTGATATCCGAGCGGCACGAACGCCTCATGCGGCAGCCGCGTCAGGTTCAGATCCGCGTATTGTTCGGGCAACACTCCGTCGACAATAGACTTGATTTCCGTCTCCGGCTCTGGCAGCAAAACAACGATCTGGCCCTTTACCGCAGCTTCCAATTCGGAAAGAGCAAAAATCCGGGTGTTTTGCCAGGCTTCAAACGCCTCATCGTTTTTTTTGCTCGCTGCTTTCGATAACCGCCGTTTCGGCGGTAAAGCCCAATCGGCGCTAATGTCGAGAATGAGGGGTGCCTCAGGACCTGCAGGATCGGTCTCTTGGGACAGTTCAACTAAATCGACCTCAAAGCCACCGGTCTGGAGACTCTGCTGCAAAGTCCGCAGCTTCCTTGACATGACTCCGCCAGTTGACAGAACGTTAATGCGGTTCCCGGTGGCCTGCATAGACCACCAGAGCGGGCTCTGGGTGTCCTTGGATGTTTCGTCCAGGCTGACCCAGCGAAGATTGGCACCGGCATAGTGATGCAACACCAAGGATTCGATTTTCGCGAAGTTCTTTTCACCACCATGCAGGCGGGCCAGGACAATGTCCGGGGTCCACGGCAAGCAGGCCAGTTGAGACATAAATGCCGCTTCAGCTTCAGCGTCCCGCGGGGCATTATCGGCGGCGATAACCGTCAGCACCGGGTGCGATGCAGGTTGATCGGAGAGGATCCAGCCGTTGCGCGCCTCGTCAAACTGAACCACGCCAAGTGCGTAGCTGTATCCGCTCAGCGCAGTCATGATTTGAGATTTAAAGTATTCGCCAGTGTTAATCAGTGCTGCAAGCCGGCTTGCAAGGCAGCTCGCTTGCTCAGTCGAGCAATTGCTGTTGCAAGTTCGGGCAAGAACGACTTCCATGGTTTAAGTGATCTCATCGGTGGGGGGGATGTCGTTCCCGGGCTCCAATGCACCGGAAAGTTCGCGTCTTAGCTTCTTCAACTCATCCAATTGGTAATCGAGTGCGCCGATTTTGGCGTTTAGCAGCGTCAGACTTCCTTCACTGTTCTGGTAGACCTTATTCAGATCGACAATGCCCTGTGCCGCGTTGGTAGTTGTGGTGACAACCCTTTCAAATTTCTCGGCAATCTCCTTACCGATCGGCGCTGCCGCGTCATCGACACCCAAGTACCGGTTCCAATCCTCTCGGATATTAGTCCCGGTGGCTTCCAGTTGCCGGGCCGCGTCCATGACTCGCGTTTCAAAGGTTTCGCCAGAGTCAAGGACCTGCTGACGAAAGGTTTCGGCTGTCGGCGTTGGCAGGTCGCCGCCTTCAAACTGATGTTTGCCGGCGATCAAGACGTGGAAGTTGTTTCCGGTTGCATCCACCTTATCCTTGAAATCACTTGATGCGCCGTCGACCGCCCATTTGAACTGATCTCCAGACTCGGAGATTGTTTTTCCAAACTGCTGGGCGAACTTGATCGCGGATTCCGCTGCTGTCTGCAAGACTTCCGCTGGGGCGTCTCTGACGGCTTGAAGGGCGCTTTCCAGAGCATGCCTGGCTTCCTTGATTGCGGTTTCGGCCTGTTCCGCGGAGTGTTTCACAACCTTTTCCGCTTCCTGAGATGCGGTTTTCAGGGTGTGATCCGCCGTCTCGCCGGCGCTTTCAATCACCTGCTTCGCGTCGGCTAAGGCGTCTTTGAGGGTCCGTGTCGCCGCGTTGTATTCACCAACCGTCGCCTCCAATGTTTTGGTGGTGGTTTCCAAGGACCCGAACAGACCAGTAAGCGCAGTGTTGGTCTGGCGTTGCTCCTCAACAAGCGTATACACCTCGGCGCTGACGCCGATCGAACGAACATTGACCTCTACTCTGAGTGCATCCTCGAACTCGACGAATCCCCGCGTTGCCCTTTTCAAGTGCCATGCGATCATTACCTGCAAGATGATGCTGCCCGCTAAGCCGACAAAGGTGAAGGAAAACTTCCCGGAGATCGAGGCAATCAGTCGTTCCTGAGATCCCGACAAGTCCTGAGAAATGGAGATCAGCGCCAAGGTGATGAAAAAGACGGATGCGGTCAGACCAAGCTGAACAAACCGCCGTGACATGGCTGTTGCACCTGGGGCGTCGATGATGCGGGCCGGCAGAGCGCCTGAAAACACGTCGGACAACCGTGCGTGACTTACCAGGCCTTCTTTTGTCCGCAGCACCAACTGGTCAGAATAACCTGTCAACGCGTTGGCGATTTCCACCCGTGCAAGGTAATGCACAGGCGGTTTTCTCTTCTGCAGCACTTGGTTAAAGTCATCGACGGTCGGACCGCTGAATTCGCCTTCGCGCTTCTTCAGGATTTGTGCAATTTCTGCCACCGATTTGGTGAGTTCATCGATTGATCGACGACCCTCCAAGATCCTGGCGAGCGCGGAAACCATCAGAGCGGTAACCAGCAAAAGAAATACAATCGATGCCCAGAAAGTAAATGTGGAATCAGCAAAAACACTCAGAGAATCTTCAAACCCGCCCAGCATCGATGCCAATACCCTACATTGATCTTGAAAAGGAACTATTCAAATTAGTTCCAGCCCACCTTTAAGTCGCAATAAGATTCAGGTACTTTATAAAAATTGCAAGAAAAAAAATCTTGAGCACGTATGACTTGCATTTGTGGCAGTTTCCTTAGGGTCAGTTCATGTTGGGACTGCTGGATTCATTCGGCTGCCGTAGTTCCCGTCTTTGCGGGCACCGGATTTGGGTCAGCACAGTTTTCGGCAATCGTTCATGCTCCGGTCAAACTCCGGTGACACAGGGCGACGTTTTAACAACCGTCATTGCAATCTTTGATACACATCGACAGACTCTTGCACTTTCTCTTAAACTAGCAAGCGACGCTCGCGGATCGGATCGAACCGTTTCTACCATTTTGGGAAACGGCGGTCAGTCAACCGTCTCGGTACCGACTAAGACTGATTTTTTGGGTTCACATCTGGGGTTTTCAAATGAGATCTATGCTTGCATTACTTGTTATGATGCTTTTTCCAAGCCAATTGGCCTGGGCCCAATCGGCCTGTCAATCCAATGAGAAGAGTTCCTGCGCGGTCTACTCGGACTGTATCGAAGCCAATTGCAACTGCGCGGCTACTTCCCATAATTATTCCGGGACTTTCGGGCCGAAATACTGCACTCGGTTTGGCGCGGAGAGCAGCTTTAGCGCAAACGGCTCCGCGTGGCGTGACAAAACGCTCCTCTGCCTGAAGGACCGTATCTCGCAAGCGTATGTTGCTCACAGCGATGGCAGCGGAAAGGGCTGCGACTGCGCCGCCATTCAGGCTGCGGCGATAGACTCGCACAGCAGTTGCTATTTGGACACGCCGTCCTTCTGCCAACTCTCACAAGCCGACGTTCGCGTGCTCGCCCGAATTGTCGATACGCCCGACATTGCCAAACTCGGATTTCCCGGCCTGCGGGAAATGGGGATTGTACTGGCAACCTGCTATTGGGAAGAAGGCAAAGACGTGGGGGACGAACTTGCCCGCGCATTTGTCGACGAGACAGTCGCGGAAAATACCGAAATTGCGCAGGATGTAGCCCTAACCATTATCAGCCACGCAATCGAGTACGCCGTTGAGCGGGCCAAAGCCGAAGCTGCAACCGCCTTGCGCCAACTGTTTGATGATTATTTCCCGAACGAAATCCCAAGAGGTTGAGAAGGAATTCGACTCAATTGAATCTTGCCGCCTTTACTTCGCTATGTAACTAGCCTGGTGAAATCGAAAAAGCTCGACGATAACCAGAGTGCCTTTTTCGCATTCCATCCCCTGAGAGGTTCTGAACAAATTCTCTCCGTGTTGACCTGACCTGACCTGAGACTTAATCCCTCCTGGTCACCAGAACGTTCGGCGTCTTTGGAATTCGGCACTGCTGCGTATCTATCCTGCTGAAAGCACTGTTAGTTCATGGTCTTTCTCTTGATTTTTTCGCGTGCGAGCAGGTTGATCTGACCACACACGATCTAGACGTCCTCCGGGTGAATTTGTCTGGTTTTTGTGATAGAACTCATTGCTTTGGTATTCAATAAAGGCGCAAATAATGGCGGCTCTTGCGACCTGACCGTAGTCACTTGTAGGTCCGAAAAGGCTAAGGGTTTCGGGTGCCGTGAGGCGTACGAAAGCCTCCCATGCAGGAACCCGCGGTCGGCACACTCCAGGCTATGGGGTTTTGTTTTTCGCGGCAGGTCTTGGACAGATCCAAACAGCAGCAAATGGTAGATTGAGCCAGGCGGGCAAGCAGCATAGTAGCGTTGGCTCAACTCTTTTCGCAGTGACCTTGGGCGGGTTTTCGCGGCTGAGATCCTTCCTCTTTTCAAAGCGCGCAAGCCGTCCCTTTGGCCGGCACCGTTGCAGGGCGACCATATGATCGAATAGTCCATGCCGGGTCATGGTGCAGTCTCCCGGTATGACGCGGCGCAGTGCGGCGGTGCACGGGGCTGTTGCCAGCGGGCGAAGGTCTCGATGATGACCATGTGGCCACCGCAGCAAGGGCATGGCGGGCGCGTCTCGGCAGGCTCTGGCGCATCCTTTTCGAGCTCCGAGGCGACGCTCAGCAACTCGCGAGCGTGATCGAGACTGGCCTTGCGAGAGGTGCCGGCAAGAAGTCCGTAGTGGCGAATGCGATGGAAGCCGCGCGGCAGGACATGGAGCAGGAAGCTTCGGATGAACTCGTCCGCGGTGAGCGTCATGACCTGCTGCCGGTCGGTGCTGTCACGGCGGTAATCCTTGTAGCGGAAGGAGACCCCGTTCTCGTCGAAGCGGATGAGACGGCGGTTCGAGATGGCGACCTTGTGAGTGTAGCGGGCCAGATAGGCGAGCACCGCTTGCGGTCCGGCAAAGGGCGGCTTGGCGTAGACAACCCAGCGTTTGCTGCGGACAGGCTTCAGATGACGCAGAAAGGCCCTGCGATTCGCCAGTTGGCTCATTGATCCGAAGAAGGCGAGCCGTCCTGCATCGTGGAGTGTTATCAGCCGGGTCAGGAACAGGCGACGGAACAGCTTGCCCAGCACCCGCACTGGCAGGAGGAATGCGGGGTGTGACGATATCCAGCGCGTTCCGTCGAGCGAGATGCCGCCGCCCGGCACGATCATGTTCACATGTGGATGATGCACTATCGCCGACCCCCAGGTATGCAGCACCGCGGTGATGCCGATGCGGGCTCCGAGATGCTTCGGGTCGGCGGCGATCGTCAGCATCGTCTCAGACGCCGCCCGGAACAACCGGTCGTAGACCACTGCCTTGTTCTGGAAGGCAATGGCGGCGACCTCGGCGGGCAGCGTGAAGACGACATGGAAGTAGCCGACGGGCAGGAGGTCGGCCTCCCGCTCGGCCAGCCACGTGCGCGCGGCGGCGCCCTGGCACTTGGGGCAGTGCCGGTTGCGGCAGCTGTTATAGGCGATGCGCCAGTGCCCGCAGTCCTCGCAGGCCTCGACGTGTCCAACCAATGCAGCGGCGCGGCACTGTTCGACCGCCGACTTCACCTTGAGCTGGGCGAGGCTCAGGTGTCCCTCATGGGTTGCCCGGTAGGCTGGCCCGGCAGCGCGGAAAATATCGGCGACCTCAAGCGAGGCGCGCACTTGTTCACTCGGGCGGCGTCTTGCCTTCCATCAGCGCCATCAGCCGGTCGAGAGGTCCTGCGACCGCGTGGATCGTCCGGGTCGAGACCTTGGCGTAGAGCGCCGTCGTCTCCAGCTTGCTGTGTCCGAGCAGAACCTGGATGACCCTGATATCGGTACCGTCCTCCAGGAGGTGGGTTGCGAAGCTGTGCCGTAATGTATGCGGGCTGACACGCTTGCGAAGACCGGCGACCTCGGCCGCTTCCTGAACGGCACGATGCAATTGCCGCGACGAGATCGGATCGGTGCAGCTGCGCCCCGGAAACAGCCAGCCATAGGGCAGCATCACGCCGCGCCGCCTGCCTTCGCGCCACCACACACGCAAGAGCTCCAGAAGTTGCGGTGAGAGCATGGCGTTGCGGTCCTTGCGTCCCTTGCCCTGTTCGACGCGGATCAGCATGCGGGTCGAGTCGATATCGTCGACCTTCAGATGCGCGACCTCGGAGACACGCAGGCCCGCGCCATAGGCGACACCGAGTGCCGCCTTGTATTTGATGCCAGGCGCCGCCTCGAGCAAACGTGCGGCTTCCTCCACGCTCAACACCTCGGGCAGCTTGCGCGGGTTGCGGGTGATCACCAGAGTTCGCGACAAATCCCGCCGGTTCAGCGTTACCGTAAACAGAAAGCGCAGCGCCGAAACCGTGCTGTTGATCGTCGCCGGGCCTACGCCGGTCTCGTGCTGGTGCAACTGGTATTGCAGGATGTCCTCGGCGGTCGCTGTGTCGGGAGGGCGCCCGAGAAACGCGGCGAAGTTCCTGACGTGGCGAACGTAATCATTCTGTGTATGGGAGCCCAGGCCCCGCATCACCATGTCTTGCTGAATGCGCTGACGCAGCGGTGTGATCGGGGTATCGGTCTGAAAGGTGGTCATGGCGAGTTCCTCCTGTTGAAAGGAACTCCATGCTCGGACCTCAGCCTCTACCTGCCCAGAGCTTCAGACGATTCTTCTAAGCCTCGCCAAGCGTACCTTCCCGCGCAGCGGGTTCGTGCAAGTGGGCGCAAAGCGGCCGTTCGTGAGACGCGGTTGGAACAAATGACTGGAGCTACTTACCAATCTCGGTTTTCGGCTTAAACTTGACTGACGAGCCGCCAATGAATTCCAGATAGGGGTATCAGAGCCGCTCAACGTTTCAATACAACTAGGCAGCAAAGAGTTCCTTGTAACCTTCAACCAACAACCAGTTGGCGCGAGCCAAGTGACTTCCTACGATTTTTTTCGCAAACTCTGGTGACGCCGCAGGATCAACCCCTAAGATTGCCCGAGCCATTTCCAATTCGTTAGCTCCGTCCGATGAAGCGACAAGCAACTTCATATAGAGCGTAAAGTGTTCTTTGTCATAACCAGTGACGCGATCTGACCAAGGAACTGTTTCCTGAATTTTCATGTTCGTGGCGGCCTTCAAACCAAGCGTAATAAAGACTTTGCTGAAGGCAGCCGGATCGTGCCCAAGCTGCTTCCCGCATTCAATTGCGCACATTATAACGAATAGGAACTATCGTTCCTAGAACGATAGTTCCAGCTTTGATCCTGATGTCGTCATGGACCTCAATGAGGTTATGGCGATCAACATGCGTCGATTGCGCCATGATCAAAACTTGACGCAAGAGGAACTCGCGGCTCGAGCTGACGTCAGCATGCGGTATCTGGGTTCGATTGAGCGCGCTCGTGTTTCGGCTAGTGTCACTGTACTGGGCAGGCTTGCAAATGCTCTGAGTGTTGATCCGTGTGAATTGATTAAACAGCCGAAACCGAAAACGTAGAACTCGGAGTTCCTGGAGCGAATCCGACCCGATCCATTCGATTTTTGGTTGCGGAAAAGGTAGTGCGAGAACCTCTCACCCAAACGGGAGGTTCTCACACTACCGATCAACACAATCGACGTTGCTGTCGTGACGCTTTCATTTATGCATTCACAAATAGCGTGTCCGGTCAGTTAGATTTAACCGCCTGATCACCTAGCCAATCCAACAAAACTGACGAAATCTAGCGTTCCCGGGCGGGAAAAGAGTCCAAGAAGCCTTCCAGGAAGAGGAAAGAAAATCCATGAAAAATCAACGGAATAGCGATGTATTTAAGAGGGCAAGATAAAAGGAACAGGTGCAAGACCCGCCTAAACATCAGTCTGCACATCGGGTTTCACCTGCACCAGGCGGCAAGCTTCAAGTGCAGGTAAATGAATTTAAGCGTATGAAATTAATGGCAAAAAGCCGGTGCAAGCAAAGCACAGGCGCGGTTTCCATTGAAAATGGCCTACTAAGGGGTTTCACCCCTCGCGCCCGCAAGGGAGCCGTGGCTCGCCTGCGGCTGCGCCCGCACCACACCCTTGCACTTGCTACCCCCACGCTCGCCACTTGGCAGGGGTGCAGGGTACCCCACCTTCGAAGGTGAGCCGGAAAGTCACAGTAAGTCGCGGTGTCGGCCTTCGGTCCGAATGGACACGACCATAGGTAGGTTCCAAGGGCAGGCATCTGACATGGCGATCCATGCCGAGGAAATCCTGAGAACGAAGCAGCACATGACGCGTCTCTACGCCGAACATTGCAATCGGACATATGAGGAGTTCGAAGCTGCAATGGACCGGGACCGGTTTATGACACCGAAAGAAGCTCTAGACTGGGGACTAATCGATCGCATCTTGGTCGAACGTGACGACATGGAATGATGCTAGCAAAAGCATGTCTAGCTTTCATCGGTTCAAACCAGAATGAACTTTATGCAATGTGGATCGGCTACAAAAAACTTTTTCGCCGCAGCGCACAACAGCCACCACATCCGACGGATTGAACTTGGCCCAACGGTAAACCAAAATCGATGACCTGGCTCCATCGCTTCAAGCAGGAATCCGGTCTCGCCGACTGCGCTTCCCGGCCCTGCCCCACCCATGGCCGCCTCCAGGAATGGACCTTCGAAAACATCGCCAATGCCTGGGAACGCTACTACATGATGAAATGGTAGTTGTTTAGGAGGGGAAGGCCTTCCCCCGCCTGCAACCCGCCAGGGCGGTTTTCCGTCACCCCTTCTACAGGGACAATGTTCTCTGAGCCACACAGGTTCTTGAACTATGTTTCGACCCTTAAATCTCTAATAAGGCACCACAAAGGCTGGGCCTGATCTACTAAAGTTTGGTCGACCAATTTCATTGCTAGCTGATGTAACAAACGGTGTCCCGTTGGCCACTGATCATGAACATGGCGAAGCAGGTCGCATAGCCTAGTAATTTTATCCTGCGCAGTTGAAGAAACGCTCTGCGCATGTGCACAAACTGCATCGAGCAGCTGAGCAAACAAATTCTCCGTTTCCAGTTTCGCCCAGTCGTCAGGCAGCTCAGGTGGCCCAGAATAACCAAACCGGAGCGATATCAAATCAGCAATCATTGAGCAGAAGCGCTCTTGTGAATCTAACTCTCCGGTAACCCTTCCGTACAATCGAAGCAGGACTTTCTCATTGTCAGATAATGGCAATCCCCTTGCACCGCTCAGAACACTCTCAATTTCAGTGGTCAATTCGCCCAAAATCGCTTCAGGTAACTCTCCAGGTCTCGATAGCAAGAACATTGCAAGAAACTCTGGATTTTTTGACTCTCGGAAATCGGTTAGAAGCTTCTCTGGAAAGTCCGCACGCCCTGCAGATTCGAAATCACTATTCTGGGAAATAAGGCCGCGTTCGATCCAGTCTTGGTAAGAAGTGTTGTTACTAAAAAGGCCGTCTGGGGAATCCACTTGTTGAAACAGCATGTTCCCGCTTGGACACCAACTATCATCTCGAACAATGCCAATGACGCCTAGCAAATCCGCATCCGCCTTGATGCTCAGTGTTCTTTCAATTTTCGCTGTCAACCGGTCGAAAATTCTTTGCCGACACCAGTCAGCAGATAAATCTATGCCACCATATCTCAAAGTGGGCGAAGCTGCATCGCCCTCCAGCACCTGATCCAGACTGGTTCTACGAGATCTCTCAATTATTTTCCGTGCCGCGGCCAAGTCTACACTATTGGTACTAAACACCTTAGTAACCTGAGCTGACCATACCCAAACAAGCGCCACCAGCTGCCAGTCGGGAACTCCCGAATAATCAATTCGAACACGGGCTTCCCGTATCCCTTTCCGGACTAAAAAAACAAAAAAATCTATCTGTTGATCAAAAGTAGGCTCACTATCATCCAGCCAAGGAAACTCAGCTTTCTCACGCCCGTTTTTCTTGAGATAAACGAGACAACTCTCAAATAAAAAGTTTGGGTACTGAGGCTCCCAATCCGCGAGTTTTTCAAGATCTACATCCATCAAAAAGGCCTGGAGAACACTTGTTCTGCCAAGTGCCTCCTGCTTCCCGAAAACGCTTTCAAGTGCCTCATAGGCCTTGGCTATTGCATCGAGGGGCGTTTCTGCGGCTCCATCAAGCCGCGAATAGTTGGTCAATGTGTTTTTTGACGGCAAATCCAAGAGCCGGATGTCAAGTTTCCCTCCGTTTTGCAGGTTCTCAGATATGCTGGCCAGTGTTTCGGCAAAGTTGCTCTCGATCAAAGAACGCCAGTCCTTGATGCGGGCGTTGACTGTAATATCCTTTTTCAGGATATCCTTAGCCCGTTTTGTAAACTCTGGATCAGCGCCGCCCGCATAGGAAACACTGTCAAAGAGGCTGAGCCTACCGCGAGCATCAGGTGCCGAAAGCATGGCTGTTTCCAGCGCTAAATCACCTGTAACTTTTCCATCGGAAATGACAACTTTTTCAACAACGTCGTCCTGCCGCTTCACCGATAAGGTTACTTTGGCCTCGCCCTCAAGGCACGTGATCACAGTTTCACCGGTTTCGGCGCGAATAGCCCTTTCAATTCCTGCTCCGACTTCCGAGCAGGTGAAGTCACCAAGTGGCGTTTTTATTAAGAATTCGCGGCGAACAAGTAGCTTTTCTGAAAACCCTTTAATCGAATATATCTC
Organism: Roseibium album; assembly: GCF_001404515.1. Classification (GTDB taxonomy): domain Bacteria; phylum Pseudomonadota; class Alphaproteobacteria; order Rhizobiales; family Stappiaceae; genus Roseibium; species Roseibium album. The sequence goes on from NZ_CXWE01000003.1 coordinate 433,616, forward strand.
GTCCTGAAGAGATTCAGGCAGCAAATCGATCAATTTGTTGACTTCTTGTACGAACAATCTTGTTACGATCGCAGCGGACTCATCATCCTCTTCGACCACCAAGCGTGGCGACAGTATTTCTACAAATAGTTTTGCTACACGCTCTCTGAGAAGAGGGTCACACAAAAAACGAGCAGTTAAATGGCGTTTGAATAGCCAATTGAAAAACCCAGAAAACTGGTCAATGCTCTTCTCTTTATTCAAGAAGGTGTCTAACAGCGGCTGAGCAAAGCATTCCATAATAACAACGCTGGCAACCGAATAGTAATGTTCAGCTGGCAGGTCTGAATCTAGTCGGGCTATTTCCAAGCGCAGGTTTTCCCACACCCAATTACTCGCTGCAACGCGATGATCTTCCGATCTCTCTTTCTGAGACCAAATTGCATTAAGCATCCGAGGAACAAAAAGAATATTGCTCTTTGCTAATCTGGGTTCTCCAACTGGAATCCCATCCTCATCAACACGATTTTCCGCCCAATCAATAAACTGCAGCAACCTCAATTGGCGACCGAAAGCAAGACGTAATTCCTTCAACGTCTTGGTTTCTTTTACAACTCCATCCGCCAACCTCGCATTGATCAAAGCATCTACACAGCGCTCAACTTCTATTTTAGAAAAACCTACTCCTGCGACAAGAATTTTCCGACGAACGTCCGCAACTCTCTCAGATTTCACTAAACCTGAGGTCTCAAGGCCGCAAAGTGTCTCGTGATGCGTCACGATGTTTGATGAGTTGTAGCGGCTTAAAAACCTGTCTTCGATCCAAACCAGCGGTTGTTCCTTACTGCCCGCGTAATGTAGGCATTCCCACAGAGAACCGAGTAGTGCATTTTGCTCCGGATAACTCTGAATATCGCACTTGCTGCGATCTGGTTCTGGCGGCCATGGAATAGATTTCCATTGGTCTACTCTCAACCGCTTTGCCACAAAGGTGTGCAAATTCTCCAATTCACTAAGAAGTTGGGATCTGCGCTCTGATTGACTGACAACATTTCGAAGTTCGGCCACTTGAGCAGAAGTGGTTGTCAATTCGCATACCTGCTGTACTTCTTCCAGAACGTCACAGCGCATTAGCGACCAAAGCAGTGGCCCTGAAGCGCAAAAGTATTCTTTAGTCGGCCCTTGGATCTCGCCGGGAAGCCGCTCCGCATGAAGATCCTGAAAAAGAGCTTCTTGCTGTGCTTCGGAAAGTAAACCTTCAGAAATAAGTTGCGCCAACATGCGGTCCAAATCTACTGACCGGCTTTCGTTTGAGTGGGGTTTTGGCACGAGAGTCGTATTTCCCGGTAGAAGCGGGATTTTTGAAAGAAAATTGCGTTCAAATTCCCAAAACCTACGGCAATCATCTGAATCCAATACAGGTGAATATTTATTCTGGATTTCATTTAGGAAGCCGGGCACACTTCTCGGCAGTATTATCTGGAATGCTTTTTCAAGCTCGGGGAGAAGTCCAAATCTCATTGCAAAAAGCAACGCTGAAACATCAAGCACCAGCGGATTCTTTCCACTCTCACTCAGCTGAATTTTTCTGGCAGGAAGTCCCGCTGTCTTATGGAGTGGCGGAAGGAGGGTACCGGTATCCGATTCTGCCCAATGAGGCCCAGAAAACATGACCTCCGCGAACAGACCATAGTCGTTTTCAAATGCTTGGTGGGCAATCAAACCACCGGACAACCATTTTTCATGAGATTGTTTTGCATGGTCTAGAATGCGCTGCAGCTGCGCAATCACTTCTTCGGCTGAGTCAAACTGTGTGACATGATCCGAAGAGAAAAATTCTTGAGCTAACGCGCGATACTTATGCGATAAATCGACCCGGAAAGAACCAACCTTTCGCTCAAGTTCCATCAAATGGGGCACCGCTAACAGGTCGACTTCATCCTGTGACAAATACCGTTCAGCCGCTATACGTGAGAACTCTGGATCTTTGTCGGAACTAATCTGTGCAGCGATGAGATAATCGCGCGGCTCTGCGTCGTCAGCATCCACCAACTGCCGAACGAAAGGCAAAGCCTCTTGAGTTTGTCCCAGCGCAACGAGTCTGTGAATTATGTTGCGCTGAATTTCAGCGTTCGGTGCCCGCCGATTTAGATCAACCAGCTGGCTTAAAGACCGGCCACCCTGACCGCTTTGATCAAGAGCCCGTGCCTTTAAATACTCCATATTTGGCGGGAGCTCACGGTCATATTGAATAGGAATTGAAGCATCAATGATCTCAATGCATCGATCTGGATCATTACACTCGAGCGCTGCTAAAGCCGCTAAATGGTGAAGCCTCGGAATTTGAAACTTGAGGAGTTGCTCCTGAGCTTCATTTAAGAATACCCAGGCATTACCGGACGCTAAAACTTCGGCATAAATCAACCATGCCTCAGCGTTATCTCCCTTTGGCCGAAATTCCGCTGCATAGGTTTTTGCGGCGTCTATGTCACCATTTGAAATTTGGGCTCTTAAATCATTTCCGCGACTGTTAAAAATCTCTAGCCATTGGGTTAGAAATTCTTGTTCTTCTGGAAATTTGCCTATGTGCTTCTCAATTATATGGGCGCTATTAGCCCTGCCCTTTTGATCATCCTCATTGAGAATTGCACGAACAACAAGGTGTGCCGATGTCCCTCGCCCGAGCCTAACTTCATCCTCGAGGTACTTACGGAGTCGTCCAATTGGAAGATCGACATAAATCGCATCAGCCCAAGCAATATGTAGCGGGTCTGGCTTAGAACGCTGAACAAGTTCTTCGGTAAACTTTATGGCATGATTCCGTTCACCGCGAACTCCAACCATTAATGCGAGCTTCCAAGTCTCACTGTCTTGTTTTTGGCCGCCAGAACATCGATGGATCAAACGCTCCGCTACATCAATTGCACTACGGAGATGTTCCTGAGCTTCGTGAGTTTGAATAATCAGCGCCGGATTGAAGGGACTTGGAACCTGGCCGACGGTAGCATCAAAAGAAGCTACCATGGCACTTCTCAAGCATGCGTGCATGTAGGCTAGCGCTGCGCTATAGCTCTTCGGAGAAAGACTCAAAGCCTCTTGCGCGCAAACAAGAGCTGTTTCAGAATCGTTGCGTCGAGAAGCAACAAGTGAAAGCAGTCTGAGTGTTTCAGAACTTTCCGGCGCAGATTGAATAACATCCTCGGCACTATCCAAGTCGCCAATCTCAATCAGCAGTGCTGCCTTGATATGGAGTTCCTCAGGTTCGCTGCTCTCATTCAAAATTTGCAGCGCATTATCTACCCCATCACGATGGTATGAAATGAGTGCTGGAAGCACATTATTCGGAGGCTGCTCGTAGGATATTGATTTATTTAAAAAAGCCTGCGCCTTATCGTGATCTCGATCGTCTAGTACCAAGGAAGCCCTTAAACGCCATATTCGCGCTTTGATAGCCGCCGGAATGTCCTTCCAGTCAGTCGATTGATCATCGATAGTATCTAAGTAATTTTGAAGAGGCTCGCTATCGCCGTATCGGCGGGCCTGGATGTGAATCTCCAAAAGGTCGGCAACACTCTTGGAAGCTTGTTTCTTGAGGCCCTCAATCTGCTCATCTGTGAGATTATTTCCAGACAAACCAATCTGAGAGCTGCCAGAACCAACCTCAAGGTATTGGACAAACCTATCTGGATAGATACGGGCAGACCATGCTAGTTCAAAAAATTCTTGTACCAGCTCTGGATCTTTTTTTGCGATTTCGTGGAGGTCTTTATTCAGCCACGGAACAAACTCAATTCCCAATGACTTTAGAAGCTTATGCTGTTCGCGAATTGCGTCATTTATACTATCGCTGTTGCCATCCTTCGTTATTGCGAGAATGAACCGCTTTACCTTTTTCCCTTTCCAGTGACCATCAAGATGTTTAGTAAAATCTTCAACCCAGTCGGCAATTGAAGCTCCCGTAACCGACGTGTCGTGATAGCATTTCGCGGATAGAACAGTCTCAGGGTATCCCGCAGTAGTGAAGCACTCTACATCAATGCCAAATTGTCCCAGCCCCCTTTTTCGCTTTAGCTCATAGCGATCGTATTGAGAGTATCTTACCCTGCATAACCAACGACAACATTCTTCAAAAGGAGTTTCAGTTAGCTCATAGAACGGCAGTGTTTCATTCTTAAACTTTGCCGGCAGCGCAGACTGCTTTTTGGGTCGTACTTTTCTCGCCATCACACCCAATATGAACCAGTCTAGACACAGTAGACAAGCAACTTGTTCCCGTTTCGTTCAAATACTCCAAGAAATCCACATCGAAACCACTCGCAGGCCTAACAAACTAGGCCCAACTCAAACTTGTTAAGTCGTTTTGTTGGCCGAATTCATCAGAAATCAATCGCATCTTTTCAACTTATCTTACCGGCAGCACTGCTGCCGCGATGAAGACCTGCCGGAACTGGTTGCGGGTAAGCGGACCTTTGTGTAGGCGCGAACCAAATTTGTGATTGCTAAGTACGATTTTCACCGGTTAGTCATTCTGTCTCCGCACCCATCATCTTCTCCAACGACAAACCGATCGCATCTGACGCACGTCTCGCCGGGTCGTCAGCTATATGCGCGTAACGTTGCGTCGTCATCGATGAAGCATGCCCAAGCAGCTTGCCAACAATTGGCAGGCCAAATCCGGCCATCGCCCCGACACTGGCTTGGGTGTGCCGGAGATCATGCAATCTGACATCTTCGAGTTCGGCGCTCGTGCGAATGTGGGTCCAGGGTCGTTTAAGATCATGCCTCGGTTGATCGGGAATGTCGCCAGAGATGACATATCGATCAGTGCGCTCCATGGATTCAAGGATGGCGATCGCGGACCGGTTCAAGATCACTGTTTTCCGGCCGGTCTTGGAATCGGGAAGAAACAATAGCCCGCGCCCGATATCCACTTTCTTCCATTGCAGATGAAGGATTTCCCGAAGTCGGCACCCAGTCATCAGCAACAGGCGAATGGCATTGGTGACGTGCAAGGGATAGATGATCGATTGGTTGCCTTTCGCAACGTGTTTGCGCCTGTAGCCAGTGACTTTGATGGTCCAGGGCAACCCTTTGGTCTCTGCTAGGACAAGGGTGCTGCCTAACCTCGCCAGCTCTTCGTCGCTGAGGTAGCGTTGGCGCCCTTGCTCCTTAAATCGCTTGACGGCCCGGGTTGGATTGAAGGCCTCCGGGACGCAGCCATTGTCAGCCCCCCAACTGAACACACTGCCAAGATAGGCAATGACCCTGTTGGCGTTAAACGGTTGCTCCACGAGACTGATGTGGATCTTGTTTAAGTCCTTTGTGGTGATAGCCTCGGCTGGACGCTTTCCAAGTACCGGCAGCACGTGTTTGTTCAGAGCTGACTTGTAGTTCGTCAGGCTTGCTGCCTTCAGTTTTGGACCGTGTCCCTCAACAAAAAGCTCCACCAGTTTCGAAAGCGTCACGGCCTTGCGCTTGGCGTCCCGTTCCTCCGCAGGGTCTTCTCCGAGGGTCACATTAGCCAGCACCTTCTTGGCAGCGCTACGGGCTTCCTCGGCTGTCAATGTTCCAACATTGCCTAGCTTCACCTGCCGTCGGATGTTACCATTTCGGTACCGACATACGAATGTCTTGCGACCGCTGGCGCCGACCCTGATACCGAACCCGCTGATCGCGTCGTCCCAGACGAAGTAACGCTCGTCTTTGGGTGCCAGGGCATCAACACTGCGTTTTGAAATCTTCAATTAGGGCCGCCTCAAAATGGTCTCTGCGCTCTGTCTGGCCTCCAAGTGGCGTCCATATGGCGTCCAAGTGCAAGCAAATTGGTGGAAGTGTCGTCCAAAACAGTCAGGGAAAAAGATCAACAAATACAATTAGATACGAAACATAATCCGGTTTCAAGAAATTTGAGAAAACGCTATAAATCCATTTCCTAATCTGAGGGTCACAGGTTCGAATCCTGTCGGGGTCACCAGTTTCATAATATTTGCAGATACTTGAAAATCGCTCCTGCGCTGCATCATGTGCAGTGTCGGACACCGGACCGCGAACTTGTCCTGTGTCACGATTGGTTGACAACCCGGATTTCAAGTCTTGAGGGAGCTGCTTGGCGGTCTATTTGCCAAGCTCGATCAGCGCCTGCAGAAACAGGTTTGCACCCCTTTCGATGTCGACCCAGTCGCTGTGCTCACCCGGAGAATGGCTGATTCCATTGCGGCTTGGCACGAAAATCAACCCGGAAGGACAGATGCTCTGCATGGTTTGCGCATCGTGACCGGCACCTGAAGGCATCCGCTTGGTCGCAAGTCCCATGTTTCCCGCCAGGGTTTCCAGCCGGTTCGCAAGGTCTGCATCAAGTTGTACCGGCGGCAGCCAGCTTCGCTCGGCAGACTTCAGGCTCAGCCCCGACTTGCGGGCCACATCGAGGGCTCGGTCGTGAACCATGTCACGTAACATCCCCATGACGCTTTCAGATGTGTCACGAAGGATGACGGAAAAGTGGGCCTTGCCAGGAATTGTATGCGGCTGATTTGGTTCCAGGACAACGTGCCCGATTGTGATGCGGGTCTGGTCGGTTCCGGCCTGCTTGATGATCTGCGGGATCTGGTGCGCCAGTTCCGCAAGGCCTGCAAAGGCATCGGAACGCATCGACATCGGTGTTGTTCCCGAATGATTGGCAATGCCGTTGAACGTGTATTCAAGGTAACAGACGCCGGATACCTGGTCTGAAATTCCAACCGATACCTGGTCCTGCTCAAGGACAGGGCCCTGTTCGATGTGGAGTTCAAGAAACGCCCTGATCGTCCCAGCCGGTCTTGCCGCGGATAAGATGGCGCGAGGATCAAGGCCCTGCAACGTCATCGCATCTACCAGTCGGACGCCGTCTGCATCCCTGGCCCGGGCGATCCAGTCAGCAGTGGCCAGGCCCGCGATCGCCTGTGATCCCAACATGCCGCCAAACCGCCCTTCTTCCTCCGAGGTCGCCAAAACTTCGATTGCAGTGGCCGGTTCGAAACCGGCGTCCTTCAGTGTCCGGACACATTCCAGGGCAACGCAGACACCGAGCGATCCGTCAAATGCACCACCGTTCGGCACAGTGTCCAGATGCGACCCTGCCAGGATGCAAGGCCCGTCGTCGGGGCCGTAACGACCGAAGAGATTGCCCGCACCGTCGGACCAGACCCTCAGGCCGTCTTTCCGCATTTCATCTCCGAACCATGCCCGGCAGGCCAGGTCCTCGTCTGAAAAACCCGGGCGGTTGAATCCGCCGGTTTCAACATCGAACCCGAACCGGTTCACACCATCGAGCAGGGTCTTGAGGCGGTCCGGACGAATGCTGGGCCCTTGGTGCGGCATTCGGATTTCTCCCTGATTTACAGCGCTTAAGCCTTGTTTTCCCCGGTATGTCAGTCCCCGGATGAAAATTAATATGAAATAATTATTGCGAATATGCAATTAATCATGATTAATTAGATGAAGACACAAAGAGGGGAATGGTCATGAAAAAGATTTTAGCTGCGGCAGTTGCCTCGGCCTTTTTTGCATTTGCGCCTCAGACACAAGCGCAAACTCCACCCAATGTTCTGGTTGTCGGTCAGATCGCGGAACCGAAATCGCTGGACCCCCAGGCCGTAACGGCGGTCAACGACTTCCGTATCCTCGTCAATCTCTATGACGGTCTGACGCGCTACAAGGACGGTACGCTGGAAGTCGAACCTTCACTTGCCGAAAGCTGGACGATCTCCGAAGACGGCAAGGCCTATACCTTCAAACTGCGCGATGGCATCACCTTCCACGACGGCACACCGTTCAACGCCGAGGCAGTGAAGTTCAATTTCGACCGAATGCTGGATGAAGAACACCCATACCACGACACAGGCCCTTTCCCCTTGTCGTTTTTCTTCTCCGCGGTTGAAGACGTGATCGCGGAAGACGACACCACTGTAACCTTCAAGCTGAATGCGCCCTATGCGCCGTTCCTGTCCAATCTCGCCTACCCGACCGGCCTGATCGTTTCTCCGGAAGCGGTCAGGAAACACGGCAAGGATTTTGGTCGGAACCCATCGGGCACCGGCGCCTACAAGTTCGGTGAATGGGAAGCAAATGCGAAGGTCGTGGCGGTCAGGAACGAAGACTACTGGGACGGCGCCCCGGCCCTGGAAGCCCTGATCTACCGCCCGATCACGGATGCCAATACGCGGATCGCCGAAATGCTGTCCGGTGGACTGGATGTCATGGTTGAAGTTCCGCCCGACAGTTTGCAGCAATTCAAGTCGGACGCGGGTTTCAGTGTTCTTGAGCAGGCCGGTCCTCACGTCTGGTTCCTGATCCTGAATGCCAGGGAGGCTCCGTTCGATACCAGGGCAGCCCGGCAAGCCGCCAATTATGCAATCAACAAGACCGCGCTCGTTGACAACATTCTTCAAGGCACGGCAGACGTCGCCGCCGGCCCGACGCCTCCGGCCTTCGCCTGGGCGTATAACGAAAGCCTCGAGCCCTATCCATATGATCCGGAAAAGGCGAAGGAACTGCTGAAAGAAGCAGGCTACAACGGCGAGGAAATCACCTTCTACGTCACCGAAGGCGGTTCCGGCATGCTGGATCCCGTTGCTATGGGCACGGCAATCCAGGCAGATCTTCAGGCCGTCGGCATGAACGTCAACATCGAAACCTATGAATGGAACACCTTTCTGGGCAAGGTGAATCCCGGCCTTGAGGGCAAGGCAGCCATGGCTGAAATGGCCTGGATGACCAATGACCCGGACACGCTGCCGTTTCTGGCTCTTCGCACGGAAGCATTTCCCGACAAGGGCGGTTTCAACTCCGGATATTATTCCAATGCAAAGGTCGACGAACTTCTGGACAAGGCCCGTCAGGTGACCGATCAGAACGAACGCGCCGCTCTTTACAAGGAAATGCAGGAAATCGTCAGGGAAGACGCTCCCTGGGTTTTCGTTGCCAACTGGAAACAGAACGCTGTCACCAGGGCGTCCGTCGAAGACTTCAAGCTGCAACCGTCCTTTTTCCTGATGTTGCAGGACGTCAAGAAGCCGCAGTAAACAGGAGATTGTCCCGGCGCGAACGAAAAGCCGCCGGGACAATCGTGTTCATCTCAGTTCCGGCATGCTAGGGAGCAAGAGCATTGGGCGCCTACATCGCCAAGCGTCTTCTGGCCGCCATTCCGGTCCTTTTCGGATTGACGATCATCGTTTTCCTGATCATGGCCATGATCCCGGGAGACCCGGCCACAGCCATTCTCGGGTCCTATGCCACTCCGGAAAATGTTGCCAAACTCAACCGGGACCTCGGGCTCGACAAAAGCCTGCCCGAGCAATACGTCATCTGGCTTGGAAATCTCTTCCAGGGAGATCTCGGCCGCTCCTACAGCCTGAACAGGCCTGTGCTCGATGAAGTCCTGGAACGGTTTTCCGCAACGCTGATCCTTGCCGGCACCGCACTGGTTCTGTGTTCTGTCTTCGGGCTTCTGGCCGGGATCGTGTCAGCGGTGCGCCAGTACGGATGGGCCGACAAGATCATCACGCTTCTTGTGCTCATGGGCATTTCGACGCCTTCCTTCTTTCTGGGGTTGCTGCTGATCCTGGTATTTGCCGTAAAGCTTCGTCTGTTTCCGGCATCGGGCATGTACGCCATCTACGGCGGTGGTGACCTTCCTGATCTCTTTCACCACCTGACCCTGCCCGCACTGACGCTTTCCGTCGTTGCGACCGGTGTCGTCGCGCGCCTCACCCGGACGGCGATGCTGGAAGTCCTGAGGCAGGATTACATCCGCACCGCCCGTGCCAAGGGTCTCCCGGAACGCAAGGTCATCTGCAAACATGCATTCAAGTCGGCATTCGTCAGCGTCGTTCCGGTAATCGGGATTCAGGCAGGATTTGTCATCGGGGGGGCGGTCTATATCGAAACGGTCTTTCAGTGGCCAGGCATCGGTTCCATGCTGGTCAAGGCGATTGCCACGCGCGATCTGTTGCTTGTTCAAGGCGGAGTTCTTGTCGTCGCGGCAGCCTATGTTCTGTTCAATCTGCTTGCTGATGTCGTGCAGACGCTGATCGATCCGAGGTTGCGCTGATGACGAACGCGGCAATCAGCGGGAAAGGCCGGCAGGCCGGCAAGTCAGCACGGCCGGGAACACTTTCCCTGCTTCTCAACAACACGCTGGCAACAGCCGGTCTCATCATCCTGATTGCCGTCTGTCTTCTGGCGCTGGCAGCACCCGTCCTGCCTTTGCTCAACCCGGACGTGACTGCCCCTGCAAACCGTTTGCTGCCCATTTTCAGCGCCGGCCATCTGCTTGGAACCGATCATTTGGGAAGAGACCTGCTCTCCCGGCTGATCTGGGGAACTCGCGTCTCACTTGCGGTGGGCGTTTCCGCCACGATCATCGCCGCGGTCTTCGGATCGGTTCTTGGACTGGTCGCGGGATATGCCGGCGGGCGCACCGACACCGTCATCATGCGCGGTATCGATATGGTGATGGCGTTTCCCTATATCCTGCTCGCGCTTGCCATCGTTGCCGTGCTGGGGCCCGGATTGCTCAATGCGCTCTACGCGATTGCCCTGGTGAACATCCCGTTTTTCGCCCGAAACATACGGGGAATCACCCTTGGTCTGTCCCGCAGGGAATTCGTTGATGCCGCACGACTGTCGGGAAAATCTCCTGCCCAGATCCTGTTTGTGGAAATCCTGCCGAATGTGCTGCCTGTTATCGTCATAACCATGTCGACAACGGTCGGCTGGATGATCCTCGAAACGGCGGGACTGTCGTTTCTTGGCCTCGGAGCACAGCCACCACAGGCCGATCTCGGCTCCATGCTTGGCGAGGGACGCAAGATCCTGTTCACCGCGCCGCATGTATCTATCGTCCCCGGGGTTATGATTTTTGTGCTCGTGATGGCGATCAACCTGCTCGGTGACGGCGTCCGGGACATCCTGGACCCGCGTTTGCGGGCGGGGTCGCTGACGAGACCGGTCGCACGGACTGCGGTTTTGCGCAATCCTGCAGATGTTCCTGCCCCGTCCGGTGACGAAAACATCCTGGACGTGCGCCGGCTGCGCACAGAATTTCAGATCGGTGGAACAGTCTACCATGCCGTTGGCGGCGTCGACCTGGCTCTCCGCCAGGGCGAATGCCTTGGCATTGTCGGCGAATCCGGGTCCGGCAAATCCGTCACGGCAATGTCGATCATGGGCCTGGTTCCAACGCCGCCCGGTCGCATTGCGGGCGGAGCGGCCTATCTGGAGGGCGAGGATTTGTTTGCAGCGAGCGACCGGCGCATCCGTGACCTCCGCGGCGGCTCTGTCGCCTACGTGTTCCAGGACCCTCTCTCTACCCTTCACCCGCTCTTCACGGTTGGAAATCAGCTTGAAGAAGCCATCCGTACGCATCAGCCCCTTTCCAGGGCGCAAACCAGGCAAAAGGCAATCGAACTCCTGTCACTTGTCCGCATTCCAAATCCGAAGGAACGTCTGACAGCCTATCCACACGAGCTTTCAGGAGGCATGCGCCAGCGCATTTGTATCGCAATGGCACTGGCAAATGACGCCAGGGTGCTTATTGCCGATGAACCGACAACGGCACTTGATGTTACCGTTCAGTCCCAGATCCTGACCCTGATGAACGGCCTGCGCCGCGAACGCAACGCTGCAATTCTCTTTATCACGCACGATTTCGGCGTCGTGTCCGCAATTTGCGACCGCATTGCTGTCATGTATGCCGGCCGGATTGTTGAAACCGGAAAGACAGACGACATCCTGGCCAACCCGCAACATCCCTACACTGCAAAACTCATCGAGTGCGTACCGGTCCTGGGCGAACCTGAGCGACGCCTTGACGCGATTGAGGGGCGCCCGCCTGTTGTGAACGACCTGCCTGACGGATGCGCATTTGCCGACCGTTGCCCACATGCCCAAAGCCTCTGTCGCACAGGGGACATTGAGCTTGTTGCTGCCGGTGCAAACCGGAGTGTGCGCTGTCTTTTCCCGGTGAACACGGATCCTTCCACATGAACGACGGGCGAAAAAAGACATCCGGTGAAGACACATTGCTGACCATTAGCGGCGTGGAAAGAATATTCGGCGGCGAACGCAGGCTTTTTGGCGGACGAGCTCCGGCTGTTCATGCGGTACAAAGCCTGAGCTTAAATGTCCGGAAAGGCGAAACGCTTGGCGTCGTTGGTGAATCCGGATGTGGCAAATCCACCCTGGCGCGCCTTGTGGTCGGTCTGGATGATCCAACGTCGGGAAAGATTGTTTTTGACGGTGAAAATCTGGCCGATCTTGCCCGAAAGGACGGCAATGCCCTCGCGCGAAAGGTACAGTATGTCTTCCAGGACCCAGTCGCCTCGCTCAACCCGCGCAAGACCATCCGGACCATTCTGGAAGCGCCGCTCAAGCATCTGACAGACCTGGACAAGGATGGCCGTGAAAAACGGCTGACAGAACTGCTGCAGGCAGTGAACCTGGCGCCGGAATTCCTGGAACGATATCCACACGAGTTTTCCGGTGGCCAGGCCCAGCGAATTGGCATTGCCCGCGCACTTGCGGCCGGACCGGAACTGATTGTGCTGGACGAGCCTGTTTCCGCGCTGGATGTCTCCGTGCAGGCACAGGTGCTGAATCTCCTGGACGATTTGAAGAAGACCTTTGGATTGACCTACATCTTCATCAGTCACGACCTGTCGGTGGTTGAGAGTGTGTGTGATCGTGTCGCGGTCATGTATTTCGGCCGGATAGCTGAACTCGGACCGGCGCAAAGTTTATTTGAAGCACCCATGCACCCCTATACGGATCTTCTCATGCGATCCGCGCCGGCTCCCGGGCGGCATGAATTGATGGCTGAAGACGCTTCCGCCGAACTTCCCGACCCCTACAATCCTCCCGCCGGATGTGCATTTGCCGCCAGATGCAACCGCAAGACCCGGACATGTCTGGATAATCTGCCTGCCTCTGATCAGGCACCAGGCCCCGATTCCGGCCACATCGCAGCTTGCTATCATCCACTAATAGAGGCATAGCCATTGGAATGTTGGCTTTGAAGTTAGCCTCGGCATGAAGATTGAAGACACACCATTGGACCCGAAGACCCGCAAACGTCTGCGTCGGCCGGATATCGTTGCGCAACAGATCCGCGAACGGATTATCGAGGCCGGGCTCCGTCCAGGTGACCGGATTCCCGCAGACTGGCTGTTACCGGAATCCGTCAAGGTATCGCGTGGGACCTTGCGCGAAGCATTGAAAGTACTGGAATTCCAGGGATTGATATCGTCCCGCAGCGGCCCGGGTGGCGGCATCTTCGTTTCCTCGGTGGAGCCGGGGGAAGCTATCGGACTGCTGGACAACCTTTTCCTGTTCGACCCGCCCTCCATCGCCGATATCTATACGCTTCGCAAACAATTGGAACCCGAGCTTGCTGCATCGGTTGCAGGCAATCTGACCGCGGAAACTTTCCAGGCACTGCAGGGCTGTATCCGGCTTTACGAGGACGAACCCGAAACAGCGGAAGAAGAATACGCTCAGCGGCTCGCCGAGCTTGATTTTCATGAAGAACTCACCCGGCATTGCAACAATCCGATCCTCGCATTCACCTGTTCCTTCCTGCTCAGTCTCCTGCGTGACATGACCGTGTGCCGGTCGATCTACAAGGAACCCAACCCTGCCTTGCGGGAAACAGGCCTGCACTATCAGGTTCGTCTGCTGCGGGCGATCAAGGCGGAGGATCCGGAACTGTGCCGGACGATCATGCGGGGGCACATGCTGGAAGCAGAAAAGTACATGCTGGAGCGTGCCGCAATGCGTCCGCCCGGGGAAAGCTCCCCAACCAGCTCCACCGACTCCCGATAACAAGTCAAACAGAACGGTCACCGCGGTGCTGTCAGTGTCGACGCGGGGCGTCAAACCCGTTCTGTCGATTGCCATCCGGCCTCAGACCACGGGTGCCCGGATTTCCGTGCCGGCAAAGTTATGCGATTGATCGGTTCCCATTCCCAGATGCATGAAGTCGATAAAGGCCTTGGTTGCCTCGTTGTAACTGCGGCCGTTGCGCCAGACGAGGCCAACATCCATCGTCGGAATTTCATCCGATACCTCGATCACTTCAACGCGCCGTCCTTCCAGGCTCCAGGGCCGGTGCACCATGTCCGACAGGATGGAGACACCCATCCCGTTGGCCACCATGCTGCGCACGGCTTCCACCGAGGATGTCCGGAAAATTGTATTCGGCCTGTAAGGCGTGCGGTTCCAATAGCGCTGCGCCGTGTTGCTGGCCTCGTCAACTGTCAGCATGATGTAGGGTTCCTCGGCCACGTCCTGCAGTGAGACCGAGGGTTTCTGAAGATATTTGTGATGAGCGTCGACCCAAAGCCGCCGACGGGACCGCCAGAGAGTGTCGTGTGCCAACTCCTCGTGATTGACGATGTTCGATGTCAGCATGACCGACAGGTCGAAGCCGTTCGTAACAAGGCCTTCCTCGATTGTCGGGCGGTCGGCCTCTGACAGATTGATTTTCACGTTGGGAAAAGCACGTGAGAACCGCGCGAGAAACGGAGGGAAGAAATAGCCGGAAATCGTATAGCTGAGCGCCAGGTTGATCGACCCTTTCACATCATCGCGGATGCGGCGCGGGATCCTGACGGCCTCTTCGACCGATTCAATGATATGGCGGGCATGTTCCAGAAAGAGATTGCCTTCATAAGTCAGTGACACGCCGCCCGCATGACGTTCAAACAACCTTGCCCCGATAAGGTCCTCAAGGGACTTGATAGCAGTCGTGATCGCCGACTGGGAGACATTCAGGTCCATTGCTGCCCTGGAAATCTGACCTGCATTGGCGGCGGCGAGGAAATAGCGAATTTGTCGAAGAGACGGTTCCATCTGAATTTCCGATTCTGTTTATCTATTTTTCTGAATTTCGATAAAAACCCATTTCACGCCCAGATTGCGCTTACCGCTCAAGTTCAATCGTATTGAGTGCATAAAGTCAGATCTTTCATTGCTTTAATAGTTGAAACAGGCGAACCGACACTCATCGGAATGTCAATCACTCGAGCTCATACCATCTGTTTTTTCGATATTATTATGTTTAAAATCATATTTTACAATATTGCTTGCGCTCCTCAATATCAAGCCGTCCGCAGCAGAAGACCCGCGGCAGGGTCCGCCGGATCGATGAAATCAAACCCGTAAACGTTTGAATCCAAGGGGAACGAGAACTCATGAAAAGAACTCTGGTGGGCCTGTTGGCCTCGACGGCGATATCGTTCGCAGCCGTGACGGCCGCGTCGGCCGCAAACTGGTTCCCGGTTCCGGTTCAGGTCTGGGAACCGGCCTTCGACATGGACAGCCCAAGGCGGGACTTCACCTATGTGCCGCTCGACAAGGCCTCCAAACCCTGGGAAGTATGTGTCTCCTTTCCGCATATGAAAGACGCATACTGGCTGGGCGTGGATTATGGCGTGACGGAAGAAGCCAAACGGCTGGGCGTCAAGATGCAGGTCGTCGAGGCGGGTGGATATACCGAACTCAACAAGCAGATTTCCCAGATTGAGGATTGTGTCTCCGCCGGTGCCGATGCCGTGATCATCGGTGCGATTTCCGCAGACGGCCTCAACAACCTTATTCAGGAAATTCGCTCCAAGGACATCCCGGTCATTGACGTGATCAATGGAATTTCTTCCAAGGAAATCACCGCGAAATCTCTTGTCTCTTTCGGTGAAATGGGCGCGAAAACAGGGGAATACCTTGCCAAGCTGCACCCGGCCGGCTCCGGCAAGGCAAAGGTTGCGTGGTTCCCTGGCCCCTCCGGAGCAGGATGGGTGGAAGCCGGCAATGCAGGTTTTGCAAAGGCCGTCGAAGGCAGCGACATCGAGCTCGTGGAAACCAAGTACGGTGACACCGGCAAGGAAGTGCAGGCCAAGCTTGTTGAAGACACGCTCGAGGCACATCCCGATCTCGCCTACGTCGTCGGAACTGCTGTCACGGCCGAAGTCGCCGTGCCGATCCTGCGCTCGCGTGGCCTGACGGACCAGATCAAGGTCGCGTCCTACTACTTCACGCCCGGCGTCGCGCAAGGTTTGAAACGCGGCCAGATTCTCGCCGCACCGACCGACTCAACAGTCCTTCAGGGCCGCATCGCTGTCGATATTGCCGTGCGTGCGCTGGAAGGCGAACCCTATGAAAAGCATGTCGGCCCGGCCCTTTACGTGGTGCATCAGGGCAATCTGGGTGAGTTCGATGCGTCCTCCACCCTTGCGCCGGATGGCTTCAAACCGGTTTTCCGGGTCGATTGACAATGGTCTCTCAAGCCTCGGATGCAGTGGTCCAGGAGGTTGGGGAGGGTGCGCGCACCAGTGCGCACCCGCTCCTCAGGACCGAAAGCCTGACCAAGGACTATCCCGGTATCCGCGCCCTCAACGAAATGAATTTCGATCTGCGCAGTGGTGAGGTCCACATACTCTTCGGTGAAAACGGTGCCGGCAAGTCGACGTTGATCTCGATGCTGGCGGGTGCAAATCATCCCACCAGCGGCAAGATCCTGTTCGACGGCAAAGAGGTGCACCTCGGCAGCGTTCATGAAGCAAGGGAACTGGGCATCAGCGCGGTCTTTCAGGAATTCTCGCTCATACCGCAGATGACGGTTGCCGAGAACATGTTTCTGGGTGCCGAACCGACACAGGGCGGGTTTCTTCGGCCGCGGGAACAGAAGGCAAAAGCCGAGGAGATTCTAAAAAACCTCGACTTTCATTTGAAGCCTGGCCGCCGTGTCGATCACCTCACGCGTGCGGAACAGCAGATGGTCGAGATTGCCAAGGCTTTCCGCACGGATCCGTCGGTTCTCATTCTCGACGAGCCGACCGCGTCGCTGACAAACCATGAGACCGAACAGTTATTCAAACTGGTCGCCAAACTCAGGAAACGCGGTGTCGGCATCATCTACATTACCCACCGCATGGCGGAAATCCGCGAAATCGGAGACCGGATCACCATTTTGCGCGATGGCAGGTTCATCGACACGGTCGATGCCGCCACGACCAGCGAAGATCGCCTTGTGGAACTGATGACCGGCCGCGTTGTCGGGCAGATATTTCCGAAAGTGAACTACAATCCGGGCGAAACGATACTGGAAGTCGATAACCTGCACACGCCTGGCTCCGGCGGGCTAAACGGCGCGTCAGCCTTTGTCCGCCGAGGTGAAATCGTCGGATTTGCGGGGCTGGTTGGCTCCGGAAAATCAAAATTCGCCCAGGCCAGTTTCGGCTCTTACCCGATAGAAAGCGGCAGGATCCGTTTCAAGGGACAGGACGTCGGCAAGCCGAAAACCCGGGACATGCTCAAGCGCGGTTTCATGTATCTGCCATCGGACCGCCGGTCCGACGGGCTGATGATGATGCGGCCTGCGCGAGAGAACATCAGTCTCGCCTCGTTGACCAACGCACCGCTATCGGCAGGCTTGTTCCTGAACACCCGTGCTGAGAACCGTGTCGCATCCGAACTCGCCGACCGGCTGAACCTGTCTCCGCGCCGTATCGAGCGCCTCGCTGGACAGTTTTCCGGCGGCAACCAGCAGAAGTTGATGCTTGCACGCAGCCTTACCCGCGAGTTCGATCTGATTGTCTTCGATGAGCCGACCGTCGGCGTCGATGTCGGCACACGCGCGGCCATCTACCAGTTTATTGCCGAGCTCAGCGAGAACGGAGCGGCCATTTTGCTGATTTCATCCGACCTTCCCGAAATCCTTCACCTGACCAATCGGACTTACGTCTTCTATCGCGGCGAGATCCAGGCCGAACTCGCCGGTGACGACATCACGGAAGCCAATGTCCTGGCCCATTTCTTTGAACGAGAAGAGGTTTGAATGACCGTCTCATCCGAAAGCTCCGCAGCGGGTACAAGCACACTGGCGGATCTGCCGAAGAAGGTGTTCGTCAGATTGGGGATCCTTCCGTTTCTGCTTGTGATTGCCGTTGTCGTGTTCACGATCCTGTCCGACAATTTCCTGACCGGTCGAAATCTGCTGAACGTCCTGAGGCAATCGGTCTTTCTGACCATCGTGTCGATGGGGCAGATGCTCGCTCTGCTGACCGGCGGTTTCGATCTGTCTGTTGGAACCACACTTGCGTTGACCTCCGTCGTCGGTGCGATGGCGATGGCAGCCGCTTATGCCGCGATGCCTGACGCTGTCTGGCTGGCTATCTTTATCGGTTGCTTCGCCGGCATCGTCGCAGGAACCATGATCGGTTTGTGCAACGGTATTGGTGTCGCATTTTTCGGCGTCTCACCTTTCATGATGTCGCTCGGCATGACATCCGTCGGCTTCGGCATTGCCCTGTTTCTGACGGGCGGAACACCGGTCTACGGCATGCCGCAGGCTTTCGGGGATGTATTCGGTTTCGGATCCTTCCTTGGAATCCACACTCCGATCTATGTCGCCGCCCTGCTTGCCGTCCTGCTGTTCGTCTATCTCTACCGCACCCCGTTCGGGCGATACATCTATGCCGTCGGCGGAAACGCCAAGGCGGCGGGACTTTCAGGCATCAACACCAGGGCAACACTGCTTTGGACATACATCATGTGCGCTGCCATGGCATCAGTCGCCGGCATGCTGCTGACGGCCCGGCTGGATACGGGAGAAGCCAATATCGGAGCGTCCATGCCGCTCGAATCGATTGCCGCCTGTGTGATCGCCGGCGTCAGTTTGCGCGGTGGTGTGGGTCGTCTGGAAAACGTCATTCTGGGAGCTCTCTTCATCGGACTGGTCCAGAACGGCATGAACCTTGCGCGCATTGAATCCTACCTGCAGACGGTGGTCCTCGGTGGATTGCTGATCCTTGCAGTCATCGCCGACCAGATCCGCTTGCGCTACGTCGCATCCCTCAAAGACTAAGAGCCAGAACATGCAGACAAATATAAATTGCGACATGGGAGAGAGCTTCGGCATCTACAAGATGGGCAACGATGAAGCCATCATGCCCTACATCACCGAAGCAAATATCGCCTGCGGATTCCACGGCTCGGACCCGAACCACATCCGCAGAACCGTCGAACTCTGCGCCCGTCACGGCGTCAAGGTCGGGGCACATTTTTCCTTGCCGGACCTGCCTGGTTTCGGCCGGCGCGAGATGAAGATCGATCGCGAGGAGATGGCAAACATCATTCTCTACCAGATCGGCGCGCTGAAAGGTTTTCTGGACGCGGCGGGAATTCAGCTCTGCCACATGAAGCCGCACGGTGCGCTTTACGGAATGGCGGCCCGGGAAGAACACATCGCCCATGCAATCTGCGATGCCTGTCACGCCTACGCGGTCCCTGTCTTCGGCTTGAGCGGTACGCTTCACGAGGAGATATACACTGCACGAGGTCTGGAGTTTGTCGCCGAATTCTTTGCCGATCTTGACTACGATCAAAACGGCAAGCTGCTGATCACACGGGAACATCCCGTGCTCGATCCCCAGTCGGTCGGCCAGAAGGCACTGCGCGCTGTCACCGAAGGCAAGGTCACGAGTGTTACCGGAGAGGATGTACCGGTTACCGCGAAAACAATCTGCATTCATTCCGACACACCCAACGTGGTGGATATCGCAAAGGCCGTCCGATCGGCGCTTGAAGACTACATCGAGGCCGCTTGATCAGTCGGCTGACCGAACAAGGCAAGAGGGGAATCTCAATCATGGCAATCCACGAAGTCAGGGCAATGCTGCCGGGTGTGTTCTACCGCAAACCCGCACCTTCCGATCCCAACTACAAGGAAGAGGGCGACGCGGTTTCCAAGGGAGACGTCATTGGCCTGATCGAGGTGATGAAATCATTCCACGAAGTCATTTCCGATGCGGACGGCACCATCCGGGCGTTCAAGGTGGAAAATGAAGACGCCATCATGCCCGGTCAGGTTCTCGCGGAAATCGAAGGGTGATCGGAGCTTCCATGTCCCTGTCCAAGATACTCATTGCAAATCGCGGTGAAATCGCAGTGCGGATCATTCGCGCAGCGAAGGAACTCGGGCTGAAAACAGTCCAGGTTTACAGCTCTGCCGATGAAACGTCGCTTGCGGTGCAAATGGCCGATGAGGCCGTCGAAATCGGC
The DNA here is from genome assembly GCF_001404515.1 of Roseibium album. Taxonomy (GTDB): domain Bacteria; phylum Pseudomonadota; class Alphaproteobacteria; order Rhizobiales; family Stappiaceae; genus Roseibium; species Roseibium album. The sequence goes on from NZ_CXWE01000003.1 coordinate 453,686, forward strand.
CCACCGGCAGCAAAAAAGTCCTACCTCGATATTGATGCGGTTTTGAAGGCCGCCAGGGAAACGGGTGCAGATGCCATTCACCCGGGCTACGGATTTCTGGCCGAAAACGCGGAATTCGCAGATGCGGTCGCTGCGGCGGGTATAACATTTGTCGGCCCGTCCGGTGATGTCATCCGTCGCATGGGAGACAAGGCCTCCGCCCGCCAGGCAGCAACGGAGGCCGGCGTCCCGACCGTCCCCGGCAGCCAGGGTGTGATAGACGATCTGAACGAGGCCTGCAGACTTGCGGAAAACATCGGCTTTCCCGTGATGATCAAGGCGACGGCCGGTGGCGGTGGCCGGGGTATCCGGATCGCGAACAGTGCCGGGGAATTCATGGCGCTGGCACCGCAGGCGTCTTCCGAAGCAGAGGCGGCATTCGGTGACGGCGGGCTTTACCTTGAAAAGGTGATCGAACGCGCAAGACACATCGAGGTCCAGATTCTCGGTGACGGAGAAAACTTCATTCATTGCTACGAACGTGAGTGTTCCCTGCAGCGGCGACGCCAGAAGGTCTGGGAAGAAGCTCCGTCGGCCGCACTCTCGTCCGACGTCCGCGAGAGGCTGTGTGCATCCGCCGTCGCCCTCGCGGCGGCTGTCAGGTACAAGGGTGCCGGCACGATCGAATACCTCTACGACGATGCCAGCGGCGACTACTACTTCATCGAAATGAACACCAGGATCCAGGTCGAACACCCGGTCACGGAGAGCATTACCGGCATCGACCTGCTGGCAGAAATGATCGCCGTGGCCGGAGGCCAGCCCCTGTCGGTCCGGCAGGAAGACGTCACCTATCGTGGCCATGCGATCGAAGTGCGCATCAATGCGGAGGATCCTGCCGCGAATTTCATGCCCTTCCCGGGAGTTGTCGGTGATCTGCGCATCCCCGGCGGACCCGGGGTGCGCTTCGATCACATGCTTTATCAGGGCTATCAGATCCCGCCTTTCTATGACTCGTTGCTGGGCAAGCTGATCGTCAGCGCCGACTCTCGCGAGAAAGCCATCATCCGCCTGAAACGGGCAATCTGCGAGCTCGGACTGGACGGCCTCAAGACCACGGCGCCGCTCTTCAAGGCGCTCGCGGAGGCGCCGGATGTTCTGTCCGGCGACGTTCATACGAAATGGCTGGAGCCCTGGCTCGAGGCAAATTCAGACAAACTCTCAAGCCAGTAGGGAGATCCAGATGAGCTCGAGATACACATTCGGAGGCGACGAGCATATCTTCGTGGAAGTCAACGAGGAAATGTCCCTGGAGGCATTCTTCAAGGCTCTCTCGATGACCAATGCCGTCAGGAACGCCGATATCAGGGGCGTGACCGAGATCTGCCCCGCCAATGCATCGTTTCAGATCAAGTTCGACCCGGATCTGATCCATCCGGATGACCTCATGTCCGAGTTGAAGCGAATGGAAGAAATCGCTGACAAGGAAGAAGCGGTTCTCAACACGCGCATCATCGAAATTCCGGTCTATTACCAGGACCCGTGGACACATGAGACGCTGATGAGGTTTCGCGAAAGGCATCAGGACCCGGAGGCGACGGATATCGAATATGCCGCGCGGATCAACGGGTACGACACTGTTGCGGATTTCATCCAGGCCCATTCCGCCTCGCCATGGTTTGTCTCCATGGTCGGCTTCGTCTCCGGCTTGCCGTTCCTCTATCAGATGGTCGATCGGAAGCGGCAGATCCAGGTGCCGAAATATTTGCGCCCAAGAACCGACACGCCCAGGCTGACGGTGGGGTACGGCGGCTGTTTTTCCTGCATTTACTCAGTCCGCGGCGCCGGCGGCTACCAGATGTTCGGCATCACGCCCATGCCGATTTACGACCCGGAACAAAAGGTCAATTACCTGAAGGACTTCCTCGTCTTCTTCAAACCCGGCGACATCGTGAAATGGAAACCGATCACCCGGGAAGAATACGAAAGGAACCTGAAGGAGGTCGAGGCGAACACGTTCAGTCCACGTATTCGCGAAGTCGTCTTTTCACTGGACGATTTCAACCGGGACATCGATGGCACCAACGCCAAGCTTCTGGAGGTTCTCAATGCCGGTTAATGTAAAATCTGCTGGACTTGCAACAACGGTCCAGGACCTCGGCCGTCCGGGCTACTACCACCTCGGCATTCCGATCGGCGGTGCCATGGACAGGCTTGCCCTGCGGGCCGCAAACATGCTCGTTGGCAATGACGAGGGAGCTGCATGCCTCGAGGCCGTGTTCATGGGTCCCGAGCTCGAGTTCACCGAGGACACGCTGATCGCCATTACCGGCGCCGAACTTCCACCGAAGATTGACGGCGAGGTTCGGGACACCTGGACGACGCTCAAGGTCAAAAAGGGACAGGTCCTGTCCTTTGACTATCTGCGCGCCGGAGCCAGGGCCTACATTGCTGTTGCCGGCGGCATAGACACGCCCGCCAATCTCGGCAGCCGGTCGACCTATGCAATCGGTGCGCTCGGCGGCGTGAACGGCAGGGCCATTCAACCGGGCGATGTACTGCCCGTCGGAAATGCCTCCGTGACAGTCTCGGAAGGAACGACAATTCCGGCAAACCTGCGGCGCGGCCCGGACAAACCGGCGGAGCTGCGGGTCTTGCCCGGGCTCTATGCTCACCGCGTCAGCGAACGGTCGCTCGACCGGTTTTTCCAGGATACCTGGAAGGTCGCCTCCGAGGCCGATCGCATGGGTTACCGCTTCCAGGGCGGCGCTCCGATCGAATTTGTCGACAGGGAACCGCCCTTCGGTGCGGGATCCGATCCCTCCAACATCACCGATGCCTGCTATCCCTACGGTTCCATACAGATACCAAGCGGCACCGAGCCGATCATCCTGCACCGCGACGCGGTTTCCGGTGGCGGGTACTTCATGGTTGGCACCGTGATTTCAGCCGATATGGACCTGATCGGACAACTTCAACCCCATACGGAAACCCGGTTCGTGAAAGTGAACATGCACACGGCACTGTCAGCACGCCGCGAACGGGCCGCAGCGATTGAAAACATGCGTCAGGCCCTTGCCTGAGCAGAACCGAAACAAGGAATTCGCAATGATCAGCACGCAGAAACATGCCACGCTTGCCGACATGCTCTGGCAAAGCAACCATCCAGGGCTGCGCACTCTGGCGCTTGCGGTCCTGGGAAGTATGGCGCTCTGGGTTTCGGCTAAGATCCAGGTGCCGTTTTATCCCGTTCCCATAACCATGCAGACCTTCGTCGTTCTGGCGATCGGCATGGGCTTCGGCGCGCGGCTCGGCGCTGCGACCGTCGGTCTTTATCTCTTGCAGGGCCTTGCCGGATTGCCGGTCTTTGCCGGCACCCCGGAAAAGGGAATCGGGCTGGCCTACATGATTGGCCCGACCGGCGGTTATCTGCTCGGCTTCGTGCTGGCCGCAGCTGTCGTCGGCTATCTCGCCGAACGGGGTTTCGACCGCAATGTCTTCACGACCGCAATCGCCATGATCGTCGGCAACGTCGTGATCTACGTGCCTGGCCTGCTGTGGCTCGGTACGGTCGTCGGCTGGGACAAGCCGGTGCTGGATTGGGGCATGACCCCTTTCCTGTTCGGCGACGCCGCCAAGATGCTGCTGGCCGCTGCACTCTTGCCCATGATCTGGAAGATAATCGGTTCCCGGCAGTCCTGACTGACCTTTCCTGCATTCCCGGAAAGTCCGGAGAAAGGGAGCGGATCACAAATCCGCTCCCTTTCTCGTCTTGAAGTCCGCAATCAGGTATCCGACCCGGACGCCCTGCAATCATCTGGCACACGCATGATCTCACGTTCAAACACGCTCATACGTGCCAAGCATATGCTTCAACCAGGTTTGAAACCGTTGAATTCGTTCATCATTGGCAACTGCGGGCCGCATCAGGAGAAAGTAGCCGCCAACCTTGATATCGGTTTGGAAGAGCTCGACCAACCGGCCTTTTGCGATTTCCTCTGATGCCAGAAGATTGCTCGTAAGAGCAACGCCCTGACCCGCGAGCGCCGCGTCAAATCCGAGGCTCGCGTCCCATAACCTTGATCCGCTCAGAGCATGATTGAAATCCACCCCGGCGTGCCGGAACCAGCTTGTCCATTGTTCGTAGGAATCCTCGTGAATCAGCGGCAGGCGTGTCAGGTCTGTCAACGAACCCAGTTGACCGTTCTTCTTTAGCCAAATTGGACTTGCGACTGGAAACATGCGCGGCTGAATCAATGGAGTCGCGCCTTCGGGCAGTCGATTGGCATCTGAAAACCCGATCATCAGGTCGGCTTCTCCGCCGGCAAAGTCGGGGATTTGGTCAATCGCACGCAGCAGAACATCACCGTGCAGGATTGCTTGACGGATCCGATCCAGCTTGGGTGTGAGGCAGCGGGTTGCCAGACCCGGAACGCACCAGATGACCAGTTCGTCCGCACCCGCTTTCGAACGCAGCTGGGCCGACACACGGGCGATATCTTGAAAGGCGTCTGTCGCCGCCGCAAAAAGCGTGGAGCCCTCGGTGGTCAACGTAATTCCACGTGGCCCTGCAGAGACCAGCTTCCGGCCAAACCATGCCTCCAGGTTCTGAATATGCCGGCTGACAACTGTGTGGCTTATGCCGATATCTTCCGCCGCCTTGCGCATGCTGCCGGTGCGGCCGGCTGCTTCGAAGGCACGCAACATGTGAAGCGGCGGCAACCGGCCTGCAAGTGGCCGTGCCGGATCGAAATGCCGACCGCCGGCAATTCCTGAATGACTTGGTTTTGGCATCGAATGATCGCAGATAGTGGTACATCAGGTGCACCACAGTATCATAATCAAACTGCTACCTTAAGCCTCGGAATAACCGTTAGCGTTCACGCGACTTTGCCAGCTCAAAGGGTAAAAACGTGAACAATGAAATCTTGCAACACCGCAGACGCGCTGCTGTTCCGCGCGGGATCGCCACGGCCTATCCGACATTCGTCAGTCGGGCGGAAAACGCTGAAATCTGGGATGTGGAAGGGAATCGGCTCATTGACTTTGCCGGAGGCATTGCCGTTCTGAACACGGGTCACCGTCACCCGCGGATCATGGAAGCAGTCAGGCAGCAACTCGACAGTTACACCCATACGGCATTCCAGATCTTGCCCTATGCGCCTTATGTCGAAGTCTGTGAACGCCTGGTACAGCTTGCTCCGATCAAAAACGCGAAGGCGGTCCTGTTTTCAACCGGTGCGGAAGCCGTCGAAAATGCGGTCAAGATTGCACGAGCGGCCACGGGACGGCCCGGTGTCATCGCCTTTTCGGGAGGATTTCACGGCCGCACTGCCATGACCACGGCCCTTACCGGCAAAGTCTCTCCCTACAAGACCGGGTTCGGAATCTCTCCGCCCGGGATCTATCACGTTCCATTCCCGGTTCCCCAACACGGGACCAGCACCGAAGACTCGCTGAAGGCTCTGGACACACTCTTTCGAACAGATATCGGACCTGACAACACCGCTGCGATCATCATTGAACCGGTTCAGGGGGAAGGCGGTTTCCATCCTGCGCCTGTTGATCTGCTCACCAAGCTGCGCGGGATCTGCAGCCGGGCCGGTATCGTCCTGATCGCCGACGAAATACAGACCGGTTTTGCGCGAACCGGCAAGATGTTCGGCGTCGAGCATAGCGGCATTTCACCCGACATCATGACGGTTGCCAAATCCATGGCAGGCGGCTTCCCGCTCTCCGGGGTTATCGGGCGTGCCGATATCATGGAGGCAGCTGAACCGGGCGGTCTGGGCGGGACCTATGCCGGAAACCCGGTCTCCTGCGCAGCGGCGCTGGCGGTCATAGATGTCATTGCAGAAGAAAAACTGGTCGAACGGGCCAATACCGTGGGTACGCGCATCAAGACCCGGCTTCAGGAGATTGCGAAACGCAACGACAGCGTCCCTATCGCAGCACTCCGCGGCCCGGGAGCAATGGTCGCATTCGATATTGTCCGCAAGGAAGATGGGCAGGAACCCGATGCCGTCGCGGCAAAACGCGTCACGCAGGCAGCACTCGATGCCGGTCTGGTACTTCTGTCCTGCGGTGTTTTCGGCAATACCATTCGCATCCTCAATCCGCTGACAATAACCGACGACATTCTCGATGAAGGTCTCGACATTTTGGAAGGGGCGCTGAAAACAGCCCTCGAGACGGAGGATTGAACCCTTGTTGAACTTGAATGACTCAGGTCTTCTCAAACAACAGGCCTACATGAATGGTCAGTTTACCGGTCATCCCTGTCTACCCGTGATCAACCCGGCAAATGGCCAACGGATTGCTGCAGTACCGGATTTCGGTGCCAGAGAAACGGAAACAGCGGTTGAAGCCGCTGGGGCGGCTTTTCGGCCCTGGGCATCAAGAACGGCAAAGGATCGCGGCAGCGTGCTCAGGCACTGGTTCGAACTTATCATGGCCAATCGGGAAGACCTGGCAACCATCCTGACGGCGGAACAGGGCAAGCCCTATGCGGAAGCGCTCGGCGAGATCGACTATGCGGCATCCTATGTCGAGTATTATGCCGAGGAAGCCAAGCGTATTTCAGGTGAAATCCTGCCCGCACACCGGGCAGACGCCAGGATCACGGTCTTTCGCCAGCCAATCGGAGTTGTTGCCGCCATCACGCCCTGGAATTTCCCTGCGGCAATGATCACCCGCAAGATTGCACCCGCTCTTGCAGCGGGTTGCACCGTTGTCGTCAAACCGGCTCCCGAGACCCCGTTGACCGCCCTTGCGCTTGTCGAACTGGCACACCGGGCCGGCTTCCCCGTGGGCGGCATCAACGTTCTGACCGGCAATGCGGTGGAAATCGGCAGGGTTTTGACAAGTCATCCGAAGGTCCGGCTTGTCGGCTTTACCGGGTCGACAGCTGTCGGCAAGCTCCTCATGGCACAGTCCGCCACCACCGTGAAGAAGGTCGCATTGGAACTTGGTGGCAACGCCCCGTTCATCGTCTTTGACGATGCCGATCTCGACGCCGCGGTCGAAGGTGCGATGGCATCGAAGTTTCGCAACATGGGCCAGACCTGCGTCTGCACCAACCGGATCTACGCCCAGGCCGGAATACACGACCGGTTTGTCGATCGCCTTGCCCGTGAAGTTGCCCGTTTGAGTGTCGGAGACGGTTTCGAGAAAGACGTCACACAGGGGCCACTCATCACCGAAAACGCCGTGTTGAAGGTGGAAGATCATATAGCCGATGCCCTTGCAAAGGGCGCAAGGGTCGTTGTTGGCGGCCAGCGGCACAGTCTCGGTCGGACCTTTTTCCAGCCCACTCTCATGACAGGTGCAACAGGTGATATGACACTTGCCCGCGAAGAGACCTTCGGCCCGGTCGCAGCCGTCTTCAGGTTTGGTACGGAAGACGAAGTGATTGCCGCAGCCAACGAAACGGAAACCGGCCTGGCAGCCTATGTCTATACACGCGATCTCGGCCGCGTTTTCCGGGTCATGGAACAGCTGGAATATGGCATGGTAGGTGTCAACACAGGTATCATCTCAACTGAGCTGGCGCCCTTTGGCGGCGTAAAGCAAAGCGGCAATTCGCGCGAAGGCTCCCGACATGGCATCGATGAATTCACCGAACTGAAATACGGTTGCATCGCGGGTTTGTGATGCCGTGGCATTGATGCCCGGGATGTTACACCATCGCGCAAACCCCGTCAGACAACCCGCTTTGAAAAGAGGTGCCGCCAGTCGTTTGCTCCTGATTCGACGCAGTCAATCTGCAAGGGCGCGGGATAGCGCCGTGAAATCGCGTTCGCAACCCGGACTTGGTCTGGACAAATCTGCGAAACAGCGCCACGACATTTTGGTCAAGTATCTATAGTCTTGGACCGGAACTCGAAAACCGACCTTCCCGACAGGTTCAGACACGAAGATGCGGAGGAGCAACGCAGCAGATGCACGTACTCATGACCGGCGCGGCCGGAATGGTGGGCCGGAAACTTGTGGCCAGGCTTGCCAGGGAGCCTGATCTCTTCGGTGCCGAGGTTACCCGACTGACACTCGTCGATATCGTCGCGCCTCAGGTGCCCCCGGCGTTTCAGTCAAAGGCATCCGCCTTGACGCTTGATCTGGCAATACGCGGCGAAGCAGAGAAACTGATAGCAGGTAGGCCGGACCTCATTCTTCACCTGGCAGCGGTCGTTTCTGGAGAAGCCGAAGTTGATTTCGACAAGGGATACGCAATCAATCTGGATGGAAGCCGCGAGATTTTCGAAGCAATTCGCCAGGAGGGAATTCAGAACCCCTACTTTCCGCGCGTTGTTTTTGCGTCGTCGATCGCCGTGTTCGGCCAGCCATTTCCGGAGAAAATCGGCGATGAATTCTTTACAACGCCCCTGACGAGCTACGGGACCCAAAAGGCAATTTGTGAGCTGCTGTTGTCCGACTATACCCGAAAAGGCGTGTTCGACGGGATCGGCCTTCGCCTACCAACGATCTGCGTCCGGCCAGGAAAACCCAACAAGGCGGCTTCGGGATTTTTCTCGAACATTCTGCGTGAACCGCTAGCCGGCAAGGAAGCGGTCCTGCCGGTCGGCGAGGAGGTTCGCCACTGGTTTGCAAGTCCGCGTGCAGCGGTTGGATTTTTCGCCCATGCGGCGCGCATTGATACCTCCCTGCTCGGATCCCGTCGTGCGCTCACGATGCCGGGTCTGTCGGCACTCGTCGGAGAACAGATCGAGGCCCTCAAGCGGGTCGCAGGCGAAAAGGCGGTCAATCTCATTCGCCATGAACCCGACCCGGAGATTGGCAGGATCGTAGCCGGATGGCCCCGGAACTTCGACGCCAGACGGGCAAGCGAACTTGGTTTCGAGGCAGAGACGAGTTTCGACGACATCATCAGAATTCACATTGAAGACGAACTTGAAGGTGCATCCGCATGACCGAAACCACAAACAGCACGTCCGGCAAAATCGCACTTGTCACCGGCGGCGGAACCGGCGTCGGCAAGTCGGTTGCACGGGCTCTCAGTTCCGCCGGCTGGCATGTTGTCATCACCGGGCGCCGCGAAGCGGTTCTTGCCGCAACCGCTGAGGAACTTTCTACCGAGACCGGGAACAAGGTCTCCTGGCTGTCGTGTGATGTCGGGGATGAGACATCCGTCAAAACCCTGTTTGCAAATTTGGCCGATGAGTTCGGACGGCTTGATCTGCTGGTGAACAATGCCGGGATAGGCAATTCACCGGTTCCCCTTGAAGACATCAGCTTTCAGGAATGGTCCAATGTTGTCGCAGCCAATCTCACGGGAGCGTTCCTGTGTACGCAGCAGGCGTTTCGTTTGATGAAGGCACAGGATCCGAAGGGGGGCCGGATCATCAACAACGGCTCGATTTCGGCAACCACTCCAAGGCCGAATTCGGCACCCTATACGGCAACCAAACATGCAATTACCGGCTTGACGAAATCGACGGCGCTTGACGGACGGGCCTTCGACATAGCCTGCGGCCAGATCGATATCGGCAATGCGGCAAGCGACATGACGGCCAGAATGAGCGGTGGCGTACCGCAGGCGAATGGCGAATTGGCGCCGGAGCCGACCATCAGCCCGGCCCACGTCGCGGACGCCGTCGTCTACATGGCCGGGTTGCCGCTCGACGCTAATATTCTGACCCTGACCGTCATGGCGACGAAAATGCCATTTGTCGGCCGGGGATAAGCCAGCGACAGGCGGGGGGCAAGCCGTTGCGCCGATGAATTTCCGGCATTTTCGGATTCAAGTTTCGGCGTGGCAGAAGGTTTGAAATTGCTCGCCGCTACGACCCGCCGCTGATTGCCGCTTCCGATCCGGCAGCGGTCACGACGTCCGGGTCGCCGGGCTCCAGAAAACGCTCCTGCGCATTCACGGCCGACCGCCCGTCGCGCGACAGGTTGGTGTTGTAGGCCTGCCTCGGGAACGGTTGCACCGTATGGATAGCCATGTTGGCGTCCATGGCGTTTCCGGCGCCCACCGTGACCGTATCCCGGCGGCTCATGTAGTCGGCACATCCGGACAGCAAAAGCACCAGGGCGAAGGCCGCCAGTCGATCAGTTCTTGGAGTACACATAACCATCCTCAAGTTTCAGATCGACAATGTGGCCGTAGGGACCGATCAGGCCGTCGCCTTCCTTGTATTTCCGGAGCATGTCCTTGTTGACCTCGAGAATACCGAGGGCAAACATCTCGACATCGTTTGTAGGCCGCGTCTGGTCGAGTGGTGACGCAAGGGGTTCATTCGGGCGCGCCGGACGTACAAGGCGGGGTGTCACGACGATAACCAGGTCGGTTTCGCGTTTCTGGAAACTTGTAGAGCGAAACAGAACACCCAGGACCGGCACCTGCCCCAGCCACGGCAATTGGCTGATATCTCTGGTATCGACATTTTCCAGCAGGCCCGCGATGGAAAAGCTCTGCCCGTCCTTGAGTTCGATCACCGCTTCCGCCCTGCGCGAGGTGAAACCCGGGTTTCCGTTGACATTGATCGAGTTGTCGATGTCGCTGACCTCGGTCATCACACGAAGATTGACCCGGCTGTTGTCGAGAACCGTCGGCACAAATTCGAGACGGACACCGAACGGACGGTAGTCGGTTGAGGAGGCAACTCCGCCCGCATTTGAAACCGCTGTCTGGATTGGCACTTCGCCGCCAACATGGAAACGGGCCGTTTCACCGCTGATGGTCGTCAGGTTCGGTTGTGCCAGGCGGCGGACAAGACCCTTTCCTTCCAGAGCGTCAATAATGGTGTCGATGCGAATACCGGCCGTTTCGAGAACCTTTGCGATCAACGTTCCGAACGGAAGCGCACCTTGCTGCGCGACACTTGCACCCGACCCGAGAACCGAAATCAGGCCGCCGGCCTGATTGGTTCCGACCTGAACCCGGGAACCGCTCGTGCTGACATTCCCATTGGTCGACCGTCCCACCCAGTTGACACCAAGGTCCCGGCCGATCGAGCGGCTGGCTTCAAGTACACGCACTTCCAGAGCGACCTGCTGAGGGCTGCGTACGCTAACTGCGTTGATCACCGGGGCTTCTGAAAACTGCTGCGCGACTTCCAGAACCTTGGTCAGTTCGACCGCATTGCTCACCGATCCACTGAGCCTGATCTTGTTGCCGGCATTGGTAACCGACACTTGCGCTGTCGGTGCGACGGCACGAATTGCACGGACGACATCTTCGAAATTGAGCTGGATACGGACTTCGATCACGCCAAGCAAGGTCTTGGAGGCGTCGTAGATCGAGATATTGGTAAGCCCTGGAGCCTTGCCCTGAATGTAAAGAACCTGTTCGGAGAGAGGCACGATATCTGCGGTTTCGGGATTGCCGACGACAAGGTCCGAGAATTTCTTGTTCGTTCTGACGGTCCGGGTTGTCCCCGGTGGCATTGTAATCCTGGAAACGCTTCCACCGTTGATCACCAGGGTCATTTCGTCGACTTGCGCGATGACCTGCCCGGCATATGTGACGCTTAAAACGAAAACCGAGATCAAAACTGTCAAAATGGACGATATCTTCACGTCGTGTCTCGTCTGTGGCATTTGTTAAATTCCAAGATCACGCTAGGTCAGTTTTATTCTCACCTATCGGGAGAAATACCTAAGAACACCAAAGACCTCGTGCCTTACCCATTCCAATATTACGATCCTGACGATTAACGGCTCGTGAAAAAAAACTTAAAACTAGTCGCTATTGAACTGGATTTACATTAACGCACGGAACCTTAGCCTTCTTCATTGCATAAGTTCGGGCATGGATGTCGGAATTCAACCTACATACACTTGAGAGTTGCACAAGATTGCTAAAGAAGAAGAACCGCCCGTGCGTCTCTGGCACGGACGCATCGCACAGCGAAAGGCAGTCAATCGAGGATAGCCGGATCGTCCGGGTTTCACTGTTGTTTCAGCAAAACAGGCTTCGCAGCTGGACGTCAGTCAAGCAGGTCGAACGGACCTTAGCGCTTTTCATACCTGACCTTGCCGTCGGGCGTCACAATTCTGCGAAACAGGGCAGAGCCATCCGATTGGCCACTCGACTGCGAGACCGAAACCTGAGGAATGTTGCTTGCAGTTTCGAAACGGCCGGAATTCTGTGCAGATAGCGCCGGCGAAAACATCATGGTGGCGGTCGATGAATGGAAAAAATCGATGTCTTCGTCGACCACAGTCTTCAATTTGTCGATCGGAATGTCTGAGTCACCCCTTTCGATCCTCATTAGTCTGACACCGGACTGGATCTGACCGATGCGCTGATCGATCTTCGACAACCTGCTTTGGACACCGGCATTCATCAGATTGACGTTGCCTGATATTCTCTTTTCGAACTGCTGCAGGCCGGAAAGCTGCTGCCTGATCTGATTCAATTCCGAGGTTGCCGACCAGGAAAAGAACAGGCCAACGAACAATAGAATTGTGACGGCAACCGACACCGCATTGAGTGCCATCAGGATCCGGACATTGCGCTGCAAATAGGTTGTCAGCGGTGACTGCGCCGGCTTCGCGGCGGCAGATTTGCCTTCACCGGGCGCAATGGTCCTGGCTTCGGTCGCTCTTTCGGAGACATTCACGTCGCTGGTCATCTGCCTGCCTATCCCCGATTGGCAAAAGATACGCTGTTACGCAGGAGTTCCAGGTTGTTGGCGGTGGTCTGATTGTTCGGATCGATATCATAGGCCTTCAGGAAATACCGCCTTGCCGATATGAGGTTGCCCCGCAACATGTAGGAATAACCGACATTGTTCAGGTATTCCGGGCGGTTGGGGATCATGCGCGCAAGGCGCTTGTAGCCGATATCCGCATTGTCGAACCGTCCGATCATGTCCGCGGAAGCGGAATAACCGAGCCAGGCGACCGGATCCTTAGGATAAACCTCGACCGCCCGCTTGTAGATCGCATATGCCTTGCCGAAGTTCTTTTCCTTGAACTGAACATTTGCCTGGGTAAGCAATTCGTCGTCCCGGTAATAGGCGACTTTGGAAAGATCTTCATTGGACGCGGCACTGTCGCCATAGGTCGACAGGTTTGCCAGATCACCAGACTGGCAACCGGCCAGCACAAATACCGAAACCGCAAAAGCAGAGAACTGTCTACGCAACCACATTGTCTCTCACCCACACCGATTATACTCTGACGGGAGCTTACTACTGCAGTATCGCTACTAGTCAGTATTCACAATAGCTTCCGCCGCTACTCTGTCGGTCTATGAGCAAATTAGAGAAATTGGGAAAATTATTAGTTAAGAGCCCTGAATTACATTTCGTAAATAGCTGCGGATCTCGATTTGGGCCGCGAAGTGGAGCTTTGTTTGGACTTGCAACCTTCCAGTGCAGCGGCGCCAGGACAACCGCACCCGGCTAACCGAAAACCCGCTACAGATGTGTCGCCATCCGGCGCTCCGCAAAGATCACCTGCACGACACATGGAAGAATGGGCTGTCTTGTCACCCCTTCAAGGCGCACCGTCATGGTCTGCCGGGAAGGGCCGCCGGGATGGCTGGTCCAGCGTTTGGACCGGAGCCATACCATCCCGCCGCCTCCCGGGAGGAAAGATAGTTTCTGGTATCAGGGTGTTGCCGGCGTCCGCAATGTCGTCACCGGCTCTCCCGAAAACGTCGTGTTTTCCGTGAGGACGTGGCTCGGGTTTGAGGTTTTCGCGGCAGCGACGCCGACAATCATCAGGGCAACGGCTGCCAGGCTCCAGAATTTCATTCCATGCGCTCCTCAATGCTTGGGGACAACAATGAACACCCGCCTGTTCCACTCAATCAGTCAAACTACGACTTTCGTCTATATTAGACTTTAGACGTAGATCAGGCAATGCCAAGCCGCGAATTAACGGCCACGCCAACGGTGCTGCGCGGAAAGAGTCAGTGTTGCGGGAGTAATTACGTGCAATAAATCAATATGTTAATATGACAATCAGCTGATGGCAGTATGTCGCTTGTAAAAGAAAATTTTGCACCAAAGACACTATCAACAGCTCGACACACAGGTCTGCATCCGGAATTCGGGACGAATCCGGACGGTTTGGCGCAGGTAGTCGCGATGGATTTCAGTCTTTCTTGGGTCCGCGGCGTTGCGCTGCCAGTTCCCTGGTATACGCGCAAAGGGACTCCAGGCTGATCGACGCCCCCGCCCCGTCCTGCCTTTCCAGTGCAACTGCAAGCGCTTCGTGCAAGTCGGCAATCCGCTCCCGGTCGCGCAAGCGGTAGACCAGCATGTTCATCAACGGCTGCATGGCCTCGAAGGCCGCTGACAACTGGAAGGTCAGCAGCGGATTGCCGGTCGCCCGGGCTATGACCGAATGAAAGGTAACGTCGGAAGCGCAGAATTCCTCATCGCTGGTCAGCGGGTCCCGCTGGCGGTCGATCTCCCTGCGCATTGCTGACAGATCGTCTCCGGCACACTTTTCGGCAGCCAGCGGCAGAGCCGCCGCCTCCAGCGCAAACCGGGCTTCGATCGCGTCCTCCAGCGGAATATCATTCATGCCGATCAGGAGACGCGTCGTGGTCACGAGATTGTCCTGAGCCTCCGACCACGTCAGACGATTGACGAACGCCCCGCCGGACGAACCGCGCTCGCTTCGGATCAGGTTCTGTGCCGCAAGCCGCTTCAAGGCCTCGCGGACGGTGGACCGGGACACACCGAACCGATCGGCAAGTTCGGCTTCACTCGGCAAGCGCTCTTCACTGGATAGTCTTCCTTCCAGGATGGCGTCTCGAATGGCATTGGCAATCTGGACCGAAAGTCCTTCCTTCTGAATTGTATTGAATTCGATTGCCAAGATGGTCCTCGCACGCCCGTGGATCGGTTTCCGTCAAACTAGAGGGCGGTCACCAAAGGGTCAATTGTAAAAAATTAAATGTCAGACAATTAAATGTTTGACATTTATCAGATCGAAGCGCAGCTTTCGTCCAAAGAGCATTGGGAGGAACGGGTGAAGGCAATCGAGCGTCTTTTGCCCGGCCACGGTATTTGGTGGCTGACTTTTTTTGGCGGTGTCCTGGCGGCGTGGAGCATCCTCTTCGCGATGCAGCTACCTGTTGACGTACCGCCTGCAGCGAACGACTTCGGCGTTGCATACCTGATCTCTCTTTGCACACAGACAGCCGCCGATGCAGGCTTCCTGTCCGCCGTCCTGATGTGGGCCCTGATGTCACTCGCAATGATGGCACCAACCGCGTTCCCGGCGTTCAGGACTTATTCGGATCTGAGCCACACGGAGGCAGCCAGCGGACCTTCGCTCGGGGTCCTTGTGCTGGGATACCTTGTCGTCTGGCTCGGCTTTTCGGTCCCGACAGCCTTTCTACAGGTACAGTTTGCCGGGCTTGGCCTCCTCGATCATGACGGCCGGTCTATGTCGGGCATGTTGAATGCCGCGCTGCTTGTTCTTGCCGGACTTTATCAGTTCAGCAGTCTCAAGAATGCCTGCCTGTCCGCCTGCCAGAACCCGATGACATTCTTTTTCAACCACTGGCAACCAGGGCTTCAAGGCGCCCTCAAACTTGGCTTGCGTCTTGGAGCCGTCTGTCTCGGCTGTTGCTGGGCCCTTATGCTGCTGGCCTTCGTCGCCGGCACCATGAACCTGGCTTTCATGGGAATTGCCATGGTTCTGATGACGCTCGAGAAACTGCCGCAGATCGGAAACCGGATCAGCGCTCCGCTCGGCGTTTTCCTTCTCATTTCAGGGACGGTCGTGTGCGTCCTGACGTTTACAGAACTCTAGTACGGGAGATATCAGATGTCCGGATGGGCCATACGCGGTGAATTGATACTGAACTGCAACTGCACGGTCTTCTGTCCGTGTGTCGTTTCACTTGGAAAGCACGCGCCTACCGAGGGCTACTGCCAGGCTTGGGCAGGTGTGCGTATCGACGAAGGACACTATGAGGGCGAAGATCTCTCCGGCCTCAACGTCGGGCTGGTGCTGGAAATTCCCGGCCTCATGGCACGCGGCAACTGGAAAGCGGCGGCCTATATCGATGAACGTGCAACGGATGCCGCCTATGAAGGCCTGTTGAAGATCTTCTCGGGCCAGGCAAAGGGCACAACGGGTCTGTTCAAGGTGCTGGTCAGCGAATTTCTGGGAGCCGAGCGCGCTCCGGTATCCTACACCAATGAAGGCAAGAAACGGCGCCTGATTGTCGGAAAGGCGATCAAGGGAGAGATCGAGCCGGTCCGTGGCGGCAATCCCGACGAAGATATCATCGTGACCAATACCGAATACTGGATGGGACCCGACATCACGGTGGCGACGGCCACCCAGGGTCGCGTGCGGGCCTACGGTCGCGTCTGGGATTTCGATGGCCGCAGTGCCGAAATCTGTCAGATCGACTGGTCCGGCCCCGCCGCCGAACAAGCTGCCTAAGGAGGACCGTCATGCAGGTCCCGTCTCTCTCCATTTCCCGTCGCACGCGCTTCACGCCGTTTTCGCGCCGCGTGCAGGCGGCAGGTGTCAAGGCATACACGATCTACAATCACATGCTGCTCCCGACGGTGTTCAACTCCGTCGAGGAGGATTACCGCCACCTGAAGACAAAGGTTCAGGTCTGGGATGTCGCCTGCGAGCGGCAAGTCGAGCTCTGGGGTCCTGATGCTACGCGTCTCGCGCAGATGCTGACGCCCCGGGATCTTTCCGCGATGACGGAAGGCCAGTGTTACTACACGCCCATGGTCGACGAGACGGGCGGCATGCTCAATGACCCGGTCACGACAAAACTTGCCGAGGACAAATTCTGGGTCTCGGTCGCAGACAGCGATCTGCTGTTCTGGATCAAGGGACTTGCGCATGCGCTGCGGCTCGAAGTCGATGTCGACGAACCCGATGTCTCGCCGCTCGCGATCCAGGGTCCGAAGGCGGAAGAACTTGTTGCCCGTGTATTCGGCGACGACATCCGCTCGATACGGTTTTTCCGTTACAGACATGTCAGTTACCAGGGACGCAAGCTTGTTCTCGCGCGGTCGGGCTATTCCAAACAGGATGGTTTTGAGCTCTACGTCGACGGATCAGATCTCGGCGAACCGATCTGGGACGCACTTATGGCTGCGGGCGAGGATCTGGATGTTCGCGCCGGCTGCCCGAATCTGATCGAGCGGATTGAGGGACAGCTGCTGTCCTACGGCAACGACATGACCCGAAACAACACCCCGCACGAATGCGGCCTTGGCCGCTTTTGCCAGACCCAGGCGGCAATTGGCTGCATCGGGCGCGATGCGTTGCTTCGTGTGGCCGTTGAAGGTCCTGTCAGGCAGATCAGAAGCATTGCGATCGATGGCGATCCGGTGCCGCCTTGCGACGAACTGTGGCCGGTAATAGGTGGCGGCAAACAGGTTGGAACAGTCAGCTCCGCGGCCTGGTCACCGGACTTCCGCACCAATGTCGCCATCGGTATGGTGCGCATGACACATTGGGACGACGGAACCAGGGTGCAGGTCGATACACCTCATGGCATGCGCTCGGCGACGGTTTGGGAAACACCCTTCACCGTTCAGGGAGGCTGACAATGAGGGAACACTTCGAGGCTTTTTCCAGACAAGCCGCCAATCACGTTCCGCTGTCACCGCTTTCCTTCCTGGAACGGACAGCTTCTGTTTTCCCGGATCGCATAGCTGTCATCTACAACGACCGGCAGCTGACCTGGAGTGACGTTCAAGAACGGGTACGGCGGCTTGCTTCGAGCCTCATGAGCCGGGGTGTCGGCCAGGGCCACACGGTTTCCGTCCTCGCCGCCAACACGCCGGAGCTGTTCGAATTACACTACGCGGTTCCGCTGGCAGGCGCCGTTCTCAACACGATCAACATCCGTCTGGAAGCTGAAACCGTTGCCTACATCCTTGATCACAGCGACGCCAGGCTGATCATTGCCGACACCGCCTTTTCCGGCGTCGTCAGCGAGGCCTTCACGATCAACGGCAAGAACATTCCGGTTATCGATATCGACGACCCTGACGGTCCGGGAGGTCAGCGGATCGGCGAGGCAGACTATTCGGAGCTGATCGAAGAGGGCGATCCCGCCTTTGCCTGGCGCGGACCGGAAGACGAATGGCAGGCACTGGCGCTGAATTACACGTCCGGAACGTCGGGGCGCCCGAAGGGTGTCGTCTATCACCATCGCGGTGCCTATCTGATGGCGATGGGAACACCCATCGCCTGGGAACTGCCCCGTCATCCCGTCTATCTTTACACGGTGCCGATGTTTCACTGCAACGGATGGTGCCATGCCTGGACCATGACACTCATGGCCGGAACCATCGTCTGCATCCGACAGGTCACGGGAAAGGCCGTATTCGACCTGATCGACAAGCTCGGCATCACGCATCTGGGTGGCGCGCCGATTGTGCTGTCCATGCTGGTCAACACGCCGGAGGCTGACAGAAAGCCTCTTGGCGGACCCGTCCGGATCATGACGGCAGGGGCACCGCCGCCAGCGGCCGTCCTCGCGGCAACAAAAGCCCTCGGTTTCGAGGTCATGCAGGTTTACGGATTGACCGAAACATATGGTCACGTGGTCCAGTGCCTCTGGCGCGAAGAATGGGAAGGTCTGTCCGCGAACGAACAGGCCGAGCTGCAATCCTGGCAGGGTGTCGGATTTCCGATGACCGAAACCGTCGATGTGATCGATCGCGAAACGGCTGACCCCGTCCCCTGGGACGGAGAGACCCAGGGCGAGATCGTCATTCGCAGCAACACGGTCATGAAGGGGTATTACAAGAACGCCGATGCCACCGCGGATGCGTTTTCCGGTGGCGCTTTCAAATCCGGCGACGCGGCGGTGCGCCACCCGAACGGCTATGTCCAGATCAGGGACCGTCTGAAGGATGTCATCATTTCGGGAGGCGAGAACATTTCCTCCGTCGAAGTGGAAGGGGTCCTGCACCGTCATCCTGACGTTGCCCTGGCCGCGGTCGTCGCGCTGCCGGACGAAAAATGGGGTGAAGTACCCTGCGCATTCATCGAACTCAAGGATGGTGCATCGACGACCGAAGAAAGCCTGATTGAATTCTGCCGCCAGCACATGGCCGGCTTCAAGAGACCGAAAAAGATCGTTTTCACGGAGTTGCCGAAGACGGCAACCGGAAAAATCCAGAAATTTGTCCTGCGCGACGACGCCAGGACTCTCTCGGAATACACCAGCTAACAGGGCAGTTTGATCATGACTTTCAAAGCACTCCTCGTGGAAAAGAATGACGAAGGCAAGACCTCGGCGTCGGTTCAGGAACTCGATGAGTCCCGGTTGCCGGAAGGCGACGTGACGGTGGCGGTCGAGTATTCGACACTGAACTACAAGGACGGTCTTTGTGTCGGCCCTGGTGGCGGTCTTGTTCGAAATTATCCGCACGTTCCGGGCATCGATTTCGCCGGGACGGTGCTGGAGTCATCCGACGACTGGTACAAACCCGGCGACAAGGTCGTGCTCACCGGCTGGCGTGTCGGCGAGGCCTGGTGGGGCGGTTATTCCCAGAAGGCCCGCGTCAAGGGCGAGTGGCTCGTTCCGCTTCCCGAGGGTCTGTCGACGCGCAATGCCATGGCGATCGGCACCGCGGGCTTCACCGCAATGCTGGCTGTAATGGCGCTGGAGAACCATGGACTGAAACCTGGAAACGGACCTGTCCTTGTGACCGGTGCGGCAGGCGGCGTCGGTTCGGTTGCAACCGCCATCCTCGCCAATCTCGGCCATGAAGTTGCAGCAGTCACCGGCCGCGAAAGCACGTGGGAGTATCTCAAGTCACTGGGAGCCAGCAGCATCGTGCCCCGCGACGACGTCAACGAAACCGTCAAGCGGCCGCTGGAGGCCGAAACCTGGGCCGGATGCATCGACGCTGTCGGCGGAGCCATGCTTGCACGCGTGCTCGGTCAGATGAAATACGGAACGTCAGTGGCCGCGGTCGGCCTTGCCGGCGGTGCCGCCCTTCCGGCCACCGTCATTCCGTTCTTGCTGCGCGGTATCAACCTGCTCGGCATCGACAGTGTCATGCGGCCCTATGAGGCGCGCCTTCCTGCCTGGGAGCGCCTGGCAAAGGACCTGCCGATGGACAAGCTCGACGCCATGATCCAGCCTGCAAAGCTGGAAGATCTGCCAAAGCTTGGAGCCGATATCCTGAAAGGCCAGGTCAAGGGGCGTGTGGTCGTTGATTTGAACGCCTGATTTGATCAAGGCGGTCAGCTACCTGACCGCCTCACTTCCGCCTTCAGAAAATCGATCATCACCCGAACTTTCTGCGGCAGGTAGGATCGGCTCGGATAGATCAACCAGGCCGCTGTCTCAAAGGAAGTCGCTGCGCAGGCATGATCCGGGAAGAGGTCGAGCAGGGTGCCTTTCTCCAGATCCCGCTGCACCAGCATGATGGGCAAGAGCGCGACACCCATGCCAAGCCGTGCCGCCGAGCGGATGGATAACGCATTCGAGATCACTGTCGCGCCGCCGACCGGTACGCTGAAGGACTCGGTGTCACCGCCCTTGCGAAACTGCCAATAGGTCCGGAAGCCCGGAATCGCGAAGCAGATGCAGTCGCGCTCCGACAGATCATCCGGGTGCGAGAGCGGTCCCTTTTCCTCAATATATTCCGGCGAGGCAACCACGCGGTAGCTGGTTGTCATCAGCTTGGCAACGATCCAGTCTCCCTTGGGCAACGATCCAAAGCGCACCGCCAGGTCGACTCCCTCTGCCCGCAGGTCCAGATTGGCATCGGAAGCCAGCAGCTCAATGTCAATCTCCGGGTATCTTTTTCTGAATTCGGGAAGAATCGGGATCAGGCATTCCTGAACGAAGGAGATGCTGGCGGTCATGCGCAAGATGCCGCGAGGCGAGATGGCTGTCGTGCGGGCCTCATCTCCTGCAGCCTCGAGTTCCTCGACCAGTGGTGCAATCCGATTCAGATAAAGCTCTCCCTCGCCGGTCGGCGCGAGACTTCGGGTGCTGCGTTGAAACAACCGAAATCCGACATCCTGCTCCAGCTGGGCTATGACCCGGGAGACGCTCGAGGCGTCCAGATCCAGAAGCCGTGCAACAGCGGCAAAACTGCCGACATCACGAACCAGCAGGGCGGTTTTGAGTGCTGATAGATCCATTCATGCATAATACGCATGGGTTTGATGCATTTCGATCTATTTTTATTAATCGCGCAAGAAACTAGATCCGGACTGCCATTCAACAAGGAAGCAAGTTTCATGACGCAGTTACTTCGCATCAATTCAAGTTCGCGGCTGGAAGGGTCGCATTCGGCAGCGGTCGCCGATGCTTGTGAAGCCGAATTCCGGCAGAAGCACCCCGGATGCCGGGTCATCACGAGAAACGTCGCGGACGGGTCCATTCCGTTGATCGCCCAGAAGACGATCGAGGGTTTCTATGCACCCCAGGACGCACTGACCGACGACCTCAAAGCGGCGACGGTCTTGTCAGATGAACTCATCGCTGAAATTCAGGGATCCGATATGCTGCTACTGGCGGTTCCGATCTACAATTTCCCCATCCCCGCCGCTCTGAAGGCCTGGATTGATCAGATCTCTCGAATTGGCCACACATTTTCAATGGACGAGACCGGATTCAAAGGTCTGGTCAAGGCGCGGCGGGCCGTGATTGTCTGCGCCTACGGCGCCGAAGGCTATTTGCAAGAAGAACCGTTTGCCGCAGCCAATTTTCTCGAACCTTACCTTAAATTCCTGTTCGGATTCCTGGGCATCGAGAAGATCGAATTCGTCCATGTCCAAGGCACGGCAACAGCAGCCCCTCAGGCATTTACCGGCAAGCTGGAGGAGGCGCGCTCTGAAGCCAGGCGGGTTGCCTGAATTTTGCAGTGCGGCTTGATGTCATTTCCAGCCGCATGATGGCATCAGGAACCGGCTTGCCGGAGCACGTCCACTGAATGTGCTTCGGCTCCGGATTCTGGTTGCAATCCGCCAAAACCTCCCATATAAGCGCCCGGTCCAGAGTCGTCCGGCTCGTCGTGGACTGGATTGCTGCATCCAGGTGCAGATCCTCCCGACAGATCAAGGGCATGCCGTGTCGGCTCTGAATGCACCAACAAAAAAGTATCCGCTTTTTGGCGGATGCACCAAGGAAAGGATGCAAAATGCCCAAGCTGAAGACGAAATCCGGCGCCAAAAAGCGCTTTAAGGTGACCGCGACCGGCAAGGTGAAAACCGCGCAGGCCGGCAAGCGTCATGGCATGATCAAGCGCACGAACAAGTTCATCCGCAACGCCCGTGGGACAACCACGCTGAGCGACCAGGATGCAAAGATCGTGAAGCAGTTCCTGCCCTACGCATAACGCCAGCCCCGAAGGAGATCATCTAAATGTCACGCGTCAAACGGGGCGTAACCGCCCACGCTCGCCACAAGAAAGTTCTGAAAGCCGCCAAAGGTTATTACGGACGCCGCAAGAATACCATTCGCGTTGCCAAGCAGGCAGTCGAGAAGGCAGGACAATACGCCTATCGCGACCGCAAGGCCAAGAAGCGCACATTCCGTTCGCTCTGGATCCAGCGCATCAACGCAGCAACCCGTGAACACGGCTTGACCTATGGCCGCTTCATCGACGGCCTGAACAAGGCCGGTGTCGAAGTCGACCGCAAGGTCCTGTCGGACCTCGCCATCAATCAGCCGGACGCCTTCAAGGTTCTGGTCGAAAAGGCACAGGGCGCTCTGACCGCCTGAGGTCGTTCCCTGGTTAGATTTTTTGAAAAGCGCAGCCCCCACGGCTGCGCTTTTTGCTTTTGGTTCCACCGATCTCGATATTTCGCGGGCAACAACAGGTTGCCGTGCAGCAAGGCTTCGGCCACTACCTTGACATCGGTGCGGATGGCAGCCTCTTTCCCGCTCACGCCGCAATCCAGCCCTGGAAGAACGAGTTTTTCAATTCTCCCGAGGTAACCCCAAAAGATCCCGCTGTTAAAAAGCCGGGCTGGAACATGTCTGCCTTGCGCAGCGGCACGCTCCAAGAACAGCCCTAGGCTGCATTTCCGTGTCCCCTCCATTTTTTATTGCAAATCCGTCTGTTGCGGGCCTACCCTTTGAAATCCATCTGGTTCGGGCACGTAGACGGAACGTGCCTTGCTGTTACATTGGAGGGGTAGAGACATGGAATTCATTCAATCATTTTTCGGTTTGATTGAGGACCTGACCTGGGGATGGGCGCTGATTCCGTTCCTGGTGATTATTGGTGTTTTCTTCACGGTCGTGACCGGTTTTGTTCAATTCCGGTTCTTCACACGCATGTTCCGCGTCCTTTCCTCCAAGAACCAGACTGGTGATCCGAATGCCATTTCAGCGCGCGAAGCGCTCCTGCTTTCCGTGGGGGGCCGGGTCGGTGGCGGCAACATCGCCGGTGTTGCTGTTGCCATCACGCTCGGCGGGCCAGGTGCTGTCTTCTGGATGTGGGCGGTCGCGCTCGTTGGCATGTGCACCAGCCTGATCGAGTGCTCACTTGCCCAGCTTTACAAACGCTCGGAAGGCGACGGCACCTATCGCGGTGGACCCGCCCGCTCCATCATTCACGGGCTCGGCAAGGACTATCGCTGGCTTGCAGTTCTCTACGCGGTCTGCCTGATCGCATCGTTTGCGTTCGGCTTCAACGCCTTCCAGGGCAACACGGTTGCCGGCGCGGCTGAAGAAAGCCTGGGCATCGGGCGCCTCTGGACCGGGATCGGCCTGACAGCTGTCACGGGACTGATCGTCTTCGGCGGCATTCACCGCATCGCGAAAGTGGCCGATGTCATTGTGCCGATCATGGCCATTGGCTATATCGCGATGGCACTGCTTGTCATCCTGCTGAACATCACGGAAGTTCCCGGCGCGATCTACACGATCGTTGCCAATGCCTTCGGCCTGGAAGAAGCGGTCGGTGGCGGCATGGGCGCCGCGCTGGCGCAAGGTTTGCGTCGCGGCCTGTTCTCCAATGAGGCCGGCCTCGGGTCGGCACCGAACGTGGCGGCAACCGCGGACGTGCGCCACCCCATCAGTCAGGGTATCACGCAATCCTTCTCCGTTTTCATCGATACGATCATCATCTGCACCTGCACAGCGTTGATCATCCTTCTGGGAGACGTTTACACGCCCGGCGACGAGGGGGTCGACGGCATTGTCCTGACGCAGCAATCGCTGGTGTCCCATCTTGGTGGCTGGACGAGCTACTTCCTGACGCTGGCAATCCTGCTGTTCGCATTCAGTTCGATCATCTACAACTATTATCTCGGCGAGAATGCGCTGACATCAATGACGGGAAACACCGCAGCGATTCAGGTTTTGCGGGTTCTGGTCATGGGCGTGGTCTTTCTCGGCGCAACGGCGCCGGGCGCAACTGCAGTCTTCTTCTTCTCCGATCCGCTGATGGGAATTCTGGCTGTCGTCAACCTGTTGGCCCTCATGATGCTGTTCCCGACCGCCAAGAGAATTCTCGACGACTTCAAGGAGCAGGTCGGCGCCGGTGTTGCCCGTCCGATTCTCGATCCGGACAAGTTCGCCGATCTGGATATCGACCGGACGGCCTGGACTGGGAAGGATCCCGACGCGGATTGAACGTCAACACGCTTGAACGGCCGGTGCCAGTCACCGGCCGCCATCACCGCCCGGACAACCGATCTTTGCTTTACGTGAATGCGTTCAGGAGCAAAGGGGGGAAACCGGATGTCGACCGGGTTTGGGGCCCCGACCCCCGGCCTTTTCACCGAACAACCTCTCAATAATTTCCGGAAAATGACGACGGCGGTCCCCGCTGATCACGGCAATCTGTGCGCTTCCACACCAATCCGTTAACTTTTGTGACCCCGTTTTGCCCGGTTTCTGCGGACAAATAGTTAACGCCTTCCTATATTGGCATGGTGATTGCGACGTTTCAGGCAAGACGGCACTTGGCGTGCCATTCTGAAACAACGAGGCGTAAAGAAGTGCGGGTCAACCCGGTTAGTGCAACAGGCCGTGCCATTGTGAGGCACAGGCGTCCCTCTTCGGGAGAAGCGCGTTCAGAGCGCCAGGCGGACTTTGCTGCCCAGTTGCCACCGCCTCCGGAACAGACATTCGAGCGAGAGCAGGAAACCCTGTTCACGCACTATCATCCCAATTCGGCATTTCTCGCCCATTTGATTGCGACAAGCGACGTTGATCTGCAGATACGCGGCCGGAGAAAAACCGTTCCTGAAATCTGTTCGGATGCCTACCGCGCAACAGCTTCGCTGCCGAGAAAGCGCTCTGCCGGACACCTGATCAAGACGGATCGCTAGGCCACGCTCTTCAGAGTTTTGCATTTTTCCAGATGTACCACTGGAATTCCTGGCCCGGAGCATTGCTTCGGGCTTTTTTTTCACGCCGTCGCACACTCTCGTGAACCTGCACCAAATGTGACCTCTGCCACAGTTTTTCGGCGAAAGAGTTCCTATATCTAGCAAAGATCCGGAAAACACCGGACCTCCGACAAGACAGGCCACGGACTGGCCCACCACGGAGTACCGAGATGCAAGTGACACCCGTACCTGCCGTTCATGCCTTGCGCATCCGGCAAAAGCCGCTGGAAATCCCGGCAACCGAGACAGACAAGAATACACAATCCACACGCTCGTTCGCCGACATGACGATGACCCCGGCACATGTCGCCTCTGCAGCCCTGCGTGACACCTATCACGGGGCGCATGCAGAATATGCGACCCAGTTGCTGGTCAGTGGCGAAGAATACCCGGAAACTCAGCTGGAACGTCATCTCCACATGGAGCAATACGTGCCCGCAACAGCTCACGAAGACGACGAACGGAGCTACACACTGTCATTGTCGGCCTGACAGACAATCAGTCGTCGATCCTCAGGAAACCGGCCAGGCCGGTTTTCTGGTGTTCGATCACATGGCAATGAAATGCCCAGTCCCCGGGGTTGTCCGCCACAAGAGCCACATCCATCGTTTCTTCCGACATGAGCAGGGCCGTGTCGGTCACCAGCGGTGGCAATTTGCGCTTGTTTGAGCGGAGCAACTGGAATGAAACGCCGTGAAGATGGATCGGGTGGTCATTCGGCGACTCGTTCCGCAGCCTCAACACATAGGATTTTCCGAGCTTGAGCCGTGCGAGGGGGTCGAGAGGCCCGGGCACGTCTCCGGGCCACGCTGTCCGGTTGATCGACCAGAATGTATAACCGAGCGTCCCGCAGATGCTTGCTTGAGGCGCATCGCCTTCGGGCGACCAGCCAAAGACGAATTCTATCACTTCCGCGTTCGAAAGATCCGCTTTCGGAACCGGATTCGGAGCCAGGGGCGTCAATTCGCTGAGATCCCGCCTGGCGCTGGCGCCACGCGGGGCGAACCGCGCCAGAACATTCTGGTCGAATTTCCTTTTCAAAATGAGACTGACGTCGTCTTCCTCGCGATCCGGAACACGCAGGGCGATATCCGCCCGCTGACCCGGTGACAGGACAACGTCCCGGGCCGGCAACGGCATTGGCAACGGATTTGAATCAATGGCGATGACCCGGGCATCCGCACCGGCAATTTCATAGGCACCGACCCTGGTCACATCGGTCACGGCAAGACGAAGCCGTACCAGGCTTCCCGCCTGAAGTTCAAAGACCGGATCCACGTGCCAGTTGACGGTTGAAACAGTTCCCAATGTGCCGCCCCTGGCGGCGTTGCGTGCCTTGAACAACTTGATGAACTGGCCGTCACCACCAAGCCTGAAATCGCGAATGTTGAGTGGCAGATCGTGATCGAAGCCCGGATCTTCCGCCTCTTCGACGATCATCACCCCGGTCATGCCCCGCGCCATCTGTTCCAGCGTGTTGCAGTGAGGGTGATACCAGAATGTCCCCGCATCGGGCGGCGTGAATTCGTAGCGGAACGACTGACCTGCTTCGATCGGATATTGTGTGAGATAGGGAACGCCATCCATGGCGTTGGCGATCCTGAGACCGTGCCAATGGACGACGGATGCTTCATCCAGATGGTTGGTCACGCCGATGGATGTTCTTTCCCCCTGCTTGAACCGGAGCACCGGCGGAGGGCCGTCCGGTGAAAAGCTCATCATGTCTTTTGTCAGGGTGCCTGGCACAATGCCATGATCGAGATGTGACATTATCAGTGCATGGTCGGAAGCCTGTGCCTGACCAGCCGCAAAACCTCCGGCTGCAAATGCTGACATTACTCCCGCGGTGCCAAACAGGACTTCCCGCCGCGATAGACCGGGCATTTTCGTTCCTCATGAATTTCGGGCGCGTCCGGCGGCAACAGAACACCAGGTGATTGCATTACACAAGGTTGTTTGTGTCGCAGGGCTATGGCGGTCAATCAGTACCCGCCCGCGTTCCCGTCCTTGCGCGGATCAGACCCGGCGGTGAGGAGGCCACGGGCACGATCGATCATGATTGCCTGGCTGCCTCCGATCGGGTCGTTCGCGGCAACGACGGTATGCCCGAGCGCCTTCAGGCCCTCGATCGTCGACGGAGGGATCAGTCTTTCCGCCTGAAGATCATGGTTCGCCATGTCGAAGAACATGCGCGGGAAATCAATTGCCGCCTGAACGTCCATGCCGTAGTCGATGATGTTGGTCAGCAGGTGTGCGTGACCGGCTGCCTGGTATTGCCCTCCCATGACCCCGAATGACAGCCACGGCGATCCATCCTTGAGCACCATGGCCGGTATGATCGTGTGCAGCGGACGCTTTCCGCCATCGATGGAATTGGCATGTCCCGGCGCCGCCTTGAAGGATTTGCCGCGACAATGAAGCAGAACGCCGCTTTCAGGCGCGACGATACCGCATCCGAAATCGCTGAACAGCGAATTGATAAGCGATACGGAAAGGCCATCCTTGTCGACCACGGTGAGATAGACCGTGTCGGTCTGCGGGCTCAATGCGGCCTCGGGAACGGACGTCATGCGCGCATCAATGGAAACCTGCGCGGAAAGTTGATCAATATAGTCCGATCCGATCAACCGTGTGTGACACACGTCCATATGACCTGGATCCGTGACGAATTTTTCTCGCACCGCGTAAGCGATCCGGGCCGCCTCCATCTCCAGATGGAATCGTTCCGGACCAAGCGGGTCAAGGCTTTCAAGGTCGAATTTTTCCAGGATACCCAACATGACCAATGCGATGACACCCTGGCCGTTCGGTGGCAACTCGGCGACCGTGTGGCCCCTGTAATCGCGCATGACCGGCGACACCGCCGTGGTATGGCAGGCGGCAAGATCGTCTTCGGTAAGCAGACCGCCGCGAGCCTGAACCGCGGAAACGATATCCCGCGCGACTGCACCGGTATAAAAGGCATCTGCACCGCCTTCTGAAATCTTGTCCAGCGTTTCACCCAGATGTGGATACTTCAGGATCGTGCCGGCTGAGGGGGCTTCGCCCCTGATCAGATAGCGTGCAGCGGAAATTTCGTCTGAGCGCAGCTTTTCAACATCTCCCGCCCAGTCCCGGGCAACACGGGGGGCAACCGGAAACCCTTCCCGTGCGTATTCAATGGCCCGCTTGAAGAGCTCCTTGAACGAACGTGTTCCATGGGCCTTGAGCAAGGTCTCCCATGCACGGACGGCGCCAGGCACGGTAACGGAATGTGGTGACGTATCCGTTATTTCCGTTACTCCAAGCGCGGCAAGCCGATCCGGACTCGCGGCTTTCGGCGCAGCGCCCGAACCGTTGAATCCGGTCAGTCGCCCGTCTGATTCCGTCACGATTGCAAAACAATCACCACCGATGCCGGTCATGTGCGGTTCGACGACACATTGGACCGCGACCGCCGCAATTGCGGCGTCGACCGCATTGCCACCATCCTGCAAAATCTCAAGCGCCGCGCTGGTCGCAAGGGGATGGGACGTAGCAGCTGCTGCATTGCGCGCGAAGACCGGAGACCGGCCCGGTGCCTGAAAATCACGCTTCACTGAATTCCTCCCACCCGAATTTCTCTTCATTTGTTCCGTTTCGCCGCAGAAGTTTCTCGGCAAAGCCATCTATTCGTCAGCACGCTGTTCTGGTAGCAAACCCTGATTGCGGCCAGCACCTTAAGGAGTGGCAGTCAAATTCGCAAACCCTCACCGGTTGCGCGGCAATACGAACCATGCGGCTCGATGTCCGGGTCATGCGGTGGCAAACTCCCTGCTGGCACGTGTGTGACCCGTACTCGATATGAACCTCCGGAAGGATGACAATCAATGGCAAATGGCATTTCACTTTCAACGGCAGAGACCATCACTTCCGCCGCATTTGCAAAGGCGGCCGAGCTCGGTTTGAAACCGTTGACCGTCGTTGTCCTGGATGCCGGCGGCCATACAATCATCCTGAAAAGACAGGATGGATCATCGAACCTGCGTCCCGAAATAGCGACCGGCAAGGCAAATGGCGCACTCGCTGTCGGAACGGGCACCAGATGGCTGAATGCCAACGCGGAAACACGACCGCATTTCGTCAATGCACTGAACGGTGTTGCTGGCGGCAACATCATCCCGGTTCCAGGTGGTGTCCTGGTGAGGAACGAAGCCGGTGACACGCTTGGCGCTGTCGGCATCACCGGCGACACATCCGAAAATGACGAAACTTGCGCGGTGGCAGGCATCGAAACCGTTGGCCTGATCCCGGATTGCGGCTGATCAGGCACGAACGGTCAGCAGGACTGCTTTAGTGATTTCCTGAATATCTGGAGCATGCCGGGGTCCACCTTCAAGGTATCATGAAGTTTCCAGCCCCGGCGTACGAGCAGGGATTGCGCCGATCCGGTCGTCGCGTGGATTTCGTCAAATCCGAGACGATCGGCTTCTCTTTCGGCTGCAGAAACAAGCATGCCGCCAATCCCGGACTGCCGCCGGGGTTGAGGAACGAGGAGTGCGGTCAGCCAGACGCCCGGATACCTGTCCGATCCGGGTGAGATATCCCGGAGTGACACGGTTCCGACCGGCCTTGACACATTGTCGACAGCAACGAGGCACCGGGGCAGGATGCGGCTGCTATCCAGGCATTGTTGCAGGTCGGATGCAGGATTGCCGGGACCGTCAGGACCGTACCAGTCCGGCCACTCGCTCTCAAACCACTGAACGATCTGACCGACAGCCTCCGGTACGGTTTCCAGCGCAACGATGCGAAGTCCGTCTACGGGCCTCGTCGCAAATGCACTCACGCCGGCATGATCAGGACTTGTCGGTCAGCTTGTTGATCTTCTTTTGCATCTCTTCAAGCTGCCTTTTCATTTGGTCCAGATCGCCGGAATCGGACTTCTCCTTTTTCGCCGTATCGGCCGCAGGTTCCGAACCCTCGGCAGTCCCGGCCTCGCCCGCCGGAAAGGGCATGAACATCTTCATTGCCCGTTCAAACATTTCCGTATTTCGCTTGACCTGGTCCTCGATGGCGTCGAATGCCGTTGCTCCGAATGCTTCGCTCATCTGCGAACGCAGTTTTTCCTGCTCTTTCGTCAATGACGTCATTGAATATTCCAGGAAGCTCGGAACAAGTCCCTGCATGCTGTCGCCATAAAACCGGATCAGCTGTCGCAAGAAGGTGACCGGTAGAAGGTTTTGCCCCTTGCCTTCCTGTTCGAAAATGATCTGGGTCAGCACCGAGCGGGTGATGTCATCTCCCGATTTGGCGTCAAAGACCACAAAATCCTCTTCTCCCTTCACCATCACCGCCAGATCCTCAAGCGTGACATAGGTGCTGGTGCCCGTGTTGTAGAGCCGCCTGTTGGCGTATTTCTTGATGATTGTAGGCTCGTTCGTCTTGGCCATCCGTCATATCCGCCTGTCAGCCTTCCGGCTAGTTTTCCGTTTGATGACAGGGCCTCCGCAGACCCGTCATCTCCTCCAATAGTGAGACTAAGCCAATCGTATCGGATCGTGCCACTCTTTTTATGTGCGCCGACGAAAGGATTATACCGCAAATGCGAAAAGAGGGTCCGGATAAGGGCTGATACGGTTGACACGATACCAACGGCAGTTTCTAGTCCTCTCATCGATAAGGATCAAAAGGTGCCCCGACGGCACCCACCTTCTGTGGCCACTTGGCCCCTAGTCCTGGAGAGTAGAATGAGCGCTTCCACAGATATCGTCATTGTCAGCGCGACCCGCACACCCGTAGGGTCCTTCAACGGTTCCTTCGCTAACGTTCCGGCGCATGATCTGGGCACCATTGTCATGAAAGCCGCGATGGAACAGGCCGGCGTGGACGGCGGTGACATAGACGAAGTCGTCTTTGGTCAGGTGCTGACCGCAGCGCAAGGCCAGAACCCCGCCCGGCAGGCCGCGATCAATGCCGGCATCGCCGACAGTTCGAGCGCCTGGACATTGAACCAGGTATGCGGCTCGGGCCTGCGTACGGTCGCTATCGCAGCGCAGCAGATTCAGACCGGTGACGCCAACATCATGATGGCCGGTGGCCAGGAAAGCATGTCGCTCTCTCCGCATGCCGCCTACATGCGCAGCGGTCACAAGATGGGCGACTTCAAGATGATCGACACCATGATCAAGGATGGCCTCTGGGACGCATTCAACGGCTATCACATGGGTCAGACGGCCGAGAACGTCGCCGAAAAGTGGCAGATCAGCCGTGATCAGCAGGACGAGTTCGCTGTCGCCTCCCAGAACAAGGCGGAAGCTGCCCAGAAGGCGGGCAGGTTCAAGGACGAAATCACACCGGTCACTGTCAAGGAACGCCGGTCGGAACGTGTTGTCGAGGACGACGAATACATCCGCCACGGCGCGACCCTCGAAAGCGTCGCCAAGCTGCGTCCTGCTTTCTCCAAGGAAGGCTCGGTGACGGCCGCAAACGCGTCGGGCATCAATGACGGCGCAGCCGCCATTCTCGTCATGAGCGCCGCCGAAGCGGAAAAGCGCGGTCTGACCCCGCTTGCCCGCATCGCGTCCTGGTCAACGGCAGGTGTTGATCCCGCGATCATGGGGTCCGGTCCGATCCCGGCGTCCCGCAAGGCGCTTGAGAAAGCCGGCTGGGCTGCCGCCGATCTCGATCTCGTCGAGGCAAACGAAGCCTTCGCCGCGCAAGCCTGTGCCGTGAACAAGGACATGGGCTGGAACCCAGATATCGTCAATGTCAATGGTGGGGCAATCGCGATCGGACACCCGATTGGTGCATCCGGTGCCCGCGTCCTGACCACCCTGCTCCATGAAATGAAGCGCCGCGATGCCAAGAAAGGCCTCGCCACGCTTTGCATCGGTGGCGGCATGGGCGTCGCCATGTGCCTGGAGCGCTGATCGTCGGACATTGACAAGGATCATGGCCGGATCGGTCCGGCCATGATTGAAAATCGCGAATTCTGGAACAACAGAATTTCGAAGAGCCCTGGGGCGCAGACCCACAGGGCCCCAACTGGAAGTCAGGAGGAAGGGGAATGAGCAAGGTCGCATTGGTCACTGGTGGAACGCGCGGCATCGGCGAAGCAATTTCGCGCGGTCTGAAAGACGCCGGCTACACCGTGGCAGCCACCTACGCCGGCAATACTGAAAAAGCGGAGGCCTTCAAGGCCGACACCGGCATTCATGTCTACAAATGGGATGTCTCCGACCCTGACGCCTGTGCAGCTGGAATAGCGCAGGTTGAAAGTGAACTTGGCCCTGTTGAAGTGCTGGTCAACAATGCCGGCATCACAAGGGACGGCATGTTCCACAAGATGAGCTTCGACCAGTGGCGCGCAGTCATGTCGACGAACCTCGATTCCATGTTCACCATGACCCATCCGGTCATCAATGGCATGCGTGGTCGCGGATCTGGTCGCGTCATCAACATCTCCTCCATCAACGGCCAGAAAGGTCAGATGGGCCAGACGAACTACTCGGCTGCCAAGGCGGGTGTGATTGGATTCACCAAGGCTCTGGCACAGGAAAATGCCTTCAAGGGCATAACCGTCAATTGCGTCTGTCCGGGCTATATCAACACGGACATGGTCGCCGCCATGCCGGAAAAGGTCCTGGAGTCCATCATTTCCGGTATCCCGGTTGGCCGTCTCGGCCATCCTGAGGAAATTGCACAGACCGTTGTCTACCTTGCCTCCGACGCGGCCGCGTTCATGACCGGTGCGGTGATGACAATCAACGGCGGTCAATACGTCGCGAACGGCTGACCAGGCCACGTGATATGTTCCAGGTTCAAGGGGCGCCCGCTGGGCGCCCCTTATTTCGTCAAAGGCACTTGCGGGCTCAACAGCACCCCGCACCGGATATGGCAAACAGGCGATCCTGTCCCACATCGTCAATATGCTGCTGGTTCTGTGCGCCGTGCAGGAATTTCGAAGTCGATTTTGAACCATTGAAGCGCGAATGACCGCAGTGCAGGCGATAATGCACCCCGTCGACCGGGACATGAGTTTCGACTCCCGGACGGGCAACGAGCCTCATGGCTTCACATAAGCAACACCGTGGTGCAGTGTTGGAAAAAGACCACGTGGAGGCCAGGTATGAGCAAAACAAAATTGACGCGCCGTGCTGCGCTTTCACTGTTAAGCGGCGTGTCTGGCGCAGCCCTTGTAAACGTGGTGGGCTCCAACGCGGCGTCCTCGCTCCAGGACCTGGGCAGTCAGATTGAGACCCTGCCCGAAGTCACGGTTTACACTGCAAAGCGTGTCATCAACATGGAAGGCAACGAACCTGATATTGATTCCGTCGCCGTTGTAGGAGACCGCGTCCTTGCCGCAGGACCACTTGCGAAGATCATTGAACGGCTCGGACAGCAGCCCTTCCGGGTCGACGAGACTTTTTCCGACAAAGTGATTATGGCTGGCCTGATAGACCAGCATGTCCATCCATTCCTTGCAGCATTGACACTGACCTCCGAGATCATCTCAATTGAGGACTGGAACCTGCCGACGGGTCTTTCCAAAGCCGCTGCCAATTCGGAAGAGTACCAATCGCGGCTTTCAGCTGCGGAAGCTGCCATGAACGATCCGGATGCCCTGCTTTTTTCATGGGGCTATCACCACTTCTTCCACGGAGAAGTGAGGCGAGCGCAGCTCGACGCGATCAGCCGTGCGCGCCCGATCATCATCCTTCACCGTTCGGCACATGAACTCATTCTCAACACCGCCGCACTGGACCTGCTTGGCATTACGGAAGAACTCGTCAACAGCTTCGAAGGCCTTGCTTCGGAGCAGTCGAATTTCGCCGAGGGACATTTTTACGAAGCAGGTGTGTTTGCCGTTCTTCCGAAAGTTGCGCCGGTACTTGCGACACCGCAGCGGCTGGGAACAGGACTGAAGTTGACCCGGGACTACATGCACCGTGCAGGTGTGACCGTGGCCGCTGAACCTGGTGGCGTCCTGTCTCGCCCACTGCAACAAGCGACAAATGCGGTGTTCTCCGGCGACGACAGTCCGCTTCGGACCTATTTTATTCCGGACGGCAAATCGCTTGCGGCCCTCCACCTCGAAGACGGAACGCTGATCGAGGAGACCGAAAAGCTGCTCGACTGGGGAGAAGGAAAGACCGCGTTTCTTCCAAAACAGGTCAAACTGTTTGCCGACGGGGCGATGTACAGCCTCGCGATGCAAGTGTCGCAGCCTTACCAGGAGGACGAATTCCACGGCGAGTGGATTATGCAGCCGGATGAATTCAACGCGACTTTCGACGCCTACTGGGAGGCGGGTTTCCAACTCCACGTCCATCAGACGGGCGATCTCGCAGTGGACATGATCCTGGATGCGGTCGAGCGCAACATGCGCCGGATGCCGCGACCCGATCACCGCACGACCTTTGTCCACTTTGGTTATGCCCGCGAAGATCAGGCCGCACGGATTGCCGAATTGGGCTGCATTGTAAGCGCAAATCCTTATTATGTGACGGCACTGTCCGATCGATATGGAGACATTGGACTGGGCCCGGAACGTGCCGACGACATTGTCCCCCTTGGCCCCATCAAAGCGCGTGGAATACCCATCTCGCTTCACTCCGATGTACCGATGGCGCCGGGAGAGCCCCTGTTTCTTGTCTGGGCAGCCGCGAACCGGACAACGGTTTCGGGCCGTGTTGCGGGACCTGAGCACCGACTTTCTGTTCAGGACGCTCTGCGCGCGGTAACAATCGACGCTGCCCAGTCCTTGCGACTGGAGACGGAACTCGGGTCGATTACACCGGGCAAATTTGCCAACTTCACGATCCTTGAGACGGATCCGTTCGAAGTGGAGGCAGACGCCATCAAGGACATCGGCATTTGGGGCACGGTGCTCGAAGGCGAGATTTTCCCCGTCGGCAGTGTAGAGGAAATCGACAAGGCTTTGCTGGCTCCTGCGAAAGATGTGATCCGGAGGGAAAGCAAGTTGCCGGAAGCTCCTGCTCACACTGCCCTGGTCGCACAAAAGGGAATGCTGGCAGGATGCTCTTGTTGTGCCTCACCCGCATCATTCGCTTGTACGCCCTCAGTTGCAGGCCGGACATCGACGGTAGGCTGTTGCGGCACGAACGCATTGGGCTGGGCCGTTGTCGCGGAGTGGGCGACGAGGGCCTGAATTGCCCGCTTGACGATGTGTGGTCAGCATCCGCTTCGGGGCTTGGAGCGGACCTTTGTTACGCTCGTCTTAGCCGTCCGCTTTGGGCCGCTTTAGAAATAACCAGAAAGTTATTCAAAAACGTGCATCGAATGACTTAGTTTGCCAGGTTCCGTTTCCTTCGTTCATAGTGGCGCACATGATTTTCTTCCCATCTGTTCGCACGTTTACAAGACCGTATACCTGACCGGCTACGACATACGTTCGTCCAAGTTGGCGTTGTCTCTTTTGTTTGTTCAGGGCCCCAGGTTTAGTTTCGGAGAAGTGTACAACGCTGTCTTCGAAGAGTTTTCCGCTGACGGTCTTGGTAGATCCGCTGCTTTGCGCGACTCGAAGCTTGTTGGGCACTCCAAGGCTGACCGAGCGGGCGAGTTCAGTAGAATACACCAGCGGGGTCTGAATTTGATCGTCCTTGATCGTCAAATATCCAGTAACGCCGCTTGCGCCTACGATACTCGGTCTTGGGTGATCGTGGCCTTCGGCATCACCGGAAGAGATAATCGTTGCGCTCGGATTGACCCGTGAAAGAAATTCCAATGACACATCGTCGCTGCCGTGGTGACACGCCTTTGAGACATCTGCCATGAAGACCTTTTCATTTCCGGCATAAGCTTTCAGCAGTGCATGCTGGCTTCGTTGGTTCAAATCACCAGTCAGGAGAATGCGAGCGGACAAATAGTCCAGTCTCAAGGTAATACTGTGGCCGTTTGTATTTTGGGAGTTTCCGCCAGCTAAGCGTTCCAAGCCGGGGCCGGATGAAGTGTTCTGTTCGATGGGACCTAGAACGTGGAAATCCAGATCAGTCTCGTTCAACTCTTCCAGCCCTCCGGCCTTGTTGCTCAATCGCTCGAATAACGTGTTTCCACCGTCGGACCGGTTGGTCGAGATAAGCTTGGAAATGAATTTTTCCCACATTCCCTGAAGACGCGGATTGGCTGACGACTTCACCTGCTGAACTGCAGCCGTTCTTGTCGTCAAAAGATCAGTAAAATAAGACTTAGAACCGACTTTTGTTGTACTGCCCAAGTACCGATTTTTTGAAGGTGTGCTCCACCATGACAGCCCGGCGTGATAAAACCTATCCACTTCCACATCCTGGCAATCAAGCTCGCCCTCTTGCTGAACGTCCAGAAGATCATCCAACCCGCCATAGTGGTCCATGTCGTTATGGGATGAGATCATCGCATCCAGCTTGATCGTGTCTTCGCCATAGTCGTCGTAGAATTTCCAATCCACGAAATCAGCAGCGCTTTTGCCGGTGTTCTGGGAACGCCTCGGATAGCCCCCATCAACGAGTACGTGCTTTCGCTCCGGGGTGACAATCAGTATGCCGTCGCCCTGCCCAACATCAATAAAATAAATCTCTAAAAGGGCCTTACCTTTCAAGGCATCGTTATCGACCCAAAATGTCCGATTGCGCCCTCTGGCGCGCACCTTGGTTCTGGACGTAGCGCTTTGCAGTACTTCAACTCGGTCCCCCCAGAGCAAATGTGCTGCGGTCTTGTTCCCGGTTTTCGTGGTATATCCCTTGGCCTCGCTCCACCCAATGAACTTCCAAGTAGCCATGTCAAAATCCTCTTTGCGTGAATGTCTGAGGATGTGCGCAACCTACGGTACGAGTCAAACTTCAAGCAAAAATACACATTAAGGAGGTGTGAGCACGTTAGATTGAAAGCTTAGGGGACAACTAACAATCAGTGTCCGGTCTGACAGGCCGCACCGCAGCGGAGTTACGGCGGAACCAAGGTCCGCTCAGGGCCGTCTGTGCCAGTAGTTGCTCCCGGTCGAAGGTCTTGAGTGGGCTCTAAGCGGTCGTTTCGGCCTTCCGGATAAATAGGTCCTGACCCTAGGCAAGTATCATTCTGACCCGGTCATCCAGATCCTGCCGCATTGCCTCGGCGGTCCAGCCCGCTCTTCCGCGAAACATGTATCCCTGCCTGATGTCGTAAAGCAGCCGCGCCCGTTCCAGCGACGGAAATGTCTGTGGCAGAACCTTCTTCTCCTTTTCAAGATCAAAGCGGGCCGCCAGACGCCTGTCTGTATCGTCGATCGCCTTTTCGACCCTCTCCTTGACGCCGTCCACCTCACCAATGCTTGCCGAAACGCTTGATGCCAGGAAACAGCCCTTGGCACCACTCTCATGTGCGGTCGCATAGACGATGACTTCTTCCAGAAAACCCCTGACCGCCAGTCGAATGTCGGGTTCGCCTTCGAAGACGACAATCGGCGCGCAACCGTCGACGTCCCCATAAAGATCTATGGTTTTCAGAAACAGTTCGCGCTTGTCGCCGAAGGCCGCATACATGCTGGGACCACTGATGCCCATTGCCTTCGTCAGGTCTTTCAGCGACGCACCGTCGTACCCCTTGGCCCAAAACACATTCATCGCCGCCATCAGAGCTTGCCGGCCATCAAATGTTCGTGGGCGCCCCATTTTTTTTGTATCGTTCAATATATATCTCTTGACTCTGCTGGCTTGCGATATTTATGTATCGATCATTATATATATCACGGAGCCATGAATGACAAACAACAAACCCCTTGTAGGCGAGACTTTCCCCAAAATTACCGTACCGCAACTGGGCGGTGGCAATCTGGAGCTTGGCAAGCCTGACACCGGTCACGACTGGCGGCTTGTAGTCGTCTACCGCGGTAAACATTGCCCGATATGCACCCGATACCTGAAGGAACTTGGCGAGATAGCGCCGGATCTGGCCAAGATCGGCATCGATGTCGTTGCCGTGTCCGCCGACCCCGAAGACCGCGCCAGAGAGCAGATTGCAGAGGCCGGCGTCAGCTTCCCTGTCGGGTTCAATCTCGACATTCCTCAGATGCGGAAACTCGGTCTTTATGTGTCCAATCCCCGATCCGTGCAGGAAACGGACCGTCCTTTTTCCGAACCCGGCCTCTTCGTCGTCAACGACGAGGGCAAGCTACAGGTAACCGATATTTCGAATGCACCCTTTGCCCGTCCGGCGCTTTCCTCAGTGCTGATGGGGCTGAATTTCATCAAGAATCCCGACAACAACTACCCGGTAAGAGGGACCCACAATGACCGAAGCTAAAGACCCCGCACATGAAGTCAGGGATGTAATCGAAACGCTGATTCAAAACGTCTCGAGAAACAATGACACCATTCTCGACGAGATTTATCACGACGACATGCAGGTGATCATGCTCGACCCGGACGACGGGATCAGCGTCTCAGACAAGAATGCCATGAAGGACATCATCCGCTCCGCTCTTGAGGCCAACAATGGCACGATTGGAACCTGGGCAAAATTCCATCACATCACGGTGGACGGCGACAGTGCCCATGTCCTCGTCTCAAGACAGAACGAACTGACCGGCCCCGATTTGCAGATCACCCTGGGGATAGACCTTAAACGGGAACGGGATCGCTGGCAGATCACGCGCGAGGTAATCGTGACAAGACCAAGGTCCGAGGCAGCCTGAGAGACATCGGACGACAGGCAGGCGATAGCGGCCTTGCCAGACCGGCACACAAATTCGAAAGATCGCAATATGAATCTCAAGATGTCTATTGGGGGGATCGCGCTTGCAACTGCACTGGCGGCCAGCGTCGTCCCCACAGACGCAAAAGACAACTCTCCCTCCATCGAACTTCATGAGTTGAATGATAAATTCAACGAAGCTGTTTCCAATCACGACGCGGAGGGAATCCTGAAACTTTACGCGGACGATACCATCTGGATCGAACAGGGAAAGCCAGCGACGAGCGGATTGCAAAAACCCAGGGAACTCTTTGAATTCGTGACCGCCAACAAGGGTGAGGTGACCCATTCGGTCGACACGTTGTTCATCTCGAACGACGGAACGCTGGCGGTCATGATCGGATCGGTGGTCGCAAAAATGGAAACCGTGGGAATGGATGCGACCGGAACATATCTCTACGTTCTGAAACCGACAGACGACGGATGGAAAGTGGTCACCGACATGTGGCACCAGCACGCGAAATAGGCGTTCCTCGGGACATGCCGAAATCTCGCAAGCGCCGGTGTCATTGGTTCGCCGGCGCTTCCTGTTGTTGGGATTTCGACTTCAGGAAATCCAGAAACGAGCGTGTGGTCGACACCGGTTCCTGCTCGGCAAGAGGCGTTACCCGGGTTACTGTCATGTCGAAAACGGCAATCATCTCAATCTGGCCGTCCAGCAGAGTGATCTCCTGCTTTGTCGGCCGGATGCTCAGCGTTCCCGTCAGTCGAACCGGCTCGTAAACCGAATCTGCCTGCCATTCCGTCGCCAGTGTGTATCGGATCATCTGGTTCGGGTCCGGTGCCGGCATATGACTGCACATACCGCGCTCAGGCACCAGGTATCCGCTTGTCGACATCTCGCTGTCCGCATCGAGAACAGGTATGACATACCCCGGGATCGCGATTTCCTTGCCGTCGAGGTTGGAGTTTCCGGCCATTGCGGCTTTCGCACGTTTTCTACCGATCGTTTTTCTTTGCGACAACAGCCAGTCGACGTCGATACCCGAAACCGCCAGTTTCGCCTCTAGACGCTTGAGTCGGTCTTCGATCTGAATCCGGTCTTCCGTGGCCAAATCCGGTTTGGCGAGATTTTCGCGCAATCGGATTACGGTGCCGAGCGACCGAAGCTCCGAAACGCTCAAGCTTGTGAAGGGATCCTCGAATTCCGCCACTTTCCGGTCGATCAGGTCCTGCCAGTCCACTTGCGTGGCAGCCCAGACCGGCTGAAGCATTCCAATCAAAAATACCAGGCACAAACACAGGCGCATTTCGAAAAATCCGTTGGGCACTTGAAGTCGGATATCAGCGACATACCAGATTAACGCACCAGAGGCACTTCACATTGGCGCGTGGCAGGGACTTTGAAATGGCGGAAAATTGCAGACCGAAAAGCAGTTGCACCTTGACCCGCCTACCTCCTTGACCCTATTTCCCGGGAACACCTCTTGAGGAGCCGAAGCCCGCATGGAATTTGAACACGCCCCGAACGATCCCACCCGCAAGGAATTATCGCCGCTTTTGAAACTGGCGCTCGAGCTGGGCCCACTCGGCGTGTTTTTCCTGTTCAACGCCAGGGGTGAACAGATCGCGGAAGCCTTTCCGGTACTGCAATCCATCGGGCAGCCGATTTTTCTGGCAACGGCAGCCTTCATGGTCGCCATCACGATATCGCTCACCGTCTCCTTGTGGCTGACCAGGCGCCTGCCGATCATGCCGCTGGTGTCAGGCGTGGTTGTGCTCGTATTCGGCGCACTGACGCTGTGGCTGCACGACGAACTCTTCATCAAGCTGAAGCCGACGATCGTGAACTGCCTGTTCGGCTCGATCCTGCTTGGCGGATTGTTGTTCGGCAAATCTCTGCTTGGTTACGTCTTTGACAGCGCCTTCAAGCTGACAGATGAAGGCTGGCGCAAGCTGACACTCCGATGGGGCCTGTTCTTCTTCGTTCTGGCCGTGATCAACGAAATCGTCTGGCGCAGTTTCTCGACAGACTTCTGGGTCAACTTCAAGGTGTTCGGCGTCATGCCCATCACGCTGCTGTTCACGCTGACCCAGCTGCCCCTGATTCAGAAATATGCTGTTACGGACGAGTCCAAGGATGCCTGAGGCAGCCCCAGACCTCCCTTAGTGCCCCTGGTGGCCGAAGGAAACGTCCCGCCGTGCTCCGGTGATGGAAATCGAAAACCCGGCAATCACGTCGATCAGGGAAATCACCATCAGGATGAAGAACAGGGACGTTGCTGCCTGTTGCAGGACCAGGAACTCCACCAGGTAGGCGACGAAGACCACAACCGAAAACATGTGGTCCAGCAGGGCGGTCGTTCCGATTCTCGTCGCCTTCAGGATTTCGATGAAGAGAAAGAACAGGCCGAGAGTGATCAGAAGATCACTTGCAAGCAATTCGAAAGTCGTGCCGGAGACCATTGCAATGGATATGACCGGCTGCGCCCAGAAGAGCGGATTGTCGGCACCAGCGGTAAAAGCAAAACCATTGTAGATCAGCAGAGAAAAAAGCGTGAAAGGAATTGCAGAAAAAAGGCGCATGGAGCGGCTCTCCTTGGACGGGGCCCTGTGCGGGCGAATTGCCGGACCTGACACCATCAGCTGAGCGATTTCAAGGCAAAAGAAAAAGGCCGGCCTGTCGAAACAGGGCCAGCCTCAATCCTGGTTTGCCATGTGGCGATCCACCCCGGGTACGAGCTTACGCGTCGTCCTTCGGGGAAAGGATCTGACGGCCCCGGTACATGCCGGTCTTCAGGTCGACGTGATGAGGGCGACGCAGTTCACCCGAATCCTTGTCCTCGACGTAAGTCGGCTGCTTCAGGGCGTCCGTGGAACGGCGAAACCCGCGCTTCATGCGCGAAGTTTTTCTCTTAGGAACGGCCATTTTGTTTTTTCTCCGTGGTCCATAACCGCGCGGCCCGGACCGGGTAAGCCCGGGGCGTGGCGTCACGCAACGTGTTGGAATGCGCGGCGTTATACAGGCAACGCAAGTGTTTTGCCACCCCAAAGGCGAATTTTTCTTGAGCAGATTGGAACATGACGGAATCACCTTCAATAGCGTGAACGTCAATTCCCCGGAACGCAGCCGAAAATCGGTCCGGCAGACCGCACTCTGGCCAGGTTTGTCGCTGCAAGGCGCCGGTGCCCGGCCGAAGGCCTGGCCGGGTTTCGTCCAAGCGGATTCGGCAAGGCTGTCGCCAGCCTGGCTGCCTCGACGCGCGACAGGTCTTTCGCCGATTTGCCGAACCAGGCCTGTGCGGCGGCCTCTGCACCGAAGATGCCCTCTCCCCATTCGGCGATGTTCAGGTAAATCTCCAGGACCCGCTCCTTGGACAGGATTGCGTCCAGCATCAGGGCGAGTGGCAGTTCCAGTGCCTTTCGGATATAGGAGCGTTCGCCCCAGAGAAAGAGATTCTTCGCGGTTTGCATGGTGATCGTGCTAGCGCCACGCGGCCGCTCGCCCTCGCTGAGTGCTTCGACCTGGTCCTGCAATGCATCCCATTCGACACCGTCATTGCTGCAAAATCCGCTGTCTTCGGATGTAATCACCGATCTGGCCAGGTGTGGTGAAATCTCCTCCAGCGGCACCCACTGACGGTCCACCCAGAGAAACTGGACATACCGTGCAAGCATCAGCGTGCTGATGGGCGGCACGACGGAATAGACGATTGTGAGAACAGGCGGCAGCAGGATCAGGACCAGAAGCAGCTGCAGCACACGCCGGCGCAGCGTCCGCCACAACGAACGTTTTCCGCGGGTTCTTCCACCCTTGGCCGTTTCCCGTCCGGCAGCGGTCTTACTTCTGCCCATTCAACTTCCGTTCGTTGTCGACAATGAAGTCCCGGATGATCGGCACCGCGTCCCGTTCTTTCGACAGCAGCAACTGGAAAACCATGTTCGAGCCATGCAGGAAACCCAGTTCAACGGCGCACAGGTAAAACTCCCACATCCGGCAGAAGGCCTCGTCATAGAGCTCGGCGGCAGCCTGCCGCTGCCCTTCGAACCGGAGACGCCAGTCGCGGATCGTATAGTAGTAGTGCAACCGCAGGATTTCCGTGTCGCAGACCCATAGTCCAAGACGCTCGGTCGAGGCAAAGACTTCCGATAACGCCGGCACATACCCGCCCGGAAAGATGTATTTGCGGATAAACGGACCTGTCGTTCCCGGAGGTGTCATCCGCCCGATCGAATGGATGACCGCAAATCCCTGATCCGTCAGGCAGTCGCGCACCTTGCCGAAATAATCGTCGAGATGACCTATACCCACATGTTCCATCATGCCGACGGAGATGACCCTGTCGAAGCGTCCCTCGAATTCCCGGTAGTCCTTCAGGACGAACGAAACCCTGTCTTCCACCCCTGCCGCACGCACACGTTCCTCTGCGATCTTGACCTGTTCGGGCGACACGTTGAGCGAGGTCACGCGCGCACCGGCCTGGGCCATGCGAATCGCCAGAGATCCCCAGCCACCGCCGATCTCGAGGACTTCCATGTCTTCTTCAAGATCGAGCTTTGCAACAAGATGCGTCAGTTTGGCGTCCTGCGCGGCTTCCAGGCTCTCGTCCGGATCCGTGTAGTAGGCGCAGCTGTAGTTCAGCCCGTCGTCAAGAAACAGGCGATAAAGCTCGGTGGAAAGATCGTAGTGATGCCGTGCCTGCTTCTTCGCGCGTTCCACGCTGTTCTTCTGATGATGGCGCCGAAGTGCCTTCCAGCCCTTGCGCAGAAGTCCCTGCACGGGGTGCGCACCCAGAGGAGCCCGGTTGATGGAAAACAGGAACATGAAATCAAAGCATGTCGACCCTTCCTCCATCGTCAGGGTGCCGTCCATGTAGGCTTCGCCTGCTGCGAGCTCGGGATTGAGAAAGAGGGACCTGTAGAGCTTTTTGTCGTGAAGCCGTATCGTGACCGTCGGACCATCCTCGCCGGATCCGAATTCGTGAACTCCTCCGTCGACATCGATGACGCGCATGCGGCCGCGCTTGATAAAGGAACGAAGAAGGCTCGACAGCAATTTCATGGGCAGGTCTCCGGGGCGGCGGCACC
This sequence comes from Roseibium album, assembly GCF_001404515.1. GTDB lineage: Bacteria > Pseudomonadota > Alphaproteobacteria > Rhizobiales > Stappiaceae > Roseibium > Roseibium album. Next base: position 497,669 of record NZ_CXWE01000003.1, read on the forward strand.
AACGATGGCCGCGCTTTGCTGTTCAATACAGCCAGTTGGTCAGTTTTTCAAAATCCGGTCTTGACGATACAGCGAATTGGTTTCAGGGAAACCGGAACTTGCGGTACGCGGACAAAATAGGATCTACAATTGAATCGTGCCCTGGACAATGACGGCAAAAACAGCCTGGAGTACATCGTGACGTTTGATTTGAAGCAGCACCTGACGAAACAGGCCAGCCGAATCGAAACAGTTCTGGACAAGCTCCTGAACGACGCGGTGCTTGACGAGGAGATGGCGCGCCCTCCTCGCCTGCTCGCGGCCATGCGTCACGGGGCCCTGAATGGCGGAAAGCGCCTGCGGCCCATACTTGTCATGGAAACCGCGAAACTGTTCGGACGCGATGACGACGGTGTCCTGCTGGCTGCCAGCGCATTGGAACTCGTTCATTGTTATTCGCTTGTCCATGACGATCTTCCGGCAATGGACGACGACGACTTGCGCCGCGGCCGGCCAACGGTGCACAGGGCCTTCGACGAAGCAACCGCAATCCTGGCTGGTGATGCCCTTCTGACGCTCGCCTTTGACGTGATTGCAAACGAAGATGTTCATGACGACCCCGCTGTCCGGCTGCGCCTGTCCAGGGAACTGTCACGCGCCGCCGGGATCGGCGGCATGGCCGGCGGGCAGATGCTCGACCTTGAATCGGAGCACAGGGACCGGTCGGAAGCCGAAATCCGCACGCTCCAGTCGATGAAGACCGGCGCCCTGCTTAGATATGCCTGCCGCGCCGGAGCATTCCTTGCCGGCGCACCGGTCGCCGATCTGGAGCGGATGAGCCGCTTTGGTGACGTGATCGGTCTAGCCTTTCAGTTGGCAGATGATCTTCTTGATGTCGAATCGAACCCCGAGGCAATGGGCAAGGCAACGGGCAAGGACGCCGAAGCAGGCAAGGCAACGCTTGTCGGCCTGTGGGGTGTGGAAAAAACGCGCGCCGAACTGAACAAGCTGCTCAACGAGAGCGAAACTCTTCTGGCTGTTTATGAGGGACGCGCTGTTTCACTGGCGGCAATCGCGGACTATATCGTCAGTCGTTCGAACTGACGGGACTGCCGGCAACGTGACGGCCGAAGTCCGGTGCATCGGTCTCCTGGCCTGCTTCGATGATCGAACGGCGGATGCTTCTGGTGCGGGTGAACAGATCGAACAGCATCTGGCCGTCGCCCCAGCGTATCGCCCTTTGCATGGCAGACAGGTCTTCGGAAAACCGCGCCAGCATTTCCAGGATCGCTTCCTTGTTGTTGAGACAGACGTCCCGCCACATGGTCGGATCGGAGGCCGCAAGACGGGTAAAGTCTCGAAAACCGGAAGCGGAGTACTTGATCACCTGCGACTTGGTCACCGTGGCCAGGTCGTCGGCGGTGCCGACGATGTTGTAGGCAATCAGATGCGGCAAGTGCGAGACGATCGCCAGCACCAGATCGTGGTGCTTCGGCTCCATCAGGTCCACATCGGAACCGCAACTCTCCCAAAATGTCTTGAGCTTCTGAAGAGCTTCCTGATCAACATCATCAGGCGGTGTCAGAATGCACCAGCGCTGATCGAACAGGGTTGAAAACCCCGCGTCCGGGCCTGAGTGTTCCGTTCCCGCGATCGGGTGGCCGGGAATGAAATGCACACCGTCCGGAACATGCGGGCTTACCTGCTCGACCACCGACTCCTTTGTCGAACCTGCATCGCTCAGGATGGCGCCTTTTTTCAGTGAAGGCGCAATCCACTTGGCCACTGCCTCGTTGGCTCCCACCGGAACACACAGAATGACAAGGTCAGCGTCTTCCACGGCAGCAGCCGCATCAAGCGCGTAGTAATCCCCAAGGCCGAGTTCTTCCGCCCGCTGCAATGTTGCGGGAGAGCGGGTGGAAATGGAAATCTCGTTCACCAGGCCCCGCTGCCGGGCAACCTGTGCAAGGGAAGATCCGATCAGGCCGATGCCGATCAGGGCCATTCGATTGAAAAGGGGAGCACCAGTCATGTGTTGTCGTTCTGCCTTCAGGCTTGTCCCAGAAATTCTTTCAGATGTTGGAGAACAGTCCGGTTCGCCTGTTCCGATCCAACCGTCATGCGCAATGCATTCGGCAGGCCGTAGTTACCGACCTGGCGCAAGACACAGCCGCGCTCAAGAAGATAGGCATCCGCATCGACCGCGCGCTTGCCGTCTTCATCCGGGAAATGCACAAGAATAAAGTTTCCGACACTCGGCGTGACCTGAAGACCAAGCCTTTCCAGCTCCCCGGTCAGCCAGGGCAGCCAGGCATCGTTGTGCTCGACGGCCCGCGTAACGAATTCCCTGTCCTTGACGGCGGCAATCCCTGCCGCGATCGCCATGCCGGAAACGTTGAACGGTCCACGAATACGATTGAGTGCGTCAATGATGTGTGCAGGCCCGAAGCCCCAGCCAATTCGGAGATTTGCAAGACCGTAGATCTTCGAAAAGGTCCGCGTCATGACAACATTCTGGGTTGTTGCCGCCAGTTCTATGCCGCTTTCATAGTCGTTCTTGCGCACATATTCCCCGTAGGCAGCATCGAGTACCAATAGAACATGCGCGGGAAGACCCTCGTGCAGGCGCTTGACCTCCTCAAACGGCAGATAAGTGCCGGTTGGATTGTTCGGGTTGGCGATAAAGACCATCTTGGTCTTGTCGGTCACCCTGGCCAGGATTGCATCGACATCTGTCTTGAGGCCCGTTTCCGGAGCAACCACCGGAGTTGCGCCTGCTGCCCGGATGGCAATGTCATAGATCAGGAAGCCATGCTCGGAATAGATCGCTTCATCGCCAGGTGAGAGATAGGCGTAGGCAAGAAAACTCAGAATTTCGTCCGAACCGGCACCGCAGATGATCCGGTCCGGATGCAGGCCATAGGTTTCGGCAATGGCATCACGTAGCTCATTTGCGGCACCGTCCGGATAGAGTTCCAGATTCTGCGCAACCGTCTCGATCGCGGCTTTCGCCGCGGAACTCGTACCGAGCGGTGTTTCGTTTGACGAGAGTTTGTGCAGCGTTTGCCCGTGAGTTCCCTTGGATTTGCCGGGAACATAAGCCGCTATGTCAAGAACACCGGCCTTCGGCAGGGGGCGATCCGATTTGGTCACGTCAGGTTCCTTCAATTTCGTCATCTCGTTCATCCTTGCGACTCGCCGCCGCCAAATTCGTCACCTGCATCACCGTCGATCGGTGTTGCGTAGCCACCGACCTGCCGCAAGACATCCGGCTCGGCGCCTGCATCGGTGCAGGCCTTCAGGACATCTTCTTCTGTCAGCTCGCCGGAAATCGCCAGCAGGGCGTCGACACCGTTTGCCGAACGGAAGAAACTGAGGACTTCAATACCCTGATCCATCAGTTTGCCCGGCAGCAGATCGGACCATCGGGCGTCATAAACTGCTACATCCGCGTTGTCGACAAGGCTTCCGGTCTTGGCAAGTACCAGCGCCGGCAGATCTGAGGGCCTGTCGTCCTGCATGACGAACGGCAACCGCGCCCTGACAAGGGCGCCTGAGTCGCTCAGGCCACGCCACCAGGGCAACTCTGCCCGGTCGTTCAACGCGACAATGCCGATTGCTCCATCAGACAGTCCGACTGCGTCGACGACATCGGCCGCATCGCTGCACGGATCCAGCTCGACGGAAAATCCGAAATAGAACCGTGCCAGATCGAGCATCTCGATCAGCTCGGCACCACCATCGAGATAGATGACGGCTTCCGCCTTCAGGTTGGTACACGCGCAGATGATGTCACGCCAGATGTGCTCGACCGTTGCAAGCGGCAGAACACCCTCGTGTCGTTCCACCATCTGCCGGACACTTTCCGCATCCCGCTCCGGATCGAAGAAAGACGCACTGGTGACGGCCGGATCAACTGCAGACTGGATCACAGCTTCGATTTCGGCTCGCTCCATGAGCGCCTGATGAAGCCGCATGTCGATCTCGTCAACACGCCTGCGCAATTCGGCAATTGTCGTCCCGCCGTCCGGTGATTGCGACATAAGGAAATCCAGCCTTGGTTTTAGGGTCAGCGGCGCATAGTCATAGGCATGTGATCGCGCAAACGCAAAAGAAATCATTGACTCTGAAAGCCCGGCACGGCTAGGTCGCCAGTCTGGTCGCAGTCACCGATCCGGACATTGAGACTGGATTTGCGGTACCTGCAGCACCACTTAGTTTCGATCCGCCCGAGTATCTTCGAAAAACGAGTAGAACGCCCTATTGAACCATGCCCGCTGACAGCAACACTCCAGCAGCACTCAACGACGTGAAGGCGAACGAAGCGGAAACGCCTTCCAGCCGACTTGTGCGCTTTCCGGCGGAAGATCCGCTGGAACTGGATTCGGGCACCCGGCTCGGCCCCTGGCAGATTGCATACGAGACCTACGGCACGCTGAATGCCGAAAAATCGAATGCGATTCTCGTCTGCCACGCGCTGACCGGCGACCAGTATGTTGCGTCGACCAATCCCGTCACCGGCAAACCGGGCTGGTGGCAACTGATGGTCGGGCCCGGCAAACCGATCGACACCGATCATTATTTTGTCATTTGCGCCAACGTCCTCGGCGGGTGCCTGGGCACGACCGGTCCGGCAACGATCAATCCTGAGACAGGCACGCCGTATGGTCTCGATCTCCCTGTGATCACAATCCGCGACATGGTTCGATCCCAGGCCAGGCTGGTTGACCATCTTGGCATCGAGACACTGTTTGCTGTAATCGGCGGCTCCATGGGCGGCATGCAGGTTCTGCAATGGGCCGCAAGCTATCCCGACCGTGTTTTCGCGGCCGTTCCCATTGCGGCTGCCGCCCGGCACACGTCACAGAATATTGCCTTCCACGAAGTCGGGCGGCAGGCAATCATGGCTGACCCCAACTGGCGTGGCGGCAACTACATCGGGGACAATGTCCGGCCGACGAAAGGTCTTGCGGTTGCCCGCATGGCAGCACACGTCACCTACATGTCAGACGAGTCTCTTCATCAGAAGTTTGGCCGCAATCTGCAGGATCGCGAAAACCTGACCTTCGGGTTCGATGCCGATTTTCAGATCGAAAGTTATCTGCGTCACCAGGGCATGACCTTTGTCGACCGGTTCGACGCCAATTCCTATCTCTATGTCACCCGGGCCATGGACTACTTTGACCTGTCGCAGGAATTCGACGGAGTGCTGCCCAACGCCTTCGAGAAAACCGCGACACGGTTCTGCGTGATGTCCTTCACGTCCGACTGGCTCTTTCCGACTTCGGAAAGCCGCCGCGTTGTCAAGGCGCTCAATGCAGTGGCCGCGAACGTCTCCTTCGTCGAGATCGAAAGCGACCGCGGTCATGACTCCTTTCTGCTGGACGTGCCTGAAATGTTTGAAACCATTCAGGGTTTCATGACAGGTGCCGCGCATGCGCGTGGCATTCCGGCGCCGGGGGAGAAGGCCTGACATGAACCTTGCTCCCAGACAGACCCGCACCGGCGAAGTTCGGGGCGACCACAGGGTCGTCGCCTCTCTTGTTCCGATCGGCGCCCGCGTGCTGGACATCGGCTCCGAGGATGGTGCCCTGCTCGATCATCTGGTGCGGCAGCGCCAGGTCGACGGGCGCGGCGTCGAACTCAGCCAGGTTGGTGTGAACCGCTGCGTGGCGCGCGGCTTATCGGTGATCCAGGGCGATGCCGACAAGGATCTTGCGGATTATCCCAACGATGCCTTCGACGTCGTTATTCTGAGCCAGACGCTGCAGGCGACCCGCGAACCGAAAAAGGTCATGCGTGAGTTGCTGCGCATCGGCAAGCAGGTGGTGGTCTCGATCCCGAATTTTGCCCATTGGCGCAACCGGATGCAGCTGCTCTTCCGGGGGCGCATGCCGGTGACCAAGTACCTGCCTTACGAATGGTACGACACGCCCAACATTCACTTCTGCTCGCTCAGGGATTTTGTCGAACTGTGCCGTGAGCTGGACGCGGACGTCGAAAAGGCAATTGCCCTGAGCGGTCGCGGCAACAAGATCCCGGTCAATGCGCCCTGGTGGGTCTGGAATATCGTTGCCGAACAGGCGGTGTTCCTGCTGAAGCGTTAAGGCAGCAAAAATCAATTTGCTTGTCTGTTGGCGCGCAACACGCCTCCATTTCTCCATTGGCAAAGCGATCGGCGGGGACCAGGGTCAATGCCGGTTTGAACGCTGTCAGTCGTTCAGGACCCTTTTGCTGCCTCGTTGGAAAATGGCCCATTTTGAGCACGCACCGCCCTGACAGGTTTCAGGCCGGTTGCAACACCTTCCGGAATGAAGACGGGCCGAAGAACCCGCAGGCGGCTGCGTTTTCCGTCGGCTGGCAGGCTCTGGAAAACGACTTTCTCCGCTTCCACGACCAGTACACCACCAAAAACCGGCCAGATCTTCCTGCCGATCCCCTCCCAGGTTCTGGCGGCACGGAGGATTGTGCGGGCCTTGAACGGAGGCATGAACAACGCTTCCTTGTCTCTCAGGACATTGAACTGGCAACTCTTGAGCAGGTCCTTCAACTGACCGCCGGAATAGGGCCGGCCGTAACCGAATGGAGACAGCTCCGACTGTGCCCAAAGGCCACGCCGGTTCGGCACGACGGCAATCAATCGTCCACCGGGTGCCAGGACACGCCAGGCTTCCCTCAGGACGGCTTCGGGGTCTGAACAGTGGTCAAGTGCATGCACCAGCATGAGACGATCGAAGGAAATGTCCGGAAACGGCAGGGCGGCATCTTCCACCAGTGTGCAGGAACTGTCTCGCTCCCGCGGCCATGGCACGGCCCCCTGCGGCGCGGGCATCGCTGCAATCGCGCGTTCGGCGGTATCGAGATAAGGACGCATGAAGGGGCCTGCATAGCCGAGCCCCAGGAGCCGTTGACCCTTCAATTCCGGCCACATGCCCTGTACCGGCGCTCCGATCAGGCTCCGGAGCAACTGTCCGAGAGGCAGATCGTAAAAGGCACGCAAATGGACAACGTCGAGATACATTAGGGCACGACCCGCAAACGAGTTCCAAACGGTCTGAGGCGGAGTTTACCTCCGTGAGGACCCAAAGCACCGGCATTGCCGTCTTGCCCTCCGGCTTCCTGTTTGCCACTGTGGCGAACAACAAGTCAATCACTTCAGGATCCTTCTTCATGGCCTTGAGCGACACCACCGAGATCTACCAGTTCCCCTGTCTCAACGATAATTTCGGCGTGCTCATGCATGACAGCGACAGCGGCACCACAATCGCATTCGATGTACCGGATGCATCAACCTGTCAAAATGCGCTGAAAGAAAAAGGCTGGCAGCTGACCCATATCCTCATCACGCATCATCATTGGGATCACGTGCAGGGATTGGGTGAACTGAAACAGGCAACAACCGCGAATGTTTGCGGACCGGCAAGATCCAGCCAGAAAATTCCGGAGCTTGACCGGACCGTGGATGATGGCGATCACATCCTTTGCGGACCTTACAGGATCAAGGCCATCGCAACCCCGGGACACACGCTTGATCAGATTTCCTGGTACATTCCCGACATCAAGATGGCCCACACGGGAGACACCCTGTTCTCGCTCGGCTGCGGGCGCGTGTTCGAAGGCGACAAGGAAATGATGTGGTCGTCCCTGGAAAAGCTGGGACGCGAACTGCCGGATGACACGGTAATCTACTGTGGACACGAATATACCGAAGCCAATGCGAAGTTCGCCTTGACCATCGACCCGGGAAACAGTGATCTCAAGGCGCGCGCGGCGGAAGTCGCGGAGCTGCGTTCACGCGGCGAGCCGACCCTTCCCACCACGATGGCGCAGGAGAAGGCCACCAACCCGTTTCTGCGTGCCGCCGAGGCATCTGTTGCACAGGCCCTCGGCATGGAAGGCAAACCGGCAGTCGAGGTTTTTTCCGAAATTCGCACACGCAAGGACAACGCCTGATACCGATTCGTTGCCGATCGTTCAGCTGTTCGATTTACGCCAGTGATTTCTGCATCCGAAACCTTAAAACGCCGGCTTCTGCCCCCATATGCACTTCATTGTGATCATGTAGGGGCAGAATCCATGACACCCGCAAGTACTGTTACGTCCATCTCACGCACTGCCGAACAGCGCGCTCAGGACGTCGTTCACCGCATCGTCAGCCAGGCTGAACCGATCCCCGTCAATGATGGCGGCGGTCACAAGCTGGACATGCAGATCCTTTATGAGGAAGTTGTTGCCGCTTTGCGGGAAACCATCGACGATCTCGCTTTTTGTTCTGAATCCAATCCGTCCTGAGGGAAGACCGGCGCTTCCCTTCCCCACTTTCCTGAAAAAGAAACACCGGATGTCATGTCAGTTTCCGCGAGCCTGACCGCAGCCAAGGTCGTTGATCTTCTGAAGATGCAACCTCACCCTGAGGGAGGCTACTATGTCGAGACATTTCGGGACGAGGTCACCGACCAGGAGGGCCGGGCGGCCTCGACGCTGATCTACTTCCTGCTTCCCGAGGGGGTTCTGTCGCGTTGGCACAAGGTAGACGCGGTCGAAACGTGGCATTGGTATGCGGGTGCGCCACTTGAACTGTCCATAAGTCCCGACGGGGACAGGAAACAGGTGCTTAAACTCGGAAACGACCTTGTCAGCGGTGCGCGCCCACAGGGCATCGTCCCGCGCCATGGCTGGCAACAGGCACGGTCGCTGGGTTCCTGGACGCTGGTCGGCTGCACCGTTGCGCCCGGCTTTCAATTCGCCGGATTCAAGATGGCGCCGGAGGGTTGGGAGCCGGCGCAATCGTGAAGCGGCTCTTGTTCAGAAGGCGAATCATTCTTGGCTATTTTTATAGCGTGCTTTGTTCGAGCCTGGTGTTCACACTGACGCTGAATTTCCTGGACACCGGCGGCCCGAGAGAACTGGATTCAAGTATCGTCATTATTTATGCTTTTATTTCCATACTCATTTTTATGTATACGGTTCTACCATCTGTTTTTTACATCATGGTGTGCGAAGCCAGTGCGAGACAAAACGTCCTTTATTACGTCGTGTTCTCAAGTGGCTTGGGTTATCTTCTCTTTCCTCTCCTCACACAGCGGCTCGATCAGGAAACACTGACTCAATCGCTTTTCCTGGTACCTGCCGGAATAGTGGCTGGAGGTATCTACTGGTTTTTCTCCGGACGTTTTGCAGGCGAGAACAAAACGGACGACAAGGAACAGATCAAGACATTCGAATAAGCCACGCAGCGCGGTTCTTTCACTGTTCGGTCGGCTCGATTTGAATTCCAGGATAAAGGCCTGTCGAGGTCGCAATCTGAAAGGACATTTCTTGGACCTGTTTCGTGGCGCTGAATCCTTGATGCGTATGGATGACAGGACGTGGAGCCGGCATGCGAATCCATGGAGCGTTTATACGCGCATCGCATCAAGCCTCCCCTTGTTCCTGGCGATCTGGAGTATCCACTGGATCGGCTGGTGGTCAGTGCTGCCAATCGGCATCATATCGATGTGGATCTTTATCAATCCCAGATTTTTTCCCGCGCCTTCAAGCGCGAAGAGTTGGGCTGCCAGTGGCGTTCTGGGGGAGAGGGCCTTCCTGAATCGCAAGAGAGTCCCCATTCCGCACGAACATCTTGTCTTTGCCTATCTGACGAGCGGACTTGGCGGTCTCTTTCTGCTCGTGACAATCTGGGGGATTGTTTCAGCCGCGTTCTGGCTGGCCTTGACCAGCTGGCTTGCCGTGGTGGTTTCAAAAGTCTGGTTTGTGGATCGGATGGCCTGGCTTTGGCAAGACGTCAAGGACGCACATCCTGTCTATCAGGCCTGGGACGATGCCGACTGGTCAAAAACGTTCTGACGCAGATGCGCGAGAGCAGCCCGCCTCAGGTCTTCTTGCGCAACCTGATCAGGCCTTCCTGAGCTGTAGAGGCGACAAGCCTGCCGTCCATGGAGAAGAGCGATCCTCTGTTGATGCCGCGCGAGCCCGACGTGGATGTGCTGTCGGTGGCATAGAGCAACCACTCATCTGCCCGGAAAGGTCGATGAAACCACATTGCGTGATCGAGACTGGCAGCCTGAATTTTCGGACTGAAGACAGAGGTTCCGTGCGGAAACAGCGATGTGTCAAGCAACGTCATGTCTGATGCGTATGCCAAAACACACTGATGTATGCGCTCATCGTCCGGGAGTTTTCCGGTTGCCCGGACCCAGACATATTGCGTGGGTGGCAGTGGTTTCTTGCTGAAATAATGAGTGAGTTCCACGGGTCGCATTTCGATCGGCCGCTCCCGTTCCCAGTAGCGTCGGACGTTTTCCGGGGCGACGGACAGAAATTTTTCCTTCATTTCCCGATCACTTGGCAAATCGTCCGGTTTGGGAACGTCGGGCATGTCGATCTGATGCTCAAGCCCCTCTTCGAGCAATTGGAAAGAGGCGGACATCGAGAAAATCGCCTCGCCGTGCTGTATGGCGACCACGCGCCTTGTGGTGAAGCTGCCGCCATCCCGAATCCGGTCGACTTCATAGATAATCGGAACCTTAGGGTCGCCCGGACGCAGGAAATAGCCGTGAAGGGAATGAATGTGGCGGTCTTCGACTACCGTGCGGGACGCCGCGACAAGCGCCTGGCCGATTACCTGTCCGCCAAACACACGTTGCCAGCCAACCTGGGGGCTGCGACCACGGAACAGATTGCTTTCCAGCGGTTCCAGGTCAAGTATCTGCAGAAGGTTGTCGATGGCCGTGTTCATCGGCGTGATCCCTGTTACAAGTGCTGCTCAAAAGCCGCTGGAAAAGACGATCCAGATGCGCACTCTTGAACGGGACCTGACGTTAAAGTCAAGATGCCTCTAGGGAAACCGGGGCCAGGAGAAATCGGGTGGCGAAGAAAACGAAAACCACAGACATGTTCGATGTCCTGATCGCAGGGGGCGGATATGTCGGGCTGTCTCTGGCAGTGGCATTGAAACAGGGTGATCCCGGAGTGAAATGCGCCGTTGTAGATCCCAAGCCAATGGATCAACTTCACAAGGATCCCCGGGCATCGGCGATCGCGGCAGCTGCGTCCCGAATGCTGACCCAGCTGGGTATCTGGCAGCAGATCGAAGCCGAATCCCAGCCGATCAACGAAATGATCGTAACAGACAGCAAACTGCGGGACACGGTACGCCCCGTTTTTCTGACATTCGGAGGTGAGACGGCCGAGGGCGAGCCATTCGCGCACATGATGCCGAACGGCATCATGATGCCGGCACTCTATGAAGCTGCAAGATCTCTGGGCGTTTCCTTCTTTGCCCCGGGAACAGCCGAAACCTTTCGCACCCTTTCGGACCATGTCGAGCTCGAACTGGCGGACAGCGCGGTGTTGAAGGGGCGCCTGCTGGTCGCGGCAGATGGCGTCCGGTCGAAACTGCGGGATCTGGCCGGAATCCGCACGGTCAACTGGGACTACGGCCAGTCGGGAATCGTGACCACGGTCAAGCACGAGCGACCACATGGCGGCAGGGCGGAAGAGCACTTTCTTCCAGCTGGCCCGTTTGCGATCCTGCCCTTGCCGGACAACCGGTCGTCTCTCGTCTGGACCGAGAAAACACTGGATGCGGACCGTTTGGTGAAGTCGGACGATTTCACATTCGAACTCGAACTTGAACGCCGGTTCGGTCATCATCTGGGAACCCTCGAAGTAGCGGGCCCGCGACGGGCGTACGCTCTTGGCCTGAAACTCGCGCGCGATTTCGTCAAACCCAGATTTGCGCTGATCGGCGACGCAGCGCACGGCATTCACCCGATTGCCGGCCAGGGACTCAACCTTGGTTTCAAGGATGTTGCCGCACTGGCAGAAGTTCTGATCGATGCGCGCCGTCTCGGGCAGGACCTTGGCGCATTTGATGTACTGGAAAGATACCAGCGCTGGCGGCGCTTCGACACATTCCAGATGGGGGTCGTGACAGATGTGCTCAATCGCCTGTTTTCAAACGACAGCGACGTTCTTCGGGCGGTTCGTGATTTTGGCCTCGGACTGGTGGATAGAATGCCGGGACTGAAAAGCCAGTTCATCAAGGAAGCCGCAGGGTTTGCCGGACCGGTACCGAAATTGCTTTCCGGGGAGCCAATCTGATAGGACTTGCCATGTCAGCTGTGGCGCAAGCCACCTGCCGAGGTTTCAATGCGACTGGATCTGCCCTGAATGAATGAAAAGCCCGAGGGTTACACCGCACCCCGTTCCATCCTGATTACCGGATGTTCTTCAGGAATTGGTGCCGAAGCGGCGCATATCCTGCGTGGCCGGAACTGGCGGGTGTTTCCAACAGCTCGAAAACAGGAAGACATTGACCGGCTTTCCTCCCAGGGGTTCGAAGTTTTCCGGCTGGACTACGAGGATCCCGAGAGCATTCGTCAAACAGCGGATGCAGTCCTGAACCTGACCGACGGAAGGCTGGACGCCGTCTTCAACAATGGCGCCTATGCCATTCCGGGCGCTCTTGAGGATATCCCTCCTGACGCTCTCAGGACCCTGTTTGAAGCCAATTTTTTCGGCTGGCACGACCTGACGCGGCGCCTCATCCCGGCGATGCGGTCGAACAAGTCGGGACGAATCGTTCAGTGTTCTTCGGTACTCGGGTTGGTGGCACTCAAATTCCGCGGCGCATATACTGCATCCAAATTCGCGCTGGAGGCGTATACAGACACCTTGCGGCAGGAGCTCAAAGGAAGCGGTCTGCATGTTTCGCTCATTGAGCCGGGCCCGATCGACACCCGGTTCACGCAGAACGCACTCGCCAATTTTGATCGATGGATCGGTGAAGACGGACTGAATTCCTCGATATTCCGTGAGACCTATGTGAAGCGGCGGGTACGCATGGAGGCAGGAGAACCCGGACCGTTCAAATTGCCAGCGAACGCGGTTGTGAAACGGCTCATTCATGCTGTGGAAGCCAAACGACCTAAAGCGCGGTATCATGTCACGGTGCCGACCACCGTCATGGCAGTCGCGAAGCGGATGCTTTCCACCGGTCTTCTCGACCGGTTTTGCATAAAAGCTGCTGACGCGGAAGAATAGCAAATAACACCTTGCCGCAAGATGTTGGTCTGACAGGGAAAAGACATGGCTGAACTCTTCAATATTCTCATTCCGGTCGGCATGGCGGCCGTGGCGATTGTGCTCTTTCTCGGCATCTGGAACATGTTCCGGAACGGCCCGGCGAATCGCTCGCAGATGCTGATGCGTTGGCGCGTCGGATTGCAGTTTCTGGTAATTGTACTGGTTATGGGTGGCCTGTATTTCTTCGGCTCCGGCCAATAGCGCGTTCGAACAGGCAGTAACGGGAGAAACGGAACAACATGGTTGTCCTGAACAAGATTTATACCAAGACCGGTGATGACGGCACGACCGCGTTGGGAACAGGTGAGAGGCGCCCGAAAAACGACCTGAGGATCGATGCCTACGGGACTGTGGATGAAACCAATGCCGTTGTCGGTCTTGTCAGGCTGCATACGTCGGGATCTGCGCCCGAAGTAGATCTGGTGCTGGGCCGGATTCAAAACGACCTTTTCGACCTTGGTGCCGATCTTGCAACACCGGAGACCGACCAGGATCTCGGATACGAGCCACTCCGCATCACAGACAGTCAGGTGACCGCGCTCGAGACCGCGATCGATGATCTCAATTCCGAGCTGACACCTTTAAGATCATTTGTGCTGCCGGGGGGAAGCGGCGCTTCTGCTCATCTCCACCTGGCGCGTACCGTCTCCCGCCGTGCGGAACGGCTGATGGTGGAACTGGCCCCCAATGAAAAGATCAACCCGGCAGCAATACGGTACATGAACCGGCTATCGGATTACTTCTTTGTCGCTTCCCGCTTTTTGAATGAAAAGGGCGAACAAGACGTTCTGTGGGTGCCTGGCCAGAACCGATAGACCCTGTTCCGGCATCCGTGGGAGACCGATTGTTGAATGTTTATTCCGCTTCATGATCAAAATCAGCTGGATCACGTACCGCGACCGTATGTGAATCTTGCACTCATAGCCGTTAACGTGGTCATTTTTCTGGGTTTTCAGGGTGCCGGAGAGCTGCAGGCGGTTGGTGCGTCTTCAATTTCCCACGGACTGATTCCGGTTGTCTTGTTTGATATCCGGGACCTGGCGCCCCAGTTTCAGGTATTGCCGGACTGGATGTCGCTGATCAGTTACGCATTCCTGCACGGCAGCTTCATGCATCTGATCGGCAATATGCTGTTCCTGTGGGTGTTCGGCGACAATGTCGAAGATGCCATGGGGCATTTTCGGTATCTTGTTTTCTACTTGGCGTGTGCCGTTATAGCTGGACTGGCCTACGCGGTTCTGGACCTGAATTCGGACACCCCGCTGATAGGTGCATCGGGAGCGGTTTCAGGTGTCGTTGCGGCTTATTTGATGCTGCATCCGCGGGTCAAGGTCTGGGTGCTGGCCTTCGGGCGTATCCCGCTGCGCCTGACGACACAATGGCTCCTCGGCGCGTGGATTGTCTATCAGATATTCAATGCAATTGTTGCCGAGGACAGTCAGGTTGCCTGGATTGCCCATGTCGGGGGCTTGGTTGCAGGTGCCATCCTGATCGTATTCTTTCGCCGTAAAGGCGTGCCTCTATTCGACAGAAATCTGGACCCAACCGGGTAATCAGGCGGATTTCCAGACGGCATTTTCTGCGCGGCAGGCGACACCCTCGCGGTTGAGTGATTTTCCGGACGAAAGAGTTATTTTTTCGCTGTAGGATCGACAATAGGTACCCTCGGTCGTTTTCCACGTTTTAAGCGGTGTCACGGATCCCTTTACCCCGCTTATCGGGTTTTGCCAGCGCGTCGCTTCGCCTGAAAGCGACTTTTCCAAAGCCAGCTGCAGTTTCTCGTTCGCCATTGAGCGATCGGTTGTCTCCAGTGTCGTCGATACGGAAGGGACAAGTGGCTCAGACTGATCCTGTGTGGACACCATCGTGCATGCAGGTGCCGCCGCCAAACATGCTGCTGCAAGCACGACCCTTGCAGGGAGCAGATTACCGTAATTTCCCAAGTTGATCCCGCCTCTTGGATCTATCGCCAGCCGCTTTGAATCGCCTCCCTTTCTTCGCTTCTGGACAAAGCGCCGCCGGAAGGCTCACTGTCGCCCCCGAACGCGGGGCCCCCAAATATACGATCCATCAGACCGTCAGATCTAGACTTTTCTGAGGCAGATTCGTTCGAATTTCCATTGGAATTTGACGGGGCTTTCTTTTGCCGATTGGACGTATCGCTCTCACCACCGCTGCTGCCGCCGGAACTGCCGTCGCCGCCGCCTCGTCCACCGGTGTCACCACCGCCGCCGTTGCTTCCGCCACCGCTGCTTTTGCCGCCGCCGCCGCCTTCTCCGGATTGCGCAGCCGCAGCGATGGAGTCCTTCCAGTCAAACAAGGGGCTGAAGAAGACGAGAGAGAACACCACCGCCGAGGCCGCAACACCCGGCAGAATGCGGAACATCGCAGAGAGGCGGTCTTGCAATGAATTCTGACGGGCGTGTTTCATTGGGTTTCAGCTTTTCGGCAATTTGCTATGGTGACTAAGCGCAGGAACGGTTTTTCCCCTCGCACACATAACACGCGGTGGTCTCACTTCTTCCGCAGCATAAATCAAAAAAAGTCGGGATTGAAAGATCAGTTTGCGTGTTGTCCCTCTGAGAGCGGTTTTGCGGAGAACTTCTTGTCTGATGAAGCACTGAAAACGGAGATGATCCGTTTGCTCCCTAAATTGAGGAGTTTTGCGTTGAGACTGTGCCGGAATCCGGATCAGGCGGATGATTTGGTTCAGACGACGTGCGAGCGTGCGATTCGGTCACTGGATCAGTTCGACCCCGCTACGCGTCTCGACAGCTGGATGTTTCGTATCCTGCAAAACTTATATTTTAATACTGTAAGGGACGGGGCAAACCGGGCCCGTTTGTTTGATTTGGCAATGATGGATTTTGAAGAAAGCTACGACGGCGCGAAAGCAGCTGCCAGCAGTCTGGAATTGCAGAAGGTTCAATCGTTCATCGGGCAACTTGAAGAGGACAATCGAGAAGTCCTTTTGAAAATTGCCATTGAAGGACAGAGCTACAAGGACGTGGCAGAAGAACTCGGCGTTCCGATCGGCACAGTCACCAGCCGACTCGCCCGCGCACGTTTGAAACTGAGAGAATTTCTGGAAGCAAAAGACACGGCACCAGGGGTCGCATTGCGCAGCATGCCAGGAGGTATGTCATGACATTTGACGAAAAACGCGAGCAAATACTGCTTGCAGAAAACATCGGCAGGATTCTGGACGGCGAAGGATGCCGGGAAGAACGTGTCGATCTTTTGAATGAAATCAACGAAACCGGCGAGGGCGATCACCTCATGCGATTGCTGGCGGAGGACAATGCGCTGTTGCAAAGGGCGCTTCCTGCCGAAATTCCCGATGAAAGCATGGCCCGGTTTCGCGACGTTATAGACCGCGAGTTCGGCAAGCTCGATGGTGGGCAGGTCCCACGATCTCAGCCATTCTGGTCGAGCCCGATGGTTCAGATTGCCGCAGCCGTGGTTCTGGTCGCAGGGACGTTCATGTTCACTGCTTTCTGGATGCAGAACCGCATGGACACTGCCGTTGCCTCGCTCGCGGCTCATATGGAGACCGAACGTATTCTGCTTACCCAGACCGTGCAGGAGGCCCTTGAGACCCGCGTCAGCGGTGAACCCGTCTATATCGGCCAGGACGGTGCCTGGACGGACGTGCTCACACCAATCAAGACATATAAAAGCAAAAGCGGGCACTGGTGCCGTGAATACACCAGACAGTCGAATTTCAGCAATCTTGACCTGACGATCAGGGGCACTGCGTGCAGGGACGAAAACGGCACGTGGACGACGGTTTTTGCTGAACCGGTCTCCGACAAGTTCGAGCCGCAAGGTGCCGACACCGGAATCTGACCAATCCGTTTTCATTTGAAACACGGGCGCGGCGGGCGATGTTCCGCCGCAATGCTGCATTGCGAACTATCATCATTGCGACGCATGTTTTTCCAAGCCCGGCAAATTTCGACGTTACACCCTATCGCGCAATTGACAGCCGCCCTGCCGGTAAGTACCGTCCCGCGCCATGCGCCACTATTGGCTAGTTTCCGCGGTTTGTGACATCAAGTCGCTTCAGCGGTTGCGCCGGTTACTGCGGTGCGGTGAAAACCGCCCAGGAAGAGGTTGAGACCAAAATGAAAATCCTTGTGCCCGTGAAGCGGGTCATCGACTACAACGTTAAAGTCCGTGTCAAGCCGGATGGGTCTGGCGTCGATCTTGCAAACGTCAAGATGTCCATGAATCCATTTGACGAAATCTCCGTGGAAGAGGCTCTCAGACTCAGGGAAGCCGGCAAGGCGAGCGAAGTTATCGTCGTGTCCGTCGGACCGCAGCAGGCAACCGAAACCCTGCGTACAGGCCTCGCCATGGGTGCGGACCGGGGTATCCTTGTCAAAACGGATGAAATCACCGAGCCGCTGGCGGTCGCGAAAATTCTGAAGGCCATTGTCGAAGCCGAGGAGCCGGGTCTTGTTATCGTCGGCAAGCAGGCGATCGACGACGATTGCAACCAGACAGGTCAGATGCTGGCCGCCCTTCTGGGCTGGAGCCAGGGAACCTTTGCTTCCAACATCGAGCTTGGTGACGAAACGGCGGACGTCGTTCGCGAAGTTGACGGTGGATTGCAGACCGTCAAGTTGAAGCTGCCGATGATCGTCACGACCGACCTTCGTCTGAATGAGCCCCGGTATGCATCGCTTCCCAATATCATGAAGGCCAAGAAGAAGCCGATCGACGAGAAGACCCCCGAGGATTTCGGTGTCGATATCACGCCGCGGCTTACTGTTGTCACGACGACAGAACCGCCTGCGCGCGAGGCGGGTATCAAGGTGGCTTCGGTAACCGAGCTGGTCGACAAACTGAAAAACGAGGCCGGTGTCCTTTAAGGACCCGTCGCAGGAGGAAAGAAAATGACAACACTTCTTGTGGCTGAACACGCCGGTGGTGCTTTGAACGATGCGACGTCGAAAGCTCTGACTGCAGCCGTTGCGCTCGGATCTGACGTACACGTACTGGTCACCGGCAAGGGCATCCAGGGTGTCGCGGAAGAAGCCGCCAAACTGAGCGGTGTCGCAAAGGTTCTGGTCGCGGAGAGCGACGCCTTGGAGCATCAGCTTGCAGAACCGACTGCCGATCTCATTGTTGGTATGGCCGGTGATTATGATGCGATCGTCGCGCCGGCGACGTCAAACGGCAAAAACACGCTGCCGCGTGTTGCCGCACTTCTCGACGTCATGCAGATCTCCGATGTCACGGCCGTGATTGATGCGGAAACCTTCGAGCGTCCTATCTATGCCGGCAACGCGATGCAGACGGTCAAGTCTGGTGATCCGAAAAAGGTCATCACCGTTCGTACGTCGACATTTGCCGCAGCAGAAGAAGGCGGTTCCGCTGCCATCGAAAATGTGGCCGGTACGGATGGGACAGGTCTGTCGGAATTTGTTGGCGAAGAACTGTCGAAATCCGATCGTCCGGAGCTTACCTCGGCAAAAATCATCATTTCCGGTGGCCGCGCACTCGGCTCGGAAGAAAAGTTCCAGGAAGTCATCATGCCGGTTGCCGACGCACTCGGCGCGGCAGTCGGAGCGTCCCGCGCAGCAGTCGATGCCGGGTATGCACCCAATGACTGGCAGGTCGGCCAAACCGGCAAGGTGGTGGCACCGGATCTTTACATCGCCTGCGGCATTTCCGGTGCAATTCAGCACCTTGCCGGCATGAAGGACTCCAAGGTCATCGTGGCAATCAACAAGGACGAGGAGGCGCCAATCTTCCAGGTTGCCGACTATGGCCTTGTTGCCGATCTGTTCGAGGTTCTGCCCGATTTGAAGGCTGCCGTGGAGTAATACCTGCGGCAAATTGATCACGGACCCCGGGGTGAATGCGAGTTTTCGCTCCGGGGTTCTTGCTGTTCGGCTCAAGACTTGCCAAAAATAGCCACAACCCGGTCCGCCGGGGTGTTTCTCATACACGGAAGTTCAGGATGGCAGTCGAAATCAAAAAAATCGGCGTGATTGGGTCAGGCCAGATGGGTAGCGGCATCGCACATGTGTGCGCACTTGCCGGCTACGACGTCGGACTGAGCGACATTTCGATGGAGCGGATCGAATCCGGGCTCGCCTCGATCAACGGCTATATGGCCCGTCAGGTCGGCAAGTCCCTGATAACCGAAGACCAACGGGCAGCAGCGCTTGACCGTATCAAGCCTGTGGAAGAGCTCGATCTTCTTGCCGACGCGGACCTTGTAATCGAGTCCGCAGTGGAAAACGAGCAGGTCAAGCGAAAGATTTTCGCGCAACTGTGCCCGATATTGAAACCGGAAGCCATTCTGGCAACCAATACCTCGTCGATTTCCATCACCCGGCTTGCGGCCACCACTGACCGTCCGGAACGGTTCATCGGTATTCATTTCATGAATCCGGTTCCGCTCATGGAGTTGGTCGAACTGGTCCGAGGCATAGCAACGGAAGACGAGACATTTGAAGCTTCCAGGGGCTTCTGCGATCGACTCGGCAAGCAAGTTGCCGTTGCCGAGGATTTTCCGGCATTCATGGTCAACCGCATTCTGCTGCCGATGATCAACGAGGCAATCTATACGCTCTATGAGGGTGTCGGGTCTGTCGAATCCATCGACAAGGCCATGCGCCTTGGTGCAAATCACCCCATGGGTCCTCTTCAGTTGGCCGATTTCATCGGTCTCGACACCTGCCTGTCGATCATGCAGGTGCTTTATGAAGGCCTCGCAGACACCAAGTACAGACCTTGTCCCTTGTTGGTGAAATATGTCGAGGCCGGCTGGCTCGGACGCAAGACTCAGCGCGGATTTTACGACTATCGCGGCGAGATCCCGGTTCCGACCCGGTAAGGTGCATGAACCTCGCCCGCTACTGCCTGACGAATGCCGATGCGGATCCCGGCAAGACCGCACTGGAAGTCGTCGGGCCGGGCGGCGCAATACGCGAAACATGGTCCTATGGCCAGCTGACCGGCACAGTTCTTTCAGTTGCTTGTGGCCTGAGATCCGCGGGCCTTGCAACCGGTGACAGGATCCTGCTCAGGATCGGGCACAGCAGCGATTTTCCGTTGATGTATTTCGGTGCGATTGCCGGCGGTTTTGTTCCCGTCCCGACCTCCGATCAACTGACTGCAGCCGAGACGGCCGGAATTCTTGCAGACAGCGGTGCAAGCCTTGTCATTCACGACAGGGAAGCGGTTTTGCCCGAAGACGGCACAGTTCCTTTTCTGGGACCGGAGGGGATCAGGGAACTCAAGACGTTCCGGGCAGGTGAGTTTGCAGATACCGGGCCAGATGATCCGGCATATCTGATCTATACATCCGGGACCAGCGGCGTGCCTAAGGGAGTGCTGCATGCCCAGCGAACCGCCCGGGCGCGATTGCCTGCTCATTCGGGCTGGCTGGGACTGGAGGCCGATGACCGCCTGTTGCATGCCGGCGCGTTCAACTGGAGCTACACGCTGACCGTCGGACTGATCGACCCATGGATCAGGGGTGCGACAAGTGTCATCTACCAGGGTCCGCGCGATCCATCCGTGTGGCCTGATCTACTCCAAACCAGCCGGGCAACCCTGTTTGCCGCGGTTCCGAGCCTTTACCGCCGAATCCTGAAATACTCAGATATCTCGCACACTTCCTTTCCGGCATTGCGGCACGGCCTGACCGCGGGAGAAGGCCTTCCCGCCGCACTTTACCGCGACTGGAAAGACCGGACAGGCCGTGAGTTGTACGAAGCCCTCGGTATGAGCGAAATCTCGACTTATCTGTCCAGCGGTCCGGGTGTCCCGGTGAAACCCGGTGCAACCGGGAAACCGCAACCCGGGCGCAAGGTTGCTCTTTTGAACGATCGGGGTGGTGCCCTGAGCCCGGCCGGGGTCGATGAACCGGGCTTGCTATGCGTTCACAGGGATGAACCCGGGCTGATGCTTGGTTACTGGAATCGGCCGGATGAAACCAAGGCAGCTTTTCGCGGAGACTGGTTTCTGACAGGCGACCGGATGCGGGAGGACGCCGATGGTTACTATTGGTATGACGGGCGTGCTGACGACCTGATGAACGCCTTCGGCTATCGTGTTGCGCCCGAAGAAGTGGAACGGGTTTTGACGGCGCACCCCGATGTGCATGAAGTCGCCGTCACCGAACTGGAAGTGCGGCCGGGCGTCAGCCTGATCACCGCCTTTGTCGTGCCACGCGATCCGGCGGAGTTCGACGAAGAAGCGCTTTCCGTCCACACTTCGCGACATCTTGCAGACTACAAGCGGCCAAAATTGTACAAGATCCTCGACCAACTACCTCGCACTCCGTCTGGCAAGGTTCGGCGCAAGGCCCTTGCAAGGACAGTTGAGGATGGAGCTTAAACATTTAACAAGACCGATAAATATCTGTTAACGCTTGCTTAAGCGCAGAGAGCTAATGTCGGGGACGATATTGGGAGCTCTCATGAACAGCGTTGGAATCGCCAACACATATGCAGCAACGATGCAGGCGCAGACCAGCCAGGCGCTGCAATCGGAAATGCTGAAAATTGCCGCCCAACAGGATGCCGGACTTGTCGCTCTGCTGCAGGAAGGCGCTGCAAACCTTCAGTCCACTCAGGCGGCTCCCGCCCCGGGTTTGGGAACGCAGGTCGACGTCTCCGCCTGAAAACCTTTCTTCCTTGAAAAAGTTAAGCTGTCCTTCGTGATTGATCCACGAACGCCGGCACGTGCAGTCTGTTTGCAAGGCCGGATCCCACTTGCATGAAACCTTCCGGCTCGTCCACCTGAAAAAGAAAGTAACCAACTCAGTATCTTGACTGTGCTTATTTCAACATTTAGATAAATTTCTGGTATTTCTTTAGATATATATGAAGTAACAAAGCAACTTTACTGTAAAATTTACCTTTCAATTCAATCCTCTAGGGCACAATGAAGTCAAATCGCAACGTGTATTTGGCTTAAATATGCCCGAAGCAATAGCAAGTTCAACATCCCAGGTATTCCAGCCTTCGCTTGGAACTCCGCGAACAGAAAAGATCGCGGAACAGGCGAAAGCGCTTGGAGCGCGCCAGTCGGAGGCTGCAGCCGAAGCTGTTCAGCGTCAGGCCGAGTTCAGCTCGAATCGCGCGGAGTTCCTGAGCGATCAGGCTCAAAAGCTGGAAAATCGTGCGCAATCGCGCAGCCCGGAAAACGGCCTGGGTGGCCGGCTGGATATCACCCTCTAGCTGCCTCGCGTAACCATGTCACAGGAGAATCAGGAATGGCGAGTGTCTCAGACAGCACATCAGCGTCCTACAGTGTTGCAAATATCCGCAACGAATTCGCCATCAATGCGGTGAAAGATCAGGCCGAACAGGAACGCGCTGTCGCCGACAGGCTAAACGACGCACAGGCAACCCAGGAAGAACAGCGTCGCGAGACACGGAAGATCCCTGGCCTGGGCGAAGCCGTCGACGTCACGGTCTAGGGCTTCATACGACTTTGGCGCGCCGGCCCTGTCAGCTCAATCAGCGCGCCATTTGGCCTGTTCTGGGAAGACCGCGAGCCTTACCGCAAGGACAAGCGACGTTTTTCAGTGGCACCGGCTCAGTGTCTTGTCAGCCAGAAAATCAGGTGCCACTCTTCCCCCGCGCGCTTTGAATGAGGGCCTTGGCTTCTCCGGAGGCCCATTCGGCCGGCCCGTACATCGTCCCGACCTCACAACCATCCGGATCGATGAGAATTGTCGTCGGCAACCCCGTTGCCCGGCTGACCCTGCGAAGAGCCTTCAACAATCCGTTTGAACTGTCCTGATAGTAGGTCAGATTTGACACACCTATTTCGTCCAGAAATGCTTTCGGCTTGTCCGGACCTCCGCGGTCCAGATTTACCGCAACCACCTCGAAAGTCGGATCTCCAAGATCTGCCTGAAGCTGATCAAGCGCAGGCATTTCCTTGCGGCACGGCGCGCACCAGGTCGCCCATAGGTTGAGCAGAACCGTCTTGTCCTTGAAGTCGGCCATCGACATCGGTGCGCCTTCGGGTCCCTGGAAGGTAAGGTTTTTCAGGTCGAGTGGTTGGCTGGCCGGAAGAAAGGCAGCAACTTCGCCCTTGGCAAAGGGCTTGGCGGAAGCTGCGGCTGACAGGGCTGCGGAACAGCTTTGCGCACTTGCGATATTGCCATCGGGACCGGCGATCACGTATAGAGCCGCTAAGGCGGCTACCGCGCCTGCGAGCCCTGCGGCGACCAAGCCGCGCCTGGAGCTCTTTGCGGGTTCGGTTGGCTTATTCATTTCGTTCACACCTCGCAAGAGGCGCCTCTTAAGGGACAGGACATGAGCAATCGCATGTGGGGAGGCCGGTTCGCCGAAGGACCGGACGCCATCATGGAGGAAATCAATGCCTCCATTGACTACGACCGGAAGTTATATAAGCAAGACATCGACGGCTCGAAAGCCCATGTGCGCATGCTCGCAGAAAAAGAAATCGTCACCCGCGACGATGCCGAGAAGATTGTCGGCGGTCTAGACACAATTCTGTCAGAAATAGAAAACGGCGAGTTCAAGTTCTCCCGCGCCCTTGAAGACATTCATATGAATGTTGAGGCCCGTCTGGCCGAGCTGATCGGTCCGGCGGCCGGACGCCTGCACACGGCGCGCTCGCGGAACGACCAGGTAGCAACGGATTTCCGTCTCTGGGTGCGCGATACGCTGGACACCCTCGATGAGCAACTGAGCGACCTGATGCTTGCTCTCGCCGAAAAAGCGGAGACGCATGCTGCCGACGTGATGCCGGGTTTCACACATTTGCAATCGGCACAGCCTGTCACTTTCGGTCACCATCTGCTTGCCTATGTCGAAATGTTCGCACGTGACCGCGGCCGGGTTCGTGATGCACGCAGGCGGATGAACGAATGCCCCCTGGGATCCGCTGCGCTTGCCGGCACCTCGTTCCCCATTGACCGGAAGCTGACCGCGGAAGCGCTTGGCTTCGACAGGCCGACTGCGAACTCGCTCGATGCCGTCTCCGATCGCGATTTCGTCATCGAGGCGCTGAGTGCCTCCGCCATGACCGCAATGCACCTGTCTCGTCTTGCCGAGGAGATCGTGATCTGGTGTTCGGCACAATTCGGCTTCGTGAAGCTGTCCGACAAGTTCTCCACCGGCTCCTCCATCATGCCGCAGAAGAAAAACCCGGACGCTGCGGAACTCGTGCGTGCCAAGAGTGGCCGCATCTACGGATCGCTGCAGGCGCTTCTGGTGATGATGAAGGGACTTCCGCTGGCCTATTCGAAAGACATGCAGGAAGACAAGGAGCAGGCATTCGACGGTTTGGCCAGCGTTTCCCTCGCGCTCGCCGCCATGACCGGCATGGTCAAGGATCTGGAACCTGTTACCAAGGCAATGAAAAAAGCCGCGGGATCGGGGTATTCCACCGCCACGGATCTGGCAGACTGGCTCGTAAGGGTGCTGGGAATGCCGTTTCGTGATGCCCATCACGTGACCGGCCGGATCGTTGGTCTTGCTGTGGTAAAGGGTGTTGAACTGCACAAAGTCCCACTGGATGAGATGCAAAAGGTTGATCCGAAGATCACCGGGGAAGTGTTTTCGGTTCTGTCCGTGGACAAGTCCGTCCGCAGCCGCACCAGCTTTGGCGGAACGTCGCCGGTCAACGTGCGCAAACAGGCGCGCCGCTGGCTGAAGGAACTGTCCAGGGGATAGGTTCGGGACTGGCAATCTTCCCTCGTTGGCACCGGTGGCCTTGCTCAACGGTGTCTGTCATGCGAGGAGAAGACCTAAGAAGAGAATTCCGAGAAGGGCATTTGCGAATGACGATCCGGTTCAAATCACTGGCGCTGATCGGCCTCTGCCTGGGCGTGCTTCTGGCCGGGTGCGGCCGGAAGGGCGATCTGGACGTTCCCGGGACACCTGAAACACCGGAAAACGAAGCAGTTGATCCTGCCGACGCGCCGGCACCGCCGCAGCTTGAACCGGAAAGTGAGAACGATACCTTCTTTCTGGATTTCCTGATCAACTGACACTGAGCGCATGGAGTTCCGGAAATTCACCGGACCGATTGATACGCGACAGCTCGACGAGGCACGTCTTGCATCATTTCGACTACAAGAATGGCGAACTTCATGCCGAGGATGTGGCGATTGAACGAATCGCCAGAGAGGTCGGTACGCCGTTTTACTGCTATTCGACCGCGACCCTGACCCGACACTATCAAGTGTTTGCCGGTGCGTTTGACGATATTCCCTCGTTGGTCTGCTATGCCATGAAGGCCAATTCGAACCAGGCTGTCCTGAAGACCCTGGCACAGCTTGGGGCCGGTATGGACGTGGTTTCGGAAGGCGAATTGCGCCGCGCCCGCGCTGCAGGTGTTGCACCCGCCAGGATCGTTTTCTCCGGAGTCGGAAAAACGGAAGCGGAACAGGCATACGGCCTGGAAGAAGACATCTTGTGTTTCAACGTGGAATCCGAGCCGGAATTGCATCAGCTGTCCCGCGTTGCCAGCGAAATGGGCCGGACCGCGCGCGTCTCCATGCGCATCAATCCTGACGTTGATGCCAGGACCCATGCGAAGATCGCAACCGGCAAGGCGGAGAACAAGTTTGGAATACCGTGGCAACGCGCCCGGGAGGTATATGCGCAGGCAGCAAGCCTTCCTGGGATCGAAGTGACCGGTATCGACATGCATATCGGATCCCAGATCACGGAGTTGCAGCCGTTTGATGATGCGTTTGCCCGTCTGGGCGAGTTGATTTCCGATCTGCGTGGACAGGGGCACAAGATTGACCACGTGGATCTGGGCGGCGGCCTCGGTATCCCCTACGTCACGGACAATGACCCGCCTCCGCATCCGGATGCCTATGCCGAAGTCGTCAAGAAACATGTGCGAGAACTTGACTGCAAGGTAATGTTCGAGCCGGGACGGCTGATCGCCGGCAATGCCGGTATTCTGGTGACAAGGGTCATCTACGTGAAGGATGGCGCAGGCAAGACATTCGTCATCGTCGACGGGGCGATGAACGACCTGATCCGCCCCACACTTTACGAAGCCCATCACGAAGTGCGGCCCGTCAGGGAAGATGATGGAACCCGGGAGCGAATCAAGGCGGATATCGTTGGTCCCGTTTGCGAGACCGGCGATTTCCTGGCGCAGGACCGCGACATGGCCGAAGTGGCTGCTGGGGATATGTTGGCGTTTCTTTCCGCCGGCGCCTATGGTGCTGTCCAGTCGAGTACGTATAATTCCAGGCTACTTGTCCCCGAAGTCCTCGTAAACGCTGATCAATTCGCGGTCGTTCGTCCTCGTCCGACATTCGACGACTTGCTTGGTCTGGATCAAATACCCGATTGGCTCAACGCTTCGTGACGAAGTCGACCTCGAATTAGTTGGCTCATACTGTTGCCGGATTGCCTCCGATGCCTCACCTTATAGGGTGGAGGGCCGATCACGCAGCCGGTGTCCGTCTCATCGGCGACCGCGGGATATGAACCGGAGGTGCCTTTGAGCACGAACGACAGCGACCTGGAACCTGAACGGCAGAAAGACCCGGAGCCGTCCGGCTGGCGGCACTACATCCAGTCTCGCCTGGACACGCTTGTCAGGCAAAGCCGCGTTTCCTTGTTCCTGGAGCGCTTCTGGCGCGCCTTGGTGCCGCTGCTTGTCGTCGTCGGCATATTCATCGGCCTGTCCTGGCTTGGTTTCTGGCTCGTCCTGCCTGCCTGGGCGGGACCGATCGGGATTATCCTGTTTGCCGCCGCCGCCATCTGGTCCGCCAGGGATCTGACGAGATTGTCCTGGCCGACGCGTGAAGACGCGCTCCAGCGCGTCGAGCAGTCATCCGGCTACCGTCACCGCCCGCTGACCGCGCTGGAAGACGATCTGTCTGTCGGTTCCGACAACCCGCAAACCCGCGCGATCTGGGCGCTGCACCAGCGCAGAACCGCCGAAGCCGTCGCTTCGATCCGCTCGAAAGCACCTGACCCGCAAGCCTATCGCCGGGATCCGTGGGCTCTCAGGGTTCTCGCAGCGAGCCTGTTGCTGGTGGGACTGACGACCGCGAGCGGCGACTATATGGGGCGTTTGACCTCTGCTTTTCAAAATCCTTTCAAGACGGTCGAGCCACCCAGCCGGCTTGATGCCTGGGTAACGCCGCCGATCTACACAAGCGAACCTCCTATCTATCTGACCGGCGAAAGTGCCCAGTTGCGCGACCCCGGAACGCCGGTCTCCGTTCCGGAAGGCTCTATCCTCGTCGTGAGGTCGCAAGGCGCGCGCGAACTGGCAATGACATTTGCCGGACCGGACGATGCCGAGCCGCTGGTTGTGGATCCGGAAGAAAATGCGGAAATCGCGGATCCGGGCGTTGCCAGGCTGCTTCCGGTCGAGCGGCGCCTGAAACTCGAAACCACCGGTATCGTGGAGCTTTCGAACGGCGAGGAACCGTTCATGAGCTTTGTCTTTGCGGTCAGGCCTGACGACGCGCCTGAAATACGCCTCGTCGATGACCCTGAAGAGCAGCTCAGCGGTGCACTGAAATTCTCCTATCTGGTGAATGACGATTACGGTGTCGTTGCCGCCGAGGGGCGAATAAGGCCGCTCCCCAATCCTGATCATGTGGATCGTGTCCCCCGTCCGCTGGTCGAGGCACCCCAGTTTCCCTTGTCGCTTCCGCCACGAACCGGCACGGCAAAAACCGCGGAAACGATCCGCGACCTGACGTCTCATCCCTGGGCAGGCTCGGAAGTCGATCTGACGCTGCTCGCGCGCGATCAGGCCAGCCAGGAAGGCACGTCTCCGGTCTATCGGATCACGTTGCCCCAGCGCCGTTTCGGCAAACCCCTTGCCCGTGCGATTGTCGAACAACGCCGCAATCTGGCACTTGATGCACAAAACCATGCGCAGGTAATCACCGCCATGGACGCGCTCATGCTGGCACCGGAGCGATTCAATTTCAAAGCGCGCAACTACCTCGGCATGCGCTTTGCCTACGGAGAACTCGTGCGCGCGCAATCCGACGAGGATCTCAAGGCTATGCTGCCTCTGTTGTGGGATCTTGCGCTGTCCATCGAGGATGGCGACCTGTCTGCAGCCGAGCGCAAATTGCGGGACGCCCAGGAAGCGCTGCGCAAGGCACTGGAAGAAGGTGCGAGCGACGAGGAAATCGCCAAGCTGACGCAGGATTTGCGCGAGGCGCTCAACGAATACATGCAGGCACTGGCCGAACAGATGCGGCAAAACCCGCAGGCTATGCAGCCATTTGATGGCAACCAGCAGACCCTTAGTCAGCAGGATCTGAGCGAGATGCTGGACCGCATCGAGGAACTGGCAAAGACCGGGTCACGGGATGCCGCCCGCGAGCTTCTGGCGCAGATGCAGCAAATGCTGGAAAACCTGCAGGCCGGGCGACCGCAGATGATGCCCAACGGCATGAACAGCGAAATGATGGAGATGCTCAATCAGCTCGGCGAGATGATCCAGCGCCAGCAGCAATTGATGGACGAGACCCACCGGTTCAACCAGGACCAGCAGCGCCAGCGCGGCGATCAGCGCCAGCAGGGCCAGCAACAGCAAGGTCAGGGTCAGCAACTCACCCAGGAGCAGCTGGAACAGATGCTGCAGCAGCTTCAACAGGGTCAGGGTGATCTGGCACAGCAGCTTCAGGAACTGATGGAACAGCTCGGCCAGAACGGTATGGGCGAGAATGAAGCTCTCGGCCAGGCCGGCGAATCCATGGGCGATGCACAGCAATCCCTTGGCCAGGGCCAGGGTCAACAGGCACTCGGTGAGCAGGGAGACGCGCTGGACGCACTCCGGCGTGGTGCGCAAGGCATGACCGAGCAGATGATGGGCCAGGGCGAAGGGGCAGGAAACCCGAACGGACCCTCGCCCATGGACGAAGATCCACTCGGCCGTCCGCGCCGTGCAGAAGGACCGGATTTCAACAATCGGGTACAGATTCCGGATGAAATCGACGTTCAGCGCGCACGGCGGATCCTGGAAGAACTGCGCAAGCGCTTCTCCGATCCCTCCCGACCCAAGCTGGAACTGGACTATCTGGAACGGCTTTTGAAGCGGTATTGATTGAAAAGGCCGAATAGGCCTGCGTTATTGCAAGTCCCCCGTCATGTGTGTACCGGGGTTGTTTGTTGGCAACCGGAAGAATGTGAGGGTTAGGCCGGACGCCAAAAACGGCAAGGGGCCGGGTTCACAGCGCAAGACGTCCGTTGATTGAATCGAGAAAGCCGGTCTTATCAATCCGATGCCGATCCGGCGTCCGGGAATTGAAAATCAGGTGATACCGTCACTAGAACCTGCGAGCGCAGACCGCGCGCTATTCAGCACTCTGATGCGCGCAGAGAATGGCGTCATAGACACACGCTTCTGCATGTGTGTGTTGCTTATCATCTCGACGCGACAGACAGATGGGAACGTCAAAACAAAACCTGTCCGGACGTATAACACGCATTTCATTCCGTTCGATCCAATAGTCTGCAAAGAATTCGGGCAGGAAACCGACACAACGTCCACTGAGGATAAAATATGCCAGCCCCTCCATTTGATGCGAGACTGCAAGGGCAGGACTGTTGAAATGGGATGAATACGGCGTCATAACCGAAACAAAACCACGCCGAACGTATTGTTGCTCGGCAACCAGCTTTGACGTCATCTTGTCTTCGTCAAGCAAGAATAAAGGGTTCTCCCTGCCGCAGAGTAAAAGTTGCCTTTCCGAGAATACTGGTCTTTGTGAAATGAATTTCCTGTTCTGAAACTGTGGCGTGATCGCCATTTGGATTTGTCCCCGAACCAATTGTTCCTCAATCTCGTCAGGTGGAGCAATCCGAAGCGTAATTCTCAGGTCTTGGGACACGGCAAGAGCGTCGCGGATCGCGTCGCGAAGGTGACAATCCGAATTCGTGATGAGGTTGTCGACAACACCGACGGTGACTTCACCGACGATCCGTTCCTTCAGGTGCTCGATTTGCGCGTGGTAGCCTTCGATTGCAGCCAGCATTGAACAGGCCGCCTCGTAGACGGAGCGACCCCGGTCAGTCAGCGCGAAGCCGGCGCGTCCGCGGCTACACAGCTTGAACCCGACCCGTGTCTCAAGATTTGCCATATGTGTGCTGATGGTTGAGCGCGACAGATTGAGCTCGGCCTGCGCCGGAGAAAACCCCCTGCATTCCACGATCGTGCGAAACACACGAAGCAGCTTGATATCGACATCTGCAAGTATGGAATCGGTCATTACGTCCAAATTTTTCAAAGTTAATTACGATATGTCCGAGTTTATCAATTTCAAGAAGTAACTACAATTGCGCAATCACACAAGTTTTGAAGAGATCGCAATGTTGCCTAAAGACGCCGACTTCCAGCCAGTTTCAGGAATGAAAACACCTCGCTTCGCGGCGCTGCCCACGTTCATGCGGCTTCCACATGTCAATGTCGACAGCGCAGATGCCGACAAACTGGATATCGGGATTGCCGGCGTTCCATTTGACAGCGGCACCTCTAACAGGCCGGGACCACGCCATGGCCCGCGTCAGCTTCGAGACCTGTCCACAATGATCCGGACCACTCATCCGCGCACCGGCATGAACCCGTTTGCGCTGGTCAATTGTGCCGACCTTGGAGATGCGCCGGTCAATCCGATGGACATCATGGAAAGTCTGGATCTGATCACCGGATTTTATGATCAGATCCATGAAAGGCGCATCGTTCCGCTAACAGCTGGCGGCGATCATTTGATTTCGTTTCCGGTCTTGCGTGCCTTGGGCAAGGAAAAGCCGGTAGGTATGGTTCATTTTGATGCCCATACCGACATGAACGATGTCTATTTCGGTGGCAGCAAATACACCCATGGCACACCCTTCCGCAGGGCAATTGAGCAGGGTTACCTTGATCCCCGGCGCACAATCCAGATCGGTATTCGCGGCATCAAGTACGATGCTTCGGACTTTGACTGGGCGTTGGAACAAGGCGTTCGCATAGTCGAGATAGAAGAACTCTTCGAGCGCGGTGTGGTCGATGTCATGACCGAGGCGCGTGAAATCGTAGGCTCTGACGAAACCTATGTCAGTTTCGATATTGATTCCATTGATCCATCTTTCGCGCCCGGAACCGGCACACCGGAAATCGGCGGATTTACAACATTTCAAGCGCAACAAATGGTTCGGGCTCTCGATGGGCTAAACATCATCGGCGGCGATCTTGTTGAGGTGTCACCACCATTCGACCCGACCGGGGGCACGGCCTGGGTTGGCGTCTCGATCATGTTTGAAATTCTGTGCGTTCTCGCGCGTGCGCGGGACGCAAGGTCATGAACCGACAAGAAATGCAGCGAGATTGTCCAGCACCGAGGAGAATGAAATGACATCGATACTTCATCACATAAAACTGCTCTCGAAAGGATTGTTCGGGTTTGCAGCGATCCTTGCGATGACCGGTTTGTCAAACGCTGGGTCGGTGCTGGAAAGCGTCAATTCCAACGGAAAAATCACGGTCGCGACAGAAGTTGCATATCCGCCGATGGAGTATCTCGAGAACGGCAAGGTCGTCGGATACGGCAAGGACATTCTCGATCTGGTAGTGACCGATATGGGTGTTGAACTCGAGCAGCTTCAATTGCCGTGGGACGGCATCCTTGCCGGCGTTCTGGCCAAGAAATACGATCTCGTCGCCACCTCGGTTGCGATCAAGCCTGATCGGGTCGCGAAATACGCTTACACCCGACCGTTAGCGGTGGCAGAAACCATGCTGGTCAAACGTCATGGTGATGACAGCATGTCCAGTCTGGCGGATGTAGCCGACAAGATCGTCGGCGTTGAGCTGGGCTCATCCCAGGCGCAGGAAGTTGAAGCCGTTGATGCAGAACTGAAGGCCGCGGGCGGACCAGGATTTGCAGACATTCGGGGCTTCAAATCCACTGATGACATGCGTCTGGCCCTGGCAAGCGGTCAAATTGACATTGGCACAATTCCTTCCTTTTCACTGGCTCCGATGCAAAGGCAGCGCCCCGATACATTCGCGAAGCTTGATCTGATCGGCGAGGGTACGTTGTTTGCCTGGGTCGCACATCCCGATGGGTCGGATTTGCGGGATCAGGTAAATGAAATAATTGACAGGCTCGAAGCCGACGGCAGCCTGAAAGAACTTCAGATGAAATGGTTCGGATTTGAAATGAAGCTTCCTGAAAGTTACCTGCCAGCTGGTGCGCTCTGAGTTTTCGTTAAACCGGAACAGGGCGGGAACCAGTTCCCGCCCTGTTCCGGTTCAACTAACCCCTCACCGGAAAGAACATCTCCATGGAGCTGCAATTTGCAGAAATCATCCCGAAAACGGGACCCATGCTTTGGGGCGCTCTTTACACGATTTTTGTCGGCATCCTGGCGTGTTGCGTCGGCATTCTTGTCGGGACCGTCCTTTTGTTGTTGCGTAACAGCCGTTGGTGGTTGCTCAGGTCGATTGCCACAGTCTATGGCAGCTTCATTCGCGGAACGCCCGCGTTGGTCCAAATCCTGATTTTCTACTATGCGCTTGCCCCGCTAACGGGAGTGAACATTGGCCCATTCACCGCTGGAATCATGGCAATAGGCTTCAACAGTGGGGCCTTTGTTGCCGAAATACTTCGTGGTGGTTTAAGCCGTATTCCGAAGGGGCAATGGGAAGCGGCCGAAGCCCTGGGACTTTCCAAAAGCAAGGTCTGGCTCAAGATCATCCTGCCCCAGGTCTTCAATTCGGTAATCCCCTTGCTGGTGAATGAATTCACCATGGTGATCAAGATAACACCGTTGCTGTCCACCATCACATTGGTTGAGCTGACCCGTGCATCCCAGATGCTTTACAACGAGACATTCCGGCCTGTTGAAGTGCTGGGCCTGGCGGCGATTGTCTATTTCGTAATCTGTTTTTCGATCAGTCAGTTTGGAGAATACCTCCAGCGCAGATCCCTGAAATACCGGGTGTAGAGAGGCTCCATGACATTCGATTACAGCGCCATATGGGACAATCGGGATATTCTGTTCGAGGGTTTGATGAACACCTTGCTGATCTCGGGAATCTCGATCCCTGTCGGCATTCTGATCGGGGTCTTTGTCTGCCTGTTGCGCATATCAAGGTCTCGACTGCTGCGCTGGCCCGCGATCGTGTTTATCGAACTGATGCGCAACATCCCATTGCTCATCATAATATTCATGGTTTTTTACGCGCTTCCATTCTACGGCATCCGGTTGTCGGGCCTGACCACGGGATTAATCTGCCTGTCGGTCTATGGCGGAGCATACTTCGCCGAAGTGTTTCGCGGTGGTGTGGAAGCCATTTCACAGGGTCAGTTCGACGCTGCCAAGGCGCTTGGCCTGAAGTATGGCTTTTACATGCGCAGGGTAATCTTCCCGCAAATTTATCAATATGTGTTTCCGCCAGGGACAAATATCGCTCTGACGATGATCAAGGAAACCTCACTACTGTCGATGATCACGGTGGCCGAACTGACTTATGCAGCAAGCGATATCAATGGGCGCACGTTCACACCGGTCGAGACATTTGCAACGATCGCCGTGATCTATTGGATGCTTTCGACGCTCTTTCTGAAACTCACGCAGATGGTGCAGGTCAGGATTGATGTCGAGACCGCCAAACCAGCGGCCGCCTTGCGCTAGACACCAACGGGAATCCGGACCAAATGGAAATTCAGCACTTCACCGAGGAATCTTCGCCGTCCGTGCGGGATCTCATGATCGACCTTCGGCATGTGAACAAGTGGTACGGCGATTTCCAGGTTCTGAAGGACATCAATCTGACTGTGCACAGCGGAGAGCGGATTGTTGTCTGCGGACCGTCCGGGTCGGGAAAATCCACACTGATCCGATGTATCAACCGTCTGGAAGAACATCAGCAGGGGGATATCATCGTCGATGGCATCCCCTTGACCGGCGACGTGGAGAATATCGATCAGATCCGTTCGGAAGTCGGAATGTGCTTTTAGCAATTCAACCTGTTTCCGCACCTGACTGTCATGGAAAACTGTGTGTTGGCCCCGATGTCTGTTCGCAAGAAGACGCGCCGGGAAGCTGAAAGCCTGGCCCGGCGCTATCTTGAAAAGGTCAGGATACCGGACCAGGCTGACAAGCTTCCCGGCCAATTGTCAGGTGGACAGCAGCAGCGGGTGGCCATCGCCCGCGCATTGTGCATGGAACCTCGCATCATGTTGTTTGACGAGCCGACATCTGCGCTGGACCCGGAGATGATCAGTGAAGTTCTCGATACAATGGAACAACTCGCGACAGAAGGCATGACAATGATCTGCGTTACCCACGAAATGGGGTTCGCCCGGAATGTCGCAGATCGGGTTGTGTTTATGGATCAGGGTCAGATTGTGGAAGTGAACGAGCCTGAGAAATTTTTTGAAAGCCCCCGCAATTTGCGGACCAGGAGTTTCCTGGATCAGATACTGCAACACTAGTCCTGGACAATCATGGGGAAAAGACACCCAAAGGGCTTCGCTCGATTGCGTCATACAGATCGGATCGACCGCCTCTAGGCGGGTCAGGCACCAGAACTTTGATCGATCAAGTCTCTTCTGACTTGATCAGGTTGTAGCTTTTCAGCAGAAAGCCGAAAGACTATTCCCTAGCGTATGCGGATGATCGTGACGGACAGAACCCTGGATTGACAACCAAGTGCAGATTACGCGTAACGCCGTGTTTCCTGCGGCAACTCGCCGGCAATGGCATTGCGGACGGTTTTGCGGATATCGACAAGCGAGAACGGCTTGGTGATCACGTCGTGAACCAGTGCGTCCAGACCGTTCGCACGCTCGCGCTGATCGGCAAAACCTGTCATCAGCAGTATCGGCATATCTGGAAAATCACGCGCGGTTTGCAGGGCGAGCGCAATGCCGTCCATGACCGGCATCTTGATATCGGATACCAGAAGATCGAACTCGCCCTTTTCGCGGGTCAGCGTTTCTACGGCTTCACCACCGTCTTCCGCCACGTCCACCGAATGTCCATCAAGTTCAAGCGCGCGCTTTACGAAACTGCGTACCGCTTCGTCGTCTTCCGTTAGAAGAATGCGAGCCATGCTCACGCTCCTGTTTTGCCGTCTGCCGCTGCCTCGTCTTCGGAAGCCACGACATATCCAATAAAGGGCAATTGCCGCCACGCATGGCCCATATCCATACCGTATCCGACGACAAACTTATCAGGACAGGCAAATCCCACATAGTCGGCAGATATGGCAGCTTTGCGGCGCTCGGGTTTATCCAGCAGTGCCGCAATCCTTACAGAGCGGGCGCCGCGCCCGATCAGCCGCTCCCTAGCAAAGGCGAGAGTACGGCCCGATTCCAGAATATCATCCACTAAAATTATATCGCGGTTGTTAACGTCACTTTCAACATCGCGCAAAACACGGATGTTTTCCGATCCTTCTGTTCCTGCGCCGTAGGAAGACAGGTGAATGAACTCCATTTCAGGCTCCAGATTGGCGCGGTGCATGGCGCGGACAAGATCCGCGGCAAAAATGAAGCTCCCCTTCAGAACGGCGACGACGAGCAGGTTCCGGGGGTTTCCCTCGGCGATTTCCTGGGCAACCGCTGCAACACGCGCGGCAATGGCATCTTCATCAAAAAGGGTACGGATATTGGCTGTCATGATCACTCGAGTACTATTTGGCGTTTGCCGCGGTCGGTAAACCGGACCTGGATATCGGAGGCCTCTTCCGGCGGGTCGGCCAGTATTGTCCTGAACCGGGTTTCATCGAAACCGTTCAGAGCTTTTGTGCGCGGTTCGACGGTCCAGGCATATACTTCCTGCAGATCCGAATTGCGAATGGAAAGTCGAACGGCCGGCACCGCATTTGCTTCGTCGAGAAGATTACGGATCGACCCTTCGACAACAAGAACCTTCTTGCCGTCCTCGATTTCTGAAAATGTTCTGAGGTTGCGGAATTCAAGGCCGCGCAGGTTGACGTCAAAGCCGATTATCTGGAAGAGGCTGGCGAGGTCCGGTGATTGCTTGACCATGCTGTCTCTGAGCAAAACAAAGGACGCAAGCGCGGCAATTGAAACACCGAAAATCAACAGACCGCCCAGCCTGCGATAATTTCGCCTGGAGAGCCAGCCCAGCAAGGCCCCGATATGATTGCGGCGGAACTTGTCGGGATTGACGATGATCTTGGGTCGCTTGGCCTGGGATTCGATGTCGACCTGGTCTTCCGCATCACCCTCGTCCGCGGCGAGATCGGCAGCAAATTTGCTCTCGTCGGCGCTTGCAGGTGTGTCTGCCGGTGGCGATTCGAAATTCGCGATATCTTCCTCTGGTTCGGAGTCTTCCGCCGGCTCCTGCTCCGCTTCGTCGGATTGTGAATCCGCCTCGGAATCAGCCGCCCAGTCAGCTTCATCCTTGTCAGTTTCGGCGTTGTCGATTTCGCCCTTGTCGGTTACGTCTGGATCCGAACCTGTGGTGGATGAATTTTCAGCCGCCTTGAAATCTGAAGATGCGTCGTCATCATCAGGGCTGACAAACCAGCGGTTGCCGCATTTGGCGCATTTGACACTGCGCCCTTCCGGACCGACAGCTTCTGTCTTGATTTCATAGGACGTACTGCAGTCCGGACATTTGATCTTCATGTGCGAAGACCTTTCGCCATGTCTTGCTCAAGCGCTATTATCTTGTGACCGACCGGGTCGAAATCCGGCACGAAATGTTGGACAAATGCCGGCAAATCCAGTGACGGACTTTCAGGTCACTAATGGACCTTTATATGATTAATGCACCGTTAACGGCCTGGCTATAGCGTCGGTCCATCAACAGGAGACAAATTTGTGATCCGCTTCGAAAATGTCGGATTGAGATACGGTATGGGACCGGAAATCCTGCGGGACCTGACATTTCAGGTCGAACCGCAGTCGTTTCAGTTTCTCACCGGGCCGTCAGGCGCCGGCAAGACCAGTTTGATCAGGCTCCTGTTCATGTCGCTTCGTCCGACCCGCGGATTGATCAAGGTTTTCAACCGCGATCTGAGCGTTATCGACAAACAGGAACTGCCGCAACTGCGCCGCAAGATCGGAGTCGTGTTCCAGGATTTCCGTCTGCTTGATCATCTGACGACCTATGAAAACGTTGCCTTGCCGCTTCGCGTCGTTGGTAAACAGGAGTCCGAATACCGTTCGGACGTGATCGACCTTCTGAAATGGGTAGGCCTTGGTGACAGGATGCATGTCCTGCCGCCGGTCTTGTCGGGTGGCGAAAAACAGCGAGCCGCCATCGCCAGGGCGCTGATCACGAGACCGGAAGTGCTTCTCGCGGACGAGCCGACCGGAAACGTCGACCCGCCTCTCGCGCGCCGTCTGTTGCGTCTTTTCATAGAATTGAACAAACTCGGCACTTCCGTTGTGATCGCGACCCACGATATCGCATTGCTGGAACAGGTGGATGCCCGGCGCATGGTGCTGGCCGACGGACGCCTTTCGATTTTTGACTAGGCGACAGACATACGACCAGGCAACCCAATGGCCCAGACCGAGAACAATGATGATGAGCAGGCAGTGGCCGTGGAAGTGAAACCGCCGAACCGGCTGGTTCGCAAAAAGCGACCCAAGAAGAAAGCGGCCCCCAAGGCCCCGAAAACGGAGCAGGGCGATGCGGCAAAGCTTCGTCCGGCTGCCGCGATCGTACCGCCTCAATCGGTGGCGGGACGGGCACTGACGCTTGTTGTCGCGATCATGAGTTTCCTGGCCTGCCTGACAGTAGGTGCCGTGTCCATCGTGTGGGACGCGGCCGATGCCTGGCAGAATGATCTTGTTCGGGAGATCACGATACAGATCCGGCCGACCGAGGGTGTCGACATGCTTCGGGAAATCGACAAGGCGGTTGCGCTTGCCCAGGAGTTCCCGGGAATAGGCGCAGTCCGTGCGTTGTCTGATTCTGAAACAAAGGCCCTGCTGGAGCCCTGGCTGGGGGAAGGGCTGGAGCTCGAAGGCCTGCCGGTTCCAAGACTGATCCAGATTACCGTAAGCGATCCGGAGCTTCTGAACCTGTCTCAGCTGCGCAATTCGGTCTCCGGGCAAGTGACCGGTGCGAGTGTCGACGATCATTCGATCTGGACGTCCCGTCTTTCGGCCATGGCTGGTGCCGTTGTTGCCGGTGGATTTGCCATTATGGTCCTGGTGATGGGATCGATGGTCCTGAGCGTGGTGTTTGCGACCCAATCGGCAATGGCGGGCAACAAGGACGTCGTTTCCGTTCTTCATTTCGTCGGGGCCGAGGACGGCTTTATTGCGCGGGAGTTTCAACGGCACTTTCTCATGCTGGGCCTCAAGGGAGGCGTGTCCGGAGGTGTGGCCGCGATTGTCTGTTTCGTACTTGTCGACATGTTGACCCGTCAGGGTTCGGGCCAGGCAGGATCTGACCAGGTTTCGGCGCTCCTCGGTTCAGTGTCCGTCAGCCTGCCCGGGTATTTCGGTGTCTTCGCCGTTGTGTTCCTGGTTGCAATTCTCACCGCGTTGACTTCCGGTCTTGCCGTCAAGGCCCATTTGGCGAAAGTTGATTGATTTTAATGTAGAATGCCGCGAAATTGGCCGAATCAACGATCACAGTTGCTTCATGTCGCACGCTGATACGCTCATAGACCCTTCATCAGATGACGGCGTTCACGCCGGAGCCGGGCGAAGTGTGTCTTCGGCGAGCGGAAACGACGTCGCGTATGTCAACGGCAATTCTGTTTCGAAAAAGCGCAGAAAACGATTCGGACTGAGGATAGCGTTTCTCCTGTTCCTGGTTGCGCTCATGGGGGGAACAGTCGGCCAGTTTCTCTATTTTGCCCATCAGATTGCCACGGCAAAAGTACCGAAATCAGCCAATGCCGATGCGATTGTCGTACTGACGGGAGGCCATGCGCGTGTCAACGAAGCGGTTCGTCTTCTTGAAGAAGGTCATGCCAATCGCCTGCTGATTTCCGGGGTCCATCCGGGAACGACGCGCGAACAGCTTGCAGCTGTGACCGCCTCAAGCATGCCGCTCGAAAAAAGCACTGTTGATCTTGACCGGGTTGCGCTCAACACCGCCGGAAATGCTACCGAAACCGCAAACTGGGTCCAGAAGAACGGGTTTGATTCGTTGCTTGTTGTCACCAGTGCGTATCACCTTCCGAGGGCGAAGGCCGAGCTCTCCGATGTTCTCCCCCAAGTCAACCTGATTGCCTATCCGGTTTTTTCAAAGGATCTGAAACTGGATACCTGGTATCGCGAACCGGCAACGATCCGGCTTCTCATGCGCGAATATGTGAAGTATATCCTCGCCAGACTCCGCAACACCGTGAAGGGCATGAACTGAATTTCGTCAGTGCGTGACCAAAGCGGTGACCTTGCTCCGCTCAAGCTTTCTGGTGCCATGCTTCTCTTGCGTTCTACCCTTTTTCAGGTGCTGTTCTACCTGGTCACGTTTGTCGAAATGATCCTGTTTTCACCGGTCATGCTGTTGCCACGCAAATGGGGCTGGCCGATTGTACCGTTCTGGTCGCGGTCGCTGCTTTGGCTGATGCATGTCGTCGCAGGTATCAAGGTGGAAATCCGCGGCCGGGAAAATTTGCCGGAAGGCGGATACATCGCCGCCATGAAACATCAGTCTGCCTGGGAAACGGTCGCACTGATTCCGCTTTTTGCGAGCCCTACCTTCATCTTGAAACGGGAATTGCGCTGGATCCCGATATTCGGCTGGTACACGGCGAAATACAGACAGATCCCGATCAACCGCGGAAAACGTTCCGAAGCGCTCGCCGCCATGATGGAGGCGGCCAAGGAAGCGATTGCTGAAAAACGCCAGATCATGATTTTTCCTGAAGGGACCCGCAGGCCCGCAGGAGCAGAGCCAAAATACAAATACGGCATTGCCCATCTTTACAGGGACCTGAAATGCCCGGTCGTACCGATCGCTCACAATGCCGGGCTCTATTGGCCCCGGTCGTCCTGGAAAGTTTATCCAGGCACTGTGATTGTCGAGATCCTTCCGCCTATCGAGCCGGGTCTTGCGCCGGATGTCTTTTATGAGCAGTTGGTGGATACGGTCGAAACGGCAAGCAACAAGTTGATCGAGGAAGCCCGGCAGGCGCCCGTCCCGTCGCCTGTGCTGCGGGAAGTCGATGCAAGCAAGACCACCGAACCCGTCGGAAACAGCAGTTGACTGGAATTTCCCTAAAGGGCCTTCAATTTCTCTGCGAGCCAGGCAAGGTTGCTGTCCGCAATGCCCATCTCTTCCAGGTGGGAGGCGGTATTGATCACGTATTCGGGATTTTCGCCTGATTTACCGACAGCGCCGTTGACGATCTCAAGCTGTCTTTCCACTGGGAGAGCACCGGCATATTGCGCATGATCATGATCCACCATGTAGACGAGAGCCTGCACTTTTTCACCACTTTCAAGCTCGATATTGTGCCAGTGTTCCTTGTAGACCATTGTGGTCTGTTCGCGCGCACGAAGGTAGTCGAGCGTATCGGGCCAGATGTCCTCGGCGACCTGGTAAGCCATTCCGCGGCAGGCGCCGCCGTTGTCGAGACCGAAAACCAGGCCAGGACGGTCCTGCGTGCCGCGGTGAACCCATGAATAGACACACAATGCCCTGTGGGCACCGCGCAACAGGGCCTGCTCGGAGCGCAGATGATCAAATCCCGGGTTCCACATCAGGGATCCGTAGCCAAATACCCAAAAATTGCTCATATCGCCCTATCTATCCTTTAGTCGGTAGCGGAGATAGCAATACCTGGTCGATGATTCAATGCGTGGCGCAGGTTGCCCGAACAAGAATGCCCCAAACAGGGAATTGAAACCGTGTCAGAAAACGAAAGCAAACCGGCAAGGTCCTCCAGGCGCCGGTTCATAATTCTCTTGAGTGTGATCGTGCTGGTCGTTGCTGGCTGGTCTGGTGCCTGGGTCTACGGCCGGTCCGTGCTGGCCGGGCAGCTCGACCTGCAGATGAAGGCCATGGCAAAGGAAGGTGTTCAGGTCAGCTGCGCGGATCTTTCCATCAGCGGGTACCCTTTCCGCTATGAGGTCTACTGCAAGGAGCTGATCTCCCGGGACAGGACCGGTGCTGAAGGTTCTCTTGGTGCGCTGAATGCCGTCGCGTTGATCTACAATCCCTGGCACATCATAGTCGAAGCCAAGGCACCGGCGTCGGTCGCCGAACCGCTGAGCGGTCTCCTCGGCGAAGTGAAGTGGGAGACGGCACGGGCAAGTGTCAAATTTTCCAGCGCCTCGCTCGGCGCCTTTGACGCGGTTCTGGAGAAGCCGGAAGCTGCGGTTGAAAACGCGGTTTCAGCGGGTGTTTTCGCGGCGGACAAGGCGGAAGTTCACTTGAGGGAATCACCAGAGCTGGCTGGCACGGTCGACGGATTCGTATCCATAGCCGCATTGCAGTTGAAATCGGTACCGAACCTCACCGAAACGATCGATCTTCGCGGCCACCTGCAGATAGAGGGCGGGTCCCCGCTCCTGGCGGGTGCTGATATAGTCAGCCTGGTGCAGTTCAACAACGGCAGTCTGCCGGTCAAGCTGGTCCTGATGGAAACAGTGATCGGCAAGAGCAGGCTGGGAGCGTCAGGAGATCTGGCCGTCAATGGAGACGGGACCGTGTCAGGTCAGCTGAACATGACAATTGGCAATGCTGATGGACTGCTTCAAACGCTGAAGCCGCTGTTTCCGCCGCAGGACAACGGATTTTCCGTTGCCCAAACCGTCGTTCAAAGCCTGAAGGCAACCGAAAAGGAAGTCGACGGCGTTCCCTCGATCACGTTGCCGGTTGCGATTGATCATGGGGTCGTTCGTGTCGGTTTCCTGTCCCTCGGTCGGATCCCGCCACTCTTTTCGGCCGGATCCTGACGCCGCGTCCATCCGGGGCACGGGAGGTTTGACCGTGCCGGCGCGGAGCCGAATTCCTCGACGGTTCAGTCTCCGGCAACCCTGTCGATCGGGATCACATAGCTCTTGCGATGGTCAGGTTCGGCAATTTTTTCGTAAAGCGCGACCGCCGGGGCGTTTTTGCCGGGGACAATCCAGCGCAGATGCAACCAGCCGCGCCTCTGGCCTTCGCTGACAAGCGTTTCGATTATCTTCCGTCCGGTTCCCTGGTTGCGGTGGTCGGGATGAACGTAGATGTCATCCAACTGACCGATTCGCAGTCCCGTGATCAGTTCGGGCAAGTCGAAATAAACGCCAAAACCGACCAGATCATTGGCGACGAACGCCCCAAGAACCTCGGCGGACTTGTCGCCCAAAATGCGTTCAGCGTAGTACTCGTCGGGTCTGCGCGGCGCTCCGCGTTTGAGCGCCTGGGCATTTTCGGCAATGAGTGGCGCGAGCTGATGGGCATTTTCCGGCCCAAGGACCCTGATTTCCGCAGTTGTCATGAATTCCCCGGATATGGCAGATGAAAATAGTGACCCCCAACATGTCCCGAAACAGGAGCCGGGATCAAGGACCTGAATCAAAATCCGTGAAATGGGCACCCAAGTCTTTTGCTATGCGGCATTTCATGCCAAGAGCGAACTGGAAAACAGAATCGGACGATGGGTAATGGCGGAAACCGGACGTGTGAAGGCAACGGCAATCGGGCTGAGCGCAGTTCTGATGTGGGCGACGCTCGGCGTCTTCGGGGCCGGTTCTGGCGATGTTCCACCGTTTTTGCTGAATGCGCTCTGTTTCGGCATTTCAGGAACCCTTGCGCTGATCTGGCTGACGGTTTCGGGAAAGCTTGATCGTCTTCGCCAGCCGCTCAAAGTCTGGGCCTTCGGCACCATAGGACTGTTCGGCTTCCATTTTTTCTACTTCACGGCGATCCGGAACGCTCCTCCGGTCGAGGCCAACCTGATCAACTACACCTGGCCACTTCTGATCGTGTTGTTTTCAGCACTGCTGCCGGGTGAAAAACTCCGGATCCATCATGTTATCGGAACCATCCTGGGTCTTGCCGGCGCAGCACTGCTGATCAGCGGCGGAGAAGGAATTCAGTTCTCGGGCGGATTCGCGATCGGATACGGAGCAGCGGTTACCTCCTCACTATTCTGGGCAAGTTACTCTGTTCTGTCGCGGCGGCTCGGGGCAGTGCCGACCGAGGCGGTAGCGGGATTTTGTCTGATGACGGCCATCCTCTCCGTTTGCTGCCATATCGCGCTTGAAGAGACCGTTTGGCCTGCCGGATCACTGGAATGGGCCTCGGTCCTTGCTCTTGCGCTGTTTCCGGTCGGCCTTGCCTTTTTCACCTGGGACATCGGCGTCAAGCGCGGCGACATTCAGGTGCTTGGAGCAGCTGCCTATTCCGCTCCCCTGTTGTCGACACTCCTGCTGATCGCGTTCGGCTTCGGAGCACTCACGATGTCCGTAGGAGTGGCTTGTCTTGCAATCACGCTGGGTGCCGTAGTCGCTGCAAAAGACATGATTTTCAAGAAAGGTCGTGGCGCCAAGACACCATGAAAAAGGCGAGTTGACCTTACCCCTTCGGCGGATATCGCGGAACTGAGCGATCCGTTAGGGTGCATTCAAGTCTCCAGCGAACAGTCCAGGATCCCTCAATGACACCATCGATCAGACCGCGCCGATCCGCTCTTTACATGCCGGGTTCAAATGCGCGAGCCCTTGAAAAGGCAAGGACACTCAATGTTGATTGTCTGTTGCTGGATCTCGAAGATGCCGTGGCGCCCGACGCCAAGGAACTTGCCAGAAACCAGATTGTCGAAGCTGTCGCGACGGGTGGATATGGTGAGCGGGAGGTCGTCATTCGCATCAACGGTCTCGATACGCCTTGGGGAGAAGCGGATCTGCAGGCAGCCGTCACCGCATCTCCGGACGCGATCCTTGTGCCGAAAGTCAATTCGCCTGCCGACCTTCAACGTGTCGCGCACATGCTTTCCCTTCACAATGCCCCTGATACGCTGAAGCTCTGGGCGATGATGGAAACACCGGAGGCAATGCTGAACGCCGGGGCCATCGGTTCCTGCGGCAAGGATCCGGCAGTCCGGCTTTCATGTTTCGTCATGGGGACCAACGATCTTGCCAAGGAAACCCGCGCCCGGTTGACGGCCGGCCGCGCCGCGATGATGCCCTGGCTGATGACTTGCGTTGCCGCGGCGCGTTCCGGTGGTATCGATATCCTGGACGGTGTTTACAACGCGTTCCAGGACACCGAAGGTTTTGCAGTCGAATGTGCGCAAGGAGCCGAAATGGGCATGGACGGCAAAACGCTGATCCACCCAAAACAGATCGATGCCTGTCACGCGGCATTCAGCCCGTCGGAAGACGAAATCGCCTGGGCCCGCAAGATCAACGAGGTGTTCGAACTTCCGGAAAATGCCGGCAAGGGCGCAATCCAGGTGGACGGCAAGATGGTTGAACGGCTACATGCCGATATGGGCAGGCGGGTGATCGCGATTGCCGATACCATCGCTGCCCGGGGCTAACCGAGAGGCCCGAACTCGGGTCACGCGGCTCCGCATACATCAAAAGGATTCTGGACCATGAAGCTCTACCGGCTCATCACAGGTATCGACGACAGCGAATTCTGTCACCGGGTCACGCAGGCTCTCAACAAGGGCTGGGATCTTTCCGGCTCGCCTACCATGGCTTACGACGCAACAAGAGGCGCGACAATCTGCGGCCAGGCCGTCACAAAGGAAGCCAAAGGACAATATTCCCCGGAAATAAAGCTCGGCGAATACTGACCACCGGATCAATTTGTGTTTGACCGTGATCCGGCATCAGGGCCGGATCATGATCTTTTTTCGCACTGGTGTCCGCTCGAACGTGTTTCAGTGCTTCAGCTTCGTCTCGAG
Organism: Roseibium album; assembly: GCF_001404515.1. Taxonomy (GTDB): domain Bacteria; phylum Pseudomonadota; class Alphaproteobacteria; order Rhizobiales; family Stappiaceae; genus Roseibium; species Roseibium album. The sequence goes on from NZ_CXWE01000003.1 coordinate 542,525, forward strand.
AACCTTGGTGATCTCTTCTGCGTTGAAGGGCTCCTTCAGGAAATTGAACAGCGGTTCCAGTTTTTGTGCGCCTTCCAGATAATCCTCGTAGCGCAGCCGATAGCAGACATCCTTGTTCGAATCGGCATAAGCCTTTGTCAGGTTTTCGAAATTTTGCCACTTTCGCTTGACTTCGGCCTGTTCCATGTTCTTCCAGAATGAAGACTTGGCAACGTTCTCGAAGGACCGGTTCTGAAAGATGAACCGGCTCTTCGGAAAATAAGTCCGGATCGTGTCGAGGAATTTCGGGAAATACCGGGGATCGTTGTGATACCGGATCTCCTTGAAGCCGAGGACCCGTGCAGTGCCTTTCGGACAAAGCACCCTGGAGACGAACGTGTCAAAAAGACCCATCGCATAGTCATCAACGTCGACGTCTTCCATGCCGTACCAGGGGTCAAGGGACGTTCCCACCATCTTGCCGAAATAGGGTCGTTCAGTAGCGATCCTGGACCGCTCCGGTTCCTGACGCTGCTGAAAATTTCCTTCTCCGCGGATGGCTGTTATCGATCGGCACAAGTGCACCAGCGCGTTGCAGTTTTCTCCGCGAATGAAATATCCGGGAAGCGAATTCAAAAGGTGCTGCGTCAAAGTTGACCCGGATCGCCCAAACGCTACGACAAAGACAAATCCGTCTTTCGGGAAATACAGCGCAGGATACTGCTTGTGCAGTTGGAAGCTGTCCTCCCGAAACGGCAATACATTCGACATGATGCGATCTCCTGAAAATCAGACTGAACGTCCGCAAAATTACGTTCAGCCCGGCACTTCGCCTAAAACCATAGATCCGCATTGTCCTGTTCAAGCCATCAGTCTTGCTTTGCCGACGGCTCGTAAAACTGAGATGGATCTCGTGCACAATATTTTTTCTGAATAATGTCTATTTTCGCAAATATGTCTAGAAGTACTTTAAATGAATCCAGAAAGCTAAAAATTGTTTCGAAAATGCTATTAAATACTTTTTATTTATTTGAATACGAGTTCATCTTTCAGAAAGAATGTCAGTTCGAAAACATGGCGTCGAAAAGCCGGGTGTAGATTTCCTTCACCAGTCCAGCTTCCTGATGCCCCTGCCGGTAGAGATTGCTCAGCCCGGGGGCAGCATTCACCTCCAGTACGACAGGAGCCGAGCCAGGGTCCGTTTCTTCAGGTACAATCAGGTCTACACCTGCGTAGCGCAAGCCGAGGCTTCTGGTGGACTTACAGGCGATGTCAAGAAGGTCAGGTGCGATCTTGTCAGTAATGATCTGAGCCGATCCGCCGGAAGACAGATTGGACACGGGAAGTACCGAAACGATTTGCCCGGCAGCCGGAACACTTTCCGGCGTCAGTCCCTGCAAAGACAATTGGTCTGCAAACCGGCTGTCGGCCGGACTACTCCGGTCATCGGCAACGACAAGTTCCGAAACCGGGCGCCTACCGTCGCCGGTCACCTGCGGAGGCCTGCGTTCGATGGCGCACAGGACGTCACCGTCAAGAACGACAATCCGGATATCCCTGCCTTTCATTTCTTTCTGGACAAGGATTTGGGCGTGACGACTTGCGATTTCGCGAAGCGCTGTGTGAAGCGCATCATAAGAATCGACCCGAACAACGTCCCGGCCTTCCTTTCCGCAATTGGGTTTTACAAACAGCGCGTAATCTTGCTTTGCCGCGAAATCGAGTACGTCCTTGTTCAATGGCTTCCCGTCCTTGATATCTGAGCCGAAGACAAGGAGTGTTGCCGGCACGGCAACACCGTTCATATCAAGGAATTTTGCCGTATAGGCCTTGTCATTCGCGATTTCCGCACTGCCGAACGGATTTATGTCGAACCGGGCGCCCTTGAAATACCAGCGCTTCCCTTCAGGGCTCTCGATAAGACCGGCGTGGCCATGGGGATCACCTGCGATCAGGCGCAGGTTTTTTTGTGCGCAAAATGGTTCCAGTAACCGGAACACAAGTGACCGACCTGTTGCATCAGGCTTATCCTGAGGTGCCAAATCTGCTCAGTTCCGGCCCTTGCGCTGATTTGCATTGGCCAGGTAGTCGATCTTGAACAGATCCGGGTTGGTCGGCGCATTGGAAACAACGTTGTAGACAGCAACAGACGTGTCATAGCCCTGCTGGTCGGTGACGGTCCATTGCTTCAGCGCAAAGTCATCGGTGTCAAAGATGAGCGTCAATGTGCCTGAATTGAACTTGGTCTTGTCAAAAATCGTGACGGTGATCAGGTCTTTTTCGACCAGCACGTTGGTGACATTCGTGTCTTTTTCCAGGTTAATCGAATCGGACAGGAGGAAACGGAGCGGTGTCTGTCCGAGGGGCCAGATGTCCTGTGTGTTCAGCTTGCGGTCACGCACGGAAACCGACTTTCCGTCCGCTACGATGTCGAGCACGGAGGGTTTGTTGTAGTAGAAACGCACCTTTCCAGGACGGGCTATGTAGAACTTGCCGTCAGACTGGCTGCCATCCGGACCGAACTGGATGAAATCGCCATGCATGGTTTTCACGGAGTTGAAATAGGTACTCAGTTCCTGAAGCGTTTTCTGCTCTTGCTGGGTCAGTGCTTGCGCCGGAAGCAGAAGGGTCAATGTTATGGCTGCTGCCAAAAACGGCCGGCTGAGATGTCCGGCCAGGCGAAGAGCAAAGCGTTTCAGCATGATGCAATGTCCTAAATCGTTATTTGCCGCAATTATTATACCCTAGCTATTCAGAGTGTGTGGCAAAGCTTTGGCATTTGGGACTTAAAACTCTTCCTCAACGCCGTTTTGCACGAGAATTTCCCGTTTTCCGGCATGGTTTGCGGGACTGATCAGGCCCTCCTGCTCCATGCGTTCAATCAGGGAAGCCGCACGGTTGTAACCGATCGAAAGACGTCGCTGAACGTAGGAGGTAGACGCCTTCTTGTCGCGCAGAACGATTGCCACTGCCTTGTCATAAAGCTCGTTACCTTCCCCGCCACTGGCCAGTCCGCCTCCGTCATAGGGGCTTTCCGCCTCGTCTTCTTCCTCGGTGACGGCTTCGAGATATTGCGGCGTGCCCTGAACTTTCAGATGCTTGACGATATCCTCCACTTCGTCATCGGCAACGAATGGCCCGTGCACGCGCTGGATACGTCCTCCACCCGCCATGAACAACATGTCACCCATGCCAAGCAATTGCTCGGCGCCCATCTCGCCCAGGATCGTTCGGCTGTCGATCTTGGAAGTGACCTGGAACGAGATTCGGGTCGGGAAATTGGCCTTGATCGTGCCGGTGATGACATCCACGGACGGGCGTTGCGTCGCCATGATCAGGTGAATGCCGGCAGCACGCGCCATCTGGGCAAGACGTTGGATTGCCCCTTCGATGTCCTTGCCGGCAACCATCATCAGATCGGCCATCTCGTCGACGATCACGACAATGTACGGCATTGCCTCGAGCGGCAGTTCCTCGTCCTCGTAGATCGGTTGGCCGGTGTCCCGGTCAAATCCGGTCTGTACGGTGCGGGTGAAACTTTCGCCCTTTTCGAGCGCCTGCTTGATCCGGGTGTTGTAGCCATCAATGTTGCGGACACCCATCTTGGACATCTTCTTGTAGCGGTCCTCCATCTCGCGCACAGTCCATTTCAGCGCGACGACCGCTTTCTTCGGATCGGTAACCACCGGTGTCAGAAGGTGTGGAATGCCGTCATATATGGAGAGTTCAAGCATCTTCGGGTCAATCATGATCAGCTTGCACTGTTCCGGCGTCAGCCGGTAAAGCAGCGACAGGATCATGGTGTTGATCGAGACGGACTTGCCCGAGCCGGTAGTCCCGGCGACCAGGAGGTGCGGCATGCGCGCCAGATCCGCAACGACGCTCTCGCCGTTGATCGTCTTGCCAAGGGCCAGTGGTAGCTTCGCCTTGGATTTTTCAAAGTCCTGGGCGGCAATCAGTTCACGCAGGAAAACCGTTTCCCGGCGAGCGTTCGGCAGTTCAATACCGATGGCATTCTTGCCCGGAATAACTGCCACACGGGCTGAAATCGCGCTCATCGAACGGGCAATATCGTCGGCAAGACCGATGACGCGGGAGGATTTGATGCCGGGCGCTGGCTCAAGTTCGTAGAGTGTGACGACCGGACCCGGACGCACTTCGATGATTTCGCCGCGGACGCCGAAATCCTCCAGGACACCTTCCAGAATGCGGGCATTCTGCTCAAGGGCGTCAGCCGACAGACCCGGAACCTTTCCGCCAACCTTGGGTTCGGAAAGCAACCGGAGAGGGGGCATTTCGTATTCCTCGGGTGCGCCGAGGAAAGAGGGTTGCGCTTCCGCGATCGCACGCTTGCTTTGCTTGGGCCTAGGCGCAGGTGGTATGACCCGACCGCTCTGGCTTGACTGGACGTCGGGCTGACCTGCCGCCACCTGCGGCTGATCGGGAGCAGCAATGCCAACTGGCATTATCTGTTGGCCGGCAACGGGACCCTTATCGATCAGGAGTTCTTCAGGTTCGAAGCCTTCTCCCTCCTCTTCGTAAGGTTCATCGGCGTAGGGATCATCCATGCCGTCTTCTTCCGCCTGATGGCCCCGACCGTAAAATTCGTCCAGGCCATCGTCGTCCTCCGGCATCAAACGGCCTTTCAGGGCCCGGCGGAAAACCGAAAGGCGACCCTGATTGCGGTCGTCTTCCGGTTCAAGGTCACCCTCGAAATCGTCTTCATCCCAATTGTCTTCGTCTTCACCGAGATGTTGCTGCTTGCGACCGGTCAGACGGCGGAACTGGGTCTGGCCCTGCAATCGCCAATGTTCCATCTGCCCGACAAAGGCACTGAAAAAGAGTGAAAGCCGGGATTCGCTTTCATCGTCCTCAAGGCCGAGCTCCTCCTCGATCGACCGGCCGTGGCCCTTCGCGGCGCGGGCAGGTTTGCCGACATCGTTATCGGCACCGTCATCGGGCAGGTCTTTGTCTCCGAGCCAGCCCGCCGCGGACATGAGAAAGAATATTGCCGGCACGCCGAGGCCCAGGCCGCCGACAATCGTTGCGGCACCGGATGTCATGTTGGATGTGATTATTGCCGGCAACTGGTGGACAGTGTCACCGAAAAATCCGCCAAGGCCGGTCGGCAGCGGCCAGCTGTCCGGAACGGGAAGCGCAGCCAGAGCGCCGGCCGAAAGACTGGAGCCTATCGCCCAAAAGAACAGCCGTTTCCTGCCGATACCGAGCGCATGTCCGGCCAGAAGCCGCCAACCCCAGAGTACGAGAGGGATTAGAAAGACGGCCGTTGCAAGGCCGATCGTCTGCATGAGAATGTCGGCAACGATGGCGCCAACAGAGCCCAGCGCATTGCGGACGGACCCGCTCGTCGCGTGATTGAGACTTGGGTCGTTGACGGACCATGTCGCCAGAGCGGCGGCAAGCATGGCGGCCAGCGCAATGATGCCGAGCCCGGAGGCACCGACCAGATTGCGCCTCAAGAAGCGCTTGACGGGACTTTCGGTGTCCAGAAGGTCTACCGGCGACCGGCGGCCGTTGCTGCGTACTGCACTGGCTCGTCTCATGCCTGTTCTCCAAACCAGTTTGCCATGCGTTCAAGTGCGACTTCCGTCTGCTCAAGCGGAGCGACCAGTCCGATACGGATAAAGTCGCGGCCGGGGTTGCTGCCGTCGGATTGATCCGACGCCAGGAAACCACCGGGAACGACCTTGACACCGATGTCTCGCCAAAGGCGCTTCGTGACAGTCACACCATCACCCCACTTGCCGACATCAAGCCAAAGAAAAAACCCGCCCTCGGGTGTTACCGACCCCATGATCGGCCCAAGAAAACGTTCAGCCGCTTCGAATTTCTCGTTGTATAGGCGCCTGTTTTCAGCGACATGCGCCTCGTCCTGGTATGCCCGGACTGCAACGGCCTGTGCGGGGAGCGAGACCTGCGGTGCCGCAAGGCCCCGGAATTTTGCCCATTTGCGCAGAAACACCGGATCCCCCGCCGCAAAACCACAGCGCAAGCCCGCGAGATTGGAGCGTTTCGACAGGGAGTTCAGAACAATGATATTGGAAAAATCGGTATTCATTGCCCTGGCGGCTTCCAGAATTCCGGGAGGCGGATCGCTGCGATAGATCTCCGAATAGCATTCGTCAGCGAAGATGTAGAAGCGGTGCTTGCGGGCCAGCCCGATCAAACGCTGCCAAAAGGCAATGTCCGCGGGATAGCCTTCCGGATTTGTCGGAGAAGCGATGTAGAAGGCAACGGTTTCATCGAGGAGATCTGCGTCGAGGTTGTCGAGATCCGGCAGGAAATTGTTGCCCGGAACGGCGTCCAGCAGCACGGCCCTTGCGTCAGCAACATGGGCCGCCGCCGCATAGGTCTGATAAAACGGGTTCGGCAGCACGACAACGGGGTGATCAAGCCCCTTGTCCAGTTGGTCCCGGGCGGCGATCGCGCCGAAGGAAAGTCCTTCACGGGATCCGTTCAGCGGCAGAACGCCGTGATCCGCGTCGATTGTGCCACCAAGGCGATAGCGTCGGTCGAGCCAGTCCGCCACGGCCCTGCGAAACTCCGGTGTCCCGTTGATTGGTGGGTATCGGCGGAAGTCGCCGATATTTTCAGCAAGAACTTCAGCCGTAAAATCGGGAATGGCATGCTGGGGCTCGCCGATGGTCATGACAACCGGGTCAAGCCCGGGCGTCTCGCCTTCGAGGAGCTCGGCAAGGCGCTGGAAAGGGTTGGAGCTCGGCAGGACAGCGCCGCGCTTATAGGCTTTGGGGCTGGAAATCATCTAAAATCCGGCAGTCGTTACGCAGTACATTGACGCAACCCTATCGTGCCCTTGGTAAATCTCTTATTAACCAAGCACGGAAAACGGTCATTTCATGTAACCGATTGCCTGCCGGGGGGAACTTTTCTAAGGTCGCCTGAAAACAATCCCGCATTGATCGCAAAGGGTTTTCATGGCGGAAAAAAAGGCTCCGGTTGCCGTTGTCTGCTTCGGCGACTCCCTCACCTGGGGGTTCAACCCTGTGGACAAATCCAGATACGGCCACGACGTGCGCTGGACCCGGCGGCTGCAGATGGAACTTGGGACGGACTACTACGTGATCGAGGAGGGTGTTAACGGGCGCACCACCGTGTTCGAGGACCCGACAAGAGGTGACAAGAACGGGCTCGCGCATCTTGCCACCGTGCGCAAAACCCATATGCCGATCGACGTGCTGGTCATCATGCTCGGATCCAACGATCTCCAGGACCGGTTCAACATGAGTGCGGAGGCCATCGGTCTTGCGATGGGGCGGGTGCTGTTCGAGGCGACGCGGGCAACCGATGATGTTGAAGGCAGGGCTCCGAAGGTTCTTTTGATGGCGCCGCCGCCGCTCGGCGACTTTTCGGGTCTCGAATATGAAGGTCTTTATTCCAATGCGCACGGGGGCGCCCAGTCACGGCGTCTCGCAGAGGTTTATGCGCGCCTTGCGGAGCAATACGGCACCGCTTTTCTGGATGTCGGGAAGCACATGAATGCGAGCCCGGTTGATGCCATCCATTTCGAAGCAGCGCCACAGGCAAATCTGGCGAAAGTCATTGCAAATGAGGTCCGAGGGCTGGCCGGCATCTGATTTAGACCTTGAGTTTTTCCAATGCCTTTCGAATGCGCACTTTTACCGAGCCAGCCGTCTCGCATGCGTCAGAACGTTCCAGCGTTTCAATCGCATGGGATTTATGCGCCGGAAACCGCTGGGCTAACACGGCGAGCGCGTAGTGAGACCAGGCGCGCACGAACTTGTTTTCAGATGTCAGTCCGCTGTCGATCATCTGCCTGAGGGGGTCTTCCAGATGTTCCGGGATCTGCAAATGCTCGAAATACTGAAGAAAGTGCAGTCGGGCTTCCCAGTCGGTTAGCTTCGGCGCGAAGGCTGCGTGCCTCGCTGCTAACTGTTCCGGAAGCCCGCTTCTGGATTTTGCCACGTAATGCTTCAAAAGCCACGTTGCGCCGCGCTCACACTCCTCAATCTCGCAGAGCTCAACCAGGTGAACGGTGAAGTCCGGTTCTGTCGCAAAGCTTGAGTAGGCATGCTCCAGCGGCGCGGTATCCTTACCGTCCCACTTTCGGAGAATCTGGGCGAGTTGCATGCGCATGAGCTAGGGGCAGGCCCTCAAAAGTCAACCGTCAGGCCCTTGATCTCCCAATCATCGTACCGGGTCGGTTCCAGTCCGCCGCGGCCGTTGATCTCATCCGGCATGGCATCTTGTTTCGCGTCGATCTGTTTCCGGCGCTCGTCGGCCTCGAGAAGAGCGCGCTGGGCAGCAGGTGGGAGGTCCTCGAAACGTTTCTTCGGCTCCGCTGCGGTCTCTGTCTTCAGCGAAGGAGCTTCACTCTGGCTGTAGCTCGCGGTCGGTTCTTTCTGGTCGTGCGTCATGTTAGCTATCGGCTGGCTGCATGTTTCGGTTATGTCGTCCTGATTATCTTATATAAGGCATGACTGCCGGATTTGGCAGTGGGCGTATTCCAGTATCGGTATTGCTCGATTGGGCTCATAGCCGTGAATATTAGGCTGCGGCGGGCAGCCCCGCGCGGTGTACATTTCGTCCGATTTGGTTATGCCCGACTGTGCGCGGCTTCAGGTGCCGCGAGCGGCAATTGGGTGTGCCGTGGTTGCCTGTATCTGACAAGCAGGAATAAACCGGCTGGAACCGCGGCTACCAGCAAAAATACCAAGGTCGCATGGGTTCCCAGGGTTGAAGGCCAGATCGACAGGAGCAACACATAGACAAAAGGTTGCATCCAGGTAATGCCCGCCAGAAACTGCAACTCCATTGGCCAGTCAGGCATCGACCTGGCAACGAAAAGTACGCCTGCGGCAAACAGGGGCCAGCTGTAGTACAGAAAGGACGGTGCAACGATGGTGCTGAGCAGCAAAACAAACCCGATACGCAACTCATAAGGCAAGCGGGAAGGCAAGCGGAGTGTGCAGATCACGCCCAGTATGATTGCTGCAAAGACGAGCGCCGCTCTCAAACCCATATCGACATGCATCCGGCCCAAAAAAGACCGGAGCGAGGTGTCCCATTCCAGGGCCGTGAGTGCGTAGGCCTGATAAAGGGGCGTTGTGAAGGACGACATATAGCTCAGCAAAACATCTGGTCCGTAAAGGGCAAGTGAGAGGCCCGTCAGCACCAACGTGCCGAGCGTTGCCCAACCGATGCATCGCCAAGCGCCAATGCTGACCAAAAAGAAAGGAACAAGAAGCCCGTATTGCGGCTTAATTGTCGCGACGGCGAGCGACAAGCCGGCCAGAATGGGGCGTTGTTTTGCGTGAACAAGAGCAAAAACAATCAATGTTATTATAAAGATAGAAAGATTTAGCCGTAGAAGGATCTGAACCGTTCCAACGGAGGCGGCAAACAGCGCGGACACGGCCAGATTAAACCCTGCAAGTCGTGGAATCGCGAAGAGCGCTATCAGAGTCATTCCCAATACGATGATTTTCAGCGTGGCGAAATCCATCCAGGAAAAAACATGAAAGAGTGGGAGGGCATGCGGCGGATTTAAGAAAATCAGGTCTGATAGCCGTTCCGACAACCCGTCCCGGAACAACTCCGGATCGTAGACGTCCGCCGCTGATCCGGCATTGGACATCTCAGAGGCCCGATGAAACGCTGAGAGGTCCTCGACGCGGGCATCCTTCAGGGTTCGCGGAAAGTCAAAAACGGCGGACCTGACAGTCCACAAGGCTTGCAGCGTACCAAGCGCCGATATGATCAACAGCCACAAAAACGCGGGCCCGCCGAGTGTGTTTTTGACGGTTTTCGAGTGCCAGAACGGCAACAGGCTGCGAGCAGAAGACAAGGCAAAAATTCCTTTGTAAAAAATCAGGAGAATACAAACGGCGCAAAAACCTTAAGTTGCGCAGAAATCTAAAAAATGAGTTAAACTTCAGGTTGTGCAATTGAAAGTTGATTGAAAAAATCAGACGAAACGTCCGGCCGTGCCCAATAGACTTTTGCCACCCCGATCTCGTCGCAATAAGCGTTGTGCCTTTGTGACAAGGAAATCAGTCACGGAACCTGCGTGTCTCCATGGATTACGTCTTTGTAAGGCTCTTGTTGCGCAACTTGCCAAGCCTGACTTCAATACCCATCTTCAGTCAGGATTTTGACTTGATCGGCGCCAATGCGCGCCGGTGACAAAAGGACAGGAAACGGACACAGGCACTAATGAACTACATTCGTACGGCAATGCTGTTGGCGGGGATGACCGCCCTCTTTATGGGAATCGGCTTCATGATCGGTGGACAGTCGGGCATGCTGATTGCCCTGGCGATTGCTGCGGCCATGAATGTTTTCAGCTATTGGAATGCGGACAAGATGGTTCTGCGCATGCATCACGCGCAGGAAGTGGACGAGCGGTCGATGCCTGACTTTTACCGCATGGTTCAGCGGCTGGCACAAAATGCCGATCTACCGATGCCCAAGGTCTATATCATCAACAATCCGCAGCCAAATGCCTTTGCCACTGGACGAAATCCGCAAAATGCGGCTGTTGCAGCAACGACCGGACTGCTGAACATGCTGACACCTGAAGAGGTGGCCGGCGTGATGGCGCACGAACTCGCACATGTGAAGAACCACGACACGCTGATCATGACGATCACGGCGACGATCGCCGGGGCTATCTCGATGCTGGCCAATTTTGCGTTCTTTTTCGGCGGAAACCGTAACAACCCGCTCGGCATCGTCGGAATGCTCCTGATGATGATCGTGGCGCCGATGGCAGCCATGGTCGTGCAGATGGCGATCTCGCGGACACGCGAATATGCAGCCGACCGGATGGGTGCCCGAATCTGTGGTGAACCGATGTGGCTGGCTTCTGCCCTCGGCAAGATCGCCGGCGGCGTCGAGCGTATCCACAACCCCGACGCGGAAGCCAATCCGGCGACGGCACACATGTTCATCATGAACCCGCTGTCCGGAGAGCGGATGGATAATCTGTTTTCCACGCACCCAAACACGCAGAACCGGATTGATGAGTTGCGCAAGTTGTCCGATGGAGGACTGGGAACCGGCGGACGGGCCTCGTATGGCAGTGCCGGTTCCGCGCCAGGTTCAGGGCCTTGGGCAGGAATGGGCAGCCGGCCTGGCACCAGCGAGCCACACCGCCCGAAGGGGCCTTGGGGCTAGAACGTGATCACCGATGCTCAAAAACACCTTTTCTGACTGACCCGGAAGGAATAGGGTAAAACCATTGCGCCGCAGCCGGTCATCCGGTCTGCGGCGCTTGCCTTTCGCCGCCAGGACGCGGCTCCAGACAGGAACATTCCTTGAATAGTCGCTTGAGTAAAAAATCCGGACAGCCCGGCCCAAAGGAAACTGACCGACCCGAAAAGCCGGGATTTGCCGCCCGAAAGGTCGCGGCCGATATCCTGGGGAATGTCGTTCACAAGAAACGGCCCCTCGATGGAGAACTCGAGGCAGGATCCGGCCATTCGGGTTTTCGCGCTCTTGCCGGCAATGACCGGTCGCTGGTTCGCGCCATAATAGGGGCCGCATTGCGCCATCGGGGCGAGATCACGGAAATTCTCGATCGATTGCTGGACCGTCCGATCCCCGAGAAAACGGGCAGGATTCTGGACATTCTCCATGTGGCGATAGCGCAGATGCTGTTCCTTGATGTTCCGGACCGTGCTGCCGTTTCGCTGGCCGTCGACCATGCGGGACTGGATCGCAGGGCGCGTCCCTACAAGGGTCTCGTGAACGGTGTATTGCGGCGTCTCGGGCGGGAGAAGGAAGAGATCACGTCCGATATCGATGCAGAGAAGGTGAACACACCGGACTGGCTCTGGGACAGCTGGCAAGATGCCTATGGTGCAGAGGGCGCCCGGGCAATTGCACGATCGCACCAGTCGGAGGCGGCGCTTGACCTGACGGTGAAATCCGACCCGGAAAACTGGGCGGACAAGCTGGAGGGTCGCGTTGTCGGCAATGGAAGCGTAAGGTTGGTTCGCAAGGGAGCCGTAGACTCCCTTGACGGATTTGAAGAAGGCTCCTGGTGGGTTCAGGACGCGGCTGCGGCACTACCGGCCCGGCTGCTCGGCGACATTCAGGGCCTCAGGGTTGCCGATCTTTGTGCAGCGCCGGGCGGCAAGACGGCGCAACTCGCAGCGGCGGGGGCGCATGTGACGGCTGTCGACATCAGCAAAGGCCGCCTCAGACGGCTTGAAGAGAACATGACCCGGTTGGGCTTCGACGTGGAGACGATTGTATCCGACCTCCGGGAATTCGAACCGGACGACCCGTTTGACGCTGTCCTGCTGGACGCTCCCTGCAGTGCCACCGGGACAATCCGGCGCCACCCGGACGTCGCCTGGATCAAGTCGCCGTATGATGTCGAGAAACTGACCGAAATTCAGCGGGATCTGCTCGACAGGGTGCTTCCCTGGGTCAAGCCGGGCGGGTTGATCGTCTATTGCACGTGTTCGCTGGAGCCAGCAGAAGGAGAAGGGCAGGTTGCTGCATTTCTGCAACGGCACGCGGAATACATCCGCCTGATACCGATCGGATCCGACGAAATTGGTGGTCTCCATCAGTGCGTTACAGGTGAAGGATACCTGCGCTGCCTGCCCAGTCACGCTGCAGACCCGACAGCTGAATCAATCGGTATGGATGGCTTCTTTGCCGCGAGATTCAGGCGTTCTTAACGTAGCTTAAACCGTTCATTTGCAATGTTTATATCAATGAAATGCTAACCTTAATGGTCTGTTTCAGATTTGAAGAGCACTAGTGACGCTCTTGAGAACCGGAGAATTCACAATAGTAGCGCGTAAACCATCAGCATCGGGGATGGTTTGGTGAATATTGCAAGCCTCAACGAAAGAAGCCGAATCTGGCGTCTTGTGGCCCTGCATATCTGGCACCGTACCCTGAAATGGATGCATGGCGGACCAATCTTCCGCATGCAGCCGTTTTCGGCTGTGCCATCACGCCTGCTGATCGCGCCGCAGGATCTTCGAACGGCTGACGAAACCAATGCGGCCGACATTTACGGCGGCCGCTTTCTGTTTTCAGGCCATCTGGTGGAGACCCAGGGTCGCTCACCTTTCGAGCTGGATGCAGTCCACGAGGATTGGCAACGCGAACTGCACAGCTTTGGCTGGCTGCGGGATCTGCGCGCGTCCGACAGTCAGATTGCGCGCCAGAACGCCCGTGTTCTGGTTCAGGACTGGATGAAGTATTGCGGACGGCGGCATGTCATCGGCTGGGAAGCACCGGTCGTGACACAGAGAATTTTGTCCTGGCTGGCCCATTCGCCCTTCATTCTCCAGGACGGTGACCACGAATTTTACCGCAGCTTCGTGAAGTCTCTGTCGAGACAGGTCCGTTACCTGCGGCAGACAATCAACGAGACCGAAGACGGGGTTGTACGGCTTCGGGCATCGCTGGCGGTAGCCTCGGCTTGCATTTCCATGGCAGGTCAGGGTCGGTTTGCTCGGCAGAGCATCCGCCGGCTCGAGCACGAACTGACACGTCAGATACTCCCGGATGGCGGACACATCTCACGCAACCCCCGGGCACTTATCGACATCCTCGCGGACCTGCTGCCCGTCCGGCAGGCTTTTGTCTCGCAGGGTCTGGAAATGCCGCCTGCGATGCTGCAATCCGTCGATCGCATGATGCCGTTGCTGCGGTTTTTCCGCCATGGCGATGGTTCGCTCGCCCATTTCAACGGCATGGGGTCGACACCGAGTGACCTGGTTGCGACCATCCTTGCTTATGACGACGCCAGGGGTGCGCCCCCGGTAAATGCGCCCCACTCAGGCTATCAGCGCCTTGGCGGAGCGAACTCGGTGGTTCTGATCGATACGGGTGCGGTACCCGCACTCGGCGTTTCAGGCGACGCCCATGCCGGCTGCCTGTCCTTCGAGTTTTCTTCCGGAACAAACAGGATCGTCGTCAATTGCGGTGTCTCACCGAAGTCCAATCCTCTCTGGCGCAAGGTCAGCAGATCGACTGCGGCGCATTCGACAGCGACCGTCGAAGACACCTCTTCGTGCCGTTTCCTGTCGGAAAGACCTTTTGGGCGCCTTCTTGGCGCGCCCATTCTGTCTGGCCCGTCTTCGGTCGACGTTGACCGTGAAGACGACAAGGCGGGCAGCCGCATCACGGCCTCCCATGATGGCTACGCGTCGGAATTCAATGTCATCCACGAGCGTGACCTGCGGCTTTCGGGGGATGGGACCGTGCTCGACGGCATCGACACCTTGCGGGCAGTAGGGCCCGTCGACGCGGAGCATCACTATGCGCTTCGGTTTCACCTTCATCCGGGGCTTCGCACGTCCCTCTTGCGCAGCGGGTCTGCCGTTCTGATGGTCTGCCGCAGCGGAGAAGCGTGGGAATTCGAGGCGCCGGGCAGCGAATTGTCCCTGGAAGAGAGCATCTACCTGTCCGATGTCTTCGGCCACAGGAAGACGGACCAGATCGTGGTCACCGGATCGCTGCTCGAGGCGCCGTCGGTTGGCTGGCAATTCCGCAAGACGGCGACGGCAAAACTCAGCCGGCGCGGAACAACCGAGTTTGACGAACTGGATGAACTGCCGCTCGAAGAATAGGGTGGCATCCGGACAACCAAGTACCTTCCGATTTGCCTGAAGACGTGTTAGGGCGACGTCGAACTCCCCGATCGTTCCCACTTGCGAGGCAAACTCATGGCCATTGTGTCCAAAGCCGTTCCGATTCCCGAACTGGTGTCCGTCAAACGTGCGCTTCTATCTGTATTCGACAAGACCGGATTGGTGGATTTCGCCAGGGCTCTGTCTGACCGCGGTGTCGAACTGGTCTCAACGGGCGGGTCATACAAGACCCTGAAGGACGCGGGGCTTGAGGTTCTGGACATTTCTGAAGTCACCGGGTTTCCGGAGATCATGGATGGCAGGGTCAAGACGCTGCATCCGATGGTACATGGTGGTCTTCTCTCGATCCGCGACGATCAGGATCATCAGGCTGCCATGCGGGAACACGATATTGCCGGTATCGACCTTTTCTGCGGAAACCTCTATCCGTTTGAGGACGTTGTGGCGTCGAATGCCGATTATGCAACGGGGATAGAAAACATCGATATCGGCGGACCGGCCATGACCCGCGCCGCTGCAAAGAACCACGCCTACGTCACGGTCGTGACCGATCCTGCCGATTATGATGCCGTGATCGCGGAACTCGATGCCAACGAGGGCAAGTCGCCGATCGCCCTTCGCAAAAAGCTTGCGCTGAAGGCATTTGCACGCACGGCCGCCTATGATGCCGCGGTTTCAAACTGGATAGCAGAGCAGCTTGATGAGGCGACCCCGGCACACAGGGCCGTCGGGGGCGCGCTGGCGGAAGTCATGCGCTACGGCGAGAACCCGCATCAGACGGCCGGCTTCTACAAAACAGGTGAGAAGCGTCCCGGCGTCGCGACCGCAAGTCAGTTGCAGGGCAAGACGCTGTCCTACAACAATATCAACGACACCGACGCGGCCTTTGAACTTGTCAGCGAATTTGATCCGGATCGCACCAGCGCGGTAGCGATTATCAAGCATGCCAATCCTTGCGGTGTCGCCGAAGGTGCAAGCCTGAAGCAAGCGTATGAAAACGCCCTGCGCTGCGACCCGGTATCCGCTTTTGGCGGTATTGTCGCCCTCAACCAGGTTCTCGACGCCGAGGCAGCGGAGGAGATTGTCAAGGTTTTCACCGAAGTGATCATTGCCCCGGATGCGGACGACGCGGCACGGGAGATCATCGCGTCGAAGAAAAACCTGCGACTTCTGGTCACCGGTGGACTGGCGAACGCGCGCGCCAGCGGCCTTTTTGTCAAGTCGGTGGCCGGCGGGCTGCTTGTCCAGTCCCGTGACAATGGGGTCATTGACGATCTCGACCTTAAAATCGTGACCAGGCGCGCTCCGAGTGAGCAGGAGCTTGCCGATCTCAAATTTGCCTTCCGTGTGGCCAAACACGTGAAATCCAACGCGATCGTTTATGCCAGGGATGGCGCGACGGTGGGAGTTGGTGCAGGCCAGATGAGCCGCGTGGACTCAGCCCGGATCGCTGCAAGAAAGGCTTTGGACGCAACGGAAGCTGCTGGCCTGAGCGAGCCTCTGACCAAGGGATGCGTTGTGGCGTCCGATGCCTTTTTCCCCTTTGCAGACGGATTGCTGTCGGCCGCCGAGGCCGGGGCCACAGCGGTCATTCAGCCAGGCGGTTCCATGCGCGACGACGACGTGATCGCTGCTGCGGATGAGGCTGGACTTGCGATGGTGATGACGGGTATGCGCCACTTTCGTCACTAATGTGTCAGTGATTGAAACCTGCCGATCCAACGGATTGATTTTGCTGTCACAAATGACGAAATCGAGGCAACCCGGCGTAAGTCGGCGCGTCAGCCGGATCGATTGATCGCAAAACCCGATCAAGACATAGAAGCGTGCCGGAACTACCCGGCGCGCTGCTCCTTTACTCCCCACATCAACACCAGTCCGACGGCGAAGAAGACGAGAACCACCGACATGCCACCGGCCTGACTGCCGGTCAGGGCAGTGACAATCCCGACCGCGAGCGGCGCCATGAAACTCGTGACCTTGCCTGATAAGGCCAGCAGACCGAAATACTGGGACATGTGTTCCCTCGGGGCCAGCCGTATCAGCAGACTGCGCGAGGAAGCCTGCAACGGGCCGGCTACGGAGCCGATCACGGCGCCAAGCCCGATGAACACCTGCTCGGGGAGCGAGGCGAATTGAGCGCCTTCCGGCGCAGCCTGCGTCTTGATGATGAAGAATACCGTCGTCTTGTCGATCGAGACCATACCAAGGCCGCAGATCATGAGGATGACGAGCGAGAATATAATCACGGGCCAGGCGCCCAAACGGTCGTCCATCGGCCCTGCCAGAAGAAGTCCGAGTATTCCGGTGATAATGACAATGATGCCGAAGATGCCGATTTCGATGGACCCCCAGCCGAGTTGGCCAGCGGAATAGATGCCGCCAAAGGCAAAAAGCGCGACCAGACCGTCCTTGAAAATCATGTTGGCGATCAGGAATTGAAAGATATTCCGGTTGGCCCTTGCCTGGGAGAGGCTTGCGTGCAATTCCGACAGCCCCTTGCGGATCGCTGTCGTGAATTTTTCTTTCGCGGATGCATCCGGCACGAAGAAGAACATCGGCAGGACGAACAGGGCGTACCACAGAGCCGAGAAGGGTCCGGTCACCCGGTCGCCTTCCTGTGTTGCCGGGTCCAGGCCGAGGACCGGACTGATCCCGGCAAGGGTCTTTCCGGTGTGCGAATCGGCTGAAAAGAGCAGCAGCGCGATCGCAAGCGTGATCAGCGCGCTCGCATATCCCGCCGCCCAGCCAAAGCTCGACAGGCGGCCGACCTGCGGTGCAGGAACGAGCGAAGGCATCATGGCATTGTTGAAAACTGTCGCAATCTCGATGGAAAGCGTGCCGACCGCAAAGGCGACAAGGGCAATGGCAATGCTGTTCGAACCGCCTGGCTCGGCGTACCAGAACATCCAGCAACTGATGACAAAAGGGATTGAAAACACGAAGATCCACAACTTGCGGCGTCCGGTCGCGTCAGCGACAGAGCCGAGGATCGGCGCCATGATCGCGATACCAAGACCGGCCGCGGCAGTGGCAAACCCCCAAAGCGATTGACCTTCTTCCGGCGTTGCTGCCAGGACGGAGGCGAAATAGGGTGAAAACACGAATGTTGTGATCAGCGTAAAAAACGGCTGGGCTGCCCAGTCGTAAAGCGCCCAGGAGAGTACGGCGCGAGGATCTGTTTTCATCGTCGATCCACCAGAGACGGTATCCATCACGCTGTCCTGTCTCGAATTGCGAAAGGCCGGCAGGGAAACTGCCGGCCTTGTCACGCCATACCTTGCATGCCGCGTTAAGCCGTTCCGCAGATTTCCGCCAGCAGTCCGGCCGCCACGGTGAATTTCGATACGCTCAGGCCACCGTCGAGAATTTCCGTGACCGCACGATGCCTGTTGGCTGCTTCTCCCCCGTGTTCCTGCAGCCAGTTCTCGAAATTACCTGCCCTGATGGCCGCGCTCGCCAATGCCCTGTGCGCCGAGAAGAGAATCGCGCGTGCCCGGTCGAGGGCCAGCCCGTCATAGTAATCGCGGACTTCCAGGTTGCTGGCCATCTCGTGCATGTTTCCGATCCTGAAATGATGGGCGACCTGATAATAGGCCATTGCCGCGGTCTCGAGATCGGCGCCGGTTTCTTCAGAAACAATGACGATGTCCGGGATTGCCTGTTCGGCCAGAAGCCAGGCAATTCTGCGTGCAAGCGTCTGGGGAACGCCCTTTGCCTCGAACTCCGCTGCTCGCTGATTCAGGAGGCGAGCGGGTTCTTCCGGCACCAGGGACTCCAGGCGGCTGCGCAGATCGGAAATACCGGTTCGGAAACGCTCGACAACCGCGGAAAGTCCGTTGTCGAACGAGACGTTTCGCTTGAACCAGACCACCCGCTCCAACAGCAACGACTGGATCTCGGTGTAAAGATCAAGTTGCAGATCACCATCGACCTTGGTGTCGAGTGCATCGATTTCAGTGTTCAGGTCGGTGAGATCGAAACTGTTGCGGACCGCGACGAATCCTTGCGCGATTTCTGTCGGAGTCGCACCTGTCTGGTCCATCAACCGGGTCAGGAATGTCGCGCCGCCACGGTTGATCATCGAGTTCGCCAGCATCGTAGCAATGATTTCGCGGCGCAAACGGTGGCCCCCGATCTCGTCCTGGTATGTTGTCGCCATCTGGTCGGGAAAATAGCGGAACAGTTCTCGTGCCAGATAGGCATCGTCCGGAACGGTGCTGTCGAGCAGGGCGTCATAGAGAGTGATCTTGGCATAAGCCAGCAGGACGCCAAGTTCGGCGCGGGTGAGGAGCTGTCCGGCCTTGCGCATCTCCCTGAGTATCGCCTCGTCGGGCAGTTGCTCGACTTCCCGGTCCAGCAGATCAGCCTGCTCCAGTTGCCGCATCATGCGAACCTGGAAACCGAAGTCTTCCTGGCCCCGCAGTTCCATCATGGAAATCGCAAGCGTTTGCAGATAGTTGTTCCTGAGAACCAGATCGGCAACCTCGTCCGTCATGTCGGCGAGAAGCACGTTCCGGTTTTCAAGAGACAGTTTCTGCGCCTTGCACGCCGCACCGAGCGCAATCTTGATGTTGACTTCCATATCCGAGGAATTCACGCCCGCGGAATTGTCGATCGCATCGGAATTACAGCGTCCACCCTTCTTGTTGAATTCGATGCGCGCCAGCTGTGTCAGGCCGAGGTTGGCACCCTCGCCGATTACCTTTGCCCCAACGAACGGTGCCGTGATGCGGATCGGATCGTTGGCCCTGTCTCCGGCATCCGCATCGCTTTCCGTGGTTGCGCGGATATAGGTCCCGATGCCACCGAACCAGAGAAGGTCAACATTCATCCGCAGGATAGCCATCATGACTTCCTGGGGTGTCGCACTGGATTTGTCGAGGCCGATCAATTCCTGGATTTCAGCAGACAGCGGAATGGACTTCAGCTGCCGGGAGAAGATGCCGCCACCCTTTGAGATCAGGTCGGTATTGTAGTCCTTCCAGGAGGATCGGCCCATGTCGAACAGCCGTTTGCGTTCGTCCCAGGTCTTGGCGGGGTCAGGATCCGGATCAATGAAGATATCGCGGTGATCGAACGCCGCGACAAGTTTCGTCGCCTTGGAGAGCAGCATTCCGTTGCCAAAGACATCACCCGACATGTCACCGACACCGGCCGCGGTAAAGGGTTCGGTCTGAATGTCCCGATTCATTTCACGGAAGTGACGCTTGACCGCTTCCCAGGCACCGCGTGCGGTGATGCCCATTTTCTTGTGGTCATAGCCGGCGGAACCGCCTGAGGCAAAAGCATCCCCGAGCCAGAAATGCCGCCCTTCCGATATCCCGTTCGCCGTATCGGAAAACGTCGCAGTGCCCTTGTCGGCTGCGACAACGAGATAGGGATCGTCGCCGTCGAAGCGTTGCACCCGATCCGGTGGAATGAGCTTGTCCTCATCCAGGTTGTCGGTGACATCGAGCAATGCGTTGATGAAGACCTTGTAGCTTTCAGTCCCCTCCTTGAACCAGGCTTCCCTGTCATTGATCGGAGGAAGCTGCTTCGGTACGAAACCGCCTTTCGCGCCGACAGGCACGATAACGGCATTCTTGACCTGTTGTGCCTTGACGAGGCCGAGCACTTCCGTCCGGAAATCCTGAGGTCGGTCCGACCAGCGCAATCCGCCACGGGCGACCATGCCAAAACGTAAATGCACTCCTTCTACACGGGGGCTGTAGACGAAGATTTCCCGATATGGCCGCGGCTGAGGCAGGTCTTCGATCTTTGGACTTTCGATCTTGAAAGCAAAAGTGGGTTTGAGCTGTCCACTCTTGTCCAGCTGATAGAAATTCGTGCGCAGGATCGAGTTGATGACATTCTGGAACCGGCGCAGGATACGGTCATCATCGAGACTGGAAACCTCTTCGAGGTCGGCTGTCAGCTCTTCCGCGAGCCGGTCTGAACCCAATTCCCGGTCCTTTGCGGTGACGTCCGGATTGAAGCGCAGATGAAAAAGTTCCACCAGCTTTGCAGCGATCAGCGGATAATTGTTCAGGGTCCGCCACATGTAGTCTTCCGAGAACGGAATACCGGCCTGGCGGAGAAATTTTGACAATGCCCTGACGACAGCGACATCTCGCCATGCAAGATCGGCGGTCATGACCAGGCGATTGTAGCCGTCGTTTTCGGCACTGCCTTTCCAGATGGCCATGAACATGCCCTCAAGCCTGGATTCCAGTTCCTGCGGCAGGTTGAAGTCGTCTCCGGAGTGGCTTTCGAGTGTCATTTCATGCAGGTAGGACAGTGGCCTGTCCGCCGGTGTCACCCTGTAGGTTCGCTCGTTGATGACCTTGAAGCCCATGTTCTCCAGCAGCGGTACGCGGGCGGACAGGGGTATGGGTGAACCGCAGTGATAAACCTTCAGGGACAGGCGGTTGTTTTCCGAACCTGACGGTCTGCGGAACGAGATTGTCGTGTCATCAAGCCCGGCCAGGGTTTCGAGCTTGACGATATCCGATACGGCGGACTGGGCAGTATAGACTTCCTTGTAGCCTCCGTGGAACGACAGGGCGTACCGTTCGGCCAGCTGCCGCGCCTGGACAGGCGGGAATTCCTTGTTCAGGGCATCCCGGACATTGTCGGACCAGGTCCGCACCATGTCAGCGACGGCAATCTCAAGTTCTTCCTGTTCCGGTTTCGGCGTTTCACCCTTGTCCCGCCCGACAATATAGTGAACCCGCGCCAGGGGACCTTCCATGTAGGTCACATACCAGGCGGACAGGCGACCCTCGTATATCGAGGCAAGATAGGTTCCGATATTGATCCTGATTTCGGTTGAATACCGGTCACGAGGCACAAACACCATGATCGAGACATACCGGTCAAACTTGTCCGGCCGGGACAGCACCCTGATTCGCGGGCGCTCGTCCAGTTGCAGGATTGCGATGGCAAATTCAAACAGGCGCTCACGTTCGATCTGAAACAGCTCGTCGCGCGGGAAAGCCTCCAGCACGTTGCGCAGCGCGCGGCCGGAGTGACTTTCAGACCCGTACCCGGCGCGTGCCAATACGCTGGCAACTTTCCGCCGCAGAAAGGGTATCGTGTTGGTCGGTTCGGTATAGGCGGTTGAGGCAAACAAACCGACGATGCGCAATTCACCCGTCAGATTTCCATCATCGTCGTAAATCTTCGCGCCAACGTAATCCATGTGCACACGCCGGTGAACGGTGCTTCTGACATTCGCCTTGGCGATGATGAGAGGCTCCGGATTCTTCAGGAATTCCCGGATTTCAGGTGTTATCTGCACAAATTCGGATCCACGTCTCAAGACGCGGACATCCGGATCGGTCAACAGGCCGAGGCCAGTTCCTTCGGTAGGTGAAAGCTCGCCTTCATCAACTCCGCCCTCGAACCTGTATTCCCGCATTCCCAGGAAAATGAAGTTGTTGTTTTCCATCCACTCGAGGAAATGGATTGCCTCCCAGAGATCGTCGCTGCTGCCCGGAATTTGCGTGGTCTTGAAAGTGTCGATCGCTTCGGCGAGTCTCTCCTGCATCGGTTTGAAGTCGTCGACAACCGATCTTACCGAATTCAGGACATTGTCGAGCCGTTCCCGGAGCGCGGTGCGTGCTTCTTCCGAATCGATGCGCGTCACGTGAATGTGGATCAGGCTCTCCTGCCGATCCTTGCGCTTTGCCGGTTTCTTTCTGCCGACGGCAGAAAGCAGTTTGCCTTTTTCGTCCCTCTCGACAATGAAGATCGGATGCAGCACAAGGTGGATTTCCAGCTTGCTGCCCTGCAATTCGTCCATTACCGAATCAACCAGGAACGGCATGTTGTCATTTACGATTTCGATGACGGTCAGATTGTCGATTCTTGGATTTTTGCCTGAGGATGCCGGGTCGGTGATGCCAACGCGGTGTGTGCCCAATTCATGGTTCTGGAAATCCTGCCAGGCATCCACAACGAAGCCACACAGTTCCTCCGCCGTGTAGGTGACAAGATCCTCTGCTGCCGCCCGGTCAAAAAACGCGCTGGCGAACTCCACCAGGGCGGGGTCTTTTTCTTTCAGGCCTGCGTGGACTGCGTCGATGAGCTTGATTTTCTCGACGTCGTGTTTGTCCGGCATTTCATTCCCCCTAGGCGATCTTTGTTGTGGCTCGGCCGCATGATGTGATTTTGTATTGCAGCGACATAAAAGTTTTCATGACGGGAGAGGCAAATTGTCAAGTAAAGTCACCGCCTTGCATATCGATTCAAATGAAACATTAAGTGAAAAAACACTCGCTTATTTCGATTTGTGCGAAGAAAAGCTGGGTCTGGTGCCCAATGTGCTGAAAGCGTATTCCTTTGATGAATCGAAGTTGGGCGCATTCACCGACATGTATAACGACCTCATGCTGGCGGAATGCGGTCTCACCAAGCTTGAGAGGGAGATGATTGCCGTTGCGGTATCCGCCGTCAACCGTTGTTTCTATTGCCTGACCGCCCATGGCGCGGCTGTACGCGAATTATCGGGCGATCCGGTCCTCGGGGAACTGATGGTCATGAACTACCGTGTTGCCGAATTGAACGCGCGCCAGCGTGCGATGCTGGATTTTGCGGTGAAACTGACTGAAAGACCTGCCGAAATCCTCGAAAGCGATCGACAAGCCCTGCGCGATGCGGGGTTCAGCGACCGCGATATCTGGGACATTGCCTCTGTTGCCGGCTTCTTCAACATGAGCAACCGGGTGGCGGCCGCGACCGACATGCGGCCCAATGATGAGTATCACTCAAGGGCTCGTTGAGGTCTGATCGCGCTCACAATCGGTGACAAGACCGTCGATTGGGTGTATGACGCATTCGATTTTACTCAGCCAGAGGAGAGGAACGGGCCATGGTTGCGCGCGTGTTCATAGATGGTGAAGCCGGTACGACGGGTCTGCAGATCCGTGAGCGCCTCGCCATGCGCCGCGATCTGGAGCTGATCTCCATTCCGGACGAAAGCAGAAAAGACCCTGCGGCCCGGGCCGATTATCTCAACAAGGCCGATGTCGCGATTCTTTGCCTGCCCGACGCGGCGGCACGGGAAAGCGTCGACCTGATTGAAAATGATACGACCCGGGTTATCGATGCGTCGAGCGCACACAGGGTCGCCGAGGGCTGGGCGTACGGATTCGCCGAAATGGATCCCGATCAGAGCGGCGTCATTGCTGCGGCGATGCGTGTTGCCAACCCGGGTTGCTGGCCCCAGGGGTTGATCGCTTCCGTGCGTCCGCTCGTTGCCGCAGATCTTCTGCCTGCCGATTTTGCTCTGTCCTATCACGGGGTGTCGGGTTATTCCGGTGGCGGCAAGGGCATGATCGCCGACTACGAAGGGCGCGGGACGGACGCAAATGTCTTTGCGCCCTATGCGCTCGGCTTCAACCACAAGCACCTGCCGGAGATGACCGAGTATGCTCTGCTCGATTCGGCCCCGCTTTTTACACCGTCCGTCGGCAACTACTACAAGGGCATGCTGACCGTGTTGCCTCTGAACCTGGCCGAATTGGCGCAGGCTCCGACAGGCATGCAGCTTCACGCCGCATTGGCAGACCATTTTGCCGGCGCGGACAACGGGTTTGTCGAGGTCGCACCGCTTGAATCGCTGGAACGTGCCGATTTCCTGGACCCGCAAGCCGTCAATGACACCAACCTGCTGCGTCTTCATGTCTTTGCAAATGATGCACGCGCCCAGGCCGCGATCATTGCCGTTTACGACAACCTCGGCAAGGGTGCCTCGGGCGCTGCGGTCCAGAACCTAAACTTGATGCTCGGCGTCGATCAGGCCACAAGCCTTGCTGCCTAGGGCTGATGGCCCGGGGCGATCGAGCGGAACTGACCTTTCAGGAGACAGAACAATGGAAAAATTTGAAACCCTGACCGGTGTCGCGGCGCCCATGCCGATCGTGAATATCGATACCGACATGATCATTCCGAAGCAATTTCTGAAGACGATCAAGCGCACCGGACTCGGTTCCGCGCTGTTTCACGAAATGCGGACCAATGACGACGGTTCTGAAAACGTCGATTTCGTACTGAACAAGGCGGCTTACCGCGATGCGAAGATCCTGATTGCAGGTGACAACTTCGGATGCGGTTCTTCCCGCGAACACGCCCCCTGGGCGCTTCTGGATCATGGTATCCGCTGCGTCATCTCCACGTCCTTTGCAGATATCTTCTACAACAACTGCTTCAAGAACGGCATATTGCCGATCGAGGTCTCCGAGGACGAGTTGGAAACCCTTCTTCACGCAGCTGAGCGCGGCGCGAACTTCACGCTGACCATTGATCTTGAAAATCAGGAGATCCGCGGTCTGGAAAGTGGGGACGTGGCGTTCAAGATCGATCATTTCCGCAAGCACTGCCTCATCAATGGTCTTGACGATATCGGTCTGACGATGGCGAAGGCCGAGCAGATCGACACATTCGAAGGAAACCTGGGCGAAAGCCGTCCCTGGGTGTGATCGATCCGGGCGAGCGGAAACTGATTAGCTTCCGGTCTCCCGATCCCATTGCGATTTCAGGTTATTCTGTCCCGCTTCCAGTCCGGTAAAGCGGGACTTTTTTTGAGCGACGGGCGGATGAACCGCCAATACGGCAAGGTCATTGTCCGCGGCGCTGCGAACGATCAGTTCGGTCTTGCTAGTGCAATGCTTCCTGAACCGAAGGGAGTGCCGGTCTGTCCTTTATCAAAAACACGAGAATACCTGCGAACACGGCCAGACAGACAGACGACCACCAAACCCAGGTGTATTGAGCGTAGATGTCGTACAAGACACCGCCAAAATAGGCTCCGACTGCAGCACCAACCTGATGGCCGGCGGAAATGAGCCCGAATGCCAGCCCCATGACGCTTCTGCCAATATGAGATGCCACAAGACTTGCGGTGACCGGAACGGTCGAATAGTCGACCAGGCCAAAGAGGATCGAGAAAAAGATCAGCGTCTCAAAGCTTGTGCCCACATTCACCAGAATGATGAAGGTGAAGCCGCGAATGAGATAGATGATACCCAGAAGAAGCGGTCTGTTCATCCGGTCCGAGAGCCATCCCGCCAGGATCATTCCGGCAAGGTTTATGGCTGACAGAAGACCGTAAGCGGAAGCTGAAGGAACCGGGCCGAAGCCGCAAAATATTGCATAGGGCAAAAAATGCGTTTCGATCACACCCGACGTTGTGTAGCCGCAGATGAAGTAACTCCAGAACAGGATCTGAAACGTGGGCAGCTTCAGGATATTCAGGAGATCGTCTCCCAGACTGCTTTGCGATTCCTTCTGATCAGCGGAAAACATTGTTCTGCGCGTGTTTTGCGGGAACCAGAGATAGATGCAGAACATCACGACAAGAGCGCCCAGTCCAAGGGCCACAAATGCCATGCGCCAGTCATAAGTGCCGATCAGCATGGCCAGAAGCGGTACAAAGACAAACTGTCCCCCCGTTGAACCCGACGTCGCGAAGCCGGTCGCAAGTCCCCGGTTCGTCTCGACCTCCTGTTCAACCGCGGTTGAGACCACATGAGTGGCCACCAGTCCGAATCCGACGGCGGCGATCCCGCTAAATGCCAGAAAGAAGACAATCGGGTCGGTGGTGGCCGCCACGAGAAAGCAACCGATGGCAAGAGCACCGAGGCCGACGAGCAGGATCGCCCGTGCTCCCTTTTTATCGACAAGTCGCCCTCCGAACGGCGCAATGACCGCCATAACGAGGAGCGCCACGGCTGCCGCACTCGAGGTGAAGCTTCGCGACCAGTCGAGTTCTAGTTCAAGGACAGGTATCACCAGTCCCAGGGACGCTCTTGCGGAAAATGCCAGGGCGAGGGCAACGAAGGACAATCCGATTGTCAAAATTGCCGTGCGGTTTTGTTGTGCCGGTTTCAATTCCGGGTCCTCCTGTTTCCGAACCCGGTTTACAGGAGGGCGATTTTGGCATAAATGACAATATGCGATCAAAAACGGCCAAACTCGAAGACACTGAAGACCGGCAACCTCGCCGCGTCGTATTTGTGATCTATCCCGGTGTCACGCTGCTGGATGTCGCGGGCCCGCTGCAGGCCTTTTCAAGTGCGAACAACACCGACGTTGCAAACGGTGTTCGCGCATATGACGTCGTGGTCGCGTCACCGGAAGGTGGTCCAATCATAACGGACTGTCAGGTGGAACTGGGCACGGTCACACTGGACAAAGCATCCTTCAAACCCATCGACACACTCATAGTTGCCGGTGGTGACGGTGTGTTCGATGCGATGGAACAGGAAGATCTTGTCGATTGGATCAAGGAGGCTTCCAACGGTAGCCGACGCATCGCGTCGACCTGTATGGGCGCATTTCTCACGGCTGCAGCCGGTCTGATCAACGGGAAAAGTGTAACCACCCACTGGCGTCAGGTTGACGAATTGCAGAGATGCTTTCCCGACATCGAGGTCAAACGCGATCCGCTTTTTGTGCGCAACAGCAATATGTGGTCCTCTGCCGGTGTCACGGCCGGCATCGATCTGGCGCTCGCGATGATCGAGGAAGATATGGGCCACGAAGCGGCGATGCAGGTTGCTCAGTCTCTGGTCGTCTTTTTCAAGCGGCCGGGAGGACAATCGCAGTTCAGCGACGTACTCAATATCCAGGCGTCGGAGCCCGAGGGGCTGTTTGCCGATCTCCATGCATGGATAGCTGGGCATCTGCAAAGCGATCTTAGCGTTCCAAAACTTGCGGAAAGACTCGCGATGAGCCCCCGCAGCTTCTCACGTAAATACAAGGCAAGAACGGGAATGACCCCAGCGAAGGCCGTTGAGCTTATACGCGTCGATGCGGCCAAACGAGCGCTTGTGCGCCGCGATCTTCCCTTGGCGAAAATTGCCGTCAATTCCGGTTTTCTGGATGAACAGCGCCTCCGGCGCGCCTTCCAGAGGCACGTTGGCGTATCTCCGCTCTCGTATCGCGACATGTTCGGCGAAAATCAGGAATAGCGCTGGATTTCGGCCTGGCCGTCGGTATGAGGCGTAGCATCTGCACGATAAGGCCGACAGCTCGCCTTTATCGTATTCGGCATCGAAATCCGCGTCGGCATGCCCCCCAACGCGCTATGCGACGTGGAGCATTATCAATGTAAACCGCCGCGTTCATCAGCGTCGTCTTCGTCTTTTCCGAAGGCAGGCGGTTCGGATTGAAGTCACCAAACCACCGGCAAGGCCGCACTCCATGTTGTGCTGCGGCATTGAAGGTGTATGTTCTGCGCCACAACATCCAAGACAGAAGAGAGAGCACGGCATGCTGGCCCAAGATACAGTGGCGACTGAAAACACAATCGAAAGTGCGGAGGACCTCTCTTCGATTGCATTCGGTTTCATGGCGTCCAAATCTCTGTTTGCCGGGCTTCACGTTGATATCTTCTCGGTACTTGCAGACGGGCCCAAATCGGCTGAAGAGCTGGCGAAGGCCACCGGCATTCCGATAAATCGGATTGTTATTCTGACGACTGCGCTTGCAAGCGTTGGCCTTCTCGCCATCGGTGATGACAGGAAAATCTGGAATTCACCGGCGGCACAGAACTTTCTTTCGAAACAGTCGCAGTATGATTTCGGCGACTACCTGCGTCATCAGATCGATCAGCAGATGTATCCGTTCCTGCTCCAGCTCAATGCTGTGATGAAAGGCGATCTGTCCGAAGATGCGATTGCCTCCTATAGCCACTGGATGACGGACGAAGAACAGGCGTCGGTCTATTCCGAAAGCCAGCACGCAGGGTCGCTCGGTCCGGGCAAGACACTTGCACGGAAAGTGGATCTGAGCAGTGCCGACACCTTGCTGGACGTCGGTGGCGGAACCGGCGCAATGACGATCAGCCTGTGCAATGAATACGAAAATCTGCACGCGACGATCATTGATTTTCCGAATGTCGCGGAAATCGGCTGGCGGTTCATCTCCGAGGCAAATCTGGTCGATCGTGTTCGCTACATCCCCGGCAACGCCATCGAAGTCCAATGGCCAAGCAACCAGAGTGCCATCTTGATGTCCTACCTGATGAGTGGCGTTCCGGGCGACGACGTGGAAGGGCTTTTGCAGAAGGCATTCGATACGCTTTCTCCGGGCGGCAAGCTGATGGTTCACGACTTCATGGTCGAAGAGAACCGGCGCGGCCCGGCGCTGGCAGCGCTCTGGCAATTGCAGCACATGGCTTTCACCCCCGAAGCTCGCTCGCTTTCTGTCGGGTGGCTGACGGAAGCTGGCAAGAGAAAGGGATTCGAGGTTGCTGACGTCGATAACCTGATTCCCGCGATGACCAAGTTGGTCGTCTTTGAAAAACCCTCCTGATCGGGTGACCTCATGGCAACGTTTCGCCTGCACGAAGAGCCGCTCCAGAGCGACTGGCTGGACGCCTATGGTCATCTGAACGAGGCTTATTATCTTGTGCCCTTCAGCAATGCGACCTGGAAGCTGCAAGACCATTTCGGCATTGGCACCGAATATTTCGAGGAAAACGGGTGCGCGTTATACACGCTGGAGACCCATTTGCGGTATGTCGGAGAAGTGCGTGCACCCGCGACACTGTCAATTGAATCCGCAATACTGGGTGTGGATACCAAGCGACTTCATGTCGGGCATACAATGTGGTCAGGGACCCGCGAATGCGCAACGTTCGAATGCATGCTGCTGCACTACGACACTCAAGCAGAAAGGTCCGCAGCATTTCCTGATGTCATTCGTGAAGGTCTTCACAACGCGCTCTTGAAGCCGACACCTGAATGGGTCGGACGGGCATTGCGCCGATTGGAATAGGCGTGTCCGGTCAAAAAGGAAATCAGGCCCTCAAATCGCGGTGCGCGCGCGGCTGAAATAGCCGTGCCTATTCGCTCGCCTTTGAATCATCGCGCACCCGCCGCTCCGCATTGAGCTGTTCCAGCTCCACCATCTTGTCACCAATCGGACGCAAGGCGGCGATTGTGGCACGATACTTCAGGGAATGCTGCTCGAACAGACGCTGTGCCAGTTCCGGATACTCCTGGATCATGCGCTTGAACAGTGCCCGGCGGATACGGATGATGCTGACCGTTCCGACCGCATCTGCACGGCAAGGCCGTTTGCTTTCAGTCAGGAGTGCGGTCTGGCCGAGCAGGGTGCCCTGACCGACCCTTTCGACCTCGTCAAAGCCGTCTTCGCCCTTTTTCTGCAGGCTGACGGTGCCATTTGTGATCACCAGACCGCCATCGGCCCGCTCCCCTTCCTCGAAGAGGCGCTGGCCGTCGTGGTAATCCATGCTTTCGGCGCTGAAGGCGAGCAGGCGGAGCTGATCGTCCTGAAAGTCCGAGAGCATCGGGATTTGCTTGAGAATCGCAATGTCTTGGGCAAGGCTCATGCCCAAGATTTACGCTGATTACCCGTTAGGGCACAAGCTTATATCCACCGGCTTCTGTGACAAGAAGCTCTGCATTGGACGGATCACGTTCGATTTTTTGTCGCAGGCGGTAAATATGCGTTTCCAGGGTATGGGTGGTGACGCCTGAATTGTATCCCCAGACCTCATGCAGCAGAACGTCACGGGTGACCGGTTTTTCACCTGCACGGTAGAGGAACTTGAGAATGGAGGTTTCCTTTTCCGTGAGCCGTACCTTCGCGCCTCCATCGTCCTGCATCACCTTTGCGGCCGGACGGAAGGAATAGCGGCCGATTGCAAAAGTCGCGTCCTCGCTCTGCTCGTGCTGACGCAGATGCGCGCGTACACGGGCCAGGAGAACGGCAAACTTGAATGGTTTGGTGACATAGTCGTTGGCGCCGGCTTCCAGTCCGAGAATGGTGTCGCTGTCACCATCGTGGCCGGTCAGCATGATGATCGGTGCCTTGAAGCCGTTCTTGCGCAGAAGCTTTACCGCTTCACGCCCGTCAATATCGGGCAGACCGACATCCATCAACAGCAGGTCAACATGTTCGTCCTTGGCAAGGCCGATACCGGATGTGGCTGAATCCGCCTGTATGGTTTCAAACTCGTCATAAAGCGAAAGTTGTTCAACCAGCGCTTCGCGCAGTTCGTTGTCATCATCGACTATCAAGATCGTGCGGGCGGTCATGTGTGCGGTCCTCGCCAAAAGTCTCAAGGTGATCACGCCAACTTGTGCAATCTACACATGCGTGTTTCCTGCCTCTATGTGCGTGGGAAATTCTCGCCGCACAAGCAGTCATTCGTCAATTCTTCTTCACGCGGGGTTTAAGGCTGGTTTATCAAAGTGTTGATTTGGATATTGCAGGGCGAGGCAAGCAGGGATGACAAAGTCCGGCAAACCGGCGGAAACACTGGAGGTACGTGCGCTGCCACGCGACGGGACGAAGGGAATATTGCGTCTTGGACCGATCACGGTTCCGTGTGCCTTGGGGAGATCCGGTATCGTCATGCGTAAAAAAGAAGGCGATGGCGGTACACCAATGGGCTCTTTCGATCTCCTTCACGTCTATTACAGGCCGGACAGGGGACGGCCGCCGCAAACAAATTTGCAGCTTGAGCCGCTCACGCCAAAATCCGGTTGGTGTGATGATCCGGAACACCGGCTCTATAACAGGCCTGTCACACTGCCGTTTCCCGCGAGCCACGAGAAAATGTGGCGCGACGACAGGCTCTACGACATTGTCGTCGTCCTGAACTGCAACATGTTCCCGGCCGTGAGAGGCAAGGGCAGCGCAATCTTCTTTCATATCGCCCGTGAGACCTACACGCCGACGGAAGGTTGTGTGGCGGTTTCGCCAGAGCACATGCGCTTGCTGCTTGCAAAGGCGGGAGCGCATGTGCGTATGGTGATCACGGCCTGACGTGATGTCACGCGATCATGGATTGATCGTGTTTATTCCGATTTTTGCGGGCGATAAATGGTGAAGCGTCCACTGACACGCACGGTCGTGCGTTCTCCCTCGCCACTTTCCAGATCGGCTGTCCTGACATAGAAGCGGTTCCGCTGGACGTTGAAATTTTCATAGACGTTGCATTCCAGGAACGTCGCAATGCCGTTTTCGTCAATGCTTTCCAGGATTGCCGTGTGCCGTGGAGCGCCTCGCGATTCCGTCCGCTCCTCGTAACCCCCGTCATTTTCGACACGGACCGTCACCTCGAAGCGGCTGAATTGAAAAACATCGCCGGGTCGGGCATTCGCCAACTGTTCCACTTCACGGCCCCAGTTGTAGATGGCCGACGGTTTGTGAAAGTCGAGATTTTCAAAGGCATTGTTGACCAGTGTCCAGCATTGGCCGTTGCCTTCCTGGCGTCCGAGCCGCTCTGTTGCAAATGCTATCAATCGCTGGGCTTCTTGTTCTGTTACATCGCGCATTTCAAAAATCCTCAATTTACCGCTCTACTGCGCCTTGTTGTTCCACGGATTGTGACCTCCCGCTGTAATTGCCATCACAATGTTGCGCTCCGGGATGCTCTTTTACGTGCAACTTACCGGCACGGTCTGGTATTCAGGGGCGTCATCGACAGAACGGATACTCAATCATGCGTTGGAAAGGCCGCCGCGGCAGCAGCAATATCGACGACAGACGCGGGTCGCGCCCAAGGCGGCGCATGCGGGTCCCCGCCGGCAGGCGTGTTCGTGCGGGAGGCGGCATCGGTCTCACGGGTCTCGTCGTCATTGCCGGAATCGCGTGGATGATGGGGGTCAATCCGTTGACGCTTCTCAGCCAGCTCGACGCCGGCGGCTCTTATGAACCGGGATATGATACTTCTGCACCGCGTTCTGCCGCCAACGATGAAACGGCACAATTCGTATCCGTGATCCTCGCCGATACGGAAAACACCTGGAGCGAGATCTTTTCCGGGCTTGGCGGCGACTATCCGGAACCCACACTGGTACTTTTCTCCGGGTCGGTTTCTTCAGCTTGTGGCTATGCCAGTGCGGCGACCGGACCGTTTTATTGCGGGGCCGACGACAAGCTTTATATCGACCTTTCCTTCTACCAGCAGCTTGCCAGGCAGCTGAATGCGCCGGGTGATTTCGCTCAGGCCTACGTGCTGGCCCACGAGGTCGGACATCACATCCAAAATGTGCTCGGCATTCTTCCGGAGTTTCACAAGATCCGCCGAACCCTCAGCAAGACGGAAGCAAACGCGCTATCGGTCAGGGTCGAGCTTCAGGCCGACTGTTATGCGGGTATCTGGGCGCACTTCGCGGCGCGGCAACAGGGTTTCGTGGAGGAAGGCGACATTGAGGAGGCGCTGAACGCGGCAAGCCGCATTGGTGACGACACCCTGCAGCGTCAGGCACAGGGATATGTGGTTCCGGAGAGTTTCAATCACGGGACTTCGGCACAACGTGCCAGATGGTTCCGGCGAGGTTTCGACGCCGGTCAGCTTGACGCCTGCGACACCTTCAAGGCGGAAAATCTCTGACCGATCGGCAATAATGCGTGTTCCGCATTGACCTCATGTAGACGCATGCCTGCTCCGAAAGCCCCTCCTACTGGTAATTTCTCGAGTTTTCGGCCATATAGGGTCAAGTGATCGCGACAAACCGATCTCATTCTCAACACCTTGGAAGAAGTACACCCGGCATGGCGTCTGAAACCAGACCCTTTTTGAAGATGAATGGCCTCGGCAACGATTTCGTGGTCTGGGACGCGCGCGAACAGCCGCTGCGCCTTTCTTCGGACGTGATCGCCAGGCTGGGTGACCGGGAAAGCGGTATCGGCTTCGACCAGATGATCACGGTTGAACGCTCTTCGCTCGGCGTTGATGCCTTCATGCGCATCCATAATCAGAATGGCGGCGAGGTCTCCGCGTGCGGCAATGCGACCCGCTGTATCGGACGCCTGCTGATGGAGGAAATCGGCAAGGATCTCGTGACAATCGAAACAGGCGCCGGACTTCTGCATGCATTCGACAGCCCCGGACCGCGAAATGTAACGGTCGATATGGGACCGCCGAGGATTCGATGGGATGAAATTCCACTCGCTGAGGAATTTGCCGATACACGCGCCATCGAACTGCAGATCGGTCCGATCGACGATCCGGTCCTGCACACGCCTGCGGCCGTCAACATGGGTAATCCGCACGCGATCTTCTGGGTCGACGATGTCGAAGGTTACGAACTGGAGCGCTTCGGACCACTGCTGGAACTTCATCCGATATTCCCGGAGGGAGCCAATATTTCGCTCGCCCATGTCTTTGAAGAAGACCAGATCCGGCTGAAGGTCTGGGAGCGGGGCGTGGGCCTGACGCTGGCCTGCGGGACTGCTGCCTGCGCAGTCGGCGTCGCCGCAGCCCGCGACACCAAGACCAGCCGCAGGACAACGGTACATCTGCCTGGCGGTCCCATCGGGATCGAGTGGCGCGAAAGCGACGACCATGTGCTCATGACCGGTCTTACCGAAATCGAGTTCGAAGGAGAGGTCGATCTGGAGTCCCTGGAGTGGCGCAAGACCGGCTCCGGGGATGCTTCGGCGGCGGGAGCTGTCTCATGAGCGTCGATGTCGTCACATTCGGTTGCCGGCTGAACTCCTATGAGTCGGAGGTGATGAAGCGCGAAGCGGAAGCTGCGGGCCTGCAGGACGCGATCCTCATCAACACGTGTGCCGTGACAAACGAAGCCGTGCGCCAGGCACGCCAGGCCGTCCGAAGGGCCAAGCGCGACCACCCGAATGCGCGTGTGATTGTCACGGGCTGCGCCGCCCAGACAGAAACCGAGACCTTTTCCGACATGGAAGAGGTCGATCTTGTCCTCGGCAACACCGAAAAGCTGGAGCGCAAGTCCTATCAGGACGTCGTCGCTTTCGGTATTTCGGAGACCGAGAAGGTTCGCGTCAACGACATCATGAGCGTTGAGGAAACGGCGGGTCACCTGATCGACGGTCTGACCGGGCGCGCACGCGCCTTCGTTCAGGTCCAGAACGGCTGCGATCATCGCTGCACTTTCTGCATCATTCCCTATGGCCGTGGAAATTCCCGCTCCGTTCCGATGGGCGTGGTGATCGACCAGATCAGGCGGCTGGTGGAAAACGGTTACAATGAAATCGTGCTGACAGGCGTGGATATCACTTCGTATGGTGCAGACCTTCCCGGTGCGCCGAAACTCGGCACGCTGACGGCCAAAATCCTTAAGATGGTGCCGGATCTGAAGCGCTTGCGCCTATCTTCCATCGATTCGATCGAAGCCGATGACGATCTCATGCGGGTGATTGCCGAAGACGAACGGCTGATGCCGCATTTTCACCTGTCGCTCCAGGCAGGTGACGACATGATCCTGAAAAGGATGAAACGCCGCCATCTCAGGGCCGACACGATCCGGTTTTGCGAGGATGTTCGGCACCTGCGCCCGGACGTTGTTTTCGGTGCCGACATCATCGCGGGATTTCCGACGGAAACGGAAGCGATGTTCCGGAATTCTCTCGACATCGTCGACGCGTGCGGGCTGACCCATCTGCATGTGTTTCCGTTTTCACCGCGACCAGGGACCCCGGCAGCGCGCATGCCGCAGCTGGAGCGCAGCGTTGTCAAGGAGCGCGGCGCTCGTCTACGGGCAAAGGGCGCAGAAGTGCTGACCAGGCACCTGGCTTGTGAAGTCGGCAAGGATCGGCCGGTCCTGATCGAAAAGGAGGGCCTTGGCCGCACCGAACAGTTCACGCAGGTTGAACTGGCCGGCGGACAGGCCGGAGAGATCGTAGATGTCCGCATTACCGGTCATACCGGTCGGCACCTTCTGGGTGACGCCCTTTCCAAGGCAGCCTGACAGGGTGCCCGAACTCAAGTAATTCAGCAGATTGTCCTTCGGAATGACTCAAGCCGGTTTCACACTGACCAACCAACCTCTTCGCGAGGAAGCGCTTTACGTTGCCTCTCAGGATGAGGCAGGGTTTGTTGGGTGCAGGTTCAGTGGCTCAAGAGTGCGACGGGAAACATTTAAGGCGGTTTCATGAGCGAGAAAAAACGCGGATTCCTGGGGCGGCTTTTCGGCGGCAAGGAAACGCCTGAAGAGCAGACTGAAGACCTGGTTGAAAAGACAGGGGAAGACGCGCAAGCAGCGGAACCTGCCACGAAGGATTTGCCGGATAGCGAGGATGCGCCCGAACTCTCGGTCGAAATGGAAGTCAGACCGGTTGCATCGCTGAACGAGCCTATTGAAACCTTCAGGATCGAAACAGGGCCGGGGATCGTTGAGGAGTTTTCAGCCAAACAAACCCCAATACCGTCAGATGACTTCGTTTCGACTGATGTTGCCCCGGATCTGGAAGCCGGCGAAACATCCGAGGGCGGAGAAACAGTTTCGGAAGACATTCAGCCGGAGGTCACGCCGGCAGAACCGTCTGCCGCATTGGAAGAGCCCAAGACTTCGTGGTTCCAGCGGCTGAAAAAGGGTCTTGCCCGGTCCTCCTCTTCGCTCACGGAGGGCATCACCTCCATCTTCACCAAGCGGAAGCTGGACGCCTCCATGCTGGAGGAACTGGAAGATATCCTGATCCAGGCAGATCTTGGCGTGGACACCGCCATGGCGATCACCGACCGGTTGTCGGACGGGCGCTACAACAAGGAAATCTCGCCGGAAGAAGTCCGGGCGATCCTGTCTGAAGAAGTTGAAAAGGTTCTTGAACCGGTCGCCCATCCACTCAACCTCGACACGGGAAAGAAACCGCACGTGGTGCTGATGGTGGGAGTCAATGGGACCGGCAAGACAACGACAATCGGTAAACTGTCCCAGAAACTGCGTTCTGAGGGCAAGCAGGTAATGCTCGCCGCAGGTGACACGTTCCGTGCTGCGGCCGTCGAACAGCTCAGGATCTGGGGTGAGCGCACCGGCGCCGACGTCATTTCCCGTGACACCGGTGCCGATGCGGCCGGCCTCGCTTTCGACGCCATGAAGGAAGCGCGGGAAAAACAGGTCGACGTTCTTCTGATCGACACGGCCGGCCGCCTTCAGAACAGGGCTGAATTGATGGACGAGCTTGAAAAGGTGATCCGTGTCATCAAGAAGCACGATCCCGACGCCCCGCACTCGGTCATCCTGACGCTTGATGCCACAACCGGTCAAAACGCGCTGAATCAGGTGGAAATCTTCGGCAAGGTCGCCGGCGTCACCGGGCTAGTCATGACCAAACTAGACGGGACCGCCCGCGGCGGTATCCTGGTAGCGATAGCAGCCAAACACGGGTTACCGGTGCATTTCATTGGGGTTGGCGAAGGTGTGGAAGATCTGGAACCGTTTTCGGCGAAGGATTTTGCCAGCGCAATCGCGGGACTTGCCTGAGATTCTTGCGTCCTTCAGACCTCCTTCCTGCGCTCCCGGAAGGCGGCTGACTTGGCGCGATTGCCGCAGACCTTCATGTCGCACCAGCGGCGTTTCCTGTTTTTCGTCAGGTCGTTGAACCAGAATGTACAGTTGGGTCCTGCGCATTGCCTGACGAGCAAGCGATCCATTTCCGTCATCAGGTCTGCAATTGCATGCGCGATTGGAAGCAGCAGGTCTTCCGCTGTGTCGATTTCATACTGTCCGGCAAGCTCAAGTCGCCGTTCTCCCTGTGGGTCGAACTGTAGCCGGAACCTGTGCGCTCCTGCCATGAGAATGCGATTGATGGTTTCGATCTGATCGTCCTCCAACCGCCATTCAAGCTGATTGCCATGCCGGGTGAGAAGATTTCGAAACCATTCTCGTAACTGCCGCGCTCCATCGGCCGCAGCGTCGAGCTCCCTTGCAGGGATCCTTCCGGAGATTTCCGTTGCCCGGGAGACACTCAGAATCCCTGCAGCCGTCATCCAGGACACCAGGCCCCGTCCGCTTTCGAGCCACTCGATTTCTGATCCGTACGGCGCACCCACTGTATTCAGAAAATCGAGAGCCGGATGATCAGCAATCAGGATTGGTGCAGGTTTTGTCGGGTCGGCCAAGTGATTTCCTTGTTTCCTCACGCGGAATTGAAACCTTCAAACGTATATTTTGATGGTTACTCAGATTGTATGTAACCGTCAAACATGTATTTAGATGGTTGTCCGGCTTGAGCCGGGACGATTAATGTCGAGGAGTGTTCAAAGGTGTCAAAAATCCTGCATATCAACGCATCGCCACGCGGCGCCAAATCGCAATCCGCGCTGCTGGCGCGTTCCTATCTTGAAGAACGCAAACAAAAACAGCCTGAAATCCAAATCGAAACCCTGAACCTCTGGAGCGAGAACCTGCCGGAATTCGATGGTGACAAGAACGCCGCCAAACTATCTTTCTTCGGGGTCGGAGAGATGGACGAGGTGGGTAGAAACGCTTGGGAACAGGTAGTCGACATTACCCAAAAGTTTGTTTCAGCGGACGAATATGTCTTCAACGTGCCTATGTGGAACGGTGGCGTTCCGTACAAGCTGAAGCACTATATAGACATCATAACCCAACCGGGTTTGCTATTCGGATTCGAACCGGAACGTGGGTATTTTGGCCTGCTGGAAAACAAGATCGCGCATGTATTCTACAGTTCGGGAGTGTTTGCGCCGGGTGCCGACAGGAAATATGGCGAGGATTTTCATTCGGCCTATATGGATTGGTGGTTCGGTCTCGTCGGAATAGAGCAGGTTGTCACCACGCGGCACCAACCAAGCCTTCTGACGACGGATCCCGAAGGCGATCTCGACAAGGCCCTCGCGCGCGCTAAGGCCGCTGCCTGATCGAGCCTCTTCCGATTAGTGGGCAACAGCAGCCGACACAGGCAGCTGTTGCCAATCTGGATTGTACCGGCTTCAACGGGTGACCAGGGCATCGCCCGAATTCAGTTTCGGACGATTGTCGTTGGAACAGCGCCCACGAAGCATCCGTTCACGTCGCCGGCCCGATGGGCAGACAGCCTAGCGCACCGGACTGGTAAATCCGGAAATTGCAAGCGGATTGTCCGTCATGGACTTCGCGTCGGGCGTGTCTGGAAGCAACGCACCGGAAAACGCCTCGAACATCTTGCGGACAAATCCTTCCGGAAGATCTTTCGTGATGAAGACCATGCGCGTACGTCTGTCGTCATCCGGCCAGTCTTCCAGGGTCGTCGGCGGATGAAACACATGCTGCACACCGTGTATGACCACCGGCCGGTCGGGGTCTTCCGCCAAGTGCACGATGCCTTTCACGCGCAGGAGCTTCGGCCCGTGTGCCGATCGCAGCAAATCAAGAAACATTTCGAGGGCCGATGTGGACACGGGACGATCGGTTGCAAGCGTGAAGGCGCGGATCGCCTCGCTATGCCGGTTCACGTCATGGTCGTGGTCGTGGTCGTGGTGATGCCCGTGATGGTGGCCGTCATGATGATGACCATGAGAAGGGGCATGACCTTGCGTGTTGGCCGCATAGGCCTCTTCGTTCAGCCAGGTTGCCACATCCGGAATTTTGCTGTTCGGGTCATAGAGGCCGGCATCGAAAAGCTTGCTCGGCTGCACCTCATCAGATTGCGCATCCAGCCGCAATGCACCCGGATTCAACGTACCAAGTCGGTGTTTCAGCTTTTCGAATTCCGCTCGTGCAGCCGGTGTTTGCAGCAGGTCCGTCTTGGTGAACACGATCCTGTCGGCAACAGCTGCCTGCTTGCGCGCTTCTTCATGTTCCAGAAGCGTGGAAAATCCGTTGACCGCATCCACCAGCGTGATCACGCTGTCGAGCCGATAGCGCATGACCAGATAGGGATGCAGCATCACCGTATGCAGGATCGGCGCGGGATCCGCGAGTCCGGTGGTTTCGATCAGGACCCTAGTGAGCCGGTCCTTGCGGCCATTGTCCAGATGACGCAACAGATTTTCCAGCGTGGTCACAAGGTCGCCGCGGATCGTGCAGCACAGGCATCCGGATGAAAGCTCGATGATGCCGTCCCCGGTCTGGTCGACGAAGAGGTGATCGAGCCCGATCTCACCGAATTCATTGATGATGACGGCCGTGTCCGCCATGGCCGGATCCTTCAGGATCCGGTTCAGGAGCGTGGTCTTTCCCGATCCGAGAAATCCCGTCAGAACAGACAGGGGAATAGGGGGCTTCGGCCCTTTTCGGCCAGGCTCCCTGCGGGCCTCCTGGGAAACCATGAAACGCGTCTCCAATCGAAACACCGGCCGTTTGATGCGCTGTCAGCACCAGCTGACGCGCACTCCAGGGCCTGGAAGCAGTTCAGGCCGCACCGCTACCATTGTTTCCGTGGGATCGTCAAAGGGAAAGGGTAATATTATTACCTAGCCGGCGTTGAGAACCGGTTCTTCGGCTTCGGTTTCTTCGATCTCTTCGTTGTTTTCCGAACGCTCAACGGCAAGGTCCATCGGAGTGAGATCCTGAACGAGATCAATGTCCTCGAATTCCGCGTCGTCAGCTTCATCTGTATCAATGACGTGACGGACTGCTTCAGCTGCCTTGCGAAGCGTCGCAATGACTTCTTCGATCGAGGCACCTTCCTCAAGCTGATCAGCGGACAGCTCCGCGAGGCTGGCCAGAGCGCGGATGGTGGCAGTGGATCTCGGTTCAATCATCATGTGATCTCTTGATCTGAATTGCGTCGGCTCGCTCCAGGAACAATGTACCCCCACGGGTGCCACTGAAAATCCCGCAGCCGATCGCCACTGTCGGACTAATTCTTACCTCAGTGTTAAGCAGTAGCGTAAATAAACGGTTAATCGTTGATCCGACAACCACCCGGTTTCAGCAGGAAGTTTCCTGAAAGAGTGTCTACTTGCGCGGACTGGGTGCCGGAACTGGAACCGTAAAATCCAGTCCCTTGCGGAAAATCGAACCCGGCGCCGCCGCCTGAGCCTTCTGTTCCACCGGTTGCACAGCAACGGCAGCCTGTGAAATCGCGCCGGAAGAGCCGACTTCCGCCGTTTTTTGCATCTTCGCTCGAATTTCCATCTGGGCCCTGCGAACGGGGTTCGCTACCGGCGTCGGAACATCACTTGCCGGAATTTGTGTCCCGCCGGCAGATGCGGACGCTTTTGGAGATCCGGTCGGTTTTCCGAGCCCGACCTGCAGCGGACGGTAAGCTATCTTGCGCGGACCGAGCGTCCGGTCCAGGATTTTCGCCCAGTCCGGCTTTCCATTCGCCAGCGTGAATCCGCTTTCATCGACTTTCTTCAGCTGCTTGTCATCCGCGCTCCGGAAAAACAGGAAGCCCCCGGAAGGCTCGTTCTTCATGTCGAATCGGGCCATGTAGGCCTTTGCTCCCGGGCTCCGGTTCCGCCGGCAATATCCGTTGGCCGGAGGATTTCCGGACGAACCGGTCAGGCTGGCCACCGTCTTGCCGCCGCGGCGCTTCTTGAAACCCTTGTCGAAAAGCTGCCGTGCAAAGGCCGTTCTT
This sequence comes from Roseibium album, assembly GCF_001404515.1. Taxonomy (GTDB): domain Bacteria; phylum Pseudomonadota; class Alphaproteobacteria; order Rhizobiales; family Stappiaceae; genus Roseibium; species Roseibium album. The sequence goes on from NZ_CXWE01000003.1 coordinate 583,378, forward strand.
TCCAGACCGGACCCGGCTCCGAGAATCACGGCGATCAGCGTCCGACCGCGCCGCGTAACGGAAGCGGCAACATTGTATCCGGAATTGCAGATATACCCGGTCTTCATGCCATTCGCGCCCGGCACCCGAAGCAGAAACTCCCTGTTCGCCGAACGCAACGTCTTCTTTCCGAACCGAACGCCGGGATACTTGTAAAAGTCCCTGGATTCCGGAAAGTCGCGCCGAAGGGCCATTGCGAGGATCGCCATATCCCGTGCGGTGGTGATCTGTCCATTGTCCGGCAATCCATGTGGATTGGTGAATCGTGTGTTGCTCATGCCCAGACGCCTGGCTTCGGCATTCATCATCGAAATGAAACCGGATTCAGATCCTGCAATGGCTTCCCCAAGCGCCACTGCAACATCGTTTGCCGACTTGATGAGGATAATCTTCAGCGCCGTGTCGATGGTGAAACGCGTACCGACCTTGAAACCCATCTTGCTTGGCGGTTCGGACAACGAGTTTTTCGACTGGACAACCGCAGAATTAAGCGTCGCACGGCCTTCCCGGATCGCCTTGAACGTCACATAGGCTGTCATCATCTTTGTCAGGGAGGCAGGGTACCACTTCCGCGTCGCGTTCTTCTGTTCCAGAACCTTGCCAGTTTTCGCATCGATAAGAATGAACGCGCCGATATCCGCCCGTGCAGGCTGGCTGGTGAGGCCGGCAACAAAGCCGAACACCACAAGCATTGAAATTATCAGGCGGCCAATTGTGCTTGAAAACACGTGTATCCCTCGCTGGTCACACCGCTTAAGAAAACGCACACAGGTTAAGGACTGCTTGCCTTTTTGCTGTGCCACTAAAAAACCGGAACATTTCGCTGAGGGCAACCCCCTCATGAAGCCGTAAAAATGATGATGATTTGTGCAAGCGCCTTATTTTTAGTCAACCGGATCGGAATGTCCTTTCCGATCAGCGCAAAATCGCGCACTTTCCGCATTGGTCCCGGTATCCGGCAGGAACAAAGATTTTTGGCCCGGCCTTTGCTAGGAGTTTGAAAACACAGCGGGGGAAGCGCCAGGAATTGACCGGCCCTCGGAAAATTCAGTTGGCCGATGGCATATTGCCGGCGAAACGCCAAGGGGACGGAAACGGTATGTATGGTGCTGCCACGGCATCAGATTTGGGTCCGCAGGACACGAGGTTGCAGCGGGTCAATGGCTCTGCGCGCATCCGCTTCACCGGAGCTGGCGGCAGGACCCGGCTTGCTGACCTTTACCAGCAGGGTTCCGCCAAGATCCGCTTGCCAAAGGTTTACGACGGCGCAGACACGGCTGTTTTGATCAACACGGCCGGTGGCCTCACCGGCGGTGATGCCTTGACCTATGACGTTGCAGTGGATGACGCCACACACGCGATTGTGACCAGTCAGACCGCGGAACGCGCCTATCGCAGCAATTCCGGCTCCGCAAAAGTGACAACGTCACTCAAGGTTGGCGATGACGCGACCCTGGAATGGCTGCCGCAGGAAACCATCCTGTTCGACAGATCCAGCCTTTCCCGTTCGATCAGCGCAGACTTGGCACCCGAGGGCAGATTGCTGCTGCTGGAGACCCTCGTGCTGGGGCGGAGAGCCATGCGCGAAACGGTTGAAAAGGTTTGGTTCAGGGACAGGTGGCGGATCAGACGGGGCGGCAAACTGGTGTTTGCAGATGACATCCGCTTCGATGGCGATCCGGGGAAATTTCTGGGCGGTCAGGCAGCCACAGGGGGTGACCGCACGATCGCAACCTTCCTGGACTGCACAACAGACGCTGAAGACAGGCTTTCGCTCGCTCGGTCCTGCCTCGAGGCGTCTGGAAATCACGCAATTCACGCAGCCGCCAGCGCCTGGAACGGCTTGCTGACGGTTCGATTTGTATCCGATGACAGCCGCATCTTACGGAACACGCTGGTGTCCTTCCTGACCGATTACCGCTCGGCCGATCTGCCACGCGTCTGGCATTGCTAATCTGGAGAACTGATCGATGAACCTGACTCCGCGCGAGAAGGACAAGCTGCTCATTTCAATGGCTGCCATGGTTGCCCGGCGGCGCCTGGAGCGAGGCGTCAAACTCAATCATCCCGAAGCGATTGCCTTGATTACGGACTTCGTCGTGGAAGGTGCGCGGGATGGCCGATCCGTTGCCGATCTCATGGCGGCCGGAGCGAAAATCCTGTCCCGCGAACAGGTGATGGAAGGCATTGCCGAAATGATCCATGATGTACAGGTGGAAGCGACGTTTCCAGACGGTACGAAACTCGTCACGGTACACGAACCGATCCGCTGATAGTCATGCTCTATTTTGGGAGTTAGCAATGATACCAGGTGAAGTCTTCCCTGCTGATGGTGAAATCGAGCTGAACGCCGGGCTGGAAACCGTCGAGCTGGACGTTTCCAACACAGGCGACCGGCCGGTTCAGGTCGGCAGTCACTACCATTTTGCAGAAACAAACGAAGGGCTGTCATTCGATCGTGACCTGGCCAGAGGCATGCGTCTCGACATCCCTGCCGGAACGGCCGTCCGCTTCGAACCCGGCCAAACCAGATCCGTCACGCTGGTTCCTTATCGCGGCGAGCGGACGGTGTACGGGTTCAATCAAAAAGTCATGGGCAAGCTCTGATGCGCCAATGCATATCGTTCCGGAGGCTCTTGCTTGGGTTTGTCCTTACGTTTCTCCCCTTTTCGCCGGCAAGTGCGCAGAACACCGTCAATTGCGACAACCCGGTGAGCCAGATGGAAATGACCCTTTGTGCCGAGCGGGATTGGCAAGCGGCAGATGCGGAACTGAACACCGTCTACAAGGTCGCCATGGAAAAAATGCGCGAAATGGACGGTTATCTGCCGGACAGCCTCAAAGGTGCCACCGAGGCCTTGCGGGACGCCCAGCGCGCCTGGGTTCCCTATCGCGACAAGGCTTGCGCCGCTTACGGCTTCCTCGCGCGGGGAGGCACACTTGAACCTCAACTCATTTACGTGTGCCGGGCTCAGCTGACCAGAACGCGCGTGACCGAACTCAACGAACTTGCCGGGGGTCTTGGAAATTGATGCGCTACCTGATTTCAGCCATTTTTGCGACCTCGGTTTTCCTGGCGGCTTCTGGGCTCCGGGCTCAGGAAAACGTCGATTGCGGGTATCCGCTGAACAATAACGAACGCACATATTGTGCGGAAAAAGCCCTGAAGGACGCCAACGCAACCATGGAAGCGGCTTATGAAACGCTCAAAGCCAAGGTTGTTGCGATGGACGACGTATTGCCGGAGCACCTGAAAGGCAGTCCCGCTGCGCTCGAAGAAGCACAAGCGGCCTGGCTCACGTTTCGGGAAAAGGACTGCAGGGCGTACAGCTTTCCCTTCAAGGCCGGAACGCGCGGCAACGATCTATATCGAAACTGCATGATTGTCATGACCATGCATCGCGCCGACGATTTGGCAGCAACTCTCGAAGACTACGGCAACTGATCGCCGACAGGAGCAAACATGGCTTACAGGATGCCGCGCGCCGCGTATGCGGACATGTACGGACCGACAACCGGTGACAGGCTGCGTCTTGCCGATACCGATCTCGTCATCGAAGTCGAAAAGGATTTCACCACCTATGGCGAGGAAGTGAAATTCGGCGGTGGCAAGGTGATCCGTGACGGTATGGGCCAGTCACAGGCACCGCGCAGCGCCGGCGCTGTCGACACGGTGATCACAAACGCGCTGATCGTGGACCACTGGGGTATCGTCAAGGCTGATGTCGGGCTGAAGGATGGCCGCATTGTCGGTATCGGCAAGGCGGGCAACCCGGATGTTCAGCCGGATGTCGACATCGTCGTCGGGCCCGGGACGGAAGCCATAGCCGGGGAGGGCAAGATCCTGACCGCCGGGGCGCTCGACGTTCACATCCATTTCATCTGTCCGCAGCAGATCGAAGAAGCCCTGATGTCAGGTGTGACGACCATGCTGGGGGGCGGTACGGGACCAGCGACCGGCACAAACGCCACAACCTGCACGCCAGGGCCCTGGCATATCACCAGGATGCTGCAATCGGCGGACAGTTTTCCGATGAACCTCGCCTTTGCTGGCAAGGGCAACGCATCCTTGCCCGCGGCACTTGAAGAACAGATCATGGCCGGTGCCGCCGCCTTGAAGCTGCACGAGGACTGGGGCACGACACCGGCTGCCATCGATACCTGTCTTTCGGTCGCGGACGAATATGACGTCCAGGTGATGATCCACACCGACACGCTGAACGAGTCCGGCTTTGTTGAAAACACCACCGCGGCCTTCAGGAACCGCACGATCCATGCCTTCCACACCGAGGGCGCCGGCGGTGGCCACGCTCCGGATATAATCAAGGTCTGCGGCGAGATGAATGTTCTGCCGTCATCGACCAACCCGACCCGGCCCTACACGGTCAACACGCTTGAAGAACATCTCGACATGCTGATGGTCTGTCACCATCTGGACAGTTCGATCCCTGAAGACGTTGCCTTTGCCGAGAGCCGTATCCGCAAGGAAACGATCGCGGCCGAGGACATTCTCCACGACATGGGTGCCTTTTCGATCATTGCTTCGGACAGCCAGGCTATGGGCCGTGTCGGAGAGGTGATTATCCGAACCCTGCAGACCGCGCACAAAATGAAGGTTCAACGGGGCCGTCTGCCGGAAGAGGCCGGCGAAAACGACAATTTCCGCGTCAGGCGCTACATGGCCAAGATGACCATCAATCCCGCGATCGCACATGGTCTTGACCAGCATGTCGGATCGGTCGAGATCGGCAAGCTCGCGGACCTGGTGCTCTGGGATCCGAAATTCTTCGGCGTCAAGCCTGACATGGTTCTGAAACTGGGTACGATCGCAGCCGCACCCATGGGTGATCCGAACGCATCCATTCCGACACCGCAACCGGTGCACTACCGGCCTATGTTCGGCGCTTTCGGCAAGGCAATGACCGAAAGTCGCGTGACATTCGTTTCCCAGGCAGCCTACGACACGGGCGTTGCGGAAAAGGCCGGTCTGGACAGCCTCGTCCTGCCCGTCAAGAACGTGCGCGGCGGTATCAGCAAGAAGTCCATGGTCCTCAACGATGCGACGCCCGATATCGACGTTCATCCCGAAACCTACGAAGTCCGGGCCAACGGCGAATTGCTAACCTGTGAACCTGCAGATGTCCTGCCGATGGCACAGCGCTATTTCCTGTTCTGAACCCGATGCACTGCTGAAGGAGCCAAAATCAGGATTGGCCTGAAATGCACTTAAGCTGAAGAAAACAGGATTAGACCCAAAACACCTTGGTGAAACCAGGGGGCCGGATCGAAAATGGGAGAGGCAAAGGAATGTACAAGATCGTCGGATTTCCGCGCACGCGCGCGATGCGTGTCATGTGGTTGCTGGAGGAGTTGGGCGAAGCCTACGAGGTGGATCCGGCAATGCCGCAATCCGATGCCGCCCGGGCACTCAACCCGAGTGGCAAGGTGCCGATCCTGGTCGACGGCGACAGCGCCATCACCGAATCCGTCGCGATCTGCACCTACCTTGCCGACAAGCACGGCCAGTTTACCTTTCCTCCCGGAACCCTTGAGCGTGCGCGCCAGGATAGCTTCACCCAGTTCGGAGTGGATGTTCTGGAAGGAGCCCTTTGGACGGCCGCAAAAAACACGTTCATCCTGCCGGAGGAAATCCGTGTCCCTGCAGTCAAGGATGTCTGCAGGATGGAATTCCAGCGCGGTCTGGAAGTCCTCGAGCAGCGGCTTGGCGCTGGTCCTTACGTGATGGGCGAGACATTCACGATCGCGGACATCATAATCGGTCATTGTTCGGGTTGGGCGGTTTTCGCCAAATTCGACCTGCCGAAGGAAGGACCGGTTCACGAATACCTGAAGCGCCTCAGGGAGCGCCCTGCCTTCAAGTCAATGATGGCAAAGGTTGAAGCGGCACAATGATCCGGGTTCTGGCTATTCATCGCACCCGGGACTGGCAAGGTGACCCTGTGGACCGGGTCACCCTCGACCTGGATGACAGATACCGCCGGCGGGCGGTTCTGACGGGTGCGGGCGGCCTCACGTTCCTGCTCGACCAGCCCAGCGCGGTTCACCTTCACCACGGTGACGGCCTCGAACTGGAGGACGGGCGGATAGTCGAAGTACTGGCCGAGCCGGAAGACCTTGTCGAAATCGAAGCCGGGGATATTGCCCATCTCGTGAGGATCGCGTGGCATCTCGGCAACCGGCACCTGCCGACCCAGTTGCTTGGCGAAACGCTGCGGATCCGACGAGACCACGTCATTGAGGAAATGGTGTCCAGGCTCGGAGGACGGCTGACACCTGTAAGCGCCGCATTCGACCCGGAAGGGGGCGCCTATGGTCATGGCCGCACCGAAGGCCACGTTCATGGGCACGGTCACGGGCACCATCACCACGGCGGGCAAACATCCGCCCATGAATGACATCGTTTCACCTGCAGCGCTCTACCGTCTGATGACCTTCCTTTCTCCGGCCTTTCCCGTCGGGGCGTTCAGTTACAGCCACGGACTGGAAAAGGTGATCGAACAGGGCGGGGTGAAGGACGCCGCAGAACTCGAAGACTGGCTCTCCGGTATCTTGCGATATGGCGCTGGACGGAACGATGCGATCCTCCTGAAGGAAACGCTCCTGGCCGGCCAGGAGGGGGATGCGTCGTTGGTGATTGAATTGCGGGAACTTGGACTTGCCCTCCAACCCTCCCGTGAAAGGCATCTGGAAACCAGCGCGCAAGGCACGGCCTTCATGCAGACGGTTGCGAAAAGCTGGCCTCCGGACGCCGGTACAACGGCTGGAAAACTGTTTCGGGACCTGGTCGCCGCCGACCATGATCCCTGGCCCTATCCCGTCGCGTTCGGTCTCGTCTGTGCAGCGCACGCCATCCCGGTCAAGGCGGCAGCGACGTCCTTTCTTCAGGCTTTCGTCGCCAATATCGTTTCCGCGGCCATCCGCGCAGTTCCCATCGGGCAGAATGACGGACAAAGAACGATCGCCGGTCTGGAGCCGGTTGTTTTTGAAGTTTCCGAGACCGCACTCCGTTCGGGACTGGACGATCTCGGCAGTTCCGCCTTTTTCGCAGACATCGCCTCCATGGCACATGAAATCCAGTATTCGAGGTTGTTCCGCTCATGAGTTTTCAAAACGGTCCCCTGCGTGTCGGCATTGGTGGCCCGGTCGGCTCCGGCAAAACCACCCTGACCGATCACCTTTGCAAGGCAATGCGCGATGACTATTCGCTCGCCGTCATTACCAACGACATCTACACACGAGAGGATGCCGAAGCCCTGATGCGCTCCCAGGCTCTCACAAGCGACCGGATTCGCGGTGTCGAAACCGGGGGATGCCCACACACCGCCATCCGCGAGGACGCATCGATCAACCTCGCCGCAATTGATGATCTGACCAGGGCGATACCGGACCTTGATCTGGTTCTGATCGAATCCGGCGGCGATAATCTCGCAGCTACCTTCTCCCCGGAACTCGCCGATCTGACGATCTACGTCATCGACGTGGCGGCAGGCGAGGAAATCCCGCGAAAGGGTGGCCCGGGCATTACCAGGTCGGATCTTCTTGTCATCAACAAGACCGACCTTGCACCCCATGTCGGAGCGGATCTTGACGTCATGGACAGGGATGCATCAAGGATGCGCAAGAGCAGGCCATTTGTCTTTGCAAACATGAAGGCCGGTGACGGACTCGCCCCGGTGGTCAGTTTTGTTGTTGAAAGAGGCGGCCTGGAGGCCCGGACAGGCAGAAACTAGTCCGTTCCGGAACAACGCCTTGCTTGATCTTTTTGGCGTTTACGACCAACCTGCCCTCGGAAAAGTACGGAGGGCGGACCCATGATGTTTGACGGCGTGAACCTGATTGCCGTGGCTGCAGCGGCCATTGCATCCTTCATCTTCGGGTCGGTCTGGTACGGCGTGCTTGGCAAGGCCTGGATGAAGGCGGCCAGCCTGACGGAAGAGCAGACGAAACCGGATCCCGTGACACTCGGGCTTACATTTGTCTGTCAGATCGTGATGGCATTCGTCTTTGCGGGAATCGTCTACCACACGGGTGAAACAACAATCCGCGCCGGGATTATTTCCGCACTGATGATCTGGGTTGGCATCATCATGACAACGCAAATCATCAACCATCGGTTCCAGGGAAAGCCGTGGAGCCTGACTTTTATCGATGGCGGGCACTGGCTGGGTGTCATTCTGGTGCAGGGCATTGTAATAGGTTGGTTCGGATCCTGAAGGCCTTGCCGCCGACGGTGCCTGTCGTAATTCACTACGTATTTGAACGCATTAGACCAAGGACTCGGCGACTAAAGGACTAAAGTTTGGTTCTGGACGCCCAAGGGGGCCATACGCATAATGGCACCCGGAAAATAAAGTCGGCTTCTGGGGGGAATAGATCCAAAGCCGGCCAATTTCGGTTTCGGGAGGTTCTCAATAATGTCTGACTCTGTTTTTCCCGTTCCTGCGGAGGTAGCCGCACGGGCGCATGTCGACAATGCCAAGTATCTGGAGATGTATGAGCGCTCCGTGGAAGATCCTGACGGCTTCTGGGGTGAGCACGGCAAACGGGTCGACTGGATCAAGCCTTACTCGAAGGTCAAGAACACCTCGTATGACTATCACAACGTCTCGATCAAATGGTTCGAGGACGGAACGCTCAATGTCGCGGCCAATTGTGTCGACCGGCATCTGGAAAAGCGCGGCGATCAACCGGCGATCATCTGGGAAGGTGATGATCCGGGCGAGCACAAGGTCATCACGTACAACGAACTCTCCCGGGAAGTGAACAGGTTTGCCAACGTCCTGCACGGGCAGGGCGTGAAGAAGGGCGATCGCGTCACCATCTACATGCCGATGATCCCGGAGGCGGCTTACGCGATGCTGGCCTGCGCCCGCATCGGCGCTGTTCATTCCATTGTTTTCGGCGGCTTTTCACCGGACAGTCTCGCCCAGCGCATCGACGGCTGCAAATCGGACTGTATCGTCACCGCTGACGAAGGGCTTCGCGGTGGGCGCAAGGTGCCGTTGAAAGCCAATGTCGACAGGGCGGCCGAGAAGGCTCCCGTCAAGTCCGTGATCGTGGTCAGGCGTACGGGCGGCGACATCTCCATGCAGGACGGACGTGATGTCTGGTACCATGAAGAGGCGGCACGTGTATCCGACCAGTGCGAACCGGTGGAAATGAACGCGGAAGATCCGCTGTTCATCCTCTACACGTCCGGGTCGACCGGCCAGCCGAAAGGTGTACTGCACACGACCGGCGGCTACCTTGTTTACGCCTCCATGACCCATGAATACGTCTTCGACTATCATGAGGGTGATGTCTACTGGTGTACCGCGGATGTGGGCTGGGTGACCGGACACAGTTACATTGTCTACGGTCCGCTGGCCAACGGGGCGACCACACTGATGTTTGAAGGCGTCCCGACCTATCCGGGACCGGGCCGGTTCTGGGAAGTCTGCGACAAGCACAACGTCAATATCTTCTACACGGCTCCGACAGCAATCCGTGCGCTGATGGGTGCGGGCGACGACCATGTCACCAAGACCTCGCGCAAATCATTGCGCCTGCTTGGATCCGTTGGCGAGCCGATCAACCCTGAAGCCTGGACCTGGTACCATAATGTCGTTGGCGAAGGCCGTTGCCCGATCGTCGATACCTGGTGGCAGACGGAGACCGGCGGCATCCTCATCACGCCGCTTCCAGGTGCGACGGCGCTGAAGCCAGGTTCTGCAACAAGGCCTTTCTTCGGGGTTCAGCCTGCCATCGTCGATGCGGAAGGCAAGTTCCAGGAAGGTGCGACGGAAGGCAACCTTGTCATCAAGGATAGCTGGCCAGGTCAGATGCGGACGGTCTATGGCGACCATGAACGCTTCGTCCAGACCTATTTTGCCACTTACAAGGGGCTTTACTTCACCGGCGACGGCTGTCGGCGCGACGACGACGGTTACTACTGGATCACCGGGCGGGTGGACGATGTCATCAACGTTTCCGGTCATCGCATGGGCACAGCGGAAGTCGAAAGCGCGCTTGTCGCACATCCGAAAGTTTCCGAGGCTGCCGTTGTCGGCTATCCGCACGATATCAAGGGGCAGGGCATCTACGCTTATGTCACGCTGATGGAAGGCGAGGAACCGACGGACGAATTGAAAAAGGAACTGGTCAGGCACGTGCGCGCGGAAATCGGACCGATCGCGTCTCCAGACCTGATTCAGTTCTCTCCAGGCCTGCCGAAAACACGTTCAGGCAAGATCATGCGCCGCATTCTGCGCAAGATCGCCGAGGACAGCTTCGACAATCTTGGCGACACATCGACACTGGCCGATCCGGCCGTTGTCGACGATCTGATTGACAATCGTCAGAACCGCGGTTGACCTGACAAATCCCCAACAAAAAAGCCCGCCGATCGGCGGGCTTTTCTCTTGTCCTCACCTATCGTTATTGCGACAGGTAAACCTGCTGGATTTTCTTCGCAATGTTGGAGAAGGCGGCAATCAGATCGTCTGCGGACGTTGCGACATAGTACTTGTCCGGATCGGCGCACTCTCTCATTACCCGGGCCTGACTCGAAGTCGTCGCAGTCCCGAAATAGACCGTATAAATCGTGACACCGGCGTTTTTCATTGCGCTACAAAGAGAAAGGGCCCGCTGTGAGGATTTTCCCGAATAGCCCGAGCTCCGTTTCTCGACCCAGTAATCATTCGTCCCGTCCAGGCAAGTTCCGTCATACCTGACGCCTTTATACTCGTAATTTTGGCATTGAGTCTTCGTCCAGGTTACTTTCTCGTAGCGTGTATTGAAGGCCCCGTCGGTCATGATCAGGGCAAACTTCAACACTTCGGTATTCGAGTATTCGGCTGGCGCTGATTCCGTCGGCCAGAGATCTTTCCAGTTGGGGGAAAGTGTGTACCAGCCGACACCAATGCCAGTATGACCGGCTGTATAGCCGTCCGTTTCGAGATCGCCTATCGCGGTCATTAACGTGGACCGGTCGTCCGTCAGCGGTTGCAGCACGGAATCGGAGCACTCCGCGGCCCGGTAGGTTCCAGACCCGTTCCCGAGCGGTTCAACGGTATAGCTTGCATCTGTGTACTGTTCGCCGCCAGTCCGCTCCGTAGCACATCTTGTACTATACCCATTGGTCGCTGCCGAAGCGTAGCTGTCCATGTTGACACCGACACTGTAAGGCACCAGCGAGATCTTGACCTTGCTTTCGGTCGAACCGTCCGGGATAAGGATATTGACCACCGATTCTGCTGCGTCTTTGAGATCGGAGAGTGCCCAGCCCATGGAACCGGTCACATCAACCACCATTGCCATTTCAATGTCGAACCGGGAAAAGGTTACCTGTGAGTTGGTACCGAACGTGAACGTTTCCGGCCCGAAGGCTTGTTTGCCGTAACCACCGAAATCGATGAACATGTTGTCCATGGTCGCCGCCGATGTGACGGTAACCCGACCGTTTTCGCTGTCGACAACGAAGGACAGGTTATCGATCGCTTCGTCGAGGAAATCGGCGTCTGACATATTTCCCTTGAAGGAATCCGTGATGACTTTCTGGATTTCCGCGTCGGTCAAGGCCTGGGTCGACAATTGCGTCGCGGCGGCAAGCGCCGCAGCGTCGAGCGCGTAGGAAAGTTTTTCGCGCGCGTTCACGACCCGCGATACGTCGACCGCGGCACCGGCCATCACGATGATGATGACCAACATGATCCCGAAGATCGGGATAATCGCTCCCTCCCGTTCGCTGCGCAAACGAACGGCCAGGTTCCGGATAGAAAGAATAGGTTGCTTTAACATGACTGCCTCACAGCTCTCATGAGACAGTTATTACAGAAAAGTACCTAAATTCTTAAATGAACCCTTTAAAACGGGTAAAATAAGTCTTAACGCAACTGAATAAAAAGACAATGTGAATGCGCGGACAAGGCAGATTTGCTTTCCGGTCAACCGAACACAATGCGCTCTACGGTTCGAGTTCTGTATCCCAATACAGGAAATCCATCCAGCTCTCGTGCAGGTAGTTTGGCGGAAAACCCCTGCCATTGTTGTGCAGATCCTGGATGGTCGGCCGAAAGGGCATGTGCATCGGCCACATGTTCAACTGTTCGCAGGACTTGTTGGATTTGCGCAGGTTACAGGGTGAGCAGGCGGTGATCACATTCTCCCAGGTCGTCAGGCCACCTTTTGAACGGGGAATGAGGTGATCGAAGGTCAGTTCGTATTTGGAGCTGCAATACTGGCACTGAAATTTATCGCGGAGAAAGACGTTGAAGCGGGTAAATGCGGGGTAACGGCTTGGTTTCACAAAAGTCTTGAGCGAGACAACGCTAGGCAATCGGAATTCGAAGCTCGGACTTCGGACCGCCGCATCATACTCTGCAACTATGTTGACCCGATCCAGGAACACCGCCTTTATGGTGTCCTGCCACGACCACAAAGACAATGGATAGTAACTCAAAGGCCGGTAGTCCGCATTGAGCACCAACGCCGGATGGGCTCCAGACGAAACCGCTATTGTCACCTTCCGCTCCTCACACCTGCTCGGAATGTCCTGCGCCCGGTCAATCGGACAGCGGAACATGTCCTTTTGTGACAGGAGTATTGTAGTGCCGAGGTGACAGTCTTGTGAAGCCCGTCAAAGTCATTTCTGATTGAGGTTGTTGAAAGGCTTTTTCTGGCAAAGGATTTTTCTTAAATCTATGAATCAGTTGCCTGATATCAATTGCACCTGCGTTATGTCGACAGATTTACGTGCTCCACGAAAAAGGGCGCCCGAAGACGCCCTTTGAATTGCCGGAATTCTTGATTGGCGCGGATACGAATCAATTCACCGTCCAGTTGCGAATATCAACGAAATGACCGGCGATCGCCGCTGCGGCAGCCATAGCCGGTGAAACAAGGTGGGTACGGCCCTTATGTCCTTGCCTGCCCTCGAAATTCCGGTTCGAAGTTGAAGCGCAGCGCTCACCAGGCTTAAGCTTGTCGGCATTCATTGCCAGGCACATGGAGCATCCAGGTTCACGCCAGTCAAATCCGGCTTCCTTGAAGATCACATCAAGGCCTTCTTCCTCAGCCTGTTCCTTCACGAGACCTGAGCCCGGAACCACCATGGCGTCGACATGCGCCGCCACTTTGTGGTTCCCGATGACAGCCGCGGCCGCACGCAGGTCTTCGATTCGACCGTTGGTGCACGAACCGATGAATGCACGATCGATCTTGATGTCGGTGATTTTTGTGCCCGGCTCAAGACCCATGTAGTCCAGTGCGCGCTTCTTGGAGTCGCGTCGGTTTTCATCCTCGATCTGCTCTGGATCCGGCACAACGCCTTCCACTGAAACCACATCTTCCGGAGAGGAGCCCCAGGAAACGATCGGCGGCAGGTTTGCGGCGTCCAGCTCGACAATCTTGTCGAAATAGGCATCCGCGTCCGAATGCAGCGTATGCCAGTAGGCCATCGCCATATCCCAGGCTTCGCCCTTTGGAGCCTTCGGACGGCCCTTGACGTATTCAAAGGTGATCTCGTCCGGAGCGATAAGTCCGGCGCGTGCGCCGGCTTCGATCGACATGTTACAGACGGTCATCCGTCCTTCCATGGACAGCGACCGGATCGCATCACCCGAATATTCGATGACGTAGCCCGTCCCGCCTGCGGTACCGATCTTGCCGATGATTGCCAGAACGATGTCCTTTGCGGTGACACCTTCCGGCACATCACCATTGACCTTGACCAGCATGTTCTTGGCTTTTTTCTGGATCAGGGTCTGGGTCGCAAGGACATGCTCGACCTCGGACGTTCCGATGCCGTGTGCAAGTGATCCGAACGCACCGTGCGTGGACGTGTGGCTGTCGCCGCAGACAATGGTCATTCCAGGCAGCGTAAAGCCCTGTTCCGGACCGACGATATGAACGACACCCTGGCGCATATCCAGTTCGGAATAGTATTCAACTCCGAATTCGGCTGCGTTCTTGGCAAGAGTATCCACCTGCAATGCGGACTCCGGATCGTCGATCCCGTCGCGCCGGTCGGTTGTCGGAACGTTATGGTCGACGACGGCCAGGGTCTTCTGCGGGCTGCGCACCTTGCGGCCATGCATCCGCAGTCCTTCGAAGGCCTGCGGGCTGGTGACTTCATGCACCAGGTGACGGTCTATGTAGAGCAGGCCGGTTCCGTCCGGCTGCATGTCGACCACGTGGTCGTCCCAGATCTTGTCGTAAAGCGTGCGAGCCTTCGCCATGGGTCTCTCCTCATTCACGCCGGTTCCAGTTGCGCCTGCGTCCCGGCACCTGCTTCCGGCATCGTCTTCCTTCGCTGACAGGTGCAGCAAGGATTGTTGCAAAATTCTGGCTAGTGAATGGCGCAGCCACGCCTCAAGGTCAAGTTCTGGCGGGTTGAGCTGAATTCAACTGAGATTGATTGCCATGATTTCATACAAAAAAGGCGGTCGCAGGGACCGCCTTTCAATCGTATTCGCCAACTCGGCTTATTCAGCAGCGCTCTCTGCAGCTTCCTGCTGGGCCTTCTTGGCTTCCGCCTTGGCAACCTTGACAGCGGCAGCTTCCGCGCGCGCTTCCTCGTTGAGGCGCTTGGAGCGAACATTGGTGTTTTCGGTGATCCGGGCGGACTTACCGCGGCGATCACGAAGGTAGTAGAGTTTCGCGCGGCGAACCTTGCCGCGGCGGACAACTTCAACACCCTCGAGCATCGGGGAAAAGATCGGGAAGACTCGTTCAACGCCTTCGCCATAGGAGATCTTGCGAACCGTGAAGCTCTCGTTGATGCCGCCGCCGGAACGGGCAATGCAGACACCTTCATAAGCCTGTGTACGGGTACGGCTACCTTCGGTGACCTTTACGTTAACGCGAACCGTGTCACCTGGTGAAAATTCGGGAAGCTTGCGTTGAGCTTCGATCTTCGCCATTTCCTCAGCATTGAGCTGCTCGATTATGTTCATGGCATATTTCCCTTTTCAATTACAAAGCGGTCAGAGCGTTTTCCGGTAAAGGCCGGAAACGTGTTCACCAGCTTTGGGCCATGTTGCATATCAACCGGGATTAACGGGATTGAACCGAAACCGGTTCCGCCCTGCAGGTCGTTCAACAGAAATTGAACGCGCCATCACCCAGCTTTCGCGGGCGTATATAGCAAAATCCGGAGTTTGTCATGTTGTTTTTGTTCGTCTGAATATACCGGCTTGCAAGCTTCGCATCGAATTTCGGAGAATAAATTCAAGAGCTTTACGCCGACGTGGCTATGAGAGCGCCATTTATACAGACAAATACGAGGCAGCCAATAACAACAAAAGCAGCGGCACAAGTGCCGCTGCTGATGCCTAGCATTGCCTAAAGTAATTCTTTCCCCATTTCACCAGTTCTTCACAACTGACAAAACAATTTTGGTTGCAATAACATTCTTATAGCACATTTGAAAAAAATTGTCACGATGGCATTTACGATATCTATAAAATAACGTTAATTGATATCGGTTAAATCTCAAGTTGCAAGCAACAGGATTCGTCACTTGGTAAACGATCACTCCAGTTTACTGCACAAAATCTACTCGGCTGCTTTGCTCGACGAGGGGCTTACTGGTGTGCTTTCGGATCTTGCAACCACTTATCCGGATCTGCCAATTTCTTATCAGGCCCAATGCGTCTACCGGAACAAGGTTTACGACTGCGCCATGTTCAATCACGGCGAAGACGCCGAGTTCCGGCTAAACCATGCCGTCTCGCCAAATCCGTTTCCACCAATTGCGTTGCAATGCGATCCTTCGGATGTGGTTTTCACGGGGGATTTCATTTCCACCGCCGATGTCGAGAACACCGATTTTTACGATGAATTCCTGAAGGATCACGGCGAAATCAATCGTGCCTTTGGCGTGATACTGCATCGCGAAGGCGAGGATTCCGCGTTCGTGGCCGCCAACCTGCCCAGAAGAATGGGCCGGAAAGAAGAGGAACATGTCCGAAGTCTTTTCGGCTTTCTCAGGCCGCATCTGCAAAATGCCTTCGGGCTGCTCTTGGAACTTGCAAAACGGGACGCTGAACCCGCCAACCCGCAATTCTGGCTGGATCAGATTCCGACGGCCGCTCTGGTTGTTGAACCCGACGGCAGAATTCTGCATTTCAACCGACAGGCCGACAAAGTGCTGACAACCGGCAAAGCGTTGTTTATCGACCGGACTGTCCGTCTGGGCGCGCGCAGGCCTCAAATACAATCCGCTCTTCAGGCGGCTCTCGCAAAAGCGTCAGGATTATCCATGCCAGTCGGG
The DNA here is from genome assembly GCF_001404515.1 of Roseibium album. GTDB lineage: Bacteria > Pseudomonadota > Alphaproteobacteria > Rhizobiales > Stappiaceae > Roseibium > Roseibium album. Next base: position 599,690 of record NZ_CXWE01000003.1, read on the forward strand.
CCAATACCCCTGATGGACAACGGGCACCCAGGTCCCTTCTTTTTCGTCTTGCCTATCCAGCACAAAGACCAGCTTCACCCGGGGCTTGCACCTTTTCTGGCGCCAAGGCTTCCTCTGCTCGTCACGGTGTTCGATCCGGACGATGTCCCCAAATCATCTGAAAAAATACTCTCGACTGCATTCGGTTTGACGGATCGGGAAGCGCTGCTGGTTCAACAGCTGATCCTTGGTGTCTCGCTGAAACAGGCAGCGGAAAACTTGCAGATTTCGTATAATACGGCAAGAAATCATCTGGCGAGCGCGACGTCGAAAACCGGTGCCCATTCACAGGCCGATATCGTCCGGCGCGGCACGCAGCTCCTTGCAAAACTGGGAGACCAGGCTTCGGACAGGACCTAGTCCACGTCGTCTTCGTCCGCCATATAGGATTCCCAGAGATCCGGACGCCGTTCACGGGTCAGGCGCTCGGCCTCTGCCATCCGCCATTCGTGAATTTTCTGGTGGTTACCGGATGTCAGAACATCCGGAATCGGCATGTTCTCGAAGGCGGCCGGACGGGTGTAATGCGGATGTTCCAGCAATCCGGTCTCGAAACTCTCCGTATCCGCACTTTCGATATTGCCCATGACGCCCGGGATAAGCCTGATGATGGCGTCCAGCATCGTGATCGCCGCGACCTCGCCACCTGACAGGATATAGTCGCCGACGGAAACCTCCTCAAGTTCCCGGGAATCGATGACCCGCTGGTCAACACCCTCAAACCTGCCGCAGACAATAATGGCGCCCGGACCGGACGCAAGCTCATGTGCCCGTTCCTGCGTGAACGGGCGACCGCGAGGGCTCATCAAAAGCCGAGGACGCGGATCACCGGCAGGCGCCGCTGCATCGACTGCCATTGCGAGTATGTCTGCCCGCAACACCATCCCGGCGCCGCCACCGGCAGGCGTGTCGTCAACGCTTCGATGCTTGTCCGTGGCAAAATCCCGGATCTGGACCGTCTCGAGAGCCCAAAGCGCCCTGGCGAGCGCCCGCCCCGACAAGCTGTGGCCAAGCGGTCCTGGAAACATGTCCGGATAGAGCGAGAGGATCGTGGCTTTAAAGGGCATCAAGTGACCATTAACCCTGAAATTCGAAAGTTCCGCCTGTCCACCGGACAATAACGGCACGGAAAGATCTGATTAAGGCCCACCGGTCATGCTGGCAAGAGCGTTTCAATCAGGTCCATTGCCGTGTTTCAGTTTCCAGTTTTGCGTTTCAAGCTTCCCGCCGTGATTCAGAGGCGGGTTGAACAGCACTATCTCGACATTTCGCTGAGCCGGATAGTACCGCTGGTTTCGCTGATGACATTCGGCATTCTGGTTGGCATGGTTTTCAAAACAGGCGTTGGTCATCCTTATGACAAGGTGATCCATATTGGTTTCTTCGCCCTGCTGACACTCTCCATTCACGCGCTGTTCTGTTGCCGTCTGCGAATTTCAGCGGTCGTTGCGTTCACGATGGGAATTGCGGGTGAAGTCGTGCAAGGCTTTCTGCCGCATCATGAAATGTCGATAGCTGACACGGTCGCAAACGGCATCGGGGTAGCCTTGATCGTCGCGCTGATCGCATTGTTGCGGTCCGAGGTCAGTCAGGCGGTTGATGACCATGACACCGAGGAAAACCTGAACCTCAACCGCATGGGCCTGGAGCCCGTCCCAGTGCGTTATTTTTCCGGAGAATCCTCGTCAGACGATCCTGGCGCGTCTTCGGAAAAGTAGTCGTCAGGCAAGTCCGCTTTCACAAACCCTTCCGCCATAGCGACCTCAGGCACGAATTCCTTCGTGAACGGGATGTAGAATGTCCTGCCTCGCTTCGGCCTGATCTCCAGAAGATCGCCGGCGCCGAAATCCTGAACCGCAACGATTTTCCCCAGTTGTGCACCGCTCTGGTCGATGACGCTCAGGCCGTTGAGGTCGGAATAGTAGAATTCGTCTTCATCAGGATCGGGAAACCGGTCACGGTCGACATAGAGTTCGACGCCGTTCAGTTCTTCCGCCTGGTTCCGGTCCTTCACCTGCTTGAACTTGGTGATCACGACCGTCTTCTGCACTCGCGCTTTTTCAACCTCGAAGGACCTTGATCCGTCCTTGGAGATCAGCACGCCGTAGTCGGTGAAAGAGAGCGGGTCGTCACCATAAGGCTTGACCCGCACTTCCCCGCGGATGCCGTGAGCGGCACCGATCTTGGCCATCAGGACTTTCTGACTGTCTGTTGAACTCATGTCAGCATGGGCCTTTGATGTATACCGGCGCCGTCTCTTTCAAATATTGGATCGGCAGATGCTTATTCAGCAGCTGCTTCTTCGGAAGCGCCTTCGGTCGCAGCCTCTGCAGTTGCTGCAGCAGCTTCTTCATCAGCAAGTTTCTTGGCTTCCAGGCGTTCCTTGGCCTTGGCTCCGAGTTCTGCCTTCTGCGGGTTGTTGCGCGGCTCGCGCTTCAGCAGGCCGGCGGCATCCAGAAAACGGTGAACACGGTCGGTCGGCTTGGCACCGTTGCCGAGCCAGTACTGAATGCGTTCTACATTCAGCTTGACGCGGTCTTCGGAATCCTTCGGAAGCATCGGATCGTAGGAGCCGACCTTCTCGATGAAACGACCATCGCGCGGTGAGCGGATGTCAGCAATAACGATACGGTAATACGGGCGTTTCTTGGAACCGCCGCGTGCCAGGCGAATTTTCGTAGCCATTTTTTATCTCCAGTTTTTCAGTTGCCGGCTTCAGCGGCAATGGCTTCATGGTGCCGGATCACTTCGCGAACGATGAAGTTCAGGAATTTCTCGGCAAAGTCAGGATCGAGATTGGCATCGGCAGCCAGCCGCCGCAGTCTTTCGATCTGAATCTTCTCCCGCGCCGGATCGGCCGGCGGCAGGTCGTTGGTTGCTTTCAGAACACCCACCTGCTGGGTGCACCTGAAACGTTCGGCGAGCATATGGATGAGCGCGGCATCGATATTGTCGATGGAAGATCTCAGAGCTTTCAGCTCCTGCAGAGCCTCGCTCTCGCCAAGCCGGGTCTCCGCTTCACTCATCGCTTCTTACCCTTCCCCATGCCCGGCAGGCCGGGAAGTTTCGGCCCACCGAGACCTGGAAGACCCGGCATGCCCGGAGGCAATCCGACGCCACCCAATCCACCCGGCATCCCGCCGGGAAGGCCTTTCGGCAGTTCCATTCCATCGGGAAGCTGGCCCGACTTGGCCATTTCTTCCAGTTGTTTCGGATCGACATCCGGCATCCCGCCACCGCCAAGACCGCCCATGAGCTTGCCCAGCATGCCTTTGCCCTTGCCCATCTTCTTCATCATGTCCGCCATCTGGCGATGCATCTTGAGAAGCTTGTTGACTTCGGCAACCTGAACGCCGGACCCGGCTGCGATACGCTTCTTGCGGCTCGCTTTCAGGAGGTCAGGTTTGGATCTTTCGGACGGGGTCATCGACTGAATGATCGCGATCTGGCGCTTGAACATCTTGTCGTCGATGTTTGATGCCTCGATCTGCTTCTTCATCTTGCCGACACCCGGCAGCATGCCCATCATCCCGGACATGCCTCCAAGCTTTTCCATCTGTTTCAGCTGCTCGGCGAGATCTTCCAGGTCGAAATGACCCTTCTGCATCCTCTTCGCCATCTTCGCGGCTTTTTCCGCATCGATGGCCTCGGCAGCCTTTTCGACAAGCGAAACGATATCGCCCATTCCGAGGATACGGTCGGCGATCCGCTTCGGATGGAAGTCTTCCAGCGCATCGGATTTTTCACCGGTACCGATCAGTTTGACGGGTTTGCCGGTGACCGCCTGCATGGAAAGCGCGGCACCGCCGCGTCCGTCACCGTCCATTCGAGTCAGTGCGATACCGGTGATGCCAACACGTTCGTCAAAGCTGCTGGCCAGATTGACCGCATCCTGTCCGGTCAATGAGTCGGCAACCAGCAGAATTTCATGAGGCTGGGCGGCGGCTTTCACATCCGCCATTTCCATCATCAACGGCTCGTCGATATGTATACGGCCCGCCGTATCCAGCATGACGACGTCGTAGCCGCCGAGCTTTGCCGCAGACATCGCCCGGTTGGCAATTTCAACCGGGCCCTGGCCTTCGACAATCGGCAACGTGTCGATCTCGTTCTGCTCACCCAGAATTTTCAACTGTTCCTGAGCGGCCGGACGACGGGTATCAAGCGATGCCATCAGAACCTTGCGCCTGTCGCGCTGGGTCATCCTGCGGGCAATTTTTGCAGTCGTTGTCGTTTTACCGGAACCCTGAAGGCCGACCATCATGATCGCCACGGGTGCAGGCGCATTCAGGTCGATTGGCTGAGCTTCGGCACCAAGCATCTCCACCAACTGGTCATGAACGATCTTCACGACCATCTGGCCCGGCGTAACTGACTTGACGACTTCGGCACCGACAGCACGGCTGCGAACCTTGTCGGTGAAGGAGCGTACGATCGGCAGGGCAACGTCGGCTTCGATAAGCGCGCGCCGGATTTCACGCATCGCTTCGTTGACGTCGTTTTCCGACAGCGCACCACGGCCGGTGAGCTTGTCGAATACTCCGCTTAGTCGATCGGACAGGCTTTCAAACATCAAAGGGTCCTTAAGTCATCTTCTTCGGGAAATCTCCCGAACCATATGGGCAACCGGCGCCTGGATCCAACAGGTTTGCTTGACGCAAAGCAGTTTCGCACCCGAGGGCGCGTCGCGCTGTCGGGTGTGAACCTCCGGGATCTCTTTACACCTTTTCGGGTCCCGGTCGGTGGTACAGGTTGTCAGTCACTCATATGGAGTTCGCGGGTCTATGCCCGACTGCGAACCGAGAGTCAAGCATGGCGCCCCTTTTAAAACCCGGCAGAACAGGTCAATCCCGCCGGGACGTCTCGTAGCGCGAAGAAATCTCGTAGTAGTCGCTGAAGCCGATGCGGGTCCTGATTTCCTTGAAATCCATGAGTTCGGATTGTCGCGGTGCATCGGCTTTCAATTGACCGAGCGTCGTGAGCATGGCCTTCATCGCGCTGGCCATGAGAGTCAGCGGATAGGCCGCGATGGCAAACCCTATCTCTTCCAGTTCCCTGTGTGAAAGCTCCGGCGTTTCACCACCTTCAACGATGTTTGCCATTTTGGGCCCGGGCAGTTCCCGGCAGACTGTCTCCATTTCCGCAACGGTTTTCGGAGCCTCGACAAAGAGAATGTCAGCGCCCAGTTCCTTGAACCGCGCTGCCCGTTCAATCGCTTCACTCAAGCCGTGTTCATGACGTGCGTCGGTTCGTGCAAGGATCAGGATATCCGCGCCGTTCTCCCTGGCATCGTTTGCGGCGCGGATCCGGTCGAAAGCTTCGTCCCGCGAAACAACAGCCTTGCCTGGCGTATGGCCGCATCTCTTCGGCGCGACCTGATCCTCGATCATGACGGCGGCCGCCCCCGCCTTGGCAAAACCGGTGACAGTCCTGCGCACGTTCATGGCGTTGCCGTATCCTGTGTCTCCGTCGGCAATCAGGGGAAAGTCGACGGCATTCGTTATGTTGCCGACCTGATCGAGCACCTCCCCGTAGGACATCAACCCGAGATCAGGTTGCCCGATTCTCGAAGCGGAAGTTGCAAATCCCGACATGAAGGTCAGGTCGAATCCCGACTGCTCGATCAGTTTTGCAGAAAGTGCATCAAAACAGCACGGCATGACGTGCAATTTGTCCGCATCGAGCAGTTTCCTGAGTTTTTCAGCCTGTGACGGCATTCTCACCACCTAGAATTTGAAAGGTATGTATAGGGCCAGGTCGGTCCAGATATACAGGATGGCAACCGACAGCAGCATCAGTGCCAGAAACGGCAGCACCCCGCGCGAAACGTCGGAAAGGCTGGATTTCGCAACCGACTGGATCACATAGAGATTGAGACCGACCGGTGGTGTGATCAGCGCACATTCTACCATCACCACCATATAGACCCCGAACCAGATCGGATCGAAACCGAGCGCCATCGCAGCAGGCAACAACACGGGTGTCATGATCAGGACCATGGACAGCGCTTCGAAAACAAGCCCCATGATCAGCAGCACAACGGACACGACCAGGATGAACGCCAGCGGCGTATCGATATTCTGTCCGATGAACATCGAAATTTCCTGCGGGAGCCGGTAGAGCGTGATTGCCTTGCCGAAAACCTTTGCACCGGCAACGATCAGGAGAATGGCAACAGTCGTGACCATCGAGTCGTAAGCTGCTTCCTTCAACCCCTGCCAGGAAAGTGATCTGAGGACGACGCCCGTGATGACCAGAGCGACCGCGAACCCGATTGCCGCCGCTTCGGTCGGAGTTGCGATGCCTGAATAAATGACACCGATGACAAAAACCGCCAGCACTACGGACGGCAATGCGCGCAGGGAACTCCGCAGACGTTCGTCAACGCTCGCAGCTGGTTCGGACCGATATCCGCCGAACCAGCGCGCATGGATCATCGCGAAAGCGATGAACAACACCACCAGCAGAATACCTGGCCCTATTCCGGCAAGAAACAACGCAATGACGGACTGTTCGGTCACAAAACCATAGACGATCATCGGGATCGACGGAGGAATGAGGATGCCGAGCGTCCCTCCCGCCGCCAGCAGACCATAGACGAAGCGGCGCTCGTAGCCGCGGCTGATCATCTCGGGAATGGCCACCGTACCGATGGTTGCGGCGGTTGCCACCGATGAGCCTGAAATCGCAGCAAAGATCGCACAGGAAAGGATCGTCGCGACGGCCAGACCCCCGGGCCAGTGACCAACCCATGCATGTACGGCTGCAAAAAGATCCTTTCCGACACCACCCTTCAGCAGGATGTTCGACATCAGCAGGAACAGCGGCACGGCAAGCAGGATGAACCCGTCCAGGGTGGAAAGGATGGCCTGTGGCGCCATCAAGGGCGAAAAGCCGCCGAATATCAGCATCGCGAGCCCGATACCGCCAAGCGTGAAGGCGACCGGGACGCGAATAAGCAGGAGCGCGAACAGCGCGGCCAGGATCAGCAGAGTGGTCATGAAGCGGTGCCGCCTTCCAGATCCCGACGCCCGATAGCCGATCCGAGCTCGATGACCGCCTGGACGAACAGCAGTGCAAATCCAACCGGTATCGCAAGCTCGGAAATCCAAGTTGGCAAGTCGAGCATGGATCCCGTGGTGCGCCCACGTTCAAAGGAATCAAGGAATATCTCTCCACCTTTCCAGGTAACGATTGCGCTGAAAAGGGCAATTGCACTCATTGCCAGGACACGGCAGACACGTTGCGCCATGTCCCCTAGCCTGATTGTCAGCGCATCGACGGCTATGTGCTGATTTGCCTTCAGCAGCCAGGGCATCCCGATCATGCTTCCCCAGATGAGGCACAGCTGCGAGAGCTCTGCCGCCCAGATCGTCGGCGCAACGAACAGATAGCGCGCGCTGACCTCGTAGGTCAGCATGCAACCGGCCAGAATGAACAAAAAGGCCGCTGATCCGGCAAGCATCCGAAGCAGCGCATAAAACGCTCTCATGGGTAACCAAGCAGACTTTTGAAGGTGGAATTGTTCGAAACGGATATCAATGCGCTCCGCATCCGGCCGGACGCGAAGCGCTTTCATTCAGTAAGACTTTCAGAGACCCTTCGCCGCGTCCATGACAGATTTGCCGAGATCTCCCGCTTTTTCCGAATAGGTGTCATAAACCGGCTGGCTGACGGCCTTCCAGGCTGCAATTTCATCCGCGTCCGGTCTATAGACGGTCATGCCATTTTCTTCAGCTGCCGCGTAGGCCGCAGCCTCGATTTCCGACATGCGGTTACGCACGTCGTTTTCCGCTTTCACGGCAGCTGCCTGAATGATGGCCTGGTGTTCTTCAGGAAGTCCGTTCCAGAAATCGGTGTTCACGACGACGATGAATTCGATATCCGCGTGATTGGTAACCGTAATGGTATCCATCACTTCCCAGAGTTTCCTGGACTTGACCCCGGACACGCCGGTCATGCCGATATCAACGGTTCCACGTTGATAGGCAAGATACTGCTCGGACCCGGAAATCAGGGTCGGCGCACCGCCGGAAGCGGTCACGAAATCGCCGAGCGTCTTGCCGAACACACGCACTTTCTTGCCTTCCATGTCTTCCGGCGTCTTCAGCGGCCCGTCCTTGGAAAGCATGATCGCGCCACCATAGGCCTGCCACCAGAGCACGGTTGAGCCCGTATCCTTGATCGCCTCATCCAGCGGGCCACGGACCGGCGAACCAGGTGCAACGGCAGCACGGACCTTGTCTTCGGTGTCGAATAAAAACGGTTGGTAGAAAATATCGACGGCCGGAACATCACCGACATAGCGCGTAAGCGATGCCACGCCCATCTCAATCGCACCCGATCCGACCGCCGCCGGAACTTCCTTGTCCTTGTAGAGTTGAGCGGAATCATAGATCTCGACGGCTATGTCGCCACTGGAATTCTTTTCAACTTCTTCCTTGAACAGGAGCAGGTTCTGGCCAAGGTGGCTCTTCAGGGGCAATTGCAACGAGATCCGCAAAGTCGTGTCGGCGGCAAGGGCAACTCCCGACGTAAGTCCGAGTGCGACAACCGCACCCATGGCCCAGGCAAGTGTTTTCATGATTTCCTCCCAAAAATAGGTCGGCAGTCTTGCAAAGGACCAACCCGCGGTCAATGACGTGAAAACCCGGGATGCATGACAAAAACTCATTTTTCACTTGAGCTTAGCAATAATCCGGGTTGTCTCTTGTGCCGGGAAAAGCGCTGGTTCGCCGAAAATCGGCTGCGGTGCTTGCAATTCATCAAACGAGGCGGATAAACCTCGGCCCCGCCTTGAAAGCTTGACAGATCCCTGAGCGCAACGGAATCTCAATCCATGAACTATCGAGCCATTGCGTTGCCGATTGGGCGTTTGCTCATTCTCATTTCGCTCATGATGTTCATTCCGGCGATCGTTGACCTTGTTGCCTCGGACGTCGACTGGCAGGTGTTTCTGGTATCGTCCCTGGCACTGGGAACAACAGGTCTTCTCGTCAATCTGGCGTTTCACGGGCAAAAATTCCCGCACCGCTTCCGGGAATCCATCGTTTTCGTAAATGCCGCCTGGGTTGTTTTTTCCCTGGCCGGCGCCATTCCTTTCTATTTCAGCGATCTGGACATCGGGATTGCAGATGCGGTGTTCGAGACGGCCTCTGGTCTTACTACGACCGGGTCGACCGTATTGACCGGCCTGGACGAGATGCCTCCCGGCATTCTCCTGTGGCGCGCCCTGCTGCAATGGATTGGCGGGATAGGAATTGTCGCCGTCGGCATCTGGCTGTTGCCAGGCCTGAGGATTGGCGGCAGTCAGCTGTTTGTTCTTGAATCATCCGAGCACGCAACAAAACCCTACGGTCGAACATGGCCATTCGTATACCGGCTGCTGGCGCTGTATGGCGGTCTTTCGGCTGCTTGCTTGCTGCTTTACCTGTTCTGCGGCATGACATTGTTCAATGCGGTGGTTCATGCCATGACCACTGTTTCGACAGGCGGGTTCTCGACATCCGATCAATCGTTCGGACAATTTCACGGCATTGCCGTGTACTGGGTTTCGATTGTCTTCATGCTGCTCTCAAGCGTCCCCTTTCTCTATCTGCTCCGCAGCATGGAACGCCGGCGCTTCAAGCGGGATATTCAGATCATCCTGATGCTTTCTATTGTCACTGCCGGCGCGCTCGGAGTTTTTTATTTCGAGCGTTATGCAGCACATGACACACCGTTCCACATGTTCACGCTGGCAGTGTTCAATGTCGTGTCGGTCGTGAGCACGACAGGCTACGCAGCAGACGACTATCTGAAATTCGGCCCCGCGGTGATCACCGTCTTTTTCATCCTGACTTTTTTTGGCGGATGCAGCGGATCGACGTCAGGCGGCTTCAAGATGTTCCGCATCGCCATTGTCTGGAACGTTGTGATCAGCGGAATGCGCCGCCTGGTCCATCCGCACCGCGTCTCGATCCTGAGATTTCAGGGAAACCCGGTGCCGGACAGTGTTGTGGAAGGGGTATTCGTATTCGCCGTGCTTTACGCGGGAACCTATGCGGCCTTTTCGCTTGCCTATCTTTTTCTGGGACTGGATCTGATGACCGCCTTGAGTGCCTCGATCACGGCACTCGCCAATGTCGGGCCAGGGATTGGCGACACGATCGGACCGTCCGGAACATTTCAGATCCTTCCGGATCCGGCGAAATGGCTCCTGGCGATCGAAATGATACTGGGACGACTGGAAATACTCGCGGGGATACTGTTGGTCACGCCGGATTTCTGGCTCGACTGACCGGCTTGTAGAACACGGAAAACCACTGCCGGCGTGACCGTACCGGCAGTGGTCTTAATCAGGCAACCCCGCTGCAATAGCAGCTTACGGGGGGAGGATCGCCCGAAGCTGAGATTATGGCTGAACCGCTGCAAACTCAGCCGGATCGAGCAGGTTGTCCTGATTCGCGTCTGCTGCCTTGAAAACGTCTTCCGACAGATCCGGAACAGCGGTTGTGATTTCTTCGAAGCTCACGAAACCGTCCTGGTTGCTGTCGATCGTCTCAAATGACATGCCCTGTGCAAGCGCTGCTGTGGACGCAGTGAAAGCACCAATGAGAAGAGCAGCGGTAAGACGTTTGGACATGATGTAACCTCCAACTGTTGGTTCTAAGCAGGCTATCCCGACCCTTGCTACGAAGGAATCTGAGTGGGATGCCCACCATGTGTTCCGTCTGTCCGCCAAGCCCCTGCGACCTGCCGAACCGGAACAGGGAGGACTTTGATGCGGGATCGCGACAGGTAAAGGGCTGCTCTTTGGAACCTTCAGGGCATTGTTGTGACTGATTCTCGTATTCAGACACATGCCAGTCATATTCACGTCACTTTTGAAAGTGTTCGGCAAGAAAAAGGCTGATATATATTAATCAGTAAGGGAAAATATATCGAATTTAAAATGAGTTTACTTACATCTGGAAATCAGGATACGGGACTTGCATAATTTCAACCTAATTTTACGCAAAATCCCGATCTTTCATGCCGTTTCCACGTGCCAACGCTACTTTGGCAATTTGTCAGGGATAATCTCGCGCGCCAAAAATCGCAGATCCGACGCGAACATGGGTTGCTCCGAATCCGACAGCGACCTGATAGTCGGATGACATTCCCATGGATAGCTGGTTCAGCCCATTCCGCTTCGCAATTTTCTCCAGCAGCGCAAAATGCTCACCCGGTGCGTCTTCGACCGGTGGAATGCACATGAGGCCCCTGATATCGAGACCGACGATCTCCCGGCACTCCGCAACAAAAGTATCGACATCTTTAGGTGCAATGCCTGCCTTCTGTGGTTCCTCACCGGTGTTCACCTGAACAAAACAAGGTAGACTGCGGCCTTGCTTGTCCATTTCAGTCTTCAGCGCCCTGGCAATTTTAGGCCGGTCAACCGTGTGGATGACATCGAATGTTGCAACCGCCTCCTTGGCCTTGTTGGATTGCAGTGGTCCAATCAGGTGCAATTCGATACCGGAGAACTCCGTACGCAGGTCGGGCCATTTCCCCATCGCCTCCTGGACGCGATTTTCGCCAAATACCCGCTGACCGGCCGTCAGAACCGGACGGATATCATCTGCAAAAAAGGTCTTGGACACCGCGATCAACGTAACTGCACCCTCCCGCCGGCCAAATTCAGCCTCTGCGCGCCGGATATCGTCCTGAACTCCTGAAAGACGGCCTGAGGCGGATGACATCGATATTCCCTTTGCAACGATGGACGAATTTTCTCAACTTCTCTTACGCCTTGTAGGGCAATCTTCTCAAGGCTGTCGCTTCAGTTTGTGCTTGCCGGTCGATTTCCGCGGTCAGAAAAGGCAATCCCGGACACCTTCATGCACTTACCTTGGGGCGAATTCCTTGAAATCTTGGTCCTTCCGACATGCTTTTGCGTCCTGATCCGGCGAACCGAAAGCTTTACGGATGCGGCATTGCGAAATAAACAGTCATCCAAGGGGTCTTTCTATAGTCACATGTTGACCCGCAACCCAATTTCTGGTGACAGTCCGGCAGGAAAACATTCAGGAAATCCGCCGGGTCCGGCGGCAAGAACAAACGGCACAATTGATGGCAACGGAACGGTACAACGCGCGCGAGGTTGAAGCGCGCTGGCAGAAAGTCTGGAACGACAAGGATGTCTTCGTCACACACAATGACGATCCCCGGGACAAGTACTACGTCCTTGAGATGTTCCCCTATCCGTCCGGCCGCATTCACATGGGTCATGTACGCAATTATGCAATGGGCGATGTCGTGGCACGCTACAAGCGTGCCAAGGGTTTAAATGTCCTGCATCCGATGGGTTGGGACGCTTTCGGCATGCCGGCAGAAAATGCGGCAATGCAGAACAATGTGCATCCGAAAGACTGGACCTACGAAAACATCGCCGCCATGCGCGACCAGCTCAAGATCATGGGCCTGTCGCTGGACTGGACCCGGGAATTTGCGACCTGCGACGTCGGTTATTACACCCAGCAGCAGCGCTTGTTCCTGAGGTTTCTGGAAGCCGGACTGGTTTACCGGAAGAATGCCAAGGTGAACTGGGACCCGGTCGACATGACTGTCCTGGCAAATGAACAGGTGATCGACGGCCGTGGCTGGCGCTCTGGCGCTCTGGTTGAGCAGCGCGAACTGACCCAGTGGTTCTTCAGAATTTCTGATTATTCCGAAGATCTGCTGGAAGCGATCGACACGCTCGACCGCTGGCCGGACAAGGTCCGCCTGATGCAGAAGAACTGGATCGGCCGGTCCGAAGGCTTGCGCGTCCGGTTTGAATTCACCGAGGCTGCGCCGACCGGCGACACGACACTGGAAATTTTCACCACGCGCCCGGACACCCTGTTCGGCGCTTCCTTCATGGGCCTGTCACCGGACCATCCGATTTCGGCAAAGCTTGCGGAAGACAATCCGGAGCTGAAGGCCTTCATCGATGAATGCAAGCGTGTCGGCACTTCTGAGGAAGCTATTGAGAAAGCGGACAAAAACGGCGTTGATACCGGATTGAGAGTAAGGCATCCACTCGACAGTTCGCTCGAATTGCCGGTCTATGTCGCCAACTTTATCCTGATGGACTACGGCACCGGTGCCATCTTCGCCTGTCCTGCCCATGACCAGCGCGACCTGGATTTTGCCCGCAAATACGGCTTGCCGGTCAAGCCGGTCGTGCTGCCGAAAGATGCAGACCCGGCAACTTTTGAAATCGGCTCGGAGGCATTTACGGACGACGGAACGATCTTCAATTCCGATTTCATGAATGGCATGTCCATTCCTGATGCGAAGGAAGCAATTGCGCAAAAGCTTGAAGCCGTCAACGTCGACGGTGCACCTCAGGGCGAGCGTCAGGTCAACTATCGTCTGCGCGACTGGGGGATTTCGCGCCAGCGCTACTGGGGCTGTCCGATCCCGGTCATACATTGCGACGATTGCGGTGTTGTTCCGGAAAAGGATGAAAACCTGCCGGTTCAACTGCCGGACGACATCAATTTCGACAAACCCGGGAACCCGCTGGATCGGCACCCGACCTGGCGGGAAACCACCTGTCCGAAATGCGGCAAGGCTGCCAGGCGTGAGAGCGACACCATGGACACGTTCGTGGATTCTTCCTGGTACTTTGCCCGTTTCACGGCGCCGGATTGCGACCAGCCGACGGATCCGGAAGCGGCCAATGGCTGGCTGCCGGTCGATCAGTATATCGGCGGCATCGAACACGCGATCCTGCACCTGCTTTATTCCCGCTTCTTTACCCGGGCGATGCAGAAGGTCGGCGCACTCGATCTGAAGGAACCTTTCAAGGGATTGTTCACCCAGGGAATGGTTACCCATGAGACTTACCGTCTCGGGGAAGGAGCAAACGGATCCTGGATTTCTCCGGCCGAGATCAGGATTGAGGACGTTGACGGAAATCGACGCGCCACATTGCTGGAAACCGGTGAAGACGTCGCCATCGGGTCGATCGAAAAGATGTCGAAGTCGAAAAGGAACACCGTTGATCCGACCGATATCATCGACACATACGGAGCTGACACGGCGCGCTGGTTCATGTTGTCGGACAGCCCTCCCGAACGTGATGTTATCTGGACGGAAGACGGTGTTCAGGGAGCCTGGCGCTTTGTTCAGCGCGTCTGGCGCCTGATCAACGAGATTTCCGAATCAATCGAACCTAGGGCCGGCTCCGCACCGGAAGCCTCCGGCGCGGTTCTTGAGCTGCGGCGTGCGAGCCACAAGACATTGGCAGCTGTTTCCAATGATCTGGAATCGCTCGGGTTCAACAGGGCGGTCGCGCGGCTGTACGAACTTGTCAACACGATCAGCAAGACCGTTGGTAACGATATCGAAGACTCTTCGATGGAATATGCGATCAGGGAGGCTGCCGACTACCTTGTCCAGATGATGGCGCCAATGATGCCGCACCTTGCCGAGGAATGCTGGTCCGCTCTTGGTCACGGCAATCTGATTTCCGAGGCCAAGTGGCCGGTCGCCGACCCGGCCCTGCTGGCCGAGGATTCGGTCACTTACCCAATCCAGATCAACGGCAAGCGCCGCGGTGAACTGGAAATTGCAAAAGAAGCTTCCAAAGAAGAGGTCGAAGCAGCTACCTTGGCTCTGGATTTCGTTCGAAAGGCGCTGCAGGGCAACGCGCCCAGGAAACTCATCGTCGTGCCGCAGAGGATTGTGAATGTCGTTGTTTAGCAACATCTTGAAAAGCGAAAACAACTTGCGGCGTGCCGCCCTCTGCTCCGCCTTCCTGGCGGCCGTCATCTTGAGCGGGTGCCAGATTCGCCCGCTTTACGGCACCAGCACGACCGGTGATTTCGGAGCGCAATCTTCCCCGGTCGCCGCAGATCTTGCGGCAATCGAACTTGAGTCGATCTCGGCCCGGTTCGCCAATGAGGAGTCGGCAAGGGTCCTCAACAACGAGCTTACCTTCCGGCTGGAGCGCGGCGCAAGGTCCGTGGCAAAGAAGTTCCGGCTTGAGATCCTGGTCGATGTGAACAATGCGGCGGTTGGCGTGGAACAGTTCTCTGACGTTCCGTCCGCCTTCACGATCACCATGAACTCGACTTATGTCCTGAGTGATATCGAGACGGACGAAACCCTGACAACCGGCCGGACATTCAGATCGGCATCCTATGACTTCTCCAGCCAGCGCTTTGCCAACCAGCGCGCGCTCCGGGACGCACAGGAGCGGATTGCGAAGGCAGTTGCCGACGATATCGCAACCCGTCTTGCGGGCTATTTTGCCAGTCGATCCTGAGAGCCCGGCGGGAGGTAACGGATTGTGACCGCCCTGAAGGCCGCAGAAATTGACCGGTTCATCGCCAATCCCCCCGACAGCGGTGCTGTGGTTCTGATATTCGGACCTGACACTGGCCTTGTATCGGAACGGGCGACACGGCTCGTGGCCAAGGCCACGGAAGGCGACAGCGACCCCTTCAATCTGATCAAGATCGATGCTTCGGAACTCGCTTCGGATCCGAATCGATTGATTGACGAGGTTCTGACCATTCCACTCTTCGGTGGGCGCCGGATTGTCTGGGTCAAGGATGCCGGCGGCAAGAATCTCAGCCCTGCGCTTGATCCTGTCCTGAAGCTGGACGACTGGCAGACATTTGTCGTGCTGGAAGGCGGAGACATCAAGAAAGGTGTCGGTCTCAGAAAGCTGATCGAGACACACAGGCGCGCCGTCGCACTGCCCTGTTATGCGGACAATGATCGCGGCATCGACCAGCTGATCGACGAGGAAACCAGGGAAGCCGGTCTGTCCATCACCCGTGAGGCCCGTGGTGCCCTGCACAGCCTTCTTGGTGGAGACCGGATGGCCAGCCGTGGAGAGCTCAAGAAGCTCTGCCTTTATGCGCTCGGCAAGGGCCGGATAGACAGCGAAGATATCGAAGCGATCATCGGCGATGCATCATCCTTCGAGATGTCAGAACTTATTGATGCCGCAGCCTCAGGAGACATTGCACTCCTCGACCATGGACTTGAACGGCTTTCCGAAGCCGGATCAAAAGCGTCCGTCATCGCCAACCAGGCCCTGAAGCATTTTCAGCATCTGCACCGAATGCGGATCGATGTCGACAAGGGAAAGAACGCACAAGCGGTTATCGACGGACAGCGTCCCCCTGTTTTCTTCAGCCGCAAGCCCAAACTCGCGCAACAGCTTCGTATCTGGTCGCTCGCCGATCTGGAACGGGCAATGGAAATCCTCGCGGAAGCCACGAAGATTTCTCGCCTCAATGATCCGCTCGGTGTACCGGTTCTCTCCGAGGCACTACTGACACTGGGAAGAGTCGCAAGGGCGCGCGCCCAACGGCGTTGAAATGCGGATCCATGACCGATTCCAAAATCGCGCATCCTCTTCAGTCAAGTCGCACGCAACCAGGCAAAAGGGCACAAACGCAAAGTCAGTTTGATAGAAATATCTATCTTTTCAGACACTTAGCGTGTTTCGACACCAAGTTTCCTGCAGATCTCGTCAAGCTGCTCCAATGAGGTGTACTTGATTTTGAGATCTCCGGATTCTTTTCCGGGTTTGTGTCCAACAACCACCTTCAGGCCCAAGGTGTCGGTCAAGCGTTTTTCCAGCGCCTTGGTGTCCGCATCCTTCTGGGGCTTTTCGCTTTGGACTTTTTCACCCTTCAGCTTCGCAAGGGCTGCCGGGTCCTGTGAAATCTTTTCAGCATCCCGAACAGTCAGGCCCTTCTCAACAATCAGTTCAGCGAGCGCGGCCGGATCATCAACGGTAATCAGCGCACGCGCATGGCCAGCCGTCAGCAGGCCTTCGGCGAGGTAATCCTTGACAGAATTCGGAAGTTTCAGAAGCCGCATCGTGTTGGCGACATGGCTGCGGCTCTTGCCGATAACCTTCGCCAGTTCGCCCTGGCTATACTTGAACTCCGCGGTCAGCTGATCGTAACCCATTGCTTCTTCGATCGGATTGAGGTCAGCACGCTGCACGTTCTCGATAATCGCAAGTTCGAGCGCTTCCTGATCGGTAACGTCGCGAATGATAATCGGGGCTTCATGCAGCCCCGCCCGCTGCGCGGCCCTCCAGCGCCGCTCGCCGGCAATTATCTCGAAGCGGTTGGTTTTTCCTGCTGCCGGGCGCACCAGGATCGGTTGAACGATTCCCTTCGCTTTCAACGATTCCGCGAGGTCGCCAAGATCCTTCTCCGTAAAGGTCTTGCGTGGATTGCGAGGATTCGGCTCAAGGTGTTCGATAGGAACCCTGCGGCTGTCCCGAACGACTTTCTCCGGGGTTGCCACAGCTTCAGGAGCCGAATCTCCGATCAGAGCAGCCAGACCTCTACCCAAACGTTTGTTCTTGACGTCCTTGTCAGCCATAACGCACCATTTTCTTCTTATATTTCAAAAGATTAGCTTGTGACAGCAAGGCCTTTCACGCCGTCACAAACCTGAATTCAATCCGGAAACGCATCACGGCGACAGTCAGGCAGCCACGCGGCGCAATTCACGTTCCCGTTGAATGATTTCGGACGCCAGCCGAAGATAGGCTTGGCTCCCGGCGCATTTCAGATCATAAAGCAACGCCGGTTTGCCATAAGATGGTGCTTCCGAAACACGAACGTTTCGCGGAATGATTGTCTCGTAAACCGCATCGCCCATCGTCTCGCGAACATCGGCAACAACCTGGCTGGAAAGATTGTTGCGGCTGTCATACATGGTGAGCACGATGCCATGAATACTGAGTTCTGAATTCAATGCGTCCCTGACCTGTTCAACCGTGCTGAGCAACTGGCTAAGGCCCTCAAGCGCAAAGAACTCACACTGGAGTGGCACAAGAATAGAATGCGATGCCGAAAGTGCATTGATTGTCAGAAGGTTAAGCGATGGCGGACAATCGACCAGGACATAGGTGAAGCCGACTTCCTGGAACAGACGTGAGCGCGTCAGATTCTCGATCGCGTTGCGAAGGCGGAAAGCGCGGTCACTCGTCGATGCAATCTCAAGCTCAAGGCCAAGCAGGTCCATCGTCGACGGAGCCACCCAAAGCCGTTGCACCGCTGTTTCCCGCACAGCCTCGGCCAGCGAGCAGTCTCCACTCAGGACTTCATAGGTAGACAACCCCCGGTCGCGATGTTCAATGCCCAGACCGGTGGACGCATTGCCCTGGGGATCGAGATCGATGACCAGCACCTTTTCCCCGATTGCCGCCAGCGCTGTGCCGAGGTTGATGGCGGTCGTGGTCTTTCCCACCCCGCCTTTCTGGTTCGCGAGCGCGAGGACGCGAGGTGTTTCGGGAAGCATGCTCATTGCCACGACACTTTCCTGGTTAGTCCGTCCGGGCTGATATATTTGAGAAAACAAGCATCCGGCTCACAGGATCTACAAGACTTACCTTTTCTACCAGATCGAAGTTCCAAGCGTCAGAGGCTTCGTTAACTTCTCTCTGAAAATCCTGACCTTTGTGGAAAACAGCACCCGCTCCCGCCGCTGTAAACGGTTCTGACAGGCTAAAAAGCAGGTCGAGAGAGGCCAGGGCACGAGCCGAAATGGCATCGACCGGGCCATGTCTCCAGTCTTTCGCCACCGATTCGATACGTCCCGGATGGACAGTACCGGTCGAGCCCGTTTCCCGGAGTGCAGTGCGCAGAAACGCAGCCTTGCGCTGATTGCTTTCGATCAGATGCACATGCGCGTCCGGTTCGTCTGCCAGCAGGATCGCGGTGACAATACCCGGAAAACCTCCTCCGCTGCCGATATCCACCCATACACGGGCTGCAGGATCGAGCCACTGGGTCTGCAGACTATCGGCAACATGCCGTGTCCAGATATCCGCAATAGTGGACGGTGCGATAAGGTTTTGCGCGGGCTGCCACTTCAGTACAAGGTCCACATAGATCTGGAGCCTTTCCAAAGTTTCACGTGAAACATCCCCATACTTATGCACAATCTGTCCAGTGTCGTTCAACACCACCGGCCGCGCCATCAGGCGGCTCCCTTGCGGGAACTGCGCTTGAGATGGGACAGGATCAATGTCAGTGCAGCAGGCGTAATGCCGTCCATTCGTGACGCTTGCCCAAGCGTTGCTGGTCCAACATCGATCAGCTTCTGTTTCACCTCGTTGGACAATCCGACAATCGCTTCGTAGTCGAAATCATCGGGGATTCGCAAGGCTTCGTCGCGCTTCAATGCTTCGATATCCGCCATCTGTCTGTCGAGGTATACGGCGTAGAGGGCATCAGTCGCAACTTGCTCCGCTATTCCCCGGTCGACCGCACCAAGCTCCGGCCAGATCGTTGTGAGCATCTCATAGGTCACATTCGGGTAGGACAGCAGATCGAACGCAGACCGGCGAATTCCGTCCTGGTTCACAGGCAATCCCTTTTTCCGTGCTTCCGAAGGCGTCACCGAAAGGGTTTCAAGAAGGTCGCGGGCTTGCTCGATCTTCGCCATCTTGGTGTCAAATGCCAGACGTCTGGTATCGGACACAAAACCCCTTTCCACTCCGAGCGGAGTCAATCGCTGATCCGCATTGTCGGCCCGCAGCGACAAACGGTATTCCGCTCTTGACGTGAACATGCGGTACGGTTCGGTAATACCCCTCGTCACGAGGTCGTCGATCATCACACCGATGTATCCCTGCGACCGGTCTACGACAAAGGGTTCCTTGCCTGCTGTCTGAAACGCGGCATTGACACCGGCAACAAGCCCCTGCGCCCCTGCTTCTTCATACCCTGTCGTTCCATTGATCTGACCTGCGAGATAAAGCCCCGGGCAGCGTTTCGCCTCCAGTGTCGGACGAAGCTCACGCGGATCCACATGATCGTACTCGATCGCGTAACCAGGCTGAATAACCGTCACGTCCTCGAGACCTGGAATGGTTTTCAAAAATGCGAGTTGCGCGTCTTCCGGAAGCGAAGTCGATATGCCGTTGGGATAAACGGTGTGATCATCAAGTCCTTCCGGTTCAAGGAAGATCTGATGCCCGTCTCTTTCGCCGAACCGAACGATCTTGTCCTCGATCGAAGGACAGTATCGCGGCCCCCGTCCTTTTATCTCCCCTGAATACATGGCGGAACGGGAAAGATTGTCCTGAATGATCTTATGGGTCTCAGGAGTGGTTCGGGTGATATGGCACGGAATCTGTGGGGTTTCGATCCTGTAGGTCAATGTTGAAAACGGAACCGGATCGTCATCGCCAGGCTGCTCCTCCAGGCGATCCCAGTGGATTGTTCGACCATCAAGTCGCGCCGGTGTGCCTGTCTTGAGACGCCCGAGTTCAAAGCCGATCTCTTCAAGGGAGGCCGACAGCCCCAGAGCGGGCGCCTCACCTGAACGGCCTGCCGGTATCTTCCTGTCACCAATATGAATTAGCCCGCGCAGGAAGGTACCGCTGGTCAATACGATTGCCTTGCAGGACACAATGCGACCGTCGGCAAGATCAATCCCTGAAACAGCAGAGCTTGGTCCGTCACCTGCAAAGCGGATCTTGTGGGCTTCGCCTTCGACAACCGTCAGACTTTCGATGCCGGCAATCTCGCGCTGCATGGCTTCACGGTAAAGTCTACGGTCTGCCTGCGCACGCGGACCCCGGACGGCCGGACCTTTGCGCCGGTTGAGCATGCGGAACTGAATGCCGCCCTGATCCGCGACCCGGCCCATCAGACCATCAAGTGCATCTATCTCGCGAACCAGATGCCCCTTGCCAAGGCCGCCAATCGCCGGGTTGCAGGACATCACTCCAATCGTTTCGAACTTGTGAGTAACGAGTGCGGTCGATGCACCAGCACGCGCGGACGCTCCCGCTGCTTCACAGCCCGCATGACCGCCGCCAATCACCACAACGTCGAATTTCAGTTTCTGGTCACTCATGGTCTCACCGTCCACACAGGCACTTCAGACAAGCACCCGGTAATATCCAGATCATTTTCAGGGATCGGTCGCCGGCATCATGCCGGACTATCATATGCGGTCTAAACCGGCAGTTCCTGTGCGCCGTTATAATGCGAGACGCCATCTGGGTCAAAGCGGAATTCGATTGGACGAATCCTGGAAATTTCGTCAACTCCTGGATAGCGGATCTTAAGGCTGATGATTCACGTGAAACATGTTCCGGTACAGAATCGATCCTTGGGTAGACTTGATTCACGTGAAACTTCATTTGCCAATACAAAAGTCCCGGAAGATGACATCCAGGAGATCGTCCACGTCAATTCGTCCAGTAATCCGACCGAGTGCATCAGCAGCGCGCCGCAGGTCTTCAGCTCGCAATTCTGTCGGCAGATGGTTGGCATGCACCGCCGTTTTCAAACCCGTCAGGCAATTTGACAGGTAATGCCGGTGCCGTTCACGCGTTGCAAGTGGTGCTTCACCGAGGGAAATCGTTTCTTCGGCAAAACGTGTCAGGGCGCTGATTAGCATCTTGACGCCTTCTTCATTTCTGTCCGAACAGGAGATTTCCTTGATTGTTCCGGAAGAGTCTTGTTCCGGAAGAGTCACAAGATCGCTTTTCGTTCGAACGATCCAGAGTGGGATCTTTTCCCTTAACTCTTCCGGAAGACCGCTGACAGGATCATCATAAGGCACACCATCCAGTTCCATCGCCCAAAGGATCAGATCAGCTTCCTGTCCCCTGGCCTGTGCCCTGCGGATCCCCTCCCTTTCAACAATTCCCCCTGCGTCCCGAAGTCCGGCGGTATCGACCAGCGTAAGCGGATATCCTCCGAGATCGAGATGAACCTCGATGACGTCACGCGTCGTCCCCGCTTCTTCTGTGACAATGGCGACATCCCGACCGGCAATAGCATTCAGCAAACTGGATTTGCCGGCATT
The DNA here is from genome assembly GCF_001404515.1 of Roseibium album. Lineage (GTDB taxonomy): Bacteria > Pseudomonadota > Alphaproteobacteria > Rhizobiales > Stappiaceae > Roseibium > Roseibium album. The sequence continues at coordinate 621,551 of NZ_CXWE01000003.1, forward strand.
CGGCGCACCCATGAGAACGACTTGCAAACCGGAACGCAGGCGTTCTCCGCTTTTCGACTTGTCCAGATGGATTGCAATCTCGCCATGGAGGGCCGCGGCTTCCGACCAGACCTCATCTGCGACGCTGCCGGGCACATCCTCTTCATCGGCAAAGTCAAAATCGGCCTCGATCATCGCACGCATATGGATCAGCCTTGAGCGCCAGCCTTCATAAAGCTCACCGAGCGCACCGCCCATCTGCCGGACAGCCTGTTTCCTCTGGCTTTCCGTTTCCGCCGCAATCAGGTCTGCAAGGCCTTCAACTTCCGTCAGGTCCATCCGACCATGATAAAAAGCCCGTCGCGTGAATTCGCCTGCTTCCGCAGGCCGGCAGTTTTCAAACTTCCCCAACTCACTGAGCACCTTGCCGACGACCGCTCTGCCGCCATGGCAGTGAAGTTCAGCAACGTCTTCGCCGGTAAAGCTCCTCGGACCCTCGAAAAACAACACCAGTGCTTCGTCGAGCACCTCTCCGGTTGCCGGATCTTTCAGCCTGGTAACCGATGCCTTCCGGGCGTCCGGAACCCTTCCGCAGATCTTTTCCAGAACCATTTTGGTTTCACGACCCGAAACACGAATGACAGCCACTCCCGAAGGCACCGCGCCGCTTGAAAGTGCAAAGATCGTTTCTGCCATGGTTTTCTTTCCGGGAGAGTTTTTGGGAAAGTACAAATACTCCCAACTGCAATGTGTGAGTTCGCCTCTTTAGCAAACAGGTGCGAAAACTGAAAGGTTCTCTCAAACGGCGAGGCGGTTCTTCCCTCGAACCGATTGGCCGGTCCGCGGTACCACCCTCTGATCAATGTTCCGCAGACGAATCAAATGCGGATGCTGAGGTGAAAGACGAATGTGAAACGCCTTGGCGAGTGTTTCACGTGAATCAATCAAGTTCGATTGGACTGAAACGAGCGACCCGATAGTCTTGAACAACTGGATCCTTCATAGAATGACAGAAAGCGTCTTGAGAGATGGGAAACACTTCCCGATCTGTCATCCTGTTGGTTCGGACGCGAATCGATATTGATGGGGACGATGCACGTCAACCGGAGATACTGTCTTGTGACCGTATCGTGTTTCACGTGAATCGGAGCGACGAGCCTTATTCACCCTGCTGCGAAATCCAGTCGTGTTTTGACAACCTGTACAAGACATGCGGGGCCACTGGATGATCCGCAGGTAAAGACGGATGTAGAAAGTCTCCATCCGGGTCCCTGCGCATGCCTATTCGGTCCATGACCCGCCTGGAGGGGTTATTGGCAGGAATTGTAAATGCAACGATCTCATCGAGCCCGATGGTTTCAAAACCGAATCGAAGCCAGGCGTTCGCTGCCTCGCTTGCATATCCTTTGCCCCAACAGGATTGTTTAAGCCGCCAGCCAATCTCGACACAGGGTTCAAAAGGCAACGGTGCGGCATAACTCGGTCGGTTCAATCCAACGAATCCGAGAAATTCTCCCGACTCCTTGATCTCGACGGGAGCCATACAGAAACCGTCCCTGTCTTGTTTATCAACACACCTGGAAACCAGAAATTCCGATTTTTCTCGGGTCATGACATCGGGAAAATACCGCATTACCTCCGGATCCGCACAAATCTCCGCGAATGGTTCAATGTCCGTTTCCTCCCAAGCACGAAGCAACAGACGATCGGTCTCAAGGAAAATGTTTCGGGTCATCAGAACGGTTCCGATTCAACAGGTTCAGACGGATTCACGTGAAACAGGACTACCAAAGGTAAAGGCGCAAACCTGCCGGTTCGCGCCTTGCCAAAATGTTTCTTCCAAAAAGTATCAGGTATTCATGCTGTCGAAGAACTCATCGTTGGACTTGGTCTGTTTCAGCTTGTCGAGAAGGAACTCGACCGCATCGACGGTACCCATCGGGTTGAGAATACGACGCAACACGAATGTCTTCTTGAGACGCTCATGGGGAACGAGAAGTTCTTCCTTACGAGTTCCGGAACGTTGAATATCGATCGACGGATAGACGCGTTTGTCGGAAATCTTGCGGTCAAGGATAATTTCAGAGTTACCGGTTCCCTTGAATTCTTCGAAGATGACTTCATCCATGCGGCTGCCTGTATCGATCAGGGCCGTCGCGATGATCGTCAGCGACCCACCCTCTTCGATATTTCGGGCCGCACCGAAGAACCGTTTTGGACGCTGCAGCGCATTTGCATCGACACCACCGGTCAGAACCTTGCCAGACGATGGAACAACAGTGTTGTAGGCGCGTCCGAGACGCGTGATGGAATCAAGCAGGATGACAACGTCCCGACCGTGTTCGGTCAGACGTTTGGCCTTTTCAATCACCATTTCGGCGACCTGCACGTGACGTGACGCCGGTTCGTCGAAGGTTGAGGAAACAACCTCTCCGTTCACCGTACGCTGCATATCGGTGACTTCTTCCGGCCGCTCATCGATCAGAAGAACGATCAGGTAGCACTCCGGATGATTGTTGGTAATGGATTTGGCAATATTCTGCAGAAATACAGTTTTACCCGTCCGTGGAGGCGCCGTGATCAGGGCACGTTGGCCTTTGCCGAGCGGTGCGACCAGATCGATTACCCGCGATGACAGATCCTTGATGGTGGGATCTTCAATCTCCATCCGGAATCGTTCGTCCGGATAGAGCGGCGTAAGGTTATCGAAGTGAACCTTGTGACGGGCTTTTTCGGGATCTTCGAAGTTGATCGTATTGACCTTCAGAAGGGCGAAATACCGCTCTCCTTCCTTCGGGCTGCGAATCTGTCCTTCGACCGTATCGCCTGTCCGCAACGAAAAACGCCTGATCTGCGAGGGAGAGACATAAATGTCATCCGGTCCAGGCAGATAGTTGGCGTCCGGAGATCTCAGGAAGCCAAAACCGTCCTGCAGGACCTCCACAACGCCTTCGCCGATAATTTCGACATCCTGCGCAGCCAGGTTTTTCAGAATAGCGAACATCAGCTCCTGCTTGCGCATGGTGCTCGCGTTTTCGACTTCGAGCTCCTCGGCAGCTTGCAATAGCTCGGTCGGTGTTTTTGCTTTTAGGTCTTTGAGTTTCATTTCCCGCATCGAGTTTGGGTCTGTCTTTTTTTAGGGATGAAATTGGGAGGGTCGTTCCGTGCCGGGGGTGATGGGTCGGCCAGAAGATATCTGAGAGACTTTTAGACGTGTCCAGATTGTTCGGTGAAACGTATCGAATTGAAACCAACACTGCACCGATTTGAAGTGGCGCGAAGATACTTTGTTTTAAAGTGAATCGCAAGCCCACAAATCTGCTGGTTTCCCGGGCTCGCAATTGCTTGCAAATCGGCGAGTTGAAGACAGCCGCGAAACCACAATCCCCACGACATCGCCTGTTTTCAAATCAGTCAGAAAGGTTTGACGATCACCAGTATGACAATGCAGATCATCAGCACGGTCGGGACTTCATTCAGGATCCTGTAAAACCTTGCCGGTTTGGTGTTTTGGTCCGCCGCAAAGTTTTTCACGCATTTGCTGAGATAACCATGAACACCAGACATGATGAGCACCAGCGTCAGTTTTGCATGGAACCATCCGTCTTGCCACGCAGACAGCTCGTAAGCTGCCCACAGCCCGAAAATCCAGGACGCAACCATTGCCGGATTGATGATCGCTTTCAGCAGCCTGCGTTCCATCACCTTGAACGTTTCCGACTTCTCGGAGCCGACCTCGGCCTCGGCGTGGTAGACGAACAGTCGCGGCAGATAAAGCATGCCCGCCATCCAGGCGATTATCGAAATCACATGCAGCGATTTTACCCAAAGGAACAGATCCATTATTCAGCCTCTCCGGACCTGTTCGACCATACGTTTGACATTGTCGGGATCCGCATCCGGTGTAACCCCGTGCCCGAGATTGAAGATCAGGGGTCCCTTGTCAAATGTTTCCAGAATGTGGGCAACTCCATCTTCAAGAGCCTTGCCACCAGCAACCAGCCGCATCGGGTCGAGATTCCCCTGGATCGGAACTTTTTTCTGGATGTCGAGCGCAAGATGATCAGGAGCAGTCCAGTCGAAACCGACGGCATCAACACCAGTTCCCTCGATGAAGGTCTTTATTCTTGCTGAAGACGCCTTTGGAAAACCGATGATCTTCGCGTCCGGCCGGATGGCCCGCACGCCATCAACGATCTTTTTGGTTGGTTCGATCGACCAGCGACGGAACCCGGCATCATCCAGAACTCCGGCCCAGGTGTCGAATATCTGCACCGCATCGGCGCCGGCATCCAGCTGGCGGATCAGGTATCTGATGGACGCGGTGACAAGCTGATCGACAAACCGCTGCATGAGGTCCGGATCACGATAGGCCCCGACACGCGCGGCAACCTGATCCTGCGTCGTGTGTCCGGCAACGGAATAGCAGGCAACCGTCCAGGGAGCTCCACAGAAGCCAAGCAGTGTTGTTTCGTCAGGGAGTTCCCCCCGGAGACGCGAAACTGTCTCCATGACCGGTTTCAGATGATCCTCGGCCCTGTCCTGTTCCAGACGATCAAGAAGGTCTGAAGACAGTGGTTCCAGAACCGGACCACGTCCTTCTTCAAAACGGACAGGGTATCCGATTGCATCGGGGACGACGAAGATATCCGAAAACAGAATACTCGCATCAAAACCATACCGGCGGATCGGCTGCAGTGTGACTTCAGTTGCAAGATCGGGGGAGTAACAGAAGTCCAGGAAGTTGGAAGCGTTCTTCCGGACTTCCCGGTATTCGGGAAGATACCGTCCGGCCTGACGCATCATCCAGATGGGAGGCGGCCAGATCTTTTCTCCTGAGAGAACCCGCATAACGGCTCTATCTTGGGATTTCATGAGGTAGCGCCTTTCCCACATTTCAAACCAAACAAGATTCTTATTTTGAATCTGTTTTTATTTATTGCGCGTGGATTACAGGGATCATTTTCTATCCACAATGCGTTTGCGCAAAATTCCTGGCAGGATAAATCACACACAGACAGCGAAAGAATCCTTCCCCAAGAGTCGATAAACTGATTTATGAATTGAATCCAGCTACTTGGAAGCGTGTTTATCTTTCGTTAAGGAATTGCGAGCAGGTGGAAAATCTGTCGATATGTCACAGCCTGATTGTGAATCCACATCGACGCACAATCGTTTCGGAGTCAGTTTCCGCGCGTTAAAGGATTGTTAACAAATATTGCTGAGCGGGCATAAACTTCGTGCTACGCACTCAATCTGGGACTTAACTCCCAATTCTTCAACAGCCCTGGGGATGACACCGTGAACAAGTCGAGACACTATTTTCATCTGCATCTCGTGTCCGACTCGACCGGTGAAACCCTGATGACGGTCGCCCGTGCCGCGACGGTTCAATATGAAAACGTGCAGGAAATAGAGCATGTTTATCCGCTCGTCCGCTCGTCGAAACAGCTGGACCGGGTCATTTCGGAAATTGAAAACGCGCCTGGTATCGTCCTTTACACGCTCGTGGATGACGAAATCGCCAGTCGGTTGGAAAGGAAATGCCGGGAACTTGGTATTCCCTTCGTCAATATCCTGGATCCGGTCTTCGCCGTGTTCCAATCCTACCTCAACGTGACGCAAACCCATCGTGTCGGCGGGCAACATGAACTCGACGCCGAATATTTTCGGCGAATGGAGGCCCTCAACTACACGATGCTGCATGATGACGGTCAGGTCTGGGACGATCTGGAATCAGCCGATATTGTCCTGATCGGCATTTCCAGAACATCCAAGACACCGACCTGCATCTATCTGGCCAATCGTGGCATCAAGGCAGCAAATGTTCCGCTGGTTCCCGGTATTCCCCTTCCGGATCATGTGAAGGCACTGAAAGGACCGATGATTGTCGGCCTGATCGCATCCGTTGAGCGTATCCAGCAGATCAGGCGTAACAGGGTTCTGTCTTTGAATTCAGAGGGTTACAACGACACCTATGTCGACCGGAAGGAAATTTCGCAGGAAATCAACATGACCCGGCGGCTCTGTTCGGAAAACGGCTGGCCGCTGATTGACGTGACGCGCCGTTCGGTGGAAGAAACGGCTGCTGAAATTCTGACGAAATTCAAGGGCTTCAAGGCAGAAACCGGAGATTCGATCTAGACCGGGTCGACCGAACAGACATCTGAGAGGGAAAATGGCACTCGTTCTGGCGAGCGGCAGCAAAATCCGCGCTGAACTGATGGAAAATGCAGGTCTTGTGATCGAGATCGACCCGGCTGTCGTCGATGAACGGGCGGTAGAGGCGCCGCTTCTCGAGGCGGGCTTCCCACCCGAAGATCTTGCCAGCGTTCTGGCGGAAGCCAAGGCAAATGATGTCAGCGGACGCAGGCAGGCTGATCTCGTCGTCGGAGCGGATCAGATCCTGGCTTTCGAGGGCGAACGCAGGACCAAACCCGACGATATGGAAGCAGCCCGACGGCAGTTGCTCGCATTTTCCGGCAAGACCCATGAATTGCACTCCGCAGTCGTGATTTCGCAAAAGGGTGAAGCGGTCTGGCGCCAGGTTTCAACCGCCCGCTTGACCATGCGTGACCTGACACCCGAATTCATAGGGCACTATCTTGCCGCGGCCGGTGATGACGTGCTTTCAAGCGTCGGCGCTTATCAGCTGGAAGGCCTGGGCGTTCAGCTGTTTGAAAAGATCGAAGGTGACTATTTCACCATTCTGGGCCTGCCAATGCTTCCTTTGCTGGCGGAACTCCGCACGCTCAAGGTTATCGAGACATGAGCGCGGTTGTGAAAAAAGCTGTAGTTACGGGCCACCCGGTTGCCCACTCCAGGTCGCCGCTCATTCACGGATACTGGTTGGAGCAACACGGAATTCTCGGAGAATACGGTCGCATCGATGTCGCCCCGGAAGCTGCAAGTGACTTTTATCGAAATCTGCGGAGCGCCGGCCTGGTGGGTGCCAATGTCACGGTGCCGAACAAGGAAATAGCTGCAAGCGCCTGCGATTGGCTGGATGAAACGGCGCGGACCATGGGTGCTGCGAACACCCTTTGGCTGGACGAAACCGGCCGGCTTTGTGGTGCCAATACCGACGGTATGGGATTTTTGGGCAATCTCGATCAATTGGCGCCGGGCTGGAATCGCTCGCAGGGAACCGCTTTGGTTCTGGGGGCCGGTGGCGCAGCACGTGCGATCGTCTGGGCGCTCCTGTCCCGAGACTTCACAGCTGTGCATGTTGTCAACCGAACCGAAGAAAAAGCGCGAAAAATCTGCGATGAATTTGGTTCCAAAACGTTTGCTCACGGTTGGGAAAGCCTGGGGACCCTGCTTGGAAAAGTGGACCTTTTGGTGAACACGACATCGCTTGGCATGACGGGAAAACAGCCGTTGGAAATAGATCTTTCGAATTTGCCGCGCCATGCGCTCGTCAACGACATCGTCTATTCTCCTCTCGAAACGGAGTTGCTCAAACAGGCAGCGGTGCAGGGAAATCCGACGGTTGATGGAATTGGTATGCTTCTCCATCAGGCGGTTCCCGGATTCGAGCGCTGGTTTGGCGTCAGGCCGGAAGTCACAGATGACTTGCGCGCATTGGTATTGAAGGATCTTGGGGTGAACGTATGATCCGGATTGGTCTGACAGGGTCCATCGGCATGGGTAAATCGACAACCGCGAAGATGTTCGCTGAACGCGGTGTCCCGGTTCATGATGCCGACGCCTGCGTTCATGCGCTTTACGAAGGCCGTGGCGTGCCTCTGATTGGCGATGCATTTCCCGGCACCATCGTTGATGGCAAGGTTGATCGGGCGTTGCTGTCGAAACAGGTCCTCGGCAATCCTGAAGCCATGAAACGTCTCGAAGACATTGTCCACCCCCTGGTGCACGAAGAAGAACAGGTGTTTCTTGACCTCGCCAGGATGGACGGCCATTCCGCTGTTCTGATGGACATTCCCCTTCTGTTTGAGACCGGGGCTGAGACAAGGGTCGATGTCGTTGTCGTGGTATCCGCCGATGCGGATATCCAGCGCGATCGTGTTCTTGCCCGGGACGGCATGACCGAGGAGCGCTTTCAGGCGATCCTGGGGACACAGGTGCCCGATGCCGAAAAGCGCGATCGCGCCGACTTTCTGATCGATACGGGTCAGGGATTGGCGATTGCCGGGCAACGGGTTGACGAAATTCTGCAGGAGTTGGGCGTCGTAGCCTGAAATTTTCCCGAACACCGGGGAAAACCAACTGTCGCTCTTGCGTCGGGCTGGCCACGCTGCACACTAGGGTCAAAGTGAAAAGGCAAACAATGCGCGAGATCTCCTTCGACACGGAAACGACAGGACTTAATCCCCGAGGTGGTGACCGGTTGGTGGAGATTGGCGGTGTGGAGCTTCTCAATCACATTCCGACCGGCAACTCCTATCACGTCTATATCAATCCCCAGCGCGACATGCCGGCAGAAGCCTTCCGCGTGCATGGTCTTTCTGAGGAGTTTCTGTCAGACAAGCCTTTGTTCGCGCATGTTGCCGACGAGTTTCTGGAATTCGTGGGTGATGCGACGCTCGTCATTCACAACGCTGCGTTCGATATGGGCTTTATCAACGAAGAACTGAAGAAAGCAGGTCGACGCACCATTCCGAACACCCAGGTGCTCGACACGCTGGAAATTGCCCGTCGAAAACACCCGACCGGCCCGAACTCCCTCGATGCCCTGTGCTCCCGCTATGGCATCGACAATTCCAGGCGCGTCAAGCACGGCGCCCTGCTCGACGCTGAAATCCTCGCGGAAGTCTATCTGGAACTCATCGGTGGTCGTCAGACCGCGCTTGGTCTGATGCCGGAAGAAGAGCAGGCTGTTTCCTCAAATGGCGCCACTGTTTCCGGAGAACTCGGCAAATTCAACGCAAAGCCACGCCCTGTTCCACTCGCCTCGCGATTGACCGATGATGAATATGCGGCACACAAGGCTTTTGTCGAGGGCATGGGTGAAAGCGCGATTTGGCAAAAATATAATCGATAGCTGCTAGTCAGCCATCAACCACCGGACCATTTCGAAATGCCGTTCGCTGTAGCTGCTGTCGAATGCCCAGGCCATGGCCTGTCCGATCGTCCACAGCCGGGCGCGCTCGCGATCCAACTCCAGTTCTTCCGAAAGCCGATCGAGCCGGTACATGGCGGCCTCTTTGGAATGGCCGAATTCAAAACTCCGCACGATCGGACTGAGGGCAAAGGCCGGATCTCCGACTAGGGGTTTCGGATCTATTGCCAGCCAGGCCTCCCGCGACGAAGACAGCACGTTGTGCCCGTGGAGATCCTGATGGAGCAGGACCTCTCCGTTGTCATCCGCTGTGAGGTCCTTCAAGGCTGCGCGCGCGACGTCAACAAGGTAGTGATCGCACGGTTTTCCGGCCGATTCCCAGTCACCTTCAAGCGCTTCAAGCCACAAGGCAGCTTCACCGGCAAGAGTTCGGAAGGGCTTGCCGGCAGGGACCAGCAATCGGCGGAGCAGATCCGCCATGACACCGATCTTGTCCGGCTCCGGATCGTCGGCAAGAAACCGTCCCGGATCGCAAGTCTCCAGCAACAGCGCACCAATGTCCGGCGCGTGGTCCAGCAGCCTCACAGCGCCATTGCCGTCCCAATGCTTGAGGGCATCGGCTTCGCATTCGGATTCCCGGTGCTGGAATTGAAGCTTCAGAACAACGGCTTCGTCATTCCGCCGCGCCGGCACCACATAGGATACACACCCGCCGGAATACGGGCGGCCGATACACGTCAGATCGAACGTCTGGCAGGCGGCCTCAAAAATATCAGGAAGCGCTTCGAGCCATGACGCACCCGCTTCCTTCTTATTGAGCCATAAAAGGCTGTCGGGAACCTGAAACGGGGCGCTTGATCGCGAATTCGCCACGGAATGTTCCGAAGAAGACCGTCAAAGCATGGATGGAAGGACGCGGTCCGGCGGACGGTGGCCATCCATGAAGGTCTTGATGTTGATAATGACTTTCTCGCCCATCTCTATGCGCCCTTCGATTGTCGCAGAACCCATATGCGGTAGCAGCACGACATTTTCCAGCTTGGCAAGCTTCGGATTGACGGCAGGTTCGTGTTCGAAGACGTCGAGACCGGCTCCGGCAAGGTCACCTGCCTCAAGCATCCGGATCAACGCGTTTTCGTCGATGACTTCACCACGGGCGGTGTTGACCACGTAGGCATCCTTCTTGAGGAGCTTCAGGCGGCGGGCAGACAGGAGGTGGAAGGTCGCGGGCGTATGTGGACAATGAACCGAAACCACGTCCATGCGTGCCAGCATCTGGTCGAGGCTTTCCCAGTAGGTCGCTTCCAGCTCTTCCTCGATCTCGTCGGCAACCCGGCGGCGGTTGTGGTAGTGGATCGACATGCCGAATGCCTTTGCACGGCGGGCGACTGCCTGGCCGATCCGGCCCATGCCGATGATGCCGAGCCGTTTTCCCCAGATCCGGTGGCCAAGCATCCAGGTTGGAGACCATCCGGCCCACTCCCCGCTTTCCAGAGCGCTGATACCTGTGGCAAGTCGACGCGGGACGGACAGCATCAGCGCCATGGTCATGTCCGCCGTGTCTTCGGTCAGCACACCCGGTGTATTCGTGACGTTGATTCCCCGGTTGTTGGCTGTCACCACGTCGATGTTGTCGACACCGTTGCCGAAGTTAGCGATCAGTTTCAGGTTTTCACCGGCCTGCGACAGCACCGACGAATCGATTCGGTCGGTCACCGTTGGCACGAGAACATCGGCGGTTCTGACAGCTTCCACCAGCTCTGCCTGGCTGAAGGGCCTGTCATTTTCATTGAGACGCGTTTCAAAAAGTTCACGCATCCGGGTTTCGACCACCTCCGGAAGCTTCCGGGTCACAACAACGACAGGCTTCTTTTTCGCCATACCTACTGCCTTTCGCGCTTCGTTGGGGATTTGTTAACCACAACGGATTCACTTTGATGCTGCGCGTCGCGCGAGCGCATGAGACCTTACCCTTTTCCTTACCAGATGGTTCGGCAGAAACAAGAGATCGCTTTCAATCGCCGCGCATTGCCCACGAGCCAAATTCGGCAAGGTGGTTTTCACGCAGTTTTTTCGGTACAGCTTTGACGCAACTCAACGATCAAGAACAATTGGACAACCGGACAATATGACCCGTTCGAATCCAGGCCTTCGCCTTCTACTGTGTGTGCTGACAATTTTCCTGGCAATCAGCTGGAATGCTGTCCCTGCTGACGCACAAGGTACGACAACCGGGACCTCCGGACTTCCCGTTCCGCGATTTGTCAGCCTGAAATCGGATCGTGTCAACGTCCGTGTCGGTCCGTCCCGTGAACATGCCGTCGCCTGGACATTCGTTCAGTCGGGCCTTCCTGTCGAAATCATCCAGGAATTCGAGAACTGGCGGCGTATCCGCGATTGGGAAGGCAAGGTTGGCTGGGTATTCCATTCCCTGCTGTCCGGCCGCCGGACCGCGCTGGTCACACCCTGGGAGAAGGCCAACAGGACACCGTTGCGCGCGCGCTCGAAATCCGATGCGGATATCGTTGCGGAACTTGAACCGTTTGTTCTCACTTCAGTCACCGAATGTGCCGGCGGCTGGTGCCGCGTCAATGGCGAGCAATATGACGGCTGGCTGGACCAGACCCGCCTTTTCGGCGTTTATCCGGACGAAGTCGTGGAGGATTGAGCACTCGCTTGGACCGCCAGCAGGTGCTCCCCTGATCTTTTCGTTTCCAGAGCAGCAGCCAACTGTTCAATTGTGTCGGCCCCGGCGGCGGACACCCCTTCGGTGAACGGCATTGTTGGCGTGCGATCCGATTATCGCCTAAGTTGCCTGAAAAACCACAACCGCAATCTCGGAGGGCAAGAATGCCTGATGCCATTGTTCCGTCGGTCTTGAACAGTTACGTGCGCGACTGGAACATGTCTCCCGGACTGGAGCACGACGGTTTCGTGTTCATGACTGGTTTCACCGGTTCAAATGAAAATGGCCATCTGTCCAGTGATCCGCGCGAGCAGTTCGAGCATGCTTTCGAGAAAGTCCGCCTTGTGCTCGAGGAGGCTGGCCTGGGATTTGAGCACATTGTTGAAATGACGAGCTACCATGTCGGCTTGCGCGAACATCTGGAGCTTTTCAAGGAGGTGCGTGCCGCAACCGTTAGCGAGCCTTACCCTGCTTGGACGGCAATAGAAGTCGCGGGTTTCGTGCGAGACGGAGCGGTTGTCGAGCTACGCTGTATTGCGCGCCGTACGTGATCAGATGAACATCAAGGGACCGATTCTTTGCGTCGCCGGATTCGGAGACAACAGTTCAATGTTCGCCCCGCTGGTCGATGCACGTCGGTCCGGGGATCCGCAGATTCTTCCGCTCGACCTGCCAGGCTTTGGTGCCGAGCCTTTGAGGGAAACGTCAATTGCGACGCTGGCACAACACCTTGCTGCCGAGGCGCGCAGGTTCGGTGCACGTTCCGTTATCGCGCACTCCGTTGCGTCGATCATTGCAGCCGAAGCGGCACATCTCTCGGACAGCACAATTGACACTATCGTATCCCTTGAGGGTAACTTGACGGCGGAAGACGCCTATTTCTCAGGCACGGCAGCCGACTACGATGACGCGGTTTCCTTTCGCGTTGCGTTTCTTGAGCGCCTTCATGAGATGGCGAAGCCCAACCGTATCATTGAAGGCTATGCTGAAAGGGTCTCGCGAGCGGACCCAGGCGCATTATGGTCTCTGGGGCGCGATGCGCGACAATACTCGCAAACCAGTCATCCCGGCGAGCGACTTCGGTCTGCGGGAAATGTTCTTTATGTTTTGAACCCTGCGAATTGTCCGGAAAATTCGCTGAATTGGCTGAAGACTTCCGGGTTGACCAAAGTGGAATTGGATGGCGCCTCGCATTGGCCAACCATCGATCAGCCAAGCAAGGTTCTTTTGGCGTTGCGATCCTGAACCTTCAGTTCCTCGAGCCGCGGCACGGGCAAGACCGTTGAGGGTTATGGCAGGACATCGAGGTTATCGCGACTCTTTGGAGACAGGCCGGCATCAACGAAAAAGGCGGCCATGAGCCGCCTTTGAACCGTTTGTTTTGCTTGGGAACTCAGTCCACCTTGGTTTCCTGAGCCTTCAGTTGCTCGAGTCGCGGCATGGACATGATGTTGTAGCCGCTGTCGACGAAGTGCACTTCGCCGGTCACGCCACCGGACAGATCGGACAGAAGGTAGAGCCCGGTGCCACCGATCTCGTCGAGCGATACCGTCCGGCAAAGTGGTGAATTGCGTTTCTGGAAGTTGAACATGAGACGCGCGTCAGAAACACCCGACCCGGCAAGCGTGCGCACGGGACCGGCCGAAATCGCATTGACGCGGATATTCTGCTCGCCATAGTCGACCGCAAGATACCGTACGGAAGATTCAAGCGCGGCCTTGGCAACACCCATGACATTGTAGTTCGGCATCACTCTGGTGGAGCCGCCATATGTCAGCGTGATGATCGAGCCACCGTCCGGCATGATGTCTGCCGCTCGCTTGGCAATTTCCGTGAAGGAAAAGCACGAGATCAGCATCGTGCGGGAGAAGTTCTCCCGGGTGGTGTCCGCATATTTGCCGCGCAATTCCGACTTGTCGGAAAAAGCGACGGCATGAACCAGGAAATCGATGCTGCCCCAGGTTTCCTTCAGGACGTCAAACACCGCATCTACCGAATTGATATCCTCGACGTCGCACGGGAGCAGAATATCCGATCCCACGGATTCGGCCAGCGGTTTGGTGCGCTTTCCGAAGGCTTCACCCTGATAGGTGAAGGCGAGCTCCGCCCCGTGATCGGCAAGTGTCTTCGCGATGCCCCAGGCGATGGAGTGATCGTTGGCAACACCCATGATCAGGCCGCGTTTGCCCTTCATAAGATTAGACATGTCGGTCTCCTCAGCCGTGGTAGCGTGACAGCGCGAGCGAGGCATTGGTGCCTCCGAACCCGAAGCTGTTGGAGAGCACGGTATCCAATCCGGCATTGTCGACACGTTCCGTGACGATTTCGTCCTTGCTGAGTGCCGGATCGAGTTCGTTGATGTTTGCTGATGCCGTCATGAAATCGTTTTGCAGCATGAGCAGGCAGTAGATCGCCTCCTGCACACCGGTTGCTCCAAGGCTGTGTCCGGTCAGGGATTTTGTGGAAGACGCAGGCGGCTGATTGTCGCCAAACACACGGCGGATCGCTTCGATTTCACCGATATCACCGACCGGTGTCGAAGTGCCATGCGTGTTGATGTAATCGACCTTGCGATCTCCCAGGGTTTCGATGGCAAGTCGCATGCAGCGCTCTCCGCCCTCGCCGGAGGGAGCCACCATGTCATACCCGTCGGAGTTGGCCGCGTAGCCCGTGACCTCGGCATAGATTTTCGCGCCGCGAGCCTTGGCGCGTTCCAGTTCTTCCAGGACGACCACGCCGCCACCGCCGGCAATGACAAACCCGTCACGGGTCGAATCATAGGCGCGCGAAGCGGTCTGTGGTGTGTCGTTGTATTTGGAAGACATCGCGCCCATGGCGTCGAACAGGCAGGAAAGGGTCCAGTCCAGTTCCTCGCCACCGCCTGCAAACATCACATCCTGTTTGCCGAACTGGATCTGTTCGGTTGCGGCACCGATACAGTGTGCGGACGTGGAGCATGCGGACGTGATGGAATAATTGATCCCCTTGATCTTGAATGGGGTCGCCAGGCAGGCCGAATTGGTCGAGCTCATGCCACGCGTGACCATGAACGGCCCCATGCGCTTGGGAGCCCCTTTTTCAAGAACGATCTGGTGCGCCTGAAACAGGTTCTTGGTGGAAGGTCCGCCAGATCCCATGATCAGGCCGGTCCGCGTATTGGAGACGTCGCTATCTTCCAGTCCGCTGTCGGCGATCGCCTGTTGCATGGAAATGTAATTGTAGGCCGCACCATCGCCCATGAAGCGAAGCTGGCGCTTGTCGACCAGCGACGGTATGTCGATATCCGGCATGCCGTGAACCTGGCTGCGGAAGCCGTGTTCGGCATAGTCCGGCGCAAAGCTGATACCGGATTTGCCTTCACGAAGGTTGGCAAGCACTTCCTGTGCATTTGATCCGATGGAGGATACGATACCCATACCGGTGACGACAACGCGTCTCATTGCGGTCTCCTATTTGTTCAAGGTGCAAATGGCCCGGTCACTGCTCAAGCCTTCTTGCCCTTACATAATACGCAAACCGGCGCCCCCAATGAAAAAGAGAAACGCCGGTCGAATTTGATCGATGAAATTTGCTTCAGCTCTTCGCCAGGCCGACACGCAAATCCGTTGCCTTGTAGATCTGTTCGCCGTCAGCCTTCAGCCAGCCGTCAGCAATACCCAGAACCAGGCGCCCCTTCATGATCCGTTTGAAGTCAACGCCGTATTCCACGAGTTTGACGTCCGGTGTGACCATGCCCTTGAATTTGATCTCGCCGGTTGAAAGCGCCATGCCCTTGCCCGGAAGGCCGAGCCAGCCAAGGAAAAAACCGGTCAGCTGCCAGAGCGCATCCAGACCGAGACAGCCCGGCATGACCGGGTTGCCCTGAAAGTGACACGGGAAAAACCAAAGATCCGGCTTGATGTCGAATTCCGCGCGCGCATACCCCTTGTCGTATTCGCCGCCCGTCTCGGACAACTCCGTTATCCGGTCGAACATCAGCATCGGCGGGAGTGGCAGCTGGGCATTGCCGGGGCCAAAGAGCTCGCCGCGGCCGCAGGCGAGTAGAGCTTCGTAGTCGTAGCTGGAGCGGCGCTCGGTCATTCAGGATCCGTTTTCTTGCTTCCTACCCATTATCCCTAGGTGGAACGGGTTAGTTTTTCGTTCTGTTTGCGGCGCCTTCCTACCACAGGGGAACCATGACCGAAAGATGTCACATGAGCCAAATTTCAGGGATTTACAGGCTATTTGGCGAGATTCGAATGAAAGATCAGACCGATTGTCTTCGCGCCGTCAGCTTGCACGTCGCGGTAAAAACTTGCATTTTAGGCACAAGAAATGGCAGAACTAGCCGAAGACCTGCGGAAAAAGTTCCTTAACGAAGGTGGGATAGTGTGAAAACGGCCATCCGAAACAAGGACTTAGATTTGGACAGATTTGGAATGACGACGCACAGGGAATTGGAAACGGCCGGCAAGGATGTGACCGGCATGCTGCGAACAGCGGGCTTGCGGCCGACGCGCCAGCGTGTGTCCCTGGCAGAATTGCTTTATTCCAAGGGTGATCGCCACATTTCAGCGGAACTTCTTCATGAGGAAGCGGTCGGGGCCGACGTCCCGGTTTCGCTGGCGACGGTCTACAACACGTTGCACCAGTTCACAGAAGCAGGCTTGTTGCGCGAAGTCGCGATCGACGGCAACAAGACCTATTTCGACACAAATGTTTCCGATCACCATCACTTCTTCATCGAAGGTGAGAACCGCGTGATCGATATTCCAGGTGAAGGCGTTGGTATCGGCAAGCTTCCCGAAGCCCCTGAAGGCATGGAAGTCGTGCGCGTCGATGTCGTCGTGCGCGTGCGCGAGAAGCTCTGATTACTCAGCGGCCGAAAGGTCCCGTTTCACATCATAGATAAAATAGTCGGACGTATCGTCATACGCCGCCAGGTAAATCTGACCTTTTGAAACAAATCCGATTTTCAAAAGAAGACTGGCGGATCTGACATTCTCTGTGTGGGTGATTGCGCACAGGCGCGGCAGATCCATGTTCTGCGCAACATACGCCAAAACCGCTCGGGCAGCTTCAGCCGCATACCCCTTGCCGCGGCTGTCCTGCAGAAAGGCGTAGCCAAGGTCGGGGTGGTCCAGCTCATCGCGAACGACAAGGCCGCAAGCGCCGATCGGTCTGCCCGTTTCCTTCAGTTCCACCAGCCACAGACCGACCCCGTGATCCGCAAAATGCACGAGCGTTTTGCCTTCGATGTAGCCGACTGCATCTTCGTCCGAACGAATGCCCCGATCGGCTATGAAGCGATGGTAATCCGGCTCGTTCATCAGCGTTCTGTAAAAGACGGCATCATCCGGCGTCGGTAGGCGAAAGGTCAGACGCGTGCTTTCCGGAAACGGTTCTGCGGTAACAGTCAAGCGATCTTATCCTTTTCAATCAACGCTCTGGTCCGCACAGCGATTTCGGGGATCGCGTCGAATTTTTCTTTTTCCCGGCTCTTGCAGAGATCGTAGATCACGCAACGCCTGCATTCCGGCTTGCGTGCCTTGCAGATATAGCGTCCATGCAGGATCAACCAGTGATGGGCATGCAGGGAATATTCCGCCGGAACAGCCTTCTCCATGGCCTTTTCGACGTCGAGCGGGGTCTTTCCAGGAGCGATTCCAATCCGGTTACCGAGGCGGAACAGGTGCGTATCGACCGCGATCGTCGGATGACCAAAATAGATATTCAGCACAACATTGGCGGTTTTCCGACCGACGCCTGGCAATTCTTCGAGCGCTTCGCGATTTTCCGGAACCTCTCCGCCGTGTTCGCGAAGCAGTTGTTCGGACAGGAGGACGACGTTTTTCGCCTTGTTCTTGTAAAGACCGATCGTCCGGATCTCTTCCCGGACCCTGTCCTCGCCAAGAGCCAGCATTTTTTCAGGTGTATCCGCAATCTCGAAGAGGTTCTTCGTTGCCCGGTTGACACCGACATCCGTTGCCTGGGCCGACAAGACAACCGCGACCAGCAGTGTGAAGGCATTGACATAGTCGAGTTCGCCTTCCGGTTCGGGGTTGTCAGCGTGAAATCTCTGAAAGATGGCGAACGTCTCGGCCTTGCTGTACCGGGACCGTTTCAGCACCTTGCCGGGATTGTCGACGGACGGCGTTGTTTTTCCCGCCTGTTTCCGTTTCGCAGTCTGCCTGGGTGATTTGCTTTTGGCTGAGCTCTTTGCTTGGGTCATGAACTCTCTATAATCAAACCTCATGAGTGAGAACAATCCGAAACCAGAGATTAGTGACCGGTCGAAGGATATGGACAGTCCTTTTTTCTCGGCTGTTTTGACACCGTACAGGTCCTTGGGCCCGAACGGTTTCATGATCCTGATGCTTTGTTTCGGCGCGGTCAGCTTTGCCGCGGGCATCCTGTTCTGGAGCATAGGTGCCTGGCCGGTCTTCGGATTCTTCGGTCTCGACATCGCCCTGCTCTGGTTCGCGTTCCGGATGAACTACCGGTCCGCGAAAACCTATGAAGAGGTTGTTGTGTCCCGTAACGACCTGATCATTCGCAAGGTCGGGCCGGGCAAACGCTTCCAGGAATTCAGGTTCAACCCGTTCTGGGTCAGGCTTTCGATTGAGCGCGTCGAAGACGAAGGCGTCGTGAAAATCACGCTGACGAGCCGGGGTGAGTCGGTCGATCTCGGCAATTTTCTCAATCCGGACGACCGGACAAGCTTTGCCGGCGCCATGGCAAATGCACTCGCCGTGGCGAAGGCGGGCTGACCTCAGGTAGTCTCCTGGGCTGTACCGGGTTGAATTCGCAATGTTGCCATCAGCACGATGAGTGCAACGACAGAGGAGCAGGCGGCGACATAGAGCACCGTCTTGAAGTCGGTCGCACTTGCAATGATGCCCATGGAAACACTGCCGATCATGCCACCCAGAAACAGGCTGTTCATGTAAATGGCGGTTGCCCGACCGGGGCGGTCTGGCGCGAAACTTTGCACGAAGCTGATCGAAACGCCTGCAAACAGGCCGTAATAGACACCTTCCATCACGGAAACGGCAATTACATGCCAGAGTTCGGTGACCTGGGTGAACAGCAGCATGCTTGTCGCGGCAAGAACCGAGGCAAGCACAAGAACCTGACGGATACCGATGCGTTCGGCCAGGCGCACGGACCCGAAGATCACGAACACCTCCACCAGGCATTTGACCGATAGGGACAGTCCGGGCGTGGATCCGGGAAGGCCGGTTTCCTGAACGAAAAACAGCGGCATGGCAGAAACGAACAGCGTGTTGGTGACGACGAAGCCGAGACATGTCAGCCCGGCGATCAGAAGGCCCCAGTTGACGGGCTCGTCCTTGCTTTTGACTTTCGGCTTGCTGTTCGATCTGAAATCGGCCGGTATCGATAGCCACGCAAGCACCAGGAACACAAGGCCGACGACAAACGCGCAGAAAAAGGTGACCGAAAAGCCGTATTGGGCAACCAGGGTAAAGGAGGCCGCGGGTCCGATCATCCAGGCAAGGGATACGGTCATGCGAAGCCATGAATTGATCCGCGCTACATCCAGATCGTTGCGTTCGGCGTAGATGCGGCCATAGGTGAAAATCGTGCCCGATCCCATGTTCGCCAGACCCATCAGCGGCGCGACGAGCAGCACCAGCATCAGGAGGCTTGAAACCTGTGTCAGCAATGCTGTCAGGACAATGAACGCGCAGATGGAGATGAGCAGCAACCGTTTTACCAGAAAACCGTGATCCAGCTGCTCGCCAGCCCAGCGGTTGGCAACCAGGGTGAGCGGCATCACCAGCCCGGTATAGAGCCCCACCTGCCATGGCTTCGACCCGAGCCCCTCGACGATGAAAAAGCTCATCAGCGGTATGAGCGCAGATGCACCAAGGCTTTTGGTGAACTGCAGCAGCATTATCAACAGCACCTGTCGCGGGAGCTGCGCAGAAGAAAACATGATCGGAATGGCCGCTTTAAGAGGAGGCTTTGGAAGCGGTGTCAACCTAATCCGACTTTCCGGTCAGGTCACGTAAAAAGCGCAATCAGCCGTCACCACCCGCCTGAAGCGTCTTGAGCTGGTACAACGCTTCAAGGGCTTCCCTTGGTGTCATGTCGTCGGGAGCAAGTTCCGTCAGGGCTTCGCTGACAGGGTTCGGTTTTGCCGGATCGGCGGCGCCGCCGGGAGGCTTTGTTGTGATATTGGCAAAAAGCGGTAACTCGTCGATCAGGCTTTCCGCGGGCGAGCGCCGGTCCTGTTCCTCGAGTTGGCCGAGAACCTGCTTCGAACGCTCGACGACCATTGCAGGAAGACCTGCGAGCTTGGCGACCTGGATACCATAGGACCGGTCGGCTGCCCCGGGGACAATTTCATGAAGAAAAATGACGTCGCCGTTCCATTCCTTGACGGATACGGTGGCGTTTGAAAGCCGATCGAGCTTGGCCGAAAGCGCCGTCAATTCGTGATAGTGCGTCGCAAAGAGCGCCCGGGACTTGTTGACTTCGTGCAGGTGTTCGATCGTCGCCCAGGCGATCGACAAACCATCGAATGTCGCCGTGCCGCGGCCGATTTCATCCAGAATGACCAGTGATCGGTCGCCTGCCTGATTGAGAATGGCGGCGGTCTCGACCATTTCGACCATGAATGTGGAGCGGCCACGTGCCAGATCGTCGGCGGCTCCGACACGCGAAAATAGCCGGTCCACCACGCCGATATGGGCTTCAAGTGCGGGAACGAAGGACCCCATCTGGGCAAGGACGGCAATCAGCGCGTTTTGCCGCAGGAAGGTCGACTTACCTGCCATGTTGGGGCCGGTGATGAGCCAGATATGGCCAATTTCCTCCGACGCATCCGGTCCGAGGTTGGCATCATTCGCGACAAAACTCTCCCCACCGGTTTTCCTGAGCGCCAGCTCGACGACCGGGTGACGACCACCCTTGATTTCGAAAGCCCGGCTGTCGTCGATCACGGGCCTGGAATAGTTTTCCTCCTGCGCGAGTTTTGCCAGCGCTGCGGACACATCCAGAATGCTCAGACCATGGGCCGCCGCCTTGATTGCATCGCCTGTCTCGATGATCGCCTGACCAAGCTGATCGAAGATTTCCAGTTCGATGGCCAGTGCCCGTTCGCCGGCGCTGGCAATCTTCGATTCAAGATCGGCCAGTTCCGTGGTTGTGAACCGCATGGCACCCGCCATTGTCTGCCGGTGAATGAACCTTGCCGGATCGGCGGTCAGCTTTTCCGTTTGGGCGGTTGGAGCCTCGATGAACCAGCCAAGCACGTTGTTGTGCTTGATCTTCAGGGACCTGAGGCCGAGTTCTTCCGAGTATTCCGCCTGCAGTTTGGCAATCACCTTGCGGCTTTCGTCACGCAGCGAACGCAGTTCGTCGAGATCGGAATTGTATCCGGTTGCAACAAAGCCACCATCCCGTTTCAGAAGAGGCGGTTCTTCCTTGATCGCGGCGACAAGTTGCGTGCCCAGTTCATGTGGTGCCTGTTCCAGGCTCGCACGGGCAGCGGCAATTTCTGCCGGAATGTCTCCATTCCGGGTCTGGTCGAGTACGGCGCGCGCGGCAGCAAGACCCTGTGCGACACTGAGAATATCGCGTGGTCCTCCGCGGTTGAGGGCAATCCTGGAAAGCGCGCGAGCCATGTCTGGTGCGCCTTTTAACGTCTGGCGCAATCCTTCACGCTTGATTTCATTGGTGAGGAAAAACGCAACCGAATCGTGCCGGTGATGAATGGCATCGACATTGACCAGCGGCCCGGCGAGGCGGCTCGCCAGCAGACGGGATCCGCCTCCGGTCACGGTCCGGTCGATAGTGGCCAGCAGTGACCCTTGCCTTTCGCCGGAAAGCGTGCGGGCCAGCTCGAGATTGGCGCGGGTCGCCGGATCGATCAGCATGCGTCCGGCGCCCGCCTCGCGCATTGGGGGATCGAGCGGTGGGCGTTCGCCCAGTTGCGTGCGTTCGATATAGGACAATATTCCGGCGGCTGCCGACAGTTCCGCCCGGCTGAATGTGCCGAAGCCGTCAAGGGTTTTCACGCCAAAATAATGGGCCAGCCGGTCGCTGGCCGTCGAACTGTCGAAAAAGGCGCGCGGGACGGGTGACAGGGAGCCGCCGGATTGTTCGGCGACGAGCCGGAGGTCGCTTTCCTGCAGCAGCGAGTCGGCAAGGATCAGTTCGCGGGGTGACACTTGCGCCAGATCGGCGGCCAGTCTTTGCTGATCGGTTTCAGACAGTTGAAACGAACCGGTGGACATGTCGATCCAGGCAAGCCCGAAGACGGCATCACCCGATAGCGAACCGCCTTTGAGGCGGGTCAGCGCCATCAGGTAATTGTTGGTGCCGGCGTCCAGAAGGCGTTCTTCGGTCAGAGTTCCGGGCGTCACCAGCCGGACCACGTCACGGCGCACGACGGATTTGGAGCCGCGTTTCTTTGCTTCCGCAGGATCCTCGGTCTGTTCGCAAACCGAAACCCGGTGTCCCTTGGCAATCAGTTTCTGGAGATAGTCGTCGGCCGCATGCACGGGCACGCCGCACATCGGGATGTCGTCTCCCTGGTGTTTGCCGCGCTTGGTGAGCGTGATGCCGAGCGATTGTGAGGCAATTTCCGCGTCTTCGAAAAACAGCTCGTAGAAATCACCCATCCGGTAGAACAGGAGACTGTCCGGATTGGCGGTCTTTATCTCGATATACTGGGCCATCATCGGCGTCACTTTTTGATCGGCCGGGGCTGTTTTCTGCGCGTTCTGTCCACTCATGACAAATACGTACCAAACCTCGCCCGCCATTCCACAAAAGGGTTATGCCTTCTTGGCTTGAGGCTTCATTTTCCAGGGGATAAGGTCGGTGTCCCGCCTCGATAAGAAGTGCGACCAGGAGGAAACACCCGCGCCATGTCCACCGATAAGACTTCGCCAAAAACCAGTGTCAGCTTTACGGATCAGGAAGCTCTTCAGTTTCACCAACAGGGCCGGCCCGGCAAGCTCGAGGTCACACCGACCAAGCCGATGGCCACGCAGCGCGATCTGTCACTGGCCTATTCGCCAGGTGTGGCGGTACCTGTCTTGGCGATAGCGGATGATCCGAGCCGGGCATATGACTACACCACCAAGGGCAATCTGGTTGCCGTGATCTCCAACGGTTCCGCCATTCTGGGTCTGGGCAATCTTGGCGCGCTCGCCTCCAAACCCGTGATGGAAGGCAAGGCGGTTCTGTTCAAACGTTTCGCCGACGTGGATTCAATAGATCTTGAAGTCGAGACCCAGGACGTTGAGGAGTTCATCAATTCCGTGCGCTACCTCGGTCCCTCTTTCGGTGGCATCAATCTGGAAGACATCAAGGCGCCCGACTGTTTCATCATCGAACAGCGTTTGCGCGAATTGATGGATATTCCGGTCTTTCACGACGATCAGCACGGTACGGCGATCATCGCGGCGGCGGGACTTTTTAATGCGCTGCACCTCACGGGGAGAGACCTGAAGACAACGAAGGTCGTGTGCAACGGCGCCGGGGCGGCAGGCATTGCCTGTATCGAACTTGTCAAGGCAATGGGGGTTCCCCATGACAACGTCACGCTATGCGATACCAAGGGTGTTATCTACAAGGGCCGTGCCGAGGGTATGAACCAATGGAAATCGGCGCATGCGATCGAGACGTCCGACCGGTCACTGTATGATGCAATGAAGGGTGCGGATGTTTTCCTGGGTGTTTCGGTCAAGGGCGCTCTGACATCGGACATGCTGCGCGTCATGGCGCCAAACCCGATTATCTTTGCGATGGCCAATCCGGACCCGGAAATCACGCCGGAGGATGCCGCGGCCGTTCGTGATGATGCAATTGTTGCCACCGGCCGGTCCGACTATCCGAACCAGGTCAACAATGTGCTCGGGTTTCCCTATATATTCCGCGGCGCGCTCGACGTTCACGCGACAACAATCAACGACGAGATGAAAGTTGCATGCGCTCACGCATTGGCGGAGCTTGCGCGCGAGGAAGTGCCCGACGAGGTGGCTGCCGCCTATCGCGGCAACCGTCCGAAATTCGGTCCGGAATATATCATCCCCGTTCCGTTCGATCCCCGGTTGATCCACGCCATCCCGCCAGCCGTCGCACAGGCCGCAATGGATTCAGGCGTCGCCAGACGCCCGATCGTCGACATGGAGGCCTACAAGCACCAGCTTTCAGCACGGCGCGACCCGATTGCCGGAACGTTGCAGCGGATTTTCACCAAGGTCCGCCAGCAGCCCAAGCGCGTCGTCTTCGCCGAAGGTGAGGAAGAGCCGGTCATCCGTGCGGCTGTCGCATTCGCTTCGCAGGGCCTTGGCGAAGCGATTCTCATCGGCCGGGAGGACGAGATCAATTCCATGGCTGATCAGGCGGGTGTCGATATCGATCGCCCCGGTGTTTCCATCCAGAATGCCCGTCTCTCGGATCGGAATGAGGACTATGCGCAATATCTTTATGGCCGCCTTCAGCGCAAGGGTTACCTGCTGCGCGATTGCCAGCGCATGGTCAACAACGACCGGAATTACTGGGGGGCCATCATGGTGGCCCGCGGAGACGCTGATGCCATGGTGACCGGTCTTACGCGGAACTATTCGGTCGCGCTCGATACGGTCAAGGCAACCATCGATCCGAAACCCGGGCACCGGGTCATCGGCGTGTCGTTGGCTCTTGTCCGGGGCAAAACCGTTCTGATCGCCGACACGGCGGTGATCGATATGCCGAATTCGGAAGAACTCGCCGACATCGCGGAAGAAGCTGCCCATGTCGCGCGCAAGCTCGGCTATGAGCCGCGTATCGCAATGCTGGCCTATTCCACCTTCGGTCATCCGCGCGGGGAGCGGTCTGAAAAAGTCATCGAGGCGGTCAAGATCCTCGACCGCCGGCGGGTGGATTTCGAATATGACGGGGACATGGCTGCCGACGTTGCCCTGAACATGGACCGGATGGCTGCTTACCCGTTCTGCCGTCTTTCAGGTCCGGCGAACGTCCTGGTCATGCCGGCGTTCCACTCCGCTTCGATTTCCACAAAGATGCTCCAGGAACTGGGTGGGGCCACCGTCATCGGCCCACTTCTGACCGGCTTCGACAAGTCGATCCAGATCTTGCCGATCGGAGCCAAGGACAGCGACATCGTCAATATGGCGGCAATTGCGGCGTTCAACGTGTCCTGACTCGCTTATCGGCAAGTCATTTACGAAAAGATCATCCCCGCCGGTGCGGGGATGACAGGATGCATGTGCGTGACAGGTCAGTCAGCCTTGAGTAATCTCGGCCAGTCTGTCCGGTAAAGGTTGCTGTTCTGTCCAGGCACGCAGTGTTTCGGCAAAGAGCTCATTGTCGTTTGCGATCCAGCCGTGTCCCAGGCCGGGGACGAGCCGGGAAGTGCAATTCGGCATGGCAGCCTGAAATGCCGACAGCGAAGCGAGAATGGCCGGATGCTCCTTTTCGCCTGCGACCACCAGGGTTCGTGTTGCAACGTGCGAAAGCTCCGGCGATGCATCGAAATCGAGCGCCAGAGATCCGATTTTCCGCATCGTTCTGGAAGATGCATTCGAGCGTCCGGAAGCCTGGCTGATCAGCTTTGTATCCGATACGCCCATGGATCGGGCCATCTTCTCGCGGTTCCTCTTGGAATTCATCATCCAGGTCGAAGCATGCATGATCGCTCGGATAAACACCGAGGCCGGAATAGGATTGTGTTGAAAACCGCTGAAGATGGCACTTTCCACGAGATGTGGATGGCGAACCAACAACCGGAAGCCGACATAAGAGCCCAAGGACAGTCCGGCGAGATGAACGCGCTTGGGATCAAGGCTTTCGATCAACTCGGCAACCCGGTCACTGGCATCGTCAAAATCGGTGAAGGGTACACCTTCCGATTTTCCGTGACCTGGTAAGTCCGGACATATGCAATTGAACCCGGAAAGAAGTTCTGCGGACCGTGTCCAGATTCGCCCGTCGAACCCCGCTGCGTGGAGAAGAACGATCGACTTCTGCTCGTTCGATCCGGAGTGCCGGTAGTGAAGCATTCAATTTGCCTTCAAGCTCTGAAATGCGGAATTACGGATAATTGCCACCTGGTTGATCGGGATGTTTGCGCCTGACTTGGCACCGGGTCGACGCAATAAGCCGGAAATCCCCTTTTGACAAACTCTTCTGCACCGGCGATACCTCGATCCCATGTCTGATATTCAAGTCAAAATCTGCGGTCTGTCGACAGAAGAAACCATGGAAGCCGCGCTCGATGCCGGGGCGGACATGGTCGGGCTGATGTTTTTTCCGAAAAGCCCCCGCCATGTCTCGTTGAGCAAGGCCTGCAAGTTGGCGGATATGGCGCGCGGCAAAGCAGAGATCGTGGCAGTAACCGTGAATATGGACCCGGACGGATTGTCGCGGATCAGGGAGCTCGTAAACCCGGATATGATCCAGTTTCACGGCTCGGAAGCGCCGGAAGCGCTTGCCGCGGCAAAGGTGATGCAGGGCACCAAGGTCATGAAGGCCCTGTCGGTTGGCGAACGGGAAGATCTGGAACGCGCCCGGTACTACTCTATTGTAGCGGATTGGATCCTGTTTGATGCCAAGCCACCCAAGGACTCGGAGCTACCTGGCGGCAATGGTGTGTCCTATGACTGGACACTCCTGAAAGATCTTGACCTGGAAAAGCCTTTCCTGCTTTCAGGAGGCCTGGATCCGGCGAACGTCGGCGATGCTATTCGGCAAAGCGGCGTGAAGGCGGTTGATGTATCTTCCGGTGTCGAGCGGGACAAGGGCGTCAAGGACAGTGAACGAATTCGCGCTTTTGTGGCGGCGGCCAAAAGCGCCTGATTTCCGGACTTGCCGGTTTAAGGAGTAAACGCGTGAACGATATGGCGAACAGTATCCGGACAGGTCCGGATGATCGCGGGCATTTCGGAATATTCGGCGGCCGTTATGTCGCCGAGACGCTGATGCCGTTGATTCTTGATCTGGAACAGCAGTACGAGAATGCCAAGAACGATCCGGCATTTCATGCCGAGATCGAGACGCTGAACACCCACTACACGGGCAGGCCCTCACCGCTGTATTTTGCAGAACGGCTGACGGAAGAACTCGGCGGCGCAAAAATCTATTTCAAGCGCGACGAGTTGAACCATACCGGATCGCACAAGATCAACAACTGTCTCGGCCAGATCCTGCTTGCCAAACGCATGGGCAAGACCCGCATCATCGCTGAAACCGGCGCGGGACAGCACGGTGTGGCCACGGCAACCGTCTGTGCCCGTTTCGGCTTGCCTTGCGTGGTCTACATGGGTGCCACCGATGTCGAGCGTCAAAAGCCGAACGTCTTTCGCATGAAGCTGTTGGGTGCCGAAATCGTTCCCGTGACTGCCGGTGCCGGCACGCTCAAGGATGCCATGAACGAGGCATTGCGTGACTGGGTGACGAATGTCGAGGATACGTATTATCTGATCGGAACGGCAGCCGGCCCGCACCCCTATCCGGAAATGGTCCGCGACTTCCAGTCTGTGATCGGCAAGGAATTGCGGGAACAGATGATGGAAGCCGAAGGCCGTCTTCCTGATGCGCTGGTTGCTGCGGTCGGTGGCGGCTCCAACGCGATCGGACTGTTCCATCCATTCCTCGATGACGCTGATGTCAGGATCTACGGTGTCGAGGCAGGCGGGCGTGGTCTTTCCGGCGAGGAGCATTGCGCATCACTGACGGCCGGCAAGCCGGGTGTCTTGCATGGGAACCGCACCTATCTTCTGCAGGATGATGACGGGCAGATCTTTGAAGGTCACTCGATTTCGGCAGGCCTGGATTATCCCGGCATCGGTCCGGAACATTCCTGGCTCAAGGAGATTGGCCGTGTGGAATATGTACCTGTCATGGATGATGAGGCGCTGGACGCTTTCCAGATGTTGACCCGCGTCGAGGGCATAATTCCGGCACTCGAACCTGCCCATGCGCTTGCCCATGTCGTCAAGCTGGCGCCACAGATGGACAAGGACCAGATCCTGGTGATGAACCTGTGTGGACGCGGTGACAAGGATGTTTTCGCGGTTGGCCAGATGCTGGGCTTCGACATGTAGCTGTTCGCCTGCAGAATTGCATTCAAAAGCCGTGCGTCAGGGACGCGCGGCTTTTTTTCTGATCGGCTTTTGCCTCAGCAATACTTCAAGCAGATCCTGTCTGCCGCGCGCATCCAGGTTCGCCGCCTGTTTCAGCAAGGCCGGATCGGTTCCGTCGTCCGGTTGCCTGTTTTCTGTATTCCTCTGTGAAGCGGTAATGTTCAAGCTCCTGACATGCCGCCAGATCAATTCATGCAACGGTCTGGGCGCAGGTTCGAAAAGCGAATGGGCCACTTGCAGCTCCTTTCTTGATTGTGCGGGAATCAATATAGGCGCACTTTGTGCACTTTTAAACCGCCAATTCTGCATTTTTGCCCAACGAGACATGCAGTTTTTACGGCAGATTTGATCAATCAGGCAGACAGATATTCCAGAACAGCATTGCTGCAATGCATTCCTGTCGGTTGTTTGCAGTGCAGCAATGACTATCTTGGAGGCCGGACAAGGACGGAAAGAAGTTCCGTCTGGTCAACAGGAAGGAAAATTGAGATGAACTTCGATCTTCTGACAGGTTTTGTCCGCGACATCCGCTCAGCTCGCCGCGTTGCGAACGAGTTTGAACGCCTGAACCGGATGAACACTCAAGAACTTGCCCGGCTTGGCCTGGATCGCACCCAGATCTCCAGCTACGCATTCAACAAGCACTTCAATCAGCTCTAGTTCAAGGAACCTGTCCGGACGCCCGGGTTGTCGCCGGAAGGACGATTGTCGCTCGGGCATCTTGCCGGATTGGTACGTTCTTGATTGACATCCGCTTGCCCGCTCCCCTACATCGCACTGGGTTCAAACTGAGTAACGGGGCCGCGCAATGCGCGGCAAGGGTGAAGCTGCATGACGGAAACGCGTATCGATCGCCGCTTTAAGGCCTGTGCCGATGCAGGCAGGCCTGCCTTGGTCACCTTCATCACTGCGGGCGATCCCGATCTGGAAACATCCCAGGCGGTCCTGAACGCGCTACCCGAAGCCGGCGCCGACGTCATCGAACTGGGCATGCCGTTCTCCGATCCAATGGCAGAAGGAATCCCGATCCAGCTTGGCAACCAGCGCGCGCTTGCCGCGGGCCATACCATGGACAAGACCCTGCAAATGGTGCGCAGGTTCCGGGAACAGGATGACGATACCCCGATCATTTTGATGGGTTACTACAATCCGATCTATGTCCGCGATCCGGAGAAATTCGTGAAAATTGCCCGGGATGCAGGCGTTGATGGCTTCATCATTGTCGACATCCCTGCCGAGGCAGACGACGAGCTTTGCATTCCGGCGCTGGAGGCGGGATTGAATTTTATCCGCCTAGCCACTCCCACCACCGACGACAAGCGGTTGCCTGCTGTTCTGGCCAATACCTCCGGATTCGTTTATTACGTTTCAGTCACCGGTATCACCGGCGCCAACATCGCAGACACGGGACGCGTGACCCAGGCGGTCAACCGCATCAAGAGCCACACGGATCTGCCTGTCGCTGTCGGTTTTGGCGTGAAGACGGCTGACCAGGCGGCAGTCATCGGCAAGGATGCCGACGGGGTCGTCGTCGGTTCGGTTCTCGTGAATGCCATTCGTGACAGCCTGGACGAGGCAGGCAAGGCAACAGACAGGACCGTCAATGCGGTTTCGGCCGTTGTCCGGGATCTGGCTTCCGGCTGCGCAAGAGCCCGTTCGAACTGAACCGGGTTGTTTGAATTGAACGATTTCAGGTGGACCCCATATCTCCGCCTAGTCATTACTCGAGTAAACGGACGCGTTTGACGTGAACTGGATCAACTCTATCGTACGCCCCAAGATCCGCGACCTTTGGAAAAAGCGCGAAGTTCCGGAAAATCTCTGGATCAAGGATCCGGAAACCGGTGAGATGGTGTTCCATCGCGATCTGGAGGCCAATCTCTGGGTGGTACCCAATTCCGGCCATCACATGCGCATGCCTGCGCGCAAGCGTGTCGAAACCTTTTTCGATGACGGCAACTATTCAGACGTCAAGACACCCGAAGTTCAGGCGGATCCCCACAAGTTCAGGGACTCCAAGCGATACACGGATCGGCTGAAGGAAGCGCGCGCGAAGTCCGGCGAGGAAGAAGCCATTCTGGTTGCCCAGGGCAAAGTCAACGGCATGGACATGACCATTGCCGTGCAGAACTTTGACTTCGTTGCAGGGTCGCTGGGCATGGCAGCCGGGGAAGCTATTCTTGCAGGCATGATGAAAGCGGTGGAAGACAAGACGCCTTTCATCATGTTCGCGGCCTCCGGCGGTGCCCGCATGCAGGAAGGCATTCTGTCCCTGATGCAGATGCCGCGCACAACGGTTGGCGTTCAGATGCTGCGCGAGGCCGGACTGCCCTATATTGTCGTCCTGACCAATCCGACCACCGGGGGCGTATCCGCATCCTATGCGATGCTGGGCGACGTCCATATTGCCGAACCGGGTGCGCAAATTGGCTTCGCCGGACGGCGCGTCATCGAACAGACAGTTCGCGAAAAGTTGCCCGAGGATTTCCAGACGGCTGAATATCTGCTCGATCACGGCATGATCGACATGGTTGTTCCGCGGCTGGAGCTGAAGGAAACGATCGCCCGGATATGCGGCATTCTGCTGAAGCGCGAAGTTGAGCTGCCGAAGCTTGAAGCGCCCGTGACAGAAGAAGTTGAAGACGAATCCATCGCCGAAGACCCGGCCGAAGAAGCCGAATCCGATGACAAGGACGCCAAGGAAGCGGAACCGGCGAGCTGATAGTCGGACAGTTTTCCCGCTGGATTTTCCCGAAAATGTCGCGAAAGCGGCATATCCCGACAATTCCGCCCGGTTCGCTTGTCAAGCGGCTGGCCATCCCCTAAACGCGTAATTGGATCAAGGAACACCCAGTCTGTCTGGACTGGATGTTCCGAAGCCGGCTGGCTTCGAGGAGACAGCGCATCTTTTCGTCTTTCAAGAGGCAGACGGATGCGGAAGCGAAACACGGGACAGAGGACCCTTCGGAGGGCGCCTTGGATCAGATAACGAAAATCCTGGACAGATTGCTTGCACTGCATCCAAAGGAGATTGATCTCTCCCTGGGACGCATGCACCGGCTGCTGGCAGCGCTGGGCAATCCTGAAAACCGGCTTCCTCCGGTTGTCCATGTTGCCGGCACCAATGGCAAGGGATCGGTGACGGCGACCATGCGCGCGATCCTCGAAGCCTCCGGTAAACGCTGCCATGTCTATACCTCGCCGCACCTTGTATCCTTCAATGAGCGCATCCGGCTTGGAACGGACGGCAGCTTCGTTACCGATCCTGTGCTATACGACGCGCTTCATCGATGTGAAGAAGCCAATGCCGGTGAGGAAATCACCTTCTTCGAAATCACCACGGCGGCGGCTTTGCTGATTTTCGCCGAACACCCGGCGGATATTCTGCTTCTGGAGGTCGGTCTTGGCGGGCGCCTTGATGCGACAAATGTCATCGATCAACCTGTCGTGACGGTCATCACACCCGTTTCCATGGACCACGAGAAGTTTCTCGGTGACGATCTTGCGGTGATCGCAGCGGAAAAGGCGGGTATCATCAAGCAAGGTGTTCCTGTGGTCTCCGCCGCGCAGCCGGAAGAAGCGTTTCCCGCAATTGTCCGCCAGGCGGCGCGGAAACGCGCTGCTCTCAAGGTCTTTGGACAGGATTTTGTCGCACAACACGATCAGGGCCGTATGGCGTTTCAGGACGACGACGGGCTGATCGACCTGCCGCTTCCGGTGCTGGGCGGAGGTCACCAGTTTGCCAACGCCGGCCTCGCGATTGCCGCACTCAAGGCGGCTGGCTTGCTGCCGGACGAAACCACGATTACCGAAGGCTTGAAGTCGGTGAACTGGCCTGGACGGCTGCAGCCGGTCATGCACGGATATCTGCTGGATTTGTGTCCGGAAGGCGCAGAGGTCTGGATCGACGGCGGTCACAACCCCGGTGCGGGCGTATCGGTCGCGCAGTTCATGGGCGAACAGGAAGAACGATCACCTCGGCCGCTCTATCTTGTCGCGGGCATGCTGACGACCAAGGATCCCGTCGGGTATTTCCTCCCGTTTCATGGCCTTGTGCGTCATGTCGGGACCGTGCCGATATCCACGACCACGACCGCCAGATCACCGGAAGACCTTGCGGACCTTGCACGCTGTGCCGGATTGGAAGCAACACCGTTTCCTTCACTGGACGCGGCGCTGGCAGATGTGGCAGCCTGTGCCGAAAAGGATGGCGAGCCGCCCAGGATCCTGATCTGCGGTTCGCTCTATCTTGCCGGTGAAGCCTTGGCACGGAACGGAACAGCTCCGGACTGATGTATCACCGGGACCC
The DNA here is from genome assembly GCF_001404515.1 of Roseibium album. Taxonomy (GTDB): domain Bacteria; phylum Pseudomonadota; class Alphaproteobacteria; order Rhizobiales; family Stappiaceae; genus Roseibium; species Roseibium album. Next base: position 653,650 of record NZ_CXWE01000003.1, read on the forward strand.
CCATGGAGGCCTGTTGGGATGCATATGTCTTTCAAATTTTCTGCTGGAGCAACTGCTCTTCTGCTCGGCGTGCTACTCACCGGTGCCCCCGCGCTGTCATTGTCAGAGCAGTACGAAACGCCGCCCGAACAGGATCCGGCAGTTGTGCTCGAGGGCAAGGAAAATGGTCCGGGCTATGCGGTCCTGTCGCCAGTGCGCAGTGATGGTTTCCTGCGTATCTATCAGTTGCAGACCGATCAGGGTGTTGAACAGATAGAGGGCGACGGCCTTCTGAAACTCCGGCTTTCGGAGATCAGGGTCCTGATCGCGCTCGAAAGCCTCAAGAACGATGCAAGCTTCGTGGACGGCCTCAAACAGGCCGCGATGAAACCGGTCGATTTTGTCGAAAGCACAGTCACTGACCCGGTCGGCACCGCGAAAAGCACGGTATCCGGTGTTGGCCGCATGTTCGGCAGGTTGACCAAGGGCGTCGAAGCGGCGGTCTCCGGGAAAGGCGGTTCACCGGCTGAACTGGCCAAATCGATCACCGGGCAGGCCCGCGCTGAACGGGAACTGGCGGTTGAACTGGGAGCGGACCCCTACACCTTCTACGCGCCTCTGTCCAAGAAGCTCAATGAAACAGCGAGCGTGACCACCGCTGGAAACTGGACAGTGACCGCAATTACCGCCCTTTTGCCCGGCGGGATGATTGTGTCTGCCGCGCGCCAGGCGGACAATTTCCGCACATTGATCGTCGACAGCACGCCGGCAGAGCTTGCGGAGCGAACAGCAGGAACTTTGCGCGCCGCCGGCGTTGCGGAGCAAACGATATCCCGGATCGCGAAAAATCCATTCTACACGGCCTCGGAAAAGGCAGTCATTGCCTATCAGCTGCAGGCCATGCCGACCGTGCAGGATCTGGACTTGATCGCTGCCAAGGCAGCCGACGCGGAAAGCCGTGACATCGCGTATTTTCAACTCCGCCGGGTCGTGCTCCTCGAAACCTACAACCGGACAATCTCCGGACTTGGCCAGATCAGGGAACTCAACGGTATCCCGGTCGCAATTCGTAAAGACGGACTTGCCGCTGTCGTCCTGCCACTCGACATGGTCGCCTGGACCCAGACCGTTGCACAAACCTTCTCGTCGATGCACGAAGGCATGGCCGGTTTGCCGTTCCCGCCTACGGGGGTCGATTTCCTGATCACCGGTGACCTGACGCCCATGGCTGCCGAACGGCTCACCGCATTCGGCTGGGAAATCACCGGCAATTACCCGATACCGGAAGGGCCAGTGCACTAGACACGTTTGCTTTGTCATTCAGGTGAAGACGGGGATCCGGCAAAGGCAGGCCTTGGGAACTGGATCCCGGTTTTGGCGAAAGACGCCAAACCGGGATGACAACCAACTCCCTGAGACTTTGAAATGTCTTTTGTCCTCTCAAACACACTCCAGAACCGGCCCGGACAATCCGGATTCCCAACCGAGGATGGCGCGTTTGCGGGTGAGGCCCCAGTGGTAACCTCCGATCTGACCGCCTTTGGCCAGGACCCGGTGACACGGCACCACGAAGGAAATCGGATTGCGCCCGACTGCTGATCCGACAGCGCGCGAAGCCTTGGGGTTTCCGATCGAGGCGGCAACATCGGAATAGGTGGTTGCCTGACCCATCGGAATCTTCAGCAGGGTCTGCCACACCCTGATTTCGAAATCCGTCCCGATCATGACCACGTTGAGCGGCTGATCTTCACACCATTTGTCGGGATCGAACACGCGTTGTGCATATGAAGAAGTGGCGTCCTGATCATGGGAATAGATTGCCGCCGGCCAGCGCTCGCACATGTCCTCCAGGGCGCTCTGCTCTTCGCCCGGATCCGCAAACCCGAGACCTGCAAGTCCCTTGTCCGTTGCCAGGATCAGCACCTGGCCGAAAGGAGACGGGTGAAAGCCATAGACAATCTGGACTCCTTCGCCGCGAGCCCGGTAGTCGCCAGGCGTCATGGCTTCATGGGTGATGAACAGATCGTGCAGGCGGGACGAGCCGGACAGACCGACTTCGTAGGACGCATCCAGAACGCTCGCGGAGTCCCGCAGGAGCGCCTTGGCATGGTCCAGCGTGATGGCCTGCAGAAACTGCTTTGGCGTCAGCCCCGCCCAGCGCGAAAACACTCTCTGCAGCTGGATGGGCTGAAGCCTTGCTTCCTTTGCCAGTTGTTCGAGCGTCGGCTGCTCGCGCCAGTCCTCGGTGATCCTCTTCAGGGTCTGCCGGACGACGGCATAGTTTTCGGCCGCCTCTTCGCCTACGGAAATCGGTTCGGGTCCGGGGGTGAGGCTGGAAAGATCGATTGCCTTGGTCATTTCAAACTCGTCGCTTGATCAGTTTAGAAGCGATTTTAGGTGACGTAGCAAGGAAGCGCGACCCGTTTTGCGAGGGCCGGCCTATTGGCTGGGCAGAACGGCTGGGCCCTTGCGGGTGTTCAGGAGCAGATTGGTCTCCGATCCGGTAATGCCCTCGATCAGGCGAATGCGGTTGAGTGCATCGTCGAAGGCAGCGAGATCTCTTGTCGCAACATCCAGGACAAGATCCCATTTGCCGTTTGTCGAATGGATTGCCCGGACCTCTGTCATGGCGCTCAAGGACCGGATAACAGGATCCGTGTTATGACCGGCAACCACCAGAAGGGTTATCGCCCTGATTGGCAGATCACGCCAGTCGTCGCGCAGAACGGCCGTAAATCCCAGAATCTCTCCGGTAACCTGCAGCTTTTCCATGCGTGCGCGGACTGTTGCCCGAGACACTTTCAGATCACCTGCCAAATCGGACACGGATCGTCGCCCATCATGTCGCAACAGAGAAATTAATCGAAGATCCAGATCATCCATTTTATCAACTTGATTAGTTTTGCCTTCCAATATGATAAATTATGCTGCTCTTTTGCGCAAGTCACGGGATTTACTCCGCCGCTCCGTATCCGCACAATTCTCGGATTGAGGCATTTGGAGGACAAAGTGATCGTGTCCAGGAAACAGATTGTGCTGGTCGGGGCGCCTGTTGACGACGGAGCAGGCCAGAAGGGCTGCCTGATGGGCCCGGACGCGATCCGGACCGCAGGCCTGCTGGAACAACTCGAGGCGCTGGGCCACGTGGTCGCCGATCATGGCAACCTGACGCCGTCGAAGGCCTTTGAGGTCGCCTCTCCCAATCCTGTTCTGAAAAACTTCCGGTCCTATGCCGGTTGGACCCGCGCACTTCATGCAAAGTCCTGGGAACTCGGTTTGCAGTCGGTGCTTCCCATCTATCTGGGCGGGGATCACGCGATGGCGGCCGGTACCGTTTCCGGCCAGGCGCGGGCAGCAGCGGAACTTGATCGTCCGTTATTCGTTCTCTGGCTGGATGCCCACTCCGATTTTCACACGCTCGACAGCACCGACAGCGGCAATTTGCATGGGACTCCCCTGGCCTTTGCCTGCGGCCTTCCGGGTTTCGATGAGTTGCTCGGCGCTCCGCTGGAGCACACGGTGTGCCCGGGGAACGTGGAAATTCTTGGTGTCCGGTCGATCGATGCAGCCGAGCGCGAAATGCTGCTCAGCCACGGCGTCGGCGTCAGTGACATGCGCCGCGTCGACGAGGACGGCATTGCGTCGTCGCTGAAACCGTTCCTGGATCGGGTCCGCGCGGCGAACGGTCTTCTTCACGTCAGCCTCGATGTGGATTTTCTGGATCCCGAGATCGCGCCTGCGGTCGGAACCACCGTTCCGGGCGGTGCAACATTCCGCGAGGCGCATCTGGTCATGGAGATGCTTCATGACAGTGGTCTTGTGACGTCTCTCGATCTTGTCGAACTCAATCCGTTTCTGGATGACCGAGGCAAGACCGCCCGCTTGATGGTTGACCTGACGGGCAGCCTGTTCGGGCGCCGTGTCTTTGATCGGCCGACACGAAGCTTCTAGAGCATCCTGCGTTCGGAAGAACACACAAGGATGCTCTATCACTTTGGAATCGATCAACTTTTTGATGTTCAACCGGTTCCGGTTGCAAATCCGTTGATCTGGAGGAAAAGATAAGATGATTGCCGCAAACCACAATCCGAAGCCGTCGGAACTGGCCTTTGTTCCCTTTGTCAGCGTCGACGACATGATGCGCAACATTCGCACCATTGGCGTGGAAAAGGCGATAGTCGGCATCGCCGAATACATCGAGCAGGATTTTCTGCGCTGGGAAAGTTTCGACAAGAAGCCGCGTATCCCGGCGCACGCGCCCCAGGGCGTAATCGAGCTGATGCCCACCAGTGACGGTGAGACCTTCGGCTTCAAATACGTCAACGGTCATCCGCAGAACGTCCGTGAAGGGTTGCAGACCGTGACCGGTTTCGGAGTTCTGTCGGAACTGTCCACCGGATACCCGGTTCTCTTCACCGAGATGACGATACTGACCGCCCTGCGTACAGCGGCAACCTCGGCATTGGCGGCCAAGTACCTGGCACCCGCGGGATCGACGACAATGGCGATCATCGGCAACGGTGCCCAATCCGACTTCCAGAGCCTTGCTTTCAAGGAAATGCTCGGCATTACGGAGATCCGCGCCTACGACATCGATCCGGAGGCCAGCATTCGTCTTGCGCGGAACCTTGCCGATTCCGGCCTGAATGTCACCATCTGCAAGACGCCGGAAGATGCCATCGAAGGAGCACAGGTCGTCACAACGGTCACGGCGGACAAGAAATACGCCACGATCCTGACAGACAACATGGTTGGCTCAGGTATCCATATCAATGCAATCGGTGGCGATTGCCCGGGCAAGACGGAGCTGCACAAGGACATCCTTCTGCGGTCGGACATTTTTGTCGAGTTGCCCGAGCAGACCAGAATCGAAGGCGAACTGCAGCAGCTGCCGGAAGATCACCCGGTAACCGAACTCTGGCAGGTCTATGCCGGCAAGGCGCCGGGCCGTACATCGGATGAGCAGATCACGCTGTTCGACAGTGTCGGCTTCGCCATCGAGGATTTTGCCGCGCTCCGCTACATCCGTGATCTTCTTCCAAGAACGGGACATTTCGAAAAGCTCGACCTGCTGGCGGATCCTGACGATCCGCGCGACCTCTACGGCATGGTGTTGCGCTCAGGTGCGGTCGACGACAATCAAGCGGCATGAGATCAAAAAGACCGCGAAAACCAGACTGGCCACCGCGACTGCGGTGGCTTTTTTCTTTTATGCGCGCCGTTTCTGCACGGTGGGAATTCATAGCGCGGGACCGGATACTCCTGTCTCCTGCACAAACGAATGGAGACTTGGTCTCGCCCGGTGAATTTCCGTTTAGCTCAGTGCTGCTTCGATCTCCGCGACGACTGCATCCGCGGCGGAGCCGGGGTCTCCGGCCTGGCTGATCGGCCGCCCGACCACCAGATAATCGCTGCCGGCCCGGATGGCGTCTTCCGGCGTCATGACACGGCGCTGGTCTCCCGCAGCGCTGCCCGCCGGGCGGATACCGGGCGTGACTATCACCAGGTCATCGCCAAGGATCGAACGCATGTTCGAGGCTTCCGTTGCCGCGCAGACAATGCCGCCCATCCCCGCTTCGCGCGCGTCCCGAGTGCGGGCCTCGACCACATCTGCCAAAGGCCCCCGGTAACCGGCCGCCACCAGATCTTCTTCATCCATGGACGTCAGCACTGTTACACCGAGCAGGCAGAGTCCGGGATTGCCTTCTTCCATCAGTCCGCGAACAGCTGCGCGCATGGTCTTCGGATAGCCATGCAACGTCATGAAGGCCACGCCCATCTTGGCAACATTGCGGACAGCCTTGGTAATCGTGTTGTCGATGTCGTGAAGCTTGACGTCGAGAAAGATCTTCTTGCCGTCCGCAGCCAGGTCCCGCGCAAACTCGAGCCCGCCGGCAAACTGCAATTCCATGCCGATCTTGTAGACGCCGACCTTGCCTTCGGTTCGACTGACAAGCGTTTCCGCTTCCTTGAGTGTCGGGACGTCAACAGGCAGCATCAATCGGTCAAGCGCGGTGTTCGGGGCGAACGGGCTGGTCGGCATGGAGCGGGCTCCTTTCAGGATATTGGGAAAGCGCCCCGTCCATAACATTCCGGTTGCCGAATGACCAGACTACGACTTTCCGGTTTTCTCGAATTCCGCGAAGGCCTCCTTGTAGTCCGCATGCCAGCGGGACAAGGGTGGCCGGTTTTCGATGATATCGCCGATTGCCCATTCGGCCCGGCGTTTGTCCCGCACGCTGTCGACATCATTGTCCGGACAAAGGATATAGAACTCTCCATTCGACATCCGGTCGATGAAATAGTCGACAGTCTGGTCGCTGGTCCACGCCGAAGCCGGCTTTTCGGGAAGCCATGATGCAATCATGCCGGTGTAGGTGAAGCCCGGTACGAACAGATGTACGGAAATCGGCGCACCCGCTTCCCGCAACTCATGTGCAAGCTGTTCGCTGAGCACCTTCACGGCTGCCTTGGTCACGTTGTAGCCCGGGTTTCCGGGTGGAGTTGTGATTCCCTGTTTGGAACCCGTGTTGATGATGACGGCTGGGCGTCCGGCATCGATCATTCGTTGCGTAAAAGACTGGACACCTCTGAGAACACCAAAGAAGTTGACGTCCATCATCCGTGTCCAGGCATCGAAATTCTCCCAGGTGCTGGAAGGCACGCTGATTCCGGCATTGTTCATCAGGACGGCGACCTGTCCCGTCTGAAACGCGATGTCTGCAAGGTGTTCGACTTGAACCTTGTCGCTGACGTCGGTAGGCACGGCAAGAACGGTCGCATTGGGCCCGGCAATCTTGCGCACCTCCTCCACCGCAGCATCCAGGTGATCACCTGAGAGGTCGGCGAGAAGGACACCGAGGCCCGCCTCGGCAAATCGAAGGGCGGCCGCAAGACCGACACCGCTTGCGGCTCCGGTCACAACTGCAAGACCACCTTCAGCCACTGCTTTTTGATACATGAAAACTGCCCCCTGGAACGGTTTAGAGACCGATTTGCGCCGTCTGGTCGCCAATGAAGGTAGCGTCGTCGAATTTCCTTTGGTTGTCGAGAAACTCTTATGCGTCCGACCTTGTCAGGCCGCGCAAGGTATCCATTCCATTGGTGGCCGCGGCCCAAATGACATGCGGATAGCGCCAATTTCCCGACATTGACGCGTCGGTAAGGCCTGGTGCGATCCGGAGTTCACCATAAAGCCCGGCAAGTGCCTATTTCATTAGACGGTTCAGGCTGCTACAACACCGCCGGTTTGTCAGTTTCAGCAAGGGCAGCATCTTATGCGAACAGCGAATGTATCGCGCGACACCAGGGAAACCCGCATTTCGGTCGAGATCGATCTCGATGGAACGGGCAACTATGACGTCCAGACCGGTGTCGGTTTTTTCGATCATATGCTGGAACAATTGTCGCGCCATTCGCTGATAGACATGAAAATCCGCGCCGAGGGCGACACTCATATCGACTTTCATCATACGGTCGAAGACACCGGCATTGCACTTGGCCAGGCGATTTCCAAGGCGTTGGGTGACATGGCGGGCATCACCCGCTACGCAGATACCCACCTTGCGATGGACGAAGCGCTGACCCGCTGCGCGCTTGACGTCTCCGGCCGGCCGTTTCTGGTCTGGGACGTCACCTTCGACCGGGACAAGGTTGGCGACCTCGACACCGAACTCTTCGAGGAATTTTTCCGCGCATTCGCCATGAATGCAGGGATCACCCTTCATATCGCCAATCTTTACGGCTCCAATTGCCACCATATAGCGGAGACCTGCTTCAAGGCCGTCGCGCGGGCTATGCGCAAGGCCATCGAGATCGATCCGCGTCAGGCGGACCGGGTTCCGACCACAAAGGGCCAGCTAGGCGGCTAAGGACCGATTGGAATATGAGTACGTATGTTGTCATGGCACCGCCGGAGTTCGGGGATCTGGCCGGTGATCCGCGTGAGAGCGACCGGTTGCTGTTCGTCCCGGACCGGTTTTCCTTTCTGGCCTTTATCTTTGCAATCATCTGGATGCTCGTGCATCGCATGTGGCTTGTGCTGCTTGGCTATCTTGCCCTTACCCTCGCGATAGAACTGCTGTCGGGCGCGCTCGGCGGTGAAGCGGCCGGGGTCGCGGCCCTGACGATTTCGCTCCTGTTCGGATTCGAGGCACAGGCATTGCGCCGCTGGTCGCTGGAGCGCAAGGGCTGGCGCATGATCGGCATCGTGGACGCAGCAAATCCGGGCGAAGCCGAACTTCGATTTCTGAACAAGGAAGCCTCCCTGATGGCGTCGGCTGACAAGCCGGAAGAACCGGAAGAACCGGAAGAGCCGAAGCCGCGCCCGGTTCGGGCTCCGATCGTCCCGCGGGTTGGCAGCGAGCGTGTGGTAGGTCTGACCCTCGGTCCGGAGACCCGTCAATGACAATTGCAATTATCGACTACGGTTCGGGCAATCTGCGCTCGGCGGAAAAGGCATTCGAGCGCGCGGCTCGCGCCCATGCACATCTACCCGACGTGATCGTTACGTCCGATCCTGACCGGGTACGAAAGGCCGACCGCATTGTGCTTCCGGGTGTAGGTGCCTTTGCCGATTGCAAACGGGGCCTGTGGGCGGTCGACGGCATGCCGGAAGCCCTTGAGGAATGCGTCCGCCGGCAAGGCAAACCGTTTTTCGGCATCTGTGTCGGCATGCAGCTGATGGCCGAACGTGGCCTCGAATTCGAAACGGTCGAGGGGCTTGGCTGGGTAGAAGGCGACGTATCGGAAATGAAGCCGGCGGATCCGTCGCTCAAGATACCGCATATGGGCTGGAACACGATTGATGCGGAGCAGGAGAGTCATCCTGTGTTCAAGGGCCTGGAAACCGGACCCGATGGATTGCACGCCTATTTTGTGCACTCCTATCACTTTGCCTGCGCACGCGATGAAAATCGTCTGGCAACCTTCGGGTATGCCGGAACATTCACCGCGATGGTGGCGAAGGACAACATGATCGGCACTCAGTTCCATCCTGAGAAAAGTCAGCGACTGGGTCTTGGCCTGATCGCGAATTTCCTGGATTGGACACCGTAACAGCGAACCTGGGAGAAGGCGCGTGAGCAAGGGATACTGGATTGCACGGGTGGACGTTAACGACCCGGAAAACTACCCGCAATATGTCGAAACGGCCAAACCGGCCTTTGAAAGGTTTGGGGCCAATTTCCTCGCTCGCGGTGGCAAGACCAATGCCATTGAAGGCCCGGGCAGGGCACGAAATGTCGTCATTGAATTTCCCAGCTTCCAACACGCGGTGGATTGTTATAACTCGCCGGAATATCAGGAAGCGGTGAAGATCCGCCAGAAGGTTGCCGATGGCGAGATCGTCATCGTGGAAGGAATGTAACGAGAATGATCCTATTTCCCGCCATCGATCTCAAGGATGGCCAGTGCGTGCGCCTGAAACTTGGCGACATGGACCAGGCGACCGTCTTCAACGACGATCCCGGTGCCCAGGCCAGGTCGTTCGAAAACCAGGGTTTTGAATGGCTGCACGTGGTCGACCTCAACGGGGCGTTTGCCGGTGAAAGTGTCAACGGCGCTGCCGTGGACAGCATTCTTTCATCGACGGGCAATCCCGTTCAGCTCGGAGGCGGGATCAGGACGCTTGACCATATCGAAACCTGGCTTGGAAAGGGCGTCACTCGCGTCATTCTCGGAACGGTCGCCGTGCGCGATCCGGAACTGGTGAAGGAAGCCTGCAGGAAATTTCCGGGCAAGGTGGCCGTCGGCATCGACGCAAAGGGCGGCCACGTGGCCGTCGAAGGCTGGGCGGAAACTTCCGAACTGACGGCGGTCGACCTGGCAAGGCAGTTCGAGGATGCCGGCGTGTCGGCAATCATTTATACGGACATCGACCGGGACGGGGTTTTGAAGGGGCTGAATATTCCCTCGACACTGGAACTGGCACGATCAGTCTCGATTCCGGTGATCGCCTCGGGCGGCCTTGCATCCATCGATGATATTCACCGGTTGCTGGAACCGGACTGTGCCATCCTGGAAGGCGCGATCTCAGGCCGGGCGCTCTATGACGGGCGGCTCGACGCGAAAGAGGCGATGGACCTGATCCTGACGGCCCGGAGAAAAGCATCATGACCCTGAAAGCCCGTGTCATTCCGTGCCTCGACGTGAAGGATGGCCGCGTCGTCAAAGGCGTCAATTTTGTCGACCTGGTCGATGCCGGTGACCCGGTCGAGGCGGCCAAGGCCTACGATGCGGCTGGCGCAGATGAGCTCTGTTTTCTCGATATCACCGCCAGCCACGAAGGCCGCGACACGATTTACGATGTCGTCAGGCGGACGGCTGAAGCCTGTTTCATGCCGGTGACCGTTGGCGGCGGTGTCCGGACGGTCGAAGACATCCGCAAGCTTCTGATAGCAGGGGCGGACAAGGTTTCCATCAATACGGCGGCGGTCAGGAACCCCGACTTTGTACGTGAGGCCGCTGAAAAATTCGGCGCACAGTGTATCGTCGTTTCCATTGACGCCAAGCAGGTCAACGCGCCTGGAGAGCCTGAAAGATTCGAGATCTTCACGCATGGCGGACGCAATCCCACCGGGATCGATGCCATAGGATTTGCCAGGAAGGTTGTTGAACTGGGGGCTGGCGAGTTGCTTGTGACTTCCATGGATCGTGACGGCACCAAGTCTGGCTACAATATCGCGCTCACCAGGGCGATTGCAGATGCCGTTCCGGTGCCCGTGATCGCGTCGGGTGGTGTTGGCAATCTCGATCACATGGTGGAAGGTGTTCGTGATGGTCACGCGACAGCCGTGCTGGCAGCGTCCATATTCCATTTCGGCGAGTACACGATCCAGGAAACCAAGAAATACATGGACGACGCGGGCGTGCCAATGCGTCTTGACGCCTGATTTCCGGCAAGGACCTAGCCAAATGACCAAGTTCACTCTGGACGATCTGGATGCCATAGTTGCTGCGCGTGCGAAGAGCGATGACGAAAAGTCCTACACGCGCAAGCTCGTGAACAGGGGCGTAGCCAAATGCGCCCAAAAACTGGGGGAAGAAGCGGTCGAGGCAGCGATTGCGGCTGTTCAGGAAGATCGGGAGGAGTTGACGGCGGAAGCCGCCGATGTGCTTTATCATTTGTTGGTGGTTCTGAACGTATCCAATGTTTCGCTGAATGATGTGATGGCGGAGCTCGGACGGCGTACGGGACAGACCGGACTTGAAGAAAAGGCCTCCCGGCCTCAGGAGTAACAGTCAATTCGCTAGGCACCGCAGCGGGAACTGCGAAACGATGGATCAGAAAGTCGCAACGGCCCTGGACATGGACTTGTCCCCTTACCGGGTGTTCACCGAGCGCCAGTGGTCCCGTTTGCGCGCAGACACGCCGATGACGCTTGACGAGCATGAGGTCGAACAGCTTCAGGGTCTCAACGCCCCGGTCTCCATCGAACAGGTCGAGACGATTTACCTGCCCCTCTCCCGCCTGCTCGCCTTTTATGCCGAGGCTACCGTCAGCATCCATCAGGCGACGCAGAATTTCCTTGGCCACAGGGACGGCAAGACCCCCTTTATCATCGGTGTTGCCGGGTCGGTTTCTGTTGGAAAGTCAACGACATCACGCGTCTTGCGAGAACTCCTCACCCGCTGGCCTGCAAGCCCGAAGGTGGACCTGCTCACCACAGACGGCTTTCTCTTTCCGAACGCGATCCTGGAAGCGGAAGGACTGATGTCCAAAAAAGGGTTCCCGGAGAGTTTCGACCGGACGCGGCTGTTGAAATTCCTGTCTGACATCAAGGCCGGCAGGCGCAATGTTCGGGCACCTGTCTATTCGCACTTTTATTATGACGTCATGCCGGGCCATACGATCACCGTCGACAAGCCCGATATCCTGATTGTCGAGGGTCTGAATGTCTTGCAGACCCGGGAACTGCCCAGGGACGGCCGGGCTGTGCCGTTCGTGTCCGATTTCTTCGATTTCTCGGTCTATATCGATGCCGATGAAGATCTGCTTCGCAAATGGTACGTCGATCGCTTCATGCGCCTCAGGGAGACAGCCTTCCGCGATCCCGGATCCTATTTTCACAAGTTTTCGCGGATCACCGACGAAGAAGCCGTAGAAACCGGAAACCGGATCTGGACCGAGATCAACCTGGTTAATCTGCGGGAAAATATCCTTCCGACCCGCCCGCGTGCCGATCTGATCCTCTCAAAGAACGCCAGTCACCGAATTTCGAAGGTCGCCCTGCGCAAGATCTGACCGCGCCAGCGCCACTAACGAAACCGGCCTCTCACCGTTGGAGAGGCCGTTCCGGAACATCGGTGATTTCTTCCTGGTGCGTCAGGCAGCAGACCTCCGGCGAACTTCATCCAGGAAGGTGGCAACCTGTCCCCGCAACTGGACCGCGTTTTCCGTCAACTCCTGCGCCGATGCGTCGACCTTGTCCGCGGTGTCGCGGGTGTTTTCAGCGGCGGACGCAACACTTTCGATATTGGTTGTCACCTCGACCGTGCTGCGCGATGCCTCGGTCGCATTTGTCGCGATTTCCTGGGTCGCCGCGCCCTGTTCGTCGATTGACGCGGCGATTGAAGACGCGATCTCGTTCATGTTGGTGATGATTTCCGTCACGGAGGAGATCGCGCTCGCCGCGTGACCTGTTTCTTCCTGGATTGCGGAAATCTGGCTGGAGATCTCTTCGGTCGCCTTGGATGTCTGGTTCGCCAGCTCCTTGACTTCGGCAGCAACGACGGCAAATCCCTTGCCCGCCTCACCAGCGCGCGCGGCCTCTATGGTTGCGTTGAGCGCAAGCAGATTGGTTTGTTCGGCAATTGCCTGGATGAGCGTCACGACTTCGCCGATCCGGCTAGCAGATTCCGACAATCCACTCATGCGCTGGTTTGTCGATTCAGCTTCTCCGGCGGCCTTGGCCGCGATTTCGCTGGAAGACTGAACCTGCCTTCGGATCTCGTTGACGGAAGCGGAAAGTTCTTCTGCTGCTGCCGCAACGGTTTCGACATTGTGCGCTGCTTGCGAGGACGCGTTGGAAACCAGGCCGCTCTGCTCGGTTGTTTGTGCGGCAACGCCCGTCATGTCGGATGAGGCCGTCTGGAGATTTTTCACGGATCCGTCGATGATGTTCAGCATTTCCATGATCTGACGATCGAATTCACCACTTAGCCCCTGGATCTCCGCACCTTTGCGGGCTGCGTCCTCCTGAGATTCGTTTTGCTGTTCTTCCAATGCGCGTCTTTTGGTTTCGTTTTGAACGAAAACTTCCATCGCCGAAGCCATCTGGCCGATTTCGTCGCCGCGATCCACGCCCTGTATCTCGATATTGGTGTTGCCTTCGGCAAGAGAGCTCATGTCGGCGGTCAGGGAACGCAACGGGCGCACAAGGCTTCGGATCGAAAAAAGTGCGATGGTACCGGCTATGACGGCACCAAAGAAGGTCAGGGCGATGATGACAACTGCCTGGTTCCAGAACGCGGCTTCCAGATCGTCAATATAGACCCCGGTTCCGATCATCCATTTCCAGGGACCAAACCCGACAGCGTAGCCCCATTTTTCGATCGGAATGTCGCTTCCTGCACGTGGCCACAGGTACTGAAGGCTCCCGCCTCCCGCATCTGCAAGCTTGACGAGTTCCGGGATGATCTGGACGCCGTTCGCGTCCTTGAGTCCTGAAAGATCCTTGCCGATCAGGCTGGCCTTCGCATGTGAAATGGTAACCGACTGGTTGTCGAAGACGAAAAGATAGTTTTTGCCATCCTCGAACCGCATTGCCGAAATGGCTTCGATTGCGCGTTGCTGGGCCTCTTCCGGCGTCAAGGTACCCGCTTTTTCCATTTCGTGGTAGCGCGCGGCTATGTTCCTGGCCGTATTGGAGATGTCCTCGATCTTTACAAGGCGCTCTTGAAGCATCGCCTCTTTCAGCGACGTGAGCGATATCCCCGCCAATGCGACTGTGAAGATCGCAATGACAAAGACCGGCGTGCAGATTTTCCAGGCCAGAGGCCAACGTGTAAATGACATGCTAAGCTACCTAAAGTTAAACTTTGAACTAGATTAGACTTCAGGCGTTAACGAATGCTGCATTGCAAATGTAGTTTTGAAATTTTAGAAATTCAGAAAATAATGACAAGATTGACGATAAATACACGTCTTGCGAGCATTCGCTCAGCATCTGCATCCAATGTGAGAATGTTTCGCTAGAAAAGCAACCAGCTTCACGCCTTACCTGCGAGCGCAAAAAACATCACGCAAGCCGGGACGCGTCCAGGTCGCATTCTGGAGTTGGCCCTTGAGAATGTGTCCCTGGCCCTCGTAATGAAATGTGTTGGCACTGCCGAAGCGCTCCAGTGTCACCGCCCCGTACCCCATTTCAGCAACTGTCGCGGTCTGCCCATCCGGTGAAAACACCACATTCAGGTCGATGCCGGCCGTGCACAGGTAGTCGGCCACATTGGTACGTGCCGCCTGCTGTTGGAAATTCGGTTGATTGTCTCCGCCGACGCTACCAGGAGGAACAGGCCCGTTCGGAATGCCGTTGCCGAACTGGTCACCCTGAAAACCGCCCTGACCACCGTTGGAGCCACCGAAACCGCCGGCATTGGTGTTGCCGAACGTTCCCGAGCCGCCGATAACGACTTCCCGATAGGGAGACTGGGTCACATAGATGCCGCGGCACTCACCGTTCGCCCCGCGAACGGTCCAGGCATGCGACACATAGGTTTGTTGTTCCAGTATCTGGCCGGCCTCGAGCCGCGCATAGGGGCGCTCACCGCCGCGATAGTCGACCCAGTGGACCTCGACGGGTTGGCGGCCCGAGTTGCGGAACACGATTTGCCCTGGCTGGACCGCTTCGACAGAACGCACGCGGCCGAGTTCACTGCAGGACAGATCCGAACCGGGATCTTCACCGAAGGCGCCATCGCCGACAATCTGCTGCGGCAACGAACAGGTCGCCACGAACAGACGGATCGGATTGGCGCTGCCGCCGAGAGACACCGGATAAGGCTGAAGACCTTCCACGGCGATCGAGAGTTCCGATTGCCGGATCATGGCTTCCCAAAGCGGATCGGTCATTTCGATATTGACTTCGGGAAGTGAGATACCGGCTTCATTGGCATTCGACGATCCGAACGCGTTGAATGTGGCGGAATAGTCTCCGGCCGTCACGCGGATCGCCTGCGGCATGCCTTCCTGCAATCCGGCCGGCGCTTGTTGAAAGGTAATCTTCGCAAACCCGGATTGGGTCGTGCAATCGGCCCGGAAGTCCCTGTTGTCGGTCTGCGGAACAGTGTGCTGCAATGTCGAGATCGATCCGGGCTGACCGCCGGGTTCCGACCCCCATTCCCTGCCATCAGCCGGTGAAACGAGTATCGCCTGGGTGTTCCCGGCGCCCCCGGAAAGGCTTTCACGGACAGTCGTTTCAAAATCGCCTGTTGAACCCGGTGTTCCGGCAGGATTGTTCGGATCAGATGCCGAGATCGGAGTGTCGACCTGTTCAAGCGGTTGCAGCCCTCCCGATTCAGAGGAGGGGCTGACTTCGGCAACGGCCTGTTCGTCACTCTGCCCGGATTGCTGAACAGAGGGCGTGGACGTTTGCGATGCGCCGGTATCTGCCGGTGCATTGGCCACCGGTCCGGCCGAAACGCCTGAAGACGTTCCGACGATACGCGCGGTTGCGCCGGGTTTGCCGTCGCTTGAGACGTCCACGACGAGCGTGCTGCCGCTGCAAAGATCCGCGTCGCGGTGCAGGATACGGCTGTTTTCCAGTGTCACTTCCAGCTTAACGTCGCATGGCGGCAGCTTGTTGTTGCTGCCCATCGTGTCGATCACGACCCCCTTGTCGTCCCGGCTGATGATCGGTCTGTATTGCTTGTTGACAGCGATGGACCGAATTCCAGGTTCGGAAGGTTCCACGTTGACCCGAACGGTTTCGGGAACCGACTGGGCGAGCGCGCTTGTACCACAGGTCAGGAAAATGACGCTGCAAGCCGCAAGAAGGCGGGATTTGGTGACGGGCGTATCAAAACTGCAAGCAGCAACAAGCCGCATGAATGATCTCCATAGGAGCGCAAAGGAATTACCAACAAGGAATACTTAGGCAAAGTGGCGCCGAAAGGGCAACCCTGCAAACGGTTTCAACACAGTTCGCAGTCAACGCGGCGCGCGTTTTGCGAGTATGCGCTGCAAAGTCCGGCGATGCATGTTGAGGCGGCGGGCTGTTTCTGAAACATTCCGGTCGCACAGTTCGTAAACGCGTTGAATATGTTCCCAGCGAACCCGGTCCGCCGACATCGGGTTTTCGGGAGGCTGTGCCTTGTCTTCCGGTTTGCGTGCAAGCGCCGCCACGATGTCGTCAGGGTCAGCGGGTTTTGCCAGATAGTCGATGGCGCCGAGCTTCACCGCAGTCACGGCGGTGGCGATATTGCCGTATCCGGTGAGAACGATTGCGCGTGCGTCCGGGCGTTTCTGCCGGATTTTTTCAATCACATCGAGACCGTTGCCATCTTCCAGGCGCATATCCACGATCGCATAGGCCGGTGCCGCGCGAGATATTTTTATGGCAGCATCCTGAACACCGTCTGCCGTTTCGGTTAGGAACCCGCGTTTTTCCATCGCCCGCGCCAGGCGTTGCTGAAACGGTTTGTCGTCGTCAACAATGAGGAGACTCATGTCTCCGGATCCGTTCAAAGAAGTCATTTGGTCCGTCATGGCTCGTTACCGTTTATTCTTACGTCTTCTTGTGCAGGTCGGATGGGTTTGTTGAACATTAACCTGCCAGTTGATGCTCATTTGTTGCCGTTATGGGGCTAAAATGACGTTTCGTCCACTCCAACGCTGCGTTCAAATGTCGAGCGCGGCCAGCTGACGCGCACATGCGCTCCGCTGTCCGGTGGTGCCTGGTTCTCAAGAAGAAGCTTTGCTCCTGTGCGTTCCAGCAGTGTCTTGGCAATGAAAATGCCCAACCCGAGCCCTCCGCCGGTGCTGCCCTGCGGTGACTTGCCGCCCCGGACCGAGACATATGGATCGCCTATCTTGCCCAGAATATCGACGGAGAATCCGGGACCGTCGTCCCTTATCGAAATCGACAGGGTGGTATCGTCCCACGTCGCCGACACGTCCACCCTGGATTTCGCGAAGTCGACAGCGTTTTCGACAAGATTGCCCAGACCGTAGCGGATCGCTGCATTCCGCGTTCCGACCGGCTCCGCACTTTCGCCGTTCTGGGTCGAATGGATCGCGACCCCGGTGCCGCGATGCGGATCGATCACGTCTTCCAGCAATTGTGCGACGGGCATGCGCTGGTAGGTCTGGTCTTCCTCGCTCGAAAGGCTGTTGAGCTGTTTCAGGATTTCCCGGCATCTTTCGGCTTGCGACCGGATCAGCGCGACATCCTCACCCCGGTGATCACCCGTTTCAAATTCACCGTTCAGTTCCTTGGCAACGAGGTAGATGGTTGCCAGCGGTGTGCCAAGCTCGTGCGCTGCCGCGGTCGCCAGCCCGTCCAACGCGTTGAGGTGCTGTTCGCGTGCGAGGACGAGTTCAGTTGCGGTGAGCGCGTCGGCCAGCTGCCGGGCCTCTTCCGCGACCCGGAACGCATAGACCGCCATGAAGCCGAGCGTCAGCACCAGGGCAATCCAGATCCCGACCGAATAGATGACGGGCAACCTGAAATCCTCGGAATCGGGCCACGGCAAGGGGAAATGAAATACAGCCAGAAAACTGGCGCAAACTGTCGCCAGAACACCGAGAACGACCGTATAGCGCGAGGAAAGGCCCGTCGCGGATACCATCACAGGCGCCATCAGCAGAAAGGCAAACGGATTGCCCAGACCGCCGGTGAGCAACAAAAGCCCACTCATCTGCAATATGTCGTAAGCGAGCTGAAGCGTGGCCGCCCTCTCGGACAGGCGCATGGCAGATGGCCAGCGGATTTTCAGGAAGATGTTCAGCCATGCCGACATCGCCACCATGGCGAATGCAGGGCCAGCAGGCAGTGAATACCCGAGGCCGACATATACGACAAGGAGTGCCGCTGACTGGCCACCAACCGCGAGCCAGCGAAGCCGGACAAGCGTGTCGAGTTTCAGCCGGCGATGCGGCAGCGTGATATTGGGCGCGGGTTGGTCCGTCATAGGCATCTTTTTGAAGCGGATTCCCGCCGCTGACAAGGCCATAGCCCTTGTGCGCATCGTTTTGAGATGTTAGCCAGCCAGCAGACAAGGTTGTCCGGATCACACGGTCTGGCGGCCCGCCAGAAGGATTACAGAGCCAGGCGGGATTGGATTGATGCATTCAATCGGTTGATCCGACCCCTTCTCGCTCTGGCTTCTTCTTCTCAGATCAATAACGCAAAACGGAATGAAACAAGATGACCGACACGAATGACGGCGGCGTGCAGCCGCAGACGGAGGGTGCCGCAGCGCCGGGAATGCATATCCTGGGTCAGTACATCAAGGATCTGTCGTTTGAAAACCCGAATGCACCGCGCTCGCTTGCCCAGAACGAGAATCAGGAGCAGCCGAAACTGGACATCAACGTGAATGTTGGTGCTCAGCAGATGGGTGACGACCAGTTTGAAGTTGTCCTCACGCTGACCGCAAAGGCTGAACGTCCGGATATGGTCATGTTCAACGTCGAACTGATCTATGCAGGCATCTTCAGGATCACCGGTGTGCCCCAGGAACACATGCATCCATTCGTCATGATCGAATGCCCGCGCATGATTTTCCCGTTCGCGCGCAACATCCTCTCGGAAGCGACACGTAACGGCGGCTTCCCGCCGCTGATGCTCGACCCGATCGATTTCGCGCAGTTGTATCGCCAGAACATGGCTCAGCAGGCAGCGAAGCAGGGCGAAGACGCACCGAAGCCTAACTGAGCTTGTTGAATGTCATGAATTCAAACCCGCGCCGGACAATGTCTGGTGCGGGTTTTTTTCGCAAGCGCATGCACTGACTGATCAGGCCCTCAGGCGACCTCGAATTCGGGATCGACTGGCACTTGCAATGACGTGACAAGGGTGTTTGTCATGGCTGCCAATCCGATTATCTGCAGCAATTCACCGTGCTCCTCGTCGCTCATGCCTTTTGCACGCGCTGCAGCGGTATGGGAATGGACGCAATAGCTGCAGCCATTGGCAGCCGACACAGCGATGTAGATCATCTCGCGGAACTTGGGATCGAGCACTCCCGGCACTGCCATCACGGATTTTACCTGCTGCCAGGTCCGTTCAAGTCCTTTGGGATCATTTGCCAGTGCCCGCCAGACGTTGTTTATGAAATCCGAGCCGCGTGTTTGCCGGATATCTTCGAAAACAGCTTTGACTGCAGGTATTTCTTCCGCTTCTGCATCCGATATCAGTTTCACGGTTGCCATGGCTGTCTCCTCGCATCGATTGCTGATTTGTACCCGTCAAGGGAAGCCGGACCCGTCAGGCCTCTTCCAGAAGCTCCGCCCAGCTTTTCGGGTCGTTTCCGTTCAGGGGGTTCTTCGCCGACCGCTTGTAGCGGATTGTTTCCATCCGGAAGCTCCGCGCATCGAACATGATCATCCGGCCGACCAGTCCTTCGCCAATGCCAGTGAGTTCCTTGATCACTTCCATGGCCTGCATGGCACCGATTATACCGGTCAGAGCGCCCAGGACGCCCGCTTGTGCGCAGGTCGGAAGCAGTCCCTCGCGGGGTTTTTGGGGGAACAGGCACCGGTAGGTCGGGTTGGGGTCGCCGTCTGTGTTGGTGTCAAACGGCCTCAAGGTGGTGATCGAACCGTCGAACTGGCCGACAGCCGCTGTCACGAGAGGTTTTCTTGCAAAGAAGCAGGCGTCTGACACCAGGTAACGCGTATCGAAATTGTCAGAACCGTCAACCACCAGATCATGGCCGGAAATCAGCGCCAGGGCATTGTGGCCGGCGATCCGTGTCGGGTACGGCTCGACCTTGACGTTGGGGTTGAGGCGCGCGATCGCTTCTGCGGCACTTGCCACTTTCGGCTCGCCCAGCCGGTCCGTATCGTGAATGACCTGGCGCTGAAGATTGGATAGCGACACCGTATCGTCGTCGACGATACCGAGTGTACCGACACCGGCCGCAGAGAGATACTGCAGGACGGGAGCTCCCAGACCACCCGCTCCAATGACAAGGACGCGGGCATTCTTGAGTTTCTGTTGTCCCGCGCCGCCGATGTCCTGCATGACGATGTGACGGGCGTAACGTTCAAGTTCTGCAGCAGACAGCATGATTGCGTCGATCCATTGATCAGTTGTTTTCCGGAAATTCCGTGAAATGGGGCATTCGTACTTGTTCTAGAAAGCGAGGCTCACAGGCACCGATGGCAGAAAAGGTACGCCTGGCTTCATCTGGGGACGGGACGTTTGCTCCGCCAGCAAATTCGGGGTTGGCATTCTGGACGGGGTCAGCTTCCCAAAAGCAGACAGGACAAATCTCGTAACTGTCATCGCCTTCAGGACCAATCGTATTGTATCCGCAACACTTGCAAGCCGTCTGTCGATTCATTCCTTGTTGGCCCTACTTCAGAATCTTGCTGACCAGACGAGCCGTATAGTCGACCATCGGAATAACCCGGGCATAGTTCAGGCGTGTCGGGCCGATCACACCGAGGACGCCGACGATACGCTGGTTGCTGTCCCGGTAGGGAGAAATCACCAGCGAAGATCCGGAAAGCGAAAAGAGATTGTTCTCCGAACCTATGAAGATGCGTACGCCGTCGCCATTTTCGGCTAGGCCGAGCAGCTGGATCAGATCCCTTTTGTTTTCCAGATCGTCAAAGAGCAACCGGATACGCTCCAGGTCCTCCACCGCGTCAAGGTCGGTCAGGAGGTTCGAGCGACCGCGCACAATCAACGTTCCCGGGTCGCTCGCGCTGTCGCCGCCCCAGACGGCAAGACCCGCGTTGATGACTTTCTGGCTGAGCTGGTCGAGTTCCGCCTGGTCCGCGTCGCGAACCTGTTCCAGTTCCGTTTTGATGTCAGAAAGCGTCCGTCCCTGGATCTGGGCGTTGAGGTAGTTGGTCGCCTCGATAAGTGCCGAGGACGGCAGGTTTGACGGCAATTCGACGACCCTGTTTTCGACGGACCCGTCTTCGCTGACAAGTATGACGAGCGCTTTCTGCGGTTCGATGCGGACGAATTCGATATGTTTGAGCCGCGTATCGTTCTTGTGTGTCAGCACCACGCCGGCGCCCATGGTAAGGCCTGACAGCATCTGACTGGCTTCGGTCAGCACCTGTTCGGTCGAATTCGCCTCGTTCGAGGCGCGAACCTGGATATCGATCTGCCGGCGTTCTTCTTCGGTCAGATCCCCGACCTCGAGCAATGCGTCGACAAAGAACCGCAGGCCGATTTCGGTGGGCAGCCGCCCGGCACTCGTGTGCGGCGAATGCAGCAGGCCCAGGTGTTCAAGGTCCGACATGACATTGCGCACGGATGCCGGCGAAAGCGACATGGCAAGATTGCGCGACACATTTCGTGAACCCACGGGGTCACCGGTTTCCAGATAGCTTTCGACGATCGAGCGGAAAATCTCGCGGGATCTCTTGTCGAGGTCGCTGAGGCTCAAGGCGTGTTCTCCGAATACAATGACCAATTTCAGACAGGTTTTTTCGTCTTACACCCAAGATATAGGCGCAAAATGGGTCCGAGGTGAAGCAGGCCCTTTACCTTGCACAAATATGAGGTCTAAAAGGCGCATGAGATTTGAAGGAAACAGCCGTTTCCGATGATGTTTGCATCGCAAGCGAAGGTCGAAAGGAATTTTCATGCGTCCGTCAAAACGCGCAGTCGATGAGCTCCGGGCGGTTACCCTGGAGCGCAGTGTGTCAAAACACGCGGAGGGATCTTGCCTGGTCAAGTTCGGCGATACCCACGTGCTTTGCACAGCCAGCCTCGAAGAACGCGTACCGCCCTGGCTCCGCGGGCAGAACCGGGGTTGGGTGACCGCGGAATACGGCATGCTGCCACGCGCGACCGGTGACCGCATGCGCCGCGAAGCGAGCGCGGGCAAACAATCCGGCAGAACTCAGGAAATCCAGCGCCTGATCGGCCGGTCGTTGCGCGCAGTCGTAAATCTGGAAGCGCTTGGCGAAGTGCAGATCTCCGTCGATTGCGACGTGATCCAGGCAGATGGCGGCACGCGCACGGCGTCCATAACCGGCGCCTGGGTGGCGTTGCGCGATTGCGTTGAATGGATGCGCGCCCGGGACATGGTGACCGGCGACGTTCTGACGGATCACATCGCTGCAATTTCCTGCGGAATTTACGAGGGCGCTCCTGTACTCGATCTGGACTACGCCGAAGACAGTACTGCGGAAACGGATGCGAATTTCGTCATGACCGGGTCCGGCGGAATTGTTGAAATCCAGGGGACAGCCGAAGGTGCGCCTTTTTCCGAAGAGGAATTCGGGCAACTGCTCGGCTTGGCGAAGGCAGGAATCAATCGTCTCGTAGATCTGCAGAAAATGGCAATTCTCTAAGGAGACCGAGCGATGAGCCACCGTAAACTCGAACCGGGAAAACTTGTTGTCGCCAGTCACAACAAGGGGAAAATCAGGGAGATCAACGAGTTGCTCCGTCCGTACGGGTTTGAGGTCGTCTCCGCCGCAGATCTTGATTTGCCTGAACCGGAAGAAAACGGGCTCACGTTTGAAGACAATGCCGCGATCAAGGCGGTTGCTGCGGCCGAGGCCGCCGGACTGCCGTCTCTTGCTGACGACAGCGGATTTTGCGTCGAGGCTCTTGGCGGCGATCCCGGTATTTATTCTGCGCGCTGGGCGGGTCCTGAAAAGGACTTTGCCATGGCCATGCGGACGATCGAGGAGAAGCTCAGCACGCTGAATGCCGATACCCGCGAAAAACGCCGCGGCTCCTTCGTTGCCGTGCTGTGCCTCGCCTGGCCGGACGGGCACAGGGAATTCTTCCGCGGAGAAGTCGATGGCGACGTGATCTGGCCGCCGCGCGGAACAATGGGTTTCGGATATGATCCCATGTTCAAACCGGATGGCCGCGATCGGACATTCGGTGAAATGACGTCGGACGAAAAGCACGGCATGTCCGCAGACACCCCACCCTTGTCGCACCGCGCCCGCGCTTTCAAGGCGTTTGCGGAAGGGTGTCTGGAAGGATAACCGAATTGACTGTTCAAGGGACATCCGACGCTGGATTCGGAATCTACATTCATTGGCCGTTCTGTGCTGCCAAATGCCCTTATTGCGATTTCAATTCACACGTTCGCCATCAGCCGGTTGATCAGGAACGCTTCGCGGCTGCCTTTGAACGGGAACTGTCCTATTTCGCCGACCTGACGCGCAACAAATCCGTCCAGTCGATCTTTCTGGGGGGTGGCACGCCCTCGTTGATGGATCCGGCGACGGTCGATCGATTGCTGAAGGCGGTGTCGGACCGGTGGTCCCTCGACGAAAATGTGGAAATAACGCTGGAGGCGAACCCGACCTCGGTCGAGGCGAACCGGTTCAAAGGCTATCGGGCTGCTGGCGTGAACCGGGTTTCGCTTGGCGTGCAGTCCTTGCACGATACCGATCTGAAGCTTCTCGGGCGTTTGCATGATGCAGCGACAGCGCGATCCGCAATCGAGATCGCCCGGGAAACATTTCCCCGACTTTCCTTTGACCTGATCTACGCACGTCCGGGGCAGACACCGTCCGACTGGGCGCTGGAACTTGAACAGGCAATCTCGCTCGCCGCGGACCATCTGTCGCTGTATCAGCTCACCATCGAGGAAGGGACCCCGTTCTTTGCGCTGCACAAGGCGGGAAAGCTCAAGACACCCGATCCGGAGTTGGGTGCGGAGTTTTTTGAGATGACTCAGGAGGTGACTGAACAGGCAGGCCTTCCGGCTTACGAAGTCTCCAACCACGCCCGCCCCGGGGCGGAATGCCGGCACAATCTGGTTTACTGGCGCTACGGCGACTACGTCGGGATCGGTCCGGGGGCACATGGACGGCTGACAGTCGGCGCAAACCGTATGGCGACAGCCACCGAACGTCATCCGGAGACCTGGTTGGAAAATGTCGAAAATCTGGGTCAGGGTCTGATTGAAAATGCCGGTCTCAACGAGGAGGAGCAGGGTGACGAGTTCCTTCTCATGGGACTTCGGCTCACGGAAGGAATCGACCTGCTGCGCTATCGTAGTTTTTCCCACAGGTCGGTCGATCCGCGTCGTATCAAGGCGCTTCTGGAACATGGAATGATCGAAGAAATCGGGGAAAACCGTGTTCGGGCCACCCGCGAGGGTTTTTTCGTGCTGGACGCAGTGGTTGCGGATCTCGCCGCCTGACCAAGAATTCTTGCAGTTGCAATTAATTCTACCAATTTGATTTAAATGCTCTATCTGCCTTGTGCGCTGCAAATAATTTTGGCGCCAAAATGAGTTTGGCAGTCTCCTGGTGGGCTTAAGCCCTGAATCTTATAGCAAATAGCAGTATTGCAGGTGACTGCCATGCTGGTTATTGTGCTGCGATGCAATAGATGGTGCAATAACAAGCGAGCTGCGAAATAATGTTTCCAAACTGCGCCAGGGGCAGGCAGCGGCATCGCGAACAAAGGAGACGCGCCTTTGCCATTTTATCACCTTTATGAGCTGAATCATGCAGCCTTGGCTCCGTTCAGGGCTGCCGCTGACATGACCCGGCTGTGTTTTCAAAACCCTTTAAACCCCTGGACCCACACAAGTTTCGGGCGTCAGATCGCTGCTGGATGTGAAGTGCTCGAACGCACCACCCGCCGCTACGGAAAACCGGAATTCGGTTTGAAGGAAACGTCCGTTGGCGGTGTTCGTGTCCCGGTTCGCGAGAACGTTGTCTGGAGCAGGCCCTTTTGCGATCTGATCCATTTTGAACGCGGCGTTACATCGCACCGCAACGATCCGAAGATCCTGATCGTTTCGCCGATGTCCGGTCACTATGCGACATTGCTGCGCGGCACAGTGGAAGCCCTGATGCCGGATGCGGACGTCTACATCACTGATTGGATAGATGCGCGCATGGTGCCGATCCAGGACGGCAAGTTCGATCTGGACGATTACATCGACTACATCGTGTCGATGTTGCACTTCCTTGGACCGGATGCGCACGTGCTCGGCGTTTGTCAACCGTCGGTTCCCGTACTGGCTGCTGTTGCGGTCATGGAGGATCGCGAGGATCCTTATGTACCGTCGACGATGACGCTCATGGGCGGTCCGATTGATACGCGGGTCGCGCCAACTGCGGTGAACGATCTTGCCGTGTCGAAAGGCATCGAATGGTTCAAGAACAACGTCGTCATGAAGGTGCCGTTCCCGCATGCCGGATTTATGCGTGACGTCTATCCCGGGTTCCTGCAGTTGTCCGGCTTCATGAGCATGAACCTTGACCGCCACGTGACAGCGCATCGGGACTTCTTCCAGCACCTTGTCGAAGGCGATGGTGACAGCGCTGAAAAACACCGCGAATTTTACGATGAATATCTGGCGGTTATGGACCTGACGGCTGAATTCTATTTGCAGACCGTCGAAACCGTTTTCATCCGGCACGCGCTGCCGGAAGGTACCATGGAACACAACGGCAGGATCGTCGACTGCAGCAAGATCACCCGGACAGCGCTGTTGACGGTCGAGGGCGAGAAGGACGACATCACCGGCAGGGGACAGACCCGGGCAGCTCATGCCCTTTGCACAAGTTTGCCTGACGATATGAAAGCGCATTACGAACAGCCGAATGTCGGCCACTACGGCGTATTCAACGGATCACGCTGGCGCTCCGAGATTGCACCGCGCGTGATGGATTTCATCAGGTCGAACCGTGCGGGCGCTCCGAAGAAAGCTCCCCCGAAGTCACCGGCGAAGGTGGCGTCCGCCGAGAAGACAAAACCGGCGACCAAACCGAAGACAAAGACTGCTCCTGCGGGACCGCTTGCGAAAATCCTGCTGGCAAAGCCTGACGGTGCCGCAGACAATCTCAAGGAGATCAGCGGCGTTGGACCGAAGCTGGAATCCGCACTCAATGAAGCCGGTATTTTCCACTTCTGGCAGATTGCCTCGTTGACAGGCGACCAGATTGAGGCGCTTGACAGCAAGCTTGATTTCCGCGGACGGATAGAGCGAGACAAATGGATCGAACAGGCACGTCAACTCTCTGAAGCTGTAAGCTGATCAAACTGGATAAAAAGGCGCCGGCAGGCGCCTTTTTCTTGTCCGGAAATCGCTGTTGCCGGAAAAATCTGAAATTTCTTCAGCGTCGCTGATGGGTAATTGCAGATCCGTAATGATTTATCGTTTCTTCAATAAAGACAAAGACTTGCAATTGAATGTCAGGATGCATCCTTGAAACCGCATGCGCGGCATGCACGTGTGTTGATCATCACAAATCCTTGAAGCGTCACGCCTGAATGCCCACCTCAGTATCGTGGATGTCTTAAATGGATAGGATGATGACGACGACCAAAAGTTGCATGATTAAACCTGCCTGGACGCCTGCGACCATTGGCCTGATGGTCCTGGGTTTCGTGGTATTCTGGCCGCTTGGCCTTGCCATGCTCGCCTATATTTTGTGGGGCGACCGTTTCGAATGCATGGCTCGTGACGCAAAGGAACAATGGCGGGGGAGCCCGCTGAAGGGAGCATTCGATCAGATGTCAAGCACGACCGGTTATGCACGGACAGGAAACGTGGCGTTCGACGACTACCGCGAACGTGAAATAAAGCGTTTGGAAGAAGAGCGCGCGAAGCTCGATGCAATGCGGGCAGATTTCGACGATTTCCTGCGTGAACTCCGTCGTGCACGTGACCTGGAAGAATTCGATCGCTTCATGGCCAACCGGGGCCGGACGAATGGCGGCAGCGAGGCTGCTCCTTCGTAAGTCCTCCCTCCCGGACCCGTCACCGGGCGGCCTGACCGAAGGCGGCGCTGAAACAGCGCCGCCTTCGTCATTTTTACAATCGGAAAAAATTATCTAGACTCGGGCCAAGTGATTCGAACGGATCTCGCTCCATGCTTCTGCGCCGCAGCAAAAAACAGTTGCCTGACCACATTGATATTCAAACGGAATCGAAGGCGGTTCGTATCCGCCTGCGCGCCAATCCACGTGCGCAACGCTATCTGTTGAGTCTCCCGGCGGACAGTTCCGGACCCGTTCTGACGGTTCCCAGGGGAGGCGACCTGTCGCGTGCCGAGCGCTTCGCTCACCAGCACATCGACTGGCTTGTCGAAAGGCTTCAGGATCGTCCCGACCATATTTCCCTTGGGCCAGGTGACATTGTTCCCTTGCGCGGTGTGGATCACGTCATTCTTTCGACCGGAAAGCTGCGCGGTCTGGTCTCCCTGGGCGTCACTGAGTTTGGTGCCCCGGCCCTGCTGGTTCCGGGCGCGGACGACCATGTTCCTCGCAAGGTGACGAACTGGCTGAAACAGGAGGCCCGCAAGGACCTTGACGAACGATCAAGATATCATGCCGACAAGATAGGAAAGAAGGTCGCGGCGATCAGCATTCGCGATACCAAAAGCCGCTGGGGATCCTGCGCTTCCAATGGTCGGCTGTCGTTTTCGTGGAGATTGATCCTGGCACCCCCTGAAATCCTTGATTATGTGGCTGCCCACGAAGTGGCCCATTTGAAGGAAATGAACCATTCCGACCGCTTCTGGCGCCTGTGCGAACAACTGGCGCCGCAAACTCCGACGGCACGTGTCTGGCTCAAGGAAAACGGCCTCCGTCTCCATGGTTTCGGTTAGCCCCGCTGGAAGATGAAGAACCTGGTTCGCGTGCGGCCTGATCCCTGACAGGCGCGGACCGCGACATGCAACAGGCTTCGGTTTTGCATCGGTATGGCGTCGTCAGGCGACACCGCCCTCATTCCGGGGATCAATGGATCCTGTAGCGGAGAAAAGAATGGGCAACTCACCGAAGATATGTTTCCCTGAGGGCTCGGGACCGACAGGAGGCTGAGCATGGGAAATTTTGCGCGTGGAACGGGCAGCCTCATGGGTCTGGTTGTTCTTGCTGGTCTGATGATCCCTCTGTCCGATAAGGCAATGGCCGACAGCTGCTGGGACCACAACGGCTCCCTCATGCGTCTTCAGGCTCAGGGCAATCAACGCTGGCTTTCCTACGAAATTCCTCGGGACGTGCTTCGGCCAGCCGGCGTGCAGCGCGGCACGCTGCTCTTCAATGGCGTGAAGAACGGCAACTGGTACTCGGGAACGGCGCGGGTCTTTTCAAAATTCTGCCCGGGTTCACCGCTGGAGTACTCTGTAGAAGGGCCTGTACGCGGAGACCAGCTCCAGGTCACGGTCAGTGGATCGCGTGAAGTTTTCAATCAATGCCGCCCGACCGGCCAATATACGTCGGACACACTGGTCTTTACGTTCAGTCACGATTGCTAGAACTCGGTTTGACCGCTTTGCTGTCACAGGATGCCTAGCCACCACCGAAAATGTTTCGAAGCAGACCGAGCGGACCGCGGCGCTCGCCACCACCACCATTGCCGCCATTGCCGCCGACCGGTGCCGGGGGAACAGGATTGCGTCCCGAACCGACAGAGGCGGGTGGAAGCGGCTGGCCTTGCGGTTTTCGCGGTGCGGCGACATTGACCGGCAGGTTTGGAACACCTGGCAGGTCCGCCACCGGTAATCCCTGATGGGCGACGTCCATGACCGCCTTCCAGGTAGCGGCAGGCAGCGTTCCGCCGGTTGCCTTTTTCGTCGGCGAATTGTTGTCGTTGCCGAACCAGACCGCCGTGGTGAGGTTGCCGGTGTATCCGATGAACCAGGCGTCCCGGAAATCCTGACTGGTGCCGGTTT
Source organism: Roseibium album (assembly GCF_001404515.1). Taxonomy (GTDB): domain Bacteria; phylum Pseudomonadota; class Alphaproteobacteria; order Rhizobiales; family Stappiaceae; genus Roseibium; species Roseibium album. The sequence continues at coordinate 682,427 of NZ_CXWE01000003.1, forward strand.
TTCCGCCCGCCGGACGACCGCTGTCCAGCCGCGCCTTGCGTCCGGTTCCGGTCAGCAGCGTTTCGGACATCATCAGGTTCATGTTGCCGACATCCCGTCGCTGGACCACCCTGCCTCGACCGTTTCCGGACCTTGAATAGAGCGTTTTGCCGTCAACAGTCTTGATCCGGCGAATGATATGCGGCAGCACGCCGTAGCCGCCATTGGAAAACGGAACATAAGCGGCCGCGATTTCAAGTGGCGTTACTTCCGATGTTCCAAGCGCAAGCGACAGGTTCCTGTTCAGGTCGGAGGTGACACCGAGCCGCTTGGCCGTATCGGCGACCGTCCCTGCGCCGACTTCATGTGCAAGCCGCGCTGCCACCGTGTTGATCGAAAGGCTCAACGAACGTGTCAGGGTGACCGGTCCGTAGTGTTCCTTGGTGTAGTTCTTGGGGGACCAGCCTCCAATCGTAATAGGCTGATCCTGTCGAACGGTTTGCGGGGTCATGCCGTTTTCGAGCGCTGCCAGATAGACGAACGGCTTGAACGCAGAACCGGGTTGACGTTTGGCATAGGCGGCACGGTTGAACTGACTTTTTGCATAGTCCGCGCCACCGACCATCGCCTTGATCGCCCCTGCCGTGTCGAGGGTCACGATTGCGCCTTGCGATACCCCCAGTGTCTGCCGGTTGGCCTTGAGTGCCGCGCGCAGGGCACTTTCTGCTGCCTGCTGCATGGCCGGATCGATTGTCGTGTCGACGATGATGTCGCCTTCGATCGAACCAACGAAATGCGGCAACACGTCCATGACGTAGTCGGCGACGTAGTTTTCACTGGCCGTCGTGTGGCGGCGAATGGCCTTGGCGGGTGCTGCAATGGCATTTTTGGCTTCACCGGAATTGATGTAGCCTTCCTCATGCATCGCTGCGAGAACAAGCTGTGCCCTGTCTTCGGCAAGGTCCGGATTGCGTGCAGGAGAGTAACGCGACGGCGCTTTGAGCAGGCCGGCAATTGTTGCGGCTTCCGCCACGGTCAGAAGTCGCGCCGACTTGCCGAAGTAACGGCGCGCCGCTGCATCCACGCCATAGGCGCCGGACCCGAGATAAACCCGGTTCAGGTACATTTCGAGGATCTCGTCCTTCGAATATTCCGCCTCCAGCCAGAAGGCGAGTACCAGTTCCTGTATTTTCCGCTTGATCGTTCGGTCAGGTTCCAGAAACAGGTTCTTGGCAAGCTGTTGTGTCAGGGTCGAGCCGCCCTGTGACACCCTCCCCGATGTGAAGTTTGCATAGGCAGCACGCGCAAGACCGATCGGGTCAATGCCGAAGTGAGAGCGGAAGCGCCTGTCTTCAATGGAAATCACGGCGTTCGGCAGGTAAGGCGGCAACTGCTCCAGCCGCACGGCCTCTCCACCGGTATCGCCACGGTTTGCGAGAAGGTCGCCGTTGAGCGAGACGATCTTTACATTTGGCGGCCGCGCCGGAACCTGCCACTCGGATGTCGGCGGAAGGTAGGCGGCATAGTAGCCGATGACGCAGACGACGGCGATTACGCTCCAGATACCCAGTACCGCGCTCCAGTAGACGCCACGCTTGAACAGACGTGCGACTCCTGCCGGAATACGGAAACCGGCCTTGCGTTTCCTGCTGCGCCGTTTCGCGCCGGACCTGCCGCCCTGGCGTTTACGCGCATTGCCTCTGGATTTGGCGCTTTGCGACTTTGCGGTTTTTTTCGCGGACGTTTTTTTCCTCGGGCCTGATCCGCCAGGCTTTCGGGTTTTTGATTTCGCGCCGGATTTCGATGAAGGCGCAGAGGCACGGTCCTGCGGGCCGAGGCGCAGGTCCAGCAGGCTGCTGCTGTCTTCTCCGAATGTCGGTTCAATCCGTGGCCGGCGTTTCGCCCGTGGCGCCATTGATCATCCGTCCCGTCGTTTATTCCGGCAAATGCCGGATCCCCGGTGGTGATCTTAGATTGCGGCAATTTAAGGGGGCGTTAAGGCTTGAGCCGGTTTGACAGCACAAACAAGCCGACTTTGAACCTGCAGTTCGACCGGATTGTCGTTCAGATTGTTTTCAGCTTCAACTGCTGTATCGGCTTGCATCTGCGCCGTAATAGTTGACGTAGCGCGTGTTGAGCTCGGAAACAGGCATGATGATCAGGATATCCGTGGTGCCGAACTGATGATCAACCACCGCCCCGTCACCGACAAAGGCCCCAAGGCGCAGATACCCCTTCACCAGCGGCGGCAGTGCGCGTAGGGCCGCCCTGGAATTTATCTTGTCCGCCGGCAGCCTGTTCATCTCCACATACCGGTCTTCGACAGCCCTCACACGCCATTCTTCTGGTGCGCGGGCATTGTGATGGAGGAACGACAATTGTTCTGCAATCGCATCGGGGCTTGTGCCCTCCATTGAGGCACAGCCGACCATGACATCGATCTTGTGGCGCAGCACATAGGACCAGATGCCGTGCCAGAGCAGTTCGACTGTTTTCTTGTTGCGGTAGGGCTGCAGGACACAGGAGCGCCCCAGTTCCATAAACCGCTTTCCCTGATTTGCCTCGATTATGCTTTGAATGTCGTATTCGCCCGCTGTGTAGAAGCCGCTGTGCTGATCGGCAATCTCCTGCCGCAGGATCCGGTAGGTTCCGACGATTTCCGGTTTCAGGCGTCCGAGTTTGTTGCGCTTGAGCGACGCGTGGTCGACGACAAGAAGGTGGTCGCAGTAGGCATCGAACGGATCCGCATCTCGGCGTGTGGCCAGCGTGTGGGCATCCGCGATAGCCGACATTTCTTCGTAGAAAACGCCGAAGCGCAGCCGCTGGGCCTTCTTGACTTCCTTGAAGTTCCTGGCCAGGCGGACTTCAAGAGACCCTATGCGTCCGAGCGTTTCACCGGTCTTGACCGGCGTCCGGACTGGATGGCCCGGGCGAACGGTTTTTGTAACTGTGGCGTTGGTGCGCATCGCCGGTGTGAACCTTCTCACAAGTTTTCTCGGAGAAAACAGCCCTTGCCGCATCATGGACATTCCACCCTTTTGCATTCCTTCCTGGGCACTCTGTGAGGGTTCACGGGTTGAAACCTGTTTCACCTTTCTTTTTGCCTTTGCCGAAGTAGAAACTCCGACGGCGCTCAGAGTGCTTTGGCCCTGCCGTAGAACACATTTTTCCGACAACTGGATGACACTGGGCTTGGTTCCAGATGTCTGCGACTCCGCAGCTTAGCTTAGTCTTGAAAAATTGTGAAATGCGGCGAACCACTTACCTCGAAAGAGATAGCGCAATTTGAGGTTGCCGTGCGGATTTCGGGTACTAAAGACACGGTATTCTGCAATCTAGCCGTGGCCAATCGCCACCAGCGTATCCGTGATTGCCTCAACCGACAGCGGTTTCGTCAGATAGCCCGCCGCCCCCATTTCAATAGCCCTGTCTCGCGCGTCCTGCATGACATCTGCCGTCACGATGATCACAGGAACGGGAGGCCGTCCATTCGCCCGCTCGTCTTCGCGGATCTTCGTGATGGCATCGAAGCCGTCGAGTCCGGGCATGTGAAGATCCATCAGGATGGCGTCGAACGTTTCGGCAGAGGCCTCTTCAACGGCCTTTTCACCATCAATCACCATGACCGGAATATGCCCGAGTTTGCGCAGCATCGCTTCGCTGAGCAACCTGTTGATGTCGTTGTCTTCGGCAACAAGCAGCCGGAGCGGCCTTGCGGGAGCCTTTGCGCGTCTGGCCGCGCTGCCGCCGTAGGCCGCATTGGCACCGACGTCCCAGGCAAGTTCGTCGATCGTGCCACCGAGCAACCCCGAAAGGATCTGGATCAGGGTCTCGATACGAACCGGGCGGATCAGGTAGGCTGCGTAGCCGGCAGAACGCAAATGGTTTAGGCGGTCGCGTTCGGATGGGGAAATCAGTACGACGGCCGGCGCCTCGCACCCGGCGAGCCGTGCAGAGGCAAGCCAGCCGCCGCTGTCCGACAAGGCGGCATTGTCAACGACAATAAGGTCTGCTTCGGCGAGAGCTTGTTCCAGGTCGGTGCTTCCGGGCACGGTGATGGAGACAATCGCATCGTGATATTCCAGTCTCCTGATCAGCAGCTGGCACTCGATCCGGCTGTCGCTGACAAAGACGATCTTCTGATCCGCAAGGCTGGCAAGCCGGGGATCGGCATTCGCAGACAAATCTTCGGGTATGGGCAGGGAGACTCTGAAATGGCCGCCGCCATCCACCGAGGGCCTGGCGGAAATCGAGCCACCCATGAGTCCTGCCAGGCGCTGGGCAATCGCAAGCCCGAGACCGGTTCCGCCGAATTTTCTTGCCGGACCGTGGTCGACTTGCTCGAATTCCCTGAAAAGGCGTTCAACCTCTGCCTCATCGAAACCGATGCCGGTGTCCCGCACAACAATGTCGAGGAAGCTGCCCCCGGAGTCGTTCTGCCGGCCCGTCAGCTCGACGGCGACGCCACCTTCATCCGTGAACTTGACGCCATTGCCGATCAGGTTGAACAGGATCTGCCGTACTCTTGTGGCGTCAAGTGTAATCTCCTCCGGCAGAAGCGGGTCCACCATTGTGCCGATTTCAAGCCCCTTCGCGTGGGCCTTCGGCGCGAGCAGTTCAACGACGCTCTCTGCCAGGGCCCCGGCCTTGACGGGCGCAGCCTGTATGTCGAGCTTGCCTGCCTCAACCTTGGAAAAATCGAGAACTTCGTCAATCAGGAGCAGCAGCGTTTCGCCGGATGTCTCCAGGGCCTCGATATAGGCGCCTTGCTCCTTTGTCAGCCTGGTATCTCTCAGCAGGGACGCCATGCCGAGAATACCATTGAGAGGCGTTCGGATCTCATGGCTGACAGTCGCCAGAAAACGGGATTTCGCCTCGTTTGAACTTTCCGCCGAATGGCGAGCGGCGAGCAGTTCCTCTTCAATCATCCGTCGTTCGGTCACGTCACGCAGTACGGTCTGGATCAGTTGCCTGTCTGAGGCGGTGTCCCGGACAGGAATGTCGATCCGGGAAAACCAGCGTGGTCCCTGAGCAGTGCGTATGTGAAGGTCCTGGAAGCCCATCCGTCCGTTTTGAACCTCCAAAGAGGACGTCAGTGGAACAAGCGGGTCGTCCCGGTTGATCAGCGGCAACTCCATGGCATTGCCGGGAACCAGGTCATGGGTCTTTCCGAATACGTCTTCGGCTGCCGAATTCACATAGGTCATCACACCGTCGGCGTCGCGCCGGATCACCACGTCGCCGAGTGTCGCCAGAATGCTTGCATGGCGCTCGTCGGATTCGCCAAGTTCCCAGGCCTTGTCCTCGAGTTCCTCGATACCGGCCATCAACCGACGGATCTTGTTGTCCTTGACCTGCAGTGCTTCGGCAGAACGATGCATGTCATCCGCGAGCATTCGCCAAACGGCGAGCCCGCCGGCAAAGAACGCAAGTCCGGCGCCGAGGAAACGGTTGAGTCCGTCAGTGGCAACCAGGAACATTGCGGCGCCGAGACCGATGATCAGTCCGGCAACGGCCAGATGCTGCAAGACTTTCCTGGGGGCGGAAACCGGCCGGTCGGTTGCTCTGCGGCCTTCGCCAACCTCGGGCCCGGGCAAGTCGGCGCCCGGATTGTCCATATCGGAAGCCCGGGTATTCTGGACAGGGGACGCGCTCGTCGGATCGTCGGTGTGGGAATCCGCCGGACGCTTCTCGTCATCTGATTCATGTCTGGCGGCACGATCGCCGTTCTGGCTGACCAAATTCGTCACTCTCTGCAGGGTTCAATCGGGCAGAGAGTGCCGCTTAAACTTTTAGAAACCGTTTCATTGAGGATTTTGTGAGCGATCGGACAACCGATGCATTCATGGTGCGATCAGGGCGCTGTGCAGTGTTTGAAGCAAGCACCGCCCGTCAAGAAAAGCTACGGCGTCCAGAGGGCAATAAGGTTTCTGCCTTCCCGCGCAACGACCATCGGCACCGGCAATCCCACATTGAGGAGGACCGCAGGGGCTGTCGCGAAAGAAAAGTCGCAAACAAGGTGTTCGAACGCAGCTCCAAGATGCGCTCCGCCCTGCCGAATGACTTCAGGGCGAAACGCTGTTGCTTATCTGACGTCCAGAAATCCGATGATCCGCCGCACATCTTTCAGAACCGGTTCGGCGATGGCGGACGCTTTTTCTGCACCGTCCTTGAGGACGGAATCGATCTGTACCTTGTCATCCATCAGCCGGCGCATCTCGTCCGTCATCGGTGACAGTTTTGCAACCGCAAGCTCGGAAAGCGCCGGTTTGAAGGCAGAGAACTGTTGGCCTCCGAAGTCCTTCAGCACGTCTTCCTTGGACAAGCCGCCAAGTGCCGCGTAGATGCCGACAAGGTTGTCGGCTTCCGGCCGGTCAGCAAGGCCCTCCACTGCGCTCGGCAGCGCATCCGGATCGGTCTTTGCTTTCCGGATTTTCTTCGCGATCGTGTCGGAATCGTCGGTCAGGTTGATGCGTGAGAGATCCGAGGGGTCGGATTTCGACATCTTTTTAGTGCCATCGCGCAGCGACATGATCCGCGTGGCAGGACCGGCGATCATCGGTTCGGTCAGCGGAAAGTAGAGTTGCTCGGGCAGTTCGGGTGACGGTGTCGGGTTAGGGACGCCGATGCCGAGTTCCTTGATCCGTTCGCCGAAATCATTGTTGAATTTCGCGGCGATATCACGGGTCAATTCAAGATGCTGCTTCTGGTCGTCGCCAACCGGCACATGCGTTGCGCGGTAGGCAAGGATGTCCGCTGCCATCAGGTTCGGGTAGGCAAACAGGCCGACGGAAGCGTTTTCCTTGTTCTTTCCGGCTTTTTCCTTGAACTGCGTCATACGGCTGAGCCAGCCCATCCGCGCCACGCAATTGAAGATCCAGGCAAGTTCCGCGTGTTCCCGCACCTGCGACTGGTTGAAAATGATCGACTTGGTCGGGTCGATGCCGGCAGCCATGTAGGCAGCCGTCACTTCCCGCGTCGCTTCACTCAGTTCAACCGGGTCAGGAAAACCGGCGGTGATCGCGTGGCTGTCAACGACGCAGAAAATGGTTGGCATCTGGTCCTGCAGAGGAACCCAGCGCGAAACCGCGCCCAGATAGTTGCCAAGATGGAGGTTGCCGGTCGGCTGAACGCCGGAAAAGACACGGGGCTGGAACGCCGTCATTCTGAATCCCTTTATTGGTGCGGCCGGTTGGAAGGGCGCTGTGAATCTTTGGGCGCGCCGGGTGTAGTCTCCGCACCGTGTGTATGCAAGCGGTAAAGATGAAGAAATCGCGTTTCGTCGTCAGGTGTTGCGCCGCGTCAACGCCTTGAGCATGCCCATGAGATCAGCCCCCCGGCTGACCTGAGCGAAAAACATGAAGGTGACGATCCCGGTCAGTACCAGGATGGCAAGGCTTGCTGCGCGAACGATCAGCCAGCGGTCGCTCAGGTAAGGCGCCAGAAAGAGGGCGGCAAAGTGGATGGTCAAGCCCATAAGCAGGCTGGCGATCAGCACCAGCACCAGCCTCTTCAGGAGCTTGTAGTCCGGCACGAAGTGACCGCGCTTCCACAGGACAACAATCAGCAGTCCGGTATTCACCCAGCCCGCAATCGTCGTGGCCAGCGCGATCCCCACATGTTTGAAGACCGGAAACAGCGCAATCGACAGGCAGACATTGACCGCCATGCCGACCGCGGCGAACTTCATCGGCGTCTTGGTGTCCTCCCGCGCGAAGTAACCGGGCGAAAACACCTTGTTCAGCACGAAGGCGGGCAGCCCGAATGAAAAGGCCATCAGCGCAGCAGAAGTTCCATCAACGGCAGCAGCATCAAACCGTACACGCTGAAACAGAACGGAGACAATCTCGTGCGGAACGACCGCAAGTGCCACCGCGGCCGGGAGCGTCAGAACGAGCGAGACCTCGAGCGCGCGGTTGAGGCTTCTCTGATAGGCGTCGAATTCTCCGGACCGCAGCTGGCGCGTGAGGCTTGGCAACAAAACGACGCCGATTGCAATTCCGATCACGCCGAGCGGAAGCTGATAGAGGCGGTCTGCGAAATAGAGCATCGCATTCGCGCCGTCCTGAAGGGACGCGATGATCGTGCCGACGGCTATATTCAGTTGGGTAACGCCTCCCGCAATGATCCCGGGGACGCCGAGCACGAGAAGTCTCTTCGCCGACTTTGTGTAGCGGGGACGGAAGACCGGTATCCGGAATCCCAGTCGCTTCAGGTCTGTGACGACGACTGTCAACTGGACGATCCCGCCAACGGTTACCCCCGCGCTCAAGATGATTCCGAGCGTGACGTTGTCCTCGACACGCAACAGCAGCACCGTTCCGAGCACGATACTCATCACGACATTCAGCATCACCGGCGCCAATGCGGCTGCGGCAAAACGCTGGTAGGTGTTCAGGATACCGGCGATGAAGGCCAGCATCGACATGAAGACGAGATACGGAAAGGCGATCCGCGCCATCAGCACCGTCAGGTCGAACTTGTCGGGGGCTGCGCTGAAACCCGGCGCAAGTCCCCAGACCACAGCAGGCATGAAAATCTGTGCAATGGCCGTCAGAACCAGGAGGCAGAACAGCAGGGCTGAACCGATTTCACCTGCAAATTGCCGTGCTCCGCCTTCGCCTTCTTCTTCGACCGCCCGTCCGAACAACGGAATGAATGCCGAGTTGAAAGCGCCTTCCGCGAACAGGCGGCGGAACAGGTTGGGCAGGCGGAATGCGACCGCGAAGGCGTCAGCGACAGGGCCGGTTCCGACCGCCGCGGCCAGCAGCACGTCCCGCACGAAACCGAGCAGCCGGCTCAGCATTGTCGCGCCGCCGACTGTTGTGAAATTGCGGACGAGACTCATTCAGGAAGGGCTCCGTGGGCAAATACGGTCATTCACGATGCCTGACGGTGAACTTTACGGGAAACCGGGGCGGCAGGGTCGAGTTCTACATGTCCCCCGACAGCGGCAGCAAGACGTTCTCGAATGATTTCCTGACGGCCGATATTGGAAATCTTCTGCCCTGTCAGATCGGTGACGTAAAAGACATCGACCACCTTTTCCCCGAAGGTCGAGATATGTGCCGAGCCTATGTTCAGATTGAGCGTCGCGATCGAGCGCGTGAGGTCGTAAAGCAGTCCCGGCCGGTCCAGGCCGGTGATTTCAAGCACGGTGTAGTCGTTGGACAGTGAGTTGTTGACCAGTATTTCGGTTGCAACCTTGAATGCTTTTACCCGGCCTTTCATGGCGTTTTTCCGGGACACCGGTTCAGGCAGGCGCTCTTCACCGCGCAACGTCTTGTGGATCAACTGGGTGATCCGCTCGCCCCGGCGGTGTTCGTCCACGTTGTCAGGCAATTCCCGTCCGATGAAGATCGTGTCGAGTGCAAATCCGTCTGTCGTGGTGTCGATCTGCGCGTCAACGATGTTGGCACCGGTCGAAAAACATGCCCCCGCGATGATGGAAAGCAGTCGCGGATGGTCCGGCGCCATGATGTTCAGCTCCGTCACACCCTCGAAAGCGCGCGGAATGACCTCAAAGGCGAGGCGTTTCTTGTCCTTGTCGGCCTTGTGCAGAAGTTCGGCATGGGTCAGCAGCCGCTCCGGTTCGGTCCGCAGCCAGTATGCTGGATAGTGGCGCTTGAGATAGGCGTTTCTGTCTTTCTGGGACCAGTGGTCGAGCTTGGCTACCAGGTCCTGCTTGGCGAGCTCGATGGTCTGGTTGTGTGACATCTTCGAGTGGCCGCCGGAAAGGTGGGGCTCGGTCGCGTAGAACAGCGTTCTGAGCAACTGTCCCTTCCAGCCGTTGAAGACCCCCGGACCAACTGCGCGAATGTCCGCGACGGTCAGGATCAGCAGCAGTTTCAGCCGCTCCAGGGACTGGACGGTATTGGCGAAGTCGGTGATGGTTTTGCGGTCGTTGAGGTCGCGCGACTGGGCAATGGTGCTCATGTCCAGGTGATGTTCGATCAGCCACGCAACTGTTTCCGTCTCGGCTTCCTTCAATCCGAACCGGGGACATATCTTGCGGGCAACCTTTGCGCCCGCGATGGAATGGTCTTCCGGGCGTCCCTTTGCGATATCGTGCAGGAACATCGCCACATAAAGCACCTTGCGGTTCTGCAGCGTCAGGATCAATTCAGTGGAGAGCGGGTGATCTTCGCCGGAGTTGCCGCGTTCGATTTCGGACAGAACGCCGATCGAGCGGATCAGATGCTCGTCAACCGTGTAGTGATGATACATGCTGAACTGCATCATCGCGACAACCTTGCCGAAATCCGGCACAAACCGGCCGAGGACACCGGTTTCATTCATTTTGCGAAGTGTTTTTTCAGGCTTGTTTCGAGAGGTTAGCACCGAAAGAAACAGCCGGTTGGCTTCCGGATCGTTCTTCAGGTCGCTGTCGATCAGCTTGAGCGAATGCCGGATCAGCCGCGTCAGCTGCGGGTGCATGTTGTAGTCGTGCTTGTCGGCGAGCTGGAACACCCTGAGGATATTCGCCGGATCGGTTTTGAAGATCGTATCGGTGGTGACGTTGAGGCGGTTGTTCTCCACGACAAACCCGGGACCACCCTTGACCGGTTTTGCCACGCTGCTCATCCGCCCGCTGCGCAGACGCCGCATCATGCCGGAAATACCCTTGCCGCGTGGCTCCTTGACGTGCTCTTCCTCAAGGGCTGCGCAGATGATGCGCGTCAGGTCACCGACATCCTTTGCGACCAGGAAGTAGTGCTTCATGAATCGCTCGACATCGCGCATTCCCGGATGCTGGGTGTAGCTGAGCCGGATGGCGATTTCGCGCTGAAACTCGAATGCGAGCCGCTCTTCCGGACGTCCGGTGAGAAAATGCAGATGACAGCGGACCGCCCAGAGGAAGTCCTCGGATTTTGCAAAGCGCGCATATTCGGAGCGGGTAAGAACCCCTTTCTTGACGAGGTCTGCCTGCCTGTCTACCCGATAGTGGTATTTTGCGATCCAGAACAGTGTGTTGAGGTCGCGCAGCCCACCCTTGCCTTCCTTGATGTTGGGTTCGACAAGATAACGGGATGTGCCTTGCCGGCGATGCCGCTCGTCCCGCTCTTGAAGCTTTGCCGCGATGAATTCCGAACTGGTCCCGCTGACAACTTCGGTATCGAACCGCGTCGCCATTTCTTCAAAAAGAGGCTTGTCGCCCCAAATGTAACGGGCTTCCAGGATGGCGGTCCGGATGGTCATGTCCGATCTGGCAAGCCGGATGCACTCGTCAATGTTGCGGGTCGCGTGCCCGACCTTGAATCCCAGATCCCAGAGCATGTAGAGGATGTATTCAACGACCTGCTCACCCCAGGGAGTTTGCTTGTAAGGCAGGATGAACAGGAGATCGATGTCCGATCCCGGGGCCAGTGTTCCGCGCCCGTAACCGCCGACCGCGGCAACGGACATGCGCTCGGCGGCGGACGGGTTCTTGACGCGGTAAACGTGTTGAACGGCGAAATCGTAAATCACGCGGATCAGCTCATCCTGGATACAGGAAAGACGCGAGGCGCAAAGCAGGCCGCCGCCGTCTTCGTCCAGTTTTTTCTGCACGGCGGCGCGCGAAGATTTCACTTCCGTTTTCAACATGCTCAGCACAGCCGACCTGATTTTGCTGTCCGATCCGTCGCCGTCACTAGCAACCGTGAGTGCTTTCAGGCGGGACCGCAGGTCCACTACGTCGATCAGTTCGGCAAGGTCATCCTGGCTGGGTTGCATGAGTGATTCAGGGTCCGTTTTACTGGCCGGCGATGCGGCTCGCTATCCGAATGCAAGCTTATATAGGGATCACACGATAAGGACACGTAAATCTGGGGTCGGTGCATGGAACACCGGAACACGCTCGTTCGGATTTACTTGATCCGGTACCGACATGTTCGCATACGAGCCTGACGCCAGGCTCGAGAAGCCGGGAACGCGCAAGAAATCCGGATACTGACCGGTCCGTCCATGTCAGTCTGATCAGACGTCATCCTTGGCAGCCGAAACCCTGAGCTGGTGCAGCAGGGCCGCCAGCGAGTCTTCCGACAGGACACTGATCTTGATTGACAACTGGTTGGCAAGCTCCGTCGCTTTCGGGTGCATGCCGGCTGTGTCTATGGTGATCCTTGGATCCGACAGTTCCGCCAGGCGCTGGATTTCCTCTGCTTCATCCCAGATCACGTTGAAATAGGTGATGATCCTTTGCACGAGGAACCAGGTCGGTTTGCCTCGTTTGCCATGTTCAAGCGCGGAAAGATACGCGCTGGAAACCGAGAGTGCGGCGGCCATCTCCTTCAGCGACACGTCGCGCTTTGCCCTGAGTTCCCGAATTTTTGCCCCAAGCGGTGTCACGGTCCTACCTTCTTTTTCGTATCCGGACGTAGAGCGCCCCTGCTCCACCGTGGCTGGCATGTGCTTCTTCATACCCCAGCACTACCGAACGAACGTCCGGCATGGACAGCCACTGAGGGACCATTCTGCGCAAAATCCCGCGTTCGTCCATATACGCTCTTTCGGGACCGCCCCCTTTGCCCGTAATAACCAGCACGACCTTGTGCCCGCGGGCCTGAGCTTGATAGAGAAATCCCAGCAATCGATCGTGAGCCTGATACTGCGTCAGTCCGTGTAAATCGACGCGGGCATCGATCGCCGTCACACCGCGGACGATTTTTCTTCTGTACCGGGTCTCGAGCTGGTTCAGGGGTAAAACAGAAGGTGTCTTTCTGGTCGGATCGGGTGCCTTGATCGCTGTTGCGGTCTTGGGACTTTTCGCCGTCTTCGGCGGTTCAGCCTCCAGTGTTCGTGCCAGTTCTTCCTCAAGATCCTGGGCCCGCTCGGGATGGAGCGGTGTCAGCGTTTTCGCAACCTTGCCCCAAAGCTCCCGGTCTTCAGGAGACAGACTGCCCTTTTTCCCCCGTCTCGCCATGGATCAGTCTGCCGCCGCCTTTGTTTCCTGACGCCCCGGATGTGGCAGGAGGACGGTGAATTGTGCTGCGTGGCGGATACGTCCGGCGATATCTCCGGACAGGTTTCCCGATCCCACGAAAATATCGCCACGCGCCTTGCCCTTGATCGCCGAGCCGGTATCGTCTGCGACCATCAGTCTGGAAAAAGACCTGCCTTCAGCATCCAAATCCGGCAAATCCGTCTGAAGAAAAACGAGCGCGCCATAGGGAGTGTGGTCAGGATCGATCGCGAGGCTGCGTCCGGGAACAAGCGGCAGCCCGGCGGCGCCGATGGGTCCTTCGGACGGTAGCGTGTCGGTGACCTCGCGAAAGAAAATATAGGACCGGTTCTCTCTGAAAAGGGCGTCTCGCTTGTCCGGGTTATTCACGAGCCAGGAACGCAGACCCGTCATGGTGAAGTCTTCAGGTGTTCCCTTGCCGCGCTTGACCAGCAGCCGTCCGATTCCCGTGTAGGGATGGCCGGTCTTGCCCGCATAGCCGACGCGCATCACTGAGCCGTCGGTCATTCGGAGCCGCGCCGATCCCTGTACGTGAATGAAATAGGCATCAATCGGGTCGGCAAGCCAGGCCAGTTCCAGGCCTTCGCCGTCGAGCGCACCGTCCATGATTGCTGGCCTGTCGGGCATTTCTTCAAAACGGCTGTTTGCACGGCGTCCATGACTGAGATGAGTTGGCCAGTCATCCGGTTTGTTTTCCGGCGTGATCGCCTCAAGTCCCGCAGGTTTCCCGAGAAGCGGAACGTCAAAGCCATCGGTTTTTTTGCGGGAGGCGGCCACTTCGGGTTCGAAATATCCGGTAACGAAACCGGGCACGGTCACGCGGTAAGGCCTGAAATTCGTTTCCAAGAACCGGCGTGCCTCTGTTTCTGTGTTGATTGGTTCGCGATTTGCGCTCAGACAAAGGCTGCGGATCTCGTCGAGACCGTAGTTCATCGGCAGTGTCGGATCCCTTGGGTCTTCATGCCTGGAACAAAACCGCAGAAAACCGTTCAGCGCCGCCAGGTGGTCGTCTTGATGCCAACCTGTCAGGTCCGAATAGGCAGTTTCCTCAAGATGATCGGGAATCTTTGGGCTTTGAGGCATGGCCGATCCGGCTCCCGCAAAGAAAAGCGGCGCGGCCAGAACCGCGCCCTTCAAGCTTAAGCAGACCAGAGGCAAGACAATCACCCCTGTCAGCCGATCCATCCACGTCATCGTCACTCGGCGGATTCGGTCGCAACCAGTTTCCAGTTGGGATCGCGGGACATCGTGTCGCGCGCGAAGGTCCAGATATCGACCACTTCGGTCACCTTGGCCGGATCCCCGTCGACAACCTCGCCTTCCTTGTCGCGGGTTGCGGAAATCAACTGGCTGTGGATCTTGACGGTGACCTGAGCCGTGGAGTTCTTCAGCGCTGCCTCGACGATTTCAGCCTTGTCGATGCCGACAAAGGTTGATTCGATTGTTTCGCCGCGTTTTTCCCGGTCCTCGATCGCGCCGACAAAGCCTTCGTAGACGTCGCTGGACAGAAGATTCTTGAGAGCCTTCTTGTCGCCGTCCGCGAACGCCATCACGATCATTTCGTAGGCGGCGCGTGCGCCCTGCAGAAATTCCTGGGGTTCGAAACTCCGGTCCACTGAAAGAATCTGTTTCAATGCGCTGTTGAGAGCGGACCCTTCCGGCGCAACCTTGTCGATCACCACATCGCCACCTTGAGCCGATTCCTGCGACATTTCTGCCGGTTGGTCGGTCTGGTTCGGAAGCGGGATGACGTTGTCCTGGCCGTTGGTCTGCTCATTCGGCTGCTCCGGTTTGGAGTAGGGATCGAAAGGCGGGCGCTCATTTCCGGTACGTTTGCCCAGGACAGATCTCAGTCTGAACAGAATAAAAACCGCTAGTCCCAACAGGAGGAGGTTTAGTGGGTCGAAAATTTCATTCATCTTACGTTCCGGCTACCCTTTGGAGGCACATCAAGCCGCCTCTTGCATGTTCAGCTGCGTGCTGCCCGCGTTCAGTGTCTGCTACCTACCTATTTAGGGGCTTCTTGAACCAGCATCCAGACCCGGGGGCAAGTCTGAAATTTTTGCAATGATTATCTTTCCTGCGCGCGCCTGCTCGCATTTTTGTGAGCGAATGTCTAGGTTATATCCAAATAACTTATCAGACCATGGAGGTCCCGTGGGACTTTATATCATTGCCGCCATCATTTTGCTGCCCCTGATTGAGATTGCTGTCTTTATCTGGGTGGGTGGTCTGATTGGCGTATTGCCGACAATTCTGCTGACAATCATCACTGCTCTTGCCGGCACGGTCATGCTGCGCCAGCAGGGACTGTCGTTGCTCACCCGCATGCAGAGCGAACTGGACGCCGGTCGCGCCCCCGGAAGCGAGGTCATGCAAGGCGCGATGATCGTTCTTGCCAGTATTTTCCTTCTGATTCCGGGGTTTGTAACCGACGCAATCGGTTTGCTTTTGTTCATCCCTCCGGTGCGGCAGGCGCTTGCAAACTTCATCATTGCCCGCTCCAACGTCGTGATCGTGCAGGGTGGCCAGACTGGACAGGGTGGCGGAAGACCCGACGATCATGTGGTCGATCTGGACCAGCAGGACTGGTCAGAGAAGCAGGATGGTTCGTCCGAGGGTTCGTCCGGCAGCGATCGGCCCAGAATCAGTCCGTGGCAGGATGGCTCGAATGACGCGAAGCCTTAACCCTGTTTGAAAGTCACTAAAACGTGACACCGGCTGTATGCGTAAAATTTACCAGTGCAGGTTAGGTCTGTGCCTTGGTCTGCGGTGAAAACCGCTTGGAACGGAAGGTGCAAACCATGGGTGCTGGGCGCGTTGACTGGGTCGATACGGCCAAGGGCATCTGCATCATCTTCGTCGTGATGATGCATTCGGTGCTGGGCGTTGAGGCCGCGGCCGGCGAAACCGGTTGGATGCATGTCGTCGTCGCCTTTGCGGCACCTTTCCGGATGCCGGACTTTTTCCTGATCTCCGGCCTGTTCCTGTCCAATGTCATCGCGCGTGACTGGAAACTCTATCTTGATCGCAAGGTCGTTCACTTCGCCTATTTTTACGTGCTCTGGATGACGATTCAGTTCGCGGTCAAGGCCCCGGTCTTCATGGGGGACATGGGCGCCATGGGAACTCTGGAGTTCTATCTCCTGAGCTTTGTTCAGCCCTTCGGCACCCTCTGGTTCATCTACATGCTGCCGGTCTTCTTCGTGGTCTGCAAGCTGGCCCATGACAACCGCATTCCCTGGCAGGTGATGCTGGCATTCGGCGCTGTTCTTCAGGTCGCACCGATCCATACCGGCTGGCTTCTTGTCGATGAATTCGCCTCGCGTTTCGTCTATTTCTATGCCGGTTACATCTTCGCACCACAGATCTTCAGGCTTGCCGCCTGGGCGCGTGAACGTATCGGCGTCAGCCTTGCCTATCTGGTCGGCTGGGGCCTGGTAAACGGCGGTCTGGTTTATTTCGGCTGGGCCCATCTGCCGGTTATCGCGCTTGCTCTCGGTGCGGCGGGTGCAGGTGCAATCATCCTGACCAGCGCGCTGATCGTCAACTCGGGCCAGCTCGGCCTCCTGCGCCATTTCGGCGCGAATTCCATCGTCATCTATCTGGCCTTCTTCTTCCCGATGGGCGTTACCCGCGTGATCCTTTTGAAACTTGGATTTCTTGACATCGGCACCGTTTCGCTGATCGTCACGATCGTTGCTTCCGTCAGTCCGATGATCCTGTTCTGGATGATTCGGAAAACAAACCTCGGCTGGTTCCTGTTCAAGCGACCCGAATGGGCCCATCTCACCGGGACCTTTGGCAGGAAAAGACAGCCGCAGGCTGCTGAGTAAGTCGAGGAAAAAGTACGTCTGAGGTTTTTTTGACCAGTAAAGTGAATCGGCCCTTTTACTTGCAAAGCAACTAATCAAATGATGCCAGTTTTTCACTGTTGTTGTTCGAGGGGCGGTGAATTTATTTCCGATGAAGGAAATAAGTTAAGTACAAGAACGCTGATATGCTTATAATTGTTCCTGTAATCGAGGCATATGCTAGCGGCAGTATGAGGAAGAGGGAACATGTGCAAAAAAGCCAAATGAATATGACAACTATCGCATGGAAGAACTTTTGATCAGTAATTTCCTGATCTAGAAAATAGTTGATGATTTTTTTAAAAACCGGGCTTGGTAAATCTTGCATCAATACACCTCAAAAATTCTTCTTCTTAAGATCCTTCTGAATAGTGCTGATTGCAATAATAATTCCTATTTCACCGTGTGCTACAAAAAGTTACGCCCAGAAGTGCAATCGCGATTGACTTCTCGCATCTAAAGATTCGGGTCAAAGCATAAGCCACGGACGGTGGAAAAATTATTCACAAATGTACGTGTAGCTATTTGAGGCGGGGGAAACCATCGAAACGTTTCGACAGATATATGAAAAGTGACACCCAAAGTGTGAAATAAATCAGCCGCACGAACTGAACAATTATTTCAATGCCTTCACGCAAAACAATCAGGCGGAAAAGCTGTTCTTGCACAATTAAGGTTAAACTGATGTATCCGGCAATTGCCACATACTTCCAAACTGGAAATTTGATCCAGTCCTTAATTTTCGTATCATATATTGAAAAAACCAGTGCTGACGAAATACAATATACAAGTATACAAAAAGATAAATCTTAAATTCTAACGAGGCTGATACTCGTTTCTTTTCGATGAACAAGAAAAATATAGTTACGAATACAAAAGGTAATAATGTAAACTGCAATAAGGAGTAATTTCCAGCTGAAAAAATACATGAAGAAATTTATGAAAAAAACTCGATTCAACCCTCAATCCTCTTGAGCACGATAGACGCAAAGGAAGGGAAAGAATGGAAAAATACTCTAGAAATCCGCGAAAGATAGAGCGTTGGCCTCTGCAGTTTGAAAGACTCAAGTCCTGATTTTCCGTAAGACGGCCTCATAATTCTGCTACGTTCGCCAGATCCGCCTTTGCTTTGCTACTTGCTGTACTAGAAATTCGAGGGTGGGCGATGTCGGCTGAGAGGGCGCACTTTTCCCTTTCCTCAGGCACGCGGTCCGGGCATGATCCGCGCCATGTCGACGCAAGATTCAATCCCCGCTCTCACCGCTGACGACCATCTCATTCTGGTCGACGGCTCCACTTTCATCTTCCGTGCCTACCATGCGCTGCCGCCATTGACGCGCAAGCCCGACGGACTGCCGGTCGGCGCGGTTTCCGGTTTCTGCAACATGCTCTGGAAGCTGCTGCAGGAAGGCCTGACGCCGGAAGAAGGGGATGAGCCGACCCACTTCGCGGTGATTTTCGATCATTCCTCCAAAACGTTCCGGAACACAATCTATCCGGAATACAAGGCGAACCGTCCGGATCCGCCCGAGGATCTGGTGCCGCAATTCGGACTGATCCGTGAGGCGACCCGTGCCTTTTCGGTCCCCTGTGTCGAGCAGGAAGGGTTCGAGGCCGATGACCTGATCGCAACCTATGCCCGCCAGGCGGCGGAACAGGGTGCGAAAGTGACGATCGTTTCGGGCGACAAGGACCTGATGCAGCTGATCGGTCCGAAAGTCGGGATGATCGACACGATGAAGAACAAGGTCTTCGGCGAACCGGAAGTTTTTGAGAAATTCGGCGTCGGTCCGGACAAGGTCATCGAAGTGCAGTCGCTCGCCGGCGACAGCGTTGACAATGTCCCCGGCGTTCCGGGTATCGGCCTGAAGACGGCAGCCCTCCTGATCAACGAGTTCGGGGATCTTGAAACGCTGCTTGCCCAGGCTGAAACCATCAAGCAGAACAAGCGCCGGGAAAACCTGATCGAATTCGCTGATCAGGCGCGTGTTTCAAGGGAACTTGTGACGTTGAAGCAGGACGTTCCGGTCGAGATTCCCGTCGCGAGCCTGACGGTGACAGATGTCGACGGTGCGAAGGCGGTCGGGTTTCTGAAGGCCATGGGTTTTAGCACGCTCACCAAGCGTGTCGCTGAAGAGACCGGCGCCGAAGTTGACGCCGTTGAACCAGCCGATTTCCAGGTGCCGGGTTGGGATGTGCCCGATCACAAGGGCCGCATGGCCGAGCGCACGGAAACCGCGTCCGGTGCGGCCGCGGCTGCCGGTGAGGGCGCCGGCACCGAAGGCATGATGGTACCGCAGACCGTCGCCGAGGCGCGCGCTGAAACCATCAGGGCGATTGCGATTGACTCAAGCGCCTATGAAACCGTCACAAGCGTCGAGCGGTTGCAGGAATGGTGCGACGCTGCCATCGAAAAGGGCTATGTCGCCTTCGACACCGAAACCACGTCGCTTGATGCCATGCAGGCCGATCTCGTCGGGCTGTCGCTGTCGACCGAACCGGGACAGGCCTGCTACGTGCCACTCGCCCATGTCGATGGTGAAGGCGACCTTCTGGGTGGCGGCGGTTTGCTTGCCGATCAGATTCCGCTCAAGGATGCCATGGAAGTCCTGAAGCCGATGCTGGAAGACCGCTCGGTTCTGAAAATCGCGCAGAACCTCAAGTACGACTGGCTGGTGATGACCCGCTACGGCATCGATATCGCCCCTTATGACGATACGATGCTGCTGTCCTACACGGTCGACGCGGGCAAGGGCGGCAACGGCATGGACGAGCTTTCCGAACGCTGGCTCGGCCACAAACCGATCCCCTTCAAGGAAGTCTGCGGTTCCGGTAAATCGATGATCACTTTCGACAAGGTGGCGATCGACAAGGCGACGGCCTATGCCGCCGAGGATGCGGATGTCACCCTGCGGCTGTGGCAGATCCTGAAACCGCGTCTTGCCAGCGACCATATGGCAACCGTCTACGAAACCCTGGAACGGCCGATGGTGCCGGTTCTGGCGCGCATGGAAAAGCGCGGCATTTCCGTTGACAGGCAGATGCTGTCACGGCTTTCCGGTGATTTTGCCCAAGGCATGGCCGGACTGGAATCTGAGATCTACGAACTGGCGGGTGAAACCTTCAATATCGGATCACCCAAGCAGCTGGGTGAAATTCTGTTCGGCAAGATGGGCATTCCCGGCGGCAAGAAAACCAAGACCGGCGCCTGGTCAACCTCGGCCCAGGTGCTGGAGGACCTGGCCGCGGAAGGTCATGAACTGCCGTCGAAAATCGTCGCATGGCGTCAACTTTCCAAGCTGAAGTCGACCTATTCCGATGCGCTTCCCGGCTACATCAATCCCGAGACAGGCAGGGTTCATACCTCTTATGCGCTCGCCGCGACGACGACGGGCCGCCTGTCCTCCTCCGAGCCGAACCTGCAGAACATTCCGGTCAGGACGGAAGCGGGCCGCAAGATCCGGCAGGCCTTCATCGCGGAAAAGGGTCACAAGCTCGTTAGCGCCGATTACAGCCAGATCGAGCTGCGCGTGCTCGCTCACATGGCCGATATACCGCAGCTGAAGAAAGCATTCGAGGATGGGCTGGACATTCATGCCATGACGGCAAGCGAAATGTTCGGAACGCCGATCGAGGGCATGGACCCCATGGTCCGCCGTCAGGCCAAGGCGATCAATTTCGGCATTATCTACGGCATTTCCGCGTTCGGGCTTGCCAATCAGCTCGGCATCTCGCGCGGAGAGGCCGGCGATTACATCAAGACCTATTTCGAACGCTTCCCGGGCATCAAGGACTATATGGAGACCATCAAGAAACAGGTTCATGCGGATGGCTTCGTCACCACGATATTCGGACGCAAGGCCCATTACCCCGAGGTGAATACAAAGAACCCCAACCATCGTGCGTTCTATGAACGGGCAGCGATCAACGCTCCGATCCAGGGCTCCGCCGCCGACATACTCCGTCGCGCCATGGTGCGCATGGAGGAGCGGCTCTCGGACGCGAAGCTGGACGCGCAGATGCTGTTGCAGGTTCACGACGAACTTATCTTCGAAGTGCCGGATGCCCAGGTCGACGCAACACTGCCCGTCATCCGGGACGTCATGGAAAACGCCTGTGATCCGGCCCTGAAACTGACGGTCCCGCTGCAGGTCGACGCCCGCGCCGCCGGCAACTGGGACGAGGCGCATTAGGTCAGTTCCCGCGCGAGATCTGGTCAGTTCCTGCAGGCAATTGAGTCGAGCAGTCCCGCCGACAGGTTTGCCACAATCTCGGGCTTGCCGAGATGGGCGGTGCTTTTCATTGAAAGCAGGACGTCGCTCATGCTGTCGGTCAGCTCCGCGCGCTCGATCGGGGAAAGGTCGGTCGACGAAAAGGTGTCCCGGCCTGATCTCAGGCTGACACCAAGCGGCCGCTCGAGACAGGTGAAATCCAGGAGTGCTAGATCGAGGCGGAGCATCTCCCCGCCATTCGCAAGGCGCAAATTGACATGCAGTGAGGCCGGATCGAAGACGATCTGCCAGCGTGTCGACGGATTGGCCAGATCCTCCAGAACGTTGAAGGCCTGCGCGGACGTGAAGATGGAGTTCGTCTGGGTGACTGCTGCTGCGCGCCTGAACCGGTCGAGACTCCCCGCACTCTCCGGTGTGCTGTTCGTACCAACGGACGTCCGGATATGCTGAAGCGCTTTTTCATAGGTCGTGTTTGTCAGTGCCGGGACTGGAACGTCATTGCCCCTGTGCACGGTGAGTCCGGTTGCTGTTGGCGTCACAATAGCGGCGGATCCACTCGCATCGAACAGGAAATAGTGAATGGGAACAAGACCCTGAACAGTAATCAAGTTCAGTTGTGACAAGGCCTCTTCGACCGAGGCCGATGTGTCGAGAAGTCTTTGGATGAATTCCAGTTCGGAAACGACCGGAGCGCCGCTGTTCCCCGAATAGACAGCTTCGCTGTTCCACATGAGCGTGATGACGAGGCCTTTGGTGTTCATCCCGGCCGCCGGCATGCCGGGTCCGATCTGATTGACGGTGACACTGCCGAAACGTGAAACCCAGCGGGCCGCTGTTCCGTCCATGGCGGAGCGCTTTGAGGCGTCCGGCGGGTTGATCAGCACAAATCCAGCATCCGTTGCTTCAAAATCGAAATTGTAGGCAAGGAGAGGGTTTGTTTGATTTGTGAACGCCACCGTCGAGCAGGCGATTGCTGCAGAAACGGAAAAAAACGTAAAGACACAGATACCCAGACGCAGGGCAGATGGCCAGTTGTGAAACGATCGGATGCCTCGCATGGTTTCCTCGCGGCAGATGGATTAAACTGAGGAGACCATGAGTGTCATAAACACCTGTCAATCCAAGGAGTGTTTCGCCAGGTGCAGAAATATTTCGCCAAGAACACTGCCGCAATCCGTTTTCTGCATGCGGGTGTCGCGCCATTCAGTTCAAGAAACGGACTTGCCCTTCTGGCAGCGTTGTCGGTTCTTGCTGGCGTGATCGGCCCCTTCGGGACTTACGCCGACCTTCCGATCATGACCCGATTGGTCTACTGGACGGTCATGGTGCTTGGCACGGCATCGGTCGGACACGCCGCGGCAACGTCCCTTGAACGGCTTTTCGGCAGAACCCGTTGGCCGGCATTGGTTCAACAGGGGATGATTTCCATCCTCGTCGCCGTTCCCGTCAGCCTGAGTGTCGTGTTGATCAGCACGGGGCTTGGATTTGGTAGTTTCAGCGGAAACATGGTGTCGCTCTATCTGCAATGCGCCGCGGTCACGGGGTTTGTCATGATTGTGAGCAACCTGCTGCCGTCGGCGGTTAAATCTGAACCGGCGTCTTCGCTGCCGGAAGTCCCGGCACTGCTCGTGAAGTTGCCCTTGGCGAAACGTGGCCGAATTCTGCGACTGAGGGCTCAGGATCATTATGTCGAAGTCGTCACGGAAAGCGGCAGCACGCTTTTGGCGATGCGGTTCAGGGATGCCATTGCTCAGGCAGCTCCCGAACCCGGTCTGCAAATTCACCGTTCGCACTGGGTCGCGCTGCATGCGGTGGCCGGGCGTTGCCGAATGGACAAGCGCTCCGGCCTCCGCCTTTCAGACGGAAGTATTGTTCCCGTTGGCAGGTCCTTTCAAGCGGCGGTCAAAAGGGTCGTTTCAACCGGATCCTGAACGGAGCCCTTCTGGCTCAGACCATCGCCATGACCCGGGACGGGCCGCCAGTCCCACCGCGGAATTTCGGAGCACCGACGATGAGGGTTGCGCCGCTGGCCGGGAGCAAGTCGAGATTGGCGATGCACTCGATACCCCAGCGGTTGCTGGGTAACCAGGCATAGTGAACGGCAAAATCCTGGGATTTGCCGTAGTCGAGCGATAGCGTATCGACGGCCATACCGACAACATTTGCGTCTTCCATCAGCATTTGCGCTGCTTCCAGATGAAATCCGGGGAAGTGCATGACGCCGTCCGCGTCGGCATTGCGGAACTTGTCCGTCGGCACCTGAACACCCCAGCCGGAGTTCATGGCGACACAGGCCCCTTCGGGGATGTCGCCATTGGCGGCAATCCAGGCCTTGAGGTCGTCCGGCGTCACTTGCGCATCCGCACTCTCCGTGGCCTTTGACTTGATGTCGACAATGCACAGCGGGGCCACCAGCTTTTCGACCGGGATTTCGGCGACCGATTGCCCGTCTTCAGAGAAGTGCAACGGCGCGTCCATATGAGTGCCGGTATGCTCATTGATGCTCAAGTTATAGAGATTGAAACCGTTTTTGGCGAAGTCGAAGATCTTCTCCTTGAAGAACTGCTGATCGCCGCCATAGGTCGGAAAGGTCTCGTAGAGCTCGTGGGTCATGTCCGTGACCTTTGAGGGAGCCTGCGCCATTGCCGGCATTGCACCACTCGCTGCGACGGACGCCGCAACACCGGCACCAACCGCTGTTGCCTTGAAAAAATCCCGCCGCGACAGCATTCGGTTCTTCACGGAATTGATGACGCATAAATCACACATGACAGCTCCTTCCAACGTTTACCCGCAAGAATGCTGCCCTGTGCCCCGTAAAAATACCAGTCAAAAAATACGGGCCTTCAGACCGTGATCTGGATCATGCTTGAAAGGAAGCGCCGGTATTGCCACCTGTGCGGGCTTCACACGACCCGCAAATCAGGCTGGTTCTTGCCGGCGAGCGCGGAGCGGGGCGCAATGGCGTTCTTGAGCAGTTCGCTGAGGTGTTCTTCCAGATAATCGACGATCGGCGACTGTGCCTTGGACGGCGTATAAATCGCCAGTTGCGTGGCGGGAAGCGCAGGAAAACCGTCCTGTTCCTTGAGCAGCGTGAAGCCTTCCTGAATTGCTCCGGACGGCAGACAGCAGATACCGGCACCGGAAGTCACGGCCACCTGGGCGGCGGCGACACTCGTCGTCGTGATCCGTTCGTACCATTGGCGTCCGGCACTGGCGAGTGCGCGAAAAGTGAGTTCACGGAACGGACAGGGTTCCGGAAAGAGGATCAGCGGCAGTGGATCGCTCAGGGAGCAGTCTTCGCTGACGGCCCAGTGAAGCTGCTCCTCGACAACGCCCGCGGGTTCCGGTTTTGCCGGTGTGACCAGCGCGATGGCAAGGTTGATCTCGTTGTTGGAGAGCATGTCGTGCAATGTGGCACTGTCGGCGACCGTCATCTCAAGTTTGACGTTGGGATGAATGCGGACAAAATTGCAGAAGATCGACTGAAGCTGCCCGGTTGCGAACCATTCCGGCAAGCCGACATGAACGGTTCCTGTGAGTTCGGGAGCTGACAGCCTCAACCGGGCTTCTTCGTGCGATTTCAGTATTTCCGTCGCGTGCTGAAAAAGAATTCGACCCGCCGGCGTCAGGTTCATCGTGCGCGCGGTCCGCTCGATCAATGGTTTGCCGACCCGCTCTTCCAGACGTCGGAGTTGGGTGCTTACGCAAGGCTGGGTGCGGTTCAGCTTGCTGCCGGCATGGGTCACGTT
This sequence comes from Roseibium album, assembly GCF_001404515.1. GTDB lineage: Bacteria > Pseudomonadota > Alphaproteobacteria > Rhizobiales > Stappiaceae > Roseibium > Roseibium album. The sequence goes on from NZ_CXWE01000003.1 coordinate 707,187, forward strand.
GCCGGCTTCCGCTACAGCAACGAAGGCTTCCAGCAATTCGATATTAAAACGGCCGATGGTCATTGTCTGTCATCCCGCCTTAACGCCGGCCGGCAGACACCCGCCAGCCTCTTTTCTTGGACAAGTCCGTGACCGGGAGCATAACGTTCTATTATGAGGTTCTTCAATTATAAATTTTATATATGGGGCAATATCACGTAATCCGGGAATTCCTCTTGTCAAAACGGGTATCGCCATGACTCTCGCGTTTACAGTCGACCAGCCAGATCTTGAAATTGAGGTATCGCCCGCGGGCTCTTTGCAATCCAGAGTGCACCGGGCCATCGCATCCCACACGGAATTCAGTCTCGACCGCATCGTTACGCAGGACAATCGGGTCAAATACACCAACAAGGGCCGGGACCTTGAGACGACGGGGCATCTGGATGAGGTGTTCCGGTTGATGCGCGAGCTGAACGAGACCGGCGTGGGTTCCGACACGCTGGGGCGCCTGCAGGCCGATGGCCAATCCTTCAAGGATGCTCTCAGTCGGAGTTGCGCGCAGATTGCCTCGGAATTCGGTGACAAGCCGCTGATCTATGTCGAATTGGGGCCCGAGCCGGTGAAAACAGGTTTTATCCTGAAAACACTCCAGAAGCTTGGCGTTGTAATTGAGCGGTACATTGCCGTTGATATCAATCCGATGTCGGTTGCTCACATGCGGACTGCTCTCGAAGAGGCGTTGCCCGGAGTACCCCTGCAGTTCGTGACCTGTTCATTCGATGAGTTCCGCCTGAGCGAGGTGGTCGAAGACAACGCGCCGCCGGCTGTCATTACCATGCTGGGATTTCAGGAAGGCAACGACGACCCTTTTGTTGTCAACGAATGGCTCCGGGACATTGCCAGACCCGGCGATCTGCTCTTGTCGGAGAGCCAGCTCTACACGAAACACTTCACCGAAAAGATACCCTACTTCTATGCCCATCCGGCAATGCAGCGGTTTTCCAGAATTGCCTTCGAGCAGTCGGTTGATCGCGCTCTTCCGACGCTGAACCGGTTCTTTCTCCTGCCCGTGCCGTTTCAGGAGAATGAAACGACGCATGTCGCCATATTGGGAGAGGAATTTTCAAGTACAATCAATGGAAGAAACTTGCACGTGTCCAACTTCTGCCTGAAACTCACTCTTGAACAATATCGCCTCTACAGGGAGCATGGCGGATTTTTCAGGATTACCGGCGAGACCTTTACCGATGACGAGACACTTCACTTCCAGCTCTCCCGCCGGGCATGAAAATGGGATGAAAACCCGCGGCCTTACGGTTGCGGGGCTGGCGATCGTCGCGGCGACCTATGGCCTGGCCAGGTACTGCTTCGGCTTGTTTCTTCCCGAGTTCCGCCAGGAATTCAATCTGTCGACTGAAACCATCGGCCTCATTGCAGGGCTGTCCTATGCCGGCTACCTCATGGCAACCTTTCTCGGGTCCGGCCTGTCGACCCTGTTCGGCCCGAGATTGCCAATTATGCTTGGCGGTCTGGCCGCCGCGTCCGGAATGGCGACGATCGCCGTGGCCCCGGATGCCGTGACACTCGCCTTCGGCGTGTTTCTTGCCGGCACGAGTCCGGGACTGGCATATCCGCCGTTTTCCGACGTGATTGTCAGGCACACCGAACCAAGCCGCCAGAACACAATTTATGCCTGGATCAATTCCGGTACGGGGTTCGGCGTCGCCTTTGCCGGCCCGCTGGCATTGTTTGCCGGCGAGGACTGGCGCCTGGCATGGCTCCTGTTCGCGGGTCTGGCACTCGCGATAACGATTTGCAATTTCTGGACGCTGCCGCGGCACAGTCCGAGGATCGCCAATGCCCGCGCGGCAATTTCCCCGCGTTTTCTTTTGCAGAGCGCTGCCAGGCCGCTCTTTGTTGCCGCATTCCTGTTCGGCATATTCTCCGCGGTCTACTGGACATATGCCGTTGAGCTCCTGTGGGAGCTTTCCGGCAATTCGAGGGACGCCATCGTTTTCTGGATTGTTCTTGGCATGGCAGGCGTTACCGGCTGTTTCGCGGGAGGTTTGGTGAATCGCTGGGGGCTGCGACAGACGTATCGGGTCCTGGCGCTGATCGTCGGCGCTGCCGTTGCAACCTTGCCGTTCCTGATCGGCGTCCGGCACGGGATTTACTTTTCTGCCGCGTTTTTCGGATCCGGTTTTATCGTGATGACGGCCCTCTTCGGAATGTGGAGCATGCGGATTTTCAGGGACGCTCCCTCGATCGGGTTCGGACTGACCTTTTTCCTGATTTCCCTCGGCCAGGGTGTGGGCCCTGTAGCCGGCGGGTTCGCAATACCCCTGCTGGGTCACTCGATGCTGTTCGTCGTGTCGGGCCTGATGTGCTGCGCTCTTGCGTTGATCAGGCCCAGAGAACGAGAAGTTGCAGTCGGGAACGCATAACACCGAATTATGGTGGCGTAGGCCCACATAACTGCAATGTGCTGGTCTTTGCGGAAAATAGCGGGCAACATGCTGGCACGCTATGATTGTAAAAACTGATGTGACGCGCCCATGATCGTTCCCAAGACGTCGAATGATGATTTGCTGCTGGATGCCGAACTTTGCCGCGCAATGTTCGAGAAGGATCCGGACAAGATGATTGAGCTTGTTTCGGAGTGGCTGGAGTCGAATGGCCTGACCACAAGTGAGGATTTTCAGGTACCGCAATATCTGGAGCAGGTTCTCGCAGGTGCCGGCGGATATCCCGGTACCGGTCGCACATTACGTATTTACGCTTCCTGAGAAACGGAAATATCTGCGCATTTTGTGCAACATCATGTGCTCGGTTTGTTGCCGAACGGTTGACCGTATCCTCGGGCGGCGGTCAAACGGGGCTCGTTCTATATTTGTTCTTGATTCTCCCGCATTCCTGTGTTTCGCTCAAACCACATCTCAGGGTAGAGGGCAGGGTATGGTCAGCCGGGTAACAACGGTCGCTTTTCAGGGTATCGATGCTGTCCCGGTCGACGTGCAGGTGCATGTCGGCCCCGGCATGGTCGCGTTCACGATCGTCGGTCTGCCGGACAAGGCGGTTGCCGAAAGCCGCGAGCGCGTCAGGGCGGCGCTGTCCGCCTCCGGGCTCGCCCTGCCTGCCAAACGCGTAACGGTCAATCTTGCACCCGCCGACCTGCCGAAGGAAGGCTCGCACTACGATCTGCCGATCGCACTTGGCGTGATGGCGGCGATTGGTGCCATACCGGGCGAATATCTGGATGGATATGCGGTTCTGGGCGAGCTCGGCCTTGATGGCACACTGGCGCCGGTCGCCGGTGTCCTTCCCGCCGCGATGGGTGCGAACGGCCTTGGAAAGGGGCTGATCTGCCCCGAAGCGAGTGGCGGCGAGGCGGCCTGGGCGGATCCGGAAATGGATATTCTTGCCCCCCGCTCCCTGATCCAGCTTGCCAATCATTTCAAGGGAACGCAGATGCTCTCGCGTCCCGCTGCCAGGCTTCAGGGCAACCCCGCAGCCTTGCCGGATCTTGCCGAAGTCAAGGGACAGGAGACGGCCCGGCGTGCACTGGAAATCGCGGCCGCCGGTGGACACAACCTGCTGATGACGGGACCGCCGGGATCCGGAAAATCGATGCTGGCAAGCCGCCTGCCGTCCATCCTGCCGCCGCTCACCCCGCGCGAGCTGCTCGAAGTCTCGATGATCGCCTCGCTTGCCGGCGAGCTGGCTGAAGGCAAGTTGACCGACCGGCGGCCGTTCCGTTCTCCACATCACTCCGCGTCCATGGCGGCCCTCATCGGCGGTGGATTGCGGGCCAGGCCCGGCGAGGTATCTCTATCGCACAACGGGGTGTTGTTCCTCGACGAACTGCCGGAATTCAACCCGCAGGTGCTCGACAGCCTGCGCCAGCCCCTGGAGACGGGAGAGGCGGTGATCGCACGCGCCAATCACCGGGTGACCTATCCCGCGCGCATCCAGTTGGTGGCGGCAATGAATCCCTGCCGTTGCGGTCATGCAGGAGAGCCGGGACATGTGTGTCGCCGGGGTGAGCGCTGCGTCACGGAATACCAGACCCGTGTTTCCGGACCGTTTCTTGACCGGATCGACCTCCGGATCGAGGTTCCTGCGGTCACCGCGGCTGATCTGATCGGCCCGGCCGAAGCCGAACCGTCCGCGGCCGTCGCTGCCCGCGTTGCCGAAGCGCGCCGCATCCAGGAAAAACGGTTTTTCGATCTGGGTGTTGCCTGCCGGACAAATGCCCAGGCACCTGCCTCGGTTGTCGAGACCATGGCGCAGCCGGATGAGCTGGGCCTGGCATTCTTGCGAGATGCCGCTGAAAAGCTCCAGCTGAGTGCACGCGGTTATCACCGCGTCCTGAAGCTGGCGCGCACGCTCGCTGATCTTGACGGCAAGGACATGGTTGGTCGCATACACCTGGCGGAGGCATTGAGTTATCGCGGCCGGGACGCTTCGCGGCGGGCAGCTTGAGGAAGCGCGGCACCACATTCCTTCAATCGGGGTATCTTGCCGAACGGCATGTCCGGACGGAGGCGGCAAGCCCTGGATCTTCTGGTCTCGAGAGGCACCAGTAGACGGAGGAAAGGCAATTGCTGATCATTTCCAATGAAATGATGGATCGCGCGTATGGCTGCCTGTTTGGGCAGCTCGCAGGCGATTCTCTCGGCTCGCTCGTTGAATTCAAGGATGCGCTGGAAATCGCAGACCTTTATCCTTGCGGCGTGAGGGATCTGAAGGATGGCGGTACCTGGAACCTGTTGGCAGGTCAGCCGACTGACGATAGCGAAATGGCCTTGGCGCTCGCGCGCGCAATTGCGGCAAGGCAAGGGTTTGAAGAAAGCAGCGTCGCGGAAGCCTACATTCGCTGGTGGAAGTCTGAACCCTTCGATATTGGAATAACGACTTCAAGCGGGCTCTCTGCATTGTCGATCGGGCAATCGGCAAAATCAGATAGTCAGTCCAATGGCGCACTCATGCGCGTCAGCCCGGTTGGAATATATGCAGCTGGCAATCCGGCGCTCGCGGCCAAAGTTGCAGCGCGCGATGCAGCGCTAACACACCCGCACCCAATTTGCCAATCCGCCAGTTCTGCCTATGCAGCTGCAATTGCGAGCGGAATTGGAGGCGATGATCCGGCAACGATGTGGCAGACAGCCTGGGATTACGCGCATCACAGCCCGGAAACGGCACAAGGATCGAAAGCTGTCCGCGAACGTCTGATTTTGGCGAAATCCGAACCTCCCTATGAATTCTACGATCAGATGGGTTGGGTTCTCACGGCGTTGCAGAATGCCTTCTTTCATCTGCTTTCAAACAAGTCTCTGGAAGAAGCAGTGATCTGGACGGTTGGGAGTGGAGGTGACACCGATACAAATGCAGCTGTCTGTGGTGCATTGCTTGGCGCAGCTCAGGGTGGATCAGCAGTTCCCGATCGATGGTGCGATACGATAGCGGCTTGTCGGCCAACAATCGAATCTGGTGCAGCCCACCCCCGACCGCCGGAATATTGGCCAACGGATGCTGGGAAACTGACCGAAGCTCTCCTGCTGGTTTCATTGCAGACAAGCTCCTAGGAATCGACCAGGAAGGATGCGGAAAATTGTCGAAGTTTTATCGGCAATCCAATTTCCTTGCATTGCCAGACGCTTCCCCCCATGTCTCACCGTGTTATTGTTGCAAGGAGATAGCGTATGCTGGTGACCACCACGAACACCGTCCAGGGCAAGGAACTGGATTACAAGGGACTGGTAACGGGTGAGGCAATTCTTGGTGCCAACCTGTTCAAGGATCTGTTCGCCGGTATCCGGGATATCGTCGGCGGACGTTCGGGTGCCTATGAGGAAGAGCTTGCCAAGGCACGCGAGATAGCCGTCAACGAAATGTGCCAGCAGGCCCAGGCAATGGGCGCGAACGCGGTTATCGGTGTCGATCTCGACTATGAGACTGTTGGTCAGAACGGTTCGATGCTGATGGTCAGCGCAACCGGCACGGCAGTCTGGATCCGGTAGGCGTCAAAATGGTCGCCGGTTTCACCGTGCAATCAGGTTTTCCGGAAGATCAGCGATCGATTGCTGCCTCACTCTTCTGGTCGGCGTTTCGCGGAAAACTGGAAAAGGTCATGGGACCGGAACCGAAAGCGCTCGGTTTTCTGGAAAGCGTGCTGGATCCGGCTTATGCCCTGAGTGCTGTTGCAACGGACGGCACCTTGCTGGGTCTTGCGGGCTACAAGACGGAAGAAGGCTCTTTTGCCGGCGGGTCGCTGGGCGATCTGTGTACCGCTTATGGGCGTTTCGGCGGAGTTTGGCGCGGTCTTCTGCTGAATATCCTGGAGCGGGATACGGAACCGGGACTGCTGTTGATGGACGGCATCTTCGTAAGTGAGCACGCGCAAGGACGGGGCATCGGCAGCGCGCTTTTGAAAGCCATCATCCAGAAAGCCGCGGACGAGGGATTGAAACGCGTCAGGCTCGATGTCATCGACACGAATGATAGAGCGAGAGCGCTCTATGAGCGCATGGGATTCGAGGCCGTTTCGAAAGAAGAAACAGGTCCGTTCAAACATGTGTTTGGATTTGCCGCTGCAACACGCATGGAAACAATCATCCCGCACAACAACTGACCATGTCGCAGGCCTTCTTTCATCAACTGAAGGGACGGCACTTTCGCACATGTTGTGCCCGGGCAAGCACTCGCGCTATCGTGTGACGCTATGCCGAGGGAGGATGGCATGCGCGATACCGAACATGTCAGCGAAATCGACCGGGTCCTGAAAGGACAGGAGACCGGCAGGGATGAACTTGTGTCCGAAAGTTGGCGGCGCTGCGTCCAGACCTACGGCATGGACCCGACGCGACCGGAACCGGCCCATATCGTTACGGAGCAGCAGCTCAGGGAACATCAGGAGCAATCGGAGCGGTTGATCGCAACCGCCCGCTCGGGCCTGCGAACCCTTTTCAAGCAGGTTGCGGGACAAAACTACGTGCTTCTTCTGGCAGATGCCAAGGGCATCTGTGTCGACTTCTTCGGCGATCCCCGGTTTGAGGAAGACCTGCGCAGGGCCGGATTGTACCTCGGCTCCGACTGGTCCGAAGACCTGGCGGGCACTTGCGGGGTCGGGTCCTGCATCGTGACCGGCGAGGCGGTGACCATACACCAGGGCGATCATTTCGGATTGTCCCACACACCGCTTTCTTGCACGTCGGCGCCGATCTTCGATACGGGCGGAAACCTGGCCGCCGTCCTGGATGTGTCTCTCCTGCGCTCACCAAGTCCCAAGTCGACGCAGAACCTTGCGATGAACCTTGTCAAGGCATCAGCGCGCCGCGTTGAAATGGCCAATCTCATGGCAATGACACGCAGGGAGTGGGTCCTGCGGTTTTCCACGTCTGCAGAATTTCTGGAAGTTGATCCCGAAGCAGCTGTCGCGCTTGACGACAGCGGTCACATCACGGGCATGACCCATGGGGCGCTGGAATGTCTCGCCCCGTCAGGTGCTGCCGAATTGATAGGAACCAGAATAGACCAGCACATGGACCTGAATATTGATGATCTGCCGGACCTCATGCGGGGCAGGCCTCCCGAAGAACGTGTTCTGCGCCTGCGAGACGGGCGTGGCCTTTATGGGCACGCGATCGCTCCCCAGTCGGCGCGTGTCTCTCGTCCGCAGGCCATTGGCGCCCTGTCCGGACCCTTGCGAAATTTTGGCGGCCCGGACCCTGCGCTCGCCCAGATCGCCGCCAAGGTGGACCGGCTGGCACCGACCCAGGTTCCTCTCCTGCTGGTAGGCGAAACCGGCACGGGCAAGGAATACCTTGCAAGGGCGGTTCATGTCCTCGGACCATCAAACCGCGCCTTTCACACTTTGTGTTGCTCCGCGCTCCGGAAGGAAAAGGTCGACGGGATCGCGGAGGGCGGAGCGGGAACGCTGTTCCTGCGTGGCATTGAGGATCTGGATGATGAAGGACAGGCCCTCATCCTCGCATTACTCGAAACACGAAATGATCTGCGGATCATAGCCTCGGCGCGCCGGGAGGCTGCTGATAGCGGCACTTTCGAGGCGATCAGACCCGAGCTTTACTTCAGGTTGGCGGGGTCGGTCATCTCCATTCCACCGCTCCGGCACCGCAAGGATTTTGACTGGCTTGTCGATCGGCTGCTTCGACGCTCTCCGAAGGATGTTCGGCTGTCACCGGCAGCCCGGGCTGAACTCGGCAGCCGGCAATGGCCCGGAAACATCCGGGAACTTGCAACGGCATTGGAAATTGCAATGGCTCTTGTGGAGGGGTCGGTTATCGACCTTCCGGATCTGCCGCCGCCTTCCGGCTCAATTCATTCGAAAACCGACCCGGATGACGATCTTGAGGCGTTGCTCGATGCCTGCAGCTGGAACATGTCATTGGTCGCCAGACGGCTCGGGGTCAATCGGTCAACCATTCTGCGCCGAATGCGCAAGGCTGGACTATCTGGCAAACGCTGATCGGGCCGGTCGCAAACACATTCCGGATCGTATCCCTGTGTTGCACGGTGTTGCGCGCGCAACAGGAATGGACATTTCTTCGGCTTTACTTATTCAATCGGCGTCGCAGAGATAGCGAAACTGCTGTCTCTTCTGCAATTCTCCCAGACAGGATTACATGGGAGGAATAGAATGCTCGACACACCCTTGGTTCATCAGACCGAAACCTTTCTCAAGTCATTCGGAAAGGCACTGCAAGACAATAATGTAGACGAAGCCGTGAACATGTTTCAGGACGATTGCTACTGGCGGGATCTTGTAGCCTTCACCTGGAACATCAAGACCGTTGAAGGCAAGGATCAGGTCAGGGACATGCTGACGCGGCAGCTGGCAACGATCGCGCCAGCCAACTGGACGATTGCGGAGGGTGAAGTACCAACCGAGGAAGGTGGTGTTGTAACGGCCTGGATCCAGTTTGAAACGAAGCAGGCCCGATGCTTCGGCCTGATCCGACTGAAGGACAACAAGATCTGGACCTTGTTGACCACCATGGTCGAGATCAAGGGCCATGAGGAGCCAAAAGGCTTTCAGCGGCCCCTCGGCGCCAAACATGGCGCCGGCAAGAACAGGCCGACCTGGAAAGAGGAGCGCGAACGGGAAAATGCCGAATTGGGCTACACGGAACAGCCCTATTGCGTGATCATCGGTGGCGGTCAGGGCGGGATCGCACTCGGCGCCAGGCTGCGACAACTGGGTGTTCCAACCATCATAGTCGAGAAAAATGAGCGGCCAGGAGACAGCTGGCGAAACCGCTACAAGTCTCTCTGTCTTCACGATCCGGTCTGGTACGACCACCTGCCCTACATCAAGTTTCCGGAAAACTGGCCGGTCTTCAGCCCGAAGGACAAGATCGGCGACTGGCTCGAAATGTACACCAGGGTCATGGAGCTGAACTACTGGACCAGGTCGATCGCCAAATCGGCAAGCTATGATGAGGCAACCGGGGAATGGACAATTGTTGTCGACCGGGACGGCGAGGAAGTCACCTTGCGCCCAAAACAGCTGGTGATGGCGACAGGCATGTCGGGCAAGGCGAACGTTCCGGCTTTTCCGGGCATGGAAAAATTCAGGGGCGACCAGCATCATTCCTCAAAACATCCCGGACCGGATGCGTATCGCGGCAAGAAAGCCGTTGTCGTCGGCTCGAACAATTCCGCGCACGACATCTGCGCGGCGCTCTGGGAAAACGACGTCGACGTCACGATGGTCCAGCGTTCGTCGACACACATCGTCCGCTCTGACACGCTGATGGACGTGGGACTTGGGGCGCTTTATTCCGAGGAAGCCGTCCGGTCCGGAATGACGACAGAAAAGGCGGATCTGATCTTTGCATCCCTGCCCTATCGCATTCTCCACGAATTCCAGATACCGGCTTACGCGGAGATGAAAAAGCGGGATGCGGATTTCTACGACGGGCTTGAAAAGGCCGGGTTCTGGCTGGACTGGGGCGACGATGAAAGCGGTCTCTTCATGAAATATCTGCGCCGTGGATCCGGCTACTACATCGACATCGGTGCCAGCCAGCTCATAATTGACGGTGAAATAAAGCTGAAGCGGGGCCAGGTCACCGAAATTGTTGAAGACGGAGTGATCCTCGACGACGGCACCAGGCTGGAAGCGGATGTCATTGTCTATGCCACCGGCTACGGCTCGATGAATGGTTGGGTCGCCGATCTCATGGACCAGGATACGGCGGACAAGGTCGGCAAGGTCTGGGGGTTGGGGTCGGACACGACCAAGGATCCCGGACCCTGGGAAGGCGAACAGCGCAACATGTGGAAGCCGACCCAGCAGGACGCTCTCTGGTTCCACGGGGGCAATCTGCACCAGTCACGTCACTACTCCCAGTTTCTCTCCCTGCAGCTGAAAGCACGCATGGAAGGCCTCGAGACGCCGGTTTATGGACTGCAGGACGTCCATCACCTTTCGTGACGTCCTCAAACCGTATCTTGGCGTAATCAATGGCAAAAACGGGGACGAAGGTCCCCGTTTACATATGGTCCTCATGACGGCGGGAAAAGCGCGATGGTTACTCTCCGTCGGTCGCAACAGTCATCATTAGAGACCTTCAAACAAGGCTGTCGACAAATAGCGTTCCGCAAAGGACGGAATGATAACGACAATGGACTTTCCCTCCATGCCGTCTCGCTGGCCAACCCGGATGGCGGCAGTCAGCGCCGCCCCGGAGGATATGCCGACGGGCAAACCTTCCATCTTTGCGACTTCCCGGGCCATGGCAAAGGCATCTTCGTTGGAGACCGTAGCGACTTCGTCATAGACCCCGGTGTCCAGAACGCCGGGTACAAAGCCCGCGCCGATGCCCTGGATTTTGTGGGGCCCGGGCTCGCCACCGGACAGGATCGGGCTGTCCGTCGGCTCGACGGCGACCACATGCATGTCCGGTTTCCGCTGTTTCAGAACCTGGGAAACACCTGTGATCGTGCCTCCTGTGCCTATTCCGGACACGAAGACGTCGATAGCGCCGTCGGTATCGTTCCAGATCTCCTCCGCTGTCGTGTTGCGATGGATTTCAGGATTTGCCGGATTTTCAAACTGTTGCGGTATCACCGCCCCGTCGATCTCGTTGACGAGTTCCTCGGCGCGTGCAATAGCGCCCTTCATGCCCTTGGCACCATCGGTCAGCTCCAGTTCGGCGCCGAGGATCTTGAGCATCTTCCGACGCTCGACAGACATTGTTTCGGGCATGACCAGGATGAGGCGATAGCCCTTTGCCGCTGCAACGAAGGCAAGCGCGATGCCGGTATTGCCGGAGGTCGGTTCTACCAGCGTAGACTTTCCCGGTGCAATGCGACCATCCCGTTCCATTGCCTCGATCATGGCGACGCCGATCCGGTCCTTGACACTGGCGATGGGGTTGAAGAATTCAAGCTTGGCAAGCAGGCTGCCCTTTACACCATGGGCCTTGGCCAGACGGTCCAACCGCACGATCGGCGTATCGCCAATGGTTTCGGTAATCGAAGCATAGATCTTTCCGCGACCGCTGGTTTTCATCGTCATGGCACTTCTCCCTGGCTTGACCGACCTCTTAGATGGTGTCCGTCCTAATAGGTTTTAAAGGACCCGTCATCCCTGGAGGCGAGAAACCCCTTGTTCCGCCACCTTTTCACGCGCCGGAAACAAGTAGGCCGGGCAGGTCCGACATGCGTTCGAACAGGATGGCACCGGCCTCGCGCAATGCGTCGCGGTCACAGACCGGATCATCGACATAGGCATAGACGCGCATTCCTGCAGCGTTCGCAGCCATCACGCCCGGGAGGCTGTCTTCGACGACAACGCATGTCTCGGGCGTGTGTCCCATGGACCTTGCCGCCAGCAAGAATATGTCGGGTGCCGGTTTTCCTTTCGCGCAATCCTGCGCGGAATAGAGCTTGTCTTTCAGGCGCTCCAGAAGGCCAGCACTGCCGAGCGTCGAGTGCATTTTCTCGTATTTGCCCGATGAACCGACACAATATGGAATTCCGCGCTGGTCGAGCATGTCCATGACTTTCGCGACCCCCGGCACTTGAGAAACGCCAGATTTGAAACTCTCAAGGTCACGGGCGCGAAGCTGAACCAGCCAATCGGAAGGAAGCTTCCGGCCAAGCTCCTGTTCAACCGTCTCCTGTACCGCTTCCAGTGTCCGCCCCATGAAGCGCTTCTGGCATTCCGGACCGGTCATCGGACAACCGTATTCGGTCAAGAGTGCGGCCATGGTCCGGTTTGTCAGGCGTTCGGTATCCACCAGAACACCGTCACAGTCGAAAATGACCAGATGTGGTGTCATTGGAATGGCTGTTCCTCAATTGCGGCCGGTCGAACCGAAACCACCCACACCACGCTCGGTGTCGGACAGGACCGCGACTTCGGTGATCTCGGCCTGAAGCACCGGAGCGATTACCATCTGTGCGATTCGCTCTCCGCGCGTAATCTCGAAAGGAGCATCTCCCAGATTGATCAGGATAACCTTGACCTCGCCACGATAATCCGCGTCGATCGTGCCTGGTGTGTTGAGGACCGTAACGCCGTGTTTGGCCGCGAGACCGGACCGTGGACGAACCTGGGCTTCGAATCCGGCCGGCAGCGCCATGGAAAGACCGGTTGGTACCAGTGCACGTTGTCCCGGGGCGAGAATCACGGGGTCGTCGACTGCTGCGAGAAGGTCGAGACCGGCTGCCAGTTCCGACTGGTAGGCGGGCAGGGGCAGGTCCTTGCCATGTTCGAGGCGTTTCAGTTGCAGGGTCGCGTGCATTCTTTTGTCCAGAGTTGGAAGGCCAATCGCTGCGTGATATTCGGCACCTCCTGTCAAGATTGGCAAGGGTGTTTTTTTGTTTCGCAGAAAATTCAGCTAACGCCTTGAAGTTTAGAGAATCTCCTGAAACACTCTGCCCCGAAGTAATGTTGCCTTGGTTGGGAGATTTGCAACATGAGACGTTTGATTTTCGCATTCACGACAGGTGTTTTGTTGGCAACCGCCCCGGCGGCATTTGCGCAGACGGTGGGGTTCGCCGAGGCGATCAAGATCCTGTCTGCAAGTTGCGGCAAGGACATTAACGCATACTGCAAGACCGCGACGCTGGCCAACAATGGTATCGGCAAGTGCCTGGACCAGAACCAGGCCAAGGTCTCCCAGAAGTGCAACGCGGACCGTGCCGTGGTCGCTACCCTCATTCAGGAGCGGCTCGCGGCACAGGCAGCCGCGCCCAAGATCTGTCAGCGTGACGCCGCGCAATACTGCAAAGGCGTCAAGCCCGGTGCCGGACACGTTCTGCGTTGCCTCCTGAAGGCACAGCCTTCTGTCGGCAAAAAATGTAACACCGCCATCGATCTGGCTGGATACCGCTAAGAAATCCCGGGAGAAAATTTATGAAGAAGATCCTTTTCGCCGGTATCTCGGCTGCTCTGCTTGCTGTCTCCGTTTCCGGTGCCGCCGCCCAGACGAAGCTCAACCGGAACGAAATCATCAACTCGCTTCAGGGCGCCCAGCAGAAGGTCGATGTCAGCGCCGACGAGCTGCAGAAGGCTGCCTTTGAGAACATCCAGAAATATCCTGGAGCCAACTCGCCCGGAAATCTGCCGTTGTGGGACAAGCTTGCGTCTTTGCGTCAGTTCAACGTGGAAATCACCTTCGACCTGAATTCGGCGCGCATTCGTCCGGAGTCCTATGAAACGGTCGGCGTGATCGCAGATGCACTGCATACGCCCTATCTGCAGGGTCAGACCTTCTTCATTGTCGGGCACACCGATGCGACCGGTCCGCGTGACTACAATCTGGAACTCTCCATCAAGCGCGCGCAGTCGGTCCGCGAAGCACTCGTGACCACGTTCCAGGTTCCGGGGAAATATCTGCAGGCCGTCGGCCTTGGCGAAGAGCAGCTGAGAGATCCGTCCAAACCGGATTCCGGCATCAATCGCCGTGTTCAATTGATCAACGTCGGCTACCGCTAAACCCGGTTTCCGCGCGATTCATGACCGCTCCCGGACATTTGGGAGCGGTTTTTCTTTGCGATTGTTCCTGAATCGGGAACAGGCCTTCTTCAAAAACGAACCTTCCGATCGCCCCGGAGCTCTCTATCTTCAGGTAAGTTTAAAAGTCAATTGCATGAAGGAGAGCCTGTATGTCCGAGGCTCAAAAGCCCATATCCCCTGTCTTTTTTGCCCACGGTGCCCCGACACTGGCAATAGAGGACACATCGGCAAGCCGATTCCTGAAATCCTTTGCGGACAGCAGGAGCTGGCCGGATGCCATATTGATCCTGTCTGCCCATTGGGAAACCGAGGGGTTGAAACTCTCGGCCCCGGGTCCGCTGCGTACCTACCATGATTTCCGCGGGTTTCCGCCCGAGCTCCATGAAATGTCCTATCCGGCCAGAGCCGACGAAGACCGGGTTGACGAAACGGCGAGACTGCTTGAGGACGCCGGGTATGAAGTCGAACTCGATGGCGACCGGGGCCTGGATCATGGTGCCTGGGTGCCCCTGTCCCTTGCATTTCCCCGGGCGAACATTCCGGTTACCGCGCTGTCGCTTCCCGATGGAAGCACGCCGGAAACCGTCTACGAGCTGGGCAGAACGGTTGCGCCTCTGAAGGAAACAGGTGTCCTGATTGCCGGTTCCGGAAGCACGACGCATAATCTGGGGGATATCAGGCCTCAGGGCTCGGATGCCCCGGACTGGGCAAGGAATTTTGATCGCTGGCTCGACGACGGTTTGAAGGCCGGATCGATTGACTATTTCAGGGATCTGGAGGCCGTCCCGGACTTCCGGCGAAATCATCCGACCGAGGAGCACCTCTTGCCGCTGTTTTTTGCCTTCGGTGCTGCCGGCCAGGAGGCCCGCGCCGAACTTCTGCACCGCAGCTATGAATACGGGTCTATCAGCATGAGCTACTTCCGCTTCGCGGCCGAGGCAGCCTGAAAGGCTGTTAAGGATCTGACTGGCAATGGCTTGTCGCGGCGCGGGAATTGCGAAATGCCTTACCCGTATTCGGGATTTGGGGTTTCCGGGCCCCGGCAGTTGACCTCAAGCGGGTTCGTCCTCGCTTCCAGGCAGGTATCCTGTGTTCGCTGATGCTGGAATGGGTGGATCGTCTCACATCGCGACGGCCGATCATTCATCCAGCGCTGCCGCCGCCCGGGCGACAATCTGCCGGGCGACCTCAGCCTTGTCCATCTCGGGCCAGTCTTCCACGCCATCCCGGCTGACGAGGCGCACCGTATTGGCATCACCACCCATGATTCCCGTTTCCGGGCTGACATCGTTGGCGATGATCCAGTCGGCGTTTTTCCGCTCCAGCTTCGAGCGGGCATTGTCAATCAGGTTCTGTGTTTCAGCGGCAAAGCCGATCAGCAGTTTAGGGCGCAGACTTTCGTGATGTCCGACCGTTGCCAGAATATCGGGATTCTCGACGAGCCCGAGCGCCGGTGGCTTGCCGCTTCCGTCTTTCTTGATCTTCTGCGCACCTTCGGACGCGACTCGCCAATCGGCCACTGCGGCTGCCATGATCGCTATATCGGCAGGAAGGCATGATTTGACGGCAGAAAGCATGTCTGCCGCCGACTCAACACGAATTGTGTCGATATTGTCGGGATCTGCCAGGTCAACCGGACCGGACACCAGCGTCACGCGCGCACCTGCTTCATAGGCAGCCACCGCCAGAGCGTGGCCCTGCTTGCCCGATGAACGGTTCGCGATATAGCGCACAGGATCGATGGGCTCGTGGGTCGGGCCGGAAGTGATCAGGACATGCTTGCCGGCCAGCGGAAGACGGTTCTGCCTGATTTCCTCATCGCGCAAAACCGCCGAGGCAGCGGCTACGATCTCCAGGGGGTCACTCATCCGGCCGACACCGGCTTCACCCTTTTCTGCCATCTCGCCTCTCGCAGGTCCAACGAACCTGATGCCGCGTTCTTGCAGGATGGTGATGTTGCGTGTCGTCGCAGCGTTGTGCCACATCTTTGGATTCATCGCTGGTGCGACAAGAACGGGTTTGTCCGTCGCCAGCAGCACGGCTGTGGCAAGATCGTCGGCAATACCGTGAGCCGTCTTGGCCATCAGGTTTGCCGTTGCCGGCGCAATCAGGACGAGGTCATGGTCCCGCGCCAGTCGGATGTGGCCGACATCGTGTTCGGCCTCCCGGTCGAACAGGCTTGTGAAGACTTTCTCGGCTGAAAGCGCACCTACGGCAAGCGGAGTGATGAACTCCTGAGCGCCTGCGGTCATGACCGGGATAACACGCGCACCACGTTCCTTGAGCCGCCGGATGAGATCAAGCGACTTGTAGGCGGCAATTCCGCCGCTGATGATCAACACGATCTGCTTGCCGTTGAGCATGGAGGCTAGAGCCCTTTAGAAGAATACAGACCGAAGATGTATCAGAAACCGGTACGGAAATCCCTGGGCGCCGGTGAAATCACTTCGGTGCCCCGCCCGGTAATCTGATATACCGCGAGCCCACGTTCGTTTAATCCGTTCGACTTGAATCGGAACAGGCCGTCGATCCCGATAAATCCGTCGCGGTTCGTCATGATGCTCTGCTGGAAGCGTTGCGGACCAGCGGAGCGGATCAGGCCGGCGGCAAGTGTAACGCCGTCATAGACAAGACTGGCATTGCGAGGCGGGGTCGCTCCGTACGTGCTCTGATAGCGTCTTGCAAATCCCTGGAACCCCTTGTCTTCAGGGCCGGCAAACCACGCGCCCGCCAGCACGGAGTTGTTCTTGACCTGCGCTGAATCCCACTGCCCGGATCCCAGGATCTTTATGTTCCCGAGATTTGCACCCTGGCTGACGAGAGTTTGCATGACAAGAGGAGGAACGCCGCCGCCGGCCGGTACGAACAAGGCATCGATGTTGTTCGTGACGGACTTCAGTGCAGCGGTCTTGGCAACCAGATCCGACGTGTCCGAGCCCGACATCTTGTAACGTTGGATGGTCGCGATCCTGCCTGCACCCTTTCCGACTTCCTGTCGGAAGGCGGCTTCAACGACAGCCCCGTAGGAACCATCCGGTATGAGTGCGGCGTAGGAGCGTTTCTGCTGACTGTTGGCATAGCCGATGATCCGCTTGACATCGGATTCGGGAAGAAAACTCAGAAGATAGACACCGCGTGCCGCGACGGACGTGTCGGTTGAAAACGCGATGACCGGGACACCAGTGGCCCGTGCTGCGGCTGCAGCGCCGGAAACTGCCGGTGCGAAGACAGGTCCAAGGATCAGTTCGGCGCCTTCCGAGATTGCCGACTGAGCGGCACTTCGCCCGCCTTCGGCCGTCCCGCCGGTGTCCTTCACCAGAAGCTGGACGTCCGCATTCGGAAAATTCTGCAGTGCAAGCGCGGCGGCGTTTTTGAAAACGGTGCCGATGGATGCATTGCCACCACTGGCGGCCAGGGGCAACAGCAGACCGACCCGCACACTGCCGGTCCCGATGACCTCACCTGTCGTCTGGGGCTGGGCGGTAGGTTGCACCTGGTCGCCCGGCAGCGAGCCGAGTGAAGATCCGAGGCAGCCTGAAAGCGCGAATGCGCTGCTGCAGGCAAGCGCCGTCTTCAAAAACTGCCGTCTCTGTTGCTGTCCGGTTTTGCCCCGCATCGCACTTGCCATTGTTATTTTTTCACCTCTGGCAAGACTTACGTATTCGCTCGTGTCATGTCCAGTTTTTGGGCGACGTCAGCGGCATATCCCGATGATCAGCAGTGGATTTACCTTGCATCGGCAGCGTCCTGCGGTTAGCGCAGTGACAAGGACCTCTATCCGGCAAGCAAATCTTGGAGCCCATATGGAGAGCGATTCACCAGCTGCAGTTGCGGACAGGAACCGTTACAGCCTCGCCGAACACGCTTTCAGCGCACCTAATCTTGAGCCGGCGCTTTATATTGTTTCGACGCCGATCGGCAATCTCGGTGACATCACCGTCCGCGCTCTGCAAACCCTGGCGGCGAGCAGCTTCATTGCCTGCGAGGACACGCGCGTCACTGCGACCCTGACCCAGAAGTTCGGCTTGAAGACCCAATTGGTTGCCTATCACGAACACAATGCCGACAAGCAGAGGCCGAAGATCCTGGCCGAACTTGAGGCCGGCAGGGCTGTGGCCCTTGCTTCCGATGCGGGAACACCCCTTGTTTCCGATCCAGGCTATCGGCTTGTTCGGGCAGTTCTGGACGCGGGCCACCGGGTCATTCCGATTCCGGGTGCGTCCGCACCTCTCGCCGGGCTCGTCGCATCGGGTCTGCCGAGTGACACGGTGCTCTTTGCCGGGTTTCTGCCGCAAAAGGGCGGCCCGAAAACCAGGCGGCTGGAAGAGCTGGCAAGGGTGCCCGGAACGCTGATTTTTTTCGAATCCCCGCATCGCACCGGTGCGACACTGGTGCTGATGGCAACGGTACTGGGTAGCAGTCGGGAAGCCGTGGTCGCACGTGAGCTGACCAAGCGGTTCGAGACGTTTGAGCGCGGCTCGCTGTCCGAACTCGCCGACCGATTCAAAGAGATGCAGGTGAAGGGTGAGATCGTTATCCTGGTGGGTCCGCCCGACGAGCGGCCCGAAGCCGACGCTTCTGACCTGGACGCGCTGCTGCTTGAAGCGCTGAAGGAGATGCCGGTCAGTGCTGCTGCCAAGAAAGCTGCAAAGGCAACGGGGCTGGACCGGAAGGACGTCTACCAGCGCGCGCTCGACCTGAAAGCCGGAGACGGCTGAGCATGCCGGGGCAGAAGAAAAACTCCCTGGAGCAGCGCCGCCGGTCCCATGCCCGGGGCCTGTCCGCAGAAGCCTGGGCGGCCTGGTACCTGCGCCTCACCGGCTGGCGCATCCTGAAGCACCGTTACAAGACCGGGGCAGGCGAGATCGACCTGATTGCGAAACGACGCAAGACCGTTGCTTTCGTCGAGGTCAAGGCCAGGAAGACCCGGAGTGCGGCGCTGGAAGCCGTCACGCCTGCCAGCCAGAAACGAATTACCCGGGCCGCGAAAATCTTTGTTTCCGAACATCCCAAGGCGGGGTTCTTCACGCTCCGCTTCGACGTCATCGTCATCCGGCCCTGGGCCTTGCCCGAGCGGATCGAAAATGCATTCGAGGCTTGGGACTAGGTCGGAAAACAGCCTGGGCGCATCCTTCTCGCGGCCATTGACCGATCGGGGGCCCTCCTCGACCTGCCTTCTTGATAACGGGTCGAGGCCGGTACAGAAATTTCAGCTGTTCATTGGAATTCTAGCAAATACACCGGGCGCGCACCCACTGGACAAAGCGGCATCGCGACCGCATATCTGGACCGACTGATCTGAAATCCCAGGAGATCGGCAGTTACGCGGTCCTGTTCGATCGCATGGCCGCACGTTGATCTTCTTCAAAGCGCTGTCGCGCACCCGCCGGGAGTTGCCTCATGGCTCTGAAAGTAGCGGTCCAGATGGACCATATCTCGACAATCAACATTGCCGGAGACAGCGCCTTTGCGATGATGCTCGAAGCGCAGTCCCGTGGCCACGAACTGTATCACTATACGCCCGACCGCCTCGCTCTGCGTGGCGATGAGGTCTTCTGTGCGCTGGAACCGGTCGAGGTGCGCGACCAAAAAGGCAGCCATTTCACGCTCGGCAGCAGGACCCGCACGGACATGCGCGAGATGGACGTGGTGCTGATGCGCCAGGACCCGCCTTTCGATCTTTCCTATATCGCGGCGACCCACATTCTGGAAAAGATTCACCCGGCAACGCTTGTCGTGAACAATCCGGCGGAGGTTCGCAATGCGCCGGAAAAGCTGTTTGTCACCGACTTTCCCGATCTCATGCCGCCGACCCTGATTACCAAGGATCGGGCTGAGATCGATCTCTTCCGGGAAGAATACGGCGACATCGTCATGAAGCCGCTCTTCGGTCACGGCGGTGCGGCCGTCTTCCGCATTACAAAAGACGATCTGAATTACGGGTCGCTCTATGATTTCTTCGATGTCACGTTCCGCGAGCCCTGGGTGATCCAGCAGTTTCTGCCGAACGTGAAGCATGGCGACAAGCGCATCCTGCTCGTCGACGGCGAATTTGCCGGTGCGGTCAACCGGGTTCCTGCAGAAGGGGACCTGCGCTCCAACATGGTGCGCGGCGGAGCACCGACCGACAGCGACCTGACCGAGCGCGAGCGCGAGATATGCGCACGCCTCGGACCTTCGCTGAAGGAAAAGGGTCTCATTCTGGTCGGGATCGATGTCATCGACGGTATGCTGACCGAAATCAACGTCACCGCTCCGACAGGCATTCGCGCCATTCGGAACCTCGGTGGACCAGACGTCGCTGCGATGGTCTGGGACGTTCTGGAGGGCAAGGTGCGGGCCTGATTTCGACCGCGCGCATTGTTGATATTTCGGCCAGACACAAAAAAACCTCCGCGCGAACGCGGAGGTGAAAGTTAGTGTGCTTAGACAATGCAACAGAGGGCCTACACGGCAGCCTCTGTCAGTAAAACCCACCGAGGCCATTGTTCTTCCACGGAAAATCAAAAAAAAATCGAAAAAAGCACGGAAACTTTCCAGTCAAGGAGAAAACATCAACAAAATCAGATAGTTAAAAATTTTGAAGAAATGAATCTTTTTTGAAAAAATTAAAAAATACAATTACTTAGGCAACAAAAAGTTGTGCCGGAGTCCGAACGCCAGAGAGTGCGAATGTCCGACCCTCTTACCTTTGTTTGAGGGTTTTTGGTCACGTTCGTCACGAGGGGCTGCCGTCTGTCTCTCGGGACGGCGCCGAGCGATTTCCAGAGGCGACAGAGGCGATGGGTTACCCGTAACGAGGGACCGATTGGCTGCTTTCCCTGAACTGCCAACCGGAACCCCGTGCCTTGAACCATCGCGGACCTTATTCCGCGGCTTCCGTATTCAGGACGCCACGGCGGATCTGGTCTTCCTCGATCGACTCGAACAGGGCGCGGAAATTGCCCTCACCGAAGCCTTCGTCACCCTTTCGCTGGATGAACTCGAAAAAGATGGGTCCGATCACGGTCTTTGAGAAAATCTGCAGCAGAATTTTTGTCATGCCACCGTCGATAACCCCCTCGCCGTCGATCAGGATACCGTGCTCTTTCATGCGTTCGAGCGGCTCGTCATGGCCCTGCACGCGGTCCTTTGACATTTCGTAGTAGGTTTCCGGCGGGCCCGGCATGAACTTGAGTTCGTTGGCCGCCAGCCTGTCTGTGCTGTCATAGATATTGTCGGTCCCGACCGCGATGTGCTGGATGCCCTCGCCCCCGTACTTCTTCAGGTATTCCTCGATCTGGCTGGTGTCATCCTTCGACTCGTTCAGCGGAATGCGGATTTTGCCGCAGGGGCTGGTAATCGCGCGGCTGACGAGTCCGGTAATGCGGCCGTCAATGTCGAAGAAATGGATCTGCTTGAAGTTGAAGAGGTCGCGGTAAAAGTCCCACCACTTGTCCATGTTGCCGCGATAGACGTTATGGGTCAGATGGTCGAGATAATAGAAGCCGACACCTTCCGGCTTCGGATCGGTTGCATCCAGCCAGTCGAACTCATCCGAATAGGCCGATCCCTTGTCGCCATAGGTATCGACGAAATAAAGCAGCGAACCGCCGATACCGACAATGGCCGGGACGTCCAGCGTCTTGTCGTTCCCTTCATAGGGTGTCGCGCCATTTGCGACCGCGTGGTCGAACGCGTGTTTCGCGTTCACGACCCGCCAGGCCATGGCAGGTGCGCACGGCCCGTGTTCGTCGACGAATTTCATGCCATGGCTGCCGCTTTCGGCGTTCAGTACATAGGTTATGTCACCCTGGCGATAGAGGGTGATGTTCTTCGTCCTGTGTCTTGCAACGGGTTGATACCCCATCCTGCGAAACAGGGCGTCCAGCTTTTCCGGTTCGCGATGCGCGAATTCAACGAATTCGAATCCGTCGGTCCCGGCCGGATTCTGCGCGGTGATCTGGGCTGGCGGTGCATCGTGCGGAAACGGTCCCATGACTGGTTCTCCTTCGAAAGGTCTGTTGTTGCCACAAAGAATGCCCCGGATGACGCGCAGGGTGTGTGCAATCCACGTGATTGCGCGTAGTATCTTGCACGTTCCGTGTGAAAATATTGGGATATATGCATGACTGTTGCGCTTGATGGCTATGACGTGAAACTTCTCGCCGCATTGCAGGACAATGCCGCTCTGACCAACGCGGAGCTTGGCGACGTGATCAGCCTGTCGGCCAGCCAGGTTTCCCGCCGCCGTCAGAAACTGGAGGAAACAGGGGTGATCCGCCGCTACCGCGCCGCACTCGACCCTGAAGCCCTGGGTCTGACGGTGACGGCCTATATTGGCGTGACGCTCGGCGCGCACAGCAAGGAAAATGCCCGGAAATTCCGGAACGTCGTGATTGCCATGCCGGAAGTCCAGGAAGCACACACCCTGACCGGCGATGTCGACTACATGCTGAAAATCGTTGTGCCCGACCTCAAAACCCTGAGCCGCATCATCAACGACGACCTCCTTCCACAAGAGGCGGTCCACCATGTGCGCTCGTCGATTGCAATGGAAACGCTGAAGGACGACAATTTGTTGCCACTGGGTCGTTAAAGTATGAATGCGGCCCTGCAGGGAACGAAACAACCATCTGCGACGCTTCAAGGCCGGTACGGCGCGCGTGTCAAATGCGAGTGCTTCGAATTCGGTCCTAAAGACCGAAAAGCTTGATCAGGTCCGACCAGAAGTCCTTGCGCAGGCCCGGCAGGTCTGGTGCGGCGTTGCCCTGAACATCTGCAAGACAGACGTCGGAGTAACCGTTTTCGGCGGAAAGCAGACATCCGGTTTCGGGAATGCCTTCGTCGTGGCGGTAGAGACGGGTCCCCGTGTGTGATTTGAAAATCAGGTCAGGGCTTTCGAGTTCACCCACGGTTCTGAAAACATAAGTCGGGTACTGCGTGCCGCGAGCAATGCCGCGGTCCTGAACCACGTGCACAACGACCTGGTTGTCTGGGTCACCGGACTCATGAAACAAAACCAGGTTTCCGGTCGAACTTTCACCGTCAGCGGACAGAATCCTGAGAAACGTGTTTTTTAGCTCATCATCTTGGATCTCCGAATAGGCATCCGGGGACCCGTTGCTGGATAACGCTCGCACGGTGTCTCCGCTGCACAGCAGCGCGATCAGAGCCATGTGAGCTGCCAATGCTCTTGCACGTACTTTTCTGCTGACCATTTATTCGGAAATTCCAAATCGGGGGGTGTTCTTGTTTCTGTACCCAAATGTAACGCAAACTTGCGCACCCCGCAGAAAATACCATCTGATAGGGAAAGTGTGATTTGCCCCGCGCGGGGCCGTTCAAGGGAGCAATTGATGTTTGACGCTAAATCCTTGCTGGATCAGTTCCTGGGCAGTCAGTCCGGAGGCCCTTCCGGCAGTCAATATGGTGGCCGGGGCGGTGCAGCCGCGCAGCGCAGTGGGTCGGGTGACCTGATGTCGCAGGGCAAGGATTTTCTGTCGTCCCAGGGCGGAGGCCTCGCGCTTGGCGGGCTCGCCGGACTGATGCTTGGTTCCAAGTCCGGACGGAAGATCGGCAAGAAAGCCGTCACCTATGGTGGTCTCGCGCTTGTTGCCGGTCTGGCTTACAAGGCCTACCAGGGCCACAAGGCCAATCAGCAGAACGCGCCGCGACCACAATATCCCCAGGACGAGCCGATCCCCCTGGAGGCTCCGCGCGGCACGGCCTTCGACCCGGCAGAGCAACCGGGCGGCGAGAACGAATTTGCCGTCGCTCTGCTGTCGGCAATGATCGCGGCTGCAAAAGCGGATGGCCACATCGACAGGGAAGAACAGGATACGATCTTCGCCAAGATCGACGAAGCCGGTCTCGACAGCGAGGCAAAGGCATTCCTGATGGATGAGCTCCGCTCACCACTTGATCTCGACAAGATCGTCGCCAGTGCGACCTGTCCGGAATCGGCTGCCGAAATCTATGCGGCTTCCCGTCTGGCCATCGATCCGGACCATCCCGCTGAAAGGGCCTATCTGCAGATGCTCGCCGCGCGTCTCGGCCTGGAACCCGGCCTCATCGATGAGATCGAACTGGCGGTCCGTGAAGCGGAAATGGCGGAATAGTCAGACAACCAGCTCGGCTATTGCGCGTTGGAAAATGGTCGTCCCGGCCTTGATCCGGATTCATTGAAAAACAGGGATATAAGGCCCCGGCTCAAGGCCGGGGCAGCAATGACAAGCGCGCTACGTCAGAGGCTCGCTTTCGCTTGGCATCGGTCCGACATAATGCGACGCCGGACGAATGAGTTTGCCGGTTTGCTGCTGCTCCAGAACGTGGGCGCACCAGCCCGGCGTCCGCCCGGTCGCAAAAAGCGGCGTGAACAGCGCACGGTCGATCCCGATCGCGTCCAGAAGAACTGCCGTGTAAAACTCGACATTCGTGTCCAGCGGCCGGTACGGCTTGGCCCTTTTCAATGCGGCAAGAGCTGCCAGTTCGATCTCTTCGGCAAGTTTTACCTTCGGATTGTCTGGTCCGAGAAGTTTCAGACCGGCTTTCAATACATCCGCGCGGGGGTCCCGTGTCCGGTAGATACGGTGCCCGAATCCCATCAGCCGTTCCTTTCTTTCAAGCGCGCCGGTGATCCAGTCATCTGCATTGTCCGGACTTCCGATCGCGTCGATCATGTCGAGTACCGGCCCGGGGGCGCCGCCATGCAGCGGCCCGCTGAGAGCTCCCATGGCGCCCAGAACGGCCTGTTTCATGTCGGACTGCGTCGATCCGATCACGCGCGCCGTAAAGGTGGAGGCATTGAGGCCGTGATCGAGGATCGTCACCAGATATCTGTCAAGCGCGCGTGCGTGCGCTTCCGGAGGTGTTTCGCCTGTCAGCATGCGCAGGAGGTCGGTTGCCACGGGCAGCGTGCTGTCCGGTGCCAGCGATCTCGTTCCAGACGCGATCCGGTGGGCAGCGGCCAGAAAAACCGGTAAGGCGCCGCCAATGGCAATTGCTTCCGGCAATCCCCTGTTCAAGGGCAGTGCAGCCAGGCCAAGCTGCATGCGCTCATAGACGGACAGCGAATCCGGCGCGCTTTCCAGGAGCGGCACCACGGCAAAAGCGGCAATTCTCGCTTCTCCAAACGCGTATTTTACGGATCTTGCCTCTGCTACGCCAAGGCCCTGCCAAAGATGCGCAACGGCGTCTTCAAAGGAGACCTTGCCGGCGAGATCTTCAATCGTCCTGCCACGAAGAACTAGCACGCCATTCTGTCCGTCGACGTCACTGAGGCTCGTTGTGGCGGCAACGACCCCTTCAAGGCCGGCGACAGGATCCTGGGTCATTTGAGCCGGATTTGGCACTTCGGTCATGGTCAGCTCCTATTGTTCAGTTACCGTTTGATATGCCATCAACATTGCATTGATCAATGTTGACAATTAGAATCAATATATGAGCACACCTATCTACCTTTCCGCCCGCGAAGCAGCAGCCGAGCTTGGTGTCCAGCCGGCAACACTATATGCCTATGTCAGCCGCGGACTGATTTCCTCCGTCGCCGGACCGGGCAAGAAGCGACGCTACGATGCTACGGATGTCCGAAGGCTGAAGGGCCGCAGGGCTGCCGAGGACCACGCGGGTGCCCGGCCGCTGACTGGTGATCCGGTTCTTGAAACCGAGCTGACGCTGATCGCCGAAGACGGGCCCGTCTATCGTGGCCGGTCCGCATTGGATCTTGCCGAGACATCGACACTTGAAACCGTTGCAACGCTGCTATGGGCATCCGGTGAAGACCCGTTTGCCGGCAATGTCCCGCAAAAACCACCTGCGATGCCCGAAGGGCTCCCCGCGCTGGACAGGCTTATGATGGCGCTTGCCGCCTGGCCACTTCAGGACAAGGCGGCCTTCACGCTTGCACCCAGACTTCTGCAGACGAAAGGTGCGGCCCTTCTGCGATATTCGGTCGCCGCACTGTTGGGCAAGGAGCCTGTGGCTATTCCGATCCACACCCAAATTGCAAACGCCTATGGCGCGTCGTCGTCGGCAAAAAACCTGATCCGGGCCGCTCTCGTGCTGTGCGCGGATCATGAACTCAACACCAGTGCGTTCACCGCGCGATGCGCGGCCTCCACGCGCGCTCCACTTCATGCGGCGCTGCTGTCAGGCCTCGGTGCTTTTGCCGGCCCGCGACACGGGGCCGCGCCGGATCGCGCCACAGCCTGGCTGGCGGAAATCCAACCCGAAACCGACATTGAGGAAATGCTTGCCGACAGGCTGGCGCGCGGAGAGACGCTTCCGGGATTCGGTCATTCGGTTTATCAGGGCCGGGATCCGCGTGCCGTTTGCCTGCTCGACATTCTGTGCCGGACTGAAGGCAGTGATCCCTTTGTCGAGCGCCTGCCGGGGCTGATAAAGGCAGCGGATGATCTCTTCGGCTTGCCACCGAATATCGACCTGGCTCTCGCCGTGATCCAGAAAACCTACGATCTGCCGAAAGATGCCGGCAAGATCATTTTCTGCGCCGGGCGCATGACCGGCTGGATAGCCCATGCGCTGGAGCAATATGCGTCTCATGAAAAGATCCGGCCCCGCGCGGCCTATGTAGGGGAGCGACCGGAATAGTCGTGCGCGGATGACACAACTGGCTGTGCCTATCTTGAAAACTCCGTTGCAAGCCACTAGCTTCGTTTTGCGCCCGCAGCGGCGCGATCAATGGAGATTGGATGTTAGAGCTTGCCTGAGCCGGCTCTCTGAATTGCAGAGAGCCGCAAATACATGAACCGGCGTCCGTCTGGGCGCCCGATGACGTGTGTTTAAGTCTCGAGACATCCCATGACACGAAATTATCAGAAATTCTTTCCTCCCGGCACGCAACGTGGAGGAACAGACCGGCAACTCTCCCCTTTGGAGGAACTCGGCTGGCAACCTCACTTTGCGCAACAGATCAGTTCGGACGAACTTGTCGGAACACCTCCCGTCCGTGTTGTTGAAGTGCATCGCAACGGGCTTCACGTTATTGGCTCGGCGGTCGACGAAGTCGTTCCACCGCGTGCGGATGCGACGGTTGGGGACTGGATCTTGCTGGATCCCGGGCATGTGCCTTCAAGCCGTGTGCTGGAGCGCAAGAGCCTGCTGAAGCGCCGCGCACCGGGAACGGATCGGCAGGTCCAGTTGATCGCCGCGAATATCGAAACGGCATTCATCGTTTCATCCTGCAATCAGGATTTCAATATCGCGAGGCTGGAACGCTATGTAGCAGTCTGCTTCGAGGCAGAGATTGACCCGGTCATCCTCCTGACGAAGTCCGACCTTGTTTCAGACCCGCAGGCATTTGCCGACGAAGCTGCTGCCATTTCAAAGCTGGCGCCCGTCATCACTCTCGATGCGCGTGGCGATCAACCGAAATCCAAACTGGCTGATTGGTGCAAGCCTGGTAAAACGGTCGCGTTTCTCGGCTCGTCGGGTGTTGGCAAATCGACTTTGGCAAATGCCCTTTCCGGAACACGGTCCATCGCGACGCAGGCGATCCGGGAAGACGATGCTAAGGGCCGTCATACGACGACACGTCGGCAACTGCACCTGGTGTCGGGAGGCTGCCTCGTTCTGGATACGCCCGGCATGCGCGAGCTGCAGCTCATGGATGCCGCCTCCGGCATCGAGGATCTGTTTGCGGATCTCAACGAGTTGTCGGCAAATTGCAGGTTCAAGGACTGCAGGCACGAAACTGAACCGGGGTGTGCGGTCCAAAATGCAATCCAGTCCGGTGATCTGGACGGTGCCAGATTGCAAAGATGGCGGAAGCTGAAGGCTGAAGAGGCTTTCAATTCTGCGAGCCTTGCCGAGCGGCGATCCAAAGACAAGGCGTTCGGCAAGATGGTTCGCCGGGTCGTGAAAGCCAAGGAAAACCGGAACAGACGAACCGAGTAAGTCACTCTGAACTTTCAGGACAGCAGGGGGTGGAACCCGGAACAAAGCGCGCATTAATGCGCTGGTTATCCCGGGTTCGCATCCAGCGTGGTTGTGAATCTACATGTATCCCGGCTTAAATGTCTTGAACTGAACATCATTGAATTGGGGTGCGAAACGTGTCGGGTATTGCCGAACATGTCGTCAACATCATGTTGCCTGTGCTGCTATGCGTTCTGCTCGGCTATGCACTCGCCTATTTCAAGGCACCATTTGACCGCAAACTCTTCGGTTCGCTTGTCTCGAATGTCGGCTATCCTGCGCTGATCCTGTCTCATCTGGCGAAGGAACATATTCAGCTTGAGACCTTTCTGACCGTTCTGGCGGCAGCAGTGGGCATGATTGCGATCTTCGGTGTCATTGGCTTGATCGTGATGAAATTGTTGCGCATCCCGCTCAGGGCCTATCTGCCGCCGATGATGCTGTCGAATGTCGGCAATATCGGCCTGCCGGTTTCAACGCTCGCTTTCGGCCCGGAAGGTGCGGCCGTTGCGATCGGTTTCATCGTTGTCGTACTGACCGCAATTTTCACCATCGGTATCGCGATACCGATGGGACGTCCCGATTTCAGGGCACTTGTGCGCCAGCCCGTTATCTATGCGGTCATCTTCGCCCTGGTCTTGCTTGCAACCGAATGGAAAATTCCGGAGCCCGTGGACCAGAGTCTCGAAATTCTGGGGGGGCTTGCCATTCCGATCATGTTGCTGACGCTCGGACACAGCCTCGAGACATTGAAGTTCGGCGGCGTCACGCGCGCCGTGATTCTATCAGTCACCCATATCGGGGTTTCGGCAATCGCAGCCCTCGCGATTACGCAGGTTCTGACCCTGGATGCCAAAATTGAAAGCGTGATCATACTGTTGTGCTTCATGCCCCCGTCGGTCGCAACCTACCTGGCCATCTCACAACATCAGCCTGATGAGGCCGATGGCGTTGCCGGGTTCATTTTCGTGTCCACCTGTCTGACACTTGTGACCCTGCCGATCGTTCTGACCTATTGGGCAACCGGTTAGGGCTCCGGTCAACGGATTGAGACAATTGACCGGAATCCAGGAGCACGCAACGCATGTGAACGACAAGCGTGTCGCCACGCTGCCATTTCAGAGGACTCTGGCTGTGCGTAGTCTCCTTTTGCTCAGGGTCGGGCTTTCATGAAGGCTTCGAAGTCACTCATTCCCTGCGCCCGGTCAAAACATCCGAAAGCGCCGCCGTCTTTCATATCCTCGGCGGCTGCAACGAAGGCTCCGAGCGCAATCCGGGCAAGACCTGCACCGATTGAAACACGGGCGACCCCCATATCCGCCAGCTCTTTCCGGGTCAGGTGGAAATTCTTGCGTCCGGCGAGTACATTCATCGGTGCCTTGACGGCGGCAAGAACGGCGGAAATCTGGTCTTTTTCCTTGAGCTGGGGCGCATAGACGCAATCTGCACCGGCTTCGACAAATGCGTTCAGTCGCTTGATGGTCTCGTCCAGCTCATGTTGGGTCTTGACCGGTCCTTCGCTGCGGGCCGTCAGAACGAAATCCGTCGCAAGCCTGTTCTTCGAGTCCACCGCAGCCTTTATCCGTTCGACCGCTTCTTCAAGCGGATAAATTGGGTCCTGCGGGTTGGTCGTGTAGTCCTCGATCGAGCAGCCGGCAAGGCCAACCTCAATCGCGCCTTTTACCGTTTCCACGACGTCTTCAGGGCTGTGGCCGAACCCGTTTTCCAGATCACCGTTCACGGGTAAGCTCGTTGCGCTGATGATGTCGGCCGCGTGGCCAAGTGCGTCGTCACGGCTGATAAGACCTTCGGCATCGCGCACACCCTGCGTCCAGGCATATCCTGCGCTGGAGGTTGCCAGGGCATCGAAGCGCATGCCGTCGAGAACACGTGCTGAACCGATGTCAAAGGGGTTGGGCATCAAAAACGCCCGTCCGTTTTCATGAAGGGCTTTGAATGCGGCGCGGCGGCTGGCTGCGGTCAGCATGATACGCTTCTCCCAAAGGTTGTTGAAACAAGATTATATTATCTAGAGTTTATTTCCGATGTCATCCCTTTCCGGCAACGCTTTCAAAACTTGAATGCGGATGCCAGACCCAGTTTATCCAAAAATCAGGTACCGGTTGGGCAGGCAGAACCGGACGCCAGGGCTGTCGACAAACGAAAATGGGAGGCACCGTTTCCAGGTCGCCTCCCGTGATACTGAGCGCAAACTATGGCGGTTTAACCGACAGAGCGCGTAACCTTTGCGGCAAAACAACCGCGGCGGGCATAGTGCAGGTGCAGGTAGTCGACTTTTGGATCAGCAAAAAAAGTCGCAATCAGATCCTGGACGTCGCTGCCCTCGATAACGTCTGCATCGACCATTTCATGAGTTTTGTCGAAAGCCCGCACGGAAAGAAACCTGCTGGCAATGCAGGCCGGGACCGAGCCTGGCAGGGGATGATCCTCGACGGCCCCGTCCTTGACAAAAACAGCGTGACGGGACCGGTACGGAGTATCGCCAGGCTGATGTTCGAAGTTCAGGAGAAAGACACGTTCTCCTTCCGCGGCATCGGCAAGCGAGACGCGGCAGGGAAAGGCACCGTCTGAAAGGTGCACCTGAACGTTTCGGGCAGCAAGATCCTCGTCAGACATGCTGTAAAGGTGGGCGAACGAGCCTGCCGGCAGGGGGTGTACCTGAAACATGGATGGATCTCCTCAATAGATGTTGAGCGACCCTAGTGTCCGGGTCACCTGCAGGCGACCCGATTTGCGAGCGATCAGGTTTCGGATATCTGCTGACGATGCCAGCCGACCAGCAGGATCATGCCCATGATGATGAGATAAGGCAGGTAGAAGCGTGTCTCGTAATGCGGGAAAACGAGATATTTGGCGCAGATTGATGCGAAAACCGCATAAAGCAGAACACGGGACCTTTGGTCCATCCTGTCCGGCACGACGCATTTTGCAAAAAACAGAATGAGTGCGAAAAGCAACGCGATCCATGAGAAGCCCATCAAGGATCTGACCGTCGAACGCATGAGCATCTCCAGATAGGTCCCGATCGAAAACGCCGGTTTGAAATCCTTGAGGGTCGGCGCGTATTCGATATGCGTGAACCACATGTGGATCCACCAGCCGGGATGGTCCGAACCGCGGGTGATCCACAGATAGGTTACCAGACAAGCCGCAAAGCAGCAGGCCTGAATCCAGCGCCCCGGCCCGTATATCGCGGCAAACACGAAGAAGACGCCGATGAAGGCGAGATGATCAGGCCGTGTGAGGAAGGCAGCGACAAGGGTCAGTGCAGCTGGAATATCCAGCTTCTCCACGTAGAAGAACGCTGCCAGGACCAGGAAGAATGTTGCATAGAGATCGGGCGTGATGAGCAGCGCGGCATAGCCGAAAGCCGACAGCATCAGGAAAGCAGCAACGACGGGCCCGTACATCAGCGTTCCGGTCCGCGCGAGCCATGCCAGCAACACCACGCCGATGGCGAGTGCCGACATCATTGAAATCATCCGGAGCGCTTCGACGGGACCTGCAAGATCTGCAAGCAGTCTGGCGGTCTCGACATAAAGGACCTTCAGACGGTAAAAACCGAGCATTGTGTGAAAGGCTTCCGCGTCCCTTGCCTGGCGTACCCTGTAGGGCCGGTCCTCGGTCAACGTTATGAATTCGCCTTCCGTGACATTGTCTCTCACCAGGGAATAGGATTGCCGGTGCAGCGCAGTCACGTCGTCAGTGTCACCTTCCAGGACAACCGCCGTATAGGCGAACATGTCCCAGTTGGAGACCGGAAAAATCTGAACGACGGCCGCCGTCATCAGGACAAAGACGCCGAGAACACAGGCGCCTATCCAGCTGCGCAGAGGCCGGTAAACCCTGCACACGGCATGGAAAACCGTCAGGAAAATTCCTTCCAGATTACGCTGTGCAAAATTGGACATGCCTGAAGCCTCGCTGACGGGTCGCGTTCAGTTGTCGCAAGGTCTCGTAAGAATTGCGTAAACGAGGTCACCTGCCGCGTCGCGCCATGCCGACAGAGCGTGGTGCGGTTTCACGAAAGCCGAACTGCTCATAGAGGTGATTTGCCGGAACATCCGCAATCAGACTGACATAAACCGAGGGTGGCAGCCTTGTTTCGATGAAAGCGGTCAGTGCACTCATGATCTCCTTGCCAAGACCCCGGCCCTGGTAGTCCGGATGAACGACTACATCGGTGACTTGTACAAAGCAGCCACCGTCACCCACCAGACGTCCCATGCCGATTGGCTGGTTCTTGTCGAAAAGCATCACTGAATGGAGGTTGTTTTTCAGCCCGATATCCGCCGCGTCCCTGTCGTATGAGCTCAATCCACTTGCGGCGCGCAGGCTGAGATAGGTGTCTGTATCTGGCGTTTGCCCGGTCAATCTGATTGTCATGTCGGTTTGGCTGTCCCTGAATGAGTCGGATGGTCACTGTTTTGTTGCGGCCGGGTTGAAGCGACTACACCGAATTCAGTTCGTTTTCGATGTCTGTTTCTACAAGTGGATAGCTTGACCGCACGGTTCTCTCGTGCCTCCATCGCGCAAACAAGGTTTGGAGGACTGATGCGCGATCTCGGCTCATGGGATTATGTGATTGTCGGCGCCGGGACGGCTGGGTGCGTTTTGGCGAACCGGTTGTCGGAAGACCCGGACGTAAAGGTGCTGCTGCTCGAGGCCGGCAAGAAAGACAACTATATCTGGATCCACATCCCTGTCGGATATCTGCATTGTATCGGCAATCCGCGTGTGGATTGGGGGTTCAAGACCGCACCGACGTCGGGTCTCAACGGTCGCTCGTTGCTCTATCCGCGCGGCAAGGTTTTGGGCGGCTGCTCATCGATCAACGGCATGATCTACATGCGCGGTCAGGCATGGGACTACGATCACTGGCGCCAACTCGGACTTGCAGGGTGGGCGTGGGACGATGTCCTGCCCTATTTCCGCAAATCGGAGGATCACTACGCCTGGGACGACGAGTCTCACGCTCAGGGTGGAAATCTGCGTGTCGAAGAGCAAAGGATGACCTGGGAGCTGCTGGACGCGTTTCGCGTCGCGTGCGAACAGAACGGCATTCCGAAGACGAAAGATTTTAACGGCGGGGACAATTTCGGATCCGCCTACTTTCAGGTGACACAGAAATCCGGTGTCCGTTGGAATGGTGCCAAGGCGTTTCTGCGCCCCGCCGGTGATCGCCCCAACCTCAATGTGTTGACCGAAGCCCATGTGGACCGGCTGGAATTCGAAAATGGAACCGTAACAGGTCTCAAGCTGGAAGTCGGTGGCGAGGCCGCCACCGTGAAGATAGATGGCGAGTTGATCCTGTCGGCCGGCGCGATCGGGTCTCCCCAAATTCTGGAACTGTCAGGCATCGGAAATCCGGAAATTCTGAAAAAGGCCGGTATCGAGCCACGCCACGAAAACCGCAGCATCGGTGAAAACCTTCAGGATCACCTGCAACTGAGACCGGTCTTCAAGGTCCGGAATGCGTTGACGATGAACGAACTCGCCGGGTCCTGGGCCGGCAAGGCGAAGATCGGTCTTGAATACATTTTCAAAAGGTCCGGACCGATGGCTATGGCACCGAGCCAGTTGGGTGTCTTTGCCAAGACCGATCCGTCCTTTGAAACGGCCAACGTCCAATATCATGTGCAGCCCTTGTCGTTGCCGAAATTCGGTGAGCCGTTGCACAGTTTCCCGGCAATGACCGCAAGCGTTTGCAATCTGCGTCCTGAAAGCCGGGGCCATGTCCATATCGCGTCACCGGAAAAAACCGCTCAGCCGGAAATCCAGCCCAACTATCTTTCCGCCGAAGCGGACAAACGGGTCGCGGCTGATGCCATTCGATTGACCCGCCGGATCATGGCAGCTCCGGCCATGCAACCCTATCAACCCGAGGAATATCTGCCTGGTCCGGACTTCACCAGCGAGGATGACCTGGTAAGCGCAGCGGGCAATATCGGCACCACGATTTTCCACCCCGTAAGCACATGCCGTATGGGTGTCGACGAAGCGTCCGTGGTCGACGAGCGTCTGAGGCTCCGGGGATTCGGCAATATTCGGGTCGTCGATGCATCGGTCATGCCGACAATAACGTCCGGAAACACCAATGCACCGACGGTCATGATCGCTGAAAAGGGATCTGACATGATCCGCGAAGACAGGCGCGCGAGCGCCTAACGCCTTATAGAAGTCAGTTTCTTGATGGACTGGCTGTTTGACCGATTGCAGATCCGGAGTGTGAATGTTCCCTCGCCTGTTTCTTGTCATTGGCTTTCTGTTGGCGACGCTCACTCAGCCGTTGGCAGGATCGAGCCTGACGGTGTTCGCGGCTGCCAGCATGCGCGAAGCCATGGAACGGATTGGACAGGTTTACGAGGTCGAGACCGGCAACAGTGTGATTTTCTCCTTCGCAGGAACGGGAATACTGGCCAGGCAGGTTGAAGCTGGCGCGCCGGCCGACCTGTTCATTTCCGCCGATGACGCGTGGATGAATTACGTCATCGAACGGGAC
Organism: Roseibium album; assembly: GCF_001404515.1. Lineage (GTDB taxonomy): Bacteria > Pseudomonadota > Alphaproteobacteria > Rhizobiales > Stappiaceae > Roseibium > Roseibium album. Next base: position 741,602 of record NZ_CXWE01000003.1, read on the forward strand.
GCTGTTGTCCCCGGAACGGTTCGGCTGATCGCATCGAATGAACTTGTCCTGATCGGGGCAAAGGGAACGGAACGCCTTGATTTGAGCGAGACCCGGATCACCGGCGCGCTGGACGGTGGGCGCATGGCGATCGCCGATACGGAAACCGTACCGGCCGGTCGGTATGGCAAGGCGGCGCTTGAAAGTCTTGGTCTCTGGAAAGCTGTTTCGGCCCGACTGGCGCCAATGGAAAACGTCAGGATTGCCCTTGCTTCCGTGGCCCGAGGGGACACACCGCTCGGTCTTGTCTACCGCACCGATGCTGCAATTGAGCCGGAAGTCGCGGTCGTGGCGGAACTGCCTGCGGAAAGCTATCCGGAGATCCGGTATCTTGCCGCCTTGACCGAAGGACGTCCGGATCCGGCTGCCGAGGCCTTTCTCGACTTTCTCTCCGGTCAAGAGGCACGAGAAATCTTGCAATCTCTGGGGTTTGTGACCGATAAGGTGGAATAGACCGCACAAGCACTGGCGGTCGGATTGACCAGCAGACCGGGCGAACGTGGACTTTTTCAATCTTCAACCCGACGAATGGCAGGCTCTGACCCTGACCTTGAGAGTCGCCGCAGCCGCGCTTCTGGTGACACTGCCCCTTGCGATTCTGGTTGCCTACATTCTGGCCCGCTACCGGTTTCCGGGGCATGGTTTCGTCAATGCCCTGGTGCATTTGCCGCTTGTTCTTCCACCTGTTGTCACCGGATACGTTCTGCTGCTGACATTCGGGCGAAAGGGGCCGGTCGGTGTTTTTCTGGACAATCTCTTCGGGATCAGCTTTGCGTTCAACTGGACCGGTGCCGCACTCGCTGCAAGTGTCATGTCATTTCCGCTGATCGTGCGCCCGATCCGTCTGTCTTTCGAGGCCGTGGATCCCAAGCTTGAGGACGCCGCCAGGTCGCTCGGTGCACACCGGTTTGTCGGGTTTCTGACCGTGACTCTGCCTCTTGCGCTGCCCGGCATACTGGGTGGTGCGATTCTCGGATTTGCAAAGGCAATGGGGGAATTCGGCGCAACGATTACGTTTGTCTCCAACATCCCGGGGGAAACCCGCACACTGGCGCTTGCTCTCTACACAGCGACCCAGACACCCAGTGGCGATCTTGCAGCCTTCAGGTTGACACTGATAGCCGTTGTCGTCGCCTTTGCGGCATTGATCGCGTCGGAACTGCTTGCGCGCCGTCTGCAGACGCGACTGGGAGGCGGCAATGCTTGAGGTCGACATATCAGGCAAGGTCGGCGCTCTTGAGTTTCAGGCGCAATTTGAAAGCGAAGGCGGGGTAACCTCGCTGTTCGGACAATCCGGTGCAGGCAAGACGACCCTCACCAACATGATCGCGGGGCTTGTCAAACCGGACAGGGGCCGGATCGCGCTCGACGGCACAGTCCTGTTTGATGCCGCCAAGGGGATAAATCTGCCGGTTCAGCGGCGGTGCATCGGTCATGTCTTTCAGGATGCACGCTTGTTTCCGCATTTGAGTGTCAAATCGAACCTCACATATGCGCGCTGGGCAGGCGGCAGGTCCGGCAGTCGAGATTTCAACGAAGTTGTCGAACTGCTGGGATTGTCCACGCTGCTCGGACGCAAGCCGGAGACATTGTCCGGCGGGGAGAAGCAGCGTGTTGCGATTGGTCGCGCGCTTTTGTCAGATCCGCACCTCCTCATCATGGATGAACCGCTGGCAAGTCTCGATCAGGCACGGCGCAACGATATTTTGCCATATCTGGACAGGCTCTGCGTTGATGCAGGTATCCCGATCCTCTATGTCAGCCATTCCATTGAGGAAGTCGCCCGGCTTTCCAGCACGCTGGTGATCCTTTCCGAAGGTCGCACACCCGCCTATGGTCCTGTCGCCGAGATGCTGACGAGAACCGACCTTGGTCGGGCGACAGGTCGTCATGAGGCTGGAGCGCTTGTGCATGGCAATGTGACCGATATCGACGCAAACTGGGGCCTGACCTTTGTCGATATTGGCGGTGCGGCGCTTCAGATACCGGATCTTCCGGCCGAGGCCGGTGACACGGTAAGGCTTCGTATTCGCGCGCGTGATGTCGCCCTGGCCGTGGAGCCGCCGAAGGGTTTGTCGATCCGCAACGCCTTCCAGGCGAGAATTACCAGCATATCCGAAGAATCGGGTCCCTATGCGGAAATCCTGTGCGCGCTTGAAGATCAAACGATCCGTGCGCGCATCACGCGCGCTTCCGTTGCAGACCTTGAATTGTATACCGGCAAGGAGGTGACTGTGCTGGTCAAGAGCGTTGCCATCGATCGCCGCCAACGCAACCTGGTCTAGAGCTCGCGCGAAAAAAATGCCGGTCGATTTTCAAACAGGCTCCCGAGCGACCCTCAAATCGGCACTATTGGCTGGTTTGGTCAATTTCACGGCAGAATTTCCTGCAGTATACTGGTGAGATGATACGCAGACCAAAGCGCCTGACATGGCGCAAGCTTAAATTCGGGATCGGAGCCGGTCTGGTTTTAGCCACCCTGGTAGTAGTGTGGCTGACGGGTTTGGCCAGCCTGCGGATCACACTTGCTGAAGCCGAAACACGTGCCGCGGCCAATCTCGCCGTTCAGACCGCAGCCCTGGAACGGCTCCTGGACAAATTCCGTCTTCTGTCACCGCTTCTGGCCCGGGGCCCGGAAGTCGCGCGCTTCTATTATTCGGAAAACTTGAACACGGAGCCGGGTATTGCAGCAATCGCCGCAGGCATGTCCGGAGCGGAAGAAGTCTGGCTGATGGATGCGTCCGGCAAAGTGATCGTCTCCAGCCAGGACAGCGTTCCCGTCAATGCAATCGGTGATGCATCCACCATCCCACATGCCTTCAGACAGGCAAAACAGGGTCAGCTGGGGCGAGAACTGATCCCGGGCACACCGGAGACGCCTTCGAACTATGTATTTGCCTCTCCGCTGCGCAGAGGAGAGACCTTCCTTGGGGTTCTTGCTGTTCGTGTGAGCCTGGATGATGTCGAGCAGGCCTGGGCTTTGAGCAAGGACCCGATCCTGGCGCTGGACGACGGAAGGGTCGTTGTCTCCAACGTGCCGGCGCTGCGCGGAATGACGGTGGACAGGCTTGACCCGAGCTGGAACGTTGCGGACCTTTCTCTCGCTGGACGACTGCATCTTCTTCTGCCGGCCGCCAGTGCGGCGAGCACCCACATGCAATTGACGTCCAATCTTCCGGTTCTGGATTGGCAGATCCGGACTCTTGTCGACATCGGCGATGCGCGCCGGCAGTCCGGTTGGGCAATGCTCGTCGCTTTGCTGGTATGCGTGATTGCCGCCGGCGGCATCTGGTTTCTGATCACGCGCCGTGAGGAATTCGTTCGTGAAGAACGACGCAATCGCGCATCTGCACTCAGGCTGGAAAGGCGCGTCCAGAGCCGGACGGCGGAGTTGCGCCGCGCCAACGCGCACCTGGAGCGAGAGGTGAGTGAGCGCCAGCAGGCCGAGGCCAATCTGCGCCAGACTCAGGCGGAGCTGGTCCAGGCTGCCAAGCTGGCAACGCTGGGTCGGATGTCGGCTGCGCTCAGCCACGAGTACAATCAGCCGCTTGCTGCAATAAGGTCGGATGCCGAGATTGCCGAAATGTTGATCGACAGGGGCAGGGCCGAAGAAGCACGCGGAAACCTGACGCGGATCGGTGGCATGGTGAAACGGATGGGTGAAATCGCCAAGACCCTGAAGGGGTTCACGCGCAAGTCGGGTACCGACATCAAACCGGTTTCGCTTCGCCAGGTCATTGATGAGGCCATGCTGCTGCTTCGTCCGCAGATCAAGCAAAGCGGTTTTGTACTGTCTTTGGACTTGCCGGATGAAGACATAATCGTGAAGGGCGGACGTATTCGTCTGGAGCAGGTGGTCATCAACCTGCTGTCCAATGCGCTCGATGCCGTGCAGGCGAGCCCGGCGCCGCTGATCAGCCTCTCGCTCATCCGGGAGGGCGATGAAGCGGTGCTTGAAGTCACGGACAATGGTACCGGTATCGATGAAGAGGTTCTGCCCCAGATTTTCGACCCGTTTTATACGACCAAGGATGTCGGTTCGGGGCTCGGTCTGGGCTTGTCGATTGCCTACAAAATCGTCCATGACTTCTCCGGGTCGCTCAAAGCGGCGAATCGGGAGGGCGGCGGTGCTGTCTTCACCATGCGCCTTCCGGTGGCAGATGAGCGCGTGCTGGCAGCGGAATAGGAAAAATGGATCAGGCAACGGTTCTGTTGATCGACGATGAGGAAGCGCTTCGGGGTTCCTTGAGCCAGGGGCTGGAACTGACAGGTCAGGACGTCTTTGCCTCCGGAAGGCCGGAAAGTGCACTTGAGCGCATCAGTCGGGACTTCTACGGCGTCCTGGTGACCGATATCCGCATGCCGGGGACCGACGGTTTTCAGGTGATGAAAAACGCCTTTGAAATCGATCCGGCGCTCCCTGTTGTACTGATCACCGGACATGGGGACGTGCCGCTTGCGGTCGAGGCGATGCGCGCAGGCGCGTACGATTTCCTGGAAAAGCCGTTCTCCGTTGCACATCTCGCCTCTGTGGTGGAACGCGCGCTGGACAAGCGCCGGCTGGTTCTTGAGAACAGGAAGCTGCGCGAAGAACTGGCGGACAGAACCGGGCTTGAAAGCCGCCTGGTCGGGCGCACACCGGCGATGGATCTGCTGCGCAAAAACGTGATGGCGCTTGCTGCGACAGACGCCGACATTCTGATTCTGGGAGAGACAGGATCAGGCAAGGAGGTGGTTGCACGGGCACTCCACGATGAAGGACCTCGCAAGGACAAGCCCTTCGTTGCGCTGAACTGCGGCGCTTTGCCGGCCGAGATCATCGAATCGGAACTGTTCGGCCACGAGAAAGGCACCTTTACCGGTGCCAGCGGACAAAGGATCGGCAAGCTTGAACACGCCCATGGCGGCACGGTCTTTCTCGACGAGATCGAATCCATGCCCCTGGAACTTCAGGTCAAACTGCTGCGGGTCATAGAAACGCGAACCATCGAGCGGCTTGGCTCCAACAAGGCGATTGAACTGGATGTTCGTTTCGTCGCCGCGACAAAGGAAGACCTGGAAGCCGCCGGCAAGGCAGGCCGTTTCCGGCTGGATCTCTTTTATCGCCTCAATGTCGTCAACGTCGAGATCCCGCCGCTGCGCGACCGTATCGAGGATATACCGCTGTTGTTCCGGCATCTGGCCGTCGAGGCCAGGGCGCGCTACCGTCGCGAAATTCCCGACATCGGCGAGCTTTACCTTGCCGACCTTATGGCACGCGATTGGCCGGGTAACGTTCGGGAGTTGCGAAACGTGGCCGACCGGTTCGTGCTTGGGCTTGAACAGCAATCCGATCCTCAGTCTTCCAACGGCTCCAGTCTGTTCGAACAGATCGCGAATTACGAGCGTGCGCTTATTGCGGCTGAACTCAAGCGCAACGGCGGCGTGATCAAACCGACTTATGAAAATCTGGGTCTTTCGCGAAAGGCTCTTTACGAAAAGATGCGTAAACACGGACTTGGAAAAGACGAGATCGACGCTGTGTGACGGTTACCCGGTTTTTTTCAGCCTGTTCGTCACAATGGGGACTGTCCGTTCGTCAAAGGAGTGTTACTCCCGTAAACTTCTCCAGGAAGACACCAATGACGACTGCCAATCCAATCAACTATCAGGACTTCATCCCTTCGGTACTTCAGCGGTTTGTGGCTGCCAGCGGAGAGATCGGCAAGTCCGACCTTGATCCTAAACTGCATCACCTGCTGGATCTCAGGGCATCTCAGATCAATCAGTGCGCCTATTGCGTAAAGATGCATAACAAGGAAGCCCTGGATGATGGCGAAAGCCAGGAACGTCTGCAGCGCCTGACCGTCTGGCGGCATGTCGAGGATTTCACGCCTGCGGAAAAGGCCGCATTGGCCTGGACTGAAGCCTTGACGAACCTTGATCCGAAGACGGACTATTCCGTTCTCAGAGCCGATCTGCGCTCCCACTTCTCCGACGGTGAAATCAGCGCGATCACATCTTCGGTGGCGATGATCAATCTCTGGAACCGGATACAGGTCTCGAACCACTGATGCGGCAATGATGTCCAGAAACGACTTCTTTGAACAGGCGCGGCCACGTCTGCTCGGCCTGGCCTATCGGATGCTCGGCTCCATGGCCGACGCCGAGGATGCGGTACAGGATACCTTTGTCAAATGGCAGAGCGTGGACGGAAACACGGTTTCAAATCCTGAAGCCTTTCTGACCACGATTTGCACAAATCGTTGCCTGGATTATCTCAAGGCTGCTCACAGGAAACGGGTCGACTATGTCGGCCCGTGGATTCCCGAGCCGCTTCAGACCGATGCCGGTTCCGATCCGGAAACCGATCTGGAGCGGGCTCAATCGTTGACGACGGCTTTTCTCATGCTGCTGGAAAGGCTGACGCCAAAGGAAAGGGCGGCTTATCTGCTTCGGGAAGTGTTCGGAAAACCTTATCCGGAAGTCGCCGACACGCTGCAGATGAGCGAAGCCGGATGCCGTCAACTGGTCTCGCGCGCGGGCCGGTTTGTCCGGTCGCATTCTTCAAGGTCTGTTCCCACTCCTGACCAGCAAAGTGCTCTCCTCAAGGCATTCATGTCTGCGCTTGCAACCGGATCGACGGACAAATTGGCGGCGCTTCTGGCAGACTCTGTTCAGCTTCGGACGGATGGAGGTGGAAAGGCCACCGCGATCACCCGCACGCTCCAGGGATCGGATGTCGTTTCCAAATACATCGCCAAAATCCTCAGTCGCTTGTGGACGGAAGACCGGACTGTCGAGATTGAAATCAACGGATTGCGAGGTCTGGTCGAGTACGACGGTGCGCGCATTGTGACTGCGACGACGTTGGGATTTGACACGTCCGGACTGGTCGACCAGGTGTTCATGATCCGAAACCCCGAAAAGCTTGCACGACTTGAAAATCGCATTCACCACGATGCGAAAAGCGGCGCTCTTTGGCGCTGAGTAATGTGTCGGTTTCGACACATTGGGCGCATCGCATGTGTCAGGTGCCACCCATTTTCGACAAGATGACCTTCCCGACGACCGGAATTTTCGAAAGCATCCGCCGGAATCCTGTCGTTTTATCCAGGAACTCAAAGTTGGCACACGCCTTGCGAATAAGCGCAGGACCAGCCTCTGTGCTGTCCGGTCAAGCAAATGGCCGCCTTACCAAAATGTCTGGGAGGACATCCGATGAAAAAATTTGTAATCGCCGCTGCTGCTGCGGCTTCCTTTGCCATGACATCCGCTGCCCAGGCGGCCGATGAATGCGGCGACGGCGAAGTTGTCATCAAGTTTAGCCACGTGGTTTCGGCCCAGGGTCACCCGAAAGGTGAGATGGCAACAGCACTTGCCAACCGGATCAACACCGAGATGGATGGCAAGGCCTGCATGCAGGTGTTCCCGTCTTCACAGCTGTTTGACGACAACAAGGTGATGGAAGCCCTGCTTCTTGGCGATGTCCAGCTTGCAGCACCGTCCCTGTCGAAATTCGAGTCCTACACGCTGAAATACCGCGTCTTCGACCTGCCGTTCCTGTTCACCAACATGGACGCCGTGACCACCTTCACCAAGGGCGAAAAGGGTCAGGAACTTCTGGGTGCCATGTCCGACTACGGTTTTGTCGGTCTTGGTTATGTCTTCAACGGTCTGAAGCAGTTCTCTGCCAACAAGCCGCTTCTGGTTCCAAGCGATGCCAAGGGTCTGAAGTTCCGCGTGCAGACGTCCGACGTGGCGGTCGCCATGATCGAAGCCATGGGTGCAAATGCGCAGAAACTGGCATTCAAGGAAGTCTACGGTGCGCTGCAGACCGGAGTTGTCGACGGGCAGGAAAACACCTGGTCCAACATCTACACCAAGAAGTTCTTCGAAGTTCAGGACGGCACTACGGAAACCAACCACCAGCTGCTGACCTATCTGGCCGTGACCTCTCAGGAATGGCTGGACAGCCTGGAAGCGGATACCCGTGACCAGTTCCTGACGATCTTCAACGAAGTCTCCGACGAGTACAACGCGCGCGCAGCGGAGATCAACGAAGCCAACAAGCAGAAGATCATCGAAAACAAGGGTGTTGTTCGCCAGCTGACACCTGAGCAGCGTGACGAATGGGTCAACACCATGAAGCCGGTTTGGGACCAGTTCCGCGACGACATCGGTCAGGATGTCATCGACGCGGCCGTCTCTTCAAACAAGGCAAGCTAAGACTTCGTGGTCTGACGGGATGGGCTCGCTTGGCGAGCCCATCTTCTGACGCAATCAATTTCAAAATTTCATGCGGCGCGCTTCTGGCGCGCAAGGCCGGTGCGGCAGCGCGCCGGCATTGGGGAGGCTGTCATGTCCCGTGTCGGACGGTTTGTCGATTCCTTGGAGGAAAACATCCTCGCCTTGATTCTGGCGTTGATGACCATCGTAACCTTCAGTCAGGTGGTCGCCCGCTATGGCTTCAATTCAGGCTGGACCGGAGCGCTCGAATTCACACGTGTCCTGTTCGCCTGGCTGATCCTGTTCGGAATGAGCTACGGCATCAAGATCGGTGCCCATCTCGGGGTTGATGCGGTGATCAACCTGTTGCCGAAACCGATGTTCAGGCTGGCCGCTCTGCTCGGTGCGGCGTTGACGGTACTTTATGCCCTGCTTCTGTTTGACGCGACCTGGTTCGGGGCCTTGTTCGGGCTTGAAAACAAAGGCTCGTCGGGTGGTGCGTTCGCTTATGTCGCCAAGTTCTACAAGTTGCCCATCGGCATGGAAGACCTGAAATGGCCGGTCTTCATTCAGGAATGGTTCGACGTCAAGGAACGTGTTCCGCGCTGGATACCCTACGTCATCCTGCCGGTTGGTCTCCTGTTGCTGGCCTTCCGGGCTGCGCAGGCATTCGTGCTCATCCTCATGGGTAAAAAAGACGCCATCATCGCTGCCCACGAGGCAGAAGACCTGGTGGCGGAAAACAAAGACGTGCTGAAGGACTAGGGCCCGATGGAAACCGCATTTCTCTTCATTTTCCTGTTCGGCTTCCTGTTCCTCGGGGTACCGATCGCCATTTCGCTCGGCCTGTCCGCCGTGCTCTACATTGCGCTCTTCAGCCACGATTCGATGAGTTCGGTTGCCGTGCAGCTGTTCAATGCCTCGCAGAACTTCACGTTGCTGGCGATCCCGTTCTTCATCCTGGCCTCCAGCTTCATGTCGACCGGCGGTGTTGCAAGGAGGATCATTCGCTTTTCGATCGACGCTGTCGGGTGGATTCGCGGAGGCCTCGCCATTGCGGCTGTCTTTGCCTGCATGCTCTTTGCGGCGCTCTCCGGTTCGTCACCGGCCACCGTTGTCGCCATCGGCACAATCGCCATCGCCGGCATGCGTCAGGCCGGCTACACGAAGGAATTTGCCGCCGGGGTCATCGCCAATGCGGGCACGCTCGGCATTTTGATTCCGCCATCGATTGTGATGGTGGTTTATGCGGCCGCAACGAACGTTTCTGTCGGCAGAATGTTCTTTGCAGGTGTCATTCCCGGTCTCATTGCCGGCCTGATGCTGATGACGGCGATCTACATCATGGCCCGGATAAAAAAATTGCCGGCGCAGCCATGGGCGGGGTCCAAGGAGCTTTGGAGCTCATTGTCTCAAGCAGCTGTCGGCCTCTTCCTGATGGTCATCATCCTCGGTGGAATTTATCTGGGTATCTTCACACCGACCGAGGCTGCTGCCGTGGCTGCCGTTTATGCCGGATTGATCGCGCTTTTTGTCTATCGGGACATGGGGCCGCTTTCCGGGATCGGCTGGATCAATGAAGGCGACAGTCCGCTTGCCTTGACCGGGTTCAAGGCAATTACCTACGCGTTCGTTGCCATGCTCACCTGGTCCGCCATTGCAAAACTCGCGACCGAGCGCGCCTTCTTCGGTCTCGACAGCATCATCGTGCTGATTGCTGCCCTGGTCGCCTACCCGTTGCTCAGGGGCGGTCTTAGCCCTGCTGCGCTGCCGGCTGCCTATGGCGCAGGCGGCAAGGTCTGGGGCCGCAATCTCGGACTCATTGCCTGGAAGTTCTTCCCGGCTATGGTCCACAAGGACACCAAGAAGGTACTGACGGATTCGTCGAAGACGACCATCATGTTGATGTTCATCATCGTCAACGCGCTCCTGTTTGCTCACACACTTACCGCCGAGCAGATACCGCAGGTGATCACTGACTGGATGGTCGAGGCCGGGTTCAACTGGTTCACCTTCCTGCTGGCGGTCAACATCATCCTGCTGATTGGCGGACAGTTCATGGAACCGTCCGGCCTGTTGCTGATCGTGGCTCCGGTCGTCTTTCCGATTGGACTGGAGCTCGGCGTTGATCCGATCCATCTCGGTATCCTGATGGTGGTGAATATGGAAATCGGCATGATCACGCCGCCGATCGGACTGAACCTGTTCGTGACATCAGGAATTACCGGCATGAGTCTGGTTCAGGTGGTAAAGGCAGCCGCGCCCTTTGTGCTGGTGCTTCTGCTGTTCCTCGTCATCGTGACCTATGTTCCGGCGCTTTCGACGTTCCTGCCCTATTACTTCATGGGGCCGGAGATCATCACGCGATAGGATACGGGCACCAAAACGCACAGACGGCCGGGCCATGTCCGGCCGTTTCTGTTTTTGATCATCGAGATGCTCTGGTTGACAGACGGGAATTGCCGTTCATTCTTTTCGGCATGACAGGAGCCTCCGATGACGAACGACAGCGACCCCTTTTCCGGTTTTTCCGATATCGTGACCCGCGCCGAGGACCTTGAGGGAATCACGGGCGAACCGCTGCCGCAGATCATTCACAAGGAGATTCCCGCGCTGGACTCCATCTGCCGGGACTTCATTTCACACGCGCCGTTCTGCTTTCTTGCGACGGCAAATCCGGATGGATATCTCGATGTGTCCCCGAGAGGTGATCCCGCCGGATTTGTGAAGGTCCTTGATGAAACCACGCTGGCGATCCCCGACAGGCCCGGAAACAGGCGTTTGGATACGTTCCACAATGTCCTGAAGGACCCGAGGGTCGGCGTTCTCTTCATGATACCGGGCAGAGGTGAAACGCTTCGAATTCGCGGGGAAGCCAGGATCGTCAGGGACCGTGATCTGATTGCGTCGATGGCAATCAACGGGCGCGAACCGAAGCTCGCACTGGTGATTCATGTGAAGAGCGCCTTCATGCACTGCCCCAAATGCGTTTTCCGGTCAAACATCTGGCAGCCGGAAAAGTGGCCGGACACGACCGGACTGGCTGACATGAACGAAGCCATGGTCAAGCATGCCAGGATCGCCATGAATCCCGACGAATGGTTTGAAACTCTCAAACAGGAGGGTGAACTCGAGCTCTGGTAGAAGACCGGAGCACTTGGTCCATCAAGGCGTACGACAAAAAAAGCCGGCCCAGCGGACCGGCTTGGGATTGGGTTTTCCCCCAAATATCAGACGATGCTGCCGAGCTTCATCGCGACACTCATGTCGCCTTCGACCTGCATCTTGCCACCCATGAAAGCGCTTGTCGGGTTCAACTCGCCCGACAGGAGATCGGCGAGATCTTCCGCAGAAATCTTGATCGTGCAATCGGCATCACCATCATCATTGCTGACATCCGAGCCCTGAAGAAAAATGACGCCGTCACCGCCCATGTCGAACTTGACGCTTTCTTCAATTCCACCGCTGGCGACTTTTTCGCGGACACCTTCCGTGAGCTGTTCCAAGGACATGAGTTGTCTCCTATCTGAATCTGGCAGCTGTCGTTCGTTGCTTTCTTGATGTATGACCTTTACGTAATCGTCAAGTGGCAAATTTCACTTGTTCCGTCAGGCGGCAATAGGCGTTGCCAACCGGCGCTCTGGTCGTCCGGGTCAAGAAACACTCTCTAGTGATTGTCCCGTGGCAAGCCTCTTGTGTGAGCAACGTCCTGGTACTTGACCGCCGGTTCCAGCACCATTCCCTTGTCGAACTGGCCAACCATGCCGCGCTGGATCTCCTGCCACGGCGTTTGGCTGTCGGCAACCTGGAAACCGCCCGATGCCTCGAGGTCCTTGCGGCGCTGTGCCAGCTCCTCGTCCGAAATCAGGATATCGGCGGTTCCCTTGTTGAGGTCGATGCGCACCCGGTCACCGGTCTTGAGCAATGCAAGACCACCCATCGCCGCCGCTTCGGGCGACGCATTCAGGATGGACGGTGATCCGGACGTGCCGGACTGGCGGCCGTCGCCAATGCAGGGAAGCTCCGTGATGCCACGCTTGATCAGGGCTGCAGGTGGCTGCATGTTGACGACCTCCGCCCCACCGGGATAGCCGACCGGTCCGGTGCCGCGAATGAAGAGCATGCAGTTCTCGTCGATCTCCAGGTCCGGATCGTCAAGCCTGTGGTGATAGTCCTCCGGCCCTTCAAAGACGATGGCGCGACCCTCGAAGGCTTCAGGGTCATCCGGATTGGAAAGATAGCGGCTCCGGAATTCCTTGGAAATCACGCTGGTCTTCATGATGGCACTGTCGAACAGATTGCCCTTGAGATTGATGAACCCGGCCCGGTCCATCATCGGGGCATCGAATGATTTGATCACGTCGGGAAGGTCGGTGACGATGCCCTCACAGTTCTCGGCGATTGTTTTGCCGTTCGCGGTGACCGCATCGGGATGGGGAAGCCTGCCGTGGCGCAGCAACTCGGCAACGACAGCCGGTACGCCGCCTGCATGAAAATAGTCTTCGCCGAGATACTCACCGGCTGGCTGCAGGTTGACCAGAAGCGGCACATCGTGACCAACTTTCTGCCAGTCGTCATTGTCCAGTTCGACACCGACATGGCGGGCAACACCGTTCAGGTGGATCGGGGCATTGGTGGATCCGCCGATCGCCGAGTTGATCACAATGGCGTTTTCAAACGCTTCCCGTGTCATGATATCTGAGGGTTTCTGGTCCTCGTGAACCATGTCGACGATGCGTTTGCCGGTTTCGTATGAAATCGCGCCGCGTTCGCGGTAGGGCGCGGGTATCGCGGCGGCTCCTGGCAACTGCATGCCGAGCGCTTCCGCAAGAGAATTCATTGTCGTTGCGGTGCCCATCGTGTTGCAGTAGCCCACCGATGGAGCCGCTGAAGCGACAAGGTCCATGAACCCGGCATAGTCGATTTCCCCGGCTGCCATCATCTGGCGGGCTTTCCAGACGATTGTGCCTGACCCTGTCCGCTCGCCCTTGTACCAGCCGTTCAGCATCGGACCGACGGAAAGTGCGATTGCCGGGACGTTCACGGTCGCTGCCGCCATCAGGCAGGCCGGTGTGGTCTTGTCGCAGCCGATTGTCAGAACGACGCCGTCAATCGGATAGCCATAAAGAAGTTCAACCAGGCCCAGATAGGCCAGATTCCGGTCGAGCGCCGCCGTTGGACGCTTGCCCGTTTCCTGAATCGGATGAACGGGAAATTCGAAAGCAATGCCGCCCTGGTCGCGGATGCCTTCCCGGACCCGCTTTGCCAGTTCCAGGTGGTGTCGGTTGCAGGGCGAGAGGTCCGACCCGGTCTGGGCGATGCCGATGATCGGCTTGCCGGATTGCAGTTCTTCCCGGGTAATGCCGAAATTGAGGTAACGCTCGATGTAAAGCGCTGTCATACCGGGATTATCCGGATTGTCGAACCACGCCGCTGACCGCAGCTTCGGCTGTTTCTTGTCGCTCATCGCGCCTCTTCCCTCAATCTTTTCAAGATATAAGGCAGGATAAACACCACGCTTCGGGCGCTGTAAAGGCAATGTCTGTTCAATATGGTCTCATCATATGAGACTCTTTGGTTCAAAGCCGGCCGATTTGGCGACCTCCAATGCCGACACGCGCAAAGCCCAGGAGGATTACCAGACAAACACCAAACAGCAGCGGGGTCGCGTGGACCGGCACCACGGTTGACGCTCCGCACAGGCCGCCAAGCACCCAAAGTCCAACAATCAGTTTTCTGGCGCGACCTGCGAGCACCTCTCTGCGCATCGCGAGGGCCTTGAGCGCAGGAAACGCCCCGATTTCGTCTGTATTGCTGACGGCAATCGGATGCGGTTCGTCGGGCGAATTCGGGGCCTTTGATGTGCAGGCGTAGAGCTCCAGAGAGCTTCGGTCCTGCGACAGGGTCAGAAACAGCGATGTGCCGTTGCCGGAAACCAGTGCGGAAGCTGCCTGGGCCGTTGTCGCGGTCTGCGTTTCATCCGGACATTCAAGCCCGAGCATATCGGCAAGTGCCATGCGCGTTTTGGAGCCGTCATTGGTGAAGAGCCAGGGTGTCAAACCTTCGGCACGCATGGCCATCCCGGCGGCACCTGCATCTTGCCTGAGGGTACCTTCAAGCCCGAGGACACCGACCACACGCCCGCCGACCGCGACCCGCAAAACGGTTTTGCCATCTGCCTCGAGCGACCTTGCAATGGCATCGGCCGTAAAACTGTCGATCTTGAGCTGCTTCAATAGTTCCGTCGTGCCGATCACGACAGTCTGGCCGCCAAGGAGGGCAACCACGCCAATTCCGTGTGTCGGTTCGAAACGGTCGGGTGTCTTCAGAGGCACGCGCCACTGGCTAGCGAGTTGACGCAAGGCCAAGGCAACCGGATGGCTTGATTGCGCCTCTGCGGAAGCCGCGACTGCAAGCAGGGTTCTTGGCTCGTTGTCGAATGCCATCACATTGGTCACCATCAGGTCCGGTCCTGACATCAGGGCTGTCTTGTCGATGACAATGTCGCCGGCGCGGCCGATTGCGGTAAGAGCGGCTGGAGCCAGATCTCGTGCACCGGCGGCAAGCGCACCCTTTTGAAAAACCTTGTCAGCAAAGGCATTGATGCCGTCGACCAGAAATGGCCACGAGAGCAGCAGGGCTGCCGAGACTGCGACCGGAAATCGAAGTGGATCAAATGCGAGCCAGAGGCCGCCGGCGCCGACCGACAGCACGATCGAACCAACCGCTTCGCGAATTCCCGAAAGATCGCCCCGAGGGGGCAGGATCGAGACGCCGAGCGCTCGCAGCAGCACCATGAAAGCGGCGGAAACAGCGGGAACATTTGCATTGCCGGTCGGGTTTCCTGAGGCGAGAAGGATCGTGGTCGAGGCCAGGAGCAGCGTGCTGAGCAGGATCGTGAGAAAGGTCAATGCACCGCCAAACCGGCCATTCAAAGAGTAGGTGAGGGAAAAGAACGAGAATATCGAAGCAAAAATGCTGAAAAATAGGGCGCTGTAAATTCCGAAAACATGAACAATGCCTAGAGGAAAGTAGGTGATCACGTTGATTTCTATTAATGCGAGTACCAGGAAAAAGACCGAAACAACAATAGATGCATACCAAGTTATTGTATTTAAGGATTTATTGGCCATGGTTCGACGATCTCGCGACTTTGTGTTTCTTGATGCATCCGAAAATTGCGTGGACCGAACCACTCAGACTGAAACCCGGAGACACGCCTGAGCATGTGCAGCCGAACGCTCGAACACAACGTAGAGAGATCAAAGAAACGGCAGATTGGAATACGTCTGTTCAAGGAATAGTCACTATTGCCGATGTTTTATGCGTATGAGCACTTGCCAGAATCAAGTGTTTCGGAGATTTTGATTTGCATATTCAAAAGGGGCTTGCTCAATTTAAGAGCTCAAATAGACGTTATACTTAAAGTTGTGAAATACGACATAGTAGTGCAGTTGCAGGGAGAGCAGTTTTGCTCTCCCTGTTTGCTTTTAAGGCCTGGTCGCCGAAGAAGTGATTTATGAAAGTATCGGCCGTATGCCGTTTGGTCTTTGCATGATGTCAAATTGCCTGCGGCTTTATTTGCAAGCGCTCTGACAGGTGGATTGGCGCGGCAATTCTTGCCTGGTTCCCACTTGTCTGTGGCTATTTGTTTCGGACAACGGGGAATCGGTACACCGATAGGAGTCAATACCGCGACTCGCCGGACTGACAATAAATTTCGCTTCCCGGTTTCTTCGAAGCTTGCTCGCTGGCCCGGTCGGTGAAACCGGAAACCAGCGTTTGTCCGGTGCGAAAGCTTTCAGACTGTTTCCAGATTGGCCCGTGACAGCAATTCCAGGGACGGCATCAGATCCAGGAGTTCACGTGTGTAAGGATGCTTTGGATGTTCAAATAGCTCGTCGCAATCGGAAACCTCGCACAGTTCGCCGTTCCGCATCACGCCGATCCGGTTGCACATCTGGCGAATGACCGCGAGGTCATGGCTGATGAACAGCATGGTCAGGCCGAGTTCTTGCTGAAGATCCTTCAGAAGATTGAGTATCTGTGCCTGGATGGAGACATCGAGTGCCGATGTCGGCTCGTCGCAGATCAGGAACCTTGGCCGGGTCGCAAGCGCACGTGCAATGGAGATGCGTTGACGCTGACCACCGGAAAATTCATGCGGAAACTTCTGGCCGGCCTGCGCACCCAATCCGACATGGTCCAGCAGGTCGTCGACGATCTGTCGGACTTCCGCGTTGCTGGAGGCCAGTTTGTGGAACTTGATCGGTTCGGCGATGATATCGCGCACCCGCATGCGGGCATTGAGCGACGAAAACGGATCCTGGAAAATCATCTGCATCTGGCGCCGCATCGCCAGCACATCCTTGCGGTTCGTCAACGATGTGAGTTCTGTTTTGCCAAACAGGATGGAACCGCCGGTGGGATGATAAAGCCCCGTGATCAGGCGCGCGATGGTCGACTTCCCGGAACCGCTCTCGCCGACGACGCCGAAGGTTTCGCCTTGCTCGATGTCGAAACTGACTTTCTTGACCGCCTGGAAGTACTTCCTTTGCGACGGAAAAATTGAGCCGCGAACCTCGAAACGCATATCGAGGTCGCGAATCTGAACCAGAGGACCGGCGACCTGTTCGTAATCGCGGGACTTGCCCAGCCAATGGGTCGAGATATCGATATGTTTCTGCGGCGTGCCGGCTTTCTCGATGTAGTTGACCACAGGAAAACGGTCTACTTTGACATCCGGACGCGGAACGGCGGAAATCAGACTTTGCGTATAGGGGTGTTTTGGTGCGCCGAGCACCTGGGTTGTCTCGCCGTATTCGACCAGATCGCCGTGATACATCACCGCAACGTGATCCGTTATGTCGGCGATCACACCCATGTCGTGCGTGATCACGAGCATTGCCACGTTGCGCTCCTCGCAGAGCTTTTTCATCAGCTCGAGAATCTGCGCCTGTATGGAAACGTCGAGGGCGGTGGTCGGCTCGTCGGCAATGACAAGCTCGGGTTCGGCGCAAAGAGCGAGTGCAATGACGACTCGCTGGCGCATCCCGCCCGAAAACTGGTGCGGGTATTGTTTGATACGTTCTTCCGGGTCGGGAATGCCGACCGAATCGATCAGCTCCACGGCCCGTTTCTGGGCATCTTTCGCAGAAAGCGGAAGATGGGTACGGATCGTTTCGACCAACTGGGATTCGACCGTCTGCAGCGGATCCAGCGAGGTCAGCGGATCCTGAAAGATCATGCCGATCTTGCGCCCTCGAAGCAGGCGTTTTTCCTTGTAGGACAGATTATCGATGCGTTTGCCGTGCAGGAAGATTTCGCCACCCGCGATATGTCCCGGTTCCTGAAGCAGTCCGATGACGGCGTTGCCGACGGTTGACTTGCCGGCACCCGATTCGCCGACCACACCGAGGACCTTGCCCGCCTCGACACTCATATCGACATCGTCTACCGCCACAAAGACTGACTTGCGGCTGGGGAATTCGACCGTGAGATCCTTGATATCCAGAACGTTCATGATGCCCTCACCGCAATTTCGGGTTCAGGGCATCGCGCAGCCAGTCGCCCAGAAGGTTGACGTTCAGGACCAGCAGCGCGAGCGCCAGGCCGGGGAAAATCGCGATCCACCATTCACCGGAATAAAGGAAGTCGTTGCCCACCGCGATCAGGGTTCCAAGCGAAGGCTGGGTGGGCGGCATGCCGACCCCGAGGAACGAAAGTGTCGCTTCGGTGACGATGGCAAGCGCCAGATTGATCGTCGCAATCACCATTACAGGTCCCATCACATTCGGCAGGATATGCCGCGCCATGATGATGACCGAAGGGATGCCGATGACGCGGGCTGCCTGGACATATTCCTTGTTCTTTTCCACCATGGTGGAGCCGCGCACCGTGCGCGCATATTGCACCCAGAACGACAGAGCCAATGACACGATAAGGATATAGAAGGCGAATATCTCACGGTCCACACCACCGAAGATACCGGCTGCGATTCCATCGATCAGCAGCGCAATCAGGATCGCCGGGAAGGTCAATTGTACGTCGGCAATCCGCATGATGACGGTATCGACACGCCCACCCATGTAGCCGGCGACAAGTCCGAGCGTGATGCCGATAACGGCAGCGGCGACAACCGAGCAAAACCCGACAATCAGCGAAATCCGCATGCCGTAAAAAATACCGGAGAGCAGGTCTCTGCCCTGATCATCGGTTCCCAGCAGGAAACGTGGGTCGGCGTATTCCATCCAGACGGGTGGAACCCGAGCATCCAGGATCGAAATGGACGCCAGGTCGAACGGGTTGTGGGGTGCGACCCAGGGTGCCAGGAAGGCGAGCATGAACAGGATGAAGGTCCCAATGGCAGCAACCACCGTGACCTTGGAGCGCAGGAACGAATGGAACATGTCGCTGTCGAAAACCTTCGACAGGCGTCCCGGCGCCACCTGATGACCAGATCGGTCCTGGACGGCGGCCTTGGCTTCTTCGTTGGAGACGTAGGGCATGAGTGGCTGTCCCCTTATGGCCGGCCGACGCGCAGGCGCGGGTCGATATAGAAGTAGAGAATGTCGACAATGAAGTTGATCGCGACGAAAAGGAAAGCGGTCAGCAGCAGGTAGGCCGACATGATCGGAATGTCGACGTTCTGCACTGCCTGCAAGAACATCAGTCCCATTCCCGGCCAATTGAAGACTGTTTCGGTTATGGTGGCGAAGGCGATGATCGCCCCGAGCTGAAGGCCGGTGATCGTGATTACCGGAACAAGCGTGTTCTTCAGGGCGTGACGGAAGTTGACCAGCCGGTCCGGCAACCCGCGCGCCCGAGCGAACTTGATATAGTCGGTCCGGATCACTTCCAGCATCTCGGCGCGAATGAGGCGCATGATCAGGGTCATCTGGTAGAGGCCGAGCGTGATCGAAGGCAGGATCAGCGCCTTGAGGCCGGAGATCGTCAGAAATCCGGTCGTCCACCAGGAACCGATCTGCACGGTGTCACCGCGTCCGAAGCTCGGCAGCCACTGCAGCGTTACGGAAAACAGGAAAATGAGCAGGATGCCGATGAAGAAGGTCGGCAGGGAGATCCCGATGAGCGACACGGACAGAAAGAACTTTGATACCGGCGATTCTCGATTGAGGCCGGCATAGATCCCCATCGGAATACCCACCACAAGAGCGAACAGCGCCGATGTGAAACTGAGCTCAAGCGTTGCCGGAATGCGTTTGGCAAAGAGTTCCGAGACCGGCTGGCGGAACTGGTATGAGGTGCCGAAGTCGAACTGGGCCGCGTTGGTTACAAAACGCAGGAACTGGACAGGGATCGGATCGTTGAGACCGAGACGTTCGCGAAGGGCTTCACGCTCTTCGATTGACGTTTCGATCCCGACCATCTGGTTGATCGGATCACCCACAAAACGGAACATGGTGAAGGCAAGCAGGGCCACCACCAGCATGACAATCATCGCCTGGATCAGGCGGCGCGTCGCAAAACCAATCATTTCGGCTCTTTAGGGTCTGGCATGAAAATACGCTCCCGGCTCTGGACCGGGAGCGTCAGGCGTAATGCGCTAAACTCAGTTCTTGTTTATGAATCGGAACTTGAACTGGTTGTCGGCGCGCTGGACGAGTTCGACGTTATCCGCGACACCCCAGGCAAGGCCCTGCTGGTGGAGCGGAATGTAGTAGGCGTTGTCATGGCTGATCTTGTACGCTTCCGCGATCAGGCCATCGCGCTTTTCCGGGTCGATTTCAACCAGCACTTCGCCGGTGAGCTTGTCGATCTTCTCATCGCAGAATCCGCCGAGGTTGAACGGAGAACCTTCACCGGCTTCGGTGCGGCAGTTCATCAGGTTCGACAACACGTTCCAGCTGTCGAGCGAACCCGGGGTCCAGCCAAGCAGATAGAACGACGTGTCGAAGCCACCGGACGCAAGAACCTTGGCAAAATACTTTGCTTTCGGCTGTGCGTTCAGATCGACCTTGATGTTGACGCGTGCCAGCATGGCGGCTACCGCCTGGCAGATGGCTTCGTCATTGACGTAGCGGTCATTCGGGCAGTCCATACCAACGGTGAAACCATCCGCATAACCGGCTTCGGACAGCAGCTTCTTCGCATTTTCCGGATCGTATGGATAGCGCTCGAATTCAGATGACTTGGAAAACAGGAATGGCGAAATCATGATCGCGGACGGCGTTGCCAGATCCCGCATGACCTTGTTCTTGATCGCCTCGATGTCGATCGCCTGGTAGAACGCCTTGCGGACTTTCTCGTCTTTGAACGGGTTCTTGCCCTTCACGTCCGAATAGAGCAGTTCGTCGCGCGTCTGGTCCATGCCAAGGAAGATCGTACGCAGCTCTGGTCCGGTCAGCGCAACGGTTCCGGCATTGTCGTTGATGCGTTTGATGTCCTGAACCGGGATCGGATAGACCATATCCAGTTCACCCGACAGCAACGCAGCAACACGAGTTGCGTCGGACGGGATCGGTGTGAATTCGACGGTGTCGACGTTGTGCTTGATCTCGTCCCACCAACCGTCGTTTTTCTCATAGACCGTCTTTACGCCTGCCTCATGGCTGACAATCTTGAACGGACCGGTGCCGTTCGCATTCAAGGACGAATAATTCGGCGTTGTGTCGGATGCGGACGTGACCTTGACCGCGTCGTTCTCGGTCGTCCACTCCTTGTCCATGATGTAGAACGTGTCCCACTCATAGTTCAGGATCGGGTTCGGGCCGGTCAGCACGAAGTCGACCGTGTGGTCGTCGACGATTTCCACCTTGGCGTCGGCAGGGACGCGTGTTGTCAGGTCGGAGCCTTCCGAGCGGACCCGGTCGACTGAAAAGGCGACATCTTCAGCGGTAAAATCGTTGCCGTTGTGGAACTTGACGCCCTTGCGCAGATAAAAACGCCAGCGGTTCGGTTCGATGATCTCCCAACGTTCAGCCAGTGCAGGCTCGATGGCGAGATCCGCCCCACGACGCGTCAGCCCCTCATAGGCATTGCCGAGCGACGACAGGGTGAAGGTTTCGTTGAGGCTGTAGGGATCGAGGCCGTTCAAACTGCCCTGGAAGGCAAACTTGAAGGTTTCTGCCTGTGCAGCAGCCCCTGTCCCCGCGGCCAGCAGCGCGGTAAAAATCAAAGTCTTCTTGTTCATTTTCCCCTCGTTTTCCCGTTTCCGGAATGCTTTTTTTACTTTCTCCGTACCCCCTCAACAAGGGTAGGACCGTTCGTCGATTGCGAACTATGACATTGTAACCGTCGGTGTTCAAACCCGGTCAGAATTGTTTTTGGGATAATCCGGCAAGCAGCTGGTCCAAAAAAGTCGCACACCGGTCCAATTCCACAAGTTCGATATATTCGTCCGCCTGATGAGCCTGGTCGATCGAGCCCGGACCACAGACGACTGTCGACAGTCCGTGGTTCTGAAAAATTCCGCCCTCGGTCGCGTAGACAACCACGTGACGCCCATTGTCCCCCGTCAGGCGCCGGACTTCGGTTTCCGCACGGCCATCCGGCTCCTCCGAAAGGCCGGGAACATAGGCCAGATGCTCGACGTCGATCGAACAGTCCGCCGAAATCTCCAGCATGTCCGGCAGAACATGATTTTCAATGTAAGTCTGGTAGGCGTCGATCCAGGCCTTTGCACTGTCGCCCGGCAGCAGCCGGATATCGGTGGCAAATTCGCAATGCTGTGCCGTAATGTTGTGTGCTTGCCCGCCTTTGATCACTCCGCTGTGCAGCGTCGTGTAAGGCGGTTCGAATGGACAATCGGGATCGGCCGCGGCCTTGTTTTCGGCGGTTCGGGTGTCGAGCCATGTGATCAGTTTGGCAGCCGCTGAAATTGCTGAAACACCCCGGTGCAACTGGCTGGAATGCGCCGGGTGCCCCCGAATTCTGGTTTTGAAGACCGCTATTCCCTTATGTCCGGTCACCACTTTCATATTGGTTGGTTCGCCGACAATGGCGAAAGACGGTTGCGGTTCTTTCGCCAGCAGATCACTGACGAGTGGTGCGGCACCGAAGCAGCCGATTTCCTCGTCGTAGGAAAGAGCAATGTGGATGGGTTTTTCAAGATCGGCGGCCAGAAAATCCGGAACCTTGGAAAGTGCGGTCGCCGCAAATCCCTTCATGTCGGCAGATCCGCGACCGTAGAGTCTGCCTTCAGATTCCCAGGCGGTGAAGGGATCCCGAGACCAGTTTTGGCCTGCAACCGGCACCACATCCGTATGTGCGGACAAAACAACGCCACCTTCGACTGCAGGCCCGATCCGCGCATGAAGCGCAGCCTTTGTTCCGGTCTCGTCGGGCACGCGCGTTGACGCAATGCCATGCTCGCCAAGATAATCTTCAACAAACGAAATGAGGTCGAGGTTGCTGCGGTCTGAAACGGTGTTGAAGGAGATGAGTTTCTCCAGCATTTCCCGTGGCGTATAACGGGTATTCACAAAGGCTCCAGTGCTCGTTTCAGGCGAAGGCAGTCACTCAACCTTCGGGAATTTTGACAGTATCTAAGCTGTTCACGGCGAAGATTTGCAAGGGAATTTCTTTACCTCTGACATTGATTTCAGCGTTTTCTGCTTCAAGGATTTCCGCTTCAGCGGCATCTATGACCGCTTTCGAAACAACGAGAAAACTGCCATGCGTCTTGTTTTCGGTTTCAAGCCGGCTTGCCGTGTTGACGACGTCCCCGAGGGCAGTGAGTCCTCCGCTTGCTCCGGCAACTCCGATTCTGCCCAGAATAGCAGGACCCAGATGCAAACCGATTCCCAGCCGGATAGGGTCACTGAATTGCGGGCCTTTTTCAGTCTCGAGCGATTGCATCACCGCCTCAATTCGCTTTGCGGCACGCAACGCCTGCCGAGCGCCCTGTCCCGGATTGTTGTCCATCCCGAATATCGCCATGATGCCGTCGCCGATGAACTTGTCGACAAATCCTCCCTCTGACCGGATCGCACCGGAAGCCTGATCGAGATAACTGTTCAGGAGGTGGACCACATCATAAGCAAGCTGGGATTCAGTAATTCGGGTGAAATTTCTGAGATCGACGAACATGACGACGACTTCCTGCTCGACACCCCAGTAGTAGGCATCCTTGAGGTTCTCGCTGGTCTCGGAAGTCACCTTGACCGGAACGAGCGGCTGCACGCCGAGGTTCTGCAAGGGTCTGATCTGGCAGGCAAGCCTGACCCCCTTATCCGCAGAAATTCGCATGAGAACAGCCTTCTCGGCAGCTTCCGGCGGGGCGAGTGTTTCTTCTCCCTCGAACACCTTGACGCGGCAGGTGGAGCACCGTGCCCGCCCGCCGCAGACCGAGGCGATGGGCACATCGTTGATCCGGCTGATCTCAAGCAGTGTGGCGCCGGGTTTCGCACGGACCGCGAGGCTACCCGGATACGTGATTGTCAGTCGTCTCGCGCTCAGGCCGATCAGATAGCGGAACAGGATGACCAGCAGGCTGCATGCGATCAGGCCAAAGACCACGGCCCGTCCTTCGATGACGAAAGTTGTCAGCCAGTCGAACTGGGCTTCCGAGACCTTCACCTTTACGTCCTTGGCAAGTTCGAGCCGGCGTGCCCCTTCGATAAAGCCCCATAAAGCGAGCACCGGCATCGCGACCGCGAAGGCAAGAGCGACAAATCTGAGGCGGTAGTACAAAGGGTAAAGCCTCAGCCAGAAGTGCAGTCCGATCATCGAATGCGACCAGACGACGAGCAGAAGAAGTGACTGGGTGACGCCGTGTTCGGGCCAGAGAATGGTCAGCATCTGATGGTAGGTCGGCGCGAAGCCGAAGTTGTTGGCCAACCCCATGGTCGTGCCGACGTGCGGAATAAGGCTCCAGGGGATATAGAACCCAAACACCAGCTGAATGAACTCCCACCGGGGCATCTTGAGCGTGCGTCTCCTGGCGGTGCGCCAGAGCGCAAGCAGCACATGCGTCATTGCGGCGACAAGAAGCAGACTTTCGCCAAACGGGTTGCGCCAGACCTTGTAGTGCCAGATGGATGCCTTCTCCATGGCATCGACGGATATGACACCGAGCGCATGGTTCGAGAAATGACTCAGGCAGAAAACGAACAGGATAAGGCCGCTCCACAGACGAAGGCGCTGTCGCCAGTTCCCCCACGAAGGCGTGGATCTGATTTGACGAGGGGACGGGACTGTCTTGACCGGAAGAGACGGTGATCCAGACGCAGTCATTCGGGTCTCCGGCATTCTTGTGCGCGACGGTGATGGTGCCATAGGCGATCTTGAGAATCTGTGACCCGAGAATGCAGCCGGGTCAAGCCGAGCGGGGGAAAGTCGGTTCCGGGACTTGAAACCATTGCCTCAAATCGTAACTTTCCTGCCAGCAATCCGGTCGGGAAGGGAATCTTATGAAAGTCTACGGCATCAAGAACTGCGACACGGTCAAGAAAGCCCGGAAATTTCTTGAAGAGGTCGGGGTCGATTACGAATTCCACGACTATAAAAAGGACGGTGTGAATGGTGACAAACTGGCGGAATTCGTTAGCGAATTCGGTTGGGACACTGTTCTCAACAAGCGTGGTACGACCTGGCGGAAACTTGACGAAGCGACCAGGGATGCCGTGACCGATGCCGACAGTGCCGTGGCAGTCATGATCGAGAATCCGTCGGCCATCAAGCGCCCGATCGTGGAAGGAGCCCGCAAGAATTTTATCGGCTTTGATCCGGTTTCCTGGGAAATGGCCCTGGAAATGGGAGAGTTGAAATAGGCACACCTCCGGGAACAGGCCGATTGCAGATCGTTCGCCCGGATTTTCAGCCGGGCTACCAGGTCCGGCGCGGACCTGTATCGATGTGAAAGTGGCCGGAAGAGTAGTGTTTGTAGCCACCAACCTCTGGCTGGGCCTTAAGGTAGGCGATCACGGAGGAGGGGTCGGCGCTGACTGAAAAGTCCACAGCCTTGCAGTTCAGGTGATAGGATTTGCGTGCTCCGCCCTTCCGCCAGTTTTCCAGCCACCAGCGTTTGGTGGAGTGAACGGTAACCTTGCCGTAGCGGTCTGCGACCCGGTTGAGGACCTTTTTGAGCTGGCGCGGAACGCACCACGATGAATCGTCGTATTCGATTGAATTATGGGATGCGGTTGCCCATCCCATGCCGGTGACCCCTGCAACTGTGCCGCAGCCGGCAAGAGTGACGGTAAACCCGATAAAGAATATCCAGGCGAAGAGGCGCTGACGCATGACGGGCGGGCCTTGTCGAAAGTGTTGCGATGTCCCCCACGTGAATGTTCCTGCAATTTGATTAAAATTGTGATGAAAAACATGGTTAACGCGACCAAGAAACAAATGTTTCAGATTGGACTATCATCTGATACATTTGTTGCAAACATAACCCGATCGCATACCGATCACTGTCCGGATCAGTCGCCATGTCGCATGTATTCCCTCGTCATACCAAAGCCAATCCGCCCGTCGCAGCATCGGGAGATGGGTGCTATATAATTGATAAAAATGGGAAAAAATATTTCGACGGATCAGGTGGTGCCGCTGTCTCATGCCTTGGGCATTCCGATCCGGACGTTACACAGGCAATCAAGGATCAGGTGGACAGGATCGCCTTCGCACATACCGGATTTTTCACGACGGAACCGGCGGAAGAGCTCGCGGACCTGCTCGTGGCAAGGGCTCCGGGAAACCTTGACCGTGTCTATTTCGTTTCGGGAGGGTCCGAAGCCGTTGAAGCGGCGCTCAAGCTCGCCCGTCAGTACTTTCTTGAAAAGGGCGAACCTTCCCGTCACCGGGTAATTGCGCGGCGTCAAAGCTACCACGGCAATACGCTTGGCGCGCTGGCAACAGGCGGCAACCAGTGGCGACGTGAGCCATTTTCACCGCTGATGATCGAAACGTCCCATATTGCTCCATGTTTCGAATATCGCGGTCGCAGGGAAGCTGAAACCGCTTTTGAATATGGCCAGAGGGTCGCCGGCGAACTGGAGACGGAAATTCTTCGGCTGGGACCTGAAAACGTGATGGCCTTTGTCGCCGAACCGGTCGTCGGTGCCACGGCAGGAGCGGTGCCTCCCGTTGAGGGATATTTCAAGCGCATTCGGGAGATCTGCGACACCTATGGCGTCCTGCTGATCCTCGACGAGGTGATGTGCGGCATGGGCCGTACCGGAACGCTGTTCGCTCACGAGCAGGACGGCGTTTCGCCAGACATTCTGTGTATTGCCAAGGGGCTCGGCGCCGGATACCAGCCCATCGGTGCCATGCTGTGCACCGATGAAATCTACCGGTCGATCGAAGACGGGACCGGCTTCTTTCAGCACGGTCATACCTATATCGGTCATCCGACAGCCTGTGCGGCAGCCTTGACGGTATTCAAGAAACTCGACGGAGGTCTTGTCGAGAGAGTTTCGCCGATGGGTGACAAGCTCGAACAGGAACTGAACGATGCCTTCGGGCAGCATCCTCATGTTGGCGACATTCGTGGTCGCGGGCTGTTCCGCGGTATTGAAATTGTCGAGGACAGAAGCACCAAGACCCCGTTCGACCCCGCGCGGGGGATCAACAAGTCCGTGAAGAAGGCGGCTTTCGACGCTGGTCTGATCTGTTATCCGATGGGTGGAACGGTTGATGGTGTCCGTGGCGATCATGTTTTGCTGGCGCCGCCTTTCATAATTGAAGACAGCCACGTCACGGAAATCGTCGACAAGCTGGATCGTGCCTTCAGGTCCGTTTTCTGACCCTGTGCGGGAATTTTGCGAACAGGTATTCCGAATATTAATATTGCTTAACATTACGCGAAGTTAAATTGAATAAACATCGCTGAACACCATTTCTGAAGAAGCAAAGCTTAGGAGGTGAAGGTGATAGATAATTCAACAGAAAACGGCGAGAGAATTACTGCAGATCAGATAGATACAACCTTCCTGAATCGGTTTGCAGCGGGTTTCGTCGCCATGATGAACAATATGTACGACGTTGCAATACAACGTTTGCCGCAGAGTAGCGGAGATGAAGAAGCCAAACTCGAAGCGTCGTCGAAAAAGCGGTCCGCCTATCAGGGTTTGGCAGACAACCGGCCCGTGGAGTTTGACGAAGGATACGGTTCCGGAGGTTACCGCGGTTCGGAACGGTTTCACCACTTGTATCACTAGCGCTCATCGATTGAGTGTTGGATCCGGCCGGCGCGCTTTCTTCTGCTGACCAGGCGGCTTGTGTGCAACGGTGTACCCCACCACAAGCGCAATCCAACGCAGTCAGCGGGAGAAAGAGCCCGGCCCTTCGGGTGCCGGAAAGCAACGCATCGGCAGCGTTGCGCCACTTGACCGATGCACCGCATCGCCCTTCGTGACGCGCCTTGCCGAGTGACCTGCTTTCCGGCATCAAACGAACGAACATTCAATGGATGCGCTCCCGGATCGCGTCGGCACCAAAAGTGTCGGCCCGAGCGTTCGAAGCTGAGCAATTTCAAAAACGCGGCGCCATAATATCTCGTTTTGGGCTCGTTAGTCGTCCGAACCGATCAGGACCGCTTCAGGGCAATGCAGGCCGTCCCTGCCGAGTTCCGAAACGACCCAGTCCTGGAACAGGCGAACTTTGCGGCTGTTCTTGTTTCGCGGTGGATAACTAAGCGCCCAGGATTCATCTTCCTCTGCACATACAAGGTCAAAGGGCTGAATGAGCTGACCTTGCTGCAAGGCCTGCCTGCAAAAATAAGGCGTTAGAATTGCAACACCCTGTCCCGCGATGGCCCTGTTGGCCTCAAGTGCCTGGGAACCCATGCGCGATGTCGGCCATTTCGTCAGATCGGCATCAGGAAGTCCTGCCGCACTGAACCAGGTGCGCCACCAGGGGTCGTCCGGGTCGATTATCGGAAGCTTGAGTAAATCCGCGGGCGTATTGATGCCGCCAATGCCCTGTGCAAGCTGAGGTGCAACCAGTGGTGTGAATTCAGCGGCGATCAGCGGAATGAACAAATTGCCCTTCGGAGGAGGGTAACAAGCGGAAATCGTCACGTCCGCCTGGTCGAACTTGGGCTTCTCCCAGGGGCCGTAGGAAACCAGCCGCACGGCAATGTCGGGGTTTTGCATCTGAAAGGAAAACATGCGGGATGCAAGCCAGTTCACGGCAAATGTCGTGTTGCTCGAAACGACCAGTTCGCTCGCGTCTGCATCCTGCACGTCCTGGAAAGTCTGCCGCAATCGAGAGAAGGCCTCGACGACTCCCTCGGCAAGAAGGGCTCCCTTTTGTGTCAGATCGATCTTGCGTGTTTTCCGTTCAAAGACTGCAAAACCGAGTTTCTCCTCCAGCAGCTTGATCTGGTAACTGACGGCCGCTTGTGTCAGTCCAAGCTCGTCCCCGGCTTTCGTGAAACTCAGGTGCCGGCTCGCTGCTTCAAAGGCACGGATCGCGGAAAGAGGTGGGAGGTTGAGCGTCATGCATAAATTTCCCTTATGCATAGATGACAAGATTTCGTTGGTCAGACGGGTTCCGGAAGCCGATATGTAACTCACAAATATGTGGAGTTACAACAATGTCAGATCAAATTTGTTGCACACAAGATGTTGCCGCCCGCAAGAGAGAAAGGAATTTCTCCCTAGTTAAGCTTATTCAAACTTTGGTGGGTTCGCTGCGAACGAACAAACGCCGCCGGGTTAATCTGACCGATTTGCCGCCTGAGTTGATGAAGGACATCGGTTTCGAGGTGCCACCTCGGGGTGACAAATCGCTGGAGCAGCACTGGCTTGCCGAACTCGACCGCCTGTCGCGGTAGAATCTGGTTATCGAATCCGTTTGCTGGCCTCGCAGATGACCGGCTCACTCATCGTAAAACTGGATTTCCATTTCACAGGCGGCATCGCGCAAAGGAATCAGGTCCCGATAGGCACTTGAGTTGTAAAACCGCAGCGCATTTTCCAGGTCCGGATATCGGAATACGGCAGTAACATGCCGGATTTTCTCATTGCCACGCAGCGTCGTCCTGTAAGTGCCTCGCACCACGGTCTCAATGTTGTGGTTCTGCATGAGTTCGGCAGCCTTTCGCACGTAATCCTGAAAGGCCGCGCTGTCTTTGATCGTCGCATAGGAAAAGTTGAGAACAGGCATTTTCATGGCTCTCGTCGTGGAAAGGTTCCGGGGTCAGAGGACAAGCGCCCAAACTGTTGCCGCCAGCATGGCAATTGCCATGGCGACTGTAATGGCCCGCATGACAGGTCCGTCCCCGATCAACGTCAGGATGGAGACACCTGCGAGTGCCCAGAGCGAGTGGAAGACCAGACCGCCCAGCATGAATCCTGTCATGAGAATGAGGGCGTTTTCAGGAACACTTAGTGTATTGCCGGCAAAAAATGTCGAGAACGCCACAAGGCTCATGGCCCATGTCTTCGGACTGAGCGGATGGATAAGCAGTCCTTCCCAGAAGCTGGGCAGGGACACGTCGCCTCTGGGTTTTATGCTCAAACTGATGATGCGCCAGGCAAGATAGGTCATGTACGCCATGCTCAGCACCTTGAAGATCGTAACGATTGTCCCGCCGCCTGCCATTACGTGACCGAGCCCGTATGCCACGCTGAGATTGAGCGCAATGGACCCGACCTGCGATGCCATGATCACCGGAAAGGCCGTGCGGTATCCGGCCGAGGCGCCGATCGCGAGGAAGGTCAGGTTCCCTGGACCCGGAGTTCCTGTCATGACGATCACGAAAACCGCAAAGGCTAACAAAGTGGCGAAGTCCATCGAATGTCTCCAACAATAAATCGATACAATCGATACAAAATAGCGGAGATATTAATTGTCTTGAGATATTGTATCCGTCAATGTAAATATTGTTCCTATGACAATGTGGATTCCGAAGATCGAGGACGCGCAGGGGCCGATCTATCTCGCGATCGCAAATGCGCTGGAGGCCGATATCAACGAGGGTGTGCTGGACCAGGGTGACCGGTTGCCGCCCCAACGTGAGCTTGCCTACCGGCTTGGCGTGACGCTCGGCACGATTACTCGTGCTTACGGCGAAGCCGAGCGTCGACGGCTGGTCAAGGGCGAAACTGGAAGGGGAACCTATGTCGCACCCGAAACACACAAGGTGTCACCGCTTGTACCGAAGGAAGACGAACCGGACGTTTGTGATCTCGCCAGGAATTTTGCTTACCCGCATCTGAATCCCAGCCTGTCCGATGGCCTGGTGCGTATGGCAGGGACGGTCGGTATCGACCGGTTGAACGGGTTTGTCCCTTCGGAGGGATTGAAGGCCCATCGGGAAACAGGTGTTCTTGTCTTCAAGGACTATGGCCTGGAGGCAGACCCGGACCGGGTCGCCGTGACCTGTGGGGCGCAACACGGCATTCAGGTGACCTGTCAGGCGTTGTTTCGCAGCGGTGACGCGATTGCTGTCGATCGGTTTACATATCCGTCCATCTTTCCGTCGCTCGCGAGCATCGGATTGAAGGCGGTCTCCGTGCCGGCAATTGTTCGGGCCGACGGCGGCTTTGGAGCCATGGACCCGGACGCCCTTGCACAGGCCGCCATAAGTCACGGCATCAAGGGTGTCTTTTTGATGCCCAATATGCAGAACCCCACAACCCACACCATGTCGGCCGAAGAACGGGAGGATCTGGTCAGGGTTGCGCGCGAGCATGATCTCAAGATCGTGGAGGACGATCCCTATACACCGTTTTTGCCGGAAACCCTTCCGGC
Source organism: Roseibium album (assembly GCF_001404515.1). GTDB lineage: Bacteria > Pseudomonadota > Alphaproteobacteria > Rhizobiales > Stappiaceae > Roseibium > Roseibium album. The sequence goes on from NZ_CXWE01000003.1 coordinate 772,514, forward strand.
CTTCGGCGCGCTTGCACCTGAACGCACCGCATCGATCGCCAGCATCTCCAAGGTCTGCTCGCCCGGCAGCCGCATCGGTTTCGTGCATGTGCCGGAGCTATTTGGCAATTCCATTCGCAACAAGATCGGCGAAAGCACGTGGATGGCTTCGCCGATTACCGCCGAACTGATTGCCGGCTGGGTGCGTGAAGGACATCTGTTCAAGACCCTGCGCCTGAAACGGATCGCCAACAGAACCCGCTTCCGCCAAGCGGTTCAAATCCTGTCTCCCTATTATCTCCAGGGTGACACCAACAAGGTTTTCGGATGGTTGCGCCTGCCCGCGCATGTCGATGCCGATGCGGTTCAGGCAGCCCTTGGCCACCAGCGGATTTCAGTGCTTTCGTCGCGTTATTTCCAGTTGCGGGATCATGCGCCGGCGCCCTATTTGCGGATCACTTTCGGCTCCGAAGAGTCCGACGAGCGTTTCCGACGGTCACTGGAAAAAGTCCGGGCGACCATTGACCAATTGGCCGAATTGCCGGAACTGAGCCGCCCTGTAGGATAGGATCACTTTGACATCCCGGGTTTTCCGGTCAATAAGCAGCCCCCAGGAGACAGGGACGCCGGGTTGCCGTTGACCGATCAACACCCGGACGTTCCCGGGCGCCGTTGGCGAGGTGAAATGGCTTTCTGGCTCACAAAGAACAGACAGGAACAGGCCCGGGTCTGCGATCCGGAAGCAAACCCGTTTGCTGTCTTCGAAGGAGCCGGCCTCGAGATCGGCAACAGACGTATCCTGTCCGATCTGACACTTTCATTGAAGGAAGACCGGATCGGGGTGATCGGATTGAACGGATCCGGCAAGAGCACGTTTGTACGCATGCTGAACGGCCTGCGACTGCCGGACCATGGATCGCTGAGGCTGTTCGGCGCGGAGGCAGAAAAAGCTGCTCCTGAATTGCCCCGCCATGTCGGATTTGTCTTCCAGAACCCGGATCATCAGGCCATTTTCCCTACGGTCGAAGAAGAAATCGCGTTCGGCCTGACGCAGTTGGGCGCAGACAAGCGGGAAAGCCGCGAACGCGCTCTGGTGTTCCTGCAGGCGCATGGCTGCGAAGCATTGGCAGCGTCGCCGATTGCCGAATTGTCCGAGGGGCAGAAACAACTGGTCTGCATATTGTCCGTGCTCGTCATGGAACCGCGTTTGCTGGTGTTGGACGAACCAATGACCAGTCTGGATGCACTGGCCTCCCGCAGGATACGCGACAAGATCCTGTCATTGCCGCAGAAAATCGTGATGGTGAGCCATGATCTTGGCCATTTCGAGGGTTTCGACCGAATCTTGTGGCTCGAAGAAGGCCGGCTGCGAATGGACGGATCTCCTTTTGAGGTCCTGAGGGCATTTGAGGCGGACATCTCGCGCAGATCGGGTGTTAAACTGGAGCTGGCGGCGTTGTGATCTCGATCTATCTCCAGGGAACCAGCTGGTTGCACCGAATTCCGGCTGGGTTGAAACTGTTGGCCGTGGCGATTGCCAGCCTGATACTGTTTCAGGTCAAGTCGCCCTGGGTCTTTCTCGCGTGCCTTGTCGTCGTGGCCGTATGTTATGCCTCGCTGGGCAGGCAAGGGGTCGCGCAATTGAAGCTTTTGCGCGGGTTGAGCTATTTTCTTGGCATCTTGCTGCTTTTTCACTGGGTGTCCGGAACCTTTCTGGAGGGTGTCTCGGTCATCCTGCGCCTGCTTGTGCTTGTTCTGGCGGCAAATCTGGTTTCGGTGACCACCCGTCTGGACGATATGCTTGATGCGGTCATGCCGCTGTTCATGCCGCTTGAATGGATCGGTTTGTCGGCAAGAAAACCGGCTTTGGGCGTTGCGCTTGTGCTTCGGTTCGCGCCTTACATGATGCAGATTTTTTCCAGGTTGCGTGAGGCCTATCAGGCACGCGCCGGAAGCACGAATTCCTGGAAGTTGCTGCCTCCGCTGGCCATTCAGTGCCTGCGCATGTCCGACAATGTCGCAGACGCACTCAGGGCGCGCGGCGGATCGGAAGGCTTGCCGAGATAAATTTGAAATCATGCGGGTAACAGAAGCCCGCGTTGGGTGAATTCTGAGGAAGCAAGGCGGTCGACAAAGTCGCCTGGCAGACACGGACCAAAACAAAATGGAGGCGTGGAAACGCTATGGCTGATCGTTCGCTGGTTCATATCGCATTCTATGCGGCATTGATCGCTGCACTGGGACTGGTTCCCCCGGTTGCAATTCCGTTTCTGGGGGGTGTGCCGATCACGGCGCAGACGCTGGGTGTGATGCTTGCTGGTGTCATGCTGGGCCCGGTCAGGGGCGGGCTTGCCGTTCTCCTGTTCTTGTTTCTGGTTGCACTCGGTGCACCGTTCCTCTCCGGTGGCCGGGGTGGATTGGGTGTTTTCGCCACGCCGTCCGTCGGTTTCCTGATCGGTTGGCCGGTCGGTGCTTTTGTTGCGGGCTGGATCATGCGGGCAACTTCCCGCATGAACATTCTTGCCTCGGCAGCTGTTTCCGCAGCATTTGGCGGGATAGTCGTGGTTTATCTCTTTGGCATTCCGGGCGTCGCCTATATGGCTGGTTTGCCGCTCCTCGAGGCCACTTACCTGAGTGCAATCTACATCCCTGGCGATCTGGTCAAGGTTGCGATCACTGCTCTTATCACGCAAACGGTTGCGCGCGGCTTGCCCGGTGCGATCCTGTCGCGTAGCTGATCGCACTCCTCCAGGCGAGGCATTATGGCCTTTGTCGGAAACAGACTGAAAGACTTCGCTGCCGCACGGCCTGGTGACACGGCGCTGAAGTGCGGTGCCGCCACGTGGACATGGCGGTGCCTGGTGGATGCGATCGGCTCCGTGGAAGACCTCGTCCGACACGCTACCTCCAGGGGTGGCCGCGTTGCCCTCCTGCTGGACGATCCGGCAGCGCTGCTGATCTGCTTCCTTGCCTGTGCCCGCACTGCGCGGATCGCAATGGTGCTCGACCCAGGCTGGCCGGACGGCCAAAGGACCCGGGTGCTGAGCGCCGTTCGCCCGGAATTGCTGATAGATACCCGCTCCTATTCTCTGGTTCGGCAACAGGCAGTACTCGAAAACGCAGTGTCAGCATTGAATGAACCAGATCCTGTAGAAAATGATCCATTTTACTGTGGCTTTACGTCTGGCTCGACCGGCACCCCAAAGGGATATCTTCGAAATCACGGTTCATGGCTCTGGAGTTTTGAGCTTTCAAAAAGGGAATTCGGGATCTCGGACAGGGACAGGATCGTGCTTGCCGGACAACTTACCCACTCGCTTCACCTTTATGGCGCGGTTTGCGGGCTGGCATGTGGTCACGAGGTTGTCCTGACGCCTCGTTTCGACCCCCGCTCCTTACTTGCCGATCTTTCAGGGGGTGGTGCGGCGGCCGTGCTTTATGCAACGCCGACACAACTGCATTTTCTGGCGGAAGCAGCGGAAAGGCTTGGCCCTGTTGAACCGGTCCATCAGGTGCTGGCAAGTGGTGCCAAGTGGCAGGACCGGGATCGCGAACGGCTTGCCGAAGTCTTTCCAGAAGCACATTTGTTCGAGTTTTATGGAGCGTCGGAGACGAGTTTCATTACGATTTCAGGGTCAGCTGAAAACGCACCACCAGGATCGGTCGGCCGCCCGCCCGCAGGGATCGACATTGTGATCGGGGATCCCGGTGCACCTGTGCCGAGCGGCGAGGCGGGTGCGATCTGGGTGAAAAGCAATCTGCTCTTTTCCGGCTATCTCTGTGGCAACGATCCGCAGACACGCTGGCAGGACGGCTGGCTGACCTTCGGAGATGAGGGATATCTGGACGGGAACGGATTCCTGTTCCTGACTGGTCGTTCCAACCGGATGATCGTGACGTCGGGTTTGAATGTCTATCCGGAAGAAATCGAAGCTGTGCTGTTGTCTCATCCGGATGTTGCCGCGGCAATCGTGATTGGATTGGAAGATCCGGTCAGGGGCCAACGACTGGAAGCCGCCGTGCAAATGGGAGTTCCAACAAAGCGGGCCGAAGACGTGTTGTTGAGATATTGCAGGACACGACTCGCGGCCGGCAAGCTGCCGCGCCGGATCCTGATTTTTGAAAACCTGCCACTGACGGCAGGAGGTAAACCGGACATTCAGCGTGTGACCCGCGAACTGTCCACCCGGAGGGGCGTGGAGTGAGCGTTCCAGCAAGAACTGCTGCTTACATGATCGCCGCGAGGCGTACACCGGTCACCCCGCGCGGGGGTGGCCTTTCTGCCTATCAGGTCGATGAACTGGCGGCGCCGGTCCTGAGAATGGTCCTGATGGATGTCGGGGTTCCACCGGCCTCGGTCGATCATGTCATCCTTGGTAATGCGCTTTATGCCGGCGGTAATCCGGCGCGCATGGCGATGCTCCGGGCAGGCTTGCCGAGCACGGTTCCGGCCATGACGCTCGACAGCCAGTGCTGTTCCGGTCTGGACGCGATCATCATGGCCTCTCGCCTGATCGAGGCGGGCGCGGCGGAATGCGTGCTGGCTGGTGGTGCTGAAAGTTACAGCCGGGCGCCGATACGAATGAAACGACCGCTCGACAAGGCGTCCAGCCCTGTTGCCTACGACAGACCGCCATTTGCGCCACCGCCTTACGCTGACCCGGATCTGGCGGATGCCGCTGCAAGGCTTGCGACGGACCGTGCGATATCGCGCGAGGCCCAGGCCGAATTTGCAATTTCCTCGCATGCCAAGGCGATTGAGGCCAAGAGCAGTCATGACGGTAATCTTGTTCCGGTGGCCGACCATGCGCCTGTCGACGAGTTTACACGCAATCTCACTTTGAAGACCGCAATGCGCGCTGCCGTTCTTGCAGGACACCATGATTGCGGACTGACGGCTGCTACAATTGCCTGCGAGGCAGACGCCGCGGCTGGCGTCTTGCTGGTTTCGGAGCGCATATGGAAGGACATGGCGATCCCGGCACTCAGAATACTGGCAGGAAGGAGTGAAGGAGGTGACCCGTCCGACCCGGCACTGGTTCCGGCAAAGGTCGCGATTTCGCTGTTTGAGGGCCTGAATAGATCTACGCGGGATTTCGGCTGCATAGAACTGATGGAAGCCTACGCGGTTCAGGCGATGGTGACCGCAAGGGACCTTGGAGTTGCGCCCCGTCAATTGAACAGGCTGGGCGGCGCGCTGGCGCGCGGGCACCCGATTGGCGCCTCGGGCGCGGTTTTGGCGGTCCAGCTTTTTGAGCAGATGGTAAGGACGCAGGGGAAGGCTGGGGCAGGCACTGCAGGCCCGGGTCTTGCATTGATAGCGGCAGCGGGTGGCCTGGCTTCTGGATTGGTGGTTGAGCGCGTTGTTAGCAAAGGTGGATAACTTGTAACCTTCTGAAAACATTAAATTTAATCCATGTAGTGAAACTTTTTTCGCTTTTTTGCATTTTTTTCGTTTTGGCCTGTTGACGTTATAAGATGTGGTGCGTATAACCGCGCTCATCGACGGCGGCGATGTCGCTGGCGGCAGGGTTTTGTGACCTTAATTCCAGAAAATTGGTCTTTGTTGGCCGGGTCGAGAGGTTCGGTTAAGGCTTGTTTTTGTTGTGATTTTGGTTTTGCCTTTTGAGGTTTTTCCTCGGTTCTTTGACAATTTGGTAATGAAGGAAGGGAAGCGTAGGCGGCGTTGGCCTTG
>NZ_CXWE01000004.1:0-501116 GCF_001404515.1 Roseibium album
TGGATCCTCCGTTTTCCTAAACATAACGGCGGACCACTTCAAAGGGGGAGGATCACTGGCAATGCAGCTGGCGCCCACGGCGACGACCGACCTCGCAATTTCAACCTTGAAAATGGCGATGTCCGACAAGGATGATTTCGCCAAAGCTGCCGGTTGCGAAACACCTTGGGACATGGCAGGTCGCATCCAGACGGTAAGGGTGGACAACGGACCGGCTTATACCGCCGGTGCATTTAGCACTGCCGCAATCGATGCCGGAATTGCCGTCGACTACACCGTCGCCGGTGCACCGTATCTGCGTGGATCCATCGAGCGCGTGTTCAGCACCATCCATACCAAACTGATCTCAGGATTTGACGGACGCACGTTCAGCAACGTTGTCGAGAAAGGTGACTACGACGCAGGTGCGCGCGCATCTCTTACGATCGAAGAACTCGCCCAGGCGCTCGTCCGCTGGGTGGTTGATGTCTACCACAACACGCCGCACGAAGGTTTGGGTGGACAAACGCCAAGAAATTGCTGGCTTTCTCTGCGGAAAAGGGTCGGGGTTCCGCTCGCTCCCAATGAAGATGCCTTGCGCGCATGCTTCGGGATTACCGTTGAACGCCGCCTTCGGAGTGAAGGGATCCAGCTTTACTCCAACAAGTACCAGTCCACCGAGCTTCAGAGCATCCGTCGGGAATATCGAACCGGACAACTGAGAGTACGCTTCGATCCGGACGATATCGGGCACATCTCCGTGGATACGCCTAAGGGTTGGCTCAAGGTTCCTTGCACGACGAAGGAGATGCACGGAACGTCCCTCGAAGCGCATGTCGCCAGTCGGCAACGCCTGTTGGCACAGTATGGAGAAGAGGCTGCCCAGTCAGAAGCGCTCGTCAAGAAGGCACTCGCGGATCTTCGCCGTCTCTCGGACGAGAGCCGCAAGAACCGGAGCATTGCCTCCCCAGTCTTCACGGCTGACAACCTCGCCAAACTTGACGCCCATTTTTCAGACGACCGTCTGAGGGTCGATGAAGACTTTGAGGGCGACATTCTTGGGCTCGATGAACCCAATGAAACTGCCCAGACCAAACACGATCCAGACAGCCCAATTACCCACATCCAAGACGCTCCGCCGTTCCTGGGCGACGACGATGACGATGACTACATTTTGGAGGACTAACATGACAACTTCGAATTACCATACCCCCGCCGCTGAAGCACAATCGCCTGGCCCGAATGCGCCTGGCCGACGGCAGAGATCGGCTGAGATCACGAAGCTTGAGGCAGAACTTCAGCACACCTATTTCCCTCAGAAAAGTGACGAAGACCTTCTCGACAGGCTGAACGACCTTCTCGACACCTTTGAAAATTACACCGACGCTGTCGAAACAATGGGATTGAGCCATGTGGGGAGATTGAAAGAAGGCCGCACGCTCGCCATCGTAGGCGCATCCGGTGTCGGCAAATCAAGATCCCTTGAACGCGCCTTTGAATCTCTCGGAATGAATGATCGCAAAAGCCCGTTTCGGATTATTTCGATCAAAGCGCCATCCCCGTGCACCCTGAAGCAACTGGGTACCTCTGTCCTTCAAGCGCTAGGCTATCCGGTCCAACGTGATCTGCGGGAAAATGTTGTTTGGCGCAAGGTGCGAGACCAGCTCAAGCTCCACGGCATTCGCTTCCTGCATCTTGATGAGTTGCAACACCTCACCCAGCTTGAGAACCCCAACGATTCCATCAAAGTCTGTGACACCTTGAAGGGGCTCATGCAAGACGAAGATTGGCCGGTTTGGTTGGTTTTGTCCGGAATGCCCAACCTGGCGGCCGTGATTGAAAGCAACTTTCAATTGCGCCGTCGCTGCACATTTGTCCGCCTTGATCTGATGACACCGTGCGCAAATGATCTCCAGACAGTCCAACGGATCATCAAAAACTATTGCAAGAAGGCGAAACTTGAACACCAGAATCTTCCGATGAACTAACTTTGCAGTCGCCTCATGCACGGCGCAGAGGGCAGAACCGGATATCTGATTGAAATCGTCCAGGACGCTCTTTGCAAGGCGTTGAAAGCTCGACGAAACATGCCCCTCATGGGCGACTTCGAGCTTACTTTTGAGGCCAGAACCGGCTGTCGCCCCGAACACAATGTTTTTGCCGAAGACGTCGAATGGCAGAATATTGACGTCCGAAACACTCTTTTCCCCGAAGACAAAGAAGAGGACGAAGTACCGCAGCCGAAAAAACGCCGTCTCAAGATCGTTCGGGGGGCCTGAGCATGGAACTGGACTCCGTCTACATTCCCTGTATCTATCCGGACGAAACCGTCACCAGCTACGTTTCACGCGTAGCAAGTAAGGCCGGCTACACTGCCCGGGACTTTTGTCTCGACATGGAGATGAATTTCCAGGCTCTTTGCGATGGCAAACCGGAAGCGCTCGCCCGTTTCTCTGAGCTTGTTGGCGTCGAAGGCGACCGGTTCCCGGCAGCAATCTTCAAACGCACCGGCGACTGTTGGTTCGAATTTAAGCAAGAACCGTTTTCCAGAAATTCGCTTCGTCGAGCGACAGTGAGGGTCTGTCCTCATTGCATTCAGGAAGACCTCGAGCGAGACGTTGACCATGAAAAGGTCAGGCCATACGGGCGTTGGTCTTGGAACATCGCCTCCATTCGGACCTGCTCGAAACACAAAACGCCCTTGGTCGTGGCTACGCACGAGGACCATCCGCAGAAGGTGCATGATTTTTCGCCGCTCCTCCAACCGTTCGTGGAGGACATCAACCGACACGTTCTAGCTGCACAGTTCCGTGAACCTTCAAGCCTCGAGATCTACCTGGAAAAACGGATCAGCGGAGATCAGCCCGAGAACTTGCTGTCATCCCTTCACCCTCACGCTTATGCCTCTGCCCGGGCCTGCGAAATCATCGGCGCGACAAAACTTTATGGCGCAAGAGTCGTCGCAGAGAGTTTGTCTGAAGACCAGTGGTACGCAGCAGGTCAGGTAGGCTTTGACATCGCCATTCAAGGGGTAGATGGAATTCGCGACTACCTCGATCATTTGCAACATAAGTTTGCAAGCAAAAACCAAAACTGGGGCCCAAGACAAATCTACGGCCGATTGTACGAATGGCTTGCTCACGAAACTGAAGACACGGCTTATGACGATCTCAGGAAGACAATCACCGGGCATGCATTTAAGACGTTGCCCATGGGACCAAACGACGAGATCTTCGGCCGGCGCCCGGCAAAACGTATTGTGCATTCCGTTCATTCCGCTCATCAGGAAACCGGTGCTCATCCAAAACGACTGAAAAAAATTCTCCATGCGGTCGGGCTCATCGACCAAAGCCAACTCGGACAGACCGACGAACGCATTCTTTTCAATGCTGACGACGCAAAGTTCTATCTCGACCGTGTCGAACAGAGCATGTCGATGAACCAGGTCAGGGACTACATTAACGCGCCGCGGCCCGTCGACAGGTTGCTATTCGAAGCAGGCATTCTGAAGCCATGGCTTACCGGCGGAACAGATATCTTCAAGCATCATGCTTTCGCGAAGTGCGACATGGATGAGTTCCTGTCGGATCTTACAACAGATACAAAACCAGTGACGAACGACGAGACTAACTTGGTTCCAATTCTCAAGGCGCAAAAACTGGCCAACTGCTCAACCTTGGAAGTGGTGCAACTGATCCTGGAACATCGCCTTCGTACGCTCCGTACTGATCCCAACGAAACGGGCTTTCTCTCCATTCTTGTCGATCCTGAGGAAGTGAAGTCGCTCGTCCGGGGCAAAGACCATGGTGGGTATTCTCTGCGGGAGGTTGAAAAGAAACTGAAAACCTCAACCAAAGTGGTCAAAGCACTCGTCCAACGAGGTTGCCTGGAAGCCGAAACGGCCATCAATCCGGTCAACCGGTGTCCGCAAACCATCGTGAAGCGCGAAATCCTGGACGCTTTCATGAACAAGTTTGAGACCGCAAGTTCGCTGTCACGACGATTGGGTATACACCTCCAGACGCTGATGAAGCATCTCCGGTGTTCGGGGGTCGAACCAGCGTTCGCCGTTGTGGACGTTCACGCGACAATCTACGATCGAGAAATCGCGTCAAAGAAAGCGCAGGAGCTTTCCAAACATGAGCAATAAGAAGAGACCTGACAAGCTCCAGAATGTCGACGTCAGTTCGACCCCAGCCCTTCGGAACAGGTCCTCTGCTGAGTCTTCCGGTGCCACGAACCTCTGGCTGGATGAATTCACTGAACGGATGACACATCCAGGGCCAGAAGAAGAAGAGTTCTTTGAGCGCCGCCGGCAGCTCAACTTGGGCGCAGGCATCGATGAGAACGGCAACTTAGTAACATCGAATTCAAAGCCCAAAGAATAAGCGGACCATACTGACGGAAACGCCCTACGGCAGCCGAAATTTGTATGCCTGGCAGGTTCGAACTTCAGTCGCCCTCAGCCTGATTTAGATACTCAGCGCTGCGGAAATTTCCGATCCTCATTCGCATCAACATCTGGTTGGAATGCGCCTCCCTTTCGGGAGGTATTTTTTTGCCTGACCTCAGCTTTCCAGGCGTTTCGACCGAAATTGAGCAACACTTTGCTTTCATTTGATTACTTCTTTGACAAAATTTCCGGATTGACTGAGCCAAATTGAGGAATAAACTTTTTTATTTTCAATGCCTTACATATTCCGTGCGCCATACTATGCTGGCAGGGACATGCGCCAAGGCCGGCAACCACCGGCCATAGCGCGGCTCCCGGCGCCCAGACAAGACCCGCCCATCGGAAACGATCGGGCGGGTTTTCGTTTTCAGATATGAACTGTAGAGTTTCGCCGAAAGCAGCTGCTTGAAGCCGATGTGACGAAGTTTGAATTGCCACTTGAGAGGCTCTGGCCGATGACGTGTCGCCACCAGTGCTCCTCAATTCAGCATTTGTGCGCCTGAAATGGCATGCCAAGACAGAATTATTCAGGTTCCCCAACGGGTAGAGGGCAAAAAATGGAAAAACGCAAATTAGGGAAAAACGGGCCGGAAATCGGGGCGATCGGTTACGGTGGAATGTCCTTTTCCGACATGTATGGTCCCACGAACGAGGCAGAGAGCCACGCAATTCTCGATACCTGCCGTGATCAGGGTGTCACGCACCTGGATACAGCCAATGTCTATGGCATGGGAAAATCGGAAAACGCTATCGGAACCTATCTGAAGGCCAATCCGGGTGCGCGTGAAGAGTTTGTGATCGCAACAAAGGCCACCATAACCCGCGACCCGGACGGCAATCGCTTTTATGACAATTCAGCAGAGCATCTTGAGTCCGAACTGGACAAGTCGTTGCAACGGCTCGGTCTGGACTGTGTGGACCTGTTTTACGCGCATCGCCGTGACCCACGCTTTACACCGGAAGAAACGGCGGCAAATCTTGGTCGTCTGGTTGAAAAGGGCAAGGCTCGCGCGATCGGGCTGTCCGAAATTGCGCCCTCGACCTTGCGCCGGGCGATGAACGCCTTTCCAGTCGCCGCCGTTCAGTCGGAATATTCACTCGCCACGCGATTTCCCGATCTTGGACTGGTTCAAACCTGCGCGGAACTTGGCGTCGCCATGGTTGCTTTCTCGCCAGTCGGTCGCTCGCTGCTGACGGACAACCCGATCTCGCGCGACCGGATAAGGGACCTGCCGTTCCTCGCCGGCAACCCGCGCTTCACCGAGCCGAACCTGTCTGAAAACCTGCGCATTTCAGAAGGCTTCCGAAAACTCGCGGCAGAGATGGGAACTTCGGCGGCGGGACTGGCGAATGCCTGGTTGCTGTCGCGCGGACCTCATGTGATCCCGATTCCCGGCACCCGGTCTGTAGAACACTTGCACGAATGCATCGCGGGGGCAGCGCTGAACCTCACGAAAACGGATCTGGACCGTATCGAGGCTGTGCTGCCCGTTGGCTGGGCCCACGGGGATCGTTATTCGGCAGAGCAATGGATCGGACCTGAACGATATTGTTGATGGAAATTCGACGACGAACAGTTGATCGCAAAATACCGCACACATGAATGACCGGCGCGAGATCGCAGCGTGCGATCGATCGCAGGTCGTTCAGATGTCAGCTCTGAATTTTCGGAAATCAAGTTTTCGGTGTCTCAAACACTTGTTATGCAGACAATCCAGTCCTGTTGTCCTGCAGAAAGTCGAGTTCGATGCGCCACCAGCCGAACCTGGCGATCAACACGAGGTCAGCTGGAGAGCATGCCTCGCTGCCAGCAGTACTGCCGTGTTCCGCCGGAACCTTTAGCGAAAAGCCGTTTGGCCTTTGTGATGGCCGTCCTTGAGCGCTACAACCAGTGTTGCCAGGACGATGCAGGCCGCAGCGGCATAAAACGCTGGCTTTGGCAGAATATCGAAAAACAGCACATCTGCGATCACAGCAAAAACGAGAGACAGGTATTCAAAGGCGGCCAACTTGGAGACTTCGCTATACTGGTAGCTCAGCGTCATCAGGATGTGCGCAATACCACCGGCAATTCCCGTGCATACCAACAAGCCAAGCTGATTCCAGTCGGGCAGCGTCCAGCCGAACGGCAGTGTGGCAAGGCCAGCAACTGTGCACGTGAGTGCAAAGTACAACGCAATGGCACCGGCATTTTCCGTCAGCGCCAGACTTCGGATTTGAACCTTTGCACCTGCGGTCAGAATTGCCATTGCCAACGCCAGACCGACACCAAGAAAATATGATGTGTCAACATTTGCCTCGGCGATCGTTGGAAGCACCAGAACGAGCACGCCGGCAAATCCGAAGAGGACGCCAAACCAGCGGGCGCCGTTGACGGTTTCGCCAAGCAGGATTGCCGCCAGAACAACAGCCAGAACCGGTGCCAGATAGCCGATGATGGAAGCATGAGACAACGGCAGGTACTTCAGGCTGGCAAAACTTGCAAACATGGCAAGGCAGCCCAGGACGCAACGGATCACATGACTTCCAGGCCGGTTCGTTTTGAGGCCGGAAGAAAAATCTCGTGTCCAAACCAGGAACAAAACCAGCGGAATCAGAGCAAAGGCGCTTCTGAAAAAGACTACTTGTCCAACAGGGACCGTGTCGGACAGCCATTTGATGAAAAGGACCATCAGCGTAAAGAATGCCGTTGCGCCGATCCGTAGACCGATTCCCTTGAGATCCATGATCGTTATTTGCCCGTCCCTACTGAATTTCCGCCCAGAAGGTCGCGCAACCGATCGCCCGCCAGATTGATGGCAAGAACGCACAAAAGAATGGCCGCGCCTGGGAAAATCATGAGATAAGGAGCCGTTTGCATATAGGCCTTGCCATCGAGCAGCATGGCACCCCATTCCGCATTCGGGGGCTGCACTCCGAACCCCAGAAAACTCAAGCCGGATATGGACAGAATGCTTCTGGACCAGGCGTTGGTCCATAGCACCAACAGGCTGGGTCCGATATTCGGTAGTATGTGACGCCACAGGATGAGCGTGGATGGCAAACCATTCAGGCGAGCCTGCACCACGAAATCACGATGCACCAGGTCAATGCTGAGGCTTCGAACAAGCCGCGCAAATTTCATCCAGCCGACCAGAATGAGGGCGAAGACCATATTGGCCGTGCTCGGACCCAAAACTCCTGCGATGGTCACCGCAGCGATCAATTCCGGAAAAGCAAAAAAGCTGTCCGTCATACGCATCAGCACAACGTCGGCCGCCCGTCCGAAATGGCCCGCCACAAGGCCGATCATTGTCCCCATGACGGCGCCAACAAACGTAATCAAAAATGCCAGCCCGAGGGACCAAATGCCTCCGTAAAGCAATCTTGTCGCAATATCGCGGCCAAGCTGGTCGGTGCCAAGCCAATGCGCCTCCGAGGGCGGAGAAAGTCGATTTAGAAAATCGGGCGAATTTGGAGCATAGGGCGATAACAGGAAGCCGGTGGTCGCGACTGCCAGCACGCAAAGAACCATCACCCCAAGCCGGAACAGGAACCGGTTCAGGTCCTTGCCGTGTTTGGTTTTTTGCAGATCGGTTTCTTCGGAAAACTCGGCCTGGATTTGGAATGTCATGACCGGGCCTCATATGATCGATCGTGTTTTGGTGGCTTGAGAAACGAAATCCTTGGATCCAGCGCATCCTGTAGCAGTTCAATCAGGGAATTGATGAAGACGTAGACAAGCGCAGAGAACATCACCAGAAAAAGGATCATGGGATAGTCCCGGGAGAGCACGGAGCCGGCCAAGAGCGAACCGATACCTCCACGTGCGAAAGTCAACTCGACGATGACGGTCCCTTCAAGAAGACTGGCAATGTCCAGACCAATCATGGTGAGCGCGGGAATGGCCGCATGACGAAGGATATGGCGCCAGAAAATTTCACTTTCGCTCACACCGCGCAATCTCAATGTTTCCACAAAAGGCGCCGACTTTGCTTCCAGAAAGAATGCACGCAAGAGCCTGGTCTGCGATGCGGTGATCCAGAACGCCAGTGTGATCGCAGGCAGCACCAGATGCTGGGGTGAACCCGTGCCATAGGCTGGAAGCCAGTTCAAATGAGCTGCGAACAAAAGGATCAGAAGCAGACCGAGCCAATAATTCGGCATGGCCGCACCAATTGACGCCAGGGCGACCGCGGCCCGGTCGAAATGGCTGCCCGGTCTCCAGACAGCAACTGAACTGAGTGCGAATGCGGCAAGCAGCCCAATAAGCAGCGCAGTCGTCGTGAGCGAGAGCGTCTCGGTGACATTGCCGACAAATATGTCCCAAACCGGCGTATTGGAGGCGAAGGAGTTGCCGAAGTCACCCTGGACGAAACGGAACAACCAACGGAAGAACTGAACGAAAAACGGCTCGTTCAACGAGAATTCCTCCCGAATTCCTTCCAGAATTTCTGGCGGAAAAGCCTGCACATCCGGGTAGCGGGCATGGGCAATTGCTTCGGCTTTGTCACCCGGTGCAAAGTAAGTCATTGCGAACGTAATGAGACTAACGCCGAACAGGACGCAGAAAAGGCTCAGAAGTCGGCGGAAGAGTGCAAAAAGGAAAGGTGCAACACGGAGGCTCGATGTCAACATGATCGAGCTTCCCCGGGTCCTTGTTTTGCTGGAACGACCTCTGGTAGTCCACCCAGCTCCCTGGCAGCCAGAATCAATTCTTCGCAATATCGGCTTTCCGGGGACCTGAAGAAATTTCCGGCGCTTTGGTTGGCCTCTATCTTGCCATTTCGCAAGACAAGCACATGATCGGCATAAGTCGCCGCAAATCCGAGATCATGGGTCACGATGATAAATGTTGTTCCATAACGCATTTGAATACGCCGCATCGTGGCCGCCACCTGCTTTTGAACGATTGCATCGAGTGCACTGAGCGGCTCGTCGAAAAAAATGAGGTCTGGCCGGGCAACCAGCGCACGGGCAAGACAGGCACGTTGCGCCTGCCCCATGGAGACTTCAGAAGGGCGACGGACTGCAAGCTCTGGAAGAAGTTCGACCTCGGAAAGTGCGTCTGAAACCGCATCATTCAGCTCTGTCGCAGAAAGATTCTTTGAAAAGACACTCTCTCCGATGGAAACTCCAAGCGGCAACTTCGGATTTAAAGCGGCAATCGGATCCTGCATGACCCACCGGCTACCTGGCAAACCGCGAACACCGCGCCATCGTCCTTCAAGTTCGGTCGGCTCGCTGGATTTGGGGTGAAATGCCAGGCTTCCAAATTCCGCCGGCAAAAGTCCGTTCAGAGCACGCAACAAGCTGCTTTTCCCCGAACCGCTCTCACCGGCGATGCAAAGAGTTTGTCCCTGTTGCACACAGAAGGAAATCGCGTCCAATATTGTCTCGCCGTGAATGCGGACACCAAGATTTTCAACACGCAACATGATATCAGGTCATTCCGCAGCCGCGGAAACGGTATCTCCATGACTCACGGCAACCTCCCAGTTGCGATGACTCACAAGCAATTTCCCATAAGCCGTGTTCGGCTCGTCCAGCAGTTTTGAAGTTTCGCCAAATTCCACGATTTGCCCGGCTGTCATAATCGCGGTTCGCGTCGCAAAGCGCGCTGCAAGAGCCAGGTCATGCGTTACGATCAGCAGTGCAATATCTTGCTCTTGAGCGTAAGTCATCACCGTGCGCAAGACCTGGGCTGCAATCAACGAGTCAAGCGCGGATGTGGGCTCATCAAGGATCAACAACCGCGGTTTACCAAGCAGTGCAATTCCCAACAACAGCCGTTGTTGCATGCCTCTGCTCCACTGGTGAGGAAAGCTGCTACCAAAGGAACGAAGGCCAAGGCTATCCATCAGGGCCTGTTGCGAAGCGTTGAACGCGGAACTTCCGGTGACGATTCGCGCAGCCTGGCGCCATTGCCAGTTCAGACGCTTGAGGGGATCAAATCCGTGGTCCGGATTTTGCGGGACAAAAGCAATACCTTCTGGCCTGGCGTGCTGCTTTTTCGATGTAAAACAACGTTCCGTGCCGCCGAACCACAAGGAACCGCGATAGGGGCTCGCCGGGCGCGTCAGACCCATCATGCATCTCAGGAGAGTTGATTTACCCGCTCCTGAACCACCAACAACCGCGACGCATTCACCCTGGTCGACTTCAAAACTCAGATTGTCGAGCACCACCTGCCGGTCGATACGCGCCGACAGGTTTTCTACTTTTAGCAGCGCTTTGTTGTCAGTCCGCAAGCGTCAGGTCCGGTGTTACAAGATAGGTTTCAGCCGGATGGATCCGGTAGCCGTCCACTTTGCCATTTCCGACAGAAACCTGAGTTTTGTGAAAAACCGGAATCAGCGGCAGATCCGTGTTTATGATTTCCTGGATGCGATCATAGTAATCCTTGCGCACTTCATCGTCGAAACTTTCACGGCCCTTCACCAGAAGGTCGTCAAGTTCAGGATTTGAGTAACCGGAAAAATTATACCCGACGCCCGATTCAACAAGTGTGCTCGGGAAATAGTTTGGGTCACCGAGTGGTGCCGTGCCCCAAGCCTGAAGGTGCATCTGGATTTCGCCAGCTTTCAACGCCTCGTTATTGGCATCATATTCGGCCATGGAAATCTCCGACCTGATACCGATCTGCTGCAACATCGCCTGGGTGATTTCCAGCGTGGGCCGCAGGGCCGCACGACCTTCGTATGAGCGAATCTTGAGTAAAACCTCGACACCTTCAAGCTCACGATTGCCATCGCCATTGGTATCCTTGATGCCGGCCTGATCCAAAACCGCTTTGGCTTGTTCGGGATCGTACTTCAGGGACAGACCGGAATTTACCCAGGATTCCATTGAGGTCGGGAAAATGCCATTGGCGACTTCTCCACCCACCCCATTCAAGGAAGCGGCAACAATGGTATCCCGATCCAGACCAAGGGATATCGCCGTGCGCAACGATTCATTGGCAAGCGGCCCATCGGCGGTCCGGACCTGAAAAAAGAAAAGCCTCGTGGTTGGATTGGAAAACAGTTGTCCTTCGCCCTTGTTTTTCAATTCCGCAAAATCCGGCTCGGGATAGTTGGTAACCAGATCGACGTCTCCGGCTTGCAATGCGAGAGCTGCAACGGATGAGTCTGAAAGTGCGTCCATGACGATGGCGTCAAGCTTTGGATCCCCACCCCAATAGTCTGCAAACTTTCGTGTCCGATAGGTCTTGTCGGTTTCGGCAGTGACAAAAACAAATGGACCGGTGCCAATAAGCGGCAGGTCGTCAGTGCCCTCTCTCATGACTGCGGCCGATGGTTCGGTCAACGACCATAGAAATGCGGAATTTGGGGTTTTTGTCTTGAACACCAGCGTGTGAGGGTCCTCAACTGTGATAGCGTCCAGTCCAAGCAATTTCGACAGGCGCGGATTGTGTGCCGGATGGCCCTCTTGATCCAGCTTTTCGAACGAGGCCCTCACATCCTCAGCCGTCATTATCGAGCCGTCGTGAAATTTGACATTAGGTCGAAGTGTCAGCTTCCACTCGGTCGGAGACACATTTGAAAAGCTCTCGGCAAGCCGAGGCTGCAATGCCATGTCATAACCAAGGCTGATCAACGTTTCGGAGACGCCGGCACGGTTGCTGAGCCACCCATTTTGCCTTGCTCGGGGATCAGGTACACTTGACTTGGGTCCGAATGGTACAGCAATACGCATTGTTTTATCAGCGGCTTGCGCACGGTTAACGGGAATGACAAACGCCATCGCCGCCAGAGCAACAAGGCTCAACGAAACGGTGAAGACAGATTTGATTTTCTTGTTTGGCAAGGCGGTCTCCAGAACACTTGAAAACATGAATAACTGGCACAGCAATGCCTAGACGTAATTTTATAACATTTCAAACACAATCTTCACCCGTCAACCAAATCCCTGGCCACCAACCGCCTCAAAATTCAAAAGAAAAGTCCGCCCCCCTGAGTAAATTCGTAAACCGACCGGTCGTTGGGTGACCATGCACGTTCTCAGGACAAATATTTGCCTGGTTTAGAGACCAATTTTCTCAATGCGAACCCTTGGAAGGTAAAGTGTCATATTTTTGAGCTGCGGCAAACCGGCTTGCAGGAACGTTTTTGATAATTAAAAATATATTATCTTACAGTAACTTAAGTTTACAAAATCGGAATTTTTCCGACGCCTCTCCACTTTTTGCATTCCAAGGAGTTGCAAAAATCTGAAAAGGAACAAATGATGTAACCAATTCAAATTGGTTCCATAAAAGATTCCGCCATGACTGAAGATCGTCCAACGCAGCGCAACTCCAGCCTGGCACTGGAACGTCTGCGTATTCTCGTCGATCAACTGGCATTGGACGGCGTGCGCCAGTTGCCGACGGAGCGGGACCTTTCCGAGCAAATTGGTGTCGGACGCCGGGCCGTTCGACGGGCGCTGGAAGTGCTTGAAACCGAAGGGTTCATCTGGCGACGGCAGGGTGCCGGCACGTTTATCGGCTCCAAACCGAGCGAAGGTGACCATCAACTCAGCAAACTGCCGGAAATGAGCAATATGCTCGAAGTCATGGAAGTGCGCCTTCGCCTGGAACCAGCCCTGGCGCAACTGGCCGCTATCCGCGCAACCTCGCAGGACATTGTCCAGATGCGTCACATCGCGGACAAGGTCGGTGAAGCGCACGACATGGACGGCCGAGAATTGTGGGACGGTGCCCTCCACCGGGCAATTGCAAAAGCCGCCGGCAACGCCCTGTTCCTGGCACTCTTCGACGTTGTCGACCGCATGCGGCAGAACGAAAGCTGGCGTCATGTGCGCGAAGCCTTGCGAACCCGCGAAACGGTCACGCAATACAAGGCACAGCATACCGATATTGTGGACGCCATCGAACGTCACGATCCGGTCTCTGCCGAACGCCTGATGCGTCAGCATCTCCTGACTCTCCAGGAACGGCTGCTTTTTCAGACATCGGAAACTGCCGACAATGGTTGAGAGCCTTGAAATGCAATCGGATGTCACCGCCGGATCGCGCCTGCTGACGGTCGAAAATCTTGCAATCCGCTTCAAGAACGCGACTGCAAACACGGTTGACGGCATTTCATTTGGTGTCGACCGCGGGGAGACACTGTGCATCGTTGGAGAGAGCGGATGCGGCAAATCCATCTCCGCGCTCGCACTGATGGGTCTCTTGCCGATGCCCCCGGCGGAGATCGCAAGCGGGCGCATCTCGTTCGATCAAAAGGACTTGCTGTCCTTGCCTGCAAAAACCCGCGCGGATTTGCGTGGTGATCGCATGGCGATGATTTTCCAGGAGCCCATGACGTCGCTGAACCCTTCCTTTCGTATCGGAGACCAGATCGCCGAAGGCGTGCTCCGTCACAGGGCGGTCAGTCCGGCAGATGCGCGCCGCCGAGCGCTGGAAATGCTGGAACGGGTGAAAATACCTGCCGCATCTGAAAGGCTCGACGACTATTCGCATCAGCTTTCAGGCGGAATGCGGCAGCGGGTGATGATCGCCATGGCACTTGCCAATGACCCTGACCTGCTGATCGCCGACGAACCGACAACCGCGCTCGACGTGACCATCCAGGCGCAGATTCTTGATCTTATGAGAACGCTTCAGCAGGAAACCGGAACCGCCCTGATCATGATCACGCATGACCTTGGCGTTGTTGCCGAAATCGCCGACCAGGTGGCGGTGATGTATGCCGGGAAAATTGTTGAGCAAGGACCGGTTCAGGCCATTTTTGATGACCCGCAGCATCCCTACACCATCGGCCTGATGAGCTCCCTTCCCTCCCTTGGCGAGCGGCAAAGCCGCCTGACAACAATCGCCGGGATGGTTCCGACAATAGACAGGATGCCCTCCGGTTGCCGCTTCGCACCCCGCTGCCCGTTCACGACAGTAACCTGTGAAGCGCAAGCTCCTGCACTGTCGGCAGTGTCGGACAGGCACCTGGCGGCCTGTCACCTCGCACCGCTCGAAAACCATTTGGCGGAAGCGTTATGAAGCACTTTGCTCAGGACACCATTTTGGAAGCGCGCGGGCTCGGACGCACGTTCACGCGAGGCGGCGGCCTGTTCCAGCAAAGAACATTTGTCAGAGCCGTCGATGGCGTAGACCTGGCTGTCAGACGCGGTGAAACGCTTGCAATCGTGGGTGAGAGCGGTTGCGGAAAATCCACGCTTGCCCGAACTCTTGTCCGTCTCCTTGAACCGACGAAAGGTCAGGTTCTATACGAAGGGAATGACATTGCGCATCTTCCAGCACGCGACATGCGCCGGCTGCGCAAGGATTTGCAATTTGTCTTTCAGGATCCGTTTTCGTCGCTCAATCCGAGAATGACGGTCGGTGCAATCGTTGAAGAACCGCTGACTGTCCACACGCAGGACAACAAGACCACACGGCGGCAGAAGGTTGCCGGCCTGCTGCAAAGGGTCGGCCTTCGTTCCAGCATGGCGGACCGATACCCGCACGAGTTTTCGGGCGGTCAGCGGCAGCGCATCGGCATCGCCCGCGCTCTGGCTAGCGATCCAAGTGTGATCGTTGCCGACGAGCCCGTCTCCGCACTCGATGTTTCCGTTCAGGCGCAGGTCATCAACCTGCTTGAGGACCTGAAGTCCGAATTCAACCTGACGCTGATCCTGATTGCTCATGACCTTGCCGTCATCCGTCACATGAGTGACCGGGTTGCGGTCATGTATCTCGGCGAAGTCGTCGAAATCGGCGACACGGAGACCGTCTATGGTGCTCCCCGGCATCCTTACACCCAGGCCCTGATGCGCGCGATTCCCGTGCCCGCCCCCGGCATGCGTTCGATGCATGCCGACCTTCCGGGAGATATCCCCTCGCCGTTGAACCCTCCGTCAGGATGCCGCTTCCACACGCGATGCAGACAAGCTGACGAACGGTGCGGAATTGACGGCCCCACGCTGGAAACCACCGACGGAACGCGACAGGTGGCCTGCCATCACTGGCGGAAGGTCACCGAAGACCAGACCCGACAAAAACAAGAGCCGCCCCGAAGTGTGGCCACTGCGAAACGATTTTCCCTTTACCGGGAGTGGAGCCGGAAAAAAATGTCAAATGGCCCATCCTCCTCCCCCGTTGTCACCACCACCCAGAGGAAAGACAAAAATGCGTAAATCTCTCCTAGCAGCACTGCTCCTCAGTGCCTCGACGGTAATCGCTCCTGCTATGGCAGCTGACCTTCGCATCGGCCTGCAGGAAGATCCCGACGTTCTTGATCCGGATCAGTCGCGGACATTTGTTGGCCGTATCGTTTATGCGTCCTTGTGCGACAAGTTGGTCGACATCACACCCGATCTCGAAATCGTTCCTCAACTGGCCACTGGCTGGTCATGGTCAGACGACGGCCTGACGCTGACGATGGATCTGCGCGAAGACGTCACGTTTCACGACGGCACGCCGTTTGATGCGGAAGCAGTCAAGGCCAA
This sequence comes from Roseibium album, assembly GCF_001404515.1. Taxonomy (GTDB): domain Bacteria; phylum Pseudomonadota; class Alphaproteobacteria; order Rhizobiales; family Stappiaceae; genus Roseibium; species Roseibium album. The sequence continues at coordinate 15,857 of NZ_CXWE01000004.1, forward strand.
TATCGACCGCTCCCAGAACCTGCCGGAAAGTCGGCGCAAGAGTGAAGTCAAAACCATCCAGTCCGTTGAAGTCACTGGTCCGCACCAGGTGCAGTTCAAGCTCAAAGGACCCGACGCGACCCTTCTGGCACAATTTGCCGACCGATCCGGCATGATGCTGTCGCCAACAGCCGCCGCCGCGGCCGGTGTGGATTTCGGTGCAAATCCCATATGCTCCGGTCCATTCAAATTCGCGGAAAGGATCGCGCAAGACAGGATCGTGCTCGAGAAGTTTGGCGACTATTGGAATGCGGACGCCATCAATTTCGACAAGGTCACCTTCCTGCCGATTCCGGACACGACCGTCCGCCTCGCAAATCTGCGCTCCGGCGATCTTGATATGCTCGAGCGTCTCGCGGCAACGGATGCGACTTCAGTGAAAGGTGATGATTCTCTGCAATACGAAGAGGCAGTCAGCCTCGGCTATCAGGGCATTACGGTAAATGTCGGCAATGGTGACCGCGCCAACAATCCCGTCGGTCAGGACGCAAGAATTCGGGAAGCATTCAGCCTCGCTCTTGACCGCGACGCAATCAACCAGGTCGTTTTTGAAGGTGCATTCGCACCTGGCAACCAGCCCTTCCCCCCGACAAGTCCGTGGTACGACAAGGACCATCCGGTTCCGTCCAGAGATGTCGAGAAGGCAAAGGCTCTCTTGAAAGAAGCCGGTCATGACAGCCTTGATGTTGAAGTGCAGGTCGCAAACAACCCGGTTCAAACACAGCTCATGCAGGTTGTTCAGGCGATGGCCGCGGAAGCCGGTTTCAATGTCAAACTGAAGTCGATGGAATTCGCCAGCCTTTTGTCGGACCAGTCTGCGGGCGATTACCAGGCAAGCCAGATCGGATGGTCGGGACGCGTAGACCCGGATGGCAACATCCATCAGTTCGTGACCTGCGAGGGCGGTATCAATGACAGCAAATATTGCAATCCGGAGATAGACGCCCTTCTGGACGCGGCCAGAACATCCACGGACCTGGAAATCCGCAAGGAGAAATATGACGCGGCGCGTGACATCCTGAATGCGGACATGCCGCTCATCTATCTCTACCACGTCACCTGGATCTGGGCGCTTTCGGACAAGCTGGAAGGCTTCACCCCCTATCCGGATGGCATGATCCGTCTGGAGAACGTGAAGTTCAAGTAAGACCAGAAAATCAAGGGACCCGGCATTTTCGCCGGGTCCCGGTCACCGGCGGAACTCCAAAATGCTGTCTTTCATCGCAAGACGACTGGCAATAGCCATTCCGACCATTGTCCTGGTCTCGGTGTTCGTCTTTTTCCTGCAGAAACTTCTTCCGGGAGATCCGGCACTGGTTCTGGCAGGAGAAGAGCGCGACCCGGAGACATTGGCGTTTATCCGGGAAAAGTATCATCTCAATGAGCCGATCCTGACGCAGTATTTTTATTGGATCAGCGCCATGTTGCAGGGAGACTTCGGAATTTCGCTGCGAACCAACCAACCTGTTCTGGAACTCATCGCAGACAAGTTGCCGGTGACAATCCAGTTGGCTGTAATGGCTATGTTCATCGCGATGATCATCGGCATACCCGCGGGCATTGTATCCGCAGTCAGGAAAGGTACCGCGGTCGACTATGCCGCGAACATCATTGCGCTTTCCGGCCTTTCGATACCGAACTTCTGGCTGGGCATCATGCTGATCATGCTTGTTTCCGTCAATCTCGGCTGGCTTCCGGCATCCGGTTATGAATCTCCTTTCGTCGATCCGGTCCGATCCCTTGAGACCATGATCATGCCGGCCTTTGTCCTCGGCACTGCGCTGGCTGCAACACTGATGCGCCACACGCGTTCGGCGATGCTCGGAATCCTGCGCGCGGACTATGTCCGCACGGCCAGGGCAAAAGGACTGCGGGAACGCGTCGTTGTCCTGAAACATGCCTTCCGTAACGCGCTGCTTCCCATCGTGACCCTGAGCGCCCTTTTGTTTGGCGAACTGCTCGCGGGTGCAGTCCTTACCGAGCAGATTTTCACCATTCCCGGCTTCGGAAAACTCATCGTCGACGCCGTCTTCACGCGGGATTACGCGGTGGTCCAGGGTGTCGTCATGTGCACTGCCGTCGGCTTCATCCTCATGAATCTTATCGCCGACGTCCTGTATTTCCTCCTGAATCCACGCATGAGGACCGCATTGTGAGCGTCGCTGGTGATATCCCTGCTGCCGGTTCCAAAGAGCAGCCACGGTCTGGAAACCGGGCCTGGAACAAACTCAAGGCCAACAAGAGTGCCTTTGTCGGCTTTCTGCTCGTCGTGTTTTTCATCTCGATTGCCGCTCTCGCTCCCCTGTTGCCGATTGCCGACCCTACAGCGACCAGCTGGGGTGCCATTCGCAATGCGCCCTCCGCAGCACACTGGCTTGGCACCGACGAACTCGGCCGCGACATACTCTCCAGGATGATCTGGGGCGCACAGGCGTCACTGCTTGCCGGTGTGGTTTCAGTTTTGATCGCCGTTTCGGTCGGTGTTCCGTTCGGATTGATATCAGGCTATTTCGGCGGCTGGATTGACCAGATCATATCGCGTGCGACAGATGCACTTCTGGCGACACCGTTCCTGATCCTGGCGATCGCGCTTGCCGCGTTCCTGGGTCCGAGCCTGACCAATGCGATGATTGCGATCGGTCTTTCGGCAATGCCGATTTTCATTCGACTGACCCGCGGCGAAGTTCTGGCAGTCAAGACAGAAGACTATGTCGAGGGCGCACATGCGATCGGTCTTCCGACCCCGATCATACTGGTGCGCTACATTCTGCCGAATGTGTTTGCGCCAATTCTCGTTCAGGCGACCCTGACAATCGCAACGGCAATTATTGCAGAAGCAAGTCTGTCGTTTCTCGGACTCGGCCAGCAACCTCCAGCACCCAGCTGGGGATCAATGCTGAATGTCGCCAAGAATTTCATGACCCAGGCTCCCTGGATGGCAATGTGGCCAGGCATTGCGATCTTTCTGGTGGTCCTCGGCTTCAACCTTCTGGGAGACGGGCTGCGCGACGCGCTCGATCCCCGAGAAACATAAAAACAATCAGGAAACGCTCAAACCCGGATTTCCATATGACAGCTTTTACCACCAGACCCGAGATCAAAGGCACCTTCGGTGTCGTCACGTCGACACACTGGATTGCCACCGCAGTGGGAATGCGCATGCTGGAACTCGGCGGCAATGCGTTCGATGCCGCTGTTGCCACAGGCCTGGTTCTTCAGGTTGTAGAGCCACATCTGAATGGGCCTGGCGGCGATCTGCCCATCCTGCTGCACAATGCAAGCCAGAATGAAACCAAGGTCCTATGCGCACAGGGGCCTGCCCCGGCCACGGCGACGATTGGCCACTACAGGTCAGAGAATCTGGATCTTATTCCGGGCAATGGCCTGCTTGCGACTGTCATTCCTGGTGCTTTTGACGGCTGGATGCTGCTCCTGAGAGACCATGGAACTCTGCCATTGAGAACTGTGCTGGAACCGGCAATTCATTACGCAAACCAAGGACATCCTCTGCTACCGAGGGTCAGCGCGACAATCACGGGACTGAAGGACTTCTTCGAAACCGAGTGGCCAACGTCGTATCAGACCTGGGTGCCCGGTGGCGCTGTGCCGAAAGCGGATTCGATTTTCAAGAACCCCGTTCTCGCGGAGACCTGGTCAAGGCTTCTGCAGGAAGCTGAAACCCAGTCCGTGCGCGAACGACAAATCGATGCGGCTCGCGATTGCTTCTATCGTGGCTTCATTGCCGAGGAGATCGGCAACTACCTGAAGACTGCAGAAGTCATGGACGGTTCCGGAGCCCGCCACAAGGCCGTACTTTCAACGGATGATCTTTCCGGATATTCAGCGACCTACGAAGATCCGGTCAGCGCCAGTTACAAAGGCTGGACGGTTTTGAAAACGGGGCCGTGGGGCCAGGGACCGGTGCTGCTTCAGTCTCTTTCCCTCTTGCGCGGTTTCGACCTTGAATCCCTCGACCCGTCCGGACCGGAATTCGTTCATCTTGTGACCGAAGCCATGAAACTTGCCTTTGCGGACCGGGAAGCCTACTACGGCGATCCCGATTTCTGTGATGTTCCGCTAAACGTTCTTTTGTCGGATGACTACAACGCAGCACGGCGATCCCTGATCTCCGAAATTGCATCTGCCGATTTGCTTCCAGGCACGATTCCAGGCTTCGAGACCCAGGTCCAGCGCACACTGGAAGTCATCAATGGAGCCGGGATTTCCGAATCCGGAGTTTACGAACCGACGATGGCTCATCTGTCCGAGAAGCGGGGCGACACCGTCCATATTGACGTGATTGACCGCTGGGGTAACATCGTGTCTGCAACACCGTCCGGTGGCTGGTTGCAGTCATCCCCGATCATTCCAGGTCTCGGTTTTGCACTGAACTCCCGCGCCCAGATGTACTGGCTTCAGGATGGACTGCCAGGATCCCTCGCTCCTGGCAAGCGTCCACGCACGACGCTCACACCAAGCATTGCGTTTCACGAGGATGGTACCGCACTTGCCTTCGGCACTCCGGGTGGCGATCAGCAGGATCAGTGGCAACTGGCCCTCTTCCTGCGGCTCGTGCATCACGAAGGGAACCTTCAGGCAGCCCTCGACATGCCTCTGTTTCACACCACCCACTTTCCAGCATCGTTCCATCCGCGTCAGCGACAACCGGGCCATATCATGGCGGAGGAGAGTTTTGGCGCAGACACGCTTGCAAGCCTCAGGAAACAGGGTCATTCGGTGGAAGTTGCCGATGCCTGGACGATCGGTCGGCTGACTGTGGCGGCACGTGACCCTGGTGGCCTCCTGCGCGCAGGCGCAACCCCGCGCCTGATGCAGGCCTACGCAGCCGGGCGATAAGAAAAAGGGACGCGATATGACATTTTCGATTGTCGCCCAAGACAACGGGACAGGACATTACGGGGTCGCTGTCGCCAGCCGGTTTTTTGCCGCAGGGGCCGTCGTTCCACACCTTGCTGGCCGTGTCGGGGCAATTGCCACACAGGCACTCGTCAGCCCGATCTACGGAACGGAAGGGTTGATCATGCTTCGTTCTGGAAAGTCGGCGCAAGAGGTCATCGATACCGTCGTTGGTCGCGACCAGGGAGCTCATTCCCGCCAGATCCATCTGATTGACTCCAAAGGCCGCACGGCAGCTTTTACGGGCGAAAAATGTGTCAGCTGGTGCGGCCACCTTGTCGAGAAAGGTGTCACCGTGGCAGGAAACATGCTCGCCGGACCACAAGTGGTTGAGGCTGCGATGGAAACCTATCAGGCAAACATTACCTTGCCGCTCGAACAAAGATTAATGACTGCCATGGAAGCAGCCGAGACTGCGGGGGGAGACAAACGCGGGCGGCAATCAGCAGCCCTGAAGATTGTTCATGATGATGACCATCCCTGGCTTGATATACGTGCTGACGATCATGGAGACCCGCTGGCCGAGCTACGTCGATTGCACGCCGTCGCGCAGGAACGCTACCTGCACTTCGCCGAGTTGATGCCGAGCCGCAATAACATTCACGGCCTGCTTGATCGCACTGAAATCGATCGCAAGATTGCCCGGCTTGAGGCAGAACGAAACACGAAGGGGATAGCCAGCGCCTCTTTTGCGACAGCTGCTCCAGTCTCCGGAGGCTGAGATCCAATCCGAAGGTGCGTGAGAGTCCTGAAGCGGAACACTTGAACGCAGACCTGCGCTACGACACTGTCCGCTCTTCGAGCTCCGAAACATTCGTTGCGACACCATCTGTAGCACCGCGGTTGCTTGCCATGTTCGGACACATGGTGAACGCATTCTTGGTGGGAAGAAAATTTGTGATAGCTTTCCCTGGAATATCAAATGCAGTTCCGTGTGCCAGCGTCGTGACCCGAAGAGGCAATCCGGCCAGTACTGAAGCGCCCTGATCAAAACCGAGCAGCTTGATCGCGACTTGCCCCTGATCATGATACATCGTGACGACCGGATCGTATTGTCCATCTCCGACCTTGAGCCACAGCGTGCCAGAACCAACCAGGAACGTCACGACGCCTCGGCTTTACAAAAGCGCCTTGAGTTGCGCGGCGACTTGCCCGGTCATTGAAAGATCATTGCCGCCGACAAAAATAAACCGGTAAGACCCGTCCTGCCATGCGGTCGTCGCCAGTCCGTGAAGCATTTCGGAACTGGTTTTGTCGCCTTCAGCTGGTTGCTTTGCAGTGGTGACACAAAGCGCAAAGGGAGTGCCGTTCCCATCCTGGTAGACAATTTGTATCAATGGAGCGTCATCAAGACCGAGAACCTGAACCCTCGCCAATCTGAGTGCTTCCGGGGCCTCCAACGACGATATTTCCAGCGGGCGTCCCAGGCGTTCACTGGCTGCATCGATTTGCCGTTTCAAAACGTCGGACGTGGCGGTCGTCAGCCGGACTGTATCGGCGACATAAAGTGACTGATATTGCGCGACGCGCCCTCGCCAATCTTCGGAAGCGGGCCTCCCGATCCACATGGCGCTGCCACCCATAACAGCTCCAAGTACCAGGACAGCCGCCAGTTTCAGCCATTGCCGGCTTTTGCCGGCTGATACATCTGAAACGAATGCTGATTTTTCAAGGTCCTTTAGAATGTGCCTGCCTGGCAGAGCGATCATCGCCTCGCGAACCGGTGATGCAACCGGGTCAAGCGCCATGACCCGACTTTCCAGGTCCCGGTCCACACGCATCGTCTGTTCGATTTCGGCAGCGCGTTTGCCATCGAGGTCGCCGTTCAGAAAGGCCAGAAGTTCCTGATCCGAATAAGTCACTTCTGCTCCTTTCTCATTTCACGCTTCGTCACCCCGGCAAATTCCTTGAGCGCTTTTCGCGATGCGTGCAGCCGGCTCATAACGGTGCCGATTGGGATGTCGAGAATGACCGCGGCCTCCGAATATGTGAATTGTTGGACGAAAACCAGCTCAACCACGCTTCGTTGCGCATCAGGCAACGTCATGACCCTGGAAATGATTTCCTTGGCATAAAGGTTGTGTTCTATCCCGGGGGCCAGATCCGGGATCTGATCGACATCAAGGGTTGCGAATGCCTTGTCCTGCCGACTTGCCCGGTTACGCAATTCATTCAGCCAGATCGAGCGGCAAATCTGCAGGCACCAGCCCTCAAAACTTCCTGACGAGCGAAATTGATCAGCTTTCTCGACTGCGCGCAGGCAGGTCGATTGCACCAGATCGTTGGTCATCTCAACATCACCCGTCAAGCTGAGCGCAAATCGCCATATGGAGGGCAAAGAACGCGGCAGCAAGTCCCTGACGGAGCGAGGTTTCATGTGATCTTCCAGCACGCCGGCGGCAGAAACGCCGCCGGAAATCGCATGGGATTACTCTACCGTGATTGTTATCACGTCAGAGTAGATGGGCGGATCATGTGGAACGTGATTGAGGTCCCCGAGTACCAGCTGCAGTGTATGGGTACCGGGAGCCAGTTCGAGCATCGTTTCGGTCTGGCCACCACCATAGTGGATGTGGTTCTCATCTGCCGGAAGATTGTAGATGAACTCATCCGCGCCGTCTTCTCCCTGACCGATCGGAGGGCGGTTCAGAAGTAGATGGTGATGGCCGGTATTGTCTTTTTCGGTCCCAGCCGGGGCAACTCCCATACCGTTCAGGCCGAAAACCACTTTCACCGGACCGCTGACTGAATCTCCGTCTTCAAGATTTACAAAATAGACTTTGGCTTCCGGGTTGGAAGGCGTTTCGCCCGCGTATGCCTGCGCCCCGATCATGCTCATCGCAGCGACAATTGGTGCAATAACAAATTTCATTTCATTCTCCCGCTTTAAACTCGATGCCCTGTAGACACCTGGAAATCGATATTATTCACTGGAACTCAAATTTATTTTCTGCCCGCCTCTTTCACGTTTCCAGTGGCACGATCACGTTATCGAACAAATCGGTTCATCAAGTTCAATATGATGCAACACCACGCGAACGGATAGACATGATCAGCGCGCGCTCGGGCCAGGTCTCGCGACCGCCACGGTTGCGGATCTCCCGGAGTTGTTTGCCCGCCGCGTCAAGCTCACCCAATTCGGCAAGCCCCATTCCAAGATAAGCGCGCGCCAGCACATTGTCCGGATCGGCCGAAAGCGCCAACGCATAGTAAGTCTCGGCTTGGGGCCAGTCTCCGGATTTGCGCGCAATGAACCCGCGATAAGTCAGAACACGGGAGCTCGACTGATCCGAGATCGCGTCCAAAGCGCGACCCGCTCCAGTCAGCCTGCCTGCATAGGCCAGTTCTCGTGCAGCAAGATAGCGATCCCTGTCGGTGAATATCCGGGCGTCGAGATCAATGCAGCGACCAGTGGCATCATCCCAGGCTTCGCCATCGGGACACTTCGTCGAGGTCGGTGTCGGTTCCGGAGGCGTTGATCCCTCATCTTCGGGATCCACTGCAAGAACCGAAACCGTCGTCAGCGCCAAAAACAGGGCTGCAAGTGCGAACCTCATCGCTCACGTCTCCCGTTTCCAATTTGTATCTGGGCCGATGCGACGACAAGGCAGTGACAGCGGCCCGAGACAACTCAGCCGGCGACATTCTCGACGATGACGGCGATGCCCTGCCCGCCGCCGATACACATGGTTGCCGCACCCAGTTGTTTTTCTGTTCTGACGAGTTCATGCACAAGCTTCGTCATCAGGATTGCTCCCGTTGCACCGATTGGATGACCAAGCGCAACAGCGCCACCATTGGGGTTCACTTTCGCATCCGACAGGCCAAGCAGATCATTGACCGCACAGGCCTGCGCGGCAAAGGCTTCGTTGCTCTCCACGACATCCAGGTCGTCGGCACCGATGCCGGCGCGTTTCATCGCGATCTGCATTGCCGGAACCGGACCAATCCCCATCACGGCCGGATCGACACCTGCCACCCCGTAGGACCTAATCCGTGCGAGCGGCCTGACACCAAGCTCTTCCGCTTTTTCTGCGCTCAGCATAATGATGGCGGCAGCGCCGTCATTGAGACCCGAGGCATTCCCCGCTGTAACCATGCCGTCTTTCTTGAAAACCGCCCGCAATCCGGACATATCGGCAACCGTGGCTTCATGGCGGACATGTTCATCGGTATCAAAAACCTTTTCCTTGCCCCGCCGTCCGACGCTCAACGGCACGATCTGATCCTTGAAGCGCCCTTCACGAATGGCTTCGCTGGCACGACGATGGCTCTCAACGGCGAATTCGTCCTGCCGTTGACGGGATATCTCGTATCGGTCAGCCACATTCTCCGCTGTAACCCCCATGTGCCCGATCCCGAACGGATCGTGCAGGGCGCCGGTCATCATGTCGACAACCTGTGCGTCGCCCATACGCTGTCCCCAACGGCCACCCGGCAGCTGGTAGCCTGCCCTGCTCATGTTTTCAGCGCCTCCCACCAAAGCCACTTCACCATCTTCCATCGAAATGGCCTGGACAGCCGAAACGACAGCCTGCAAGCCGCTGCCGCACAGTCGATTCATCGTAAGGGCTGGTGCATGATCAGGTACTCCGGCCTGACGCGAGGCTACTCTGGAAAGATACATGTCACGCGGTTCGGTATGGATCACATTGCCGAAAAAGGCCTGATCGACCTGATCCGCCTGAATGCCGGCCCGTTCGATGGCCGCCTTGGCAACTGTGGTTGCAAGTTCACAGGGCGGCGAATCCTTCAACGCCCCACCGAAACTACCGACAGCGGTACGCGCAGCACTTGCAATCACAATCTCTTTCATCGGTCTAATCCTTTGCGTCGCGGTCGGTTCAATTGAACTTGAGCCATTCCGGTTCGGGGAGTTTCTTCATTGTGCAGCATGCCGCGAACAGAACAACGAAACAATTCCGCCAAAAGGTCACTGACGGAACCTCTGGTCATGAGGTTTTGAGAATGACGGAACCCGACCTGTTCCCTGATGCAATGATCTCATGCGCCCTTGCGCAGTCTTCCAGCGGAAGAACGTGCGATATCTGGAAATCGAGCACCTTGCGGTCCAGTAGCTCCGTAAGGTTCCCGATAGCTGCCGCGCGCTCTGCCTCTGACAAAATATAGACAAGGACCAGATCGATGGTCACAGCCTTGAACATCAACGGATAGAACGGCAGCACGGGTGTCATGTCTTTCGCCGAACCGATTGCGGCAATGGTTCCTCTCTCGGCAATGATCTTTGTGTTCATCTCGATGTTTTTGCCGAATTCAACTTCAACGATACGGTCAATCGGGCGACCTTCGGTGACTTCCAGGATCTGGTCAGACAGGTTCTCGGCGGAATAATCGAAAACCGCGTCTGCACCGGCATCTCTTGCCGCCTGTATTCCCTTTTCGCCTCGCGCCGTTGAAAGTACCTGTGCTCCCGAAGCAACCGCAACCTGAATGGCAAGTCGCCCGACTGTCCCTGCTCCGCCACTCACAAGTACCTTCCGACCGGCAACCGTCCCGCCTCCGAGAACCGCGTGGCAGGCTGTTATCCCCGGAATACCGAGGACGGCACCTTCTTCGAAGGAAACATGGTCTGGCAGCGCCACAGCCTGATCTGCCGGAAGCGCGATGTAGTCGGCAGCCGTGCCAAAGGCCCGCTGCCATTGACCATTCCAGATCCAGACCCGTTCCCCGATCCGGCTTTCGGGAACGCCGACACCAACGGCCTCGATCACGCCCGAGCCATCGCTATGGGGCGTGATCTTCGGGAAAGGCGGCTTGGTTACACCCGGGCGGCCGCCTGCGCGAGCACGAACATCGGACGGGTTGGCCCCCGACGCATGCAAGCGGACGAGCACTTCGCCATCAGCAGCCTCGGGAACCGGAAGCGCCTCCAGCTGCAATACCTCGGCGGCATTGCCGAAACGGTCATATGTAATGGCTCGCATGTATTTGCTCCCGGTTTTTCCAGATTTGTCGGTCGATTCATGCAAACTGCCAAGTGCTGATTTGCGACAGCCTGTTCGATTGCGCAAAACTGGCAAATATGAAAACCCGCCGGAATGACCGACGGGTTGGAAGGAAACCTGTGATGAAGCCGGCCGACAAACCGGGTCGCCCGCCGGTTCAGCAGCTATGTCAGTGACAATCCGGACGGTCGCCAGGGATCAGGACCTTGTCGATCACATGGATCACGCCGTTGTCCGCCTGGATATCCGCGATGATGACGTTTGCGGTCGAGCCGGTTCCGTCGGCAATATCAACCGCCTTGCCTGATCGGGTGATGCACGTGCGTTCGTTTGTCAAAAGCGGCTTGAAATAGTTGGATCCAACCGGGATTTGGTTGGACGTCAACTTGCGATCATCAACGTGATAGAGAAGCACATTTGTGAGCTGGTCCTTGTTCTCCGGTTTCAGCAATGTTTCCACGGTGCCTTCAGGAAGCGCCGCGAAGGCATCATTTACCGGAGCAAACACAGTAAACGGACCTGGCCCCTGGAGAGCGTCCTGAAGCCCGGCTGCCTGAACGGCGGCAACAAGCGTGGTGAAACGCTCATCGCCCGCGGCGATTTCAACAATCGTATTCGCATTTGCTTGGCTGGCAAAAAGACACACTGCTCCAACAAGGGCCGAAAGGCTCTTTTTCATGACATCTACTCCAAGTGTCGATTGATTACAGAAGCGTTACGCCACAATGACGAAGTCAGATCTTACTTTTTTGGAAAAAATCGATATTTATTATTTCCCTTGTAAACATGGATGCAAGTCAACAGACAGCATCGGCTCATTCCAGCGCCTCATCCGGCTCCATTCGGCATCGTCCAGGGCTGTCCGCGATCAAGACCGTCTACGTATCCGCCATTCGTGATGTCGTGGAACCAATCGTCAAATCTTCAACAGGCTTTCCCTGTCGGGATAGGCTGTTTCGAAAGGGAGCGTAGTGACACCATTCAGAATGCGGTCCAACAGCGCATCAAGCAATTCAGTGCGCAGATCGAAATCCCGGTGAGGTCCGAACAGCTTCTTGAGTTCTACGCCTGGCTCACCGGACAAATTTGTTGCGGGCGCACCAAGTGCGAGCAAACGAGCCTGTTCACGGTTTTCGCACCGGTAAGTCCCGCCGGTCTCGAGTCCCGAATACCCCCCGTTTGCGCGCCTTTCAGCCATCGCGAGCACGCGCCCCCAAAGCAATGGCCAGTTGCCACCGTATCCTGGAAAAGGCCGATCTTCTCGCATCGCATCTTCACTCTGGAGATAGAGATCGACCTTTTCAATCCCGACATCTGAGCCACGCGCTTTGCGGCTGACCGGCAGATCACGCGGGTGATACAGTCGCTCAACGAAGCTTTTGCGGAAAAGCTCTTCAGGTAGCATGGGTGAAAACAGGCTGAGTGAGGAAAAGATCGGCTGCCGGCTCCAATAATCCGTCTGTCTGAACAATTCGGCCAGCAACAACGAACCGAACCCGTGCGCGGACATATGGTATGAAATCTCACCCTGGCGATACCGGGGCTCAAGCGCGCTGAACAGATCATTGAGGATTTGCAAGCCTTCGCCGAGCGTGTTCTTTTCGCTTTTATAGACGACAGACATCGAGCTACGCCGGATTTCCTCGACAATTCGAAGCGCGGCGCCAGACAACTGTCCCTCGATGTGACGATCTTTTTCAGGGCTCTCGCCCAGGCCGATGAGCTTGTTCGCGCGTCCCACTTCTGCTTCCACCATATCGTGTACCGCAACACACAAATCGTTTTCGACGGTGACAAAAAACGGATAAACCCCGTTCTTCTTGAACACGGGAACTGCATCACGGAGCGCCGACATCGTCGCGTTTTCGTGCCGCTGCAGCCCCATGAAATGAATCAGGATGTGTTTGTATTTGGAGCTTTCAGCGAGGATCCTGACTGTCTCTTTCAACGTTGCCATATCGATATGGTATGGACCGAAGCGATCAAGCTTTCCGCGTGAAGTCGACGCGATATGGCCGAGGACGTCGAAGCGGGTGGGCGGTGAGACAGGGTCAATGGATGCATGGTCGAATGCGCCCTGCCCCAGCTGCGCTCCGCGTGATACGGCGGCCTGAGCGCTGCCAATAGCAGAGTGACTGGCGATCGGAACTGCGAGCCTGAGAACCCACATGTCGACGACACTGGACGCCCAGTCTTCGTAATTCCAGAGTGCCACCCCGTCTTCGCCCCAATTGGCGCCCCACGAATTCTGCACGAGAAATCCGCGTTCCGTATATCCTACAAGGATAAAGGCATGCCGACCCAACTTCTCGGACTTCGTTTTGGGAAGACCGATGTCAGCGGTTTTGGTTGACCATCCTTCGTGGATGTCGGCGGAAGCAAGGACCAGTCCTGCCTCGCAAAGGGCTGCATGTACATCCGGCAGTCTTGGTCGGACGCGATAGTAGGCACCCAGCTGAACCTTGCGCGCACTTTCCAGGATTTCCCTGGTCATGTGCCATTCGCGCCCCGATAGTCCCTTGGCGACCGTGTCCGCGCATGCGCCATTGAAATAGAATGCTTTCAAAGCCCCGCGGATCGACGATCCTTCATAATTCTCACCAGGAAATCTGTCGTGAAATCGCGCAATGTTGTACAGCATGTTTGCTGAAGCCCAGGGTTTTCTGTCTCCCTTGCCCAGCTTCGTTTTCGCGGATTTGTCGAGCATACGATCGCGCACACGTAGGTGATCGATAATGCCTGCCAGTGCGTGTGCGGTACAACTTCCCGCGTCACCCTGATCGCGGATGCGGCCACTGCTCCACCAGAGCGAGTTACCCGAGCGCGGATCGACCTGGCGCGCCAATCCGGACAACGCGGGCTGGTATACGTAGTCTCGTACGTCTCCGACGTCCGCGCTGGTGGTCAGCAAACGTTCTCCGCGAAACAGGAGACTTGACTTTGCGGCGCTCAAGTTAGTTTCCCTCCGGAAAACCTGTCAGATCACGTCTTCGACGGAACCCAGCGGTTTGATGTGATCCGAGGTATCGGTGATGAGGCCGGTCGTCGTTTCCAGACGTTCCTTGTGCTCAACGCGCATTTCCTGGGTCACCGCGAATGTGTCGGCATCTCGCAAGGAACCGAAATCAAGTCCGGTTAACCGCTCAAGTTCTTCAATCGTGACCTGGTGTTCTTCGAACCCCTGTCCGAAGACGAGCTCCAGGTCTCCAGGTTTTACAAGATGTCCCTGGAACAACAAAAATGCCTGGGCCTGCAGAACGCGCCGGCTGGATCGGCCCCTTTGTGAACGACCTATCGATGCGACAACTTTCCAGAAACCCATGGGAACCTTGACGCCGCTCGGTTTTTGAACCGGGTCGCCATCGTCAAACAAACACCCGACGAAAACGGATATCTTCGCATCGACCTCATCCACCCGGTCAAGAATGTGTTCTTCCAAACGAAGCCAGATTTTCTGGTTAAGTTTCTTGTGTTGCGGAGCGATATTGGGAAAGAACATGGAGTCCCGGTTGGCCTCGTCGGCTTGGGATTTTGTTCCCCAACAGGGATCGAGCCTCCTTATGAGATGACCGCGGTCCAGGTCATTGTCGAAATAGAGATCTTCTCCCGCCTGTTTGCCTTCTGCAAGGCGAGGATCGAGCTTGAATGACTTGATGCGCCGCGGCCTGCGCAGTTCGTTTCCATCAATATTTGCAGCGGCATAGAACGCCAGTTGTCGCTCTCCATTCATGACGACTGAAAAATGCCTGTATTTCAGCTCGCTTTCACCTGCATCTGTACGCGCAAGTTTGCGCATTTGCATGCTGTTCAGCTCCGGCAGCGGTACACGCAATGAACCGCGTCCAAGAAAGTCCGGCTGATACCCCTCTCGGTCTCCAAAACGTCCGGCATCTTCCGAACTGGACCCACCGCCTTTGCCTGAACCGGAATTTCCGCCGGAACCATCCATCTCGGAACAGGTCGTGAAGTAGACTGATCTGCGGCGCAGTACATCGGCAACCGTACCGATTTTCACTGCGTAGTTCTGCGTGAGCGCACTGCCTGCGAAGTGAAGACCGGCAGCACAGCCGGTCTCGACATCAATGATGACCGAACCGGAGTTTCCGCCGAGTGTGGTTGCGTTGTGGGTGAACACCGAAGACGAATGGTCTTCATCCATGATCCGCCCGGGTGCAAATCGCTTCACATTGTAAATGTCGCCAAAATAGCGATCCATCGCGTCCACGGGATTGTCGCGAACCGCTTTCGCGGGATACCCGATCACGCCGATGGTTTCGGGTCTTTGTCCATCCAGTTGCAAGGATATCGGGTCGGCCATGCCGCTCAACGCAGAACTTTTCACGCGCATGATCGCGACATCGGGAAGACCAGTCGGTTCAATGTGCAATATCGATGAAACCAGCAATTCCAATTGCTCGTCGGACTGGTGTTCTTCCTTCAGGTCCATGTAGACCTTGATGCCCGGCGCCACGTCCCAACCACCCCGGATTCGGCGTGAAAAATACTCCGCAACATGCCTGTTGGTGACAAATGTGTCTTCATTCACCCGCCAGCCGGTGCCGATCCACTTGGCATTGGGATCATTCACCAGATCGACACGCCCGACATTGGCAATGGCGTTGTTGATCAGGTCACGTCTGGGTAGAAGTACCTTTTTCCAGTGATCGAGTTTCGGATCTTCAAAAGTGCCGTTCTGCACGAGCAACGACGGAAAGCCGGTGCGCATGACAATCGCTTCGGTATAGGTCGGGGCGCCAAGATCTGCTTTTCCCGTCCTGATACGATCGACCGCTTCTTCGAGCGAGGCCGAGCCGATTGTCTCCGGGCTGGCGCCTTCCAGCCCCTCGCTCGCCGTGAATGGCGTTTCCGCAACAATGTACTTCTCGTTGTCGAGAAGTTCCTCGACTGTCTGCAATTCTTCAAGCTGGGACTGGAACACCGATTTCATGACTGGAATCCAAATCTTGAGTTATAAAAAAATCAGAAAATGCAACACCTAAAAATACCCTGGGTTGAGCACTTGAAATTATACAATATTTTGAGTGCCATTTAAAGTTAGGCGCAAGCAAGAATACAACCAAGTCGCGGGTTTTTTACAACTCAACTCCAAAAAATTCATGTTTTTCAGTAAATTAAAAGATTTCTGTCAGCATCATTCCTTTGCATCCAGGATTCACAAAGAAGGACGACGGTCACTGTCCCTGAATATGCCGAGGCGATATACAAACGATCGATGCAGACGTGATGTGCACACCGAGGGGGAAATTCGGACACAGCTCCTTATATTTTGCTAGGTAACGACTTGAGCACCTCAGGTGAACACCAGGACAGAATTCATGACCGTCAATGCACCACTCTTCCAGTTCGACAATTCCTACGCACGTGACCTTCCGGGTTTCTATGTTGCGTGGGAGGGTGCAAAGGTTCCAGCACCCAAGCTGGTGCTCTTCAACAGGAAGCTTGCAGAAGAACTCGGGCTGGACGGTGCGGCGCTTGAAACGCCGGATGGCGCGGCGATTTTTGCGGGATTGAAGTGTCCGGATGGCGCATCTCCCCTGGCACAGGTTTACGCGGGACATCAGTTCGGAGGCTTTTCGCCGCAGCTGGGCGATGGCCGTGCACTCCTCGTCGGAGAAATCATCGACAGGGCTGGGAAGCGTCGCGACATCCAGTTGAAGGGATCGGGCCCGACACCCTTCAGCCGCGGCGGAGACGGTAAGGCAGTCATAGGGCCCGTCTTGCGGGAATACATCATGGGTGAAGCCATGCACGCCCTCGGCATCCCCACAACGCGTGCCCTTGCCGCTGTCACGACTGGTGAAACGATCTACCGGGAAGGTCCCAAGCCTGGCGCTGTCCTGACACGGATTGCAAGCAGTCATCTTCGCGTTGGCACGTTTCAGTTTTTCGCTGCACGTGGCGAAACCTCCAAGGTTCGACAGCTCGCTGACTACGCAATTGCGCGCCATGACCCTGACCTCGAAAACGAAGACGACCGTTACCTGAAACTTTTCTCCCGGGTGATGGAACGGCAGGCCAGGCTGATCGCACACTGGGTGCTGGTTGGCTTCATCCATGGCGTCATGAATACTGACAATACAACGATATCCGGGGAGACGATCGATTACGGTCCATGCGCATTCCTCGACACCTATGATCCTGCGGCGGTCTTCAGTTCAATCGATCATGGCGGTCGCTATGCTTTCGGCCGGCAACCGGTAATAGCTCAATGGAACCTGGCGCGCCTGGCTGAAGCCATTCTGACCCTGATCGATCCGGATGATATCGACAAGGCGGTGGAGCGCGTCAGCGAGGAACTCGGACGTTTCCCGGATCTGTACAAGACGGCATGGCTTGCCGGCATGCGCAGGAAAATCGGCCTTGAGACAGTCCAAAGTGACGACCTGCCGCTGACCGAGGACCTGCTGAGCCAGATGCAGGCACAAAAAGTGGATTACACGCAGTTGTTTCGAAACCTGGCAGATGCAGCGACCGGTGACGAGAAGGCACTTCGCAAGCAGTTTGAAGAGCAGGAAGGCATTAATGTTTGGCTGAAGCGCTGGAAGGACCGATTGCAAAGGGAAACGACAACGTCAGACAAGACACGCGACGCAATGAACAGGGTCAACCCGGTCTACATCGCCCGAAACCACAAGGTCGAAGAAGCCCTCGAGGCAGCCGAAACCGGAAACTATGAACCCGCACGGCAACTAATGGACGTACTTGCCACACCTTTCACCGAACAACCTGGCATGGATGCATATTCCGGCCCGGCACCTGTTGAATTCGGTCCATACAAAACATTTTGCGGAACCTGAGAAAAGATCACTCCAGCCTGATTTGGGCTTGCTACTTCGCCGCCAGCCTCTCAACCAGGAACATCATTTCCCGATCCATCTCGTCGCCCGGCAGGCCGACGAACCGTTCTTCAAGACTGATGGACACAAGCCCGTGGAGCGCTGAAAAACAGGTTCGGGTGCGTGCAGCCAGCAGGTCTTCAGTAAGGTCGGGATTGAGTTTCTTCAGCGGAACAGCCACAAAAGTCAGAAGATCGACCGTCCCCTGGATGTGGCTTTCAGGCACTGGGCGGCCATCGGGCAAATGATGCGTGAACAGCGTCACCCACAAGTTTCGATGCCGGCGAGCGAATTCCAGATAAGTGCGCGCCAGCGTTTTCAGCTGGTTTATCGGATCCTCGATACCCTCGATCGCATTTGACATGTCGGTTTTGATACGCTCCAGCGTGACGGTATCAACAGCCGCGATCAGGGCATCCTGATCTTCGTAGTGCTTGTATACCGATCCGACCGAATATCCTGCTTCGGCGGCAATCCTGCGGATTTGCACGGCTTCCATTCCACCCGCCTCGACGGCCCTTATCGCAGCTTCAAGGACCCTTCGCTGGGTTTCCTCGCTTTTGGCTCTTTGAATTCCCGGCATTAACCAATCCTCGTACTTAAAAGTGAACTCAGTTCATTTTTTTCTTGACCTAGCGCACTTGATGTGGCTTTGTCAAATAGTGAACATTGTTCATTTTTATGGAGGAAAGATGTTCGAACCACTCATATCTCAACTGAAGGCATTGTTTGAAACAAGTGCCCAGACCGGCAGACAGCAATCATCGATAACCTCGCTTGGCTGGAACGTGCGTGACGCTGCAACTTCCCTCAGGGCTGCACAGACTGCCTTGGCCAGAGCCAAGGCAGAACAGCACCAGGATCGCAACCGCCTCAGGCAGATTTCAGTATCCATCGAGGATCTGGAAAACCGGGCACGGAACGCACTTCTCAAGGGTGTCGAAACACTTGCACGCGAAGCTGCCGAAGCCATTGCGGTACTGGAAGATGAAAAGGCAGCCCTAGAGGCCGCCATCCTCAAATTCGACGAGGATCTCTTGACCCTGACGGACCAGTTGCACCGGGCTCAGGGCAGGCTGCGCGCGCTCAAGCGCGGCGAACGAACCGCAGAAGTCCGACAGCAGATCCAAAAGGCCCAGTCACTCGGCGCCGTTGCAGGCCAGTCCGCTCTTGTCAGGGCCGAGCACCAGCTGGACGACATTCTGCAAGAGCAGGAGCGCGACCAGTTGGCAGACCGGGCTTTCGCGGAGCTCTCGCCCGCAGAAAGACCCGAAGTGTTGATCGAGAAACTCGCCGATGCCGATTGCGGCGATCCGGTCCGCATCCGGGCAAACGATGTTCTTGGCCGGTTGAAAGCCGAACTCCCCCTCCTGATCGAAACTGACAAATGAGAAAGGACAATCCCATGCAGGACGCACTCGCAAAACACTCCCAGAACTGGATCATCTTCACCTGGGTCAGCTTTGGCATAGCCGCGGTCATGATGGCCCTCGGGATTTACAATCTGGAAGCCAGTTTTTCGGCCAAGGGCTTTTACACCATGGCCGCGATCATGCTGGTGCACACCTCGATCACGCTCACCAAGACGCTGCGCGACCGGGACGAGTCCGAGAAACTTCACCACCGCATTGAAGATGCCAAGACAGAAAAGCTGCTTTTGGACATCAACAGTCCCGAGCAATCCTGATTTCCAACTGTTTTCCGCGGGTGGTTGCCAGCAACCACCCGGATGGAGGTGACCTTGAGCAAGCCATTGATGACTTCAAAGCGGTTCGCACCGCTGTTCTGGACCCAGTTCCTGTCCGCTTTCAACGACAACTTCCTGAAAAACACACTGGTATTTCTGGTGCTGTTTCAGGTCACGTCAACCGGTGCTCAAACAGGTAACACGGGCGCGCTGATTGCTCTCACCGGTGCGATTTTTATTGCGCCATTCCTTTTCCTGTCGGCAATTGGCGGTGAGCTTGCAGACAAGTTCGACAAGTCTCGAATAGCCAGGCTCTCAAAGGGTATTGAAATCGCCGGGGCACTCCTGGCAGCAGCTGGAATGCTGCTTTCATCCCTCCCGTTGCTTTTCGCCGCACTTTTTCTGTTCGGTGCGATGTCGGCGATATTCAGTCCCGTCAAGTACGGTCTGTTGCCGGAACACCTCGCAAACTCGGATTTGCCACGGGCAAATGCCTGGGTTGAAACCGGAACCTTTCTGGCGATCCTGGGAGGAACAATTTCGGCCGGCATGATCTTCAGCTCCGGTGCTCCCGCTGCTGCCTTTGCTCCGGTCATGCTTGTGCTGGCCTTAGCCTGCTATGCGACAAGCCGCAGGATTCCATCCGCCCCTGCCGCCGCTCCGGACCTGAAGATCGACTGGAATATCGCGACGTCGACCTGGCGCATCCTTGCCAACCTCGCAACGGACAAACGCCTGTTCCGCGTAGCCCTGATGAATGCCTGGTTCTGGCTGATCGGTGCAACGGTACTCGCGTTGCTGCCGCTGATGGTCAAGGATGTCCTTGGCGGGAACGAAACAGCCGTTACCTTTTTCCTGACGGTCTTTGCCGTCTCCATCGGCATAGGTTCCGCGCTGGCCGCCTGGCTGTCCGCGGGGCGCGTGGTGCTGCTGCCGGCCGCTTTTGGAACGGTTTTGCTTGCTGTCTTCTGTTTCGACAGTGCCTGGACCCTTTCGACCCTCTCGGCAACCGGATCTCCGGCAAACCTGTCAGCATTCCTCAAGAGCGACGGTGTGTTTCGTCTGACGATCGATATGGCCGGGCTGGCAATCTCGGGCGCTCTGCTGGTCGTCCCGACCTTCACCGCCCTGCAGACCTGGGCCACGCCGGAGACACGAGCGCGCCGCATAGCAGGAACGAACGCCCTTGGGGCAGCCTTGATGACCCTTGGTGGTCTTGCACTCGCCGGAGCACAAAAATTCGGCGTGTCCATACCGGCAATCATGGCATGTCTTGGCCTTCTGAACGCGATGGCAGCCATTATCATGATGAAAGTTCTGCCGACAAATCCGCTGCGAGACGCGGTTTCGATCCTCTACCGCGCAATATTCAGGGTCGAGATCAAAGGCATTGAGAACCTTGAAAAAGCCGGTGAAGCCCCAATTCTGGCGTTGAACCACGTGTCCCTCCTGGACGCCGGCCTTGCGCTGACATTGGCTGACAAGACCCCGACCTTTGCAGTCGATTACGAAATCGCCCAGCGCTGGTGGGTTCGTCCGTTCCTGAAACTGGCAAATGCCCTTCCGATCAACCCGGCAAAACCCATGGCAACACGGTCGCTGATCAAGGTGGTGAAGTCCGGTGAACCGATGGTGATCTTTCCAGAGGGCAGGCTTACAGTCACCGGATCGCTGATGAAGGTTTATGACGGCGCTGCCATGGTAGCCGACAAGACCGGGGCCATGATCGTTCCGATCCGCATCGACGGCCTCGAAAAAACACCCTTTTCCTATCTGAACCCGAACCAGATCCGCAAACGACTGTTTCCGAAAGTGAGAGTTACCATCATGGAACCGAAACGCCTGGAGTTGCCGGAAGACCTGAAAGGCCGGAAGCGCCGCGCCGCGGCAGGAAGCGAACTCTACCAGATCATGTCCGACCTGATGTTCGAAACCAGCCGCGCCGACGACAAGACCATACTGGACGAGGTCTTCAAAACCGCAAAGGAACGCGGATATTCTGAACTCGCTCTTGAAGATCCCCTGTCCGGCAAGTTGAGCTATGGCAAATTGTTGACAGGCATTTCCGTCCTTGGTCGCAAGATCCTGGCTTTGGCAGCCAATAAGGAAACCCTCGGGGTCATGTTGCCGAATGCCAATGGATCCGCGGTCACCGTTCTGGCTACGATGTCCGCGGGCAAGGTACCGGCGATGATCAATTTCACCGCCGGCCTGGAAAACGTGCTGTCCGCCTGCCGAACGGCAAAGGTCAAAATTATACTCTCCTCGCGCACGTTCATTCGCCAGGCCAAGCTTGAGGCACTGGTCGAAGGCCTGGAGCCTCATGTCAGGTTCATCTGGCTTGACGAAGTACGCAAGGAAATCAGCCTTCTGGACAAATTGAGGGGCTTGAGCATGCGCAAACGTCCCCTCGTCAGCCGGACCGGCAACGATACCGCCATTATCCTGTTCACCTCCGGTTCGGAGGGAACGCCGAAAGGCGTCGTGCTGACACACAGGAACATTCTGGCCAATGCCAATCAGGCAGCTGCACGGATTGATTTCTCTCCGTCTGACAAGGTCTTCAATGTCCTGCCGATGTTTCACTCCTTCGGCCTGACGGCGGGAACAATTCTGCCCCTGATTTCAGGTGTACCGACCTTTCTCTATCCATCGCCTTTGCACTACCGGATCATTCCGGAGCTGATCTACAGTTCCAACGCAACGATCCTGTTTGGCACCGACACATTCCTGAATGGGTATGCCCGGGTCGCCCATGCCTACGATTTTCGGTCGCTTC
This sequence comes from Roseibium album, assembly GCF_001404515.1. GTDB lineage: Bacteria > Pseudomonadota > Alphaproteobacteria > Rhizobiales > Stappiaceae > Roseibium > Roseibium album. The sequence goes on from NZ_CXWE01000004.1 coordinate 38,102, forward strand.
GCTATTGTTTCGCCGGCGCTGAACCAGTCAAACCCTCGACACGACAGACCTACATGGAAAAGTTCGGTCTCCGCGTTCTGGAAGGCTATGGAGTCACGGAAACCGCACCGGTCATCGCGATCAACACCCCCATGTTCAACAAGCCGGGTACGGTCGGCAAACTGATGCCGGGTATGTCCGCACGCCTTGAACCCGTGCCGGGTGTGGAAACCGGTGGTCGGCTATTTGTGGCAGGGCCCAATATCATGGTCGGATATCTCAAGTCGGACAATCCGGGCGTCGTTGAACCGCTGGTCGATGGCTGGCACGATACGGGAGACATCGTTGAAATAGATGAAGATGGCTACATCACGATCAAGGGCCGTGCAAAGCGCTTTGCCAAGATTGGCGGCGAGATGGTTTCGCTGGCAGCCGTCGAGGCAATCGCTGGGCAGGTCTGGCCCGACCATCTGTCAGCGGTCGCAGCAGTCAAGGACCCACGCAAGGGGGAGAAGCTCATTTTGATCACCGAGTGCCCAACTGCAACGCGATCGGATTTTCTGCAAGCTGCAAAAAAACGCGGCGCGCAGGATCTGATGATCCCGGCAGAAGTCCAGGTGGTGCAGAATGTGCCCGTCCTCGGGTCAGGCAAAATCGACTTTTCAGGCGTCAACAAACTGGTATCTGAAAGACGTTCCGCCGAACAAGCCGCCTGATCTCGCCGTACTCCGCATCCCGCGCGAACCGCGGGATGCATCCCTGTAACGTCGTTTCCGTCGCGTACGGCCTTGAAGTCCGCGATCGTCCCTATGAAACCAGAACCGCGTCCTTCGCGCTCGCGATTGCGGAAATCAGCCGGTCGACATCTTCATCGGCCGTGGTCCAGTTCGATACACTTATCCGAAAGCCCTTTTTCCCCTGCCAAACGGCAGGGCCGAACCAGGCTTCACCAGAATTCTGAACGTGGGTGGCAATATCGGAGCACGCGTCTTCATTTCCTGGAAGCGTTGCGAACACCTGATTGAAATGAACGCTGTGCGGAACCTCAAAACCCAGTGTCTTAAGATCTTCAGAGATTCTGACCGCATGATCGTGAAACCGGGTCACCATTTCACACACACCGCTGCGTCCAAGGGACAAAAGCGCGGCCCAGGTTTCCGCGCCGCGCGCAGACCTGCTGAATTCGGGTGCCCGGTCGGACGGGCCTGGATGCGTCGCCGGCAGATATCCTGCTCCTATTGCCATAGAGGCCTCCATCTCATGTGGATGCCTGCAAAGCGCAATTCCCGCGTCATAAGGTGTGTTCAGCGTCTTGTGTGCGTCGACAACCCAACTGTCGGCAAGCTCGAGACCGTCATACGTATGCCGCAAAGGCTCCAGAAGCCGTGCCCAGAGACCGAATGCACCATCAACGTGAAGCCAGGCGCCAGCTTCCTGGCATCTTGTACCCAGACCCTTGAGCGGATCGACGGAACCCGTGCAAACATTCCCTGCCTGGGCGAGCACAATCGTTGTGTCATCAAGTTCCGGCAGGTCACATAGCTTCAGGCGGCCCTGGTCATCGACATCGACCCACTCGATCGTATCGGTGGCCATGCCTGCCATCCGAACCGATTTCAGGACGGTCGCATGGATCTCCGAGCTCGCAACAATCCTGAGAACAGGTGCGCCCAGAAGGCCCATGCCTCGATAGTGCCCCTGGCGGCTCAAGAGCGTATCCCGTGCCGTCACCAGAAGCGTTAGATTTGCCATCGTTGCTCCGGTGGTGAAGGCACCGGAAGTTTCAGCCGGCAACTGCAGGAGATCGGCGATCCAGGAAAGCGCAATGTTTTCCATCTCTAGAACCGACGGCCCCGTCAGTTGATCTGCCACCTGATCCCAGGCTGACAGCATGACGCGCGCGCCGGAAGCCGCCGGCAGGGTCCCGCCGATGACGTAACCGAAATATCGCCCGGCAGTCGACGCAACCGTCCCCTCACCGCCGATCGTTTCCATGAGGTCGAGGACCGCCATTTCGCCTAGTCCCGTTTCCGGCAAACCGGGGTCAAGGTCAGACAGTCTGGATGTATCCGCGTTGACCTGTCGCTTCCCGATTTGCCTGAGGTAAGACGCGCCTCGTTCGGCGCCGCTGGAAAAGGCTTCCGCAAGACGTTCAAGAGAGCTACTTTGCATGCTGGTTCATCCATCTATATCGAGGAGTTTCTATATAGATGAATATCAATATAGATGCGAAGTCAAGTTCCTCCCTGATGTCAGCTCTCGCAAGCCCGATCAGACTGCAGATCCTGCTTTGGCTTCTGGATCCACGCCCGCACTTTCCAGAGCAACGCGATGGCGATCTCGTCGAGGACGGTGTTTGCGTCGGGTTCATCACCGACAAGATCGGCTTGTCCCAGCCAACGGTCAGTTCACACATGAAAAAACTTGCCGATGCCGGGCTGGTCACCGGCAAGAAGTTCGGAAACTGGATGTTCTACAAACCCGACAGGGTGCGCCTTGCCGAACTTGGCAGTGCATTGATTGCGGTATCACGGGCAACACCGCGGAGCCGTTCGCAATTGTGACCGGGCGTCAGGCGAACCGGGACGGTGATTTCCCTTGCTCAGTCCTGGCCTCTGCGATTAGTCTCCGCGCAAGGAATCTGCACCACAGAGCCCGTCGAATTTCAACTGGAATTTCCATAAATGTCCGCTGCTAAATATGACGACCAGAACGTTTTCGCCAAAATCCTGCGTGGTGAATTGCCGAGCCACAAAATCTATGAAGACGACAAGACCTTGGTGATCATGGACATCATGCCGCGCGGAGACGGGCACATTCTAGTGATCCCAAAGGCACCTTCCCGCAACATTCTGGACATCGAGACGGATGATCTGAACGCCGTTATGGCGACTGTCCAGAAAATGGCGCATACCGTTATCAAGGCGTTCGGAGCCGACGGTACGACCATCCAGCAGTTTTCTGAACCAGCTGGTGGACAGGTCGTGTTTCACACCCACGTGCACGTCATTCCCAGGTTTGAAGGCATCTCGTTAAAGCCCCATACTGGTGAAATGGCAGACAACGACCTTCTGGCAGGCCATGCGGAAAAAATTCGCAAAGCGCTCGCCGCGCGGTAGTCCATACGTTGCATCCCGGACAAGGTGCGCAAGGCTCTTCACCTTTCAAAAATCCTGCGTCCTGGATCTGTTTGATTCTGAAGGGCGTTACGTTCCCACCTGGGAAGGCACCGGGATCCGGGGAAACCACCGCATCGCCTATGAATTCGTCGTCCGTCAACTGAGACAAATGGAGCTGACGCGGACGGACACCCCTCCGGTTTGGGCATATGAAGCTGAACCCAAGGAACTTGACCTTCTTGCCGAGGCCCTTTTGTCGGATCACGAATTGTCCAGGTCCGAATATGTCACCATCGAACTGATGGTCCCGGAGAAATTCATTTTGCGAACAGCCTACGGTGCCTGGTGCAAACTCTATTTTTCGTGCCTTGAAACCGGTGAGATATCGGACGACGGGTCCTCGTTGGCAGTCGACCCGGAACAAGAGAACCATGAAACAGTCCAGGCGATCCTGCCTCATATTCTGAGGTCATGGGTGGTTACCGCCAAACCTCTTCGGCTGCAGCATACGTGAAGTCAGTCTCCAGCCTCAGGTTATTCCCGCAGCTATGGCTGCTTCCTCCTGTTCCCTTGCCAGATTCTGGTCTTCCTGGAGAACCTTGACGACCGCCGGTCTTTCAAAGTACCGGGCCGTATATCTCTTGAATTCATCCAATTCAGGCACAATGCCGAACATGATGCCCCATCTGAGACCCATCGCCCAAAGAACATCGAGTGCCGTCAGCCTGTCACCAAGTACATAAGGGCCTTTTGCGATCTGCGCTCTCATATTCTCGATGACCGTGTCGAAACTTCCATAGGGTGACATTGGCCGTGGCGGTTCTTCCCGTTTCAACGCACGATCAACCAGCGCAGGCTCGAAGCACGACGCCATGTAGACGAACCACCGCAAATATGGTCCGCGGCGCGGATCATCGAGAGCCGGCGTGAGGCCCTTTTCGGGAAACAGGTCAGCGAGGTAAATGTAGATGGCAACCTGTTCGGTGATAACGGCCTCTCCAAACCTTACCGTCGGCACCTTGCCTGCCGGATTGACAGCCAGAAAGCCGGACTGCCGGTTCTCTCCAAGTTTGAAGTTCAACACGTTCAGCGTGTAGGGAGCACCCAGCTCTTCCAGCAGAACACGAACGCCGGTCGCTCGGGTTTGAGGAGCGTAAAAGAGTTCTACTTGATCCGCCATTGCAATCACCTGATTTCGGGAGTGTCTGCTGGTTACCAGACTACCCTATCAAGCAGCCACCAGCCACCGATCAAAAAGGCTTCTGCGGCCAGAACGCCGACAACGACTTTTTGGCGGGAGATTAAAAACGCAGAGAATCCGACACATGTCGCTGCAATACGCAGCCACATCGGCGTCTCGCTCAAAATGCCTTGCGGAAACAGGATCAACTTGGAGATGAGTCCGGCAACAAGCGCCGTTGCAACGCAGCGCACCCAGATCAACAGTTCACTGTCTTCCCGGAGTCTGCCGCTGGCGAAAACGCCGATCCAGCGCCAGACATCGGTTGCCAGCCAGCCCGCGACCAGTATCATGACATAGGGCCACCACCAGGTCTCGCGTATCAGGCCTTCCGTCATGAACGCCCTCCACGCAGCACTCTCATGCCGAGGTAAGTTGCCGTGCCGCCTACCAAACCTGTCCATAACAGGTCCAGGCCAGGCAGGTAGAGGAAAAAGACCGGTCCGAGCGCCAGCCCGACAACCATCGCGATCTTGTCGACGTTCAGTCGCGCCGCGCCCCACAGCGAGCACAGGAAGTAAACAGGTGTGAGCAGCACCAGTGCTCCTGCCACCACATCCGGCATTCGTTCCACTGCCATGTAGGCAATTCCTGTCATGCAGAACACGAACGACGTTACCGATGCACCGAAGCCGGTGAAATACGGCAAGCGCGCCTCACGTGGGAGGTCCGGCAGATTGCGCATGGCAAACACCCAGGCAGTCACCGCAACAAAATGCGAGGCGATGAGAAGATGCCAGGTTTTTGTCTTTCCCGGCACCTTCACCATCGGCATGAGCGCCATCGTCATCGGCATGAGACGCACCGACGCCAGCGCAACAGCTATGGAAGCGGGAATGAGGCCCATGCCCGAAGAGAGCGCGCCGGTAAGAACAACGATGGACGGCAATGCCCAGATGAGACCCGTCATCGCCAGGGTTTCAGGAAGTGTCAGCCCTGTTTCGCGCGCGAGCCCCGCATAGCCGACAAAAGCGGCCGTCAGGATCAATGCCGGTATCGAGATCGCCGCCCGTGCGCCCAGCAGAAACCATTGCCTGCCGGTTCTCGGCGGCTCGTCAGGCAAATTCGATTGCTCGGTTCCCTCAGGAACAGTCATTGGAAATGGACTCGAATATCAGAAAGTAAGGTAGCCTTATCTTTTTCAACGCAACGTGTCCAGACCCGGCCAGTCGCAAGCAAGAATTCCGCACCGCCAGTGGACGTTTAGCCATTTACAACAATGGCATCATGGACACACAACCCCTGCCCGCATTTTGCCAAAATCACCACACTAAATTGAAAGAACTGAGTGGTGTCCAGAGGGTTTCAAAGTGGCAAGAAATTTATTGTTTCAGGTCATGTATGTCGCGGCGTTTCTGGCAGCTGTGAGCGGTGCGAAGGCGAAGGAACCGGTGTTGGTTCCAAGTTGCGGAGGAACTTTCGATCTTTGTGGCTATATCGAACAGCAATCTGAAAAGCTAAGAATTCCCTACACGTATCAGGATGTCGGAGTGTTTCAAGACGGGCTTGCCGCCGTCAAGATTGACGGAAAATATGGATACATCGACCGCACCGGCAGAGTGGTGATTGCTCCGCGCTACGACCTTGCCGGCCGATTCGATGCCGGCCTTGCGGAAGTTTTCATCGGCAAACTGGCCGGGCTAATCGACCGTAACGGGAAATTTGTAGTCGAACCCCGGTTCGGGCGCGTCTACCGCTTCACAAGCGACACTCTTCTCGCCACCGATACGCCCCGGATGCCCAATGTCGACATGGCCCACGAGATTGACTGGGGACCGACCCTACATCAGGAATACACCGACGGCTTCGGCCTCTACCATATTGAAAAAGGATGGATTTCAGACAAACGATACTATGTCGAGAAATTTGACGAATCCTCCAGGGGCCCAATCTGGGCTTCTGAAAACGAGCTCAAAGACGCCAAATTCGGATTGCTGCGTACCGATGGGACATGGCAGATCACGCCGCGCTACCGTTCGGTTTCACAGCTATCGAACGGTCTTGCCGTCGTGCGGGGGTTCCCGGTCAGGGATGGCGAACCCGCCCTGTTTGGAGCCGTGGACGAAACCGGAGAACTGGTTTTCCCGCTGAAATTCGGTGGTATTGCAGGTTGGAATGGTCAATATGCATCGGTACGCAAGCCAGGAGAGGAAAACAGGTACGGCCTCGCTTCGCGTGACGGAAATCTTCTTGCCGGACGTTACTTCGACAGGGTTTCAATTCCTATGGACGGCCGGCTTCCGCGCGTCCTAGAGGGAAACCGGTGGCACAGCGTCACCCCGGACGGCGAACTCGTGACCGACGAGCGACACGGATTTGTTCACCAGACCTGCCCGGGCGGATTGAAATTGTTCGAACAACACGGATTTCTTGCCATTTCGCACCCGAAAATCCCGAAGCCTTTGGTGACCGGACAGGCAACAAGCTATCTCCGACCATCAAACCACCGGGTTTGCGAGAAACACTTGTCGCTCAGATTTGGCAAGGATCAGTACAAGGTCATTACCCAGGATGGCCAGGTTTTCCCACCCACGGGCTGGTTCGACAACGACGTCTACTTTGGTGAGGAGACAGCGTTGGTTTCGCTGAACGGCAAAAAGGGCGTCATCAACAAGGCGGGTGATTTCATAATTCTGCCAGTCTACGATTCCATCGCTGAGGAACGCGTTAAAAAGCCAGTCGCTGCCAAAGAAAACGACATTGGGCAGATCCCGCGGATATATCGGGTTAGGCAAGACAACCGCACATTCTGGATCGATGCCGGGAACAACGAAATCGACGTTTATGAAGAAGAGCCGACGCAGTCAGAGCGAGAGAAGATCCTCATTTGTGGGAAGGTGCTTCAAAGATTCGAGAAAAACGGACGCTGGGGCATGAAAGGACCGGAAGGCGAAACACTGATCGAACCGAGATATCTTGCCCTGACATGTTTCAAGCGCGGTTTTGCATGGGGTGTTCCTTTCGACCAGAACAGATGGTGCCCGATAACCCCGGACGGGAAAGAAACCGAGCGTTCTCTCTGCCGAAACTACATCAAGGTCACAGACGGCATGAAAACCCGTCCTGACAGTCTTTCAAGAGATTCCTTTCTCAACAGTCTTCTGTGGCTGCGCGCCCAACTCGACTACGCCCAGGGCAAACGGCTTATCCCCCCACGCACGCTGAGTACCTCGCTATACTGACGGCGGTCGGTCAGTATCAGACCGACCGCGTCAGTCCTCCATCGATACGGATATTCTGACCCGTTATGTAGGCCGCCTCATCGCTGGCCAGATAGGAAATCAAACCGGAGACTTCATCGGACCGGCCATAACGGCCCATCGGGATACGCTCGCGCCGGTCGTCCTTTTCCGGAAGACTGTCGATGAAACCGGGAAGGATGTTGTTCATCCGCACGTTCTGCGCCGCGAACTTGTCGGAAAAGAGTTTCGTGAAGCTGGCAAGTCCGGCACGGAACACACCGGAAGTCGGAAACATCGGGTCGGGCTCGAAAGTGGCAAAGGTGGAGATGTTGAGTATCGTCCCGCCTCCCTGCTCCGCCATGATCGGGGCAACGATCCGGCTCGGACGTATGACATTCATCAGGTAGTAGTCCATTCCCCGATGCCAGTCCTCGTCGGAAATTTCCAGGATGTCACCCTTGGGACCATGACCCGCAGAATTTACAAGAACATCAATTTGGCCAAAAGTTTCCAGGGATTTTTCAACAAACGACTTTAAGTTTCCCGGCTCAAGATTGGAGCCTGTGTATCCGAATCCGCCAAGCTCCTTGGCAAGCGCCTCGCCCTTTCCCGACGATGACAGGATTGCGACTTTCATGCCATCAGAGGCAAGGCGTCGCGCAGCGTCGGCACCCATTCCGGACCCGCCCGCTGTAATCAGGGCAACTTTTGTATCGGACATGTTCAACTCCTGTTCGGCTTTGTCCCAAGTTAGGAAATCCTGGAACAGTCGACCAACAAATTTGTCGAATGGAAGTGGTGAAAGAAGTGAAAGGACCGTTTGTGTCAAAACAAAAGACCCCGGATCACCTCCGGGGTCTTTCGTTGCAATCGCGTTGCCTTGTTCAGTCTGCCAAAGGCACTTTTGGCACGAGGCTCTTTTTCGACGAGCCGCCCTTGTTTCCGCCGGAGGACTTTGTCTGTTTGGCCGCCGATGTCTTTGAAACCGGCTTCCGGCGCCGTTTCGGTTTTGGCTTGGTTTCCGTCTTGGCTTTCGGTTTGGGCGGATTTGCCCGCTCTTCAATGCTTTCCAGCAGCAGGCCCTTGCCATCCTCGGAAACCGACACCTTGACCATGCCGCCCTTTTTCAATTTGCCGAAGAGAACTTCGTCGGCAAGCGGCCGTTTTATGTGTTCCTGGATAATCCGGCCGAGTGGGCGGGCCCCCATTCGGTCATCGTACCCTTTGGTCGCCAGCCATTTCACCGCATCGTCTGTCAGTTCGAACGTGACATTGCGGTCCGCAAGCTGCACTTCAAGCTGCATGACGAACTTCTCGACCACCTTGTAGACAACTTCCATCGGCAGGTTACCGAACGGAATGATCGCATCGAGACGGTTGCGGAATTCCGGCGTGAACAGTTTGTTGATCGCTTCCGTGTCGTCCCCTTCCCGCTTTACGCGGTTGAAGCCGACAGGCATCTTAGCCATGTCTGAAGCGCCCGCATTCGTGGTCATGATCAGGATCACATTGCGGAAATCGACCTGCTTTCCGTTGTGATCGGTCAGCTTGCCGTGATCCATCACCTGCAGCAGGATGTTGAAGAGGTCCGGATGGGCCTTTTCGATTTCGTCGAGCAACAGGACACAATGCGGATGCTGGTCGACCCCGTCGGTCAACAGGCCGCCCTGATCGAACCCGACATAGCCGGGAGGGGCTCCGATCAAACGTGAAACCGTGTGCCGTTCCATATATTCAGACATATCGAAACGGATCAGTTCCACGCCGAGCGACGACGCCAGTTGCCGCGCCACTTCCGTCTTGCCGACACCGGTCGGACCGGAGAACAGATAACTGCCGATCGGCTTGTCCGGCTCGCGCAATCCTGCGCGTGCGAGTTTGATTGCCGAGGCCAGCGTTTCGATCGCCGCGTCCTGACCATAGACAACCCTCTTGAGGTCCTTTCCAAGGTTTTCCAGAACCTCTGCATCGTCCTTTGAAACGGATTTCGGCGGAATGCGGGCCATCGTGGCAATGGTGTTCTCGATTTCCTTCACGCCGATTGTTTTCCGGCGTCGGGCTTCTGGAACGAGCATCTGCGACGCGCCGGTTTCGTCCAGGACATCGATCGCCTTGTCAGGCAGCTTCCTGTCTGAAATGTACTTTGCCGACAATTCCACTGCCGTCTTGATGGCATCGTTGGTGTACCGTACCTTGTGGAAGTCCTCGAAATAGGGCTTCAGCCCCTTTAGGATATCAATTGCATCGGGGATCGAAGGCTCGTTCACATCAATCTTCTGGAATCGGCGGACAAGCGCACGATCTTTTTCGAAGAACTGGCGGTATTCCTTATAGGTTGTGGAGCCGATACACCGGATCGCGCCAGAAGCAAGCGCAGGTTTGAGCAGGTTCGACGCGTCCATTGCGCCGCCCGACGTGGCACCGGCACCGATCACGGTATGGATCTCGTCGATGAACATCACCGCACCCGGATAGTCCTCGATTTCCTTGACCACCTGCTTCAGGCGTTCTTCAAAATCGCCCCGGTAGCGCGTACCGGCGAGAAGAGACCCCATGTCCAGCGAGAAGATGGTCGCGTCCATCAGGACGTCAGGCACATCCTCGTTGACGATACGGTGCGCCAACCCTTCAGCAATCGCGGTTTTACCAACGCCCGGATCACCGACAAAAAGCGGATTGTTCTTCGCCCGGCGGCAAAGAATCTGGATCGTACGTTGAATTTCGCTCTCACGGCCGATCAGGGGATCGATTTTTCCGTTGACGGCCTTTTCGTTGAGATTGACGCAATATGCCTCAAGCGCATCTGTCTTCTGGCTGGGCTTCTTTTCCCCTTCAGAGCCTGGAAGAATGTCCTCTTCCTCCGCACCTTCGACAGGACGGGCGTCGGACATTCCGGGACGTTTGGCGATGCCATGAGAGATGTAGTTGACCGCGTCGTAGCGGGTCATGTCCTGATCCTGCAGGAAATAGGCAGCGTGGCTTTCGCGCTCGGCAAAAATTGCGACCAGCACGTTGGCGCCGGTGACCTCTTCCCTGCCGGAAGACTGGACATGGATGACCGCCCGCTGAATGACGCGCTGGAAACCAGCCGTCGGCTTTGAGTCCTCATCACTATCTGTCACCAGATTGTCGAGTTCGGTCTCGATATATTCAAGCAGATTGCGTCGGATCGTATCCAGATCCACATTACAGGCCCGCATGACGGCAGCTGCGTCCTGATCGTCGAGCAACGCCAGCAGCAGATGCTCAAGCGTAGCGTATTCCTGTTGCCGTTCGTTGGCGAAAGCCAGCGCCTGGTGAAGGGCTTTTTCTAAACTGCGCGAGAAGGAAGGCACGTGCGTTGGTCCTCACTTTTTTTCCATGACGCATTGCAGAGGGTGCTGATGCTTGCGTGCGAAATCCATCACCTGGGTTACCTTGGTCTCTGCGACTTCATAGGAAAAAATCCCACATTCGCCGACACCATGATGATGAACATGAAGCATGATACGGGTCGCTTCTTCCCTGTTCTTCTGGAAAAAGCTCTCCACTACATGGATGACAAACTCCATGGGAGTGTAGTCATCATTCAACAACAGCACACGATAGAGGTTGGGCCGCTTGGTAACCGTTTTGGTTCGGGTAGCGACAACAGTTCCGGCGTCACCACCGTCATTGTCTTGATCTGAACCCGCCGACATTGCCTTACCTATCGCTTCTCTCATTCCGGAAAACACCGGTTTTCATTTCCCGGGCCGGAGCGCACATGCAAACCGGTCCGGCTTCTTCAATCCGCAGATTTCAACTCCGCGAATATCTTTTTCTACACCGGTAATCCTGCCGCGCAAGCCGCGCTCGCGCAATGGTCGATTTCATCAAGATTCGGGTGAACCTCCTGTTTCCGACAGAAGCGTCACCGTTAATCGGGAATGTAGGTGTCTGAAAAACGATTAAAAGGTGGGAACGATATGCAAATCCACGTGAACGCGATTTCGTTCCGGCCCAATCGGCAAAATGTGGGTATATCTCGACAAACAAAAGAAAACCCGGCTCGATCGAGCCGGGTTTGAAACGTAATCCGCCAGGTGGCGAAAAAGCAGGGAGGCTTACTTGCCCATTTTGCCAAGCACGCCTTCGTAAGGCTTGTAGGCATCTTTAGACATGTCGGTAACCATTTCACTGATCTTGGTCATTTCGCCGACAAAACCTTCGTACGAGGTTTTGACATAGTCAGCCTGCGCTTCAAACGCCTTGTCCAGGGACTTGGACGCAACAAGCTTTTCAACGGCTGCGGTGCCTTCCTCGAAGGACTTCTTCTGGTAATCTGCTACTTCAGCTGCGATCGCCTGAAAGCCCTTGCTCATCGAACCAAAGGATGCCATGGCGATATCCATGTTGTCCTTGCTCAGCTTTTGCATTTCTTCAAAATTGTTCATCATTTCACTGACCTCTTTCAGCGAACCGGCGCGCAAGGCCTGCATCAAAGGCCCTTGTTGGCAGTCGGCACGCGCATCACGTTACCTATGGGCATTCTCGTAATGCACTGCACAATAACTGTCAAGGCGATTTTGCACTGCAAAAACAACCATTACGAGAAATTAATCCGCACTATCTCAATCAGCGAATTTTACATCTGCTGTTGAGGTGACCTGCTGTCAGTGCACTTTCAATTGCGATCGGCGCTCAGGAAAAACATACAAGGAGTATTCGGAATACTATTTTTCGACAGGCTCAGAAGTCGAAAGTATATATCAGGATCTTAACAAAAATTTCAGATTTTTGTTTCTGATTTTTACAATTGTATTATCAAGCAAAAAATATAATACTTGTAAAAACGAATAGGCTTGAATTAACGATTGATTAACTCTAACAAAAAACTATTTTTCAAAGTGCTTTTTCGGCAATCCATTTACACATTTGTAACCGTGATTCCATCAAATGAACTGGACATCACGGAGCTGCGGCTTGAATCGCAGGGGGAAATGATCCAACCCGCCAGGCTTCAATCAGAAACGTGTGACCCGGATTGGGAAAGTAACTGTGTTTGGTATGCGTTTTCTTCGCAATGCAATAGCGATAACCCAAGTGGGAAAAATTCTGGTACTCGGCGTGTTGCTGATCTTGCTTCCAGTCACGGCGATGGCCAATTCCAAATATGCCGGGATTGTTGTTGACGCCAAAACCGGCAAGACACTGTACGCATCATCTGCCGATGCCTACCGGTATCCTGCGTCGCTCACGAAGATCATGACCCTGTACGTGGTTTTCGAAGAGCTCTCGGCCGGACGCCTTACGCTCAATTCCCGCCTGAAGGTGTCCAAGTATGCTGCGGGCCGGCCACCATCCAAATTGGGCCTGAAGCCGGGAAAATCCATCAAGGTCAAGGACGCAATCCTTGCGCTGGTGACCAAATCCGCAAATGATGTCGCAACAGTTGTTGCCGAGAACATTTCCGGGTCCGAGAAAAAGTTCGCCCAACGCATGACGAGCACGGCGCGGTCACTGGGCATGAAAAAGACGACCTTTAGGAACCCGCATGGTTTGCCGAATTCCGGCCAACGGACAACTGCTCGGGATATGGCGACCCTTGGACGAGCGATTCAAGAACACTACCCGCAGTATTACGGCTATTTCAAAACGCGGTCCTACAAGTACAACGGCCGCACTTACGGCAACCACAACAAGCTTCTTGGCCGTGTGAAGGGTGTTGACGGCATCAAGACCGGCTATATCAGGGCATCCGGATTCAATCTCGTCACTTCGGTCAACCGGAACGGCCGACAGATTGTTGCCGTTGTGATGGGCGGCAGGTCCGGTGCATCCAGAAACGCCCAGATGACCAAGCTGATCAGCCGCTACCTGTCCAAGGCAAGCCGTGGCAAGAAAACCGTTCCCATGATAGCCAAGCGCAGCGGCGCACCGATCTTTGTTGCCTCGGCCCTGGCTCAACCGCCATTGCCAAGGGTAAAGCCGGGTAGCACTCAAAAGCCTGCGTCAGGAGCCCCGATGGTTCTTGCCTTCAATGCGGCTGAAAAACCGATCGCTGCTCCGGTGCCAACACCTTCCGTTGCCTCCGTCACCACAGCTTCAGTTAAGACCGAGCCCGTAACTGTACCGGGTTTTGGAGACGCGGTTCCAATACCTCCCAAGATTGTCAAACAGCGTTTTGACGAGACATTCGCAGTCGCAACCGCGCTGCCTCCGATCCGCCGTGAAAGTCCTGATCTGGATCTGACGACGAATTCAGTCTCGAAAAAAGCACTGCTCGACGCTGCAAGGGCAGATGTGACCAGACGCACCACTTCCCAGCCAGATAGTGAAGGCCGACCGATCCCGGCGAAGACAATCACTGTGGAGACGGTCAAGATTGAAACGGTCCCGGCGCCCGAAGTTACTGCATCGAACGTGAAAGTGGCGGCAGCATCGGCGACCGCGCTGCCGGTTGTCGAAAGCCAGTCGAAGGATGACACCATCACTGTTGCGACCAGCGATACGCCGGATATCGAACCGGGCTGGCAGGTGCAGATTGCCGCTTCGGAGACCGAGAACCAGGCCGTTGCACTTCTGAAGAAAGCCAAGGCCAGAACGGGAGCGGCTCTTCGTGGACGTTCACCATACACAGAACCCGTTGAAGCCAACGGACAAACGCTCTACCGCGCGCGCTTTGTTGGCTTCAAAAACAAGACCGCAGCCCGCAAGGCCTGCAGTACACTGAAAAAGGCAAAATTCGCCTGCTTCGCCATCTATCAGTAACTGCGTAACGGATGTCGTCAATGTCTTCTGAGAAGCGTGTCTTTAGCCTCGTTGATTTTCGCCGCGAGGAAACCGGATCCTCCTTTGTCGGGATGAACCCGCATCATGAGCCTGCGATGCGCGGCTCGAATTTCCGCGTCCCCGGCATCGGGAGAAAGCCCCAGGATCTCGTAGGCCTCCTCATCTGTCATGGGGCCAGAGCTCGCCGGGCTTCCCTGCCCCTCTGTTCCATCAGACTGGAAGTGTTCACGCCATCCGGCAAGCCTGCGGTCGAGATAAGCTTCGACTAGCTTGCAACTTTGTTCGTCCTGGCCACATTCCTGCCAGAACGAAAGCAGGTCCTGGTCGCTTAGTTCGTCCAGCCTGCGGCCTTGAAAACCTCCTGCCAGAATCAGACCGGTCATTTCACCGGTATCGTGATCCAGTTCCATTTCGACCATTGCAGTTCGCACCCTGGATCTTTGACCTGATGCCTTGTTCGGCTTGTAGCTTCCTGTCAGGCGACCGAGACCGGCAACCCCAAGAAGAGACAGACCAAACCCTATCAGCGGTATTGCGAACATGAACCGCCCGGTCAGCATGAAGACGGCACCCAGGGCAAGAAGAAGAATTCCGCCGTACTTGCGAAGCTGGCGGGCGAGATCGCCGGGATTGGCCTGAACAAAACTGCGCGCACCCAAGATGACGGCAGTGAGCAGGATCAGTCCGATAAGAAAATAGAACATCAGTCAGATTTGATTTGCTGCAGAAGCAGACGGGCTCCCTGCCCGCCTTTGCGTTCAAGTGCCACAAGTGCGTTGTGTCCGCCACTTGCAAATACCGCAACCGCTTTCAAGAGCTCGGCAAGCTGCTGTGCAGACCCCGCATCAAAGGGACAATAGGCTCCTTTGGACAAGCGTGCCATCTCGCGAAACGCCTGTTCCGCAATGGCGTCTCGCCCTTCCTGAAACAAGAACACCGGTACGCCCATCAACCCGAGTTGTCCGGCTTTGTCGCAAAGAATATCCACATCTTCTTCCATACAATCGCCGACATAGACCACAGCGGCAATCTTGTCGTCCGCGGCTGACTGGAGAGCCGCGGAAAGCACTTTGCTGATCTGAGTACGTCCGCCCTGAACGGAGATCCGGCTCATGGCCTTTGCGAGATCATCACTGCGCTCGAACCAGCGCGACGCTCTGCATTCTCCAAAGCCGCGAAAATAGACCAGCTTGATCTTCAAACCACCGATATGGTCTGCTTCCTGAAACATTTCAGACTGAATGTGACAGGCCCTGTCCCAGGTCGGCTGTCGGCTCATGGTTGCGTCGAGCGCAAAAATCAGTCGGCCATCGCTCCCTGCTTTTGGCTCGATTTCCTTCGCTTTCTCAAGAAAGGCAGAGATATCGGACGCGGCCGAAGGCAAATCGCCTTTTTTCCGGACAGGTTTCCCCGTCGCGTCCAGATCTGTTTTCGCCATTCATATTCGTCCCTGCTGCGCTCGATACATTCAAATTGGGCCTGCCGGTCTGATTTGGCAAGCACAGCAGCTGTCTTCATCCCAAACTAGATGAGATTTCGATTCACCTGGTTTGATTGGCCAACAGATAGCTTCGCCTGCCACGCATCAGCAGGTATGTCTCGACCAATATCGCATTTGGCATCCAACACGCCCAACTGATGATCGGGTAGGCCACCTGAAATTCGGCGCCCAGTGCCATCGATGACCCCAGATAAACACGCAATGTTACCGCCGCAAAGGTCAAGGCAGCGGAACGGAGCATCCAGTCGCGATGCCTGGCAAACTGCCTTGTGAGCGCAAAATACAGCGCACCGAGTGTTGTCCAGAGCCAGACAACGGCCAACGAAGCAAATCCGGCACTCGCGAAAACACCGGCCGTTGAATGAAACGCCAGCTGAAAACCGGCAACACCGGAAATCACGACCGCCGCAACGTAGATCCGTCCAACCCAACGGTGAAGCGAGGGGTGTTTGCGGCGCAATCCGGACATGAACTGAAACGGCATCAGAAAGAGAGCAACCGGTGCGACAGCGATATGCGCAAAGAGCGCCAGACTGTTTCCCGCCAAATTGTGTGAAACGAAATCCATGGCGATTTCCACACCGAGTGGAACAAACCTGTAGGAAACAAGCGCCACAAGAACCGATGAAATGACGCTTGCCCAGAACGCAATACGGCCTGTTAGTTTCAAAACCTGTTCCATGCCTCTCCTCCAACTTGACAGTGTCAAGATAAGATCAAACTTGACACTGTCAAGACAATCGATGAAGACGGTCACATGGTGGATGAACAAACGACAAGGCGAAGAACGGATCGCGACCTGAAAACGGCACTGATTGACGCTGGTGTCGAGCTTCTGCGAATACGGGGGGCAGACGGCCTTTCGCTCCGAGAATGTGCTACGATGGCGGGAGTTTCACACGCCGCACCCGGCTATCATTTCAAGAACATAATGGGCCTTTCGACCGCGATCGCTGCGCGTGGCTTCCAGCTGTTTTGCGAGGCCATGACAAGACGGCTGGACGGGGCCGGTCCTTCCCCCCGGGATCGCCTGTCTGCTATTTGCCACGGTTACATCGACTATGCGTCGGATCATCCAGCTTTGTTTCTGTTCATCTTTTCCGGACAGAAGTTCAATGAGGACGACGAGTTTTTCTGCTCGCACTCCGAACGCGCATACGCCATCCTCCGGGAGGCTTGTGCACCTTTTGTCGCCTCCGGGACACCGAAAGAAGACATAGAGGTCCTGGTCTGGTCACTGGTCCACGGTTATTCCCAGCTTTCCATGACCCGCAAGAAGGAAAACCCCAAACTGGACCGGTCGTGGCCGGATTTTGACCAGCTCTTCAAGCATTTGGGTAAGGCGCTGACGCCGAACGACGAAACATGAACAGGCAGTTGGATGCCTTCATGCGATCATAGCAGACAGAGTTCCGTCAGATCCTGGCGCATGGCGTCCGACATGGCTTTGGTCTCCGCGGCCAGCCGCATGTCCGCGGGTGCGTCATCCGCTTTCAGATACCGCCATCCCTGAAACGGGCGCCTCGGCTGGTATCTCGTGAGGATCAACCTTGGTTCGAGCACGAGGTCGCATCTCTTGATACCGGCATCGTCCGTGAAGGGACGAATATCGATCAGATGCTGGCGAACCTGGATCTTGCCCTTGATCACCCAATAGAGCGAACCGCCTTCCAGCAAATCGTCCTTGCGGGTCGGTACCATGCGCGTGGTGTGTGTCGTTACTTCCTCCAGCCCTGCCAACCGGGCCTGCTCGATCCGAAAATCGATCGAGGCCTGAAGAGATTCCGCGCTGTCGGCGCCGACACAGAGTTTCACCAGATGCAACGTCATTCTTTTGACCTAGCAGGCCTGTCCGCGAGGTCAAGCTGGCATGAGTAAACGTCGGTGGATTGTGCACAGCTCCCCACATCAAAAACTTGCGTGCAACTCGCGAACAGGGTTCTCTTTTAAGATGGACGTGTTCGTAACCGGTGGCACCGGCCTGATCGGTGCAGCCGTTGTCAAAGAGTTGCTTTCCAAGGGGGCTCGTGTCATCGCTCTGGCGCGATCGGAGGCCGCCTCCGACAAGTTGCGCGCCTTCGGTGCCAGCGCTTTTCCCGGTGACCTGAAACACGCTGAAAGTTGGGTTGGCAGGGCAGCGTCCTGCGACGCAGTCATACACGCCGGTGCGACATTTGCAGCGGATATGGGCAGGATCGACCGACTTTCAATGCTGGCGCTCAAGCAGGCCACCAAGCACAGGAAACAACCCCTTAAGCTTATCTATACCGGAGGCATCTGGCTCTTTCCTTCCGTACAGGGCACACAGGCTATCACGGAAAAAACCCCGTTTGCCCCCGTCCCTGCCTTCCGGTTCATGGCGGAAACCATCCGGACGCTGTCTCATGGCACGGATCTGAACCTTGTGGTGATCCACCCGGCTCTCGTCTGCAGCAGGTTATCAGGACCGATCGCCGAAATGACGGAAGCACTGAAGGCAGGCAGACCATTCAGGACGCGCGCGGCCTCCGAGACGCTTTGGCCGCTTGTCGAGGCAAACGATCTGGCAGCGCTCTACGTTCTGGCACTCCGGCAGGCCCGTTTCAGAATGACATTGATGGCAAGCAGCATATCCGGCATTTCGGTTCGTCATCTGGCTGCCCACATTTCGGCCCGGCACGGTCTGCCCCTGGAAATCGAGACGGTTCAGGCCGACAAGGCCGTTCCTCCGGAAACGGACTGGAGCGCCGGCTACGCGTTGTCCCAAAAAATCGATGTCACCCAGACAACTCGGGCAACCGGCTGGCAACCGGAGCATTCCACGATCGAGGACATGGTCGTTTCTCTGTCGAGATAGCGGTGCAGCAATCTAAAGTGCTGCCGGGCGGGTTTTCGGGCCAACACTTTCTAAATATGTCACACACTATCGTGCGCCGGACACCAATCTGGAGCCGTGCATGGCAAGACATATCGCGACCATTCTGGCTTTCCTGTTTCTGGTGATCCCGACAAGTGCCCAGCCGGAATTGCCGGTGGGCCAATTCAGGATCATCAATACCGCTGCCTTCATGGAGCTCGATGGAACCCGAACGGCAATTGACACAGGCTTGCGTGGCGGCACGGTCGACATTGGTTTTCCGGCCGACGGATCGCTGATCCTGACCCTCGGCGGCACGAGAATAGAGCTCTTTCCTCTTGAGGCGGGTCTTGCCGGCCTCGCCTGGGATGCTGACGGCACAAGTCTGTTGCGTTGGAGCGATATTGAAGCAATGAACCCGTCCTGGTCTCCGCGGGATATCCCGTCCTGGGGTGCGGAACTGGCCTGGCCAGACCTCGGACTGGCACGTTTGGTGATGATGCCATTTGGAAATTCGGGGTATTCCGGGCTCCTGATCAGTTATCCCGGCAATCGCACGGTGGTTCGCCAAGTGGAGTTTCGTCAGGTATTCGGTCCACAGAACCGGCCGAACTCTTCACCGACAAACGCTGCAGGTGCTTCAAATCGTTATTGAAATGAAAAAGGCGCAGCCATCGGCTGCGCCTTCAATTGAAAACGTCCCGCTGGCCCTACTTGGCAACGGCGACGGCTTGTTGCGCGCTTTCCACATCGTTGAAAAGGAGGATCATCGTCAAGGCGACACCTACCGCAGCGACAGTCCAAAGAGTGACGCTCCAACAAGACTTCTGCACGTTTTCGTCCATAAAATCCCTACACTTGTTCTCAGACGCCAGTCCCCTGCAAATTGAAATATGGCGCCATTGGGGCGAGGAGGTAAACGATCCCTTACCATTTCGCAAGCGCAAAAAAGGAGCAGCTGCCCCCTGAATTTTGCAGATCAGAAAACCTTTCATTTTTTCAGCCGCTTATGCTTTTTTAAAAATGCTCTGTTTCCAAAAGAAAGTCATTGCATGCACGCACTTTCGTACCTGGACCTTGCCGCGGCCGCGTGGTTTCTTGTCGCCTGGTTCGGCTTCAGCCTGATTGTCGACATCAGTCCCCTGCGCACCAGAACCCTGTCGGCCGTGATGGACGAGTACCGCCGCAGCTGGATGATCGCCATGAGCAAGCGCGAGGTTCGCATCATGGACACTTCCATCATGACCGGACTGCAGCAGGGAACAGCCTTTTTCGCGTCTACAGCGCTCCTCGCGATTGGAGGCGGTTTTGCCCTTTTGGAAGCGACCGATCGCATCGTTCAGATTACAGGCGATTTATCGATACCGGTCGAAAGCAGCCGTGCGCTGTGGGAAATCAAGGTCCTGGGGCTGATGCTCATATTCGCCTACAGCTTCTTCAAATTCGGCTGGGCCTACCGGCTCTTCAACTATGCAAGCATTGTCATGGGCGCCGTTCCGGAGAAGGGTAACGCGGGTGAAAACGAAATTCGGCAAATGGCCGTTCAGGCCGGAGACCTGAATGTATTGGCCGGCCGTCATTTCAATCGCGGCCAAAGAGCCCTGTTCTTTGCAATCGGATTTCTTGGCTGGTTCGCGGGCCCGTTCGTCTTTGCCGTCACCACGCTGGCCGTGCTTCTGGTATTGCTTCGTCGTCAGTTCGTGTCCCGTGCCAGGGTTGCCGTGTTGTCAGGGCAGTATCCCAGCTTGTCCCCCCTGAGCAAATCAGGCGAGTAGACCGAAACCGGATCGTCAAAGCCCTTGACCTGATAGCGACCGAACAGGCCCGACCGGCAGCCCATGATGTCTGACAACGCGTCGGAGACGAGAACTTCACGATGAAGGTCCTTGGCAAGCTCCGCAATTCGGGCTGCCAGATTGACGACCGGACCGACCACCGTGAAATCGAGCCGTGTTTCACTGCCGACATTGCCATAAAAGACATCACCGGCATGCAGTGCAATTCCAACGCTCAAGTCTGGGGTCTGGGCACATTTGTTAGACCGGTTTATCTCGTCGATCCGGCCAAGCGTGTCACGCGCTGCAAGCAGAGCACGCCTGGCGGCATCACGAGCTTCCTCTTCGGTCTCGTAAGGAAAGATTGCCATGACTTCATCGCCGATGAACTTGAGCACTTCTCCACCATGCGCTTCGACAGCGGCAGTCATGGCACCAAAATACTTGTTCAGGAAATTCACGATCATGTCGGCAGGAAGCGTGTTGGACAATCGCGTGAAACCGCGAATATCGGCAAAGCTTACGACGGCCTTGATCCACTCTCCCTGTCCGCGTCGCGTTGTTCCGTCGAGAACCTTCGACCCCGCACGCGGACCGACATAGGTATCCAGAACCGTTTCCGCGGTTCTTCGGAGCGTTTTCAGTTCACACACCAGTGCAAGTGGACGGATAAGGGATTCAAAAACGCTTATGTGCCCGGACCTGAAGCCGCCCGGCGCCTTGGTCGCAAAGCTTGCGACCTTGACTGATCCGTCCGAAAACGGCATCGGCAACGCGATATAGTCCGTGTACCCTTCATCGCGGAGGTCAATCGCGACCGGAAACTCTTCTGCTTCCTCGGGACGCTCCGAAATCCGGACCCTCACGGCCTGATTGGTTTGATGAACGCGTTGGATCGGACTGCTCTGATAGTCTTCGTCCGAGCTGTTGTCGGCAGTATAGAGCCGAAGCTCCTTGGTACCGTCACTGGCCCAGACCGAAGCCTCAGCCCTCACGTTGGGGTGCACCACCCATATTCCGGTGGTCGCCCTGTCGACCGGCACATTCCCGTCGCGCAGGCGCGCAGCCATTTCACTTACAATTTCCAGCGTATCATTGAGATACGACGCATCACTATAGAGCCACTGTACGACGTCTGCCGCGACTATCGGCGCTTCAAGGACCATCTGCCCACGTCCTTTTTGTTCCCTGAGACACCCATCATATGGTGCATTGCGGCGGACAGTAAAAGAGGTGATTTTCAACCAGTGTTAACGGTCCGGGCAATCTTTAGGATTTTGGTTCTGGAAAAAGTGACGCACTGCGCCCCGTCAACCGGTAGACAACAAGCCCAATCCACTCCCTGAATGCCAGATCAAACCGTCTCAACCCTTTCGAAACGCCTGAAAATCCAAGCATTCTGTCCGCTTCTCCACGAGTTCTGTAGTCGACTGGATAGGCAGTCAGGCCAGTCCAGCCTGCTCTTTCGAATACACCCATTGCTCTTGGCATATGATAGGCGGACGTTACCAGAAGCCAGCTTTGTTCAGGTTGGGGATCGACAAGCACCTTTGTTAGTACGGCGTTTTCCCAGGTATTTCTGGACTCGTCCTCCAGTATGATTCTGTCCGCCGGAATACCAAAGTCCTCGAACAATCTGGCAGCCCCTTCTGCTTCGGTCGCCTGTGATGCGACGATGAAGCCCTGCCCCCCGGTATGAATCACGACGGCTTTCGGAATCTGGGAAGCCAACCGCGCAGTAATGGTGATTCTCTCGCCGGACGTCGTCAGGGCCGTATCCCCGCGTGCTCCGGTGACAATGGTATCGACGGCGCCACCCAACACTATGATTCCATCAAATCCCTCAACGCTCGCAGGCCGTGGAAACCGCTCTTCGAGCGGCAGGATGATCCAGTTGGCCACCGGGGAAATTCCGCACACAGCCAACGCTACAACACCGAACCACGCCAGGCGGATACCGGTTTTTCGTCGGATGCCAAGTGCGGCAACTGACAATCCGAGCAATGCAAGTACAATGAAAAAGTTGGAAGGCTGGATAAAAAAGTAACCGACTTTTGCAAGATAAAAAAACATGAAATTAGCTCACGGCGTTCATTTTTCAGCAAAAATATGAGTATCTTAAAGTAGACGATTTTATGGCCAAATTGTCCACGGAAACAGAACTTCCAAAAAAGTTTTCCAACAAAGAATTCAAGGAAATAATTTCCCCAAGTGCAAATTAACGCTTATCAATATTAAAAATAATACATAATTTTTCGCGATATGCTCACTTTTATTCGAGATTTCGACGACCACATTACCGAAACAAATCTGTAATTCGAACGTAACAATATGCGGCGATGCTACCGCCGTTTTCCCACAATCGGGTCAATCCGGCGGAGGAAAAACACTCATTTTTGCTGTGAGTTATAATTGTCGGTTTTCACAAAGGTGATAACCGTGATCAAGGTCACAGGGGCGTGAACGGAACTGCGGCATTCTGTGTTCATCGTTGAAAGGCACAGTCGAGGGTATCCAAATGACACTCTATATGAAACTCGGTGGACGCGAAGCGGTCGTCAGATCAATGCCACGCTTGCAGGCGCGGCTGGAGCAGGACCCCTGTTTCGATGTCACAATGTTCCGTCAGGAGTTTGAGCACTCCGACGACCTGACCGAATTCCTGATCTTTCTTGCCGGTGGAGCCCCGTTCTACGATGGCAAGCCGGTTTGTGAACTCCTGTCACCCATCTGTACTTGCACGGATGTGTACGAGCGTTTTGTCGACCACCTGGTCGTCGTGTTTTTTGCCGGCAGCAGAAATGAAAATGATGAAGCCGAGTTCCGCAGTTTGATGGACGCCTTGCAGCCCCAGGTTCTGGATCCGAGGCCTGTCGACCCGATCATGGTCTATTCAGTTGAGCAGGAACTCATCAGCGCTTAACAGCGCGCGGTAGTATCTCGTAACAAAAACGCCGGCGATCCAGCGCCGGCGTTTTGTTCTCGAAATGGACGATTGTCAGCCCAGTTCTTCGACACTCGTAACGACTTTGCCCACAAGGCCGTATTCGATGCCTTCTTCCGGGCTCATCCAGTAGTCGCGGTCCGTATCTTTTTCAATTCGTTCAATCGGTTGACCGGTCGCATCGGCGAAAATCTTGTTGAGTCGATCCCGCATCTTGATGATTTCCTTGGCCTGGATCTCGATATCCGTTGCCATGCCGCCGGCTCCACCGGACGGTTGATGCAGGAGGAAGCGGGTATTGGGTGTGCAGAACCGCTTGTCCTTGGGAACTGACACGTAGATCAATGCACCGGCACTTGCCACCCATCCCATGCCGAGAATGCGCACTTCGGGTGCGATGAACTTGATCGTGTCATGGATCATGTCACCTGATTCAACGTGCCCGCCCGGAGAAGAAACGATCACCGTGATCGGATCATTGGAGACCTGTGCAAGGGCCAGAAGGCGCGCACAAACATCGCGCGCCATGTCCTGGCTCACTGGTCCGGTAATCAGAACAGTTCGCGCTTCAAACAGGTGCTTGTCGACCTGAATTGACGGCTGGCCCTTGGATTTGTCCTCATCGTCATCGTCGAGGCGTGCTGGCACCGGGGTCGAATAGTTTTTCATGCGCAGGATTAAGCTCCCTTGGCTGTTGCACCGGCCGGGCCGGCTGATTGAAGGGCTGGCGAAAAGACAAACGCCATGCCTGTTTGGTCCATGTGTAAGCGAAGTGGCGGTTCCTCGCAAACCTTGAAAATCTGAATAGCGCGATAAGAGTTATCAAATCGGGAACAAGGGTCCATGCGCGCCGGTTATTCTTCGTGCCGGGGGGTGTCCGGAAAAGAAGCACCCTTGCGTCCGACAACGAAATGCCACACCAGCATCACGGCAAACGGAAGCGACGGCCACACGAACCAGAGGGTCGAAAGACCCGACGTCAGAAGGTTCAGGACGAAAAACAATCCGATCATGAAAACGCACGTTCTCACGCGTCGAGGCTGCGCACGCAACCACCGTCGCGCCTGTTCAAACCCATTCGCAACGGCGCGGGTGTCCTTGTCCCAGCTCGCCGGGCCGGCTGCGTCATGCCCAGCATCACCGCTCTCACCGCCAACGTCTTTTTCGCCAGGAGTTTCTGCCGGCGCGTTTCGGCCGCCGAGCCTGACGGAGTAGGTTTCAACGGGATCGCTGACATTTTTCACCTTCTGCGGACCAAGCGGATCAAAACCGAGTGCAACCTTCGCTTTGACCTGATCATAGACAGATTGCGACAGCATGATCCCGCCACGCGGGGCGAGTTCCTGAAGTCGCGCGGCAACATTCACACCATCACCATAAATGTCATCGCCTTCGACCATGATGTCGCCGAGATTGATTCCAATGCGAAAATCCATCCTGTTGAGGTCCGGAAGATCCGCGTTGCGAAGCGACAGTTCATTTTGAATATCGACCGCGCACTGAACCGCTTCAATCACCGAAACGAATTCGATGATGACGGCATCACCCCAGGTATTGACGATGCGGCCGTTGTGTCTGTCTGTTAGCGCGGACATGACATCCCGGTAAGCTTTCAGCCGGTCCAGTGTCCCGTCTTCGTCCCGCTCCATCAACTTGGAATACTGTGCAACATCCGCGCACATGATGGCCGACAGACGTCGCTTGACCCGTTGCATGCTTAAAACCCCTGACTGCTCATGCTTAGGAATGGGAAGCCAGAGGACAAATTGCAAGAGAAAAACCGGAACTCGGGCCGATCGTGCGCAAAGACCTATTTGTCCAGGTCTGCAATGTTTCGCAAGGCCTGAAGCGCCTCATCGGCCCTTTCCGCGGGCACGAAAACATGGTCGTGGAAAAATGCGGCGACCACGTTGGCTGAAATCCCTTCTTGCGCAAGCGCGCCGGCAACCGCAGCCGTCAGGCCGACCGCCTCCAGTGAAGAGTGCACGGTTAACGTGATCCGCCGAAACCATTCGGCATCCGCAAGTCCCAATTCGCGTGCCCTTTCAACGGGCAGGATCGCGGTCGTTCCTTCTGTCTCGGCAAAGAGGGCGACCGGTGCATATTCAGCCAGGTCTTCAAATGTCCTGTTGGCAAAGGTACAAAAAACATACGGCTCCGGATCAAGCATCGGCCGCATGTGGGATATCAGGATTTTCAGATCTGTTTCGCCGGTCATGATTGGACTATCGCCTTGATGTTCTGTCAGTTTTCGCGTTTCGTCACAGCCAGGGCCATGTTGCAGAGCATCTCGAACATGATGGAGACCCCAAGAAACGCGGTGCCACCACTTTGATCGAATGGCGGTGAAACTTCGACCAGATCCGCTCCCACGATATTCACGCCATCCAGCATGCGAGCGACCTGAATTGACTGATAGGAATTCGGTCCACCCACTTCGGGTGTGCCGGTTCCGGGCGCAAAGGCCGGATCGACAAAATCAATGTCATAGGAAACATATGTCTCGCCGTCTCCCGCGATTTCCCTGGCTTCAGCCATGACATCCTCCGCACCGCGCTCATGAAATTCCTCGATCGGAATAACCCTGATGCCGACGCTCTTCGCAAAGTCACGGTCTTCGAAGTCATAGGCGGTACCACGAATGCCGATCTGAACAACGCGGGCGGGATCGAGCAATCCTTCTTCGACGGCCCGTCTGAATGGTGTGCCGTGCGTGTATTGCATGCCGCCGAAATAACTGTTGAACAGATCGGTGTGGCTGTCGAAGTGAATCATTCCCAGCGGCTTTGTCTTTGCGAGCGAGCGGAGAATCGGCAGCGAACACAAATGATCTCCACCTGCGGACAGTGGAACGATACCGGCTGCGACGATTTCGTCATAGAACGCCGTCATGCGATCAAGGCTGTCATCGACACTTGCCGGGTTTGGACCGACATCGCCCAGGTCGGCGCAATTGACGAGTTCAAACGGTCTTACCCCGGTTGCTCCGTTCTGGGCGCGAATCATTGTCGAAGCGTCCCTCAGCTGCCGTGGGCCGTGACGCGGACCTGGCCTGTTCGTTGTCCCGCCATCCCATGGCGTCCCGATCAGGCCGATCTGCACCTTTGAAATCCTCGGATCGTCCAACCCGACATGCGGCAATCGCATGAAGGTTGGTACTCCTGCAAAGCGCGGTAATTCAAACCCGGAAACCGGATGAAAAAACGGATCTGTCATGCAAGCCACCTTTAGACTGCGCCGCCGGGATCATTCGGCTCGGTTCTCTATTACTGTCAGAAAATGGCAAGCCTTCAACAAAAACCGGCTTACCAGGGAATGACAGCGCCCCGATGATCGAAAAACTGACCCGACTGTTCTGGTGAAAGTCCATCGATGACCGACAGGAGGCTCTGCGAAGCAGCCTCCGGCTCCTGAACTTCAAGACCAGTCTTGGAGAAGCCGTCCGTCAGAGATGTGCGAACTGTTCCCGGATGCAAGGCAACGCAAATGGCGTTGGGTTTCTTTCGTGCCAGTTCCACCGCTGCGGTTCGAACGATCTGATTGAGCGCCGCCTTGGCAGCACGGTAGGCATACCAGCCACCTGCCCTGTTGTCGGTGATCGATCCCACTCGCGCCGACAAAGTCACAAAAACACTTCGCTCCTCCCTCGGGAGAATCGGGAGAAAGTGTTTCATGAGCAGCGCGGGACCGATCGCGTTGATCGCAAATGACCTTGCGAAATTGACCGGATCAATCTCGCGCATGCTTTTCTCCGGACGCACTCCCTCGGGCGTCAGCGCACCCGTCGCATCGAAAACCAGCCCGACTGAGCCTGAAATTGATCTGGCACGGTTGGCGCATGCCTCGACGGATGCTTCATCGAGCAGATCAAGGCCGGGAACCGTCGAGCGGCTGAAACCTATCACCTCATCATACTGCTCGGAGCAATTCAGGGACCGCATCAACGCGGAACCGATACCGCCTGTAGAACCAAGGACCAGGGCAATTCTTGAAGACATGTCTGTTCCCGAAAACCAACTCCTGTCAGTACGATCAGTTCGCGCATGGAGATCAATACATCTGAAAAAGTCACAAACTAGGCAGTAACAGTTGCCTGCCAGATGCCATCGACATATTCAGCTTCGTCGTCACCCGGCCAGGGTGGCATCGAAATGCAGATGAACTTCAGGACTTCCTTGTCGTCGCTTCGGTACTGAAATGCGGTTCCGACGGGAATGTCGATCGAAACACCTGGCAAGAGATCGACAACGCTCTCGCTGTGACCGTCAGATCGCCAGATCTGTCCTTTGCCATCCAGCACATGCCAGAATTCGCTGACTGTCTTGTGCCGTGTCGCACGATTGATCTGCCCCAAGGGCACCGTCGAATGGATCATGTTCCCGGTCGGACCATCCATGATGAAGCGGATGTCGGCACCTGCAGGTGATTTCGCGTCGAATTTTTCATTCAGTCTGCTCTGCTTCACGACACACCCACCGATCTTTCAATCTTCATTTGAAGATACTCGGAAAACCAGCCTTCATACCGCTTTTGAAGCTCGGCGATTTCCCAGTCCTTGCCGGAAATCTCGTTCCTGCACCTCGCCGACCCGCATCGGCAGATCATTGTCCAGTCATCGTCGTCGCCGGTCGCATAGTCAAAAGTCAGTTCTTCTCCGGGCTCAACAACATGCATGGCATGAAAACAGATCTGTCCCTTTATCCCGACATTGGGATCACAGGAGTGATTGAGATGCATCATCGAGCCCACTCTTTCTTCCGGCGTCAGAGGTCCGATGAAAAGATTGTCACCTATCTGAATTTCAGCAGGACCAAGCGTCTCTGCCAGCCTATCGCGGGCAACGCGGTCAAAAATGTGCCCACCCTTCACGACAACCAGTTCACCTTCGTTGATCTTCTCCTTTGCAAAAAGTCCTGTACCATCCAGTGGACTGGTCCGTTTTTCCACTTTTTGCGAAAACCAGCTCGCTCCCATCGTTTCCTCTGCCCGATGCTCCGTTAAAATCCGGCTTGTTTTCACATCATGTGGTTTTGTTGAAGATCTCCCGCCCGATCAGCATCCGGCGGATTTCCGACGTCCCTGCCCCGATCTCGTAAAGCTTGGCATCGCGCAAGAGACGTCCCGTGGGGTATTCGTTGATATAGCCGTTGCCGCCGAGAAGCTGGATGGCGTCGAGCGCGACCTTCGTTGCATTTTCCGCAGCATAGAGAATAGCCCCCGCAGCGTCCTCTCGCGTTGTTTCTCCTCGGTCACAAGCTTTTGCAACCGCATACACATAGGACTTGGTGGCGTTCATCGTGACATACATGTCCGCAACCTTGCCCTGCACGAGCTGGAAGGTTCCTATGGGTTGCCCGAATTGCTCGCGCTCATGCACGTAAGGAACAACAACATCCATGGCCGCCTGCATGATGCCGACGGATCCGGCTGCGAGCACGGCGCGTTCATAGTCGAGACCCGACATCAGGACGTTGACACCCTTGCCCACTTCTCCAAGAACGTTTTCTTCCGGCACTTCGCAGTCCTGGAAAACCAGTTCACCTGTATCGGAGCCACGCATGCCCAGCTTGTCGAGCTTTTGCGCAACGGAAAATCCGGAAAAGTCCTTTTCGACCAGAAATGCGGTAATTCCCTTCGGGCCCGCATCCGGGTCGGTCTTGGCGTAGATGATCAGCGTGTCTGCGGTGGGACCGTTGGTAATCCACATCTTGGTACCGTTGAGAACGTAGCGGTCACCTTTCCTTTCGGCGCGCAGCTTCATCGACACGACATCGGATCCAGCCCCTGGTTCTGACATGGCCAGGGCACCGAGATGTTCGCCGGTGATCAGCTTTTCCAGATACCGTTTTTTCTGGTCTTCGCGCCCCCAGCGTCGCAGCTGGTTGACGCAAAGATTGGAATGGGCGCCATAGCTCAGTCCGACCGAGGCCGACGCACGGCTGACTTCCTCCATCGCGATGCAATGCTCCAGATATCCGAGTCCGGAGCCACCCCATTCTTCCTCAACAGTTATGCCGTGCAGGCCGAGTTCACCCATTTCCGGCCAGATTTCCCTCGGGAACCAGTCTTCGCGGTCTATCTTTTCGGCGAGCGGTGCAATCCGGTCCTGACTGAAGGAACGAACCGTGTCTCGAAGCATGTCGGCGGTTTCGCCCAGGTCGAAATTGAAACCGGGAAAATCGTTGCGAATCATAATCTTACCTCCCGACGCACCTGTCCTCAGGAACGTACGTAGCGAATGTAGTCACTCAGCTCGCCGATTCGATCGTAGAGCATCTGAGCGCGTTTGTTGTCTTGATTTGTATGCCAGTAGACCTTGCCGTTTGCGCCTGGCTCCAGATCCGCAGCAGTGTAGACGGCCTCGATGAGTTTTCGGCCGGCACCGCCCCCTCTGACCTCCGGGCTCACGTAGAGGTCCTCAAGGTAGCAGACCTGATCCAGTGACCAGGAACTGTCATGAAACAGGAAGTGGACAAAACCGACGATCCGGTCCTGCTTCTCCGCGACAAATGCACTATGGGACCCGGCTGAAAGCAGCCGCTCGAACAGGCCGTCGGTCACCTCTTGCGAGAGATCCTGCTGATAGAATTCCAGGTAGCTTGCCCAGTGTTGCTGCCACGCCGACTTGTCTGTCCGCGCCAGTTTTCGAACCAAGATGTCTGACATCGATCAATCCTTTACGCCGGAAACGCTCACCAATGTGAACAGGCCGGTAGCCACATGAACCTGCAGACCGTCGTCCAGCCCGTAGACATCTGCCTTGGCAATGGTCAGCGTCTTGCCCGGCTTGACCACACGCCCCCTGGCCAGAAGGACTGGCTGGTTCGCCGGGTTCAGCAGGTTGATCTTGTATTCGCTGGTGAGAACACCGAAGTCCGCAGCGAACAGGGAAAGCGCAGCATAACCGGCAGCGCTGTCGGCAATCGAAGATGTTGCCCCGGCGTGGAAAAAACCGTGCTGTTGTGTCAGTTCCCGGCGCATCTTCAGTTCAATATCAACGGCACCGGGTGCAAGATGCACCAGTTCCGCACCCAGATGCGTCATGAAGTCCTGAGCAGCGAAACTGTTCCTGACGCGGGTGTTCCAGACAGGGTCTCTGGGGCTGAGATCCATCACTCGGTCTCCACATGCATCTTGGTATGCAGTTCGCTCATGCGCGCTTTCGCACCGCTTTCCACCTCGTCGAGTTCGAGCAAGGTGAGCTCGATGTCCCGCTGTTTTTCGAGCAGTTCCTCTCGACGCGCGGCGATTCTCTCAAGCAGCAGTCGCAATTGTCCGGTTTCACCCGGTGAGCTGCCGTACATCTCGATCATTTCCTTGATTTCATTCAGGGAAAAACCGAGCCGTTTGCCACGCAAGATGAGTTTGATGCGCGTCCTGTCCCCTGGCGTATACAGACGCTGTCTGCCACGTCGCTGAGGTAACACCAGGCCCTGCGCCTCGTAGAAACGCAGGGTACGCGTCGTGATGTCGAATTCCTGTGTCAGCTGGGTTATCGTGAAATAGCGCTGCATGCCCGCTCCTTGTTGCCGGCACATTTCAGCCTTTTTACGTTAAAGTCAATAGATCAATTTTTTTCTATTATATTCAATAATTTAACTTCTATGATCGCAGTTCATCGATGGTCAAGTCAGCGTTCAGCACATTCATATCGACATTGCCTGAAATGCCTTCAATCGTTCCGCTGTCCTGATACTGCCAGAGGATCCAGTCCTTGGTGTAGGACGGCGAGTGCCAGATCGAGCGGGTCCACAAACGCCGGTTCAGACCCTGTCCCTTGAGATAGGTCCGGAAAAACTCTTCCGGCGCATAAAAAATGACCTGTTTTCCTGCCGATCGCTCAACCAGGGTAACGAAATCCGAAATCTCCTGAAGAACCTCGTCTACCGGCGGGCGCTTGGTGCAGTTTCCGGTAAATTCCAGATCCAGGACCGGCGCCAGCATCTGTGGGTCATCCGGCAGCACACTCAGAAAGTTTTCCGCCTGTTCCTGCCCCGGCTTGCACAGGCTGAAATAATGATAGGCACCTCTGGCCAGTCCGGCCGCTCCGGCACCAGCCCAGTTCTGCACAAACGCACTGTCCTTGAAGTCGCCACCTTCGCTGGCCTTCATGTAGACGAAGGCGACATCGTCAGCAGAAACCTTGTTCCAGTCGATTTCACCGAGATGATGTGAAACGTCGATGCCGCGTTTCGGAAATTCGTCCCGGTCCGGTTCCCAGTTCATGAAAAAAAACGCTGCTCCTGCGATCGAAATAACGCCTCCAACCACAACGTAGAACACCGTGCGAAAAATTGCCTGCAAGAACTTCATATTGCCACCCACACCCTAGGCGACACGAACTTGCCGGAAATTTCTTAAAATTCACGATAGAAAATTCGGCCAGAGCGGCGGTGCAGCCAATTCAAGGATGTTGCCGTCGGGATCCTTGAAATAAAGGCTCGTTCCACCGGCAGGCCAGACGACTTCGCTGATGACCGAAACGTCATGATGCTTCAGGTATTCGCGCCAGGCCTGTAACTCATCCGTCGATATATGAAACGCAAAATGACCATGCCCGGCAGTATCGTGCCCGGGGACGACCCCACCCGGCGTCGCAACATCTTCCCCGGTATGGCCGCGATGAAAGACGAGCAACGTCTGGGCCGGGCCTGCGTTATAGGCAAAGAGCCTGTCACCGGCCACCATACGTTCCAGGCCCAGGACATTGCTGTAAAAAGTATGTGCGGCTTCCATGTCATCAACATAGACGGCGGTTTCCAGAATGCCACCGACCTTCGGCGGCTTTACTTTTAAACCAATTCTCACTTGAAGCCTTTCGAGGAAGTTTCCGATCCAGCCTATAATCTACTATTTTCGTCAATGAAGCGATTAGTCTCCACCTCAATCAATCATTGTGGCGCTAAAGGGCGAAAGAGAGATTCGAATTTAAATGTGGGTGACAATTTGGAAACACAAACCATCAATTAGCCGGATTCCACATGGTTGATATTTTTCTCTTTCAACTCGAGAATGCGAGACTTTCTCGTCTGATCGTAGTTGGGAACAGTCAAATACCTTACGTGAGAACCTAGTATATTACGATCACCATGTCCGTTAAAATTTATACCTACCTGGTCAATTTGGAGTTTGGGGTTTTCCTCGAGAGCAGTCCAAAAGGATTTGGTGAAGATGCCCGGTCCAGTCAATTGGAGTATCGCGTTTTTTGGTCTTTCAAAATTCCGATTGGCAAAATAATGCGCATAACTGCAAATATTTTCGATAACAGTTTTTAAAACAGGGCTGTTTTTCTCAAATGCAAACCCCCATTGCGCTACAAATCTGTCAGGATGGGCGACCCGGTGCAGAATGCTTTGATTTGGCAATATCCTGTGTGAACCCGGCTCGAAACAGACCATTCCAGCAGCATCTTCACTATGTAGATTCTTTAGAGGAACCGATACTGACTTGTTAATATCAAAATAATATCCTCCGCGCTCAAATAACAAACAGTAACGAAAGATATCGACTTTCATCGGCCCCAATACGGCACCTTTGTAGATGTCAAATATCTTATGTTCACTCCACCTTTTTTTCATGTACTCATCTCTGTCAGAGGCAAGTATCAGGCAAAATTTCAAGTCTAAGTTTAATAGCTGAAAATCTCTTAAAGATTTCAAGTGATTTTTGCCAAATTCGTTAAAGTCCCAAGTCTGATAAACGACTTCGGGAATTCTGTTACTCGAAACAAATGGTTTATCTACAGAAAAACATGTTTGAAGATCCATTGGCTTCAATGGAAATTCCGTTAAATAATCTAAGTACTTTCCAAATCGCTTTTTTACAGAGTTCCTTATTCGCCTCATACTGCCCTCGCCCTTGCACTAGCAACGCAAGCACCAAATGACTCAAAGGAATTCAATCTTCAAGTGCAAATTTCAACGTGAAGAGCGTTTCGATTAAGAGCGAAGCGGTCGTCGTCGTCACCACTTTCTAAGTAATCAGCAATTTGACATTGATGTTGTTGCGGGTCGCATTCGAATACGGACAGACCTGATGCGCCTTGGCAACAAGGTCCTCTTTCACCTGACCGTCCAGACCCGGAAGTGAAATTTCAAGCGCAACTTCCAGACCGAAACCGCCCTCGGATCGCGGTCCGATTCCAACCGTCGAAGTTATTGATGTGCCGGCTGGTATTGCGACACCTTCCTGTCCACCGACGAATTTCAACGCGCCGATGAAGCAGGCCGCATAACCGGCCGCAAACAACTCCTCGGGATTGTTGCCGGCGCCGCCGGCACCACCGAGTTCCTTTGGAGTGGTCAGATCCACCTTGAACGATCCGCTCAGGGTTTCGGCCTTGCCGTCACGCCCGCCCGTGGCCCGCGCCCGGGTCTCGTAGAGAACTTCCACCGTCATCTCGTTTCTCCTTATCAGTCTGAAAAACAGACATTTTTTATCAGGATATTTTCAACTTATATCGTGCACGATATATTTTACACACATATACTGGGGCTGCAGTAGCGTCAACATGTTGCGACCATATCGCGCACGACTTATAAGTTTCGAATGAGTGAGACGACAGATCAGATGTCTCTGTTGGACGCGATCGGTATTTCCGCGCCCGAAGAGACCAAAAAACCCAAAAATGACACGTCTGAAAAAGCGAAAGCATCTTCAGGACAGCCATCGCGCAAGCGACCCGTGCGCACGAAAACCTCCAGGAAGTCCGGTGCTGATCCGGACCCCATTGAAGAGGTCCAGGAGAACGCGTCGGGGAAAACTGAACGAGCCGACGGAACGGTTTCTTCAGCTGTTGACGACGGCATTCCGGATGCAACGGCGCCATTGCCGCTGGATCGGTATCTTTGTTTCGCCCTTTACTCGGCGAACCATGCCATGCACGGCGTCTACAAGGGATTGCTGAAGGAGATTGGGCTCACCTACCCCCAATTCCTTGCCATGACCGTGCTTTGGGAAACCAACAACGTGCCGGTAGGAAAAATCACCACCAAACTGCAGCTAGATACCAATACACTGACACCATTGCTGAAGCGACTGGAAGCGATGGGTCTGGTGACGCGGACGCGCAACACGAAAGACGAGCGCCAGGTCATTCTCAAACTCACCCGCAAGGGTCGGGCACTTCAGAAAAAAACCGAGCATTTCGGCACTTGCGTCCTCTCGTCCACGGGGACCAGCATCGAAGAGGTCATGGATCTGCAAGGCAGGATCATGAAGCTGCGTGACAATCTGCGAGCAGCCGGATCGAGCTGACGGAAATCAGGTTCTGGAGACTAGAACGGTAACCCGAACCAGAGCGCTGCAATCCCCAGAAATGCAAAAAACCCGACGACATCGGTGACCGTCGTGACGAATACGCTCGAAGCAATCGCAGGATCGACGTTCAGCCGGTCAAGCGCGATCGGGATCAGCAGGCCGGAAAACCCGGCAAAAAGCATGTTGATGATGATTGAGCCGGCAATCACCACACCGAGACCAGGACTTGCAAACCAGACCCAGGCGGTTATGCCGATCAACAGCGCCAGGGCGACACCGTTCACCGCACTCACCAGGATTTCACGGTTGAGGACGCGCAAAAGGTTCCGGGCGCCCAATTCCTGTGTCGCGATGCCGCGCACGGCCACCGTCATTGTCTGGGTTCCGGCATTCCCGCCCATGGACGCCACGATAGGCATCAGGACCGCGAGGGCGACCATCGCCTCGATCGTGTCCTCAAAAAGTGCGATCACCACGGATGCGAGAATCGCAGTTCCGAGATTGACCACCAGCCACGCAAGACGCGAGCGCGCAATCGTGACGACCGTGTCGGAAATCTCTTCATCGCCCACCCCGGCCAGGGCACGCAGGTCCTCTTCCGCCTCTTCCTGAATCACGTCGACAATATCGTCAACCGTCAGAACACCGACCAGGCGTTCGTTTTCGTCAACCACAGCAGAGGAGACCAGATTGTAGCGCTCGAATCGTCGGGCGACCTCTTCCTGGTCCTCCGTTGCCAGCACCGCCTGCCGCGTCTCCTCCATTATCGAGGTGACCTTCTCGGCACGTTTGGTCCTCAGGATCTTGTCCAGGTGAACAGACCCCAGCAATTTGAAGGCCGGATCCAGGACATAGATTTCGTAGAAGCTGTCAGGAAGGTCCCGAGCTTCCCGCATGTAGTCGATGGTCTGTCCGACGGTCCAGAACGGCGCAACGGCGATGAATTCGCTCTGCATGCGCCGGCCGGCGCTTTCTTCGGGATAATCAAGTGCTTTCTTGAGCTGCGCACGGTCGGCATAGGGCAGTTCTTCCAGGATTGCCGCCTGATCGTCTTCATCCAGGTCTTCCAGAATGTAGACGGCATCGTCGGAATCAAGGTCTTCCAGACCTTCTGCAATGACCTCGTTGGGCAGGTCTTCCAGAACCTGTAGGCGAACGGCTTCGTCGGTCTCAGTCAGCGCCGTATAGTCGAACTCGTCCCCCAGCAATCGGATAAAGGCGGCGCGTTCATCGGCATTGAGCGTTTCCAGAAGGTCGCCGGTGTCAGCCTCGTGCAGATCGCCGGCAAGCTCTTTCAGCGCAACCCTGTCATCTCCTCCGATCGCCGCCTCGACAGCAGCGATGAAGTCCGGATTGAGATGCTCGTCCTCGTCGCGCACTGGGATTACGGGTTCCGGAGAAGGCGTGACGTCAAGCTCGGCCGCTTCGCTCATCCATTGCCTCCCTCGATCTGAATTACCCGTTGCTGCTGTCCAGAACTAGCCTTTACCGGTACAAAGCGCCACAGCAAATGCGGCACCGGTCCACAGGCGCTCCCCGTTTTGGCCGGAGCGACTTTGAGCAGTTTTTCAAAGCGGTCTGAATAGTTCAATATCCGGCGCAAGACCTGCTGCGCGCTGCGTTCCTGAGCTGTGTCAGATAGTCCTGCGTCTTCTTCGGCAAGATGGCTTCGCTGGACGAAATGCAGCGATCCGCCCGACTGAAGGCGCGTTTCGCGCGCGTGCTCTTCAGACACACCCTGCCCTCAGCCAGCGTCTTTTGCTCGACATACCAAAGTTGCTGACAGGTCATCGCACCGAACCGGCCCGGATCGGTAGCAAAGGCCTGTGACGAGACTGGCGCAAGCAGAACAAAATGAGCCAGACCAATTGTGAAGAGCAAGCCGGAAGCGGTACGTCTTGATGAGGAGAAGACTCTGGTGGGCATCATTGGCCTGACTTGTTGCAAAATTCTTCAAGCTTGATTGACGGCAATTGTCGGGAAACAACTCTGTTTTTCCAAGGGCACTGAAACTCCAAACACGGAGAGAAAGCGCTCACCGGAAAATCACTCCCAACGACCCAATAGCTCCGCATGAGGCACAAAATGTGACGCATATGCATCAGCACGTGCTTGCAGGAGAATTCTGCGCCCTTCTTTCGACCTGACCGAAACAAGATCGGCGGACGAAACAAGATCAGTCCAGCGTTCCAGAAACACCTCCGCAAACGCCCTTTTTCTGGCGATCCTGTCCGGAACCGGGTGGTAGTCGACTGTCTTCTGGCCGAAGAGGCCGACACGGCGAACGATCATGTATTTTGGATTCTCAATTGGCCCCAGCAATTGCTTCATGGCGTCCAGAAACAAGGCACATTCCTTGGCATCAGCGCCCTCGACCGTACAAAAATAGTCACCATGATGCGCTCTGACGCTGAGCTTCAGTTTCTCCTGAGGTGTCTTGATGTCGCCGGTGTGGATCATCGTCTCCAGGACGGCCTGACCCAGTTGTGCCAGGTTTCCGCGCAGGGTTCTGTTTTGAATGGTCAGGCGAACCGTGCGCAAAGGGTTGCCTCCCATTTTCAGCACCAGGAAAAACACCACGACAAAAGCCAGACCCAAGAATGCGGTGAAACCTGGTGGTTGATCCTTGTGTGGCAAAATCGCGAGAAATACCGCTCCTAGAAGTGTCCCCAATCCAAGCGATCCGATGTTGCTCCGGTAGACCCAGGTCTGAGGAGCCCTGCGCACTGTTACCATGCGTTTCAGGAGGGCTTTGTCTCCAAAGTTCTCCAGAGCCTTGTGCCATCGCTCATAAAGCAGGTCCCGGTTCGCGCATCTGGTAAATGACCCCGCATTCTGCTGGTCCGGGGTCTCGCTGGTCCAGCCGGATGCGGGAAAAGCCATGCGGCCCATGCCCGTTTCAATGTAGGGCGGATCTGCAACACTCAGTCCCTCGAATGCCCGGAACCGGCGACACAGATCATCCCAATCATCACCCAGCAGCCTGCTCAGGTAGCCAGGAGTGGGTGTCGTCGTTTTGAGCGGGTTGAGGGAACGGATGTCTCTCTGCACACCATCCAGTGAAAATTGCTTTTCTAGGCTGTTCACGCACGCCAGATGCCAGATGTTCGCGGTCTTGTTCGGCTTGTCAGGGTCAATCCGGATTGCCCGTCCCCGCATCTGGTTGGACAGCATGAACGAGCCGACCGTGGTGGCAAGCACCAGACTGTTGATGCAAGGCGCATCCCATCCCTCGCCCAAAAGCGCCTGTGTTCCGACGAGGATCGTAACGCCTCCCTTTTCAAAAACCTCGGTCACAAGGTGAACGATTTCGTGTCGGAAACGCGATTTCAGATCGATCTCCGCGTAGTCAGCATCGTGTGGCAAGGATCGGAGTTTGAAATCCTGTTTTCGAATACCCTTCTGGGCCGCAGCGGTCTCAAACAATGGAACGGCGTCGACAGGCAAAATCACCAGGGAGCCGGTGAGCAATCCGACCTTGTAGAAATAGTCGCCCTTTTCCCGAAGCATCTCGAAAAGCGGAACCGCTCCAATTTTTACCGGTTCATAATGGTGTTGTCCCGGCGACGGTGCCAGATCGCGGTAAATGTAGTCCGTGAGCACCACCATGCGCAGCGCTTGCCCGAGACCGGAGCTTTCCGCTGCGACAATGGATTGAATGCTCTGGATCTTGCCGAGACTGTTTCTCAGGCACCGGTCGATTTCCTCCACCTGGGCCAGCATGGGTTTTCCGCGCCGCAACGCCCCGAAGGATCGAAGATCCTTCAGGATTCTCTGCCTTAACCCATTGTCTTCGAACCACTTTGACGCGTCCCCGGACGTAATGCCGGTGACCAGGGTTTCCAGAAACTGGCGATCCAGTGCAGGCAGATCCTTGTTGGCCGTTGCAAACAACGCAAGCGCGTCCCCGGGAACAGGTCTTCGTGCTGCCTTCAGAAACACCAGTGCTGCAATAAAGAAGGCGGAATTCGAAAAAATCTCGTCTTCGTGTTCGAATGGCGCTGAAAACCAGGGAATGTTTTCAAGGCACGAAAGAAATGTCGCATCATTCAACAGCGCATGCGCAAAGGCATTCAGGCTGTTCCAGAATGCGTCGATGAAGTCCGTTTCGGAGGAAGTCGGCGAGGACAGGCAGATGAGGTCCTGATGCGGACAAAGATCACCGGCCCTGACCAGTTCGGGAACCGAGATCTCGCAATCGATTGGACCGCACAGATCTTCATAATTTGCCCATTCCGAAGCGCTGACGTCGTAGGGAGGCGTGGCTGTCAGGGCAACCGTTGTCACATCACTCGACAATGCTTTCTTCAGATCGACAAGAGATCTCTGCCAGTCCTTGCGCAGGTGATGCGCTTCATCGAAGATCAGGGTGCCAACGCCGGCATCCTTGAAGTGACTGATCAGATCCAGGTTCGCGGTATCAACCGCCTCGCCGGTTTCTTCATCGACCGCACCGGCAAGCGCGGCATGAAACCCCTGATAGGTCGTGATGGTGAGCAACTTCGGTCGCCTGACATCCAATGAGATCCAGCTCTGGTCCGCCCCGTCCTCAAGAAACAGGTCCACAAGTCGGTTTTTCCATTGGTTCCGGATCGCAAGTGACGGCGCAAAGACAATCGCAGGCTTTGCAAGCCTGCGCATGACTTCCAGTCCGAGGACGGTTTTGCCGGACCCCGGCGCGGCAACAACATGAAGCTGCGCGTCATCGAGATGGGACGTCAGCTCATCAAGAACTCTTTGCTGATAGGTCCGCCAGGGATGTTTGAAATCAAGGTTCTTCAACGCTTACCCGGACATTTCTCGGAATTGAAACAATACAAACCCAAAGTAGCCCGCATGAGCCTGCCTTGAGTAGCCCGGCAACCACAAAGATCCACAGCGCAGGTGAACACTCGCCACGCAAACGCACAACCCCGACCTGATTTTCAGACCATTGGTGGCAAGAGGTCATCATGCTGAGGAACTTTCGGTAACTCGAAATACCGGTCAACAAACAATCGCAAGGCTGCACCAAATGACGAAGTTGTGGAAGGCTCAACAAGCAAGAACCGGCCAAATGAATGGTGCGGTCGAGAAGCTCCCCTTAACTGGGTTTTCTCTTATTTTCCAATACCTGAATCCCACGTTGTCATAAGATGTTATGTCTATTGTTATGTCTTTTGCTATGTCCACCGCACCGTCATTAAAGTAAGCAGAACCGCTCCTCATGAGTCTTTGATAATTTTCAATACGATCGCATACTTTTTCCTGAAACTTGCCACAATGATTTGATTCCAAAGGGTGTAATTAGACAAAGCCACTTCCAAGATTTACACTTTAGAGAATATGTTGATTTACTTACTAATAAGGATATTTAACAATCGCCGACCATAAGAAGCCATTATGTAAAACGTAAATGCTATGCAACATATCAGTATTTTACTTACATATCTCGAGTCTCCATTATACGTTAAATAGATAACAATATAAAAAATCCAACAAATAGCAAAAATAATCAACTCTACTTTCATTGATGCTTCTTTTATTTTCATAATATTATCCACTCACATAACAGGATCCCATTACATTAGATTTCACACTTCCTCTACCTCCAACTCAAGCACTTTTTTTGTGACTCTATCCATGAGTTAACCGTAAACAAATCGTGTCCAGTCTCTAGATGAATTTGGTTGTCAGCGACCTGTATGACTTCAGATGACACAGACGAAATTCAATTCTCGCCGCAGCCTTGGCTCCTCTAGAGTCTCTTTGAGTATTCAGAGCACTTCACCGCCTTGACGCCATCAGGATAGATCTTAATGACCGGCATAGATGCGAAGTCCAAATGAGCGCAGCAACGCGTTGCGAATATGCAATTGGCGCAAAGCCCGCCTTTTGGCTGAAACATGGCTCTCGGCTCCTTATGAGTCACGGTTAAAATTCAGACAGCGGCCGCATCGGAAAGGTTGAACTACTGCTTCGAGCCCTTTTTGCTCGTCACATGGCAAGTATCAGGTTAGGTTCTCGTAGAATTTGGAAGGAAGAAATAGATCTAATGCCAGATATTTACGAACTCATTCTTTGCGACATTTCCGGCGAGCATAAACCTGTTGCCGCATTTCAGTCAGAACGCCCCTTTATGCCACTTCACGTTGGCGAACGCTTTGACGATCATGGTTGGGATCGCCTTGATGGTGTTGGGAAAATCGGCACACCTGAGGAACCGATCCGTTACCTTGTGTTTGCAACCAAGCATGTCGTCTTCGAGCTGGACGGCAAGACGACCTATCAGTTCTGCGTCGACCTACAGCCTTATAGCGGCCCACGCTCACCGGCTTGGGGGCACCACAATCCAGTCGTACAGTAATGCGCTTCATCGGATGGCAGAAAAGTCCGCAATGCTGACCTACGTGGTTGATTGATCGCCTTCGGAGGTTCCACCGAAAGCGGTGTTCTGCGCTCGCTCCTTAGGAGTCAAAGTTTCAGTCCAACTATGTTTTCATCTACTGAAAAAAAGGCGCTCCATTGGAGCGCCTTCATTTCTACTATCCGCGGAAATACTATGCGGCGGCGCTCTTTCTGCGGCGCCAACCGGCGATACCAAGCAGACCAATCCCACTGGCAAGAAGAGGTAGAGCCGCCGGCAAAGGTACTACGGTAGCGCTAGGGTCGAACACGCTCAGGGTTAGTGTGTAGTCAATTGTACGGGTAAGCGGAGCCGTGCTACCGCCTACAAAGCCTCCCGAATCTATGAAGAAACGAGCTTCTGAAGTACTAAAATCTGCAAACACAAAAGTATTTACACCAGTGTTCAGCGGTCCAGAAAGAATCCCACCGCCGACGAGTGGAGTGCCGGAACTGTTAACAAATCCCCCGGACGGACCAGTCACATTAAGAGTCAATGATCCGTTTGCGAGAAAACTGCCGAAAGGTAGAAAAAAATCATCCACGTCGTTTGAAAAGACAGAACAACTCGCACCAGCACTACATGTTGACACTGCCTGCCCTGTGATCGTAGTGGTTCCCAAGCCAATATTTTGGACGAAAATCGGGACAATATCTCCATCGACCGCTTCATTGTAAGTCAATGCGCTTGCATGAGTTGCAAACAGCAACGCAGTCGCCGCCACGGCGAAAGACAAGAATCTCTTCATATTCAAATCCCCTGTTCCTCAAAGGATTACACGACAGATATGTACGGGAGTCAATTTGGTCACGCGCGCCCTGGATCAACCACAGCGCGAGACTGATCGATCGGCTCCTTATGAACCAAGCGCCAATTTCAGAGCTTCCAGCACTTGCCCTTTTGTCACGGTCATCGAATAGGCCCCTAATCGTGAAAAAGTTTCCGTCTCCCATGATGGAGTTGCTCACCGCGTCGGGTGAATTCAAACGCAGCGCAGAGGCAGCATATGCCACCCAGGATGTTTGCGATCATGCGACAACCGATGAAGTCCTTGCATCCGGTGGTCCCGACTTCATGGCCGGGCAGCAAACCGATGAACCTGCCGAATGACATTGGACCACTCGCATGGCACGTCAACAAGCGTAATCAGAAAGGCCCCTCCTTACACCGTGAACACAAGAGGGAAATGACGTGAACATGCCGGGAAGCCTTGCAGAAAACCTGCAACATGTTGCCGGACGATGAGAACAAAGTAAGGCAAGTGTGCCCATCATGGATCTGGTGCAACACTTACAAAGCGCTGATGGCGTGGCGAATTCAAAACCCACGCACCTTAAAACCGTGAGACGATCCGGCTTGCGCTGCGATCATCGAAAAATGCCCGCAAAACGAATTCATCGACCCAGACACATGTCACTCCGGCGATGGAGCCCGCGCCTTTCATCACTTTAGGCAATCGTCCCGAGCTGTCGTATATCAGGTAGAGCGTGATGCCCAAAACCTTGTTTTTTCCCAAAACGGCAACCCAATGCCCAATTGACGGGCTAATCACATTGTTGAGCGCAACCATGGCAGGCGATCGCCCCGCAT
The DNA here is from genome assembly GCF_001404515.1 of Roseibium album. Lineage (GTDB taxonomy): Bacteria > Pseudomonadota > Alphaproteobacteria > Rhizobiales > Stappiaceae > Roseibium > Roseibium album. Next base: position 80,665 of record NZ_CXWE01000004.1, read on the forward strand.
TTGTTCGCTCATCCAGAAATTCAATCAATTTGTTTTCAGTTGCGAAATTGCCGGAAGTCATATCGCGCAGTCGGAACCCACTTGCGCCCAGGCTTTCCAGATACCGCGCAGCATCCAGGACATGCAGGTCTTTTCCGGTGTTTTCCTTCCCGTGATCCTTCTCATCAATCGTTTCGTCAAATTTGTCGCGCGCCGCCAGTGCATCGTCGCGGTCAAAGCTGATCGAGGTCGGACCGAAAGAGGAATTTTCTGTTGCTGCCACGGCGTAGCCTGCAAAATAGCCGCAATCCGCGCCACCGGGCAGAGTCTGCTTTGCATTGATGAGATTGGGTCTATTGTTGAGCGCGGCCCTCAGTATCTCGCGCTCGACAGCCATCATGGCATGATCAAGGGCGGGCCATGTCTCTTTTGTGCCCACGATCCCGTCAATTGTCGGGAGCTTGAAGTTGTCCTGAAAAATAACAACCCGCCCTGCGGTGAGACGGCCGTATTTCCCATCCGTTTCCAGTAGCAGATCACTGTCCTTCAGATCACTGAAGGTTTTATGGCCCATTTTGGAAAGGGCTTTACCGCTTGGAGAATAGTGTTTTTGCAGGTTTTGCACTTTTGCGATCATATTCAGATTATTCTGGAGCACTTCGACAGTAAATGACTCCGTATAATTCTTTAGCAATGGCCAGTACTTGGGCCCATCAAAATCTGGCATTGTGCACGTCCTTTCCATCAATTCGTCTGCAATAAATCTGCGTCAATACTTGCGCACCAGTTAGCGCGATACCCCGGTGTCCAGCGTCTTGCCAGTCCCTCACCGATTAAAACACTTCCGGCCGATCAGCCATCCAGAAGGATTACCAAGATCAACAGGCGTTGGTATCGATCGCGAACACTTGAGTCTTTCCCTCTCACCCCTGACTGGCTGATCAACTCCTGCATTCTCGCTTTTGCTGCTCGCCCTTGTTCAAGTTCTTACAGGCATTTCGGGCTGTAGATCTCTGGCATCTCAATTCCGGACCGATTTGGCACTGAGAAACCCTCAATCACATCGAAACATTGACTTCGAAACAGCGCAAGAAGTTGTAGAAATTCTGATGCTTGCCAATTACTTAATGCGAATTCTCGATGTGCGGCGTGCTGCGGCAGAGACTGGTTAGAATGTTCATTGTGTTGCCTTTCTTTTTTCGGCCCTGCACCTAGAACATTGCAGGAACAAATACGAGATCCGGCATGACACGTCGAAGCGGTCGAAGGACCATCAACAAAGATCCAGCCCTTGAAAAACCCGGTTCCGGCCGCACCGGCGCAGTCCAGGTCATGTGTCAGGCAATGATCGGCTCGCCAGAATACAAAAGCGCCGGCTAAGTCGCCGACACTATTGATGATCTTGCTAAGAAGCTCACCGGTGACCGGACGCACTTTCACGCAGGGCCGGCGTCGACAGCTCCGAAGGATTGAAGCCGGTTATTCAATCCGTTCGATCAATCCAGGGTCGTTCCCCGTCCTGGACGAATTGACCTCCCGACCAACACGATAGAACTCGAAGCTTGCTCCGAGATTGTTGGACAGAAGCGCCTTGGCATCGCTCACTGCCGTAGCCGGATCCAGCCAGGCATCATAATGCTCGGGCGAAAGCACGATCGGCATGCGGTTGTGAACCTGATCGATCGGCGAGACGGCCGCGGCTGTCAAGATCGTGCAAGACGTGACTTCGGCATTGGTATTGTAGGCCCAGAGTCCGGCAAAAGAGAACGGCGAACCATCAGCGAGATGGATGAACCAGGGATCCTTGCCACCGTCATCGCCCTTGGTCCACTCATACCAGCCGTCCCCCGGTATCAGGCAGCGTTTTGATTTGTAAGCCTCCCGGAAGGACGGTTTCTTCTCAGCGTCTTCCGACCTTGCATTGAACATTGGGTACTTGCTCTGAAGTTCTTTTGCCCAATGTGGCACGAGCCACCAACGCCCTTCGGAAACGACTTGAGATCCTTCTTTGTCGAGATGCACGAACGGCACATCCTGTGTCGGCGCAATGTTGTAGCGAGCCGCGGTGTTGCGCTCCGCGTCCTTGTCGTTCAATCGGTAAAGCGCATGAATTTCACGCCACGGTTTGGCAAGAGTGTAACGACCGCACATGACTGGAGAGCCTCCCTGTTAGTGCGGCCATTAGAGACAAGTGGACACACAATTGAAAGCAGCACTGGTCATGTCTATGACGCAGCAGGGTTTGCGCCAATTGAGTACAGAAGTTGAGATTTCAAAGAAGTGCAACCTAGGTTGCGCGAGCTCTCTGGCCCGGATATGGTTACACCCAACAAATAATGATTCGTGCTGGGGCAACAATGACTTACAAACTTTTTGCAATTGGATTTCTTGTGACTTTTGGCCTTGCTGGTTGCCAGTCCGTTGTTTCCTCAAACCCTTCAAACGTGCTCATACAATACGATCCAGCAGCGCACGACGTAGCGAAAATGGCAAGCTTGGCGCAAGAAGAATGCCAAAAGCACAATAAGGACGCTGTGTATTCAGCGACGATTCCTTCGGCCGGCTGGGCGCTGCCAACAGCTTCTTTCAGGTGTGAATAGCCTAAGAATTAGCGCTACCTACCACATCCTTGCCGCGATCTGCCGTTCTTCCGGCCCACCGCCTGAGCATAGATCGCCGTTGTCTTCATGTCAGCATGACCAAGCCAGCGTTGCAGCATGTGCAGCGGCACGCTCGAGGCGATGGCGTGGATACCATAGGCATGCCGCGACTCCTTCGAAAAAAGCCTTCGGTTCGGTAATGCGAGCAAAGGATATAAACGCAATGGTTGTCTTTATCCATTCCGCACCATAACTTGCAACCTGACAATCGACTAACGGGTCAGTTCCACGTCAATTGTATCGCAACCAGGTTTAACCAAAGGTCGGTCAATGTTTTGCTACTTCGTGGTGACGCCGGATTTCGGAGATAACGGCAAGTGCATACTGTCGGATCACAACGCAAAAAAGATGATCATATTTTGCAAATTTGGCATCACCAAAGACGGCGACCTAGATGCTGTCAGGTCCGGGTATAGAACGCATAACCCGACATTCAGGTTTCTGAAATTTCAATTTAACGAGAACATAGTCGGCCAGCAGATCACCGTTGGCGCCCAAGGTGGTCAAACTTTCACTTTCACGAAAGACCTTGGTAAAGACTTGCAGAAAATTTTGCTTTCCGGGCCATTTGGTCAAGTCGGAAATACTGAGTGGATGTGTACCGATAACATAAATTTCACTATAAATGTATTCGACTATCTTCTTAAGAACTTTGATGTAAATCACAAAATTATCTCCAAAGATAATGTCCAGGAATTTGGCCGCAATATCTTTAATTTTGGTCGCCGCGGTGCCGCACCACTTTAAAGCGAACTCAATTCCAGTGGAACGTGACACTGAGCAAATTAACCGTTTTTATTGAGTGCTGTTGCGCCCGTTCGACCATGCAAGACGAGCTTACATTTTGTCCCGCATGGCTCCAGTAGTTCAACATGCATCAGTTTCGCGTGTCACTCTGAAAGAGGACACTGGTTGTGTAACGCTCTTCACCACATCCGCGCCGCAATCTGCCGTTCTTCCGGCCCGACGGCCTGAGCATAGATCGCGGTTGTTTTCATGTCCGCATGACCAAGCCAGCGTTGCAGCATGTGCAGCGGCACGCTCGAGGCGATTGCGTGGATGCCATAGGCGTGCCGCAGCCCCTTCGGATTGGCCTGTTGTCCGGTGATGCCGGCAACGGCCATGACGTGTTTCAGATGCCGCCATGTAGTTGACCGGGACACCGACCAGAGCGGCGCGGCCTGGTCGCCGGCGAACTCGGCCGCTTGTGGCGAAGATGCGCACTGATCTCGGGGCGAGCATACAGGGCTTCGGAAATTGACGGACGTTCCACAGCACCCAACAGAGCGAGTTCAGGAATTCACTCCAAACGTGCTAGAGCAAACAAGCATATCGAAATTTGCATAGCATCAGGAAAGCACGATGAGCAGTGATTTTGTCTGGAGTTTCAACGCTAAAGGAATGGGACGTCCGTTTGTTGAACGACGCTATCTCGATGGTGATACATCGATGATAGAATATTTGGATACAACTCTTGATGTTGGCCTAAATCCACTCTTTGAACCAGGTAGAACTTATGCTGGCCGCGCTGTCAAATCAAAGTATGTCCCCACAAAAATGGAATGGAGAAGCACAGAAAAATTGCCTCCAGATATCTTATTTCACAGGAATATATTATTAGTTTCCGAGAAAGTTAAATATATTGTTGAGGATATTGATGAATACGTGCATCAGTTCTTTCAAATACAAATATACCTTGAAGGCGGTTCGTTAGCGAATCAGATGTTTTTTTTCAATATTTGTACGCGAATAGACTCCATGGATAGGGAACGTACGACTTCAGATTTTGATGGACGCGTATGGCTACCTGGAATTGGTGAATTTGCTTTTTCAAAAAAACGATTGGAACGCATAATGTATGGATTGACAAACATGTGGACCCTGGGCGGTTCATCTCTAATTCTTTGAAGAAAAAGCTAGAAGAGGCTGACGTAACCGGTCTTTATCTTGAGAAATTTCCTTTATACTGAGGTTGTACCAATCGTCATTGTTCAGAGTCGATGCGCCCAGTGGCGCAATCCGATGGACATGATGGTCCAAGGCTCCTCGCCTTCGAAAGGAAACACCTATGCTTTTCTGGATTGTCGTGGTTGTGTTGGTGTTGATCGTCGTCGGAGCTGTTGGCTACTTCTATCTCGTCAGCCAAGCAACTTAGGCATTACCACATCCTTGCTGCGATCTGCCGCTCTTCCGGCCCGACGGCCTGCGCATAAATCGCCGTCGTCTTCATGTCAGCATGACCAAGCCAGCGTTGCAGCATGTGCAGCGGCACGCTCGAGGCGATCGCGTGGATGCCGTAGGCATGCCGCAGCCCCTTCGGATTGACCTGCGGTCCGGTGATACCGGCAACCGCCATGACGTGTTTCAGATGCCGCCAGGCTGTCGACCGGGACACCGACCAGAGCGGCGCGGCTTGGTCGCCGGCGAACTCGGCCGCGAACACCTTTCCGAGATCCTCGACCAGGGACTGCGGCAACGGGATTTCCCGGAAGACGATCTTGTTCCGCTTTTTCAGCGCGCGGATCGACACCACGCCCGTTTGCACCTGGAAGCTCTGAGCCGTACGCGACAAGGCTTCTGAGAGCCTGCAGCCGGAATAGGCGATCACCCGGCAGAGAAACCGTCTCTCCGATAGGCAAAATGCGTCAATCGACTTCCCAAGCGTTGCACTGAATCAAAAAGGCCGCTCGAAAGCGGCCTCTTGAGACATGTCCCAATCAAATGAATGGTGCGGTCGAGAAGACTCGAACTTCCACGGGTTTTACCCCACAGCGACCTCAACGCTGCGCGTCTACCAATTCCGCCACGACCGCATATTCGATTGTTTCCCGAAGCTGTCAGCGTCGAGGCGCCCCGTGTAGCAAAAGGAATTTGGGCGCGCAAGAGCCGATGTCGCAATAATTCACAGGCGCACGAATTTTCTTCACGCCGGGGTTACAGCGGACCGTCGATCCGCATCGGTCTGATTTCCGGCGGACGCATCAAAACCTCGGTGATCGAGATTCCTATCCGCTCGCCAAGCAGCACGACCTGCCCACGCGCCACCAGCGTGTTGTTGGCGTAGATCATGACGTCGTCGTCCTCCGACACGTCCAGATCGATTACAGCACCACGGCCCATGCGCAGAAGCTGATGAACCGGCATTTCGGATTCGCCAAGCACCACGGAAATGTCGACTTTGATTTCGTCAAAGGTGGTCATAAGACACCAAGATCCTTAAATAGGGCGGAACCCGCCAGCGCCCCACCATATCACGGCCCGGCAAGCCAGCTCAAAAAACAAAGAAGTGTCATCCACATGTCACCAGCCGATAGAGACGAGATTTCCCTCAGTTTTCTGCCGAAATCCGGGTCTGACCCGGTTGAGTGGAGAATTTCGGACGAGCTTGTCGACTATGAAACCGCGCTTGCAGAAATGGATGATCGGGTCGAGAGAATCATTTCCGGAAAAGCGCGCGAACAGGTCTGGCTGCTGGAACACCCCCCGCTTTACACCGCCGGAACCAGGGCGGAAGACACTGATCTCGTCGCGCCAGACCGCTTTCCCGTCTACAAGACCAAGCGCGGTGGCCAGCATACCTATCATGGGCCGGGTCAACGTGTAGCCTACCTGATGCTGGACCTGAAACGGCGCAAACAGGACGTCCGGGCCTTTGTTGCCGCCGTAGAGAGCTGGCTCATCAGCTCCCTCTGGCACTATCACATCCGTGGCGAGCGCAGGGAAGACAGGGTCGGTGTCTGGGTACAGCGTCCCGAAAAGGGTGCAGTAACGGAAGACAAGATCGCGGCAATCGGGATCCGGCTTCGCAGGTGGGTCACCTTTCACGGGATCAGCTTCAATGTCGAACCCGAACTCGAGCATTTCTCCGGCATCGTGCCCTGCGGAGTGACCGATCACGGTGTTACCAGCCTGGTCGATCTCGGCATTCCCGTGAGCATGGCAGAAAACGACATGATCCTGCGCGCCGAGTTCGAAAAGGTTTTTGGGCCGGTCGTTTCCGCTGATACCGACTAGACCTCGGTCCTGCAACAGCAGGTTTCCAGGAACGAACTCAACCTGGACACACCGCCGGGCTTCCATCCGAGCGCGTGCAGTTTCTCCGTGTCCATGGTTCCCGGCAAGGCCGCAGACTTTGGCGGCAGTTCGCCTCCCTGGCCGCAGGTAGCCCGCAGCATTTTCAGCAGCGTGTGTCGATCAAGCACAAGATCGGAAACGTTGAACACTTCAAAGTTTTTTGTCTCCGGGGAACAGGTAGTCGTCAAAGCAACCGCCGAGGCAAGGTCGTCGCCATGGACTTCTGTTCCGCATCTGGGATCGACCGGACTGCCGGACAGAAAGTCATCGAACAGGCCGGACCATTTGTGAGATGATGCGCCGGGGGCAAGCCCATAGATGCCGGTCGCTCGGAGCACGGTTCCGTAAAATCCGCCGTCGCAACAATCCGCCAGCAATTTTTCGCCGGCCAGCTTGACCTTGCCATAAAGCGTGTCCGGCGACGGATCGTCGGTTTCCAGCAACACCTCGCCAGCCCGATGATCACCGTAGACAGCCCTGCTGGAAAGAAAAACAGCCTTTCGGCAGCCGGCCTCTCTTGCTGCCGAGAAAAGTGCCTTTGTTCCCTCGACATTCAGATGCCGGAACCGTTCCGGATCCTGCCCTTCCCCGCCGCGGAACTTGCCCGGCTCATGCCTTAGGGCACAGTGGACGACCACGTCTGCAGCGGGCAGCACAGGTGCGGGGTCTGAAAGATCATAGGGAGAATAGGCGACCGGCAATTCCTTGATCGGAGCCCGGCCAAGGGCCGTGACACGGTGTCCTTTTCCAAGCATGTGGCTGGCAACAAAACGCCCGACCGTTCCGCTTGCACCGGTGATCAGAACATGCATCTCAGGACGCCTGTTGCTCGGCCCAATCCGCGGGACCGGGCAACCGGGTTGTATCCGCCGGCATGCCGTCTCCCGTCGCAAAAGACTGCCAGAGTTCGATCAGCGGCCGAAGCCGTTCGGCCTTGTCGTGCGCTGCCTGCCACGGCTTTTCATACTGGTAGTGGAGAATATGGATCTCCTTCCAGCTCCAGAGATCGGGCAGATTAAACCAGACATATTGCAGCATGTTGTAGAAAACCGGCAGCCCGTGCCAATCGGGAAAGTGATTTTCCAGAAAAGTCTGGTCGGTCCGCCTCCAGAATGCGTCCGGCCGGTCCAGTGCCGTCAGCATGTTTTCATAAGTTTCCAGGCTTGGCCGCGCGGTGAAAACACCGCTGTTGAGACGGTGAAAATCGGCAAGTCCTTCATAAACATTGGGAGCTGCGCTGAATTCGGGATAGTCGAACAGCCTGTCGCAATTCTGCAGGACCAGCGCGTCGGCATCGATGAAGACCACGCGATCATATTCCGCAAGCTGCCACAGGCGGAGTTTTACGAAGTTGTCGAGCGGCGTATGAAAGACCGGCTTGCCACCTTTCGTGAAAGGCGCAGCCCTGTGCAGGCGGCCTTTCTCGTGCCTTTCGTTGAAATCACCGGAGGTCGGCAGCCGATCGCAGCGTCCCAGGCGTGGTTCGAAGGACTTCAGCGCGACAAGATCTTCATCATCGACGCCCGGCGTGTAAAGCACGACCAGGTCGGCTTCGGTATTCGTCCGGCGGAGCGACCTCAAGAGAGCCGTTGCCCCGAGCACGTAGTCCCGATTTGTTACGAGGCTCACATAGGCATTGCGAGCACCGGCCGGGCGATCGAACTGAGGTCCGTTTGCCATCTGCCTGCCTTCAGGAAACTGATTTCAGACGCGGATGCTCCGGATCAAGCTCGATTTCGGAGGCGATTTCCCGTGTCCAGGCAGAAACCGCTGGCACCCGGCTGCGATCGACGCGGTAGGCGAAGGCCTTGGCCACATCGACAACTTCCTCAAGCAGGCCGTCTTCGAGCCGGATCGGATCAAGGCCCAGCTGAAGAAACTGTCCGTTTTTGACCACAAGATCGTTTTCAGCTGCCTCTTTGCGCGGATTGGGCAAGTAAGCGACCTTTGCATCCGTCAGACGGGAAATCAGCTCCGCGAGATCCCTGACGCGGTGTGTTTCCGTCATCTGGTTGAACACTTTCACACGGTCACCGCGCTGAGGTGAATTCTGCAGCGCAAGTTCGATACAGCGTACTGAATCCTGAATATGAATAAAGGCCCTGGTCTGGCCTCCGGTACCATGTACGGTCAGGGGATAACCGATCGCTGCCTGGATCAGGAACCGGTTGAGCACCGTGCCATAGTCGCCATCATAATCGAACCGGTTGATCAGCTGTTTGTGGCGCCGTGTCTGTTCGGTATGCGTGCCCCAGACGATTCCCTGGTGCAGATCGGTAATCCTGAGACCGTCATTTTTCGCATAGAACTGGAAGAGAAGCTGATCGAGGCACTTGGTCATGTGATAGATCGACCCGGGATTGGCCGGATATAGGATCTCCTGAGCGGCCTTCTCGCCCGAAAGCGTCTCAACTTCCACATCCAGATAACCTTCCGGAATGGCAGCACCGACACTCGAATAGCCGTAAACACCCATGGTTCCGAGGTGAACCAGATGCGCGTCAAGTTCAAGCTCGACCATCGCATTCAGCAGATGATGCGTCGCATTGACGTTGTTGTTGACGGTGTAGTTCTTGTGCTGGTCCGATTTCATCGAATAGGGCGCAGCACGCTGCTCGGCAAAATGAATTATTGCGTCCGGGCGATTGTCGTCCAGCCAGCCCTTGAAGACCTCATAATCTTCCGCAATGTCGATCAGATGGAAATGGATTGTCCTTCCGGTCTCCTGCTTCCAGATGCGCGTGCGCTCCTGGATGGAGTCCATCGGCGTGAGTGACTGTACACCCAGCTCGGCATCGATCCAGCGGCGGCTCAGATTGTCGATGACATGAACTTCGTCGCCCTGGTCGGACAGATGCAGGGATGTAGGCCATCCGACGAAACCGTCACCACCGAGAATCGCAATCTTCACGAGAAGTCTCCCTAGTTAGGCAGCAAAGAACAAAAGCGCCGATCTGATTGTTGCACACGAGAAATCAGATCATTGCGATAATTCAATGACAATTCAATGCCAAATCTCCCAATTGATACACAACTTGGTGGAATCACAGGCCCTTACGCAGTATCCCTGATCTCGAATGATCCGTTTGACGGCTCAACAACGTCGAGTTCGTTCACAGTCCTTACCCTGGCAAATCTCGGGCCGTGCCACACCGCATCGAGCATGTCCGAGACAGTCTCCTTGTTACCGGAAAACACCGCCTCCACCGCTCCCGATTTCAAGTTGCGCACCCAGCCGGACAGATCCCGGGCAATGGCCTCGTCGGCACACCAGGCCCGATATCCGACACCTTGAACCCGGCCTTCGATCAGCACATGAATGGTCAACAAGTCAGACATTGTAACCCTTTCCAATGGAAGCGGAGATCTTAAATCAAGCTCGCCTGGGTCGGAAATGCCACTTGTTCAATAGCAATTGGTCAAGGCTTGCCATGTGCAGCAATCTCGGAGCTCGTTCGCTTTTTTTCGTCCAGCATGACCAGCAGCGACGCGCCGACGATCACAAGCGCTCCCGGCCAAAAGGTACCCGTGGGAGCAAAACCGAACGCAAGGAAACCGACAGCGATATTCAACGGCAACTTCAGATGATCGAAAGGCTGTACAAACGCTGCGTCCGCACTCTGATAGGCCAGTGTCAAAAGGTAGTTTGCCAGAACCGTCAGGATACCGGCGCCGACCAACAGCCACAGCGCTGCTCCCGGTGGCACAAGGCCTCCTTCGCCCAATGCCAGGAGCGCGTTTACCGGTGTTAAAAGAAGAAGCAGATAGACCGTTATCGAATCCGCGTTCTCACTTGCCGTAAGTTTCTTTGTCACGAGAGATGTTCCGGCCCAAAACGCTGCAGCTCCGAGCGGTAGCAACGCGCCCCAGTTGAATGTTTCGGTCCACGGTTCGAGAATTACCATTCCTCCACCGAAGCCGGCGATTGTTGCAAGCCAGCGAACCGGTCCAACGCGCTCTTGAAAGAACAGTTTCGCGCCAATGATGACGAAGAAAGGGGATGTCATGACGAGTGCAATGGCCTGCCAGATCTCAACGCGTGCAAGGCCGGCGACCCACAACTGGATTCCGATCACCGCGAGAAAACCGCGGAACAGATGCCAGCCGATTTGTTGTGTTTTCAAGGCGGAAACACCGCGACGCAAAACCCAGGGCAACGCCACGGCCAGGCCGATTGCATATTGCCAGAAAGCTGCGGAAGTCGATGACACCCCGAGTTGCATCGTCGATGCCTGAAGGGCACCGTTGACAAGTGCGAAGGACGCGCCCGCCCCGACCATTGCCAATGCTGCGAACAGCGGTTTCCTGGAGGAAAAATTGTATTGTGCCGACATTGTCCATCTCGTTCCAGTTGTTCGTCCAGAACAGTCTCAAAAGACACGTGTCAGCGGATCCGAAAGTCGGACCGTAACCAAGTTCTCTATCATCCGGACTATAACCGTCGGCCCCGGCATCTCACCGGATCTGCTGACCCTCGGCATTCGCTGAACCTGCCAAGGCGCTCGCGGGCTCCAGGTTTCCCTGATACCGCCGGTGGGGACTTTCACCCCGCCCCGAGAACTGTTCTCTTACGGCTTATCTATCCGGGAAAAGCATGAGTGACAATGCCAGTCGGGCTACTTTTTCAGTATCGCTGAAATATCGGTAGGGTTCTTGGCAATCAGAACCGGATTCTCGGCTTCGAATTCTGTTCGACTTCCATCGCCAGAGAGAACACCGATACCGGCAACGCCGTTCTCATTTGCGCCGATAGGGTCATGTGTCCGATCACCGATCTTCGCCATGTCTGCAGCAGACAACACTTTGCCGCCGGAGTATGTGCCACAGGTCTGCCCGGTCAAACCTGTGGCCACTCAACTCCGAGAGCCGGGCTTTCCCGATCTACGACATCATGTCGAAGTGCTCGACATTCCGAATTACCTCATGCGCTTCTGTCTCACCCGGTGGTTCAAGTTTCTGCACAAGATTGGTCAATGCGGTATCCGGTATGGCCGCAGACCTGTTCAGGTTCTGATCGTAAAGCACGGCCAATGATGGCTCCACGTAGACGATTTCGACGCGAGCGCCGTATTCTCTGAACAAACGGATGGGTTTGCCCCTGAGTTGTTCGGAGATGTTGGTGGCATTCCAGACGAAGTCCTGTCCCTTTCGCAGATAAGAGCGCGCCAGTTCGTAGGCGGCCTGTATCACCCTTCCCTGGTTGCCGGTCGCCCGCCCGCCCATGCTTTCTCGAACCGTATCGAGGCTGACAACAGGCAGGTCAGGTCGATTTGACCGGATCCAGGTGTCTTTCCCCGCACCGGGCAGTCCCGACATGAGGGTGACATTGCAATTGAAGCTTTCGTAGGCTTCGAAAAAAGGATCCCGATCCTGTTTTTCAAAAAAAGCAACACGGCTCTCGTCATTGGCGAAGGCAAACGGTTCGCGGAGACTGCCGTTTTCCTCAAACAGCTGTTCGGCCAGGGCAACGTTGTCCAGAATGGACCGCTGATCTGCACAAATGCGACCCATTGCGTCGGCTTCGGCATGAAGACAAACAAGGTCAGCCTGGCATTTCCAGGAGGTCTTGATGGCCTGCCTTTGGCAGTCTTCCCGTTCGATAAGCCAGAATGGAATCTGATGGCAGACAATCAATCCGCAGACTTGCTCCCGCCAATCGAACGGGGCTCCGGCTTCCCACAACAGATGCCTTGCGATTCGCGCACCGAGCCTCGAATGCCCCCGCGACGAAATGCGACCATTTCCCTCAAAGCTCGTGGTCGCCGGTTTGCCGATGTCGTGGAGAACCGCAGCCCAGAAAACGCAGGAGCGTTGCCTGGTTGAAAGGTCCCGCCAACGCTGCAGCGACACCAGGGCCTCCACGACCATACGTGTATGGGTTCCGACATCGCCTTCGCCGTGATAGTGCGGGTCCTGGGGACAACTGTCCAGGGCACCGAGATGTTGCCAGAGCGGCCAAATCCGCTGCCAGTCCACCTTCCATACCGGCGCGGTCGGTACAAGTTCAAGGAGGGCCCCATAGGAGGTCCGAGCAGGCTTACTCGTGCTCATCATACGCTCCTTTCACGCCCAGAACCGCCGCAAAGATATCAATGCCATCGGCAAGTTGATTGGGCAGGATCGGTCGCGACTGCCAGTGACTGTCGGAATCTGAGAGAGTTTGGATGAACCCTCCCCTGACAAATTTGAACCTGTCCAGAACAAATCTCTCATCTTCCGTCTTGATGTAGAGACCTTCCGCGAGATCGCTGTCTTCCGTTTGCTGGTCGACCATATCAAGCCGGTTTTTCGAGGCTTCCGCCGCCCGCTTCAAGGCGTCCTGCCATTCCGCCGACTTGTAGAGAGACGGCTTCATCAGTTTCTCCACTTGCGCGACAGAGGTCAGTTGTCCGTCATGAACAACTGGCACCGGCATGACGGGAAGCCCTCCGAGCAGGTTTCTTCGACCAGTGGTACTGAGAAAACGGGCTTCTTCCCGGTCGTAGACATCAAACTCGAGAAAGTAGTGCGGCAGCCGATCGTAGAAGCTCGTATGTTTGGCATAGAGCCACTCACCAAACATGATGTACCGCGTTCCAAGCACTTCGCAGAATGCCGACGCGTGAATGGATGCCCATGTTTTGAGGAGGTTGAAATGGCGTTCGCGATGACCGCCGGTCAGGTAGTGGCCGCGACTTTGAAGGCGCAGTTCTCCATTTGCACTGAAGGAAACAGCACAGTTGGCACCGTCGATCTTTTCTTCGACAACAACGGGTATGCCCGCCAGTTCTGTGACAGGCTTGTCTTCGCCAATGTCACCCTGCTGAAGACGCGACCCCTCCAAGTGCCGCGTGCGCGGGTATTTCACAAGTTCCATGATATCGCTCGATCTTGTCCGGACGAAATCAACCCAATAGGTCAAGCGCCATCAATCGCCGTATTAACAGGCGTTAAACAACTTGTCTGGTCTGACGTCCGGTATTGCAAAATCGTCAATCCCTATCTTTCGGATCGACTTGTTTTCGGCAAAGTGCGCGAGCGGATTACATCTTGAATGCTCAAAAATTCGAGTTGTTTGTCCCTGCTCTTCTACAATGATCAGAGTGTTGCGAAAAGCCGGACATGGTCTGCAATGTCCAATTGCCTGCAACATGAGGAGAATTGGCAACAGACAAAATCTTGCACTTTCCGGATGGAACGTCTGGAATCAAGCCGCTTTCTGCACGAGTTGCAGGATTTCGGAGGGCTTTGCCGCGACCAGAACCGGCCCTTCCCCTTCCAGTTCCTCACGACTTCCATAGCCCCAGAGAACACCGATACCGGCAACGCCGTTCGCATTTGCCCCGATAAGGTCATGCTTTCGATCACCGATCATCAACGTTTGCGCGGCAGACAATCTCTCTTCTTCCAGAATATGGGCGATAAGGTCTGCCTTGGCGGACCGGTGTCCGCTCAATTCGGAACCGTAGACCTTGCCGAAATGCGGCATCATGTCGAAATGTTCGACAATTTTTCCCGCATAGGCATGCGGCTTCGAGGTACACACGTGGAGATCAAGACCGGCCTTTCGCAACGCCTCGAGCAGGTTGGTAATCCCGTCGATAAGCGTGTTTTCGTAAAGCCCCGAAACCGTATACCGCTCCCGGTAGTAAGCAACCGCTCTATCCTGCACCGAGCGATCACCCGTGTTCAGCAAAACCTCGAAACTCTCCCAGAGCGGAGGGCCAATACACCAGTGAAGATCCTTTGCCTCGGGCACAGGCGCGTCCATCTTTTCCAGTGCGTACTGGATGGACCGTGTAATGCCGTCAAATGGATCTGTGAGTGTACCATCAAGATCGAACAACAGGGTCTTGTAAGGCATGGATCCTCGATGACTACCGATGGAATCGGCCCGGACAGAAGTGTCGCGGGCCGCTGCATTAGAACCGGAAAGAAGACCCTGTCAATCTTTCGCGTCAGGAAAATTCCATGATGACGGCGTCAACGGCGAGACTGTCTCCCGGCGTCGCCTTGATGGCAGAAATCACACAGTCGCGCTCAGCACGGAGCACGTTTTCCATCTTCATTGCCTCGACGACCGCCAGCTGTTCGCCCGCCTTGACTTCCTGGCCTTCTTCCACCGCGATAGATACAACGAGCCCTGGCATCGGACAGAGCAGCATCCTGGATGTGTCCGGTGGCAATTTCTCCGGCATCAACCCGTCAAGCTCTGCAACACGCGGCGTCATCACACTCGCGACAACGGAATAACCCTGCCAATCGAGGCGGTATCCGCCGGTGACCGGCCGCACCTGCACTGTCACATCCCTGGAGCCGACTTTCCCGGACCAGAGAACATCACCGGGACACCAGTCAGATTTGACATTCATGATCGGACCGTCACCGATGGCAACATCCAGTTCGACCGGTGTGCCCGGGAACCCGGCGGCGAGCCGGATGGGCACGTAGGTCTTGTCCAGTTTGACGACCCAATCCTCTCGAACATCCCCTGAATGCGGCCGGAGCCGTCCGGGAAGATGGTCGAGCCGTTCTCGTTCCAGAGCACCCATAGACAAGGCGACCGCGGCAAGCACCGAATACGCGGGATCGTCCGGAACTGCCGGCAAGAACCCGTCCGGATATTCATCGGCGATGAAACTCGTTGCAAGGTCGCCCGAGCGCCAGCGTGGATGGTTCATCAAGGCGGTCAGGAACGGGACATTGTGCTGGATGCCATCGACATAGAAAGCATCAAGCGCGGAACTCATCGCATCGATCGCTTCATCCCGGGTCGGAGCATGCGTGATCAGCTTGGCGATCATCGGATCGTAGAACATGGAAATTTCCGACCCCTCGACGACACCCGTATCGTTGCGGATCGTCACATCCTCGCCGGCGACTTCTTCAGGCGGCTGGTACCGGACAAGACGCCCTATGGAGGGAAGGAAATTGCGGTAAGGATCTTCCGCATAGATGCGGCTTTCAACCGACCAGCCGTTCAATTGCACCTCATCCTGGGTCAGGGCGAGTTTTTCACCGGCCGCGACACGGATCATCTGCTCCACGAGATCGACACCGGTAATCAGTTCGGTAACCGGATGCTCTACCTGCAGGCGCGTGTTCATTTCCAGGAAGAAAAAGCTTTTGTCCTGTCCTGCAACAAATTCGACAGTTCCGGCACTGTCATAGTCGACGGCCTTGGCAAGAGCCACGGCCTGCTCGCCCATCTTTCGGCGGGTTTCCTCGTCCAGAAGCGGTGATGGAGCTTCCTCTATCACTTTCTGGTTCCGCCGCTGAATGGAACACTCACGTTCACCAAGGTAAATCGCGTTGCCGTGCTTGTCGCCCAGAACCTGGATTTCAATGTGCCGCGGGTTTTCAATGAACTTCTCGATAAAGACCCGGTCGTCGCCGAAGGAAGACGCAGCTTCCGATTTCGATCTGGCGTAACCGTCCCTTACTTCGTCGGCGTTCCAGGCAATTCTCATGCCCTTGCCGCCACCGCCGGCCGATGCCTTGATCATGACCGGAAAACCGATGTCCTTTGCGATTTCGACGGCCTGCTCGGGTGTCTCGATGACACCCAGATGCCCGGGAACCGTGCTCACATTTGCGTCGTTGGCGAATTTCTTTGACTCGATCTTGTCGCCCATCGCCTCGATCGCCCTGGTATTGGGGCCAATCCAGACAATGCCTTCTTTCGCCAGAGCGCCGGGAAAGCTCGAACGTTCCGACAA
This sequence comes from Roseibium album, assembly GCF_001404515.1. GTDB lineage: Bacteria > Pseudomonadota > Alphaproteobacteria > Rhizobiales > Stappiaceae > Roseibium > Roseibium album. Next base: position 97,076 of record NZ_CXWE01000004.1, read on the forward strand.
GAAGCCGTAACCGGGATGCACGGCCTCGGCGCCGGTCTGCTTGCAGGCCTCGATGATTTTTTCGGCGACCAGGTAGGACTCCGCTGCCGTCGCCGGGCCAATATGGACGGCCTCATCTGCCAATTCGACATGAAGCGCATCCCGATCCGCGTCCGAGTAGACCGCGACAGTGCTGATCCCCATGCGCCGCGCCGTTTTCATGACCCGGCAAGCGATCTCGCCCCGGTTGGCAACAAGAATTTTCGAAAACATGTATTTCCACCCAACTGGATCATTTTCTCGTTTGTAGGCCGCACACCAAACCAGCGCAACTTATCCAAAGGGCGAGAGGTGGTAATACGGATGGCTGGGATAGGTGCGGGAAAGAACCAGTGCCGCTGCGACGCACATGCCGACGACCTTCAGGATTTACCCCGCGTGCGCCAGGCGCGAGCCAGGTAGTGGCCGACATCGGCATTCATGCGGTTCGTGAGGAAACTTACGCTGGTGCATCAGTCGGTTAAATGGCACTTTATGTGGTGCCGATCACACTACTTACACAATGCCTAAAGCACACTTGAAAGTGTAGAGCGCCCCTGAACGGGCGTGACTAGTTTTATGACAGGGTGAAGTCTGAAACCCGAAATGGGGTTGGGCTTGTCTTTTCAAAGCCAGACACCAACGGAGGCAGAGATGAAAAAGTACCGTTTAGCGACCGTTGCTCTAATGCTCGGAAGCATCTTTATGGCAACCGCCGCCGAAGCCAGGCCGGACCTGCGCCAGATGTCCTGCCAGCAGGCACAGAATATGGTGAGACAGCATGGCGCCGTGGTTTTTACAACCGGTCAGCACACCTATTCGATGTTTGTCTCGAACAGAAGTTACTGCGACTTCAATCAGGAACTTTTCGTTCAGTATGGCCCGACACGCGACCATCGCAAATGTCCGGTCGCCTACGAATGCAAGGAACCGCTTTTCCCGCGAGGTGGCTTCAATCGCTGGAACTGATGCGATACGGGCCGGTTGAACCGGCCCGCACTCGTTAGTCACTGTCCTGGAAATCAAGGCCCTGTGTTCAGAGCGGAATATTGTCGTGCTTTTTCCACGGCATCTCGTCTTGTTTTGACCGCAGCAAGGCCAGCCCTTTGGCAACACGCCTCCGCGTTGAATGCGGTCGGATGACATCGTCGATATAGCCGCGCTCTGCTGCCACGAACGGATTTGCGAAACGGTCTTCGTAGTCCTTCGTCCGTTGAGCAATCCTGTCTGTGTCACCCAATTCGGAACGATAGAGAATTTCAACCGCGCCCTTGGCTCCCATCACCGCAATTTCCGCACTTGGCCAGGCATAGTTCAGATCGCCGCGAATATGCTTTGAGCTCATCACGTCGTAAGCACCGCCGTAGGCCTTTCGGGTGATCACCGTAATTTTCGGCACCGTCGCCTCGGCGTAAGCAAACAACAACTTGGCGCCGTGTTTGATCAGACCGCCATATTCCTGTGCGGTTCCAGGGAGGAATCCGGGAACGTCGACAAAAGTCACGATCGGTATGTTGAAACAGTCGCAAAAACGTACGAAACGTGCGGCTTTCCGGCTGGCGTCGGAATCCAGCACACCTGCAAGCACCATCGGCTGGTTTGCGATGATCCCGACCGACCGGCCTTCCATGCGCCCGAACCCGGTAATGATATTGCCGGCAAAATTCTTCTGGATCTCGAAGAAGTCCCCTTCATCGACAGTCTTCAGGACAAGTTCGCGCATGTCATACGGCTTGTTCGGATTGTCAGGGATAAGTGTATCCAGGCTCGTGTCGATGCGATCCGGGTCATCGAAATGTGTCAATTCCGGCAGATCTGCCTGATTGTTCATCGGCAGGAAATCGATCAGCCGGCGCATCTCCAAGAGTGCCTCGACATCGTTGTCAAAAGCTCCGTCAGCTATCGATGATTTCACGGTGTGAACAGAAGCTCCGCCGAGTTCTTCAGCGGTCACGGTTTCATTGGTCACGGTCTTCACGACATCGGGCCCGGTGACGAACATGTAAGACGTGTCACGCACCATGAAAATGAAATCGGTCATGGCGGGCGAATAGACATCGCCACCGGCACATGGCCCCATGATCAGGGAAATCTGAGGAATCACTCCGGACGCCAGCACATTGCGCTGAAACACTTCACCATAGCCGCCCAGCGCCGCGACGCCTTCCTGAATGCGTGCGCCGCCTGCATCGAACAAGCCGATGATCGGCGCCCTGTTGCGGAGTGCCATGTCCTGCAGCTTGGTAATCTTTTCGGCATGCGTTTCCGACAGCGATCCACCGAAAACGGTGAAATCCTTGGAAAACACATAAACGGTGCGTCCATTGACCGTGCCCCAGCCTGTCACAACGCCATCGCCAGGAATGTGCTGCTCTTCCATACCGAATTCGGTACAGCGATGCTGCTTGAACATGTCGAATTCTTCGAAGGACCCTTCGTCGAGCAGGACCTCGATCCGTTCACGCGCCGTCAGCTTGCCTTTGGAGTGCTGCGAATCTATCCGGCGTTGACCACCACCAAGTCGAGCCGTGTCGCGCCGCTGTTCCAATTCGGCCAGAACTTCTTTCATCCGGTCCTCCCAATTCTCATTCACAGAGGCCGTAACATGTTCCAGGTTCAAGGCAAAGTCAGCACATGGGCTTATGGGAGACTACGTCAATCCTCAAAAACCGGCGAATTTGAGGGAAATTTACAAAGGTTTTCGTTACACCGTTGTGTTTTGCCGAAGGGGATAGGATTATCGGGTCTGACGCAGCGTAATTGTTCATTTTCCGAGGTTTTATCATGTGAATTAGGGCGGCCTTTGCAGCCCCGCAGGAGGATTTGAAATGTCTTTATATAATCCCGACACGACCTGGATCGCGCTTTTGGGCGGTGGATTTTCCGGTTCGGTACTCGCCGGTGGCAGTGTTTTTCAATTCGATCTCTGGAACATGGGAAGCAAGCGGTTGCCCGTACAGGTGCTCGTGGTCGGAAAAAGAGCCGGCATCATGGCTGAAATCGGATCAGCTTTTGCCTTGCTGCTGGTGACCGGGTGCAAGACCGAAAGGGAGATGGACGGCATCACGTCGTCGGGTGTCGATTGGGAAGCGTCATTGGTTGGAGATCTGGACGCCAGCATCAAGTCCGGGGCCAAGCTTTTCAAGGAAGTCATGAAGCATGCGGGCAAAAAGACCGGCGAGTGGGCCGTTCAGGAATCCGGCAAGCGATTGGCTCAATACATTACAAACGATCTTGGTGTCGTTAAATCCGGACCGCAATTCAATCTGCTCCCCACCCCTCTTTCCGTTTCCGCCGGCGCCGGTATCTTTTATGAATGGCAGAAGCTGCATCTGCTCGATAACGAAATCGGCTGGAATTACATTTCTCCTAAGTATTCGGTCGAGAACAAGGGCGGTGCGGTCTACATGCAAATGAAGGACATTCCGGTCAAGGACGGAACAACCATTCACCTCGGTTTCGGCGTGTCGGAGTGGCTTTCCATCGATCCGGACATCAGATGGGCGCCGACGCGAGGTGGTCCAAGTATCGGCCGCAGCAAACTGCATATTGATTGTGTGGTCTACGGCGGTGTTTTGTATCAGTCCCGCAACAAAGGCAGCCATCCCGGCATCAACTTGAGCCAGCTCCAGCCTGCGGGGCGCAGCGAAACCGGAATGTTATCGGTTACGCAGACGAAAGAAGTCGCCAAAAGCGGCAAGCTGACCATTTATCCGAAAATCTTCAAGTTCACCAACTACGCCTATTGGAGTGCCGACGACACAATGAAGGTCCATGTGGACAGCAAGGGACAATTCACAAAGGTCGAAGGCACAGCCAGTTACAGAGACTAGATGTCTTCTGAGTGACATGACTGCCTAAACACTGGGCAACTGCGCCGCGAGAATGTTCTTTGACACCTCCCGGAATTTTGCCATGATTGCGAAACAAGCAAACAAGGCTAAGGGGAGGCAATGGCGGACGATCGGACTTTCTTCAATGAAATGCTCGACGATGCCGGTGGCGCACGCTCGCCCTATTCAAGGCTGGCCACGTGGCTCGAAGATAAACCGGCAAATTTTCTGACCAAAAAAAGCCGGGATGCGGAAATGGTGTTCCGCCGACTCGGAATTACCTTCGCAGTCTACGGCGCGCAGGAAGCAACCGAACGTTTGATACCGTTCGACCCCATACCCCGCATCATCTCTGCTTCGGAATGGCGCAGGCTTTCGGCCGGCATCGATCAGCGCGTTCGCGCCCTGAACGCTTTCATGCACGACATCTATCATCGTCAGGAGATCCTCAGGGCGGGCCGAATTCCGGCAGACCTTATCCTGCAGAACGAAGCATTTCTGCCTGAAATGGCCGGGTTCACGCCGGCACGCAAGGTCTATGCGCACATAATCGGAACGGATCTCGTACGTGTTTCCGAAAACGAATTCTACGTTCTTGAAGACAACACCCGCACGCCATCCGGCGTTTCCTACATGATGGAAAACCGGGAAACCATGATGCGTCTGTTTCCCGAACTCTTTCAGACGCACCGCGTTGCACCGGTCGAGCAATATCCCGAATTGTTGCGAAGGACATTGGAGAGTGTCGCGCCCGACCCGTCGAAGTCGGCGCAAACGATCGTATTATTGACCCCAGGCATCTACAATTCCGCATATTTCGAACACGCCTTTCTTGCCGACTCCATGGGTGTGGAACTGGTCGAGGGACGCGATCTGTTCGTCGATGCCGGCAAGGTCTTCATGCGTACGACCCGCGAACCGGAACAGGTGGATGTCATCTACCGGCGCATCGACGACGCCTTCCTTGACCCCCTCACCTTCAATCCGGACAGCATGCTGGGCGTTCCCGGACTGTTCGATGCCTATCGGGCCGGCAATGTCACGATCTGCAACGCGCCCGGAACCGGCATTGCTGACGACAAGGCAATCTACGCCTACGTTCCTGATATCATCGAGTTCTACACGGGACAGAAACCGATACTGAAGAATGTCCCGACCTGGAATTGCTCAAGAGCGGATGATCTGGCTTACGTTCTCGACAATCTGGAGAAGATCGTCGTCAAGGAAGTTCACGGCTCGGGCGGCTATGGCATGTTGATAGGCCCAACGGCGTCCAAACGCGAGATTGCGGAATTCCGGAAAGTTCTGGAGGCCACGCCTTCAAACTACATCGCGCAGCCCACCCTGGCGCTTTCCGCCTGTCCGACACATGTGGCATCCGGTGTCGCGCCGCGCCATGTGGATCTAAGGCCCTTCGTTCTGATTGGCGACCAGGTTCGCATCACCCCTGGTGGACTGACCCGCGTAGCCCTCAAGAAGGGCTCACTTGTCGTCAACTCAAGCCAGGGCGGCGGCACCAAGGACACCTGGGTACTCGAGGACTGACTGTTTATGCTCGGAAGAACCGCTTCTTCGCTGTTTTGGATGTCCCGCTACCATGAGCGCGCCCAGAACGTTGCCCGGTTGCTGGAAGTCGCCTATCGCGGGGCAATGATGTCCCACAGGGGCCAGGAACACGGAACGCACTGGACCTTCGCGCTCACCTGCTCCGGCTGCGACGCTGATTTCAGTGAAAAATACGACGAACTGAATATCCGGAATGTGACCGTTTTCCTCATGTTCTCAAAAGAGAACCCGGTAAGTGTGCGCAACAGTCTCGAACTGGCCCGCAACAATGCACGAGCTGTTCGCACCGGCATCACGGCTGAACTCTGGGAAGCTATCAACACCACGTGGATAGAATTCATCGAGGTCAATCCGCAGACGATCACGCAGGAACGGTTGCCGGACTTCCTTGCCTGGGTCAATCAGCGTGCGCACTTGTTCCGTGGAGCTCTCCTGAACACAATTCTGCGCGATGATGGTTATTTTTTCTCGCAGATGGGCAATTTCGTCGAACGGACCGACAACACCGCCCGGATCCTGAACACGCAGTATTGGGCGCTTCTGCCTGACAGCGACATTGTTGATGACGGCTCCATGGAACGATACCAATGGTCAGCCATCCTCCGGGCTCTTTCAGGCCGCAGAAGCTACCGGTTCGCCTATCCAAATGCCAGGCTCAAGGCGTTTAACATTGCCGAGTTCCTGATCTTGAGAAAGGAAATGCCGCGGTCCTTGGCCCATTGCTACAACTGGATAGCTGATACAGCCGAAGAACTTGCGCAGTTCTATAGTTCCCGGGAGCCGAGCCTGGATCTTGCCAAGGAAATCGCCAGCGGTCTATCCGAGAAACAGATGCGCGAAATCTACCATGATGGCCTGCACGATTTTCTGACCGACTTCATCGGCAAGAACAACCAATTCGCGCTGCAGCTTTCGAAAGACTACAATTTTGCCTGACCAACAAACCCTGTTTTCCGGTGCCGCATGCAACTGAAAGTCCGACACACGACCCGCTACCGCTATGACGTCCCGCTCGCCAACGCCATGCAGCAGCTGCGCCTGACTCCGGAAGACGGGCCTTCGCAAAAGGTTGTCGAATGGGAAATCGACGCACCCGGCATTGCAAGGGCGACCACCTACAAGGACGCTTTCGGCAACCGTGTACATATGGTGTCACGCAGCGAACCCGTCGAAGACGTGGAAATTACGGCGACAGGTATTGTCGATACGGTGAATACGGACGGTGTGCTCGGTCACGAACCCGATGCCGTGGTCCCACCGCGCCTCTACACCAGGGTGACCCCCCTCACCCAATCCAACCAGGCCATCCGAAGACTTGCCACCCATGCAGAAACCCACGACCGGATTTCGGGGTTTCACGCGCTCATGCACGCGATCCGGGAGAAAGTGGACTACAAGATCGGCGTTACGGAAACGCACGCGCCTGCGGCATCGGCACTGGCGGCCGGTGAAGGCGTTTGTCAGGACCACGCCCACATTTTTATCGCTGCAACCAGGTCAATTGGCGTTCCGGCCCGTTATGTATCCGGATATCTTCTTCTGGAAGACGAACAGGCCTCCGAAGCACACCATGCATGGGCGGAAGTCCTGATTGAAGGGCTGGGCTGGACTGCATTTGATGTATCGAACGCCATCTGTCCGACAGATCGGTACGTTCGGCTGACAACCGGTCTTGATTCCCGTTCCGCTGCTCCCATCCGGGGCATCCGTTTCGGAGGCCTGGAGGAAAATCTTCAGGTTGAAGTCGACGTTTCCCAGGCAGCTTTTCAACAACAGCAATGAATGTCGTTTTCCAACACCCTAATCCCGGCCCACTGTGCTAAGACCAGCCGAAACAAACAAAGACCTATCTAATGTCTTCTTTCGATTGGTGTTGCAGGTCATTGGAACAGTCTGAGGGGCTCTGGGATGACGTATTGTGTCGGATTGAAACTGGATCGAGGTCTGGTGTTCGCAGCGGATACCCGCACCAATGCCGGCGTCGACAATATAGCTACCTACAAGAAACTTCATGTCTGGGAAGAGCCCGGAGAGCGCGTGATTACGCTTCTTTCGGCCGGTAATCTGGCGATAACGCAGGCTGTCGTTTCACTTCTCAGCGAACATATCACATCAGCTGACAATGACCGTGCCACGCTTTTGACGGCCAAGACCATGTTCCAGGTAGCCAGGCTTGTCGGCAGTGCGGTGCGCGAGGTCAAGGAAATTGACGGTGAGGCTCTGGCGACCAGTGCCGAGAGTTTTTTCGTGACGTTCATTCTCGGCGGACAGATCGAGGGCGAAGAACCGCGCATGTTCCAGATCTATGCGGCGGGCAACTTTATCGAAGTGGCCGAGGACACGCCGTTTCTGCAGATCGGTGAACATAAATACGGCAAGCCCATCCTCGACAGGGTAACCCGGTCTGACATGCGCCTTGGCGAAGCCGCCAAGCTCGTTCTGCTGTCTTTTGATTCGACATTGAGATCAAATCTTTCCGTCGGCACGCCGATCGACATGTTGCTCTACAACAAGGACACCTTCTCAACAGAACGCCAGGTCCGTATCGAACAGGACGACCCGTATTTTCAGAAACTTTCGCATGGCTGGTCTGAAAAACTGCGCGACGCTTTTGGAGAACTGGACGAATTCGACGTCTGAACCTTCGAAACACATGTCAGCAAGCCGTCACAAAGCAGCATTAGAAGCGGACCGATCAATCCGGAGGCCTTCATGAGCAGCACTGCGAGCGAACTTGAACCCGTCGCCTGGACAAGGGAAACGTCGCAGGAACCTCTGGAAACAAACGACGATACGCTCAAAGCCGTCAGGGAAATGATCAAGGCGGGCAAGAGAACCCAGATCGTCGAACTGCTCAAGAAATGGGATCCGATCGATGTCATGCAGTTGCTGACGCGGTTGAGATTGAAGCACGCCCGCAAACTGTTCCAGTGGCTGCCCGCAAATCCGTCGATCAAGGTCGTCGCGGAACTGCGCCCCGAATTCCGCTCGATTCTCATGGAAGCCACCACGCTTGACCAGTTTCGCGACATTCTAGCCGGTCTGGATCCGGAAGATGCCACTGAAATCCTCAACGAGTTTCCCGATGATGTAGCCGACGAACTCATCGCCCGCCTGCCGGATGTCGAGGAAATCGCGACCAGGGCTTCCTATGCCGACGATACTGCCGGCCGGGTCATGGCGCGCAAGTTCGTTGCCTTGCGAGAAGATTGTACGGCCGGGGAAGCCGTTGAACAGATGCGCGAGGAAGCCGATCGGATCCGCAAGGTTTTCACGGTTTACGTAACCGACTTTGATGGCAAGCTGACCGGCACCGTCGAAGTCGGCAAGCTACTGCTTGCACCGGACGAGCAGACGCTCGGCAAGCTGATGAACAGGGACGTGATTGCCGTTTCAACCGACACGGATCAGGAGGAAGTGCTGCGCCTTGCCCGCAAACGGGACATGCGCACAGTTCCGGTCGTGAGTGGCGAAGGTCACCTGATCGGCAGGATTACCCCAAAGCAACTGACCAGGATTGCGGCGGACGAGGCCAATGAAGATATGCTGCTGATGAGCGGTGTCTCAGGCGAAGCGCGTTCGGATGACACGGTCTTCAGAATTGTGCGCGGCCGCCTCCCCTGGCTGCTGGCCGGTCTCGTTGGTGCAAGTGTCGCGGCAACCGTGGTCGGTTCTTATGAAGATCAGCTTGCCGAAGCAGCCATCCTTGCGGCATTCATTCCCGTCACCATGTCGATGGCCGGAAATGCCGGACTTCAGGCTTCCGCTGTCGCCGTGCAGGGCATCGCCACCGGCGCACTTTGGTCGGGCGACATTTTGTTTCGTCTTGTGAAGGAATTTTTCGCGGCCTTGTTCAACGGCGCGGTTGCCGGTGTGATACTCGCAGCTCTTGTGCTGATCGCCTCCATGATCGTGCCATTGGAGGCTCCTGGCCGCCTCGCGATAGCGACGTCACTTTCGCTCCTGTGCGTCACAACGCTCGCAGCGATGGTCGGCGCGACCGTTCCCATCATTCTTGACAAGATCGGCATTGATCCCGCGATGGCGATCGGCGTTTTCATCACTTCGTCCAATGACGTTCTCGGCGTCCTGATCTTTTTCCTGATGGCGACGACGTTCTACATGTCCTGAAACCGTGCTGACGGCCTCAGGCCTTTTGCAGGATCAGGACCGCGGCATCGAATTCGGTGCGTTTGTAGGCTCGGATCTGCGCAGCCTCCGCATCTTCACCCCACCGATCGATGTTGAAGTCTTCCTCGACATGCGCTGCAGTCCATGCGTCGTCAGCGCCAAGATGGTTTTCCTTCACGGCGAGAGCCAGCAGCGCGGACCCTGTCAGACTGGTCGCCGTGTGGAGCGCGGCAAGACGAAGCGGCGTTTCATCAGATATCCTGGTCTTGAAAGAGCTCAGCAGGTGATCCGGCTGTGCTGCGTGAATGATGCCTTCAATAAGCACAAATCGCCCACCCAGTAGTCCACCGGCCCAGTCAACCACCGGATCCCAAAGATGCCGCTGGGTGTCCACGAGACTTTGAGGGTCGTCAGCCCGGTAGCACAACGCATCGTTTCCGGCAAAACCGACGATGTCATCCGCAACCTCTTCGAAACGCTCGGAAACCGCGTCCTGAGCGGAATTGGCCATCCTGGTCAGCGGCATCGTTGCGGGATTTATTTCCTTTTGCTGGACAGCCCATTCCGCCGCGACCGCCTCGGCAATAACCCGATTGGGCAAAAGCAGCGTCGCCTTTCCGGGCGTTTTCACGGTTCGGCCGTCCAACTGTATCGAATAGCCATCCTCCGTTTGTGCGCAGGATGCCACTTCATAGAAACGTTTCGGCAGTTCGCGCTTTGAAAGTTCTCTAGCGCGTTGTTCCGGATCCTTGGCCAAGTCTTCATGTAACTTATCAAGAAAATCACGCATCAGGCTGTTTCCTTGTCATATTTCAATATCTCATTCAACGCTTGATCCAGTTGATCGAAGGCGTGAATAATCTTGTCCGCTCCCTCTTCGGCGAGCCTTGAATGATCATGATACCCCCAGGTCACGCCAACCGCATGAACACCTGCAGTCCTGGCCATCGCGATATCAAAGCCAGTGTCTCCTATCATGACCGTCCTGGAGCGATCCGCACCGGTTTCGGACAAGGCGCGTTCGATCATGTCCGGGTGCGGTTTGGAGGGCGACGTATCGGCTGTCTGGATGGTTACAAACCTTCCATTCAGGTCGTGGGTCTCCTGCATGTGCCTGACCCCGCGCATGGCCTTGCCGGTCGCGACACCCAGCAAAAAGTCGTCTCTTGCATGGAGCCGCTCGATTGCCTCCTTCGCACCTGGATAGAGCGGATCCACCTCGAGCCCCTGTTTACGCCTGGAGATCTTGGACTGACGATAGGCGTCGGCCATTGCCGGCACCTTGTCCAGATGCCCACCTCCGACAAGATCCGCGAACGCTTCTTCCAGCGACCTTCCGACGATGGAAAGGGCGGTCTTGCGATCCGGCATGGGCAATCCGACAGCCTCGAACCCGACCTGTAGCCCATGAAAAATTGTATCCTGACTGTCGACCAGGGTGCCGTCGACGTCAAAAATGATCAGGTACATGATGAGCCTTTTGCAAATGCTGTAGAAGGCTCGCATGTGCAGGGTTTTGCGCTCGGGGTCAAGAGCCGTCGGACTGAACCGGGTCGTACAAGACAGATTGGCGCCGTTCCCGCCAAACACCGGGAACGAACGAGACCAAAAGGCAATCCACAGCCGGTCGCTTCAAAGCCGCTGACTTTGGGACAATTCGAAATTCGAACAACTGCCTGAAATTCGCCTCTTTATGGTGGTTTTCGAGGGGTCAGCCCTGCGTAAGGTTTGATTAACCACGTTTGTAAACCAGCCGGTTACCATAACGCTGGATACTCGTGTGCGGGTGGGCAAAGTCGATTGGGGCAGTTTGTCGCCAGATCGAAAGACTTTCGGAACGCAGTTTGAGCAACTGCGGGCAACAGGGTGGTTTTGCCTGAATGCAGCAGAATACAAATCAGACTGATCGAACGGACCGGAAGCGTGTCCATCGTGTTTTCCATGTGCTGATTGCCGGAATGGCGATCGTTCTCGGTGGTCTCATAGCCTCAGTCACGTTGTTTGATGCGCCGCGGACACCTTCCCGCGATTCCGCTGCACACGCGGCTGGCGACAGCCAGTTCTTTGCGTCGGTCACTTTCAATGACGAGACTGCCCGTGTCGGCAACTCTCAAGGCGTCGACGATCAGGCAGGAAACGAACAACAACTGATCCGATCAGCCACCGAACAACTGGGTTCCGCACTCCCGCAATTCACGAGGGAAAAAGAGGCGAAGAGCGCAGCGAAACGGAAACTTGCTGAAAAACTCGCACGGCTGAACCTTGCACTTTCGCTGACCGAGAGGCGAACGGAACCGAATGAAATTGAAACGGCCTCCGGCGTCTCCGGATCCCGCTTAACAGAACGTACGACGGCAGTGGCCGAAGAAGAAGAGATGGTAACGGGTTCGCTCCCGTCGCCCCGCGCGATTGCCAAAGATGACGTTTCCGGCACAGCCGAGACGCTTGCGGAAACTGAAGAGCCATCGAATGCTGCCGAGCCTGAACTGGAGGTCACTGCTGCGTTCTCCCATCCGGTTCCAGGCAGCAAACCGGCACCTCCTGTAGAGACGGCTCGAGCAGCGGTCGGTGATGAAAGTCAGAAACGGCAAACACCGGCTCCAGTCCTTGCCTATGCGACACCGGGAACTCCGGAAACGGAAAACAACGGTGCTTTCGGCGGTATCGGAAAGCTGTTCAGCGGTCTCAAGGGCGGTCTTCCCGGTCGTGGCCGCGGCGTAGCGGTTTATGACATCAGCGCCGCAATCGTCCACATGCCTGACGGTTCCAAGCTGGAAGCGCATTCCGGCATCGGGCATCGCAAGGACAATCCGAAATATGCGCATGTGCGAAATCTTGGCCCGACTCCACCGAATATCTATGACCTGAGAATGCGCGAAAGGCGTTTTCACGGTGTTGAGGCCATCAGGATGACGCCGCACGACAATGCGGCGATGAAAGGCCGCGATGGCATGCTGGCGCACACGCCATTGTTGCGCCGGTCAAACGGGTCGCATGGCTGTGTTGCCTTCAAGGATTACAACAAGTTCCTGAAGGCCTTCAAAGCCGGCAAGGTCAAGAAGATGATCGTCGTTCCATCCATGGATAAACTGCCGAAATACATGGCAGCTCTCAACAAGGGCGCCGGCGCATAGACGGCTTGCGGTCCGTCGGCAGATTGTTTAGAGCGGGTATTCCATCGTCCTGTCCGGAGCCTTTCCTTGACCAAGATACTGGCCGTTCTGCTGATCCTGATTGCCGCGATTCAGGTCATCAAACCCCTGGGCTGGCCTGGCCTTCAAAAACGCTCCGACGCCTGGAAGCTTGTTGCCGGCGTTGCTGCCGTCACAATCCTGTCCGTGATTGTGAGTGCACTCTTCCAGGGGCTTTGATCCGGTATTGAGGTTCGAATAGCCTTTCTCACCTGTAGCAGTTGAGACCAGCCAATGCGCAACGAGACGACCCTGCATCTGATTTGCGGAAAAGTTGCCTCGGGAAAATCGACGCTGGCGCGATCGCTGGCAGAAAATCCCGACACGATCCTGCTGCAGGAGGATGTCTGGTTATCAGGCCTTTACGCCGATCAACTCAAGACGCTGTCCGACTATGTCAGATACTCTGAAACGCTGAGAAACACGCTGGAGCCGCATATCGTGGATCTCTTGCGCGCCGGTCTTTCCGTGGTACTCGATTTTCCTGCAAACACGCTTGAATACCGGCGTTGGATGCGGCGTCTGTTTGAAACGGCAGGTTGCTCCCATCAATTGCACCTGATCGATGTTGCGGACGACATTTGCAAGCAGAGGCTTCGGGTGCGCAACGCCTCTGGAACGCACGAGTTTCAGGTTTCCGACGACCAGTTTGACCGGATCACGAGCCACTTTCAGCGGCCGTCAGACGTTGAGGGGTTCAACATCGTTGTCCATGGATCCGAACGTTAAACGGAGGAGACCGGTCAGCGTTTGATGACCGTCTCGTCGGGATCGTCGGCCTCAGGATCGTAGTCGCTCGCGTTGAAGCCGAGAAGGTTCCAGGTCTGCTGCATGTGCGGCGGCAACGGCGCCGACACGTCGATCTTGCCATGACCCGAAGGGTGTGGAATGACGATACGGCGCGCAAGCAGGTGCAGGCGGTTTTGAATGCCGCCCGGCAATTCCCAGTTCTCGATATTGAAATACTTGTCGTCGCCGATGATCGGATGACCGATGTGGGCAGCATGCGCCCTCAGTTGGTGCGTCCGGCCGGTAACGGGCTTCATGGTAACCCATGACAGTTTTTGCGCGGACTGCTCGAATACGGAATAGAAGGACACAGCATGCTGGGCATCGTCATCTCCCTGCCGCACGACCTGCATCCGTTCTTCAGCCTCGCTGCGGGCAAGAAACGTCGAGATGCGGCCCTGTTTCGGCTTGGGCACGCCTGCGAGCATCGTCCAGTAGATCTTGCGGGTATTGCGATGCCGGAAGGACTTTGTAAGTTCCTGCGCTGCCTGACGCGTGCGCGCGACAAGGATGATGCCTGATGTCTCGCGGTCGAGACGGTGAACCAGGCGCGGCTTGTTGCCCTTCCTGTCCGTAAAGGCATCCAGCATGCCATCCAGGTGGCGCTTGAGACCGGACCCGCCCTGGACAGCGAGACCGGCAGGCTTGTTAAGGACCATGACCTGATTGTCCTCGAACAGCAGCATCTCCTCGATGGCTTTGCGATCGTCGGCAATCAGTTTGGTGGACTTGGGTTTGGCATTCTTCTTGTCGTCCGCGGGAAGCTCGACACCCAATGGTGGAATTCGGATCATCTGGCCCTTGGCGACCCGTGTGCTGGCCTCAACGCGCTTGCCATCCACCCGCACCTGGCCGGTACGCAGGAGCTTCTGCAGCCGTCCGAACCCGAGACCGGGATAATGTGCCTTGAACCAACGGTCGAGGCGCATGCCCGCTTCATCGGCGGTCACATGTTTTTGTTCTACTGCGGACATATTGTTCTCAAATCAGGCTGCGGGCCGCAAAAGGCCACTGTCAACCAGGGCACGGGACACGAGCACCGCGCGGACATTCGTTCCGGAGCGTATAGGCGTAATCAGGGTGAAATGAAAGGGAAACTTAAGAGACGACCTGGCGGGCTATCATCAATCCTGCGAAGACCGCGCCAATCGACAGAAGGACGGACGCCAGTACATAGATCATCGCAAGATAGGTATCTCCCCGCTCCCACAGCACCGACGTGTCCAGCGAAAAGGCGGAAAATGTCGTGAACCCGCCGAGTATGCCGGTGGCAATGAAGTACCGGACCGTCTGAACATGCTGAAAATCGGACTTTACCAGCCATCCGATCAAAAGCCCCATTGCAAGCGAACCGACCACATTGACGGTGAGCGTCCCGACCGGAAAGCCGGCACCAAAAACTCTCAGCGTGAAAAGGCCAACCAGATGGCGCGCGCCGGCTCCGAGCCCTCCGCCGAGCATGACAAGAAGAAGATGTTTCAAGTGATTTCAATCTTTTTCAAACGACAGTTTCCGATTTGCGCAGCAGTCAGCACGAAGTTCGTAACTTGTAGGACACCGGCAGGCAAGCGGAAGTGAGGAAATGCCTTTCAGTCACTTCCGATCGAGAAGCTTCCTCAAAATCTTGGCTTTGGAATGCACCGGAACACCATTGACAAAAATACCCATCGAGTCTCCATTGATTTCGCCAATAGGTTGAAGTGTTTGACATGGATTATTGTTCAAGCTCTCGGACCTTTCCGAGTTCTCGACAACATCTGCGAGGTAAAAATGAGAAGCGCCATAGGTCTGCTGTCCGGCCTGGTTTTGACCGGTTGCGTTGCGGACGGGTCTCCTTCGGGATCACAGCCCAGCAAGGATGAGTTGCTTTGTATCGAATCTGGATTCGTCCCGGGAACATTGGAATTTTCGCAGTGCCTGGCAACTGCAAAAATTGCCCGGGAAGCAGCCGCCGACTACGAAAAAGAACAGCAAAAGGAGAGAGAAAAACGCGATACGATCAGTGACGAAATGGCCAACAGGATCTGCGTCGACTACGCCAAAAGCCAGATGCCATTTCCCGTTATCAGGAACCAGAGTTCACCTTTCAACGTCAATGGCGGATACGAAAAAACGGTGAAGGTGAGTTTTGAACTTGATAATCCGAAGACATCGTATTCCAGCAGAAGTGCCGTTTGCAAAATTCGCGGCAGGGATATTGTCGACTTTAAGATCAACTAGGCCGCATCCTGGCAATTTCTGACATCCGAATTCACTGATTGAGCGGTCTTTGACCCTGGAACGGACAAGAAAACGAATGCTACGAAAACCACAAGAGCGTAATCGACCCATAGTTCCGTATTCATGTAAGAGGCAAACTTTGCGCCCAATGCGGCGCCTACCAAACCGAAAAGAAATCGGCCGACAGATGCCGGCAGATCTTCTGGGCTTGTCAACAATCCCAAAAATTCAAGAAAGCCAGACAGACGCCCGCTCCTTATGAGTTGCAGCGAAATTTCCTAACCGGCTCTTTGAGCACTTGCGTTCCAGTGAGACTATTCTTGCCCATGCGGTGCTCGGGTGCACATTTCGTGCACCCCGCGCCATTCTTCGGACCGTTACATGTGTATGCAGGACCTTTAGTAAGTTGTCACCCTAAGATCTTTCGGCACTTCCAGCCTGCCAGTCGCATCGTTACGGCTGTAGCCTTTGCCAGCAATACAATTGTCCCAAATGTCATCGTTGACACCTGTTTCGCTGCCATATTCCGTTTGCCGAATTCCCTTTGCCTGGGCGGCACAATCAGCGCGATCAGTAAAAAGCTGTTGTTGACTTGCTGTTGGATGATCGTAAGCCACACGATCCACAGTGGTACTTGTTACACATCCCCCCAGAGCCAACAGACCTAAAATATTAACTATCGAAAAAGCAATTTTCACCGGACACTTCCTCTAAATTGTAATAATATTGGAACGGAAAATCTTTCAAGGCATAAATCTTTACCATAATTCAATCATCGTTGCACCATTGCGGCACCGACTTTTGTAAATTGCGCACGATCGCCCTAGCCTCTTCAACATTGCGAGACACACCAACTCTGTTTTCGCCGTCTTTGGAACTTGACCGTACGGGTTAATGCACCCTGACCCGGTGCCCTAAGGTGCCATTCGTCACCCCGAATGAAGATTATTCTTGGTTTTCCTGAAAACGCGTGGCTTTGGCTAATTCGTGATGGTTGATCTCTCGCTATTTTCAGTTATCGCCGCTCCATGTTCGCAAGCAGAATTTTCAACCAGATCCTGGCAGAGACCGTCCACGCTCTCTGAGTCGCGCGCATCGAACACAACCATTTAACGGCTGACAGCAGGCATGCACAAAACAGCGAAGCCCGGTCCCACAACGATGAAAAGTACCGGCATTCAAGGCCCGTGCCTCAACTTGATGGCCATGATGTGCCATCCAAAAAACGGACGGAGAACGGCAAGGCAACCAATATGCCGATTGAGCACGTCGGTGCCCAAAACTCATGGCGGATAAACAAATCTCCGAGCCAATAACTTGCTTGCTTCCTTCACCGCTTTCCTTGTGAACCATCGTTTGATTTTGACCACGCCTTTCGCGTGGCACGGCACCTGCGGCCTGAAGAAGAATTGTCAAAAGCTGTGACAGTCGCAAACAGGGTGATGGAGATCATGCCGGTCATGACATTTTCCAGACTATCGCCAGGGAAAAATGGGCATTTGAACAATCGAAACTATGCATGAACCCGAAACTGCATTGAAAGCAGTGCGATGCTCCAAATACACTTGGCACCGCGAAATTCGTTTGGACCCATTTGCCGAGCTGTTCCTCAGATGATTGAAACCCGTCCGATAAACTCGAATGATCAGGACCTTGTCTGTCGCCACCGCATTTCGATGTTCTGTGATGATGGCAGACGAAAAGCGTCGGAGCTTGAAACCATGGATCGCTCGTTCCGGGCGTGGCTGAAGCCGCGTCTGGTTGACGGAACATATTTTGGTTTCATTGTTGAGGACGACGGCAAGCCGATCGCGGGCATTGGATTGATGGAGCTGTCGTGGCCACCTCATCCGCTGCATCAGGATGATGGCCGGCGGGGGTATGTCTTGAATATGTTCGTCGAGCGCAGCCACCGAAAGCGGGGCATTGCAAAACTGCTTTTAGATCTGGCGGATCAGGAATTCAGCCAGCGGAAACTACAATATGCGATCTTGCATAGCACATCGGCCGGTCGACCTGTTTACGAGACGGCGGGATGGCAGCCGACCTCTGAAATGGCCAAGGTGATTGAATAGTCCACTGGCACTGCCACGTATGGCAACTGGGAGAAATGGAATGCTAACTGATTTGCTCATGAGACAGATTAGGAGTTTTGCTGCCGAAACAGGAATTCGGGCTGATTGCCTGTCTTGTAGTCATTGGCTCCGTCGACGCTTCGACAATAAACACCCGGCAAACCAGTTTCACGCTTCCTCCTCCACATGCGCGAAATCCGGATAGATCGAGCGTATCAGGTCGTCGACCCGGTCGATTTCTTCAGGGATCGTCAACAGTTTTTCACGCTCCTCCTGAAGGATCGCAAGGAAGATCCGGGCCCGTGCCTGGTTGACCTGTGGTTGCGGCAGAACGCCCTCGCCGGCGGCCGACAGGACGATGCTGACAAGCCTGTCGGCGGCATTGAGCCGTCCCCAAAGGTAGTCGTGCTCTCTCCAGCTTCGATTGAAGAATGCGCCGAAAGCGTTCAAAGACTTGCCCTTCAGTTCAAAACCTTCGGTGTAAAGACTGTCGGCGTCTCTCGGACTGATCCGGTCGACCAGGATTTCGGTCACCTCTGAAAAGTCGTTTCGCTGCAGGACGGGGAATGTGATCAGGTCATAGAAACCGAAACCGATATAGGATCGCAGCAACGACATGTGCCGGTCCCGGTCGAGAAGGTCTCTCGCCGTTTCCGCGAAGAGTTCGTCGTGCAGTCGGTCGAGATCGGCCAGGCCCATCATCTTGGTCAGACTGTCCAGCAACGGCTCGACATGATCTTCAGCGCCGTATTGGCTGCCGGCCGCCGTTGTCAGGAATGCTTCCGACAATTCCTGGCTCTTGCCGCCGAAGAACCTGTCCGTCCATCGCCAGCCAAGATGGTCAATCTGCTCGTATAAAATACCTTTCAGGTAGTCGAGCGCATTGGCATCAGGCGGCGGTAACATGCTGTCCTTGTCCGCATGATAGAAGCCGTTCAGCTTGCGGATCGCGAACCGTAGCCGGCGGATCCGATAGTCGACGTCAAGGCCCCTCAGGAGCGCGACGATGTGCGGATCCGTGCGTCCGAGCCCGTCCTCGCTGTCCGCGGCAAGCTTGTTGAAATGCCTTGAAAACAGGGAAAGCGCGGCTTCCTCCCGCATCTGGACATCAGGGGACCTGCTTATGCGTCCGGTCAGGCCGGCGAGCCGCTCTGCAAGCGCATGCAGTTTCAGGGACTGGTAGTTCAGGAAGGCAAACCCTGCCTGTTCGAAGGCTGTGGTCGTCGCATCCCGCCTGCATCTGGACAACACTTCTGCCGTGATCGCCCGCCGTGTCGGCAGCAGGCTCGAAACGGCCTGTTCAACGACCGGTCCCGTCGCGTCGATCAGCTGGGAGAGCCAACGGCTTCGCCGATTGTTCTGCTCCAGTTCCTTCAGGTCGTCTCCGATCGGCTCGTTTCGAGGGATATGCGCCAGGGATGCGAGGATCACCCGGAAAAAACCGGGAAGCTCCAGCGGGCCTTCCCTGGTTTCGCTTACGTCAACCGGTGCCGGGTCGACATAGATCAGCCGCCTTGCAACCTCGCGTGCAGCCGGTCTTTCCTCGATGATTTCAATAACCGGTGCAAACGGCTTGTTCATCACGACACTGCCGTCGACGAAACAGTGTTGTGCCATCGTCTCGGGTGTCAGGCAAAGTTCACGCCCGAGAAAGTCGTCGCGGTAGGGCCAGGCAACCCCTTTCCTCGACAAGACACGCTCCATCTCGGCCACGGTTGCAGGCGGAAATGCCCCCGGGAAGGACGATGTGGCGCGGGCCGTAAAAACGAGTTCCGGTATGTTGTCCGTGTCGAACTGGCTGTCGACATATCCAGGAGTGCGGTGTACAGCGCGGAAATTCAGGATCCGTCGATGATCCCATTCCTCCACATATGCAGGGTCGTCCAGCAAAATCCGTCGTTTGACACCGTTGTAATCGGTAATCGTGACGAAGAGATTCAGGGTCTGCCCGCGCGGAATAAGCGTCCTTTCACTGTCGTCGCCATTTTCCATCTTGCGGCAGGCATCAAGCATCCAGCTAATGAAACGCTCTCCGGAAAATGGAGGTGAGAACCACCTTGCCTGCATGAACTGGCGCAGCTTTTCCCGGGTCTCCACACTTTCGATCTGCTTGTTCAGCCGCGTTGATATCAACTGGTCGAGAACAGGTGAGATGGAGAGTTTCAGGTATCGGGACAAACCCGACTGGGGGCGTGAAAGCCGGGTAACATCCGCATTTTCAAGCCACATCTCGCTATGGCTTTCGAGCGGCAGGTCATGGGCGATCGCCCGGGCCAGCATGATGCCGTTGACACCACCGGCCGAGGCGCCTGCGATGGCATCGACAACGACGCGTATGTCGGCAACACCGGACAGGAGGTCGAGCAGGTCCTGATAGGCACACTGCACCGGCTGTAGTGGATGTGTCTCGCAATCGTTGGAATTGCCGCCGTTTCTGTCCAACCTGAAACTGGAGGCGCGAACAAGATTCAGAATCTCCCGGCTTACACCATGCATGTAAATGGCCAGCGAAACGCCACCATAAAGCACGAGTGCAAGTCTGAGTTCGATTTCCTTCATGAAACTGCCAACCGGATTGTTATCAAGGATCTACCAGAAAAGGATTGCCATATTCCTTAAGTGGCGACGAAATGAATTGAACAAAGACAAGCGAGACTATGCAGCCATCATACCTGATCACACTTGCGCGTGAAAAAAGTGTAGCGGATTTGTTCAAACAGGTCGCAAGGCAATCAAAATCGGACCCTTTGTTCAGCGTCGCACGTACTCTGCCGCGGCATTCCGGGACATATGCTTGCACCAGACGCTGTTTGCCCGGTACCAAGCTTGCATTGATCACGTCAGGGAGAAAGCAGGAGCGATCTTTGTATCATTCGCGTAGGATCAGAATCCGGTGGGTTGCCTGGCCCGTCAACGATGAGATGCCAGGATCGGGTCTGCTGGATTTGGAGGGCATTGGCCGTGGAACTCAAACAAGTGCTTGCATCATATGGTGCGGCCTGGAACGAAACCGATCTTTCGAAGCGCCTCGGATTTCTTGAATCCTCCTGGAGCGACGGCGGCCGATACATGGATCCTGCCGGAACCGCGCAAGGTCGAGATCAACTGGCGAACTATATTGGCGAGTTTCAGGCGCGAATGCCCGGAGCACGCATAGAACTCACCAGTGACGCAAGCCAACACAACGCGCGTATTTATTTCAAGTGGCGTCTGGTGACTGCCGATGGAAACACGGCGATCGACGGTGTCGATTTCGGCACGCTTTCAGACGACGGGCGTCTTCGTGAAATCGTCGGATTTTTTGGAGCGCCACCAGAGCGGACAGGCTGATGGTCCTGTCACCATATCAGATTGCAGGTGCAAGGAATTGACCAGTCAGCCTCGTTCCTTGCGCAATCGGCTCCAGTAGTCCAGCCTCTTGCGAAGATCCCTTTCAAAGCCCCGCTCCGGAGGATCGTAGTAGGATTGCCGTCCAAGTTTTTCGGGGAAATAGTCTTGCCCGGAAAATCCGTCCGGTGCGTCGTGATCGTATTGATATCCTGCGCCGTATCCTTCCTGCTTCATCAGCTTGGTGGGCGCATTCAGGATGTGTTTCGGCGGCAAAAGCGAACCACTTGATTTGGCGTCCCGCATCGCAGCCTTGTAGGCTACGTAAGCACCGTTCGACTTTGGTGCGGTCGCGAGATAGATCACAGACTGGGCAAGCGCCAGTTCACCTTCGGGCGATCCGAGCATCTGATAGGCGTCCCTTGACGCATTGGTCTGAACCAGGGCGTTTGGATCTGCAAGTCCGATGTCCTCTACGGCCATTCGGATAAGCCGGCGCGCGAGATACATCGGGTCCTCGCCGCCATCCAGCATGCGGCAGAACCAGTAGAGCGCAGCATCGGGATCGGATCCGCGTACGGATTTGTGCAGCGCTGAGATCAGATTGTAATGACCGTCCGCGCTCTTGTCATAGATGGGAGCCCGACGCTGCACGATCTCCTGCAACCGGTCGGCATCGAATATTTCGTCTTCTGCCGCAGCGCGCCAGACGTCTTCGGCAAGCGTCAACGCGGAACGGCCATCGCCATCTGCCATCCGCATCAGCACCTGGCGCGCATCGGGCTCCAGCGGCAGGTCCTTTTCCTCCGCGTCTTCCGCACGGTTGAGTAATTGCCCGATCGCATCCAGGGAAAGCGAGTGAAAAGTCATCACATGCGAGCGGGAGAGCAGCGCCGAGTTGAGTTCAAAAGACGGGTTCTCCGTTGTTGCCCCGACAAGCGTGATCGTGCCGTCTTCCATGACCGGCAGAAAGCTGTCCTGCTGCGCACGATTGAAACGATGGATCTCATCGACGAACAGAAGCGTGGCCCGACCGCCCATGCGTCTTGCCTTGGCGGCCTCGAACACTTTCTTCAGATCTGCGACACCGGAAAAAATCGCCGAAGTCTGTTCGAACGCAAGATCTGTTTCATTTGCAAGCAGGCGCGCAATCGTCGTCTTTCCAGTGCCCGGAGGACCCCAGAAGATCAGGGAACCGAGCGATCTCGTTTTCAGCATGCGTGACAGCGTGCCTTCAGGCCCGAGCAGATGTTCCTGACCGACGACATCATCAAGCACGGCGGGACGCAACCGGTCAGCCAGTGGACGCGGTCCGGCTTTCGCAAGCCCGGAAGCTTCGAACAGATCGCTCACATCACGCTCTATCTGAGTTCGAGTTTCGAAATCTTGCCATCACGCTCGACCTCCAGACGCCATACACGCGGAGGTGTCTTGGTGATCGTTTCAAGCATGCGCGTCGATTCCACTTTCTGATTGTTGACGACACGAATGATATCGCCGGGACGCATGCCCACCTGATTGGCGGCACTGCCACGATTGACAGATGCGATGACGACACCCTCAAACAGGCCTTCCAGACCCAGTTCTTCCGAAACCGCCGGAGACAGATTCATAACGGTCGCGCCTTCAAACGGCGAATATTCACGCAGCACCCGTGCGTCCCGAGGAACGGTTTCCGGAGCAGGTTGCAGGGACACCGGAATGGCAATTTCCTGCCCTCCCCGCACGACCAGGAATTCGGACGTCTCGCCAATCATCTTGGTCGCAAAACGGTATCCGAAGGAATTCGGGTCAATCACCTCCTTGCCCTCGATGGCGATGACAAGATCGCTGACCTTGAGGCCTGCATCATGGGCAGGAGAATCGTCAAAGACAGCAGTCACCAGGACGCCGCGTGGACGCTCAAGCGACAGCGCCTCGGCAATTTCAGCGTTGACCATCTGAACAGTGGCACCCAGCCAGGGCCGTCGAACCTTGCCACCCTGATCGGCTGCCTGGGCGACGAAACGGGCCATATGAGCCGGAATGGCGAAGCCGATGCCGTTCGACCCGCCGGAGCGTGAGAAGATCGCGGTATTGATACCGACGAGCTTTCCGGTCATGTCAACCAGTGCGCCGCCGGAATTGCCCGGGTTGATCGCTGCGTCGGTCTGGATGAAAAACTGGAAATCCGTGACACCGACCTGCGTGCGCGCGAGCGCGGAGACAATTCCCTGGGTGACGGTCTGCCCGACGCCGAACGGGTTGCCGATCGCAAGGACGATATCACCGACCTCCAGACTGTCTGAATTGGCAAAACTCACGTGTTCATACGGGCCTTCTCCCCGGATCTTCAGCACTGCCAGATCCGTTCGTTCATCCATCAGAACGATGTCCGCATCGAATTCCCTGCGGTCGCTGAGCGCAACCCTGACGGCATCAGCGCCCTTGATAACGTGATGGTTGGTAATCACCGTTCCGTCCGCAGAAATGATAACGCCAGACCCCAGCGATGATTCCACCCGTTCGCGCGGACGGCCAGAGCCACCGGGTTGCCCGAAAAACCGGCGGAAAAACGGATCTTCGAAGAAGGGGGAAACACGCTGACGCTGCACGACCTTGCGACTGGCGTAAACGTTCACCACCGCTGGCGCGACCTGCTTCACCACGGGCGCGAACGAAAGCTTGATCTGCGCCTCGTTTTGCGGGATCAGCCTGAGGTCCGCCGGTGTCGGCTCAACCGTTTGCGCGAACGTTGCAGTTGCCAGGAGACCGGTCAGCGTCGCCAGCAGAATGCGGCACAAAGGGCGAAATCGGTTTGAATTTGCCAGGCGCATTGACAGAGCCCTCTCTTTCGATTCTTTTTCAGTATCGGCGATACATGGCAGATAGGGTGGAATGGAGGCAATTGCAAAAGCAACACATCGCCAAAATGACGGCCAGATTTCACAATTTCCTATCTCAAACCACTTGCTGCATCAAATGACGGCATAATCGGCCAAACGCATTCGCGCGCGATAACATTGCAGTCCAGAGCCAGACAGCAGGCGCAGTTGTAATGCGCTATCTCCGCAACTCAGCTGCCGCCTTTTCGCAAGGGGCCTGGTATTGCAGTTCCGGCAAGGATGTTCATGACGAAAAAACCGGAAGCCGCAGTCCCATCAGCAGAACCTTGAGGATTACCAAAACCATCCGGCCACCTTTCCACCTTGCATCGAAGCAGCAGGATTGCCACAACGCGTATCCGGCTGACGGGAAATAAAACGCGAAACACGCAATCAAAAAACGTGGGTGGTTCTTTCCAGTAGTCTCCGACGTGCACCCTCTTCAGCTGTCAAGATCCCTACCTCAATGGACAATTTTGAGTCAGTTGTCAGTTGGTCAGACAACTCGATTGCGACATTTCGTCAGGAAGATATCAGGGCCGTACATGCATGGTTTCCTTTTTGACAAAGCACGCACCCGGCACGCGGCCTGTCCTGTATGTCGGCCGCGATAGACCATGTCTGGATTACAATTCAATCAAACATGGCTTATCGTAATCAAGGGCTGTGTGTCCGCTCATTTGTTTCGATCAGGTAAGGGGGCTTAACAGCAACGTGGGAGGAAGCGCAGGATTTATACTGCAGGGCTACGGATACATTGCTATCGCCTGCATAATATCGGGGGCCATTGTCGCTGTTCTGGAATGGTTCTTGTTCCAACATAAAACCAGCTGGAAAAGTGCTGCACTATTTTTTCCAGTAGGTTTATTGTTAACTGGATTTGTATCAGCAGTTCTAGTTGACCTTGCAATGGGAAGAGATTTATCTGGCGCGCAATTACTTGCGCAAGCCACGTGGAAAATTGGACTTGTTTCAGTCGTCCCTTACATCCCAATCGGATTGCTCGCCCGCTCAATTACATTAAAAGCCTTGAATTCCATGGTGGGATCCAGGGAGACGTGACAACCGCAATTTCACGATAGCCGAGGTTTGGCCGTATTGCTCGCAGAACCGCCACTCGTTCTCAATTCGGTGCGTGACAGCAAACACGCAAAAGCCGCGAACACGCCCATCTGACCGGGGTGTTTGCGGCTTTTGCGAACTTTGCATTGTCCGCTGGAGGTGGTTTACGCCGAGCGAACCTGATCCAGGAAACTCCGGACTTCCCGGTCCAGTTGCTCTGCCTCTGTCGCCATGTCCGCGGCTTCTTCAGAGAAGTTCTGGGCCGCCATGTTTGTGTCGTTCGACAGGCTGGATACGTTGCGGATGTCTTCCGTCACCTTGGACGTGCCACCTGCAGCCCTTTGTGTGTTTTCGGCAATGCCTTGCGTCGCGTAGCTTTGTTCTGTAACGGCGGCCGCAACCTCGCTCACCGATTGGGTGATCTCGTCGATGGTTTTCTGAATGTCGCCGATAGCCCCGACGGCATCGTCCGTTGCTGTCCGGATCGCATCAATCTGCAGCTGGATCTCACCGGTTGCCTTGCCCGTCTGTGATGCGAGATCCTTGACCTCCGAAGCCACGACCGCAAACCCCTTGCCGGCTTCGCCCGCTCGCGCTGCCTCTATCGTGGCGTTGAGCGCAAGAAGATTGGTCTGATCTGCAATGTCGCTGATAAGCGTGACGACCTCACCAATCCGGTTCGCAGCCTCGGCGAGCGATTTGACGGTTTCATTGGTGGTTTCGGCGCGCTTGGTCGCCGCGGCGGCCACACTCGAAGACCGCTCGATCAGGCTGGAAATTTCCTGTATCGAGCCGGAAAGCTGATCTGATGCTGCAGCAATCGACTCGACTTCCGCAAGCGCCTCTTCGGACATGGTCGCTGCATTGGCCGACGTCTCTCCTGCCGTATCGGTCATCTCGCGCATCTTGTCAGCGGATTGCCTGAGAGACGCAGCCGAGCGGGCGACCTTGTCTACAACCGTACCGACCGTCGCCTCGAATTCACCGGCCAGGTTGGCCAGCATGTCGTGCCGCTGTTCCGCCTGGATGCGTGCCGCATCTGACTCTTCCGCCGCTCTTCGTTCGTTTTCCTCAGTCGCATTTTGGCGGATCTGCAGCACCGCACGTCCGATATCGCCGATCTCGTCCTTTCTGCCAGCCGCTCTAATCT
Organism: Roseibium album; assembly: GCF_001404515.1. Taxonomy (GTDB): domain Bacteria; phylum Pseudomonadota; class Alphaproteobacteria; order Rhizobiales; family Stappiaceae; genus Roseibium; species Roseibium album. Next base: position 123,302 of record NZ_CXWE01000004.1, read on the forward strand.
CCGCTCCAAGGTTACCCGAGGCAATGGCGTTCAGGGCACCAACGAGTGCTGACAGCGGTCCGGTAATCGACCGGGAGAAGAAGAGTGCAATGACAGCGGCGACCGCGATCGTTATCAGGGACCAGATAATCATCTGGTTCCGCATGTTTGTGACTGCGGCAAGTGTTTCACCGACGCTCTTTTCTGCAACGATTGCCCAATTCTGCCCCTGGAAAATCAGGGGGCGAGCAACCACCAAATCAGCCACTCCATCCGCTCCTGTCACGATTTCAGCAGATTCCAGTCCACCGGTGGCAGCGAGTATCGGGGCGGCTTCGGTTGTGAGTTTGAGTGCAGTCGGTTCTGCGGCAAGCGGCAGGTCAGACAGCACAATTCCGTCCTGCCCGACAATATAGACCTGCCCGGTTTCACCAAGATCATCCCGGCTTGCGACAATGGCATTCAAATTGGAAGTGTTGAGGCGAACGACAACCACGCCACTTAGGCTTACGGTGCCGAACGTATTCAAAAAAACGGGGGATGCCAGAAACAGCGATCCTTCACTGCCGGACGGCTCGTAGGACGCAAAGGATGTTGATGCGATTTCTCCTTCACCCAGTTCCAGCGCAGCATTGAAGACCTGTTCCAGACCGGTGCCTTCGGCGGGGCTGCCTTCGCCGAACTGCCTCAGAAACTCATCTCCCTTGGTCACCGAATAGAGGACAAGTCCGGCGGGATCGAGCAAGTAGATATCGGCGTAATCACTGTTCTTCCAGAGATTGTAAATTGCCGGATGCGCCTCCGAATGGCGCCATGCATACATGGTTTTTTGCTCACTCCCTGAAAGCGACGCCCGTTCACTGGCAGTCTCAGCAGCTTGAAAATAACCGAGGATCTCCTCCCGTTCCTTCCCAAGATTGAGCGAAGCCTGACCGAGGGTGTGCAAAGCATCGGCAACACTTGAGGCCAGGGTAACCACTTCACCTTCCGCTGATTTCAGTTTGCTCTCAAGCAACGCAGACCGTGCGGTAATGACCATACCGAGTTCCGCCTCGGCTGCCTTCTGCAAGCCGTCCTTGCCGGTCATGTAACCGATGACACCGACAGCTGCGCATGCTGCAACCGTAATGACGATCATCAATGCCGGAATGACAAAGGAAAGACGAAAAGATGATTTCGTCCCCGATGAGGATGATTTTGAAAACACGATATTTCTCCCAGCCCTACCACAACCTCAAGGAGGTGTTGCGGCAAACCTAGGTAGTTTTCATTAATGCAATGATAATCTGGGGTTTCATTTTTCAATGGTAAAACCGGCGCTGGACTTGTCAATTCGGCAACAAAAAAGGCGGGCAAATTGCCCGCCTTTCAAGTCTGTTACGTCGCTGACTTCTTACGCTGCGTTTTCAGCGGTTTCTTCAGCCTCGGCACGAGCACGATCGTCAGCACCACGAGCATCCGGGTCACGATCGACCAGTTCGATGACCGCCATCGGTGCGTTGTCGCCATAGCGGAAGCCCGCTTTGAGAACGCGCGAGTAGCCGCCGCTGCGGTCCTTGTAGCGTTCGCCGAGCGTGTCGAACAGCTTGGCAACCATGGCCGTGTCGCGAATCTGCGAAATGGCCTGGCGGCGCGCATGCAGATCACCACGCTTGCCCAGGGTGATGAGCTTGTCGATGATCGGCTTCATTTCTTTAGCCTTCGGCAGCGTCGTCACGATCTGTTCATGCTTGATCAGCGAAGCTGCCATGTTTGCGAACATAGCCTTGCGGTGGCTAGAGGTCCGGTTGAGCTTGCGGCCGGATTTACCGTGGCGCATGGCCCTCTCCTTTTTCTTTCAGGCAATCTGCTCTTTCACTAGTAGCATTTGCCCGGTTGAGCCCTTAGGGACGCGTACGCCCCTTAATACTGATGGTCTTCGTAACGCTTGGCGAGATCGTCGATGTTCTCCGGCGGCCAGTTGGCGACTTCCATGCCGAGATGGAGACCCATCTGGGCGAGAACTTCCTTGATCTCGTTGAGCGACTTGCGGCCGAAATTCGGTGTCCGCAGCATTTCCGCTTCGGTCTTCTGAATGAGATCGCCAATATATACGATATTGTCGTTCTTCAGGCAGTTTGCAGACCGGACAGACAGTTCCAGTTCGTCGACTTTCTTCAACAGTGCCGGGTTGAAAGCAAGTTCCGGGACAGTGTCCTCGGCGACTTCGCGTTGCGGCTCTTCGAAGTTGACGAAGATGGAAAGCTGATCCTGCAGAATGCGTGCGGCAAATGCCACTGCATCATCCGGCTTGACGGAACCATCGGATTCGACGGTCAGGGTCAGCTTGTCATAGTCAAGAACCTGGCCTTCACGGGTGTTTTCCACCTTGTAGGAGACCTTCTTGACAGGAGAGTAGAGGCTGTCGACAGGAATAAGTCCGATCGGAGCATCTTCCGGGCGGTTGCGGTCGGAAGAATGATAGCCTTTACCGGTATTGACGGTGAATTCCATGCGAATTTCCGCGCCCTCATCCAGGGTGCAAAGCACCAGATCCGGATTGAGCACTTCCACATCACCAACGGTCTGAATGTCACCGGCGGTCACAACACCTGGGCCCTGCTTGCGCACGACCATGCGCTTTGGACCTTCACCTTCCATGCGGATGGCGATTTCCTTGATGTTGAGCACGATATCGGTGACGTCCTCGCGAACACCGGGGATCGACGAGAACTCGTGCAGAACGCCATCGATCTGAACTGCAGTCACAGCCGCCCCTTGCAGGGAAGACAGCAGAATGCGGCGCAGCGCGTTGCCCAAAGTCAGGCCGTAACCGCGCTCAAGAGGCTCGGCAACGACGGTTGCCAGAAAGCGCGGATCATGACCCGGCTTGATCTCGAGTTTGGTCGGCTTGATCAATTCTTGCCAGTTTTTCTGAATGGTCACGTTTTCGTCCCTTCGGCTATCCCGCCCGGCTCTTCAAGGCCGGGCCATTCTTTGCCATTTGGAGAAACAGGTACCTAAAGCCGGAAAGCCTTAGACGCGGCGGCGCTTACGCGGACGGCAGCCATTGTGCGGAATCGGTGTTACGTCACGAATGGACGTAATCAGGAATCCGGCAGCTTGCAACGCGCGCAGAGCAGATTCACGACCTGAACCCGGACCACGGACTTCGACCTCAAGAGTGCGCATGCCGTGTTCAGCAGCTTTCTTTGCAGCATCTTCAGCAGCAACCTGGGCAGCATACGGCGTCGACTTACGAGAGCCCTTGAAGCCGAGCGCACCAGCAGACGACCAGGAAATCGCGTTGCCCTGTGCATCGGTAATCGTAATCATGGTGTTGTTGAATGTGGAATTCACATGCGCAACGCCGGAAGAGATGTTCTTGCGTTCGCGGCGACGCACACGCGTCGTGTCTTTAGCCATTCTTGTATCCTTGTATTGATCTCTTCACTGCCGTAATTCCGGCAGCTCCACCACCAATCGCGGCGCTGATGATTATTTTTTCTTGCCAGCGATCGGTTTCGCCGGACCCTTGCGGGTACGTGCGTTCGTATGCGTCCGCTGTCCACGAACCGGAAGTCCGCGGCGGTGACGCAGGCCGCGGTAGCAGCCAAGGTCCATAAGACGCTTGATGTTCATTGCCGTGTCACGGCGAAGATCACCTTCCACCATATAATCGCGGTCGATGGTTTCACGGATGGACAGAACTTCAGCATCGGAAAGTTCATTCACACGGCGGGATGTGTCGATATTGTTCTTTTCGACGATTTCCTGGGCGAACTTTGCGCCGATGCCGTGAATATACTGAAGCGCGATGACAACGCGCTTGTTTGTCGGGATGTTAACGCCAGCAATACGTGCCACGTTTGTCTCCATGTCTAGAGCTGTCGGCCATTTCGGCAAACCGCAGTTGTTAAAGCCCGCGTCCGGTGGAGTCCGGCCCTTGCGGGGTGCGAAATGCCGGGAACTCCCGGCACAGAGAATGCCGGTCCCACTTACATGGAACCGGCCAAACTGTCTGATAGAGCGCGTCCCTTAACGCTCTTAAACCTTCTCGTCAAGCCCTTGAAGAACGGATTCGATAGAAGCCGATACTTCATCAATGGCCTGCATGCCGTCGATCACCGAAAGATGGCCTGATTTCTCGTAGTAAGGCACAACGATTGCGGTATCGCGGTTATAGGCTTCAAGACGCTGCTTGAATACTTCAGGGTCGTCATCCTTGCGGACTTCCTGACCGGCAGCCTTGGCATCTTCTGCCCGCTTGATGATCCGGTCAACGAGCTTTGTCTGATCAACACGCAGTTCCAGAACCCGATTGAGCTTCAGGCCGCTGTCTTCAAGCATCTCGTCCAACGCCTCCGCCTGTGCAAGAGTGCGCGGGAAGCCATCCAGGATAAAGCCGTTTTCGGCATCATCTTCAGCAATCCGGTCCCGGATGATACCGACGACGATTTCGTCCGATACCAGACCACCGGCATCCATGACTTCCTTGGCTTTCAAGCCGACAGGGGTCTGCGCGGCGACCGCCGCACGAAGCATATCTCCGGTGGACAGCTGTGGGATGCCGTACCTTTCGACAAGGCGTGCAGCCTGTGTCCCTTTACCCGCCCCCGGCGGTCCAACCAGAATTAGCCTCATCGACGTTTCCCCCTGAGTTTAGCTTTCTTCACCAGTCCCTCATACTGATGCGCAAGCAGGTGGCCCTGGATCTGCGACACGGTGTCCATTGTCACGCTTACGACAATCAGCAAAGAGGTTCCCCCGAAATAGAACGGAACGCCAGTAGCCGAAATGAGGAATTCGGGTAATAGACAAACGATGGTGATGTAGATCGCACCCACGACAGTGACGCGTGTCAGGACATAGTCGATGTATTGCGCAGTCCGCTCTCCAGGACGGATGCCCGGGATAAAACCGCCGTGTTTCTTGAGGTTATCGGCTGTATCGCTCGGATTGAAGACAATCGCCGTATAGAAGAAACAGAAGAAGATGATCATGGCTGCGTAGAAGACCATGAACAGCGGTTGTCCGTGACCAAGCGCCGCAGTTATGTAAGTCAGCCATTCGTTGCCGCTGCCTTGACCGAATCCGGCGAAGGTAGCTGGAACGAGCAACAGCGACGACGCGAAGATCGGTGGAATCACACCGGCCGTATTCAGCTTCAGCGGCAGGAACGAGGTATTGCCCTCGAACATCCGGTTGCCCATCTGCCGTTTCGGATACTGAATCAGCAACCGCCTTTGCGCCCGTTCCATGAAAACAATGAAACCGATCACTGCAACGGCAAGAATTATGACCGCCAGAATAATCCAGGTCGCCAGAGACCCCTGGCGTCCAAGTTCCAACGTCTGCACAACGGCGGAAGGCAGACCGGCAACAATACCGGCAAAGATAATCAGAGAAATACCGTTGCCGATACCACGCGACGTGATCTGTTCACCAAGCCACATCAGGAACATGGTGCCGCCGACCAGCGTAATCACGGTTGAGGCCCGGAAAAACCAGCCCGGATCCGTCACGACGCTCTGGGATTCCAGTCCGACAGCAATCCCGTAGGCCTGGAAAGTCGCCAAAACGACTGTGCCGTAACGCGTGTACTGGTTAATGACCTTTCGGCCTTGCTCACCTTCCTTTTTCAGCTGCTCAAGCGTCGGAACAACCGTCGTCATCAGCTGCATGATAATGGAGGCGGAAATATACGGCATGATGCCGAGGGCAAAGATCGCCATGCGCTCGATCGCACCACCGGTGAACATGTTGACCATGCCGAGAATACCGGTCTGGGCCTGCCCGAACACCTGTGCGAACGTTTCCGGATTAATTCCGGGCATCGGGATATAAGTACCCAATCGATAAACCAAAAGCGCCCCTAGCGTGAACCAGATGCGCTTTTTGAGCTCTTCAGCCTTCGCAAAAGCTGAGAAATTCAGATTTGAAGCCAGTTGCTCGGCGGCCGATGCCATGCCCTACTCCGGTTGTATGCTTGCCCAGAAACGGGTAAAGCCCAGGCTGTTAAGCCTGAGCTCCCAGAACGGCAACCTTGCCGCCCGCTTTTTCAATTGCTGCAACAGCGCCTTTGGAGGCACCGGCAACTTCAAAGGTCACTGCCGTTGTCAATTCACCGTTGGCAACGATGCGGACACCGTCACGAACCCGTTTGACTACGCCTGCAGCCTTGAGCACTTCGACGGTCACCGTCTCAGAAGCGTTCAGTTTGCCGGCGTCTATAGCCTTTTGAACACGGCCAACGGACACAGTGTTGTAGTCCTTGGCGAAAATGTTCGTGAAACCACGTTTCGGCAGACGGCGGTGAAGCGGCATCTGACCGCCTTCAAAGCCTTTGATTGACACGCCGGAGCGAGACTTTTGACCTTTGACGCCACGGCCACCGGTCTTGCCCTTGCCGGACCCGATGCCACGTCCAACGCGAGTGCGCTCTGATACGGCACCTTCGTTGTCACGAAGTTCGTTGAGCTTCATTTTGTTTCTCCTCACCCCGTCCTTATGCGTTGTCTTCGACGACGCGAACGAGATGCTGGACCTTATTGATCATGCCGCGCACTTCAGGAGTGTCCTTCAGCGTGGAACGGCGGTGCATCTTGTTCAGGCCAAGACCGACGAGCGTCGCGCGCTGATCCTTCGGACGGCGCAGCGGGCTGCCGATCTGTTCGACCGTAACAGTCTTTTCTGTGTTCGCCATGGAACCTACCCTCTTTCAGCTGGGGTCCGGAGCCGCCAAGGTCAAGCCTCGGCGGCAGCCGGAGCCGCCTCTTCGTTGTTGTCACGACGCCGCGACTGCAGCACTGAAACCTTCAGGCCACGGCGGGCGGCGACAGAACGCGGGCTGTCTTCCTTTTTCAACGCGGCAAACGTTGCACGAACCATGTTGTAAGGGTTCGATGTCCCGAGGGACTTTGCAACAACGTCCTGGACGCCGAGCGTCTCGAACACTGCACGCATCGGGCCACCTGCGATGATACCGGTACCTGCCGGAGCTGCGCGCAGCAGAACCTTGCCGGCACCATGACGGCCTTCCACATCGTGATGGAGGGTACGACCTTCGCGAAGCGGCACACGGATCATCGTGCGCTTTGCAGCTTCTGTTGCCTTACGGATGGCTTCCGGCACTTCGCGTGCCTTGCCATGACCGAAGCCGACACGGCCCTTCTGGTCACCAACCACAACAAGCGCTGCGAACCCGAAGCGACGGCCACCCTTGACCACTTTTGCAACGCGGTTGATGTGAACGAGCTTGTCGACGAATTCGCTGTCTCGCTCATCGCGATCGCGATTATCCTGTCTCGCCATTTTATACGTCTTCCGTTCTTAAGAGCGCCAACGGGCGCTGGTCAGAATTCAAGTCCACCTTCGCGGGCTGCATCGGCAAGCGCTTTGATACGCCCATGATACATGTACCCGCCCCGGTCGAACACGACCTGCTTGACGCCTGCGGCTACTGCTCGCTCTGCGACAAGCTTGCCAACGGCAGCAGCTGCTGCGACGTCGGCGCCCGTTTTCAGGCTGCCCTTGAGATCATTTTCGATCGTAGAAGCAGAGGCAATTGTATGCCCCTTCGCATCGTCAATGATCTGGGCATAGATCTGCTTCGACGAGCGGAAGATGGAAAGGCGCGGGCGTTCGCCGGCGGCTTTCCTGATCGAACGACGCACGCGATCGCGGCGGCGTTCGAAAGCTTGTTTGCTGTTCGCCATGATCCAGGTCCGTTACTTCTTCTTGCCTTCTTTGCGGACGATGAACTCGTCTGCATAACGTACGCCTTTACCCTTGTAGGGTTCCGGCGGGCGGAATTCGCGGATTTCAGCAGCCACCTGACCGACACGCTGTTTGTCGGTACCTGTGATGTTGATTTCCGTTGGTTTCGGGCATTTGATGTCGATGCCTTCCGGGATCGGATAGACAACATCATGCGAGAAACCCAGCGCGAGCTGAAGATTTTGGCCCTGGACCTGGGCGCGGTAACCGACACCGGTGATCGCGAGGTCTTTCTTGAAGCCCTCCGTTACGCCGGTTATCAGGTTCAACACCATCGTCCGGCTCATGCCCCACATGGAGCGAGCAGGCTTGGTATCGTTGCGTGGATCAATCTTGATCCCGTCATCAGTCATTTCGGCCAGAACAAGATCATTGAGCACGAAAGCTTTTTCGCCTTTCGGGCCCTTGACCGTAACTGTCTGGCCGTCGATCGATGCCGTTACCCCGCTTGGCACGGGGACTGGCTTTTTGCCAATACGAGACATGTGACCAACCTTGTCGTTGTTTAAAGATAAGGTAACCGCATCAGAAGACGCGGCAAAGCACCTCACCACCTACATTTTCATCCCGCGCCTGATGGTCGCTCATGACACCGCGCGGAGTCGATATGATCGACACGCCCAGGCCATTGGAGACATGCGGGATGTTTCTCACCGACGAGTAAACTCGGCGTCCCGGCTTTGATACCCGCTCAATCGTGCGGATAACCGGTTCACCGTCGAAATACTTCAGTTCGATTTCCAACTCGGACTTACCGCCCTCGTAGTCAACCGTGGTGTAGCCACGGATGTAACCCTCTTTTGCAAGCACATCAAGTACGTGTGCACGCAATTTGGAATTTGGTGAGTTGACCTTGTTCTTGCGACGCATCTGGGCGTTGCGAATCCGGGTCAACATATCCCCCAACGGATCAGTAATTGCCATCGGAGTTTCTCCTTACCAGCTCGACTTGACCAGGCCCGGGATCTTACCCAGGGAGCCAAGTTCACGAAGCGCGATACGTGACATCTTCAACTTGCGGTAAAAACCGCGCGGGCGACCGGACACTTCGCAACGGTTGCGAACGCGGTTCGGTGCAGAGTTCCGTGGCAGTTTCGCCAGCTTCAGACGTGCGTTGTACCGCTCTTCCAGAGACAGGCTTTCATCTTTAGCCATCGCCTTGAGAGCAGAGCGCTTCTCAGCATATTTCTTGACAAGCTTCTCGCGGCGCTTGTTTTTCTCGATTGCGCTTTTCTTCGCCATCGTCGGTCCCTTCCTTGCCCGTTACTTCGTGAACGGGAAGTTGAACGCGCGCAGAAGCTCGCGTGCCTCGTCATCAGTCGGCGCCGTGGTGCAAACGATCACATCCATACCCCAGATCTGGTCGACCTTGTCGTACTCGATCTCCGGGAACACGATATGCTCTTTGATACCCATGGCGTAGTTGCCACGACCGTCGAAGCTCTTCGGGTTCAGGCCACGGAAGTCACGAACACGCGGAAGCGCGATTGTGATCAGACGGTCCATGAATTCGTACATCTGCTGACTGCGCAAAGTCACCTTCGCACCAAGCGGCATGCCTTCACGAACCTTGAAGGTCGCGATGGATTTCTTGGCCTTGGTGATGACCGGCTTCTGGCCGGCAATTGCAGCCAGGTCTTCAGCAGCAATACGCGCTTTCTTGGAGTCTGCAACCGCCTCGCCAACACCGATGTTGAGGACGATCTTTTCCAGTTGCGGAACCTGCATGACGTTCTTGTACTGGAATTTCTCCAGAAGCTGCTCGCGCACGACGTCATTGTAATGCGTCTTCAGACGCGGCACATTAGTGGTCTCAGCCATCGATCAGGTCTCCCGAACGTCTGGCCACACGTACCTTGGTGCCATCGTCCTGCACTTTGAAACCGACACGCGTCGGCTTGCCGTCCTTAGGATCGGCCAGCGCGATATTGGACAGGTGGATCGGTGCCTCTTTGGACACGATACCAGCTTCCTGCGCCTGGGTCTGTTTCTGGTGGCGGCGGACCATGTTGATACCACGGACCAGGGCCTTGTTGTCGGACTTGATCATCTGAATGACCTCGCCGGACTTACCCTTGTCACGACCGGTCAGAACGACCACCGTGTCGCCTTTTTTAATTTTCGCAGCCATCAGAGCACCTCCGGCGCGAGCGATATGATCTTCATATGGTTCTTGGCGCGGAGTTCACGCGGCACCGGACCGAAGATACGGGTGCCGACCGGCTCCTTGTTGTTGTTGACCAGCACGGCCGCATTGCGGTCGAACCGGATCACGCTGCCATCGGGACGGCGGATATCCTTAGCCGTGCGCACGACGACAGCCTTCATCACGTCGCCCTTTTTGACGCGCCCCCGCGGAATAGCCTCTTTGACGGAAACAACGATGATGTCTCCGACCTGGGCGTATTTACGCTTGGAGCCGCCGAGCACTTTGATGCACATGACACGACGGGCGCCGGAATTGTCGGCGACGTCGAGGTTTGTTTGCATCTGAATCATGACTGGCTGCCTTGTTCTTCTAGTGGCGCTCGGGTCACGGGCGCCTGATGCTCACTGAATGGAGCGTGGTCACTGAGCGACCACAGTCCAACGTTTGTTTTTCGAGACCGGCGCACACTCTTCAATCTGAACAGAGTCGCCAACCTTGTACTGGTTGCTTTCGTCGTGTGCGCGGTACTTCTTCGTCCGGCGCACAGTCTTCTTCAGCAGCGGGTGGGTGAAGCGGCGCTCCACGTTAACCGTCACCGTCTTGTCATTCGCGTTGCTGACAACGGTGCCCTGCAGGATACGCTTCGGCATTGCCGTCTCCTTACGCGTTAGTCGACACGCGCTTTTCGCGCATGATCGTCTGGATACGCGCGATGTCCCGGCGGATCTGCCGGACTCGCGCTGTGTTTTCGAGCTGACCCGTTGCCTTCTGAAAGCGCAGATTGAACTGTTCTTTCTTCAGGACTTCAAGCTCACCACGGAGCTCGTCGGGGGTCTTGGCCCGTACATCGGTCGCCTTCATGGCTTAACTCCTCGCGTGCCTTACTCGCCGATACGCTGAACGAAACGGCACTTGATCGGCAGCTTGGCGGCGGCAAGACGCATGGCTTCACGCGCAATGTCTTCCGGCACACCGTCGATTTCAAACATGATCCGGCCAGGCTTGACACGGCAAGCCCAGTAATCCGGAGAACCTTTACCCTTACCCATGCGGACTTCGGCTGGCTTCGATGAAACCGGAACGTCCGGGAAGATACGGATCCAAACACGACCCGCACGCTTCATGTGACGGGTCATAGCACGACGGGCCGCTTCGATCTGACGTGCAGTCACACGCTCTGGCTCCAAAGCCTTCAGACCGAATGCGCCGAAGTTGAGGTCGGTGCCCCCCTTCGACAAGCCGTGGATGCGGCCCTTGTGCTGCTTGCGGAACTTTGTGCGCTTCGGTTGCAGCATCGTTCTTCTCTCGTCTTTCTTGTCTTACGAGCGGCTGGCAGCTTGACTTAAGCTGCGCGCTCGCGGCCCCGATCCCGGCGTCCGCCGCGATCACCGTGGTTACCTTCGGAAGCAGCCGTTGCGCGACGCTCGGACGCCATCGGGTCATGCTCCAGAATTTCACCCTTGAAGATCCAGACCTTCACACCGCACACACCGTAAGCCGTGTGGGCGCTCGCAACACCGTAATCGATGTCGGCACGCAGTGTGTGAAGCGGCACACGGCCTTCACGGTACCATTCGATACGCGCGATTTCCGCACCGCCGAGGCGGCCGCCGCAATTGATCCGGATGCCCTGGGCGCCGAGACGCATGGCGGACTGAACAGCCCGTTTCATGGCGCGGCGGAAAGCAACGCGGCGTTCCAGCTGCTGAGCGATCGAGGCGGCAACCAGTGTCGCGTCGATTTCCGGCTTGCGAACTTCAACGATGTTGAGGTGCACTTCCGAATTGGTGATATCGGCAATCTTCTTGCGAAGACGCTCGATGTCGGCACCTTTTTTACCGATGACCACACCCGGACGGCCGGAATGAATGGACACGCGGCACTTCTTGTGCGGGCGCTCGATCACAACCTTTGAAACCGCGGCCTGCTTCAATTCCTTCAGGAGGAATTCACGGATGCGGAAATCTTCATGAAGAAGATCGCCGTATTCGTTCTTGTTCGCGTACCAGCGGGAATCCCAGGTGCGGTTAATCCCGAGGCGCATGCCGATCGGGTTTACTTTATGTCCCATCAGGCGGTCTCCTCAAGTTCACGCACGACGATGGTCAGGTTCGAGAAAGGCTTCTCGATCCGACCGACACGGCCGCGTGCACGGGCCTGGAACCGCTTGATGACAAAAGCTTTGCCAACATGAGCTTCGGCAACCACCAGGTTGTCGATATCCAGGTCATGATTGTTTTCCGCATTCGCAACGGCTGACATCAGTGTTTTCTTGACATCCTGCGCGATGCGCTTGCGGGAGAACGTCAGGTCCGCAATGGCGGAACCGACTTTTTTGCCGCGGATCGCAGCCGCAACGAGGTTCAGCTTGCGAGGAGAAACACGCAGCATACGGGTCATTGCCCTTGCCTCGTTGTCAGCGAGCGTCCGCTCACGCTTCGGCTTGCCCATCGTTACTTCCTCTTCGCCTTCTTGTCGGCGCCATGACCGTAATAGGTCCGGCTCGGTGAAAACTCACCGAACTTGTGACCGATCATTTCTTCAGACACCAGCACCGGAACGTGCTTTTGACCGTTGTAGACGCCGAAGGTCAAACCGACGAACTGCGGCAGGATCGTTGAGCGGCGGCTCCAGGTCTTGATGACCTCGTTCCGGCCGGACTCACGTACCTTGTCCGCTTTGTTCAGCAGATACCCGTCGACAAACGGACCTTTCCAGATCGAACGTGCCACGATCCTTGCCCTTTACTTCTTGCGCGCGTGGCGGCTGCGGACGATATATTTATCAGTCTGCTTATTGCGCCGCGTACGCTTACCTTTGGTCGGTTTACCCCAAGGAGTAACCGGATGACGACCGCCAGAGGTCCTGCCCTCACCACCACCATGTGGGTGATCGATCGGGTTCATGGCAACGCCGCGAGTATGCGGACGAATGCCAAGCCAGCGGGAACGGCCTGCCTTGCCGAGATTTATGTTGCCGTGGTCCGGGTTGGACACGGCACCAATGGAAGCCATGCATGTGCCAAGCACACGGCGCTGCTCACCAGACATGAGACGCAGCGTGGTGTAGCCCTGGTCACGGCCTACGATTTGAACGAATGCACCGGCAGACCGAGCGATCTGGGCGCCTTTGCCCGGCTTCAGCTCAATGTTGTGCACGATCGTTCCAACCGGAATGCGCGACAGCGGCGCTGCGTTGCCCGGCTTCACGTCGACGTTTTCACCGGCGACAACTGTGTCACCGACAGCCAGGCGCTGAGGCGCCAGGATGTAGCTCAGTTCGCCGTCTTCGTAACGGATGAGAGCGATGAATGCGGTCCTGTTCGGATCGTACTCGAGGCGCTCGACCGTTGCCGGCACGTCCCACTTGCGCCGCTTGAAGTCGACAAGACGGTAAGACCGCTTGTGACCGCCACCGCGGTTTGGAGACGTCAGACGACCGGTGTTGTTACGACCGCCCTTCTTGGACAGACCCTCGGTCAGAGTTTTGACCGGCTTGCCCTTATGCAGGCCAGAGCGGTCAACCTGAACAAGCTGACGGCGACCTGGGGACGTCGGATTGAATGTCTTTAGTGCCATTTTCTAAGTCCCCGCCTCAGAGCCCGGTGGTCACGTCGATGCCGTGACCTTCCTGCAGCGTAACGACGGCCTTCTTGAAGTCGGACTGGCGGCCAAGACGTCCGCGGAAGCGCTTCACCTTGCCCTTGCGGACCAGGGTATTCACTGCCGTGACCTTGACGCCGAACAGTGCTTCGACAGCGGCCTTGATTTCCGGCTTTGTTGCGTCATTGGCAACCTTGAAGACAACCTTGTTCTCTTCGGAAGCCATCGTCGACTTTTCGGTGATTACCGGGCCAACGATTTTGTCATAGTGAGGAAGTTTGCTCATTTGAAGCGCTCCTCAAGTGCGGACACCGCAGCCTTGGTCAACACCAGGGTGTTGGCCCGCAGGATGTCGTAAACATTGATACCCTGCACCGGCAGCACATCCACATGCGGAATGTTGCGGGACGCCAGTGCGAAGTTGTTGTCGATGTCGGCACCGTCAATCACAAGAGCGCTGGTCAGGCCGAGCTTTTCGAGCTGGGACTTCAGAGCCTTGGTCTTTGCTTCGGCTGCCTTCGCGTCTTCGACGACAACGATGCTGTCAGCTCGCGCCTTCGCGGACAAAGCATGCTTCAGACCGAGGGAGCGAACCTTCTTCGGCAGATCATGGCTATGATCACGAACGCTCGGACCGAACGCCTTGCCACCACCGCGGAACTGCGGGGCTTTCTTGTTACCGTGACGTGCGCCGCCGGAACCCTTCTGGCGGACGAACTTCTTCGTCGAACCGGAGATATCCGCGCGTTGCAGCGTATTGTGGGTACCCGCCTGGCGCTTGGCCAACTGCCAGCGCACCACTCGGTGGATCAAATCGGTGCGCGGCTCGAGACCAAAGATCTCGTCAGACACCGTGATCGAACCGGCCGCCCCACCTTCGAGGGTCTTGACCTGGAGTTCCATCACTCACTCTCCTTCCCGGCAACCTCAGCCGCTTCGGATGCCTTGAATGCACCCGGAACCGGAACGTTTTCCGGCAGCGCCTTTTTGATCGCGTCGCGAACCAGGATCCAGCCGCCTTTGGCACCCGGAACCGAACCTTCGACCATGATCAGGCCACGCTCAACATCAGTGCGCACAACCTTCAGGTTCTGCGTGGTCACGCGGGCATCGCCCATATGACCGGCCATTTTCTTGCCCTTGAACACGCGGCCCGGGTCCTGACACTGACCCGTGGAACCGTGTGAGCGGTGCGAGATCGAGTTACCGTGGGATGCACGGCCACCACCGAAGTTGTGGCGTTTCATCGCCCCGGCAAATCCCTTGCCGATGGACGTCCCGGTCACATCCACGAACTGGCCTTCGACGTAGTGATCCGCGGTCATTTCCGCGCCAACGTCGATCAAGTTGTCCGCTGTTACGCGGAACTCGGCAACCGTCCGCTTAGGCTCGACCTTTGCAACAGCAAAATGACCGCGCAGCGCCTTGGGCGTATTCTTTACTTTACGGGTACCCGCGCCGAGCTGCAGCGCAGTGTAACCATTCTTTTCGTCAGTCCGGTGGGCTACCACCTGGCAGTTTTCCAGCCGCAAAACCGTGACTGGAACATGCTCGCCCGCATCGTTGTAGATGCGGGTCATGCCCACTTTCTGAGCGATCACTCCAGAACGCATGATGTGTCCCCTTGACCCCGCCTTAGAGCTTGATCTCGACGTCAACACCAGCGGCCAGGTCGAGCTTCATCAGCGCGTCCACCGTCTGGGGCGTCGGATCCACGATGTCGAGAAGACGCTTGTGCGTACGCATCTCGAACTGATCGCGGCTTTTCTTATCGATATGCGGTCCGCGAAGTACCGTGTACTTCTCGATCCGCGTCGGCAGCGGCACGGGACCCCGCACCTGAGCACCGGTCCGCTTGGCCGTATTGACGATCTCCTTGGTGGAGGCGTCGAGAATACGGTGGTCAAACGCCTTCAGGCGGATCCGGATATTCTGACCGTTCATTGTTATTGTTCCCAATAAGACTGCGGGCCTGCCCGCGCTACGTTTTGTTACACCGGCAGGCCCGGCTGTCGATTATTCGATGATGGATGCGACGACGCCTGCGCCGACGGTACGGCCACCTTCGCGGATCGCGAAGCGCAGGCCTTCTTCCATGGCGATCGGCACGATCAGTTCAACGTCAACGGAGACGTTGTCGCCAGGCATCACCATTTCCGTGCCTTCCGGCAAGGACACCACACCCGTCACGTCCGTCGTACGGAAGTAGAACTGCGGGCGGTAGTTGGTGAAGAACGGCGTATGACGGCCACCTTCTTCCTTGGTGAGGATGTAAGCCTCGGCCTTGAACTTCGTGTGCGGGGTAACGGAACCCGGCTTGCAAAGAACCTGGCCGCGCTCAACTTCCTCGCGGCCAACGCCGCGGATCAGCGCACCGATGTTGTCGCCGGCTTCGCCGCTGTCCAGCAGCTTGCGGAACATTTCAACGCCGGTAACCGTCGTCTTGGTGGTGTCCTTGATGCCGACGATCTCGACTTCTTCACCCACCTTGACGATACCGCGCTCAACACGACCGGTCACAACAGTACCGCGGCCGGAGATCGAGAACACGTCTTCGATCGGCATCAGGAACGGCAGATCCTTCGGACGATCGGGCGTCGGGATGTACTCGTCGACCTGCGCCATCAGCTCGCGGATCGCGTCACGGCCGATCGCCGCATCGCGGTTCTCGACAGCTGCAAGCGCTGAACCCTTGACGATCGGAATGTCGTCGCCCGGGTACTCGTAGGAAGCCAGCAATTCGCGGATTTCCATCTCGACAAGCTCAAGAAGCTCTTCATCGTCGACCTGGTCGACCTTGTTCATGAAAACAACAAGAGCCGGAACGCCAACCTGACGGGCAAGCAGGATGTGCTCGCGCGTCTGCGGCATCGGGCCGTCTGCTGAAGACACGACAAGGATCGCGCCGTCCATCTGCGCGGCACCCGTGATCATGTTCTTCACGTAGTCGGCATGGCCCGGGCAGTCAACGTGAGCGTAGTGACGGTTTTCCGTCTCGTACTCAACGTGTGCCGTGGAGATCGTGATACCGCGTGCCTTTTCTTCAGGCGCGCCGTCAATCTCGTCATAGGCTTTTGCTTCGGCGCCGCCAGTTTCGGCAAGCGTCATCGTGATTGCAGCAGTCAGCGTCGTCTTGCCATGGTCAACGTGGCCAATCGTGCCAATATTAACGTGCGGCTTGTTGCGCTCAAATTTTTCCTTCGCCATCGGATTACTCCGTTTCTCTATTTCTTCTTGACGTTAAGAGGTCAGGTTCAGGCGTATTTCGCCTGAACCTCTTCGGCGACAGCCTGCGGCACCTGCTCGTAGTGATCGAACACCATCGAGTACTGTGCGCGGCCTTGAGACATGGAACGCAGATTGTTCACGTAACCAAACATGTTGGCCAACGGAACCATTGCGGTGATGACTGTCACGATGCCCCGGTTCTCCGTACCCGCGATCTGGCCGCGGCGGGAGTTCAGGTCACCAATCACGTCACCCATGTAGTCTTCCGGGGTGACAACCTCGACCTTCATGATCGGCTCGAGCAATTTCGGGCCTGCCTTCTGAATGGCTTCGCGGAAGCCGGCACGACCGGCAATCTCGAAGGCCAGAACAGAAGAGTCGACATCGTGGTATGCACCGTCGGTCAAAGTTGCCTTGATGTCGAGCATCGGGAAACCAGCCAGCGGTCCAGAGGACATGACGCTCTCGATACCTTTGGTAACGCCCGGAATGTATTCTTTCGGAACATTACCGCCGACAACCTTGCTGTCGAAGACATAACCTTCGTTCGGCTCTGCCGGCTCGATGGTGAGTTTGATACGAGCAAACTGACCGGAACCACCGGACTGCTTCTTGTGGGTGTAGTCCACATCGGCAACCTTGGTGATTGTTTCGCGATAAGCAACCTGAGGTGCACCGATATTCGCTTCGACCTTGAATTCACGCTTCATGCGGTCGACGATGATATCAAGGTGCAACTCGCCCATTCCGGCGATGATAGTCTGACCGGATTCCTCGTCCGTCTTCACGCGGAAGGACGGATCCTCGGCTGCCAGACGGTTCAGGGCAAGGCCCATCTTTTCCTGGTCACCCTTGGTTTTCGGCTCGACCGCGATCTCGATGACCGGCTCGGGGAATTCCATGCGCTCCAGGATCACCGGCTTAAGCGGATCACACAGCGTGTCGCCTGTCGTCGTGTCCTTCAGACCCGCAATAGCAACGATGTCGCCTGCATATGCAACATCAATGTCCTCGCGGGAGTTGGAGTGCATCTGCATCATGCGGCCAACGCGTTCACGCTTGTCTTTCACCGTGTTGAGAAGGGACGTACCCTTGTTCAGAACACCGGAATAGATGCGGCAGAACGTCAGCGAGCCGACGAACGGGTCGTTTGCAATCTTGAATGCCAGCAGGCCAAGCGGCTCTTCGTCCGAGGACTTCCGCTCGACTTCAGCTTCGGTCTTCGGGTCAATGCCCTTGATCGCCGGCACTTCGACCGGGTTCGGCAGGAAGTCGACAACTGCGTCCAGCAGTGGCTGCACACCTTTGTTCTTGAATGCAGAACCACAGAAGATCGGAACGAATTCGCCGCTGATGGTACCCTTGCGGATCAGCTCTTTCAGCTTTTCCATGGTCGGCTCTTCACCTTCCAGGTAAGCTTCCATTGCCTCTTCGTCCACTTCGACGGCAGTCTCGATCATAGCGTCGCGCAGTTCTTGCGCACGATCGGCAAGATCGGCAGGAATGTCGACTTCATCCCAGGCAGCACCAAGATTTTCAGCCTGCCAGATCAGAGCCTTCATTTTAAGAAGGTCGACACAGCCGGCAAATTCGCTCTCGGCGCCAACCGGCAGCTGCATGACCAACGGAGTCGCGCCAAGGCGTTCCTTGATCATGGTGACACAGCGATCGAAATCGGCGCCCAGCTTGTCCATCTTGTTGACGAAGATCATCCGCGGGACGTTGTACTTGTCGGCCTGACGCCAGACAGTTTCGGTCTGCGGCTCGACACCGGCGTTAGCGTCCAGAAGAGCAACGGCGCCGTCGAGAACACGGAGCGAACGCTCAACTTCAATGGTGAAGTCAACGTGGCCCGGGGTGTCGATGATGTTCAGCCGCTTGTCGTTCCAGAAAGCGGTGGTTGCAGCAGAGGTGATCGTGATGCCACGCTCCTGCTCCTGCTCCATCCAGTCCATGGTGGCGGCACCATCATGAACTTCGCCGATCTTGTGGCTCTTGCCAGTGTAGTAGAGGATCCGCTCGGTCGTAGTGGTCTTGCCAGCATCGATGTGAGCCATGATGCCGAAGTTACGGTAGTCCTCGATATTATGCGTGCGCGACATAGCGTCAGCCCTTCGAAGTAACTTTTACCAGCGGTAGTGCGAGAACGCGCGGTTGGCGTCTGCCATCCGGTGCGTATCTTCACGCTTCTTAACTGCGGTACCACGGTTGTTTGCAGCATCGAGCAGCTCGCCGGACAGGCGGTCAACCATTGTGGTTTCGTTGCGGTTGCGCGCGGCGGTAATCAACCAGCGGATCGCAAGAGCCTGACGGCGCTCGTTGCGGACCTCGACCGGGACCTGGTAGGTCGCACCACCAACACGGCGGGAGCGGACTTCCACTTGCGGCATGACATTTTCAAGAGCCGCATGGAAAACCTCGATCGGGTTCTCGCGGGTCTTGTTCTCGACCACGTCGAAAGCACCGTATACGATGCGCTCGGCGGTGGATTTCTTGCCGTCATACATGATGGAGTTCATGAATTTGGTGACGACCATATCCCCGAATTTCGGATCCGGGTTGATTTCGCGTTTTTCTGCGCGGTGACGACGGGACATCTAATGTGCTCCTTACTTCGGCCGCTTGGCGCCGTATTTCGAACGGCGCTGCTTACGATCCTTGACGCCCTGGGTATCGAGCACACCACGGATGATGTGGTAGCGAACACCCGGCAAATCCTTCACGCGGCCGCCACGGATCATCACCACCGAGTGTTCCTGAAGGTTGTGACCTTCACCCGGGATGTAGCCGATGACTTCGAAGCCGTTGGTCAGGCGGATCTTGGCCACCTTACGCAGAGCCGAGTTCGGCTTCTTCGGCGTCGTCGTGTAAACGCGGGTGCAAACACCACGCTTCTGAGGGCAGGCCTCCATGGCCGGCACCTTGTTCCGCTTCGGCGGATCTTTCCGCGGCTTGCGGATCAACTGGTTGATGGTCGGCATTCTTTGCCCTTTACCTTGTCCATCCAAAAATTCGTATGCAACTGCAGTCCCTCGCCGATCTTGCAAGCCAACAAACATGCAAAATCGCGCCCGCACGCTCTGAGAGCGGCCGGCGCTGCGAAAAACCAGAGGACCACGAGTAAACCCGCGGTCATGCAATCGACGCGTATTCGCCTATCTATACCCGGCAGCGTTTAAAAGGATTGGGTCCTGCGCCTTGGATCAGCGCTGGACGGTTCACTCTTACCGCCTGCCCTTGGGATGCGCGGAACCTACTCATATGCACCCCATGCGTCAAGTGCTTTGTCGAAAAAACCATGATTGCATTGACGATCATCCATCAGTTCAAATTATTGCAATGAATTCAATGGCCTGACATAACTTTGCGCACTATTTGAAGTGGATTCGAGTAATTTTATTTCGTAGCCGAATTCTGCGAGCGATCAAAGCAAGGAATCGTTCGGGTATTCCTTGTTAAATGTCTGTAAGATTCACAGGTGAAACCGGCTATAGCTCAATGCCGACTCACCACAGGTCCCGGCCAACGTCGACGATCGGTCTCGCGCCTCACATTTCCGGCTCGAATATGCTGCTTCAAACGCCTCGCGGAACACGTGCCGCACAACAGCCCGGGAGTGCGTCATCCGTAACGAACCCGGTCAGCCTTCACCGGAAAAAGTCACGATTGCCACATTGCCCGCGAGCGCATCCTGGTAGGCCCCTTCGTAAAGCGGATCGTCGGGTTCCCCGTCCATGACCCCGATCTGGTCGAGCTCGGCTTCGGCAAAACCCTGGCCCTGCAGGGCTTCAAGGGTTCTGCGAACCGCATCATCATCGTCCGGCGCTCTCAGAAGCGCATGAATCGTCACGGCATCATCCGGGAGCGCTTCTTCGTTTTCCCAGACCCGGCCGATGACGATATAGACCACCGGTTCCATTTCGACTTCGTTGTCGTTCATCATGTTGCTCTCAACTCTGGTCCATACAGAAAGGCCGCCCGGAGGCGGCCTTTCGATCAGTTTTGCCAGTGCCGATTACTCGGCTGCACCCGTCATATCTTCCAGCAGGCCTTCAGCCGCGCTTTCTGAAGATTGCTGGCGCTGCGCTTCCTGGATCAGGTCATCGCGATGCGAGGCAATCTTGCGGATACGTTTCATGACCCCGCCGGTACCGGCCGGAATCAAACGGCCGACAATGACGTTTTCCTTCAGGCCGACAAGCGGATCGGTCTTGCCGTTGACCGCTGCATCGGTAAGGACACGGGTCGTTTCCTGGAACGACGCGGCAGAGAAGAACGACCGCGTCTGCAGAGATGCCTTGGTAATACCCAGCAGAACGGGAACACCTTTCGCGGGGTCCCGGGCATTGTCGATGGCCTTCTCGTTCGCTTCCTCGAAGTCGATCTTGTCGATCTGTTCGCCCGAAAAGAACTCGGTATCGCCCGGATCGGTGATTTCGACTTTCTGCAGCATCTGGCGGACAATCACTTCGATGTGCTTGTCGTTGATGGTCACACCCTGCAGACGATAGACTTCCTGGATCTCATTGACGAGATAGGCAGCAAGTGCCTCCACGCCCTTGACAGCCAGAATGTCATGCGGTGCCGGGTTGCCGTCGAGAATGTACTCACCTTTTTCAATGGCATCGCCTTCCTGAAGGTGGAAGTGCTTGCCCTTCGGGATGAGATATTCGACGGGTTCCGCGCCATCCTCTGCCGGATCGATGATGATGCGACGCTTGTTCTTGTAGTCGCGGCCGAAACGGATCGTACCATCGATTTCAGCGATGATAGCATGATCCTTCGGACGGCGAGCTTCGAACAGTTCCGCAACTCGCGGCAGACCACCGGTGATGTCCTTGGTCTTGGCACTCTCCAGGGGAATACGCGCCAGGACGTCACCAGCTTTGACCGTGGAGCCAGGCTGAACGGACAGGATCGCATCCACGGACAGTATCAAGCGAGCATCGGATCCGCGCGAGTTTTTCGAAATCGTACCCTTGTCGTCCTTGATGACGATGGCAGGCTTGAGATCCGCACCACGCTGCGACGACCGCCAGTCGATGACGATACGCTTGGTGATACCGGTCGCCTCATCGGCAGTTTCCTGGACAGAAGCTCCGTCAACCAGATCTTCGAAGTCAACCACGCCGTCAACTTCCGCAAGCATCGGACGGGTGTAGGGATCCCATTCGGCAATCCGCTGACCGCGCTTGACCGCGTCACCTTCGTCGACATGCAGCTTGGAACCGTATGCGACACGGTGAACTGCACGCTCGTTTCCGTCGCTGTCGATAACAACGATGGACATGTTGCGTACCATGGCAATGAGGTTGCCGTCGGAGTCGCGTTGCACCGACCGGTTCCGGATCTTGACCGTTCCGTCAACATTGGACTCGATGAAGGAGCTGTCGACGACCTGCGCCGTTCCGCCGATATGGAACGTACGCATGGTCAGCTGGGTGCCCGGTTCACCGATGGACTGTGCCGCGATGACGCCAACAGCTTCACCGAGGTTGACCGGCGTGCCACGTGCGAGGTCACGACCATAACAGGTTGCACAGACGCCGGTTTCGGTTTCACAGGTGAGAACCGAACGGATCTTGATCTGCTGGACCTTGGCTCCTTCGATCGCCTCGACATCCTTCTCGTCGATGAGCGTACCCCTGGGCACGATCACTTCGCCGGTCAGGTGGTTGACGACGTCCTCTGCCGTCGTACGGCCGAGAACGCGCATGCCGAGAGAGGCAATGACATTACCGGCATCGACGATCGGTGCAACGGTGATGCCGCGTTCAGAGCCACAATCCGGCTCCAGGATGATTGAATCCTGAGCAACGTCTACGAGACGACGGGTCAGATAACCCGAGTTCGCCGTTTTCAAGGCAGTGTCGGCCAGACCCTTGCGGGCACCGTGGGTGGAGTTGAAGTACTCCAGAACCGACAGGCCTTCCTTGAAGTTCGAGATAATCGGGTTTTCGATGATCGAACCGTCCGGCTTGGCCATCAGGCCGCGCATGCCGGCGAGCTGCTTCATCTGCTGTGGCGAACCACGCGCACCGGAGTGAGACATCATGTAGACCGAGTTCATCGGCTTTTGACGTCCTGTCTCGTCGTCGATCTGAACCGCCTTGATGCGCGCCATCATTTCATCAGCGATCTTGTCGGTGCATTTCGCCCAGGCATCGACAACCTTGTTGTACTTTTCGCCCTGGGTGATCAGACCGTCATTGTATTGCTGCTCGTATTCGGTCGCGAGCGACGAGGTTTCGGCAACCAGGTTCTGTTTGGTATCAGGAATGACCATGTCGTCCATACCAAACGAAATGCCGGCATTACAGGCATTCTTGAAGCCGAGTTCCATGATCCGGTCGCAGAAAATAACCGTCTCCTTCTGACCGCAGGCACGGTAGACCGTGTCGATCATCTTGGAGATTTCCTTCTTGGTCATCAGCCTGTTGCAAGCTTCGAACGGGACTTCGAAGTGCTTGGGCAACAACTCGGCGATCAACATCCGACCAGGTGTCGTCTCGATGATCTCGGAAGTCGGGTTGCCGTCCGCATCAATGGACTTGTAACGACCCTTGATCTTGGTGTGCAGCGTGATGACCTTGTTGGCCAGCGCATGATGGATTTCACCGATATCACCGAAGGCCATGCCTTCGCCCGGTTCTCCCTCTGCCATGATGGAGAGGTAGTAAAGACCGAGAACAATATCCTGCGACGGAACAATGATCGGACCACCGTTGGCCGGGTGCAGAATGTTGTTGGTGGACATCATCAGCGTACGCGCTTCAAGCTGGGCTTCCAGCGAAAGCGGCACGTGAACAGCCATCTGGTCACCGTCAAAGTCTGCATTGAACGCCGAACAGACGAGCGGATGCAGCTGGATGGCCTTGCCTTCGATCAGGGTCGGTTCGAACGCCTGGATACCGAGACGGTGAAGCGTCGGCGCACGGTTCAAAAGAACCGGGTGCTCGCGGATCACCTCGTCGAGAATATCCCAGACTTCCGGACGTTCCTTCTCCACAAGCTTCTTCGCCTGCTTGACGGTCGAAGAGAAACCCTTGGCGTCGAGGCGCGAATAGATGAAGGGCTTGAACAGTTCAAGTGCCATCTTCTTCGGCAGCCCGCACTGATGAAGTTTCAGCTCCGGGCCAACCGTGATCACCGAACGGCCGGAATAGTCGACGCGTTTGCCGAGCAGGTTCTGCCGGAAACGGCCCTGCTTGCCTTTCAGCATGTCGGACAACGACTTCAACGGACGCTTGTTGGCACCGGTGATGACGCGGCCGCGGCGACCGTTGTCGAACAGCGCGTCCACAGATTCCTGAAGCATACGCTTCTCGTTCCGGATAATGATGTCCGGAGCGCGCAATTCCATCAGGCGGCGCAAACGGTTGTTCCGGTTGATCACGCGACGGTAGAGATCGTTGAGGTCAGACGTCGCGAAACGTCCGCCATCGAGCGGCACCAGCGGACGCAGATCCGGTGGAATGACCGGGACAACCGTCATGATCATCCACTCCGGACGATTGCCGGATTCCATGAATGCCTCGATGACCTTCAAGCGCTTTGCCAGTTTCTTCGGCTTCAGCTCAGTGGTTGCTTCGGCGATTTCCTGGCGCAACTTTTCGCTTTCGCGCTCGAGATCCATGCTCATCAGGATTTCGCGGATCGCTTCGGCACCGATCATCGCCGTGAAGGCGTCTTCACCGTAGTCGTCCTGAGCGGCGACATAGTCTTCTTCGGAAAGAAGCTGATGCTGCTTGAGCGGGGTCAGACCCGGCTCGAGAACCACATAGTTCTCGAAATAAAGAACGCGTTCCAGATCCTTCAGTGTCATGTCAAGCAACAGACCGATGCGGCTCGGCAAGGACTTCAGGAACCAGATATGCGCAACCGGAGCGGCCAGTTCAATGTGGCCCATACGCTCGCGGCGAACCCTGGACAAGGTGACTTCAACGCCACACTTCTCGCAGATAACGCCTTTGTATTTCATGCGCTTGTACTTGCCGCAAAGGCACTCATAGTCCTTGATCGGGCCGAAGATACGTGCGCAGAACAGGCCGTCGCGTTCAGGCTTGAACGTACGGTAGTTGATGGTCTCCGGCTTTTTGATTTCGCCGAAAGACCAGGACAAGATCTTTTCCGGGCTCGCAAGCGAAATCCGGATATTGTCGAAGGTCTGTGCGGGAGCCTGTTGATTAAACAGGTTCATGACCTCATGATTCATGATCCATCTCCTTCGATGCGCGGCCGGAGAGCGGGTCCAAACACCCCTCTCCGTGACCGGCATGCCAAGTCATATTGCGTCCGTTGACGGGATTATTCTGCGGCATCCGCAGTTTCTTCCTCGCCAATCGCGGGTACATCAGTCCGTTGCAGTTCAACATTGAGACCCAGGGACCGCATTTCCTTCACAAGCACGTTGAAGCTTTCCGGTATGCCCGCCTCGAAGGTGTCGTCGCCGCGAACGATGGCCTCGTAGACCTTCGTACGGCCGGCCACGTCGTCCGACTTGACTGTGAGCATTTCCTGCAGCGTATAGGCTGCACCGTATGCCTCGAGCGCCCAGACCTCCATTTCCCCGAAACGCTGGCCACCGAACTGCGCCTTACCACCAAGCGGCTGCTGGGTAACAAGCGAGTACGGGCCGATCGAACGGGCATGGATCTTGTCGTCGACAAGGTGGTGGAGCTTCAGCATATAGATGTAGCCCACGGTCACCTTGCGGTCGAACTCTTCACCGGTTCGTCCATCAAACAGCACGGACTGACCGCTCGAGTCGTAACCGGCGATGTTCAGTGCTTCGACAACATCGGGTTCACGCGCACCATCAAAGACCGGCGTCGCGATGGAAACACCCTTCTTCAGCTGGTCGGCCAGGCGAACGATGCTCTCGTCATCGTATTCCTGGACGTTGTCGCCCTTCATGTTGTCGCCGTAGATCTCGACGATCTTTCCGCGAAGCTCGTCAAGCTGACCGGAGCGCTTGTACTCTTCGTACATTTCGCCAATCCGGTTGCCCATGCCGCGGCAGGCCCAGCCCAGGTGAGTTTCCAGGATCTGGCCGACGTTCATGCGGGACGGCACGCCGAGCGGGTTCAACACGATATCGACATGCGTACCGTCTTCCAGGAACGGCATGTCCTCGCACGGGTTGATCTTGGAAACCACGCCCTTGTTGCCGTGACGGCCGGCCATCTTGTCACCCGGCTGAAGCTTGCGCTTCACGGCAACAAAGACCTTGACCATTTTCATGACGCCAGGAGGCAGTTCGTCACCGCGCTGCAGTTTTTCGACCTTGTCGATGAACCGCTGCTCGAGACGCTTGCGGCTGTCGTCGTACTGACCGCGCAAGGCTTCGATTTCGGACATGAACTTTTCGTCGTCGGTAGCGAACTGCCACCACTGCGACCGCGGGAAGTCGTTGAGAACATCCCCGGTCAGAACAGCGTCCTTGCCAAAGCCCTTGGGACCGGCAACAGCAGTCTTGTCCATCAGCATTTCTGCGAGACGGCCATAGACGTTGCGGTCGAGGATTGCCTGCTCGTCGTCCCGGTCCTTTGCGAGACGTTCGATTTCCTCGCGCTCGATCGCCATCGCCCGTTCGTCTTTTTCGACGCCATGGCGATTGAAGACACGCACTTCGACCACAGTACCCGAAACCCCTGGCGGCAGGCGCAGGGACGTGTCGCGCACGTCGGAGGCCTTCTCGCCGAAGATGGCTCGCAGAAGTTTTTCTTCCGGAGTCATCGGGCTCTCGCCCTTCGGCGTGATCTTGCCGACAAGAATGTCACCCGGGTTGAGTTCCGCACCGATATAGACGATGCCGGCCTCGTCGAGATTCTTCAGCGCTTCTTCTGAAACGTTGGGAATGTCGCGGGTGATCTCTTCCGGACCAAGCTTGGTATCACGCGCCATCACCTCGAATTCCTCAAGGTGGATGGAAGTGAAGACGTCGTCGGAAACGATCCGCTCGGAAAGAAGGATGGAATCCTCGAAGTTGTAACCGTTCCACGGCATGAACGCGACAAGCACGTTCCGGCCGAGAGCCAGGTCGCCCAGATCCGTGGACGGGCCGTCAGCAATGATGTCGCCCTTGTGCACCCGATCACCGACACGCACCAGCGGACGCTGGTTGATGCAGGTGTTCTGGTTGGAGCGTTGGAACTTTTGCAGCCTGTAGATATCGACACCGGACTTGCCGGGATCGAGATCTTCCGTCGCACGAATAACGATACGTGTCGCGTCTACCTGATCGACCACACCCGCGCGGCGTGCACCGATCGCGGCACCGGAATCGCGCGCGACAACCGGTTCCATACCCGTGCCGACAAATGGCGCTTCGGCGCTCACAAGAGGCACCGCCTGACGCTGCATGTTCGAACCCATGAGCGCACGATTGGCGTCATCGTTTTCCAGGAACGGAATGAGCGCTGCCGCAACAGAAACAAGCTGTTTCGGCGAAACGTCCATCAGGTCGACCTTGTCGGACGGAACCATCATGTTCTCACCTGCATGACGGCAGGTGATAAGTTCGGTTGTGAACCGGCCTTCCGCGTCATATTCCGCATTGGACTGCGCCACATAGTGCTTGGCTTCTTCCATTGCGGAAAGATAGATGACTTCGTTGGTTACGACCCCATCATCGACCTTGCGGTACGGGCTTTCAATGAAGCCGTACTTGTTCACGCGGGCAAAGGTCGCCAGCGAATTGATCAGACCGATATTCGGACCTTCCGGGGTCTCGATCGGGCAGATGCGGCCGTAGTGTGTCGGGTGAACGTCGCGAACCTCGAAGCCTGCACGTTCTCGTGTCAGACCACCCGGACCGAGCGCCGACAGGCGGCGCTTGTGGGTGACTTCAGACAACGGGTTGGTCTGGTCCATGAACTGCGACAGCTGCGAAGACCCGAAGAATTCGCGGACGGCAGCAGCGGCCGGTTTCGCATTGATCAGATCCTGCGGCATGACCGTGTCGATTTCCACGGAACTCATGCGTTCCTTGATCGCGCGTTCCATGCGAAGCAGGCCGACGCGATACTGGTTTTCCATCAGTTCGCCGACCGACCGCACACGACGGTTGCCAAGGTTGTCGATGTCATCGATGTCGCCTTTGCCGTCACGCAGCTGGAGCAGGACACGGATGACTTCAAGGATGTCTTCCTTGCGCAGTGTGCGGACCGTGTCTTCACACTGCAGGTCAAGACGCATGTTCATCTTCACGCGGCCAACGGCAGACAGGTCATACCGTTCGTCGTCAAAAAACAGCGACTGGAACATCGCTTCCGCAGTGTCGATGGTTGGCGGCTCTCCCGGACGCATGACACGGTAGATGTCAAAGAGCGCATCCTCACGGGACTCGTTCTTGTCGACCGCAAGCGTGTTTCGGATATAGGCACCGGTGTTGACGTGATCGATATCGAGCATCGTCAATTCGTGATAACCGCGCTCAACAAGTTCTTCCAGCAGCTTGCCGGTGATCTCGTCGCCCGCTTCCGCGTAGATCTCGCCCGACTGCGCGTCAACGATATCTTCAGCAAGATATTGACCGTGCAGGTCTTCGTCCGTGACCTTCAGGGCCGTAATGCCCTTTTCACTCAGCTGACGGATCGTGCGTGCCGTAATCTTGCGGCCACCTTCAACGACGACTTCACCGCTATCCGCATCGATCAGATCATAGGAGGCCTTGGTTCCCTTCAGGCGAGCACCATCGAACGGCATGCGCCAGGAACCATCCTTCTGACGCGTGTAGTCGATACGCTTGTAGAAGGTGTTCAGGATTTCCTCGCCGTCGAGGCCAAGAGCCATCAGCAGCGACGTGACCGGGATCTTCCGACGGCGGTCGATACGTGCGTGGACAATGTCCTTGGCATCGAATTCGATATCCAGCCATGACCCGCGATAGGGAATCACGCGGGCGGCGAACAGAAGCTTGCCGGAGGAATGGGTCTTGCCCTTGTCGTGGTCGAAGAAAACACCCGGGGAACGGTGCATCTGGGAAACGATCACGCGCTCTGTGCCATTGACGATAAAGGTGCCGTTGTCTGTCATGAACGGCATGTCGCCCATGTAGACATCCTGTTCCTTGATGTCCTTGACGGACTTGGCCCCTGTGTCTTCATCGACATCAAAGACGATGAGACGCAAGGTTACCTTCAGCGGTGCGGCGAACGTCATGTCACGCTGGCGGCACTCGTCCACGTCGTATTTGGGAGCTTCGAATTCGTAGGATACAAACTCAAGTAGGGAAGTTCCGGCAAAATCGGAAATGGGAAACACGGACTGGAAGACCGCTTCAAGGCCTTCTATCTTGCGGCCGCCGCCCTGCATCTCATCGACCTGAAGAAATTGGTCGTAGGATGCTTTTTGTACCTCGATGAGATTGGGCATTGCCGCGACATCGCGGATCGATCCGAAATATTTACGGACCTTTTTGCGACCGTTGAACGTTTGGGTCATTGTCGCTCCTCGTATCGGCCGGGTAACGGCTTCCCGAAACGCCCCTTATCCAATCGGGCCGCCCTGCCCGGGCGCTTCGGAAAACCGTCCCCCAAGATCAACCTGCTGCAACCAAAGCGGAAAGGTTGACCGGGTTATGGGGCCCAGGACACCTGACTCGCACGCCGCGAATCAACTTGCCCTAGTGGTGCATTTGCCCCGGAAACGGGTTGGACCCGCCGGGGCAACAAACGGTCCCGACAAACGGGACCGTTCAAAAGGCAAAAGCCTTTGTTACTTAAGCTCTACAGAAGCGCCTGCTTCTTCCAGCTTCTTCTTCAGCTCTTCAGACTCGTCCTTGGCAACGCCTTCCTTGACAGCCTTCGGAGCGGACTCGACGAGTTCCTTAGCTTCCTTCAGGCCAAGACCGGTAATTGCGCGGACTTCCTTGATGACGTTGATTTTCTTGTCACCAGCAGATGTCAGAACAACGTCAAATTCGGTTTTCTCTTCGGCAGCAGCAGCTTCACCGCCACCACCGGCAGCGGCAGCAACTGCAACCGGAGCTGCGGCAGAAACGCCCCACTTTTCTTCCAGAAGCTTGCTGAGTTCAGCAGCTTCCATGACGGTCAGTGCGGACAGTTCTTCTACGAGCTTTTCAAGATCAGCCATTTTTCTCAGTACCTTAAATTCGAACCAGTGTTGGTTTCGTTAGACAGTGTGTTTGGACGCCTTATGCGGCTTCGTCCTTGTCGGCATACGCGCCGAAGACGCGGGCGAGCTGCCCGGCCGGTGCGTTGACTACCTGAGCAATCCGGGAAGCCGGGGTCTGGATCATGCCAACCAGTTTCGCGCGCAGCTCATCGAGCGACGGCATGGTTGCCAGAGACTTGACGCCTTCCGGGTTCAGATTGGTCGTTCCAAGAGCACCGCCAAGAATTTCCAACTTGTTGTTGGCTTTGGCGAAATCGACAGCTGCTTTCGGTGCTGCTACCGGATCGTCTGAATAGACGAGTACGGTAGGGCCCTGAAACAGGTCGGAGAGATGCTCAAGGTCGGTGCCTTCAAGGGCGAGTTTCACAAGGCGGTTTTTTGCGACTTTTACAGAACCGCCGGCTTCACGCACAGATGCCCGCAATGCAGTCATCTGAGCAACCGAAAGACCTGCATAGTGCGCGACAACAACGACGCCGGTGTCAGCCAGCTCGGCGTTGAGAGCCGTCACGAACTCGTGCTTTTCCGCTCTTTCCACTTGCCTTCTCCATTTGGTGGCGTTGCCGCCACCGGTTACCTTTGCCGCACTCGGTCGGTTCCGAACCCGGAACCGCCTCAAGGGCGACGCTCAGGGTCCTGTCCCCTCACCTTCACGCAGAACGCGCGGCAAGGTCTGGTTCGAACCTGGTTTTCCGCAATCGCGGAGAATTCGGTTCTCACCCATCTATGCAGGCCGTTTGCTTAAGCCGGTCTCCCGGCACCTGCAGTCTCGGACAGGGCAACCCGGCAGCGAACCGCCGGGTCTATTCGGCCTTTCGGCCGAAATCTTTACTCAACCCGGTCTCCCGGATTATTCGCCTGAAATGCTGGCGAGATCGATTTTCACGCCCGGGCCCATCGTGGAGGACACGGCAATACGCTTCATGTAGGAACCCTTGGCACCGGACGGCTTGGCCTTTTGAACCGCGTCAACCAGAGCCTTTACGTTCTGGGAGATCGCTTCTTCGCTAAAGGACACCTTGCCGACACCGGCATGAACGATACCGGCTTTTTCAACACGGAATTGCACCGCACCGCCCTTGGCATCATTGACAGCAGCCTTGACGTCCGGGGTCACGGTTCCGACCTTCGGGTTCGGCATCAGGCCACGCGGGCCGAGCACCTTGCCAAGACGGCCAACCAGCGGCATCATGTCAGGCGTTGCGATGCAGCGATCAAAATCGATCTTGCCGCCCTGCACTTCCTGAACCAGCTCTTCGGCACCGACAACGTCTGCACCGGCTGCTTTCGCTTCGTCAGCCTTGTCACCGCGAGCAAAAACCGCAACGCGAACATTCTTGCCTGTTCCGT
Source organism: Roseibium album (assembly GCF_001404515.1). GTDB lineage: Bacteria > Pseudomonadota > Alphaproteobacteria > Rhizobiales > Stappiaceae > Roseibium > Roseibium album. Next base: position 154,508 of record NZ_CXWE01000004.1, read on the forward strand.
TCGGCAGAACACATACGCCGCGGACCATCTGGTCTGCGTGGCGCGGATCCACACCGAGATTGATCGCAACTTCGACGGTTTCGTCGAACTTGGTCTTGGAACGCCCCTTCACGAGGCCGATCGCCTCGTCAAGAGAATAAAGCTTGTTCCGGTCAAGGCCTTCACGAGCGGCCGAGATACGTTTTCCAACCTTCGCCATGATCTTACTCCGTTACCTCAAAGCCCATGGAGCGGGCGGAGCCTTCAACCATCAGCATTGCTGCGTCGACGTCATTGGCGTTCAGGTCCTTCATCTTGGCTTCGGCGATTTCTTTCACCTGCGCCCTGGTCACGGAACCCACGGTGCCGCGACCCGGTGTTCCGGAACCCTTCGGCAGCTTGGCAGCCTTCTTCAGGAAGAAGCTGACCGGAGCCGTCTTCACTTCGAAAGTGAAGGACTTGTCCGAGTAGTACGTGATCACGGTCGGGCACGGAGCACCCTTTTCAACATCCTGGGTCTGCGCGTTGAACGCCTTGCAGAATTCCATGATGTTCAGACCACGCTGACCAAGCGCCGGACCAATGGGCGGCGACGGAGTAGCGGAGCCTGCCGGCACCTGAAGCTTCAGGAAGCCTTGAACTTTTTTCGCCATCATTCTCTCCAATCATTCGCAGCTGAACGGCGATCCAGCTGGTTGGGAGTGGTGGTCCGGCCCCTCGTCGACATCCGGCGAAGAATGTCAGAACCTTCCACCGATTTTTCCCGGAAACCGGCCACAGGGACCTGATACCGGGCACTCAAACCGCCCCTCGGGACGGCAAACGGTCAGAGCTTGTCGACCTGACCGAATTCCAGTTCCACCGGCGTTGCTCTTCCGAAGATGGAAACCGCCACCTTGAGGCGCGCCCGCTCGTCGTCAACTTCCTCGACAAGACCGGAGAACGAAGCAAACGGCCCATCGGACACGCGCACCTGCTCGCCAACCTCGAAGCTGACCGACGGCTTCGGCCTGTCAACGCCTTCCTGCACCTGATTTATGATGCGAAGCGCTTCTTTTTCCGGAATCGGCATCGGCTTCTGGTCCGCACCGAGGAACCCGGTCACCTTCGGCGTATCCTTGATCAGGTGGAACGCCTCGTTGGTCATGTCCATTTTCACCAGGACGTAGCCGGGAAAAAACTTGCGCTCGGCATCGACCTTGCGGCCGCGGCGCACTTCGACAACCTTTTCCATGGGAACGAGGATTTCCTCAAACAGATCGGTCAACCCTTTCTGCTCGGCCTTCTCGCGGATGGAATCGGCGACCTTTTTCTCAAAATTGGAATAGGCATGCACAATATACCAGCGCTTGGCCATGGTTCTCAGTTCCGTTTCTTGTTCTTGTCTACAAACCGGACGGTCGGTCTTACTCAGCCGCCGACACCCAGAAGAGCACCTATCCCCCAGCTCATCAGCTGATCGGCCAGGAGAAAGAAAATCGAAGCGATCAGCACCATGACGAACACCATGGCGGTGGTCACGGCTGTTTCCTTGCGCGTCGGCCACGTCACCTTGGACGTTTCAGCGCGTACTTCCTGGATAAATTTAAAGGGATTGGTCTTCGCCATTCCGGTTCCGGTCTGTTAAATACGAGTGGGCGCGCGAAAAATCTTCGCGCGCCTCACTCGAGGAAACTGTTTAAGCCCTCGAGGCAGATTAATCAAGAGCAAATTGGCAGGGGCAGCAGGGTTCGAACCCGCGACCTACGGTTTTGGAGACCGTCGCTCTACCAGCTGAGCTATACCCCTTCAGAGGATCGCCGACGCGACCTTGCTCCTGATACCCTCTGAAGCCACGCATCGCAAGACTTAAGAGGGACGGTTGCCGGGTACAAGACCCGGCAACCGAATTCATCTTATTCGATGATGGATGCGACGACGCCTGCGCCGACGGTACGGCCACCTTCGCGGATCGCGAAGCGCAGGCCTTCTTCCATGGCGATCGGCACGATCAGTTCAACGTCAACGGAGACGTTGTCGCCAGGCATCACCATTTCCGTGCCTTCCGGCAAGGACACCACACCCGTCACGTCCGTCGTACGGAAGTAGAACTGCGGGCGGTAGTTGGTGAAGAACGGCGTATGACGGCCACCTTCTTCCTTGGTGAGGATGTAAGCCTCGGCCTTGAACTTCGTGTGCGGGGTAACGGAACCCGGCTTGCAAAGAACCTGGCCGCGCTCAACTTCCTCGCGGCCAACGCCGCGGATCAGCGCACCGATGTTGTCGCCGGCTTCGCCGCTGTCCAGCAGCTTGCGGAACATTTCAACGCCGGTAACCGTCGTCTTGGTGGTGTCCTTGATGCCGACGATCTCGACTTCTTCACCCACCTTGACGATACCGCGCTCAACACGACCGGTCACAACAGTACCGCGGCCGGAGATCGAGAACACGTCTTCGATCGGCATCAGGAACGGCAGATCCTTCGGACGATCGGGCGTCGGGATGTACTCGTCGACCTGCGCCATCAGCTCGCGGATCGCGTCACGGCCGATCGCCGCATCGCGGTTCTCGACAGCTGCAAGCGCTGAACCCTTGACGATCGGAATGTCGTCGCCCGGGTACTCGTAGGAAGCCAGCAATTCGCGGATTTCCATCTCGACAAGCTCAAGAAGCTCTTCATCGTCGACCTGGTCGACCTTGTTCATGAAAACAACAAGAGCCGGAACGCCAACCTGACGGGCAAGCAGGATGTGCTCGCGCGTCTGCGGCATCGGGCCGTCTGCTGAAGACACGACAAGGATCGCGCCGTCCATCTGCGCGGCACCCGTGATCATGTTCTTCACGTAGTCGGCATGGCCCGGGCAGTCAACGTGAGCGTAGTGACGGTTTTCCGTCTCGTACTCAACGTGTGCCGTGGAGATCGTGATACCGCGTGCCTTTTCTTCAGGCGCGCCGTCAATCTCGTCATAGGCTTTTGCTTCGGCGCCGCCAGTTTCGGCAAGCGTCATCGTGATTGCAGCAGTCAGCGTCGTCTTGCCATGGTCAACGTGGCCAATCGTGCCAATGTTAACGTGCGGCTTGTTGCGCTCAAATTTTTCCTTCGCCATCGGCGTCGCTCTCTGTCCAATACTCGGTTCGGTCGATACAGGCTCGAGGCGGGACGCACCCCGACGCCTTGGACAGATCCGCGAGCGACGTTTTGCTTCCCGTAGAACTATGTTCAGGATTTCCGGGCGAAAGAGCCTTCCGTTCCGGATATTCCGGTATGCCCCTTGATGGAGCGGGTGAAGGGAATCGAACCCTCGTCGTCAGCTTGGAAGGCTGCTGCTCTACCATTGAGCTACACCCGCACAACGAGAGAATCAGGAACGATGGTGGAGGAGGTTGGATTCGAACCAACGTAGGCATAGCCAACGGATTTACAGTCCGTCCCCTTTAGCCACTCGGGCACTCCTCCATCTCGTCCTGCTTCACGCCGAAGCGATCAGGATGGCTTACCGGAAAGCCCATCCAAAAGGGGCGAGCAATCCCGTGGCGCGTGTTATGCAGATGCCAACCTGCCCTGTCAACGCCGATTTTGCAAAGAAATGAACAAAATCAACGAGACGCCCGAAACTGCCGCTTCGTGCGCTTAAGATTACCCCGGCTACCAGTTTCTCAAGATTGTCGACATGCGCGCTGATTGTCACGGAATCCCGGCATTTTTCCCGCGTTTTGCAAGTTTTTTCTGCGCGGACCTGTGGACAAGTCCAAGGTAGCGCGAATGCCTCCGGTTTCCATGAAGTTCGCGTATGCGGTGCACAAGCACCGGTAAATCCATGCGATTCAGCTTGCTGGCACAATTCAGTTGTTGTACCTACAACAAATGACACCCGCACTGAACGATATCGACTTTGCCGACATGGGCCGCACCTGCCTCGGCCACGCGGCGCGGCGCACGGCAAACCTTCTGACGCGGCACTACAATCGTCACATGGCGGCGCTCGGGTTGGAATTGACGCAGGCCCAGCTTCTGGCGGTCATAGCAGACGGCACCGCACCCTCCGCATCAGCGATTGCCCGCTATCTCGGCATCGACCGGTCGACGCTCGCCCGCAATCTGCGCCCCCTGGAAGCAGCCGGCCTGATCCGCCGCCGGGAAACGAAGGGACGCACGGTCCTTCCGATCCTCACGCCGGCCGGCGAGCAAAAGGTCGTCGAAATCCATCAAAGATGGCTGGCCGCCCAGGCGGAACTGAGCGCCATGCTCGGGCCGGAGGGTGCCGACGCGGTTCGCTCGCACATGTCAGCCCTGCGCAAGGCGGTCCACATTCTGGAAGACAACGACCGGACAGCAGTCCCCTCACCGTCCCGCCGGGACTGAACGCCATTTTCAAGGACATCTCATGAGCGACACGGAAACCATCACCGAAAACGGCAAGACCCATGAAATCGGCGCGTTGCCGAAATCCGCCTTTGCTACGATGACCGGCCTCGACATATTCGAACGCATGATGGCCGGTGACCTGCCGGCACCCCCCATCATGATTCATTCCAATATAAGAATGAAGGAATTCGAAGAAGGACGCGCGGTCTTTACCGGGCTACCGGCGAAAGAATTTCTCAACCCGCTCGGAACTGTTCACGGTGGCTGGATTTCGACCCTGATAGACACGGCACTCAGCTGCGCCGTCCACACCACCTTGAAGCCCGGCGAGTTCTATACGACCACGTCCCTCAATGTAAACATGGTCCGCCCGCTTCATCCCGGCAGCGGCGAAGTTGTCTGTGAGGGCCGAATCGTCCACCGCGGCTCGAGACTGGCAACATCGGAAGGCGATTTGCGGGACGGCAAGGGCAAGCTGATCGCCCACGGCACCGTCAGCTGCATGATTCTAAAGCCGTCTTGAAGAGCTTCAGTTTGACGAGCTGGATCACGCGCAATTTTCAACTTATCCTAGCGCCTGCGCAGCACTAACACCCAAGAGGAGCCTCATGCGACAAAGAATGGCCAAGATCCTAAAGTCGCTGGGTGTCTTGTTCACAGCTTGCGGCGCAATGGGTTTTGTACCAACCATATTGCTTTTCATCTTTTTGAACGGCAGTGCAATTGGTGGCGCCGTGATTGATGAGCGCTACTTCGTATGCGGTCGAGAAGGATGCAGTGAAGTTTGGCCCGTATTTTACCACATATCTTGGTACGTCCACACATTCACGTTCTCAGCTTTCTTCGCGATGCTTTGCTGTTTTCTAGGACATGATCTGCTTCTGCGACGGCTGACTTTCCCAAAAGGACCACCGCTTAGTTGATCGAAAAAGATCCGCTGCACTTCGCCTTGACGGACTGCAATACTCGTAACTGCTCTTCATCGCCCGAGCAAAGCAGAGCCCCACATTTGGCCTTATGGACAAATGGCGTTAAGGTGAAAACGACTTGCAATTACTCTAGCCTGGACAATTTATGAAGAAAAAGATCGGCGATTTTTTAGAGCTTCTTGGTTTTATGCTCTCAATAGTGGCGATCCCTAGCTTCTTCTTTTTTTAGTTTTTACCATCCTGATTGGTGGCGACGCACTTAATGGCTACATGAGACATGGCGAATACTTCGTTTGCAGTCATGGTGAATGCAAGGAAGTCTGGCCGCTAATCTTCAACATTTCCTGGTACTCAGGGATCGTGATGGTTTCCGCATTCATTCCTATGTGTCTTTTATGTGCTGCTGGTCGAGCTCTCCAGAGGAATGAGGCAAGCGAGATCGAGCACTGAAGTACGCCCAATTTGGTCATCGGCTCTCATTCAAGATGTACCGGAGAGCCATATCGAGACCCAACTTGGCCTTCCCCTCCGCTGCGTTTGCCGCTACAGCAATCGCCATGACGGAAAACCCCAAATCAGGCCGTCCTGGACAGCGTCCGGGCCAGAAGCCTTTTAAAAAAAAGAAAACCGGCGGAAAACCCGCCCCGCGCCGCCCCGGTCTGCCACCGGAAGGGCCGGTCCTTCTTTATGGCCTGCACACGGTCGAAGCGGCCTTTGCCAACGCCGACCGCAAGCGGCTGAAGCTCTTCGCCACTGAAAATGCGCAAAACCGGCTCGTGGAGCGCGGTGTTACAATCGACGTGCCGGTGGAAACGATGATGCCGCGTGCGCTCGACAGGATGGTCACCAAGGACGCTGTGCACCAGGGCATGATCCTGGAGGCCGATCCCCTGCCCGCCTATGGTGCCGAGCATCTGAAGGGAGCGCGGCTTGTTCTCGCTCTTGATCAAGTCACCGATCCGCATAATGTCGGCGCGATCCTGCGCTCTGCCGTTGCCCTTGACGCCGATGCTGTCGTCACCACCGAGCGGCACGCTCCCGAAGAAGGCCCGGTGCTGGCAAAATCCGCCTCGGGTGCACTCGACATGATCAAGCATGTTCGGGTGAAGAACATGGCAAGGTTCGTTGCCGAGATGAAGGAGAAAGGCTTCGGCTGCATCGCGCTCGACAGCGACGGTCCGGCCAGCCTTGAAGAGACCGCCTTTACCGACAAGACCGTTCTTGTTCTCGGCTCGGAGGGCAAAGGCGTGCGCCACGGTGTGCGCGAGGCCTGTGGACTGCTGGCGCGGCTCGACATGCCCGGCGAAATCCGCTCGCTGAACGTCTCCAACGCAGCCGTGCTGTCTCTTTATGTTGCGCGCATGAAGATGGGTCTTTGACCCGATCCGGTTCACGATTCCTGCAACCGGAAAACGTTCGGGTCACTCGCGCCGTTGTGCGACCGTCAGGAGCGGCGCCAGTATCAGGCTGACACCGATCATCGGCAGAAGGATCATCAAGCCGGTCCTGATCCCGTAGGCATCTGCCAGGGCACCGATGGCCAACGGCCCGACCAGAAAGCCCAGGAGCGCGATAAAGGAAAGAACCGCAACATTGGAGGCAGCACTGCGTCCGGGAGCCGCCGCGGCTGCCGTGACACCAAGCGGAAATGCCAGCGCCGCCCCGATCCCCAGGACACCTAGTGCCAGCAACGCCGACCCGGTGCCGGGAGAAAACCAGATGCCTGCCACCCCGATCAACCCCGTCAGAGCCAGCAATTGCCCGAGGCGACCGGGTGCCGCGACCTGCCGCAGCCGGTCCCCGAAAAGCCGCGTTGTGGCGACGCACAGCGAGAAAACGGCGACCCCCAGGCCGGCCATACCCGGGTTTGCGGCAAATGTATCGCGCAGAAAAACGGCCGCCCAATCAGCAATTGCCCCTTCGACCAGGGTCGTGCCGAACGTGAACACGCATATTCCGATCAGCAGCGGGTGCGGCAACTGAAACGCCTGTGACTTGGCGGAAGGTTGCGTGTCTTTGCTCTCCTTGGGCAATTTCCCCGTCACCGGCAAAACAGCCGATTGAACGACCAGGGCAATACCGAGACCGGCAAACACCGGTTCAATTCCCAGACCGGCGACACCCGCGCCGATCAGGGTTCCCGCAAGAAGACCGAAACTCCAGAACCCGTGCACCTTGCTCATGATCTTGTCGCCGGTCCGTTTTTCATGCTCGTCCGCCAGGACATTCAGACCGAGCTCCAGGATGGACATGGAGCTGCCGACGCACGCAAGCACCGCCATGAGCATCCACTGCGACGTCGCCAGAAAGGGCAAAAGCATCACGGTCAGAAAGACCGGGTAGAACAGCTGAATAATACGGCGTGCGCCCATCCGCGTGGCAAGCCTACCCGCAAAAATCAACGTTGAGAGCGTTCCGAGCGGTGCACCAACCAGGGCAATAGCGAGCTCACTGTTGGTCAACCCGAGCGATGTTTGAACGCCCGGAATATGGGGCAACCAGGCGCCAAGCGCGATCGGCTGCAAAAAGAAGATCAGGCAAATACGGGCTGAGGGCGACATGACGACAATCTGAAAGGAAAACCGGAACGAAGAGAATCGGTCCTGCGGAAAACTGCGGCCCTTCTTATTATCGCCCTCTGATCGCCTGTTCCAGACTGTTTCCCTGCCGCTGGAGACAAAGCATTCGCAAGACCTCATGGTTTGCTGGCCCATCGTCTCGCAAGGGACGGTTTCAACAGCCGGACCATTTCATGTGCTGCCGTCCTGTCTCGACAGGCTGCGCGCTCATTTGGCGTCCTGACCTTTCGGCAAATTTCCCAAGCCCTCGGCCTTCTAGGTCGCTCGCCCTGAGCCGGGGTTTCCCGAAAATGAATCGAGGGTCCCGTCATGCCCGGGACGGCAGTCGGGTCGATAATGACGACACGAACAACGCGGAAAACGTCCGCCAGGTATTGCGATTTGCTTGTGGCTTGACCGACTTTCCGCCCATCCCGGGACGCGACATTATCCACAGCGCTCTGGCGAATTCAGGTGCGTTTAGAAAGGGTTGGACATAATTTTTGTCCGTATCACCAATTTTTTCGCATCTGGCATGGACAAGCGCGTGCAATCTGGTAGAAGCCATCCCCGGCGCCGGTATAGCTCAGTTGGTAGAGCACGTGATTTGTAATCTCGGGGTCGCGGGTTCGAATCCTGCTGCCGGCACCAGTTATCCCCTTGAAATCGTTGAAATCTTCGTTTCTCGGATGAGGACATGTGAGCCTCAAGGTATCTTCCACCTCACACGTGTGAGATTTTGTTCCGATTTTTTGCACTGATTTCCGTTCGGTCGCGCACGATATTTAGCTCTCACGGCCTGCTCCCGACATTTTCGAGAGGCGCAATGAATGTCAGCGCTGAACCCGGAGCCGGCTTAAGCCGCGCGCTGCACCAACAACCGCAATGCGGACTTTCCGACATGGGAAACATCTGTGGGAACGGCTGTTAACCGGTTTTGCCCCGGAACAAGCGCATTGTATGCGGCATCTTCCGCAGACGACACCTAGAAATTTTCAGATGTTTCCTCGTAGGGCACTCCTGTCGCGCTGATTTTCTCGACGAGCCACGAGAGACTGATGCCTGAATATGATTGAAGCTTGACTGAGTCTCGAAAATGGAAATGGATCCAGTATTCACGTTTATCAATATCTTCGTGCTTTTGAATGGTCCTGAACTCTATCTGCTTGATTTCCTCCAGCGGAGCTTCAAATCCTTCTTCTTTCCCATGGGCGTGATCTGGGACATGCCATAAGAGGTCACGATCTGTGAGACGGAAATGCCACTCACCCGTGGTGGAGTACGCGCGCGCCGCAAACACTGCCTCCTTCAACAGGCAATAAATCCCGCCACCGATGCATATGAAACCCAAAAAGGACCACACATTCCACGTCTCTACAGCTTCAATATGTAGCTCAAGGACTGTTCCCTCTGGTAACAGCCACGTCCCAAACCCAATTAGTCCAAATGAAATTAGGGGCGCAATAATGAGCCTTGCGATGTTTCGTCCTCGAACGGACTGTCTAATGTCGAAGTGCACATTGTCATCGGTAATTTCAGTCAATTTTTTCTTTCGGCGGGCTCAGGCATGAGGTTCGACTAAAGCATCCAGGACACATCTGGTCTAGATGCAAAACTGCCGCTTGGCTGATGCAACGCGCCCTCACATGAACCCTGACACAGTCCGTCATCACGGTAATCGGAACAGATGGCCGTGTGGTTTTCCGGAGAGATCGGCTCATCTTGTTGACCAAATTTTTGCGGCCTGATTGCGGTATTGCCAATGCCATTGATTGATAGTGTTTCGTTTGAATGTTTCACGCTCGAGCAAGATAGTTTCACCACGCCCGAAGCAGACATCGGCAGGTGTCAGGTCGCCGAGGCTCTTGTGCCTCTCGGCGTTGCAGGCAACGCCTGCCGGCCAGCAGATTTCAGTGATGATCGTAGTGGCTGACAAAGCGTTCGATGCTGGCGTCAAGATCCCCCGGCAAGAATTTGTTTTCCAAGAAGATGAGGTTTTTCAAGGTTTAATGCCAGCGTTCAATTTTTCCCTGTTTTTGCCAATGTCAGGGCGCACCACGAACATGATCCATGCCTTGGTCGCCGAGCCAGTCAGCAAGTTCACCAGAGATGCAACTCGCACAATTGTCGAACTGCAGGCGGGGTTTGCGCCGAACGGCTACCTGATCGCAGCCAAAGGCTTCAAGGACCAATTCCAGTGTCGGTGACATCACCAGCCGTCATCGTCATGCACAGCTGCAACGCGACAACGTACCGGGAGAAGTGTCGTCCAGGCCTTCCTGGAAGAGTTGCCGCAGAACCAACCGCCAGCCAGGCTTTCCAAAGCCGGTGGATACAAAGCACTCACCCGATTTCGGCATCAATTGGTAGCATCTGCTGAACGCCTGACCCAAATGGTCCGGTGTCCCTCAAAACACTACCTGTGAACCCCATTCGCGGAATGGTTCCGGCAACACATAAACTACCGTGTGTATTGATGCATCCAACCGAGACTGCCCTCGGTCGGGCCATCAGGTTTGTATTCTGCCCCAATCGGGCGTCGCCATCCCAGTTCAGAAATTGCCGAAAAAATCGACGGGTAGTGCAGTTCACCATGGTCTGGCTGCCTCCGGTAAGGAACGGAAGCGATTTGAATGTGGCCTACAATCAAAAAAAGGTCTGTCAGGCGGGTTATGACATCGCCCTCTGAACGACCAACATGGTAGCAGTCAAACATGAGTTTGAGGTTCGAAATCGCGAGCTCGGCAATAATGCCGCTTGCCTGCGTCGTCGTCTCGAGGAAGTAGCCGGGTGCATCATGTCGGTTGAGCGGTTCAATCAGAATGATCCGCCGGGTTCGATCGGCTGCATATGCCAGATTTTCGAGAAAGACCGCGTGCGCCTTTGGGCCTGTCGCCTTTCCCGCCATCACATGGATGGCCGCCGCATCGACAGCGTCGGCGTATTCGATAGCCAGATCTATTGCTGCGCGTGCTTCGGCCTGACGGCCCGGAAGCGCCGACAAGCCGTTTTCTCCAGCAGAAACATCACCGCGCAACGTGTTCAGTCCAAGCATGGTCAGACCGGTGTCCTCGAGCGCAGCCTTTATCTCTGATGCATCTGTTTCATATGGCCAATGGCACTCAACGGCATGGAAGCCGGAATCCTTGGCTGCCCTGATCGCTTCGGGCAGAGGCAGATCATTCCACAAGAACCCGAGATTGGCGGAAAACCTGGTCAATCATCCCACTCCACATCGAACTTTGAGACAACTGCCTGAACCTGTTCTGTATTGAGTTCCAGAACGCCCGAGCCACGGAGCAAGAGTGCCAAACGTGCGGTTGCCTCAAGTTCTTCGATTGCGTTGCAGGCAGCTTCAACATCCTTGCCGGCGACAACGGGGCCATGATTGGCCAGCATCACCGCACTTCTTTTGCCTTCCAGTCCTCGGATGGCTGTTCCCATTGCCGGGTCTCCCGGCACAAAAACCGGCAAAAGCTTCACCTTTCCAAGCAGCATGATGCCATATGCCGTCAAGGGCGGCAGAAAGCTGTCAGGGTCGACGTCCGGAAGCATGGAAAGAGCCACCGAATGACACGAATGCAGATGAACAACGGCACCCGCCGTTGAACGGGTGTCGTAGAACGCCTTATGCAATGGCATTTCCTTCGTCGGCTTGTCGCCTCCGACATGTTGTCCCTGGTGATCGAACTTACTGAGCCTGCCCGGGTCAAGACGCCCGAAACTCGTGCCTGTCGGCGAGACCAGAAGCCCTCCGTCTTCCGTGCGGGCCGAAATGTTGCCCGTAGACCCATGCGTTAGCCCGCGTTCGAAAAGCGACCGTGCAAGCAGACAGATCTGGTCCCGTAAGGCCGCTTCGTTCATCCTTGAAGAACCCGGTCTGCTTTTTCGAAAAAATCATCGGCTCCGAAATTTCCGGATTTCAATGCGACGACAAGGTCTGGGCCAGCTCTGAGCGCCGGAACACCTGGATCGATTTCCGGACCGATTTCCAGCGTTTCCAATCCAAGACCTTCAACGACAGCTCCGGATGTTTCGCCGCCAGCGGTGATGATCCGGGTCACACCACCTTCGTGTGCACGCCGCGCGGTTTCCGCAAAAAAGTTCTCCAAGGCATTTGCCGTCCGCTCCCGGCCATGTTTTGCCTGCACTTTCGCAACTTCGGCCGGATCTGCGGAACTATGAACCAGAGGGAGGCCCGCGGTGTTGAGAAGCCACTCGGCTGCCACAGCCGGCACCAGGCGGCCTTCCACAACGTCGGCGGCCTCAATCTCAAATGCTGGATAACGGGCGCTATGAACGGCGACTTGCCTGCGTGTCGCGCTGGAGCATGAACCGGACAAGATAACGGCTCTGCCTTGTTGCCCAGTCCAGGGGACCCTGGAGGGCGTGCAACCAAAATTTGCCGGCAAACCAAGGGCAACACCGGACCCTCCCGTGACAAGCGGCAATCCCCGTGCTGCCCGCCCGATCGCAAGCAGGTCCTCGTCTCTGATGGCATCGATCACAATCAGCCGCTTTCCGTTGGATTGCTCCTTATCAAGGGCCTCTCGAATTGCGTCCACACCATCAAACACAGAGCTCGCGGCCACATGCCCAACGCCAAGATTGGTCTGCCGTGCCAACCAACGCCGAATGTCTGAGTCGGTCATCGGCGTGAGCGGATGCGACTCCATGCCGGATTCGCTCAACAGAGAGCCCTTGACGAACAGATGCCCCTGATAGACAGAACGGCCGGTTCCTGGAAATGCCGGACAGACAATGACTTTCTTGGCGCCAAGGGCATCTGCGAGCGCTTCTGCCACGGGGCCGATGTTCCCTATAGGCGTGGAATCGAAAGTCGAGCAGTATTTGAAGAAAAACTGCTCGCACCCTTGGGTTTTCAACCAATCCAGTGCTTCAAGCGATAATGAAACGGCTTCCCTGGGATCGACCGATCGGCTTTTGAGCGCTACGACCCCGGCATCAACGGTTCGGGCCGCATCGAAACCCGGCGTACCGGAATACTGCGTTACGCGCATACCCTGTTTTGCCAGCGTATTGGCCAGATCGCTTGACCCTGTAAAGTCGTCTCCTATGCACCCCAGCCGCATCAGCTTTCCCCCGGTAGCTGCAAACCGGCGCTGCGGGCATATACCTTTGTGACGGCGGCATCGTCCTCGTGACCCAGCCCCATTTCAACCGCGGTGGTGTACTGACGAAGGGCCGCTTCCGTAATCGGCGTTTCCAGACCGGACTTTTTTGCTGTTTCCAGAACAATGCCAAGGTCCTTCGGCCAGATGACAACCTGGCTGTGCGGCGTGTAGTCCCCGGCAGCAACATGTGGAGCACGGTTTTCAAGCATCCAGCTCGTTCCGGCACATCTGCTGATGACGTCGATGAACTTCTGCGGGTTGATGCCCTGCGTCATGCCGAACGTCATTGCTTCTGCCATTGCCGCGATGTGCACACCCGCAAGAAGCTGATTGACCGCTTTCATCGCCGATCCCGCACCAGCCCTGTCTCCCAGTTGGAAAACGGTTTCTGCAGTGGCATCCAGAACCGGCTTGGCAGCCGCAAAGGCTTCGGGTGTCCCGGCGGCCATTATTGAGAGTTTACCCTCTCCTGCCTTCACTGATCCACCAGACACAGGTGCATCGAGATAATGAACGCCATGCGACTGGCAACGCGCCTCCATCGTCCTGGCAAATTCCGGAGGCACGGTCGCGCATGCCACCACCACAGCTCCCGGCCTGAGTTTAGGAACAAGACCAGCGTCTCCAAACAGGATGGTCTCGATCTGCTCGGCGTTGAGCACAACGGCCACGACCACATCGAGCATGGCGGCTACCGTTTCGACCGCATCGTCCGCACCGCCCTCTCTCCGGAAACAATCCATGCGCTCGGAAACGATGTCCTCCCCGAAAACTTCGTAGCCGCTGCGAATGCATGACTGCGCCATACCAAATCCCATGGACCCGAGACCGACGACGGCAATTTTCACAGGGCCGGTCATTCGGCTCCCCCCTTTGTTTCGCGAAACGCTTGAGCGGCATCCCTGCAGTTACTATGAACCCGGTAGACCTTGTCGGAGGACGTAATGAACATCGTCTTTCCGCTTTCCCCACCGAAACAGACATTGGAAGTCTGTGCAGGCAGCAAGATCTTGCCGACAAGAGCTCCTTCCGGCGAAAGGCAGTGAATACCGTCAAGAGCCGAGGTCCAGACATAGCCCTGTTGGTCAACGCGAAATCCGTCAGGAATGCCGGGTGCAACGACGGCAAAAACACGTCCGTTTTTCAACGTTGTGCCATCGACTTCGAAAACCCTGATATGGTGGGGAAGGTTGTAGTCAATGCCGGGAAAGCTTGCACCGCGAATGGCACCGGAATCGGCAATGTAGAGTTTGGTCTCATCCGGCGAAAAAGCCAGGCCATTCGGCTTGTCGAAATCCGTTGCGACAGCACGTATTTCCCCGTCCACCGACACGCTGTAGACATAGCAACCGTCAAGTTCACTCTCAGCCAGGTAACCTTCAACGTCGGAGTTGATGCCGTAGGGTGGATCGGTAAACCAGACCGATCCGTCCGAGCGGACCACGACATCGTTGGGGGAATTCAATCGTTTGCCTTCGAATTTGTCGACGATTGTCTCCACAGCGGTCAAGTCAAACGGATCTTGCCGCCGGACAACCCGTCGCCCGCCATGCTCGCAGGACACCATCCTGCCTGACAGATCAAGCGTGTTGCCATTTGCGAACTCACTGTTGATGAGTGCGATCGACACTCCATCCCGTTCGCTCCACCGCAACATCCGCTTGTTGGGAATGTCGTTGAAGAACAGCCCGCCGTTCAACCAGACCGGGCCTTCCGTCCAGATACAATCCCTGGCGATGACTTCGGGAGCAATCGACGTATCGACGAATTCTTCAAAGAGCGGATCAACCGTTATGTAGCGGGGCGTCATGCGTGTGCTCCTTTCCGCATGGTCTGGAACAAAAGCATAGCAAGAATGATGACACCGAAAACAATGCTTTTCCAGGCGTCGCCGATCTGCATCACAGAGAGTATCGAGGTCAGAAGCGTGATAAACAGGGCACCGCCGACAGTTCCGAACAGTCCGCCCCGTCCCCCCAGAATGGATGTTCCCCCGATAACGACTGCCGCAATGGTCGGCAGGAGAAACGGATCTCCCATGGACTGGTAGGCTTGGTTTGCATAACCGGCCAGCAATACGCCGCCCATCGCGGAACACATGCCCGCCAGCGCAAATGCGGCAAAGACAACACTTGGTGTAGAGACACCAGACAGAAACGTTGCCTTCTCGTTGTAACCGATCGACCGCAAATAGCGTCCAAATGGCGTCCTGGTCAAAAACAGCGTGATAACGGCGCAGACAGCCATCCAGATAAGAAAGCTCATGGGCAGGCCGAGAACACGTCCTGATGCCATGGAAACCATGAGCGGACTCGCTTCCCCTTTCGGGTTGAACCCACCAGTGTTGAGAACCGCGAGCCCCAACAGGATCGAATTGATGGCAAGCGTCCATACCATTGAGGGAATACGGAGGACCGCGACTCCAATTCCATTCACGATGCCGATCAGGGCTCCGAACGCCAGCGCGGCAGGGACAGCCAGAGCCGTCAGCAGCGGATCACCGGAACCGACCAACGCCGTCGACAGAATGGCGGCACCGGTCAGGACCCAGGGCACCGAGAGATCGATGTGGCCCAACAGAATGACAATCGTTGCTCCCGTTGCCAGAAGACCAAGAAATGCCGCGATCTGAAGCTGCTGTGTCAGATAGTCGAAGGTCAGGATTTGCGGGAAGAAGAAGCTTCCCGCGATTATGAGCAAGGCGGTGCCGATATACGGCATCAGACTGTCAGGTGTGATTGCGCGGTTCATCGGCCGAACACCTCAAGTCTGTTGCGTGCCCGCAGCACGTCTGCGCCACCCACTGCGATTGCAGCTGCCAGGATCAGGCCTTCAAACAGGGGTTGCGCAAGCGAGGGAATGCCTGAAAAGAACATGAGCGAAGCGATGGTCTTGAGAATGAAGGCCCCGGCCATTGCACCGACGAGCGACCCGACGCCGCCACGAAGCAGAACGCCGCCCAGAACAACCGCCGCGATTGAATTCAACGTGAAATTCGCCGCTATTCCGGCATCTCCGGTGGTGGTAACGAAGCTGTAGTACAGGCCGGCCACCCCGCCGAAAAGACCGGCCAGCGTGAATGCGGCGATGCGGATCAGCCGTGTGTCCATGCCCGACTGGAAAGCTGCCTGCTCGGAAGATCCCAACGCATAAAGTCCCAACCCCAGTCCTGTTCGCCGGAACGGTATCCAGAACGCGAAGATCAGCAAGCCGGAGAGAACCAGCGCCGTCGGCACGCCGAAAACATCCAGCGTCACCGCGTCCGCAAGATCGTAGTTGATCGCACCGCCCGGGGTCGGCCGAAGCATCAGCGCGACACCAATGAAAATCGACGCCGTCGCCAACGTAACGACGATCGGTTGAATGCGGCCGTAGACAACAACGAGCCCATTCACGAGGCCGCAGGCCGCGCCGGCGGCCAAGACGGCGACAATGCCGAAACCGATCCCGATAGCCGAGCCGTCCAGCAAGTGTGACGCCAGGGTGTTGGTCAGGGCCATGACGGCACCGACAGACAAGTCGATACCGCGCACAACAACGGCAAAGAACTGTGCGATGGCCGCCAGACCGAGGATGAGACATTGGTTGGCCCAAATTGTCAAAACGTAGGTGGATGCCCCGCGCGGGTGCGTTCCCAGATAAAGAGAAAGAAGCACCAGCAAGACAATTGCGGCAATGACTTCGCGCCTGTTTGAGCGAATGTAATCAAGCATGAACCACCTTGCGTTCTTCAGTGACGTTCAGTGATGCGGCAATGATGTTCTGCGCGGTCATGTTGTCTCCACTCATGGAAGCCGCCAGACGACCGGCATAGAAGATATGGGTTTCATCGCACAGTTGGATCAGTTCTTCGTAGTCCGTGCTGAGGAGCAAAATGGCTGTGCCTTCATCGGCAAGGCGACGCAGCATCTGGTAGATCTGGGTCTTGGTCTTCACGTCTATGCCGCGGGTCGGATCTGCAAGCAAAAGGCAGCGTGGCTTGATCGCAAGCCATTTCGCCAGAACAACCTTCTGCTGGTTACCACCCGACAGTGACGACACCGGCAGCTCCAGGCCGCCATGCTTCAGTTCAAGCCGGTCGAGAGTGCTCGTGTAAAGCTCTGGATCGGACGCATCGAGGTCCTTAAGTCCGAGTGCGGCGAGTTGCAGGTTTTCCAAGATGCTCTGCTCCTGGATCAGACCCTCGGTTTTGCGATCTTCGGGAATGAACGCCAGAGCAATGTCAGGCTGCTTGGCCGCCTTCGGACTTGAGTACGAAACAGGTTTTCCCGAGACCGATATTCTTCCTTCAGCACGCCGCAACAGGCCGAAGAGACCCATCAGAAAAGCCCCCTGCCCCTGTCCGTCCAGGCCACCGAGTCCCACGATCTGGCCTTCGCGTACGCTCAGGCTAACGTCAGCAAAGCGTCCCTCCCATGAAAAGTTTTCAACCTTCAGGACTTCCTTTCCGGTCGCTGAGACCGGTGGCTTGGGCGGAAACAACTCCCCGATCTTCTGCCCTACCATCATGTTGATAATCTCATCGTAGGAATGTGCGCCCTGGTCAAAGGTGGCGACGCGGCTGCCATTGCGGAAGACTGAAATCCTGTCGGCCAAAGCTTCGATTTCGTGAAACCTGTGCGAGATGAACAAGACACTCGTGCCCTGATCCCTTTCCGCACGGATCAGGTCAAAGACCTTGGCCACCACCGAGGCATTGAGAGCGGATGTCGCTTCGTCAAGAATAAGAAGTCTTGGAGCACGCATCAGCGCCTTGGCGATCTCGACCTGCTGGCGCGACGGCAGCGAAAGATCGGAGACCCGCGTGGACATCTTGATGTGCCCGCCATCGATGCGAGTCAGTACATCCTGTGCCTTTGCCAATGCTTCCGACCTGAGCCATCCAAGACCGCTGCCGGGTGCGCCAAGAAGCAGGTTCTCTCGCACAGTCAGGTCAGGCACCAGGGAAAGTTCCTGAAACATGCAAACCAGTCCGAGATCCTGAGCGGTGCGCGGTGTTGCAAGCTTGACGTCCGTATCGTCCAGAATTATCCGCCCGCCGGTCGGCTGAAGAACGCCGGCGATCAGCTTCATGAGCGTTGACTTGCCGGCACCGTTTTCACCTAGAACAGCGTGGATCTCGTGCGATCTGCACGCGAAGTCGACGTCTTCAAGTGCTTTGGTCGCGCCAAAGTGCATTGAAATGTCCCGCATTTGCAACAGGGGCACATCATGTTGGTTCATCGGGCGTTTCCACTTTTTTCCGGCGGCATTTTGAAAACGCCGCCGGACTGTTGGTATTATGTGTTGTCTGGATCCTGGCCTGTGATTTCCTCAGGCGTAAAGGGTGCAAAGCATTCGGCAAAGCCTGTGCCCGTGTTGAAGGACTTCGGAAGATCGGGGAAGTAATTCACCCCGGCCTCCAGGCCTTCAGCCTTGACCTGCGGAATTGGCAGGTAAATGGTTTGTGGCAACTCATTGCCTTCAAGCAAGGCGACGGCCGCTTCAAGTGCAATCGCAGACATTGCAGGTGCCTGGCTGGCCGAGACACCCGGTATGTCGAGTTCATCCATCAGAATGCGAACACCGTTTTCACCATCGACACCCATGGGCACAATTGGATGCCCTGCCGACTGCATGGCATTGATCGTTCCCGCCGAACCGTGCTGCGACACAACCGCGTCGAACTCACCATGTGTGGCAAGGGCGTCACCCACCACTTTCTGGCTGGTGCCAGTGTCCCAGTTTCCGACGACTTCAACGATTTCCAGTCCGTCAACCTGTTCCAGCACGCTCATCATGCCCAGGCGGCGGTCACGATCTGTCGCGTTGCCAGGCAATCCGTTGACCATCAGGACCTTTTTGGCGTTGCCGCCCAAAATATCCATCACTGTCTGCGCCTTCAACGCGCCAAGTTCCTTCTGGCTTTCGTTGACCTGGACGACTTTGTCGGTGTCGAGAACATTATCGAAGGGAACAAGAATAGTACCGGCGCGCTCGGCACGCCGGATGACCGGCTCGAATGCCGTCGGATTGACCGCGATGAAGGTTATCGCGTCATAACCTGCGGCAATGAAATTGTCGATTGCCGCAATCTGGGCTGCACTGTCGTTTCCAACCGACACAATGGAGAACGTATCGACCTTGCCTGCATTCTCTGGGCGTGCAGCCCATGCCTTCGCGGACTGAATTGCCTGGATGCGCCAGTCGTTGCCCGCAAAGCCGTTCACAAACGCTAGTTTGTAAGGGCCGTCCTTCGCATCATATGAGATCGTGGACGTCTCGGGCGCCGGAACAAAGCACTCTGGCCGATAGGTGTCTCCAAATGCCACACCTGCGCTTGCCACCAACATGGTCGCGCTCAAAAGCAAGTTCTTCATCATATCCTCCCTGAATGACCAAAAGGCCGAATTGCTTGCCTGCAACTCCAATGTGTTTACGTAAACACACATTGATATATCTATTATGTTTATGTAAACATTCGTCAAGAAAAAAATGAACCGCGTTGAATTCCAAGACTTTCGATGTCGACCAGACGGAACAGCAAAGCCAACAAGAACCAGCCAACGATGCACGATGTCGCCCGTGTTGCAGGTGTCAGTCAGATGACTGTGTCACGGGTCATGCGGGGTGCCGGCTACATTTCGCGGACAGTGCGCGAACAGGTGAACAATGCTGCGCGTGAAATCGGTTACGTGCACAATCGCCTTGCCGGAGGAATCTCCTCCTACGACAATCCGCTTGTCGGTGTTGTGCTGCCGACGCTGCAGAACCGGGTGTTCACGGAAGTCCTTTCTGGAATAAACGAAACCCTCAACACGGCCGGCCTGCGCCCGGTCTTCGGCGTTTCGGAATATTCCCAGTCAGCCGAAGAAGAACTCGTGTTCGACCTCCTGTCCTGGCGCCCGCGCGGACTGATTTTACCCGGACTGGAACACAACGAATCCGTTCGGCGCATTGTCGAGCAGACAGGTGTCCGGGTTGCGGAAATCATGGACGTCGACGGCGAGCCCATGACCGCAAGCTTTGGCGTCTCGCACGTCGATGCTGGCCGAGAAATGGCAACACACCTGCTTGAGCGCGGTTACAGAACCTTCGGGTACATCGCCAGCCAGGGCGGACACGACCTACGTGCGACGAAGCGGTTCGAGGCATTTGCTTCCCGGGTACGTGACGCGGGCGGACAACTGATCGCGCAACGTATGTCAAACGAGCCCTCTTCCATGGTCGCAGGCAGGCAATTGACCATGGAGGTGCTCGCACATCCCGATCGACCCGACGCCATATACTACGCCAACGACGATCTTGCCGCCGGCGGACTAATGCATTGCCTGTCGCATGGTGTCGATGTCCCCGGTCAAGTTGCAATCGCCGGCTTCAACGGACTCGGTTTCCTGTCGGCTTTGCCAATGAAAATCACAACAACTCAAACGCCGCGCTATGAGATCGGAGTCTCAGCGGCTGAATGGATCTCGACCCCGCTGGATACCCCGGCCGAAAAGCTCATCGAAAAGTTGGACACAGAAATTCTCTTTGGTGAGACCACGTAGTCGAAAAGAATTGTACTCAACCATCGATTCCTGCTGCCAAAATGAGACACTGACTCGAACGCCGGCACAAGTTGGCATGCAGACGACTGATTTACTCCCCGATCATTGGTCAGTTTCCGGCCTAGGTTAAGCTTTTCTCTGCACCTTCTGATCGGGTTGGTTTGTGTCGATTGCCTGCCCTTGGACCAAGGCAGCCGGTTTGCCGCGAAAGGTTGAGTGCAGGCAATTTCGGTTTAAAATCCACCCACTTTCTAACACGGGCGTTGGCCTGGGAGCCAGATTCGCCGGTTTACAGATAGGCGCACTCCAATTTCAGGATACGCCACTGCCATTCGACAAAGATATTGTCGAAAAATCGTCCCTTGCCATCCATTTAAAACCTGGCAGTGCAAGTTTGCTTGCACGAGAGGCGAGATGCGAACGCCCACCCTCTGCTACCGGTCCGTCCATGCAAACGAGGTGAACTGCGACCCCTGATTCATATTCATGATGTCTGGCGTGCCGATTTTTTGGGGCGCTTCATTCATCACCTCCACGCAGAAATCGGCTTCCAGAGTGTTCGAGATGCGCCATGCCAACACCTGGCAAATGAACCAGCCGATGATCGCGACCAGATAGAGCAACCCACGGTGCATCGGCAATCAAGAGATGCCGGACGTCCAGACCTTCGGTAACGGGCAGATGAATTAATTTGCAAGAAAAATTGCAATTGTATTTGAATCATGCAAATTTACTTGCACAACGATGAAGGATGATCATGTCGCTCCTTGAGAAAATTTCAGACCAGGCAACCACACTCACTCCCGGTGAGCGCAGGCTGGTTGAGAACGTGATCGACAGCCCGACATCCGCAGCGCTCGGCACCGCCGGTGAGCTGGCTCGGGCTGCAGGCGTTCACGAAGCTACGGCATCACGACTTGCCAAAAAACTGGGGTTTGTAAGTTACGCCGCCTTCCGGGACGCATTGCGCGACGAATTCATCGCGACGCGCGAAACCGCTACCAGGTTTGAAAAAACCATCGCGGAAAGCACATCCGATACGATCCTTGGCGAATTGGCCAGGGAAGAAACGCAGGCGCTCGGACGGATCGAAGAATTCATTACGCCGGAGCAGATCTCGGAGGCAGCACAGATTTTGATGAGAGCGAGACGGATCTTTGTCTACGGGTATGGCAATGCGGAAGTGCTCGCGCTCCTGATGGTCAAACGGTTCCGCCGCTTCGGCAAAGATACCCACCAGCTCGGCACAGACCCGCGCGGCCTGGCTGAACAGATGCTGGGTCTCGATTCAGACGACGCTGTTTTGAGCTTTGCCTTTCGTCGCCCGCCTCGCGGGTATGCTGCATTGATGGAAACCGCAAAAGAAGTGGGTGCAAGAACCGTCATGATTGCCGGCAAGTCGGGCGCATTGCTGACGCCGCGCCCCGACCGCCTTTTGGCCGCACCACGATCAGGTGATCAGGATGCCTTCCAGACCCTGACCGTACCGATGACAATCTGCAACGCCATCGTCATCGCGGCCGGACTGACAGCGAAAGAGGAGTCGCTGAAAAAACTCGATCGACTGGGGCAGCTGATCGAGCGTTTTGAATAACAAAAGAAACCCTTAGGGAGGAACACATGAATGTTCTCGAAGCAACACGCCTCGGCGTGATCGGAATGTTTTTGTCTTCGGCCGCCTTGGCTGACGGGCATCTGAACGAAATGGGACCTGAGGAATTGCTTCCACTTGCCCAAGCTGAAGGCAAGGTGACCGTCTATTCCTTCACCAGCCGGATAGGTAAGGTAGAGGCCGCGTTTGAAGAGGCCTATCCAGATATCGACCTGCAAGGTTTCGACATTTCATCAACGGAACAGATCGCACGTCTCCAGGCGGAATCGCAGGCCGGTGTCACCAACGCCGACGTTGTCTACATCTCGGATACACCTGTCGTGCTGACGGAGCTTCTTGAGACCGGCATCATCGCGCCTTTCGTGCCGCCACGCATAGCCGACCGTGTTCCCTCGGAATATCAATCGCCGTTGTTGGCGCAACGTTTGTCAACCAAAGTGCTGATGTACAACGAAGAAGCCAATCCGGACGGTGCACCGGTCACAAACCTGTGGCAACTGACAACCGGTGACTGGCGCGGTCGTGTGGTCATGGTCGATCCCTTGCAAAGAGGCGACTACCTCGATCTGATGACAGAAATCGTTTTGCGTTCCGACGCTATGGCCGCTGCCTATGAAGACCAGTTCGGAAAAGCAATCGAGCTGGGAGATGCTGCCAATGCCGGTGAAAAATTCATCATGGATCTGTTTGCAAATGATGTGATCCTTGTCGGCTCCACCGATGATGTGAATGTCGCCGTGGGCGCAAAGGGTCAGGAAAGCCCGCCTGTTGGTTTTACCAGCTATTCCGACCGCCGGGACAACGAGGAAGAAGGCTGGGCCCTTCAGGTGGCCAACAGCGTCAAGCCTGCACCGGGTATCATCTTTCCGGCAGTGCTTGCTCTGGCCGCAGAGCCTAACAACCCTGCTGCAGCTCGGCTCGTGATCGACTTCCTGATGGGAGATGAAAGTGAAACCGGTGGCGCAGGCCTCGCACCGTTTTATGTTGCCGGCGATTATGTGACCCGCACTGATATACCGCCTCACCCCGACGCCGTATCACTGAACGATTTCACTGCTTGGCGGATTGCGCCGCATGAGACCGCCAAGATCAGATCCGAGATCGGAGACCTGATCCTGACACTGCAGTAAAACTCCCACCAGGAGCAGGCGTGGCCATACGCCTGTTTCCTGTCTACCCTGAAAAGACCAACAAGGATGACGTTGATGGTGGATGTCACCATGAACAGGCAAGGAAGACGTGTGCTTTTCAAGCACGGATCGGTGCTGAAAACGGTCGTGCTGGCACTGCTGATCGCACTGATCGTTTTGCCGCTTCTCAGAACAGTCCTGTTCACATTGCAGCCTGACACCATCAAGGCGTGGTCGGACGTACTGACGGGACGCCTGTCGACCAACCTGTTCTACAAACCACTCGGCAACACGCTTCTGATCGGCGTTGTGGTGGCAACGGGGTGTGTATTTCTCGGCGGTTTTCTTGCCTGGCTCGTCGTCATGACCAACGTGCCGTTCCGCAAGACGATCGGCGTCATGGCCACGCTGCCGTTCATGATTCCGTCCTTCGCGGCGGCTCTGGCCTGGGGGGCGCTCTTCCGCAATGACCGGGTAGGAGGTCAGGTTGGCTGGCTCCAGGGCATGGGCCTCGATATTCCGGACTGGTTGGCTTGGGGCATAACGCCGACACTGATCGTTTTGACGCTTCACTATTTCAGCCTTGCGTTCACGATCATCGCCGCAGCACTTGCCACCGTGAACTCCGACCTTGTCGAAGCCGCACAGATTGCAGGTGCCAAAGGAGGCCGGATCCTGATGGGCATTATTCTGCCGGTCACGACACCTGCCCTGGTCGCTGCCGGGTCGCTTTGCTTCGCCGGTGCGGTTTCGAACTTCGCGACCCCGGCGCTGCTTGGTTTGCCTGTTCGAATGCAAACCCTGTCGACACGCCTGTTCGGCATGATCGAGGTCGGCCAGGTTGGACGTGGTTATGTCATCGGCATTCTGCTCGTGCTCATTTCCGGAGCCTTCCTCTGGGCAGGGAACCGGATTGTGTCGGGGCGCAGGTCCTACGCTACAATTACCGGCAAGGGAGGCCGCGCAAAACGTTTGGACCTGCGTGGTGCGCGTTGGCCGCTCTGCGCATTGGCAATGGTGGCTCTGGTCAGCTCCACCGTTCTGCCGGTCGTCATTTTGTCCGCTTCAAGCTTCGCGCCATCGTCCGCAAATCTGTTTTCGAACTGGACGCTGCACTACTGGGTCGGTCTCAGCAGTCAGTCAATCGCACAGGGCATTCCCGGCATTGTTCACAACGAAGATATCGTGCGTGCGCTATCCGTCACCTTGGCCCTTGGGCTGGCCGTGGCACTTGCGGGCATGTTGGTGGGGCTCTTGACGTCCTACACCACGGCGCGGTTTCGCAAAGGCTGGATGTCGGCTGTCATCACACAAGTCAGCTTTCTTCCGCTGCTGGTGCCCGGGATCGCATTTGGTGCTGCATATATCGCCTATCTGGGTGCCCCCATCGGGCCGTTTCCGGCGCTCTATGGAACTTTCGCGCTGCTCGTCATCGCAGGGACTGCGTATCTGCTGCCATTTTCTGTGCAGACAGGGCGAGCCGTCATCCAGCAAGTTGGCGGCGAACTGGAAGAAAGCGCTCGCCTTACCGGCGCAAGCTTTGCCCGCAGGTTGTCTGCCATCACTGTACCGCTCGCGATACGCGGCCTGACGGCAGGTGGCATTCTGATCTTCGTGAAAATTATCCGTGACCTGTCGCTGGTCGTTCTGCTCTTCACGCCAACGATGCCGGTGTTGTCCGTTCTGGCCTATCGCTATGCGTCTGAAGGGTTCGGACAATTTGCCAACGCGATCACTGTCGTCATCCTGTTCATCTCTATCGCAGCCTCGCTGAT
The DNA here is from genome assembly GCF_001404515.1 of Roseibium album. Taxonomy (GTDB): domain Bacteria; phylum Pseudomonadota; class Alphaproteobacteria; order Rhizobiales; family Stappiaceae; genus Roseibium; species Roseibium album. The sequence continues at coordinate 179,500 of NZ_CXWE01000004.1, forward strand.
CGCAAACTGGCTACAGGCCAAATCGCAGCCCTGGCTGAAAAACTGAAGGTAATCCATGCTGGAAATTTGCAACCTGTGCAAACGCTTCGGTGCTTTCGAGGCTGTTGGAAATGTATCTCTCAATGTCCCCGATGGCGCTTTCCTTGTTTTGCTGGGACCATCCGGTTGCGGCAAAACAACCTTGCTTCGAATGTTGGCGGGACTGGAATTGCCGTCCGAGGGGCAAATTGTGTTCGACGGCGAGACCGTGTCGGACGGCGACCGGAGCTGGGCCGTTGATCCGGCGAAACGCAACTCGGGACTGGTTTTCCAGTCATATGCGCTTTGGCCGCACATGTCCGTGCGCGGCAATGTTGAGTGGCCGCTGAAGGTCATGAAGATGCCGAAGATCGAGCGCGCTGCCCGGATCAACGAAGTTCTGAACTTGCTTGAGATCAGTCAACTGGCCGACAGGTATCCAAACGAGATTTCGGGCGGTCAGCAACAGCGGGTCGCCATTGCGCGCACAATTGCTCCCAAACCGTCTGTTTTATTGTTTGACGAACCTCTTTCAAATCTCGATGCCAAGCTTAGGGTCGAAATGCGCACGGAACTGATGCGTCTGCATCGCGCAACCGGAGCAACAACTGTCTATGTTACCCATGATCAGATTGAGGCCATGACGATGGCCACCCATGTGGCGGTCATGAACCACGGCAAGGTGCAACAGTTCGGAACACCAGCCGATTTGATCAACGCTCCAGAAACTGCGTTTGTCGCGACCTTTGTTGGCACACCTCCCAACAACATGATCCCTGTCGTCAAGAATGGCAGCGGCTACAAGGTCGGTGGGCGGGCCATGCAGCTGTCACCGCCCTCGGACGATTGCCTGGCCATGTACCGGGCTGAAAAGATATCCGTAAGCGAAACAGAAAGCGCCATGACATTGCCGATGGAACTGGTCGAAACCAGCGCCATTGCCGGGCGCACCATGGTCACGGGGCTGCGCGACGGTCTGCGCCTGACCGCCATTGTTGACAGTACGCCGCCTGTCCGAATTGGCGACACTGTCCAGTTTTCACTGCCGCCTGAACCGGATTGCTGGTTTAGCCGCACTGGCGAGAGGCTTGGCTGATGCGCTTGCTGCTCGTTCGACACGGACAATCAGAGTGGAACGCCTCCAGGCGTCTTCAGGGACAGGCCGATATCGGGTTGTCCGAGCGCGGAAGATCGCAAGCCGATGCGCTGCGGAGTGTCATCACAGGCATTGGCCATTGCCGGGCGGTGTCCTCGGATCTCAGGCGTGTCAGTGAGACGGCTCAGCGAATTGGGGCGGAAAAACCCAGGTTTACAGAAGATCTGCGGGAAATTGACGTCGGCGACTGGACCGGACGCCCGATCGATGACATTCGAGCCGAGGACGAAGCTGCCTATCTTGGATGGCGGGCGGGCACGTTCGTGCCGCCTGGAGGCGAGGACTGGGCCCCCTTCGCAGACCGTGTTTGCGCTGTCATAGAGGATGAGCTGCGAAATTCCTGCCAGAACCTGCTCGTTGTTTGCCATGGCGGCGTCATTCGCGCGATCTTGCAACGCTACCTCGGTCTTGCTCCTGCCTGCGTGATACCGGTCGCTCCGGCCAGCCTGAGTGCATTGCGAATGGGAAATGGCAAGCTTCCGCGACTGGAACTCTTCAACTATCTGCCCGACAGCCTGGAATTCGGAGCACCTGACTGATGCTGACGGAATTTCTGTTCCTTGTCGCTGGCTGCGCCTTGCGTTTCTATGGAGGTGACTGGCTCGTGAACGGGATCGCAGGCCTGGCCAACAGACCCTAGATCGCTGTCAGCAATATTTTCCTAGAGCGTGCGGCCTCAGTAGTTTTACAACACTTGAAATAACAACTTGAAGGCGAGTAAACTGCGCATTCCTCGACAAGGAGTGCGTTTAGACATGAAAATTCTGAAGCTGGCAAAACAAGACAGCAACGAACAGATTTACATTGCCGCCGATAAAGTGGTTTCGTTTGAAAAGAAGGGAACAGGCACTCTTCTACTCTTGTCATATGGCAAGGGACTTGGTTTTGAGGTCACTCTTCCCCCGGAAGAAATCCATAAACTCCTGGATCCCGACAACACTCCTGGTAACGGTGGCGGTGGCGGATGGGGATAATATGCCTCTTGTTACAAGAAACAAACACCGCACATCTGCACAATACCAAGTCAGGTTAATACAGTCTGATTTCCTGTGAGTTTTGCTCACTTAGAGACGACCACCACGAATAACTTTTTGATTTTATTGGAAGGTAATGACATTCACAATCTCGAAGTCGCGGTTCTAGTCCTGCTGCCGATACCAGCTTGTGAATATTTTGACGATGCTGTTCGAAAAGGCCAGGGAAACGCGCCGTGCGCCAATCTGGCAGGGATGAAATCCTCCGAAGACCTCTCCCCGTACTGCCGCAACGCAAATGGCGTGGACCGAACGGGACCGTGCAGCCGTCAGGTTCCCGCAACCTGCCGATCGTAGTCTTCCGCATCATACCAACCAAGCGATTTCGTCACCTTGAGATCGTCATCGAGATCCCATTCTTCCCATCCGGAGAAACGGACTTTGTTTCCACTTCCCTTGTGGCGACCTTCGAAGGTCCAGGCATAAATCATGTGGCGATCCGCAACGAGAACCGTATCAAGTGCAAGAACGAGATCTGGAAAGTCGGCCATGAATCCCGCCGCCATGTCGGCAATCTGGGATCGGCTCGTCATTGGATCGCCGCCATTCATGCTCATGGTCGTTTGTTCAGCGTAACGGCCAGCAACCATTTCGGGAGACTGGTTGGTCCAGGCAGCGCAGTGGTCCTGGGCAATTTGGTAGGCCGTAACTGGATCGGGTATCATCGAATGGTCCTGCAGCAGTGAATTGGCAATCTCACCGCATGAACGTTAATGTGACCGGCATATGCAATCAATACAGCCTTCCACAAAGCAAAGTTTCCCTCGCACGGCCGGCTTGCGTGATCAGCTCGCCGACCACTGACGTCCCGGTATCAGTGCCGCCTGCTGCCATTTGATACAATGATCGTTGCAGTTTCATGTTTCTGCAAACGACCACTTGCCAGCACGAGCAGCGATGACCGAATGTTGCTGCCAGAATGCAACCCTCTTTTGAAAAGCGAACACTCAATGACCGAGCTCTTCAATCATCTGCCGGGCGTGCTTTTGATCTACGGTGTCTTCCTGCTTCAAAACGCGACACCCGGACCGAATGTCCTCGCGGTGATGGGGACATCGATGTCCGCCGGCCGGCGCCCGGGTCTGGCAGTCAGCCTCGGAGTAGCCGCCGGCACACTCACCTGGTCCACGGCCAGCGTTCTTGGTCTCTCGGCAGTCATTGCGAGCTATGGCCAACTGCTGATTTTCATCAAGATCGCCGGCGGCTGCTATCTGTTCTATCTCGCATACAAGGCGTTCAGGTCTTCATGGTCCAGCATGGACATGGATGATCCTGCCGTGTCTCGCGCCAAACGGTCTTTTGCCGGCAACTTTCGCAAGGGATACTTGTTGAACCTGACAAATCCAAAGGCCGCGCTTGGCTGGATTGCCATCGTTTCACTGGGTCTGGATGCAAATTCACCTGTGTGGGTGTCTAGCGCCATCATCGTCGGAACGACATCGCTCTCTCTCGGGGTTCACGTCCTCTATACGCTTGCATTCTCGACACAGAAAATGGTCTCGATCTATGCAAGAGCACGCCGCCCGGTTCAAGGAATTCTGGGCAGCCTTTTTTCAATCGCAGGCTACAAGCTCCTCACGGCGAAGGTCGACTGACCGGGTTGGAGCCTTCGGGGCAACTTCAGCACCAATCAGAGAGTTGGCTGGCGATTGTGATGACGCCACTTGCGGCTCTTGGCTGGCAAATTGGATCTCGCTTGAAAGACAGTTCCCGGCACGTCCCCTCACCGCTTCTCGCGCCAGGTGATCAGTGCCCGGTTCGCCGAAGCGCAGGCCATGAGAACCAGGTCACGTGACATGAACGGCCCCGCACTGCGACTTGATTCGCCAACCGCGACACAGGCGTCAGGCTGGTTCGCCGGGGCGATGCGTCCATTCGCAAGCTCAAAGGCAAAAACCTGAGTTTTCGCGTCCGAACAATCCCTCAGTCCAAATGCGATTTTCTCGCCCGGGGCGATCAGTTCCATGCACTTGCCGGCGAAGGCAACGGATTTGATCTGGCCCGTTGTCTCGTCAAAGGAAAACTGGACATCGCCGCCCTGCGGCTTGCAGGAATGGGCGTGAAGATTTTCGCCAAAGCCCCGTCCTTGCGTATCGATGCACCAGCCGAGACGGTCGGCCTCGTCCAGATTGTCGGCGAGATAAATCACCGGAGCAGGCGTTTTGAGGTCCGGGGCTTCCGCCAGCGCCGGACTTGAGGCGGCAATCGCAAGGCATGCCGGGATTAGGCCAAGTACGCGCATTTCAAATTCCTTCTTCCGTCAAAGCCTTTAGCGGTGCGGAACACCCTTTTGATTCTCTTTTGCAGCGCCGCGACGGGTGACCCCGTCCACGAGCACGAAGGCAATGGAACATGGCTCTGTGCCCCTGTTGGCCCAGGCATGGTTTGTTCCGCGCTGGATGACGACATCGCCCGCCTTGAGCAGAACATCGTCTTCATCCATCAGCATGTAGATCTCGCCGGTCAGGACAACCGCATAATCGACGCTGTCAGTCCTGTGCATCCAGGGATGACGCGCATCTTCCACGATATTGTCGCCCGCGCCCATTTCGGCAAAGGCGGCCTTGCCGTCGAGCATTTTCATCACCTCAGGGTCCTCCGGCATGAACTCGACCACCCGGAAAACGCTGCCGTTTTCCGGTGGATGCAAAGTGAAGGGCCCGTCGCAGGTTTCCGTAGCCGCGTCATATTCGGCCGGTGTTCCGTCCGACAACCAGAAATTGGTCAGCGTCACACCCGGCCTGTTCTCTCGCTGCAAGCGGTGCGTCGCGATACCGTCGCTCTCGACAATCGCCACACCGTTTTCGTCGTGCCCGGTGACAACGCGTCTGAATTCTCTCGCCATGGTCATTCCGTTTGCTTCAGGATTTCAGGGAAACTTGCCGGGCAGCCCGCTGCTGGATAAAAAGCCAGCCGAGCAATACCGCGCCGACAAGTGCGGTGGGCCAGAACTGCGCAAGCAGACACAACCCGGCGCCCAGTGCGACAGCACGGTTTGCCGCCGAAAGCGGCGAAAAGAGACAACCGACCACACCGGCAGCAACAGCTCCGACACCGGCAAAACCGGTGATCACGGCAAGAAGATTGCCGAAAACATCGCCCTGCATCAGGAGACCTGGTCCGAAGACAAAGGCAAAGGGCAAGACGAAACTCGTCGTGGCATAGGAAGCTGCCGTCCAGCCGACCTTGTTGACGTCGGCTCCGGCAATACCGCCAGCAACATAGGACGCAAGCGCAACCGGCGGCGTAATGGTCGAGATGCAGCCGTAATAGAAGACAAAGAAATGGGCCGTCAGCATCGGAACACCGAATTTGACCAGCGCCGGGGCAACCACCGTTGCCAGGATCAGATAGGCCGCCGTCGTTGGAAGCCCCATCCCCAGTATGATCGACGCAACCATTGTGAACAGAAGTGCCAGGATGAGCTGACCGTTGGAGGCAACGTCAATCAGAAGCGCTATCTTGGAGCCGAGGCCGGTAATCCCGAGCGTTCCCGAAATGACACCTGCCGCCGCGCAGGCCGCCGAAATGGTTATGACATTGCGCGATCCTTCCGCAATGCTGCCCGCGATTTTCCTGATCAGGTCCAGGTCAATCCGCCGCGACCTGACAATGTCCAGTCCGATCAGCGCCGCCATGCCCCACAGCGATGCCTTGAAAGGCGAAAAACCTGAGAGCATCAGTGCGAGCAACACGGCAAACGCTCCGATGAACGGAGCGCCCTGGATCAACACCCGGGAAAGCGGCCGCCCGTCGCTCTGATCATCTGCCCTCGGTTCAATGCCGGACTTTACCGCCTGCAGGTGCACAACGAAAAAGGCAGAGCCGAAGAACAACAGCGCCGGCAGAATGGCAACCGCCATGACGGTGGTGTAGGGAACCCCGACGATCTCGGCCATGATGAATGCCGCAGCACCCATGACCGGTGGCATCAGCTGCCCGCCGGTCGACGCGACGGCTTCGATAGCACCCGCCTGATGAGGCTGATAGCCCTCGCGCTTCATGATGGGAATGGTCACCGTGCCCGTGACCGCGACATTGCCGGCTGCGGATCCGGACACCATGCCGATCAGCGTTGAAAACAATACGGCGGACTTTGCACTCGCCGCGCGTAAACCCCGGGTCAGGCGAATGGAAATCTCGAAGAAGAAGTCACCGGCTCCGAACCGGGACAACATCGCGCCGAATATCGTGAAAACGATTATATAGGTTGCGGCAACGCCGATCGGGATGCCGTAGACCCCCTGCGTATCAGTGGTCAGGAAGAGCACCATTCGTTCAAGGCTATAGCCGCGCCCATTCAGAATTCCCGGCAGATAGGGACTGATGAAGGGATAGCAGAAGAAGACCAGCGTGATGATCGCAAGGATCAGCCCAATGCCTCGGCGCGCGGCTTCGAAGACCAGGATGAGAATGACAAGACCGGCATAATAGTCCCCATCCGTCGTCAACCCGCCGCTGAAGGCAATCGACTTCCAGCGCGAGATGAGCCAGAGGCTCGCTCCGAGAATGGCAAGGATCAACACCCCGGTAAGAGCAAGATCTGTCTTTGTGCCCGCCAGACGCTTCGAGGCCGGCTTCAGGGCGAACAGCAGCGAGAATGCCATCGCGACGTGCACCAGGCGCAATGGCATCGTTGAAATCGAGATCACGCCGGAGACGGCTGCAAGATGAAAGAGACCAAGGCAGAACGCCGCGACAAGAATCGCGGTTCGCTTGTCTAGAAGGGATGTCCCGGGCTCCCGCTCCTGCACGCGGTTTTCCTTTCCTCATGATAGCTCACGAGCCCGCTCTTGCGGGCCCGCGGCGATTTTTGCACGCTGATTTCCGGTTACTTGTTGAAGTAACGTGCCGCACCTTCGTGGAGCGGTATGGCAAGGTTCAACGAATTCGCAGGATCGATCTGCTTGGCATTGGCATTCTCGGCCTGGAACTCCTCCAGATTGTCGAAGACCGCCGTCACGATCTTCTCAACGACATCCGCAGACAGGGAATTGGGTACGATCAGCATGTTGTTGACACCGATAACAGTCCCCGGTTCCGCCGTTCCATAAACATCGGCCGGTATTTCAACGGGCTTGAAGGCTCCGTTCTTCTCCAAGGCCTTGTCGAGAATACCGTCCGAAAAATCGATGAACCTCAACTTGTTGCCGGCCGCAGCCTGCATGACCGCCCCGGCTGGATAGCCTGACAGGGCAAAGGCCGCATCGACATTGCCGTCGCTCAGCTGGCTGAAACCGTCCGAATAGGAAAGGAAACTCGGCACGATATCGTCCATTGACATGTCGTGCAGCGGCAGCAGGAAATTCATGAATCCAAGCGTCCCGCCACCAGCCGGCCCGACCGCGACCCGTTTGCCCTTGAGGTCCTCGATGGTCTTGATGTCGGATCCTTCCAACACGATCATGTGCAGCACACTCGGGTGAAGCGCAGCCACTGCACTCATGTCAATCGCACCGCTCTTGTAAGGGCCCTTCCCGTTCAAGGCCAACACAGCCAGATTGTTGTTGGTGATGGCGATTTCGACCTCACCACTGTCAATGAGCCTGGGATTCTGAACAGAACCGCCGGTCACCACGGGGACCATCGAAATGTCATCGCCCGCGTATTTGTTGACCAGGTTGGAGATACTTTGGCCCATCGGATAGAAGGCTCCACCCAGGCTCGCTGTCCCAATACGCAGTTCTTCGGCCTGCGCAAAGGTTGCCGAAAGAAGCAGTCCACAGGCAAGGCTTGCAGATTTTATCATGTCAAACATCGTGTCCTCCCGATTTTGTGATCAGAATAGACGATATTTATCTTGCTTCAACATTTTTATCGATATTTTCGCTTCAGGTCGCTATTCGATTTGCTTATTCAGCGCCATCGGGACCTCGCCGCGTCAGTTCATTCGACATTGCCGATGTATTTTGCCTGATCGATCAGTTCCTGGCATTTCTGTTCGTTGCCGGATTTACGTTCCTTGTTGGCATCTTCCAGCAAAGCGCGCATCTTTTCCGCAACCGTGATGTCTATTCCGGTACGCTTTGCATGATCGATTGCGTATTCCACCTTGCTGATGTCCTGGGCACAGGTGGCTGAGGCGCTGTGGGCGGAAAGCCCCAACACGACAAAAGAAATAAGCAGCAGACCTTTGAAACCGGTGAGCACACGCATCAGGATTCTCCTTCGGGTTGAACAACCGCGATGCTGACAAGTGATTGTGAAAAACTCTTGTTCATGCTCCGGAAAAATCGACGGGTCTGCCGCTTTTTCCTCGTAAGCCGGGCAGCCGGTCATCGTCAGATGACCTGGCACGGGTGAAGTCATGCATATTGGGCAATACCGTTGCCGAGTGACCAGTTCTCCTTGTCGACTTCCACCAGGCTGACAAAAACATCCTCACGTCGGATTTCCGGATTGTTGCCGAGCAAGTCGGCGATACGCCGAAAGAGCGCTTTTTTCTGTTCGGAAGTTCGCGTGTTGTTCGCAGTGATCTGGATGAAGACAAGATCATCGCTTCGGGCAATATCGAGATAGGACGCGCCGTAGCGGAAATTGGCTGCTGTGTGCTCGGTGATTGTCATGAACTGGTCGTCTTCAGGCACGTTGAATTCTTCGTTCATCGCACGGTAGACGCCATCGAAAATAGCTTGCCGGTATGCTTCTGATTTTCCGGTTCTGAGTGAAACATGGACGAGTGGCATTCTGGGATCCTTTCCGAATTGTCGGTTTCACCCTAGAGAGATCGCTTACATTAAGATATACAATGAAAAACGATATCAAAAATTGAGAAACTAAATGAATGATCGCCCACTCGATCTTGATGCAGTCAGGACCTTTGTCCGAATTGCCGAGCTCGGCAGCTTCACGCGCGCAGCAGAAGCAACCAGTGCAACCCAGTCGACTGTCAGCCTGAAACTGAAACGACTGGAGGAACGCCTTGGTTGCAAGCTGATCGAAAGGACACCGAGATATGTGCACCTGTCGGCACAGGGCGCAACGTTTCTGGAGCATGCCCGCGAACTGCTGAAGAAACACGACAGCGCCCTGGCTGCCCTGACCGGGTCCCGCCAACGCCTGACAATCGGGATAAGCGATCACGTCGCAGGTCCTGAATTGCCATTGTTGATCTCCCGCATGAATGCGCAGGATCGTCATCTTCTCATCGAGATCCGGATCGGATCATCCGGCGAGTTGTTGAAATGCTATGACCGGTACGAACTCGATACGGTGATCGTACGGCTGAACGACGGGCGAAGCGACGGCAGGTTTCTTGCGGAGGAGAAGTTCGGTTGGTACGCCGCACAGGGCTGGCAGCATCACGCCAATGAGCCGTTGCCGGTGGCAACCATGCCGGAACCCTGCGGTGTGCGTATCATTGCCGGCAAACTCCTCGATGAGGCAGGTATTGCATGGAAGGAAGTGTTCTCCGGTGGTGGTGTTACCGCAGTATCCGCTGCCGTCATGGCCGAACTGGGTGTGGCAGCCCTGGCCAGACGCATGTTGCCACTGGGAGCTGTCGAGGTCGGTTCAAAACTCGACTTGCCGGAACTGCCTTCCCTGCCGATTGTTCTTCACACCAGAGTGCGTGAGGGCAGACCGAGCGACGCCATCACCGCATTGTCTGCGGCTCTCAGGAGTGCAGTAAAGAATTGAACCAGTCCAGCGATATGATTACGTACATCGGCCGTGCGACCGTCTGCTGAGCACTTTTTCTACATCCTGTTATTGATCAAGGCAGAGGGAAACAGAGAACTGGTTGCCGACAAACCGCAGGCCCGTGAAGGATGCCCGGCCGGATTTAAAAAAAATCCACAGGTGCTGACATTTTTTGTAGGCTCCATTGATCGCAAGTTGGACAGGAACTTGCTGCCTTGTGCAAAAATCGGGAGGGAAGTGTGATTAATGAATTCAAGGATTTCATTGCCAAGGGCAATGTCATGGATATGGCCGTCGGTATCATTATCGGAGCAGCATTCACAGCGATCGTGACATCGCTGGTAGGAGACCTGATCAATCCGATAATCGGACTGGTGTCAGGCGGCGTGGATTTTACCAATAACTACGCCGTCCTTGCCGGCGATGTTCCCGAAGGCGCTTCGCTAGAGGCCGCCCGTGAAGCCGGAGCATCGGTTTTCGCCTATGGTGCTTTCATCATGGCGGTCATCAATTTCCTGATCATCGCCTGGGTGGTTTTCATGCTGGTCAAGTCCGTCAACAGGATCAAGGATGCAGCGACCCCGCCGGAAGAACCTGCGCCCGAAGAACCCAAGGGGCCAACGGCAGAAGAACTTCTTGCAGAAATCCGTGATGCCTTGAAAGCGAAAGCCTGACGCCCGGTTTTCCTCACGTGGCCAGCAGCTTGCAGAAAAGTTGCTGGCCACGATGGATACACATCGTCAGATCGCCATGACGATCCTGCCGTCGATTGTCCCGGCCTTCATGCGATCAAAAATGCTGTTGACGTCGGAAAGCGTCTCTTCCGAATAGTGTGCGCTGACCTTTCCTTCCGCGGCAAACTGCAGGGATTCAGCCAGGTCAAGACGCGTGCCAACGATCGATCCACGGATCGTTTTCCGGTTCAGTACAGTGTCGAAAATGGAGAGTGGAAAGTCCTCGGGCGGCAAGCCGACAAGGCTCATGGTGCCACCGCGTGCCAGCATCCCGACACCCTGCTCGAAAGACTTCCCTGCGACCGCCGTCACCAGGACGCCTTCTGCGCCCCCACCGGCCTGCACTTCCGCAACCGGGTCGGTCTCCAGCGCGTTTATGGTCATGTCGGCTCCAAGAGACCTGGCAAGCGTGAGCTTGTCTTCAGCGATATCGACCGCGATAACATGCAGCCCCATCGCTTTTGCGTATTGCACCGCCATGTGTCCGAGCCCGCCGATGCCGGAAACAACGACGGTTTGTCCCGGACGGGTGTCCGTTTCCTTCAAACCCTTGTAGACGGTTACGCCAGCGCAAAGAACGGGTGCTGCCGGTGCAAACTCCAGCCCGTCCGGAATGTGTCCGACATAGTCCGGATCTGCCAAGACATAGTCCGCAAAACCGCCATTCACGCTGTAGCCGGTATTTTGCTGATCGGTGCAGAGTGTTTCCCAACCGCCGGTGCAATGCTTGCAGTGTCCACAGGCGGAATGCAGCCAGGGAACACCAACACGATCGCCTTCCTTGACGGATGTGACGCCCGCCCCAACTTCGGCAACATATCCCACGCCTTCATGTCCGGGAATGAAAGGAGGACTTGGTTTCACGGGCCAGTCGCCGCCGGCGGCGTGTAGATCGGTGTGGCAGACGCCGGAGGCGACCATCTTGACGACGATCTTGCCGTTTGCAACCTCAGGCTTTTCAACTTCGCAAAGATCGAGCGGTGCTCCGAATTCGCGGACGACAGCGGCTTGCATTGTCGACATGAGTGTCCCCTTTGCCTGGTTCAAGACAAGGGCCAATTTCGCACGAAATGCCACCACCGTCATTGACCCAACGCAATTTTTAGGCGCAATCGGGTAATATTACATCTTCTTCCCGCGGATGGTCACATCATGCGATGATGCAGATCCATCATGATCCAGAGACTGCCGCCGACCATGATGAAAATCAGAACAGCGGCAAAACCGAGGAAGAAGAGATTTTCAGCAGGCGTCGACCTGAGGTTGAGGTGCAGAAAGAAAACGAGATGCACCACGACCTGCAGCACGGCTGCCACCGCGATGACATAGTAGACCGCAGGCCCGGTCAGCAGTTCGCCCCAGACCAGGGCGAATGGAATCGCGGTCAAAACGACCGCGAGCACGAAACCGGTAAGGTAGGTCGAAAGAGTGCGTTCGGCTGAATGATCCATGGTCCGCTCCTACATCACGCCCGGCAGGTAAACGACCGAGAAGATCCCGATCCAGACTATGTCGAGAAAGTGCCAGAACAGGCCCAGTCTGAAGAGCCGGGACCGGACCGGAATCGTCAGCCCTTTTACAAGAACCTGGCCGATCATGACGCAGATCCCGATGACCCCGAACGCCACATGAAGGCCATGTGTCCCGACAAGCGTGAAGAATGCCGACAGGAAACCGCTCGTCTCCGGTCCCGCGCCCTGTCCGATCATGCCACTGAACTCGATCATCTCCATTGCCAGAAAACCAAGACCGAGCGCCAGCGTTACGAAGAGCCATTGCACCACCCGGCCAGTCTGTCCCAGCGACATGGCAATCGTCGCAAGGCCGAAGGTCAGGCTTGAAAACAGCAACAACGCGGTCTCGCCGGCAGTATGACTGAGATCGAACACGTCCTTTGACGTTGGCCCTGCGGCGGAGTTCTTGGAAAGCACGACATAGGAAGCAAACAGAAGCGCAAAGATAATCGCATCGGTCATCAGATAGACCCAGAACCCGAATTCTCGCGATTCCAGTGATTTTCTTTCCTCGTGCTCGAGGAGGTCTTCGTTCATGGTCGTTTCTGACATTACGCCCTCCCCGCCAATGGTGTGCCGGAGGCAGCCCCGCGCGGTTCGAAATCCCGCATGTCGTGCATGTCCACTGGAGTTATCTGGGCAAGGTGCGCCGCCTCGATCCTGGCTACTTCGGCTGCCGGCATCACGAAATCCGTATCATCGTCACAGGCCCTTATGCCGATGCAAATCAGTATGAGAACGAGTGAAAGCGCCACCAGCCACCATATGTACCATACGAAGGCAAATCCGAGCACGAACGCCATTGCACCGATTACCGGTCCAAGGCCGCTCTTCCTTGGCATGACGATATCTTCGTAATGTGCAGGTGGACGGTATGCGGTTCCGTGAATTTTCATGTCATGAAAGGCATCGACATCCCGGACCTCGGGAAGAACCGCGAAATTATACGGAGCCGGCGGCGAAGACGTCGCCCAGTCCAGTGTGCGGCCGTTCCATGGGTCTCCGGTCACGTCACGTGCGGAGCCCCAGTTTTTGGCTGAAACATAGAGCTGGACGCCAATGCAGATGATGCCGCAAAGGATACAGAGCGCGCCCAGCGCGGCAACGATCAGATAAGGCTGCCAGTTCGGATCCGCATAGTGCTCCATGCGCCGGCTCATTCCCATGAAGCCAAGGACATAAAGCGGCATGAAAGCGAGATAAAAACCGATGAACCAGAACCAGAACGATCGGATACCCCACTTGGCATCCAGCTTGAACCCGAAAGCCTTGGGAAACCAGTAGTTCAATCCGGCAAAATAGCCGAAAAGCGCTCCTGGAATCAGCATGTTGTGAAAATGGGCAACCAGGAACGTTGAGTTGTGCATCAGGTAGTCGGCCGGAGGCAAGGCAAGCAATACGCCCGTGACCCCTCCGATGACAAACGTCACCATGAAGCCGATGGTGTAGACCATGGACGGGTGAAACTCGATCCGCCCGCGGTACATTGTGAACATCCAGTCGAAGATCTTCACCCCGGTCGGCACGGCTATGATCATCGTCGCTATGCCAAACACGGCATTCACGTTTGCCGATGATCCCATGGTGAAGAAATGGTGCAGCCAGACGGTGAAGGAAAGGATTGCTATGCACGCTGTCGCGTAAACCAGCGACTTGTAGCCGAACAGGCGTTTGCGCGAAAATGTTGCCACCACTTCTGAAAAGATGCCGAAGGCCGGAAGGATCAGGATATAGACCTCCGGGTGTCCCCAGATCCAGATCAGATTGGCAAACAGCATCATGTTGCCGCCATCGCCGTTTGTGAAGAAATGGAAGCCGAGTGTGCGGTCCAGCGTGAGTTGCGCCGCGACGACGGTCAACGCCGGAAAGGCAAACGCGATCAGGACCGAAATGCACAGCGCCGTCCATGTGAACAGCGGCATACGCATGTAGGTCATCCCCGGGCACCGGTTCTTGACGATGGTGACAATGAAATTGATACCGGACGCCGTACTGCCGACGCCGCTCACAATCAAGGCCCAAAGCCAGTAGTCGACACCAACACCTGGGCTGAACTCGACGCCGGAGTAAGGGGGATAACCTGTCCAGCCGGCCGTGGAGAATTTGCCGACGACCAGCGACACAAGGACCAGACCCGCCCCGGCGGCCGTCAGCCAGAGACTGACGGAGTTCAGGAAGGGAAAGGCAACGTCTCGCGCACCGATCTGTTGCGGCACGATGATATTGATCAGACCGGTCAGGAAGGGCATTGCAACGAAAAAGATCATGATCGTGCCATGCGAGGAAAAGATCTGCTCGAAATGTTCGGGCGGCAGATAGCCTTCGCTGTTGAGCGCAATCGCCTGCTGGGCGCGCATCATCAGGGCATCGACAAATCCGCGGACGAGCATCACAAGCGCCAGCACGACATACATGATGCCGATCTTCTTGTGGTCGACGCTCGTCAGCCAATCCGTCCAGAGCACTTTCCATGCACGCAGATAGGTAATCAGCAGAAAAACCGCGAGCCCGCCGCAAACAGTAACCGCAGCACCGCCCATGGCGACCCAGGAATAAAGCGGAATGGCTTCGATTGTCAGGCGTCCCAGCATCACGCAGCCCCCCTGCAGATAAGTTCAGCCGCCTTGCTTTCATATGGACCGACGATCGGTGAATACTTGCGCAGGATCAGATTGAAGAGATCTGTCTCGTAAGCGGAATAGTAGGTCACGGGATTTGCAGTGCTCTGTTTGTGAAGCTGCAGATAGGTTTCTGCATCTAGCTTCGCTGTTTCTTCGGCGACCTTGTCCTTCCAGCTGGAAAATCCGTCTCCGCTCAAGGCGTGCGCCTTGAAATGTTGATCGGCAAAACCGTCGCCTGAGTACATAGTGTTTCGCCCCATGAAGACGCCGGGTTCGTCAGCGAGAAGGTTGAGTTCGGAGCGCATGCCCGCCATCGCGTAAATCTGCCCGCCAAGCGCCGGGATCATGAGGGAATTCATGACAGTGTCGGAAGTGATCTCAATCGAGAGCGGACGATCTGCCGGAAAGGCGAGTTCGTTGACGCTGGCCACACCGAGTTCGGGGTAAAGAAATAGCCATTTCCAGTCGAGGGCGACAGCCTGCACCCTGAAGACCGGTTTGTCGGACACGAGTTCCTTGTATGGATCAAGCCTGTGCGTCGACTGCCAGACCAACGTTCCAAGAACAACAATGATTGCCGCGGGAACCAGCCAGACAACCGATTCGATTTTCCAGGAACTGTCCCAATCGGGCGTATACGCTCCCTTGCCGCCGTCCCTGCGATAACGCCAGACGAAATAGAGTGTCAGGACAATGGCGGGAATGGCCACAATCATCATTACTGCAAAAGCGGTGAACAGCAGATTTCGCTCCGCAAGCGCAACCGGCCCCTTCGGAGAGAGTATCGGTGCGTCCGAAACGCCGCATCCTTGCAGGAGAAGGCAGACGCCCAGAAGACCCGCCATCCAGAAATGATTGGAATTTTTGAGGATCGAGCGCGGTATGGTCACTTCAGTAAATGCTCCCCCGAGACGGGACCGCGTGTCCCGTTTGCGATTAATTCAGTGTCGAAAACAGTCTGAAGCAGCCTACTTTCTGCTCAACGCACTGAGCCGATGTCAAAACGATGAACCTGATTGCAACGGAGCCTAGCCGAGCAAGCCTGGGTTTAAAAGAGGACCGACGAGCGAAATCACCCCGCGTGAGAGATCTACCCACAAAATCGAAACTCTCTCTGGAAAACTGAGATCCGGGCAGTTGCATCTATATCGTTTTGCGACGCGGGAAACGTCTGCGAATCGCAGTCGGCGGCACGACGACTCAATGAAGTTAAACCGAACGGTGCGGCACCATGCCCGGCGTCCAAACGCCGGCTTGCAGGTCTTGTCTGTCATCTGACGGAAACTCTGCACGAGACCTTCATCGTGGACTTGCCAATTGATCACGGAATGTGTCTGTTCGATCTCAACTGCCGCGAGACGGCCGCCAAGTCATCTGGATGCATTCATGAGCAATCGCCCGAACATTCTTCTCATTACGGCAGACCAGTGGCGAGGAGACTGCCTTGGAACAGTCGGACATCCGGTCGTAAGGACTCCAAACCTTGATGCATTCGCTGAAAATGCAACGGTGTTTGAACAGCATTATGCGGCCACTGCCCCCTGTTCTCCGTCAAGAGCATCGCTCTACACCGGTCTGTACCAGATGAACCACCGGGTCGTACGCAACGGCGCGCCCCTGGATGACAGGTTCGACAACATAGCCAGAGCCGCTCGAAGAGCGGGATATACGCCAACTCTGTTCGGTTATACCGACACCTCACCTGACCCCAGGCAACACGATCCGAATGATCCTGCCCTAAAAACCTATGAAGGTGTTCTGCCCGGGTTTGCCGTCCGCCAGAGCCTGCACGAAGACGACAAACCCTGGCTCTCCTGGTTGACAACTCGTGGTTATGATCCGGCTGAATTCGACAAGATCCATCAGGTCGAGCAGGAAGAAGACGAGCGTGTTTCCCTGGCTCCGCCCCGCTATTCCCACGATGAGACTCAAACCGCATTCCTGACGAATACATTCCTGACATGGCTCGAAGAACAGAAAGGAGAAGATAGGCCCTGGATGGCGCACGTTTCCTTTCTCCGGCCGCATCCGCCGATCGCTGTTCCAGCGCCTTACAACACCATGTACGATCCTGAGGAAGGTCCTGACTTTGCCGGAGCCGAAAGTGCGGAAAAGGAAGCCTCGGCACATCCTGTCATTGCCGCCTTGCAGGACGTTCAGCGGCTAGCGAGCCACATTCCCGGGGCTTCGGGTCTGGTACGGGATCTTGCCAGGCGGGATCTGGCCCGGATCAGAGCGCTCTACTACGGGATGATCACCGAAGTGGATGCTCAACTGGGGCGGATTTTTTCAGTCCTGGACTCGCTCGAGAACACGATGATCATCTTCACGTCGGATCATGCTGAAATGATGGGTGACCACTGGATGCTCGGCAAGGGTGGTTATTACAAGGAAAGCTATCACATCCCGCTGGTCATCCGCGCACCTTATGCAACCAAAGGAAATCGGGTTACCTCATTCACATCTTCAACAGACGTTTTTCCCACTCTTCTTGACGTCCTGGAAATCGACCCGGAACACGCTCCTGACGGGAGAAGCCTGGCCCCATTCCTGGTTGGTACGACACCAACTGTCTGGCGCGATGCCGCGTTGTGGGAGTTCGATTGCCGCGAGCTGATGAAACGGTGCCCCCACCATTTCCCTGACACCTCCAACCATACCCCGCCCGCGCTTCTGGTGCGAATGGGAGCGGACTGGCAATATGTCCATGTGACAGACCTGCCGGGCATCCTCCTGAAGGACGCCGGCGCGACCGACATTGAAGATTACTCAGATCAATGCCAGGACATAGTCTGTGCCAACATAGAGGCGCTTTTGACCACGCGCCTCAGGCATAATGACGAAACACTCGCAAGGACGCTGGTCTGGGACTACTATGGCCAGTAGAAGGCTTCGCGCTGGATTTTGGTCTTTTTGAACTGCGCAGCCAAAACGTGGCGTGTTTAACAGGACCGGAACCAGAAGTAATGAGTCGAATTGTAATCCGCAGCCAACCGGTCATTTCAGCGCTTCATAAGCTGGTTCGGCTCGCAGTCATATGCCTCGTGGCGGCATCCGCAATCCAGAACTCTTCTGCCGAAGACGCGGAACTCACGGTCATCGACAGCACCGACTATCCCTGGCATTCCATCGGCCGTGTCAATCGCGCGGGATATCGGTCGGTGTCGAGCTGTACGGGCACATTGATCGCTCCCAACAAGGTTCTCACCGCCGCGCACTGCATTGTTTCCAGCAAGACCCAGGAAAAGTTGCCTGCCGACGAAGTCCTCTTCATCGCCGGGGTCCGCCGGGACAAATATGCTGCCAGGCTGGAAGCCGAATGCCTGCTGACAATCGACGGCTACGTCGCCCGCAATCGTCCGAAAGTGGATGAAATTCGCAAGGATCTTGCCCTGATCATATTGAAGGAACCCAGCACACTTTTCCCCTTGCCGCCTTTGACGCCGCAAGAATCGAGGCGCCTGCGCAAGACGACCAGATTCCTGTCTGTCGGATATCGTCGCAGCCGCCCCTACCTGCCGACCGTTGTCCCGTCCTGCTCGGTTCTCGGTAGCCAGGAAGATGTCTGGGTAACCGATTGCAACACCGAGAGCGGCGCATCGGGTGGACCACTCATGGTCAATACGATTTTCGGGCCACGGGTCGCCGCGGTCATGGCTGCCAAAATAAACGATGAACGCTCCATAGTGGTGCCTTTTACGCAATGGCAGGACCTGATCCAGAACGCGTCCTGTGACGGGGCCGAAGAGACCGCGCCACCGGCAGCAGCACAAGAAACGCAAGAGCCGACAAACTGAAGTCGCGGAAAAAAGTCACTGCCCCTTCTTGCAAATCCAGTTATGGTGGTCACCCAGAAACCAAGAGGCTGTGCGTTTCAAAATGGCGCAGCCGGTTGCGGAGACGCTGTCCGCCCAAAAGACCGTTGGACTATGAATCAATCTCCCCTTCCCTTGAAATCAAATGTATTTCGCCCTGGTTCGACGGAAAAGCTGGCATTTGTTGCCAGCGATACCGAGGAGGCGCAACGCGCGGTCGAAGACCTGTCAAATCGCTACGGCAATGTTGACGCCGACGAGGCTGATGTCATTGTGGCGCTTGGTGGAGATGGTCTGATGCTTCAGACGCTTCATGCACATATGGGCAGGGGCAAGCCGATCTATGGCATGAACCGGGGATCGGTCGGCTTCCTCATGAACGAATACCATGAACACGATTTGCGCGACCGGCTTGCAAATGCCGATGTCACGACAATACGCCCGCTGGAACTGACTGCCATAGACGAGACCGGGAAGACACATACGGCACTTGCGATCAACGAGGTCTCGCTGCTTCGACAAACCTCACAAGCCGCGCGTCTGAAAATTTCAGTCGACGACAAGGTTCGCCTCGAGGAACTGGTCTGCGACGGCATCATTGTCGCGACACCGGCCGGCAGCACAGCCTACAATTTGTCGGCACATGGCCCGATCCTCCCGATCACTGCGCAACTGCTTGCGTTGACACCGATCAGTGCCTTCCGTCCCAGACGCTGGCGCGGCGCCCTGCTGCCAAACTGGGCGAAGGTGGACATCGAAATCCTGGAAGCACACAAGCGCCCGGTCAGCGCGTCTGCGGACCACACCGAAATTCGGCATGTCACACATGTCACTGTCAGGGAATCGTCCAAGGCGCAGGGGGAGATCATGTTCGATTCCGATCATGGCTGGGACGAACGCATTTTGACGGAAATGTTCCGTTACTGACAGGAATTCGCCCGAAAATTGATCCTGGCAAGAGCCTGTTAAGTGAGTTCTCCGATACTGTGCACTGGAATTCTCTTCATATCCGCGACGGAGACAGAAGCTGCCATGGCCGAAACTGCCCAGGACCAGAATTACGAAATCTTGACGCCACCGGATGACTTGCGCAGAAAGGTTCGTGAACTGACGCCAAGGGAAGCGAAGAAATTTGATCCGATAAAGGCAGCAGAAGCAGCACTGAACCGTCTGTCCGGTCATTTCGGCAGCTGGATGATCAATGAGACGGTCACCTTGTTGCGTGCCTGGGAAACCGCACAGACCGAGGGCATGACCGAGGAAACTGTCGCCCCGTTGTTCCAGGCCGCACACAATATCAAGGGCCAGGCGCTAACCTTGGGATTCCCATTGGTTGGCCGGGTTGCTGCCAGTTTTTGCCATCTGATAGAAACCGTGCCGTCTCCGGAGAAACTTCCACTACAGCTTACCGAACGTTACGTCGAAGCTATCCGGGCAATGGTCATGGAAGGCGCAAAAGATGACGACAACAGGACCGGCGTGGAATTGCTTGAAACGCTTGATATCGTGACCACTGACTTCCTGAAACAGTTTTCACCGGACACCGGGGGGAACGAGTAGTCCGTTCAATTGGTTTCTTCCGATTGCAGCTTTTGTTCGCGAAAGACAATGTAGCACCCGCTCAATATGATGATGCCGGCGCCGACATAGGTAAGCATGTCCGGTATTTCATCCCAGATGATCCATCCAAGCAAAGTGGCCCAGATCAACGCGCTATATTCGAACGGCGCAACCGTGGCAGCCGACGCGAACCGAAACGCCTGCGTGATCAAGGTGATGCCGGCTGTCCCGAAAATTGCAATTCCGATGAACATCCAGATATCCCCGGATTGAATTTCAACCCAGGCAAAGGGCACGGCAAGTGCGCTCAACAATGCGCCTGCACCGACGAGATAGAGCATCAGTGTCCAGACGCTCTCACGTGGGTCGACCCACCTGGCGCTGATCATCAGGACTGCATACAAGAAAGCCGTGGCGATCGGCAGAAGCGATTCATTTTGAAACGTACCCGCGCCGGGTCTGACAATGACCAGCACACCGGCAAATCCTGCAAGTACCGCAAGCCAACGGCGCCAGCCGACCGTTTCTTTCAAAAACAGAGCTGAAATGGCGGTTATGAAAACTGGAGCCACGAAGACAAGTGCAGTTGCCTCCGCAATTTCAAGGTGTTTCAACCCCGTGAAGAACAGCACCGCCGCCAGCAGCCAAAAGATGCCGCGCAGCAGATGGGCCGCCGGTCTGTAGGAGCGCAACGCGCCCGGTCCGCCCATCGACAGGGCAATCACGATCGCGAACGGCAACGCAATGAGATTGCGTATGAACAGGATCTGTATCGGCGAATATCCGGCGGTCAGAGCCTTGGCAATTGCATCACTGACACTGAGGCTCGCAATGCCCACACTCATGAGCACAATTCCGATGGTTGCCTGCGCGCGTGCGTCGAGCGTTGTGGAGGGCATGGAGCCACCTCGTTCACTTCAAACGCTCACATAATCACCGGTGAAATTGCACAGCAAGGTCGAATCGCCAGCGAGCTGTTCGGGACACGCTGGCATGAAACCAGCCCGGCAAACACATGATATTTTGAGGATAAGGACGAACGACTATGCAGCTCTGGTGACCTGCAACGACCCATTCTTCACCATCAGACGCGCTTCCAGCCTGGCGACTTCAATGGCAAAGCGGCGCAGGAAGGCAGCAACGTCCTCATCTGCACCAAGAGCACCGTCCTGCATTTCTTCCAGCAGTGTCTCCGTCAACATTCTGGCCTCGTCCAAGGCAAGGTCATAGGTGAAGTCGGCATGCGCCTGACGGGCAATATCGATCGATAGCAGGAATGCCTGATGCGCCCGAATCGGAAGACCGGCCTTGCGGAGAATCGCCTGAAGGGCCGACCGGCGAACCGTGACCAGAAGCTTGCAAAGCCTTGGAAGCGGCACCTGGCCGAGATTGGCCAGCGCTGCCGCAAAGAACCGTAAACGGCCACAACACACAGCACGCAACAAAAGCCGGGTGTTCAGCTTGCCGCGCGAGCGCAGGTGTTCGACGAAATCCGGAAGCTCGTCTTCACTCGCCTCAAGCGCCAACCGCAAGACCACCTTGTCTTCCGCGTCACTCAGGAAAGTGTGTCTTTGATGTTCGGGCACCCGCTCCAGCACGATCGGATGATCGTCCAGGTTTGCCGCCAGGCGCATCAACAATTCATAGCGATTGGCAAGAGGCAGGTCCCGGGTTTTCAGCAACTGGTCGCAGATATCCGGTCGGTCCTCAAATCTCTGAGCAAGCCTCAGGAGAGAGGATTGGAGTATCTGCGCGCTGGAATTGTTCAACAAAGCCTGGCAGGCGTCTTCGCTGCCCACTTCACAAAGCGCTGCACTGATCGCTGCCGATAGGCCGTGGCGTTCTGCAATGGCACATTGAACCGCTTCACTGCCACCCGCCAGCAAATCGACCAGCTCGGCATCAGAAAGCAGCGGCGATGACTTGAGTATGATCACCGAAACTTCATCGATGTCACTGGCAAGGCAGCGCACGACAAGTCCGGGGGCAAGTGGGCTGGTTGCCAAAACCCTTGCTATCGCCTTGCGAACGCCCCGGCTCGGGTCGTCCAGGAGAACTGTCAGTGCCGTTGCCATCTCTGCCTGTTCCTGACTGTCGTCCTCGGCGGCAAGATATCGTTCCGCGAATTCCCGCGCGGCGAGAATGTCCTGAATACGATCGTCATCTTTGTTCAAATGCAAAAGGTCATATTTGGTCATGGCGGCAATCGGTCTTTTCTAGGGTCAGCTTGTATCCTGACACCAAAGACTTAACGATCTGTTCACCATAATTTTGCCAATACCTGAAAAAGTCGAACGGTCAGGCAGGTGGCAATAAATCCTTTTGCTCCTCTTCTGCTTTCAGTCTGAGAAATCTGGTCAGATCCAGCGGACCTCCCTGGTCTGCGAGCGCCAGTTCCTGTGCTGCGACCTGGTTGGAAGCCCCGGACAGGGCGCTGAACATCGCCGCTTCTTCAACAGCCGCAAATGCGGACGCAAAGCGGGGATTCACGCCTGCCTGGGAAGATCCCTGATCGTTTCTGAACAGGGCTTCAAACGGATTGGCCGTTTCTGCGGCCTGGAAAGCGGACAGCACGCGCGAGGTTGGCGCGCTTTCATCGCCTCCGTTGATTGAGGCCTGGCGTGGATCTTGTGGCGCCGGTTTTTCAGCGGAACTGACAAGTGTTTCGGAGTTTGCACTGCCCGCCATTTGCGATTGGCGTGCACTGCCCTGTGGTAATGGAACTGATGATTCGGCCAGATTGACCGGATTTCCCGTCGCGAGCTCTGCAGCAGCAGTCACCTGTCCCGGTGCCGGAGGCTTCGCGCGCATCGCGAATGCTGCGGCTGGATCACCGGCCAGATGATCAAAATTCTGATTATCAATCCCGGGCATCGCGTTTACCGGCTTTGCAGTCGGAAGAGCGGCCACGTTTGTCAGCGCGCCTGACGTCCGCAGGTTCGTCTTGCCGCTCGCTTCGGCAATCATGGTCACGGCGTCATGTTTCGATACGATGACCTCATAAACTTCCTGCATTGAACGGGCTTTGCCGTTGCCGTGAAAGAAGATTGGCTTGTTGGCCCGGGCTTGCGCAGAAAACATCTTGTCTGCACGCATATCCGGACTGGCATTGGTCGCATCAATCAATCGGCTGGCCCCGTTGGCGCCAAGAAAATGGGCCATGTAAAGCTCACCATCGGTTGGTTCCCTGCCGATCTTCTGCTCCAGATAGTTTGCATTTTTCTGTGTGAGGGCACCGGCCATCATGGACGAGATCCCCGGATCCTTGCGCAGGTCGAGTATCTCCAGTCGAGCCTGCGGATCCTTGACAAAATATTTGCCATTCTTGGAACGTTGAATTTGGTCGGAGTATTTTTCCAGGCCGTGCCTGGGACCAGCCTCTTTCATCGTCTCCAGCCAGGTCGACTCGATGAACTGGAACAAACCGGTTGCGCTCGACGTCTTTGCCTTCGCAGACGGGTTGAACGACGACTCGCGTGCAGCGGTCTTCACCAGGTAGTCGAACGACGTTCCTGTTGAATTACTCGCAGATTGAAACGCAAGCTCGATCCGAGACGCGACCGAGGGTGTGTCAGCGACATGCATGACCCTGTCTCCTCGACGGAACAAATTATTACTTCGTTAACTTTCGCGTCCAAATGGTTAACAAATACTTAACGACACCCTGTCCCGGTGCCTTTACGGGCTTTGGATGCTGTTTTTCTTCCGGCACACGGCAGATCTCACGATACGTTCTGCCGAAAAAGTGGAAATCGCCTGTTTTTCTCACAAAATCTTGGGAAATCGAAAGAAGCGCGCATCCATGCCTTTGAAACAGAAATGCGCAAACTTGTGAGTCGGTTGCCCATGGCAGCGCTCACAAGGCATTGCCCGTTGACCAGTGATTGGAGGCCTCAAATCGTCGGACGAGACATTTCGAACACTTCCGTTATGGCAGCGTACTCCATGTATCCAAGACGGGAGAGCGGTTTGTAGCGTGTGACGTCGACCTTGCCGTTCACAATGATGCTGTCGTCGATATGTATCCCGACCACCTGACCGAAAACGATCCAGTTGTCCGTCTCTGCTCCCTCAAGATCTGTCAATTTGATCGTCTGGAGATGCTTGCATTCAAGTGCCGTCACTGCCCTGGCGACACGTGGTGTCCTGACTAGCCGGGAGGCTGCCATATCCAATCCCGACAACTCAAACTCACTGGTCTCGCTTGGCACCGCCGCTGACGAAACATTCATTTCGTCTTTCAGGTCCCAACTGGCCATGTTGCAGACGAATTCGCCGGTCGCCTCAACATTTGCCGCACTATCCTTGTAGCCGGATGACGAAAACATGACGATCGGAGGACGATCACCTACCGCGTTAAAGAAACTGTAGGGAGCAAGATTTGTGCGCCCTTCGGCATCGAGTGATGAGATCCACCCGATCGGCCGCGGAGAGACGATCGCCTTGAAGGGATTGTGAGGCAGTCCGTGATTATTGCTTGAAGTTTCGTAAAACATGTCAGTCGGTGTTTCTCCATTCACGGACAAGATCAGAAAGATCGGGGCGTGGTCTTTCAACCGGTGGCTGGCTGGGCGTTCCTATGTGGATGAAACCGGAAAACTTTTCGCTCCCCGCAACTCCCAGAAACGATGCGGCTTCCTGATCGAAGCTGTACCACTCCGTGAGCCACTGCGACACGAATCCAGCCGCGGATGCCGCAGTCACCAGGTTCATGCAGACCGCCCCGGCAGAGAGTTGCTGTTCCCAGACAGGAATTTTCGGGTGCGCTGCAGCGGTGCTGACAACACCGACAACAACCGGTGCACGCATGAAGCGGGTCGATTCCTTCTGCCGTTGTTCGTCGTCGAGCGGGCCGTTCCTTCTTTCGCAGATTTCAGCAAGCCGGTCGCCGATCACACGCGCTTGTTCCGGCCGATATACAATGAAGCGCCAGGGGGTCAGTTTGCCGTGATCCGGCACTCGGGCCGCGATTGTCAGCATGTCGGTTAGCTCATCTTCATTCGGCCCTGGTTCCGACATCGTCACGGACGGGTGAGAGCGTCGCTTCCGAAGAAATTTCAGCGTTTCGGGGGAACCGTGGCTGAACGTGGACATGACGTTTTTCTCTTCGAACAGTTGCAATTGTGACAATCCACCTAATTCATTGACCGGAATTGTCAACTTTAGTTTCGATGTCTTGAATTCGCCCGATTTTCAAGTCCTTTAGGAGCACTGGAAAAGCTGGCTTTGCCAGGGTCCCGCATGTTTGCCGGGCACTGGCCATCACTCGGCAATGGTCCAAAGGGGGCTAATTGACCTGTCGCATTGTGCAGTCAATCGATTGGGTTTAAACCGGTGTACCGTGGCAACACGAATTGGTATAAAAGACAAAAGACTGTAACTTTTAGCAGTTGATAAGATAACGAAGTGGGCATGTTGGATTTAGGATCAGTTTCAATCGGCGCGGCGACATTGCGTTTTTTGAAAAACGCGACCTGTGCGCTCCTGATAGCTGTCCCGGCAATCGTGATTGAGAGCGCCCCCTTGTCCGCTCAGACAGTCGAAGCACCAATGCCACCGGGCCCGAAACCCGATCCGAATGCGCCGTCTGTCCCCCGTGAAGATCAGATCATCAACCTGCTGGACCGCGAACCCGAACCGCTGTTTTCGGACGCCAAGTTGCCACTCGTGCCGACCCATTCCACGATGACCGGCTTCAGTGACGGGCTGGATCAGGGTGCTCTTTACCTGATGGCAAAACTGACACAGGACAGCCCGCCTCTTGATGACGGTCTGGTCTGGAGGATCTATTCCGAAACCACCAATGCCAACGGCCGCCTTGAACTGGTGGCGACGGCGAATGGTGGCGATGCCGAATTCAGGCTCGATCCCGGTGCTTATCTTGTCCACACCGCCTTTGGTTACGCGCAGTCAACAAATCGCGTTGTCATCGGCAAGGAAGTACAGTCGAAGATGCTGACGCTGAATGCCGGAGGGATCAAATTCGGTGCTGCCATGAAGGACGGAAATGGCATCGATCGGCAGCAGGTCACGTTCGACGTTTACGGGATGACGTTCGACGAGCGTGGTGAACGCAACAAGATCGTCGGCGATGTCAAACCCGGGTCCATCCTCCGCCTGAGTGCGGATACCTATCATGTCGTAAGCCGCTACGGCGACGTGAACGCGGTCATCCGTGCAGACATCCAGGTCCTGCCGGGCAAGCTGACCGAAGCGACAATTCTGCACAAGGCAGCCGATATTACCCTCAAGCTCGTGAATGAACGTGGCGGCGAAGCAATCGCCAACACCACATGGTCCGTTCTGAGTGCTGGAGGTCATGTTGTCGTGGAAGCCACAGGCGCATTTCCCGATTTTGTTCTGGCCTCGGGTGAATATGAGGCTCTGGCAAGGAACAACGGCCGCACCTACCAGCACACCTTCGAAGTTGTGCCCGGCGAAGACCGGGAGGTCGAAGTCGTCACGTCGGTTAGCGAACTCGCTGCCCAGGAAGCAGTCGTAAACAACTGACCAATCGACTGATTTTCAGTCACAGAAACTTCGGAACGCCCGGGTGTTCAGGCACTTTTTCATAGGCGGCGCCCGAGAAGGCGTTTTGCGGTTCGCGACGGCGCCATTTCCATGACCTTGGTTTGCAGGAAATCCATGATTTCCTTCTGGTCCTTGAATCCGCCGAGTGTCTCGAACGGAATTGCTTCCCCCGCCCGCGCCGTCATTACGGATCCGAGAATGCGCCTGAATTCACGCACGAGCAGCGCCAGGCGAAGCGTCAGCGAATACCTGCTGACCAGGTGAAACAGCCATGAATTCTGGCCGTCAAAGTAGAGCGGCAACACGGTCGCCCTGGAAGACCGTATCATCTTTGCCGTGAACGTCTTCCAGGGCAATTCTTCTGCGCGCCCGAAGGGCTTCGCGGCAGTTGCAACACCCCCGCCCGGGAAAACGATAATGGTCGTGCCTTCTTCAAGCAGCCGCAATGCCTCTTTCCGGGTCTGCATGTTTGTCTTGAGGGCCTGTTTGGTCTCCTCGAAATCAACCGGCAGAGAAAAGGGTCGGACTTCCGGAACCTTGAGCAATTCGTTGTTGATCAGGATCTTGAACGGACGGTCAAGCTGTTCGGCCAGTGACAGAATGGCCAGTCCATCACCAATTCCATAGGGATGATTTGCAATCAGGACAAGCGGTCCATCCGGAAGGTTTCTTGGCGGCCATTCGCCGTTTTCGACAGAAACGTTCAGATTGATCAGACCGAGCAGGTCACTCCAGATGTAGTTCGAAGTGCCAACCATTGTGTGCTTCCACACTTCGTAGACGTCGAGGAGCTTGCCGCGGCCGGACAAGCCCTCGATTGCCCTGATCGTCCACCTCTTCAGTGGTGGATGTTCCGAATTGGCGTAGCTGAATTCTGTGTAATCCACGGCGGCCGTCATCTCTGAATTAACGTTCGATCCGGTAAATCTGGAACCAGATACCAGAAGAATTGCTAAGCTGGTGTGACAGCACACTGCCCCAGAGGAAGGGCAGTGTACATAATGTCGGATTTCCCAAAGATCGGGTCGTTCAAGTTTATTTCAAGTCCGGCGGTGTCGCTTCCTCGACAAATGCTGCAAGGGCCTCATCCAGACCCATGGACCTCTGGTCTTTCGACCCGAGGCGGCGGACATTGACGGTTCGTTCTTCCGCTTCCCGCATACCACACACGATAATCACGGGAACCTTGGCAAGCGAGTGTTCGCGGACCTTGTAGTTGATCTTCTCGTTGCGGAAGTCGGTCTCTACCTTCAATCCGCTGGCTTTCAGAAGATCTGCGACTTCCTGACCGTAGGTGTCGGCTTCCGAAGTAATGGTGGCAACAACAATCTGCAACGGAGCGAACCAGAGCGGGAAATGTCCTGCATAGTTCTCGATCAGAATGCCGAGGAACCGTTCCATTGACCCGCAGATTGCGCGGTGGACCATCACAGGCGTTTTTTTCTCGCCGTTATTGTCGACGTAAAACGCACCGAAACGCTCCGGCAACGCAAAGTCGACCTGCGTCGTTCCGCATTGCCATTCTCGACCGATGGCATCGCGCAGCGTGTACTCGAACTTGGGACCATAAAACGCCCCCTCGCCCGGCAGGACGTCGGTTTTCACCCGACCTTCGGACTGAGCCTCAATCTGTTCCAGAACATCAGCCATGACGGCTTCGGCGTGATCCCACATTTCGTCGGTGCCGACGCGTTTCTCTGGCCTGGTCGAGAGTTTGACCACGACTTCGTCGAAACCGAAATCCTTGTACACCGACAGGATCAGGTCGTTGATCTTCAGGCACTCGTCCGCCAGCTGCTCTTCGGTACAAAAGACATGTGCATCGTCCTGGGTAAAGCCGCGCACACGCATCAGGCCATGAAGAGCACCCGACGGCTCATACCGGTGAACCACGCCGAATTCGGCCAGACGCATCGGCAGGTCACGATAGCTCTTCAGGCCATGCTTGAAGATTTGCACATGTCCGGGGCAATTCATCGGCTTCAGGGCATAGACGCGGTCGTCCTCGGAATCCGGATCGGCGCATTGCACGGAGAACATGTTCTCCTTGTACCAGGTCCAGTGACCGGAAGTTTCCCAGAGCGAGGTATGCAACACCTGCGGCGCATTCACTTCCTTGTAGTCTTCCTTCAAGATGCGGCGCTTGTAGGCGATAAGGTTCTGGAACATGTCCCAGCCCTTCGGATGCCAGAAGACAACGCCGGGCCCTTCCTCCTGGAAATGGAAGAGATCCATCTCGCGCCCAAGCTTGCGGTGATCACGCTTCTCGGCCTCTTCCAGCATGTGAAGGTAACCTTTCAGCTCCTTCTCATTGTGCCAGGCAGTTGCGTAGATGCGGCTCAGCATTTCGTTGTTCGAGTCTCCGCGCCAGTAGGCGCCGGCCACTTTCATCAGCTTGAAGGCATCGCCAATCTGACGGGTCGAGACCATGTGCGGTCCACGGCAAAGGTCAAGCCATTGACCTTGTTTGTATATCTTGAGTTCCCGATCTTCGGGAATCGCATCGACCAGCTCAACCTTGTAATGCTCACCCTTGGCGGCGAAATAGGTTTTGGCTTCCTCGCGGCTCCAGATTTCCTTGGTGAATTGCGCACCACGGGCGATGATCTCGCGCATCTTCTTCTCGATAACGGCAAGGTCATCGGGGTGGAAAGGCCAGTCCTCTCCGGAATCCGGATGCACCCTTTTGAAATCATAGTAAAAGCCGTTTTCAATGACCGGACCGATCGTGACCTGGGTTCCCGGCCACAATTCCTGTACCGCTTCGGCCATGACGTGTGCGGCATCGTGCCGGATCAGTTCCAGCGCGCGCGGGTCGTCACGTGTCACTATCTCGATGCTGTGGTCAGCCGAGATGGCGTCGGAGAGGTCTTTCAGTTCGCCATCCAGCGCCACTGCGACCGCCTTTTTGGCAAGCGACTTAGAAATGCCTTCGGCAATGGCAAGACCGGTGGTACCTGCCTCATACGGCCGCACGGAATTGTCGGGAAAAGTCAGTTGGATCATCATGTGTCTCCTGCTCACTCCTGCAGACAAGGCAGGTAAGCTGTTCGATGGAAATTAGACCGCATGCTGATAGGGTATTCGAAGGCAAACGGCAACCCTTTCCGGCAGAGTTCCGCCATACCGGGATTGCAAAGCTGGCGTGAAACGGACGCCCTCGCGCCTAGTTCACGACCAGAGGCGGCGGCCGGCGGCGGATCGGCTGGGATTTGACGATCGACGTGCTTGTTTCCGCCTTGTCGGCAATCCTGTCCAGAATACCGTCCAGTTTTTCGATCGATGGCAACGCAAGGCGTGCAATGAAGCAATCGTCACCCGTTACCTTGTCGCATTCGCAGAATTCCGGAATTTCCTGGATCAACTGTTGAACGATGTGGAGTTTGCCGGGCAGCGGTCTTATTCGCACGATGGCCTGCAGGCTGTAGCCAAGTGCCTTGGGCTCGATTTCGGCCGAAAACCCGAGTATGACGCCACGCTCCTGCAGGCGGCGTATTCGCTCCGATACGCCCGGAGACGACAATCCGGCACGCTTTGCCAGATCCTTCAGGGACATGCGGCCATCCTGGATCAGTGCGTCCAGTATTTTGGTATCGGTCTCGTCCAATGTCATGATTGCAATCCAATTTCGCAGTTTTCGTTTCGATAGTAAGGCAATTTTGATATTTTGCCTAATTTAACGAATGGAACCATGTCACTCCCTTTGTCATCCTCGAAGCCTTGAAACACATTGCGAGGCAGAAATGGACAAGACTGTGCGTGGCGCTGCCGAAATGATGGCGGCTATGACCATCCTTGGCACAATCGGTTTTTTTGTCGTGATCTCGGGACAGGCTGCAATCGATGTCGTCTTTTGGAGATGTGCGTTCGGTGCATTGGCCTTGTTCGCGATTTGTGCGGCTCAGGGCCTCTTGCGCAGATGGATATCGCTCAGGCAACTGCTGCTGGCTGTCCTTGGCGGTATCGCTATCGTCATCAACTGGGCGATGCTCTTCACGGCCTATGGCGAAGCTTCGATCGGAATAGCGACAGCCGTCTACAACACACAACCATTTATTCTCGTCGGCTTCGGTGCGCTTTTTCTCGGTGAACGCATAACAGCAACCAAGATTTCATGGCTGGTGATCGCTTTCGCAGGTGTTCTTTTCATTGTTCAGGCAAAGTCCGGCGCCAACCGATCCGACGGCACCGACTATGCACTCGGCATCGCGCTTGCCCTTGGCGCTGCGTTTTTCTGGGCGATTGCCGCACTATTGACGAAAAAACTCACCGGTACACCGCCGCAACTGATCGCGCTCGTGCAGGTCTGCGTCGGCGTTTTGATGCTCGCTCCGTTTGTCGGCTGGTCTGAATTGCCTGACACAGGCGTTGCCTGGGGCGCATTGGTCACGCTCGGCGCCATCCACACGGGCCTCATGTACATCCTGATGTACGGCGCGGTTCAGAAACTTCCGACCTACCTGCAGGGCGCTTTCTCATTCATCTACCCGGTGGTCGCCATCGTCGTCGATTATGCGGCATTCGGACAGGAACTTCACATCGTGCAGCTTTTGGGTGCTGGGGCCATCATCCTTGCGGCCGCAGGCATGACACTCGATTGGAAACTTGTGAGGAGAAAGAAACAGCCTGCTTCCACGCTATGAGGCCACGGCCCTTTCCTTGGCTGCCTTGACGATCGATGCATCGCGCGCCGTCTTAGCAACCGCCTCGACACCGCCGCGCGTTTCCTGGATCATGGCAAGAGCCTCCTCGCCGTCCTTTTCGATCTCCTCGATGGCAATATCCGAATAGCTATGCCGCTCCGGCGAAGACTTGACCTTTCGATAAATCCGGTAAACCCGCAAGGTCGACGAGACATAGGCCCAATGTTTGGCGACAATCTCCCACAAATAGCCCGGATAGAATGACAGGGCACTTTCGACCGGCAGGTTGCTGCGGCGATCCTTGCGGAATTTCAGGCGGAAATAGCCACCCTCCAGGGGATGAACACCTTCGCACTGGATCATCAGCTTGAACCACATCATGAGGAACAGCTTGTTACCGGGCCGGCCTTTCCTGTGCGATGCCGCCCTTCGCAGCACGGTTTCGACATGGGTATCAGAATAGTAGCTTTCCCAGGCTTCCTGGTAAGCTTCTTCCCACTCCGCATCAGTCATTTTCGGATGGTGTGAAACCCGGTGATTGAGATCGTACTTGTTGAGATCCGGGTCCATCCAGCTTCTCTTGGACAGCAGAACCTTGTGGTCCTCCGACCCGGGCAGCGGTGTCAGGTAGAAAAACTCCAGAAGATCGAGCGGCAATTCGTTCTTGATGATTTCAACGTCTCGCAGAACCGATTCCTTGGTATCTCCCGGAAAACCGATGATGTAACCGGCATAGGTGGTCGCGCCATTTGCCCGCCACTTTTGCAGCATCTCCCGATATTCGGTGATCTTGTTCTGGCGCTTCTTTGCCGCCAGCAGATTGTCGGGATTGATGTTCTCCAGACCGATGAATACGCGGTTCACCCCTGCGCGCGTGGCTTTTTCGATGAAATTCTCGATCCGGTGGCAGAGCGTATCCACCTGGATGATGAACTTGATGTCGAATTTTTCTTTCTCGCGCAAGGAAATCAGACGGTCGAAAAGCGGTTCCCATTCCCTGTTGCGAGCAAAATTGTCGTCGGTGATGAAAAAGCGGTTGATGCCCTGTTCGTAGTTGTCACGGATGATCTGCTCCAGGTCGTCGGCGGAGCGGAACCGGCTCTTGCGGCCCTGTACGTTGATGATGGTGCAAAAGGAACACTGAAACGGGCAGCCGCGTCCAAGATCGAAACTGGAATGTGATCCCGCGGTAAATTGAATGTGCTTGGATGGCAGGATCGGGGTCGGTTCGCCTTCGAGCGACGGCAGATCAGCCATGAAGTTGTAGAGCGGTTTCAGATCACCGTTCCAGGCGTCGCGGAAGAACTGGTCGAGACGACGGTCCTCGGCCTCGCCGGCAAAGTAGCTGACGCCTTCTGCCTGCAGTTCGACCATTTCGTCCGGCATGTCGTCGAGCATCGAAATGCAGCCGGACACATGAAACCCGCCAATGGCGGTCTGCAGTCCTTCCTTCAGGAACCTCCGGGCAAGGTCCGTTGCACGCGGAAACTGATTGGATTGAACGCCAACAAGTGCGATCAGGGCCTTTCCGCCTTGCCGTTTGATGTCCCGCGCGATCTTTTCGGGGCGCACCCGCTTGTTGGTTTCGTCATAGGTATGAAGGTGTATGCGAACGTGTTCTCCGAGCGCATTGCGATCGCGGGCAGCTTCTGCCAGACCGTTCAGACTGGCGAGTGTGTTTGATGGAATGGCTGATCGAAGCCACTGGATCGGATAGCCGTCGTCGTCATAGTGAGTCGGCTTTATCATCACGAAGTGGAAATCGCGCGCGTCCATGTGCCCTCCCCGGCCTTTCGGCTGATACGGAAACGTCGCATCCGGATGACGTTAGGTCAATGGCAGACAGAGGCTATACCGAACAGGCTATTTCATGATTATTGGTCATCCAGCCGGTATTTTTCCGGAATGTGCCGTCCCGTCCAACGCCCATAGCGCCATGGCATGAACCAGTGCGTCTTGTCAGGAAGCGTTTCGGGAACAGGATCAAACCCGGATGCGCCCCAGGGATTACATCTGAGAATGCGCGCCAATCCGATCCATCCACCGGTCCAGAAACCGTATTGCCGGATAGCCTGCTCGGTATAGTCCGAACAGGTCGGTGCATATCGGCACCCTCGTCCCATGAACAGGGAGAGGGAATGGCGGTAAATCCAGATGAGACCAATCGCCACACGACCGGGAACAGACAAACGCCTGTTCCGACGGGATTCGGTGTCTGGCCGCTGGCACATGGTTCTAACAGACCGGACGTTTGAGAGGAGTTATGCCGCCGCTCCGTCTTTCTCGGCCTTGGCTTCAATCTGGTCGAGCGCATCGACGACGGCGTCGAAAATCAACATCGTGGAGGCGTGGCGTGCCTTGTATTCACGAACCGGTTCCAGAAACTTCAGATCTTCGAAACGGCCCTTGGGCGGATCGCCACCTTCCTTGAGCATGGCACGCATGGTTTTTTGTGCATCCCGCAACTCGGCGACGCTGGCTCCGACGACATTCTGGGCCATGATCGAGGAAGATGCCTGTCCCAATGCACAGGCCTTTACGTCATGAGCGAAATCGCTCACCACACCGTCCTTCACACATATGTCAACGAGAACCGTCGAGCCGCAAAGTTTGGAATGTGCCTTCGCCGTTGCGTCAGGTTGCTCAAGACGGCCGATTCGGGGGATGTTTCCGGCGAATTCAAGGATCTTCGCGTTGTAGATGTCGTCAAGCATTCTCGCCTCTTCGTGAAAGCCTGTGATGCGCGACACATTGATGGCGCTTTGCTTTCCTATATATAGATCAGACGCCACGGCAATTTCGCAAGGGGCAGAGTGGTCGCAGTTGGTAGTATACGGCGTCGTATGTGCGCTGGAAACCGGCTCAACCCGCTCAGAAACTGTGCGTTCGCTTTTTGTGTGGAGTATGATAAGGGTCCCCGGCCTTCAAGCGAGGACTTCATGATCTGTGCAAGAACGGGCGCCGTATGACGAGTGACAAGGGTAAATTTGCGAGGATCCCGATGGACGCTGTCCTCAAGCCGGTTGAAAAGAGATTTGAGAGAAAATCGCCGGAGCAATTGCTTCGGCCGAGTCGCGAGGAAGTTGAAGCCGCAGTTCGGACAATTCTTGCCTGGACGGGCGACGACCCGGACCGTGAAGGTCTGGTCGAGACGCCGAAACGGGTCGTCAAGGCACTGAGCCAGCTCTATAGCGGCTATTTTGAGGATCCGGCCGAGCACCTGGAGCGAACGTTCGAGGATGTCGGTGGTTATCAGGACATTGTTCTTGTGCGCGGCATACCGTTTCATTCGCACTGCGAGCATCACATGCTTCCCTTTATCGGCGAAGCGCATATCGCCTATTATCCGGCTGAAGGCGTCGTCGGTCTGTCCAAGCTTGCACGTGTTGTCGATATCTATGCCAAGCGTCTGCAGACACAGGAAAACTTGACTGCGCAAATTGCATCGGTCATTGACGATACCCTCGCGCCGCGTGGTTTGGCGGTAATGCTCGAAGCAGAGCATCAGTGCATGACCATGCGCGGCGTTCAAAAACCGGGGGTCTCCACGATCACCACACAGTTCACCGGCGTTTTCCAGGATGATCCGGCCGAACAGGCCAAGTTCATGACCATGGTGCGCAGCAAGGGTCTCTGAACGAGGGCCCTTGCCCACTTGAGTTAGGCAAGGGCTACTTCCCATGTGCAATCCCCAATTATCCGATCGCGGTGACAAGGAAACCGTCGAAAACGGCACATTACTCATGCCGAAATTCGACAGTGACGGTCTGATTGCCGCAGTAGTGACCGATGTTGCATCCGGGGAAGTGCTGATGGTCGGCTACATGAACGAAGAAGCCTTGAAGCGGACAATCGTTACAGGCGAAGCCTGGTACTGGAGTCGCTCGCGCAAAAGTTTCTGGAAAAAGGGAGAAACCTCCGGTCAGGTTCAGACCGTGCACGAAATTCTCACCGACTGCGACCAGGATGCGTTGGTGTTGAAGGTCTCGGTTGCAGGCAACGGCGCCACCTGCCACGTCGGCTACCGGTCCTGCTTCTTCCGGAAAGTGGTAACATCGCACAATGGTGCTTCAGGGGTGCCTGTCGGGCTGGTACCTGTCGAGACCGAAAAAGTTTACGATCCGGCCGAGGTTTACAACAAAGACTGAGACCTTGTTTCCGTTTCGACACTAATTCAGGATAATCATCTCTTCGTTGGATTTTTTATATATAAAAATCAACTAATTATCATAAATTCGAATTTATATATATAATTTAATACGTAGTTTCCCTTATACCCCATGAGGTGTTCAGCAGCCTAAGCTCGGTCTCAAGGCTAAAAGACTCGAACAATAGCCGTCTCTGTCTGTCCATGCTGAGGGAGAGGTTATGGCAGAAGACAGTGATACCGATCACTGGAATGAACGCCACGCGTATCGTCTGCAGTCCGTGGTCTTGGCTTCCGCACGTCAGGTAGTCGAAGCTGCAATCCAGCGACGCTCCATACCAATATCAGTTACCTTACCAATATCAGTTACCTTGCAAACGCCAGGGACGGGTTGACGCCATGTCCAGCCGGCCAGATGTATCAGTGAGCAGGCGAGCGTTCCTGAAATTTGCCAGCCAACCGAAATCAGATTCGATCAGACCTCCCTGGTCCGACGAATCGTCCATTCTGGCACATTGTACGGAGTGCAAGGAATGCGTCGCTTCCTGCCCTGAAAAAATCATAAAACCAGGAAACGACCGCGGTCCGGTGCTGGATTTTTCAAGTGGTGCCTGCACCTTTTGCGGTGCGTGCGCAGAAGCCTGCCCCTCAGGTGCGTTGGACCTCTCCCGTGAGTTAGACTGGCCATGGAGAGCCGACGTTTCGGACAAATGTCTGTCGCTTCAGGCAATCACCTGCCGTGCCTGCGAGGACGCGTGCGAACCGCAAGCGATTCGATTCAAGCTTGCGATTGGCGGCGCATCGGAACCAATCGTTGATATTGATCAATGCACCGGTTGTGGTGCGTGCGCTTATGGCTGTCCAGTCGCTGCAATAACATTCAAGCGGCTCCAGCCGGAGCAACAAAAGGACCCGACATGAATATTTGCGGCTGTCTCGTTCATGCGACTGCCCCGGCGGTACCCGAAGTGCGCAAGCGGGTTGAAGCAATGAAGGGTGCCGAAATTCATGCGTGTGACGATGACGGTCGTCTTGTCGTCGTTGTCGAGGACACTCCGGAAAAAAAGGCTTCCGAGCTGATCATGGAGATGCATCAGATCCCGGGCGTAGTTTCTGTCACCCTCACTTATCATCACTTCGAAGATCTAGCGGCGGATGATGCCGCCTCTCTGCCAGCCAAACCTAGCCAAGCCGGAGACCAGACCCATGACAACCTCTGAATCCCGCAGGACCTTTCTGAAGGCGACCGCGGCTGCCGCGACGGCTTCCGCAGCCGGTATTTCTCTCGGCAACGAGGCAGCTCAGGCGCAGGTCCAGTCCACCGGTATACGTTGGGACAAGGCAGCCTGCCGCTTCTGCGGCACAGGCTGCTCTGTTCTCGTTGGCACCAAGGATGACCGGGTGGTTGCAACCCAGGGGGACCCGGATGCACCGGTAAACCGGGGCCTGAATTGCATCAAGGGCTATTTCCTTTCGAAAATCATGTACGGCAAAGACCGCCTGACCCAGCCGCTGTTGCGCAAGACCAATGGCGTCTACGACAAGAATGGTGAGTTTGAACCGGTCAGCTGGGACGAAGCCTTCGATGTCATGGCCCAGAAATGGAAAGAAGCACTCGCCAAGAAAGGGCCGACCTCGGTCGGTATGTTCGGCTCCGGACAATGGACCGTCTGGGAAGGCTATGCCGCAGCCAAACTGATGAAGGCCGGCTTCCGCTCCAACAACATCGATCCGAATGCACGTCACTGCATGGCCTCCGCTGTTGTCGGCTTCATGCGGACCTTTGGCATCGACGAGCCAATGGGTTGTTACGATGACTTCGAGCACGCTGATACATTTGTGCTCTGGGGCTCCAACATGGCGGAAATGCACCCGATCCTCTGGTCGCGCCTTACCGACACCCGCCTGACCAAGCCCGGCGCCCAGGTACACGTTCTCTCCACGTTCGAGCATCGTTCCTTTGAACTTGCCGACAACGGCATGATCTTCAAGCCGCAAACCGATCTTGCCATCCTGAACTATATCGCCAACCACATCATCTCGACCGGTCGCGTCAATGAAGACTTCATGTCCAAGCACGTGAACATCACCAAGACCGCGACCGATATCGGTTACGGCCTGCGACCTGAAAACCCTCTTCAGGAAGCAGCCGCAAATCCGGATTCCGGCAAACTGGAAGGCATGAGTTTCGACGAATATGCAGCTTCAGTCGCGGAGTATTCGGTGGACAAGGTGTCCGAACTGTCTGGCGTTCCTGCTGAAAAGCTTGAACTTCTGGCAGAACAATACGCCGACCCGGATCGCAAGGTGATGAGCCTGTGGACCATGGGCTTCAACCAGCATACCCGCGGTTCCTGGGTCAACTCGCTTTGCTACAATGTGCATCTTCTGACCGGCAAGATTTCCGAGCCAGGCAACTCCCCCTTCTCTCTTACCGGTCAGCCGTCTGCTTGCGGCACTGCCCGGGAAGTCGGAACCTTTGCCCATCGGCTGCCCGCGGACATGGTGGTGGCCAACGACAAGCATCGCGAGATTTGCGAGACTGCCTGGAAGATCCCTGCGGGGACGATCCCGCCGAAACCGGGATTCCACGCCGTCCTGCAGCACAGAAAACTGAAGGATGGTGTTCTCAACGCCTACTGGGTTCAGTGCAACAACAACATGCAGGCCGCCCCAAATATCAATGAGGAAGGCTATCCCGGATACCGCAATCCGGAAAATTTCATCACTGTCTCCGATCCCTATCCGACAGTCACCGCAGTGTCCGCGGATCTGATCCTGCCGACCGCCATGTGGGTCGAGAAAGAAGGCGCATACGGCAACGCGGAGCGCCGTACCCAATTCTGGCGTCAGCAGGTGTCGGCGCCGGGAGAAGCCAAATCAGACCTGTGGCAACTCATGGAATTCGCCAAACGCTTCACCGTTGAAGAAGTTTGGGGCGAAGAATTGCTCGCCGAAATGCCCGAACACCGGGGCAAGACGATGTTCGATGTGCTGTTTGCCAACGGCCAGGTCGACAAGTTCCCGTTAAGCGAAACCGCGGAAGGTTTCCAGAACGACGATGCCGAACACTTCGGCTTCTATGTTCAAAAGGGTCTTTTCGAGGAATATGCAGACTTCGGGCGCGGTCACGCCCACGACCTCGCACCCTTTGAGACTTATCATCAGGCGCGCGGGCTGCGCTGGCCGGTCGTCGACGGCAAGGAAACACTTTACAGATTCCGCGAAGGCTATGACCCTTATGTGCCCGAAGGCGAGGAAGTCCGCTTTTACGGCCACAAGGACGGCAAGGCCAAGATCATTTTTGCGCCGTACGAAGATCCGCCTGAGATGCCGGATGAAACTTTCGACCTGTGGTTCTGCACGGGCCGTGTTCTTGAACACTGGCACTCCGGATCCATGACCCGTCGCGTCCCGGAGTTGCACCGGGCATTCCCGCTTGCGGTTGTGTTCATGCATCCATCCGACGCCGAAGCACGCGGATTGAGAAACGGTCAGGAAATCCTCGTTTCAACACGTCGCGGCGAAGTGCGCAGCAAATTGGCGACACGTGGTCGTAACAAGGTGCCCCAGGGACTGGTGTTCATGCCGTGGTTTGACGAGGGTCAGCTTACGAACAAGCTCACGCTTGACGCAACTTGCCCGTTGTCGAAGGAAACCGATTTCAAGAAGTGTGCCTGCAAGGTGGAACGCGCCTAGGCGCGTCCACCCGGACCCGGATCCTTGCCATGGCAATGCCACAGCTTTCACATTCCCGCCGTCGCTTTATGACCGACACCGCGCGTATGGCTTGCGGCTGCGCGGTCGCGGGGCTCGGGCTCGGGTATGTGGCAAGTGATGCGCGGGCATTGCCGGCCGATGCTCTTCGGCCACCTGGCGCCTTGCCGGAGACGGATTTCCTGAGCGCCTGCATTCGCTGTGGCCTGTGCGCGCGCGATTGTCCGTTCGACACTTTGAAACTCGCAGATCTCGGCGAAGAAGGTCCGGCGACGGGAACCCCCTATTTTACTGCTCGCAAGGTTCCTTGTGAAATGTGCGATGACATTCCGTGCGTCGCGGCATGTCCGACCGGCGCACTTGATCCAGCACTGGAGGATATTGACGACGCCCGCATGGGAACAGCAGTCCTGGTGGATCAGGAAAACTGCCTGAACTTCCACGGCCTGCGTTGTGATGTCTGTTATCGTGTCTGCCCGTCGATTGACGAGGCGATCTCGCTGAAGGCATCGCACGACGAGCGCTCGGGCCATCACGCCATTTTTGCCCCGACAGTGCATGCGGATCATTGCACGGGCTGCGGGCTCTGCGAGAAAAGCTGCGTATTGCCAGAGGCAGCGATAAAGGTGTTGCCTGTGCGACTGGCGCGCGGCGAGGCCGCTGATCATTATCGCCGGGGCTGGGAAGAAAAAGAAGCAAATGGCGCTCCCCTCGTCGAAGGCTTGATCGACCTGCCCGATCGCCTGCCGGGGCCGGGCACCGACAATCTTGCCGCGCCCGGTGGTTTCGAACCGACCTTCAAACTTCCCGGAGGCGGCCAATGAGTGTGGAGACGCACCGTCCCGTGGGATTTGAAGCCCTGGAAGAGAAGGGCTGGATCGGCTCCAGGCGCTTCCTGCTGCTGCGCAGGGCAAGCCAGCTGTTGTTCCTCGCGCTCTTTCTGACCGGTCCCCTGTTCGGTCTTTGGATCACCAAGGGAACACTCGCCGGTTCCATGACGTTCGACATCCTGCCGCTGACCGATCCCTTTGTGGCAACACAAAGTTTTGTCGCCGGCCACTGGCCTTCGGCAACTGCGTTGCTCGGCGCCCTGATCGTAGTTGTCGCCTATGTTCTCCTTGGCGGTCGGTCGTATTGTTCCTGGGTTTGTCCCGTAAATCCGGTGACGGATGCAGCTCACTGGGTACACCGCCGCCTTGACCTGCCGAAAGGCTGGCAACCAAAACGTTCTACCCGTTTGTGGCTTGTTGGGATCGTGCTGGCAGTCTCGCTGCTAACGGGAACGATTGCCTGGGAAGCAATCAATCCGGTCACAATCATACACAGGGGCCTGGTCTTCGGCCTTGC
Organism: Roseibium album; assembly: GCF_001404515.1. GTDB lineage: Bacteria > Pseudomonadota > Alphaproteobacteria > Rhizobiales > Stappiaceae > Roseibium > Roseibium album. The sequence continues at coordinate 219,978 of NZ_CXWE01000004.1, forward strand.
CTCGGCGTGGATTGTGGCAGCGGGGGTCTTTCTTTTCGATCTCTTCGTCGCACGTCGGGGATGGTGCGGCCATATTTGCCCAGTCGGCGCGTTTTACGGCCTGATCGGGAAAGTGGCACTCGTCCGCGTGAGTGCCGCAAACCGGGATGCCTGCGACAATTGCATGGACTGCTATGCCGTTTGTCCGGAAAAACAGGTCATTTCCCCTGCCCTCAAGGGCGCTCCCGGCAGTTCGCCGATCATCCTTGCAGGTGACTGCACCAATTGCGGTGGCTTTATCGACGTCTGTGCACAACACGTTTTTTCCTTCACCCACCGGTTCGACGAGCGGATTGTCGAACCGAGCCCTCAATCCGCGCCTGAACAGAGCGCCGCAAGCAAGATACACAAGGAGTGTTCTCAATGAAAAAGTCGGTACTCGCGGGTGTCGCCGCCCTCGCAGTTCTTGTTGGCATTGGCGGGTTTGCCGTCGCTCAGCAGGATCAAGTCAAGGCCATGCGATCTGATCCTGTAGACGAGTTGAACAGGCTCGGCCCGGATTTCAAATGGGCGGAAAAGGAAGGCCGAATGCAGAGGAATTACCGCCAGCAACCGCCGCTGATCCCACACTCCATTGCGCAGTACCAGATCGACATTCGCACCAATCAGTGTCTGTCATGTCATGACTGGACCAAGGCTGGTGAACGCGGTGCTCCAACGCTCTCGATGACCCACTATCTCGACCGTGAAGGCAACGAACTCGATCACATCGCGGGAACAAGATACTTCTGCAATCAATGCCATGTGCCGCAAGCTGATGTTCCAGCCCTGGTCGACAATCAGTTTGAACCGTCCGCTCCCATCCAAACCCGCTGACGCGCTGAACCGTTACAAGGAGCCTTCGAAAAATGGCTGAAAACTCAGAAAACGGAAAGCCGGGAAACCCGATCCGCCGCGCCTGGAACTGGTTCTGGACTCCGACCGCAGTACTGAGCGCAGGGTTCGTGCTGCTTGCGGGGTTCCTTGGAGGAATCATGTTCTGGGGCGGTTTTCACTGGACACTGGAGCTCACCAACACAGAAGAGTTCTGCACCAGCTGCCACACCATGGAAACCAACCTCGCCGAATACCGTACAACCATTCACTACAGCAACCATTCAGGCGTGCGCGCGATCTGCTCGGATTGCCATGTTCCTCACGAGTGGCAACACAAGCTGAAAGCCAAGATCATGGCAGTGAAGGATGTCTATCATGAAGTGGTCGGGACAATCAGCACCCCGGAAAAATACGAGGCGCACCGCGGGGATATGGCTGCAGTTGTCTGGCGCAAGATGAAACTGTCCGATAGCCGCGAGTGCCGGAACTGCCATAACTTCAAATACATGGACTTTACGATCCAGGAAACGCGCGCCGCAGCGGAGCACCAGCGCGCTCTCGACGAAAACCTGACATGTATCGATTGCCACCAGGGTATCGCGCACGACCTGGCACCTGGATATCAGGAACGTTACCGGGAAGTTGTTGAGGAATTGCAGGCAAGCAACGCCCTGCCCGTTGACCCGTCCGAAGATGTCGCCGCGATCAGGTCTTACGTCGCTGACTTGTCTGAAAAATAACTTGCCCGGCGCCGGAACACGAATGCCGGCGCCTGCTCACTCTCATTCGTTGGAAAAGGCTGAAGCATGCTTGGTATCCTCGACTTACTTGGAACAATTGGTGGAAACGTTTTGAGCCTGCCGGGGATTCTGGGTCTAGCGCTCGGCATGATGACCCGGAACTGGATGTTTGCGGCCGTCATGGGAGGTTTCGTCGGTATTGCGGAGACACTGGTGTTTGCAGGTTTCAAGCTGGCAGAAGTTCAGATGATCGACCTTTTCATAGCGGTTCTGGTCGGTGTGCTTGCAAGCAGCGTCGGGTGTGCCATCCGGCACAAGGGGGCGACTGTCTGAAACTTCTGCCGCGGAGCTATGAATTGCTCGGTATCAAAAAACACGAAAGGCTGGCGCACGAGCCAGCCTTTTTACACATGGAACACGTGTTGTCTCAGGACATGGAAATATAGTTTCGCATCTGCTCGGCTTCGAGTTCAACCTGGGCAATCTTGTGCTTCACCACGTCGCCGATTGAGATCACACCGGTCAGTTTGCCGTCTTTCACCACCGGCATGTGACGGAACCTGCCTTGTGTCATGCGCGCCATCACTTCATTGACACTGTTGCCCTCGTTGCATGTCACGACCTCCTTGGTCATGACGCTCGTGACCGGCAATTTCAGCGCAGATGGTCCCTGTGTCCCGATCACGCGCACAATGTCGCGTTCTGAAACAATTCCCTCAATGGCCTTGTCCCTGGAACAAACCACCACTGCGCCGATCTTGTGTTTTGCCAGGGTTTCGCAAATGTCGCTCAGCAGTGCATCACTGCTTGCTGTAATGGTGTCGTGGCCCTTCCCACTCAGAATTGCGGCAACGGTCATCTAACAATACCTCCCTCAGCGTCAACCAGCCCGTGTTAAAACCGGATGCAGGTATCATGGCAAAAAAATGGGATCACGCAAACCATTAACACTGCGCCATTTCGACCGGCAGGTCAGAAACGCCGCCTCGGTACAGGATCAAAAAACGGGAACAGCGCGAGGCCGGCGGCAAAGCCGCCAATATGTGCCATCCAGGCGACACTTGCCGGCTGTCCGGCAACCGGACCGCTCATGAGACCGAAAAAGAGATTGAGCCCGAACCACACGGCAACGAAGACCAGGACCTGCTGATTGCGGAAACAATCGGCCAGCGGCTTCGCCGGCACCATGTAGGCTTCGCGATCGGTACGACGGATGGCACCGAGCGGGCCGCCCAGTTCGAAGACAAAGCGAATCGCGGCTGCCATCTGACCGGAAATCGCTGCCGACGCGCCAATCATCGGAACGCCCTCGCCCCAGTTCGTCGCCAGGTGTGCAAGTGCTCCCCCGACCGAACACAGCGCCGAAAAGAGCAGAAACCGGCTGACGCCGAACCTGCGTGCAACCGCGCTGCCGAAGATCGCCATCCAGAGCAGATTGAAAATGATATGTGTCGCACTGCCGTGCAGCAGGGAATAAGTGACAAATGCCCAAAGCGCCGAAGCCATGTCCAGCGCGGAGAGCCCCGCAAAAATCGAGTATTTCACCGGCCAGAAAGCAAAAAGGACGAGGATGAGATTGTCCCAGACAACCGGGAGCAGGAACACCCGTACGAGATGAATCGCAATCAGAATTCCACTGAGCCAGATGATGATATCAGGCAGATTGATCGCAGGCGGGCCGGCAGGTCTTCTGGGCGGTTGCTGCTTTTCGGCTTGTTCACGCCGGCTGCGTTCTTCGTCGAATTTGTATACGTTCATGGAATCTCGCTCTTTCCCCTATTTCTTCTAAGCAAGATCCCGGACAAAACAAGGGCGGCTTGATGATCAGGCGATCATTTCCTTCAAATGGTGAATGTCTTTTCAGATTGCCGCAGCGGATTTGCGCGAAAAAAGCAAGGACGCCGGTGCAAATCGAGATCGGATGAGATCCCGGGCGCCGGCGTCCTGTCTTCCCCCCAAAAGGTCGGTCGCGTCCCCACGCGCTCTTGTCAGGTCACTGTTCAGTTTCGAAGAACTTCAGCGCTCAATTGTGTTTGCGCGCTTGCGTCCTGCTTCGCTCCATTGCCGGGTTTTCGGCTTGAACCGCCGAGGCTGTTTGCCTCGCCATATATCTGAACAGAACGTTAAGCTGCCAGCACCACCGACTGAAGACAAGCAACACCGAAAATTAACCTTAACACCTGCCCCACCTCATTGTTTCATATCCATCAGCCACTTGGCACGCCCCATGCTTAGTAGAGGTCAGTCAAACACAGGATCGGACAAGCGCCCCATTTTGAAACAGTAGTGTCTTGAGACGATACACGGGGCGAATAATGGCGATGAGGCGAAGCAAGATGAAACACGGCGTAACGCAAACTCTTTATTCTTACTGGGACAACCTGCGCGGCGCCCGTCCAGCCCCGAACCGCAGTGAAGTCGACCCCGGCGAAATTCGCGGTCTGTTGGGAGATACCTTTATTCTGGAAACAAAAGGACCCCAGGACGTGCGTTACCGCCTGGCCGGAACGCGCCTTTGTTCAGCCCATTGCCGTGAACTTAAAGGCAGGAACTTCCTGCGTGGCTGGAGCACGAAGGATCGTGAAGCTCTGGAAAGCCTTGTTGCTGCCATTACGGAAGACGCGGCAGCGGCGGTCATTGGCGTTAGCGGTCACACCGAGCGGGATCAGGTTCTGCATATGGAAATGCTGCTCGTCCCTCTCAATGTGCCTGGAGAAGGCCGGATCCGCATCCTCGGAAGTTGTACACCGATGGAAAAGCCCTATTGGATCGGCCTGCACCCGATCCTGAACCAGTCGATCAGCAGCCTGCGTCTTGTCTGGCCCGACGAGCGGCCCTTCTTTGCCGACGCACCGGCAGCGGTCAATCCTATCCTGCCACGCTTCACGGCAGAAGGCATGAGCATGCCGGCGCCCACCCTGCCCCAGGGTGCCGAGCGCAAGGTCGGTCATCTGACAGTCTATAGCGGCGGCAAGTCCTGACCGCTTCGCACAAGACGCATCAAACACGCCCCACTATCCGAAAACCCGGAATCAACCGGGTTTTCTAACGCGGCGTCACAATTCTCGCCTCAAACTTGATGTCGACACCTCTCTCTTTTTCCAGGAGTGGTAATTTTTCCCGATGCAATTTATAGGAAGTTGCGCACTTTCGTTGCGCCGCTGGAAAACTGATGAAATTTTTAACGTCGAAAAGCAGTTGAGTGTCCCAATTCTTACACATCGTTAACCTCATCTGCCTAATGTATGAGTGAGACGTTTGGGGATTCGGGTTTCGGCCACTTGGTGCGGGACACACTGTTTGGATAGAGCAGGCATGGACGCCGGATTGGCAACAGCACCAGAAGGAAGCAAACCGCTTCAAGTCACGGACCGCCGGCGGCATCAACGTGTTCAGGTCGATATACTTGGCCGTTTCATGTTGGAGGACCGCCGGGAATACCCCTGTCAGATCATCGATATGTCACCAGGCGGAATGGCCATGATCACTCCTGTCGAAGGGCGTGTTGGTGAACGGGTGATTGCTTATCTTGATCATTTGAGCCGCGTCGAGGGACGTATTTCGCGGGTGATTGACGGCGGTTTTGCCGTTGAACTGCGCAACACCGCCCGCAAGCGCGACAAGATCGCGAACGTCCTGACCTGGCTCGCCAACAGGGATGAGCTCAATCTTCCAGAAGATCGCCGCCACGACCGTTTCGTGCCGAAAAATCCCATGACGAAGATGATCCTGCCGGACGGTTCGGAACATGTCTGCCGGATAATCGATGTGTCCCTTTCCGGGGCAGCCATCGCAACGGACAGCAGTCCCGAAATGGGTGATCCGATTACTCTCGGCAAGATGCAGGCCCGCGTCGTCCGGCGCATCGAAGGCGGCATTGCCGTCGAATTCGCCGCCGTCCAGAGCCGCGAGTTGCTGGAACACCATATCTCTGCGCCTGACTGAAGCTATTCCTGCCCCAGCCAGAAGATTGAGAGAGCTGCGTTTTGAACGGCTCCCTCGAGACTTAACTTACTGATTTGCCAGGTTACTTTTTCGTGGTTGCACGTACACTCGTGCACAGCGATGCGGCCGTCAGAGCTGCGATACCCACTGGTTTGTATTGGCTTTCCAAACTGCCAGCCACCTGCGGTCCCCGGTTCGGACGGGAATTTCGCGCTAACTTGTTCCTGCGTTCTTGATTCATGGCAGTTTTCAGGTCTTCAAGAAGAATGTTCATTTGTCTGCCTCCAGTTCGTGTGTTCTAGAGTCAGGAATACAAGGAACATGCCAAATGACAGGAAACAAGAAAACATCACTTAAACAATATCTTAGCGAAAATTCCTATTTCCAGAACCCGTCTGTCGCCTCCCAATGACAGAACACGATTCCCATTTTGGGTTGTATTTTGATCGATTTCGAGAATCTGGTGTACTTCGTGTGAATGCGGGCACCGCAGCGATAAACACCTTGACGTTGACTGGCCAATGCAATGTTTGCCCCTATCTGGATTGACGGGAATTTCGTCTCTCTTGGCCGCAATTGAAATTCCAGTCGTTTCCGCCCGGTCTTCATGCCATCTTTCACCTCATGGAAACCGTGGTCACCGCGTCGGATCATTTTGGACCGCGAAGCGCTTTCCTGAATAGTCAGCTGCGACGCTTTCAGAATAAGTGTTATGCTGGGATATCAAACGAGGGAGCCGGCCATGAGCAGATCTCTTGCTGCCCTGTGCTTGTTGTTGTTGATGACGACAACCGTAAAGTCCGACGTCAGATTCTGGTATCAGGACGGCAACTGGACAGTCTGGAATGAAAAAACCAAATGCAAGGCGGTCAATCGGCCGGTCATCGAGACCAGCCACGCTCCGTACATGTCTTTCTGGTTTGTTCATGATCTGGCCAATCCAGGCGTTTCGATCGACGCCTATTTTTGGCCCGGTGTCTTTGTCCAGGGCACGAAATTCAACATCAACCTTCTAGTGTCCTATGGCGATGAGCAGATAACGGTTCCGGCTGAGGCCGGACTTGATTTCGCCTTGAGGACGGACAGGCCACTGTCACAGACGGAAATCGATCTTCTCGTGAAGCAAACCCTGTTGATCGTCAAACCGGAGAATTCGTCGTTCAGTATTGCAGTTGATGCCGTCAAGATTCCGATTGTTTTACAGCAGCTGAAAGTGTGTGCTGATGTTCTCGGGAGAGCGGCGCAGAACCCGGAGTGATCTTCGGACGTGGAAGTTTTGCGTCTTCTTGCAGGACTGCTCTACCAAGATCTTCGAAAACACCCGGGAAAGCGTCACCCGGTCAGGTGAACGGGTTACATTCTCGGCAGAGCGTACCTTTCTGTGGATTGCCAGAATTTCGCGGATGAGACTTGGCCGTTTTTGACCCATGACGAGTTGGAGTTCACACCTGAGCGCCCCGTTCGCAATGCTCTTGATCCATTTCCAACTCAGCTGACCTTTCCGGATTGGAAGTCGTGAACATTTGGATTGTGATGACAAACGCCGAAGATACGTCACCAAGCGCCCCTTTTTTGGGAGAACAATGCCGCTACGGTTTCCCGGTTTGAAATTCACTGGTGATCACGCGGCAGTCGATCAACACTCAAGACGAACACAACATTAAAACGTTCACCGCCACCAATTACAGTGTCCGGTCCATTTGCAGTAAATGTAAAATTGGAAAACAAAAAAATAGCTAGATTCTGCATGTATACGCGTGAGAATTTATCTTTATTAATATTTCTTCGTGCTCAGATTTTATAAAAAATCAGAAAATTTTTGCAGTAGCGTATGCTTCCATTGCAATTTAAACATTGCAGATATTTAACAAAATTACGCTCTCGCCGTGGCTTCCGGTTATTGAATAGGCGCACCATGTGCACCAGATGAGTAAAAAGGAGGAAACTGATGAACCTACACACCGCACATTGTCTACTGGTGCGCGACGGACTGACATTCAACCGTTCGCGACTTCAATGGTTGCCCTGGAAACAGTATCGCTCGTTCCGGGACGCCAACAAAGGCAACCGCAAAGACAGATAGAAACCAGGCCTGTCAATCAGCGCCGCCCGATCGATCAATCCGGGCGGCGCTGAGATCTGCGTTCAAACCTGGTTCTTTTTTTCGTTTACCCGAACGAACCCACATTGCTCGGCCGGAAGTGCCACCGTGTTTTTGAAAAAAATCCGATTGCAGGAAATTATATTTCCGCCCCGAATCTTGCGCCAGACGGATGAAATCAGGATTGCTTCGCCGACCTGGATTTGTTCTCCACCCCGATCCTGACACGGCCCCGTCCAACAATCATCAACAATTTCACACGCTTCCAGGAGATCGATAAAATTTTAGACAAATTCGATTCAAGTTTTCTTAAAAAGAAAATTTCATTTTACTAAAATAAAAATCGAATTAGATTAAAGTATAAATAAGGTTTTACTTCGAAGTTTTTCGCGAAGTAAAAAGCATTGAGTCATCGTTACATCAGCCTTGGGGAGGGTGTTACGATGAATTTACTTGGAAAGCTTCTCTTTATCACAACATTGATCGCGACGGGTGTCTTTGCCGGATCTCCGGCACTTGCCGACCCTGGCCGTTTCATGGACATGAATATGGTGACCAAAGCACCAATCGGTCACAAGCAATTCTGCCGCGACAATGCCTGGGCCTGCCCGAAAGAACGCTATCAACCGGTTGTGGTCAAGCTCAATGAAGCGCGTTGGAACCAGTTGATCGCGATCAATGCAAAGGTCAACCGTCGTGTAAAGCCGATGACAGACGACGACCTCTTCGGCAAGATCGAGCACTGGTCCTACCCGGTGAATGGTTACGGTGACTGCGAAGAATATGTTCTGGAAAAGCAGCGCGTCCTGATAGAAGCCGGTTGGCCCAAAAGCGCTCTGCTCATCACAGTCGCCAAGGATGTGGACAATGCGGGCCACGCGGTGCTGACCGTCAGGACCGACCACGGCGACATGATCCTGGACAACCAGATCGAGGCTGTCCTGCCCTGGTATTCAACACCTTACCGTTACATCAAGCGCCAGTCCCCAAGTTCATCCGTCAGGTGGACAGGCATCTCCGACACGCGCGTGACCACCGTCAGTTCCGTGTCTCAGTAAGCACAAGGATAGGGATCGGCCTGTTGCAGGGCCGTCAGGACGATCCGGTCGCGTCCCCACCCTCCCCATCCCTACCACGACCGGATCCAGGGAACCGGCCCGCCCCCCGCAGGCCGGTTCCCGTTTTTTTGGTCGGGTGGGAACTTTTTTCGTCTCAGGTCTCCGAGAGGCCATCCCTGTAGCGCCGCCAGTTTCGAACGTAGCCTTCAGCTGACTTGCGGATATTGTCCTTTGCCTCGTCCGGCAGCGTGCGAACCACCTTGCCCGGAATGCCGACAACCAGTGAATTGTCCGGGATTTCCTTGCCTTCGCCGATCAGTGCATTCGCACCGATAATGCAGTTGGAGCCGATAATGGCTCCATTCAGCACTGTCGCGCCCATACCGATCAACGAATTGTCCTTGACGGTGCATCCGTGAAGGATCGCGTTGTGCCCGATCGTGCAATCCGCGCCGATCGTGAGCGGGTAACCCATGTCGGTGTGAAAGACGCAGCCATCTTGCACATTCGAGCGCGGACCGACGATCACCGGTTCGTTGTCACCTCTCAAGATGGCTCCAAACCAGACGCTCGCCGCCTCGCGGAGCCTGATATCACCGATGAGGGTTGCATTCGGCGCAATCCAGAAATCGCCGTTTTGAGGAAAATCCGGCGCACGGCCGTCAAGTGCATAAGTCGGCATGGAACCTCAGGTGTAACCGGCGACAATCAGAGCGACATTCATGACCAGAATACCAGAGCACATGCTCCACATCCCGGCAATCGTGGATGACGCCACAAGCCAGCCGAGCGGCCGCTTTTCGATCCTGCGCCCCCGAATGGCGTTACGCATGATGATAAACGGTCCGGCAAAGACGCAAAGGAAAACCTCGATTAGAAAAGCGAGCAGGTTTTCGCCCGAAAAGGAAAATTTTGGCGGTTGTCTGGTGACAAGTTGATAAAGGCTTCCGAGAACACCTGCTGCAACAAAGCCTGCGCTCGCGACATATCCAACGAGAAGAAGAGAGAAGAACACGCCCATTAACCTCTTATTAACTGGTCCGGCCGGAAACTGATTAACAAATTCTAAACGGTCAAATGCAAAGACTGTGCCGGACGGGTAAATGGGCAAAAACCTGGACTTCAGGCCATATGGGGCAAACGACAAGGCATCCTCGATCGGAACACCTGTTCCGTTTCGACACACTCTGTCCCATACCAGAGCACCCGGCCGACGGGATCAGATCCGATGATCCCGATGACGCTCCCGACCGCCAGCGGTGCCAACCCCCGCCGATTCAGGTTGCTGATGCTCGCGATACTGGTCCTTGGCGCGGCACATATCGTGGAACGGGCTGCCTACTGGACCAGCAACTGGGATGCCTACGCATCTTCCGATTCAGCGTCCGGCCCGGTGACCATTACAATCGGCAATACAGGATTTGTTCTCCCCGTCGACTACATCGCCAGGCCCAAACAACGTTCGCGGATCTTCGGTGGCGAAACAAACGTGAGATCGTTGAAGCTGTCCATGACATGGCCGGGTCTTGCCCCTGTGACAGGATCTCCGGGTGCTGGCAGGTTCGGTGCCACCGGGCGCACGCTGGTTGTAGACCTGGAGCATAATCCGGGCCGCGAGAGCATGAGAGCACGTCTGGACCCGTTTTACAGACGCCTTGCGCGAGGCGGTGAAATGAACGGACCTGATGGCCTCAAGATACTAACGCTTTCATCACGAGGTGCAGCCAAACGTGATCTGATCGTCTACGATCCGGCGCGACCGAACGGCTTCATCGCCCGATGTGTGATTTCAAAGTCGAGGCACGAAGCAATGTGTTACCGGGCGATTGTCATGACGTCGGGTCTGGAACTCAGGTACCGCTTCGATGAAGATCTGCTGGCAAACTGGCGGCAGATCGACGACGCCATTGTCCGCAAGGTAAGAGCATTTCGGCAGAGTTGACCTCAGGCCGCTCGACGCTGGAAGACAGGAAAGGGCAGCCTCTCGTGAGAAAGGCCGCCCTTGTCAAATGGTTCGATTGAGACTCAGACCTCGTCCAGATCGATTTCCAGAATAGCCATCTGGAAGTTCCAGCTCAGATCCTCGTCTTCGTCGTCGCGGAAGATCACGCCGATAAATTCTTCGCCGATATAGACCTCTGCGGAGTCGTCCTTGCGCGGACGGGCCCGCACTTGAAGGCTCTGCAGCTCGAATTTCAAACGCAGGTACGCTTCGATCTTGCGGATTTCATCGGGTTTCACGGCGCTCTCCTTGTAAATGCCGTCTGCTATTTAGTCGCGCGGACCCTATAAGACCAGCCCAAAATGCCAAACCCTTTCCGCAAACTATCCCCCGGTTCCTTTTTCCGCACAGACCTTCAGTCATCACCAAGCAACTGGTTCATGCTGCGTGCCGGTTCCGCACATCCCGCCTTGCCGACGATTCTGGCCGGAACACCAGCCACCGTTGTGCATTCGGGCACATCCGCAAGTACGACAGATCCGGCGGCGATACGCGAGCAATGGCCGATCTCGAGGTTACCGAGGACTTTTGCACCCGCACCAATAAGGACACCGTTCTGGATCTTAGGATGGCGATCGCCGCCTTCCTTGCCAGTACCGCCCAGAGTAACGCCCTGCAGGATGGAAACATCATCGCCGATAGCAGCAGTCCCGCCGACAACAATGCCTGTACCGTGATCTATGAATATGCCGCGCCCGACCGGAACAGCCGGGTGAATGTCGATCTGGAACACTTCCGACGCGCGGCTCTGCAGATAGAGTGCGAAGTCCTTGCGTCCCTTGCGCCAAAGCCAGTTCGCAAGACGGTGGGTCTGAAGCCCATGGAAACCCTTGAAATAGAGAACCGGTTCCAGGTAGCGGAAACAGGCCGGATCGCGATCGAAGACGGCCACGATGTCGACACGGAAAATCTTGGCCAGTTCCGGTTCATCTGCAAGCGCTTCAAGATAGGTTTGCCGGATGAGTGACGCGGAGACGACATCTCTTCCGAGCCTGTCCCCCAACCTGTGCAAGACCGCTTCTTCGAGACTGTCGTGATTGAGAACAGTTTCATAGACAAAGGAGGACAGCGCCGGTTCGACGGCAACCATCTGCTGAGCCTCGTCGCGTAACTTCTGCCAGACCGGATCATGGGTCGGAACGCGTTCTACGTCGGGCTTCGATATCGATGCCGACATGGCCTGTCTCCTTTTCAAGCCGTCACAAACGTTATCCTAAAATAGGACTGTCGTCGGATATTCCAAAATGAAACTTGCTGATATCAGATATGAAACCCTTTTATGAAACGGGAAAGTTTAAGATTTCTGGCGTTCTAGCTGCCCGGCGATCACAATTTGAGGAACAAGAATGCCACATGACGGAAACAGTGCCGTGAAAACGGACAACCCGATTCTGGCAATTCGTGGCCAAGTCGCGGAAATTGTTCTGAACGCTCCGGACCGCAAAAACGCACTTTCCTTGTCCGCCTGGGAGCGCATTCCCGGACGACTTCACGAGCTGACGGCAAACCCGGAAATTCGTGTTTGCGTCATCCGAGGAGCTGGCAGGAGGAGTTTCTGCGCTGGTGCGGACATTTCCGAATTCAAGGCAATCCGCTCGACCCCCGAAGCCGCGATGCGGTATGACGCGATCAACGTTGCGGCCTTCAAGGCGCTCAAGAATGTTGCAGTTCCTGTGATCGCTGCGATCGAAGGTCCCTGTCTCGGTGGCGGACTGGGGCTGGCACTTGCCTGCGACCTGAGGATCGCCTCGCAAACGGCCTTGTTCGGAATTCCGGCAGCCAGGCTCGGGTTGGCCTATCCTCCGGATGCCTTGTCTGATCTCCTGGAAGTTGTCTCCCCATCTGACGCAAAGAAGATCCTGTTCACCGGCGAGCGGTTTTCGGCGGAATCCGCGCTACAAATGGGATTGATCAGCGAGGTATTGAGCCCCGACGCCCTTGATGCTCGGATCGAGGCCCTGTGCAACGCGATCTGTGCAAATGCGCCGCTATCTGTGAGGGCAGCAAAACAGGCGGTGAACAATCTGTCCGACAACGCCGCACAAGAGAAACTTGAAAATGATCGTTTGAACGCCCGGAACTGTATCGACAGCGCCGACTACGACGAGGGTTGCAGGGCTTTTCTGGAAAAACGCGAGCCTGTATTCTCAGGTCGATGACAACGGAAACACTGGTTGCCTGTGCGACTGCCAATGCATGCGCAAATAGCTCACCGTCGGCGGATTCGTTTTCTCATGAAACCTCCGCAAATCTCTGAGACCATTATCATTACCTGCTCAAGGCAGGGACCGCATCCGCCCTCAATTCGAGCAGGAAGTTCTCCACGGCTGACGCAAACACATCATTGCGGTCTCCGGCAACCATATGCCCGGCGTCCTGGATGTCCGTGAATTTCGCATGAGGCACCCGCGCCAGGAATTCCTGTACATGCTCCATCGAGACCAGTTCGGAATTCCGCCCGCGTATCAGCAGAACGGGCAAGGTGAGATTGCCCACAGCCACAAGCATGTTTGCCTGAATCTGGTCTGACGACTTCGGGTCTTCGTGCTGTCTCGATCTCAGGAAAGCCGGATCCCAATGCCAGCGATAGCGGCCATCGCCATGCAAGCGCAGGTTCTTGGCGAGACCCGAGAGATCTTTCGGCCTTGTCCGGTTTGGCAGATACCGTGAAATGGCATCCGCCGCCTCTTCGACATCCACAAAGCCTTCTTCGACCCGGTCTCCCATGAATCCGATGATCTTGCTGACACCACCCATGTCGATCCGAGGTGTGATATCCACCAGGACGAGCGCCGAAAGACCGCCCGGATTTTCCTGCCCTTCGGCAAGCATACCGGCAAATCCGCCAAGCGAGGCGCCGACAACGACCGGTTTGGCGCTGTGGAGTGCAACGACCTGCCGGGTAACTGCAACAAGGTCCTTGCTGAAATCTTCAAAACTGTAGGTGCCGGATGCAACCCAGTCGCTCTCTCCATGACCGCGCTGATCGAGAGAATAGACGGGATGGCCGAGGGTTGCGATCCGCGCAGCCGCAGCCTCCCAGGAATGGCGTGTTTGCCCGCCGCCGTGAAGCAAGATGACAGGTTGATCGCCTTCTCCGTATCTGTCAGCGATCAGCCAGTTCTGTTCAGCCCCCTGAAACTCAACCCGTTTCGGCCCCATGTATTCCTCTGTCATTCTTCGCAAGTTGTACGCCAGCCTCGCAAGGAAGGTCTTACGCGTCGATGTTGTTCAAAAATGCCAGCACGCCCTGTTTGTGAACCTTGTCTCCGACAGCAACCATGTGGTCACGGCCCGGAATTTCCAGGACCTCGGCATGCGGGATGAGATCGGCGAGTTTATGCGGCGAACCGGCAATTTCGTCCTCGGTACCGACTGCAACCAGGACCGGCCTTTCGATCCGTCCGACGTCGTCCTCGCTGATTTTTTGTCTCGACGAGCGCATGCAGGCCGCCAGTGCCTGTCTGTCCGAGCCTGTCTGGTCCGCAAATGCCCTGAAGGCACGTCCGGTGCGATCCCTGATATCCTGAATGCGATCCGTTTCCAGGGCAACTGCGATGGGCTCGGGATCTCCAACACCGGCGACCATGCCATAGCCCAGACCGCTGAAAATCGCCCTGCGAACTCGGTCAGGATGATTGAGCGTCAAAAACGCGGCGATCCGGGCACCCATGGAATACCCCATGACGTCAGCCTGCGGGATTTCCAGATAGTCGAGCAGGTTTCTGGCGTCTTCAGCCATGAGTGGTGCCCCGTAGGCCTCTGGGTCGTGGAATTTTTCACTCTCGCCATGACCCCGGTTGTCGAGCGCAATCACGCGGCGACCGTCCTTGACCAAGAGGTCGACCCATCCCGGATACTGCCAGTTCACCTGCTTGTTGGAAGCAAATCCGTGTATGAGAAGGATCGGATCCCCCTCTCCTTCATCAAGATAGGCGATCCTGACACCATCGACTTCTGCGTGCGGCATGAAACGAAGTAACCCTTACGTAAACGGAAAACACATTTTCCCTTACCTTAAGGGGAGAAACTCCCATTGGCAAAGGAGAAAACGGCTGCGCTGTGCAAATGTCGAAATGCGGCGCTGAACCGCAGTATCCGAGGACTACCTTTTCATTTCACAAGTGATATTGTCACCGAAATTCGGTATCGGGGAAACCCTCCCCACAGGTCAAAGAGGAACGTCACAATGGCGGATCAGGTTGTCCCGCATTTTCAGAACTCCAGCGGGCACGATTCAGTCGCGATCGGCGCACGCGAATTCATGTGCATCGGCGCAAAACCTCCGTTTGATCATCCCCATATCTTTCTGGACATGGGAACCGAAAACGAAATCGTCTGCCCGTACTGCTCAACGCTCTACAAGTTCGATCCAACTTTGAAGGCGGGGGAATCGTCTCCAAACGACTGCAATTGGACGCCTGAAGCCGCCTGAGAAATGAGCGGTTCATGACCGAGACAGACGACGACGCCCTGACACCCATCGTCATCGCCGGTGGCGGCATTGGCGGATTGACCGCCGCGCTGGCGCTTCGGCAGCAGGGACACAATATCGTGCTCCTGGAAAAGGCAAATGAGATTTCCGAAGTCGGCGCGGGTCTGCAGCTTTCGCCGAACGCCTGCTCGGTTCTGCAAAGACTGGACGTCTTGAAGGATCTCGAGGCGTTCGCCTACGCGCCTGACGGACTCAGGATCTGGTCCGGAGAAAACGGCAAGCAACTTGCCAGGGTTGAGCTCGGAAAATTCATCAGGGAACGGCACGGCAATCCGTTTTGGGTCATTCACAGGGCTGATCTTCAACGGGTTTTGCTTGATCGGGCTCAAAAAACGCCGGGGATCACGATACGCCTGTCTTGCGAGGTGCAGGACCTCACACCATCGCCTTATGATCATCTGGTCTGCATTTACCGCCTTGGTGAAGAGACCGCAAACCAGAAGTGCAAGGCGTTGATCGGAGCCGATGGCGTGTGGTCCAGGACCAGGCGTCATGTACCGGGCCACGTGAATGCCCGGTTCAGCGGACAGGTTGCCTACCGTGCGACGGTGCCAATCGACCAGGTGGATGACAAGTTCGCGCGCGACAGCGGTCTTTGGCTACACAGGAATTCACACCTGGTTCACTACCCGATAAGGGGCGGCAGAGAGCTCAATATTGTCGCGCTTGCCCGGGAGGACTGGAGCGACGAAACCTGGTCGGCCAAGGCCGACAAGGACGCTGTATTGCGGGTCTTCAAGGACTGGCCGGCTGAAACCAGAAACCTGCTCGGCAAGCCGGAACGCTGGCTGAAATGGGCGCTTTGCAGCGTCGATGGGTCTGGCCCCTGGACACACGGGCATGTGGCGCTGATGGGAGACGCCGCGCACGCGATGCTTCCCTTCATGGCGCAAGGTGCCGCAATGGCGATCGAGGACGCAGCCATTCTGGCAAAACATCTGCCGAAGAATGTTCAGAACATTCCATCCGCTCTCAGGTCGTTTGAAAGGGACCGGAAACCCCGTGCCAGCCATATCCAGGGAATATCGCGCGGCAACGCTCGGACATTTCACTACTCGGGTCCAATGGCCTTCGCACGCGACACTGTTCTCCGGCTCACGAAGCCGAAAAGTCTGGCGGCACGTTTCGATGACATTTATGGCTGGACTCCTGAGCAATAATCCGTCTTTGGCTTGAGCTGAAATGAAAGCTGCGATAAAGCGGGTTCCCAATCGGATTTCAGGGAGTGCGATGATGACCGGTCAGAAGGCAGATGACATTGTGACCGCCGCGTTCCTGGTTATCGGTGACGAGATTCTGTCCGGCCGCACCAAGGACAAGAATATCGGCTTCGTTGCTGACTACATGACCTCCCTTGGAATCGATCTGAAAGAGGTTCGGGTTGTTCCGGACGAGCAGGACCAGATCGTCGCGGCGATCAATGCACTGCGGACAAAGTTCAACTACGTGTTTACGTCCGGCGGCATTGGTCCGACCCATGACGATATCACCGCCGAAAGCGTGGCGGCAGCCTTCGATGTACCTTTGAATCTCGATCCGCGCGCCGTCGCGATCATGGAAAAACACTATGAGCCCGGCCAGTTTACTCCGGCACGTCAGCGCATGGCGCGTATTCCCGAGGGAGCGGACCTCATCGAAAACAAGGTGTCCAAGGCTCCCGGATTCAGGATTGAAAACGTGCATGTCATGGCCGGCGTACCGTCCATCATGCAGGCCATGCTGGACGCCATTGCACCGACCCTGACAACCGGGCGCAAGATGCTGTCCAGGACTGTTGCCGCCGACATGCCGGAAAGCCGCATCGCCGACAGGCTGGCTGCCATTCAGGATGCACATCCTGAAACCCTTATCGGATCCTACCCGAACGCATCTGACGGCAAGTTCACAACCCAGATCGTTATCAGGTCGCGCGACGAGGCAATCCTGACGGCCGCGGCTCAAGACGTGGCACAGGCCGTTGCAGAGTTGCTGGGATCATAAAGAGCGAGAATGACAATGGAAAATTCCACCCAAAACAAGGCTTTCCCGGTTTCATGGGACATGTTTCACCGGGATTCCCGCGCTTTGGCTTGGCGGTTGTCGAGCGAAGGTGAATGGAAGGCTATTGTCTGCATCACGCGAGGTGGACTGGTTCCTGCTGGAATCGTCGCCCGCGAGCTTGGTATCCGGACGATTGAAACGGTCTGCATCGC
Source organism: Roseibium album (assembly GCF_001404515.1). Taxonomy (GTDB): domain Bacteria; phylum Pseudomonadota; class Alphaproteobacteria; order Rhizobiales; family Stappiaceae; genus Roseibium; species Roseibium album. Next base: position 237,366 of record NZ_CXWE01000004.1, read on the forward strand.
CTCATATCACGACTATGAAAATCAGGGGCAACTGAAGGTCATCAAGCCAGTCGACCCGAAGGTCGTCGATCTGGAAGATGGTGAAGGCAGTGGTGTCCTTGTGATCGATGATCTGGTCGACACCGGAAAGACATTGAAAGTCGTGCGAGAAATGCTTCCCAAGGCCCACTACGCTACGGTCTACGCAAAGCCTGTGGGTGTTCCGATGGTTGACACTTTCATCACAGAAGTATCCCAGGACACTTGGATCTATTTCCCGTGGGACATGGGCTGGCAATTCCAGCCGCCGCTTTCAAAAGACACGGCCGGTTGATCGGCATAACAGTTCTTTTGCGTTTGTTCTTTCCTTGCGCAGTCCAGAGCCGGAAAAGCTGCAGTTGAGTACCGGTCCGGATGCGGACCTTGCGGCCTTGACCAGGAAGGTCAAGGCGCAAGTTGTATCGGCAAATCAGCCGATCAGGGTCTTCAGCGCGCGCGGGTCCGTTTCACCGGAAGTCCACCCGAATTCGAACCGTTTGGCTTGATCCTTGAAGCCTTGAACGGGGTCAGCTTGACACCGCCATGATTGGCGCAGGCGACCTCGGCACTGATGGCATCGTCCTTGCCGAAATCGTAGATCGTTCCGTCCGCACACTCAACAACGTGGCTGCCGGCCTGTGCCGTCGTCGGCAGAACTGTAAAGGCAAGGCTCGCGGCTGCAACGGCGCCAAGAAGATTCATGTTCAGTTTCATTTCAGTCTCCATCTGTTGCGTCAGCTTGATTGCTGACAACCGACAGATGGGAACCGGACATTTCAACCGTGCATCGGCGCAGGTCTCAATTGTATCGGCCCAGGGCAACACTGATACATTCAGGACAAACAACAATCGCAGTGCGCCAATCCCGGTACAAATCGGATCAAACCTGAAAACCGGAAGCTATATCTCGATATTGACTGGACGGACGGCTTCGATACCGTCCAGCGTCACATCGCACCCGATCGCGTATGTGTTGACGCCCGCCTCCTGCGCAGCCGCAAAGGCAGACGCGTAGGCTGGGTCGATGTCCGAGGCAAGGCTGAGCCGGTCGCAATCGGGTCGCTGAACCAGGAAAACCATCGCGGCCCCATGTCCTTCAGCAACCATATCAGCGAGCTCGGCCAGGTGTTTCGCACCGCGTGCCGTGACACTGTCCGGGAATTCGGCAAGTCCTGCCTGACGCATCAAGTGGACATTCTTCACCTCGACATAGGTCTTTTTGCCGTTCCCGTCTTCAAGCAGAATATCAATGCGCGAGTTCTTGCCGTACTTCACTTCCCGGCGCAGGGTCTCGTATCCGGAAAGCGCTTTGATGCGGCCGGCCTCGATCGCCTCTTCCACCAGCCTGTTCGGATGCGCGGTGTTGATACCGACGAGCGCCCCGTCTGCCTCGATGATTTCCCAGGAGTATTTGAGTTTGCGCTTCGGATTGTCCGACTGTGACAACCATACCCTTGATCCCGGCTCCTTCAGTCCGAGCATAGAGCCCGGATTGGCGCAGTGAGCCGTGACCTCGCTACCGTTTTCGTCCAGAACGACATCGGCCAGAAAACGCTTGTAGCGCTTGACAAGACGTCCGCTGGCAAGCGGTGCTGCAAATTTCATTTCGTGATCCTCACGAGCAATAATGGCTGTTTTTCGGCGAAGTTATTTCGACCAGAAATCCGGATCCAGCAGGACAAGGACGGTAAAGAGTTCGAGTCTGCCGACAAGCATGGCAAAGGAGAGCAGCCATTTGGCACCGTCCGGCAGCGGTGCGAAATGTCCAGCCGGACCGATGACAGGACCAAGGCCCGGCCCCACGTTGCCCACTGACGTTGCAGCGGCCGAAATCGCGGTTACGAGATCCAGGTCAAAAAAGGAAAGTGCCACGGTGATGATGCCGACCGACCCCATATAGACCACGAGGAAGGCAAGAACCGAAAACGAGAGCTCCGGCGTCAGGCGCGTCCCGGCGTATTCTTCGGACATGATGCGGTGTGGACGTACCATCCTCCGCAAATGCGCGCGCACAGTACCGAAAAACACCAGGAAGCGGAAAATCTTGATACCGCCGGTCGTTGAGCCGGTGCAGCCGCCGACAAACATCAGCAAGAAAGCAATTCCGACGACCGGGGCGCCCCATTGGGTGAAATCTCCCAGAGCGTAACCGGTTCCCGTGACGATCGAGACGACATTGAACGTTGAGCGCAACAAGGCTTCCTCGAACGGAAAGCGCATGTTGATGCCGAGATAAACCGTAAGCGTCAGTGACACGAGTGCAAGAAATCCCAGCAGCGCACGCACTTGCGGGTCCCGCCACAACTGCAAAGGACGTCCGCGAAGAGCCTGAATGAGCAGAACGAATGGCATGGCGCCGACAATCATGAACAGCACGGCTACCCAGCCTGACGCAGGATTCTTGAAATACCCGAATGACTGGTCATGTGTGGAAAACCCGCCGGTCGCAATCGTTGTCAGGGCATGGTTGAAGGCATCAAACAGCTCCATGCCGGTTGCCAGGTAAGCCGCTATGCAAAGAACGGTCAGGAACAGATAGGCCAGGCCGATCAGGCGGATCAGTTCAACCGACCGGCTGACAATCTTTTCCGATCGGTCGGAACTCTCGCTCTGAAACAGCTGCATTCCGCCGATCCTCAGGAACGGCAGCAGAACGATCGCCATGACGATAATGCCGACACCGCCCATCCATTGCAGCATGGAACGCCAGACGAGCAGCCCTGGCGGCAACCCGTCAAGACCGGTGAGAACCGTCGATCCGGTTGTCGTGAAGCCGGAAACCGCCTCGAATACCGCGTCGGCATAACCGATGCCAAGCCACAGGAAAGGCAATGCACCGAAGGCCGGCAGCGATGCCCAAGAAAGTGTGGTGAGAATGAAGGTCTGCCGAGTGTCGAGTCCTTCGCGAAGCGAACCGCCGACCGCGAGCGACAGCAGCATCCCTATCATTCCCGTCAGGAGTGCGGAAAAGACAAAGGCCTGCCAGTCGGCGTTCTTCTGGGCAACGTCAACGATGGCGGGAATGAGCATGGCGGTCGCAAGACCGACATACAAGAACCCGAGAACATTCAAAACTGGTCTGAGAGAAATCAAGCAGAACTCGTCCCGAACACCGTTTCACCAAAAGGCACGGACGCCCGTCTTGGACGCCAGCTCACCGTCGTAGCGCTTTTCTGCCTGATTTCCAATGGTATCGATCAACCTTCCCCCGAAGATCGCTTGTCCGGGAGCTCTGGCACCAATGCCCATCGGTGTGAATTTGCCGGTAATCCAGACGCGTGCGGACCGGTTCGGCTGACTGCCACCCCATTTCTGATTACTGCTTCGCTTCCGCAATCATGTGCCAGTGCCAAGACCCGGGTTTGCGGTGTTCCTTGTCTTCAAGATAGCTGAGTTCGAAATCGTCGAAGAGGTCGACCAGCTCCGCGGCACAACAATAAAAATGCGGGTGGTTCTTGTCGTCCTCGCCATCCTTGACCCATGTGTCAGGGGCGATTTCCCTCCCGATCCCGAAATTGGAATTTCGCTTGGAAAGCATCGTGCCCTGATAAATTCCACCCGGTTTCAGCACCCGTGCTATTTCCGAGATCGCCTTTTGGACCACCGTCGGATCTCCGTGATAAATCACATTGAAGGAAAGAACGTAGTCGAATGTCCCACTTTCAAAGGGCAATTCGGTCATCGGGGCAAGATGCGTGGCAATATTCAAACCGCCGGCATTTGCGCTTTCCTGCAGTTGTGCCAAACCCGCTTCGGAAAGATCAATTGCATGGGTTTCAAAGCCGGCACGGGCGAAGGCCAGCGCGTGGCGACCTACGCCGCATCCAATATCCAGCGCTCTCGTCCGCTCGGCTTGCTGAAACTTGCCGATGAGCGTGGAAACGCCCTCGTTCGCTCTTAACCAGTCCGCACGCCCTTCCTCGGTTTGCCAGCGCTTTTCCCATGCCAGGTGTGCGGTATCAGTCTTTTCTGTAGGAAAAACATTGCTCATCGGGGTGTTCCTTCAAGAATCCTGTTGCGGGCGATGCTACCCAAACGTTCAACACAGAGAACCAGAACGAAGATCATCAGGATAATGGTCATCGCGAGCTGGTAATCAAAGAAATCCATGGCGACCTTCAGTTCAATGCCGATTCCACCAGCACCGACCAGTCCCAGCACCACCGACGAACGGGTCGCCTTTTCCAGGGCAAACAGAGACGTTGTTATGAAGGACGGCATGGCAGCCGGTACCACCGCACAAAAGATCGTATCGAGTTTGCTAGCCCCGGCCGCAGTCAGGGCCTCGCTGGGTCCCTTCTCGACGTCCTCCATGGCCTCGGCAAAAAAACGACCGCAGAACCCGACGGTGTCGACCGCAATCGCCAGGGTACCGGCAAAGGGTCCCAGGCCTACCGTAATCACGAAGACCAGCGCCCAGACCAGGTCCGGGACCGTCCGAAAGAAAGCGATCAGTAGCCGCGAAGACGAATAGAAAATTCTGGAGATAGGTGTGTGCCGCGACAGGCCCTTTGCAGCCAGGACCGCGAGTGGCAGGCTGACAACAACGCCGATAATCGTACCGGCAAGCGCCATCTGGAAGGTTTCGAGCAAAGCCGCGGAAAGTTGAGGGAGCCGCTCCATCGATGGTGGCCAGGCGCGCGACAGGAAATCGGCCATGGCAGGGCCACCGGACAATATCGCGGAAAATGACCACCCTGCTCCCTGAAAGGACAAGAAGACGAAACCCACGAGCAACACGTAGGCACAGAACTGGAAGACGCCGGGGCGCTTGAACCGTCCTGGAAGTTCCTCGCCGCGGGGGCGTCCGGTATCAGCCATAATGCTTGCTCAAATCCGACAGGGAGAGTGTGTTGCTCGCCGCATCCAGAACAATGGTTCCCCGCCTGATCGCAATCACCCGGTCCGAGTAAGCCAACGCCTGTTCAACATTGTGGGACGTGAACAGCAACGTGATCCCTTTTTCCTGTGTCAGCTGATGAAAGAGCTCCATCACCTCTTGTCCGGCAATCGGATCAAGGCTTGCCACCGGCTCGTCGGCAACAATCATCCGGGGCTCCTGCATCAGGGCCCGCGCGATGGCAACGCGTTGGGATTGGCCGCCCGACAGCTGGTCGGCCCGTTTCATCGCCTGGTCAGCCAGACCGACACGGTCCAGACAACTCATGGCCCGTTCGCGCAGCGCTGTGCTTGCAAACAACTGCGACCAGCCCCGCATACCGCCAACACGACCGAGATTGCCGTGAAGCACGTTTGACAGCGCTGAAATACGCGGGACAAGGTTGTGTTTTTGAAAGACAAACCCGACATCCGCACGCACCTTGCGAAGACGGCTAAGCTGCATTGACGTGATCTCATCATCAAAAAGGTGTACCGACCCGTCGTCAGGCTCGATCAGCCGAAGCGCACATCGTAGAGCGGTCGACTTTCCAGCACCGTTGGATCCGATAAGAGCGACGGACTCCCGACGATGCACCGAGAAAGAAATACCGTGAAGAATGCCCTTGTCCTTGCCGAATGATTTGACGAGACCCGAGACAGAAAGCTCTCGAACACTTTCCGCCGCGGAGGTGCGGGATATCGTCACCGGAGCTTCCACGCCGGAGACCTGAACCTGGGCTTGCGCCATTATTCGCCGATGAACCTGTCGTATTGCGGGAAACCCGCAGTGGTGTACATCGACCGGACGATGTCATAGGCACCGTCTTTGATCGCTACGAGATCCATTCCGGAATACTTGTCGTTCTCCTCATGCTGAAGGATCGCCTTGATAATGGTATCCTTGTTGTCGAGGATTGCTTCCCGCACGCCATCAACGGTCGCCGTATCAACATGCGAGCCCACCATAAGCATGTCGTTCGGCAGATCACCGGAACGCGCGATGATCCGGAAAAAGCCGTTTGGTATGCTTTCATCCTTGTTGCGCACGCGGATCCAGGAATTGTGGTTCGTGCCCATGCCCGCGATTTCACCTTTTTTCAGCGCTTCATGCGCAATGTTGCGGGACGTGTGGAGCCTTTCGACATCCTTGACCGGATCGATGCCGTAATCCGCCATCAGCTGCATCGGGCAAAGCATGTTCGACGTCGAACCGATATCGCCGAAAACAACCTTTTTTCCCTTAAGGTCTGCTGGACGGGTAATGCCGCTGTCGGCACGCACGACGATTGCGCAGAAATAGTCCGGACGACCAAGACCGATAAGCGGTGCTGCATCCGTCAGCTTGTTGATGACGATGTATTCTGCCGGACCGGTAACGACAAAATCCACCTGCTGCGCCCGCAACGCTTCCGCAGCGGCCGTACGGCTGGTGACCGGAAAAAACTCAAAGGTGTGATCAGTTGCCTTATCAAGAGCCTCTTTGAACGGACCCCATTCAAGCTGAAGCCGCTCCAGCCCCTCCACGTCGGTGACGGCGAGCCTGAACGTGTCGGCAAATGAAGATGAAACGGTAATCACAAGTGCAGCTGCCGCAAGCGCAGCGGATCTAAGGAAACGCATTTTAGGAACTCCCCAACAGACCGACAGAATTTCGGTCAAGCTGTTGGAGTCTAACCACCGCAACGCCACTGGATGTGAAACAAATATGTAGTTTTTACGAATTTATTCGGGACGATAACACGCAAGAAATCTCATTAGTTCAGTTGTTGCGCAATATTGTCCATTTATTACTTTGCCTTGTTTCTTTCATGGCAAATAAATTTGATATCGATGTCACAAAAAATCACAAAAGTATAATCGTATAGACATCTGAATTTGGAAAAATATTGCTAGTTGCCTCCCGGTTTCGTGGAGGTCCTTATGCTGGTTGTCGAGCAGTTATCTAAAGTTTTTGGTGATCTGACCGCCGTTGATGGCGTTTCACTAGCGATCCCAAAGGGTCAGATGGTCGGCGTCATCGGCCGGTCGGGAGCCGGCAAGTCTACTTTGCTCCGCATGATCAACCGTCTGACAGATCCGACAAGAGGATCGATCGACAACGAGGGACAGGATGTTACCGCCCTCAAAGGCCACGACTTGCGCCTTTGGCGTGCTTCCTGCGCCATGATCTTTCAACAATTCAATCTGATCGACCGGATGGACGTTCTGACCAATGTCATGGTCGGCAGGATAGCTCATACCGGTTTCGCAAGATCCATGCTTCGCTCGTTTACAGACCAGGATCGTGTTCGGGCGATCCAGGCGCTCGATCGGCTTGATCTGGTTCCACAGGCATTGCAGCGGGCGGGCACTTTGTCCGGCGGACAACAACAGCGCGTCGCAATTGCCAAGGCCTTGGTCCAGAACCCCAGCATCATGCTCGCAGACGAGCCAATCGCATCTCTTGACCCGGCAAATGCCGTTCGGGTGATGGAAGCACTCAGGTCTATCAACCGTACCGATGGCCTGACCGTTCTGGTCAACCTGCACACACTCGACACGGCACGAAGTTACTGCGACCGCATCGTCGCCATGAAGGATGGCAGGGTTCATTTCGATGGCGCGCCCAGGGCCCTGACGACGGAAAAGGTGCGCGCAATCTACGGAACGGATGATCTGAGCGACGAGATCAATGAGGCGGTGACTTCCACCTCCCTTCAAACAGGTTCCTGCCGACCACAAAGGCAGGCGGTCGGGACCTGACACCTGAGCGAACCGAAGCACGTTTGCGTCAATCGAGCGGCTGCGGCCGCGTGTACCAGCCGTTCCATACGGCAAGCATGGAGTACTATGATGAAGGCTATTTTCGCAGCAGCAGTTTGGACGACCATTCTCGCGGCCTCCCCGGCCCTCTCCGAAGGCTGGAAGGATCAGTACAAGACCATCAAGTTCGGCATCCTGTCCGGTGAAAACGAAAAGGATCGGATCGCCCGCTATACGCCGTTTGAAAAATATCTTGAAAACCAGCTTGGCGTCGAAGTCGAGATCTTCACCGCCGGATCCTATGACGGTGTCATCCAGGCCATCGCTGCAGACCAGATCGAGTTCGCGTTTTTTGGCTCATCGTCCTACGCGGCTGCATACACGGAGACCAACGGTGGTGTTGTTCCGCTTGTCTCGCGTCTGCAGAAAGACGGTTCGACAGGCTACTTTTCCGTTATCGCCGTACGCTGTGACAGCGGCCTGAGCTCGCTGGAGGACTTGAAGGGCAAGACACTCGCATTCGCAGACCCTGATTCCACATCCGGCTATGCTGTCCCCTATTTCAACTTGAGCAAACAGGGTTACGATCCGAAAACCTATTTCGGTGCAACACCGTTTTCCGGAGCGCACGAAACCGGTGTCCTGGGGGTCTACAACAAACAGTATGACGCGGCGGCCACCTACATCACCAATGAAACCAACGGCATTCCGCAACGCATGGTCACCAAGGGCATGATCGATGAGGGTTCAATCTGCACCATCTGGAAGTCCCCGGAAATAACCTCCGGCCCGCTTGCTGCCCGTGCCAACCTGCCGGAAGACATGATCGCGGACATGCGCAAGACGGTCATGGACATACCGGAAAACGATACGCTCGCCTTCATCGAAATGACCGGCGGCAAGGATTCCACTCAGGACGGCTGGATCGAGGTAGATCACGACCGGTACCAGTGGATCGTCGATATGCGCGACTGGCTGAAGAAGCAGCGCCGCGGTGGCTGATCTGATCCTGTCAGATGGCGCCTCAGGCGCCATCTGCCCATTGTTGAAAACGGGTCCAGCAATGACGGCACTTTCTCCGGCCATCGAACAATTTGAGATCAACTACGCGGCCGCACGGAAATCGGCGCTGCGAACGAGCCGTCTGTCGATAATTCTGTTCGCAGCCTGCTTCCTTGGAGCGTCCTGGATCGGCGGCTTCTTCGACATGACCGATGTGACGCTTCCCGACGGCACCCGCGTGTCCATGTGGAAGATTTGGGCCGGCTTGCCGCGCCTCGGCGAATACCTCTACAAAACGCTGCCGGTGCTGCACTGGGAAACGCTCGGAACGGATATCGCCAACTGGTTCTGGCGCTGGAAGGTCTGGCTTGAACTCTTGATCGAAACGATCCTGATTGCCTATATGGCAACGTTTCTGGGTGTAATCGGCGCCTTTTTGCTTAGTTTTCCGGCGTCCCGCAACCTGGCTCCAAAAAACTTCGTTCTCAACGCGACCAGACGATATCTGGAAATCGTGCGAACGGTTCCCGAACTGGTCTGGGCCCTGATATTCGTGTTCTGCTTTGGTGTTGGCCCCCTGGCGGGCGTCCTCGCAATCGGGCTCCACGCGACCGGAGCACTCGGCAAACTTTATTCCGAAGCCAATGAAAACGCCGACATGCGGCAGGTCGAAGGCATCAAGGCGTCCGGCGGATCCTGGTTTGATCAGGTTCGGTACGGGATCGTGCCCCAGGTCGTTCCCAACATCATCAGTTACACGTTGCTGCGTTTCGAAATCAACGTGCGCGCCTCATCCATCATCGGCTTTGTCGGCGCAGGAGGGCTTGGACAGGAAATCCGTGTCGCGATGTCCTTGCAGGAATACACCGATCTTTCTGCGCTCTTCCTGATCATATTCGTGACCGTGATCCTGATCGACACGATCAGCGAAAAAGTCAGGCACCGCATCATCGGCCTCACAGGCCAGGGAGTGTAACATTGGAAAAGGTCACTCGGGATCTCGACACGGCGCGTCGCCAGGTGCCTGGCGCATTTGATTCACCGCGCAAGAAAAGGCTGATCCACGCAGGTGGCTGGACTGCCTTCGCGCTGCTGACATGCTGGTGCCTTTGGGCCTTCGACTTCTCCCCGTCACGTATCGTGAACGGGATCACACGTTTCGGCGGGGTCCTTTCCTTCATGTTTCCGCCCCACATCTGGGAGACCTGGGGCGAATGGCAGGAAATTCTGAAAGGGCTCGGTGAAACGGTCGCAATGGCCTTCATGGGCACATTTCTGGGGGCAATCGTTGCATTTCCTCTCGCGTATCTGGGTGCAAAAAACATTATGCCGGTATCGTGGTTCCGGCTCGGTGTCCGACGCGGCTTCGATAGCCTCCGCGCGGTTGAACAGATTATTCTGGCCTTGATTTTCATCCGCGCTTTCGGTCTTGGTCCACTCGCCGGTATTCTTGCAATTGCCGTGTCCGAAGTGGGAACACTCTCGAAACTGTTTTCGGAAGCCATCGAGAACACGTCGAAAAAACCCGTTGATGGTGTGAGAGCGTCCGGCGCCGGAAATCTGCAGACTATCCGTTTTGCAATTCTGCCCCAGGCCCTGCCGGTGATCCTGTCGATCATCCTCTACAATTTTGAGTCCAACACCCGTTCCGGCACGATCCTGGGCATTGTCGGTGCCGGAGGTATTGGGTTCCTGCTTGCAGACCGCATAAGCGCCTACCGTTGGCCGGAAGCCTGGACAATCATTTTTCTGATTATCGTCACGGTATATCTGATCGACGGCTTTTCCGGATTTTTACGTCAGCGTGTCATCGGCGCGAAAGAAAGTGGCAGGGTATGAAAACGTTCAAACCGGGCTCCGGCATGAAGGGGTCCCTGCCCTCCACATCATTCCGGCCGGATTGACCAACAACGGGTTAAAGAAATCCGGTCGGTTACCTCGCCGCCGTCCCGGATATGATCCAGGACCTCGTTCGTCCGGATCCATTGCCCCGGCGCAAGACCTTGGCAGCAATTTCATTGAAGACGATTACTCCATGATTTCCAGGGGCAGGCCCTGGATTGGCTGCAGCAGTTGAGATTCCTTTCAACGCTGTAACGGATTCCACTCAGAGAACCCGACGCCCCTTCAGCCAGGCCATCTTGACGAAAGGATGCCCGTCGTGAAGAGCGACATGCAAGAGGTCCGCACGTTTGCCGACCGCTATTTCGCCCCTGTCATCAAGACCGGAAACTTCTGCTGGCGTCCCGCTCACCATCCGGATCGCGGCGGGCAGGTCTTCCTTGAAACTCGCGTCTGCGGCGATCATGAAGGCACCGTCCAGCAATGACCTCGGCACGTAGTCGGACGCCAGAATGTCAACCAGGCCTTCCGCCATCAGATCGCTCACCGCGACGTTTCCGGATTGCGACCCGCCTCGCAGCACGTTCGGCGCGCCTCCGACTACGCACATCTGATGCGCTTTCGCCTTGCGTGCGGCTGCCAGCGTGCAAGGAAACTCGGAAACCGTAATGCCTTCGGACAAGGCCTCATCGACGTGATGAAGCTCCGTATCATCGTGACTGAGCAAAGGCAGCTTGTGCGCATGCGCAAGTGAAATCACGGCAGGGCGGACCTTTTCGCTGATTTCGTCTGAATGATTCAACAGGTTCTGCGTGGTTCTTTCCGCTTCGGTGCGGGACTCTCCGGTATCTGCCATTCTGCGTTGCGTGTAGGCTTCGATATTCTTGCTCTGACGGCGGCCCGGAAGATGTTCCATCACCGAAATCATGCGAACAATGGACTTACCGATATTTTCTTCCGTTAGCCGCGCCGTTTCGGCATCCGTGATCTCGCAACGAAGATGGACCATATGCTCGGCTCGGAACATGCCGGCAGCCTGCCCTTTTTCCAGAGCATCAACCATCGGTGCGAGAACTTCACGACGCTCCGGTCTGGAGACCGTTGCACCGACACAGAGACTGTCGAAAACCGTCGTGATACCGCTGCCGATAATCTGCGCGTCATGGGCGAGCGCCGCTCTGAGCGGATCCCAACGCACATGGGCGCGCGGATAAACATGCTTCTCGAAATGGTCGGTATGAATGTCGACAAGCCCGGGGATCAGGTAATCTCCGTCGAGGTCCTGCCCTGCCTGCGGCGCCAAGCCGGTATCGATGGAAACGATACGTCCATCGGAGATCGCAACATGACCCGTTACGACCTGGTCCACCAGGACGATCCGTGCATTTTTGAGAACAGTCAGTTCACTGCCGGTTGGCAGTGTCTTGTCGGCAAACGTCATGGGTCACTCCGGCGTGGAAACTCCCCGGAAAATACCCGGGCATCTGCAGCTTATATCAGGAAGGAGACCTTCTACCTCCAAATTGGCCGCACATTGTGACAGTTTCTCGAAGAGACTGTGACACTGGAAGTAACAGCAGAGCGATGTTACCGCGAGCGCGGTGCGCCTGTTACCGGACGCACCAGATATCCAATGAGATTGTTCGCCGATTTGGTTTATCCCAATTGTGAAAGCGTCGCCTATCGCACCATCGTCAACCGGTTCCAATCGGCATAATCCGGCGAGCCTTCGCGGCGAACTTCACCCTGATAGCCATATTCGACAAGATGCACCATGACCGACGTCTCGCTGGCCAGAATGACGGAATAGCATTCGTTGAGATCCGACGCGCTCAGGTTCGTTTCATTGGCGAAATCCGGCCAGCCGGCGTGGTTTGTCCCGCGCGGTGCACTGAAGGGAACACCATGGAAGGATCCCGAAAGCGGCAGATGACAGTGTCCGTGGAAGATATGCCGGATCTTGGCACGATGTTTTTCAATGACGTTCCCGAACTCCTCCGCATCCTGCAACATGATCTTGTCCATCGGTGCAATTCCCGTTGGCACCGGATTGTGATGCATGAACAGGAACACAGGACCGGCCGTTTCGTTCAGTCTTTCATCCAGCCAGCTCCTGCGGGTTTCGCAATAGTAACCGGCATGGGAATTGGCGCCCCAGGTGTCCAGGAAAATTGCCTGTCCGAGGGGGAGGTCCAGGACGGATTGCACAAACCCGTTGTCGTCGACCAGATCGGGAAAAACGGACACGAACACATCGCGTTCGTCGTGGTTGCCGATACATAGGTGAACGGGCACGGATAACCCGGAAATCGTTTCCTTGAGCCGAAGATAATCTGCACGATCGCCCCAGTCGGAAAGATCACCTGTTATGACCAGCGCGTCGGCATCCGGATGATGCGTGAGCGCGTGACCAAGCGCTTTCCTGAAATTGTCGTTCGGCTCGCGCCCTCCGATCGTTTCGCCGGGCGCGGTCAGATGGATATCCGTGAGTTGAAGAAGTTTCACCTCTTCCTCCAATTATTGTACTGACAGGACCACTGCCCGTCGAAACGGGCAGCGGTGAATTTTTCGGGAGCGATCCGCCTAGCTGCCGGACGGAAGCAGGTCCTCAACTTCTTCCGAAAGCTCTTGCTGCAATTCGCCCATGTCTTCGTATTCGCCGGTGACGATACCTTCGATACCATCATAGATCACCTGCGTGATCGCCAGCCCGTTGTCGCCCGGGTAGGCCTGCCAATCACGCAGCAGCGGCAACTGGCGAACAGCGGTTTCCTTGTTCGGGTTCTGCTTGTAGAAATCCGCCAGGATCACTTCGTTGGCTGCCTTGTTCGGCGGCATGTAGCCGGTGGTGCGGGCCACATCGGCGGCGCCTTCACCGGAGGTGATGAATTTCAGCCATTTCCAGGCGGCATTCAAAACTTTCGGATCTTCGCTTGTGGACACCAGCATGGCCGCATTGCCACCGGCGGGCAGACCTTTCGGACCGCTTGCTTCCAGCCCGGGAAATTCGTTTGTTTTAAGTTCGAATTCACCCTTGGCGCGCTCAACCGCCCCAAGCGCGGATGTCGACCAGAACATCATGCCGATTTCACCGGCGGAGAACGATGCAAGTGCCGCTTTCCATTCAATGTTCTGCATGTCGCAACCGCGAAACAGGTTCTTCATCGTCTCGAAGGACTTCAATCCTTCCGCCGAAGAAATCTGGATCGCATTGCCTTCCATGGTTGCCTTGTCCTGGGACCACATCAGTGCCTGAAGGAACCAGTTCCCGGTAATGTTCCATCCCCAGAACATCGGGTTTCTGACGCCGGCCTCGTGCAGCTTGCCGCATACCTCGACGACTTCGTCCCAGGTTTTCGGGAGTTGGTCCATGGACGTGATCCCGGCTTTCGCCATCACGTCCATGTTGTAGTAACCGACCGGCAGAGAGACCGAAAACGGCAGGCCGTAGATGTCGTCGTTGAACGTGCCGAGTGCCAACATGGCATCGTGATAGCCGTCCTTGGCGAAGTCTTCCTCTTTGAGGATGAACGGCTCGAGCGGTTTGGCGATGCCTTTTTCGACGAGGATCGCCTGACGGTTCAAACCCTGCATCGTCACGTCAGGAAGGGTACCGGCGACCGCCTCGCGCAGGATCGTGTTCGTCCCGTCCTCATAAGATTCGTAGGTGGCGCGCATCTTCACGTCGATATTCGGATGCTGCTCCTTGAACTTGGGAAGGATTTTCTCGTACGTCACGTCGAACAAGTGGCTGTACGGATAAGCAAACTCGATTGTTATCGTGTCTTCCGCCTGCGCAGCCGAGGCCGTCAGCAGCATTGCTATTGCGGTGAGGGTCTTATTCATGGAACTCTCCATCTGTTGCCGTGGGAACGGCTGGTCGCCAAACTCGTCCGTTCCCAAGTGATCCCCGAAACGGGATTCAGGTGATGGGACCGCCGGATGGCGGTCCCGCATATTGTTGGGATCATTTCATCCCCGACAGTGTGATGCCTTCAATGAAGCGGCGCTGTGCGATCAGGAACGCCACGATCAGCGGTGCGACAATGATTGTCGCCGTCGCCATCATCGGGCCGAAATTGTCGCCATCCGCGTCACCCTTGAACTCGCGCAGACCGAGTGGCGGCGTGAACAGAGACCGGTCACCGGTGACGACAATGCGCGGCCAGAAATAGTCATTCCAGTGAGCGACCACCGAGAAGATTGCAAACGCCAGCAGCGCCGGAATAGCAGTGGGAAGCATCACGTTCCAGATAATCGAAAACTCGCTCATGCCATCCATGCGCGCAGCGTCGATCAGGTCGTCCGGCACGGTCATGAAGAACTGCCGCATCAGGAAAATTCCGAAAACCGAAATCGTCCAGGGAATGATCAGCGCGGCATAAGTGTTCGTTAGTCCGACCTTGGCGAGCATGATGTATAGCGGCAGCGCAATGGCGTGAACCGGAATGAGCAGACAGAAGAGAACAAGGCCGAATATGGCTTCCCTGCCCCAGAACCGCAGTTTCGAAAGGGCATAGGCACAAGGCAGGGCAACCAGGACCTGAATGAGAAAGATGGACACTGTCACGACCACGCCATTGAAGAGATACCGCAGGAGTGGCGCTTTCTCGAAAGCAGTGGTGTAGTTGTAAATAACCGGCGTCACCATGCAATCCACGGCGTCCTTGCCAAGCTTGATGCAATAGTCGTCCCTGAACAGCTCCTGCATCCCGAAGAAACCGCCTGTGTTCTGCATGATTTCAGCCGGGCTTTTGAAGCTGTAACTGAGCATCACGTAGAACGGCAGCAGCACGATTACGCTTCCCGCGATCAGCACGATATGTTTCAGGGTCTCGGCACCTGAAAAACGGAATGCAGGCAAGGTACCCGCACTGACTGCCGCTTGAGTTGTCTCACTCATGTGTAGTGCACCCTTTTTTCCACCAACCATCGCTGTGCCAACGTCAGGAACATCACGAAAGCCAGGAACACGACCGTGATTGCCGCCCCGATCCCCATCAGGTTTTGCTGGATCGCTTTTTCGTAGATCGCGAACATCATGACGTAGACCGATTTGGACGGCCCTCCACCCTGCGGATAGAAGGCTTCAACGGTGTCGAAAACCTGAAACGAGCGGATGAATGAAATCGTGACGACAAAGACGGTTGTCGGTCCGAGCATCGGCCATGTCACGAGCCGGAACCGGTCCCAGGCTGTCTCTGCGCCGTCCATCTCCGCCGCGTGGTAAAGTTCGCGCGGAACGGATGTCAGGCCGGCGAGATAGAGCACCATGTTGAAGCCGAAACCCTGCCAGATGCCGATAAAGGCAACGGTCCAGATCGCATAGTCCCGGTCCGTCAGCCAGAGCGGGAAACCGCGTTCGCACCCTTTGGCGTACCAGTGCCATGTCTCCAGAAATGAACCGCACCCGCGCTCGAGCGTCGAATTGACAATTCCGATGGTCGGGTGGAAGGCGAATTCCCAGACAATCGCCATGGCGATCAGCGCCGCCATAACGGGCAGAAAATAGATTGTCTTGTAGAGATCGCCGAAGCGTCTGGTCGAGTTGATCAGAAGCGCAGCACCGAGCCCGAGACCAACGGAGAGCGGAACCACGACAAAGACGTATCGGAAGGTGGCGCCGAACATCTTCTCATACGTCGATCGCGTGAAGATCTTTTCGTAATTGTCCAGGCCGACAAAGTCTGCTCCCGGATTCCCCAGGCTGTAGTTTGTGAAACTCAAGGCTCCTGCAATCGTGATGGGCATCAAAAGAATGACCACCATCAGGAACAGAGCCGGTCCGACAAACCACCAATGTGCTTTGGTACTTTGCATCAGGCCACCTCGGCGACGTCTTCGGCAAGCGACCTGCTGAGATCCAGACGCCGTCCGTCATTGCCGAATACCATCGCCTGTCCGCGCTCCCGGCTGACATGAACTGTCTGACCAAATGATACGGTCCGCCCTTCAACTGGTGAGACCCGGACAACAAGACGCTGCGACGCGTTCATGATGGCGACATGGAGATAAATGTCGGCGCCCAGATTTTCCTTGTGTACCACCTGACCCGAAAAGCTCTCGGAGACGTCCTTGTCACAAAGCGACAGATGCTCGGGACGCAATCCGATTCTTACCGGCCCGGCAGGGGCATCGGTTGTGACACGCGACAAAGGCAAATCGAGACAGCGTGCGTGACCTTCCTTGTCGACTGACCCGGGCAGAAGATTGATTTTCGGTGCGCCAACAAACTCCGCGACACGCAGTTCCCTCGGATCATTGTAGATCTCGTCCGGTGCGCCGAGTTGAAGAATTTGGCCGTCCATCATGACAGCCATTCGGTCGGACATGGTCAACGCCTCGGCCTGGTCGTGCGTCACATAGATGAATGTCGTCTTCAGAGCCCTGTGCAGTTCGGCAAGTTCGGAACGCATATGGATCCGAAGAGAGGCATCCAGATTGGAAAGCGGTTCATCCATCAAAAACGCGACGGGTTTGCGAACCATGGCCCGGCCGAGCGCCGCTCTTTGGCGCTGGCCTCCGGAGAGCTGACCCGGTTTTCGGTCCAGCAGATGGTCGATCTTGAGAATCTGGGCCGTATCACGCACCTGTTCGATGATCGCCCTGTATCGGGTGCGTGCAATGAGCGGCCCCAACACAGGCAAACGTCCCGCAAGGGGAAGATCCCGGAGTTTCAGCGGCGTCATCATGTTCTGCGCGACGCTCAGATGCGGATAAAGCGCGTAGGACTGGAACACCATCGCCAGGTTACGGCGCGCCGGACGCATATCATTCACTGCGATACCGCCGATCGCAACAGTCCCGGATGTCGGGGCTTCCAACCCGGCCAGAATGCGCAACAAGGTTGACTTGCCGCAGCCGGACGGACCGACAAGAGTGAGAAATTCGCCATCTGTGATGTCGAGATCAATCCCGTTCAGAACCGACGTTGCACCAAAACTCTTTTCTATTCCCGATAAGGATATCGCGGTCATCGATCACTCCCGTTGCCAGGAGGGACCTTATTGAGGTTGATTGAACTGTGTGTGACGTAATATTAGTGCAGCTAATAGCAGTTACGGTTTGGCAGCTCAGCTAACACGGAACTGTCATGAACACGTCTCCCAGCCCCTACCAGATCAAGGCTTTCACCCATGTTGCCCGCGAGAAGAGCTTTTCGCGTGCCGCAGGAACACTCGGTGTAACCCAGTCTTCCATCACACAGCACGTCGCAAAACTTGAGGCGTTGATGGGTACGCAGTTGTTTATCCGTCGCCGAAGCGGCCTGGAACTTACCCGGGCGGGCAAGGAGCTCTTCGCGATATCCGATCGGTTGACGACCATGGAACAGTTGGTCAACGAAAAAATCAGTGACTACAGCGCTCTAACCGACGGTCATATCAGGCTGATTGCAAATGCACCAAGACCTGCGATGCCAATCATCGCGGAATACGGCAAGCTCTACCCGCAGGTTCAGATCGACTTCACTCTCTACAATTGGACAACTGCCATGACGCTTCTGGCCGAGCGGCAAGTGGATATTGCGATCATGACAGAACCGGAAGATGGTCCCGCGCTCTTCACGCATGAATTGCGGCGCAGCCGTTACAAGGCCCACATGCAGGCGGATCACCCGCTTGCGGCAAGGTCTGCCGTCTCCCTGCGTGATCTGCAGTCGGAGACGCTGGTCCTGCCCGAGGACGGCTCGCTGACACAGAAAATCGCAAGGAAGAAAATGCAGGAACACGGAATTCAGTTCTCGCGCATCCTGCGAACAACCACATTCCCGATGGTGAAAGAGGCAATACTTCACGACCTCGGGATCGGCTTACTCCTGGAAAAGAGCATTTTCCCGTCCGATAGGCTTGCAGCGGTTCAGGTCGAGGAAATGCCTGAGGAATATCGCGACTGCATTGCCATACCGGCCGACAAACGCGAACTGCGTCTTATTCGCAGCTTTCTCGATGTGGCGGTTGAAGTCAGGGCCGGTGAAGGGTTTTGATCATGGTTGACCAGCGGCACATTTCAGGGGGATATCGCGCTCTTCAATCTGAGCCACGGATTGGTCAGGCGATGGCAATCGAGCAATAGATTCTGCCCGGAAAGTGCTACTTCAACTTCAAAAACACTTTTTAGTTGCTTTCAATTCTTTCACTTATAGTAAACAAAAATTTAAAATTCGTCTTAAAATCCGGACTTTACACTGAATTCGTTGCGGGATAGCAACACCGGAGGCTATTCCCCGCTCCAAAGCACAACATAAGCATGGGCATGCGCGTGAAGGTATAATAATGTGCGGCGGAACAAAAAACATAAAAGTGGCACCGCGTTCTATGCGTATCTTATCGGCTCTCCTTTTGAGCGCTTGCTTGGTTGAAGTATCTAGTGCGGCGGACCTCCGGCAAGTCGTTCAGGAAGCGGTTTCGACCAATCCGGACATTCTGGAATCCGCGGCCAACCGGCGCGCGCGCGATTACGAATATCGCCGGTCGCAAGGAGCGTTTCTGCCGACCCTAGATCTGTCTGCAGAGCTTGGCCCGGAACGACTGGATCGACCCAATTCCTTTTCTGCCGACGAAAACGACAAATGGCGATTTTCCAAGGAATTCACGGTGACCGTGCAGCAATTGCTGTTCGATGGCTTCACCTCGGTCAACCAGGTCTATCGCCAGAGTGCCCGGGTCGACGGTGCTGCCTTGCGGGTGATGGAGAGATCCGAGGCAACTGCACTCGACGCGGTCGAATCCTATATCGACGTCTTGAGAAACACGGCAATTCTTGCCAAGGCGCGGCTGAACGTCGACAAGCATCGCCGGATCTATTCCGATGTCCGGCAGCGTTTCGAAGGCGGTGAAACCGGCGCCGCCGATCTGGCACAGGCGCGCGAACGCGTCGCGGCGGCCGAAGTTATTGTTTCAGAGGTACAGCAATCCCTTCTGGACACTATCGCCAAATATGAGCGTGTCGTCGGAAAGAAACCTGCTTCGCTCGCACCTGCCAGCCCGGCCAAGCTGCCGGGACGATCGGTTACCCAACTGGTCGATTCGGCGGTACAGGTTCATCCAACGGTCCGCGCGGCGATCGCAGATGCGGATGCTGCAAAATTCGAATACCAATCCACCAAGGGAAATTTTCTTCCTGAAGTCGCTCTTCAGGGTCAAGCGACAGTCGGCGATGACGTCGGTGGCATTGAAGGGCGAAACAATGAGTATTCCGGAAAACTGGTTTTTTCCTGGAATCTGTACAATGGCGGTCGCGACACTGCCCTCACCCAGGAATACAGCGAGCGCCTGACCGAAGCACAGATTCGTGTCGACCGGGTTCGCAGGGAGTTGAAGGAAGGGATCGAACGGTCCTTTGCTGCCGTCTCGACAACCACCAGCCGGATCAAGGCCCTGCGTGAACAATTGGCAGCGAACAGGCAGGTCGTCGAAGGCTATCGTCAGGAATACGACATCGGCCAGCGCACGCTGCTGGATGTTTTGAATGCAGAGAACGCGCTCTTCAACAGTGAGATAGAGTTGATTTCGGTGCGCGCGGTCTACGCGTTTTCCACTTATCAGCTGCGGGCGACGTCAGGTGACCTGCTCGCTTACCTGAATGTTTCACCTCCGCCCGAGGCGGCAGACGGACAGCGGGACTCCGCGACAGTCCTTCCCAGAAACCTGATAAATCTCGAGCCGTTACGTAAATTCTAACGTTTCACACGCATATTTGGATTGCCGGGCAACCGGTGAACCAATAATTTACGTCTACACACCGCAACGAGGCTTTGCCGGAAAACGTTTGCCTTGTCCGGATCGCCTGTCGTGTTGTGCGGGCCGGATCTCAAAGGCCGGATGCACGGCGAATGACCAAAGCGGTGACAGAGCCCGTGGTCCGCACCAGACATGCTGCAAAAAAGCACCGACGAGAATTCGAATACGGACGCAACGCCGCGGACTTCTGCGACAAGGGACCCGTTGGCGGATGCTTTGAAATACATCGCCCGCGTCCATGGCTACCACGTCAGCGATTCCGTGATCTGGAACGGTCTGCCTCAAACAGGTGACAAACTCTCCGTCGGCGTCCTCGGCCGGGCGGCGGCAAACTGCGGTCTGAAGGTTCTGCCAGACAAGAAGGAACTTGAGACGATACCGCTGGCTGCCTTGCCCTGTATCGTCGCGATGAAAAACTCCGAAATGCTTGTGCTCACGAGCATGAACAAGGAAGCGGGAACGATCGAACTGGTCGACCCTGCACGCGGCACGGACAAGCAGCACCACCAACTCGACGACATTCGTGACAACTACAGTGGCTATGCAATTTTCTTTCAGCCAACCGTAGACAAGACCGGTCAGAGCGAGCGGGCGCTCGGCTCGAACGGCCATTGGTTCTGGAGTACTATTTCCAGCTATTGGCGTGACTATGTCCACGTTGCCATTGCCGCATTGCTGATCAATCTGCTGGCCCTGGCCTCACCACTCTTTACAATGAATGTCTATGACCGGGTGGTTCCGAACTTCGCGATCCCGACCCTCTGGGCCCTTGCGGTCGGGGTCATTTTGACCCTGATCTTCGATTTCATCCTGAAAATCGCGCGGGGGCAGATCATCAATGTTGCCGGCAAGCGGGCAGACAATGCCCTTGCCAGCAAGATCTTCGCTCACGCCCTTGCCATCGATTTCGAAAAACGACCGGTAAGCTCCGGCCAGTTCGCCAACCACATCCGTGAATTCGAAAATGTCCGGGAATTCATAACGTCTTCCTCGCTGGTTTCGATCATCGACGTGTTTTTCATCGGAATCTTTGTCGCAGTTCTCTTCCTTCTTGTTGGCCCGATTGCGATTGTTCCACTGGTCGCGGTACCGATCGTGCTTGCGATCAGTCTGTTTGTTCAGGCACCCCTTTCCGGCGCAATAGAACAGTCGCACAAGGAAAGCGCGATCCGGCATTCAATTCTCGTGGAGAGCATCGCCAATCTCGACACGGTGCGGGCGCTGAACGCCGAAGGTCGCATGCAGACGAAATGGGAACGGTCCGTCGCTGCAAGCAGCGCCGCAATCATGAAGGGTCGTTTCTGGGCTCTTGTTGCCCAGTCGGGAACGGGACTGGTCCAGGCATCCGTGTCCATAGCCATCATTGTCTGGGGCGTTTACCTGATCCAGAGCGGGGATATCACAATGGGTGCCCTGATCGCGGCCATGATGCTCTCCGGTCGTGTTCTCGCTCCCCTGGCGAATGTCGCCAACACTCTGACACGACTGCGCCAGACGCTTCATTCCTACAAGACCCTGAACGATGTCATGTCGACAGAAACGGAACGCAAGCCGGGGCGGACCTACATCAACAAGCGCATCGCGTCAGGGTCTGTCGAATTCAAGGGCGTCAATTTCCGCTACCCCGGCGCAGAGGACGACAGTCTCAAGAACATTTCATTCAAGATCACGCCGGGCGAAACCGTCGGGCTCATCGGACGCGTCGGTTCAGGCAAAAGCACCATCGGCCGGCTCTTTTCAGGTCTCTACTATCCGAGCAACGGGACTGTGCTGATCGATGGAACGGATACACGCCAGTTTGATCCGGCAGACCTCAGGTCAAATGTCGGCTTTCTGTCGCAGGACAATGTTCTTTTCAGCGGTACAGTGCGCGAGAACATAAGCGCGGGCGACCCTTTTGCCGATGACGATGCCCTCGTCGAAGCCGCCCGGATTGCAGGCGTCGAGGAATTTGTCGCTCAAAGCCCTCTCGGCTACGACCTTCAGGTCGGAGAAGGCGGACGCTTCCTGTCGGGAGGACAAAAGCAGGCTGTCGCCCTGGCGAGAATTCTGCTGAGAAAACCACGAGTTCTGTTTCTCGACGAGCCGTCGAGCCATCTGGACCTGGCTTCAGAACGCAGATTGATCACCAGACTGATGGAATACAACACCCCGGACACAACGGTTGTCATCAGCACGCACCGCATGAGCCTCGTGGAACTCACCGACCGGCTTATCACGCTCGATTATGGCAAACTGGCGCTGGACGGTCCCAGGCAGGAGGTCCTGAAGAAACTTCAGGAACTGGGTGCGGTCAACGCGGCAAATCAGCAGAATTCGCAAGGTGGTGCATGATGAATTCTGGTGACTGGAACTACGCGAACGATATCCGCGATGTCATTCAGACCAAACCGCCGCGTTACACGATCAACGTCATCCGGATCGGTTTGGTGCTGTTTGTGGTCATTCTCGCATGGGCCTACTTTGCAACCCTTGAGGAAGTCACGCGCGGCGATGGTCGCGTCGTCCCTTCCCGCCAGATCCAGGTCGTGCAGGCTCCCGACCGTGGTATTGTCGAAAAGATATTCGTTCGGGAGGGCGACATTGTCGACGAAGGCCAACCCCTTATCGAAATCGACGATACGACCTTCTCTTCGCAACTGGGCGAGATCAGGCAGCGCCGATGGGCGCTGATGGCCAGGCTCGCGAGGCTCGATTCAGAAGCTGACCGGAAATCACTGGAATTTCCTGAAACGCTGCTCAATGAGGCGCCCGGCCTGATCGCGGAAGAGGAAAACGTCTTCCGAGACAAGAAAGCCAGCCTCGAGAACGAACTACGTGTTCTTCAGAACCAGGCGTCCCAACGCGAACAGGAATATCAGGAACTTCTGGCAAAGCAGACCAAACTCGAATCCGTCATTGAGATCCTGGAACGCGAGGTGGAGATCAAGCAAAGTCTCTATGAACGAAGGGTTCTTCCGGAAATCGAATTTTTGCAGTTGCAGCGGCAACTAAAAGAAAGCGAAGGAGAGCTTGCCATCACCCAGGCGTCTGTTCGGCGTGCGGCGGCTGCAAGGGAAGAAGCACGCGAACGCTCCAGCAACGCGGTTGCGACTTTCGT
This sequence comes from Roseibium album, assembly GCF_001404515.1. Taxonomy (GTDB): domain Bacteria; phylum Pseudomonadota; class Alphaproteobacteria; order Rhizobiales; family Stappiaceae; genus Roseibium; species Roseibium album. The sequence continues at coordinate 260,691 of NZ_CXWE01000004.1, forward strand.
CTCCGAGGCCAGTCAGCAGTTGGCCGAGACACGCGGTGAATTGGCGGTGATCAATGAAACCCTGAAAGGCGCGGCAGACAAGGTGCGGCGCACAGAATTGGTTTCCCCCGTCAAGGGGATCGTCAACAAATTGAACATCACGACGATCGGTGCCGTGGTTCAGCCGGCAGCGGATCTGGTTGAAATCGTGCCCCTGGAAGATACCCTTCTCATTGAGGCCCGCATCCGTCCGAAGGACGTCGCGTTCCTGCATCCCGGTCAGAAGGCACAGGTCAAGATAACCGCTTATGATTTTTCAGTTTACGGCGGTCTTGAGGGAAACCTGGAACGAATAAGCGCGGACACGACTGAGGACGAAGAAGGTAATCGTTTTTTCCGCGTAATGATCAGAACAGATAAAAATCATCTTGGTTCTGATACTGAACCTTTACCAATAATACCAGGAATGGTTGCTTCGATAGATATCTTAACCGGTGAGAAAACCGTTCTGGACTACATCTTGAAACCGATCAAGAAAGTTCGGGACGAAGCACTCCGGGAGCGCTGACGTCTCGACAATAACGAGGCGATCGGCAGATGGATCATGGAGCGACCGCACCGGCAATGCCGGTGGCGAACAGGAAAGTTGTGCGCGCGTCCTGGCGGACGGGATTGTGCGTCATCGTTCTCCACTGGGCCGTGACCCCCGTTCTTGCCGAAAGCGATCCGGCCCAGATTTCAAATTCAGCGGACGCGTTGGCCATCTCACCATTGCAAACGGCGAGACTGGAAACGGACCCTGACAGTCTGAAATTCACCCAAAAACACGAAGATGCGGCTGTCAGCGTTGCAAAGGCGCTAATTCAGGCGAACCTGGTCGGGAAACCAAGAACCAAGCCGACAACCGGCCACAAGTCTCTATCTCGTCAGGCTCTCGCTGCAACCGTTTCTGCAGGCAGCAACGGGACGATAGCACCGAGCAAACTGTTCGGAACGCCAGGAGAACCGGTCTCCCTGTCTCCGGTCACCAAACGTTGGCAGAGAGCGCTGGAAAACCTGGAACTGGACGCGGATGTTTCGGGGAAAGACCGGAACAGTTTTCGCGCCTATTCGGCCATCGTGAACCAGGTTCGACCCCATCGACGCGGACTGCAGATCCCGAAGATCAATTACATGGTCAATCGCCTCCTTGCCTACCGCGAGGACAGCGTCCTCTACAAGTCTGGAGAATATTGGGCCAGTCCTGTCGAAACATTGTCCAGACGTGCCGGCGACTGCGAGGACTATGCCATCCTGAAATATGCCCTACTGCGTGACCTTGGTGTCAAAGACGATGACATGCGGATTGTCGTTCTGCGCGATACGGCCGCTCGCCAATATCATGCGGTCCTTTCGGTACGCCACAAGGGACAGTGGCTCATATTGGACAATCGGTTCTCACGCGTCCGGTTTGAACGCGATCTTCCGCACTATCAGGCTCTATACTCGGTCAACGCAGCCGGAGAGTGGGCGCATGCACCCAGGGCCGGTTCACCGGTTCGTCTCGCGGCAAGACTGAAATCCGCAACCCGGTAAAAAAGGTCTCTTGCAGACCGGAGCTTCCGCAGTCACGAGAGCCATTACGACACGCCGATTGTGTCTCCCAAGCCGGTCCAACGCGTGATATACGCGCGACATGCAAGCACAAGGTCAAAACGCCGGAACACGGATGCGCGCCCTGTCATCCCCTGCCGTCATTCTTGGAGTGGTCAGCTGCCTGTTCGCTTTAGGTGTTGTCGTGGCCGGATTTCTGTTGGCCGAACACCAGAGAGCAATCCTGAGCACGGACCAAAGGAAATCCGACGCAGAACGCGCGCTCCTGATCAGTGAACTTAAGGACGCGAGACTTACCGGTCCGAGATTGCGACTTGAGGAACTGGCCGCTCTGCCGCTCATTCCCGAATTTGTTGACCTTTCAAGGCGCCAGCCGGACGGTTTGGAAGCGCAAGAGCTTAGGGCCTATCTCCGGACCGTACTTAAGGCTGCATCCAGCGAAACAGGTTTGGCCCGTATCGCGATCGTCGATGCAGAAGGACGACAACTTCTCAGCGTGGATAGCCTGATCTCGAATGAGACTACCGAAGAAAGCCACAGGCTTGCGGCAATTGTGTACGACATCAACGACCCGGCGAAAGCAGCCGGAAAAATCGCGGGTTACGTTCCGAAAACTGCAATGTCAATGCTGCTGCCGTCGGACACGAATTCACCAACAAGTACAGCAGGCATCTCGTCTTCAACCTCGGCGAATTCGGGCACCCGGGCTGTACTTGATATTCCTGGCACGACCCGCTTGCTATCGCTGGTAGCCGGCATTGCGATTGCGTTCTTCGGACTCTCAGGCGCGGTCCTGTTGCGAAGGCAAATTCTCCGAAAATCCTGAAAAACCATCGTCATCTGGTTCTCCACAAACGTGCGTGGACATCATTTGCGTTGACAATCGTCAAATAAAAAAGGCGGGCTTGCGCCCGCCTTCAAGACATTCAAACGCTAAGAGCTTCAGCCAATGTTGACTGGGATCTGCGCCTCGCTGCCATCGCTGTCCAGAACGACCCGGATCGTCTCGCCCATCGAGGCATGATCTTGAAGCGTCGCCGCGTCCTGCCAGTCGTGTGCCGTTCCATCGCCGTCGCGGTCGACCTTGAGCGTTATCGCACCATCGGCCTCTTTTTGCGCCTGCACGAATTCCTCGACATCCGCACCCGGTCCAAATGCCCCGTCGAGCAACTCGCCAAGATCGATCCGGTCGCCATCCGCGAATGCGTAATCGGTGATGATATCGGCCTCTGCGAGGGAATTGAGGACAAATGTATCGGCGCCTGCGCCGCCTGTCAGCGTATCGGAACCGAGCCCGCCGATGAGAATGTCATCGCCGTCGGTCCCGACGAGAACATTGTCGCCGTCGTCACCTCTGATGGTCGATCCGGTGATGATTGCACCCAGTTCGATGTTTTCAACCGGGTTGATATCACTGTCGTTCTCGGGTTGATCCTGGATATCTGCCACGACAGTGCCGCTAACGGATGTCGGAGACGAACCGGTCGCTGCCGTGTCAGCTGCCAGAACTTCCAGTTCAACCGCACGCGTTACCACGTTGCCGTCAGCGAAATTCAACGCGATTTCGACCGAGGCATCTCCAACATATCCTTCGCTGGAAGTGAAGGTGACCGTGAAGTCGTCCGAAACTGTTAGCTCTCCATGTTCGGATGCCCGGGTCACCGATACACTTGTCAGTCCCGCTGCAACCTCATCACTGGACGCTGCATAGATCACCAGAGCAACTCCGGCGGCAATAGCCGTCGATTGCCGCGTCGTTTCTTCAGCATCCGGGCCGTCCACGTTGGCAACCGCAAAAGCCGCACCGGCATATTCACCCGTGCTTCCGTCGGTCTTCGTGAAAGTGCCTTCGGCAAATACCGTATTGCCATCAACGTCCTGATAGACCGACCGGGCGCCCAGATCGATTGACGCTACACCATGTTCGACAAGCGATTTCAACTCGCCTTCCTGTACAACACCGTCGGAGTTGGCGTCCTGCCAGACCTTGATGTCGTTGAAAGCGGCGTCGCCAGCGTCGATGACCCCATCACCGTTGTCATCGAGTGACGCGAGGGCTTCAAGGGAATCGGCATACGATCCTCCATTGAAGCTTTCCGAGAAGATTTCCGAACCGTTCTCGATTGCCCCTGATCCGTCGACATCCATGACGAGCAGACCATCATCGGAACCAACCCATCCGGTCTGTTCGATAATTCCGTCCGCGTTGACGTCGAAATCGACACCGTTTTCAGCTGAAATCAGTTCAACACCGTCACCATCCAGGTCGAGAATGATCGGATCGGAGGAGAAATTGAAGTCCGAAGCACTAAGTGCTGCCGGCGACACTCCTGTGATAACAGCAACATATTGGCCGTTGACGTTATCGAATATTGTGGCCCTTCCGAAGGCGTCGTTGCCGATCGTCAGGTCGGCAAATGTCAATCCGCCAGTGATCGTGATCTTGTCTGACCCGTCCTGAAAGAAGAAAACTTGGTCGGCATCGGAAATCGAGGCACTGCCTTCGCCGGCAGCGAAAACGAATTCGTCGGCTCCAGTCCCACCGAACAACCTGTCCTGACCAGTGCCGCCCGCGAGCTTGTTGTTACCGAGCACTCCGAAGATATCATCATTACCGGCACCGCCAATGAGCGTGTCATTGCCACCAAAGCCCGCGATGAAGTCATTGCCCTCGCCGCCTGAAATCGTGTTTGCCTGACCGTCGCCGAAGATGGTGTCGTTGAAGTCAGAGCCGGTAACATTCTCGATGCTGACGAGATTGTCGTGATCAATCGTGTCGGCTGCGATTGCGTCCGCCAGAACCGTAAAGCCCAGGCTCTGGTTAGCCAGATCCGTAGACCAGTTCAGGTCCATCCTGACCAGAACGGCTTCCGAATTATTGGAATAGTCCGCTGTATCCGTGCCTTCGCCTCCGTCAAGCAGATTAATCCCGCCGCCTCCGTTGAGCGCGTCGTTTCCACCATTACCCGTCAGTGTGTTGTTGTTGTCATTGCCGACCAGAACATCATCGCCGGCGCCACCAATTGCCTCGTCGATCCCTTCCATGCTGTCGGAGCCGACAACGGCAGGATCGGCATCATCTCTGTCGGTTGCAGTTTCCCCTGCTACCGTTTGCCCGAGAATTGTCTTTTCAGCGTCGCTCAGATTAACGAACACACCGGATGTCAGGCCGGAATAGTCGACAGAAGTGCCAGTGACCGTTCCTGCCGCGTCGACGCGCACGGTAAATGCGCCGTCTTCACTGTCATCGCCATCAGCGTCGGTCGCTTTGAAGGAAAATGTCAGGTCCAGGTAACGGTCCGTTCCCACCGAAGTGGTATGATCAAGTGGCTGCAGAAGTTCGAAATCGTAGCTACCTGTTCCCTCGTCGGAGAGTGACACCGTCAAAACAACACTGCTTTCCGTCGCTTCAACCGGCACGGCGGCTCCAACGTATCCGACAAGAATGCCATCGATGATCGCGAAATTGACAAGCTCACCGTTGGAATAAATCTCGGTCAAGGCCCCATCCGCATCGGCAAAGGACACGTTGTCGACAGCAGTCGCCTCGGAAAAGCCGACCGAACGATCGCCAGGTGCGCCATCATCGTCATTGGCATCATCGATGCCCCACTCGATACCAAGATCGATGGACTCCAGCCTACGAGTGCCGTCTTCTTCTACAACAGTATCGTCAACAGTACCGATTTCCGGACCGCCATCGCGAATCCTGATTGTTGCATTTGCAGCGTCGGTGTCCCCGTCTCCATCCGTTACGGTGAAGCGAATGCGGAATATCAGCTGGTCCGCTCGTCCTGTCTCTCCTGCATCGGGATGATCGAGACCGACAAACTGCTCGTAGGTGTAGTTTCCATCCGGGTTTACGACGAGTTCAAAGGCCTTGGTTGCGGTTCCTTCCAGAACAGCAGTCACGGTTATCACACCACCTGCATCCGTCGAGCTGGACCAGATGACGGGTACGCCGTCTGCTGAAAGTGTTCCACGCCGGTCAGCACCGCTGGCATCCGGATCAAACGTACGGATGTAATCCCCATCGGAAATGAAAGTGATCCCGGTTACTGTTGCTCCGTCCGCACCGCCATCGAACTGAAGTTGACCGGAAACAATCGAAGTTTCGGTGTCTGCTTCATTTTTCGCAACGCCTGATCCGCGCCTGAAAGCTGTTGGACCGTCATCGTCAAACGTGACGTCTGCGCCAATCGATACGTCATTCGAAACGGTATCGCCATCCGCATCGGTAACGGTCAGAACCGCGGAAATCTTTCCTGCCAGCGAGATATGCTCGTCAGAACTTGCCGGGTCAGGATGTTTGAGTGACAGATATTGCGCGATGCTGACGTTTCCGTCTTCATCGAGATGAATGGCAAACGCTGCATCACCATCCCCGTCAATTCGTCCTACAACGAGGTCGCCTTCCATGGAAAGCGTGATCGCCTTGCCGTCCGTCGTCGTGATCCCGGATGCCGGATCGTCGATGCGCAGGGAAAGCTCGACGCTCGGATCATCATCCGCGCCGCCCCCAGCGTCGAAGCCGACGACACCAAAGCTGGCATAGATCGGGCCCGGCAGGTCTGCGTCGCTACCTGTCGACGTTACGCCGGAAAACAGATCAACGATCTCCGGATCGAACTCTCCTGTCGATGGATCGAAGACATTGTCGCTGTGAAGCCCGTAGGTTTCGTCAATCCGTACGTAGTCGACGACGGCAATTTCCGGAACCGGAACGTCGTCCGTTACATCGGCAAGGAGTTTGCCGGTAAGGCCCCTACCATCGCCATCAGCATCCGTGACTTCGATAACCGCACCGAAATCTATCTCGCTCAGCGATCCCGAAACGGTATCAAGTACCGAGTTTTGTCCGTTCCCGGAGACATGATCAAGCTGATCGTGAAGCCGGACTGCGTAGTCGCCATCCGTCTCCAGCTGAAGACTGATGACCGGACGGTCGACAAACAGATCGAAACTTCCGTCGCCCTCATCGACATAACCGAAGAGAAACGAGGATCCCGCGATTTCAGTGACAGCGAAGGAAAGCACTTCTCCGCGAGACTGAAGGCCCAGCGCTTCCATGTCCGCTGCAGCGGTTGGGGAGAAAGAAAATCCGCCAGTATCTCCACGACCGTCTGCACCGAAGTCGACCAGGGCCGCAAGGGACCCCTCGGCAAATGCAGGACCAACAATATCGGCAAAGCCCGTTGTGGATCCGTCGGCGTTTCCGTCGCTGGGCTCCGAACCAATCGAAAAGAAGCTGACAATGTCGTCTTCGTCTAGCGTGGCTCTTTCAACCCCATCGCCGACAACCGGCGTGTCGTCGTCAACACCGACAGAAAATGTCGAAGTCGACGTATCGCCGTCGCTGTCCGTTGCAACGTAGAGAAAATCGAGAATCAGGTCGTTTTCGTCGGCACCTTCAAGGTGGTCGAGAGAATCCTCCAGATCGAACTTGAATGAGCCACTTTCGGTGTCGAACAATTCGACCGTGAAAATGACGCGCCCACCGGCGGTCGCCGTCAAGATGTCGAGAGAGGCGTTCAGCGTGTAGCTGAGTGCCCCGCCGTTGGATGTCAGGCCGAGCGCAACAAGCTCGTCGACTGAGCCACCGTCGCCTTCGACAAAGGTTACTGCGCGATCGCCGTTTCCGGCTGAAGTTCCACCATCAGGAACGGAGTTCTCATTGTCGGCCCCCCAGAATATCGCCAGTTCGCCGTAAACGGTCGTCGCGTCACCATCCGTATCGAGACTGTCGTTCGTCACAGTGGCTGCATCGCCGGGCTGGCTGTCCATGTTGCCGGCCGGCAAGTCGTCCTCGTCCACGAGGGCTGCGACACCGCCTGTCTCGATGGTGAGGCTCCAGGACACAAGCGAACCTGTGTCCTTTACGAAGACATCATCAATTTGAAGCGTCCAAGTTCCCTCCTGGTTCAGTCCGTCCAGCAAATCCAGATCTGAAACCGTGGGACGCCAGCTTCCGGCAAACGGGGGTGTTGCAACTGCCAGACTGTTGGCAGCTTCGTCATCCAGCGTGACCGTACCGTCGACCGCTCCGTCGGCACCGCTGACTTCCACGAGGCGGACCAGAGTGCCATTGGGGGCGATCAGCGTGATCTTGAGATCCCGCATCCAGTCATGATCCAGAACCAGGGAGAGATTCAGGTCTCGGATCGTGCCGCCTTCGGGAACTTCAATCGTCGACGAAAGAACTTCACCGAGATTGCCGTCATCGGGAATCGCAAGATTGATTATACCTGAATCGTATGTCACCGGTCCAACGACGCCAATGTCGTGGATGTTGGCCGAGGCAATTGACGGGCTGTCGTCAATAACCTGGACGGTGAACGCGTCGGTCGATGTGTCACCGTCGCTGTCACGCGCAATGAAATCAAAGGACAATGACAGGACATCTTCCTCAACCGAAGACGTACCCTTCAATGGATGATCAAGAGTGTCGTCCAGAATGAACTGGTAAGAGCCTTCTGCATCGTCGGAAAGCGCCACGCGGAAAACGCTTCGCTCTTCAGTGTCGCCATAGTTGGCGTAAGCGGTCAGAAGCGTACCGTCGTTGGACAGGACATAGCTCAACGCATCACCGCGCGACGTGAGCGTCGCAGGATCTATTGCAGCCCCCTCGCCGTCTTCAACCGCAATTACACTGGCAATGTCAACGATCTCGCCGTCGGCAGCATCTGAAAAAACGACAGATCTCTGGCCACCGGCAGTGGCCGTGTCCTGCACCGGCAGGCCATCGACTTCAGTGTCAGCGCTGTCGGTATCGTCCGCGCCCCAGGTAATGTTCAACGACGCAGTGGCCTGTTCAGTCAACGGAGTACCGAGATCAGCCGGCAAGCCGTCAATATCAAAGGGATCCCGGTCGTCATTACCCCCGGGAAGATCTTCTTCCTCGACGGCGCTTGCAACCGGTTCACTGGAAAGCGGTGCATCGTCAACGACCGAAACGCGGAAATCACCTTCAACCGTGTCGCCGTCGCTGTCACTTGCTATGACAGCAAAGTCGAGATCCCAGGACTCCGACATTGCGCCTGAGCCGGGAAGATCGTGATCGATATTGCCGAGCAGTTCGAATGTATAGGATCCCGACCCGTCGTCGGAAAGGGATACGACGAAAACCTTGTCAGCGTCGGTTCGACCATCACCCTTGTAGGCAGTCAGAACCGTGCCATCTGAATTCAGGACATAGTCAAGCTCGATGCCATCCGACGTCGTGAGTTGGGTTGGCTGGTCTGCGATGGCGGCGAACACGACCGAACGGTTGCCGGTGCCACCCGGTGTGTCCTGAAGTCCGCCTGTATCCGCCGTATCGCCGTCATCGGCACCAAAGGTGAAATTCAGGTTGCCGGTTTGCGTCAACGCTGTCGCGTCCGGATCAGTGCCGCTTGCCAGATCGTGTTCCTGCAGCGTCACGTTCTCGGCAATACCTGCTTCCGGTTCGTCATCGACAATCGTGACGCGGAATTCACTCGCCACCGCGTCACCATCTCCGTCACGCGCAACAAATCCGAAATCTAGGTTCCATGACACCATCTTGCCGGTCGACCCCGGGGGATTGTGATCAAGGTTGCCGAGCAATTCGAACGTGTAGGAGCCCGAGCCGTCGTCGGAAAGGGACACGACAAAAACCTTGCTCTCGTCTCCGCGATCATCACCCTTGTATGCGGTCAGAACCGTACCGTTTTCAGAAAGAACATACTCCAGCGCAAGGCCATCCGACGTCGTTGCCTGGGTCGGCTGATCGGCGATAGCTGCAAAGACGATGGAACGGTTGCCCGCTCCGCCCGGAGTGTCCTGCATCGCTCCGTCATCTGCTGCGTCGGCGTCGTCCGCACCCCAGGTGATGTCCAGATCACCAGTCTTGACCAGCGCAGACGAATCCGGGTCAGTGCCGGTTGCAAGGTCGTGTTCCTGCAATGTACGCTGCACAGGCTCGCCGGCCTGCGGTTCGTCATCCTCGATTGTTACCCGAAGACCGCCCGTAACCGCGTCGCCGTCACCGTCATTTGCAACAAAGGTAAAGTCGAGGTTCCGGCTCTCGGTCGCTAGACCGCTCGCTGAATCGACATGATCGATGTTGCCGAGGAGTTCAAACGTGTAGGAGCCCGTTCCATCATCAAAAAGCGTGACGACGAAGACCTTGTCCGCGTCTCCACGGTCGTCTCCCTTGTAGGCTGTCAGGACCGTGTCATTTTCCGAAAGTTCATATTGAAGCGCAACACCGTCAGAACTGGTTGCTATCGTCGGCTGATCCGAGATGGCTGCAAATACGACTGAGCGGTTGGCAGTGCCACCTGGCGCGTCCTGCAACGCGGCGTCAACGGCATCATCGGCGTTGTCAGCACCCCAGGCAATGTTCAGTTCACCGGCCTTAGTCAAAGAAGATGCGTCGGGATCGGTTCCGTCGTCCAGGTTTTCTTCCCCAAGCGTAAGTTGCTCCGATTCTCCGGTTTCGGGCTCGTCGTCGATGATGTTGACCGTGAAAGTGTCACTGTCCGCATCACCGTCTGAATCGTATGCGCTGAAGCCGAAGACCAAAGGAATGCTGGTGTCCTGACCGTCACCAATGTGATCCAGGTTTCCGAACAGGTCGAATGTATACTGACCGCCGGGTGATCCGCCGGAACTCACCACGTCAAGCGTGACAGTAAATACGGCCTCACCCGTGCCGGCCTTGACGGCGGTCAGGGTCTGGCCGCCGCCGGGGTTGGTGACAACGCTCAATACCAGAGGCACACCGTCGGAGGTCAACCCGCCGGGCAGACCGTCGAACTCAAGTCGCGGCGTACCGCCGGGGTTTTCGCCGAAGTCGACATCCAGGCTTGCAGTGACCGAAACCGGACCGTCGGGACCAGTACCCTCTTCCAGGTTTTCCTCATCAAGCGTGCTGTCGACCGGTGTACCGATATCCGGTCCCGTATTGTCAGCGGACTCCGAGAAATCGTCGACAAGAAATGCTCTTTCACCCGGCAATTCGCCTCGCAGCAGATCGCCAAATCCGAGTCCGTTTCCAAGATCGCCGAATTCCGTTGGTTCGAAATTCTGACCCGAGCTCTGCGAACTTCCAAGTGCTGTTGCAAGATTGCTGGTTTCACCGGCCGCAGTCTGTATCTCTTCGGCGAGTTGCAGATTGGCGAGTGACACGAAACCGTCGATTGACAGCAATTCGTTGTCGCCAACGATGACCGCCTCGGCACCACTGTCCCCTTCGAAGAAATCCTGGATGATGACCATACCGCCGTCGGCAAAGATCATCTGCAGGTCACCGTCGATGCGGAAAAAGGAAATGTCCTCGTCAAGGATCTGCCGAAAGTCGACGAGCTGACCTGAGTTTCTCAGCGCGACCACGCTGCTTTGTGCCGCCGGACGATCCACGACAAGTGATTCTGATGCACCATCCGCTGCTGCACTGTTCCCTGTCCCGGTGGAAATGTTCGCTTGCGCTATCCGGACAAATTCGTTCATGGCCAAACACTCTGCACTTTTATGGTCAGTTTTTATAAAATCGGCGCTACAACATTTACAATTTTTTCACCAATCATGAAAGTCACGAGTACATTAACTTTAGAAAAGGTAAACGTGTACGTTTGAAATTGAACGAAATCGCAGGTTTGCAATCAGAGGCGATCGAACTCGAACAGAAATAAAATCGTAAAAAGCACTTTTGAGACGATAATTCTTCAGTGAAAATTGTTAATTTATCAAATTTTGGAGATTCTCATCAGAAGTATTATTGAATCGAATTTCAAATTTTCGATTTTTATTCAGGGAGTTTTACGATTTACATGAAACCGTCTGATTGATTGCCGCTTCAGCACAACTGCAGGAAAGCGGGGCAGTATTCAATCGCAATCATTAGGCTACTGTCCGCAATGGTATTCTCGAAAATTCATGGCAAACCCGCTGAATTATCAAACAGACAGAACAAATGAAGCGGTTGAATTCAAAACAGCGAGGTTCGATTTGCCGCAAAATGGGAATCCGGCCCATTAGCTGCATTTTCCTTTTCATGTTCTGGAAACTTGGACCCGAAAATTTAGGTCAGGCGAAAATCAATTTGCAAAGTGGCATTTTCTTAAGATTATTACTGAAACTCTTCGGGAAAACACGTTGATTTTAACAAAATTCTCGCGATCCGTATCCCAATGCAACGGCACAACAATGCATTCGTTAAGGCGAGACTTGTGGAAATCAATCGTGTCGAATGAAGATCGCAAAGTCGGTTTATGGCCGAAAAGAGGCAATTTCACATAGCCAGCTCACTGAATTTTCGCCTGGATCAGCTGACAAACGAAGTCGGATTGCCGGTGCACCGGTCTTGCATCACCAGTCCCGCCAGCGCTCTCAAACAAGATCGGCTGCTGCCGTTTCCGTTTCCATCGCTACATGAAGTGCCGCCGACACCCGCCTGCATAGTCCTGCATAATGAGCAGACGTCCGGAAGACTTCATCGCGTACAATGGAAGGGTCTATTTCGATCTGGTCGGTAACGCATCCGGGCCGGGACTGCATCACGGCAACCCGCTCGGAAAGAAACACCGATTCAAACACGGAGTGCGTGACAAACACGACTGTCAGACCAAAAGCCTTCCAGATCCTCAACAAGTCATTGTTCAGTTTGAAACGTGTTATCTCGTCGAGAGCCGCAAAAGGCTCGTCCATCAGGAGAACGTTTGGTCTGGTGACCAGTGCCCGTGCTATCGACACCCGCATTTTCATGCCACCGGACAACTCGCGCGGATAACCGTCGGCAGACTGGCCGAGACCGACCATCTCCAGCGCTTCCAGGACGCGGTCGCGTGCGGATGCCCTTGAAACACGAGCGAGGCGCAACGGAAGCCAGACATTCTCGAAAACCGTCGCCCAGGGCATGAGCGTCGGTTCCTGAAAAACGAAGCTCAATTCGTGTTCCCGCTGGTTCGTCTGCTCCTGCGGCCATCTCACCGACCCCGACGACGGTTCGGCCAGCCCGGCGATGATGCGCAGCGCGGTCGATTTCCCGCATCCGGACGGCCCCAGCACGGAAAGAAATTCTCCGGCCTGGACATCGAGATCCAACCCGTTCAAGGCAACGGTGCCGTTCGAAAACGTTTTTGAAACGTCCTCAAGAGACACAATTGTATCAGTATTTGCGGGACGATTGTTCATTTGCGCAGCACTATCGATTAATTGCCAAGTCTGCAAATATTCCAATTACACATTGAAATCCAGAAGTCATCCGAACCATTTGAGAGGCTCGGCAAACCTGGTTCTTTTCGGCTAAGTGAAGAGACTTTGGTGCGGGCGACGGGACTCGAACCCGTACAGCCTAGGGCCGAGGGATTTTAAGTCCCTTGTGTCTACCAGTTCCACCACGCCCGCTTGTTCTTTTCACCTATCCGGCCTGAAAAACTTTCGCAAGTCGAACCATGCGCTTTTGGATAATCTTGCAACAAGTTTTCACGGCGGCCTTGTTTTTGCTGAAACCGAAGCTGGAAATTGACGCTGCCGGAAGGTATGTGAACAATTCAATGAGACAGATTAACAGGGTGTTCCGTCCCGTTTGAAACCCGTATTATGTGCGGTACCGCCCACGCAACGAGATACATTTTCCATGGTCAGCTATATCGACGCCGCAGAAGCCCCGCTGAAAAACACCGGTCAGGTCCGGTTGTACGGACCGGAAGATTTTGAAGGCATGATGCGCGCAGGACAATTGACGGCGACCTGTCTTGACGAACTGGCAGGCATCGTCAGGCCGGGAACGACAACGCAGGAAATCGACGATTTCGTGTATCAGTACGGCCTGGATCATGACGCCCTGCCGGCGACCCTGAATTATCGCGGCTATACCAAGTCCTGCTGCACATCGATAAATCACGTCGTTTGCCACGGCATTCCGAACAACAAGGCACTGCGTGAAGGCGACATCGTGAATATCGATGTGACTTTCATTCTCGATGGTTGGCACGGCGATTCCAGCCGCATGTACCCGGTCGGCCAGCTTAAGCGGGCCTCGGAACGCCTGATTGATGTCACCTACGAGTCGTTGATGCGCGGAATCGAGGCTGCGAAACCGGGCAACACCACCGGTGACATTGGCGCGGCTATCCAGACATATGTCGAAGCGCAGCGCTGCTCGGTCGTGCGCGACTTCTGCGGACATGGTCTTGGCCTTCTGTTCCACGACACACCGAACATTCTCCATTACGGACGCCCCGGCGAAGGTGTGGAGTTGAAACCGGGCATGATTTTCACGATCGAACCGATGGTCAACCTGGGCCGCCCGCACGTGAAAGTACTCGGCGACGGGTGGACAGCGGTGACGAGAGACAGGTCTCTTTCCGCGCAGTTCGAGCATTCCATCGGGATCACGCCGGATGGGTGCCAGATATTCACCACCTCTCCGAACGGTCTTCACAAACCCGGACGATCGGGCGACCAGAGCCCGATCTAACAGATGAAGGACCCGGACTCGCCCCCTGCGGAAAAAGTGTCTGCCGCCGCGGACAACAAGGGGCATCGCCAACGGCTTAGGGAAAGGTTTCGCAAGTCTGGTGAGGAGGGTCTGGCCGACTACGAACTGCTGGAATTTCTGTTGTTTTCCGCCCTTCCCCGCCGCGACACGAAGCCGATTGCAAAAGCCCTGCTCCACCGCTTCGGTTCCTTTTCGGCCGCATTGGCAGCCCCTCGCGCGCGCTTGAAGGAAATTGACGGCCTGTCGGATGTCAGTGTCGACGCCTTGAAGGCCGTTCATGCTGCCATCGCGCGCTACCACCGTGCCGAGTTGAATGAGCGGCAGCTGCTCGATTCCTGGTCAAAGGTCATCAATTATCTGCAGGCATCGATGGAACTGTGCACTGTGGAGCAGTTTCGCATTCTGTTTCTGGACCGGAAAAACGGTCTTATCGCGGACGAGATTCAGCAAACCGGCACTGTGGATCACACACCCGTCTATCCGCGCGAAGTGATACGAAGGGCGCTTGAACATTCAGCAACGGCTCTGATCCTCGTGCACAACCATCCTTCGGGCGATCCGACACCCTCGCGGGCGGATATTCAGATGACCAAAAAAATCATCGACGTCGCGGCCCCGCTGGGAATAGAAGTTCATGATCATGTGATTATCGGCCTTAGAAGCAACGTCAGTCTGCGCGGCCTTCAACTGATTTGAAACCAAAAACTCAATTTTTTTCCAGAAAACCCTGCACAAAACCCGGCCCGTTTCCTTGCTCACGGCCAAGGAGAACCAGATAGATTCAATTTTCCCATTATTTTACTAAGATACTGGAAGCATTCATTAACTCGCATCGACAATACTCGCCCGCATGAACTGGGCCTTTACATGAACAGATCGATCAAAAACTCAGGCGGTCAAATCGCCAGTGCGATCATTTTTCCGATGCTGATTGTCGTGTTGACATCTGTCCTCGGTATTTTCGCACTATTGAACTGGTCTGCGCATTTGTCCGATGAAACTGCTGAAGACTCTCAGCACAAGCTCGTTGCTGGCGCGTTGCAACTCACCAGAAACTACATTGCAAAGCAGCAAACCGGCGTTGTTATCTGGGATGAAGCTTATCGCGCTGTGGACGATCCGGCGGCCAACCGGGTCTGGATCCGCAACAACATGATGAACTGGCTGTCCCGGAACCATGGTTTCAACCGGTCTGTTCTCTTCGGTTCCGACTTTGAAGTCGCTTCCGTCTTTGCACATGATGATAACACCGAGTGGTTGAACCCGGCACTTGTTGACGAGTTGCAGCCTGCGATCGCGAAAGTTCGCGCCCAATACATAAACTCATTCCAGAAGACACCATCCGGTCTGTTCAGCTTCATGCCAAAGGGGGGTGAAACGCATCTGTCCATAGCGGAAACAGGCAAGGTTTCGCTCTACGGCGAGCCTCACCTTTTTACCGCAGCAGCTGTCGTCCCGCAAATCCAGTCGGTTTTCGCCTCACGCAAACCCCCGGCAGTGCTCGTCAGCCTGATACCCTTGCGCGGCCAGAAACTGAACAATATCTCCAGCATGTCGCGTCTTGCGGGATTTGTTCTGGCGCCGGATCAGGTTGAACGGGATGGGGTTGGAGCCTATCAGCTCAAATCCCCAAGGGGGAACAACATTGGCGTCATTGCCTGGCAGGCCAGCCAGCCGGGTACACAGATGCTTCAGCGGATCAATCCCTTTCTGGCGGTCGCCGCAATGATTATCGCGGCCGTCGTCATCGCGGTGACGGTCTTTACGCGGCAAATGACCAGACGACTTGCAAGAAGCGAAGCCAAGGCGGTCCACTCTGCACAGCATGATGCCCTTTCCGGCCTTCCGAACAGATCAAGTTTTCAGGCAATGCTCACCAGGGTCCTGGAAGAAAGTGCGCAAAAGGGCACCAGCACTGCTGTCGTTTACATGGATCTGGATCACTTCAAGGACATCAATGACACGCTAGGACATTCTGCCGGGGACAAGGTCATTGTTGCCGTCGCCAATCGCCTGAAACACGTGCTTCCGGACAACGGTATCGTTGCCCGCATCAGCGGTGACGAATTCGCGATGGTGATCAGCGACTGCGACAATGACGAATGGCTGGAATACATCCTCGATCAGGTACAGGACGAGATATCGCGCCCTGTCATGATCGGCCGGCGCGAACTGTTTGCAAGCCTGTCGATGGGTGCAGCTATTGGCCCCAAGGACGGCAAGAACCCGGACGAATTGCTGCGCAAGGCCGATATCGCGCTCTATGACGCCAAGGCCAACGGTCGTAACAGGCGTTCGTTCTTCGAACCGACGATGGAGCAGCATGTTCAGTCGAAGGACAAGATGTCCCGGGAACTCAGGTTGGCTCTGCGAAACGATGAACTGGATCTGGCCTATCAACCCCTGTCGGACACCGACGCAAAGAAAATCGTCTCTGTCGAAGCTCTTGCCAGATGGACCAAGGACGACGGCACGGTGGTGCCCCCGTCCCAGTTCATTCCGGTGGCCGAGGAAACCGGACTGATAAACGATCTCGGCATCTGGGTTTTGAACAAGGCCTGTGCACGCGCGCACGACTGGCCGGGTGTCGTCGTCTCTGTCAACGTGTCGCCCAACCAGTTCAAGCATCCTCGGTTTGTCGAAAAGGTCATGGCTATTCTGGCAGCAAACAACCTGCCGCCCGAAAGGCTGGAAATCGAAGTTACCGAAAGCGTCTTTGCCGGACGGGATGACACGGTTTTGAATGCCCTGAGGAGGCTGAAAGGCCTTGGTGTCAAAGTCGCGCTGGACGACTTCGGTTCGGGTTACTCCAGCCTGAGCTATCTGCGCCGCTTTCCGTTCGATACGCTGAAGATCGACCGGGACTTTGTCTCTGACATGAACGGCAACCCGGAAGCGGAAGCCATCCTGGTTTCCATTATCCAGCTCGGCAAGGCGCTCGGCATGACGATTGTCGCGGAAGGCATCGAAACCATCGACCAGATCCGCTTCCTTCAGGCGCATGACTGTCATCGCATGCAGGGCTATTTCATCTCAAGGCCGCTCACCAGCACGGCACTGAGCCAGTTCCTGGAGAACTTTCAAGCCATTGCCGCAGGTGAGTTGCCCGACGGGTTCGAACTCCAGGCTCAAAGCGCCAAAGGTTGATTTGAGTGCATCTCAGAAAAGGCGTTGCCGGATCAGGGAAGCAAAGGAATGGAAACTCGAAAACGGCCGGCGCCGGGCGAGCAACAACCAGTCCTCTCCGCCCTTGCGTTCTGCCA
This sequence comes from Roseibium album, assembly GCF_001404515.1. Taxonomy (GTDB): domain Bacteria; phylum Pseudomonadota; class Alphaproteobacteria; order Rhizobiales; family Stappiaceae; genus Roseibium; species Roseibium album. The sequence goes on from NZ_CXWE01000004.1 coordinate 277,989, forward strand.
TATCCAGTCCTGCCAACCCGAATTCGGTGCGCACCATGTCCTTGAACCAGGAGACATGTTGCTTTTGACGGGTCTCATCGAGACCCTTTTCGACGAGAGTGTCGAAATGCGCGTCCGCGCTCGCCACAAGGTCCGCCACGCCGCTGCCCGTCTGCGATGAAACCTCCACAACGGGAACATTCCAGGATGACCGGGATACCGCCCCTAGAGACAGGGCGCCGGAAACGTCAGAGGCTGCCCGCCGCGCAAGCGCACCCATGTCTGCCTTTGTAACGGCCACCACATCGGGCAGTTCCATTATTCCGGCCTTCATGAATTGCAGGCTGTCCCCCGATCCTGGCTGGATGCACAACACAACCGTGTCCGCCACTTGCCTCAGGTCGCCCTCCGATTGGCCGATGCCGACCGTTTCGACAATCACCTGATCATAGACTGCCCTGAGAACGGCAATAGCGGCCACGGAGTGATCGGAAAGACCCCCGAGGCGGTTTCGCGCGGCCATGGAACGGACAAAAACCGCCTCGTCGGTGGGATCTGTCTTGAGACGCGTACGATCCCCCAGGAGCGCCCCTCCGGTAACCGACGAGGATGGATCGACGGCAAGAACCGCCACCCGTTTTTCCTCGGCCCGACAGGTCTTGATAAGTGCATCGGTCAGGCTCGATTTGCCAACACCAGGGGGGCCCGTCAGTCCGAGAACGCAACCGCCCTTGGCAGTGCAGACCCGGTCAAGAAATTCGGCAGTTTCCGCATCCCGGGCATGTGTTTCCAGCCGTGTGAGGACCCGGGACAGGAGGCGTTTCCCTCCCGTGCCCAATTCCTCCAGCGTCGGAAACTCACTCACCATGTTCCCCTGGCCGAGATTTCGGTGCTGCGCAAGGTGATCAGCCGTCCCGCCTGTGTTTCAAGGCTGACTGGGCCGCTGCGAGACGTGCGATCGGAACCCGGAAAGGTGAACAGGACACATAATCCAGTCCAACACTCTCGCAGAATGAAATCGACGCCGGATCCCCGCCGTGTTCTCCACAAATGCCGAGTTTGATATCCGCGCGCGTCGAGCGCCCACGTTCCACACCGATCTTGATCAACTCACCGACCCCGTCCGGGTCCAGGGACACGAACGGGTCCTGCTCCAGTATGCCCCGGGTTTGATAGGTACCCAGAAACGAGGCGGCATCATCGCGCGAGATACCAAATGTGGTTTGGGTCAGGTCGTTCGTGCCAAAGGAGAAGAATTCCGCCGATTCCGCAATCTCAGCGGCTTTGAGCGCGGCACGCGGCAGTTCGACCATGGTGCCGATCTGATAGGTGAGCTCCCTGCCGGTTTCCTCGGCGACCGCCTCTGCCATCGCCTCGATGCTTTTGCGGACGTGATCAAGCTCTCCCTTGAGACCGACCAGCGGCACCATGATTTCCGGAACGACAGGCGCTCCGGTTGTCTTGGCGGCCTCGACCGCTGCTTCGAAGATGGCCCGGGCCTGCATTTCCGCAATTTCCGGATAGGAAACCAGGAGACGGCAGCCGCGATGTCCAAGCATCGGATTGAATTCCTCAAGCGCTAGCGCCCTGTCACGCAGCCGTTCCGGATCGGCGCCCATCGCGTTGGCGACGTCACCGAGTTCTTCTTCCGACTTCGGCAGGAACTCGTGCAAAGGTGGATCCAGCAAGCGGATGGTGACCGGCAGACCATGCATGATTTCAAAGAGGTCCGTGAAATCCTGGCGCTGCATCGGCAGCAGTTTCGCAAGCGCTGCCCTGCGGCCCTCCTCTGACTCGGCAAGGATCATCTCACGGACTGCAATTATCCGCTCGCCTTCAAAAAACATGTGTTCCGTGCGGCAGAGCCCGATCCCCTCGGCGCCGAATTCACGCGCAACCTTGGCGTCCTGCGGGGTCTCGGCGTTGGTCCTGACTTTCATCCGCCGGACATTGTCCGCCCATCCCATCAGCGTGCCGAAATCGCCCGAAAGCGTCGGTTGCAGCATGCTCACTTCACCGGACAGGACCTGACCGGTCGCCCCGTCCACGGTAATCACGTCGCCTTCCTTCAACTGCCGCCCGGCAGCGTTAATCACACCATTGCGGTAGTCGACCCGCAACATTCCCGCGCCTGCCACGCAGGGCTTCCCCATTCCGCGCGCAACCACCGCCGCATGACTGGTCATGCCGCCGCGGCTTGTCAGGATGCCTTCGGCCGCATGCATGCCGTGAATGTCTTCCGGACTGGTTTCGACCCTGACCAGGATCGTCTTGCGCCCTTCCGCCTTTGCTTTTTCCGCTTCATCGGACGTAAACACGATCGCACCGGAAGCCGCACCGGGAGACGCCGGCAGTCCGGTCGTGATCACGTCACGCTCGGCATCGGGATCGATCGTCGGGTGCAAAAGCTGGTCAAGTGCGCCGGGTTCGACCCGGCCTATTGCCTCTTCTTCACCCAGAACACCTTCTTCCACCAGATCCACGGCAATCCTGAGTGCTGCCTTGGCCGTGCGCTTTCCCGCACGTGTCTGCAGCATCCAGAGCTTTCCCTTTTCGATGGTGAATTCCAGATCCTGCATGTCCTTGTAGTGTGCTTCGAGCTTTGAGCAGTAGGTTTTGAATTCCGCGAAGGCCGCCGGCATCAGCGCTTCGAGCGAAGGACTGGAGGACCCCGCCTCGATGCGCGCCTTTTCGGTGATGTCCTGCGGTGTGCGGATACCGGCAACCACATCTTCCCCTTGCGCATTGACCAGGAATTCGCCGTAAAGAGCGTTTTCACCGGTTGACGGATTGCGCGTGAATGCGACGCCCGTCGCCGAACTTTCACCCATGTTGCCAAACACCATGGCCTGAACGTTGACCGCAGTGCCCCAGTTGCCCGGAATGTCGTGAAGGCGTCTGTAGGTTACAGCTCGCGGCACCATCCATGAGCTGAAGACAGCGCCGATTGCGCCCCAAAGCTGCTCCTGCGGATCCTGCGGAAACGGCTTTTCCAGTTCTTCTTCAACCAGTGCCTTGAACTTTTCAATGATCCCAAGCCAGGCGTCGGCATCGATCTCGGTGTCAAGCGCAAGTTCGTTGCGTTCCTTGTATTCCTCAAGGATCTCCTCAAACTCGTGATGGTCGAGCCCCAGAACCACATCCGAATACATCTGAATGAAACGGCGGTAGCTGTCATAGGCAAACCTGCGATCGCCGGCTTCTCTGGCTATCGCCTCGACAGTCCGGTCGTTCAGCCCGAGATTAAGGACCGTGTCCATCATGCCCGGCATCGAGACCCTTGCTCCCGACCGCACGGAAACAAGAAGCGGGCGCTCGGGATCTCCAAATTTGCGTCCTGTGTTCGAACCGATCTTTTCAAGCGCTTCGACGACCTGCGCGCGGAGAGCTTCCGGATAGGTTTTCCCGTGTTCGTAATACCAGGTGCAGACTTCTGTCGTAATTGTGAAACCGGGAGGCACCGGCAGGCCCAGGCTGCTCATTTCAGCAAGGTTGGCGCCCTTCCCACCGAGAAGGTTGCGCATCTCCGCTGCACCCTCTGCCACACCATTGCCGAAACTGTAGACCCATTTGGCCATTTGAAATTCTCCTCGCAAGGCACCGGAGACGCTCCGGTTCCGCCAATTTTTGCACCGCACATAACTGCTACGGCAAAGAAATGTCTTCAAGCCCTTTTTGGCGGATTGCCGATTTGTTTCGATTTAACTCGCAAGAATTTCCACGATGGGCAAAATCAAATGGATTTAAACCCTCAGAAAGTTTCCGGGGTCGCCTTGCCGCAGAGCCTTAAAGACGCCATTCTCAAGAGTAATAAGCAACGATCCAATCTGCCCATCGATCGAAAAGTGCGAGGAATGATGACAAATTTGGCTGGCGCCGCTTCCCTGAAGGACCGCAAGATTTTCAGGTTTAAGGTCCTCGCGCTGGCAAGCGCCATCGCCCTGACGCCTCTCGCGGCCGGTGCTGAAACCGACTCGAAGACGCAGTCATTCGGAACCCCCTCCAATTTGCCGTATACGCTTTCGGGCAGTTATCTTTCAGGCCGGCTCGCAGGTTTCCAGAAAGACTATGGACATGCCGCTGCTTTCTACGAGGAAACGCTCGCAGCCGACCCGACCAACACGATGCTTCTGGAGCGAACCTTTCTGCTGAAGCTGGCCAATGGTGACGTCGAAGAGGCCGTTCACTATGCCGCCGAGCTTGAAAAGGCGGGTCTTGAAAACTTTCTCGCGCAGCTTGCTCTCGGTGGTCAGCGCGTTGCAGACGGCAGTTACATCGAAGCGGATCAGGCGCTCGAAAGAGGCAGGAATGGTCCGCTCGCGCAGCTTTCCATCGGGATTTCCCGGGCCTGGTCTTTGTATGGCAGCGGAAAAGTCGACGAAGCCCTGGCCATCATCGATGATCTGAAAGGCCCGGACTGGTTTGGCGTTTTCAAGGCAACCCACAAGGCCCATCTGCAGTTCGCAGCCGGCAGAAATCAGGAGGCGCTGGCAACCATCGAGGGTGCCTATGCACTTGATCAGGCAGCGATCCGCGTCGTGGACGCCTACGCGCGCATCTTGGCCGCCAACGGCCGACAGAAAGAGGCCATCGCCGCACTCGATCTATACGACCAGCAATTCAGGGGTCATCCGAAAATCGCCCAGACCAGAAAAGTGCTGGAAAGCGGTGAAATTATTCCGCCCATGGTATCGGACCCGGCCCAGGGCATGGCCGAAATCCTTTACGGGTTGGGCGCGGTCATCGGGCGTGATGGCGGAGAAGAGCTGTCGACGTCCTATCTTCAACTCGCATTGCATCTGGACCCGAATGCAGAGTTTGCCGCAATAGCACTGGGAAGCGTTTTTGAACGTATGGACCAGCCTGCCCGCGCGATCGATGCCTTCATGCGGGTCCCAGACGATAGCGTCCTGAAACGCGAAGCGGAAATCCAGGTCGGTCTGAACTACAACGCACTGGAGCAAGTCGACGAAGCCAGGAAGCACCTGGAGGCCCTGATCGAGATTGATCCGTCAGATCTGGAGGCTGTCGTTGCGCTTGGCAATATTCTGCGTTCGCACGAAATCTATGACGAAGCCGAAGTCATCTACTCCCAGGGCATCGATACGATATCGGAGTTTGAAGCCCAGCATTGGCTTCTGCTCTACTTCCGCGGCATCAGCCGTGAACGTCTCGGCGACTGGGACAAGGCAGAAGCAGATTTTCGCAAGGCTCTTGAACTCAACGAAAACCAGCCACTCGTCCTGAACTATCTCGGATATTCCCTTGTCGACCAGGGCCTGAAGCTGGATGAAGCGCTGGATATGATCCGGACCGCCGTGGAGATGCGCCCGACCGACGGCTATATCGTCGATAGCCTGGGTTGGGTCTACTACCGGCTCGGCCGATTTGAGGAAGCTGTCAAGGAACTCGAGCGCGCCATCGAGCTCCGCCCGGCAGATCCTGTCATCAACGACCATCTTGGTGATGCGTACTGGATGGTCGGCCGTCGAAACGAGGCCCGGTTCCAATGGAACCATGCCCGCGATCTCGGTCCTGCGGAAAAGGACCTTCCCAAGATCCTCGACAAGATTGCCAATGGCATGACTGACGTTCCCGGAACGGATGCGGCAAAAGCCGAAAGTGACCAGAACGGCGGCTGAACGGAATACGCAGGTGACACACACATCGGTGGAGCGCCGGGTTGAACTCGCGCGGGCGAAAGTCAACTTGACGCTGCATGTTACCGGGCAACGTCCGGATGGCTATCATCTACTCGATTCTCTAGTCGCGTTTCCGCAGATCGGCGACCGTCTGTGCGCAGAACCTGCCGACAGACTTGAGCTCATCATCAACGGCCCGTTTGCAAGAAATCTCGACGGTCCTGCGGAGGAAAACCTGATCGTGAAGGCCGTCGCGGCGTTTGCGAAATCCAGCGGGATTCCAGCGCCCAAACTTCGCATTGATCTCACCAAGCGACTGCCTGTTGCTTCGGGGATCGGGGGCGGATCAAGCAATGCCGCAACGATGCTGCGGCTGCTGGAGGACATTACCGGCCAATATCTCGCCGAAGACACTTTGCACGAACTTGCCCTTTCGCTTGGGGCCGATGTGCCAGTCTGCTTGAACCAGGAACCGCAAATCATGACTGGCATCGGTGATGTCATTCGGCAGGGGCCTCAACTTCCCAAATGCGGCATTGTACTGGTCAATCCAAAGGTTGAAGTCTCAACACCCGACGTTTTCAGATCAATGGCAAGGCGCGACAATCCGGCAATGCCATTGATGCCTGAAGTGTTTGAAAGCCCGGATCATCTGGCCAGCTATCTGGCGACCTGCCGCAACGACCTGCAGGAACCGGCAATCAGCCTCTGTCCCGAGATTGACAGCACCTTGTCAGCCCTCGAAGGCAGTGATCACATCAAACTGGCGCGCATGTCAGGTTCCGGCGCAACCTGTTTCGGCCTTTGTGAACAAGAAGAAGCACTGGAGGTTGAGCGCGCACTTCGAGCCTCGTTTGGGAATTGGTGGATTGCAGCCGGCGCTTTGACGTGAGGTCACGTATGCCCGGCCAAGCAAGAAGCCAGGGCGCGATATTGTACCGCCTCTTTGACAGCCGCATGTCTTACTGGGATCTTGTGCACGTCCCGGCAATATCGGGGCCATGTGTTGTCGGAAGCTGTGACCCGGCTCGGCGCGTCGCAAGCGCGATGCGATGCACCAGGTAGGATGGAACGTCGCCTGAAACTGCTACAAGGCTCCCGAGGCGCCGGTGAAATTCACCAGCTACCTGTGTTGACCGGCGCCCTCGGTGAGCCGAAATGCGGATCACCATTCGCTGTTTCAATCGGCGAAATCTTCGCGGTCAATCGATCCGACACTCATAAGGATGTATTCTAGCTCACGCGGGCGATACAAAACGCCACGGCGTCCGCCAGTGCCTCGTTGTGACGCCCCTGCGGCAATGCTTCGAGTGCCTTCAAGGCCTTGTCACCATAGTCGCGTGCCCTGACGACCGTGTCACTCAAGGCATCATGTTTTTTCAGCAAATCGATTGCCTGTTCCAGGTCGCCGTCTTCAACGTCGTCGCCTTCCAGGCAGCGCTTCCAGAAAGCTCTGTCTTCATCCGTTCCGCGCGCGACTGCCAGAACGACAGGAAGCGTAATCTTGCCTTCACGGAAATCATCGCCGACATCCTTGCCAAGGTCCGCCGTGGATCCGCCATAATCAAGAGCGTCGTCCACCAGCTGGAAAGCATATCCAAGCTCCATGCCATAGGTACGTGCAGCCAGTTTCATGCTGTCATCCTGCCCCGCAATCACCGGACCGACTTCTGCCGCCGCCGCGAAAAGTGCGGCGGTTTTGGCCTCAATGACGCGCAGATAATCAGCTTCCGTCGTCGCAATGTTCTTGGCCGCACCGAGCTGGAGCACTTCCCCTTCGGCAATGATCGCCGATGCAGTTGAAAGGATCCGAAGCGCTTCAAGCGAGCCGACATCGACCATCATCTTGAAGGCCTGGCCGAGAAGATAGTCGCCGACCAGCACGCTGGCCTGATTGCCCCAGAGTTTGCGGGCCGCCAGTTTGCCTCTGCGCATATCGCTCTCGTCAACGACATCGTCATGAAGCAATGTCGCTGTGTGCATGAATTCGACACTCGCCGCCAGCGTGACATCGCCGTTGCCCTGATAGTCAAAGATATCGGCCAGGGCCAGCGTCAGCATCGGGCGGAGCCGCTTGCCACCAGAAGCGATCAGGTGCTTGGCGATCTCCGGGATCAATTCAACATTGGAGCCCGCCTTGGAGAGGATCAACTCGTTCACATCGGCCATGCCCGGAGCCACGAGGTCCACAAGCGATTGTATGTTTGGACGGCGCGACTGGCTGTCAGAATAGGTTGCGACAACGGCCACTTATGGCACTCCCCTGAATATTTGTGCGGACAATATGGTGCGAACGCTTCCGGGGCAAGACGCCAGTCCGATGACAAACTGTTGAAATGCCACAAACAGCTGCTTTTGCTGTACACCAGTTCCGCAGGGCGTTTATCGCAAGCGCCCCACTTCTAGCCGCTAAGCCCGGAAAACATATGGAAGAACTTGTCAGAACAAACGATCCGGTCCTCATTTCCTTCCTGGAATCGATTCTCGAAGAGGCAGGCATCAAGCATTTTGTCGCAGATGGCAATATGAGCATCATGGAAGGATCCCTGGCGATGATCCCAAGGCGGATTCTTGTCGATGCGGACCAGATCCACAAGGCACGCAACCTTGTTCGGGATGCTGGCCTGGAACACGAATTGCGACCTGCAAGAGACGATACCTGACATGACGGAGGTGCAGGACCCCTCCTCCGGGGATGTCACGCATGATGCGTTTCTTGGAGGACGAGTTTATGTTTATCAGCCGAAAAAAGGCCGGCATCGCGCCGGATTGGACGCTGTTTTTCTGGCCGCTGCCTTGCCCGTGGAAACCACGGGCCGAATTGTCGATCTTGGTTCTGGTGTCGGAACTGCCGGATTTTGTGCTGCTGCGCGCCTGCCGGACATAAGTGTCACTCTTGTCGAGATCGACGAGGCCGTTTTATCTCTCGCTCAAAAAGCGCTTCAGGACCCTGAAAACACCCATTTCGCGGATCGCATCGATTTGCTGCATGCTGATCTCACTGCAAAGGGAAGTCTTCGCCACGCCAACGGCCTTTTGCCATCGATGGCTGATCACGCCATCATGAATCCCCCCTATTACGAAGCCGACAGGTTCCGGGCGTCACCGAAATCGGGCCGAGCAGGCGCACACATGCTGGACGAGCGCGGGCTTGAGCCCTGGGTGAAGACCGCGGCGGACATCGTCCGGGAAGGCGGAAGCCTTACGGTCATTTTTCGAGCGGACGGTCTTCATGAACTTCTGAGTGTTCTTCAAGGCCGGTTCGGCGCAATCGATGTCATTCCGCTGCGTCCGCGTCCGGACGCTCCGGCGACACGCATCGTGCTCCGTGCGATCCGCGCCAGCAAGGCTCCCCTGAAACTCCTGCCCGGGTTTGTACTGCATGAGAGTGAAGGTTCGGATTTCACTTCTCAATCGAAAAACATCATGCGCGGCGGCCAGGGCCTCGGCCTGACACCGCGCTAAATCCATCGCCTTCTAGTGGACCAGAATTTCACCTTCTGCGTACCGGAAGTCGACGGGATCAATTAAATTCTGATGCGCGACGCGAACAGAATGTATCCGCCCATCAATCTCCCTCTCCCAGAAATCCAGAAACCTGGTCAGTTCGGGAAACTGCGGCGCCAGGTCCTCTGTTTGCCAGAGAAAGCTTTGCAGGAACTTCGGATGATCCGGCATTCTGTAGAGAATCTCGGCTGTAAGAAGCCCGTATCCCAAAATGCGTTTTTCAAAGTCTGAGCTGGTTTTCATGCCAATCCTTTCTTTGCTGCAAAGAAAGAGTGTCACGGATACTCAGTTAACCAAAACCAACTTTTTGCGAATAGTTGTTTACAAACAGCATTTTAGCAGCATTCGTGCAATACTGCTAACAAGTCTACGCCACCGTTTTGTTCGGATCTATCTGGCCTGGATTGACGTCAGGTACCCCAGGAATGCGTCGATATCATCCGGTGCGAAAGCGAATTCCGGCATGTTGTCGTGAGCTGTCACGATACCCTCCGCCAGGGGTTCTTCGAGGCTTTCCAGCGGATAGCGTTTTGACAGGTCACGAAAAGCCGGGGCACCATTTTGCGCACTCGTATCGTCAATTGCGACAGCGTGACAAGACGCGCAGTGAATTTCCGCAAGTTCCAGTCCCGTTGCCAGGCTGACAGGATCGGAAGGATAGGCCCCGTCCGAGCCGTGAGCAGCGCCGCTCACCACGACGACGAGTGCGGTTGCCAGAAACAGCTTGCGGTATGACACGGATTTCTCTCCCCTGAATCGCGTTCAATCCTTATAGATGGTTCGCACGCGTGTGCCCATTAGGAGGAACACGGGTGTGCCGGGTCTGGTCTACTTTGGTCCGGGCTGACCTTCTCGTTGTCGCTCCTATATAATGACCACAAATCAGAACACCCCGGAGGATCCATGAGCCAGACTCCCCTTCCCGCATCCATCGACGATACGCTTCATCTCATGGATCAGGCGGGGTATGTCGCGGACAGGTCGCTTGCAACTGTCCTCCACCTGGCCCTCAAGATGAAGCGCCCCCTTTTTCTCGAAGGCGAAGCCGGTGTCGGCAAGACTGAAATCGCCAAGGTTTTGTCGACCACGCTCGGCCGTGACCTTATCCGCCTTCAGTGTTACGAGGGCCTTGATATCGCGTCTGCGGTCTACGAGTGGAATTACCCGGCACAGATGGTTGAAATCCGTGTCGCGGAAGCCGCTGGCGATACCGAGCATCAGGAATTGTCCAAATCAATCTTCGACGAACGCTTTCTCATCAAGCGGCCCGTTCTCCAGGCACTTGAGCCCTCCTTGAACGGAGCACCCGTGTTCCTGATTGATGAACTCGACCGCGCAGACGAGGCCTTTGAAGCCTTCCTGCTGGAGGTTCTTGCAGACAGTCAGGTCTCGATCCCCGAACTCGGCACCGTAAAAGCCGACGAACCGCCCATCGTCATCATCACGACAAACCGCACGCGCGAAATTCATGATGCCCTCAAACGCCGCTGCCTTTACCACTGGGTCGATTATCCTGACGCCGAACGCGAACTGGAGATCGTCCGCAGAAAAGTGCCGGGCGCGGCAGAGCGTCTTGCGCATGAAGTTGTCGCTTTCGTCCAGAAACTGCGCGCGGACGAAGACCTCTTCAAGCAGCCGGGGGTCGCCGAAACGCTCGACTGGGCGACGGCCCTTTCCGAACTCAATGAAATCGCGCTCGATCCGGACATGGCATCCGATACGCTCGGCGTGCTTTTGAAGTATCAGGATGACATCGAGCGGGTTCGAGGTTCAAAGGTCCGCCTCATGATCGATGAAATCCGCAAGGATGTGCCTCAGGTGCAATCAATGCCGGCGATCTGAGATTGTGACCTTTGTGAACCATATCCTCTCCTCCCCCGAGTTCCCTTTCAACGGGGCGGCAATTCCTAACAGACATCCGTCAGGCCCTCCTGTTCCATATCGGAGGGGCTCGGGTGTTTGGGCTCCTTGCAATGGTCCGGGGCAACGGGGAGGCTCACTTGCAGGCTCCCGCTGAACTGCGTTCGCGCATAACCGACAACATCGTCTATTTCGCCCGTACCTTGCGCAAGGCCGGCGTCCCGGTTGGTCCGGCGTCGGTCGTGGACGCGGTCAGTGCTGTTGAGGTCTCCGGCATTGAAAACCGTGACGATCTTTACTGGACACTGCATTCCGTATTTGTCCGCAAACGTGAGCACCGCGTCCTGTTCGACGAAGCTTTCCGGATTTATTGGCAAAGCCGCGGGCTGATCGAAAAGATGCTCGCCATCCTCTCTCCGGTTGCACCACCACGCGGCGCACCGGAAAAACCGAAAGCAGGCCAGACCCGCGTGTCCCAGGCCTTTCAGGCTGCCAAGGATCGCGTGGCGCAAGAAACAGTCCCCGAGGTCGAGGTCGATGCCAAATTCACGGTGTCCGGCAAGGAATTGTTGCAGAACAAGGACTTTGCCCAGATGACGGCGGAGGAAGTCGCAGCGGCAAAACGCGCCCTGCGCTCAATGGCCTTGCCTATGGACAAGATCCGCTTGCGGCGCCTTGCTTCTGCGCCGAAAGGACGGATCGATCCCCGGCGAACATTGCGAGCCTCCATGCGCGCGGGTGGTGCCATCATCGATCTCAAACATCGCAAGCCGGCTGAAAAACGCCCGCCGCTTGTTGCGCTTTGCGACATTTCCGGATCCATGAGCCAGTATTCCCGCCTGCTTCTGCACTTTTTGCATGGCATGACCGCGGAACGGCGCGATGTACATACATTCCTGTTTGGCACGCGATTGACCAATGTCACCCGGCAGTTGCGCATGAAAGACCCGGATGAAGCGCTGGAGGCATGTTCTGAAGGCGTGGAAGACTGGTCGGGCGGCACCCGAATAGCTTCGGCGCTGCATGATTTCAACAAACACTGGTCGCGCAGGGTTCTGTCCGGCAAGCCTACTGTTCTGCTGATCACCGACGGTCTCGAGCGGGACACGGATGAGGATCTGGAACGGGAAATGGACCGCCTGCACAGGTCATGCCGGCACCTTGTCTGGCTCAATCCCCTGCTTCGTTTCGAGGGCTTTGAAGCCAAGGCCAAGGGTATCCGGGCAATGCTGCCGCATGTCGACGAGTTTCGTGCAGCTCATTCCCTCGATGCGGTTGCCGATCTCGCCGAGGCTCTCGCCGGCAACCGGAACATCTCAACAAGATTGGAGCCGAAGAAGTGGCTTTGACCCGGTTTCAGCTCTCTTTTCGATAGAGAATTGTGCCGCGCTGGTTGATCAGCAGGACTTCACCCGACACGGGATGCACATAGACCTCGACCCGCTGTCCTTCCGGAGTGGTTCCATAGACTTCCCAGCAGCCGCCGTCCTCTTTCATCCTGCGAACCTGCCAGCCGTCGGACGTCAGTTTCTCGGTGACTTGTGTCTCCGTGAGCCAGGCCGACTTTTCCGTCGCCTCGCACTCGAACATCCCGGTTGCGCACGCAGGAAATGTGAAGATGCAGGTCAGCAGTGAAGTGGCCGTGTGAAACGTGAGGTTCATGACTTCGTCCTTTCAAATTGGAAATGCATCTCAGGCAGGGGCTGCAGTTGAACCCGAACCGAAGACCCGGCTGATCCGGTAGGTTTCCAGCAGCGCCAGCGGCACGAAGTGCACAAGGGCCGGGCCGAATTCATTGTGCACGAACATCCAGTGAAGAAGCGTCGCCATGGCAGCCAGGTAACCAAAGCGCTGCAACGGTTTCCAGAACCGGCCAAGCCTGCGCACGGAAGCGTCGTTTGATGTCACTGCCATTGGGACAAAAATGAAAAAGGCCAGCCAGCCGGTCCAGATGCCGAACGCCAGGAATTCGCCAAGGACGGCCTGCAATGATCCCATGTCGATGAGATATAAAACGGTATGAAAGGCCGCATAGGCAAAAGCCCCGACGCCGAAATAGCGTCTGCGGCGAACCATCCAGAACCAGAAACCGTTTTTTGGAAACATCAGACGGAACGGAGAAATGATCATCGAAATGATCATGAATCGCGCCGCGAACTCGCCGGTTGGATGCAATAGAAATTCGGTCGCCGGGCGCCCGTCCTCGGAAACTGCCCCGTTGGCAAGCGCCAGGATCATCGGAATGGACGGGATCGCCAGCAGCGTCCAAAGGAAAATCCTTGAATTCAGTACGGTTTTGAAAATCACTGCCCTGCTCCGCAAGTTCAAAAACCCAAACTGGGATTCAGCGAAACTTTACCGCACAACTGTCGCAGAGATGTGCCGGATCGATGGTGAGTTTGTCGCAAGATGTAACGGAGGGGTTTTCAAGGCAAAAGACCCCACCGGTTTCGCGTTGGGGCACTGAAACCGGCGAGGTCATTCTGTGGGCCGGAAAGGGCCCAGCTTCAAGATAGTTTCAAACTTTCGAAACTAAATGCGGCAAGCTGTCCCTGCGACAGCCTGGTCAAGCTCAAGGCAGCGCGACCACCGGTGTTCTGACGCCCACTCTTTGAAACAAGTCCTCAATATCGTTGTTTGCCATGCGGATGCAGCCATAGGAAACCGCCCGGCCTATCGACCCGGGTCTGTTGGTTCCATGAATGGCGTAGTTCCCGTTTGACAGGGTCATCGCAGCAGCACCCATCGGATTGTTGTGTGCGCCGCCCCGGATCACGTCGGGCAGATGCGGAAAGTCACGGCGCACTTCAGGGGACGGCGACCAGTCCGGCTCGATGTATTTCGCGGTGATGAGCGCCTGTCCTGTCCATGCCTTGCGGGGTTTGCCGACAGCGACCCGATAACGGATTGCACGCTTGCCACGCAACACGAGGTAGAGGCGTTTTTCGGAATTTCTGATGACGATCGTGCCTGGCCTGAACCTGTTGTCGGAAAATCCGACAAGTTCGGCGGCGGCCGCGGACGGATGAAAGCCGTTCAACGAAACCAACAGCACAAGCAACACTGCAAGCCGGCAACAAGAGAATAGACGCATGACACTTCCCGGGTTTTCCGGGAATTTATCGCGTTCGGTCCCTTGAAAGAACTGCGGAGCCGCTATTTTCTTACCGAAGGGTTAACGCGGAACTCCGTGTTCACGTGCCGTTCAATCACCCGACATCCGCAAACCAGGTGTTCGAACGCAACGTAGACGAAAGGTGGTCAGGGCATTGCTTGTGACGGACGTCACTGGGCATCAGCGCCTGGAATGCCGAAATTCGCAAGGTCAATGGCCGAGGAAGCAAGGACTTGAAGAGCCCGACGTCGGAGCTTCCAAACGCCAGATTGCCCTGTGATCCTTGAAAGGAACCAAGAAATGTCGTCCATTCGCTCCTCAAACACCATTCTTGCGGGCCGTCTTCCCGGAATTTTGACTGTTCTCGCATTCGTTGTTGCGCTCGTTGCTCCGATGCAACCGGCCGGCGCGGGCCCGATTTCGGGAACCTACACGCTCTCACCGGCCAATATCGACACAGGGTTTACCGTGCGTGTTCTTGGTGGACGTTCAGTGAAGGGCGCCTTCAAGAAAGTGTCCGGCAAGATGATCCTTGATCAGAACAGGCCGGAAAAAAGCCGTGTCAATGTCACCATCGACCTGTCAAGCGTTCAGACCAACAACGACAAGGTGACGGGCTTCCTGAAAAGTTCGGCCATGTTCAATGTTGCAAAATATCCGGTCGCCAGTTTCCAGAGCACCCGGATCCGTATTACCGGGAAAAACTCGGCGGAAGTGGAAGGTGTCCTGTCCCTGCGAGGCAAGACGAAACGCACCAAACTTGAGGTCACGATCACCGGAACCAAAGGCAACGGCCGTGTCGGTTTCGAGGTCTCCGGCGGTTTTTTCCGCAGCTTTTACGGTATGGAAGCCGGTTTGCCGATTTATGCCGACAAGGTGAACCTGAAGATCAAGGGCACGGGACGCCGCGGCTGACGAGTTTCACACGCTTCCCGAACAAAGAGCGCGCAAGCCCGGGGCTGCGCGCTCTTTGTTCGACGTGTTCAATGCAGGACCGATTTGTGTCACCGTACCCTGGGCGCGCCGTCTCGCCATTCGTAAATCACAAAACCAGGTGTGTTGCTGTCGCCTCTCTCGTCAAATCGCACCTCTCCGAGGATCGTGTCGAAAACGTCGTTGGAAAGTGTTTCCGCGATCGCATCCATGCCCGTTTCCCCTGCCCTGTTTGCCGCCTGGGCCCACGCCTGGACAGCGGCATATGTCGTCAGCGCATAGCGGTCCGCCGGTTTGCCGGCCTCTTCAAGAGTTGCAACGACGGCAGTCGTCCCGGGAAAATCGCGCGGGTCAACCGGATAGGTCAGCAGGGTACCGTTTCCAGCGGCACCGGCAACCGCGATAAATTCGTCCGCCATTAGCGCATCTCCGGACACCAGCACGGCATCCAGTGCCTGCCGAACCATCTCCAGCTTGATCAGCCCGGCTTCCGGATGGTAGCCGCCGAGATAAACCACACCGACATTTTCCAGACCAAGTTGCGAAACGAGATAACGGTAGTCATCTTCCCCTGCATCGAAACCGAGCGAAATGCTCTCGGATTTGCCGAGATTGTTGATCGTGGCTTTCACCGCATCGCTCAGTCCCTTGCCGTAGGCAGTCTTGTCATGAAGGATAGCAATCCGGGCATCACCAAAATTGTCGACAAGAAAACGCCCGGCAACGTCTGCTTGCTGATCGTCCCTCGGCGCCAGTCGGAAAACACCTGGTCCGGGACGTTCGTCTGTAAACTTCGGCAACGTGGTTGCTGGCGAAATCTGGACGATCCCCGCATCCGCATAGACTTCGCTGGCAGGGATGGACGCATTGAAGCAGAAATGCCCGGCAACGAAGACGACACCCCTGCCGATGAGCTGATTGGCAACTGCGACAGCCTTGTCGGCATCGCAGCCGTCATCCGCGATTTCAAGGACGAGCGGTTCGCCATTGACACCGCCGGAGGCATTGATGTCCGCCACCGCCTGTTCGGCGCCGGCCCGCATCTGCGCACCAAGATCGCGGAATTGTCCATCCATCGGACCGGCAATTGCAATCGGGATATCAGGGTATGCCGAGCCCGAATAAACACTACCGGCAAGAAAAAGTGCGCCGGTCGCAAATTGACGAAATGTCATCCGGATCTCCAGGACGTTGAATACCACATATCCATCCCTACCGCCGGACGTCGGAAATCTCAATCCACGGTAGACACGTCAGGTGAAGGTAAAGACGTGTCACGCATAACTATCCGCCGGTTTTTCCTAGGCACGGCAGGACCGGCTGATTAAACTCCGGCAACACACTCAGAACCAGCTGATTCAGCCGCAGCCTGCCTTGGGAGCAGAACCTATGCCAACGCAAGACCCGGAACCAAGCCGGCTGCCACTCGACACAACGAGCTTTCGGGAAGCCATGAGCCGCATCGCGGCCGCGGTCCACGTGGTAACGACGGACGGCCCCGGCGGACGGCAAGGTGCAACTGTTTCCGCAGCCTGCTCGGTAAGTGACGATCCGGCAAGCATTCTGATCTGCCTCAACAGGCAGACCCGGATGCACAGTGCCGTTCTGAAGAACCGCTGTTTCTGCCTGAACACCCTGACCCACGATCATCAGGAAATCTCGGATACCTTTGCCGGCCGGTTCGATCTGGAGATACCGGATCGCTTTGTAAAGGGCGAATGGACCAATCTGGCGACCGGCTGTCCGGCGCTGGACAGTGCAAGGCTCAGTGTCGATTGCGATATCTACTCGGTTTCCGAAATGGGAACGCATTCGATCATTGTCGGTACGGTAGTCGACCTGCGCATGACCGATCCGGGCAAATCGCTGCTTTATGTTCGCCGCGGCTACAAAAGCCTCGACACCTGACCGGCGACGGCCCAAACTGCGCTTGCCTCTCACTCCCGGAACAATTCTTCATGCCAGGTGCCCGCAATCTCATCACTGACGTCCCAGGCCTGAAGGTCGGCAACGCGACCGACACGGAGCTTAAGTCCGGGGCGACCGTTCTCGTACCAGAGGAACCAGCCGTAGCCTCCGTTGCCATTCATGGCGGAGCCCCTGGAACGCGAGAAATCGCGTTGCTCGAACCCGAGCAGACGGTCGAGAAAATCGATGCCATCGTATTGGCAGGCGGATCCGCCTTCGGTCTTGACGCAGGCGCCGGCGTTCAGGGACGACTGGCGGAGTTGGGATACGGTTTTGCCGTTGGACCGGTCCGTGTGCCCATCGTGCCGACAGCCATCTTGTTCGACCTGCTGAATGGCGGCGACAAGAGCTGGGGCCAGGCAGCGCCCTATCGCGACCTGGGTCGCTCCGCGCTCGACGCAATGTCATATGATTTCGCTCTCGGATCAATCGGTGCGGGAACTGGCGCAACCACTGCCAATCTCAAGGGCGGCTTGGGATCCGCCTCACAGGTTCTCGACAACGGTGTCACTGTCGGAGCGATCGTGGCGGTCAACGCGCTCGGCCGCGCCACAATAGGCGACAGTGCTCATTTCTGGGCCGCTCCCTTTGAAGTCGGCGGAGAATTCGGCGGCCGCGGACTTGCAAACCCGTTCCCGCAGGACGCAGTTGAGGTGCGCACCAAGCTGGATGCGCTGAAAGCGGGTGCAAACACGACGATAGCGGCAGTCGCAACCGATGCCGTTCTGACCAAGGGCGAAGCGAAACGGCTTGCCGTCATGGCTCATGACGGACTGGCCCGGGCTTTGTGGCCTGCTCATACTCCGCTGGATGGTGATCTGGTGTTTGCGCTTTCCACAGGTCAACGCGGGCTGGAGAGCGGATTGGAAGACATGGTCCGGCTCGGTGCCGCTGCCGCATCCTGTCTGGCGCGTGCAATCGCCAGGGGGATCTACAACGCCTCCCCCGCTGAAGGCGATCCCGTGCCCACCTGGCATCAGAAATTCGACACCTGAATAAATCCGATCGAAGGAAAGCAACGTATTCTGCGCAGGTCGAATGATCAAAGGTCCTGCTTAGATGACATCGTTGCGAAATGCTCTCGTTTGTTCCCTTCTCCTGCTTGCATCGACAGCATCACCCGCTCTGGCGGGGCAGCTTGTGCTCGAGGAATTCTTTCGCGGCAAGACGGTTGGAAAGGGCGTTTTTGAAAGCAAGATCGCTGGTGTCTATCGTCCCTTCACTGTTTACCTCAAGGGCACATGGAATGCGCGCACGTTCACACTTCGTCTTCGCGAGGACTTTGTTTACGAGGATGGCGAAAGAGATACCAAGACCTGGTTCTTTCAAAAGGTAGCCAACGGACGCTACATCGGTCAACGCGCCGACGTGATTGCCCCGTCAAATGTGAGAACCGACGGGAACGGCGCGCTAAGATTTTCCTATGTCGCGGAACTGGAAACGGAAAATGGCCCGCTTCTTCTGAAATTCGACGACACACTGACACAAATTGACCGGAGAACGGTGCGGAACACCGCCAGGGTCATGAAGGCAGGGTTTACGATCGGCACTGTCGACCTGACTTTCAAAAAATAACTCTACGGAAACAAAGCCCTCTACATTCACACTTGAAAGAAAGCGGGTAGCCCGCATAACATCCCAAAGCATTTTTTGTTTTCGGGGTTTTCAGGCAATGATTTTTACAAGAACTATCGCGGCAGGCGCACAGAATATACTTGCACTTCTGTTCATATTGCCGGCCATCCTTGTGAATGCAAGCGCTTTCGCTGACGACACACAACTGGCTGAATCGCTCGAGGCAACATTGACCGAACGGTTCAACGGCGACTTCGAAGCAATTCTCGAACGCGGCTACCTTCGGGTCCTCATTCCGTTTTCGAAAACGGGTTTTTTCATCGACAAGGGTGTTCAAAGGGGCAGTTCCGTTGACCTGATGACGGAACTCGGGAAGCACCTAGATGAATTGCACGGCAAGAAAGTTGCAGACTTCGAAATCGTGTTGATCCCGACGCCACGCGAAAAACTCTTCTCAAATCTTGCCGATGGCCGAGGCGACATGGCAGTCGGCAACCTGACGATTACCGAGGAGCGCCGGAAACTGGTCAGTTTTTCAACACCGCTTCTGAAAGACGTCCACGAAGTTCCGGTAACACTCGACAGCGAGCCAGAACTAACCGCACCTAAAGATCTTTCCGGGCGCAAGATATATGTCCGAAAGTCGGCTTCCTACTATCAAAGTCTAGAAGCCCTGAACCGGAAATGGGCCCGCGATGGTACAAAGACCATGCAAATCGCGCTCGCGGACGACCGTTTTGAAGATGAAGATATTCTGGAAATGGTCGCCGCAGGAACGGTTCCGATGACGATCGTCGACCAACACAAGGCGGAGCTGTGGCTGGAAGTTCTGGAGGGTCTCAAGCTGCACCCCAAGGCTGCGATACGCACGGATGGTGAAATTGCAATTGCAATTCGAAGCGATGCTCCCGCGCTTCTTGCAGAAATCAACGGATTTGCTGCGACGGTGAAGAAAGGGACCCTGCTCGGCAATCTGATTTTCAAGAAGTATCTCCAGGAAGCCGACTACCTCAGGAACATGCGTGACAAGAGCTACCAAGCCGATCTGGAGAAATTCACCGAATTGTTCGAGAGATACGGAGAAGAATACAAATTCGACTGGCTGTTGATCGCGGCGCAGAGTTTCCAGGAATCCAGATTCGATCCCAAGGCCCACAGCCGGGCCGGTGCGGTCGGTCTCATGCAGATCAAGCCTTCAACCGCAGAAGGAGATCCCATCAACATCAGGGGGATTGCGGCAGATACCGACAAGAACGTCCATGCAGGCGTGAAATACCTGCGTCACATTGCAGACCAGTATTTTGCTGACCTTGCCGGCGACCAGGCCGACCAGATCTTTTTTGCGCTTGCAGCTTACAACGCAGGACCCAGTCGCTTTGAAAAGTTGCGCAAACAGGCAGAAAAACAGGGTTATGACCCTGATAAATGGTTTGGCAATGTGGAATGGATTGTCGCCGCCAAAATTGGCCGGCAGCCGATCGAGTATGTTGGCAATATCTATCAGTATTATGTCGTGTTCCACAACATAAGGAAGCACCAGGAGGCCGGTGCCGCCGCGGAGAAAGCGACGGCAACGAAATAGTCCGGCCGGTCAGGCGGCCCTGCGGCCGAGATGGCCAGCGCGGGACAGCATTTTTGTCCGCTCTGCATCGTTCGATCCATGGATCGGCGAGAACACGTGATAACCCTTTGGCTTGAAACCGCAAAAAGCCAGGATCTGCTTTTCGGTCTGTTTCCTGATACCGGCGCCGTATATCCACTTGAAGATCCATCCGGGGGTATCGGCCGTGACAAGTACCTCGGCCGAGCGTCCCTTGAGGAGCTTTTCCGGAATGGTTTTGCCTTTCACATACTTGAACGCCTTTCCAGAAAGCAGCACCCGGTCAAACAGTCCCTTCAGCTTGGCGGGGTGCCCGCCCCACCAGAGGGGGTGAACGATCACGATGTGCTCGCACCATGTGATGTCTTCCCAAAATGCCTGCAGGTCAGGCTCCAGTTGCGGGCCTTGGTCGAAATCCGATGTGCCATAGTCGGGATTGAAGTCCAGCTTTGACAGGTGCCGGACACGAACCTCATGTCCCTTTGTTCCGGCTTCCCGCGAATATTCTTCCGCCAGAGCACTGCAGAAGGATCCGTTCGCAGGATGTCCGTCGAGAACCAGTATGCGTGTCATCTTCTCACTCTCTTGTTGAATGGCTTTTGCCTACATAAAAATTGACCACGGTCATTTTTTGACACTATTATGCTCCAAGGTCAAGAATTATTTGACCGTGGTCATTTTTATGAGGTCACATGACACGCAAACCCCAGCAACGCAGCATCGCCACCCGTGCCCGAGTACTTCAGGCTGCAAGGGAATTGAGCGATAGGCATGGCCTGGAACTGGTGACCGCCGAGGCTGTTGCCACACAAGCAGGTGTCGCCAAAGGAACCGTTTTTTCCCATTTCGGCGATATGGACGGTTTGTTGTCATATGTGCTGCGGGACAGGCTCGAGGCCCTGCGGACGGGACCGGAAACAGACGCCAGTCAGCAACTCGACCTTTCGGATCCGGTCGGTTTGCTCCTCCAGCGAATGATGGCGTTGATTTCGGTGATCACGGACAGTCCCACGATCCTGCGTCTGTTCCTGGACAATATCGGAGTGACCAAGCCGAATTGCGCGGTTGAATTCGTTGAGACGCTGGATGCCCTCGATGCCGAACTGGCTACTTTCCTCGAAAAATGGCAAGGCTCGGAAGCCCTTTCACCGGCACTGCGCAAGGACAGGACCCCGGAAGAAATGGTGGACGGCTTAATTGCCTTCATGATCCATGGTGCAATCCTGCTGAAAAGTCATCAGATGACGGATCGTTCGGAACTTGAAGCCAGACTGCGCCGGCATGTTGAGGCTTTTCTGCTGACAGGCTGAAGAACGGGTTATCAATCCCCACCGGGAAGTTCACCGGGCCACGTCACGACATGATATTCATATTGGTCAAGTTCCATACCGTCCTCCGGGACGGTTTTTCCTCGCACGGAAATGCCGGCCTGATGCACAGTGTCGCTTTCACCGGAAACTAGGGGGTGCCACCAGTATAGATCCAGTCCTTCACGGACCAGTCGATAGGCACAGGTTGGCGGCAGCCAGGTCAGCGTTCTCACTTCTCCCGGTGTCAGCTGAATGCAATCCGGCACGGTCGCTGCCCTGTTTTCGTAGTCGACGCAGCGGCAGCTGTCACCGTCCAGAAGGGTGCAGGCGACATTGGTCCAGACGATCTCGCCGGTGTCCCAGTCTTCCAGCTTGTTCAGGCAACAGCGTGCGCATCCGTCGCAAAGAGATTCCCACTCCCTGGTCGACATGTCGTCCAGCGATTTCGTTTTCCAGAACGGTGCAGTTTCTTCATTATTGTTGGACACAATGGTCATGGGCCTGCCTGGATGAGTGGGGTTGGCCTGTTGCGCCTATCACGCAAAGACCGGCACGGCAACACGGATCCATGTGACCACGATGCGCGCCCTCGCTTCTGCCAACGGGATCAATAATCTGGGAGCAGTTGTTGATGCCCCTGGAGACCGGTTTTCACGCCGCTCAAAAAGAGCTAGTTTGATTGTATTGCACCTGATCCGGAGATCCTGTTCGCGTGGCACAAGAACAGCATTCAAATAAAACCGCCAACAATGGCGCGCCGCACAAGACGCACAGGATCCGGCGTTTCTTTCTGTCGATGGACGCCTTTGTGGATACCGCGCTGTGGAAAAGCGGGTCTGCCCTTCGCCGGTTGTTTGAAGGCTACGATGCCTTTTTGCGCCGGTTTCGCGCAAAAGGAATATGGCGAGGGCTTGCCGAGCTTTCATCCGACGGTCTGACTTTCGGCCTTGGTGGTTTCATCATTGTCCTCGCTTTTGCCCAACCGGCCTTTGAAGCGACCCGCTATGCCGACTGGAAGACGACAGACGACTTTGCAGTCACGTTCCAGGACCGGTTCGGCAAGGAAATCGGGCGAAGAGGCATCGTGCTGAACGACAGCGTTCCGCTAGAGGAAATTCCCGATTCACTCATCAAGGCGACGCTCGCAACTGAAGATCGGCGTTTTTTCAACCATTTCGGCATCGACGGCGTCGGCACATTCCGGGCCATGGTCGAAAACGCCAGGGCCGGCGGTGTCGTCCAGGGCGGTTCAACCCTGACACAGCAGCTCGCGAAAAACCTCTTTCTGACCAACGAGCGCAGTCTGAGCCGCAAAATCAAGGAGGCTTACCTTGCCCTCTGGCTGGAGGCCAATCTCACCAAGCAGGAAATTCTGAAGCTTTATCTCGACAGGGCCTACATGGGCGGCGGCGTCTTCGGTGTAACTGCGGCGTCCGAATTCTATTTCAACAAGAATGTCCGTGAACTGACACTGGCAGAAAGCGCCATGCTGGCCGGGCTTTACAAGGCGCCTACAAAATTTGCACCGCATATCAATCTGCCGGCAGCACGCGCACGGGCCAACGAAGTGCTCACGAACATGGTGCAGGCGGAATTGCTGACAGAAGGTCAGGTCATCGGTGCACGTCGCAATCCGGCGCTCGCGGTTGACCGCTCCCAGGATCAACTGCCTGAATACTTCCTCGACTGGGGACTGGAAGAAGTCAAGAAACTCGCCAGGAGGCATCCGGCTCTGGCGCGCGACAGGATCGTGACCGTGCGCACGACACTCGATCCGGCCCTCCAGCGGCAGGCAGATCTCGCGGTTGAAACAATCTTGCGCGAAAACGGCAAGTTGCGTGATGCGGGCGAAGCGGCCCTGGTCTCGATGATACCGGACGGTGCGGTCGTGGCCATGGTCGGAGGCCGCTCTTACGGGCAAAGCCAGTTCAACCGGGCCGTCAACGCGCTTCGCCAGCCCGGCTCCTCTTTCAAGCCGTTTGTCTATATGACTGCTTTTCTCAATGGCTACACGCCAGAAAGCATCGTCCCCGACCGTCCCGTCTGGATCGGCAACTGGTCTCCGAAGAACTACACGCGCAGCTATCGCGGCCCCGTAAGCCTGCGGACGGCGCTGACAAAATCCATAAACACGATACCCGTGCGGCTATCGCTCGATTTCGGCCGCGACAAGATCATCGAAACCGCCTATGCGATGGGCTTGACCCATGAGCTGGAAAACTCCATTTCCCTGCCGATCGGTTCATCGGAAGTCACGGCGATCGACATGGCCTCCGCCTATTCGACATTCGCAAACGGTGGTTATGCCGCACCGGCCTACGCCATTCTGGAAGTGCGCAACAGCGACGGAAAACTGCTCTACCGGCGGGAACGGGATGAAGCTTTCGAGCCCAAGAGAGTGTTGCCGGAAGAACAGGTTCACATGATGAACAGCATCCTCGTAAATGTCGTCGAGGCAGGAACGGCCAGGCGTGCACGGATTGACGGCGTGGTCGCGGCTGGAAAGACAGGAACGACCAACGCCTATCGGGACGCATGGTTTGTTGGCTACACCGGAAATTTCTCGACAGCCGTGTGGGTCGGAAACGATGACTTTACCTCCACCAGACGGGTGACAGGTGGAAGCCTTCCGGCAATGACCTGGCAGCTCTACATGAACTACGCTCACAACGGGATCGAGCTTGCCAAGATGCCGGGCGTCGATCCAGAAACTCTCCCTCGCCTGTCCCGGCCATCTGCGGCAAAACAGGCGGAATCGACAACTGTTTTCTCGCAACCACGTGTCTTGAAGCGGCGCACGCAGGGACTGCTTCTTCGCATCGGTCGGGAGCTGAGGCAATTGATCGAAAAGGAAAACGCCAGGGCTGATAGCGGCGAACCGGCCCCAACCGATTTCGCGGCCGCCCGATGAACGGCACCACTTTGCCCTCTCAGGAAACACATTTCGGCGAAGCGGACTGGCAAAAACAGGATTTGCCCCGAGCCATTCGACCTCATCGGAGCCATCCATTGAGGACGCTGTCATTCCTGACTTTGATCGTGGTACTTGCGTCGCTTCTGGGCATCGGCTCGGCCTACGTCATGATCGAGCGCGAACAGCCATTGAACGCCGTTACAATCGGATCCTGGCGGGCCTATCCGAAAGCCGGAACGGCGGAAGCCGACCCGTATTCGGTTGCAATCTATACGAGGGGCGCTGTCGTTCCGCTGGCTTCAGGTGAAGGACTGGCACTGGTCGCCCGCGAAGACAGGTCGGGGCATTTGCTCGATCCAACCTGTATCTACCGGATTTCCGGCCAAACGCCCACGGCAAGACTTTGGACGATGACGGCAACGGACGGTGACGGACACCTGGTGGAGACCCGTCCCGGCAGGGTCCATCTCGACAGCCAGAACCTGTTACGCAATCCGGACGGGTCCTTTGAAATCAACGCGGCCAGCGAACCGCATTCGGGAAACTGGTTGCCGCTAGCCGCCAGCGCAAATGCCAGTGATGGCATGCGCTTCGTGTTACGGCTGTATGATGCTCCGGTCACGACCGGTGCTGCACTGGACGGCATTACACTGCCGGTGATTGAAAGATTGGGGTGCCCATGACGCTGTCCCCGCGTTTTTCAATCACGCTTGCTGTGTTTTCCGTTCTCTTTCTCGCAACGATCGTCCACATACTGGTTGTGATGGGAATTCCGCTGAATGTGCAGCACAGCGCCTATGACAACATCGCGACCTATGGACCAGACCGGGAATTCAACCTGCTTCCCGACGTCCGTCCACAGCAGGAAGCTCTCCCCGATCTTGATCCGGCCATGAAACATGCCACCTGCCGGTTTCAGCTCGCCGACGGGCCAGTCCTCTTCGATGCCAGTATTCCAACATCCTTCTGGTCGATAGGATTGTTCAATTCGGCCGGAGAAGCCGTCTACAGCCTGAACAACCGCACAGCAGGTGCCGAACGACTGTCCATGCTGGTCCTGACACCCGCTCAGTTGTCGATCCTGCGGGAAAATCCGCCGGAAAACCTGGAAGATCTTATCGTTATCGAAACGGCTGATATCAGCGGTTTTGCGCTCCTGCGGGCACATGTGCCTCATCCATCCAGGGCAAACGCTCTCGATCAGGCACTGCTGTCCGCCACCTGCGGAACGATCGGATAACCCGGGCGGGGCGTCTGCAAATCCGGAACGATCAAACTTGCGGTGCCAGCGGACCAAGCGCGTCAAGCAGGTCCCTGTAATGCGCTTCCTTGCCTTGCCATCTTCCCAGCGATGACCTGAAGATCGGCCGGCGCACCTGCGTGTTGGAAAATGTCGTTACCGGGCTTTCACTTTTGTAGAACTCAAGACAACCGTCTTCCCAGTCAAGTCCGGCATGCGATAGCAGAACTTCGCTCTCACTGCGTTGGTTGTCGACAAGCGTTTCGTAGGTCAGCGTGTGAAGATTGACCGGAACCACGTTCTCCCAATGCTCCATCAAGGAGGCATAGGTGCGGTAGTAGCGCCCGACCGTATCCTGGGTCAGGGCATAGTTGTGAGCCGGCGAAAGCGGATGCGACAGCAATGAAATGCAGGTATCGGCCGGAGACCTGTAGCAATGGACGAACGCTGCCTTGGGAAACAGCACACTCATCAGCCAGAGCATTTCATAATTGTGAGGCATCTTGTCGGTAACTCGGTCTGCTCGCCTGTCGACACTGTCCAGCACCTCCAGATATTTGCGGGCAATGCGCTTGAATTCCTTTGGCTCCATGCTCTTCAGACGGTTTTCCAGGGCTGCGCTCGGCTTTCCTTTCAAACCGATATCCTCCTGCAAATGCCTGAAAAACTGGATTTCACCACCGCTTGAAGCGCGGGAATGGCAACTAACAATCTGCTCCACCAGCGTGGTGCCGGACCTCGGCAGTCCAAAGATGAAGACGGGCTTGTCGGAGGTATTTGCCAAATCCGCCCGGCTCGAGAAAAACTCTTCGTTGAAGACGTCCTTCATGAACGCAATTCGATCTTCATAGGCAGCGGGATCAAATGGCGGATAGTGCAGCGTCCGTGCCTTTTGATAATGCTCCAGGCCACGGGAAGTGTCACCGATGTCGTGATAGATTTTCCCTGCTGCCCAGTGCAGATTGGCCTGTTCGGGCCCCGGACGGGGGACACCGTCATTCGTGAGCGCCTCGATCTGGTCAAGCTCTGCGGGCTTTTCCTTGAAGGTCTTTGCAAGGCTGAGGCATTGAAACGCAGTCGGCAGTTCCTTCTTGCAGGCGATCGCCTTTTCAAACCACTCGATTGCCGCATCGATATTCCCGATCGTCACCTCCAGTTGGCCCATTCCCACCAGGCCGTACCCGTTCTCCGGGTCCAGCTTCAGGGCGCGCAGGTAGCTTTGACGCGACAGAACGGCTTGCCTCCTGGCCCTGTAGAGGTCGCCGAGTTGTGCGTGAAAATCAGCTTCCTTGGGCGCTAGCGACACAGCCTTCTTGAGCGATGATTGTGCACCCTCAAGATCTCCCGCATTCATCAGAGCCAGACCGAGGAGCTGATGCACCTGCGGATGCTTCGCTGCTTTGCGCGCGGCAATCTGCAGCCGCTCGATGGCAAGGCCGATCTTGCCTTCCTGGTAAGCTGCAATACCGAGCGAAAAATTTGCCTGCGGATTACGGGGGTCGAGGCGCAGGACCTCCTCGAACATGTTCAGGGCTATGGGAATACGTCCAGCGTGCTGGTGGCTAAGTGCTTCCTGTACAAGCTGCGTTACACCCGGGTTCATGAAAGCTCCTGAAACGTTCTGGGTCTGCAAAAAACAAGGGACGGACGTCGCGGGCAAAGGGTCTATCTGCCTCCACGCGGTCGCCTCACCCTGCAATACTGCCGCGCTCGCAAAAGTGCAATCACAGCCCGGTCTATTTTACCGTCGGATCAATGTCGAATTGCGTGAAATCACTTCTGAACGGGCGGCCGCTCGTTACCCCAACCCGTGTAGATCCGGGACTTTTTGGCCGGCTTGTCCTGACCATAGCGATTGTTCGCCTCACAGCTGGCTTCTGCAAGGCGAACCTGACCCTCAAGTTCCCGGATGGCGTTGTTGACCTTCCAGACCCTGTCCTGGCTCGGAGTTTCGATTTCCAGTCCCTTGAGGGCTTTCTTGTAGGCAATGATCCTGTAACGCAGTGCCTGACCGACCCATTTTATCATGACCCGGTTTTCCCAAACCCGTGCCTTGGCACCGTCATAGGTTTCCTCGGTGGTGACTTTCTGGTTTCTCAGAACTCTCAACCGTTCGTCGTCGGCTTTTTGCACGCGTAGCGCAACTTCACAAAAAGGCATGACCAGTGATGCGTCTCCGGTCGCGTCGGCAGCGATCTTGTCGTAGCGCGCATCGGATGACCGAAACTTGTCGGAACGCAGATAGATTAGATAGAGGTCAGGTGGCACCCGACCTTCCGTTTCCGGCAGGACCCGCGTACGTGACAATTCTACCATTGTCCCGCCGATCCAGTCCTTGGTCCATGGTGGACGGATCAGCGTCCACCCCCGGTCGCGGAGCAGTTTTTCATCATTCGTGTAGTTGAATTTCGAAACGGGATCGCCCCGCAACCGTGCCGCATTTTCTCCGACAGCCGGCATAAGATCATCGTGAATGACCGACGGTCTTGCCCTGTCGAAATCGCCTGTTGGGCGTGTGCACGCAGCCAGTGCCAGAACGGACGTCAACAGGATGGCTCGAAACCACCCCAGATCAACTCCGAACCTCTGCCTTTCATCAAAGGCATGGCTTTTCTGAACCGCATTGCCATAGCCCATCGGGCGTGTCTCCAGACCGCAAACGCATTCGTTGTTCGGGCATTACGTCCCGAAGCGGCTGGAAAGGCTTGGACCGTCAGTCCTTGTCGGAACCAGCAGGTCCAGCTGCCTTACCGATGGTCGCGATTCGTGCGGCAAGATCAAGGTCGTGATGCTCGTAACGGACACCTGGAAAGAGGATAACCTCTCCAAAGCTCTCCCGGCTCTCTGATCGTTGCCGTTTTGATTGTTGACCCACACGCGCAGTGGGCCGTTGAGCGGACGAAAAATCCAACAAGGTGCCCATCGTCTCCTCCTTCGGTTCCAGTCGCCTCTCCGGCGTATTACCGGGAGGAAACGGTCAAACGGGCGACGCATTACTTCCTGCAAGCTCATTAAGAAGCTGTCAGGGTTAACAGCATGCTAACGCTTTTGCTGCAATTTGAAGGAAACAACTTTCGACGGTCGATCGGTCTTTCGTATTTTGTAGACGGGTGTCATGCGCCAAAGCCAACGATTCAATCCAAAAGAGCCGCCAGCAACAAAGGCGTCCCGCAGAAGGTCCGCGTCTCATTCTGCCCGGCACATTTTGCTTTCTGCCACGGAGATCTTTGTCGGCCTTAGGAAGCATACCATTGAAGAAACAGGGATTTTTTTGGAATTGGCGCGAAACCTCCTGCCGGACACTCCCATTGAAGATCGTCGCGAAATTTCAAAACTTCTGTCTGGTCACGCCGAAATACCGGACGATCTGCAGGAGGTTCTCGCGCGCGATGACGATGCGCAGACCGCCGCTCCCGCGCTTCGCAACAGTCCCCGGCTTTCTGTGGATCTCCTCAAGGCACTTGCCAACAATGGCCCGGAGTTATCGAGACAGGCAATTGCCGAACGCCCGTCACTACGCGAATCGGTGATCGATGCCCTGTGTGACCACGCCGAGGCCAGCGTCATCAAAATTCTGCTTGGGCGCGATGACATCACGCTCAGCAAGACCCATCAGGCAAAACTCAGCCGAAGAAGCGAAATCGTCGCGACCCTCGGTCTGGAACTTGCCGGCAGGGATGCCCTTCATCCCGACGGCCTGATGGGTCAGTTCCTGCATTTGCCGGCACCCTTGAAAAAGCAGGCGATCGCCACAGCCGAAATGACCAGCCTCGTCAAACAGGCGCAGACACCAGGTGGAACAATGTCCCAGCGACCCGATATGAACCGTCTTCAGATCCAGGAAGCCCTGGTGAAAGCCGCGCTTGATCAAAACAGAACCAGTTTTGCCACGTTGCTGAGCCAATCCCTTGGTTTGTCGAGACAAACTTGCAACTTTCTGATGCAGGAGGACCAGGGAGAAGGTCTCACAATCGCCCTTAAGGCGCTTGGTATGCCAGAGTTCGAGACGACAACAATCCTCATCAGGATGCTGGGTGAAAACACGCAGCTCATCGATCTGCGCGGTCTCTTGAGAATGCACCGAACCCTTAGCAACGGAGCTGCGGAAGCGCTGGTCGGACAATGGCTTTTGCACGATCAGGGCAATCAGAGAACCGCAGCCCGCCATTCTTCTCAATATCAGGATGCTTCGGGCCGCAAGCTGCCGGTCAAGACGCCTCTGGCCGACCGTGGAGCGAATACCAGGAAAAAGGTACGTTTCGCAAAATCCAGCGAAGGCTGAACAGATTTGAAAACGTCCTAGATCCGGAAGACATCCGAACCGGGAACGTTTTTCTTCTCGTCTTCTTCGCGCGCGATTGGCAGGTCAATGTCACCGTTTCGGGCTTCGATTTCGACCAGCCAATAATCAGGATCCATGCGGGCCTCATTCTGCAATCGAATATCGATTGCAGATTTTTCGCATTGCGCGAGAACGCTTTCGAAGAGACGTCCCAGGGGCTGTTCGTGGAACATTGCCTGAGGCGCCGGCCCGTAGAGGTCGTAGGTTCCGTCAAGCCGGTCAACGCAGACAAAGACCGCACCGGCCTCCTCCGCACCACGCCTGGAAATTGCCGCAAAGCCCCCCTCCCCGAAAATTCGGCGAACAAGTGCGCTGACAAAGAATTCCGAAGTGACCCGCATCGCGTATCCGTTTCTGGTCAGGTTTAGCCACGACCGCAGACCTGACTGCAGTCGGACTTAAGCCGTTTCGGGGGTCTTGGCAATTAGCCTGACAGACTCCGGCCGCTGATCATTTCCAGATTTTCGATTGTTTTCGAACCGGGCTCTCCGGTTAACGGCAGGCCACGGTCCAGCTCGAAACGCTTGATGGCAGCTGTCGTATTGGAACCCATGACACCATCAGCTTTCAGCGGCCCATAGCCTAGGTCTGACAAGGCTTTCTGGATCCTCATGAGTTGCGGGTCGGCGTCGACATCGACATCCGAAGCGACCGGTATGTCTTGCACAGATGTGCCGGAAAAGCCCGGCTTGGCGCGCGGGACCGGGACAAACGATTCGGCTGGTTCGTCGCCGTGCATCAGGATCAGGGCGAGCAGGCCTTCGTGAGCCTTGCCTGTTTCCGCTTGCCCCGCACGCCGCTCAAAGGCACGTATGGCGCGCTCGGTTGCAGGCCCGCTGAGCCCGTCGAGAGGTCCTTCGTAAAGACCTATCCTTCGAAGCGAAATCTGCAGGTCGAGCACCAGGGTCGAGATCTCCTGAACCTGTAATCCGCTGCGCCGGTCATCAGGTTCAGGAACCCGCAGAGCATTCGGACGATCACGTGTCGCAAAGATCGGTGCCGGGTGGCGGCCGGGCTGCAGGCCTATTGCATTGGCAATGATCAGACAGGCCGTCAGCCCCATGACAACGGTGCCTCCTGCAGCAACAGGATTGTCCAACGCCAGGTGCCCGGCCTTCGCCATAAGCGTTTCTTGTGTTTTGGGCGGAGCCGCTTTTGTTTTTGATTTTGCCATCATGCCGCCTATGCCGTTCGCGCCAGCTGTCGAGCCGTCGCCGTGGCGCCGACTGTCGTACCACGCACGTTTCTTTCGAAGCGTACGGGTATTGCCACAACGACGCTCTCGCCTTGGCCAAGCGCTGACCGGAAATCGAGAACAGAACCTGATTGCGCAAGCAGATCCGACGCCTGCTCGAGCACGCCTTGCGATCCTTCCGAACTCCAGTTGGTGCTCGATTGACGGTTGACCGCTGTCAATATCAATTCCAGTCCGCTCTCGACCGGATTGACTGAAACCTTGACACTTCCACCGGCGCCCGTTGTCTCCACCATTTCAGAGAGTATCAGGTGAAGAGCCTGGCGAAATCTCTTCCGGTCGACAAGCGCGTTGGGAAGGTCCGGATCTGCATTTATCTCAATCCCGACCCTCAGCCGTTCGGCAATCGGATAGATGAGGTGGCTGCTGTGTCTGAGACAGTCGGCGACATCGACATTACAGAGATCCGTTGCCGCTCGTGCCGCCTCTCCCGGTACAAGGTCAAGAATTGCACTCAAGGACTCCGAACTGCGGTTTCCGGCAGACCTGATACGCTGCGCAGTCTGATGCAGACTGCCCTCTGACAAGGACTTGCCCCTGGTTTCCACCATCGTGGCAAGATCAACTATTTCAGACATTTGTGCCTGTACCGATGCACCGGCTTCCTCGATGATGTTCCAGCGAATGTTGCCACGGCGCCCCTTTTCGGTCCCGATCTCCGGATCGGCTGGCAGCGTTTTGTCCGCTTCCACGTCGCGAAGGGTGAGGACAACCATTCCGCTACCATCACAGCTGTCCTGTTCGCCAGCAGGCTTCATCATCAGTTCGAAGCCACGATAGACCGCTTGACCGTTGTCGCCCGGCCGGTTGTCTCCGATACGGAACCGAACCTGGAACAGGGAAGCTTCATGACCTTCCTTGGCGTCGGCGAGCCTGCTCAGAAAGCTGGGCCGATCAGCAACGTGAAGCCGATGAAACAGCCAATCAGCTTCGGTTTTCGACGGCACAAAACCCAGCACTTTCCGAACCGGGCCTCCGATGACCGACACACGGCCATCCTGAGCGATTTCACAGAAAATCTCGGAAATGTTGTCGCAAACACGACGTCGAAGCGTCTCTGAAGCCGCAACTGCTGCGCGCGCGCGCTTGCGGTCGAGCGATATTCTGACCGCCAGCATACCTGTATAGACCAGGGCCGCAGCGGTCGCGATCAGACGTGTTTCCGGAGAAAGGATCATGAGTTGCGGCACATGGCTGGTGAAAATCGAAACGATCCCGAACAGGCCGCAGCACAATGCAGCAATACCGATTGTGACCCTTCTGCTTGACGCGAATGCCGCCTCAATCGGAGGAACAAGAAGCCAAAGCAGCGCAAACGAACTGTCCCCGCCGGTCATCATGCAGATGGTGGCGACAAAGAAGGCAAACAGACCCGACGACGCGGCGATCGCATTGTCCAGATCACCGGAGCGCGACAGGTAGTGCGCAATGGGCCATTGGCTCAGCATCCATGCCAGAACCAGGATCGTTGCGACATGAGGTGCACCGGCAAGGGCAAGATGCAACGGCAGAATGAACAGGGCCGCAGACCCGCTCAAGAAACAGCTTGTCAGAAACGAACGATGCAACGGTGCCGAAAAATGCTCGACCGCAGCCGAGGGGTGAATCATTCCGTCGACACGAGCCGCACAGAACTCCCAAAAATTATGTATTTTTTTCAGAAGGTTACGCACTCTACACTACCAAACGAATATCGCGGATACTTCCGCTCACAACTCCTGTTTGATCATTGTCGGCTCCAGCGCTTAACGAACGATAAAGGTTAAAACCAAACCGGGAAAAAAATGCGAAACCGGTCTGTTTTCAGGCACTTGTCGCAACATAGATAAAATTTGAATCAATATTTCAAAAAATACGATTTAAATACCTGATTTATTTTATGAAAATTCGCTTCAAGCACTCAACTCGACATTCTCATGTGTCTGCTACGGTTCAACCATAACAAGCGTGCCGGGACAAAAATGGCACGCGGCATCGAACAGACTATGGGTAGCAAAAATGTTGTTTCTTCTGAGGACGGCCTTCTGGCTCACCTTGGTGCTGGTTCTGATTCCGCTTGGCTCGGATGACGAGAGCACAAACGAAAAGGCCGCGGACGTTGATCCGGTGTCGGCCTTCCTGGCCGCGCAGGCGACCATGTCAGATATCGGCGGCTTCTGCAGCCGAAACCCGCAGGCCTGCGAAACCGGCGGCAATGCCCTGAGCGTCATTGGCAGCCGGGCACAAGACGGCGCTCGCATCGTCTATGAGTTCCTCGACACGAAAATTGCGGATCGATCGGCGAATGAAACGCTGACAACGGGCTCCACCACTCCGGTCCGCCCCCTTGCTTCCGGCCGAGGTTCAAACGGCCAGGGGATTTTCAATCAGATTCAAGATCCGGACTCCCAGGTGGAGACTGCCGGCGGGCCGGTTCCCCGGCCCAAACCACGCTCAGGTCAGGACACCTGAGCCGACAAGTCGTTGTTCGCGGATCGTTGCCTCTGGAACAACGGCTCTTTGCGCCCCGCTAGAGCGATGTTGCACATATGCAGCAGCGACGGCTTAACTTCAGCGGCTCGTACCGCTGCGCCGCAGATGGAAAGCTGCCCATTTCATCTGCGGCGATTTTTTCTTTTGCCAAAGTCCTTCAATCTTTTTCGCCCGGCAAATCCTGTTGCTGCTGCCCGGATTTGCACTTTGTGACATGCAGGCTATATGAAGGCGGAACAGCCCTTCAAAGATGAGTGTCATGACCACCGATATCAGCGAAATTCTTGAGACATTCGATTTTCTGGACGATTGGGAAGACCGTTACAAATATCTGATCGACCTGGGCAGGGAATTGCCCGAACTGTCCTCAGACGAACGGATCGATGCAAACAAGGTGCGCGGGTGCGTGTCCCAGGTCTGGCTGATCACGAATGTGAAAGCAGGAGCAGACGGAAAATCGGTCCTGACATTCAAAGGTGACAGTGATGCGCTGATCGTTCAGGGTCTTGTGGCGATTGTCACAACCCTGTTCAACGGTAAAACCGCTCAGGAAATTCTCGATACCGATGTTGAAAGCCTTTTCGCCAAGCTTGGATTGCAGGATCATTTGACCCCGCAAAGGTCGAATGGGCTCAGGTCCATGGTCGGACGTATTCGCACTGATGCGCAAAACGCTCTTGCGGTTGCCTGAATAGGTCTGATCGAACTGCCGCACTCAAGTGCTGACGAAGCAACCATTGCTGAGTTGTATCCCTGGCAATCGAGCGTTCGTGGCAGTCATTTCGCTCCGCCGATGATCAGCAGTGTCCAGGACCGAGGGTCTTCCAACACTCCCTCACTGTACGGTTGGCCTCAAACTGCCAAATAGCGTTCCTGCGAATTCACACGTTCAGGCGTTCGGGTGGTCAATGTCCATCGTCGCATTCAATGGACGGGCAGCACGGGTACGCACAGCCTTCGCCTGCATTCCGCTTCAAGTCACCTTCCCTGTGTTGAAAATCAACTCCCCTTCGACCCAACTCAGTTCGGTCAATTTTGAAATTTCCATTGCTGTCACCATCCCCTCTTTCGCAAACACCGGGCATATGTTAAAAGAGAATCATCAATTCTCTTTTCGTAACAGAGGCCCTTCATGGACTATTCCGACAGGTCCGGCGCCGGTCCCATCGCCGACCGTTTTGCACTCATGGATGCAACAGAACAGGCGAACCTGGTCCAAAGTGGCGAGGCAACCAGTCTGGAACTTGTTGAGGCGGCGATCGGGCGGATTGCCGTGTTGAATCCGAAAATCAATGCAATCGCGTGCTCGAATTTCGATCTGGCGCGGCAGCAGGCCAAATCCGTTACCGGAAAAGAGCCCTTCTCCGGTGTTCCCACCCTTATCAAGGATCTGCTTCCTTATCCCGGGCACACAGCTGGTTTCGGATCTCGCCTACTGGACGGAGCACCGGCACTCACCAGCTCCGACTATGCGGACACCCTTCAGGCAAGCGGCCTGATTGCATTGGGAAAAAGCACCGTCTCGGAATTCGGACTTCTTGGAACAACCGAAACACTTGCCAAAGGTGCGACACGGAACCCTTGGGACATCACGTTGTCTCCGGGAGGGTCGTCGGGCGGTGCGGTTGCGGCGGTCGCCGCAGGCATGGTTCCGATAGCACATGCATCCGATGGCGGAGGCTCGATCCGGGGCCCCTCTTCTTTCTGCGGCCTCTTCGGCTTCAAACCAGGTCGCAACAGAACGGTCTCAAACGGTGTTCCAGCCGAGATGCCAACAGCCGCGCTCCTGGCCGAACACTGCGTAAGCCGCTCCGTTCGAGACAGCGCCCGATGGCTGCAAATGACTGAAAATCGGGATCTTTCGACCAGACTACCGTCACTGGAACACCTGCGATCGTCCTTTCCGAAAAATGTCCGCATCGGATTTTATCACAATGACAGCCTGGGTCTGTCCCCGACGCCGGAGGTGGAAGCAGCACTACATGAAACCGCCCTGCTTTGCGAAACAATCGGCTGCGATGTTTTCGAGATCAAGGCGCCGTGTTTCGATCCCGAGACGACTGTTGACGCATTCTTTGACCTGACGGGATTGATGCTATCAGGTGTGTTCGCTCAAATTCGCAACATGATGGGCAACGCCTATGACGAGGATGGGCTGGAGCCCTATACATTGGAAATTGCCCGGCGCGCTAGTGATCTGGCGCCTGCAGATATCGAAATGGCACAAACAGTGTTGGCAAAAAACGCAACAAACGCAGAACGCTCGATGCAACAATGCGACGTTATTCTGAGCCCCACGGTACCCTTCGAAGCCTTTCCGCTTGGCCGATATGGTCCGGAAACTGATGTCAAAGTCCTGCAGGCTTTCACCGCAAGACTTGCTGGATACACATTTGTCTCTTCCCTGACTGGCTGGCCGGCGATGACCGTTCCCCTTCACTGGACTGACAAAGGGCTGCCTGTCGGCAGTCATTTCACAGCGCCATCCGGTAAGGATCCGCTCCTTTTTTCTCTGGCCTATCAGCTCGAACAGGCTCGGCCCTGGAAGCACCGTCTTGATGAACTGACGAAAGATCTCTTATGCCACAACGCCTGAAGTCGGAGGTTCGGGAACGGATCCTCCTTGCCGCGGCCGATATTTTTGCCGAGCATGGTTACAAGGATGCGAAACTGGCGGAAGTCGCGGGCAGATCGGGCACCGCTACCAGCAACATCTACAAGTATTTCGAAAACAAGGAAGTGCTGTTTGAGGCGGTTGTCAGTCCTCGTCTGGCTGCAACATTCCTGAAACTTCTGCGCACGCGTATCCGTGAACTCGGCAGGATCGATCATTGGCCCGGTGCCGATGCGAAGGGATCCGAAAGTGCAAACGCGTTTCTGAACTTCTGCGTCGACAACCGCGCCGTTGTGCTCATTCTCCTGCGCGGTTCAAAGGCAACCAGATTTGCACATGTCCGCAGCCTCGTAGTCAACGAAATGGAACGGTTGACGGACGACTTCCTTCGTCACCAATCGGATACACCTTATCCGGATGCCCAGTTGCAGTTTCTCACGCACAAACTCTTCAACAGAACAGTCGAGACCATTGCAGATATCCTCGCCGAATATGAGGATCCTGCCGACATAAGGCATGCATTTGCGCTCTTCTGGCGCTACCAGCTTGCTGGCCTTGAGGCATTGCTGAAACGCTAGAAATATCCGCGCAAAAAAAGAGCTGCCGGTGGGCAGCTCTCTTCATCAGTATTTTGGTCTGACCGGATCTTACTTGGAGCGCTTGCGCTGCTGTCCGAGACCCATTTTCTTGGCAAGTTCCGAACGGGCAGCTGCGTAATTCGGTGCAACCATCGGATAGTCGGCACCAAGGTCCCACTTGTCCCGGTATTCTTCCGGCGTCATGTTGTAATGAGTACGCAGGTGACGCTTGAGAGACTTGAACTTCTTGCCGTCTTCCAGGCAGATGATGTAGTCGGGCATGACCGATTTCTTGACCGGGACAGCGGGCTTGAGCGGCTCCGGCTCCGGCTCGTTGGAAGCGGATGCCGTTTTCTGCAGCGCGCCATGCACTTCATTGATCAGGCTCGGCAGATCAGTTGAAGCAACCGTATTGTTGCTCACATATGCAGAGACGATGTCCGCCGTAAGATCAATCAGATTAGCATCCACCGGATTGTCAGTCATATTTCACCCGTTCTCTTCCAAATTTGAATTAAGCTTCGGTGTAAACCTGCAAGTAATTTGTTCCGAAAACGCTTGAAAAATTACGTTACTTGCGGAATTAGAAATCAATAGCGATTCTACTTTGCAGGTGATTGTCACAGCCTTATATCGCTGCTTTCCTTCTTATACAACCCCGAAAATCAAATAAAAAACATTTCTCGGCAATAATAATCAAATTCTATAAATACCGACTATTTCGTATATATCGAAATCGACAATGGACTAATAGTATTCCCTTACGCCAGTCTTCCGGTTTCGCAAGGCTGTTGTGCGCCCAAGCTCACTCGTTTGGCCGAACGGTCTCGGCCAATGCGTCGATTTTGGTATCAGCGCAGGGGCGATATCCTGCCGCATATGCAGCTTTTGCCAATAAATGGGCCGAAATTGGGGCTGTCAGCAGGAAGAAGACGACACCGGCAATAGCGCGTGTCACAACGGAAAGGTCGCCGGCCTCCACAGCCAGCGCAAGCAGCATGAGGCCCGAGCCGAGTGTGCCGGCCTTTGATGCGGCATGTGTTCGCATGTACACGTCCTTCAGCCGGACGAGGCCGAGCGAGGCGACAAAGGCAAAACATGCACCTGTGATCAGCATCAGACCGGTTACGATATCAACGATCGCACTCATTGGCCTGCCTCCCTGCGTTTGATGCTTTCCTCGACCTCTTCCATGATGGTTTCGTCACCCGCCATTCCCCGGTTGAGGATGAAACGTGCAAACGCCACCGTTGCAAGGAAGCCGACGAGGCCCAGCGTGATGGCAATATCGATATAGAGATAGATTCCCGTGGAAACGCCGATTGCGGCAATGAAGCCGATACCGACGGCAACAAGCATGTCCAGCGCAACGACCCTGTCAGGCAACCCCGGTCCTTTGACTGTCCTGTAAACGATCACCATGAAGGCGACAGTCAGAATTCCAAGCGAAATCTTGACTGCAATGCCCAGGAACTGAGACGCAAACAACTCAAATGGGGTCATCTGAATGCCTCCATGATCTTGCGCTCAAATCCGTTCTTGATGTCATCGATCGTTGCCTGCGGATCCGGAACGTCAATGCAGTGGATGAAGAGCGTCTTGCGATCCTCCGATACATCCACCGACAATGTGCCGGGCGTCAAGGTAATGAGATTTGCAAGCATTGTGATTTCGAAATCCGTGTCGACAGTCAACGGGAGAGCAATGATGCCCGGTTCAAGCTCGATTTTTGGCCTGAGCACGATCAACGCGACCCTCCAGGCCGACAGGACCAGTTCCCGTACGAAGGTTACGGCCAGCCCGACCGATTTTCCGAACCGCCGAAAATACGCCGACGTGCCCACTTGCTCCCGGATCAGATAGAGCGCCCCTGACCCAAGCACAAATCCGAAAGCGAGATTGACCTCCGAAAAACTGCCTGTAACAGCTCCCCAGGCCAGCGCCATGAGAATGTTGATGAGAAAGAGGCTCGTCATCCCTGCTCTCCAAAGACTGAGCGAATGTAGCCGAGCGGATCAACGACACTGCTCGCACCCTGCGTCGATAACTCTATCATCCATTCCGGTTGGATGCCGAAATAGACGACAAGTGCGGTGAGAATGCCTAGAGGCAGCCAGATCGCACCGCTTGCAAGATCCGATTGCGATGACCCGGACACCTCGACGCTTTTTCCATCGGGCGTGCCTTCCGGCCCGCCCCGCCAGAAAGCGAAAATCCAGATGCGCCCCATGGCAAGTGTCGTCAGGAAACCGCTCACAAGAATGGCTGCTCCCAGCCAGAACCGGTCATCTTTAAAAGCGGCGTCGACCAGCATGATCTTCGGCCAGAAGCCGGAAAAGGGCGGCAGGCCCGACACGGCAAATGCCAAAATCAGAAACACGCCCGCAAACGCAATGCTCTTCTGATAGAGCCCTCCCAGCTTCCTGAGATTGTAGGAGCCACCCATCATGTTCATGATCCCGGCGGACATGTAGAGCGCTGTCATCACAATGATGGAATGCACCGCATAGAAAATCGCGCCCGATATGGCCAGCGTGGCGACCTCGCTGTTGGATGCAACAGCAACGCCCGCCAGCATCGATCCGATCCCGGCGATGACCAGATACCCCAGCAACCTCCTGATCTCGGTCTGTGCCAGAGCGCCCAGCGCACCGGTCATCAGCGTAACGATGGCAACCAGGCCGAATATATCGGCCATGTAGCCGAGTGAAGCAGGCAGGATGAGTACAAAGATCCTGATCAGGGCATAGACACCGACCTTTGTCAGCAGTCCTGCAAACACGGCGGACACAACGATGTTCGGCGTATGATAGGAGGCCGGCAGCCAGAAATTGACGGGAAAGGCGGCCGCCTTCATGGCAAAGGCAAGAAAATAAAGCGCTGCAACGGTTGCAAGTGTTCCCGAGGCCGGGTTTTCCAGTTCGGCAACCTTGATGGCGATATCGGCCATGTTGAGTGTACCGAAAATACCGTAAAGCAGGCCCGTTGCGATCAGAAACAGGTTGGTCCCGACCAGGTTGAGCACCCCGTATTTCACGGCTCCGTCCAGCTGGATCCGGTCATTGCCGAGAATGAGCAGGCCGTAGGACGAAATCAGCAGAACCTCGAACCAGACATAAAGGTTGAAGATATCGGCTGTCAGGAAGGAACCGCACACCCCTGTCATGAGCAGCAAAAGGAACGGATAGAACCCGTATCTGCGTCCGGAATTGCTGACCGTCTTCATGCCGAACACACCGGCACAAAAGGCAACAACCGAGCCGATGAATGTCAGGGTGGCTCCAAGGGTGTCGGCGGTCACCGCGATCCCGAAAGGCGGCAACCAGTTGCCCATCACCATCGTGATGACGCCGTGGTCCAGAACCCGGACCAGCAATGCAAAGCTGGCCAGAACGAGCACGCCGAGCAGCGTTATGCCAAGCTTCGGCTGAAGATCGGTGTGCTTGCGCAACATCAGGCAAAGCGCCCCGCCGAGCATCGTGATCAGGGACGGCGCGACAATGAGCCAGTCCCCCGCCGCGATGGGCGTCGTGATCATTGCGTCGGCATAGTCAACGGAAACAGAAGAGCCTGCCATAAAGCTTAGTACCCTTGAGGCGGAGTTTGGTCGTTTTCAGGTTCGGCCACACGCATCTTGTTGACCTCGTCGGTTCCAAGTTCCTGATACGCGCGAAACGCCAGAACCAGGAGAAATGCAAAAAACGAAAACGAGATCACGATCGCGGTCAGAACCAGAGCCTGCGGCAGTGGATTGGCCGTTGCCGTTTCCGGCGTGTAGAGATGCGCCGGGATCAGTGGTGGTATTTCCCGCGTGAGCCGGCCATTGGTGAATATGAGCATGTTCACCGCATTTCCGAGGATGGCAATGCCGAGCAAGATCCGCACGAGCTGCTTGGACAGCATGAGATAGACAGCAACCATAAAGAACAGGCTGATCAGGACTGTGACGCCGGTTTCCATCAGTCCGACTCCCTTTCTTCCAGCGCAAGGGCGATGGAGCCGATTGCCCCGACGACCACGAGGTAGACGCCGATATCGAAGACAAGCGGCGTCGACAGGGCAACCTCGACATCAAAGAAATCGAATATCAGCCACTGGCTTGTCATGAAGGCCTGTCCCCTGAAGAAGGACACGACGCCGGCAAGCGCTCCGATGAACAGCCCGAACCCGGAAATACCCATCGGGTGAAACACGATGGCCCGCCTCACCGAAGCGACACCGCAGGCGATCCCGAAAATCGCCAGCGCCGAGGCCGCGATCAGCCCGCCGATGAAACCGCCTCCCGGCTCATTGTGCCCGCGAAGGAGCACGAAGATGGAAAACAGAACCATCAGCGCAGCAAGATAGGGTGCAATGGTGCGGAAAATGACCGTGCGCATCAGCGAGCCTCCGCATTTTGAGATTGACCGGTGCGTTCAGGCGGCGGGTCCAGCACGGTATCCGGTTTGGTCCGCACCCTGATGAGAGCCAGGACACACAGACCGGCCAGGACGACGACCGCGATTTCACCGAGCGTATCGAATCCGCGGAAATCGACGAGGATCACGTTGACGATGTTGCGTCCGTGAGCAATCGACCGGCTGAATTCCGTGAAGAACACGGACAAGGTACTGTCGAACGGCTGTTGCGTGATGGAAAGCAGCGTCAACCCAAGGCCAAGCCCGACGGCAACTGCAACAACACCGGCCAGCAGTCTCGCCGGAACGGTGCGATGGTCACGTGGCGATAGATTGAGGCGTGTCATCACGAGCGCCAGAATGACCACGGAGAGCGTTTCCACCATGAACTGCGTGAAGGAAAGATCCGGAGCACCGAACATCATGAAGATCAGCGCCACGGCGAAGCCCTGGACACCAAGCGACACGATGGCTGTCAGCCGGGTTCTGGCAACCAGGATTGCGAAAAGACCGAGCACCGCGATCAGGAGAATGCCCCACTCGTAGAAGCGGTATTCTGGAAGTTTCGGCATTGCCGGGAAACTGTTCGTCAGGTAGCCGGGCAGCAGCACCGCCAGTGCCGTGAAAAAGAAAGTCAGAAGCATGTAGGTCTGCATCTTGCCCGTCTGAAGCAGCCTGGTCAGCCATGTGGCGAACCGGACAATCCCGCTCACGAACTGGTCGAACCCCTGGTCCGGTCCCCAGCCGATCGCCTTGAGGACGGATGCTGTGAAGTCTCGCAACTTGTCGAGTTGGGTGAAGAGTGCAATGCCAAGACCGACGGTAGTGAAAGACAGAATCACGGGGGTGGGCTCTGTCGGTATCAAATGAAGATCAATCTGCTTGAATTCACCAAGCAGCGATGACAGCGTCGGGCCAACGAAAAGAATGCCCGTTGTATGGGCAATCAATCCCAGGATGATGCCGATAACTGAGAGCACCACAGGCCCTGCAATGAGAAGAACCGGGCCCTCGTGTGCTTGTTTGGGGGTATCGACTTTGGGACCGAAAAACGGTTTCATCGCGACCGCAGCGGCAATCACCAGCATCAGTGCGTTTCCGATGACCGCGACAATAGTAATGATAACACCAAGCTGACCCAAGTCCCCGATGTTTGACGTACCGTAATAGAGAACTTCTTTCGCAATAAAGCCGATGAAGGGTGGCAATCCGGCCATGGAAAGTGCCGCCAGACAGGCTGCCACGAAGGTGACAGGCATTGCCTTTCTGAGACCACCGAGCTTGGTAACATCCCGCGTCCCTGCTTCATGATCGATCGTGCCGGCGACCATGAAGAGCGCCCCCTTGAAGAGCGAATGGGCTAGCAGATAAAGAACCGCGCCTTCGAGAGCTTTTTCATGACTGGTGCCGGTGAGCATCACGAGGAGCCCGAGCGAGGCCACCGTTGTATAGGCCAGCATCAGCTTCAGGTCCGTCTGGCGGACCGCAAGGATCGTTCCGACCAGAAGCGTCACACCGCCGAACAAGGGCAGCACGGTAGTCCAGAGTACCGTGTCTCCGAGAAGCGGATGCATGCGCATTAGCATGTAGACGCCCGCCTTGACCATGGTCGCGGAGTGGAGATAGGCGGAAACCGGGGTCGGCGCTTCCATCGCGTTCGGCAACCAGAAATGGAACGGAAACTGAGCCGACTTCGTGAAAGCACCACCAAGAACCAGCAGGAAAATCGGCAGATAGAGCCCCGAATCCTTGATGATGTCCGGTGAGCCCAGCAGCACGGACATCTCGATCTCGCCGGTCGCGGAGATGATCAGAATGAAGCCTGCCAGCAGGGCAAGCCCGCCGCCGCCGGTCACAACAAGCGCCTGGATTGCAGCTCTTCTGGAGGCAGCGCGAAGGTGATCGAAGCCGATCAGCAGGAACGACGTGATCGACGTCAACTCCCAGAAAATAAACAGCGAGATCAGGTTGTTGCCGAGCACGAGCCCGAGCATCGCTCCCATGAACATGAACAGGAATGAAAAGAACCGACCCTGCTGAGGATGCCCTTTCAGATAACCGCCCGCGTAGAGAATGATGAACGTGCCGATACCTGAGATCAACAGGCCGAAGAGTGTTGACAGGCCGTCGACGTAAACCGAAAAATTGATGCCGTAGCTGGGCGCCCACGCCTTGGCCGCCACGAACGTCTCTCCCCGGGAAACCGGCTCGATGAAACCAACGAAATGCAGGAAGATCAGTGCCGGCACCAGCGCAAGTGGCCAGGCCGCATTGTGTTTGAGCAAGCGCGTCAAAAACGGAGCGACCACGGCTGCGGCGAACGGTGCCAGAACGGCGTATAAAGTAGTGTCGTCGATCACTGCTGGCGTCATACT
Organism: Roseibium album; assembly: GCF_001404515.1. Classification (GTDB taxonomy): domain Bacteria; phylum Pseudomonadota; class Alphaproteobacteria; order Rhizobiales; family Stappiaceae; genus Roseibium; species Roseibium album. The sequence continues at coordinate 321,665 of NZ_CXWE01000004.1, forward strand.
GATCTTTCGTCACGTTTTAAATAGACCGACTGGTGTCAACCCGCTCGAATCAACACCTTTTTGCTGAATAATAGCGGGCTGGAATATTTATGACATGTCTAAGGCACACGATTGCGCGTCTTCAAGCGATTCAGGAACGATTTTTGGAATAATTCGACATCGGAGCTGCTTCGTTAGGAGGTTACCCTGGTGTTTCGTCACGTGAAAGCTGCCAAAGAGAGCGGATGGTCTTGAAGCGAGCCCGATAAATTCGACGCGTCGGCTATTGTCATTCTGTGCAAATTAACCAAAGCAAAGAGCCTTTTTCGCCTCCCGAGCAAATAGGCCCGTTCGATGCCACTTGATTTCGCAATCCAAATACCGTTCAGTTTTGGTACAGCGAAGCCATGGACGTAGCGTTGCCAAGGAATGCTGAGCGAGACAGTAATGGCGTTGGACCACAACAAGAACAGATATTCCGCGGCAGATCAGCTGCACGCGCCTGGCATTGATTTCGAAGCAATTGTCAAACTGAGTCCGGACGCCGTCATCGTGTTGTCCCCGGACGGAAAACCAACCTTTGTTTCCCCGGCTGCCGAAAAGCTGTTTGGCTGGTCTTCGGCAAACCTCGCCGATTACATGAGCGATCTGGTTTATGTCGATGAGGAAAACGCCGACGCGGAGGCTCTGCATCTGATCTTGTCCGGAAGCGCTGCCCGTCCGGTCTCGCTGCCGAAAGCGGATCTTCAACTGAGGTCAGCCTATGGTTCACTGGTCTGGGCGGAGGTCACCGTGCACCTTCTGGAAGACGGACACGGCGAACCCTATGCCTATGTTGTCTATTTCCGCAGCATTGCAAGACTGCGCGAGTTGGAGAACCTGCTCGAGGCTGCTTCGCAGAGCGATCCGCTTACCGGTCTGTACAATCGTCGTGCCTTTGAAGACAACTTGAAACGGGAATGGGCAATCTCGCTGCGCGAAAAGTCGCACACCAGCCTGATCAAGGTCACGCTCGACCGCTTTGAATCCTTTGCCGAAAACCATGGGCCCGGCGCGGTGGAAGATTGCCTGTCCAGGGTAGCCGGAATGCTGAAGGAAACAGCGCGCCGACCGGCAGACATTACTGCGCGCACAGCCGAAGCGGAATTCTCGCTTCTTCTGCCCAGAACCCACGAGATGGGTGCGGAAACCATCAGCGCGTACATTCACATAGCCATCCAGGATCTCGCCATACCGAACCCTGCCAACACTGCGGGAAACGGTATCGTCACCGCATCCGTTGGCGCCGCATGTGTCGTGGCAGAACAAACCGGCATATCGGAAAGTCCGGAAGTCATTCTGTCCGCAGCCGAAGATTGTGTTTTCCAGGCACGTCAGGAGGGCGGGAACAGGGTCAAAACCGTCATGCGCACCCTGTCCCGCTAACGCACTGTTGATCCACGCCTTATTGCCGTTTGACTGCAATGTCCTATCTCTTCACATGAAAATTGAAACCAGGAACTTCACAATGAGCGACGACATCACCCACACGGAAGACGAAGCGCCCAAGGTGAGAAAGACCACCGCCGAGTGGATGAATCAGCTGACGGCTGAGCAGTTCTATGTGACACGCCAATCCGGGACAGAACGTCCCTTCACGGGCCCCCATTGGGACAACAAGCTCGTCGGGAGATATGACTGCGTGTGTTGCGAAGCGCCGCTTTTCATGTCGGACACCAAGTTCGATGCCGGATGCGGTTGGCCCAGTTTTTTTCAATCGGTTCATCCCGAGTCAATCCGGGAACTGGAAGACAAGTCACACGGCATGACCCGGACAGAGATCCGCTGTCGTCAGTGCGATGCCCATCTGGGGCATGTGTTTCCCGATGGTCCAAAGCCGACCGGACTGCGATATTGTCTTAACGGACATGCCATGACCTTCGTTCACGGCGGAAGCCGCCCATCAAAGTCTGGCGAAGACACCTGAATTCAACCTGACCGGCAGTTCCGGTCAGGCCTTCCACGGACAGCGCGACACAAGGTGTCTTGTCCTATCAACCGCCGAAGAGTGCCCAGACCATCATGAGGTTGCCAATCAGTGCGACCCCGTAGGCGATGGAACGTGGCCCTGGAATTCCCGATACATAAAGCGGCGCATAAGCGAGCCGCCCCCAGAAAAACAGCTGCGCCCCGATCAACGCCAGACCGAGGTTCACATTCGGCAAGACAAAAGTCAGAACCGCCGGCACGAGAAAAAACGGCAGGTTTTCCTTCATGTTGACGAGAGCCTTGTCGGCTCGCAGCGCCAATCTGCCTTTCTCCGGCAAGACATCCCGCCCACCGGCGAGGCGCACTAGCCCTGCCGATGGCAGATACATCAAGGCGGTGAAATAGATCTGGCCAAAATACAGCACCAGAACTGCAAGGATCCATGTCGTCATCGCGTACTCCAGCGTTCGTGTGTTGAATGAACGTCGGCTGGAGCCTAGATTTTTCTGAACCTGCGGCAATTCCCCTGCAGGGAATAGAGACAGCTTTTGGACCCAAATATGAACGTGTATGGCTCTGCATTCGGAAAGTCTTTGAAATCGCTCCGCAGCGAGCGCAGCCTGAGTCAGGCCGACTTGGCAGGCCGCATCGGGTCGACCCAGCGGCACGTCTCGTTCCTGGAAACCGGACGTGCGCAGCCGAGCAGGTTCATGATCCAGCGCATTGAGCGGGAGCTTGCCCTGCCAGTCAGCCGTGGTCACGTCCTTTACGAGACTGCGGGATACGCAAGTCCGTACAAATGCCGTGCCGAAGACTCCCGCGATGTTCAGGATGCGCTGAACCTGATCGAGAACCGGCTTTTGGCGAACTGGCCCTTTCCCGCCTTCGTGTTGGACAAACGCTGGACGATTCTGAGGGTCAATGGTCCCGGCAAACTGTTTCTGGCCGGCATTACGGGAGAACAGAACGAGCCTGCGAACCTTTTTCGGGTTTTTCTGTCGCCTGCCTTCCGGGAAAGGATACTCAACTGGAAGGCAGCTGCGCCGGTTTTCGCCGCTCGCCTCTACAGGGAGGCGGCCGACGACCCCGGACTCGCCACCCTTCTGGAAGAGGCTCACGCAAGCGGCCTGCTTGATGGGCTTGATGAGACATTTCGCGAAGATGTGCCGGTTTTCGTGCCTGTTGAGCTGCTCGGGCCTGACGGGGTCCGGCTCCAGGTGACCTCCATGATCGGACAGCTCGCATCCGTTCAGGACGCCGTTGTCGAGGGAATGACCATCGAACTCATGGTGCCGATGGACGCGGCTACCGAAACCTGTCTGCTTTCGGCCGGAGACCAGCCCACCAACCTGAATGCCGCTGAATAGGAGGTGGTCTTGGAAAAACTCGTTGGCCTTTCCGTACTGCTTGCCGTCGCGTTGTTACTGCAGCCAGGTCCTGCAAACGCTTCGCCTCTTCCCCAGGCCGTCTGGACAATGGGCAGTGCAAAACCTGCAAACGGCTTGCCGGACGGAAACTACGCCATCTACCGGAACGGCGAACCAGACGCTGTTGCCGCGTGGTATGGCTCGCCCACCCGAAGGTACCGGCACGGCATTCTGGGAGATGCGATCGAAGCAGGTTCGCTTCATGTCACGGTCCGGAACGGTGGTACCTACAAACTTGTCTTGCCCGATAGCCAGGTGTTCGAAGACAGAACCCCCAGAATTGTGGATCTGGATCAGGATGGAAAGTTCGAGGTGATCACGATCCGGTCTTTTCTGTCGGCTGGCGGAAGCGTTGCAGTTTATGGGCTGCGGGACGGTAAACTGGTGGAACTGGCAGCAACAGCGCCGATCGGTCGCTCCAACAGATGGCTCAATATTGCTGGAATCGCGGACTACGCCGGACGCGGGAAACCCCAGATCGCCTACGTTGAAACACCGCATATCGGTGGAACGCTTTATTTCGTGGAGTGGCGTGGTACAGACCTGGTCCCGATCGTTTCGATAAACGGATTTTCAAATCACCAAATCGGCGCCCGCGAGCAAGGTCTTTCCGGTGATCTCGACTTTGACGGAGACGGACGAACTGACATAGCGGTGCCTTCCAATGACCGCCGAACGCTGCGTGTGATCGGGATTCAGGACGGCAAGGCCAGAGAGTTGCACCGTGTCGCATTTCCAGCAGCAATAAAACGAACCACGCCCGGCGCATTGCCTGAAAAGGCGTGCCTGCGTCTTGAACTTGAAAATCGTAAATCCGCGCAGGTCTGCCGACCTGGATAAACGGGCCGGTCAGGAAACCCCGGCCCTATTCCGATGCGGCTCCACTCACCGATCTTGATGACAGGATGCGCGTGATATTCACTTCGATCCAGTCGGCAAAATCTCTCACTTTCAAGGCGACTTCACGCCCGATCGGCGTCAGGCTGTAGTCAACGTGCGGCGGCACGACCGGATGCGAAAAGCGGTTCACGAAACCATCTGCTTCCAGCGTCTGGAGTGTTTGCGCCAACATCTTTTCACTGACGCCCCCGACCTTGCGTCTGAGGTCCGAAAACCGGTGGTCACGATCCAGCAGCGCGATCAGCACCAGCACACCCCAGCGGCTGGTGAGATGTTTCAGGATCTCCCGGGAAGGACAGTTCTGATTGAACAACTCCCCTCGCCGCAACATTTCCGACAATGCCTGCCCGTCGCTGTTCGTCCTATCCGGCACCGATACGTCCATGTTCTCCCGCTTCGTCAGACTTTTTTCCTTCATGGAACCTGCAATCTCAAAACTAACCTTTTTGTACGTACTAACAAAAAGTAAGTTTTGAGTCTACATGGGCTGCATCCGATTGATCCTCAGTCAGAAATCCAGGAGACATTCAATGATTGCAGTCACGGGTGCCAATGGCCAACTCGGACGCCTTGTCCTGAAACATCTTTCGAGCCTCACCCATGAACCCGTCCGGGCATTGGTCCGCTCGCCGGACAAAGCGCAGGATCTTGTCAGCAGCCAGATCAGTGTGTCGCGTTTCGATTACAACGATCCTTCCGGCCTTGCCGAAGGTCTTGCAGGTGTCACACGTTTGCTTCTGATTTCCGGCTCGGAAGTCGGCCAACGGGTTGCCCAACATGCAGCAGTTATCGAGGCCGCGAAGTCAGCAGGTGTGAGTTTCATCACCTATACGAGCTTGCTGAATGTACCCAACTCCAGCCTCGTTCTCGCCGCCGAGCACATCGACACCGAGAGTATTCTGTCAAAAAGCGGTATCGCCCATGCGGTTCTCCGGAACGGATGGTATCTTGAAAACTATGCGGGCACCGTTGCAGCAGCGCTTCAGCACGGTGCTGTTGTCGGTGCAAGTGGAGACGGCAGAATTTCTGTTGCAGGACGCGAAGACTACGCCGAAGCGGCCGCACGCGTTGTTTCGGGTGCCGACCTGTCGACGCGGGTGATGGAACTTGCCGGAGATCAGTCCATCAGCCTGTCGGAGCTTGCAGCGGAAATTTCAAGACAGACCGGCCGGAACATACCTTTTCAAAACCTGACCGAGGACGACTACGCCGGCGTTCTCATGGGTGCAGGCTTGCCGGAGGCGTTTGCCAGGGCGATTTCCGATGCGGACCGGGGAGCAGCTTCCGGAGAACTTTACAATGCTTCAACGGCGCTTCGCGCCTTGATAAGACGCCCGACCAAACCTGTTTCAACGTTTGTCGCCGAGTCGCTGTCGTCCGCCTAAACGGTGAGTTTATCTGAATTTGTTGTAGCAGTGCCGGAGACATGCTGATGTCTCCGGCCATTCATTCAGGAAATTGCTCAATCACTTCAAGGATATTTGTTGGCCCGGTTTCATCGAACCTGATACGCAGGTGGCTATACCCAGTTTGAAAGCCAAAGATGTCCGGTCACCCCGTGTCAGATCCTTATGTTCAAGACGGGCCCTATGCCTGGTTCCGTCTCGCGATCTCAATTCTTTTGAGCACCGTAGGCGGTGCCGGAATGTGGGTGGTCGTGATCGTGCTTCCGGACGTTCAGACGGATTTCGGTGTTGACCGGGCCGGTGCGTCGCTTCCCTACACGGCAACAATGGTCGGTTTTGCCGTTGGAAACTATATTCTCGGGCGATTTGTCGACAGGTTCGGCATCGTTCCACCCGTCATCGCGTCTGCTCTGTTTTTGGGGGCGGGTTTTGCACTTGCCGCCGTTTCTCCGAATATCCTGCTGTTTACGGTGGCCCAGGGCGTATTGATCGGCCTCGGAACAGCGGCAACGTTTGGCCCGCTCGTGGCCGACGTCTCGCACTGGTTCCTGAAACGCAGGGGACTTGCGGTAGCCTGCGCGGCAAGCGGCAACTATCTTGCGGGGGTTCTCTGGCCATCCTTCATTAAATGGAGCCTTGTCAGCAACGACTGGCGAGAAACCTACCTGTTGATTGGTGCGCTTTGTGTGGTGCTGATGGTCCCGCTGGCGCTGGCCTTGCGCCGCCCGCCACCCGCGTCCGCCCTGAGCGCCCTGCCCTCCGGCAACACTTTCGGCGGTCAGCCGAGCGGTCTCTCTCCGACCGCGCTGCAGTTCCTGCTTGTGGTCGCCGGTCTTGGTTGCTGCGTGGCAATGTCCATGCCGCAAGTGCATATCGTCGCCTATTGCGTGGACCTTGGATACGGAATTGCGCCTGGCGCCGACATGATTGCCCTGATGACAGGGGCCGGTGTCGTCAGTCGCCTTTTGTCGGGATATCTCGCCGACAAGATCGGTGGTGTGTGGACACTTCTGATCGGGTCGGTCCTGCAATGCGCGGCACTCTTCCTCTACATTCCATTCAACGGGCTCGCGTCGCTTTACCTTGTGTCGCTGATCTTTGGCCTGTCTCAGGGCGGCATCGTTCCCAGCTATGCGGTCATCGTGCGGGAATATCTGCCCGCGCGCGAAGCCGGGCAGCGTGTCGGACTTGTCATGATGTCAACGATCCTCGGCATGGCCCTGGGTGGCTGGATGTCCGGTCTGATCTATGACCTGACCGGTTCCTACCAGGCAGCATTCCTCAATGGTATCGCCTGGAATTTCCTCAACATGGCGATCATGGTCTTCATCCTGTTCAGCGGCCGCCGCTCCCGGCCCGCGATCGCAACAGGAATATGAAGAACACTCCGCCGATCAGGCCGGTCACGATGCCGATCGGCATGTCTTCCGGTGACATGAGCGTCCGTGCCAGGATATCGGCCCAGATGAGGAATATCGCCCCCAAAAGCAGGCTGGCAGGCAGAACACGCCTGTAGCTTCCACCCACAAGAAATCGCGCGATATGCGGGATCATGAGCCCGACGAATCCGATGATGCCCGAAAAGGCAACCATCACGCCGGTGATCAAGGCGCCGACCACGAACACGACCAGCCGGAACCGCGCCACGGGGATGCCGAGCGTGGACGCGGTTTCGTCTCCGATGGTCATCGCATTGAGGTCTGCCGCCTTCGCCAGAAGATAGGGGACAGACAGCACGAGTATGCCGAGAGGAAACAACAGGTGGTTCCACTGCGCCAGCCCAAGTCCGCCCAGCATCCAGAACACAACCGTATGTGTCGCGCGCGGATCTCCCATGAAAATCATGATGTTTGCCAGGGACATGATGATGAAGGAAACGGCGACACCTGCCAGAACCAGTCTGTCGGCGCTTGTTGCGGAGGCAAAATGCGTAACCCCGAGCACGATGAGCGTTGCGACGAGCGCGCCCGCGAATGCCATCAGAGGAACCGTCAGCAGCCCCAGGAACAGTCCCGTGTGCAAGAGAGCCAGGATCGCCCCTGCCGCACCTCCGGACGAAATACCGAGCAGGTGCGGGTCCGCGAGCGGATTACGGGTGACCGATTGCAGCGCAGCACCGACAATAGCAAGGCCCGCACCGACAAAACCGGCCAGCAATGTGCGCGGAAGCCGGATGTCCCAGACAATTGCCTCTCTTCCCCTGGACCAGTCGATTTCGACGGCGCCGGGCAACAGTTTGTTGGCAACGACCCCGAACACCGTACTGGCCGGGACCGAAATGGCCCCCACCGAGACGGCCACGACCACGGAAATGATCAGCACAAGCCCGCCGGTCATCAGCATGAGGCCGAACCCCCAGCTTGATGGCGGCGAACTGCTTTTCTGCACGCTGTCCCTCGATATTTCCGCGGTCGGTCGCTGCAACAAGGTTTACTCTCCCCAGAAGGCTTCTGCCAGTTTCTTGATAGCTTTGATGTTGCGCGGACCAGGTGTCGCCTCGACATATTCGAGCGTAACGAACCGGTCGTTCCTGACGGCGTCGATTTCAGCCAATGCAGGATTCTGCATCATGAAATCTCTCTTCTGCTCAGCCGTCACGTTTCCGTAGTTTACGATAACGATGAATTCCGGGTCCTTTTCGACCACGGTTTCCCAGTCGATCTTGGCCCAGCTCTTTTCGAAATCGTCAAGTACATTGACACCCCCCGCAGCTTCAATGAGTGCCGTTGGCATGGCAAAACGCCCTGCGGTGAACGGTTTATCTTCACCACTATCATAGACAAATATTTTCAGAGGCTTATCGCCGGGTCTTAAAGAAGATTTATAGCTATCGAGTTCGGCCTTGTAACCGGCGACCAGATCATGTGCCTGATCTTCGACACCGAAGATCTTACCCAGATTGATCAGGTCATCATACATATCCGCCATCGACACTTTCGGTTTTTCACCGATGTGGATGCACGATTCGGTCAGTTCGTAGACCTGAATGCCGAAGGGCTCGAGCGTTTCCGGGGTCACCTCTCCACCAACCTTCATGCCGTAGTTCCAGCCGGCGAAATAGAAGTCCGCATCAGCGCCAATCAGGACTTCCTTGGTTGGATACTTTGCGGAAAGTTCCGTTAGTTCCGATACGCCGTCACGCATTTCCTCATCGAGCGTTTTCCATCCGGAAATGCCGGTATAGCCAACCATATGATCGCGGAGGCCGAGAACGAGCATCATTTCGGTGAGGTTGACGTCATTGGAAACGGCCGCCTTTGGCGGAGCGTCGAATGTCACTTCGCGATCGCAGCTTTTTACCGTGGTCTGTGCCAGCGCAGATCCTGCAAAAAGGGTGGTCGCGAGGCCGATTGCCAAACGTTTCATGGAATTCTCCGGTACTTAAAGATGAAAGGTAAGATGTGCTTGTTCGCTCGGCGCAAGTTGTTCCAGTCGCGCCTGCACGGAATAGGCTTTTTCGATGTGGTCCGGTGTCAGAACGTCTTCCGGTTCTCCGAACGCGACCGCCGCCCCTTTGTGCAGCAACAGGACGCGGTCGCAGACGCGGCCGGCAAGGTTCAGATCGTGCAGGCTTGTGACGATAGTGATGTTGAGGCTGGATATCAGCGCAACGATTTCCAGCTGGTGGCGAATGTCCAGGTGGTTGGTCGGCTCATCCAGAATGAGCAATTCGGGCTCCTGGGCAAGTGCACGGGCAACCATCACCCGCTGGCGCTCGCCACCGGAAAGCGTTCCGAAGGATCGCGCGGCGAGCGGCAGCAATCCCATCCGGTCCAGGGCACCTTCGGTAATTTCGAAGTCGTCGCTGCCATTTCCGGCGAACCCCGTCCCGTGCGGACGGCGGCCCAGTGCGACGATCTCCCGGACGGTCAATGCAAAATCAGTGGGCTGCTCCTGCAGGACGGCAGCAACTTTTTTGGCGGTCGATCTCGCGGACATTTTCCAGATATCCTGACCGTCGAGAAAGATCGCACCGGTACTCGGCCTGTGAAAACGATAAAGTAGACGCAGAAGCGTGGATTTGCCCGCACCGTTGGCACCGGCCAGCCCCAGAACCTTGCCTGCGGCGAGATCGAAACTGACGGGATGCAGGATGGTATTGCCCTGCCCCGCACGCCATCCGGCCTGCCTGGCCGAAAGGGCCGCGCCACTCATGAAACGGCTGCCGTATCTGCTTCGGTCACGCTCATTGCGGCCGGTATGCGCGCGAGTGCCGATCGCCGGAGTTTGCCGGGACGGTCCGCAGAGTTGCACCAGCCATTCGCCAGAACCATGTACTGCCGGGCAAAGGCAACCAGATCATCAATATCCGTCTCCGGATCGATGTCACCGAAAAGATAAGTCGCCTTTTCATTGGCTCTGTAGGCAACCGTGCAGGGCCGTGAGCATCCTGCCATGCACGCGATACCTGAGACTTCAAAGTCGTTTCCGGCAACCGGTAAGCCGCAGGTCAAGGCCTCCCGCAGCTTGGCGATCAGTTCAAAACCCGGCCGAAAGTCACTGTCATTGTGCCTGCAGGACGTACAGACGAATATCTTGTGCGTTTCACGACTCATCTGCCATCCCCGACGTTTCCACGTGTTTGTCACCGCCCGAATCCGAGCTGCCCGATTGTTCATGATCAGACCGCCGATCCGGAATCTGCACCTCATTGAAAAGGCTATGTTGTAACTTATGTAATGTTATTACATTACGTTCACTTTTCGATGCAAGCGGAAATCTGCAGCCATTAGGGCACATGGCTCTGGCTGCGCGTTCGCCCAAAGCACCGGCCTTGGCTAGAAAAACGGGTATGAAATCAGCATTTTCGTTTCTGGTCCGGTTCATTTCGCCCTCCGCGATTACACGGGGCTTGCAGGAACCGAAGGTCTAACTCTGTCAGCGATCGCTGTTTTGCCATGCCATCCGCTCCTCCGGAACACCCCGTCCGGGTTGAAGTTTGTGATGAAATGGCAGGTCTCCTGACTTGCGGGTCATGGCTTGCCTGATCCTTCCCGGGGTCTCCCCAGTGGCGCTTTCAGGTTTGCTCACCGCTCACAGTTGCGGGGGCAGTCACGGACTTGGTGCCTTTTGGCTACGCCGCACCGTGTTCCCTTTTAATCCCGATCCGGCTCCGGATACGAGAACCATAAGACCATTGATTGGCTGAAATTGAGGAAGCTGTCAATCGACAAACCGACCTGTGTCTTCCAGGCAGCGACATATGGCAATTTCAGCTGGTTTGAACCATTTCAGTTACCTTGTTGCCGCGGTCCAACTCGACAAGAGTCCAAAGAACCAACAGTGCCGTGCAGATGTAGACGGGAGGGCTTGAGCGGGCTTCGTTGGAACAAGACTTCTCGATCATGTGGAGCCACAATCAAATGTCAGGACCTCAAGACAGGAATGGTTTCGACCAGCCGCCCAAACGATAGTCCAGCACCTCATGCATGACCGGATCATCGCCACTGAAAAAGCGTGAATGCGCGAGCTCGCGAACACTGGTTGCGGTCAATTCAAGACAGTATATGCGGTATCCAGTCCTTCCCCTTGAAATTTATAGCGCCAAAGAAAAAGAAAATGGGCATTGATACCAAGAATAATCCGAATAACCTTCTACTCACCGGGCAGACTTCCAAATTGATTGCATAAAAGAGAGACCGCCACCCGAAGATGAAAAACCTGATTACTCGTTGTATGATCTTGGTTGCAGTGGTTCTTACCCCGGTATTCGGTGAGGCAGCCGATGACACCAAATCCATATTGATGATCACTTGGCGTGGCCTCACGACTGCCGAAGAAGGGTTTGTCGAAAAACTGGGCGAACTTGGCATCGATGCCGACATTGATCACTTTGACGCAAACCGTGACCAGACAGAACTGGCCGGGTTTTTACGGGAAAATCTCGACGTTCTGAAAACACGGGACCTGATCTACACCTTCGGAACAACCGTCACGCAGACAGTCAATAATTTCGACATCGCAAATGTGCCCCGTGTGTTCAATATCGTGGCCGACCCGGTCGGTGTCGGACTGGTCGGGTCCCTGGACTGCCCGCCCTCCGGCATGACCGGTGCCAAGATGTCCCTGTCACCGGACGAGAACCTGGAGTTGTTTCGAAAAATTCACCCTGTCCAAACCATGGCGATCCTGTTTGATCCGCGGGAAAACAACGCTGTCTCAGAGGCCGACCACCTCACGATTGCAGCAGAAAAACTCGGCATCACTCCCAAGCGGCTTCGCTTTGCACCGGATGCGGACGAAACCGATCTTCAGCTTTCATCTCTGATCCCGCAGCTTGAAGGCGTCGACGCGCTTTACGTCACCGCTTCATCTTCGTTCATCGCACATTCCGGGATCCTCAAGGAGATCATTCCGGACGACCTCGTCAGCATCGGATCGTCAACGGCCTATATCGGCGAAGGAATAACGCTCGCCTTTGGTACAGAGTATCGTGAGCGAGGAGAGGCAGCAGCGGAATTGGCCGCGAAAATTCTGCTGGACGATGTTCCGCCAAACAAGTTGCCGATCGACGAAATCGACGCTGCTGACGCTATCCTCTTCGTCAATGCAGACAGCAAGGCTGCGTCAACGCTTCGCCTTGAGAATGCGACCAACACTGTGGTTTACAAGTAGGTTCGCCTGTCTTGCAGACACATTGAAGGCCCTAGGACAACAAACATATACAGACCCTGTCAACAGCTGATAGCTTTTCGCGATGCCGCATCTATTTCTCAACAGGCCCAGAAATTTCGATCTGCTGGCCAAGCACGAAACCGTACGCAAGGACCTTGTCTGGGAAAGTCTCAACGCCGCGCTCTACAAGACCGGCGGGGTGATTTTCATCATCGGCAGCGTACTGTTTTTTCCAGCCTTCGCGAAATACGCAGATGTCGGCGCCTGGTCCTTCATCGCGGGTTCCGTGCTCTATCTCGTAGTCACAGGACACGACCTTCTGGAAGTTTTCAACGCGGGTCGCCACCGTAAAGGTGAACCCTCTGTCTGGGACAGACTGGAAACCTTGGCTGCACTCACATACGTCACTGGAACGATCCTTTTCATTGTCGGAAGTGTCTGTTTCCTGAAACGGTATGATGCCACCGAGGCGGGCGCGTACTGTTTTGTTGTCGGCAGTCTCCTGTTTGTGGTCGGTGCGGTTGTGAATGTCCTGCAAATCGTCACTGCCGGATCTCTGATCAAGCTTCAATTGATGAACCTGACAGCCTTGTCCTTTGTGACCGGATCGGTGCTGTTTGCCGTTGCGTCTGTGCCTTATCTCTGGACGATTGAAAGCAAATCCGATGCGCGTGAACTTTTTTCTTATCTGGCTTTTTTGTATCTGACCGGCAGCATCCTTTTCCTGCTGGGCGGGGTCTTCAACTATTGGCGTGCGCTCCTGGTCATTCGTGGCGTCGCGCGCTCGCAAAAGCTGAAACCCGCGCCGGCGAAATGATCTCCTGCAAGGTCCGGAACGCGGTTTTCATACCTGCGGACCGGAAAACCAAAAGCTGGGTTGCAATGAAGATCAGCGTCTTTCCGAACCGTCAATCGAGACACCGGGCGGCAAACGGTTCAACGGATTGCATCAGGCCAACGCTGTCTGTCATTCGCGCAAAGTAATGGAACGGCCAATTCATTTGGCGCAAGGACAACGGCGCGAGGAATTGGCAATGCTGCAGTCACGTTCGTGATGCATTGAGGGGTTGTCATGGCGTTCCCTGGCAGATTGAACAACACGCAAAAGCTAAATATGCTCAAAAAAGTGACCCTGAACAGCTGAGTGTTTTTTCAGCTGTTCAGGGTCCAGGTTTCAGTATCGAGGGCGGCTGCTCAACGCCCGATTGCAGAATAGGTGAGATTTGAGATCTTACGCTATCCTCTCAATATGGGATGGCGTCGATTTTGATAATCATGTTCCAATAGCTCAACGTGTGTTTTGCAGGTGCTGAAATGACTGACCGTGAGGTCGATATCATTCTCGTGGAAGACGATCCGGTCATGTTGCAGTCCTTGCAGACGAGCATCGGGTCAGAGGGTGATTTTACGGTTCGTGCAGCCTGCGCCAGTTATGCCGAAGGTTCCAAAGCCATCGACACCATTCCAGCGGATGTGTTGATCACGGACCTGAAACTGCCAGACGGCCACGGCTTCGATCTGATTCGGCAAGCCAGAAAAACGCGCCCTGAAATGGAAATTATGGTCATTTCCGTTCTGGGTGACGAACAAAGCGTCGTGACAGCCATTGCAAGCGGTGCGTCCGGTTTCCTTTTGAAGGATTCCCGCCCCCTCGATATCGCACAGTCCGTCAAACAACTTGTCGCCGGAAAGTCGCCAATCTCCACATCGGTCGCGCGTTTCATTATTCAAATCGTACAAGGGACCGAAAAGGACAATCAGTCCGATGAACTCCTGACCAAACGGGAGATGGATATACTTTGGGGCATTGCCAAGGGTTTCACGTACAAGGATGTTGCGGAGAAACTCGGCATTTCAAGCAACACGGTACCGACGCACATCAAGAACATTTATCGGAAGCTTGAAGTCAATTCTCGTGGCGAAGCTGTTTTCGAAGCCATTCAGCGTGGATTGATCAACATCTCTTGAACACTTCAGCGAACAACAAGACCGTCTGGCAGCATCCTGTCGTGCTTTTCCTGTGGGCGCTCGGCACCATCCTGATCACGCTCGTGCTCGCCTTCGAAATGCTTCCTCTGCCACAAGGTGTCGCGCCGCTGACGACAATGACTTTTCAGCAAGGCGCTGCTCAGGATCAACAGACCGAGGTCGCGCTACCGGACAACTGGCGTTCTCATCCCGAACGTCCCGCCGAAGCAGGCGTCTATCGTTCCGAATTCCGATACCGGACCGGGGACGGACGCTGGGGTGTCTATGTCCCCAACTACTCCGGTCAGATTACGGTACGGGTCAACGGTACGGAGCTTTCAACCGGAGGGCTTTTGAGTGGAGACCTGATCCCCGATCAAAGTATTCCGTATTTTGCTCTCTTTTCCGGCGGAACATTGAAACCGGGTATCAACCAGCTCGAAATCGACATGACCCCGGGCGGCAAACTGGTGGGCTTTTTGAGCGACGTCTACATTGGTCCGTCGAGCCTTTTGCGCAACAGCTTTGAATGGCACTATCTGCGCGCCGTTCGCCTGCCGGAGTTGATCGTATTCTGGCAATTGCTGCTGGCACTGCTGTTGTTGATACTCTGGATCAGTCGCAAACACGAACCAGCCGCACTTTATTGCGCAATATTGCTGCTTTTCAGCAGTCTTCACGGCATTCCGATCTATCTGCCCAGCTCTGTCGATATCTCGCACGCAATCGCACTGCTCGGCTATGTGGTGAATTTCTGGCTTACCGTTATAGGTTTGCTGTTCAACATCAGTCTCGCAAACCGGAAACTGCCCTTCCCGGCCTGGTATCTCTTTGTTCTTCCGGCGCTTTCAACCATTGGCTTCCTTGTCCTGCCTTCTCCTGTTTTCGATTATCTCGACAGGTTTATCGTTGTGCCGTTTTCGCTGGTGATCGTTTGCTGGACGATCTTTGTACTCGTGCGTGCAGCCATATGGCAGCGCAGTTGGGAATGCGCGCTTCTTCTCATTGCCGCGCTTTGCTCCTGTGGTCTCGTCGTTCACGACACCCTGATCATTGCCAATGTGACACCGGACAGCAATTTCCTGCATTTCCGGATTGTCTACATCCTTATTCTGCCCTCCTTGAGTGTCATTTTCTTCCAGCGTCTCATCCATTCGATGAACCATGTCGACGATCTCGTCAGCACGCTGGAGGAGCGAATTGCGGACAAGGAAAACCAGCTTCGGGAAACTTTCTCGCAGCGCCAGATTCTTGAGGGAAAGCAGGCATTGCACGATGAACGCCGGCGGATAATGCGCGACGTTCATGATGGTCTTGGAGGTCAACTGATGTCGATCATCGCGATGAGCAGAATGGGCGAATCCAATCCCGATCAGATCGAGACCTCGGCACAGGCGGCGCTTGAGGAACTGAGGATGCTGATCGGATCTCTCGATGTGGAAAACGACATATCCGGGATGCTTGGAACTTTTCGGGAGCGCGCAGAACAACAACTGGCGCTACACGACATAGAACTCGACTGGCAGATGATTGATATTCCGGCAATTGAGGGTCTCAACCCTTCGCGCGCACTCAATATACTGCGCATCCTGCAGGAGGCCACGACCAATGCAGTCAAACACTCCGGCGCCAGCAAGGTTAAGGTCCGGTTTTCACTACAGGCCGAGCCCAGGCAGATGCTGAAGATCAACATTGAGGACGACGGCCGCGGTTTTCGGCACGCAGCAAACAACGGGCACGGTTTGAAGAATATCCGCAGCCGCGCCAGCGAACTTGACGGAAGCCTCGACATCGTCTCCACGAGTGACGGTACCGTCGTTTCCTTTACCATGCCGATCTCGCTGCATTGAAGCCGTCTGTGTCTATGCGCGCTGCCGTTTGAGTCCGGCCTGCGTCTCGAAAACGCAGGAGAGAACTTCAACCTGGCTGCGACCCACTCGTCCATATGCCCTGCCCGTCTCACCAAATAGCCAGATCAATCGCTCACAAAGATTCATCGCGTTCAGCAAACGGCCGCGGTCCCGCATCTTCAGAAGATTTTCGTCCTGAAGATAAGCGACCTTGATCGCGTTGATGCCGTTGCCCCTTTTGGAGGTCAACCGTGCAAGAATTTCAAGAGTATCCGCATCCCGGTCATGCGCGATCGAGATCAGCACGCTGAGTATGGCGTCCAGTCCCTCGATCGCGGAGTCCGAAAACGTCAGCTCTGGTCGTTGCCTGCGCAGATAGGCAATTTCGGACCCAAGGTCCTTTAGGGTGTCGCGCATAGCCCCGACCGTATAGAGGATGCGTACCAGCATATCGATCCGCTCATGGTCTTCAGGCAAAAGCGTTCGTCTTGCCGCGATATCGTTGACGGCTTCCTCGATAATCTTGTGAAGTGCTGCGGTTGCCTCCAGGTTTTCATGCAGATCTCCGGATTTTCGTCCAACACGCAAGCAGTCAAATCCGTCGGCGATCAGTTGAAGCAACCGGATCAACTCCAGTTCGACAAGCCGTTGGGCAATGCATGCCGGTTCAGGGAACGGCGGAACCAGGTGTTTTGGCATGGCGCCGACTTCGACCCGGGTTTGCGGACTGATCCTCCTGAGCAGATCGGCACTCTGGTTGAGCAGCAACAAGAGAACCGGCACGGGCAACACGTTGAACAGGACATATGCCAAAGCCGCCTGCGTCCCCGGATTGTCGCTCAGACTTGAAACAAGGAAAATGACCAATGGCAATCCGGTCATGGTCTCCAGGTAGAACAGCGGCACAAGTATCAGCGCAGAACCTATGTTCAATCCGAACTTGTAAAGAGCCACCTGTCTTTGCACGCCCGACAAGTTGATTGACAACAACATCATCAAAATAGAGCCACCGACATTGGCGCCATAGACAAACATGATCCCGTCCTGCAGACTCAGAAGACCGGATTGCAGGAAAACAATCATGACTGCCGAAACGGCAATCGATGATTGCGCAAACAGCGTCAGAACAATGCCGGCAAAAAATGCCAGCAGCGGCACTCCGGCAATCGATTCAACGAAATGAACAAACCAAGCCTGTGTTTCAAGCTGCGAAGCGGCATCCCGCATGATCTGCAGACCGAGAAACAGCAAGCCGACACCGATCGCAGCACCTGTGATCTGTTCTTTGTGCCGCGGGCCGAAAGCGTAGAGAACCCCGGTGGCCCCGATCAGCAGCAGGACGGCAATTCGAATATCCATCGTCAGAAACAGGACGATCAGGCCGGCTCCCAAATTGAGACCCAGGATGACAGGTTGAACCTGTTTCAACGTCAGCATGCCGGCACGCAACAGGCCGACGAGCAGGAACACTGCAGCAGTTCCGCTTTGTGTCAGGACGATCAGGATTGCACCGACGGAGAGCCCCGCAGGAGCTGATGACGTCAGCCTTGCGATTCGCTGTTTCAGTTTCTGATCGGCCAGGCGTTTGAGATTGACGCAAAGAAAATGCATCGCGAAGAAAAACAGACCCAGTCCCGCAAACATGGTCGCGGCGATCATCGCTTGGGTCGACATCAGCGGACTTCTCCGCGTGCGCTGACTTCGTCCGGATGAATATCGAGGACGGAAACAAATCCGGACAACTCGAATACTTCCTGCACCCGTCCCGATAGACCGAACACTCCCAACTGGCCGGCTTGACGGCGCAATCGCATCGCGATCGCAAGAAGAACCCCCAGTCCGGCACCCGCAAGAAATGTGACTCTGCCCATATCGATCAGCAAGCTTGTCGAAGAGGTTTCCATCAGGTCCAAAAGGGTTGCTTCAAAGTCTTCCAAAGTAACCAGATCAATGCGTCCGGTCGGACGAACAATGCAAAGAGTGTTTTCTTTATAGATTTCAATATTCACGAAAATATTTCTCCAAACAAATTGAATGAAGAACTAGGAGGGTCGTCATATTTTTTTTTAAGATTTCGCCTGACAATCACTTAAATGCAGTCATCACAGGCGATTTAGTTTGTTGTTTTAAAATGTATTCGAACAAGCAATAAGATCACAAATCAGCGAATGCTGCCTCACACAGACACTCCGCTTCACGCAGCGTAAGATTTTCAAGACATTTTGTCACCCCGTCAAATGTATCAGGTCTCTGCTAGCTTCCAATCCAGAGAGCCGATTGCGACATCGCCAACCGCCCAAAGCATGTTTGCGACCCCGAATAGGACGCCGACCGTCGTACCAGTCGCAACTGCGGCAATGCCGGTCAACACCCTCCACGGCAACCGTGTCCACATGGATGTCAAAAATGGCGACGTCGACTTGGTATTTCTCGACACCCAAAATACGGATGGCAGGGCGATGCGCTTTACCAAAACGCCGATCGGCCGATCCAGCCGGGAAACCAGCAATCGCGCGAGCAGCCCGTCCGTCCGAAAGGGATCATTTGAAGAAGGCGCGCCTCCGAGCTCTTCCTGAATGGCATTGCATTCGTAAATCCCGCCCTGATACGTCATGAGGCTCGCGAAAAACACGTAAATACCTGTGAGCACGGTCAATCCCGGCAACATCGCCGATTGGGTGTCTTGCACGGTGCTCAATCCATAGCCGGCAAGGCCGAAACCGCCCGCTGCCAGCATCAGTCCGCCGAGTTTCAAAAACACCGGACTGGTGCGGCACAATCGTAATAATGCAGACGCGGAAACAAAACTGACCGCTGTGAATGTGATCCAGCTGGCTCCGAAATAGAGCGCACCAAGAACCAGTCCGATCCCGGCCAGAGATGACGTTCTGTCAATCCAGATTTTAGCCTGCCCACTGTCTGGAGCCCTCAAAAATCTTCCCAGGAATATCGTCAGAAGAACGATAACCGCCAGACCCGCGGTCACAATGATATCGGGATAGGTGGAAAAGGCGGTCGCAACTGTAGACCAAAGATTGTCGGCTGGGATTTCGCTTACAGAGCGAAGCCCTTCGTAAAACGCAAAAAAACCACCGGTACCGGCGATTGCGGCCAACACATTTCCGCCTTCGTAACCCCAGAATTGCAGATCAGGTGCGATTTCGTGAATCTTGTATTTGAGCGGTGTAAACATCGCGCCAAAGTGGCAAAATACCGCGCTCGGAGGTATCCCATGACTTTGGGATGGCGGCCGGCAAATTCGAACGTCTGCCCAGCCAAAAACCGTTCCGCGTCATCATTGATGTGCGTGCTAAAAGGCTCTCGACGCATCGGAAACCACATGCATTTCCAGCAGCCCGAACAAACGACAGCAATGTTTCCGGCGATCAAGTTGAAGCCCTGATTGCTCCGTTCAGTGACCGACGCTGACATATCCCCGGGTATTGCCGTCATTGTCGGCGTCGACCGTATTCATTGCATCAAACAGCGTTGCTGCCTCGACCCAGACCGGAGGGTACTTGTACCGTGACACGTCCAGGATGAGGATACGGTCGCTGTCTTCATCATAGGCGCCGAGTGGCGAGATATGGCCGCCGGATTCCTGGCCGATGGACTTTCGCAGGTAATTCACAAGAATGAACTTGTCATTGTCCCGAAGCTGGGAGACCGCGGTCTTGCGAAACGTATCCAGATCGGAATCGGACGCATGAACCACGTCAACGACGAGATCATGTGCGGCAAAAACACCGCCGAGCTCGTCAAGCGTCATCCCGTATGGTGGATTCACGATCGAAGCAGCCGGTTTCACGGCGGTGGCGGCTGGTGTGAAAATGTTCTCCTGGTCGAACATGCCAAGCCCGAGTGTCATCTTGGAAGCCGGACGCGGTACGTTCAACGCGTTAAGCACCATGGCAATCGTAGCCGGCCCGCAATAAGCCGGATTATCCTGTGTCGTGAAATGGATGCTTAGAGGGAAGTAGTCGTTACTCGCTTCCGACCCCAGGAGAAGTGTTTGTCCCTCCGGGCTGGTGAGACCGATCAGATTTTCTGACAAGGGCATTGTTTCTGCGTGCGCAACTGAAAAACATGTCACCGCTGCGGCGGCGACATTGAGGACCATCCGGTACATGCAACTCTCCTGTGTCACCAACTAACCTAAGGTAATGTTTCACCGTAGCAGGAGCTGGATCAGCGCGCCAACTGAAAGCCTCGCTCTGCAAATCTTCGACATTTCTGAACACAATGTCACTTGCCAACAAAACCCAAAAATCCTACCTCCTTTGCCATGAAACAGGATGCTTTCCCCCCGCGCGCGCAGGCGCGCCCTCAAACCCATCAGACCCACGGCATCTCCCGGCAGGACGACTATGGTTGGCTGCGTGCGGACAATTGGCAGGAGGTGATGCGCGATCCTTCCGTACTGGATCCCGATATCCGTGCCTATCTGGAGGCGGAAAACGCCTATCAGGACGCCATCATGGAACCGACCAGGGAGCTTCAGGAAAGGCTCTTTGCCGAAATGCGGGGCCGGATCAAGGAAGACGACAGCTCCGTCCCTGCCCCCGACGGCAAATTCGCTTATGGCATGAAGTTCGAAACCGGCGGTCAGCAACCGATTTTCTTTCGCACACCGCGCGATGGCGGTGAAGAAACAATACTTTTGCATGGCGACAAGGAAGCAGACGGAAAGGCGTATTTCAGGATCGGCGGCGCTAGCCAGTCTCCAGACCACAAGTTGCTTGCCTGGGCCTATGACGACAAGGGTTCGGAATACTACTCTCTCCAGATCCGCGACGTGGCATCTGGAAAGGATCTGGACTACAGCATCGCCGACACCGGTGGCGGTGGTGTGTTTTCCACCGACGGCAGATTTGTGTTTTATGTCCGGCTTGACGACAACCACAGACCGTCAAAACTCTTCCGCCACGAAATCGGAACCGATCCTGCAGGCGATGTGCTGGTTCACGAAGAAGAGGATGCAGGTTTCTTCATGGGGGTCGGCAAGACCCAGTCCGGCGACACGATCCTGATTGACATCCATGATCACGAGACCTCCGAGGTCTGGATGATCCCTGCCGACCAGCCCGAGCTCCCTCCGGTTTTGATTGCGCCGCGCGATACCGGTGTTGAATACTCGGTCGAAGATCACGGTGACACGCTCTACATCCTGACCAACCTGGGAGACGCGGAAGACTTCAAGATCGTCACCGCGCCCAAGGCAACACCGGGTCGGGAATTCTGGTCGGATCTCGTCCAGCACAAGCCCGGGTGCCTGATCCTGTCGCACTGCGTCTACAAGACCTTCATGACGCGGCTGGAACGCGAAGACGGTCTGCCGCGCATCGTCATCCGCAGGCTGGCAGACAACATCGAGCATTCGGTGGAGTTTGATGAAGAGGCCTATTCTCTGGGTCTCGGCGGCGGCTATGAATTCGACACAACGGTGATCCGCTTCAGTTATTCGTCCATGACGACACCGTCACAGACCTTCGATTACGACGTGCAAACCCGTGAGCGCCTCCTTCGCAAGGAACAGGAAGTTCCCTCTGGCCACGATGCGTCCGACTATGTCACGCGTAGGCTCATGGCCCCGGCTGCCGACGGCGAAACGGTGCCCGTGTCGATCCTTTACCACAAGGATACGAAGCTCGACGGATCAGCGCCGCTGCTGCTTTACGGCTATGGCTCGTACGGCATCACCATTCCGGCCAGTTTCAACACAAATTCGCTGTCCCTGGTGGATCGCGGTTTCGTCTATGCGATCGCTCATATCCGCGGCGGCAAGGACAAGGGTTTCCGCTGGTACAAGGACGGCAGACGCGAGACCAAGAAAAACACCTTTACCGACTTTATCGCGGCAGCAGATCATCTCGTTGCGGAGAAATTCACCGTACACGACCGCATTGTGGCACAGGGTGGCTCCGCGGGCGGCATGCTGATGGGCGCAGTTTCAAACATGGCACCTGATAAGTTCGGTGGCATCATTGCCGAAGTGCCGTTTGTCGACGTGCTCGAAACCATGTTGGACGACACTCTTCCCCTGACGCCGCCTGAATGGCCGGAATGGGGCAATCCGATCACGGACAAGACCGCATACGAGTACATTGCGTCCTATTCGCCTTATGACAATGTCGGCGCGAAGGACTATCCCGCAATTCTGGCAGTCGCAGGCCTCACCGATCCTCGGGTCACCTACTGGGAACCGGCGAAATGGGTCGCCAAGCTCCGTGCCGTCAAGTCCGGCGACAGCCTTTTGATGCTGAAAACCAACATGGAGGCTGGCCACGGAGGCGCTTCCGGGCGCTTTGACAGGTTGAAGGAAGTCGCGTTGGTTCAGGCCTTTGCACTTATGGTGACCGGCAAGGCCTAGGCTCCCCTCAGGCATCACATTTTTTTGAGACCCGGACCGGACCTGCAATCAGGTCCGGTATTTCTTTTGCGGCGAAATAGCTTAGGTTGTTTTCAATATAACGTTACAACGACACGCAAAGGGGATGTCATGACCAAGTCATTGCGCCGGGGTTCTTCATACGCTGCCAGTATTACACTTGCCGCCGCCCTGCTCTCAACTGTCTCGCTTGCAAGCGCTGCCGAATTGCGCTGGTCCTCTCCAACCGACCCGCAAACCATGGATCCCCATGCGGTCAACTCCGCGCCGGTCCTCGGCTTTCTGAACAATGTCTACGAAGGCCTTGTCCGCCGTGACAAGAACATGCAGATCGAAGGATCTCTCGCGGAAAGCTGGGAGCCGCTTGGAGGTGACGGCTGGCGTTTCCATTTGCGCGAAGGTGTCAAGTTCCATGACGGCTCGGACCTGACTGCGGAAGACGTTCTCTTTTCCTATGAGCGCGCGTCTTCGGAAGCGGCCGACACAAGTTCGTGGTTCGCGCCGGTCAAGGAGGTCAAGATCGTTGACGACTACACGGTCGATTTCCTTACCCATGCACCCAATCCGATTTTCCCCGACTCCATCGCCAACTTCATGATCCTCGACAAGGGTTGGGCGGAAGCAAACAATGCAGTTCGCCCGGCCAAGGACGAGGAGACCTACGCGACGCTGAATACCAACGGTACCGGCCCCTTCATGCTTGCGTCACGCGAACCGGGTGTGCAGACCGTTCTGGAACCGTTTGAAGGCTGGTGGGATGAACCGGAGCATAATCTGACCAAGGCGACCTTCCTGCCGATTGCCAATCCGGCAACAGCAGTCGCCGGTCTGTTGAGCGGCCAGGTCGACCTGATCAATCCGGTGCCGGTCCAGGATGTCGGTCGCATCGAAAACCAGGACGGACTGACCTTGCACCAGGGCATCGAGGCCCGGGTAATCGTGCTCGGTTTCGGTCACAATCACGACGCCCTCAAATATTCTGACGAGACCACGGACAAGAACCCCTTCCAGGACGTGAAGGTTCGCGAAGCCGTGCAGAAGGCGATCAACGCCGAAGCCCTGGTCGACAAGATCATGCGCGGCAACGCCGAAGTTGCGACTCAGCTTGTCAGCCCTCAGATGAAAGGCCACAGCGATGCGGCGACCGACCGCATCGGCTATGATCCCGACGGCGCCAGGGCACTTCTGGCGGAAGCGGGATATCCGGATGGATTTTCCTTCGGGCTGAAGTGTCCGAATGACCGCTATATCAACGATGAGGCACTTTGCAAGGCAATGGCCGCCATGCTGACACAAGCCGGTATGAAGGCGGATCTAAACGCAATGCCGGTACGCAGCTACTGGCCCGAACTGCGTGCGGGGAACTTCGACATGTACCTGCTTGGCTGGTCCCCTGGCACGTTCGATGCCGAACACCCGGTCCGCTTTCTTGTTACCACCAAGAATGACGAGAAAAAGCTCGGCAGCTGGAATTTCGGGCAGTATTCAAACGCCCGCGTCGATGAACTTCTTCCTCAGATACAGAAGGAAATTGACGCTGATAAACGTCAGGCCATGCTGGATGAAGTGGCAAAGATCATCCGCGACGACGTGGTCTACGTTCCGCTCCATATCCAGCCGCTTCTTTGGGGTTCGAAGTCCAATGTCGACCTGACCCAGCGTGCCGACAATTTTCTGATGCTGCGTTGGATCAACGTCAACTGATCTATCAAACCTGTCGAATTCCTGAGGCCGGCGTCCTGGACGCCGGCTTTTTCCTTTTGACTTCAACCGTCAAGAATCCGCTCAAGTATTCCGGTAACCAAAAAAAATCAGCGGAATTTTTTCTAATATTTCAAAACACACCTCACCTTCAATTAATGTGAAAACCGAATTATTTCTGTTTTTTAATGAAAAAAATTTTAGTTGAAGACAGTTTTTCTCCCACCAATTTTCGATTAGCGGGTTTATTTCAAATAAAACCCGCATAACGTCATATATTTTCGGAGAGGAGCCATTATGAATACACATACCAGATTTACGAATACGAACTTCACCAATTTTGACGAACTGCTGGATCAAAAACTCATCGACCTGGCGGCAAACGCCGTGGATGTGACAAAAAGCGGTCCGCCAGGCGCTCCGGTCAATGAACCGGGAACACAGAATGCACCATCGGCGAATTCGAAAAACGGACCATCGGCATACGAACCGCCTTTCCTGGACCTTGACCCCTATGACCTGGAGGGCAAGGACAATCTTCCAAGCGGGGATCTAATCGAGGGGCCACAGGGCTCTATCGGATCCGCGGTTGAATCTGCCGGTGGCACCGGCCATCAGCAGGTGAATTTCGCGCTCGACCTGGAGGGCTATACGTTCCGGTCGGATGCCGGGAGGCTCGATATCATGGCGCTGAGCGAGGAGCGCACGACCGAGATCAAGACCATGACCTTCAACGGACAAGAGGTCGCGGTCGAATACCAGAGTGGCCTCGCCTACCGGTTCGAGGGCAGCTTTTACGACAACCAGTTCAGGGAACTGCATGTCGAATTGAACGCCGAGGTCTTCACTTCGATCCAGACAGAGGCGTTCGACGCGGACGGCAATCCGCTTCTGACGTCCTTCGGATACGAACAGATGCTCGAGGTCGCGGGACAAGCTCACGACTACGGAATCGAAGAATTCTCCATGGCGTTCGAATACATGATCGATATTCAGAGAAATGATTTCGGATTTTACGAAATGACGATTTCGGTCATGTTCGAAGGTGAAATCATCGACATGAACGGAATTGGTCGCGAGTTCCTGTTCGAAGACGAAACGATGTTCCTGTTCTCCGATCTCGATCAGATCAGTTTCGACCAGCTGCCGCAGGGCTTCAACGACGAAATCGCCCGTTTCGCCGCAAACATGGGCGATGCGTGGGATGCGTTCGGTTCCGTAAACGACCAGATTGAGGCCGTTCTCCTGAAACTCCGGGAAGAGGGACAATACCAGGCCTGGGACGACGCGGACCAGGGCCTGAACGACCCGTTCGATTTCAACCTGCCAAATGTCGACCCGTTTTCCTGATGAGGGCCGTCAGCCTCTCGAAAACGATCGATCTCAACGAAACCGGAAAATGCCTCCTCCGTCTGCCCGAACGGAGGAGGTTCCGCTGTTCGTGTCTTGATTTTGCCGCGCTCTTCCGCTCAAGTGATTTGCATTGCAAAACAGTCTCTTGATGCGCCATGCGCCCAAAAGAGAAACATTCGCTGGAGCATTCGATGGATCGCCAATTCCGCACGCGCACGCAAGTTTCCCGCAGGTTCAAGGCAACGTGCCGGAGTTTCCTTGTCGCCGTCGCAGCCATCGGCCTTGCAGCCTGCCAACAGCAGTTTCAGACCCCTTCCGATCTCCTGTTTGCACCGACATTCAACAAGACCCGGCAGAACCTGCCCTATACGCAGAATACCCAGTACGACTGCCGCAACTTTTCCGGGACCGGCTGGAAGGGAATTGCAAGTGGCGTCGTTTACGATTTCAGCAATCGATACCAGATCTCTCAGGCCGGCTGCTTCAAAACACAACAGGAGTGTCAGGCCTGGCTCTCGGTCATGCGGTCCTATATCGATGTTCCACGCTTCATCAGGTGCAACCCCCATACAGCCTAGGGCGTTTTCAGAGCGGAACGCCGCCCTGCAGCACCTTGCGTGCGGCCATGAAAGCTTCGATGTGATCGCAAAGGCATTTTGCGCGCGCACTCAACAATCGTCCGGTCGGCCAGACCAGATAGGCATTGCGCAACTGTCCGGTCCATTTTGGCAGCACGATCCGGAGACGACCGGCATCGATTGCGGAAGACGTTTCGGTGACCGGCAATAGCGCAATCCCGTGACCATCGGCAACGAATTGTCGTGCCAACGTTATGTCGTCAACGGCTATATCCGCGTTGAGGTAAATCGTTTCCTCCGAGGCCGTTCCGGTATTCCTTAGCTGCCAGTGCGGAAGCGATGAGACCCAGATCAGCTTGTGGTGGCGTAAATCGTCCAGCTCCTTCGGCTCTCCATTTTCCGTCAGATACTTCGGCGCGGCCACCATCATGGTGGCAACGCTGCCGATCCGCTTCTGGTAAAGTGCCGGATCCGATTGCGCGCCGAAACGAAGCGCCAGATCGAACCGGTCCTCCCTGAGATCCCGGTTATCGTTGCTCAGGCCGAGAGAAAGCCTGATTTCGGGATGTTGTTTCACGAAATCCGACCACATCGGTGACAATATGCCTATGGAGGCATTCGTCGGTGCGGCGACACGCAAGGGCCCGCGAATTTTGTGCAGATCCGCATTCAGGCCTTCCAGCGTGTTTTCAGCCTGAAACATCAGCTCGGCAAGCGACCGGTAATAGGCTTCGCCTTCCGATGTCAGGGTAAACTTTCGGGCTGATCGGTGCACCAGCCTGACACCAAGCGTTTCTTCAAGCCGCTTCAACCGCCGGGTGACCGTGGCAGCCGGAACGTTCAGCCTGCCTGCTGCAGCCGAAAGGCTCCGGCACTGGGCAATGTGAACAAACAGTGAGATATCGTCCAGCATGATTTCATTTTCGGAATTTAAACTCTCTTTTTTTGATATAGATTGAGGAAATAGAAATCAATAGATCTCCCATGATCCCACAAGCAAGGAGAGATCAATGCCTGGATATTTCATCAGCGCCGGAATCGAACTCAAGGACGGTGCGAATCTCGACAAGGCAGAACAAGGCCTTCGCCTCCTGACGGAACAGACCCGGAGTGAACCCGGATGCATTTTTTTTGAAATTCGCCAGAACCTAAAGGAGCCTGGAAAGTTCACGCTCTGGGAATGCTGGACGGACAAACAGGCGCTTGCCGATCATTTCGAGGCTGATCACACGAAAGCCTATCTCGCGCAGGACCTGACCGAGGTGAACTATATCGAGGAACTCACCGAAATCGGCGAGACCTCAGGTGCGATTTCAAGCTGAGACAGCCATGAAACACAGGCTGATTTCCACTTTTTTCATGTCGTTCGGCCTGTCTTTCGTGATGTCCTGCTGGGTGACTTTTCTCAATCTTGGCTGGAGCGACGCCTTCCTGGGTCAATGGATGGAGGCATTTCGTCTGGCGTGGCCGGCCGCAGCCATTGCCGCCTTCTTTCTCAGCCCGGTCGTTCAGAAAATTACCGGCATCTTCGCAAAGTACCTACCCTGATACCTTGGAGCATCAATGACCATTTCACGCCAAAACTTCGAAGACCTGGGAATGCCCGTCGGTCCCTATACACACGCGGTTCGTCATGAAAACACAATCTTCACGTCTGGTTTCACCGCGTTTGGAACGCAGGCTCAGGCAGCATCGGCAGAGGAGCAGACGCACGCAACTCTTTCGCAGCTGAGTTTTCTCGCAGGGCAGTACGGCAAAACACTCTCGGACCTTGTCAAGGTCACCGTGTTTGTTACCGATCCATCCGACATTCCCGGCATTCGCCATGCCCTAACGGAAGCATATGGCAAAAACGTGCCTGCCAGTTCGCTGGTGATGGTCGCAGGCCTGTTTTCTCCGGATTTGCGTGTCGAAATGGAAGCCATCTTCGGACTGTGAGGTAGCCAACGGCGTCCTGTCGTTGACAGCAGCCGCCAGTCGCAAGCCTTTCAGACCCTAGAGGGCTTTTCGAAAGAACACAGTCTCGCGGATCGGCGTCTTGTAATAGGCGGGTATTTCCTCGAAGCCGGCAGCTTTGTAGAGCTTTATCGCACCGGTCATCGTCGGCAGCGTATCGAGCAGCATCTCGCGATAGCCGGCTTCAACCGCGGTTTCCAGAATTTGGGAAACGAGAGTTGCGCCGACACCCTTGCCGCGACCGGCCGGCAAAACGTAAAGCCGCTTCATCTCGCATCTGCCATCTTCATCGAAGGCTCTTAGACCGACGCATCCCAAGACATTGCCCCCAGAGTCCTTCGCGACAAAGAGCGCGCCCTTCGGCGGTGCATACTTGCCCGGCATCCCCGCAAGCTCTTCTTCGAAACCCTGATAGGACAGGTCGATGTCCAGCCAGTCGACATAGGCCCGGAACAGGACCTTTACAGCCTCAAGGTCTGGACCCGTTTCGACAGATGTGATGGTGACGCTATTATCGAATGTCATCGGACCTCGATAATCCGGGACAATTCAGCTGTCAATTTGCTGTGGGAGCGACGACTGGAATCGCCTTGAGATAAGCCGCAATCGCTTCCCGGTCACTTGCAGGAAGCCGGGCCATGTTTTCCTGAACCTTGACCATCTCCCCGCCAACGGAATCATATTCCGGCGTGAACCCGCTCTCCAGATAGTAAGCAATGTCCGCCGCGCTCCAACTGCCGAACTTGCCTTCAACAGGTGTAATGTCGGGTATCCGGCCTTCACCTGTCGGTGCCGGTGCACCGCCGAGCCAATGCGAGAGAATCAGCCCGCCGGCAATATCACGTGCTGTGTGGCACTCCCCGCAGTGTCCCGGACCTTCCACCAGATATCGCCCCCTGTCCCACAGCACCTGATCAACCTCGTTGCCGGAAACCGGTGCAGCTATCACAGGCTCCGGATTCAGAAAGAGGCGTTTCCAGAGACCAAGACCGCGGCGAATGTTGAACGGGAACCCGAGTTCATGCCCCGGGGCCTTGCCCTCGACCGAGGGCAGCGTCTTGAAAAACGCGTAAAGGTCGCCAAGGTCTTCGACCGACATCCGCGCATATGACGAATAGGGAAACGCCGGGTAATAGTTTGCCCCATCCGGCGATGTTCCGTGTGTCATGGCATTGGCGAAATCCGTCAAGGACCAGGCACCGATGCCATCGGCCTCACTGGGGGAGATGTTCGGTGCAACGAAGACACCGAATGGAGTTTCCAGCCGCAATCCGCCACCAAGATTGAGGAGATCTTCGCCCTTTGCATCCTTTGCCGCATGACACGAAGCGCAACCGCCAGCCCAGAATACGAGTTCCCCCTTCACCGGGTCACCTGTCTTCAGCGCGGCCGCCTGCTGTTCGGTCATCCGCGTAGGTGCGGAGAGGCTCCATCCGGCACCCGCTGCAATGACAGCGAGCAGCACAAGGACTATCAATGCCTTTTTCATGGACCTCTCCGGAACCGCCTAAACCGGCATATCGGTAATGCGCCGGTCAGTTCTTCTTACGGTAAGTCTCGTGGCACGATTTGCAAGTGCCGAACACGGGGCCCATCGCCGCCTTGAACGCGTCAAGATCCGCCGGACCGTCCTTGCCGGATGCTTCCATCGCCTTGCCGGCAGCAGCCGAGAATTTTGCAAGTTCGGCAGCAAAGCCATCGGCGTTTTCCCAGATGGCCGGCAACGCGCCGGTATCACCCTGGTCCGATCCTTCAGGGAAAAAGTCGCCGAAAGACGCAGCAGCGGCGTTCATTGTGGCAATTGCGGCTTTCCCCGCAACCGGCGAAAACGTGACTTCGCCTTTCATCATGCCGCCACCAAGGCCGGCTGCCGCGCCGACAGATGACATGATGGCTTGCCGCGTTGCGATTGGATCATCAGCAGCCTGAACAGACCCTGTAAATCCCAAACCGGCCAACATGAAAATGGCCGCAACATTCCTTACGATGCGCATGATCCTCTCCCTCTCGATCAAAACACCGCCGATACGGTGCGCAGGAGTTGGAGTACAGCCAAGAATTGCTCCGGAATAAAATCACGCTCCCGTGATGTCGCCTGTAAATTGTAACAATGTGTGCCTGAAGTCCCCTGGAAACGAAAAACCCCGGCCCTGACGGGACCGGGGTTTCAACTCATGATGAGAGGACCGGCTTACTTGGTCGCAGCTTCATAAAGCTCCAGGACATAGTCCCAGTTCACCATGTTGTCGACGAACGCTTCCAGGTATTTCGGGCGGGCGTTCCTGTAGTCGATGTAATAGGAATGCTCCCACACATCACAGCCGAGAACCGGTACTGCACCATGAACAAGCGGGTTCTCGCCGTTCGGTGTCTTCATGATTGCCAGTTTGCCATCCTTGACAGCGAGCCATGCCCAGCCTGAACCGAACTGGCCCATTCCGGCCGCGATGAAATCGGCCCGGAACTTGTCGTATCCGCCAAGGTCGCTGTCGATTGCCGAAGCGATTGCACCCGGCAAGGATGTGCCGCCGCCATTCTTTTTCATCCATTTCCAGAAATGGATGTGGTTGTAGTGCTGCCCGGCGTTGTTGAAGAGCGGAGCATTGCTGCCGAAGCTTGCTTTGACAATCTCCTCAAGAGACTTGCCTTCAAGTCCGCTGCCTGCGAGCAGTTCGTTGCCCTTTGTGACATAGGCCTGATGGTGCTTGTCGTGGTGAAACTCCAGGGTTTCAGAAGACATGTAAGGTGCCAGGGCATCATATGCATACGGCAGGTCAGGCAATTCGAAAGACATGACAAACTCCTCAGGTTTAGTCGGGGACCGGCGGACCGGACACGAGGTCCTTCGAGCCGCTTCGTGCCGCAAAATAGGATTCCCCAGCCAGATCGGCAAGTTCGGAATTCGAAAATAAAACAATTTTTTCCTTATTTTTTTGTCACGTCAAGGATTCATGCCTCCAGGCACGGTCGTTTGGACCACAAACTAAACCAATTAGTTGACTGTTAAGCGGCAAGCTGATAATTCACCCATACGGTTGAATGAATGTGTGCGCGTTACTTCACAGGCGACTGGATCGTTCGACCGGTCAGATGGCACTGTCCTGAGCGGGAGGCGAGTATGGAATTTGACAATGTGAATTGGATCGCAGTTGTGGTCGGCACGATAGCGGCGTTTTTGTTCGGCTGGCTCGTATATTCACCCCTGCTGTTTGCCAGGGTGTGGGCCGAAGGCTCCGGTGTTGAACTCAAGTCGGACAGCAGACCGCCAATGGGCGCAATGCTGCTGCAGATACTGGGGCTTTTGCTGCTGGCCATCGTGGTCGGTGTCACTGCGACAATTGACGCCCTCATCACCGCAATCCTGGCCATTCTGGCTGCCGCGCTGCTGACCGTTTCAAACGGTGCGTTTTGCCGGAAGTCGACGCCTGCCTTGGCCATCGATGCCGGCTACATTGTCGGTGCTGGAATTCTGATGATCGTTGCACAGGGCATATTCTGAGTTCCGGCTTGTTTGTTTTTCATTGGAACAACAATACCGGTCACATTGAATTCAAGGTTTGCGCGTTGTCACCGGTCTCGGCCAGGTGCCGTTTTACCGTCTTCGCGCTGCCTTCCCGAGATCTCGATCACAATGAACTGCTTTCAATTCGCTTTTGACAAGAATTGTTTGTGAGCTGCAGGTCCGGACGGTGAGAGGCTCAAAGACAGAAACAATCCAAACCTGTCCAGGCCAAAAGTCTCGTTCCGTCGGAGGCGACACCTTTGATTGGATGAATGTTGCGGAAACTTGATCAGTTGGTCTTAGCGGTGTTTGTCTATCTGCTCCCGTATCTGTAGCATCATTGCATGTCTGCGGCCCGGTCTGCAGGCCCCGTCCGTTTCACCTTTCCACCAATGATTTCCAGTGACCAAATGTCGAGACCAGACCGTTCATTTGTACCCCTCGCTTTTGGTGGCTTGCTTTCGCTGGCTGCAGCAATGGGAATCGGGCGTTTTGTCTACACACCGATCCTTCCTTTTATGCAGGATGGACTGCAACTGCCAGCTGACGATGCCGGCCTGATTGCATCCGCCAATTTTCTCGGCTACCTCACAGGTGCTCTTGCGGGTGCGGCAAGATCATTGCCAGGCAATCCAAGACACTGGTTTCTGGGTGGCCTTCTGGTCAGCGCGTTGACAAGCCTTGCAATGGCCTTGACCACCGCGCTTGCCGCTTTTCTGGTCCTCCGCTTCGTCAGCGGCATTGCAAGTGCCTTTGTTCTCGTGTTTTCAACGACACTCATCCTGGAGCGATTGAACGCGGCGGGACGCGGGGACTTGTCCGCTCTTCACTTTGCCGGAGTTGGCTGCGGCATCGCGTTTTCCGCGATACTTGTTGCAGGTGTAGCCTCCTACTCCGCGGACTGGAGGCTGCTCTGGATTGCCAGCGGAATTGCAACGCTCCTTTTCTTTGCAGCAGCTGCACGTCTCGTCCCTGCCCCCACCGACAGAAGTTCATCCACCCAAATCGATACTCGCAAAGCGGAAACAAGGACAAACTTTCTGACAAGCAGTCTGTTGCGGCTCATCGCCGCCTACGGCTTGTTCGGTTTCGGTTATGTGATCACCGCGACATTCGTTTCCGCTATTGCACGCTCGGAACCGGCCCTTCAGTCGAGCGAACCGTTTGTCTGGCTCACTGTCGGCCTCTTCGCCGCGCCTTCGATCCTGTTCTGGAACAAGGTTTCGGCAAGAACCGGAGGCCGAAAGGCCTTTGCGCTGGCATGTGTCCTGGAATCATGTGGCGTCGC
This sequence comes from Roseibium album, assembly GCF_001404515.1. Lineage (GTDB taxonomy): Bacteria > Pseudomonadota > Alphaproteobacteria > Rhizobiales > Stappiaceae > Roseibium > Roseibium album. Next base: position 354,544 of record NZ_CXWE01000004.1, read on the forward strand.
CCTGACCGTTGTCAGCGCTGAACCGTTTCTGTTTCTCCTGGGATCCGCGCTGCTTGGCGGAACATTCATGGGAATAACAGCTCTCGGCCTCATTGAAGGTCGCAGACAGGCAAGCTCCGGTGGCCCGGCCGCCGAACGTCAGATGCTCGCAATATTGACGGCTGCATTCGGCCTTGGTCAGGTCATCGGGCCATGGCTGGCCGGCAAACTTCATGCCGTGACAGGGTCATTCGAGGCCCCCTCGCTCGTCGCCGCGGCAGCGCTGCTGGTAGCCGCGGCCCTCGTTGTTCGCGAGTAGCGCGGACGTTCTCAGGCGTGGGAAAAGTCCCAGTAGAGTTCGCGGGCCTTCGCTGCTACTGGGCCAGGTTGCAGATCACGTTGCTCGATGCGTTTTACCGGAGTTACCTTGCTGTAGTTACCGGTCGAGAATATTTCGTCCGCGTCCAGAAACTCGTCATAATGCATTGTGCGCTCGAACACCTCGTAGCCGGATGAGCGCAGCAGCTGAATGATGCGCTGCCGCGTGATGCCGTCCAGAAACGTACCGTTGGGCGCAGGAGTGTGAACCTTGCCGTCCTTGGCCAGAAAGACATTGGCGGACGTCAGTTCGGCAACGTTCCCCAACATGTCGCGCACGACCGCATTGTCGAAACCGCGCCCCTTGGCCTCCAGCATCGCCCTTGCATTGTTCGGATAAAGGCAACCTGCCTTGGCATTCACCGGCATGCATTCCATTGTCGGGCGGCGGAAGGGCGACAAGGTAATGCTCATGGCCGCATCTTTCGGCGCCATCGGAGCATCGAAAAGGCAGAGGCAGAACCGGGTGCTTTCCGGGTCGCCGGTAATGACCCCGTGGCCATCGGCCTCGACCCAGTACATGGGCTTGACATAAATATGCTGATCGGTGCCGAACCTTGCGCAACCCTCTCGCGTCAGCTCGATCATTTCCCCGACCTTCATGGTGGGTTTCATCCCCAGCGCGACGGCAGAATCGTTCACACGCTGACAATGAAGATCGATGTCCGGCATAACTCCTTCAAAAAAACGTCCGCCGTCAAAAACACTCGAGCCAAGCCAGGACGCATGCGTACGTGGTCCCATGATCGGCGGATTGCCCTCGTGCCAGGTGCCATCGATCCAGGTCCACGTATCACTCAATCCGCTCATTGCTTTTCCCTTTGCGTATTTGGATCGGCATTTCAGCCGAAGACACAACACCGGTGACCAGCCCAGGTCAACAGCTTACCCGATGGAATGAGAAAGTTGCCGCCTTTCTTTCGGTATCTGACGGTGACAGGGATAATTCTGTTCGACTTGTTTCAGAATTTGAAAAAATCTTGTCACCAAAAAAAATGCCTCATCGTGTTTGTTTGAAACGTTCCCGGGCGTCACACTTCAGCCGGCCTGCTCGACGCAAGGCGAAATGGAATTGACAGGAAATCAATTTTGTTCACTATATGTTCCTTTCATGAGTGAGGACCGAACGATGGAACAGCGCATTTCAATGACAACCCTTGCCGTACCCGACGTGGCTCAGGCTCGTCGTTTCTTCGAGGAAGGGCTTGGCTGGAAAGTCAATGCCGCACCGTCGCCCGATGTCGTCTTTTTCCAGGTAATTGGCGGCGTGTTCGCACTCTACAGCCGTGAAGCGCTGGAAAAGGAAATCGGGCGAGATGTCACGAAAGACACGACCGGAGCAATCACGCTCGCCTGGAATGCACGGTCCGAACAGGAAGTGGATGCCATCTTTCAAAAGGCCGTATCTGCGGGCGCAGACCCGGTCAAGCATCCGGAGAAGGCTTTCTGGGGCGGGTACTCGTCCTACGTTGGGGTTCCTGGCGGACACCTGCTTGAAATCGCTCACAATCCCTTCTGGAAAATCGAAGCGGACGGCGCCGTTACCTTGCCTCCGGCACAATAGTCCGAAAGATACGACTTTTGTCGCACCCCTCGGCGCTTGACGTTTCGGTGGCTGCACGGTTTTCTTCCGCAGTCCCGAAACCCCGACGAAGGAATTCCCGTCATGGCGCATGCCGCGTTCGTGTTTGATGCTTACGGCACCCTGTTTGATGTCCATGCTGCGGTTCGCAAGCATGCGGCAAAGCTGGGTCCCGATGCGCAGCGATTTTCTTCAATCTGGCGTGAAAAACAGCTTGAATACTCTTGGGTTCGCGCCCTGATGGGTCAATACAAGGACTTCTGGGAACTAACCCAGCAGGGCCTGGATACGGCATTCGCCCTTGTCCCTTCCGCTGACAAATCCCTGCGCGACGATCTCCTGAACGCCTATTGGGAACTTGATTGCTATCCCGAAGTGCCACAGGTCCTGACGGACCTGAAGGCAACAGGCGCAAAGATCGCAATCCTCTCCAACGGTTCACCCGCAATGCTGGAAGCTGCCGCAAAGGCTGCCGGACTGACGGATTTGTTTGACGAGATCTTTTCAGTAGACGATCTCAGGACCTTCAAGACCGACCCGCAGGTCTATGAAATGGTCACCACTCAATTCCGAATTTATCCGGAAGAAGTTTCATTTCAGTCCTCGAACCGTTGGGACATTGCAGGAGCAACCGCGTTTGGCTTCCGTACCGTCTGGATGAACAGGATGGGTATGCCTGACGAATATGCGGACCTTGCACCGAAAGCCGTGCTTGCCGACCTGACGGGCCTTGCCGCTCTGGGTTGACGGTTTTTTCTTTCGGTCTCGATAATCCTGACGATCCGGGGCTCTGGTGTGGTGTTCCCGACCTTGCCAACGCGCATCCAGACTTCGAGGCACCGTGCCTGGGAAAGGCACTATTCTTTCTGAGCGGTCGGGTGAAGCCGATGTATCGATGACCATTTTTTAACGTCCACCCTGCCCTTCCCGGCATTGCACGTCGCCGGACTTGCGCGCAGCAAGCTGTGCCACGACCTGATCAACCGGATACCAATCCTGGTGTACGGCTAACAGCCGGGTCGCAGTGTCTTGAAAGGAAAAACGGCTGCCTTTCCCTGTCCGGAAGTGCAGCCGAGGCAATGTCGTTCCATTCCAATCCGGAATAGCTAGAATGCCCTTGAAACGCCGATCATGAAGCGTTGGTTGCCCGACGCTCTTTCAACACTTGTGCCGCCGTAGTTCGCCTTGTCGTCGATGATACCCGTCAGCGTGTAATCGGCACGCAGACGCCAGTTGTCCCTGAAGGCAACCTCCAACCCACCCCCGATGACCGGTCCGACCGAGACGGAAGTCCGTTCCTTGCCGTTCGCCTTGAGGCTGTGTTCGGTGGCAGCCAGACCGGCGCTCAGATATGGCATGAAGTTGCCGAGCGGAATACCCGCCCTGGCCTTGGCGCTTGCAGTCCATTTCGCACCGGTTTCAACGGTTCCCAGTGTTGGATGGGTTCCCTTTTCCCGCCCGCCGAGATAGGTGGCACCGCCTTCGACGCCCAGTACGATGCGGGAGACTTGCCAGTTGTAGCCGCCGAACAGGCCAAATGCTGCATCGACCCGCGAAAGATCCTTGGATTTTCCGCCAGCCGTGACGTCGGTAACCGTTTGGGAAGCCCCGGTCTCGAAACCCAGATAGGGGCCTGTCCAGATCGAGCTTGGCGCTGCTGGCGGTTCGAACCCAGGTTCCTGGTAGTCCCCCAGGTCGGCAGCCTGCGCCCCGGAAACCAACACGGCCAAAACAGCGCAGAGTATTGCCGGTTCAAGGAGCCAATGGCACCGCAACCTCCTCAAGACCTTGGCGCGCCCGGATCGGGGAGAAGAGAAAATATCATAATTAGCAAAAGAACTTACCATTGTTGATCTCACTTGAGTTTTTGAACTTTCGCTCGAGTTACAACATTCATTTATTATTGTAAAACGATAATTTTAAAAATGTCTGCATTAATTTTTTTGTCAATAGCAATATCAAAATATTTGCATTTCAGTGACTGGCGCTATAGACACGTCGTGCTGGAATACCAATCGGAGCGATCAATGAGCGACCTTGAATGGGCAGAGCGTGAAAAGCGACTGACGAGAATCCGAAGATTGTCGGCATTCATGAAATGGACCGTAACGGTGATCCTTGCCTTCATGGTGCTGTTCGGCGGGCTCGTTCTCGTCGAAATCATCGTGCCGTTTGATCTTCTGATTTCCCCGGAAGAGACGATCGACGTTGCGGATATTGAGCGGCCGATTGATGAAATTCCGCATATTCAGCGGATCGGTGTCGCAGTGCTGTTCTGCATCGCGCTCTCGCTGCTTGCATTGTCAATCTGGAACATCAGGCAGGTCTTCAAGCGTTTCCAGATGATGGAATTCTTTTCGCCGAAAACGCTGGCCAATGTCATATCGATTGGCGTCTGGCTGATCGTGTTCGCAGCTTTCGATCTGATCAGCGATCCGATTGGTTCGGTAATTGTGACCTATGATTTGCCGCCTGGCGAACGTTCGGTGGAAGTCACTCTGGATGGCGCAGAAATCTTCTGTTTCATTTTTGGAGCGCTCATGCTCCTGTTTGGCTGGATACTGCGTGAAGCGGCGCTTATTGCGGATGAAAACCGCCAATTTGTCTGATGCGATGCAGGAGAACCATCAGATGATCCACCATGTGACATCAACCAGATCCAGGCGCCTTCAGCGCATTCAGCTTGGTGCCCGGCTCATGAAATGGGCCGTTTCAGCCTGTGTTCCGGTATTGATTATCCTCACGGCACTGCTTGTGCTTTCCGTGCTGTTTCCCCAGGTGGCCGCGCTCACCGGCGAACAAACAATATCGATCGGAGACTCGGAACGCGCCTTTGCTGACCTTTCTCTCGTCCAGCGCAGTGCCCTGACGATTTTGGCCCTGTGCATGTTCACCTTGTCGTTCGGTGCACTTTGGACCCTGCGTAGTCTTTGTTTGCAGTTTCAGGCCTTGGAGTTCTTCTCAGCAAGGTCGCTCAAAACTGTGGTTTCGCTTGGAACATGGCTGATATGTTGCGCACTATTCGAATTTGCCAGTGATCCGCTCGCTTCGCTTATTGTCACCCTGGACTATCCGGCAGGCGAAAGGATTATTGACGTAACTGTTGATGGCGGTGAAATATTTAGCATGAGTCTCGGGGCTCTCCTGCTCCTGTTCGGATGGATCATGAGCGAAGCCGCTCTGCTTGCAGAAGAAAACAGACAAATAATATAGCAACGGTGCACCGGGAACCCATCATGCCCATCATTATCGAATTGGATGTCATGCTCGCCCGCCGGAAAATGCGGTCCAAGGAACTCGCGGAACGCATCGGTATCACAGAGCAGAATGTCTCCCTTTTGAAATCCGGCAAGGTCAAGGGTGTCCGGTTCGACACGCTCGAAAAGATTTGCGAAGTGCTGGACTGCCAGCCGGGCGATATCCTGATCTATGAGAAACCGGAAACCTGAAGACAGCCCAAGGACGCATCACTGTTTCAAAATGCGAATTTCATCAGGCCGAATTACTCTGCCGCCTCCGCCGGCCCATATCCCAACTGCGCGTTCAACTTGCCGATCAGACCGACGGCTGCCTCGGCGATGACCGTTCCCGGCGGAAAGATCGCCGAAGCACCTGACCGGTAGAGCTCGTCGTAGTCCTGCGGTGGAACGACGCCGCCGACGACAATCATGATGTCCTCCCGTCCCTCGTCAGCAAGTGCTTTCTTCAGCGCCGGAACAAGGGTCAGGTGCCCTGCGGCCAATGAGGAAACGCCGACCACGTGAACATCGTTTTCGACCGCCTGACGGGCAGCCTCTTCCGGTGTCTGGAACAGTGGGCCGATATCGACGTCGAAGCCGAGATCGGCAAAGGCTGACGCGATCACCTTCTGGCCCCGGTCATGACCGTCCTGACCCATCTTGGCAACAAGAATTCGCGGTCGACGGCCGTCGTTGTCTTCAAACCCCTCGACCAGCTTCTGAACCTTCTCCATTGTGCCGGACATGGCTCCCGCCTCTCGTTTGTAAACCCCGGCAATCGACTTGATTTCTGCCTTGTGCCGGTCGAATACCTTTTCCATGGCAAGCGAGATCTCGCCGACAGTCGCCATGGCGCGCGCCGCCTTGACCGACAGGTCCAGGAGATTCCCGTCTCCAGTCTGGGCGCAATTTGTCAGGGCGTCCAGCGCGGCCTGTGTTTCGCTCTCGTTTCGCTCTTGCCTCAAACGGTTCAGCTTGTCGATCTGCGCGGCACGTACCTGGGCGTTGTCGACCTTCAGGACGTCGATCGCCTCTTCGCTCTCCGGCTTGTATTTGTTGACACCGACAACAGTCTGGTTGCCGCTGTCAATTCGCGCCTGGGTCTTGGCAGCCGCCTCCTCGATCCTGAGTTTGGGAATGCCTTTCTCTATGGCCTTGGCCATACCGCCGAGTTCCTCGACTTCGCGGATATGGGACATGGCCTTTTCAGCCAGGTCCGACGTCAGTTTTTCGACGTAGTATGACCCGCCCCACGGATCGATGACCTGGGTAGTGCCGCTTTCCTGTTGCAGGAACAGCTGGGTATTGCGGGCAATCCGGGCGGAAAAGTCGGTCGGCAGGGCCAGCGCCTCATCGAGTGCGTTGGTATGCAGGGATTGCGTGTGCCCCTGGGTCGCTGCCATCGCCTCGATGCAGGTCCTGATGACATTGTTGAAAACGTCCTGCGCGGTCAACGACCAGCCGGAGGTCTGGGAATGGGTTCGAAGGGACAGGGACTTGGGATTCTTCGGCTGGAAGTTCTCCTGCATGAGCGTAGCCCAGATCAGCCGTGCCGCGCGCAGCTTGGCTACTTCCATGAAGAAATTCATGCCGATTGCCCAGAAGAACGACAGGCGCGGTGCGAACTGGTCGATATCCATACCGGCCGCGACCCCGGCACGGGCATACTCGATGCCGTCGGCGATGGTGTAGGCGAGCTCCAGATCGGCAGTCGCGCCAGCTTCCTGCATGTGATAGCCGGAAATCGAGATGGAATTGAACCGCGGCATGTTCTGCGACGTGAACTTGAAGATGTCGGAAATGATCCGCATCGAGTGCTGCGGCGGGTAGATATAGGTGTTGCGGACCATGAACTCCTTCAGAATGTCGTTCTGGATCGTTCCGGACAGGTCCTTTTGCGCGACACCCTGTTCTTCCGCAGCCACGATATAAAGCGCCAGAACAGGCAGAACCGCGCCATTCATGGTCATCGACACGCTCATCTTGTCCAGCGGAATACCGGAAAAGAGCGTGCGCATGTCGTAGATTGAATCGATTGCCACTCCGGCCATGCCGACATCGCCGGCAACACGCGGGTGATCACTGTCGTAACCACGGTGCGTGGCCAGGTCGAAGGCAACAGAGAGGCCCTTTTGTCCCGCCGCGAGATTGCGCCGGTAGAAGGCGTTGGAATCCTCGGCCGTCGAGAACCCCGCATACTGACGGACGGTCCATGGCTGCTGGACATACATGGTCGGATAGGGTCCGCGCAGGAACGGCGGCAATCCGGGCCAGGTATCGAGATGGGTGAGCCCGTCCAGATCCCCGGCGCGGTAGACCGGAGGTACCTGGATATCTTCGGGTGTCAGCCAACTGTCTTTCGACTGTGCGTCGGCTTCCCCCAGGACATTCTGGAACGGCTTTTCCGAGTAGTTCGGGATCCTGCTCATGATCGAACCTCCAGATCTGAGTTTTCGACGCCAGCAGCCCCGGCCAGCCGGGCGTGTGCGTCCTTCAGCAGCTCAAGAAGGTCGCAACCTGCAAATAGAAATGCATCAACTCCGGCATTCTTCAGTTCAGATTCGCGTTCCCCTGGACGACCGGCCAGATAAACATGATTTGCACCGGCGCCCTTAAGGGCCATCGCTGCCGGCCCCGCTTCGGTTTCGTAAATACCGTCAGATGAGACAAGGCAGGCCAGGGAAGCGCCGCTGTCCTTGAATGCGGCGATCATGTCATCTTGAGACGCGTATTCTGCCGGTGCGACCGTTGATATTCCACCGGCAGCAAAAGCATTTGCCGTCCATGTCGCCCTGGCGGTGAATTGCGCAAGCGCACCGAGGCTTGCCAGGAAAACGACAGGTGCTTTGGAGGTCTTGTCTTCAAATCGGTCTGCTACCAGCCGGAGTTGCTCGAACGGCTCGGCCAGACGCACTTCGCCGGGCCCTGACGTTTCAAGGTCGGACTGATCCAGCAAACCGGGCAAGGACAGGCCCGCCAGGGCTGCCGCTTTAAGAGCAAGCGTTCGCGCACCGGTGCCGGCCTCCGGCAGTTCGGACAAGGACGCAACATTCTTTTCGCAGTGGTGGACAGAAACATCTTCAAGAACAGGCACGGGAGCTTCGGAAAGGCTGGGAAATTCGCTCACACCGGTGATGGGACGTTTTCTGCGCGCAACGTTTCTGCTCAATACGGATTTTGATGAAGCTATTCGCTTCTGCACAAGTCCTTGATGCAACGCCTCGGCAAGTCCACCGCTTGCTTCGATTTCCTGAAAGAACCCCCAAGCTGCCGCACACAGTTTTTCCGTCCTGTCCTCGATCGCGCCTGAGCCTGCTGCCGGGTCGATGACTTTCGCAAGATTGCTTTCTTCCAGAAGAATTGCCTGTGTGTTCCGGGCAAGCCGCCGTGCGAGACCGTCCGGCAGACCAACAGCCAGCGTGTGCGGCAACACGCAAACACTGTCAGCGCCACCTATTCCGGCGGCAAAGGTGGCTACGGTGTTTCTGAGAAGGTTCACCCAGGGATCGCGTGCCGTGAGCATTCTATAGGAACTCGACATGTGCAGCTGCACAGCCGTTTGCGGTAGCCCTGCCCCGTCCAGAACACACGACCAGAGCGCCCGGATGGCGCGTGCCTTCGCAATTGTCCCGAACTGATCCGCATCTGCGACCAGCGTCAGGGACATTTGATCCGACCAACGCTCCGGCGGGACCGTTGTCTGCTCCAGCAACCTCAGCTGCGCAGTTGCCGAAGCCAGAACGAGGCCGAGCTCCTGCGCCGGAGTTGCTCCTGCATTGTGCCAGGCCTGACCGTCTGAATTCAGCGACCGAAGGCGGCTCTCGAGTTTGGAAGCCGCGTTGGCGAGGTCAGCCGTCTGCAGCAACGCGGCATCGGCGTCAAAGGAAGCCGACAGATCACGAGCACCCGATGTGAACGGGTCGAATGCCGACGAAATCTCCACGGATGCCGGATCGGTGCCGGTTTTTTCGATGTAAGCGGACAAGAGGGCAATTGCGTCACAACTCCCCTGCCCGGCGTTGACCCTGGTTCGGATCAGGTCAAGCTGCACACCTCCGAGCAGCTTGTCCAGATCCTTCAAATCTGATGCCCGGATACCACCACCGGCATTTGCACGAGCCAAAACCAGCTCGATGCCGTCCGCCCCTCCTTCAAGGTCTTCCAGGATCTGTTTGTTGGCCTTGTCAGGATCCGGAAGATCCACGCGTTGAGTGACCGTCCAGTTTCCTGCACCGGACCGCAGATCGCGCACAGGCGTATCACTGCGGCGCGCGTAAAGTGGCGCAATTTCGAGATCATCGTCGGTTGAAGCAAAAAGCTTCTGTCTCGGCATGCCCTTCAAGGCCTTGTCCACGGACGCCCACCACGTCTCTTCGTCGACAGAGTAGAAGCTATCCGGTCCGGTAAAACTCAGCGTCATTGCAATAGTCTCCCTTGAGCCAAGTTTTAGTCCTCGCCCGGGAAGCTTGGCAACTCAGCATAAAGGGTTAGGTCTGAAAATCGGATGTTGGACTTGCGGCAAACCCTCACATCGCCGCGCATGCGATCGCGGTGAACCGTGATGATTCGTTGCCATCGAACCAAAAGCGCAAATTGTGCGCATTGCCAATTTCAGCTCCAGACAAAAAAAACAATACGCAAAACAGGTCTGCAGCGGCAAAAATGTAGGCATATTGTCAATTTATTGGCGCAATTCGCAAACTTTGCCAGTTTTCCCTATTGGTACGATCATCAATTGTATTGTAGCGTTATCAGGCCGACGCATGGGGAAATATACCCCCCCAACAAAAATGTGCGGCACCGGGCTTTGATCTTTATCCAAAACGGGCAGGACAAAGTCAGAACTTAACCCATCAGCGGCGTGAGTGGATAATTCCATTGCGATCGCAAGCGCGCGGCAAATTTAGTCGCCAAGGATGTGCACAATGCTTGATCAAACGGAATTGAAGAGCAAGCTGAGAGCTATCTCAGAGGCAAATGCGGCCCACCATGTTCTCGATATACTGGAATCCAATCTACGCCGCATGGGGGCGACACATATTCTGATCACCGGCCTTCCGATGCCGAACCGGCCGATTGACAACCTTGTCCAGCGGTTTCGTTGGCCCGATCAGCGCAATGACGGCATCGAAAGCACGTCATTATCGGCAAATGACAGCGCCCTGATGCTTGGCCTCGGATCGAACCGGGCCCGGGTCTGGACGATCAGTGCCGGCGACATGGAACATTCCGACCTCCTCGCCTCGGCAGGTGAAGGCAGTCAGATCGTCGTGGTTCCGGTAACAGAACTTTATCCGTTCCAGGCGTTCGTTTTCGCAAGCGGTCCGTCACTGCAGGTGAACAAGTACGATCTGGCAAATCTGGAAGTTCTGTCGGCTGCCGCGTTCTCCCGGCTTCGTGAACTCGGTGTCATTTCAGGCCAGCGGCCCGGCGCGCTCTCGAACCGCGAACGCAGGGTTCTCGAATTGACCGCCTACGGCAAGACAGCAGGCGAAATCGCTGACGTGCTGGATATTTCGCAAAGAACCGTCCACGCCCATCTTCAAAATGCCAGCGTGAAACTGAACGCGTCGAACAAGACCCATACGGTTGTCGAAGCGCTGCGATACGGACAGATCAGCGTCTGATTGCTTCGCTTGCTCGATGTGAACAACATAACGTTGGCAGGCGGCATACCGCGATGAATTACAAAAAGGCGCGTCATTGACGCGCCTTTCACTATTCGGGTCTTTGCCGTTTCTGATCAGTAGGTCATCATCGCCGGCAGCTCTTTTGCCTGCTCGACCCATTTCGTCACCTGGCTTTCACTCGGAACCTGACGAACAAGTTTCTTTTCCTCGTTCACTTCGCTCATCTTGGTGGCCAGGTTGGCCGCATTGCGGTGTTTCAATTCCTTCACGGTATCGACACCAGCCGCTTCGAGCAGCTCGGAATATTCCTCACCAACACCGCTGATCCGCATCAGGTCGGCCATGTTGGCCCACTTCAGGATTCGCTTGCCGTCGATTCCGGTATCCTTTTCCAGCGCCTTGCGTCCGCTCGGGTCCTTTGCGCGTTCAAGATATGCTTCCGTCGTCTTGATGCCCAATTCACTCAGTTTCGCTGCGTAAGTCGGGCCGATGCCCTCGATTTCATCGATCGAATAAGACATGCGCACTGAACTCCCTATAAGACCGGCGGTCGAACCCTGGGGCAGTTAGACGACTTGGCTCAACCCCGGAATTTGTGAAATAACTTCATCCACAACGTCGTCCCCTGCTTTTTCCTTAGCATAGGAAACCAGTTCTTTCACAACACTTTGAATTCCGCCCATGTCGAGGCCTGCACCGTTCAACTCGCTGAGCGCTGCCATGGCGCCCATCTTGCCACCCATCATGTTGCCCAGACCACCCATCAGACCACCGCCCGATCCTGCGTCCTGGCGGCCCGCCACAAGTTCCGCAGCGCCCGGCAAGGCGTCAAATATGAGCTTCATCTTGTCTTCGGGGCCCTCTTTATTGAGGAAATTCAGAATGATGCCGACTGCGTTTGTCGCCAGGTCTTTGTCAATTCCGGCTGCCGACATTACACGGCTGACGAGCTCTTCCATACTGTTCTCCAGCTTGCGATGAATTCTTGTGGTCCGGGTTCGGACACGCTGCCCGGCGTTTCTATATATGCAATTGCCGATCGACGTCGACCGGACACTGCATCACGGGCGCGCTTTTTTTCAGGGCCTTTGCTAGATTTGTGGAAAGTGTGAAGGATTCGGGGGATACCGTGACGGCAAAGAACAGCATTTACATTGGCGCCAGCGCCAAGGACGAAACACTGGCGCTGAAACTTGCCAATCGGCACGGCTTGATCGCGGGCGCCACCGGCACCGGTAAAACCGTTTCGCTTCAGATACTCGCCGAAGGATTCTCAAAAGCTGGCGTGCCGGTGTTCTGCGCCGACATCAAGGGAGATCTGTCAGGGCTCGCCGCAAAAGGGGTATCCAAGGACTTTCTTGAAAAACGAGCCAGAGACATCGGCATCTCGGAGTCCTACACTTATGAGGCGTTTCCCGCCGTGTTCTGGGATTTGCTCGGCGAACAGGGACACCCGATCCGGACCACTGTCTCTGAAATCGGACCGTTGCTTCTGTCGCGCCTTCTGGAGCTGAACGATACCCAGGAAGGCGTTCTGAACGTCCTCTTCGAACTGGCTGACGACGAAGGGCTGTTGCTGCTTGATCTGAAGGACCTGCGCGCCATGCTGGCTCATGTGGCCGAACGTGCGTCCGAATTGTCTACCCTCTATGGAAATGTCTCCAAGGCATCGATTGGAGCAATCCAGCGCCGGTTGCTCGTTCTGGAGCGGCAGGGAGGCGAGAATTTCTTCGGCGAACCGGCGCTTGATATCCGGGACTTCATCCGGGTCGGGCCGGATGGCCGCGGTGTCGTCAACGTTCTCGCTGCAAACAAGCTGATGACATCGCCCAGGCTCTACGCTGTCTTTCTCTTGTGGCTTCTGTCGGAACTCTTCGAGGAACTGCCCGAAATCGGTGACCCGGAAAAACCCAAACTGGTCTTCTTCTTTGACGAAGCCCATCTGCTGTTCAGTGGTGCGCCAAAAGCTCTAGTCGAAAAAGTTGAGCAGGTCGTGCGCCTGATCCGTTCCAAGGGCGTCGGTGTTTACTTCGTGACCCAGAACCCGCTCGACATTCCCGAGACTGTTCTGGCGCAGCTCGGCAACCGGATCCAGCACGCACTGCGCGCATTTACGCCGCGCGATCAGAAAGCGGTGAGAGCGGCGGCGGAAACATTCAGGCCGAACCCCGATCTCAACACCGAACGCGTCATAACCGAACTGGGCGTCGGTGAAGCCCTGGTCTCGACACTTGAAGGAAAGGGAATTCCTTCGATCGTTCAACGGACATTGATCCGTCCCCCCTCTTCCCGGCTTGGGCCCATCACGCAGGCGGAGCGGCGCAGCCTTATCCAATCAAGCGCGGTGTTCGGCGTCTACGAGCGGGCCAAGGACAGAAAATCAGCCTATGAAATCCTGATGAGCCGCGCTGAGGAAGAGCAGCGCCAGGAGCAGCGCAGCCGCGACAAGGAAGAAAAGCACGCCCGCAAACATGGCGAGCCCCGACGCTCCCGGTCCGGCTTTGAATTGCCGGATTTCGGCCGCGACGACCGTCCGAAAAAAGACAGCATCGACAGACGCTCGCGACGCAGAAGCCAGCGGGATACGGTTCTGGAAGCTGGACTGAAGTCTGCTGCCAGAAGCCTCGGAAGCTCCTTGGGCCGTGCGCTTGTTCGTGGTCTGATGGGATCCCTGAAACGCGGAAACTGAGACGCATGGCCGACAACCGGGACACCGAACGCAACGCCCTGACCGTCGGCAAGTGGGCAAATCTGTTCATGGCATTTGCCGGCGTCCTGACAGCCTGGCTCTCAAGATCCGACGCCATGATGGTGGATGGGCTTTATTCAGCGGTCAATTTCGTTTCCGCCATTGCTGCCGCGCGCATCGGAGCCCGGGTCGGATTGCCGCCAACCCGCAGCCGCCCATGGGGTCACGATTTCGACGAAGTACTCTACGTCACCTTCAGAAGCCTCATTCTTGTTGGTATTCTGGTGTTTGCAGCTGTTGTATCAGGCCTCAAGATCTGGACTTTCTTCACCGGCGGAGAGGTACCAGAACTGGTGTTCGGACCGATCGTTTTCTACTCGGTCGGAATTGTGATTATCTGCCTCGCGCTGGCATTCAATTACCACCGCGCCTACAAAGCGACAGGCAAGCGCAGCGCTCTTTTGAAAACCGAATCCAAAGCCGCGATGATAGACGGTGCGCTCAGTGTTGGCGCGGGCGCTGCACTTCTGTCACTGCCCTTTCTGGAAGACACGCCACTCGGTCCATATGTACCGATCGGAGACGCGGTCATCGTGCTTGTTTTGATACTGGCGATTATCTGGCAACCAATGGCAACATTCCGCAAGACACTCGCGGACCTGGCCGGGGTCAGCGCGCCGGGTGACACATACGCCAAGGTCTTGCGCGCGGCACGCGATCTCGCGCGCGAAAAGGGCTTCCGGCTTCAACGGGCAGCTGTGCTGCAGGCCGGGCGCATGCACTATGCCGCCGTTTATATCGACCCTGAAAAGCCTGTTCTCGCAATGGAGATTGACGAATTTCAATCCGAACTTTCCGAGCGGCTTGAAAACTTGATTGGACCGACCCGTGCCGAAGTCATCGTGACGGCCCGCGGTCAACTCCCCGCCTCTCAAACGCTTCTTCCAAAAAACGGTTGAAACCGATTGCGCTTCGCGCACGCTTGTGGCCTGTTAGGGCATTCTGACAGGCCAATTATGTTCCGGCCTCACCTATCTGTTCCAAATTCAAGGATCCGTCATGAGTTCCATCGACAAGGTCTTGGCGCGCATTGAGTCCAACTTCGAATCCAGCCTCGACCGCCTGTTCGATCTTCTCAAGATCAAGAGCATTTCCACCGACCCCGAATTCGCCGCCCCGTGCCGTGAAGCAGCCGATTGGCTCGCCCTCGAGCTGAATTCGATCGGATTTGAAGCGTCCGTGAGGGATACCGCCGGTCATCCAATGGTGGTGGGTCACCGCAAGTCGGGAAAACCCGGACCTCACGTATTGTTTTACGGCCATTACGATGTTCAGCCCGTCGATCCGCTGGAACTCTGGGAGCAGGACCCGTTCGAGCCGAAAATCAAGACCCGTGAAGATGGCAGCAAGGTCATCGTTGCCCGGGGCTCTTCGGACGACAAGGGGCAGTTGATGACATTTGTCGAAGCCGCGCGTGCCTACATCGAAGAGACCGGAGATCTGCCGATCGACGTCACGATCCTGTTCGAGGGTGAGGAAGAATCCGGTTCTCCTTCCCTGGAACCGTTTCTCAAATCACACAAGGAGGAACTCTCCTGCGATCTCGCACTTGTTTGCGATACCGGCATGTGGGACGCAGAGACGCCTGCCATTGCCGTGATGCTGCGCGGTATGGTGGGAGATGAGATCATTGTAAAGGCGGCAAGCCGTGATCTTCATTCGGGCATGTATGGCGGTTCCGCTCAAAACCCGAATCACATCGTCGCGGCAATTATCGCAGGTCTTCACGACGACAATGGAAAAGTCACGCTGCCGGGTTTTTATGACGGTGTGATTGAGCTGCCGGAAGATGTCAGCAAAATGTGGGATGGACTCGGATTTTCCGTCGAGGAATTTCTCGGAGAAGTCGGCCTGAAGTACCCACGCGGTGAAAACGATCGCAAACCGCTGGAACACCTCTGGTCCCGCCCGACTGTCGAGGTCAACGGCATGTGGGGTGGCTACCAGGGTGCAGGATCAAAAACCGTCATTCCCGCACAAGCCCATGCCAAGTTCACATTCCGCCTCGTTGGCGATCAGGATCCGGACAAGATCCAGGCATCTTTCCGCGACTATGTCCGCTCCAAGGTGCCCGCGGATTGTTCGGTCGATTTCATTGCCAAGGAAGGCAGCCCTGCCCTCAGGCTCGACTTCAAGATGCCTGCTCTGGAGAAAGGCGAAATCGCCTTGAAGAAAGAGTGGGGCAAGGACGCTGCACTTACCGGAATGGGCGGCTCCATTCCAATCGTTGGTGATTTCAAGCGCATGCTTGGCATGGACACGCTGATGATCGGATACGGGCTGGAAGACGACCAGATCCATTCGCCGAACGAAAAATATAACCTGACCAGCTTCCACAAGGGCATTCGCTCCTGGGCGCGGGTTCTGGATGAATTGTCGAAGAACTAGAGACCGGTCACTTCCGTGCTCCAAATGGTTTTTTACAGGAAAAACACATGAAATCCATCTGCGTCTTTTGTGGTTCCAGTTTCGGCGCGCGCGATATTTATGCCGACGCGGCCAGGGACACCGGCCGCGTTATCGCCGAAAACGGCTATCGGCTCGTCTATGGTGGTGCCAAGGTCGGATTGATGGGTACTGTTGCCGACGCCGCGCTTGCGGCAGGTGGTGAAGTCGTCGGTGTACTGCCCAAGGCCTTGCAGAACAAGGAAATCGGTCACGAAGGCCTCGACGAACTCCACCTCGTCGGCTCAATGCATGAGCGCAAGGCCTTGATGGCCGATCTTTCCGACAGTTTCATCGCCTTGCCCGGCGGCGCGGGAACTCTTGAGGAGATTTTCGAAGTCTGGACCTGGGGACAGCTCGGCTATCATCAAAAACCTTGCGGCTTCCTGAATGTTGAAGGCTACTACGATCACCTGATCGCCTTTCTCGACCACCAGACTGGCGAGCAATTCACGAAACAGGTGATGCGCGACATGGTCCAGATCGCCGAGACGCCGGAAGCATTGATCGACCTGTTCAAGGGCTACGAACCTCCAAGCACACCAAAGTGGATCAAGAAGGACGAAACCTGAGCCATTGTTGACGAACCTCAAGGTCCGGTGCCGACTTTCCACAGCACCGGGCTTTGCAATTGCAAAAAAATCCTGAGTTGTTAAACCCTTGTAAGCACCGTGCGCAAAGCACGGCCTTCAATAATTTATGTGTGTCTTGTCTATGTGTCTTCGTTTTTTGAATGCCATACCGGTTATGGCCGCCATTGCCGTATCAGCCTGTTCACCTTCAGCTGACTTCGATGGGACTACGGGTCGACTGGTCCAGACTTCAAACGTGACCCTCGTTCAGATTACCGAGGACAATGTCGGTGGCATCACGCCCCAGACCCGTTACGGTTCGAAAGCGATCGAATCCGCACTGCCCGGCTTTACCACCGAAGGTATTCAGACGGCAGTTGAAAACAAGACCGAATGGGCGCTTGCGGCCTTCAACACCGACGGCTTCCAGGTCCTGCAGGTGTTCAAGGGGCAAAACGGCAAGATCAGATCCGTTCACGGCGTGACCCATCACCTTCAGGGTCCCAACGGAGAACGCATCGGCATGACGTTTTCAGATATCGGTACAAACCGCTCCAAATGCCGGGCCGGCAAGAACCTTTGGCGCGGCATGGCAATCTGCGACTCGACCGGCCATCCGAATGTCGAACTCGTTTATGCCATTCCCGGCTACCAGGGCCCTTTCGACCGCCTGCCCCCATCCAAGGAGCTGCGCAGTGCTGAGCTTCAACGTATTCTGTGGACGCCGAAGAGCTAAATTCAGGACGGGAACAGGTTGCTGAATTCGAGAATCGAACCATTCGCCATCTGTCAAATTCAGCCAAGGAAACCTGAAGCATTCAATTTGTTTGACACCTGTTTTTCAAGCCAAACAGGTAGTCGTGATCAGTAAATTTCTCTATGTATTCATAATCATGAACTTGCAGGAAGCTTTTGATTTCCTCAAGATCGAAGGTTTCAATCAGAATATACTCAAAAGAATACCTGTCAAAATCTATGCCTTTGAGTACAGACAGTTCGCCACCTTCCACATCCAGTGAAAACAGGTTGATCAAACTGGGAGCACCCACCTCGTCCAGGATGCTTGTCAGCGTGCGGGCTGCCGCGCCGAAAACGATGGTTTCCTCTCCTTTTCTGAGGAACCGTGAACCCACGGCAATATGGTCCTGTTTGTTCAAATGACTTGTTTCGGGAATAGTCATGAGATTGCCGTAGCTCAGTTCCACAAATTTGCCCGAGAAATTTTCATCCACGACTGCCGCAAAACAGTAGTCATTTGTTTCCGACCTGTTTTTTCTGCACTCAAAATACTTGTGCGGTATCGCTTCAATCAACAATCCGCGCCATCCATACTTTTCTTCAAGCAACATGGTGTTGGACTGAGAAACGCCGTCATTGGCACCCAATTCAATAAAGTAGCCACCATCGTGGGAAATGTACTTGAGTACTTTCCTGTCCAGCTTGCTTGGTGAGTAGGACAATTCTTCCGGAGTTCCGAAAAGCGACTTGAGATGCGCGCGGAAGCGTTCCTTGACATATCGCCCGAAACCAAACATCGCTCACCCCTTGTTCTTACGTTCCATCGCAATCTAGCTCCGGATTATTCGGTTCGCTGAAAGTGACCCCACAGTCGAACGGCACCCTTGCATGCCACCATCTACCGGCTTCCGGCCGCCTCGTAAACCTTGCTTCGGAACGTCCTCAACAATTGAGACACCACACTGTTTCGCGCAAACGCGACATGGTCTCATGCGGCCTGGAACTCCTTTTCAAAACATCGAGGAAATTGTTCAAATCGGAAGTGACCGGTCCGCGCGGAGTAAACCTGCCGATGTCGGCACTTTCAGCGCTCAGCCGCCCTTGACCCAAAAGGCACCGTGACCTTTGCCGAATCCTGGTTTAAGCCTTTGACATGACTGCACAGCCAAAAATACTTGATCCTCAATTGCTCGCCGAGGAGCTGAAATCGGGCAAACGCGCCGCTTTGGCGCGTGCGATCACATTGGTGGAATCGAAAAGGGCCGAGCATCGTCACCTGGCGCATCAGCTCATTCAGGACCTGCTGCCGTTGACGGGAAAGGCGTTTCGGATCGGCATCACGGGTGTACCGGGCGTCGGCAAGTCGACGACCATCGACACGCTAGGCTCCAAACTGACGGCCGCCGAGCACAAGGTGGCTGTCCTGGCCGTCGACCCCTCGTCGACGCGCACAGGCGGCTCGATCCTTGGCGACAAGACCCGAATGGCACGGCTCGCAACCGACCCGGGCGCCTATATCCGCCCCTCCCCCTCCGCCGGAACCCTTGGCGGCGTTGCCGCGAAAACACGCGAGACCATGCTCCTGTGCGAGGCGGCCGGTTTCGATGTCATCCTGGTTGAAACGGTCGGTATCGGCCAGTCGGAAACGACGGTCGCCGACATGGTCGATTTCTTTCTGGTCTTGATGCTGCCCGGCGCCGGCGACGAACTGCAGGGCATCAAGAAGGGTGTTCTGGAAATTGCCGACATGATCGCCGTCAACAAGGCGGACGGAGATGGCGCCCTGCGCGCGCGCTCTGCCGCCTCCGACTACCGGGCGGCTCTCCACATTCTGGCACCGAAATCGCCAAACTGGATTCCTCCGGTCATCACGATCTCGGGCCTCGCGAACGAGGGTCTTGATACACTGTGGGCACAGACCGGGCTCTACAGGGAACGCATGCAGGCCAGCGGTGAATGGCAGGAAAAACGCAGCCGTCAGCAAGTCGCCTGGATGTGGGATCTGTTGCAGCAACGCATGACGGCAGCACTCAGAACCAACCGGAAAACCGCCGAGCGTCTGAATGTCCTCGAAGAGTGCGTGCGGGACGGAACAACGGCTGTTTCATTGGCGGTCGATGAACTGGCAGAACTCATGGGACTGAAAGAATGAAGAACACCCGCAAGACTGTTCTTGTGACCGGTTTTTCACCATTTCCAGGTGCTCCGGTCAATCCGACCCAACGTCTCATGAAGCGTCTTCCCCTGAGGCTCGGAGGACATCAGTCCGGTGTCGAATTCGTCTTTCACGTCCTGCCGACAACCTGGGCGGCACGGCAGCAAGTCACAGCAAAATTGCGCAATGACATCGGACCGGACGCCATCGTGCATTTCGGTGTCGACGGAACGCGCCGAACCATGAATATCGAAACCCGCGCAGTCAATCGTGCGACACGCGTGCGGCCTGATGCGGCAGGTCAGTCTCCGTGCAGGCCAGAGCTCATGAATGAAAACGAGTGGACCAGATCGTCCACCTTGCCTGCCCGCGCCCTTCGCGATGCGGCCCGTGCCGCCGGTGCCCCTGCCGAGCTCTCGACGGACGCCGGGACTTATCTTTGCAACGCAACGCTGTGGGACTCCATCGAGTCCGCCATTCCGAGCATATTCGTGCATGTACCATCGCTTCCCAGGGGCAAGAGAGATACGAGGCCTGCTTATCCGGTTATTGAGGAAGCTGCCGTCAGGCTGCTGAAGGAGACCGCAAGAAGGCTCCAGTAAGCCCTCATCCGGTAGCCCAAACAAAACCGGTTTCTTGAAGGTTATTGTCGATCAAATTTCGAGGCAACGGCGCTGCAGTCTTGGCAGACTGACTGCTGAATTTCACCACCCGGAAGCCATGCAGCCCGCATTTGCCTGTCAGAGCCCAGTTTCGGGACGCTGCATTTTCTGTGAGAAAGTCAGACCCGGGTGGGCCGGACTTCTAATCTGGCAAACCCGCTTTTCGAAACAGCTCCCAATATTCCGATTTCTCCACCGGATCCATGAAGGGTGAGTTTCGCATGTGTGAAGACAGCCTGAAGTCCGGGAATTCCTTCAGTATTTCATCAGCGTACCGTTGCGCCTCTTCCCATTGGCCCAAATGACCATGTGCAGCGATCAGGATACGCCGGATCGACGCGCTGGTCTGATAAACCGCCAGAGCCTTCTTGCTCGCTACGATTGCCTTTTCGTGTTCACCGGCAACTTCAAGGACAAAGGCCGCGTTCCAGTGATACCAAACCGGGTGGTACGGGTTTTGACGCACCGCCCTTTCGATCCAATCCAACGCCTCCTTGTCGCGGTTCATGAAGCCAAGCAGTGTCGCCATACGCACCATCATGTCAGCATCGTTCGGGTTGATCTCCAGCCCCTTCGCAAGATTGGCCAGAGCCTGTGTGTGATCTTGATCCGCATAGAGATCGATCTGGCTCAAAGCATGGTAGGCCTGGTAGCTGCTATTATCCAGGGCGATCGCTCGGGCGGCAGAGGCTCGAGCCTGCCGCAACGCCTCATCCAGGTCTTCAGCAAGCGAATGCCGCCACAGCAGCAAGTCATTCTTTGCCTTAAGCGAATGGGCAAGTGTGAAATCCGGGCTCAGGGCAATGGCGCGATCAAGTAATTCATTTGCCGCGTTCAGCCCATCTCGATCAACAGGCGGTGGCTCGGACCGCAATACCAGCTCATATGCCGTCAGGTCCTCAGGCGTCACAGACCTGGCCCATTGCGATGTGGCCAATTCGACCCGTTGGACAAGCGTCGTGGCAATACGCGAACTCAATTCATTCTGCACCGCCAGCACATTCGAGCGCGACAAGGTGTATTCCTCAGCCCAGACCACCTTGCCATTCGTGGTGTCTGTAAGTTGTGCCGTGATTAACAGCTGTTCCTGGACTGGTTGCACATCCCCGGTGAGCAGATAGCGCACGCCGAGGTCGCTCGCGATTTCTTTCAGTAGCTTTTTGCTGGAACGGTACTGGAAGGCCGAATAGCTGGAGACAACAAAAAGCCCTTCGAATCTGGACAGGTTTGTCGTGATCGACTTCGACACTCCATCCGTAAAAAAGGCCTGAGATTGGTCATCACTGATATGCTCAAACGGCAAGACCGCAATCGACGGGCGTGAAGGCATCCCAGAGGGTCGTAACAGCGCCATCCATGTCGCGACAAGCGCTATCACGACCAGCACCGCGAGGGCGGAGGCTGGCAGAAGCCAACGCGAATTCACGCGAGATGCGGTTTCAGGCTCCGATTGTGTTGGCACCAGTTTGTATCCGACACGCGGTACCGTTTGAATGATTGAGTGGCCTTCGTCCCCGATCGCTCGGCGGATATCGGCAATACACTGGATCAGGCTGTCGTCCGTGACATGTGTCGCACCCCAGGCTGACGCGATTAAATCATTTTTGGATACTGTCTCGCCTTTGTTGTTGGCAAGGACACCCAGAACCGCCAGAGACTGAGGTCTCAGCGGCAGGTCCTGGCCTTGCGCATCAATCAAACGGCGCGCCCCGCGGTCAAATCGCACAGACCCGAGCATCAGGAATGAGCGCTGAGAATCGTCCATGCGTCCCCGGAAATGTGGAAATACTCAACCAGTCATAGCGGATTTCAGGTGATTTCAGGAAGCTGAAAACGAATATTCAGGACGAAGGCGGCGGGAAACCGGGATCTTGTCTGCGTTGAAGTTCGGTTCACTGGTGAACCGGGCGTGAATGCGGAGATCGATATCATGAAGAAACTCATTGCCTTTGTCTTGGCTCTGGTCCCAATGGCGGCATCAGCAGCAGAAAAGTTCGAAGCAACGAACACATACGTCACCGAGACCCAATTGTGGCCTATTGACGAGTCCTCAGGCTACTGGATGGTAAAATTCCAAGGGGTCAGCCAAGTGACCGAAGGGCCTATTGAATCAATGGCCGTCGAATGCCACGGCGCAGGATTTTGGGGCTCTAAGGGACTTGCGGGAAACGGCATCTGCATGCATGGCGATGGCGAGGATACGTTCATACTGCGCTTCGATACCGAACCGAACGGCAATACCTGGCAAATCCTGAGCGGATCCGGCAGGTATCAGGATCTTTCCGGTGCCGGCACTGCCATAACGGAAGCGCTCCCGGGAAATCGGCGCATTACGAAACTCGTCGGAGACGTCACTCTCGGTGATTAGGCAGGCCCTGGCCGGTCTATCGCGATTGCAGTTCGTCAACGCGGGGATTTAGACACCTGTGTCGGCTGTCGCGTTGCCCGGAGAGACAGTAAGCTCTTCCAGTTTTCACCTCCTCCTGGTGAGCGACGAGTATCCGTCCGGATGCGCTGATCCATCCGGTGGGCTCCAAGGGGCCGTTTGTGCGCAGACCGGTCAAACCTTTCTTCTTCAGGTCGGGAGGGTCCGTTCGTGAAGCGCGTTCACGTCTTCACCCGGTAGAGGAGCCACTCCACCTGCCGGATGCAATCCATTGCCATCTCACCGGAAAGGCCGGCACGTCCGAGAACCCTGAGACCGAAATAGGCGGACAGGATGCCACGCGCCGTTTCTCGCGCCTCTTTCTCACCAGCGGACCCGTCATCTGTCACTGCCTGGAAGAAAGCGTTTTCCAGCCGGTGAACCATGGCTTGCAGCTTGCTTTCGGCCTCGCCTCCTTCGGCTGCCTTGTCAATCAGTGCGTTACAGAGAAAACAGCCCAGCCGGTCACCGTCCCTTTTCACCGCATCCGCAACCATGGCGAACAGGCCGAGTATCCTTTCCCGGCCGGTTCCCTGTCCGCTATCGCCCAGATAGGACACTGTTCCGCTGATGACCTTGCTGTTGTATCGGTCGAGCGATGCCAGATAGACCGACTGTTTGTCCTGAAAGGCCTTGTAAAAGGATCCTTTGGTGATTTCCATCGCGGCAAGAAGTTCTGTCAGCGACGCTTCCTCATAACCAACATCCCAGAAAAGGCCCATGGCCTTGTCCATCGCTTCTTCAGGGTCGAATTCACGTGGTCTTGCCATTCTTTGTCCTCGGCACCTCTTCACGAAAGGCTCACCAGAACCTCACGCGCTTGTGTTTTGTACCGATTGGTTCCTAACCATATGTTCATTTCACCGGCACGGGGTGGGCAGCTCTGTTCAGTTTGGAACCGAATGGTACCGAAAAACTCCTGTCAGCGCAAACCCTGCCGTGCCGGCCAAAATTCAACGCCTGTTTCAGGCAGACTCCTGGGAGAGTTTTATATGCTTAAGAACATGATCCGCGGCTCTGTTGCTGCTCTTGTCGTTGTCTCCGGTCTCGTTTCCAGCGCCTTCGGTGCAGGGTTCGACGTAAATGCCACAATCACCGGTCTTGCCCTGCGTGGAGTTGACCCGGTTACCTACTTCACCAACGGCGCTCCTCAGGACGGCGATTTCTCCATCACCGAGGTCCATAACGGTGCAACCTACCGTTTCGTTTCAGAAGCCAACCGGGATCTCTTCAAGCAGAACCCGGAAAAGTACCTTCCGGCATATGGCGGCTTCTGCGCTTTCGGCACGGCCATGGGCGTCAAGGTGGACGGCGACCCGGATCTCTGGAAAATCGTTGACGGCAAGCTTTACCTGAACCTGTCCGAGAGCATTCAGGAACGCTGGAACAAGGATATCCCCGGTTTCGTCAAGTCCGCTGACGATAACTGGACCAGCATCGAAGAAACCGATCCGAGCGAACTTTAATCGGTCTGAATGCCCCCAAGGATCGATTAAACACCGGCCGGGACGCGTCCCGGCCGGTTTTCGCTTGCCTTTCAGGCCAGGTCTTTCCTTGCGACGTGGGAATGCATCACCGCGCCGCACGGCCTTGAGCCAAGATCCGCAGTCGACCGGGTCAATCTCGTCCCGATGCTTGTTTAGGAGCGAATTGTCAGGGCCAACGCCACAGTCTCAGCCAATCCGGCACATCCCTTGCTGATTTCAGGGTGAAAACCCGAACTGTTTCCCATCCTGGGACGGTCACAGCAAACGGCATTGCCAATGAGACGTGATTTTTCCAAACTGAGCCGCCGGTCGTTTCTTGCCGGGACAGCACTGTCTCTTTCCGGGACAGCAGCGATGGCACAAATGAAAGTTGCGGATCTGAGAGGCTCGATCGATTCAGCCGACCTTGGCCTTTTGCCCAATGCCTCCGACGACCAGACTGCCCAGTTCCAGAACGCCGTCAATCGGGCCGTTGATCGCGGTCGCGCCCTCTTTCTGCCGGCCGGCACCTATCCGGTTGCCAATCTGCGCCTGCCCTCGGGCACATTGATCGTCGGCGTTCCGGGCCGCACCCGGCTCGTTTATCAGGGCGGCGGCGGCCAGCTTATCCGTGCGGAGGGTGTCAGCAACATCGGCATTCAAGGTGTCACCTTCGATGGCGCCAACCGGTCGATCGGCGATTTCACAGAGGGTCTGCTCCACTTTGTCGGTGTCCGCAATCTCGCGATCGAAAACTGTGATATCGCGGGCTCTTCGAAAATGGGAGTTGTCCTGGATCGTTGTTCGGGACGCGTCGAAAACTGCCGGATTTACGGCGCGGCCGAGGCCGGACTGCGCTCGAACGAAGCCGATGGACTGGCGATAACCGGCAATACGATCACCGATTGCGCCAATGGCGGCATCTGGGTGCACCGCTGGCGTGAAGGTGAAGACGGCACCATTGTGTCGGGCAACCGGGTTGAACGCATTGGCGCCCGCTATGGTGGCACAGGCCAGTTCGGCAACGGCATCAACGTGTTCAGGGCCCACGGCGTGATGATCTCCAACAATCGCATCACAGACTGCGCATTTTCAGCTATACGCTCAAACACGGGATCCAATGTTCAAATCCTCGGCAATTCCTGTCTGCGGTCCGGCGAATGTGCGATCTATTCGGAATTCAATTTTCAAGGCGCGGTAATTGCGAACAACATCGTCGACGGTGGCACGACCGGTATTTCCATCGCCAATTTCATGGATGGCGGCCGTATGTCCGTCTGTTCCGGAAACATCATCCGCAACATCTCCGAAGACGGTCCATACCCACCGGAGGTTTCAGGTTTCGGCATTGGCATTGCCGCTGAAGCCGACACGACACTGACCGGCAACGTCATTGAAGGAGCTCCCAAATTCGGCATGCTTCTGGGTTGGGGGCCTTACATGCGCAATATCGTTGCATCCCAGAACATTCTGCGTGACTGCGGAACCGGCATAGCCGTGACTGTCGTTGACGGAGCAGGCCCGGCGGCCATCACGAACAACATCGTCCAGGGCTCGGAACGTGGTGCGATAAAGGGCTATCGCTGGCTGGAACCTGCAACAGGCGAACTGAACAATTCAGCCCGTCATGCCAATCTGACGATCACGGGAAACCAGGTGAGCGCTTGAGCATCAGGTTTCAGGCAAGGCAAAACGCAGGGACAGACAGGAGAGCCCACCGTCGACCTTGCGCGCCTCGTGGGTCGGCAGAACCACGGTTTTGAAGCCTTCTTGCTGAATCGCTTCAAGTGTCTTCGGAAAACCTTCCGGAACCAGGACGACGTCGTTCACCCGGATGACATTGGCGGCATATTCCTCACCGTCCGGAACGACAACGACCTTCCGCTCTCCGAAAAAGCCGCTTGCCGCCATGACTTTCGTTGCCAGGATGACGTCGTCGCCAAGTGTGGAGCAGGCGGTTTTGAAATGCAGTACACCGTCCGGCGTCTCGCAAACCCGGGCATCATAGCCCCAATCCGCCAGAATGCCGGCGAAGGCCCCTGCTCCCGTGCGGTTCGTTCGAGCCGACAGGCCGATCAGGACAACATCATCGAGCATCAATACGTCGCCGCCGTCGACAAAGCCATCACCTGGCAATTCGACCACCTCGGCGAAACGGGCTTCGAGAGCACGCCGGATTTCCCTGCCCTCTCCTTCACGGCTGGCTGTCCCAGGCCGAAGCTGGACTGCACCTGAGGGCAGGCAGAATGCCGGATCCTCGACAAAACAGCTGTCAGGATAGTTTTCAAGCGGAGGCAATACGTCAACCTCTAGACCCGCCTCTTGCAGAGCGCGGACATATTGCTCATGTTCCTCCCGAAATCTTGCACCGCTCGGATCACCGCTGTCGACAGCCCGGATCCCGCTCGCAACGCTGTCAGACGGCGTACGCGTGATTGCATGGGTAAAACGGAAAGACAGACCAGGGCGGGGCGTCATAGGGAAACTCCAGTGAAATCGACGAGCAAAGAAACATCCATCCGCAAGGCGAAATTGCAAGACGCTGCCGTTCTCAAACGTTGCATCGAACGGGCCTATGCACCGGTAAAAGCACGGTTGAGCGACCTGCCGGACGTTTCAGCCGGTCTGGAAGAAGACATCGCGGCAAAAACGGTACTCGTTGCCGAGACAGGCGGCAAGACTTCCGGGTGTATCATCTTGAATCTCGATGGCGTTCCGGCCCAACTGGTGAACGTCGCCGTCGATCCCGACTTCAAGGGTCTGGGTCTGGGCAGGAAACTGATGGAGAAGGCTGAGGAATTCGCCTGCAGGAGCGGAGCGACAGCAATTCAGCTCGCAACTCATGTAAACCTGCCCGAGAATGTGTCTCTCTACAGTCACCTGGGTTGGAGTGAAACATTAAGAACCGGAAACAAGATTATGATGAAAAAGGATTTGTAGCCTTTTTCATTTGGCTTGTTTCAGGGCGGCCTTCAAAGCGGACAGAAACTCTTCGCCGGGTCTGATATGGCCAGCCTGAACACCCCGCCGGGTCAACACAGGCGGATTGACGAGATTGTCCATAAGAACAGCCTCGTCTTCATTCAGCTCCAGGGCAATTTCCAGAACAGTCGCCATCATGACTTCCGCAGCGCGCGTTGCGCCGTCGTCGCATTTGAGCGACACACCAAATCCGAGTTCGGGTATCGCGGCACAGAAAACACCTTCCGCGCCGGTTTTGACAAAGACCCGACCGCGGAAAGTTTCCATGACCCGGGTGCAGAAGCGATCCGCACCGGCCACCATGTAGGGCTCGTTGATGCAGGCGTCGTAGATCTGCCGGGCCGCGTCGGCACGAAGAGGTTCAAGCCCCTCTCCGGTTCCAAACGAAGCAAAGGCCCGCGCGAAGCTTCGTAGTGGTGAGGCATAGGTCGGTATGGAACAACCATCGGTTCCGCACACATCTTCAGTCAGCGTGTCGCCCGTCATCTGTTCCATCGCGAGGCGGACTTCGCGCTGCACCGGATGGTCCGGTTCGATGTAGCCGCGCGTATCGACCCCCATCGTCTTGGCCAGCCCCAGAAATCCTGCGTGTTTACCGGAACAGTTGTTGTGCAGGCCGCAGGGTACTTCGTCCGCGAGGATCAGCTTGGCGGCATCTTCCATTCGCTGCGGCCATTGCGGACCGCATTCCAGATCATCCTCGTTCAGCCCGGCTTTAAGCAGCATCACCCGGGCGGCGTTTGCGTGAATTTCCTCGCCATTGTGGGACGCACAGGCAAGCGACAATTCGGCATCGGTCAGATCAAGGGCTTCTGCGGCGCCCGATTCCACCAGCGGCAGCGCCTGTAGAGCCTTGATCGCAGAACGGGGATATACTCTGGCGTCGACATCGCCGATCCCGAAAACAAGATTCCCGCCGGTATCAACGACTGCCACGCTGCCACGATGCAGGCTCTCCGTCAGGTTTCCGCGTGTCACATCGACCAGAGCCGGATTGTCCATGAAGTTTCTCATCCTGATCAAATCGGTTGTTTGAGGCTATGCGGATTCGCCGCCTGCCGCAGTTAAAAATGCAGAGAGCCGCGCCAGGGCTTCGTCGATCACCCAGTCTTTTTTGCAGAAGCAGAACCGGATGTAACCGGTTGGCGCATCCGCACCATAAAAGGCGGAGACCGGGACAGCTGCAACGCCGGCCTGCTTCACGAGGACCTCGCAGACATCGACATCATTATCACCCAGACCAAGTTCTTCGAAACCGCAGGTCAGAAAGTAAGTCGCGGAGCAAGGAAGAACAGAAAATCCAAGTGCCTGGAGCCCCCTCGCCATCCGGTCGCGCTTCGCCTCCAGGTCCCGGGCCAGGTCCTGATAGTAGCTGTCGTCTTTCCTCAAACCATAAGCAACTGCCTGTTGCAGGTTTGGCGGTGTGGTGAATGTGACCCACTGGTGCGCCTTGGCAACCGGATCGATCAACCGGGCAGGACCCGTGACATAGCCGACCTTCCAGCCCGTCAGCGAAAAGGTTTTGCCTGCTGAACCGATACGGACCGTCCTCTCCCGCATTCCGTCCAATGCCATCAGGGGCCGGTGTGCTGCCCCGTCGAAAACAAGGTGTTCGTAAACTTCGTCACAGATCGCATAAGCGTCAAATTCGCGGCACAAGTCGGCAATGCACTGCAATTCCGCAGCGGAAAAAACCTTTGCCGTCGGGTTCATGGGATTGTTGATCAGGATTGCCTTGGTTCTTTCAGAGAAGGCGGCACGAAGCTTTTGCGTATCGAGCTGCCATTCCGGCGGGCTGACCCGAACACGCACGGGAATTCCACCTGCCCGCCTCACCAGAGGCAGATAACAGTCATAGAGCGGCTCGACCAGAACCACTTCATCTCCCGGTGACACGAGCGCCATGATGCAGTCCGCAAGCGCCTCGGTAGCCCCGGACGTCACCAGAACCTCGCTCTGTGCGTCGATCTCAAGTCCGTAGAATCGCCTGTTGCTCTCGGCAACCGCCTCGCGCAGGTCGGGCAGGCCCAGCATCGGCGGATACTGGTTCGGGCCGTCCATCAAGGTCCTGGCGGCCACTTCACGAATGTCGTCAGGTCCGTCCACATCGGGAAAACCCTGCCCGAGGTTGACGGCATTGTGAGCCTTCGCCAGCCGGGACATGGTTTCAAAAACAGTGGTTTCGATGCCGGTGAACACCGGATTTGTC
Organism: Roseibium album; assembly: GCF_001404515.1. Classification (GTDB taxonomy): domain Bacteria; phylum Pseudomonadota; class Alphaproteobacteria; order Rhizobiales; family Stappiaceae; genus Roseibium; species Roseibium album. The sequence goes on from NZ_CXWE01000004.1 coordinate 383,755, forward strand.
GGCTTCATAACGTCTCCCGGAAGTGATTTCATTGGTTCTAATCGTCAGAAAGACGTCCGTCGAGTGTTTTCAGAGTGCAGGAACTCAGATGAAGACCGCCTCAACTGAGATCACCTGAATTTAATTCGGATAACACTTCCACAGATGCAACCGTCTAGTTGCATCGGCAACGCAGCGTCGAGACCAAATCGGACGACAACACATATGACAGCGTTCAACAATGCTGCACTTGTTTCACGATGCATGGCTGGTATTCGCGGCGAATCTTGCTGCGGCGCAATAAATAGACTAAAAGGTCGTCAATTGATCTAGGTCAATGTGTATGTCCGGTGTTCCTGGGCGACCGTTTCAACAAAACATGAATAGTCTGGAGCCCGTCTTGACTGCACGTGCCGAGGCCGTTGCGCCTGTACAATCGACCAAAATGGATGCCTCGCGCATCAAAACGGAGCTGCTGGCAGGTTTGACTGTTGCGCTGGCTCTGGTTCCCGAAGCCGTTGCCTTCGCCTTTGTCGCAGGCGTCAATCCTCTCGTCGGGCTCTACGCCGCCTTTTTCGTCGGGCTGATCACAGCCTGCATCGGAGGGCGTCCGGGCATGATTTCGGGCGCAACCGGCGCGCTTGCGGTTGTCATGGTGTCTCTTGTCGCACAGCACGGCGTTGAATATCTGTTCGCGACCGTTGTCCTGATGGGCATCATGCAGATTGCCGTCGGCATTCTGAAGTGGGGCAAGTTCATCCGGATGGTGCCACACCCGGTGATGCTTGGTTTCGTGAATGGCCTTGCCATCGTGATTTTCCTGGCTCAGCTTGGCCAGTTCAAGGTGCCGGACGCATCAGGCGGCCTGACCTGGATGGGAGGATGGGAGCTCTACCTGATGCTCGGGCTCGTTGCCCTTACCATGGCGGTGACCTGGCTGCTTCCAAAGATCACCACCTCGTTTCCTGCCCCGCTTGCGGGTATTCTGGTGGTTTGGGGCCTGGTTCTCGGCTTCAATCTCGATACCCGGTCGGTCGGGGATCTGGCTTCGATTTCTGGCGGCCTGCCTGACTTCCACATCCCGATGGTCCCACTCACCCTTGAAACACTGCAGATCATCTTTCCCTACGCGGTTATCCTGGCTGCAATCGGCCTGATCGAATCCCTTTTGACGCTCAACCTCGTCGCGGACCTGACAAACACCAAAGGTGGCGCCTCGAAGGAATGCGTTGCTCAGGGCACCGCGAACATTGTAACCGGTTTCTTCGGCGGCATGGGTGGCTGCGCCATGATCGGCCAATCGATGATCAACGTGAAATCAGGGGCTCGAACGCGGATATCCGGCATTGCCGCTGCCCTGTTCCTGCTGTCCTTCATTGTCATTGCCTCGCCCCTGATTGAACAGATCCCGGTCGCGGCTCTTGTCGGCGTGATGTTCATGGTCGTTATCGGCACATTTGCATGGGCCAGTCTGAAGATCGTCCACAAGATCCCGCTGACCGACGCGCTCGTCATGGTGATCGTCACCTGTGTAACCGTCTATGCGGACCTTGCCGTCGCGGTGGTTGTCGGTGTCATCATTTCGGCGCTCGCCTATGCTTGGAATGCGGCCAGCCGCATCAGCGCACGTGTCGGTACGAGCAAGGAGGGCTGGAAGGTATATCGTTTGTCCGGACCGCTTTTCTTCGGCTCGACAACAGGATTTGTCGATCTGTTCAACCCCCAGAACGACCCGGACGATGTGGTTGTCGACTTCATTGACAGCCGCGTCGTCGACCACTCGGGTCTTGAAGCGATCGACGCCCTGGCGTCGAAATATGTGGCCGCCGGCAAGCGTCTTCACTTGCGCCATCTGTCTCCGGATTGCCAGAAACTGCTGAGCAAGGCGGGCAATCTCGTTGAAGTTTCCGTTCTTGAAGATCCCGACTACGAAGTTGCGGTCGACTACGGACACAGGTTCAACGAACCTGAAAAGGCTTCCTGACGTCACATTTCCTGTTTTCTGACGAAAGGCTTCGGAAGCGGACTGCTTTCGGGGCCTTTTCTTTTGTCGGGAAAGTTCGGTTAATGTCCGCAAAGCACCGAATTGGCGAAACGGCAATCAGCCAGCGCTACCGGTCCGGCAACATACTTGGCTGTGTTTTGGGATATCACTGTGCATTTACGCAACAAGCTCTTCATCACACCGACCCTGGCCACTGTTATCGGGACATTCGTGGTCATCACAGCTGCCGCGATCCTGATCATCCAGGCAGTAACCTCTGAACGCGTTATCCGCCAGCTTGGCGGAGGGCTCGTTGATCTTGGAATGGATTCCACTGAAGCAGCGTTTGTCGAGCAGTTGCATGCAGTGACCGAGACGGCGGACTATACCCATGCGAGCTGGGCGCTTGGCGAATTGTCGTTTGACGAACCCGAATTGTTGATCGCGTATATCTACGGCGCACTCGCACCCCAGGATCGTGTCTCATTCATGGTGATGGTCGATGAAAACGGCCGCGGCGTCGATGTCGACCGGGGAGATGCTGATGGAAAGCTGGAAGGTGGCCGGACTGATCTGGCGTCAGAAATTCCAAGCCTGACCCGGTTAACGGGGAAAGCTTCGCGGCAATCGACCCCGTTCTGGAGCGAACCGCTTTATATGCCGAGCCGGGAGCACACGTATTTCATCTACACAACTCCCCTCTATGATAAGGACAAGTACCACGGCAGCTTCATGATCGGCATGTCACTGGAGCGGATTTCAGACATCACGTGGTCCATTTCAACCGAAGACATCATCGTGTTTCTGATGAAGGAAAAATCTGAAGAGGTCATCGCGCACCCATTGCTGCACCAACGGTTTGAGCAGTTGAGCGCGACTGCGCCGCTTCTCCATGTCAGTCAGATTTCCGATCATTTTCTCACCAATTTCTCGGAAATGCAGGTCGTGGCAAACGAAGATTACAAAATTGCAGACAACCTCGAACTGCGAACGGGATATGACCGGGAGGGAAACAAGCGTTTCATCATTCTGGAAAAGAAAAACGACAACCTGAAAGGGCTCCCTGCGCGTATCGGTGTGCATTTTCCCGGCGAGTTCCTGGATCAGCCGTTGCGCCAGCTGCTTGTCGCCATCGTGGTTGGACTGGGATTGCTGCTGCTGTCTCTGCTCGGCGCCATTGCCCTTGCGCGCCGCATAGCCAAGCCAATTCGCCGGGCGGCCGGTTCGGCCAAGGACGTCGCCGGACTGAACCTGGAAGCATTTGAACCGCTCCCCCCGTCCGTCATCCGGGAGCTTGACGATTTGTCGAGTGGCTTCAACGCGATGGTCGGAGGGCTCAATGCCTTCAACAGGTATGTACCGCGCACCCTCGTGCAGAAGCTCCTGAGTGAAGGCCGCACAGAAGCACCGCCTGAGGAACGCGAAGTCGCCGTCCTCTTTACCGATATCGTCGGCTTTACATCTGCCTCTGAAGGCATGTCTGCGAGCGAAACCGCAGCTTTCGTCAATCATCACCTGTCAATACTAGGCGCGGAAATTACCAACCACGGTGGCACGATCGACAAGTATATCGGCGACAGTGTCATGGCGTTCTGGGGCGCGCCGGATCACCTGGACAATCCGGCTGAGCCTGCTGCCGGTGCAGCACTTGCAATGGTCGAGGCGATCGTCAGGGACAACCGGGATCGTGCAGCACGCAACGAACCACCGGTGCGCGTACGTATCGGTATTCACATGGGTCCGCTGATCGTCGGAGATATCGGCGCACCCGGACGCGTCAACTATACCGTGATCGGCGATACCGTGAACATAGCCGCACGCCTTGAAAGCCTAGGCAAGGAAATTGACCGGACGGCAGAGGTCATTGTTCTGGTTTCCGGCGAGATCGCCAATAGGCTGAACCCGGACATCCTTCAACAACAGATCGGTCCGCAGATGGTCAAGGGCAAGGCCGAACCGATTGACGTGGTCCGGCTGTTGCCAGGCTGAACAGGCCGGTCCCCGCTGAACCCGATTGCGCAATTACTCGGCTAGGGCTTGCAGACGGACCGGCACATGATTGACCGATTTTTCGATCGCCTCGACGAAGGCACCAAATGTCCATTCGTTGTCCTGAAGTTCAATCGAATTGAAGGTTTCCTGCGGCAGGCAGCACCCGAGTTCCAGCTCGACAGCCATGATGAGACCAATCGCATCCAGACTGTCCGCACCCAACCTACTTAAGGTTGAATTTGGCGTGATTGTCCACCACGCCAAATTCAGGTTCTTCGCAATGACCGATCTGACTACTTCCTTAACTTCAGACATTTATCACCCAATGAATAAATTGATGTGTGCATAAAAAAACTTACTACCTCAAATAACAGTCAGGTTGTAGAAGCGCAATCTTCCTTCGGTAAATTTTACGAGATAACGTTGGGTGAATGCCAGGCTGCGACGCCTTCACGGTCGAAAAGGGAACGTGGCTATTTTTTAGGTCGCTCGTCAGGCAGGTAATCTTTTTCGATGTCTTGATCTGTTCTCTACCAGCCGTGTTGCGAACTTGTAGGCAATGACTGATGTGCCGAATACTGCCAGCAATCCGATCCCGAGATCGACAAAGGCCGGATATGGCAAACGGAATGCGAAAGCGAAGATTTCCATATAGCTGGCCGTGAAGGTGAGAAAGAGACCGCCGGCAATCAGGAAGGTGAACCCGTCCTTTGAAAGCAGCCCGCGCCGTCTTTTGGACTGGAAGACATTTGAAAGCAGAAAGTAACCCAAAACGCTTGCAAAAAAGACAAGCACTGCTGCAAGCAGCAGACCTGCATCGAATAACACAGACATGGTTCTTGGCCCGATTGGTTTCGATTGATTGATCTGTCGGAAGGTACCCGGCGCAGCAGCACTTGCCTGTCACAGCCGGGATGCCTGGTTTCTGCAGCATCATTCCGCTGCGCCCACTTACTTAGGAAGCGTGCCAGTCTCAGTCCAGACATCTGGACAATTTGTAATATTCAGCTGATGCGCAGTCGATTGACCAGGTGCAGACGAAACAGCCGAGGGTGATGTCATCATCCGGTAACGCGGATTTCGCCAACATGTGACGACGCGAGAGCTGAATGTGCCTTCAAAAAAAACGCAGTCAACCCGATCTGAAACGTGTGGCCGGACGGCCCTCATCAGAAATGCACTCAACAAATTTACGGGCACCCAAGGAAAACAGAAAATGACGAACCGCAGACAGTTTCTCGCACTCACTTCCGGCTTCGTGGCCGCAACCGTTGCATCAGCCACCATACCCGCATTTGCGGGAAGCAAGACGAGATCCGGCAACTTCTCGGGCCGCAGCGACCATGTCACGACGGGCAAGACCGAACTCAGCAGTAACAGCGTCGTCCTCGAAAGCGATTTCAGCCTCGATGGCGCACCCGATCCACGGGTCGGTCTTGGAAAAAATGGCAAGTTCGACCCGAACGCCGATCTCGGAGCACTGAAGAAACTGACCGGCAAGCAGAGTTACCAGATCGGCAGCGGGATCAACGCTTCCGACTATAACGAGGTTTATATCTGGTGCCGCAAATTCAATGTCCCGCTCGGCGTCGCGAAGATAGGCAACTGAGGCGTCTCTGATTACTTGGCCGCCCCGGCCCCGAGCCGGGGCACATGGCTGAATGGAAGTCGGGCATGCGAACCAATTTGGAACACGGATGGCCGCGCGCGGCGCCCGCATCAACGTTTGACAAGATTATTGGCTATCAGGCTGCCAATGACGATACCGGAGACAAAGAAGCAAAACAGGGTGGCAGCGGGCAGCATGCCGACTGAAACAACACTAAAAATCAGGTACCAGTCCGCAAAGGAACCATTCGCTGTTGGTCCTTGCGGGACTGCCAGCATTCGAAAGACAAAGTATACTGCGACAAGAATGGATATACCGCCCGTGATCGGCGAATTCGGCCAACGTTTGCGCTTTGGTGGCAAAATGGACCAGGTAAGCATGGCAAACAAAAGTGCGGCGACATGAACTGCGAGCAGCAGAGTGTTCAGACCGATGCTGTCGATGAAACTATCCAAATTAAAACCTTGGTCAAAAGGACCTGAAGCTGCCGCAACTTATCTCAGCCACCCCGGCCTCGAGCCGCTGCCAATTGTCGGAAAAGGTCCCGGATCAGGTCCGGGACGGCACGCTTTCTGTTACTTCTTACCGAACCAGGATGTTCCTGAACTGCCATGGATCCTTCTGGTCCAGGTCTTCCTTGAAGAAGCCCGGCCGCCCCTCCAGGGGTGTCCAGTCGGTATAATAGCCCTTGACCGGCCCGAGATAAGGCATCTGGATTTCAAGGCAGCGCCTGTAGTCCATCTCGTCTGTCTCAACGATGCCGGCTTCCGGGTTCTCCAGCGCCCAGACCATTCCCGCAACAACTGCCGACGTTACCTGTAGACCGGTCGCATTCTGATAGGGTGCCAGTTTGCGGGTTTCCTCGACGGAGAGCTGGGAGCCGTACCAGTAGGCGTTTTTCTTGTGACCATAGAGAAGAACGCCGAGCTCATCGATACCGTCGCGGATTTCATCTTCCTCCAGAACATGAAGCTTGTCCTGTACCTTGCCTGCTGCACCGAAAAGCTCATGCAGGGAAAGAACCGCGTCGTTGGCCGGGTGATAGGCATAGTGGCAGGTCGGCCTGTAGGTGACCTTCTTGCCGTCCTCCAGCGTAAAGAAATCGGCAATCGAAATGGCCTCGTTGTGGGTCACGAGGAAACCGAACTGCGCCCCGGGTGTCGGGCACCATGTGCGCACCCGCGTGTTGGCCCCTGGCTGCTCGAGATAGATCGCCGCATTGCAGCCCTTCTTGTGGCTCTTGGCGTTTGCCGGTTTCCACTTCTCGTGCGTACCCCAGCCGAGCTCGGAGGGCTGGAAGCCTTCGGACAGAAAGCCTTCGACGGACCAGGTGTTCCAGAACACGTTCGGCGGCTTCGGCTCCTTGGCCCGTTGCGTATCGCGCTCGGCAATGTGGATGCCCTTGACGCCGACCTTCTTCATCAGCTTCGCCCAACCCTTGCGGTCGGCTGGCTCCTTGAACTTGATGCCGGTTTCAGTGGCCACGTCGACAAGCGCTTTCTTGACGAACCAGGACACCATGCCCGGATTTGCGCCGCAGCAGGAGACAGCCGTCGTGCCGCCAGGCTTCTTCTTCTTTTCCTTGCGGACAGTTTCGCGCAATGCGTAGTTCGTGCGATCGGCGGCCGGAGCATTTTCATCAAAGTAGAATCCGAGCCAGGGCTCAACGACGGTGTCGATGTAGAGGACACCGAGTTTCCGGCACAGTTTCATGAGATCAAGCGAAGAGGTGTCGACCGACAGGTTCACAACGAAGCCCTGCCCCTCCCCCTCGGTGACCAGAGGCGTCAGGATGTCCTTGAAGTTGTCCGGCGTCAGAGCAACTTTATGGAATTTGTAGCCCCGTTCCGTCACCAGTTTTGCATCCGTGTCGACAGGATCAATCACCGAAAAGCGTGACTTGTCGAATTTGAAATGACGCTCGATCAGCGGCAGCGTCCCCTTGCCGATGGAACCGAGCCCGATCATGACCACAGGTCCGGTAATCGTTCCGTGAACCGGGTACTTCGCAGAAGTCGCTACGGATTTGGGTGCTGCCTTTCTGGCCGGTGTCTTGGCAGCAGCCACAGGTTTCTTCTCGGAAGGTTTGGTGGCCGCCTTCGCTGCTGTTGAAGGTTTTGACGCCGCAGACCTGGAAGCCACGGGTTTGGCAGTTGCTTTGCGTGCTGCGGCAGGTTTGCTTGCGGCCGGTTTTGCCGGGCTCTTCGGGGCCGCCTTGCTTGCTGCAGGCTTTGCTGCTGCGCTGTTGGGAGCCGCTTTGGCAGTAGCGGATCTTGCCGCCCTGCTCTTTGGTGCGGCTTTGCTGGCTGCCGCAGGTTTCGCTGCTCCGGACTTCGGAGCTGCCCTGCTTGCTACAGGTTTCACTACCGCGGTCTTTGCTGCCGCTTTGGCCGTTGCAGGCTTCGCTGCTCTGGTCTTTGGGGCGGTCTTGCTTGCTGCAGGTTTCACCGCCGCACTCTTCGGCGCGGCCTTGCCCACTGCAGGTTTTGCTGCCGTGGTTTTGGCAACAGGTTTTGCCGTCACAGGTTTTGTCGCTTTGGACTTCGAAGCAGGCTTTGCCGTCGACGGTTTTCTGGTCACAGGTTTCGACGCAGTCGCCGCTGGCTTTGCAGCTGCAGTACTGGCCCTGGTTTTTGCTGCCGTCTGCTTTGGTGCTGTGGTTTTGCTGACAGCCTTGGCGGTCGATTGTTTTCTTGCAGCAGCCTTGGAGGGTGTTGCCGCCGGTTTGGCTGCCGCCGTCTTCGCTGAAGGTTTGGAAGCGGCAGGCTTGGCAGCGGCCGGTTTGGCCTTCGCGGCACTTGATCTGGAGCCTGTGGACTTGGGAGCCGTTGATTTTGTTGATGAGGCCTTTGCGGTGGTTGGTTTGGCTTCTGCCTGCGTCCGTTTTGTGTTTGCCCTTGTGGCCGGCTTTTTCGGCGTGCCGCCGTTGGATTCGTCGGTCATTTTCTAAACTCCGGTCTTTTCTGCCGCCAATTGTGTCGTCAAAAGGTAGGGCTCAAGAAATAGCTTTTCAAACAGAAGCGCACTTATTGCGCTTTGCTCTAGAAGTGACCCGTTTTTGAATGGAATTCAAGCCTTTGACCCGCATTTTTCTTGATGGAAAATCACCTGTTCTGCCGGGCTTGGCTCGACGCCCCGGGACGGATCTGCTGTTCCGGATGCATTGACCTGGAAGTCCCCTGACGCCTTCAACACACCATTCAGTTCAGCAAGCTGTCCGGGCAGAAGTTCCACTCCAAGAAAGCGATGCTGCTCAAAGGGCCCGGGCAAAATGACACGCTCCAGCTTGCCCGACGAAAAACCGAACCGCTCGTAATATGCAGGATCGCCGACAAGAACCACCGACCCGTGACCATGCGTTGACGCCTGGTTGAGCGCATGGCGCATCAACCGGTCACCGACCCCTCTGCCTCTGAATTCTGACGCAACGGCCAGCGGTCCGAGCAGCAGGATTGATTGACCGCCCTCGTCCTGCACGGACCAGAGACGAACGGTTCCAGCGAGCTTGCCTGCTTCATCAAGTACGACATACGCAAACACCGGTATCCTGCCCGCGCGAAGCCGCTCGCACGTTTTCAGGTGACGATCCTCTCCGAAACCGAGGTCAAGCAAAGCCTCGCGGGCGCTGAAGTGTTCCAGCGCCTCGTCAACAATGGTGATCATTTCGGTTCGTCCTAGATGACGTGAGACGCCAATGGCGCAAATCCATTGAAGCCAACCGACGAATAGGTTGTCGTGTAGGCACCACAGGCTTCGATCAGCACCTTGTCGCCGATGGAAAGACTGACCGGCAATTGGTACGGCGTCTTTTCATAAAGAACGTCAACACTGTCGCAGGTCGGTCCGGCCAGAACACACGGTGTCGTCCTGTCGCCGTCGCGAGGCGTACGGATCGGGTAGCGGATGGCCTCGTCCATGGTCTCGGCAAGACCGTTGAACTTGCCGATGTCGAGATAGACCCAGCGCATGTCGTCCTGAGCGGACTTCCTGGAAATCAGCACCACTTCGGCTTCGATCATGCCGGCGTTGCCGACCATGCCCCGGCCCGGTTCGATAATCGTCGACGGAAGCTGGTTGCCAAAATGCCGGCACAGCGCCTGGAAAATTGCCTCGCCATAGCGCGGCACACCCGGGACGTCTTTCAGGTAGCGGGTCGGGAAACCACCACCCATGTTGACCATTTTCAGCTCGATGCCGCGCAGTGCCATTTCGCGGAAGACACCTGCCGCCATGGCGAGAGCGAAATCCCAGGCTTCGAGATTTGCTTGCTGGGAACCAACGTGGAAGGAAACCCCGTATGCAGTAAGGCCGAGCCTGTGCGCGTATTCCAGGACGTCGGTCGCCATTTCGGGATCACAACCGAATTTGCGGGAGAGTGGCCACTCGGCACCGACACCGTCACAAAGGACCCGGCAGAAGATTTTCGACCCGGGAGCAACCCGGGCGATCTTTTCGACTTCTTCAATGCAGTCGACTGCGAAGAGCCGGACACCATGTTCAAAGGCACGCGCAATGTCCCTCTCCTTCTTGATGGTGTTGCCATAGGAAATACGGTCGGCCGACGCACCGGTCGCCAACACCAGTTCGATTTCACCGACGGAGGCACAATCGAAGGAGGAACCAAGGCTCTCCAGCAGGGAGAGGATTTCCGGTGCAGGGTTCGCTTTCACGGCGTAATAGACCGAAGTATCCGGCAATGACCTTGCAAAAGCCTGGAAGTTGTCGCTCACGATATCGAGATCGACAACAACACAGGGTCCGTCGTCGTCGCGTCGGCGCAGGAAGTCGCGGATGCGCTCGCTCATGGGGATCTCCCCTTTCAAATCAGGCCGCAGACACGCAAACTCCGTTTGGCGTGCTGCAGTTCACGTCGCAGGGTGCTGCAATACGCACCGGGCCTCCCCCGGGATGGAACCGGAGGCCGGGTTGACCGCAGCGACGGTCGGGCGATCACGGCATTTGACATGCACGCGATGCTTTCCCGCGTCGGGAATGCCGTTGATTGGATCGGAGATACCGAGCCGCACGTCGGGCAAGGATGTAACAAGTGCCTCTTCAGTGACGCCGGAGGTTGGATACCCCGGCAGAGACCAAAAAAGCCCTCTTACGTCGTTGCTTTAAGCCGTACGGATCTGCTGCCCGCCCCTTGGCGGTTTTAGTGGCAGCGGCCCCTTAAGAGATGTCTTTGTAGCATCCCATGAACGACCTCGGGCACGTGCGAATTTGGGCAGGCGCTATATGCGGTAGTTTGGTGTTTCGCGCAAGCGGAAATTGACCGTTTATGCAGATTTTTTCATCAGGGCTGAATGACGGCCGGGTTCGGCCAATTCGGCCCCTGGTGGCGGGCCCGGATGTTTCCGGTTGACAGCCGTCCGAACCATGCACCGGCCAATCATGCTCAAAACGTTTCGAAATGAATTTTTCCTTCCGCGACACCTTTGTTTTCCAGATCGTCCTTCAGCTCAGCGAGAAAACCCGCGGGACCGCAAAGGTAATAATCGGCATCCGGGTCAGGCATGAGCCGGATCAGAAAATCTGCCGAGATCCTGCCGGTCTCATCGTAATCCCTGCCTTGTTCATCGTTAGGAGACGGTCGACTGTAAAGAATGCGGGTTTTGATATTTGCTGCTGCTTCGGCCAATCGCGCAGCCTCGTCGCGGAACGGATGGTGGTCCCCATCCCGGGCGCCATGCACGAACAGGACGTCTCGTTCGCTCTTTTCAGCGGCCAGTTGATGCAACATGCTCAACATCGGTGTGACCCCGATCCCTGCGCTGACAAGAACGAGCGGACCATCACCATTCGACAGCACGAAGTCTCCGGCCGGTTTCCGGCTTTCCAGGATCGTACCGACCTCCAGCCGGTCGTGCAGAAAACCGGATGCCAGTCCACGCGCTTCCCGTTTGACGGAGATCCTGTATCGATCCTCCAGCGGTGAACCGGAAAGCGAGTACGTTCTCTGGACCTTTGTATCAGCATCAGGAACCCTCAATTCGATCGGCAAATGCTGTCCGGCCTTGAAGGAAGCCAACGGTCCGCCGTCGCGCGCTTCGAACACAAAGGACGACACGTCGGCGCTTTCTGCCGTTTTCTCAACCAGGCGCAAGGATCGTGCAGACCCTGCATCCTCCTGCCAGCGCAGTCTGAGTGCTGATGACAGCTCGACAATTTCATCGATCTCAAGCGACACCAGCTGACGCGCGCCGGGAAATCGGACGACTTCTTCTGAACCGAAATCGATCGTCGCCCGGCCCGTTATCTGCAACAGGCTTCCGGTCGAAAAATCAAGGAACAGAAATCCGGCCTGGCCATCGAGCAGGATATTGCCCAGTGTGTTGTAGTGGCGGTTGCCCGCATAATCCGGAAACCGCATTTGCGTGTCGCTCAGCACCTCCACGAAACCCCGGTCGCCGCCACGGTGCGAAACGTCCATACCGTTCGCGACATGGTCGCGTGCGCCATTGTGTCCGGACGCGATGAAAAAAGTGTCTGCCGCCCTGATCCACTCAATCTGGCTTTCGGTGAGTTGCCTGCCGCGTTTGGCGGTCCCGGCCACAGGTTCGGAGGTGAACCAGTAGTCCCGCTCGCGGATGTATTGCGGGCAATTGCCGAAGGATTGTCCCACTTCAAACCTGATCCCTGACGCGCCGTTTCCACCGACCCGTCCATTCACACGGTTCCGGCGGCGGGTCGCCATCTCGATGCCGAGGATACCGATATCGGCTGCAACATCGAATGCATGTTCCAGTGCATCCCCGCTGACCGGTTTCGCGTTGATTTCCAGGCTCTCCGGATCCGGGGAAGAAATGAAGCCGGCCTCACCTTCAAGCAATGTTGCCCAGGGGCGACCTGACCGGTCTCGTGCGGAAACAATCAGGAACGGCTGCGCGGCAAAGAAAGTCCGATGCTGGTCCGGCATGAACGGCCGGATTGCCCTTTTTGCCCAGGTCTCGATGTCGCGCTCTCCCATGCGTTCCTGAATGGCGATTTCACCTTCATGAAACGGAGTGGCGTCCTGTTCTCTGACGCCAGGCAAATCTATCGCTTTCATTGGATCATTCCTTTTGTCTTGCCACGAACCTGTTGCCCGGGATTGGCCTTGGTCTGAACCGGTGTCGTCAGTAGCTGACTGTCTGCTCCCGCACGACCTTGCCGTAACCGCCAGCCATCAGGCCGGAAATCGCGCCGTTTTGGAGGGAAAGCCGGACATCCAGCAAACTGACAGAAGTCGGTGTCATGTACCTGCCTTGCTCGATCAGGATGCGCGACGCGCTGACCCCGAACCGGTCATGAAGCAAACAGGCGAGCGGTCCTGCCGCCATACCCGTGGCAGCTTCCTCGCGAATGCCGTAGCGCGGTGCGAACATCCTCGTTGTTGCGGTGATCTCTCCCTCTTCCGGCAACGCAAAGGGATAAAAGCCGATCAGATCGAGATCTTCGCTGATGGCCTCGATCAGGTCCTGGTTCTCGGCAATCCGTTCCAGGACCTGCGGGTCTTTCACACCGACCAGCAGGAAACGGTTCCCGGTATCGACAACAACGGGATTTCCACCCGGCAACAGGTCGTCTTGCGTCAGTCCCAGAGCCGTCAGCACATCCTGTTCGCGAACAGCATCACTGCCCCACTCCAGTTCTCCGAAATACGCGGGGGCAAGTTGCTCCATGAAGGCGGCACCGTGCCTGATCTCGATCGCACGCGGCCCATCAACCGTTTCCTTCGAACTTGCGCCTTCACCTACCCTGCCGAGAGAGGCAAGCAGGGAAAACGTACCGACAGTCGCATGGCCGCAATGGGCAATCCGCCGGGTAGGCGTAAAGAAATCCAGTTTGAAGTCCGCAATGTCCGATCCGGATACGAAAGCCGTTTCTGAAAGACCCGTTCCGGCTGCGATTGCCTGCATGTCTGCTTCGCTGAGATGATCGGCGTCAAGCACAACGCCTGCCGGATTGCCGCCTTCTCCATCTCTGACAAAAGCGTTCACGATCCTGACGTCCACGCTGGAAGCCGGTTTCCTGGCTGTATTGGTCATTTTGTCCGCCACTGGTTTGGATTGTCGAAATGCAATCTTCGGGAAAGAGGCGCATGACCGCCTCTTCCTCGATTGTGCCCGTATCTCCGGATCAGGCGGCCAATCCGGCCTTTGTGGCCTGCATCGGCACAAAGCCCGGCAGCGCTTCGATACGGGCCAGGAGCGCGCGGATATTCGGATAGCCGTCGAGCCCGACATTGCCCTCTGGCGCGTGCGCCGTGTAGCTGTAGATAGCGACATCGGCGACCGACGGCCGGTTTCCGACCAGCCAGTCACGACCATCCAGATGAGCCTCCAGCTGGCCAAAGACACCGGCCGCGATCGTCTTTGCCCGGTCCGCATCAAGCGGCGCGCCGAAGACGGTAATCAGGCGGGCTGCTGCCGGTCCATTTGCGATTTCGTTTGCAGCCAGCGAAAGGAAACGCTGCACCTCGGCCTCACCGACCGTGTCTTTCGGCATCCAGTCCGGCGCATATTTACGGGCAAGATAGACAAGGATCGCATTGGAATCGGCGACGACGACTTCCCCGTCTTCCAGAACCGGAACCTTGCCGGCGGGATTGAGACTCAGGAACGCTTCTTTCTTGTGTTCACCCGACAGCAGGTCAACATCGACTAGCTCATGGTTGATGCCGGTCAGGCTGGCAAAAAGCTGCGCCCGGTGCGCGTGACCGGACAGCGGATGACGGTGAATGCGAATGGCATTGGACATTGCGATCTCCATTTGGATGACTTTCGGCGGCACCCGGAACACCCTGCCCGGTCCGCTGATCGCAATATGCACCTCTTCCAATTCGAAGATAATACTTCAATTCATTCAATGATTATGTATGATTTGAGGATAATATCTGCAAGAGGATTTGACGCCGTGGACAAGATCGAAACCATGCGGGCCTTCGTTGCGGTTGCAGCGGAACAATCCTTCACTGGCGCCGGACGTCGGCTAGGTATCTCGACAAAGCTGGTCAGCAAATATGTTCAGCAACTGGAGAGCCGGCTGCAGACGCAGCTTTTCAACCGGACGACCCGGAGTGTCGCGCTGACGGACGTCGGAAATGCCTATCTGGATCGCTGCCGGTCCATCCTCGAGCAGATTGACGATCTCGATTCACTGGTCAGGGAACGGCAGGGTTCCCTGGCGGGTTCCATACGCATGACCGCCCCTACGGTTTTCGGCAGCACCCGGCTGACGGAAGCTCTTGTGCCGTTCCTGAGACAACACCGGGATATCGAACTGGACCTGAAACTCACCGACAGCCGTGTGGCCGTCGTCGAGGAAGGTCTCGACCTTGCCATTCGCATCAGTGATCTGAAGGATTCAGCGCTGATCGCCCGCAAACTCTCCGACATGCCGTTGATCCTGTGCGCCTCGCCCGACTACCTGGACAGGCATGGGCGTCCGCAAACGCCGCAGGCCCTGACAACCCATGCCTGCCTGATCTATTCCAACCAGTCGGAGATGAACATCTGGCGGTTTCATGCGCAAGGTTCCGAGCAGATTGTCAGGATCAATGCGACCGTGCAGGCAAACTCGCCCGGCGCTCTGGCCCGCATGGCCATCGGCGGTCTCGGCGTCACCCGTGCACCGCTCTATATCGTTGAAAATGCGCTTGAAAAAGGCGACCTGGAAGAAGTCCTTCCCGATTATCCGTCGAACGATTTTGGCGTATACGCCCTTTATCCGCCCAATCGACACCTGACCCGGCGGATCCGCGCGCTCATCGATCATCTTTCGGCGGAATTCGGCACCCGCTGGCAGCGAACGGCACACATTTAGCGACGCACATGATGTTTCGCCGAGCATACCGAATTTCGTGAAACGGCGGAGTATCCCAACTCTGCAAGCGCCCGACATTCAACGTTCAGATCACACGTTTCCTGGCATGCGCACAAAATTCGGCTCGTTTGTACATGCGACCGCATATTCACGACACTCAAGTACCGGGGAGTTCAAGGCACCGAGTTGTCGTTTGAGACGCATGCGGCGAATGGCTGTTTTGCGCCGCATCTCGGCCGTTCGCCGAGTTGAAGCCTGAGCCTGAAAGTAGACGTTCGTTTGAGACGCACCAAATTTACGAGTTGGGTGGGCAGCGGCCATTCGTTGCAGTCAGATCGAGTGGCCGATTTGCCTGGCTACTCCGCCGGCTAGAGAAGCTCTTCCCGTTGGTTCTGCGGCAACAAGTTGATCTCGAAGAGCCAGGCCGGCCTCGGGAAGTCTATTGTCCGGCGGCAAGTTTATCGGAGAGCACAAGCGTTTGAGCAACGGGGGCTCTGGTTTGACAACTGTTTCAGTTTAGTCGGCTGACGGCGTCCGCCAGCACACGCAGGCCGGTTCTCAAGTCGGCCTCGTGCGTGTCTTCGGCAAAATCGTGGCTGATCCCGTCTATCGACGGAACAAACAACATCGCTGACGGCATCAACCGCGCCATGTTTGAAGCGTCGTGCAAGGCGCCCGACGGCATCTCGCGCCATTTACCCGGGGCCTGTGCCTCGGCTGCGGCGCTCAAGGCCGCGCGCAAGTTGGCGTCCATTGGAACCGGCTGCAGCGCCTTGATCGGCACAATTTCAGCCTGCATTCCGTGGTCTCCGGCAATCTCGGCAACAAGATCGCGAACAAGAGATTCCATCCGGGCCAGCCGATCGTCATCGACATCGCGCCATTGCACGTCGAACACCACTTCACCAGGCACAATGGAGGGCGCATTGGGCCTAAGTTGTATCCGGCCAATCGTCCAGACTGTGCGCGGTGTTACAATGTTTCGAAGGCGGTCGTTTAGCGCGGTGTTGAATGCCGACAACGCCTGAAACGCATCTTTTCGCTGGTACATCAGCGTGGTGCCAGCGTGGTTTTGCTGGCCTGTCAGCGTGATCTGCAGTTGTCGGGATCCGACAATACCTGTGACAACGCCAATCGCCTCGCCCGCGTCGTGCAGTGTGCTGCCCTGTTCAATATGCAGCTCGATGAAACCCGAAAACTGCTTATGTGGCACGCACACTCCTGCAAGATCCGCAATTGAAGACCGCGCGTCGCGGAAAGAGAGCCCGTTCATGTCCGTGAATTCGTCGGCCTCGGCAAGTGTGGTCTTGCCTGAATAAATGCTGGATCCGGTCAGCGCACCAAACCGCCCTTCTTCATCCTGGAAGTTCACGACTGACACCGGCGGACCACCCGCCTCTTTCGCAGCACGCGCGATCTCCAATGCGACGATGACACCCAATGCCCCATCGAGCCAGCCCCCTTCGGGTTGGGTATCGGTGTGAGACCCCAAAAGCATGGATGGAGCATCGGTCAGGCCGAAAACGTTGCCCGCAGGATCCACATGTGGGGTCAGGCCCGTTGCCTCAAACTGTTGGATCAGCCACTTTCGGGCAGCCACATCTGGTTCAGAAAACGCCGGACGCACCACTCCCTTGCCCACGCCACTCGCGCCGAAGGAGCGGAGCGTGAGAAGATCCCTCAAAAACCTGTCTGGCAGAACGTTCATCTTGACCTTCCCAAACTGAAAACACCCAGAATTTGCATGACATGCAGCAATTGAAACTTCTCTTTTGATGCTGCAGCCGAATTGCTCACCTTTCAAGCTAAGTGATCCAAAAGCGCGTCAAACCGCCAGAGCGCGAAACGGGCCATGGCTCCCACGGTCTTGCGGACCGTAATCCACTCTTCCCAATACGTTTCGGTTTCGCGTGGCTGGCGCTGGTATTCCCCCCAGGGAACTTCCCAAACGCGCCCACCTTCCGGTCATTCAGCGGCTGGGGCTTAAAACTCAAAAGCGGAATTTCATTGCGCCGTTCACAAAGGACTGAGATGCGGACTTTTCGGTCATTCGGTTTGGATAACCATTCCAAGTTAGCGGAGTAGTATTTCCTTGTCGTGCAGTGAAGCCAAGAATTTGTTACTTCAGTTTTATTGATACTGGGAACATCAATCGACAAGAAGAAGGTGCCCAAGATATCGTGCGCGGTCAGAATGCCAGATTGCAAAGCCGAGAGATGACAATATGACTTCCGAAAGCAAACCGGTTTATCTTTCCGACAAGGATTTGGAGGCTTTAGGCATCCAGCCTTCCGAAGTTACGGAAGCCATTGAAACTGCCCTGATCGCCAAGGCAAACGGAAAGCTTCACACGTCTCCCAAGACAGCCATCTTGCCTGGGAATGGACGGTATGCAATGTCTACTTTGGCAGTGGGAGATGATGGGTTCATTGTGACGAAACAGGTGACTGTGTGCCCTGAAAATCCGGCGAGAGGGCTCCCCGCGATTAACGGCGCAATCATGGTTATGGACGCACAAACCGGGCTTCTCAGAGCTGTATTGGGGGCGAACTGGATAACCGCAATCAGAACAGCAGCACTGTCAATGGTGGCGGCGCGCAGACTTGCAGACCCTGGTGCCGAGACGGTGGCTTTTGTAGGCGCAGGCGTGCAAGCTCACTCCCATTTGCTTGCATTTTCAGAGTTATTTCCCCTGAAAAGAATTCGCGTGTTTGGGCGTGGCAAAGCGAATACTGAAAAGCTCTGTGGTTGTGCTCGCGACATGGGCCTCCAAGCTGAAACAGCCGCCAATGCCAAGGATGTTTTGCGTGATGCCGATCTGGTGGTGACATCAATTACATTGGACTACTCGATTGAACCGTTCTTAGATGCCCGATGGCTTAAGCCAACTGCCTTTGCTGCGATTACAGATGCCTGCATTCCGTGGTCCCCAAACAGCATGACCGCATTCGAAACTGTTATTGTTGATGACCGAACACAGGAAATTGAAAGTGACAAGCCGATGCTGCCATACGAGCAGATAACCGGCGATTTGACGGAACTTGTCTCGGGGGAAGTCGATGACCGTGCAAACCAAAAACCGGCAGCCTTTGCTTTCAGAGGCATTTCATTGGGAGATTACGCAACAGCGGTCCTCGCGCTTCGTCGGGCTGTCGACATACGAAGATTGTGAAGATAGAAAAATAGACGCTGCTCCGCAGAATTCGTTGACCGCATTGGGCTCAAGGCTGACCTTTACTGCAACTAAATCGGATAGCAGCATTGCGCCCCCATCCTGGACGTTCACAGTATCTAGCACCGATCTTCAAAGCTGCTGTTCGTTGCGCGACGTGCGAAAGTAAAGAGGGGCGGGAAGTCTGAATTCGCGGCAAGTGCGAGCCAGCCGTGTCACGATGTTTGAAGCCGACATTCAGGCAAGCCTGAAATTGAGTTTCACATTGCACCGCCGCATGACCGCTTTGAGCCCATCTTGCCGTTTTTGACCTTGTGCCTGTAGATCATTTTTAATCGTCAGTGCTCGGAAAATTTGGCTCAAAGGCGACATTCAGATCTAACTGCATATAATGTTCTTCTATAGATTGATCCACGAGTGACTAATGGCGGGATTTTTCGGAACAGCGCAGCAGATGGCATTGCAAGCCGTCGCAGAAGATGCACATGAATGGACGATGAGCACGCCCGGGGCTTGTGACCCCGGACGGTTTTTGGGAACGGATAATCCGGACGCCTTTGGTTGGGACACGATAATCGAGATTGTGAAGCGTGATGGTGCTTTCGGATTTCGGCTGATCCAGGCAGCAGACACGGCCGAAATTTCCCGCAAGCTACAGGAAAATGAGTGCAGAATTGATTTTTGGGATGTCTATGTGGCCAACCGCAAAGATGCGACAGTGGCCACGTTAGAAGTTATCTCCTTGGGGTTGCCGAAGGGGTATAGCTATCGTCCAGAACCACATCAAGCCGCAAATCAAAAGATGTTGGAAGTTCAGGCGTTCATGGCGGAAAATGGGATTGCGCCATTTTCGGGAACAAAGTTAGCTGGCCTTGATGGCCCCGCTGTCACCATCACGATTGAGGACGAAAGTAACAGTCTTGCGGCAGTGGCGCACGCATATTTCCCGCACAACAAGTATAGCCGATACAATCGATGGGCATGGGGTGGTCTTGTTGCCGTATCTCCGTCACATCGAGGAATGGGGTTGGGAAAAATCGTAAACGCCAAGATGGTGTCTGAGTGTTTCTCCCGTTTCGATGCCGATTTTATTTATGAGCTCGTGGCAGCATCAAACATACCATCGCGCAAGATGATTGAAGCAAGTGGGTTGGCCCTTGATCCGATGGCCAAATGCGGTATCGCAATGAGCAGCGGCGAAGAACGTTTTACGAAGTGATGGCTGCTTGTTGCGCATTTTGTCATTGCAGGTATTGTCGTCGCCTGAACCTCAGCCCTTGGCATACTAAGTCGCTAAGTCCCGCAGAGCGGACCTTCTGTGCACCTCAAGCTTAGCAGATGCAGCGAAAGTCGGCTTTTGCGGCCCGCACCGCAGCGTCGAACGTAGCCAACGAAGGTCGGCAATGGGCCGAAAGTGTCAGCATCAATTCGCCGTTGTAATGCCTGCTTTTCTAACCCGACAACCCAAAAAACCGACGGTCCGCAGTCGGCCCCGTTCCGGACATTCGTGCGTGTCGCAACAAACATCCGCTCCCCTGCCAGCTCGAAAATTGTGTGTATCGCAAGTCTCGCCCCACTTGAGGGTGCTTTTCCGTATGGCTTGTGATCAATGTTTGAAGAATTAAATGGAATCAGGAACTGATGGGCGAGTTTTGCCTGTAGGAAGCGTAAACGAAATTGCATACGCAAATTGGTGAGGTCTCTTTCGAACAAAATGCCTTAGCAATTGGTCTTTCCATTGAGAAAGCAAATCGTTGGACGCTTCGCTGCAACCCTGAAAAAACGTACGGTCATGCGACATCACGGAACACCCTGGCCAGATGATCGGCAAAGGCACGGACCCTGCGGGGCTGTGCCCGGCCGGGTGGAAACAGGATCTGCAGAGGTGAACTCGGTGGTTCGAAGTCGGGCAGCAGCGCAATCAACCGCCCGTTCCGAATATCACCGGCGGAATCGAATTCCGACTTGAGCGCGAGACCGCGCCCCTCCAGTGCCCATTCGCGTACGAGGGCTCCGTCATTGGCGATCAGGTTGCCGGTTACGGTGACGATGTGTTTCACATCGCCCTGCCTGAATTCCCAGGTGTTGTCGATGTTCTGGCCGAAACGCATCAGCAGGCAATTGTGATCCTTCAGATCCGCCGGTGTCTCGGGTTCTTTTTTGAGCTTCAGGTAGCCAGGTGAAGCGCACAGGATACGTTTGCGGGATGCCACATGCCTGACCCTGAGCGAGCTGTCGCTGATCGATCCGAAGCGAACCGCAAGATCGATGCCGAGCCCCACAATATCAACGTAACCATCCGACAGATGCAGGTCGATCGTGATGGAGGGATGCGCCATCTGAAACTCTGCAATCGCACCGGAGATGATGTTTCGTCCGATATCTTCGGGCGCGCTGATACGGATCAGTCCTGTCAGCGTCTTTGCGCCGGTCCGGATCCTGCTGTCGAGCTCCTCAACATCACTCAGAACCGTGCGCGCACCATCGACGAGTGCCCGCCCCTCTTCCGTCAGGCTGATGGATCGCGTGGTTCGGTTGAGAAGAACAACACCATAGTGGGCTTCAAGTGCCACCAGTCTTTCCGATACAGTCGTCGGCGCAAGGCCTGCCTCGCGCGCGGCTGCAGCCAGGCTGCCTTTTTCCACGATCAGCAGGAACAAGGAAATGTTGTCAAGGAGCATTATACGGAAATTCCGGATTATCACTCCGCATCTTGCCCGTTTATCCGAGACCGTCAAGCAATTAAATGAGCTTCAACACCACACAAGGAAACAGACCCATGACCCAACTCACCATCGTCGCCAACATCAAGGCCAATCCGGACAAGATCGAACTCGTCAGATCTGAGCTGCTGAAGCTGATCGAAGCGACCCGCGCGGAAAACGGCTGCATCAACTACGACCTACACCAGGACAATGAAAACCCGGCTCATTTCATGTTCTATGAAAACTGGGAAACACGGGACCTCTGGCAAACGCATATGAATGCGCCTCATCTTGCGGACTACATGACGGCGACCGAAGGCGCTGTTGCCGAGTTTTCACTGAACGAAATGACCGTTATCGGCTGACGGTGATGCCGTTCCATCCCTTGCGCCCTTGCGATCCATCAGCCCTCCCAATTGAATCGATCTGAGAAAAAAACCATGAAAGCCGTTGCCCTGACTCACTATTTGCCGATTGACGATCCAAAATCGTTTCTGGATGTCGATCTGCCGAAACCCGTGCCGGAGGGACACGACCTGCTCGTTTCGGTGAAGGCTGTCTCCGTCAATCCGGTTGACACCAAGGTGCGTGCCCCCAAAGACACGATCGAGGAAACTCCGCGCGTGCTCGGGTGGGATGCCGCCGGCACCGTCGAGGCCGTTGGCTCCGGTGTCACGCTTTTCAAGCCGGGTGACGAAGTCTACTATGCAGGTGATATCACTCGCTCAGGATCAAACGCGCAATTCCAGCTGATCGACGAACGCATTGTCGGTCTCAAGCCACGCACCCTGAGTTTTGCAGAGGCAGCCGCTCTCCCGCTGACGACGCTGACAGCTTACGAATCCTTCTTTGACAGGCTGGGCATTGATCGGGACGGTGGCAACAGGGGCGAGAGCATTCTGATCATCGGCGCGGGGGGTGGTGTCGGCTCCATCGGAATTCAGCTGGCAAAGGCGGCCGGCCTCAGGATCATTGCAACCGCATCACGTCCCGAGACATCCGCCTGGGTTCGGGAACTTGGAGCGGACGAAGTGGTCAATCACCGGGAGGACATGGTCGCCCAGGTCCGCGCACTTGGTCATCAATATGTCGACCATATCGCCATCTTCAACGACATGCGGCACTGGGAAACAGCTGTCGAGCTGATCCGGCCGCAGGGCGCTATCGTCACCATCGACGACACCAACCTGCCCATGCCGATGGACAAGATGAAACTCAAGGCAGCAAGTCTCCACTGGGAGTTCATGTTCGCAAGGGCAATGTTCCAGACACCGGACATGATCGGGCAACACAAGCTGCTGACCTATGTCGCCCGCGAAATCGACGCAGGGCGGATTCGGACGACGGTCGATACCGTGCTCTCACCGATCAATGCCGAAAACATGCGCAAGGCACACGCTCTTATTGAAACCGGCACCGCAAAGGGCAAGATAGTAGTAGAAGGGTTCTGACACCTGGAGCAGCCGGGTAACCGGCTGCATTTTCCCGCGCGACAGTCTTCCATAACCTGAAGGTATCCAAATGGCAGCTCTTCAACCGCCCGTCTGCGACTTCGACTGGCAGGCTCCGCACTTCAGCCTTCCCGGGACAGACGGCAACACCTACAGCCTCACCGATCTCGCCGGTGAGAAAAGCACGCTGGTCATGTTTATCTGCAACCACTGTCCCTTTGTGCTGGCCATACTCGACAAGATCATTCGCGATGCCCATGACATGAAGGCACACGGGATCGGCGTTGTCGCGATCTGTTCCAACGACCACGTTTCCCACCCTGCGGACAGTTTCGAAAACATGCAGCTGCTGGCCGAAAAACATGAATTCCCCTTCCCCTACCTGCATGATGCGGATCAAATTGTTGCCAGAAACTATGACGCGGTCTGTACACCGGATTTCTTCGGCTTCAACAAGGATCTGGGACTGCAATATCGCGGCCGTCTTGACGCGACGCGGATGGGCACGTCTCCTTCAGACTTGCGCCGCGACCTCTTCGAGGCCATGAAACAGATCGCCGAAACCGGTCAGGGTCCTGATCACCAGGTCCCGTCAATCGGTTGCTCCATCAAGTGGAAATAGGAGATCAGCAAGATGCAGATCCACCAACTCAATCACGTCAACCTGCGCACGACCCGGCTTGAGACAATGATCTCCTGGTATCAGGATGTTCTCGGTCTCACTCTGGGGCCGCGGCCGGATTTTCCCTTCCCCGGCGCCTGGCTATACGCAGGTGATACGGCGTTCGTGCATTTGGTTGGTATCGACGGCGACCAGGGCACTGGCTCCGAAGTTGAACTCAAGCTCGAGCATTTCGCCTTTTCGGCCACCGGCGCAGAAGAATTCGAGAAACGATTGCGCGAACGCGGCGAAAAATACCAGAAGTCAGAATTGCCGCAAATCAACCTTGTCGCGGTCAACGTCTGGGATCCGGATGGCAATCACATTCACGTTGATTTTCGTATGGACGGGTAACTTCGCCTGAAATTGCCATTGCCGCGATGCTGTCATGCGCTAGCTTCATGACTGGTTCCCTATTGGTTGATATTCCAGTTTCGAGGCCAGACATGATCCGCATACCCATCCTGGCTGCCGCAATGGCAATTGCCGCCACACCTGTGCTTGCCGAGCCGCATCGCTATGAGCTCGACCCGACCCACACCACGATCGCCTTTCTGGTGGATCACCTTGGCTATGCGGATACGCTTGGGGCGTTCCTCGAATTCGAGGGGGGTTTTACCTATGACATGGACACCAGGGAACTTTCCAACGTCGAGATCACGGTAAAGACCGCGAGCGTGGAAAGCTTCAATGAAGCCAGGGACAACCATGTGCGCAGCAAGGATTTTCTGGACGTTGAAGCCTTTCCGGTGATGACCTTCAGAGCCGACGGCGGTGCGCCTGCAAACGAGACGACCGGAACTGTTGAGGGCAATCTGACATTGCTTGGTCAAACACATCCGCTGACGCTCGACGTCACGCTCAACAAGGCTGAAAAATATCCCTTCGGGCACGGAAGGTTCACGCTCGGGATCAGCGCGCGCGGCACCGTTCAGCGCAGCGCCTACGGCATGGCCTATGCCGTCGACAACGGTTTTGTCGGCGACGAAGTCCAGCTGATCATCGAAACGGAGGCGATGCGGATCGAGGAGTGACCTGCCTCAGATCGCCTTGTCCATCAGCGGCTGAAGTGCCGGGTGGATGTTCGGGCTTTCCTCCCGGATGAATTTCAGAAGCGCTCTTTCGTTTTCGTGAAGCACGCCGTCACGGCCGATCCGCTCCACCAGCCAGGAGGCCTCGTCTTCGGTCACGACTTCGTTTGCGGCGATTTCCGCCTCCATCGCAGCTCCTCTTGCCGCCAGTGGGTTGGGAGCATCTGCATAGGCTTCGCGAATACCGCTGACACCGCCACTGATCATCTTTCTGAAGAACCCGCCGAGACCTCTTTCATAGCCTCCGGGTTGCCTCAACCAGTCCTCACGCGCGAGCGCGTCTTCCCGCGCAGGCGGCGTGAAGCCGGACATGGCCATCAGATGATTGGCAATCGCCTTGGAAAAGAGTTCCGACCAGGCAGGTGCGTTTTCCGCTTCGACCGTGGCATCGTTCAGGTCAAACAGGATTTCAGCTTCCGCCCTGGAGATGGCGATACCGCCGCACCCGGCTCCCGCATAAAGCACGCGGCGCAAGATCTCCACTTCGCCGTCGGAAATGACACCCGGTTTCAGATCAGCCCCCGATCGCGTCGCACCTTTGCCCGAGATGACCGAGTCCGCAACGGCCTGCAGGGCAAACTTCTCCAGACTTTCCGGCGCTTCGCGGGCTTTTTCAAGAACGTGCAGGACGGTATCCAGTTCAGTTCGGCTGCAGACATGGCCGTCCGCCGTGATCTGGCCGGTCAGCCAGGCCGCGTTGTCTTCCGAAACGTACCCTCGCGGCAGCGCCTGATGCACAAGAATGTCACCGATCGCCTCAGGAAAAAGCTCATACCAGGTGTCTGCATATGTCAGATCGGCATCGTTCAACCTGAAGAGGGCTGCTCCCTCCTCGAGTGAAACGGCCATGTCGCCGTAGATAAACCGGCGGAGCGTGATGACATCGGCTTCACTCACCTGCCCTTCCGCTATCCTTGCGGTGGCAAACGCATTCAAATCGGGCTTGGCCATGGTATCCCCCTGAAAATTCATGCCGAGAGTATCGCCGGAATTTCTTGAGATTCCCGTAACGTCACATGTTTCCGCAAACAAAAAAGGGAACCGCAAAGCGGCTCCCTTTAGTTTCCCGCACCCGGGGGCATGTTAGTGCGGGAAGATAAACCAGGCTGGCTGTTTCCTGCACTCAGCCGCGGTGTTTCTTGCCTTTTTTGCCTTTCTTTCCGCCTTTGAAATCGGCTTTGGTGATGACACCATCCTTGTTCCGGTCGGCGCGTTTCATCAAATTGTCCAGACGCTTGTTGGCTTCTTCCTGGGTGATACCAAGGCTGCCATCGGCATCGGCACGCTGGAACATGTCGACGATCCGGCCATCATTGACGGCAAGCCACAGCGGACCGAAATCCTCAAGAGCGAAAGAACCGCTGCCGTTGGTGTCGGCCAGTGCAAACAGTTCCGCACGCCGTGTATCGAAGTCCTCTCGCGTCACGGAACCGCTACCGTCGGTGTCGAACAGACCCATGAACATCCGGGCAGGTCCGCCTCGGCCATGATGCTTGCCACCGTGCCTTTTGCGTTCGCCGCGCTCCGCACGTTGCTGGCGCTCACCATCATTCTCGGCGCCCTGGCCTCGCTGGCCGCGAACCCTTTCCACGGTACCGTTGCCATCACGGTCCAGCCGATTGAACATCCGGTTGGCAACAAGGTCGATTTCCGCCTGTGTCACGGTTCCGTCGCCGTCTGTATCCATGAATTGGAACGCGCGAACCATGCGGTCGCTGGAGCGTTCCATGAACTGGGCCTTGAATTCCTCGAGGCTGATTTCACCATTGCCGTCAGTGTCTGCAGCCGCAAATTCCTGACCGCGAATGTCCTCGATCTCGGCCTCGGTGATCACGCCATCCTTGTCGGTGTCAAAGCGTTCGAACAAACGTTCGGCGCGCTGCCCGTGACCGCCACGGCCGTGACCCCAACCCCGACGCTCGCCTTTATGCGCCATCTGCTGGTCCTGGGTCTGTTGAATCTTTTGCCCCCCGTCCCCGCTCGCAGTTCCGCTTTGAGCGAAGGCGGGCAGGCCGGCAGTAAGCGCGGTTCCCGCGACGCTCGCAGCCAAAGCGGCAATTGCAATCTTCTTGAACGGTTTCATTCCAACAACTCCTTGGTTCGTTGATGAGCACAAGGTAGGTGGCAATTGTCGCAGGAATACCCGTCGAATGGGCCATAAGTGTCGCGATCTGTCCCGCTGGGCGCGGGCGACACACTTTGTTACAAGTTCAATTCGAAACATCGACCGCCTGTTATTATTTTCGCCTTAGAAACAAGAGCATTGCTGCCGTACCGGTTCCGATTGCGGAATTCAGCAAGACAGCATAATGAGTCCGGAAAACGGGAGAAACATGTGAGCGACCCGAGCCCGCACATTCTGGTGGTGGACGATCACCGCGATATTCGAGAAACCCTCGCGCGCTATCTAATCAAGAACGGCCTGCGCGCAACGGCAGCTGAAAACGCCGCGCATGCGCGCAAGGCCCTGAAAGCGGCGTCGATCGATCTTGTCGTGCTCGATATCATGATGCCGGGCGAAGACGGGTTGTCGCTCTGCCGTCATCTCGTGGAAACGGGATCAATGCCGGTCATCCTTCTGACTGCCATGGCAGACGACACCGACAGGGTGATCGGCCTCGAGATCGGCGCCGACGACTACGTGACGAAACCGTTCAACCCGCGGGAACTGCTGGCCAGAATTCGAGCCGTGCTGCGCAGAACCGCACTCGTTCCCAAGGAACGCGATCCCATCGAACAGGAACGGCTTCAATTCGACGACTGGTCACTCAACGTGTCGCGCCGCGAACTGACGGACCCGGATGGTAACGCCATTGCCCTTTCGAGCGGGGAATACCAGTTGCTGTGCGCCTTCCTGAAACGTCCGAAAATGGTTCTGAACCGGGATCAGCTTCTCGACCTGACCACGGGAAGAACGCCCGCCGTCTTTGACAGGTCCATCGACAACCAGGTCTCGCGCCTGCGCCGCAAGATCGAGGTCGATCCCAAGGACCCCAAGATGATCAAGACCGTGTGGGGCGGCGGTTACATGTTTACTGCCGATGTGAAAGACCGAATTGAATGACGGCTGTTGATCATATGCGCAGGATCTTCGGGTATTTGTGGCCAAGGTCACTTGCATCCCAGCTGATCGTTCTGCTGTTGGCCGCCATTTTCTTCGCCCAGGCCTTGAGCATCTGGATCTTTCACGACGAACGCCGCATCGCTCTCGTTGCGGCCGCGCGCGATAACCTGCTCGCACGCGCGGTATCCATTGCCGAGTTGCTCGAAGATACGCCACTGCCGCTTCAGAGCCGTATCCTGGAGGCCAGCAGCAGCCGTTTCGCCGTCTTCTGGCTCGGAGAAACACCGCTTGCCCGCGACCCCGGACAATCCAGGTTCGAACAACGTCTTCAGGGGATCCTGTCAAAGCGGCTGCAGCACGACCAGACTGTTCACGTCAACATACATGCAGACGAAAAACGCGGCCCCAAGGTTCGGCGCACCAAGGACAACGATGGCGATGGCTCCTACAGCTGGCGCTATGTTCCGAAGAACGAACGCCCACCTAACCTGCGCAAGATAATGAACAAGCCGGAGGACTTGTCGCTGTCCATCCGGATGACCGACGGACGCTGGCTGAATGTTGCGACAAGCTACCGCCCACCGCCGGGTGCCTACATTCCGCTGCTCGTCCAACTCGGGCTCACCGCGGTCCTGACCGTTCTTATCATCGGATTTGCCGTGCGAAGGGTCACGCGCCCATTGAAAACCCTGTCTGTGTCCGCGGAGAAGTTCGGCCGCGGCGAAGAACAGGAACCGCTGCAATTGAGCGGACCAAGGGAAGTTCAGGCGCTGACGTCTTCCTTCAACAACATGCAGGACCGCCTCACCCGGTTCGTGAAGGATCGCACGCGCATGCTCGCGGCGATCAGCCACGACCTGCGCACGCCGATCACGTCGCTCAGGATCAGGGCGGAATTCATCGACGATGAAGAAAACCGCGAAAAGATGATCGAAACGCTCGACGAGATGGCGACCATGACCGAGGCAACGCTCCGTTTCGCCAGGGATGAAGCACATGCGGAAGGGGCTGAAGAAACCGATCTGGGCGCAATGCTGGAAGGTCTTGCAGGTGACCAGAAGGATCTCGGACACGACTGCGGTTTGAACCTTGAAAAGGATGTCACATTCACCTGCCGTCCGATCGCACTCAAGCGCGCCTTGCGCAACCTGATTGAAAACGGCATCCGCTATGGCGGCGGTGTCTCGATTTTTGCGGCAACAACGAACGGAGAGGTCATCATTCGTGTGTCGGACAAGGGGCCCGGCATACCGGAAGACCGGCTCAAGGATGTCTTTGAACCTTTTGTCAGACTGGAAGAATCGCGCAACGAGGAAACCGGCGGCATCGGACTTGGCCTCGCCATAGCGCGTTCCATTATCCATGCCCACGGTGGAACGATTACGCTGAAGAACGGAACCGCATCCGGCCTGACCGCCGAAGTAAGATTGCCGACACGGTAATCGTGGCTACCTGCCTGGCTCCCTCGACAGAAACTCCAACTGCGCGTCGACGATTTGCCGCCACGCCGGATCCGAAGGCAGATAGACGTGGTTGTTGCTCTCGACCTGGAGAAACTCGGCGCCTGGAATCTCCGACGCCAGCCATCGTCCTTGTGTAACGGGATGAACTGCGTCGCCATTTGCGTGAATGATCAGAGTTGGCACCCTCACCTGCGGTAAACAGGCGGAAACGTCGAACTGATCGAATGCCGCCCTGATTGTTGCAGCGTTCTCCGCCGAGGTCGAGGCGAGCTGAATCTCGACCATGTTGTCCATTTCCTCTTTCGAGGCCCCCGGGCAGAAGACGGACGTGAAGGCCACCATGAAGGGGCTGTCCGGTTTCCCCCAGCCTGACCGGATCAGCGCCATCAGCGCATTGGCCTCGTCGTTTGCATATTGATGATCACGCCGTGCACGGCCCTGTGCGAAACCGCCATAAAGAACAAGGCGGCTGACCCGCTCGGGATAGGCCGCCGCGAAAACGATAGAAATGGGCACGCCTTGCGATGAAGCAACCAGCGGAAAGGTTTCCAGCCCCGCCGCGTCTACAACCGCCTTGAGATCGGCGACGTAGTCCTCGATCCTTGTGCCCTTGAGCTCTGCCTCGGAAAGCCCTGTCCCTCGCTGGTCGTAACGGATGAGGCTGTAGCGGGAACTGAGTTCCTTCAGGTAAGGGCCCCACACCGGGCTCGACCAGTCCTTTTCCAGGTGTGTGAGAAAATGTCCGGCCCTCACCACGGGACTGCCGTCACCCGATCGTGCGTAGGCGATCGAGGTTCCGTCCTCCGACCGGACGAAATGAATGGTTTGCGTGCGTTTCGCCGTCCCGGCGGGCGACGTCTCGTTGCAATCAGTCTCTACCGGGGCGACCAGTTCAAGTCCCCGGCGCTGCACGGTCCGGATAACAGCCTGGGATTTGCCGTTGTCTCCGACAGCGGTCCTGGCGGCATTGATCCGGGCACTGATCGTTGCCTCCGACACGATCCTCCCGTCCCAGACACGCTCGATGATCTTGTCTTTCGAAACGAGTTTGCCGGCATTTTCAACAAGCAGAGAAAGAAGCTCGAACACCTGCGGCTCAACCGGAACAGCTGTTCCAAACCGTTGAAGTTGATAGCTTTCCGTGTCCAGGACGCAATCTGCAAATTCGTAGCGCACGCGACCCCCAACGGCAATGTTCAACAGGATCAGCGTACTTGAAGAGCACATTCAACGCAATTTGGCAGGTGGAAAATCAAGGAAAACACAAGCTGTTCTAAAGGTTCCCTTCAAGCGGGAACCGTCATGGGCGCCCATTCTGCTTGCATCAGTTCAAGGGGAAAGATCATGACCGGACGCTCAACTGACTACCGCACGCTGAACGATGGATCGATTGACCTTGCGTTTTATGACAAACGGGCAAGAGCCATTCGAAGCAACGATGCTTACAACATACTTGGGTTGCTTTTCAGCATCCTTCGGTCCTCATGTTCCTCTCTGTTTTCGAAATCAGGAAACACATTCAGGAATGCGAAACGGACCGCGCAGGGCACGGAAGACCCAGTTTCACTTGCCGTTTCCTGATTTCCCGACTTTCAGGTCTTTGCATAGGTCGCCTCGTCGACCGCTTCGAGCCAGTCGGCAACGGCCCCATCGCTTTCCTCCTGGATCGCGAGATGTACCAGGGAGGTCTGCGGACCGGCACCGTGCCAGTGTTTCATTCCGGGTGGAATCCAGACAACGTCACCAGGCAGGATCGGCAGCTTGTCCTGCCCCCAAAGCTGCACGAAACCGGCGCCATCAAGCACATGAAGGGTTTGTCCCAGCGGATGCGTATGCCAGTGGGTCCGGGCAGCCGGTTCGAAAAACACTCTCAAGGCCCTCACCCGTGCGGGCGCGGGGGCTTCGATCACCGGTTCCTGCCAGACAATTCCGGTGAAATAATCCGGGTTGGCGCGTTTGCTCGGCCTGGAACCGGCCTTGTAAACGGTCAGAAAGCTCATAAGATCCCTCGCCAGTTACTTGACAGCAGTCGTCGATTTCACCGCGCTGCTGCTCTTTGGCCAGTTGATCAGAATGACCCCCAGAATGGCAAGGCAAATTCCGGCGAAGGTTTCCATATCCAGTCTTTCGGACAAAAACATCACGCCCAGGAAAACCCCGACACCTGCGCGCAGGTACGCCTGGCTTGCAGTGCCCATGGCTCCAAGTGTCGAGAGCAAACGGAAATAGATCAGGAAAGCCAGCGCCGTGCAGGCCAGGCCGAGAACGATCGTAGAAGTCCATCCGACAGCATTCGGTGACAGGGTCCAGGGTTCCTCGGTCAGAAGGCTCAGGGGCACAAGCACCAATGAGGAGCAGACAAGGGTGCCGGTCGCAGGCACGATCGGTGGCAAACCCTTGAAAAGTTGCCCTCGAAGAGCCGCCATGCCGTAAAGCGCGGCGCTGAAAAAGACGGCGAGTTGCGGAACGAGGTTCTGGCCGAGACTGTCCAGTGCCCCTACACCGATGATCAGCACAACTCCGGTGAAGCCGAGCAGCGCGCCGGTCAATTGACGGCCTCCCGGAAACTGGCCACGTCGCAACACAAGATAGGATAGTGCAAAGACCCAAAGCGGTGATGTGGAATTGAGGACGCTTGAAACCGCCGTTCCGGCATATTGCTGTCCCCAGGCCAGAAGCAGCCACGGACCGGTGCTGTTTAAAAGCGACTGGGTGAAGAAGAGCCACCAGCTTCGCCGGTCCATCGGCAGACCCATGCCCTGAAACGTCATGATCAGCAGGAGCACGGCCGAAGCCAGCACCACGCGTATGGCCATCAGGGTTGCAGGCGGAAACGTCTCAAGTGCAAGACCGATCCACATGTAGGACGAGCCCCACAACAGGGCGAGACACCCCAGCAGCGCGTATTCGAAAGACCGGTTCTGCATGATCCGAAGCGTCAGCCGTGCACTGCAAGGCTGTCAGAAGGCGCAGCTTCGCGGTCATCCATGCCGTAGTCCCGAAGAACATGCGCGACACGCAACCTGTAGTCCTTGAAATAGCTGGTTCGGCCGATTTGCTGCGCTTTTCTGTGTGCGGTCAGCCTGCGCCATTCATTCAGGGCTTCTTCGTCGCGGAAAAACGAGACGGAGAGCAGTTTTTCAGGGTCGCTCAGGCTCTGGAAACGTTCAACGGAGACAAAGCCATCGATCTCTTCAAGAAGCGGGCGTATCTCTGCCGCCGTATCAAGATAGTTCTGCTTTTTGTCCGCATGCGGAATGACTTCGAAAATCACTGCAATCAATTTCCACTCTCCCCTTCGCCATGCGGCGCGGAGGCCAGTGTCAGAAACGTGCGGTCCTCCCGCAAGATGAATTTTTCTCTCATGGCGAATTCATAGTTCATTTGTCCGAGAGGATCGGCGGCAAGTCGCGCGCGATAGGCTTCATAGGCGGCCAGATTTTCAATGGAATAAACGCCATAGGCACGTGTGGTTGATCCCTCGTGTGGCGCAAAGTAGCCGATCAGGTCTGCCCCACAGCGAGGAATCGCCTGACCCCAGTTACGGGCATATTCCTCAAAGGCAGCCCTTTTTGTGGGGTCGATGTGATAGCGGATAAAACATGTGATCATCATCCGGTCCTTTTCAGTTGGTCCTGAAGACGGGTTATGTCATGGTCTGCGGCGAGAATGCTTCGATGGGGATCGAACCATGAAAGACGGACCAGACATTGCTCGCATCGGCGCCCTGATCGGAGATCCGGCCCGCGCCAACATCTTGAGTGCCCTCATGAGCGGCAAGGCACTGACGGCAACGGAATTGGCGGCCGAGGCCGGCATCACCGGCCAGACGGCCAGTTCGCATCTGAAAAAACTGCAGGAAGGCGGGTTGCTGGTTCAGGCCAAGCAGGGCCGTCACCGCTATTTCACGCTTTCAGGTCCCGATGTCGGCACGACACTCGAAGCCCTCATGGGACTTGCTGCCCGCAAGGGGCATTTGCGCACGCGCACCGGGCCTCGCGATCCGGCCATGCGAACGTCCCGCGTCTGTTATGATCACCTAGCTGGCGACATGGCGGTCAGGATCTTCGACAGTTTGCAGTCACGCGATTTTTTGAAAATCACACAGGACAAGGGAGGTTTGGGTCTTACAGCCAGCGGCGAAGATTTTGTCACCGGCTTCGGTGTCGATCTCGCAGGTCTCAGGTTGTCGCGCCGCCCGATCTGCCGGGCCTGTCTTGACTGGAGCGAACGGCGTAACCACCTAGCAGGAGCACTCGGAGCGGCACTCCTGGTCCGGTTCCAGGAAGAAGGCTGGCTTCGGCGCGAAAAAGACAGCCGTGTGGTCCACATTTCTTCACATGGCCACGAAAACCTAAACAGGCTTTTTCCTTCAAGCCTCGACTAGAATTCATCCGGCTCCACGAACTACGCGGGACTGGTTTCAGTCAATTCTGTAACTCACTTGGGATTAAATTCTAACGTGCCTCACCAGGTCGACAACAAGAAACGGGTTGCCCTCATCATCAAGGCCTATCCGGTTGCGCTCATTTTGATCAGCCTCGCGCTGAATCTGGCGGTCTTCGGGATCGCCACCACGTCGATTGCCTTACCTTCGCACGAAATCCTCGTGTCACTTGTGATTGCAGGACTGATGCTTGTCTTGAACCACACCTGGTTGATGACAAGCACCGAGTTGACGAGGCTTAAGTACAACATTCGCGCAACGCCTGAAGAATGGAAAACCAGCAGTTTCACCAGGAAAGATGTCACACAAGATGGGTTCGCCGAATTGGAACGGCATCACAATGCCCACAGAAATGCAACGGAGAACACAACGTTGTTTGCCCTGTTGGCTTTCGTATTTTCGCTGGTGTCTCCATCTGCCATGGCGGCAGGCTTCTGGCTGATCGGATTTGCGCTTGGACGGCTTGGCCACACATTCAGCTTTTTGACCGGCAGGAGCGGTGCGCGCGGATTGTTCATGAGCCTCAGCCTGCTTTCCCTATATGGGATGGCAGGGTACCTGGCGATCAGTTTGCTGATTTAGGGAGTTTACGCAGAAAGGGGTGTCGTTGGTCTGGTTTGAAACCGGGAGCGACAAATCATCGGAAAATTTCTCCGCTTGGTCAGGAACCTTATACAGAGCAACCAGATTTCGGGAGACGCCAAACGTCTCCCGAAACCTTGGGATTGCTTCCCGCCAGGATCGAAGCAGCCTAGCTGGCAACTCTGCGAAGCGGCCACGGCTAGCGGTCTGGCGGTGCTGAACCAGAAGAATTCTGGTCGTGTGCACAGTCTTTTTCTGTCATTTGTGGTCCGCGAATCGAAATCCCCGTCCACCTGATGAGTCTCATTCTAGCGCACTGCGTGCACTTTACAAGAACGCACCTTGTCTTTGATCGAGGAAACACCTGTTTGAACTCCCAGACCGTTCTGTTTGCTCACAAAAACAAGGAAGCCTCCCGTGGTCTTTCCACGGGAGGCTTCTCATCGACACGGAAAATCAAGGCGGGCAGGACTACTCTGCGGCTTCCATGCGCGCCGGATCGTAGTTCAGTATCGGTGCCAACCAACGTTCTGCCAGGCCGAGATCCCACCCCTTTCGTGCAGCATAATCTTCGACCTGGTCTCTCTCGATCTTGCCCACTCCAAAATAGTGGCTGTCCGCGTGGGCAAGATAAAGTCCGGAAACCGACGACCCTGGAAGCATTGCACGGCTTTCCGTCAGCTGGATTCCGGTGAGCTTTTCCGCATCGAGAAGACGGAACAGGGTATCCTTTTCGGTGTGGTCCGGCTGGGCCGGATAGCCAGCTGCCGGACGAATGCCCTGATAATTCTCGGCAATGATTTCCTCGGCCGAAAGAGTTTCATCTGTGGCGTAACCCCACACGTCCTTGCGAACGATCTGGTGCAGTTTTTCCGCAAAGGCTTCCGCGAGCCGGTCCGCGAGCGCCTGGGACAGGATCTTGTTGTAGTCGTCGCTTTCGCGGGCATACCGGGCCGCGAGCTCGTCTTCGCCGTGACCTGCCGTTACCGCGAACCCACCGAGCCAGTCATCAACACCGCTCTCCTGAGGCGCCACGAAATCGCTGAGTGCAACATTGGCCCGCCCGCCCGCATTGCGGGACATTTGCTGCCGCAAAGTATGGAACGTGGCCAGTTCTGCAGACCTGCTTTCATCGGTAAAGAGGCGTATGTCGTCCCCGACCGCGTTGGCCGGCCAGATACTGGCAACACCGCGTGCCGTCAAAAGCTTCTTTTCAACGATCTCATCCAGCATCCGGCGGGCATCGTCGTAAAGCGCCTTGGCTGCCGGTCCATATCGGTTGTCCGTGAGGACGCCCGGATACCGCCCCTTGATCTCCCAGGTCGCAAAGAACGGCGTCCAGTCAATCACCGGCACGAGCTCTTCCAGCGGAAAGTCGTCAAACACGGTACGTCCTGGCTTTCTGGGCGCAATCGGTGGCTTGCCTTCAAAGTCGCACTTGAACGCATTTTTCCGGGCCGTCACGATAGAAGCGCGCTTCTGCGTCCCCCGACTGGCGGCATGTTTTTCGGCAACGTCGGCATACTCCGTGCGTACATCGGCAAAATAAGGTTCGCGCGCGCCTTCGCTCATCAGTTTGGTCGCAACGCCGACGGCCCGCCCGGCATCGGTTACGTAGATCGCCTGTCCGCGCGCGTAGTTCGGGTGAATCTTCACGGCGGTGTGGATTTTCGATGTCGTCGCACCGCCAATCAACAGCGGCAGTTCCATGTTTTCACGCTCCAGCTCGGCCGCGACATGGCACATTTCGTCGAGCGAAGGAGTGATCAGCCCGCTCAAGCCGATCATGTCCACCTTTTCCTCTTTCGCCGTTTCCAGGATTTTGGCTGCCGGTACCATCACGCCGAGATCGATGACCTCGAAATTGTTGCACTGGAGCACGACGCCGACGATGTTCTTGCCGATGTCATGCACATCACCCTTCACGGTCGCCATCAGGATCTTGCCTGCAGACGAATGTCCGGTCAGACCAAGTTCCGCCTTCTCCTTTTCCATGAAAGGCATCAGATACGCGACGGCCTTTTTCATCACGCGCGCGGACTTCACCACCTGTGGCAGGAACATCTGGCCGGAGCCGAACAGGTCGCCGACCACGTTCATTCCATCCATTAGCGGACCTTCGATCACATGCAATGGACGATCGAATGCCTGGCGAGCTTCCTCCGTATCCTCGACAACGTAGTCATCAATGCCATGAACAAGAGCGTGCTCCAGGCGCTTGGCAACACCCCAGGTGCGCCAAGTGAGATCGGCTTCCCTTTTCTTGCCGCCTTCGCCTTTCCAGCGTTCGGCCGCATCAAGCATCCTGTCCGTCGCATCGTCACGGCGGTTCAGCACGACGTCTTCGCAATGGTCGCGAAGATCGGCACTGAGGTCATTGTAGACTGCAAGCTGGCCTGCGTTGACGATTGCCATATCCATGCCACGCTGAATGGCGTGGTACAGGAATACGGAGTGCATTGCTTCACGCACCGCCTCATTGCCCCGGAATGAGAACGACAGGTTCGATACACCGCCCGAAACATGGGCATGGGGCAGATTTTCGCGTATCCAGCCGGTCGCCTCGATGAAATCGACACCGTAGTTGTTGTGTTCCTCGATCCCTGTTGCAACGGCGAAAATATTGGGATCGAAGATAATGTCTTCCGGTGGGAACCCGACGACGCCGGTCAAAAGTTCATAAGAACGGGCACAGATTTCGGTCTTTCTTTCGAAGGTATCCGCCTGCCCCTTCTCGTCAAAAGCCATGACGACAACGGCGGCGCCATACCGGCGGATCAAACGGGCCTGTTCGATGAACGCATCTTCGCCCTCTTTCATGGAGATCGAATTGACGACACCCTTGCCCTGGATGCATTTCAGCCCTGCCTCGATGACGCTCCACTTGGAACTGTCGATCATGACCGGCACCCGGGCAATATCCGGCTCGGCGGCAACAAGGTTGAGAAACGTGACCATGGCATCTTCTGAATCCAGAAGCCCCTCATCCATGTTCACATCGATGATCTGGGCGCCATTTTCGACCTGTTGCCGGGCCACATCGAGTGCCGTCGCGTAATCGCCTTCCTTGATGAGGCGCCGGAAACGGGCCGAACCCGTAACGTTGGTCCGTTCACCGATATTGACGAAGTTGGTTTCCTTGGTCAGCACAAACGGTTCGAGGCCGGACAAGCGCATATGCCGTGCGACTTCCGGAATCGGACGCGGTGTCTTGTCGGCAACGGCATCGGCAATTGCCCTGACATGGGCCGGTGTCGTGCCGCAACACCCGCCAACAACGTTGACGAGGCCGGCTGACGCAAATTCCTCAAGCAACCCGGCCATATGTTCGGGACTCTCGTCATACTCGCCGAATTCGTTCGGCAATCCCGCATTTGGGTAAGCGCAGACAAGCGTATCGGCAACCCGGCCGAGCTCGTCGACATGGGCGCGCATTTCCTTCGCTCCAAGAGCGCAGTTGAGACCGACGGTGAACGGCTCCGCATGGCGGACCGAGTTCCAGAAGGCTTCCGGCGTTTGCCCGGAGAGCGTGCGGCCGGACAGATCGGTTATCGTGCCTGAGATCATCACCGGCAGGATCCTGCCGATTTCCTCAAAAACCTCGTCGATGGCAAACAGGGCGGCTTTAGCGTTGAGCGTGTCGAAAATGGTCTCGACCAGAAGAATATCCGCGCCTCCGGCGATCAGGCCACGCGCTGCCTCCGCATAGGAAATCCTGAGATCGTCGAAGGAAACAGCCCGATATCCGGGATCATTGACATCCGGCGAGATCGATGCCGTCCGATTGGTCGGCCCCAGCGCTCCAGCAACAAAACGGGGACGCGCAGGGTCCTTCTTCATGACGATATCGCAGGCTTCGCGCGCAAGTCTGGCGCTCTCCAGGTTAAGTTCGTAGGCAAGTTCCTCCATACCGTAATCGGCCTGGGCAATCGTCGTGGAGGAGAACGTGTTGGTTTCGATGATGTCCGCCCCAGCCTCCAGATAGTCGACATGGATCTTCCGGATCGCATCGGGCTGGGTCAGGCTCAAAAGGTCGTTATTGCCTTTGACGTCACTCGGCCAGTCGGCAAAGCGTTGGCCGCGATAACCGGCCTCGTCCAGTTTCAGGTCCTGGATTTCGGTTCCCATTGCACCGTCAAGCACGAGGATACGGGTCTTGGCGAGGTCGCGAAGTCGCACTAGGGCGTCGGACTTGATCACGGGTATTTCCTTCCGGACAGTCGAGTTAATTTTGGATCGGCACTCAACGTGAAAGTGCCTCTTGAATTGCCGGGCGAGCTGTCCCTTCCTGTTTCAGGCACAGCTTTTCTTGCAGTATTCGCTTTGACCGAGTGCCCTACGCGGGGCCCCTTCCCCACAAGCAGAAGGGAGATTTTCACGGCCTTGGCCAGTTGCCCCCAGTTCCCGTGCAACGCCTGTCTGTCAGAGTTGCCGTGTTCGGAAGCCGAGCCCCTTGTTGTCGAGGGTCAGGTTGAGGGTCTTTCTGGATCGTCAGGCTGCCATGTTCTCCGGTGCCTGCTGTCCCATGCCGAGCATGTGGCAGATCGCGTAGGTCAGATCAGCCCTGTTCATGGTGTAGAAATGGAAGTCGTTGATACCTCGGTCGACCAGATCCATGACCTGTTCACAGGCAATCGCCACGCCAACGAGTTTCCGTGTTTCCGGGTCGTTGTGAAGGCCGGCAAACCTGCGGGCGAGCCATGACGGAATGCTGGTTCCGCATTTGGCCGAGAACACCATGGTCTGCTCGAAATTGTGGATCGGCAGAATGCCGGGAATCACCGGGACGTTGATCCCGGCCGCTGCGATCCGATCCAGATAATCATCGAACATGTCATTGTCGAAGAAATACTGGGTAATGATCCGGTCCGCACCCGCATCAACCTTGCGTTTCAAGTTGTCTATTTCACTCTGCCAGCTGCCGCTTTCAGGGTGTTTTTCAGGATATCCGGAAACGGAAATATCGAAATCGGCAATTTTCTTGATCCCGGCCACAAGATCGGAAGCATAGGCATAGCCATCCTCCCGGGGCACATAGCGACTGCCGATGCCTTCCAGCGGATCCCCGCGCAGTGCAACCAGATTGCGCACACCCAGTTTCCAGTAGTCCTCGATGATGGCATCGACTTCTTCGCGAGACGCGCCGACGCAGGTGAGATGGGCAGCAGGGCTGAGGTCAGTTTCCCCCAGGATGCGCTCGACTGTCTTGTGGGTCCGCTCCCGCGTCGAACCACCTGCGCCGTAGGTTACGGAAACAAAGGACGGGCTGAGCGGTTCCAGACGCTTGACCGTGCCCCAGAGCGTTTCAGCCATCTTGTCGGACTTCGGAGGAAAGAACTCAAAGGACGCCGTAATTGGCGATAGAGCGGCCTGGTGTGAGCGGCGGTTGGAAAATTCAGACATGTCAGGCGACCTCTCGGGACGTGTCGCGCGCGGGCCAATCGGTGACGATGCGTCGATCACGGGCAAGCCAAAGCGTAACGGTTAGGTTGTTTTCTGTGTCGTCTCCCGGAACCAGGTCGGTGACCTGTTCCAGATCGAGTTCAAGAGCCTCCAGCCAGCGCTCCATCTGGTCATGGGCAAAGCCGAGCCGGCGGTGGGCATGGTTGTCGCGCAGAAACTCCAGTTCATGCGGTGCGAAGTCGATGATCATGAGGCGGCCGCCGGGCCGCAGGGCACGTGCAGCTTCGGCAAGTGCCCGCGCCGGTTCATCGAGAAAGTGCAGAACCTGATGGATCGCGACAACGTCGAAAGACCGCGGTGGTACATTCAGGGCATAGACGTCACCATGGCGTACCTGTGCGTTGCCAAGTTTTGATTTTGCCAGATTTGCCCGTGCCACCGCCAGCATGTCGTGCGACGCATCAATGCCAAGTGCCGAGGAATACTGTTCCGAAAAGACTTCCAGCAGCCGGCCCGTACCCGTTCCCAGATCCAGAAACGACTGGAACGGCGTATCCCCGAGCGCTGATTGCATGGCTGTTTCCACGTCATCTTCCGAAACGTGCAGGGAGCGTTCCCTGTCCCAGGTGAGCGCACGTGCGGCGAAGTAGGAAGCAGCCTCCTCCGCCTTGGCCTTGCGAATGGCCCGGAAACGTTCCTGATCAGCGGCAAGAACGGGATCTTCTCTGGAAATACGTTCAACCAGTCCCCTCGCAAGTTCACCTTCAGGGCCATCCGCCAGGCGATAGTACACCCACGACCCTTCAGGAAATCGCTGTATCAGATCCGCTTCGGCAAGAAGTTTCAAATGGCGTGAGATGCGCGGCTGGCTCTGTCCGAGGATCGCTGTCGCATCTTTCACGGTCAGCTCGCTTTCGGCCAGCAATGCGATAAGACGCAAACGTGTGGCTTCGCCGACGGCCCTGAGGGCAGCAAGCGTGTCTTCCACGGAAAGCGTTGGTTCGTCGGTCATGCGTAGTAGCTTATGCCTTGTCAGCATCAATGTCGATATAAAGATATCTTTATATGAACTTGAAAGCAGATGCAAGCGGCAGAAACAAATACGACGCGAATTGGTGACATTACGGCACCCGATGACGTCCGCGACGTCTCTCAACCCTTTGACTTAAGTCCGTGATGCGGTCAATCATGGCTTTTAAATGCGCTTGAAACCGGCAACGCCACAAGGCTACGGGCCCTCTGGCAAGCGCCATTCAGCGTGTCGTTTGATCGGAATTGCGTGCTTGCAGGCCGCCCGGGTTTTTACCGCGAGTTCGATCCGCCTTGTGATGCCAGACTTACAATTCACTGCAAGCAAGACCGGCCGCCTGCACGCGGCATCCTCGAATGAAGGCAGACCAATGGACCACAGTGATTGGCAGATCATCCTCGACCAGCCTGCGAAGTCCCCTCAGCTTGGTTTTGACCGGTACGCAAACGCATTTGCTGACATCGTGCACAACAGTCCACCCCGGTTTGCAATCGGTAT
Source organism: Roseibium album (assembly GCF_001404515.1). Classification (GTDB taxonomy): domain Bacteria; phylum Pseudomonadota; class Alphaproteobacteria; order Rhizobiales; family Stappiaceae; genus Roseibium; species Roseibium album. Next base: position 424,693 of record NZ_CXWE01000004.1, read on the forward strand.
TTTCGGTGGATGGGGGTCTGGAAAGACCACCCTGATGGAGCGCATACGACACAAGCTGAAACCGAACAAGAATATCGTCAAGGTGGACTTCAGCGCGTGGCGCTATGAAAAGGAAGACCACCTGATCATTCCCTTGCTCGATTCAATTCAGGCCGCTCTCGACAAATGGCTCGAGGATCAGGGAGGAAATGATGAAAAGATCGAATCTCTGATCAAAACGATCGGCCAGGTCGCCTACTCAATCACCGCCGGCCTTTCCTTCAAGGCGGGGCTGGGAGATGCCCTTTCAGTTTCCGTCGATGCCAACAAGATGTTGATGTCGGCAAAGAACATCAAGGAAGAGGAAGAAAAGGCAAGCGTTCCGAAATCGTCATATTTCGCCAGTTTTCGCGCCTTGAGCCTGGCATTTGAAACCTTCGCGAAGGACGACCCCGCACGGCGGATTGTTGTGTTCATAGACGATCTGGACCGCTGCCTGCCGAAAGGCGCGCTCTCTGTCCTGGAATCCATGAAACTGTTTTTCGATCTCGACGGTTTCGTTTTTATTGTCGGACTCGACAAGGACGTTATCGCCTGGAGCATCGACAGCATCTACAAGACCGCGGCCCGTGAAGGTGACACGGACGCTCCGCTCGCCCGTCCCATAGAAGGTGCCGACTACATCAAGAAGATTTTCCAGGTCCCTTTCGAATTGCGACCGGTCAGCAGCGACAATGTTGAAGATCTCGTGAATTCCATGGCCCTTGAGGCGAGGCTGCCGCAAACACAAAAAGACGTCCTCATCGACGATATTCTCCCTCATCTGCGCTATCTCGTTTCGGAAGGCGGCGGGATCAACCCGCGAGACGTGAAACGCTACATCAACAATTTTACAATGGCGTCAAAGACGCGCGACCCTGCCAAGGCATTCGACAGCAATGTTTTTCTGACACTCCAGACCCTGGCCACGATACCGGAGTGGCAATTCGTTTATGACGCCTTCCGGGGTAGTCGAGACATGTTCAGGCTCGCGCTGGATCACTACCTGTCGGACGCCAATGATGCGCGTGAAGCACTGAGGGGCTATGATCCTGCCTTTTCCGCACTTCCACCTCTCCTGGAAGAATACCTTCGCGCTCCCAATCTCGGAAATCCCCTCGTGAAGACGGAGACACTCGCGGACTACCTTGAAATCGGAGCCTCTTCACTGGAAAGCTCCGAGGATCTGATCCGGGAGGATTTTGCCAGGGCAATCGCGAACTTGCGTTCTTTGCGCATTGAAATCCTCGACCTGCCCCTTGATCCGTCACCCGAAAACGGCGAACTCACCGAGCTTTCCGACAAGTTCTCACACGTCCACAGCGGAATGGCGAGCAATCTTCCGACTTGGGAATTTCAGAAGCTGCAGGCCGACATTCTTGAAGTCGACAGACTGCTTGGCTTCCGTTTCCCCGAAAAATCCGCTCAGGACACGACGGGAAACCGCCTTCCGGAGACCTGGAAGGAAGATCTGGGAAAGGCGTTCCTGCGCATTTTGACCGCCGTCTCATACTATGTGAACGTTGTTAGACGGCGACCGGAGCAGTTCGCAAACACCATGTCGTGAGCGGGCACGGGCGGAAACAAGTGAAACAAACCCTGCCGCGCTAACTCCGCGCAAGCATGTGATCAAAATTACCGTCCTGAATGCAGGCAGGAAGGTTGGCATGAGGTATGATTTGCGTCCCGACGAGCTCACGCTCGTAAAGCTTTTGAATATCGCTGGTATCGACCGTCTGTCCGTGGACGACCGAGTCCAGCTTGGTCCTGAAGGCCTCAAGACCGCCCATGGAGGAAAAATGCCATCCTGCATCGGGAATGATTTTCACCGGTCTGCCAATACCCGACAGATTGTTGTTCCGTATTCTTAGAAATGGCTGTGTTGCGAAATCCGGAACATACGGCTTCTTGGTCATCCGTGCCTTTGTTCGACGCAATTGCTGAGGCGTCGTCAGATACTTCTTCTCGATCATGCGCGACCCAAGCAGCCAGGTCTTGCCGGGAACGATGCGATCAAGATGATGCTTGTGCAGGCTTTGCTCGAACACCAGCAATCTGCCCCTGAAAAGTCGCTCCGCCATGACCTTCGCAAGGGTCGGGGCACGAACGATTTCGTCGACATCCGACAATAAGATAAGATCGTCGGGATCACAGCTTTCCAGCGCACGTGAAATGCAGTTTCGCTGGTAGTTCTCGCGTTCCCAGTCCTTTTTCCGGCGGTTCTTGTAGACACCGAGCGCAGGTGGAAGCTGGTCAGGGAACCGAACCTGCAGATCGATGATCTTGTCGGCCCACGGCGCGAAACGGTCTCTGTTTTCATCAAAATAGAACGGCTTCGGTGATCCGCGCTGTGTCTGATCGGCTTCAACGAGAACAAACCGGTCAACACTGTCGCCCATTTCGCGCAAGCGGATTTCCAGTAGATCAAACTCGTTGTGAAAGACAAAACAGTCATAAAGCATCATCTTTAAAGTTCCAGTTCCGCCCGTTACATGCTTTTCCAGAGCCTGAATTTTGCCCGCAGGATCTTTTCCTGCAGATATCGTTTCGCCTTGAAACTCGCCGGCAGACGCAAGTCTTCCGCCGAATAGGTTCCGGACAGAAAGGCGCTGTCAAATCGCTTCATCACTGCTTCCGGCCTGTAGGGATCGACTGACCGGCTGGCAAGATCGCTATCCATCGGGTTGGGGGCATAGTCTGTCAGAAGGTGAAGAAGATCCCTGCGTGTGTGGTAGTTCCAATCATGCTCGGGAGTGAGAAAGACATGGTTCTGGTCCATCCCCCCTGCCCAGCTGAAGACAGGTTTGCCGAAGTTCAGAAACTCGGCGATCGCCAGCCCAAAGCTTTCGCCAATTTTCTTTGCGTTCAGGCCAACGTCACAGCTGTTGATGAACCGGGACTTTTCCATCGGATTGACAACCGGTGGCAGAAACAGGGCGCGTGGATGATCAAGAAATTTTTCCGTGTTGACGAAAAGGAAGTGCAGATTTGACCTGCGGTCGAGCGCCTCGGCGACGGCCTCGTGAACAAATGGAATATTGAACTGGTCATACCCGCCATAACGTCCAACAACAAATGCATCGTCCGGAATTCCGAATTCGGAGCGCAAGTCCGCGTTCACTGCCGGCAAGTCCACGATATGCGGCACGGCCGGAGCTCGACCGGCTGTCATCCAGTTCGAAAGCCAGTCTGAGACATAGGCATAGACATCGCCATGAGGTTCGAAATGCCGGAAAACCGCGTGGACACCGATCCGGTTGGCGCTGATATTCAGGGGCCGGTTGCGCCCGTCACGGATGAAGTAGCAAAAATCCAGCTTGAATGGGTCGCTGACTTTACGCCCATCCTGTTCCAGCGGGACTGGCACCAGTTGCAATGATTTGCGGAATTTTTCGACGACCGCCGGATCGCTGTGGCTATCGCTGTAAAAAACGATGGCCTCATGACCCAATATCTCCTGAACACCGAGGGCATAGTCAAAGAGCGCAACGCTCATCCCGCGCTCGTTTATGGCTCCTGCCTGAAATCCGATCCGCATTCCGGTCCTGCTTGTAATCTTTGGCCGGACCGATATCGGATTTCAGCCGCAAGGTCCATGGATTTGCATCCGGCTGAACAAAGCGCACCAGAATATGCGCCTTTTTCAATTTGCAGATCTAGAGTTGATCGGTGTTTGCGTCTCCGTTCGCATCGTCGGGATCGAATATGCCGGCCGCACCGCCGGCTGCCGCAGCATGAGCCGTGGCCTGGAGGGCGGATTGTGATGCCGACGGCGCTCCCTGGCTGTCTGCCCCTTCATCCTGACCCGCAACGCGCACGGTCACCTGGCGGTGCGCGAATTTGATGCCGTTCTTTTCAAAAAGATCCTGCAGACCCGCGTAGACGATCTTGCGAAGTTCGAACTGCTTGCCCGGCTTAGTCGTGAATTTCACGCGCGCGATCATGGCCGAGTCTTCCATGGACATGATCCCTTGAGATTTCAGGGGAGCCAGGAACATCGGCCCGTAATACTCGTCATCCAGCAGCTCTTTGCCGAAATTTTTGATGATTTTGCGCATCTTCTCGACATCCGTGTCGTAGGTGACCCGGAACGCCAGCTTCATGACAGCCCAGTCCCGCGAGAAGTTCTCGACTTGCTGGATTTCCCCGAAAGGGATCGTCGTCAAGGCGCCACGATGGTGGCGCAATTGCATCGACCGGATCGAAATCTTCTCCACGACACCTTTGGCGCTGCCGATGTCGATGTATTCCCCCTTCCTGAAAGCGTCGTCCAGCAGATAGAATGCGCCGGAGAAAATATCGCGGATGAGCGTTTGGGCTCCAAAACCGATCGCAAGACCGACGACACCGGCACCTGCGAAGAGCGGCGCAATATTCACGCCGAGTTCTGATAGTACCACCATCGCTGCAATCACCACGATCGTTATCAGCAGGAAATTCCTGAAGATCGGCAGAAGCGTTGCAATTCGGCTTTCCCCGGTTCCACCGACCTCAACCTCTTCGTCCTGATCGGCAGGTGCCTCCTTGGCAATCTGGCGGTCGATAACGATCTTGACCGCCTCGTAAGCCATGTAACCAAGGAACATGACCAGCAGAACTTCTACGAACGACCCGATGAGTGAACTGCTGCCCGCAAGGGGGACACCCCACATCGACGCCAGCAGATCCAACGATCCGAAAAGCACGATAATCGCGGCGCCGCGGTCGAAAAGGTCCCGGAACGGAGATCTGAGCGCTTCTCTGTCGGCTGCCTCCGCGCGTGCCTGGGCCATCGCGCTTTCGGGATCTTCCTTACCGCCTTCGCTTTCTTCCGAACGCTTGATGTCTTCCGCGATCTTTGACTGCGCATCGGCGGTATCCAGGCGCGGCAGCAGCACCTTGTCGATGATCAGGATCAGAATTCCGTAGACGATCGCCGCAAGCAGCATGACCTGGAGCGGAGCGCCGACAAGCCCGGTTGCATCCGGTAGATCCAGAAGTATCCGGACCGCGGAAATTCCCCAGGCAATCGCAAAGTAGATGATGGCGATGAAGTGCCAGACATTTGCCAGGACCTTGCGCCAGATTGGTGGGTCACTTTCCGCCTCGCCGCGGATGAGACCGGCGATCGTCTTTCTGTAGGCGACCGAAATTCCGATCAGAATAATCATGGACAGGGCCGATGCGCCGATAAGCGCAATCTTGTGCGCATCCAGCGACAGCCCAAGCCGTTCCATCCACAGGCAGAACCCGACGGAAAACAGTGAAACGGCACTGCCTGCCAGAAGAGCCCGGTACAAGCTGCCGGCTTCTTCACTGGACAGGTTGATCAGACGGTGACTGTCGGCATCCGGGGCAAGCAAATTCAGAAAAATTATCCGAAAGACCAGGAACGCTGCAATCACGCTGAATATCACAAGGGCGGTCTGGTTGGCCGCCTGCAGGCCCGTTCCAACCGTCAGGTAAACGACGACGGCGACTGCAAAAAACAGCACGACACCAACGATCATCAACAGCGCGCGCAACAGCAGATAGGTGATCTTGTCGGATCGACTGTAGACATCGGCCTTGTACATGCTGGCAAACTGACGGCGACCCCAGCGCGCAAGAAGTGTCATGGCAAGAACACCGAAGATGACCCCTGCCGCGATGTCGATAAGGGCAACCGGGATCCACCCCAGGCCCCTGTCTTCCCCTTCTGCCTTGAGCGTCGTGAGCATCGTTTCGTGAATGACGGGAATTTCCTTCAGGATGTCCTTGAAGACGTCACGCGCTGAAATGGCCTGGTCGACAAACACGTCGACGTCCTGAACGAACCCAGCACCTTCACCCTCGTCCGCCAAGGCGCTTTGCTCAGCCGGCGTCTCTTCCGAGGCTGTCTTTGACCCGTCCGCATCGGATTTATCCGCATCGTCGCCCGCAGCCATGCCGGTGATGACGCTGGTCAATCCCTGTGCCTGCACCGTGGGCTGACCGAAACCTGCCCCCGACACCAGGAGAAACAGCACCATCGCTGCGCTGACGCAAAGGCGCCCCACGGAAAGCCGAAACAGCCAGTGTCGGGAATGGTTAAGTTGTGCTTGCATTTCAGCCCCATGCGAGTCGCGTTTTTTGCCTTGCCCCTGTTAAGCACGGTTCCGGAGAATTTAAAAGAAAGCTGGTCATCTGCATCGATCGGGCAGACGAAACAAAGGCCCGGTGGCAAACCGGGCCTTTGTTTCGTCCTCATGGGGAAAGAATAAAGATCAGCTCAGGACGTTCTGGTTCCAGTGCGCCATCTTGCGTTTTGCCTCCGCGACCGTCAGTCGGCCGAATTGCGCCACTGCAGCACTGCGGACTTCAGGCGTAAGGCGGTGGCGCCATGGCCCGATGGCAAGGAGTGCGCCAACAGATATTGCGGAGAAACCGCAAGCCTTGGCAAGAACAATGAACGGCTCGGGATTGGGGCTCACCATGCAATGGCTGATTTCCTCCACATCACCACGCACCATCAGCGCGATTGTGGCGACGGCCTCGGCAAAACGATCTTCGGACGCAAAGCGGCGCAATGCCGCCTCGTTGACCATTCCACGTTTTGCAAGCAACAAAACCCGGGACTTGGCAGCTTCAAAATCATACCGGCCAAGCCAGTAGTTGTTGGACATGTGCTGCGCTGCTATGTCGGCAGCCTCATCAACAAGTTCGGCTTCTTCGGTGCGACCGGATTGGTGCAGTTTTCTGCGGACTTCTTCGCTGGCGATCGTGACCAAACTTGCTATGTGCGCTTCTGCAAGGTCGCCGCGGTCGCTCAGAAAGTTTTGAAGTGTGGCGTCTGAAGCGGCATCGCTGATCAGACAGTGAATGGAATTGTCCGAAAGGTTTGCACCATCGTTGCTGGCGACCTTGCGCTTCACATTCAGGTCTCCCTGTTGCACCAGGACATCGGTCACATTTTCCGAGAGAGCCTCGCGTTGCGCAATCGCGTAGCAGTGAGAGTTCCCGCGCTTTTCGGCGATCTTGATCAGGTCTTCGTCGCTCAAAATGGTCGAGCGGACCAGGATCGGCTCGGCGACCTCGATATCGTCATCGGCAAGCCTGCGAATGGTATCCAGGGGTCCGCGTCTGAGACCGGACATCTGGTCGGCAACATATCGCCGAACCTCCGCCTCCACCATGTCCACGAGGCGAAACAGGACCGAGTCATAAATTCCGACCTGTTCATCGGAGCAACGCTCTGACGTCAACGCAAAAAGGGCTGCAACATGCCGGGCCAGTTCCGCCTTGCGGGCGTTTCCAGCTTCCCCGGTAAGCTCCGAAAAGTTCACCAGTTCTGTTTTCAACGCTTCACTCATGCTTTGATACCAATTCTCAAATTTGTCCTTGGGCGTCGGTATCGAAAATGGCGAGGAGAATTAAAGAAGCCCCCAAAACCTTTGTCTGAAATGTAATTGTCTTTGTGAAAAATTTACTGAAAATTATAATTTGTTGGCTGCCAGTGATATTAAGAATCTGAAAAATATAAAGAATTTAGCGCGAAACTCCCATAGCCGCAGCGATGCATACAAAGGAAAAAAATTGTAAATTCGTTCGAAAAAAGTTTGTTGCATCTGCGAATTTGCCCCGAATCCAGAAAGCTTTTTCATGACTTCGTAAACCCTTTTGGATTTGCATTTTGCGTAATTTCTGCATTCCGCGGTATTTTAGCCTTTGAATCCCTCGACACGCCTTGTCGTGCTCGCACCTTCATTTTCCCAATGATCGAATCGACGGATTTCAAGAATGACAACTTAATTTAAAAATATTTTTCTTTCTTTATTGAAAATCAGCGCATACTCCCCAATAAAATAAGAGAACTGTTTTTTTATGGAGGAGACAATGCCCAAGGTAGTTCCCTTTTCAACGTCACATCGTGGCAAATCCATTCACGCAAACAGGCCCGTGACCTCTGTATTCGAAATGTTGTTTGCATGGTTCGCGTTCCGCCGGCACCGCAGATCCCTGCGCCTCATCCCGGAAGAGTTGCTGGACGACATCGTTGCGGACGAAGACGCCAGAGAGCGGGAAAAAATTCGCCGCGTGCCGGCACGCAGTGAAACCCGAACCTGGTTTTGAAACAGTCACCGGCTTGACCCTGGATAAGCAATCGATTTGACACCGCAAGAAACCGGCGCCGAAGCGCCGGTTCGGATACGCGATCCGGTCGCGTCAGTTACTCAGCCGCTTCCAGAAACTCGTTCCCAGCTTCACTGCGATCGCCGCCACCGCTTCCGCTCGAATTCAGCTGATCCAGTAGAACGCGCCGCTTCTCAGCGGCCTTCTTGAGATTGGCTTCCTTCACAGGCCCGAATCCCCGGACAAGGTCCGGAACACGTGCCAGCTCGACCAGCAGACCGTAGTTTCCATCCGGCAGTCGGTTCAGGATTTCCGCGATATCGGACCTGTATTGAGAAATCAGGTCACGTTCAGCCTTGCGCTCGGCCGTCCGGCCAAAGGGGTCATACCACTTGCCCCGCGCTGTCTTGAATTTCGCAAGTAGACCGAAGGCTGTGAGAATCCAGGGACCAAAGGCAATCTTCTCCGGGCGGCCGGTTTTCGGATCCTTGCGGTGCGCCAGCATGGGCGGTGCAAGATGAACCCTGATCTTTCTCGGATCCTCGAAACGCTGTGCGACCTTCTGCTTGAAGGACGGATCGGAATAAAGCCGGGCGACTTCATACTCATCCTTGTAGGCAAGAACCTTGTAGAGCATGTCGGCAACGGTTTGCGTCAACCGCAAGGTTCCAGATCCGTGTTCTTCGTCGGCGGCCTTCACTTTCTCAACAAGATCACGATAACCGTCTGCATACGCCGCGTCCTGGTAGGATACGAGTTCCCTTTCATTCAGCGCGATTTTCTCGCTCAAAGTGAGAGCCTGCTGTTTAGCCTCCGATGGCAGTGCATTCAGCAGTTTATCCGGCGCCGCCGCAAGCACTCGTCCGGCCCGGAAAGCCTTGATGTTGTTGGCAACAGCCGCGCCGTTCAGCTCAAGAGCAGTTTCAATTGCATGACCGGAAATCGGTAACGCACCGCTCTGGTAAGCCATGCCGACGAGCAGCATATTGGCGTAGATCGCATCGCCCAAAAGCTTTTCGGCGATTTCCGCCGCATTCATCGCCAGATAACTGCCAGAGGCTTCACGCAGAGCCGTGTCCATGCGCTTTTCGTCGAAGGATAGCGTTTGCTTGAGAACGAACTCTGCGGTCGGTGCCACTTTGGTGTTGGCAACTGTCAGTGTGTGGCCCCGGCGCGCCAGAGCCAGTTGATCCGCGTTGGTGGCAACCACCATATCGCTGGCAATCAGAAGATCCAGGCTTGCCGTCGGCACGCGGGGGCCCTCGATTGATTTGTCGCTGGCGGCAAAGCGGACATGTGATGTTACCGGCCCGCCCTTTTGTGCAAGCCCGGTCATATCCAGCGTCGACGCCTGCTTGCCATCAACGTGAGCAGCCATGGCCAGAACCGCACTGATCGTGGTCACGCCCATCCCGCCGATACCCGCAACCAGCGCATTCCGGGTTTCCTTCAGAGAGGCAAGCACCGGCTGAGGCAACTCAGCGGCCAGAACATCGATATCGATATCGGCCTTCTTTGGCTTTCTAAGGGCTGCGCCATCGATTTCCACAAAGGACGGACAGAACCCCTTGATGCAGGAAAAGTCCTTGTTGCAGCTTGACTGGTTGATCACCCGCTTTTCGCCGAAAGGCGTCGGCAGTGGTTCAACAGACAGACAATTCGACTGAACCGAACAGTCTCCGCACCCTTCGCAAACCCGGTCGTTTATGAAAAGCCGTTTATCGGGATCCGGAAACTGGCCGCGCTTGCGCCGGCGACGCTTCTCCGCAGCGCAGGTCTGGTCGTAGACGATGACCGACACACCTTTGAACGACTGAAAATCCTGCTGGACATCCATCAGTTCGTCCCGGTGGTGGATTTTCGTTCCAGGTGCAACGGGTGTCCAGGTGCCGAATGCCTCCGGGTTCTCGGAAACCACTGCGATCCGTTCAACGCCTTCGGCTTCCAGCTGCCGGGTGATCTGCGGAACGCTCAACTGACCGTCGACTTTCTGTCCGCCGGTCATCGCAACGGCATCATTGTAAAGGATCTTGTAGGTTATCGGCACATTGGACGCGAGTGCCTGTCGGATCGCCAGGATTCCGGAATGGAAATACGTTCCGTCGCCGACATTGGCAAACACATGACTGTCACCGGAGAAAGGCTGTTGCCCGACCCACAGAACGCCCTCACCGCCCATTGCGATCTGACCTTCCGTCGTCCGGCCAGCCATTTCGGTCATCGCGTGACAGCCGATGCCGGGCATGGAGCGCGATCCCTCGGGTGTCTTGGTCGATGTTGAATGCGGACATCCCGAGCAGAAATACGGGATACGGGCAGCCCGTTCGGCATGCCCCTGCGCCCACATGACCTGCTTGGTCATCCGGTTGGCGACGGCGCCCATTTCTTCCGAAACAACTTCCTGGGGCAACCAGGTCATAAGCCCCTTGATCAATTCGGCCACCGAAAGTTCCAGCACATCGGACAGGAACGGTGCACCGTCCGGGCGCCGTTTGCCCCAGACTTCCGGACGGCTCATTTCCGGCCAGTGATAGGAGATATCCTTGATCTGGGTTTCCATGAAGGCGCGCTTGTGTTCAACGACAAGCAAGCGTTCTGCGCCGCGCGCAAACTCCCGTAGCCCAAATGGTTCAAGCGGCCAGGTCATCGCAACCTTGTAAACTGCCAGACCAAGAGACCTGGCGAAGTCTTCAGTGATGCCCATCAGGTGAAGGGCCTGCAACAGGTCGCGGTAAGCCTTGCCGGCGGCAACGATGCCAAGTTTGACCTGGCCTCGTGTGCCGAAGGTCACGCGGTCGAGGCCGTTGGTACGAACATAATTCTGGGCTGCCGGAATGCGGAGGTCCCGGACCAAGCGCTCGGTTTCCAAACGATTGCCAAGCAACAGATCGCGATTCTGGCGATAGTCCTTGCGTGGATCATCGTCCAGCGGACGCATAAGCCGCAACCGGTCCGGTGAAACATTGATTGTCGCAGAAGCGTCCATTGTGTCGGCAACACAGATCAGTGCGGTCCACAGACTGGTAAATCTCGACATTTCCAGTCCATGAAGGCCGTAATCCAGCACATCCTGAATATCTGCGGGATTGAGAACCGGAATTTCGGCATGTTCGAAGAAAAATTCACTCTGAGCCGGAAGGATCGACGACTTGGCAAGATGATCGTCTCCGGCAAGCGCAAGGACGCCGCCATTCCGGTCCGTTCCAGATGCATTCGCCTGGCGCAGGACATCGCCGGCCCGGTCCACACCGGGGGCCTTTCCGTACCAGATGCCGAAGACACCGTCATATTCAGTCGGCCTGCCAACACCACCCTCGCCCCGAAGTTTCTGGCTACCCCAGACCGCGGTCGCCCCGAGTTCCTCATTGACGCCGGGTTTGAAGACCACGTCGGACGCGTCGAGATGGCGTTGGGCTCGCATCAGTTCGGTATCGTATCCGGCAAGCGGAGAACCTCGATAACCGGAAATGAAGCCTCCGGTCTTCAGACCTGCCCGATGGTCCAGGCGCGCCTGGTCGAGCGCGAGTCTGACCAGCGCCTGAATTCCTGTCAGATACACCTGTCCTTCGCTCGCAACATATTTGTCTTCCAGCGAAACGGTTGGCATATGTACATTCATCCGGCGTCCTCCTGAAACGTCGATTCTGACGGCCACGTCCCCGCTGCAGCCTCTGTCAGATAAATATCATCCTTTTCTTGGGCAAATTCTGTGCTATCGTCACGGGTAATCACCCAGAGACCGCATAAAATTTCCCCAAATAGGCAATGACCGACAAATATCTTCTCGACCCGTCTGACATACGTGTTCTCCGAGTCTTGCAGCGGGATGCATCGCTGTCGATTGCGGAAGTGGCAAAAGAAGCCGGAATGAGCCAGACGCCTTGCTGGCGCAGGATCAAACGGCTGAAAGAACAAGGAATCATCCGGCAGATCACGGCGATTATCGACCGGGAGTCGGTTGGCCTTGGTTTTGTCGCCTATTCCTTCGTCAAGCTCGCGGTTCCCAGCCGGGACAACATGGAAACCTTCGACAAGCTGGTGCATCACTGGCCTGAAGTCGTGACCTGCGAACGGATCACGGGAGCTGTTGACTATCTGATCAAGGTCGTGACCGACGACATCAAGACCTATGACAACTTTCTGAGATTGAAGCTGCTGGACAACACGCTGGTATCGGACGTGCAGTCACGGATCGTCGTCAATACGGTCAAGGATACCGTTGCGCTGCCGCTCAGGGAAAACTAGGGACATCCCTGCCGGACGGCCGGCATCGTTTCACATTCGATGAGACGATGCCCGTGAAAGCATGCTCAGTCGATTTCGACCCTGATCACTTCGCCGGATCGGGGATCGACCTTGATTTCCAGTTTGGTGCCATCCAGCAGAACGTCGACTTCGATGCGGTTGTTCTTCACTTCGATCTCGCGAATGTCGTAGCCGCTGGTCTCAAGCTTGTGCGCTATTTGCGAAACGGAGGTACCGACCGTGTCCCCGGTCTGGATTTGTGCAATCGCGACAGCGCCGGTTCCAATCAGGATGGAAGACGCCAGAAGACCGGTTTGCACACTGCGACAGGTTTTTGAATGGGTCATTTTCTTCTCCAGGATCGTGACGGCAAAATGCCGGCTACCCAAAGCGAAATGGGTATTTGAAGGAGACTTGCAAATTAAAGATTTTCCATCAATCGCGAGCGCTTGGCACAAAAAGGCGGACGTGACTGTCTCAGGCCTGAACCTGAAGAAGCCGGGATCTGCGTTCACTTTGCCCGTTGTTCGTCATTCCATCGGCCAGAACGGCTCCATAGAGAAGCTCGTCCAGGAAAAGGGACAGGAGTTGCGGACGCCCGCTCACGCCTGCCTTCCGGTAAATGGCGTTGCATTGCGCCTTCACAGTCCCTTCGGCCGTCTTTCGAATGCCTGCAATTTCGGCGATGGAAAAGCCCTTGAGGCATAGCATTGCAACGTCACACTCGGACGGTGTCAGCGCCCATTCCTCGAAGTGTTCTTCAAGCATGCCGGCAAATTCGCCGGACGCCGCCTTTACCTGGTTTTCCAGGCGCTTTTGCCTGGTCATCACCCTTCTGACTTCCAGACCGGACGCAACGAGACTGACAAGCAACACCGAAATAACCAGATTTTCGAGAATGTCGGTATTGATGACCCCGCCCGGGGTTTCCCCCCAGAACAGATCGGCAAATTCTTCACCCACCAGGAACAGGACGCAAACCGCCTGCAAGCCGACGAGCAGCCATGGCCAAGTGGTTTTCAAACGTTCCGAGGATGGCATGCACATTCCCTTTCGCTTTTGTTTCCGGACAGAACCTGTTCACCGGTTAGTACTATACCAATTTCTTTGAGTGCAGGTTTGCAAGTGCCCCGACCGGTGGAACCAGGCTGGTCCGGTCGGGGCCGATGCGAACGCCAGTCAGAGATCAGTCGTCGTCTTTGTCGCCGTCTTCATCATCCTCGAGTTCCACTTCCAGAACCAAGCCGGAACTGGCGTCGACAACAACTTCCATCTCCTGGCCATCCAGAGTGACTTCCGCCTCCAGTTTGCCGTCTTCCGTTTCGACTTCCTCAACGGTGTAACCCTGGCTTGTCAGAGCCGAGCGAACGTCATCTTCCGTGGTGCCGAGATTGTCACCGAGGGAAACGGCAGCCGCGGCAACACCCATGCTGGCGAGAAGGCCCGAGACGGAAAAAATCGTGAGAGCTGAAGAGGTGAAGGTCTTTTTCATCGTGTACATTCCTTGTCCTGATTGGAGATCAGATCACCGGCAAACCACTCACCGGCTTGACCCGATTTGGATCCGGGAATGTTGATTTCGCTATTGCCCTAAGGCTTATAAACCCCGGAATGAACCAAAGTTTATGCGCATAAACCGGGGGCGCATGGCGGGTTTAGGCCGCCCGTTCAGGCTCAGACCGGAAACCGCGCCGGTGAAAACGCCGTCAAGTCCTGCACACTCTCCTTGCCGGCAATCTGCTCCGCCAGAAGCCGGCCGGTTACGGGGCCGAGTGTGAAACCGTCATGGCCATGACCGAAATTCAACCAGAGGCCGGATGTTTTCGACGACTGCCCGCAGACGGGAAGCGAGTCCGGCAGACAAGGACGGGATCCCAGCCAGGGCTGGTCTTGAAGCGCCTGTCCAAGCGGAAACAGTTCAGAAGCCCGCCGCTTCGTCAGTTTGATAATATTCGGATTTGGCGGCGCATCGCGGTCAACCAGTTCCACGCCGGTTGTCAGTCGAATTCCGTTGTCGGTCGGTGTCAGGGCGAAGCCGTTTTCGACATCGACGACGGGCCTGGAAAGTGAGGCTCCGGTTCGGGGCTGAAAATGCATGTGGTAGCCGCGCTTCGAGACGAGCGGATAATGTTCTCCCAGTTCCGCAAGCAGGTCCGACGACCAGGCGCCCAGCGCGACAACGACATTGGGTGCGGTAATGGTCCCGCGCTCGCTGTCCAGGCTCCACTCTCCTCGCCCCTTTTGCAGTTTTCGTGCGTCGCCGCGTATGGAATGCCCGCCGTCCTGAACAAAGCCGCGCCAGAACGCGTCGACAACTGCTCCCGGGTTGGAAACGGAGCAGCTCTCCGTCCAGTGGACGGCCTTGAAAATCATGTTGCTCAGGCCCGGCTCGAGCACATTGGTGTCTTCTGTTGTAAGTTCCTCGTAAGCAACCCCATACACGCGCGCATAGTGGCGTTCTATCTCGCTTTGGCGAAAGGAGCCTTCACCTCTGTAGAGATGCAGCCAGCCGCCCTTGCGGTAATATCTGTCGGCCAGCGTCGCGGCGGCCAGGTCAAGATGATCCTGCACGGCAAGTGCTCTCAGCGGAGCAATCGCTCTCGAATAGGTTTCGATACCGCGGCCACTGCTTGCGGCGTGGTACTGGCGCAGCCAGGGAAACAGTCTGACGAGTGTGGAAAAATCATAGGAAACGGCACTCGATTGCCCAAGCATTATTCCGATCAGCTGCGAGGGGCGAGACGGGATCGCATGCGGGACAAATCCATTGCACTGGACGATACCAGCATTCCCGAACGATGCTTCCACACCGGGATGCTTCCGGTCGATCAGGGCGACATCAAGACCCAGCCGGCGCAAATGAATGGCCGTCGAAACCCCGACTATTCCGGCACCCAAAACCAGAACGTCGAATGATCTGAGTTGACCTGCCTGTCTTGTCATGCCCATGCCAGCGACTTGTCGGGCGGCCAATGTGTCTGGCATCGGCGTCCCGGTTCCTATAAGTAGCGCAAGGCACCTGCCTCACCTCGCAGTTTCAGGAGTAACACTAGATGATTCGACTGCTAGGGGCAGGTTTGGCATTCACTGGCCGTCACGGAACCGCTGCCCTTGCCGTGACTGTCTTTGTCGGCATGGCCCTTCCGGCGTTGTCGGCCTATCTGCGACCTTATCTGGCAGTTGCCGTATTCCTGCTCCTGACGCTCGCATTCCTGCGCGTCGACCAGGTCGCCATCAGGAGTCGATTGAAACGGCCCACGATTCTGATCGCCGCTCTGTTGTGGATGATGCTCGGAGCGCCTCTCCTGACGTATCTCCTGATAAAATACACCGGCCTGTCGGCCCTTGGTCCTGACGTCGCCCTGGCGCTTTACATCTCGACCGCAGCACCCCCGGTAATGGCCGCCCCTGCCTTCATTTACCTGCTCGGCCTGGACGGGACGCTAAGCCTGGCGGTTTCAGTCGCCGCCGTGATAGTCACGCCACTCACTGCCCCTTTCGTCGGAAGCCTGATGCTCGGCCAGGCCCTTCCCCTGAGTGTCGCAAGTCTTGCCGTGCAGCTGTCCTTGTTGCTTGCCGGTGCGTTCATTGTTTCCGCGATAGCGAGAAAACTTGTTGGAAAGGACCGCCTGATGCGCGGTGCGCATCACATCGGCGGCTTGAATGTTCTTCTCCTGCTCTTTTTTGCAATTGCCGCCATGGACGGTGTTGCTGCGAGTTTTGCCTCCAAGCCGCTCTACACACTTGCCATCACCGCACTCACATTCTGTCTTGCACTTGTTCAGATTGGGCTTTCCCTTGTCCTGTTCGCACCGGCAACCCGGGAAGATGCCTATGCGATCGCCCACACATGCGGCACGCGCAACATGGGCTTGATGGTAGCCGCCTTTGGCGGCACGCTGCCGGAATTCACGTGGCTTTGGTTCGCGGTCGGACAATTCCCGATTTACCTGCTGCCGATGATCCTCAAACCATTTGTTCGCGTGTACTGCCGCCTGAACGTGAATTCTGTGACATCACAGACCTGAATTCACTGAAAGTTGTGTTTTAGTCTCGGCAAACAGGTCGGTTGCCGAAGGAGAACGCAATGCCACTACTGTCTTCGCTTGCAAGAATTGCCATCAGGTCGATCCCGGGCCTGCTTCCCGCTCTGGTTCTTGCCGGCTCGCTTGCCAATCCTGCCCGTGCGGGAGACACCGCCGAGGCGGAGATCTACGGGTTTTCCAGTCACGGCGATTTTTTTGCCTTCGAGCAATATGGAACACAGGATGGATCCGGTTTCCCTTATTCCGAGATTTTTGTCCTCGATGTTATCGGCGACACCTGGGTCAAGCCTTCCCCATTTCGCCGCCTTGACGAAGTGGACGAGACCAACGGGTACGACGAAGAGCAGGTTCTGAATGAAACACGGGAACGCAACCAGGAAGCCGCCGGGTCGCTGCTGCAGGACAAGGGTATATTCGGCAAGGGAAAAACAGTCGCATTCAATCCACCGACCGAGTTGACCGCCAATCCTTACAAGATGGTTGTCGCACCCAGACTTCCACTCGTTTCCGGTGAAACCTCGATCGAACTGACGCTGACCGAATATCCGTTGAAAAACTCCGAATGTGCCGGGTATGACGTCAACACAAAGGGTTTCCGGCTGACAATGGTGAATAACGGAGTTACCCGAACTCTGAACGACGATACATCCGTACCCGACAGCCGCCGCTGCCCCTTTGCCTACCGGATCGAGCGTTTTTTCACCTACTATCCTGACCAGGCCCCGCCGGTGTTCGCCATCTTGATTCAGATGGAAAGCCTCGGCTTTGAAGGACCGGACCGGAGATATCTGGCAATCACCGGACGACTGTGAAAACGCTCCGGTTCCCGAACGGATTTCCGATCGCAAGTACGTTCCCAAGCAGGTGACCCCGTAGCGAGGCCAGAATGGCACGTTGGCCAAGGTTCTCTTCAAATCCCGGGACAACGCCATTGACAGGTGGCCACCTTCCGTTCAACGCCGGAAAACAATTGAAACTGTCGCCCGGCCATGTTAGCCGCGCAGGCAACTTGGCCGGCGCGGTTTCTCTGTCGCTCCGGCAGCACATTTTCGGGAGCCTCTCATGCCGCGCGACATCAAAATCGCCCCCTCCATCCTCGCCTCGGACTTTTCCAAACTGGGCCAGGAAATTCGCGATGTGATTGAAGCCGGCGCCGACTGGATCCACCTCGACGTCATGGACGGTCACTTTGTCCCGAACATCACGTTCGGTGCAGACGTCATTTCGAAGCTCCGTCCTCACACTGACCGAGTTTTCGACACACACTTGATGATCGAGCCCTGCGATCCTTACCTGGAGGCTTTTGCCAAGGCCGGATCAGACATCATTACGATCCACGCAGAGGCCACAACTCATCTGGACCGGACCCTGCAGGCCATACGCAGCCTGGGAAAAAAGGCCGGCGTGTCACTCAACCCCTCAACCCCCGAAACGGTTCTGGAATACGTGATGGACCGCCTGGACCTGATCCTTGTGATGACGGTCAATCCGGGCTTCGGTGGCCAGAAATTCATTCATTCGCAGATCGAAAAGACACGTCGTATCCGCGACATGATCGGCGATCGCCCGATCGATCTCGAGATCGATGGTGGTGTAACACCGGAAACGGCACCGCTGGTCGCTGCCGCCGGCGCCAACGTGCTTGTAGCTGGCTCCGCCATCTTCAAGGGCAGTACAGTCGAAAGCTACGCATCCAACATTACGGCCATCCGCAGCGCTGTTGCATCGTGACGAACGAGAACTGTCTCGACAGACAGATTTAAGACTTTGGTGACCATTTCGGGCAAGGACTGGAATTATTCTTTCCGTTTATAGGTTTTGAAAGCCTGTTCAGACAAGCTCGCGCGCTTGACACCTCGATACTTCGAGACAGACGCCGGGCGAAAATGTTGCGCAAGAGAAATTTATCCAGCCTTCTGATCGATCGCGGCCTTTATTCGATAGCCGAAGCCATGCGGAACCGTGCATTGCGAAGAAACGGCTTCACGCACATATGTGTTCCAATCAACGACGTCATCGGAATGCGTTTGTTCAGCACCGGAAGTTTTGAACAAACGCAGTTGGATGGCGTCCTTGATTATCTTGACGATTTCCCTCCCGACCCGAACGCAATTTTTCTCGACGTTGGCGGCAACATCGGCGTGTATTCCATTCTGCTTCGGGACTATTTCGCGCAGGTCTACTCGTTTGAACCGAACCCCGTGACCTACGAAATACTGAAGGCGAATTTCGTGCTGACAGGGGCAAGAAACATCAACGCAATAAACAAGGCGCTCTCGAGCGAAGAGGGACAGGTGCCGATCTTCGTCCCGCAAAACGGCAACCTGGGCTGGGCAACACTCGATGCGCAGCATCATGACATCGCGGTGGACCGAACCGACATAGAATGCACAACGCTGGATTCCTTCGTAAAATCCCACGATATCAATGCCGGGAACATCAGGTTGATCAAGATTGATGTCGAGGGCCACGAGACAAGCGTCATCAAAGGCGGCGCGTCGACGCTTTCTGAATTCAGGATACCCTTGCTCTGTGAAATACTCAGCGACAGCAAGGGGATTGAATTGATCTCCTTTCTTGAAAATCTGGGTTACGTCAAATTCGAAATATTCAAACGCGACATAAGGAATGTGTTTTCAACGACCGTTCGGCGCGAAAAACTGGATCTGTCGAAATCAGACAAGGCTGCACTTGTGCTGGCGACCTAGTACGCGACAATACCTGTTTCACACTGGTCGCCTTAAACCGGTGCTTGTCCTATTGTCCCTGCTGATCCAATGAACTTCCCCTTCACAAAGCCAAATCCCGTCTTCCCGTAAAGACCCTCCCTCGGCTAAGGTCTGGCCTGATGCTCGGGAACAGGTTGTGGGGGACACATTGGCACATATGCATCGCAGTATCGGATTGCTGAGTCTGACCTTTGTCGCCATTAGCGGCATTCTCGGCTCCGGTTGGCTGTTCGCCCCCCTTCTCGCGGCCCAGGCGGCAGGTCCCTCCGCCCTGGTCGCATGGGTGATCGGCGGCTTTGCCATGCTGCTTCTGGCAGCAACCTTCGCTGAAATAGCAGCGATCCTGCCGGTTGCGGGAGGTATCGGGCGCGTGCCGCATTTCTCGCACGGTTCGGTAGTCTCAATGACAATGGGCTGGACGGCCTGGATCGGTTACAACACCACCGCGACCATCGAAGTCGAAGCGGTTCTGCGATATTCAAAGACCCTCGCCCCCTGGCTCTATCTGCCGGACGGCAAGATGTCCGCCGGCGGGCTGGCAGTCGCCTGCCTGCTGCTACTGGTGTTCACGGTGGTGAATGCGTTCGGCGTGAAATTCTTTGCGCGCATCAACACGGCACTGACGTGGGTGAAAATCGTCGTTCCGGCGCTGCTTGCTGCCGTTATCCTCACATCCGAATTCCGCTACGCCAATTTCAGCGACTACGGTGGTTTCGCGCCGGAGGGCTTAAAGGGCATATTGTCGGCCATTTCCACCGGAGGCGTGATATTCGCCCTCATCGGTTTCCGGCACGTTATCGACATGGCCGGAGAAGCCCGCAATCCGAAAGTCAATGTGCCGCTCGCCCTTGTTCTCAGTCTTGTTATCAGCCTGGTCATCTACGGGGGGCTGCAACTGGCCTTCCTGGGGGCCCTGGATCACTCCGATCTGGAAAAAGGCTGGCCGGAACTTCATTTTTCCGGCGATCTCGGCCCGATGGCCTCGCTTGCAACCGCAGTCGGCGCGCTCTGGATTGTCAGCATCCTGGACACCAGCGCCCGGATATCCAGCTTTGCTTCTGGCCTGGTCTCCGTCGGCTCCAATGCCCGCCTCGGACTGGCAATGGCACAAAATGGTCTCTTCCCGAAATTCATGGAAACGCTGTCTGAGCGTGGCGTACCCCTGTTCGCTCTCTTCGTAAATTTCGTGGTCGCCGCCATTTTCTTTGTGCTGCTGCCCTTCAAGGAAGTGCTTGCGCTGAACACGTCGTCCATCGTGCTGTCTTTTGTTGTCGGTCCCATCGCGGTTCTCGCATTCCGGCGCCTGCTGCCGGACACGCCAAGAGCCTTTGTATTGCCTGCAGCTCCAGTGACCGGCTGTCTTGCATTCGTCGTCGCCAGTCTGATCATCTACTGGAGTGGCTGGGACACGATGATCCACCTCGGGATTTGTCTTCTTGTCGGGCTTGTCCTCCTGGTGGTGAGGAATTCCCAGGGCGGCTTTGACAGCCTGGACTGGCGCGAGGCGATGTGGCTTGCGCCCTATCTTGGCGGTCTCGTTCTTCTGTCCTACCTCGGATCCTTTGGCGGTGGGTCCGACGTTATCCCGCTCGGGCCGGATATTCTTGCCGTGGCTGTCCTTGCCACGGGTGTCTATTTCCTGGCAAACCGTCTCAGTCTGCCAAAAGGCAAGTTCGACCGCTATCTTGCGGAAGAGGAGCTCGATGAGATCGGCGAGTATGACACCGTCGAAGACGCTCCCGTGGAAAAGCCGGAATTCAAACGGGATTAAGCCGGTGAAGATCCTCCTTGGCGAATTTGTCCTGTCCGGGCCAGATGAAACTCGACAAACTCTAGCTGAGATAGGCTGTCGGGCGCGAGACGACATCAGCAATTGAGAGTTTTTCTCTCAAACCGCCGGGATAAAGATCCAGTCCCTTGGCCTCAAGCTCTGCCAATGACACCCATTTGGCCAGTCCATCCGTCTCGTCGCTCTCCTCAAAGGCCATACTGTCCCTTCGGTAAAAGCTGTTATCGGCGAAATGGGCGTAACACAGGAAGACGATTTCATGTCCCTGCACGCCATGGTGCTCATAGAGATTTTCAAGGACGAAGTAGTTTTCGAGCAGCGTCAGCCGCGCACCGAGTTCTTCCAGAAATTCTCTTTGCAGGGCATCTCGCCAGGGCTCACCGAACTCGATGGTTCCACCAAGCGGTCGCATTCCGGTTACGCGACCGGTGTCATCCTGGACGTCGGACAGGAGCAACGCATCATCCTGCCAGATCAGGGCAAGCGCCTTGACCCGAATTGTGTTTGCGGGACGCCAGATCGGCATAAAGATCTCCGTGAAGGCTGTGTTCCGGGAACCGTCGACATAAATTTCACGTTGTTTGTGCTGCTCGCAAGCAAAAAGCGCTTCGCCGCATTGAAGGCCGCGCGCCCCTCTGCTATTCCGCAGCCAGAAATTCCCTGAAAAAGAGGTTCTGCCCGCGATGATTCCGCGCTATTCCCGCCCCGACATGGTTTCCATCTGGTCTCCGGAATCCAAATTCCGCATCTGGTTCGAGATCGAGGCCCATGCCTGCGATGCGCTTGCCGAGCTCGGCGTCATCCCGAAGGAAGCGGCGGCGACGATCTGGGAAAAGGGCGGCAATGCCACTTTCGACATCGATCGCATCGACGAGATCGAGCGTGAGACCAAGCATGATGTCATCGCCTTTTTGACGCATCTGGCTGAAATCGTCGGTCCGGACGCCCGCTTTGTCCACCAGGGCATGACGTCATCGGATGTTCTTGACACTTGCTTCAATGTTCAGCTGGTCAAGGCCACCGATCTTCTTCTCGACGACATGGACGCTTTGTTGGCAGCGCTCAAACGGCGCGCGATGGAACACAAGGACACCGTCTGCATCGGACGGTCCCACGGCATTCACGCAGAGCCGGTCACTTTCGGACTGAAGATGGCCGAGGCCTATGCCGAGTTCGATCGCTGCAGAACCCGTTTGCTTGCTGCACGCGAGGAAATCGCAACCTGCGCGATTTCCGGTGCCGTCGGCACGTTTGCGAATATCGACCCGCGTGTTGAAGAACATGTCGCCAACGCCATGGGCCTTGCCGCCGAGCCCGTCTCCACCCAGGTGATCCCGCGCGATCGGCACGCGATGTACTTTGCAACGCTTGGCGTCATCGCATCCTCCATCGAGAGGGTTGCGACAGAAGTTCGCCACCTTCAGCGCACGGAAGTCCTTGAAGCCGAGGAGTTTTTCTCCAAGGGCCAGAAAGGATCTTCGGCAATGCCGCACAAACGGAACCCGATCCTGACCGAGAACCTGACAGGCCTGGCGCGTCTCGTGCGCGGTTATGCGATCCCTGCCATGGAAAACGTCGCCCTCTGGCATGAACGCGATATCTCGCATTCCTCCGTCGAACGCATGATCGGCCCTGACGCGACGGTAACGCTGGACTTTGCCCTCGTCCGGCTGACGGGTGTTATCGACAAGCTGATGGTCTATCCGGAGCGTATGGTCGGCAACATGGACCGTCTGGGAGGTCTTGTTCACTCGCAACGCATCCTGCTGGCCCTGACGCAGGCAGGCTCCTCGCGTGAGGACGCCTACCGGCTCGTCCAGCGCAATGCCATGAAGGTCTGGGACAGCTACCAGGTCGCCGGCTCGGCTTCGGTGGATTTCCTGACCGAACTGCTCGCAGACGATGATGTACGCAAATATCTGTCCGAACAGGAAATCCGCGACCGGTTCGATCTTGGCTATCACACCAAGAACGTGGACGTGATTTTCAATCGTGTATTTGGTGAGAGCTGAAGCGTTCCCGGTGTCTCCGTGTTGTCTTGCCCGGACCCGTCCATGACCAGATCCGGAAGCAACAGCGGCGACTGGAAAAAAGTCCAGGCTCGAGATCGGAATTGCGCTGGAAATTCGGTTTTGCACCGATTGCCTGGGCCGATTCTTCAGTGATTTAGACGTTAGTTGGCCGGAGCATTTGATGAAGATCGCAGTTGTGTCCGACATTCACGGCAATCTCCCGGCGCTGGAGGCTGTTCTGGACAACCTCAAGCGGGAAAGCCCGGACGTGGTCGTCAATCTCGGCGATTGTGTTGCCGGGCCGCTCTGGCCGGAAGAAACAGCCACGATCCTGAGGGAGACGAACTGGCCGACAGTGCGTGGCAACCACGACAGGTTCGTTACCGACGACCCGATAGAAACAATGGGTCCGACTGACCGGTTTGCCGCCGAAAGGTTGTCGCCGGAAAACATGGCCTGGCTCAAAACGGTCCAACCAACGATCCGACTGACGGAAGAAGTGTTCCTGTGTCATGGGACCCCGGATGATGACGACCGTTACCTGAGCGAATTGGTCGAGGGTCCGAAGGGACATCTACCGGGTGAAGCGACGCTTCTTGAAGAGCTCAAAGGAGAGAAGTCTCCGATCATCTGCTGCGGACATACACACATTCCGCGGGTTATCCGGCTACCATCCACTGGCCAGACTGTCGTCAATCCCGGAAGCGTCGGCTTTCCATCTTATGACGAAAACCATCCTCTTCGAAAAACCATGGCCATGGGAAATCCACAGGCACGCTATGCAATCCTGACAAGAGCGGCGGAAAACTGGACCTTTGAAGACAAGATGGTTGACTATGACTGGGAGACGGCAAGCCGGGAGGCCGACAGGAACGGACGTCCCGGATGGGCCCGGGCACTGAAGCTCGGTTTTTTCGGCCCGCTCTCCTGACCGGACAATATCAAGGGTTCATCATGAAAATTTCTGAGACGGACATCCTGCTTATCCCCGGCTACGGCAAACCTCTTCCGGGGCACTGGATCCTGCGCTGGAGCGACAAGATGGCGACCGCCCGTATCGTCAAGCAGGCGGAACTCCACGCTCCTGAAAAAAACGAGTGGCTGGAAACCCTTGTCAAAGAAGTCGAAGCCGCCGAGCGCCCCGTCGTTCTGGTGGCCCATTCTCTGGGCTGCATCCTGGTTGCTCACGGAACGCACGCGCTCAAGGACAAGGTCAAGGGGGCCTATCTCGTGGCACCTTCAGACTGGGACCGCGACGGACTGGTCAAGGAATTCGACGGCGGTGACTTCAAGCCTGTCCCGCGCGAACCGCTGCCCTTCCCTGCCCACGTCGTTGCCAGCAGGAACGATCCCTATTGTGACCATGAGCGTGCTCAGGAACTGGCAACCGCATGGGGTGCGACCTTTCAGGACGCCGGCGAAGCAGGTCACATCAATCTGGAAAGCGGCCACGGTCCCTGGCCAGAAGGCATGATGTCCTTCGCCCATTTCATGAAGCGTCTGGGCTGAATGAAACACCGCCTGTAGCAATCGACAGGTGGGAATTCCGTGTGATCGCCTTCAAAACGCTGCCGAAGCGCCATCTGCCTCCGGATGCTGGGTGCTTCCGGTTGTCCGCTGGAAGATGGATCCGGCGAGAAACACCGCGCCCGTCGTGCCGGCGACAACGACAAGCGCAATGACTTCATCGACACGATAGATACCTGACACGGCAAAAGCGGCAATGGCCACCAGACCTGCCCAGATGACAAACAGATAGAACGCCGGATTTCTCATGATGAACTCCCTTGGAAAATGGCGGCGGCTCCCTCCCGAAGACCCGCTTGTTCCCAAGCGGTCATTCAACCTCGCGAATTCATTGATGTGATTGTCTGTACACTCACATGCATGGCACATTGGCGGAATCCAAGTGTGCCCTCTTGCCGCAGCAAACGGCCCCAAGCTTGAATGCCTCCGACTACCACTGCGTCGAGGGGCTTGAATTCATCAGGTTGCCAATGCGTTTTGCGACAAGGTAGCTGACAGGCATTGCAACCAGCCCTCCGGCAGCCGCTGCGCTGATCAGCAGGAGCGGATCGAAATCAGCGGCTCCAAAGATGCTGAGCGGCACCAGCGCACCGATACCCGCCAATGTCGGGCCGATAATGATGAACAGGATAATCGACAGTTTCCACATGATGCCTTCCTTTCGGGAAAGCGGCGGCCTTCCGTCCGGAAGCTTGGCGTTACGCCAGGTTCCAAAACCGTCGCAAGGGATGATTACCTGTTTGCGAAGTTTCGAAACCTATCACATTGACGAAAATCAAGCATTCCGCATCAAAGGGCAAATCAGTAGCCGATCCCGGTGCCAGCCTTGTCCTTCGTCCAGGCGGTTTCACCAAGAGCGGTGCGTGCGGCCCCGTCGATAAAGACGGTGTCGATCCCGTAGGACAACAGCCTGTAACCCTGCGCGACAGCCTCTTCAACCTTTTCGGCACTGAGACAGAATATCCCGGCGATCTTGCCGGCTGCCTTAGCTTTGCTGGCAATATCAGCGCAGGCGCGGGCAGTCTCCGACCCGTTCGGATCGAGGGCAGTTCCCTTCGAAAGTGACAGCGACAGATCGCTTGGGCCGACAAAGATACCATCCAGCTCCGGCACAGACAGGATATCGTCGAGTGCATCGATCGCCTCCTGCGTTTCGATCATGGCAAGGGCAAGCGTCTGGGAATTTGAGTTCGTCAGATACTCGTGATCGGTCTGACCGGAAAGCATTGCGGCACGGCGTGGTGACCAGCTCCGCTCGCCCATTGGCGGGTACTTCATTGCCCGGGCAAACTGCTCTGCCTCTTCCCTGGAATTGATCATCGGGGCGATGATGCATTCCGCCCCCATGTCGATAAGACGACCGGCAAGCGCATTGTCCGCGACCGGAATGCGGGCAATCCGGTGCGCTCCGCCCAGTGCGATCAGCCCGAGGGAATCGACGGCCGCTTCGAAATCGAACATGCCGTGTTGCAGATCCAGCGTGACCGCCTCGTATCCTGCACGCGCAAACAGCTCCGGAACCATGGGCGCGGACAACAGGCACCACCCTGTCACGACCGGTTGTCCGGAACGCAGCTTGTCAGCAAGAATGGATTTGTCTGTCACGATCGATCTCCCTCAGTCTGCCGCCATCAAATCGGCAGCGAACGCAAGTCGCAAGTGTGCGTGTCATCAATTCCGTTCGTTCATTGTCGAAGTGGAACGATTGACCAGAAACTTGTTTCAAAACTCAATGTACTTTTGACACGCTGGTTCATTGATTGATTTCGCAGTTTTTCGTTTCTGCAGCGGAGGAGCGAATTTCCTGCGCTTAGCAAAAACGCCCACCGTTTCCGGCGGGCGTTCGAATTCCAAAATGACGATCGAAGGCTGTATCAGCCTTCGTTCTGGAGCTGTTCGATGGCGGTCGCCATCAGTTCATCCATGTTGCGGCGAATCTGATGGTCGGACTGGTCGATGTTGTTAGAGTCGAAGTCTCCGCGGATCTTGCGAAAGACATCCTCATCGCCCGGCTCTTCGAAATCCGCCCGGACAACTTCCTTGGCGTATTCCTCGGCTTTTTCGCCTTCATAGCCCAGCAGTCCGGCGGCCCACTGGCCCAAAAGCTTGTTGCGGCGCGCGGTCGCCTTGAACCGCAGCTCCTCGTCATGCGCGAATTTGCTTTCAAATCCCTGTTCGCGCTTGTCGAATGTGCTCATACTCTTCGTCTCCTGAACTGCGCTTATGCACTGCACCCCATATGGGGATTCTTTGGCCTCTTGCATATCCCCGCCAGCCCGCCAAATCAACGCAGTAGATACACACTTGCGTCAAAAGCATGATAAAGCTGCGTTTATCGGAGGTTGGACACACGAATATGACCGGGTCTTGCACGCGTCGGTCGCCCAAAAAAACATAAGATTGTACTTTTGCCGCGCTTCGGGTAAGTTCCGCGCCGCAAATCGGGGAATGCAGCCTTCTTGACACCTGCCGGTTGACGGGAAATTGTCCCGCAGGAAATTTGACTAGGTTGGCAAGTCCCGTCCCAAGGTTTCACGAAAAACACGGTATAGCTCATGAACCGCCGCCGGCGCATTTATGAAGGTAAAGGCAAGATTCTCTATGAAGGTCCGGAACCGGGAACCCTGGTCCAGCACTTCAAGGATGATGCGACCGCCTTCAACAACAAGAAACACGAAATAATTGACGGCAAGGGTGTGCTCAACAACCGCATATCCGAATACATTTTCAACCACCTGAATGCCATCGGCATCCCGACTCACTTCATCCGTCGCATGAACATGCGCGAGCAGCTGATCCGGGAAGTTGAAATCATTCCGCTGGAAGTCGTCGTGCGCAACGTTGCCGCCGGCTCGATCGCCAAGCGTCTGGGCCTGGAAGAAGGCACACAATTGCCGCGGTCCATCATCGAGTTCTACTACAAGAACGACGAACTCGACGATCCGATGGTTGCCGAGGAACACATAACCGCCTTCGGCTGGGCCACGCCGCAGGAGCTCGATGACATGATGGCACTCGCCATCCGCGTCAACGATTTCCTGTCCGGTCTTTTTCTGGGCGTCGGTATCCGCCTCGTCGACTTCAAGATCGAGTGCGGCCGTCTTTTTGAAGGCGACATGATGCGCATCGTCGTCGCGGACGAGATTTCTCCCGACAGCTGCCGGCTGTGGGATATCGAGACCAACGACAAGATGGACAAGGACCGTTTTCGCCGGGATCTCGGCGGTATGCTTGAAGCCTACCAGGAAGTTGCCAAGCGTCTCGGCATCATGATCGGCAACGAACGCCCACCCAACTCGGGCCCGACATTGGTGCAGTAAAGACACAACAGCAGCACAATCAGAAGGTGAATTACGCGGCCTGATTGTAATGGTCAAAAATGCTGATTAAGACGCCTCCTTGGAAATCAAGGGGGCGTTATCTTTATGAAATTACGGAACTTTACGAAGACAGGGCTGCTGATCCTGTTTTGCGGGTTGCTGGCGGCCTGCCAGACAAGCGGGTTGAAACCCGGCAGCATAGACTCCAGCTTCGCACCAAGTGGATGGCAGTCGGAATCCCGTGGTGGCAAAACAATCTACTTCTGCATGCCTTCTGTATGCGGCTCTCCTCAAGGCGTCGTAATCGGACCAATGAAAGTTCGCGGCGACGCGGAAGCTGCAATCCGCGAAGACATTCTTTCCACGGAACTCCTCAAAGCTATGGACAAAGTGGTGAACATTGCCGCGAAGGGCGATTTCAGGATGTCGACGGACCGCCGGATTGTGAAAAAGAATTTTTCGGGTTTCGACATGAGCGCTCGGCTGAAGGACCGGAACGGCCGTTACGTATATGCTGCCGCAAGGGTGATCATCCAGAACGACAGGGGTAGTATGGTGGCATCTTTTGCGACAAGTCGCGCAAAGGCACGAAGCAATTTGCGCCGCTTCCTGAACCAGACGACGATCCGCCGGCTGCCGTAAACCACGGCTTTTGTGCGCATTGCTCTTTCGCTTCAGGGGCTCCTCGTGTATGGGGAGCCCCAAACTGTTTGTCGCTGCACCTTGTGCAGACCATTGCGGGAAGCCAATCATGAAAGCACGCGTCATCGTCACCTTGAAAAACGGCGTACTCGATCCCCAGGGGAAAGCCATTGAGGGAGCGCTCGGCGGCCTCGGTTTCGGCGATGTTGACTCCGTCCGCCAGGGAAAGGTGTTCGACGTCGAACTGGCCGGTGCAGACATGAGCACCGCCAAAGAGAAACTGGAACAGATGTGCGAAAAGCTGCTGGCCAATACGGTTATTGAAAACTACGCGATCGAAATCGACTGAGTTCGGGGTCCGGACAATGGACGAGGACACCCGCAAGGCCATAACCTACATGGCGATCAAGGCGGCGATCTTCATCCTGGTACCGGCCCTGGCGGCGCTAGTTGCCGTTCTTGTCCTGCTATAGAAAAACGGGATCACCCCATGAAGACCGCCGTTATCGTTTTCCCAGGTTCCAACCGTGACCATGACATGTTTCACGCCCTGGAACTGATCACCGGCTCGCGTCCCCAAAGTGTATGGCACGCTGAAAGCACCTTGCCTGATGTCGATCTGGTGGTCGTTCCCGGCGGTTTCTCCTACGGCGACTATCTGCGCTCCGGTGCCATTGCCGCGCGCTCGCCCATTTTGAAGGACCTCGTCGCCAAGGCCGACAATGGTGTTTCCGTTCTTGGCGTGTGCAACGGCTTCCAGATCCTGACTGAAGCCGGACTGTTGCCAGGTGCTTTGATGCGTAATGCGGGCCTCACTTTCGTCTGCAAGGAAGTGCTGATGGAAACAGTCAACAACGCAACCCGTTTCTCCTCCAAATTCACCAGGGGACAGGTCTGGCGCTGCCCGGTTGCCCACCATGACGGCAACTACTTCGCCGATGACGAAACACTCGACCGCATCGAGGACAACGGCCAGGTCGTCTTCCGCTATGCCGACGGCACCAATCCAAACGGCTCGCTCAACGACATTGCCGGGATCACCAATGAAAAGGGTAACGTCCTTGGCATGATGCCCCATCCGGAAAACCTGGTGGAAGCGCTCCATGGTGGCCTTGACGGGCGGCTGCTGTTTGAAAGCCTCGCCACGCAGGCAGCCTGAATTTATTGCACTGGGAGGAGACTTTGAAGGAACTCAAGCTGGACAAGGAAGTCAGGTCTCTTCTCACCACACAGATCCGGAACTACATGGACGAGGAACTCGAGATCGAAGTCGGCAACATGGATGCGGAGTTCCTGATCGACTTCCTGAGCGGCTCGCTCGGCGCACACTTCTACAATCTCGGCCTGAAGGACGCGCAGGCACTCTTCTCCCGCAAGGCCGACGACATCACCGACGAAATTTACGCTTTGGAACGCAAGGTCGAAGACCGGCAGTGAGACATCAGGCGGCGGCCTGCTTTCTTTTCTGCTTCGGAGGATAGCCGAAGCGTCTGGAAAAGGCCCTTGAAAACGCTGCCGGGCTCGAAAAGCCGCAAATCGTTGCGACCGATTTGACCTGACGGCCCCCTTCAAGTTCCGCTCGGGCAATGTCCAGCCGCCAGTTTGACAGGTATCCCATCGGAGTTGCGCCAACCAGGTCCTTGAATGTCACGGCGAACTGGGTCCGGGACATGCCTGCCGTTTCCGCCAGCCTTTCAAGTGTCCAGGCCTCGCCCGGCGCTTCATGGATTGCCACCAGGGCTGCGGCCACCCGCGGATGCGCCAGCCCGTTCAACAGTCCCGAATTGGCCTTGCCCTCTTCCATGGCGTGCCGCAACAACCGGATCACCACCACCTCGCACAGGCGTTGGAAAGCCGCCTGTCCACCGCAGCGGGGCATGGTGGCTTCTTCGATCAAGGGCGTCACTACGGCTGTCAGATAAGGCTCTTCCGATAGGGGAACGGAAATACAGGCCGGCAGCGCGTTGATCAGTTGCTTGCCGATCCCCGATATCGCGATGTTGGCGGCCACCAAGGGTGCTTCGCCCATAACGGGCGCGGTTTCGGGAAAATGCTGTGTTTCCTCTTCTTCCAGCAAGGGGCAATACACCAGCCTGTGTTCGCCTGAAGGGTCTGCATAGATGACCAGATTGGCCATGCCCCCACCCGGTTCGTCCGTCATTGCATTGGCGACCTGCACCCGCAGTCTGTCGATGAGGGAGGACAACCGGTCGAGTTTACCGCTGAATGACGTTCGATAGGCAACCGGCACTTCCGTACTCCTGATCATCTTTTCGGGATGTTTCTTCTTCGTTCGTTCGCTATTTTAAGCGCATCGAAAGGCAAAAGTGAAGCCTTGCTCCAATCAGTATGAGGAAAAAGATGCTAGTCCCACGCCAGCAGGTTCCCGGCCTGACCGTTGAAACCCTTGATTCAGGCACATTTGATCTCGCACAGGACGGCGCGGAGTTTGCCACGCTCGTCGTGTTTTATCGCGGCCTGCATTGCCCGATCTGTGCCACATACCTGAAAGAACTCGGCCGGCTGACACCGGATTTTGCAGCCAAGGGTGTCAAGACGGTCGCAATTTCTTCCGACACCAAGGATCGCGCCCAGCAGATGGCCGAGAAGGTCGGACACGAAGCGCTGCGCTTCGGATATGGTCTGTCCCTTTCGGCCGCCAAGGAATGGGGCCTTTACATTTCGACGAGCCGTGGCACCACGTCCATCGGTATCGAGGAACCTGCCCTCTTCTCAGAACCGGGTGTTTTCCTGGTGAGGGGTGACGGCACTCTTTACTTCGCTTCCGTACAAACGATGCCTTTCGTCCGCCCGCATTTCCAGGAAATGATCGGTGCGCTCGACTTCGTCCAAAAGAACGACTACCCGGCCCGCGGCGAATATACCGGCGCGGTCTGAGTATCGTATCCCGGACCGGGATCCCACTCCCGGTCCGGGAAATGAAAATACCGGCTTGAAGCAGATTTTTTGCAGAGATCAGAACATTTCCGGCCTTGGCACACCACCGACACAGGTCAGCGGCTACTGTCCCAGAACGGCCGGCAGCCTTCCCGGCGCGCTGCCTCCAGTGTCAGATTGAGATCATCCAGTTCCCTGTCCGTCAATTCCAGCAGTTGCCTGCGCGTCCGGTACAATTGTGCCCAGGACACCAGCTTGTTCCAGACAATCCGGCCAAATCGGCGCCGCCGCCGCTGCACAGGAAACTCGCTGACTCGTATTGTCACCATTGAATTCATTTTGACACCTGATTTTCGGGTACAATTTGCTTAAATTGAAGAATTGTTGCGGCTCAATTATATGAATTGACTCTTGAACGGGTGCAATATACTAAATTGTCACCATGACAAATTGGTTGCCGAGCATCCCCGAGGGCCACGGCCCGCTCTACATTCGTCTTGCCGACTGCATCGCCGAGGAAATCGCGACAGGTAAACTCGCTGCAGGTGCAAAGCTGCCGCCCCAGCGAAACCTGGCGTATGATCTTGGTGTAACCGTCGGCACAGTCGGCCGCGCCTATGCGGTCGTTCGTCAACGTGGACTGGTCAGCGGAGAAGTCGGCCGGGGTACATACGTCCTCGGCACCCATGAAGGTGAAGCGCTCGCAGAAGAGACCAAGCCTGCGGTCAACTCCCTTTCAAACCCGGGCAACGGCACCGGATCTGCCGTGCCGGCAGAGGTTTCCTGGGTTCAGGGCGCGATGAAAACTCCCAAGGACATTGCGTTCGCAGGTACACGTGTTTCGGTGCCGTCCCCAGAAGCCATCCGTTTTGACAGTACATCCGCACCGGAGGTCGGTCAGGCACGGGCGATCCGTGAACTGACTGCCGAGATCACCCGCGATGCGCCTTATGATATTGCCAGTTACACGCGGTCCGTACCTGAACGCTGGCGGGAGGCTGGACGTGTCTGGTTGTCCCGGGGCGACTGGCAGCCACCGGAAGGCTCTATCGTGCCGACAACGGGCGCCCAGGCGGCGATCATGGCGATCATAACGGCCACAACAGCACCTGGAGACCAGGTCGCCTTCGAAGACCTTACCTACAGCTCGATTGCCCGTGGTTCGGCACTTACCGGACGCAGACCCGTGCAGATCACAAGTGATGAGGAGGGTCCTCTTCCGGATGATCTCGCCAGCGTCTGCGCACAGCGCCACCCGAAGATACTGTTCGTCATGCCGACAATGCACAATCCGACAACCAGGCTGATGGGCGTTGAAAGACGCATCGAACTGGTGGAGGTCGCCCGCCGGCACAATCTCTGGATCATCGAGGACGAAGTCTACGGATCATTGCGCAATACCGGACTGGCTCCATTTGCGGAACTCGCTCCGGAGCGCACTTTTCATGTCGGGTCCCTGTCCAAGGCCGTCACGGCAGGAGTGCGCGGCGGCTGGGTCTCCAGTCCCGTTTCTCACGCCCAGCGGATCTACACGGCGCACAAGATGCTGACAGGCGGCATATCGTTTCTGCTCTCGGAACTGTCAGCGCGCCTTGTCCTCAGCGGAACCGCCGACACCTTGCGCAAGGGCGTGCTGGAGGAAATTGCCGCCCGTCACGGTCTGGTTCAGCAACTACTTGATCCATTCGAGCATGCTTCGGCGGCCGATGCCCCGTTTTTCTGGCTCAAGGTTCCCGAGCCCTGGCTTTCGGGTACCTTCAAGGCTGCGGCCGCAGCCTTCAACACGCTTGTTGACGACGAGGACGAATTCAAGTCGGGACGCTCCGGCAGGGTCTATCATCGTGTGCGGGTCGGCATTACAAATCCACTCACTCGGGAAGAAACGGCCAAGGGCCTTGAAATACTGAGAAATCTTCTGGAAGACAGCGGTGCCGGTTACGACAGTTTTGAATAGACAGGCCCTTCACCGCGTCCTGGTCGCATTCAGCTCTTCGCTGTTCTTGAGCCGCAGACGCGTCTGATTTCCGATCAAACTACATCGCCGTCAAACCCCGAATATCCGGTCATTGGACAATTCCCGGAGCCAACCGACTACCGCTACGTGCCCCTGTTCTTAAGCATAGTTAAACTTTTAGTTATTTTGACAATGATTACCTTTACAACCCAGATACAACCAATTACTCTACGCCAAGTTAATTTTGAAAAACTTATTTCGACAAACTTATCAAAACAGCGCCATGTGAATACAATGGAACCCCATGATGAAGTCATTGTTTTATTTAAGAAAATACTCAGCTCTCAAGGCAAGAATTTAGAGAAACGAAGTTCTCCTATGCAACCGAATGATCAAATTTCAGCATCAAAAGAATTGACGGCGGAACGGTTACTGCTGCGCATCATGAAGCTTGAGCACACCGTTCAGGAACTCAGGCAGCAAAGCACCTTCAAGGACAAGGAAATCAGGCGACTTGAAAGCCGCGTCCGCGAATGGCAGCAGATCACCTTGAAAATCCAGTCGCGGGTTTCCAATCAACCCTGACATACCTCGACGAAAGCGGTTTTCACCGTTGGCTGGCTGCTCGGAAGATCGAAGCGGCCTGTTCGCGTATTCTTTGAGACAAACTTTCCCCGTTCCTCTCCCAATTCGGCACGCAATCTGCTAAACGGCGGCAACATTGCCCGACCGCGGCTGCTCGGCCCTGAGACAGCAGCCCAAAACACTGGAACGTCATGATCCCGAACGACATCAAGATCACGCCCGACCTGATTGCTTCCCATGGCCTGAAACCGGATGAATACGAGCGCATTCTGGAATTGATCGGCAGGGAGCCGACCTTTACCGAACTCGGTATATTCTCCGCCATGTGGAACGAGCACTGCTCGTATAAATCTTCCAAGAAATGGCTGAAAACCTTGCCTACTGAGGGACCGCGCGTGCTGCAGGGACCGGGCGAGAATGCCGGTGTCGTCGACATCGGAGACGGCCAGGCAGTCGTCTTCAAGATGGAGAGCCACAACCACCCGTCCTATATCGAGCCATACCAGGGTGCAGCGACCGGTGTCGGTGGCATCCTTCGCGATGTCTTCACAATGGGCGCCAGACCGGTTGCGGCAATGAACGCTTTGCGATTCGGCGAGCCGGATCATCCTCGCACACGGCATCTCGTTTCCGGCGTCGTTTCCGGCGTCGGTGGTTATGGCAATTCCTTTGGTGTTCCGACCGTCGGCGGCGAAGTCGAGTTTCATGCCCGCTACAACGGCAACTGCCTGGTGAATGCCTTTGCTGCCGGACTTGCCAAATCGGACGCCATCTTCCTGTCGGAGGCAAAGGGCATCGGCCTGCCGGTGGTTTACCTCGGCGCAAAGACCGGCCGTGATGGTGTCGGCGGCGCGACCATGGCCTCCGCCGAATTCGACGACACGATCGAGGAAAAACGCCCCACGGTTCAGGTTGGCGATCCTTTCACGGAAAAATGCCTTCTTGAAGCCTGCCTGGAACTGATGGAGACAGGCGCCGTAATCGCGATCCAGGACATGGGTGCTGCCGGCCTCACCTGCTCCGCTGTCGAGATGGGTGCAAAGGGTGGCCTTGGCATAGAGCTCGACCTCGACAAGGTCCCGGTCCGCGAGGATCACATGAGCGCCTACGAGATGATGCTGTCCGAAAGCCAGGAACGCATGCTGATGGTGCTGCGTCCGGCCATGGAAAACGAGGCGGAAGCAATCTTCAGGAAATGGGGCCTCGACTTCGCCATCGTCGGCGTGACCACGGACACACTTCAGTTCGTCGTCAAACATCAGGGCGATGTCGTCGCCGACCTGCCGATCAAGAAACTCGGAGACGAGGCGCCCGAATACGACCGGCCGTGGACAGAACCCCGGAAATTGCCCGTTCTTGCTGCGAGCGACGTTGAAGAGCCTGCCGACTACGCCAATGCGCTGAAAACGCTTGTCAGCAGCGCAAATGGCGCGTCCCGCCGCTGGGTCTATGAACAATATGACACGCTGATCCAGGGTAACTCCGCAGCGACACCAGGCGGCGACGCCGGTGTCATTCGCGTTGACGGCACGCGCAAGGGCCTCGCCTTTTCCGTTGACGTGACACCGCGTTACTGCGAAGCAGATCCGTTCGAGGGCGGCAAACAGGCGGTTGCCGAGGTTTGGCGCAACCTGACAGCCGTGGGATCGGAACCGCTTGCGGCAACCGACAACCTCAACTTCGGCAACCCTGAAAAACCCGAGATCATGGGTCAGTTCGTCGGCTGTATCAAAGGCATCGGTGAAGCCTGCAGCGCGCTCGATTTCCCGATCGTGTCAGGCAATGTGTCGCTTTACAATGAGACACACGGCGAAGCGATCCTGCCGACCCCTGCGATCGGCGGCGTCGGGTTGCTTCCGGATGTGACGGTGCGCGCGGGCGCGGCCTTTGCACAGGAAGGTGATGCGATCTTGCTGATCGGCGGTCCTGGTACACATCTGGGTGCGTCCCAGTATCTTGTCGATATCCTCGGCCGCGAGGAAGGTGCCCCGCCGCCGGTTGATCTGGCTGCCGAAAAACGCCGGGGAACAATCGTGCGTCAGTTGATCGGCGCAGCCCGGCTAACCGGTGTCCACGACATATCCTCCGGTGGTCTGGGCGTTGCCCTGGCTGAAATGGCAATGGCAGGCGATATCGGCGCGCATGTCGCAATCGACGGCCCGGCCCATGCAGCTCTCTTCGGCGAAGATCAGGGCCGCTATGTTCTGACCGTTTCTCCGGACAAGGTCGATGCCGTGATGGAAGACGTTCTGGATGCCGGAATCGACGTTCAACAAATTGGCAAAACGGGCGGCAAGGATTTGAATGTTGAAGGCATTCTCACCATATCCGTTGCAAACTTGCGCAAAGCACACGAAGATTGGTTCCCGAGTTATATGGCTGTTGCCTGAGGCAGGTGCCTTCGAGGAACTTGAAATGAGGACTGACGTACAATGCCAATGAACGCGAACGAGATCGAGACCCTGATCAAGGAGGCGCTGCCCGACGCTCAGGTGGAGATCCGGGATTTGGCTGGCGACGGCGATCACTATGCGGCGAATGTCGTCTCGGAATCCTTCCGTGGCAAAAGCCGCGTGCAGCAGCATCAGATGGTTTATGAAGCCTTGAAGGGCAACATGGGTGGCGCCCTGCACGCGCTTGCCCTGCAGACAAAGGCCCCTGACTGATCTGACACGATTGTCACATTGCCGCGCATATCGCACGGCCTCTTGAACTTCCGCCGCTTTGAAACACATATGCGGTCAAAGAAACAGGAAATTGGATGGTTTGGCTTCTCTTCACGGTTTTGGTGATCATGCTGGTCATGGAACTGCGCATCTGGAGGGCTGTGGCAAACCTGATTTATCGCACCGGCCGCAACTCACTCGCGCCCGCGAAACACAAGGACAGAAATCCATGAGCATCCAGGACTGGATCAAGAACGAAGTCGACACCAACGACGTGGTGCTGTTCATGAAGGGCACACCGAATTTTCCGCAATGCGGGTTCTCCGGACAGGTAATCCAGATACTCGACTATGTCGGCGCGCCCTATAAGGGTATCAACGTCCTGGAAGACGACGAGTTGCGCAATGGCATCAAGGAATTCACCAACTGGCCGACCATTCCCCAGCTATACGTGAAGGGCGAGTTTGTCGGCGGCTGTGACATCATCCGCGAAATGTTCCAGAACAAGGAATTGCAGGGCCTGCTCACCGACAAGGGTATCGAGACCGCTCAGCAATCCGCCTGACGCGCGGACTCAATTTCTGAACTTTTGACGTTAAGGGGCGGTTTTTCCGCCCCTTTTCGGTTTTCAGATGAACATCTTCACAACAGCAGGCATGCAGCAATCCCAAACAGGTGTTCCAAAGGAACAGATTTCAAAGTCCTGCCCCCAGGCCCGGGATACGCGTGGCCGGCACAGCAGTCGAAAACAGGCACGGGATATTTGAATGCTGTGGCTGATTTGACCCGAACCGAAGATCAAATGCCTCGTTCCCGCCCTGCCTCGTGGTCCTGGGCACCCGGACTTTGACACTCTCTGTTTCCGCGTGATCACGAGCGAACGAGATACTCGCGATGTCAAAATCGGCCAGAATTTGCGGTTATCCAACGCTAAGCCGAATCAATTCTGGCTGAAATGGGGCACGGGCTCGGCAATTCACTGCGAATCGCCTAACATGAATAGCAGGTGAATGCGGATTTCAGAGTCAGTACAGGTGCGTTCCGCCATTCTCCGACCATATCGCAGGGCCCGACATGAAGACGGGCCGGGAAATGGGACCGGGGACAATGAACAAGTTTGCTATTGCAACCACCTCTACTTTCGCTCTGGCTCTGGCCGGTTTTGGAATCGTCGTATCCGGCGGCCCCGGAACCGACAGCGAATTGCGCCGCGTCGATTGTCAGGCGATCACCATGTTCACACCAGCCCAGAGAAAGAGTGCCGAAGAGCTTTGCGCCAACTATGGCGGCGTGGCCGAAACCGGAGCTGAGCCGAGCAAGTCCGGCCTGGTGATTCTGGTTCGAAATCAGCCCATGGGTGGTTTTCTGGGAGAAAAAACTGTTCGCTAGGCTTGCTGTCTTGCCAGCGCTTATTGACGCTCGGTCGTTTCCGGAGTGATTGCGAACGCTTCGACCGGCTCCGATACATTGCGCAGACTTAAACTGCCGAGGCTCTCCGCGGGAAAATCGGTAACCTTTGCCACCTCTTCGGAGACGACAATTGATTTGCCGTTGATCTTGCCGTGGTCGCCCAGACGGGCGGCAACGTTGGCGGCACTGCCGATCACCGTAAAATCCAGCCTCTCCTTAGAGCCGACATTGCCGTAGGTCACGTCGCCGTAAGCAACGCCGATCGCGCAGGAGAGCGACGTGTCCTCCATTTCCGGGTCAGGCTCCGCCAGCGCAGCGACAATTTCCTCCGCGCTCGCAACCGCCTGACTGCAGGCCTGCGCATGCCCTGCACTGGCAGGGAATATGGCGAGCACCGCATCACCGATAAATTTCAGGACTTCACCATCGTGAGCATTGACGATATCGGTCGAAGTTTCAAAGAAGCGGTTGAGCACGGCGACATACCTGTCCCGCCCGAGTTCGGTTTCCAGCCGCGTTGAATGGCGCAGATCGCAAAACAGGATCGCCGCATCGATGACATCCCCGTCACCGCGACGGATTTCGCCGCCCAGGACACGTGCGCCGGTGCGCTTGCCAAGATAGGTCTCCAGCAGCGTCGTTGCGTTGGAGGTCAGCGCGAAAACCTCAAACAATCGGCTGATCAGCGCGGAGCATTCGAATATCAGGCCGAGATTGGCCGTGGTAAACCCGTTGGGGTGATCGGAGGCCAGCGTCAATACGTTAATGCGTCCGTCGGAAAAGGGCAGCGGCATCGCTACATAGTCGGTGACACCCTGCTCCTTCAGATCTTCCATGATCGGGAAATTGAACTCATCCGGATTGGTATCGAGTTTCTGCCGCACACCTCCCAGTCCGTCGGCAACATGCTGGAATGGGCTTTCCTTGAAGATCGGGCTTTCCAGGATTTCATAAGAGGGGTAGCGGCTGGTTACCTCGTCCTCGTCCCGGAGCCAGAGGCAGTTCTGTCCGGCAATCATCGGATGAAGGGACCAGATGAGAATGCTCATCCGGCTGACCGCAATGCCGTCTTCAACCAGCTTGCTCCCCAGAGCGGCCAAAAGCTCTTCGGGAGATTTTGCCAACCAGGCTTCCCGAAGCAGCCAGTCGACGACCGGTCCGGAAATATTGCCGGCGGGAAGATCATCGATCGCGGCGCCCTGATGCTCGATCCGCGTCGCGACCCCCGGCATGAAAGCAAAGCACCCATCAACGGCCTGCCCTTCCGGCAAGGCCTTGGGATAATGCCAGGCGCCGTTTTCCGACAGGTCTTCGCCAAGGCGAACATGGCTATAAGAAGCCGTCCCCTTGAACGGGCAGAAGGTTTTGTGCGCCGGGGCCGGTTCAAGTTCGGCCAGAATGTCTTCTACTGGAAAATAGACCACAGGGGAGAGCCGGGTCTCGTACATGACACGCGCTCTCGTTGAGCGTGCAATCATCTGGTCGCCCCGCCAGGCGATCACTTCGCCCGACAGTGGCTCCACCACGATCCCGTAGTCGTTCGAGGTCTGTTGTACGCGCACGGTCATGGCGAAGAGATAGGTAAACGGACGGCAACTGTCCAGCCGATTGACATCGATGCCGGATCGAAAGGCTTTCGGCGGTTGAAGGGCCTATTCGGAAAACCAGCCGTCCCAAGCCTCCCAGTTATTGACAAGATTGGCAATCATCGCATACCCGGTTCCGTCGCAGTGCATCCGGTCGCCCCGGGTCAGACTGCTCATGTAATCCCGATTGGCCAGCAGCGGCGCCTGAAGATCGAAATAGGGAACATTCAGTTTTTCGGCACATGTCTTGAACCGTTCGTTCAGTGCTGTGGCGGCATCTTGCGAAAACGAAATCTCCAGCCCCTCACTCGGTTTCATGGGCGAACAAGCCTCGTTTGCCGGAGGCAGACCGACCCACAGGACCGGATAGAGATCTGAAACTTCCTTCAAGAAGGCTTCCGCTTCTTCCACCGTTTCATCTTCCTCGATCTGACGGCCTTCCCCGGTCACAACACCAATATCGTTTATGCCGAACTGGACGACGACCCGGTTGTCGGCAGTCTCGGGAAAGCGGGCTTCACATTCTGCTTTCCAGCGGGCGCGAACCTCCGCCGTCGTTTCTCCGCGGATGCCGAGATCATAGAAGGACAATCGGTAGTCCCAGGAAAACCGTCGCTCGCACAGGCGGCCGGTCCATCCAAGACAGCGTTCATCCCCTGTTCCATTGATGTAGCTGTCGCCAACGAAGCAGATGCGAAGATCCCGCATGAAGTTCTCCCAGAATTCATTCGGTCTAACCTCACCTGATATGAGCGGCAGGTCCAGTCTGCGTGCAAAATTATTGTGTTAGCGCGGCTTTAAAATTTCTGGCAGCATATCTCCTGCAACGCATTCGTTACTCATTTCATCCTGTGATGGACTTCAGTTCGAGGAAGTCCTCCAGGCCGAATTCGCCATATTCGCGTCCATTGCCAGATTGCTTGTATCCGCCGAAGGGAACATCCCAGTCCGGAGCTGCCCCGTTGATGTAAACACTGCCCGCGCGCAGTTTCCGGGAGACGCGTTTGGCACGCTCGGGACTTCCGGTCTGAATATAGGCAGCCAGGCCGTAAGGTGTGTCGTTGGCCATTTCAATGGCCTCATCTTCCGTTTCGAACGGGATCATCACCAGCACTGGTCCGAAGATTTCATTGCGAGCCACGGACATCTGGTTGGTGACATCCGCAAAGACCGTCGGCTTGACGAAGTAACCCTTTTCAAATCCCGCCGGCCTGCCGGGTCCTCCGGCCACAAGACGCGCACCG
Source organism: Roseibium album (assembly GCF_001404515.1). Lineage (GTDB taxonomy): Bacteria > Pseudomonadota > Alphaproteobacteria > Rhizobiales > Stappiaceae > Roseibium > Roseibium album. Next base: position 465,434 of record NZ_CXWE01000004.1, read on the forward strand.
TCGGCGATGCCTCGTTCGATATGCCCCTGGATACGCTCATATTGCAGGTTGCTGATCACCGGGCCGATATGATCTCCCTCCTCGGCCGGATCGCCGACCGTGGTTTCCGCTGCAATCCGCTCCGCTGCCGTAACCGCGCCCTCATAAGCACTCCTTTCGACCAGCAACCGGGTCGGTGCATCGCAGGATTGGCCGGAATTGGAAAAGCAGCTTTCCAGAGAAAACCGGATCGCCGTTTCAAGATCCGCATCGGCAAAGAGCAGGTTGGGTGACTTGCCTCCAAGTTCCAGCGCCACTCGCTTGACAGTCGCAGCCGCGTTCTGCGTCACTGCAACACCCGCCCGCGTCGACCCGGTAAAGGACATCATGTCAATGCCCGGATGAGCGGACATCGCCGCCCCGACGCCCGGGCCATCACCATTGACCAGATTGAAAACACCCGCGGGGCATCCCGCCTTGTGCAGTATCTCGGCAAAGAGCAACGCTGAAAGAGGAGCGATCTCGCTCGGTTTCAGCACCATGGTGCATCCGGCGGCAAGCGCAGGTGCGACCTTTGCGGCAACCTGGTTGATCGGCCAGTTCCATGGGGTGATCAGACCGCAAACCCCGATAGGCTCGTGCCGGAGCAGACTTCCTCCGCGCGGACTCGGACGCTCGAATTCATGCGTTTTCAATGCTTCAAGTGTCGCCTGCAGATGGCCGGTTCCCGAGGGGGTCTGCTGTTCCCTTGCGAAATCGACAGGCGCCCCCATTTCCAACCGGATGGCTTCGTCCATCTCATCCGAACGGCGTTCGTAGATTTCGATAATCCGCTCAAGCAACGTGGCCCGCTCGTCGACACACGTTTCCGACCACGAGCGAAACGCAGCTGTCGCCGCGTCGACTGCCCTGTCCACATCGGCGGCACTTCCAAGAGAAATGACTGCGACAGGTTCCTCCGTCGCCGGATTGATCACCTGGTGGTCCCGCGCTTCCACCGGATCGACCCAATGTCCGCCGATATGGAATTTGCGTTTTTCGATCATCGGCCTGTCGCTTCCCGAATCCCCGACACGATGTCGTCATCGCGCTTCGGGACGACTTCATATCCGGCTTCTTCCGGTTCGTCGTCAGACATTTCCGGCGGGAAACCGGGCGCACGGACAAGCAGACCGGTCGCTTCCTCAAGCCTTCGGATAATGTTTGGAGACAGCTCACGCGGACCGTAACGCCCGATGGCGTCCGCAAACAGCTTGTTGAGCAAGGGCGATAGTTCCAGCGGAACGTCATGCGCTTCGGCGATTGACTGGAACAGGCCGATGTCCTTGGCGACCAGATCCATCGTGAAGGATATGTCGCGCGAACCGTTGAGGATCACCTGGCTTTCGGTTTCATGGACGAAGGAATTCCCCGACGAAATGCGGATCGCCTCGTAGGAAGTGTTGAGATCCATACCCGCAGCCTTGCAGGTAACCAGCGCTTCGGCGAGCGAAACCAGGTTTGCTGTCGCAAGATAGTTGGTCACCACTTTCAAGACAGAAGCGGAGCCGATTTCCCCGGTGTGCAATACGCGGCGCCCGAGAACCGTCAGCAGTGGCAGGGCCTTTTCGAACGTGCCGCGGGTGCAGCCGGCAAAAATGGAGATGTTGCCGGTTGCCGCGCGATGACAACCGCCCGATACCGGGCATTCGATCGCCTCGCCGCCCCGTGCGATGACAAGCTCGGCCAGCCGCCGCGTTTCGTTTGAATCGGTGGTCGACATTTCAGCCCAGATCTTGCCGGGACCCATGCCTTCCAGGATCCCGTCGTGTCCCTCGACCACGGTCGAACAGGCCGCCGGGCTGGGCAGGCAGGTTATGACGATGTCACAGACCTGCGTCAATTGCCTCGGGCTCTGGCCACGATTGGCACCTGAGGCCACGAATTGGTCCATCAAACCCGGATCGAGATCCAGAACTGTCAGGTCGTAGCCGTTGCGCAGGATGCTGCCCGCCAGTTTTCCGCCGACATTTCCAAGACCGATGAATCCGATATGCATCGCAAGCTCCTCCCGAGACGCGAATTGTTTCACTCACATCACCTTGCGCCTCACTGAAAGAGAAGAGAAACGATATAATTAGTGGACATTACGTAGTTTTTTTTATTAATTGGAGCAATGCAAGCTCTACCCAACCTGCTCTGGCTCAGAAGCTTCGAAGCCTCCAGCCGATTGGGCAGCTTCACCGCTGCCGGCAACGAGCTCGGACTGACCCAGGCAGCCGTCAGCAATCACATCAGCGCACTCGAACAACAACTTGGCCATCAGCTCTTTGAACGAACCACGCGCAAGGTGGATCTGACAGCAAGCGGGCGTGCCTATCTGCCCGCCGTCAGAAAGGCGCTCCAGGACCTGGCTGTCTCGACGGAGGGACTGTTCGGCAACCGCAGCTCAGGATCGGTCACAATCCGCGCACCGATCTCCGAAGGGACGTTGATCATTGGTCCTGCCCTCGCCGATTTTCAGCGGGAGCATCCGGGGGTCAATGTCAGGCTGCTCTCCGCTATCTGGGCCGACACGGTTTTGGAAACAGGGATCGATATCGAAATCCGGCTTGGGTCGGGCAACTGGCCTGGCGCTCGCGCCGAATCTCTCGGATCGGAGTTCATTGTGCCGGTGTGCCATCCCGCTCTCGCGAAGAAACTCAAGAAGCCGAAAGACCTGACTGACGTTGCCCGTATTCACACGCTCGGTTTTGACGACCATTGGGCAAGGTATTTTGAAGCGCTCGGTCTCGATACACCACGCCTGTCCACCAGCATCACTGTTGACACTTCCCTCGCGGCAGTGGAATGGGCATCCTCGCAAGGTGGCGTTGCCTTGCTGCTTGAGCGTGTTGCCTCGAGGCTGGTCTCAAATGGACGCCTGACCATCCCGTTTGAGACGAAAATTCCATCCACCCAGACACACTTTCTTCTGCACCGGGAAGCTTCGGGGCCTCAGAAACCGGCGGCACAGACGGTTGAGGTGTGGCTGAGACAGCTGTTTGCAACCCCCGAATAGCGTTTTGAAGGCGAACCAGTCTCATTCCGCCGCGAACAGCTTCGCCGTCATCGCAAGGCTAGCGCCGCAGGGCTCCTCTGCCTCCCCGCCAGGGTCTTCTGCCGCGCTTTCCGAAGGCCGCAGCTTGGCGAAGTCGTAAAGTGACCTGTCCATGAGATGAGAAGGTCTCGTATGGCCGAGAGCACGCGCCATGACGCCGAGACGTCCGGGCGAAGCCTTTTCCCAGCCCTGGAGCATGCGCTTGACCTCCTCACGCTGCAGCCCGTCCTGGGAACCGCAGAGATTGCAGGGAATGATCGGAAACTGCATACCACTGGCAAAGCGGGCGATGTCACTCTCGGCGCAATAGGCCAGCGGACGCAGCACCAGAAGATCGCCTTCGTCATTGATCAGCTTCGGCGGCATCGACGCCAGACGGCCGCCGTGGAAGAGGTTCATGAAGAAGGTTTCCAGAATGTCTTCCCGGTGATGGCCGAGCACGATCGCCTCGCAGCCCTGCTCCCGGGCAATCCGGTAGAGAATTCCCCGGCGCAACCGAGAACATAGCGAACAATAGGTCCGGTGCTCCGGGATCTTGTCGGTGACGATGGAATAGGTGTCCTCGCGCACAATGATGTGCTCGATGCCGTTGTCTTCGAAGAATTTCGGCAGAATGTCGGTCGGAAAACCCGGTTGTGCCTGGTCCAGATTGCAGGCGATCAGTTCAACCGGCAGAAGCCCGCGCCATTTCAGCTCGATCAGGACCGACAGAAGTGTGTAGCTGTCCTTGCCTCCGGACAGACAGACCAGCCATTTCGGCCTGCTTTCAGGCGACGCATCACCGGGCATCATGCCGTAGTCGCCAATCGCCTCGCGAGATTGCCGCAAAAGACGCTTGCGCAGCTTCTTGAATTCGACGCTGGAAGGCGCATTGCGCAGGAGAGTCGGTACGTCCGTATCGGTGCTGTCGGCGATATCGTTCACACAATTAACCCAGTTCAAATTGTCTTCGCATCGACGCGAGGGTTTAAAGGAACCTAAAGGGTTTGAAAAGGTCTGCCGCCGCACCGGGAACGCACCGTACATCCACCGATCAAACAAATTCGGATGTTTAGCACGGCCACCTGCGGAAACCGGGGCAATACCAAAATCACACGAAGTTGCCCGCAGCGACACAATTAAACCAACCACACATCCAACCATGCACCTTATGATATTGCCAGCTTACATAGGTGCGCTCGTTTTATTGATTGCAATATGATCTGCTTTTCGGAAATCGGCACGAACAGATCAAGCGCCCTTATCTGTTGCTTCACATTGATGGAAGGGGCTGGGATCACCACTGGAGTTTCCTGTCCCTGAACTTCGTTGAGCACGAAGATCCGTGGCTTTTTCGACAAGCGCGAACCTTAAATCGCGATCCGGATACAGATTTCAGATGCGGTTCCGGCTGATCGGCAAGGGGCCACGTCAATCCCCGTCGGTCAACTCAGCCTGCAGCGTGTTGCTGTCTTTGCCGCCCGACAAACACACCAGCTATTTGTGCCTGATTTCGTGTGTCGCACTTTCCGGCAGCATGCCGAAATCTTCAATTGCCTCATGCGCCTGGCACAACAATCGACCAAGCAGTTTCCTGAACTCGACGCTGGAGAATACATTGCGCGGGAGCGCCGGAACATCCCTATCGGTACTGTCGGCAATGTCGTTCACTCGGCGGGTCCGGGTTCGAGAGGTGCTGGTGATTGCCTGCAGCTGAACGGGCCGGAATTGAAAAGACCTGACAGTTTCAGGCGTCCGGTATTTGCTGAAATCTACACCCCCACGCCTTCCCCTTTTACACGACCAAATTTACTGCCTTTCCGCACGCAAGAATCCGGAAATCGGTAGGAACATCGCAAACGCTGAATTTCTTGAACTTTGCTGCTCCAGCAAGACTCGTGACATCTTCACTCGTCAGGGTCGCAAAAGAAGCAATTGTTCACCGTTGGTCATCCCGGACGACCATTGGGAGATCCTGGAACCAGCAAACACTGATGTTTCCACTTGATCTATAGCGCTTGTGTTTCGCCGATCCCGTCCAGGCTCCGCCAAACCGGGATGACAATTCACAATCAGTTCCGAGCCTTTTTCACCAGCCCAGAGCGAAGTTCCAATGAGAGGGGGCGAGCAAAAAAAATGCATTGCGGCTTGCGGCTTGAACCGTATCTTGCACAGGCGCGGCGCGAGTTTCTGGCTTGACAGGTCACCTCGCGCCGCTCCCTTTGCTCAGACCGCGCGATATCGTTGTGCGACCGTGTCAAATGCGAACCGCGTATCGACTCCCCTGATTTCCGCAATCAGATCGAAATTGTCGCTGCCGGTTGAGGAATAGCCTTCATCGACGTAAAGCTGGCCAAGTCCGTCCGCCGCGATGCTGCCCCACCAGCGATATCGTGAGCCGCCAACCGGGCCGGCAATCTCGATTGCCTGACCGGCAAGCGACGAGATGCGGAACATGATCGCCATTTTCGACAAGATCCCGTCCGCATCGGACCTTACCGGCTGCGCCGATACCAGGGCCTGCTGCAAGGTAAATGTCGAATGAGAGGCGACCAGCTCAGGACTGATATCAATGAGTGCCCTGACTTCGAGCGGCCGCCACCGTTCCACTTCGCGCCGGAAGGCAACAGACCGCCTGTTGCCGCCCACTCCGAACAATGCCCCTGACAAAGCCGGTAAGTCCGGCCGATTCCCGATGCGCTGTGTTGCCGGACGACCCGGAGCATCCTGCTGAGGAGAACCGGTCGTTCTGAGCGCGTTGCGCAACTCATCCGGTGTGAAGACAGGCAGGTTGCGGGCGCGCGCCATGCCTTGAAGACAAGCAAGGGCGCCGGTCACGATCGGTGATGCGCTCGAGGTTCCTGAAAAGGTGTCCGTGTACCACAGGTCCTCGTCACCACCTCCCTGCAGGTCGCCGTAGCCGCACGTCGTGACTTCGCGCCCCCACCCCTGGGCATCGACGATCGACCCGTAGTTGGAAAAGCCTAGCCTGGATCTGTCAGGACCGTGGTTGCGCCCGTGTGTGCCGGGAGGAGGTGCACCGGCTCCTACCACAATCGCTCCCGAATCACGATTGGCCCGCCGGAAAGGATTGGTCCATGCTGCCGGAAAACCGAAGCCGGGCGTTTCATAAAGCGCGTCGTCAAGATCTTCGGCCCCGTTCCCGGCCGCTTCCACAATGATGATGCCACGCCTGGAGGCATTCAAAATGGCAGCGAAATCATCCGGCCACCACTCGACCGCGATGTAACCTCGCTGATCAGGCCTCAGCCGGAAATTGTGCCGTGGTCCCGGCCTGTGCATTTCCAGAAGCAGGATATCCCCGGCGTTCAACCGGGCAGCAGCATGATTGATCGCACCCGCCGATCCCAGTGTTCTGTGCGACACCGCCGTACAGATCGCCTCCGGTGAAATGCCTGTCACGCCGAAGGGATTGACGTCACCTCCGTATTCGCCCAGAACTGCCGTCCCGTGGTTACGCCAGCCAACGTCGTTGAATTCCACACCGCCAACAACCCCGCCCTGCCGTTCGATCAGGTCCTCATGGCTGAAGCGCCAGGCGCCTTCGATATCCGTAATGTGAATGCCGGTTCCACGTCCGCCAGCCTGATTCCAGGCCCAGCGCGCATCGATACCCGCAGGTGCGGGATCCAGATAGATCTGCCTTGCGACGAAGTCCGGTGTTGCAGGTGGTGGAACATCCGGCACCGCCACCATCTCATTCAGCGAGGCAACATCGACAGCCTCTTCCGGCAACTCGACCGGGGGTTTCACGAACACACCGTCAAAAAGATCGTTGTCCAGAAGCTCCTTTTGAAGATCTTCAATATCTGCGTCCGGCGCCGACAGCTTGTAAAAACCGGAGAGGTTTTCCAGAGGAGCCATCGCAAAGGGAGCCTGAGCGGCTACTGCTGCTTCCACCCTTTCTTCCGAAGGGCCGAACAGAGGTGTAGCGATGCAATTGTGCTTCTTCAGGGCTTTTTCAGCCTTTGTGGTTTTTGCCCCGGCAAGCGAGCGCATCGCAACGCCTGCCATGCGCAAACCCACATCGGATTTCGCGACAGCGATGAGTTCCGGCTGACGTGATTGTGGTGCAGTTACTTTCCTGGTCTTCCGGGCCATTGGCTTTCCTCCTGAATAGGAGACGCGCCGACCGGTAATATTATGGAAGCCCGAGTTCCGGCTTCACATCAACGGATAAAACTCCATCGATTGACTTAACACTCTCAGCAAATTCACCGGCCCGCTCGTCTAAAATGAACGTCACAAAAAAACTGCCGCTCGCATCGGAATTGGGCGTTGCCAGATCAATATTGGAACGCGCGTTAAAATCCCGGCTTTTTGCTGCCAGCACCGAGCCCGTGCTTTCTGACGGATCGCTTTTTTGCAAGTCGGAAAAAAGCAGGGCAGACATGAGGACAACGACTTCAGTCAATGAAGAAACTTTCTGAAATCAACGAACGACAAGCGCTCAAGTCGGCGTCAACTTTGTGGCGGAAGTTCGATCAACAAGGCAGAAAAATGGCAAAAAAATCAAATTCAACCTAAACAACAACCGGAAGATGACGCAGAGGAATATTAGTTTAATCATCTAAACTTTATAAAACGATAGCCAAAACGTCAATAATAGGAATAACTAGATGGTGTAATAGAAATTCAAATTCGAATTAAACAACGACAGATTGCATAATAAGTTGCAACATTTTTTATCCAGTCAGGACAATGCGGTCTTTAGATAGTCCACCTCGAACTCATATCCGAGGTCGGTCGCGCACAAGAGGACGTTCGCAATGACGGTTACACTGGACATACAGCAGCCCCAGCCTTTCGATCTGGTCGGGTCGACAATCATGATGGCCGGAAACGCTGCAGCATTCGAAGGAACATTGAGCATTCGCGTTTCTGAAGGTCACGATGAATACGCTTCCTTTACAAATGTCGGATCCCTTGGATTGAAGCAATTTCAGGCCTCAATAGATATTCCGGAAACCAACACATTCCAGCTGAATCGGCTATTCCTGACACTGGCAGACGATTCAGGCAACGAGAACGGTCCATCCGTCGTGATCCCGGTTCTCTTTGGTCCCCGGATCCTGTCAGGTTACGGTGGCTGGCAGCCCTACACGGTCAAGTCCGGCGATACTTTGAGCCAGATTGCGCAACAACAATACGGCAACTCAGACTATCAGCCGATTTTCGAGGCCAACCGGCATATCCTGAGTGATCCGAACGTGATCTTCCCCGGCCAACTGCTTCGCATCCCGCGAAACGACATCTGACCTGCTGTTGCGACAGCAACCCGACCGATCTCTATCGGTCGGGCTTCGTCCGTCCGCGTCAGCCGCAGCAGCCACCGCTCTTCGAATTTGAAGCGTCTGCATCTTCCTCGTCTTCATTCGCTCCCCGTCCGAGCCAGGTTCGCTCCGAGAGGTAGAAATCGGAAAACCTTTCGACGAAATCCTCAGGAACGGACTTTTCTGCGATGCCAGTCTTCAGCAGCGCTGTTTGCCAGGCCTTGACCTTCGGAAAACCTTCCAGCATGTCGTAACCGCTGGCCTTTTCCACGATTGCCGAACGGTGCAGCAACGGCAGCCAGGCCAGATCGGCATTTCCCACAGTGTCGCCGGCGAAATAAGGGCCGTCGCTTAACCGCTTTTCCGCACGATCGAATGATTTGTCGAGTTTCGAAATCCGGTCATTCAACACATTCCGGTCGGCGCTCTGCATTGTGCTGCACTGGACCAGATAGTGCTTGGAAGCCTGATAACTCCACGCCCGGTGGATCGCCCGCGTTTCCGGGGAAAGGCCATCCTGCAGCGCTTCGGAGATTTCGTCGATATATTCTACGATTGCATCGGATTCAAAAAGGGGTATCCCCTCCTCCGTAATCAGGAGCGGGACCTGCCCGACCGGCGAAATTTCCAGGAACCAGTCCGGTTTGTTTTTGAGATCTATATATTCAATCTCGTAAGGCATTTCTTTCGCTTCGAGCATGGCAGTGACCCGCTGCACAAAGGGACAGATTTTGAAACTGACAATCTTGATCATGGTGTCGATCCTTTTCTTGAGGTGTTCGACCTGTTAGACGTTGAGAGTGGGAAAAAGACGAAGCTGCCAGGCAAAAAACTTACAACACATTGGAAAACAAAATTAAAATTTGACTTCGGAGATGATCATGACGGCAGTCACGGACCGCGCTGACCCGGAATCCTCCCCGGATTTCAATGCCGTGTGGACCGATTATCGTTCAGTAATTTCCGCATTTCTTCACTCTAGGATTTCAAATCCCTCTGATGCGGAAGAAGTGCTCCAGGAGATCCTTCTCAAGACCCACGGCAGCCTGGGCACACTCAAGGACGGAAGCAGCCTGAAATCCTGGCTGTTCCAGATCGCCAACAACGCCATCATCGATTTTTATCGCATGAAGAAGAACGATCGATCATTGCCGACTGTAGACCTCTGGTACGAAGCCATGGAGGATGACGAACGGCACATTCTTGAAGATTGTGTGGCGCCCTTCATCGACGCGCTGCCCAAAGAGGCGGGACAGCTGCTGCGCAAGATCGAACTGGAAGGCGTTTCCCAGAAGGACACCGCCGAACGGCTCGGGATCAGCTATTCCACTCTCAAGTCCCGCGTTCAAAGCAGCCGTGCCAAGCTTTTGGCATTGTTTCAGAATTGCTGCGACTTTTCACTTGATAGCCGTGGAAACATTGTCGGCTATCAGAGCAAAGCGTCTGTGTGTGGCGATTGTAACTCTGACTGAGACACCGCGTCATCATATTCCAGGAAAACATGATCCTATGCCCCTGCCCCGGATATCTGCCCTGTCCCTCAATGTTTCCGACCCATCAGGTCTTTCCCGGTTCTATTGTGATGTCCTCGGCATGAACTTGCTCGCGAATGCCGGAGGAGCTGTCTCACTTGGATACGCAGGCGAAGACGCTCGACTGGAATTGGTGCGCCGCGACCAGTCCACTCCCTATCAACCGGACCGGAACGACCGCTATTGGAAGATTGCCATCACGCTGCCGGACCTTGACGTTGCATTTGCCCAGCTGCGCAGCGCCGGTATCGACGTCACTGAACCAGCGCAGTTTCGCGACATCGCCTATATGAGCCATCTCGCCGATCCTGAGGGTCATGTCATCGAGCTGATCCAGCACACCTTTCACGGAAAACCAAAGACGAAACAAGGCAATGTGGAACTTCCCCTCGGCGGAGGGGCCCGCATTGGACTGATCACTCTGCGGACTGATGACATCGAGACGGAGCTCATGAACTGCCACGACACTCTCGGCATGAGGTATCTGTCCCGGCAGGACCTGGCCGATCTTGGATTTTGCCTCTATTTCCTTGCCTATACCGAAGACACACCACCGGACACAGACGTCAATGCTGTCGAAAACCGCGAATGGCTCTGGCAACGCCCCTATACGGTTCTTGAATTCCAGCACCTGTTCACTGGCGAAATTCAGCAAAAGAAAGCCGGAGAACGCGGCGCCTCTTCTGTCCTGATTGATGAACCGGGTGGAGAGAGAAAAACAGTTCGCTAGTTGCAAAAAATGACCAGGTGCAAGAAAGTCGGATAGTCGTCTGACCTGAAATGGCGCAGCATTCGCTTACAAAAATACGTGTAACTATCTTTTTTGCAACTTTTCATTCCGGCTGCAGATCCTTTGCAATGCGGAAATGCGCACGTGCCTGAGTACTCTTGATCTCACTCTGTTGAAGGATTTCGCTGCCGCTGATGAGCCTTAATGGTCTGCGCATGCGGTCGGACGAGCTCGGCAACCGTCATCTTCTCAAGCTCGGTATTGAAGACCAGCTTTGCTGCCTCGAGCGCATTGCCGGTTGCCTTGTTGGCCGCCCGTTCCAGCAGACATGACGGATTGTCGGACGACGGCCCGACCGCGAAAAGCTGCGGTGAACCGAGAGCTGCGTAAACATCCGCCAGGGATATCTCCGTGAGCGACCTGACCAGATACCAGCCGCCACCATGTCCCTTGCTTGATGAAACGAGACCGGCCTTTCTGAGCCCTCCCATGACCCGCCGGACCAGTGCTGGATTGGTCATGAGCATCTGTCCGATCTGATCGGAGGTCACTGGGTCTTCGGTCTGGTCAAGGTGCAGAAGGACATGAAGCACTCTTGGCAGGCGGCTGTCGGTCGGCAACGGTTTCTCCTTTTGATCAGCATACACGACACTACAATTTGCAACAAACAAAGTTACAAGATATTGACATTTCATTTCATGAAACTTACCAAGTTACATGAAATGACTCCCATTCCCGTTTTTGGAGTTCCCGATGTCACTTGTTCTCGCAAATCCCGGACATGGCGCGCAGCCTCGGCTCGCGGTCGCTTCCCTGTTTCTGGGAGCTTTCATGAACATACTGGACGTAACTATTGTAAACCTCGCCCTGCCCTCAATCCGAAACGAGTTTGATGCCACAACGTCTCAACTGGAATGGGTATTGATCGCCTACATACTTATGTTTGCATCAGGCCTGTTACCCTTCGGCCGGTTCGGAGATTCCTTTGGCCGCAAGCGAATTTTCAACTTCGGCGTTGCAGGGTTTTTGGTAAGTTCGCTTGCCTGCGGCCTTGCACCTGATATCGAATTGCTAATTGCCGCCCGGGCCCTCCAGGGCCTGACCGCCTCGATGATGGTCCCGCAAGTTCTCGCAATTGTGCACGTAATGTTTGCGCCACAAGAAAAGGCAAAACTCATCGGGTTGTACGGTACGGTCAGTGCCCTCGGCGCGGTTGCGGGTCCCCTGATTGGCGGCACAATGATCTCGGCCAATGTAGCCGGATTGGAGTGGCGACCGATCTTTCTGATGAACGTTCCCTTGGGGCTCGTGTGTCTCGCGGGTGCGTTGCGTTTCGTCCCTGACATCGAACCTTGCGGCTACATCAAACCGGACTGGAGCGGATCACTCCTGTTCGCACTTGCCGTCGCTGCCCTCACATTTCCCCTGACCGAGGGGCGGCAATTTGGATGGCCCTGATGGTGTTTCGCCCTTCTAGGCTTGTCGGTCGTTCTTGCACTGATTTTCATCCAACTGCAATTGCATCGTACCCGCTGTGGGCTTCCGCAAATATTGCCGGCAAACCTCATGAAGGACCGGTTTTTTGTGCGCAGTCTTGTCATTGTCACCATCTTTTTCTCCGGCATAGCCGGAGTTCACTTCATGCTTGCGATATTTCTGCAGTCCGGGGTCGGACTTTCGGCACTCCAATCCGGACTGGCGACGGCACCCCACCCGGTTGGCGTTATGGTCGCCTCCACACTCACCAGCCGGTTAGGTCAAAGATGGCTTGGGGCCCGCATCGCCTTCGGCACCTTCGTGTTGCTCGCAGGCATGATGATGGCAAGAACCGTTCTGGGCACCAATTCGATGTCGATCACAGCCGTTGATCTTTTATTGCCCATGTTGACCGTCGGACTGGGAACGGGCACGGCCATTGCCGCGATGTTCCAAAGTACACTGTCCCGTGTCTCCCCATCTGATGCAGGCGCAGGATCCGGTGTTTTGCAGGCGTTTCAGCAAGTGGGCATCGCAATCGGCATCGGCGCCGTCGGGCAGATCTTCTTTGCGGGTCTCGAGCAGGCCCAGGATCCGGCAGACTATGTCCACGCCGCACAAAACGCCCTCCTGTTCCCGATCGGCATCTACCTGTTGCTTGCCGCCACCTGTCTCTGCATTAAGGAAGACAATACATGATGAAGCCGCAAAACCATCAAACCCCCCAGGACTTCTGGGAAGACCTCTACAAGAGGTCATCCGCCGATACGAAGGGAAATCCGTCTGCGGCGCTGGCCAGATTTGCCGTGGATCGACACCCGGGTACCGCCCTCGATCTCGGCTGCGCCAGGGGAGACGACGCTGTATGGCTGGCAAAACGTGGCTGGAAGGTCATTGCGGTTGATATTTCGGAAACCGTATTGTCTTACGCACGGACGAACGCGAATTCTCAGCAGGTTGGTGACCGGATCGAACTACAGCGTCATGATCTTGCAGTTTCTTTCCCGGAAAACAGGTATGATCTCGTTTCGGCAATGTTTCTGCAGGCGCCATTCGACTTTCCACGAGAACGGGTTCTGAAACACGCGGCACTTTGCTTGAATTCCGGCGGTCTTTTCATCGCTGCCACTCACGGCTCGCGACCATCATGGTCATGGGACAAATCAACCGCGCCCTTCCCCAACCCGCACCAGTGCCTGAAGACACTTGGCCTGAATATGTCCGGTTGGAAGGAGATTTTCGTCGGCAATGAAGACCGCATCGCAACAGGCCCTGAAGGTCAGAAGGGCACAGTAACAGACACGATCGTTTGCCTGGAACGGCGATGAAGGAGAAAGGATGCTCGTCAATCACCAAAGAAAAGGCCCGCCGAATGGCGGGCCTTCCTTGAACAATATTCGACGCTGATTAGCGCGAATAGAACTCGACAACCAGGTTCGGTTCCATCTGTACCGGATAGGGCACATCGGAAAAACCCGGGATACGGTTGTAGGTCGCGGACATTTTGGAATGATCGGCGTCGACATAGTCCGGCACGTCACGTTCTGCTGACTGGATAGCTTCCAGCACCAGTCCGAGCTGCTTGGACTTTTCGCGAACTTCGATGACATCGCCCGGGCGCAACTGGTAGCTCGGGATGTTCACGCGCTTGCCGTTGACCTTGATGTGGCCGTGGTTGATGAACTGACGGGCCGCAAACACGGTCGGAACGAACTTGGCACGGTAGATAACCGCGTCGAGGCGACGCTCCAGCAGGCCGATCAGGTTTTCGGAAGTATCACCTTTCAGGCGCGATGCTTCGGAATAAACCTTGCGGAACTGCTTTTCGGAGATGTTGCCGTAATAACCCTTCAGCTTCTGCTTGGCGCGGAGCTGAACACCGAAGTCGGACAGTTTACCCTTGCGGCGCTGGCCATGCTGGCCCGGGCCGTATTCACGCTTGTTGGCCGGGCTCTTCGGACGACCCCAGATATTTTCGCCCATCCGGCGGTCGATTTTGTACTTAACGCTGTGGCGCTTTGACATCGCGGTTTCCTTTGAATTCGCGTTGTTGTTCTAAAAGGAAACGCGCCCTCCTTTATCGTTGCAGAAGTGATTAAGCTCCTGCTCGGATCGACAGGGACCCAGCTAGACGGCGCCGGCTGAATACCCACGGGTGCGTAGACCCGGAAGGCCTGAGCCTGCCGGATCGCGCGGAGATACAGCGTGCACTTCAGAATGTCAACGCCGGCATCTCCTTTTGCGCCGGCGTCAGCAATAGAAACCAGCCATTTCAGGCAACCGGACGACACAACCAGGTGCCGGACAACTCGTGACGGATCTTATCAGAAACGGGTTTCCGGCAACTCCGCGTGTGTGGCAGTTGCGATTCGGGCTGCTGCGTTTTGCTCGGCACCAGCCCCGTAGCCTAAGTGAAAACACGTAAGAATTGGCTGAAATTCGCCAAATTTGCACGAGATTTGGCGGACTCACTACACGAATTGCTTCAAAAATTCACATTTGCGGAAAAACAATGCATACATTTAGAGAATGTTAATTGCAGCTTTTCACTATGCAATCCGCGCCACAACTATGGATAATAATACCAGTGGCCATAGTGAGCATTATTCCCATCCATTCAGCATCAAAATGGAAGCCCGACTTGGACTAAGGATCAAGCATGTCATCACAACGCAATTCAGAACCAGAGACTGGCAAGGACAGTGTGAAACCGTTTCCGCGGTCTCGCGACGCCATTCTTGAAGGTCTGGATTATGCGCTTCAGCCGATTACCGACATTGGTACAGGCGTCGTCTATGGTTATGAAGCACAGCTTGATAATGGCGACTGTGAAGACGCACCCACGATTGATGAACTGCTTGATGATGCATATGAGGAAGGATTCCTTCCCGATCTCGAAGCAAGTCTGTTCGCAAAGGCTCTGAGCCGTTTCGGGAAGCTCCGCACGGCACAGGGCACCAAGCTTTTTTTCAGAATTGACGGACGCGATCTCGGACTGCAGGCGGATCCACGCATGCACCTGACAGAGCTCGTTGCAGCGGCCGGTTTGCAGAACAACCAGGTCTGCATCGAATTTTCCGAACGCCATCAGCACTCCATCGCCGACGCAACGCAGCACGCCATCAGCGATCTGCGCCAGATGGGTTTTCTCGTCGCATTGGACAATTTCGGACGAGGATCGTCGGAGCTGCGCCTGTTGCACGACGTCTCTCCGGACTACGTCAAGATCGGCCGGTTTTTCCTGAACGGCGTCGACAGCGATCCGCGCCGGAACCTGTTCGTCACAACCGTTGCCAATCTTGCGCATGTTCTTGGTGCACGCGTGATTGCTTCAGGGGTGGAGACCGAGCGGGAATTCAAGGCCTGCAGGAATATTGGCTGTGACCTGGTCCAGGGCTCCTTCGTTGCCCGGCCCTTTCACAAGGCGGCGTCGGCAAAGCTGTTCTACGATCATGTCCGGGAGCCGGGCGCCGGACACAAACGGCGCGCGGAACAGGACAGGATTCGGAACGAATTGCTGCAGCTCCCCACCATCGGGTTCGGCGCAACCATGACCGAACTGCTCGACATGGTCGTTCACAACCAGGAAGGAAACGTCATTCCCGTCCTGGACGAAAACCAGGAACCGCGCGGCCTGATCCACGAACGCGATCTGAAGGCGTATCTTTATGCCGGTGGCAAGGATGACGACACCGATACGCGGATCGCACTCGATTTCCCCCTGCGCTCATTCGTACGCGCCTGCCCGATCGCCGACATAGATTCCAACGCCGACATGCTACTGGTAACCTTTGCCTCCTCGATCAACTCCGATGGCATCATCATCACGGAGAATTTCCGCTACGCCGGTTTCCTTTCAGCCACGTCTCTGCTGAAGATCATTCACGAAAAACGCCTTCAGGAAGCCCAGGACCAGAACCCGCTGACCCGTATGCCGGGCAACGGCGCAATCTCGCGTTATATTTCGGAAACCGCCCGGAAAGGCACACACGACCGTCATCTGTGTTACCTGGACTTCGACAACTTCAAGCCGTTCAACGATACCTACGGCTATCGCCAGGGGGACCGGGCGATTATCCTGTTCAGTGAATTGCTGCAGCGCCATGTCTCCGGGTCCGGAACATTTCACGGGCATATCGGTGGCGACGATTTCTTCGCCGGATTTCAAAACACCGACCAGACGGATGTGGCCACCCGCATGCTCGCCCTCAAACGTGCCTTTCGTGTCGATGTGGAGAGCTTTTACGAAACGGGGCACAGGGAACTGGGTTACATCGAGGCGCAGGACCGCTTCGGAACGACCCGCCAGTTTCCACTGTTGCAATGCTCTATTTCGATCCTGAGCCTGCCAAGAGGCATGGTCATTCACCCCGACACGCTGAACGACGAGATCAGCGAATTGAAACTGGAAGCAAAGCGGGCCGACGACGGAATAGTCGTCAAA
The DNA here is from genome assembly GCF_001404515.1 of Roseibium album. Lineage (GTDB taxonomy): Bacteria > Pseudomonadota > Alphaproteobacteria > Rhizobiales > Stappiaceae > Roseibium > Roseibium album. The sequence continues at coordinate 481,947 of NZ_CXWE01000004.1, forward strand.
AAACTGGCCGCCTAAGCTCCGTTTGCCGCGCTGAGCATCAGGCCGAAACCTGCCAGCAACCGCGAAAGCCCCGGATCATCGGGATTTGATGTGAACAGAGCGCGATCCGGATCACTCGACGGGCTGCTTGCAGCCTTTGCTCCAAGCACACGAACAAGCTGACGCGCGATTGCTTCTGCGGGATCAAGCCAGTCGACCGGCCAGGGCGCGATCCTGCGGAAACGGTTTGCCAGAAACGGATAATGCGTGCAGGCCAGCACGACAATGTCGGTCCGCCGCCCGTCGCGTTCCAGGAAACAACCCGAAATCTCGGTGAGCAGCTCCTCGTTGCAAACAGTCTCGCCGCGCAAATGGCGTTCAGAAAGTTCCGCAAGGTTATCCGAACCGACAAGACGCACGTGGCATTGCTTGGCAAAGCTGTCGATCAGGCTCCTGGTATACGTCCTGCGCACGGTTCCAGGTGTTGCCAGCACCGAAATGAGACCTGAAGACGTTCGTTCTGCCGCCGGCTTGATCGCAGGCACTGTGCCGACAAAGGGCACATCCGGGTAGGCTTTGCGAAGCGCATCACCTGCCAGCGTAAAGGCCGTATTGCAGGCAATGACGATCGCCTTGGGCCGGTGGATGGCGATAAGCTCACCGAAAAGCGACAGCATGCGGTCCCTGAGGTCCGCTTCCGGCCAGCGGCCGATCGGAAAAGCCGCGTCATCGGCGACATAAAGCAGGGTTTCGTAGGGAAGCAGGTAGCGTGCTTCGCGCAGCACCGTGAGCCCGCCAAGGCCGGAATCGAAAATCAGAACCGGACCGTTCGAGCCCAAATGCCTTCTCCTACTCTTCGCCGCCGTCAGTGCTGCGCTCCTTGCGCACCCGGGTTTGCCGTTTTTCCAGGGACGCGACAACACCTCGCAACGCCCGGACCTCCTGTTCCGTCAGCTCCGCCTTCTGGAAAATGTTTCGAAGCGTGCGAACCATATGCGGGCGCCGCTCCGGTGGACGAAAAAATGTCGCTTCGTCGAGCGCACCTTCCAGATGTTCGAAAAACCTCAGGAGATCGTCTTTTTTCGCCGGCGGATGTTCATCCTCCGACAGGATGAAAGGCAACGCACCGGACGTTGCCGTCTTGCGCCATTCGTAGGCGCACACCAGCACAGCCTGGGCAATGTTCAGAGACGCGAAATCGGGGTCAACGGGCAGTGTGACAATCTCGTCGGCCAGCGCAACTTCCTCATTGTTGAGACCCCAACGCTCGCGTCCGAAGAGATAGCCTGTAGCGTGACCCTTTTCTCCGAACTCAACCGATTTCCTTGCAGATTCGTCAGGGCCGCGAACGGGTTTCGGCACTTCGCGAGACCGCGCGGTCGTTGCAAAGACGAACTGCAGGTCCGCGATCGCCGCCTCAACGCTGTCAAACACCTGCACCTTGTCGATCACATGGTCTGCCCGGCTTGCCGCAGCACGCGCCTTTTCACTCGGCCAGCCGTCGCGCGGGTTGACAATCCGAAGGTCGACCAGACCGAAATTTGCCATTGCCCGCGCTGCGGTTCCGATGTTTTCACCCAGCTGCGGCTCGCACAGGATCACTGCAGGCGGCCGGGCAGTCACCGTCCTGGCCTCGTCCCTGATTTTTGCGTTTTTGCTCATAATGCCGGGGTTTAGCCCGTCTTCCTGAAAATGAAAAGCTGGCCGCGTTCGATTTCAACGCCGGAATGAACGCCTTGCCACATCCCGAAACGCTTTCGTCTTGCGCCCCGTCCGGCTTTCCGGCGCAAAGACAAACCAGACAGGTGCTTCGGGAGAATGAAGGCATCCGGGCAGAATTTCGACCAGGATACCCTTGTCGAGTTCGTCCTTGACGGCCATGCGGGATTTGATCGCAAGACCGAGTCCTTCGACCGCACCGGCTGTCAGCATGTCTGAATTGGAAACGGCAACACTCCGGCCAACCGAAAAGGAACGCTTTCGGCCTCTTGCGTCGTTGACATCGAAACGTGTCTGCCAGGGAAGGCAGACCCAGGGTGCATCTTTGAGGTCCTCCACGGATTTCGGGTCTCCCGAACTCGACAAAAGATCCGGGGATGCGCAGATGATCCGCTCGTTGTCGCTGAGCTTCTGGGCAACCAGGGAACTGTCATCCAGCTGGCCAACCCTGATTGCGCAATCCTGACCCTCCTCAACCAGCGGCACAAAACGATCGACCGCCAGGAACTCGATTGTGAGATCAGGATGGTGCTCACGAAATTCGCGCATCTCCGGCATGATGAAGCGCGACAGGATCCAGGGCGACATCGTCACACGCAGATGGCCGCGTAAGGATGCAGTTCCACTGCCGACATCGAGTTCCGCCTGTTGCAGGTCCTCCAATACGGTATCCACGCGCTCCAGGAATACCTGTCCCTCGTCCGTCAGGCGAAACGTGCGGCTGTTGCGGTGAAAGAGGGTCACTTTCAGAACCCGTTCCAGCTTTGCGATCCGGTGACTGGTCGTTGCTGTCGAGATACCGAGATGTCTTGCGGCGGACGTGATGCCACCGGTTTTGGCAACAGAGACAAAGGTCTGCAGATCCGGAATACTGTACATTCGAATTTTTCTAACGCTGCTTTCGAATTTCAGGGAGTTCTGTTCGAAATCTAGAACAACTAAACCCTCCTGATCAACATCCGGAGGACCCCATGAAACGCTTTTTGGCTGCAGTCGGCATCAGCACCGCGCTCGCTTTTCCAGCAACCGCAGACGGACTGGAAACCTATCTCCGCTTTGACAAGTCAATGCCGCCGGGAAACCTGGCGATTGCTCCGGACGGACGCATGTTCATGTCCGTCCATGAATTCTATGGCCCAGAACTGCGCGTCGTCGAAGTCCTGAAGGATGGGTCGACCCGGCCCTATCCAAATGAAAGCTGGGCACATGCGCCAAAGGAAGACGGCAATGGCCTCAACGGGGTTCTCGGCCTGCGTGCGGACCGTGACGGCATTTTATGGATGCTCGACGGTCAGGGCGAGAACCAGACGGGCCGCATCGTCGGCTGGAACACGAAGACTGAACAGCTGCATGCAATCCACTATATCGGTGCACCGGTTTCCCGGCCGACCTCCTTCCTGAACGATCTGGCCGTCGACCGGGATCATGAGGCGATCTACATTTCCGACACCGGAGACGGCGTGAATTCCGCGCTCATCGTCGTCGACCTTGAAACGGGCCGCGCCCGTCGTGTTCTGGAGGGCTCCGAATTCACGACGCCTGAAGACACACCCATGGTGATCGACGGACGTGAAATCCTGCTCGGCGGCAGTCCGGCAAAGATCGGCGTAAATCCGATCACGGTCGACCCGACCAATACCTGGGTCTATTTCGCGCCGATGACCGCAAGTGCGATGTACCGGGTCAGGACATCCGATCTTCTCAATGAAGAGTTGGACGATGAGGAACTTGCCACGCGCGTCGAACGTTATGGTGACAAGCCGATCTCCGATGGCTCCACGGTCGACACCGGAGGCAATGTTTACATCACGGCTATGACCGACAACGCTATCGGCGTGACCAAGCCGGATGGCAGCTACGAGGTACTGTTCCAGTCCGACGAAGACCTGCCCTGGCCGGACGGGTTCTCGATCGGTGCGGACGGCTATGTCTATGCGACCATCAACGAACTGCACCGCTCGCCGGTATTGAACGGCGGCGAGGACGCCTCGCTCGGGACCTACCGGATTGTCCGTTTCCCAGCCCTGAGCGACGCCGTCAGCGGGCGCTAGAACCGGCCGCTTTCCGAACCTTTTGACCGTCCGGCAAGACACCCATACGTCTTGCCGGGCTCGGCTTTCATGATTTCGGCATCTCCCGGACCGGCACGATCACCTGCGTCCTGTCGAAACCCTTTAGTTCGAAGGACGGCACTCCGGCCTTTGATAGTCCGGCCAGATCCGCAACCCGCTCAGAGACAACTGTTTGACCATCGACAAGGACCGCAGAGGCGAGCAAGCGCGCGGCAAGGTTCACCGTCGGCCCTATGGCCGTGAAATCCAGCCGGTCGGACGCTCCGATATTGCCGTATTGCAGCGGTCCGATATGGACGGCAGCCCGGAAAGGAGGAACGGTCTCGGAAAAGACCGGCGTCCACGCACCGCCAGAGGCAACGCTGAGCGCCTCCAGGGCACGTTCGCAAGCCGTTCTCTCGTCAACCTCATCGGAAATCGGAAAAATCGCGAGCAGGCCGTCGCCCATGAATTTCAGGATCTCGCCACCACCTTCGACAATCGGCGGTACAAGACAGTCGTAGAAGAGATTGAGACGTGCAAGGACCTCTTCGGCAGACGCATCGTTGGAGAAACGCGTGAACGAGACCAGGTCGGCAAAGACGACGCAGGCGGAAATCTCCTCTATGTCGCCGCGATGCACGCGGCCCGACAGGATCCTGTTGCCGCTGTCCCGGCCCACATAGGCGGACAGGAGGTTGGCGGCGTTGAGACGCAGCATGTAGGTTTCGGCCAGACGGGCGAGTGGCAGGCGGACCTTTTCGAGCGCCGCTATCATCTCTTCGTCAAAGCCGCCATCGGCCTTCGTCGCCCAGCTGACCAGATGCGTTTCACCGGTCGTGAAGAAGAGCGGCTGAACGACATAGTCGGTAACGCCTTCCTCGCGGAACTGCTTCAGAATGAGAAAATCATCCGGACTGCCCGGATCGCAGAGTTTTCGCCGCAAGGGCTTTCCCGTTCGCAGAACTGTCGGTAGCGGGTTGTCGTGGTATTCGGCCCCGTCAAAGGCCTTGAGGTCCGCATCGGACTGGTCAACCCCCTCGCCTTTCAGCCATCGGAACCGGCGTCCCTGAAGGTTGGGATGGAGCGTATAGATAAAAAGCGCAAACCGCTCGACGGGTACACCGGCCGCCAGCAACCCTTCACAGATCCCGGAGACGATCTCCCGCGCATCCGCACTCGGTCGCGCACCATCGAGCATCCACAAGAACAGATCTTCGAGTTTTTGTGTGTTTGGCACCGACCGCTCCAGGTGACGCAACCTCCGCGAAACTCATTTAGTCATCCCGGCGCAGCGATGCCAAGGCCGAAAACCGAAACGCGCAGCACCCGCCTCTGGCCGCCGACACCGGTATTTCCCGGACCAAGCATCACTGCACTGCTGTGCCCGAAGGGAAAAGGGTCGGCAATTTTGTCTTCAGTTTGATAAAATAACCTTCACCAAGCTTGTCTTCGCCGCGAAGGCTAGGGTCAACTAAATACGGATCCACCGTTTCAATCCGAAACCCCACGGAATACTGGTTCCCGGCTCGCGCTGCGCTTGGCCGGGATGACAACAATCGCGAGGTCGAAATACTCCAGCAAAAAAACAAGATCCTGTCTTGTCACCCCTGCGAAGGCAGGGGTCCAGTAGACGCAGAACCTCCTTTTCAGACCGAAACCTCACGGGTCACTGGTTCCCGGCTTGCGTTGTGATTGGCCAGGACGACCGGGGAAAAAGCCGTTTCCTTGAGTTCAGGAATGCCCCAAGACCCAATCTTGTCACCCCTGCAAAAGCAGGAATCCAGAAGACATGGACCCTTCGTTTCGAACCAAATCCCGTCGATTTACTGGTTCGCACTGCGCCTGGCCCGGATGACAACCCGGGAAGGAGCCGTTCCCTTGAGTTCAGGAATGCCCCAGGACCCAATCTTGTCATCCCTGCGCAGGCAGGGATCCAGTAGACACCAACCTCAAGGCTCATCAAGGATTTGGCCCGATAAAGGACCGCGTCTAAAAAACACTGTTCCCGGTATGACAAGGACTTTCACGAAAGCCCTAATGAAAGATCATCCCAGTTGGGATTGCGTTCTTCGATCAGGCTTATCTTCCAAGCCCGTTTCCAGCGCTTGATCTGCTTTTCACGCTTGATCGCCTGCTCGATCTCCTCATGGATTTCGAAATAAACGAGCCTATGGACACCGTATTTCGCGGTAAACGCGCTGCCTCTTCCTTCACGATGCTCGTAAAGGCGCTTTAACAAGGCATTGGCAACACCAACATAAAGCGTTCCGCCAAGGCCGCTCGCCAGAATGTAAACGTAGTACTGCTGATCGACATGCAAGCCCGCCTCGCCTCTTCGATGGGATGTCTCAGAATACCCAGATTTATCATCCCTGCGAAAGCAGGCATCGAGTGAACACAAATCGCTTCGAACCAAAACTCTGCGGGTTACTGATTACTGGTTCCCGGCTCGCGCTACGCTTGGCCGGGATGACAACAATCGAAAAGACCATTTGCTCCCATTCCAGAGAACAATACTCTCCAATTTGTCATCCCTGCGCAGGCAGGGATCCAGTAGACGCCAAACCATGAAGTTGGCATTGAAAAATCGCGTCCGGAGTTTGGCGCTTTCATTCTGTAAATGCTGTGGGAAGACTATCTAAGCAAATTGACGGCAAAACCATTTTGGATTCGTTCCACGAGACCGTAACGCACAATTAAAACTTGGAGCTTATATGGCACATCGACCACAATCGCCCCAACATGAACTCCGAAACTGCAAATTGATCCCAGCGAGACCATCAAGATCAGACGTTCAGTCAGATATCTCTTACTTGGCTTTGTAATATCGTTGCCTTTATCAATACTGTGTGCGTTTGCTTGTTATCACTCAATTGCAACAGGAGAATTTCTAACCAAAGGAGGACTGTCTACGGCGTTTGGAACTCTCTTTTTTGGTGCGATTGCTTATTTCAGTATTACGCAACTGTGGAATGCGGACAGACCAGTCATCATGATCGGGCCGGACGGTTTTTTCGATAAGCGTGTATTCGAGAAAGCAGTTCCCTGGCGCGAAATAACTGAAATACGTGTTGATGAGTTTGGATTTTTTGGTGCCCTTTTTATCGAAGTAACCGATAGGATTTATCTTCTTCCGCGCTACCGGATACTGTTCAAAACGTGGTTCAATCAAGGGCCTGGTGCCCGTGGTTCTTATCCGCTCGACGGGTTGGCCTTTGATCGCGAAAAGTTAGGTTTTCTTCTTGATCAATATTCATCCGCTTGGCGCCACCCGCCAGACAACATGCAGCCATCCGCTCTGAACGTTGTCGATAGACATTTCCCGCCCGTTTGCTAGAACGTGCCCGATCAACGGCCTTTGTCTTTAGAAGGGCTGGCTTTTGATTGCGTACAATTGTATACGCTGGTCGAAATTCCGTCCGGGGACGCCGAAAAGTCCTCGCCGACCCCACTTCGAACACTGGGAAATGTGAGCACCATGGCCGATATCATCTACACAAAGGTCGACGAAGCGCCCGAACTGGCAAGCGCCTCGTTCCTGCCCATCATCCGCACCTTCACCAAGGCGGCGGGGCTCACCATCGGCACCCGGGACATTTCTCTCGCAGGCCGCATCCTGGCGAATTTCCCCGAGTATCTGACCGACACTCAGAAACAGTCCGATGCTCTTGCGGAACTTGGCCAGATGGTGAAGCAGCCGGACGCCAACGTCATCAAGCTGCCGAACATCTCCGCTTCCCAGCCTCAGCTGAATGCGGCGATCGCCGAACTCCAGTCGCAAGGCTATAAGCTGCCCGATTATCCGTCTGACCCGGCGAACGAGGAAGAAAAGACGATCAAGTCGAAATACGACGCCATCAAGGGCTCCGCCGTAAACCCGGTTCTGCGCGAAGGCAATTCCGACCGCCGCGCACCCAAGGCAGTCAAGGAATATGCCAAGAAGAACCCCCACCGCATGGGGGCATGGGCGACATCTTCAAAAACACATGTCGCCACGATGGGCGAAAATGACTTCCGCTCGAATGAAAAGTCGGTCACGGTCCCGGCCGTTTCCACCGGTGCCGCCAAGATCGAATTCGACGCAAAAGGTGGCGACCTGACGGTACTGAAAACAGACTGGCCGCTGGAAGAAGGCGACGTCATCGACGCGACCTACATGAGCGTCAAGGCGCTGAAAGCGTTTCTTGAAAAGGAAATCCAGGACGCCCGGGACCAGGGTGTCCTGTTCTCGCTGCACCTCAAGGCCACCATGATGAAGGTCTCCGACCCGATCCTCTTTGGCCATTGCGTCAAGGCCTTCCTGAAGGACGTCTTTGAAAAGCACGCCGCCACCTTTGCCGAACTCGGTGTCAACCCGGATCTCGGTGTCGGCGACCTGGAAGCCAAGGTCGCGACACTGCCGGCGGACAAGCGCGCCGAGGTTGAAGCCGATATCAAGGCAGCACTCGACAATGGCCCGGACCTCTACATGGTGAACTCCGACAAGGGCATCACCAACCTGCATGTGTCTTCTGACGTCATCATCGACGCTTCCATGCCGGCGCTGATCCGCGCCGGTGGCAAGGGCTGGGGCCCGGACGGCAAGGAACAAGACGCCAAATGCGTCATTCCGGACAGCTCTTACGCCGGCGTCTATTCCGCCGTCATCGATTTCTGCCGTGAAAACGGTGCGCTGGATCCATCCAAGATGGGGACAGTGCCGAATGTCGGCCTGATGGCCCAGAAGGCCGAGGAATACGGTTCTCACCCGCAGACCTTCAAGGCGCCTGCCGACGGGACCATCCGCATTGTTGATGAAGCCGGCAACACGCTGATTTCACACGAAGTCGAGGAAGGTGATGTCTGGCGCGCGTGCCGCACAAAGGATGCGCCGATCCGTGACTGGGTCAAGCTCGGCGTCTCCCGCTCGCGTCTTTCCGGCATGCCGGGCATCTTCTGGCTCAACGAGAACCGCGCCCATGACGCGGAGCTGATCAAGAAGGTCAACACCTACCTGCCGGAGCACGACACGTCCGGTCTGGACCTGAAAATCATGGCTCCGACGGAAGCGGCAAAATACACCACCGAACGCATTGCCCGCGGCGAGGACACGATTGCAATTACCGGCAATGTCCTGCGCGATTACCTGACCGACCTTTATCCGATCCTGGAAGTCGGCACGTCGGCGAAGATGTTGTCGATCGTCCCGCTGATGAACGGTGGTGGCCTGTTCGAGACCGGTGCCGGTGGCTCCGCACCCAAGCACGTCCAGCAGCTTCAGGAGGAAAATTACCTCCGCTGGGATTCACTCGGTGAATTCTGTGCCCTTGGCGCGTCGCTCGAACATCTCGCCAATGCCAAGGACAACGCCAAGGCACAGGTCCTGGCAGATGCTCTCGATACGGCGATTGAAGGCCTGCTCGACAACGGCAAGTCGCCCGCGCGCCGCGTCGGCGGCCTCGACAACCGGGGCAGCCATTTCTACATCGCGCTCTATTGGGCAAAGGCGCTTGCCGCCCAGGACAAGGACGCGGAGCTGAAGGCTCACTTCACACCGATTGCCGAGGCGCTATCCTCCAACGAAGACAAGATCGTCGGCGAACTCAACAGCGTCCAGGGCTCTTCGGCAGACACCGGCGGCTACTACCACGCGCCGCAGGCGAAGGTCGACGCAGTGATGCGCCCGAGCGCAACGCTGAACGGCATTATCGGCTAAGCAACAAAACATGATTGCGATCTCGAGGGGCGGAATTTTCCGCCCCTTTGTCTTGTAGGATGAAGTTTGAAAATCCTGCACATCGTGGACAGTCACAACTCGCGTCGTCCCGGATCTTCGCTCCGCCGCGTCCGGGGTCACCCCTGAAGGACAAGGTGAACAACGGTGTTTCTGCGCGTCCCCGGGGATTGGTGACAGCACTGTCTCGAAGGATGAGCTCAATATCGGGAAGACTACAGCCGTTTGTCGACTGCCGGACATGGGTTGGCGGCCATCAGCACGAAACCATCATATTCGCTCCGCAGCCACGTCCGCCCCCATGCGCCGCATCTGGCCCGGTGTCTGGTTGAACTGGCGCTTGAAGGCGCGGTTGAAGGCAGCTTCCGAGGCGTAGCCGATATTCTCCGCGATATCGATCAGCGGCAGGTCGGTGTCGTGGATGTCCCGGCGGGCCTTTTCCATGCGCCAATGCGTGACATAGGCAAGCGGCGTCATGCCGACGAGATCGGTAAAGCGCTCGGCAAACACGGTGCGTGACATACCCGCCTCACGCGCCAGCGTTTCCACGGTCCAGGGCTGTTCGGGAGCCAGGTGGATCTGGGACATCGACCGCCCCAGCTTCGGGTTGAGCACTGCGGCGAGGCACCCTGCCCTGTCACCCTGCTGGTCGACAAATGTACGCACAACCTGGATGAAGATGATCTCCGTCAGCCTGTGGACGATGGCGTCGGAGCCGGGCATGGTCGCGCGAACCTCGCTTGCAACGAAGCGCATCACCGTTTCCAGCCAGAAGGCGTTCATCGTCTGCGTATTGGGAACATGAATGACCTGCGGCAGCGCTTCCAGAATCGGATGAACCGAGCCGTCCTCGAACTCGAAGTGCCCGCAAAAAAGCTTGCAGCTCTGCTCTTCTTCCGGGCCACCGAAATACAGCGCACCTTCCCCCGCATAGCCGGTCTCCTCAAGCACCCGGTCGACGGAAGTGGGTTCCCGGCCAAGCTCGTCGCACAGGACATGGGCTGCACCGTGCGGAATGACCACCAGGTCTCCGGTCGCAAGATAGATGGGCGAAGCATAGCCCTCAACCTTGAGCCAACAGGCTCCACGCATGGCCATGTGGAACCGGGCAACATTGCCGAATGCCGGTACCTGCACTGCCCAGGGCGGTGAGAAGTTGGTGTGAAAATAGATCGATCCACGCAGCTTCAGCGCGTCAAGGATCTGGCTAAGGGCGTCATGTCTCATGCGTTTCCATCTTCGGTAATGTCTCCCCCTGTTGTGCGGGATTTACCTATCTACCGCAAGTGTCCCGGACGATCAGTCAATTTTCAGGGACTTTCGTGCATGGATCAATCGGATGGTGCGGATCATCTTAAGCCACGAGAGGCACACGCCTCCAACCAGCCTTTATCCAGGAGCTTGACATGAACATTCGCTTTGTCACCAAAAACATCCATGCCTATCTGGACTATCCGGTCGCGCTCGGCCTGATTGGTTTGCCGGTGGTCCTCAATCTCGGCCAGTCCAACCCGCTCGCTTTCTGGCTGTCGGTTGTCACCGGCGTCGCGGCATTGATCCTGACCATGTTGACCGATCACGAAACCGGCCTGATCCGGGTCGTACCCTATTCGTTTCACCTGATCGTCGATTTTGCGGTCGGTGTCGTCTTCCTGGCCGCTCCGTTCGTCCTCGGCTTCAAGGGCATCGACTTCGCCTACTACGTCGTCAACGCCCTCGCCGTTCTGACCGTCGTCTCCCTTCACAAGCCGGAAGCCGCCGAACCGCAGGCCGCGTAAAATGTGATGACCTCACCTGCGATCAACGCCTTCCCGGCATCTGAACCTGAAAAGCACCGGCTCCCCGCCGGTGTTTTCTTTTTGCGCACAAGCCGGACGATCAGCAAATTCTGGAGGGGTTTTGAGCATGGATCAATCAAATTTCTGAACGCAAAGTACACATGGCTGGTGCAAAGACCGGCCGAACGACTTACAGATCCAGATTAGGAGAATTCAATATGTCCCTGTCCAAGACGCTTGTCGCCGCAACGCTTCTGAGCATTGCGAACCTGTCCAGCCCGGCCTTTTCGGCCGACGAATACAACACATCCAGCGGCCTTACGGCTGCAGGTGCCCCGCTTGGCATGCATGGTGTAGATCCCGTCACCTTCGTCAATCTCGGCAACCGGATTGACGGCGCGGCCCGTCACACGGCGGTTCACGACGGTGTTGCCTATTATTTCTCCTCCAAGGAGACCATGGACAAGTTCACCGCAAAGCCGGCTGCGTACTTGCCGCAAAACGGCGGCTTCTGCACGTTCGGCGTTTCGGTTGGCAAGAAGTTCGACGGCGATCCCCAGTTTGCGGCCATCGTCGACGACAAGCTCTATCTCTTCCTGAACGAGGAGATCTTTCGTGAATTCCAGAAGGACGAGGCAGGGACCATCGCCAAGGCCGACGAAAACTGGAAAAAGATCCGCACAACCGCCGCCAAGGATCTTTGATCGGTTTTGATCCCGACGGCAAGAAACAGAGTCACTCCCTGACGATTTCAGGCGCGCCCAGTGGTGCGCCTGATCTTTTTCGTCCCCGGGCATGTCCGGCCGGCCTGACCTCGTTGCACAACCACAACACCCACCAGCGAACTGTCCGCTCTGAAGGCTGGCGGGTTGTGGTTTGCGTGGCCAAGGCTTATGTGACTGCCACCGCGCCAAGCGGCACAATGACTTTTGAAGACGGGACAGAAAGACATGACGATCATGTTGCGCGCGCCCAGGACGGCGGCAAACCTGTACTGATCCGCGCTCGCGGTGCGGTGGAGGCAATCCGGTGCAAGACTGACTTGCACCCGATGTATTTCCTGTTTTCAAAAGGGTTCCCAAATGGGCACTTCTCAAAAGGAAGGGCTAGCGTCTTCAAGTGATGCTGCGCCCATCCATCGTTTCTATTCCAGGACCACCTGGATCGAAGGCGCGGCTGAAGAACAGCTCGATCTTGTCTCCAGGTTGGCCGGTGTGTCGCATGTCGCCGCGTTTCCGGACCTCCACCCAGGCAAATACGGCCCGGTCGGCAGCGCAATTCTGGCTGACCGCATCTATCCTCAACTGATCGGCAACGATATCGGCTGTGGCATGAGCCTGTTTGCGCTCGACCTGCCGGCCCGCAAACTGCGGCTCGACAAGGCCGCACAGAAAATCCGTGTGCTGGAAGAACCGTGGCATGGAGACCCCGGCGCTTGTCTTGCAGCTGATGGCCTGCCGACTGATCTTCATCCGGTCGCGCTTGGGACCATTGGCGGCGGCAACCATTTCTGTGAATTGCAGGAGCTCGGCAGCTTGTCCGATGATTGCCTGCTTGCGGGCACGGATATCAGGAAAGGCGACCTGATGCTGCTGGTGCACTCCGGGTCCAGATCACTTGGCATGGCCGTGTTCGGTACGGTTCTGGAAAGTTTTTCCGGACTGGACCTCGACAGCACCGTCGGACGGACCTACCTGGCAGCGCACAACGACGCGGTTCGCTGGGCGAGCCTCAATAGAAGGCTGATCGCCGAAAGAGCCGCGCGTGCGCTCCGCTCGGACCTTCGGCTGGTTGCCGACGCACCCCACAACCTGATTGAGGAGCACGATGACGGGCTTCTGCACAGGAAGGGCGCGGCAAAAGCCGACATTCCGCTGGTTCCGCTCGCCGGATCCCGGGATGCCCTTAGCTATCTGCTGGTGCCAAAGGCCGACAGGCCGGAGGCACTCGCCTCGCTTGCCCACGGCTCGGGCCGAAAATATGATCGCCGGTCGATGGCCGGTCGCGCCGGAACGACCCGTTCCGACCGGGACGGATTGATCCGGACATCGTTTGGTGGACACGTCATCTGCGAGGATCGCCAGTTCCTCATCGAGGAAGCACCGAACGCGTACAAGGATCCTAACCAGGTGCTGGACGACCTGCGGACGTCCGATTTGGCACAATCTGTTGCAACGCTGAAACCGCTGTTGACGTTCAAGAAGGCGGTGAACCGGGAACTTGCAGCCGCGCGGCGGGACAAACACGGTCGCCTGAAGGATAGGAGGGCAAAGCGATGAACACTTCCAGTCGAAAGCACCTCCTGGTGACAAGCGGTGACGGTCCCCGTGAGTGCCGCAGGGCCGTCGCCCACGTTCTTCGTCAAATGGAACACGAGGCAAGGCGAGCCGGCTTGCGGTTCAGTTCAGATATGTCAGGTGGCTGCGACGGCGCGGATCCGTCATCCGCGCTGGTTACACTGTCCGGAAGCCAGATGCCGGAATTCACGAACACCTGGATCGGCACCGTCCAATGGATCTGTAAAAGCCCCTTCCGCGCACATCACAGACGGCAGAACTGGTATGTCGGCGTGTTTTCGGTCGACAATTCGGACCTGCCGGAGATCGATCTGGAGACCGGTGCGCTCAGGATCGAGACCTTCCGCTCCGGTGGTCCCGGTGGTCAGCACCAGAACACCACCGACAGTGGAGTCCGGGTCACACACCTGCCGACCGGACTGGTTGCCGTCTCCACCGACGAACGCTCTCAACACAGAAACCGTAGAGTTGCCCTTGACCGGCTGGTGGCACGGTTCATCCTCAAGCGAGAGGAGAGCCTTGCGCGGGACCGGTCGGCGCAGAACCAGTTGCACAGGTTGCTGGAGCGCGGCAATCCCGTCAGGGTCTTCAAGGGTGAACGTTTTGCCGAAATGAAAAATCAGGCTGGAGGCCGCGGATGACGTTAGCAGCAAAGGAACGCCTGGCTTTCGACGCCCTGCTTCTGGCAATTGCATCGGCTTTCAGCGCGGAAGGAAGACCGGGCGGTGACGCAGCCGCAGTCAGGCTTAGAGCTGCGTCGAAGCGGCCTTTTTACGCAAGGCCTGCACGAGACCACCCCGGTGCACTGCTTCGGCAGGTATGTGCACTCGACAACGCCATCGACTGCGCAAGGCTTGTGCTCGGATGCGCGGCCAGTCTCGACTGGGAACACTGGCAAGGCACCGGGCTTGCCGACGACGTTTCAAACAGCCTCTACACCACGGAGTTGCTCGGTCCGGACGGGCATGTCCGGGACAACGAGGTTCGCGTTGGCCTGCTCGTCTCCGAGGCCGGGACCGACTACCCGCCTTCCAGCCACGCCGCGGAAGAAACATACTTCGTGATCGCCGGGAAGGCCGAGTGGGTTCTCGAAGGCGCGCCATATTGGCAGGTGCCGCCCGGGTCTTTTGTTCATCATCCGGCCTGGGCAGTACACGGACGCAGGACATTGTCCGAACCGTTTCTCGGTGCATGGCGCTGGAGTGGAAATCTTGATCTGGCGAGCTTTGGGGTTGCTCGCCGGTAGAATTGCCGTTGTTGTCGCAGCCGCTGATTTTTTCACATCTGAAAATGCCGCTTTTGCGATCTCCCTGCAGGGAGAAAATCGAATAGAGTGCCGTTGTCACCCAAAGAGTCAAAGCACACATCAGAGGCCCGCATGACGTCCGAAGAACTGCGAAGAAAAAAAGCCGCAACAAAAGCGATCCTCTTCGACAAGGACGGCACCCTGCTCGACTTCGACGCAACATGGACCCCTGCCTACGAGGAAGCGGCGAGGCTGGCTTCAAGAGGTGTGACAACCGATGCAGAGCGGTTTCTTGAGCTGACCGGACTGGATCTTGCAACGCGCAGATCGGAGGCCGGGTCGCTGCTTGCTGCGGGCAATTCTGAAGAAATCGCCGAGGCCTGGATAGCCGGAGGTGCGGACTTTGGCCTCGCGGATCTGACCACTGAGCTCGACCGCATATTTGTTTCCAAAATGCATGATGCCGCCCCTCTGCAAGGCATTCGAGAGGCAGTGGATGCGCTCCTGGTGCGTGGCTTCAGGCTGGGGGTCGCTTCAAGTGACAGCGAAGCTGCAATCCGCGCCTTTCTGGAGGGCACGAACCTTGCACCGAAATTCGACTTCGTGACGGGATATGACACAGGTCACGGTCCCAAACCTGAACCCGGCATGGTGCATGGATTTGCCGACGCGATCGGCGTTCCCACGTCTGGAATCGCGGTCATCGGCGACAACACCCACGACATCGAAATGGCTCATGCCGCCGGTGCCGGCCTGACGATCGGGGTTCTGACGGGAACGAGCGCACGGCAGGAACTTGCACCGCATGCGGATGTTGTTCTGGAAAGTGCAGCCGACCTGATCGGGTTTTTCCCCTGAACCGATACCACCAGTGCCATCGCCAAAAAAAAGGGCGGCCCGTTGCCGCCCTTTCCCGAATTTGAAAACAGCCCGCGTTTCAGGCAGCAGGTTGGTGAAGACGGCTGTTGAACGCCATCGTTCTCGTAAATGGTGCCAATGTCTTGGCTCCCGCAAGAACGGCCAGGTCCAGAAGGGGCTCACCCAGAACGACCAGCATGTAGGCAATTCCGAAGGTCCCGACTGACGCCAGGTTTTCTGCGCCGAAACCCTGTCCGTAAAATGCCCAGAAGGCGACCCAGGCGACAACCCCGCCCTGATAAGTCGTCGACAGCGCCAGGGCCTGCGCATAGGAGACATCCACATAGGCCGTTTTTTCGGGGATGATTTTCTTTGCCAGCAGGCTCACGGCCCAGAGCGGCACGATCAGAGTTGTCACGTTGATGCCGTATTGCGGCAGATCGAACGGAGCGATGAGGAAACCCTGCAGGGCAAGGCCGGCGGCCAGGCCGATCGCCGCAGGTCCCGCACCGAACATCAGGAACAGGGTTGCGCCGAGAATGAAGTGCACCTCGGACACTCCAACCGGGTAATGCGGCAGCAGCTCGAAAAAGCTGAAGACCAGAAGCGAGGTAATCAGGGAACGGACGGCAAGACCGGAAACACCACTTTTGCGCACCGTATCAAGCGCGAGTTTTCCGAGTAGACCGAAGGAAGCGGCAGCCGTGCCATAGCTGAGTACGATTTTGGCACCATCAACGATGCCAGGTTCGATATGCATGTTTTTCTCCTTTGCGCACCCTCCGTGCGCGATAGGTTTCCTGAATTGGTCGGAGCGACCGTTTGGATGGCAGGTTTCCTGGCTTACGGGTCCTTGCGCAGCCCGCCTTCCCGGCCTTATCGGCCAGTGGCATGTCGGGCTTTGCTCGCCGCTCACAGTTGCGGGGGCAGCCACGGTCTAGGCCCCTGTTGGGTACGCCTCACCGTGTTCCCATTTCATCCGCCT
The DNA here is from genome assembly GCF_001404515.1 of Roseibium album. Classification (GTDB taxonomy): domain Bacteria; phylum Pseudomonadota; class Alphaproteobacteria; order Rhizobiales; family Stappiaceae; genus Roseibium; species Roseibium album. Next base: position 498,576 of record NZ_CXWE01000004.1, read on the forward strand.
TCACGTTCGTATCGGCGGAACCATCCATAAGCGAGGATTGCCTCTTTCCAGGAACAGGTGCAAGCGCATTTTTGCCGTGAGCCGTCGAAATGCGGCATCGTCACATATTTTCCACGGGCGTTGCCCGGTCATGTCTTGTACGAAGCCGGCTGATGCAAATTTGACGCATGACGGAAGTCACGGGAGCCGACCTGGCCACCCTTCCATCACGCAAAAAGGCAGACAGGAGATCCACCTGTCTGCCCGGTCCACGGTATCGCAGTGCCGATAAACGGATCAAACCATAAGGGTCATATCGTCAAGTATGACGCCATAATTGGACGTTACAACGACCTCATCAACTTCATCGAAGATCTCATCGGACAGGGAAAGCGTCTTTTCTTTGTTTGCGCGAATGCGGAAATCTTCCACACCGACGAGTTCGCCATCCAGATAACCTTCTACGGTGACAGTCGCCTTGCGCCAGCCCAAAGCCGTGAAGGTTGCCTCTTCGAAATCGAAGCTTTCGCCGTCGGCACGCGCAAATGACAGGCTGTCACCATAGCTGCGTCCTGCGTAATCTCCTTCCGAGACACCCCGAGTGCGGGCCGTCACGTAGGTGTTGGTGAAGACGAATTCATCTTCTTCGTCAAACCAGCGACACGGAGAGCCGCCTTCGAAACCGATGTGGGTCTCCACCGGTGACGTTCCCTCGCCATTGAGGGTTATTTCCACTTCGGCCGTGTCGGTTCCGCCATTGCCGTCTGCAACGTCATAGACAAAGATATCGGTTGCCGTTTCACCGTCGGAAAGATGGTCAAATGCACCATTCGGATCATAGCTGAACGTGCCGTCGCTCGCGAATGTGACAATGGCGCCTGAAGCGAGAACTGCCGTGCCGTCGGATCGGCCGGCAACGGTCTGCAAGGACATTTCGCCACCGTCCGGATCATTGTCGTTGCCCAGAAGGTTACCGCTCACAACACCAGATTCGTTCGTCGCGAAACTGTCATCGAACGCGACGGGCCCCTGATTGCCTCCGGACGGTCCTTCCGTCTGCGTCACCAGTGAGATGTTGTCGACATAAAAGGGTTTGTCCCTTCGGCTGCTCACCACCACTTCATCGACGCTGTCGAACCTTTCATCCAGTTCAAGTTCGTAAGTGCCTTTTGAGTTGATGCGAACCTTCATCGATCCGACAAGAACACCGTCATCATAGGCTTCAACAGTCACGCGCGCCCTGCGGGTCACGGATTGAAGCAAAATGCCGTCAAGATCGAAATCCGAGCCACCTGCCGAAATCGTGAAGCCTGATGTCGCCCCGGACAGGGAGCCTGCCAATTGGCCATCTGTCGTGACGTTGATCCCCTCGAGCGAGAATCCTGCCTCGCCCATGTATTCACCAGGCGCCAGACCTTCGAAATCGATGACCACCGGCTTGTCGGTGCCCGGAACCGGATCTGGAATCGGGTCCTCATCGGGTGTTGTCTCACCGTCAATGGTAAGGTTCACCGTCGCCGTATCAAGGCCGCCGTTACCGTCCGAGACCTGATAGGTGAAGCTGTCGGCGCCCTTTTCACCGGCGTCGAGTTCGTCAAACGCGCCATTCGGATCATAGTCAAATGTTCCGTCGGCATTCACCGTCAGCAGTGCGCCGGAATCCAGCACGATCTGGGAACCGACCGAAGCGGAAGAGCCGTTGACGGAGGCAACCGACAGGCCGTCTCCGTCGGCATCCGTATCATTGGCAAGAAGGTTCTGGCCGGAAAGCAGGCCATCCTCACCGACAGTGTAGCTGTCGTCGACCGAGACCGGTGCCGTGTTGTCATGCGATCCTTCAATGGTGATCGTCACCGTTGCCGGTTCGGAGTTCCCCTCGCCGTCGCTGGCAACATAAGAGAATGTCTCCGTTGCGGTCTCTTCATCGCCCAGGTGATCGAATGCACCGTTCTGGTCATAGGAGAACGTGCCGTCGGCATTCACCGTCAGCAGTGCACCGGAATCCAGCACGATCTGCGAGCCGACCGACGCAGGAGAGCCATTGACCGAGGCAACCGACAGGCCGTCTCCGTCGGCATCCGTATCATTGGCAAGAAGGTTCTGGCCGGAAAGCAGGCCATCCTCACCGACAGTGTAGCTGTCGTCGACCGAGACCGGTGCCGTGTTGTCATGCGATCCTTCAATGGTGATCGTCACCGTTGCCGGTTCGGAGTTCCCCTCGCCGTCACTGGCAACATAGCTGAAGGTCTCCGTTGCAGTCTCTTCATCGCCCAGGTGATCGAATGCACCGTTCTGGTCATAGTCAAATGTTCCGTCGGCATTCACCGTCAGCAGCGCACCGGAATCCAGCACGATCTGCGAGCCGACCGAAGCGGAAGAGCCATTGACCGAGGCAACCGACAGGCCGTCGCCATCGGCATCCGTATCATTGGCAAGAAGGTTCTGGCCGGAAAGCAGGCCATCCTCACCGACAGTGTAGCTGTCGTCGACCGAGACCGGTGCCGTGTTGTCATGCGATCCTTCAATGGTGATCGTCACCGTTGCCGGTTCGGAGTTCCCCTC
>NZ_CXWE01000004.1:501340-759012 GCF_001404515.1 Roseibium album
GAGGCAACCGACAGGCCGTCTCCGTCGGCATCCGTATCATTGGCAAGAAGGTTCTGGCCGGAAAGCAGGCCATCCTCACCGACAGTGTAGCTGTCGTCGACCGAGACCGGTGCCGTGTTGTCATGCGATCCTTCAATGGTGATCGTCACCGTTGCCGGTTCGGAGTTCCCCTCGCCGTCGCTGGCAACATAAGAGAATGTCTCCGTTGCGGTCTCTTCATCGCCCAGGTGATCGAATGCACCGTTCTGGTCATAGGAGAACGTGCCGTCGGCATTCACCGTCAGCAGTGCACCGGAATCCAGCACGATCTGCGAGCCGACCGACGCAGGAGAGCCATTGACCGAGGCAACCGACAGGCCGTCTCCGTCGGCATCCGTATCATTGGCAAGAAGGTTCTGGCCGGAAAGCAGGCCATCCTCACCGACAGTGTAGCTGTCGTCGACCGAGACCGGTGCCGTGTTGTCATGCGATCCTTCAATGGTGATCGTCACCGTTGCCGGTTCGGAGTTCCCCTCGCCGTCGCTGGCAACATAAGAGAATGTCTCCGTTGCGGTCTCTTCATCGCCCAGGTGATCGAATGCACCGTTCTGGTCATAGGAGAACGTGCCGTCGGCATTCACCGTCAGCAGTGCACCGGAATCCAGCACGATCTGCGAGCCGACCGACGCAGGAGAGCCATTGACCGAGGCAACCGACAGGCCGTCTCCGTCGGCATCCGTATCATTGGCAAGAAGGTTCTGGCCGGAAAGCAGGCCATCCTCACCGACAGTGTAGCTGTCGTCGACCGAGACCGGTGCCGTGTTGTCATGCGATCCTTCAATGGTGATCGTCACCGTTGCCGGTTCGGAGTTCCCCTCTCCGTCACTGGCAACATAAGAGAAGGTCTCCGTTGCCGTCTCTTCATCGTCCAGGTGATCAAAGGCACCGTTCTGGTCATAAGAGAATGTTCCGTCGGCATTCACCGTCAGCAGCGCACCGGAATCCAGCACGATCTGCGAGCCGACCGAAGCGGAAGAGCCATTGACCGAGGCAACCGACAGGCCGTCGCCATCGGCATCCGTATCATTGGCAAGAAGGTTCTGGCCGGAAAGCAGGCCATCCTCACCGACAGTGTAGCTGTCGTCGACCGAGACCGGTGCCGTGTTGTCATGCGATCCTTCAATGGTGATCGTCACCGTTGCCGGTTCGGAGTTCCCCTCTCCGTCACTGGCAACATAAGAGAAGGTCTCCGTTGCCGTCTCTTCATCGTCCAGGTGATCAAAGGCACCGTTCTGGTCATAAGAGAATGTTCCGTCGGCATTCACCGTCAGCAGCGCACCGGAATCCAGCACGATCTGCGAGCCGACCGAAGCGGAAGAGCCATTGACCGAGGCAACCGACAGGCCGTCGCCATCGGCATCCGTATCATTGGCAAGAAGGTTCTGGCCGGAAAGCAGGCCATCCTCACCGACAGTGTAGCTGTCGTTTTCTGCATCGGGCGCGGAATTCGTGTCCGCCTCGAGCGAATCCAGGATGGACTGGTGGCTGACTGTCTGATCTGCAAACCCAAGCCACTCGACCGTAAACTCCACAAGGTCCACGGCAACATTGATGACCTGAAGGAACGAGCCGCTCACGGCAAAACTGTAGTCCGAAAAATTGCCGGAGAAGATAGCCGTATCCGTTCCCGATCCACCGAGATAAGTGTCATTGCCCGCGCTGTCGTGGAATGTATCGTTGCCACCATTCCCGGTCAGGGTATTGTCGGCACTATTGCCATGGAAAGTCTCCGCTCCCGAACCGCCGATCGCGTTTTCAATGATCGTGCCTTCCGCAATTGTCAGGTTTCCAGTTCTGCCGCCGATGCTTGATACCGAAGGTCCCGTTGACTGACTGTCGCTTGGCGCAAGGTTGATTACGGAATTGTTGCCATAGCCCGACAGGTCGAGCGTATCGATGCCACCGCTGTCGACAATTGTTGACGCGGTCTTGTGCGCATAGCTCGACCATTGCGCCCAGATATCACTCACATCGGACGTTACCGTCGTGTTGAAGCCCCAGGTCGTGTTTTCGGTAAATGCATTCGAAACGCCGTAACCTTGTGACCCGTAGATCGCATCCAGCGCCATCCAGTCGACGGACATCGGTGTTTGCAAAAGCGCACCCGACGCATCTACATTCGTATTCTCTGTCTGGCTGAAATAGGACATCATCGATGCCTGCCAGCTGTCATTTGCAAAATTGTTGCTGACACCGAAGGTCGCAGAGCCGTTGTAGTTGCCCTGGTGACCGAGGCCGAGCGCATGACCGATCTCGTGGAAGATCGTTTGCAGCGTGTAGTCGTTGTAGGTCGACGTTCCCCCCGACCAGGAGCTTGCAACATTCACATAGCTCGCCGCAATTGTACCGCTGCTGTAGTAGCTGTAGTTGGCCCAGGCACCGGAGGAATTGTCGCTGAAGAAGAAATCGACTTCAGACGTGTTTGTCGAAGTCGTTTCTTCGAAATCAATGCCAAGCGTCGCTTCGAACAACTTGAAGGCCTCACGCACCAGAACCTTGCGTTCTTCGGTAATGCCATTGCTGTCGGAGGAAAAACCGGAGAGGTTGTAATGGAGAACGCCATTGTTGGCGTCGGTTCCGGATGTTCCAAGATTGTGGGACAATGTCCCTTCCGAATTGGAAACATTCAGTCCCTTGTCCGCCCAGTAACCGCTGGTCAGATAGTCTGCCATATCTCCCAGCGTAGACGGCGCGGAAGTCGTTCCAGTCGAGCTCAGACCCGCTTCAGAATCCGCATTGAGCGTCACGCTGCTTTCTTCCCGGGCACCACATCCCGGGCATGGGCAGGTTTGATCGTGCAGGATAATGCCGTCGTCACCAACCGCTGGGGCAAAGGCTTCGAAAACCGATGCCGTGCTGTCGCCTTCCCCCGGCTGCGCAGCCTGCTCAGTGGAACGGGCATCATGACCGGTGTTTTCGGTAGCGCCCCCCGGTTCAGCTACCGGGGTATTTGTGTCCGGTCTCGCAGGTTGGTTGCCTTCACCGTTCGCGTCAGGTTCGCCATCAAAGAGTGAATCGAAAAGCGCCTTGAGCGGGCTGTCGTTTCCGGCATCGCTCATGTCAGGCTCAACAGAAGAACCAGAAGCGTCGTCTTCCACTTCAGCGACATCAGTGTCGGTAGGATCTTCCTTGCGGGATCGCGCTGATTTCCACGCCGGCCCTGATCCGAGAAACTGTATCCAACGTGCGCCGAACGAAGTTGCGCCGGAAATGTCCGTGTCTTCCGGGTCGATCGCCGGTGTCCCTTGAGAAATCTCTGAAGACCACCGCCCCGACTTGAAACTCGCGGCAACGGAAGACCCGAAGACAGCCTGTGGAATGACTGGACCGTTTTTGAACCCAAAATTAAATGCCGGATGCATGAAGCCTCTCAAAACAGGTTTCCCTAGATCCGCAAAATCAAAAATCCTGCAGCAGACGGCCCATACTCTGGGTTACGGAAAGCAAGCTATCCACCAACTTGGGGTATATAAAAAATAGTATTGCAAAGTATAATTTTTTAAAATTTGAATTTTATTTGTGTATATTCTCAAATTCTATAAGTTAACAAAATGTAAATAGTCAAAATACATTCATTTGAACAAGAGTAAACACTTTGAAGCAAAATCTCTTTCGGGCTGGAACACCCGCAAATTTACCACTGATAAAGGTTATGAAAGCGCTTCACCCATTGTTCATTCGATATCTTTCAAAGCATGTCAGAGGCAAAAAAAATCAGATTATCTTTCATTTTGTTCTGTAGACGCGCTGTTTCGAAGCGTCATATGCCCTAACCGGCAAAAAAAACGCAATCTCAGTCGAGCGGGAATGGAGCGTGTTGCATTGCAAACTTCGATTGTATACAAGCGCGCACAATTGTTTTCCGGTACAACTCTGTATCGCAAGACTTCGTTCGCCGATCCCGGCACCTAATCCCGCGAGGCACATCCGTCCATGGCAAAGATCAAAGTCGAAAATCCGGTCGTCGAACTCGATGGCGACGAGATGACACGTATCATCTGGACCTTCATCAAGGACAAGCTGATCCATCCCTATCTCGACATCGATCTGCAGTATTACGACCTCTCCATTCAAAAGCGCGACGAAACCGACGACCAGATCACCGTCGACGCAGCCAATGCCATCAAGGAGCACGGGGTTGGGATCAAATGCGCAACCATCACGCCCGATGAAGCCCGTGTCGAGGAATTCGACCTCAAGCGCATGTACCGGTCTCCCAACGGCACGATCCGCAATATTCTGGGAGGCGTCATTTTCCGCGAACCGATCATCATGCAGAACGTCCCTCGGCTGGTTCCCGGTTGGACACAGCCGATCATCGTCGGCCGCCATGCCTTTGGCGATCAATATCGAGCGACAGATTTCACGTTCCCGGGCAAGGGCAAGCTGACAATCAAGTTTGTCGGCGAGGACGGAACCGAAATCGAGCGCGACGTCTATGACGCCCCCTCCTCCGGTGTCGCAATGGCCATGTACAATCTTGATGACTCGATCCGTGATTTCGCCCGCGCGTCACTGAACTACGCGCTGCAACGCAAGGTGCCCTGCTATCTTTCCACCAAGAACACGATTCTCAAGGCTTATGACGGGCGTTTCAAGGATCTTTTCCAGGAGATCTACGATGCCGAATTCAAGGACGGATATGCTGATGCGGGTATCTGGTATGAGCATCGCCTGATCGATGACATGGTCGCCTCTGCACTCAAGTGGTCAGGCGGTTATGTCTGGGCCTGCAAGAACTATGACGGTGATGTCCAATCCGACACAGTTGCGCAAGGGTTCGGTTCTCTCGGTCTGATGACTTCGGTTCTGATGACACCAGACGGCAAGACCGTGGAAGCGGAAGCTGCCCATGGCACGGTTACGCGTCACTATCGCCAGCATCAGAAGGGCGAAAGCACGTCGACCAATTCGATCGCCTCGATCTTCGCCTGGACCCGTGGCCTTGCCCACCGGGCGAAACTAGACGGCAATGACAAGCTGGCCGGTTTTGCCAGGACGCTTGAAAGCGTTTGTATCAAAACCGTTGAATCCGGTTACATGACCAAGGATCTTGCCTTGCTCGTGGGTCCGGATCAGGGCTGGCTGACGACAACGGGTTTTCTCGACAAGATCGATGAAAACCTGGCGAAGGAAATGGCGGATCTCTAGTGCGTGGATCCGCGTCGCAATGTCAAAAGAATGAAGGCGATGGTGGTACGATCACGTCCGCGACATAGTCGCTGACATTGGCCGGGATCCGGGTGGCGTGGGCTGCAACACCCACCGCCTCCGCACCGGCCTCAATTCCGAATGTCTCGACAAATTTCGTTCTGGACCCCTCGATTGAAATCGTCGTCCCGTCATCTCCGGTGACCCGAAAGCCAAATCCTTCCAGCGCCTTGCGCGCGGTGTCGCGGACTTCCGGGGGGACCCTGTATTTGTCTATCACGCTGGCGGTCAGCGCCTCTTGTGCATCCAGGATGGACGTTCCGTCGGCTCGTTTGAGCACCACCTGCGCGCCGTAGACTGTGTCGTCGTCCGTCATTGGTCTCCACTTTCAGGACAAATTGCCGACAAAGGCATGCGCACCGTGCGCATGCCGATCTTTCCTCAGCCTGCTACAGGCCTTACCTTGAGCGCAAGGTATCTATCATGTCGTCGATAAACTCCTTGGAAAATTCCGGCATGGAGCCCGACGTCACCATTGCCAGCTGTTTCTCGCGTGTGGCGTTGAAGAACGTAGCTGCAACGTCACCCATCGTATTGATATATGCCCATTTGGCATCTGCAAGCCCCGCTCCGGTCGCAAGATCGGGACCGCTCGTGGCGGTGTGACCCATTTGGGTTGTGCCCTTTTTGACGTCACGGGCACTCTTGATCAGGCTGTCCTTTACCTGTGCAGGCGTAAGCGACGCATCCTTTTCAAGGATCAGGGCGCAAATTCCTGCGATCTGCGGACACGCGGCGGAAGTTCCGGAAAACAGTCCCCACCCGTCCGTGTTCGAGCCGGTTGACGGTGCGATGCCATCCAGAGACGCTCCCGACTGGACCGGCAACATCAGGCTTGGCGCTTTGGTTCCGCCGATATTGACGCCTTTGCCGGTCAGCCCGCAAAGGTCGGGCACCTGGCGCCCCGGATACCAGGTTGAATTGAAACTTGAGGCATAACTGGAAGCTTCAAAGTCGTTCTCATCAGGAAGGTTCACGTGGACACCACCGACGGATATCACGTCCGGATGGCTTCCCGGGAACCCGAAGTGACCGTTACCGGCCGAAAAACACACGACAACACCCTGGGCTACCGCATTGGCAACCGCTGCTTCCAGGGGCTTCAGCCAGTTCGGGATCGTGGTCCCGGGTGTATCGACGCTGTAACCCCAGCTGTTTGTCAGAATTTGTGGTTTGGGGTTGGCATTCAACGCCGCATTTATCGCCCCGACTGTATCGTTACCCATCTTGGTCATGCGCAATTTACAGTCCGGCGCGCAGGCGAACACGTTGGCACTTTCTCCTGTGCCATGGCCGTTGGGGTCATCGGCCGGGTCCGTCGCACCTGGGGCCAGGATCGTGGACAGAAGCCTGTAGCCGCGGGAACTGAAAAACGGATGCCGGTAGTGGCCGGTATCAAGCATCCCGACCACAATATTCTTGCCTGTCACTCCGAGCCGGTGAACCCGGGCCGCTCTCAACACGACGGCAACACCATCGGGGACCATCAGATAGGGGTAAGCATCCTTGTGAACCGATGCGAGCGGCGGGATCGGATGAGTCGCGAAATAGGTGGGAGGACGTGCAACAACTGCGCCTTCGATCAGCTTGCTGAATTCATCGGGCGCATTCATGAGGGCTGCCTCCGGCTCCTCGCTTGTCGCCATGAACTCAACAGTCGTCTCCGGACGGATTTCCGCTTTTTGCTTAGTCAGTTTTGCTCCGAAAAAATCCTTGAAGAGCTTCGCGGTACCGCCGATTGAAATTGTTGTTTCGTTCGACGCCTCTTCAAAGACATGGAACCCCGCCCGGCTCAAGGCGCGCTTTGTATCGCGGACGTCCGAAGGATCGGAGTTGAACTGTTTTACATTGTCACTGGTGATCGCTTCCTCTGCGTCAAATAATGTCGTCGGGCCAAGCGAACGAGGTGAGACCGTGGCAATAACTTCATATTCTCCATTGCTCATGATAAATCTCCCTATAAAAGTCGTTTTTCCATGAAATATAAGACCTGCAGAAATGATGCAGGAGGGTACAATTATTAACAGTACCAGAGAGCTCAACACGAACTAGAGAATAAAAGTATTATTCGAGAACAAAATTCCTCGAAACTATTATAATTTTGTCTTGTTAATAAAAAAGAACGCAACGCAATTACACGTAAGGATAGTCCTGAGTTTTGTTCATCTCGGGAACGTCTAAAAAAAGAAACGTGATTGCTTGGCGATAACAAACAAGTGCGCCACAACCTGGAAAAAGATCGCGAGCAAAGGCTTTGAACAGCATTTTTCGGCTTGTTCAAGACACGGAAAACAATCGCGTCGTGCCCCTCCGGAAAATTAACAGGGCTGAGGCCCGTTGTTCAGTCATTTGACGCAAGCTAATGTCTCTATTGACCGGTCCCTGCTCCGGGGACATGCAACATCGACGGAACCACCAGGCTGATGCCGGCCAACAAGATGAGCGGACACAGATGATCGAATTATTCGGCTCGGACTATTCAGTTTATGTGCGCTCAGCCAGGTTGACGCTTGAGGAAAAGGGCATCGACTACACCCTGTGTCCGATTGATGTCTTCGCACCCGGTGGCCCACCGGACAGCTATCTGGCGCTGAATCCCTTTGCGAAAATCCCCACTCTAAGGCACGGCACATTCGTCATTTACGAGACCGGCGCCATTCTGCGCTATGTCGATGAGCAGCTTGAAGGCCCCGCGCTTCAGCCTGACGACATTCAGGTGCGAGCACGGATGAACCAGATCCTGTCCATCCTGGACGCCTATGCCTATTCGACGCTTGTCTGGGAGATCTATGTCGAGCGTGTGGTGAAGCCGCGCGACGGCAGCGCTCCGGACGAGGTCAGGATCTCATCGGCAATCGGTCAGGCCCGACGAATTGTCACGGCGCTTGAAGAATTGACGCGGTCCGGGCCGTTTCTTCTCGGCAACCAGTTGACCCTCGCTGACTGTCACGCGGCCTCGATGATGCATCTGTTTCAGCAGGCGGAAGAAGGTGCCCTGCTCCTGAAGAGCGCTCCGGTGTTGTCCCGCTGGCTTGAGATGTTCAGATCGAGAGCGAGTTTTGTAAAAACCGCGCCGACTGCCGGCGACTAGATCGCAGTATGATGATTTGAATGTCGCTGATCACCTGGATGAGAAGCAGGAAATTCGATCGATTATAAAAGCCGCAATGTGCTCTTGCAGGCCCATGGAATTTCCGGTCCGAACCTGACCACATCCAGGCTGCAGGATCCGATCTGGTCAGCTCCAGAGGAACCCAGATGACGATAGCGGTACTGGCTCGGCGCATTCAGCCTGAGGTCAATCTGAACGGAATCCGACTGAGGCCTGCATTGCATTTCATCGGTTTTTTCCAAGCACGCAAACACTGCTGGAGTAGTTGTCAATGACGATCGCTACCTGTTTCGCCAGTTTTCGGACGATCACCGCCTCGCTCGGATTTGTTTTTGACAATTCGAGCATTTCAATAATGTTGCGCGACAGTGCAACCACTTCGCCGGACTTGTCGAAATAGCTGTCGACACCATCGGCTTCCCAACAATCCACCAATCTCTGAAAACCGGCGATCAACATTTCATTTTTGGAACTGTCGATATCATCAGAAGGCAGAAATCCCAGGATTGAAACCACTTCACCCATCATTCCCTCCTATTGTTCGCCAGATTTTTCGCCCGATCGATTGTCAGGAAGAGTTTTGAAAGGGAGTTGAGATCCACAACTCCCTCCATTGGATCAGGCAGCTCTGACTTCGGCCAGGAACTTCTCGACCTGTGCCTTGAGCTGTTCGGACTTGCTGCTAAGTTCAGATGCCGTCGCTGTCACCTGTGTCGCGGCCGATCCGGTTTCGCTGGCGGCTCGGGTCACCTCCAGAATGTTGGAGGTCACTTCACCGGTTCCAGCTGCTGCCTGTTCGACACTGAGAGCAATTTCCTGAGTTGCAGCGGTCTGCTCTTCGACAGCCGAGGCAATTCCCGAAGCAATCTCGTTGATGTCCGCAATCGTCTTGCCGATACTCTGAATTTCGGCCACCGCGCCTTCTGTCTCTGTCTGAATGCTCGCGATTTGCTGACCGATTTCCTCCGTCGCCTTGCCTGTCTGACTGGCAAGATCCTTGACTTCAGCCGCAACAACGGCAAATCCCTTGCCTGCCTCTCCGGCCCGGGCTGCCTCGATAGTTGCATTGAGCGCAAGCAGGTTGGTTTGCTCCGCAATATCGGAAATCAGTTTGACGACATCGCCAATCTTCTGCGCTGCTATCGCCAGTCCCTGTACCTGCTGGTCGGTACTTGTGGCCTGCTCGACAGCCCGTCCTGCAATTTCAGCGGATTGAGACACCTGGCGGGAGATTTCCTGAATTGAACTGCTCAGTTCTTCGGTCGCACTCGCCACCGTCTGAACGTTTGCGGAGGCATTTTCTGCAGCATTTGCGACTGTCGATGCCCGGTCGTTTGTGTCACTTGCAATGTTCGACATGGAATGAGCGGTTGATTCCATTTCGGTGGAGGCCCCAGCAACTCCTCCCAGCAAGTCGGAAACACTTGTGTCGAATTCCTGTGTCAGGTTCTCGATTGCTCGGGAACGGGCTTCCCGCGTTTCAGCCTCCTTGGCCTCTTGATCGGAAAGCTCGTCCGCCTTGATCATGTTTTCCTTGAAGACCTGAACGGCTGCCGCCATCAGGCCGACTTCATCCTTGCGGTTCTGATCCGGAATTTCTGCGGTCTTGTCGCCTTCCGCCAGGGATTTCATCGAGACTGTAATCGAATTGATCGGCTTGGAAATTCCCATCCCGATAAACCAGGCAGCCAGGGAACCAAGAAGGATACTGACGGTGACGATCGCAATCGTTACGGTAACGGCAGTTTCAAGGGCGGCCGTTGTTTTTGGGCCGAGCGAATCCTGCTCTTTTTTCACGCCCAGCTTTAACTGCTCCATTTCCGAAGCAACCTTTGGCCCAACCGTATCAAGCGTCCCGGCGATGATGGCATTTCTCTGAAGTATTGTCTCGCGAACGTCGTTGAAGGCAGAAACGTACTGTACGAAGAGTTGTTCCGCTTCCTGCGCCAGCTCTCTGCGTTCCGGATTTTGCAACGAAGCGATCAGGGTTTCGTAATTGGCGGTAAATTCTTCGGATTCCTTGATTGCCCGTTCGAAGTCCGCCTGCTTGTTGGAAATCAGAAACTTGCCGGAATACAAACGCATCAACAGCAAATTGCGTTGCACATTTCCTGCATAATAGGCAGCCGTCGCATCATCGTCATCATGCGCGCTTTTCATCACAGCCGTAAGGTCGCGCTCGATTTGCGGTCCAAATACATCGAGTGAGCCAAGAACCAGCTTGTTTCGCTCGTCCTGAAGCGACGTGACTTCACCAAATGCCTGGATGTATGCCTGCATTTCTTCGGACGCTACGGTGACCGTCTGTTTCTTGGCATCTGAATCGACCATTTCACCAAGTCTTCCGGCGAGATCCAGCGTGCTGGCCGCACGTTTTTCCACTGTCGCAATTGCGTCTTCGGAACCGTTGATAATGAAATTCTTGACCGCCAGCCGTGTTTCCAGAAGGTTCGCCTGAACCCGGCCCGCCTGGTTGGCCTGCAACGCAATTGAACGGTATCGCGTGAACTGGTCATTGCCGCTGCTCAGGTTCAGTGCGCCCGTTGCTCCCGTCACGACAAGAAGTAATAGTATTATTCCGAAGCCGCCGAAAATTTTCAGCGTGACGGGTATATTCTTGAGCATTTTTTCCACCTCGGAATACGAAAGAATGACTAGCGAACTGAGCGAATCGATAGCGATCGTGTAAGCGCTTACGTAGATGGAGCATTAATTCGCACTTAAGAAATTAACGCATCCTTACGGATTAACTTTTTCAACTTTAGCTAATTGAATATTCAAACACACCTGCAAAAATTGACAGGTAACTTTCTACCAGGTGATGAATTCCGGCGACCTGCTAAACCTTGAATATACATGGCCTAAAGTAGGAGACGCTTCGGCATCCGATCGACTTTTTTCGACAGGCCAACCCCTCCCCTGACGCAGTCCGAAGATGTCCGCATGGCCCGATGGCCAACCGATCTCGGCCCACCGTACAATTGGCTCCCCATGAAATGGCCGCAGAAATCTCAAGAATTGGCGTTGCTGAATTAAATAAAGTCCAAATTATTTTACCATATATGAAAGATATAAATGCAATATCTTACATAACAATTTCATAATTTATTTCTTAATTACTTTCAAAACACTCATTATGCGAGGCAGATCAATGCGGTCGTCAGAAGCAGTGATGCAGCTTGGCGTATCCCTATTCGTGAAGCAGGCCTGTCACACTTGAAATTCACACGATCAACCGGTTTCCAGCGCGAATTTCAACGCTGCCCGAGCATGCAGAGTTGTTGTGTCAAATGAGGGAATGCTGAAGTCATCGGCTGATACCAGAAGCCCGATTTCCGTGCAGCCGAAAATGACACCGTCCGCCCCGGCTTCGTGTTCCTTTGCGACGATTTCAAGGAGCGTCTGCTTTGAGTCGGCCCAGATCTCTCCCTTGCACAACTCTTCATAAATGATGCGATGAATTTCCGTTCGGTCGTCCGCATCCGGCACACGCACGTCGATGCCGTGTATGTCTTTCAAGTTTCCCTTGTAGAAGTCCTGCTCCATCGTGTAACCGGTTGCCAGGAGCAGAGGTGTCTTGCAGCCGTTTTCCGTGATCGAAGGCGCCGTCGCATCGGCAATGTGAAGAAGCGGAATGTTGACAGACGCCTCCACGTCTCCGGCCATCTTGTGCATCGTGTTTGTGCAGATGACCAGGCAATCCGCCCCGCCCCGCTCCAACTGACGGGCAGCGTTCACCATCATGTCAGTCGCCCTGTCCCAGTCTCCCGATGCCTGTGCAGCCTCGATCTCGGCAAAATCAAAGGACCAGATGAGACATTGCGCCGAATGCAGTCCGCCCAGCTTTTCGCGGGCCATTCTGTTCAGGAACTGATAGTAGGTGACCGTGCTTTCCCAGCTCATTCCGCCAAGCAAACCGATGGTTTTCATGTTAGCCTTTCCGGGTTTTCAGTAAGCTGACTTTTTGATTCTGCAGACGGGGGAAAGCATGCTTGATTCAATTTCTGAAGTTCGATTTTTTGATCATTTTTTTCAGAAGCTTACGAGAATTCTCTTGGGTGCCTTCCTCCTGATTTCGATCAGTCTAGGGGCTTCGGCACAATCCGTCTACGAGCCAGGACGCGGGACAGCGGACCGAAGCGGCATTTTGAACGCGATCCGTCCGATGCTGGAAGCGCGCGTCGGACCACCTGTTGAATTTGTCGTTGACTGGATGCGGGCCGGATCAGGCTGGGCCTTTGTCCAGGTCAGTCCACAGCGCCCGGGAGGCGGCGTCATCGACTTGAACAGAACGACATATGCAATGCAGGCGGAATACATGGATGGCCTCATGACATTCGCCCTGCTGCGTTACCAGTACAATCGATGGAACCTGATCGACTTTGCCGTGGGTCCGACCGATGTTTTCTGGCATGGCGATCCGCTCTACGCTCAGGTGCCGCCAGGCCTGCTGCCATATTGAGTGTCACGTTCCTGGAAAACAGCATCCTGATCCCGGGCGAGCGCTCCCCTCGCGGCAAGTCTCCTGGTGCGCCATGCACGAGCGCAACAACGGAACCATGCTCATGAATTCGACAAGCGATACAAAAGACCCTGCTGCTCACTACTGGCATCTTTGGACCGATATTGACGGCGTCACACACCAGTCCCATTGCCGGTTCTCCAATTTTGAACTGCAGAGTTTCGCCCCACCGGCCAGCGACCTCTGGGTAAAACGCCTTGCAGCCGATCCTCAGGACATCACGATACTGGTCCTTCAGCCCGGGACGTTGAGGTGGCACCGCAATCCGAAGCCGCAGTGGATCGTTCCGCTCTCGGGAACCTGGTTCGTTGAGAGCATGGATGGGACCCGTGTGGAAATGGGCCCCGGCATGGCTTCATTTGGTGAAGACCAGCTCTCCAGGCCCGGTGCCAACGGACGGGAGGGACACCTGTCGGGTGTTGTAGGCGATGAACCTTGTGTCCTGCTGTTGATCCAGGTGACCGATACTCCGAGGACAGACGCTGCTTGCAGGCTGGACTGAAATCTGACCGGCCCTCTGAATAAAGACTACCGGGCGGGATCCTTGTCCGTTTCATCGTCCTTGTCGAATGAAAGCTCCGGTTCTTCGCTCATCTCGTCTGCAGAAGCATAGACCCCGGCCTGCTGAAGCTCTTCTTCTGCAAGTTCGCCAAGCACCTTCTTGCCGGCAGCGACACGCTCGCGCGCTTCGTCCATGATCTTTTTGGCAAGCGTTTCGTCCCTGTTCATGAGTTCCTGGAGCGTGTCGGACTCAAGCACAAGCAACTGACAGTCCCGGTAGGCCGTTACGGTTGCCGTTCGGCGGCTTTGATTGATGAGAGCCAGCTCTCCAAAGAAACTTCCTTCTCCTAGATAAACCGTTTCATGTTGCAGCTTGATCGCCACTTCACCTTCCGAAATGAAATACATCCGGTCAGCCACGTCGCCTTTTTCTGCTATCACCCCGCCTTTGCGAATTGCCTGTGCCTGCAGGAGTTTTGAAACTTCCGCGATTTCGGTTGCCTTCAGGTCTTCGAACAGCGGGACACGGGCGACCATCGACCAGGTGACAACAAAATCCCTGCTGTGAATTTCGCGCGCGAATGCGGAAGCGATAATTCCCACGGGCAGCGCAATCAGGCCATACCCCATCAGCATGACCACGCTGCCAACGATTTTCCCGAGGTTGCTGACCGGTACGACGTCCCCATAGCCCACAGTCGTGATCGTCGTGATTGCCCAGTAGATGCCGTGAAGAATGCTACGGAATTTCTCGGGCTGAACGTCATGTTCTACGAGATACATCAGGGTCGCCGACAACAGGATCACACCGCTGATGATCATGCTTGAACCCAGAAGCGCCTTCCTCTCACCGACGACAGCCGAAATCAGCGACCGGAGCGCCGGTGAATAGCGTGCGAGTTTCAGGAACCTGAGCAATCGAAGGATGACGACGATTGTGAAGGCCTGATTGGGCAGGAAGAGAACGAACAGAAGCGGAAGGGCTCCGATCAGATCGATGATCGCATCGGGATGAGCCGCATAACGCAGTCGAGACCACAACGGACCATAACGACGAAGCGGCGGGTGCAGATCGGCAACATAAAGCCGCAATATGTACTCTATGAGGAAAATGAACCCGCTGCCGAGCTGAAGAAACCGCAAATGGTGGCCAAAAGTTGTGCGCACCTGAGGCACCGTTTCCAACACCGCCAGACCTATGTTCAGCAGAATCAGGAAAATCAGGAAATGACTCAAAGTACGGGCTGCGACCTTTCGTTTGCCCGTGTCCTCAAGCACTTCATAAAGAGCCCGTTTGAAACTTTCGTCCTGCACTGCGCGCTCCGTATTGAAAAATCAGCGATTTCATGAATAGCCGAATATCGTTTCAGGACAAAATCATCCGTTCGGGTCTTCACGCATACCGCGCGATTCCGTGAGAGCCGGTTCCGCGAACGTGATTGGGCAAATTTGTCGCAGGCCCCATTTCTATGGATGTGGGCGACACAACTCGTCAGGAGGGAATTATGACAATTGAAACCAACAAGGTCCGCGCAGCGGAGACGTCACCTCACCACATCGTGCTGAAAATGCTGATCGTGTCGACATTCCTGGCCGCAATCGCGATGGCCGTCACCGCAGCTCTGAACTGACCGGCACCACGGTCCTGATGAAAAAAGCGTGCCCAGTTGGCACGCTTTTTCATTTCTCAAAGTCATCGATACCAAATCACATTGCGCTCAGGTGAGTCTCGATCGCCGCAATCGCGCTGTCCGCCTTTGCGCCATCCGGTCCCCCGGCCTGTGCCATGTCCGGACGGCCTCCGCCGCCCCGTCCTCCAAGCGCTTCCGATCCGATGCGCACCAGATCCACCGCGTTCACCTTTTCCGTCAGATCCTTGGTGACTGCGGTCACGATCGCCGCCTTGCCATCTTCGGCGACGTTGATCAGTACGATCACCCCTGACCCGAGCTGGGCCTTGGCCTCGTCAGCCATGCCCTTCAAGTCCTTCGGATTGATGCCTTCAACCGTGCGTGCCATCAATTTGAAGGCACCAGCATCCTTGATCGGCGCAGTTCCGTTGCCGCCTCCGCCCATCGCGAGCTTTTTCTTGGCATCAGCAAGTTCCTTTTCCAACTTGCGGCGTTCATCCACAAGCTGGGAGACCCTGGCCGGCACATCATCGGCGCCGATCTTCAAAAGTGCCGCGATTGCGCGCATGCGCTTGTCCTGCGCATCAAGATAGGAACGCGCTTCAGCGCCCGTAAGTGCCTCGATCCGGCGCACACCGGCGGCAACTGCACCTTCGGAAACAAGCGTCACCAGTCCGATGTCGCCGGTCCGCTTGACATGGGTACCGCCGCAAAGTTCCAGGGAATAGGGCTTGCCTTCCCGTGACCCGTGCAATGCCGTTCCCATCGAGACAACGCGCACTTCATCACCGTATTTTTCACCGAAAAGCGCCATCGCACCGGCCTCGATGGCATCATCGACCGCCATCAGGCGTGTCTCGACCGGAGCATTCTGCAGGATGATCTCGTTTGCATAGGTCTCGACTGTCGCCAGTTCGCTGTCATCCATCGGCTTTGGGTGAGAGAAGTCGAACCGCAAACGGTCCGGCGAGACCAGAGACCCTTTTTGTGCCACATGCGTGCCGAGCACTTCACGAAGAGCCTCGTGAACAAGGTGTGTCGCGGAATGGTTTGCCCGCACAGCGCTGCGCCGGGCGTGGTCAACCTTCAGCTCCAGAGCAAGGCCGGGGACGAGCTCTCCGTCCTCAACCGTGACACTGTGGACAAAAAGACCATCGGCTTTTTTCTGCGTGTTGGTCACCGTAGCTTTCAGACCGGCTGCAAGCATCTCTCCGGTATCACCGACCTGACCACCGCTTTCACCATAGAACGGTGTCTGGTTCAGAACGACGAAGCCGCTTTCACCGGCGGACAGTTTTTCGATTTCCATATCTTCAGAGGCAAGCGCAACAACAACACCTTCCGCGCGCTCGGTCTCGTAGCCGAGAAAATCCGTCGCGCCGTGTTTTTCCTTCAAGGCAAACCAGACGGCCTCGGTAGCGGCCCCTCCGGCCCCGGACCAGGCAGCGCGAGCTTCGGCTTTCTGGCGCTCCATCGCGGCATCAAAACCGTCGGTATCGACGGATATGTCGCGCGCGCGCAGCGCGTCCTGTGTCAGGTCGAGCGGGAAGCCATATGTGTCGTAAAGCTTGAAGGCCGTTTCACCGTCAAGCTGGCCACCGGCCGTCAGATCGTCCGTTGCGGTGTCGAGCAACCCAAGGCCGCGTTCCAGCGTCTTGCGGAACCGGGTCTCTTCCAGCTTCAGCGTTTCGGTGATCAGGTCCTCTGCGCGAGACAGTTCCGGATAGGCACGTCCCATTTCACGCACGAGTGTCGGCACCAGCTTGTGCATGAGGGGTTCAGCCGCACCAAGGAGATGCGCGTGGCGCATCCCCCTTCGCATGATACGGCGCAGCACGTAGCCCCGGCCCTCATTGGAGGGCAATACACCATCAGCGATCAGAAAACTTGTCGAGCGCAGATGATCAGCAATCACCCGATGACTGCCGAGCGCAGCACCGGCAGCTTCGACATTCGTTTCATGTTCCGACGCAGCGATCAGCGCCTTGAACAGGTCGATATCGTAGTTGTTGTGGACGCCCTGCAATATGGTCGCCAGTCTCTCGATACCCATGCCCGTATCAATCGAGGGACGCGGCAGGTCGAGACGTTCATCGCTCGTCTGCTCGTATTGCATGAAGACGAGGTTCCATATCTCGATGAAACGGTCGCCATCCTCTTCGGCGGAACCTGGAGGACCACCCCAGATATGATCGCCGTGGTCGTAAAAGATTTCCGAACACGGACCGCAGGGTCCTGTATCACCCATGGACCAGAAATTGTCCGACGTTGGAATACGGATAATCCTGTCATCGCTGAGGCCGGCAATTTTCTTCCAGAATCCGGCAGCTGCCTCGTCCTGAGAATAAACGGTTACGAGAAGCCGGTCCTCGGGCAACCCGTATTCCTTCGTGATCAGGTTCCAGGCAAGCTCGATTGCTCTTTCCTTGAAGTAGTCTCCAAAGGAGAAATTGCCGAGCATCTCGAAGAACGTGTGGTGACGGGCGGTGTAACCGACATTGTCCAGATCGTTATGCTTCCCGCCGGCACGGACAACCTTCTGGGCGGTCACAGCGCGCGAATAGGGGCGTGTTTCCAGCCCCGTAAAAACGTTCTTGAACTGGTTCATGCCCGCATTCGCGAACATCAGGGTCGGGTCATTGCGCGGAACCAGCGGTCCGGACTCAACCACTTCGTGATCGTTTTTCTTGAAAAAGTCCAGAAAGGTAGAACGGATTTCATTTACGCCGGTCATTCGGGTCTCACATCAGTGCCTGCCCTTGGTAATTCGGGCCAATTGAAAATCTAAAGGTGCGAAGGCCCCATTTCAGGGTCCACACCGGAACTGCCTTTTAACTTTGACCTCAAACCCTGTCCAGCAATTGAGCACGTCCTGACAAAGTCAGAGCACTCCATGAGTGCTGGTCCTTTTCCGAGAGACAATGAAAAAGGCTTTCTCCGAAACGGGAGAAAGCCTCTATCAAATCGCGCAAGTCACCGATACTAAGTATGCAAAAACAATATCTTAGCTTTGATCGTCAACCAGATCTTCAGCGCTTTCAGCCGCTTCAGGGTCAATGATCGCTTCCGCAATCAGGCCCGCATTCTGACGGATGGCCAGTTCAATTTCCTCCGCAATTTCCGAATTGTCCTTCAGAAACTGCTTGGCATTCTCCCTGCCCTGACCGAGGCGCTGGCTGTTGTAGGAGAACCACGAACCGGACTTTTCGACAACATTGCCTTTGACGCCGAGGTCGATGAGTTCACCCATCTTGGAAACGCCTTCGCCATAGACGATATCAAATTCAACCTGCCGGAAGGGAGGGGCAAGCTTGTTCTTGACCACTTTCACACGTGTCTGGTTTCCGACGACCTCGTCACGATCCTTGATCGCGCCTATCCGGCGAATGTCGAGACGGACGGAGGCATAGAACTTCAGCGCATTACCACCTGTTGTGGTTTCGGGAGACCCGAACATCACACCGATCTTCATACGGATCTGGTTGATGAAGACGACCATGCACTTTGACTTGGAAATCGAAGCCGTGAGTTTGCGCAGGGCCTGGCTCATCAGGCGGGCCTGCATGCCGGGCAAACTGTCACCCATCTCGCCTTCCAGCTCGGCCTTCGGCGTCAGAGCGGCAACGGAGTCAACGACCAGTACATCGACCGCGCCCGACCGGACCAGCGTGTCGGCGATCTCCAGAGCCTGTTCACCGGCATCCGGCTGCGATATCAGCAAGTTGTCGATATCGACACCAAGCTTGCGGGCATAGAGAGGATCAAGAGCATGCTCTGCATCTATGAAAGCGCAGATACCGCCCTCTTTCTGGGCTTCGGCGACGGTATGCAGGGCAAGCGTTGTCTTGCCGGAAGACTCAGGGCCGTAAATCTCGACAACACGGCCGCGCGGCAATCCACCGATCCCGAGTGCAATATCAAGACCCAGGGACCCGGTCGAAACAGATTGAACCTCAACAACCTGCCCCTGCCCCATCCGCATGATGGATCCTTTGCCAAAGGAGCGTTCAATCTGGCTGAGCGCTGCATCCAGCGCTTTTGTCTTATCCATCTGGCTGCTTTCTACGAGACGAAGTGTATTTTGCGACATAGCTTACGCTCCTTATTCCACGACGGACGCGTTGTTTCAATGGATGGGTTTGTACACTATTTGTTCTCAATAAACAAGAACAGCAAACTGCTTGGTTTTAATACGGAAATTATACTTTGTTTCCAATATGTTCTCATTTTTGTCAAATAAGATACCGTTGCGTTAGAAAAGAATGGAAACATATCGTGATTCTGTCTTCCGGCAGAATCGCGTCACCCGCCGAACAGGTTGCCGCAGTCTTGATGATCTGCTAGCCCGCAGGTTTTCCCGGTCCCGGTCAAAAGACCGGCCTGCTCTAGACGGAAGTGCCATACCTGTGTTCTCCACACCCGAATATCGATTGGTTTCCATCGGTGCGGTTCACTACGATACGATTGCGCATGCGGTCACCAAAATTCATCGTGAGACATCGACCCCTGCCCGCTTCAGCGCCAGACCGGGCGGCGTTGCCACCAACATCGCCCGCGCCGTTTCACAGCTTGGTGTTGAAACGACTTTGATCGGAGCAGTCGGTGGAGACGGTGCTGCTCATTTGCTTGAAGATCAACTGACACGGGAAGGACTTCGCCTGAACCTGGTGCAGCGCCTGGATCATTCGACAGGACAATATCTCGCATTCCATGACCCTGGCGGAGAACTTGCCGCGGCCTGCGTCGACGATCGTGTCTTGTCCGAAGCACCGGACAATCTGTTCGACACTCTCCTGGACAAGGAAACAAAGGTTTCAAACGAAAAGACCCTTTGGTTTCTTGACGCGAACTTGCCCGAAGCGATGCTGCAGCACACCATCGAACGTATCGGCGGCCAGTTTGTCATCGCCAATGCCGTCTCGGACGCCAAGGCACCGCGTCTCAGACCTGTTCTGAAGGGTCTCGATTGCCTCACGCTCAACAAAAGCGAAGCAGCATCTCTCCTTAACAGGCCTACCGAGACACCCGCCGAAGCGTTGGCGCAGGCATTGATCGACAGCGGCCTGAAGTCGTTCATCCTGACCGACGGTGGCGGCGAACTGCGGGTATTTTCCGGCGAAACGCTGCGCAGCTTCGCTCCTCATACAGCCGAAATCGTGGATGTAACCGGCGCAGGCGATGCCTTGACCGCCGGAATGATCGCAGCACTGGCAAGAGGGTATGACCTCCTCGATGCGACGCGCTTCGGATTGTCGGCAGCAGCGCTGACCCTGAGGTCTACCGGTGCGCTTGCCGGCGATTTGTCCTGGCAAAATCTCGAGATTTTTGACCAGTCGGACAAATTGTAGCCTTGGCGCAACGCCACGATCTACCTATAAGGCGCTCAACTCACGTCCCAACAATTTTGGATGGGACAGCCTCAACAACAAAGGCCTCACAACGTGACCCAACCTTCCAACGCCGCCGCCGTCCAAACGTTGATTGTCTATAGCGAAGAAGCCAGCGAGGCCCTTGCATCGGCCAAACCCGTTGTTGCGCTGGAATCGACAATCATCACCCACGGCATGCCGTTTCCCCGCAACGTCGAAACCGCGCGGCAGGTTGAGGCCGATATTCGCGCGGAAGGCGCCGTACCCGCGACAATCGCCATCATGGACGGCAAGCTTCACGTTGGCCTGAGTGATGCGGATCTCGACCGTCTCGCACAGGCGGAAGACGTCATGAAGTGTTCACGGGCAGACATGACTTTTGCTTTGGCGACAGGCCGTTTTGGCGCTACGACCGTTGCAGCCACGATGATGGCCGCGCACCTCGCCGGCGTAAAGGTTTTTGCAACCGGCGGCATCGGCGGCGTTCACAAGGGCGCCGAAGAGACCTTTGATGTTTCTGCCGATCTCGACGAACTTGCACGGACGCCTGTTTGCGTTGTCAGTGCAGGAGCAAAAGCGCTGCTCGACATTCCGAAAACACTCGAGGTACTGGAGACCAAGGGCGTTCCTGTGATCGCCTATGGAACAGAAGAGCTTCCGGCTTTCTGGTCACGCGACAGTGGACTTGTCGCTCCCTATTCACTGAACTCGGCAAGTGAAATCGGCCGGCTTTTGAATACGCGCGCCAAATTCACTGATCACGGCGGCGTGCTCATAGCCAATCCGGTCCCAGAAGCTGACGAGATCCCGCGCGATGAAATGTCCGGGTACATTGATGCAGCAATCAAAAAGGCCGAAAGAGAAAAAATCAGGGGCAAGGACGTCACTCCCTTTGTCCTCGGTGCAATTCTTGAGCTGACCGATGGCAGGAGCCTCGACACCAACATCGCCCTGGTGCGCAACAACGCGCGGCTGGCGGCAAAGATCGCTGCCAAACTTGGTTGAAATCCAACCCGGTTTCACAATCGGAGCAGCAGAGACACCTGATCCCTTTTGACAATCCCGGTCGTTCGATATGACGCCGTCGCAATTGTCGCCTGTGGGTTGTGTGCGCGCAGATTGTGACCGGCGGCAAAATTCCTGGCAACCGACGCTAAGCCGTTGACAGAGCGGCGTTAGCCTGCCCTTACTTGCAGCATATGATTGTCAACGGGACGGCAGGGCGAACCTCAGGGAATGTGCCCTCACCATTTGTAAAAGCCGTTTCGCACAGGAGGCTCGAAAATGACTGACGCGTCAACACCGGAAACCACCGGAACGGCAGCAACGCCGGCGGGAAGCTTCTCGCCGCTTCAGTATCTCGATCGCGCATTGTCGACACTGCGCGATATTGGAATTACGCCGGAATCTGAAGCGGACGCACCTATCAACGCGCTTCTTGAACAGATTTCGGAGCTGTCTCCCGACAAGGTGCTGGTCATCTCGCGCACGCTCAGCCAGGCTTCCAATTTCAACGAGGTTGTCCGCACGCAGGTCCAGCAGATGGATATCGGTGAGCGATACGAGGAAATCACCAACGCCTTCAATTCCATCAGGGACGACGCCAAGTCGCTGGTGGATCAGCTGGCAGACGGCAAGATCTCCTTCACGGAAAACCTGTCGAACAAATGGCGCGACATGCGCCGGGGCACCATCTCTGACCGGTTTCAGGATATTCGCGGGACGTACAAGGAAGTCGCCCTTGCGACCAAGGACCAGATCGAGCGCGAGCAGACAATCCTGGACTCTTATCGCGACTTTCGCGGCGCCCTGAAACAGGCCGAGGTGACAGCACTGGAGTTGCTGAACATGGCAACCGAAAAGCTGAATGGCAAAAAACTCGCGCTGGAAGCCGCCTCCAAGGAAGTGGAAGGCTATGCCGGTGACGATCCGGCGCAAAAGGCACGGCTGGAGCTCACCCGCGACGAACGCATGCGCGAGATGCAAGACGAGGAGAAACGCTATCAGATTGCCAAGGACCTATCCGACAACCTGACCATAGGCTACAACACCTCGGAAGTGATCATGGCGCGTCTTGTGCAGACCACCAACGCCAAGGAACGTGTTTACGCGCAGTCCGTCAGTTTCTTTTCGACAAACGAATCCGTCCTGACAGCTCTCAACGCGTCCTTTACGGGATTGCAGGGCCTGCACGAGTCCACCGAAACCTTGAATGCCATGAAGGAAGGTATCAACAAGAGCCTCGAAACTCTGGCTGAAATCGGCGACGCCGTGCAAAAAGAAGCCCTTAAGGCAGGCTATGGCCCGACCGTCGCCGCAGCATCAGTGAAAAAACTGGTCGATTCCGTGGTGAATTTCCAGGTCCAGTCCCGCGAGATCATTTCCGAAATGCGGGACATGTCGACCAAGAATTCCGAGGAAATTCGCAACGCGGTCGAAGAAGGCAAGCGCCGGCTGGCAAAACTGACTGCACAGGGTCAGGGTCTCTGATCACGAAAGACTTTATCGGGCCGGCAAGAGGTCGGCCCGACCGATGCAAGAAGACAGGTATTGATGGCAAGCAGGACTGACAAATCCGACGCGCCTCTCGACGATCTGATGATGGTGATGGACGTGGTGGATACGCTGCGTCACGAAGAAGGCCAGGTTGCGCGGGAGCTGAAGACGGATGAGCGTGACGCCGCGATGGTTGAACGGCTGCGTCATGTGTATGCCTCGCAAGGTATCGAGGTCCCCGAGCACATCCTGAAAGCCGGTGTCGAGGACCTCAAGCGCGATCGCTTTGTCTATTCGCCGCCCAAGACCGGATTTCAGCGCACGCTGGCGATGATCTACATTTCCAGAGGGACCTGGTCCAAGTGGCTTGCGGCGGCCGCCGCCGTGCTTTTTGTGGTTATCGCCGCCTGGTATTTCCTCGTCATAATGCCACAGCAACGCGCCGAAGCGGAGCTGACCGCGCGGCTTGAAGCTCTTCCTGCGACGTTCACCGAACTCGTGGAGCGCGTCGAGACGCTGACCGAAAATACCGAGGTTGAAGCCGAGGCAAACTCGCTTGCTGCAGATGGCCGCCTTGCGCTGGAGGACGGCAAAAACGAAGCGGCCTTCAAGGCGGAAGCGGATCTGCGCCAACTCGCCGGGCGGCTTCAACAGGTGTTTGAGGTCCAGATCGTCTCGCGCGAGGGTGAACCGACCGGCCTCACACGTATACCGGAAGCCAATCCGAACAGCGAGAATTTCTACATTGTCGTGGAAGCCATCGATCCGGACGGAAATGTTCTCAAGCAGACGATCCAGTCTGAAGAAACGGGCAAGTCCGAATCCGTTGACAAATGGGGGCAACGGGTATCGGAGGCGATCTATGACGCTGTACGGCGCGACAAGATCGAAGACGGCATCGTTCAAAAGGGAGTTCTCGGTCAAAAACGGCGTGGCGAACTCGATGTCAAATGGCGCAGCGGTGTTCAGGGCGGAGCGATTACGACATGGTAGCGCAGGTTAAGCCGTCATTCTCGCCGGAGGACATCTCATGTTGACGGGACGGCAAACACTCGGAACGATTGAGCAGTCCATGGCAGATCTCCGCCGGGAAGAAGCAGAGCTGAGCAAGCGCATCGAACGTTCGACGCGTTCGGTGACGGACCTGCAGGAACGGCAAAGCGAGGCTTATCGCGACCTCGCCCGATTTCGTCTGGACACTGATGCGGCCGGAACACTTAACACGCGCCTCGACAGTGCTGCTCGTGAGGCAAGACGCCTGCTCGACAAGCGCAGCGACGATTACAAGGTTCTGAGCGAACAGCTTCGCCAGTCTGAATCCGAACGGAACCAGAAGCACAAGCAGCGCCAGGAGCTGGACACGTCGCGCGACACGGCAGAAAACCAGATGGATGACCTGATGGAAACGGTCGACGGTCGCCTGGAAAACGACAGCGCTTACCTGGCTCAGCGCGAAACCGCAGAACAGGCAAATGCGACCGCCGAGGCTGCGGCTGAAAAAGCGCGTACCGCCCAGCAGGACCAGGAACAGAAGGGCAAAGCCTATGATGCCGATCCGCTATTTGTCTATCTGTGGCAGCGTGGTTACGGGACGCCTGACTACAATTACAGGGGACTGACCAGGTCACTTGACCGTTGGGTTGCCGGACTGATCCGCTATGATGATGCACGGGCAAACTACGCCATGCTGACAGGCATTCCCGACCGCATGGCAAGACATGCCGAACGTTGCGCCGAGATTGCCGCGCAGGAAGAAGAAAAGCTTGCCGAATTCAGTCGCAATGCCATGAATGATGCTGCGGGCACGGATCTCGTCGGATCGATCGAAGGCTATAGTGACGAGATCGAGCAGATCGACACGGACCTTGAAAAACTTGACAGTCAGATTGAAACACTCGCTGGCGCACTCGCGGAATTCTCCAGCGGCGAGGATTCCGATTTTCAGAAGGCCGAGGGGTTTTTGTCGGAATCCCTGAAAGCCGACGATCTCAATGACCTGTGGCGAGCCGCAATGGACACCCCCTCTCCGGAGGACGAAAAGATCGTCCAGCGCATAGAGGACTTCAGGGAGCGCGTCGAGCAGGTTGCCCGGGAAATCCGGCAGGACCGCGAACTGCAGCGTGACATCAGTCGCCGGAGAGCAGAACTCGCCGATGTCATCAAGCGCTTTCGATCGAAAGACTACGGTAGTTGGGAATCGACATTTTCCGATGACAAGCTCACGACGGTTCTGCTCGGCGAACTTGTCAAGGGCGCCATCACGGGCGCCGACTACTGGGCGCGAGCGGAACGATCTCATCGTCGCCGGAAACCGCGCGGCCGCAAGGTTGCCTTTCCCAATGGTTCCGGATTGCCGAAGTCCATGGGTGGTTTCGGACGCTCGGGTCGCCGGTCTTCGGGATCTGGTGGACAATTCGGCGGTGGAGGCTTCAAGGGAGGTGGCAGTTTTGGCGGCGGCGGCTTCAAAACGGGCGACCAGTTTTAGTTGGAAATCTGCCCGGTCTTTGCCACAAGGTTTCGTTAGCACTCTTGTAGAAGACTTGAGACATGGGACAGGAAGAGATTCTGACTTGTTGTGTCTGAGGTTGGACCTGGACTAAAACACGGTAAATACCGGACCTTTGAAACCCCTTTGGACTGTGGACCACCCGATGCGACATACAGTAATCTTCAGCATTTGCGCCCTAACCCTTGCTGCATGCCAGTCCGGTTCGAACCGGTCGGCCTCTCTCGGTGATCAGCCGAGACTGGATGTTCCCGCAGGGGCCCAGAGCGTGAACATTGCGGCGGACCCGGTTACCGTTCGCAGTGCCCTGGTCTCCAGCGCAAAGGAAAGAGGAACGGTGGTGCTGCAGGATCAGCCCAACATGATTGTTCTGGAACGTCCGATGGCCGGCGAGAACCCCGCTCTGGATTCAGAATTCGGACCTTCCGACAACGGCGACAGGGTGATCCGTATCCGTGTGCGTTTCACCGGAAACCAGTGCCAGACCCTCGCGGTACAGGATCTTGCCGTAATCAACAACGTGCGCACCGCGCTGGAACAGAGTTTCGTCCTGCCGGGCAATCCAAACACGATGCAAAGCCTTCAGGGCCTCAAGTCGAGAGCCGAACAGAGTAGTTCGTGCCCGCCTGTCGCTTCCTGACAGTCCGGCTGAACACACGGCAGTTCTTGGCATCTTCATTGAATTTTCAGATCTTGCGGTCCATCTGACTGAAGGTGCAACTGGTCCGGTACGATGGTAACGGGATAACAGGCTTGCCTGAGCGTTTCGCGACGTACAGGGCAGCCATGAGAGATTGCTGATGAGGCTGATCGCCAAAGCTGTCAGTAAGGACTATCTCGATGTGTCGTTCCAGAGCGGCACCAATACCGTTGAAATCGTCGAACGTCCGGGCCGCTGGATGACCGCTGACCGTCTGGAGAAACTCCGGTCTGACCTGACCGGGATCGCAACGGCAACACTTGAAACCGGGGCACTCCACTACGGAGTGTTGTCAGGCAACCGGGAGCGCCTGGAAAATGCGATCGTAACGCTGGTAAGGCGAACCAGCGACGGCAAACCCGTTGCATTCAATGCACTTTCATTGATGGACTGCAATCTGTCAGCCTCAAGGTGCCGGATAATTCACCTTGGTCTGGTCATGATAGATCCGCAGGAACGTCAGAAGGGGCTTTCCTGGATCCTCTACGGACTGACGTGTCTCCTGCTCTTCATACGTGGTGGCTTGCGGCCGCTTTATGTCTCCAATGTCACGCAGGTCCCGGCAGTGGTCGGCATGGTTTGCGAGACGTTTTCCGAAGTGTGCCCAAGCCCAGAAGAACCGGAACCGAGTGACTTCCGAAAAATCCTGATTGCGCGCGAAATCATGCAGAACCATCGTCATGTGTTTGGCGTGGGCGCTGACGCGGATTTCGACGAAAAGCGATTTGTCATTCGCAATGCCTATACCGGTGGATCTGACGACCTGAAAAAAACAATCGAACAAACCACCAGGCATCGTGACGAAAAATACAACACCTGGTGTCGAAACGAACTCAACTACGATCGTGGAGACGATGTCTTGCAGATTGGTCTGATCGATCTGGCAGCAGCTCAGCGGTACGTAGCGCGCGCGGTTCCCAGAGGATCTTTGATGCAGCTGGCGGCGCTGGGCACTTTGGTATTTGCGCGGCGTGTATTTCTTCCCGCGGCGCACTGGTTCAATTCAGAAAAAGACTACGGTCTACTGCGGGCACGATGACATTCACCTACTCGGAATTCACCACACGGAACATCGGATTTGTCACCGAAGCCGAACAGCAGATGTTGAAACAGGCCTGCGTATTCGTGTGCGGGACAGGCGGAATGGGTGGAGCTGCGATCCAGTCGATCATTCGGGCAGGTGTCGGTAACCTAATCCTCGCGGACCTTGACTCCTTCGAGACGTCAAACCTCAACCGCCAGGTCTTCGCCAATCTCGATCACCTGGACCGGGACAAGGCCGAAGCAACAAGGGCCCAGTGCCTCAACATCAATCCCGATGCCAATATCGACGTCTACGACCAGACCTGGACTCAAAGCGCCACCGAGCTTGTCTCGAAGGCTGACGTGGTCATCAACGGTACCGATGATCTTGCAGCCACGCTCCTGCTCTATCGCACGTCACGAGAACTTGGCCGTGCCGTCATAGATGCTTACGCTTCCCCGCTTCCATCGATCTATGTAACCCGTCCCGGAAGACCGATGCCGGAGGAGCGTCTTGGTTATCCGACAATCGGAACCGACTGGAATGCGCTTACGAAAGACCAGTGCGATGCGTCATTCTTCGCTGAAGCCGTCTATGTCATGCTGAACTCTTCATCCAGGCACCATATCGATCTGGATCTTGCAGCCGATGTCGCTGCCGGCAGGCGAAGCCGGATGTCATTTGCACCCATGGTGATCAGCACGGGGACACTGATGGCATATGAAACGCTGGGCCTGGTGCTTGGCAGGACGAGCAATACCGACGAGAACGGCTGGTTCCTCAACCCCTATACGGCCAGAATCGAACGTCCGCTCCCTCGCCTCCTGTCCGGAATGTTGAGGCCGTTCGTGCGGCGAAAGCTGACGGGCATGGTTGAGGCAGCCGATGGGTGAATCGCAACTGGTCACAGACCTCACGGTCACCCTGTCGGCCGTCGTCGGTCTGTTGGTTGTTCGCTGGCAGATCGATCCGGCCAGTGGTGGTGTTGCCGGCAGGTTCCGTTTTGCGCTGCTTGTGGTCGCTGTCTTTTATTTCGTGCGCGCTGCCGACTGGCTGACAGACTTCGGTCTTTTCAGAACGGCAACCTTCGTTGCGGCGGCCGTCATACCGTTCGCCGCGTTATTGCTGACGGAGGGTTTCCTGCGCCGTCACGCACCACGTTTCGTGAAACTGGTCGTTGCCGCCGGAATGATAGCCACGGGGTGCGCCGCGGTGCTTTTACCCGGCTCAGTCGCGTCCTCTCCAGGTTTTCTGCTTCTCCTGGCCGCGTACCAGTTGATGTCTTTCACCTTGATATTCGTGATGCTTCTGACGCGAGACAGATCCAGCCTGACTGCAACTGAAAATACGGCGATCAACAGATTTGCCATTGCGATCCCGATCGTGATGATCCTGCTGTTGTCGGACTACGATCTGCTGCCACCGGAAAACCTGCCCTATCTGTCCGGACTTGGGGCGCTGACGATCGCCTGGGTCACCGTGACGCTGGAAGCCAGGATAGCCAGTGCCGCACGCGTGTTTTCTGCTGTCGCCTCGATTGCCTTCATAGGCTGCCTTGCCTCCTGGCTTGTCAAACTGCAGACGGGTCTGTCTCCCGAAGAGACACTTGAGACTTCGGCGATTGTCGTTTCGCTTATGCTTGTCCTGGTCCTCGGCCTTTCGTCCGCAGCCATTCGTCGCGACCGCCGTCAAACATCCCTCCTTGCCGCCATGCGACATGCAAAACGTCTCGACGACTACCTGGCCGCTCTCGACAACAACGGCTTGACGGCCGGTTATACAATTCTGCGAACAAACGAACTTCAGGACTATGACGGCGATCTAATGGTGCAGGTGCTTAAACCGACGGGATCCCAGAACATGTCCGATCTTCCGAAAAACCGCTCTCTGGACACGGCAGCACAAAGCCAGATCAGGGAATTGATCGCGCGCACCGGTGGAAACGAGGTTTTGCTCGTGGCTGAAGAACCGCTGATGGTCGCAGTCGGGTCCCCTGCCGGTTTTTCAGCAACTTCAAGCAGCAGCCTGCGCTCCGCTTTCGGCTTTGCACGGGTGATCGCGGAACGCGACATGGTCCGGAGGGGAACCTGATGACAATCCGTATCGAGACCGGCAATTTCGACGCCTTCTTCCAAGCACCCTTCAATGCTTATGGACCCGACAGTCTTTATGTGTCTCCTCTGCGCGCGGATCTCCTTCGCTTCGTCTCACACGACAAGAACCCGTTGTTTTCCGGTCCTGACGACATTTCGATCTTCACAGCCTTTCAAGGCGAGAAACCCGTCGGCCGTCTCACTGCACATGTCCACAACGCGTCCAACAAGAAGTTCGACTGGCGGCGCGCCTATTTCGGCTTTTTCGATTGCACAGATGACGGGGTCGCTGCCAGCGCCCTGCTGGCCGCTGCCGAAACCTGGGCACACACCCGCGGGTTGGACGAGATTGTCGGAAACATCAACCTGACAGCGATGCAGCAGATTGGTGTCGTTACGGACGGGTTCGAAAACGCACCTTACACGGACCAGGTCTGGAACCCTCCCCACATACCGCGGCTATTGGAAGAAAACGGATATGCGCGTGACTTTCCAATGGCAACTTTCGAAGTTGATCTGACGTCGTGCGCACCTCCGGCAATCGGACCGAAACAACAGCAGGTACTTGACGATCCGGACTTTGCTTTTGCCCGGATTTCACGCTGGAATGTCCGCGAACGGATGGAACAGGCGCGGCTCCTGCTGAACTCGGCCTTTGCGCAAAATCCGATGTTCGTCCCGGTCAGTGCCGACGAATACAGTTTTCAGGCCAAGGATATGGTCTGGATAATAGACCCGCGAATTTCCGCACTCCTGACTTACAAAGGCGACCCGGTGGCGACCATCTTGTGCATCCCGGATCTCAACCCCGTTCTGAAAAAGATCCGGTCACGCCCAGGGCTCACGATGCCGTGGCATTTTCTCCGGCACAGGTTTGCCAACAAGCGCGCCGTGCTGATCTATTCAGCGGTCCGCGCGGACATGCAGGGCAAGGGCATCAATCCCGTTGTTCTGCGGCATGTGATCCTGGCGATGAAGAAGGCCGGTTACAAGACACTCGGCAACACCTGGATCGCTGACGTCAACGCCGCGAGCCTGGCCCAGAAGACGAAGGCCGGTGCCCACATGCTTCACCGCGCGCACCTCTACCGGAAGGCGCTGACGTGACCCCCGAAATTCTCGAAAAGATAGCAGCGGAAGCCAATCTCGCTCCCTCGGCGCACAACACCCAGCCGACCCGCTGGGCGATGGACGGTCAAAATGCCATTGTTTTGTCCCTCGACCCCGCCCGTCTGCTCCCTGTGGGTGACTCGGAAAACAAGGATGCACGATTGAGTGGCGGTGCCGCACTTTACGGAACGATGCTTGCCCTTGCCCGCCATGGCCACGGCGTGTCGGGCTGGGAAATTTCTGACGACATCGCCCGCCTCGCCATCGCCGGTCCACCCGGACCTGTCCAACCGATCGAAACACTGAAAAGACGGACCACGTTCCGCGCAGGGTTCGCACAGGCCAGCCTGGAGCTGCGCAAGTCACTCAGTGATATGTGTGCCGGCCGTTCCGACACGGCGCTCACGCAGGACGCCCACCGGATTGCGATGCTCTCGGAATTGAACGACCAGGCAAGCCTCAATGTCATGCGCTCTCCGTCATTTCGTAAGGAGTTGGTAGACTGGATGCGGCTTCGCGCTTCGGACCCGCGCTGGGCCCTTGATGGTCTTTCCGCTGAATCTCTGGCGTTGTCAGGCCTCGAAGCGCGTATGGCAGGAATTGCGCTTGGACGTCCGGTGTTTGAAATTCTCGACCGGCTTGGGTTCGGCAAGGCGATCGTTTCAGAACACGGCAAAACCGTCACGGCTACCGGGCTCGTCGCCTTTCACCGTCCGGCAGAAGAAGATCGCTGGACAAGCGGCGGCAAATTCTATGAATTCTGGCTCGCGTTGACCGCCGCCGGATTCGCGGCCTGGCCCATGGCCGTCCTCGCCGACGATCCCACGGCACGGCGGGAGGTGATGAAACTGTTTGAGCTCGCCGAGGAGCGCGAACTGATTACGGTCTTGCGTGTCGGACCCCACCCTGGAAACAGGCAGCCGGAAAAAGCCAGACTGCCAGCCGACCAACTCGTCACAAAAGCTTGAGATATTCCAGAAGTGCCGCCTTGTCGTCCTCGGACAGGGAAGAGAACGGACGCTCGTGACCCTCGTTCCCCAGGCCATACTGACTGACGTCGATTTCTGCCGAAAGCGCCCAGGGTTCATAATCAGGCGGCGGCATCCAGCCTCCTTGCGCATCGTCCGATCCGCGGAGCCCCACCCGTGTCATGTCAAGCGCATGGCCGCCGACGACAAAACGTTCAGGCCGCTTGTCCGGACGCATGAGGTGCCACAGTGTCGGAACACTGCCGTTGTGAAGATAGGGAGCGCTGGCCCAGATACCGGTCAGCGGCGGCGCCGCGTAGGCGCCGGTGCTTCTTGCACTGATATAGCGCCCGAAATGACCGGAATTGACGGCGGCAGCGACGTTTTCACCGGTCAATTCCAGACGGCGCCGATCGGTTCCGATATCTCCCTGCCAGTTTGGAAATGCGACCAACTCCGGTTTGGTGAGATTCTGGTTGTATACGCCGTGGCATTGACTGCAGTTGTCGGCATAAACAGACCGTCCATCGGTTAGAAGATGTCGGTTGATCTTTCCAGGAAATCTCTGAGGCTCATAGTCTTGAAGCCAACGCAGTACCGCTTCAGCATCCGCAATATGGGCCTCGGCTACTTCAGCGCTTACCCCCATACTCGGAACCGTGAAATAGGCGACGATGGATGCCATTTCCTTCAGATGGTTTTCATCGAGATCCTTCGGAACGGTTTCCGAGAGGGGATCAACGCCCGGTGGCACGTAGGAGCCGGTGTTGAGGAAGCTGCGCCGCCAGAGCCTCCCACCAAGCTCGGGAACCGAATTGAAGACGCTCTTGTCGACAACGGTACCCTCGGGAATAAGCCCCAGCCGGTTGCGCAATGCATCGAGACCGTTTGTTGCACCGGGTAACCCGGCCACGAACGGAACAAGTCGACCAATAGTCCTGTTCCTTTCGTCCATTTCCTGTTGAAGCATTGGCAATATCGCGAAACGAAGCGTTTGCCGTTCACTCCAGCCTGTCTCCGGAAACAGGATCTCGACAGTCTCAAACAGCTTTGCATCGTCATGTCCGTAAGTCCGGAACGCTGAATGGAGCGCAGCGGTATAGGCTTCCAGATTGATCGAACTGTTTGGCATGCCCAACCAGATTCTTGTCGTATCCGGTGTGCCGTCCTCCCGGTAGGTCACGGCCGAATGGCAGGCTGCGCAACCGGTGTTTCCAATGGTCACGGCAATCGGCAGGAGTGCATGCTTCGCAAGACCGGTATTGATCCCGACCGGTTTCGAGAGATCCGGCCTGGCAAGTGTCGGCGGCCAGTTGGCGATCTGCGTCGGACTGTGAAATCCGAACCCGCGATAGATCGCGGCAATATCAATTTGCTTCAATGCTGCAACGTCGCCGGCGGTTTCCTGGAGCGCCAACGCTGAAACTGCAAGTTTCCAGGGTGCCGCCGACGTTCGCAGCGTGTCCGAACTCAGACCGCCGAAGTCGCCGAAACCGAACAGAGCAATACCCTCTTCTGTCCCGGACATCGCGCCGGTTTCAAACCGTGTCAGCGACGCCGATGATGTTTTGAGTTTCGTGGGATCACTGATCCAGACAAAAACTGCCAAGGCAATGAGCATCAGCAGCAAAGCTGTCCCAATTCGCTTCATGTGCCCCTCATCATCCAATCCAAAGCGTGTCCTGCCTCTGCCGGTTGGCCGCACTTCATGTGGCCATTTGGTTCAGGATTGCAATTTCCGGCAGCGCTGTCCTGAACTTGAAACCGACCGCATCGCCACAAGCGAAGGATGATCAGACAGCAAGATAAGTAAACATTTTCAGAAGCTTGAGACGTTTTACTTCTGCGCAGGAACATCCATCTTTATATACGAAGGCCGATTTTCTGCCTCGAACATTGGGTTTCTTTCTTCCCCGGGCAAATGCCGCGTCGAGTTGGTTTCGTCTGAATTGCCTGAAACGCCAGGATGAAGCAATCGCGGTATCAGGTACCCGACATGTAACGGATCGCCGACAGCTTCACAGGGCTGCGCATTGCACCTGCGGCCGGCGGCTGTTCCTGCAGTCGCGCGCATGTTCCGATCCACAGATGTTCCAAAACTGGGAACCGGATTGCCGAAAGCGGCAATCCGAGAGAAGACTTGAGTGTCTCGCTGCCGAAAAAAACGTTCTTCTGCTTCAGTCGGTCACGCCGGGACCGCGTCCGGCGAATACTGCGCGAGAAACTCAGCGCTAGGCGGAATGGGCGTGATCACGTCGATCAGGACACCATTTGGATCTTGCGTGATGAAATGGCGCTGGCCGAAAGGTTCGTCCTTCAAGGCCAGAAGAATGGGTAACCCCTTTTCCTTGAGCCGGTCGTATATCGGGTCCACGTTTTCGACTTCGAAATTCAGCAGCAAGCCTCCTGTGCAATTGCCGCGACCCGGCTCGGGAATGGTCGGGTGATCCTTGTCGAGAATGGCCAGGTTGATTTTTTCGTCCTCTTCCGACTGCAGGTGAATGTACCAGTCCGCCTCAAAGGCTGCCTTGAATTTGAAATGATCGCGGTAAAACCGGGCCGTCCCGGCAACATCGTCTGTCATCAGAACCGGGTAGTACTGGGTGGCTTTCATGGCATTTCTCCCTTTGTTCGTGAGTCGCATTCAAATCCCGGCATTGGAACGCCGGGGCTTTTCAGGCGCTCTAAAAAAACATACAGTTTGTATGTAACTCGAATTAACATACAGGCTGCATGTATGCAAGATGCAAAACCACGCCGAAAACAGGCCGAGCGCAGGGCGGAGACCAGACGTGCCCTTCTGGGCGCCGCCAGGAAACTGATCGTTGCCAAGGGCTACGCCGAGACAGGAACGCCGGAAATCGTGAAAGATGCGGACGTGACGAGAGGTGCGCTCTATCACCACTTTTCCGACAAGGCAGACCTGATGCGCGCGCTTGTGCACCAGGAGGCAGCCGCTGTTGCATCGGAAATCAACGCGGATACGAGTACGGATCAATCCCCGCTTGATGCATTCATGGCAGGAGCAAAGGCCTATTTTTCGGCAATGTCGGCGCCGGGCCGGGCAAGGATCCTGCTGTTGGAAGGGCCCGCAGTGCTTGGCCTGGGCGAAATGGCTGAAATAGACCGGGAAACCGGCGGCGCGACCCTGCTCGAGGGGCTTCGCCACGCAGCTGCCCAGGGTGCCATAGGAGACATTCCCCTGGAGCCGCTAGCAGACCTGCTCTCGTCAGCGTTTGACCGGGCGGCTTTGGCGATTGCAAACGGAGGAGACAGCGAGGCTTACGAACAGGCAACCAAGAAACTGCTGGCAGGAATTTTGAAAGCATGAGGAAACCTGGCCCTCGCTTCGCTCACATCGAGCCTAGATGCCATGTCAGCAAGACTTGCAATGCCGTTTCTGCTGTTTCAAGTAACGTTTCTCCTTTGACGTCTCCATCGGCGACTTTATTGCTTGGGTGGCAATGCAAAAACTGAACGGGTCATACGCCTGAATGGTCCGGATCGAAGGAGCCGGAACAACTTATATCGTCAGAAAGCTTCGCCTGAGAAACAAAACCGGCCCCTGCCCCATTCCTGACTCAGAATCCGCATATTCAGGTCAGCGGGCGAGAAACTATGGATGGCGGATGAAGCGGCGTGAATTTCTGATCGGGGCAGGTATTGCCGCAGGCAGCGGCCTGACTGCAGCTGCGATGATACCCGGCAAACTCGAAGCCGGATTGCAACTTGCGCAAAACGCGATTGAAAGTCACGACGAGCCACTGGTCAGGATTACTTTTCAACGGGATCTTGAGCAGGCCGAGCCCTGGGCGGAAAAACTGATAACAGCCGCCGAAGACCAGATCGGGGTAACGCTGATCTACGACCCGGCTTATGTTGGACTGGGTTTTCCCAATGGTGACCTGCCGCGCGAACGTGGCGTTTGCACCGACGTCATCGTCCGGGCCTATCGCGATGCCTTCGGTTTCGACCTTCAAAAAGAGGTCAATCGCGATATGAAATCGCACTTCAGGGCCTATCCGAAGATATGGGGCCTCAGGCGACCGGATCGGAACATCGATCACAGACGGGTCCCGAACCTGCAGACCTTTTTCAAAAGACAGGACGCTGCGCTCCCGGTCAGCAACCGCGCGTCAGACTATCTGCCCGGAGACGTTGTCTCGCAGATGCTGCCTGGCAATCTGCCGCATATTGCCATCGTCTCGCACTACCGCTCACAGGATGGCAATCGTCCGCTTGTCATACACAACATCGGTGCCGGTACCCGCCTGGAAGACAGGTTGCTCGAATTCCCGATCACCGGCCGTTACCGTTTCAAGCCGGGTGTCAGCAGCTGAGTCTCACTCTGATTTCCATATGAGGTGTGCCATCTGGTCGTCCGGCAGCTAAAATCCGCGGTCAACGAAGGCGCTGCCAGATAGTACGCGCGAATTGGCTGACAACGAACCCCGCGCGTCCATTGGTCTTGATGACAGCTTCTCGTCCTCAAGTTGATCATTTGGCTGCTGAGGTTCGAACACAGATCCGGACATTCATTGCTTGACGAACGAACGATCGGGTTTTGGACAACTCAGCCGTTCTTGTTGTTCAACGCAATTGCCACTCTTAGAGCATTCGGCGTTTTGCCCTGATGAAACCACTGAATTGAAAACTTGAGACAAAGCGACAAGACTGCGCGCAAATCAGTGATTGCGCTGCATGTCCAGTCAGTCTGGATCTTGCCGGAAGGCATTACCTCAAGACGCGTCCGATTTCGATATGCCCCATTCGAAAGCTGTTCGGCGACACGCCCGTTTTGGATTTGAAGAACCTTGTGAAATGCCCTTGAGCAGAAAACCCCAACAGTTCGGATATTTCCGCAATCGTAATGGCAGGGTCACTAAGAAGGTGCGATGCGCGTTCGCAGCACAGGGTATCCAGATAAGTTCGTGGCGACAGGCCAGTGCATTGGCGAAAGCGTGCATAAAACTGTGACCGCGACAATCCCACATCCCGTGCTACATCGTTCAGGTCCAGTTCCTTGGAAGGTTCCTGGCGAAATGCCTTTACCGCTCTTCGAATTCGGTGGTCGCTTACAAACAGGCAGTTTGTGCTCTGCTCCGACACAGCGTCGGTTTTCGAACATTGGAGCACTGACCAGACCAGGTCACGAAGCAATGTGTCGAACTGCTCTTCATCGCTATGCATGTCCATCATCTGATCCGCAAGTTTCACGGCCTGCTCCTGCAAGCGGGAACTCACTGTCGCCGTTGATTTCGCGAAAGGAAGGTTCTTGAAGCCGGCAAGTATCTGATTGCCGTTCTCTCCGAACCACAGCGTGTCGATGTAGAGCGCCAAGAGAACCGTCGGCTCTACACCCGTAGACCGCTGATTGGAATGAACGACCCAGGGATTGACCAGCACCATTTGGGTATCGGTTAGCCGCGCGCCTTTACCGTCGACGCTGTAGACCGTGTCGGGCCCTGTAAGTTTGATGAGCGCATGAACCTGGGAATGGGCGTGATCCAGAACCGGCTCCGTTGCGGACAGCAAGGCGACGCGCCCAAACGCTCCTACAGCGATCCCAAGTGCGTCAGCCACGGCATCCCTTCGGCATTTGCCTCAATTAATCGGACAAAAAGGTAAATAGCACGAAACCGTGGCAAAGACCACTGAGCAGGAGCGTGCCATCCTGAGGTCAATGAAATCGTGCTTCGCCACCAGCAAAGACAGGGAAAGTTATCTTGGCCCAATTGCCTGATTTTTTGAAAACCGAGAGTTATGTAGGTGGACAGTGGGTCAAGGCTGAATCAGGTGAACGCCTTGAAGTCAATGACCCTGCAACCGGCGAGACATTGGCAACGGTGCCGCGGATGGGCGCGGTGGAAACAACTCATGCGATTGCCGAGGCACAAAAGGCGTTTGAAGGTTGGAGCAACAGGACGGCGGCGGACAGGGCAACTGTACTTCTTGCCTGGGCTGCTGCGATGCGATCCAATGCAGCAGCGCTTGCAAGTCTGCTGACGCTCGAACAGGGCAAGCCATTCAGTGAATCTCTGGTTGAAATCGAGTATGCGGCCAGCTTCTTTAGCTGGTTTGCCGAAGAAGGCCGCAGACTTTACGGAGATATCATCCCCCCGCACCGTGCCGACGCACGCATACTGGTCACCCGGAATGCACTCGGCGTTGTTGGTGGAATAACACCCTGGAATTTTCCATCGGCAATGGTGACGCGTAAAGCAGCACCCGCATTGGCCGCCGGCAACTGCATGGTGCTGAAACCGGCCGAAGCGACACCGCTATCGGCGCTTGCAATCGCCGCGTTGGCCGAACAGTCAGGTGTCCCTGCCGGCGTATTCAATGTTGTCACCGGTGGCCGGGAGGAAGCGCCGCATATCGGCAGGGCGTTGATCGACAGCCCGCACGTGCGCAAGATCGGGTTCACCGGGTCGACGGCCGTCGGCAAACAGTTGATGCGCGACTGCGCAGGCGATTTGACAAAGGTGAGCCTCGAACTGGGTGGCAACGCTGCATTCATTGTATTCGATGATGCCGATATTGATGCGGCTCTCGACGGCGCACAAATCTGCAAGTTCCGCAATTCCGGTCAGACCTGCATCGCGGCAAACCGCATCTACGTTCAAGAAAGTATTCACGACAGATTTGTAGAGGCTCTGTGTGAAAGGGCTCAACAGATCCAGGTGGGTCATGGCCTCGAAAGAGGCGTGAGCCAGGGCCCCTTGATCGACCACCGTGGATTGGAAAAGGTGGAACGCCTGGTCGCGGATGCGACGGGCAAAGGGGCAAAAATTCGCATTGGTGGTCAGCGACATGCGGTTGGCGGAACATTTTACCAGCCGACGGTCATGACAGGCGTCACACCCGCAATGGATATCGCTCACGAAGAGGTTTTTGGTCCGGTTGCAACGATCACAAGCTTTCGCAAGGAAC
This sequence comes from Roseibium album, assembly GCF_001404515.1. Taxonomy (GTDB): domain Bacteria; phylum Pseudomonadota; class Alphaproteobacteria; order Rhizobiales; family Stappiaceae; genus Roseibium; species Roseibium album. The sequence goes on from NZ_CXWE01000004.1 coordinate 539,556, forward strand.
AGGACGCGGTCGAGATGGCGAACAACACGCCATACGGCCTGGCCGGATACTTTTACAGCCGTGATGTAGGACGAATTTTCCGCGTAGCAGATGCCCTCAAAACGGGCATTGTCGGTGTCAACACCGGGCTGATTTCCACCGAGGTGGCGCCTTTCGGCGGTGTGAAGGAAAGCGGCATCGGACGAGAAGGGTCTAAATACGGCATCGAAGACTGGACCGAGCTGAAATACATCTGCCTGGCCGGGCTGGGAGCTGCGTCATGATCGTCGAAGAGCGCATCTACACCCTGCACGTTGGAAAGGTTCCTGAATATCTGAAGCTTTACGAAGCCGAGGGTCTGGCCGTTCAGACCCGGATACTGGGAAATCTTCTTGGATACTACCAGGTCGAATTCGGCCCCCAGAACCAGATCGTGCACATGTGGTCCTATGCCGATTTTGCTGATCGTCAGACCCGTCGCAAGGAACTGGTCCGCGATCCCGAATGGACAAGTTACGTCAAGAAAATCCGGCCGTTGGTCAGGCATCAGGAAAACAAGCTGCTGCTGCCTGCACCGTTCATGCAGACACGAGACTAGCGTTCGAGGGAAAGCCACGATGGAATTGCACTTGTTTGAAGACAATCTCTCGAACGGTCAAACCGTTGCGTTCGGCAACACATGCTCAAGGGCGATCTATGTGACCGCCGGTGAAGTCACGGTCGAAGGCAACAGCTATGGCCTTGATGAGGGGTTCGTTGCCAGCGGGCCGGTTACACTGGTCGCGGGAACGGAAGGCGCATCGCTTTGGCGTTGGGACCTTTCCGATGCGCCACCTACCGCCCGTCCCCAGCACACGACGAAGAAACTTTCCGGCGAAGTCCCGGCGCAATTGGCAAGGGCAGGAAATTTTCTGCGGCTTGACAGCGTAACATTTCCACCTTCGGGCACGGCGCTGCTGCACACTCATCAAGGTCCGGGTATCCGCTGTCTGCGCGAGGGAGGCATCAGGATTGACACCGGTGGTAAGTCGACCTCCTTCGGACCTGGCGGCGCCTGGTTTGAAAGTGGCCCTCTTCCCGTATTTGCTCAGGCTGATCACGCAATCCAGAGCCGGTTCATCCGGGCGATGATTCTGCCTGACGAGTTGCGCGGAAAATCCTCCATTCACTACGAAAATGAAGAAGATCGGACAAAACCCAAGTCCCAAAGCTATCGCAATTTCGGTGAAACAGGACTGTTGCTGTGAACAAGATGCTCCAGACAAGGTTGCTTACCGGAGCACAATGTCTTGTGGACTGTCTGCTTCAACAAGAAGTTGACCAGTGTTTTCTGGTTCCCGGCGAAAGCTACCTGGCCGTGCTCGATGCACTGACCGATGCCCCTCAAATCGACATCACCGTTTGCCGTCAGGAAGGCGGCGCGGCAATGATGGCCGAAGCCTTCGGGAAACTGACAGGCCGGCCCGGCATCTGCATGGTCACACGGGGACCGGGCGCAACCAACGCAAGTGCCGGGCTGCACATTGCCCGTCAGGATGCGACGCCTATGATCCTGTTGGTAGGACAAGTTGCGCGCGACATGCGCGAACGCGAAGCATTTCAGGAAATCGACTATCGCCGGATGTTCGGCCAGGTTGCCAAATGGGTCGCGGAAGTGGACAGCCCCCACAGAATTGCCGAGATGGTGTCGCGCGCCTTTCACGTTGCCATGTCCGGACGCCCCGGACCGGTGGTTCTGGCGCTTCCCGAAGACATGTTGGTCGAGACAACGGATGTGATCCCGCCGAAATTGGCCGTTGCCCGGCCAGCCAAAGCTGCTCCGACCGATACAGACGTCCAGAACACTCTCAACGCACTGGTGACAGCCTCAAACCCGATGATCATTGTCGGAGGGGGAGCATGGTCGGAGAGCGCGCGGCAGAACCTTCAGAACTTCGCAGCCAAATGGGATGTTCCGGTTGCCGCTTCGTTTCGATGTCAGGATTTTTTCGACAATACACACTCCTGCTACGCAGGCGATGCCGGCATCGGGATCAACCCGGGTCTTGCCGCACGGATAAGCGCGGCCGACGTTCTGGTCCTGCTGGGCACTCGGTTCAGCGAGATGGAATCCGGCGGCTACCGACTTGTCAATATTCCCAAACCTGCTCAAAAACTCATCCACGTTTACCCGGATCCGGAAGAGATCGGGCGGGTTTACGCGCCCGACATAGGCATTGCCGCACCTGCAGCAGAAACTATCGCGGTACTGAACAACCAGGCCCCTCCGGTGGAGGGATCACCTGAAAGGCGAGCCCATGTCGCACATTGCAATGCAGACTATCGCGCATGGTCGACGCTGCCCGTGGGTCGTGGGAAACTGGCCATGGCCGATGTCATGCGTCACCTGAAAAACGTTCTGCCGGATGATGCCATCGTGACCAATGGTGCCGGAAACTACACCGTATGGCTGCATCGATACCTGAAGTATCGCCAATACCGAACCCAACTCGCACCGATCTCCGGGTCGATGGGATACGGACTGCCCGCCGCCGTGGCTGCTGCCAGAGCCCATCCTGGACGGCAGGTCGTGTGCTTCGCAGGTGACGGATGTTTCTTGATGCACGGACAGGAATTGGCAACCGCCGTGAAGTATCGCGCCAATCTGAAAGTGATCGTCGTCAACAATGGAATGTACGGTACGATCCGCATGCACCAGGAACGGAGCTATCCGGGCCGGGTCAGTGCGACGGATCTGGTGAACCCCGATTTTGCAATGTTGGCAAAGTCCTACGGGTGTCACGGCGAAACAGTGACGCGCACTGAACAGTTTGCGGCAGCTTGGGAGCGTGCTTGTGACTATCCCGGGCCAAGCCTGATTGAGCTTCAGGTAGATCCTGAACTGATCACTCCGACACAAACCATCGAAGACTTGCGGCGCGCCTCGCCAGGCCAGTAAACGCCTCAAGTCTTACGGGAGAAGAGCAATGGATGAAAAGAATGTTGTCATCGTGACCGGTGGAGCCATGGGTATTGGACGCGCCATCGCCGACCGGTTTGCCAGGGATGGTTCTGCCGTCGTGATTGCCGATGTTTCGGGAGCGAGTGAAGCGGCTGCGGAAATCTCAGCAACAGGCGCAGCCGCGATAGGTGTCTTTTGTGACATATCCGATCCGGCTTCATGCAACGAGATGGTCGCTGAAGCCCTGAAAGCCTTCGGACAGATCGACACGCTGGTGAACAATGCCGGTCTCTATTCCACGCTGAAGCTTACGGAATTCACCGACATATCGCCTGAAGAATGGCAACGGGTGTTGAACGTCAATGTCATGGGTCAGGCGTTTGTTACTGCCGCGGTGTTGCCGGCGATGAAGGCACAGGGCGCTGGAGTGATTGTCAACATGTCTTCGGGCACCCCCTTCAAGGGTGTGCCCTACCTGCTGCACTACGTCGCCAGCAAAGGCGCGATCAACGCCATGACCAAGGCCTTGGCCAAGGAACTTGGTGCAGACGGTATTCGCGTCAATGGTGTCGCTCCTGGCTTTACAATGTCCGACGGTGTCAAGGCGAACCCGGATCAGATCACAAAACTTCAGGAAATCTCGCAAAAGGCACGGGTAATTGCGCGCGACCAACTGCCTGAAGACGTCGTTGGTGCTGTGGCGTTTCTCGCTTCGCAGGACTCCGCCTTCATGACCGGCCAGACGCTGGTCGTCGATGGCGGAGCATATTTTCACTGACAAGAACCAAACCAAAAGGGGAGAAATCAAATGGACCGTCGTACCTTTCTGAAGACCACTTCACTTACAGCCGCAATGCTTGCCGCACCGGGCATCGCCAGCGCTGCCGCGGAAAAAACACTCCGCATCGGCACGATCACGCCTGGCAGCCACTTCTGGACACAGACCATGGACCGGGTCGGGGCGTCGATGGCGGAAAAGAGCGGCGGCAAGTTCGACACTCAGGTATTCCCGTCGGGCCAGCTGGGCAACGAGGCAACCATGATCCAGCAGCTCCAGTCCGGTGGTTTGGACATGGGCTTCCTGACGGTGGCGGAGTTCTCAAACCGTCTTGATGACATGGCAGCCCTATTCACACCTTATCTGGTGCAAAATGTCAGCCAGGCGTCCAAGCTGCTGACCGGTCCCACGGCAACGGGAATGCTTGAACAGTATTCAACATTGGGCATGAAGGGTCTTGGTTTCGGACTGGGTGGCATGCGTCACCTGATATCGCGCGAGCCGGGATTGTCGTCGGCTGACCTGGCCGGACGCAAGTATCGCATCACGCCATTTGCACCGCTGCGGGACTTCTATGAGCTGATGGATGTAGCCCCCACACCGGTGCCCCTACCCGGTCTGTTTGATGCGCTCGCAAATGGCCAGGTCGATGGCGCTGATATCGATCTGGAGTTGGCCTGGAAGCTCAAGCTTTATGACCAGGCGCCCAACCTGACGATCACAAGCCAGATGATGTTCCCGGTGGTTGCCGTGGTTTCCGGCCGGTATTGGGCTGCTCTGAGCGACGACGAAAAGCAGATGCTGTCGCAATCTGTCTCCGAGCAGATCGATTGGCTCTTCGCCCAATATGTCGAGTTCGAGCCGAAATGGCTGAATGATCTCAAAGGTACCGGGATCAATGTTGTCGATGCAGAGCCAGGTTTCTTCGGGGACACGATTTCCGAATGGAAGAGCATCTGGGAACCAAAGGCACCGTCCATCGCAGCATTGCAAAAGGAAGCAAAGATGCTTGCGGGTTAAGTCAGACGCCCACGTTCAGGCGTGGGCGGTCAACCTGGGGGCCAAAGAGGATCACGCTATGAAGATGGTGCTGAAAACATCTGACTGGATCGCCGGAATCGAGGCGTTTCTATTGAAGATTCTGGTGGCGGCCGTACTGATGTTGATGATCCTGAATGTCGCCAGCCGTGCTGTGAACTGGTCACTCTACTGGGTGGATGAACTGGCCATCAACCTTATGGTTGTCTTTGCATTTGTCGGATCCAGCCTGATGTTTGCCCAAAGGCGAAACTTTTCGGTCACCCTTCTGTCGGACGCGGTTTCAGAATCTCTCCGCCGCCAGATGTCAATCGCTGTGCAGTGCGTCAACCTGGGTTTCGCGCTGTTCTTGGCCTATGCCACCTGGGTCTGGTTCGATCCCGTCACGATGGCCCGGAGTGGGTTCAACCTGCAGATATTTTTCGAGAGCACATACAACAGCGTGTATCAGGAAGTAACCAACACCATCGGCGTACGGCGCTTGTGGTTCTTTTTGGTGATGCCGCTATTTGCGTTCACACTAACGATCCATAGCACGGCTTGCCTGCTGCGAGACCTCCATGGCACCCCGGCAACGGGTACGCCGCGATGATTACGGCCCTGGTCTTTGTCGTGTTGCTGTTTGTCGGCGCGCCGATCGGCATCGTTCTTGCGGTCTCCGCGGCAATCTATGTGTTGGATACCGGCAACACCGCCCTGATCGGCTCCTATGCGCTTCAATTGCAATCGGGCATCGGCAAATACGGATTGTTGGCGATCCCGCTTTTCATGATGGTTGGCGAGATGATGAACGGCGGCGGCATCACGGCCAGGCTGATAGGCATGGCGCGGGCAGTCGTCGGCACGATGAAGGGCGGATTGGTCTATGTGAACATTCTTGCCAACATGATGATGGCCTCAATTCTGGGATCGGCCACGGCACAGATTTCGATCATGTCCAAAGTGATGGTTCCCGAAATGGAGCGGGCCGGATATCAAAAGACATTTGCAGTTGCCACAACGACTTCGGCCGGGCTGCTATCTCCAATCATACCTCCGTCCATGATGTTCGTGGTTTATGGTGTGCTGGCTCAGATCTCGATCGGGGACCTTTTCATCGCCGGAATTGTGCCGGGTCTGTTGATGGCCGCCGGCTTCATGATCGTGATCTTCCTGATCGGTCTGTTCAGTCCGTTTCCTGTGGCTCCACCGCTGACGCGGCAGGAACGGGTCGGGTTGCTGCGCGACGGTCTTCTGACGCTCATCATTCCTGTTTCGATCATCGGAAGCATCTTGCTCGGTATCGCCACCCCGACTGAATCGGCTGCCATAGCTGCACTCATGGCTTATCTGATCGGCAAATTCATAACACGCGAGCTTTCGGACCGGGATATCCCGAAAATGCTGCTGACTGCCGGTTCAAACGCAGCTCTCGTCCTGTTCATGGTTGCCACCGCAAACGTCTTCAGCTGGATATTGATTTACGGACAGATCCCTCAAAGCCTGGCGGAGTGGGTCGTAACGGTGGCCGAGCATCCGATACTGTTTCTGCTTCTGGTCAATTTGATCATGCTGGCTGTCGGCATGATCATTGATGGCATACCGGCCCTCATCATGGTTGTGCCGATCATTCTGCCGGTTGCGACATCCGTCTATGGCATCGACCCTTATCACCTGGGTGTTGTTCTGTGCCTGAACCTGACACTTGGACTGGTTACTCCGCCGGTTGGCGTCGCCCTCTACGTGGCTGCGACCGTGTCCGATGTGAAAGCCGGCGCGATCTTCAGATCCGCGCTGCCCTTTGTCGCGGTGGCCGGAATAGTCGTTATATTGCTTAGCGTTTTCCCTCAAATGGTGTTTCGCTGAGAGTAGCAGGGACCGCCTTGCGACGATTGAACCGATGCATGCCAATTGCGGGATGCGATAAAATTCGCTCAATCGATTTCCGCAACACTGTGATTGAAATTCCCCTCGCCTTCATTTGATTTTGGACAAGTATCACCGAAAACACGCTGTCCCCTCTCGAAACTCTGAAGCCACAGGTGCCCTTCTTCCCTCAAAACCAATACCGGATTGACATTCGGCATTCGTCGGTTCGGCCACGAGTAGCCAACAAGTCACTTCTCGGCTGCCAGGGGCAAGGCTTGAGACGGTCTGCGTCAAACGCGAAAACAAATGCGCTCACGTAAAGTTGCATTTGACCTTGTTCGCACCCGCCATTTCCAAAACGTGAGGCGTTTGCTTGATCTCTCGGCAAAAAAGCGAAGGCACAATCTTGCCCTTTTGGTAAAAATCACACGTTTCCCCTTCGTAATTTCAACCAGTCATGGCAAGGTGGGTGTATTTATACCAGAAGAGGTCTTTCATTATGACAAATCTTGAAATTCTTGAAACCTGGTTTCAGCGTGTTTGGAACGAGGAAGATGAAACAGCCATCGATGAAATGTTCGTCAGGGACGGTCGGGCTGTTGGACTGGGAGCACAGACCCGCGTTGGCGGAAGCGAATTTCGCGAACATGAAATGCTGGGACCGGACGAATTCAAGGTTTTTCAAAAGGCTCTGCTCGGCCTTGTGCAGGACGTGAAAATAAGCGTCACGCACCACATGACCTCCGGTGAATGGCTTTGCGCGCTCTGCGTCTTCGAGGGAAGGTCGCGTAAAACGGGCGAACCCATCAAGATGACCGGTACCGTTTATGGCCGTTTCTCGGACGACCAGATTATCGAAGCCTTTAACCATTTTGACTTTCTCAGCCTGTTTCAACAGCTTGGCTCACTGGACGGAGATACTTTCGATCGCTGCCTTTGCGGCAAGCAATAGGGGCGTCAAATCGCCGGGCCATGAAAGGTTCAGCAATAGCTCGGCTCAACACGTCAACGCTCTGGCTGAATTCCCATTTTCTGGATTTGGAGGGAAAACTCATGACAACCGAAGAGGTCGTTCGCAAAGCCATTCAGTCTTACAAAAGCGGGGATGCAGAAACAGTTTCCTCGCTGCTTCATGATGAAATTCGTTATTGCATCCACGCCAATGCGGAAACAGGTCCCTATTGCGCCGATTGTTGTGGCACCAATGCATTCTGGGAAACGATAGGCCGGATACAGGCTGACTGGAGCATTGATGACTATCGACTGACAGACATTATCGTTTCCGGCGAGCGCGCCGCGACCCAGATTGGCGTCACAATCACCAGCCGGCACACAGGTGCTACGCGAGAAACCGAGTTGGCCCTGTTCTGGACGGTGAAAGACGGCTGCGTCGTGGAGCTTCACGAGTATCATGACACCGCCGCGGCGGCCCGTGCAAAAGGGTAGATGCGCTGAGTGCCAGTTCGCAGGAATAGGCCTCGGCGACATCAGGCGCGTTTGATTTGAACGAAATCTGGCGATCTGCCGTTCGTCAGATCACCTTTTCGAAATAGACACGTTCGAAGCCGTCTTCGGTTACGCGGCCGGTCTCCTTGTATCCAAGGTGGGGATAGATCGACAGGTTTTCGGTCATTTTCTCATTCGTATAGAGTTTGATGGATCGAGCACCCAGTTTCCTGGCTGACGCCTCGCAAAACGCGATCAACGCCTTTCCTATTCCTTGCCCTGATGCACTCGCCTTGACAGCGACATTTTCCAGCAGGACGTGCTGATCAGTTGGATAAAACACGATAAACCCGAGAACCTCGTTGTCCGGATTGACCGCGACATGCACGTGCTCCGCTGCAATCAGGGCTTCAAAATCTGCAACCATTGGGGCAGGTGCTTTGCCAATTGCGTCAACATACTGCTCGTAAGCTCCCTCGGCGCATATACGTACGCTTTGGACATCACGCCCGACAGCGGGCCGAATTCTGAGTTTGTTATCCAAGGATACCTCGAACTGATAAATCCGCGTGCATAGCCCTTGCATGCCGCGATTTCCCACTAGGCCAAAATCTGACCTTCGCTCCAGGGACCTCTATCAACGGCCAGGAGAAGGAAGGTATCTTTAGGTTGCTTCTTGTGAATGTCCACGTCAAAAACGTTATGCGCAAAAACCGACATTGAACAAAGCCAGTGCAAGACCTGCCGGGAACGCTATCCGGCGGCCTCATTGCTCGCGACCAATGTCAGCCATTCACAAACTGCCGCCCTGCCCGGCTCGCCCCTGTGCACTTCGGTCCACGTCTCCAAACTCCAGCGCCACCTTCTGCGCCACCCGCGCGGCGCGGGAGATCAGTTCGTTTCTCGGTTCGCCAATATAGGTTGCGGTGAAGTTGAGAGGCGTGGCCTGCCAGCCTGGGTCGAAGGTCGTTATCCGTTTTTCCTCCACCAGGCGATGGCCCAGAACGTGGGGCAGGATGCCGACGCCAATCCCCGAGGCGACCATCTCGAACCCGGTCGAAAGCGAATTCGTAGGGAAGATCTGGGCGGTGCTGCCATACCTGTCGCGAAGTTGCTGTGTCAGTTCGCGGTGCGGGCGGGAATTCCGGTTGTAGGTGATGACCGGTGTCGTGCTGAGGTCCGGATCGGCAAGATCGATCGGCCGGTACCATGAGAGTTCAAATGGCGGCAGGTCCAGATTGTCAACACTGTAATCAGATATCGGGCCCATCAGGATGGTCAGGTCGAGCGACCGATCCAGCAGCAACTCCCTCAGATTGACGGATATGTCGACTGAAACCTCGATCTTGAGCCTGGGGAAACTGCGATGAAGAGCGCGCAGAAAATCGGGAAGCCAGGTTTGCGCCACCGTCTCCGCGACACCGAGGCGCAACAGGCTGCTCACACTGTCCTCTGCCATGACGTCCCCCTTGATCCGTTCCATGATCTCCATGATCTGCTCGGCGTGATTTCTGAGCAGAACGCCTTTTCGGGTGAGGACGACGCCTGTCGATACACGGCTGAACAGTTCAGTTCCCAGATAGGTTTCCAGACTTGAAATCCGTGTCGAAACAGCCGGTTGGGAGACATTCATCTGCTCGGCAGCCTTGCGCACACCTCCCATGCGCGCAACGGTCAGGAAGGTCTTGAGTTGCTCGAAGGTCATATTGGTCACTCCGGAAAAGCGATCCAAAAATTTGATCACTTTGGACAAAAAATCACGATTTGACTTGATAATAGATCCACCGCAGCATTTTGCCACCAACTTTCGAGGTGGAAATGACCAGCGGACTTGCCCAACTTCCAGATCTGTTTGACATGGAGACCACTGCCCAGCGCAGGATGATCCGAGACGGGCTGTATTCGGGTCATACGGCCGGACTTGCAAAGGGCAATCTTCAATGCAATCTGGCAATATTGCCCGGTGAACTTGCTGATGACTTTCATGCCTATTGCCGACTGAACCCGAAGGCCTGTCCACTGGCTGGCGTTTCGCGCGCAGGCGAAGCTTCCATCGATCGACTTGGCAATGACGTCGACATTCGGACTGACGCAGCGCTTTACAACATTTACCGCTATGGTGTTCTGGAAAAGCAGGTCAATGACCTCAAGGCGCACTGGCGCGACGATCTGGTCGCATTTGCGATCGGATGTTCCTTCACCTTCGAGGACGCCTTGCGCAAGGCGGGAATTGAAATGCGCCACATTGATCGCAACGTCACAGTCCCGATGTTTCGCTCGTCAATCGAGACCGTGGCAAGCGGACCGTTCGAAGGCGGGATGGTGGTTTCGATGCGCCCGATCCCGGAAACAAGGATCGCGGAGGTCTTTAAGATCTGCAGAAAGTATCCACTGGCCCATGGTGCGCCCGTTCACGTGGGCGATCCCGCAACGATCGGCATTTCCGATATCGATAAACCGGACTGGGGCGAAGCCGTCGATTTCAGTTCCGGTGAAGTCCCTGTCTTCTGGGCCTGCGGAGTAACGCCTCAAGCTGCGATCATGAGATCCAGACCACCCCTTTCCATTACCCATGCACCTGGCGCCATGCTCATTGCCGATGTCGGCGAGCACACGGACCCGATTTACCCCTATAACGATAACTAACTGAAAAAATACGAAAAACAGAGGATGAACGCTATGAACAGACTGGTATTGTTATCCGCGATCTCACTGATTGCGTTCTCGGCAGGAACGAGTGCAAAAGCCGAAGAACTTGCTGTTGTCGGCAGCTGGAGCGGGTTGCCATTGCACAAGCAATACGAAGCCCCCTTCTGGAATGAAAAACTCCCGGAATTGTCAGGAGGAGATCTGACGGCTGCATTGACCACCCATGACCAGATGGGTATCTCCGGCGGTGACGTCTTCCGTCTTCTGTCCCAGGGTGTCTTCGATGTCGGCATGACGGTTGCGGATTATGCCGTATCGGACAGCGTCGCTCTTGAAGGTCTCGATGTACCGCTGATCGCGACCGACGCACCGACGGCTCAAAAAGCGGTCGAAGCGGCACGACCGATGGTCGATGACATCTACCGTGATGTGTTCAATGCCAAGGTGCTCGGAATTGCGCCCTATCCGCCCCAGGTCGTTTTCTGCAATGCCGACATTGGCTCACTGGACGATCTGAAAGGCAAGAAGGTGCGCGCTTCGGGCCGTATGACGGCCAAGTTTCTGGAAGCGCTCGGCGCCGAAGGCGTCAATGTCGGCTTCGGCGAAGTGCCGGGTGCACTGCAGCGGGGCGTCGTGGATTGCGCCATCACCGGCGCCGGCTCGGGCTACAATGCCGGCTGGTGGGAAGTCTCCACACACTTGATGCCGCTGCCGCTTGGTGGTTGGGACCCGGTCGTTACCGCGATAAACCTTGATAAGTGGAACGTGTTGTCGGACGAGCAAAAGGCGACACTGGAAAGAGGCGTCAAGGAGGGCCTGGAGGCTCCGGCTTGGGAAACAGCCCAAAATGCTCTTGAAAATGACGTCGCCTGCCTGACCGGCAATGGTGAATGCCCCTATGGCGATGCACGTGGACTGATCCTGGTCGAGGCAAGTGAAGCTGATCAGGAAAAGGCCAGGAACGTGCTGATCACCGAGGTTCTTCCCGATTGGGCTGAACGCGCCGGAGGCGACTGGGCCAAACGCTGGAGCGACAGTGTCGGCAAGGTCACCGGTGTGAAACTGGAAACCAACTAAGGCAGGATTTCAATGACATCCCTGGCAACCCTCCTCAGGCGGATAAACGACCGAGTCGCAATCGTGGTCGGATTGGTGCTGCTCGCATGTGTGGCGTTCACGCTTATCGAGATTGCAGCCCGCCGGCTGGGTGGTTCGCTCGGGGGTGTCGATGAGATTTCCGGCTATGTCATGGCCGTCACGACCAGCTGGGGCATAAGCTACGCGCTGACGGAACAGGCACATGTGCGCATCGACCTGCTCCGCCAGCGTCTGGTCCCTTTTGGCCGGGCGATCTTTGACATCCTGTCAATGCTCTGCCTCTCCGGAACGGCCATCGTTGTCGCCTGGAGAGGCTGGGGTGTCCTGGAAAAAACACTCTCGACGGGTGCAAGTGCAAACACACCACTGGAGACCCCTTTGTGGATCCCGCAGTCGCTCTGGTGGGCCGGCTGGGTCTGGTTCGCGCTGTCGGCAAGCATATTGCTGATATCCGCTCTCACGAATTTCCTCGCTTCCGATTACAAGTCCGTTGATGCAATCGCCGGTGCGCGGGGGGAAGCATGATCGCGTTCACCTCCGTAGGCCTTCTCGGGCTTCTGGCACTGTCCATTCCGGTCGGCATCGTCCTGTTTCTCCTGGCCTTCGGGATAGACGAGTTCTTCAGCCCGTTCCCGCTGATGCGCGGCCTCGGGCAAGTCGTCTGGTCCTCGTCAAATTCGGCCACGCTCATTGCCATCCCCTTGTTTGTTCTTCTGGGAGAAATCCTGGTTCGCAGCGGTGTTGCGCGGCGCACCTACGCGGCGCTGGAAAAGTGGGTGGCGTGGATGCCCGGCGGGCTGATCCACGCGAATATCGCGACATCAACGATGTTCTCGGCAACCTCCGGCTCATCGGTTGCAACAGCCGCGACGGTTGCAACGGTCGCCATGCCGCAGGCGCAGACACTGGGCTACAATCCGAAACTCTTTTCCGGCGCAATCGCGGCCGGCGGAACGCTCGGGATCATGATCCCACCCTCGATCAACCTGATCGTCTATGGGTTCCTGACAGAGAGTTCCATCCCGCAGCTCTTTCTGGCCGGGCTGGTGCCGGGGCTGTTTCTGGCTGGTCTTTTCATGTTGATCACCGTCATCATGTGCATCTTCAGACCTGCCCTGGGCGGACCGCGCCAATCCAGCTCCACAAGGGAAAAACTGGAAGGGCTGACCGATCTGTTGCCTATTTTCGGACTGTTTGGCGCGATCGTGGGGTCCATCTATGCAGGCTGGGCAACCCCGACCGAGGCGGCGACAGTCGGAGTTGCCATTGCCCTTCTGATTGCCGCCCACCAGAAAGCGCTGAACTGGGACATGCTCCAGAACGCCTTGCGTGGCGCAGTCAAGACTTCATCCATGATCATGCTGGTCGTGATCGGCGCTTACGTGCTGAACTTTGCGCTTACGGCGGCCGGTGTCAGTCGCGCGCTACAGGATCTTCTCACCGGTCTCGGTCTGGGACCGCTCGAAACGCTTCTCGTGATCATTCTGATCTATATCGTGCTGGGTTTCTTCATCGAAACCCTTTCCCTGATGGTTGCGACCATTCCGATCGTCGTGCCGATCATCGTGCAACTCGGTTATGACAAGATCTGGTTTGGCATCCTGATGATCATCCTGGTCGAAATGGCGCTGATCACTCCCCCTGTGGGCCTCAATCTCTACGTTGTCCAGGCCGCACGGAAGACCGGCAGTTTCAGCGATGTCATGCTGGGCTGCATTCCTTATGCGCTCGCCATGCTGGCCATGGTTGGTCTGCTCATCCTTGTTCCGCAACTGGCCCTGTTCCTGCCCTCAACCCTTTAAGAGATCTGTCGATGAAATTTCAGACTGTCACCGGAGTGCTCGACTGCACTCCCGACCGGCTCATCGTGGCCGGATGGACCGGACGAGACCGGGCTGCCGTTGATCATCACATCGAGGAACTGGCGGCAATCGGAGTTCCTGCTCCGTCGACCGTTCCCCTTTATTACCAGTGCGCTCCTGCCCTGCTGACACAGGAACCTGAAATTCAGGTCCTTGGACATGAAACGTCAGGTGAAGCAGAACCCTTCCTGATGCGCATGGACGGCCGGCTCTGGATCGGTCTTGCCTCGGATCACACGGATCGTGCTCTCGAGACGCATTCGGTTGCCGCCTCCAAGCAGATTTGTGCCAAGCCGGTGGCTGACAGGCTCTGGTCCCTTGATGACATCGAGCCGCGTCTCGACAAACTTGTACTGAAATCGTGGATATTGGAAAATGGCGACTGGACTGCCTACCAGGAAGGAACTTTGTCATCCATCCTGCCTTTGCGTCAGTTGATCACCGGGGCCGAACTTGTTGACGGTAGTGCCATGCTGTGCGGAACCCTTCCGGCGCTCGGCGGTGTGCGCCCAGCATCCGACTTCCGGATGTCGCTCATCGATCCGGAACGTGACCAGGCAATTGACTGGCGCTACCGAAGCTCTACTCTCCGGATCATCTCGTGAACCTCCCCGGCCTGCATTTCAAATCAAGGACACCACCAGATGAGCGCATCCTTTGCCTGGGCACCCGAAACTGCCGGAAAAAGGCTTAAAACCGCACTTGAGCGTGCCGCCGGGGATGATGCGGCAAAATATGTTTTTCTGAAGCTTCTGCCGGACCGTGCAAGAAAGCAGGTCACCCAGGCAGGCAAAACGGATCACCCGCTGGCAGGAGCGCTCATCAGCGTGAAAGCGTTGTTCGATGTTGAAAACGAAACGACGACAAGCGCGACCAGGGTTCTGGTTGAAGATCCGCCGGCAACGTCGGACGCACCGGCCATCGCGCGTCTGGCTGCCGCGGGGGGTATCTTTGTCGGGCTCACCAACATGTCCGAATTCGCCTATTCGGGCATGGGGCTCAACCCGCATTACGGTACGCCCCGGAATCCGGCCTATCCCGGCTGCGCCCCTGGAGGATCGACAAGCGGCGGTGCCGTTTCCGTTGCCCTCGGCCTGTGCGACATCGCGATCGGCAGCGACACCGGCGGTTCGCTGCGGATACCTGCGGCATTTACGGGCATTACGGGCTTCAAGCCAACGCAGGGTTCGGTGTCCATGGAAGGTGGCAAACCACTGTCCGACAGCCTCGACAGTTTCGGGCCGATGGCAAGAACCGTGGCAGAATGCGAACTGGCATGGCAGGTAATGTCGGGGACACCCGCTTCGCCTGCTCCCACCGCACCTCGAAGACTTGTCGTCCCGCTCAATTTCGGCCTATCGGAAGCAGATACAGAGGTGATTACAGGCTTCAATGCGATTGTACGGAACCTTCGGAGCGCCGGGCTGGAGATCGTGGAAAAGGAACTTGCCTCGATTGCACAATACGAAAGTGTTCCACCCTGGCATATGACATCGGTGGAATCGCGCGCGCATTACGAACCCCACTTCCAGGCTTCACCTGATCAGTTTGACCGCCGCGTTCATGCCCGCATGGCACTCGCCGACAAGCTGTCTGCCATTGAGTACCGCAGGACCTTGAATCGGCGGGCCGAGTTCATCGCTTCATTCCGCAAAGAGCTTGGCAACGACGTGCTTCTCATGCCGACAACGCCCAAGCTGCCTCCCAGGATCGAGGATCTCGCGGATGATGAGGAATTCAATCGCCTCAACCTTCTGGCACTTCGAAATCCCTCTCTCGCCAATGTCGCCGATGCCTGTTCCATTGCCCTGCCCTACCAGCACGACGGCAAGACGTTAAGTGCGATGCTGGTCGCTGGCGGCGAGCGCGACGACGACCTGCTGGCTTGCGCGAAGGCAGTCGAGGCAGTCCTGTAAGCCCCACCAAAATCAGAAAAACGGCTCACGCATTTGGCAGCGCGTGAGCCTTGATCCTCTGCGCCTCAGACAAATGCAAAATCATCTGCCTGCAGCACCGTACCGTCCGAGAATTCGAAATTGTCGACATAGACACCAAGGTCGTTGATCTTCACCTGGCCAGCACCGCTCGCCCAGGACAGGAGCATGTTGCTGTCGCTGTCCGACGAAGCTTCAACGTCCGAGACCTGCAGGTCCTTGAAGAACAATGTGTCGATGCCATTGCTGATCAGTTCAACGATATTGATCCAGCCGCCATTCGACGAAACGACATAGCTGTCGTTGCCTGCGCCCCCCTCCAGGTTCTGCCAGCCACCGGAGGAAGAACCCGCATCCAGAGTGTCATTGCCTGCGGCGCCGATCAGCGTATCCGTACCATCGTTTCCTTTCAGGAAATCATTGCCGCCGCCGCCGTTCATCCAGTAGTCGACACTGGCATCGTTGCCGATCACCCGGTCACTTTTCTCCGCACCCTGGAACTCTTCAAACCCGTACCAGGACAGCCCCGAAGTGTTGAACTTCGATCCGGATTCGATGATCAGCTTGTCGATACCGGATCCGCCCACATCCTTTGGTGTGCCGCTCTCCCAGAACAGGTCGCCGCTGGCATAGTAGATCGTATCGTTCCCTCCCCCTCCCGATACACTGTCGTTGCCCCAACCGCCTCGGAGAAAGTCATTTCCGGCTCCGCCAATGAGTTCGTCGTCACCACCGCTGCCGATCAGCGTATCGTTGCCGCCGCCACCGTCGAGAACGTAGTCGACCGTGCCGTCATTGCCGACGACCCGGTCGTTTCGCCCCGCACCGATGAATTTTTCAAAACCGTACCAGGAAAGACCGCTGGTATTGAAAACGGACCCGCTTTCCATCACCAGTGTGTCCGTTCCGCTCCCACCGACATCCTTGGGGGCACCGTTCACCCAGAATGTGTCTCCATTGGTGTAGTAGATGGTGTCGTTGCCGGCGCCGCCCGACATGTTGTCATTGCCGTAGCCACCACGCAGGATGTCGTTGCCACCGCCACCGATCAGGTCATCATTCCCACTGTTACCCAATAGCGTGTTGTCGGCATCGTTGCCGATCAGTTCATCATTGCCACCACCGCCATATGCATTTTCAATGATCGTGCCACGAGCGACAATGAGATTGCCGGTTAGCCCGCCGACATTCGAAATGGCTTCCTGGTTGAGGTCTATGCGCTGATTGGCTCCAACGTGGGAAAAATCGAACAGATCCGTTCCACCATTGTCGTAGATTGTCATCGCAGCTGTTTGATTTGAATCGAAAAACGTCTCCAGGTAGCCGCCCGCATTTGAATTGTTACCATATATGGTCGCACCGGTTCGAATGCTGGCAGGTGTGCCGTACAGGTCCTGTATCGCGACGATATCCGCGACCATCGGAGTAATCACGTATGCGTAGCTGGCGTTGACATAAGTGTTTTCTGTCTGGCTGAAATAGGACATGACTGTCGCTTGCCAGGAGTCGTTAAGGTAGTGATTGTCGACGCCATATGTCGCCGACCCGTTGTAGTTTCCGCCATGCCTCAATCCAAGCGCATGACCGATCTCGTGAATATAGGTCTGGAAGGAATAGCTGTTTATACCGGTGCCGTACGAACTCAGCCATCCCTTCGACACATTGACATCGGCCGAAATCATGTCGCCGTTGCTCCACCAGGAATAATTGGCATAAGCACCGGAACTCTCATCATCGAACGTGATCTGCGCACCGCTTGAGACGAACGAGAAATTGATCCCGGTAACATTCTCCCACGCTTCCAGCGCATTCGTGGCCAGGAACTTTCCATCATTTGTCAGGCCGGTAATGTCGACGGTGATCGTATCGCCCGGACCGGCATTGAAGGCAATCGGCGAGCCGTTGGAGGTTTCCTGTGTCAGTTGATCTGCGATCTGGTCGTTGCTGAAGACCGGCAGAGGTGCAGATAAAACCGCTGACCCGTCGGCGCCGGTACTTGCTGCGGTTCCACTGCCATCAACGCAGCTGAACCCTGCGACATAGGGAATTTCTTCGGTACGGCCGGTGGCGAAACAGAGTTCACACATGTCGAATTTGCCTCATTTTTGTTTGTCAGACCCGATAAAAACAGTGCGACAAGAGCCCCGGCCACGAGGACATCCTGCCGCGCATGCGGACGACCGTCCTAGAGCTCCACCACAGCAAACAAGGGAAAAAGAAGTCCGAATCTCGATCTCCCAGAGTGTTTTATGATGGAAAGTCTAGGGAATACACGGCGCTCCCTCAAGTAAATTTCAAATACACTTGCAATGAAAAGAACAAATTTTGAACAAATAACACAAACAATTCGAAATTGTTTTGATTTTTAAAGTAAAAATCAGAATTTTGACATAATTTGACAACCACAAACAAGTTGCTCTGCTGAGCCAAGACGGAGAAGACCCGCTCCACGAAAGAGCGGGTCTTCCTGCCAGATCACAGCAAGGCAAAATCATCGGGTTGATAGACCGCTCCGAACTGGAACACAAATTGATCCAGATACTCGCCTGCATCATTGACCGTCACCTGGCCCGCACCGTCATCCCATGAAAGAACCATTCTGTTGTCCGCATCCAGCGAGACATCGACATCAGACCTCTTGAGATCCTTGAAAATCAGCTTGTCATTGCCGTTGCCAGCCAGTTCGACGATGTCGATCCGGCCTCCTTTCGAGGTGACGACATACGTGTCGTTACCGGACTGACCGAAGAGTTTCTGCAGCCCGCCTGCGGACGCACCGGGCTCGAGCCTGTCGTTGCCCGTGCCACCGAGCAGCGTATCGTTTCCGGCGCCCCCCTTCAGCAAGTCATTGCCGCCGCCGCCATTCAGGACATAGGCAACCTTCGCATCGTCACCGGTGACCCGGTCGTCCTTTTCCGCTCCCTGGAACCTTTCAAACCCGTATTTTGACAGGGCCGAGGTGTTGAACCTGGATCCTGCCTCCACAACGAGTGTATCAATTCCGGCCCCACCGACATTGCGCGGAACTCCACTGTCCCAGTAAACGTCTCCACTGCCGTAATGGATCGTGTCATTTCCAGCTCCACCGAAAACTACGTCACGCCCGGCACCGCCCTTGATCGTGTCATTGCCGGCTTTGCCGTAAAGGCGGTCATTGCCGCTGCCTCCGATCAGCGTATCGTCGCCTGCGTTGCCCTGGAGCGTGTCGTTTCCTGACCCGCCATTGAGCCAATAGTCGACATTGCCATCATTGCCGATCACCCTGTCATTCTTCTCCGCTCCCTGAAATCGCTCAAAGCCGTACAAGGAAAGACCGGATGTGTTGAACACCGAGCCCTTGTTGACGATCAGCGTGTCTGTTCCCGCACCGCCGATATCCTTCGGCACCCCGTTGGTCCAGAAATCATCCCCGTTGGTATAGTGGATCGTGTCGTCGCCATCGGTACCGACCGGCGGCGGAGGCGTTCCGCCGCCCTCAGATCCATCCTTGACGTCGAGTTTGACGTTCTTTCCGGAGATGGAAAAACTCTTCTCGATGGTTCCGTCGATACCCGCGCCGGTGAACTTTGCCGTATAGGAGCCGTTGGCGAGCGCAATGCTGTAACCACCACCTGGGTCGGTCGACTTTGTGGCGACGGTCGATCCGGACGAGTTGACGATGGTTACCTTCGCCGCCCCCAGCGCCTCACCCATATCGTAGAACTTGTCACCGTCCGCGTCGTCAAAGACAACACCGGTCACATAGTTTTTCGTCGTCCCGGCAAAATTCTGCGTGGCATAACTCGTCGAATGATCAGGAGAACTGGGATGCCCACCGATGGCATCACCGACACCCAGCATCGTATAACCTGCATTCAGTATATTGGCTCTGTGACCGGATGAATTCATCCAACCCGTATGCATGTCCTCGATGATCTTTTGGGGGACATATTCACCTGACGCCGGCCGGCTCTGGTTGAAAGGATTGTAGGCAATATTCTCGCCCATTGGATACTCGGTCCAGCCTTCCGCCTTCATCCTGTCCCACGGGCTTGAGCCTCCCGATCCTGTGTGATCAAGCCGTCGACCGTCCGCCATCCATTCGGAATGTTTTTGAGCCGCTGCGTTGAGCTGAGATGCTGAAGCGACCGGTTCCAGTCCGGCTGCCTGCCTCTCCTTGTTGACGAGTTCCAGGATCAGCTGCTCGCTTGAACTCAGCGTGTTCACCGGATTGTCCACCATTGCGTTTCCTTTCGTGCTTCGCATTGCGCACGGAAGGCTCGCGGCGAAATCCGGCGAAAGAATCGCCGCTTTGCGGATGGAATTTGCTAAAGATGTGTCAGAAAAAATGTATCGCACCGCGCGCATCCCGGGTTGTCGAACATTCGACCAATCGCAACAAGGTCAAGTGCCCCCGAACGCTGCGTTAAAGGCGTCACGCAAACAATTTCAACACCAGGGCTCATTCGAAAAACGAGATATGTTAAGTCAATCAAAAATATCCGGTTGCGAAAAATGAAAAAATACTTCCAACAAAATCCAAAACTACAATAAATCTAAATTCAAATCAAAATATATGCACCGACAAATTAAATATTGCTTCTCTCGGATATTTGGAACCAGCAACGGAAAACAATTCCAATCATCAGGAGTACCGTTTCACGGTATCAGACGGTCTTTCACCGAACATCTTGCGATAGTCGAGCGCAAATTGTCCGACATGGGAAAATCCCGCCTCGTCCATAATGTCGGCAATGGACCACGCTGCTTCCGAAGCTGTCTGCAGCTTCCTGCGCGCTTGCGCCAGGCGGGCGGATTTCAGGAATGCCGACGGTCCGGTGCCGAACTTGTCACGGAACGCGATTTCGAGTGCGCGCCGCGAGATGTTGGCCTTCTGACAGAGGGTCGAGATCCGGATGTCTGCGGCGTCTCCGGATGCTATCGAAGCGAGGATCTCTTCGATCACGAAGCGCGAGGAACTGGGCGCCACTTGACGTGGCTGAAGACCTGTCTGCATCACCCAGCAACTGACGAGCTCTTCCACAAGTGCATCCAGCGAGCATGGATCCACAAAACGCGGATGCCGGCCAAGCCGACCGAGAACCGCCCTGGCATTTCGCAGGACGTGGTCAGGCGCTCGAAAGACACTCGGAAATCTTGCAAGCTCAATTTCCCTGAAGCCGCAGCGTTCCAGGTATTCCTCGATGACAGGCACATCAACTGCGATCAGATACACCTCGAAGTCCTGAGCGGAAATCGATCTGAGTTCCGTTTCGGGCAGATAGACCAGAACATCGCTTGAGCTGGTGAATTGATCGCGCCACCAGAGTTCGTTCAGCTTCTCACCGGGAATCGTGAACGTCACCTTCCCTTGAGGCGGCGCGCCTCTTTGGTCG
The DNA here is from genome assembly GCF_001404515.1 of Roseibium album. Classification (GTDB taxonomy): domain Bacteria; phylum Pseudomonadota; class Alphaproteobacteria; order Rhizobiales; family Stappiaceae; genus Roseibium; species Roseibium album. The sequence continues at coordinate 560,504 of NZ_CXWE01000004.1, forward strand.
AAATTCATCCGGAACCGCGCGTATGTGCATTCAAAACGGGACATATTGCCCTGAACAATGCGTGCGATTTTTTCGTCAGGCGGGATTGAGCCAAGTGGCTGGAACCGGAGGTCCCAGTATTGAACGTCATGACATAACTGGTCGACGTCCAGAAACTCCGCAACGAGTGTTGTTTGAAATTCCGGACTCTCCAATGAAACCTTGCCTCCGTTTCGCAATTTCGATCATGGGAACAGCTGATCCGCCCTAGAGTCAATTCAGCAAAAACAAAAATAAACCGGCTCTTGGAAGGCATCTCAGCATTTCTTACAATGAAATGCTGATTTTCGAGCAAGCAATAGAATAGCTGTTGATCGATATTCGTCAAAATACTGCGTATATGAATTTATCAGCCAACTCAATGGAGCTGGGAAATGAAGGTATTGTCCGCATTTTTACTTACGCTCTGCATTGGAATTGCCAATTCGTTCGCGCAGGATGGCCCCATCATCCGTGACGGTGAGTTTACGTTTCTTCTGGCTCAGAAAGGCGATGAATGGAAAGAGCAGGATCAGAGGATCGATGCGAGACTGGAGGAGATCCGTGCGGCGAATGACGGCAGACCTCCCAATATCCTTTACATTCTGATCGACGACGTAAGCTTTGGGCAAATGGGAAACCGGACCCTCAACTACGTCACTGGTATCGAGACACCCAACATCAACGAGCTGGCAGGCGAAGGTCTGTCACTGATGCGGATGTACACGGAACCTTCGTGTACCCCCACACGCACGGCCATGCTGACCGGGCGCCATCCTGTTCGCGCCGGTGTGGAAGAGGTAAAGGTAGCGTTGGTCGGCGAAGGTCTTTCGGCGGAAGAAGTCACCATTGCCGAAATCCTCAAGGAAGTGGGCTACAACACCGCACATGTCGGCAAGTGGCATCAGGGCGACATCGAACAGGCTTATCCGCACAACCAGGGTTTCGATTGGGCAGCATTCCCGTTGCATCAGCAGGTTCAACTCAGCCTGATGACCCGGGAAGCTATGACCGCCAACAACATGCTCGGATTTCACGCCTCAGGCCAGAACAACCAGTTCGCCATCGACCAGCGTTTCAAGCCTTACGGACTGGTAACGGGTGTCGAGGCTGAAGCCGGCGCCAAGGCAAGGGAAGTCGGCATGGATCCCGGGGAAGAATGGACCCAGGCCAAATACGAGGAGATGAACGAACGCTACCAGCGTCAGATCCTCGAACAACTGGAGCGTCTAGCCGGCGAGGATGCTCCTTTCTTCCTGCAATACTGGCCGCTCTATCCACTGAACTTCGTCTATCCTGATCAGGCGATTTCCCGAAATGGCGGATTTCATGCCGACAAGCTCCAACTTCTGGACGGGTGGATCGGAGATCTTCTGGCAAGGGTCGACGACCTGGGACTGCGCGACAATACCATAGTCGTTCTGATGGCTGACAATGGACTGATGTATCACTACGAGGGCACATCCGGTCTCAACCAGCTCATTTACAGGGGCGGAAAGACCCAACATCTGGAAGGCGGCGTACGTACTGACGCCTTCATTCGCTGGCCCGGCGTCATCGAACCGGGCAATGCGGCTGGCGACATCATTCATGTGTCTGACCTCTTCACCACGTTTGCCCGTATAGCCGATGCCACGGACTATATACCGCGCGACCGGGTGATCGATGGCCTCGATCAGACAGCACTGCTCCTGGAAGGCGAAGGCAATTCGCGCCGGGATTATGTTTATGTTTACGAAGGCACTGTCCTTCGGTCAGTGGTCAAGCAGGAATTCAAGATGCATCTTCCTGCCCCGGGTCAACCCGGCGCCGCGGCACCGGTCTTCAACATCTACCGCGATCCGCGCGAAGAACATCCACAGGTCGGCTATTCACTTTGGTCCGGTGCCTCTTTCCAGGACATGGTCAAGCGGCATCAGTTGACGATCGCAAATCATCCACACCTGCCGCTCGGCAAAGGCGTTCCTTACGAAGGGATTGAGAACCTGCGTCCCGAGAGCGAGCTCACAAGGGAAGTTTTCGCAAGCTGGCAGTGACAGACAAGTTATTCGGATGGTCGACCGAGTTCACACAAACAGACATCCGAGCGCAGTTCTTGGTGTTCCGTTGCCGAGTGACATCTCAGGAACAGACCTTGTCGAGATATGCAACGCGACGGTGACAACGAAAACCCGTTAGCTCCCGGGAGATGAGGAATACGCCATGGCTGTTATCGGAAACCTCTTTTTCTATGGCGGCCTTGCTGTTTCACTTGTCATCGGCCTGCTCTATTTTCGCGATCTCGGCGACGTCACGCAGATGGTTCTGAAAGTGAAACGGGCGAACATGGCTCGGTTCATACGCAACGAAAACCGCCTGCTAGCCGCTGGTCTCGCAGGTGTCGCCATCATGACACTGGCTCACTTCAGTGTTGGCGGGGGCCCATTCTGGCTCTGGCTCGCAGCGTTTCTGCTGCTCGTTGTCCTCTATGGCTTTCCCTATGTCTGGGTCCATGTCGGTCTCCGAAACCAGAAGAACACCGCGCAGTACCTCCCCATCAAAGAAGCAATGGAATGGGTCAGTCCCTCAAGTCCTGTCCTCGTCATTGAAAACAACGGTGTTGCCCGGGCACATCCGGACGCGCAGATCATGCGTCCGCACCTGGCCGGCAATCGGGAAGGCCTGGATGGCGAGAATGTCATCATGACCTATTGCGCCATGGCCAATCTGGGGATCGGCTATACGCCGTCAATCGAGGGGCAGGAGCTGGACCTTGAAGTGCTGGCGCAACATGGCAACAATCTGATCCTGCGCGACAACAGGACTGGCGAACCGGTTCAGCAGATCTACGGCTTCCGGGACCGGGACAGCAAAGAGAGCGAAAATGGTCCGGCCTGCCCTCTTCAGCCCCAGCTTGCCATGCGTCCGTGGCCGACATTCCGGATGACAATGCGTGGTTTCGCCAAGGCTTATCCTGATGGCAAGGTTTTCATCAACAAACCCTCGAAGAACCCGATACTGTTTTTGTTCGACCTGGCTATCGAGACCATCTTTTCATCCGAAATTTCCCGCCAGCATCGCGTGAATGCACCCATCATCTCGAACATGAACCGCAACGGCGACGACCGCCTCCACAACAAGACCTATGTCTGGGGCATCGACATAGACGGCGATGTGGTGTGCTGGACGGACGACTTTGTGATCGAAAACGGCAATATCATCAACGCCAAGGTGGGCGGAAAGGATCTTGTTGTCGTATGGGACCCGAAGGTCGAGAGCCTGGGCATCTGGTACAACGATACCGCAGCGCCAGTTACCGACATTGATTTTTTCGGCAAAACACCGGCCGGAAAACTCACACGGGTCGAAAATGTCCGCCCCGGGATGTTCTGGCACGTGTGGGCCGAGTTCTTTCCCAACACCGAAATCAACCGTACCGGCACAGCTTCAACGAAAAGCGCTCCAGGCGAGACCGCAACGGAGGCAGCTCAGTGAACAATCTGTCCCAAAGCCGATCCGGGCGATGCAACGGTGCAATTTGCAACACCCCCAAATCAGCAAAAATCGATCAGTTTCAGAAACTTGCGTTTACAACACCTCGTGGGAGCCAGGCATGAGAAAACTGCTGACGGCAATGACATTCGCTCTGTTGGTCACCTCGGCACAGGCCCAAGACGCCCCGATCGCACATGATGCGGAGTTTTACATCCTGCAGGCCCAACACGCCGATCAATGGACCAAGGATGACGCGGCCGTAGACGCTGCATTGGCACAATTCCGAGCCGGCAACGATGGCAAACCACCCAACATCTTGAGCATACTTGTTGACGACATGGGCTTCGGTGACATGGGCATTCCGGAGCTGAACGCCGTTCGCGGCTACGAGACGCCCAACATAAACCAGTTGGCCGACGAAGGCATGCGCATGGTGCGCATGTACACCGAACCCTCGTGTACGCCGACGCGGGTTGCACAGATGACCGGCCGCCTGCCGGTACGCATGGGGATGGGCGACACCAGCGTGGACATCTCCGGGTTCGGTCTTCCAGGCAACGAAGTGACCTTGGCAGAAGTCCTGAGTGAGGGCGGTTACAGCACATCGCATGTCGGCAAATGGCACATGGGCGACATCCCGGAAAGCTGGGCCATGAACCAAGGTTTCGACTATGCACAGCACGCCGTTCACCAGCAGGGACAGCTGACGATTTTCCACGACGACGCCATCCGCGAACAGGTTTCCGTCGGAATTGCCGACTTCGATCCGGCCTACACTCTGGACGATCTCTTCAGGCCCGATGCCTCGGCGATGGCAACCGTTATCGAGGGCAAGCCGGGTGAGCCGGTTCGCGAAATTCGAATGGCAGCAGGCGAGCGCTGGACGGCCGCAAAATATGACGAGATGAATCAGGCATTCCAGGACAAGACACTGGATGAGCTGCGCCGACTGGCGGGTGAGAACGAGCCATTCTTCCTGCAATACTGGCCAATGATACCGCTCGACAATACGCGCACCGGACGGGACGGTCCAGACAGCCCGAACGGTGGTCTTTATGCTGACAAGATGCAACTCCTGGATACCTGGGTTGGCGACATCATGAACGAGTTGGATACCCTGGGCATTGCGGACAATACGATTGTCGTGCTCATGGGTGACAACGGTCACTTCACGAAATATGCCCCGCAATCCGGATTTACGCCGATGATTTACAAAGGTGGCAAGGGCGATACCAGCGAGGGTGGCGTCCGGGTCGACGCCTTCATCAAGTGGCCCGGAATGATCGCGCCAGACTCCATGGTGAACAACATCATCCATGTATCCGACCTCTATACGACCCTGTCTCGCTTTGCCGGAGCGGATCAGTTCATTCCAAGAGACAGGTTGGTGGACGGGGTCGACCAGTCCGCGTCACTCCTTTTTGACGACGAAAGCAAGGGACGGCGGGACCATGTCATCGTCTATTCGATCAGCACACCCAAAGCGATCGTGAAAGACAAGTTGCGGCTGAACCTGCCAGGCCCCGGCGAGAGCCCTATCCTCGCAGAATTCTTCGATCTCTATCGCGACACCCATGAGAAATATCCTGTCTCCACCGAGGTGGGTGCATGGGGTGGCCAGGAATTTGTCCGCATCCTCGGACGGCATATGGCGCGCAAGGAAAAATATCCGGATGGGCCTCCGGCCTACGGGGTTCCTTATGAAGGGATCGAAAACCTGCGGCAGGAAACGCAGGCTGCGGTCGAAGCCTTTGCAATCAAGCGTGGATCCGTGACGAAATAAAGCCTGGAGGATGTCATGATCGACAGGGAGCGGCGAACTCTCAAGGTCTCCAAAAGTCTTGCTGCCGCAGTCGCGGTGATAACTTTCACAGCAGGTCTGTTTCTGGAGATCAGGCGTGACACCGCCACACGGTCGTTATCCGCACCTGCGGTGACGACCGCGGCGGCACAAAAGCCAGGAACCGTACGTCGATCTGCACGCCGTACCGTGCGCCGAACAACGCGGAGAGTGAATGCCTTGCCGTCCGGATGCAGCAAAGTCGTGGTCGATGGTGTTGCATATCAGCAATGCGGCGGGAGTTATTACCTCGCGGACGGTAGCGGTTACGTTATTGTTGTGTTTGAATAAAAAAACCGATTCATCTGTAGGTGAACCGTGAAAATGCTGAGAAGGGCAAGAATTCATGCGTAAAAATTACAATATCTCGAAATTGCTCCGAGATCTTGGATTGATTTTATTCGCAGCCGGGTTGCCTTTGACCATGGTGCAAGCTGCTGACCTGCCACCATCACCTATCGTGGAAACCTATCCCGCCAACGATCGGATCAACCGGACCTGGGAGTTCCTGATTGCGCCTTATTTCGTGGCGGCAAACATTACCGGAACGACGCAGGTCGGACGTTTGCCAAGCACGGATATCGACGTCGGCACTGACGATATTCTTGAAAATCTGCGATTTGGTGCAATGGTTCGCGCCGAAGCGCTTTATCAGCAGAAATTCGGCGCGATGCTGGACGTTGCCTACATGGGGCTTGGTGCGTCGGCGGATTCGCGCGTTGGCGGCGGACGGATCAGCGTCGGGGTTGACCAGCTCATCGTCGAAGGCATGCTGTTCTATCGCGTCCACAACTCTCCTCAGACTTCGGTCGACCTCTATGCCGGGGGGCGCTATTGGGACATCAACCTCGACCTGAACGCCAACGGAACATTTGCCGGCAGTTTCGACATCTCAAGAGGCGACGACTGGATCGACCCGGTCATCGGCATACGCGCTATCCATCAGTTCAATGACAAATGGTCTGCGAATGCCAGGGGTGATATCGGCGGTTTTGGTGTTGCTTCCGACTTCTCCTGGAACGTTCAGGCAGGTGTCGGCTACCACTTCAACCAGACCTGGTCGGCCCACCTGCAGTACAAGGCGCTGAGCGTCGACTACGACAACGACAAATCCGGTGCGAACAGGTTCGCATACGATACCATCACGCATGGGCCGCTGCTCGGTGTCGCCGCCCGCTTTTAGTTGAAACAGGCATGTGTCACCGGAAGCCGCCGACTTTGGCGGCTTCGTCAATTTAAGGGGACCATGCATCAAGCCGGTGCGACTTCAACAGTTGGAGATTTTCCGAAAACTATCCTTCGGACATCCTGCGAGATCGCCAGCAGCACCGGTATCAGGATCAGGGTGATCAAGGTCGCGAAAATCTCGCCATAGGCCAGGGAAACAGCCGCCGGGATAAGATAGCGGGCCTGCTCGGATGTTTCGCTCATGAGCGGCAACAGCCCGACAACGGTGGTTGCGGTCGTCAGAAAAATAGCCTGAAAGCGGTCCACGCCGCATCTGAACGTTGCTTCCTCACTCGGCATCCCCTCTTCCCTGGACTGGACATAGAACGTCATCATGACGAGCGAGTCACTCACCACAACCCCGATCAATGCCAGCACGCCAAAAAATGACAGGAGTGAAAACGGCAGGTCCATGATTGCGTGGCCTATGACCGCTCCGACAAATCCGAACGGAACCACGGACATGATAATCAGCGGCTTCCAATAGGATTTGAGCGGTACTGCCATCAGAATGTAGATCAGGAGACAGGCAATGATGACGGCGCGCAGAAGACCACCTCTCATTTCGCCAATCTCTTCCAGCTCACCGCCCCTGTCGATTGCGATACCCGGATACTTTTCTTCCAGTTCCCCGGTGAACCCGCCGAACAGTGCCTGGCCGATCTCTTCCGGTGATACGACTTCGCGATTCACGTCGGCCAGCACGGTCGCAACAAGATCGCCATTCCGGCGCTGGACCTTCTCCGATACATATCGTGGCTCAATTTCCGCAACGGTCGAAAGCGATATCCAGTCCCCTTTCTCACTCTTCAGCCGGAGTGCCATCAGGTCTTCGATACGGTCACGAGAATCTCGTGAATTGCGCACCACGACCCGGACTTCGGAGGTACCCCGCTGAATGCGCTGCGCTTCTCCGCCGCCGAATGCATAGCCGATCTGGCTTGCCAGACGTTCGGAAGTAAATCCGAGCGCACGTGCTTCAGGTTTCAGTCTGAGCCTGAGTTCCGGCTGCCCGGTCAGGAAGGTATCGCGGACGTTTGACACTCCCTCGAACCTTGCCAGCCGCTCTTGCAGATCCAGACTGGCATCTGCCAAAAGCCCCTTGTCCGGACCGATCAGTCGGATCCGGAACCCTCCGCCGAAATCCTCAAATGCGGAAAATGTGAGTTCCGACACCCCTTCCAGGGGACCGACGCGCTGTTTCCAGTTTTCAAGAACGTCCGATGTGGACAGTTCGGGCCTTGCTTCGGAAGGCGTCAGCTCCAGGTAAAGCTCTGCAGACGCCGTTCCATTCAGAAACGCAAAGAGGTGCGCAACCGGGCCTGCCCCTTCAGCAGTGTGCAAGGCCGGATCTTTGTTCAGGGCCAGCCCCGCCTCCTCAAGGATGGCAACATTGCGTTTCGTCAGATGTGCCGGAGCGCGTTGATCCATGGTCAGGGAAACGGAGATGACCTGGCCGGGGACATTGGGGAAGAACGTGGACTTGATCTGGCCTTTTCCCATCAGGCCGAAAACCAGCGTTGCCACCGCGACAAAAACAACGAGAACGGCGTACCGGTTTGCAAGCGACCACTTGAGCACAGGCGCATAGACCCGGTCCCTGAACCCCATCAGGCATCCGCGTGCAAAACCCTGAAAACGCGCCCACCCTCGTGAGAGCGGGTTCGACTTTCCTGTTTCATCCATGGAAATGTGAGCAAGGTGCGCCGGCAGGATAAGCTTGCTCTCCAGCAGCGAGAACAACAGCGCCAGTATGACGACGCCTGCAAAACCCGCCAGAACTTTGCCCAGGGGACTGTCGATCAGCAGCATCGGAAAGAACGCCGCTATTGTCGTGAGCACGCCGAAAACCGTGGCCGTCGAAACCCGCGCGACCCCGGCCTCGGTGCCGCGCAAGGGATCAACGTGACGTTTTCGCTGCTCGTGCACGCTTTCACCCACAACAACGGCATCGTCCACCAGAATGCCCAGCACGATGATGAAACCGAACGTGGTGATATCGTTGAGCGAATAGTCGACCCAGCCCGTGGTCGACACGGCCAGCGCCCCCGCAATGGAAATCGGAATCCCCATTGCGACCCAGAAGGCGAGTTTTACATTCAAAAAGACGGCCAGCATCAAAGCCACAAGGACAAGACCCTGAATCGCGCTGTTGCTCAGAAGTTCCAGGCGATCTGAAATGTAATCGCGGGAGTTGCCCCAGACGGCAATTTCGACGCCTTCTGGCAGGGTCCGTTCAACTTCGCCAACAATGGCGTCGGCAGCCTCCGAGACGCGCAGCAGATTATCCTTGCGCCCGATCAGGACTTCCATGCCGACCGATGGTTGACGATTGAAGCGGGTTTCAATGTCGATTTCTTCAAATCCGTCAGTGATTTTCGCAATGTCACCAAGCAAGGTCGTCGTTCCGTCAGGCCATCTGACAACGGGAATGTCCTGGTAGTCCCGTAGCGAATTTGCCTGACTGTCGGCTCGCAGCGAGATGTATCCCCCTTCCGTTCGCAAGGTTCCGCCTTGAAAATAGAGCGACGTTTCCCGGATACGTGTCATGACATCTGCAAGTGTGAGGTTCAGGCGCTCCAGTGTGCCGGGCAGAAACTCGATGGCAATTTCCTGATCCTGCAGGCCCCAGTTGTTGACCCGGGAGATTTCAGGACTGGCAAGCAGATCGGCCCTGAGCCCGCGGGCAATTTTCTGCAAGGACTTGAGATCGGTTTCGCCGAAGACCTGAACATAAAGAGCCGGCACATCGAAATTGTTGGTCTCGATCACCGGTCGACGGGCATCTGTCGGAAGATCTGCCAGTCCGTCGATCTTCAAGCGGACGTTGTCGAGCAGTTTTTGCAGGTCGTATCCGTTGTTTTTCTGAATTGAAACCAGCGAAAAGCCCGGTTCGGAGGTCGACCGGACGGCCTTGACACCTTCGAGCCCCTCGATCGCCTTTTCCATCTTTTGCGTGATCTGCTCGTCGACCTGTGCCGTGTAGGCATTGGGGAAGAAAGTCGACACGGTCACCGTATCGGCCGGAATTTTCGGAAAACCTTCTATTCGGATCGTCAGGAGCGATGTCACGCCGGCAATCAGTATGAAAACCATCAACAGGTTTGCTGCCACCGGATTGCGGATAAACCAGTTTGTGAGCCAGGTCATTCGCCCTGTCCTCCGCTTACCGGTGCCACCACTTGCCCCGGAAGATAAGCACTCATGGGAAGCCGGACGATCCGCAACACGTCTCCTGTGGACGCATCGTCTGGCGCTTTCACGACAACATCTCCGCTGTTGCGGAACAACGCGGAGGCTTCGTATCTTTGCAATCGGTCAGCCGGATCGACAAACCAGACAAAACCGTTTTGCGTCAGCGCGCTTTCGGGAATCCGGAGCGTGTTTTCGACCTGTTGCCCCTGCAGGGCAACGCGGACAAACTGTCCGGGCAAGGCAAGTGTTTCTGCGGACCTGTCCACCTCGAGGAAGAGCTGGTATCTGCGCGACTGAGGTTCGAGGAAACCTCCGCCGCGCTTCACCTTTGCGGTTCCGATATGAGAACCGGCGTCGTCAAAGAGATCCGCGCGCCCGTCTTCCCAGTTTGCCGCCAGCAATCTCCACTCATTCGGGGAAAGAGACACGCGTATGTCCAGTTGGCTGTCATCAAGCAAGGAAAACAGCACGTCCCCCTCGTTGACTGATTGTCCTGGGCTGACGCGCCGCTTCGTCACGATCGCATTGAACGGGGCCCTGATTGTCGTTGACCGCAAATCGAACTCAGCGGCGCCAACACGTGCCTCGGCGGCCGCGACGGATTGCTCGGCAACCCGGACCTCCGGCAGGTGAATGGCCATTTCCGGCGGTACTTCGTCCGGATTGACCGCTCGCCAGTCCTTCAGCGCGATGTCGCGCTTGTTTTCTTTCTGACGCAGCCCGAATTCGGCATTCTTGAGCGTATGGCGTGCTTCTTCAACACTTGCGAGAAATGGAGCTTCCTCCAGCGTCAGAAGGACGGTGTCGCCGGGAACCCTCGATCCGCCCAGCGCCAATGGAGAAATATCCTTGACGATCCCTGCAACGCGAGAGCGCAAGTCGACCTGCCAGCGCGGTACGACCTCCGCAAAAACCGATATGGTTCCCGCGTGGTTGCCAATCCTGGCGTCAACGACGGTCACGGGTCTCGGGGCCACCTCGGCACCCGTTTCGGTGACTTCGGCAACATCTTCAAGCGTTTCCAGATAAAGAACAACGCCGACAAGGGCCACAAGGGCCAGCACGATCCAGATTGCCTTTCTCATGTGCAAGGCTCCTTGAAAGTCTCGATCTTTTGCCAGGTCAGCTTGTGCGTTTTCGTTCGCCGCGCTTCGAAAACGCGTAACTCGAGAGCGTGTCCCACGAAGTTCGCCTGAGGGTCGTGGACTTGCCCGGTCTCGGGATCCAGAATTTTCCCGTCCTGCCAGAATTGGTTCCCGTCGCCTGACTGCAGGTCCCAGATCAAGGGCAATCCGCACAGCTCGGAGCGGTAGCGTTCGAGTTCGGTATTACTGGTCGCGCCTGGCAAACCCACAATTATCCCGCAGAGTTTCACACTGCCCGCTTCACAGGCGCCGATGGCAACGACGACACTCTTGTCTCCGTTAAGCCAATAGCCTTCCGGTGGTGTCCCGGCTTCAACAAGCCCTGGCAGCAACGAAATGAAGGAGGCGAAGGAAAGAACTGCAAGCAAACGGTCTGGCTTGATCGCCATATCAGGCATTTGAGTATCCGTCGTTGTCAGAGTTGATACGTGAGATGATTTCGCTGAGGCGTGACCAGCTCTGAAGCGCGACCGGAAGCATCAGTGCTGCTTCGACATACTCCCAGGAATAGCTTGCGATCGAGAAGATCTGGCCGGCTGTCACGTCCGGAATTCCGGCACCCTGGAAGAGATTGAAAGCGACAAAGGCGATTTGAAGTAGAAAAATCCCGCCATAAACGAGTGCTTCCGTATCCGATATGGAAACTTCGTGTCTGCGCAATGCTCGCAGATGACGGAACACGCCAAGCCGGTTTCCTGCGGCAAGCAGATCAACCTGCTGTTCCTTTTGTTCGTTCAGTCTGGCGTTGAAACGGTAGAACCGATGGTGGAAGCAGCCATAAACGGCAATCATGCCGATCACGACGATGACAGCAGAAACACCCAGCCGGATGTCGAAATAGGTCAGGATGGCAAAACTGACTGCGATCTGGATAACCGCGGTGATCAGTTCAGGCGCGTCCGTTTCCAGAAAGTCGACCAGCTCCCTGGACATGTCGATCCGCGCGCTGCGCTTGGAGACCTGGAGAGATGACGTTCTTTTCTGGAGTTGCGAACCCAGATGCAGCCGGATGGTGCCATAGGTCCGCGTGTCGTATAACCTGCGCGCAACGGCGATGATCCCCAGCACGACAAGAATGGACATCATCCAGAACAGCTCGGTCATCTGCCCTTTCAGCAACCCATCGATAGTCCTGCCGATAAGCAAGGGGACAAACGCAATCAGCACATTTTCGACAAGGACAATGCCCCAGGTCAGCGCGATCCGGCTTCTGAATGTTCGCAGAATAAATGGAAGATCAATTTTTATGTGCATTGCCTAAACGTCTCAAATCAACTGAAATCCCTTTGAAAAGGGAAACCAAACGAGTGACCGCCGCTCTGGCGGGGCGAGCCGGGTCGCATTGCACGGCGACAAAAAGGCCCCTATTAGATTATGAGCGAACGATCGTTCATTATGTAGTAATGAAATTCGAGAGTGCCAATGCACAAAACGAGAAAAGTCGGATGAGCGAAAAATTATCGCGCGCGGAAACCGCAGATGCGCGCCGGAAACACATCGTCGAAACCGCCGCTATCTGCTTTGTCGAACAGGGGTTTCATCAGACCGGCATCCGCGACATAGCCAAACGTGCGGGCGTTTCCCTTGGCAACATTTACAATCATTTCGGTGGAAAGACCGAACTCATAGCGGAAATCGCCACTCTCGAAGCCGAAGAACTTGCCGAATTGCAAGAGGGCCTGACGACCAACACGGACCCGCTCGCCGCGCTTGAAACATTCGTGGAACGTTATCTGAAGCTGTGCAGCCAACCTGAAAACGCAGCCCTCACGATCGAAATCCTCGCCGAAGCCATGCGCAACCCGGTTATCGTGGAAGGCTTCCTTACCAATCGGGACAGTCTCCTATTAGCCCTCGAAGATCAGATTGCAGCCATTCGTAAACTGTCTGGCGGGAATCCGGACATACCGGACCGGGACTGCGCGAAGTTTACGCTTGATCTCATTGAGGGTTTGTCGATGCGTATCGCCTTTTCCGAAAGGAAGCCGAGCAAGAGAGAGCTGAACTCTTTGAAAAGGGCTGTCAAACGTCTAGTTTAAACTCCCCTTGGCTCGCCACTCCGGCTCGTCAAACCTCTCTTGGCGAATCGGATGAATTTTCGGTCTTGTAAGATTTTCGCGTTCATTGGCCACTTCGGACAAACTTAATATGCCAACCATTTACCAGCTCAAATCCCGCTTTCAGGACATGCTCCGCCCGATATGCCGCAAGCTTGCAGCAAGCGGTGTCACCGCCAATCAGGTGACGGTTTCGGCAATTGTCCTGTCTGTCCTGCAAGGAGCGCTGCTTTGGCTCTTTCCGGGTGCAGCCCTGCCCTTGCTGCTCCTGCCTGTCGTTCTTTTCCTCCGCATGGGTTTGAACGCCATCGACGGCATGCTTGCCCGGGAACACGATCAGAAATCTCATCTGGGTGCGGTTTTGAACGAGCTTGGAGACGTCGTATCGGACGCGGCACTCTATTTGCCGTTCGCCGCCCTGCCCTTTGTTCCAACCGAACTCGTCATCGGGCTGGTCGTCCTGGCACTCATTGGAGAAATGACTGGGGTCATTGGCGTTCAGATCGGCGCGAGCCGCCGGTATGACGGGCCCTTCGGCAAGAGCGACCGTGCCGCGCTCTTCGGTTTCTGCGGGTTTTTGATGGGGATCGGGCTGACCACGCCAATTCTCTACCAGGTCCTGTTCGGTGTGGGTCTCATCTTGTCCGCACTCACGATTCTCAATCGAGCCCGTAATGCACTCAGGGAGCTGGAAACCCGATGAAACTACTCGCTATTCACTGGGCTCTGATCGGCATCTGGGCTCTGCTCACACTTGCCAGCATTGTTGTATTCGTCGTTTCAAAGCGTTCAAGCAAGGACATGAGCGAGCTCGTCCAGCGTACTCAGAGCTGGTGGGTCATGGTGGCGATCTTCACAGTCGCCTTTCTGGTCAGCCAAACCATTTCGATCATCGTGTTCGCACTCATCAGTTTCCTGGCGCTGAAGGAATATTTTTCGATGATCCCAACCCGCAGGGCCGACCGACGGGTGCTTTTTTGGGCATATCTGTCGATCCCGGTTCAGTATTTCTGGGTCTACGACCATTACTACGGCATGTTTGCCGTCTTCATCCCGGTCTACATGTTTCTGTTTCTGCCGTTTGCAAGCTTGCTGTCCCAGCAGACAGACGGATTTCTCAAATCGGTGGGTACACTTAACTGGGGACTGATGCTGTGCGTCTTTTCGATCAGCCACGCGGCATTTCTGCTGATCCTGCCGGCGACGCCTGAAAGCAGCGCCGGCGGCGCCGGCCTGCTTTTGTTTCTGATCTTCCTGACCCAGTTCAACGATGTCGCCCAATACACCTGGGGCAAGCTCTTCGGGCGTCGCAAGATCATTCCAGGTGTCAGTCCCAACAAGACCTGGGAAGGTTTCCTTGGCGGTGTAGCCACCACATTCGTTCTCGCCATGCTGATCGCACCGCTTGTCACGCCTCTTGACCTGGCCCATGCCGCAGCAGCCGGCCTGTTGATTGCCATTGCCGGTTTCGTCGGCGATGTGACTGTTTCCGCTCTGAAGCGCGACCTCGGCGTCAAGGATACGGGCAGCCTCATTCCCGGACATGGCGGCATTCTGGACCGTATCGACAGCCTCACCTTCACGGCACCGCTGTTCTTTCACTTCATCCGATATTTTTATTACTAGGAGGCCGAATGCATGCTGCAAAAAGCCTTCTATTCATTCGTCAAGATCGCGGTCCTGTTCCTGTTGGGCCTGAACGTCCGGCGAAAGGATCTTCTCCCTTCAAAGGGACCGGCAATCATTGTTGCCAACCATAACAGCCATCTGGACACGATGGTGCTGATGGCCCTGATGCCGCTCTCCAGGCTCAAGGACATCAAGCCCGTAGCCGCTGCCGATTACTTCTTTTCCTCTCCTCGCAAAGCCTGGCTGTCGGAGCATGTCCTCGGCATCATACCGGTGGAAAGAACCAGCGCCGATAAATCAGTTGATCCGTTGGAGGGGTGTTACGAGGCTTTGGCGCAGGACAGGGTTTTGATCCTTTTTCCCGAGGGGTCCCGCGGCAAGCCGGAACAGATGACGGATCTGAAAAAGGGAGTTTCATATCTCGCCGAACGGTTCCCCGATGCTCCGGTCGTTCCCGTATTCACTCACGGCCTCGGCAAGGCCCTGCCCAAGGGATCCTTTATGCTGGTTCCGTTTTTCTGCGACATTTTTGTCGGTGAACCAATCACCTGGCCGGGAAACCGGACTCAGTTCATGGACAGTTTGAAAGAACGTTTCAGCCAACTTTCATCTGAAAAGAATTTTGCGTCCTGGGAGTGAGGCGCTTGCTGCCCTTCGCGCATCTTCAAACGCACCCCTGTTCTTCATTGTTCAGGCGCCACCTGATGAAGGCGCTCCAGAGAGCGCCATTCCATCGCAGCCATGTTCATTCCAATACGGTCTCTTCAGCACCTGGTTCCGTTGCACCCGCCTCATCAATATCTTCAGGGGCCCAAGCCTCTGTCTGATCCTCGGCAGGCCTTTCGACCTCGACCGTCACTTCGGCGGCTGCCTCCGGTCAATCGGCAGCGACAGTATCTCCGGTTCCGGTCTCGCCTTTCGGTATCTCTTCCCGCAGGCGTGCTTCAACCAGCGTTCTGATCGGGCATCGCGGTTCCCGCGCACCGAAATCGGGCCGGTAGCCTTCCGATGAAACATCGGTCAACTCCAACGACATCGAGCCCGGAAAACCAAAGTTCTGAAGGAAAGACGGTAGGTTTGGCCGGGACGCGTTATGAAAACCAGAAAAACGACCGGGCAGCACCTTCAGCCGCGCAACTGATACCGGTCCGCTTCTTCAAAAACGTCAATTGCCTTGCTGCCCGCCTTGATGACGGCTCCGTGTT
Organism: Roseibium album; assembly: GCF_001404515.1. GTDB lineage: Bacteria > Pseudomonadota > Alphaproteobacteria > Rhizobiales > Stappiaceae > Roseibium > Roseibium album. The sequence goes on from NZ_CXWE01000004.1 coordinate 576,294, forward strand.
CAACCCCGCTTGGAATATCCCAGACAGCGCCAGGACCGAGCGTGTTTGTTTCGCCGTTAATCGTGAATTCGATTTCACCATCGAGCAGTGTTCCCCATTGGGCAAGATGGGAATGGGGCGGCAGTACAAAGTCTTTGTGAAACTCAAAGAAGACGACGAGACCGGCGTCAGAGCGTATGGCGTGAGTGCTCACGGTCTCCTCTGGAAAAGGAATATCGAGTGCGGGAAAATTCTTTATGAAATCCGGTAACTGCATGCTGTTTCCTCCAAGCGGGACTGTGTCCACAACGCGTGCAGAGTGCACGGTTGCAGTAACCCGTTCAAGGCTTCTTTCACGAGAGACAGAGCAAGCGCCGATCCAGTTGGCACAAAGGCAATGCAATACCTCCACGCGACAGCGCACACCGAAGAAACCTCCATCAAAACAGGGAGTTGAAAGCAAAACCGGAATCAACACGTGACGAGGTCGCAGAACAAATTTTCATTGCCCTGCGATTTTGGAAGGCTCAACCGACCTGGGACAGGAGCACGCCCCCTAGCGCGGCTGCGAGCAATGTCCAGATCAGGTTCGCGTGCAGACGCAGCAGCAAAAAGCCGCACAGGGCTGCAAGCACGGGCACCCGCCAGTCGAGGCTGCCGACATCCGGAACCCAAAGCGTCAGCCAACCCCATTGCAAAGATGCGACTGTCTGAAAGAAGACATGCAGCGCAAACCAGACCGACAGGTTGAGAACGACACCGACGACAGCCGCGATGATGGCTGAAAGAGCGGACTTGAGCCGAGGTTGCGCGGAGATCCACTCGATATAGGGCGCTCCGGCAAAGATCCACAGGAAGCAAGGGACAAAGGTTGCCCAGAGAGCCACAAGGCCACCTGCTATTCCCAAAGCTGTCCCGCCTTCATGATACGCTGCGACATACCCGACGAACTGGGTCACCAGGATCAGGGGACCGGGTGTCGTCTCCGCAAGACCGAGCCCATCCATCATTTCCCCGGCACTCAGCCAGCCATGCAAGGTGACGACGTCCTGTGCCATATAGGCCAGGACGGCGTATGCCCCGCCGAAGGTGACAACAGCCAGCTTGGAAAAGAACCAGCCGATATCGCTCAGGATCGGGTAACCGGTAACCCATTCAAGAACCATGAGCGGCCCAAGCCATATCCCCAGGCCGACGACGACAGTTGCCAGCGTCCTGGAGGGAGATGTTCTGACACGAACCGGTTCTTCGACTGTTTTCCCGGCGACCTTGTGGCCGAAGGCAGCACCATAAAGTCCGGCGGCCAGCACGATCATCGGAAACGGCAAGGCGAGAAAGAAGATTGCGAAAAAGGCCAGGCCGGCGATCACCCATTGCCGTCGTTCTGTCAGGGCCCTTTTCGAAAGCCGGATAAGTGCTTCCAGTACAACAATCAGCACGGCCGCCTTGATCCCGAGAAACAACTGGCTGATCAAGGGAACATTCCCGAACGCGGTGTAGACAGCGGCCAGTGCGAAGATCGCGAGTGCTCCGGGCACGACAAAAAGCAATCCCGCCAGCAACCCGCCTGCAACACCGCGCAGTTTCCAGCCGCAATAGGTCGCAAGCTGCATGGCTTCCGGACCGGGCAAGAGCATGCAGAATCCAAGCGCGTTGACGTAGGTTTTTTCCGACAGCCAACCGGTTTCGTCGACCAGCTTGCGATGCATCAGTGCAATCTGGGCCGCCGGTCCGCCGAAGGACAGAACGCCGATACTGCCGAAAACGGACAAGAGCCGTTGCCATGACGTATTTTCGGCATCAGGCCTGTCTGGACCTCCGGCCGATACCCCGGCGGAAGTTGTGTGCGATGACATGACTTCAGCCCTTTTTGCTTGCAGTTGGCCAATCATGTCCTTCGTCGGCCGCGTCGCGCGCCCATCGGTAAAAGGCATCGTAGAGACCCATACCTGCTTCCAATTGCTGCAGATCGTCTTTGTACATGCGCGACAGTCCCAGCGAGGCGGCCAGAAGACCGGCTGCTTCGGGTGCAAGATCATGACGATTTGTGTCTGCTGCACGCACTATTGTGGCAAGCCGGGAAAGCGGGTCGGTCTGAAGCGCGAACTCCTCCACCATCGTATCGAAGCTGCAGAGTTCTCCGCGGTGGCTCCAGAACGATCCTTCGATATCGAAGGGTGTCGCGTTGAATTTTTCGGCTACGGCTTCTACCTGCGCCGGTGATACGAACAGGAAACGGGCATCGGGATCCACAAAACGGCGGATCAGCCACGGACATGCGATCCGATCGATCTTCGGCCGGTGGCGCGTCACCCATACCGTTTGCCCGGCCTCATTGCATTCAGGCAGCTTTGCCGCCGGGATCATCGGCAATCCGGCCTCGCGCCAGGCGATGCAGCCGCCTTCAAGATTTTCGGCAGAAATTCCGTCAGACCTCAGAGTTGCGGCAACGCCCTCGGAAAGCTTCAGACCTCTCCAGCACGCAATCGCAACCTTGCGGCCTTTCAGCCGGTCCGAGATCTCGCCGATTTTCGAATACGGATGCCGGAAGGATCCCGGAATCAGGTGCGGATCGTCGTTAAAGTCCTCGTCAATACGCACATCGACAATCACCGGAGACTCAGGGGTTCCGATCAGTCTGGAAAGCTGGGATATGGATATGGAATTCAGAGACGGCATGGCGCGTCCTCCCGTTCAATTGGGTTTCAAGGACGCGAAACTTCAGCTTACGCCTCACGGGGTGTTCGCTCGCCCCATCGGTTTCTAGTGCCAAATCAGGGAAGGTCTGTCAAGGAGGCCTGAGATGAGATTTGCTTCACCCGTTCAGGACATCCTTCACGGTCGTCGCGAGCTGCTTCAGCGTGAACGGTTTTGGCAGGAAGAAGAATTGCTCGCCTTCAGGCAGGTTTTCCTCAAAGGCGTCTTCCGCATATCCGGAAACGAAAATGATCTTCAGATCGGGCTGGGTCTTGCGCAACTCAACCAGAAGTGTCGGTCCGTCCATCTCCGGCATGACCACGTCGGAAACAACCAGATCAATTTCGCCATCCGTCTCTTCCATGACTTCAAGCGCTTCATTGCCGGTTCCTGCCTCGTGGACAGTATAGCCTCGCGACGTCAATGCACGAGCGGCAAAAGCCCGGACGGCTTCTTCATCTTCCACAAGAAGGATAGAGGCGGATCCGGTGAGATCGGCAACCTTTTCCGGCTCGCTTTCCTTGGGTTCCGGTTTCGGTTCATCGACCACGTCCGGAATGTGCCGCGGCAGGAAGAGCCGGAATGTCGTTCCTGCGTCAACTTCGGAGGTACAGAAAATAAAACCGCCCGTCTGTTTGACGATACCATAGACTGTCGACAGCCCGAGGCCCGTCCCCTTGCCAACTTCCTTGGTGGAGAAGAACGGGTCGAATATCTTCTCCATGATCTCGGGCGGCATTCCGTGACCGGTATCGTTCACTTCGACAAGCGTATATTCACCCGGCGGCATCCCACGCGTGTTCTCGAACTGGGTGGATTCGGCTTCCTCGACATTTCGAGTGCGAATGGTGAGCCGCCCGCCTTCGGCCATGGCATCGCCGGCATTCACCGCCAGATTGACGATGACCTGCTCCAGCTGGTTGAGGTCTGCCATCACCGGCCAAAGGTCGCGACCATGAACAACCTTCAACTCGACTTTCTCACCAAGAAGCCGGTCCAGCAGGATTGAGAGATCGGCCAGAACGTCATTCAGTTCAAGTCGCTGCGGCCGCAATGTCTGGCGACGAGAGAATGCCAGAAGTTGCCGAACAAGACCCGCGGCCCGGTTGGCGTTCTGCTTGATGTTCATGATGTCCTGGAAGGACGGGTCGGTCGGCCGATGGCTGGCAAGCAAAAGATCGGAAAACCCGATGATCGCGGTCAGAACGTTGTTGAAGTCGTGCGCAACGCCACCAGCCAGCTGGCCGATGGCCTGCATTTTCTGGCTCTGCGCGAATTGTGCTTCCAGGGCACGCTGTTGTGTTGTTTCGAGCGCATAGACGATTGTGGTTTCGCCGTCGCCTTCACCGTCCTGAACGGCAGAGACATAGAATGTGGCGGAACGCGGATCGTTTCCTTCCACGAGCGGAATGTCGATCGGGGAAACTTCCCCGATACCGTTCGCCGCAGCCGACAATGCCTTGGAGAGTTTCTCGCGGCCGCTCTCGGCAACATAGGCTTCCAGTTTTGGCGACTCTTCGACCGAGTCCACCGCACCGAACAGCTTCAGGAACGGCGCATTGGTGCGCAGAACCCGGCCGTCGTTGTTGAGCGAGGCAATCGATATCGGCGTGTTGTTGAAGAAGCGCGCAAAGCGGACTTCCGCTGCGCGCAGGGCCTCGGAAGCCTCCTCCCCGCGCGACCGGTTCAACACCAGCGTCCGGCTGTCGCCGGGTTGTCCGTTTTCGCCGAATGGAACACGGTGCAGAAGGCGCACTGGAAGTCCGCGTCCATTGCGGGTGACGAAGTCGAGATCGAAGGTCTCGCTCTTGACTTCTCCCGCCTGCCCCTTGACGGAGCGGATCAGTTCGGTGCCGTCACCGCGTACGATCTCTGACAGATCAAGGTCGCCGGCATCAAACTGCGCCAGATCGTAACCAAGCCAGTCGGCAAGCGTCGCATTGAGATAAACAAGGCGGCCATGCGCATCGCTGGAAAAGAAACCGGCGGGTGCATGATCGAGGAAATTGATGGCCCGCTGCAGCTCCTGGAAGGAATTCTCCTGCTCGGCCCGGTCCCGGGTGATGTCGGCCAGTTGCCAGATCGCCCTTTGCCTGCCGCCGCGTTCGTGTTCCGGCTGCAGGGGGCGGACGGACACACGGTACCAGCGAGCCGTTCCTTCCACCCGACCAAGCGGGAACGGCATGCGGATCTCTTCCTGCGCCTTGCGCCCGTCTCGCATGGCCTGCGACAGCCGGAAAATCGCATCCGCCGCATCCGGATCAGAGGAAAACACCCGTTCCACCACAGTGATGTCGGCCGCGCTATCGGCCCCGGTAAGATCGGCATAGGCCTTGTTGGCATAGACCAGCCGTCCGTCCATGTCCGTGATAAGTGCGCCGTCTTCCATCGTGTCGACAAAAGCGGCCGCGAGCGGATTTGCTTCGCCAGGGCGAGCCGACAGGCGCAGGAATCCGATGGCACCGGCAAACAGGCAGAAGACACCGACAACGGCCAAAATGCCCAGCAGCGCAAGTATGAACGGCTGTGCCACTTCACGGTCCATAACCGCAAAGGCCGCAGCCGCACCGACGAGTAGCAGTGCCAGACCTATCAACAGGCCAATATTTCCGGAACGCTCCGGCCGGCTGATCATCGGCCCGCCCGGCGCCCCGTCCATGTCACTCATACGTCCTGTCTCCCCGGCCCGATTCGGTTTACAAGGGACCGTGTGTAAGCATTCTGTGCTTAATAACTAATTTCAACTGATATGAAGCTTACTTCTGTTGAAATTCGCCCGTTTGGCCGCACCAGGTGCGTGAAATTTCCACAAGATGCAGAAAGTGCGTTCCTAGTTCGACCTCCAGGAAGCGCGCCGGCGCATGCGGTACACAAAGCCGATCACCTCGGCAACCGCCTTGTAGTGTTCCTCGGGAACCTCCCGATCGATATCAACCGTAGCATAGAGCGCTCTTGCCAACGGAGGATTTTCCACTACCGGAATTTCGTTTTCCCTGGCAATTTCCCGCATTTTCAGGGCGATTGCGTCCGTCCCCTTTGCAAGACAGAGCGGGGCACCCATACCCTCTTCATACTTCAGCGCGACCGCGTAGTGAGTCGGGTTCGTAACGACCACAGTCGCCTGCGGCACGGCAGACATCATCCGCTTGCGCGAACGTTCCATACGCAGCTGACGGATCTTGCCTTTGACCTGCGGATCGCCTTCGGTCTGCTTGTACTCTTCTTTGACCTCGCGAAGCGTCATCTTCTGCTTATTGAACCACTTGTTTTTCTGGTAGATGAAATCTGCGCCCGCCACCACCGTCATGACGGCAAGAATTGCTGCCAGCAGCTGCAGAATTAGAACGCGCGCCTCCTGGAGGATTACGCTCGTTTCGGCAAAGATAATGATCTCGGCTTCGTCCCTGTGCGGCCACATGACGGCGACCATGACGGCGCCAACGATCGAGATCTTGAGCATCCCCTTGGTGAAATTGACCAGGCTGTCTGCAGAAAACAGGCGCTTGAAGCCGGAAGCCGGAGATACCTTGGAAAGCTTTGGCTTGATTGTCTCGCCCGTGAAGAGGGGTTGATGCTGTATGAGATTGCCCGCGACCGCCATCAATACCAGTGCGATCAGCGGCACGCCGACGATCAGGGCGACTGACTGACCGGTATCGCGCCACAGCGCTTTCAGCGCATAACCATCCACCGGAATCTGGTGGGCATGCTCCAGGTAGCCGCTCATCAACTCTCCCAGCGAGGCAGCTGCGCCAGGTGCGAAGATCGCAATCATCAGGGTTGCACCGGCAAGCGTGAACCAGGTGCTGACTTCTTGCGATTTGGGAACGTCCCCCTTGTCATGCGCTTCCTTCAAGCGCTTTTGCGTGGGGTCCTCTGTCTTTTCTGAGTCGTCGGTATCGTCAGCCATTTTGCGGCGCTACCCCACGATAAACTTGCCGAGCGCTTCCTGGAAATGATCGAGATAGAACATCATCAGGGTCGCAATCAGCACCATGAGAAGGAACAGCCCTACCGCGATGTTGACCGGCATGGCGATGAAGAAGATCTGCATTTGCGGCATCAGCTTGTTGAGCAGGCCGAGACCAAAATAAAAAACCAGACCGACAACAAGGAAGGGAGCGCTCATTCGCACGGCAATCGTGAAGACATGAGCAACGGTATCGGTCGCATTTTGCGCGAAATCAGCAACCGGAGGAGCGTTTCCAGGTGGAAAGATCGTGAAACTGTCATACATCGCGGCAATGATCAGGTAGTGCGAGTCCGTCACGAACACCAGTGTAATGCCGAGAACTGCTAGGAAGTTGCCGTAAAGGGCCCCCTGCTGGCCTTCATTGGCAATGTCTGTGCCGAGAGCGAAGGCAAGCCCGGACTGGTTTGCCATGATGACGCCCGCGATCTGCAGGACCGAAGTGATCAGCCGGGCGCAAAGACCGATACCGAAGCCTATCGCAAGTTCGCCACCAAGCATGACGAGAAGCTGCATCATGTTGGCTGTGAGGTTGGCCGGGTAGAGCGAGGCGGCCACCGGATACATCACAAGCGTAAGCGCAAGCGCGATGGTGAGGCGGAAACGCATGGGAATGGAACTTTCCCCAAGAGCCGGCAAGAGCATCAGCATTGTGCCGAGCCGCGCGAACATCAGCAGGAACGCTGCAGCAATATCAGGCAGAAAATCGAGCTGAATGGTCATCAGGCCCCTTGCGCTATCCTCCTGTGGTCAGGATCATTTCGGTCACGCGCCCCATGAAGCTCTCCAACACCTGGCTCATGAATGGCAGCGTGACCAGGATCGTCACAAAGATCGCAAGAATTTTCGGAACAAAAACGAGCGTCATTTCCTGTATCTGGGTCAACGCTTGGAACAGCGCGATGACCACGCCGACAATCAGCCCCACCACCATGGTGGGACCTGCAACCAGGATCATTGTCCAGACGCCCTCACGGGCAATGTCGAGCACTTCACCGGCGGTCATGTTTCGCCCCCGCAAATTGGAATCAGATCGGCATCCGCATGATTTCTTCGTAGGCGGAGATAACCCTGTCGCGAACAGCAACCATTGTTTCCAGGGCCAGTTCGGTTTCCGCCACGGCCGTCACGACGTCGACCACACCGGTCTTGCCTTCGATCATGCCGATAGCCATGTTGTCGGTCTGCTGCCCCTTGTCGACGACGGTCTCGACGGCTTCCTGCACCATCTGGCCGAAGTCAACGGCTGAGCGATCCGGGACCGTTTCCTCAACCGCGCGTGCCTGCTGTTGCAGCTTGGCAGCAATCTGATAAGCATTGTTTGCAATAGACGGTGTGGTCACTGCCCCTGCCCCCTTCAGTGGTTAGCCCCCGGATCACGCCCGCAGGATGTCGATGGTTCGCTGCAGCATCCGCCGCGTCGATTCAATAACGTTCAGATTGGCTTCGTAGGAACGTTGCGCCTCACGCATGTCGGTCGTCTCGACCAGCGTGTTGACATTCGGTTGGAGCACGTACCCTTTCTCGTCCGCGGCCGGATGCCCAGGCATATAGGTCGACTTGAAATCCGACGAATCCTCCGCGACCTTGCCAAGTTCGACTTTCTCCGCGCCCAGCTCCTTGTCGAAGTGGCTTTTGAATGTCGGTATTTTCCGTCGGTAAGGTTCTTCTTCGGGCGTGCGCGCCGTCGAATTCGCGTTTGCAATATTCTCCGCGATTATGCGCATGCGCCCGTTTTGCGCTTTCAGCCCGCTCGCTGAAACAAACAGAGATTTGATCAGATCCATCTTGCCGGTCCTTTTTCAGCTGTCACGGATCCTAGACGCTCTTTGACAGAGCCGTCCGGATCAGCCCCAGTCCCTTGGTGTAAAGGCTCGTTGCAGCCTGAAAATCCATCTGGTTCTGAGTGATTTTCATCATCTGCTCTTCCAGATTGACGTTGTTGCCGTTTGGCGTGATTTCAAATGAATCGCGCTTTTCTATCTTGGTGGACAGGTTTCCGGAGACAGCGCCCGAAATATGCCCGACCTTCGTCGTTTTCGTTGCCAGCGCGGATTGCTGAAGACCGATGTGGTCTTCAAAGGAATACGTTTTGACGTCCCTGGAAACATATCCGGGCGTATTCGCATTCGCGATGTTTTCCGCCAGAACACTCTGACGTGTCTGGTGCCATCGCATTTTCGACTTCAGCGCCTGAAACAGAGGCAGGTCCGTAGAGGCCATCCCATTCACCATCCGTTAACCAACTAGGCAATGATTGCCGCCCCAATGGTTAATGAATGGTTAACGATCACCCACTCCTGCACCGCAACCCCTTCAAAAATCAGTGGAAGAGAGCAACATTCCTTTGCATTTTGCGAATTGAAGGCGTGCTGCAACAGGTAAATTTTGCCCGCTTCTGTTAACTTCAAGACCTAGAGAGATTCGCGCGGCTTCGGCAAGGATTCCTGAAAAACCGCCATCTGGTCCCCAGAGTAGCCGGCGCTGAAAGCGGAACATTTGCAAGCGGTCGGCGACAATGATGCGAAAGAGGGTCATATCCCGATTTGCTGGGGATAAGCGGAGCGCTCCCCAATTATGGCGGAAGTCCAGAGTAACCGAAGATCAAAATCAGTCCGCTGGCGGGGCGGCACGAGGTAAACATGTACGACTGGATTGAATCGACCTTCAACGTAAGCGGCGGCGTTACTCAGGTTATCGCGGTTTTCATCGCACTGGCCGTGGTTCTGCTGCTTTTCAGCCTGTTTGTTTTTGTTCTTAAGCGACTGATGGGATCCAGGGCACCGCAGACACGGAACCGTCAGCCGCGCGTCGCGGTGATGGACAGTTCTCCGGTCGATGCACGCCGATCGCTGGTGTTGATCCGCAGGGACAATGTCGAGCACCTTTTGCTGATCGGAGGACCCACCGACGTCGTCGTCGAACAGAACATTGTCCGAAACGCTCCGATTACAGCCTCGCGTCAGGCGGCCAATACCCATTCGACCCACGCCGGGACGGGTTCAAAAAAAGTTCCGACGGCCCCCGGACCCAACATTCCGGCCAGACCGGATGAAGCCGTTCCGGCGCCTGCACCGGCTCCGGTCGTCGGCGCTTCGGCGCCGCAGACAATACGTCAGACTTCAATCGGTACCCCGAGACCTGTTCAGCGGAGATCCGAGACGACCGAAAGCCTCATTCAAAGATCTTCATCGGTGAACAATCCGCCGACGGTCGTCGAACCGGATGTTTCCAGCGCAGCACGTCCGGTCGACAAACCATCTGGTATCGTCAGGGGCGCCGGCACGGCAGCAGATCTCTTGCGGGCAGCAACGCAAAACGGTTTCAACCGCTCGACAGCCTCACAGCAAAAGACCCAGGCTGAGACGATTTCGCCCCCCTTGGCGGAAATGGAAGCAGAGGTGGCAACTGCAAGAGCTCCGGATGTAAATCCCGAACCGTCCGTTTCGATCACGCCTGAAACCGGCAACGTTGGTGAAACCGGATCGACACTGAAAAGTCTGGCACGGTCGATTGCCACCCGGGAACGCTCTCCAAAGACGGGACATACGATCTCGCCGCCGTCATCCGGCCCGGCGGCCAGGGCAAAAACAGCACTCTTCAAGCCGGTAGATCCGGAACCGGTATCGAACAAGGTCGAACCGGTCATGTCCGATCCGTCGGTAAACAGCGCCGGCATGGCTGTGACCGATGTCGACGCTACTCAAGACCTGCCAGTGGCACCGGCTGAACCGGAGATAGCGACGCCGGCAGAAACCCGGGACGCGGCGCCTCCGGCAGAAGGATCAGACACATCGCTTGTGGTTCAGGAAGACACGTCCCTCATTCCGGCAATGGACGATAGCTCCCAGGTGAATGGTACCGACGCGATACTGGAAACTGCCTCCCCAACCGTCGAAACCGAAACGCAAAGCTCCGCTCCTAGGGAAGTCAACATAAACCTGGATCTGGGCGACTTGCTCGACGATGCGGCGTCAGAACCAATCGGTGAACCGCAGGCAGATGAATTCAACTGGATTCCGGACCCGCAGGTTCAATCACAGGATCAGGAAAATACGGTTCAGTCTTCGCAGTCACCGGCGACGCTGGACATTGTCCCTGGCGTGCAGCCCACGCAGCCGGAAAAACGAAACGTGCAAGGGTTGGGTGACAAGAACCCGATCGAAGACGAGATGGCGAAAATCCTTCACGAATTGGGTGGACAGCCAGGTCGATGATTGCAGACCGTCGTGCCAAGTGGCTGAAGCGGGTCGTTCAGGTCACCATTGCCCTGGCAGCATTCTGGGTTCTGTTCGCAGGACCGGCAACAGCGCAGGAAATCTCGGTCGGTTTCGGTGACGATGCGAGCTTGACGGAGCGCGCGGTTCAGCTCGTTATCTTGCTGACCGTTCTGTCCCTTGCTCCTTCCATCCTTGTCATGGTGACCAGTTTTACGCGTATTGTTGTCGTTCTGTCGTTGCTTCGGTCTGCCATCGGGCTTCAAACAGCTCCGCCCAACATGGTCATGGTCAGCCTCGCGTTGTTCCTTTCAGCCTTCATCATGATGCCGACCTTGCAGGCCGCCTATGATGCCGGGGTCCAGCCGTTGATCGACGGCGATATCGAATTCGATCAGGCATACGAGCGGGCATCCGACCCGTTCCGGACGTTCATGTTGTCCCAGGTCCGGGAGAAGGATCTGGCGTTGTTTCAGGAATTGTCAGGCCAGGACACTCCGGAAGGGCCCGAGGACCTGTCCATGTCGATACTTGTCCCGGCATTCATGATCTCCGAACTCAGGCGCGCTTTCGAAATTGGATTTCTGCTTTACCTCCCCTTCCTGATCATCGACCTCGTTATTGCATCTGTCTTGATGTCGATGGGTATGATGATGTTGCCGCCTGTCGTGATATCGCTTCCCTTCAAGCTCATTTTCTTTGTTCTCGTCGACGGTTGGAACCTTGTTGCCGGTTCTCTGGTAAAGAGTTTCGGTGGCGGCTAGCCACAGTCCGCATTGCTAAAAGTAGAACAAAATTAAGATAAATATGTAATAGTCGTGTCTTATTTGCAGGACCTCTGCCGTCTTGAAATTTATATGGAAAACCGGTGATACGCGACCAACTCGAACAACTGGCAAGAATCAGCGAACCCGAAGCAAGGTCAAAGCTTATTCGCGCGCTTGTTGGTGAGTATGCCCGTTCGGAAGAAAACGAACCGACCGAGGTTGAACGCGAGCTGTTTTCAAGAATTGTCCTGTCGGTCTTCGATCAGCTCGACAAGGAAGCCCGGTACGAACTTGTTGTCAGACTTGCCAAGACTGACCGGATCATACCCGACCTGGCCGATCGGCTCGCCCAGGAAGACTACGAACTTTCCGAACCGGTCATCGAGTGTTCACCCATGATCAGCCAACCGGCCCTGATGCGCATTGCCAGGACCGGCGGCAACGACAAGAGGCTGTCGGTTGCGCGCCGCGCTGATCTGAATGAGGAAATCTCCGACACCCTGGTTGCACGAAGCAGCCGTGACGTGGTTCATGCACTGCTGGACAACAAGGATGCCCCCTTTTCCGTCAAGGGAACGCTTGCACTGCTGATCTTTGCCAACACGGAAATTGAAGTGCTGGCTGGAATTGCAAAACGCGCCCTGAAGGATGAAGAGTTTCTGGAAACCCAGAAACTGGTTCTGGAAACGAATTGTCCGCTCATTCCCGCGCCGCTCCGGAAAGCCCTTGAAACCGGGGATCTGGAACGCCTTGCGACCACGATCGGTGATCTCGAACGCGACGGGGACATCGAGATCGACGGTGTACTCTACTCGCGGCACGAGGCCAGCATCCACATCGCGAATGGTGAAATGTCCTTTGACGCGATCCTGCGAACACTATTCGAAGATGATCGCATCGATGCGGCAATCTGGTTGATTGGTCGAAAACTCAATCTGAGCGACGATGTTGTTGCAGATACACTGAAATCGGATGCCGACGGGGCGATCATGCGTCTTATGCTGCAAACCGGCATCGACGAGAAAACCTATCGGGATTTCCTCAAGGCCCGCTGCAAGTGGCTCGACCGCAACTCCCGCACCATCCCCGAACTGGTTATGCGTTACAAGGCGGAGCTGAAGAAGCCGCGCGCGAATGCCGATGCCTCCTTCGCCGGAAGTGTTCTCAACTGATTCCGCAAATCCGCCTGTCACACAACAATTGCACGGGACCTGGCTGATTGCCGGTCGAAATTGCCAATCTACCCGGCCGGATCATTTCCGGCAGGCACTGCTGCAGCCTGATCTTCTTGTGTGCGGGTCGGCGACATGTACTGCCGGCGATACTCCTTGAGAAAGGTCTCAAGTGAATCCGTATCGGCCAGCCTGTTGGCGACCTCCAGAAACTCCACGCCCTGTGTCTCTATGGGCCGGGTGACAACTTCAAAGGCCAGTGCCTCCGGGCTTTGAGCCATCTTGCCCGTGTATTTGGTTTGAAGCCGTTCCAGGCTCAACTGGTCGCCTGCGAGTGAAAAGGCGATCCCGGCACGCAGGATGTCCCGCCGCTCCAGTTCGTCCAGGGGAATGTTGTCTGACCAGCGTGACCCGTGCATTGCTTCGAGTTGCTCACCGGCATCGCGCCAGCTTTCCGCGGCCCAGAAGGTATCAGCGCGCAGGCGATCCACATCCGATCCTCGCATGTTGCGTACGAGTTCAAGTGCAAGGTCCGGACGACCGTTTTCGGTGAGCGCGCGTGCTTCGACAATGTTGCGTTGTCTTTCCAGGGTAGATGGCAGACTTGCCTGTCTGGACCTGTTCAACACCCTCAAGGCCTCGTCGGCCTTCCGGTCCATCAGGTAGATTGCGGCAAGATCGGCGGCGATCTGAGCGCGCGCGGCACCTTTCAGACGGTTGTCAACCTGGTGACGCAGCAATTCGGTCGCCTGATCCAGGAGGTCCACCTCCACAAGCCGCTTTGCAAGCTGGCGAACCATTTCATCACCCTGACGGCCAATTGGTGTCAGTTCCCGGAAGTCATAGTAGAGTGCAAGGGCTTTGACCGGTGACATTTCGTCCGCCTTGCCGTCAAGGAACAGGGCATTGAAAAGGCCGTTCATTTCTTCCTGCAAAAGGCGCGTCGTGTCTGAATCCGGATCCGCCTGGACCGCCGACTTCATCGCTTCGAACGCTTCCCGGTATTGTCCCCGCTCGGCATAGAGCTGCGCAAGAAAGCGCAGTGTCTTAAGTTCGACTTCATCCCCCCGCCAGGACGTTGCAAGCCCGGCCAGCTGGTCGATCGTCTCGTCGACGCTGCGCTCACCGTCCCGGTAGCGGATCCGCAAGGCGCGGTATTCTGCCTCAGCGGCTCGGGGACGGTCGTCGGAGCGCGTCACCAGATCAAAAACAGTCAGCGCCTGTTGGGAACGGCCGGAAGCATCGGCAACGCGTCCGCGCAAGATGTCGTAGCGCGCTGCCTGTGCCGGAGTGACTTCGCTTGGTTCAATCTCGGCCAGAACGCCATTGGCGACACCGAAATCGTTGACTTCAACCATCGCCTGCGCGGCGGCAAGTTTGAATTCGGTCTGAATAGCTGAGGGATAGTTGCCGACCACGGTGCGACCCCGCGGCATGGCGATACGCGCGGGTGTCCAGTTCCCAAGCTTGACGTCGACAATCGTCTGCCAGATGGCTGCGTCGGGGTTGTTTTTCAGATCGGGGCGATTGAGATGAGCGTAGGCCTCCTGCGGCCTGCCGGCCATCGTCTGGGCCGCACCCATCATCAGGTTGAATGAGGTATCTTCCGCGAGCGCCGGTTCTTCCTCCAAAGCCAGGTTCATCAACCCGAGCGCTTCCTGTGCAAACTGGTGCGCGAGATAAAACCGCGACAGTTCGATCAGTGGTTTTCTGCGTTTGCCGGCGGGCGACCGTGAAAGCTTTCTCTGGAGCTCGATAAGTCTGGACCGATAGGCTCCCGGGCCTTCGGTGCTCAGGGACACGAATTCGACATTGGAACTTTCAGGGTCGACGATCGTGTTCAGGGCGCCTGTACCGCCGCGCAGATGGCGGTTCGAAAGAGACAGTCCTCCCTTTCTTTCGATGATCACATCGTCACCCAGTACCTGCATCTTGATACCGTCTGAGCGGGTAACGATCGCTATGCCCTGTGCAGAACTCAATGCTTCAAGGTCGACGAATTTCTGCGGCTTGAGCAATCCGCGAGGTGGCCCGAAACCCGTGACCAGCGAAATGGTATCACCGACAAACGGATCGGTGATCTCCCGAATATGCTGCGGATCCCGGTAAAGAACACGCAGTACCGATCCGCCATCGCCGCGAACGTTGCGTTCAAGCTGCAGCGGGATGGAAGGTTCCAGGATCATGTCCCCGATCACAAGCGACCAGGCATTGCCATCAACACCGACGGTCGCAAGCACCGGATCATTCATGTCCAGTCTGAGAATCTGATAGTCCTCGAACTGTTCGACATCGATCCTCTCCGCAGTTTCGGCAAGGGCTGAAACCATTCCACGTGTATCGATCGTCGCATCAGTATCGAAAACAAGCCAGATGCTGTCATTTCTCCTGAAGACCGCACTCGATACCGGCTCCGAGAACGGAAAGACTACTCGCACCGTGTTACCGATTCTGCGTGCTTCTGCCGAAACGAAATTCCTGACTTCCTCGGCCACATTGTCGGGCGGCCGCTCAGGAGACGGGCGCTCGTCGGCGAAAACATCCCCCCCGGTCGCGCGCCAGACTTCCGGCGCTGCAGTGGTCCTGCTTGGCAGTTGTATGGCCGCTGGCACCTCGCCGGCACCAAGCGTCGCTCCGCCTTCCATCTGAACAGATTCACCTGGACCAGGTCGATCCGATTGCATATCGGCAACCGGTTGCTGAACAGGTTTCAGCGTTGGAATGCCATTTCCCTCTTGAACTGGTACGCCCTCCTCAGGCGCTCCGATCTTCTTCTTTGAGAGATCGAGCATCGGCGCTTTGCGCACGACGCCCTCGTTTTCAGGCTGGGTCTCTGCAAGCGGCAGGGCACCAGGAGAAGTCTGGGCCAGAACAATCGGCAATACACCGCTGTCACCTGCACCGGCGCTTTGTGTCCCGTCAGGCAATATGGCGGATGTGACAAGCTCCCCCTGGGGACCGCTGCCAACGCCGCCCCCTTCTTCTGCAGACCGGGCAAGTTCAGGAGCTGCAAGCGTTTCGACCGCCGAAGCGGTCGCCGTTGATACCGGAATTGCGGAAGTCGTGTCTTGCGGGATCACTATCGGTAGTTCGCCAGCCGCCGTTTCCAATTCCTGTTCAGGTGGCCCTTGCGACCGTATCGCGGGTTTCACCCTCGGTGCCGCGCCTGGCGACCTGCCGGCCGCATTTTCCGTGACAGAGACGTGCTCCGGTGTCCCGGCAACAGGCACATTTTCAATCGCCGCGGCCTCTTTCGTTTCAGGACCGGGCTCACTTGCCTGCGACTGCGTTTCTTCATCCGGAAGCGATCCGCTTAGCGGAAGAACAGTATATGCGGGCGATTCATCTGCCCGCGATTCCTTCATCACGCCGCCCGAGACGTTTCCGCTGCTGATTGGCGGCAAGCCACGTGGATTGTCCACTTCACGCGTGTCACGCAGACCCGGTGCCGTGACCATGTTCTCGCGGTTTTCGTTGTCCGCGACGGAAAGCTCCTTGTTGATCAGAGCATTCGCCGGATCATTGGGCTCCATGTTTTCCGGTGTCACATCGATCACATAGGTCTGCTCTTCTCTGAAAGCGCGAATATCGACCGACGGTTCGACGCGCATCAGGAACTTGAGTTTTCCCTTGTCCAGGAATGATGTCGCATCGATGACCCCTTGCGGCAGATGTGCACGCAGGTGGGAAATATCCAGCTGCGCCGGATGGTTGAACGTCAGCTTGATGATATCGTTTTCCCGAACGAAGGCGGTGTCGAACTTGATCGACCAATCGAAAACGAGGCGTGTGAACGTTGGATGTTCACCGACATGCAGCGTGACTTCCGGACCTTCCTGGGCCTTCAGGCGCGCCTGCTCCAGCGCACGCACCTTTCTCATTGCGGCTTCCGCCCGCTTCGCAAGATCCCGGACCACGTCGTCCGGCAGTCCCGGTGGCAATCCCTGCCAGTTCATCGGCAGTATGTCGACGAAGAGCTTTTCGCCTGCCTCCAGCGTGTTGATCTGAAACTGGTTCTTCAAGGCAAAACGGATTGCACTTCCATCAGGATCGCGGCGCGCGATGGTGACGTAGTCGCCGAGGTCCAGCGGCACGTCGTCGACCTTTATGTCGACCGGGTCCTCGAATGAAATTCGCAACACACCGCCGGTAATCACCGCATCATAGATCGGCAGCAAGGTCCGGTCCTTGAAAGTCAGGACAATACGGCCATAACCTTCCGCCGGAACAACCTGAAGGTCCACCGGTTCCAGTGTCTGGGCTCTGGCGGCAAATGGAAGAGCGGTTGACAAAAGACAGACGCAGATCGCCATCAGGACAGAAAAACAGAAAGCCCGGCACACCTTTGAGGCGTCCGTGAGCTTGCAGTTTTGTCGCGATGTCAGGATGGGTGCCTGCAAGTCGTTCAGTCCTCGGATAGCGCCAACACTCTATTGTTAGGTAAGTGTTCTTAACGCGCCCTTACGTGTGCCCTTCAAATCCGAAAGAAGTGCTCAGTTTGAAGGAATTTTCGGCAGCATTTGCTGGGCCGGGGCCGGAGCGCTCACCGGTTGCACCGGCTGCGGAGTCGAGCCGGTGTTGCTGGCAATTGCAACGGTCAGTCGTTCTGCTCTTTCCGGAGACATTTTTGCCAAGATATCGGCCATTTTTCTGGGTTTCATCTGGCGCACGACTTTCAGAAGAATCGGCAGACTCAGCCTGTCGAAGATACGGGCTGCGTCCTTGGGCTTCATGGTCTCGTACATGGTGACAAGCCCAGCGACCTCATCCTGCTCCTGCTTCTTCTTTTTCTCTACGGCAGTTTCGATACGCTGCTCCAGTTTCTTGAGCTCATCGACCCGTTTCTGAATCCGTTCCTCGGTCGCCTGGAGCAGCTTCTCGCGCAGATCCAGTTGACCTTCTTGCTGCTGTAGGGTCTCGCGGCGCTTACCGAGGCTTTCCAACACCGCTCTTTCAGCCGCTGAGCCACCGATTTCAAGACTGTCGGGCAGTACCGGTGGCTCCGAGAATTCCTCTTGCGCCGCCATTTCGTTTTCAAGAGGTTGTTCGTTGACTTCGGCAGTCATCTCCTCACCTGGAGCAATATCTTCCGCGGACGTTTCCTGCGCAACCGCACCATTGATGGGCAGGTTCTCGCTTTCCGGTCCGAATGCGAGCCCGAGCAATTTCAGGGCAAGAAGGGCACTTGCCGAGATTCCCAACAA
This sequence comes from Roseibium album, assembly GCF_001404515.1. Lineage (GTDB taxonomy): Bacteria > Pseudomonadota > Alphaproteobacteria > Rhizobiales > Stappiaceae > Roseibium > Roseibium album. The sequence continues at coordinate 594,300 of NZ_CXWE01000004.1, forward strand.
AGGCAACAGTCTCAAATTCATGCAGCAGCACCGTTCCGTCTACGGAATTGTTCAAGTCTTGCAGTCGCCTCTGCCGCCGCACTTTGTATGTCCGCCGCACGGCTCGTCCGTTTGCGCTCCGGCTCATAGACCGGAGCCTGAGGTGCCGGCGCGGCCTGAGCCGACGGAGCAGGATGCGAACCATGCCCCGCAGGCTGCTGCCCGTATGCAGCAACATCCGTCGGAGACCTGACGGCATAGGCGTCACTGCGCGGTGCCGGTTCCTGTTGTGAGGAAGCAGCCCTTGCAGCCTCTGCAATCTGCGAAATCCTGGTAAAGATTTTCTCACCTTCACCAATCTGTTCTGCAAGACCGCCGGACATGGTTTCCGCTTGCTTAAGGCGGGTACCGAGAACCTTGTCGGCCTCTGATGCCGTAGTCTTCAGACCGAGGATGGCCCGCTCTGCAATCTCCGTCGCAGTCATAAGTTCGGAGATGGTTGCCCGTAACACTTCTTCGTCGGCTCTGAGGCGTTGCAAGCGCCGATTGAGCATCCAGCAATAGCCGATCGTGACCAGCAATAGCACTGCGACCAGACCTTCAATGATCATTCCGATTGGCAAAGTGCTCATGGTTGCTCCATTTCGTTCTGCATGGCCCGCTCGAAAGCCGCCAGCGTCATTTTGGGCTTGCGCAAGTTCTTTGCGACCCGGATGGCAATGGAATCCTCCACCTTGCCGAGAGTACCTTCGGTCAGCGGGACATTTCCGCACTTGATCGTCACCGAATCCGCCGGAGCGACATCGAAAACCAGTGTCTGCCCAACGTCCAGACTGAGGACCCTGCTCAACGGCAGGTGGGTTTCATGCAACACCGCATCAACCTCGATTTCGGCTGCATGAATTTCACTGGCAAGGTGCCCTTCCCAGATCGGATCGCGGCCGAATTTCTCCCCCATGAACATCTGAAGCAGCAGATCGCGGATCGGCTCCAGTGTCGCGTAGGGCATCATGATCTCGACAGACCCGCCACGGTCCTCCATGTCGATCCGCAGCTCAACGAGAATCGCGGCATTCGCCGGGCGGGAGATAGCGGCGAATCTCGGGTTGGTCTCCAGGCGTTCAAGATTGAAGTGAACCGGAGACAACGGTGCGAAAGCATGTTCCGCATCCTGCAGTATCAGCGCCACCATCTGCTGCACGAGGCCGGTTTCGATCGTGGTGTATGGACGTCCCTCGACCCGCACCGCAGAGGTCCCGCGCCCGCCGCCGAGCAACACGTCGATGATCGAATAGATCAGGCTGGACTCAACCGTGATCAGCCCGAAGCCGTCCCATTCCTCGGCCTTGAACACTCCAAGGATAGCCGGAAGCGGAATGGAATTGAGATAGTCGCCGAACCGGACGGAGCTGATGGAGTCGAGCGACACTTCCACGTTGTCCGACGTAAAGTTCCGCAACGAGGTTGTTGTCAGCCGTACCAGCCGGTCAAAGACAATCTCGAGCATCGGCAATCGCTCGTAAGAGACCATCGCCGAATTGATAAGTGCCCGGATACCGCTCTGGTCGCCGGCAATCGTATCCTCGATATTGAAGCCCAGGAGATTGTCGATTTCCTCCTGATTGAGAACACGGTCCGCACCACGGGTCGCGTTTTCAAGGTCCGGCTCGCTGTCGTCGATCATCGCCGCCCATTGGGCAGCCATGTCGTCGGAACTGCCGGCACCCTGCTCTTCAAGCGCGGCACCCCAGGCGGCGGCTAGATCGTCATCATCATCACCACCGGCGCCCTGCTCCGCAAGAGCAGCTCCCCAGGCATCAGCCATGTCTTCTTCGGACAGATCGTCGTCTTCGTCGCTATCAGCCATTCATCGTGTCACTGCACAAGGATTTCCTTGAACAGAACCCCTTCCACTTTCGCCGGATACACCGACAAATTGATCCGTCTGAGCAATTCTTCCTTCAAACGGAACAGACCGGCAGACCCCTCCAGGTCCGCAGGGCGCAATTCGCGCAGATAAATTTGAAACGCATCCAGAATGCGCGGCAGAAACGGTTGAATCTGATCGATCATCGCGCGATTTTCGACTTCCAGCGCGATCCTGACCTTGAGATACGTCGTCCGTCCTTCCGTCGCCAAATTCACCGTCATTTCCGGCAGATCGAAGAAGACCACCGGCTTTTGAACCTCGACAGGCGAACCTGCATCGTCAGGCATCGTCGTCGGCGTTGCGGACCCCATCAGAAAATAGTAGGCCGCGCCCCCCGCGGCCAGCAGAACCACCAGGCCGATACCGCCAAACAGAAACAGCTTTTTCTTGCTGCCACCCGCAGCGCCTTCACTTTCGCCCTCGACGTCTTCATCAGCAGCAGCGCTTTCGTCAGCCATTCCGAACTCCGCATTATCCGGCGCTCGCGCGCGATAATTATTACTAAAGAGTTAATGGTTAACGAATGGTTACCAAGCCGTTAACGCGAGTCACCAGGCAAAAATTGCCAAGTGGTTAACTTCTGCCGGAATCTCTTGCCGCACGCACCCTGCTGTTTCGTCTTTTACCCAGATTTTCCAAGGATTTAAAAACTGGCACGGCACGTGCATTAACCTTAACGAGCCCGCAAGTCTGGGGAGACCGAACGGCTCATCGGGGAGCAAAAGGAACCGTTCACATGGAGAACGCACAGCTAATTGGCCTTTCCAGGCAGACCGCCCTGCGGAATCAGCTGAATGTCATCGCCAACAACATGGCGAACATCAACACATCGGGTTTCAAGTCGCAAAACCTGCTGTTTGAGGAATATATGATGCCGGTGGCCGAGGCGACCGAGTTCGAGACACCGGATGAAACACTGTCCTATGTTCTCGATTATTCGTCGCACACCGATTTTGCCAATGGCAGCTTCAAGCTTACCGGCAACGAACTCGACATCGCTCTTGAGGGCGAAGGGTTTTTTGTGGTGCAAATGCCGGACGGCGGTGAAGCCTTTACACGCAACGGCGCTTTTCACCTGGACGCGGACGGACAGCTTGTAACCTCCGAGGGCCGACCGGTCATGACATCCGCCGGTCCCCTAACCTTCTCCAACGAAGACGGCATTATCGAAATCGCCGAGGATGGCACCATTGCCACCGAACTTGGCGTTCGCGGTCAGATCCGGATCGCTTCGTTTGAAAATGTGCAGGATTTGGAAAAGCTCTCCGAAACCATTTTTGCAGGCGAAAATCCAGGCGTTCCGGCGGCGACCAAGGTCGTGCAGGGAGCGCTGGAACAATCGAACGTGGATGGCGTCTTTGAAGTCACGCGCCTGATCGAAGTCACCCGATCATACGAAGCGGTATCGAAGATGCTGAAAGACATCGATGAGTTGAGCCGGCAGGCCATCTCGACGCTCGGAAGAGTTCAAGCCTGACGGGCTCCAGAGGATTTAAGATCATGAAAGCACTGCAGATCGCCGCCACCGGCATGAAGGCCCAGGAACGGAACGTCGAAGTCATCTCGAACAACGTTGCCAACATGAGGACAACGGGTTTCAAGAAACAACGGGCGGATTTCCAGGATCTTCTCTATCAGAACCTTCGCAGGATGGGCACCGAGACCTCCGATGCAGGAACCATAGTTCCAACCGGCGTTCAGATCGGTTCCGGTGTAAAGATCGCGTCGACCGCGCGTATCATGTCCCAGGGTTCTCTTGAACAGACAGGCAAGGAACTGGATGTCGCCATCCGCGGCGAAGGCTTTTTCCAGATCGAACTTCCGGATGGAAACACCGGTTATACGAGGGACGGTTCATTCGAACGCGATGCCGACGGGCAACTGGTCACCGTTGACGGTTACACCGTCAATCCGGGCATAACGATTCCGGACGGCACCCAGGACATCACAATTTCAAACACTGGCGAAGTTCAGGGCATCAATCAGACCGGCGGCACCGTTACGCTCGGACAGATCCAGCTTGCCCGTTTCGTGAACAAATCAGGCCTGGAAGCCATCGGCGACAACCTGTTTCTGGAAACCAATGCCAGCGGCACGCCGCAAACAGGCAATCCGAACGACAGCGGCTTCGGCAATGTTCAGCAGTACTTCCTTGAAATGGCAAACGTGGACGCGGTGACCGAAATCGCCGACCTGATCTCCGCGCAACGTGCCTACGAGATGAATTCAAGGATCATCAAGGCGGCAGACGAGATGTACTCAACCACCGCTAACCTCCGTTAACGCAGGAAAGCCGAGATGATGAAACATCTGATCAAAGCCACGCTTGGCCTTCTGTTCATGGGGTTGACCGGGCTGTCTGCAATCGCAGAAGTCCAACCGGTCCTGCGCTCCCAGGTCATGACACTTTCCGAGATCGTGACTGTAGGCGATTTCTACTCCGATGCCGGTGCCCATGCCGCAAAACCGCTCTTTCGCTCACCGGACATGGGCACGTCGGGCAATGTCCCGGCCAACCTGGTCGCTGAAAGGGCGCGGGCCGCTGGTCTGACCACCGCCGGTACTGACGGTCTGAAAACCGTTGTCGTACACAGGGGCGCGACTGAACTGGGCAGAGACCAGTTGGCAAGCCTTGTGCGCAAAACGTTGGCCGAACGGAACGCAGGCATCGACCCGACCAATCTGGATGTGAAGCTCATTCAGGCACCCAACCGCGTTCTCGCCGACCCGAAAGTTGCGGAACCGATCCGGTTCGACCGCGTTGACTGGGTGCAGGCAAGCGGGCGCTTTATTATTCAGGCCAGCGTTGCCGTCGAACACGGCACCGAACCGCTGACACTTACAGGCATTGCCCACGAAATGGTCGAAGTCGTCACGCTCGCACAGCCGCTTCGCCGGGGTGACATCCTGAAGGAAGAAGACCTGACGGTGATGCGTCTTGCCCGCTCAAAGACGCCTGCGGGTGCCGTCATCGACCCATCGGAAGTTACCGGCATGGCTGCCCGTAACAGCATTCGCGCCAACATGCCGCTCTCCCGCAGGAATTTCCAGCGTCCGGTCCTGGTAACACGGGGAGACAAGGTCACGGTGACCTTCAACATGCCTGGCTTGAAACTGACTTCAAGGGCAAGAGCACTGGAAGAAGGTGCCAAGGGTGATGTCATAGACGTCATGAATCTCCAGTCACGACGTATCATTCCAGCAACCGTCATGTCACGTGGGCAGGTACGTGTCCACACCGCCAATCCTGTGGTTGCAAGCCTGAACAGCGAGACGAACTAATGTTGACCTCCCTTCCCCGCCATCTTTTGGCAAGTATTGCGCTGGCGTCGCTTGCTGCAGGCTGCGGTACCGCAGACCAGCTTGCGCAAGTCGGTCAGCAACCTGCCCTGAATGCAATCCAGGATCCGACAACGACACCCGGATACCGGCCGGTCCAGATGCCGATGCCGGAGCCACAGCAGGTTCACTACAATCCGAATTCACTTTGGCAGTCCGGAAGCCGGGCCTTCTTCAAGGACCAGCGGGCCAGCCAGGTCGGTGACATTCTGACTGTCGTAGTCACGATTGACGATGAAGCAGAGATTGAAAACGAAACCGAGCGCAACAGAACCGAGACAAACGGCGCAGGAGTTGGTGGCGCACTGGGAACGGCGATCGATACGATCTTCCTGCCGGCAGACATGGCGGCCAGCAATCTTGGCAATGTCAACAGCAACTCAAGTTTCCAGGGAGCTGGCAGTGTCGACCGGGAAGAAACCCTCCAGACCTCAATTGCCGCAGTTGTCACCCAGGTTCTGCCGAACGGAAATCTTGTCATCGAGGGCAGGCAGGAAGTTCGCGTGAACTTCGAAGTTCGAGAACTGATTGTCGCCGGTATCGTGCGGCCTGAAGACATCACCGCAAACAACCGGATTGCCAGCGAACAAATAGCAGAGGCCCGCATCGGATATGGCGGTCGCGGCCAGATCACTACGGTTCAGCAGCCGCGTGTGGGCAACCAGGTTCTGGATATCCTGCTGCCGTTCTGATGATCCCGGCACTGGAAACGATCCCCCGGCCAGCCACGGTCAAAGTGTTCTAGAAACTGGGACTTTGGCGGCTGACGACGGGCACGGTATCTCGCTCCCCGAGTGCCGTGCCCGTTCTCGTTTCGGAGGATTTTGGACTTTCCGAGATGACGTCGCGTCATTTTGATTTAGAATGCCGAAGGAAGACAGCTCGATTCACAGGGGGCTTCATGCAAATTGTCTTTGTTTCTATTGTCAGCTTTTTTCTGATTTTAACCTCACCCGTTTTCGCGGCCACTTGCGGGAATGGCCCCGCGGGGTTTGAAGCCTGGAAACAGGACTTCATCGCGAATTCGTCACGCTATCGGCTGAAGCAACGTATCGTGCGGGAAGCTCTGAAAAATGCGAAATACAGCTCGAAGGTCGTCCGCCTCGATCGCAACCAGAAATCGTTCAAGCTGAGTTTCAAGCAGTTTTATGCAAAGCGGGTCAACAATGCGATGATCCGAAGGGGAAAGAAACTCGGCGAGACATATCGCAGGCTGTTTTCAAGAATCGAAAAGAAATACGGCGTCCCGGCCCCGGTTATCCTGGCAATCTGGGGGCTGGAAACCAACTACGGCGGCTACTCCGGCAAAATGCCGGTCCTGCAGTCGCTGGCAACGCTCGCATATGACTGCCGCCGGTCGAAGTTCTTCACCAACGAACTCGTCAATGCTCTGGTCATCGTTCAGCGCCGCGATATGTCGCCAGGAGAAATGCGCGGGGCCTGGGCTGGAGAAATCGGCCAGACCCAGTTTCTTGCCTCCTCCTATGTCAAATACGCGGTCGACTATGATCGTGACGGCCGCCGCGACCTGATCCGCTCCATTCCCGACGTTCTGGCGTCCACCGCGAACTATCTGAAGAAGAAAGGATGGCGGCGCGGTCAACCCTGGGGTCCGGGCACGGCAAACTATCGCGTCATCAAGGAATGGAACAAGGCCAGTGTCTATCAGCAGACAATTGCCGTAATGGCCGACAAGATCGCCAACTGACTGGATCTGACAAAGAAAAAACCTCCCCTGGTGGGGAGGTTCAAAAGTTGCTCGGCCTTGCCGTATTCAGCAAGCCAGCCGTTTCTGGAAATCAGTCGTCGCGATACACTTTCTCGCGACGTTCATGCGCTTCCTGAGCCTCGATCGACAATGTGGCGATCGGTCTGGCCTCGAGGCGCCTCAAGGAGATCGGTTCACCGGTCTCCTCGCAATAGCCATAGCTCCCGTCAGCAATACGTTCCAAAGCATCATCGATCTTTGAAATCAACTTGCGTTGACGATCCCGGGCGCGCAGTTCAATTGAGCGATCTGTCTCAGAAGACGCACGGTCGGCAAAATCTGGGTGGTTCTGGCTTTCTTCCTGAAGGTTCGTAAGCGTTTCCTTGCTTTCTTTCAGGATCTCGTCTTTCCATGCAAGCAGTTTATCTCGAAAATACTCTCGCTGCCTGTCGTTCATGAACGGCTCGTTGTCCGAGGGTCGATATTCAGACTCAATTTCTACCGTCATCGATAGCTCCGGATTACCGTTAGGCCGGGCGCAATATATAGCCGGTTCTGTTCCCCGACAACGGTTCATTTCCGAAAAATAGCATTAAAGAAATGTCATATCTTTCAATCCGTTGAGCGCCAATTGAACAGTTTTAGCGCTATTTTGACCCGATTGTGACCATCACCGGTCGGTAAAACGTCCAAGCTTTGCGAGCTCAACTTTCACTCGCAATTCGATCTCTTCAAGAACCGAATCGATCTGGTCATCCCCGCTGGTCTGCCGGTTTGTGACCTGGCTTGCCAGCACCTCCAGACGTTCTTCCGACACGAAGCCTGCCAACAGATCCGCACGCACCGCTTCAAGCGTATCAAGCAGCGAATGGCCGCGGCGCGCAGCTCGGGATCGACGCTCTGCCCGCTCATCAACCTCCTGCAAGGCAAGCAGCGCGTCCATGCCCTGAATTGCCGTGCCACCGGCCGTCTGCGACGACTGAGTCACCTCGCTTCCAAGATCGGGCGCAAACTGCTCACCGCCGGTGGTGGCCTGTTTCCGTGCCCCCTTGCCCTGAACGCCCGTGACGGGTTTGTTACCTGTGATGCGCATGATCATTTGCCGTTCCGGCTGACGATTGGTTCGACCGAAATCTTTCCGGATCTGTCCTGTTGCGTGTCAGATTCTGCCGGGAAGAGTAATTGAATCCTTGCAAGGGAGGCAATATTTGCCTGCCTGGAAAAGAATTTCATTAACTAAATTCGACATTCTTGTGCGGCCCGGAGGGAAACAATGCGCCACGAGCCGCAGAAAACAGCCACTTCTTCAAAAAAGGCGATCACGGCGCAAATGTGGCACGGCTCTCGCATAACGCATTCCAAACTCAGGTGACCCGGCGATCTGGCCGGAAACGAAACCGGACCGGAAACAGTGATGCGGAACATGGGTGGCAAAATTTCTCAGTGGTTTGGACGGCTCTCTTTCATTGCCGTCCTCGCGCTCATCGGAGCGAGCATTGCGGTTTCCAGTGCCGAAGCGGCATCCCGGATCAAGGACATTGCAGATTTTGAAGGGATCCGGGAAAACCAGCTCATCGGTTACGGACTTGTTGTTGGCCTCAACGGTACCGGCGACTCGCTCGGCAACACGCCCTTTACGCAGCAAAGCCTGCAGGCAATGCTTGAACGTCTTGGTGTCAACACCCGGAACATCGCACTGAATACGGACACGGTTGCCGCGGTGATGGTGACCGCAAACCTGCCTCCCTTTGCCACTCAGGGAACACGGATCGACGTCAATGTCAGCGCACTTGGCGATGCAGACTCGCTTCAGGGCGGTACGCTGCTTGTCACGCCACTGGTTGGTGCCGATGGTGAGGTCTACGCCATTGCCCAGGGGTCTGTGGCAATCGGCGGGTTTTCGGCACAGGCGGACGCTGCCTCTGTTGTCCGCGGTGTTCCGACCGCCGGTCGCATAGCCAATGGTGGTCTCGTCGAACGGGAGCTGGATTTCCAGCTTGCGTCCCTGACCACGCTGCGTCTTGCACTGCGCAACCCCGATCTTACGACCGCACGCCGCGTCGCGCTGTCCATCAATGAACTGATCGGCATGCCGACGGCCGAGCCTCTTGATCCGGCAACCGTACGTTTGGATCTGCCGCAACAGTATAACGGCAACATCGTCGATCTTCTGACGGATATCGAACAGCTAATCGTCGAACCGGATCTTGCCGCCCGCATCGTGATTGACGAGAATTCCGGCATCATCGTAATGGGCCAGGACGTAAAGGTGTCGATGGTGGCCGTGGCTCAGGGAAATCTGACGGTTACGATCGCCGAAACGCCACAGGTATCCCAACCCCTGCCCTTTGCCGACAACGGCCAGACTGTCGTCGTGCCGCGTTCCGAGGTGTCGGTAAACGAGGACGGAACGAAGCTCGCAATCGTACCGGAAACGATCACGCTCAAACAGCTGGTGGATGGATTGAATGCGCTTGGCATCGGGCCGCGCGACATGATCTCGATCCTGCAGGCGATCAAGGCGGCAGGTGCCTTGCAGGCCGAAATCGAGGTGCTGTGATGATCCAGTCGATCGCCCCTGCCACCAGTCAACCCGACCCGCTCGACGCAGTCCGTGGTGTGGATACCACGAGCAAGAGTGCGGTTCGTGACGCGGCCGAAGGCTTTGAGGCCGTGTTCCTCAACACCATGCTTCAGAACATGTTTACCGGACTGAACGAAGGTGGAACCTGGGGCGGCGGTACCGGCTCCGACGCCTGGCAGAAACTTTTGATAGACGAATATGCACGTACAATATCCAAAGCAGGTGGCATCGGCCTGGCCGACAGCGTCGAGCGCGAGCTGCTTGCATTGCAGGAGGGGGGCAGATGACTGCACAACCAAACGCGAATTCGTTTCCATTTTCTCTGGATCGACCGGCAAGCAAGCAGGATGCAGACGGTTTCTGCTCTGCCCTGTCGGGCACCATGGAAGCGCTCTTGTCCGTCATAGAAATGGAAACAGATCTTGTGCGGGCCGGAAAACTCAAGGAAGCCGGTGAACTTCAACCGGACAAGGCTCGGCTGATCCACGAATATACGCGCGGCATGATGACAGCCAAGGAACATGCGGTTGCCCTCGGCAACCTGTCCCCGTCCGCAACACAGTCGCTTCGCCGCCAGCACAGTGAATTTCAGCCTGTCCTCAGGATCAACCTGGCCGTTCTGTCGACTGCGCGGGACGTCGCGAACAGCATCGTTTCAACGGTCGCAAAAGCGGCAGGTGCCAAGAACGCGACAACGCCGACAACCTACGGCCGGGATGGCGGTGCCCCTTCAGGGCCACAGTCGGCGCGCGGGATCGCGGTGAACCAGGCCTTGTAGGCTTCCGCCGATTTTCAGCAGATCGCCAAGCTTGAAAGGCTCTCCACTCGAGAGCCTTTTTTCGTTGTGTCATTGAAAGCCTGTGTGGCCTGCCATGGGAAAACGAATCAATTCGACACACCGACTGCACCCGGCAAATTCTAACCATTTCGTTAACAGAAGATTCATTTCCTTGAATTAAAGTCGAGAGCGTACGGGTGTTTGTATCGAGTACACCGGAGAGAAAGATGTTGGATACGGGAATTGCCCGGCCGCCATCGCCGACATATACGGCGATTACGCCGGTTACGCGGGCTCCGGAAAAGAATGTGCCTGCAGCGAAAACGGATTTGCCTGCCAAGGAAACTGTGAACCCATCAAGCGAAACGCAGGATGGACGCAGGTCGGCAGACAATGAGCAGTCTCAACGGGCCGCACAACGGACCACGCCGCAGGTTGAGCGCCGCAATGTGGTTGATCCTGACAGCGAAAGCCTGGTCTTCGTCGCCACAAATACCGATACCGGTCAGGTACTGCGCCAGATCCCAAGCGAAACATTGTTGCGGTTGCGTGCCTACGCTGAAACGGTCGAGAACCAGCAAACAGAAGAATCTTCTCAACCGGTTCAACTCGTCGTTTGATCGCGCACGCAGATTTCACCTCTCGGACACTGCCTTTTTCACAGACCCGACACTAGTTTCGGCATTTTTCTGAGGCGGCTGCAAGGCGTCTTTGCCTGAGTGGAGTGTCCTGTTTGCATGCGTCGCGTCAGACGATCACGGCAACTTTCTCCTGAACCGACAGGCGCTCGCCAGTCTGGCAAAGGTCTTGCGACGTTATTCTACACGCCACTTGCCACCAGTGCGTCATACCGTGCCGGCTTCTCTTGAGAATGTGATCGATGCCCTCTTCCCGCCCGCAGCGTGGCACGCAATGTCGGACAGAAAGTGGAGCACTGTAACCGGCGTCACCATGCCGGGTGAAACGTTGTCCAACTCACGAATGGCAGCGCCGAGTGCCTCCACCCAGGGCATTGCGGCTCAATGGCAATGACGAATTCCGCTTGTTTCCGTAACAAAGACCTCAGCACAGCAAATATATCGTGCTTTCAACCATTTACGTTCCATTAGGGTTAAATTGCGCTAACCAAGTTTCTTTAGGTTTTGTTACCTCGGTCGGCCGCTTGATGTCTCGTGGACCCAGGAAGGGTTCCTACATCATGTTCCTAGAAAGGATCTAGACTATGGCTGACATCACGCTGTCCAGCGCGGTTCGTGCGAACCTGAATTCACTCCAGTCAACTGCGGAACTTCTGTCCGATGTCCAGAACAAACTGGCCACCGGCAAGAAGGTCAATTCTGCCCTGGACAATCCAAGCAACTTCTTCACCGCTTCCGGCCTCACGTCCCGGGCAAACGACCTCGGCACACTGCTCGACGACATGGGCCAGTCGGTCCAGACCCTGAAGGCAGCCGACGAGGGAATTGCCTCGATCACGACACTGGCTGAATCGGCGAAGGCGATTGCAAACCAGGCTCTGCAGACGCAAAGCCAGTACGAGCGCAAGCAGTTTGCCGCCCAGTACAACGAACTGCTCACGCAGATCGAGGACATTGCCAAGGATTCTTCCTACAAAGGCAAGAACCTGCTTGCAGGTACCGGCAACGACCTCACCACGATCTTCAACGAAGATTCCACGTCCAAACTGAACATCTCGGCTGTCGATTATACCGACAGTACCTTGTCCACAGGCCTCAACCTGTCGGACCTGGCGGAAGGTGAAGGGTCTTCCACATCGCTGCAGCTTCAGGGCAGCAAGACGACCATCAACCTGACGGATGGCACGTCAACCCTGAAAACAAACTCCACCCTGTCGGATTCCAACACGATCTCCACGACAGCGGTTCTCACCTTCGGCAACAATTCGGGGACGGCACCCGTTGCCCTTTCCGGTGCAAGTGACATCACGGCCGGTGCAACCGTCCAGGATCTGGTCGACGGGCTCAATGCTATCGCCGGTGTTCGCGCAGAGTTCGACAACAATACCGGTGATCTGACCGTCTATTCCGATGAAGATTTCAACATCGGCAACCAGACGTTCACCGCCACCATTGGTTCGTTTGATTTCGACGCAAGCGCGTTGACTGCAACGACCCAGCTGTTGTCGGAAACTGGTTCCTTCGCTGTTGGCGACACACTGACCCTGACTGACGGCAATGGTTACGAACTCGGCTCGCTCGAGATCGAAGCCGACACTTCGGTTGGCGATCTGGAATCCTTTGCTGACGATTTCCAGGGCGTCTCCGCCGACTTCGACACCACATCCGGCAAGCTGTCCATCACGTCGGAAACCGATCTGTCACTGACCAGCGACAATGTTGACTTTGCGAGCGCAAACTTTGTTGCGGACACGGACGGCATCACCTTGTCGGCGATCTCCGACAGTGGCTTTGCCACCGACAGCGACATCAACCGTGTGGTCGACAAGCTGAACACGGCCCTGAGCTCTCTCAGAACCCAGGCGTCCTCGTTCGGTACCAACCTGTCGATCGTCGAAAACCGTCAGGACTTCACCAAGTCACTGATCGGCACGCTTGAGGAAGGTGCGGGCAAACTGACCCTTGCAGACACCAACGAGGAAGGTGCAAACCTTCTGGCGCTGCAGACCCGTCAGAGCCTCGCCTCCACGTCCCTGTCCTTTGCGGCTCAGGCAGACCAGAACGTTCTGCGGCTCTTCTAGGACCGAAAGAACTTTCAGCAAATTCAGAGAAGGCGGGCCCCGGCCCGCCTTTTTTGCGTCCGGACGAAGCCGGGTCGGACTCTCGCAAGACAGGCGTCATACTTGTCGCACGGCGAACAAAACAAATTCGTCGATCAGAGAAGGAATAATAAATTCCGGATTATTCAAAATAACAGGAAGTATATTTCCTGAGATAACAAATTAAGAACTCAGAAATTTTCATGACTCGAAACAGTATTCGAGCTTTTCTCGATTTTATGAATAATGAATGCGAACTGTCTTCATTCGGGTAGAAAATTTCCTCAAGAAAGTAATTTACATCGCGTTAGGGTTAAATAACGCTAACCGTTTTTATTTATCCAATGTTTCCTCCCCTAGATGTTTTCTAGCAACGCGTTCCCAGGATGGGTTCTGTATCTCGTGTTCCTAGAAAGGATCAAATAATGGCTGACATCACACTGTCCAGCGCGGTTCGCAAGAACCTGAATTCACTCCAGTCAACTGCGGAACTTCTGTCCGATGTCCAGAACAAACTGGCCACCGGCAAGAAGGTCAATTCTGCCCTGGACAATCCAAGCAACTTCTTCACCGCTTCCGGCCTCACGTCCCGGGCAAACGACCTCGGCACACTGCTCGACGACATGGGCCAGTCGGTCCAGACCCTGAAGGCAGCCGACGAGGGAATTGCCTCGATCACGACACTGGCTGAATCGGCGAAGGCGATTGCAAACCAGGCTCTGCAGACGCAAAGCCAGTACGAGCGCAAGCAGTTTGCCGCCCAGTACAACGAACTGCTCACGCAGATCGAGGACATTGCCAAGGATTCTTCCTACAAAGGCAAGAACCTGCTTGCAGGTACCGGCAACGACCTCACCACGATCTTCAACGAAGATTCCACGTCCAAACTGAACATCTCGGCTGTCGATTATACCGACAGTACCTTGTCCACAGGCCTCAACCTGTCGGACCTGGCGGAAGGTGAAGGGTCTTCCACATCGCTGCAGCTTCAGGGCAGCAAGACGACCATCAACCTGACGGATGGCACGTCAACCCTGAAAACAAACTCCACCCTGTCGGACTCCAATGTGATCTCCACGACAGCGGTTCTCACCTTCGGCAACAATTCGGGGACGGCCCCCGTTGCCCTTTCCGGCGCAAGTGACATCACGGCCGGTGCAACCGTCCAGGATCTGGTCGATGGGCTCAATGCCATCGCCGGTGTTCGCGCAGAGTTCGACAACAATACCGGTGATCTGACCGTCTATTCCGATGAAGATTTCAACATCGGCAACCAGACGTTCACCGCCACCATTGGTTCGTTTGATTTCGACGCAAGCGCGTTGACTGCAACGACCCAGCTGTTGTCGGAAACTGGTTCCTTCGCTGTTGGCGACACACTGACCCTGACTGACGGTAACGATTTCGAACTCGGCTCGCTCGAGATCGAAGCCGATACCACGGTTGCCGACCTGGAATCCTTTGCTGACGATTTCCAGGGCGTCTCCGCCGACTTCGACACTTCCTCAGGCAAGCTGTCCATCACGTCGGAGACCGATCTGTCATTGACCAGTGACAACACTGACTTTGCCAGCGCGAACTTCGTTGCGGACACGGACGGCATCACCCTGTCGGCAGTTTCCGACAGCGGATTTGCCACCGACAGCGACATCAACCGTGTGGTCGACAAGCTGAACACGGCCCTGAGCTCTCTCAGAACCCAGGCGTCCTCGTTCGGTACCAACCTGTCGATCGTCGAAAACCGTCAGGACTTCACCAAGTCACTGATCGGCACGCTTGAGGAAGGTGCGGGCAAACTGACCCTTGCAGACACCAACGAGGAAGGTGCAAACCTTCTGGCGCTGCAGACCCGTCAGAGCCTCGCCTCCACGTCCCTGTCCTTTGCGGCTCAGGCAGACCAGAACGTTCTGCGGCTCTTCTAGGACCGAAAGAACTTTCAGCAAATTCAGAGAAGGCGGGCCCCGGCCCGCCTTTTTTGATTCCTGCAATGGGCTGAATCTCTCAGCATCCCCTTTCCTTCTGCGTTCAGTTTGTTCTCCCGGATTTCCGCCAATTTTCTCCACGCTCTCAAGGCGTTAACACCTCGTTAACCCTATAATGCCATCCAATTAACCAATGATTAGGGTTAACGGGAGATGATCCTAATCAACCTGCTCAGGAAGAGCAGAAGTACAAGTTGACCCAGGAAAGGGATATTTAAGATGAAGGACATCACCCTGTCAGCTGCCGTGCGGCAGAACCTTCTCACACTCCAATCCACCGCAGACCTGATGTCCGGCGTCCAGAACAAACTGGCGACGGGTTTGAAAGTTAATTCCGCGCTGGACAATCCGAATTCTTTCTTCACGGCATCAGGCCTGAATTCCCGTGCGGGTGATCTGAGCAATCTGCTCGACGACATGGGCCAGTCGCTGCAGACGATCAAGGCAGCCGACAAAGGCATCCAGACGATCAACGATCTGGTCGAAACCGCGAAGGCGAAAGCCAACCAGGCCTTGCAGACGCAGAGCCAGTATGAGCGCAAAACATTCGCTGCGCAGTACAACGACCTTCTTGAGCAGATTGAAGACGTTGCGAAAGACAGCTCCTACAAGGGGAAAAATCTCCTGGGTGGCATCGGCAACGATCTGACGACGATCTTCAACGAAGATGCGACCTCGAAACTGACCATCGAGTCCGTCGACTACACCGACACAGCCCTGTCTACCGGACTTAACTTGTCCAACCTCGCAGAAGGACAAGGCAATACAACCACCCTCCAGCTGCAGGGCGGCAAGACGACCATCAACCTGACGGATGGCACGTCAACCTTGAAATCCAGCTCGATCCTGTCGAATTCCAACGCGATCTCCACGACAGCGGTTCTCACCTTCGGCAACAATTCGGGGACGGCCCCCGTTGCCCTTTCCGGTGCAAGCGACATTACGGCCGGTGCAACCGTCCAGGATCTGGTCGACGGGCTCAATGCCATTGCCGGTGTTCGCGCAGAGTTCGACAACAATACTGGTGACCTGACTGTCTACTCCGATGAGGACTTCAACATCGGCAACCAGACGTTCACCGCCACCATTGGTTCGTTTGATTTCGACGCGACAGCATTCTCGACGACAACGCAGCTTCTGAGCGAATCCGGCTCATTTGCCGTTGGAGACACACTCACCCTAACCGACGGTAACGACTTCGAGCTTGGATCCTTTGAGATCGATGATGACACAACTGTCGCGGACCTCGAAAACTTCATCAGCGATTTCAATGGCGTGTCGTCTGACTTCGACACCGGATCAGGCCTGTTGACAATCGAATCCGAGACCGATCTGACACTGACCAGTGACAACACTGACTTTGCAGCTTCCAATTTCACTGTAGACACGGACGGGATCACTCTCGAAGCACTATCGGACTCCGGATTTGCCACGGACGGCGATATCAACAGGGTCGTTGACCGCCTCAATACGGCGCTCTCCAACCTTCGCTCCCAGGCGTCAGAATTCGGCACCAACCTGTCTATTGTTGAAATTCGCCAAGATTACACGAAGACGATGATCAATACTCTTCAGGAAGGTGCGGGTCTCTTGACCTTGGCCGATACCAACGAGGAAGGCGCAAACCTGCTGGCGCTTCAGACACGGCAGCAGCTTGCTTCGACATCTCTTTCCTTCGCCTCCCAGGCGGACCAGACGGTGCTATCCCTCTTCTAGGACTGAAAGAATCAGTCGGACACACGACTCACAAAATGAAGATCAGAAACGGCGGGCCATCGGCTCGCCGTTTTGGTTTCCGGTCTCGATTGAAGTCAAAGCTCGAATTTTTTCATCATATTTTTCAAATAGATAAAAGAAAGCTTTTGGTAACTTTTATTTACATCGCGTTAATTCGTGCATCACCGATTAACTTTCCATTTAGATTTACGTCAAAGGAGCGCGCTCATCTTGATGTTCTTGAGTAGCGCTTTCGGCGGACACTGAAGTAGGAAAAGCGGTGAAGTCTGATGTCTGATATTGTTCTATCCAGCGCGGTCCGGGACAATCTCCTGTCGCTCAAGCAAACTGCAAATCTTCAGTCTGTGACACAGACACGGCTTGCCACAGGCATGAAGGTCAACACGGCGCTGGACAACCCGAACTCGTTTTTCACGGCGCAATCGCTAAACGACCGGGCAAGCGACCTGGCCAATCTGCTCGACAATATGGGTCAGGCAGTACAGACCATCAAGGCGGCCGACAAGGGCATAACGTCGATCACCAAGCTGGTCGAATCAGCCAAGGCGATCGCAAACCAGGCGCTTCAGACATCAAGTGAGTTTGAAAGAAAACAGTTTGCCAGCCAATATAATGACATCCTCGAACAGATCGAGGATATGGCAAGAGACTCGAGCTATAAGGGCAAGAACCTTCTTGCGGGCGCCGGCAATGAGCTGGAAGTAATCTTCAACGAGGACAGCACGTCCAACCTCACGGTCAATCCGGTCGACTTTACCGACACAACACTTGATGACGGTCTGAACCTCGACAATCTCGACACCGGCGGTACCGGCACGGCGTCCTTCAATCTCTTCGGCGGAACAGGCACGCTTGCGCTGACCGGTTTGCAGGCATCCTCCAACCTGACGGACCTGGCTGCATGGTCAACCGGTGATCAGGTCACCATCACGGACAGTTCCGGAACCACGACCCTGACGGTCGGCACCGACATAACCACGGTTCAGGACTATGTCGATGCGCTGAACGACTTGAGCGGCGTTCACACCAGCTTTAACGAGTCGACGGACTCGATATCAATAACATCAGGCAATACAAATCCGATCTATGTTTCAAAGGACAACGCAGGTGGCGGAACCGCGACGAGCGGTGGTGCAACGGGTGGAACGACAACGACGCTGACCGTCTCGTCCCTGAGTTCAACAGCGACTTTGATCTCTTCGGGTGGCTTCCAGGCGGGTGATACGATCACGATTACGGACGGAAATGGATTTGAACCAGCGTCTATCGAGATCGATTCTGAAACGACAGTCAGCGATCTGGTCTCGTTCATCGATAATGTGAAAGGCCTGGATGCGACTTTCTCCGGCGGCAGTATCAGTCTGCTCGGCGAAGTCTCGTTCGACATCACGAGCAGCAACGCGGACTTTAACCGAACGACACTTGGAAGCACTTCCGGTACCGTAGGACTTTCGGCGGCGGCATCCGAATTCAAATCAGACACTGACATTGACCGGACGCTGCAAGCCATCAATGCAGCGCTCGACGAACTGAGGACGGCTGCCAGATCGATGGGTACATCACTGTCAACCGTCGAAATACGAACAGATTTCACACAGAACATGATCAACACGCTAGAAGTTGGAGCCGGCGAGCTCACCATTGCCGACATGAACGAAGAAGGTGCAAACATGCTTGCCCTTCAGACCCGGCAACAGCTGTCTTCCACCGCCCTGTCGCTTGCCAATCAGGCAGATCAGAGCGTTTTGAGCCTGTTCGGTTAACAGCTGGAATGAAAAGCTTTAAGGTATCGGCAAAGGGCGTTAACCAGTTCGTTAACGTTTGATAGCGATACTCAAGCGTGGAGGTCACGGAATGGCGCTCAAGGTCGAGCTAAAACCGGGCGAAAGGATTATCATTGGTGACAGTGTCATCACAAATGATAATCAGCGAACCCGCCTGTTTATCGAAGGCCAGGCACCTATTCTTCGAGAAAAAGACATTCTCACGCCTACCACTGCGGATACACCGGCAAAACGGGTCTATTTGGCCGTTCAACTGATGTATCTATCGACGGATATGGAAAAAATTCAGGAGAATTACTTCACTCTCGTCAACGATATTGTGAAGGCAGCACCAAGTACGATCCCATATGTTACCAGGATCAGTAACGCGATAATAACCGGTGCCTTCTATAAAGCATTGAAAGAAGCACGAAAGCTCATCGAGTATGAAGGGACGCTGATCAGTCATGTACAAGCAGGCAGCGCAAGCTTACCAGAAAACGAGCCAGGTGGCGGTGTCACCGAGAGAACTGGAAGCGAATCTGCTGATGAAAGCCGCAGCACGGCTGCAGCTGATCAAGGATGAATGGGGCGAGGCCACACTTGCGGAAAAAGACGATGCATTGGTCTATAACCGCAAACTCTGGAGTATTCTTGTAACCTCTGCGACCAGCGAAGAAAGTCAATTGCCGCAGGACATCAAGAACAATATCGCCTCACTGGCCGTTTTTGTGTTCAAGCAAACGATAACGGTGATGACGAGCGACGATGCCGAGAAGCTCAACACGCTTATCAGCATCAACCGGGCGATAGCCGAGGGGCTGCGCGCGCGAGTGGAAACCGAGTAGTCGGCGACAAAATCCAGAGCAGTGAAGCCGGTGCGCGCAGCGACCGGCTTTTTTCGTTGATGGCGGTGCGTCCCATCTTTTCTCATAGATCGACGATGTTGTTCCCCGTCCGAGCGATGTAACGCTTGTAAGTTTACCCAATTGGGTAACGCGCCGGGTCCATTTGGTGGCTACGCTGTCGATATCGCCTGCAAAATGCGTCTGGTCTGGCCCAGGATCAAACCGGGTATGGGGTATGACACGGACGATTGGACGCGTGGCCGCCTCTCCGTGATCATTAATCTGATTATGAGACCGTCAGGTCTTTACAAGATCGATCCGAGCGACCGGGGCAAAAACAGAACCGGAAGCCGCGCCGGATATGTGTGGGATGAATCAACCGGTCGACACGGCTTTGAGGAAAGCAATGGCACTATTCGGCCTGTTGTGTTTTTCAATCCAGACAACCGATCCACGGTTGCGATGATGAAAAACGACCTTGTCGGCAAGATCCTGGCTGATGAGCGATCGACTTGGTGCGGTTTTGTCACGCGATTTGCGAGCGGGATCGGTATCCCGAAGGCATCAAAGGGCTCGGAGTATACAATCGGCGCTCTGTACAACTGGCAGAAGCTTCTGGAGGGTATCACGGACGCACACTCCTTTCAGGCCCAGTTGACCCGAACAGGAACATGGGGAGCGGATGCAACATCCGGCTTCAATTTTGCCGTGGTCACGGGAATGCCCGACATTAGCAAACTGAAAGGTCTCGAGTTTTCCGGAAGCGATATAAATCTCGCTTTTATTGTGAGCGCCAAGGCGCTGAAAGAAATGTCCAAGGGACCGATCTATTTTAAATTGGCACAGAAATTTGCCAAGGGTGCCGAAAGACTTGAGGCCGCCGAAAAGAATATGATGATCGAGCTCGTTCAACGTATCGCCGGTCATGGACAGCGCGTTGGAGGAGGCGTCTCTGCCGCAGCTGCCGGCCACAGTATTCAGTTGTCATACATCGATATCGGCCTCGTGACCGGAGCAGCTGCGAGTTACACGAATTGGACAGGAAAGGTAATCTCGGTCGATCGCGGCTGACTCAAGAACAGTCTGATTTCACTTGTGGGTCGTCGACTTGAGCCTCCCCTTCTGAACCGGCCACAGCTAAATTCAGGAGACGAGGCGATAATTTCAGCGACAACACGGCTGGCGCCTGTCAGAAGTTCCAGTCCTGTAACACTGGCACATCCGGGATGGAAACAACTCCAAAAAATTTGCAGAACCGCACGGCGTTTTCAACGAAAAAACACCCCCGACCGGCACTTCAAAAGCGCATCGTCAAGATATGAACTACCCTTGGAAAAGCAGCATATTACCCCGATCAGAGATAATCGGACAGGCTGAGATTGAAGACGATCGAGGACGCACGGTAGGACACTTCAATATTGTTTTGGAGCTGCAGAATTTCCGTCGCAACCAGGTTCTTGTCGATGCCCTCGATTTCCGCAATCGTCCCTTCATAGGTACTTTTCATCTGCACGTGCCGTTCGCCGGTCAGGGAGACCGTCCGTTGCGTGATCGCGATGTCCGTCGCGATATCGACGATACCGGACTGATCGACCCCAACCGGTTGCAGGAGGCCGCGCATGTTGGCGGAAAGTTCGTTGTAGTATTCCTCGTCCGTCGATGTTCCGCCGGAAAAGTCGGCTGCAACGAATGTTGCCAGAGATTTCACAAGCTCCTTGAGTGCCGTTTCATTCGCCCTGACGCCGTAGCTCGCGGTCAGGTTTGAATCGATAACAGCATTCTTGTCGGTGCGCGCGTCGGTCGTGGTCGTATTCCGGCCGGTGTACCATTCAACTGTCGTGGAGGCGCCGGAAACCTGCGTGGTCGCGGTGGTGTAAGGAGGACCGCTGACCCGCAATGGTTCTTCGCCGGAAAACGTCGTGAAAAATTCGTCGGCAGCCCACTCGTCCGAAACTGCGCGGAGCTTTGTCTGGGCGGCATTTTCGATTTCCGCCGTAAGTGAGTTCAGCAGGTTTTGCGCTGTTTCTTCAAGATCCGCGCCAATGGCAAATGTTCCCTCCGCCTCATCGCTGGAGGCCGCCGTCAGTTCGATGGACACTGTTTCCGTGTGGGACGGTGGCAGCGTCAAATCAACCTTGATGGTTTCACCAAGATTTGGCTGACCGGTAAATTGCACGTCGAAACTGTCGGGATCGGTGCTTGTGGGTCCGGTCAGGGCGGCATTGCTCAGTGTCGACGTCACGCTTGAAATGTCGAAACCGAAATCGTGTGCTCCGTCTTCCGAGATCGTGAAGGTTGAATCGGTCGGCACTGCGCCTGCGTAACTGGTCGTCAAAGCCGATATCGCCAGTCTGCCGTTGTTCGATGCCCCCAGATTGGCCTGTGAGTATTCGCTGAGATATGTCTTCAAACCTGCCTGGCTGCCACTGCCATTCATGATGACGTCCAATGCGGCAACGGGATCCGAAATCGAGTCTGTTCCACCGAAAATATAGTACCCGGCAATTTCGGTATTCAGAATGTTGAGAGATTCCGTCAGAAGAAGTTCTGCCCTGGACTGGGTTTGGGTCTGGCCATCGCTCTGCAAAACAAAATCGTTGGTATCCATCGCGGATTTCGAATCTTGACGAATGGACTCCAGCCGTTCGAGAGACAACGACAGGGTTTGAAGATGCAGATTGGAAATCGTAATCGTCTCCTGGTAACTCTCGATAAAGCTGACTTTTTGGGTCAGCTGAATATCGAGCAGTCGACTGTCACCAATCTCGCCGTAGGTACTGCCAACCTTGCCTGTCGCGAGCTGTGTCGTCTTCTCGGACAGGAGGTTGTTCAGCTGCCCCAGTTGCTGAGTGAGGTAGGAACGGGACGTTGTGATTGAAGAAAAAGTCATTGAGCACCTTAAACGATTCTCAGAAGTTCATCGAAAAGCTCTTTGATAGTCTGCATCACCCGGGCATTGGCTGCATAAGCGTTTTCCAGCTGCACCATGAAGGCGAGTTCGGTATCCAGATTCACCGAGTAGCTTTCCTCGTATCGAATAGCCAGATTGGTCGTTAGCGTTTCCTTGGCCGTCGCATAGGTCTTCGCATCTTCCGCCTGGTTACCTTGAAACGCGATCGTATTGTTCACGTAATCGATAACGGTTCCCTCAAATGGCGACGAGGTGCTGCCGATCCCTGCGCTCGGATCGAAGTGAACCGTGCCGGAGTTCAATGCGTTGAGCAGGAATTGCGGGCGTGCCGGGTCATTGGGCGTGTTGGCAGTCGGCGTTGTCTGGTAGTTCACCAGCAACGCACTGTCGGCAAGAAGGCTTGGATTGACACTTATTCCGCCGGCATACCCCACCCTTTGACCACCGTCTTCCAGAGCATCGGTAAAGATCTCCGTTCCGGCGCGCTGGTCCACAAAGATTGAAAGGCCGAGGCCCTGGTCGGAATCAGCTGTAACGGTAACACTCGCGGTAAGGCTTTCAACGCTCGTAGGTGCGCCTGAATCGCCGAGCACCCGTAGTTCATCTGACCCGTTATTGCTTACCAGGAGACCGGTAGAGCCGAGAGCCGCATTGATGTTGGTTATGTATGTTGCCGGCAAACCGCTTGAGATATCAAAGCCATAAACTGTATCGTTCGGGTCAGATGTCGCCGTGTTATCAAGCGGTAAAAGGCTGGGATCCGAAACGGCCATCAGAGTGACTGTTTGCGCCACTCCAAGGGTATCAGTGTATTCCAGCGTTATCGTGTTGCCGGCCTGCAGGCCTGACACGTCGAGATCGAACCCGCTGTCGGCTCCAGCAGTTACAGCAGTGCTCTCCACTGTCACATTTGAAAAAGCCAGGGAGATCTCGGCAGCGATCGTATCGAGTTGCTTCTGTGCTTCAACCAGGATCTCGTCTCTGAGTTCCGCGGTTGCCACCATCGCTCCCGAGCTGGAGGCAGCAATAAGATCGTAGGTGGTGCCGCCCGGCGTTGTCGCCAGAACGGTCTGACCGGACACCCCGGGCTGAAGCAGATGTGTCGGCGTGAAACTGATGTTTGCCGCCTGACCATCGGAATACAATTGCTGGCCATTAGCGGTCTGAATGAAAATCGTGTTGTTGGTTCCGTCCGAAACCTCAATATCAAGATAGCCGGAAAGCTGTTCCACCAGCCGATCGCGTTCGTCTTCCATATCGGCGGTTGAAATATTCGCCTGTGTCGCATCCCGAATGGCTGAATCGATATCATCGATGCTCGTCAACAGGTTGTTCACGGTCTGGGCCTGGAGCGACAGGGAATCGTCAGCCTCCTGCCTGAGATCGGTAATCCTCTCGTGTGCACTGTTGAGTTCGCGCGCAAAGGCTTCGGAAGCGGCGATGACTTCCTTTTGAGCAGTGTAGTTGCCCGGATCATTCATAAGCGTCGACAGCGCGGAAGAAAGGTTTCCTATCAGGGAGGAAAGGCTGCTGCTGTCGCCGATCGTCCCGAATATCCCGTCCAGCCGCTCCGTGAAATTGGCGATCTGCTTGGCATAGTTCGTGTCGGTAAGCGAGCTGAAATAGTCGGCCTGAAGTTGCTCGTCGACAACGCGCCTTATTTCCGTGGCCGTAAGGCCTGCGACGTTTCCCTGCCCGTCAAAATATGCCGTCGCAGAAATGGATTTCTTCGAGTACCCGACCGTATCCGCATTGGCGATGTTGTTCGCCGTCACGTCCAGCTGCCGCTGGTTGTAGGTAATACCGAAAACCGCGGTATTCAGGGCGCTTGTCAGACCCATGGCAGGTTCTCCTTTAACGAACGCGGGCTCGCCGGTCTTGCCAGCGGATCATGATCCGCTGGCAAAAGTGTCACTACCGGACCATGTTGAGGGCACTGTCGAGCATCTCGTCCGCCGATGTGACAATCCGCGAATTTGCCGAATAAGCCTGTTGCGTGATGATCAGCTTCGAAAACTCATCTGCAATGTCGGCATTGGAAAGTTCCAGGTTCTTGGCGAGAATTTGCCCGCCGCCTGTAAGGTCTGCCTCGCCGGATGACGTCGTTGAGGCAAACGCTGCGCCATCTACCCTCTTCAGGTTCTGTTCGGCTTCAAATGTCGCCAGAGGTATCTCGAAAACGGCCCGCTGCTGGCTGTTTGAGTAGCTCGCGATCACGCGGCCTGACTGGTCCACTGCAACGCCGGTCAATTCACCTGCCGGATATCCATCCTGATCCAACGCAACCGAACTTGCGGTCCCGTCCGGATCGGAATACTGGGTCAGCGAATTGCCCGCGAAAGAAACTTCGACATTTGTCGCGGTGGTTCCGTTGATCGTCAGCGAGGCCAAATCAAATCCGTCGCTTGAAGAATTGACCGTTCCGATAACGCCGGCGGTCATGTTGGTCAGCGCGCCCGTGCTGTCAAATTCCAGATCCCCTACGTCGAAATACGCGTTCGTCGCATCGCCGCCTGAACCGACATACATCGTCCAGGTATCATTGACGGCCGGAGGGCCCGCGGCTGCATTTGCCGTTTTGGCATACCGGACCTCCACGTTCATTGCCGTGCCGTTGGTGTTGTAGATCGTCACGGAACCGCCCGAAATCGAGCTGTTCAGAAATGCGGTCTCGTTCGCAACCGCGACATTGCCTGTTCCAACGGCAGCGGCAAGGAGTGCGGTAGCAGGATCTGAATCATCATAATCGTTCGTATCCGGAACCCGCGGGAGGTTTGCCTGATAGTCGATCTCGGCTGTTGCCGAAGCGGCAAGCGGCTGGTTCTCGATCTGAATTACCGTCGGATTATCACCGACCGGGTTGCCGGTAGCAGGATCCAGAGGAAAGCCCTGCAGGTAATACCCGGCGCTGTTCACGAGATAACCGTTTTCGTCGCGCTCGAAATCGCCCGCACGGGTGTAAAAAGTCTCATCGGCGAAAGTCGTCGACCCGTCAACGACATCGGCTGCCTGGGTCACGACAAAGTAACCCTCGCCATTGATGGCCATGTAGGTATCGACGTCGACCTGACTGATGTCGCCCTGGATGGTATTCGTGGCACGGGAAGTCGCAAATGTTGTCCCGGAGACCTGAGACCCCTGGGTCGCACCGCCACCCGAGACAAGATCGGAGAACGTCGTATCCAGACGTTTGTAGCCGGTTGTCTGCGAGTTGGCCACATTGCCGGAGATGTTCTCCAAGGCAATAGCCTGCGCAGTCAGTCCGGAAACCGCTGAGTTGATAGCCCCATAAATACCCATATTTCGTCCTCTTGATGCTCGGGCAGCGCGTAGTCGGGTTTTCGCCCATAATCGCGGCTACACCGCAAAGGCCGTGCCAGTTTTGCGTTTCACCCATTTAGTTGTTTGTTTTCTGATAGTTATTGAAAATTTGAGATTCTCTTTCTGAACTGATCAGTCGGCAACCTTCAACGGAACGGGCAAAAACTTCCCCTTTGATGGGCAAGACTGTCCCTCCGATCGAACCAATGGTGCATCGCGTAAATTGCGGGCTTGCTTCCTGACGCCGGGCCTGCCAGTTTTTGCGCAACGAATGAACGACGGACGGCCAGATGCGCTTTGAAGGAACTGAAAATTACATCGCAACAGAAGACTTGCGTGTTGCGGTCAATGCCGCTGTGGCCCTTGAACGACCTCTGCTGGTCAAGGGTGAACCGGGCACCGGCAAGACCGTATTGGCGGAACAGGTAGCCGCCGCGTTGGACGCAGAACTGATCGAATGGCATGTGAAATCCACGACCAAAGCGCAGCAGGGCCTTTATGAATATGATGCGGTATCGCGCCTGCGTGACAGCCAGCTTGGCGACGAACGGGTCAAGGACATCAACAACTACATTCGAAAAGGCAAGCTCTGGGAAGCGTTCGAGGCAGCAGAAAAGCCGGTACTTCTGATCGACGAGATCGACAAGGCGGATATCGAGTTTCCGAACGACCTTCTTCTGGAACTCGACCGGATGGAATTCCACGTCTACGAGACCGGGCAGTCCGTCAAGGCGAAGCAGCGACCGGTGGTGATCATCACCTCCAACAACGAAAAGGACCTTCCCGACGCCTTTTTGCGGCGCTGCTTTTTCCACTTCATCAAGTTTCCGGACACGGAAACAATGGAGGAAATCGTTGAAGTCCATTTCCCGGGCATCAAGAAACGGCTGCTGTCAGAGGCTTTGCGCCTCTTCTTCGATGTTCGAGAGGTTCCCGGCTTGAAAAAGAAACCGTCGACTTCTGAACTGATCGACTGGATCAAGCTCCTTCTCAACGAGGACATAGATGCAGAAACGCTTCGTCAACAAGATGGCAGCAAACTGATCCCGCCGCTGCACGGTGCACTTCTGAAGAATGAGCAGGACGTGCATCTATTCGAACGCCTGGCATTTATGGCGCGCCGCGAGCGTACATGACCACTTGGAGAGCGAATTGGCCAACCGACTCGCAAGACTGCTTGCATGGGGGATCCTCAGTGCCCTGCCGCTGATGGGCGCCTCTTCCCTCCCCGTGTCTGCGCAGGTACCACCTGAGAAAGAGGCTGGCTGGCAGAGTGATGTTGAAGGGCTGCGGCACTTCACCGGATTGCGTTGTCCGGACCTGATTGGGCCGTTCTACCGGATCAAGGTTATGGAGGGAGACGCCTCGAGCGTCGCAAGCTGTATCTATACCGGCCGTGATGGAATGACGGCGGTTGTGCGCCAACATCTTCAGGCCTCTGGACGACGCGAGGCACTGAAGTTCTCGCGCGCCTACAAAGCTGCCGGCTTCGAGCCGATCAGCCTGACTGGCGCTGCTGCGTCCGGCATATCATTCCGCACCCGCAACTGGACACCCACCAGCCTGTGCGAAACGCTTTGGTATTTTACCGGTGAAGAGGCGGATTTCACATTGTGGCTCTCCTACACGCTCCCGACCCAGAATGAAGAGATCGGACCGGCTGTGGCGGCCTTCACACAGGCGCTTGCGCAGCAAAACTGAATTTGTCATTTGCTTAATCGGGTTCCCGTCATTTATTGAGACGGTGAACAAAACGGAACCCTGACATGCGGCTACTCCTGCTACGACACGCCAAATCCGACTGGGGCGATCAACAACTCGCCGATATCGACAGGCCTCTGAATTCCCGTGGCAAGACGGCTTCGGTCACGATGGCCCGATACATCCGTGACAACAGGCTTTTGCCGAACCTGGTCCTTTGCTCAACCGCGCAGCGGGCACGCGAAACGCTTGCCCTCCTTCTTCCCTGCATGCCGCAGGAAGCGCATATTCAACTGATCTCGGATCTTTATTGGAAGAGCGAGGACGGCTACAGCACTCTCATTCGCAAACACGGTGGACGTGCCCAGAATCTGATGCTCGTCGGACACAATCCGGCGACCGAGGATACAGCGCTCGACCTGGCCGGGACCGGCGCTCCGGAGGCCATGGAAGACATTCAGGAAAAATACCCGACCGCGGCACTTGCAGTTATAGACTTCGATATCGCGGACTGGTCTGAACTCGGCTCGGGGACAGGCCATCTCGAACGGTTCGTCAAGCCGCGCGATCTCGAGAGCGACGCCTAGGAATTCAAGAATACTTTCCGAACAACATCAACGACCAAAAGGGCAGTCTTTCGACTGCCCTTTTCGAAGCGTTTGCTGCAATTTCGGAACAAAACTGCGTTTCAAGACCCTCAGATGAAGTCCGTTTCCGGAATTATCGTCCCGACTGCTTCTGTGCCATGTCCCAGTGCGACAGTCAGATCCGCGTTGGCGGCATCTGCTTCCGATGAGCCGAACGCACCAAGCGTTTCTGCCGCACCGGCCAGGAGGCCCAGGATGTCGCCGGACGCAAGAGTGTCGATGCCGACCGTCACGCTCTCGACTGCAAACGAGAAATCATCCATGGGATCAGGTTCGTCGTAGATCGCTTTCAGATCGAAGACGAAACTGTCGGCTCCCTGTACCACCTTGAGCCATTCGACCGCGGTGGTTTCGTCATCCATTCCATGAACCGTCGCGACGGTCTTGTCGTCGAGTTCGATATGGAGCGCGTCAGCCGATCTTACGAAGTTGAACGCATCCTGATCCATGGCATCGAGTGACAAGCTTCGCAATTCGATGACATCGTTGCCGTCGGGTGTTTGCGAAATGTCATCAAGAACCGGCAGGTCGACATCGAAACTCTCCAGGAATGACTTGACCCCGTCAGTTGCACGCTCGGCAATGGTTGCCTCACCATTCGCCCAGATCGTGTACGTGTCGTCTCCAGCCTCGCCTGAGAGGAACCCATCACCACCGAGCACATCAGCGCCAAGCCCTCCGAGCGTCACGTTCGCCTTGACCTCATAGGATCCAAGTCCGGGAGCACCGAACTCCGGGCTGAAATCGGTCACGGAGTCGATGAGTTCGGCAATCGGCGCGCTGATGCCTTCCACGGCATTGATTGTTGCGGTCAGCGCGGAACGGAACCCTTGAACCCAGGGCACGTCGGTAAGTGCATCATGAATAACGATCTTGGTGAAATCCGAGATATCCATGATCACATCCGAGCCGGATCCCCCGGCGAAGAAGTTGCCGAGGCTGAAGGACAGCAGTTCAACGTCCCCTTCCTTTTCGATTTCGCTTTTCATCTCGAGGGCGTCTTCCATCTTGTCGAAGCCCGAACTGCTCAGGATCAGGTCATCACCAGCGCCACCCATCACGAGCGAATTCGTGTCGGAGAGAGCCAGCGCAACATCATCGTCGGCACCCCCGTGCACGATCGTGCCGGGTCCACTGGCAACCATCAGGTCTGCGCCTTCCCCACCAAGCTGCGCGGTGACGACGATTTCCTCAGGCAGAGCACCCTTGATCAGGCCGCCCTTGCGGTTGCCGTCGCTATCCTTGTCGTTGTTAAGGGATACGGTGGCTGCAGCTTCATCGCCAAATGAAAGGCCAAGCATCACGTCTGTGCCGGCACCGCCATATTGAAAGGAAGCAGCAGCCTTGTATTGCGGAGCAACGATCTTGGCCGCCGCCACCATGACATCCGAACCGTCGCCGCCGAATTGAGCAACGCCCTGACCGCCGCCGATAAGGATATCGTTTCCGGCGTCTGCATATTGCACGACACCGATACCGCCGCCGACCATGACGTCATCGCCCTGGCCCATGACCTGGGTGGTCATTCCACCGGCGCCGAAGGCATAGTCCTTGCCCGAACCGCCAAACTGCAGGTTGTTCGTGCCACCACCAATCAGGACGTTGGTACCACCACCCTCGGTTTCGAAATGTTCGTCGAAATTCTCGATCACGTCGGCGAATTTGCCGTCGTCGTCAAAACCGAGATCGGACGGGATTGCGCTCCAGAGATGATCACCGAACTGGATGTTGTTGGCACCACCAGCCATCAGGAAGTCATCGTCCGAACCACCTATCTGGATGTTTGCGCCACCGACAGCGAAGAGTTTGTCCTTGCCTGCACCGCCATGTTGCAGGTTGACCCCGGCGACACCGACAAGCACGTCTTCACCGTCACCACCGAACTGGCCGACATTCACACCAAGCCCATAAAGCTGGTCGTTACCGGCATCGCCGAACTGCAGGTTGCCGTTTCCGGCGGCGGCCAGCAAGTCTTCACCGTCGCCACCAAACTGGATGTTGGCAACGCCGAGTGCCTTCATTCTGTCGTCGCCGGAACCGCCGAACATGGTGTTCACGCCGCCCAACGCCAGCATGTCGTCATCACCCGCATCACCGTGAACCACGTTGACACCACCGATCGCTTCGATCGTGTCGTTGCCGTCGTTGCCGTTGAGGACATTGACCCCACCGGCGGCCATGATGGTGTCGTTGCCATCGCCGCCAAATGCCGTCGTTACGCCGGCCTTGGCTTCGATGAAGTCGTCGCCGTGATCGCCATGAATGACATTGTTTGCTCCAAAGCCGTAAATGGCGTCATTGTCGTCGCCACCACGCATGACGTTTGATGCGCCTCGGCCTTCCATTCGGTCAACGCCATCATTGCCATACATGACATTCGACGCGCCGATGCCGGTCATCGTGTCGTTGCCTGTACCGCCGTGCATGACGTTGGAGGCACCGCGACCTTCCATGGTGTCATCGCCGCTGTCGCCGTACATGACATTGGACAGTCCGTGACCTTCCATATGGTCGTTACCGGTTCCACCGCGCATGACGTTGGAGGCACCGTAGCCATACAGTTTGTCGTTGCCGCTGTCGCCGTTCATGACATTCGACGCGCCGTGGCCGTTCATCGTGTCGTTGCCTGTGCCACCATGCATGACGTTGGAGGCACCGCGACCTTCCATGGTGTCATCGCCGCTGTCGCCGTACATGACATTGGACAGCCCGTGACCTTCCATATGGTCGTTACCGGTTCCACCGCGCATGACGTTGGAAGCACCATAGCCATACAATTTGTCGTTGCCGCTGTCGCCATTCATGACATTCGACGCGCCATAGCCCTTCAGGGTGTCCTGGTCGTCTCCGCCATACATGACATTGGACGCGCCCCGGCCTTCCAGAGTGTCGTCGCCGTCATCACCGCGCATGACGTTCGAGGCACCATAACCTTTCAGTGTATCGTTGCCGGTTCCGCCATACATGGAATTGGATGCGCCATAGCCATAGAGGCTGTCATGGCCGGAGCCACCCTTCATCTTATTGGTGACACCGTAGCCGTAGAGCTTGTCGTTGTAGCTGCCGCCATCCATGTCATTGTAGGCACCGTAACCATAGAGCGTGTCGTAGCCACTGTCGCCGCGCATGACGTTTTTCGCACCGTAGCCGTAAAGCGTGTCATTACCGGTGCCGCCATACATTGCGTTGTAAGCGCCATAGCCGTAGAGCTTGTCCGTGCCACTGTCGCCCCACAGGTAATTCTTCGCACCATAGGCTTTGACCGTATCGTTGCCGGAACCGCCTCGCAGATAATTGAGAGGCGCCCAGCCACCGACGAAGTCGTTCCCTGACCCGCCGCGCAGATCGTTCTTGATTGCCGAATAGCCGTACAGCTTGTCGTTGCCCGAACCGGCATCCTTTGTGCCGTAGAGGCCATAAAGCTTGTAGGTCTGATGAATGCTTTTGGATGAAGAACCCATAACGAATGTTCCTTATAATCGAGAAAAATGAATTACGACGCGTAGGCGCGAGCCTTTACGGGACGGCCGAGATGGTCGCGTCCGGGGTGTTGGACAATGCGCAAGACATGGCCCTTTCCATCGCGCCGGACCGACCGCAGGGCGCGGTCAGGGAAAATGGACCGCTTGAGATCACGGGCGGTTTGAAAACCGTCGCCGAAAGGTGCGATGAAATCTATGACAACCGGGTTTTCCCCGCTGTT
The DNA here is from genome assembly GCF_001404515.1 of Roseibium album. GTDB lineage: Bacteria > Pseudomonadota > Alphaproteobacteria > Rhizobiales > Stappiaceae > Roseibium > Roseibium album. Next base: position 625,968 of record NZ_CXWE01000004.1, read on the forward strand.
CCACTGGTCGGGATCCGGTAGATGGTCCTGGTGAAGGACGGCGTTTTCGGTCGCCTCATCGAGCCAGGCCCAGGTCGCCAGCGCGACGGGCAACCCGCCGCGGCGCCAGATGCGAAGCTGACCGAGCATCAGGGGCGGCAGGATCAGTCCTCCGATGTCGGAGATGCTCCGGTCCTTGTGAAGTGGACTTTCCGCCATGAGGGCGGTCGCTTCACCGAGCATGGCGAAGGTAATCTTCTTATCAAGTTGCCTGCTGGTCATCTTTTAGCTCCTGACAGCGTTTCCGTTGTCAGAAAACTAAGTATGCGTCGGGCAGCTCAGTATGGGGTCAATCCCCCAATCACGCGTGGAGACCATGATGAACCAACCGTCGCCCGGTTTGTGGCTGGCTCGTGTGCTCGCAGGAGCACTCGGTGATTGATGAAAATCTCAGAGCTTGAGACCGCAGCCCTCGAACGCGGTTTTGACAGCTGACTTTTCCGCGTCGCTCAATTCCAGCATCGGACGCCTGACGCGTCCGCCAACCTGTCCGAGCAGCTCCAGCCAGTATTTGCCGAATGCCTGGGGCTTGTCCGCAGGACGGGAAATTTTCATGGCATCACGCACGGGATCCAGACTGTCACGAACCTTGCGGGCTTCCGCAAAACGGCCCTCGAAGGCCAGCTTCGTATAATCGTTCATGCGTTTGTCAAAACACGTCTGCAGCTGGTACGGCGGCGAGGAACACAGATATAGCTTCCATCCAAGCTGCTCGACATTGTCCAGCCATTCCTCCTCCGAGGCCGTTGAAACGTGGATCCTGTTACCGACCATTTCGGTCAACCGGACATACATGTCTCTCGGTACGGAGTACTTGATGGCGACAATGTTCGGCAGCTCCGCAATCCTCGCACACTCCTCCGGCTGCATCAGATACCCGGAGTCCGGGTGACTCCACATGGCGATACCGATGTCTACCTTGTCGCAGATTGCCTTGTAGTACTGGTAAAGTACTTCGCCGCGATCATGAACGAAACTCAGAACCGGTGCGTGAACAACGATATAGTCGGCACCACAGTCCTGTGCGTGTTGCGCCAGCTCAAGCACGGTCTCAAGATTCTGATCGGACACGGACATGATCGTGCCGGCCTTGCCACCACATTCATCCACGGCAATTTCGAAGTTCCGCTTGCGCTCTTCCAGCGTCATGGAAAAGAATTCGCCTTGCTTTCCCGCTATGAACAGCCCCTGAATGTCAAGATCGTCGATCCAGTGGCGAATGTTGGAACGTAGTCCGGCGTCATCAAATGAAAGATCTTCCTTGAAAGGATTTAGTGCTGCCGCCCAGATTCCGCGCATGTTCTCTTTTGCGTAGGCCTTGGCGTCGTGTTTTGAATATTTCATGGAACGGGATCCTGGTCGCTCTGCGCCCGGTGACGGGCAGGCTTCGGCGCGATAGGAGCAAAACCGCATACAAAATCCAAATCCAAAGAACGCATGCCGGTATAACCAGAATGGATATCAATGAGAGGATCTCTGCAGGTATTTTTTGATCAAATTCGAGGTCCAAATGAAAATCGCCCTGATCGGCAACGGCGCAATCGCCCATTTTGTCAAACAACAATTGACCACACGCGGCCATCACGTCGCAGCGCTTCTCTTGCGTGCAGACAGGGTAAGTGACGTTGCAGCTGAAGGACAGCTGCTTGAAATTGTTGGCTCAGTCGATGAATTGCCTGAGGAAATTGAACACGTCATTGACTGCGCCGGTCATACCGGACTGCGCGACTACGGCCCGCAGGTTCTCCGCTCCCATCGTGATTTGACGACAGTGTCGATCGGCGCGCTCGCAGACGAGAAACTGTCTGGAACGTTGAAAGAGGCTGCACAGGAAGGTGAGAGCTGCCTGCATCTTGCCAGTGGCGCCATCGGCGCGCTGGATTGTCTGCGGGCAGCTCGTGTCGGGCGCCTCGATTGCGTGCGATATACCGGCTGCAAACCGCCCGAAGGCTGGCTGGGATCTCCTGCCGGGACAAAGCTCGACCTCAACGCCCTTCAGGGTGAAGCCCGGACACACTTCAAGGGATCGGCCCGTGCAGCAGCGATTGAATATCCCAAAAATGCAAATGTGGCAGCCGCGGTCGCTCTTTCGGGTGTCGGTTTCGACAGGACCGAAGTCGAGCTGATTGCTGACCCGAACCTTTCCCAAAACGTTCACGAGATTTTCGCCGAGGGAGAGTTTGGTGAGTTTCGCTTCCAGATATCGGGACATACCCTGGCCGACAACCCCAGAAGTGCCGCCCTTGCCGCCATGAGCGTGATCAGTTCGCTGGAACAACAGACCGGAAGATTGGTTTTCTAGGTCAACCCCCGTATGAATTGACTCATTCGACCTTTGCAAAAGCGCGCTGGGAAACTGACATGGCCGCACGGCACATCCGAATTGTCGAGCGTGTGCTCACACGCCTGAAACTCAAGCAGCTACGCCTGCTGGTCGCGGTCGGCAAACACAAAAACATCCAGAACGCAGCGCGTGAGCTGAACGTTTCGCAGCCTGCCGCCACGAAGATGATCAAGGATCTCGAACTCGATTTCGAGGTTCAGCTCTTCGACCGCACCAACAGGGGTGTTGTCCCCACCCCTTTTGGTGAAGCCCTGATACGGCACGGTAAGCTGATTTTCGCTCAGGTTTCCAATGCGGCTCAGGAACTCGATGACCTGAACGAGGGAAGCAGTGGCCGCGTGGTCATCGGAACCCTTCTTGCAGCCTCTCCCCAACTCCTGCCGCTGGCCATCGAAAAGGTTATGCGCGAACGTCCCAACGTAGCCATCAAGGTCGTCGAAGGAACCAATGAGATTCTCATGCCGGCGCTGCGATCAGGAGAAATCGACCTCGTCGTCGGGCGCCTGCCGACACACCGGCATCGCAGTGAGATCGTCCAGGAGAAGCTTTACGACGAAAGGATCCTGGCAGTGACAGGTCCAAATCACCCGCTTGCCGATCAGCCTGACCTCTCCTTCGAGCAGCTGAAGCCCTACGGCTGGATCATGCCGCTGGTGGAAACGAGCTTGCGCCGGCAACTCGACCAGTTTTTCATCGAACGGGATCTTTATGTTCCGCCAATGGTGTTTGAATCCGTTTCTTACCTGACAAACCGCGCCCTGATGCAGTCCCAAAATCTGATCGGCCTCATGCCTGCCCACGTGCCGGCACAGGATATCGACCTGGAATGTCTGAAGGCCATCGACTGGAATGTGCCTTTCGGAACAGGTCCGGTCGGTGTCTCCTATCGCCAGGAAGGACATCCATCACCCGTTTGCCAGGCTTTCCTGGACGCATTGCATCAGGCCGCCGGAGCGATGCGGTAAAGACGGTACGAAGCTTCTTGTCAACCGATGGCGATCTTGTGGGAAACGTTTTTCACCACCGTATAATGGTGCAGGCCTTCCTCCCCGCCTTCACGGCCGTAGCCGCTCGACTTCACTCCGCCGAAAGGCGTCTCGGGCAGTGACGCCTCAAGCGTGTTGATCGACAGATTGCCTGTCTCCACACCGTCCACCAGCTGTTCGACATTTGCAGCCGAGTGGGTAAAGCCATAGGCAGCAAGGCCAAAAGGCAATCGGTTTGCCTGTGCGATTCCCTCTTCCAGTGAGGACACCGGATTGATAATCGCAATCGGACCGAAAGGCTCTTCGCTCATGATCCGCGCCTTGTCTGGTACATTGGCAAGGACTGTGGGCTCGAAAAAGTAGCCCTTGTTGCCGATCCTGTGCCCACCGGTTCTGAGCTCTGCACCGTTGGAAACTGCATCCTCAACCAGTTCCGACATCGCCGCAAGCCGGCGCTCGTTGGCAACCGGTCCCATTTGGGTCTTCTCGTTCAGTCCATCGCCGACAACAATGGCATCTGCACTTGCAACGAAGCTTTGTGCAAATGTCTCGAATTGCGTCTCACCGACATAAAATCGGGTCGGCGACGTACATACCTGACCCGCATTGCGATACTTGCGACTGGCACAGATCCCGCCGACCTCTTCGGGGTCAACGTCATCGCATACGATAACCGGCGCATGGCCACCCAGTTCCATCAGCACGGGTGTCATGTGATCGGACGCCAGCCCCGTCAATTGACGTCCGACGACGGTGGAACCCGTGAAGGCAACCAGCCGGATCTGGTCTTGCGGGATCAGATAGGACGAGATCTCCGAAGGAGTACCGAAAACCAGATTGAGCACTCCGGCCGGTAACCCTGCATCATGAAAGGCACGAGCGATATGCAAGGCTCCTGCCGGCGTTTCTTCAGCCGCCTTGAGGATAACCGAGCACCCGGCGGCAAGGGCTCCCGCGACTTTCCGGGCCGGCTGGCTCATCGGGAAATTCCAGGGCGCAAACGCGGCTACGGTTCCGATCGGTTGCCGAAGGACCGTGTGCCGCAGCCCCGGTGCCCCCGGGATCGCCCGTCCGTAAAGACGCTGGCATTCTCCTGCATCCCACTCGAAGAACTCGCTGCCCCGAACAACCTCCAACTGACCTTGCCTGTAGGGTTTTCCATGCTCGCAGGTGATCGAAAAGGCAACATCGTTCATCCGTTCGCGCAACAGTCGGGCGGCTTTCAAAATGATGTCGCTGCGATCTCGAGGTGACGTACGGCTCCACACCCTGAAACCGCGCCCCGCGGCTTCCAGTGCATCGTCCAGATCTCTTTGATCCGCAATTGGCAGATCACCAATCACCTGTTCATTCGCCGGATTGACGACCGGAAGCGTTGCCGTGGTTTTCCGGAACTGCCCGTCGATATAAAGGTGGAGATCAGGATAGGTGCTCATGGTCTGTCTTGTCTCATTCGGCCATCTTTCCAAAATGACTAACAAGGCGGGCACCATCACATCAATTCATATGAAATGATCCTGTTATAGCATAATTGAATACCAGAACCTGGTGCACGCTATCGCGTCAATATGTTGTTTTTATTGACTTAAAACGAACGGCAATTCCGCTCTGAGAAATTCCGGCAATCACAATGGAAATGCAAATTGATATCAGAGCAACGCAGTCGTCAGACTTGGAAACCAGCTCAGGAGAACCAGGATCAAGGCGACTGCCGCCAGGAAGGGATAAAGCTGCCTGAAAATGGACATTGGCTTGGAGCCAGTCATTGCGGACGTGATGTAAAGACCCGCTCCGACGGGCGGTGTCAGAAGACCAAGCACCAGGTTGAGACAGATGATCACTCCGAACTGGAATGGGTCGATGTCATAGTTGTTCTGAGCGATCGGTAGCAGGATCGGTGCGATCAGGATAAGCGCCGCAATACCGTCCAGCACCATACCGATGAAGAAAAGCGCGCAATTGACGATCAGCAGGAAAACAAAGGGGTCGGACGTAATGGTCGTGATCTGCGCCGCCAGTTTTTGAGGGATCGCCTCGTAGATAATGACCCAGCCGAACACGTTTGCCGTGGCAATCAGGAAGATGACGAGGCTGGAATTCTTGGCGGTCCTGATGAAGATCTCGCCAAGACGGGCGAGTTTCAGATCCCTGTAGACAAGCGTCCCGATGGCAAAGGCGACAAACGAGGCGACCGCGGCCGATTCAGTCGGCGTGGCAATGCCGAACAGGATACCACCAACGATCGCAAACGGGATCAACGCTGCCGGCAGGCAGTCGCGCAACGCGCTGATTGCTTCTTGTGCGCTCATCCAGCTTCCCTTCGGAAACTCCTGGGACAGGCCAATCAGCGCTACGATCACGAAAAAAGCCGCCGACAGCAGCAGTCCCGGAATGATGCCTGCCAGAAACATGTCGCCAATCGGGATTTGCGCCAGAACACCATAGATAACGAACAACATGGAGGGAGGAATGATCGGTGACAGCAGGCCTCCGGCTGCGGTGGTCGCGGCGGCGAAATCCCGGCTGTATCCTTCTTTCTCCATTGCCGGAACCATGGCTCGGGACATCACGGCGATCTGGGAGGCCGCAGACCCGATGATCGCCGCCATGAACATGTTGGCCAGCAGGTTGATGTAGGCGAGCCCTCCGCGAAAACCTCCGACAAAAACCCGTGCAGCCTGCACCAGTCGACTGGTGAGGCCGCCTTCGTTCATCAATTCGCCTGTCAGCATGAACAGCGGAATCGCCAGCAATCCGTAGTTTTCGATCCCCGAAAACATCTGTTGTGCGAATGAAGAAAACAGGACGGTATTGCCACTCGCCTGGATGTACCACGCTGCTGAAAGTGCCAACACGATACTGATCGGAACCGCACCGAACAGAAGCAGCAGGAAGACGACACCGGTCACGGATGATTTCTCCCGATACTCTTGTTCGTAAGGAGCCCGGTGAGCGTGCCGATCACATTGGAAATGGCGTGAAGGACGAGGCCCGCGGCGAATATTGGCATGATTGTCCAGATCCAGGCCTTGCCGAAGCCGAGTGTGTTTGTCGGTTCCGCATAGATGAAATTGAAGGTTTCCCCCTGAAAGACCTCCGTGTCGAATCCACTTTCCCAGAGCGCGGCGGGATCGAACCAGATCCAGCAGCACCAGACAATCAGCACTGCAAATACCAGAATGATCAGGTCGACGCCGAGTTGAGCGACTGCAAGACCCTTGCGGGGCAGCAGATCGATCAGAATGCTTACACTGACGCTTGATTTGTAGTGAATGGCTGCGGACGCCGCCAGAAAGGTCATCCAGATCATTGTGTAGATGGCGGCTTCGTCGATCCAGAATATCGCGCTGTTTGCCGCCCGCGTTACCACATTGACAAGAATGAGGAGTGTGACGAGCATCGCACAGAACGCAGCAAGTCCGACTTCGCACTGCGCCCATCGCGCGGAAAACCGATGTAACATTCAAAACGTCCTAAAAAACCGGCCCTCGACAAGGGCCAGTTTCAATAGCATGACCGGTTACTTCGTGTCTTCGGCGACTTTCTTGAGATCCGACAGCGCCGGGGCCTTCTCCGACCAGGTGCTTTCCCAGTCGCCGATGGCAGACTCAAAGAAACTCGCATCGACGACCTTGTAGGTCTTGCCGGTGCCTTCAACATCCTTCAGCCAGCCCCCTTCCTTTTCGACATAGGTATCGATCACACCATCCAGATGCTTTGCCATGATGGACGAGATCATTTCCCTGTCTTCCTTGGACAGGTCTTTCCAGACCTTGGCCGAAACCAGGCCGACCATAGGAAACATCATGTGGTTGGATACGAGGATCGTATCCGCGTGTTCATAATATTTCAGTTTCCAGATGAGTTCAGCATCCATGTCGATCGCATCTACCTGACCATTCGCCAGCGCATCGTAGACTGCTGGCAATGGCATTGGTGTCGGCGCGGCACCAACCGAATTGTAGAAATCCTTGATCGGCTCAAAGGGTGTAATCCGCAACTTCTTGCCCGACAGGTCATCTGCGCTTTCGATCGGATCGCGGCTCACGATCTGACGAAGCCCGGCCATTCCATAACCAAGCCCGACGACACCAGCCTTTTGTGGCAGGGTATCCAACAATTCCTTGGCAGTGTCGGATCTCAGGATACGCCCGGCGTGGCCAATGTCTTCTGCCATGTAAGGCGCATAGAGCGCGCCAAAATCGGGAACCCTGTTGGAAACTTCCGCGATGGTCAGGAAGGCCATATCCAGTGCACCGGTCTGCAACTGCTGCATCATCTGCGCTTCGTTGCCCAACTGCCTGGACGGGAAAACGGTCACCGAGTGTTCTCCGCCCGATGCCTCGTTCAGTTCCTTGCCGAACTCACCAGCCGCGACGGTCCAGATATGCGGCGGTGGCGTGATCAGGCCAATCCGGAATTCCTTGGCAAGTACCGGTCCGGTTGTCAGAGCCAGAGCCGCGAATGCAACCGGTGCCAGCCTGGTGATGGTTTTTGTGAAACCCATTGGAATTCCCCTCTTTTCGGATCGCGCCGTTCCGGCTCGCGATCACAATTGGCTTGTTCTGCTTAAATCTTGACCCAGCCTTCAGGCGGCTCTTTTCCGGGATGAACGGAACCGCAATTCGGACAGGTCCGGTCTTCCTCGGAGGCATAAAACGAATTGTAGACCGGCGGCAGGTCATCCACGATCGATTCCAGATCCAGTTCAGCGCGATGAACCAGGTGCTGACACTCGAAGCAATACCATTCGATGGCATCAAGCGCGCCGTCAGGCCTTGCCGGTTCGATGACCAGACCGATGGACCCTTCCTGCGGCCTTTGCGGAGAGTGTCGGACATGTGCCGGCAACAGGAAAATTTCGCCCTCCCGGATCGGCACGTCATAAAAATCGGTACCGTCGTAAAGCTTCAGAACCATGTCACCCTTGAGCTGATAAAAGAATTCCTCAACCGGATCATCGTGATAGTCGGTCCGTTTGTTGGGCCCTCCGACAACGGTGACCATCAGGTCCGCGTCCTTCCAGATCTGTTGGTTTCCAACAGGCGGTTTCAGCAGGTGTTTGTGTTCATCGATCCATTTCTGGAAGTTAAACGCGGCTAATCTGGACACTTTTTCCTCCATCAACGGCAAAAGCTTGCCGCAAACATATGCTTGGGCTCCCGGAGAACCCATGATCGACCGGTTCAGAAGAAAAGATATTGATATTTCATTCAAATACTAAAAATGGAATTCGATATAAATAATCGCAATACCTGATCGATGCATCCGGTGTGTCAATCAGCGCACCCGCTTCCCTTCATGACTCCCCGGATCGCTCTGACAGAACATGGAGTTTTGCCCTGCCTATGGACATATGAAATCGAACTGCCCAACATGAACCCGTGCGATCAACGGCCTGCACGGCCAACGGAACAGGCAGATAGAATTGGCAAGTGTCGAAGGGCAACTCAAGCTGGAGGCATCTCCCGGTTTCTCGTCCTGGCTGGAAAGTCACGACCTGTCGCTGGCCTTATCAACTTACCAGGCAGCAAAAATCTTCCTGATCGGCAACAATTCCGAAACCGGCCGCATCTCGATTTTCGAACGGACATTCGCACGTGCAATGGGCCTGGCCGCGTCCGCCGATGCGCGGCAGCTCTGGCTCGCATCGCAGTTTCAACTGTGGCGCTTCGAGGATTTTCTGTCCAGGGAACGCGCGCAGACTGACTATGACGCGGTCTATGTACCCATTGAAGGCCGCACGGTGGGTGAAGTCGACATCCACGACATTCACCCGAGACCAGACCAACCGCCTCTCTTCGTCGTTTCCCGGTTCAACTGTATCGCCACGCTGGACGCGGACAACAGTTTTGCACCGCTGTGGATGCCCCGGTTCATTGACGCGATGGTAGCGGAGGACCGTTGCCATCTGAACGGAATGGCGGTCGATGGCGACACGCCGAAACTTGTTACCTGTGTTGCCGCCACAAATTCCGGCGGTGAATGGCGAGACCACCGACGCGACGGCGGGATTGTGATCGACGTCGAAACGAACGAGATCATCGCGGGCGGATTTTCAATGCCGCACTCCCCTCGTCTCAAGGACGGCCGATGTTATCTCATCCAGTCCGGGACCGGTGAATTCGGCACACTCGACCTGGCGAACGGCCGCTTTACGCCCATTTGCCGGCTCCAGGGATTTGCCAGGGGATTGAGCCTTGTCGGCAACCATGCGGTCATAGGTGTCTCGAAACCAAGGGATGAAAGGCATTTCGGCGGGTTGGCTCTTTCCGACACCCTTGCGGAAGCGGGTCTCGACCCGCTTTGCCATATAGCGATCGTCAACCTGACCTCAGGCGAAATAGAACACAGGCTCGTCTTCGAGGGTCTTGTGAGCGAACTCTACGACGTCGCCCTTCTGAACGGTATTCGCAGACCGATGGTCCACGGCTTTGTGCAGCCGGACTTGCGGTTCGTGATCCGTCCGGCTCCCTTCGATCTTGAGCGGCATAACGGCGCCGCCTCATGACCGCTCGCAAGCGAATGCTCATCTGTTGGGAAGTTGGCGCAAATTACGGTCACGCGGCAATGATTTCTCAATTGCTGCCCTGGATTCCGGAAGAAATAGACATTCTTGCTGCCGTTCGCGATCCGGTTTCGTTTCGAGCACAGATTTCCGACCCACGCATTCAGGTGTTGGCCGCCCCCTTTGCGCCGGACATCAAGGTCACCAGAAAAGAAGCTGTTGGCCTGAATTACCCGGATGTCCTGCGATTTGTCGGCTGGAACGATATCAACGTCCTTTCGGCCTATCTGGAATGCTGGGAAGTCCTGCTTCGGGAGGTCAATGCCGACATTCTTCTTGCCCAGGCCGCACCGACCGCACTTCTTGCCGCACGTGCCCTCGACATTCCAAGGGTCGTGATCGGTGGTGGGTATGATCTGCCGCCAAGAGCCACACCAATGCCGGCCTTCATGCACTGGGAGCCGAGCGACCGGGAAGAGTTGCTGAGACGCGAGGCCGCTGTCTTGACCGTTGCAAACGCCGCTCTGAAGCAGCGGGGGTATTCCGGCCTTGCGACATTTCGCGACCTGCTGGACACGGACGGTTATGTGTTGGTCACTGTTCCCGAGCTCGATCACTACGGTGATCGCGCCGCAATAGAACCGGACCACACCCCCTATCTGGGGCCTGTTGCCGGCCTTCCATTCGGCGAGGAGGTCGCCTGGCGACCGGATGCGGAGTACCGCATCTTTGCGTATCTCCGTCCGGGCAATCCGAGGTTCGAAACCGCAATCAAGGCACTTGCGTCCCTGCCGGCAAAGACGGATATCGTGCTGGCGGCACCGGGCGCTCCCGCCAACCTGCCGGACCGCCTCAAGAGCACATCGCTGCGCCTCTTTACAGGTCCTGTGAACGTGGAACCGTTACTGGCCAGCTGCAATCTTGGCATCAGCCATGCCTCTGCGAACATGGCGGCCAATTTCGCCATACACGGTGTGCCTCAGATCGGATTGCCGAACCACACGGAACAGACGATGATGGCTCATGCGTTCTCACGAAGCCATCTGGGGTTGGGACTGGTAGGAAAAGCCTCTCCGGACCAGTTGATCGGCGCCATTGATCTGGTGCGCTCGTCTGAGAAAGTTGCCAAGGCAGCTGAAGAGTTTTCTGTCAGGTGGACGGCCAATGATGCCATTCGCACTGGCCGGCACGCCGCTGAGCAGGTCACTTCTTTGCTTTAGAAAACGGTCCATGTCAGTGCAGCCATAATCAGGTATTGGTGAAATTGACGATTAGTGCTAACGTAACGTCATTAACTAAACACTTTTTCTTTCCCACGTTGGTTTTCAGGGGGAATTTCGATGGCTCGGGGATTTCGCAAGTCTTTTGACTTCAACAACTTTGACGGATGCGGTTTCTTTTGGAAATGGTTCTACAGGCGCCTGGAACGTGATCTGACCGAAGCGGATGTCGAGCTCATCGCGCTTGGCGACATCAACGGCGACGGTCAAACCGACTATTCCCTCTCCCTTTCAAAAAACATTGAATACACCTTCAAGGGGTTTTTTGGACATTCTTTCAGTTGGTCGCGGGAAATCGAAAAGAACCTGGTCGTGCTCAGCGGCGATGACGGTCCGAAGGTCAGAGACCTGGAGCGGACGACCGGTGTCAAAGGACCTGTGATTGAAACGCGTGCACTCGGCGATATCAACGGCGACGGCTTCGACGATTTCGCCACGTTTGTAGGCGGTGGCGCATACTACGGTATTGGAGGACCGGATGCCGGTCCGGTCGGCTACTACGGCAAGCTCGTCGATGACGTCTACATAACGTTTGGCGGATCGCGGCAACCGGCAACGAGCGTTGGCGACCTGGACGGAATTGACGGCAAGGTGCTGAACTTGAAGTCGCTCGGCGACATCAACGGTGACGGCATCGATGACATGGCCGCCAGCGTGGGCAGTTACTACGGCCGTGGGGCGGAAGCAGGCTACTATGGCAAGGCGATCGACGACACCTACGTCATTTTAGGTGGCAAATCCGGACTTGCGCCGATCAGTCTCGGCGCCCTCGGGTTCACAAGCAGTGTTCTCGACGTGAACGCGCTTGGTGACATCAACGGCGACGGCTTCGTGGATTTGGTTGCGACCGTCGGAAGCTATTACGGCTACTACGGCAGGGATCCGGACGAGATTTCCTACTACGGTCAGGTCACGGAAGATGTTTTCGTGCTTTTCGGCAGCGAAGACGGCTACCAGGAGAAACAGAGCCTGACCGGCCTCGTCGACATTAAGGCAAAGGTCGTTGGTGTCGACGCGATAGGGGACATCAACGGTGACGGGCTGTCGGATTTCGCTGCAGAACTTGGCGGCTACTATGGATACTACGGCTCTGGCATCAGGGACGTTTTCCTGTTTCTCGGCGGCGACGAAACCCCGGTCAGTCTCGGCAGTTTGGCTGGACGTGAGAAAACCGCAATTGATGTTTTCGACTTGGGAGACATCAATGGAGACGGTTTGACCGATATCGGCATCGGCACCGCAGGCTACTATGGCGGTTATTATGGAGGCTACTACGGCCAGGAAGTGGAAGATGTGCTCGTGCTTTTCGGAAATCCCGATGGCACGCGCGAAGTCGCCAACCTGAATGACTTTGTCGGAAGCAAGGAACCGCTCCACGGTGCGACTGCACTAGGCGACATCAACGGCGACGGGTTCGAGGATTTCACGGTTGCGTGCGGCGGCTATTACGGCCCAGGGATGCCCGGAGAAGCGATACTGGTCTTTGGCGGCCCCGACGTTGCCCTGCAAAGTCTGAACTTGAAGGACTTCGGACTGACGGATGATGCCTTTGGCGACATCAAGGCCCTCGGCGACACAAATGGCGACGGGTTCGCCGACTTCTCGATCGCCGGATACTACGGATACTATGGATCCGACGCATTGAAGGGGTCCAGCTACGTTGTCTATGGCGGCGAGAGTGCTTTGGGCATCGCGGATTTCGCGAAGAATGCCCGTCTCGGCAGCCTTGAGGTCTCCCACAGGGTGGTACTCGACACCTCCCCACTCGGTGAGACCTTCAACTTCACCGACGATCTCTTCTGAGCCCAATGGGCTCAAGGTCGATGCATTGAATGGCATCCGGTTCCGATGTTTCGGTGCCCCCCCGATCGGAAACCCGTTCTACGATCGGGCATGATTCCGATCTTATAAACCCGTCGAATTCGAGTTCGCGGGACAAAAACCAATGGATTGCAGTTCGCTGCGAGCGGCCTCTATCTTTTCCACCATCTGATCAGCAATTGCACTCTGCGTCCTGCTCGCCTACATGAACGCCCTGGAGGCGCTCTTGAATCCATTGAATACACTGACGGAAGAAACCCGGCTGACATTGGCCAACCTTGCAGATGCCGCAACGGGTCTGACGGTTCCAAGTCTGCGGCTGGGCGTGACGGGTCTTGCGAGATCCGGCAAGACCGTCTTCCTGACGGCCCTGGTGCACAATCTGGTTCATGGCGGCCGCCTGCCGCTGTTCAGCGCATCTGCCGGCCGGCGGATGACCTCGGCGCATTTGCAGCCCCAGCCTGACGACGCGGTGCCGCGCTTTGACTATGAAGCTCACGTGAGCGCCCTGGTGAAGGGACGCATCTGGCCCGATTCCACCCGGCAAGTGTCGGAACTCCGGCTGACGATCGACTATGAGAGCGCATCCTATTTTTACCGAAAACTCGGACCTGGCCGGCTTCATGTCGATCTGATCGACTATCCCGGCGAATGGCTGCTGGACCTCCCGTTGCTGGGCAAGGACTTCGCGACCTTTTCCGCCGAGGCTCTCGAGCGGGCCCGTGCTGAAAACCGGGCGCAGATCGCCGAGCCATTCCTGAAAGTTCTCGCTGAAACCGATCCGCAGTCTGACGAAAGCGAACCGGCAGCACAGGAGCTTGCGCTCCGCTTCAAGAACTATCTTGCAACCTGCCGCGCCGACGCTCATGCACTGTCGATGCTGCCACCGGGCAGGTTTCTGATGCCGGGTGATCTGGATGGCTCCCCGGCCCTGACCTTTGCGCCGCTGGACATTCCCGTCGATGCTGCTCCGGCCCGTTCCGGCACGTTGCGCGCAATGATGGAGCGCCGCTACGAGGCTTACAAGACACATGTCGTGCGGCCGTTTTTCCGCAATCACTTTGCAAGGCTCGACCGCCAGATCGTTCTTGTCGATGTTCTGCACGCCCTGAATGCCGGACCTCATGCAATCGCGGATCTGGAAGTTGCCCTGAGTGAGGTTCTTGGCGCATTCCGTCCGGGAAAACGAAGCTGGCTGTCCTCAATTCTCAGCCGGCGGATCGACCGAATCCTGTTTGCGGCAACCAAGGCGGACCACCTGCACAGCGCGGATCATGACCGGTTGGAGGCCATCCTGAAGCGGCTTGTGACCCGGGCCGAGGAGCGGGCGCGGTTCAGGGGTGCGCAGGTCGATGTTCTTGCGATGGCCGCTGTTCGCGCGACCCGTGAGGCAATGGTGAAGCACAGGGGCGAAGAACTTCCTGCAATTCTCGGAACACCGTTGCCGGGCGAGCAGCTGAATGGTGAACGCTATGACGGAAAAACCGAAATCGCCATGTTTCCCGGGGACTTGCCTCTCAATCCTGAATCATTGTTTCGGCAAGCTGAATCGTTTTCTGAAGTAACCGGACCCAAGATCCGCCGGGGAAAATCCAGCCTCCAGTTCTTGCGTTTCCGCCCTCCTGAACTCGATACCACGGCTGAGGGCCTTACGCTGTCCCTGCCGCATATACGCCTCGACCGGGCGCTTGAATTTCTGATTGGAGACCGATTGGCATGAGCGGAAACAAGCCTTCCGAAGGCCGCAAGCCGGCCGCCTTTCGACTGGATGACACAAAGGTCCATCTGTCTGACGACGACGTCCGGATGCCGGTCGCCGACGAGGCCATCGTCACCCAGGCGATTCTCGACGATGACGAGCCCAGGTTGCCGCGCAATGCCAGTACTCCGAAAAGCGGTTTCAGATTCGGCAAATGGCTGATGATCGGGCTGAGCGGACTGGTGTCGCTTGCTGTCGGTCTCGCCGTTGACAGCCTGATCCGGGATCTTTTTGCGCGCACCGACTGGCTCGGCTGGCTGGGCGTCGCGCTTGCAGCAATCGCAGCTCTCGGATTGTTGGGACTGGTGATACGGGAAGTCGGGGGCCTGATGCGCCTTGGCCGGATCGACCATCTGAGAGACCGGCTACAAGATGCAGCGGACGAAGACGACGCGAGAAAAGCGACAACCGGTCTGAAAGAACTTCTGGATCTTTATCGCGATCGTCCGGAAACGGCCCAGGGCCGCAAGGCGCTTGCCGGACATATGAGAGAGGTCATAGACGGGCGCGATCTGGTCAAACTCGCCGAACGCGACCTTTTGGCGCCACTTGACCAGGAAGCGCGCAAGATCGTCATGAACAGCGCCAAGCGCGTGTCTGTCGTCACCGCGGTCAGTCCCCGCGCCCTGGTCGACCTGCTCGTGGTCCTGTTTGAAAACCTGAGAATTATCCGTCGCCTGTCGACCCTCTATGGCGGACGTCCGGGAACTCTTGGGTTTTTGAGGCTCTCCAGGCACGTTCTTGCGCATCTTGCGATCACCGGCGGTATGGCAGCCGGCGACAGTCTTGCATCGGAATTGCTTGGACACGGCCTTGCAGCGCGTCTGTCCGCCCGTCTTGGAGAGGGTGTGATCAACGGTCTCCTCACCGCCCGGATCGGTATCGCGGCAATTTCCGTCTGCCGGCCCTCCCCTTTCATCGAGAGCAGCGGACCCAATGTGAAGGAATTCATGGGAGAGCTGATCGCGTCATCCGAAAAGGCCGAAAAGGCAGAGAAAAATCCGCGCGAAACGTAACGACGCCCGGCAATCCGTCTCGCGGGACCAACGCCATTTCATGTCTCGACAGTCCCCCACCGTGCCGCTAGTTTCGGCCCATGTTCATTAGCTTTTTCACAGAATTGAAATCCGCCGGCATTCCGGTTTCCCTCCGGGAGTATCTGACGCTTATGGAAGCGCTGGAAAAGGATCTGGCAGAAAGAAGCGTCGAAGATTTCTACTATCTCGCACGGCTGTCGCTGGTGAAGGACGAGAGTAATCTCGACAAGTTCGATCGGGTCTTCGGTCATGTGTTCAAGGGCCTGGATCTCATGAGCGACGTCCCGGTGACCGACCTACCGGAAGAATGGCTGCGCAAACTCGCCGAAAAGCATCTGAGCGATGAGGAAAAGGCGCAGATCGAAGCTCTCGGCGGCTTTGAAAAACTCATGGAAACGCTCCGCGAACGGCTGAAGGAACAGGAAAAGCGACATCAGGGCGGCAACAAGTGGATCGGTACGGCGGGAACCTCTCCCTTCGGTGCCTATGGCTACAATCCGGAAGGTGTTCGCATCGGCCAGAAGGAAAGCCGGCATCGTCGTGCGGTAAAGGTCTGGGACAAGCGCGATTTCAAGGACCTCGACGACACACAGTTGCTCGGCACCCGCAACATCCAGGTTGCACTCAAGCGGCTGCGGAATTTTGCGCGCACCGGGGCTGCAGAGGAATTCGACCTCGACAATACGATCCGTGCGACCGCGCACAGGGGCCTTCTCGACATCAAGATGCGCCCGGAGCGGCACAATGCCGTCAAGGTACTGCTTTTCTTCGACATTGGCGGGTCAATGGATGATCATATCCGCGTTTGCGAGGAGCTGTTCTCGGCAGCCAGATCCGAATTCAAGGTGATGGAGCATTTCTACTTCCACAATTGCCTCTACGAATACGTCTGGAAGGAAAATCGCCGGCGTCACACCGAGCGCATCGAGACGATGGACGTGCTGCACAAGTACCCGGCCGACTACAAGATCATATTTGTCGGAGATGCCTCGATGAGCCCCTACGAGATTGCCTATGCCGGTGGCTCGGTAGAGCACTGGAACGAGGAAGCGGGCGCGGACTGGATGCAGCGTGTCACCAATCTCTACAAGAGTGCGGTATGGCTCAATCCGGTCCGCCAGGAGCATTGGAATTACACGCACTCAATCCAGATGCTTAACGAGCTGATGGAAGGCCGCATGTTCCCCATGACAGTGGAGGGCCTGTCCGATGCCATGAAGGAACTGGCGCGCTAGAGCCCATAAATGGAATACGGAACCGCAATGACCGGGAAAGCCACTCAAGATCCTTCCTCCAATGGCTGCATGGCACATGCCGACGAGCACGCGACCACCACAGGCATGACCGGACACGGGTTCTATGACGAAAACTCGCAGACGCAATGGAACGCCATTGCAGCGGTCCTGCCCACGCTGGACAAGGCTGTCGCGGCACTTCCGTTGCCGGACAACGGCGTCATAACGCTTGCGGATTATGGTTGCTCGGAAGGACGCAATTCCATTGCGGCGATGGAACGCGCACTCAAGACCCTGCTGCCGCGCACGCCGCTGCCGGTGCAGACGGTTCACTCGGATCTTCCGACCAACGACTTTTCAACCCTGTTCCTGAACCTGCGCCCGAGCGGCCAGTCCGTTTTCGGGACCGACCGGATTTTTTCCTCCGCAGTCGGCGGCTCCATGTACGATCAGCTTCGCCCAGCCTGCAGTGTTCATCTCGCGACAACATTCAACGCCATCGGCTTCCTTTCCAGGCGCCCCGTCGACGAAATGCCAGGCTACATTTTCCCCAACGGTCCAAGCACCGAGCGGAACAACGGGTATGTTTCACCGGAAGACAGACGTGCATTCGCGGACCAGGCCAAACAGGACGTGGAGGCCTTTCTGAAAGCGCGAGCCAGGGAACTGGTTCCCGGTGGAAAACTGCTGGTGCAGGTTTTCGGAGCGACCGATACAGCATGCACGAGTGACGGCATCTACGATCTTCTCAACGACGCGGTCGTTGCCTTTGTCGAAACCGGAGAAATCTCGAAAGAAACCTACGACCGATATTATCAACCGGTCTACATGCGCCATCTGGATGAGTTGACGGAGCCCGTGAGCGATCCGCGATTTGAGTCGTCCGGTCTTTTCACGATTGATGATGCCCGCGATTACGAAATCAGGGTTCCGTTCGTGGAGCGATACAAGGAAGATGGTGATATCGAACGATTTGCAAGGGATTACGTCAATTTTTTCCGCGCATTTACCGAAGCGGTCCTGCTGCATGCGCTGCCCTCCGGGCCGGGTAACCAGGATCTGGTGGACCGGATTTACAAACGCGCGGTAGAAATCCTCAAGGCGGATCCCGCTCGATATCCATTCCGGTATGTGGCCGTGCAGATGGTTCTCACACGGCGCGGCTGACGGAAACCAGCCGGAAATCAGGCTGCATCGTCGACTTGTTCGCTACCATCTTCCTTGGCGTCGTCCAGCATTTCGACAAGATCCGTCAAGTCCTCGCCCGCTTCACTGGCTGCAACTGTCACCCTGTTGCGACCGCCGTCTTTCGACTGATAGAGCGCGTCATCTGCGGATTTCATCAGATCCTGCGGCAGGCGTCCGTGTGTCGGATAACCGGCCACACCACAGGAAATGGTAATCGTGGGCAGGTTCTTTTCACCGTAACGAACCGTGACATTCTCGATTGCCTTGCGCAGCGTTTCAGCGACCTCTGCAGCCATCCCAACGGAGCTGGACGGAAGCAGCACCATGAACTCCTCGCCGCCCAGGCGGCAGGGAACCTGATCGCCCTGACACGTCTGCTCCAGCACATCCCCGACTTCCCGCAAGACCATGTCGCCAGCGTCATGACCGTGATTGTCATTGAATTTCTTGAAGTGGTCGACGTCGATGGAAACCAGCGAAACGGGCTGACCATTGTGACGCGACCTTTCAAGATTGCTCCTCAATAGGTCTACGAAATGACGGCGGTTATAAAGGCCTGTAAGCGGATCCCTGACGGACTGGTTGTGCAGTTCATCCCGCATCCGGGTGTTTGCAATCGCAAGGCTCACCTGTTCGGCCGCCATTTGTGCAAGTTTCCGGTTTTTGAGGAAAACCTCATTTGTCGTGTCCGATGCCGGTGTCAGATGCATGAGACCCACGGTTTCGCCGTGTGCCAGGATCGGCAAACAAAGATACACGCTTCCCTCTTCTTCGCGCGTGACGTGATCACAGGCAAAACTGACTTCGCCTTCGCCATAGACATACGTGCGGCCACGGCGCAATCCCCAACAGGAGTTCGGCCGTATGTGGCTTTCAATATGACCACCGTTCCATGCGCAGGCCCCGTCAAGAACATCTCTCGAGTTTGAATAGACATAAACCGCACCACTGCATTCTGGCAGCAATTGTGTCATGAACTGGCTGACCATTCCAAACAACTCGTCGAGGGAACTGCTGGACTGGAGCCATTCGTTCAGCTCAGAAAGAAGCCGGATTTCCCGCGTGAGCGCAGCTTGCCGATCCTGTTCCAGCCGTTCCTGCTCCTGTACATGCATCAGATGTTTCTTGAAATTCCCGAAAGCCCTTCCGATATCGCCGATCTCATCATTTCGATCCGTCGGAAGGTCCGCATCGAAATCGTTTCTCGAAAGCCGGTACAGACTGTTGCAGACATCGATCAACGGAAGCGCAATCGCCCGCCGGCCAAGCCAGACAGCCAGGAAAACTGAGAACACCGCGGCACCCAGGGAAATCAGGACCGTGAAGCGGATTGCGTCCTGTTCATGTCGCGAAGCCATCTTGGCAGCTGTTTCGGCCAGCGTCTGCACTTTGAAGAGAAGTTCTTCCAGCTCCCTGTTCAGCGCGGAGTGGTTTTCGTTGACTTCCGAAAGTTGCTGAGCGGCCTTGTAGGGATTTCCGATTTTTATCTGCGTCAGGGCCTGGGTGATGATTTTGGCGTAGTCGTGATTTTCGAGACTAATTTTCTGCAGTGTCTGCAAAATATTCCTGAACTCAACGGTTTCAGCCTGTGTGTTGGCAAGCTGAATTCCCTGACGAGCCACTTCCTCGGCTTCAACAAATTCTTCCGTGATCATGCCGGTCAGCAAAAGCAGTCGCGTTTCGCTTTCGGTGTCGAAATCAGGCGATTCCGATGCTTTGAAGAAGCCCTGCCGCAGCAGGCGCTCTATTAAAAGGGATTGTTCCAGCCTGTGTGCGGTGACGTGTCCGATCGCCTCCGTCAACGGCACTTCGGCCTCGGCAATGAATTCAATTTCTTGCCCGATTTTCCGGATCTGGTAGATGCCGACACCGGACGCGGCAACGACAAACGAGATACACACGGCAACAATCGTCAGAAGTTTGCCAGTGATCGTGTAACGAACGGCGGAACTCTTGGACATGGGTTACTCCACACAACTTGTCGGAGAGAATCCCGGAAATACGTTAAGATAATATTATGTCAAAACAAACTGACTAGATTCTTTCTATTCAGAATACATCAGAATTGAAAAGCCAAGATTATTTTTCGTCTTCGAAATCAAAAGTTCAGCACAGGTGCAGTCGTTCTGTAATAAACAGAAGACCAAACCTGTAACTCAACTACAAACATGCTTCCGAAACAAAACCATATCATTGCGCCAGGTTTTGCAAGCAGGTTTCACATTCGGAAACGGAGCAACAATCACTCAGGTCGCAGAACCACCACCGAACACGGTGCATGTCGCACGATGTGCGCCGCATTGGAACCGATGAAATAGGTCGAAAGTCCGGGCTTGTGGGACGTCATCAGAACCGCATCGCATCCGGATTGTTCAGCTTCTTCGATCACTTCGTGGTAAACACTACCCATCCTGACCCTACAATCCACTGCGCCGGCCGGCACATCGAGATCAGCTCCGATCTTGTCGAGAATGACCGTGGTTTCATCGATTTCACGCTTTTGCCAGCCTTCCGGCAGCTGACTGGCCACGAAGCTCTGCACTTCCGGGCAAACACCCAGAAGGTGGATTTTCGCGCCATAGTCTCTGGCCAATTGCGCGGCCTTGGACAGTGCATCTTCTGCAAAACCCGGTTCGGCAGGATCGACGGGAACGAGAATTTTCTTGAACATCGCAGTTTCTCCAAGCTTGTTTGATGACAAGTCTTGGACTTTCGGACCAGCCGCGCCATGAGGCAGATCAATCGTGTTCGCCGGTCCCGAAATACCGCCCCGGCGTCACACCGAATGCCTTCTTGAAGGTCGCCACGAAAGCGCTTGGTCCCTCATAACCCAGCTTGTGCGAAACATCGGAGACCGTGCGCCCCGACGCGAGAAGCTCAAGCGCCCGGAACAGTTTCACCTGCCGGCACCAGGTCCTGTAGCTCAGACCGGTTTCCGCCTTTATCCGCCGTTCAAAAGAGCGCACGGAAGTCGCACACCTTGCCGCCGCTTCGTTCAGTGTAGGAATATGTGCCGGACACCGGACCACCCCTTCGCACAAGCCTCTCAACTTCGCCTCCTGCGGCATCGGCAACTGCAGGGGCGCGGCCGGTAGCATCTTGAGTTGATCGAGAATGACCGCGGCGATCCGGGCGGCGGGCCCGGATTCGGTATCGGCCCGCGGAAAGGACATAAATTCCAGAATGAGCGCGCGCAGCAGGGTCGTAACCTGAATCACCTGCGGAGTTTGCGGAAGATCGAGAGTGTGCTCGATCTGGACGTAAACATATCTGAGATCCGTGTCGGTCAGGTAGCGCGTTTGATGGGCAACGCGTGGAGGTAGCCAGACAGCGCGTTCCGGTGGCGCGAAGAAGGTCCCGTGTTCGGTGTCAATTGCAATGGACCCTTTCACCACGTGAAAGAGTTGCGCCGCATCGTGGGCGTGCCAGTCATTCAAGGCACCCCGGGGCTGCGATTTGGCATAACCGATAATCGGCGCAGCAACGTCCTGCGTCGGAAACTCTGCAAGTTCTGGATGAATGGACATGTATAAGAATGTAGCCTCCACGCATGCCGATTGATACAAGACCTGGCTTCATATTGTGCCCGAAAGTACCGCGGTACTAGTCATCCGGTTCAAAAATCTGTTCGATCGGCAAAAGGAAAACCTTGGCTATTCGAAATGCCAATGGCAGGCTCGGGTCATATTTTCCGCGTTCGAGCGCGATGACGGTTTGTCGTGACACATCCAGCCTGTCGGCAAGTTCCGCCTGCGACCAGCCATGCTCATTTCGCAGTTTCTTCAGATGGTTACGCATCAGATCTTCTGGCGTGCCCATACCGTTGCAGCCGACCAGAAAACAACGAGAAACGAGCCGTAAATATCCAGGTCAACAGTGATCACATGTTCAAGCTTCGCTAGAAAAATGGCTAAAAGCACCGCGACAGGCAATGTCACTATTCCTGCCAACGCAAATATGCGCCGTTCTCTTTCGTCGACCCTTCGGAAGTACCTGACCTGGGCCCAGAGCGCGAGAATTAACGGTGAAGTCGCCAGAAATGACACCAGGAGATGAAACGCAAGGCTCCTCTGTTCTTCAAGAAAGTCCCGGGCCCAATAACTGGTGGCAACAAACAGGGCCGTCGCAAGTATCGTTTCTGCGACATAACGATACGACAATTTGTCAAACTGGTTCATGTCGGCAGCGGGCCTCCGAATACTGTAAAGCGTACTTTACATATATCTCTGCCCGCCGGAACTGTAAAGGAAGCTTTACATCAATGTTTGAAAAGCCGGGCACTCCGACACATTCTCAGGTTCAGCGAATAGATATTTTTTGGCGCATCAGAGATATTTGATGACAAAACAGCGCTAACACGCAAGCCAAATTCGGGATTAGAAGCAAATCAGCAATTTCAGTCGCATATCTCATCCTTGGCAACCGAATGACATATTTCACTCAAAACGCACATCCCGATGAAGCGCCCGGCTGGCGCTCCCCCGCGGTTCTGCTCATGATCATGGCAGGAGCCATGCAGCTGTCGTTTGCCGCCTGGTGGAATCTCATGAACAATTTTGCTGTTCAGGAACTCGATTTCACCGGCCGGGAAATCGGCATCCAGCAATCGATCCGGGAAATTCCGGGATTCCTGAGTTTTCTTGCCGTTTATCTGCTTCTGGTCATGCGTGAGCAAACGCTCGCCTACGCCTCCTTGCTGCTACTCGGCATAGGCGTTGCGGTGACCGGCTATTTCCCCACCGCGCTCGGCTTCTATGTCACGACGCTGATCATGTCGATCGGCTTCCATTACTACGAGACCATGGCTCAGTCGCTGTCGTTGCAGTGGCTGCCAAAGGCAACCGCTGCAGCCAGCATGGGCAAGATAATATCCGTCGGAGCTTTCGCACAGCTGATCGCCTACGGGCTCATCTTCTTCGCATGGAAGACGTTTGACCTTTCCTTCACGCTGGTTTTTGCGATTGCCGGTGGGCTCACCCTGGTCGTACTTGCGTTCCTGATCATGGCTTACCCGCATTTCAGGGAGGGGATACCTCAGCACAAGAAGATCATCCTGCGAAAACGCTACTGGCTCTACTACGCGTTGACATTCATGGGGGGTGCCCGCCGCCAGATCTTCATGGTTTTCGCCGGTTTTCTCATGGTGGAGCGCTTTGGGTACGACGTTCACGAGATCGCGGGCCTTTTCCTGATAAATGGTGTCTTCAGCATGGTTCTCGCCCCGCAAATCGGTCAGTTGATCGTCCGCTTCGGAGAACGCAAGGCGCTGGTATTTGAATATATCGGCCTTATTGGCGTGTTCGTGGCCTATGCCTTCGTTTCAAGCCCCTGGGTTGCTGCAAGCCTTTACGTGATTGATCACGCATTTTTCGCGGTCGCGATCGCCATGAAGACCTATTTTCAGAAGATTGCAGATCCGAGAGATATCGCGCCGACAGCCGGCGTCGCCTTCACGATCAATCATATAGCAGCGGTGTTCATCCCTGTCCTGTTCGGCCTGATCTGGCTGATATCCCCGGCTGCCGTCTTTCTCGCCGGGGCCGCAATGGCAGCCATAAGCCTCATCCTGGCCTCGCTCATCCCGGGCAGTCCCGAGGAAGGCCGCGAAGTCGACTTCTGGTTCCGCAAACCGTCCACCCAGGCGGCAGAGTAACGGCACCCTCACTTGCCGCAATAAAATGCACAAAGGGAACGCGGACTGTCCTTCGTATCGTCCAAAACAAAAAAACCGCCGAAATTCGGCGGTTTTGTTCGTCATGAAGTACAGTCTGTCAGGCTTGACGCTCCGGAATGTGAACCACCAGACCGTCCATCTCGGACGTAACCTTGATCTGGCACGACAGACGGGATGTCGGTTTCACGTCGTAGGCGAAATCGAGCATATCCTCTTCCATTGGCTCGGCAGTTCCTGTCTTTTCCGCCCACGCGTCATCAACATAGACATGACAGGTAGCGCAGGCACAGGCACCGCCGCATTCGGCCTCGATGCCCTGAACCATATTCTTGATGGCGTTTTCCATTACCGTCGTGCCTTCGGAGGCATCAACTTCGGTCTGGTTTCCATCGAAAGTAACATATGTGATTTTCGGCATCAGTCGCGTCCAAGCCTAGAATTACGGGTTTCAGCTGAACCGACATAAAGCTTCCATCGCAAAGGTCAAGGACCATGACGTTTTCAACGGGCAATCTATCCGGAATGTGACAAACGGTCAGCCGGTGAGCAGGTCCCTGATGTAGCTGTTGGCTTCATCCACGGCCGCCGTCAGACCTTCAGTCGCAGCATCGGACGTTTGCCTCAATCGTCCCTCCAGGTTTTCGCAGACATCGGCAACCCGCCCGGCGCCAATAGCCCTGGCTGACCCTTTCAACGTGTGAACGAGATCGAGCCTGACCGTCGTGTCTGTCTCCTGCTCCAGCCGTTCAAGCGTCGAACAGGACTGCGACTTGAAAAGATGAAGGACCTGAACTTCGAGATCCCTGTTGCCAAGGGTATTTGTTGCCAGTTGCACCAAGTCGATCGGTGCTTGCGGACCGGCACGGCCGCTGACACGGGCCATCGATGAAGGGGCCATATGAGGGCTCCACGCTTACTCAACTTTCGCCCGTCGGCACCCTGCCGCAGGCTTGTACTGCCCTTAAGAGTGCGCCCAACACCCAAACGCCCGGTTAAACCAGGCCCGCGCACACGCCGATCCGGCCGATGTCCCCAAAAAATTGAATTTTTGGTTAACGCGCCTCATTGAGGCGTTGAAAACATATTTTAAAAAAACCTTGCCTTTCCGCCATTTTGAGGAACCGCATCGAATTCCAAACCATGATTCGCCGTTAACTTTTTTTGCGATTTTGACTTGCGGCCAAAACATCAATCGCCGCAGGTGTCAGCTTGCAGACCAGCCAATCGGGCTTGATTGGGTTGGAAAACCAAGGCTCTGCCCAGCCTGCATCGACACAGGCGCGGATTGTCCTGACTGGAATACCGCGTCCGTTTTCATCAAAAAGAGGCAGCTTGCCACCGGGCTGACCAAGCCCTCTTTTCAGCCATCGTTTTTGCGGCGCGGTCAGATTGCCGATCTTGAGAGAAGCCGGATCACCGCCTTCAGAACTGTTTTTCGCCGCGTTAAAAGTCTTCGATTTCGGCATTGAAACCGCCCCCTAAGTGATTCACGCCATTGCCGTTTCTTGTTCGTTAGGAGAGATTGTGCCATTACAGTTGCTGATGCGGCAAGATGGGGAGTGTACCGTCTAGAAATAATAAGACGGTCGGTCAGCGGCGGCCCTCCTTTGGAAACAAGTTTTGTGGTGCTGTGAGTCCAGCGGCAACCGCAAGGTGACGCATTCGGCAACCCCGGCAAACAGCTGCATGTGGTGGCTGTCGGGTTAAACCGGCGTGTAATGAGTACGGACGTGAGGCGATCTTAAATGGCAAATCCGACAAAGGCTAAAGATCCGGCGGAAGCAGCACTGTCAGCAGTTGAAGAAGCCCTGAAACTCGATTTCGGTGGCCCGGATGCAACCTTTAACTTCGAGGAAACGGCACCAGAAGCAAGCGCAGCTGCGGAAGCAGATCCGGAGCGCAAGCCTCAACCGCCGACGCAAAGCGAACCTCCCCGCGAGGAACAGCGTGCCTCCCGCAGGCGCGGTCGGGGCGGACGTCCCCCGGCAGCCAACGATGACCGTCGCAGCATCGGCAACCTGATTTATGCGCTGCAACGCCGGCCGTCTTCGGCTCCGTTCTGGGGCGCACTTGCCTTGAGCGCCCTTTGGGCGGCGCTCGGCATAAGCCTGTTCATGTCTGCCTTCTCCGACAAGGTCACTTCCCTTGGCGATCCTCAGGCCCTGCTCTCCTCGCCGGAGATGATCCTGGCAGCTGTCGGTATTCTCGTTCCGATCATCTTCTTTTTCGTCATGGCAATGATGATCTGGCGTGCGCAGGAAATGCGCATCGTCGCCCGAGGCATGACCGAAGTGGCGCTGCGTCTCGCCGAACCCGAGGACATGGCCAAGGAATCCATTCTCAGCGTCGGCCAGGCCATCCGGCGGGAAGTCGCCGCGATGGGAGACGGCATCGAGCGCGCTATTGCTCGCGCCAGTGAACTGGAAGTGCTCGTTCACAACGAGGTATCGTCACTCGAGCGTTCCTATAATGATAATGAACTCAAGATCCGCGGTCTGATCGAGGAACTCGTCAGCCAGCGTGAATCCATTGTGATGAATGCCGAAAGGGTTCGTGAGACAATTGCCGGGGCACACGAGAAGTTCTCCTCGCAGCTTTCAAGCACGTCTGGTGAACTCGGTGAGACGGTGGATCAGGCCTCCCATCGCATGATCGAAGCAGTCAACAGTCGTGTCGAGGAACTGACATCGACCGTCGACAGCCGGATTGAATCCCTCGGCGCGACACTCAATGCCTCCGGAAACGAACTCGTCGACAGCCTGACCGTACGTGCGGAAGACTATGTTTCCCGCCTGTCCCTCACCGGCCACGAGCTCGTGGACAATCTTGCCGAGACCGGCGCGACCATGTGGGAAACACTTTCCGACCGCGGCAATCAGGTCAACGAACGGTTTGCCGAAACCGCCACCACATTTGTCGACACACTGGAGCTTCGCGGAAGCGAAATCAACGAGACACTGTCTTCCTCCAGCACATCGGTCATTTCCACACTCAGCAGCAAGGCAGATGAATTCCGCACGACGCTTGAGAACACCGGGATCACCGTCGGCGACGTCATCACGGCGCGCGGCGAAGAAATCAACGCCAACCTTTCCCTGACATCAGGTCGCCTGATCGACACGATCACGTCGCGGACAGAGGAACTCGTTTCAACAGTCGACACCCGCGTGACCAGCCTGGACGAGTCTCTGGCGGTAACGGGCAAGCAGGTCACCGAGAGCATTTCCGAACGCGGACAAGCAGTCACCGACACGATCTCCATTCGAGGCGCGGAAATTGTCGAGACGCTCTCCAGCCGTTCGACTGAAGTTGCCGAAATCCTGCGTGGAACCGGCGAAAGCATTGTGGTCGACCTCTCCCTGCGTGGCGGTGAAATTGCAGCCAAGCTTGATGAGACGGCCGGGTCCCTCACTCAGACCATTTCGGTGCGCGGCGGCGAACTTGCCGAGAAACTGGACAACATTTCCGAGCGCATCTACACCGCCATTTCCATCAACGGAACGGAGCTGGACGAGCGCCTCACTGCCCGCAGCAACGAAATGGCGACCATGCTCGAGCAGCAGACCGTCGGTTTCCGCAACACTCTGGAAAGCGTCTCCAATCAGTTTGCCGTCGGCCTTGGCGAACAGACCGGCTCGCTCACCCAGACCCTGGCAGATACTGGTACGCAGCTCGCCGAACTCATCGGCAGCCGTGGAGACCGCGTCGCCCACGATATCAATCAGGTCAGTGCCCAGATTTCCGATACGCTGGAAGTGCGCGGTGGTGCCCTTCAGGAGGGCCTTTCCTCCAGACTTACTGAACTGGAAACGATCGTTACAGATCGTGGCGGGCAGCTTATCGATGCCTTCGACACGAAATCGCTTCTCTTGTCCGAAGCGATGGATTCCCGTCTTTCCACCCTCGATACCACCTTCGCATCGCGCATCGACACGATGGATGCGTCGCTCGGCAACCGCATCGCGGCAATGGACGCGACGATCGGTGGACACGCCACATCACTGGATGCGGCGATCGGCGGACACGCGGCAAATCTCGATGCATCTCTCGGCAGCCACGCGGCAGCCATAGATGCATCGCTGAGCGAACGTCTTGCGTCGGTGGATGCCGCCATTGGCGGGCATGCAGCAACCCTGGATGCAACGCTCAACAATCATGTGGGCGCAATTGAAACCTCACTGAGCGACAAGCTCTCTGCAGTCGACGCCACGCTTGGAAACCGCACCGCGGAACTGGATGCTTCGCTTGGTGGCCATGCGGCAGCGATGGAATCCACGCTTGGTGACCGCCTTGCGGCAATCGACACAACCCTGACTGAACGGGCTGCTGCGATAGATGCCTCAATCGGCGAGCGTGGAGTGGCAATGGATGCTGCTCTCGGCAATCGCATTGCGTCCCTTGATGCATCCCTCGGTGATCGCGTTGCAGCCATGGATGCGTCGCTCGACCAGCGTTACAGCGCGATTGATGCAACCCTGAGCGACCGTATCAGCACGATGGACACATCGCTTGAGCATCGCTTCACGTCCATGGATGCGACGCTTACGGATCGCATCAGCACTCTGGACGCTTCTCTGGAACAGCGGTTCACTTCGATGGACATGTCGCTGGGCGAAAAGATTTCCTTCATGGACACGACTCTGGAGAGCCGTTTCAACTCCATGGATGCCTCGCTCGGTGCTCGCGTCACCACGATGGATGCCGCCCTGGAAAATCGCCTGTCCTCCATGGACCGCTCCCTGAGCGAACGTATTTCCACCATGGATGGCGCGCTCGGCGGCCACATCAACACGCTGGATCTGACACTCGACCAGCGCACCGCCACTTTCGAAGCTACGCTTGAAGCGCGCACGCAGATCCTCGCGAGTGCCATCGAAAACCGGACCACCGGCATCAGCGATGCGCTTGAGGAAAAGACCCGCAACATCACGGATGTGCTGGCGGATCGCTCGGACGCAATCACCCTGCAGCTTGGTCAGCGGATCGAGACAGCGGGCAACACGCTTGCGGACCGCGCAGCCGAAATCGGTGAGACACTGTCCGAACGCGTTGATGGTGCCGCTGCTTCCATGGCGGAAAAGGCGGAACTCCTTTCCACATCCATGACAAGCGGAACGGACCGGATCGACGAGACACTCGATGCCCGTGCGCGACAGATTTCCGAGACCCTGATTTCCCGGACGAAGGAAATCGCCAAGGCCTTTGTCGATGGCCAGGAGGAAATGACGACCGCTCTCGACAACCGCCTGTCTGAAGCAGGCGACGTTCTCGGCAAGCAAAGCGAACAACTGACGGAATCCCTGTCGGAGCGCATTGCGGAGATCAACGTTTCCCTCGGTGCAAAGGTCTTTGAAGTTGCCGAAACGCTCGACAGCCGTGCAACACAGCTCGAAACCCTCCTCAATGAGCGTTTGGAGAGCATCTCCGGCACATTGACGGGCGAGAGCGAGCGCGCACGCGATATCCTGACGACGGTGATTGCCGAGGCCGGCGCTACGCTTTCAACTGAGAGCACACGCCTTCGCGACGTGGTCCAGGAAGCAACCACTGCAGCCGTACAATCCCTGTCCGACGAACGCACCAAGACCGTCGACATCGTCGACAGCGCGCTTAATCAGGCCACGGAAAAACTGTCCGGCGAAGGCGATCGCATGCGCCAGATCGTTCTTGGTTCCGTCGGTGAAGCCCGTGGTGTGCTCGTTGGCGAGAGCCAGAAAGCTGCCGACACGGTTAGCACGGCAATGCATCAGGCAACCGGGGCCATGTCCGGCGAAAGCGCGAAGATCCGCGAACTGGTTCTTTCCGCCGTCAACGATGCAGCGCGCGCCATGGCCGCTGAAAGCGAGAAAGCCCGTACACTTTATGCAGGCACGCTTGCCGATTTCACAGGCTCGCTCACCGGCGAAAGCGAAAAGGTTCGCACAAATCTCTCCGGCCTCATTGCCGAGATTTCCGGCAACCTGTCCGCAGAAAGCGAGCAGGCACGCATCACACTGACCAACACACTGGAAGAAATCCGCGGCCAGATGTCGAGCGAGGCCGGCATCGTGCGTGCCAGGGTCAACAGCGCGGTCTCCGAAGCGGCCGACCTTCTGGTGGGACGTGGCAACGATGTCGCCAACGAACTGCTTGAAAAGGCAACGGCTCTGAACCAGGCATTCGGCGAAAGCTCAGGAGAGCTTGCACGCATTGTCGGAACAGACGGCAACGAATTGATCAATGCCATCGAAACCCGCGCCAACGATCTCACAGGTCGCCTCTCCGAAGTTCATGGGGCAATCCTCGATGCAATCACGGTCAAGGGCCGGGATGTCACCGACACGTTTGCACATACCGGACTGGATGCGACACGCACACTTGTTGAGGCTGGCGACCGTATCATTGCCAGCATCAGCGAGCGCAGCGATCAGGCAGCGTCGCTCCTCAGTGACACGAAGAACCGCCTTGAAGCCGACGTTACGGAAATCCTCAACAAGGTAGAGACGTCGAACGCCAATCTTCAGAGCATCGTCACGGCTGCAGGGGAAAATCTCAACGAGGTGGAGGGGAACCTCGCCCGCCGCGCCGGAGAATTCCGCTCCGCTGTCGACCGGGCGGTTCAGGAGACCACCCAGACCACAACACTCATCGACGAGCAGGTATCCAACCTGCGTGACGTTACCCAGACAACACTGGCGGATATCCAGAACCTGACGAAACGCTTCGGCGATCAGTCCGAAGAACTGACACGCGCGGCGCGTCATCTGGAAGACACCAACCAGTCGGTCGAAGGCCGCGTTGCAGAACGCCGAACCGCGATCGAGGAAGTTGCCGATACGCTGCTGTCGAAAACCGAAGCGGTCGACACGCTGATGCGCTCGTTTACCCAGACACTGTCCGACACGCTGGAATCGGCCGATGACCGGGCACGTGAAGCAGCGAATATGCTGGGAGCAGCGGCGGAAGCGGCCTCCAACCAGGTTGCCGAGCAATTCGAATCCATGCGCCTGACAGCAGGCATGGAGGGTCAGAAGGCTCGTGATGCCATTCGCTCCGCACAGGACGACATCATTTCGGAAATGACCCGTACGGTCAGTGACGCCTCCGATCGGTTCAATGACGCGGCCGGCCGCATGCGCGATGTTGCCCGTGACGTGCACCGCGAGTTGGAAGCAACGCGCAACGAGCTGAAACTCGGTGTTCTCAATCTGCCTGAAGAAGCGGAAGAATCTTCCGCGGCGTTGCGCAAGGTGGTGAACGAGCAGATCCGAGCCCTGACCGAACTGTCCGAGATTGTTGCCAAGCAATCCAACACCCTGGACATTTCGCGACCTCAGACGCAGTCCGTCGCCAGCGCAACCCCTGCTCCGCAATCTGCCGCGTCGGCAAGTTATGCGCCTGCCGCACCTGTTCAGCAACCTGCGTCATCTGCCGGTGACCAGCGGCCCGCACAGCAGAACCGGCCAACAGAAACCCGGCGACAGGAGACCGCACAGCCGCAAGGCGGAAATCCCGGTGGCAAGGGCTGGGTTGCGGATCTGCTTCGCCGCGCGTCGCGCGACGATGACGAAGCAAGCGCCGACACCAGCGTCGGACGGACCCCGCTGCAGACAGTTGAAAGTCTCAATTCCCTGTCGGTCGACATTGCACGTGCGATCGATCACGAGACATTCATCGATCTGTGGAACCGGTACCGGAACGGCGAACGGCATGTCTTCACCCGCCGCCTGTACACGCTTCAGGGACAGCAGACCTTTGACGAAATCCGTCAGAAGTATTCCAGGGATCCGGAATTCCGGACAGCTGTAGAACGGTATGTTGCCGACTTCGAACAGTTGCTGGCCCAGGTGTCACGCAACGACCGGGACAACATGCTCGGCCAGACCTACCTCACATCAGACACGGGTAAGGTCTATACGATGCTGGCCCATGCTAGTGGTCGCCTCGACTAGGATATCCCTCACATGAATCGAAGAAGGCGGCCGATGGCCGCCTTTTTTTGTCCGGCTTGAAACCCCACCCTGGTAACGAAGAGCATACGGCGCCATTCGCAGTCATCACTTTTGCATGTCCGGTAAATTTGGGTTCGTGCGAGCTGACGATTGATCTTCCAGCGCAATTATTGGCCCTGTCGCAACGCATCAAAATTCAGGGTCCAGGTACACCATCTGTCCGAAGACAATGAAACCCTGCTCTTGCAGGAATGACGGGAATTCACGGGTGGGGAACGACCGTCAGCAGTTACTTCCTTGGCCGCCCGCCACAGTCAGAAGCTGAATGTCCTTACCCGATAGATTGTCTTTGAATCCAAAGATCCGGGATCAGTTTTCAGCCCCTGCCTCTACCGCCAGATTGTCCCGGATACGCTGAGCGACGGTCAGAAAGTCGGCAATCTCGGCATCCGAAAGGCCCTGCAGCATCCTGCGTTCAACATCCAGCAGTTTCGGGGCAAGATCTTGGTAGACTGCCCTGCCCTCGCTCGACAGTTGCAGCAAAAAGCTTCTTCCGTCCTCCGAATGTGTCTCGCGGATAAGGTAGCCGCGTTCTTTCATGCGCTTCACGGCCCGGCTCACGACAACCTTGTCCATCGAGGACCGCGAAACAATTTCAGTAGCCTGAAGGCCACCGGATGCTGAGCCCAGGATTGCCATCGTCCGCCATTCTGCCGGCATCATTCCATAGTCGCGCTGATAAACCGCTGACAGGGCACTTGTGACATCGTTGTAAAAAACGCGCACCAGGTAGGGGAAGAATTTTTCCAGTTCGAAAACGGTGCCCGCCTCCTCCGGACTCCCGGCGGTTTTTCGCGTGCGCAAGATGGTTTCGGTTTCCGTTTCTTCTGCGTCAGTCATTGGTTCTCGGTCGATTTAAACAGTGGTGGAATGATTTTACGATTGACTTAGTTTCATTTGCAACTATTTTCGTGTTGCGCGGTCTGAAATCGCTTCAGATCAGCAAGCGATCGGCGTTCAGTCGGCAAACGGGAGGAGAAAACTGTGAAATCCATCAAGTGTCTTTCGATTCTGGCCGGCCTGACGGCAACGGCCCTGTCCGGTGCATTTTCAGGTGCAGTTGCAGATGAACTGGTGCTGTCTTCCTGGCTGCCGCCGAAGCATCCGATCGTCACCGGCGTCATGCAGCCCTGGGCGGAACAGGTTGCAGAAGCGACCGACGGTCGCGTAACTGTCCGCATCCTGCCAAAGCCGCTCGGACCGCCTCCGGCGCATTACGATCTTGCCGCCGATGGCGTTGCCGATATCACTTACGGCCTGCACTCCTTCACGCGCGATGACCGTTTCCTGCGATCCCGCATCGGCCAGTTCTCCTTCATCGCCGACACGGCAACCGAGGGCTCGAAGGCCTACTGGGATGTCTATGCGGGAAAACTCGACGCGCAGGACGAACATCAGGGCACCAAATTGCTGGGTCTCTGGATCCACGGCCCGGGCATGTTCCACAACAACCAGCGCAAGATCGAAACCCCCGGGGATTTCTCCGGCCTGAAGATCAGGACCCCGGGCGGCTACATCGCCGACCTGTCGCAGGACCTCGGCATAACCACCCAGTTCATGGGACCGGGTGAAGTCTACGAAAAGCTCTCCAGAGGTGTGATCGACGGAGTGACCTTCCCGGTCGAAGCCCTTCAGGCCTTCAAGCTCACGGACTACATCAAGTCTTCGATGAAGGTTCCCGGTGGTATCTACAACACGTCCTGGTTCATGGTGATGAACGAGGATATCTGGGACGGCCTGTCGGACGCAGACAAGGCGGCAATTGAAAAGGTATCCGGTGCAGCGCTCGCCGAGCTTGCCGGAAGTGTCTGGGATGGTTCCGATGCGCGGGGCGCAGACTACATCTCCGACAAGGAAATTGAGGTCTATGACGCTCCTGCACCGGTTCTGGACAAGATCAGGGAATTGGCAGCCAAACACGAAGCCGCCTGGGCCGATGCCGTGGAGGAAACAGGATTTGACGGTGTTGCCGCGCTAGCCGATATGCGCGACCAGACAGGTATCAGCAACTGATGACACCGTCAGGACCTGACAATACAGCTCCGCGCCGTTTCGAAAGTCTCCGGCGCGGAGCGACCTTCCTGCTCGGTTTTGCCTGTCTGCTTGTGCTTGCGGCCATGATCGGTCTCACCTGTTTGGATGTGGTCGCCCGCTACCTGTTCAACAGTCCCGTGAACGGTGCATACGAATTGACGCAGCTGTTGCTGGCTTCACTGATTTTTCTCGCCCTTCCGCTGACAACGGCAGCCGGTGAACACATCGAGGTGGAGTTGCTGGACGGCCTCAAAAGCAAGGCCTTGAAGTATCTGGGTGCGGTCTGTGCCGGTGTGGCGACCGTGGCCGTTTTTGCAATCGTTGCCCTGGAACTCTCCGAACATGCCGAGAAGCTGCAGCGCCGGGAGCAGGTGACGGACTCGCTCGAAATCCCGCTTTACCTGATCGGCTGGCTCGGAACTGCGTCCTTTGCCATATCCGCAGTCGTAGCCATCTTCTGGACGCTCCGGCGTTTGCGTGAAAAGGCCTGATACGTGCTTGAAGCTCTGATTGGATTTATTGCCCTTTTCGGCCTCGTTTTGCTGCGCGTCCCGATCGCCGTAGCGATGATCATTGTCGGGACCGCCGGGTTCGCCGCCCTGCGCAACTGGAACGCGGCCCTCAATCTTCTCGGCAACGCCGCATTCGACACGGGATTGTCCTACACGTTGTCGGTGATCCCGCTTTTCATCCTCATGGGCAATCTCCTGACCATTTCGGGTGTCAGCCAGTCCCTGTTCAGCACAGCGCACAGCCTGCTGCACCGCATGCGCGGCGGTCTTGCGATGGCTTCCATCGTCGCATGTGGCGGCTTTTCCGCTGTGTGTGGTTCTTCGCTTGCAACAGCCGCGACCATGTCCAAGGTCGCCATGCCCTCGATGCGCAAGGCAGGCTATGCCGACAGTCTCGCAACCGGCTCTATTGCCGCCGGAGGAACGCTCGGTATTCTGATCCCGCCGAGCGTGATCCTGATCATCTACGGTCTGCTGACAGAAGCCGACATCGGCAAACTCTTTATTGCCGGGATCATTCCGGGTCTTCTTGGCGTTCTCTTCTACCTCGCCGCTGTTTATGTGACTGTTCTCCTGAGGCCAGGACTCGCACCGTCCGAGCATGAGGACATCGCGCTGGACCGCAAGGACATCTGGGGGGTGCTTGCCGTACTCGGACTCTTCGCCGTGATCATGGTCGGCATCTATGGCGGGTTTTTCACGCCCACCGAAGCAGCGGCCATCGGCGCTGCGACGGCGCTGATCATCGCTT
Source organism: Roseibium album (assembly GCF_001404515.1). Lineage (GTDB taxonomy): Bacteria > Pseudomonadota > Alphaproteobacteria > Rhizobiales > Stappiaceae > Roseibium > Roseibium album. Next base: position 661,127 of record NZ_CXWE01000004.1, read on the forward strand.
TCCTGTCAGGTGGTCTCACCTTCGAGAAACTCTTCACCGCGGCGCTCAACTGCGCGCGGACCACGGCGATGATCTTTGCCATCATCATCGGGGCGGAAGTCTTCTCCAATTTCATCAGCTATGCGGGTGTCCCTGACGCCCTGCTGAATTTTGTCCAATCGCTGGACGTCAACGCCTATGTGGTGATGCTCATACTGGTGCTGATCTACATCGTGCTCGGCGCGGTGCTGGAGAGCCTGTCGATGATCCTGTTGACCGTCCCGGTCTTCTTTCCGCTGGTGACCTCGCTGGATTTCGGTACCGGCATCCTGAGCGATCCGGAAATGGTGCTGATCTGGTTCGGTATTGTCGTCGTCGTCGTGACCGAGATCAGCCTGATCTCACCGCCTATCGGCCTCAACGTCTTTGTTCTCCGCTCCGTCCTCACCGACGTGCCGCTCCGGACCATCTTTGCCGGTGTCCTGCCCTTCTGGGCAGCCGACATCCTGCGTCTGGCACTTCTGATTGCTGTCCCGGCGCTGTCCCTGATGTTGATCTGAATTTGCTTGTATCTTTCTGCTGGCAATCCCACGGGTAGATTGGAAGTCTCAATGAAACGCGGTTTTGACGACGAGGATGCAATGACCGAAGAAGAGTTGGCATCAATCCGGCAGCGGTGCGAGAAGGCAACGTCCGGTACCTGGATTTCCTACATCGAAGGGCGCGATCACAGCGGAGGCAGCAATTTCATCATGACAGGCAACGGCAACAAACGCGGCGTGAAAGGCAGGAAGACTTCGAGCACGAAAACGGCAACTACGCGTGTCGCTGTCAAAGCCGCGGAAACGTCTGTTACGGACACAAGCGGCGGGTGACTTGCAAGAAGTGTTCGAAATCTACCAGTGACTCATAAGGAGCGAATTCCAGAGTTGACGCCGCTACTCACAACAAGTGGAAAACTCGCAATGCATCAACTTGCTTCTGCTAACACTTCTTGCTCACGCATGAAGTTATCGTATGGCTTAGGTCTGTAGTTATAAAGCAAATAATCGACACGGTAGTGTTGAATTAGAGCTAGATATAGATCTTCAGAGACAGGAACTTGAAACCGAGACTTCGTCACATTCTCCTTTGGGAAGGGTTCTTGAATTTTCAGACGATTGGCTAATTCACTAGTGTCAAGATTTTCAAATTTGAGCAAAAAATCAGGAGCCTTGTTCGAATGTAAATGCATTGCATATTTGAACTGCGGACCAACAACAAAAATTTGCTCGTTAAACATTCGCGAAAAGAAGGTTAGAGGATCCCAGGATGGCAAGTCTGGATACAACCTTCGGAAGGCGCCTGTATAGTCTTCTCCTGTTAAGTGCCTATACCCCGAAAGTGCGCGTTCAATAGGATCTCTAACCACTACGATCGTTGTGTAAGCGTTCCAGATTTCGACAGGAGTGTTGCTTGTTGGGAATCCGTGATTCACGCCGTTGTCCAATCCAAGCCACTTTCGAAAACTCATGCCTGCAGCTTTGGGATTGTGCACAAAGTGCAGTTTGCGTCTGTGACAGGTATTGATTTCCATCATTGAACGTCCATCAAGTTTGAAACAATTGACGCGAGCCAATAAACGCGATGATTGCAACTGCAGCGAAAAAACTGCACATTGCACCCACAAACATCTAGCTGTAATTACAATTGATTTTTATTCTTTTCGCTCGAATCGATCATTATCTCGCTCATACAATTATCAATCTTTGACAAGAGCACAAGTTAAAGGTGTGTATCTTCTGATTGTAGATTTCATTGACGCAACGGCTTCAGCATCTTATGGCAGGCACTGTTTGTTCATAGCCTGATTGCCAGCTAAATTTGTGTTGCCGTTGGTGATTTCATCTTCAAAAATTGAAGCACAATATGCGCTCAACACTTTTATTCACGACCTTGAATGTGGCGAGTTGAGGCATCTGACTGGATGGAAGTTCAAGTGCATCAGGTCGCATGTCAGATTTCAAAACTTCAATCATGGAAACTTAATCGGGCGTAATTGTAGTATCAATAGTTGTGAAAACCCATGATATCCCCAAAAGGAGCAAAGGTGAAGGTAACAGATCCTAATCCGTTTCATGATGACGCGCTTCGTAATCTCCAAAACTATGTTGAGGCGGGTGTGTCTCCAATCGATACGTTGGCAAAAATTGCCATTTCATATGTAAAGATTGCTGGATTTAAAGTGCAGACGGCGCCAGAACTGCAACAGGGGTTTGTTGGCATATTTTCAGCCGAGGACGAAACTCGTGGCGAGTACAGCTTCATTCTGAAGTCTACAAAGACTGCTTGAAGAAATTCGATTCAAGTTGGTGATCAATGGTTACTGTGGGTGGAAGACGCCAACATAATCAACAGACTATCAACGAACGAATTTCAACGCCACTACACTTCTAGGATGCAGTTGCTAGTCAACGCACCTTTCAGAGGCTAATCGAACTGTATGAAAAAGAGTCTTCGAGTTAACGAGCGTTTCAACTCAAACGTTCTTCAGCGTCCAGGCGGCCATTTCGGCAAAGACGCGGTCGGCGGAGGTGTTCATGGCCTCGACGGCCTTGTCGACGGATGAACTGCCGGCAGGCGTTTCAGCGCGGAAGACCTTGGTCGACACAGTCCGGCCATTGCGGTCGTTGACGACGCGCGCGGAAATTTCCACCACACCCCGGTTCCCGGCAACCTGAAGCTCGAACGCCCGGATCTCGGTCTGCAGCTGGTAATCGATCAAAAGGCCGTCTCCGGGAAGGCCGACGCCGCGCAAACGCCCGGTATTCTGCAGCGTTTCCATGAGCTTGAGCTGCACGACATTCGGAAGCGTGTCCGCCCAGGCAGACTTCGGGTAGTAGCTGTAGATGGGGCCCTTGTCGACGACGGCAATATAGCTCGTATCCAGTGCCTTGAGGGCGCGCGGCGGGGCCACCAGAACCTGGACACGGCTGGACCTGCCCTGAAGTCCGTCGACGTCTGCAGAGGTCAGGCTGTAAAAGGCAGACGGCGCTGTGCTTGTGCAGCCGGCCGTCAGCGCACCAAGGCCGAGAACACCCAGAACACCCCGGCGGGTCATGTTGGTCTTTGGCTTCGTCATGAGCCCCTGCCCTTGTTGTTCTTCTTGTTCATCGCCGCCGCCCACCTGTATAGGTCGGAACGTCCTCGCCCCCGAAGATGACCCTGTTCGGACTGCGCTCAAAGCTTTCTGCTGCCCGCTGGATGGCAACCAGCGTCCGGTTGACCTGTCCCAAAGCTGCAGTGAAATCGCTCGACCCCTGTGTCGCGAACTTGGAAAGGCCACCTGCAATGGAGTCTGCACGGCTCTCGAAGGCAACCGCGATCTTCCGGATGGCCTGTGCCGCAAGCGTTGCTTCCTTGATCAAGCCCTCGCCATCGCCGTCGACCATCGTGGAAACTTTTTCCACCAGGCTCTCGACCCTGACAGAGGTCGCGTTCAACGTTGCGGTCATCTGCTTGGCATCGGTAATGATCTGGTCGACATCCGGCGTGCGCTTGGAAAGATCGGCTGTCATCTGCTGAACATTGTCAGCCGCCTTCTGGGCACTTTGTAGAATGGAAGGAATGCCGTTCTGCTGACTTGCTAGTTCGGAGGCAGTGGTTTCGACCGACCCGACGATATTTGCAACTTTCTCGGGATCCACCGCCTTCAGGAGCGTGTCCGCGCTTTGCAGCGTTTCGGCAAAACGTTCAGCTGCAGCCTGCACATCGGTGATCAAGGCCGCAATCCGGTCATCCTGATCGCGAACCGTGGCAGACACGGCCTCGAAATTCTGGACGGTCGATTTGGTAGACGCGATGATCTCGTTGATCTGGCTCTGCTGATTGTTGAAATTATCGATCACGCTGGCAACACCATCGACCGCATTGCCGACCTTCTGGGGATCAACACTCGCCAGCACCTCGTCGACCCGAAGCAAGGAGACATTCATGCCTGTGGTGAAGGTATTGACCGATGCGACAACCTGCTCGATCTGCAGCGGATCGATGGCCGCGGCGATTTCAACGCCGCGCGAAACGATCGCGTCGACTTTCAGCACAACGTCCCGTCCACCTTCCAGAATCTCGGAAATGGCACCTTCACGCTGCTGAACAACCGCAACAACCTTGTTGACGTTCTGCATGGTCTCGCTGGTCGATGTGATCAGCTTGCTGATGTCGTTGCTCCGCGTCTCCAGCACATCGCCAAGTGCCGCGGCACCCGTCATCACCTTCTCGACGTCTTCCGGCTTGACCGCCTGAACGATCTTCTGAACGTTGTCGAGGCCGTCATTCATCTTTTTGGTAAATGTTTCCAGCTCCTTCGCAGCGCTTTGTGCGTCAGACATGAGGAGATCGATGTCGCCACTCGCCTTGCCCAGGCTGTCGGAGAACTTGGTCAGATCATCGACTATGGCGGTCACCTTGTCCGAAGGCACCGCTGCCAGCAGGCGCTCGCCCTGGTCGACGAGTTTCTCAAGACGCCCGGAAAGGCTTGAAAATGCATCGGATGCCTGGCCGATGCTTGCCATGAAATCCTTCACGCCGTCGGAATTCGCGGCAAGCGCAGCCGAAAACGTTTCTACGTTCTTGACCGTGTCATTGATGAGCGGCTTGTTCTCGACAAGAATGTCCTCGATGGTCTTCATGGTCGTGTCGGCGCGCTTCAACACGTCGCGCGCGCCATCGACAATATCGTCGAAAAAGGACCTTTCGGCATAAAGAACGGGTACTTTGCCGTCATCCTTGCCCAGAAGCAGCGGTGACGAGGACGTTCCTCCTGACAGATCGACATAGGCGATACCTGTCAGGCCTGTGAAATTCAGTGTTGCCTTGGTGTCTTCACGTATCGGCGTGGTCGGCTTGATGCCGACTGTTGCCACAACCTTGGTCGGATCGTCCGGGGCAAAATCGAGCGACTTGACGTCCCCCACCTTGATACCGTTGAAGAGAACCTGCCCTCCAACCGGAAGGCCTGTGACCGGTCCCGGATAGATGACCATGAGTTCCACGTTCTGACGCGATTCAGCTGTTGCGGCCTTCCAGTAGACGAACCCGAACGCGGCAACCAGAATGGCAACCATGAAGGAACCGATCAGAATGTAATTCGCGCGGGTTTCCATTCAGTCCAACCTATACTCGGCGCAACGCCCGTTCACCCCTGAAATACTCCTTAATCCAGGGATCATCATTTTTCATCATATCGTCCAGTGTTCCGATAGCCAGAACGCGTTTATTCCCAAGAACTGCAATGCGATCGCAAATAGAATGCAGGCTATCGAGATCATGCGTGACCATGTAGACGGTCAGTCCGAGAGTTGAACTCAAGTTTTCGATCAGCGAATCGAAGGCTGCCGCTCCAATCGGATCCAGTCCGGAAGTCGGCTCGTCCAGAAACACCAAATCCGGATCAAGTGCAAGCGCACGTGCAAGGCTCGCTCTTTTGATCATGCCGCCGGACAACTCGGAGGGTAACTTGTCGGCCGAATCCTGAGGCAGACCGACCAGCTCAAGTTTCAGCGTCGCAAGTTCATCCATCAGTTGCGGCGACAGATTGAGGTGCTCGCGCATCGGAACCTGGATGTTTTGCTTGACGGAAAGCGAAGAAAAAAGCGCACCCTGCTGAAAAAGCACTCCCCAACGCCGCTCGATGGTCAGCCGTTCCTTCTCACTCGCCGTGGAAAGGTCATGTCCAAAAACAGATATGGTTCCCGCCCGTTTCGGAGTGAGGCCGAGGATGGTCCTCATCAGAACCGATTTTCCCATGCCGGAGCCACCGACAAAACCAAGCACTTCACCCCGGCGAACATCGAGATCGAGGTTTTGCAGAACAATCTTGCTGCCGAAGCCGACGGTTACACCACGAGCGGACAGGACATTCTCTGCACCTTCTGCGGTGGACACCAGGTCTGTCTCTCGTTCTGCGGAATCTGTCACTGTCATGAATTCAATCAAATTCCGATGGCGGCGAAGAACACGGCAAAAAAGCCGTCGACGACGATAACAAGAAAAATGGCTTTCACCACGGACATTGTCGTGTGACGACCGAGCGATTCGGAAGACCCACCGACTTTCAACCCTTCAACGCAGGCTATGAGACCGATAATCAAGGCCATGAAGGGGGCCTTCACGATGCCCACGGCAAGCGTTCCATTCGTGATTGCCACCTGCAGCTGGGTGAGGAAAGCGGCCGGTGGAATATCCAGATAGACCCAGGTGACAAGGCCTGAACCGAACAAGGCTGCCATATCTGCAATGAATGTCAGGATGGGCAAGGCGATCATGAGCGCCAGAATGCGTGGCAGAACCAGGACTTCCGTGACACTCAGCCCGATAACGTGCAGTGCATCCACCTCTTCCTGCATGCGCATGGCGCCAAGTTCGGCCGTGAACGCCGATCCGGATCGGCCGGCCACCATGATCGCGGTCAGGATGACGCCGATCTCGCGAAGGATAAGGATACCGGCCAGATCGACGACGTAAATATCCACGCCGAACTGTTTGAGATAGAACCCGCCCTGCTGGGAAATGATCGCACCGATCAGAAAACTCATCAGGGCGACGATAGGCACCGCACCGATGCAGCTTCGATCGAACTGGACCGCAATGGAGATACTGCGCAGTCGTCCGGGATTGAACAACACGGTCGAAGTAACCAGCCCGAGAGACCCCAGGATGTGCAGCATCGCGAGGCCGTCTTTGTAGGCGTCGACCATCTGTCGCCCGGTCGCTTCCAGGAAACCGACAATCGTGAAGCCGCCGCGATCCGGTTTGTATCTGGGTGGATGGTGCCGATCGATTTCATCGAAGAGCATCTGCCTTATGGGCGTAACCCCTGTCAGTCCGACCTTGCGTCCCGCAAATTCCAGTCGCCCACGCGTCCTGTGGATCAGCCAGGCTCCACTGGTATCAAGATGCTCGATCTTCGAGACGTCGATGCAGGTCAGCCGGTCCTTGGCAACTTCGAGCCGGTCAAGGCCGGATTCGGCGTTGCCGATTGTGCTCACCGTCCAGTCGCCCGAGAGCGCCAGGTACTGATGATCCGGCCCGTCCGCCTCCAGACTCATCTCCGGCTCGATGTTTTTTTCCAAGAATGCCATTCCGGATGGCTGCCCTCTTGCCGCTGGTTCGATATCCCCCGTATACCTGATGGAGAACTTTAACGTCCAGCAGCCACTTGAAAGCTTTGTCCATGGAAATAGCCCGTCCCTATCTTTTGTTCCTCGGTGACGTTCCAGATGCCCTGGCGGCCAAAACAGCGGTTGGCATCGTAGATTGGCGCAAAGACTGGTGTATTGGCCAGATTCGTCTGCCAGGTTGTGCCGCCGATACAGGCCTTTCAGACATGTCGATAAGTGAAGGCGCAAGCGCCGGCGCAAAGACACTTGTGATCGGAGCTGTGAACGCAGGCGGGCGACTTCCCGATCACTGGATCGCGTCGATTGTCGAAGCACTTGATTCGGGGCTGGACATTGCGTCCGGCCTGCATGTCCGCCTCGGAGACATTTCCGAGATCCGCGAAGCGGCAGACCGCAACAATGCCCAGCTCCACGACGTTCGTCACAACTCCATGACGTTTGCAACCGGCAAAGGCACCAAACGTTCGGGGAAAAGGATCCTCGCCGTGGGGACCGACTGTTCTGTCGGCAAGAAATACACTGCACTGGCAATGGACCGGGCCATGTCCGAGCGCGGTTACAAGAGTTCCTTCTGCGCAACCGGACAGACCGGCATTTTCATATCGGGCCGGGGCATCTCTCTTGATGCAGTCGTGGCCGACTTCATCTCCGGTGCGGCCGAATGGCTTTCTCCCGAAACGGAAGAAGATCACTGGCAGATCGTTGAAGGTCAGGGCTCCCTGTTCCATCCTTCCTTTGCTGGTGTGACGCTGGGTCTTCTCCATGGATCCCAACCGGACGGGTTCATTGTTTGTCACGAGCCGACCCGCACAAAGATGCGCGGTGTCGAGACACCGCTTCCGACCATCGAGCAGGTCATCGAGACGACCATCCAGCTGGGCCGGCTGACCAATCCGGCGATCCAGTGTATCGGCATCGCGGTCAACACGGCAGCTCTTGAAGATGACGAGGCTCTGGCTTTTCTTGCCAAGGTGGGTGAAAAGCACGGTCTTCCGGCCACCGACCCTGTCCGGTATGGCATGGAAGCGATTGTCGACAAGGTCTCCGCAGAATTCGGTGCACCATGAATCGGATTATCAGCGTAGCAGCGCAGAGCTATGAAATTGCCGGTGGTTTCACGATCTCCCGAGGCACGAGAACGCACGCGCAAGTCGTCGTCGTGACCATTGAGGAAGACGGAGCATCAGGACGCGGTGAATGTGTCCCTTATCCACGTTACGGCGAGTCGCTTGAGACGGTTCAAACCCAGATCGAGGAAATTTCTCCGCTTTTGAAGACAGGTCTTTCCAGGACCGCTCTTCAGAACGCCATGCCAGCGGGAGCCGCCCGCAATGCGGTCGATTGCGCTCTCTGGGATCTCGACGCCAAACGCTCGGGTCAATCAGCCGCCGAATTGGCAGGCCTCGGCGCACTGCATCCCGTCACGACCGCCTTCACCATCAGTGTCGACACGCCTGAGGCAATGGCTGAAAAAACCTCGGCTGCAGCACACCGCCCTCTGTTGAAGGTCAAGTTGGCCGGTCCGGGGGACGACGCACGTATTCTGGCGGTTCGGGAAGCCGCTCCGGGTAGCACCCTCATCGTTGATGCCAACGAGGCCTGGGATGAGAGCTGTTTTGAAGCGAACATGGCGGCTTGTGCGGCGGCCGGTGTTCAGCTCATCGAGCAACCTCTTCCGGCCGGCAATGACGACCTGCTGGCCTCGCTGACGCCACCTGTGGCGATTTGTGCAGATGAAAGCCTATCCCCCGGCAAAGGACTGGACGGTCTCCGGGAAAAATACGACGCAGTCAACATCAAGCTCGACAAGGCAGGTGGCCTGACGGAAGCCTTGAAGCTGCTCACCGAAGCGCGCGCAGCGGACTTCAAGGTCATGACAGGTTGCATGCTTGGCACATCGCTTGCGATGGCGCCTGCCGTGCTGATCGCTCAAAACGCCGATTACGTCGACCTGGACGGCCCTCTTTTGTTGTCGCAAGACCGCATTCCGGGCTTGAGATTTGACGACAGTACGCTTTATCCACCCGAGCCTGCGCTCTGGGGTTGACCAGTCTATCCCGCTTCCGCGAGCCTTGTTTTCTCGCGGATCAGGGGCGTCAGCAAAAGAACCAGAACAGTTCCAACGGCGGCGACCACAGCCATCAGGTAAAACGGTGCATGCGGATTGTCTTCAAAAAGTGCGCCTGAGACTGCAATCCCGGCGGCCATCTGAATACCGATTGACGCTGTGAACAGGCCCTGCCCCGTTCCGGACCAACGGGCAGGCACGACTTTTGCCAGAATCGCGACGGCCCCAAGGTGAGCGGCTCCAAAGGTCAGTCCGTGCAACAACTGAAGCATTCCCATGAACAGCAGCGTATCGGCGAACGGAACCAGTCCCCAGCGGATGACCGAAGCAATACCTGCAACAACGAGAAAAACCGGCGGATCGAAACGCAGCGACAATTTCCCGGCTATGGTGAAAAGTGCGATCTCCGCCACAACACCAATGGCCCAGAGCGCGCCGATGGCAAACTTCGGTACATCGATCGATTGCCAGTAGATCGTGCCAAACCCGTAGAAGGCAGCATGTGTCGCCTGGAAGAGCCCCAGAACTGCAAGCACGGGCCAGAACCAGAAACTCCGGAAGGGTGTCACCCTTAGCTGATGGTCATTGACTGTATCGGCGTGTTCCCGTTGCTGTTTCGGCAATGACATGACGACGAGGCCGGTTGCGAAGGACGCTGCGATTGTCAGGCAGACGATAAGCCATGAAGTCGATTGGGCTGCAAGACTTCCTCCCGCTAGATTGGCAAGAACAAAGCCAACCGATCCCCAGAGCCGCATGCGGGCATAATCTGCTCCGGTGTTGCGCGCTGTATCGAGAGCATATGCATCGCTGAGTGGCAGGATCGGGGCCTTGATCACCATATAGCCAACCATCGCGATACTTGCGATGAGGATACCGCCTGGCAGGAAAAACAGCGAGATGAACCCGGCACCCATTATCGAATAGATCAGGATCGACCATCGTCGCTGACCGGTCCTGTCGGCAATATTTGACAAAATTGGACTGGCCGCGATGCGCGCGATGGTGCCGACACCCAGTATAAATCCGATTTCAGCTGTACTAAGGCCCCGAAATTCCAAAACTAACGGGAAAAACGGTAGAAAAAGTCCAAACGCGAAAAAGTGGCATGCAAACAATGCAGCAACCCGTGCGCTAATACTGTTGAATATTTTTGTCATAAGTTCATTGTCAAGGCTCCAGGCCACGCCGGCATAAAGGGATGTTAACGATTTTCACCCTACGATCGAAGGGAAGTTGTCCGTGTTACGGCAACACACGATCCTTAGGCAAGTTGAGAATCGCGCCCATATGAAAACGGAAACAATTCAGGAAGAGCCAGAGTTGATCGGCGACGCCGAATATCACACTCTCGAACAGACCCTGCTGGAATCCGATCGCGGGCGTCGGTTTCTGAAGGAATATCTGAACCGACACAAGACTCCGGAAACAACGGAGATCCTTGGTGCGATTCACCGGCTTGAGAAAGTTGTGACCCGGGAACGCACGGTACCCGATCTCGACAAGATCCGTCTGGATATCGCCGAGATGCACGAGGCCATCGAACGGACAAAGGCCGAGATTGCCAACATCAAGGACGATGGTGACGAAAGCAACCGTTTCGTCGATGCATCTCACGAACTCGACGCGATCGTCACGCAGACCGAAGGCGCGACCCAGTCGATCCTGGAAGCTGCGGAGCAGATCCAGGAACAGGCCTGGGTGCTGCGGGAAAACGGGGCCGACGGTGCCGCATGTGATGAAATCGATGCGAAAGCCACCGAAATTTTCATGGCCTGTTCCTTCCAGGACCTGACCGGCCAGCGCACGAACAAGGTTGTCCAGGTGCTGCGCTACCTGGAAAGCCGCATCAATCTGATGATCGGCATCTGGGGTATCGAGGAGATGGAGGCCGAAGACACTGCAGGTCCGGTCGATACGCGCCCGGATGCCCATCTTCTGAACGGTCCTCAAAGTTCCGGTCGTGGTGTGTGCCAGAACAGTGTCGATGAACTGATGTCCGTCAGCGACGACGTGTTCGACGCTGCCTTGGAAGAAACCGGTATGGACGTCACGTCCGAAACATCCGCTACGTCCGAGAACGATGATGCGGCCACTGAAACCGATGTCGACGCGATCATGGCCGGAGGCCATGAGCCGATGGACGCTGCAGCCATCGACGACATGTTTGCGTCAGCCCCTGCGGATGCGGTCGACGAAGAGCCTGTTGAAGAAGACCCGATAGACGAAGACCCCGCAGACGAAGATCCGGTTGACGAAGTTGACGAATTTGCAAATGCGGACCCGGATGCCATGCTGGACGAAGCCGCTATCGAAAAACTCTTCGACAGTGAAGTCGACGTGACCGAAGACGAAGCTGTGGTGGACGACGAAGCTGAGGCGGAGGCCGACGTAACCTGGGAGCTGACCGAGGAAGCGGCGGAAGACGAAGCCGCGGTGGAAGGCGATGCTGCCACCGATCCTCTTCAGCAACTCTCGGAAGCCGAACGTCAGGCCCTCTTCAACTGATTTCATTTCCGGATCACTGAACAAGGGCGCAGCTGGCAGCTGCGCTCTTTTTCGTTCGGGTGACGCTTAAGAAAACGGCAAGAAAGCTTCGTTTTTTTCAATCTCTTGAGGCAAAGCCCGTACGGATCCAGGCTGCAATCCAATTGTCAGCGCGACAATGCCCTCGACAACATGTCCGGATCGATATTCCCGCCGGTTATCACGAGACCAATTGTCTTGCCTTCCACTGGAAGTTTCCCGGATAGAACGGCTGCGAGCGCTGCCGCACCGCCGGGTTCGACAACGAGCTTCAGTTCCCTGAAAGCAAAGGCAACCGCTTCCAGCACTTCCTCATCGCTCACTGTCAGGCCCTCAGAGGCAAGTTGGCTCAGAATGGAAAAACCGATTTCTCCGGGAGTTTCCGAAAGCAGCGCGTCGCAGATCGATCCGGACCTGGCTGCATTCGACAAGAGGACACCAGCTTCGAGCGACCGCTTGTAGTCATCGAACAGCTCCGGCTCGACAGTGTGAAACCGGGTTGAAGGAGATTTGAACGCGAGCGCAAGCGCTATTCCGCTGGAAAGTCCGCCACCGCCCGTACAAGCCAGCACATCATCGAGCTTCTGACCCAGTTCATCAGCCTGTTGTGCAAATTCAAGACCGACGGTTCCCTGTCCTGCAATCACCGCCGGGTCGTTGAAAGGATGCACGAATGTCGCATCATTTTCCGCGCAAATCTCCGCGGCAATCCTGTCCCTGTCCTCGTGTGCCCTGTCATAGGTAACGACCTTCGCCCCAAAATCCCGGGTACGATCAAGTTTGACCCTTGGGGCATCAGCCGGCATCACGATCGTCGCGGAGATGCCCAGAATGCGAGCACTGGCCGCCACTCCTTGAGCGTGATTGCCCGACGAACACGCGACCACACCCTTCGTGCGTTCCTCTTCCGGTATGAGGTTAAGGCAATTGAAGGCGCCACGAAACTTGAATGACCCGCTTCGTTGCAGGCTTTCCGGTTTCACAAGGACATTTGCCCCTGCCCGCTCGTCCAGTGCCGGGTGCTGCAACAAGGGTGTGCGCACGGCGTATCCCCTGATGCGGCCGGCCGCTTGTTCGACGTCCTCGAAAGTGACCGCCTTGCCTGAAAGGTTCTGCATCTCGGCTGAGCTAGATTGAACAACGGCATCGGTCATTGGCATCCACCTTGAAATAACTCGTTCCACCCCGATGACTAAATGGGATTTAAAGTCAACTCAATACAACCCCAACATAATTCCGGTGACACATCCGGTCACCACCATGCGAAGGTATCGGTGGAAGACGTTATTCGGCAGCCCTGGCATCTCTTTCCAAGCTGTTATGCCGGTCGCGGGCCTCGATGCAATTGTCCAGAAATTGCCGAGCGCTCGCTGCCCAGGTGTAGTTCAGGGCAATTTTCCGGCAATGATCCCGCGGGATCTCCAATGCGGCTTCGGCAGCTTCCTGAAGGTTTTCAGACAGAACTCCGGCCCCTGTATCACCAATGACATCAATCGGCCCCATCACCGGAAACGCCGCCACGGGGACACCGCATGCCAAAGCTTCCAGCAGCACGTTGCCGAACGTGTCCGTCAGCGACGGGAAGACAAATACATCGGCATCGGAATAGTGTCGTGCCAGGTCTTCACCGGTTTTGGCTCCGGTGAAATGAACACCAGGATAGTCACGTCGCAATGTTTCCAGTTGCGGCCCACCCCCGACGACCACCTTGGACCCCGGCAAATTCAGGTCCAGAAAAGCCTTGATGTTCTTTTCAACCGAAACACGGCCGACATACATGAATACCGGCTGCGGCAGATCTGCTGGGAGGACTGTCCCCTCGTACGGCTTGAACAGATCCTCATCAACCCCGCGGGACCAACGCATCAGGTTTGCAAATCCGCGAGCCCGCAGGTCGTTTTCCAGCGACCCGGTCGCCACCATGCACCCGCATCCCGAATTGTGGAACCTGCGCAACCATCTGTAGGACCACGACAGGGGAACAGGAAGGCGTGCCGATACGTATTCCGGAAAGCGCGTGTGATAACTGGTCGTGAATGGCAGCCCTGCCTTGCACGCGACGCTGGCGGCCAAAATGCCAAGCGGGCCTTCTGTCGCGATGTGCAGGTGCTCGCAGTCGAATTCCCGGATCTTGCGCCGGACAATACCCCGATGTGTCAACGAAAGACGGATTTCCGGATAGGTCGGACATGGGAGCGTTCTGAAAGCTTGCGGCGACAGAACCTCGATCCTTGTGCCGATTGCCGCAAGCTCTTCCGCGGTACGCTCAAGAGACCTGACAACGCCATTGATTTGGGGATGCCAGGCATCCGTCACGATCAGGATGGAACTCATGCTGCGACCGGCGCTTCCTTGGCTTTGGCCGGTGCAATCCCGTCCTGGGTCTTGTCCACCCATCGGATCACCTCAAACGTCCCGTCGTGGTGTTCGGCGACAGCTGTACAGCTTTCCACCCAATCACCGGTATTGATGTAGTGAATACCATTCATATCCCGATTGGCAGCGTGGTGAATATGGCCGCATATGACGCCATCAACACCCTTCCGGCGCGCTTCACCGGAAAGCGCCTCCTCGAAACGGCCGATGAAACTGACGGCGTTCTTGACCTTGAGCTTCGCCCAAGCTGACAAGGACCAGTAGGTCAGGCCTATACGGCGGCGCAGGAAATTGATCCACGTATTGATTCCGAGCGCGGTCACATAGGCCTTGTCACCAAAAAAGGCGAGCCATTTGGCATGCCGGATGACGACATCGAACTGGTCACCGTGAATAACGAGGTAGCGTTTGCCGTTGGCGGCTTCATGCACAAAGCTGTCCGCCACTTCCACACCACCAAAGTGAGTTCCGATGAAGTTACGCAGGAATTCATCGTGATTGCCGGGAATGTAGTGAATCCGCGCACCCTTGCGGCCCTTGCGCAATATTTTCTGCACGACATCATTGTGAAGCTGCGGCCAGTACCAGGACCGTTTCAGGCGCCAGCCGTCGACAATGTCGCCGACCAGATAAATGGTCTCGGCGTCATGATCTTTCAGAAATCCCAGCAGCAATTCGGCCTGACAGCCGCGAGTGCCAAGGTGAACGTCTGAAATGAACAGGGCCCGGTAGTGACGCGACGTCTCTGCAGCAGACATGGTATTTCTCCACATTCCCTTCAGAAGCGCTATAGACGCGATTCAGGTATCAATATTATGACAGGTAAGATGACTTGCCGTGGAGTTCCCGAACTCCACACCCGATTGATCAATATTCCTGCCGGTCGGCGCACATCTGGTTCGACGGCAAAAGTGGAGACAAGCTATGGATCTGGGTCTGAACGGTAAAAAAGCGATCGTGTGTGCATCAAGCCGCGGCCTGGGCAGAGGCTGCGCCGAAGCCCTTGCCGAAGCCGGTTGTGACATAGTCCTCAACGGCCGCAACGAAGCGGTTCTGGAAGAAACGCGCACAGCCCTGACGGAAAAGTACGGCGTCTCCGTTGTGAGTGTGCCCGCGGATGTATCGACGCCGGAAGGACAACAGGCTCTCCTGTCAGCCTGTCCGGAGCCGGATATTCTCGTCAACAACAATGGTGGACCACCGAGACGCGACTACACGGAACTTGACCGCAAATCACTGCTGGAAGGTGCGGTCCAGAATTTCGTGACGCCGATCGAACTTATCCAGGCAGTCACACCTGCCATGAAGGCGCGCGGCTTCGGGCGGATTGTCAACATCACCTCGCTGTCGGTGAAAATGCCGATCGAAGGGCTGGACCTCTCGAGCGGAGCAAGGGCCGGCCTGACGGCATTTCTGGCCGGCGTCTGCCGCCAGCTTGCCCCATCCGGTATCACCATCAACAATCTCCTGCCGGGCAAGATGGATACGGATCGGCTGAAGGGTGGATTTGATCGTGCCGCCCAGCAAACCGGAACAAGCCTGGAGGAGATTCGCGCTCAGCAGGCAGCCGAAATTCCCGCGCAGCGCTTCGGCAATGCAGCCGAATTCGGACAGGCATGCGCATTCCTGTGCTCTCGGCATGCCGGTTATATCACCGGCCAGAACATCCTCATGGATGGCGGGCTCTACCCAGCCGCGTTTTGAACGTTGCCAGAAAAACAAAGAGGGCCGGGAAACTCCCGGCCCTTTTGCGTGTTTCATCACCGTATCAGAACTTGTAGCGAAGCGATGCGGAGAGAATGTTCACGTTGCTGTCGACATCGGCCTTGTAGGTGCCGAATGCAGCATTGAAGTCCTGATGGCTCGAGTCGATGTTGATACCCGTCGATTCCGTGATGATATGGGTAAAGCCAAGATCGAAAGCGATGTGCTTGCTGAAATTGTAGCTTGCACCCGCAGATAGCCACCATCGATTGTTGTCCGGCAGGCGGGTTGACCGAATGGCCTCGTCAATCGGCGAGATTTCATAACCCAGACCTGCACGGAATGTCAGTTTGTCGTTGTAGTCGTATTCGCCACCGACGGAGAAGAACCAGCCGTCATCATAGTTGAAATGAAGCGTGGTGAGCGTCGAACCGGTAATGGACGAGGTCGCGACAGGAGATTTCAGGCGGCTCCAGTTGGTCCACTCGACCGTGCCGAGCAGGCGAATCTTGTCGGTTATCTTCTGCTTGGCGGAAATGTTCACCATATCCGGCGTTACCACGCCAAGATTGATGCCCGCCCTCGTGCCGCCCGCGAAAAGCTGCCCACTCAGGTCATGCCCGACACCTGACCGGTAGCCGATACCGATCTCTGTGCCCTCGATCGGCTTGATTGTGACACCTGCCGTCACGCCGACACCGAACCCGTCTCCCGAGATTTCGTTGGATCTGGGAAAGCCTGCGCCGGACGTCGCGTCCGCCGACTTCAGGCTGACATCCAGATATTGGACCTGGAAACCGACCGCGACGGCAAACATGTCGTTGATCTTGTAGGCAACGTTGGGATTGACGTTGATCGAGAACACTCTTGAAGAGCGGGAATAGAACTGGGCCGCCCAGTTCTGGTTCGGTTTTGTCGTCAGTCCGAACGGTGAGTTGATACCGACACCGAAGACCCACTTGTCATCGGGTCTGTAGGAAATGTAGGTCGCCGGCACGAAGGCGTCCAAACCGATATCACCACTACCGATCGAGGATGTTCCGACCGCGCCGCCGGTCAGCGTGCCGTTGATTTCGGAATTCGGAATGATCAGCGATCCATGTGCCTCCATGCTCCAGCCCTGCTGAGCACCGATCAGTGAGGCCGGGTTCCAGTACATCGCCGAAATCGTCTCGCCCGACGTTCCGTATCCCGCGAAGGATGTCCCCTGAAAATATGCACTCTGCTCGCGGATCGCGAAGGCCCCCGCGTGTGCCCCACTTGCCGCTATGGAAAGAGCAATAGCAGTGGAAGCAAACAGAAACGTCTTTTTATTAGCCCATGTCATGGTGTTTTCTCCCATCCCCCTCCAAATGGAGGAAATCATTTTTCGAAGGATAGGATTTCCAAGACAGGGTTCAGTTGCAAGCTAAGAAATTACCGTCTTGAGGCGATGTGTTTTCATGTTGCAGTGCAAAATATTCTACTGTTTCGACAAACACGCTTCGGGAATTCGGTAAAAGTAGGTAAATAGGTCTTGTTCCAGGGGTCTATGTCATGGGAACGACACAGCCTCGCAAAAATGCACAAAAAATAGGCAAACGACAACGGGTTTCCTTTAACGTCACTAATTCCGTGAACGTTGCTGCATTGCCACACATACCCCAACGGCAGAGGCCCTGCCAGATCACACCTAGGCGCTGACACACTGTCAATTAATCGGACAGCCCGTTAAACTCGTGCCCCGGTGACCGGTGCAGACCGACAGGAATTATCGCTCGCTGTCTGACCCGCCGGGAACAAACAGGGCATGCCAGCAACGATGTTGACACACCGGTTGCGCGATCGGCGGCAAGAAATCCCGGATCAGGTGTTGCCATCACGTGCCGACATGAATCGGCGCATTGCGACATCGCTCCAGGGAGCCAGCCGCTGGCGGGCCGCAACATTGCTCTCGTAGATTCGCTTGCTGAGCGCGTCCTTTTCAGCAAATTCCAGAAGAACAGCCACCGAGGTCGTGCGCAAGGCCTGAAGAACGTCGTCGGGATAGGGTTTGATTGTGACGCCATCTTCGTCCTGAAGCAGTTTCAGGCTACCGGCGTTTTCCCAGTCGCTTTCAGCCAGGGCACGGCCGTTCTCCGCACGGCATGCTTCCAGAACAATTGCGCGCAACTCGTCCGGGAGACCATCAAGGGCAACCTTGTTGAAAAGCGCTTCCCCGGTCCCATTCGGTTCGTGAAAACCGGGCGAATAGTAGTTTTTGGCGACCTTGTGGAAACCCATGGCCCGGTCGGACCACGGCCCGAGGAACTCGGTGGCATCAAGCACACCGGACTGCAGTGCCTGAAACAGTTCGGCCGGCGGCAAGCCGACGGGTGTTGCGCCCAGGCGGCGCATCACCTCCCCGCCAAGACCAGGCATGCGGATCTTCAGACCGGTCAGGTCATCCAGTCCGTTGATGTCTTTCTTGTACCAGCCCCCCATCTGCACACCTGTATTGCCTGCCATGACAGGTTTCACACCAAAGGGCTCGTAAAGCTCGTCCCAGAGCGCCTGCCCGCCGCCTCTTTCGATCCAGGTGATATGTTCATGAGGCAGCAACCCGAACGGAATTGCGGTGAAGAACACGGACGCGGGGATCTTGCCTTGCCAGAAGAACGAGGCCGTATGCCCCATTTGGGCCGTGCCCGCTGAAACCGCATCAAACACGCCAAGCGCTGGCACAAGTTCACCGGCTGTGTAAAGACGAATGCGGAACCGGCCAGCGGACATTCTCGCCACCTGGTCCACAATCCTTTGCGCGGTCACGCCGGGCCCAGGCAGGTTCTTCGGCCAGGACGTCACCATCTTCCATTCGATCGTTGTCTTTTCCTGCGCAAGAGCCGGAGCTGTCAGCAAAGCCCCGCCGGCAACCGCAGATGCTCCCAGCAAGGTTCTCCGGCTCACGATCTTGTCGCTTTTCAGGCCCTTGTCAGACATCTCATTTGCTCCAGATTTGGTGGAAATGGTGAACAGGACCATGGCCGGCCCCGATATCAAGCCGGTCAGCAGCGGCAATAGCCCCGTGGACATATCGCTTGGCGCCGAAAATCGCGTCTTCAAGCTTGTTCCCTGTTGCAAGCCCTGCGGCAATCGCCGAGGACAATGTACAGCCGGTCCCGTGCGTGTTCTGCGTTGCGATCCTTTTCTCGCGCAGCCAGATCGCATTTCCGCCGGTATCCAGGAAAAGGTCCGTGCTGTCCTCGCCGGTCCCGTGTCCACCTTTCAAGAGAACCGATCTGGCACCAAGCCGCAAAAGCTGTTCGGCCTGCGACAACATCTCGGTCTCGCTGCCGGCAACGGGCGCTTCCAGCATGCACGCCGCTTCGTGCAGATTCGGCGTAATGACATCGGCGAGCGGAACCAGCACGGAAAGAAGGCTTGCAACGGCGCTTTCGGCAAGCAGAGGGTCGCCTGACGCCGCGACCATCACCGGGTCCAGCACGACGGGTCCTGTTGCATGGGCTCTCAGCCCGGCAGCCACAGCCTCAATGATCGCAGATCCGGAAAGCATGCCGATCTTCGTCGCATTGACCTTGAGGTCGGAATAGACCGCATCCATCTGCGCCCGAACAAACTCCGGCGGCACGTCCTGTATGGCACTGACGCCACGTGTGTTCTGTGCCGTCAGTGCGGTCAAGACGCTCGCACCATAAACACCGTTGGCGGAGAATGTCTTGAGATCTGCCTGAATTCCGGCGCCGCCACCGGAATCCGACCCTGCGATGGTTACCGCGATAGCAGTCATGGGATCCTCCTGAATTGAAACATCCATTAAAGACACGGCTCAGACCGACTTCAGCCTGATCTCGACATCGCGGGATGTCATCGTATAGAGCGCGTCCAGCAGCTCCGGCACGAGACTTCCCGGACCACCTGCCCGCTCCGCTGCCATTTCACCGGCAATATTGAAGACCGAAAGACCGGCGGCGGCGGCCAGGGCAATGTCACTTTCCAAACTCGCAAAGGCCGCCAGCACCGCACCACCGGCACAGCCCGTTGCTGTAACTCTTGCCAGCAGCGGATGGCCGTTTTGCAGGCGAAAGTCCTCACCCTGGCTTTCGATCTTGTCTTCAGCGCCGGTCACGGCGAGAACGGTACCGGATCCGATCAGTGCCTCGACATCCGACCGCTGCGGGCACAGCGCAGCCAATTCGGGTTCGTTCAGTCGCACAAGTTCGGGTTTGAATGCCATGAGCTCGCGCGCATAGGCGCATCGGACGGGAGACCGGTTGACAAAGACCGGATCGACACTGACGGGACGACCGGCGGCCCGGGCCGCCTCGATCGCGATCGGAATGGCCTCTCGCCTGGCTGAATCCAACGTGCCGAGATTGACAAGCAGCGCATCCGAACTCGACGCAAATCCGGCCACCTCCTCGCTGGAGATTGTCATTGAGGGAACGGCACCAATTGCCAGCAGCACATTCGCGGTAAATGTTTGCGCGACGGCATTGGTGATGGTGTGAACGCGCGGCGTTTTTTGGCGGACCCTTTGGAGAAGGTCGAAAACGACCTCTGCGGACAACGACTGCGTGGACGCGGCAACGGACAGGCTCATGCAACTCCTCCGAACTCGGAAGTTTCAATTCGAAGGGATGAAAGGAAGGTTTGAGGCCCTGCGCCTCTAAGATCTTCATCTCAAATCCCTCCGCCGGTACCAACCGGATCAGGTTCAAGGAGTTGGTCTTTTGCCTCTCAGCCCGATCGGTCTTCGTCGGGCACCCCCATGAGATAGTCTGACTGCTATCAAGCCCGGTTTCCGAATGCAAGTCCCGAACCGTCCCTAACTTGTTTCGGCAATTGACTGCGGCGGGAAGATGGGCGATGTCCTTGGGTATTCCTTTTACGAGCAAATCGCCGGAGTGACGCATGGTTCCGTTTTTCGTGATGATCAAATGTCAACTGGGCAAGACCTACCAGGTTGCCAATGCCATCGCAGACGCGGAAATTGCCTCCGAGGTCTATTCGACCAGTGGCGACTATGACCTGCTGGTAAAATTCTATGTCGACAACGACGCCGATATCGGTCATTTCGTCAATGAAAAGGTTCATCCGATCGGCGGAATCCAGGACACAAAAACCATTATTACCTTCAAGGCTTTCTAAGGCACCCCAATTCCTCTCCACACGGGAGCTGACAAATGCGATTTCTGACCTCATCAGCGCTTGCAGCAAGCTTGAGTATCATGACACTTTCCGTTTCCGGCCAGGCAACCGCGCAGGGCATGCCGCCCGAACAGATCAAGCAGATCCTTGATGTGACCAAGGCGAACTGGGTGGCATTCCGCGACTGGGAGGGCAAGCAGCTGATTTACTTCACCCATCTGGAATCGTGGAAATGCGGCATCGACTTTGTCTTTTATGGACTGAACGATGGACAGCTCGACCAGATGTGGGAGCTGGACGAGTGCGATCCCGACAATCCCAACGCCGTTCTGAAGGACAAGCCCTATATCGAGCTTCCTGCCGGATCGACCCAGTCAATCAGTGTCCAGCTGGTCTATCCTGATGGATCGAAAAGCTCCGTCGAGACCTACCAGTACAAGCCGTAGCAGATCATTCAATCCGACGCTTGTTCTCCCGGTTTGACATGGCCGGGACCCGGATCCGTCAAGTTGGATGATGCCTTGAAACACCAGGGTTGATGATCATCAGGCCCTGACCTTCAGATAAAATACAGAGGCTCGCGCTTGTTTGCAGTCTCGCTGTTCCCGCGTGAGCCGGGCACAAACAACAGCATTTGATGATCCCGGATCAGGTCCGGGAAAGCACCACGCGATTTTCGACGCCAGGGAAAACACCCGGGGCCGCTTGATTTCAAACCAGTCGGTGCAGACAACGGCCGAATTCGGCTCAGGATCGTGACGGCGTCGAGGCCCGCCGCGATTTGGTGCGGTCGAGACCGAGCTTGTGCTCTCGGTAGATGACGAAGACGCCCGCCGCGATAACGATCAGGGCGCCGGCGATCACCTGCGGAACCGGCACTTCGGAGAAGACCACCCAGCCGACAATGATCGCCCAGAGCATGTTGACGTAATCAAACGGCGCGATCGTCGAGGCATCGGCAAAGCGGTAGCTCTGTGTCAGCAGGATCTGTCCGACGCCTCCGGCGAGGCCGATCAGCAGCAGAAGACCAGCTGTTTTCAGGTCGGGCACGATCCACGCCTGACCGGGCAGCAGAAATCCGAGTGGTAGTGTCACCAAGGACAGGACCGTGGCAGACGCTGCAAACCAGGTGACGATGGTAGACGTCCTCTCCGTCTCGCACAATTTACGCACCGTAATCATCGCCAGCGCCGCACAGCCGGCTGCCATGATGCCCAACAGAGCCCCGTACGTCGACGCGCTGTCCAGTTCGTCTTCACCCAGATGCGGCGACAGGACGATCAATATGCCGAGAAATCCGACGCCGACCGCACTCCAGCGGTAGATCCTGACCTGCTCTCCGAGCAGAAAGAATGCCAGCACCACGACGAAGAGTGGCGTTGCAAAACCGATCGCCGTCGCATCCGGCAGTGGCAGCAGGTAAAGCGCGGTGAACGAACAGACCATGGCCGTGAGGCCGACGGCAGCCCGCGTCAGATGGCCTTTCGGATTTTTGGTTTGAAACGCAAGTCCGAGTTCACCCCGCAATCCGACCATGAGCAGCACCGGAAAGAGCCCGAAGAAATTCCGTGCGAAAACAAGTTGGCCGATCGGCACGTCTTCCGCGGCGATCTTCAAGGCTGTCGCCATGATAAAAAAAGTAAAAGTGGAGCTGAGTTTCAGCGCGATGCCCAAAAGGGGCGCGTGTCGTGTCATACCGACGGGCGCAGGCTTGCCGGGACTGCGGGAACTCAGGCTTTTGAACGCCATGACAAGGATCCGGGGCCGGCGCAAAAAGGCAATACTCTCCTGACGCACCGGACCGAAGGATCGGGAAGAGCTACAAAACACCCAGCCTGCAACCGGATACATCAATCGAACACGGTAAATCCGTCAGGGAGCGGAAAGCTTGGGGCTGGTCGAAATCACGATTGGGAAACGCAATATCTCGCGAAGCACGCGTTATTGCAATCCTGCACTCCGGATTTCTTACTCGCCAGCTCCCGTTTCTGCCGCCAATTCCCCTCGCATCATCATCGCTTCACGTTCCGCAATGGCCTGTTCGAAGCCTTTAAGACGCTTGTAGATGGACAACAGTTCAACGATCGTTGGCCAGGAATTGACAAGGAACTGGAATGAGTTGGACACTTGGCTGAAAGCTGTCAGAATTTGCTGGACAATCCCCCATGTCACCTTCTTTGCGACGTATGTCGGAATGAGAAGGAAATATGCAAAGACGTTGTCTGCCTGAAGGTAGAAACCCCTGAACAGGTTGAAATACATGTAATTGAAATACAGGCGGAAATAGTTCTTCCGGACGAAGCCGAACAGCTCGGTAAGCTTTACCGGGTCCGCCCTGTGTTCATGATCCTCGCCGTAGACAAGTTCCTTACGATAGGCAGCTTCGACGCGCTGATTGTGGAATTCAAGACCCGGTAGCTTTACACCGACTGCGGCGAGAACAACGGTTCCGGTGATTGACCAGAAAATGGCCGCACTCAACAACGGTGCCGGTATCTCGCCAATAAAGGGGAGTTCCACCACGTGCGACGACAATGCGAGCAGGATCGGCAGGAAGGCGATCAGGGTCATCAGGGAATCGATCAGGGCGACGCCCAAACCCTCCATGATTGCTGCAAACCGCATTGTATCTTCCTGGATACGCTGGGAGGCACCTTCGATTTGCCGGACGTTATTCCATTTGGCGACATAGTAGTCGTTCATCGCCGTGCGCCAGCGAAAAATGTAATGACTGATAAAGAACCGCTTCAAGATATAGAGGATGACCCAGACCGACGTGATCTGGAAGAAGATAAACAGCAGCGCGTAGAACTCGTCGGCTGAAACAACGCGAGCACTTTCGTCCAGTGCTGTTTGTACCGTATCAAAAAAAGGTCGGCGCCAGTTGTTGATCGCGACGGCAACCTGCACGTCGTAATAGGTCATGAATATGATCAGCGAAGATCCCCAAATGGACCAGACTTGCCAGGTATGCGCCTTCGAATACCACCACCAGAAAGCACCGAATGCGGCCGTAAACAGTCCATAATACACGTAAAACCATAAGAACTCGGGCGTGGTAAAATGCCCGAGACCAATAATTGGCTGCTGCCCTTCCGGTGTTGCGCCGAAGCCGAGCGAACCGCCGAGGTCTGAAGCAAATCCGTACCAGACAGCGACTGCCACTGCGGTCCAGGCAATCGCAGACAGGAAAAAGAGTTTCGGGTTGGGAAAAAATGACTGAAACAAGAGTTGAAACCTGCTGCCTGGAACGAATGAGTCGCGCGCTTTTAGCGTAATACGTCAATTTGGGGCAAGAAGATGCCAATTAAAACGATATTCTCAAACAAACCACAGACACGAATTTGCGAGGCAGCAAGGCTGCGCACAAAAAAGGCGTCCCGTTGGACGCCTTTTCCATTGGTGTGAATTTCCTACTTCGCGGCCTCAATCGCCTCCCAGACCCTGAGCGGCGTCGCCGGCATGTCGATCAGCTCGGTCACACCTGCGCCGTCCTCAAGCGCCTTCTGAACGGCATTCATCACTGCAGCACAGCCACCGATTGTCCCGGCTTCTCCGGCTCCCTTGATGCCCATGGCGTTGGTCGTTGAGGGAACGTTCCGGGTCTCGAAGTGAATGTCGGGCAGATCTGCGGCCCTCAGCAGACGGTAGTCCAGCAGCGAGGCCGTCAGAAGCTGACCGTCTTCATCATAGATCGTCTGCTCGCACAGTGCCTGGCTGACGGCATTGGCCGCACCGCCGATCACCTGACCTTCCAGCAGGAGCGGGTTCACGGTGACACCGAAATCATCGACGATGACATAATTGACCAGATCGACGTCGCCCGTTCCCGGATCAACCTCGACTTCGCAAATATGCGTGCCGTTGGGATAGGTTGCCTCGTCCTGGCGGACTTCTTCGCGCGCAGACAGTTTTTCGCCGGCGGCAACAACGATCTCGGACAGCGCGACCTGCTGGTCCGTTCCGACAACGCGCACGATACCGCTCTCAAGCTCCAGGTCGTCGACACCGGCCTCCAGCTTGTCCGCCGCCAGTTCCTTGACCTTCTTCACCAGGCTGTCACTGGCATCGCGAACAGACGGCAGGCCGAGGGGAATTGACCGGGAACCGCCGGTCCCGCCGCCGTTCTCAACGCGATCCGTGTCACCCTGGATAACCTCGACCTCGTCGATCGTCACTCCGAACTTCTCGGCGACAACCTGACTATAAGC
The DNA here is from genome assembly GCF_001404515.1 of Roseibium album. Classification (GTDB taxonomy): domain Bacteria; phylum Pseudomonadota; class Alphaproteobacteria; order Rhizobiales; family Stappiaceae; genus Roseibium; species Roseibium album. The sequence continues at coordinate 686,278 of NZ_CXWE01000004.1, forward strand.
GGTGGCATGGCCCTGGCCGTTGGTCTGCGTCCCGATCAGCAGCGTCAGATTGCCCTCCTGGTTGAGTTCAACAGTCGCTTCCTCGCCTCCAGGGAATGCACAGGCTTCAATGTAGGAGCACAGTCCGATCCCGCGGAACTTGCCGGCTTTTGCGCTTTCTTCCTGTCGGGACTTGAAGTCGGCCCAGCCGGCAACTTCCAGAGCCTTGTCGAGGTGGCCCGAATAATCACCGGTATCGTAGAGGCGCCCGGTTTGCGTGGTATAGGGCAGCTGCTCCGGTTTGATGAAATTCCGCTTCCGGATTTCGATCGGCCCAAGACCCGTCTCCTCACCGGCCTTGTCCATCAGCCTTTCGATCAGGTAGGCAGCCTCAGGACGCCCTGCCCCACGAAAGGCGTCGGTCGGTACGGTGTGCATGTAGACGCCCTCGGTCTTCGCAAACACCGCAGGGATGTCGTAAAGCCCCGAGGACATGGCCGTTCCAACCCAGGGAATGAACGGAGCGAACTGGCTGAGATACGCCCCCATGGCTGCCTTCACATGCACCCTTAGTCCAAGGATCCTGTTGTCCTTGTCCAACGCAAGATCTGCGCGGCTCAGATTGTCCCGGCCGTGTGCGTCGGTGATGAAATGTTCCATTCGCTCGCCCGCCCAGCGGACGGGCGTTCCGAGCTGCCTTGCCGCAATCATCAAGAGAGGGTATTCCCGGTAGCAGAATGCCTTAGTACCGAAACCGCCGCCGACTTCAGGCGTGATCACCTGGATCTTGTCCTTTTCCAGATCAAGCACCTTGCAGATAACATCGCGCATCCCGTGCCCGCCCTGCGTGCCCAGCGTCAACTTGTAGCGCTCCGCATCCGGACTGAATTCTGCGACGCAACCACGCAATTCCATGTAGTTGGCGACAATGCGGTTGTTGACGATTTCGATGGTGACGGTCTTGTCAGCAGCCGCGAAAGCCGCATCGGTCCTTGCTTCGCCTCCATGGCCGAAGGTGAACGCGACGTTGCTGCCATGCTCCGGCCAGACTTTCACCGCATCAGGCGCCAGGGCCTCTTCGATTCCGATCACGGCTTCGAGCGGTTCGTAGTCCACCTCAAGCATTTCGGCCGCATTTCTCGCCGTGTTGCTATCGTCGGCGACAATGAAGGCAATGGCATCGCCGACATGCCGCACTTCGTCCTTGCAAAGCAAGGGCTGCGGCGGCAGCCAGTGGTCGGTTCCGTCGATCTGCTTCAACCGGGCCATTGTCGGCAGCGTAAAGCCCTCGACATCACCGCCAGTCAGCACAAGATGAACGCCTTCCAGCGCACTGACGTCGGATGCGTTTTCGACACTTATCTTGGCGTGGGCCATTGCCGAATACACCATGACGCCGTGAAGACAGCCTTCAGGCCGATAATCGCCGGTGTAAATTCCCTGACCGGTGATGAGCGGTTGATCTTCCTTGCGGCGCAAAGGCGCGCCGACACCGAATTTCGGAGTGACCATCTTGTTCATAAATCTGGACCTGTGTTTTGGGAGGAGTTTCCCTGGAAATCAGAAGACCGAATGCAACGGATATGCATCCAAGTTGGCCCCGAAGACCACTGTAACCAGTGGATCTGTTGTGTTTTGTGCCTCGAAACCGCCGTGCTGCCAAGTGAAATATAACCGGTTCGGCGGATAAGGCAAACATTGCAGTGACAGCTTTCCTTCCGGTCAAAATGGGCATAGCCTATGCCGATTACCACCTATTGAATGACCGAACGGGCACGCGTGCGCACTCGTATCGTGTATCTGTCCCTGCAACCGTTCGTTCCGGGAAACAACATTGAAACCCGATTGAAAAACAGGCCCGGACCGGGGCGCCTGCCGCCAGAGGACTTCATTTGCTGAAACGTGTCGAGAAGAAAATTGTGGCCATGACGGTCGATCTTCCGTCCAACACCATTGGTGCGCTGTGGGTATTACTGGCGGCATTCGGATTTTCCATCATGGTGGCTTTGATCAAGTTCGTTGGCCGGGATCTGAGCGTCTTTCAGATCCTCTTCGTCCGACAGGCCGTCATGCTCGCCATTGTCGCCCCGACGATCATACGCGGCCTGCCGACCTCACTGGTCACGAAGCGGCCGGGGCTTCAACTCGCTCGTGTTCTCATCGCTGCAACGGCCATGTTGTGTGGTTTCACCGCCGTCATCGAGCTGCCGCTGGCCGATGCAACGGCGATCAGTTTCTCCCGCACCTTTTTCATCACGATTTTTGCCATCTGGTTTTTGAACGAAATCGTTGGTGTCCACCGCTGGGGCGCGACCATCGTCGGTTTTCTCGGTGTGGTACTCATGCTGCGCCCGGGTGCAGACGGCATCGTCGATCCCCACGCCCTGCTCGCGATTGCCGGCGCAGCCGGTGCCGGCATGGTCATGATCGTTGTCCGTATCCTGACGCGAACAGACCCGCCGGTGACCATCCTCACCTACCAGGCGTTCGGGGTCGGTCTGATCATGCTTGTGCCGGCGGTTCTGACCTGGCAGGCACCAAGCTTGCACCAGTGGCTGCTTCTCCTGCTGGTCGGCATTGTTTCCTGGGCAGCACAGCTTGCAAACATCAAGGGCTACAAGGCAGGCGAAGCAACCGCCATTGCCTCCCTGGACTACACCCGGCTTCTCTACGCGACCATATTGGGCGCGCTTGTCTTCGGCCACTGGCCGAGCGTGGAAACCCTCGCCGGCGCCACCATCATCATTGCTGCGTCAATCTATACTGTTCGCCGCGAAATCAAGCGCGGCCGCGAACTGGCGCGCGCCGCAGAAGGTCGCGGGGAATCCCACTGAGGCGCGGGATCCGAAAAGAACGACATCGTGTGTTGCGCACGTTGGAGAATGTTCAGGCGCTTTGCGCTTCGGATTGCGCGCGCTTCTGCGCCTCTTCCTCGACCAGTTCCTTCTTGGAAAGTTTGCCGACCATCGTCTTGGGAAGTTCATCCCGGAACTCGAATTCACGTGGCATTTCAATGGAAGACAGATGTTCTTTCAGGAATGTCTTCATGTCTTCACCTGTCATGGAATGGCCCTCCTTAAGCTTGATGAAAGCCTTGGGAGACTGACCGCGATATTCGTCCGGGATCGCGATGACGATCGTCTCGTCCACCGCTTCGTTCTGGTAGATCGCTTCCTCGATGACACGCGGATAGACGTTGTAACCCGAACACAGGATCAGGTCCTTGATCCGGTCGACCAGATAAATGAAGCCTTCGTCATCCTGATAGCCGACATCGCCCGTATGCAGATAGCCCTCGGCGGTAATCGTGTCCGCCGTGGCGTCATCCCGCTTCCAGTAACCCTTCATGATCTGCGGTCCGTGAAGCAGAAGTTCGCCCTTCTCGCCTGCGGCGACCTCGGTCGTCCGGTCTTCGATGCTGACAAACCGGGCGCTGGTGCCCGGCACAAGACGGCCGATGGAACCCGCGCGCCGGTTCTCGTCGAGCGGGTTGACCGCCGCGACCGGTGAGGATTCGGTAAGGCCATAGCCTTCAACCAACACGCAGCCCGTCAACTTCTCGAAACTCTGCTTGACCTCGACCGGCAACGGCGCACCACCTGAGAGACACAGCGAAATGCTCGACAGGTCGTAATTCGCAGTCATCGGAGAATTGTTGATCGCGGTATAAAGCGTTGGCACGCCCGGAAACAGTGTCACCTGCTTGCGCTTGACGGCTTCAAGCAGTGCTTTCAGTTCAAAGCGTGGCTGCAGGACCATTTCTGCACCCAAGATAATCGAAAGGTTCTGGGCAACGGTCATGGCGAAGACGTGAAAGAACGGCAACACGCACAGCATCTTTTCTTCACCGAGACGCGCTTTTTCGAAGACGCAGCGCATTTGCTCGATATTGGCCGACAGATTCTGATGCGTCAGCATTGCACCCTTGGGAACACCGGTCGTGCCACCGGTATACTGAAGCACGGCGATATCGTCATGGGGATCGATCTCGACCGGCTTCGGACTGTTCCCCCTGGTCTGTAGCTCATCGAACCACACATGCGCCTCATCGCGTGGAATGTCCGCCAGTTCCTTGCGCTTGAAGAGGCTGAAAAGCACCTTCTTGATCGTGGGAAGACAAAACGTCATCGGGCACACGATGATCTTGTCGAGGATCTTTTCCTTCCGGACTTCCTCGACCTTGTCGTAGATCACTTTCAGATCCATCGTCACCATGATGCGCACATCGGCATCGCGCGCCTGAAAGGCAATTTCACGTTCGACATAGAGCGGATTGAAGTTGGCGACCGTGCCGCCGATCTTCAAAATCGCGAAGTAGAAGATCGTGTAATAGGGCGTATTTGGAAGGCAAAGTCCTACATGCACGCCCGGTCCGACACCCATGGCCTGAAGGCCCGCGGCCGTGCTGTCCACAAGGGCACCGAGTTCGGAATAGGTCCAGACCTTGCCCATGAAATCGGCGGCCGGCCGGTCGCCGAACTGTGCGACGGTGCTTTCCAGATATTCGTGTACCGGACGGGCGTCAAATGCCGCGTTCCATTCCTCCGCAGTCGTCATAACGTTCTCCAACGCGTTATTTTCGCTTCAATCTCTGGCAGATGAAATCCGGTCTCGTGCGAACTCCCAATATGTCCGCCCGAAACGATTTCCTCCTCACCGGCACCAGGTAGATTGAATGCGCCACCTCTTCGGGTCCCTTCTGACATGACGCAACCTTCCGTTCACGTCAACTCGCGACGTAACGACATCTCTTCATTTTTTTGCAATCGCGAACCATAAGATGAAGATAAGTCCACAGCACCGGATAGCAATACCGGCGAGAAATCAGAAACTTATCAAGAGCCACGAAATTGATCTCCGATTTAGCGTTTCGGCCAGTTCCAACGAGGCAATTCTTCCGCATCGACAACCGTTTCCCCCAGTTCCTTGCGCAACTCGTAGCGCACGCAGCCGGAGAGTTTTGCAAGTGTGCCAACCAGATCATGCGCGTGGGACACCACAATGACCTGGGTCTTTTCCGCAGCTCTCGCAATCAGCCGGGCCAGAGGTTCCAGCAGGTCAGGATGGAGGCTGGTTTCGGGTTCGTTCAAGACGATCAGGGGAGCCGGACGCGGTGACAAAAGAGCTGCCGTCAGCAACAGATACCGCAACGTGCCATCCGAAAGCTCGCTCGACCGAAGCGGCCGCAACAACCCCCTTTGCGTCATGAACAGTTCGAAGTAACCCTCATTGACGGTCACGTTGATCGAGGCGCCGGGAAATGCATCGTCGATTGCTTCGCCCAGCGCGACTTCGTCACCGATTTCCAAAATGGTCTGCAGTGCAGCGGCAAGATCACCGCCATCAGCGCTCAAAACAGGTGTTCTTGTTCCTATTCTGGGAAAACGGGCGGGTGCATCCCGATCTGTCCGAAGATGATCGTAGAACCGCCAGGCACGCATGCGCTCACGCATTACAAGAAGTTCCAGTCCGTCCTTCGGATCTGCGGCATGGGTCATCATGCTGTCGAAACGGGCAAGATTCTGGTAGACGGGTATCCGTTGCCCCTGGCTGTTCAGGACCCTCGCCGTCGGTCCGTTTCTGCCGGCGATCTCGTTCGAGCGCGACAGGGCCTCGCCTGCCCACAGGGCTTCTGCCTTGATCTCCGGGTCCATCGAAAACAGCGAGCGTCCTGCATCCGCCGGCAGTCCAAGATCGATTGCATAGCCATAATCTTCATCCGCGAACCCGAGCTTCAGGCTTACCACGTTCTTGCGAATGGTACCCTGCACAGGCACCTCGCCACTCTTCATCCTTCTTGAAAAGGCTTCCGGCCCAGCCCACAAGGTGGACTGCAGTCCACCTTCGGCGGCCAGCGATGCAATCGCCTGCCCCTGCGCCACCTCCGCAAGCAGGCGGATCGAGCGGTAAAGACTGGATTTGCCGCTGCCGTTTGCACCGGTCACCAGCGTGATCCGATCCAACGGCAGAACAAGATCCCTCAAGGATCGGTATCCGGAGACGGCAAGGGTAAGGATCATCTGAACCGGTGGCTCCGTGAATGGATTTCAGCTACCATTGCGCGCATGTTCTGCAGTATCCTCCGATGGGTGACGGATAGATGTATAATCCCAGAGAAGCCACTGAAGACAGACATACACACAATCTGGCGATTCTGTGTTTTGCAGGCTTTGTGTGCCTTTTAGCGGTCTATTTCCATTATGACAGCGGATTGAAATACTGGCTGCTGGAATTCTTCGGCGAAAAGACCCCGGGAACGGTCCTGAGCATTCAGGATATGAACCACGAACAGCTGACCCTGAAAGAAGCTCTTCACAAGTCTCCGCGCAACACATTGAAAAACAGCACTCACAGGTTTACGCACGATGTGCTTGTTGTCGAAGTAACTCAGCCGGGAAACGCACCGCAAGTCCTGACTTTCTGGGTTCCCGGGCAGTGGTCGGCCGGTTTGCACTCAGATCAGACCTCGATCACTTACCTTCCCGTCAATCCCAGGATTGCCTATCCGACAGACCTGCTGGAGAACTTTTCCTTCGACGGAAAGCTGCTTGTCTGGTCATTGATCGCCGGAGCGGTGATCCTGTTTCTTGCCATGAGAACAGCGCAAAGCTGGAACAGGTTCAGAAACGGGATGCGCCACTACTGATTGATTTCAAGAGCACATCAGGAACCCTGATCAACAAGCTCGAACTTGTCGACGTCGAAGACGCCCAGATCGGTTATCTTCAGATGCGGAATGACCGGAAGTGGCAGGAACGCGACCTGAAGGAACGGTTCCTCGAGCGTACAGCCGAGCAACCTGGCAGCAGCACGCAGGGATTCAAGGTCGGATCTGACAGTCTCGAACGGCTCCAGGCTCATCAGCCCGGCGAGAGGCAATGCGAGTTCGGCCTTGACGCCCTCCGTGTCCGCGACTGCGAACCCGCCATTCATTGCTACAACCCGATTCACGGCATGAGACATTGCTGCATCATTGGCTCCGACAACACAAATATTGTGGCTGTCATGTCCAACAGAACTTGCGATTGCGCCGCTTGTCATGCCGAAACCATGGACAAAACCGCGGCCGACATGACCAAGCCCCCTGTGCCGTTCGACGACAGCAACTTTCAAAACATCCTGTTCCAGGTCGACCAGTGTCTTGCCCCCGGAGACGGGAAGTCTCTTCACCAGATGTTCGGTAATGATTTTTCCAGGCAGAACACCAATGACGGACGTGTCACTGTTGCGCGCCGGGACGTCGAAAGTACCGGGTGTGACCGGTTCAAGTTTGACGCTGTTCAGCCCGACCGGTGCAACAGACCCGCGGCTGGAAAAGGCGGCGTCGTTCGCAAGTACGCCACCGGCGAGCACCTGTTCGATGCCGCATCCCTCGAAATCGTTCAACAGAACGATATCGGCGCGTTTTCCAGGTGCGATTGCGCCGCGGTCCTTCAGACCGAAAGCGTTGGCCGCAGACCAGCTGGCGGCCCGATAGGCATCAAGAGGACGGATACCCTTTGCAATCAGGCGCCGGATCATGCTGTCGAGATGGCCTTCTTCTGCAATATCGAGCGGGTTGCGGTCGTCGGTACAAAGAGCGATGAACGCGGAAACATCCGGTGTCAGGATCGGAGCAAGGGCTTCCAGATCCTTTGATACCGAGCCCTCGCGCATCAGGATTGTCATGCCTTTGGAAAGCTTTTCCAACGCCTCTTCTGCAGTGGTCGCCTCATGGTCAGTCCGGATCCCCGCGGCGAGATAACCGTTCAGACCGAGGCCGGACAAAAGCGGCGCATGGCCATCGATATGTCCATCCTGGAATGCCGCAAGCTTCGCCAGAACCTTGGGATCGCGTGCCAGCACGCCCGGAAAATTCATGAATTCTGCAAGGCCGATCACATTCGGATGATCGCGGAATGGCAAGAGATCATCAACTTCAAGGCAGGCTCCGGCCGTTTCAAAGGACGTTGCCGGGACGCACGAAGACAGGTTGATCCTGAGATCCATGACGGTTTCAAGAGAAGCATCAAGGAAATACCGGATCCCTTCCGCACCAAGCACATTGGCGATTTCGTGGGGATCGCAAATGGCGGTGGTAACACCGTGCGGCAAAACACAACGGTCGAATTCCAGGGGCGTGACCAGTGACGATTCAACATGCAGGTGTGTGTCGATAAAACCGGGAACGGCTGTCAGTCCCGCTCCAGGCAGTGCTACAGCACCTTCGTAGCTGCCATAGGTCCCGACAATACGGTCCCCGGTGACGGCAATGTCCGTTTCGCGGCTACTGCCGTCCATCACATTGAAAAGCGTGACATTCTTTATGACCAGGTCCGCCGGCGCTTCGCCCGCCCCGGTGGCGATAGCCCGCGCAAGAAAAGCTTCGTCTTTTTTGACCGGCATCAACGTTCACTCCGATTCCCTTTTGAAACTCGACAATACGACTCCTGTGACCTCCGGCAATGGGCCTCAATGAAAAACGCATGGTTGCATCCGGGAATTCACTGGAGATCAATATGCCCATACGGAACTTTTTCTGTTATTGTCGAGACACCGATTTCTGCACATTTGTCAGCGCCTTACTGTTCCCCGAGGCAAAAAACGTACTGGCCAACTAAAATAAGAATTGACAGATCGGTTCTGTAGGCGAATAATTTCATCAAAATTAATTATTATGGTACCGCCGGTTCAGCGAGACTTGTGCCTTGGGAGGGGCAATGAACGTGGAGGAGACCCGCACATCTGGCCGAGGCTCGAATTCCGCGCAGTTGCGGCGCTATAACGAGCGTATCGTCCTGCAGATCCTGCGGCGCGCCGGCGAAGCATCCAAGGCGGAATTGGCCCGCGCGGTTCAACTGACCAACGCCGCAATCGGTGCGATCATCCAGGACCTGATCGAGGAAGACCTCATATTCGAGGCGGGCAAGCGCCATGACGGCAGCAGAGGTCAACCGGCCACGATACTGAAACTTGCACCAGACGGAGCCTTTTCATTCGGCGTCCGCCTTGACAGGACGAACCTCGAAACCGTCCTCATGGACTTCTCGGGCCATATTATCGACCGCCGTATTCACGACATGATTCTACCCGCACCGGAACAGGCGCTGGAAATCCTGAAGGAAGACCTGGAAAGTCTGCGCGCATTGTTGAGCGAGGAACTGCGGGAACGCATAACGGGCATCGGCCTGGCTCAACCGTTCAATCTCGACGCCTGGCTTCACGAACTCGGGTTGCCGGAGGCGGATTTCAAGAAATGGAACGACTTTGATCTTGCCGCCGCGCTGGAAGAGGCGACGGGGTTGCCGGTCTTCGGCGAAAACGACGGGACCGCAGCCGCGGTTGCCGAATTGTTTTACGGACACGGCCGGCAGAACGACGATTTTCTGTATCTGTTCCTGGGGCCGGCCATCGGCGGTGGCCTCGTCCTGAAGGGCGATGTCATTCGCGGCTTGTCGGGAAACGCGGGCGATGTTGCATTCATGCCGGTACCGCCGAGCGGTCTTTCGACCGCGCCGAAACCAAAGCAACCCTGGGATCTGCTGCTGACAAGGGCTTCGCTGGTTTCATTGGCAAGGCACCTGTCTCCGGAAAATTTTGCGCAGCTCAGCAGGTCCGACCTGCAGGCAGCGGTGGAAGCGAATGATGCAAGATATCAGGAATGGCTCGAAGACTGTGCCTCGGCGGTCGGGCTCGCTTTGCGCTCGGCCTATGCGCTTCTCGACATTTCGCTCGTGGTTGTGGACGGCGACCTGAGAGGGGCTTTCCCCGAAGCATTCCAGCAGGCGCTTCAAAAAGCCGTGGAACAGGCCGCTCCAGAAAAGCGCAAGTCTCCGGAAATCGTATTCGGCAGCTTTGCTCATGATGCCGGCGCGGTCGGCGCAGCGAGCCTGCCTCAGTTTTTCAACTTCTCGCCGAGGGCAACAATCCTGACGGGCGGGAAGGACAAGGGACCTGCCGGAGCTGGCAGCTCGGAAAACCGAGCCAGCTTTCCGGCAAGGGCAGCACGGTTGGGGTCACATCTGGCCACACCTGACCGTTCCGATTGACAAAGGCCAGGGAGGAAAAACGCAAATGATCCGCAAATTACTCGCGACATGCTCGGTTCTTGCAGCCATGGGAGTTGCTCCTGCGGCCGCGGCAGACATTACCGCCTGCCTGATCACCAAGACCGACACCAACCCGTTCTTCGTGAAGATGAAGGAAGGCGCGACAGCCAAGGCTGAAGAACTCGGCATTGAGCTGAAATCCTTTGCAGGAAAGGTCGACGGTGACCATGAAACCCAGGTGGCCGCGATCGAAACCTGCATCGCCGACGGAGCCAAAGGTATCCTGCTGACCGCATCCGATACCTCGTCAATCGTGCCGGCCGTGCAACAGGCACGGGACAACGGTCTTCTCGTGATCGCTCTCGATACACCGCTTAGCCCGATCGACGCAGCCGACGCCACTTTCGCGACGGACAACTTCCTGGCTGGTGAACTGATCGGCAAGTGGGCTGCCGGTGCACTCGGCGACAAGGCAGCAGACGCGAAAATCGGCATGCTCGATCTTGCGATCAGCCAGCCGACCGTCGGCGTACTGCGTGATCAGGGTTTCCTTCAGGGCTTCGGTATCGATCTGGGAGACCCGAACAAGTGGGGCGATGAAACCGATTCACGCATCGTCGGCAACGACGTCACGCAGGGCAACGAGGAAGGTGGCCGTCGTGCGATGGAGAACCTGCTTGCCAAGGATCCGATGATCAACGTGGTCTACACGATCAACGAACCGGCCGCGGCCGGAGCTTATGAAGCGTTGAAGTCAATCGGCCGTGAAAACGACGTACTGATCGTTTCCGTGGATGGTGGCTGCCCCGGCGTACAGAACGTCAAGGACGGCGTCATCGGCGCGACTTCACAGCAGTATCCGCTTCTGATGGCCTCTCTCGGTATTGAAGCCATCAAGACCTGGGCGGACAATGGTGCAAAACCTGAGCCGACAGCCGGCAAGGACTTCTTTGACACAGGTGTTGCACTTGTCACCGACCAGCCGGTTGACGGCGTCGATTCCATTGACACCGCAAAGGGCACGGATCTCTGCTGGGGTTAATTCCTGACAGAAAACGGCAAAAAGGGGCGTGGCAATCCTTGCCCCTTTTTTTTAAGCGGCATAGAGGGAAACGGGCATGACCTCAGAAACGAAAACAGCGGGCGAATCGGCGGACTACGAGGCAGCCGCAGACTCCAGTCCGCAAGCTGTGGCCTCCTTTGATGAGCATCATCATGGGTTGGGGCACAAGATCCAGCACACTTTGCACCAGACGCCGTCATTGGTTCCCCTGATTGTTCTGGTCCTATCCATCATCGCATTCGGCATAATGCTCGGATCGAAGTTCTTTTCTCCCTTTGCACTCACGTTGATCCTTCAGCAGGTCCAGATCGTGGGTATCGTCGCTGCGGCCCAGAGCATCGTGATCCTGACGGCCGGCATCGATCTCTCCGTCGGCGCGATCATGGTCCTCTCGTCCGTCGTGATGGGTCAGTTCACCTTCAGGTACGGCTTGCCGGTCGAAGTTGCGGTTGCCTGCGGCCTTCTTTGCGGGACGATATGCGGCTACATCAACGGCTTTCTCGTCGCCGTTGTAAAACTGCCGCCATTCATCGTCACGCTCGGCATGTGGCAGATTGTGCTTGCGACCAATTTTCTCTATTCGGCCAACGAAACAATCCGCTCGCAGGATATTGCCAACACAGCTCCCTTGTTGCAGCTGTTCGGGAACAAGGTGAATATCGGCGGCGCAATCTTTACCTATGGCGTCATATTCCTGGTGCTGCTCGTATTGGTGCTGGCATATGCCCTGCGACAGACTGCCTGGGGGCGGCACGTATATGCTGTTGGTGATGACCCGGAAGCCGCCCAGCTTTCCGGCGTGCAGGTGAAGAAGGTCCTGATCTCCGTCTACATGCTCTCCGGTCTCATCTGCGCATTTGCCGGCTGGGCCATGATCGGCCGTATCGGTTCGGTCTCGCCGACCTCGGGTCAACTTGCCAATATTGAATCCATAACCGCCGTCGTGATCGGTGGAATCTCGCTGTTTGGTGGCCGCGGTTCGATTCTCGGCAGCCTGTTCGGAGCCCTGATCGTCGGCGTCTTCACGCTCGGCCTTCGATTGCTTGGAGCAGATGCCCAGTGGACGTATCTGCTCATCGGACTGCTCATCATCGCTGCCGTCGCAGTCGACCAATGGATCAGAAAGGTATCGGTGTGATGGAACCCGTTTTGCAAGCCCGTAGCCTGGTCAAGCGTTACGGCCGCGTGGTCGCCATGGATCATGCTGATCTTGAACTCTATCCGGGCGAAATCCTCGCGGTCATCGGCGACAACGGAGCAGGTAAATCCACCCTGATCAAGGCCTTGAGCGGTGCTGTCATACCAGACGAAGGTGACATTCTGCTCGACGGCAAGACGGTCAACTTTACCTCACCGATCCAGGCACGGGATGCCGGCATCGAAACCGTGTATCAGACATTGGCCATGTCCCCTGCCCTGTCGATCGCCGACAACATGTTCATGGGCCGGGAACTGCGCAAGCCAGGCATCATGGGCGCGTGGTTACGGCAACTCGACCGCAAGAAAATGGAAGAAATCGCCCGGCAGAAACTCAGCGAGCTTGGTCTTCTCACCATCCAGAACATCAACCAGGCGGTTGAAACCCTGTCGGGAGGACAGCGTCAGGGCGTTGCAGTGGCAAGAGCTGCAACTTTCGGGTCAAAGGTGGTTATCATGGATGAGCCGACGGCAGCCCTTGGTGTCAAGGAAAGCCGACGCGTGCTTGACCTGATCATGGATGTGAGGGCACGCGGTTTGCCGATCGTGCTCATCAGTCACAACATGCCGCATGTGTTTGAGGTTGCCGACCGGATCCACATCCACCGGCTCGGTCGTCGTGCCTGCGTCATCAGGCCATCTGATTTTTCCATGTCCGACGCGGTCGCGATCATGACCGGCGCCATGGATCCACCTGAAGATCTTGCGGCATGAATGATTGTCTGAGAACAAATCCAAGGTGGTCCGGCACTGCCGGGCCATTTTCCAATCAGCAATGAACAGTCTGGGATCCTGATGTATGTGATCTGCGGTGAAGCGCTCTTCGACCTCTTTGGCGAGGCAGGTGCGGAAGACGGTGTTACCTTTGACGCAAGAATTGGCGGGTCGCCATTCAACGTGGCCATGGGCCTTGCCCGTCTGGGTGAGACGGCCGGGTTCTTTGGCGGAATATCCAACGACGCGCTTGGTGTAAAACTTGTCGACAAATTCCGTAAGGAAGGTGTTTTGGACGATTACATCCTGAGAACGGATTACCTGACAACGCTCAGTCTGGTCCAGAAGGATGCAAACGGCCACCCGGCCTATACGTTCTATGGTGCAAATGCCGCTGACCGCATGGTCACGACAGAAGATCTACCTGTGTTCAGGGAGCCTCCGTTCTTTTTGCATATCGGTTCTTATACCGCACTGGTCGATCCCATCGCCGGTGCACTGAAAGCCTTGATCGAACGTGAGCGTCGGAACACACTGATTTCGTTCGATCCCAATATCCGTCCGACAGTGGAACCCGACATGGCCCTTTGGCGCCGGAACACGGAAGGTCTGGCGCCACTCGCCGATGTCATCAAGGTCAGCGATGAGGATCTCGCCCTGATCGCACCGGATGAACCGATCGCCGACATTGCGCGCCGCTGGCTGTCGAGCGGAACGGCACTCGTCATTGTCACCCGTGGCGGAGAAGGTGCGAGCGCATATTCTGCAGGTTTCGAAACCACTTGCCCCGGCATCAAGGTAAAGGTTGAGGACACGGTGGGTGCGGGCGACACGTTTCAGGCCGCATTGCTTTCCGGCATGAAAAAACTCAAAGTCACCGACAGGAAATCGCTGGCGGAGCTTGAAGAGCAGCGTGTCGGGCGTCTTCTTGAATTCGCCATGCAGGCAGCCGCCATCACCTGCTCGCGCCGCGGAGCCGACCTTCCGGTGATCGCTGAACTGGAAAAAGAATGGGCAGCTCTCATTTGAGGGGCTGACAAGTGAATTAAATCGATTTAAAAGCCTCTCGAAACCAGCCGGGCCGTCGGCAGTCCGGGAAACAGTTAGCCTGTTGGAAGGATAGTCTCATGGCGGTACGCGTCATTGAAGTTCAGGAATTCGACCTTGTCGTGTTCGGCGCGTCCGGTGACCTTGCGCATCGCAAGCTTCTGCCGGCTCTCTACCACCGCGACGCAGATGGACAGATGCCTGAGAACGCACGCATCATCTGCAGTGCGCGCCGTGACTATACCGACGATGACTATTGTGACTGGGCCAGGACGGCACTCCAGGAACATGTGAAGGATCTCGAGGAAGATCATCTTGCCCGGTTTCTGAAACGCCTGCGTTACGTCAAGATCGATGTCGCGACTGCTCAGGGTTTTGAAGACCTGAAAAAAGTGCTGGATGAACGCGAAGACGTTATTCGGGGGTTTTATCTGGCTGTCGGCCCTGATCTGTTCGGAACCATCTGCGAGAACCTTGGCAGAGTGGGAGCGGTCAATGATCATGCCCGTGTCGTCATGGAAAAGCCGATCGGCAAGGACGGTGCTTCGGCCAAGGCCCTCAATGACACGGTCGGTGCGGTCTTCAAGGAAGAACAGATCTTCCGTATCGACCACTATCTGGGCAAGGAAACCGTTCAGAACCTGATGGCACTCAGGTTTGCCAATGCCCTGTTCGAACCGCTCTGGAACGCTGCACATATCGATCATGTTCAGATCACTGTGGCGGAATCCCTCGGTGTCGGTGGGCGCGCCGGCTACTACGATACGGCTGGCGCCTTGAGAGACATGGTCCAGAACCATATCCTGCAGCTGTTGTGTCTTGTGGCCATGGAACCACCGGAGTCGATGAACGCGGACAGCGTCCGGGATGAAAAACTGAAGGTGCTGAAGGCCCTGTCTCCAATCGGCAACCACAATCTCGACAAGTTGACCGTGCGGGGTCAATACCGTGCCGGGGCGTCTGCCGGCGGTGCGGTTCCCGGATATCTTGAAGAGCTTGGCAACGACGAAAGCCGGACGGAAACCTTTGTCGCATTGAAGGCTGAAATCGCAAATTGGCGGTGGTCCGGGGTTCCGTTTTATCTGCGGACCGGCAAACGGCTTGCGCAGCGTGTATCGGAAATCGTCGTGCAATTCCGCCCTATTCCCCATTCCATCTTCGGCACGGAAGCGGGAAAGATCACGGCCAATCGCCTGATCATCCGCCTTCAGCCGGATGAAGGTGTCCAGATGCAGATCATGATCAAGGACCCGGGCCCGGGCGGGATGCGGCTGAGACAGGTTCCGCTCGACATGAGTTTTGCCGATGCCTTCAAGGTGCGCAATCCGGACGCCTATGAGCGTTTGATCATGGATGTGATCCGGGGCAACCAGACACTGTTCATGCGCCGGGATGAAGTCGATGCGGCCTGGTCCTGGATCGACCCGATCCTGGCCGCCTGGGCAACGTCCAAGGAAACGCCGAAGGGCTATACTGCAGGCACCTGGGGCCCGTCCGCCTCCATTGCGCTCGTGGAACGCGATGGACGCACCTGGTCTGAAGACGACGCCGAATAAACAGATTTCACAGGCTTGGGGCCTGTGAAATTTCTGCCATTTAAATCGATTGAATAGAGTTATCGGGCGAAAGCGCGAAATTTGCCCGAAAGCGATGACCCAGCCGTTACCGGCAAGGAAAGGACTTGAAGCATGACTATCCAGGATCGCATCGGCGATGTCACGGAACGGATCGTCAGACGCAGTCACGACAGCCGTTCTCTTTATCTGGACCGGATCGGCAAGGCTGCCGACAAGGGCCCTCAACGTTCGCGGCTTTCCTGCGGCAACCTTGCGCACGGTTTTGCCGCATGTGGGTTATCCGACAAGCAGGCCTTGTCGGGTGATGTGGTACCCAACCTGGGGATCATCACTTCCTACAATGACATGCTGTCGGCCCACCAACCATACGAGACCTATCCGGCGCTCATCCGCGAAGCCGCGCACGAAGTTGGTGCCGTAGCACAGGTTGCAGGCGGTGTCCCCGCCATGTGTGACGGCGTCACACAGGGTCAGGACGGCATGGAATTGTCCCTGTTTTCGCGCGATGTGATCGCCATGTCCGCCGCTGTGGGTCTGTCGCACCAGATGTTCGATGCCGCCGTTTTCCTCGGGATTTGCGACAAGATCGTTCCCGGTCTCGCGATTGCCGCGCTTTCCTTCGGGCACCTGCCGGCCGTGTTCGTTCCGGCAGGTCCGATGACAACCGGTATTTCGAATGACGACAAGGCAAAGGTGCGGCAACTCTATGCGGAAGGAAAAGTCGGCCGGGACGCCCTGCTGGAAAGCGAGTCCAAGGCCTATCACTCGCCAGGTACCTGCACATTCTACGGCACGGCAAACTCCAACCAGATGCTGATGGAAATCATGGGGCTGCACATGCCGGGCGCCTCGTTCGTCAATCCGGGCACCCCGCTCCGCGATGCGCTGACCAGGGAGGCCACAAGACGCGCACTGGCAATTTCTGCTCTCGGCAACGAGTTTACTCCAGCGGGCGAAATCATCAACGAAAAGGCCATTGTCAACGGTGTTGTCGGCCTGCATGCGACGGGCGGCTCGACTAACCACACGATGCATCTGGTTGCGATCGCCGCAACTGCGGGCATCAAGCTGACTTGGGATGATATTTCCGAACTTTCGGATGTTGTTCCGCTCCTCGCCCGGGTCTATCCGAACGGCAAGGCGGACGTAAACCACTTCCAGGCAGCCGGTGGCCTTGCATTCCTGATCCGCGAACTCCTGTCGGATGGATACCTGCACAAGGACGTCAAAACGGTCCACGGCACGGATCTTTCAGGATACACGGTTGAGGCCAAACTCGACCAGGATGGAAACATCGTGCGTGAACAGGTACCGGCTGTGTCAGGGGACGAAACCGTTCTGGCTCCGCTGTCAAAGGCCTTCCAGCCGACTGGAGGCTTGAAAATGTTGACCGGCAATTTCGGCAAGGCGGTCATCAAGATTTCCGCGGTCGCCAAGGAGCGGCACGTCATTGAAGCCCCTGCTCGTGTCTTTCATTCGCAGGACGATTTCCTGACGGCCTTCAACAACAAGGAACTGAAGGGCGATATTGCCGCGGTGGTTCGCTTCCAGGGTCCAAAGGCCATGGGAATGCCTGAACTTCACAAACTCACGCCCTGTCTCGGCATTCTCCAGGACCGCGGCCACAAGGTGGCCCTTATTACCGATGGCAGAATGTCTGGCGCATCAGGCAAGGTTCCGGCAGCAATCCACGTCACGCCGGAGGCAGCGAACGGCGGTCCGATAGCGAAGATCAAAGATGGTGACATGATCCGCATCAATGCCGTCACCGGCGAACTCATGGTTCTTGTAGACGACGCCGAATTCAACGCCAGACCGCTTGCGACCGCAGACCTCAGTGAGCATCAGTTCGGTGTCGGGAGGGACCTCTTTGCTGCATTTCGGGCAAATGTTGGCGCAGCAGACGATGGCGCGCACGTGTTTGGTGTGTAAAGCCAATACTATTCGGGAGAAAACAATGGCTCAGGACATTCAGAAAATCGAAGCAGTGATGTGCGCTGCACCTGTTATCCCGGTACTGGTTGTCGAGGACCCCAGGAAGGCCGTACCGATGGCTGAAGCCCTCGTCAGAGGTGGTCTGCCTGCTATCGAAATCACTTTGCGTACACCGCATGCTCTGGAAGCAATCGACGCCGTAAACGAGCATGTGGATGGAGCGATTGTCGGCGCCGGAACAGTCTTGAACGGCAAGCAATATGATGCAGCAGTCTCGGCCGGGGCTCGTTTTGTTGTTTCTCCGGGAGCGACAAAGTCCCTGCTGGACGCAGCCGACGAGCACAGTGTGCCGCTCCTGCCGGGTGCGGCTACGGCCTCCGAGGTGATGTATCTTCTGGAACGCGGATATGAACGCCTGAAATTCTTTCCGGCTGAACAGGCGGGCGGCACGTCTTATCTGAAGTCGCTGTCCTCCCCCCTTGCAGCGGCCAAATTCTGCCCGACAGGCGGTGTCAGTCTCGACAAGGCACCGGACTATCTTGCACTTCCGAATGTTCTGTGCGTGGGCGGTTCCTGGATCGCCGATGCCAAGGCGATTGCTGCCGAGGACTGGGCCGGCATCGAGGAACGCGCGCGCGCGGCCGCCGGGCTCAACGATTAAAGAAAGGTAGTTGGCAAATTTGCACGAGGCATCTGCTTGTCAGGCGTCCTCGGTTTCCTGAGCCATTAGGTCTTGGTCTTCACCGCTCTCATCGCTCCCGCTCTCCTCCAGGGTCCTGTTCCAAAGGAGGCGTAGACCGGCAGACTTGTCGTTGCGCCAGGCAAATTCCGCGACAACCGGCTTGTCGAATTTTTTCATCGAAATGAGAACTTCTTCGGGAAGCGCAGTTAGCCCCTCGGCCTTGACCTTGCACCCGTTCTTGGCTGCATCCACAATGATACCGGTAATCTCGGTGATACCTTCCAGGTCAGCAATCGTCACGGGAATCTTGACGTCGTTTCGTTTCTCGCGACGCTTGTCGGTGACTGAGCTTTCGTGCGTTGTAAAAACAACGGCTGCGTCTTTGCCCTTGACCGATGTCACGTGTGCCTTGGAAAGCTTGCGCGACCCTTCAAGGCGGATCCCGACATTCTTGTATAACTCGCTGACATGTTCCGACGTCAGGCAACAGCCCCATTCACTTACATTCGTAACCACCGCATCAATGATTGCGAGTGTATCGAAATCGACAACGAGCACGTTTTCCCGAACATCCGGATTTCCCTGAAGATGAGCCAGATCATGAGAAGTTTTCGCTGCGCACATTGGGTCTGATTGCCTGAAATGTGAATTCATTGGAATTTCTACGTACCCTTCGGCACGACTTGATAGACGCTACGTCAAAACTCCTAATATCTTATCAATTCCGGACCCAATACAACCACCGCATGAGACACGCGCCATGCAGAATTCAGTTATGCCCCGTCTGCCACCTCGACCAGCCGGCAAGTCGGAAAATCTTTTTCCCTCCGTCAAGTTGCTGTGCTAATTGATGCCTACCTTGCCCAATGACGAAAATTCAACCGGTTAAATCGATTTAAAAGAGGTACTCCAATGGCTCTCGAAGCAGCGTTTGTTTCACTCGGCGAACAGGCCGACAAGATGAGCAACACGACCCTGCGCGAGTTGTTCGCGGATGACCCTGACCGTTTCGAAAAGTTTTCCGCCCGCACGGGCGACCTGCTACTCGACTATTCCAAAACCAAAATAGACCTCAAGACCCTGGACCTCCTGTTTGAGCTCGCACGGGCTGCAGACCTGGAACAGCGGCGATCTGCAATGTTTGCAGGTGAGAAGATCAACACGACCGAAGAGCGGGCAGTGCTCCACACTGCGCTCCGCAACCGGTCCGATCGTCCGGTCCTTGTCGATGGACATGATGTCATGCCAGATGTTCGCGCGGTGCTGGACGCGATGGCAGATTTTTCCGAGGCGGTTCGTTCCGGAGAGTTGGTGTCGTCATCGGGCGCCCCCTTTACCGACGTCGTCAACATAGGTATCGGCGGGTCCGACCTCGGACCAGTCATGGCAACACTGGCGCTTGCTCCCTACCATGACGGTCCGGAGCTTCACTATGTTTCCAATGTCGACGGCGCACATATTGCAGATACGCTGGAAAAACTCGATCCTGCGACGACCCTGATCATCGTCGCATCCAAAACTTTTACGACCATCGAAACCATGACCAATGCCGCAACAGCACGAAGGTGGATTGCGGACACCCTCGGCGAAGAAGCGGTCGGCCAGCACTTTGCAGCCGTTTCAACCGCGCTGGACAAGGTGGCGGCCTTCGGCATTGACCGGAGCCGCGTCTTTGGTTTCTGGGACTGGGTCGGCGGTCGCTATTCGATCTGGTCCGCCATCGGCCTGCCCCTGATGATTGCGATCGGACCGGATGCATTCAATGATTTCCTGGAGGGCGCACACGCAATCGACCTGCATTTTCAGGAAGCGCCGCTTGATCAAAACCTGCCGGTGCTGATGGCGTTGATCGGCGTGTGGCACCGGGATGTCGTCGGATATTCGGCGCGCGCTGTCCTTCCCTACGACCAGCGCCTCGCGCGGCTGCCGGCATATCTGCAACAGCTCGACATGGAATCGAATGGAAAACGGGTCAGGCTCGACGGCAGCCCGGTCGACAGGGAGACCGGCCCGCTCGTCTGGGGAGAACCCGGCACGAACGGGCAACATGCCTTCTACCAGCTACTCCACCAGGGAACGACGGTTATTCCGTGCGAATTCCTCATTGCAGCACATGGTCATGAGAGCGACTTGCAGCAACATCATGATCTGCTGATGGCCAACTGCCTGGCGCAATCCGAAGCTCTGATGCTCGGTCGGACCCTTGAGGAGGCGACGGCGTTGCTAACAGCATCGGGTCATTCCAAGGAAGACGTCGAGCGACTTGCCCCGCACAAGGTGTTTCCCGGTGACCGTCCGTCACTCACGCTCGTTTATGACAGGCTTACTCCCTTCGCGCTTGGCCGCCTGATAGCTCTCTACGAGCATCGTGTCTTCGTCGAAGGCGTCATCTGGGGAATAAATTCATTCGATCAGTGGGGTGTGGAACTGGGCAAGGAACTGGCCACGGCGCTTCTGCCCATGGTGAAGGGCCAGGCTTCGGCAGACAAAAAAGACGCCTCGACCCGCGGATTGCTCGCCATTTTGAAAGGGTGATCCTGTCCCGATGGACAAAAATAGGACGGGAGCACCGAAGCAACGGAAGCGACCGTCATATTTTTGCCTAACGCGGGCTATCTGTTTCACATCACTGAACAACTCGGGTCTCACCGCCCTGAGCTCTTTTGCACGTTGTGGGAATTGATAGATTGCCCCGTCGGGCAAAGCAGCTTACCCTTGGTGAGATTTAAAACTATTGAACGTGCCGCTGAATGTGGTTCTGAAGGGAGTTATCTTTCATGAAGAAGTTTGTTCTGCTCGCAGCGATCGGCGTTGCGTTGGCCGGATGCCAATCTGACAGCCAGACTGACCGGGCCCTCGTTGGCGGTGGCCTGGGTGCAGCAACCGGTGCCGCTATCGGCGCTGCAGCAACCGGTGATGTCGGAGGAGCGCTCGTCGGTGGCGTTATCGGCGCAGCTGGTGGTGCGATTGTTGGATCTGCCACAACACCGAAAAACTGTGTCGCTTACGACCGTTACGGCAACCCGTACCGTGTGGCGTGCCCGTAACAAGGCCCGACACACTGTTCGAAGCGCGATCCGGGAATGATCAACCGGTAGGATGAAAAATATGAAAAAACTTCTGTTTGTTGCCGTGGCAGCTGCCTTTCTAGCCGGCTGTCAGTCCGACAGTCAGACTGATCGCGCGCTCGTAGGCGGCGGCTTGGGTGCTGCAACCGGCGCAATAATCGGCGCAGCAGCCGGAGGCGGAGCGGGCCCCGCTCTCGCTGGCGCAGCAATTGGTGCGGCAGGCGGTGCAATCGTTGGTGCCGCCACCACGCCGAAGAACTGTGTCGCCTATGACCGGTACGGCAACCCCTATCGGGTTGTTTGCCCCTGATCGAATACAGCCCCAAAAGCTCCGATCTTAACGTGCCGTTTAGGTTACGGATTCAATAATGAGTTGATTGGGTTTTGAGCGTTTTGGCTGCTTGTCCAAAGCGAAGGCGTTGAAAATGATTCATTTTCAGCGCGTTCGCCACAGGCAAATGGCGGGAATAGCCAATTCCTGAGGATGCCGGAATGGACCTGCCCGGTAGCGCGGGCGTGCAGGACAAAATGATTTCCGTCCCCCACGTCTTGCCTTACCGAGAGTTTCAGAAACCGTCACCGAATTTCACTCATTTTTGAGGTTATGACCTAGATGAAAAAAGTCATATTGGTGGCTGCAGTCGCCACATTGCTTGCCGGGTGCAGCTCCAGCCGGCAGACAGATCGCGCATTGATTGGCGGCGGCCTTGGGCTGGCAACTGGCGCAGTTGTTGGCGCTGCCGTTGGAGCCGGAGCGGCACCTGTTCTTGCAGGGGCTGCAATCGGCGCAGGCGCTGGAGCTGTTATCGGCGCGGCGACCACGCCGAATTGATTGGCTCCCCTGCCAGTATGGAGTTTCCGGCCGCTGGTGCAAATTCCGGAAATCGAAACTGGATAACCCTGGCGCGGTAAGAAACTGTTAACCATAAATCTTCACCTTTGGCGAAGCTCATTCCTTTGCCAAGGGACCGTGATGAAACCGATTCTAGCAGCAACGGCCCTCGCCTTCCTTCTTGCCGGCTGCGTCAATACCGAAAGCCAGCGGGACAGAATGCTCATCGGGGCCGGCCTCGGGGCAGCAACCGGTGCAACGATCGGCGCCGTTGCCGGGTCGACGGTCAACGCGACGCTAGCCGGTGCAGCACTGGGTGCTGTCGGTGGCGGCTTGGTTGGTATCGTCACAACGCCGCGCAACTGCATAGCGCAGGATCAGAACGGCACCCCCTACAAGGTGCGCTGCCCTTAAATATGCGCTGCCCTTGAGTTTTCGCACATGTCAGCTTTATCCGGCATTCGGACTTGTCGTCAGATAAAGCGGTAGTGCCGCTGCTCCCAAGTGAGGTTTTTTGTCGGCTTCAGCGCGTATGAAGGTCGGGTGCGGACCGAAATGATCCTCCCCGAGAGACTTGCTTGCAGACAGCCTCTCGATCAGCTCTGAGAAAATTGCATCCGGCAATCGCCCACCCAGTACGATTGCGTCCGGCGACATGGTCCGGGTTATGACAAGGCTGAGCCATTTGAGTTGTTGTTCAACCCGGTCAACCCAGTTCAAAATGCTTTCGTGCTGCAGGTCTGCCTTGCTGATGTGTTCCAGATTGTCGGCAGCAAGCCCGGCCTCTTTTATGGTCGCCAAAAGATCCGATCCTGAAGGTCGCGGTTGCGACTTGGGAAAAAGCCCCCCGAATTCGGCAGCCGACGCGCTTTTTCCCAGATACAGCGATTGGTCAATGACCGCGGCACCACCGATACCGTGAGACAACCAGACGTAATTGAAGTTACGCACGGACCGACAGCTTCCGAACAGAAGCTCAGCAAGACAGGCACATTTTGCGTCGTTCAGCTGATGCACCGGCATATCGAAATAGGGCGCAAAATCCTTGCTCGCATCGATCTCCGGCCATTCGGAAAAATACTGTGTCTGCCGAACGATGCCCGGCTTGCTGGTATGTTGTCCGGGATAACTGATGCCGCACCCGATGAAACGATCCGGCTGCAGTCCAAGCTGCCTGGTCTGCCGGTCAACAGATGCACCGATCAGCTCCATGAGTTGAGAAAACCCGCGATCGGTAATCGATGACGTCTCTTCCGAGAGGACTTCCCCCAAGGCATTGACAATACAGGTGTAGTACCTCTCCGGGTCGATAAACACACCGGCAGACAGCAGTCCCATGGGACGAAGCTGAAGCAATTTTGACGGATAGCCGCGCCGACCTGCGCGGTTCGGGTCCGCTTCCTCGACAACAAGCCCGTCATCCAGAAGCTGATTGACAATCCGGGTTACGGTTGATGGCTGCACATCCAGCAGATCCGCCAGCTTCAACCTGGAAACCGGCCCCTGAGAGCGAAGCAGCTGGATAAGGCGCCGCGCGCTCGGTTTCTGCAGTGTATTCAATTTATGCTCCTGGTCTCCGTGCAGCCTAATAAATTGCACCACGCAAATAAACCTTGATTTTTTAATTTGCGCTTCGCAATATAATGCTTGCTCAGCGTATCCGCCGGGCACGACCTTGTGAGGGAGGAACGAATGAACCCGAAGAAAACTTTGCTGAAACTTGGTGTTGCCCTGACCGCGACGCTGTCGGCCACGATGGCCTTTGCTGACGGTACGGTCACCGTCTACACCGCTGCGCCACAGAATTTTGTCGATGAACTTGTACCGATGTTTGAGGAAGCCTCCGGTACGAAGGTCGAGGTTATCAAGGCGGGTTCCGGAGAACTCCTGAACCGGCTGACAGCCGAATCCGCCTCCCCGATTGCCGATGTTTTGTGGAGCGTCGACGGCACCGTGGTGGATTTCAATCCGGATTTGTTCACGGCATATGTATCGCCAGAGCAGGCTTCAGTTGATCCTTCTCTGATAAAAAGCGAACTCTGGTCGCCATTTACGGCTGTTGTCATGGCATTTGCCGTCAACAAGGACGCTCTTGGCGACAAGCCTGTGCCGGCAAGCTGGTCGGATCTGGCCAAACCTGAATATGACGATCTGATATCTTCGGCCCGCGCGGACAAGTCCGGCTCGGCCTATATCCAGTTTGCAACGGTTCTGCAGGCATTTGGTGACGAACAATCAGGATGGGATGTCTATAACGGCATGCTTTCCAATTTTGTCCTGTCCGACAGTTCCGGCGCCGTTCCCCGCTTTGTGAATGACGGCGAACTGCCGATCGGAGTAACACTTGAGGATGCAGCTCTTCGATACAAGGAGGGTGGAGGACCTGTCGAAATCGTCTATCCGGCCGAAGGTACAGCCATTTCTCCGGATGCAATTGCACTGGTTTCCGGCTCTCCCAATTCCGACGCCGGCAAGAAGTTCATCGACTTCATCCTGTCTGCCGAGGCGCAGAAAGTAGTCGCCGCTCAGGGACGCCGCCCGGTTCGCACAGATGTTCCCTCCAATGAGAGCCTTGTCCCCCTGGGTGACATCAAGGCTGTCGACTATGATTTCCAGTGGGCAGCCAAGGAGCGCAAACGCCTCGTGGAAGCCTGGGGCGAAGCTGTTCTCGACTACCAGTAAGCAAGCGATGCGGCCGGGTTCCCCGGCCGCACTACCACCGGACAATTTGGGAGGGGCAACGACGATGGCATCCGTTGATATCGTCAATATCAGAAAATCTTACGGGCCCGTCCTGGCCCTGTCAGACATCGATATTCAGATCGAATCCGGAGCGTTTTTTACGTTGCTCGGCCCAAGTGGCTGCGGAAAAACGACGCTGTTGCGCACAATTGCGGGATTTCACTTTCAGGACTCCGGCACAATCCTCGTCAATGGCCGGGAAATTCAGAACATGCCCGCGCACAAGCGCGGCGTTGGAATGGTCTTTCAGGATTACGCGGTTTTTCCGCATCTGAGCGTCACCGACAACGTGGCCTTCGGTCTCAAGAGAAAAAAGATTTCTTCCGCCCTGATCAAGCCGAAGGTGGCCGAAGCTCTCAGGATTGTTCAACTTGAGGAACTCGCCCACCGCATGCCTCACGAGTTGAGCGGCGGGCAGCAGCAGCGCGTCGGGCTCGCCCGCGCAATCGCGGTCGACCCTACCGTCCTTCTGATGGACGAACCCCTCTCCAATCTGGATGCCAAGCTTCGCGTGGACCTCAGGGGAGAATTACGCCGCATCCAGAAAGACATGGGCATGACAACCATTTACGTGACCCATGACCAGGAAGAGGCTCTTGCCATGTCAGACGTCGTTTGCGTCATGTTCGGCGGGATCATTCAGCAGGCAGCCTCCCCTTTCGAAATCTACCGCAATCCGGCAAACCGTTTCGTCGCCAATTTTGTCGGTGCCAACAATTTCCTTGCAGGAAACATTGATAGTCAAGGCGATGCGATCCTGACCACGTCCGACCTGAAGGTGCGTTCGATTGAAGGAGGCATTTCAGACACGAAGATCGCCGTTTCGGTTCGCCCTGAAGCGGTGAATGTCTCTCGGGGTTCACACGCTGCCAGTGACGACATGCTGACCTTTGACGGCAACATTCGGCAAATCAGCTTCATAGGGCGAGAACTCGAAGTCCATGGCAAGACCCATCTCGGAGACGACGTTCGCGCTATTTTGCGGCCGACATCAGATCTTCTTGGTCTGGCCGAAGGCGATCCGGTCACCTTCGCCTTCAACCGTGATGAAGCAATCCTGTTCGAAAATGGAGAAACGGGCCGGAGGTTGTCATGACAATGACCACCTCAAACCCTCTCTTGAAACCTGTCTATATTTTTGGTCCTGTACGCTTCGATTTCTGGACCGCAATGACGCTGCTCGTCATTGCTGTGCTTTTTGTCCTTCTGATACTGCCGATAGCAAGCGTGTTTTTCGTCAGTTTTCTGGATGAGGACACCGGCGCGTTTACGCTTGCAAACTACGTGGAGGTGTTCACTCGGAACTACTACGTGAAGGGTTTGCGAAACACGCTCACAGTGGGTCTTCTGGGTACACTTGGTGCTTGCCTGATCGGCGTTCCGCTGGCGTTTTTCACCGCAAGGTTTCGAATACGCGGCAAGGCGCTGATCTCGACGCTTGCAATTCTGGTACTGGTCGCCCCACCTTTCATCGGCGCCTATGCCTGGATCATGATGCTTGGCGCAAATGGCTTCATAACCAACTTCTTCAAGGGCCTTGGTCTCAACCTGCCGACGATCTATGGCGCTCACGGGATCATCCTGGTCTTTACGCTCAAATTCTTCCCGTTCGTGTTTCTCATGACGAAAACCGCGCTCGGTTCCGTCAACAAGTCGTTTGAAGATGCGGCTGAAAACCTCGGCTG
The DNA here is from genome assembly GCF_001404515.1 of Roseibium album. GTDB lineage: Bacteria > Pseudomonadota > Alphaproteobacteria > Rhizobiales > Stappiaceae > Roseibium > Roseibium album. The sequence continues at coordinate 712,827 of NZ_CXWE01000004.1, forward strand.
CAACGCCTTGCAGCGGTTCTTCCACGTAACCCTGCCCCTGGTATTTCCGGCGGTAAGCACCGGTGCGATCATCTGTTTCGTGCTGTCGATAGCCGACTTCGGGACGCCTGCAATTTTGGGCCGAGGTTTCCGCACTTTGTCGACGATCGCATATTCCGCCTACACATCCGAACTCGGTGGCAAACCCACGATGGCCGTCACGGTTTCACTGGTCATGATGGCGATCTCCATACTGGCTCTTTTCATTCAGCGCCGGTTCTTGTCAAAGCGGCGCTATGCATCCGCCCTCACCAACCGGCCAGTCATCCAGCAGCTGAAAGGCTGGCGCAACTGGGGTGCACACGCCTTCTGCTATGCCGTTGTCATAACCGCGATGTTTCCGACACTCGTGGTCGTCTACACGTCGATCCTTGAAACCAATGGTCCGGTCTTCACCGGCGAATATGGTCTTTCCAGCTATCGGCGGGTGCTGCTGGATGCGCCGGAAGCGATCTTCAACAGTTTCCGGTTTTCTCTGATCGCTGTGGCCGTGATTGCTGTTTTCTCCGGATTGATCTCGTACCTGATCGTTCGGCGGGAAAACGCGGTTTCCGGGACCATCGACGTCCTCATGATGGTTCCCTACCTCGTCCCCGGCGTCGTGATGGCCATCGGCTTTGTGACGACGTTTCGATCAGGCTGGTATGACCTCACTGGTACCGGCTTGATCATCGTCATGATCCTGTTCATTCGACGATTGCCGTATGGCGTCCGGTCAACCACGACCAACCTTCGACAGATCAAGCCGTCTTTGGAAGAAGCCGCGGTCAATCTTGGAGCGTCTCCGCTGCGGGCCTTCGTATCGGTAACGGTTCCGCTGATCCTCCCCGGTCTGATTGTCGGCTCCCTGATGAGTTTCATAACCGCGATCAACGAGCTTTCCTCCACCCTGATCCTCTACAACTCCAAAACAGTAACCATGCCCGTGAAGATCTACATATCGGTGCTCGACGGCGAATTTGGCCTCGCTGCGGCTTTGTCCACGATCCTGCTCGTTTGCTCGGGACTTTGTGTCTATGCGGTCTTCCTGCTCGCTGACGATCGGGAATCGTCATTTGTCTAGTCAACTTCAGCCAAGCACCGGCATACCAATGCAGATTTCATCGCTCACCTATTCGAGAGACCGAACCGGCCGACAGGCGGGAGACGACAGTCTTTTGATCTTGCCGGGTACCTGCGGAGTGTTCGACGGGGCTTCAAGCGGTGCGACTTCCCCCGGAGTTTCTCCCGGCCAGGCGGCGTCCCGAGCCGCGGCATCCGTCCTAGGTGAGTTTGCCGCCACAAGAACCATGACGGATGTCCCGGCTTCGGAAATCTTCTCCGCAATCAGGGAAAGGATTTGCCGGACGGAAAGAATGCTTGGCAACACTTTCCGCGCGTCGACTACCATGGCGGCAGCATTTTTCGACGCAGAAACAATCCGGCTGCTTGTTGTCGGAGACAGCGGTATACGAATAAACGGCGACCAGGTTTACAGGTGGCTGAAACCCGTCGACGACCTCTCAACGACAGCGCGGATTGAGGTGTTCAACCTGTTGAAGGGCAATGGCGGTTCATCTGATGAAGTCGAGGCTCAAACACGAAAAATTTCGTTTCAGGGTTTGGACAATGGTGTGAGTGAAGGCATTCTTGAGGAAGAGGACGCCGCCAGGATATGCACCCTTGTATCGGACAAATACGCTGACATCGTCCCCCCTCGGCATACGGAAGCAATCCTGCGCACGGGCATAAGGAGCCAATACCTTTATGCCAACAGACCGAACCATCCGCTCGGGTACTCGTCACTGAATTGCGATCCCATTCTGATGGATGATGTCATCGATGTCAGCAAACCGATTGCAGAGGTCGAAACACTCGAATTCTTCACTGACGGTTATTTCGATCTCCCTGGAGAAGTGTCTGTTTCCGCCTGGGAAAAAGCCTTCGACAAATGCGAGACGGTCGATTTTCACAAGACGGAAAGCTTTCCCAGCATCAAGGGATCGACTTCGAAGGAATTTGCAGATGACCGCTCCGTGATTGTTGTCAGAAACTCCTGACGCGGCGTCGACGTACCTCAGACGCATGATCCGGCTCGAAGGCTGCCTTCAGACCGCGGTGAGACCAACACCGTCGCCCGATCGGCGGTCAATTCAACGCCGGCCGGCAAAGGCCTGTTGCGCCTGGTGCCGGGATCGGTGGCAGGTCACGGCACAGCACAAATCCAGCGCATATGATGAACACCGCACGCCAATCAAGGCTCGTTTGCATGGACGGATCACTCCGTCCTGTGAGCGGCAAGTGCCATATTTCTTCGGTCCGCCTAGATCGGGGCCTCGATCAGAAATGGACCATCGGTTCGCGCTGCCTGTTCCAACGCCTCGGCAAATTTCTCTTCACTGTCGGCGCGCACTGCCGGTACGCCATGGCCTTTCGCCAGCGCCACCCAATCAAGCAGCGGGTCTTCTATGTCGAACATGGCGCGTGCGTTGCGTCCCGGTTTCGGAGCGCCCTGAGCCTGGAGTTCGGCATGGAGGATCTGATAGCCTCGATTCGCAATGATCACGAATGTGATATTCATTTTTTCGCGGGCAGCGGTCCAGAGACACTGAAGCTGATACATTGCTGATCCATCGCCAGAAACCGCAAAAACCGGCCGGTCCGGGCAAGCCACCGACGCGCCAAGCGCGTTGGGAAGACATTGGCCAATGGAGCCACCGGTATTGTTGAGCCGGTCATGGCTTGCAGCGAAATTCACATGAGGCCAGATTCCGGGCCCGGCGGTAACCGCCTCATTCACCATCACGGCGCCGTCGGGGATGGCGCTGGCCAGGCAGCGCCCGATTCCCTCTGATGTCAGAGACCCTGTCTCCAAGGCCGGTTTTTTGCCCTTGATCCTGGAAACATGTTCACTGCCGTCGACACCTACAGCCTCGGCCATGGTCTGAAGCGTCCACATTGTATCCCAATCGCTGTAACACAATCTGTCCAGGACGCATCCGGCGGGATCGGGCGTTGAGGGCTTGCCCGGATAGGCGAAGAAATTCACCGGCGGATCTTCACCAACAAGAACAATGCGGGACAGGTCGGAAAGAAACTCGATTGTGTGATCGGGGCTGTAAGGCAACATTTCGAAGGCAACGGCATTCTCGCCGAGGGCGATGCGCGGTGCAAAGAATGGCGCCAGCAGGCGGCAACCGGTCCGCGCGGCAATTTGCCCGGCCAACTTCGCCCCCTGCCCGTAAAGCCCGGGTCCGCTCACCAGAAGCGCGGCTCCCGGCAGAGTAAGAGCCTCCGCCGATGCGGCAACGCGATCCGCATCCGGACGGTGCTTCGCGACGGGCGGCAGAGCTGTCAGCGCACCTGCTCCACTTTCGCCCCAGGCGCAGTCGGCCGGTAGGATAACGGTCGCAATCTGGCCACCGCGTGCAACCCGGATGGCGTCCGCGCCCGCGCCCGCAACCGTGGAACTGTCTGTTGCCCGCCGCACCCATTGAGAAACCGATGCGACAACACCGTCGAGATCTGCCTGCAAGGGGGCATCATGTTTCAGATGATAGCCTGCGTGATCTCCAACAATATTGACAATGCCGGAATGCCCTTTGCGCGCGTTGTGCAGATTGGCCCAGCCGTTGCCGAAACCCGGCCCCAGATGCAGGAGCGTGCCGGCAACGTTCCCGCTCATTCGGGCATAGCCATCCGCGGCGCCGGTCACACCTCCCTCAAACAGGCAGAGAATGCACCGCATTTCCGGATGGGTATCGAGGGCGGCCACGAAATGCATTTCAGACGTGCCTGGGTTGGCAAAGCAAACCGAAACATCCGATGCCAACATTGTTTCGACCAGCGCTTCTGCACCATTCATCCAGACACCTCCCTTAAAAACTCCGGCAATATTAAGCAGTTGAACGAGCTTGTCTATATCGGCCGCCACCGTGTTGCCGGCAGCGTGTCCAATGATCGGTTGGCCTCGTGCTTCCGCACAATCCTCGCGGAGGCAGGGAATGATGATGCGGATCAAAAAAACGGCCGGTCACCAGGGACCGGCCGTTAAATCTCGAACGCTTTGATATGCCGGATCAGGCAGCCTGGCTTTGACCATTCTGCTCAAGAGCGGTCGCCGGATCGACATAGTCGTAACCGAGCGCATCAGCGACGGCCTCGCAGGTCACCTGCCCGCCGATCACATTCAGGCCTGGCAGGAAGTGCGGATCATCGAGAAGCGCCTGTTTCGCTCCCTTGTCGGCCAGTGCCAGTGCAAACGGAAGCGTCGCATTGTTAAGAGCATAGGTAGAGGTTTTCGGCACGGCGCCCGGCATGTTGGCGACGCAGTAATGAACAACTTCGTCGATAATGTATGTCGGATCGGAATGGGTTGTTGCCTTGGAGGTTTCAAAGCATCCACCCTGATCGATAGCAACATCAACCAGAACAGAGCCCGGCTTCATGCGGCTGACCAGATCCTTCGACACAAGTTTCGGTGCGGCGGCACCGGCGACCAGCACGGCACCAACGACCATGTCCGCCTCAAGAACATGTTTTTCAAGCGCGGATCTGGTCGAGTAAACCGTTTTCAGTGCAGGGCCAAAGGTTTGCGCAAGCTGACCGAGAACCGCAGTGTTCCGATCGAGAACGGTAACATCTGCACCGAGACCGATTGCCATGGTGATAGCGTGAGAGCCGACAACACCACCGCCAATCACGACAACCTTTGCCGGTTCAACACCCGGAACGCCACCGACCAGCGTACCGGAGCCGCCATGGGCCTTCTCCAGCGCCTTGGCACCGGCAATCACGGACAGACGACCGGCAACCTGTGACATCGGTACCAGCAACGGCAGGCCACCCCTGGAATCGACAACCGTTTCGTACGCGATGCAGGTGGCACCGGACTTCACCAGGTCTGCGGTCTGATCGGCGTCCGGCGCCAGATGCAGGTAGGTAAAGAGGATGTGGTCGGGACGCAGCATGGCGCGCTCGACAGCCTGCGGCTCCTTCACCTTCACGATCATCTGTGCGGCGTCGAAGACCTCCTTCGCGGTCGAAAGAATTTTCGCACCGGCGGCTTCATAGTCAGCGTCGTTTGCACCGATGCCGGCGCCAGCATTTGTTTCAACGACCACTTCGTGGCCGTGTGCGATCATTTCGTGAACACTGTCCGGCGTCAGGCCGACACGGTATTCATGGTTCTTGATTTCCTTGGGCACACCAATACGCATAACCACGTCTCCTCTGGAAGCGATTTGATTGCCTCCAAGTCTACGCTTTCCGCGGTCGAATGTGCTTGCGTTCCGAGGGGTTGAACAGGCATTTGGCACAATATTGTTGCGTCAATCTGGATTTTTCTCGAATATAGTGCCGCAAAGCTCCGATAAACCTGCAATATGTGCGGTGCAACATAATGAAACTTGATCGTCTGGACAGGAAAATCCTCGACGCCTTGCAAAAAGATGGCCGGATCGCGAATGCGGATCTGGCGGAAATTGTGGGACTGTCGGCCTCTGCCTGCCTTCGCCGTGTCCGTGCACTTGAGGAAGTCGGCATCATCGAGAACTACGTGGCTCTTCTCGACCAGCGCAAGCTGGGGCGGAGGATGGATGTCTTTGTCGAGATCTCGCTGACCGGACAATCCAAGGAGACCCTTGAGAGTTTCGAACGTGCCGTCGCACGCTCGGATGAAATCATGGAATGTTTCCTGATGGCGGGCGACGCCGACTATATCCTGCGCCTCAGCGCAGCTGATCCGATTGATTTCGAACGAATCCACAGGGATCACCTGTCCCAGTTGCCCGGCGTTCTCAGAATGAAGTCGTCATTCGCCATCCGCCCGATTGTGAAGCGAACCGCAATCCCTCTTCAGGCTGAATTCTGACCCTGAAACCAGAATCGTGCCATTCAAGTTAGGAAGGTTGATACGGATCTTTGCAGTCTCGACGGCGGAGGAAGTCGGCTATATAGTCCGCATCCGTCAATTGCCTGGCTTTTCAAGGAACCTTCCTCGGTGTCCCACACGATTACCCGCTTTCTCGACACAACTTATCAACTTGGCGAATGCCCGACCTGGGATGACAGGCACGACCGGCTGCTTTGGGTCGATATTCAGGGGCGCTCGATCCAGTCGATGGACTGGGAGAGCCGCAACATCACCACATGGTACTTCGACAACGAGGTCGGATCGTTCGGCCTGACCGACGATGACCGTCTGGTGGTCGGTGTCTGGGACAAGATCCTGCTGTTCGATCCGAGTACGGAAAAAAGCGAGGTCCTTGCCGAAGTCCAGGCGGACCAACCTGGAACGCGCCTCAATGACGGCAAGATCGGTCCGGACGGCGCCTTCTGGATCGGCACCATGGACACCGCCTCCCCGCGCGAACCGATCGCCGGTCTTTACAGGATCGACGGCCGTGGTGAAGTCGAGGAAATTCGCGACGAACTGCAATGTTCAAACGGTCTCGCCTGGAGCGCAGACGGCACTTACATGTATCACGCCGATTCAACGCCGGGCTGGATCGAGTGCTACGCCTTCGATCCGGCGACGGGCGCACTCGGCTCGAAAATGCTTTTTGCCCAGCAGACCAACGAAACCGGACGCCCGGACGGAGCAACCGTGGATGCAGACGGCAATTACTGGAGCGCCGGTGTTTCTGCGGGGCTGCTCAACTGCTTTGCGCACGACGGAAATCTTCTGGAAGCCATCAGGATGCCGGTCCCCAAGCCGACAATGCCCTGCTTTTGTGGCCCTGACCTCGACCAGTTGATCGTCACCACAATCAAGCAGCCCACCGACCCGACGGCCATCGAACCGGACACGCTGTCGGGCGGATTGTTCCTGGTGGAAGGTCATGGAAAAAAGGGGCTGAAGGCGGAACGGTTTAAGACTTGAGTCGAGCGAATTGTTGTTTCAAGCGCCACCAGTAAAAGGTAACTACGGCTAGGAGCAGAACAGTCCCCACGGTCGCAGGGCCCACTGGATTTCTTGAAGCCTCAATCTGCTCAGGTAGATCGCTGTAAAGATTATAGTCTGGCAGCAGATCATATTGCAGGTAGATGAGTCCCCAATAGAGCGGAAACGCTGCGACAAGAATTCTCAAAGGTAGTTTGCCAGGTCGCATAGTGAAGAATCCTGCAAGCGTCATCGCAAAAATCAGCGCTGAGAGACAATATCCGATCAGGAACCACAACCCGAATAGCGGACCCAAGAACACAGCCAAAGATATTGCATGAAATCTGCTTCGGTGAGGGTTTTCCTGAAAGAAGTCTGTCTGCAAAACCTCCAGTGCGCCAATTATGGCGCCCAACAATGTGACTACCAGCATTGCAGAATAGAAGACAGAAAGCGCCGCTCTCCACCCCGCAGATGAGTTTGCTTCGTCGTTTTTCATAGGTAAATGTTATTTTCGCAGCATTTGACGCACAAGATTATGTATATGCAAATTTTCAGCAATTTTCAGCCCAACCACAAATGTTTTGGGAGAACTCAAATCCGCAAAAGCCGTGGGAATCCAGCGGTCTAATCATTCTGTGTCAAGACGCTTTGAAAATGGATGACACCTGTTTGGTTCGGCAATCGGTCGACTTGGTCTCTCCTTAAGAAACCATGGTCCGCTAATTCGCGGATGGTGGCGTTTCGCATTTTTTGATCTTGGGTACATCGCGGCTGACGCGTGTTGCCGACCACCTGCAATTTTCCACCAGGAGGGCACCTTCCGCACCGGGAAGATTGTCAGTGACAAACACCGTGCTGGCGGAAAATCCGAATTTGTCACTCGTCGTGCTCGCCGGGAAAATACGGATCAACTCCTTGTATGGAAACCTGGATTGGCAGGCTTCCAGATAGCCACTTGTAAAGTCACCGGCAGGACTTGCCATTACCAAGCCGTTATATAGAGACGCTTTGTTGCCAAGGCTGGGATCATCTATCTCTGTTGCAATGTGCAGGACGTTTCCGTCCTGCACAAAGTGCAACTCAAGCGCCCGGCCAAATGTAGACGGCGCACCGTTCATCACACGATCGCAAGCAACAAAGCCTTCATAGCTGCCCGTCCACGAAAACGCTTCGCCCGCATTGGCGGAATTCGACAGAGCCAGAAAGAGGCCTGCTGCGAGCGCCTTGTGCATGTGAACTCTCCGTCGCTGCTCAACGTACCGGATGCCGGCAAACTTCAAACCGCTCGTCCAGCCCGAAGCTATGCAAGCCTAATACCGGCAGCCCTTGATTTTCACCGGCTGCCAGACTGTGCGTGCCGGCTGCACCTGCACCCGGCGGTTGACAGTCTTGTAGACGGCCGGTTGCCTGATCACATGGTTGGAGGCCGGTTGCAGCATCACCTTCTCCTTCACCATGCTGTAGATCGCAGGATGCCGGACGGCGACTTTTGACGCTGCCTGGACCTTTACCCGTTCGCTGACCGCCTGATAGACCGGCGGGTGCTTGACCTTGCACAGCGTCTTGCGGCCCTTGATCATCCGGTATTCCCAGCCGATGCTGGCCTGTTTCACCAGAACATGGCGCTGGCGGGTCTGGTAGACGGCAGGCGTCTTGCGATAGGACACCCGCTCCGGCTGCACCAGAACCCGTCGTTTCTGATAGCCGTATACTGCGGCTTTCTTGACGACCCTGTTGCTGGCGGCCCTGACCAGTACACGCTCCTGCACGGTCTTGTAGACTGCGGGCACAGTTGCCTGCTGATAGCAGGCGATTGCCTTGCCGCCTGCCATTGCCGAAGTGATTAGAAATGGAGTAATTGCCAGCGCGAAAACCGCGCTCCAGGAAATGTAACGCATGAACTTGTCCCCCGGGGTCGGGACGCACTAAAGGGTCCGAACCCTTGTCTGGTGCAGGAAAATGACCTGCAACCTGACTTTAGGGAAATTTACCAAGGCATTAAAGCGAAAATGTTAATTTTCGTTAAGAAGTTGCCGTTTTCAGTTCTTCGGCGACAGCCTGCTCCCTGGTGCCCGTCTCGTAATCCGTATCCTCGTTGATGATGTGGCGGGCCTCTTCCGGCACCCATTCGCCCCAACGCGGCTGCAGTTGATGATCGACGGAAACCCGGTCATCAAACACAAAACACTCGCCCTTCCACAGGCTCTGGTCTTCCGGCACCTTTTCCAGGTAGTTCAATATGCCGCCTTCCAGATGATAGACCTCGTCAAAACCGTTCTTCAGCATCCAGGCAGTCGCCTTCTCACAGCGGATGCCGCCGGTACAGAACATGGCGACTTTCGGTTTTTTCTTCAGGTTCTCCTGCTCGTGCACCCAGTCGGGAAACTCGCGAAAGGACTGTGTTTCCGGATTGAGCGCATTCTCGAATGTTCCAAATGCGAATTCATAGTCATTCCGGGTATCGATGACGACAACATCAGGCTCCGAAATCAGGTCGTTCCAGTCTTCCGGTTTGACATATTCACCGACGATTTCATTCGGATCGATACCGTCGACTGCCAGACGCACGATCTCCTGCTTCAGACGCACCTTCATCCTTTTGAAAACGTGGCGATGCGTCCAGGCTTCCTTGTGTTTCAGCCCTTCCAGACGCGGGTCGGCGCGCAAGTGCGCAAGCACGGCCTGAACTCCGGATTCCGGGCCGCAAATCGTTCCGTTGATGCCTTCGGCGGCAAGCAGCAGGCTGCCGCGCACGTCGTGTTCAACGCAAAAGGACTTGAGAGGATCGCGCATCTCCTCAAAGTCATCGAGGGGTGTGAAGAGATAAAGGGCGGCAACCAGAAAATCGTTCATCGGGCTTGTTCTTTTTTTGTGGCATACGCCCCGACATGGAGGCGTCCCGGTCCATTCGGGACCGACTGGCGCCTTCTATACAGCGATAGAGCCCCGTCTGAAAAGTCCGCAGTAATTCTGACACCGATCGAACGGGTGCAAAGACACGCAGAGACATTGCGCGAACACGGTCCCAGGCGTCTGATCAAACGACCGCAAAGACGCCTTCAGAGTGTGACAACAGCTTTGATCAGGGTGTCGCGGTCGTTTGCAAGAAGTTGAAACTGGTCGGCAATCTCATGGATCGGAATGGTCCGGGAACACAAGGCGTCCGTGTCGATCAACCCCTCGCGGATGGCCTGCATTACGGTCTCGAAGTCTTCTGCCGTAGCATTGCGGCTCCCGATGATCTGCGCTTCGCGCTTGTGAAACTCCGGGTCATCAAAGCGGATCTGGTCCTTGACCACACTCACCAGCACGTACCGGCTGCCATGCGCAAGCAGCGGGAAACCGGCTTCGATCGCCCGAGCACTGCCGGTTGCGTCAAATACGACGTCAAAACCGTCCGTCAGCGATCCTGCGAGAATATCGTCTCCGACGAGATGAAGATTGTCGAAACCGAATTTGGACGAAGCCTGCCGCAACCGTGCTTCGCTGAGATCGAGAAGGTGAACGTCAGCGCCCCGGATTCGCGCAAACAGGGCTGTTCCGATTCCGATCGGGCCGGCGCCCGTCACCAGAACTCGCTCGCCCTCCAGGGCCCCCGCTCTCCTGACGGCATGCGCGCCGATCGCAAGAAACTCCACCATGGCGGCTTGCAGTTCGCTCAGGCCGTTTGCTCGATAAAGGTTGCCGGATGGCACCGCGATCCTTGCACACATGCCCCCTTCCCGGTGAACACCCAGAACTTCAATGCGCTCACAGCAGTTGGGCTTGCCCTTCTTGCAGGCACGGCATTCCCCGCACGACAGGTACGGATTTATGACGACCAGTTCCCCGGCCTTCCATTCTCCAGACGCTTCCGCAATTCGTCCACTGAGCTCGTGACCGATGACGCGGGGATATTCCAGATAGGGATGCTTGCCTTCGAAAATGTGGTAGTCCGTGCCGCAAATACCAACCGCGCATATGTCGACAAGAACCCAGCCGTCTGGCGTTTCAACTGGCAGATCGCGCGTTTGAAGCTGAAAAACACCCGGCTCGACGACAACACCGCTGGCCATCTTGACCGTGCCTGCATCTACTGTTGCCGTTTCAAGCGTCATTGCACCATTTCCCTGCCGCGCGGAACCCAGTCGCCCGGCAATTCGCCCTTGATGATAAGGCTGAGCACATCATCCTTTGTAACATCTTCGATCCCGTGCGAGCCGACGTTCCGGCCCTTGTTCATCACGACCACACGATCACACAATTCGAAAACATCGTGCATGTCATGACTGACAAGCAGTATTCCTATTCCCGTGGATCGCAGCTTCTTGACCAGATCCGCGACCATCGCCGTTTCCGATGGTCCCAGCGCTGCGGTCGGTTCGTCCATAATCAGTATTTTCACATTGAAGTAAATCGCCCGGGCAATCGCGATGACCTGACGTTGCCCGCCCGAGAGCCTGGAGACAGGATCGTCAAGGTTCTTGAAATTCGGGTTGAGCTTGCGCAAGACGCTTATCGCTTCGCCCATCATCTTCCGGTCATCCAGGTTACCGAGTTTCGTCTTCAGTTCGCGCCCCAGAAAGAGATTTGCAGGCGCATTGAGATGATCTGCAAGCGCAAGTGTCTGATAAATAGTCTCTATACCAAGGTCTCGGGCTTGATGCGGATTCTGGATATCCGCGATTTCCCCATTCACCCTGATTGTGCCTTCATTGGCAATCATCGCCCCCGACAATATCCGCATCAGGCACGACTTGCCCGCACCATTGTGCCCGAGCACACCAACCACCTCACCGGCATGAAGATCCAGCGAGACCCGGTCAACGGCGCGAATACCACCAAAGTGCTTTTCAATGCCGGTCATCTGCACCAGTGGTGCCGATTCGCCTTGCTGTACCATCGCGAAGCGCCCCTTTATGAAAAAAACACCGGGAACCCGAGGAAGAAATGAGCTCCCGGCAAGTTAGGACCTGTCAGTAAAGGACGTTCTGAACCTCTGGCTGGTCGATGTTTTCCTTTGTGGCCAACACGACGCCCGTATCGATGAATTCGGAGACGTTTTCGCCGTTCAGAAGTTTCATGATCGCCTGAACGCCCAATTCACCCATCTGGAACGAGCCCTGAACCGCAGTCCCCGCAAGTGTTCCGTCTCTCACGAAATCCTGAAGGTCGGCGTTCCCGTCGAACCCGAGGGCCGTGATGCTGCCGGCCTTGCCGGCTTGAACGATTGCGCGTCCCATACCGATTGCTGTCGGCTCGTTGGCGCCGAAAATGCCCACCAGATCATCATTGGCCGCAAGCACATCCGTTGTCTGGTTGAGCGCGGTCGCCATTTGGGACTGCGAGTAGAACGGACCGACGATTTCAATATCGGACTTTTCGTTTATCCGCTTGACGAAACATCCCACACGACCGACTTCCGATCCGACACCGGCAACATAGGACATGACGGCAACCTTGCCGGACGTACCGACTTCAGACAGCATCTTGTCGGCGACAAGCTGACCGGCCGCACAATTGTCGGTCGACAGGAACGCCTGGAAAAATTCCTTGCCGTTTTCGGCAAGGCCGGAGTCGATGATGACAACTGGTATCTGAGCTTCAAACGCTTTCTTGACCGCCGGCACCAGTGCTTCGGGATCGGAAGGCGCAAGCACAATGCCCGAGACGCCGCGGTTGACGGCGTTTTCAACAAGGTTCACCTGATCTGCAATCGCAGATTCCGAAGCCGGCCCGTTGAAGGTCATGGAATGCGCTTCCTGGCCTTCGACCGCGGCGCTGGCGCCTTTGTTCACGTTTTGCCAGAAGTTGGAATTGGTCGTCTTCACGATGACTGCAATCTCACCTGCATGTGCTGTGGCGGCTGTGAGCGCGAGCGCACTTGCCATTACCATGGTCGAAATCAGCTTCTTCATGATGTTCTCCTCCGTTTGAAGACTTGCTGTGATAGCTATCCGGCTTGTCAGCGCCGGTTGCGGATCTGATCGATGTAGACCGCCACAATGACGATCACGCCGATCACGATTTGCTGGATGAATGCTGAAACGCCCGCCATGTTCAGCCCGTTGCGCAGAACGCCGATGATGAACGCACCAATCATGGTGCCGGAGATGTTTCCGACGCCGCCCATGAGCGACGCGCCACCAATCACGGCGGCCGCGATCGCATCGAGCTCGTACATCACCCCTTCGTTGGGCTGCACCGTTACAAGCCTGGACATCAGGACGTTGCCCGCCAGACCGGCAAGGGCACCGGAAAGCGTGTAGGCAAAGATCTTGGTGCGGTCGACGAGCACGCCGGAAAGCCGCGCGGCCTCCTCGTTCGAGCCGGTCGCATAGATATGTCTGCCGATCTGGCGCCGGTTCAGAAGATAGGCAGCTGCGATCGCAACGGCTGCCAGCAGGATTGCCGGATAGGGAATTCCGGGAAAAACGACTTTCGGAAAGATGCCCCCCGTCTTTTCGACGATCCTGAACAGCGACCCGTTTCCCAGGATGCCGAAGGCCTCCCCCAGCCTGGAAATCGGAGCCGCACCGGTAAGCTGGAGCGCGACACCACGGGCAATCAGCATCATGCCCAGCGTCGCGACAAAAGGGGTGATCCGCATTTTGGTGACGACAAAACCATTGACGAGGCCGCATGCAGCACCGGCAACAATTCCAAGCGCCATCGCCGGGGCAGTCGGGACACCCGCCTTCACTGCAAGCCCTGTAACAACTCCGGACAGTGCCAGAACCGATCCGACACTGAGGTCGATACCGCCGGTAATGATGACCAGGGTCATGCCGATGCCCAGCAGACCGATCACCGAGGTCTGAAGCAGGACCGTCAGGCCGTTGTTGACCGTCAGGAAAGCGTCGTTGCCGAACGAGAATGCGATCACAAGCGCCACAAGCGTGAGCAAGGCCGACAGCTTGTGGAACGAGCCGGTTGAAAGCCTGAAACCCGTCGGCAACGGTAATGCCTCCCTTTCAAGATTCGCCATGCATCCTCCCGGGCGAAAATGATTTTAATTATTAAATACAAATTGGCAGCACTCATCTCCTTCGTCAATTGTTTTTTATTAAATTGTACAAAAAGTGGGAATTGTTATCCGAACTGAATATGCTAATTTCACGGGCATGGCTCGAACTGACGACCGATTCCGAAGCGCTTACAATAAGTTGCTGGACATTTGCACCAACATGGAAGTTGGCGGACAATTGCCGGCGGAAGTCGTGTTGGCCGAGCGAATGGAGGTGAGCCGCACAATTGTACGCTCCGCTCTGCACAAGCTGGATGCCGAAAATCTAATTCTCTGGGAAGGCAGACGGAAAACGCTTGTGAAGCGGCCGGACAAACGGCACCGCCTGTCACAATCTGAAAGTCTGCCGACCGGAGAAGAGCTGGAAAGGCGGTTCCTGGAGTGGATCTTGCATTTTGATGTTCCTGCCGGAACATCCCTCAATATTGCGCAATTGTCGCGGCAATTCGGTGTTCCGGCCCACAGCCTGCAGGCGTTCCTGTCCGGATTGAGCCGCTTCGGTCTGGTTGAACGACGGGCGAAAGGCGGTTGGATCCTTTCAGGTTTTACGGCCGAGTTTGCTGTCGAATTGTCCGATTTCCGTCTTGTGCTGGAAATGAACGCCGTCCGGCACCTCTTGTCGCTGCCGGAGGACCATCAGATCTGGGGCAAATTGAAGGAAATAAGGAAAGAACATGAAGACCTTCGGCGGGATCTGAAGGATCGCTACCACGACTTTTCGACACTGGATGAAAAATTCCATACGACCATAAACAGTGTTGTAAAAAACAGATTTGTACTCGAAGCGCAGAAGCTGATCTCGCTCATATTTCACTATCACTACATGTGGGACAAACGCGACGAACAGGAACGCAACGCGGCAGCAATCGAAGAGCATCTCGATTGGATCGACGCCATGCTTGCGCAAGACAGGGCCAGGTCGGAGGAAGCCGCCCTCAATCACCTTCGTCGTTCCAAGGAAACACTGCTGGCATCCCTGAAGAACCACAAGCTTGGGTGACGGCCTCGCAGCAGTCACAGGAACCTGGCGCCATGTTCATTGCGCGACAGAGACGCTACGAAGCCGTCTTTTCGACGATCGCTTCAAGGCGTGGTGCCGAGAAATCCGGATTTTCTTGTCGTAACCAGGAAAGGAAGGATGCGATCCTGCGATTGACCTTGTCGCAATGGTTTTGTGCAATATCGGACAGCCTGTGGTCCAGAAACGGGTTCCTGAACCGGTCGAGGGTGGTTTTCACATAGGCTTCAGCCTCCGCTTCCCTCGCATGTAATTGAAACCCGGGAATGACTTCGCGGGCATATACGTCTTCCAGATCTGCAGCGACGGCCTGATCACCAAGCATATCGCGAACGAATTCGTGTTCCGGTACTTCATTGTTCATCCAACGGGACACGAGATAGGTATGTCCAAGGTTGAGAATGAACAGCTTGAGCGTTTCAACCTGCTCCAGATCGGCAACCACACGAACGCTTGGGTGTGTGCATGGCAACACCAGTCCGGGCTGATCCTCGATCGCCCACAGCGCATAAGGTTCGGCAACAGCTCCCGCAGGCTCAAGGGGTTCGGAAACGATCCGGTCGACAAGTGAGTTGACCCAGATGACATCAGTATCCAGCCAACGCCGGAATTCGGCCGGGTAGCATTCTGCAATACCAATGACGAGTTCGCGCAGCACCGCGCCGTTTTGAGGGACAAGTTCAGTGGGCATGATCTGGATCGGCTCGCCGTGATTGCTGAACCGTCTGAAAAGCAGCCAGGTCAGCTTTGCCGGATAGGACATGTCCTGTGAATATTGCCTCTGACTGTCGGCTTCGGAGGGCCTGAAACCGGCGTCCGCCGTGTTCGACAGGATTATGCGAGCCTCACCGGACACGATCTCGTTCACGATCTCCAGATCATGCGGCAAGGACAGCGCCCTGCTTACGCTGGATACGCGGATCTCGCGGTCGACAAGTTGTCCCTGATCCACTCCTCTGATTCTGATCTCGAAACCGTCCTTGGCCGCAAGCGCGGCAAGACGTCCGGAACGGCTCCTGTCACCACTGCTCTGGACAACGGTTATGGGTCCCAGTGCGTTGCCCCGTTGAAGCGCCTCCGACACGAAGAGATCGGCATGCGCCTGAAGGAAACGGCTTGTGCCGAATTGAACAAGCGGGGTTATGGACATCTCGCCTCCGGATTGGAAAATTGTTTTTTATTAATTTAAACTGAATTGGTCAATTGAATTCACGCTTTCCGCAAATCCAGTCTCCAATGTCGCAAGTTTCGCCTGGGTCGGGTGCACTCACGCACATTTTGCAGGCATCGTCACGGCACGAAATTACCTGTTGACTATTCAATGTTCAATTTGACTCGGACAATGAGCGCTTCATCTTAGTTAAAACTGGAAAAGATAATAGAAAATCGATATTATTAGACATGGCTATCAAAATGCATACGGATCCGGCGCAAGAGCCATCCGCGACACAGCGCGCATATCTTGCTATCCGGCGAATGATCCTGATCGGTGATTTGCCACCAGGCGAAAAGCTGAAGATCGAAAAACTGCGTTCCATCCTCGAGATGGGAGGATCCCCGATCCGCGAAGCCCTGACGTTGCTTGTCTCCGACCTGCTTGTGGAACGCCTTGATCAACGGGGATTCCGGACCGCTGAAATCAGTCCGTCCAATTTTGCCGAGATCCTGAACCTGAGATGCCACCTGGAAGAAATGGCGCTCCGAGAGAGCCTTTCAAACGCTGACCACGCCTGGGAAGACAAGCTTGTCATCACCCATCACCGGATGATGCGCGAGCCCCGAACAAACGTCGAACGCTTCGAGGAACTCCACAAGACCTTTCACATGAACCTTCTGAATGCCTGCCATTCACCGGTACTCCTGAAGTTCTGCAATCAGCTCTATGATTTGAATATTCGCTACCGCTATCTGGCCGGCCGGGCAATCGACTATTCCAAACGCGATATCGGCAAGGAACATACCGATATCATGAATGCCGCGGTTGACAGGGATGCGGACGCCGCTTGCCGGATGCTGCTTGACCATTACCGCAACACAGGCGCGTTCCTGGAAAAGCACTTTTCCACGGAAGCCGCCGAATAGGTCAGACAGGTAGTACAGGGACCACATGCGTCTCGAAGCAATATAGTGCGACAGCGCCAATCCGGACTTTGATTGAAAGCGCAGAGAAGGTCGGCTTCGAGCCCTTCTCCCACGTCCACGAAACAAGACCGATGGCTGCTACGTAGCCGCGACGGAATGGTCTTTCTGGGATGATGGTCTGGTTGCCGCGATCACTGATCCGCCATGTGTTGAACCAGCGCGGTCAATTGCTTGTCGCCGAAACCTTCGTCCCAAGCAGCCTTAGTCCGCTTGTACATAAGCTGCATGAATTCTGCCGGGGCATCCAGAGACTCAAAGGTTTTCAAGGCATCTTCTTGTGCCATAGCATAGACCTTCATTGATGCTTCTGCATTGTCATAGTCTTCGGCGGGAACAGTCCTGGCAAAGAGATTGTGATAGTCATTGACCAATTTGAGTGTTGCGGGAAGCTGGTCCGAAAAGACTTGCAGGGAAATACCTGCCTTTTGGCAGACAAGCGCGCCAAAGATCATTCCGAACATGAACCCTTGGCGCACGGTGAACAACCCGGCAAACAGCGCGGCAAGAGCAGATGGTCGCTCGCCGACATTGGCCGATTTTCCACCTAAAACTCGAATGATGTCACCGTATCGTTCCCATGTACCGGCGTTCCCGACCGTCAGAATTGTTGTGTCCTCTTTGCCAACTCCGGACGGATAGGCATTGATCATGCCCAACATGTATTCGGCGCCCCTCTCGCCAAGAATCGAAACCAGCGCATCTGCATCGGATGTTTCGCCGGTGCTCATGTCGCAGATGGTCTTGCCCCCAAGGGAAGTGCTTAACTCTTCCACCAACGCCACTGTTTCCTTGTGACTCTTTATGCAGACAATTGCAAAGTTGCTAGCGCCGACAGCTTCGTCCGCCGAGGTGCAGACCTTTGCACCTGCATTGGCCAGCGCCTCCGACTTGCCGGGCGTACGGTTCCAGACGTGGACGTCGTAACCTGCCTCCAGCAGACATCGCGCCAGCGCAGACCCCATTGAGCCGAGATCCAGCACAGCAAGTTTCGTCAATCTTTCCTCCATCAGCAGGTAACGGCTATACTGCCCAGCATGCAACGGAACGGAGATTTTTCTTAGTTGTAAATTTTTCTTTGTTGTTAGATCATCTAACGTATGGATTGGCATACGCTCCCCTCGCTGACGTCGCTCAGGGCTTTTGCCGCCGCCGCAGAGTATCGAAACCTGACAAAGGCTGCAGCAGCTTTGAATGTCACGCATTCCGCAATCAGCCAACAAATTCGCGGCCTTGAGCGGCGACTCGGAACCCGGCTTGTCACGCGCACCCAACACGGAATCTCATTGACCTCGCAGGGCGAACACCTTTCCAAAGGGGTGCTTGAGGCCTTTGCCGCAATGGCCGCCTTGACCGAAACTCTGTCAAATGCGGAAACGATGAGACCCATTCTGGTGTCCGCCACGCCGATGTTTGCCAGTGCCTTCCTGATGCCCCGCCTGTCTGGTTACATGGACAATAACCCAAATATCGAGCTAAGGATCGAGTCGACGATCGAGGCGGTTGACCTGAAGCCCGGAGGTGTTGATCTGGCGATCCGCTATGGAACCGGGCATTGGCCCGGGCTTCAATCGCAGCTTTTGCTACCAGGCTGTTTGACGGTTGTCGCTGCAAGGGAGTTGATTGGTGATCGAACGTTCTCCGACCCCTCTGACCTTTTGGACTTTCCATTGCTGCAGGAGCATGCCTCGGTCGAGTTTGACTTGTGGCTGGAGAAAGTGGGCATCTCGCCGAGTGCAAAACGAAAGGTCATCCGATTACCGGGTAATATGCTGCTGGATGGCATTCGTAGGGGTGACGGTATTGGTGCGACGGTACCCGCATTCATTTCAGATGAACTGAAGTCTGGGAAACTCGTGGCATTGTTCGACGATCCCATTCCTGAAATCGGCTACTATCTGGCCACGCTCCCCGGGACGTGTCGACCGGCCTTGGTGCATTTCATGCGATGGCTTTCTCAGTCCACTACCGAATACGAGAAAACCCTGTACAGATGGAAGACGGCCCATTTGCTCTGAGCACAGCAAAACGGTCATTGGCCCAACGGCATAGTGCGCGTTACAGACCTTCAGACACATTTCGGCGAACGGCAGCCGTACGCAGCCCGGACAGGCCGGACAGGCCGGAATCCTCCAGCTTGTCTGATCTGTTCGCAAGCAGTTCCATGTCAGCTGTCTTCCCGCACAAGCACTAGATCGAAATCCGCCAAAAGATACGGCCCCTCCACTTTTCCGGAGAGTTCATATCCTTCTGCTGGAAACGAACCGGCTGGCTCTTCCACATATGTCATCACCAGATCCTCTCGAACGCCGAACACCGTATCCTCGTCGAGATAGGGATCGTCGTCCGGGAAGATTTCGGTCACCAGTGATTTGAAGCCCGGAGCCTTTACGATGTAGTGCAGGTGCGATGGACGCCACGGATGCCTTCCGCTGGCCCTGAGAATATCGCCAACCGGACCGTCACCTGGAACCGTGTAACTGACCGGTTTGACTGTTGTGAAACCGTAGCGGCCATCTGCTCCTGTCGTTTGAATGCCATGGAACGAGTAAGTGTCCTGTTCCGGATCCTGACTGGAATAAAGGCCGTTGGGTGCAGTCTGCCAGATATCGAGCTCAGCCCCTTCGACAGGGGTGCCGTTTTCGTCCCTGATCGTGCCTGTCGCCAAAAGGACCTGCTCCTTGAAGTCCTTGCGCAAGTCACCCCCGAAAGCCAGCGGCGGCGACCCGGTGATGTGAAACGGCCCCAGGACACTGGAAGATGTGCCCTGCGGACTGGAATGAAGCATATCGACAAGGGATGAAAGGCCCAGAACGTCGGAAAGGAGCACAAACTCGTGCCGTTCCTTGTCCGATATGTTGCCTGCCCATTCCAGGAACTCGATACCTTTGCGCCACTCTTCGTGCGTCAGGTTCGTTTCTCTTGCAAAATCATGCAGGTGCGTGACGAGGCCCTTCAGAATTTCCTTCAGTCGCGGGTCCGTGTCCGGACCGAAGTAACCCATGAAGACATCAGTTATGTTGTCTTTGGTGACATGACGCATGGAACACCTTTTAGTTCAGGATGGCCAGGCTGAGCGACGGCCAGCGGATGAGAGCGATCAGAACGACCAGCATCACCAGCGCGAATGGAAACGCACCGATGAACACATCCTTCAGCGATATGCGCGGATCGTTCAAAGTCGCTTTGATGACGAAACAGGAAATGCCGAGCGGAGGTGTCAGAAGCCCTATCTCGGCTCCGACAACCGTGACGATGCCAAACCAGACGAGCGACAGTCCCATGGGCTCGACCAGCGGCAGGAACAACGGCACGACAATCAGGATGATGGAGGCGGTATCCAGTATCGTGCCGAGGAAGATCATCAACAGCACATAGATGAACATGATCCAGAAGAAGGTCAGCCTGGTGTCGGTGAGCAAGTCTCCCAGTTCATTGGGCAGTCCTGCAAGTCCCAGCATCCGGCTGTAGATCGACGCTGCAGTGATCAGGAAAAGGATCGATGCTGTGATGTGGCCGGTTTCAAGAAGAGCATGCCAGAGCGTTTTCAGGGTGAGTTTCTTTCTGAATACGGCAATGATCAGACCCAGCAGGGAACCCGTGGCTCCAGCCTCGACCGGTGTTAGCCAGCCGGTATAAATTCCGCCAAGCACAGCGACAATGAGCACCAGTGTTGGAAGGGTCTTGTCGGCGATTTCCATCGGCGACATCCATTCCATCTCATCCGCCGAACGGCCACCCACATAAGAGGGCGTCAGCCGTCCCATCAAAAAGATGGCGACCACATAGGCAATTGCCAGAAGGATGCCGGGTATCACCCCGGCCAGAAACATGTCGCCGACGCTCTGCTCCGCAACAAAGGAATAGATGATCAGCATCGCTGACGGCGGAATGATCATCCCCAGGACAGAGGATCCGGCAACAACACCGACGGCAAATCGCGGGTTGTAGTCGAAGGCCAGCATTTGCGGCACGGAGACCTTCGAGAAAACCGAGGCAGATGCGATGGAAGACCCCGTCACCGCGGCGAACACGGCGTTAGCACCGACCGTTGCCATGCCGATCCCGCCTTTGACCTTCCTGAACCCCGAGTTCATCACGGTGTATATGTCCGATCCCAGCCCTGCCTTGGAGACAATCAGTCCCATGAAGGTAAAGAGCGGCACCGTCGCAAAGGTATACTCCATGACGCTGTCGCCGATTGCGATCTTGAGAAGGTTGACGGCCAGATCGAAATTGTCCCGCATCAGCAGAATGGATACGAAGGAAACGAGACCGAGCGCAATCGGAATGTAGACGCCGAGATAAACCAGAACGACAATCGCAACGACCGATAGAATGCCGATTTCAAAGGGTGTCACGAGTTTTCCTCTGCATGTTCGTCGAGGCGGACAGGCTCAATCTTCTGATCCGGCCTGACGACCTTGATGAAGAACAGGATGGTGCACAAAAACGCACTGAGGTAGATGGCGAGTTTGATCGGCCACCAGGGAGCGGTAAAAATTCCCGGAACCCCGAAGAAGTCCTTGGTTTCATACATTTCGACGAATTCCGGCCAAATGGCATAAGCCACCAACGCCATGAAAGCTGCCGAAACGAGGTTGATTGTCCGCCTGATCGTGTCGGCCAGCCTGGGACGTGTTGTTGACAGGAGGGTCAGGAAACCGTCCGAACGCGTCAACCTGTTCATGCGCACGACGTCGGGAAGCTGAAGGAAGACGATCAGCACCATGGAAAACTGGACGACTTCATAGGCCCCTCTGAAGGGGGCATTGAAGAAGCCGCGCGCCACGACGTCGTAATTCACGATCAGTACCAGACCGAGCACGATGAGTGTACCAACGGCGTTGGCGCCGATCGCAACCCCGTTGGCCAGTCGAGACAAGGCGCGAACGCCAGTAAGTATTGGACGCAGCATACTGGCGCTCCCGCTGTTTACGGTCCGGCTACTGGGACAGTTCAGCCGACCAGTCACGGGTCGGAGAATAACCTGCATCCTGTAGTTTGGTCATGTAGGCTTTCAGCATATCGCTGCCCGGTTCACCCTTGGAGTCCAGCTGAGCGGCCCATTCCACCGCAAGGTTCGGCATGGCTGCTGCCCATGCTTCACGTTCGGCTGCGTCCATTTCAACGATGGTACCACCCGCTTCGACGTATTTGTCGCGGCTGGCCTGCGCGCGATCCATGGCAAGACCGGCAACATGGTCCCGATATTCGACGGCAACCTCCTGCAACACGTCCTTGACCTCATCGGGAAGCTTGTCCCAATAGTCCTTGTTGACCGTGATCGTCTTGGAATTGACCGCTCCAAGGTCGGCTTTCAACATGTAGGGTGCGACCTCTGCGATCTTGAATGTACTCGCCGCCTCCGGCCACAGCATCGCTTTGTCGACAAGCCCTGTCTGAAGCATGTTGTAGAAATCCGTCAGACCGCCACGCACTCCGGCAGCGCCGTCAATGCCTTCAAGATAGCGCAGGTTCATGCCTGCACCCGCGACCTTTTTGCCTTCCAGGTCCGAAATGCTGCTGATCGGTTCTTTCGAAAACACCTGATATGTGTCCAGCACGACACCGGTCGCCAGATAAACCTGGTTCTGACTTTCGAATTCCTTCTGCATGGTCGGATATTCTTTGGCGATTTCGTCGACAGCCTTGGCAACCGCCCTGGAATCAGGCGCGATGAAAGGGGTCACTGCGGAAATCGCCTGGGTCGGCAGTTTCGAGGAATGGAATATGGTCGTAACGATGCCGATGTCACCGAGACCCAGCTTTATTCCTTCCAGAACACCCTTCGGCTTGACGATGGACCCGCCATAGCTTTCCTGCCAGTCCATTTCATAGTTGCCGGTTTCCGCCAGGCGCTTGTCGACCTCGGGGATGAAGAAGTTCGTGAACTCTTTAACCCACAAGGCCCGTGCGGGATAGCCGTCGATGACCACCGCCTTGATGGTTTCGGTTGCAAACGCAGGCAGTGACGTGGCGCTCAGGAGCGCCAGCGCAAGAGCACTCCGTCTTGTCAGTTTTCCAATCATGGCATTCTCCTCCCAAAGAAAAGTGACCGATCAGGCTTTTTGCCAGATCGTTTCAAGTGCGGTCCCGGATTGTTCAAACAGTTTGGACAAGGGACAGTATTTGGCGACGTTTGACGCAACCCGCGAAAGATCCTCTTCCGTTGCGGTTCCATCACTTGTCACCACCTGTCGCAGCGCGACGAAAGGGACGTCTATTTCTTCTTCAAGCGTAACGCCCCGGCGGTCGAACTCGCAGGTTATTTCAATCGATAGATGTCCGATATCGACACCCAGCTTGCCGGCACATTTGTTGCCGATGACATTCGTGCATCCCGCAAGCGCAGCAAGCGCTGCTTCGGTGGGTGCCGGACCCATGTTGGTGCCACCGCGCACCTCCGGTTCATCAATGGAAAACGTCAGATCCCGGATGGTCACGTCCATTCTGGAATGACTGAGACCGTCACCCTGTGAACGGAGCTTGACGATTGTTTTTTCTCTCAGGGCCACGGTCCAGACCTCACAGAAACTTGCAGGCTTTGTCGAACGGCAAACGGGGCAGTTTGTGAAACAGCGCCGTTTCATCCGCATAACCGAGGTTGCAAAGGAAATTCGACTTCAAGGTCGTGCCGGAGAAGAACTCCTCGTCAACAATCTTGTTGGAAAACCCTGACATGGCTCCAACATCGAGCCCGAGTGCGCGCGCGGCAATCATGAAATATGCGCCCTGCAAGGTCCCGTTTCGAAAGGCGGTCGCCTCGGAATGTTCTGCCTTGCCTTCGAAGTGAGGTCGCCGGTCCTCATGCGGAAACAGGTAGGGCAACTCCTTCCAGAACTCGACATCGTGGGCGATGATCACGGTCACCGGCGCCGACATCATCTTGTCGATGTTCTTGTCCTTGAGAGCCTTTGTCAGGCGTTTCTTGGCTTCTGGCGTCTCAATGAAGAAGAACCTTGCCGGACAGGTGTTCATGCTGGTCGGGCCGGAAGCGGTAATGTCGTAGATCGTTTCCAGCATTTCACGCGGCACCGGCTTGTCTTGCCAAGCGTAGTGGGATCTGGCACCGCGCAGGATCAGATCGATACCGTTGTTGTCCAGCTTGCCTATCCGTTCGCGCAAGCCCCGAATTTGGGCGTGTGCTTCGGCACGCAGTTTCTCCAGAGTTTCACCGGTTGGAGCCTTGGACACGGCCATGGTCATTCCGCTGCCTCCGTTGCAACGATGTCCTCTTCGGCAACGACCGGATTGGCACAGATGCCAATACCTTCAATTTCCACTTCAACAGTTTCACCAGGCCGCAGCCATCTTTGAGGCGTCTTGGCGTGCCCGACGCCCGGCGGTGTTCCCATCGCCAGCATGTCGCCCGGCTGGAGCGTCGTGAATTCGGAGATTGTCGCGATGGTCTTGGCGACGCTCCACAGCATGTCGGATGTGGTCGCACTCTGCAGGATTTCCTGCCCGACCCTTGATTCGATCTTCAGTCCATCAGCCCCATCGGGCAATTCATCCGGGGTGACGACAACAGGACCGACCGGGCCGGTTCCATCAAAGTTCTTTCCGGGTGTCCACTGATGCGTCTTGCGCTGATATTCGCGAACCGAACCATCGTTGAATATCGTATACCCGAATACGTGCTCGAGGGCGTCCTGCTCGCGTATGTGCTTGCCACCCTTGCCGATGATCACCATCAACTCCGCCTCGTAATCCAGCTGCTCTGAACAACTGGGCCGGATCATCGGTGCGCCCGCAGGGATCATGGAAGTGGTGCAGCGCATGAACAACGCCGGATAGGAAGGAATGTCGTAGCCCCCCTCCTTGATGTGATCGACGTAGTTCAAGCCGAGGCAAATGATCTTTCCCGGACGATCCACCGGAAGGCCGGGCGTCAGCGATGACAGCGGCTCAGCGTCCGTCTTGTCCTTTGACGCGATGACATCCCCCAGGTTGACATCTCCCTGGATCAACGCGCTCAATTCGGTTCCGACGGCACTGTCGACCACGGTCAGGTTCCAGGCCCACTCGCCATCCACGAGGTAGACACCCTTACCTGACACTCCTGTTCCCACTATGAATCGCATGCTAGCCTCGGTGTTTCCAATTTTTTTGTTACTTTGACGACTATTTTTAATATTGTCAAATAATATCGATTTTTTTATTCTAGGTAAAATTGGAGGTGACACATGCCAAAATGGTCTGACTACAAACGCATTGCCAAGGAGCGGGGAGCTCTGGCACTTGAGCTTTATGTCGTGAACACAACCCCGGCCGGGCCGGACGTCGATTTGCCCGGAACACTGCCGGACCATCTTGCCTACCAGGCAAGATTGGAAAACGAAGGCAAGCTGGCATTTGCCGGCCCTGTGTCCGATTTCACCGGGGAAGACCTGAACGGCGAAGGCATGATTGTCTATCGCGCCGGTTCTCTTGAGGAAGCCAGGAGTTTTGCCGAGGAAGACCCGATGCACAAAAGGGGTGTGCGAACTTTCACGATCAGGCGCTGGCTTATCAATGAAGGCAGCTTCACGCTTTCGGTCGGCCTGTCCGGAAACAGGATCGATCTATCCTGATCTGGCGGTGCATCGGTCTGATTTTACGTCTTAAAGCCAATTGGGTGGCCGGTGACACTGCTCTATGTCTATTGGACAGGCGGCAAATCATCATCCGGTGAAACCGATTGCCGCGGAATTGCGTTGAGACTGTCCAATTCTGGTGCCTGGCAGCAGTCTGGCGGTTATTGGTTCTTGGAGAGGCGTATGACGATTCTCGGTGACTTGCTGTCGACGATCTTTGAACGCAGATACCTGACGGCAGCCCTGGACAAACCGGACGCCCGCTCGATGGAAGAGCTGATAAGTGCCCTTGTCGGGGCAACAGGAGAGGTTTCGGGACTGTCCGCCGCCAATCATATCCTGAAGCGGTATCGGGAGATGAATGACGAGGAAAAGCTCGCTTTTTTCCGTCATCTTTCCAGCGATATGAACATCGATCCGGACAAGGTTCGCAGCGCGCTGGAAGCTTATGAAGCAGATCCAAGCAAGCAGAGCTACCGCGCATTCATGTCATCAGTCGAGCCGGACAGACAGGAACTGATCCGCCGTTTGAACCAGATCCCCGGTGCGACGGAAGCCCTTGTACAGATGCGTGCCGATCTGCTCAGGCTTGGCAGGGGCGATCCCCGGCTCCAGGCGCTTGATCAGGACTTCCGCCACCTGTTTCTCTCCTGGTTCAACCGGGGCTTCCTCGTTTTGCGCCCGATCAGTTGGGAAAGCCCGGCGCATATCCTGGAAAAGATCATCGCCTATGAATCCGTTCATGAAATTGCCAGCTGGGAAGACCTGCGACGCCGGCTTGTACCGGGTGACCGAAGGTGCTTTGCGTTTTTTCACCCCACAATGCCGGACGAACCGCTGATCTTCGTTGAGGTCGCCCTGACGAGCGCCGTTCCCGGGTCAATTCAGGATCTTCTGGCGGAAGACCGGGAAGCGCTTGCTGCAGACGAGGCCCGAACGGCGGCATTTTATTCAATATCAAACTGTCAGCCGGGTCTGGCGGGAATTTCCTTCGGCAATTCGCTGATCAAGCAGGTGGCGGCGGATCTGGCAACCGAATTGCGTGCCCTGAAGACCTTCGTGACCCTGTCCCCCATTCCGGAGCTGACAAACTGGCTGAAGTCGGAGGACATCCTTTTCGAGGATGCAGATGCAAAACAGATCA
Source organism: Roseibium album (assembly GCF_001404515.1). Taxonomy (GTDB): domain Bacteria; phylum Pseudomonadota; class Alphaproteobacteria; order Rhizobiales; family Stappiaceae; genus Roseibium; species Roseibium album. The sequence continues at coordinate 739,617 of NZ_CXWE01000004.1, forward strand.
GGACACTTGCCGCCCATTACCTGATGTCGGCAAAGCGGCCTGACGGACTTCCGCTGGATCCGGTTGCCCGGTTTCATCTCGGCAACGGTGCAATGATCCATGCGGTTCATGCAGAGGCCGACCTGTCTCCAAAGGGACAGGCCCAGTCGGCCGGTGCAATGGTCAACTATCTTTATGACCTTCCGAAGGTGGCGCAAAACCATGAGCGCTTTGCCACCGCAAAAGAAATCACGGCGTCTTCGGAAATCCGCGGTCTGGATGCCTCAGCGAAAAAGCTGGATCTCAGGCGTTCCGAAAGCGAGCCGATCGCCAATTGACATTTCTTTCAGCCGTAGAGTGATCACTTTTCCGATTTTTAATCGATGAAGAATTGTACAATTTTTAAAAATCGATATTATTAAAAGAAAAACATTTAAATCGATTGGAGGAGAGAATGTCGCGAACGCTTCTGAAAGCGGCTCTTTTCGGCGCCGGTGTGATCGCTGCGAGCGGAGCACTGGCAGAAAATTGCCTCAAAGTCACGCTGACCGGCACCCAGGGTGGACCTCCCGTATTCAAGGGACAGGCAGGTGCGGGAACGCTTGTTCAATACGGTTCGGCTGAAAACAAATGTGATGACGTGCGGCTTCAGTTCGATACAGGACGCGGCACGACGCAGCGCCTGAGTGAAGCCGGCGTGCCGGTCGGCAAACTCGATGCGGTGTTCCTCACGCATTTGCATTCAGATCATTCCGAAGGTCTCGCCGATATCATGCAATTGCGGTGGCACTTCAATTCTCAGGGGCCGAAAGTTGACCTTGTCTGCAGCGAGGAGACCAAGTCTCCGCTCGGCTTCGCACTGAGTTGCCAACGTTTTGCCACCCACATCGGCGACCCCTTGATAAACTCCGGCGAGATCGCCCAGCGCCTTGCTGAAAACAAGAAACGTTTGCCAGGCGGACCTGCCGAATTGCTTCAGGTCAGGGACTTTTCACCCAAAGACGAGGCAAGCGAAGTCTGGTCGAAGGGTGACGTCAAGGTCAGCGCGATCAGGTCGACACACATTGCCGGTCACGCGTCCTACAGGGTCGACACGCCAGCCGGAAGTGTCGTGATCGGTGGCGACGCAGGCAATGATGTCCGCAAGCCTCCGCGCGAGACCTCGACTTCGGATCAGGTGGAAAAACTGGCAAAAGACGCCGACATCATCGTTCATTCCACAATTCACCCGGTCATGGGGCCGGACGGCGGTACAGGCTTTCCGCCTCCGATTTACTACCGGCAAAGCAACGCGACGGATCTAGGTCATTTGGCTAAACGGGCTGGCGTCAAGCAATTGATGCTAACCCACCTGATCCCGCCGGTTGGTGCCCCCCGTCAGGGCCCCTACAAGCTCCCGAAGGGGGCCCTGACGGACGACGACTACCGCTCGGCAGTCGCTGACAGCGGATTTGAAGGAGAAACGATTGTCGGAAAGGACCTGGTATCGGTGACGCTAATGCAGCAGAACTGAACCCCAAAAAACAATCTGAACTGAAAGGCCGGCCCGTAAACATCGGGACCGGCCTTTGTTTTTGCATCAATTGGAGACTTGGATGGATTTGACGCGGTGAGGTCATGATTTTGACGCATCAGTCTCGCATGGGAACGCCCGGGCTGGCGAAATACCGCTGCAGGTCTTTCGAAAATGGACTGATACCGCCTGTTCACCTATTAAAGACAGCTGACAAGACCGCGATATGACGATCGACTTTTCCAGTATTTTTCATCAGGATTCCGTGCTTGTGATCTTCACGATCATTGCCATAGGTTACCTGATCGGAAACATTCGGATCGCCCGGTTCGAAATCGGTGTCACCGGTGGCGTGCTTCTGTGTGCATTGCTGTTTGGTCACTACGGTTACACGATCGATCCTATCGTCCAGTCGATCGGTTTCACGCTCTTTATCTATTCCGTCGGCTGGCAGGCCGGACCGCAGATCCTGAACGTCTTGCGTCAGGATGGTCCGAAATATCTTGTTCTGACACTGTTCATGACCGCCGGCTCCTTTCTGCTCGTTCTCGGATTGGCATGGCTCACTGGCCTTTCCAATTCCTTTGCCGCCGGCCTTATGGCAGGCAGCCTGACCAGCACCCCCACGCTCGTCGGCGCCCAGAATGCGGTTTCATCGGGCCTTGTCTCCCTTCCCACAGGAGAAACGGCAAACAGTCTGATCGAGAGCATCAGCGTTGCCTATGCCATCACATATATTTTCGGAACGGTCGGTCTGCTGCTGGTCGTCAAGCTGCTGCCGAACCTGCTCAGGACAGACCTTGCCGCAGCAGCGGAAACCTTCGCCAACGAGCGCGGGTTCAAGGCGGAAAACGTGGAAGAAAAGATCGAAAGGCCGATCTTGCGAGCCTATGAACTGGATGACCCGGGCCTGAACGGCATGACCATTGCCGAAGCTCTGGCGGCCCGCACCACCAAGGAAATCAGCTACAAGTCTCTTTATCGGCTGAAACGGGGGGCAGCGCTTATCGATCCGCAGCCCGAAACGGTGATTGAAACCGGCGACAAGGTTGCGGTCTTCGCGACGCCGGAAGAGCACGCCAAGGCGCGAGATCTTTATGGGCTCGGAGCGGAAGTTCTGGACAGGGACCTGATCGATGCGGTCGTTGATGTCGCCGAAGTCGTGGTAACCAACCCGATGTCGGTCGGCAAATCGCTGGAACAGATCGGTACCTACGAACGGCACGGCTGCTATCTGACGCGGATCACCCGCTCCCAGATTCAGCTGCCCCTTGCGCCCGGGACGGTTGTCCAGCGCGGTGACGTCATGATCCTGACCGGAGAAAGACGTGCACTCGACCGTGCGATTGCCGAACTTGGCGCTGAAGACCGCAAGGCCGTTGAAACGGACCTGCTGACGTTCGCTGCCGGGATTGTCTTCGGCCTGATGCTCGGTCAGATCACCGTCAAGGTCGGCGACATCAATGTCGGAATAGGAACCGCAGGCGGTTTGCTGGTTGCCGGGATTTGTGTCGGTTTCTTGCGGGCAAATCGGCCGACCTTCGGGCGCATGCCGGCGGCAGCCAGATTTATACTGATGGAACTTGGTCTGCTCCTGTTCATGGTCGGCGTCGGACTGAATGCGGGAGGTGGTATCGCAGAGGCGATCGGATCCGTTGGACCGGTGCTGTTTGTTTCGGGTGTCGTCGTGACATGCCTGCCTCTGTTGTGTGGATACGCATTCGGACGGCTTGCCCTTGGCATGAACCCGGCATTGCTACTGGGAGCGCTTACGGGAGCCATGACAAGCACCCCTGCCCTCGGCATTGTCCAGCAGGCGGCCAAAAGCACCGTGCCTGCACTCGGTTACGCCGGCACCTATGCGCTGGCGAATGTGCTCCTGACGCTTGCCGGCACCATGATCATGCTGCTCTGAATTTTCTGAACCGCTGCTGCCCGCCCGTGCAAGGTCCCGCCTCAAGGCTGCGATACCGATGATTTGCCGGATCGATGTCTAAGGTTTCGGCCGGCCCGAAAGCGCAGCTGTCAATCGCGCATCTTCCAGATAAGGATCATGTCCGAAGCGGATCAGCCCCTGGCGCTGCACCCAGACCGACAGGTGTGAGACAACTGCCATCAATCCGCCACGAGCCGGAAAAGTGACAGTGTCCCGCCGTGAAATCCGGTCTTCGATACCATCGACCGGCAAAACGCGCGGTTCGATGATCTTGTCCAGGATGTCGAGGCCGTTAACGATCCCGAATGCCGTTTTCGGCAGGTAGGGATTGCAGAAAAGTCCGTCTTCCGGCGCCGCGTCGAGGTCAAAGAGCGACAACCGGTGTTCCTGCCTTAACCGGTAGGCATATTTCCCAAGCGGGTTCTCGCTGGAAGCAGGCAGGTACAACGCATACTGCTCCCGGTTGCTTGCCCGTTCCAGGTCCCGAATGGTTGCCTGTTTCCAGGGAAGCGCATCAAGTGGAACGTCGGCCCCGCTGCGCTTCAGATAATAACCCGCGGCTTCGACCTGTTCCGGATCCTGCTGCAATCGCGGCAGAAGCTCCTTGCCGAAGAATTCCCATGGCACCTGCCAGGTTGGATGGAATGTCACAGCCTCGATGGTGGTCGCCATCGTCGTGTGGTTCCTGTCAGGACAGTTTGGATAGGCCTGGCCTTCCTGGACGACCCGCCCGTTGTCCAGAAACACATATGTGTTTTCGCCCTTGTTGATATAGAGCTGCAGGCGGGCATATTCGTTTGGAAGCCACCGGATCCGCTCCATGGCGTTGGTAAGCTGCTCGATACGCCTTCCGACCGGTATGTTCAGTGCCCGGATCAGCTCCGGTGTGACCCGCCCGGAAACGTCCAGCCCGTAGCGCTGCCGCGCCTGTCCGACTGCAAAAGCGAGACGCTTGTCGAAAAACTCGTCGTCTGACGCATCCGCGATCAGGCCGTCTTCCAGCAGACGTTTGCGGAGTGCAGGTACTTCTGGAGCGCTCTGTCCTGCCTCGACTGCCTCCCCGGGCTCCAGATAGGTGAAGCCGCCGGATTTCCGGATCTCATGAAGTTGCTGCAAATGCGCTTTCAAGCGTCGATAGGTGTCGTCTTGCGGCTGCCAGTCCGCGATAAATATGTCCATGTCTTCCGAGGCAACCAGCCGTGACAGCGCCTCAACCGCATCGATCGAGTTGAACGGCATGTAGGCATCCGGATAAAGAACCCTCGGCGAGACACGACCTGCGCGCAGGTCATGCACGTAGTCCAGGAAGTGCCCGGTATGCAGCAGTTCGACCCACGCAACGTCCGCAGCCGAGGAAAGACTGTTTAGCGAGGCCGTCGCCTTCACAAGCACTTCGGCTGGATAGTCTTCCGGTCGCAATCCCTCACGATCGGCGTTTTCCATGTGATTGGTGAGTTCAAGACTGCGAGGCTGGTTCAACCAGAGAACTTCACCCTGGTCGGAATTGTAGAAGGCAGCAATCTCGTTCCGTCGCTTTTCCACGATAAGAGGCAACCGCTCTGGATCGGACAGAAGCCATCGGACATTTTCCAGAATTTCATTCGCGCGAACGAAGCTGGGGTTGACGAGCAGACCGACGATAAAAACGGCCAGATATCCAGCGACACCCCGATTGACCCAGTTTCGCTTCCAGTTGTCATCGGCATTCATCATCAAATCTCTCGGTCGAATCTGCTTGTGTCGGTTCCAGAGACAATACGCAGCAGCTTTGCAGGTGGATGCCACTGAACATGTTCCCAAACGTCATCTCATGCTTGCGGAATGCAGCCGGTCAGATACGAAGTTCATTCGTACTGCTTCCAAGGATATTTCACCGGACGTTTCTTCGACATGCAACCCGAAAGAACAACACAGGGTCAGGTCGGGAGTGGAATTGGCAGAACGGGTGCCTTTACTGGCCAACCGACATGCTGACAATCCCGGGCTGTCTTGCTTTTTATGGAGTGCAAACTCATCTGATTTGCGCGTTAAGCAATATCCCAGATTGTACGGGAAACAACAGTTTGTGACAGACTCTTAAGTTGCAATTTATGTCATATCGCGTAATTATCGTTCATAATTTATTAATGTTTCTTACGGGACGCGTAACATGGAATCACCTGCGGGTGAAAATGGCATTGATGTCACAACCTGGGCGGACAACGCCATCGAAGCCAGTGGTATGAAAAATACCGAGGTTGCCAGTCTGCTGTGTCTGACACCCGCATCAGTTTCGCGAATCCGCAAGGGAAAACAGGCACTCAGCGCAGAACACATGCTGCTGTTGTCCCGGGAACTCAAAGCCCCCCTTCCCGGCGAAGCACCTCAGGAACCCGAGCAGGTTTCCAGGGGTCTGGACATGGATCTCTACCTGAAGGCCCTGGAGAGCGTGGTTGAACAGAACAATCGCAAACCGGAGCCCCGGCGCATGAACCAATTCGAAATTCTGGAGAGCGTTTTCTTCGTCTATGAGGCCCTCGTCAAATTGAAAAAATAAACAGTAAACGGTAAAAAATCATGAGTGTGCAGGATTTTACAAAGGAACAACTTGAGTTCCTCGAACTGTTTGAAATAGCCGCCAGGTATGACTGCCTGTACCTGCTGGACTTTCACTGTTTCAACATGTTCAACCACGACCAAACCAGTCTGTTGACGGATGCGGAACGTGCCGAACTTGCCGTGGAAGCAAGAGGTGATATCTTTGCAGAAGCGATCCAGCGTGGTTTCCAGCCCAACCCGGGGCCGTTTGGACAGATCGATGAGCAACAATACCTTTGTTGAGCCACTTCCCCTTTCGAATGTGGAAAGCGGTTTGGCCGGCGAGCGGGCGCAGTTCCTGCTCAACACATGGAAAGACAACAGCGGCGTCATGATCCGTGACAGCCGAATGACCAAGCTGAGTCCCTGGCTGCTCTTGACGTTGCCGTCAGCCGAGCCTGGAGACGTTCCCAAAATCACCTTTGCCGGCAATCAGACCACTTTCCGGCGGTTTTTTCCGCATGCGCTGGATTCGGAGGCGCAAAAACCGGCCACGAGCTTTCTGCCATCCGTCTATCGAAAAGGTGTTGCGGATGCCTATCAGACAGCGATCAGGGGAGAACCCTGGCTGGATATTCAAAGGACAGGCAATCGGCTTGGTGCCGGCGTTCCCGACATGACGTTGCAGCGACTGCTTGTCAGGTTCGAGACCCGCTCGGGGATTGTTCGAATATTCTGTCTGATGGAATTACTGGAAATCCACGAGCAACGCGATCTATCAGATCACACACGTCATCCACACTATTGCCCGCAAAAACCAGATTGGCATCCAGCGTACCAGGCAATGGTTCCGCCCATGTCAGAGCGTTGTGCGCGCATCGGGTGAAGCCGCATTCGCGCCAGAAGCCGTCAAGAAACGTGTGGCCCTGGATCCATCCATAGTAGAAACCGGCTCCCCAGTCGTGAAGAGCCTCGATCTGGGCGAGCTGGTTCAATAGACCACCCAGCTTATGCCTGCGCCAGTCGCGGGCAACATATGTTCCCCCCAGATAGACAACGTCGCCGGTTATCCGCCGTCCGACACGCGGCTGTTCTGCGGCCAGCTCAACCTTGCCGCCCACGGCATTCGGATAGCAGCGATGGAAATACTTGCGCCAGAAATCCGTGAGCGTCATGGGATATTCCATTTTGTCGAACCGGGCACAGACCCGTCCGACCATCCGTCCATCCTGATCGGTAAGAGCAAGCCAGAAGGCCTGGGAAGGAGTATAGGTATTGAGCGTCGGTGTGAAATGCCCTTCAAGCGGCGGAAAACCGCTGGAGGCAGCCATCGCCTCGACGACGTCGAAGTCGGACCCGCGGCGCAGTACCAGACCGAGATTCTGGAACTCACGATCAATCACGCCCCAGGCGCGCTTGACCTGCGCCTTGTCCAACTCAAAATCCAGTCTCTGCATAGACCATCCAGCCTGACCGGCGCCCGATTACGCCACCCGCAATGTCATGTTGCGCATTGCTCAACAACCACCACAATCGCATAGGTTGCAGAAGCGCTGAAGGATGGTATCAGAGTCGGGCCTGGAATTGACGCAGACCGCACGACGTTAAACAGGATTCTTTTGCGTTCGAGTGTATGAGTGTTGACCAAGCGGAATTCTGCGCAGTCGGGGTTCGGCCCAATAGTTTCAGACGACAACAAATCACGCCAACTTCATAATTGATTCCACAAATTCAGATTGCAAAGGGGATAGCATCTTGTTGAATGCTCGCCCTGAAAGGCGTGATCCTTCACAATTAAAAAATGAATGAAGCAACCTTCCGCATATGCTAGTTGCATCACATTTATTAACTCCAAAAAAAAATAGCCCAACAGCCCATGCTTTAAAAAAATATGTATTATTTGCCATTATACTTCAACTGGCTAAAATAATTTTCGTATGAAAATTTGATACACAAAGAAAAAATTATTTATTGTCGACTCATCCCAAATAAATCATTAGCTTAAAAATTGATTTTAATTTTCAGTTACAAAAAACTGATTTTAGGGGGATGGAATGAAATCACTTTTATCTTTTGGCTCAGCTGCGCTTTTAAGCGTTTTATCTTCATTGGCCCATGCTGCCCCTGTTCCCACTTTCACCGGCAGTTATGACGAGGCCACCGGCGTTGAAGCAGCAGGAGATTACGACAACATCGGCGGCCCATCTGATCTCGGTGATTTTTCGCTCATTGCAGGCGCAAATTCACTTTCAGGATCTGTCTTTACACCGACCGATTCCGCCGACGCATTCAACATCGTCATCGGAGCCAACCAGACGCTGGTTGGCGCAAGCATCGTATTTGCCGAAAATGCGACAGCATTCAATCCTTACTTTGCTTTCCCGCCGCCAAGCTGGACTCTGTCTGAATCTTCAGTCACGCCTGAAATTTTCAACATTACAATGGGGCCTTCCTCAGACTTTTCACTCTTCGGTCCCTTCAGTGCAACGGCCAGCTTTGCACCAATCGGTCCCGGTATCTACAACATGGTTCTTGGCAACGGCGTTTTCGGAATGAACAACGGTGGTGGCGTTGATTACACGATGATATTCAACGTCAACGAAACTGTAACAGCCGTTCCGCTTCCCGCAGCGCTTCCGCTGTTACTGGGCGGCGTTGGGCTGATCGGATTCCTTGGACGGCGTAGAAAACAAGAGAACGCCTGAGACTGAGCCTGGCGACCTCCAAATAGATCCAAAACGGCCCTTTTGGGGCCGTTTTTCATTCACAGGAGGGAATGATCCCATCCAACCCGCTTACAAGCCAGGATTTCAAAGGCGACGACGAATGAGCGTCAAGTGCTTGAACCATGTCGGTTTGACCGTATCGCACCCATCGCTGCCGTTCCGTATCACCCCAGAACATTCTTCGGAAAATAGAACGACACCGTCCAATTGGGCATATCGACGATTTCCGAAATCCGCAGGTCTCCGCAGACCGAACACAGCATATAAGCGTCGAGCGCGCTCATTCCGGTTCTGGTCGAGACCCAGTCGACCATGCCCGAAACCGCGTCGCGGGCTGCCTGCATCAGGTCCTCGCCAATACCGGTCGTGACTTGGTATCCCATCGTGTCGAAATGCCTGGTTACCGGTCCATCCGTCTCAAATCTCGGAAAAGCGAAGTTCGCGCCCTTGAGTAGATCCACCTTGATCGCAACATCCATGGGGCTTTCGATCGCCGTGCCGCAAATCTCGCCGTCTCCCTGCGCGGCATGGGTGTCGCCGAGCGACAGAAGCCCCCCCGCGACCTCGACAGGCAGATAAAGCGTTGTCCCGACTGTATTGTCGCGAATGTCGAGATTGCCGCCGACGCGCCTGGGTGGAACAACTGAATGAAGACCAGGTTCACCAACTGCGAGGCCGATCGTGCCGACAAAGGGCTTCAGCGGAACCGCGCCACCTGGTCCATAGAGTGCGGGTTTCATCGCAACCGCGTCATATTTCCAGATATGCAGCGCCGGATCGGGAAACTGGTCCGTCAGCAACCCGAACCCGGGAATATTCGCGGTCCAGCCCCAGCCGGACGGCTTGAAGTCCAGAAAGGTGATTGCGACGGCATCCCCCGGTTCGGCACCTTCTACATAGATCGGACCGGTGACCGGATTGACCTTGTCGAAACTCAGATTGCCCAGGTCCGCCACTGTCGAAGTTTGGTTGAATTGCCCCCCGGAACTGTCAATCGTCTCGACTTCAATTGTTTCGCCTGGCGTAACGGTCAGGATCGGCTCGATCGAATTGTCCCAGCCGAAGTGATGCGCGTGTTTGTGGATCGTGTGATTGCAAGCCACGTCTTTCTCCTAGTGTCTTTGCCGGACGAACAGCGTCTCGATTTCCCGGTTTCCCATGATACCAGTCGGACGGAGCGCCATAGTCAAGACAATCACGGCTCCCAGCGCGATACCCGATAGTCCGAGGGCCTCCGGCAGATCAATGCCCAGAAACACAGGCCCTGTTTCCAGATACCGGACCCCTTCCAGTCCGAAGGAAATCAGGAAGGTGCCGAGGACGGCACCGGTGACGGTTCGCATACCTCCCAGGATCAGCATCGCAAGAGTCAGGAAAACGTGGTTGAAGTAGAAGGGCCGGGCCGAAATCGTCCCGAGAAAATAGGCGTAACAGATCCCCGCGACGGCCAGGATAACGGCCCCCAGAACCCAGGCGATCAGGCGAAGTCTGTAGATCTGGACACCCATAGCGGCAGCGCCGACCTCATCGTCCGCACTCGCCCTGAGCTGAATGCCCCAACGGCTCTCGCGGAACAGTCGGCAGACAATCACCACCACGATCGCTATCGCAATCACCGAGGTCAGATTGAAAACCTGCGGAATGCCGAAGAATGCCTGGTTACCTTTGAAGATATCGGTTCGATAAAGAAAGATGGCGTGAATGATAACGAGAATAGCCAGCGTGACGATTGTCGCACCGATGCTGGTGAGCCGGACAATCAGCATGCCAAGCAAAAAGGCAAGCACAGCCGTGATCACGACGGCAATCAGCGCGGATACCACCGGGTCGAGCGAAAATTGCGCCAGGCCCCAGGGAGCATCAGGCAGCGAGATCTTCTTGATGTTTTCCGGCGTAACGCAAAGCGCAGCTGCATAAGCACCTATTCCCATGAAGGCGCTATGCGACAGGTTGGTGATCCGCGCGTTGCCCATGAAGACCTGAAGCCCCAGCACCACGATCAGGTTGACATAGGCCGAGTAAACCAGCCGAACCTGATAACGCGAACCGAAATAGGTGGTCAGCAAACCGATCGCGACAAGGACAAGGGCGAGCAAGGCAGCGCCGACTAGTCCGGACTTCTGACTTGAACTCAACCGGATCACAACTTGTCTCCCTTCTCAACGGCGGGAGACAGGATTCCATCGGGTCGCCAGATCAGGATCATCGCAACGATCATGAATACAAACGCATCCGTCATGCCGCCAAGGCTCTGCGGCAGCATGACAAGCATGGCAACTTCCACAGCTCCAAGAAGGAAACCACCGAGAACAGCTCCGGGAAGACTGCCAAATCCGCCCACAACACAGGCGACGAAGGCCTTCAGGACCGGTTCAAAACCCAGATGCGGATCGACGCTGCCGCGCCGCGCCATAATGAAGATACAGGCAAGACCCGCCAGCAGGCCGGAAATCAGGAAGGCAATGGCGAAGACCCTGTTGGCCCGGATACCCGTCAGCCGCACCATTTCGAAATCGAGCGAAGCCGCACGCACCGCGAGCCCAAGCACCGTCCGTCTCAAAAACAGCATCAGGGCAATAATGACGATGATGGTCGTCAGAGTTTCGAAGACCTGAAGCGACGCCAGGCGGATACCCGCAATCTCGATCGACCAGTCGAGAAAATACAAAGATGTCACCGCTATCGGCCGGGGCGACACGAACAGCAAAAAGAGGTTTTGCAGCACGATGGAAACCCCGAAGGCAGTCAAAAGGCCCGTTGTCGGATCCGCCTTTCGCACAGGTCGGAAAGCAACTCTTTCCAGCGTCAGCGAAGCCAGCATCGCCGCCAGCACGGCCCCGGCCATGACAATCATCGGATTGCCGATGGCAAGCGAGGCAAAGGCGACCATCGTGTATCCGCCGACAGCGATGATCTCGCCATGAGCAAAATTCACCAATCCCATGATCGAGAACACGATGGCAAGGCCAAGCGCAAGAAGCGCATATTCCGCGCCGAAACTGAGCGCATTCAACACCTGCTGGACTATGTATTCCATTTCAGGCAACCCCCGTCAGCTCTGCCATCAGCTTGTCGCTCTTGCCCAGGTCATCGGCCGTTCCGTGCGCGACGATCCGGCCGGAACTCATGAGATAGGCGTAATCCGCAAGCTTGAGCGCCTGCGTCGCATTTTGTTCGACCAAAAGGATCGTCATGCCCCGGGCTTTCAGGTCGGCGATCAGATCGAATATCTGCCGCACAATCTTGGGCGCCAGACCCAGGCTCGGTTCATCCAGCAAGAGTATCTTCGGGCGTGCCATAAGCGCACGCGCGATCGCAAGCATTTGCTGTTCACCGCCGGAAAGTGTTCCGGCGGACTGGTCCCGGCGCTCTGCAAGGATCGGAAACAGAGAAAACCAGTGGTCGGTATCCTTTGCCTTTTCCACTGCATCCTTCTGCAGGGCCGCACCGAGTGTGAGATTTTCCAGAACAGTGAGATTGGAAAAGATGCGCCGCCCCTCCGGAGAAACGGCAATTCCGGCGGCTATGCGGGCTTCCACGCTTTCGCGTGAAAGATCCCGGCCCTCGAAACGAATGAGGCCGGTCGAGCGGGCGATCCCGGTAATCGCCGAAATAGTCGATGTCTTTCCGGCACCGTTCGGTCCCAGAAGCGAGATGCACTTGCCCTTTTCAACTTCAAGGGATATGCCATGGACCGCTTCAATCGGACCATGAAAGACGTGTAGATCCTGGATGGTGAGCATCAGATAGGTCCTGCGGCGCGGCCCATTGAAAAGGCCGCGCCGGAGTTATCAGTTCCAGTCGGTCGGAACATTGGCGGGAATTTCATTGGTCACAAGAACGCGCTTTCCATCCTTGTAGCCGATCACCGGAATGGTGCGCTGAGCATAGGTCTTCGTATCCTTGAACGAGATCGAGTCGACGGTCAGAACCGGCAGGCTGTCGGCGGAACGGATTGCATCGGCGACCGCTGCCGGATCGGTGCTGCCCGCGGTCTCGACACCGAATTTGACAGCCATGATCGTGTCCGCACCCGTTGCCGGGAAGAGGCCATTCACTTCATGGCCCATTTCCTTGCATTCCTTCATGAAATTCACGACCGCGCTGTCCTCTTGAGAAGGTGCCAGCGTTGCAAAGAAAACCTTGTCAAGAAGGCTCGGGTCGTCGGAGCCGATCGCATCCAGAGACGGATCGTCAAATCCGTCGGACCCGACCACCCAGGCATCGATACCCGCACTGCGCAGCTGGCGGACAAGAACCCCGACATCCGGCATGATCGACGAGATGTAGACAGCATCCGGTTGAGGATCGAGCGCCTTGATTTCCGCGATCTGCGGCGACCAGTCAGATGTTCCGAAGCTGAAATTCAGCTTGGCAAGAACCTTGCCGCCGTTCTCTTCGATCACTTCGCCGAACCAGAGTGGTGTGCGCGCGGACCACGATCCGCCTTCATCCGATGTGAACAGGACAACGTTCTTCACGCCCTGTTTCAGGGCGTGATTGGCGGCCGCCGTGGCGGTAAACGGATCAGGTGAAACGCCGGTAAAGAAGTTGTCCACTATGCCGGCATGCATTTCCACCTGCGTGGACTGGGGCTGGAAGATCGACACACCATATCCGGCCGCGACCTGCGCCACCGGGATCATCGTGTCTGAAAACGGGATCGTTCCGAGCATGACGACACCATCGTCCAGAAACTTCTGGGCAAGAGAAATGGCGGTCTGCGTGTCCGAACCGGTATCCTGGACGAACAGTTCAATCGGCATGCCATTGATGCCGCCCTCCGCATTGATTTTCTCCGCCATGCAACGCGCACCCTGGAATTCCGAATAAGGCGCGTAGTCGCCGGTCATTGGTACTGCCAGGCCTATCTTGACCGTGTCGGCGGCGAATGCCGGCGCGGCCGCAAAGGCGAGCCCGGCGAGAGTAAGTCCGATTTTTTTCACTGTCCCTCTCCTGTTATTGCGCCGCCTCAGGCGGCATTTGAATGGTCCTCGCCCAGATAGGCATCAATTACGTCTTGATTTGTTGTTATGTCCCGGGGCGTTCCCTCAGCGATCACGGCTCCCATGTTCAGGACCGTTATCCTGTCGCAAAGCGTCATGATGAATTTCAGGTCGTGATCGATGACCAGTGTGGCGCAGCCGAAGCGCGTCTTGACCCATTCAAGACCTGCGGCCAGCTCCGCGGTTTCCTGCTCGTTCATGCCCGCGGCCGGTTCGTCAAGCATCAGAACCTTCGGGTTGAGTGCGAGCGCGCGCACGATTTCCAACCGCCGCAAATGTCCATATGACAGCGCGTTTGCAGGCATTGCCAGCTTGCCTGCAAGATCGAAACGTTCGATCGCTTCTGAAATGGCCGGACTGTCTGCATGTCCTTCGGACTGCGCCGTGATCTGTGCAACTTCGATATTCTGTCCAACGGACAGGTTTTCGAAGATCCTCAGGTTCTGAAATGTGCGGGCAATGCCTTTTCGTGTGCGATCCGCAGATCCCTGCCCGTTCAGGAGTTCACCATCCAGGAACAAGGTGCCGCTCGTTTGTGTCAGCAACCCGGAAATGAGGTTGATCACCGTGGTCTTGCCGGCACCGTTCGGGCCGATCAGGCCACGAACCTCGCCTGCGGCCACTTCGAAGCTGACATGGCTGACTGCCCGCACACCACCGAACTGCTTCGAGATGTCTTCCAGAACCAGCATCAGTAGACCTCCTCGTAGGCGGTACATTTCTGACCGGTATCCATTCCTTCAAGGAAAGCGGCTTCCGCCTTCTTGTGCGAGACGTAGACTTCGGCAAACAACGGATCGAACCAGCCGGTGACGGTCTTGTTTGCGGCAAAGCGATCCAGTGCCTCCTCCAACGTCTGGGGCAGGCGCACGAAACCCTTCGCAGCCAGACCGCTTTCGTCCAGAAGTGACAGGTCCTCTTCAGTAACCTTTGGCGCGGCGAGCTTTTCCTCTATCCCCTGGCATCCGGCATGAATGATCGCGGCCAGCGCTAGATGTGGTGAGGCTGCCGCATCTGCCGCGCGGTATTCGATGTTGAATTGGCGGGCTATCCCTTCAGCGTCCTTCGCGGTCACCGGACAGATGCGCAAGCTGGCCTCACGGTCCCGCAATCCGAGATTGTTGAACGCGGCACTCCAGCGGTGCGGCGTCAGTCTTTCATAGGAAATCACCGATGGCGCGGTCAAAGCCAGAATGCTTTCAAGATATTTCAGCACCCCAGCCGAAAAGGCTGCCGTCAGCGCAGACATGCCGTGCTCACCTGCCGCATCGTAGGTGATCGGTCCTGCCTCTCCCAGAAAACTCATGTGAATATGGACGCCATTGCCGACACTTGCGACGTCCCGGATGGGTGTGAAAGTGGCGCATTGGTCGACCCTTCGCGCTGTCATCCGGGTCAACTCGCGCGTGATGACCGCCGCGTCTGCTGCTCTCACACCCTCTTCAGGTGCTATTGTGACCTCGAACTGGTCCGGTCCATATTCGCAGATGAAGCTGTCGGGCTTCAGGCCTGCTTTTTCAAGTGCCGCCATCAAGGCTTCCCCGAACCGCGCATGTTCCGAATGCCCCTGGAGACCGAAGCCCTGGTGGACCAGTGTAGATCCCCTGGCAAACTGGAATTCATGCTCGAAGGACGCCTGCAGGCGCGCACCGGTGAGCGTGTTCAAACGTGTCAGCGCCTGCCGCAGGATCGACCGGGTACAAAATCCCCAGGGCGCGCCCTCGAGCGTTCGGATATCGCCCAGCATGAAGTGTTCCCTGGGAGACCCGTCCTCAAAATCGACGGCAACTTCCGCCGACTGATCGGGAACAAGTGCGAGGTCGCCGAACGATCCGAACGGACTATCGGCAATCGTGTCGAAACACGTGATCTGGACATTGGTCGGCACCCATCCCATGCCACTTTCAAGCCGCTTTTGCAGCTGGTCCGCAGGAAAGGCCTTGCCGCGTGTCTTGCCTGAAAGATCGGACAAAGCGGCAAATATCATGGGTTTAGCTATCATTCCCGAGTTCTTGCCTCCCGTGTGCCAGTGCTTCCCACGAAGACACGCGCCTGCTGTGCTTTTTCCAGTCCGTCTCCGCGACCCTCGTCATGATTGCTTCCATGAGCGTGAAACCAGCGGCGTAACTGTCCCAGACAGTGCCGCTCTCCACCGGAACCGCGAGTGTTTCGCTTGCGTGTGCAACCGATGGCGACATCCACTTGTCCGTCAGAACGACAACATTGGCTTTCCGTTCATTCGCCGCCAGGTTCGCCAGATCATCGATCGATTTCTGGTAGCGGCGGAAATCGACTACGAACAGAACATCCTTGCCACGCATTCTCAACAAGTTGTCGGGCCAGGTTTCCGGATCGGACTCCATATGAAACACATCATCACGCAGCCGCTTCAGATGGCGGCTCAGATGCTGCGCCACCAGATCGCTCACCCTTCCGCCAAGTACGAAGACGCGGCGGTTAGGATCACTCACGAGGCTGCAGACCCGTTCGAACTGCGCGTCCGTTATGGTATTTGACATCTCGTCCATCAGCGCGCTCGCACGCTTGGTGAAATCTCCCAGAAAAGATCCGTCGACCTCTCTCTCCTCCACCATCAGCTCGATTGGAGACCTCTGACTGGCCTTGAGTTCCTGGATCAATTTCCTCTGGAAGTCCTGATACCCCTGAAAGCCGAGCTTCGACACGAACCTCGAGATCGACGGCGAGGAAACACCGGTCCGGTCGGCAAGGACCTGGATCGGCTCCAGCCCTGCGAACGGGTAGTCCGAAAGAAGCGTGGTCGACAGCTTTCGCTCAGTCCCTGTCAGGGCTTGAGACGTTTCGGTAATCAGATCACGAATTGTTCCGTGCGACATCATGCCTTTCAGAGTGTGCTTATAAAAATTTCTTGTCAAGTTTTCACATTTGTGCCGATATGAAAAAAAATTATCAGACGTCTCTGGAGGTCTGCATGCTCAAGGAAGCAGCATATTCCGCGGAAAATCTAGGCAGAAACCTGCTTGGAAACGACGATCCGGATCCGGTGCTCTGCACCAGGCGAAAAGAGGGTGCGGAAGTGGTTCTTGTCTGCGAACACGCTGGCCGGGCCATTCCCGCATCTCTCGGAACGCTTGGTCTTTCCCAGGCGGAGCTGGATCGCCATATCGCCTGGGACATTGGAGCGCTTGCCGTCGCCGAGCGGGTCGCCGAAAATCTCGGCGCCGACCTCATTCAACAAAGCTATTCAAGGCTGGTCTATGACTGCAACCGCCCATTCGAATCGCCGGATGCGATACCTGAAGTCAGCGAAGACGTTGCCGTTCCAGGAAATCAGAACCTGAGCGATGCGGAACGGATGGATCGCAGGCGATCCATTTTCGAACCCTATGACGCCGCATTGACATGTCTTTTGGAAGCGACCCCGAAACGGGCCGCCTTTTCAATCCATTCCTTCACGCCCGTCTATCTCGGCAAGCACAGGCCCTGGCACCTTGGGCTGTTGTCCCGCAAGGATACGCGCAGCGCCGAGATCATCGCGGAAACGATCCGCCATCGCGACAACAGGTTGCTGGTCGGCATGAATGTCCCCTACATGATCGAGGAAGACGGCGACTGGTTCATACCGCACCACGCGGAAGCGCGTGGACTGGCACATTGCCTGGTCGAGATCCGCAATGATCTTGTCGACACACCCGAAGGGCAAAAAATTTGGGCAGACCACCTGACGGCTGCCTTTCTTGAGGTTCTGGAGCAGACAAAATGACATTGACACGCGAAGTTCCCCTCGTTCCGGAGCAATCCGCACTCTTGTTCATCGACGTCCAGAACTTTGCCGCCCATCGAAAGGGTGCTGAATTCACCGACCTTTCCGATGCGGAATTCGAAGACAAATACGGCTGGTTCTTTTCGCAAATGCAGAGCCGGATCGTGCCCAACATGCAGAGGCTCCAGGCGGCCTGCCGGAACAATGGCGTCGAAGTCCTCTATACGACCATCGAGAGCCTGACCAAAGACGGCCGCGACCGCAGCCTTGATTACAAGATTACGGGATTCAACGTCCCCAAGGGTTCGTGGGACGGCAAGATGATTGACGAACTGACGCCCGGTGACGACGAAATCGTCTTTCCGAAATCTTCCTCATCGGTGTTCGTATCGACCCACATTCACTATGTGCTCGGCAATCTGGGTGTCAAACAGCTGGTCATCAGCGGTATCATCACAGATCAATGCGTTGAAAGCGCCATCCGCGACGCTTGTGACCTCGGGTACCTCGTCACCCAGGTCACCGATGCCTGCCTCACCTATTCACAGGAACGCCACGACCACTCGTTGAGAACCATCAAGGGCTACTGCAGGCAAGTCACAACTGATGAGTTGATCTCGGAACTCGGTCGCTAGGGACATCAGCAAACAAAGATGCCGTCATGCAAGTTTCCGGCATCTGAGACCTGATCGCAGAAACCCAAAACACTCATTTTTGCCAATTGAAATGCCGATCTTCGAGCCGGATACTGAGACGCGCGCAACTTTCGATCAAATGCGCTGAAAGGTGACAGGAATCACGACTTCATGGCCGCACCTGATTTAATGCGGGCCGGTCTTGTATTCGAGGAACTTGAAGATGCCACTCACCAATCCACAATTTCGCGACAACGCGCGAATTCGCGACGCTGCGGAAAACGCGCCCCCGATGCGAAGAGGCGAACGCAATACCGAGGCAGTCCGAATTCTTCAAAACGCATTGATCGCCGTGAATGCGGCGACGATGCGCCGATCCATTCGCCCCGATGGAACGCTGGACGGAGACTATGGCGGTGAGACCGTTGCAGGCGTCGCCAGGTTCCAGGCAATGGCAGGACAGGCCGAAGAAGGCCGTCAGGGCGACGGTGTTGCCGGACGCCTCACGTGGCGGGCCCTTGACGAACGCGCGCCACACGAGCCTGTGCCTGTCAGCGTAACCGCCGCACCGAATGTGACCCCTAGGGCAGAAACGACGGAAACTTTGGGCCCCGGCGCCATTCGCCCGCCAACGGCGGCGGTCCTGTTGCGCGAATACCGCCGGTTCAGGGAGGTCAACGGAATGCCATGCGGTCAGGATATCACCAACCAGTGCGCGATACGCATGAGCGTCGCGTTGATGCGCTCCGATATCGGTTTTCACTTCGACCGGACACGTATCCGCTACACCCACAGCGCCTCCAACCGGCGTTGCGGGACAGGTGCCGCCCACAATGCGAGCGCATCCCGACTGATTGACTATCTGCGGGGTATCTGGACCTTTCAGCGCTATTCCAAGGCCGGCTCCAACGCCATGACGGCGGACCAGATCCAGCGCGCCATTAGCGGCCGGCCGGGCATCATCTATTTTGAGGACTGTTTCGAACGCTCCGACGGATCTGCCGGCGATCATATTGATTTTTGGGATGGTTCCCGGGTCATGAATGATCGGCTGAATTACAACGGTCCCGGCGAACGGGAAGCCGGAGAAGGCCCCTCAAGCGACAGGTGGTTCCGCAACATCAGAAGGGAACTCCTGTTTCTCGCCATATCGGCCTAGAGCCTGAACCGATGTAGCCGCAGGAACTACAAAACGGCGATCTCAGTTGGATCAACCGCAATCCATAGAAAACCCGGCTCCGTTTCCCGGAGCCGGGTTTTTCTTGTGCGCGCTGAAAGGTCCTACCCGAAGATTTCCCTGAACCGGTCGATACAGAGCCGGAAACCGGCCTCGAAATCGCCG
>NZ_CXWE01000005.1 GCF_001404515.1 Roseibium album
TCAGCGCATGCTTCAGGTCCCGGCTGATCCCATCGCAGATAACACCAAGTTTCATGACTTTTTGGCCTCTTCGCGGTGGAGTTCAGCCCCGATGATCTCTTCTATGACCCGGGTACAGATCCAGTTGTCGCCGTTCGGATACCTGGTTTTCCCTGCATGGAAGACCTGCATCGCTGCCGCCGCGGTGTGCAACGGTACCCCAAGTTCTTCCCCAAGGTTCATCGAGATTGTCAGATCCTTGTGCATCGTGTTTATGTGGCTGCCCGTTCCCTCGAATTGACGGTCGATGATCTTTTGCAGCGCATTGTTGACGACCCCGCATCCGGCTGAGGATGTCGAAAAGACGTCAAGGATCACTTGCCCTGGCACACCCGCCTTGGCGGCCAAAGCCGCAGCCTCGAATGTCGCCGAGAACTGCGACCCGATCAGTGACTGCAGGCACGCCTTGACGGTTTGGCCATCGCCGGGTGCAGTACCGACGCGGTGAATGTTGGCTGAAACCGCCTCCATGACCGGGGCGAACTCATCGAGCACGCTCGCCGGCGCCGCCGCCATCATCGTCAGTGTTCCACCCTGTGCGCCAGGGAACCCACCTGAGACGGGCGTATCGATCAAATGGAGGCCCGAGCCTTCCATCATGTCGCCGATTTCACGGGCCTCCCGTGGCTTGATGGTCGCGCTCAGGATAATGGCGCTGCCCGGTGACATCGTCTGACACAAGCCTCCATCACCAAAAATGACGTCTTTCACCTGATCGCCGTTCATGACCATCACGTAGACTGCGTCCGTTCCGGCGCCCACTTCGCCCGCGTTCTGCGCAGCAGTCCCGCCCATGGCGACAAACGCTTTCATACGCTCGCCGGACAGATCGAAGCCTTTCGTTTCAAATCCGTTGGCAATCAGGTTCTTGGCCAGTCCGGACCCCATGTCTCCCAGTCCGATAACACCCGTTTTTTTCATGCATTTTTCTCCGGTTGCACGACAAGATCCTCTGGCAAAACGATAGTTTCACCAGCTCCTATGCGCGGGATTTCAAGCGATGGCAGATTAAACCTCCACCGCCGGGCGGGTCCGGAAGACACCCGCTGCCCATTAATCAATCAGCAGTCACGTCGCAGTTCGCACAGATCCTGCAAAAAACCTCGCCCGGTTTTGCAGCCAATTCGATGTCAATGTGAGCCGAGAATACAACGGCCCACTCAGAATGTTTCCTCCACAAACCCCCACGCAACGCGCAAATGCTCGATCAGGGCAGCCTCGGCGCGCGCCGGATCTCTTTCCAGTATGGCGTCGTAAATTTCCTTGTGAGCGAAATAGACCGTTTCGTTGCGTTCAATGGATCTCCTCATGCGCGCCCAGTTCGGCGAAAGCCACGAAGTGAACCCCTTGTGCATTGCCGGAAAAACCGGGTTGCCGCTTATCCGGTACAGAACGCCATGAAAGTCGATATCCGTCTGGAAGAATTCTTCTGAATTCGTGATCGAATTGCTGTTGGCAAGAAGTGCTGCCTTGAGATCCGAAATATGCTCCTTTGTCGCGTTCAGCGCCGCGTCTCGCACCAGGCCACGTTCGATAAACACCCGGCTTTGATAGAGATTCTGCACACCGGACGGCTCATTCAGCAGGTAGCGGACAATAGTTCCCGTCGCATTGATCAACGTCCCGTAGTCCGGTTTGCGCACAATCGGCCTGAACCTTGGGCGCAGCTCTATGAGGCCGCGGTTTGCAAGTGCGGAAATAGCTTCGCGAACGACCGTCCGGGACGTCCCGAACTCCTCCATGAGGTCGCGTTCCGGCGGCAGCGGCTTGTCGTTCTCCAACTCGCCACGCGTAATGCGCGCCTCCAGAGCAGACACGATTGCGTCTGCCGCACGTTTTGCGCTTCGTTGATCCGGAGTTTCGGAATTTGACAATTTGATTGTACCAAATTGGGGTTTGCCTCGACCAGCGATGCTACTTGCGAGGCTTGCCTGAGGCAAGTTTTTCTAAAAACTCGTCCAATTTTCACAAGAAAAATCCCTTTAAAACAGATATTTATCCAGCCATTTAAATCGATTTAGATAACTGAACGGCAAATGCCCTTGACTCACATTTCAAATCGCGCTCTGCTCAGCCAACTTGGTCGAACCAAAAAACTGTAATCGAATTGTTCTTGGCATCTTTGGGAGGGGTACCTTGACAACCATCGTCAGTGTATCCGTCAATCTGTTTCACATTCCGCTCGCCGAAATTCTGGTGGATGCCAAGCACGGCGATCATACCCATTTCGAATTGATTACGGCGACTGTCACACTTGCCGACGGCCGGGAGGGCACGGGCTATACCTATACGGGCGGTAAGGGCGGACATGCCATCGCCGCCATGATACGTCACGACCTCGCACCCATGTTGATTGGAAAAGCTCCTGACGATGTGGAAGCGATTTATGACGCCATGCAGTGGCATGTGCACTATGTCGCGCGTGGCGGCATAGCCTCTTTCGCGATTTCCGCGGTGGACATCGCCCTTTGGGATATCCGCGGCAAGACGGCCAATCAGCCGCTTTGGAAACTCGCTGGAGGCAAGGGGCGGACCTGCAATGCATATTGCGGCGGTATCGATCTGGGATTTTCCCTGCCCAAACTGCTAGACAGCATCCAGGGATATCTGGATCGCGGCTTTAACGGTGTGAAAATCAAGATCGGTCAGCCGACACTCGAACAAGATGTCGAGCGGGTCGCAGCCGTCCGCAAGTTGATCGGCCCCGATGTCACCTTCATGGTCGATGCCAATTATTCGATGAGCGTTGACGAAGCTGTCGCCGCGGCAAATGCATTCAGGCCATATGACATTTTCTGGTTTGAGGAACCGACCATTCCGGACGACTATCGGGGCTATGCGGCAATCGCCGAAATCATCGGCATTCCGCTCGCCATGGGCGAAAATCTTCACACTATTCATGAGTTCGGCTACGCATTGGAGCAGTCCAAACTCGGTTTCATACAGCCTGATGCTTCCAATTGCGGCGGAATTACCGGTTTCCTGCAGGTCGCCGAAATGGCCGCCGAATTCGGGGTTCCGGTTTGCAGTCACGGCATGCAGGAACTGCATGTCAGCCTTCTTGCCGGACTTGGAAGCAAAGGTTGGCTTGAAGTTCATTCATTTCCGATCGAACATTACACCAGGCGCCCTCTGGAAGTGAGAGACGCTTTGGCGATTGCACCGGACGAGCCGGGCATCGGAGTAACATTCGACTGGGAGAAACTGGAAGCAGAAGACCTGCTGTCCAGAGAGACGCGGGGAGCTGCTTGACCTGATCGCGGTGTAACTGCAGCAAGAAGGCCTTGCTGTCGTGACCGCCCGGGGAAACAACGTCGGAGGGGACTGAAGATCCGCCATCGCCTACGGGCGCGGCGGATGAAATGGCTGGAAAACCAGCGCATTGGGCCGGACGCTATTTTTGGCTGCCGGCCTTTGGAGCAACTTGGGAGGATAAAGAGTATGCTCAAGAAACTGACAAGAAACATGCTTGCAGGGGTCGCGACAGTCGGTCTTGCCATGTCCATGGGCACTGCGATCGATGCAAATGCCGCTGATGGCGACAAGACCAAACTGCGCATTCAAACGCACTTCTCGACGGAAACACTTTCCGGACAGATGGCGCAGGAATTCATTGATGACGTTTCCGCCATGTCCAACGGTGAAATCGAAATCGAGATGTTCTTTGCGTCTTCGGTTGTCAAGTCGGCAGAAACCTTCGATGCGGCAGCGACCGGCATTCTGGACTGCGACATGACCGGTGGTGCCTATCAGACTGGTAAAAACCCGGCCTTCCAGTTCGCCGGCGATCTGACCGGTGGCTATCAGAACCCCTATCAGCAATATGCCTGGCTGCTGCATGGCGGCGGTTACGACAAGCTGAACGAGCTCTACAACGCCAACAACATGGAGTTCATCGGCTGGTGGATCCCGGGACCGGAGTCCCTGTCTTCCACAAAGTCCTTCAAGGGCGTTGACGATCTGAAGAACTGGAAGTTCCGTTCACCTCCAGGCGTCATCACTCTGATCTTCGAAAAGCTCGGTGCATCGCCGATCGTGATGGACTTCAACGAAATCTTCACAGCGCTCGAAACAGGTATCATTGACGGCGCAGACGCCGCCAACATCACCAACAATGTCGGCCTCGGCCTCTATGACATCGCGACCGAAACCAACTACCCCGGTTTCCACTCGATGCCAGCCGACCACCTCGCCTGCCGTAAGGACGTCTGGGAAGCCATGCCGGATCACCACAAGGCGATCCTGAAAGTCGGCATGCAGGCTCTTGGCTTGAAAAACTCCACTATCAACGAAGTGAAGAATGCCCAGACAGCGAAAGAACTTCGCGAGAAAGGCATCAAGCTGAACACCTGGTCTGATGAGGATCTTGCCGTCTATCGCCAGGCTGTTCAGGATTCCTGGGTCGAGTTCGCGACAACCCCCGAATCCAAGGAGCTGCTGCAGAGCCACCTGGACTTCCTGCGTGAACTTGGCGCAATGCAGTAAGCCATAGCGCTCGTATGAAAAAAATGGCGGCAAGACCCGGTTCTTGCCGCCACTTTCAACTCCGCATCCGGCGTGTAAGATGAATTCCATTGTCTGTCGGTACGTGGGGCCAAAGCGAACTGCCAATTGAACCGGCAGGTCGCAGAAAAATTGCACCCCAGACACAATCAGCGTGGCAACTGTTGTGCGCGCCGTCGATGGGAACGAGGCAAACAATATGGTCAGGGCAACGATTGCGCATCGGTGTCTGTCTCCAGGGGGGAAATGATGGCGAAGCAAAAACCCGGCGGACTGCGGGAATGGGTGATTCCGGTCGCCTTCGCTATTTGTGCAGGTTGGGTCATCTGGCACGGCCCGGCCTATATTCTCGATTTCTTTCCTCACGAAAACGAAAGCATGACCGCTCAGATCACGGAGCTGCACGAGCGAAAGGATGTGTCTTCCGGCATGTCTGGCCTGTTCGGCGGCACCATGGATTTCATCGACTGGGCGGCCCTGTTGCTTCTTCCCGTCCTGCTGGTGGTCGGTATGCGCAGCGTCGTTCATGCCCAGATGGAGTACGCTGACTACACGCGATTTGACTATTTTGCGCTGTTCATCGGCCGTGTTGTCATGCTGCTGATCATCATCATGACACTGGTCATGCTGTACGAGGTATTCTTGCGCTATGTCATTGAAGCACCGACCAAATGGGCCAATGAACTGACGCTCTGGATCGCCGGATTCGTGTTCCTGCTGTCGGGCCTTTACGCGATGCAGCAGCGTTGTCACATCCGCATATTCATTCTCTATGACATCCTGCCGAGACCGCTGCGCCATGCCTGCGACATCATTTCGGTTGCCCTGATCTGCCTGTTCGCCTTCCTGCTGGTTTTCGGCAGTTACAATCAGGTGTTCGGCATCAAGTTCCATCGCTGGGAAATGTTCGGAACGGCGTTTGACCCACCGATCCCTGCAACGATCCAGCCGATGATCCTCATCGTCGTCGTGCTCGTCGCCCTGCAATCCGTTGCCAATCTGATTGCCGACTGGAACAAGCAACCTGCGGAAATGGAAGAGCCGGATATCATCGACGAAGAAGAGCTGGAAGCAATCAAGAAAAGCGTGGGTGCGAAATAATGGATGTCGGCACGATCTCAATAGTCCTGGTTTTAGGGCTCCTGTTTCTGCTCGGCATAGGCATGCCGCTTGGGTTTGCTTCCGCGATATTGGCCGCGTTGGTCATGATCATGAAGTTCGAGCCCACTCTTCTGACTGATCCGGCAAGTTTCGGCACGGGTCTGCTGACAAGCAATCCGGGCACAGGTCCTCTTTATCTTCTCACTCAGAAGATCTTCGACCTGATGACAGAATATGTCCTGATTTCGGTGCCCCTGTTCATATTCATGGCAGCGCTTCTGGAGCGCTCCGGCATCGCCAAGCAAATGTATGACAGTCTCGATTTCTGGCTGAGCCGGGCGCGCGGTGGTGTTGCCATCGTAACCTCCATAATGGCGGTGTTGATGGCGGCCATGTCCGGCATCATCGGTGGCGAGGTCGTGCTGCTGGGACTGATCGCCCTGCCCCAGATGCTGCGCCTCGGTTACAATCAGAACCTCGCAATCGGCACCATCTGTGCGTCCGGCTCGCTCGGCACGATGATCCCGCCATCGATTGTCCTGATCATTTACGGCCTGATCACGGAAACATCGATCAAGGCCCTGTTCACCGGTGCATTCATTCCGGGGTTCATGCTCGCCAGTTTCATCATGATTTACATCATCGTCCGGACCCAGCTGGACCCATCGCAGGCGCCACTGCCCGAACCTCGCGAAGGTGACCCCGAGGGTGGTGAAAAGCTCCTTATGTTCGGCGGATTCGTAAGCGTGGTCGCTACCGGTATCATGGCGGTACTGATCGCCTGGACTGCGTTCCTGACCGTGATGGGGCGGAACGATCCGAACGTCGAGGGTTTCGAAGCTCCCCTTGTAGGAATGACAAGTGACCTCCCCTGGCTTATCGGGATAGCAGTGATCGCCCTTGCGTTCATATTCCTGGTTGCAGGGCGGCAGAGAACCGCTTCCGGGTGGGAACATGGCAAGGGGCTTGTTCCGCCGCTGTTGGTCATCGGGATCGTCCTTGGATCGATCTATGGCGGTGTCACCGGGATCACCGAAGCTGCCGGCATGGGTGCGGTTGCTGTCTTCCTGATTGCCGTTTTCCGCGGCGAAGCGTCCGTTGACCTGCTCTGGGTCTCCATGATGCGCACGCTGCGTTCAACAGGCACCATCATCTGGGTGACAATCGGCGCAGCAACGCTCGCCGGTGCGTATACGCTTGCAGGCGGTCCAACTTATATTGCACAGCTCATCATCGGCGCAGATATGCCGTCCATGCTGGTGATCCTTACGATGATGGTGATCCTGCTGTTCATGGGTGCCTTCATGGACTGGGTCGGCATCGTGTTGCTCATCATTCCGGTGTTCCTGCCAATCGTGAAAAGACTGCCGATCGACGAAATCGGATTCATCGGCACATTGTCACCCCAGCATGTCGCAGTCTGGTTCGGGGTCCTGTTCTGCATGAACATGCAGGTCAGTTTCCTGTCGCCACCATTCGGACCCGCCGCGTTCTATCTGAAGTCGGTCGCTCCTGCGCATATCTCGCTGACTGATATTTTCCGCGGTTTTCTGCCGTTCATAGGGGTGCAGTTGGTCGCGCTCGCAGTTCTGCTGATCTGGCCGACAATCGTCACCCTGCTGCTCTGAGGACTGGAAAGATGCTGAAACAAAGCGATATCGATCTGTTTCAAAAGCAAGGCTATCTTGTCGTCGAGAATCTGTTGGACGACGTGGCATTGGAAAACATCCGCAGTGAATACAGTGCCTTGATGGACGAACTTTACGACGGCTGGCTGCAAGAGGGCAAAGTACCTGAAGCAGGCGCGGATATGGGGTTCTGGGACAAGCTGGACCATTGCTACAAAGGCGGTTTTGACTGGTACCAACCTTTCGATATCAGCCTTCCCCACGATGGCATCACGGACGAAACGCCCATGCATTTTGGTCCGGCCGTCTTCGCAATGGCGACACACCGGAACATCCTGGATTGCGTCGAAGCCCTCATCGGACCGGAGATTTCCTCCAATCCGATCCAGCATGTGCGTATCAAGCCGCCGCAGCGGGCGGTCGCGGCCTCCGAAAGCCGAGCCCACGTCGTTGCGACGGACTGGCATCAGGACCAGGGTGTCACGCTGCAGGAGGCTGACGACACCACGTTTGTCACCGTCTGGCTGGCAATCACGGATGCTACAGTTGAAAATGGTTGTTTGCAGGTCGCATCAGGTGCTTACGAGAAAATGCTGCCGCACTGCTCCAGATCCCAGGTCGGTATCGCCGAGAAGTTTCTGCCGAAGGACAACGCCACACCGGCGCCGGTGAAAGCCGGTGGCGCCATCATCTTTCATCCGTTGACACCACATGGTTCGCTTGCCAACAAGAGTGACAGCTATCGCTGGTCATTCGATCTGCGTTATCACGTGACCGGGCAACCTTCGGGAAGAAGCCATTTTCCGGAATTCGTCGCCCGTTCGCGAACCGACCCGGGGTCGGAATTGAAGGATTGGCGCCTCTGGAAACAAATGTGGGAAGACACGCGCCATCACCTGGCACATAGCACACATATTCCGCAGCATCGCTGGGGCAACGACGCACCCTATTGCGCCTGAACATTGCATGAAAAGAACTGCCCAGCCTGGAGTCGGGAATTGAGCCGGAATGATCCCATACGCCTTGTGGTCATCGGTGCGGGCCTTGTCGGTCAGCGCCATGCACGCCACGCCTTTTCCCATCAGGATTTCGACCTGGCCTGGATTGTCGATCCGAATGAAGCCAGACAGGAAATGGCGCAACAATTGGAGTGCCGGTGGGCAGCAAGTCTCGAAGACGTACCAGCAGGAGACTGCGATGCGGCAATCATCGCGACACCAAATGCCGATCACTTGCCGAGCGGTCTGACTTGCCTGGCCCGAAACTGGGCAACACTTGTTGAAAAACCCGTCGCCGAAACAATTGCAAGCGGTGAAAAGCTGGTCAGCGCTTTCGAGGTTGCAGGTCTCCCCCTGCTGGTTGGTCACCATCGCCGCTACCATCCCTCGTTTGACAAGGCCAACGAGATGATTTCCTCAGCGGCGCTTGGTCCGCTGATTTCAGCTTCACTGATCTGGGCGGTTCGGAAGCCTGACAGCTATTTCAAGGCCGGCGCCTGGCGCAGAGACAGTGACGGCGGCCCGCTTCTGATCAATTTCATTCATGAAGCGGACCTGATGCTTGGTCTCTTCGGACCTGTTGACGAAGTCCAGGCCATGGTTTCCAGCCACGCCCGCGGAAGCACGGTTGAAGACAGCGCGGCCATCCTTGTGCGTTTTGCCAGTGGAGTTATCGCGACCGTTATGCTGACGGACGCCGCGCTTTCTCCCTGGAGTTTTGAAGGCGCAAGCGGAGAGAACCCGACAATCGCGGAAACCGGCATTTCGTCCTGGCGCATCGGCTGCACGGCCGGCAGTTTCGAGTTTCCTGGCCTGCGTGTCTGGACCGATGCACAAGGTGACGAAGGTGATTGGTCCCGCCCCTTGAAAGATGAAACAATCGAGACGGCAAAAGTCGACCCGCTGCACGAACAACTCACTCATTTTGCACAGCTCATAAGAGGCCAGGTGGACAAGCCCAAGATCTCGGGTCGAGATGGTCTCGAGGCATTGCGCCTTGTGGAGGCGGTTCGCACCGCAGCCCGGACAGGTCAACCATATTTCGTCGATCAAACATTATCGACGTCAAACGCAGTTTGAAAAATCTAAAGTTGAGGAACTTCGAAATGACGAAACCGAAGATCGGATTTATCGGCATCGGACTTATGGGTGCCGCCATGTGCAATCGCCTGCTGGACCTTGGATATACGGTGACTGTGGTTGCCAACCGTTCGCGCGAACGGGTTGATGCCCTGGTATCGCGTGGGGCAAGCGAAGTGAAAACCGCGCGGGAAATAGCAGGGGCGAGCGATATCGTCATGCTTTGCATGGACACATCCGCCTCGGTCGAAAGCCGTATGTATGGTCCGGACGGTGTCATTGCCGGCCTTGGAAAGGATGCGATTGTCATCGATTTCGGGACCTCCCTGCCCGCGTCTACCAAGACCATCGGTGCCGCGGTTGCAGATGCCGGTGCGATCTATCTCGATTGTCCGATCGGGCGCACGCCTTCCCACGCCCTGGAGGGCAAACTCAATCTGATGTGCTCAGGCAATGCGGACGCCTATGCGCGTGTTGAACCTGTCCTGAAGGACCTCGGCGAAAATGTCTTTCACCTCGGAGACCTTGGAACGGGGCACACCGTAAAGCTGATCAACAATTTCTTCGCGCAGACCGTCGCCAACGGCATGGCCGAAGCGTTCGCAATGGCCGACAAATCTGGTGTCGACCGCCAGAAAGTCTATGATGTGATGGCGGCCGGTCCACTCCATTCCGGCATGATGGACTTTGTGAAGTCCTATGCGATCGACGGTGATCCGAACAAGCTCGCCTTTTCGATCAGGAACGCCCGAAAGGATGTGGGATATTATACCGACATGGCCGAGAGCCTTGGTGTTGATTCCCTGATGGCGAACGGCGCAAAGCAGGCGCTGGACATGTCGATTGCAGCCGGGCGGGGAGACGAGTTTGTTCCCTTGCAGGTCGATTTCTTCGTCGATCTTTTCAAGACCGGCAAGAAAGACTAGCCCGAAGGAGATGGCGCGATTTGCATCCAGGGCCATTGAGGACAAGCCATTTGCCGGCATCCTGCTGATACTGGTCACCTATCTTCTGTTTGCATGCATCGATACGAGCTCGAAGTGGCTGGGCATCCTGGGACTGGGTGCCCTGCAACTGTCCTTCATGCGGTATTTCGGGCATTTTGTAATTTCCATGGGACTGTTCGCAGCGAGCGAGTTCGACTTCAGACAGTTGCGCTGCGAAAAAATCTGGCTGGTTCTGCTGCGGGGAGCCCTTCTGACCGCATCCACTGTCTTCAACTTTGCAGCTCTTCGCTACCTTCCGCTGACCCTCACCTCGACCATTCTGTTTTCCGCGCCAATCATGGTCTGCGTTCTGTCCTGGCCCTTGTTGCGCGAGCGGGTCGGGTTGGTGCGCTGGTCGGCTGTTGCCCTCGGATTTGCAGGGGTGGCAATCGCCATCAAACCGTTTGATGACGAATTTCACGTCGCTGTTTTCATGTCACTGACGGCAGCTTTCTGCTTCGCACTCTATTCGGTACTGACCCGGAAGCTGGCCGGGGTCGTCGTACCGGACACGATGCAGTTCTATACCGGGCTTGTTGGCACGGTTGCACTGGCACCGTTCGCTATCGCCGAATGGCAGAACCCTGCAACCGGATTCCAGTGGAGTGTTCTGGTCGGACTGGGCGTTCTGGGCTGGGTAGGACACCAGTTCCTGACAAATGCCATGAGTTTCGCACCCGCCAACCTGCTCATGCCATTCGGCTATGTCTTCATTCTGTATCTGACGGTTTCCAGCTACCTTGTATTCGATCAATTGCCGGATCAATGGACCGTGGCTGGAGCCGCAATCATTGTGCTGTCCGGATTGATCATCTTTTACCGCGAAAGAATGCTCTACACCCGCCGGTCGCAATAGCCCGCAAATCCGACCGTCTCTCAAGGCAACAGGCTGCTCCAAGACCCTTGCAGGGTTCTGTTTCCCGGACCTGATCGACTTTGGCAGCTTGTGTCAGAACTACCGTCTATTTGACACCATTCACATTCAGGAAGATCGAGTAGAGCGAGCTCGTGCCGGCGATGAACAGGCGATTGAGCTTGGGGCCGCCGAAACAGACATTGCCGACCAGTTCCGGAATGCGAACCTTGCCGATAAGGACGCCATCGGGATTGAGACAATGCACGCCATCGGCCGCAGAACTCCAGACCCGGCCGTCGCAATCAAACCGGAAACCATCAAAAATGCCACTGGTGCAGGTCGCGAACACACTCCGGTTTTCCAGGGACTTTCCGTCAGCGCCGACCTTGATTTTTTCGATATGGGCAGGACCGTCTTCGTCATGCGTAATGCCTGTATCAGAGACAAACAGCCACTCCTCGTCGGCAGAAAAAGCCAGACCGTTCGGCTTGTAGAAGTCCCTGGCTACGACAGTGACATCTCCGGTTTCCGGATCGGCTCGATAGACGTGACACGCACCGATTTCGCTTTCTGCCCGCTCTCCTTCATAGTCCATCAAAATTCCGTAGGAAGGATCCGTGAACCACACGGACCCATCGGATTTGACAACCACGTCATTCGGCGAGTTCAGGCGCTTGCCGTTCCAGTGCGACGCGATCACCGATATCGACCCATCATGTTCCGTACGCGTGACGCGGCGTGTCAGATGCTCGCAGGTTACCAGGCGACCCTGGTTATCGACCGAGTTGCCATTGGCATTGTTGGAACCGGTCCGGTATTCCGAAACCGAGCCGTCGGTTTCATCCCAGCGCATTATGCGATTGTTCGGTATGTCCGACCAGACCAGGTAGCGCCCGGCGGGAAACCAGGCGGGCCCTTCCGACCAGCGTGCTCCGGTCCACAGGCGTTCAACCCGCGCATGCCCGACAAAACAGGCTTCAAATTCCGGCTCAATGACTTCGAAGCCGGTTCCTTCCAAAACGCCAAACATCATGTTTCCCGTTGCTTATCAAATGACCGTTGAGGGAATTCGGGCCTCGTCATACCCCACCCCTGCTTTTTCTTCCTGTTCCCCGGGTGCTCCGGGTCCGGGCCCCAGATCGCCTGGTAGGTATCCACCGCACATCCCCGCCGTTGCAGATAAACGGAAAAGCTCATCAGAACAGCCCACCAGGCAATCAGGAACAACCACATCCAGTTGGGCGCGTTCGCATTCCACAAGCCGGTCGCGATTGCCCCAACCATAAGCGCCAGTGCCAGGTACCCGCAACTTTTGTGAAAACGCTCGAAAAGCAGACGGCGAGGCGTCATGTCATAATGATCACCGCGCAGGGAACCGTCGGGATCCGGGTCGGTCGGACCACCCTTCGTCCCTCTGAAAATTCCTGACAGCCCCTGGATTGCGGCCAGGACAAGGACGGCGTAGCCGAAGAGACGATGCACAACCGCTGTCCCGCTGTTTTGCGGCGAGACCAAAACCAGGGTCAGCGCCACAACAGACAGAACGAGAACGAGTGTCTGCGTCATCCAGTGGCTTCGCCACCAGAGAGTGCTGTCCAGGTCGCGTGGCCAGTTCTGACCAGGGAGAACCTTGAAAAATCTGGCTATCATGACTGCTAGTGGCGCAAGTACGCCCCATCCGAGAACCATGAACCGGGCGTGCCATGACAATGCCATGCCGACTTCGTGCGGTCGCGCCGGATCAAGGGGGGATATCAGCCACTCCAGTATCATCCCTTCACGGCTCCGGCGGTCATGCCCGTAATGATCTGCTTCGACGCAACGAAAGTGAACAGGATCGGCGGAATGGCGAGCAGCATCCCCGTCGCCATGATGACACCCCAGTTGATGTCGTATTCCGTGATCGAATTGACGATCGTGACCGGCACCGTTCTGGTGGATCGGCCGGACAGGGCGTTGGCCAGCAGGAACTCATTCCAGGCAATGCGGAATGTGAAGATTGCAGCGGCAGCAAGACCCGGCTGGATGATCGGCAAGACAACCAGAAAGAAAACCTGAAACGGGTTGGCCCCGTCCATGCGCGCTGCTTCTTCCAGCTGTATGGGCACCTGCACGATGAAGCTCTGCAGGATCCAGATCACGAAAGGCAGGTTCATCGCCGTATAGATCAAAATGATCCCGGTGTAGGTCTGATCAAGCCCGTATTGAAACGTCCAGATTCCGAACACCGGCACCAGAAGAACCGCTGGCGGAACCATGCGCATCAGCAAAGTGGTCATCGAGACCGTTCCACGCCCCATAAAACGGAAGCGCACCAGCGCATAGGCAGCCATGCAGCCAATTGTCAGGGTCAACCCGGTCGAGATCAGTCCGACGATGAGCGAATTGACGAGTGCGCGCCCGAAGGTCGGATCGCAGTAGTCCACATGTGCCGGCTCGTACCAGAGAAAATTACAAAGGACTGTTTCGTAATTCTTGATGGTCGGCGAGAAGAAGAATGCCGGTACGGATACATCATAGACATCGACATTCGTCTTGAATGATGTAGCCAGCATCAGGGCGATCGGACCAACGCTCATGACCACCAGGGCGACGATCAACGCATAGAAAGCCGGGTTTTGGGTTTCCTTTTGAACAGCCATCAATCGGCATCCTTTTCAACAGCGGCACGTTGCCGGGCCAGCCGGGCTTCCTGAACACGGCTGTAGGCGAACATTCCGATGGTCAACACCATCAGCATCATCAGAAGGAGGTTGGACATGGCTGCAGCTTCGCCCAGTTCCTGAAACTCCTGCGCCGTACGGAAAATCCTGAGCGCAAGAATTTCCGTTGAAAGGCCTGGCCCACCGTTTGTGAGCACCAGGATAACTTCCAGCACCTTGAACGCATCGATAAGCCGCAACAAAAGCGTGACGATCAGAACCGGCATCATCAGGGGCAGCTTGATCATGACAATCTTCTGCCATTCGTTCGCACCGTCGATCTCGGCAGCCTCAAGAGCCGAGCGCGGCAGCGACTGCATGGCGGCCAGGGCCAGAATGAAAATGAAAGGTGTCCATTGCCAGACATCGGCGATCACAATGGCAATGAACGACCACGTGCTGTCGGAG
Organism: Roseibium album; assembly: GCF_001404515.1. GTDB lineage: Bacteria > Pseudomonadota > Alphaproteobacteria > Rhizobiales > Stappiaceae > Roseibium > Roseibium album. The sequence goes on from NZ_CXWE01000005.1 coordinate 14,302, forward strand.
AGCCAGGGAATTCCCTCGAAACCGAAATTTTTGAGCGTTCGATTGAAGATACCGACGGTCGGGTGATACATGTAGCGCCACATCAGGCCGACAACGATCGGTGCGATCATCATCGGCAGGATGAAAACCGTCCGAAGCATCGCCATGCCCTTGATGTTCCGGTCCAGCAGCAAGGCCAGACCAACGCCCAGCACCATTTCAAGCGTGACGACAATTGCGGCAAAACGAATTGTCACCCAGAAGCTTTCGCGGAAAGCCTCGTCCCCCCAAAGATTGACGTAGTTGCGAAATCCGATGAATTCCGCCTGTCCGATCCTCTGGCTAGGGCTCCAGTCCAGGAAACTCGCATAGATCATGTACCCGATCGGGTAGAGCAGCGCGAAGATCAGGATAATCCCTGCGGGCGCAAGAAACATGTATGGGGTCAGCCGGTTGGCCTTGATCGCAACGCTCATTGCGGATCGCTTTCAGTGAGATTGGGGAAGGCCCCGCGGCAATGCCGCGAGGCAGCGTTCGGACTTACTGGGTCCAGGTGTAGTACCCGGCATCGTCCATGATCGCCTGGGTGCGCTCGGCGACACCGTTCAAGGACTCTTGAACCGGCGCGTCCTCAACGATGATCTTGGACAAGGTGGTTCCCAGATCCGCATTGATCTTGCCCCAGACCGGGATGATCGGACGCCAGTCGGGGTCAGCATTCTTGAGGGCTTCACCGAAGGTTGCCATATGCGGGAACTTTTCATTCACATCGGCATCGGCATGGGTCGAATATCTTGACGGGTTTCCGCCAGCCATGGCGATCAGCTTGTCCGCTTTTTTCGACGTCAGCCACTGCATCAGCAGGAAGGCTGCGTCCTTGTTCTGGGCGTTCTTCGGAATACCGATGCCGAAGCCACCCGTCTGGGAGCCTGCCCGTTCACCAACCGGATGCGGCGCCCACTCGACGAGACCAACCACCTTGGACTTGTCAGGATTGTTGACCTGGCCAGCAAAGACCGTGGAGTCGAGGAACATCGCGGAATTGCCCTGCAGGAAGGATGCACCGGCTTCCGCGAAGCCGAAGGTCTTGGAACCTTCCGCACCGCAATTCACGATTTTCTTGAGCGCTTCGGCAGCTTCGACACCGGCTTCGTTGTTGACGATCGGTTTCCACTCATCGTCGAAAATCCGGCCCCCGAGAGGTGCAAGATGAAGGAGAAACGCATGGCTGGCGTGATGGCCCGATGCAGCACGAGACGCCAGACCACCCATTCCAGGCTCGAGTTCGGGGATCAGGCAAACCAGTTCAAGCAGCTCGTCATAGGTCTCCGGGACCTTCAGGTCGTGCTTGTCGAAGATATCCTTGCGGTATCCCAGGATGGATGTCTCGGATCCGAACGGCAATCCGAAAAGCGAGCCGGTTGGTCCTGGCAGATACCCTTTCTTGCCTCCGGCAACGCCGATATTGGCGACATATCCGTCGATCAGGTCTTCAGCCTCATAGTTCGGATCGGCCAGCTTCGGGTTCATGAAAAACCGAGCGAGATTTTCCAGCTGGTCGGCATAGACGTAGTCCGCCTTGGAAAAGACCACATAGGCAATCAGGTCATAATCGCCACGGTTCTTGGTCAGTTCGAGGGTCTGACGCTCGCGCATCTTGAGATACTGAAGCTGATCAACCTCAACCCGGATACCGGTTTCCTTGGTGAACTCCGGCAGGACTTTCATGACCGCATCGAAATGCGGATGCGCCGGGAAATTGACAACCAGCGTCTCACCGGCAAACTCCTCATAGGGATTGGCAAGGGCGGCCGTGGCCCCCAGAGCAAGCCCCGCGACAGCACAAACCGTCGACTTCAGATATTTCAGCATTCATTCCTCCCTTAACAGCAAGGTTCAGATCACCTGATGGCAACCTCCGTTTCGCGGTCGAACATGTGAATGCCCTCCCTGTTGACCGCAAATCTCAATGTTTCGCCCAGGGCAATAGGCGTTTCGGACTTCAGCTCGACCTCGACTTTCTGACCGCCGCAATCGCAGAGAAGAACTGACTGTGCACCGATGTATTCGGAGACAATCACCCGCAGATCGACGGCTTCCTGGTCGGAAGCATCGGGACTGAAGTGCAAATCGGATGGCCGGATCCCGAGCGTCACCGCATTCGAGGTTTTAGACGCGGCGGCCGCCGCCTTCTCTGCCGGCAAGGCCAGCTCAAAACCCTTGCCGCGTACGACAGGCTGTCCCGAGAGATCCTGGATTTCGGCTTCCAGAAAATTCATCGGCGGTGAGCCGAGAAAACCGGCGACAAACTTGTTCGCGGGCCGCTTGAACAGTTCTTCAGGCGTCCCCTGCTGCTGGATATAGCCGCCATGCATCACCACGATCCGGTCGCCCAGTGTCATGGCCTCGATCTGGTCATGGGTCACGTAGATCATGTTCTTGCGGACTTTCTGGCGCATCAGCGCCAGCTCTGCCCGCATCTGGCCGCGTAGTTTCGCGTCAAGGTTCGACAGCGGTTCATCGAACAGGAATGTGCCCGCATCCCTGGTCAGGGCGCGTCCCATCGCAACCCTCTGCCGCTGTCCGCCGGAAAGCTCCCCCGGCTTGCGGTGCAGAAAGTCTGTCAGGCCGAGCATTTCGGCGACGTTGCCAACCTTCTCATCAATTTCCTTTTTCGGCCTGCGCTGCAGACGGAGTGCAAATGACATGTTTCTGGCAACGTTCATATGCGGATAGAGAGCATAATCCTGAAACACCATCGCCAGGTCGCGAGCCTTCGGTTCCAGATTGCTGACCGGCCGATCGTTGATGAAGATCTCCCCATCGCTAACGGTTTCCAGGCCTGCGATCATCCGCAGCGTCGTGGATTTACCACAGCCGGATGGTCCCACGAGCACCGTGAACTCGTTTTCATCCATATCCAGATTGATCCCGTGCAGCACCTCCACATCGCCGTAGCGCTTTACGAGGTTCTCAAGTCGGATACGCGGCATTTCCCCTCCCGGAGCGTCCAGATTTGACGCACGTCTCTGTTGTGACCGGTCACACACTATACATGTTACCGGTCACATTATCAGATATGTTATCGATAACAAGAAAATTTTTCTTTCAAGGTCAAAAATTCATTCAGGAAATGGATGTCAGGTGCTTTGCCTGAATTCTATCTCGGCGGGAACGTGAATATGGCGAGGTTGATCCGAACCCGCCAGGTCCGAACGAAACAGTGTCTTGAGCAGTTTTCCGGTCTCGCTTCCGATCCGGACCGGATCGACAACAACCGTTGAAAGTTTCGGCACAGCATATCTGGACACTTCGAAATTCCCGAAGCCGGCAACAGCGATATCACCTGGAATGGCGTAGCCTTCTGAAATGAGCCGGCTCTGGACACCGAAAGCGGCTACATCCGACACGCAAAACACACAATCCGTGTCCGGAAAGTCGGCAAGAAGCTGCGCTACGGCTTCCGATCCACTGTCGATTGTCAGCGGCGGAATACCATAGCGGATCATCCGGTGCGCAGACAGACCGGCGTCCCGCATCGCCTGGAGAAACCCGTTCCGCCTGGCCGCGCCGCGCGTCCAGTCGTCCTGCCCTTCCCCGAGAAACGCAATCCGGCTGTAGCCTTCATCGATAAGTCTCTGTGTCATCTGCCGCGCTGCGTCGAAGTTCGAGAAACCGACCGTGTGTTCGATCGGATCCGCAGGCGTTTCCCATATCTCGATGACCGGAACATTCGCGTCCCGCATGAGCTCGATAGTTCTGTCCGTATGCCCGTCGTATGACAGGACTATCGCCTCCGGACGACGTCTGAGCATCGTCTCCAGAATTTCTTCTTCACGCTCTGCGGAGTAATCGGTGTGGCCGAGAAGAATCTGCAAACCGATTTCCTCAAGCTCTTCGGTAAGAGATTGTACGGTCAGGGCAAAATGGAGATTGTTCAGCGAAGGCAGGAGTGTGGCGACAAAACCGGACTTCCGGGTTGTGAGGCTGCCCGCCATCTGATCCGGAACGTAGTTCATTTCCCGCACGACTTTGAGAATATGCTCCCGCGTTCTAAGCGAGACAGGACTGTCCTTGCGCAGGGCCCGGGAGACCGTCATTCGGGAAACACCGGCTGCCTTTGCGACATCCCGCATTGTAACCGGCCCCTGTTTTCCGCCGTCCTTGGCCAAATTCGATCCCTTCGCAAACAGCCCAGGCAGGCAGCAAATCGCGCTACCGGCGAAAAGTATGCCGGTAGCGCTTCTTTTAGCACTGTCTGTCAATCCGTCCACGGTGCAAGCCGCACATGGACGGCCTCAGACAGGAAGCCCTTCTATCTTTCGAGAGCGCCAACACCCGAGAAACGGAAGGCTTCGGTCTGAAGTGCATCAAGTTCTTCCGCGCTCATCTGGTCATGAGCGACTGTGATACGACCCAGGAAGACGAGAGGCAATTCATCAGCCCTGTTTTCCAGATCCGCCTTGATGGCCTCTGCGGTGGCAGCACCAACGTCATCACCCATGCGCATTGGCGTTGCATCCAGTTCGCCGCGGCGAATAGCGTCCAGCTCCAGTCCGGTACCGCCCCAGCCAGTCGAAAAGACTTCCTTTTCCTTTCCGACTGCAACCTGTGCCTCAACACTGCCCATGGCCATGGCCGTGTTGGCATTGTGGATGATCGTTGCTTCCGGATAAGCCTGCAGGATCAGGCTGGTACCCTCATAGCCACCTTCACGCTGGTATTCGCCATAGTGCTCATAGGCGACTTTCCAGTCGCCCTTTTCCATGACGCAGTCCTTGAAGTCACCCGAACGCTGGTTGTCGGTGATGCCCGGGATACCGCGGTTCATCGCCATCGTGATGCCATTTCCAAGACGCTCCAGCATGTAGTCGCACATGACAAGCGCACCGGCAGCCGACGAGAAGTCGAACCAGACATCAGGCTGGTTCTTCAGATCCTTGAGCGGCGTATGAAAGGCCCAGACATAGGTCGTGAAGTCATCATTGCCTGCCAGCTTGTCGATATTGTCCGCCTGGATGGCAAGCTCCGAAGGTCCGAAGATCACGTAGTCGTAGATGTCACCATCCTGCAGCACCTGGTTGGCGTAGGTCGATTGCAGCGAGTGCTCGATCTGACGGCTGGCAAACTCGGTGGTATTGTACTTGATACCGAGTTCGTCGAGGCGTTTTGTCATCGCAAGATAGTTGCGGGCCCAGAAGTCCGATGTATCGGCGGACGGATAGATCAGGGCGATCTCAACCGGCTTGTCCTGGGTTCCGGAGAACGCCACGCCTTCCCCACCCACAACAGCCTGCAGGGCTTCAAGTTTTCCTTCGGCATTGACTTCACCCGGCACCCAGTAGTCCCTGTCGGCGTGACCGGGCATCTCTTTCAGGGGCAGATTGCCCTGAGCCAGAGCGCTGGTGCCTGTAAGCATCAGTATGCAAAGCGTCGATTTAAGCAGTTTCATCACTAATTCCTCCCTATTGATGAAGTCCGCGCTTAGAGGACTCAGCCGCTGGCGACAGGATTGCCGGCGAGCAGAGTTCCAATGAGAAGCAAGAGAGCCAGAGCGGCGATCAGGCCGCCCGACAGGCGCAGTAGCCGCAAGCTTTCCGGCGTTTTCAGGCCGGCAAGCAGGCCCTTTGCGCCATCACGGTCTTTTTTCTGCAACCAGGTATAGAGTGCGACCGAAGATACGATCACCACGCCGGACGCGACTGACTGCCAGAAGAACTCGATCCGCAATGTCACCAGTGCGTTGATCATCATGGACAGAAGCAGCACACCGGCGAGCGAACCGAGCATCGATGCACGCCCGCCGAAAAGCGACGTTCCGCCGACCACAACCGCGGCAATGACATGCAGATTGAAATACGGTGCTGATGTCGCCTGGATCGCATTGAGTTTGCCTGTCAGCATCACGCCGGCAAGGGCCGCCGACGCACCCATCAGCACATAGGCGTAGATCTTGTAGCGATCGACCGCGATCCCGGTCATTTCGGCGGCTTCCGGATTGGAACCGATCGCAACCGTGTAGCGGCCGAAATAGGTCTTCTTCAGCAGCCAGTACCCGAGAACCATCGTGAACAGGCCGATCACCACCGGAAGCGGAATGAATCCGGGGATCTGCCCGCGACCGATATCCGTCATGATTTCAGGAAAGCGAGCCAGCACCAGACCTTTTGCGATGACCAGTGCGAACCCGCGGTAGACCAGGTCCATAGCAAGCGTTCCGATCAGGTCCGGCACCTTGAACTTGGTGATCACCAGACCGTTGATCAGTCCGAACACGGCGCCAAGCAAAAGCGCGATTGCGATCGCGACCGGTGCGGAAAATCCGTATTGCTTGATCAGAAACGCCATGATGATCGACGACAACGCCGCAACGGAGCCGATCGACAGGTCGATACCGCGCTGGGTAATGACAAAGGTCATTGCCATCGCCATCGGCATGTAAAGCGCTGCATCCAGTAGAATGAGATTAAGGTTCGACAGGCGGAAATAGCGTGCCGGTTCGGCAATCCCCATGAACAGAAGGATTGCAAGGATCATGACCATCGGGCCGATGATGGCCAGGAAGGGTTCGATCCGGTCGGAAAGTTTCATCGGTCCGTCCGATTGTTTTGCGGTTGCCATCTGTGCCCCCTATGCCGCTTCTTCCGCGCCCACGATCAGGGCGAGAACGTCTTGCTGCGTGCTTTGCGAGATGTGGACAACGCCTGCGCAGCGCCCGCGCCGTTGAACGTGAACCCTGTCCGCGACTTCAAAAACGTCATCCAGCGAGTGGGAGATCAGAATGACCGCAAGGCCCTGTGCCTTCAGTGCCTTGATGAGCTTCAGCGTCCGTGCCGTTTCCTGGGGCCCGAGAGCTGCCGTCGGTTCGTCCATCACGAGGACCCTTAGGCCCTCGTGATAGACCGCTCGTGCGATGGCAACAGCCTGCCGTTGGCCTCCCGACAGACTTGAGGTGGGAACATCGAGCGAGCGTAACCTGACACCAAGTCGTTCAAACAGGACACGCTCTGTTTCCGAGCGCATCCGCTTGTTGTCGAGCATCGTGATACCCAGAACCGAACGGGTCAGTTCGTTTCCAAGGAACATGTTTGACGCGGGATCGAGATGATCTGCCAGCGCAAGCGTCTGGTAAACCGCATCAATGCCTTCATCGATTGCATCTGAGTGACTGTTCATCACCAGCTTCTTGCCGGCCACGAAGATTTCGCCTTCGGTGGGCTGATAGACGCCGGTCAGTATCTTGATCAGCGTCGACTTGCCTGCACCATTGTCGCCGACAATTGCCAGGACCTCTCCCGCATAGGCATCAAGGTTCACCTGTGTGAGCGCTTTCACGCCGCCAAAGCGCTTGGAGATATTGCGCATTGTTACCAAAGGATCGGAGTTGTTCTCGCCGGTAGACATGTCGTCATCCTGAATTTTGGCCAAAGCTTCCCCGTCCGCGGCGATGCCGCGACAAAAAGGAACTGCAGCTGAATTTGTCGGTCAGGTCAGCAGGTCGCCCTCGGCTGCGTCAGGCGACCCGCTCCCTGAAACCTATTTGCCCCAGATGGCGGAATAGGCTTCGCGATACGGCGTGTCGGGATCGAAAGAATTGCTGTCGCCCATCTTTTCAAGACCCGACTGCGTCACGAGCGCCGGTGACGTGATGTAGCCCGAACAGGCTTCGCCCTGAACGGCCCGGTTCAATTCGTCAACGAGCTGCCAGCCCTGAAGGTTGAGCGGCTCGGCAACCGTAATGGTCTGGTACCCGCCCGTACGGATCCGTTGAAATGCGGCTTCCGAACCATCGCCGGCCGACCCGGCCTGCGGGCCGTCGGCAGCAGAGATCCCGGCCGAGGCCAGCGCCGGTCCCATGAAGTCGAAATAGAGATCGTTGATTGCGAGCGCGTGTGTCCAGCTGTCCCCGTATTTCTGCAGAAGACTGGTTGTCAGTGGCCCCATGCGCGTCGACGTGTCGGCAATCGGAGTGTCGACATATTCAAGGACCTTGCCGCCTGCCGCTTCGACGGTCTCTTTCAGCCGGTCAGCCTTGTCGATCGCGATCTGATAGGTCGAGTCGGTGAAAATGATGACGCCGATATCCTTGCCGCCGTCCTCGATCGCCCAGTTGGCGGCAACTTCCGAGACCGTCATCGCATCGGTTGAAATATTGGCGTAGATGCCCCCGGGAGCATCACAGCCGATTTTCGGACCGGAGTGCCACGCAACCATCGGAATTTTCGCGGTGGCAACGCCTTCCAGGGCTGCCTGCTGCTCAACGGCGTCGAACCCGTTGATCACGATCCCGTCCGGCTGCAAGGCCAGGGCCTGGCCAATGGCTGCCGTGCGCCCCTGAATGGAACCTGCTCCGTCAAGAACACGGACCTCCCAGCCGATCTTGTCCGCAGCTTCCTCGACCCCGTTGGTCACGCCCAAGATGCCGCCGTTCTTGAGATCGGCCGCGACAACGACGATCGTCTTGCCATCTGCGGCTGCCGGCCCTGCCGTCGGCCCATCCCAGGCCGTTTCTGCAAATGCCGGCAAGCCGATGCCGGCCAGCATCGTGGTTGCCAGAACTGTCTTAAGGAAATCGCGTTTTTGCATAGTATCCTCCCTTTGCAAAAATCTTACTTTTTCGCTGCGCCTTTACGGCGTTGCGCATAGCCCGCGATACCGATCGCGATCAGAAGCGTGACGCCGTTGAAGAGTGGTTCGACCCAGAAAGAACCGCCGAATTGCTGAATGCCGGAAATGCCTACCGCGAGAATGGCGACACCAATGACCGTGCCCCAGACGTTGACCCGCCCCGGCTTGATGGTCGTTGACCCGAGAAACGCTCCAACCAGCGCCGGAAGCAGAAATTCCAGACCGACACTTGCCTGGCCGATCCTGAGTTTCGATGCCAGCAATACGCCGGCAAGTGCGGTCATTGTTCCCGATGCCATGAAGGCACCAATCACATATTTGCGTGTAGGAATGCCGTTCAACTGGGCCGCGCGCTGGTTGGCACCGATGGCATAAAGATACCGTCCGACCGGTGTGTATTCGAGAATGAGCCACATGCAGACCGTTATCGCGATCAGGTAGTAACCTGTAATCGGCAATCCGAACACGAAGGTGGTGCTCAAGGAATAGAACCCGTCCGGCAGCACACCGACAATCTGCCGCCCGCCCGTGTGCCACAAGGCGATCGCATAGAGCACAGTGCCGGTTCCCAATGTTGCGATGAAACTGTCGATCTTGGCGACTTCAACGAGAAGACCGTTGAAGAAACCACTCATGGCTCCGAGCATGAGCACGATCATGACGGCCATCGGCCAGGGGATGCCAAACACGGTCTGCAGGCTGATCGCAAGAATGTGCCAGAGTACAATGCCGTAGCCCACCGTAAGGTCGATGCGCCCCGCTGCCATGGGTATCATCGCGCCGAGCGAAAGCAACGCAATGATGGCCTTGTCCGAGATGATGGCCCGCAGGTTCAAAAGCGTCGGAAACGTGTTCGGCAGCAGGATCGAAAACAGGACGATCAGAAATATGGTCAGGATCACCAGGCCGTAGACCGGAAGCAGCCGCAACAACTTGCCGCGGACCGACAGGCCTTCGATTTCAGACTTGGTTGGCTCCAGAGCATTGGATTCAAGTGACTGCATTAATATTACCTCAAGCGGCAGCGACGTTGCTGGCCGACGCGGCCTGGATCAGGTTTTCTGTCGACAGCTTCGTGCCCGACAGTTCGCCAACGATTTTTCCCTGGCTGAAGACGATGGCCCGATGGCAAATGGTTGCGACTTCCTCGAAATCTGTCGACACGAGCAAGATACCGACACCTTCCAGCAGGGCCTTGTTCAAAAGTGCGTAGATTTCAGCCTTGGCCCCGACATCGACACCCGCCGTCGGGTCCTCGCAGATCAGGAGCTTTCTTTTGGTTGCCAGCCAGCGGGCAATGACCACCTTCTGCTGGTTTCCCCCGGATAGTGCCTCGATGGCCATGGTCTGGTCATTCGGGCTCAACGCAACTTCGCGGCCGATCTTTTCGGCCATCTTCGTTTCTTCTCGCGGCGTCAGGATCGAGAACAGGCCACGTCCTGTCGCCTCGGGATTGAGAAAGGTGTTTTCGCGGATCGACAACGGCATCGCGACGGATTCTTCGGTACGATCGCGGGCAACGAGCCCGACACCGGAATCAAGAGCAGTTTTCGGTGATCGCAGATCCGGCGCACCCAGCCCATCAAGATCTATGTCGCCCGTTTGCGCCTCAAGGCCGTAAAGCGCCCGGGCTATTTCCTCGTGCCCTGCCCCGCGTAAACCCACAACCCCGACCAGTTCGTTCCTGTGCAAGGTGAAATCGACCGGACCGGTTGATTTCGTCTTCAGGTTCTTGACCGAGAGAACCGGCTTGCCTGGCGCTTCACTCAGTTTGCTCACCTGCCTGGTCTTGCGACCGACAATCATGTGAACCAGCTCTTCGGTTGTCGTGTGCTGGATGGAACGCACACCGACAAGCTCACCGTCTCTCAAGACTGCGACGCGATCAGCGATCTGAAAAATCTCATCCAGTCGATGAGAGACATAAATCATGCCGACACCGCGATCACGCAACGGCCGCAGAGCCTCGAAAAGCCGCGACACCTCGTCGGTCGGAAGAGATGCTGTGGGCTCATCAAGCACAAGAAAATCGCAATCGACAGCAAGAGCCCGGGCAATCGCCACCAACGACTTTTCCGTCCTCGACAGGTCCTGAACACGCGTGGAAGGAGAGAAGTCGCAACCGACCCGCGCCAGGGCCTCCGCCGCGAAGGTTTCCGCGTCGCGCCATTTGATCAAACCGAATTTCTTGGAAAATCCGAGTGCCAGTGCCATGTTTTCGGCAACCGTCATCCACTCGATCATGCCAAGATCCTGGTGAATGAATGCGACCGCCTGGCGCTGACCGAAACCACCGGGCCGATGCTCGTAGGGCTCACCGTTGATAAGCACCCGGCCCGCATCGGGATTGTGGATACCGCCCAGAATCTTGATCAGGGTCGACTTGCCGGCACCATTCTCTCCCAGAAGGGCGACGATCTCGCCCCTGTCGATCGACAGCGAAACGTCCCGGACGGCGTATGTCCCCCCGAAATGTTTCTGAATGCCGTCAAAGAAGAGACGGTTTTTCAAACTGCCTGGCACGATGTTCCTCCCGATCGTTACCTGCCCCGACTTTCTGTCTCCAATTCCAAGACAGGCGTTGAGTTACCGGTAACGTAGGATTATCATCCGCCTGTCACATATCGAAGTCAACAAAAAAGTTATCGATAACGTTAAATTTGACGGATTTAAAAATCTCTAGCAAAAACAACAAGATAAATCTTTCAGAGGTAGCCAAGGCCGCCGGTGTGTCGAAAATGACTGCCAGCCGGGTCCTGCGTGAGGAGGGCGGTTACTCAGAAAAGACGCGCGTCAAGGTCATGGCGGAAGTCGAGCGTCTGGGGTATCTGCCGAACAGGATCGCAACGGTGTTTGCGGGCGACAAGAACACCACATTCGTCGGGGTCAGCATTCCGGATCTCGGCAATGAAGTCTTCACGCACGTGCTGGAAGGGATTGACCGCAAGCTTGTCAGTTTCAATCACCAGACAGTTCTCGGAATGACCCAGCACGCATTGGCGGAAGAAGAGACGTGGATCGAAACCGTACTGTCCTGGAAGCCGGCCGGTCTCATCCTGACCGGGCGCGCGCATACTCCCAAGGCAGTCCAGCTGCTTCAGAGCGCGAATGTTCCACTGGTCGAGATCTGGGATCTGAACTCGAGTCCGATCGATATGTGCGTCGGCCTCAATCACTTCGACAGCGGCTACGACATGGGCCGTTTTCTCTTGTCAAAAGGGTATACGCGTTTTGGATATGTCGGAACTTCCCATGATGCTGCCAATGCGGCGACATCCCGACTGAACGGGTACGCAAAAGCGATAGAAGATGGTGGAGGAAAACTCAGCAAGCAATTATGTCTGAACGACATTCCAGGTTTTTATCCAGGTTTTTATGGAACTGAGCAATTGCTGTCCTCCGACCCGGACGTGGAGGTTATCTTCTTCCAGAACGACAATATGGCGGTTGGCGCGGTGCATTTCTGTCAGGCGCAGCACATCAGCATACCCGGCGACATCGGTATTGCCGGTTGGGGGGAATTGCCTATCGCATCAGTTCTGCCGTACCGGCTGACGACGGTTCAGGTGAACCATTTGCGGATCGGTCAGCTTGCGGCCGAAAATCTGTTGCTGAAGATTTCGGGAGATCAGGCGACACCGGTCAGTGATGTCGGATTTCGGCTCGTCACCGGGGAAACCGTTTGACGTTTCCAGCAGCTCTTCGGTTCACGTACTCGATTCACCGACACTGAGCTGCGGTTCAATCCCGATCCGGATGACGCCCTCAGTACCGGTGCCCTCACCCCTGAGCAGCGTTCTGATCAGCTCGCCGGTTTTCCGGCCTATCTCCTCCGGATGAGGATTGATCGTCGTCAGCGTCGGGACGCAGATAGACGAAATGTCGTAGGCGCCGAATCCCGCAATCGCAATATCGTCCGGCACCTTCACGCCCTTGCGGGCACACTCGGTCAGGGCACCGAAAGCCGACAGGTCGGATACGCATACGACCGCCTCGGTATCCGGGTGTTCACGCAGCAACCGCGACATGGCGGCAGCCCCTTCCCGCATCGAGATCGGCGGGTCACCCGCACCGATCAGCCGTTCGCTCGACAGGCCCTGCTCTTCCATAGCCGCCATGAAGCCGCGCCGCCGATCTGCTCCCCGGGTATCGCCATCGGTATCACCGCCGATAAAGGCAATCCGGGACCGCCCGGTTCCGACAAGATGCCGGACAAGATCATGCATGGTTGCCGCATTGGAAAAGCCGACGACATGATCAATCGGATCATCCGGCAGGTCCCAGGTCTCGATCACCGGAATTTTTGCCCGTTCAAGCAATTGACGAGTTCTCGGCGTATGCCGCCCGCCCGTCAGCACGATTGCCTCGGGCCTGCGTTTCAGGAACTGCTCAACGATGCCTTCTTCTTCGTGAATATCGTAATTGCTGTAGCCCAGTAGAACCTGAAGGTCTTCATCCTTGAGAGCTTCGGACATGGCTCCCACGGTATCAGCGAAATTGGCGTTGTTGATCGAGGGAATGGCCACTGCAACGAAACCGGTTCTTTGAGACCGGAATGTTGCGGCGTTACTGTCAAAGACATAGCCAAGATCCTCGGCAATCTGAAGAATGCGCTTTCTGGTTGCCTCACCCACGGAGGCGTGCTGCTTGAATGCACGACTGACGGTCATCACCGACACGCCTGCCTTTTGTGCAACATCCTTCATCGTCACAGCGCGCTGCATTCGTCCCCCACCTGATTCTCTCCGCCTGAATTTATGCAAAATGGGTCTGCTGCTGCAATTGCAGCGGCAGACCCATGGAAAAGAGACACAGAATTCGGCGGCATTGGCATGTTGGTCGCCTCACGGCCTGCCGGCGTACTCATTCGCTTCCGTCACATGATGATGAATTCGTCCGTCGAAGAATTCGGCTACGATCTCGCCCGTCACCTCGCGTGATCTGTTTCTTGCATCGCTTTCAAGTGCACCGGACATTGTTTCCCTGTCGGGATAGGTGATTGCCAGTATCAGCGGGTACTCGGGCGCACCCGCGTCCCTTTCTTCTCCGAACATGACACGTACATCGCTGTTGCCCGGAAACTGGCGCCAGAGCGGTACGAGCCTTTCCGTCACGGCTTCTCGAAAGGCATCTTTCCTGCCGGATTTGACGCTGCCCTCGAACAGGGCGAAACGAGTGATCATGTGAACTGTTCCTTGTCAGGTCCCTTGAAAAATTCCATCAGTGCTGCTTCGTCTTCGCCGCCAAGGCCTGCCGCGGTCAGCATGCGATGAATTTCCGCACAGAGCGATGTCAGCGGCATCGAGGTGTGGGTTCGCCGCGCAAGATCCATTGCACCATTCAGATCCTTCACCATGTTGTCGATCCGTCCGGTCCTTCGGTAATCGCGTTCAACATAGCGCGGCATGTATTCCTGAAGCAGCGCACTGTCGGCACGTCCACCCTTCAGTGCGGTTGGAATTTTTGCGGCGTCGACGCCAGCGTCGAGCGCAAGCTGTGTTGCTTCCGCAACCGCGACGAACCCCAGCGCGCACAGGACCTGATTGATCAGCTTGGTGGTCTGGCCTGCCCCGACCGGACCCATGTGGGTGTAGTTGGAACTCACATGCTTCAGAACCTTGTGCGCATCGGCGACGTCTTCCGGCGCACCGCCGGCCATGAGTGTCAACTCGCCGGTCAACGCCTTGGGTGCGCCTCCCGAAAGCGGGCTGTCGACCCAGCGCAAACCGGTGCCGGCAGCTTTTCCGGCAAGCTCCCTGGTCGCCGCGGGATCAATGGACGACATATCAATCACCAGGGTGCCGGGCTTGGCTCCCGCAGCAACCCCGTTCTCGCCGAACACCGCGATGTCGACGATCTTCGCGGAATTGAGGCTTGTGATGACAAAGTCTGACTGGTTGGCGGCTTCTGCTGCCGATTTGGCAGCAACCGCCCCCTTTGCGACCAGTGCCGCGACTTTGTCCTGGTCAAGATCGAAGACAAGCAGCCGATTGCCTGTCTCGACTAGACGGGTGCCGATCGCGCCGCCCATGGCGCCTGCACCGATCAGGGCTACTCTCTCACTCATTGCTGTTTCCTTCGAATACCTTCGAGCAATTCGGCGACCACCTGATCGGGTGTCTGGTCGATCGACGCCTTGACCGTATCTTCACTCTCGCCGGGCGGTTCCAGTGTCGCCAGTTGACTGTCGAGCAACGCGGCGGGCATGAAATGCCCGTCACGATGTTTCATGCGCTCGCTGAGAACTTCATGTGTGCCCTCAAGGTAGAGAAACGTCACCGGCTTTCCTGCCTTGTCCCGAATCCGTTCGCGGTAGATCCTTTTGAGAGCGGAACAGGCAATGACCGTTGGCTCGGAAGACATGGCCAGTTGTTCGCCGACCTTGTCGAGCCAGGGGCCCCTGTCGTCATCGTTGAGCGGTTCGCCCCGGCTCATTTTTGCAATGTTCTCTGCCGGATGGAGGTCATCACCGTCGAAGAATCTTGCGCTGATTGCCTTCGCGAGACCCTGGCCGATCTTGCTCTTCCCGCAACCGGATACACCCATGACAACATAGGCGGCGGTCACAGCGACACCGAGATTCCACCGTCGACAAAGACGGTCGTTCCATTCACGAAGGAAGAGGCCTCGGAAGAAAGGAAAATGCACGTTCCAACGAGTTCTTCAACATTGCCCCACCGCCCGGCAGGTGTCCTTTTTTCAAGCCAGGCGCTGAATTCCGGATCGTTGACGAGTGCGGCATTGAGTGGCGTGTCAAAGTATCCAGGTGCCAGGCCATTGCACTGAAGGCCGTGTTTTGCCCAGTCGGTCGCCATCCCCTTCGTCAGGTTCGCCACGGCTCCCTTGGTCATCGTGTATGGAGCGATGCCCGGGCGCGCGAGAGCTGTCTGCACCGAACAGATATTGACGATCTTGCCGTATCCGCGCCCGATCATGTGCCGCGCAACAGCCTGACCCACATGGAAAACCGAGGCAATGTTCGTCTGCAACAAACGCTCGAAGGCGTCCGCGGGAAAATCCTCAAGTGGGGTGCGATGCTGCATGCCGGCGTTGTTGACCAGAATGTCGATGGCACCGGTTTCGTTTTCAAATCCGTCGACGGCGGCCCGGGTGGCATCGTGATCGGTTACGTCGACCGCCAACTCGTGGATTGTGTGGCCTTCCGATCTGAGCGTTGCTGCCGCCTCGCCGAGTTTCGATTTGTCGCGGCCGTTGAGGACGATTTCGGCACCGGCCTTGGCGAGGCCGCGCGCGAGCGCAAATCCGATTCCCTGGGACGAACCGGTGATCAATGCCCGTTTGCCGGACAGGTCGAACAAGGCGAGACTCATCAGAATTCCTTCTACAGAAACAATTGACACTTTGGATTGTTATGTTATCGATAACATAACTTGTCAACCCGAGAGAGCATAAAATGACCAAGCCAGACATTCTCCAGGTCGGCCCCTATCCCGATTGGGATCAGGTTCCGTTGGACGAAACCTTCAACATGCACAAATATTTCGAAGCGTCTGATCCGGCTGGCTTTTTGAACGCGGTCGGCGCAACCGTCAAAGGCATTGCCACCCGGGGAGAACTTGGTGCGAACCGGGCAATGATCGAAGCTTGCCCGAACCTGGAAGTCATTTCTGTCTACGGTGTCGGTTTTGATGCGGTTGATCTGCAAGCCTGCCGCGAACGGGGCATTCGCGTCACCAACACACCCGATGTTCTGACGAACGACGTGGCCGATCTCGGTGTCGCGATGATGCTGGTGCAATCGCGCGGCATGATCGGTGCCGAGGCATGGGTGCGGGATGGCAGCTGGCAGGAAAAGGGACTGTACCCGCTCCAGTCCAGGGTCTGGGGCAAGACGGCAGGTGTTCTTGGTCTTGGCAGGATCGGTTTTGAGGTCGCAAAGCGTCTGGCCGGTTTCGATCTTAAGATTGCCTACTCCGATGTGTCGGCAAAAGACTATGCGCGAGACTGGTCTTTCGTTTCCGACCCGGTTGAACTCGCCAGAAAATCTGACTTCCTGTTTGTTACGCTTGCCGCTTCCGCCGAGACGAGGCACATCGTCAACAAGGACGTAATTGAGGCCGTCGGACCGCAAGGAATGATCATCAACATAAGCAGGGCTTCCAATATCGACGAGGAAGCGCTTCTTGAAGCACTTGAAAGCAACCGGTTGGGATCTGCCGCTTTGGATGTGTTCGAAGGCGAGCCGGCTCTCAATCCCCGTTTTCTGGAATTGAACAACGTGCTGCTGCAGCCACACCACGCATCAGGTACCTTCGAGACGCGAAAGGCCATGGGAAAGCTCGTGCGAGACAATCTGAAAGCTCACTTTGCAGGTCAGGACCTGCTCACCCCGGTTCTGTGAGGCAGACATGAAAACAATCGTCATTCATGAAGCGAGAGACCTTCGCATTGAAGATCGTGACGCAAGCGATCCCGGTCCGGGAGAAGTGCAGATCAAGATTGCAGCCGGCGGCATTTGCGGATCCGACCTGCACTACTTCAATCACGGCGGCTTCGGTCCGGTACGGTTGAAGGAACCCATGATCCTTGGTCACGAAGTTGCCGGTCATGTTACGGCGCTTGGAGACGGGGTCTCCGGCCTGTCCATCGGCCAGCTGGTCGCCGTCTCTCCATCTCGTCCCTGCGGAAATTGCAGATATTGCAACGAAGGGCGTCACAACCAGTGCCTCAACATGCGCTTTTACGGCAGTGCCATGCCGTTCCCCCACATCCAGGGAGCGTTCCGTCAGGTCCTGGTTGCCGATGCCGCACAATGCGCTCCGGCGGATGGTCTGACAACCGGCGAGGCGGCCATGGCCGAACCCCTTTCCGTTTGCCTGCATGCGACCCGTCAAGCCGGCACGATGATGGGGAAATCGGTCCTGGTCACCGGCTGCGGACCGATCGGCATCCTGTGCATTCTGGCGGCCCGCAGGGCCGGAGCCGACCTGATTGTTGCAACCGATCTTAGCCCGTTCACACTCAAGATGGCCGAGGCCGCCGGAGCTGATCTGACGCTCAACATGGCGGAAAACCCCGCTGACCTTGAACAATTCACGGCGGACAAGGGCACATTCGAGGTTCTTTTCGAATGTTCAGGCGCCGCGCCTGCCCTTGCTGCAGGGATTTCGGCCATGCGCCCGGGAGGCACGATTGTCCAGCTTGGCCTTGGCGGTGACATGAGCCTTCCGATGATGGCCATCACCGCAAAGGAATTGGCACTGAAGGGGTCGTTCCGGTTTCACGAGGAATTCTTCACAGCGGTCAGTCTGATGCAGAAAGGCCTGATCGATGTGAAACCCTTCATCACTCAGACCTTTGCGCTCGACGACGCCGTTGCCGCCTTCGAAATTGCAGGCGATCGCAGTCAAACGGTGAAGGCCCAGATCGCGTTTGCCTGACAAGAAAATGCCGTTGGCAAGATTGCTTGCCTGATATCTGCAGCGGACAGGCCGTGCCGTTTTCTGACGGCCTGTCCGCTGCCATTCTTCTCAATTATCCAAGGGGCATTCGAGATCAGGCACCAATGGCGGCCAGGCCTGCACTTGCCACGTCGATATCCTGGTCTCCGGAACCCGAACCGACACCAATTCCACCGAGCAGGACACCATCAAGAACAATCGGGAGTCCGCCCGGCAGACCGGTAACACTGCCGTCCGTCGCAAGGCCTATATACGTGCGCACGGCCTCGGGTATGGATGTGGTCTCAACCCCGGTTGACGCCGCTGTCAGGGCTTTCGCAAGCGCACTTTTCCGGCTCAAGAACTTGGCTCCGGTCATCCGGATTTCCGCCAGAACTTCACCGCTCCGATCCACGACGACAATGCATTGTGGCTGCCCAAGGGCTTCTGCCCGCGCTACCGCAGCGTTCAGAATAGCCATCGTACCGCGGTGCGTAAGCAATTTTGTCTCTTCAACGAATTTCATCAGACGTCCCCGAAATCAAGTAATGTTATCGATAACTTAAATCTTTGAATACAGGACGGCAAGAGGTGACGGCAGTGTTTGTCCGTGCCGTAGGACCAGCCGGAGGAAATTGGCATTCTACTGAAACGTCACGCATCTCATTTCTCATGTTGGATTCCAATCGCATTCGCTGTTGCACTTCGACCACCCGATCCGCATCAATGAAGCATGCACGAGCCCGATACTCGTACCGGTTTGTTCCGTTCAGGGGGAAAAACAGATGTCAGAAGCGCTTTTTCAGGATGTGATCCGCAAACGCCGCAGCGTTCGGAAATTCGAGCCGGGCCGAAGTGTTGAGCGTGACGTTCTCAAGCGGATCGTTGATTGTGGGAGGTGGGCACCGTCGGGTGCCAATGTGCAGTGTTTTGATTTCATCGTCATCGATGAACCCGGCTTGCGCGAGAGAGTGATGGACGTCTTTCTCGGGCAGGCTCAACGGCTGGTCGATCATGCAAGGGGTTTTCCCGCGGTGAAGAAAACCTATCTGGCCAACACGGCTGCCATCATCATCGTCGTCGGAGACCCCCGCTGGAAAGTCTGCTTTCCCCAGCCGACAAGCAAGGGTTGGGAGGCGGAGTATCTCGACAACAATGAAGTGATCTTTCTCAATTCCATAGGAGCGGCCATCCAGAATATCCAGCTTGGTGTTGCGGCTGAAGGTCTGACCAGCGCTTGGTTGTCGGGCGGTGGTGAACCTGTCACCAACAAGGAACTGTCGGAGCTGCTCGGATATCCGCAATGGATGCGCGCCTATGGCACCATTCCGATCGGATACCCTGCTGCAACCCAGAACCGCCGGTATCGCCGACCGCTGGTTCAGGCCCTCCATTGGAACGGTTACCAACCCACTCAATACCGGTCTCATGCGCAAGTGGATTTTTACGAAAGCACCTTGCGCCCGTTTGCCATGTATCGTGACGAGGAAAGCATGGAGAGTTGGGACGACCGCGCTGAAAAGCTGGGTGAATGGGAGGCCGCCTTCACGACCGGAACTTCCAATCCGCCGGGTGAGCTTGAACCGGAAGCCGACTTTTCAAAACCGCGTACGACCGGCCAGGCCACAAAGAGACGATTGAAGGACTGATCATGTTTTCCCGTGAAACCATTTCCTACAAGCCCATCCCCCTTCCTGACAGGGCCGATTTTTCGGACGAGAAAGTTCTGGCCGAGGCGAAAGCCTACTATGACCGCATGAAACGCAGACACACGGTAAGGGATTTTTCCGATCGCCCCGTCGCGCGAGAGGTGATCGAGGAATGTGTCCGCACCGCGGGAACGGCGCCCTCGGGCGCCAATCACCAGCCCTGGCATTTTGCCGCAATCTCCAACCAGGACGTGAAAAGACAGATTCGCGAAGCCGCGGAAGATGAGGAACGTCGCTTCTACGAGGGTGGTGCCGGCGACGAATGGTTGAAGGCGTTGGAGCCGATAGGTACCAATGACCACAAACCGCATCTTGAAGACGCTCCCTGGTTGATCGTCGTGTTTGCCCAGCGCTGGGGCTACTTTGATGACGGCACCCGCTACAAGAACTACTACGTCCCTGAGAGCACCGGCATTGCCTGTGGATTTCTGCTGGCTGCGCTCCATCACGCCGGACTTGTCGCGCTGACACACACGCCCAATCCCATGAGGTTCCTGAACAAGGTGCTTGACCGGCCGGAAAGCGAGAAGCCGATCATGATTATTGCTGTTGGTCACCCCTCAAGCGAAGCAAAGGTTCCAGCCGTTGCAAAACTGAAAAAGCCTCTGCATGAAATCCTGAGTGTTGCGGGCTGACACAGCGCACAGCGGCTTCCTTGAGCAGCAATCTGGCAAACCGCGCTTTGCGTGCTCCATCACCCGGGATTGCCCTGTGGCGGACAGATCCGGCGCTCTCTGGGAGACCTCTCTCTTTCCACCCCTGGTGTTTCATCGGGCATTCCTTGCCAGACAGCTTCCTGTCTGATCGGAAACGGTGTCAGACCGCCTTCTTCACCTGAAATCCTGCAGTACCCGCATAGCCTTTCACGATGGCTTCGCGCTGCGTGTAGCCAAGCACGTCATTGACATCGTCAAACAGGCTCGGATTGAGTTTTTCAACTTCGTCGATGACACGTTCAGGTCCACCCTTGCGGTTCAACCGAACCACTTCGGCGGTTTTGGGAAGACGTTCCTTCTCATAGACATAAAGCGCTTCGCGCGGATGTTCGGACGCCGCCAGTGCATCGGCAAGGCAACGGGCATCGAGAATTGCCTGGGAAGCCCCATTCGATCCAACCGGATACATTGGGTGAGCGGCATCTCCCAGCAAGGTGACCCTGCCATGGGTCCACCGCGGCAACGGGTCCCGGTCAGCCATCGGGTATTCGTAAATCGCAGGTGTTGCCCGAACCAGGCCCTCGATATCGAGGCCGGGAATGTTGAAGCGCCTGGCATGCGGCAAGACCTCCGACAGGTGCGCCACCTTTGACCAGCTTTTTTCAGGTGGCGGAGAGGTCGCGCCATCGGCAAGGCGCACTCCCACGACCCAGTTCAGGAGCTGTTTGCCGTCTTGGGCAGGTGCAATCGGGTAAAGCACGAACTTGCCGCCCATGCCGCCCCCGATGGCCATGGTTTCACCGTCCTCCCAGACAGGCCATTCGGTGGCACCCCGCCACATGACAACACCGTTCCAGCTCGGTGGTCCCTCTTCCGGGTAAAATGAGCGACGGCCGGCACTGTGGATACCATCTGCACAGATCAGGATTTCACCTCGCTCCGTCCGACTGTCGCCGCCTGCAACGCTGTCAACAAAATTGACGGTGACGCCTCCTTCATCCTGAATGAAGCCGGCGAGTTGCGTGCCGGTCTGAACGGCATCGGTGCCAAGCCGTTCCAGAACGGCATCATGGAGAACTTTCTGGAGCCTGCCCCGGTGAATGGAAAACTGCGGAATGTCATGCCCCGCATGGAGCCCGCGCGGCTCGGACCAGACCTCCTGTCCGTGTTTGGTGAGATACCGCAGCTCTCGGGTTCGCACACCGACCGCATCAAGCCGATCCAGCAAATCGAGGCCGGCAAGCTCCCGGATTGCATGGGGGAGCGTGTTGATCCCGACCCCTATTTCGCGCACTTCCCGCGCCCGTTCGAAGACCGTTGAACGGATACCGCGCTGGTGCAGCATCAAAGCCGTGGTCAATCCGCCTATGCCGGCGCCCGCTATCAGCACTTTCATTTCGGCATCCTCTTAGTCTTCGTCTTCGGGCGGCAGAAAATCGATTTCATGCTCCGCAGAAACGGCAACCAGTTTCGCGATATCCGGATTTGGCCCCATGTTGTGGATCGACCAGAACAGATCGTAAAGCCGCCGCGTCGGCGACACCCAGAACAGTGTCTTTATCGACGCATCGCTCTTGTTGAAGATGCCATGCGGAATGCCTCTTGGCATGTGAACCAGATCGCCGGGCTCTGCAAAGTCTTCCTTGCCGTCCAGAAGAAAGTCGAAACGTCCCTCCAGGATATAGAGAAACTCGTCTTGCATCGGGTGAATATGCGGCGGCACGAATGTGCCGGGTGGCAGTGTCGCGTGCCAGGAAAACGAGGATTCGCAAACCTGCTTGGGCACGTAAGTCTGGCCGAGGATATTCCAGCTGATGCCCTCCGTACCTTCCCGGGCGCGCGTTATTCCAAGTGGCATGTCAATCATCGTTCACCCCATGTTTGCTGTCGGATTAAATGTGCAGATGCGATCGCACCACGTCGGCTTCGGCGGTCAGCCTGGCGTTTGATCCGCTCCAGACCACCTCGCCTTTGTTAAGAACGGTATGCCTGTCGGCAAATCCGGCCAGTGCGTCGATGTCCTTGTCGATCACCAGGATCGCCTGTCCTTCGGTTTTAAGGAAGGCCAGTTTCGCCCAGATTTCCTGGCGGATAAGCGGAGCCAGCCCCTCTGTCGCCTCATCGAGGATCAGCAGGGACGGATTGGTCATCAGGGCCCGTCCGATTGCCAGCATCTGCTGCTCGCCGCCGGAAAGCTGCGAACCGAGATTGCGCCGTCGTTCCTGCAGTCTTGGAAAGAAGGCGTAGACCTTCCCGAGATCCCACTTCCCCGGCGAACGGGCAAAGGCCTTGAGGTTTTCCTCAACCGAAAGCGTTGGAAAAATCTGGCGCCCTTCGGGAACAAGTCCGATGCCCGCCTGCCCGACCCTGTAAGGCGCAGCGCGCGTGATATCCCTGCCGTTGAAGGAGACTTGTCCGCCACTGGGTTTCAACAACCCCATGATCGACCGGACCGTCGTGGTCTTGCCCATACCGTTCCGGCCCAGAAGAGTTGCCGCCTCCCCCTCATCGATGCTGAAATCGACACCGAACAGCACCTGAGACAAACCGTAACCGGCTTCAAGACCGTTGACTTCGAGCAAGCTCATGATGCTTCGCTCCCCAGATAGGCGGCCCGGGCATCCTCGTCGGCACGAACCTCGTCAGGCGTCCCGGTCGCAACGATCCGGCCGGAGGCGAGAACGGAAATTCTGTCGGCCAGCTTGAAGACAGCTTCCATGTCATGTTCGACCAGCAACATTGGCGTCGATTTCTTGAGCGTGAGAAGCGTTTCGGTCAGCGCCCTGCCTTCCCCCATTCCCATTCCCGCCATCGGTTCATCAAGCAACAGGACCTTGGGGTCGCCAACCATGGCCATTGCCAGTTCCAATTGACGATGTTCACCATGTGACAGATCCCCGGCCCGCACGTTCTGCCGGTGACCCAGATCGAATGCCGCCAGTGCGCGGCGTGCCTTTTCATTCAAGGCTTCCTCCGCAGCCGCGATGCCGAAGAACCGGTGGCTGGAACCGTCTTTCGCCTGCGCAGAAAGCGCGGCATTCTCCAGAACCGTAAAGCCCGGGATGATCGTCGTGATCTGAAATGTGCGCCCAAGACCCGCAAGCGCACGCTGGGGCCGCGAATAGCTGGAAATATCAGTGCCATCGAGCACGACCTTGCCCTTTTCGACGCCGAGCGAACCGGAAACCAGGTTGATCAGCGTCGACTTGCCGGCACCGTTCGGTCCGATCAGGGCATGGCATTCGTTTGATCGCAGCTCCAGCGAGACATTGTCGGTCACCCGCAACGAACCGAAATTCTTGACCAGGCCTTCAAGTGTCAGGATCGCGGTCATGACCGGCCTCCCAGGCGATCAATCACGCCGGCAAGACCACCCCTGGCGAACAGCACAATAAGCACCAGCATCGGACCGAAAATCAGCTTCCATTCATGGGTGATCAGAGACAGTCCCTCTTCAATCAGAACCACGAACAGCGCACCCAGCAGCGCACCGTTGCGTGTCCCCATACCTCCCAGAATGACCATGATGATGAGATTGCCGGAGTTCTGCCAGGTGGCCGTCGACGGACTGATGAACTCGGCATGGCATGCAGACAGGAACCCGGCGACACCCGCAAGCACGCCTGCGATGACATAAGCGATCAACCGGTACTGGAAGATGTCGAACCCCATGGTCTCGACACGAACGGGGCTTGCTTTCCCCGCCCGCAGGACCCGCCCGAACCGGGACTGAGCCAATCTGCCGACAAACAGCCAGGTCAATGCCAGTACGACCAGAATGGAATAGAACAGGCCGGACCCGTTCTGGAACACGTAGAATCCGAACAGCTGTGGCGTATCCCAGAGGGTCAGGCCATCGTCACCGCCGTAGTTGGAGAGTGACGTCAGGAAGAAATACACCATCTGGCCGAAGGCCAGCGTGATCATGATGAAATAGACACCGGAAGTCCTGAGCGACAAGGCACCGGTCACCAGCGCAAACAGCCCGCAAACGAGAACAACCATTCCGAGGATCGGCAGGGCACCCATCGTTCCCTCTGCCAGGGCGATACCCGTGACGTAGGACCCCAATCCAAGGAATGCCGCATGTCCGAAACTCACAAGACCGCCATAGCCGATGAGCAGATCCAGGGATATGGCCGC
Source organism: Roseibium album (assembly GCF_001404515.1). Classification (GTDB taxonomy): domain Bacteria; phylum Pseudomonadota; class Alphaproteobacteria; order Rhizobiales; family Stappiaceae; genus Roseibium; species Roseibium album. The sequence goes on from NZ_CXWE01000005.1 coordinate 38,818, forward strand.
GATGGCAAGGATCATCGCCTTCATCACCAGATTGAGCACATAGTTGCCACCGGCGAATTCCGTCAGCAGGGGCATGATTGCCAGCAGCAATATCAGCGCGAGGCCAACAAGGAGCGCCCGGTCGATCCGCTTGCTCTGCTGAACCGTTTCCGGGTTTGAAACAGACGCTGCTTTCATGCGGCACCTCTTGCGGGAAAGAGGCCCTGCGGCCTGAAGAACAGCACGGCTGCCATGAAGATGTAGATCAGCATCGAAGCCAGTGAAGGACCAATCTGATTGGCCGCGGAAGCGTCGAAGATCAGTTTCATCGCATCCGTGGCCAAAGACCGTCCAAGCGTGTCGATCAAGCCGATCAGCAGGGCTGCGATGAAGGCTCCACGGATCGAACCGATCCCGCCGATCACGATGACCACGAAGGCCACGATGAGGAGATCGTCGCCCATTCCGGGCTCGATCGTGAAGATGGGTGCGGCCATCGCTCCGGCGAACCCCGCAAGCATGGCACCGAAGCCGAAGACGATAGTGAACAGCCGCCGGATGTTCACGCCAAGCGCGCTCACCATTTCCGCATTGCTGGCACCCGCCCGGATGAGCATGCCCACCCGCGTTTTGACGACGACAAGATACAGACCGAGGGCGACTGCTGCTCCGACGGCAATGAGTGCGAGCCTGTAGACCGGATATTTCAGATTGTCGGTCAGTTGCAACGATGCGGACAGGATTTCAGGCGTTGGAAGCGTCAAGGTCGCCGGTCCCCAGATCACTTTCACCGCTTCGTTGACGAACAGGATTATCCCGAAGGTGGCAAGAACCTGGTCGAGATGATCGCGGTCGTAGAGGTGTCGAAAGACCAGCGCTTCAAGGGCAAGCCCCAGGATCAGCGCCGTGATCAGTCCGAGCAGCAGAGCGGAAAAGAAATTTCCGGTCAACTGGTAGAACATGAAGGTCAGGTAGGCGCCGATCATGTACTGGACGCCATGGGCAAGGTTGATGAAGCCCATGACGCCGAAAACCAGCGTCAACCCGGCCGCTATCAGGAACAGCAGCACGCCGAACTGCACCCCGTTGAGAAGTTGGATGAGAAAGAGTGTCGGTGTCATCTGATAACGCCCAGGTAGATATCCTTTCTGTCAGATTACATCTTGCACTCGGCAGCAAAGCTGTCGGTGTAATCGTCGAAAATCTTGGAATCGATTTCCGTCCAGTACTTCCCGTCCTCACGCTGTGCGACGCGCAACAGGTAGAAATCCTGAATCGGGAAGTGGTTGTTGTTGAAGCTGAAATCGCCACGCAGCGACTGGAAATCTGCAGCTTCCAAAGCCTTGCGCAACGCGTCCTTGTCCGAAAGGTTCCCGTCGACCGCCTTCACGGCGCTGTCGATCAGCTGTGCGGCATCATAGGCCTGCATCGCAAACCCGCCCGGGATGTAACCGTATTTTTCTTCGAACGCGGCCACGAATTCCTTGCTCTGCGGCAGGTCCAGGCTGGGTGCCCAGCTTGTTGCACCGAAGAATCCAAGCGCTGCATCCTTCTGGGCAGGCAACGTTGCTTCATCCACTGTGAACGCGGACAGGAATTTCATTTTGTCTGCAAGTCCGGATTCGCGGAACTGTTTGACGAAACGCACACCCATGCCGCCGGGCATGAACGTGAACAGCGCCTCTGCATCCGATGTGGACATCTGCGCGATTTCAGGAGAGAAGTCCTTGTGACCGAGCGGCGTGTACACTTCGTCGGTGATCTCTCCCTTGAAGTATTTCTTGAAGCCTTCCACGGCATCGCGTCCAGCCTGGTAGTTCGGCGTCATCATGAAGACGCTTTTGATTCCCTGTTCCTGCGCATGCTGGCCAAGCGCCTCGAAATTCTGGTTGTTTTGATAGGAGGTTGAGAAGAAGTAGGGGCTGCAGTTCCGGCCGGCGACCGTCGACGGACCGGCATTCGGACTGATCAGAAACGTTTCAGACCGTGTAACAGGCTTGTATATCGCACCCAGAACGTTGGAAAAGACCGACCCGACAACGAAGTCCACTTCGTCCTTTTCAAGAAGCCCTTTGACCCGGGTCAGCGCAACGTCCGGTTTCAGCTCCGAGTCGACGACAATCAGTTCGGTATCCAGCCCCCCGATTTTTCCGTCCATTTTTTCGAGCGCCAGCTTGAAGCCATCTTCTATCTGCTTGCCCAGGACTGCAGGCGGACCGGACAGCGTGACAACAAGACCGATCTTGAGATCCTCCGCCTGCGCGGATGTGGCAAGGAGAGCGGCTCCAAGAGCCCCTAAAATCTTTTTCATCTAAACTTCCCCTTTGGTTTCCCTGTTCAGGATGTTCAACCGTTTTCGGTTTTTCTTCTGCTTGTTCTGGCCGTTTGTATCCCGGCCTGCGAAGCCTCCCGTCTGCGTGTGAACGCAAACAAGATGCTCCATAATTTCAGGAACAATCAATGTCTTAGTGACATCTCTTGCCGATCGACTGCATTAGCCAGCGGATTTCCCCGTCCATTGCATGCGCTTGAGCACATCGTCCAGCGGCACATCAATAAGATGGTTCGCGTAGTTCGCCAGTGTTTTCATGGAAACGCACAAAACCACTTCCAGCGCGTTCTGTTTTGTAAAACCGGCCCCAAGAAACGCATCCAGATCTTCCGCCGCATGGCCGCGTTTGATGACGACGGCTTCGGTGAATCTGCGAAGCGCTTCGAGACGATTGTCGTCAATCGGTTCTCCGTTGCGCACGGCTTCGATTATGCCCTTGTCGAGCTTGGCCATGCGAGCACCGGATGAATGGGCGGCCACACAGTAGGTGCATTCGTTCTCGACACTCGCGACCAGCAGGATCAATTGCTGTTCGGCCGGAGAAAAGCTGGTTTTTGATACAAGAGACGACAGCGAAAAATAGGCTTCAAGCGCCGTGTCGGACTCTGCAAGCTTTGCGTAGAGGTTTGGCAGAAACCCCATTTTTTCCGAAGCGTTCCGAAGCATTTCGCCTGACTTTCCCGGCGCTGTATCAGGGGTATAGATCGTGAATTCTGTCATTGCGGTTCCTTTGATTGCGCTCGGATCGTGTCAGGCGATCAATTGTTTCAGTTTGCCGCGCATTATTTTTCGCGTCGGTGTCAGGGGCATTGCCTCGACAAGCTCCAGCCGCTCGGGCCACTTGTATTTGGCAATTCCATTTTCCAGGAGCAGTGCATTCGCCTCTTCAAGCGACATGGATGCGCCTTCCCGGACCTGCACGCACAAGCAGGCCTTTTCGCCGAGAATGACATCGGGATAGGGAACGATGGCGCAGGCCTCTACGGCTTCAAGCGTCGAGATGATCGCTTCGACATCCGCCGGATTGTATTTGACGCCGCCACGATTGATCACTTCCTTGACGCGTCCGGTGAGCGTCAGGTAGCCGTCGTTGTCGACAATGGCCAGGTCTCCTGACCGGAACCAGCCGTCGACAGTGAAAGCAGCCTTCGTCTCCGACGGATTGGCCAGATAACCACCGAAGACGGAAGGCCCCTTCACCTGAAGCTCGCCTTCCGCGCCCGGCTCGAGAACCTGACCCTCCATGTCAACAGCACGTAAAAGCGTATTTGCAGACGCTCGGCCCGCCGTGGTCAGGCGTTTTTCTTCCGGATCCCCCGGCCGGCCGAATGCGCCGGCTTGCAATTCACTCATTCCCCAAAGTTGAATGACCGTCCCGTTCGACATCAGGCCATCAACCTGTCTGGCCAGGTCGGCTGGAACCGTGGATCCTGAAAGACAGACGAAGCGCGCTGGTGCCAGATGCTCCGGCTTGATGAGACCTCTTCCGCAGAACGGTGCGAAATGCGCGGGCGCCGCGAAAATTCCGTTTGGCTTCAAGTGGTCAAGCGCGGGCAGGAAACCGTCCGGGGAGAAGCTGGGCAACAGTGCCTGGGTCGCCCCGGTCGCCAGACACAAATGCATGACGAACAGGCCGTAAAGGTGCGTATAGGGTGCCACGGAAAGCAATGTTTCGTTCCGTTGAATACCGAGTTCACTTGCCGCATTCGAGGCATTGCCAAGAAAGCCCTGATAGCTGTGCGGCACACCTTTCGGGCTTGCGGTCGTTCCCGATGTGTAAAGCAGCAGAAATGGATCGTCGGGTGTCAGGTCCGGAAGCTCTTCCGTATCACCGGCAATGGCCCCGGACGACGAAAGGGTGGAAAGGGAAACAGCACCTTCAATCGGTTCACCAACACTGATGACCTGCTCGAGCGTCGTCAAAGCCTGCGCGCATTCGAGCATTTCACCGGCCGGGGAAAGATCCTTGAATGCAGACAGTCCAACGGCAAAACGTGCTCCACTGTGCTCAAGAAGGTGGCTCAATTCTGCCCGGCGGTAGGGCATATGGAGTGTCTGCACGATCCCACCGCAGGCAGCAACGGCAAGAAACGTCACGACAAAGGCTTCAAGGTTGGGCAGCTGGACAGCGACGACGTCGCCTTTGCTCAGTCCAAGAGCCTGCAGCCCAGATGCCGCCGAGCGAACTTCACCGGCCAGTTCCCCATAGCTTTTCGTGCCGGAAGCACTGATGGTTGCCGGCGCCTCCGGGATCGTCTCAGCATGGTGCTGCAGCCAGCCCCACAGAGTATTGTTGATCGCGCATTCCATTTTCTTCACCTCTACCCCTCTTGAGGCGACAACCAACATGGTTGGTCAGACAATGGTTCTTACTTCAACTTTTCCGGACCAGTTTGCCCAAGTGCGGGCGACGGTCGAATTATGCTCAAAACACTCCTGTGATCGTCACGGCACGCGCCTCCCCGGTGATCAAAAACCAGAAAGAGGAACAGTCCTATTCCGCCGCCTGTTGCATCGCTTTCTGATGTTGGTTCGGTCGCGCCTTGCGCTGTAACTCGATTGTTGCGTCCCTTGCCTTGGCAAGCTCACGATAGGCCTGATCACGACCTGACAGGTATTGTGGCGGCCAGTGTCCGACCCGCGCGCCATAATGTGCCGCGGCCCGACGCGTGAAATAGGGATCCCACATGTGCGGCCGACCGAGTGCCACGAGGTCCGCCCTCCTCGTATGCAGGATCGTGTTGACCTGGGCAGCATCGGTAATGTTGCCGACGGCCATGGTTGCGATCCTCGGAACGTTGCGGATGGCTTCTGAAAACTGCACCTGGAACATCCGGCCGTAGACCGGTTCCTGATCGGGCACGGTCTGGCCGGCCGAAACATCGATCAGGTCGCAACCGGCTTCACGGAAGGCTTCCGCGATGGCAAAAAGGTCTTTTTCATCGAGTCCCCCCTCCTTCCAGTCGGTCGCCGAGACACGCACCGACATCGGCCTGTCTTCAGGCCAGACGGCCCGCATGGCCGCAAATACCTCAAGTGGGTACTTCAGCCGGTTTTCGATACTTCCGCCATACCCGTCGCTCCGGCGGTTCGTCAGTGGCGACAGGAATGAAGCGAGCAGGTAGCCGTGCGCGCAGTGCAGCTCCAGCATGTCGAAGCCTGCGCGCGCAGCACGCTGTGCAGCTTGCACAAAGTCCTCGAGAACTCTGTCCATGCCAGCCTTGTCAAGCTCTTGCGGCACCTGGCTGACGTCGTCGAAATAGGGGATCGGAGAAGCGGATATGAGCGGCCAGTTGTCATCGGCCGTCTCGATTGGAAAATCCATTTTCTCCCAACCAAGCTGCGTGGATCCTTTCCGGCCGGAATGGCCAAGCTGCATGCAGACCCTGGCATCGGAATTGGCGTGAATGAAGTCGACGATGCGCTTCCATTGCCCCTCCTGTACATCCGTCCACATTCCCGGGCATCCAAGCGTAATGCGCGCATCCGGCGACGGACAGGTCATCTCGGTAAAGATCATCCCCATGCCGCCCAGCGCGTGCGAGGTGTAGTGTGTGAAATGCCAATCGGTCAGATTTCCGTCCTGATCTGCCGAATATTGCGCCATCGGCGACATCACCACCCGGTTGGGAACCTCCATCTCCCGGAGCCTGAAGGGTGTGAACATGGGCGTCGGGCGACTGTCGCGCACATCGACACCGCTTTCCCGGTAGTACTGCTCGTACCAGGCGGTATCGACATTCTCGACATAGTCGGGGTCGCGCAGAATGAGATTGTCGTAAGTGATTGATTTCGCCCGGCACATCACCACCATCGAGAACTGCATGGGATCCATATCCCAGGATCGCCCCATATGTTCGAACCAACCCAGGGATACGTCGGCATTGTGCTGAATGATCTGGCAGGGCGTCCGGCGGGCATCGTCGTAAGCCTTGAAGGCCGCGCTGACCGACTGCTCGCCATGTTTGAGAACCGCTTGTGAGAGCGCGATCCCGCATTCCATGGCAAGCTTGGTTCCCGAGCCGATGGAAAAATGCGCGGAAGCCTTCGCATCTCCCAGAATGACAATGTTCTCGTGGGACCAGTTTTCACAGAAAATCCGGGGAAACTTTCGCCAGTTCGACCGGTTCAGAAGCAGACCGTGCCCATTCAGTTCCTCTTGAAAGATCGTCTCGAGCTTCTCTTTGGAACCTTCCTCGTCAAACTCTTCGAAACCGTGACCCTGCCAGCAGGCTTCGTCCATCTCGAACACCCAGGTCGAGCGGTCAGTCTGGTACTGGTAGGTGTGAGCGCAAATGATCCCGTGCTCTGTCTTGCGGAAAAAGTAGTTGAACTCGTCCATCTGCCGGGTGGATCCCATCCAGCAGAACCGGTTGGATTTGATCGTCACGCTCGGTTTGAAGGATTCGCTGAAATGGTCGCGAATAGCCGAGTTGATGCCGTCCGAGGCAACGATGATATCAGAATCAGCGAAACGGGACTGCAGGTCTGCCGGATCGATGCGCTCGCAGAACACCATGTTGACGCCGAGTTCGCGACACCGCTCCTGCAGAATGCGTAGCAGCGCGAAGCGCGACGTTCCACAAAACCCGTTACCGGAGCAACGAATTTCCTCTCCCTTGAAATGGATCGCTATGTCGTCCCAATAGGCAAAATGATCCCGGATCTTGTCGTAGGTTTCAGGATCATGAGACAGGAACTCGTCGAGCGTATCGTCGGAGAACACGACACCGAAACCGAAAGTGTCGTCATTACGGTTCTGCTCATACACCTCAACGGTCCAGTCCGGACGCGCTTTCTTGGTGAGCAACGCGAAATAAAGGCCTCCAGGACCACCGCCCACAACCGTGATCTTCATTCTGCGCTCCCTGATGCGACCTGAACCGGTCCGGAAATTTATCTTATATATTATTATTTTATGTATAAAGTAATTTCAAGGCCAATTATCACACCAATTTTAAAACATTGTTCTTACTAGTGTTTTTTGATTTCTTCGAATTTCGGTTGCCGATATCAGCGACATTGCGACGACACAAAGCAATTGGCAGATGCCGGACTGGATGATATTTGCCGCATTATGGACGACCAAACGAACAACCCGCTGCGCGGACACCCTGTCGAAGACGACTATGATGACCGTCAACGCCGGGTCCTGCGGTTTTGGCTTCAACTTGTTCGCACATCGCGGCGTATCGAAACCGAAATCGGCGCTCGTATGCAAAAGTCCTTTGGCGTCCGCTTTGTCCGGTTTGACGTCCTGTCCCAGCTCTACCGGGCACCTGACAGAACTCTGTCCATAGGCGATCTTGGCGCAAGCCTGCTTGCTCCATCCGGCAATATTTCCTCGTTGCTTGACAGGATGGAAGCGGATGAGATGGTTCAGCGCGTGCCGGACCCGACCGATCGCCGTCGCTATCTCATACGCATGACCAAGCAGGGACTAGACCAGTTTCACCACATGGCGCAGGCCAACGCCGAGTGGGTTTCAGACGCGTTCAGCAACATTGATGACGACACGTTGGAGCGTCTTCACTCGGAACTGAGTTCGATCGCCAGAAACGCGAACAAGCGAGCCGACTGACACCGCCACAATTCCGCGTCATCAATGCACTGTTCCATCGTTTTTCCATGCGTCTTCTGAAAAGTATGTGCTGTCCGCCGGCAAATGCCGGAATCCTTGACCGGTCAGAACTCTTTCGGTGCCTCTTCCCAGTTCCGTTTGAGCAGGAACTGGTTTTTGAAATTCTTCAGTCCCAGCATGACCTCTGCATCCGCGATGTCCTTGACACCATGGACGTGCGTTTCCAGAAAGGAAACAAGATCGTCACGTTCATCGCAAACAAGTTCGACCAGCAGGTCGAAGCGCCCTGTCACCCATAGCACATAGACAACGCTCGACACCTTGCCCAATCGTTCCGCAACACTGAACGGAGTGACGCCCGGGGCAACCTTCAGGCAGATCATTGCGTCAGCCTTGTATTCGGAGGCCGAGGGATCTGCGATGGCAACAATCCTGAGCAAACCGGCGTCCTTCATGCCGTTTACCCGGTTTCGCACCGTACCTTCCGAAACGTTGAGTTTCTGCGCGATTTCCGAAAACGGCATGCGCCCATCGATTTCAAGCATCTGAACGATCTCGCTGTTCAGCCGGTCTTCAACCGAATGCGTGCTCCGCTGGCGCGTGGATTTTTCCGGTTCCGGTTTTTGCGGTATGTTCACTTTTTTCCTCTGCGTTTCCTCGCTGCAATCCGATGAATTGGATCTGCAGTCGGGTAACGATCATAACGGTGTACAAGACACAACATCAAACCGTTCTGCCGTTGGACAAACAAGTCCCGCCACCGCAACTTGTTTGTCCAACGGCAGAACGAGAGAACGAAGAAGATCGTACCGTGTCACTTGGAGAAATCGAAATTTTTCAATCCGCCAAAGTGCCGACGCTCTTGCGCTGACCCGCGACCTGCTCGGCCTGACCGTGAGAACCCATTCCGCCATAGGTCAGGGCCCTTTGGCCCAACATCCGGCATCTGGATTGAAATCCCGGGGAAGGTAGCTCTTCTGTGTGCTTCGTCACTTCCTGTCCGGGTAAAGCAACAGGGTTGATCCGAGGGCTGTCAGGATGGCGTGGTGGAACGATTTCGCGAAGGAACGACCAGCCAGGAGCCGATAGTGACGATCTTGCTCGACACAGATCAGAAAACAGCCGATATGCTCGACAACGGTTCTCACCGCTGATCCGCTTTCCAGCTTCCACACATCAGCTGCGGTCAAGCGTTCAAACACAGCGGGAAGTTTGTCCCCGGTCACATCGAGACAGACCCAACCGTCATTTTGTTCCGTCACGGATGCAGTTTCGCCAAGCCGCTCCTTCAGTTCGCTTGCAAGAAGCTCGTGATTTTCATGCTCGGCCAGTATCATCCATTGATCTGGCCCCATCCAGAAAGCGGCGTGGTCCTCCCCCACGACAAAAGCTCCGGCCTCCGGCGCATCGCATTTCAGAATTTGCCTTAGAGCGGCACGGACATCTTTGCCGCGGCCGGAACGGGACGCGACAGAAGCAATTGCGATATTTCTGTTTTCTTCGATGCCATTGCCGCCAACCTCGATGCGGTCAGCAGCTTCCGGTCCAAGAGCCGGAGCGGGCGAAAGACGATACTCAGGCACGGAGACGCTCTCCTTCCGGATCGATAAAATGCGGACTGACAACCTTGGCTTTCAAGGTAGCACCTTCAATCGGGTTGGCCACTTCGATCTGCTCGCCCAAACGCTCCGATCCCCGCTCCAGGAAACAAAGCGCGATCGATTTCTGCAAATGCGGAGAATAAGCGGTCGATGTGACCCAGCCTTCGTCATTTGCCGCGATGTGATGATTGCCTTCCGTGAACAGATGCCCACCTGCCGGCAAAGTCTGTGTCGGCTCAACAGCTTCCAGCCCGACGAGGCGCAGGCCGGAATCGCTGGACAATCCCTCACGACGCGCAAGCACGGCTCCTATGCTGTCTTTCTTGGTGGAAACCATTCGTCCCATGCCCAGATGGGCGGCGGAGGTCTGCCCGTTCAATTCGTTGCCGGCTGCATGTCCCTTTTCGATACGCAACACACCAAGCGCTTCGGTACCGTAAGGCACCACGTCAAATTCCTCTCCGGCCGCTATCAACGCCCGGACAAGACTGTCGCCGTAGCGGGTCGGAACCGCGATTTCGTAAGCCAGTTCACCGGAAAACGAGATCCGGAACAAACGCGCCCGAACGCCGCCACAGACCGTAATCTCCGCACAGCCCATAAAGGGAAACGCTTCGTTGGAAATGTCGAATGCCGGATCGACGATTTTGCGCAGCAGATTTCGCGCATTTGGTCCGGCAACCGCGTATTGCGCCCAGGCCTCGGTTGTCGAAATCAGCTGAACGTCCAATTGCGGACACAGGCACTGGCGGACAAATTCCATGTGCCTGTAAACGCCGACAGCGTTGGCAGTCGTTGTCGTTACGACAAAATGGTCCTCCGCCAATCTGGCGGCCGTGCCGTCGTCCATCGCAATTCCGTCTTCACGCAGCATGAGCCCGTAGCGGGTCTTGCCCACGGCCAGTTTGGCAAAACCGTTGCAATAAACCTTGTTCAGGAAGGTTGCCGCATCCGCGCCCTGGACGTCCACCTTGCCGAGTGTGGTCACATCGCAAACGCCAACAGACTTGCGCACTGCCAGCACTTCCCGGTCGACACTCTGGCGCCAGTAGCTTTCGCCCGCTCGCGGAAACCACTGGGCACGCAGCCACATGCCAGCTTCCACGAAGACAGCGCCCTGTTCTTCTGCCCAGACATGACTGGGCGTCCGGCGAACAGGGCGAAAGTCCTCGTCCCTGGACCGCCCGGCAAGCGCACCGATGGCCACAGGCGTATAGGGGGGACGAAATATGGTGGTACCGGTCTCCGGAATGGACTTTCCGGAGAGTTCGGCCATGATCGCAAGTCCACCGAGATTGGATGTCTTTCCCTGATCGGTCGCCATACCAAGCGTGGTATAGCGCTTGAGGTGTTCGACCGAGACAAAGCCTTCCTGGTGCGCGAGTTTGACATCCTTCACCGTGACATCGTTCTGGAGGTCAAGCCAGGCGCGGCCTTTGCCCTCTCCCGTATGCCAGAACGCCGAAACGGCGACTGGGCCGTCATCCGGGTCTGGCGTATCGATTGCGGTCGCATCGATACCGATTGCGCTGAGCGCCGCAACGGTCTTTTCCGTCCCTTCCTGCAGGGCTCCGGACGTTGAAAGGGTCCCGTTGGCGGCCCCGGCAACGGTCATGGCGACAGGCAAGCTGCTCCCGGGAACAAATGCGGAAATCTTCTCGTTCCACTGAGGACGGCCACGCTGATGGCACGTCAGTGCAACCGCCGGGTTCCAGCCACCTGAAACGCCAAGGGCTCCGCATGAGATTGTACGGATCGCACCATCGGCGAGCCGCACCTTGATCTCCTTGAGACCCAGGCGACCGGCTGAATCAACAACCCTTGCGCCCGCCACGAGCGGATAATCCGCCAGGGGTTTGGCGTCATCGCGCACGTCAATGACCGCCTTGACCTCAACGCCCTTCGCCAAGAGATCCCGCGCGGTACGATGGCCGTCGTCATTGTTTGTGAAGACGGCAACGGTCCGGTCCACGGTGACCGACCATCGATTGGCATAATCGCGCATTGCGCCTGCCATCAAGATCCCGGGACGATCATTGTTTTCGAACGCGATTGGCCGCTCGGTCGCCCCGGCACACAACATCGTCTGACTGGCATAGATCCGCCAGAGGATCTGCCGTGGCAGGCTGGGGTCGGGGTCGGCCAAATGGTCGGCAATCCGCTCCACCGCACCGTGGACGCCATGATCATAGGCTCCGAAAACGGTGGTTCTGGACAGAATACGCACATTCTTTGAGTTGCGAAGTTCAGAAAGTGAACTTTCAAGCCATTCGCTGGCGGGATGTTCGTTCAGTGCCAGGTTTTCCGACTTCAATCTACCGCCGAGTTCGAAGTCTTCTTCGGCCAGGATTACCCGGACCCCGGCGCGGGCGGCAGTCAGGGCAGATGCAAGACCCGCCGGCCCTGATCCGATGACAAGAAGGTCACAGTGCAGGAAACCCTTCTCATACACATCCGGGTCCGCTTCCATCGAGATGGAGCCGAGACCGGCCGCCTTGCGAATGATCGGCTCATAAACCTTTGCCCAGAAAGCCTTCGGCCACATGAATGTCTTGTAGTAGAAACCGGCAGTCAGAAAATTCGAGAACGCATCATTGATTGCCAAGACGTCGAACGCCAGGGAGGGCCAGCGGTTCTGGCTCATCGCACTCAGGCCCTCGAAAAGTTCCGCCACGGTCGCGCGGGTATTTGGTTCGCGCCTGGCGCCGTCGCGCAATTCGACAAGCGCATTCGGTTCTTCAGAACCGGAAGTGACAACCCCGCGTGGCCGGTGGTACTTGAAGCTCCGGCCCATCAGTTTCACGTTGTTCGCAAGGAGCGCGGACGCAAGCGTATCGCCCTTGAAACCGGAATAGGACGTGCCGTCGAAGCGGAAGGAAAGCGGCCTGGATCGATCGATGAGGCCACCGGACAGCCTGTTCACTTGCGTCATTTGGCAGTTTCTCCTGCCAACGCCACGTCCCGGGCGAGTTCGGCCTTCAGGATTTCATGCGTTGTCGTGTCGCGCGTGACCACCAGCCAGGATCTGTCACCTTGCTCGTGAAACCAGAGTTCCCTGTGAACACCGGCTGGATTGTTGCGCTGATACTGGTAGTCATGAAATGCCGAGGAAGCATCTTCCGCCTGCCAGTCCGGCCGGTCGAGAAGGGATGCATCTCCGAGGTAGACAAATTCCTGGGCATCTCTTGGACCCAATATCGGGTGTGGAATGATCATCTGTCTTGTCCGAGCCCTTAGTGCAGATTGGGTTGAGCGCCTGCGCCCTTCTCATCGATCATGAGGCCCTTTTCGAACCGGTCGAACCGGTAGGCGGTGGCAGTCTCATGCGGTGTGTCTGTCGCCAGAAGATGGGCGAACACCCGGCCTGATGCGGGCGTTGCCTTGAAGCCGCCATAGCACCAGCCGCCATTGAAATAGAGGCCATCGATCTGCGTCCGGTCGATAATCGGAGATCCGTCCATGGACATGTCCATGACGCCACCCCACATGCGCAGCAGCCGCGTCCGCCCGATCATCGGCATCAGAGCCATGCCACCCTCGCAGACATCTTCCACAACCGGCAGGTTTCCGCGTTGCGCATAGGTGTTGTAGCCGTCGATATCGCCACCGAACACAAGGCCGCCCTTGTCGGATTGGCTGACGTAAAAATGCCCGGCGCCAAATGTGATGACACCCGGCAGGACCGGTTTCAGACCTTCGGAAACAAATGCCTGCAGGACGTGGCTTTCGATGGGAAGGCGCATTCCGGCTTGGGACATGACCCTGCCCGAGGAGCCTGCGACAGCAACGCCGATTTTGCCGGCACCGATGTAGCCCCTTGAGGTTTCTACCCCCAAAACCCTGTTGTTCTCGATCCTGAAGCCGGTGACTTCACAATTTTGAATGATGTCGACGCCGTGCCTGTCCGCAGAGCGCGCGTACCCCCAGGCAACCGCGTCGTGACGCACGGTCCCACCGCGCCTGTGCATCAGGGCTCCCTTGATCGGAAAACGCGCATTGTTGAAATTGAGGAAGGGAGCTTCACTCCGCACGCCATCCGTATCCAGCAATTCAGCATCGGAACCGTGCAGGATCATGCCGTTTCCGCGCCGCCGTGCAGCGTCTCGCTGCGCATCCGAATGAAAGAGGTTCATGACGCCGCGCTGACTGACCATGGCGTTGTAGTTCAGGTCCTGTTCAAGTCCTTCCCAAAGCTGCAGTGACAGCTCATAGAACGGCTCGTTGCCCGGCAGGAGATAATTCGACCGGATGATCGTCGTGTTTCTGCCGACATTTCCGCCGCCGATCCATCCCTTTTCCAATACTGCTATGCGGGACTTGCGATAAACCTTGGCCAGATAATGCGCTGTGGCGAGACCGTGTCCACCGCCTCCGACGATGACAAAGTCATAGCCGGGTTGCGGCTCGGGATTTCTCCATGCCGGCTTCCATCCGGAATGCCCTCTCAAGGCTTCCTTTATCAACCTGAAACCGGAATACGACACCATGACCTCGCGCTTGTTGAGCCTTCAAGTCTGGCATCTGGCGCGGTTAAAGTTTTTTCAATTCAGCCATATTGTTCTCCAATCGCGTCATGGGTATAGAATTATGCGCATGCTCGATACCAAACGGAAAATAGGTTTCTTTTTCATAGAAGACTTTGCCCTGATGTCCGGTGCAGCAGCTGTCGAGCCGTTGCGAGCAGCCAATCTTCTTGCAAAAAAGCCCCTCTACGAGATCTGCTATTTCTCCAAAGACGGCGGGCCCACTTATTCTTCTTGCGGTGCGCCCTTCCATACGGAACAGCTCGCGGGTACCGACCCTGATCTTGATATCCTGTTTGTTGTTGCCGGTGGCAATGCAATGTCGTTGCAGGACACCGCCGTATCCGGTCTGGTGAGGTCTCTGGCTGCACACGGGACGTCTCTTGGCGGGATATCCGGCGGCCCGGTCCTTCTGGCAAAGGCCGGTGTCATGAAAAACCGGCGTTTCACCGTTCACTGGGAACATTTTGAAGAGCTCAGGGAGTATTCCGACAGGTTTCTGATGGAACGCCGCCTCTACATCATCGATCGGGACCGTTACACCTGCGCCGGAGGCATGGCGCCACTCGACATGATGCATGCCCTCATTCAATCGGATCATGGTATCGATCTGGCGCGTGCCGTGACGGACTGGTTCATTCACACGGAAGTCAGAAGCTCAGAGCAACCACAACGATCCGGATTTGCAGGAGGAAACAAAAACCTCCATCCCATTGTTCTGAGCGCTCTGGACCTCATGGAAAATCACATTGCGGATCCCCTGTCCTTCAAGCAGATCGCAATGCTGGTCGGCGTGGGCGAACGTCAGCTTCAACGCCGTTTCGACCAGGAACTGAACATTGGACCTATGCAATGCTATCTGGAAATTCGGCTTGACAAAGCAGATGAACTGACAAGGAAAACCCGCCTTTCCTTCATGGAAATCGCCCTGACGACCGGCTTCGTCAACCAGGGCCATTTTGCAAAGACCTTCAGAACACGTTTCGGCATGACGCCAACGGATCGAAGAAGACTTGAAAAGGACTGAAACAACCCGGGCGCGTTCCTGTCAGCCTACCGTGTTGTCGGGCCGGCGATATCGGTGAATTGGATACAATGGGTTGATCTGACACCGATGTTGTCCGACAAGAGTGCATGTTCACCAGTCTTGCGATTGTGTTTTGAAACAACGAAAGCTCTCACAGGATCCGCACAAGGTTCGCGACAGGGTCGACAGGAACCTTGAAGATTCGATAGGGCGGGAAGTCCGCGCGATCCGTCGCCAGCGAGGCATGAACGTCTCCGATCTGGCCAGTGCCGCGGATCTTTCTGTCGGCATGCTGTCCAAGATCGAAAACGGCAACATCTCCCCGTCCCTGACAACCTTGCAGGCTCTTACCAACGCCCTGAACGTGCCTCTCAGCACGTTGTTCCTTCGTTTTGAGGACAAGAGAGAAGCTGTTCTCACCACCTCCGGCAACGGGGTCCAGATCGAGCGGGCCGGTACGCGCGCCGGACACCAGTACAATCTGCTCGGCCATCTGAGTGCCAACACCACAGGCGTGGTTGTCGAGCCTTACCTGATCACGCTCACCGAAGAATCAGACGTCTTCCCGACATTTCAACATGACGGTATCGAGACGCTGTACATGCTCGAGGGCGAGGTGGACTATCGACACGGTGACAGGCTCTTTCGGCTGACACCTGGTGATACGCTGTTCTTTGACGCGGACGCACCCCATGGTCCGGAAGTCCTGGTCGAACTTCCGGTCAGGTTCCTGTCGATCATTTCCTATCGGCAATCACGGTAAAGCGGTCAGTCGTTGCGCCCTGATTTCCAGGCTCGGTCCGGCATATCAGGCGGCCGGATGTCTTTCTGAACCTGCATTGTGTCCATGCTGTCGCGCTGAGAGCGCAATTGGCCTGTTCTGCCTCATTCTTCGAAATTCATCCGGCGACGTCAGCACCGCAAAGGCACCGCGAGCACATTCAGCATCAATCTTTTTGTTTCTTTTAAGGAAAGATTTTTTCTTTAGGGTAGATTCCAAGAGGAAGCTTGGGTAAGTTCCCCTGCAACGAAACATTGAAGGGTCTCAAATTCATGTGTGGGATTGTGGGTCTTTTTTTAAAGGACAAATCGCTTGAGCCGAAACTCGGTGAGTTGTTGTCTGCCATGTTGATCACCATGACGGACCGCGGTCCGGACAGCGCCGGGATCGCGATCTATGGCGATGCGGTCGACGGCCAGACGAAACTGACCGTTCAGTCGGACAATGCGGCAAAGGACTTCGCGTCCCTTTCGAAAGATCTGAGCGAGGCAATCGGCGCCTCTGTTTCCTTGCAGGCCAACGACACCCATGCGGTTATTTTACTGGATGGTCCCAAGGCCGGGGCAGCTCGCCAGGCCCTTGCTGAATTGCGCCCCGAAATCAGGGTCATGTCGGACGGAGATGCGATCGAAATCTACAAGGAAGTCGGACTGCCGAAAGATGTGACCGAACGTTTCAACCTGGCCGGGATGCGTGGCTCCCACGGCATCGGTCACACACGCATGGCCACTGAATCCGCCGTAACCACAGAGGGCGCGCATCCGTTTTCAACCGGAGCAGACCAGTGCCTGGTTCACAACGGCTCCCTGTCGAACCACAACGTGCTTCGCCGAAAACTGATGCGTGAAGGTGTGCAGATCGGTTCGATGAACGACACCGAAGTGGGCGCTGCCTATCTGACCTGGAAAATGCAGAACGGAGCGTCGCTCGGCGAAGCGCTTGAAAGCAGCCTGGAAGATCTCGACGGTTTCTTCACCTTCGTCGTTGGAACCAAGGATGGCTTTGGCGTGGTACGCGACCCGATTGCCTGCAAACCCGCGGTGATGGCCGAGACGGAACAGTATGTCGCCTTCGGCAGCGAATATCGTGCGCTGGTAGACCTGCCCGGAATTGACAACGCCCGTGTCTGGGAGCCTGAACCCGCCACCGTCTACTTCTGGAGCCACTGACATGCAATCTTATGATGTTGCCGCCGACGGTCTGCGCGGACTGAATGCAACGCTTCAGGCGCAAAAACAGGAAACAAACCAGACCCGGTGGGAGGTTGTGAACCCCAAGGGCAGCCACGCAATCGCGGTTGGTCTGGACGCCCCCATTGACGTTACTGTCAAAGGGTCGACCGGCTACTACTGCGCCGGAATGAACAAGCAGGCAACGGTCAGGGTCGAGGGATCAGTCGGCCCCGGCGTCGCGGAGAACATGATGTCCGGAACCGTGATCGTCGACGGCGACGCCAGCCAATATGCCGGCGCGACGGGTCACGGCGGCCTCCTCGTCATCAAGGGGAATGCCAGTTCGCGCTGCGGCATTTCGATGAAGGGGATCGATATTGTCGTTCACGGCAATATCGGACACATGTCCGCATTCATGGCACAGGCGGGCAATCTGGTCGTCTGCGGGGATGCCGGCGATGCCCTCGGCGACTCTCTTTATGAAGCGAAGCTGTTTGTGCGCGGTTCGGTGAAAAGCCTGGGGGCGGATTGCATCGAAAAGGAAATGCGGCCCGAACATCTTGAGACCCTGGGCGATCTGCTGTCCCGTGCCGGAAGCGATGCGAGGGCTGAGGATTTCAGGCGATATGGCTCGGCTCGCGAACTCTACAATTTCGATATCGACAACGCGGCAGCGTACTGAGGAACACGGACATGGACAAGACCCCCGGCACCCTGCCAATTCAGTCGGCAACGTTCAGCAATTCGATCAATTCCGAAATCCGCCGGGCGGCCGCCACCGGTATTTACGACATCCGCGGTGGTGGCGCGAAACGCCGGGTACCGCATTTCGACGATCTTTTGTTTCTGGGGGCATCGGTCTCCCGGTATCCACTGGAAGGATATCGCGAACGATGCGGAACGTCTGTGGTGCTGGGCACCCGCTTTGCGAAAAAACCGATTGAACTGGATATCCCGGTGACTATTGCCGGCATGAGCTTCGGCGCGTTGTCCGGCCGGGCAAAGGAAGCTCTTGGACGGGGCGCTTCTGCCGCGGGGACGTCGACCACCACTGGCGATGGCGGCATGACGCCCGAAGAGCGCGGACACTCCACCAAACTGGTTTATCAGTATCTGCCGTCGCGCTATGGAATGAACCCGGACGACCTGCGCAAGGCGGATGCCATCGAAATCGTCGTCGGCCAGGGAGCAAAGCCCGGCGGCGGCGGCATGCTTCTCGGCCAGAAGATCAGCGATCGCGTGGCCGAAATGCGAACCCTCCCCAAGGGAATTGACCAGAGATCCGCGTGCCGGCACCCGGACTGGACCGGGCCCGACGATCTCGAGATCAAGATCCTTGAACTTCGGGAAATAACCGGCTGGCAGGTGCCGATCTACGTCAAGGTTGGTGCAACGCGTCCCTACTATGACACCGCGCTCGCGGTGAAGGCTGGTGCCGACGTGGTGGTGATGGACGGCATGCAGGGTGGAACGGCCGCCACGCAGGACGTCTTCATCGAGCATGTCGGCATACCGACGCTTGCCAGCATCCGCCCCGCCGTACAGGCGCTTCAGGACCTGGGCGTTCACCGCGAGGTGCAGTTGGTGATATCCGGCGGTATCCGGACAGGGGCCGATGTCGCCAAGGCTCTCGCCCTGGGTGCGGACGCAGTCGCAATCGGGACCGCAGCCCTGGTTGCGCTCGGCGACAATGACCCGAAATGGGAAGCTGAATATCAGGAACTCGGGACAACGACCGGCGCATATGACGACTGGCACGAAGGACGGGATCCGGCAGGTATCACCACGCAGGACCCGGAGCTTGCCGCCAGACTGGACCCTGTCGAGGCCGGTCGGCGGCTGCGCAACTATCTCAAGGTAATGACGTTGGAGGCGCAGACAATCGCACGCGCTTGTGGGCACAATCATCTTCACAATCTGGAACCAGAAGATCTTTGTGCCTTGACGATGGAAGCGGCGGCAATGGCAAAAGTGCCTCTTGCCGGAACAGACTGGTACCCGGGCAAGCCGGGATTTTGATTTGACGGCAGACTTGCCGACACGACTACGAAGCTCGATCTAATTTGCAAAGACAGGGAAAGGGATATGAACCATGACGACTGATCTGGCGGCCTTCGCGCAGGAAAATGGCGTTAAATACTTCATGATCTCTTTCACCGACCTGTTCGGTGGACAAAGAGCCAAACTGGTTCCCGCGCAAGCCATTTCAGACATGCAGGTCGATGGCGCCGGATTTGCCGGGTTTGCGACCTGGCTCGATATGACACCTGCACATCCGGACATGCTGGCAGTGCCGGACCCGGCGTCGGTGATCCAGCTGCCGTGGAAGCCCGAAGTCGCATGGGTGGCGGCAAATTGTGTAATGGAAGGCGAGGATGTCGCGCAGGCACCGCGCAACGTGTTGCGCCGCCTGATCGGCGAAGCCGCCGAAATGGGAATGCACGTCAAGACCGGGGTCGAAGCTGAATTCTTCCTGCTCACAGCGGATGGCGAGCAGATCTCCGACCCCTACGACACGGCGGAAAAACCGTGTTACGACCAGCAGGCGGTGATGCGCCGCTACGACGTTATCCGCGAGATCTGTGACTACATGCTGGAGCTCGGATGGCAGCCGTACCAGAATGATCACGAGGATGCCAACGGTCAGTTCGAGATGAACTGGGAGTTCGACGACGTCCTGCAGACGGCCGACAAGCATTCCTTCTTCAAGTTCATGGTGAAATCGGTTGCCGAAAGGCACGGCCTGCGCGCCACCTTCATGCCCAAGCCGATCGAAGGACTGACCGGCAACGGCTGTCACGTGCATGTCTCCGTCTGGGACGCCCCTGGCCAGGCGGCCAGAACCAACGTGTTTGCAAATACGGACGGCGGTTCCGGCGACGCATCCGAAGTCGGCCTGTCGGAATACGGCAGTCATTTCCTGGGCGGCATCATGCAGCATGCAACGGCCCTCGCCGCGATCACCAACCCGACCGTGAATTCATACAAGCGCATCAACGCACCGCGCACGATGTCAGGTGCGACCTGGGCGCCGAACACGGTGACGTGGACGGGCAACAACCGCACGCACATGGTCCGCGTTCCCGGTCCAGGCCGATTTGAACTCCGCCTCGCCGATGGAGCCGCAAATCCGTATCTGCTCCAGGCTGCCGTGATCGCAGCCGGACTGTCTGGCATCCGCTCGAAGGCCGATCCCGGCAAGCGCTGGGACATTGATATGTATGCCGAAGGCTACAAGGTGCAGGATGCGCCGAAACTTCCGCTGAACATGCTGGATGCTCTGCGCGAATATGACGGAGACGAAGCCCTTCGGGCGACGATGGGCGAGGAATTTTCAAGCGCTTTCATAAAGATGAAGATGCAGGAATGGAATTCATTCGTCTCCCATTTCTCACGATGGGAAAAGGAAAACACACTCGACATCTAGACGGCACCACGGCCATGTGTGACGGATTTTCAGCGCTTGAATTGTGACCGGACAGGGAACGACACTGATGATCTCCAGCCAACTGGCCGTGATATTTGCCGGGGTCGAGGCCGCGCTGAAGGCGAGCGGCCATGACACTGGCGCATCAGGGCTGACGGTTGCCAAGATCATCCGGACCAGCCGGATTTCTATCGAGCCCGCGTCCTGGCAGCAGGGTGTCTCGATTGCGATGCAAGCGAATTCAGTCGTACAGGTCGCAGCCAATTCAACAGATACTCCGCGATATCCGGTGCCGGAACCATGACAGGCCGGGTTTTGCAAGGCATCGCCATGAGCGAAGGTGCTGGCCTCATTCACGATGCCGCACCGGTCCGTGTTGTCATCGAAACTGTCGCGGTCAAGGCCAGCGATTTTTGACGTACGTTCCGTGAAAGGTCATCAACTGACCGGGCAGAGTGGAACTGCTGTTCATCCATCCAGGAGATTTTCGTACCATGTTGCCTGGCGAAAATGAATCCTCACCGGCATCGCTCGACCTCTTTCTTTCCCGCCGCCGCTTTCGCATCGGCGCAGTTTCCGGCCGGTAGGATTGCGGTCAAACGCAGTTCTGGCTGAAGAATGTTTACGCATCCAGCTGAATTACGTCTCAATTTTACAGAATAGGCAGAAATTTTTATATTTAAGGTAACAAATTCGCACTTTTCTACTTTTTCATCAAAATTTGTATGGACAAACTACGAATTTCGCATTTCACTACGATATGCATGGTTCAGGTCAATTGCCGGCCTCAGCCAGTGACACACTCAAACTCCGGACGAGGAAGCAAATGGGCGCGATTGAAACCCTGCTTGAGCCTTTCTTCGAAGAGACCTCCCCACGGCGTGGTCTGCCTGCCGCTGCCTATACCGACAAGGAGTTTTGGGACGCCGAATGCATGTCGGTGTTCACCCGGAACTGGATCTGCGTCGGATTTGTTCATGAATTGAAAGTGTCCGGCGATGCGGTGCCGATAAAAATTGCCGGTCATCCATTGCTTCTGGTGCGAAACAAGGAAGGTGCAATTCGCGCGTTCCACAATGTTTGCAGGCACCGCTGTCTGACGCTGGTGGAAGAACCGCGCAACGTGGGCAAGCTCATCCGTTGCCCATATCACGCCTGGGCTTATGATCTCGACGGCAACCTGCGGGCTTCACCGCATTTCGGTGGTGTGAACGAGCACTTTTCCAAAGGCTTTGACCGTAAGCAGAATGGTCTGGTTCCGGTCCGCACACATATCTGGAACGACTGGATCTTCGTCAACATCGACGGCGATGCCGAACCGTTCGAAGATTACGCCTCCACGATCAAGGAACGGCTGAACGGGATCGAGTGGGAGAACTTGAACTGCATCGGCACCTTGGATTTCGGTGAAATTGCCTGCAACTGGAAGTTCATCATGGAGAACTTCATCGAACCCTACCACGTCCAATTCGTGCACGCGTCGACAACCGACCAGCCACTTGAGGACCATTTCACGATCATAGATGGAAACTGTCTGGGCAGCGCAGTGGATCTTCAAGAGGAAATCGGCACATCCGGCAGCCTTGGGGTCAGTTCCCGCTATCTGACACTCTATCCGAACTTCATCTTGGGCCGGTATTTCCCTGACCAGATGGGTGTTTATCTGAATATCCCGACGGGTCCGGGCACCATGATGCAGAAACGGGCGCTCTACACCACCGAAGGTCAGTCCCTGTCGGAGGAAGCCATCCGGGGGCTGCGAAAACTCTGGTGGGACGTCCACAAGGAAGATCATGAAATGACAGAGCGGCTGCAGCTGGGCCGCGCCTCGCAGGTGTCGGCCGCAGGCGGCGTGCTGTCCCCGGCCTGGGAAGACAGTGTGCGGGCTTTCCAGGACATGGTGGCTCGAGACGTGACCAGCAGGAAATTGCCAAAGGAAGGAATCTACAATGACAACCAATAACCTGGAAGGTGGATTCCGTCTGGCGCACACAATGATGCGTGTCACGGATATGGAAAAATCACTGGAATTCTATTGCAGCATCCTCGGAATGCAGGTGCTGCGACGGACCGATTATCCGGAAGGCAGGTTCACGAATACCTTCATCGGATATGGACCGGAAGCGGAATTTCCGACCCTTGAACTGACGGCGAACTGGGATCGGGACGCATCCTACGAAAAGGGCGACGGCTGGGGCCATATCTGCATCGAGACACCTGATGTCTACAAGGCGTGCGAGGACCTGGCGGTTGCGGGCGTGCACATCACCCGCCCGGCGGGGCCGATGAAGAACGGCACACGGGTGATTGCGTTCTGCGAAGACCCCGACGGCTACAAGATCGAACTCAACGAATCCATTCTCAAACATCTCGCACAGGAAGGCTGACAGACATGGGCGGCAAACCAAACCTCTTCAAATTCGCCGACATCGAAAATCGTCTCCAGACACTCCAGCCGGGACAGACCTATATCAAGCCGTTTGTCACGAGCGCCGTCAGCGACACCATGTGCGGTGGGTTGAACTTTCTCAACGACGTCAAGGTTCCCTGGGACCTGACGTGCGACGAGATCATCTATTGCATGGAAGGCACTTTCAGGCTGGTCTGCGACGGTGAGAGCTACATCTGCAATCCGGGCGACGTTCTCTACATCCCGAAGGACAACCACATCTCCTATGAAGCGGATGAGAAATGCGTGATTTTTTACGCCGCCTATCCCCACAACTGGAAACAGCTCGCCGGCATCACACAGGTGCCGGGCATCGATCCGGATGACTTCGTCGCGGGTTGACCGGCTTCCGGCAATGGATGGTCGGATCGACCAGGCCATCCGTCACCAGTCGCATTCAGGAAACAGTCAAACATTTCCAGCAGTGGTCGTGAAACAGAAGATTGCCGCGTGCGGTCGACGGAGTTGCAGAGGGAAATTGCGAAATGCTGAAAACCAATCCGGAAAACAGGATCTATATCGAAAGCTTCCAGGACGCCGTCGAACGCAATCGTCCAAAGATACCTGAAACCAGAACCCGCCTTGAAAAAGCAGGTGTCAAATACGTCATGGCCGCCTGGGTTGATCTTCACGGCATTCCCAAGACCAAACCTGTACCCATGAGTGATTTCGACGAACTGTGTCTGGGCAAAGGTCCGCAATTTGCAGTTCACTCGATCTCCTATGTCCCGGAGCTTTCCCCTGCCGACAGTGACCAGGTCGTCGTGCCGGACCTGGATGCCGTCTACATCTGCCCTTGGGATACGTCCACCGCGATCATCTTCTCCGATCTCTATTGGGAAGATGCGCCTTACAACGTTTGCCCGCGCCAGGCACTGAAACGCGCCATGCAGGAGGCGGCAGCGGATGGCTACGCCGGATATGCCGGTGTTGAACCGGAATTCATCGTGATGAAATACGATGAGGACGGGCACCCGGTGAAGGCCTTCGATGATGACCCGGCAAACGGAACGCGGCCGCGCAGGCAGGCCTTCGGGTATGATGTTGAATATTCACTGGATTCCATGCCGTTCCTGAAAGAGATGATCGACATCATCGAAGGCCTGGGCTGGAACCTGCACGACGTGGTCGCCGAAGGCGCCTACTCCCAGTTTGAACTGGATTTCCACTATACCAACGTGCTGGAAATGTCCGATCGGCTGACGTTTCTGCGCATCGTCCTGAAGGAAGTCGCCAAGAAACACGGCATGTTCGTAACCTTCATGCCGAAACCGACAGTCGGGGACTGGCGCTCCGGCGCCCATATCAACCTGTCTCTGCAACATGAAAGCAGGCCGGACGAGAACATCTTCAAGACGCCGGAGGGCGACTGGTCACAGGAAAGCCGCTATGCGGTCGGCGGCCTGATTGCCCATGCCGATGCCATTACCGCAATCACCTGCCCGACCGTGAATTCCTATAATGGTCTGGTTCCACGGGTCGGTGGTTTTGAGGGTGGCACCGTCACCTGGGCGCCGACGAACATTACCTTCGGTTTCAACAACCGGTCCGCACAGTTCCGGTTGCCTCAAAGCCGTCACTGTATCGAAAACCGCGCCTGCGACATGACCATGAATGTCTATCTCGCCATGGCAATGCATCTGACCTGTGCCGTTGACGGTATCAAGAACCAGGTCGATCCCGGTAAACCCACTGATTTCGATCTCTACTCCAAAACGGAAGCCGAATTGAGCGAGCTTGGCATTCGCCGGCTACCGCGAACGTTGTGGAATGCAATCGAAGCCTTGCGCAGTGACGAAGTCGCCGAGCATGTCATGGGGCCGGTCATGCGCAAATCCTTCATCGATTACAAGACCGACGAATGGGAGCGTTATCACCAGTCGGTAACGGATTGGGAAGTGAAGGAATACCTGCGGCTCTTTTGATCGACGCATCGCATCTGACGGAGGCGGACTGCGAACAAAGCCGGTGGACCGTCCGTCTCTACAACTGGAGATCCGCAACGTCATGGACTTCGACATTTTCGAATGCGGCGACATTCAGCTTCAGTGCGGTGACACGCTGCGAGATGCGAAACTCGCCTACAAGACCTATGGAACCCTGGCAAGGGACGGCGGCAACGTCGTTGTCATGCCGACATTCTTTACCGGGAGCCACAGCAGGAACGAAGGTTTTTTCGGCCCGGGCAGAGCCCTGGATCCGGCGCGCCATTTCATTGTTTCGATCAACCTGTTCGGTGGCGGGCTGTCATCCTCCCCCAGCACTGCGTCAGGCAGGCAAGAGGCCGGCAACTTCCCGGCGATTGCGTTTCAAGACAACATTGCCGCGCAACACAGGCTGCTGACCGGGCATCTTGGTGTCAAAAAGGTCGCCCTGGTTCTCGGCTGGTCCATGGCCGGATGCCAGGCCTATCACTGGGCGGTTCAGCATCCCGACCTGGTTCTGGCAATCCTGCCGTTCTGCGCCTCGGCAAGAACCTCGCCACACAATTTTGTCTTTCTGGAGGGCGTGAAAGCCGCGCTCTGTGCCGATACCCAGTGGAACAATGGAGACTACGGCACGCAACCGGTCGAAGGCCTCAAGGCATTCGGGCGCGCATATGCCGGCTGGGCATTTTCCCAGTCATTTTACCGCAATGGCCGGTACAGGGACCTCGGTTACGAGAGCATTGCAGACCTTCTGGACGACTGGGCTGAAGATCATGCGTGCAACTGGGACGCCAATGACCTGCTGGCCAAGATCGCAACCTGGCAGGCAGGTGATGTCAGCGCCGGACCGGAATTTGAAGGCAACCTTGAAAAAGCCCTCGCCTCGATCCGGGCCCGGACCATCCTGATGCCCTGCGCGCAGGACCTCTATTTTCCACCCGAAGACAACGCATATGAGGCGCAGCACATTCCGGGTGCGAAATTCAGGCCGGTCCTGTCCGAATTCGGCCACTGCGCCGCCAATCCAGGCAACGACGCGGGCTTCACCGCGCAACTCGACACCAACATCGCCGAACTCCTGAACGCTTGACTGGCAACATGCGCGGATCTCGTCTTGGGTGTGCTGGTTCGTTCAGGCATCAAGAGCAGAAAGAATGGCCGGCACAAACAACGACGATGTCATTGCTCGCAATCGGTCATCTTGAAAAAGAAGGCGGAGGCCATTGGGCCTCCGCTTTCAACTCGTGCGTTCACCTGTCAGAGAGTACCGGCGCTCATCTCGCTGGCAATGTGATCCGCCTGACGGATCGCGAGAGCGACGATGGTGAGCGTCGGGTTCTCAGCCGCACCTGTCGTGAACTGGGACCCGTCGGATATGAACAGGTTCGTGATATCGTGCGTCTGCCCCCACCTGTTGACCACACCGTCACGCGGGTTTTCCGACATCCGGTTGGTGCCGAGATTGTGGGTCGACGGGTATGGCGGTGTCGGGAACGTACGTGTAGCACCGACAGCCTCATAAACTGCCTGCCCTTGTTTGTAGGCGTGGTTACGCATGGCGATATCGTTGGGATGGTCGCTGAAGTGGACGTTTGCGACCGGCAGACCCCATTGGTCCTTGACGTCGTGATTGAGCGTCACGCGGTTGGTTTCCTGGGGCATGTCCTCGCCGACGAGCCACATGCCGGCCATGTTTTCGTACTGGTCGAGTGCGGAAGTGAATTCACGTCCCCAGGCGCCCGGGTCAAGGAATGCAGCCATGAACGGAACACCGAGTGCAAGGGTTTCCATCTCGTAGCCGCCGACGAAACCACGGGACGGATCGTGACGCGACTCATCCTGTATGATCCCGGCCATCGTCGTGCCGCGCCACATCCTGACCGGCTTGTCGAAGACGGCGTATACGGACCCTGTCATGTGACGCATGTAGTTCCGGCCAACCTGTCCCGACGAATTCGCCAGACCGTCTGGAAACATTGAAGACGCCGAGTTCAAAAGCATACGCGGCGACTCGAACGAATTTCCGGCAACACACACGATGCGAGCTTTCTGCATGTGGAGGTTACCGTCCTTGTCGAAATATTCGACACCGGTCACCTTGCCGTCGTTGTTGTGCAGAATTCGGGCGACATGGGCGCGCTCTCGGACTTCCAGGTTGCCGGTCGCTTCGCCACGCGGAATGTCAGTATAGGCAGCCGACCATTTCGCGCCCCATTTGCAGCCCTGGAAACAAAAGCCGGTCTGCTGACATGGCAGGCGGTCATCGTAGTCTTCGGCATTGATTGCCATGCGTCCTGTATGGACGTCCTTGTACCCGAGTTCCCGGGCGCCTTTTTCGAAGACCAGATAGTTGTTGTTGCCAGGCAGACCCGGACGGCCGTTTGTGCGGGTGACCCCCAGCTTGTCTTCGGCCTTGGCGTACCACGGCTCCATTTCTTCCGCGCCGATCGGCCAGTCGAGCAGGTTTGCTCCCTGCACGTTGCCGTATGTTGTCGCGCCTTTCCATTCATGCGGCTGGAACCGCAGCGAAGCGCCCGCCCAGTGCGTGGTCGTGCCCCCCACCGCCTTGACGATCCAGGCGGGCAAGCCGGAAAAGTCCTTCGAAACACGCCAGTCACCGCTCGTGGTCCTCGGATCGACCCACGCAAGCTGTCCGAAACTCTCCCACTCGTCATTGACGTAGTCCTCGGGAAGATAACGTCCGCCGGCTTCCAGGGCGACAACACTGACGCCTTTCTGCGCAAGTTCGTTGGCAAGAACGCCGCCACCGGCGCCGGTACCGATTACGACAACGACAGTGTCGTCGTTGAGATCAAAAGGTGCAGCCATAGTTCTTTCCTCCCCTATGGCTCAAAGCCAGTTGATGTCGTTGAATCCACGGTCAACATAACCGCCCTTGGAGTAGCTCTCGCCTTCATATCCAAAGATCGGCCAAACCGCTTTCTGGTTGTAGAGGCCTGTTACCAGGCCACCGCGGATTTTCTGGAAAAAGTCGCTTTCCTCCATGTTGCGCAGGATATCCACCCGGTCGCGTTCCCAGCCCGTGTCAAGATATCCGGCATGGCCCCTGCCGCGTGCGGCGGCGTCCAGGACAGCGATGCCAGCCTCGATTTCATCGGAATGATCCGAATTGTCATAGCCTTGAACCGCGATCACATAAAACTCGTCCGCGATGCGGTCGTGCGGATAGATATCGCGTGCCATTTGCACAAGAGTCGCAAATGTTTCCGGCTTCAGGTTGCTAACCTCTGTGGCCCAGGCCGCATCCCGGGCAGCAATGAAACCGGATCCGATCACGAACGATGCACCCGCCACGCTGGCCCGCAACAGCAATTGCCTGCGGCTAAGGCCCTTCGGGCCGTCTGCCTTGTTCATTTCCTCTCCTCCCTCAAGTGATTATTTGAAACGGCCACCCCGCTCGAGAACCTCGATCTGGTATCCGTCCGGGTCCGCAACAAAGAAAAATCGTGCGACCAGCTCTCCGGCCGGCGCAAATTCGACGAGTTTTCTGGGATTGAGACCTTCCGCCTCGAAACGCGCATGTTCAGCGGCAAGATCTGTTACAGACACGGCCAAATGACCATATCCATTACCGAGCTCGTAAGGAGCAGATTGCCCCTTGTTCACGGTCAGCTCGAGTTCGAAATCACTTTCCGGGTTGCTCAGGTAGACGAGAGTGAACTCCGGAAAATCCAGCCGATCCTTGACGCCCAGACCAAAAGCCTTCTCGTAGAAGGTCAGTGAACGCGCTTCGTTCAGGACGCGGATCATCGAATGTATTGCCTTGGCCAAAAGACCATCCTCCCGCTGCTGTGACTGCGAGAAAGGCTAGAAGGCACAAGCCCGGGTAAGGTGGTATACCTATACCACCGAGAATTTATTCTCCGGCTCAGTCTCTTCAAAGGTTCTGGACGACATGTCGTGCATGGGAATTCCGGGATTGAGCTCGATGAATTTCAGGCAGGCACAGCGCAAAAGGGAAGTAAAATTGGTTGGTTCTCCACGCAGCTGAAGAACCTCCGAATGCAGCGTGGAAATGAACGTCGGCGTCGAGACGTTGTCGCGTCGGGCGATCTCGTCAATGATCTCCCAAAACGTGTTTTCCAGCCGTATGCTGGTACTTTGTCCGTTCAGGCGCATGCTGCGGGTCTGGCTGGCATACCGTTCGGGATCCTGTCCCGCAAAAATCTGACACATAGTGTTCCTCCCGGTGTCAGTTTATCGGCCGGCAAACATTTCAAACTTGCAGGCATCAAGGTTCGCTCGCGATCGGTACCATTATTATCCAGAGATTGCCCGAGCGCCAGTGTCCTAAAGAGCGAGACGGGAGGCAGGACTCAGCGCTTGCTCAATCTGCCGGTCATGCGCAAGCCATCACGTATGTTCAGACCCATAAGGGTCAGGTTCAATGCGCCTGCAAAGAGTTCAACGGCCTGAACCGCATAGAACACGGTGTCGAACTGGCCGGCTGACGCTCTGCCTTCCAGAAAGAAGGCGCATGGAACCAGGATCAAAAGCCCGTTCCCTGCGATGACAGGCATGCGCCTTTTCTTGGCCATGGTGAGTGGATCCGTTCTGGTAGCGCCCATCGCCATGCCCGAGCCACCTGCAACGATCAGTGCCGGTATCAAAATGAACATGCCCATCAGGATGGCGGACTTGACCCCGGCTACATCTGCGCCTGTCGCGAAAGTTTCCGAGATCACGGTCGAAGTCCAAAATATCAGGACCATGAGGAAGCCGAGGCCGCCAGCGGCGGCATGAATGCGGGTTTTCATCAGACTGCCTTTCAATGCAGGGTTTGGAATATCGAGGGGTATTCAGATTTATATAGCTTACTATATATTGTTGCGCTCCAGGCAATGCAAATCTAAAACGTCCTATGGAATTTGATCACAACACTTCAGCCGGGTATCTCATCAACCACGTGGCCCGTCTGTTCTTCGAAGGCCTGCGAAAGCGTATCGAACCCTTCGGCATTGTTCCCGGGCAGTTTCCCGCACTCCTGGCCCTATGGCAAAAGGACGGTCAGACTCAAAAAGAGTTGGTCGAAAAGCTTGATATTGAACAGGCAACCATGGCCAACACACTCAACCGGATGGAAAGGGACGGCCTTATCCTGCGAAAGGACCATCCAACCGATGGACGCGCAAAGATCATCTGGCTGACGCCAAAGGCAAACTCCATTCGGGATGACGCATATAGAGCTGCCTCAACGGTCAACGAGATGGCGCTCTCCGACCTGTCTCCTGATGAACGGAAACAGTTCATCGACACCATGCAGCGGGTCATTCGCACCTTTCACAAGGACTGAACAACCTTGATTTGCCTATCTTGACAACCGCTGCGTTGGGATAGCGGATTTCTCCAGAGTTGCATTGCCTTTCCGCGCATTTTTGCCGAAAGCAGAAATCTCTCGCCAGACACTTGAATAGCTCACTATGCAATAGTATATAGCTAGCTATTCAAATTGATGAAAGGAAACGCCGATGGCAAATTTTGAAGAACTCGACCGGGTCGTATCACTGGCAGATCAGATGAAAGCGGAGGACGGTCCGATCGTTTTGATCAATGTCTTTACGGTGGACGCGGGAGATGAGGAAGCCCTCGTCGCGGCATGGTCTCATGATGCTGATTTCATGAAGGCTCAACCGGGATACATCTCAACCCAGATGCATCAGGGCATCGCCGGCAGCACGACCTTTATCAACTACGCGATCTGGCAGGATGTCGAAAGTTTCCGAAATGCATTCACCAATCCGGAGTTTCAACGCCGAATTGCCGACTATCCCCCCAGCGCTGTCGCCAAACCTCATCTGTTCAGGAAAATAGGTGTTGCCAATCATTGTGTCGCTTGAGACAGGCAGTGACCTGGAATCCGGACGGATATTGCGGACCGTCCGGTCTCTGGCGCGTTGGCATCGGGACCCCGTGTCAGGAAAGCAAGGACGGCCCCTCGCCCCATCGACCGCCCTTGGCAACAGACCTGCTTGATGCGGCAATCGCGTAAGGTTCTGGAGACCGGGACGGTTGCGTTCGCCGCCTGGCAACTGGATGGCGGCGTCGCGGATGATGCGGACCTTGCATGAAAACATCCCTGTTCGGGACCAAGAACTGCCAGCAGTAGTAGACGTCAACGGACCATAAACCGCTGATGCGTGACCTGCATCACTTTCCCGCTATGCGATTAGCGTATGCTTTGAACTGTAGATTTTGCGCGACCTGTATTTTCACGACTTTGTATTTGAACAGGCATTGCAATGACCAGCGAACCCCTAAGCATCAACGAAAATCCGAGGCTCCAAAGCGCTGCGCGGAACGCTCCCCCCATGTTCAAAGGCGAGCGCGGGCAGGCAGTGGCCATACTTCAAAAAGCGTATGTGGAGGCCGGTTATCCGATGCCGGGTTCCATCCGCTCTGACGGTTCCGCAGACGGAATATTCGGCAAGGAAACCTACTCGGTCACGCGTCACTTTCAGATTGGGCAAGGGATTTCTGTCGACGGCATCGTCGGCCAGAACACATTGGGCGCCATGTCCAAATTGCTGGGCGGTACCGACCCGGGCAATAGACCGGTCTCCCCAAACCCGAACGCACCCGTTGTTCCGGTGAATCCCGGGGGTATCTTACCAGGTGGACCAACGGTTCCCAGGTCTCCGAGACCCTCCGTCCGGCCCAGCAAGCGGACACATTTCGCAGAAGGGAACATCGCAACCGGCTTCGACAAAACGGCGACGCCACCCTGGCAAATGGTACCGACATCCAGCAAACCGCTGAGCTCTGGAGGTGGCGGTGCGATCGTGAAGCTTTTCAACGGCGAAGGTCTCACCGTGACAAGCAACAACGACCTCATAAAAGTCCACGAACTTCCGATCAGTTTCAAAGATGAATGTCGCCGGTTCCTCCTCACCGGTGAAGTCGACGGCGCTCGCGCCATGATCGAGGCACGCACCGGTTCTCTGACGGTTGCTCGAATGGAAGCTGAAACCACAAAGCCATATGTGTTGACGGTCGACTTTTACATGGTGAGCGACAAGGTCCGCAAAACGTCACGCCCTGTCAGTGAGCTGGCCAAGCTCGTGAACGACACCAGTCAACTGCTCGCCCAACAGTGCAACATCCACCTCAAAAAGCAGTACACATATCCGGAATACAAGGTTGATGCCGATCTTGGCGAAGTCATTCTCGTGCGAGACATGCAGAAAAGATACGAGACGCAAGACGTCTATCTGATCTTTCAAGGTTGCCGAAACACTGCCGATCTCAATGTTTTCTGCGTTTGGGAATACGAGATGAATGCGGAAAATGCCGCGAGGGGCGATGTTCATACGGGCCTTCACTTCGGCCAGGGCCGCATCCTCATCGAGGACGACTACATTACCGACAGCGTCAACAAGAAGGTCGGCAAATGGACGCTTATGCACGAAGCCGGCCATGCCCTCGGCCTCAAACACAAAGATGGAACGATCATGGCGGATATCGGTCAGACCAAGACGTCATATCTGCGCAAGACCCAAATCCATAAAATGTGGAAGAGCGCCGGGAAAACAGCAAAAAAATAGGTTTACTGACGCGTTTGTTCTTAACTTGATGAATGAGAAAGGCTTATTAAGCCATGTATTCGCAAGGGATTATTCGACTAAGGAACGCGGCGTGCAATTCCTCTCCGATCACCAGGGGTGAACGGGGTGCCGGTGTCGCGTTGCTCCAAGGCGCATATGTAGCACTCGGCCACGCGATGCCTGGTTCAACCGGGGCAGACGGTGCACAGGACGGGATTTTCGGCAAAGAGACCGACGCGGTTACCCGGCATTTTCAATCAAGACACGGCCTGGCAGTCGACGGTGACGCAGGAAAGGAAACCATCGGGCGCCTCAATTCAGAGCTCGGTGGGGCACTCCTCGACGACCCGGCACCCAGGCCGAATGGCCCGCACCCGAAGGTTCCCACACCGGTGAACCCGGATCCCCAAAGACCCGCTCCCAAACGTGTGGTACCGGTCCACCCGTTTCCCACACCGACCCGCCCTAAGACACCTACGACGGACGGTCACCGGCCGCGCTTTGTTGCCGGCAGAGCGCTCAACGGTTTTGATGGAAGGAGCGAGCCGCCCTGGCAGATGGTGCCCGCGAACGGAAATCGCATCGTTCAACTCCTCGGCGGGCAGGACCTCACGGTTACATCCTTGGACCCTGCCGTCACCGTAACGGAGATCCGGCCAAGGGCGATCACCAAAAGCCGGCTGTTTCTCCTGTCCGGTCAGCCAGGACTCGTCGGCCTCAAGGACCGACGGATCGTTGCACGAGACGGCAGCGGTCAGGTCAAGGCGCAACTCCTCGTCGACATCGTTCGCGACTTTTCCGTCAAGGTTACATTCCACCTCGTACAGGACGAGCATGGGGGCTCGGTACGGTCAGCGGCTGACGTTGCAGCGAGTCTGGAAACTGCGAACCGCATACTCTTTGGTCACGCGAACATTCATCTCCACGCACATGACATCAGCCATGTCGATCATATCTTCGGCAAAGCAGTCAACTACATCGAAGCCAGGGAAAAGAAAGAAGACGATGCCGACGAGTGGGACTACCTCGACACCTACCGGGATCCCACCGCGGACATAAACGTATTTTTCGTCAATAACATTCTGACCTACAAGGAGGAGGCACAGAACAAAAAACTGGTAGCATACGGTGTTACGAGCGGCACGTCGCCAACCATCCTGATCAGAGATCCAACCAAGTACCGTCGCGCTTTCGCAGCAGGCGAAGTCCTGGCTCACGAAGTCGGTCACGCCCTTGGTCTGGACCATCCCGAAGCGATCAACCTGCCGACATTAGGGCCCGGTTTCATGGTCGTACCGATCGACCCACATTTTGGGCAGATCGTGGGTAGCAAGAACCTGATGATGCCGACAATCAGTGAAGTCGATGCGCACAACAACGTTATCAAGACAGACTTCACCCTGATCCGAGGCCAAGTCCGGAAAATGCACCAGAAAGCGACATTGCTGGGCATTGCAAGCGCTCCCGCGCTCACAAACACAAATGTAGCGCTTCCCGGGTGACCGGGGACATCACCAGACATTCTGGCGTCTGCAGGGTGTGCAAGGGTCACTTACGGGGGTCCCGTCGCCTTTTGCCAATCGTTGTATCGGTTGAAGCGGGCGGATTGCCTGCGTGAATTCGATAATCAGGAACTGCTTTCCGTCATCACCCCAACATGGATCTGAAGAGACGGGAAAGTACAAGGTCAGCGCTTGAGAGCAGGAGGGCGGTCTCTCGATCAGTGTTCGCTGCAACAAACATCATGCAGGTGCCTGCTTTCAGTGGTCATCCGAGCTCCAGGTCTGGCCCGGTTTTTTTTATCAATGAAATTTGCTGCATGATCTCGTCGTGCCCTTCCGCGACCAGCAGGTTCAGAGAAGCCAAGTCGCTGATGTGATGGGCGGCCCGGAACCCAATTTTGTCCTTTGTTGCAACTGCTATGACCTTTTGTCCCGCCGCAATCATTGCTGCTTTGAAAAGAGCCTCATCGTAGTAGGGCGTCGTCAGCCCCAGTTCTGCATCAATCCCGTGCACACCGGTAAAACAGATATCGGCATGAAGACGCTGGACGGCATCCAGAACGGCGGCACCCGTCGTCATCTGGCTGCGTGGGTCAAACACTCCACCGAGCAGAATGATCTCGACATTCGGATTTTCACTCAGCGACGCCGCAATCCGAGGACTGTTGGTGATCGCTGAAAATGCCAATGTCTTTGGAATTTGCGTGGCAATCGCAAGGTTGGTGGTTCCCCCGTCAAATAGAACGACCTGTCCTTCAAGAACGTGAGCCGCGGCCAACCTGGCAAGCCGCGCCTTGGTGCCTGCGGATATCTTGTAGCGGGAATTGAATGGCTGCGACGCTGAAGAGACCGGCAGAGCTGCTCCATGAACACGTTGAATGAGCCCCTCAGCTGCCAACTCCCTGAAATCGCGCCGGGCCGAGTCTTCCGAAATGTCGAAGCGAACGGCCAGCTGGGTGGTCGTCAACCGGCCTGATTCCTGTAGTGATTTCAGGATGTAACGCCGCCGTTCATCCGGACTAGCAGGTGATTGCATCGACAAATCCTCACGTTTATTGCGTTTTTATGCACGAATCGGCATAAATACGCAATGCATATTCAAACGCAAAATGGAGGCATACACTTGAGTGATGTTTTGGTTTTCAAGGGGGACCTCGTCCTTCCTGATCGAATTCTGGAAGGCGGTCACGTTGCATGCAGAAATGGTCGGATCACCCATGTCGGCGTCGAAAACCCGTTCAGGAACGTTGAATCGATAGAGGGGAAATACATATCTCCGGGGTATGTCGATATCCACGTTCACGGCGGTGCAAACGCAGACTACATGGACGGTGACAGCGATGCCGTGTTGACCAGCAACAGGTGTCATGCACGCCATGGAACAACGACCCTGTTTCCAACCACAACGACAGGGACCAGACAAGAGCTGGATGCAATGACTTCCGCATGTCAGGCGGTACAAAATTCCTGGCGATCCAGCGATGGTGCGCGGATCGCCGGTGTTCATTTCTACGGTCCATATTTTGCTGAAGACAAGGTCGGCGTGCATCCGGTCGAAGGTCGACGTGACCCTGTCCGCGAGGAGTATGAGTACTTTCTCAGAAAGAGCATCGTGCGGATCGCAACCTGTGCGGCAGAATTGCCAGGTGCTTTGGACTTTTACAGGTTTGCCCAAAGGTTCGGCTGTTTCATTACGTGCGGGCATTCCAATGCGCACTGGGGAGAACTCGAACGCGGTTTTGCCGAAGGTGTCCGCCACGTCGATCACTTTTGGTGCGCCATGAGTTCAGTATCCTCTTTGAGAGCCCGATTTGGTACGCCGATGCGCGCAGGCATGGAGCAATACGTCCTGCACAACGAGGACATGAGCACGGAAGTCATCGCGGACGGATATCATCTCTCCGACGAACTTCTGAAATTTGCCTATG
The DNA here is from genome assembly GCF_001404515.1 of Roseibium album. Classification (GTDB taxonomy): domain Bacteria; phylum Pseudomonadota; class Alphaproteobacteria; order Rhizobiales; family Stappiaceae; genus Roseibium; species Roseibium album. The sequence continues at coordinate 74,610 of NZ_CXWE01000005.1, forward strand.
ACATGATCGGTCAATATCGACTTTGTCTGGTGACCGACGCCAATCGAGCGCTTGATTGCCCGCCGGGTGAATACCGGTTTGGCCCGCAAGGGTCAGGAAGTATCGTTATCAGTGACGGGAATACGGTCAGCGACCCAAACGGCGGGCTCGCAAGTTCCATGCATGGGATGGATCACATGGTAAGAACAATGGCCAGTGCCACCAGCGCCCCCCTCCATACGACAATAAGGATGGCGAGCCTGACTCCGGCGGAACTTGCGGGTATTTCTGCAGATCACGGAAGTCTTGAGGTCGGCAAGACCGCTGACGTGTTGCTCTTGTCAGACGATCTTGAGATAGAAGAGGTCTATCTGGGTGGCGAGAAGTTTGATCTCCAAGATGGCGGCAAAACTCCAGGCTGAACTGCGGATCCTGACAATTCACGGCGTAACATGGGTCATGCAATATGGACTTTAAGCCCTTGTTCACGCAATGATGTCCAAAGCCGCTCCAGGACGGAACCTGCTGCCGACACGACAGACGCAGATATTCACGCCGATGGTTTCGTTTGCGGGCACCGCCGGTCGGTTGCCTGCTCCGAAGCGGGTTACGCTGTGACCCGCCAATGAGACATTCAGGGTTGCTTCACGGAGACCGGATCATGTTGCTGAGGACACTGACGGTTGTCGCTGTGCTTCTGTTTGCCAATCAATCGGCTGCAGAGGAGTTTGACTACATTGACCGGCTGTCGAACACGGTTACGACGACGCATGAAGCTGCTTACAAGATCAAGATCAGTGAACCCTTTCGGTCATTGGGAGAACTGCACCATCGCCAGGAAAGCAACGGGCACATGTTCCGGGTGTCTTTTTCAGCCTTTTCGAACGGACCCGACATCATCCTGATTCATGCCGAGACGCTGGAAGATGCCAGCGGCATGTTGAATTACGATCACCTTCCAGCCGGCGAGATCAACGGCGTCACGGTCGGTCTGCGCGAACAATGTCTCCCCAAGGAGGCAGAAGCTTCCCTTGCCGGCAATCGCGAAGCATTGTTCACGAGGGATCAGGGGTTCGAACTTCAGCTGCCTTTCTTGCTGATGCAACACCTCATTGCGTCGGAAGACGGCAATGCGGAACTTGTCCTCTCCTATGGCCGGCACGTCGAAGACTGTGCTGAAATCTCAGATGCTTTCAGGTCCGAAACACAGGCACGTATAGCGCGCGCCATCGAACTCGAACCAATTCCGGATTAGCTGGCACCCCGGCCCGTATTTGCCGCCTGTTCCGCTTTCCCAAGATTTGCTCATCCTGCAAGATCCCGTTTTCGGCTTGATCTTGTATTGGGTTGCCGGATGTAAGCAGATCAGAGTTCGGTTTATGTGACCAATTCAGGCTCGGTGTAAATGCCCTGATGCCGACGGGCCCTGTCCGCCCAATATTCGACATCTATCCGAAAGCATATGAAGCGGAATTTTGTTCTCTAGGTCGAGACGTGTGAAACGTTCTTGTCCGGAGAATAAATGTCCAGGATGTTCCAATGACCTGTGGTCGGGGTCGGGTTGTTGATCATAGGAACGTCCAGAACTGTCGGTTTGCCGTTTGCAATCGCTTCCCGGATTGCCGGTAACAGCGCGTCGGCGCTGTCGATCCTGATGCCTGTCGCCCCGTAGGCGCGCGCAATCCGGGCGTAGTCCGGTCCATGTTCGGGAACGGCCGCGGATCCCGGGAAAGTCGTGCCATAGGTCAACCCGTAATGTGCCTTTTGCAGTCCGGCGATGGTGCCGAAGGCATTGTTGTTCATCACCAGCCAGATGATCCCGAGATCCAGTTCAACCGCCGTCGCCAGCATGGATGGATTCTGGCCAAAGCCGCCATCTCCTACAAGGCTGATAACGACACGATCGGGGGCGGCCAACTTGGCGCCGATTGCGCCCGGAGGCCCGAAACCCATCGTCGCAAAGCCACCGGGTGTCAGGACGGACCCGGGTGTCAGAATGTCGAACTGCTGGCCGACACCATTCTTGTTCCAGCCCACATCCGTCGTGATGATCGCATCGTCCGGCAGGGCGTTGCGTGTGTCGGCCAGAATGCGCTCCGGCATCATCGGAAAGTCAGCAGAGGTTGCCATCTCCCGATTGGATGCCTTGAAGTCCTTTCTGGATTCGTTGATTTTCCGAACGAGTTCGGGTCGTTCAAACCCGTCGGGATACATTTCCTTCGCAACGCGGCTCAACACGCGCAGAGCAGACTTCGCGTCGGCGACAACACCGATCTCCGTCGGGTAATTGCGACCGATCTCGGAGGGTTCAATGTCGATGTGAATGACCTTCGTGCCGGGAATGTTGAACGTGTAACCGGGATACCAGCTGGAACAGTCGGCTTCCTTGAAGCGTGTTCCCACCGCAAAGATGTAGTCCGCTTCCAGGCAGGACTGATTGACCAGGCTGGTTCCCCAAAATCCCGTCATGCCAAGTACGAGCGGATGATCGTCGCGCAAGGCACCCTTCCCCATCAGGGAATGGGCGACCGGCAACCCCATATGATCGACGAAGTCTCTCAGTTCCTCGCTCGCTTCTGCGAGCAGGACACCGCCACCGACATAGGCCACCGGGTTTGCAGCCTCTGCCAGACGCTTCACGATTGTTCGCGCGGTTTCATCGTCGATCGAGGGCTTCACCAGAGCCCGCGTGTTGGAGGCGATCCTGTCGAAGCTTTCAGTGGAAATCCGCTCGCTGAAAATGTCCATCGGGACGTTCACCAGAACCGGTCCGGGTTGTCCGCTTTCCGCAAGATGAAAGGCTTTCTCCAGGATTTCAGCCATCAGATCTGCCCTGTCCACACGCCAGGCACGTTTGACAAAGGGCCGATAGATCTCCCACTGCGCCGCATCGGCGTGCAGGTTGACTTCCTGATGCGGGTGCTTGCCGTAGTAGTGGGTCGGGATATCCCCGGCAATCACAACCATCGGAATGCAGTCCAGTGCCGCATTGGCAACGCCCGTGGCACAGTTCGTCAGACCTGGAGACAGGTGGGACAGAACAACGGACGCTTTTCCCGTGACCCGCGCATACGCGTCGGCAGCGTGACTGGCGATCTGTTCATGGCGCACCGTCACGAAATCGATCGGGCTTTCCGACAAGGCTGCTAGAACCGCAATATTGGTGTGCCCGCACAAACCGAATACGTGGCGGACGTTGCGGCGTTCCAGAAAATCGACGATGTGTTCCGCAACGGTTTTGTGTTGCATGCTGAGGGCATCCATCACGCAACCTCCCGACCGTAAAATTCACCGAAGAGCTCTTCGTCCGAAGGCCGGTCTTCCGGGATCGGCCGACTGACCCACGTGTAGTTCATCATGTGCTTCAAGGAGACGTTTTCGTTGGTGATATTGCCTCCCCAGATGCCGCACCCCAACGAACTTGTCATCGGCATGCCGTTGGTGAAACTGCCGGCATTGGCTTTGGACTGCGGCTGACGCACCATCATCCGGCTGACCGGCGCAAGCCGCGCAAGCCGGTCGATGTGGTCATCGTCATGGCTGTAAATGCCACAGGAATGCCCCTTGCCCCCGACCTCGTAGATCCGGCTGACCGTTTCGAGTGCATCGTCGAAGGTCCTGAAATGATAAAGCGCCATCAGCGTCGTGAGCTTTTCCTTGCAGAACCTGTGTTGCGGACCGATCTGGCCCTGGTTCTCGACCATCAGAAACGTCCGGTCGTCGGGTATGGAGAAACCGGCGACTTCCGCGGTCTGCTGCGGGCCGCAGGCAATGGTGGGAAATGTTCTGTTTCCCTTTTCATCCCACATTGCCTTTTCAAGCAGCGCCTTTTCTTCATCGCTGCACAGGTAGCCGCCTTCGGCTTCGAGCGCCTTGACCATCTTTTCGTAGACGGAAGCCTGAATGATGATGTTGCCGTCCGCCGAGCATCCAGACCCGAAATCGCTTGTCTTGGACATTCTTGTGTTGCGGGCCGCGATATCGAGATCGGCGGTCTCGTCAATCACGATGGAAGAGTTCCCCGCCCCCACACCGAATGCAGGTTTGCCACTGGAATAGGCCGCCTTGACCATTGGCTTGCCACCGGTTGCGAGCGTCAGGTCACAGATCTCCATCAAATGTTGGGTCAGCGGAATGGACGGATGCGTGATGCACTGGAACAGGTCCTGCGGCGCGCCGACAGCTTTGCAGGCGGAACGCAGAACGTCCGTCATCCGGGCGGTTGTCTGCCTGCTTCGCGGGTGCGGTGAGAAGATCACGGCGTTGCGTGCCTTGGCGGCATAAATACCCGTGACCGGAGGAGTCAACGCCGGATTGGTCATCGGGATCAGCGACGCGATTACGCCAGCGGGCTTTGCGTACTTGACCAGGCCACGAGCTTCGTCCACCTCCACGATGCCAGTCGATTTCTGACGCAGGGCATCCCTCAGAACCCCATAGATCTTGAAACGTTTTCCAGGCCGTCCAGCACGATCGCCAATGCCGCTTTCGTCAACACCCTGCTGCGCGAGTTGTGTGAAGGTTTTTTCATTGCCGGCATACCAGCCGATCGCCTGTGCCAGCCTGTCCAGGTCTTCCTGGCTCCAGTGTTCGATCTCGGCCATTGCCGCGCGTGCGCGTGCCAGCATGCCTGCGGCCAGGCCCCGGTCTTCTTCAGTGAGCTCTTTGCCCATAACTTTCCTCTTTGAATTGCAGGTGAACGAGGTCGGCGGCCCGGCGTTGCGACCGCACGGCCCCGAATTTCTGTTTGGCGTGTTGAAGACAGCGGCGGGCGTGTTCCTCGTAGCCGAGTTCCGCGATGCGCGCCGTGTTTGGAAGTTCTATGGAAAAGTCGACGGGTGGCATTCGTTCGATGATGCCGGCAAAATCGATCCAGCCTTCGCCCGGATAGAGCCGCGCATCGCGCGCAAGCTGGATCATTCCTTCCCTGGTATCGGCAATACCCGGCAGGCAATCGGAAATGTGAAGGAAGTGCAGAAGGTCGGACGGAACGTGGAGCAGTTCACCTATGTCGACGCGGCTCAGGTGGAGATAAAGCGTGTCCACAAGAATACCGCCATTCGGCCTGTCGGCGGCCCTGACGATATCAAGCACCTCATCGAGCGTCCTCAAACGGGAGAAGGACGGAAATTCCAGATCCACCGTCAATCCGTACGGTTCGGCCAGATCGCAGGTTTCGCCATAAACGTCGACCAGGAAATTCCTGTCGTCACGGGTCGGCGTCCAGGCACTCATGATCATGCGTTTCGCACCGAGTTCCCCTCCAAGTTCAAGGGCACGCTCGAAGCTGCGCGGATCACAATCTTCTGTTATCCGCGCCAACTCAATATCAAGGACTTTCAGACCCGTAGTTGAAAGTGCCGTCTTGGCGGCTTGTACCTGTGCCCGGTTGACCGGTGACTGTGTGAATTCACCGTCAACATGCATCGGGATCAAACGCGGTGAAACGGCGTCATATCCTGCCCGCGCCGCGATATAGATCAGCTCAGGAACCGTGGCGCTGATCAGCGTCAGGTGGGCGAGCGAATAAAGCGGCGTTTCCTGTATCGCCAGGACTTTCGCGGTCATGAAATGGCTCCGTAGTACGGCTTGCAGATTTATCCTGCGTTTTTAAAAATATCTGATATTTTTATATTTATCAAATATTTTTATTCACCCGCCAGGTTTTCCCGATTTTGACCGGATCCAGTGACCACAATGTCTGATTAACTCGGATGTGGAGCCAAACGAGTTTCCAGCGGCGACGTCGGGCAGGCAAGCATTCCCTCACCTGCATCAAGTGGCACCGGCCGCACTCTCATGGAGATTCCGACCGGCAAAACCGGTGACGCGATCAGGTAAATTTCATTATATTTTTCAGTGAAGTATCATCAATTTGACTACGTGTGGCCAGATCGAGTCGAAAGCCCTGAACAGGCTCACTCAGAATGATCCCCAGGATCATATTCAGGAAGGAAACGGGGTGGCATCGGCCCCTTGTTGCGGCCGCCCTGGTTCATCTGTTCCCAGGAATGGGCAAGAATGCCGACGGATCGCGACAGACAGAACAGCCCCCGTGACAGCGGAGAGGGAAACCCGAGTTCGCAGAAGATGACGGCAGTGGCACCGTCAATGTTCATGGCGATCGGAGTGCCACGCGCACGTCCGAGTTCTGCCTGAACGGCTTCTCCGATATCAGCGTAACGTCCTGACACGGTTCCCTCGCTGGCCGCCGCCCGGACCAAGGCCATCAACCGAGGTGCGCGTGGATCTGTCGGCTTGTGAAAACGATGCCCGAAGCCTGAGACGATCTTTCCGTATTCGGACCGCCAGTTGTCGAGGCCTTCCTGGACGGCATTGATAAGCACTGTTCCCTCATCAAGGCGCCTGGAAATGTCATAATAAAGTTCGGCGCATTGCTCGCCGGCACCGCCATGAACGTCGCCCAACATGTTGACGCCGGTTGCAATTGCGTTGTTCAGGCCCAGTCCACATGTCGACGCCATCCGGGCGGCCGCGATCGAAGGCGCCTGGGGCCCATGATCGACTCCAGCAACGAGAGCCGCCTCGAACAGGCGCGCCTCCGCCTCGCTTGGCGTTCCGCCACGCACCATCAACCAGATCATTTGCGGAAAGCTGACGTTCCCGATGAGTTCCTCGATCGGTGTCCCGCGAAAGGCAATCTTGCCCGGCTCCATCTCTATGATGGACGTGCGCCACCAGTGCCGGATTGCATCCGCATCCGTGCTCATGCTTCGCTTCCTTCTCATTTCCGGTTTTCGTCTGCCCTGCAGATCAACATGACAATCATCTTCAATCAACAAATACACCGCTGCAATGCTGTCTTCATCAAAGCGCACTTATGCCTTGCGCTGACACTTCAGTTGCGCCGCCAACCGCATCGACGCATTGGTTGCTCCGTATCCCTGGTAACCCGCCCGTCTCTCGACAATCTCGAAAAAGAAACCGTTGAAGATTGGCCGACTGTAAATCTGGAAATACTCGGCGTCTCCCAGTCGTTCATAGAGGATATTCCCGGCTCGCATTCTATCAACCAGCTCCGGATCCAGTGCATATCGGACACGCAGGTCCTCATAGTAATTCTCGGACACTTCGAGCCTTGCGAAATCCTGACCGTCAAGCGTCGCGGAAGTCTCGAATATGTCGTCCGTCAGAAATGCGATGTGCTGGACGCCGGCTCCAATACGATCCGCGAGGAAGGTTGCTGCAAATGTTTTCTGCCCGACAGCACCATTGAGATTCAGCCTCAACTCTCCCTCCGGAGATTCAACGGGCTGAGAATGTATGATGCCCGACGGATCCGCCACGCTGACGATCTCCGATTTCCGCATGTCGAACGTCGTCGCATAATAGAGAAGCCAACTCCTCATTTCATCATCCGCCATCGTCTGGGCAACGTGGTCGATGCGTCTGAGTCCGGCCGGGGGGATGGCTGCTGTTTTTTGGACCGGTTCGAACTCGATGTCCCACACGCGATGCAGGTTGGACCTTTCATCGATGAAGTGAACGACCGACCCGCCAACGCCACGAATGGCAGGAATGTCCAGTTCGCCCGTCCCCACCGGTTGAGAATAGAGCTCCGTTCCGAGCGCCGTCGCACGTTCAACCGCCAGTTTTGAATCGTCCACCCGAATCCCCATGTCGCAAACACAGGGGCCGTGATTGGCAAACGCAGAACGCGCATAACCGCTTTCGTCGGAATTGACGACAATATTGATTGCCCCCTGACGAAGCAGCTCGACCGACTTGGCGATATGCCGCCGCTCCATTCTGAAACACATCGATACCAGAACAGCCACCAGTTGCTTGTGAGTGGTTTCATCGACTGCGAATTCGATAAACTCGATGCCGCGAACCCGGCTTCTTGCCGGCAGACCGGGAGCCGGCAAGGAAATACCGGGCTCCGACCCGAAGGCTTCATCCAGCAAGGACACAAGCGCTCTGTATCCGTCACGGGTGAGCTGTTCGGCGCTCGTTGCCTGCCCCTGTTCTCCGACACGTGCGATAGACCAGGCTTCCTGATATCCAGCGCGTGCGAGCACCTTGACAAAGCCGTTCAAATTCAGCCGTCCAAGACCCGGCAACATGCCGAATTGCCGCTTCAACATCCTGATGTCGGTATCCAGTCGTGGCGCGTCGCTCAGCTGGACGTGAAATATCTTTCCGCCGTCGAGGTCACGCAAATCCGCAGGTCGCCGCCCCCCCGCCAGGGAGAAGTAACTGTTGAGCGCGAGACCGAAATTCGACTGCCCGACAGCATCGACGATTTTGCGCGCATCGCTGTCGTGCGTGATCCGCTGTGCCCAGGGCAAGGCCAGATAGGCAAGCCGAATGTCACGATTTGCAGCCAACTCCGCTGCCCGGGCCAGGTCATCCGCAATCCTTGAAAATTCGACACCATCCTTCATGACCCTGGCGGATCCAACCAGCAGAAGGTCCGTGCCCAGAGCTCCCATAAGATCGAATTTCGCCTCCAGACGATCGAATTCAGCAGCCTGGTTTTCCTGCCCTTCCAGATTCCGGAACGGTTGTAGCAGCCCGATCTCAAGTCCCAGTTCCTGTGCCATCGCGCGAATGTCGGACGCAGAGCCGTAAAACCCGGTGAAATCGGGTTCGTGCAATTCCGCGCTCTTGAAACCGGCAGAAGCAATCGCCCGAAGTTTGTCCGGCAAGTCTCCCGGGACCGATGTTGTCGCCATGCAAAGTGTCATCAGCCGCCGTATCCAAGAAGCCTCGGAAGAAACAGAACGATTTCGGGAAACAGGATCATCAGGACCAGAGCGCCGATCAGAACTCCCAGGAACGCCCAGACTTCTGAAATGATCTCGCGCAGCGGAATTCCCGTCACCGCGTTGATCACGAAAAGCAATATTCCATAGGGCGGCGTGATCAGGCCGATCATGGAATTGACCACGACAAGAACACCGAAATGCACAAGATCAATGCCGAGATCCCTGCATGTCGGGATGAACAGCGGCACGATCACCAGGATGATCGTTGTCGCGTCCAAAATACATCCCAGCAGCAGAACGAGTATGTTGACACCGATCAGGAACACCAGTGGATGCACATCAACTCCCCGCAGGAACTGAGACATCATTGCGGGGATGTTTTCGGAGATGACCACGAAGTTCAGGATCAGGGCGCCACCGATGACAATACCGACGGCCGCTGACGAGCGCGCGCTTTCAACAAAGATCCTGTAAAGACCGTGCCAGGAAAGAGCCCTGTAGAACAGGCCGGCCAGTAGCAGCGCGTAAAATGCGGCAACGGCAGCCGCCTCTGTCGGCGTCGTGACACCGCCGTATATTCCGACGAGCAGGATCACGGGCATCAGCAGCGCGGGGAACGCATTGGCGGTGTATCTCGGCAACTCGCGCAACGGGACCGGCTCCTCGATGGCGAAGCCGCGCTTTTTCGCAAGGTAGTAGTTCATCGCCATCAGTACGCCACCCATGACCAGTCCGGGCAGAATACCTGCCAGGAACAGCGCGCCGATGGAGGCATTGGACACCAGCGCGTAGAGCACCATGGGGATCGACGGCGGAATGATCGGGCCAATCGTGGCGGACGCGGCGGTGATGGCGGCTGCGTAACCCCGCGAATAGCGGCCATCTTTCGTCATCATGCCGATGATGATCTTGCCGATACCTGCCGCGTCGGCAACGGCAGAACCGGACATTCCGGAAAAAATCAGGGATGCGACAACATTGACATGTCCGAGACCGCCCTTGAACCGGCCAACTGCGGCAACGCAAAAGTTCAGAAGCCGTTCGGAGATTGTTCCCGCATTCATGATGTTCGCTGCCGCGATGAACAACGGCACGGCCAGCAGCACGAAACTGTTGTAGAGCCCCTGGAGTATCTTTTCTCCCGCAAGCGCAACGTCCAGTCCGGCAGCGCCGAGATAGACCAGCGAACCCAGAATGATGGAATAGCCGATTGGGGTTCCGATGGCCGCAAGACCGAACAGGGTCAGCAGACAGAGAGCGAGTTCCATGCTCATACCGCTTCATCTCCCTGCTGGATGGACGGCGCTTCATGCTCGTGACCGGGGATTTCATGTTCACCGTCAGGGGGGCCGTGTCGCTGGATGTCAATGAAGCGCCATGCGTATCGGACAATGACGGCAATCATGAAAACCGCGTAGATCGAGAACACAGTGCGCAAGGGTATCTTCTTGTCGGTGAACGGGTTTTCGACCGTCGCCGTCTTCCGGATTTTCATCCAGTCGATGTAGTCCCAGGTTGGCAGAAACGACCAGACCATGCCCGCAACGATCGCCGCTGCGGAAATCAGGGCAAGCACCTTCTGCACGCCCCGGGGGGCCGCGAGATAGAAGATGTCGAAGGTCACATGGTCTTTTTCACGAACAAGAAACGCATTGCCGAAAAAGACGATCCAGACCCAGAGGATTAGGCAGAATTCCAGCGTCCAGCCAAACGGTGTGACCAGGACGTATCGGGAAAAGATCTGCAGAAGAAAAGTGAAGAACATCGCCGCCAGCATGGAGGCGGCGGCGCCCTCTGCGCCGCGGATGAACCATTTTGAAATGCTGTTCATGATAGTTCCCCCGCGGCGCCGGTCTTTCGTTTATTTGCCCAGTGCGTTGATCTGCTCCAGCACGCCTTCCGGCCACGTGGCGGCAAACTCGCTTTCCAGGTACATGGACTGGACCTGGTTGCGGAACGCCTCCTGATCCGGCTCGTAGATTTCCATGCCCTGCTCTTCCAGGAAGGCGACGAGTTCCTGCTCCTTTTGAAGCTGGGTCATGCGACCTGCTTCTGCAGCTGCATCAGCGGCTGCTTGCACCGTCGCCTGCTGTTCGGGGGTCAATGCGTTGAACACTTCCGCATTCATTGCGATGTAATTGAGATCGACCAGGTGCGACGTCAGGATGATCTGGTTGGTTACCTCGTAGAATTTCGCATCCACGACCGTTGGCAGCGGATTGTCCTGTCCGTCGACCGCGCCGGACGACAGGGCTGTGTAGACCTCGGCAAAAGCCATGGGTGTCGGCGAGGCTCCAAGGGCCTTGCCCAGGAACTGCCAGGCATCCGTTCCCGGCATCCGCAGGTTCACACCGGCAAGGTCCGCAGGCGTCTTGACTTCCAGTTCGTCCTTGCTCTGGCGCAGGTTGACTTGCCTGCGGCCGAGATACATGACGGACAGGAGCTTCACACCGAGTTCCTCTTCAGCCTTTTTCTTGAAGGCATCCATGAGCGGAGCATTGAAGACGGCGACCTGATGATCGGCATCCTGATGCACATATCCGGCGGTGAAAATCGAAAACTCGGGAAAGAACTGCGCGAGTTCCTGGGCCGAGGCGATCGACATTTCCAGGTTCCCCCGGCTGATCGCGTCAAGCTCGGTTCCCTGTGCGAAGATCGTCCCGTTGTAACTCGGAGAATAGTCGGCGAATTCTGCGACCATGGGTCCGAAGACGTCGCGCATGGCGACAGAACGCTGGTCTGTTTCTGATCCGGATGTTGCAAGCCGCAGCTGGACCTTGTCGGCCGCCCAGGCGCCCGCAGTTGCACCGGCAAGAACACCGGCCGCAACGAAAGCCTTGAGTGCCGTACGGCGAGTGAAATTCACGATCATCTCTTCCTCCCTGAGATTATGTCTGCATTCCTCGACTGCGGAGGATGCCTGATTATTTGATTTATGCAAGATTTTTTTAAAAATATCTGATATTTTGTGAAATATCGTTGCCAAACGTTCGCGCAATGGTGGCTTCAAAGGGCGGGATCTCGATACGCCGGCACGTTTGTGCCGAAACCTGAATGGCCTCGATAACCTGCAGCGTCTTGACCCCCTCGGCTCCGGAAACAATCGGCTCGGCGCTGCCCGCTATGACGTCGCAGAAATGCCGGATCTGATTGACCAGGGGATCGGATGCGTCGCGCACAAGGGAGGTCGCGGAAATCGGTGTCCACCAGTCGCGCTGCCGGTCGTTGTGCGACCAAATTCGCAGGTCAGGCAGCGACAAGGACCCTTCAGACCCGCCAATCTTGTAACAGTGCTCGGCCGTGGGCGCGTATTTCGGATTTTCCCGCGCCGTGAATTCCCAGCTCCAGGGGGCGACGATACTGTCGGAAACCGTGAACGACCCGACGGCACCATTGCCGAATTCCAGCAATGCGCTGGCAACGTCTTCATTTTCGAAACCCCTGGCGGAGGCCGCGGAAATGGCCTGCACGGCGACGATCTCGCCGCACAGGTATCGAAGGAGGTCGATGTCATGAACCAGATTGACCGAAATCGGACCGGCACCGGATCTTTTCCGCCACGGCGCTTCGTCAAAATATTGATCGGGTTTGTAGAACCAGCAGGTACCGTGCACCGCCCTTATGTCACCGATCAGCCCGTCTTCGATCGCATCTTTGGCGCGTTGGATCAGGGGATTGTAACGTCTGTGATGTCCGACGAGCAGCGGTGTCCCCTCCTGCAAGGCCAGTGCAACCAGCGCATGGGCTTCCCTCGACGAGGTCCCGATCGGTTTTTCGACGAGCACCGGACAACCGCGTTCAACACAGGCACTCGCCTGGTCAACATGCAGCGGGGTCGGGGTTGCGAGTACAACACCGTCAACCTCGATCGAATCCAGAAGCGCATCAATGGTTTCAAAGCAGTCGACACCCCGCTCGCGGGCTGCCATCCGGCCGCTTTCCTGCGGATCGACCGCGGCGGCAAGCTCGACACCCTGAACCTGGACTATTGCGTCCGCGTGACGCTTGCCAACCAGCCCCAGGCCGGAAATGGCAAGCCGGAGAGAAGAATTCACCGATATGCTCCCTTGAAAAATCGAAGATGTCCGCACTGCCCTGTTTCAGATGGCAGTTCGAGCTGGCCGCGATGTTAGGGAAAGCATCACTCAATTGCAATAATATCTGATATTTTTATTTTTGACTTATATTATTGCGATTTGTGCAGTTGTTTTCCTTGTGATAAATACAGGATAATTCCGATTTTACCGGTTAAAACGATGCAGAAAACACCAACCACCATTGGGTCCAGCACCTACCAGAAAATCAAGCGGGACATCATTTTCGGTGAACTCAGGCCGGGGGCGAAACTCAAGCTCGATTCTCTGAAACAGCGATACGCAACCAGCCCCTCGACCTTGCGGGAAACGCTCAGCCGGCTGGCAAGCGAAGGCTTTGTCGAGGCACCTGAACAGCGCGGATTTCGTGTAACACCCGTTTCCAGCGAAGACCTCATCGAAATCGGCAATCTTCGTGTTCTCCTGGAATGTCACGCCCTGACCCTCTCGATCGAAAACGGCGACACGGACTGGGAAGGCAATCTGGTCGCCGCGCATCACAAGCTGCACCTGATGGAGCAGAAGATGCTCAGCGGGGATGAGAGCGAAAAGGAAGCCTGGAAGCGGTATGACTGGGAATTCCATCTCGCCATGATCGAGGCGTGCAACAACCGGAACCTGCTGTCCCTGCATGCGATCATGTATGACAAGTATTTGCGCTACCAGATGCTTGTGCTCACATATCGCGGCGAAGAGGCTGTCGAGGAACACCGCGTCATGTTCGAGGCAGCGCTCGCCCGCGACACGAAGGCAGCCACGACAATGCTGGAGCGCCACATCAGCAGCGGTGTCGCCCACACGCTTGCAGCCATGACCTGACGGCATTCCACCTGTCATAAACTGTCAATTGTCACCTGTCCGGAACAGTCGTTGGTTTCATCTGCGGATCACCATTCCGGCAAACCGGTCACACGCTTTCCCTGATCGACGACGCCACGAACGCCTGAGCCAAGCGTGACATCGGCACAAAACAACAACAGAACAAAGCGTTCGACGTCGGGCAACCGACGGAAGCACCCGAATGTTCCCACCTTGCTCACGACGCACAAATTGCGCAAAGCTTCAATTCATCTAATGATTTCAAGAGGATAGTTTGGTGGGTGAGTGGGGGCTCGAACCCCAGACCCGCTGATTAAGAGTCAGCTGCTCTGCCAACTGAGCTACACACCCATCAAGACCGCGCCGCAACAAGTCGGCGTGCCGGAATGAGCGTCGTATATAATGCACTCCGGCGGCTTGCAACAGCCATTGTGACATTTTTCCGTCATTCCGGCCATGCGGAATTTGCATGTTCCGGCAGAAACACGGCGCCTCGGAAGAAACAGGGTTCTTTCAGTCGCTGAAGGAAATTTTCAAAAACATTGCGCATCTTTCGCGCAACAATCGAAATTTGGGGTTGACCGGTCAGGACCGCCTCACTAGTGTGCAGCGCGTCAAGACCGGGCGGATATGACCGGATTGACGGGGCGGTCTCGAAAAAGAATTGCCTTTTCAGTCATATCCGGCGAAGGTCTTTGACGACCTGCAGTATCGAAGGACCGGGACGACATGCCGATGTCGCTCATTCTAGTAGTGGTAGGAAAGCGCGCCTCCGCGGCGGGATAACCCCGTTCGGACAGGATGGCGCGCGACCAAGGCTCCCCAAGGGGCCTTTTTTTGTACCCGCCTCCTGACAGCACCTCCCTCCCCCGGGTCTTCGTTGCCGCAGGGCAGCAAGACGAAAACAGACACAGACGAGCCACGGCCCGCAAATCGGGCCGCGTAAAGCAAGGACAAGAAGAATGACACGGGAAATGACCGGCGCCGAAATGGTCATACAGGCGCTGAAAGACCAGGGAGTTGATACGATCTTCGGCTACCCGGGCGGTGCAGTGCTTCCCATCTATGATGAGATCATTCAGCAGGAAGGACTTGAGCATATCCTGGTGCGCCACGAACAGGGCGCCGGCCATGCGGCCGAAGGCTATGCCCGCTCCACCGGCAAGCCGGGCATTGCCCTCGTTACGTCCGGCCCGGGCGCGACCAACATGGTGACGGCGCTGACGGATGCAATGCTCGACTCCATTCCCCTTGTCTGCATCTCCGGCCAGGTGCCCACCCATCTCATCGGCAACGATGCCTTCCAGGAATGCGACACTGTCGGCATCACCCGGCCCTGCACCAAGCACAACTGGCTGGTGCGGGACGTTGACGACCTGCCGCGTGTCCTGCATGAGGCCTTCTATGTCGCGACCTCCGGGCGCCCGGGCCCTGTCGTTGTCGACATTCCGAAAGACGTCCAGTTCGCCACCGGCACCTATCAGGGCCCGACACCGAACCCTGCTGCGGCGCACAAGAGCTATCGTCCGCAGGTCAAGGGCGATGCGGCGTCCATCCGCAAGGCCGCCGAAATGATGGCAGCTGCGAAGAGACCGGTACTCTATACCGGTGGCGGCGTCATCAATTCCGGCCCGCAGGCCTGCCAGCTGTTGCGCGAACTGGTCCAGCTGACCGGTTTTCCGATCACTTCGACGCTGATGGGCCTCGGCGCCTATCCGGCTTCGGGCGAAAACTGGCTCGGCATGCTGGGCATGCACGGCACCTATGAAGCCAACATGGCCATGCATGACTGTGATCTGATGGTCTGTATCGGCGCGCGTTTCGATGACCGCATCACCGGTCGCACGGACGCGTTCTCACCGAACTCCCGCAAGATCCACATCGATATCGACCCGTCGTCGATCAACAAGACGATCAATGTCGACCTGCCGATCATCGGCGATGTCGGTCACGTCCTGGAAGACCTGGTGCGCATCTGGCGCTCCTCCTCGCTGAAATCCGGGGATGCAGCGACGAAAAGCTGGCAAGCGCAGATCGACGCCTGGCGCGCGCGCAATTCGCTGGCTTACAAGCCGAACCAGGACATCATCATGCCGCAATACGCAATCCAGCGGCTTTATGAACTGACCAAGCATCGCAAGACCTACATTTCCACCGAAGTCGGTCAGCACCAGATGTGGGCAGCGCAGTTCTATGGCTTTGAGGAGCCGAACCGCTGGCTGACATCCGGTGGCCTTGGCACAATGGGCTACGGCCTGCCGGCAGCCATCGGTGCCCAGGCTGCTCACCGCGATGCGCTGTGCATCGACATTGCCGGAGACGCATCCATCCTGATGAACATCCAGGAAATGTCGACAGCCGTTCAGTTCGGCCTGCCGGTCAAGGTGTTCATCCTCAACAACCAGTATATGGGCATGGTCCGCCAGTGGCAGCAGCTGCTCCACGGCAACCGTCTCTCCCATTCCTACACCGACAGCCTGCCCGATTTCGTCAAACTGGCAGATGCATACGGCGGTGTCGGCCTGCGTGTCGACAAGCCCGGCGACCTCGATGGCGCGATCGAGGAAATGATCGCCGTCGACAAGCCGGTGCTGTTCGATTGCCGGGTGGCCAACCTTGCCAACTGTTTCCCGATGATCCCGTCGGGCAAGGCTCACAATGAAATGCTGTTGCCGGATGAGGCCAACGACGAAGCGGTTGCCAAGGCAATCAGCGCAGAAGGCAAATCCCTCGTCTGAGGGCCGGGCAAAAAGGACTATTGGAATATGAACGCTCAGAATGTGGATGCGCCTTCAGCCTATTTCCTGGCCGAAGTCAGCAACGAAATCGAAACCCATACCCTGTCGCTTCTTGTCGACAACGAACCGGGCGTCCTTGCCCGTGTGATCGGTCTGTTTTCCGGACGCGGCTACAATATCGACAGCCTGACCGTGTCTGAAACCGAACACGAAAAACATCTGTCCCGCATCACGATCGTAACCACGGGAACACCGATGATCATCGAGCAGATCCGCCATCAGCTCGACCGCCTCGTCCCCGTCCACAGGGTAACGGACCTCACTGTCCGCGCACGCCGCGCCAACCAGGACAAGCCGCTGGAACGGGAACTCGCGCTCATCAAGGTGGCCGGTGATGGCGACAAGCGCCTGGAAGCTCTCCGCCTCGGCGACGCCTTCCGCGCGACCGTCATCGATGCGACCACAGATCATTTCGTCTTTGAGATCACCGGCCGCACCTCCAAGATCGAACAGTTCATCGCCATCATGAAACCGCTCGGGCTGGTGGAAGTTTCCAGAACCGGCGTTGCTGCGGTCCAGCGCGGTCCTGAGGGGCTTTAGACCCTGCAGACCTTTAACAATCAGGACCCGCCGCCTACATGCGGCGGGTTCTTTGTTTTGTCCGGAGTGTCCCATGCCTTTTGATCTTGACGTTTATCTTCGCCGGATCGGCCTTGAAACATGCACTCCGGATCTGGCCGGCTTGAGGCAACTGCAGACCGCGCAGATCGGTGCAATTCCGTTTGAAAATGTTCTGCCCTTTCTGGGACGCGTGCCGGATCTTGATCCTGAAAGCCTCTGGCGGAAGCTGGTTCTCAACCGGTGCGGTGGATATTGTTTCGAGCTGAACTCGCTCCTGGGTGAGGCCCTTGTTGCGCTGCGTTTCGACGCTAGGCAGGTCCTTGCCCGTGTGCGCATGGGCGAAGCAAAGGGCGGTGCGAGAACCCACCTGGCCTTCGTCGTGACGCTGGACGGAGACGAATGGCTGGTCGACACCGGATTTGGCGGACAGGCACCCGCCGAACCGGTGAAGATTGCCGAAACCGGGCAGCCTGTTCGTGATCAGATCTACCGAGTTCGTTTTGAAGATGTATCCGGCGAGCATGTTCTGGAGCGGAGCACCGAAGACGGCTGGTTTCCACTCTACGGTTTCGACCGGGTCGAGGTCCGTCGTGATGATATCGAGGCTTCCAACTTCCTTTGCGCGGCATCGCCAAAACAGTCGTTTTCTTCGAGCATGAAATTCTATCGGCTGAGAGAGGACGGCTTCCTGAGTTTTCTGGACGGCCGGGCGCGTCACATCGGAAGCGGCAAAAAACGCGAATGGCAGATCAGTACTTATGAGGATCTGGCGGCCTTCATGAAGGAAGACCTTGGGCTCGGCTATGACGATGCGGACATCGAGGCAATCGCCAGTCGCCTCGCTTCCATGCAACTTTCAAACTCTTAAAGCTGAGCGCTCGTATGGGCGAATTCGCAATTTTGACGGAAAACCCACTGAACACGTCAATCGCCAAACCTGTCTATTTGTAAAACCCCTGGCGTAGATTGATCCCGTGTTCGACAAATGCTTTCAGGCAGCACAACATCTGCGTCCAGCCTTCGCAATTGCCATATGACGCCTCCAGTCCTCCGGCATTATCGCGCCAGCCTTCCTCGCTGATGGTCACAAGCGTCCGGTCCCCGTCCAGTGGCTCGAACGTCATGGTAACCGTGGTGTCGTAGCCGACCGGCTCCGGGGCCTCGCCCGTGGAACTGACCTCACCGCTCTCCTGCGCAGCCCATCTCAGGACGATGAGACTGTCTTTTTCGACCCGGTCGATCTTGACCGGAAAGCTTCCGGGAAATTCTGCAAAGGCCCAGTTCACCGTCACACCAGGCTCAAGCCGCCCATCCGATCCGCCAGTCGTGAAATAGTTTGACAGGGTGTCCGGGTTGACGACAGCCTCGAACACCTCCGAGACCGGCCTGTCAATTCTGCCGGCGATCTTGAATGACAATGTCATTTCTTCCTCCAACTAACCGGAACCCGTTTCATTCAGATGGCGTGTTTCAGCGCAGCTTGCCAGACTGCCGAGGTGATGTTTCCAGCCGCCCAGATGTGCCGTTACCAATCGCGCCCGGTCACTTTCCGGTGCGCCGTTCCAGCCCCGATGTGTGAGAACGATCCGGCAGCCGTTTCCGTTTTCCAGCAACCGGACGGCAACGTCTGTCTCGAATGACCAGCCGTCGTCCTTCCAGCTCAATTGCAACAGCCGTGGAGGGTCGATTTTTACCACCCTTCCACGCGTGTGATGCTGCCCCCCCCTGTCACGCCAGGGTTCATGAAAACGGCCGCCCTCAAATGGCTCCAGCACGACATCGTCCCCCCACCAGAACACAGGCCTGATCAGGGTTTCCCAAACCCGGTCAGCCGGCACGGCGCAGCTTCGTTCCAGCGTCATCGCGTCGTCTCTCATGGCTTGGTTTCACCTTTGACCACTTGCTCGCAATCATTTAATGTTATAAAATTATAACATGTCAAGCGATGATGATTCGGACAAAATTTTCAAGGCGTTGGCAGACAGGCGCCGCCGGAAAATTCTGGATTTGCTGAAAAACACACCGAAAACGACGGGAACGCTGTGCGAGGCGTTTCCGGAACTGGACCGCTGTACGGTCATGCAGCATATGCGTGTCCTTGAAGCGGCCGACCTGATCATCGTCCAGCGGAAGGGCCGCGAACGCTGGAACCACCTCAATGCGCTTCCTATCAAGGATATTCATGACCGCTGGATCGGTGAATTCGCCGAAAACGCGGTCACCATGCTGGCCAGTCTCAAATCCGACCTCGAGGCACGGGAAGACCGGTAAGGTTCCGGTCCAGACCTGCCGCTTAGACGCAACTCTCGATGTTGATCGTCAATGTCTTTCGCAACGGTGCATCGCCTGGCCCGGTCATCGGGGCAACGTGATGCCACGAGTTATAGGTCTTGACGAAAAGCACACACTGGTTCGGCTCGAACGGAAATGTTTTCACCGTGTCCACGTCTTCAAAAGCCATTGACTTGTTGAGGTGATTGAAGACCAGGGTTCTGTCCGTCGGCAGGCAGACGGATGTACCGCCACCCCAGGCCATGTCCCATTCATCGGGCCTCATCATGGAGACAACCAGCGTGATGAGCTTGTTGGGCGCGTCCGTGTGCGGCAATATCCGGCCGCCGTCCGCGGGCATCATGGAGAATTCGAACCTGGCACTCAGTTCCGTCTGACGGCGAATACGGCTCAGAAGACTGGCCTTGTGGCCGGTTTTTTCAGAAAGAACCCGAATTCTCCGCAAACCGAGATCAATCCTGTTTGCGGCAAGCATCTCAAGAACCTTTTCGACGAAATCGGCAGATTTCACATGATCGTAAAAGGCTTTCCACACCGGGCTGCCAGCGAGGAAATTCTCGTAATTTTGTCGGTTGTTGACTTCGGAAAGCGAAAACTTGTGCCCAAGTTCCGGTTTGTACTCGAACAGCTCGCGATCCGGGTACGTTTCGACAAGCCGCCCGTAGGTGTCCTCGTCGAGCACATCCATGATGTAGCAGATCGGATAGGGTTCGTAGTCGAAAGCGGCGCTTCCGTAGTTCAGCATGGTCACGGGACACCTGTGTTGCGGCGGACAAAGCGCAACTTGTGTACTTTGGCACCGAAAATCATTCAACCTGTATTTGAAACGCAAATTTGGACGATGACCTCACCCCTGGATTGGCGGCCTAGACGCGACACGGATCAGCGCGTATACGACACCGGCGTTCCGCGCTGTTTCCGGCGCGGAAGACTCATTTCATTCAAGGAAAAGGCTCCAAGCCCATGATCCACGGTCTGTCCCGGCCGAAAAATCAAATCCGATGGCTCCTGCTTGAGGGTATCTCCCCGACCGCGCAAAATATCCTTGAAAGGGCGGGCTACTCGAACGTGGAGGTCCTGCCCGGCGCTCTTGAAAAGGACGCCCTGATTGAAAAACTGCAGGACGTTCAGATCCTCGGTATCCGGTCGCGCACACAGGTTACGGAAGAAGTGCTGGATGCGGCCAAGAGCCTTGTCGCTGTCGGCTGTTTTTCGGTCGGAACCAACCAGGTGGATCTGAACGGCACCTTGAACCGCGGCATCCCGGTCTTCAACGCACCATTTTCCAACACCCGTTCGGTTGCTGAACTGACGATTGCCGAAATCGTCATGCTGATGCGCGGGGTATTCACCAAATCCTCCGCGGCCCATGAAGGCCGCTGGCTGAAAAGCGCTGCCGGGTCCCACGAGATCCGCGGCAAGACGCTCGGGATCGTCGGCTACGGCAATATCGGCACGCAGCTTTCGAATCTGGCCGAAGCCATGGGCATGCGCGTGATCTATTTCGACATGGTCGACAAGCTGCAGCACGGCAATGTACTGCCGACGGACAGCCTGGACATGCTGCTGTCGGAGTCTGACGTCGTCTCCTTGCATGTGCCCGACACAACCGCGACCAGAAACATGTTCCGGGCCGAGCAGATAGCCAGGATGAAAAAAGGCGCGTTCCTCATCAACAATGCCCGCGGCAAGGTGATTGATATAGAGGCCCTCGCCGATGCGCTCAGGTCAGGCCACCTCGCAGGGGCTGCCATTGACGTATTTCCGGTCGAGCCGAAGTCCAACAAGGATGAATTCACTTCTCCCCTGCGCGGCCTCGACAACGTCATTCTGACGCCGCATGTCGGCGGATCGACCGAGGAGGCACAGGCCCGGATCGGTGAGGAAGTCTCCAAACGGCTGGTGGAATATTCCGACGTAGGCTCAACGATCGGCGCCATTGAATTTCCTCAGGTACAGCTACCGAAGGGAACGGATGCAACCCGCTTCATCCAGGTTCATCACAACGCTCCGGGCGCCATGCGGACGCTCAACGACCTCTTCACCCGTCATGATCTCAACATCCATGCCCAGTTCATGCAGTCGCATCAGGACATCGGCTATGTGGTTCTGGATGTGGACAGCCCCGTCGAGGAACCGGTCGGTATCCTCGAAGAAATCCGGGCCCTGCCGAACACCATCCGGGCGAGACTGCTCAACCGGGTCTGAAGAAAGATATTTCCGTTCCAGGTGGCCCGGTGGAACCGGGCCTTCTTGGCAAAGGTTTCAAATAATTCATTTGTTTCGACCGAACGCCTCCCCACCTAGGTGACCGGGGGACGACCTCCATTGTCATTCACTTGAACGGGACGACCCGTGATGGAGAACCGACATGGCGTGGATCTTCCTTTTCTTGGCCGGAATTCTTGAAATAGCCTGGGCTTTCGCGATGAAGGAATCGCAAGGTTTCACGCGACTGGTGCCGACGCTCATCATGCTGGGTGCGATGGTGGCTTCTTTTGGCCTCCTGTCGCTTTCCATGCGAACGCTTCCGCTGGGAACCAGCTACATGATCTGGACCGGAATAGGCGCCGTCGGCGCCTTCGTGGTCGGGGTCTGGTTCCTGGGTGAAGCGGTGAGTGTTCAGCGCATCATTGCCGCCCTTCTCATTGTGGCCGGAATTTTCACGATGAAACTCGCCTGAGAAACCAGGCATGGTCCCGGCGGGCTCGGTATCAAAGGCTGAAAAACCGTTTCTTGTTCAGACGTTCAGGCCAGAGGCACAGGCGCGAAATTCGCGGACGGCCGGAGCAGCACCGTCGAGTGGAACGACAACTGTCCGCTCGCCAAGAAGTGCCGTGGCGGTGTGGTTGAATTCGAGCCCGTTCAGAACATTGCCGAAGCCGCGATCCGTGACGGTCAGGGTTGCTCCGCCGCCCGAGAGTGCGTGCCGGTCGGTCGAGATTGTGTTGCCGCGCGGCCCGTCAAAACGCATCGCAAAGATCGAGCCCTGCTGCCAGGGCCGCTTCGGCGTGATCGCGATGGCGTATTCGGGGAGCGCGGGGTCGTAGGTAACACGCACCGAAGCGTCCTCACCATCGTGGACCAACTCGCAAATCCGGCCCTGTCTGACCTCCCAGGCCAGCGCAGGCGCCGTGCTCAACAGTAGTATGGCAAGGGCGCGCAACATGTGGACCAGTCTATCAGATTCCAAAACTTTGCGCTCTGGATTTTGATCTGCCGCGCTGCGATGGCAATTGGCGGCATAGTTACCTTGGACCGATAGTGTACTTCCGAGAAGGAGCCAGTGTCGATGGCGAGTTCATCAAACGACGGTTTGAGCCCAACAATCCGGCTTTCTGCGAATTCATGAAATTTGGGTTTCAGAGACGTTATTGACCTTTTTCTGGCGAAGATCCATCAGTCTTCAAACTTCGTGCTCGCAAGGCAACTGTAGGTCTGCTGTGAAAGACAGCGCAGAAGGCCACTTGGGGTGTTTGTTCCCGCACGACAGGAACCCAGTGTCGGGTGAAAAGCCGCACCACCAGTTATTGCGTAAATCTCACGGCCTTCGCCAGACACTCGTCGTCGCAAACTAATTGCACCGAAACAAGCAGGGCCAGATTAAAATCAGAAGCGACGGCTCCACCGCGACGCGACGCCGAAGCCGACCAGCGTAGTCAATAGAAGGAACATTCCGGCAGGCAGTGGCACAGCCCCAACCTGCGCGATCTCAACGCGGAAATTATCAAATCCCGCAGTATTGGTCGAAGGCGTGCCGAAGGTGCCGTTACTGGTCAAAAAGCCGAATGACATGACGCCACCAGTCCCCGAGAAATCAAGCGTGCCACCGCTGATCGCGGTGAATTGCGCGGAACTCAGGGGCCCGGTTGTCAATCCAACCCAACCCGATCCGTTGAGAACCTGACCCAGCCCAAAAGCGAAAAAATTCCCACCCTGGCGAACGACAGCCCCGGCTCCCATCGCACCTGCAGGACCGCTGAATGCTTTCAGATCCAGGCTGAAAGTCAGCGATCCTATCGCCCCCATTCCAGACGGATCGTACGTTGCGGCTTCGTAGATATGTGCGGCCTGGACACTCGAAGCTGCCAACGTGTTGACTTGACTCACAATCGTGCGAAAGGCGCCAGGATTGCCTCCGTTCAAAACCTGTGCACCCGAGAAGACGAAGCTGTTATTAGGTGTTGTGTCTCCAATTTCGGTGGCAGACCAATTGATGTCGACAAATTCGGTATCGCTGATCACCGTCGCGCCAAAGGCAGCGACAGGCGCGAATACGGCAAGAAAAAGTGCTGCCGAGAATGATTTAATCATCTTGCTGTCCTTTTCTGAGCGAATACTAATTGATTTTGTCAATTTCGATCGATCGACATTCTTCAAACAAATTGAATAGAGATAAATACTAACGGAAATAAACAATTTAATCAAATTTTAACATATTTTGTTAGGAAGTATCGGCCAAACACCGGCTCATCGATGCCCCGGTGGCGAATGGCAGAAAATCCGGAGACCGGCGTCTGACCAGTTCGCAACAAGCACAAGCTTGCCGCCTGATGAAGTCTTCAGCCAATCGCTAACTGAAATGGGACCACTTGTCCGTTCTTGAGGCAACCGGAAAGCATCCAGCCGACGCCAAATCCAGTTTCCAGTCCCGGGCCAACTGCCCGATTTCTCTCACCCGATTGGGTCGATCACCAGAAGCAGCCGCGGTCCTGCTCCGATGTCAGGGGCAGGCGATCGGTGAAGCAGGCCGGTGCGCTCGGCCCCTGGCCAGGCACCGCCGCGGAACAACGCGACTGCGCCGCGCGCCACCTGCCCTATCCGCTCTGGATCAGCATCCCATCCTTCAGGAACATACTGCGTTCCGGTGCCGCGATACGTGCACAGCAGACGAGCCGGAACGTTGTCGACATGGAACTTCGGACACATGATCTCGTCGGAAACATCGAGCCTGATCCCGACCTGCCGCGTTTTCAGTGTCTTTGCGACTAACAGAGCCAGCGCGCCGATGTCACCGGTCAACATGTCTCTTTCGCGGCCTGAAGGAATGCCCACCTGCTCGCAGGCGGCGATGGCAGCTGCCTCTGCCAGATGAAACGGGACGACTGTGCGCAATTCAGGCAGGTTTTGTGGTGGCATACCGTCGATCCAGCGTTGAAAACCAACGTCGCAGGACCGGTTCCAGATCACCGCTGCAACCCCCGGCAACTCGATATCGGCGAAGATGTCCGGCTCCCGCCCCATCAAAACGTCGCGGGCATCGGAAGCAGTCGCGATGTGCGCTTCTGCAATACTCATGCTGCCTGCTCCGCGCGACGAAACCCGGGAAAAGGATCCGGCAGATCCGCAAAACCCGACAGATCATTTCCTTCTGCTTCCGGGATCAGGCAGCCGTCCAATCTGCGCTTCAGGGTGGGCCAGTCAATATCGGCCCCGATGAAGACGATCTCCTGGCGCCGGTCTCCGAAGGGGTCGACCCAGTGGGATTTGGCATAGGCACGGGCCTGTTCGTCATCCGGCCAGCGGTTCATGGGGACCGATGCCCACCAGGTGCCGATCGGCGCGATTCCGGAAAGCGCTCCAGCCAGGGAAAACTCGATGACCCACTCGGGACGGCTGCCGATCCAGAAATGACCCTTGGCGCGGATCACTCCGGGCAGGTTACCGTTGAGAACATCATGGATTTTCCGTGGCGTGAAGGGACGGCGTGCTCGGTAGACATAGGATGTGACACCGTATTCCTCCGTTTCCGGGACGTGATCGGCAAACCCGTAGAGTTCCTTTGCCCACATGGGATGCTCGTGAGCCCTTTCAAAGTTGAAAAGCCCTGTGTTGAGGATCTCCGACGGCTCTATGGCGCTGTAGTCGGTCTGCAGGATCTTCGCATCCGCATTGAGGCTCCGGATGATCTTGCGCGCGGCATCAACCTGGCCGGGCGAGGCTGCGCCGACCTTGTTCAGAACGACCACATCTGCAAATTCAATCTGGTCGGTCAGAAGGTGCACGAGCGTACGCGCATCTTCTTCTCCCAATGTTTCGCCGCGGTCTTTCAGAAAGTCATGACTTGAGAAATCATTCAGCAGGTTGACCGCGTCGACGACGGTTACCATCGTGTCCAGCCGTGACACATCCGAAAGACTCAGTCCGTTCTCGTCGCGAAACTCGAAGGTTGCTGCCACGGGCAGGGGTTCGGAAATACCGGTCGATTCAATCAGCAGGTAGTCGAACCTCCCTTCTTCGGACAAGCGTCTGACTTCAGTCAGAAGGTCGTCCCGCAAAGTGCAGCAGATGCAGCCGTTTGACATTTCAACGAGAGTTTCATCAGTCTTGCTGAGCTCCGCGCCCCCGGCTCGTACAAGATCTGCATCGATGTTGACTTCCGACATGTCATTGACGATGACGGCGACCTTGAGGCCCTCACGATTGTTGAGGACGCGATTGAGCAAGGTTGTCTTTCCTGCTCCGAGAAATCCGGAGAGAACAGTCACTGGCAAACGGGTATCGGGCATGCTGGCTCCTGAAGTGTAACACGTAATGTTATTACATAACGTATCTGATCCGCTGCATGGTGACAAGATGTCAGGTCCGGCTTTGCCGACTATTCACAAGTGCCGATTGTCCTGGCCCCGATGAAGGCGGCGCTCAACTGCAAACGCAGCCACAAGCCGGACTGCGACGAAATGAAGACTCGTTCACACCGGAAAAATACGTAGGCTGTCTCAGCATAATGCTTTTGCAATGACAATCGGAACAGATGCCCCACCGCGAGGGATGTGTAAGCGAGGCGAAACCGCCACCGACACTCGGCGAAAACCTGATCGTTTTCGACGCGGATTGCATCATCTGTTCCCGCTTTGCACGCTTCATGTCAACGCATGACAGGAAGACCGGATTTCGTTTTGTCAGCGCCCGGTCCGATACCGGGCGATTACTCTATGAACAGCATGGCCTCGACCCTGACCTTCTGGAAACAAACATCGTTATTCTCGACGGGCGGTCCTATACCAAGATGGCCTCGTTTGCCGCTGCAATGAAAAGCGCCGGAGGCCCCTGGGCCCTCTTGTCCGTGGTGGATTTCCTGCCGAAGACCATTTCCAACTGGCTGTACGACCGGATCGCCCGGAACAGGTATGCTTTCGGGAAACGGTCCTGCCCCCTTCCCTCCCGGGAATTGAAGGACAGGCTCATTGACTGACCAAAGCTCTCCAAAGCGGGTTGTCATTCTTGGTGGATATGGCGTTTTCGGCGGCAAGCTCGCCCTGGCACTGCTGCGTAATCAGCAGTTCGACGTCGTTGTCGCAGGAAGAAACCGGACAAAAGCGCAGGCCTTTTGCGAGGTTCATGGCGGTTTGCCCGTGTATCTGGACCGACACGATCCAGCTTTCGGCACGTCCCTCGCAAAGCTCAAGCCCTTCGTGGTTGTCGATGCTTCAGGTCCGTTTCAGAACTATGCCGAAGACACCTATTCAATCGTCATGGCCGCGCTTGCCGCAGGAAGCCACTACATGGACCTTTCCGACGATGCCAACTTCACGTCGGGCATCTCAGAACTTGAACAGGAAGCCAGATCGGTTGGAAAAACGGCCCTGTCCGGCGTTTCCAGCGTCCCGGCGCTCTCTTCGGTCGCAGTGGAAGCCATGCGCAGCGATTTCTTGCGCCTCGATTTCATTGAAAGCGCCATCCTGCCAGGCAATCGCGCACCGCGCGGCCTGGCGGTCATGCGGGCCATCCTTGGACAGACGGGTCGCCCCATTGCCATATGCCGCGATGGCGCCCTGACATCAGTTCCCGGCTGGTCGGGTCTCGAACGACGTCGGATTGGACCGCGAAACGGCGGATTGCCCCCTCGCTGGACGAGTTTCATTGGAGCCCCCGATCTTCAGCTTTTTCCCGGGCGCTATGGTGCTCGAACGGTGCTCTTTCGAGCCGGACTGGAACTCTCCGTCATGCACCTTGGCCTTTGGGCACTGTCCTGGCTTACCCGCCTAAGGCTGATCACGTCGCTGGAGCCACTTGCCAGGTCGCTTCGAAAGGTGGCCGATTGGCTGGCGCCGTTCGGCTCCGACCGGGGTGGCATGGAGGTTCGTGTTGCGGGCCTCGACAAGGACGGCCTCCCCAAGGCTGCAAACTGGACGCTGATCGCGGAGGCCGGTGATGGACCAAGCATTCCGGCCGTTGCGGCTACTATCGTGTGCAAACGTCTTGCCGCAGGCTCCATTGCGACGGGCGCCCGGTCCTGCCTCGCCGAATTCAGCCTTGAAGAGATTGACGAAGCAACATCGCATCTGAGCGTGAAAACGTTCGGGGAAACGGATATTGCCCCCTGCTTGTTTCAACAGACGATGGGAGAAGGTTTTGCCGCTTTGCCCGGCCCGGTCAGGAACCTTCACACTGTCTTTGACAGGCATGTCTGGTCGGGAACGGCGCGGGTTTCGCGTGGTCAATCGATGCTTGGAAACCTGCTCTGCCGCCTGATTGGTTTTCCGCCTGAAGCTGGCAGCGTTCCCGTTGCGGTGACGATTGAAAGACACGCGGACAAGGAATTATGGAGTAGAAATTTCGGAGGCAAGACATTCCGGTCGGTTTTGTCGCTTCGCGATGATCAGGGAAAGGGCCACGTTTGCGAGCGCTTCGGTCCCTTGAAATTTGATATCGACCTGACCCACGATGGAACGAGGCTGTGTTTTCCCGTCGCGCGCGGGAGGTTCCTCGGCTGCCCTTTGCCAAAGTGGATCCTGCCGGAGAGCGAAGCGTTCGAGTTCGAGGAAAACGGGCGGTTTAATTTTGACGTCAGGATCTCGCTGCCTGGCATCGGAATGCTCGTCCGGTATCAGGGCTGGCTGGAAATCGACACCCCCCTGAAAGAACAATCGCTCAAGTATCGAGCCGACACGTAACTGCATTCCATTCCTCTTTCGGGAAGATCAAACTGCAAAAACATTGTCTCTAGTGACAATTTCGCGTTTGACTTCAATAGCTTTTACAACAATCTTGCAAAACTGACCCAATACCTTGAATCAGTTTGTGAACCGCCTCATCCGGACGACCAGCCATGCCTGCCGCCTCGCGCCTTTCCGTCAATGTCAATGCAGTCGCCATGCTGCGCAATCGCCGTGACCTGCCCTGGCCGAGTGTGACCGGCCTGGCCGCAATTGCAATGGAAGCCGGTGCAAAGGGGGTCACGGTTCATCCGCGCCCGGATGAGCGCCACATCCGCAAGACGGATGTGTTCGACCTTTCCGAGCTGATCGAGGACAGATTTCCCAACAAGGAACTGTGCCTTGAAGGGTACCCTTCCCCAGACTTCATGAGCCTGGTCGAGCAGGCACGACCGGAGCAGGTCCTGTTCGTGCCCGACGACCCGGACCAGACAACCTCCGATCACGGCTGGGACTTTTCCAGGGACACAGGTTCGCTTCAAACGGCAATTGCCGCGGCAAGGGAATGGGCGGTCAGCGTCGCACTATTCTGCGACCCCGACCCTGCTGCACCGGAGCATGCTGCCCGTCTTGGTGCAGAGCGGATCGAGATCTACACAGGACCATACGGTGCTTGTTACGACGAGCCGGCCCGGGCCGAAAAGGAACTCGACAAGATTGCCGCCACGGCAGAAAGCGCCAATGCTTGTGGCCTTGGTGTCAATGCAGGCCATGACCTGACCGTGGAGAACATTCCGCCGCTCATTGCAAAGGCCCCCTTCATCCGCGAAATGTCCATCGGCCACGGCTTTACCGCCGACGCACTGGTTCACGGGTTTGCCGAAAGTATAAGCCGGTTCCGCAAGGCAATGGGGGAACTCTGAGCCGCGTCGGAACCCCTTCCTTAATTTCCTCTTTCCGGATTTTCCAAAATGTCTTTCGATCTCTGGCTCATCTTCGTGGCCGTTTCCCTTTTGCCCGCCATTAGTCCCGGCCCGGGCATCATGCTCGCCATCAGCAACACGTTGCGGTTTGGACGAAATGCGACACTCGCGTCCGCGACGGGCAATGCCGCCGGTCTTGTGCTGATCGGCTACGCCGTCGCATTCGGCTTCGGAGCGCTGATGTCGACGTCTGCGCTCGCGTTCACCGTACTCAAGTTCATCGGTGCGGCTTATCTCATTTACCTCGGGCTGAAGGTCTGGCGCGACAAATCCGGTTTCCAGATCTCCGCGGAAAATCAGGTCAGCAGAAAAAGTGCCTGGAAACTGTTTCTTGAAGCCCTGCTCGTATCTGTCACCAACCCGAAGGCCATACTTGTCATAACCGCACTTTTCCCCCAGTTCATGCGCTCAGGCCGGGTTGACCTTCTGGAAATCAGCGTCTTGTCCTTCACCTATGCGGCCTTGTGCTTTGCCAATCATGCAGCGATCGCGTTCGCCGGAGGACACTTGAGGCGGTTCCTGACATCAGCCCGTCGCATGCGTTGGGTCAGACGGGTAACGGGTGGTCTGTTTGTCGGCTTCGGCTCGGCGTTGGCAACGGCTTCGAGATAAGCCTTTTTGCGAATTGCACCGATCAAAGCGATTTTCAAGAACACCCGATCGTATCTGAACCAACGGGAAAGGTCAGGGCATCTGGGGTATCGGTCAGCTACGAACTTTACAGTCGAAGGATGTACCTTGCGGCCATTCGACCATCGCTTCATCACCCTTGATCCAGAAAAGTATTCCGAAATCACCGACATAGCGCGCGCCTGATCCGGTCGGTCCTTCCACGACAATCTCTGTCGTGTCACCTCTTTCAAGACGCGCGGAGGGAGGTGTCGTCGGGAAAAATGTCGCGACGATCTCGTCGGCCGGGTTACCGTTGCACGTGTAAAATACCGGTTTCTGGCCCTCAATCAGGCCATAGCGCGTCGTCAGTTCGGCTATACGGCGTTCGTAGGTTGCCTTGATGCAGGCCAATTCGCTGTCCGCTTTCCAGCAGTCATCGCGGCCTTTGACCCACCCTCTCTGAAATGCCTTCAGGTCCGCCAGCGCTTCATCCTTGTCGGCATATGTCTCAACGGCGGCGACGGCATCCTTGTAGACGCGTGCCAGGTCCTGATCGAGCCCTGCAAGGTCATCGTTGGAACAGATCAGCTCTTCGGCCGAGCTTTCCGCTTTGCTGCAATCGAAGGCCGGATCCGCGGCAAAAGAAAATCCTATTGCAAAAAACCAGCTGACAAGAAGTGTTCCCGGCAAAATCACAAACCGCATTCTCAACCTCAAAAATTGCAACAGCGTTCCTGTCTATCGGTTCGGCTACGTGGCGGACTGAGTGAACATTTGGTCAATCATGATCTTCCAGCAACTCGCAGCGCGCGCTTTGGGCATCAGCTGCTGTTGATCCACGTCGGACAAATTTCGCTCCAGGTCGTACATACACCCATATGGGTCCAGGCGGGCCAATGCAAACCTTCTGTTTGCAATACCCTACACGGCAAAGGTGACCTTGGATTGACCGTTGGGAGAGATCGTCAGGCAGCCTCTGCCCGCTTCGCCTTCTGATGCTCGTCCTCGACTAGGCCGATTTTCCAGTAGCCGGAGATATAGGTGTCCTTCCTGGGAATTCCGCGTTCCTTGTGCAGGTGGGAACGCAGCGCACGGATCACGGAACTTTCGCCCGCGATACAGGTCTGCACGACCCCCGCCCGCCACTGAAGCGAACTCACGAAATCTACTTGTGCCGTTGAAGGGGCATGCACATCCTCCTGGACCAGCCAGGTGATCTCGATCCCTTTCGGAACCGCAATCTTCCGGACATCGCTTTCGGACGGCACCTCAAAGACTGCCACACCCCTGGCATCCGGCGGCATGGCCTCCAATGTCGCTTCGGCAACCGGCATGGCCGACAGGTCAGCGGCAATCAGGTACCAATCCGCATAGAAATCGGTGATCTTGGGTTGGCTGGGACCGAAAAAGCCAAGATAAGAGCCTTGCTGCGCTTCCTGCGCCCAGCGCGTCGCCGGCCCTTCATCCCCATGCGCGACGAAGTCGATATCAAGTTCCAGATCGTCCTGCCGGAAGGCGCGCACCGTGTAGGTTCTAACCGGGTGGACCTTCTCCGACGGTCCATCGGGAGCGAAATATGCCTCGAATTCGTCCCTGCCTTCACCGTCACGCGGCAGCACGAGCTTGCAATTGGCACCTTCGTGACCGATCGGAAAGCCTTCCAGTTCCGGTCCTGCAAAGGTCACCCGTAACATGTGCGGGCTAAGTTGCCGGACCTTCTTCACGGTCAGGATACGCGGACGGCGTTTTGCACGGTTGGTCAATTCGCACCTCGAAAAAAGATGAATAATTTTCTCAAGATTTAGCAATGGCCGGACGAAAAGAAAAGGGGTTCATCGTTCGAAAAACCGAAACAGTCCGTCACGCGCGGTTGGTTACACGATCGGCCATCTGGAAATTGAGGGCACGCGAATGCCAAAAAAAAGCCCGCCGGGTGGCGGGCTGAAACAAGTTGAGAGGTAATGGCAAATTGAAGGAAGCTTCAGGATCAGTTCCTGATGATCGGCTCTTTCAGATCTTCAGGCTTCTTTTCCTTGATGATTTCCCAGTTCAAAGTCGCGTTGTTGATGTGACCTGGAACGTCTTCTTCGAAGCGTTCCTGAACCTTCAGGGAATTGTTCAGGTAGAGTTTGCCGTCAACTATGGACCAGGCTTCGGGAACAACCGGAACCTTGAATCCCATTGCGGCACCAAAGGCACAAAAGCCACCATATTGCGGCGCATATTTCGCAGGATCTGCCTCGAACAGATCACGGTTTTCGGCAGAGGAGAATTTCCAGGTCACGTCATCATAGACGGCAGTAAATTCATCGGTGCCGGCAACCGGCTTGCCCTCGGTGAAATAGGCAACCGGATCAGTGCCCCCGATGGCTGTACCACCCTTGGTGAAGGTTGTGATTTCGTCGGCGGAGGCAGTGAAGGCAACCGCCGAGAACAAGGCAGTCAGGCCCAACAGGACGGATTTGGAAGTATAAAGCGGCATGGACGTCTCCACAGGAGCTATTAGAAGGCGTTTTCCGCGCGGCGCGTCTGTGCACCGTGCTGGTGCAAACATGTCTCTTGACGCCCCGTTTGGCCAATAACCTTTGATCACAGAGATGAAAGCACGTCGCTAGAAAATTGTGAATTGACCTTCTGGTGACATCTCCTCAGGTCCCCGGAAGCCCGGAAAAAGGTGCAGGATCACGAGGAGCGACAAGACCAAGGACCAGATGAATAGAGGTCTCGATATCGTCCGCGTTGAGAATATCTCCGTGAAACACCAAACTGAAATAGAGTTGCCCGAGAAGCAGATCAATCCGCGTTTCCATGTCGGCTTCAAACGGTGTCGCGATCAGAATCTGTCGTAACGCCAGCCGCTGGCCTGTTTCCGCTTCATCAAAAACAACGGCAAACTCCGGCTTCTGCCGATACGAGGCAAGTGCGCGCACGGCAGCGCCGAGCGGTGTCTCTGCGAGCGCCGTTGCAAGCCCCGACAGGTATCGCCTCAAATCTTCCGCAACACTGCCGCGTAGTGGCGGCTCAGTCCTGACTGCTTCAAACCCGTGGGCAAGCGCAGCGGCAACAAGGGCATTCTTGTCCCGATAACGCCTGTAGATTGCCTGTTTGCTCGTTGCAGCCCGCTGGGCGACACCGGCCACCGTCGTTCCGAGATATCCGGCAGCGGCCAGTTCCAGCAAAGTGACGCGAAGCAAGGCGTCACTCACCCGGCCATCCCTTGGCCGGCCCGTCAGCTTGCTTTTCTTGTCCATGGTTGGAGACACGATTTCTTGGTCCAGCACTTTCCAATACGGTTCCACTGAGTACCGTATAACTCTGATTTTGGTGATAACCAAACCGAATTCACAGCCAGTTCCGTCTGCTCTGGCTATAAGTCAAGACAACCGCACATCCAGGTGCCGAACCTGCACCCGACGCAACCCGTCGGGATCAGTCGGGCGCGAAGAAATATCAAAACGAGGATCCAATGTCTGTTGATACACAAACGGTGAAGCGCGTTGCCCGGCTGGCACGCATCAAGGTCAGCGACGACGACGCAACCCGCATGACCGGTGAGTTGAACGCTATTCTCGGATTTGTCGAGCAACTCGACGAAGTCGATATCGAAGGTGCCGAACCCATGACCTCAGTGGTCGAGCAGACCATGAAAAAACGCGTCGACGGTGTCACCGACGGCAACAAGGCCGACGACATCACACGCAACGCCCCGGCTTCTGAAGACCAGTTCTTCATGGTGCCGAAAGTCGTTGAATAGTTCGACTGTCAACGGGATGAAGCACGCCGCACCGACAATTTCTGTTGAATCGCCCCTGACGGACGACATGATCGGGATGATTGACGAACTGAACGAGTTGCTGCTCACCTTGTCACCTCCTGAGGCCTGCTTTCACATGACGCCTCAGGACATGGCAGGCGACGCGACAACCGTCTTCGTCGCCCGGGTCAATGGCGAGGCAGCCGCCTGTGGAGCCCTTCGCCGGCACGATCGGGGCGTTGCCGAAGTCAAGCGAATGTATACCCGCCCTGTCTTTCAGGGCCGGGGTCTCGGCGGCAGTATCCTTGAACGGATCGTTTCCCTCGCACGCGAGGAAGGCTTTTCTTCGCTGGTTCTTGAAACCGGAGACAGACATCCAGCTGCCTGGCGCATCTATGAACGCGCCGGCTTCAGGCGATGCGGTCCCGTGCTGGATTATCCAGACAGTCCCTATTCCGTTTATTTTTCCCGGTCGCTTGCGACCAGCTGAGAGATCAAAGTCATGACAGACCTGACCAAACTGACCATCGCCGAAGCCCGCAAGGGCTTGAAAAACAGGGATTACACGTCACTCGAACTGACCGATGCATTTCTGTCGAACATCGAGGCCGCCAACGCGCAGCTCAATGCCTATGTTGCCGTAACAGCTGACAAGGCCCGCAACATGGCAAAGGCTTCCGACGAAACCCTCGCCAAGGGAGTCGGCGGAGCTCTTGAAGGCATCCCGCTCGGGATCAAGGACCTGTTCGCAACCAACGGCGTCCATACCCAGGCCTGCAGCCACATTCTGGACGGCTTCAAACCAGCCTATGAGTCGACGGTCACCACCAATCTGTGGGCCGACGGCGCCGTCATGCTGGGCAAGCTCAACATGGACGAGTTCGCCATGGGGTCCTCCAATGAAACTTCTTATTACGGCGACGTGATCAACCCCTGGCGCAAACAGGGGTCCAACCAGGATCTCGTGCCGGGTGGGTCTTCCGGCGGCTCGGCAACCGCTGTTGCCGCACGACTTTGCATGGGCGCGACGGCAACCGACACCGGCGGATCCATCCGCCAGCCTGCCGCCTTCACCGGCACCGTCGGGATCAAGCCGACATACGGCCGCTGCTCTCGCTGGGGCATCGTTGCGTTCGCCTCTTCTCTCGACCAGGCAGGTCCCATTGCACACACGGTGCGCGACAGCGCAATCCTGATGAAGTCCATGGCCTCCGTCGATCCCAAGGATACGACTTCCGTCGATATCGAAGTACCGGACTACGAAGCCGCCATCGGCAAGTCGGTCAAGGGCCTGAAGATCGGGATTCCGGCGGAGTACCGCTTGGATGGCATGCCCGGCGAGATCGAGGAGCTCTGGCAGAAAGGCATCGATTGGCTGAAGGATGCCGGTGCCGAGATTGTCGATATTTCCATGCCGCACACGAAATATGCCTTGCCGGCCTACTATATCGTTGCCCCAGCGGAAGCCTCTTCGAACCTTGCCCGCTACGACGGCGTCCGCTACGGCCTGCGCGTTCCTGGCAAGGACATTGTCGAAATGTACGAAAACACCCGCGCCGAGGGCTTCGGAGACGAGGCCAAACGCAGGATACTGATCGGCACCTATGTTCTGTCTGCCGGCTATTATGACGCCTATTATCTGAAGGCTCAAAAAGTCCGCACACTGATAAAGCGCGACTTCGATCTTGCCTGGGCCAACGGTGTCGACGCGATCCTGACGCCGGCAACCCCGTCTGCCGCCTTCGGCGTCGCCGACCAGGATCTCCATGCAGATCCGGTGAAGATGTACCTGAACGACATTTTCACCGTGACCGTGAACATGGCCGGACTGCCGGGCATCTCAGTCCCTGCCGGACTGGACAAGGACGGTCTGCCGCTTGGCCTTCAGCTTATCGGCAAACCGTTCGACGAAAGCACCCTCTTCCAGGTCGGTCAGGTCATCGAGGATGCGGCCGGTTCCTTCGAACCGGACAAATGGTGGGGCTGACCGGAGCAAGTTGAACCCGCGCGGCTGCGAAAGGAATGTACGGTCCCGAATCTGATCCGGAATCGGAACACAGGTGACGTGAATGCATGACATCGAAACCCTCGTAGTTGGTGCCGGCGTGATCGGTCTCGCGATCGCCCGGGCGCTGGCAATGAAGGGTCGCGATGTCATGGTTCTGGAACAGCACAGCCTGATCGGTTCCGAGACCAGCGCCCGCAATTCTGAAGTCATCCACGCCGGCATCTATTATCCGACGGGCAGCCTGAAGGCGAAGTTATGCCTTGAAGGCAAGCATCGGCTCTACGAATTCTGCGCCGAAAACGGCGTTGATCATCAACAGATCGGTAAACTGATCGTTGCCTCCTCTCCTGAACAGCTGCTGGAACTGGAACGGCTGCAGAAGAAGGCAATCGAGAACGGCCTGCATGATCTTGTGTTTTTCGACCAGAAGAAACTGAATCAGACAGAACCGGAACTCGCCTGCTGCAGCGCTCTCTGGTCACCCTCGACCGGGATCATCGACAGCCACGGCTTCATGCTCGCATTGCAGGGCGGACTTGAAGCGCATGGTGGCCAGGTGGTGCTCAACAGCAGGGTCGTCGGGATCGACCAGGTTACAGACGGGTACCAACTGCAAGTCGATGCCGGAGATGGACAAACAGCCTCCCTCACCTGCCGGGAACTAATCGTGTCAGCAGGTCACGGCTCCCCCGGTTTGATGGAGAGTTTTACCACCGCCAATGCACCAAAACCCTTTCTGGCGAAGGGCAACTACTTCAAACTCCTGGGCAAGGCGCCGTTTTCGCATCTCGTCTATCCGGCGCCGGAACCGGGTGGTTTAGGTGTCCACCTGACACTGGATCTCCAGCACCGAGCCCGCTTCGGACCGGACGTGGAATGGGTGGAGCATTTCAACTACGACGTCGAACCGTCCCGCGGCGAAAATTTCTACAATGCGATCCGCAGCTACTGGCCGGGCCTGCCCGACAACGCGCTGATACCGGACTATTCCGGCATCCGTCCCAAGATCGTTGGCCCTGGCGAACCAGCCGCCGACTTCCGGATCGACGGCCCCGAGACACATGGGCTGGAAGGTCTTGTCGCGCTCTACGGCATGGAGTCGCCCGGTCTGACCTCAGCACTGGCAATCGGAGATGAGGTGGCAAGGCGGCTCGATTGACGCTCGCGGTACCCCTTGCATTTCCAAAGGTTAGGCTTTCGTCCGCATGGATCCTGATAGAGCAACGACCGACTCAAGAACAAGGCGCGCGTTCATCCACCAGGCAATTTTTCTCTTGTGATCGTACAAGCAGCGCCCTTTCCGCATCCTGAAACGCATATCATGTCTGCTTCCGGAAACTTCAACATCAAGACGCTTCAGCTGTTTTCCAGGGATGAAAATTCGCTCTTGACCTCCCCTCACCCCAGTGCGATAACCACATCCGAACCGTACCGTACGGTTCCGACCTTTGATCAAGTTATCCTCCAGCCCGTCAGGCACCAGAACATGCCCGCTGCCGCCTATGACATCGCCACTTCCCGCCCAGACGCCGCGCCTGAGTTTTCGCCGCGCCAGCAGGTGGTGCTGCAGCATGCACTGACACTACTGGTCGAAGGCGGTGAGAAGGCTTTGACAACCGCCGGTCTCGCCCGCACCGCGAGTTGTTCCAAAGAGAGCCTCTACAAGTGGTTCGGCGACCGCGACGGCCTGCTCGCGGCAGTTGTCGCCTATCAGGCAAGTCAGGTTCAGTTTCCCTCGGAAGCCGGAGCGACCGCGGATCCGGCAACATTCCGCGCCCATGTGACTGCATTTATCGAGGCGCTTCTGGGCGTTCTCTTCTCAGAAACCTCGCTGGCGCTGAATCGTCTTTCCATCGGCCAGTCCAACACAAACTCCAACCGGCTCGGGCATTTGCTGCTGGTGCGCGGCAAGCACATGATTTCGTCCCGCGCCCGCACGATGCTGGAAACCGGCCGCCGCCACGGATTGCTCAAGTTCGACGATGCCGAAGACGCCTACCAGGTGCTTTACGGTCTTGCCATACGCGACGTTCATGTTCGCCTGCTGCTGGGGGAAAGCGCCAGTGCTGCGGAACAGGATCTCAAATCACAGGCCGAAACGGCGGTGGACCGCTTTTACCGGCTGTTCGGAGCCTGAGGCTTCAACGGCACTTTTACCAGAAACACTGAACACAACGAAGACCGGCGACAAAGACCGGCTTTAGCTCAAGAACGGAATGCAGACGGGAGAAAGGAACCCATGCGCGTTTATTACGATCGTGACGCAGATATCAATCTGATCAAGTCCAAAAAAGTCGCCATCATAGGTTACGGCTCACAGGGCCGTGCTCATGCCATGAACCTGAAGGACAGCGGTGTGCCGGGTGTTGCCGTCGCGCTGCGCGAAGGTTCTACCACCGCCCTGAAGGCTGAAGCCGACGGCTTCAAGGTGATGACAGTTGCCGAAGCTGCCGCCTGGGCCGACCTGATGATGATGGCAACGCCCGATGAACTTCAGGCCGACATCTACAGGGATCACATTGCCGGAAATATCCGTGATGGCGCGGCAATCGCGTTTGCACACGGGCTCAATGTCCATTTCGGCCTGATTGAGCCGAAGGATTCCGTCGACGTCCTCATGGTTGCGCCGAAGGGCCCGGGCCACACCGTACGCGGCGAGTATGA
Organism: Roseibium album; assembly: GCF_001404515.1. GTDB lineage: Bacteria > Pseudomonadota > Alphaproteobacteria > Rhizobiales > Stappiaceae > Roseibium > Roseibium album. Next base: position 112,785 of record NZ_CXWE01000005.1, read on the forward strand.
AAAAGGTGGCGGCGTACCCTGCCTGGTTGCTGTCCACCAGGACGCGTCCGGCAACGCCCTTGACCTTGGCCTTTCCTACGCCAGCGGTGTCGGTGGCGGCCGTTCCGGCATCATCGAAACCACGTTCCAGGAAGAGTGCGAAACCGACCTTTTCGGTGAACAGGCCGTTCTCTGCGGCGGTCTCGTCGAGCTGATCCGCGCCGGTTTCGAAACGCTGGTGGAAGCTGGCTATGCTCCGGAAATGGCGTATTTCGAGTGCCTGCACGAAGTAAAGCTGATCGTGGATCTGATCTACGAAGGCGGCATCGCCAACATGAACTACTCCATCTCCAACACGGCCGAATGGGGTGAATATGTCACCGGTCCGCGCATTGTCACAGATGAGACAAAAGCGGAAATGAGGCGGGTCCTGAAAGACATCCAGTCCGGCAAGTTCACGTCCGAGTGGATGCAGGAATACCGCGCGGGTGCTGCCAAGTTCAAGGCAACCCGCCGCCTGAACGACGGTCACCAGATCGAGGAAGTCGGCGAAAAGTTGCGCGGCATGATGCCGTGGATCAAGTCCAACGCCCTGGTCGACAAGACCAAGAACTAGGCCGTACCTGGTTCACTGATATGGAAAGGCCGGGCAGCGACGCCCGGCTTTTTCTTTGGTTGGAGACCCACAGGTTTTTTGGGCTTTCTCAAGCCGCTTCAGCGCCTGCTTCGCAGGGTAATTTCCACGGTCTCCCGCAATTCTGTAAAGCTCTCGTGCGCGATCAAGATCCTGAGCCACAATCACCCCTTCTTCCAGAAATTGGGCAAAATAATAGGCACCATAAGCGTCCTCTTCTTCCGCAGCTGCCTCAATCATCGCAAGACCCTTTGAGGCATCCTTCGGCGTGCCGAGACCTTGTAGCTGCATCCAGCCGAGATTCGCGGATCCACCCCGGATTTCCAACTCTTCGGCCCGTTTGAACAAACGGATTGCTTCCTCATAGTCACGTTCGACACCTTTGCCGTCGCGATACAGGATGCCGAGATTCGTCAACCCGCCGAAAGACTTCGCGTCGATAGATTTCCCGTAGTATTGAGCGGCTTTCGAATAGTCCTGTTCGACACCGAGGCCAAATTCATGCATTTCGGCAAGGCTGTAGTAAGAACCTTGGTTTCCAGAATCGATTGACTTTCGAAAATGGTTCAAGGCTTTCTGATAGTCAGGCTTAACAACTGCACCCGAAAGATAAAGCTCTCCGAGCACTGCATGACCAAAGTAAGGCTCTTTTTCCGCATATTCCTTATACATGGCCAGACCTCTTTCGACATCTTTTGCCAAAACTGCTCCATTCACATACGCATTGGCCAGAGCAAAAATTGATGACAAATCACCTCGTTTCGCATGATCTTGCAGTTTGGTAACGGCATCCGAAACCTTGTCGGCGCTGAATTCCTCCGGGTTCTGAAAATACAGCAAAGCGAGGTTAAATTCCGTCGAGGTGTTGCCGAGTTCAATCGCTTTTTTGTACCAGCGCTCGGCAGCTCGCAAATTCTTATCCGTTCCGAGGCCAACTTCCCCAAGGATCGCTGTTTGATGCATCCCGCCCAAATGTCCGGCGTCAGCGGCCCGTCGGTAGTACTCAAATGCGGTTTTGTACGTGTGACCTTTGACCAAGGCGCGGAAATGCAAATCGCCAATCTCGTAAAGTGCATCAACATTGCCAAGATCCGCAGCGCGCTTGAACCAGTTAAGCGCCTCCTCCGGATCATAAACCTTTTTGTTTTCATATCGGTTGTAGTGATCACCAAGCCACTTTGCGGCCGAGGCACTTCCCATGCCAGCAGACACTTCCAGCACCCGGGGATCAGACACGGCCAAAAAACCAAGAATGGCCGCGGCGAATGCACTTGGAAGAAAATAGGCCAAAAAACGCTTCAAAAGCCAGGCACCCCTGTTCTCGCATCCGTTTCAGCGAATGGCTGTTTTTTCAGTTTCCTGAAGGCGTTCCAATGCTGCTTCTGCCAGGAAATTGCCCTGATCCGCCGCAATCTCATAATATTTTTTTGCGGTCGCCATATCGGCCTCGACGAACTTCCCCTCTTCCAGCAGGAGGGCCATGTAGTAGGTGCCGTCGTGGTCATTCTGGGAAACGGACTCTTCCAGAAGGGCCATTCCTTCCGAGCGGTTCGGCTCAACGCCCCAGCCATGAAGCATCATCCATCCTGCATTGGCCTTGCCTGCGCTGGAGCCCCTGCTCAGCGCTTGCCGGAACAGTCTGTTCGCTTCTCCGTAATCCTGTGATACCCCTTTGCCGTCTCGGTACAGCAACCCGAATGCAACGAGCGCACCCGTGTCTCCAGCTTCAATTGATGCCCTGTAAAGTGTGACGGCCTGTTCGTAGTCCTGACCGACATGGAGGCCATGTTCAAACATCCAGCCAAGATTGTTCAGTGAAATGCCGCTTCCAAGATCAGCAGCGACAGAATAGTGTTTGAATGCTCTTTCGTAGTCGACTTCTCCTCCCTTACCCAGGAAGTAGTAGTTCCCGAGCGCAGTATGCGCTGGTTTGGGCATCACCGGCAACGCTTGCCTGAAATAGGTTTCGCCGCGTCTCGGGTCCGCCGGCACTATGTTGCCGTCCGCGAAAACGCGCCCGAGCGTTATTTGCGCGTAAGCGTCACCCCTGTCAGCGTATTCAATAAGAACCGGAATTGCCTCGCCAGCTTTCGTGCGGCCGAAGCTCTTTTCCTGTTCGATATAGAGCATTGCGAGATTCAGACTCGCCCATTCACTTCCTGCTTCCAGGGATCGCAGAAACCAGTCTTCGGCAGCAAATATGTCCCGCTCCACCCCAATGCCGTTTTTTAGGTGCCAGCCGAGGGAGCCCGCAGCATCGGCGTGACCTGCGTTTGCGGCACGCAAAAGATAGTCGTAGGCCAGTTCGTTCGAGTGTCCCTCGATCAGCCCGTTCTGGTGAAGCAGGCCAATTGAATTCAAAGCATCAATGTTTCCAAAACGAGCGGACTTTTGAAACCATGCCAGAGCAGTTTCCGGCGCATAATCATCACCGATTGCTTCATTGCTGAAATGAAAGCCAAGTTCCAGTGCGGCGCTGGCATTCCCGGCCGCGGCCAGGTCCTTGAGCATCTCAATTCCGGTGGACACATCAACATCAGGATCTAGCCCTCGCAAAAGCCCCGAACCCAACAGGTAACGTGCATCTTCCATTGTTGCCGCCGCCAACCGAAGCCACATCAAAGCCTTTTTGTCATTTGCCTCGGCCACTGTGCGGCCCTGCAGCTTGCCAATGGCGAAGGCTTCACCAAGCGCAAGTTGCGCAAGCTTTTCACCTCTGTTGGCCGCAACATTCAGGTGCTGCATTACTTCATCAATGATTTCCGGGGAGTTCGGCTGTGTTCGCAGCAAGAGGTCGGCAATTACAAGATGGACGACGGGCATGGCGCCAGAAGAAATTTCGATACTCCTGCGCAGATGCGCATCCGCCTTGGCGACGTCCTGGGGAAAGATGATGCCGTTGGCATAGGCCAGCCCCAGAAAGAGCTCGCGTTCCGCCTCTCGGCGCGATTTTCCAGGTCCCTTCTCATCATTCCTGATCAACTGAGAGAGCGGGCCGATGGCAGACAATGGGGACGCCTCGGCGATGGCCTTGAGTTCGTCCAGTCCGTAGAAAAAATCAGCCCCTTCGACCTCCCCCAGGATCTGCATGCGCGCCCATTTGACAGACGCATCCAGATTGCCGTCATCGGCGGCAACCCGGTACAGAGACGAAGCCTTCTCCAGATTCTCGGGCGAGGGATCGTCATGAAGCACCTCCGCCGCTTCAAAGGCTGCATCCGCATCACCGAGTTCCCCTGCTCGGATCGTCCAGCGAAGCGCCTTCTTGCGGTTCGGTGTCATCCAGCCATTGTCGCCATAGGCGGTCATGAGACGCTGCGCTGCAAAGAGTTCATCGCCCTCGGCGGCGAGTTCATAGTGACGGACCGCTTCATGTTTTTCGGTCAGGCCGCCAAGGCCTTCTTCTTCCATGTAGGCAAGATATTTGGCTGCCAGATAGTAGCCCGCGTCCGCAGCTCGTTCGAAGTAAGCGCGTGCCTGCTTGTCATCTTCGTCGGCCCATTCCCCGTGAAAGTGGGCTATGCCCAGAAATGTCGCGGCGTTCTCTACACCGGCTTCATCCGCCTCGCGGAAATAGTCCATCGCCTTGTCAAAATCGTGCCCGGGCCATTCCGATCTTGTATAGAGATAACCCAGTTCGAAGAGCGCATCCGAGTTTCCGTCCTCTCGCGCCTGGCCATAGAGCTGGAGTGCCTTCTCGAAATCCCTTTCAACCTGATCGCCGTCAGCGTAAAAATCCCCCAGTGCGATAAATGCATCCGAGTTACCCAGATCTGCGCTTTTTCGGTAGAGCTCAAGCGCCTCGCCCGGATCCTTCGCAACGCCGCTTCCTGTGTCGTACATTTCGGCGAGCACGAGGATCGCAGCCGTGTAATCGTCTGCGGCGGCCTGCTCCAGAAGCCGCCTCCCACGATGAACGTCCCTGTCAGCACCGCTGGTGCCATAAACGAGGGCGAAGCCGAGTTCGGTCAACGCGAAGGGCTGACCAACCGCTGCCGCCTCTTCAAAAAGATCCCTGGATTTGGTCAAATCCTGCTCGACGCCGAGGCCTTCCTGGTAGAGCCAGGCCAGATACGCCTTGGCCCGTGAGTATCCTTCGGCGTCAATAGCGCTCTGGTAGTGGGCCGCAGCTTTCGCGTAGTCCTGCTCCAGGCCCCCGCCCTGCTCATAAGCGAGACCGAGCGAAATGTGTGCATAGGGGGAACCGAGGTCGATTGCACGCTTGAAAAAGGACACCGCCCGCTTTCGATCCTGATCGCCCCCAAGCCCCCAGTAATAGATATAGCCGAGCTTTTGCATTCCCCGGCTGGATTGTTCATCGGCTGCCTTCCGGTAAAACTCCACGGCCCTCTTGTAGTCCTGCGTGCCAAAGGCGCCGGTTTCATGCATCAGACCGAGATTGACCCAGCCGTTCGGGTTCCCGTCTTCGCCCGCCTTCCTGTAGAGCCGTGCTGCTTCCTTCAGGTCGACTTCGGTTCCGCGCCCGTTCTCGTAAAGCCATCCGAGCGCTGCCGTTGCTTCCGGGACACCGCCCCTGCTCGCCCACTGGATCCAGAAAAATGCCTGTCCGTCATGCTGGCGTATGCCCAGCCCGTCGAAATACAGGTATCCAAGTCGCAGACCGCTCCAGCTATCGCCGTAATCGGCTCCCTGCTGATAGTAGGAGACAGCTTTTTCGTGGTCCTGAGGTCCGGCGATCCCGGTTTCGTAGTAGTATCCCAGTTGTGACTTTGCCCAGGGATACCCCAACGCTTCCGAGCGCTGAAAATATGAAAATGCCTTTTTGTAGTCCGGTTCCCACAGCTCGTCATTTTCATAGGCCAGACCAAGCCGGTAAAGGTCTTCGGGGTCTCCGGAGGTTTCCCGTGACAGGAGTTTCTCGAGCTCCTGCGCATCCGGCAAGGTATCCAGGTGATCGGGACCACTCTGTTGCGGTCCGAGTGAAGAATTGCTGCCGCCGCCCAATCTCCAGGACTGTTCCTGGTCCGCATCCCCCGACTTGCCCGCTGCAAGGGTGCCCATCGGCATGAGTGCCAGACCAACAAACAAACAAACTGCAAATTTCATTGCTCTACCAAAACACCCTAGAAAAACTTTCAACCGACGTCGGCACGTTCGCGCCGAACCCGCACGGATCGACATTAGCCGTGGTGAAGTACGATGCGAGTTCATGTTTCAGTCCGTTTAAAACAAATTGCTGTGGGACCGGCAACAGTCGTTGAACCCGAAAACGGGATCCACCCTGAATTGAATTCAAAAAATGCGACGAAAGCTAAAGGAAGCGCTGTAAAAACGTGTGCCTGGACCCGCCGGAAAATTTGATTCGAGAATAAATTCAATCAAATTAGATAAAATAGCCCAGATTATTCACTGACTTTTAGAAAATCTTAAAGTGGGCATGCGCCAATGCGGATCATATTCTTGCTGCGGAGTATTTATTGTAACTTCCGTACAAATACAATTTGATGAAAATCTATTAACTCGCACTAACACCATCTAAAAACCTTACCAAGTAGGCTCCTTCATGCGGTTGTTACCGGTGAATAGTATGTGGAGTGCGTCTATATGGATCTTCTGACGCTTTTTTCGGCGAATCTGCTTTTGCTGCTGATTTTCGCCATTTCGTTTCAGGCGATGTCGCTACGCGTTACACAAAGCACGCATTGGCGCAGCTGGGCTGCTGCCAACGCCTTGCTGGTTGCAGCCCTGGTCTGTTTTGCATTTGAGCGTGTTCTCCCGGATCTGGCGGCCTACCTCCTACCCAATACATTGCTTTTGCTGGGATTCGGCTTTCACCTTTACGCCGCGCGTGTGCTTGCCCGCTTGCCGAACAAAGTGAGCGACGTTTTTGCGCCGGCATTCGCGAACCTTCTTGTCGGCATGCTTGCCTATCTGTTGTCCGACCCGACCCTGGCCTATGTCGGCGGAAACGTCATTTTCACGATCCTGTGCGTCGCGACGATCGCCGCCTATACTTCCAAGAACTTCCACGGCCTGATCTCGGTAATCGGTCTGGTCCTGGCGTTCTTCTTTCTCGCTGCGGTCGGAGGGCTGCGCGTCTATCACGGGCTCACAGGCGATGGCGCCACCGGTCCCGGCATGATCAACGACATGATGCAGGATCTTCACCTGATGAGCGCCATGTTGTTCGTAAGCCTGACGGGCGCATTCTCAACAGCTCTTTCCTTTGAGCAGGTGGCCCAGCGTCACAAGGAAGCCGCACGGCGCGATCCGCTGACCGGTGCATATAATCGCCGAGAATTTCAGGTGCGCCTTGAAGATCTGCTTCACGCGCCCGAAAAGAAATCATTCGGCCTGTTGAATTTCGATCTGGATCACTTCAAGCAGGTCAATGACGAGTACGGGCATCTGGCAGGCGATCAGGCGCTGGTTAAGGTCGTTGCGGCCGTAAAGGCACAGCTCCGGCAAGACGATTGTTTTGCTCGGCTAGGCGGCGAGGAATTCGCGGTCCTGTTGCCGAACATTTCACGGGAAAACGCGGCAAAGGTGGCAGACCGCCTTCGTCGGCGTATCTCTGACATCAGGTTCGAATTCGCACCGGAAGAATTCCGGATCACCGCCTCTGCCGGAATTTATCACGGCGACGGCAATCAACTGCTGATGGAAGACCTGATGCAGGTCGTCGACGAAAGCCTTTATTCGTCAAAGAACAACGGACGCAATTGCGTGACATTCGCACGCGCGCTGCAGGCGACCCATTAAGCGAAAACCGGTTGGCAAATTCAGGAATAGGCTTCAATCAGCCTTGTGACTTCCTTGTCCCGTGCCGATTCGCTCTTTCCACCCATCACGACAACAATCAACTGCTTGCCGCCGCGCCTGGCTGTGGCCACAAGATTGTAGCCCGACATGCGGATGTAGCCGGTTTTCAATCCATCAACGCCTGCAACCTTTCCAAGAAGATTGTTCGTGGCCTTGAAGGTCCGGCCGTTGTAAGCGAATGATTTTGCCCGATAGTAACCTGCATATTGGGGAAAGCGCCGTTTCAGGGCCAGGCCGAGTTTCGCCATGTCCCGGGCGCTCGTCACCTGTTTCGGGTCCGGTAGCCCCGTTGCGTTGACGAAGCGCGTCCTGGTCAGTCCGAGCGCCCTTGCTTGCTGTGTCATCTGACGTGCAAAGGCTGCTTCACTTCCCGCAAGATTTTCGGCAATTGCCATGCCGACGTCATTTGCGGACCTGACTGCCAGCGCGCGCGCCGCCTGTTGCACCGTAATCGTTGATCCTGCTTTCAGCCCAATTTTCGCCGGCGGTTGCGCTGCCGCGTTCTCCGACACGGTCAAAGGAGACGACAGCGTGTAACGACCTTCCGCCACGGCTTCGAACAGGAGATACAGCGTCATCATTTTGGTCAGGGACGCGGGAAAGCGGGCGGCATCCGCGTCAACCGCATAAAGCTCCTCGCCGGTTCCCGCATTCAGGACAAGCGCCGAAAAACCCTTCTCCTCTGCGGTGGCAGGAGCATATGCACTGACGGGAACCGAAGTGGTCTCAACGGATGTAACTGCCGCCGAAGACACTGCCGGTGGTGAAGACGGCTGGTTCTGTGCGGTCTGACAGGCAGCCAGAAAAAGCGCCAGCAGGAGTATCGAAATCTTCGTGGGAAATATGCTTGATCGCATTTACTTGCTCACACCTGTCCGGCTTCGTCTTGTTAGTTTTTCTCTCGAACGTGCATCACTGACCGAGATGTTTACGCCCGAGCAGAGCTTTCCAGAAACTGATACGCTTCATTGGCACTCAGGCTTTCAATTTGTATCCGGTCTTGAAGATCCAGTGCACTATGGCGAGTGAAACACACAGAAACAACATGGTTGCGCAAAGAGATAGCCAGAGACTGACATCAGCCTGACCGTAAAAACTCCAGCGAAAACCCGATATCAGATAGACGACGGGATTGACCAGCGTCAGCTTCTGCCAGAATTCGGGTAGCATGTTGATGGAATAAAAGCTGCCGCCTAGGAAGGCAAGCGGCGTCACGATCAGCATCGGCACGAATTGCAGCTTTTCGAAATTGTCCGCCCAGATGCCGATGATGAAACCCAGCAACGCGAATGTCACCGCTGTCAGAACGAAAAAGGTCACCATCCAGAACGGGTGCTGGATCTCGATATCAACGAAGAAGTTCGCCGTAACGAGAATGATCAGCCCTACGAGCATGGATTTGGAAACGGCTGCCCCGACATACGCTATCGTAATCTCCAGATAGGAGATCGGTGCGGAAAGCACTTCGAAAATTGTGCCGGTAAAGCGTGGAAAATAAATGCCGAAGGACGCATTCGACAGGCTTTGGGTCATGAGCGAAAGCATGATCAGACCCGGCACAATAAACGCTCCGTATCCGACGCCGTCAACTTCGGAGATCCTCGACCCGATCGCTGCGCCAAACACGACGAAATAGAGCACGGTTGAAAGCACCGGTGATATCACGCTCTGCATGACCGTGCGTTTTGTCCGTGCCATTTCCGCGAGGTAAATGGATTTGACCGCTCCGAAATTCATTCAGACACCTGTTTCCGCTGTCATTTTCGACGCCCCGGACGCTTTGTTTTCAAGAACCATTTCCATCCTGGGCAGCGTCCTGCCGGCAATGGAACCGGAGGCAACCCTGCCGATCGTTCGAAACCCCATCCGGGCGTAAAACGTTTCCGCAGCAGGATCCGAGTCAACACCTACAAGGACCAGTTCCAGGGCCGTTGCCCTGGCAAGCAGATGATCGAACAGGGTTCTGCCAATGCCTTTGCCGTGCCAATCCGGATCAACGAAACAGGTTTCAAGTTCACCGTTTCCGTCTTCCGAGGCGGACAGGCGGATACATCCGACAAGCGATCCTTGAGCGGTTTCAGCAAGCCAGAAATCATCCTTTTCTATCCATGCGGGCTGAATACGCAGCTCGTCAGCACACTGCCGCATGAAGTCATCGTCGTAGCCGTTGGACTGCTTGGACTTCATGCAAAGATCCGTGAGCGCCTGGCTGTCACTCAGGTTCGCTTTTCTAATGGAAAAATCCACACCCATTCAACTCATCCTCTCTTCACCAGATCGACAAAAATGTCTTCAAGAGACGACTGGTCGGTCTGCAAGTCCTGAAAACGAACGCCAGCTTCGGCCAGATCCGTCAAAAGAGCGGTGATTCCCGTTCTCTCAGCATGGGTATCGTAAGTGTAGATCAGGTGGGTTCCATTGTCCTCGAGTGTCAGATTGTAGTGCGACAGGCTGTCCGGCACAGACGTGAGTGGATCTGCCAGGTTCAGCTTCAGCAGCTTGCGGCCGAGTTTGCGCATGAGCTCGGCCTTTTCCTCGACAAGGATAATTTCCCCCTTGTCAATGACACCGACCCTGTCAGCCATCTCCTCGGCTTCCTCGATATAGTGGGTCGTCAGGATGATCGTGACGCCACGCTCTTTCAGCTCTCCAACGATGCGCCACATATCGTGGCGCAATTCCACATCGACACCGGCCGTGGGCTCATCGAGGAACAGAATCTTGGGTTCGTGGGCCAGCGCCTTGGCAACAAGCAACCGGCGTTTCATGCCGCCTGACAGTGCCATTATCATGTTCTTGCGCTTGTCCCACAGCGTGAGGTCCTTGAGAACTCCCTCCAGGAACTTTCGATCAGGCGGCAATCCGAAAAGCCCCCTGCTCAATGCGACCGTATCACCAACAATTTCAAACGGTGCTGTCGGCATTTCCTGTGGAACCAGACCGATCAGGCTGCGCGCTGCGCGAAAATCCTTCTGGGCGTCAAATTTTCCGACCTGAATGCTCCCGGACGTCGGCCGGACCAAACCGCAAATCGTGCTGATTAGTGTCGTCTTGCCAGCACCGTTGGGACCAAGCAGTGCAAACACTTCTCCTTCCTTGATGTCCAGAGACACGGATTTGAGCGCCTGGAAACCGCCGTCATAGGTTTTTTCCAGATTGCGGACGGAGAGTATCGGAGGCATCAAGTTCCAACCGGTTCAGATAAATCAATTTGACCAGACGGCCAAAGTCGCATGTGGACGATACCGCCGCAAGATGCAAGTCAAAGGGTTTGCTGACAGCACGATGTCACCATCGACGCGACAACTTTTGTTCCATCACGCTGCAAGCGTCAACTCACCGTTCGTGGCAGGACATTTCTGGTCAGCCGGTTGGAACAAGCGACTAATACAGGGTTTTCCTGTATTCCTCTTCGAGATTCTGCTCCAGGGTGTCCAGCTCCGCATCGTCCGCCGGTGCGCTGTTCGACTGATCCAGAATAATGTTCATAAGCGATGGCATTTCGCTGCGATCCTGAAACCGGTCCGGGTCCCACATGTGCGACCGGCGAAACGCCTTGGCGCAATGCATGAAAACGCTGTCAACCTTGATCAGTATAGCAATTTTGGGACAACGCCCGTTTACGCTCATGGTCTCCAGCAGTTCCGGGTCGACCACAAGCCTCGCCGTTCCGTTGATACGCAAGGTGTCGTCGAAACCGGGAATCACGAACAGCAACCCAACACTCGGATTGGAAATTATGTTGACGAGACTGTCGAGACGATTGTTTCCGGGGCGATCGGGAACAACCAGGGTTTTCTCGTCGATGACCCTGACAAAACCTGCGGGGTCGCCGCGTGGACTAACGTCTGCCTTGCCATCTGCGTGTTGCGTGCCCAGGCAAAGGAAGGGCGAACGCGCGATAAAGTCCCGCGCATGCCTGTCGAGTGTCGTCTGACACTTTTTGACCGCCAACTCGTGGATCGGCTGAAAGAGTTTTCGCAGCGATGTCTCATCTTCGACGACAAACTCCGGATTGAGATTGAATTCCTGCATATGTGCACTTCCCTCGCATCCAATTGATCCATCAGGTTCTGCCAGGACACCGAATGTCAAGAGTGCCCGTGTTTGCTGGTTCCCGCCCCCTTCGAAGTCCAGAAAACTTGAGCAAGCCATTCGATCGGCAAAACACTTCGGAGACCATGCTACTGCGCTTGAGGTACGTACGTAAGCCGAAGTTCAACTGTCAATTAGCAAGACCCGAAACAAGTCTCCCCATTGTTTCCCCGGACTGAACACTGCGTTCGGACGTCACGGGGTGGGTTTTACGGCGATCAACGCTATTTTGGCTGGAACACATTGGAAAAAAGGCCTGCAGCAATGTCGATACGCCCTGTGACCCATATCGGTTCCACGCAGCCAACACTGGAAGGTGCAGGTGTGAAACTTGAACGAGTGTTCGGTTTTCAGGAACCGGAGATGCTCGATCCGTTTCTGTTGCTCGATGATTTTCGCAACGATCGTCCGGAGGATTATCTTGCAGGATTTCCCTGGCACCCGCACAGGGGCATCGAGACGATTACCTATGTTCTTGCCGGGACGGTTGAACACGGGGACAGCCTCGGCAACAAGGGAGACCTGGGTGCAGGTGACGTGCAGTGGATGACAGCAGGCCGGGGCATCATGCACCAGGAAATGCCGAAGGGCGACGCAAACGGACTGATGCACGGCTTTCAGCTCTGGGCAAACCTGCCCTCCTCGCTGAAAATGACGGAACCGCGCTACCAGGATGTCGCCTCGAACGAGATCCCGGTTGTTATCGACGATGACGGATCGTCCGCACGCATCATTTGCGGTGAATTCTGGGGGAAGCGCGGACCTGTAGATGGAATTGCGGCAGAACCGCAATATCTCGACATCCATGTTCCGGCCGGAAAGAAAAAGCGCTTCAAGGTCGATACCTACAAACAGACTTTTGCCTATATTTTCGAAGGGTCCGGCACATTTGAAGGGTCGTCAGATGCATTTGGCATCCTGACGGAAAAGGAATTCGGCGGTGAAGAACTGAAGATCCGCGACCAGACCGGTGACCGCACGCTCGTCATCTTCGGTACGGGTGATGAAATCGTCGTTCAGGCGGGCGATGAGGGCATCCGCTTTCTTCTCGTTTCGGGCGCTCCGATAAAGGAGCCTGTCGCATGGCACGGCCCGATCGTCATGAACACGCGAGATGAACTGCTGCAGGCCGTCACGGAGCTACAGAACGGATCGTTTATCAGGTAGCGGGCACGCAACTGTTTCCGTTGCCTTGTAACTTTCACAATCTCTGGATACGGCTGTCCGGCAATCACATTACCGGACAGCCATGCCTCTCAAACTCCGTTCCGCCACGCCCGCCGATGCCCTCGACCTGACGGGTATCCTCCACCGTGCCAAGGCGTCCTGGGGATATCCCGAGGCAAAGATGACGGAATTCATGGAAGCGTGGAGTATTCATGAAACCACGATCCGCGCGCTTGAAATGACTGTCGCCGAGCAGGATGGTATCCCCCTCGCCTTTTCGGGTGTCACGAAAGAAGGTGAAGATACACTTCTTGTCGATTTTCTGTTTGTTGATCCCGAGGCACAGGGAAAGGGTATCGGCAATCTGCTCCTGAAACGCGCAGAGGATTTTGCACGACAAAAGAAACTTTCACGTCTTTCTCTTGAATCCGATTTCCACGCAGGCGCGTTTTACGAAAAACACGGGTTCCGGACCATGGCCACCCGTCCAAGTGAAATGTCGCCCGGAAAAGACATTCCTCTCATGGAAAAGGTGCTTCCGCCCTGCGTGCACAGGGTTTCAAAAATCGATCTTACCATCTCGGACCGGCCGTGGCGTTTCGAGACCGAAAACAGTGCCGAAATCGCCGAACATTTCAAAGAGGCCCAGAAGCGGATCGCGCTTCTGTGGAATGGCCGGACGCTGAAACTGACCGGATACGAGTTTCAAAACGGCATCTTCAGCGGACACTGCTCCGAAAGCTCCTATGCCGCCCATCTTGCGTGGCGGGACTGGGGCGCACCGGATGCCTCCGCTTTCAACCTTTTCGGCTCCGCCATCATCAGGTCATCCGACGGTGCGCTGCTCTACGGTGTCATGGGTGGTCACACCGCAACAGCGGGCATGATCTGTCCACCCGGCGGAAATCTTGATCTGAACGACATCACCCCCGATGGCAGGGTCGACGTGATCAGTGCAATCGACCGGGAACTTGAAGAAGAGACCGGCCTGACAGGCGAAACGCTGACCAGGGCCGAATTGCTTGCCGCCTTTGACGGGCCGCGTATTTCGATTGCGCAGGTCTTCGATTGTACCGAACGCGCGGATGATCTGTGTCAGCACATGATCGAGCATTCCATGGCGTCCGAGGAACAGGAACTGGCCGACATTCGCATCATACGCTCGCGCACGGATCTTGAGGATCCGGCTATCGTTCCGTTCGCACGCGAAATCGCGGAATATCTGCTACCTCAATGAGGAGGTGAAACGCCGTTGACCTGTCAATAATTTGTTCACCAAGAACAACCACTAAGGACTGGCGGGACGGACAGAGAAATGTAAAAGTCCGCCCACCTTTGGACAAAGGTATTGGTGCATCTCCAGGGAGAAATGAATATGGGCCGCCGCTACGCGATCTTGGATGTCTTCACAAACACACTTCTTGCCGGAAATCCGCTGGCAGTGGTACTGGACTCCGAGGATCTGAGCGACGAGCAGATGCAGAAGATCGCGGCCGAGTTCAATCTTTCCGAGACAGTGTTCGTGTTTCCACCGGAAAATCCCGGACATTCCGCAAGCTTGCGGATCTTCACGCCGAAGGTGGAACTTCCCTTTGCCGGTCATCCAACCGTCGGAACAGCCATTCTCCTGGCAACCGAGCGGTTCGGAGACGTCGACGGCGAACAGGACGCCGTGGTTGTGCTCAAGCAAAAGATCGGCACAGTCCGGTGTGCTGTGATCTTGCGCGAGAACGCAGCCGCCTTTGCCGAGTTCGACGTGCCCAACCTGCCGGAGCCCGCGGGACCGACCCACAATGTCGAACTGATCGCCGCTGCCCTCGACCTGGAGCCTACCGATATCGGTTTTGAAAACCACGCACCGTCGCGATTCAAGGTCGGACCACCTTTCAGTTTTGTTCCGGTCCGCGACCTAGATGCGTTGTCGCGCGCCAAACCCGTCGCGGCGATGTGGAAAGCGGGCTTTGGCAAGGACGATCACAACGACGCCTATGTTTACTGCCGGGAAACCCGTTCCCACGACAGTGCGTTCCATGCACGCCTGTTTGCGCCCGAGATGGGGATTCCTGAAGATCCTGCAACCGGGTCTGCCGCCGCGGCGTTTGCCGGTGTCGTTCACTTCTATGATGGTCTGACCGCGGGCACGCACCATATCCGCATCGAACAGGGTTTCGAAATGGGGCGTCCGTCGTTGATTGATCTTGAAATCGATGTCGAAAACGGTGGCATGCATGCCGTCCGCATCGGTGGCCAGGCGACGCTTGTCGCACGCGGCGAGTTGTTTGTCTGACACACAGAACGCAGGAATATCAGGATTCGGAACCTTCCGGACTTTCGTCGTTTGATTCCAAGAGCGACGGCAGGATGACGGCGCCCACGACCAGTGCGCCGCCGATCATCATGCCCGGCGTCAACGCCTCCCCAAGGAAAACCACCGAATTGATGAACGTAAAGACCACTGACAGCACGAACAGAAGCGCGGCTGTGACCGTCGAAACACCTGCCATGGCCTCGTACCACAGAAAATAGCCGACCGCTGTCGGGAAGACGGCAAGAAACACAAGCCACATCAGATCCGCGCCTGTCGGCTCGAATGAAAACAGGAAAAAGCCCGGGGTGAGAACGATGGCACTGACAAACAGGATCTGGAACAGGAGCTGAAGGCGTTCGAGTGGCGCGCTGGTGTTCTGCACCGATTTTGTGCTTCCGATGATGAACATCGCCCAGGTGAATCCGGCAACGACCATCAACAGGTCTCCCGACAAGGCATTGGTACCAATGTCGATATCGTGTCTGACAGTCAGAACAACCCCGGCCATCACGAGGACAGTTGCGGCGATGTCGACCTTTCTGACCCTTTCGATGCCGACGCTTGCAAGCATGACAAGCACGAAGAACGGTGCCGTGTTTTCCAGTACCATGGCGTTGGTCGCGCTGGTGCGCTCCAAACCGATGTGAAAGACCGCATAGTTCAGAACAAATCCGGCAATCGCGAGCAGTTTGTATCTGTCGAACCGGATCGGAAAAACCGCCTGTTTGCTGAACTTAAGCAGAACGAACAGGACGGCTGCTGCAATCCAGATGCGAACGACTGCGATTTGCAAACCATGCAGGTCGCTGGTCAAAAACCGGGCAATTACGCTGTGCGTGCCGAACAACAGCGCCGCAAGGACACCAAACCCAAGGGCGCGTTTCGAAGATATTACTCCCATCAACCAAGGCTAACCAAGGAATGACGCCCGGGCAACGCAATCCGGTCCTGAAAGCTGCATGGTGGCCCGGCCACGGGTCACCATGAGCAGATACGTTGTTTATTCGGCGGCCTCGGCCGGGGCTTGCGGAGCAGTCTTCGCCCATGCGGGCAAGGTTTCCAACCGCTGGAACCAGGCAAGAACCTTCGGGAACTCCAGAAGAGGCACCTGTGACTGCGGATAGAGCGCCAGGGCTGAATGACTGCCTACAGCGAAATCGGCAACCGTCGGCTTGTCTCCCAAAATGAAGTCCCGATCTGCCAGGTGCTCTTCGAGCACGGCAGCAAAGCGGCGGAAGTTTTCCTGCCCCGCCTTGATCTTTTCCGCATCCGGTTCGCCCATATTGAAGAATTGCTTGGCGACTGTCTCCCACGTGATGTCGCCGATAGCCCTGTTGAAATGCTGCACTTCCCAGGAAATCCAGCGCAGGATTTCAATGCGCGTAGCACTGTCTGACGGACAGAATTCCTCTGCCCCCTGACGATCACTCATATAGATCATGATCGGGTTGGCTTCCCAGAGTTTGAAATCACCATCGACCAGAACCGGCACTTTCATGTTGGGATTGATTTCCCGAAAGTCTTCGGACCGGTGCTGTCCCTCTACGAGGTTGAACTTCTGGACTTCAGTTTCCCCTGCAAGGCCGAGCTGATGCATGACAGCCAGTACTCGCCGGCTGTTGGGAGACAAGTCGGTTACATAAAGTTTCATTGCTTACTCTCCTGTGCCTGCCGGTCCCAGGAAACATTCCTGTCCGGCCGATGTCGAGGTCAACGCCGTTGCAACGACTTTACTCAACCAATTAGTTGACTATAATGAATTCCCATGATAGTCAACCAAAAGGTTAACTTTATGACTGTGCAACAAATGGCCCAACTGGACGCGACTTTTTCAGCCCTCAGCGATGGCACCCGGCGCGCCATCGTCACCCGACTTGCGGATGGCGAAGCGACCTTGTCGGATCTTGCAACACCGTTCGACATGTCGCTGACGGCGGTATCCAAACATCTTCGGGTTCTGTCCGATGCCGGCCTTGTTGACATTGAAAAACGGGGCCGCACCCGCCACTGCCGCTTGCGCGGCGCCCCAATCAAGGAAGCCGTCGATTGGCTGAGCAAATATGAATCGTTCTGGATCGACCGGTTCGACGCCCTCGCCCGTCATCTTGCCAAAGAGGATAGCGAAAAATGACCGTTCAACAGAGTGAAAGAGAATTTCTGAAATCTGATCCCGGGCAGGAACCTGTCATCGTTGAAGGGCTGTTTCGCGCCAACCCGGCGCGCGTTTTCCGGGCCTTCACGGAACCGAACGAAGTCCAGAGCTGGTTTGTTCCGAAATCAGGCGGTCTGGTCTCGGTCGATATCGACCTGAAGGTCGGCGGGAAATGGTGTTTCGTCATTGAAAAGACCCAGGAAAAGCAAATCCATTTCGAAGGCGAATATCTCGCGATCGATGCACCGAACAGGCTGGAATTCAGCTGGCGCCATGTCCAGGAATTTGCCGACGGTACACGCGAGGCAACAGACACGTCTCAGGTTGCCATCACCTTCACCGAAGCCGGCAAGGCGACGGAAGTGAAGCTCCGGCATGAAGCCATCAAGTCTGAAGATGCTCGCCGTGGTGTTGGCGGGGGCTGGAACGGTTGCTTCAGGCGCCTCGATGAAATTGTTTCCACATAAAACGCACGCTCAGGAGGAAGACATGACAGCTCCACAGTTTGTCAGCCAGGAAGACTGGCTCGAAGCCCGCAAGGACCTGCTCGCCCGGGAGAAGGCCTTTACCAGGGAGCGTGACGCACTATCCGCCGCGCGCAGGCAATTGCCACTGGTTCTTGTCGAAAAAAACTATGTTTTCGACACGGTGAGCGGACGAAAATCACTGGCCGAGCTCTTCGGACCGAACCGGCAGCTTGCGGTCTATCACTTCATGTTCGGCGAAACCTGGCAGGAGGGTTGCCCAAGCTGTTCATTCTGGGCGGACAATTACGAGCGCCTCGACAGGCATCTGGCTGCGCGCGACACCTCGTTGATTTCCATATCCAACGCACCGCTTGAAACGCTGCAGGGCTACAAGGAACGCATGGGCTGGACCTTCGAATGGGCATCAACCGCCGGCAACGGCTTCGGGGTCGATTTCGGGGTCACCTTTCCGGACAAGAAGGACCAGACCGGCCAGGGATACAATTACAGCGGCAACAATACCGTTCACTCCGAGGAGCTGCCTGGTGTCAGCACGTTTTTAAAGCTGGATGATGGCCGTGTCGGCCACAGCTATTCCACTTACGGCCGTGGGCTCGACATTCTGAACATGGCCTACAATCTGCTCGATTTGACCCCGATGGGCCGTCACGAGGACGATCTGCCATATGCTCAGGCCTGGGTGCGCCGACGGGACATGTATGGAACGGATGACTAGGTCTCCAAACCCGGCGGCTTGCACTCCGGTTCGCGCCTGAACCCGGGTGCGAGCCAGCGCCGTCAAGGAAAACCGGTTGCCCAATTTCGCTCCCAGGAAAACCAGTCCAAACAATCACTTGGCGAAGTTTCGCATCTCTGGCGTCCAACATCATGGAAACAACAGGAGGTTCCATGATGAATTTTGCGAAACTGGGTGCGATCGGATTTGGCCTATGGGGCCTTTTGCACATCGCCGGAGCGGGTCTTGTTCTGTCAGCAACTTTGGGGTCCGGGCCCGCCGATGGCTATGCAATCTATGGCTATGATGGCGGCCCCCTCCCCGGAGCAACCGGAGCCATCCTGGCATACTTTGCTTATCTGCTGGCCCTTTCCGGGGCGGCAGCCCTTGCTGTTGCCATCAAGCTGAACTGGTCAAACTCACAGGCAGGCCTTGCGATCAACAGTGGTCTTGTCCTGACAATCGAGTTCGGATTGATCGTCTTCCTGATTGTGCCTGGCTATCTGTCCCTTCTTGAATCCCTGCCCGGTTTTGTTTTTTTCGCCATCGGCGCCATATTTGGCGGGATTGCCTGCAAGCGGGATCCCAGCCATGCCTGACAGCCTGATTGATCAAGCCAAGCAAGGCGACAGTGGCGCCTTTTCCAGGCTCGTCGAAGCGGAGTTCCCGAAACTGCGCCGGATTACCCGGCGCCTGGTCGGGCATCCGGAAGATTCTGAAGATATTCTGCAAGAGGCTCTTGCGAAGGCCTGGTCAAACATGTCCAATTTCGAGGGACGCTGCAGCTTCGCCACCTGGGTGACATCGATTGTCACCAGAACGGCAATTGATCATCTGCGCCGTCAGAAACGGTGGCGCACGGAGGCACAGGTTGCCTATGCCAATTCATGCGCGCATTCGGATGAACTCTCGAACGAAGTGGTCGGCGCCATCACCGATCCCGAATTTGCCTATGAAGTCAGGGAACATATCTCCTATTGCTTCACCTGCGTCGGCAGATCCCTGCCAGTCGACGAACAGGCTGCCCTGGTTCTGCGCGATGTCATGGATCTCTCGGCGCGCGAAGCGTCCACAGTTCTGGGTATCTCGGATGCGGTCTTGCGCCACCGTCTTTCTGCCGCCAGACGTGCGATGGAGGACAAGTATGACGGGCTTTGTGCGCTGGTCAGCAAGCAAGGTATCTGTCATCAGTGCGCAGGCCTGAAGATGGCTTCCGGTGAGTCAGCAGACCCGGCTGACTTTCCCGACGTTTCCGCACTTGCGGCTCGCATGGCGATCGTCCGCAAGGCCGAACCCGGGTCGATGGCGGGCCTGCATGCCGTTTTCTGGCGGCGTACCAAGGACATAGAAGAAGCCGGAAAGGGATCGACCGAGCCACTTTCCGGCTGTGGAGAGAAAGAAGATGCCCCAGAAACCTAAACGCCTGCCCCTTCCCAAACGCTTTAGCGCCGCCCTCACCGAAAAGGCCTACGCCAAACTTCGCGACCTCAACGCGGATTGGCATTTCGGAAACAACTACCTTCTGACGATCCTGCTGGAAAATTTCGACGACGTCATCGACGAGAAAAAGTTCCAGCAGGTCATGGAGACGTTCATTGCAGAATACGGTCAGCCGGACGCTGGCGGGATGAAACCTAACAAGACACAGGGGTGAGCCCATTTGCCGACGGATTGCGCGACCTTCCGGCCTCACCAGGCAGTTTCAGCTGATTCAGCTGATTTTCGTCTTCCGGCACCATCCGGCAATGCCGAGAAAACCCAACCCGACCGCAAGCAGCGGCAAAGCCGCTGGAACAGGAACGATAGCGGCTTCGGCAACCATTCGTCCGGCAAATTCGGCCGAGACTTCTCCCATGCTCAGAAACTCGGCATAATCTACAGATATTCCAAAAGTATCGGCGAGTGTCAGACCAGAAGCGCTGAAGAACCCCGGGCCCGAAGAAAACATTCCTGACAGTGCCGAAAGATCTCCGGAAAATGTGGCTTCAGGGTTGCTTTGGTCAAAACCCACGCCACCGAGGAAAGAGGTTTTGCCGTTCCAACTGTGCTCAACGTCCCATGAGCCGGCGCCAAGCCCGGCCGGGCTAGAGACTGAAACGTCGGTACCTTCAATCGCATAAGCTACGTTGACTTGCGCTGAAACTACCTTGGACACGTCCGGCAAGACCGGCAATGCTGCAGTGGGCGCCTCCCAGACGACCCTCCCTTTCCAGGTCAGGACTGAGCGCGCCGCTGCAATTTTTCCTGACGTTGCAACAGTGTTCACCTTGCCGCGAAGCTTGTTTCTAGCCTTGGCCTCGGCGGCACCATCAGCGTCAGCGACAGATGCGATGAGTAACCCGGTGTCGCCGAAAAAGCCGGAATTTGCTCCTTTTTTGTCGCTGTCGGTCTTTACGACGGCGGCGACCGCGGCTCCGCGCGCTCCAACACCAACATCAATCAGGCGCTTGATCAGCAGATTGACAACTTGCTGCGCTCCACCATCGAGTCCCAGCACCAGTTGTGCCGCGCCAACGGTAGTTGCGCTGGCTCCACCACTGAAACCGAATCCCGCGACACAGAATGTCAAGACACACATAAAATGGACAAAAAAGTGCGTTTGTTTCCGATAAAACATGCTGCGTTCCAAGCGGTCCGTCATACAAATGTTCTCAGGATTGAATCGCAGGGAATCCGATATTCCGAACCGTCTAATCAGCCTTCCCCGGTATTCCAGCTTTGCTATTAGATTAGCCGTCGCAATTCCCAAGGTAGTTTATCTCCAACCGGAAAACCACTTTTGATTGGTTGAATGCTGGTGCGAAGCACACGGCATTGAACTCGGAACCGGAGACGGGTTCACATCAACTTCGACTGAAATTCAATGAATAGTCAGCACGAAACTGCGCTTTTTACCTGCAATCCGGAAGGTTGATCATTCGGTGAAATGTCCTTTGATGGCGCAAGGGCACGCCTCTCGACCTCATGATTGAACTGCATCCCGGGTGATGCGGAAGCGAGGCCGGACCATCACCTTATTAGAAATCAAGTTCACGTCTTGTAATGCCTCCGGTTTGCTTTAGCGCTCGTTAAGGCTCCACGGACTACGTCAGAGCATCCAATGGATGGATGGGTTTCAAAAGGAGACGAAAATGGACGTAGGATCTGCAAGCGCGGCAACAGCCAGCGCACAGCCTCTCAAATCAGACGCATATGCGTCAAAACCGACTGCGCCTGGACAGTCAGGGGCCTCAAGCCCAGAGATAGTTGCCAGCGCACCCAGTGGCCCGGGCGCCCCTCCTCCAGGCCTTGGCGAAACTGTCGATATTCAGGCCTGAAAACAGATTTCAATCACCAGTGCGGCTTCAGCGAACAACCGAGGCCGCGCATTTTTTCAAACGACGATTGTCCATCACGAAGCCGGATACTCCCGGAGTGGGCCAGTCGACCTGGTTTTTGGCCAAGCCTTGCGGCCGCTTCGAGGCTGAACTTGTTTCAGGCGCCCATCCACACCAGTTCCAGCCGGATGCCACCCGGCTCGGCAAACATCATATGCTTTCGTGGCCCCGTGCCCATGAATTCCGGCATGAATTCAACTTTCACGCCCGGCCAGGCGGCAACAACATCGGCGAGGCGCAACAGCTCCTCTCCGCTTTCGACCTCGAGCGCCAGATGGTGCAGGCCGATATTGAGGCGCCGATCAAAACGCCTTGGTGAAACTGATTTGTCCACCTGCCACAAGGTCAGTCGCAAAGTGCCATCGGTGATCGAATTTCTCGGATAGGCGTCATCGCGAGCTGTTTCAGTCCAGCCCAGAACCTTTTCGAAAAACAACGTCGTTTGGTCAAGATCGGCAACGGCAAGACCAAGGTGATTGAGCCCGACAGTTTTTGACACGAAATTCTCCAATGCTGTGACTACCTTGTCCTTATCGCCGCTTCAGGACTATTTCTCGACCTGATGGCAGCAACTCTCCCTGGAACTCGTCGCGGCTGACCCGATAAACTCTCGCAACCGGACGATCGTCCGCAAACCGGAAGAACTCGACCCTTCCCTTTTCCCGCTTCCAGCGATCCACCATGAGAAAATTGTCCAACCCAATACATCCGAACCCGGTTGCACGGCCTTCCCGGTCCTGTTTTTTGCCCGACACCTTTACGCGACACGACAGAACACTGTCCATTGCCTTCAGGTTCCATTCTCCAGGGATGCCACGTTCCACCGCGGGAGTGTCCTTATCGGGTACCGAGGGTGTGCCTGAACCTGTTGACGACGTGTTGCATGCTGCAAGCAAAAGGGAACTTGAAATCAGGAAAACAAATTGAACCTTCATGGCGCACGAACCCTGACAAAATTGACGAGTTCGCCAAGCTACATCAAAAGACTGCCCGGATTGCAACCGCTAAAGAACTCACGACCGTGGAGCATATGGCAAACACGAATATCATTGCGTGGACCAGCGTAAAATCAGAAGCTTCTCATTCCGCTTCGAAACCTTGAAAAGTGAAGCGGTTGATTGAATCGTTTCATTTATTCTCCACGCGCGTGCACCAAACTGCGCCTACGGAGCTTTGCAGTCCGCAGGCGCAATGAGGCTTCAAGGTTGAAGATCCGCCGAGGTCCTGGCTTGAGGTTTCATCCCGATCTGCGGTGGGGTGCCTTTCATTTTCATACAAACCCGATCGACAGTCCGGTTTCAGGCTTCATCCTGGCCTCCTTCATCAGCGCACGGGTAATGTCGTGCACAGACGGGCTCTTGTTGAACCGCATCTGCTTCCTGACGACGGAAAAGTCTCCGGGCGTCAAATTGCGCATGCAAGCAATTTCCGCAGGCGCCTCGGCTCCGAAGAACCTGCGAAACGCGTGTGACAGGCCAGCCTTGTCGAGCGGCTTCAGTTCGAGTTTGAAATCAAACCGGCGCAGGGTTGCCGCGTCCAGCTTTGATGCAAAGTTGGTTGCCGCCAGCACTGGCTGGTCATGATTATCAAGCCACGACAAAAGTTCGTTGACCTGCCCGGCTTCCCAATTCGCGCTCGCTGTGCCTCGGTCGAACATCAGGCTGTCCGCCTCGTCGAAAAACAGGACACCCTGCTCCTGCCGCGCATCGGCGAAGGCTTCGGCGATATTGCGCTCCGTGCCACCGACCCATTTGGACAGAAGATCTGAGGCCCGCTTGGTCAGCAACGGCTTGTCCAGGCGAGTTGCAAAGTGATGCGCAAAAGCCGTTTTGCCCGTGCCTGGAGGGCCGCTGAGCAACAGCGAAACATCACTGTGGCCACATTCCGCGATGCTCTCCATCACAGCACCCAGCGAAGGCTCGGTGTTGTAGAGGCCCAGATCAATCTCCTGCGGTACCCGGTTCGGCATTTCCCCGCCGCGAAGCGTCTTGACCAGCACTTCCGCAGGTCTTTCGACCCGACCGCTTGCCCCCGCCAGCCTCGAGGCCCTTGCTGCAGTGCGCAGAATGGTCGTCGATTCAGCAGCGCTTTCGACCAGATCCGCAACTTCCCTGGAAAATTCCACTTTCTCGTCGGCGCAGATGCGAGCGGCAACGCGCTGCCTTGCCTTGCGCACCGGATAGTCCATCTTCAGGACAAAACTCATCCGGCGGATGATCGCATCATCCATGTTGCCGACGGCGTTTGTTGTCCAGATGACGGGAACAGGGTTGTCTTCCAGCATGCGGTTGACGAACACCTTGCTGCCGTCGCGGCGCGTCATCCAGTCACCAGAGCTGCGTTGCGCATCGCCGATGAAATCCTCCATTTCGTCAAACAGGATCGCGGCTTCCTTGCCGTCCTTCAGAACACGCTGTGCAAGCAGAAGTGCACTGACGCGGTCGTAGCGTGTCGGCTCTTCCCCGTCATCATCGACCTCACCGACGGCATGAAGACGCATGCCTGCCTCGCGGCAAAGCACACGTGCCAGTTCGGTCTTGCCCGTACCCGGCGGGCCATAGATCAGGATGTTGATGCCTTTTGCCTGCTCCCTGGCAGCACCCGCGATCAGGCTCGCAAGAAAAGGTGCATCCTCGACTTCGGCAAAATCCTCCATGGACAGGCTTGTCTTGTGACGCGGACCAATCAGCGCATCGACGAATTCCTCACCATGGCTCGGAGCGCGATCCAGCAACTTTTCCAGCGCCCACTTGATGTCGACCGACACAACGCCCGAGCGATATGCCTGAAAACCGATCAGGCCCAACCGGAACACGGGGCTGCGCCTGACAAAGCGCAATGCTTCATGGGCCGAAACGCCGCAAAGCTCGGCGAGCAATACCGGCAGATCGACCCCTTTTCCGATCACAACTTCCGTCAGGTTCTGCAACTTCGGCAGGCGATCGCAGCCGATGAGCAGAGCCAGCAGGGTGCTGTTTTCGACATCCAGCCCGAGCAGATCGGCAAGAGTATCGGAAATTTCCGTAACATAAGGCACGGGAGCCTCGGGCAGCCGCCAGTCCTGGAGCGCCTGTTGCAAGGCGTCCCAGTTTGTTGCGTCTCTTTTTCGAAGGCCCAGATCAAGCCAGGCCAGATTGTCCAACACCCAGTCTCTCAGCGCCTTGGCCAAGGGGGCATCCTCGGAAAGCCCGCGGCTCAAGTGGAGCAGCACGGCTTTCACCATCTGATATTCGTTCACGGTTTTTCCCAAATCCCAAATCGGGTCTGTTCGGCGCGAATACGCGCACTTTCAACACCCGAATACTTTCACTTGTCTGGGGTTTGTGCGGTCAGCTCAGTTCCGGCCTCGACCGCAGCACATGGGGCGTGCTTACAGTGGAGACTGGAGGGCGCCGCAGCGCAGACCCGGTAAGGTGTCTCTATCCAGCAATGCATTTCTCCTTGATACGCCACATCAACGGCGCGAAGTCCGTGGTTCTTACCGGCAAGCACATTTCGATTCAACCGGCAATTTCAAATCACGCGCCAAACTGAAATCAAGTTGCGCAAACGCAACAAGTACCCGGTCTGCGGACCGATGCCAGGTCGATCCAAAACGAGTTTCTCGAGCCTTCCGTCATCCCCGGACGTAAACTGACTGTTGCAACCGGGCCCATCCTGCCGTAAGAACAAATTCCGTTAACCACCTGCTCATGCTTTTCCCTCAAGCTTGGTGGCTGAAACTGAAGACGACCGAAGGCCCAGTTGAGACCCATGATCGCGGCTCGCGACATTTCCGGATCTGACTTCCACGCGCTGAAGCAGCGCGGCGGCCTCCTTCTACTTGGCGATCTCCTCCTTCTTAGATGCCCCTGAGCGTCGGCTGATCCGCGTTTTGATTAGGCGGAACGGGCACTTAGGGGAGATATTTCAAAAACCCACAACATGATTTCCGGGTCGCGCAGTGGTCTAATCCAGACAAGGGATATAGAACCGGCGATCCAAGCCAGGGACGAAACGACATGACTGCCACCCCCGAAACGGACCATATCCGCATTTTCGACACCACTTTGCGCGACGGTGAACAATCGCCCGGCGCCTCAATGACGCTGGAAGAAAAACTGCAGATTGCCGAGATCCTCGACGACATGGGCGTCGACATCATCGAAGCCGGGTTCCCGATTGCCTCCAACGGCGACTTCGAAGCCGTCGGTGAAATCGCCAAGCGCTCGAAGAACTCCGTGATAGCCGGTCTCGCCCGCGCCATCCACGCCGATATCGACCGCTGCGGCGAAGCTGTGAAACACGCCGGCAAGGGCCGGATCCACACATTCGTTTCCACCTCGCCGATCCATCTGAAATTCCAGATGAACAAGACCGAAGATCAGGTGATGGAGATCATCACCGACACGGTGACCCGCTCGCGCAACCTGATCGACGATGTCGAGTGGTCCGCAATGGATGCGACCCGCACGCCAATCGACTATCTGTGCCGCTGCGTGGAAGCCGCCATCAAGTGCGGCGCAACAACCATCAACCTGCCCGATACGGTCGGTTATGCAACACCGGATGAGTACAAGGCCATGTTCGAGGACATCCGAGAACGGGTGCCCAACAGTGACCAGGCAATCTTCTCCGTGCATTGCCATGACGATCTGGGGCTGGCGGTGGCCAACTCGCTGGCCGGTGTCGCCGGCGGGGCACGACAGATCGAATGCACGATCAACGGCCTGGGCGAGCGCGCCGGAAATGCAGCGCTCGAAGAAATCGTCATGGCAATCCGCACGCGCGGCGATGTCCTGCAATATGCCACCCAGATCGACCCTCAATTCATGGTCCGTGCATCAAAAATGGTTGCCGGAGCGTCCGGCTTTGCCGTCCAGTACAACAAGGCGATCGTCGGCAAGAATGCCTTTGCCCATGAGAGCGGCATTCACCAGGACGGCATGCTGAAAAATGCAGAAACATACGAAATCATGCGTCCGGAAGATGTCGGGGTAAAAGCGACCTCGCTGGTCATGGGCAAACATTCAGGTCGCCACGCGTTCCGCGACAAGCTGCGTGAATTGGGCTTTGAGCTGGGCGACAAGGCGTTGCAGGATGCCTTCCGCCGCTTCAAGGAGCTCGCCGATCGCAAGAAGCATGTCTACGACGAGGACATCGAAGCGCTGGTCGAGGACGAAATCACCATCCTGGGCGAAAGCACAAAGGTCATTGCGTTGACCGTCATTGCCGGCACCGGTGGTCCGCAGAAGGCAATCCTGACCATGGACGTCAACGGCCAGCACATCACCAAGGAAGCCACCGGTGATGGACCGGTCGACGCGACGTTCAATGCGATCAAGGCCATTGTGCCGCACGAGGCGACACTGTCGCTCTACCAGGTGCATGCCGTGACAGAAGGCACAGACGCCCAGGCGGAAGTGTCCGTGCGTCTGGAAGCCGAAGGCCGGATCGCCACCGGCAAGGGAGCCGACACCGACACCCTGGTGGCATCGGCGCGTGCCTATGTCTCGGCCATGAACAAGCTGGCCCTGCGACAACAGACCGACAATCCCGGTGCCTTGCAGGCGGTATGATAGACAAGAAGAGGCTCTGAGCACCATGCCCAGAGCCTCAACCCAAGGCGCTGAATCCGTCTGCAACGAACCACGCTGCCGGCAAACGAGGCCCCCGGGCCAGGCCCGGGACGGCTGGTTGAAAAACCGCGGCACAATCATCTTTCTGCAATTGCGTGCAGGAAACAGAGCCTGTTCAGGCTATTTGCATAGCTCACCCGAATAGCGCACCAGTCCTTGCAGATCGTCAGGATCTCTCAGGTCAACGAGACCATAACTCCTGAAGGTGCCGCTGTAGTCCTCCAGCGTGCCCCGGCTCATGTTTTCCTGAACTTCATAAGTGATCTCGATCATGTAGCGGCCTTCTTTTCCGGGAATTTCAGTCAGGACGCCCCTGTCCCTGGTGAAGATTGCTCCACCGTCTGAGCGGCCAAAATAGTGCTCCATGTCCATTTCCAACCCGGTTTCCGTCACTCGCTGTGCGAGGATTTTTCCGGCTGCGTTGGTCACCGTCCCCATCAGGGTTGCCGAAATGACGACAGGCTTGCCCTTGCCTTCGGAAAAGAAGTTGGGGATGGCGACACCGCCCATGTCCAGACATTCTGCGGCATGAGCAGTCGATGCTGCCAGGACCAGTCCCGTGGCTGCGAGGATTTTCTGCATGAGTTTCATCTTGAGATGTTCCCTAATGTCAAATCGAGAGGTCAACCGCGGGCGATCCGTTCTGTCAGCTGGTGATCCGTCATGGCTTCGCCATCAAGGTTCCAGGTTCCATCCACCGTGTGCACAACGTTGGAATAGATCCGATCCCTGGTGAGATTTCCGTCCGCTTCGTCGACAATGATGTCGGTTGCTTCTTGAAAGAAACCAACCTGGACGTCCCGGTCTGCGAAGGCGAAGGAAGGTGTCTTGCACTCCAGCCAGACGCCCTCCACCGGCTCCCCGCCCGAAAGCGCACCGTTTTTCGGCAATGGCTGGATCTGCATCGTGACATTGGGTGTCATCACCCGGTTACCGGCAAGGCCGTGCCATTTCAGGAATGCGTTGGTGATCCTCGAGCCGGCGCGTTGTCCGGCCTCAGGCGTCAGAACGCCCACGGTGTAGCTAAGTGCAAGTGGCATTGTCAGATCCTTTTCACCCTACATATATAACGTTCGTTATATTTTGATACAGACCCTATTTATGTAGCGATCGTTATATTGTCAATTGATATATAACGATCGCTATCTAAAAATGAGGAAAGCATGGCGAAACAGCAGGTTCGAAAGGCAGAAACACAGAAGTCCTTGCTGTCTGCCGCCAGTAGATCCTTCCGCAGCAAGGGATATGCGGGAGTTGGCGTTGACGGCATTGCGCGTGCAGCAGGCGCAACTTCCGGAGCGTTCTATTCGCATCTTGGCTCAAAGGACGGTGCGTTTCTGGCTGCACTTGAACTGGGGCTTGATGAAGTCATCGAAACGGTTCCCGACTATCAACG
The DNA here is from genome assembly GCF_001404515.1 of Roseibium album. Lineage (GTDB taxonomy): Bacteria > Pseudomonadota > Alphaproteobacteria > Rhizobiales > Stappiaceae > Roseibium > Roseibium album. The sequence goes on from NZ_CXWE01000005.1 coordinate 141,497, forward strand.
GCGCTACAACAGCAACTGGCCGGAAGCTTTTGCGCGCTACTATCTCGGCAGCACTCACCGCAGGGACCTTGCTTGCGGCTGCGCAATGACCGCCCTCTCCCCGGACGTCGTGAGATCCAATGACGAGACGCGAGAACTCTATGAACACAAAATGAAGACGATTGCCGAACTGATCGCAAAAGGACTGGAAGGCGAAAGCGACGACGAAAAGCTAAACAAAGCCTGGGCCTTCCTGAGCATTCTGATCGGAGCGCTCATGACTTCCCGCGCAATGGCGAGTGAAGATCAGGCGGATGCTGTTGCCAGTGCCGCGTTCACATCCGCCATGACAGCCGTCGGGCATGAATAGTCAGAAAGCTTCGTTCCGCTCGATCCGGTAAAATGTGCAAGGAGCACCATGTCTTTCCCGATCGAACCAATGGCTGAAGCCAGCGTTCCGCATGACTTTCAGAGATTTTTCATGTTCCGAACAGGCGAATGCGATCAGATACCTGTTGTCGGTTCTTTCAAAAAACCAACCTGTCAGAGCTGTCGCGATTTCGGATGCATAGCCTTTTCCCCAGGCTGCGCGTTTCAGGCTGTAACCCAGTTCGTATCCATCGGGTTCAGTCATCCAGGTCACACCTGCCCGACCGATAAAGTCACCTTCCCGCGTCAAGACCTTCCATTTGCTCAGCCCCGATCTGCGATGTTCGAAGACATAGCCTTGCAATCGCCGCTCGACCTCTGCCGCCTCCATCGGCACCAGGCCGGGTGACAGATACCGATTGACCTCCGGGTCTGAATGAAGCTCGAAGAGAAGCGGAAAATCCGCGTCCTCAAAAGGAACGATGCGCAGACGTTCGCTCGTCAGAATGTCTTCCGTCAAATTATCGACTTCCAACTAAAAGCCGCGCTGACCGCGGCAGGACAATTGATCTTTGTCAGGAAATTACCGGCGTGCGCCGGACTGTCAATGTCAGGCGCTCATCAGATAGGACTGCATGGACGGGCTGAACAGCTGAAAGACGTCGGCCTGCATGCCTTCAATCACTTTGCTTTCCCGATGGCAAAACCCAACGTTCTGGACCACTTTTCGAACATCCCGGTTATCAGTCCGGATCACCGCCACCAGATGGGAGAAATAGGTGTTTTCAAAGAACCAGCCGGTCAGGGCGGAACACAGGCGCATTGCGAGCGTCGCATCCTGGTCGACAACTTCGGTGGAAAGACAATAGTTCAGGCTGATTTCAGACGTCTCGCTGATGGGGGTGAAACCGGCCCAGCCGAGAAACCGCCCGTCATCCGAGACAGCCTTCCATTTGGCGAAGCCCAGGTCTGCCTGATTCTGCAACGCCGACCTGACCAGATCGGCAGCATCGGCAATCGTGCAGTCAGTTGCAAATTCCGTGCATCGGTTTCCAAAGGGGTCGGCGTGAAGGTCTTTGACGAAATTTATGTCGGACGGGGAAAAGGGAACAAGCCGCACTGAGCCACATTCGAGAAATATCGTCTGCACGTGGTCCTCCCAATGAATTCAGTTCAATTTCCGGCAATCGGTGGAGACTTCAGAACCACCAAGCTCCGACCGACGGAGAGGTAACCCTGAATTGTGCCGACCCAAAGGCACGTCGGACTATAAAATCAAACATGGTAAAAATAAATTCGTATTACCAACAGGTTACCGTAAAACAGCCTGCTGCGGTGCAGCACCCGGAGGTTGACGGGCGCACATCATTTCGGATCCAAAATATCACCAACTTTAATTCCGACTGATGGATCAACCCGTTGCCAATCCGGCATCTGATTGCGGAACCAAGTCTCCTGCCGCTTGGCATATTGCCGCGTTGCAACAGTAAGCCTGTGGACGGTTTCTTCATAACCCGTGTCGCCCGACAGATAGTCACGAATCTCGGCAACACCGATGGCCCGCATGGCCGGTAGTTTTGGGGACAATCCCTGCGCGAGCAACGACCTGACCTCATTTAATCCATCCTCCGCCAGCATGAGTCGCGCCCGCCGCTCGATCCGCTCATGCAACCATGGGCGAGGTGGAGAAAGGACGACCCGGACACAGTCCGTTCCAGATAGAAACGGAGCAGATTGGGCCGAGACCTGCCAGTCGCCAAGCGGTTTACCTGTTGCCAGAAGCACTTCCAGAGCCCTTGCCAGACGCTGCGGGTCCGCAATGGTCACCGCTGCCTCGCCGTCCCCCTTTTCAACCAGCGCTTTCCTGAGCCCTTCGACTCCTTCGCGGTCCGCAAGCCCCCTCGCCTCTTCGCGAATTTCGTCGGGTATGTCCGGCATGTCGGCAAAGCCTTCCGTCAAAGCCTTGAAGTATAGCCCGGTCCCGCCGACAATAATCGGCATGTTTCCCGATGCCTGAACTGAAGCAACCTCCTTCTTTGCCGATCTCAACCAGGCACCGGTTGAAAACGCCGTCGAAGCGGGCAGCATACCGTACAGCCGGTGTTGAACCTGTTTTTCTTCCTCCAGCGAAGGGCGCGCGCTCACAAGTCGCAGGTCTTCATAAAGCTGCATGGAATCAGCATTGAGAATCACACCGTTCAGCGCTTTGGCAACCTCCATCGCCAGTGCGGACTTGCCGCTCGCCGTCGGGCCAGCTATCAGAATGGCTGAAGCCTCAGCAGGCTGCTTCCTCTCGTGTTTCAGGAATTCATCCATGCCTTTAGTTGCCACGTTGGTGTCTACTCCGACAGCCCCCGCCGTCGATCAGGATCTTGTCCGACGCGCCCAGGAAGCCCTGGGGGCGAGCGAGACTGCAACGGTACTGAGTACCGGTGTCGCAGCCGATATCCGTTTCGAAGGCCCCAATGCAAGTACCGCCATGACACTGTTGCGCGAAATCACCGGCACCGCGCCAGTGGATATCTTTGTGCAACCGGAAGAAGGACGCCGCAAGCTCCTTCTTATCGCCGATATGGATTCCACGATGATCCGGCAGGAATGTATCGATGAACTCGCGGCAGAACTGGGACTGAAGGAAAGGATTTCCGACATAACAGAGCGGGCCATGCGGGGAGAAATCGAATTCGAGCCGGCCCTGCGGGAAAGAGTTGCGCTGCTCGCAGGATTACCGGTTTCCGCGATCGATACGGTGCTCAGCAACCGGATCGTCTTGATGCCTGGTGGGCGCACACTTGTTCAGACCATGAAGTCCAACGGTGCCTATTGCGCCCTTGTTTCCGGTGGGTTCACGCATTTCACCCGTGCTGTGGCCGCGATGATCGGTTTCGATGAAAATCAGGCAAATACACTTCTTGAAACGGACGGGCGGCTTGCGGGGAAGGTCAGTGAACCGATCCTGGGTCGTGAAGCAAAGCGTGTCCGCCTGGAAGAGCTTGTGAGCCAGCAGAAATTGTCCTTCGAGGACACGTTGGCCGTGGGCGACGGCGCAAATGACCTGGCCATGATCGAGCGGGCCGGCTCAGGTGTCGCGTATCGTGCAAAACCGGCAGTCGCGGAAATTGCTGATTTCAGGGTCGACCATGGCGATCTCACAGCGCTCCTCTACCTTCAGGGCTATTCTGAAAGCGAGTTTGTCTTGAGCTGATCTGAATTCACGTGACCTCGAGTTGTCTGCATTGAATTCAGGAAGACGGCGCGAGACGCTGTTTGAAAACCAAGGCGAAAAATGACGCCTCTTTTGCTTCTTTGGTGATGATGTGCTTCCTGTTGTTAGCCAGATTCTCGACGCAGGAAAGTTCCTGGTCGTATTGAATGTCAGTTTTCGCCCGTGATTTCTGGTAGTTCTTCAGCTTGCCTTTTTGCAGCCAGTACATTTCACGTGTGATGGCATTGCCCATCGAATAGATCCGCACGTCGAACACCGATGGGTTGTCCAGAAGGCGGGAAATCGCTCCGGGACCATAGCGCCGGTAGCCATGGTAGCGATGTTCGACAAAACTGCACGTCGCGGGCACAAAATGAACGTGTTGGATTTCCGAAGGCTCTTCGACTGTCAGCAGGTCAAGGACTGAGCGGTCATATTGAATGTGCTCCAGTACCGACTGCGTGAAAACGCTGGTAGCCCCTTTGAGCGCAATGCAATCTTCGCCAAGATTTGCAACGGAAAATGTCACACCCGGCTTCTTCATGCCTTTCCAGGAGCCGCGCTCCTGAATGTCACAGCCCTGATAATCTTCGTAGCCGAGCGCTGCGTTCAGGAATTCCGAGTATGATCCAACGCCACATCCCAGATCAAAAATCCGGGGTTTTTCTGGAAATATCCCGGGAAGTTGTTCGAGGATAAAGTCAAAACACAGCGCGCGGGTCGGACTGGCACGCATGATCGCGTCGCCGAAATGGTGCCTCAAGGCCTCAATGTTCAGAACGGGAACATAAGGCTCGACATCAACCGGAAAAGTTTCGAATGGCAGGCGACGCTGTTCAATCCAGGCATTGAACCGGTATTGGAGTTTCTCAAGTTCATTGAGCGGAATGTCCCCGCTGATCCGTTTCCAGGAACTGCTTCTTCCGGTCATCTGAAAATCACTCGTCTTTCAAAACTGTTTTTGAGCACATCGCAATTTCGCAAAACGCATTCCGTCAGCCATCTGTCCTGCGCCTCGAATGGGGCACTTGCCATTGCAGCCGTTTCGCGAGGTTTTTAACGGTATCGGTTCCAAATCCAAACAAAAAAGATTTGCCGATCAGGACGCAACCAGGTGCAGCTGCGCTCGACACCTGGCGCGGGAAAGCACACTCGACACAAAGCAAGCGGCACCAGGTACCAGTTGATGTGAAGCAATTTGAATGTTTCACCGCGGGTCCCGGGGAGACCTGCTGGTGACGGCGGAAATGTATCCTTGAGCCAATTGCGTTGCATAGCTTAAATCTTGAAACAAAAAGGGCGCCGTTGCCGGCGCCCTTTGTCAGCTCGAGAAACTTGCGTTCCCGATTTATTCGTCTTCGATCCGTACGGGAACGAAACGCACGTCTCCGGTCGGGTTGGCAAGTAGCAGGAGCGCCGAGCGACGGCCGTCATCCTTCAGCTTGCCAATTTCCGTTTCCACATCGGTCGGGGTTTCAACAGGTTCCTGGGCGACCTCCTTGATGACGTCACCAGCGGTGATCCGCTTTTCAGCCGCCGAGGAATCCGGTTTGACTTCAGTCACCACGACACCCGTAACATCCGCGTCGATGGAGAACTGCTCACGCAATTGATCGTCCAGTTCCGCAAGCATCATCCCGAGCACTTCGCTCTTTGCAGCCGGTTCTTCCACGGGTTCTTCATCTGTCTCGACACTGGCCTCGGTCGGAGTGTTTTCCTCCAGGCGCTCAAGGATCACATTGATCTTGACCTCGTCGCCCTTGCGCAGAACAACCACTTCGACTTCCTTGCCGATCGCAGTCTCGGCTACCATACGCGGCAACTCGCGCATTTCCTCAACATCCCTGCCATCGAACCTGATGATGACATCACCTGCCTCGATTTTGGCCTTTGCTGCCGGCCCGTCATCCGTGACGCCGGCAACCAACGCACCCATCGCTTCACTCATGGCAAGGCTTTCGGCAATCTCGTCGGTTACTTCCTGAATGCGAACACCAAGCCAGCCGCGCCGGGTTTCACCGAATTCGCGTAACTGGCCGATGACCCGCATTGCAGTCTTGGCCGGAATGGCAAACCCGATACCGATTGACCCACCCGACGGTGAGATGATCGCCGTGTTGATGCCGATCACATTGCCTTGCATGTCAAACAGAGGGCCACCGGAGTTCCCTCGGTTGATGGACGCATCCGTCTGGATGAAGTTGTCATATGGACCAGAATTGATATCGCGGTTACGTGCGGACACGATCCCCACGGTAACGGTGCCGCCGAGTCCGAACGGATTGCCGATCGCCATGACCCAATCACCGACCCGAATGGAGTCCGAATTGCCGAAATCAACGGCTTTCAAAGGGGTTTCCGGCTCTACCTTGAGCACCGCGAGATCTGTTTTCTCGTCCGTGCCGATAATCTCGGCGCGCAGTTGGGTTCCGTCGTTGAAATTGGCGGTGATCTCATCCGCACCTTCAATCACATGATTGTTGGTGATGATGATGCCTTCCTTGCCATCGATCACAAAACCGGAGCCGAGAGATTGAACACGGCGCGGTGCCTGATCGTTGTCCTTGTTCTGCCGGTTGAAGAATTCCTCGAAGAATTCCTGGAAAGGAGATCCGTCGGGAACCTGCGGCATCGGGACGGACCTTCGTCCCTGAACGGTTTGTGCGGTTGAAATGTTCACAACAGCATCACCAAGATTTTCAGCCAGATCCGCAACCGAAACCGGTCCTTGGGCCTGTGCGGTCTGGACAGGCTGAAACGCAATCATTCCGCCCAGCATGAGACCCGCCGCGGCAAACGCGATCCGGGTCATGCGACGGCGAACAATATTTGGAGCCATAGGGCTTTCTCCTCATCCCTGCCGGTTCGGCTGTCTGAAAGGCAGTATCAGCCGATAGTGTCTTAGGACATGTAGTCAAAATATAGAACGGGCGGGAGATTTTTGCCTCTCCCGCCCTGAAACTTTTCGTTATCCGCGTATGATCCACACAATAATCAGGCCCATCGCGGCGATCGCCAGACCTGTCATGCGCAAAGTCTGGTTCGATGTTTCCAGCGCACCCCGCATGATGGTTTTCATACCACCCGGCAGAACTGCGTAAAGAATACCTTCAATCACCAGGACCAGCCCAAGCGCGGTCACAAAGTCGTTCATTGCGCGGCAAGCGACGGCGAGCGTGTCGACACACCGGTACCGTCATCATCGCCCGAACCTGGAAGCGCAGCGCCGGCCGGGTCCTTGAAGAACCGGAAGAAGCTGGAATCCGGCGACAGGACGAGGCTGGTATCGCCCGACTGCAAGCCGGCTTCATAGGCCTGCATGGAACGATAGAACGCGAAGAAGTCCGGATCGGCACCAAATGCCTCGGCGAAGATCTTGTTCCGTTCAGCGTCGCCATCACCGCGGATGATTTCCGAATCCCGTTTCGCTTCGGCAACCAGAACAGTTGCGTCACGATCGGCGCGCGACTTGATCCTGCGGGATTGTTCTTCACCCTGCGCCCGGATCTCTGTCGCCTCACGCTGACGTTCTGTCTGCATGCGCGCGTAAATGGCCTGGGAGTTCGCGTCGGGCAAGTCGGCCCGGCGGATCTTCACATCAATCACCTCGATGCCAAGTTCCTCTGCATTCGCGCTGACGTCACGGCGGATGTTTTCCATCACGCCCGACCGGTCGTCACGCACGAGCGCAACGAAACTGGTCCGGCCGACTTCTGACCGCAGTGAGGATTGCAACAGTGTTGACAGGCGCCGGTTGGCCGTCAACACATTCTGGACGCGTTGGTAGAACAGGACCGGATCCGAGATCTTGTAACGCGCAAACGCATCCACGATCAGTCGTTTCTTGTCCGAGGAAATCGGCTCGAGAGGCGGCATGTTCAGGTTCAGGATACGTTTGTCCAGGTAAACAACGTTCTGGACAAACGGGATCTTGAAGTAGAGGCCGGATTCGGTTTTCGGTTGCTCGATGATCTTGCCGAACTGCAGGACCAGTGCCTGCTGCGTCGGATTGACAACGTAAACGGACAGATATCCGACCACTGCGACGACAACGAGTAGAATTGCTAGAATACCGCTACGCATGATCAGTTACCTCCCGTGCGTGCGGACGGAGTCGAGCCGCGTCCGTTCAAATCGTTCAGCGGCAGGAACGGCAATACGCCGGAGCCTGAAGTTTCGCTGTCGATTATGATCTTGTTATTGGAACCAAGCACTTTTTCAAGCGTCTCGAGATATAGACGTTCCCGAGTCACGTCGGGTGCTTTCTCATACTGCTCGTAAACCTTGGTGAAACGCTGTGACTGACCCGTCGCTTCCGCGATGGTCTGATCCTTGTATGCGTTTGCATCTTCCAGAACGCGTGCTGCCTGACCGCGCGCTTCGGGAACAATCCGGTTGGCGTAGGCTTCAGCTTCGTTGCGGATACGCTCCTGGTCGGCTCGGGCCGCCTGAACATCCCGGAAAGCCTCGATGACCTGGGCCGGCGGGTCAACGCGCTGCATCTGAACTTCTGAAATTTCGACACCGGCATTGTAGGCATCGAGCGTTGTCTGCATCAAGGCCGCCACATCATTCTGAATGGAAACGCGGTTTTCGGTCAGGATCGAATCAATATTGGATCCGCCGACAACCTCGCGCATGGCGCTTTCCGCCACGGCTTTCACTGTCGAAGCAGGCTCTTGAATGTTGAAGAGATAGTCCGTGATGCCTTCGGTGGTGTTCTTGATCCTCCAGAGAACCTTGAACCCGACATCGACGATGTTTTCATCACCGGTAAGCATCAGGCTTTCTTCGGGAATGTCCCGCGCACGGACCGCACCGGACGTGGAATAGGTCTCGTCCACGCCAACCGTCGTTTCACGCTGCAACTCGACTGCGGGCTTGTAGACCTCACCAATCGGATAAGGCAGGTTGTAATTGAAACCCGGCGCTGTCAGTCCAACGACCTTACCAAGAACGAGCTCAACACCGCGTTCGCCGGAATCAACCGTATATATGCCCGTAAACAGCCAGCCGATGACGCCAATACCAATGACGATCAGGATGCCGGCAAGGCCGAGACCACCGCCGCCGCCGCCGCCAGGTAAAACAGACTTCATGCGGTCCTGAGTTTTCTTCAACAGCTCTTCCAGGTCGGGCGGATTGCCACCGCCGCCGCCGCCACCCCGGTTCGGACCGCCGCCCCATGGGCCGCCATTGTTTCCACCACCGCCGCCCCATGGGCCGCCATTGTTTCCGCCACCCTTCCAGGGGCCACCGCCACCTGACTGATTGCTCCAAGGCATCAAGACTTCCTTCTGTGAACTCCGGCAGCACCTGCCGGACATGGGCATGTGCCCGTTCTGACTCACCGTTGGTTATAGGGAGGTTACCGGACGCTTTCAATCAAAAGCCCGGCCGACACCCTACGCAAAACCCGTACGTTTTCCCGTGCCGCAGGTGGGTGTCGATTGTGGCGCTGTCAAGTCGACCGCGCCGAAAGTTTCAGACAAAAGGTTAACCGGGCCGTTTGCCTTGGCAGATCATGTCGATATGCAGTATGCCGTCCTTGATATATTTGTCCGATACCGTTTCAAATCCCAGAGCATTGTAAAACTCTTCCAGGTGCGCCTGCGCCGACAGGTCAATCGGACAACCCGGTGCAATTTCCCCAGCCTTTTCAATCCCTGCCAGCATCATTTTCCGGCCAAGCCCACTGCCCCGCTGCCCGGACGCAATCACGACCCGACCGATCCTGGCTGTTCCGACATCCGGTTCGGCGAACAGGCGTATGATTCCCACAAGATCGCCCGCCGTCCTGGTGCGCACAAGCAAATGCAACGCATCCGGGTCCTTGCCGTCGATATCCTGGTAGAGCGATGTCTGTTCCAGAAGAAAAACATCCTGACGCAGTTTCAGGACATCATGAACATCGATCGGACCCAATTCCTGCAACCTGGCCCATCGGGCGTCAAAAGATTCGTCAAATTCCATGTCGGATTTACCCGATTTGCGTCAGACCTTGCGGCGATAGGTCACAAAGGCAAAATCTGCACTGTCTTTTTCTGATCGCTTGCCTTCAATCCTTCGGGTCTCGCGCCAGACCGCAGGATGTATCTCCGGAAATCGGGTATCGCCGTCAGGCCGCGCATCAACCTCGGTGATTTCGAGACGGTCGGCCTGTTCGATCACCTGGGTATAAATCTGGCCACCACCGATACAAAATATCTCGTCGACATCCATTTGTCCGGCGAGTTCACCTGCCCGCTTCAAAGCACCTTCCAATGACGTCGCCGTTTCGGCACCGTCCGGTGCGTAGTTCCGGTCACGGGTGATCACGATGTGCGGGCGTCCGGGCAAAGGCCGTCCACCGAAGGACAGAAAGGTTTTGCGGCCCATAATCATCGGCTTGCCGAGCGTCATTCGCTTGAAGTGCTTCAGGTCGGACGATAGCGCCCACGGCATGTCATTATCCGCCCCGATAATCCCGTTGCGGGCAACCGCGGCTATCAGAACAAGTTCCGGCAAGGGCTTCTCCGAATCCGGTTTGCATTTTCCGGCTCGCCTCCTAGCATGTTTTTCCGTCGCCTGAGTACATTTCGACCAATTTCTCGATGCAGATTGTCGGATTTGACCGACATCCCACGTCCTTGATGAGAACGCCAACAGGAAAAGGGAATACCGGATATGTCAGACCTGATGGAGACCGTGCTGATCGAGCGCACCAGGGAATTGATCCCGGACGACAATGTCGAGCAGAAGAAGATGTTCGGTTCGACCTGCTTCATGGTCAATGGCAACATGCTTATTTGCGCGTCGAAGCGCGGGTTGATGGCACGTGTCGGCAAGGATCAGGAAGCCGAAGCTCTTTCAAAGCCTCACGCCACTCCCTGCCGGCCGGCAGGACGCCCGATGCCGGGTTTCATCCGGGTCGAGCCTGAAGGCATTGAAAGTGACAAGGACCTGAAGAGCTGGGTTGACCTGGCACGAAACTACGTTTGTGCACTGCCACCCAAGCAAGCAAAGCCGAGAAAATCGAAATCCGGAAAGGCAAGACCATGAGCGCGGCGGGATTTGCACCGGAAACCTTCGCGTTTCTCAAGTCACTCAAGGACAACAATGCAAAAGACTGGTTCGACGCCCACAAGGCCGACTACCAGCGCTTCGTCAAGAAACCCTCGGACTTATTTCGCAGCGAAGTCGCCCGGAAACTCGCTGAACTCACCGGCCACGAGATCGTCTCGAAACAGTTCCGGATCAATCGCGACCTAAGGTTTTCCAAGGACAAGACACCCTATAACACCCATATCCGTATGGCCTTCTGGCCGAATGGCGGAGCCTTCGAAGGCCGTGATGCGCAGCCGCCGAGCTTTTTTCTTTCCGTTGAACCCGACCACATACGGTTCGGAACTGGCTGCATGGCTTTTTCGAAACCGGCTCTCGGCTCATACCTTCAGGCGCTCGAAACCGGGAAAGGTGAAGAAATCGAGAGGCTGCTCGACCAATTGAACAGTGAGGGATTTGATCGGTCAGAACCCGACCTGGCAAAAGTGCCGCGAGGGTTTCCGAAGGATAACCAGTTTGCCGACCTTGCACGCCACAAGGGTCTCGCCGTCTGGAAATCGATTGAAGACACTGATCAGCTGATCGGCGATGCAGCCCCGACATTCATGGTGAGTGCCTGGAACCCCACATTGCCGTTCTGGCAGTGGCTGGCGGATATTCTGAAACCTGTGTATGCGATGTAAAAGTATGCAGCCAGCATGATCCCCTCTGGCAGACCGGTCAGGCCTTTTCCAGATTGGCGAGAATGATCTCGATCCAGATGCGTGTCGGCGGTATCCAGGCATTCCAGTTGTTATAGTTGCCGGAGTAGATCACCGCAGTGACATCGGCTTTAGGACAGATCCAGAGACGCTGGCCACCGTTGCCGAAACCGGCGGCCCAGTCGGTCGGTCCACCGAGTGCCTTGACCGGTGCCTTGCCGAGAAACCAGAAATAACCGTAGCTCAGCATTTCCGGGGTCTGAATATGAGGCATCTGGGAGGCCCGTATCCAGGCTTCCGGAACAATCCGTTTCCCGTCCCACAGACCGTTGTTCAATACAAGGCGCCCGATCTTCAAAAGATCCGGCGCGGTCAATCTCAGACCCGACGCCGGCGAATGCGTGCCGTCTTTGCCGGCTGTCCACTCGTATGTCTCAATGCCAAGCGGGCCAAACAGAACCTCGCTTGCAAACTCTGGCAGGCTTTTGCCGGTACCGCGCTCGAGTATCCCTCCAATGAGCGCCGTTGCACCACCGCTATAGGTCCATTTTGTTCCCGGCTCTTCAACGATCGTCCGCTCCAGGATAAACCGGTAGCGATCCGGAGCGAGTTCCATCGCGATCTCACTGTTTTCAGGATCCGTGTAAGGTCGCGATTCATCCCATTCCAGTCCGAGACTCATCGTCAGAGCATGTTCGACCGTAAGCTTCATCCGCGCCGGATCGGACGAAAGATCCTTGTAGTCGTCGAAAACCGACAGAATTGGCGTATCGAGCGTCGGGACCATCCCCCGTTCCAGGGCGATACCGTAAAGGAGACCGACAACGCTCTTGGTGACCGAACGAAGGTCATGCAGCGTTCCGGCGTCGAACGTGACTTCACCCAACGGCTGCCCCCAGCTTTCGTCCGGTCCCTTGCTGTAACTTTCCAGAATGGTTTCGCCACTCCGTTCCGCCAGGACAACATGCAGATGCGGCAGCAGGCCGGATTCCACGCCGGCAACCAGCTTGCGTCCGATCATCGGATCGAAGCCGCTGTTTTCAGCAGCAAGGGCATGGGGAGACAGGGAAACGGAGTAGTCTGAAGAGGTCATGGTGATCGTCCCGATCGGCAATGTTTGAGCAATCTGACACAAGGTTACAACCAAATGCGAACATTTGTGCGTCGGACCCAGCATCGGACCAAGTCATTCCAATTGCATCAGAGCCGAAGCCTGACCAGACCTTGACCTTCCAGTAGCTGGAAACACCATAACATCGAGATGCCTCTCTCGATGAATGTGAGCCGGAAATGAAATTGGATCGCAGGTCGTTCCTGAAAACCACGCTTGCGAGCTGCGCGACAGCAGCTGTGCCGCAACTCGCCCTTGCAAAATCTTCCGAGGGTTTCCTGGAACTCAAGGCAGCCTATGGAAAAGCGCATCTTTACGGTGACAAGGGTGGTGCATCCGATCTCTGGCTCTACAATGACCGGCTCCCGGGACCGGAAATCCGGGTCAAACAGGGCGAGAAGGTCAGGGTCAGGTTCATCAATGAACTCGACGAACCCACGTCCATTCACTGGCACGGCATCCGTATCGACAACACCATGGACGGCGTTGCCGGATTGACGCAACCTGCTGTCAAACCCGGTGACAGTTTCGACTACGATTTCGTCGTACCGGACGCCGGAACCTACTGGTACCACGCCCACAACATGAGCTGGAACCAGGTGCCCCGCGGTCTTTCCGGACCGCTGATCGTCGACGAACACAAACAGCTTTTTCCCCCGGAAGCGGACATCACTTTGGTGCTGAGCGACTGGCGCCTGGATGAAGATGGCGTCCTCGACACTGCAAGCTTCGGCGCAATGCATGACTTTTTTCACGCAGGCAGGCTCGGCAACTGGTTGACGGTCAACGGGGTGTCCTTGCCCGACATTACGATGAGGACAGGTGTCTGGCACCGGGTCCGTCTGATAAACGCCTCGGCGTCCCGTATTCTTGATCTTGCCCCGGAGCGCTTCGGTGCACGCGTCATTGCGCTGGACGGTCAGGTCTTCTCTGACCCGCGCGAGGTCTCAGGTGTCGTGCGGCTTGCCCCCGCACAGCGCATGGATCTCGTCATGCGCCCGACGAAAACCGGAACGCTGCCCCTCGAAATGATGACCGGGCAGCCATTCACTTTCGCCAATTTCCAGGTGACGGAGGCCCAGGGCAGCGATCTTCCCCTGACGCTTCCTCCTGTCAACCGATTGCCGGAACCGGACCTGGAGGACGCGCTGGAACTGCCGCTCGTGATGCAGGGCGGTGCCATGGGCGGAATGCGCTCGTTGCTGGAGGACCGGTCGGAGGAAGATGTCCGCAGCATGATGCAGGACGGCCAGTTCTGGACGTTCAACGGCATTCCAGGCATGCAGGACCAACCCATGTTCAGTGCCAGGCGCGGTGAAACCGTCGTTCTGGAAAGCCGGAACGACACCAGCTTCGCCCATGCAATGCATGTTCACGGTCACCACTTCCGTGTTCTGGCGCGCGATGGCGAAACATTGGAGCACCAGGATTGGCGCGACACATTCACGACGGATCCGCGTGAAACCGTAAAGATCGCCTTCGTTGCCGACAATCCCGGCAAATGGCTCATCCACTGCCACATGCTCGGCCATGCCGCCTCGGGCATGATGACTTGGTTCGAGGTGAGCTAGAACGCGAATCCCTTTAGGGTGATGGCCAACTCACCTTGAGAGAATAAGGGAGCGCGATTGAACGCCAAAACACCGCCTGCGATCTTGTTTTTGCACGCCTTGCCGCTGGACGGCACAATGTGGCTAGGTCAGTTGGACCTGTTTCCCACTGCCTGCTATGCGCCGACCCTGTACCGACATGGCAACTCGATCGAGAACTGGGCAACCGCCGCGCTTAAAGAAGTACACGAAGAAGAAATTATTGTCATAGGTTGTTCAATCGGCGGGTCGTGCGCCCTTGAAATTGCGAAATTGGCACCACATCGTGTTCGAGCCATCGTGCTGACTGGAACAAAAGCACACAAAAACCCAAATCCAGTTTTTTTGGAGCAAGCAGTCAATCTCATCCGAACGCGAGGGCCGAATGCAGCGTGGAATGCCTTTTGGAAACCGCTTTTTTCAGTTTCCTCAAATGATGATGTTGTGAGGGCCGCGAAAGAAAGTTTCGACAAAAGATCCGCTCGCGAACTCGTTGACGGCACTGTTGCGTTCCACATGCGCCCTAGCAGACGCGATCTTCTGGAAAGCTTCCCTCACCGGACAGTTTTCATCTCAGGCAGCCACGATATCGCCCCCGGTCCGGAATTGACATTCAAACAGGCACAAACAGCAAGAGATGGAAGCTGTCACGTAATTCCGAATTGCGGTCACTACGCGCCACTTGAGGCAACAAGCGCCTTCAACGCAATCCTTCGACAAGAGCTTCTGGTTCATTTTCCCGCTGAATGCGGATCCTGAACTTTTCAATGTGACCAATGACAAGCAGAAACAAATGGAACCCTATACCGCAATAGGTGCCGCGATATGCGGGTGCGGATCGTAGCCTGTCAGCTCGAAATCTTCGTATTTGAAGGCAAAGAGATCGGTGACGTCCGGATTGATCTTCATTTGCGGCAACGGACGCGGGGTCCGGGTAAGCTGTTCGCGCGCCTGTTCGAAGTGGTTGGAATAAAGATGTGCATCGCCGAGCGTGTGCACGAAATCGCCGGGTTTCAACCCGGTGACCTGTGCCACCATCAGGGTCAGCAACGCATAGGAAGCGATGTTGAAAGGCACACCAAGGAAGACATCAGCCGATCGCTGGTAGAGCTGGCACGACAGCTTGCCGTTCGCCACGTAGAACTGGAACAGGGAATGACATGGTGGCAAAGCCATTTCCTCGACCAGGGCCGGATTCCAGGCGGAAACGATCAGCCGGCGGCTTTCCGGACTGGTGAGGATCATTTCCAGCAGCTTTTCGATCTGGTCGATGGACCTGCCGTCCGGTGCCGGCCAGGACCGCCACTGGTAGCCGTAAACCGGGCCGAGTTCGCCATTTTCATCCGCCCAGTCATCCCAGATTTTCACGCCGTTTTCATTGAGATAGCGGATATTCGTGTCGCCGGCCAGAAACCAGAGCAGCTCATGAATGATCGATCTCAGATGCAGCTTCTTGGTCGTCACCACCGGAAAACCTTCGGCAAGATCGAAGCGCATCTGGTGACCGAAGATTGAGCGAGTACCCGTTCCCGTTCGGTCGCCCCTGTCGGTACCTTCGTCGAGGATTTTTGCCAGGAGGTCGAGATATTGCTGCACGGCAACGGCCTTTGAAACACGGAGGGAGCGTGATGATAACTTCGCAGATTTTCTGAAAAACGCAGCCCCCCGATCACACTTTCCCCAGATCGATCAGGGTTCCTGATTGACAATTCCGCGGGTTGTCTCAATCCGCTCGCCGTCCGGGTTTGCAATCGGATGCGATGCGCGTTCCGATCTGTTTGCTCTTATCGGGAAATCTGGGGCCATTGCCCGGCGAGCCATTGTGCTTCCGGTTCCCGTCTCAAAAACAAGAGGCCTTTTTCCTCCCTGACAATGGACCACGCTCCGGAGGTGATATTCAAAACATCATGAAAATCTGGAAGATTGGAGGGTTCGTCCGCGATCAGAAGAAATCCATCTTTGGCAAGTTTCTCCGTGAGCCTCGCAAGGACCTTCATCCGTGGTGTCCGCTCCAGCATATGCAGGGTACGGTCGAAGACAATCACGTCAAACATGCCGCAAGGGTCATAGCTGGCAATGTCGGCGACATCTCCTTCGACCGACAGCCCTTCTCGCGCAGCCTGTTTCAACAGACAGGCGATCCCTGAGGACGACAAATCCACGCCGGTTACAAGATGCCCCAGCCTTGCGATAAACAAGGCGTCCCTGCCTTGTCCGCACCCGACATCCAGTATTCGTGCACTCGGCTTTGAATAAGTCTCGAAGAACTCGCAAAATGCCCTGGTAGGAGCGCCGAGCGCATCGGGAGTTGTGCGGTAGAGTGCGTCGTAATCATAGGCCATCGGTCATTTCTCGCTACTTGTCTTGCAATTGGGCTGGAAGGGCCGACTTCGGGAATTCTGCCTTCATCATGTGTGCTTTCATGGCAGGCAAGCCGATCGCCTTGATTTTCAGAATTGCAGCATAAATCAGGGTTGCGGTAGCCAGTGCATCAAGCGTCCACGCGACGGGCTCCCGGAGGACACCAACGAAGGAAGGAAGGTTTTCCAGATCGGGAAGGGTCCAGAATCCGGTCAAGGCATGCAGTACCAGCGCAATCCAGAAACCGGCACAGCAGGGGCAATACCACTGGTCGCAGAGCGACTGTAGCGGCCTGGGCAAATTCTCCAGGGGAGTCTTGAACCAGGTTCCCTATTCGGGCTGCTTGTCCCATACAAGAAGGTGGATTGCCGTGCCCATCAACATCAACTCGCATTTCATACTTCCCCGCATTGCGCTCCATAAAGTTAGTTAGTTTAACTTACTTAATGGGTTAAATTTCAGAGTGAACTATGACGCATCCGGCAAATTCCAGACTTGCAACAGTCCGGCCCATTCCTCGCTACTCAGTTCCAGCATTATCTGGCGCGCAGCAGATGCGTAAATGCCTTTGCCGCAATCCAGCCGGGACTTCCCTTCTGCGGTCAGCAATATGTGCTGTGCCCGGGCGTCATATTGACAAGGTACCCTGCGCACCCAGCCACGTTCCTCCAGCTTGACGACCATGACGCTTGCAGAAGCTTTGCGAACGCCCATCGCCTCAACCACATCCTGCAGATGCTGACCATGATCGTTCTTGTCAGTTTGCCGGTATTCCTGCTGCTGGATCGCGCTCAGATACTCAAATTCGCTGTAGGACACACCCGCATCCGCTGCGAGCGCATTCCATCGGCGGTGCGCGTGCCGATGCACCAGTTCGAAAAATTCGGTAAGATCCACAGCTCAATCCATTTAGTTAGTCTCTCTAACTAACTCGATAGCGATCTGCCGTCAACCCTGCAGTCGACCTGTCTTCGAGAGGTGTGAGTCTCCTTCCATGTTTTCCCGACAAATCACTGCATCCCCTTTTCTTTCAGTAACAAAGCGCTTATATCAAGGCTGCTGGTTCGCCAGCTACGGCAATAAACTGTCAGTGCAATAAACCTATCGGACCCGGGGGCGGTACCCGGCGCCTCCACCCAAGCCCGTGAGGCTATCTATTGGAAATCTCACGGGTTTCGGCGGGGGCGAAATAGGATCGACGAGGGCGTAAAGACTGTGCTTTTGCTCGGCATTGTACCACCGTTATCGGGCTGTTCTAATAGTTGCAAACGACAACTATGCTATGGACAACGCTGTCGCCGCGTAATGCAGCGCCGGTAGTCCACTAAGTCCCGTAGGTTAGCACCTTCAGGCGGGGTTCGAAGGCACCTGGCAACAGAAGCCTTCACCTAATCCCCTCCCTTTGGGTTCCCCAAAACAGCCCTTTTCTGGACGTTGTGCATGCATTGGCTTAGCCTTCTCAGGAAAGACTCATTATTCTGGTATCACTTGGAAAATTGGCTTTTCTTTTTGACGCCGGACGGTCAATGTGGGCCGGATAGAGCTAATTAGAACGAGATTCGACGAGAACTGATGTCTGAAGACCTTCTGCGATACGATATCCTTATCCAGGACGCGCTCAGGGGCGCGGTCAAGAAGATTCTTGCCGAGGTCGGACGAACGGGCCTGCCCGGTGACCATCATTTTTACATCGCCTTCGATACCAACGCGCCGGGCGTGCGCATTTCCCAGAGGCTGAAGGAACGCTATCCTCAGGAAATGACCATTGTGCTGCAACATCAGTTCTGGGATCTGGCAATCGGCGAGCATGCGTTCGAGGTCGGGCTTTCCTTTGGTGGCGTTCCGGAAAAACTGCTGGTGCCCTTTTCGGCGATCAAGGGCTTTTTCGATCCATCCGTCCAGTTCGCCCTGGAATTCGATCCGGGCAAAACCGCCGAAGAACTGCCGGAAGAATTGCTTGAAGCGGTAGAGGAACTGGCAAAGGCCGAAAAGGAACAGACGGACGGCGAGAGCGATGCCCCGGCTGTGACTGGCGGAGCTGAAGTTGCGGCGGTGGATGCGGCTGAAAGCGAAAAGCCGGCTGAAAAAACGCCTGCCGGTGATAGCGGCGGCGAAGTCGTCTCCCTGGACGCGTTCCGCAAGAAAACCTGATTGCCGGAGGTTTGCATGAGCGCGGAAATCGTCAATCTGCGCCAGGTTCGCAAGCAAAGAAAGCGGACCGACAAGGAAAAACAGGCCGAAGACAACCGGCGCAAATTCGGCCGAACCAAAGCCGAGCGGGATGACGCGCGCAGACGGCGTGAGCATCTGGAAAACCAGGTAGAAAGCCACCGGCTCCCCGGACCGGGCTCATCCAGCGAAACCGAGACGGACTGATCCGTATGGCGTTCGTCAAACGGTCTCTCTCCCTGCATGGCCATCGCACCAGCCTAGCCCTGGAACCCGAATTCTGGGAAGTCGTGGATGAACATGTCGCAGCCGAACAACGATCCCTTGCCAGCTTGATTGCAGAAATCGACGACAACCGCGATCCGGACGATCCGCTGTCTTCAGCAGTCCGGGTGTGGGTGGTAAATCAGCTGCGCACTGCCTAAATTTCGCTCCGACTTCCGCATACCATTCATAGATACATTTTTTCTGAACACTCAATGCGTGTATTTCGGAGTCAATGATGCGTGATCAAACCTCACTGAAATTCCATAGACACTTCAAGCCGTTGTGGCTCGGCATATGTGTGCTGTTTGCTTCCGCAACGCCGATGACGTCGGTCGCCGCTCAGGAATTCAAGACGCTGCGCGACAAGTGGATGGTTCACTTTGCCGAGCGCGTGAGGGAAACGGCGTTTCTCGACAACCTTGTTATGGTGATTCACAAAATCGACCGTGACGACCATGGCATCAGCCAAGACGACATAGACTTATTCAGGGCCCGGCTTTTGGCGGAAAAGCGCGCGAACACTGTCTCCGGCTACCTGAAGTATGACTTGAACGGCGACTTCGTCATCGACCGCGAGGAGATCGCAACTGTCTCCAGCGCGCGTATTCCAAAAAGGAATAGAATGCGAACAGAGCGCAACAACGCTCGCATTGAATCGACAATCCAGGGAATACTCCAGAAAGACCCCAATCAGGACGGAAAAATCACCCTCCAAGAGCTAGCGGCGATCAGCACCAGGACCGTGTCGGACGGGCGAAACAGGCAACACGAAGCACTCCTTGTTTTAGAAGACCTGCTCGAACTTGATCCGGACAACAGCGGAACTCTGTCGGCATATGAGGCCGCCGGTCTCATGCGAGCAATCCTCAAAGACGGTACAGATGCCCAAGTTCGAGCGCGAATTCCAGGGGAGCAGGATGCCTGTGAAGTGCCTGTTGCTTCCGCTGAAGCGGACGTTCACCTCGTTGGCGCGTCCAAAGGCACCGGCGTTTCGTCAGTCACGGTTTCCGGGCAGGACAGGATGACGTCAGTGGCGAAGATCAACATCGAAGCTGGAGAGACACCGCTTTACCTGATACTCACTTCTCAAAGTCCGATGATCTGGCAGCTGACCGGCGCATTAAACCGTCTGGAAAACGTCGTTCTGTCCGGCCGGGAAAACGATCAGGGGAAAATCATGGCGGGAGCAACAGGCCTTTCAGGCGCAAAAGCAACCTTTGTTTCGTCGTCCAACTGTATCTCCCATGTTACTGAAAAAGAGAGCGTAAGAAGCATCAGAGCCTGGCTTCAATCGACCGACCTTGTCGGGACATCGACCGTCGAAATACACGGACACAGCACAATCCATGAACTCGCACTGCCGTCGGGCGAATACTCGGATCAGCCGCCGAAGACTGCCCGCGACGGTAAAAAGTTTTCATACGTCGCGTCGGCTGTGGGTGTTTCCGAAAACTCCGACCACAGTCCGGCCGTTCGGCAGTTGATGGCCGGTTCCGTAAACCGGCAGTTGATGCAGATTCTGCTGAGATTCAATCCGGGAGGCGTCGTCAGCATCGCAAAGGAAGCGGTGTCGAGCGACGTTGAAGCCCGGTACTACGAGTTGTTGCCTATTGAGGCCGGACTGGCTCAGCTTGTTGCCGCAGGAAAACTTGAACCGGTCAGATTCGGCCACAGGGATGTCTACCGAGTTTTGGACGCAATACGCGTGCCTTCAGGTCTGGCCGGGTCGCAAAGCGTCAGTTTCATTCTCCCGGAAGGGGTGGCCCAACCGACGGGAAATCCTGGAAACTCCATGATAGTTCCGGAAGAAGACCTAGAGACACTCAATGATTTTCCGCCGAGGCGAAACACAACTTACTGAGCCCCAGGCAACACCAGAGGTGCACCGACGTCCTGCGTGATCAGGTCCTCGATGGAGATCGGTGGATCAAGAGGTGGCAGAGCATCCGTCGGCTTGGCGGTGGGCGTCGACTGCGGAATTGACTGTGTCGTTTGCACGTCTGTCTCGCCCAGGAGGGCTCGGATGCGGTCGGCAAACGGCTGATCGCTGCCGGACGGGTCCGCATCACTCTGCTGGCGCGGCAACGGTGTCGGTCCCGGTGCAGGAACAGGGCTATCCTCGCCCTGTTGCTCCCGGAGTTCTTCCAGCACACGTGCCTCTTCTTCAAGCCGCAGTCGTTCTTCTTCCGCTGCAAGGGCTGCCGCCTCGGCTTCGCGCACACGCCGGTCCCTTGACTGTCTCTGTCGTTTCAGTTCGCGAACGAGCCGATCCCTTTCCAGAATTTCAGCTTGCAGTTTCTCAACCCGTTCAACTTCCTGCTCGAAAGCGCGCAAGGTCAGGTAGGCTGTGAAGGGTGCAATATCGACAAGACGTTCGGGTTGCTCAATAGGTCCCTCGAACAACAGGCCAACTTGCGGTTCCGCTCCGGTGACAGCATCTACTCCCGGGTCGACCTTCAGGGAAAAGTCGGCATCGAGATCATAGGTTCTGAGGTCGACTTCGCCAGATCCGAAAATCTCGGCTCGTGCCGAGTCCACGACGACATTGCGCGCGCTGAGGCGCCCGCCGACGAGCGTTAGCGTCCCGTCGACCCGCTCGAAAGGCAGGTTCCCGGCGCTCATATGATTGACAAAAACCTCGCGGATCCTGTCGTCCTGCAATTCCAGACCGGCGTCCGCTGCACGCGTGACCAATGGAAACGCCTGTGGATTGAGGCTGCGGAAATCGCCCTGCCCCATGGAAAACGTGCCGCCACCGTTGAGCCCCGCCACGATCGCGGAAATCGAGCGCCCGGCACCTTCGAATTCCAGGAACAGATCCAGCGTTCCGGAGGCGACAGCACGATTTCCGGGTTTCCAGACCAGCTGGCGAAGATCGGCATTGTTCAGTTTGACGCGTCCGGAAAAGGCCGCTTCCGCGTCCGAACGCTGAACAGACAGGCTGCCGTTCAGGCTGCCACCGGCAAAAGCACCTGACAGGCCGTCAAGCCGCATGAGCGAGGGGGAAAGGCGAAGTTCGCCACGCGGGTTGGCAATCTCGGTTGTTTCATCGACAAGCAAACGGTCCGCTTCGACCTGAAGCGTGACGTCGAGTTGATCCAACAACGGTGCTCCGAATGGTGACGATGGCCAGATGCTCGTCCCGTCACCCACCGAAAACCACTGATCGGGCCCGAGCACAAGTTCGGTCAAACCCCGAAGATCAATCTCACGGGCAAAAAGTTCACCGCTGAACCGCCGGTTCCGTTCTCCGGGCGCCGGTTCAAGATTTCCCGAAACCCGTCCCTCGAACGAAGTGTCACCGAGAGAACCTGTAGCGTTGTCGATCTGCAGGTCACTCCCCTGCCCCTTGAGATCGAAATCGACTTCAGCCGGGATCGTACCGGTCATGACCGGAAGGACCCTGCCGGCCATCAGTGCAAGAGGTGCCAGATCATCCGTTTTTGCGGAAACACTGGCGCTGTATTCCGGATCGGTGTCTTTTTGGAGAACAAGGCTTCCTTCCGCCTTCAGGTCGGATGCACCGATGGTGGCGGCAACTTCGACTGCCAATCCATTTGAAGGAACACCTGTTGCAATCAGATAGATCTGGCCGCTGCTGTTTGTACCCACCGGAATGATGTCGAAGCCAAGCTGCTGCAAAAGTCTCCCGCCGTCAGGTCCCTTCAACCCGACAGAAAAATTCACACCGGCATCGTGCCAATCATCTACCCGTCCCGTGAGATTTGCGCTGACAACGGCCTCCGCCCCCCCTGCCGTACCATCGAGGCGAAGGGTCATGTCGGTGCCATCACCGACTGCTGCGGCTTTGAGTTCTCCCTGAAAGGTCGCTGGAACGAGACTTCCAGCAGCCTTTTCAAGATGGCGTGCGAATGCCGTATCAGGAAAGATGCTGCCCGCCAGAGCAACAAGGCCGGACAGGTCACGCGCATCAAGCTCACCTGCGACCGCGCCTTCGGGAGCCGAGAACAGGTTACTGATTTCTCCCGTGACATCGAGACGAGCGCCGGCGAGGTCTTCGGCAAACAACCGATCAATCCGGACACCGCCATCGGTATATTCGGCTTCCAGGGCAAGGCCCTTGCCATCGACGCCGCGGGCAACCACTTCCTTGGCGCGCAGCCGCAACGAAACATTCAGCCCTTTGGGATCTTCCGCACTGCCGTTCTTTCCAGGGCTCGGCCGTATAAGACCCGCGAGGCTTTCGATCGCATCAAGGTCCAGTCTTTGCGCATCAAGGCTGAGCGAAAACTCTGCATTGCCTTGCCGCGGTTTGCGATAGGAAAGAGCCCCCCGCGCCTCGGAACCGTCCATGGTGAGGCGAAGATTGTTCAATGCAGCGCCTTCCGGAAGCAGGTTCAGGCGCCCTTCCAGAGCAATCGGCTCCATAGCGGAGACATTGCTTTCCTTTTGCTGCCACCATCCAAGGAAGGACCCGGGCTGGTCCGAACTGATTGAAATGGCCCCCCGGTAGCTCATCGAGGGCTCAAGACCGAGATCTCCCTGGGTTGCGACCGTTGTTCGACCAGGCAATCGCCCGGCCAGGCGTGCAATACGCCATCCACCAAGCATTGTCTCCAGATCAAGCCGCACGTTCTGGACAATGCCACCACCGGCAACGAGGGCAGGAACATCGAGCGAGAGTGACCCGTCAATCGCGGGCAGAGGCACCGCGCGCAACGCCGAGATCAATTGTCCGCTCGCCGAATTGAGCTCGACGGGGTTTTGCGGTCCGCCGCCGAGCAACCGGTCCAGATCGACCTGCTTGGACGTCGCCCGGATCTCGAACCGTTTGTTCCCTGCGTAAACCAGGTCTGCGCTGCCGGTTACGCTGAGACGCTTGTCATCAGGCCCATAGCGAAACTCGAATTCAGGCACGGCGACTTCTGCGATATCAGCCGTGAACCGGCCCTCGGACGTCCAGATGTTGCTGTCGTCTTCCTCCAGAACAATTGACGCGATGTTGAACCTGCCGTCGAAAGCAGGTGCAGCGTCGGACTGTTGCAGCATGCCGTCAAAGGCAAAGTTCACGGCCCAGTCGACCGGTGTCATCTCCCCCTTGATGCGAATACCAAGATCCTGTTGGGCGCGACCGGTCGCAATGGAGAGATTGTAGGGCGAACCTTCAAGGGTAAGGCTGCCGGTCGCCTTGAAAGGTCCGGCGAGCGAACGGGCGCTGACCGAAAGGTTGCCATTATCCACACGATGCGTTTCACCTGATCGTGCATCGACGATGGAAAGCGCACCATCGCGAATGGTGATCTTCTCGAATGCGACATCTTCAGGCGGCACATTTGCAAGCGCTCCATCCGACGTACGCGCAGTCAGCCAGTCCAGTCTGCCGTCTTCGTCAAGCGACAACGACAGGTGGGGCCGATCCAGCTCCATGTCGATAACGCGGATCTCGCCCTTCAGAAGCGGCGGCAGCTCGATACGGACATTGAATTGTGAAACGACAAGCAGCGGATCTTCCGCTTCGCCGACCCGCACGTCGGAAAAACTGATGGACGGAGCAGGCAACAGGCGCAAGTCGGCTTCGCCGAGCACGGTTACCCTGTGTCCCAACGCCCGTTCTGCATAGGTTTCAAAGGTGGAGCGGTAAACGGTCCAGTCAATAAAAAACGGTCCGACCAGTGCCGCAACCAGCACCAGAATAACGGAAATTCCCAACGTGATGTAAACGGAGTTCAGGCCTTGTCTCCTTGTTCTCCAAAGTCACCGGACCCTTCACCGGACACATGTAGCGCATCTTTGCTGCACCGCAAATAGAAACAGGGAAAGTTACGCCTGCCGCCTAACATATAAGCTGCCGCGGTTAAAACGAGCTTATCGAACTGATTCGATAGAGTATCATGATTGCGGCAGGATCTTGCCCGGATTCATCAAATTGTGCGGATCGAGCGCTTGCTTGATTGCCTGCATCATTTCGAGTGCATCACCATGTTCCCGCCTCATGTATTTCTGCTTGCCCTGGCCGACACCGTGCTCGCCTGTACAGGTTCCGCCCATATCGAGGGCACGGATCGCGAGCCGTTCAACAAAAGCTTCGGATTTTCGCATTTCCTCCGGATCATCGAGATCAACCAGAATCTGGACGTGGAAATTGCCGTCGCCGACGTGACCCACAATCGGTGCCAGCAGTCCTTCGGCCTCAATGTCCTGCGCAGTTTGGATCACGCATTCGGCAAGCTGCGAGATCGGCACGCAAACATCGGTCGCCACGATCTGAGCTTCCGGTCTCAATCCCTTGCCCGCCCAGTAGGCATCGTGACGTGCCGACCAGAGTCTGGTTCGGTCTTCTGCCACCGTGGCCCATTTGAACGGGCCGCCGCCAAGTTCATCGGCTATGGCAGAAAACATCTCCGATTGCTCTTGAACCCCGGCTTCCGATCCGTGGAATTCCAGGAACAGTGTCGGCGTCTCCGCAAGGTCCAGCTTTGAATAGGCATTGCAAGCCTTGACCTGAAGGCTGTCGAGCAGCTCGATCCGTGCGACCGGCAAGCCCATCTGGATCGTCATGATCACGGCCTGGCAGGCAGCCTCCACATCAGGAAAAGGACAGACACCTCCGGAAATTGCCTCCGGTTGACCATGAAGCCGGATGGTCAGCTCCGTGATGATACCCAGCGTTCCTTCGGACCCGACAAACAGACGCGTCAGATCGTAGCCGGCAGAGGACTTCCTGGCACGGCCGCCTGTCTTGATAATGCTCCCGTCGGCCGTAACCACCGTCAACCCGAGAACCGCGTCTTTCATTGTCCCATAGCGAACGGCATTCGTACCTGATGCCCTGGTTGCCGCCATGCCGCCCAGGCTGGCATCAGCACCGGGATCGATCGGAAAGAATAATCCGGTGTCCCTGATATAACTGTTGAGCTGCTTGCGGGTCACGCCCGCCTCGACCCGGCAATCAAGGTCGTCCGAATTCACTTCAAGAACCCGATTCATCCTGCTGAGATCAATCGAAATTCCTCCGCGAGGTGCGTTGACATGTCCTTCGAGCGAAGTCCCTGTGCCGAAGGCGATTACCGGAATATTTTCTGCGGCGCAGAGCCGGACGATTTCAGCCACCTCGTCGGTCGTTTCTGCAAATACGACAGCGTCGGGCGGCTGGTTCGTGAGCCAGGTGGTTGTGTGTCCGTGCTGCTCTCTCAAGGCATGCGATGTCGCGCAGCGATCAGCGAACCGCTCCTTCAGTGCCCTGATAACACCTGCAACGTCATGCTGCTGCTCATTCAGCAGGTCTGCTTTTGCTTCTATCGCCATTTCGAGCCGCCGTCCTTCCTTCCGGAACCTGGATGTGGCCCCGCATTTCGTTATTGAATATGTTAGCGGATGAGGAAAAGGTCAAAGCCAAATCCGGCTTTGGCGGCAGAGCTTTGCAGGAAAATTCTGAAGGAGTCCAGCATGAAGGCTGAGTGGGGTGAAGGACCGGTCGAAAGTGACGTCATGACGGTCAAGGACGAGTGGATCGATTATAACGGCCACCTGAACATGGCTTATTACAACGTTCTCTTTGACACGGCGGTCGACCAGGTCTTCGAAAGACTGGGCCTTGGACCCGAATATCTGAAGACACGCGGAGCCTCCTATTTCACGGCGGAAGTACATGTCTGCTATCTTCGCGAACTTGGTGCAGGCATGCCGGTGATTGGCACACTTCAACTTGTGGACTTTGACTCCAAGCGGGCCCATTTCTTTCAGGAATTGCGTCACGCCGAAGAGCATTGGCTGTCGGCAACCTCCGAACAGCTCAGCCTTCACGTCGACATGACCGCCCGCAAGGTTGCCCCCTGGCCGGAAGATATCCTGGCCAATCTGAAGTCATTAAGCGACGCGCAGGTCGCGCTATTGCTGCCCGAAAGAGCCGGCCGGCGCATTGCGATCGCAAAATAAGCGGTTCAAACAACAAAATGGAGTGATTTGGAGCATATGACGGGATTGTAGGCCTGTTCTTTCGCACCGACTCGGGCAAGATGGGCACAACAAGACAATGTCCTCGCTTCTCCGGCCCGACAAATGCGCAAGATAATAGAAACCGCCGGTCAACTTCCAGACATCCTCATCAGCTGGATTACCCCCAACGTGCGCCAGTTCCGGGCAAGCAAACTGCCCGTGGTCTGGCTGCTTGCACTACTTGTCGGTGCACTGGTGGCCTTGGCCGCGATTGCCTTCCGCACCGCCATCGGACTTATCCAGTGGCCCTGGCTGCGCACGACGACTGAACTCACGATCCAGGCTGCCACCCAGCAACCCTGGTGGATTGTCATGCTCGCGCCGGCGATTGCCGGATTGCTGGTCGGCTGGATCCTGCACAAGTACCACCCCTATCAGCGGGCCGGCGGAGTTGCCGACGTTATCGAGGCGCGCGCCTATGGAGGCCGCGGTCTGCCCTTCAAGGCCGGTCTGTGGTCCGCGCTGGTCACGGTTATTTCGCTCGGCGGCGGTGCCAGCGCAGGTCGCGAAGGCCCGGTCGTTCACCTTGGAGCAACGGTAGGAACGGCGGTCTGCGGTTTCTTCCAGCTTCCCGATTCAGCCCGCCGGATCCTGCTCGCCTGCGCCGTGGCCAGCGGTGTTTCAGCCTCCTTCAACGCTCCGATCGCCGGTGTTCTGTTTGCCCATGAAGTCGTGCTGGCGCACTACGCGGTGTCAGCCTTCGTGCCCATCGTGCTGGCGTCGGTCATGGGAACGCTTTTGTCCCGCCTGTGGTTCGGAAACGTTGCAGCCTTCGAAATCCCGCAATACGAAATCACGTCCTATCTGGAAATCCCCGCTTTTGCGCTCCTTGGACTGACGTGTGCGGCCGTCGCCATCATCTTCCAGTTTGCATTGATCGGCAGCGACTGGACGGCACGCAATATAACAATGCCCCTCTGGCTCAGACCGGTTATCGGTGGTCTGGCTGTCGGTGCGATCGGTGTTTTCTATCCGGAGATTCTGGGAGTCGGCTACGAGGCGACGGATCTTGCGCTGAAACACGAACTGACCATCAACACGATGCTGACCCTTCTTGTGGTGAAGACCGCAGCAACGGCAATAACGCTCGCATCGAGGTTTGGAGGCGGCATATTTTCGCCCTCCCTTTACCTCGGCGCCATGACAGGCGGTGCGTTCGGTCTGATCGCAGCCTCCGTGTTTCCCGAAATGGCCTCGAGCCATGGCCTTTATGCCATTCTTGGCATGGGAGCGGTTGCGGCCGCGGTGCTTGGAGCGCCGTTTTCAACCACCGTCATTGTCTTCGAACTGACCGGCGGTTACGCCCTGTCGATCGCGCTGCTGCTCGCGGTCTCGATCGCAACGGGACTGACACAGGCCGTTCACGGCAAGTCCTATTTCCACTGGCAGCTTGGCATGCGCGGATGTTTCGTCAATGAAGGCGCGCATCAATTCCTGAGCGAAACCGTGAAGGTCCGTGATTTCATGGATCCACCACCGGAAAACGAGGAGGAGCAGCTCTTCAACCCGGGTGAAGATGGGCCCTATCTGCACGATACCGATACTCTGGAAAGTGCCTTGAAAAGCTTCGATTCCTGCGGCAAGGCCACGTTGCCTGTCGTTCGGAAGGGAGATGCGACCAAGGTCATCGGCCTGGCCCGCCATGTCAGGGGCCTGCGGTACTTCAACGCCGCCTTGATCAAGGCCACCAAGGAAGAGCACCACTAAGCTGCTGATTGTCGTAAATGCGGTTATCCGGACAGTTCGGGCAAGGTCGAGCCAAACGCTGTCATCCCCGCGGTTGCCGGGATGACGGAACGTCGGGTCAAGAATGTGGCACGTACTCGACCCGATGCGCTCCGTTCGGGCTAGATCGCCTCCGTCGCCTTTTCCAGCCAGATACGTTCCTTTGCCCCGACCAGAGGTCCGACCTCGGCGCGGACGCGTGTGTGATAGCGGTTCAACCAATCGCGTTCGAAAGCTGTCAGCAAGGACACGTCGACGAGACGCAGATCCATGGGAACCAGCGTAATGGTCTCGAAGCCGAGCATCGGCCTTTCCCCACCCGCAATGTCCCGAGCTTCCGTCACGATCTCCAGGTTCTCCAGTCGGATGCCATATTCCCCGGCCGGATAAAATCCGGGTTCATTGGACAGGATCATGCCCGGCTTTAGGGGCACCGTCCCGGTTTTGGCAATCCGTTGAGGTCCTTCATGGACACCCAGATAGGCACCCACGCCGTGGCCGGTTCCGTGGTCGAAATCCCGTCCCGCCTTCCACAGATCGATCCGGGCAAGCGTGTCCAGTTGCGCACCTGTCGTGCCCTGAGGAAAACGCGCTGTCGAGATCGCAATGTGACCTTTTAGAACAAGCGTGAAATTTTTCTTCATCTCCGCACTCACATCACCAACTGCCAGCGTTCTGGTGATGTCGGTCGTGCCGTCTTCGTATTGTCCGCCTGAATCGATCAGGAACGGCTTTCCCTGAGGAATCCGGAGATTGCTTGTCCGGCTGACTCGATAGTGGCAAATGGCTCCGTTCGGTCCGGCACCTGAGATCGTGTCGAAGGAAATGTCTTTCAAAACACCGGTTGCCCGCCGGAATTCTTCCAGCTTCTCTGCCACGCCGATCTCGTCCAGGCCGCCTTTTGGGGCCTCTTCATCGAACCAGCACAGGAAATTCACAAATGCCGCTGCATCGCGAAGATGCGCTGCGCGCGCGCCGTTGAGTTCCGTCTCGTTCTTGACCGCCTTCGGCAACAGAACAGGATCTTGCGCCTCGATCAGAGTGCCGCCTGTATCCGTTATCGCGTCCGCAATCCCGATACCGGCAAGCGCCGGATCGATCATGACCTTCGAACCGGCCTTTCCGAGCGACGCAAGTCCGGTCTTGAAGTCGCCCGGTTCTTCAAGGTCCGTCAGTTCGCTCAAGGTGTCCCGTACCGAATTGGAAAGTTTGCGGCCGTCGATAAAAAGGGACGGTTTTCCGCTGGATGGGACGGTTGCAAATGACAGGGGCAGAGGCGTGTGCGTGACGTCCGACCCGCGAATGTTGAGCAGCCACGCAATGGAATCCGGTTGCGTCAGAACACAGGCATCGGCTTTCTTGTCGCTGAGGGCAGACTGAAGCGCAGAGATTTTTTCCTGAGAGGACTTTCCCGCCAGCGCGACCGGATACAGCGAGACCTGTCCAAGAGGCGGTTCGGGGCGGTCTTCCCAGACACTGTCGAGCGGATTGTCATCGAGCGTAACCAGTTCTGCGCCCGCTTCCTGGCAGACTTCTCGCAGACGCCGAACCTCACGCACGGTATGCAGCATGGCGTCAATGCCGAGCTTTTGTCCCGGTTGCAAATGCGTCGCCAGCCATTCACTCACAGGCGCGTTGATCAGATGCTGCGCAGGAAACACCTCCATATCCACCTGCTCGCGCACCTGGATCGTGTAGCGCCCATCCACAAAGATGGCAGCCTTGCCGCCCAGAACCGCTGCAACACCGGCCGAGCCGGTAAATCCCGTCAGCCATTGCAGGCGGCAGTCATGCGGCGGCACATATTCGCCCTGATGGGCATCCGCGCGCGGGATCAGAAAGCCGTCGAGGCCGAGGCGGGCGAGTTCGGCCCTGAGAAGCGCTGCATGCGGCGCTCCGCAGGAGGGATCACTGAGATCTTCGAAGGACTGGAACATGAGCGGCACGGTAATTTGACCGCCGCCGCGGATCAAGACGGATAATTTTTCCGTAAAACTCGCTGAATCAGAAACAGTTTAACGTCATTTTGCAACGCAGCAATCTCTTCGCATATGCGAAAGACGCAAAGCTGTCATGCATCTGGAGGCCTACCGGATCCGCGCGTGAACCTGCATATTAGGGACAAGAACAAATAAAGACGTTTCTCCCTAGGGAAGCTCTTCAACTTCAAATGGGAATGATTGAGATGACTATCGCAACCACGACTTCTACCCGCTCCGGCAACAGCTTCATGCGCCGCGCGTTTGACCGTATGGTTGAAGCCCGTTCGCATCAGGCACGCCGCTATGTCAATGGCTACCTGCTGTCCCTGGACGACGCGACTCTTTCCGCTCACGGCTATGACCGTGACCAGCTCGAGCGCGAAGGTGCTGCAGTTAACCCCTTCTGATGCACTCAGCGTTCGGTTGAACGCGGATGAGATGCACAGCCATCAAAAAATGCGATCAATACCGGGGCGTCCGTCTTTCAATGGACCTTCCGTGATCAAATGGGGCTCAGGCGCTCGCAAAGAAGTACTGTGCACGTGAAAAAGGGCCTGCCGGCTGTCCGGCAGGCCCTTTTCGTATCCGGAAGACCGCAGAAATCATAGCCTCAGGCAAAATTGCGGCCGCGCACCAGTGTCAGTGTCAGCCAGCCGTCTTTCTCGCGCTGTCGGTCCAGAACGAAGCCCTGGCAACGATATGCGAACAGGATGCGAGGACCATCCTCAACCCTCAGGCCAGACAGGACCAGGGTGGCGGTCTGAGCCATTTGCGAACCGATCGCCTTGGCCATTTTCATCAAGGGCCTTGCCAGGATATTGGCAATGACCAGATCAAACGGTCCGTAAAGTCGAAACCGCCGGTCTTCCACGCCGTTTGCCGTGAACCCCTTGACGAGGTGGGCTGCCCCATTCAGGCGGGCATTTTCCAGCGCCGTCCGGGTTGCGACAGGATCGATGTCTGTTGCCAGAACCTGTTGACGCGCCTTGAGCGCCGCAGCAATCGCCAGAACGCCCGTTCCGGTACCCAGATCGAGAATGCTGTTGTATTCACGCAGGGAAAGAAGCCTGTCGATTTCCTCAAGGCATCCGGCCGTCGTGCCGTGATGTCCTGTCCCAAATGCCAGCGCCGCCTCGATTTCCAGCCCGATCGCCCCGGCCGGAACCTTGTCCTTGTCGTGACCGCCATGTACCACAAACCGACCGGCGCGAACCGGATTCAAGCCTTCAAGACTTTTTTCCACCCAGTTGATATCCGGGAGTTCTTCGGCCTCCAGCTTTCCGGCAAGCGCATCACCACCGACCCGGCTGCGGACCAGATCCCTGGCGTCGTCAGCTCCCAAGTCGAACACCAGCACTTCGGCTGACCAGAGCCTGTCGTCTTCTGACGTTTCAAAAACGGTAACCGGGTTGCCATCGTCCTCGAACACATGTTCAAGCAATTCTGCAAACCGCTTTGCTTCGCGTTCGTCAGCTACGACCCGTACCCGGATGGTGTTCATGCGTGTATCCGCCTCGATAAGTTGTCGGTCAAGGCGTGCGATATAGCCTCAAGGCAGGCAACACGCCAGCGTCAAGTACATTTGACTGGTCAAATGCGCTCTCCGCGCCATGTTTTTCGGGACGGAGGCATGCGATGACACGAAAAAGGCAGCAATTCTCACTGGCACAGGTCAACCGGCTTTTACTGGGCATCGCGCTCTGCCTGATTTGGCTTGCCGGCATTTCTCATGCAGACAGCTCCCGGGACGCGCTTTTCGATGCCTTGAAAAAGGCGCCCAACGAGGCCGAAGCCGAAGTCATAGAAAACGAAATCTGGCGTTCCTGGCTGGAAGCTGCCCCCTCACCGGACCTGCAGTCGAAACTGGAGACGGCCATGCGATTGCGGGGACAGTACGATTTTCAAGGCGCCAGAGATCTGCTCGACGAGGTCATCGCGGAAGCACCCGACTACTCGGAAGGCTGGAACCAGCGTGCTTTCGTGCTGTTTCTCCAGGGCAACTACGAGGCCAGTCTTGAAGACATCGACCGGACGCTCGATCTGGAGCCTCGACATTTCGGCGCGCTATCGGGAAAGGCGATGATCTTCATAACGCAGGGGCGTGTGAAGCTCGGCCAGGAAACCCTACGCCAGGCTGTCGAAATTCATCCCTACCTGAAGGAAAGGTCGATGCTGATTGCCCCCAAGGGAGTGGATCTCTAGGTCCTTTCGCGTTCCATCGGCAGCGTCATACGGACGGTAAGGCCGCCTCCTTGCGTTTCCAAGAGGCCCAGTTTTCCCGAAGCCGCCTCCACGATCGCCTTGCTGGTGGACAGTCCGAGGCCGAATCCGGTGCCTTGCCGGATCTGACGAGCGGCATCCCCCCGTTCAAAGGGTTCGAGCAGTCGATCCCGCTCTTCTTCCGCTATCCCCGGGCCGTGGTCGACGATATCGATTTGGACCTTGCCGTCCCGGACCCCGGCTTCGATTTCGGCACCGTCGCCATATTGCCTGGCATTGTCGACCAGATTGGACAACGCCCGCAACAACTCCCCCCTTCGGGCGTTGATGGAAAATCGCCCGCTGCAGCGAAGTTCGATGGGAAATCCCAGGTCGCAATATTGATCGACGAGCGCGTGAAGCAGACTGGGGACATCGATCCGAAGCACGGGTTCGGAACTTTCCCCTTCTCTCAGAAATCCCAGCGCCGCACTTATCTGCTGGTCCATGATGTTCAGGTCTTCAAGGCTCCTGTCCCGGATATCGCCGTTCTCGAGCAGGTCCAGGCGCAACCGGAGACGCGTCAGCGGTGTGCGCAGGTCATGACTGATCGCGGCGAGCGTACGGGTGCGTTTTTCCACGAACCTGTCGATTCTGACCTGCATGCGGTTGAATGCCGCCGCAGCCGCCCGCACTTCTCTAGGCCCTTTTTCGGCAACCGGGACAGGCTCGGTGCCCGACTCGCCAAATGTAGACGCTGACTGCGCGAGCTCCGCCATCGGCCTTGCCAAAGATCGTGCAGCCCAAGTCAGCAGGGCGCAAAATGTCAGGGCAAGGAAACCGGCAAACAGGTAAAACGGCAAACCCAGCAATGGCGGTGGCGGACCGCGAAATCCCCACTCTGCCAGGACAAGGCTATCGTCCTCGAGCCGGATGAACAGCCGCGGCGGCGCGCCCTTGCCGAGTTCCCGCGGTCCCAGAACATGTTCGATGCGCATGCCAAGAAGCGTGTCACCGAGGCGAAACGGACCAAAGCGCCGGCCACGTTCCCCATCAGTGGCAGCAGCAAGGTCACTCTCCTCAACAAGCTTGATGTTCAGGCCAGGCGCTTCCCGCTGAAGGTCCAAGAGAATCGTCTTGCGCAAATCTGCCGGTGTCTCGTTGAGCTTTGCCACCGCCACGCTGACAAGATGACTGTTCATCACCGAAAGATTGTCGTCGAGCGCCTGCCGCACAAAGAGCGTGGCGACCACTCCGGCCAGGGTCATGAAGGTGCCGGCAACCACCATCAGCAACAGCAGCTGGTACAGCATGGTATCGGGCCAAAGGCGCCTAATCATCACGTCCTTCACGCGTGACCGGGGCCACGAATTCATAGCCGCCGGACCGGACGGTTCGGATGTACTGGTAGGATGCACCGCCAGCCTCGAGCTTGCCGCGCAACCTGCTGACCAGAATGTCCACGCTTCGTCCGTTGGATGCACCAATCTGCCCAAGGGTGAGTTCTATCAGCTGATCCCTGCTCAGAACCCGTCCTCTGCGTTCCACCATAACCTGAAGCAGATTGAATTCCGCCGGCGTCAGTGAAATCACCGCCCTGTCGGCATTGAACAGATACCGGGCACGGCAATCCATTCGCCAACCCTCAAAACACAGGCTCCCCTCTTCCGCCGGAGCCGCACGCGCCCCCAGTTCGACGCGGCGGAACAAGGCCCGGACACGCGCAATCAGTTCTCGCGGATTGAAGGGCTTGGGCAAATAGTCGTCGGCGCCGACTTCCAGGCCAATCACCCGGTCGATATCCTCGTTTTTTGCAGACACGATGATGATGGGAACCGGGCTTGTGGCCCGCAGGCGGCGGCAGATGCTGACGCCGTCTTCACCAGGAAGCATGATGTCGAGAACAACGAGGTCGATACGGTTGCTTGCCAGCAGACGATCCATTTCAGAGCCGTCGCGCGCCACGGTCACCTTGAAGTCGTTCGACACCAGATGCCTTTTCATCAGCAGTCCGATTTCGGCATCATCTTCAACAACGAGTATATGGGACGTCCTGTTCATCACTGGACCTTAAGCGCGTTCCGGGGACAATTTCATCAGGAAACTTCAGAAAATTGTTTCCCCGTGTTTCCGGAAAACGCGATGGAAACACGCTGAAAACAACGCGTTTCCACGGTTAACATCGCGTTAACACTCAAGATGCCAGCCTGAATTCACTCAAGGCAGGACATTCATTTCAGGAGCAGATCAATGATGCCAGTTGGTGCAGGACCGGCATTGCCACCGCCGGGAGCATCCCCGAGAGACCAGGCGGTCAATGCGCTCGATACACAGGTCGAAGATGGTGAAATCACCACCGAAGAAGCCGACGCGATGCTTGCGGCCCTGGATGCGATACACGAAGACCACAAAACAGCAGACGCATCGGATTTCGCCGCCTCTCCGCCGTCCGGGGAAGACATTCAGGCCAGGTTCGACACCATGTTGTCCGACCAGGTTGAGACAGGAGCCCTGACGCAGGACCTGGCTGACCAGTTGAGCGCGATGTTCGAGAACGGCGACATCGGACCACCGCCGCCACCTCCTGGCGGCAGCACGTCCGAAAATCGCGGGAGTGATATGGATGCCGATATGCGGGAGATCATGAACGCAATACTGGAAGAAACCCGAAATGCGTCGCCCTACGCTGCAAACGGAAGAACCGCGTTCTCCGGTGCATCACCTCTGTTGGCCGATTTTGAGGTCTGATGACACCAGGCTATTCGGCCGAGTTCCCACCGAGGCCGATGTCAAGTCTCCCTCAAAGGGTGTTTCAAACCCGCAAATGACTTAAGAAATGCGAGAGGGAGACAAACCGGCCACCGCCAGGTGGCCGGTTTTACCGTTCGTGCTGCGCGCTAGAGCGCATCCATTAAATGTTGGTTCGTTTGATGCCGGAAAGCAGGTCACTCGGCAAGGCGCGTCACGAAGGGCGATGTGGTGCATCGGTCAAGTGGCGCAACGCTGCCGATGCGCTGCTTTCCGGCACCCGAAGGGCCGGGCTCTTTCTCCCGCTGACTGCGTTGGCTTGCGCTTGTGGTGGGGTACACCGCTGCACACAAGCCGCCTGGGCAGCCAAAGAAAGCGCGTCGGTCAAATGATCCAACATTCAATGGATGCGCTCTAGTGGCGTTCGACAAAACTGTCGATGACTTTCTTCATTCCGGCCTTTTCGAAATCGACCGTCAGCTTGTTTCCCTCTATGGCCGTGATGGCGCCATATCCGAACTTGATGTGGAACACCCTTTCTCCGAGTGAATAGGCTGAAGGTGTTTCGCTGACTGACTTTGCAACCAGTTCGCCCTCGATGGTCAACGGGCCCTGGCGTTTCATGCGCGCGGACTGATACCCGCGTCCGCCTTCCGAAAAACCGTCGTTCGACTTCTTGGCCCGTTGCGCGCGCTGCCAGCCGGGCGTCGAGTAGCTGCCACGTTCGAACGGGTCATTGGTATCGAACCGCGAGGGACCGTATCCGCCACCGGCATACCCGCCGTAGTTGGACGATGGTTCCGCGATCTCGACATGGTCCGCCGGCAGCTCGTCAAGAAACCTCGAAGGAACCGTGGACTGCCACAGCCCGTGAATTCTCCTGTTGGAGGCGAAATAGAGCTTGGCGCGCCGCTTGGCCCGTGTAATGCCGACATAGGCAAGGCGGCGTTCTTCTTCGAGGCCCGCCCGGCCACTTTCATCGAGCGACCTTTGGTGAGGAAAGAGCCCCTCTTCCCACCCCGGCAGAAACACCGTATCAAATTCCAGACCCTTGGCGGAATGCAGCGTCATGATCGAGACGGCATCACTGGCGTCCGCACTGTCCCGGTCCATCACCAGCGAGATATGCTCAAGAAAACCCGCCATGGACTCAAATTCTTCCATTGAGCGGATCAGTTCCTTCAGGTTGTCGAGACGCCCTGGAGCCTCGGCCGATCTGTCCAGTCGCCACATTTCCGTATAGCCGCTCTCGTCCAGAATGATCTCGGCCAGTTCGGTATGTTTGAGCTGCTCCAGCTGACGTCGCCAACGCTCGAAATTGTCGAGCACGGTCTTCAGAGAATTGCGCGGTTTGGGCTTCAGTTCCTCTGTGTCGATGAGTTGCTGCGCTGCCTGGGTCAGCGGAATCCGCTCCGCTCTTGCCAGGCCATGCACCAGCTTCAGGGTCGCATCGCCGAGACCACGCTTCGGCGTATTGACGATCCTCTCGAAGGCGAGATCGTCTGCGGGCTGCGCAACACAACGGAAATAGGCAAGCGCATCGCGTATCTCCATGCGCTCATAAAACCGCGGACCACCGATCACCCGGTAATTGAGGCCAAGCGTGACGAACCGTTCCTCGAATTCACGCATCTGGAACGAAGCCCGCACAAGGACTGCCATGCCGTTGAGAGAATGGCCCTTGGCTTGAAGTGCTTCGATCTCGTCGCCGATGGTCCTCGCTTCCTCTTCGGAATCCCAGACCGACGCGACCGAGACCAGATCGTGGTCCGGTTCCTCAAAATCGGTGAAAAGCGTTTTGCCGAGACGGCCCTCATTGAAGGAAATCAGATGTGACGCTGATGCCAGAATATGGCTGGTCGACCGATAATTCCGCTCCAGCCTGACCACCGTTGCACCCTTGAAATCGTGCTCGAAGCGCAGGATGTTGTCGACTTCGGCGCCGCGCCAGCCGTATATCGACTGGTCGTCATCGCC
Source organism: Roseibium album (assembly GCF_001404515.1). Lineage (GTDB taxonomy): Bacteria > Pseudomonadota > Alphaproteobacteria > Rhizobiales > Stappiaceae > Roseibium > Roseibium album. The sequence goes on from NZ_CXWE01000005.1 coordinate 178,879, forward strand.
GACACAGCAGACATTCGGGTTGCCCTGGGCCAGAAGGCGCAGCCACAGATACTGGGCAATGTTGGTGTCCTGATATTCGTCCACCAGCATGTAGCGGAAGCGGCGCTGGTAGTCCTTGAGCAGGTCGGGCTGGGTCTTGAAGAGCGTGATCACGTGCAGCAGCAGGTCACCGAAATCGGCGGCATTGAGGATCGACAGGCGTTCCTGGTATTCCTCGTAAAGCCTGCGCCCCTTGCCATTGGCGAATGCGCGCGCTTCGCCTTCCGGAACCTGGTCCGGTGTCAGCGCCCGGTTTTTCCAGCCGTCCAGGATTCCGGCAAAGGCCTTGGCGGTCCAGCGCTTGTCGTCGAGACCTTCCGCCTGGATGATCTGTTTGATCAGGCGGATCTGGTCGTCCGTGTCGAGGATGGAAAAACTGGATTTCAGTCCGACAAGTTCCGCATGCCTGCGCAGGATCTTCACGCAGATCGAGTGGAAGGTTCCCAGCCACGCCATGCCTTCCACGTTTCCGCCGACAAAGCCCGCGATACGTTCCTTCATCTCACGCGCGGCCTTGTTGGTGAAGGTCACGGCGAGAATCTCGGACGGACGGGCACGGCCGGTTGCCAGGATATGTGCGATCCGGGTCGTCAGGACACGGGTTTTACCAGTTCCGGCACCGGCCAGCACAAGAACCGGTCCTTCCGTCGTTTCAACGGCAAGTGCCTGTTCCGGATTCAGCCCGGCCAGATAATCCGGGGCCTGCCTGGCTGCCATCGCCCTTGCCGCGATACCACCTTGCGGGCGCGGCGGCACAGGTGACGTGTCCTGCCGCGCAACGTTCGGCTGAAAGGGATCGTCGAAGGAATCGTCATACCCGCCCGGGTCTGCCATGATTTACTGGTCCAGTTGCGTAAGAGCGCTCAAGGTCAGACGGATGTGCCTAAACTTTTCGAGCATCATTCGGCATTCTATTCAATGCAGGATGTTCGAATGAGAACAATATAGCAACAAACTCGCTCTGGCGAGACAGAAAACCAAGATTTCGTGGGGACAAAAAAGCCTGTGAAATCTGCAAACGACTTCCCGGAGCAATCAATCCGCACTGAACTTCGGCAAACAGGCTTCAGACGTCTTCAGGGACAAAAAATCCCGGTCTGCCGTTTTGCGGCAAACCGGGATCACAGCGCTTCCATGTTGGGGTGAAGCGGTCAATATTCCGATGAAGCTTTATGCAGCCTCTTCGGAACGGACCTCTTCCAGGAAGCGATTGACGGATTCGGAAAGGTTCGTGGCGACCTCGCCGAGTTGCTCGGCAGACATGCTGAGCGTTTCGGACTTCTGACGTGTCTGGTCAATCGACCCCGAGACACCGGTGACATTGGTTGCAGCCGCAGTGGCACCGTCAGACGCATACGTGATGCTCTGGGTAATCTCGCTGGTGGCGGCATTCTGCTCGTCCACCGACACCGCGATGGTCTCGCTGACGGAGCGCACCTCCTCGATTCTCTCGACGATTGACCGGATTGCCGCGACAGACTTCTGCGTGGAAGCCTGAACACCGGAAATTTGGCTTGCGATCTCGTCAGTCGCCTTGGCTGTCTGGGTGGAGAGTTCCTTCACCTCCGCTGCAACCACGGCAAAACCCTTGCCCGCTTCCCCGGCTCTGGCAGCCTCGATGGTGGCATTCAACGCCAGCAGATTGGTCTGTTCGGCAATTGCGCGGATGATCTCGACAACTTCACCGATCTTGTCCGCCGTCTCGGCCAGCAGCGAAATGTCCTTGTCGGCAGAAACAGCCGTTTCAGCTGCAACCGAGGAGATTTCGGTGGCGGATGCCGCCTGGCGCGAGATTTCGCCGATCGACGCGGACAATTCCGCTGCTGCCGACGCTACCGTCTGCACATTGGCACTTGCTTCTTCGGTCGCTGAATTTGCAGCACTCGCACTTTCGTCAGCGTGCAATGCAATCTGGACCAGTTCGGAGGCATTTTCGCGAACGCCTTCCGATTCCGAGGAAAGCTGCGCCTGAATGGCGGAGACAGATTCCTCGAAATGATGGATCGCACTTTCCATCTGCTCAGCCCGCCTGCGGCGCTGGGCACGCCCGGCTTCGGCTTCTTCCTCCAGTTCCTTCTGGCGGATCTGATTATCCCGGAAAATTTCGGATGCCCGCGCGATATCGCCGATTTCATCCGGACGATCCGTATCGGAAACAGTCACGTCCAGGTTGCCATCCGCGAGACTTGAGATGGTATCGCGCTGGCGGCCGAGCGTCCGGGTAATCGACGTCACCTGGTAGAACACCAGTACAAGGACGAGGCCTGTCAGTACCACCGCAATAACCGTGAGCCAGAAGATCTGATTATCGAGAGCGGCGGTATCAGCGTCCGCTGCAGCCTCGGCCCGGTGGATCAATTCGTCTGAAAACGCCTTCATCAGGTTGAGGCGCTTGGTCGCCGTGGCGAACCAGACAGCACCTTCGACTCCCTTTGCATCCTTTGTTTCCGGCAGATCCTGAATTATGTATCGCCATTCCAGGGCCTTATCGACATCCGGCCCCTTCACCATGTCTTTCCACATGGCTTTTTGCTCTTTCAGGGCAACCGATTTGAATTCCTTCAAAAAGGCATGCTCGCCGCCATAGCTTGCAATGACCTTCTTGAAGAGGCCCATGTCTATCTCGCCCGTTGTATTGAATACATTCAGAAAAGCTGCACCGTTGGCACGTTCGAGACCGCCGGACTCCATGGCTTCGACGATCGTCAGGTAAGGCAGCAGCTCAGCAGTGATTTCTTTCGAGGGGCTGGATTCCGTCGTGATACCAACGACGTGAATGAGTTCCTCGATCTCGTGCGAATAACCTTTCAGGACATCGGCAACAGAGAACTGTCTTGCATCGATGGACTTGCGGAATTTTTCGGTTTTGTGAACCTCTTCGGCCACATGCTGGAGATCTTCCAGCAAGACTTGATCATTCAGGTCGAGAGCGGCGAGGTGATCGTCGAATATTTTCAAGGCAGCATCGGATTTCGGGCGCTGTTCATCAAGCTTCGCCATGATCGCCGGATCATAGTCGGACTTGATGTAGCTCACGCTCATGCCGCGTTCTTTTTGCAGCTCGTGAATCAGATTACCGGAATCCTCGGCGATCCGTGTAAGCGGCTTCATGAATTCGTGGTGCGATCGCTCGATGACCTTTTCAGCAACGCTGAGCGCCGCAAAGCCGATCACCGCCAGCATCGGCACTCCTGCAAGCACCGCGATCTGCAGTTTGATCCGTTTCATATTGGTGTCCCCTCCAGAACAGAGATCTTGACCCCAAATTGCCGCGAACGCCTTACCTGTTACTTAACGTCAGATACAAACTTGACAAAATACGACGGCCTTTTCACAGAATGTCAAATGAATCAATTTCAGGTGGTATAATTATTTTGAATTACCTAAGTATTTTTGCCCATCCGGCAAATCGCAGGGCGAGAGTCGACCACGGATAACTCAACGCATCGGGAAGTTTTTTGCGCGGCTGACTTTGATCGCAGCCACCTGTAATATTCCGGCACAACCAACAAATGACCATTTGTTCACCGAGTGAGAACGCGTGTCGTCTTCAAGCACCCGGATGCGTTCATCCAGTCGTAAAGGGCAAGGAAATTCAGAACGCTCGCGAAACAGAAACACCAACCCAGTGACCTTGCCCGTCCTGTTCAGGCACCGACGAGATCGAACCAGCCGTCTTCGGAAACCACGTCTATGTCGAGGTCCTGGGCCTTCTTGAGCTTGGATCCAGCCCCGGGCCCGGCAACGACCAGATCGGTCTTCTTCGAGACAGACCCCGAAACCTTGGCTCCCAGACGCTCGGCCATTGCCTTGGCTTCATCGCGCGTCATGCGTTCCAGAGACCCGGTAAAGACCACCGTCTTGCCGGCGACAGGCGAACCTGTTGCCTGGATCTTCTCCGCATCCTGCGGTGAGACCTCACCCAACAGGGCATCAAGCTGATCGCGATTATGTTCTTCGGCAAAAAACTCGATCAGTGCGTAAGCTACGATATGACCAATGCCGTCAATGTCGTTGAGGTCGGCCCAGGCCTCGCCCGTTTCGTCGTGAGCCGCTTTCATGGCCGCGTAAAACGTTGTCCAGGATCCATAGGCGCGTGCCAGCAGCTTGGCATTGCCCTCGCCGACATGGCGAATACCGAGCGCGAAGATGAAACGGTGAAGTTCGATGCTGCGGCGCGCATCGATTGCCTCAAAGAGGTTTTTGGCCGACACCGCCCCAAAGCCTTCGCGGTTGCGCAGCTTGGTGAGCGACCGCTTGTCCCGTTCTTCAAGTGTGAAGATATCGGCCGGTGCCATCACAAGACCGTCCTTGTAGAAGGCATCAACCTGCTTTTCGCCGAAGCCCTCGATATCGAAGGCATTTCTGGAGACGAAATGCTTGAGCTTTTCCGTTGCCTGGGCCGGACAGATCAGACCGCCGGTGCAGCGCCTGACAGCGTCCTTGCGCCCGGTCTTTTCGTTTTCCTCGCGCACGGCATGGCTGCCACAGGCGGGACAGACCGTCGGAAACACGAAGGGTTCGGCTCCTGCGGGACGCTTGACCAGGTCAATATCAACGATCTGCGGGATGACGTCTCCTGCCCGCTGGATCTTGACCGTGTCACCGATCCTCAGGTCCTTGCCATCGCGGATCGGTTCACCATCCTGGCCGATACCCTTGATATAGTCTTCGTTGTGAAGCGTTGCGTTGGAAACAACGACACCGCCGACCGTGATCGGCTCCAGCTTCGCAACCGGCGTCAATGCGCCTGTGCGGCCAACCTGGATCTCGATGTCGTTCAGCACCGTGAAGGCCTGTTCCGCCGGGAATTTGTGCGCAATGGCCCAACGGGGCGAACGGGACACGAAGCCGAGACGTTCCTGCAGGTCCAGACGATCGACCTTGTAGACGACCCCATCGATGTCGTAGTCGAGACGCGCCCGGCTCTCCTCGATACCATGATAGACACCGAGGAGCTCTTCGACAGCCTCACAGCGCTTCATCAGCGGATTGACCTTGAAGCCCCAGGCTTCGAATGCCTGCACCATGGCGGTCTGCGTGTCGGCGGGCATCTCGCTCATCTCTCCCCAGGCATAGGCAAAGAATCTGAGCGGGCGCGAGGCTGTGATCTCCGATTTCAGTTGCCGGAGAGACCCGGCCGCCGCGTTTCGCGGATTGGCAAAGACCTTGCCGCCATTCGCCTCCATGCGGGCATTGAGGTCCTGAAAGTCCTTGTGCGCCATGTAGACTTCGCCGCGCACCTCGACAATATCCGGAACATCGCCTGCCAGTTTTTCAGGAATGTCCTTTATCGTCCTGGCATTGGCCGTCACATTCTCGCCCGTCGTTCCGTCGCCCCTTGTGGCGGCGTGGACAAGTTCGCCACCCTCGTAACGCAGAGACAGGGAAAGGCCATCGATCTTTGGCTCCGCCGTGACTGCAAGGGCGCCCATCAGCGGGTCGAATTTCAGGAACCGGCGAACACGCCCGACAAAATCCCGGACATCTTCGTCACTGAAGGCATTGTCCAGCGACAGCATCGGCACGCTATGGGTGATCTTGCCGAACCCGGACGCCGGGGTTGCACCCACATGGACTGACGGGCCATCCGCCAGAACCAGATCCGGAAACCGGGCCTCTATTGCGGAGTTCCGGCGACGCAGAGCATCATAGTCGGCGTCGGAAATCGTGGGGGCATCTTCCTGATGGTAGCGGCGGTCGTTTTCGGCAATTTCTTCAGCCAGGCGCACAAGTTCCATGGCCGCCTGATCCGCCGTCAGGTCCTCGACACGGATGTCTTTCGTATCCGGTTTGCCGGTCGTTTTCTCGCTCATGCACGCCCCTATTCCGCTGCGGTCAGAAGTCTGCGGGCCGCAGCCCGGGCTTCCTCGGTAATCACACTACCCGCCAGCATGCGGGCGATTTCCTCGCTGCGATAATCTTTGTCGATCCTTTGGACGCGGGTCGCAACGCGGTCTGCACCCGTCGCTTCCTTGGCGATAAGGAAGTGTCCTTCGGCGCGGGCTGCCACCTGCGGCGCATGTGTGACGGTCAGGACCTGAACCTTGCTCGCGAGTCTGGCCAGACGGACCCCGATTGCCTCGGCAACGGCACCTCCCACACCGGTATCGATCTCGTCGAACACGAGCGTTGGAGCCGAACCCTTGTCCGCGAGCGACACTTTCAGCGCAAGGAGAAATCGCGAGAGTTCGCCGCCAGATGCGACCTTCATCATGGGTCCGGGACGCGTTCCCGGATTTGTCTGGACATGAAATTCCACCTGATCGATGCCCGTGCGGCCGCGCAATTGCGGATCGCTCGACATCTCAACAATGAACCGGGCACGCTCAAGTTTCAGGTCGGGCAATTCGACCGCCACCGCCTTTTCCAGTGCACGTGCCGTCTTTGTGCGTTTGGTGGAGAGGGCGGCGGCCCTTCGGTCATAATCGGCGCGCGCTTTGGCAGCCGCGTCGACGAGTGCCGTCAGCTTGTCCTCTCCGGCATCCAGATCGGCCAGGTCCGCCGTCATGCGATCACACAGGGTATTGAGGTCGTCTACCGGTACGGAATATTTTCGGGAAGCAGCCCGGAGCGCAAACAACCGTTCCTCGACACTTTCCAACTCGCGCGGATCGTGTTCGGTCTCGCGCAATGCTGATTCGAGCCCGCTGCGCGTTTCCTCGAGCTGGTCGAGAGCCTCCGAGAGCGTGCGGACCGGCTGGGCGAGCAACTGCGGCACCTGATCCGCCTTGCGCTCGAGGCGCCGCAAAAGGCTGGCAAGTTCAGAAATCGGAGAGGCCGATCCGTTGAGTGTCTCGAAAGCCTCGCTGAGATCTCCGGCAATCTTCTCCACCTGCATCATGTCCGTTCGCCGGGCAGCCAGATGCTCCTCTTCACCGGCTTCCGGTTTAAGCCGGGAGAGCTCTTCGGAAGAAGATCGAAGGTAGTCGGCCTCGTTGCGGGCGGCCTCGATGCGCCGTTCATGTTCGACAACGGCTCTTTCCGCTGAACGGAAGGCAGAATGCGCGTCGGCAACGGCGGCAGCGTCACGCGTCAAACCACCGAAGACATCGATAAGGGCCCGGTGGCTTTCAGGGTCCACAAGTGCCCGGTCATCATGTTGCCCATGAATTTCGACCAGCAATCCGCCGGCCTGTCTCAGGAGACCTGCACTGACGGGCTGATCGTTGACAAATGCTCTCGTTCGTCCGTCGGCAGTCTGAATGCGCCGCAAAATGATGTCGCCATCATCATCGACTTCGTTTTCCCGAAGAAACAGACGCACAGGGTGATCTCCTGCAACGTCAAACACCGCCGTAACCTGACCCTGAGCCGCGCCGTTGCGGACAAGGTCGGCATCGCCGCGTGCCCCCAGTGCCAGCGACAGGGAATCCAGGAGTATTGACTTGCCCGCACCGGTTTCGCCGGTCAGAACCGACATTCCTGCCGCAAAATCAAGGTCTAGACGATCAATGAGTACGATGTCTCGAATAGACAGCGTGACCAGCATGAAGGCGAGCTCCTCGGACTTTGTTGCAGCCCACCATAACAGTGGACCGAGTCGTCTTTCCAGAACCCGTTAGATACTCCTGAATGCGCGGCTAATCCAGCTGCCAGAATCTTCTGAAGGCTGATAGCCGCCTTTATTCAGAAGCGAATAGGCATCCTTGTACCATTGCGTATCCGGATAGTTGTGACCGAGCACGGCCGCAGCGGTCTGGGATTCGTTGACCACACCAAGTGCGTAATAGGCTTCCGTCAAACGGAAAAGCGCTTCTTCGACATGGCGGGTGGTCTGAAACTCGACGACGACCGCCCTGAACCGGTTGATCGCGGCAACATAGTTGCGCCGCTTCAGGTAGTAACGGCCAACCTGCATTTCCTTGCCGGCGAGCTGGTCTTCAACGATCCGCAATTTTTCTTCCGCATCCGGTGTATATTCGGATTCCGGAAAACGCTGGATAAGTTCGGTAAAGGCCCCTGCCGCTCTGCGGGTAACCGCCTGATCCCGGGTGATATCAGGCATCTGGCGGAAGTAGCTCTGCCCGGCGAGATAAAGCATATAGGCTGAATCCTCATCGCCGGGATAAAGGGTCACAAACCGTCGCGCAGCCGTAACGGTCTCCGGATACTTGCCGCGCGAATAATTCAGAAACGCCAGGTTGACGAGCGACTTCTTGGAATATTCCGAGTAAGGATAAAGCTTGTCGATTTCCTCGAACTTCTCGGTCGAATCCCGAAGTTTGCCCTGCGCGCGCAACGCCAGACCTTCGTTAAAGAGAACTTCCGGCGGCGTATCGTTCAACGCAAGTTCGTCCAGATCTTCCTTTCCGCTACAGGCGACAAGAAGAATCGGCGCTGCAAGAACAGCCATTCTCAGCAAAGATTTCACCCAATCGGTCCTGCTCAAACCAGAACCAGTTGCAATTCCGTTCACACCCATACTCCCGAGCTGTTTCCAGCCCATGCGGCCGCGCAGGTTTTTCGGCCTTATGATTCATTGACAGGAGTGTTTATCGGAATTCCCCTGTCCCCGTCACGTCCTCAACGGCCATCTGACGGTTTTTTTGAGCATTTTTATGGCAACATGCCCAAATTGCAGTGAATTCTGAAGAAACAGACAGGCCGCCTCAATAAGACAGCCGTTTATCAGGAAATTCAGGAAACGTCGGGCCCGAAAGCAGCAGCTGCCGCAAGACCACCCTTGCCGACCTGACCGACCTGCCGGAATGCAGGTGCCTCAACGATCTCGAAGGCACTCGGGTCTTCGAACAACTTGACCAGAATGGAGTGGTTCATCTTGTGGCCACCCTTGTAGGACCGATACATCCCGAGAAATGGCAGACCAGCCAGCGCAAGATCGCCAACGGCATCCAGAGCCTTGTGACGGGCGAACTCATCCGGCCAGCGAGTGCCTTCCGGATTCAGAACCTTGTCGTCGGAAATTGCCACGGAGTTTTCCAGGGATGACCCAAGAGCAAATCCCATTTTCCAGAGCTGCTCGACGTCCTTGACATTCCCGAACGTCCGGGCGCGCGAAAGGTCGTCACGGAAGACTTCGGGCGTCATCTCGGAAACATATTGCTGACGGCCGATGACCGGTGTTTCGAAATCTATGGTGATGTCGAATTTGGTCCCTTCATGCGGATGCAATTCACACCAGGCACCGCCATTGTCGACGCGTACGCTTTTCTTGATCTTGAGATAGCGGCGTCCACGGTCAAGCTTCTTCAGCCCAACCTGTTCGATAGTCTCCACAAACACGGAACTGCTGCCGTCCATGATCGGCATTTCCGGGCCGTCGATTTCAACGATGACATTGTCGATACCCATACCGAAGAGTGCGGCCATGAGGTGTTCGACGGTCGCAATCCCGTCTTTGGTCGGATCGCCGAGAACCGTGCAGAGCGCTGTCGCAGAAACCTTGTCCCAGAGAGCGGGAACTTCTGCGGCGCTGTCCTGGTCGGTGCGCATGAAAACGATACCGACACCGGCATCGGCAGGAACAAGTGTAATCGACGCAGGTTTGCCCGAATGAACGCCGATTCCCGTCAGGGTTACCTGCTCGGCAAGCGTCGTTTGTCGGTCAACATGTGTGGTCATTAAACCCAGCCCTTCCGATTTGCGACCGCAAAGCCCAAAATTTGCCCCAATGCTCATACGGACTTTTAACGATCACGAGTTGGTCGCGAAGATAGTCGCGTTCCCCTGTAGAGCGAAATAAAGCTTTATTACGGTTTGTAACGATTCACAGGCAGACAAAACATTGAATTAAAAGAGGAATTTCTTCCGTTACGGAAGCAGCCCGAAACATGCGCTCCGGGCTGCTGCGATCAGGGAAGAAGATCGCGAGACGAATCAGTTGGCCTGGCGGCGAAGGAACGCCGGAATTTCCAATTGATCGTCATCTGCGACACTGACCGGCTTGGGCGCAGCACGGCCTGTCTCGTCCAGTTGGCCTGCCGCGCCAGCTGAAGATGCCCTTGCCTGCGGGGCCCGCGGGACGGGAACCGGAGCAGGCTGCATCTGCGGAACCTTGCGGGCAACAGGTGCGCTTGTCTCGACTTCCTGGTCTTCCTCGTCCTCCCGGCGACCCAATCCGCTTGCGAGACGTCGCAGCAGACCCATTGGCCGGCGGTCTTCGTCACCGTATTCCTCAACATCGTCATGCACCGGCGCAGAAGTTGCCGGTTCCGCTGGCTGCTGAGCAGCAGGCTGTTGCTGTGACGGAGTTGCAGGGGTCTGTTGCGCGCGCATTTCACGCTGTGCGATTGGCGGGAAATCCTCAACGCGCGGCATGCGTGGTGCCGGGCTGTGCTCCTCGGCAACAGGAGGAATGTACGGCTGACTGACAGGTTTCTCGTCCAGGGCAGGAGCCGGTGTATCCTCTTCCAGATCAATCATTTGGGACTTTGCCGCCATGGAAGCGCTCGCCGGCTTGACCCGCTTGATTTCGACGTCAGGGTCGCTGGCGACCGCAACGGCTGCCGGTTCCGGGATCGCAAGCTCTTTTTCAAGCTTTGCAACCGCTTGCGCGGCAGCGTTCGCGGCACCGGTCTTTGCAGCCGCAGTCGCAACCTTGGCGGTTGCGATATCCGGTGTGCTTGCCAAAGCCGGAGCATGAGAATTCAAGGTCTGTGCTGCCGCTGACTGAAACGGAACGGCGTCGAGACCTTCCTCCTTGTCAATCCCTGTTGCCACGACGGAAACCCTGATGATGCCATCAAGTGTCTCGTCAAAGGTCGCACCAAGAATGATGTTGGCATCTGAATCCACTTCTTCGCGGATCCGCGTGGCTGCTTCATCCACCTCGAACAGTGTCAGGTCGTTGCCGCCCGTGATGGAGATCAGCAGACCCTTCGCACCCTTCATGGAGGATTCGTCCAGAAGAGGGTTCGCGATCGCCGCTTCGGCAGCCTGCTGTGCCCGCTTCTCGCCGCTGGCCTCGCCCGTGCCCATCATCGCCTTGCCCATGCTGCGCATGACAGAACGAACATCGGCAAAGTCCAGGTTGATGAGACCTTCCTTGACCATCAGGTCGGTGATGCAGGCAACACCGGAGTAAAGCACCTGGTCGGCCATGGCGAACGCATCGGCAAATGTCGTCTGTGCGTTGGCGATCCGGAACAGGTTCTGGTTCGGAATGACAATCAGCGTGTCAACATTCCGCTGCAGTTCGTCGATGCCGGAATCGGCAATGCGCATGCGTCGCGCGCCTTCGAACTGAAACGGCTTGGTGACAACACCAACCGTCAGGATGCCCTGCTCACGCGCTGCACGGGCAATGACCGGGGCTGCACCAGTGCCGGTACCACCGCCCATACCGGCGGTAATGAACACCATGTGCGATCCGGACAGGTGATCGTTGATCTCGTCGATCACTTCCTCAGCCGCGGCAGAGCCGACTTCCGGCTGGGAGCCTGCACCAAGCCCCTCCGTAACAGCTACGCCCATCTGGACGAGCCGGTCGGAATGGTTCATGGCCAGTGCCTGGGCATCCGTATTGGCGCAAACAAAGTCGCACCCCTGGAGGCCTGCTGTGATCATGTTATTGACGGCATTTCCGCCCGCACCGCCGACGCCGAAGACCGTAATGCGCGGTTTCAGCTCCTGAATGTCGGGCATCTTCAGGTTAATGGTCATATTATCCTCGCGACCCACTGGCTCCCCCGATACGGGAGACTCCTCTTCTTCCCTAATTTCAACTGCCACACCTGGCAGCTCGATTTCCTGGCTGTCGTCTTCTTGGCTCATGTCGTCAGAAGCTTTCCCTGATCCACTGACCCACACGGGCCAGATAACCAGTTTGCCCGCCCCACCCCGATCGACGATTCTTGTGTTCGAACTGTTCGATCTGAGCGACTTGCGGATAAATCAAGAGGCCGACGGCCGCGGCAAAAGCCGGACCTTTGGCAGCCTCGGGAAGACCGGCAACGCCTAAAGGCCGGCCAAGACGGACGTTGCGCCCCAAAATGTGACGCGCAACCTCTCCAAGACCCGTGAGCTGACTGGCGCCCCCTGTCAGCACGATCTGCTTGCCGACCCGGCCTGCAAAGCCGGACGCGGTAAGGCGATCTCTTACGAGTTCAAGGATTTCTTCCACACGCGGACGGATGACCCTGGTCAGCGCCGAGCGGGGGATTTGATTTGGCAGATCACCATCGCTTTCCAGCGGAGGGACCGTCAGGAGGTCTCTGTCGTCCGAACTGGATGCCAGCGGTGAGCCATAAAGTGTTTTCAGGCGCTCTGCGTCCTGCAGGCGCGTTGCAAAAGCACGGGCAATGTCTGTTGTCACATGATTGCCGCCGACCGCAATCGCATCGAGGTGAACCATGTGACCGTCAACAAAGACCGACAGTGTCGTGGTGCCGCCACCCATGTCGATGCAGGCAACACCTAGTTCGGCCTCGTCGTCGACCACGGTGGACAGACCACTTGCAAATGGTGTGGCCACCATCGTTTCCACGTGCAGGTGTCCCCGGTTGATGCACAGTTCGAGGTTTCGAACCGGCGGGTTTTCAGCGGTCACGACCTGCATGTCGACACCGAGCTTGTGCCCCATCATGCCGCGCGGATCGCGAATGCCCCGGCTGCCGTCCAGTGAATAGGATATCGGCAGCGCGTGCGTGACAGCCCGCCCGTCCGTAACCGAGTGGCTCGATCCGGCCGAGAGCACCCTTTGAATATCCGCTTCCGATACACTGTCGCCGGCAAGCGGCACATTGGCGCTGTAGATTTCACTCTGCAGCCGTCCGCAGCTGATATTGGCGATCAGCGATTCAACCGTGACACCGGCCATGCGCTCCGCACTGTCGACTGCCATGCGGATCGCCTGCTCGGCTGCGTCCATGTCGACGACGACGCCGGACTTGATGCCGCGCGAGCGCTGATAGCCATAGCCGAGGACTTCAACCTTGTGCGACCGGCTCGACAGGATCGAGTTTTCTTCCTGCGGCACCAGTTTTGCAATCAGGCAGCAGATCTTGGTCGACCCCACATCGAGAACCGACATGATGACGGAGCGTCTGCTCGGCAAAGGCCGCATCTTGGGCAGATAAAGGTTCTTGTCGGAGCGGCTCATGTGTCCTGCTCCTTCTTGCCCGACCGGTTGCGGCCTCCGGTCATGATCTTGCGCTGCTCTGCAGCCTCGTCGGACAGGCGCACGGTAACCCTGTCCGCCAGTCGCATGTCGATGGCAACGATATCTCTCGACAACAAACCGCTGTCCTCGTCCATCTCCACGAGATCCGTGAGGGCTGCATTAATGTTTTGTTCCGGAAGGCGCACAGAAATTCCATTTTCAAGCTGTAGATCCCAGCGCCGGTTGCTGACCAGAAACGCGGCCCGCACCCGTGGACGCAGTTCAGGTACTTTTTCCAGAGCCGCATTGATCTCTGCCGCGCGGCGTTGTGCACCATGATTGACAACGAGCAGCAGGTTGGCGTAGCGCCCGTCGACATCGTCGGTGATCACGTCGCCGGCTTCGTTTACAATTGAAACCAGGTCGCCGCGCTGCCAAAGCGCATATGGTATCCGCTCTTCGATCTTGATCTGCAGCGTGCTCGGATAAAGTTTCATCACCGAGGCGCTCTTGACCCAGGCCATCTCGTTCAACCGCTTACGCGCACCGGGCGCATCAAACAGGGCAAGCGACGTGCCTTCGTGAATCTCAAGTGCCTCAAGGATCTGGAATTCGTTGATTTCACGCTGACCGGAAAGTTTAACAGCCTCGATGCCGAAGCCTGCTGCCGACAGCAGCGCATCGGAGACAATCCGGCCGTGGCCGCCTATGACTATTCCATAACCAATCGTTAAGGTTAAGAAACCAAGGGCTGCCGCGGACCCCGTCCAGCGCGGAAGATGGGCAAGGCGTCCGGCCGAGCGCCAGACCGGCTGCCGGTGCAAACGCGAAACACCACGCCCGCGCGGGGCCAGCTCGGCCTCCAGCGGTGTCAATGCTTCCCTTTTCCATTTGCGACCTAGCGACAGCAACTTGCGTCCTCAACCATCCAACTGACCAGATCCTTGAAACTCATCCCCTTATGAGCCGCCATTTCCGGCACAAGAGAGGTTGGCGTCATGCCTGGCTGCGTGTTCACTTCAAGGCAAATCAGTTCACCGGTTCCGTCTTCGCGCTCGTCGAATCGGAAATCGGCCCGGGAAACGCCACGGCATCCCAAAGCCTGATGCGCCTTAACTGCTAGTGTCTCTATGGTTTGGTAAACAATCGGTGAAATTTTTGCAGGAAGAATGTGTTTTGAACCGCCTTCTACATATTTTGCGTCATAATCGTAGAAGCTGTGACCCATAGGCACTATGTCGATCACCCCAAGAGACCTGTCATCCATCACGGCGCAGGTCAGCTCACGGCCATCGATGAACTTCTCGCACATCAGGACATCCGGGTAGGGCCAATCCGACCTGTGAAGTTCCTGGGGCGGAAACTCTTGATCTTGCTTGACAATCAGGACACCGAAGCTCGACCCCTCATTGATCGGTTTGAGCACGTAAGGCGGTCTCATGGGATGTTCGCGCTGGATGTCGTGGCGATTCACGACGATGTCTTCCGTCACCGGGACCCCGGCAGCCTGCAGAACCGGTTTGGCCTTCACCTTGTTCATGGCAAGGCTGGATGCCATCACACCTGAGTGAGTGTAGGGAATGTTAAGAAACTCTAAAATTCCCTGGATACAGCCGTCTTCACCGAACGGACCGTGCAACGCGTTAAACGCCACGTCCGGTTTCAGTTTCTCAAGGACCGAGGAGACATTCCGGTTCACGTCAATGCGCGTCACCTTGTAGCCGGCTTCTTCGAGCGCATCGGCGCAATCCTTGCCGCTGCTAAGACTGACCGGGCGTTCATTGACCCAACCGCCCATGAGAACCGCAACGTGTTTCTTGGTCATTTACGCGACTTCCCCTTCCCGTCCCAGAAACGGTTCGACTGTTCCAGCGGCTCCGAATCGTCCAAGCCGCTTGATTTCCCATTCCAGACGGATACCACTGTGTTTCAAGACCCGTGCACGCACGGTTTCGCCCAACATTTCAAGGTCGTATCCGGTTGCCTCGCCGGTGTTGATCATGAAGTTGCAGTGCATTTCGGACATCTGCGCGCCACCGACCTGCAGTCCGCGGCAGCCAGCTGCATCAATTTCCTTCCAGGCCGATGTTCCCGGAGGATTCTTGAAAGTCGACCCCCCCGTCTTTTCCCGGATCGGCTGAGACTTCTCCCGGTGTGCGACAACGTCGGCCATTTCCTGCCTGATTGCCGTTTCGTCGTGCGGATTTCCCTCAAAAGTCGCCGATGTGAAAATCAGATCCCCTGGCGCCGAGGAGTGCCTGTAGGCATATCCCATGTCCGCGTTGGACAGCACGTGCCTGTTTCCCTCTCGGTCCAGGGCTGTCAATTCCACCACGCGCTCGCAGGTTTCGGTGCCATGCGCGCCTGCATTCATGCGAAGGGCGCCGCCGAGACCACCCGGAATTCCTGTGTAAAACGCAAAGCCGCCGAGACCCGCCCTGGCTGCAGCCTCCGCAAGCCGCTTGTCCGGAACGGCCGCCCCCGCCCTGAGGCGATTCCGGCCCAGATCCTCGATCTCCCCGAAGCCCTTGGCGCTCAGTCGTATGACGACACCTTCCATGCCGCCGTCGCGGATCAGGAGATTCGATCCCAGCCCGACCGGCAGCACCGGCACATCACCAGGCAGTTTCCTGAGAAACGCGGCAAGATCTTTTTCGTCGGCCGGCTGGAACAACAATTGCGCTGGCCCGCCTGTTCGAAACCACGTAACGGCCGACAACGGCTGGTTCACCGTAAGTCTGCCGCGCAGCCCTTCGCCAAGAGCCGGATATGCTTCCAGAAGGTCGGGAAAGTTCATCAATCTCGGCCCTATTTCCCGTCAAGCTGTTTCGGCAGTGCATAGGCCCATTGCGTGATGTTGCCGGCCCCCAGACAAATGACGAAATCTCCTGGTTCGGCCAGTTCCTTTATCAAGGCAGGCAGTTCTTCCGGCCCGTCAATCGACTGCACCTGCCGGTGTCCCCTGGTCTTCATGCCAGAGACCAGATCCCTGTGGCTCGCACCTTCGATCGGTTGCTCACCGGCTTCGTAGACGGGCGCGATGATGACCGAATCCGCGTCGTTGAAACAGTTGGAAAAGTCATCGAAAAGGCTGTGAAGACGCGTGTACCTGTGAGGCTGCATCACCGCAATGACCTTGCCCGTGGTTGACTCGCGAGCGGCGTGAAGAACCGCCTTGATCTCCACCGGATGGTGAGCGTAATCATCGAAGATCTGCACGCCGTTGGCAGTTCCCGTGTGCGTAAAACGGCGTTTGACACCACCGAAATCCGAAATACCTTTTTTCAGGTCTTCCGATCCGACCCCCAGTTGCGATGCCACTGCAATTGCCGCCGTCGCATTGGAAACGTTGTGAAGACCTGGCATCGGAAGGACAAGATCTTTCAGTTCAACCACGTCGTCCGTTCGGCGGTCCCGGATGGCAACCGAGAATTTGGACTTGCCACCATCCATCGATACGTCGGTGAAACGAACATCTGCTTGCGGATTGGTGCCATAGGTCACTACCCGTCGATCCTCGATCGTTCCGATCATGGTCTGAACCTCCGGATGATCCAGACACATCACCGCGAATCCGTAAAAGGGAACATTTTCAACGAATTGCCGGAAAGCAGCCTTTACACCGTCAAAGTCCCCATAGTGGTCGAGATGCTCCGGATCTATATTGGTGACAATTGCAATATCGGCCGGAAGCTTGACGAAAGTTCCGTCGCTTTCATCGGCCTCGACGACCATCCAGTCTCCGCCCCCCATTCGCGCGTTGGTGCCATATGCGTTGATGATGCCACCGTTGATCACGGTCGGGTCAAGACTTCCCGCATCAAGCAGCGCCGCCACCATGGATGTCGTCGTCGTTTTGCCGTGCGTCCCGCCGACCGCAATCGCCTGCTTGAAGCGCATCAGTTCAGCCAGCATTTCGGCACGGCGTACGACAGGGATCAGTTTTTCGCGCGCGGCGACCAGTTCGGGGTTGTCCTTCCTGATCGCGGAGGAAACCACCAACACTTCCGCATCGCCGAGGTTTTCAGGCGCGTGCCCTACCGCGACAGAAATTCCGTGCGACCTCAGGCGCTGGACATTGGCGTTTTCGGCCATGTCGGACCCCTGGACCTGGTACCCGAGTGTTTTCAGCACTTCTGCGATGCCACTCATGCCTATTCCGCCGATTCCGACGAAATGAACCGGTCCGATGTCGTGCGGCATTTTCATGGCCGTTCTCCTTGGTTGTCTGCGACCTGTTCAACAAGGTCCGCGAGGCGCTTGACGGCATCCGGCCTGGCAACGCTGTTTGCATTTTCCGCGGCCCTTGCCAGCAAGTCCGGCGCATTCATCAATCGGGTGATTTCGTCGGCCAGCCTTGCCGGGTCAAGGTCTGCCTGACGTATCGGCCACGCACCACCTGCCGCTTCCAGAACCTTCGCATTTGCAGCCTGATCCTGGTCGATCGCTCCAGGAAGGGGTACGAGAAGTGATGGACGTCCCAGGACGCTGAGTTCGCTTACTGACGAAGCTCCGGAACGGCAGATAACGAGATGAGACTGAGCAATCCGGCTCGGCATATCTTTGAAAAAAGACGCGCATTCAGCCTTGATTCCCGACGTGTCATAGGCCGACTTGACGCGTTCCAGGTCTTCGGCGCGGCATTGCTGCACAACAGTCAGGCGGCTTCGAACCTCATTCGGCATCAGTTCCATTGCCGGCGGCAGGAGATCGGAAAAAAACCGTGCGCCCTGTGATCCGCCGAAGACCAGAAGATTGAATTCTCCACCTTCAACTGGCGCTGCATAGGACTGACCGGCAGCTTCCAGAACGGCATCGCGGACCGGGTTACCGGTTTCCACCTGCTTGGCGGCAAGGTCCGAAGGCAGGTTTTCCAGCGGTATGCTGGTCGCTATTGCCGTAACTCCCTTGGCCAGCATCTTGTTTGCCCGGCCCATGACGCCATTGGCCTCATGCAGGATTGACGGTGTTCCCGTCAGGCGTGCGGCGTACATCGGCGGGAAAGTCGGATAACCACCGAAGCCGGCAACGACGCTGGGTTTCAAGGATTTTATCACAGCCCTTGCCTGGAGCGTGCCCAGGAACAGGTTCAGACCGGTCCTGGCCAGCGAAATCGGATTGCGCCCCCGGATAGTTTCGGATGCGATGATATGAACCTTGCGGGCGGGAAAGGCGGTACCGTACCTGTCTGCCCGTTCGTCAGTCGCAAGCTCGACAATCCAGCCGCGCCTATCAAGCTCGGATGCAAGCGCTTGTGCGGGAAACAAGTGGCCGCCCGTTCCGCCGGCTGTCAATAATACTGTTTTGCTCATGCTATCCGGCAACGCTGCCTTACATCAAAGAAGAGGGTGAAAGCCGGCTCACCGTTACCGTTTCCGCCCTGGAAGGCTGGGGTTTTCTGCGTGTCAGGGCAAGGATGGCACCGGCGGTTATTGCGGAAGACAACAATGATGACCCACCATAGGAAATGAACGGCAAAGTCATGCCTTTCGAAGGCATGAGATGCAGATTTACGGCAAGATTGATTGTCGCCTGCAAGCCGAACAAAACCACAAGTCCTGCCGTCGCCAGGCGGCTGAATGCATCCTGGTCCCGGCCTGCATGGTTGAGCCCGCGAAGCACAATGAAGGCAAAGATTGAAACAAGCACCAGGCAGATGACAACTCCGAATTCCTCGCCGACAACCGCAAAGATGAAATCGGTATGGCTGTCCGGCAAGATTCGTTTGACGGTGCCTTCTCCCGGTCCGCGACCGAACCAGCCACCTGCAAGAAAGGAATCCATTGCGGTATCGACCTGGAAGGTGTCGCCCGAACTGGGATCAAGAAACCTGTCCACTCGATTGGTCACGTGCGGCAGGAAAGCGTAGGCCGCCAAAAGACCTAAAATGCCGATCAGCCCGAGCGCAACGATGATCAGCCACGAAATGCCGTTCAGGAAGAAAAGCCCTGCCCAGACGAGACCAAGCAGCATTGTCTGTCCGAAATCCGGCTGGGCAATCAGCAAAGCTGCGCAGACGGCGAAAAGCACGAATGCAAACAGGACGCCTGGAACTTCACGGCGGCGGCCGCTTTCTGAAAGCAAAAACGCGATCAGTACCACGAAGGCGGGTTTCAGGAATTCCGACGGCTGCAACGAAAATCCGGCAATGTAAATCCAGCGCCTGGCACCCTTGGCTTCAAATCCGAGAAACAGCGTCGCGACCAGCAGGACGAGCGAAACCACAAAGAGGATCAACGCCGCGCGCCGGACCAGTCGCGGTGGCATCAGCGAACCTGCCAGCATGACTGCAACGGCGGGAATAAGAAACAGTGCCTGGCGTTTCACGAAGAACAACGTTTCAAGACCAAGCCGTTCGGCAACCGGAGGACTGGCGGCAAAGGAAAGCACCACGCCACCGACCATCAGAAGACCGAAAGCGGCGAGCAGATAGTGATCCACGGTCCAGAGCCATTCGGCAAACCGGCTGCGATCCGCCCGAGATACCATTACGCCACCTCCTGAGTGTTACCAGCATCAGGCAAGGCACGCACCGCATCTACAAAAGCAGCGCCCCGCAGTTCAAAATTTGGGTATTGATCGAAGCTCGCACAGGCCGGTGAAAGCAGGATCGCAATTTCATCCGCGCCATCTTCTGCAGCCTCCCCGGCGGCATCGATCACCGCCTCGGGCAGCGTGCCGCTGATCTTGAACGGGACGCGGCCCTCCAGCGTCTTTGAGAACGCTTCCGCTGCTTCTCCGATCAAAAAGGTCTTTGCGATCTTCGGGAAATACTCGTCGAGCACCGCAATCCCACCCGCTTTGGCGCGGCCGCCGGCGATCCAGTAAATCCTGTCGAAACTGGAAAGCGCGCGGCCGGCGGCCTCCGCATTTGTCGCTTTCGAATCGTTGACGAACAGGATCCGTCCACGTCTTGCAACGATTTCCATGCGGTGATGAAGGCCGGGGAATGTCTTCATGGCCGCAGCAATCCTGTCAGCCGGCAGTTCCAGTGCCCTGAGCGTCGCAAAGGCAGCCGCTGCATTTTGACCATTGTGATCACCGCGCAGACTGTCGAAGCCACCCAGCAAAGCGACTTCCGACTGACTGCCGTTGTGCGCTTCGTAAAGCCTGCCAAAACGGGCATAGATCCCGCTGGTCAACTCCCGTTCTCCGGCGATCCTGCAAACGGGCTTGTGCGCCAGTTCAAGTCGATCGGCGATCGCAGACGACAGTCCGTCATCGACACCGACGACAGCCACCCTGGAACCCGCAACAAGCCGTTCCTTGATTGCTGCGTAATTTTCCATCGTGCCGTGCCGGTCAAGGTGATCGGGTGACAGGTTCATGTGGATCCCGACGCTCGGGTCGAGCGTTGGTGCCAGATCGATCTGGTAGGAGGAGCACTCGACGACGTAGTGGCGCCCTGGTTGCAGCGGTTCCAGATCGAGCACCGGTGTGCCGATGTTGCCACCGACCTGAACATCCAGCCCGAGCTCCTTCAACAGATGCGCCACAAGTGCGGTCGTCGTCGACTTGCCGTTGGTGCCGGTAATTGCGATCAGCGGCGCAGTTGCACATTGCTTGCGCCGCTCGCGGCAGAACAATTCGACATCGCCGACAATCTCAACAGCGGCATCGCGGGCAAGATCCACGGTCCAGTGGGGAATCGGATTCGTCAGCGGGACACCGGGAGCAAGCACGAGCGCCTCAACGCCATCCCAGTCCAGATTGCGAAGATCCAGCGTTGTCAGCCCCTCGGAGGCTGCCTGCTGCACGCGCGCATCATTGTCGTCGTAACACACCACATCCGCACCACCCGCTTTCAAGGCACGGGCAGTCGCCAGTCCGGAGCCCCCGAGCCCGAACAACGCGACCTTCCTGCCTTCAAATGTGGTGATGGGTATCATTCGGACTACCTCAGCTTGAGTGTGGCAAGCCCGACCAGGGCGAGAACAACCGCGATTATCCAGAACCGGATCACGACCTGGCTTTCCGTCCACCCCATGATTTCAAAATGGTGATGGATCGGCGCCATCCGGAAGACCCGTTTGCCGGTCAGCTTGAACGAAATCACCTGCACGATGACCGACACCGCCTCCAGAACAAAAAGGCCACCGATGATCGCGAGAACGATTTCATGTTTCGTGGCGACCGCGATAGCGCCGATCATGCCACCAAGTGCCAGGGACCCGGTATCACCCATGAAGATGGCGGCCGGCGGTGCATTGAACCACAGAAACCCGAGACCTGCCCCGATCACAGCACCGCAAATGACGGCAAGCTCTCCGGTTCCCGAGACATGATGGATCTGAAGGTAACTCGCAAAAACAGCATTGCCGGACAGGTAGGCAATCAGACCGAAGGATGCACAGGCGATCATCACCGGGACGATCGCGAGGCCATCAAGCCCGTCGGTCAGGTTTACAGCATTGCCTGCACCCACCATTACAAAAGCCGCAAACGGAATGAAAACCAGTCCGAGGTTCAACGTGAAATCCTTCAGAAACGGAAACGTGATCGCTTCTGAAAACTCGGACGTATCCAGGACAGTCACAACGAAAGCGGCCACAGCAGCGATCAGGAATTCAAGGCCCAGACGCGCCTTGCCGCCGAAACCCTTGTGCGACGATTTCGAAACCTTCAGATAATCGTCGTAAAAACCGATGCCGCCAAAACCGAGGGTCACACCTATGACGACCCACACATAGGGATTGGACAGGTCCGACCACAAAAGCGCTGCAACCAACGCTCCGGAAAGGATCATCAGCCCCCCCATGGTCGGGGTGCCTTTCTTGTTCAAAAGGTGGCTTTCCGGTCCGTCGGCCCTGATCGGCTGACCGTGCCCCTGTCGGATCCTCAGGCTTGAAATGATCTTCGGACCGAACAGAAAAACAAAAAAGAGCGCCGTCATGATGGCGCCACCGGTCCGGAACGTGATGTATCTGAACACGTTCAGCGCGGAAATCTGATCAGCGAACTGCCCCAAAAAATAAAACATCAGCTATCCTTTATGCCGCCGCGGTGTCATCCGCGGGCGGGTATTCCTTCTTCAGGGCTTCGACAAGCGGTCCCATGCGAGTTCCGAGCGATCCCTTGATCATAACGACATCGCCGGGCCGCGCGTCCCTCAAAATGGCGTCTTCCAGACCTTTTGCATCTTCGGCATAGTGCGAACGCAATTCATGCGGGAGCTGTGCCCAGAGCGTATGCATATGCGGGCCCGCGCAATAGACACCGTCGATCCCGGCGTCGGTAACGGGTCCCAGCAGGCCTGCATGCAAACGATCGGCATCAACGCCAAGCTCGCGCATATCCCCGAGAACGGCAATCCGGCGTCCCGGGCGGGAAACAGGCGTCTCACCCAGCACCGCGAGCGCAGCGCGCATCGAGGCAGGATTGGCATTGTAGCTCTCGTCGATCAGCGTGATTTCACCGGTATCTATCTTCAGATGGCTGACTTCGCCGCGTCCTCGCGGCGCGCGCATTGCATCCAGCGCAAGACCCGCTTTCGCAAGGTCCGCACCGACATCCTGGACCGCGGTCAGAACCGCCAGACTGTTCTTGATGTGATGCCTGCCGGGAGCGCCGATCTTGTAGGTGATTTCCGTCCCGGCAATCGAGGCGTCAACACTGGATCCACCGGCATAACCCACGACGTTCTCGGTATGGCTGTCAGCGCCGGGGTCTTCACCGAAGGTCTGGACATGAGAGACGCCCGCCGCGGCCGCCAGGAATCTCAGGAGATCGTATTGCCGATTGTCCTTGTTCAGGATGGCAATTCCGCCCGGTTCCAATCCGTCAAATATCTCCGCCTTCGCCTGCGCGATTTTCTCCACAGACTCGAAGAACTCCAGATGTACCGCCTGCACGGTCGTGATGATCACCACATGCGGCCGAACCATCCTGACCAGCGGCGTTATTTCACCGGCATGGTTCATACCGATCTCAAAGACGCCGAATTCAGTATCTGCAGGCATGCGGGCAAGTGTCAGCGGCACACCCCAATGGTTGTTGAACGACGCGACGGATGCATGCACTTTTCCGGATTGCTCGAGCGTCAGCCTGAGTGCTTCCTTGGTTCCGGTTTTCCCCACGGAGCCGGTTACGGCGATAATCTTGGCATGTGAACGTTCACGAGCCGCAATACCGAGAAGACGCATCGCCTCCAGCGGATCAGGAACAACAAGATAACGACCGTCTTCCGGCAGGTCGGACAGCCGGCTTTCAGCAACAACTGCAAGTGCCGCTCCAGCTTCCAGAGCGGCCGCGACATAATCGTGCCCATCGAGGCGGTCTCCTCTGATGGCGATAAATGCGTCTCCCGGCTCAAGCGACCGGCTGTCGATTGAGACGCCCATGATTTCCTCGCCAACGTCCCCCTTGAGGCTGCCACCGGCAGCTTCGACAAAGGAGTCCAGTTTCCAAAGAGGGTCGCTCATGTGTCTCCTTCAAGGCTGATGGCATGCTGCACAGCTTCGTGGTCGGAAAAGGGAATCACTGTGTCGCCAAAAATCTGGCCGGTTTCGTGACCTTTTCCTGCAACGCACAGGATATCGCCCGCATTGAGCCGATGAATTCCTTCGGCAATAGCGTCAAATCGGTCGCCGATCTCAATTGCTTGCGGAGCGCCTGACATGACGGCTTTGCGGATGACCGCCGGATCTTCTGAGCGTGGATTGTCGTCAGTCACAATGACCAGATCCGCGTTTCGGGAGGCAGCAGCGCCCATGAGCTCGCGTTTGCCCGGATCCCGGTCACCACCCGCGCCCAAGACAACGGACAATTTTCCGGTCGCAAACGGCTTCAGCGCAGCAAGTGCATTGTCAAGCGCGTCCGGCTTATGGGCATAGTCGACAAAGACCAGTCCGCCGGAAGCCGTCCTGCCTGCAAGTTCCAGTCGACCCGGTGCACCTTTCAGATTTTCCAGAGACCGCAGGACCAAGCCGCTGTCGGTTCCAGCCGCAATCGCCAATCCGGCTGCAATCAAGGCATTGGACACCTGAAAGCGCCCGATCAGCGGTAGCGTGATCTTGTATTCGCCACGCGCTGTCTGCAGCGTCAGTTCCTGTCCGGCTCCGACCGCACGTATTCCTGTCAGTTTCAGGTCTCGGCCTGTCTCACCTACCGTGAAAGCCGGCAGTCCGCGCCGGCCGGCAACGTCCAGGACCCGGTCTGCATATTTTTCAGCGGGATCCACGACAACTGTTCCACCATCCGGCAACAAATCCTCAAACAGACGGAGTTTGGCGCAAAGGTAGTCCTCGATGGTCGCGTGATAGTCCATATGGTCGCGGCCCAGATTTGTGAAAGCTGCCGCAGTCAGCCGCACTCCATCCAGGCGAAATTGATCAAGTCCGTGGGACGACGCTTCCAGGGCCGCGTGGTTGATGCCTTCGGCTTCCAGTTCGGCAAGCTCCCTGTGAAGCGCCACCGGGTCCGGGGTCGTCAACCCGCCATAACTGATGCCATCAGGTTTGATCGTACCCAGCGTCCCGAGGCTTGCGGCCGGATGACCCGCAGACTGGAATATCTGACGTACGAAATGCGCAACGGAAGTCTTGCCGGCTGTTCCGGTAACGGCAACGACAACATCAGGCTGGGCACCGAAAAACCTCGCAGCCATTTTCGCAAACACTTGCCGCGGTTCTTCAGCCGCAATAACGGCAATATTCTCGGGGATGGCCGCACGCAGCTGTTGTTCCGCATCCTTAGCGCACAACAACGCAACAGCCCCGGCCTCGACGGCACCCGGTGCGAACAGGCTCCCGTCTGTCCTGGCACCCTTGAGGGCGGCAAACAGGAAACCCGGCTCGACGTTCCGGCTATCCGCCGTAAGTCCAGAAATTTTCAGACCACTCGCCGAGTCTGGCAAACTTGTGCCCTCGGCCAAATATTCAAGCTCCATCTCACCTGATCGTTCGGTTTGTGCGTCGTCATTCAGAAGCCCTGGATCCGGATTACGGCTGCGACCCCGCCGGAAATCACGACTTCTCCCTTGTCTCCTTAATAGGAAATCTCAATCGGTTCATCCCCCTTGCCGAAACGCGGCATCACACCCAGCATCGGAGCTGCCCTGCGGACGACCGCGGCGACAGTCGGTGCCGCGTTCAGCCCCGCCGTCGCTCCGATCCCTGCGCGTTCCGGTTTCGGTTCGTCGATAACAATCAGAACCACGTATCTCGGGTCGTCCATCGGAAAAGCGGACAGGAATGAATTCCTTCGCTTGTTTCTGACATAACGGCCGTTTTCAATTTTCTCTGCCGTGCCGGTCTTTCCGCCAACCGTATAGCCGGGAACGTCGGCACGGCGCCCGGATCCGGAAAGGACATTGAGGCGGAGCAGATAGCGCATCATGCGGCTGACATCCGCAGAAAGAACTTGTTTTCCAAGAGCTTGGGCCTCCTCCTCGCTTCTCGGCTGGAAAGTTGGCGGCAGCAGGGTGCCACCGTTGACCACGGCTGCGGCGGCAACAGCCGTCTGCATGGGAGTGACAGACAGTCCGTGCCCGAAGGAAATCGTCATTGCGGCAAGTTCATTCCACTTCGGTGGAAGTAGCGGAGCAGCGTTTTCAGGCAGTTCGGTTTTCAGCCGGCTGGTCAGATGCAGTCGTCCCAGGAACTCCTTCTGACGCGCAACTCCGGTCGCAAGCATCATCTTGGCGGTGCCGATATTGGACGAATAGATGAAAATTTCCGGCACTGAAAGGATGCGGTTTTTCCCGTGGAAATCCGTGATCGTCCGACCGGCAGCCCTGATCGGACGTGTCGCATCGAAGCTGTCATTGATGGAAACCGCACCGGAATCAAGCGCCATGGCAGTCGTAAAGGTCTTGAAAACCGATCCCATTTCGAAGACACCGCCGGTCGCACGGTTCAACCTGTCTTTCTGGAGCGCCTGCGACCTGTCATTCGGATCATAGTCAGGCAGTGAAGACATGGCGACCACTTCGCCGGACTTGGCATCCAGAACAATTCCCGCGGCAGCAATCGCCTTGTAGCGGTCCATCGCCTTGACCAGTTCGTCGCGAACAACATGCTGAACTCGAAGATCGACAGACAGTCTTACAGGTTCCATGGTTCTGTTGGAGGCGAACCCGAGCGACTGCAGATCGGCGAGCCACTCGTCATCGATGTATTTTTCGATCCCGGCAAGGCCCTGATTGTCGACATTCACGGACCCGACGATGTGCCCGGCAGTTGGCCCACCCGGATAAAAGCGCTGGTTCTCGGAAAGGAAGCCGATGCCCGGAAGGCCGAGATTGTGCACCTCTTCGGCCTTGTGGGGCGTCATTTCTCGTTTCAGCCAGACGAAGCCGGCGCCGCTTTCGAGACGGCGGCGTACCAATCCTTCATCCAGTTCCGGCAAGACACGGATCAATCCCTCGACAGCTTCGTCCACATCCAGAATGCGGCGTGGTTCAGCATACAGAGAAGCGGTCTTGATATCCGTTGCCAGGATTTCACCATTCCGGTCGATCAGATCCGGACGGGACGCGGACACGGAATCTTGCGCGGAAATCCAGGCTCGTGAAGGCGCTTCCTCCATCTGGGCCAGAAGGACAAGCCGGCCGGCGATTGCGGCATAGACACAGGCGAATGCCAGCATCGCCACGTAGACCCGCGATTTCACCGCACTCGACGAGACCGATCCGCGTACGACTCGTGGGTTTGAGCGTTTGATCTGCAGGAAGCTTGCCGGTTCGCTTACTATCGTCATCCGTCAGCCCTCACTGGATCGCAGCAGATGAGCCGGCATAGCCGCCCATCTGATTGGAGCCACCAATGGGCTCAAGCATGACTGGGCGCGCGGGAAGATCGGCCGGAGCCACGATCTGCTTCACATCAAGAGCCTCAAGTTGGAGATAGTCGTTGTAGCGCTCCACGAGGCCTTGCAGGCGGTCCGGCTTGTTCAGCAGGCTCCATTCCGCCTTGAGGTGCCGGATCGCGTTGCGCTCTTCGTTGATCTGACGCTGCAGCTCGGCGACTTTCTCGGCTGACTTGGTCGCCGCCAGCTTCATGTCGTAAACGGTTGCCGCGCCGATCACGACTGCCAGAATGAACAAAATGTTCAGCGTCCGAACCATCTTCAGCCCCCTAGACCATGAAAATCTGCAAGACGCGGCACGCCCGCAGCATGGATATCCAATTCACGCGCCGGCGCGTCCGTGCGCCGCCCTGCCCTGAGCTTTGCCGAGCGCGCACGCGGGTTTTCATCCCTCTCGTGGCTCGTAGCTTCAACCGCCTTGCGGGTCATGAGCTCGAATGTTGCCGGAGGAACTTCCTCTTCCGGCATATGTCTGGACCCACCACCTCGCGTCCGGGTCCGGTCCTGAAAGAAACGCTTCACGATGCGATCCTCCAGGGAATGAAAACTCACCAGAACAAGACGGCCACCCGGCTTCAGGAGACGCTCGGCAGCGCCCAAAGCCGTCGCGGCCTGATGAAGTTCGCCGTTCACATAGATCCGCAACGCCTGAAACGTGCGGGTCGCAGGATGGATCTGCGCCTTCTTGGGTGAGCGTCCGAGCACTTTCTCGATCAGATCGGCAAGCTCCAACGTGCGGGAGAATGGCTTTTCCTTGCGCGCCGTGTCGATTGCGTGAGCAACCGAAGTCGCCCGTTTTTCCTCACCGAGCAGTCCGACGACACGGATCAGGTCCCTGACCGGGAGTTCATTGACGACATCGGCTGCGGACGGACCGGCCTGTTCCATGCGCATGTCGAGAGGACCGTCGCGCAGGAATGAAAATCCACGTTCGGCTTCATCGAGCTGCATGGACGAAACACCAAGATCGAGAACAACGCCGTCAACCATGTCGTGTCCCTGGGAGCGGGCGAGTTCATCCAGATCTGCGAACTGTCCGGAAACCAGCATCAGGCTGCCCTCTGCCTCACTGACCAGAGCCTGTCCGGCAGAGATAGCGTCTGGATCCCGGTCAATCCCGATAACACTGGCTCCGCGTGCCAGCATCGCACGCGAGTAACCACCCGCTCCGAACGTTCCGTCGACGATCACTTCGCCCGGTCGCGGATCAAGCGACTTGAGGACTTCACTCAGGAGAACCGGTACATGGCGCTCGAGTCCGCCAGCGGCAGATGCAGCATTTCTGTCGCCGAGCGCCATCATGCCGGCTCTCCTTGTGAAGGTACGGGGGCCTGCCCCGACAGCATCGCGAGCGCGCGCCTTTGGGCCTCTGCACGGTACTCGCGGAACTTTGCCGGCTCCCAGATCTGAAACTTGTAGTTCATGCCGACGAAGGTGACCTGGTCGGTGATACCCGCGTGGTCACGGATCATGTCGGAAATGGTCATGCGCCCATCTCCGTCTATCTTGGGATTTTCGCTTGCCCCGAAAAGCGCGACTGCAAGTGCGTCATGATCCGGCGAGAGCTTCGCGAATGCCTCCGAACGCTTGTTGATCTCGGCGAGAAGTTCGTTGCCGCCGGCATCGACCGCGTCGCAATGGGCAGAGGTGATGCAATAAAGGCCTTCAAATCCGTCTCTCGCCAGCACCGCGCGGAAGGGTGCCGGGATCGACACGCGACCCTTGGCATCCAGCCGGTTGGTAAAGTGAGAAACAAAACCGGACATAAATCCCCTTCAGACGGGTTCCTAACCGTCAAATTCCCTAATCACCTCTGAGAAGAAACGGCCAGCGTGCGGCCTAAGGACATGCATTTTGCAAAACCGGCTCTTGCCGAGCCGTAAATTTGATGTCCCAGGCCCTGCTGAAATGGGCCCGCCCTCCCCTTTCTGGGTCCTTATGGGATACCATGGGAAAACATGGGCGGTCAATGGAATCTCTTGGATTTTGGCTCGATTTGATCGCACACGCCCTCATCGGATGAGGTTAGTCGAAACATGCTTAATGAAGCCTTGACAGAATGCGAGAATCGGATTCGCAGGATTACGGAGGTTTTGATGTCCCGTCACGCGCAACCCGGCAAGAACTGCCCAGCAGACCATGCTTTTGAATGACCTGTGGAGAACAAAAAACGCCGCGCAGGTGCGCGGCGCTGTGCTCCAGAGAAGCCGTTTCTGTTATCAGGCAAGCACATCGTTGTTGCCGAGCGCTTCAAGTTGATCCAAGACGCCACCCGTATCCGTGACAACCTGGTTCCAGTCGGCCGCTGCCAGGTTGGCAATCGAGAGGTCCTCAGCCTGCAGACCTTCAAGCAACAAGCTATGACCGCCATTGTTTTCGACAGTGATCTTCAGGTCGGCGCCGACTTCCTCGATCCGGACATCAGAAGCCGGCAGACCGGTAAAATTTAATGAATCCTCCGCGGGATTGAAGGCCTTTACCGCGAATTTCCGACCCCAGTCCCAGGTCACGAGCACCGTATCGGGGCCCTCCCCGAGCACAATGTCACTGTCAGTTACCGGGGTCACAACAGGCGTATCCGGTGTATCCGGCGTTTCAGGATCATCCGGAGCATCGGGTTGATCCGGAACTGCGCCGACACCGTCTCGGATCTGGTGACCGTCCGTCGTTTCACCAGGAGGAGCATCAGGGGTCAGAAGAGCGGTTCGCGAAACAAGAGTAACATCGTTCTGGTCGAAGCCGAACGACGCTTCAAGGTTGTCTTCCATCACCTGATCGTGGTGGAACTCGACATTTCCCGCAATGAGTTCCCCTTTCGAAACTGCCGGGAAAACAAAGCTTTGACCGCTCGGCAATGAACTGATCACCATTCCTTCAGGCGTATCCTCGACGCTAAGGCGTTCTCGGGTTCCAAAATAGAGGAAGCTGATTTTCTGTGTTGCCGGGTCGAACCCTTCGATCACTTCCGAAGCACCGTATTCATGTGAGCGGATATAGACGGTATCCGCATCCCGTGGTCCGATATTGCCCTCCCAAGACAAGATACCTCCTACGTCCTGACGCAAATGCTCGTTCCCGACGACACCGAAGTTCTCGATAGACAATTCCGACAATTGGACGCCCTGAAGGATCTGCATGTCGGGTCCCCATGGATTGTCGATAACCGGCTCGCCGTTCGCCGTCATGTTCAGAACAAGTCCATGCACGGAAGCATTACCGAAATCGATCTCGTCCGAGGCCGGGTTGAACCCTATTATGTCATCTGCCCCGAAGTCGGCAGCCCATTTGACCCCACCCAAATCGCTAGTACCGGACGGAACAGGAGGATTGGAACCATCGGCGTCATATACGACGTCAAAGCCTCCCGTGTCAGGTGTAACCACGGACTGTCCCAGAAGCGTCGCAACTTCGTTCAACGCTGATTCCTCGGCGACCATGAAATTGTTCAAGGTGAGATCGGAAGCATCAACACCGACCAGAACCGTTTCGCTGGCAATCTCACCCGTCGGTGTCAGCACACGCACGGTCAGTCCAGCGGAAATATCGGCAATCGTCGTCGGATATCCGGCGAACTCAAGCCGCTCGGCTATCACACCCGCTTCCAGATGAAGCATGTCGGTTGCCGGATTGAAGTTGTCGATCACCCGCGACGGGCTGTCCGTTTGGATCATGATCATTTGCGGTCCGTCAGGCGTGCCCGGGTCAACAGGATCGCCTGGAGCAACGGGATCGCTGCCGACCAGAGACAGAAGCTCCCTGCCTGTTGCTTCACTCATGATGGTGAAATTCGACGGTGAAAGATCACTAAGAGCGAGGCCTTCGAGCGTCAGTGTCTGATTGTTCGACGCCATTGTGAAGACAACATTCCCGCCCACTTCGTCGACATTGATCGCGTCCGGTCCAAACCAGTCGATAAAGATCGTGTCGTTTTGCGGATCAAAGTCGGCAACACTCCTGTTTGTTCCCCAGGACCATGTGATTACCAGCGTCGCCGTGGCCGCCGTGACACCGGCCGTACCGTTCCAGCTGTCCGGTGTCACCGGCGGAGCAGGCATATCGGGAGCATCCGGCTCGTCAGGTGTTTCCGGTTCGTCTGGCGTGTCCGGCTCGACAGGTGTGTCAGGCTCATCCGGTGTATCAGGGATCCCTGATCCGTTGCCAACAAGTCCCAGAACTTCTGCTTCGGTAGTTGTATCAAGGATCGTGAAGTTCTCCCCGCTCAGCTCACTCAGCCGGACACCCGAGAGGGTTGTTGTCTGGTTGTTGGACGGGATTGCAAACACGACACCCTCAGCCGTCTCGGAAACCTCGAGGTCATCGGCGCCGATCCAGTCGATAAAGATTGTACCCGATGACGGGTCGAAACCGGTGACAACCTCGTTCTGCCCCCAGGACCAGGTAATCACGACATCCGCATCGCTTTCGGTGACGCCGGCACCGCCATTGCCGCCGTCACTGTCCGGCTGGCCCGGCGTGCCGGTTCCGGGCGTCTCGCCCGGTGTGCCGAGACCTTCGTCGCCGGTCAGGCGATCTTCGTAAAAGGCGATCATCTGCCCGATCGAAGGGGCCTCGAAGCCGCCGAACTGATCTATGTATTGCAGGATCGATGTACCGTATTCGTCTGTGCTGACGGCCCCGCCTTGCAGAAGCGTCGCGGTCCCCCATGCACCGCGCAGATGAGCTGCGGCGAGAATACCGGTCAACGTAAGGTCTACTGTGACGGTCTGGCCGTTCTGGGTGTAGCTCGTCGTCTGGCCGATGAAATCGCTCAGCGACTGTCCGCTCCCGGCCAACTGCGTTTCCAGAACCTGAAGATTGTAGCCGAAAGCCTCCTGGATCGCGACGTTCTGTGCGTCCCTGGTCATGAATTCTTCCAGGGAATTCACGCCATTCTTGCCAGTCCAGTTCCCGTCCCAAGTATTGGAAGCTGCCCCGTTTCCGTAGAAGACGTCATCGTCATAATAGCCGAGATCTATGAGCAGCGCTTCACCGAACTGAAAACCGACAAACCCGAGCGAATTCATGGACCGGTACGCCATGGTTTCCCATTCCGTGTCGGTCAACTGCGACCAGCTCGTATATTGCGGAAAATGGGTTTCAACCGCACCACCCGCCCATTGGTCGAGCTGCCAGTCCTGAATGACGCCGGCGCTGTAGCGGTCCCTGTCCCAACCCGACTCAAACGCCAACAACGCGGCCAAAAAGTCCTCGAACGTCCCTTCCATTTCGATCCCACCTGTATTGAATACAACGAATCAAGATTAGGAAGGAACAAAGACAACAACATGGACAAAACATTAAATGTTAAAGGTTTTAAAATGACCTCGAAGACACAATTTTATCATATTTAGTCTCACAAAATTTTGCGTAATACATAAAACACGCGACCGAACGAAATCTTCCGTAAATTCAGAGAAAAGTTGCCATGAAGCAATACATGACCCAGGTACGGAACGGCTTGAACTATCCGAAAGGCCGGCGGCGTTGAGTTTCCTTTGGAGACTCGCCGAAACACGCTTTGTATGCCAGTGAGAACCGCCCCGCGTGGCGGTGCCCGGACTTTTCGGCAATGTCCGCGACGGATTGATGTTTGCCGCTTGATACCAGCAGGTGTCGCGCAAAATTCAACCGAACGTCCCGCAGCTTTTCCATTGGCGTACATCCCAACTCCCGCTTGAAGAGGATCTGCAGATTGCGGGGCGTTGTTCCGGCGAAAGCGCTGATATCCAAAAGACTGATGTCTTGCCCGAATTGCTCGTTGATTAGCGACAACGCCCGTTTCAGGATCGCCGGCGAGGCGCCGCTGCGCCGTTCTCCGAGAAAGTGCGAAACAGTGCTGGGCTGCACCTCCAGCAACGACATCACCAAAGCCTCTTCCAGCTGACTTTGCTGCTGAAGGTCAGACCCCTGAAAAGCCTGTCCGGCCTCCGCCGCCCCGAACAAAGCGCGCAGGCGCCATGCCCATGAGGCGATGGATTCATGGTTCAAATCCAACCCTGGCGAGAAACGGACCGAGTTCACGTCCACACCCGTCATCCTGACGGCGATATCCCGCATGTAGGATTTTTCGATCTGGACCAGAACCTGTTCACAGCCTTCGTGCCAACGCATCGTGGTATGTCGGTCCGGGTTCAAAACAACCCCGACGGAACGTGTTGAGTAAACGGATCGAATTCCGTTCCTGACTTGCGCCGTGCCTGTGATCGGAATCTGTATCAGATAGAATTCCGAAAGTTCGCCCGGATCGATGGTCACATCGGCACCGTAGCGAATGTAGTTCAGCGAGAGTCTTTCGCCATCGACCCTGTTCTGGCAGGCATCGAACCGATCCCCCGAGGACATTCGATCAAGCCTGTGGCTGCAAAAATTGCGCGCAACGATTTCCCGGGCTTCGTCAACGTCAAACGTTTCAAAACACCGGTAGTTACTCAATGGCGGTCTATGCGCGGCCTGGGACATGACAAATCATGCCGTGAGCAGGAAATTCATTCAAGCATTCGGATCCGACAATGCGGCAATTTACTGCATCCGGTCAGTTTTTTTCGCAATCTGGATAAAACAATTTCGAGAAGTCAGTTTAGCATTTTTCCGCCAACACACTGCACAATGGAGGGGAACAAAATGCAAAACGGAGCTGGCATCACATCCGCTGACGGAAGCCTGGGCGACATAAGCTGGAATGTCGTCGGGCATACCTACACACCAAAATTGCACAGCACCAATGCGTTCATCTGGCACGCTGTTGTTCCGGCAGAAACATTCGTCCCACCGCACATCCACCCGACACAGGATGAATGGATCGTCATGCTTGAGGGTGAATTGCAGGTCGAGATGGGCGGCGAGACCCACGTGGCAAAGGCCGGCGACACGGTAAGAATGCCGATGGGTGAAGCCCACGGTATTTACAATCGGTCCGGCAAAACCGCGACCTGCATCTTCGGAGTCGCACCGACACGCAAGCTCTTCGACCTATTCGGTGCGCTGAATGGCGTTACCGATCCGCAGGAACTGGTCAGACTGTCGGCCCTGCACGAAGTCGACTTCCTCCCACCGCCGGACCAGGCCTGACCTGCGCGAAAATTCAGCGAGGAGATCAAAATGACGAAACGAAAGAACGTCGCTGTCATCGGCGGCGGCGTGAGTGGCCTTGCCGCGGCCAAGGCCTTCGATGAACGCGGACATCGGGTGTTCGGTTTTGAGCGAAGCCACGATTTTGGCGGTGTCTGGGAACTGTCCCGTTCCTATCCGGGCGTCCAGACCCAGTCCCCGAAAGATCTTTACAGATACACCGATCTTGCCATGCCGGACGAATATCCCGAATGGCCGAAGGGGCCACAGGTCCATGCCTATCTTCATGCCTATGCGGACAAACACAAACTGGCCAGGCTGTTTCAGCTGAACACGAACGTTCAATCCATGGATCGCAGAAACGACGGCCTGCCCGGCTGGACGCTTACGTTGGAAGCGGCCGGCAAAACCTGGACGCAGGACTTTGATTTTGTCGCGGTCTGCACCGGACAGTTCTCTGACAAGAACATAATCACCCATCCGGGCCAGGACGCGTTTCAGGCCACGGGTCGTGATGTCATCCACAGCTCGGAATACACCGATCCGACCACGGTGACAGGGAAAAATGTCGTCGTATTGGGAGGTTCCAAGTCCGCAACCGATATTGCCGTCAACGCGGCAGCAAACGGCGCGAAATCCGTAACACTCGTCTATCGGGAACCCGTGTGGCGCGTGCCGTATTTCGTCGGCGGTATCAATTTCAAGCGCCTTTTGTACATGCGGGCGCAGGAGCAACAGTTCAACGGGTGGAGTCCATCCCCCTTGGGCAAGGCTCTCTTTACCGCGTTCAAGCCGCTGATCTGGGCCAACTTCCGCGGCCTTGAGACCCTTCTCAAGTTGCAGCTCGGCTTGAAAAAATGGGACATGGTGCCCGACACACCGATTGAAAAGGATGCATCCTGCTCGCTCCCCATCGTGACCCCGGGCCTGTTCGAAGGCTTCAAGGACGGTTCGATCAAACCGGTCAGGGGATCATTCGAGCGATATGAGGAGGATCAAATTGTTCTGACGAACGGTGAAAAAGTGCCCTGCGACCTCTCTATTCTAGCGGTTGGGTGGAAACTTGGCGTGCCCTACCTGGCTCAGGAGTACCAGGACAAGTTGATCGAGCATGATGGTCAATACCGTGTGTATCGTCTCGCCGTAAATCCTGACATGCCGGACATGGGATTTGTCGGGTTCAATTCCAGCTTCTGCACGATCCTGTCCGCCGAAATGATCGCGAACTGGCTCGTTCGCTATGCGGACGGCAAACTTGCCAACCAGCCAAGCGATGAAGACATGAACAGCAATATTGAAGAAATGCTTGATTGGCGCCGCAAGGAGCGTCCGGCGGCAAAGGTTTACGGTGGCCTTTGTTCAGCACCGTTCCACTTCCGTCATTTCGACGAACTGCTGTCTGACATGGGGGCGGGCAAGACAAAACGATCCAACCCGATAGCAGAACAATTCTCCTATCCGGATGCAGCGTCCTATGGTGAGTTCCTGGCAAGCGCGCCGCAATACACGGCCGGGTGAATGAGAAACGAATTGCCAGCCGGCCTGTAAGCCGGGTTCTGTAAGGCCCGCTTTCGCGGACGCGACAGCCATTCATCTGGGACGCCTGTCACCAGGCGTCTCACGCAACCAACCCGGACAGCTGGCCTGGAAACCGGCCTGGCCCGGAATTGCTTCCGGACCGCGCTGCCCCTATTCGGTTTTGCTCCCGGTGGGGTTTACCGTGCCGCTGCTGTTGCCAGTAGCGCGGTGGGCTCTTACTCCACCCTTTCACCCTTACCCCGGCAAGCCGAGGCGGTTTGCTTTCTGTGGCACTTTCCCTGAGGTCGCCCTCGCCGGGTGTTACCCGGCACCGTGTTTCCTTGGAGCCCGGACTTTCCTCTCCTGCGGTCTTTCGACACTTGCAGCAGCGGCTGTCCGGCCGACTGGCGCCTGCGGACTTAAGTGGCTTTTAGACAGAGGTCAAGCAAAGGAGTGATCCAAGCAGCTGTTTTCGTGGAGCTTATGCAGCCTTCAACACCTTGTAGGCAAGGCCTGGCACAAACCTGTGCAACAGGTACAATATCGGCACGCGGCCCAGTCGAATTTCATCCTTGCCCTTGTCCAGGCCCGCTATTATTTTCCCGGCAGCTTCAAACGCTGAAAGCGCCTTGTCTCCGCGGCCACGTGCCATCCGGGTCACAATCAGATCCGGAACAACGTCCGTGACGCGAATCCCGGTGTCTTCGAGCTGATACCGCAGCGCCCTGGCAAAAACCGACAATCCAGCCTTGCTGGCACAATAAACCGGTGCGGACCGCTTGGGAACGCGGGCAAGGGCTGATGAGATGAAGACGACACGGGCGCCCCCTGATGTTTTCAACAAGGGGAGCAGGTCCGTCGTCAATTCCATGGGCGACAGGAGATTGACCAGAAGCTCGGTTTCAATCCTTTCAACCGGCACGCAGCCCTTCACGAAGTCATACGTGAATTGAAGCGCCGCATTGTGGATCAGCAGATCGACTTCGATTTCTAGAGCATGGATCTCCTCCAGAAAGTGCCGTCTGCCTTCCGGTGCCGCAAGATCCGCGCAAACAGCAGTCACGTTCTGATGGGCAGACCTGACCTCTTCCAATGCCGATCGCGTACGGCCACAAATCACGACGTGATGCCCCCTTTTGCAGTAAAGCCGCGTGAGTTCCCGGCCCAATCCGATTGCGCCGCCGGTGATTACGATGGTTTTGTTCATGCCAATGCGTCCTCAGGTCAATGTGAGGGCATCATGTTCAGTGCTGAAACCATCTGCATTAACCGGGGTTAAGAAACGCGCCGACAAGCAAGACGGGACCGAATTCGTGAAAGTGCGACCGGGGTGATGCCGAGATAGGAAGCGATGTGATATTGTGGCAGTCGCATGGCTAACGCGCTGAAATCTTTCAGAAATGCCTCGTATCTCTGTTCGGCATTCTTCAAAAGGAAAGATGCCTCCCGTTGCTCCTTTTGAATGGCAAGGGCCCTGACGAAACGGCCGACCAGCCGTTCCCAGTCGATGTCATCGGACGCCAGATTCCTTGCCAGTTCGATCGGCACTGCAACAAGAACAGTGTCCTCAAGAGCCTCCGTAAAGAACGGTGCCGGTTTTGCCTCCAGAAAGGAAGACAGGCTTGTCACGACACTGCCGGAGGATACGAAATTCTTGTTGTACTCTTTCCCCTCGGGTGTGAGGTAGTAATACCGGACCAGTCCGGAATTGACGAAAAACAGCTCTTCCAGTGTGTCTCCAGCCGAAAAGACGGTTTCACCAGACCCGCAATGCAAGGCCCTGGACTTCGTCAGCAGGTCTTCTGTCTTGTCGGCGGGCAAACCACCGGACTGCAGCAGCCAGCGGCCGAAATCCCGAAGGGCTGTTTGTGTCTCCTGACTTTCCTGGATGACAGTCATTCGCGCTTTGTCCTCCGGCTCTCCGACCCTTGGTCCTTTGTCGGATCTTGGTCTTCAGCTTAGCCCTCGTCGTTCTCACTCGACAAGAAGCCAAGCGTATCACCGTCAAATTCACGATTGCTTGAAGAGTTCCAAGAACCGCGGATTCTTGCGATTCCGGAGTTCGGTTTTATTTTTGACTACTAAGTACAGAATACCTACATCGCGGTTACCGACAAACGGTAACGACGTCGAATGACGCCGAAACAGGAGATGCAAATGACCGATTTCACACTTCACACGCTGGAATCCGCACCTGACGAGAGCCGTCCACTTCTGGACAATTCCCTCAAGGACTTCGGAATGATTCCGAACCTTCACGCCGTGATGGCAGACTCTCCTCAACATCTTGAGGCCTATCAGAAACTGCACGAACTTTTTCAGCAGACAAGCCTCTCGGTCGTCGAACAGACCGTCGTGTGGATGGCCATAAACGTCGAACACGCCTGTCACTATTGTGTCCCGGCGCATACGGCGATCGCGCACATGCAGAAGGTAAATGCCGGTCTCATCGAATCCTTGCGAAACGGGGCTCCGCTTGAGGATGAAAAACTCGAGGCGCTGCGCCGGTTCACGCTCAAGGTGGTTCGTCAGCGTGGCGTGGTCTCAGAAGAGGACACAAACGCATTTCTTGCAGCGGGCTATACCCGGCGACAGATCCTCGACGTCATTCTTGGCGTTGCACAGAAAGTCATGTCAAACTATGTGAACCATTTGGCAGACACGCCAGTTGACGCCCCCTTCCGGAAATTCGAATGGAATCCGGCTGTCATCGCTGCGGAGTAAACTGATCGGCTCCGGCAACAGCAATTGCCGGAGCCAGTCCAGAACGAGGGAAAATGGCCGGACGACCCAAATCTTTTGACATGGACGTTGCCCTTGAGGCATTCGTCGACGTGTTCTGGACAAAAGGATACCAGGGAACATCCATCGACGATCTGCAGCAGGTGGCCGGAATAAAACGCGGCAGCTTCTATGCGGCTTTCGGGTGCAAGGACGATGTCTTTGCAACTGTGTTGAACAAATACTGGAATGAGGCGACGGAACTCGGCCTGGCACACCTGAAGACGGAAGCAGATCCACGCCGGGCCGTGGCGCAGTTCATTCGCCACGTCGGACTGTTCATGAGCCGGAACACGCCGCGTGGTTGCCTGTTGCTCACCTCATCCGGAAGTCCAGAAAGTGAGACGGGACAGACGTCGCCGCTTGTGCGCGAGCGGATGAACGTGCTCGAAGACCGCATTTTCCACACGCTCCATCGGCAAAATGGTATTCCCGACAAGAAAAGAGCCCGTGAACTTGCGGCCTTTGCCCTTTCCTGCCTTCTTGGCCTCAATGCGCTCGCCCGAAACGGTCAGGACAGCGACAGAATTCTTGCTGCTGCAGATCATGCGGCAAATGCTGTCGAAAACTCAGGGCAGCAGCCCGCAAACTGACACCTGTGCTGTAACTGCCGCGATCCCGTGGACTACCGCGACGCACAATTTTCATTGTCCAACCAGCATGACAAGCGCTAACCTGCTGATGACAGGTTGGATTGTGGGAACGTGCTCATGAAACAGGCGATCAAGGCAGCGGAAGCTGCTGAGCTAATTCCGGATGGATCAACGCTGCTGATCGGCGGCTTCATGGGCGTTGGATCGCCACACAGGTTGATAGATGCAATCGTTGCCAGAGGCATCAACGACCTGACGATTGTTGCCAATGATACCGCAATGCCTGGGCGCGGTATCGGCAAGCTTGTCACGGCAGGCTGTCTTACCAGGGTCGTTGCCTCACATATCGGCCTGAACCCCGAGACCCAGCAAAAAATGATTTCCGGCGAAATCGACGTTGAATTGGTGCCGCAAGGGACGCTTGTGGAGAGGATCAGGGCAGCCGGTGTCGGCCTGGGCGGGATTCTGACCCCAACTGGCCTCGGAACGTTGGTTGAAGAAGGCAAGCAGATTGTCACTGTCAGTGGCAGGGATTTTCTGCTCGAAGAACCAATCCATGGAGACTTTGCACTGATTGCCGCTCACCAGGCGGATTATGTTGGCAATCTGGAATACTCGCTCACTGCACACAATTTCAATCCCATCATGGCTCTGGCGGGAAAGACCGTTATCGCGGAACCCCAGACGATAGTCCCGATCGGCGTCATTTCACCTGACAGCGTGAAAACACCTGGAATCCTGGTCGATCATCTACTGGAGAGACAGCCCGATGGAAGCTAAGGAAATCATCGCGCGGCGCGTGGCGCAGGAAATCGAGCCGGACACACTGGTCAATCTCGGTATCGGGTTGCCTTCGATGGTTGCAAATTATCTTCCCAAAGAGGTTCATGTCTTCTTTCAGGCGGAAAACGGGGTCATCGGGCTTGGGGCCCGCCCGCCCGAGGGCATGGAAGATCCGGATCTGACCGATGCCGGTGGCGGCTTTGTCACCGCTGTTCCCGGCGCTGCATCGATCGACAGCGCGATGAGTTTCGGCCTGATCCGTGGAGGTCATCTGGACATGACAGTGCTCGGCGGACTTCAGGTCGATGAACGCGGATATCTTGCCAACTGGATGATCCCGGGCAAGATGGTTCCAGGCATGGGCGGGGCGATGGACCTGGTAGCCGGTGCAAAACATGTGATCGTTGCGATGGTTCATACGGCCCGGGGCAAACCAAAGATCCTGCGCGAATGCAATCTGCCGTTGACTGCCCGGCGCCGCGTCAGCCTTATCGTGACCGAAATGGCGGTGATAGAACCGACCGAAGATGGATTGGTTCTGAAGGAAGTCGGCCCGGGGGCCAGCGTCGACGACGTCATTTCAGCAACGGAAGCCAAGCTTATCGTTCAAGGGGACGTTCCCAAAATGTCCCTGTTTTCAGAAAGTTGAGACCGTTGCTTGACTATCGAGCAACGTTCCCAGGGTATCGACACCCTGAGTTATCTGTCTTGCGCTGGCATCCGCAAATCCGATGATCAGGCCGGACTTGCGCTCCTTGCCCTGATAACAATTGCCAAGCGGGGACACCGCAAATCCCCTTTCCTGCATTGCTGTCGCCAGGGCGTTGTCATCTACCTGTTCGCGAAACATCATCGCGACCTGAACGTTTCCGCTTGGCGCTTCCACTTCAACCCTGTTGCCGAGACGTTCGTTCAACGTCCTGACGAGCAAAGCCCCGCGCTCCGCGTAAATCTTCCGGATATGTTTCAGGTGTTTCTTGTAGGCGCCGCTATCCATGAACTGTGCCAGCGCTACCTGAATCTGAACGCTGGCAGCACATCCCATGTTGCGCATGAGTTGTTGAAGCGGCTCGACCAGTTGGGGTGGAACAACGCAGTAAGACAGGCGAAGGCCTGGCATCAGACTTTTTGAAAAGGTGCCGAGGTAGACGACCTGTCCCTCTTCCGCAAGGCCATAAAGAGCGGCGACCGGGCGCCCTGAAAACAGGAATTCGCTGTCATAGTCGTCTTCCAGAATGACAGCGCCTGCCGACCGTGTCGCTTCGAGCAGGGACAACCGGCGGCCCAGCGGCATGCGGACACCCAGCGGATACTGGTGGGATGGTGTCACGTAAATCAGTTTCGGGGAGACACCGGTAGCTGGCATGCGTTCCGCATCAGCACCCTGGTCATCGACCGGAAGCTGGCGAATGCTCAAACCGGCAACCTGAAATGCAGTGCGTGCACCCAGATAACCGGGTTCTTCCAACCACGCTTCATCGCCGGGATCCGACAAAGCCATTGACAACAGCGATAGACTGGCCTGCATCGAGCTGGTGATCAGGATCTGCGCGGGCTCGGTCCGTACACCTCTTTCGGCAGCCAAATGACGCGAAAGCTGTTCCTTGAGAACAGGAACTCCCGAATAATTCCGATACTGCAGATCAGGACTGCGTTCCATCCTCGCAGCACGGCGCAGACACCGTGCCCACTCCTCGTAGGGAAAGCAATCGAGGGCAGGCGCACCGGGTTGTAGCGCACCATCACGTGAGGCCCAGGCTTCGCCGCGAACGTTCGTCGACATGGCAAGACCACGGCCGGAAAGGTTTGACTTGAAAGCCGGCGCAACTCGAATGCCCGTATTTCCTTCCAGGGAAAATCCCTCGGTGATCCTGGGAGCGGCGCCGGCCTTCACCGAAATGATACCCTCCGCCTGAAGCAGGTCGTAAGCCGCATTCACCGTGTTTCGTGCGACGTCGAGCGTCGACGCAAGCCTGCGGGTGGACGGCAACCTGGTTCCCGAGACAAGAAGGCCACTGCGCACTGCATCGCGAAATCCGCGATAAATCTGCTCGGCCAGGGGAACCCTTCCGGAGCGTTCTAGCGTCAGAATACCCTCAGGAAAAACTGGTTCTGTCATTTTTTAAAAACCGGATCTTTTACAAGTCCAGTTTATCGAAGAAACCAGTCAGCACAAGACAAACCTGGATCAGGAGTTACCCATGTCCACGTTGGAGAAGCGCAAGGCCACGAACCTGCCGCGCTATGCAAAGATCAGGCAGATGAACAGAGGCAGCTATGATCGCGCCCTTGCCAATGAAATCCTTGATGCCGGTCTTGTGGCCCATTGCGGTTTCATACACGAAAACAAGCCAATGGTAATTCCGATGGCATACGCCAGGATTGGTGACAAGCTGTATATTCATGGCGCCAGCACAACACGGATCATCAAGGACAATGCGAATGGT
The DNA here is from genome assembly GCF_001404515.1 of Roseibium album. GTDB lineage: Bacteria > Pseudomonadota > Alphaproteobacteria > Rhizobiales > Stappiaceae > Roseibium > Roseibium album. The sequence goes on from NZ_CXWE01000005.1 coordinate 220,977, forward strand.
GTTCCGGCAAGCCTGACCGTGACCCTCATCGATGGCATCGTTGTCGCGCGCTCGGCTTTCCACCACTCGATGAACTACCGCTGCGCCATTGTGCATGGTACCGCACACCTCGTGGAGGATCACGACAAACAGATTGAGGCACTCGCCGCGATCACCGATCATATTCTACCCGGTCGCTGGGATGAATGCCGCGCAATGATGGCGAAGGAACACAAGGCAACCGGAGTCCTTGTCATGGACATGGAGCATGTCAGCACCAAGGTCCGGACAGGCGGGCCGGTTGATGACACGGAAGACCTGGGAACGGACCTTTGGGCAGGTGTGGTTCCCGTCACAACTGCACTCGGGCAGCCTTTCGATGCATACGACGTCCCAGAAGGCACTCCCGTGCCGGAGTCGATCCCGGCAGCCAGACGAAAGTTTGCCTGAAATAGCTGGTGGCAAACAAAAAAAACCCGCTGCCTCTGCAGCGGGGTTTTATATCCCGGTAAGTTCAATCATCCAGTTAGAAATCAATGACCTCACTTACCTGGTCAATAGATCAGCTGGACGACATGAGGCGCTTGACCTTGCTGCAATACCGACGGCTGACTGGATTCATCCGCTTCGCATAGTGACCCGCATTGTAACGCAGGATCGTGCCGCAAAGATCACCGTTGGCCCGTTCATGGGCACCGGCGAGATACTTCATGCCCCACTCGATATTTGTCGCCGGATCGTAAAGAGCTTTCGTGGATCCACGGTAGCCGATACCTCGCGCGGTTGCAGGTTTGATCTGCATCAGCCCGACCTCACCCGCCCGGCCGCGTGCTCTCGGGTTGAAGTTGCTTTCCACTTCCACGACCGCTTTCGCAATTCTGATGGGAACACCGTGTTTCGCTGCTGCCTTGCGGATCAACCTGGAAAACTCCTGCTTCTTGGCCGGAGCATTTGCCGCTCTGACCGTCTTCTTGGAAGAAGCTGGTTTGACCTGCGCTTTCTTTTTGGTCTTTTTCGGACTGGACTTCTTGGCGGCGGTCTTGGTCGCCTTCTTGTTCTTGGAAGTTTCCGTGTTCGGAGAAATGACATGCAGGATCGGGTCCGAACCGGAGCCTACCTGTTCCCTCGATGCCAGCTTCTCGGCACTCTTCTTCATTTTTTCAGGGTCGATGACGTGGAGGATCGGATCCGACCCCGAACCGGCTGCCATCGCGACGGGTGCAATCGTAGTGGTTGCAAAGGCGAAAAGGCAAAGCGCCCCAGTTAGTTTATTGAATGACCGTAACATTCGTCCAGCCCTTTTGGTTTTCATTCTGGTTAATTTCGGAGCGGAGAAATGCAGGACCTGTGGGACGAAATTTAGCGCAATCCAATCACGATTTATTTCAAATTGTTACAGAAATTTACCAAAAAATCAGGCCCAAATCGGAAAAAAACGGGGTTTGTGACGAAATCTTGCCGTGCATCCGGCAATTTGCAGACAAACTGAAGACCATTCATGACGCACTGCAGCAAAGTTATCTAATTTGCTGCGGTGCAAAATAGAAAAATCGATGGTGACGGGTGGGTCGAGGCACCTATTGTGAACGGCATCCGGTAGCCTGGCCTTCCCGGTCTTGTGTGACCGGCATCCGGGCCTACACCGAGAAAGTCGGCAATCGCCGCAGAAGCAGATTAAGCGTTTCGATGGTCGAATGATCTGCGACGCCGTCAACTTTTTCCTGCCGAAAGTGACGCTGAAACGCTTTCACGGCATGACGTGTCTTTTCATCAAAGACACCATTGATATCGACATCATAGCCGTAAAGCCCGAGCATCGATTGCAAGGCTTCCACCGGTTGACCTCTGTCGCCTTCCTGCATCAGCAATCCGGCGACAATCGCGTGCGGTTCGACATAAAGTCCGACACCGGCTTCAGCAAGCCTGTTCCAGGGAAATTTCTCCCCGGGATCCTCTTTCCTGTCAGGCGCGATATCCGAATGTGCAAGAACCATCCAGGGAAGCACGTCGTGACGCAGGCAGACATCCTTCGATAACCTGACAACCGCATCAATCTGACTCTCCGGAAACGGGCGATAGCCGAATTCGTGGCCAGGATTGACGATTTCGATCCCTATCGACCGAGAATTGATGTCTTTCTCGCCTTTCCAGAAACTGCGTCCTGCATGCCATGCACGCCTTGCTTCTGGAACGCATTGAAGAATGGTCCCATCTTCATACACAAAATAGTGGGCGGAGACCTCCGTACGCGGATCGCACAATCGTTGCAACGCCAACTCAGCGCTCTCCATGCCGGTATAGTGAAGAACGAGCATGTCAATCGGCGCATCCTGAGCCCGCGGCCCGTGGTTTGGTGATGGATGAACCCTTGCATCGACACCGGTGTCCGTCACGACGTTCATATGCCCCTTTCCGCGCGGATTTTTGCCCATGCATCGTTGAGGGCTGCCAGTCGGTCGTTTGCAATTCGGACAAACTCTTCCGGGACACCCCGTGCGATGAGACGGTCGGGATGCGTCTCCTGGACTTCCCGCCGGTAATGGGACTTCAAGTCCGCGTCACTGGCTTCCGGTCCCAATCCGAGTACCACGTACGGATTACCGTCGTTCCGAACATGCCGGGCCAGAACCTTGCCAAACTCCCGCTCATCCAGACCGAAAACTTCGGCCACCTTGGAAAGGTAGCCTACTTCGCTCTCGTGTACGACACCGTCAGCTTTTGCAATGTGGAACAACCCATCGAGTATATCGAGCAAGGTCTTGTGATCATATGGGAAAAGATCGGCCAGCTTCTTTGCGTAGACTTCAAAGCCGGCGACATCTTCCTGCGCCAGGTTAAACAGCCTTGAAACATTGCGTTCTTCGCTGGGCGGCACTTCGAAAAGTTCGCGGAACGCAAGAACCTCGTCGGTCGTCACGACACCGTCGGCTTTGGCCATTTTTGCGGAAAGTGCGATCATCGCGACGGTGAAGCCGACACTGTTTGTGCCTTCCGGGCGCGCCAGGACAAGCTGCACGAGCCGGTCGATAATTTGAGCGCCGCCAGTTCCGATCGAGCTGACAATGCTGCCGATACTGCTCCAGACGCTCACCTACAAGCTCCCACTATGTCCAAAACGGCGCGACAAAACTCGCCGGTTGGTGGCGAATCAAAGCTTCTTCACACTCTTATCGGCACTTGTCAGCTTTGACTAGAAGCAAGGCTGAACGAAGCACGCATTCCTGAAACGGCAGCGAATTCCACAGCTTCTCTGCAAGTTCGTTAAAACCTAAAGAGAATGTCCTCAGATTCATGATGGTTAAAGGATTTCTGCTTACGATCGCGATACAAGTGTTCGAAAAACGGTACCAAGCCGGATGGCAATCCCACTCGTCAGAAGCAACATTGTCATATTTTTGGTATCCATGTCGCTGGTGCTTGCGCTGGCGCTTGGGGTTTATGTCAGCAATCGCCTGCTTACTCACTGGCTCCTGGTGAGTGGTCTGGAGCAGAACTATGCTGACCAGCAAACCGATATCCAGACCGCTCTGGCAACTTACGCTGTTGAGCTCGAACCGCAGTCCAGCCAGAAGCTTGAAGGATTACGCCTTTCACCACCTGCCGAAAGCAGCGCTGCCGCCCGGATGTCTGGTGAAACACGCGAAAAATTCCAAAAGATGCTGGCACGGCATCATGCTGACTCGATCATTCTGAACCAGGCGCTTGTCTATCCGGCGGGCGCGTCCGCCGAAAATCCGAACCTTCCGGATTTTGCGCAGATAGATTGGCTCGCAAAGAATGAGCTTACGTCTGTTCGCACCCTCAATCACGCCTGGGCCGCCTTCAATTCGGACCGGGCCCTGACCGTTGTTCCGGACATGACCTGGCTCGGAGCGTTCGGTTCCAATGCCATTGTCGTCTACAATCCGAAACGAGCGGATGTCGTCGAACCCAGTCTCGTTCTGCTGGTGACGCAAACGGGTATTCTGGAAAACCTTTCAGGATTGATCTGGTCAATCAGCGCGGCAATCGGCGTGCTGTGCCTGCTCTCCTTCGCGTTGGCCGCCATTCTGCTCTGGATGCGATTTTATGATCAGGTCCGCACGAACAGTAACATTCAGTACCTTGCCCATCATGACACTCTGACGGGCCTGCCAAATCGGGCTGTGTTCAATGCCAGGCTCGCTGGAGCACTGCGTAGTGCACAGGCCAAGGCGTCGAATGTCGGCGTCATGCTGATCGATGTCGACAAGTTCAAGGAAATCAACGATACGCACGGTCACGGTATTGGAGATGTATTTTTGCAGATCGTCGCTGAACGCTTGCAGACGGTCTTCCACAAACACCTTGTGGCACGCCTGTCAGGTGACGAGTTTGCAGTTTTGTTGACCTCGATCTCAGATCCGGCACGCATGACGCGACTTGCCACAGACATGATTGCAGCGACTTCCGCACCCTGCATTATCGATGGCAAGGATATCAAGCTTTCGCTCTCCATTGGCATTGCGCGTGCCACAGACGGTTCCTGGCGGGTTTCCCGTCTTCTTCACTGCGCGGACCTTGCGCTTTATCATGCCAAACACAACGGTCGGTCCACATTCTCCTGGTATACGCCTGGTCTGGACGCGGAAGCCCAAAAGCGACAGGAAGTCGAAAACGGGCTCGCCAAGGCACTCAAACTTGACCAGTTCAAGCTCGTCTACCAGCCACAATACGCGCTGCGCGACGGTACGCTGCGAGGTTACGAAGCTCTGGTTCGCTGGGAGCACCCCACCAAAGGGGAAATCCGACCCGATCTTTTCATCCCCATCGCTGAAGACTGCGGTCTGATCGACGAAATCGGCACCTGGGTGTTGAACCACGCGTGCCGGGAAGCAATGCTTTGGGAAGATCAGAGCAAAAAGGTAGCGGTCAATGTTTCAGTTGGGCAGTTCGTCGCCGGTGAAACACAGAAAAGAGTGGCGCAGGCACTGAACAAGTCCGGACTTAACCCGAGGCGCCTGGAAATCGAAATCACCGAGAGCCTGCTCATATCCAACACGGAAGCCGTGATCGAGACGCTGCGTCAGATCCACGACATGGGCGTTTCAATCGCTATGGATGACTTCGGTACGGGATATTCGTCACTGAGCTATCTCAGTCTCTTCCCGTTCGACAAGATCAAGATCGATCAGGCCTTCATCCAGAACCTCGGCAAGGACACGAGCACGGATGCCATCGTCACATCCATCGTGGGACTGGGTCGGTCCCTGAACGTGACCATCACGGCCGAGGGAGTAGAGACGGAAGAACAGGCCATTCTCCTGAGCGCCGCTGGCTGTGATCTCGTGCAAGGCTATATGTTCGGCAAACCGGGCACCGTGGCAAAGCACGAAGCCGCCTACCCGATCTTCCCTCACAATGAGGAAGGCGGATTTTGGTTTCCGCAAAAACGGAAGCAAGTCCTGCCGCCGCCAAAAATTTCGCTTTCGCCCCAACTTGCGCAATACGCAACGCTTGCCGCTCCGGAAGAAACTTCAGAAGAAGAAAACGAGACAGCGACCGTTTGAGCTGCGTCTTCGCGAGAGCATGAATGCAGGCGATCACTGCGTCGGATCTAGAGTCCGGCCCCCTGGGCAACCTGTTCCAGCGCCATGTCCTTTTCACGCGCCGCCTTGCGTTCCGAGTACCTGTCGACCAGATAATCCGATCTGCCGCGAACGAGATAGGTGAATTTCATCAATTCCTCGATGACGTCCACGACACGATCATAGAGCGGCGAAGGCCTCATGCGGCCTTCATCATCGAACTCCTGGTAGGCCTTGGGCACCGATGACTGGTTCGGGATCGTCACCATGCGCATCCACCTGCCGAGAACACGCATCTGATTGACCGCGTTGAACGACTGCGATCCGCCGGAAACCTGCATCAGCGCAAGCGTTTTCCCTTGCGTCGGCCTGATCGCGCCCGTACTGAGCGGGATCCAGTCGATCTGGGATTTCAGGACGCCAGTCATCGCGCCGTGGCGCTCCGGCGAACACCAGACCTGTGCTTCCGACCATGTACAGGCCTCACGCAATTCGGCGACCTTGGGATGGTCGATGCCAACATCGTCCGGCAGGGGCAGGCCTGCAGGATCAAACACCCTTGTTTCGGCACCAAATGCCTTGAGCAGTCTTTCAGCTTCCAGCACCAGAAAGCGGCTGTAAGAACGTTCGCGCAACGATCCGTAAAGCAGAAGGACACGGGGCCGGTGAGTTTCATGCCCGGCAGCGTCCCGACGCGAAGGTGCTATCGCGTCCAAGTCGATGGATGAAATGTTCGGCAGATCGGTTGCATTCAATAAAGGGTCAGTCATTCGCGGTACCGGAGGACACCACTTCCCCGTCTTCCTTGGTGAAGGAACCAAGGTCAGCTGGAAGAAGGTCCATAACCTTTTCAGACGGCCGGCAGAGGCGAACACCCTTTTCGCTGACAACGACCGGTCGATTGATCAGGATCGGATGCTCCAGCATGAAGTCGATCAGCTGATCATCGGACCACTTGTCCTCGCCAAGTCCCAGCTCATCATAAGGCGTACCCTTCTGGCGCAGGAGGTCCCTCACTGAACAGCCCATGCGCCCAATCAGGTCGACAAGTTCCTCCCGCTTGGGCGGAGTTTTCAAATATTCAATGACATCAGGTTCCACACCCGATTTTCGGATCATTTCCAGAGTATTGCGCGATGTTCCGCATTTCGGATTGTGGTAGATCGTAATGGTCATTTTGGTCCTGTTTCGTCAAAGACTTGATGATTTGAGGATATTGGAGTGCGACAGGCCGCAAATCTCGGGATTGTTGCCGCAGCAGTCTTCCATCAGGAAACTCAGCAGGCTCTTCATCTGTTCATAGTCGACCGCATAGCGAATATGCCGCCCTTCCCTTTGCGCATTCAACAGGCCCGCCCGTTCCAGCGTGGTCAGGTGAAATGACATCCGCGTCGGCTGTACATCCAACTTCTCCGCGATCGTGCCCGACGGCAGTCCCAACGGTCCATGCGTGACGAGAAGCCTGAAAGCCGCAAGTCGATCTTCCTGTGCGAGCGCACCCAGCGCTGATATGGCTGCCTGTTCCTGCATATTTCGACCTTACAAGAAATCTTGTAGTTTGCAACGCACAATAGTGTCGCAATCTATCGATCTTCTCACATGGCAGCAGCGGCCCGAGCTGCTTGATCGTAGTTTCCCGAGACCAGCCGCATAGTGGCAGCCAACCGGGAAAGCTCGCTTTCATCGAGGCCCAGCGCCTTCATTGGCTCGACCAGTAGCGCTTCCCTCAATCTCCTGTATTCCAGGCAGGCTTTCTCACCCTTCGAGGTAATTTCCGCGGTTTTTTCCTTGCCGCGACGACCGGAACTGATCAGTCCGGCTTTTACGAGTTTCTTCAGCGCATAGGTGACCGTATGCGTGTCCTCGATATTCAGGACCAGGCAGATATCGGAAAGCGTTTTTGCGCGACCGCGATGATTGACCGTGTGCAATACCAGCACATCCAGCGGGCCAAGGCCCTCCGAGCCACTGGCCGCCATGCAGCGGACCATCCATCGATGATAGGCATTGACCATCATCGTTACGGCAAATTCGATTTCAGAAAGTGCCGGCATCGCACCGGAGGCCAGATGAGCCGCCGAAACCACCGGTCCGATGGCTGCACCGGTGTCCGGTTTGGTCTTTGGGGTGGATTTCTCGCTCAAACGTCAGACTTTCAGGGTTCGGATCCTTAAAACAGCGTCAATAGCTTAGCGACAATCCACCGGAGCTGAAATCCCCGACGAAGATAAACTTTCCTCATGCAACTGAATTGTCTAGCTTTCACTCTCAAGCGATCAACCAGGATCTGATGGCGTGCAGCTGGCAGAAAGAGAAAAACCAACCAACCCTGCCGCAGGTATCCTGCTAGTCGTCATTTTGATGATAGCCGCCTTCCTCCGATTTTACGAACTGGACAGAACCAGCCTGTGGTATGATGAGGCGGTCTCGTGGAGCCAGTCGAAGGGAACATTGGCCGAACTCCTGGCATCGGTGGCCGCAGACAACTATCCACCGTTGCACAATGTCATTTTGTGGCTCGCCATGCCTTTGATTGGAGACAGTGAAATGGCGTTGCGGATGCCCTCGGCATTTCTGGGCGTCCTCGCTGTCTGGTTTGTCTACCTGATCGGAAAGCACCTTGCAGGACGGGAAGCCGGGCTGCTCGCCGCAGCCTTGCTGGCGCTGTCGCCGCTTCACATCTGGTATTCTACGGAAGCCCGCATGTATGCCTTGCTGGCGGCCTGCGGCCTCGTCTTTCTGTTTGCTGTACTGAAGGTCCTTCAGCGACCTTCATCGTTGTGGATCATACTGCTGGTTTTTGGCGGCACCTGCTTTCTCTACAGCCATGTCTACGCACTGTTCGCCTTTGCCGGTGTCGGTATTGTTTGCGCGAGTTTTGCGCTCGCCCAAATCCGCAGCACGAAGAGCCTAGCCGGAAACAATGCAGTCGTGGTGTGTCTGGCAATGGCTGCCAGCACGATTTCGTTTTTGCCGTGGCTGTATCTGCTTCTGAAACGCGCCCGGTCAGTCGCCGACGAAGGTTTCTGGATTGCCTATCCTGATCTTCCGTTTCTGGAAACGCTGGTCTTCGGGCTTGCTGGCTCGTTGGCTCTGTTCTGGGTGCTGACTGGTTTGGCCCTCACTGGTGTCCTGATGGCCTTTTTCAGTCCGCCCCGAACAAATGCAGATGCTTCCGCACCACGCCAAGAGATCATGGTCTGCCTCGCCTTCACTCTGGGGCCAGCAGTCCTCGCCTATCTATATTCCGTGCTTCTGCAACCAATCCTGTTCGACAGGTATCTGATCGCCGCATGGCCCGGATTGATCGTGCTCGCTGCGGTTGGAGCCACCCGGTTGCTTCCCCGTCTGGCGCCTGTTGCTCTTGTATGTGTCGCGATAGTGCTAACCTATCCGCAGCTGGATTTCACCCTGAACACCAAGATCCGGCCGGAATGGCGTCAAATCGCTGAATATTTTGAGGAAAACAGCAGTCCGGAAGACCGGTTGCTCCTTTACAAGGGCTTTGCCGCACCAGTTCTCAGCTACTACCTGCGCGACCCGGACCAATTCAAAGCCGTAGAAGCGCTCGACCAATTGAAGGAAAGCTTGGGTACGCAAAAAGAGTCAACCACATGGTTGCTTCTGGTTCACAGCAATGAGCAAGAGACTTCAAAGGCAGCCGAAATCTTCCTTAGCAACGGCGGGAGCGAGGCTATCCGGGCATTCGGTTGGGGAGCAAGCGGACTCACCCTCCTGACATCGAACCAGAACACACGCTGATCAGTCTTCAAAACGATACCGTATCGGGTGCAAAAGACATTCGCGAGCGACCTCTAACAGATTTTCATCGACAATTTATCGATAAAGTGTCATTGTAATTCGAAACCAAAATTCAAATTGCGTTGTCGCTCCACGCGACTGGCGAACGACCGGCAGGACAAAGGGATAGAACATGACATCCAAGTGGGACTTCTGGATCGACCGAGGTGGCACATTCACCGATATTGTCGGACGCGCACCTGATGGCACTCTCCACCCGCACAAGGTTCTGTCTGAAAATCCCGAAGCGTACCGGGACGCAGCCATTCAGGGAATTCGCGAGATTCTCGGCGTGGATGCCGGTGCCTCGATTCCGTCGGAGAAAATCGCGACGGTGAAGATGGGAACGACCGTTGCCACCAACGCCCTTCTGGAGCGCAAGGGTGAGCGCACGGCACTCTTCATCACCAGGGGCTTCCGCGACGCGCTTGAAATCGGCTACCAGGCTCGTCCGAAGATTTTTGCCAAGGAAATCATCAAGCCTGAACTCCTTTACGAAAGTGTTCATGAGATTCCGGAGCGGGTCCGTGCGGACGGCACGGTGGAATTGGTCATTGATGAAGATAGTGCCCGAACGCAAATGCAGTCGGCCTGGGACGACGGTATCCGCTCCATTGCGATTGTCCTGATGCACGCCTACGCCTTTCCGGCGCACGAACAGATCCTGAAAAGGACCGCAGAAGAGATCGGGTTTCCGCAAATTTCGGTTTCGCACGAGGTTTCGCCGCTGATGAAGCTGGTCGGCCGCGGCGACACGACGGTGGTGGACGCCTATCTCTCCCCGATCCTGCGCCGATATGTCGACCAGGTGCAGCAGGAGCTTGGACAAGGCCCCCGGCTGATGTTCATGCAATCTTCAGGTGGCCTGACCGCCGCGGATCTGTTTCAGGGAAAAGACGCGATCCTCTCCGGCCCCGCAGGAGGCGTGGTCGGCGCAGTGGAAACCTCCCGCATGGCCGGGTTCGAGAAGATCATCGGCTTCGACATGGGCGGAACCTCCACCGACGTCTGTCATTTCGACGGTGAATACGAGCGCGCCTTCGAGACCGAAGTTGCCGGTGTCCGCATGCGCGCGCCGATGATGATGATCCACACGGTTGCTGCCGGCGGCGGCTCCATCCTGCACTACACGGACGGGCGGTTTCAGGCAGGACCGGATTCTGCCGGCGCGAACCCCGGCCCTGCCTGCTACCGTCGTGGTGGTCCGCTCACTGTGACCGACGCCAATCTGATGACCGGCAAGCTCGCACCCGAGTTCTTTCCGAAGATTTTCGGACCGACCCAGGATCAACCACTCGATGGAGAGGTTGTCCGGCGGAAATTCGCGGATCTTGCCAATGAGATAGGCGATGGCCGTTCGCCCGAAGAGGTCGCCGACGGTTTCTTGAAGATTGCCGTTGAGAACATGGCCAATGCCATCAAGAAAATCTCGGTGCAGCGCGGTTATGACGTCACAGAATACGCACTGACATGTTTTGGCGGTGCGGGCGGTCAAACCGGCTGCCGCGTTGCAGACAGCCTCGGCATGAAAACCGTTATTCTGCACCCGTTCTCCGGCATTTTGTCGGCTTATGGCATGGGGCTCGCGGATATCCGTGCCGACCGTCAGAAGGCGGTTGTCAAGGTATTGACCGAAAAGCTGATGCCGGAATTGCACGTTTTGCGGGATCAGCTCGCAATAGTGACGGAAGCAGAGCTGGAACGTCAGCAGATTGCCAAACACCAACGCCACACGACTGCAATCGTTCACCTGCGCTATGACGGCACGGATACACCTTTACCGGTTCACTTGAGCACTGTCGAAAAAATGCGCGCGGCGTTTGAGGAGTCTCACAAGAAGCAATTCGGTTTTGCTTACGACAACAAACCTGTGGTCGTCGAAGCGATGGAATTGGAAACGGCAGGCGGTGGCGCCGGCCTTGTCGAACCAGATCTCGACCTGCAGCCCCACGCAGCGGTTCCGGCAACATCGACAAGAACCTATTCGGAAGGTGCCTGGCATGACGCCGGCATCTACCGGCGCGAAACCCTGAAGCCCGGCATGAAGTTTCCAGGGCCAGCCGTAATCATCGAATCCCACGCGACAATTGCCGTGGAAGACGGATGGCAGGCCGAGATCAACACCAAAGACCATGTTGTCTTGAACCGGGTGGTGCCGCTGAAGCGCGCCGATGCCATCGGCACGCATGCGGATCCGGTGATGCTTGAGGTCTTCAACAACCTCTTCATGTCGATCGCCGAGCAGATGGGCGTCACGCTGCAAAACACGGCCTACTCGGTCAATATCAAGGAACGCCTGGATTTTTCCTGTGCCGTATTCAATGCAGATGGTGCCCTGGTCGCCAATGCACCACACATGCCGGTTCATCTGGGTTCCATGGATCGTTCCGTCGAAACAATCATCAAGCTGAACAAGGGCAAGATAAAACCAGGTGACGTCTTTGCCCTGAACGCGCCCTATAATGGCGGAACACACCTGCCCGATATCACAGTAGTCTCCCCTGTTTTCGATGACGACGGCGAAGACATCCTGTTCTGGTCTGCCTCTCGCGGCCACCATGCGGATGTTGGGGGATCCGCTCCCGGCTCCATGACACCCCGCGCCACGAAAGTGGATGAAGAGGGGGTCCTCTTCGACAATTTCAAGATTGTCGACGAAGGTCGTTTCTGTGAGCAGGAACTGATCGATCTGCTGACCAATCACCCCTACCCGGCGCGAAATCCGCATCAGAACGTTGCTGATCTTTCCGCACAGATTGCCGCGAATGAAAAGGGTATTCAGGAACTCAGGAAAATGGTGGCGCATTTCGGACTGGACGTCGTCCAGGCCTATATGGGCCACGTGCAGGATAATGCTGAAGAAAGTGTTCGCCGGGTGATCGAAGCCTTGAAGGATTCCGAATATGTCTACCCGACAGACCAGGGATCCGAGATTCGCGTCAAGATTACCGTCGACAAGGAGCGTCGCGAAGCCACGGTCGATTTCACGGGTACGTCACCGGTCAAGCCGAACAATTTCAACGCTCCGGAACCCGTTACACGAGCAGCAATCTTGTATTGCTTCCGCGTGATGGTTGAAGGCGACATTCCGATGAATGCCGGATGTCTCAAACCGATCCACATCATCATTCCCGACGACTGCATGCTGCGCCCTTCCTATCCGGCCGCCGTCGTTGCGGGAAACGTGGAAACGTCGCAGCATGTCACGAACACGGTCTTTGCAGCGCTTGGTGCCATGGCGAACGCGCAAGGCACGATGAACAATCTGACATTTGGCAACGACACCTATCAATACTACGAAACCATCTGTTCGGGTTCACCGGCGGGACCTGGGTTCAACGGTACCGATGGCGTTCACACCCACATGACAAATTCACGCCTGACCGATCCGGAGGTTCTGGAATTCCGGTTTCCCGTTCTCCTGGAAGATTTCCATATCAGGAAGGGGTCTGGCGGCAGGGGAAAATGGTCTGCCGGCGACGGCACATGGCGAACAGTGCGCTTCCTTGAAAAAATGGACTGCGCCATCCTGTCCTCGCACCGGACAATCAGGCCCAAAGGCATGAACGGCGGTGAAGATGGAGAACTGGGTCGAACCCAGGTACGTCGCCTCGATGGCTCGATAGAAGTGCTGGAGGGCTGCGATCAGACGGTGCTCGACGCTGGCGAGGCTGTTACGGTCATTACACCCACTGCAGGCGGCTGGGGCAAACCATGACCTGTTTCCGCCAATCACACGTCACAAACGGCCGCAATCTTTGCGGCCGCTCACCATGCACGCTATTGTACAATTGCATTGATATTTCTACCAGTAAGTGAAAAATACAACTTGAACAACAACCGAAATTAACCGAATCTTCAGCGCTCCCTCGTTTAAATTAAACACATTACGCAACGGTCATAAGGCCTTTACGCGGATTGTGAGAGAAACGATGACGCTAGGTTCAAATCCGATTTCAAATTCGGTTGCAGCGAAAATTCTCTCACTGGTTGCGTTTCTATGTATCGGGCTGGTCGTCGTTGCCGCGGTTGCAATCATTCAAATGAACCTCATCGGCAAGGAACTGGCCAACATTGCGGAAAAGGACATTCCGCTTACCGAGGCTATCAGTCATGTGACCAATCATCAGTTGGAACAGGCAGTGCTCGTTGAACGCATGATGCGCATCGCCGGTGTCAGCGATGAAGCCGAAAAATCACATTTCGGCACCATGAAGGAGCATCTTCAGAAACTTGAAAAAAAGGTCGCAGATGAAATTTTGAAAGCCGAGCAACTGGCTGAGTATGCGTTGGCCAATTCGAGCACGGAAGTTGAGCGCAAGGAGTTTGAAATGGCGGTCGATCGTTTGAAACAGATCGAACGGGAATATGCGACATACAAGCTCCATGTCGACGAAATCATGATTTATGTTGAACAGAACGACCTTGAGGCGGCAAACAAACTCCTGATCACCCTGGAGGAAGAACAGGAACGTCTTGATCACGAACTCATCGCTCTGCTTGAAGAAATCGAGGGATTTACACTAGCCGCCGCGCTGGCAGCTGAAGCGCATGAAAAGCAGGCGCTTCGTCAAATAACCGTCGTATCGATTGCCACGTTTCTGCTTTGCGGAATCGGTTCGGTTCTCTTTGCCCGTTTCATGATCTCAAAGCCTCTCAATGAGGTATCCGGAGGACTGTTCGAGCTTGCCAGGGGCAATACGGATGTAAGCGTAAGAGTACGTTCACGGGATGAAATCGGCAAGGTCGCCCAGGCCTTCGAGGTTTTCCGGGATAACGTGATCGAAATGAAGCGCCTGCAGGAACAGGCCCGTGAAGAAGAAGCTCAGGCAGAAGCCGACCGGCGCGACACTCGTTTACGGCTGGCCGATGAACTTGAAGGCAAGTTGATGACGAGTTGCGAGGCTGTTGTCACGGCGTTGCAGCATCTGTCGGATGGCGCTCACCAACTGGCAAAAAACAGTGATGAAACCCTTGAACGCTCCAACACCGTTGCTGCCGCAGCAGAAGAAGCGACAGCATGCGTTCAATCCGTCGCTTCTGCGTCAGAGGAACTTGCCAGCTCGATCCAGGAAATCAGTCGCCAGATAACGTTCGCCAACACGTCGACCACAAACACGTCAGAGCAAGCGGCAACATCGGATCAAACTGTCAGGCAGCTTTCCTCAGCCGCGGAAGAAATAACAGAAGTGCTGAAGCTGATCAGCGACATCGCCGACCAGACAAACCTGCTCGCCCTCAACGCAACAATTGAAGCCGCAAGAGCCGGAGAGGCCGGCAAGGGCTTCGCAGTTGTTGCGTCCGAAGTAAAAGCCCTTGCCAATCAGACTGGCCAGGCGACTGACCAGATAGGAACACAACTCAGCGGAGTTCAATCAGGGGCAGCCACCTGTTCGGACGCCATTACCAGGGTCGTCACATCCATGAGCGCAATTCGCGAACAGGTTTCAAGTATCGCGTCGGCGATAGAGGAACAAAATGCGGTGACAGCTGAAATCGCCAAGAATGCATCCGAGGTTGCCCAGGGAAGTGCTGATATTTCGATGAACATCACTGAGGTCAATCAGGCGGCACAGGTTTCCGGTGAAAGGGTGAAAGAAGTCGCAGGCCGGGTTGACGACGTATCGACCCAGATCAACACCATCAGAAACGGTCTCGCCGATTTCCTGGGCCATTTGAGAGCTGCGTGACGCAACCGGAGTGTCCTGAACGGAAGGTGCTCCCGCTCAGGACATTTTCGAGGGATGCGCCTCACTCCATCTTTGGAAAGTTCATCAATCTGTAATTCAGATCAGATACGCGCGTGCACTGTGTCGACCGTATCTCAACAACTGTTCTTTCCTTGATCGGTCGTTTCATCGCCTTGCCGGAACACAATGGCAGATAGATCGCTCCTTCCTCCGCCAGTTCATGTACCACGCTTCTTGAAAGTGACAGCTCTTGTGCCAATACCTTGTCCATTCGCACCGGACACTTCAGCGGATTCAAGATGGTCAGGTTTGATTGAGAACCGTTTTCGCTCGTGCGGACCTGCAACCGTTTTGTGATCGAGAATTCGGAACCATGTCCCGACGCTACACAAGCCGAATTGGCGAGAGGATTTGAGGCAATTCGGTGCGCAAGGGACGCGTCGTTTTCCTGAAGTGATACCAGCAGATCACGCGGAATGTTCCCGACCGGTCGTCTTTCGAAGAGGGAGAGGTTCCAGCGATTGTCACATGCAAGACACTTGTAGATCAGCCAGGCATCCAACCGGCTACCATTCGCGTTCAGCCGGAATTTACCGGTCGAGGCAAACGAACTGATTGCGCCACAGCGGCGACAGGGGTGTTTGATTTGGGGGGATTCGGTTGTCAGGACAGTCCATTCAACACTTGATAACAATGACATTCCGTCGGTCTTCCCGCAAAGGGAAGTCCGTCGACGGGCGGTCGGGATCCTGCCGGCTGGAGAGCCGGCGAAATTCGGTCTGGCTGTGTTGGATATTCAGGATGTTGTGGCGTATCGGAAAACAATACGGCAAGGCCAAGCCACACCGGTCCCGATCCGCCTCATGACGAACAAGTCAATGGGTCACTCCTGCGAGTAACCAGCGGATACGAAGACCGGTCAGAGTGTAGGCAAGACGATCATCCTGATTGAAAAACGGATCGGTTTTTTAGCCGATGCTGACGGGATGGACAAGAGGTACCGGGAAAGCACGATCTCCAGGTGATGCCGTGGCAACACTCAGGCGCCCCTGGCCTCCCTGGCCAGGTTTACAAGCACCGGGCGGACTTCTTCCGGCTGGTCGAGAACATTTGCAAACCACAGCCGCTCAACCTTGTCGCCAGCAACAAGATCCAACCCTTCGGGATCAAGACCTGCGAGACGCCAGTTTGCAGTTTCTGCCTTGCACAGCACTTCAGCATAAAGCTTGACGGCGTCGGCGTGGTCTTCATTCATGTGTGTCACTGCACCACCTTCCATCGCAATCCAGCTTTCAGCATCGCCGAGCGGTGACAGCATGTCTTCAGACTGAAGTTCAAAAGCCTTGCCAAAGCCGCCATTCAGGCTTGCCCGTTCGAGCTCGAGCCGAAAAAAGGAAAAGTCGCCAAAATCGGCATAGAGCTCGGCTTTGGGATGGCGCAACAGGTAGCGGCGACGCAGTCGTTGATGAACGTCGCCACCACGCTCGATCCGGTGCGCTTTGCAGAAAAGGGAGACTCTGGGATGGGCAAGCGGATCGCCTTTCCCGGGCTCCCCGAGCAAGAGGGAACAGACCGGTGTTTCCAGGATCGCGGCCGTATGGCCTGACAAGGTGCTGGTCAATATGACGGGCGTCCCGTCGAGGTCCGTTGCAACAGCAACACGGCTGGCAAGCGGAAGTCCTGTGCCCGCTTCCAAAACAGCGAGTGCACCGAAACGGGCCTTCCGGAGGAGGGTCCTTGCCAGCCGACGCGACGCGTCATCCGTTTCCCTGACTACTGACTGCGGTTCTCTTTCGTTTTTGTCTTCTGGTTCCAAACCGGTCTCCTGCACTCATGCCGCGTCTCGAATAGCTCCCTCCGGAACAAGAAACACCACAGCAGAAACCTGAACGCAAGATGAACGGCCACATCAGAACCGGTTCAGGGCATCTGTGCGATTGTTCATTCGTCAGCTACGGCGCCAGACAGTAAGGCGCAGGCACCTGGAGAAACAACCGATGAAAAAAATGAGCAAAAGCCTGATTGCCGTCGCCCTGTCCGGCGCTTTATTGGTCCCGACAATTGCAACAGCCGAAGCCGGTCCGAAACGAGGCTGGAACGGTCATCATCACGGTGGGCACCACTACAACCACAGACGTCATAGAAACAACAACAACGTTGGCGCAGCCGTTGCAGCAGGTGTGATCGGTCTCGCCGCGGGCGCAATCCTTCTTGGAGCCGCAAACCGGCCAGCTTATGCTGGACCGCCCCCACCCCCGCCGGCGAACTACTACCCACCTGCGCCCTACCCGGGCCAGGTTCACGGCGCGGTCGGATACCAGCCCTGGAGCCCGGCCTGGTACCAGTACTGTTCATCGAAATTCCGGTCCTTCAATCCCTCGACCGGCACCTACACCACCTATCGGGGCGAGCAGCGTTTCTGCCAGTAACTTTCCGAGTTCGTCCCGCACCTTCCGGCAGCAGGCAAACCGTCAGCCGAACTGACCTCCCGTCTGCTGCATTTTTTTACCTGCGAAACTCGTGATACTGGCAAGGCCCAACTACTGGATTGGCATTGACAATCTTAAAGTCAGATGCGCTTCTTAGCTCAATGCATCGGGCTATTCTTCATGGTTCAATCGTCTGTTTCTTGACCCTGCTCACGCAGATCGGCGGGGTGGCCTGGTTGATTGCACTCGTGACCAAACACCGGCTTCTAACGTTCGCATCTCTTTATGTGGCGCTCACGATTGCAACAATGTTTGTGGCTCCCATGTTTGGACGCGTACCACTGAACTGTCGGTCAGAGGGAGCATTCAAAATGCAGTCTCCAGTCTATTGCGTACTCAACCGGAACTATGTCTCGCCTGAACTGCGCAATGTTGTGCAAGAACTTGCAGATAACGTGTCTAATCAGTTTCCCGGGACAATCACGTTGGCGCTTGATGGAAGTTTCCCCTTTTTTGACAGTTTTCCGTTACTGCCGCACTTGTCCCATGATGATGGGCGAAAACTGGATCTCGCCTTCTATTATCGCAACGATACAGGCTATCTGACTGGCAAAACTTCTTCGCCAATCGGCTATTTCGATTTTGTAGACGGTGAAACGTCATGCGCCGAAAAGTGGCGGTCGTTGCGATGGAAACTGGAGTGGCTGCAACCCCTCTGGCACGATTTTCAAATTGAACCCGCACGCACGCGAGCGGCAATCGCGTGGTTGGCGCATGACCCTCGCGTTCAAAAAATTCTCCTGGAGCCTCACTTGCGAGATACCCTCGCCGTTCGGTTCGACAAAATACGCTTCCAGGGTTGTTTCGCTGCCCGTCATGACGGCCATATCCATTTTCAAATTCATTGACAGATCAGATACGTACAGGTCTTGCCATGGCAGCCGATATCCAGATGCATATGCGACTTGTGAAACTCATCGCCTTCCGGGCTGAGAACAGTCGTAAAGCGCTCGCATGCACTCTTGTGAATGGCTTTCAAATACAGTCCTTGCGCGGTTTCCTGTCCCCAGTCCGTTTCTACTGAAACCGAAGATCCGTCGCGCATTTTAAATCCGGAAATATCAACCGCCTTGCCCAGCGCATGCTCGGAGAGTTTGCCGTCAGGCAGGTTGTTGCGCCGGCGGCATTGATAACCCGGACCAGTGCCAATAACACCAACACCTGCCTTGAAGTGTTGCTCAGCCGCAGGCAGGGCGTCAATTTGGAGCCACTTCGTCAAAACCCTTGCAAACTCGCATGAAACCGTGACCGGATTTTTGAAACTTACGGAAGCTTCCTTGTACATTATCGCCGTGAGCCTGACAGGAGCCTCGACGCCGCAACCGGCATCGCCCGACCGTTCTCCGTTGATATCCGGAAGCAGAGAATAGGTCGCTCCTGTCAAGTTGCATTTCATTGGGGCTGCAGATGGCGCGATCGGTGTCTCCGCACGTTCCCTGTCCCGATTGGGTTTGCGCTGCGGGAGGTCAACACCCTCGATAAAAGGCTGTTTGTTCGGGGTTTCCAGTGGCTTGGCGCGTGGCATCGGCTCCAAGGCGTTTACCGGAACCGATAGCATTGCAAGAACTGGCCAAATCACAAATCCGGAAACTGTGACTTTCAGCATGGGCAAACACCCTCTTGCGACAGGAATCAATTTATGGATGACTGCCGACCAGCATCAATCAACGCATATCGATTGTCGAGCCTCCAGAATGACACTTGAATTATATACTGCCTACGTCTTTGCGACACTCATCGTCCTCGCGATACCCGGACCAACCATCATGTTGGTCGTCAGCTACGCATTGACACAAGGACGCCGGTCTGCGTTCGCCAGCGTCATGGGCGTCGGACTTGGCGATGCTACCGCAGCAACCGTCTCACTCCTGGGACTGGGCGCCATTCTGGCAGCATCTGCAACTGCCTTTGCCCTGCTGAAGTGGGTCGGAGCGGCGTACCTTGTCTGGCTGGGGATCAAGATGTGGCGCAGCCGCCCGGGATCTTTGGGCGTGCAGCACGTGGAGAACATCCCCGTGCGCAAGATTTTCTGGCATGCCTATGTCGTCACGTCACTCAATCCCAAGGGCATTGTTTTCTTCATGGCGTTCCTGCCGCACTTTATCGCCCCTCAGGCCACGGTTGCTCCCCAGCTCGTTCTTTTGGGATCGACATTCGTCGTGCTGGGCATTCTGAACGCTGCGGTCTACGCATTTGCGGCGGCAGCGGTCGGACGAAAACTCAGGAATCCGTCACTACTAAGAATGGTCAACAAGGTTGGTGGCGGTTTTTTGATATCCGCGGCTGCCATGACGGCAACACTGCAACGCTCCACCGGCTAGCATCCTTTGCAGGTCTTATCGGCTGGCGGCAAATGGAACATTCTTTTTTGGACGGCGCTTCGATTTTTCGGTGTTCTCGTCCTCTGGCTTGGGGCCGAAAGTTGCTCCGGACTTTTTTAATGTCTCCAGAGAACGCTTTGCACCCTGTTCGCTGAGCGCATCATATCGCTGGATAGCCGCATTCAGCTCCAGCCCACCCATCCGCAACCGACGAGCGCGCATGGTCAGAATATCCTTGTAGGCAGCCGCGGTCACACCGTTCGCCTTGCATAGGATGATCAATGCCTTGTCGCTTGCACTGAACAGCAGTTGCGATACCGCCGCTTGAGGCAGGTCGCTGACCCTTGCCAGCAACATGCCCAGCTCAGCTGTACGGTCTGCCCTGGCGAAATTTTTCACCGCTTCGTCAATGTTTGTCTTCTTGCTCATCACATCCTTGATGAGCGCGTTTGACTCTTCTCTCGCATCGTCCAGCTTGTGCGTTCGCGCAGCAACTTCTGTTGCTGCTCTTTCCGCCAGCAGATGAACAAGGGTGTTGTCTGCCCCGAGCGCCGTAATCCGTTCCTGCAATGCAGATGTCAAAAACGGCAGCAAGGCATGCGCCGCCTCCTCCGGAAGATCCGGGCGACTGACCAGCGCCGCCTGAATCGATTCATCGGAACGCGCTTTTTCGACAAGTTTGAGGAACGATGCTTCAGCGAACTCCGCTCCCTCGTTTTCCGCGACTTTCGTCAAAACCTTGCTGTCACCCCGGTCAACCAGCACTGACGTCACGGTCTTGTCGACCGTTTTTCGACCGGCAATCGCACCCAGGTGATCCATCGATGCAGAGGAAGCAATCTCCACCAGATCTTCGGACGTCAGCGCTGGGGAGTGTTCAAGTACCGGTTCGGCAACTGCGATCGTATCTTTCGCCAGTTTCACCATAAGCTCGTGAGGAGCACCCTCTTCGTGGCAAACTCTTTTTGCCAGGATCATGCGTGTTTCTTCTTCGAGCTGACCCAGCACCTTCAGAACGATATCGCCAAATAGCAGGCTGATCTGTTCGTCACGGTCGTCACCAGAACTGACAAACAGGTCAGTGAGCGTACTGATCAGGCTCTTGCGGCCGACAGCACTTGTATCTCTTGCCAGCTCCGCCAGTTTCGAAAGATTGAACATCTACACTCCGATGCGCCGACTGCGCTTCGGTTCAAGCTAGCAAGAGCATGTTAACATTACGCTACTCGTGTTTCGCCGCCCGGACGGCGTCTCCGGATCAATTTAAACCGATTGATATTGATTCGAGATTTGGCGCAATGAAAAAAAATCTGACCCAAACAGACAAACCTACGACTTTTGTACAACAGCTTATTTCGTTACCGATCAAGACTTTAAGGATAGAACACACGCACAGTTCAACCAGTAAGCGCAATTTTCCGCTGCATCGCAGCATCTTTTTTGCTTCGTTTCCCTAAATCACTGCCTTAATATTGAAGTGTCAAAGTGAGGTAATCGGGAGCGGACAGATGACTCTAGCGCGGAACCTGAACAGGATTGCCTTTATCGCAGCATTCGTATTCTTGGCTGCAATTGTGGTCGGCCTTATCTAAGCCGGTCCGAAATGCGAGTAAATATAACGCTTTAGGGCGTATGCTTGTAAACTGACAAAATGTAATAACGAAAAGTCTTGAAACTCACGCCAGCCGCACCAGAAGGTGTCGGCGGGCAGAGAGTGTTATCATTCGATTTTTCTGGCAAGACAATTGGCGCAAGGTGCCATGACGCGGGCCTTCGCGCTTGCAAGAAAGAATGTTGTCGAGCGGTCAATACGCACAACCTTTAATTGTGCAAATTATCCACAGGGCGATCTGGCCTGATGTGCCCGGCCCAAACCGCGTATCTCAACCGGGAAATCGGTTTGCTACGCAGCAAGCTCAAGCGTCTTCGCCAATGCCGCGTCCCTATTGGCCGGGTCGGCCATCAGTTGATCGGCTGCAACAATCGTAACATCCTTGATGCCGACAAAACCGAGTACGTGTTCAAGGTAGGTAGAAGCAAAATCTATTTCGGACCCTACTTTCGTACCCCCGGAAGCTACAAGAACATAAGCTCGTTTGTCTTCCAGCAGCCCGATCGGACCGTTCTCCGAGTAAACGAACGTTTCACGCGCTCGCGCAATCTGATCTATCCAAGCTTTCAGTGCAGCAGGAACGGAAAAATTGTAGATAGGTGTTCCGATCACAATGGTATCGGCCGACTTTAATTCACTCACCAGGGTATCGGAAAAAGCAAGTTTCATACGCTGCTCTGCGCTTCGCTTGGCCGGATCGGTGAAATTGGCTCCAACCCATTCCTCGTCCAGATACGGCAATCCCTGGGAAACATCCCGTACAAGTACTTTTGCGTCGGGATCCTTGCCGATCAGGGTTTTCACCAAGGACTCTGTCAGAGCGCGCGTGACCGAATCTGTCTTTCTGGCAGAGGCATCGATTTGAAGGATAGTGCTCATGATGTTCTCCAAATTGCGAACCAAAGGGCTTTTGTTCGAAAACATGAGATAATCAGTTCGAATGAAGCCCACTAGGTGTTAATTTGTGAACAGTACGTTGAACGAGAGACGGTTGTCAGCTTAACTCATGCGTTCAGACTCGGGCCTTGTGTTCAGGAAGTCCGGTCGCAGCGTTTTGCTTTCGAAATTTTTCAGGGTGTCAGCGTATCTGTCCGACGTATCGCTGCATTCCGTCCGGAGACGGCATGTTTGCGTGCAAGCTGGCAAATTCTGATAGTTTTTCAGCCACAACCGGCTCAGGCAGAGAACTGCGTCGTGTCGAAAGGTCGACATGCAACAACAACGTCTCCACTGTCGCCGCCAGCTTTTCGTCGGCACCTTTCAGAAAATGAAAAAGGTGCAATTTCTTGCCGTCACCATTCAGAACCTGCGTTGTAACCGTCAGTGGCTCACCCGCGCTCAGTTCGTCAAGATGACGGATATGCGTTTCGACCGTGAAATAGCTATTGCCGGATTCGACGTAATCGGCATCAACGCCGATCATTTCCATGAATCTGTCGCTCGCAGCAGCTGCTGCCTCGAGATAGTGGGCCTCGTTCATGTGCCCATTGTAGTCAACCCAGCTCTGGGGCACTTTCCGGCTTACGGTGACGGGCAGGACTGTGTTCTTGTGAACCGGAAAGGTGACCTCATGCCGACTGATAACCCCCCCAGCCCCGCTGCCGGTTTTTTTGAGGGCGCGCATCATTCCGACCAGATTATCGTCTCGCAGGTGCTCAAGCTCACGTATTGTCATGTGGCCGGACTGGGCATCTGATTGTCCCGCAATCAGACCCACCAGTTCATCGTCAAACTCCGGCACATCCATCAGTTTCGTCCACGGCCATTCCAGCGCCGGTCCGAATTGAGCCATGAAGTGCTTCATGCCCGCTTCACCTCCGGCAATCCTGTAGGTTTCGAACAGCCCCATCTGCGCCCAGCGAATTCCGAACGCCATGCGAATGGCTTCGTCGATCTCTTCCGTTGTCGCAACTCCGTCCTTGACCAGCCAGAGACTTTCCCGCCAAACGGCTTCCAGAAGCCGGTCGGCAATATGGGCATCGATTTCCTTGCGCAATATCAGCGGGAACATGCCGAGTTTTTTCAAGATGTCGGCAGCCTTGGCGGTTACTCCCGCATCTCCGACCAGTTCGACAAGTGGCAGCAGATAAACCGGATTGAACGGGTGGGCGACGATTGCCCGAGCGCCTTTGCCATTCAATTCGGATGGTTTGAAGCCGGATGTAGATGACCCGATCACAGCGTCCGCAGCAGCAAGCTCTGATATCGCACACAGGACATTGTGTTTCAGTTCCAGCCTTTCAGGAATACTCTCCTGAACCCAATCGGCCCCAGAAACGGCGTCGGCCATTTCCGCGTGAAATGTCAGCGTTCCTTCCGTCGGCATCAACCTGTCATAAAGGGAAGGAAGGCTTCTGCGGGCATTTGCGACAACTTCATTGATCTTGCGTTCGGCGTCCGGATCCGGGTCGAACACCGCAACGTTCCAACCGTTCAGAAGAAAGCGGGCCGCCCAGCCTCCACCGATCACACCACCACCGACAATAGCAGCTTTCATTTTGGAGCTTTCTTTGTCAGTCCGAGTTGGGACCGGACATCGTCGGGGCCCATGACGCGCGCGCCCATTCCTTCAATCACTGACGCCGCTTTTTCAACAAGTTGCGCATTTGTTGCCAATACGCCTTTTTCCAGAAAGAGATTGTCTTCCAGTCCGACACGCACATTACCTCCCGCCAGAACTGCGGCAGCCGCATAGGGCATCTGGTCCCGCCCCAGGCTGAAAGCTGACCAGTTCCAGTCTGACGGGATCGCGTTCACCATCGCCATGAAGGTATTCAGATCGTTCGGAGCTCCCCACGGAACCCCCATGCACAATTGAACGAGCGCCGGGGAGTCCAGGGTTCCTTCGCTCACCAACTGCTTGGCGAACCAGAGGTGGCCTGTATCGAAAGCCTCGATTTCTGGCTTAACTCCAAGGTCCGTCATCATGGCCCCCATAGCACGAAGCATTCCGGGCGTGTTGGTCATAACATAGTCTGCTTCAGCGAAATTCATCGTCCCGCAATCCAGGGTGCAGATTTCCGGAAGACATTCCGCAATATGAGCCACGCGCTCGCTGCCACCAATCATGTCCGTCCCGGAATCATTCACCGGGAAGGGCGCTTCGGTTGGGCCAAAGACAATGTCTCCGCCCATACCAGCGGTTAGATTGAGAACCACATCAACGTCAGCAGCACGAATGAGATCGGTTACTTCGCGATACAGGTCGAGCCTGCGGGAGGGTACCCCTGTTTCCGGATCGCGCACATGACAGTGGACAACGGCAGCCCCCGCCTTCGCGGCATCGATTGCGCTATCAGCGATCTGTTTCGGGCTGCGGGGTACGTGAGGCGATTTGTCCTGTGTGCTCCCTGATCCGGTCACGGCGCAGGTTATGAAGACTTTCCGGTTCATCTGCAATGGCATGTTATGTCTCCTATCGACCTTTCCAGACAGGGTCTCGTTTTTCTGCGAAAGCTCTCGCTCCCTCGAGCTGGTCCTCGGAGCGATAGAGCCGTTCGACAGTTTCAAATTGGCTTTTGGTAATGCGGTTCAACGCATCCTGAAACTTCATGTCTTCCGCCTCTCTCACGACTTCCTTGATCGCCGCATAAACAAGCGGAGGTCCTGACGCCAGCAGATTGGCGAGTTTCCACGTCTCTTCCTTGAGACGCTCAGGCGAATGGATATGATTTATCAGGCCCCAGCGAGCAGCCTCCTCGGCATCAAGCCAACGACCTGTCAGAAGCATTTCCATCGCGATGTGATAGGGAATTCGCTTCGGTAACTTGATACTAGCCGCGTCGGCAACCGTCCCAGAACGTATTTCAGGCAAGGCGAAAGTTGCATGATCTGCTGCCAGGATGACATCCGCTGACAACGCGAGTTCCAGCCCGCCTCCACAGCAGATTCCGTTGATTGCCGCAATTACGGGTTTGTTCAGACCGCGCAGTTCCTGGAGCCCACCGAACCCGCCCTTGCCGTAGTCGCCGTCGACTGCATCACCGTCTGCGGCAGCTTTCAGATCCCAGCCCGGACAGAAAAATTTTCCTCCGGCACCTGTGATGATTGCAACACGCAATTCAGGATCGTCTCGAAAATTAGTAAACACCTCCCCCATGATCCGGCTTGTTTCCAGATCGATTGCATTTGCCTTCGGACGATCGAGTGTGACTTCGAGAATTCGGTTTTCTTTCCGGATTTTCAGGGGGCTAGCCATCGTTTTACACCTCACATCTGATCAGCGCGTCCGCTGCAATGGCAAAGTTTTCACCGCAAAGGAGCGGATTAACTTCAACTTCCGAAACTGCCGCCGACATGGCATAGGCCTGAACCGACATCACTGCGTCGACAATCGCTGCCCTGTCGCAAGCCGGTTGCCCGCGATAACCCTTCAGAACACACCCAATCTTCAATTGATCCAACGCCGTTTCAACGTCACTCCGGGAAACAGGCAAGATCATCGAGAAGCTGTCTTGAAGCAATTCGGTAAGCACTCCGCCGGCAGCCAGCGTCAGCACATATCCGTGAGCGGGATCCAGCACGACACCAATCAGCAATTCGATCACCGCATCAGAAATCATTTCTTCAACGAGGAACGTTTCAGCAGGCATTGTTGACGCCGCATCCATGACGTCCTGTCTGGTTTTCAATAGCAGTGCGACCGCACCTGCTTCACTTTTGTGCGCAAAACCAACACCTTTCAGGACGACAGGAAATCCGATCTGCACAGCTGCATCGGCAGCGCGTTTCGAAGAATGCACACTGATACTCTTCGGGGTCCGAAGTCCATGACTTCGCAGAAGTGCTTTTGCCTGCGCTTCCCCGATCACAGTTTCTTCCTTTGGCGTTCTGGGAATATGGATCGCATCCTTGGACGGCTCCTTGCCGGCAAATGCTGCAGCTTCGATGGCGGCAAGCGCGTCTTCCAACCCGCATAGCGGAACCAACCCTCGCGCGAACAAATCAAGTGCGATCGCCTCGGGCATTGTCTCTTGCAGGGAGCTGAGAATACCCATCGGCTTGCCGCTCTTGTTTTTCGCAATTTCCACCGCATCAATAACTTGCAACCAATCATCCAAATCACAACGGTCGGAGCGTGGGAAATCAAGTACAACGACACCGAAGGAGGCTTCGCCCTCCATCATGATCGAAAAGACGTGACTCATGGAATCGACGTCTCTCCAGATGTAGGTGTGGTAGTCAAGTGGATTGGCCAGGGCCACCTTGTCGCCGAGCAATTCATTCAGAACCGTTTTTTGTGTGGCACTCAGTGCCGGAAAGGTGATGTTTCTATCCGAGGCCAGATCCGCAATGAGGCTCGCTTCGCCACCTGAACATGACATGGACACGATACTGCCATCGGCAAGTGTCCCGACCATGTGCATCATCTTCAGTGTTTCCAAAAACGTGGAAAGACTTGTTACTTCGGCAATTCCCAGCTTTGAAAAGAGAGCAGTTGCACCGACTGCGCTACCTGCGAGCGACGCGGTATGAGACATGGTTGTGGACCGCGCTTGAGCGGATCGACCAATTTTCAAGACGACAACGGGTTTGCCCGCTTTTTTAGCACGTCGCGCAAAGTTTTCGAATGCCGACAGGTCATCTAGGCCTTCAACATAGAGCCCGATCGCAGTTACCCGCTCGTCGCCAAGAAGAGCTTCTGCGATCGCGGACAACCCGGTCTGAGCCTGGTTCCCTGCGGTCGCAAGATACGCAATCGGCAAACCTCGCTTCTGCATTGTTAGGTTCAGCGCGATATTGGACGACTGCGTCAGGATCGCGACACCGTTGGGCACTCCAACCAATCCGTGCTGATCCGGCCAGAGCGCGGCGCCATCCAGTGCGTTGATGAAGCCATAGCAATTCGGTCCCAATATCGGCATCTCGCCAGCCGCTTCAACCAGAACATCCTGTAGATTGTCGGCGTCCTCAAGTTCAGCTGACGCTTCTTTGAAGCCAGAGGCGAAGCAAACGGCACCGCCTGCGCCAATCTTCGCAAGTGTTTGAACGATCTCTATGGTCGAATGGCGATTGACCCCGACAAATGCGGCATCAGGAACGAACGGCAGTTCTGCGACAGAGCGAACGGTGGGCGAACCAGACAGTTCCTTCTTGCTGGGATGGACCGCACAGATATCGCCGCAAAACCCGTTTTTTCGGCACTCACGAATAACGTTTTCACACCAGGCTCCACCACCGACAACAACAATTGATTTGGGACGAAGCAACCGTCTCAGGTCACGCATCGACTATGCTCCAAGCGGTCGGAAAATGTCACGGCTGATGATATGACGCTGGATTTCGCTGGTGCCGTCCCAAATACGTTCCACGCGCGCATCGCGCCAGAAGCGTTCAATCGGAAAATCGTCCATCAGTCCCATACCACCATGGATTTGCAAGGTGGTGTCCGTGACCCTGGCAAGCATCTCTGTGGCATAAAGTTTGGCGCTGGCGATTTCCCTGTTGGCGGACAGTCCCTGATCCAGACGCCACGCACCTGAAAGTGTCAGCCAGTCGGCCGCGTCGATTTCAGTAATCATGTCTGCAACCTGAAAGCTGATCCCCTGAAACTTTGCGATCGCCTGACCGAACTGATTTCGTTCAGCGGCATAGGACACGGCGTGGTCGAAACATCTTCTGGCCCGGCCAACACTCATCGCCGCAACGGTGAGGCGTGTCGCATAGAGCCATTCGTTCATCACCGCAAACCCGCCGTCGACTTCCCCAAGCACCTGGGTGTCAGGCAGTCGGCATCCATCAAAATAGAGAATATAGTTCTTGTAACCGCGATGACTGACCGATGTGTAACCCTCGCGGATTTCAAATCCCGGTGTGCCACGGTCAACCAGAAAGCAAGTGATGCGTTTTTTGGGCCCCTTGGGCGTATCGTCGACGCCCGTCGCCACGAAGACAATGAAAAAATCCGCATGTTCTGCGCCTGAAATAAAGTGCTTTGATCCTGAGACGACCCAATCACCCGCGTCCCGCACTGCCTGACACTTCATGCCTCGCACATCCGAACCCGCATCGGGTTCGGTCATTGCGAGTGCGTCCATCTTATCTCCGCGTACCGCAGGCAATAGATACCGTTCTCGTTGCTCTTCCGAACAGGCCATAAGAATATTTTGAGGACGCCCGAAAAAATGCGTGAGCGCCATGGATCCACGGCCAAGCTCTCGTTCTACAAGCGTGAAATCCAGATGGCCAAGTCCGGCGCCGCCGACGGTCTCCGGAAAATTGCAGGCATAAAATCCAAGATCGATGCATTTGCGCCTTATCTCATTCCCGAGTTCAAGAGGTACCCGGCCGGTCTTTTCAACCAGCGCCTCGTGCGGATAAATCTCATTTTCCACGAACGAACGCACCGTTGAGACAATCATCTCCTGCTCTTCGCTCATACCAAAATGCATCTACGATCTCCTCTTGCACTGCCTGTACAAGAGTGAGACAAGACGACAGACGAGAGTGTGCAGTTTTGGTAGAAAAGCATGCAGAATTTGAAAAAATCTGACATGGTACGTTCCTTGGGTGTTCTGCTCTTCGAGAACTTTTCCAATCACTGCCTGGCAAATGCCATCGAACCTTTCCGTGCAGCCAACGCAATTGCACGACAAACGCTCTACGAATGGCGGCATTTCAGTCAGGATGGGGGAACGGTAACCTCGTCGAGCGGCTTGCCCGTCGAGACGGTTTCACTGTCCGACGTCGCACCAAGGGGCAACTATCTGTTTGTGATGCCGAGCTATGGCTATTCCGAACTGGCCGATCCAAAAATGTGCAAAACACTTCGTGCTGCGCGCAACCGTTTTTCAACACTTGTCGGCATGGACACAGGCGCTTGGCTTTTCGCCAAGGCCGGTCTGCTCGATGGACGCAAGGCGACAATTCACTGGGATGAATTCAACACTTTTATGGAGAGTTTCCCTGACATAGAAGCGGTCGAAGACAGATATGTCATTGAGGATGACCTTGCGACATGCGGCGGGGCATCGACAGCGTTCGAACTGACACTTGAGTTGATCAGACGTGAACACAGTTCAATGTTCGCGCTCGAAATCGCAGCGCTTTTTATGCATGGTGACAAGTTGGAATTGTACGATCCGCTCCGGCGGTGGTCGACTGACGCACTGGTGCGCAGGGCAACAGCCCTTATGCGAAGAAAACTGGAAACCCCTCTGCCGATCCCGGAACTCGCAAGACAACTCCGCTCAGACCAACGCACGCTGGAACAACACTTCCAGCGCAAGATGAACATGACACCTTCGACTGTGTACCGGGGAATTAGACTGCGCGAAGCGCGGCGCCTGGTCGAACTCACCACTTTGAGCATTGCCGAGATTTCAGAGCGATGTGGCTATCGAAACACAAGTGCGATGATCCGGGCTTTTCGACAGGAGTTCGGTGATCCTCCCGGATGTTATCGAAGTGTTCGTTGAAATTTCGGTATCGCCTCAATGAAATTTGCCGATACGCGAAACAGTTGGTCTTTGTTTTCACTCCGTTAGCCTTGATACCGTTCTTGACAAACCGTCCGTCACGAGACCCGATAGGATGAGGTGGAATTGCCGTCAAAGTTCGGCTGCGTCTCATTGAACAACGGTTCTGAAAGACGAAACTCAATCATACCAGGAAGAATTCTGATGATTGCACTTATGCGTGTCGCGGTAGTCTTTCTGGTGACAGGACTGGGAATGCCCTATTCATTCGGGCAGAACGTCGACACGACTGAATACGCTGGATCAAAGACATGTTCTGGGTGTCATGAAACCGAAGCTCTCGCCTGGCAGCGTTCGCACCACGCTCAAGCCTGGGCGAACCCAAGCGATCAGACGGTTGACGGAGACTTTGACAACACTGAATTCACGCACCGTGGACGAAAGAGCCGTTTTTTTCGAAAAGAAAACGGGTTTTTCATCGAGACCGAAGATTACAACGGGCCACCCAAAACATTCGAAGTGAAGGGCGTCGGTGGTCTTGCACCACTCCAGCAGTACCTGATCGAAACGGAGCCAGGCCGTATACAATCCTTCGACGTCGTTTGGGATCAGGAAAAAAAGGAATGGTATCACCTCTACCCGGAGCAGCAATTGCTGCCCGAGGACGGTTTTCACTGGAGTGGCCCCTACAAGAACTGGAATGCTCGTTGCGCCGAGTGTCACTCAACGGGTTTCACAAAAAACTACAGTTTTCCCGACAAACGATATCAAAGTGATTGGGCGGAGATCGGTGTAGGTTGTGAAGCCTGTCATGGACCAGGCGCGGCGCATGTAGCTTGGGCTGAACAGTCGAAACCGAACAAGGAAAACCTGACTTCCGAATTGAAAGAAAATGGCTTGCTGATTGAGTTTACCGACAAAAAAGCCGAAATAGAGATACAGCAATGCGCTGGATGCCACTCGCGCCGCGAACCGTTTCAGAATGCGAGCCCGGTGCCGGGAACTCCGTTCCATGACACCTACCGGCTGGCGCTTCTCCGTGACGGACTATACCATGCAGACGGTCAGATCCTTGACGAAGTCTATGTCTTTGGCTCGTTCCTGCAATCGAAAATGTACCAGAACGGTGTGCGTTGTTCCGATTGCCACGAGCCGCATAGCGGCGAACTTCGGGCGGTCGGCAACAGCATTTGCTCGCAATGCCATTCGCCGGCAGGCAACAAGGCATTTCCCACACTCACCTTGAAGGACTACGACGATCCAGCCCATCACTTTCACAGAACAGGATCGGAAGGTGCAGGCTGCGTGTCGTGTCACATGATAGAGCGCACCTATATGGGAATTGATGGGCGCCGCGATCACTCATTCAGGATACCGCGTCCGGACATATCCGCGAAAATCGGAACACCAAACGCCTGTACCGACTGTCACCAGGACAGGACAGCAGACTGGGCAGCCAATGAGATCGAACTACGATTTCCATCAAGCACGCGTCGAGAGGATCATTTCGGCCTTTTGTTTGCTTCTGCGAGACGGGGCTCGACCGGTCTAGGCGAAGATCTTTTAAGTGTGGCAAGACAGGAGACATACCCAGCGATCGTCCGCGCGACAGCACTTGATCTCTTGACGAGAGAAGCAAACCCAGAGTTGGCGAATCAGGTTGGAGAGTTTTTGAATGATCCGGATCCTCTCGTAAGAAGAGCCGCTGTTTCCGGGCTGCAACACGCTTCTTCCGAAGTGAGGGCAAAGAACATTGTTTCTGCATTAGACGACCCTACCAAGACAGTTCGCATTGCGGCGGCACGCCAATTATTGGGGCTGCCACGCGGCCAACTTCCTCCAGGCGCATCGGCTTCTGCACGTGAGGCAACACGCGAATGGCAGCAATCTCTTGCAGCAAAATCTGACTTTCCCGAAACTCACATGGCTTTGGGTGGCGCTGCCCTGGCGATGCGAAATCCTGCAGCGGCAATTTCCGCGTTTGAAGAAGTAGTAAGCCTTGATCCGCAACTCATTCAGGCTTGGGAGTTTCTCGTTCGGCTGCATCTTGCCCAACAAAATTTTGCAGCTGCAGAATTCACGCTGCAAAAAGCGCTGGCGAGCAATCCTGAAGATCAGAACCTGCTGGAACTGAAAAACCGGTTTCCAAGGCAATAAGGACGCCAGCTCAACGCAGTTGTTGCCCTTGTCCCTTACACAACCTGCTGAAGTGCACCGACAACCGCAGTGCCATCGAGCGGGATCGCCCTGCCCTTCTGGTCTACGGTATAGTGGGATTTTTCGGCCGGGATTTTGGGCAGGGTGTTGAACCGGCCTGGTTGCCACTACCTTCGGTACCACGGTAATTCGGCCCATTGTCGACATTGTAGCGTCACGAACAGATGCCCGTGTTTGTCGCGCTGGTAGCAAAATAGTCAGATTTGGCGTTCTACTGCTCATGCAATGAATGCGAGGAGATACCGGTCTTGAAGACCTCAGTTGGCCCATCCAGGTATTGCATGTTGGACCGGTTGCCGACGACAGTGCTCATCAATTCGGTCAAGTTTGTCATCGGAAACACGGTTGCACCGTCGCCGGTAATCACGATGGCAGTAGCCGATGAGATTGAGCCGAACTTCTCAAACGTATTGCCGATGATGGATAGACCTCGCGGGCTCGTTTCTTTTTGCGAAGTGTTCATGAACTGGCGCCGGAATTGTTTCGGCTAAAACGGTTCCACGCCACGATGGTGCCGTTCCTGTTGGGAAACGCTGTAAAAAATATTCTGGCCGAAGGTTTCGGCCGGTCGATCACAGGCAATAATCGAACAGGTACATGCAGGGCCGAAGAACATACAGCCCGAATCCCCCTCAAGCACACGCCCGGGCGACAGGTCCGGATTGCGGAAATCCGGTTCCACCAGCCGTGCCGGTGCGCTTTCCTCCGCCCGGTGCAGCAGCAGATCGGTGAGTTCGTTCGTGCCTGCGCCGTTGGCCAGCGCTGCGTCCAGCTCTTCGCCGCCGGTCCGGATCGCACCGCGCACCTTGCCGATCGCCTCGGCGGCCTCTTCCTCGCTTTCGGCACTGCCGAACACCCGGTCGAGAACCCCGCCAACCGCCCCGGTCAGCGCATCGCGTCCTTCCACATAGGCGGCAAGCGCGGCTGAGTCCGCGACATCGTCGGCAAGCCCTGCCATCTGCTGGATCACTTCGTTGTCCGGATAGGCCTCACCGTAAAGCTGCATTAGCGACACGACATCGTCGATATTGCCCAGGACGTCCCAGGCTTTCTTCAACGGTCCGATTGGCGTGAAGGTAATGGCAAGGTCGATACCGGCTTCCGCCGCCAGGTCCTTCAGTTCTTCCTCGCCGAACTCCAGACCCAGTTCGCGCGCTGCCTGATCAAACGGAATGTTCCGCTCTTCAGCGCGCGCCTTGACCATCGAGAACACCGGCGGGATCGCCAGACCGAGCAGGACCACCGGTGCGCCTCTGCGCAGCATGGTCATGAACCGATGGCCGATCTTCGGCTCTTTCTGAAGCGACCCGCTCGCCTTGCCGCTGAGACCGGCCTCTGGATCGATCCGCTCCCCAATCGGGCCACCAATCTCGCCGCCGCTCTGGCCTTCCGTCAGACCGTCGAGCTGACCCTCGAACGGTGCGCCGGACGGAGACAGGGGCACAGCAGATCCCTGGTCAACCGGTGCAACACCAAGGCGCGCGTCGGCTTGACTGCTGAGGCCAAAGTTTTCTCCGCGCGCTTTTGAGCGAAACGCCCGTTGTCGCAACGCCTCTTCATAGGCTGGGGGAAAGTACAGAGAGCCCTGCTTCATTCCCTGCCAGGAACCGTATCTGTCGCCGTGCCAGTATTCTTCAATGTTCACGAATTGTTCTTTTGACAAATCGAGATCAGGATCGACAACCAGTTCCCCTATAAGCTTTTTCAACGACGTGTAGCTGAATGGCGTGTTGACGATCTTCCGACGCTTTCCCGTATCCGGATCGCGCGTGCCACGGATTTCGTTTTTATAGAAATCCTTGTCGCTGGAAATAACCTCGAAATCATAGTGCGGGTTCTCAGCCATGAACTTGCGGGCGCTCATGTCCCAGAGCTCATGGCCACCCTTTTCCGTCAATCGTTTGTTGTTCGGATCGTATTTTTTCCGGTCGGCTCTGGTCAGCCGTTCAGGTTCGACGATACGGCGAGCCTTGTCTTGCTGCTCATACCAGGCTTCGAAGAGGTCAGCATTTTCCTGTTTTTTGTACCAGGCGCCGTTTCTAAGTTCCGTGCGGGCATCGTCGCCAAACACGAAAAGATCGCCGCGCCGGACAATCGCGTCGAGGCCGGCCACCCCCGTTTGATTGACGATGATGTCGATCTTGGCAACATCAAGGATGATCACCTTCTGCGTCATTCACCCTCCTCCCGGTAGATGAAATGTGGGTAGAAGGTCTTTTCCGCGAAAGCCTTTGCTTCCACATAGTCGAGTGATACCAAATCGCCCGCGACAACGGCGATCGCCAGTTCCTCTGCCTTTGAGAGCGGAAAACCTCGAAAAGGAACACGTGTCTTCGACCCATACCAAGCCATAAATTCTGCAAGAGTTTCAGACGCATCCAGTGGGTTCTTTTCCCAGAATTCATCGTCCTCATTTGTCAGGTCCGGACGGGTCTTCAGAAAAGCCCGAAACTCAACTTCTTGCTTAACCGCGTCCCGAATCTCCTCATGCTTCAGCATCAGTCCAGCGAGTTCCAGAATAACGTCGAATGGAAGTCGCCTTTCGCTGTCATACAGATGTTGCCGAAAATAGGCTTTGCCTTCTTCGCTTTCCTCAAACGCCTCCAGTTCCTCCTGCCAACCGGTGATATCTTCAAAATCTGCCATAGCTCTGTTCCGTATTTCCTACGCAAAAATGTTCATGAATTGTTCTGAACTTCAAGTCCCAACACACAAGGTGAAATCGTCGCTGAAAAAGAAGTAATCACCCCTGCCAAGCAGCGCGGACAGGCCATCCACGCCTGATCGCCGCATGATCGTGAGGATTTGCGATGCGTCGATTATAATGACCTTGTCCATTATCGCATCTCCTGCGGAAAGGCGACTATCCAAGAATACTCGTCTCTTACAAGCTTTTCTGCTTCCGGAGAGCGCAGCGAGGCAAGGGCTCCATTCGCAACGTCATTGGCCAGTGATTTACCAGCGCTGAAAGTTGAGGGACCCAGTGCAATGTTCAGTTTCATGGCATACCAACGTCTGAAAGCAGCAATTTTTTTACTGTCTTCAACCGGACACAAATCCCAAAAACCCTCGTCGTCCTGACCGAAGTCGGGGTTGTCATCTAGATACTTGACGAACCTTGCCGACTTTTTCAGAGCTTCGTGGATTTCTTCATGCCGGAACAGTTCCTCCGCATAACGCACCTCCTGCTCGAAAGTTAGCTTGGAATAGTTCTTCCTGCCATCGCTAAAGAACGTTCGGCCCTTTTCAGTCTTTTCAAACGCTTCCAGCTCTTCCCGCCAGCCGGTGATATCGTCAAAATCTGCCATAGCTCTGTTCCGTATTTCCTACGCAAAAATGTTCATGAATTGTTCTGAACTTCAAGTCCCAACACACAAGGTAAAATCGTCGCTGAAAAAGAAGTAGTCACCTCGCCCAAGAAGCGCGGACAGGCCATCCACGCCTGACCGCCGCATGATCGTGAGGATTTGCGCTGCATCGATGATGATCACTTTGTCCATTATTGTGTCTCCTGCGGAAAGGCGACAATCCAGGAGAAATCCTCCTTGACGAACTTTTCTGCTTCCGGAGAGCGCAGCGAGGCAAGGTCCCCATTCACCACGTCGATGGCCAACCTATCGCCTGCGCTAAAAGTCGACGGGCCCAGAGCAATGTTCCGCTTCATGGCATACCAGCGCTTGAAGGCTTCAACCTTCCGGTTATCCTCGACCGGACACAAATCCCAAAAGCCCTCGTCGTCCTGACCGAAGTCGGGATTGTCATCCAGAAATTTGACGAATTTGGCTGATTTTTTCAGAGCTTCATGGATCTCTTCATGCCGGAAGAGTTCCTCCGCATAACGCACCTCCTGCTCAAAAGTCAGCTTGGAATAGTTCTTTCTGCCATCGCTAAAAAACGTCCGTCCCTCTTCGGTTTCCCTAAACGCCTCCAGCTCTTCCCGCCAGCCGGTGATATCTTCAAAATCTGCCATCAGAACCATTCCTGTTTTTGCCGCCGCAATATGTTCACGAATTGTTCTTAATTGCAACCAATGCGCGCGTAACCGTGCGCACAGCTCAGAAAAAGCTGCTCTCCTGTGTCGTGCGATCCTGGCCGCACTTTCCCAATCTACCGTGATAAAGCCTGTTTTAGCCCCGTTTTGACGAAGCGTCCATCAGACGAAAATGTCTGAACAACCAACTCAGACAGGAAACATCAGAAAATTAATCAATTTCAATGAGTTAAACAAAAAATGGATTGAGCGTTGCGACAAATGAAAGGCTCCTCTCCACATTGGAGAGGAGCTGTTTCACAAAGCCCGTCTAGATATTCACCTTCAGGCAGGCCAGTTTCACATTCTTGCGCGCATATTTGCGGTTCCAGTTGGCCACATTGCGCAGTTCCGCCAATGTCGCTCCTTGCGTTTTTGCAAGCGACGTACCGGTGAAATCCATGCCCGCCGGATGGATCATCTCGAAACGGCGTGTAGTCAGGTAATCGGCCCCGCCACCGTCACCGATATCCGGGTCGCGAGTGATTTCGGTGCCCTCGTTGCCATAGATCGTTTCACGGTTCGGAACCTCGTCGATATGCATGAACGCGCCGGGAGCAAACAGGAAGCAAGAATACTCATCGGAATTGGTGCCGGCAGAAACCGGCATCATTTCTGAATGCATGACCATCATGCCGGCATAGTAAGGCACTTCGAACGGGGCTTCGGAAGGCTTCTTGAATTCGATCTTCTCGTCATCCAGCAATGTGCCGTAGACAAAGCTGTGCATGGCGATGACACGCAAATCGTCTAGATTCTCCCCCATGGTCAGGCGCGCCCGGTTGATTGCCTGGTAGCTGATGCGGTTGCCTGCGGTGGGTGATGCCGTGTCCGAGTAGACGGAATAGACCATGTCACCGCCGTCATTTGCAACATTGTCGGCAATCACACCTTCGGCTGTTGCGATGATGCGTTCCTCCTTGCGTCGCCCCCAGTAGGCGCTGATGCGTTCAGCAACCCGGTTCATCGCACTGTCCCCCCGGCCAGTCGCAGCATAGCTTGCAACCGTCTTTGCTCCGTACTTTTTCGCCAGGCGGTGCTTGTAGGCCTTCATGTCGCTGGCGGTGATCTTGCTCACGGCGATCTTGTTGTCACTGTCGTCGATCACCGTCGGTTCGGTGTCGTCAAGGTCCTCCCAGTAGGGCACCTCGATCTGGCTCCCGCCTGCCTTGAATCGTTTGGCAATGTCGGGCGCGGGCGCTGCAAGAATCCCGGACTTTTCCAGCATGACCAGCTTGGCGGGCTTGTTTTCGGCCATGTAAGGCGTGAAAACACGCGGCTGCACGATGTCAGAAATCTGTGACGTCATTGACTATCCTGTCTTCGATTTTTGGATAAACATCCGGCGATCTCACGCCGGAAACACGGACCTGATTGTCCGAATGAGAGTGCCGCGACGCGGGCCGCGGCAGCCGCCCGAGCGCCAGACGGCCAACAGGCGGAATTCGCAAGGGCTCGGAACATCGCGCCCTATCGGTCTGTAACCGTATTCAGAAGATCAGCGTGTCCAGGACAGCGCTGCCTCTGCCTCTGCCTCTGCCTCTGCCTCTGCCTCTGCCTCTGCCTCTGCCTCCTGCCTCTGCCTCTGCCTCTGCCTCTGCCTCTGCCTCTGCCTCTGCCTCTGCCTCAGGACGGCGCGATTTCCGCGCAAAACAAAAAATTTCTGCAAGGTTTCTGCAAAAAAACTCGCTTTGATTGCCGGTAACCAACGCGCGTTGCCCAGTCTGAGGAGCGCTTATCGCTGATGATTACGAGACGAAATTTCATCCGGGGTCTCGGAGCCACCATTCTTGGCGCAGCCAGCCTGCCGGCCTATGCGGTCGGGGTTGAACCCTTCCGATTGCATGTGAAGCGCTATGCGCTCACACCGCCTCGCTGGCCGGAAGATCTGGAACTCAAAGCGGCGCTCATCGCGGATCCTCATGTCTGTGATCCCTGGATGGGACTGGAGCGGCTGCAGTTTATTGTTGAACGCACCAACGCCCTCAAACCGGATATTGTGCTTATGCTGGGCGACTATGTCGCTGGTCACAGATTTCGAACCGGCTCGATCCCGTCAAAGGATTGGGCCCGCGTCCTCACCGGTTTCAATGCTCCGCTCGGCATCCACGCAGTTCTTGGCAATCATGACTGGTGGGAGGACCGCACAGCACAGCTCACCGGAAAAGGGCCACCCATCGCCGGCAGGGCGCTATTGGATGCCGGGATCTCCCTTTATCAGAACCGCGCCGTAAAGATCCGAAAAGGCAGACACGCATTCTGGCTCGCCGGGCTCGACGATCAGCTTGCGCTTGTTCCGAACAGGAAAGCCGGGCGAAAGCGCTGGCAAGGCAAGGAAGATCTGGAAGGCACGCTGGCGCAGGTAAGCGATCAGTCGCCCGTCTTGCTCATGGCGCACGAACCCAAGATCTTTCGAAAAGTACCGGAAAGCGTCAGCCTCACTGTTTGCGGGCACACACATGGCGGACAAATCAACTTTTTCGGGTACCAGCCTGTCAGCGGAACCACGCTCGGAAAAAGGCACAATTACGGTCACATCACATTCGACGCGTCCGGTTCCCCGGGTCAAACAGGGACCCAGGCTCAGAAGCATATGATCGTTTCAGGCGGCCTTGGCTGTTCCATCATGCCGGTACGCTTTGGCGTTCCACCCGAAATCACCCTGGTTCATTTGGCACCCGGGACAGGTTCCAAGTCGCCCCCGCTCCATAGATCCGGGATCGATGCCCAAAGCAATCGATAGAGCAATAAGCGCTATCTGAACCCAAAGAGCTCCGGATCCCGCCCGGCCGCCAGGATCAGCTGCCGGGCGCGCGCCGGATTGCGGTCCAGAAGCTCCGACTGCAGCTGCAAATCTGGCCGTCCCAAGTCAAAGGGATTGGTTGGAACAACACTTCTGGTTCTGAGATCGGTCTTGTTTCGGGTTGGTTTTCTGCGAGGCTAAGGTGCTGGTTTTCGTGCCTCTTTTCACTCACTTGATCTCGTCCTTGTTTTCCCGGCAGGCTTCTTTAAGGAATTGAAGTGTTTCGTTGAAGCTTGGCTCGTTGATGAGGTCTTCAAGCGGTTTCACGTAGCCTTTTTCGATTGCCATCTGAGCGCAATCAACCTGCAGGCCTCCCCCCATGCACTGCGCAATTTCAAGCAATGCGGTCTCGCCGAAACGCTCTCGTGGCCCGGGTTCTTTGCTCATTAACTCAAACAGACTGGAAATCTCGTTCCTGTATTCTGGTATGTCGTGATAGGCATGTGTGAGGAACGAAAAAAGTCGATCGATCTCACCTACGCCTTCGTTTGAGGTCACATCCGGGCCATGGGCCCAAATTGCAGTTTTTGAAAACTCCAGAAAAAAAGGTCTGTTTTCCGGATCAATCGTAGAAGCCCACTCATTTTCTTTCGGACAATGCGTCCGGTCGTAGTCTTCTTTACCTTGAACGCCTGTCGCAACGCTCGACAACAGTGCCAGAGCAAGGCAGCCTGTAATCGTCGACTTTTTCGTCATGGTTCCTCAATTCAACATTCCAATACCGTTCCCTGTATGTTCTCACGCGCATTCAGAAAGCACAACCAAAAATTGATTACCTTGTGTTTTGGGTCGTCTCGCAGTGTTTGAACAATTCTGCTGTGAACGGACGAACAAGTCGATTTTGACCGACGACTGCTTTCACGCAAATCCAAAGAGTTTCGGATCTCTGCCGGCAGCCAGAATTAACTGCCTGGCCTGGATGGGGTTTTCTTTTATGAGCTGCGCTTGCCGATCGAGATCAGTCCCGTCCAGATCAAACGGATTAAGTCCGCCGGACCTGCCGGTTCGGCCCTGTTCTCGAGGACCCGACGGTTTGCGAGTGGGCACAACCCTCTCTGGTTTAGAACGTGGTTTAGCACGGACTGGAAAGGCAACGTTGCCCATGTGATTTTGCGCGCCCCCAAATTCGGGCTTGCCCCTGGGAGGGCGCGGGTTATTTCCACTGTCGTCGTTGGCGCTAACACTAACCTCATTCCGATGGGATCTATGGCCTGGCTTCCGAAGCGGCACGGGAGTTGCCTCGACATTGAGTAATCCCATTAGATGGGTATCAAAAATCGAAGATGTTCCAGTTGGTTTTTGATTTCCGGAAAGAATGTCTTGAAGTAACGCGCTGTTTTCTGTGTCTTCCTTGAAGCGCAGGAGGGCATCAGAGGGAGGAGAATACTGTTCGCCGATGCGTCGCTCGATATAGGCTAGCTTCTGACCGTATTTCCTATCCGTCGCGTATCCACCAGGTTTCCCATATCGCAAACCTTCCGCAGCATCAGCGAATGTTCGCGCCGACATCGCTTCAGGCCAACGGGTTGACACAGTCTCCACCCAATCCGCAAGACTGTCGTCAATACTGTCGTATTTTCGAAATCGATCAGTCTTATTGACGCGCTTGCCACCGATTTCTTCCCAGGTTTGGAAACTCTGAACATCGCCTTTCCAGGAAGATCTCGCCTTAATGCCGAAATAGTTGTTCCCTTTGACAGACTGGCCGTACAACGTCTCCAGCGAAGCTTGGGCCGCCGCAAGCCGCGCCTGCGGATCTTGCAATCCAAAATTGCGTGCAGCAATATAGACCCGCCTTGAGAATTCGTTTACATGAGCTGACATGAAAAAATTTATCCTTTTCTTTTTAGGATTTACTTCGGCAAGTCCGGCGTTTTCGCAATCTTACTTCTGCCCGGACGAGCTTGTTCCTTACACATTTACGCTTTTCGAAGACGTTCTCATGATAAATCGTGCATATCATCGCGCGTTTTGCCAAAGAAAAGAGGGCATAGAGTATGAATGCCTGGAAAAATGGACCGACGACACGCCTGTAAGCGTTTATTCAATACATGCGAAAGTCGACGAGACCGGTAATTTGGCATTTTGGAACTCGTCGGAAACGCTGGACAAAGCCCCCTG
The DNA here is from genome assembly GCF_001404515.1 of Roseibium album. Classification (GTDB taxonomy): domain Bacteria; phylum Pseudomonadota; class Alphaproteobacteria; order Rhizobiales; family Stappiaceae; genus Roseibium; species Roseibium album. The sequence goes on from NZ_CXWE01000005.1 coordinate 262,003, forward strand.
GCTTATCCCTAGATGTGAGTGAAAGTTCAAAAACTTCGGTGCAACAGGGAAATCACTCAAACCCGGAACATCTTCGGGTCCCGTCCTGCGGCCAGGATCATCTGCCGGGCGCGCGCCGGATTGCGGTCCAGAAGATCTGACTGCTGCTTCAGATCAAGACTGTCCCGGTCGAACGGATTGGCACCACCGGTCCCTTCGGCGAGGCCGGACAGTCCGTCTTCCGCGAAGGCGCTGTCATGGATGAAGGTCAGCAGCTTCACCGCAACCGGATCGACAACCTGCTGCAATCCGCTCTTGTCGGCCCTTGAAAGCGCGCCCTTTTCCGCAAACCAGTCTGTCAGGTCTATTCCGGCGGACTTCAGACCCGTCAGCGCCCGGTCGGCGCGGGCAACAGCGTTCTGGTAACCGTCGCTTTCAGGTGGTCCGAAATCCCGTACCAGATCCTGATGGGCGCTTTCGGCCGCCTTTTCCTGAGAAAGGGTTGCGCCGGTTGCCGCCGCTTCATGCGCGGTAAATTGCTCCGCCATCTTGCCGACCCACCTGTCGTGCAGTTTCTGCGCCGCTTCCGGGTGAAGACCTGCCTCTTCGAACCAGCCGCCCGCCTCCCGGGCAAAGGCCTGATCGTAGGGGAAACTCTCCGGCAGGTTCTCGGGCATGGAGAACCGATACCCTTCCTTCGGCGTCCAGCTTTTGGAGATTTCAGAGTAAAACTCCGATCGCTCTTGATCGCTTGCTTCGCTTCCCGGCACCTGAACGGACCCCATCAGCTCGCCTTGCAGTGCCTTGAAACCGTCAAACACACTCGCCGCGTCGCTCCAGCCGTTTTCAGCAGCGAAGCTCCGATGCTCTTCGCTGAGCCCGGACAGAAAACCGGTCTCCATCTCAAGCGGTCCTGTCGCGTTATCTCCAACTGGCTCGAATGTGTCATTAGCGATATTGTCGGAATAGTCTTCCATCATAAATCCTCGTCGGGTCCGAGATCAGGCAGGGTTTCAAGACGCGCGGCTTCCTGCAGGGCCGCGTGTTCTTCCGGAGAAATCCTGATCATGCTGAGAATGCGCGCGTACAGCGCCTTTCGGCCGTCCAGATAGCCGCTTTCGCGTTGCGAAAGTTCCGCCGGTGCCGCCTGGTAGATCCCGCATTCGGCCGCAAGGTCCGCCAGCACCGATTCACCCTCGGGACACAAAAAAACGGACCGATAGGCCCGTTCGATTGCGTCCGCTCTGTTTTCACGTCGCGCGATCCGTTTAAGGGAGTGCCAGACCATCGAGCCCTCCCTCTTCTTCGCCCAGGGTTTTCAGCAGAGGCGCGCCGTCCTTGGCCATCTTCGCAAGACTTTCGCCGGTGGCAAGCTGCTGCTGTTGCGCAGCTTCCTCGGTGCGTTTCTGCCGCAGCGCTTCCACTTCTTCCGGCCGCCGTTTCAGCTTGGCCGGCAGGCCGAGCGAACGCCGGGTCAGGTCATATTCCTCCACCCGGTCGTGAAGGTCGGCGATCGCAGGGTCGGCCTGCGCGGCAATACCCAGATATTCCTGAAAGCCCATGATCGCCTCGAAATGCCCCGCCTCGCGCATCTGGTCGATTGGCGCGGTGGAGGTCAGGGTGACGTCACTTTCAAGAACGCTTTTCGGCGGCACCAGGGGCGAGCCCGGCGCAAAGGCACCACGGCGACCGAGAATGCCGACTTCGCGTTCGAAAAGCACTTCATTGCCGGACATGATGTTGGTCGAGAAGGGGCCGATCATGTCGGCCATTTCCTTTCGGCGAATGTTGACCTCTGTCGCGGTGCGTCCATTGCCCTCCAGAAGTGTCTGCCACAGATCACCATAGAGACCGACACGCAGTTTTTCGCGTATGTTCTCGATCTGGGCATCTGCCGCGCCCGGGTTGACTGTTTCCAGCATTGGCCGGAACAGTGGCCGGCCCTGCTCGTCGATCAGACCCGGGTTCGTCCGGCCCGGATTGAGGTCCAGCTGCCTCTCCTGGCGATGGGTCGCGATTGGCGGCCGCACGGCCTGTGAACTTGCGATCAGCCCGTCCCGGGCCAGGCTTTGCAGGCTCTTGATGTCGCTCATCAGCTTGGCCTGCGGCGGTGAGCCATAGGGCGACAGGCCGTCCCGGTCCCAACGACTGATCACCAGTGGATATTCAAAATACCCGCCACGGCGGCAGGCATGCCCGCTCTCTTCTTCGAAGTGGATGCTTTCGTATCGCGATTTTCTGATGTCGGCAGCCTCCTCGAAGCCGCCTTCACGCAGGAAACAGGCATGGACAAAACGGTATTCGGACGATTTGCGCTTTGGATCCTCCGCGTCGTCTTTCACCTTCTGGGAAACATTGCCGTCATATTCCTTGACCGCCTGCCAGGCCTTCAGCGTGCGCACACGAAAGAAGCCGCAGTCATTGCCTTGCGCATCCACCACCAGAAAGATCTCGTAGAGCGGCACGTAGCGATAGTGGATCGGTGTGCGGATATCGGCCAGGTTCGTTTCATTCTCGATAGGGAACAGAACTCCCGTCCCCAGTTTCACTGTCGACAGCAGCCGGGACCGATTGGCAAGCGCAAATCCCGACCTGCCTGCATAACGCACCCGAAACAGGTGGTCGCGCACAAGTTCAAAGAACTCCTCGTCTTCCTGTCCGGGTGGCGGTGAAAACGGATCGCCGAAGCCAACGCCGTGCCAGTTGAATCCTTCCGGCATGGTCAGTGAACCGACGCCTGAAGCCAGCCGGTCCAGCAACCAGACGGCAGTCGGGTCGTAAAGCTTGCGCGAACGTTCGCGCGCAGCGGAACGGTGGAACACGCTCATGCCGTCAGTCACGACAATACCGCCCGGCCTGTTGAAGGCACGCTCCATATCCGGAGCCGTATAGGTCACATAGTCCTGCCAGTCGTTTTCGTACCAATGGCGTTCGGACTTCGCGCTCTGCAACTCCTGTTTCAAATCATCGACTATTCCCATCTGGATCATGCCCGCCCCAATAGAGTGACACTCGACCGGGAGGCACTGCCAAAGTCGGAAACTCCCAGCGGGCTGGTATGGGTGGTCGCCCGCGTGCCATAGGCCGCTGCTCGGCGTCGTCGGTTCGTTTCCTGGAGGTTTTTCGCCTGCCTCTGCGGATCGGGTTGCCGCGGTGGTGGTGGAGTCGGTTCAGGGTCCGGCTGCTTGGAGCCGCCAAAAAAACACATGAGGTTTACCTCGCTCTGTTTTGACAAGATCTGTTAGGGAATTGACTGCTGCAGATGGTTGCCGCCTTGCATGTCCCTGCCGCAGGCGGGAAATATCGAAAGACGATCCCACTCTTCACCAAACACCGTCGGCGGAAAATAGGCGATCAGGCCTCGGGTGTCTGCGTGTCGCGCACGTGGATTCCAGGTGCGGGCTTTGCTTGCGACACCGGAATATTGGTTGGATTTGGATCTGCTTCGGGGACCATTGGCTTGGCTTCCGCCTCGGACTGTTTGGGTTGTGTCAGTCCGAACTCTTCAGCCTTTTTCCATAGCCGCGCCATATGGGTCATGCGGCTGCGCTGCCAGGCCCGGTCCACATTCGCCTGGAAACTCTCCGTCACCACGCGCCGCTCACCCGCCTCATCGTCATAGGAAAGCGTCATCCGTGGGCCATAACCGTCTTCGTCATATCCCCCCTGCAGCCAGTCACTCCCCGTTCGCCGGTTCTCCTTTGTGTCCTTGGAGAGCGGAAAACCTCGAAAGGGAACACGTGTCTTCGACCCATACCAGGCCATAAATTCTGCAAGCGTTTCAGACGCCTCCAGCGGGTTCTTTTCCCAGAATTCGTCATCGTCGTTGGTCAGATCCGGGCGGGTTTTCAGGAAAGCCCGAAACTCCGTTCTCTGCCTGACCGCGTCTCGAAGCTCCTTGTGTTTCAGCATCAAATCGGCGAGTTCCAATACAACGTCGAACGAAAGGTCGGTTTCCCGGTCGTTCAGATGTTGCCGGAAATAGGCTTTGCCTTCTTCGCTTTCCTCAAAGACTTCCAGCTCTTCCCGCCAGCCGGTGATATCTTCAGTATCTGCCATCAAAACCATTCCTGTTTTGTCGCAGCAATATGTTCATGAATTGTTCCAAAATACAGCCAGTGCGCGCGCAGTTGCCCGTGCAGCTCGGAAATAGCTGTTCTCCTGTGTCGTGCGATCCTGGCCGCACTTTCCCAATGTACCGTGATGAGGCCTGTTTTAGCCTTGTTTTGACGAAGCGTCCATCAGACGAAGATGTCTGAAACACCATTTCAGACGAATTTTTCAGAAAGCATAAGTGAAATCAGAGACCTGCAGACTATTTCGATTGAGCGCGCCGGGCAGCGTTTCTGCGCGTCTTCACACACACCCGGAAAGATCCGCGAATCCGGTGAGCTTGGAACCGAAATTCGATTGTCTTTCCTCGCTGCTCCCCCTACAGCATGCAGCAATGATTTTTGCTCTTTCCATCGCGCTTGCCTATGCGCTCACCAATATCGACGGCCTCTTTGCCTTCTTTGCAATAGCAACCTCCGGCAGGTATCGCCAGGCACTGACCGGTTTCCTGATTGCGCAGGCAATTGTTGTCTGCGGGGCCTACGTCACCGGTGTGGGCGTCACGGTCGTGACACCCCATGCACTTGGCTATCTCGGAGTGATCCCCCTCTCGCTCGGCCTATGGGAAGTCTGGAAAAACATGTCCCGCACCAGTGTCGATGCCAGGACATCGAAACCCGCACACTCCGTGTTCAGCGCGATGGTGATTTTCCTCGCGCTCAGCGCCGACACGTTCGTCATGATGGCCGCCTTTTTTGCTGATACTGCCTCGGTATTCGACAGGCACGTTCTGCTCGGAGCCTTTGTCGCTGTTGCAGGGCTTGTCATTGCAGGAACGCTGCTTGCCAAAAGTCTGGGCCGAAACCTGAAGGTCCAAGCCTTCTTCGCAAAACTCTCGCCCTTTGTGATGATTGTCGCTGGTATTTACATCCTGCTCGACACGGCAACGGATACTTTTTGAGCCGCGATATCACTCAGGCTCAGACCGATGCCTGCATGAGCCCCAGCCGGCGCAACGTTTGGCGACTTTGCCGGCACAGCGGTTCATTTTTCCCGCCACGATAATAGCTGAGCGCGATCACGGCGCCGTAAAGCGCCCATCCCCTGGCGCGCAGCCAGACCTGATCGGAGATCATCAACGTCTCTCGGAACGCACACCTGGCCTCAGGCACAACCCACGACCACGCGGCGGCATAATCGGCAGCAGGGTCTCCGACCGCACAAAGTCCCCAATCGATCACGGCACAAAGTCTACCATTCCGTGCCAGAAGGTTGTCCGGCTTCAGATCCCCGTGCAGCCAGTTTCCAGACCCATCGAATGGAATGCGACATGCATCTTCCCACAAGGATACGGCAGCAGCCCTGTCCACTTCGTCAGCCAGAATGTCGATTGACTTGCGGGTGTTTTTATCCAGAAGTACCAGGGCAACACCTCTTTGATGATTGCATGTCCCTGTCACAGGCGCTCCGGAAGGGTCTGTTTCCCGTAATGCTTCTAGAAACCCTGCCAGGTCCAGTGCCGCCTGTTCGGCACTTTCTAGCGCATCAGCTGTTGCCTCTTCGCCGGGCAGCCAGCGGAAAACCGCAAATTCATGTCCGAATGCAACGCTCGCTCGGCCTTTGCGAAAAAGTTCCGGAATCTCCAGCGGAAGTCCGGTGAAGCGCGGCAGCCAGGTCACCTCCTTTTCAAGGAGCGGCACGGCTTCCGGCCGCCTTGGCAACCGCATCACATACTGGCCGCCGACACGGTAGAGTGCATTGTCCGTACCTGATGACGACAGCCGGCGAACCGTCATCCCCCCGAGTTCGGGAAACTGAAGATCGATCAGCCGCCGTGCAGTGGTTTCATCAGAGTAAATCTCGTTTGCGTGCATCATGATTGCCCTTGCCGGCCACTCAGGCAATCAACAGGCAAGCTGTATCACCGTTCCTGCAGGGCAAGCCGGGCGCCGAGCGCACAATAAATGCCGCCGACGACCTTGCCCTGCCATTTCACGACCGCGGGATGCTTCTTCAGGAAACTGCCGAGTTTTCCGGCTCCAACGGCAAAGACCACGGTACTGAACAGGCCCAGAAACACGAAGATCACACCCAGAACGGTCAGCTGAAGCATCACCGACCCGTTTTCCGGTTTCACGAACTGCGGCAGGAAGGCGAGGAAAAACAACGCAGTTTTCGGGTTCAGCACCTCTGCGACAATCGCCTGGTTGAAGGCCTTGCGTGCCGAAATCGGCTTGCTGCCCCGTGCAAGGTCCAGGGGCGTTTTGTCGATGATCGCGATGATCCCGAGATAAATCAGATAGGCGGCACCTGCATATTTGATGACACTGAACAGAAGCGCCGATGTTGCGATAACCGCCGAAACGCCGATGATCGCCATGAAGGTGTGCACCACATCACCGGCGGCAATCCCCGCCCCTGTCGCAATTCCGGCCCGCGTGCCCGAACTCGTCGCCCGCGCGACTGTAAGCAACGTCGCCGGACCGGGTATGAACACGAACCCGAGAACGATGGTCACATAGGCAATCATGGTGGCTGTATCGATCATTTCCATAGTCTTGCAGCTTCCGAAGGTCGAAACGACCCCCCCATCCTCGTGGCAGAGGCAATTTCAATTCCGATCGTAAACGCATTTCTCGGCTTCGGACAAATTCCTTGCGCACGGGAAACTCTCTTCTCGGGTCAATTCAATTCAGTGAACGGGAACAAGGCATACGGATCGCGCTCAACACTGTCGGGCTCACACCTGTCGCAGGAACTTCTGGAGCTTCTCCCGTTCCGGATAATCCTTGAGAAAATTTCCGGAATTGATCTGGTAGGTGTGGTCCTTGGTCCGAACGTTGCCGTTACTCATGAACTCGGCTGCAAAGAGAAATGGAAGGCCGGGCTTTTTCAGATCCCACTGCAGAAAACCACCTCCCATGGGGTATTGGTCGGAAGGGCTCATCGCACTGTCGTGACGCGTTGTCGGCAATATTTTCACCAGACGATCAGATCCGGAAACCGCTGTAAAATCCAGGGCCAATTCCTGAAAATCCCGATACCCGTCCTGCCCGCGTTGACCAAGAATGCTGTCATGCACCGAACCGCGACCGGCATCTTCGGCGTCCGTGGATCCGGGCAGGCCGAATTTCCCGCCGGAGCGCATTGTATTGCCATGAAGCTCGAAGTCCTTCGGTTCGGGCAATCGCTTCAGCAACAACAATTTGTAACCTTGTGTCAGTCTGCCCGCGTGGTAGCCGATATTGGTCTCGGTGCGGCGGAAATCTGCCAGAATGATCGCTTTCAGTTGGGTTATGTTTCCGGAAATGGCGGGCGTCATTGCACCAAGCATCAAAGACATTGCAGAACTCCAGGACAATCGAATATCTAAAATATGCCGTCATGAAAAACGGTTTCGCACCCTAATCTTGGTGATCGTCCGGCTCAAGCGCTGTGCTCGCGGTCACTGGCATGACACGGAGCCACTATGTTGCGTATCCACGCATAGACGAAATAGTCCTCCCCGCCCCGACCGTAAGAACGCAGTAGCCCCTCCTTTTGGCCGCCAAACGACTCGATCCACCGATGGGCGATATCATGCTCGCAATGAGCAATCACCTGCAGACGGCGGCAGTCCTGTTCGATCAAGGGCCTCAGCCGGGTCAGGTGACGGGTGATCAGCGGAACGCAGCGCCTGAACCGGTCGGTTCCGAAGGCCCAGGCTTGCCAGTGGTCCGGGTCGAAGGCAGATGCCTGGCTGAACCCGTATGCCGCTGCCGGCTGCCCGTCGTACCAGACGGACCAGACCATGCCGGGAACCGCCGTTTCCAATGCACAAATCCCAAGCGCTCGCGTGTCCCAGTTCTTCCACAGGCAAACAATCTCCCGGCGATCTTCTTCACGCATGTTCGCCGCAATGAAGCTCGCGTCACGAACGGTAAGTTTCCGGGTCAGAACCCTCCGAGCGGGTCGTCCAGGGGAGCTGCGCCAGTCCGTTGCTCCGACTTCAGAACCCGTGCGATCTCCGCTTTGTCTTTCCATCCAAGTGCCTCAACAATTGCGTCCGCCTCATCAGGTGACGACCCGAGGCGGTTCTTGATGTCTTCCTTGCTCTCGATCAGGATCTTGCCGCCCTTCAGCTTCCAGCGTTGAGCCGTCAACTGCGCTTTCACCGTTGCCGAGCGTTTGATGGCAAGTCCCGATCCGCTTTTGGGATGCAGCGCCTCGCGCAGCCGCCAGTAGAGCTGGGCGCGCAGATTGTAGAACGGAATCCGGCTGTCTCTGGCAACTTCACCCGATTGTGCCGAGAACACGCATTTTTCAACCGCAATGCTGTTTTCCCTGGTAAGAAAACCGACCGTGTCCCCACCCCAGCCGCCGGTGCAATCAACAACGATCAGCGCATTGTCCCTGCGCTCCTTGATGATAAGAGCCCCAACGTCGGCTCCATCTCGCGTATCGGTGCCCTTGCGGACTATGCTCTCGTCGAAGCGCCGGCCGCGCAATGGCTGAAGCACGGTCTTGTCCTTGCCGCCCTGGGCCACGTCGACGGCCAGAACATCCATCTTCTTGTCCGCATCGACGCCGTCGTCATGGCGTTGAAAGGCCAATTCGATCCACTCCGAAGGGATCACCTGCCAGTCGTGGTCCTGCCGCGCGGCCTGGAAGTCACCCGTCTTCAGGGCCGTTCGCATCGGCTCCGGCATCTGGTCCAGTTGCGCGTCGTAGTCCTGTCCGAGATAGGCATTGTCCCGGCGTCTCGCCGGTATGAAGGTTCGGCTCTTTGGGGTCCTGACCTCGCCCTCCACTTCCACCGGGCCGGGTCCGTCAACCCACACGGTGCGCACGCTGTCGCCATCGTCGACAAAGACGGCCCAGAGCAATTCTCCGTGCATCACGATGCCGTAAAGCGGGTGGAGTGGATCCAGCCAGGGCGCGAACCACTCGTTCAGAAAGTCACCCTGGCCACCAAGTGGCGGATTGGTCGCGATCAGACCGCGGCACCGCTGGTCCTTCCGGGTCGTTCGGAGCCATCCGAGCACGAACAGGATCTTGCGCGGATCCATCTGCGCACCTTCGTCGAAAGCCTTGAGATCATGGTCCCGCCCCTGCCAGTCTTCTTCTGAACCGGGGAGCCCGAGATGACCGAATTCGATCATCCGCTCATCAGGCCCGGTCCAGCGTGGCGGATTACCCGCGATTTTCCCGAGCCCGGCGGAGCGCATCAAGGTATTCATGCGCTCGATCAGGCCTTTCAGCGACTTCAGTGACTGCCGGTAGATCGCCGCCTTGTGATGTGCGAACAAGGCCAGACCGGCAATCAGGTCCGTCTTTCCGCCACCTGCTGCGCCGCCGTAAAGAGTGAGGTCGGCTTCTGAAAAATAACCTTCGGTTTGCGGTCCCGGCTGTGGTTGCCAGACATCGAACTGGTCCAGGACACCGGCCTCGTCCAGTTGTTTTTGCAGCGCGACCCTTTCCGGTGCGTCCATGGTTTCTATGTGATCAATCAGGGTCTGAAGGGTTGTCGTCATTCCCTTTTGCATCCTCGCTCGTTAACAGCGCCATCACGCCCAGAGCGATTTCGGCGGAACTGCGTGGCTTGAGTTTTTCAATCCGGGAGGCTTCCTCCGGGCTGCTCAGCACGTTCCATGTGTCAACTTCCGAACGGTCGCGCCATCCGGCCCTGTTCTTCATGTTGAACGTCCAGGCGCTGGCGTTGAATTTCGCAAGATCCCCCCGCGCGCCCTCCTTGCCAATTTTTTCCCATTCCAGCAATCCACGCCGCGCCGCTTCTTCCAGTTGCGCGGACGGGAAATCTTCGGGAAATTGTTCTGCGTAGTAACGCAAGGTTTTCCGATCGGCTTCCGGGAAGCTCTCGACCGAATACCCGGCTGCGATATGCGCACAGAACGCTGCGCACGCCTTCTTCCGTGCCGACTGAGACGGCCATTTCAGAGCTTCTGCGTGCGGCAAGGTCTTTTCTGCAGGCCGCACTGATTTTCTATTTGAGGTTCGAATGACACCCTCCAGACATGAACCGCCCCATTGGGGCGACTGTTTGCGAAACGCGCCCCCGCCGGGCATTTAGGTCATGACCAACCTTGGCATCAGGGTCCTGAATTTGCTCCCGGTGAAGGTTTGGTGCCTGCAACTCCGTAGCCGGAAGGCATTGGCTGCACCCTTGGCATCGGACGCAATTCAGGACTTCTTTCAGGTTGTCCAACTGAATTTTCTGTTGGGTCCGGGTGCTCTGATGGAGCTGCCGGCACACCCTGAGGTGCAGCAGGCGATTCGGGGACCATTGGCTTGGCTTCCGCCTCGGACTGTTTGGGCTGTGTCAGGCCGAACTCTTCAGCCTTTTGTCTTAGCCGCGCCATATGGGTCATGCGGCTGCGCTGCCAGGCCCGGTCCACATTCGCCTGGAAACTCTCCGTCACCACACGCCGCTCACCCGCCTCATCGTCATAGGACAGCGTCATCCGCGGGCCATAACCGTCTTTGTCATATCCCCCCTGCAGCCAGTCACTCCCCGTTCGCCGGTTCGGCATCACATAGACCTGTTTCGCCCTGATCCCCCGTTCTGTCAGTGCCTGCTCCGCATCCTCGCGCACATAGCGGAAACCGTCCTCTTCCAGATCGCTGTAGACCTTCTCCACGGGATACTTGATCACCGTGCCGTCCTCATGGGTGGCAAAGGCTGTCAGACCCCATTCAAGCGCCAGGATCCGCGCAGCAGTCACCTTGGCAACCTCCTCGTCGCCCCGCATGTAGATGAGGCTCTGCTTCAGTTGTGCATTGTATTCTGCAAGCGCCTGCGCTTCTTCTTCCGGGCTTCCGCCAAAGCGCCTGATCCGGTCATAGGATGTCTTGCGGCCCGAAAACGAACCTGTTGCTCCAGATCCGGCCTGGCCCGATGCTGCGGCCAAATCATCCGCGCCGCTCCGCCCCGCCCCATGCAGGCGTTCCTCGGGCCAGATCGAGGGCGGCAGGATCGGGTCGGACCCCGGCAACCGGTCGACATCCGACAGCGGTGCCTCGCCCTCAAGCACGCGCCCGGGCGACAGGTCCGGATTGCGGAAATCCGGTTCCACCAGCCGTGCCGGTGCGCTTTCCTCCGCCCGGTGCAGCAGCAGATCGGTGAGTTCGTTCGTGCCTGCGCCGTTGGCCAGCGCTGCGTCCAGCTCTTCGCCGCCGGTCCGGATCGCACCGCGCACCTTGCCGATCGCCTCGGCGGCCTCTTCCTCGCTTTCGGCACTGCCGAACACCCGGTCGAGAACCCCGCCAACGGCCCCGGTCAGGGCATCGCGTCCTTCCACATAGGCAGCCAGTGCTGTGGAGCCCGTCACATCATCGGCGAGCGCCGCCATCTGCTGGATCACTTCGTCGTCCGGATAGGCCTCACCGTAAAGCTGCATCAGCGACACGATGTCGTCGATATTGCCCAGGACGTCCCAGGCTTTCTTCAACGGTCCGATCGGCGTGAAGGTAATGGCAAGGTCGATACCGGCTTCGGCCGCCAGGTTCTTGAGCTGTTCCCTCGTAAACTCGATCCCAAGCGATTGAGCAGCCTCCAGATAGGGAAGTCCGCTTTCCTCCGCTTCTCTTGTAATCAGATCGTGCATCGCATAGGCAGCAGCACCGGTAATAAAGATCGGCGCACCAAGATCGAACAGCTTCCGGCCTCTTTTTGCAGCCCGTTTTCTGTTGGTTTTGCGCTTTTCACGATCCTCCAAGACATTCGTTTGCCGAGCTTCGTCCTTCAGCTTGAGCGCAGCTTCGTAACTTTCCGGAACATCCGGCTGCTGCTTTTCAAGGTGGTGACTTTCGCCAAAGTGACCCTTGAGAGCAGTTTCGCGAATGGAATTGAAGTTTGCTTCTGTAAGGTCAACATTCGGGTGCGCCACCAACCAGCTCATGAGGGCTTTCATGCTGACGCGCTCGAAGTGAATGCGCTTCAGCGGATGATGTTTTCCAACCCTGTTGTCAAGGAACGCGTGGTCCGCGCTAATGACCTCGAAGTCATAGATGTCCTGGTTCTCCAACATGAATTTCCGGGCACCCATATCCCAGAGTTCCTTGTTGGTGCCACGCTTGCCGGCCCGGCCCTCCGGGTCGTACCTCTTTTGTTCTTTTCTTGAGGTTATATCTATGTCGTCGACGGTGACGACTTTGCCGGCATATGTTTTCTCTTGAAGCCACGCCTTGAAAGCCGCCCGTTCAGATTCGGGGATCTTTAGCAAATCCTTGTCCGCGTGAAATGCTTGGGCAGCGAACAGAAACTTGTCGCCGCGCCCGATGACGGCATCAAGAGCCGCAAACCCGCCCGACTTGAGAATCCTCCCGATTTGAGCCTGGTCCAGGAGGATCACTTTTTGCTTCTTCATTGTGACGCCCCTTCATCATCTGCGCTGACAAAAAGGCTGAAATTCTGAAGCAGATATTCCTCGGTCTCGCGTGCGTGAACACCGGGAAGACGACCTTGTAGAATCTTATTAGCGACTTCTCTAGCGACATGGTGGAAAACCTGGCCAAGATGAGGATATCCCGCCTTGAAACAGAACCATTGCCAGAATTCGATCAGCAACTGGACGGCCTCATCGGGAAAAAGGGCCATTTCAGGATCGTCATCTTCGAAGGGACCCTTTTTTTCCAAAAGGTCCCACCAATCGGAGAGCTCCTTCATGGCACTTCTCGTTTCCTCGTTGCCGAGCATCACTTCAACCAGATGCAGAACCTGGGAAATCGGGGGTTTGGGAGGCATTCCATGGACAAACTTGTTTTTATGGGCACGCCAATCGTCCATGACGGGATCGTAGATCCCGGCGTCGGTGTCGGTGTTTTCGTCACCGTATTGGAAATATTCGTATTCTTCCCGCCAACCGGCGATATTATCGATACTTGCCATGTGTTTCGATCCTGCTTGTCAACACCAATATGTTCACGAATTGTTCTAGAGCACAACCTCAGGGCAAATTGCTTGCTCGACGAGCAGAAACTTGTCGCCGCGCCCGACGACGGCATCAAGAGCCGCAAACCCGCCCGACTTGAGAATCCTCCCGATTTGAGCCTGGTCCAGGAGGATCACTTTTTGCTTCTTCATTGTGACGCCCCTTCATCATCTGCGCTGACAAAAAGGCTGAAATTCTGAAGCAGATATTCCTCGGTCTCGCGTGCGTGAACACCGGGAAGACGACCTTGTAGAATCTTATTAGCGACTTCTCTAGCGACATGGTGGAAAACCTGGCCAAGATGAGGATATCCCGCCTTGAAACAGAACCATTGCCAGAATTCGATCAGCAACTGGACGGCCTCATCGGGAAAAAGGGCCATTTCAGGATCGTCATCTTCGAAGGGACCCTTTTTTTCCAAAAGGTCCCACCAATCGGAGAGCTCCTTCATGGCACTTCTCGTTTCCTCGTTGCCGAGCATCACTTCAACCAGATGCAGAACCTGGGAAATCGGGGGTTTGGGAGGCATTCCATGGACAAACTTGTTTTTATGGGCAAACCAATCGTCCATGACGGGATCGTAGATCCCGGCATCATAGTCGGTGTCGTCGTCACCATATTCAAGATATTCATATTCTTCCCGCCAACCGGCGATGTTGTTGATACTTGCCATGTGTTTCGGTCCTGCTTGTCAACACCAATATGTTCACGAATTGTTCTAGAGCGAAACCTCAGGGCAAATTGCTTGCTCGACGAGCAGAAACTTGTCGCCGCGCCCGACGACGGCATCAAGAGCCGCAAACCCGCCCGACTTGAGAATCCTCCCGATTTGAGCCTGGTCCAGGAGGATCACTTTTTGCTTCTTCATTGTGACGCCCCTTCATCATCTGCGCTGACAAAAAGGCTGAAATTCTGAAGCAGATATTCCTCGGTCTCGCGTGCGTGAACACCGGGAAGACGACCTTGTAGAATCTTATTAGCGACTTCTCTAGCGACATGGTGGAAAACCTGGCCAAGATGAGGATATCCCGCCTTGAAACAGAACCATTGCCAGAATTCGATCAGCAACTGGACGGCCTCATCGGGAAAAAGGGCCATTTCAGGATCGTCATCTTCGAAGGGACCCTTTTTTTCCAAAAGGTCCCACCAATCGGAGAGCTCCTTCATGGCACTTCTCGTTTCCTCGTTGCCGAGCATCACTTCAACCAGATGCAGAACCTGGGAAATCGGGGGTTTGGGAGGCATTCCATGGACAAACTTGTTTTTATGGGCACGCCAAACGCCTCTAGCGGGATCGTCGGTCGCAGCATCAGTGCCGTCACCATATTCAAGATATTCATATTCTTCCCGCCAGCCGGCGATATTGTCGATACTTGCCATTCATTCGCTCCGTGGAATGTCTTGAATTCTTTTTTCGTTCTAGTGCTCTTAAAAACGTGCGCACACACAAAAAGATCAATTCAAGCATCAGCTCTTTCGGCTAAATTCGGAATGCCACCTATTGGGTCGAACGCACGAAGTTTGTCCGATTAACCGGTGATATCTTCTAAACCTGCCATCAGAACCAATCCTGTCTTGCCGCTGCAATATGTTCATGAATTGTTCTTAATTGCAACCAATGCGCGTGCAGCCGCTCGCGCAACTCAGAAAAAGCTGCTCTCCTGTGTCGTGCGGTCCCGGCCGCACTTTCCCAATGTACCGTGATGAGGCCTGTTTTAGCCCCGTTTTGACGAAGCGTCCATCAAGCGAAGATGTCTGAAGTGTGTTTTCAGACCAAACGGTCGGAAAAGCAATTTCGAAACAAGATATTAGCCCAGATATTGTGTTGAGCGCGTAGAAGATGTTTTTTCAAATTCTCCAGCCGAGGAGCCGTTTTTCCAGGAAGCCGATCAACGCACTGACGAGAACACCCAGCAGCGACAGGATAACCACACCGGCAAACAAACGCTCCAGATCGTATAGCGACCCGGCTTCCAGAATATAGGCGCCGATGCCGTATTCCGCGCCCAGCATTTCCGCCGCGACCAGAAGAATGATCGCAATCGCAAGGCTGATGCGCAGTCCCGAGAGAATACCCGGCATCGCGCCGGGCAACACGATCTTGCGCACGATCGAGGACCAGGAAAGCCCGAAACTCTGTCCCATGCGGATCAGCGAGCGATCGACATTGTCCACCGCGCCATAGGTCGCAACCACGGTCGGCGTGAAGGTACCGAAGGCGATCAGCGCGTATTTCGAGCCCTCATCGATGCCGAACCAGATCACGAAAAGCGGCAGGAGCGCAATCTTGGGGATTGGAAAAATAGCTGCGACCAGCGGCACCAGTCCCGCCCGGGCGTAGGAAAACAGCCCGATCAGAACACCGATCGCAATTCCGGTGCTCGCCCCGAGTGCCGCTCCGATAACAAGACGGGTCAGCGACGGCTGCAGATGCTTGAACAGAAGACCGCTTTCCCACAGCTCTCGGAAGGTTGCCAGCACATCTGTCGGCTTGGGCAGCGTCAACGCGGAAATCCAGCCACTCTCGGTGCCCCATTGGACCATCGCGATCAGGACGACGAAAACCGCGACACCGACCCAGCGCAGTGACCTGGGTGCAAATCCGCCGCCACGGAACCGCACTTCGATCGGCCCGTCACCATCACGTTTTTTTCCCGCCCCCGTGTCAGCCATCGATCAGTTCCTCGTCCGCAGCTCGCGCTTCCTCGCGCATGAGTTCCCACAGAAGGTCGTGTTTGCGCTGACAGACCGGGTCGCCGGCCCGGCGCTCACTGATCGGTGTATCGATGCTGATAATTTCCCGGATCCGCCCGGGACGGCGCGAAAGCACCACGATCGTATGGCCAAGCCGCACGGCTTCAGCCAGGTTGTGCGTTACATAGACGGCGGTAAAGGGCTGGCGCGTCCAGAGGGCGACCAGGTCGTCCATCAGCAATTCGCGTGTTTGCGCGTCGAGCGCCGAGAGCGGTTCGTCCATCAGCATGACGGCCGGGTTGACCGCGAGCGCACGGGCAATGGCCACTCTCTGCTTCATTCCGCCGGAAAGCTGCTTTGGAAGCGCATCGGCGAAATCGGCAAGTTTGGTGCGGTTCAGCACGTCATCGATGATTGCCTTGGAGCGCTTGCCGCGAATGCCGTGATCCTCCAGCACAAGCGAGACGTTGCCCTTCACGGACCGCCAGGGCAGCAGTGCAAAATCCTGGAACACGAAGGTCAGCGGGTTGAGGCTGTCGGCAGGCGGTGCGCCGACTTGAAGCACGCGGCCGTTGCCGGGCCTTTCAAGACCGCCGATCAGACGCAACAATGTGGATTTGCCGCATCCCGATGGACCGACCAGACAAACGATTTGTCCCGCGGGGATGTCCAACGAGATATTTCGCAGCACTTCGGTATGACCATAGTGATGGCTGATGCCGTCCAGTTTGATATCCATGCCTACCCGATAGCTGCCTGACAACATGCCCGCATGAGACGAAACGGCGGCCATTTTCGGCCACCGTTCTCGCTGCGTTGATGCTCAGCCTTCGTATGTTTCGACGTAGCTTCCGTCGACCAGTGTGTCGAGCGTGATGTCCTTGCCGACCAGGTCTTCGGCCTGGAACCACTCCAGCTGGTCGCGCAGGGACGCAATGTTCAGCTTGGAACCTTCGTTTATCCGCATCGTGCCGTTGATGATGGACGGCGCAGCCTTTTCGCGCGGACGGTCGGTGTAGACGTATTTGTGGATCAGATCGACCATCTCGTTGACGCCGGCATCGCCACCGGCCTTGTCGATCATGGTCGAGTTGTAGTCGCTGACTCCCTTGCCGAACCCGGTCAGGAAGTCTTTGGTCTGGTCGCGCTCGTCGGCGGCATTCTTTGCCGAGGTGAAGACCGTCGTCACCTGGTAGCCGGGAAGGTAGTCCGAGATATTTCCGATAATGTGAACGGCACCTGATCCGGCCAGCGGCTTGGCAATATGCGGCACGATCGACCAGGCATCAATCTGCCCGGATTTGAGTGCCCCGATGATTGCGCCAACCTTTTGCAGCGGCTTGAAGGACATCTCGACGCCCTCGGCCTCGGCGACTTTCGAGCCCATGTAGTGGAAGGACGATCCAGCCGTGGACATGCCGAACGTTTTGCCACCGAGCTGCGAAGGTGACGTGAGGCCAGACTTGAATGCTGCATCTGACGCCAGGATTTTCTGGCCATCAATGCCCTTTTCTTCGCTGAGCGCACCGCCGATCACCTTGATTGCGCCCTTGTCAGCGAGCGAAACCAGGCCGCCGGACACGGCAGTTACCGCATAGTCGACATCGCCGGACGCGATCGCCACGGCCATCGGCTGCGCCGCCTGAAAGAATTTCAACTCGACATCAAGGCCCGCATCATTGAAGTATCCGCGTTCAAGTGCAATGAAACTGCCGGAATGGGAAGTGAAGCGCAGCGCGCCCACCACGATCTTCCTGTTCTGCGCAATGGCCGGTGCGGCCAGGCTCGTCACGGCAGCTGCCCCCATCAGGCCAAGGGTCTGGCGTCTGTTGAATTTCATCTTTCAATCCTCCCGTTTCATTGCGTTCTTGCTGTTGTCTTGCCTGCACCGAGATCGGCGCGAATGTCTTCTTCAAGCAGCGCGAGTGCACTCACCTCGTCCCGGCTGAGAACGGCTCTTTGAAGCCTCTCCAACCGGTCTGCTCGTTCCAGAAAGTCGATCCGGCCTTCACGCAAGAGCGCAAGACGGAACCGGCGCGACTGATTGTAGAATTTTCCGGCGACCTGGATGAGCCGGCGCGAACCACAAGCGGACAAAAGTGTTTCCGATGCTGCGCGGCAGGCTTCGTCCCATTCCAGCGCGGTGATATCCTCGGGTTGCGCGACGACGGCTGCTTCCGCGCGGCTGAGCGCATGAAAGGCGGCAACCACTCTGGATTCCCATGCGACATCCCCGCGTTCCATCGCCCGCGACAGACCAAGCTTCTCGGTCTGGATCCGCATCAGCAGAATGTCTTCCAGATCTTCCTGCGTTGCGGACATCACTCGAAACCCGCGCTGGCTGGTCGCCTCGACCAGACCTTCCGCCGACAGCATCCTCAACGTCTCGCGCATGGAGTGGTTGGACCCGCCATAGGCTTGGCGGAGCGCTTCGATTTTCAATTTTTCGTCCGGGGGAAGAACACCGAAAGAGATGTCGCGGCGGATCGCCGAGGCGAGCATGGCCACAACCGTCTCGTCATCACTATTGCGTCCACCAAAAAGCATTCTGTGCCTTAATTACGAAAAAGTTGGATATTTTTTCGATAATCGACAAAGCTCTGTCAAGTGCAACACCACATGACACCGGCACTATCTGGATTGCAAATTAAGCTTTCGACAGATTGCTTGGGGATCGTGCCGCCGTTCGCTCTAAAGACACGAACAGCGACGGATGATATCAGCGCATCACGAACGGATTGCTCATGGGTGCTTCAGACATGTTGATCCAGGTCGTTTTGGTCCGTGTGTAATCCAGGATCGCCTCTAGCCCCGCTTCTCTGCCATATCCGGACTGGTTGAACCCACCGAAGGGAGCGATCGGGGAAACGGCCCGATAGGTATTCACCCAGCAGATCCCGGCCCTCAGCCGAGAAGATACGCGGTGGGCCCGCGCCACATTCTGTGTGAAGACACCCGATCCAAGGCCATATGGCGTATCATTTGCCAGTGCAATTGCCTCTTCTTCGGTGTCGAAAGGCAGGAGTGACATGACGGGACCGAACATCTCGACCTGAAGTGTCTCGGTCTCGGGCGTTTTGCATTCCACAAGCGTCGGAGCCATGTAGTTGCCAGGCCGATCAAGCGGCGCACCACCGAACCGTATCCGGGCTCCTTGCGATTTGGCTGCCTCGAGGGTCGCCCCGATCTTTTCTACCTGTGCGCGGGTGCAAAGCGGTCCGACATGGGTCGACGCCGCAAGTGGATCGCCGACGACAATGCCTTCCGACTTCTCGGCTATTCGTCTTGCCAGTTCTTCGAAAACCGGTCTTTGAACCAGTCCGCGGGTGCCGGCGACACAGCTCTGTCCGGACGCACCGAAATTGCCGGCGATCAAACCGTTGGCGGCCCCTTCAAGATCCGCATCCTCAAACACAAGAATGGGAGACTTGCCGCCGAGCTCGAGCGTGGTGACCGCAAAATTTTCCGCAGAATTGCGCACCACGTGCCGCGCGGTTTCTGGGCCGCCGGTGAAAGC
The DNA here is from genome assembly GCF_001404515.1 of Roseibium album. Classification (GTDB taxonomy): domain Bacteria; phylum Pseudomonadota; class Alphaproteobacteria; order Rhizobiales; family Stappiaceae; genus Roseibium; species Roseibium album. Next base: position 281,176 of record NZ_CXWE01000005.1, read on the forward strand.
TACCCTGTCGACATCCTTGTGCCGTGTCAGCGGAATGGCGCAATTTTCCGCGTCCCCCGTGATCACCGAAACGACGCCGGCCGGGAAACCAGCCTCTTCGATCAGCCGCGCAAATTCCAGCATTGGCGCCGGAGCGATTTCGGAGGCTTTCAACACCACGCAACATCCGGCTGCCAGAGCCGGTCCGAGCTTGGTTGCCGTCAAAAACATCTGGGCATTCCAGGGAACGATCGCAGCAACGACACCGATAGGTTCGCGACGTGTGAACACATGCATGTCAGGCTTGTCGATCGGAAGAACCTGGCCTTCGATCTTGTCTGCAAGGCCTGCGTAGTAGCGGTAGTAGTCACCGACGTATTTTGTCTGGCTGGCGGTTTCGGCGAGCAACTTGCCGCTGTCGGTGGTTTCGATTTCACCGATGTGAGCAGCACGTTCCTCGATCAGTTCTGCCAACCGGTAGAGCAGCTTGCCGCGCGCCGTCTGGGTCATGTCCCGCCATCCGGGATCAGCCAGCGTGCGCTTGGCGGCGGCAACAGCCCGATCGACATCCTCAGCTGCTGCGCAGGCAAATGTCGCCCAGTCCTGCCCTGTTGCCGGGTTTTGCGACGACATCACCTGTCCGGTACGTCCATCCGTCCAGCTACCGTCGATGAAAAGCTGATAATGCTGCATCATGTCCTCTCAGCCGAACGCCGGCATTACATCGTCGATGAAGCGGCTGAGCGACGCGCGCTTGCGCTCCGCGCTCATGCCGCTGTCGATCCAGAACGAAAACTCGTCATAGCCGAGGTCCTCGTAGCGCTTGATCCGGTCGATGACCTCACTCGCCGTTCCGATCGTCAGGTCCCTGGCAAGGTTCTCCGGCGCCATCATCTGGTTCGCCGCCAATTCCTCATTCGAAAGCTCGGCGATCAGGCCTTGCGACACCGGGCGCTTGTTCTGGAACCATGCGCCAAAGTAACAGTAAAAACGAGAGAGTTCCTGCGTTGCTCTGAGAACATCATCGCTGTCGGAGCCGACATAGGTGTGATGCAGCAGCATGATTTTGGGCCTGGGCCCACCCCAGGACGCGCAGGCGTCGTTGAACCGGCCCATCAGCGTTTCCACTTCATCATGCCCCTGCCATAGGGGCGTGACCTGGATATTGAAGCCGTTGTGAACACCGAATTCGTGACTGTTCGGATCCCGCGCGGCAATCCAGATCGGAGGTCCGTTTTCCTGAACGGGTTTCGGTGATGAGGTGCTTGCGGGAAAATTGAAGAACTCTCCCTCGTGAGCGTAATCTCCTTGCCAGAGCTTTCTTAGGAGTGGTGTCGTCTCGCGCATCCTCTGGCCGGCCTCCCAGGCATCCATTCCCGGCATCATCCGCTCGTATTCGTAGGAATAGGCGCCCCTGGCAATTCCAAGTTCGATCCGGCCGCCGGTCATCAGGTCGGCCGCGGCCGCTTCGCCGGCCAGTTTGATCGGATGCCAGAACGGAGCGACGATCGTGCCGGTTCCCAGCCGCACATTTTTTGTGAGGTGCGCGAGGTCGACCAGCGACAGGAACGGGTTGGGGGCTATGGTGAATTCCATGCCGTGATGTTCACCGGTCCAGATCGCCCGCATGCCGCCATCGTCGGCCGTCCTGCAGAGCGCCAGAAAATCCTCGTAGAGCTTCGCGTGCGGCTCGTCCGGTGACAACCTCTCCATGTGAGCAAAAAGGGAAAATTCCATGGTCAGGCCTTTTCATTCAGCCGGTGGGTCTCGCCTGAGACCAGATCACCGAGATAGAGATTGAAATTGCGTGTCCGGGCCTCCTCCGCAAACCGTTGCAACATACGTGCGGTCGCGGACGAACTGTATGTGAGGCCGGCAAGGTCGGAAAACGGAATGCGTTCATACTCGCTGACCGGATTCACGGAAGTCGCTTTGCCAAGCAGGTAGGCAAAATGGACTTCCTTCGACCGGTCGTCGAAGACAGAAAAAACCGGTCCAAGTTCAACATCGATTCCCAGGTGGCTCAGCTCTTCTTTCAGGCACTCCCTCAGGGCGGTCCGGTCAGGCGCAATGCATTCGGGCAGCCGGTAGCCATCCGGCGATGGCTTCAGCAGAACGCCTCCTTCAACCTCAATGAGCGCACCGCAGATATTCTTCCTGGCACCTGGATCACGCGCCTGATGCTCCAGGCCGAGACTGAAGAATTGCCCCCCTGAATATCCAAGTCCCCGTCCCTCACCCTGCCGGAATTCGGTAACTTCACCAATGAGAACAATATGATCGCCGGCCGGTATGACTTGATGGGTCCTGCAGGAAAACGCCGCGATCGCACCGTCTATCACCGGCACCCCGTGTGAGTTTGATGTATGAGCCACCCGTGCGAACCGGTCGCCCTTGTAACCGGCAAAGGTGTTGGCAACATCTTCCTGGCCTTCGCTCAGAACGCTGACAGAGAAATTCCTGCATGCGGAAAACACATTGAAGCTCGACAGGAACTTGCCAGGGCACACCAGCAATAGAGGCGGGTTAAGGGAAACCGAGGAAAAGGAGTTCGCGGTAAAGCCGACGGGAGTGCCATCTCCATCCAGCCCCGTAACCACGGTAACACCGGTCATGAACCGCCCGAAGGCATCCCGCAGGTCACGCGGATCGATTGCACTCATGATTGGCATCCTTCTGCGAAATCTAGCAGGACACGGTTCACTTCCGACGGATGTGTCATCGGCATCATGTGGGCCGCCGTCTCGACAATCCGCGCCGTACCATCGGGAGCAAGACCGGCCATTGCGCGGCTCATCGCCGGAGTGGAGTTCGGCTCGCGGCCACCCGTCATGAAAAGAGCCGGACATTGCAACGCTTTGAGCATCGCGTCGCGTGGACCGTCCTCATCGGAAAAGACAGAATAGGCGGTGCGGTACCCACCTGGATTCACATCGGAAAGCCAGGCATGGCAGGCATTGCGTTCCGGGCACTGCGCCTCGCCGAACCAGCGGGAGAGCGTGGCAGACGGATCGGAAACACTGACGCCATCGAGACCCGCAGCGCGTGCGCGCACCGCAGCCTGCGCTGCTCCGCTTCGCATGTAGATTGCGTTCAGGGCGGCAACGCCTTGAACCTGCCCCGGATATCGCGAGGCCAAATCCAGCGCGATCATGGCGCCCATCGAATGTCCAACAACAACAGCCGGCCGGTCCAGCAGGCTGGCGATCCGGTCGCCATAAGCCTGCAATGCCGGCTCACCTGGCAGTTCTGCGCTGCCGCAATGTCCGGGCAGGTCCGGAGCCAGTATTTCGAAACGTTGGGACAACGCGGCAATTTGCGCGTTCCAGGCCTCTGCCCGAAGGCCAACACCATGGATCAGCAGAACGCGGGGCCCTGACCCCGTCGATACAAGCGCAAGACCGCCCGTCTCAGACCGCTGCCGGGTTGTCCACATCATGGCCCATCTCTTTGAGGTCCTGATACCTGTCGCCAATTCGGTGAAACGGCCGGCCGGTGGTCGCGCCGCCAAGCACGACGACGATCTCGTCAGCACGCGGAGCGTCGGGAATTGCGAATTGTATGGTCAGATAGTGAGACCTCCGCCCGGCATCGTTCTTGTCCATCAACGGAACCATGATCGGCGCGTTGGCGGGGCCGCGCGTGTTGGTGAATGCCAGATATGACTTTGCCCCGACTGCTTGCCGGTAGTAGTTGCCGAAGCGCAGCGTATGGATCAGGCCGGACGCGTGCTCCACCTCTCCATCGAGCCCGACGACCGCGGCCTTGCCATAGGCCTCGATAGCATCTCCGGTTCCGGCCAGTTTGATCATCCGTTCCGTCATCAGGCTGCCAAGAACCGGCCCATAGGCCTGGATTTCCGGGGTCAGGTCCTCGACAAAACGTCCGGCCCAGGGGTTGCGGACCACAGCCGCCACCGCAAACATGCGCCAGGGCGTATCCGTTTTTTTGAAGCCTTCGGTCAGCACTTCCTCGTCAAAGGTCACAATTTTCCTGATGTCAGGATCCATTCCCGTCCTCCGTTTGCCCCTCCAGGCTGATCAAACCACTATCGAACGCCTTGACATTTGGAACAAACGAATGATTTTCAGCCTTAGGTATTAGTGCAACTTATAGGTAACTTGACCATGGCACGCACACTGCCACCCTTGAACTGGTTTCGCGCGTTCGAATCCGCCGCCAGAAACCTGAGCTTTACGGCGGCAGCGGATGAAATCGGCATGACGCAGTCCGCAGTCAGCCAACAAGTCAAATCTCTGGAAACTCGTCTTGGCGTCCTGCTTTTCGAACGCAAGGCGCGGGGTCTTGCCCTCACAGATCATGGTCGCCGACTGCTGCCACAAGTGGATACCGCACTGGCAACACTGACCAGCGCGACCGGCGCCTTCGTGGCTGACCAGACTTCGGACTTGCTCACGGTTTCCGCATCAATCAGCGTCATCCAGTGGGTCATCGCCCCGATGCTCCCTGAATTCACCAAATGCCACCCGGATGTTGTGCTTCGGTTGATTGGTGCCGTGTGGCCGGATGAATTCACGCAGACCGCAGCTGACGTCGAAATTCGTTTCGGGTCCCGAAAACAGGCAGGGTTTGACGCCGAACTGCTGGGGTCCGACCGACTGATTGCCCTGAAAGCCCCCAATCTGAAGGGTAAGATCGAAAATCTGCCGTTGATCGAAGCCGTCGGAACCTCGGACGGCTGGAAACCTTGGGCGGTGGCAGCCGATGTCGCGCCGTTGTCGCCATCCTTGTTCGTGGATAGTTACGGACCTGCCCTTCAGATCGCTATTTACGGCAACGGTGCATGTCTCGTTCACAAACTCCTTGCGACCGCGCCGATGCAGCAAGGCTTGATTGAACAGGCTCACCAGGTCTCGATCGCGGCCAATGAGAGTTATTTCCTTACGGTAAAATCGAAAACGAAGGCCGCCCTCGCCTTCAGGGACTGGATTGTCGCATCTGTGAGCGGTGATGATACGGCCGGCAGTTCCAGGAAGCAGGCCGGATTTCAACCGGGCGACCTTTGCGATCTCCCCGGTTGAAGGAAACCAATCGACAGTCAGACCGCCGTTTTGAGCCGGCAAGCCAGGTTTTGCAATATCACGCGGTTCCTGCTTGTGACGGTACTCCGCTTCCAGCCGTATTTCTCGCATATCCTGCTGAATTTTCCGCCGCCGGCCTTGCACATAACTTCAAACTGCAGCGCCCGGCGACTGTCCGGATCTTCAATCAGAGAAAACCAGGTCAGGGCTTCCTCTGCACGCGATATCTGATGTGGCGGAAACGTTTTCTGCCGCCGCGCAATCTTTCTCCGGTAATCCGGCCAGGCGGAAAGAATGGACCTGGGACCATCCCCCTTGCCCGTCACGGCGACCACTTCAACAGCCTCGATCAGCCGCTCCAGAACCTGATCAGGAACCACGGATAGATTGGCTTCACACATGTCTACGATCCTTTCTGCAAGCTGGAATTCATAAAACCCGGAAGGTGAGCTCTATTCCAACTTGAAGATCGCCGATCGTACCGGATATCCGGTCGGTCGACATTGGCGAGCCGTCGTTAATCTGCGTTCGATTCCCGAGCCTTCTGATACCCCTGTTCCCAGAACTCGAAATAGTCGGCCTGACGCGGATAGGGGTTGTCGGTCTGCGACTTGCCCTTCTGGTATGCCTCCACGCCACGTTCGAAGGCATGGACCTGCGCTTTTGTCTGATACGTATTCATTTGCCCCACCGACGATTGCAAGGATTTGCCTCCGGCAACCGCCCTTTGTCTCCACCGGCCGCGCAGCACTCCACACCAATAGCGCGACTTTTTCCAGGCGCTCTACACAGCCAGTGATTGAAGAAGAAAATGTAGCCAACTTTCCCTGCATGACAACCATCCTCACGCCGCTTTCCCCCGTATTTCCACCCTGATTGATCGATCAAGTTCGTATGAAAGCAACACAGCGAGAGTGATTGTCAGCGCGCTCGGGTTGACTTCTTTTGCTCGTGTCAACAGGGCTTCGAGATCAAACCGATCGAAACACGTTACGAACGTCGGTTGTTCGACCAGATCAGGCTTGTTCAAAACCAGCCAGGAAACGGCTGTCAGAACCGGCGCGGACCAGTTGCCGCGGTTGGAGGGTGTATTGATCAAGCCAAGTACCAGGCGAAGATGTCCTGCACCGTGTTTCCTCAGCAAGGTGTCGCAGGTGCGCCTTGCCTTGGACTGGTGCGGACCTTCGATGCGCTTTGCGGCTGATACGAAATGAATACCGAATTCAGCCGCAATCCTGTCCACCTGCCCACCTGACGTCATCAGCGGCCCTCCGTGGTGTTTCCGACTTCATGTTGCAGGGCGGCAAAAGACGCTTCGGCTCTTTCTCGTGCACTCAAGCTAAGATGTTTATGTTTTGTTCTCATGATTTTCCCGACTTCGGAACGATCCTTGAATTCGTGACGGCTTCTTTCTGAACCGCCCTGATGTCGTTGCCTGGCCACATCAGTGGATTTCAGCTCCGATCTCAAACAACGCAACTCCAGCGTCAGCAGGCGGGTTCGCGCCTTTTCCAACGCATATTCATCCTCCAGGCGCGCGCACGGCCGTTCGGCGCGCAAACGGCAGTGAGCCACTCGATCCATGGCTTCCTCGATTTGCTCTTTAAGTCCGTTCACCAATTGGTCCTCTTGCATTGTTGTTGAACAAACACTTCCCAGCTTCCTTTTGCCTTTCGTAGTCAGTCAAAATATCGTACGTATATCACGTACACTTGTCAACGCAGAATTCATACGGTAAAAGAAAAAAGGACATCATGAACAACTTGCGGCACCCGGCAACATGGACGAACAAGAACGATCCCTTCATCACAAGCTTCAGAAACTGAAGGAAAGGTCGAGCCTCTCCCTTCGGGCGATCGCTCGTGAAATGGGATATTCCCAGGCCTCGTCTATTCAGCGTTACTTTTCGTCTGACTATCCGGAAACTGGCTTGCCTGCGAATTTCATCAGCAAATTACTGGCTGTCCTTCCCGGCAGGGGCGACCCCGCGATCACTCGCGAAGAAGTCCTCGCGCTTGCCGACGGTTCGGTTGCCGAGATTCAGCGCAAGACGCCGGACCTGCCGAAAACAGGCGTCCCCATCGTCGGCGAGGTCGCAGCCGGGCTTTGGATGGAAGCGGCACTTTTCGAAACTGAAAATTCATTAGAATCAACAATATCCTATGATATTCGCTTTCCCGCCCAGTCGCAGTTTGTTGTCAGGGTACGCGGGGAGTCCCTCAATAGAATTGCAGGCAATGGTGATTTGCTTTTGTGCGTTGACTATCTCGCCGCAGGAATAGAACTGAAGGAAAACGACCTCGTATTGGTCGAGCGCTCACGCGACAATGGCATGACCATCGAACGCACAGCCAAGCGCCTTGTCAGCCTGAATGGCCAATCAGAATTGATGCCGGAGTCGGACGACCCGAGATTTCAGGACACGATCTTCTACCGGGAAGGTGATGTTGACCATACCGAGGTCAAGATCAAGGCCAAGATAATCATGGTCTTTAAGCCACTCTGATTTGGACAAACAGCTCTAAAAACCGCTGGATGCACGGGAGTTCCAGGTTCAAAGCCATGCGCCTGTCGTACGCATTCACGTACATATTCATTCAAATTCCTTGCTTTGTACGTATTTTGCGTATAAACTGAAATTGATTTGAAGGAGGCACATGATGAAACTCAATCTCGATACATCCTTTTTCTCTGTTGTTTGCGAACTAGGGAGGACCTTGTACACGCCAGAGCTCGAGTTGGCCGACATGCACAAACGTCAACTCGTGGAAGACATCAAGACCGGACAGCTCGAACAGGTCAGAGCGATTCTGGAATTCAATCCGGTCGAGGGTTGGTGCAGCGACATCACCGAGGACGTCCTGTCAGCAGCCTTCCCGGATATGCAAGACAGCGACAATGACCCGGCCGGGGAAAACGTCGGCTATCGCAACGAACGAATTGACGGCCAACTGGCAGGCGTGGCGCGCCGCATTGCGGCCTGATCACGAACAGTTTTGAGGGGTTTGCAAATTGTCAAACCAGCTTTGCCACCGCCTCGCGTGCGCCCAGAAGCTGCTTGGCCAGACTTTCTCGCAATCCGGCAAATCGATGTGAGGGAACCGGCACGGAGATGGCATAGACCAGACCGACAGGGTCCTGAAAGGCAAATCCGGCTGCCGAGATACCTTGTGTATGCTCATCCAGATCCCAGGCAATACCTGTTTCCCTGATGTCTTCAATCTCTTTGAGAAAGTCGGACAGCGGACGCTGACTTTGGCCGGCATTCTTCAGCTCGCGGCTGGCAATTGCAACGACACGATCATCTTCAAACAAGGACAAGGCAGCCTTGCCGTTTGCCGTATCCGTCATCGGAAAGACCTCGCCGACCGCAGAAACGGTCCGGAGCCGATGCGTACCGACGACCTGATCCAGGAACACCATATGATCGTCTCGTAAGACGGCAAGATCCACCGTCTCCTTTGTCCGCTTCGCGAGATCCGTCAGAACAGGATGAACAAGTTCCGTCATGTTGACACGGCCGGCCGCGGCGAGCGACTGAATTTCCGAACCGAGACGAAGTCCACCTTCAGCGGATGAGGACATGACGAGGCGTTCCGTAAGAAGGGCGTTGACGATCCGCTGTACCGTAGAGCGGGGCAGATGTACACGTTCGGCAATCTGCCCCAGGCTTAGTCCCGTGTTGTCGTTTTTTAAGACTCGCAGAATTTCGGCTGCCCGTGAAATAACCTGAACACCTTGATTTGTCTGTATTTTCTTTTCTGATTCCATCGTCAAAACCACTTTTTTGCCCCCTCCAACCGGACCCCGGATTCGCCTTTCTGCACAGCGCTGAATGCAGCATATAGGTCAAATTCTGGTCTATGTCGAGATTTCCTATTGACCGCATTATGATGCATCTGTACCGTTTAGCAATACAGTGATACACTGACTGACGGGAGGAACACATATGTCAGTGACTATTCGCGGCATCGAGTTTCAGGAAAACCTGAACAATGATATGGGCGTTGAATTCTACAACCTGTCCCACCGCTACGGCTTTCAGTGCCCGAACTGGCCCTATTTCCAGGATGTCCAGATCGACCGGAAGCACTACATGGCGAAATCAGGCGTGCTCTCACAGACCATCACGACGACGATGCACGTGACCACGCATATTGATGCGCCTGCACACGTCGTTCAGGGCACACCCTTTATCGACGAGGTTCCGTTGCCGCATTTCTTCGGCTCCGGACTCGTGGTCTCGATTCCCAAGCAAAAGTGGGAGCAGATCACCGGCGACGATCTGGAAAAGGCTTGCGGCCATGCCATCCGCAAGAACGATGTGCTGATCATCAACACCGGCTGGCACAAGCAGTATGAGGACGGTGACTACTTCGCCTATTGCCCTGGACTGGTTCCCTCGGCTGCCGACTGGATGGTCGAGAAAGGCGTCAAGGTCGTCGGGCACGACACCCAGGCCAATGATCACCCGTTGGCAACGGCAATCGGACCGCAACGGAACGGGCCGATCATGCCGCACCTTGAAGCCGAATACCTTGAATGGTCAGGCGGTCGCGACTGGAAAGACGATTTTCCCGAGTGGGAACCGGTTCACAACACGCTCTTTTCCAACGGCATTCTCGGCATTGAAAATGTCGGCGGTGATCTTGATGCGGTCACCGGAAAACGCTGCACATTTGCCTTCTTTCCATGGAACTGGGATCGCGGAGACGGCTGCATCATTCGTCTCGTCGCAATGATCGATCGCGGGCAACAGTACCGCATAGAGCCCGGCGAAGAGTTCTGATTACCTGAAACAACAGGACCGCCAGGCAACCCTGGCGGTCTCTATTGCCGCGTCTGGGAGGAAGCGATGCACGTAAAGCGTTTTGACGACGCACAGCCATACGAGGCGCCCAATCACAGGGGCGTGGTCGGCTTGCGCCTTCAGGGATTTGAAGATGGTGGTCCGGAAAATCAATGGATCGGCCTGAGCCAGTTTCTTCCGGGCGGTGGCGCCGGACCGGATTCGACCCCGTTCGAGAAAGTTTATGTCGTCCTGGAAGGTGAAATGACCGTCCTGGTCAATGACGCCGAAACAGTGCTGAAAAAATACGACAGCTGCACGATCGCACCGAACGAAGTTCGCTCAATCGAAAATCGCTCCAATCACGTCTGCACGATGCTCGTCGTCATTCCCTACCCGCCGGAGGCAAATTGATGGCTGATGTCTGGACCCATCCGCTCGAATTGTTCGATATCAAGGGCAAGGTCGCCCTTGTAACCGGTGCCACAGGCGCTTTTGGCGCGGTTGCTGCCAATGCGCTTGCGGGCGCTGGTTGCGATCTCGTGCTGGCGGCGGGAAACAGTGATGCACTCGAAAAGATCGCCGGAGAATGTCGCGCCAAGGGCGCGGCAGTCGAGACGGTCAACAAACGTCCTTCCAGCGCGGAAGTCTGCGCGGAAATGGTTGAGAATTGCGTCGCTCATCATGGCTCTCTTGATATCCTTGTTGTCGCATCCGGCATGAACAAGGTTGCCAAAATCAACGACCTGACCCCGGAAGACTTTTCGAACGTCATGGAAGCAAATGTGACCCAGTCCTGGCTGCTGGCGCGTGCTGCCACCTCGCAGATGATGACGCAACCGCAAGGTGGCAAGATCGTTCTGGTATCATCGGCCAGGGGCCTGCTGGGCCATCCCGCGGGATACACGGCCTATTGCGCGTCGAAGGCGGCCGTGGACGGCATCACCAAGGCCCTCGGCTGCGAACTGGGTGCCGACAACATCACGGTCAATGCAATTGCACCGACCGTTTTCCGATCTCCCCTCACGGCCTGGATGTTTGAAGACGACGAACTGGCAAAGGGTTTCCGGGACGGCTTTCTCGCCCGTGTCCCCAAAGGTCGCCTTGGCGAACCGGAGGACCTCATCGGTCCGCTCCTGTTCCTGTCTTCCAGGGCATCGGACTTTTACACAGGGCACATTCTCTATGCCGATGGCGGCTACACGGCGGGATAGATGATGAAGGACACAAACAACATTGCGGTCCTGGGCGCCGGGCTCATGGGACATGGAATTGCGCTCACATTCGCTCGTGCCGGTCACAACGTTTTTGTCTACGACGCTTTTCCTGCCAGTCTCGACTCACTGCAGGAGCGTGTGCGCGCCAGCTTGACGGCACTCGGTTTGGCTGATCACGAGGCCACCGAAGCCATCGCCCGCATCACGCCCGGAACGGAACTCGCCGAATGTGTAGCCAACGCGGACGTTGTCTTTGAGGCAGCTCCGGAAAAACCCGAACTGAAGCGCGCCTTGTTCGCCGATGTCGAGCGCTTTGCGTCAAAAGACTGCATTTTTGCATCCAATACATCCGTAATCCCGATCACAACGATCATGGCGGATCTCAAGGACCGCTCTCGGGCACTGGGAACCCACTGGTGGAACCCGCCGCACATGATCCCGCTGGTCGAGGTGATCCGGACCGAATGGACATCGGACGCAGCACTGACAGCAATGACGGATCTCCTGGCGTCGGTGGGCAAGACACCGGTCCGCGTCGAAAAGGACGTTGCCGGTTTCATCGGCAACCGTCTGCAGCATGCCATGTGGCGCGAGGCGATCAGCCTTGTTGAAAACGGCGTTTGCACCGCCGCTGACGTCGACACGGTCGTCAACACAAGCTTCGGCAGACGGCTGTCGGTCCTCGGGCCGATGGCAAATGCCGACCTGGTCGGCACTGATCTGACGCTCGATATCCATGAAAATGTTCTGGCCGATTTGGACAATCGGCCGAAACCTTCCCCTTATTTGCGCGATCTTGTGGAGGCAGGAAAGCTCGGAATGAAATCGGGAGAGGGTTTTCAGAGCTGGACGCCTGAGGAAGCGGACAACGTCCGTCAGCGCGTCGCGGTTCATTTACGGAAGCTTGAAACCATCTTGAGTTGATGTGCCTTGCGACCTTGATCAGCGCATCTGGGAGGAAAGACGATGACGCTAATGGGAAAAAAATTCGGTCTTAACCGCCGCCACTTCATTGCCGGCGCCACGGCCGGCCTGGCAGCTCCGGCAATCCTGACAAGAACCAGGGCATATGCCGCTGATCCGGTCATCCGGATCGGTCATGTCAGCCCCCGCACCGGACCATTGGCCGGTTTTGCGGAAGCTGATGAATTCGTTTTGGCCGGCATCGAAAAGGCGCTCGCTGGTGGTGTTGAAAACAACAACAAGTCGTACAAGATCGAGATCATTTCCAAGGACAGTCAGTCCAACCCGAACCGGGCTGCCGAGGTCGCTTCCGAACTGATCCTCAGTGATGAAGTCGACATTCTCGTCGGCGCGTCGACACCCGATACGACAAACCCGATATCGGATCAGGCCGAGCTCAACGAGGTTCCCTGCATCACGACGGACTGTCCCTGGCAGCCATACTTCTTTGGTCGGAACGGCGACCCGGCCCAGGGGTTTGACTATACGTACCACTTCTTCTGGGGACTGGAAGACGTCATCAAGGCATTCCTCGCCCTCTGGGAAGAAGCAGGTGTCGCCCGCAAGGTTGGCGGTTTGTTCCCCAATGATGCGGACGGCAACGCCTGGGGTGACGACCAGCGCGGTTTCCCGCCCGCCCTGATCGGCAGTGGTTTCGAGCTGACCGACCCGGGCCGGTACCAGCCGCTGACAGACGATTTTTCCACTCAGATCTCGGCCTTCAAGGAGGCCGGCTGCGAGATCGTCACCGGCAACATGATCCCGCCCGACTTCGCAACCTTCTGGTCCCAATCCGCCCAGCAAGGATTCCAGCCAAAGGTCGTTACAATCGGCAAGGCCCTGCTCTTTCCTTCCGTTATTGAATCTCTCGGTGACCGCGGCGACGGACTGACTTCCGAAATCTGGTGGACGCCCGATCATCCTTTCTCGTCCTCTTTGACGGGTGAATCCGCCCGGCAGCTGGCGGACGGATATGTCGCGGCATCTGGCAGACCCTGGACCCAGCCGATCGGATTCAAACACGCGCTTTTCGAGGTCACAACGGACGTCATCAGGCGCACTGCTGATCTCGACGACCCGAATTCCATTCTGGAAGCCATCCAGGCAACGGACCTGCCGACAGTCGTCGGTCACGTCAACTGGGGTTTCGGTCCGGTCAAGAATGTCTCAAAGACGCCTCTCGTTGCCGGACAATGGCAGAAAGGCGCCAATGGAATGGAACTGGTCATTACGTCAAATCACAGTGCGCCCGAAATTCCCACCACGGGCAAGCTGAAACTGCTGTCGTAACGAACCTCCGGCGCGCGGCCTTTGGCCGTGCGCCGTCCATCTTTGTTCCAGTCAAGGGATCTTCATGGCGCCCGTTCTTGAATTAAGGGATCTGTCCAAGTCGTATGGCGCTATAACAGTGGCCGACAAGCTCACCTGTCAGCTCGAACACGGTGAAGCGCTTGGCGTGATCGGTCCCAACGGTGCCGGCAAGACATCCATGTTCAACCTGATCACCGGAACGGTCCGGGCGGATCACGGACAGATACTCTTCGACGGCGATGAAATCACCAGATTGTCCGCCGCCAGAAGGTGCCGCTCAGGCATCGCGCGCTCCTTTCAGATCCCGCAGCCATTCGCCGGGATGACCGTATTCGAAAACGTTCTGGTCGCTGCAACCCATGGCGCCAAGATGCCGGCCCAACAAGCTGACGAATATTGCCTTGAGATGCTGCAACTCACCGGCCTGATCGACAAGGCGAACGATGTTTCAAGCTCTCTTACGCTGCTTGGCCGCAAGAGACTGGAGCTTGCGCGCGCACTTTGCGCCAAACCTAAACTGCTGCTGCTGGATGAGATCGCGGGAGGCCTGACGGAAAACGAGTGTCTGTCTCTTGTCGAGACCATCAACACAATCCGTGCCACCGGAATATCGATCATCTGGATCGAGCATATCGTTCACGCCCTTCTATCGGTTGTCGACCGGCTGATCGTCATTGATTTCGGACGGAAGATCGCCGAGGGCGATCCGAAGGAAACAATGGCTAGCCGCGAAGTTCAGGAAATTTACATGGGGGTGGATGCCGATGCCTGAGGCACTTCTGTCCACCCATGGACTCAACGCCCACTACGGCGATTTTCAGGCCTTGTTCGGTGTCGACATCAACATTCACGCTGGCGAGGTAATCGCGATCATCGGGGCAAACGGTGCAGGCAAAACGACCCTAATGCGCTCAATCACGGGATTGCTCGCCAACAGGCCCGACATGGTCACCTACCGCAATACTCCGATCGGCGCGCTGCGGGCGGACCAGGTAGCCAGGACAGGCATCGCGATGGTGCCGGAGGGGCGTCAGTTGTTTCAGTCGCTTTCCGTGGAGGAAAACCTGATTATCGGCGGCCAGATCGGACGCAAGGGTCCCTGGGAACTGGAAAAGGTGTTCCGGCTCTTTCCGATCCTCAAGGAGCGCCGCGCCGTTCCCTCAACGGCACTATCCGGCGGCCAACAGCAGATGGTTGCGATCGGCCGCGCACTCATGTCGAACCCGGAACTCATCCTCTTCGACGAAATCAGTCTGGGTCTTGCCCCGATCATCATCAAGTCGATCTACGAGGTCCTGCCGGACATCATCGGCGAAGGCATGAGCGCCGTCATCGTGGAGCAGGACATTGCCAAGGCCTTGAGCGTCGCCGGCAGGGTCTACTGCATGCAGGAGGGCCGGATATCGCTGGAAGGCCGCTCGAACGAACTGACGCGCGAACAGATCAGCGCCGCCTATTTCGGAGTCTGAAACATGAAAGCACAGACCACCACGCCAGATTGGCAATCCACATTCCCGGACCGGGTTCCTGACATTTTCTCAAAAGGTCTCTGAAATGGAATGGATCAACGCAATCGTTCAAGGGGTCCTTCTTGGCGGTCTGTACGCGCTGTTCGCAGCAGGGCTGTCCCTGATTTTCGGTGTCATGCGCCTGGTCAATATCGCCCATGGCGATTTCATTGTCCTGGCTGCGTTCCTGGCCCTGTCGACCACCAGCGCGCTCGGTGTTAACCCGCTTCTGACGCTTGTCATCGTTGTGCCTGTCATGGCGGTCATCGGATATGTTTTGCAACGCGGAGTTCTCAACCAGACCCTGGGCGATGACATTCTGCCGCCACTGCTGGTGACTTTCGGCCTGTCCGTGATCATTCAGAACGGGCTACTCGAAATCTACAGCGCTGACCCTCAAAAAATGAACGCAGGCGCAATTGAAACCGCCAGCCTTGCGCTTCCGGGGAACCTGAACGTCGGAGTACTGCCCCTTGTCATGTTTGGCGTGTCGGTTGCGGTGATTGCGGGTCTGCAGTGGGTCTTTTATCGCTCAGCGCTCGGACGGGCCTTCCGTGCCGTCTCCGACAAGCAGGACATCGCTCAGCTGATGGGATTGAACAAGGCTCACGTCTTTGGTCTTGCCATGGCGCTTTCGCTCGCGGTTGTCGGCATTGCCGGTGTCTTTCTCGGCATTCGCACCAGTTTCGATCCTTCGATCGGGCCAGGCCGTCTGATCTTTGGCTTTGAAGCGGTCATCATCGGCGGTCTCGGCAACCTGTGGGGCACCATGATCGGTGGCATCATCCTTGGTGTCAGCCAGAATATCGGCGCCCAGATCAATCCGGGTTGGCAACTCCTCGCCGGCCATATCGCCTTCCTGATCGTGCTCGCGGTGAAACCGCGCGGCCTGTTTCCACGGATCGACTGATGACCTCAGCAAACTACACGATATCGAGATCATCTCCCGCAAGCCGCTTTGCAGCGGGGATAGGCATTCTGGTGCTGGCCGCATTGATTGCGGCTCCCTGGTGGGCCGGTCGGGCGGACATGCGCCTGTTGAGCGAGATCTTCCTCTATCTGTCCCTCGCCTGCCTTTGGAACCTGCTCGCGGGATACGCCGGGCTCGTTTCCGTCGGACAACAGGCGTTTGTCGGTTTCGGTGGCTACATGCTCTTCGCGCTGGCAATGTTCGCCGGCCTGTCTCCGCTCGCTGCAATCCCGATCGCGGGTCTGCTCGGCGCGCTTGTTGCCATTCCCGTCGCTGTCCTGATTTTTCGATTGCGCGGCGCCTATTTCGCGATTGGCACCTGGGTGATTGCGGAGGTATTTCGGTTGAGTTTCGCGCAGGTTTCCGCCCTTGGTGGAGGATCCGGCACAAGCCTTCCAGTGGCGATCGTCCGCTCCATGGCATCCAGCCGCTCCATGCGCGAAGCAACAACCTACTGGTTGGCGCTGGGCATGGCCGCAATCGTGATCGCCGTCATCTACCTGCTCCTGCGTTCCCGCAACGGCCTGGCTCTGACCGCCATCCGGGACAGCGAGGTCGCTTCAAACAGCTTCGGCATCGACATCTGGCGTCACAAGTTCTTTGTTTACGTCATCGCCGCCGGTCTGACAGCTTCGACGGGAGCGCTGATTTTTCTGCAGAAACTGCGCATCTCCCCTGACGCCGCGTTCAGCGTAAATGACTGGACGGCGTTCGTAATTTTCATAGTCGTCATCGGCGGCATCGGCACGCTCGAAGGTCCGATTATCGGCGTCATCGTGTTTTTTCTCCTCCGTGAGACGCTTGCAGACCTGGGCACCACCTATCTCCTGATCCTGGGACTGGTTGCCATTGTCGTCATGCTGAAGGCACCAAGAGGCATTTGGGGCTTCGTCAAGGACAGGACCGGCATTGAATTGTTCCCGCTCTCACGTCGAGTTGTTGAAGAAAAATCGGACAGTTAGGAAGCGAAGATGGCCCGCAAACGGAAAAAGACAATCATCACCTGCGCCATCACCGGCGCCATCCACACCCCGACAATGTCGGAAGCGCTTCCCTTTACCGCGGAAGACATCGCCGATCAGGCAATCGAGGCGGCCAAGGCCGGTGCCTCCATCCTGCACTTGCATGCGCGCAATCCCGAAAACGGATCCGTCTCAATCGCACCGGATCACTTCAAGGCGTTCCTGCCGGTGATCAAGCAGGCAACGGACGCGGTAGTGAATGTCTCGACCGGCGGCAGCCTGGTGAACACCATGGAAGAGCGGATCGCACCCGCCAAATGGGCATCACCTGAAATGTGCTCGCTCAACATGGGGTCGATGAATTTCTCGTTCCATCCGATCGCGGACAGGATCAAGGAATTCAGATACGACTGGGAAGAAGCCTATATCCGCAACTCCGAGGGCTACATATTCAGGAACACGTTCGCGGACATCCGCTTCGTCGCCAACGAACTTGGCGGAACGCATGGCGTCAAATTCGAGCATGAGTGCTACGATGTCGGACATCTCTACAATCTGAAATTCTGTATGGATGCCGGCCTGTTCAAGGCACCCGTCTTCATCCAGTTCATCTTTGGCATTCTGGGAGGTATCGGACCTGACATCGACAATCTCATCTTCATGAAGCGCACGGCAGACCGGTTGTTCGGTGACGACTATCAATGGTCCGTTCTTGGTGCGGGTGGTGCGCAGATGCCCTTCGCGACCACCGCGAGCCAGATGGGTGGCAACTTGCGGGTCGGCCTGGAAGACAGTCTCATGATCGCACGAGGCCAACTGGCCAAGTCCAATGCCGAGCAGGTCACAAAGATCAGGCGCATCGTGGAAGATCTTGGTTGCGAAGTCGCGACCCCGGACGAGGCACGAGAGATGCTGTATCTGAAAGGCGGAGACCGCGTCGCGTTTTGATATCGCTGCGGAAGGAGAAAAAGCAAATGCCGGAGATCGAACCGAAGGAACGGTATCTCAAGGACCTTGAAGGCCTGCATTTATGGCATGCCCCGATGTCGAGTTGCTCACAGAGGGTCCGCATCGTGCTCGCGGAAACGGGCAAGGACTACACCAGCCATCTGATCGACCTGGCCGGAGACGAGCATGCGTCACCCGAATACCAGGCGATACACCCAAAGGGACTGGTCCCGGCCTTTGTCGACGACGGGCGGCTCTTCATCGAGAGCGTCGACATCATCCAGAGGATCGCCCAGCCCGGCTCCGATCTTGCCAATTCCACTTCGCAGGACCTTTTGCAGTTGGCCGACAAGGCCCAGGTCGATCTGAAGCTGCTGACGTTTGAATTTCTGTTCAAGGGCGTTGAACGCAGTTCGAAGGAAAGTTTCGATGCCTTCCAGGAAAACCATCAGAATGAGTGGCTCAAGCAGTTCCGCCGGGACTACAAGGCAGGATTCGAAACATCCCGCATCGATGCAGCGGTGACGCGGACCGACGAAGCTTTCAGGATACTGGACGATCGGCTCTCGGATGGCAGGCCGTTTCTGGCAGGTGACACTTTTTCATTGGCCGACGTCGCCTGGATGCCGAATGTCCACCGGTTCAGCCTCATGGACTGGCCCTTCGAGCGGGTACCGAACTTACAATCATGGTTTCGCAGGGTTGCCGGCCGTCCGAGCTACAAAAAAGCGCTCCTCGACTGGCAGAATGAAAAAGTGGCCGGAGCATTTGCGGAATACACGGGCGAGCGCCGGATCAACGGTACAGACATCCGGGCATTCGGCAGCTTGAGCGGTTAATGTCGGCCGCTCAAGCCTTGATATGGCTATGGCAAATCGAGCGGAAAACCTAGGCCGCCAATGCCTGACGCGCCCGGGAAAGACGACTTTTCACCGTCCCGACAGCGACGCCCATCTGGCTTGCGATCTGATCATGGGACAGGCCGGAGAACACGCACAGCTCTAGAACATCCCGTTCCTCAGGTCGAAGACCTTCGATGCTCCTGGCGACATCGCCCAGTTCGACATATTTTTCCTGCGCCGGTGCAAACGAGGCTTGCTCGTACCACTCCTCTATCGGGACGTGATGTCCCCGGCGTTCGGACTTTCGGTATTCGTCGAGTTGCGCATTGCGGACTATGGCAAACAGCCAACTCCGCAACTTTGTGCCGTGAACAAATTGGTGCCGGTTGCGCAATGCGCGTTCAAGCGCCGTTTGCATCAGGTCGTCCGCCCCTTCCGTCGTGCCGGCAATCGATCGTGCGAACCGCCAAAGATGTGGAATTTCCGACTGCAGGTCCTGTGTGAAACTGTTTTCCATCCGGGTCATCTCGCCCTCCCTTGAGGCTGCTTGGGTGACCCGCATGTAATGTTTACTGCCAAACTATTTTATGGACTTCAAAGCAAGTTCATCATGAGTTGATAGCCAATAGAAAAAACCACGATCACATAAGTGTTTACAAGTTTGTTACTTGAAGTGAACAAGAAAAATCCGAAATTTCCAACACCCGGTTTTGACTGAAGAAAATTTGCAATCGCAGGCCCCGCCGCGTTCCCCGGGCGGCACACTTCAACGAATTCACCCAATTCAACCAACGAAAATCTACTCATCAAGTAAAACGTGAAGAGTGACATATATCACATAAATAAAAAATTGGATATTTCTGTAAAAAAACCCGAAATTCTACACCCGTAGTGAGATCATATAATAAAGCATCAACTTTTTTAAAAAATTCGGAACCTATTACGATCCAGCACGTTCTTATGTTGTAAGCGCAATGCAGACACCGGGTATACCGGAAGGCATCGCGATTACCGAATTCAAGTCAAACAGGAGTTTAACCATGCGCACTCAAAAGAAACTGATCACTTCCCTTCTGGCCGCAGTCTTTGTTTCCGGCGCTTTCGTTGGTACGGCGAACGCGATTGATCTCGGCGGTATTTACGGCGACTCCAATGGTGATGAGCCGGTGTTTTTCACCGACAGCCAGCGCAGCGTCAACAGCAGCCAGCTCCGCGCACCATCCAGAAAAGGCAATCGCGCTGATGCAGGTGTTTTCGCAGACTATGCAGACCAGGCCTATGGCGACTTGAACGGCAACACGCCGGTTTCCGTCCGCCGTTTGCAGGCTGACAATGCACGGGCTCTTAGCGCACGTAACTAGGTCGTCAGAATGAGGACAGGAAAAGGATCCTCTGACATCGGCAGCATTTAAGGCGTCCGAGCAAACAGGAAGGTTCCTCGCTGGAGGGATTGTTCACAAGAAAGGGCCACGCTATCTGCGTGGCCTTTCTTCATGTTTGGATAGAACAGGAACATGCAAAATATGAGAGTGACAATCGCATCGCTGCACAATCTCGATCTGCGAGACACTGGTTGGCGGGGACTGCCAGAAACGAAAATCACATTCCCCATGAGACCAAAATCGTTTGGTCCATCTTTCAAATATCAGATAACGCTGAAATTAGTAATTTTCCGGCTAAATATCTAAGATTCAATAATTTTCTCTGTCATTAATCGTTCATTAACCTGTCAAAAAACGCTGATACCACGCCCAACCTACACATTATTCATCGATACTTGAGCAATTTATTCGGCTGTCGAATGTGACTTTCCCCCTGGAAAAATTTTCCGTTGCGATCGCTCAGGATCGGTTCTCTTAAGGGCAATGCTCTGCACATCAAGGGTGAGGGACGATTATGGGTTATCAATATGGACCTGAGGCTTCTAGGGACCAGGAAAAGGATCAGGGCAAAGTCCTCGATGAAGCGCTTGAGAAAGCGATTGAAAACCTGAATGCCAACCTGAGCGCCTACAACCTTGCTCGGGTGACCCCCGAGCTTGGTCAGGCCGCCAGTTTCCTCGAGGAAAGCGAATTTCCGAAGATCGAAGGCAGAAAAGCGGATTATTCGAGCGCTGGCGAAGCTATCTATGTGCGCCTTGATCAGGATTGGGGCACAAAACTGACCAACAAGAAACTAGGCTGGATCCCTCTCAATGAGGGCATAGCAAACGATACTGTGGAACATGACGACCTCGCGGATATCCGAAACGTAAAGGGAACCAAGTTTCGCGACCTGATCGTGGGCGACGATCAGAACAATACCATCAGGGGCCTCGGTGGCGACGACTATATCGGCGGATTTGATGGGAATGACAGGCTGTTCGGCAACAAGGGCGACGACGATCTATTCGGCGGCAAAGGTGATGATCGGGCAAAGGGCGGCAAGGGAGATGATTTTGCCGATGGCGGCGAGGGCATGGATACGCTCGTGTTCTCCGGCAAACTGGAAGACTATGTAGTTGATCTGGAAGCCGGCATTGTCAAAGACCTTCGTAAGAACAAGGACGGCACCGATACATTTGTGAATTTCGAGTACCTGGAATTTCAGGATCAGACGATCAGCGCATCTGTTCCCTCACCGGAAGTCTTCACGCTCGAGCTGCTGCACTTCGCCGATCAGGAAGCCAATGCTGCGACGATCGACAACATCGACAATTTGTCCGGTATTCTGAATGCCCTGCGCGCCGAAGATCTTGGCGACGACGGGGTCGTCGACAACACTCTCACATTGAGTTCCGGTGATGCCATCATCCCCGGTCTGTTTTTCGATGCTTCCGAAGCTGTTTTCGGCTCGCAGGGTATCGCGGACATCCAGATCCAGAACGAGTTGGGCGTCCAGGCGATCGCTCTGGGCAACCATGAATTCGATCTGGGCACCGGACTGCTCGCCGGGCTGATCGATGGCTCCGCGACCGGTGCGTTTACCAACAGCGCGTTTGACGGAACAGATCTGGAAGGCGCCGACTTCGAAGGTGCATTGTTCCCCTACCTGTCTGCTAACCTTGACTTTTCCACCGATCCCAACCTCGCACCACTTGAGGCAGCCGGCGGACAGGATACGGCCACGCTCCAGAACGTCGTAACCTCCTCAAGCGTCTCGGATGTTAACGGCGAAAAGATCGGTATCATCGGCGCGACCGTGCCCACAATCCGCTCGATCTCGAGCCCCGGAGATGACCTTGGCATTTCTCCGGCCTGGGCCAGCGGCACACCGACGGATGAAGAACTGGACGCGCTTGCGCTCATCATTCAGGCCGAGGTGGATCAGCTTCTGACTGACAATCCCGACATGAACAAGGTGATCCTTCTGAGCCATATGCAGCAGATCAGCATCGAGCAGGCGCTTGCGGCTCGGCTCGAGAATGTCGACATTATCGTGGCGGGTGGCTCGAACACGCGGCTCTTTGACGACAATGACCGTGTGCGTGATGGTGACAGCGATCAGGGTCAATACCCCCAGTTCATCACCAACGCCGGTGGCACCACAACAGCAGTCGTAAACACCGACGGCAATTACAAATATGTCGGCCGCCTTGTCGTGGACTTCGACGAAGATGGTAACATCATCCCGGAAAGCTACGACGAAAACATCTCCGGTGCTTACGCGACCGACGATCAGGGCATCGCCGACCTGGGCGCCGAAGATCTGATCGATCCGGAAATTGACGCGATCACGGATGCCATTCAGGCGCAGATCGTCGCCACCGAGTCGAATGTATTCGGTGTGTCGGACGTGTTCCTGAACGGCAATCGCTCTGGCACGTTTGCCGAGGACGATCCGGACGGTGTACGAACGCAGGAGACCAATCTCGGAAACCTGACTGCGGACGCAAACCTGGCCTACGCAAACCAGGTTATTGCTGTTGAAGGGCTTGGTGACGAAGTGGTCATTTCCGTCAAAAACGGCGGTGGCATCCGCGCCAATATTGGCCAGATCGTAGTTCCTGCCGGTGGTACAGAAGCCGTGCGTGTGCCGAACGAGGAAATCCTCGACGAAGACGGCAACGTGGTCAAACCGGAAGGCGGCATCAGCCAGAACGACATCGCCACCACACTGGCCTTCAACAATGGACTGACACTGCTTGATATCAACAAGGCAGAGATAAAGGCTTTCCTCGAAGGTGCTGTCAGCGCCTTGCCCACAGGCGTATCGGGAGGTTTTCCGCAAATCTCCGG
This sequence comes from Roseibium album, assembly GCF_001404515.1. Classification (GTDB taxonomy): domain Bacteria; phylum Pseudomonadota; class Alphaproteobacteria; order Rhizobiales; family Stappiaceae; genus Roseibium; species Roseibium album. The sequence goes on from NZ_CXWE01000005.1 coordinate 303,924, forward strand.
GCTGAAATTTTCGTTTGACGAGACGAGAACTGCCCAGACCTACGATACGGACGGAAACATCGACATTGCAGGTGAGCGGGTGCTCAATGCCGGTATCTTCGACGCAGACGGCAACCTGATTGCTGAAATCGTCCGCGACGGAGCGATCGTTGGCGACCCTGCGGAAAGTTTCCGGATGGTGACGCTCAACTTCCTGGCCAATGCCGGGGATGAAATTCTGTCAACTCTGTCCAACCCAAATCGCGTTGACCTGATCGATCTTGATGCCAATGGCGTCGCCGACGACATCTTCTCGGGGGATGCCACGTTCGCAGCTGATGGGACGGAACAGGACGCACTGGCCGAATATCTGGACGACAACTTCAACCCGGCCAAGGGCGGCACGGCCTACAATGAGGGTGACACCGGTCCAGACACGGACGGCCGGATCCAGAACATTACGTTCCGCGAAGATACGATCTTTGATGGCGTAGTTGAGCCCTCTGGCATTGTCATCAACGAAGTCCTGGGCAGCACGACAGGTGTTGACAGCGAATACATTGAACTCTTCGGCGAACCTGGAGACTCTCTTGCAGGTCTCAGCCTGATCGTGGTGGAGAGTGATGCAGGCTCGTCGAACGGGACGATTGATCGGCAATTCGACTTCCCGGAAGATGCCGTCATCGGAGAAAACGGCTACTTCCTTGTTGCGAATGGCAATACGGAAGCAACCTACGGTGTCACTCCAGACGCATCCATCCCTGACAACTGGATCGAGAACAGCTCATACACCATAGCCCTGGTCGAAACAGCGAGCATTGCAGGTGATATTGTCACCGGTTCAGAAATCGTCATCGATACCGTTGGCGTGTCAGACGGAGAGGAAAGCGACAGCTTCTTCTTTGATGCACCAGTTATCGGTCCTGATGGCTCCTTCCTGCCCGCCGGCGTCGGACGCGTCACCGACGGTGTCGACACGGACACCGCCGCGGACTGGTCCATACTGGACTTCAACAACGATCCGACGGTCAACACTCCAACATCCGGAAACACCGGCGGCGGCGGAGGTGTTGAGGAAGTCGCAATATTCGACATCCAGGGTGCTGGCCATACCTCGACTTTCGAAGGCAAGTCCATCCTGACCTCCGGTGTCGTTACCGCCGTGGACTCCAACGGGTTCTATATGCAGGACCCAGAAGGTGATGACGATATTGCAACTTCGGACGGAATCTTTGTCTTCACTGGCAGTACGCCAGCAGTGTCTGTTGGTGATGCTGTCAACGTGGAAGCATCGGTCGCCGAATTCACGCCGGGTGGCGTAGGCACACGCAACCTGTCCACGACCCAGCTTGTCAGTCCGGTTGTCACTGTCACTGGAACCGGCGTCGTCGCAGCGACGATCATCGGCCAGGACGGACGGATACCGCCAAACCAGGTCATAGACGACGACGGCTTCGGAACGATTGCCGGGCTCGGCGGCTTTGATCCGGAAACCGACGGCATCGATTTTTTCGAGAGCCTCGAGGGCATGCTTGTCACGGCTCAGGACGTCGTCGCCGTTGCCGGCACGAACCGGTTCGGTGAAATCTTTGGTGTAGTGGACCAAGGTGATGATGCGACGGGGTTAAGCAGCCGTGGAACGCTCAATATTTCACCCGATGACTTCAATCCGGAAAAAATCCAGATCGACTTTGACGACGGCATCCTCGACTTCGAATTTCCGGTCGTCAATGTCGGCGATCAACTCGGCGACGTGACCGGCGTCGTGACCTACAGCTTCGGCAACTTCGAGATAGCGCCGACCGTCGACTTCACGAGCCAGATCATCTCTGCAGGACTTGAAGCCGAGACGACAGAGCTAGCCGGTTCGGAAGATCTGCTGACAGTCGCAAGCTACAATGTTCTCAACCTTGATCCGAATGACGGAGACGGGGATGCAGACCTCGCAAATGGCCGCTTCACCAAAATCGCCGAGCAGATCGTCAACAATCTTGGAACACCCGACATCATCGCCCTCCAGGAAATCCAGGACAACAGCGGCTCGGACGACAACGGCGTCACCTCGGCAAGCAAGACGCTTCAGCTTCTTGCTCTGGAAATCGACAAAGCGGATGACGGCTTTATAAATGGCAGCCTGAACTTCGAGTTCATCGACAACACCTCTATCGGAAACAACACTTCGGGTGGCCAGCCGGGCGGCAATATCCGCACCGCCTTCCTCTTCAACTCTGATCGTGTGGACCTGGTAGAGGACTCCGTTGAGGCCGTCGGCGACCAGAATGCAGGCAGTGCCTTTGAAGGTGCAAGATTGCCGCTGGTCGCATCCTTCAATTTCGAAGGTGATGAAGTGACAATCGTCAACAACCACTTCTCGTCCAAAGGCGGTTCCGCTCCGATCCTTGGTGTCGAGCAGCCCTTCGATCAGCGACAGGAAGATGTAACAGTCAACGGCAGCCTTGACGAACGTCAGGTGCAAGCTGCGGCGGTCGCTGACTACGTCGATGATATCGTTGCAGAAAATGAGAACGCCAATGTCATAGTACTCGGTGATTTGAACGAATTCGAGTTCATTTCGCCGGTCTCGACGCTGGAAGCGAGTGGTGGCGGTCTTACCAATCTGGTGAACACCATTGACGAAGATGAAATCTACAGCTTCGTCTTCCAGGGCAATTCGCAGTCGCTGGATCACATTCTGGTAAGCGATCACCTAGCAGACGGTGCCTCGTTCGACTTCGTCCACGTGAACTCCGAATTCGCTGAAACCGACCAGCGGGCCAGCGACCACGACCCGCTTCTGGCTCAGCTCGACCTGTCGGGCGACCTGTTCACCGTTTGACGAAAAGGCCAGACGGACTATCGAGCCAACAAACTCGGGGGGAGCGGTCATCCGCTTCCCCTTTTTCGATTTGCACAGTTGAAGATTGCAAAGTGCAGCCCTGCCATCAATTGACGGGCTGAACCTGATCCTGCCTAATGAAACAGGCCCTCACCTCACTGCGATTCATTCGAAGGAAACGAGTAACATGGATGCGACCCCGTTTGATTACTCCGATTACCAACCTAAAGGCGACAAGCAAAACTCTGATTTTTTTGAAGAGTATTTGCCGAAGATCTATGCCCGCCGGAAGGCATCAGGCGTGGACGACCTTGTCGGCCAGATGAAGGCGGTCGTCATTCAGGTCGAGGCGGGAGACGGCGTTGCGACGATGGCTGAACTGCACCGGATGACGCCGAACCGCTATCATTCCAGCTATGTCTCCGGCACACATAAATTTCATGTTCTGCACAACCGGCCCGAATTTCCGGCCGTCATTTTGATGGAACCGCTTTCCGACGCTTATGAAGACTATATCAGGCGTCTCAACGTGCTTTATCCATCGTCGCGGTCCAAGCCCAACACGCGCTACGTCGGTGAAGTGTTCCATTGTCCGGATACCGCAACACTCTGCAAAACCCTCGAAGCCCAGAGCATCCGTTTCGAGTATCCCGGCGAAACTGAAAATGATTTTTATACCTCAAAGGGTGTTCTGTTCTCCCTGCCCTCGGACTTCACCGGCAACCGGATCGGCTACAGCAATTGCGATTTCAACGATCCTGAAAGTATCGGGCTGGGTGAGCGGCTTGAATTGACCGACGAAGAAAAGGCATCCCTTCAGGAAGGCATCTTGTTCGCCGAGGAACACGGACTGGACAAACTGATGCTCGGCTACGACCACATGGCAACACGTATACTTGCCGGGGAACGCGAAGACGCGATCCTGGAGTTCCAGACAATGGTTCCGTATTACTTCTGGGGCGCTTACAACATTTCCGATATGAACTCTTCAACCAATGTGAACCGCTGCCCGATCGTGAGCGACGACAAGCAGTCTCCGGCCAAGGTGTTCACCGCCAACAACACTCCGTCTTTCGTCAATTCCTTCGAGAACCTGCCGATGCCGACGGAAAACTTTGTCCGAAATTTCGGCCGCAGAATGCATCACATGGCAGTTGAGATCCTGGATGGCGATCACCCGTCGAATCAGAAAAACGTCGACTATGTCGTTGGCATCCTTGGCCAGCAGGGCGTACCATTCCTTGCGCATGTGGTTGGCGAATGCAAAGATTCGCCCGATCTGAAGCAGATCTTCTCCAAGCACTCGCCACATACGCTGCTGATCACTGAATACATTGAACGCTGCAAGGCTTTCGACGGATTTTTCACCAAGTCGAATGTAGCCGCCCTGACCGCTGCCGCTGGCAGGGACGAGCGCTACCAGCACGGTCACGTCTTCGACTGAAAAAGCCTGCGGTTCGCGAGGCCGGCTGCCAGGTCAGCCGGTCAGTTGAGGTCTTTCAACAACCTGCCGTGTTTGCGGGTTTGCTGAATGACATCACCGAAAGTCCGGTAGCCGCGGGACGACAGGATCGGCAACATTTTGCAAAGTGCTTCGGCGGTCGCCTGGGCATCACCAAGTGCGGTGTGCCGGAGATCAGGTGCAATTGTAATGTCGAGACGTCTGCAGACGGCATCCAGCGAATGTTCTTCCGTGTCGCCGAAAAGCACGGCGGACAGGAGAACCGTATCCAGCATGGGATGATCCCAGTTTAGTCCGCATATCCTGCCGTGACGTTTCAGGAACGCCATATCGAACGGCGCATTGTGTGCAACCATCACACAGTCACGGGCAAACCCGTAAAATTTTGTCACGGCGGTGCCGGCGTCGGGTGCATCGGCGACCATGGCGTCCGTTATGCGATGAACTTTCGTGGATGCAGGTGGTATGCTCCGGCCGGGGTTGACGAGTTGATCCACCTTCTCCCCGGGAACGATCCTGCCTTTGACGACACGAACAGCTCCAATCTGGACGATTTCGTCCTTGTTGGGCATCAGGCCAGTGGTTTCCGTGTCGAACACGACAAAATTCAACTCCTGCAACGGCCTGTCCTCAATCGCATGCTCCGTTTTGTGCTCGGTAAGGTCGAAATCGTAAATCAGCGGACGCTCCGCATCCGGCGATATCCTTGCCTTTGTACCATCCACCAGGATCATGTAGCCGGGCACCTGTCTGAGCTTCTTCAGGCGGAGTTCAAATCGCAGATTTCCCTGGCTGCATTTGACCTGCGCAACAGCCTCGGTGCGGCCTTCCGAAAGCTTTTCCTGAGCGGCACTCAATTCGGTTTCGTTAAAATAGTCGAAGACGGATGCACTGAGGCGCGGAACATGCACCTGTCCCAGCACATCTGCTGCCTGCCCGTCATAGAGCATGATCCTGTGGTTCGGACTGACCAGAATGATAGCAACCGGAATCTCGGTCAAAAGCATGGCAAGGTGCGCTTTTTCGGCCATCAGACGCGCTGTCTGAATTGCAACCTCATCATCGGTTTCGGCCGATACCCTGGAAAGTTTCCCCGTCACGGCCTGGACGGCGGGTCCAAGGTCTCCAAGAAAACGGGAACCGTGCAAATCGACCAGCGCGTCGACACCCGCATGCGCACGCGTTCTGATCCCGGCAGCAAGACGATCGATCGGCTTGGCGACATTTTCATCGAAAAGCAGCCAGATCGTGGTCGTCACGGCCAGGATCGCAAACACCGAGAGGAAACCCGAAATCAGAAAGGCGGACGTGACCCCACCTTCGTCCAGCCGGTTGAATGCGAAATAGTGCGACAGTCCGACCAGGATCGAGCAAACCGCCGCAGAACCAGAAAACAGCAGAAAGGTGCGCACGCGCAGGCTGAGCGACGTCAACATCATTCCGCTCCGCAGATTGTTGAAACGATGGGATCGTCGGCAGTTACATGGATCCAGTCAGCCCCGGAAACAACACCGCCTTCTTCGAAGGAAATCGCATCGCTCAGCGCGGCGCGTCGATTGCGCGTGCAGTCGGCAAGAACGGTAAGTTTGTTCACCGGCGCCCATCGACCGAAGAAATAGGTATCGGCAAGCCTTTCATTCGGCCGCTCGGGATGGGTACGAATGGTCTCGACATCGATGGCAACAAACCGCTCTACGAAAGGCTGGATATAGGTCCAGGGTCTGTAGACGGCTCTGCTTTCAATCGTCTGCGCAATGACGAGGCCTTCCGGCAGGGTTTCTTTGGTTCGGGAAAACCATCCATATTCATTTGAGACAGTGGTCACGATCATCGCTATCCCGGCCGCCACTGGAGCAAACCAGCGCGGCAAACGTCCGCCGAGCACCCTGTTCACCAGCATGACGACACCCGCGGCCGCGATACCGGCGACAAAGGCTGCAATCAACTCGACAAACATATTCTTCCTCCCGCGCGAAACTTCGGTCTTCCTCCCACCGGTTCGCTTCTGAAAAATTCCTAACCCAGCATGCCGCGCCCGTGCCCGATGGAAGACTGCATTGTCTTGACCACGACAAAGGCGTCCCGCAAATGGCTTCGTTCAAAATCGGACAAGGTCGAAGGCTGAAGGAAGTTGTCGGGTTTCTGGCCCTGCTTGATCAGCCCTGCCTGATGAAGCAACCGCGTTTCGGCGATCAGGTCGTAGGCATCCAGCAGATCGCTGCCGCCTGATTGACTGAGCCGGCCGTTTGCCCTCGCTTCCAGCAAACGTGCCTTGGTGTTCACCGCGCTGATCTGACCTTGCAATGCATATATCCGGGCAAGGTCGACAATCGGTACGACACCATTGAGCTTTGTGTCGAGCGTATTCTTGTGCTCTCCGGACCGGATCGTCGCCAGCCCCCTCAGCAGGTTCAGTGGTGGATGATGTTTCAGCGAGTTGCTGACCATGTGCGCCACGAAAATGGAATTCGAAGCCGCGCTCTGGAGCGTGTCCTCCTGAAGGTTTTCAAAGAGCTCTTTGCGGCCCCCGATGGGACGTAGATCAAACATCACCGAACTCAGCATCTGCGCCTCCGGATCCGGCGTCTGGATCCAGCCCTCGAAGTAACTCTTCCAGACATTCACCGGTTGGCACCAGCGCGGGTTCGTCGCCATCATGTCCCCCGGGCAATAGATGTAACCGCAGGAATTCAGGCCATCGCAGACGAACGTCGCCAGATCCGCAAAGTATCCGACCCGGTCGTTCTCGCTCGCCGCATCGTCGAGGAACAGGCAATTGTCCTGATCGCTCACACCCGTCTGTTCCTGGCGCCCCTGGGATCCGCAAGCCAGCCAGAGATAGGGCACTGGCGGCGGACCGAGTTTGATTTCGGCCAATGCCAAAAGGCGGCGGGTTACGGTATCGGCAATATCGGTGATCAGCCGAGTGACCACCTCATGTGGGCTGCCGGCGGCCACAAGCTGCAGCAGAAGTTGTGGAATATGGGCTGTAACCCCAGCCATGTCATCAGCGGTCGCAGCACGGGTAACCTGACCAACCATGTCCGCGGAACTGATTGCCTGAAAACGGGTCAGATCGGTCTGCGTCACCATTCCGACGAGCTTGTCTCCCTCAACAATCGGCACGTGTCCGATCCAGCGTTCCATCATCAGGTGCAGGACATCGGTTCCGATCGCCGATGGCGGCAACGTGACCGGGTTGCTCGTCATGACCTCTGACACGGCAGTATCGCCTTGCCGTCCTTCCGCAAGGATCTTGCCTGCAAGGTCGCGGTTGGTCACGATCCCGAGCAGCCTTTCGGCATGATCTGTCACGCATAGCGAAGAAATGTGGCGGTCTCGCATGACCCGCGCGGCTTCCTGGACCGACGTATCTGCCTGACAGGTAATCGGATTTCGCGCCATCAGCGTTTCCGCCAGGCTCGTGGCAAGATCCCTGCCGCGTGTGCTTGATTTGCGCGCGCGGTCGAAAAAGCGCGCAAAGACCTTGTGTTCATCGAGAAGTTTTCGGAAGTCAGCAGGTGGAAGGACAAGCAGAAGTGTGTGTTCGTCCGCCTGTGCAGACGTGACAGCCGTTCCTTCCTTCAGCAACCCCCGTTCCCCGAACGTGTTTCGCAGAACCAGATGGCTGACGACGACATTGTTCTCGTCCCTGACCTTGACCGCCCCTTCATAGATGACGAAGAGACCGGGAAGGGTCTCACCGAACTTGTAGATATGATCGTCGGGCCCGGCCTTGCGAACCTCGAAACGGTTTGCAAGTGCTTCCAGCACCTCATGCGACAGGGCATCGTAAGGGTGCAGGGTTTTCAGAAATCGCAATATCTGATCGACACTTGGCGACATCAGGTTGACCTCGGCAGGAACGGAAATATCCTGCCCGGCAGCAGCCCGGGCAGGACGCGATCATGGTCATGTCGGGCAGCTGCAAACAGCCGCCCGCATTCGTAGTCAGTGATCCTGCGCAACACCGGCGCCGCGGGGAACCCGGACACTTTCAACCAGGTCCTTGATCGCCTGCGGCGTTTCCTTGGTCATGCCTGTGACCACGTAGGCGACAAGGAAGTTGACCGCTGCACCGATCGCACCGAACGACGTGGACTTGATGGGGCCAAGCAACGGATCGGCATCGGTAAAGCTGTTGGTTCCGGGAATGAAGAACCAACCCTTGTGCAGGAAGATGTAGACCAGGGTTACGACCAGGCCTGCCAGCATCCCGGAAACAGCACCGATGTTGTTGATACGGGTCGAGAAGATCCCCATCATCAGTGCCGGGAAGATCGAGGCGGCTGCCAGACCGAAGGCGAGTGCCACGGTTTGTGCTGCAAATCCTGGCGGATTGAGTCCCAGATAGGTCGCAACGACAATGGCAACCGCCATGGCAATCCGTGCAGACAGCAACTCTCCTTTTTCCGAAATCTTCGGATTGTAGGCCCCCTTGATCAGGTCGTGACTTACCGCAGATGAAATTGCAAGCAACAGACCGGCCGCAGTCGAAAGTGCTGCCGCAAGACCGCCGGCTGCCACCAGACCGATCACCCAGCTAGGCAGGTTCGCGATCTCCGGGTTGGCAAGAACGAGAATGTCGCGGTTGAACTTTGTCAGCTCATTGCCCTTCCATCCCTTTTCCTCGGCAAGGGTCTGCATCTCTGCATTCTTGTCGTTGTAATACTGGATCTTGCCATCGCCGTTCTTGTCTTCCCAATCGAGAAGCCCCGTCTTCTGCCAGGTGTCCATCCAGTCGTATTTCGGGTCGTCTGCAATGGCCTCAACGGAAACAGCTCCGCCATTGATACCGCCATTCGGCCACATCATTTCGGTGATGTTGAGACGTGCCATCGCACCAACTGCCGGAGCCGTCAGGTAAAGCAACGCAATGAATACCAGCGCCCACCCGGCAGACCAGCGTGCATCCGACACTTTTGGTACCGTGAAGAAACGCATGATCACGTGCGGCAGACCCGCGGTTCCGATCATCAGCGACAGCGTGAACAGCACCATGTTGAGAGTGTTGGAATGGTGGGCGGTGTAGGAATTGAAGCCGAGTTCCGTCACCACCTGGTCCAGCTTGGTCAGCAGCGGCACGCCGCTGGCAACGTCATCGCCGAACAAGCCGAGACCCGGGATCGGATTGCCCGTGAGCTGAAGGGAGATGAAGATTGCAGGAATTGTGTATGCGGTAATGAGCACCACATACTGCGCCACCTGTGTATAGGTAACCCCCTTCATGCCACCAAAGACGGCATAGGCGAATACCACGCAGGCACCGATCAGGAGACCGGTCGTGTTGTCGACTTCCAGGAAGCGGCCGAAGGCAACCCCGACACCCGTCATCTGTCCGATAACGTAGGTGGTCGAGGCAACGATCAGGCAGACAACCGCGACGATCCGCGCCGTCTGGCTGTAGAAGCGGTCGCCGATGAATTCGGATACCGTGAATTTGCCGAACTTGCGCAGATACGGTGCAAGCAGAAGTGCCAGAAGGACATAGCCACCGGTCCAGCCCATGAGGAAGGAACTGTTGTCGTATCCGGTGAAGGCGATCAGTCCGGCCATGGAGATGAAGGACGCGGCCGACATCCAGTCGGCAGCCGTTGCCATCCCGTTGGTGACAGGATGCACACCGCGCCCGGCAGCGTAGAATTCCGACGTCGAGCCCGCCCGGGCCCATATCGCGATGCCGATGTAGAGCGCGAAGGAGCTACCCACAAACAGCAGATTGATAGTAAACTGATCCATCTGTTCAAATGCCCCTATTCTTCGTCCACGCCGTGTTCACGGTCGACTTTGTTCATCCGGAATGCGTAAAAGAAGATGATCGCCAGAAACACAAGGATCGAGCCTTGTTGCGCAAACCAGAAGCCGAGATCGGTACCGCCGACGGCGATCCCGCTCAGGAGCGGGCGCAGCAGGATGCCGAACCCGAAAGAAACCAGCGCCCAGATCACGAGGCTGATCGAGATGATCCGCATGTTGGCGGACCAATACCCGTTGTTGGATGAATTCTCGGACATGGCATCTCCTCCACTTCGTCCCGTCGTCTTCCGGAAACCGTCTCGCATGACGGCTCCGGATTTCCTGAACAGCTCTCCTGGTGACCGCACTGACCGAAGCAACATGTGTTCGTCGCAACGCACAAAATGAGCGGCCTGTTTGATAACGGGAGGCTGAACGCTAAAGGGTCAATTCAGAAAGGACGAAGCCGGAGAATGGCCGTGATGATACGACAGACACTGATGAATCCGGCAACACATGGCACGACTTCCCCCTTGCCCCAAACCCTTGCCCTGCCCGCCTCACTCGGGATTCACAAGGGTTTCGGGACATCCTTTCAGACCAAACTGAAAATTGACCAGAACTAAGGTCGGGACCCTACCAGCGGCAAAACCGGATTCAACACTACTTACGAATTACGATACTTAGGTATAATCATACGTAACCATACTATTATCTCAACGGATTAATACTTAGGTATATCAATAAAAATTGGCAGAATTCCGCGAATTTTGAGAATAATTCTCCCGTTTGCTTGGTCAAATAGGCGCGTGATCCCCAATCAGGCGGAAACAGGACACAGCAGATGCGGTATTCCTATTCTACCAAGTGATAATGCAGCGCAGCATTCTGGGTCAGGCGACAGCGCCGCGAATCCATCGGCACGGTTGATCACAACGGCAGCACGCTGGTTGAGTCACTGTGCTTCCCATCGGCCCGGTAAACACCACTTGGCAGCCTTCATTACGCCTTCGAAAAACGGTAGGCGAACAACGCACGCGCTTGTGAACGGCGAGACAATTGAATTTGGAACCAACGATAAGGTTCTGGAGATACTTGCCTGTATAGTGTGCCGGATGTGCGTATCGATGCGCGAAGTTGACCGGGTTTTTAGGTGTTATGCGTACTTCATTCATTACTTTTTTGATTCTCATCGGAAGCTTTGTAGCCGTTGCGAACCTTTACCCGAGACTCTTCACCCGGGAGTTGCCGGTCGGGAAATTCGCCCGTCTCGATACACCCCGCGATGTTCCGGACTTCGAGTTCTCGGATGCGGAAGGGCAAACCTTCAAATTGGCGGATTTTCGGGGCCAGTATCTGTTCGTCAATGTGTGGGCAACCTGGTGCGAACCATGCCGCGAGGAAATGCCCGCGCTTGATCAGCTGACGCGCGATCTGAGCGGTCAGAATATCCGCATCCTGCCGATCTCCATTGATGTCACTGGCGCCGGTACGGTTGAACGCTTTTACCGGCGATATGAATTGCGTGATCTTCCTGTCTATATCGACCCATCCCAGGCTGTCATGCGGTCTCTGAACGTGTTCGGTATTCCAACGACTGTCCTGATCGATCCTGATGGCCGTGAAATCGGCCGAATGCCCGGTCCGGCGCAATGGGACCGTGAGGAGAGCATTCAACATTTGCAGGAGATCATGAACTAGCAGTGCGCCCTGCAGTGGTTCATCGCACAGAACAGTCGCGGATTTGTCTGCGATAACAGTCCGGCAATTGGATTTTCAGCACACCGCCATGCGAGATTGAATTTACCCTTGGACCAACGCGAGTCCGAAAATTTCGGATCCGCGGTACGGTGCGCTGTTTTTCAATCAGAAACAGCATAGTGCGGGGATTGGGGAACGCTTGGCGTTTCCTGAACACCGGCAAACCGGGTCCGGAAAGGCTTCATTTAAATTCCTTCACAACAACGTGTCCCTAACACGTATGTGTGTACCTTGACATTTTACGCTGGGTTAATTGAAGGTTAAACCAAGGGCAGAAAATTGGGCAATATTAAAAACTACCGCTGAAGCGGGATAATTGATTTTTGGAGTGTGCACATGACAGGACTATTTAAAGCCGCAGCGGTCGTTGCGGTTTTCGCGGTTGTCGCGCCCGCAAATGCGGCCCCACTGCCTCCGCTGAATGGCAGTTACGCTGGCTCTTATGAGACCGAGAGCGTCAATACCGGTTCCAATCTTCATACTTTCTGGCTACCGAACTTGCTCCATGGCGCAAGCAGTTATTGGCAATTCGATACCGCAGGTGGGTCATTCAACTACGACGGTTCAACTGCCAAACTGACCGGTACGATCGTCAATAACACGGATTCCACGAAAAAATTCGGCGTCGATGTCAACCTGAACTTCACCCAAAAAGGCGGCCGCACAGCAAAATGCGAATTGGGTGGTGCATGTTCATCGCTCCAGTATGCCAATCAGGAAAACTTCTTCGAATATTTCAGCTATGGCAGCGCCACGCTGACCGGCCTCGGTATGCTGGCAGGCTTGCTGCTTGATCTTACCGAGGCTCCGGCTGATGGAAAATACCCGCCACAACTCGGGTATGGCGCAAACAACAAGAACATTGACGAGTTCGGCCTGTCCACGTGGTTCTTCTGGAACACGACCGGCACGAACGCGGCATTGAAAAACGCAAGTGGTCAGGGAGATATCAACATCGAGCTGACCCCGGTCCCTGTGCCTGCAGCCTTGCCGCTGCTTGCGGGAGGTCTTGGCCTGATGACCTTCATGGGATGGCGCAGAAGAAAGATGCAGAGCTGATCTGATCAGCCTTGAGACCGTCCACCATTGTTTAACGGCCCTTCGGGGCCGTTTTTCGTTGCGACCTGATCACTGTCGTTTCCTGCATCCCCCGTCACCGTGGACAAATGTTCTCCAACTTGTTGCGCGAGGCTCGCTGGTCGCTCCCGGACAATTACTGTCTCGGACAGGACAGTGATTGCTTCGGCTGCAGTGTTTGCTCCGTTTCGCACGAGGTCGTCTTCAATCTGCAGGTGAGCGTTTCGCATTTGAGCCCGTGTCTCTGAGTGAAGCATTCGGTCGAGGGCCTCATTCAGGCCGAAATCCGCCGAATGTCGAACCAGGCACCCAAGCCCCCGCGCCTCTGCATACCGCGCCCTCAGGATCTGGCGATCCTGCTGGGCATGTTCGTTTGGCACCCAGACCGTTGGCAATCCTTCGGCAAGATGTTCCGCAAAGGTATTGTATCCGGCGGCGGCGATTGCGAAATCGAAAGCGCGCAGGAATTTGCCGAACGGATAATCCGTGAGCCGGGTGACCCCGGCGGGCAGGTCAGCCTGTGTATCGGCGATCCGCCACTGTGCAACCGTGGCCCCGACACCGTGGCGGCCATGCAGATGGGCAAGAGCGCGGGCCGTCATCCTGCTGGTATCGATATTGTTTCCCGATCCGAGCGCAACCAGTACGTTGGTCTGATCAGGATCCAGACCGATTTCATCACACGCGGCTTTACGCTCCAGCAACTCATCCTCGTCGAGCAGCCGCACCGGTGGCACTTGAAGCGCCTGCTCGCGCCGGGCCACTGTCGGGCCATCGTCCCGTGCCCAGGCATGTTCGCCTGGCTCAAGGATCAGGTCGAAGGCAGAGCCGCGTTCCAGTGCGTCCAGATCGCGATCCGGACCCCAGAGCGCTCGCCGGATCCAAACGCGTGCCACACCCGGGCACGAATCCAAAGCCTTCATAAGTCCCGCAAATGGAACGTTGCCGTCAAAGACCACAACACGCGGATCATAGAACTCGATCGCGGTCGTCAGTGCTTCCCCCAAAGCCGCGTTCCAATGTTCTTTCCGCTCGCCATAGGCAGCATGGTAAGGCAGATATTCAGCAACGTATCCGTAGTCACCCACGACATCCACCGCTTGCGAGTGGCTGACAAACACCGGTGTCAGACGGGCGGGCATCCTGCGTGAGACGGCAAGTTGCCGCGTCAGATGGCCAAGTCCGACGCCGTTTGTCGAAAAGAACAGCGCTCGGCCTCCCGGCGTTGCGTGAACGGCGGGAGTGTAGGGATTGGGTCGTGGTGCACCGATCAGATGCTGTACTCGCTCAACCGCGGATCGGGGAGAATAAACCTTGGTGATCAGATCCTTGCCACTGTTGCGCAGGTCAGCTGCAAGATCCGGATTTTCATGAAACTCGAGCGCGCGCTGGGCCAGTTCCGAAGGTCGCCCGTAGATGGCAGAACCTGCGAAGACGGCTCTGTACTCCGGTTCAAGAAATGGCACGACGCGATTGCCGAGCGCCATCATGGCTTCGGCCGGACAGGGATCGTCGGCGGCGAGATCGGCATTCGCCAGAATGTCTGTCCTTGCGAGAAAATCCGCAAGATCGATCTGGTCATCCGGCCAAACCTCCATGGGAGCGGATTGCGGCCAGACGGGACGCTCTGCATTCGGTGCTGCGCGCAACCGCCACATGACCTTCGAGACGCGAAACGCGCGTGCGCCCTCTCTCACGGATACCGGCCAGGTCCCTGGTCTTGAACGCGCAATACGGGCCATTCCGACAACCGGCCGCGCCCGTTCTATCGCGTCACGGGAACCAGGCGGACAATCGGGAACCACCGGGTTCCAGTCCCTTTCGGTCGCTGGCCAATGGGGCACAAGCGCAGACAGCGCATCGCGGCTGAGTCTTGAGTTCGGCGCCCAGACCACCGGTCCGCCAAGTGCCTCGCGAGCATTTTCAGCGACACATTCACGCCCTTGCGCAGTCAAGGACGCCAACGCTGCCGGGCGCTCGAGGGTAACGATGCGATGGTCTGCTTTGATGCGACAGACCTGGTCCCAGGGCTCTGCAAACAGACGAACGTCGAATGAAAGCGCAAGCGCACATTCCACAATGGCACCGGGAGCAAGGCGCGCTATGCGATCTTCTTGGAACAGTCTGTGATAGCGAGGGTCGACTGAATAGGCATCCGCCTCGATCGTGGAGGGTGCTACTGGCAATACGCCGACGCTGTATCCCGCAGCAACGAATGCTTCGAGAGCAGCGGCATGCAACGGCGCGGCGACGTCCCCTTTGCGGATATCCGCAAATGCACAGATATCAAGCCGGACAGCTGCGGAGCGAGCCAATTACGCGTTTCCGCTCAGGCCGCGCGGCAGGTCAGGCCCGAGCGGAAGGTATCCTGCCCTCGCGGTCCGAACTTGATCCCTCTTAGCGACGACGCGCCGCCACCTCGCGTCTTGATGGTCACAATGTAAATGCCGTCGCGCTCATGATTGCTGAGCACACCGTCGGCTCCCGGCGAAAGTTTCAGATAAGCATCGAGCGAAATCGTCTCGCTCTGACCATTGGCGGCACGGCGCCTGGACGGTATGGGCGCGAAACTGCCCGAACCCTGCCGGCATTCCACCGCCCTGGTCATACGACCGCTATAGCGCAGGATACGCGTGCCATCAGAACGCCGTGTCACCTGCCGGAAGCCGAGTTGCTTCAACCGCGCAACCTCCTCATCGACCGAAACATCCGGACGATTGACAGACGAACTGACGCATCCGGTCAGAAAGACCAATAAGACGATTAGAGCTGCACTGCTTTTGATCATGGGGATCCCGCCTGTGTCTCACTGCATTTGCGTCAGTCTCGACAGAATGTCGAGTGTGATGTCATCACCGGGCGCAGCAAGCCCGCGTGAGGAGAATGCGTCGTTCAAGCCCTGCCGCGTGGCAGGTCCGAATTGACCGTCAGCTGCTCCGGTAAGCACACCCAGACGTATCAGCAAGGTCTGCGCAGCCGCAACGAATTCGTTCCGGGTATATGAAGCTGTGCTCTTGTTCACGGAGTCCACCAGATTGGCATCGTCACTCAATCCGGTTGCCGTAGCGTACCAGATGAGTGCTGCCAACCTGTCCGCGGGCACACCCCTCCCGGCTTCCGACAGGCGCGCCATGTCCAGCGCCGCCCAGGGAACACCGCCCTCCGCGGCGACACGGAACCAGCGTGCGGCTTCTTCAAAATCAGGCTCGGCACCATCCGAGGACGCCCAGGCGCGGCCGGCATCCCGTGCCGCCCATGGGTTCTTGTCTGCGGCAGCCACGAAGAGATCACGGGCACGCGACACGTCCTTGGAGACACCGCGGCCCTCGAACAACAGGCGCCCGAGATCGCGTTCGGCACCGTAAACCTTCTCTGTGACGGCCCTTTCAAACAATGCAGCGGCGCGGCCAGGATCATCAAACAGCGGATGGCGGGACGCATAGACCCGGCCGAGCCTGTAGAACGCTTCGGGATCGTTCTCACGCGCAGCCCGCACAAACAGGCGAACAGCTGCCTCTACGTCCTTGTCGATCCCCTGCCCGTTCTCATACATGATCCCGAGCCGCGTCAGGGCATTGGGCACTCCTCGCCCCGCGGCGGTTTCGAACCAGAAACGGGCTTCTTCGAAATTTTGCGGAATGCCGTCACCGGTCTGATACATCCGGGCCAGGCGCGTCTGTGCGGTCAGCTCGCCGCTTTTCGCCGCCGCCGTATACCATGTGACGGCCTCGTTCACGTCCTTCTCGACGCCAAGACCCTTTTGATAGAATTCGGCGATGTTTGTCATGGCCCAGTCATTGCCGAGGTCGGCACCCTGCCGGTAGTAGTCCAGAGCCTGGGTATAATCCTGGGCGACGCCTACGCCCGCCCTGTAGATCCATGCAAGCGCGGTATAGGCGGCAGTTTCTCCCCGGTCGGCAGCAATTTCGAAAAGCGCTTTCGCACGAGGATAGTCGCGCGGCACCGCCTGGGCATCAAGATGCATCTGACCGAGATAAACCATGGCGGAGGCATAATCGGCATCGACTGCCTTCTGCTGCCATTCGATTGCCTGATCATAATCACCGGCAGACCGATAGGCACGTGCGAGCTGAGCCCAGAACCGCACCACATCGGGATAGTTTGCAACGGCGATTTCGCAAACCTCGATGGCGGCATCGAAGTTTCGGTCGATAATGAATTGACGCGTGCCGGCAGTGACACGCTGGCTGTCGTAAGGGTTGCCCGCCAGGATGTCACAGGCATCCACGTAAACATCCAGTTGCGCCTCGATCGGATCTGTGTCCCCCTCGTCGCGCAATGCGATGCTGCGAAACTTGTCGCGTCCACCATTGGAACCGACTTGCGGAGTATAGGAGAGCTGATTGTCTTCCGGCAGCCAATGAACCGTTCCGCCATGAAGCGGCTTGCCCGAACCTTCCGTCACCACTCCGAGACGCGACGCACTTTCGACATAGATCCAGCCGTTTTCACCATTCTTGCTGCCAAGGGGCTTTTCGCCGACGCCGATCGGTACGGTCAGTTGCGCATTGTCGAGCGCAGCGACGATCTCCGATCTGGCCGAGCCATTGACCGCATCAACCGGTCGGGAGGCAATTTCCGGCAGCGAGGTATCGGAGACGAGAATATCATCGGGGTTGCCACCCAGTTCACTCAGGCGCTCTTTCGCGTCCTCAAGGAATGCTCCCGTCGGCATGGTGCGGATATAGGAAGCAAATGCCTCCGCCCGGTCACTGTCGCGGATCGAGCGCCAGAAGGTCCTGTCGATGATGCGGCGCGGCGGCAACCCGCCCAGCGTATCGGAGGCAATACTCATACCGGTGGTCGCGCTGCGCAAATCATCCACAAGCGGCATGAAGTAAAAGCGGCTTTCAAGCGTGCTGGTCGTCCAGGTGATCTGTTCCCCTTCGGTTGTTTCGCGCACATGGCCGCGAATACGGCGGAACAGGTCGATTATTTCAAGCCCGGGCTCGCTGATATTGTCGGAAATTGCCTGCGTGTAGGGACTGTGCTTGCCCTCGCCGTCATAGGCGACTGAACCGGGTGCGGTGGCAAAGCTGATCACTGTTTCAGCATCACCGGCCGTCATTTCCGCCAGCCCGCCACGACTGGACTGTGACAATTGCTCCAGGCCGCGCGAGACTTCTTCCTGGGAAGCTCCCAGGCTTATGGCACGCGAGACGATTGTTTCCGCTTCCTCATCGGTGATTTCGCCAAACGGATTGTTTCGGCAGGCATCGAGGAGAACGATATTAAGCTTCGCGCCCGAGTTGGACATGATGTCGACAAACAGCTGGGCGTCGATCGACTGATCTATCAACTCTTCGACGGATTGCGGCGCCACGGAAACGGGCAGCAAGTAGTTGCGTCCACCGACCTGAACACCGTGACCTGCATAATAGAACAGCGCTTCGCTGCCCTCTCGCAGACGGCTGCGGAATGTCGCCAGATCGGCGAGCATCTTCTCGCGGTCACCATCGATCGTTTCGATAACTTCAAAACCGGCTTCCCAGAGTTTTTCCGCGACAAGCTCCGCGTCATTCACCGGGTTGGGAAGCGGGGCGACCGATCTGTAGGCCGAGTTGCCAATGACCAGCGCCACACGCGAGGTGGAATTGGCCAGGGCGTCCGGCGTTTGCGCGTATGAGGGGGCGCACAGCAATACGACGGCCACCGAAATGGCACTTGTCGTTTTCAGCAAAAACCGCATCGGTCGCTGCATTGGAAATCTCAATAGAGGCCAGGTGCCTGAACCTGGCGAACTCCGGTCGAGGCCGAAGTGTTCTGGTTGAACATGTTAATGATCTCGTCCCTCGATAGGCCCGGATTTTCCCGCATCAGCCGAAATTCAACGAGCGCCAGAAAAGCCGCGTTCGCCTCTGGTCCGTCCGGGTTGCTTCGCAAATAGGCGCGTGCAGAGGCGGGCGATTCAAATTGCCGGGAATTTTGTGCGACGGCACTCGTCAACGGAATGCCGAGCACGCTCAGCAAGGCCAGCACTTTTCCAAGGACCCAACGAGGCATAACCGAATTTACCCGAATTGATTGACATAAAAAATCAGAAATCCATTGGCGCAATTAGATGCGAGCCTTAGTAACGTGTCAAGGCTAACACGGCACGGTTCAGCAACACGTGATGCTCACTAGCTCGCAATGCGAAGACGTGTAAAGGTGAACACATGAACGATGCGGCCAACGTAACCCCAGTCCCGGTAACGTTTTTCCCGGACTATCGGGCGACAAACCCCTATCAGACGCTTCTTTACGAGAATCTCGGTCCTGCGTTCAAGGCAGAACCGGGAACAATCGAGGATGCACTCGCGCTTCAAAAAGCCTCTCCAGGCAAACCGCTCCTGTTTCATCTGCATTGGGAACACGCGGTTTTCACGGGTTCGGGTGAGCCTCAAGTTGTTGACAGGTTTCTCGACGATATCAGTCGCTTCCACTCGGCCGGAGGCAAGGTGATCTGGTCGATCCACAATCTGAGACCCCACGATGGCCACAAGAGCAATGCCAATGATGATCTTCAGTCGGGACTGTCAAAAATGGCGGATGTTCTTCACCTGCACTCACTCCCCGCGGTTGCCGCAGCACGGGACGAACTGGACCTGACAGAACGCAAAATCCGGGTGATTTCCCATCATAACTATGAAGGTGCTTATCCGGTATTCCCGCGCAAGGCCGCTCGCGCTGAACTTGGCCTGTCCGGCGCTCGAATGGTTGTACTCTGTCCTGGTCGTGTTGCGCCCTACAAGCAACCACACGAACTCGTGTCGGAATTTCTGAAAGCAGCATCTCCGGAAGATCGTTTGATTATTGCTGGGGAAACCGCTCGAAATTTCGATTTTACCCTTCCTTCGGATGCACGGTTAATTCATCGCGAAGGCTTTGCCACTCCGGAAGAAGTCGGGCGCCTGCACGCGGCTGCGGACTTCGTGGTTTTGCCTTATCGTGCATCGCTCACCTCGGGCTCGGCAATTCTGGCCGCCACCCTGGGCAGGGCGGTTATCGGACAGGACACGCCTGGGCTCCGTGACGTGGTCGCGCCGCCAAGCACCGGTATCATCTACCAAAACGGCGGCCTCGCCGATGCCTTGCACAATGCACTTGATGAAGAGGCAGAAACCTGGGCAGAACGTGGAAAGGCGGCTGCCGGCCTGGCGAGAGCCCGCAACCAGTTAGCGATTGCGGCAACCTGGCGGGACGTCATGAATTCTCTGGTCCGGAAGGACTACAGCCGCCTGGGAGGACCGTGATGTTGAATTTCCTGATTCAGGCGCGCTGGGCAGGCAAACAGGCGCCGGAGATCCTGGATGCGGATGAGGCAGCCTGGCCATTCAATACAGACAGTCCTGTTCTGCAAGATGTCGTTCGCCAGGACCGAACGCTGTCGATCATGCTCGTTAATCTGTGCGGACTGGACTGGGTCGAGATCGAACCGCTTCTGCCCGTTGCGCGTGCAGGAGCCAGGGAGCAGGACATGCTGCCGGTCATCATCGTCGACATGACAGACCTTGTTCCACTGCGAAACACCAGCCTGGCCTATGACGTGCTGCCCAGTGTTCGGGCCAATTCACCAATTCTACCCGAGCTTGATTGGCGCGCATATTTTGCCCGCCGGAAAGCTTTATTGATCGAAAAGTGGCAACCCGAGGCGATTGTCCACCTCGGCAGTGATCAGGATTGGTAAGACCGTGCTTGACTTGACGACATGCGATGCGGTTTTCCTGAGTTTTGAC
Organism: Roseibium album; assembly: GCF_001404515.1. Lineage (GTDB taxonomy): Bacteria > Pseudomonadota > Alphaproteobacteria > Rhizobiales > Stappiaceae > Roseibium > Roseibium album. Next base: position 324,514 of record NZ_CXWE01000005.1, read on the forward strand.
GAGCCGAACGCGGATTCGCACTATGACCGCGCTCTGGAATATCTGCCGCACGCAAAAAGGGTGCACGGCATCAAGGGCTTCGATGCTGCTCATCGCCATGCCGGTGAAATCTGCGGCAGCGACCACGTGATCACGATCGACGCCGACAATCTGCTGACGGATGAGGAGTTCTTTTCCGGACGGTTTGATGTGTCCCCCCGTGACAGGGAAGCTGTCTTTTCCTTCAGCGCCCGTAATGTGCTGAATGCCCTCGAGTACGGAAATGGCGGCGTAAAGATCTGGCCGCGGGAAACCCTGGTGACCTTGCGATCGCATGAAAACGCGCGGCGCCCGGAGGCAGCCGTCGATTTCTGTTGGACGACACCCTACTTCCAGGTCAACAGGGTGCTGTCGGAAGTGCATATGACCGATACGCCGTTCCAGGCATTTCGCGGCGGCTTTCGCGAAGGGGTCAAATTCAATCTCGCCGGTGGCACGCTCGCTTACAAGGTCTATCCCGACTTGCCGAAAGGTGAGGCGCTGCTCAGCCACATAGGTGATGCAAATCTTGAACGTTTGAGAATCTGGTGCAGTGTCGGCGCGGATGTTCCAAACGGCGATTGGGCAATCCTCGGCGCACGTCTCGGCTGCGTCATGACGGCACTGGACGGTTTCGAGCATGCACACGTTGCAGACTACGGCTGGGTAAGAGACTTTTGGGAGAAAACAGTTTATGCTGACTGGCAGGATGACGCCCGTCGGCACGAGGCCATCATCGATCTCGGCAATCGGCTCAACAGGGAACTTCAGCTCGAAATCGCCGATCTCGATGCTGCTGCATCCCGCTTCCTCAAATCCACGTACCACCGGCGGCGCGCCTTCGGGATGACGGTCACCGTGTAGTGCCGGACCGGTCACCGGCAACGGCCTCTCCTGAGCTTGCACACAACGTTTGTCCGTCCTTGTGCTTCAAGCCGGCATCAAATCTGGATACGGGTGATCAGCTGTCGCCGTCACGGACGACGAAAACGGAGCATCCCGCTCTTCTGACAACGCGCGAAGCCGTCGAGCCCAGGAAATAGTCCTGTGCGGAGGGGTGGTGCGAGCCGACAAGAATGAGATCCGTATCATTGGCTTCGGCATATGCGGCAATCTGCACCCCGGGTTTGCCTGTCACCACCTCACAGGCGATATGCTGGTCTTCACCGACCGCGGCGCGAAGCTTCTCCGCAACTTTCTGGGTCAGATGATTGTCGATCTTCAGATCCACGAATTCGGAAACAAAACCGGGGATGCTTTCAAGAACGGTCAGCAAGGTGATCTGTCCGTCCTCCGCCAACAGGTGTCGTGCTATATCGAGTTTTCGGGCGATAAGCGTTTCATGGTCGAGCGCAACCGGAATGAGAATTTGCTTGTACATCGGATCGAACAACCTCCGTTTATCAAATGAAGTCAGACGCGGATTGATCCAATCCGCACGCGCGCGGTAGCACCCTGGTTCGTCACGTTCCAGCCTCCGCAATCTTTCGCAGCGCTTCGAGATAACGAGCCGGAACTTCGATACCGTTCGCTTCCGCCTGATGGATCGCGGAAATGCGTCTGCTTCCTGGAATCCGCGCACCATCAAGTGTGTCGATGGCGGTCAAGAGGTCCTCAAGGCGTTCGGCGAACCGGTCGTCCTGGGGTCTCATCGCGATCAGGAATTGCCCGACACCGGGTGGCGGCCCGTCCGCGGAGAAGAACGAGGAGGCCTGGGAGCTGAATGATGCACCGGTCATGGCGGAGGCCAGGATTTCCACCATCAGTGCCAGGGCGGTCCCTTTGGCCTCGGCGATGGGAGCCATCGTGCCATCAAGGGCTTTTGCAGCGTCCGTTGTCGGATTTCCGTCCCTGTCGAGCGCCCAGCCTTCCGGAATAGGCTTGCCCGCCTTGTGTGCGCTCATCACCTTGCCCCGTGCGACCCTGGACAGAGACAGATCGACAACCAGGGGGTCACGGCCCGGACGCGGCGCTGCAAAAGCTATCGGGTTTGTACCGAAAACCGCTTCCTTTGCCCCGTAGGGGGCCATGGCCGCCGGCGAATTTGCAACCATGATGGCAACAAGGCCCTTGCGCGCCAGTTTTTCCACCTGAACAGACAGGGCACCGCAATGATGAGAACGTGTAATCCCCATCGATACACAGCCGGCGACCTTCGCCAGTTCAGCCCCCCGTTCGATCACCTGATCAAGGGCCGGATAGGCAAAGCCGTTTCCTGCGTCCGCAAGCAGGCTTGCTGTCCCGACTTCCCGGATATCAACGGTCGCATCAGCCTTGATCTTACCGCTGCGCGCCTGTCCGACATAGTCCTCGACCCGGGAAAACCCGTGCCCCACCTGCCCTTCCGCTTCTGCGGCCACGAGCGCGCGCGCCACGGATTTTGCGTTTTCCTCGGGCACGCCGACGCTCACAAAGGCCGATCTGATGAGATCAGTTGCGTCGTTCAAGCTCAGGCGTTCGCTCGCTTCCATGCGCATTCCTTCAATGCGATGGCCGGCAAGCCGGCCATCTTCCTCCACGCGTCAGGCGCTTCGGTAAAGTTTGGTCATCGAGAATTCCCTGTGCCCGAGAGCTTCGGCCGCAGTGTTGCGGCCGTTGGCCGTACGGCGGATCATGTCGATAAGCTCGTCACCGGCCTCATCGATGGTCATCTCGCGGCGCAAGATGCCCGAGACATCCACATCCACGTGCTCGCTCATTGTCCGAACGGTTCGTGGATTGGCGGTTATCTTGATCACGGGCACGATCGGGTTTCCGACCACATTGCCCTGGCCTGTCGGGAACGTGTGGATCACGGCGCCACCGGCTGCCATCAGGGTCACGCATTCGGCAGCCGCCGAAGACGAGTCCATGAAATAGAGCCCTTTGCCGGACTTCGGTGCTTCGGCCGGCTCCAGAATGTCGATGTATTTCGACGTGCGGCCTATCTTTTCCAGATTGCCGAGCGCTTTCTCCTCGATCGTGGTCAGCCCACCCTCGATATTGCCCTTGGTCGGCTGGCTGTCGGACAGGTCATCGGTCTGGTGAGCGAAGATCACATCATCCTGATATGCCTTCCACATCTTGTACCAGCGCTCGCCGACCTCTTCATTGACAGCGCGCTTTTGGCAGATGTGCTCCGCACCTGTGATTTCCGAGGTTTCGCCGAAAAAGCCGGTGATGCCCTCGGGTAGCAGCTTGTCGTACATGTTACCGACGGTCGGACAGGATCCAAGACCGGTCGTGGTATCGCTTTCGCCGCACTTGGTTGAAATCCAGATGTCCGAAAGAGGGCATTCTTCACGCTGAAGCTCAGTCGACCAGTGCACGAATTCCTTCGCTTTCCAGGAAGCGGCCCAAATGGTTTCGAAGTCCCCGTTCTGTTCGATCGAAAACTCGGCAACAGGCTTGCCGGTTTCTCTGATGCCGTCAGCGATACGCTTGGTCCACCCGGGTTCGATCCCGATCACGACAACGGCAGCAACGTTGGGGTTTGCGCCTGTTCCGATCATGGTGCGGAAATGAAGTTCGAGGTCCTCACCGAACTGAAGGCGCCCATAGGCGTGCGGGATGGCAAGCGTGCCTTTCACGTTGTTGGCAACTGCCTCACAGGCGGCATTTGAAATGTCGTCAACCGGCAGGATTACGACGTGATTACGCACGCCGACGCGGCCGTTTTCCCGCCGGAAACCCTTCACCGTGACATTTGAGTATTTGGAAGACATGGACACGGTTCCTTACCAGCGTTTGGTTTTGCAGTTGTGGGTATGGACATGGTCACCCTTCGGAATATCAGCGATGATCTTCCCGATGTCCTCGCCATATTTCGTCGCGGTGTCGCCGTCCTTGAGGTCTTTCAACGCGATTTTGTGACCGATCGGCACATCAGCGCCGGCGGTCAGCCTGAAGGTGGAATTGTCATGCGTAACGCAGCACAGCATGTCCGTGCCGGCGGTCAGACCCTCCACGACGACCACACCGACATTGTCGGCATGTTCGTGGACGAGCAGGTGGGGAATTTCAGACATGAAAGTCTCCTTAGGTGTTTGGCGTGAGTAGAATTTTTGGCACTGCAACCTCGCCCGCCCGCAGATCGTTGAAGGCCTTCAGGCCGTCTGACAAAGGCCGGATCTCGACCCAGTCAAGCGATCCAAGCCGTCCGTCGAACATGGCTTTCGCAGTGTCACGAAAGTCTTCGGCAGTGTAGGTATACGTGCCGATAAAGGTAATTTCCTGAAGCGTGATGCGTCGAATATCCAGACCGCCTTCAGCCGAGCCCAGACCGATATGGGCGATCACGCCGCCCGGTTTGGCGCGGGATGATGCCGCTGCACGTGTCGCCGCAAATCCGACCCCATCAACCACAAGATCGTATTGACCGCTGGCATCGGCTTCTTCCGGTGTCAGGACTTCAATCCCGCAGCTGGAGGCAAGGAAACCGGCTCTTTCGACATTCGGCTCGACCAACTGGACCTTGTCGATGCCCTGAGCCTTGAGACAAAGCGCGGCACCCAGTCCGATCGCTCCGCCACCGATGACGAGCGCACATGCGTCGGCCGGATTGCCGAAGAGTGCCTGTCTGGCAAGCCGAACGGCATGCCAGCCACAGGAAATCGGTTCGGCAAGCGCTGCCTGGGCATCGCTGACATGGTCGGGCACGACAACCAGATTGGCTTCCGGCATCGCAAGATAGTCGGCAAATCCGCCTTCGCGGGGCGGCATTGAAATGATCTGACGGTTGCCGCACAGGTTATCCCTGCCGGAACGGCATGCTTCGCAAGACCCGCAGCTGACAAGCGGATTGACCGTGACCCGCTGCCCGGAGAGTTCACCGGATACCACGGTACCGGCAACTTCATGGCCGAGAATGAGCGGCGCGGGACGGCGCTCGTCATGTCCAAGAAATGCGTGCATGTCCGACCCGCAGATACCGGTATGTGCAACGCGGATGAGCGCTTCGCCGGCCGACGGAACCGGGTCGGTGACGTCTCTATAGGCCTGAGCCTCGGGACCCGTGTAAACGAGTGCTTTCATTTTGCGGTAAACCCTCCGTCGACCATCAGGACCTGGCCTGTCACATAAGCAGATGCGTCCGAGCAAAGAAATAGGAGCGGTCCGTCCATGTCTTCCAGCTTGCCATTTCGTCCGATACAGGTCTGTGCGGCATTGCGCTGCGCCCTCTCATCGTCGCCGAAAACCGCAGCGGTCAACTCCGTTGGAAAAAAACCCGGACCGATCGCGTTGACATTGATGCCATCCTTTGACCAGGCCTCCGCCATCGCCCTTGTAAGTTGGCCGATGCCGCCTTTGGAAGCACCATATGCAATTCCCCCGGGGAACGCCCGAGAGGTCTGCAGAGACGCAAAATTGACGATCCTGCCCCAGCCTTTCTCGCGCATGGACGGCACGAATGCCTGACTGAGAAAGAACGGGACGGACAGGTTTAATGAAAGTGTAATGTCCCATCCTTCAGGTGTGACCTCGTCAGCTGTTTCACGGGTATTGATCCCGGCAGCGTGCACAAGGATCTGCGGTGGACCAAACGGACCAGCGATATTGCCTGCAACAGCCGCAATGGCGTCACGATCTGAAAGATCGGCCGTGACAGCTGCTGTTTGCCCCCCTGCTTCCCGTCTCCAGTCCTCCAGATCGGCAGATCTGCGGGCCACGCCGACGACCGATGCTCCCGCCGACGCCAGAGCTGTCGCGGCGCGCCGGCCGAGACCGGAGCTTGCCCCGGTTACACAGGCAACCTTTCCGGAAACATCAAACAGGCTCGACATGTGATCAGGCCCCGGCATCGGCGGTCAGATCGAAAGTCTCGTCCGGAAAGTATTTCTTGAGCCGGATGTCTGCTGTGCGGGCATGTCCCTCCATGCCTTCAAGCCTCGAGATCCTTGCCGTTGCCTCGGCAACCGGTTTTGCACCGTCACGTGTTGCCCGCTGCCAGGTGACGATCTTCATGTATTTGTGGACGGAAAGCCCCCCGGTATAGCTGGCAGCGCCGGATGTCGGCAGCACATGGTTGGTTCCGGAAGCCTTGTCACCGAAAGCGACGGTGGTCTCCTCGCCAAGGAACAGCGACCCGTAGCAGGCCAGCCGACCCAACCACCAGTCCAGATCCTGTGCCTGCACAGTCAGATGTTCAGGTGCATAGGCGTCGGAAGTCGCGGCCATTTCTTCCCGGTCGCCGCACAGGATGACCTCTGCATAGTCCCGCCAGGCCGCCGTCGCGTTGTCCCGGTTCACTTCCGGCAGATCGTCGATCAGCTTTGGTACCAATTCCATGACTTCTTCGGCCAGCGATCTCGTGTCGGTCACCAGCCAGACAGGCGAGTTGTAACCATGTTCCGCCTGGCCGACGAGATCTGCGGCAACGACGGCAGGGTCAGCGGTGCTGTCTGCCAGGATCAGGCTGTCCGTCGGACCCGCGATCATGTCGATGCCGACCCGGCCGAACAGTATGCGCTTGGCTTCTGCCACGAACTGGTTTCCGGGACCGACCAGAATATTCGCCTTGGGTAGTCCGAAAAGACCGAAAGTCATGGCAGCAACACCCTGGACCCCGCCCATCGCAAGGATCTTGTCTGCGCCGCAGACCTTCGCCGCATGAACAATCGCTGGATTGATTCCGACGCCGGGCCGTGGCGGCGAACAGGCGATGATATTCTTGCAGCCAGCCACCTTTGCAGTCGTTACGGTCATGATAGCGCTGGCGATGTGACTGTAGCGACCACCCGGAATATAGCACCCGGCTGTTTCGACCGGAATGCTCTTCTGACCTGCGACAAGGCCCGGGATCACCTCGATTTCGATGTCCTGACAGGTTTCTTTCTGAGCTTCGGCAAACCGCTTGACGTTTGCATGCGCAAACTCGATGTCCCGCTTCAATTTGTCCGGCACCAGGGCGGCAGCTGCCTCGATTGCAGCATCGTCCAACAAGATGTCGCCATCATACTTGTCGAACTTTGCCGCATAGTCGAGCGCGGCTGCATCTCCCCCCTGTTCGATGGTATCGAGAATCTCCTGCACGATCTTCGTGGTCTCGGAGGCGTCGGTCTTCGATGTCCGGACCGCCTTTTTCAGATATTCAACAGACATTGTGGACCTACTTGTAGATGTCAGGAAGAAACGTGGTGGAGAGCGTCGGGACATAGGCGATCAGAAGTGTCACGAGGAGCATGAAGAAGACGAACGGCACGGCACGGGCGGCTATCTTCAAAATTGATTCACCTGTCAGGCCTGACACAACGAACAGATTGAGACCAAGCGGCGGCGTGATGAAGCCGACACCCAGTGCAGTGATCATCATGATGCAGAACTGGATTTCGTTCATGCCGATGTTATCGGCAAGCGGCTTCAGGATCGGTGCCAGGATCACGATGTTCGGCGTGGTCTCCATGACACAGCCCGCGGCGATCAGGATCCCGATCATCAGGAGGATGACCAGCGCCGGTTCGCTCGTCAACGACGTGACGGCATAAACGAACCCCTGTGGAACTCCGAGGATCGCCAGGGCTTGGGCGAGCGGCAGGGAAAACGCGATGATCGGCACGATCACGCCATTGACCTTGGCCGAGCTGACCAGCATGGCCGGGAAGTCCGAGAGTTTCAGCGTTCCAAGCAGAAATCCCATCCCGATCGTGATCATGACCGCCACGGCACCGGCCTCTGTCGGTGTCAGGCGACCGGAAAAGATACCGTAAAAGATCACACCGGGGACGATGAAGGCATACCAGCCCGATTTCAGCGCCTTGCCGAGATTGGCCGCCCATTCACCGAAGGTCATGAGCCCGCCGCCCTCGTAGGCATAGATACGGTTCATGACGATGTTGGTCACCAGAATTGAAAGCAGGATCGCAATGCCGGGTATCAGCGCGGCAAGAAACAGGGTCGAAGCGGAAATACCAAGAACCAGACCGATGATGATGTATGCGATTGACGGCGGGATAAGGATCCCCGTACACGCTCCAGCCGCAACAAGAGCGCAGGCATAGGGGCGTGGATAGCCGCTTTCCACCAGTCGTTCGATTGTCATCCGGCCAACAGCAGCCGCACCGGCGGCATCGGAGCCGGAAATGGCGGAGAACATGCCGCAGACAAGAACCGTCGCAGATCCGAACCCGCCCTTTGCCCAGCAGGTGAGCGCTTCAGCAACATCAAGAAATTTGCGGCTGAGCCCGGTACGTACAAGCACGTCTCCGGTCAGGATGAACAGTGGAACGGCGGTCAGGGCGAAGTGATCGATACCGTGGAAAAGGCTCTCGCCGACGAGCGACAGCGGCAAGGCACCGGAAATCATGAGCATTGCGATTGCCGCCGAGCCGATAGCGGCCCAGACTGGGACGGCGAGCGCGATGAGACCGACGAAGATCAGAACGGGACCGTAGAAAGACCACCCCAGTTCGACGGTTTGTTGCTGTAGTTGTTGCCAAAGCATGGTCGCCTCCCTCAGTCGAACAGTTTGTCGCCTTCGTAGACGGGACGACCGTCACGAAAGTCGCGCAGATCGCGCAGGAGTGACTGGGCAAGGCGGAACAAGACCAGACCAAACCCGAATGGAACGGCAGAAAGGAACCAGACCTGGGAAATTCTCAGTCCATGCGTTACGGAGCCGAATTTCGCCGATACGAGGACGGTTTCCAAAGACCAGTAGAAGGCAACGATCGCAACGAAGACCATGACCAGGTCGCCGAAGATGTAGAGCAGTGCCTTCACGCGCGGCCCGACATACTGCATCAGCACATCGATACGGATATGCCCGCGTTCCTTGACCGCTGCCGCAGCCCCAATCCAGGCCAGGTAGATAAAGGAATAGCGGACGATTTCCTCACCCCAGATGGACGAGTATGCAAAGACCTCGCGCCGGACCACCTCAATAAACATGGTCAGGACAAGCATCACGTAGAAAACCAGCAACAGCCAACGTTCGCCGTTCCGGTCCAGGGCTTGAAGGACATTCGACATGGGCACTCCTCTGCCGTTCCCATCAGCTCGGGGTCTGATGCGGCGGTCGCGCGATTAGGGTGTGTTTGAATGGAACTGAGACCGGCGCCGGGAGGCGCCGGCCAGTCAACGCAACTCGTTATGCGTCGTGGACGTAGTAACGGCCCATTGTGTTGGCTGCGTCTTCAAGGCGGCCGAAGGACTCCATGGAACCGGCGAGTTCAACCTTGAACTTATCCCAATCCTCAAGCTGATATCCGCCCGTTGCTTTCCATTCCGCGAGCTGATCATCACTCAGCGAGTGGAACTCAACACCGGATTTGACCAGTTCGGCCATCGCATAGGACCGGGCAGCCGGAACCTTGGCGAGATTCTGCTGTGCCGTGATTTCGCCGGCAAACTCGATGCCTTCCTGCACGTCGGCAGGCAGCGAATTGAACCACTCCAGGTTCATGGAGTAAACTTGGCTGTCCGGCACCGCCTGGGTGAACGTGACATGGCTCAGGATGTCCTTGAAGCCGAACACGTAAAGGGCACCGACGGACGGGTCGAGAGCATCGGCCACACCTTGCTTGATCGCGGACGGTGTTTCACCCCACGCCACCGGTGTCGGGTTCGCACCCACCATGCGGTAATACTGCTGCAACATCGCCGAACCGGGGACGCGGAATTTCACGCCAGACAGATCGGACGGCGTGATCACCTTGTTGCCGCCTTTGCGCACGGCGACGACCCGCGGGTCGATCACGACATAAAACAGTGCCTTGAAGCCGGAAGCCTCGATTTTCGGATGCACTTCCTTTTTCCAGGCGTCAGATGTCACCAGATTGGTGAAGCGCTGGTTGGAACCGCAGAAATACGGCATGTTGATGAGGTCAACAGCAGAGGCAAACGGCGCAAAGTTGGACAGGGAGTGCTGAGCTGCCTGAATAGTGCCGCCCTGAACGGCCTGCGCCAACGCTCCGCCGGCACCAAGCTGGCCACCTGGAGCGAGCTTGACGTAGACTTTGCCGTTAGTGGCGTTCTGGATGTTTTCCTTCAGGTCCAGCTGCATGATCGGATAGCTGCGGGACGCACCGAGCACATAAGCGGTCGCAAGCGTCATCGTGTGTGCTGCAGCCTGTTCGCGCGACCGTTCTTCCTGCGCTGTTTGCGCGACGGCCTCATCGGACCACAGTGTCCCGGCTGCTCCGGCAACAACTGCTGCGGTGAAGCTGCCGGCTCCGGCCAGTTTCAAGAAATTTCTGCGCTCATTCGACGCGATGTCTTCAGTCTTCTTCATCATTTCCTCCCAAAATCCGAAAAGATCCAGCTACTTGCCGGAACGTTCATTTGCTTCTTTCTTCAGAACCGATGCGGTAAACGCGATCGAGACGGCCAAAAGCAGAATCAATTCACCGACATTTCCCAAAGGCGGTGTTGCACCGAAAGAACCGATCGAAACATTGACAACAAAGACCGCAAACAAAACGGCCGCCAAAACCAAAAGCATGATCAACTCCCAACGATCATTTAACCCGGCGAGCCAAAATGTAAGCGCTTACATTTTATATTGCAAGCAGAAATATTTATTCTCTGAAATTGAAAATACCTGTAAGGCAGGTGCAGTGAACCAAACACCCAGTAGCGCGCGAAGCGTCCGGACGGATGGAAGATAACGCCAAACCTTCAGGAACCGACGTTCCCACACTTGCAGATGTTGCTGTTGCAGCAGGTGTTTCGACGGCCACCGTTTCCAGGTGTCTCAACAGTCCTGACCGGGTGACGCAAAAGACACTGAAGATCGTGATGGACGCGGTCGACAGGCTTGGATACTCGCCGAACTATAGTGCCCGTGCGCTGGCTGCAGGCCGCACGAACACCATTGGCGCGATCATCCCGACAATGGAAAACGCCATTTTCGCGCGTGGGATCCAGGCCTTTCAGGAAGAGCTTCAACAGAACGGTTGCACCCTTCTGGTCGCCTCTTCCTCCTACCGGCAGGACCTGGAAGAAGAACAGATAAAGACCTTGACCGTGCGGGGTGCAGACGCGTTGCTCCTCATCGGGTATCAGCGCGATCCCAAGGTCTACGAGTTCCTCGCAAAACGTAAGATTCCTGCGGTTCTGACCTGGGTTTCGGACCCGGATAGCGATCACCTGTCGGTGGGCTTCAACAACCGGCAGGCGATGAAGTCCCTGGCGGAACTGGTCCTGGAAAACGGTCACAAGGTCATAGGCTGCATCACTGCTGAAACATCGGCCAACGATCGTGCGCGCGACCGTGTAAGCGGCATCAGAGATGCCATGAAGGAGGCAGGTCTTGATCCTTCGGAGCTGCTGGTCGAGGAGACCCAATACTCCATTGAAAACGGTGACGTTGCCTTTCGCAAATTGATGGCAGCGCGCCCTCGTCCCACGGCTGTGATGTGCGGGAATGACGTTCTTGCCGTCGGCGCGCTACGGGCCGCTTCGGCACTGAAACTCGAAATACCGGGCGACGTTTCGATAACCGGCTTCGACGACATTGAACTGGCCAGCGTCGCACCTGTGCCACTGACCACCGTTCACGTTCCCCACCGTCGGATGGGCCAATTTGCAGCGCAGGCCCTCATGGCGGCCCTAAACGGCAATGCCCCGGACAATATCGAGTTGCCGACCAGTATCTGTTTTCGGGAAACGCTCGGAAAAGCCCCTGCTCCGAACAAACGGTGACTTGGTCAACTCAAAGAGACGCGTGATTTTTCTGAGTTGCCTATTCAACGGCAATCTGTTCAAGCCGGGCGGCCGCGTCCTTCAGTTTGGGAAGCTGGGTAATCAGGCTTTCAACATCGTGGCGCTGCTTTGGCGCATGGATCGAAAGCGTTGTCATCAACCTGCCCCTGTCGTCGCAGATCGCGACCGCAACTGCTGTCATGCCGTCCATGAACTCTTCGTTGTCGACCGAAAATCCGCGGGACCTTGTTTGCGCAAGTTCGTATTCCAGATCTGCCGGTTCCACGAGAGTCTGTTCTGTCCGCCGTTCGAGTTCGACAGAGGACAGGAACCGGTCGAGCACCGAAGTCGGCAGCATGGACAGGTACATCTTGCCGCTCGCCGTGCTGTGAAAGGGTACCTGGGTTCCGATCGGAAGCTGGATCCTGAGAGGCCAATGCGTTTCGACACGATCCAGATAGACCATGCCATCCCTGCCCGGCGCTGCCAGATTGCAGGTCTCCCCCACTTCCGAAGCAAGATCCCGCATCACCCGAAGCCGTTCAGTGCGGATCCGCTGCGAGGAAAGCGTATTTGTGGACAACTTCCGCATCCGCCTGCCCGGTCCATAGGACCGGCCGTCGAGACTACGCTGCAAGAACCCCTCCGTTTCGGCCGTATGCAGCAACCTGTGGATCGTCGGCTTGGGGAGACCAAGCAGGTCAACCAGAGCTGAGGGTGCCACCGGCACCCCGGCTCTGGCGACTTCTTCCAGAATGACCAGCAAACGCAGGTTCGTTGGTATTTTTCCTGCTTCTTCTGTTTCTTGGTCTTCTGACATCAGCGGCAATCATCTGTTCGGCAACAACATCAACGCCAGCTCAGGGGTCAAAGACACGATTATCCAGACACTGATCAGCGCAACAAGGTATGGCACCGTATAGCGAAGTAGCCTGAAATAGGGAACTCCCGTCACCCCGGAAGCAACATATAGGTTGAGACCATAGGGCGGTGTGATGAATCCGATGGACGCGCCGACCAGGAAGATCACGGAGAAATGGATCGGATCGACACCGACGGACGCGGCAATCGGGGCCAGGATGGGTGCCAGGATGATTGTGACCGGAAGGCTTTCCAGAACCATGCCTGAGACGAACACGATCACCATCGACGTGAACAGGACAGCATGGTAGCCCCCCATGGAGGTCACGAAATCTCCGATCGTCTGTTGCGCACCCAGCAGCGACAGGATCTGCTGCATCACGACGGATATGGCGATAAGCGGTGCGAGGATGCCGGTAATCTGCGCTGAGCGGATCACGATGGAAGGAACTTCCGTAACCGTGAAACCTTGCACGACCAGCATTTCCGCATAGCTCTTTTCAGTCACCGGCCGTTCGCTTCGCTTACCCATGATCTTGTTGAGAGGATAGCTGACGAAACCTGCGATCATGCAGAACCCGACCGTTACGCCTGCGGCTTCGGTCGGCGAGAATTTGCCGGTATAGATGCCCCACAAGACCAGCCCGATGGCAAAGAACCCAAGCCAGGCACCGAACGCGGTCTTCAGGATACGATTGAATTGCAGCGGTATCAGGAATCCCCAGCCGTTCATCCGGCAGATTATCCAGCAGGCAACCTGCATGCCGATCACCATCAGTGACCCCGGAATGATACCGGCGACGAACAGGTCGGAAATCGGCAGGTTCATCAGGAACCCGTAGACGATGAAGATAATCGATGGAGGGATGATGATGCCGACCGTGCCTCCGGCTGCTGCCGTGGCGGCCGAAAACCGTTCATCGTAGCCACCTTTCACCATTTCCGGGTGGAGCATGGAACCGATCGTTGCGGTCGTCGCGGAGTTCGACCCGGAGATCGCCGCGAACAGGCCGCAGGCGCCGAGAGAGGCCATCGCCAGCCCGCCACGTAACCAGCCCAGCATTGCATAGGCAAAATCGGAAAGGCGCCGGGCGATTCCGGATCGGTTGATGAGATCCCCCGTCAGGATGAACAGTGGCATGGCCAGGAGGGCAAAGCCCTTGTTGAACACGTTCAGCAGCTCTGCGCCTAGATTGTCGAGTGTCAGGCCCAGCACGAAGGAACATCCGATCACCCAATAGGCGATCACCAGAAGGACGGGAACTCCGATCATGAACAGGACCGTGACGCTGATCGAGATCAGTGTTACCCAGGTTGCATCTGTCATCAGGTGTCCTCCCCGATGACGGCCGGCTTGATCAGCGGCCGGTTGGAGCGCCAGTTGCTGATATCGTCGCCGAGATTCTCGAACACCCGGGCAGCGAGCGCCACGAAAGACAGGGGCGCGGTGATCAGGAACCACCACTGCATGACATTGTCAGTCCCCAGAACGATCTGAAAGTTGGATGCCGACAGGGCCGTCAGCCTTGTTGTGGTCACCAGCACGATGACCGCGAAGGCGAACCACAGGACTGCGTCAAGGAACAGGCACGCCATCTGGGCCCATCTCGGCATGATCATCCTGAATTCGGCGAAGCTCAGATGTGTCCGAAGACGCACGTTGAAGGCCGCTCCGAACCAGGTCATGATCATGAAGAGAAGCGGAGGGATTGTAGTGGACCAGGGTTGCTGGTTGGCAAAGACGAACCGGTCGATCACGCCCCAGAATATGATGAAGGCAATCGCCAGATAGCTCCATACCATGATGGTGCGCTCCAGATGCCGGTCGAGGAGCGGGACCAGGCGGTAAAGAAGCAGCACCAGAAGCCCGCCGGCAGCGGTTGCAAATGCGCCTATCACCCAGGCGGCCTCTGATTTCAGGGCATTGCGGATTTCCCAGCTGTCCTGCGATGCAAAAGCGCTCAGGATCGCACCCAGATCCGACCAGATTGCCATTTGGACCCTCCCATTGCGCCGGTTTTCCCGGTCTGAAAACAAGACAGGCCGGCACGGATACCGCGCGCCGGCCCACAGACTTTAAAGTGTAATCAGCCTTTCCACCAACGGCGCGGCTCAACGTTTTCCGGTTTCATGTCTGCCGGAACCCTGCGCGCGATGTCGTAGATTTCCTGGTAGGTGTCGATGCCACCCGCCCAGCCATTGAGGCGATCACGCCATTCCTGCCACAGCTGCGGCTGGAACTCGGGCGAACACATTTCTTCCGCGAGCTTGATTTCGCTTGCCGGCAGGAATGCTGGACGCACATCATTTTCGACGAAGATCGTACCTGGCAGTTGTGGATCGGAGAAGCCGACTGTCTTGACCAGAGCAGCTTCGTTGGCGGCCTGCACGTGGGCCTGAGCCCAATAGGCGGACTCCATCACCGCATCCTGCAGCGGACCTTCGAGGCTGTCGAACACGCTTGCAGACATGGAAGTGTGTTCCGTGCCGCAGAAGAATTTCAGGTCGACAGACTGACTGACGACCGGAGACATGTTCGCATAGGCAACCGCGCTCGCCCAGGTTTCCGCGCCATCGATCAGGCCCTGTTTCAGTCCGTCAAGGGTTTCTTCCCAGGCGACGGGCACCGGATTGAGGTTGAGCGCTTTCATTGCGATACGTCCCAGCTGAGTGCCGGTGACGCGGTTTTTGGTGCCGAACAGCTGTTCGAGTTTGGTCACTGTCGGGCGATCCGACCAGCCCAGTCCCAACTGTATTCCACGCAACTCGCAATGGCTGAAAAGGAACTTCAAGCCATGCCGCTTCTCCAGCGGATCACGCAGAATGCGCTGTGATTCCGGGCTGTAGAGGAAGTAGTATTGAGATGCCCTTCCCGGGAACATGAACGCATAATCAAGCACGTTCAGATAGGGCGCGCCACCAGCGGAGTTCTGCGTGGAAGCGGCATAGATGTCGATAATGCCCTGTTGGGTTTTTTCGACACAGGAAAGCTGCCCGCATATCTGGTTGTCGCCAATGAACTCGATGCGGATTTCGCCGTCGGTCCGAGCCTCCAGATCCCGGGCAAACTCAAGAGCGCCGGCCCGCTCGATCAGCAGGTTGCGCGCATTGAAGCCGGCAGCACCGAACTTGAGTGTGTGCTTGGCCGGTTTGGAAAATCGCTTGTCGTATGTTGATTCCGCAGCCGAAGCCAGGTTGGCAAGGCTCATCGCACCGCCGAATGTACCGGCCGCCAGCAATGTCGAACTCATTCCGTAAGTGCCTGCAACACGGAACAAATCGCGCCGAGAAATCCTGCCTAGTTTGCTTCCTACACTCATTGCTTCCTCCCTTTTCGCAATTTTTGAGACGTTTTGTTTCAAAAAATGCTAGTTTATTTTGTTCTTTTTGCATAGGCTTTTTTCAAAGAAATAAAGCGGAGAACAAAAATGGAGGCTGATTTCGTCGTGATCGGGGCCGGTTCGGCTGGCTGCGTCATCGCCAATCGTCTGAGCGAAAATCCCTCCAACAAGGTCGTTCTTCTTGAAGCCGGCGGCCCCGACAGGAACCCGTGGATCCACATCCCGGTTGGCTACTTCAAGACGATGCACAACCCTTCAGTTGACTGGTGTTACCGAACCGAGCCGGATCCCGGCCTGAGCGGACGATCGATCGACTGGCCGCGGGGCAAGGTCCTGGGAGGTTCCTCATCGCTGAACGGTCTTCTTTATGTGCGTGGACAGAAGGAGGACTATGAGCGTTGGCGGCAGATGGGCAACGAGGGCTGGGGTTGGGAAGACGTTCTTCCACTCTTCAAACGGTCCGAGGACCAGGAACGCGGCGCCGATGACTATCACGGTGAAGGTGGACCGCTATCGGTCTCCAACATGCGCATTCAGCGACCAATTTGCGACGCCTGGGTCGCCGCCGCACAAACCGCAGGCTATCCGTTCAACCCGGACTATAACGGTGCCAAGCAGGAAGGTGTTGGTTATTTCCAGCTGACAACCAAGAATGGACGGCGGTGCAGTTCAGCCGTCGCGTTCCTGAAACCGGCAAGAAGCCGCGAAAACCTCACGATCATTACCCACGCGCTTGTGAGCAGGATCAACCTCGATGGCAAGAAGGTTACCGGTGTCACTTACCGGGACAGATCCGGGACCGAGAGGGTTTTGACCGTGAACCGCGAAGTGATCCTGTCGGGAGGCGCCATCAATTCTCCGCAGGTCCTGATGCTATCGGGTATTGGTGATCCGGGTGAATTGCGCGACAACGGCATCGAGCCGGTGCATGCGCTTTCCGGAGTGGGGCGGGGCCTGCAGGATCATCTGCAGGCCAGGCTTGTCTACAAGTGCAACGAACCGACACTGAACGACGAGGTGCGCAGCCTCTTCAACCAGGCCCGGATCGCACTGAAATATGCCCTCTTCAGAGCCGGTCCGATGACCATGGCGGCAAGCCTTGCAACAGGCTTTCTGAAAACCCGACCGGAACTCGAGACGCCCGACATTCAATTTCACGTTCAACCCTGGTCCGCAGATTCTCCGGGCGAAGGTGTCCATCCGTTTTCAGCATTCACGATGTCGGTCTGTCAGCTTCGGCCGGAAAGCCGTGGCGAAATTCGCCTCGCCGGACCGGATCCGCGCCAGTATCCGAAGATCATTCCGCGTTACCTGTCTACGGAAACCGATTGCCGGACCATTGTCGAAGCAGTCAAGATTGCCAGGAAGATTGCCAGGCACGCGCCGCTGACATCCAAGATCTCCGAAGAATTCCGGCCGGCTGCCAGCCTTGACATGGAAGACGACGATGGAACGCTGGACTGGGCGCGTCAGAACAGCGTCTCGATTTATCACCCGACCGGAACCTGCAAGATGGGTACGGGAGACACCGCGGTAGTCGATCCGAAACTGAAGGTCCACGGCATCGAGGGCCTGCGTGTTGCGGACTGCTCGATCATGCCCGAGATTGTGTCGGGCAATACCAACGCTCCTGCCATCATGATCGGTGAGAAAGCATCGGACCTGATCCGCGCAAGCCTCGCCGGCTAGGACACACACTCACAAATGAGCTTTTAATTCCGGAGCCTGCCTGATCACCATCGGCGGACAACCAATCGGCCGGAGCAAGGCAAGTTGTCTGCGTCACGTGGACAATGTCTGCTTTCCCTCGCCCTTTCGCAGCCGGTCTGAAAACGCCGCGATCCGGGTGACTGCGTTGTCAAGCATCTCTTCGGAAACCGTAAGAGACAGCCGGATCAGACCGGAAGCCTGATGCCCGAATGACGCGCCGGGCATCACGGCAACACGCTCTTCCGTCAGCAGTCGCTCTGCAAATTCCAACCCGTCGAGACCTGTCGCACTGACATCGATGAGCAGAAACATCCCCGCTTCCGGCATCATCGGATGGAGGACCTCGTTGCCTGCCAGGCGATTGAAGATGCGTTTCGCCCGCTGTCCGTAACGTTCACGCATGCGATCTGCCGTATCGAATTCTTCGTTTAGCGCTTTTGCAGTCATGTCGGCAATGAATGGCTGTCCGCCAAACAACATCGTTTCGGATATCGGCAGGAGCCGATCACAGAACTCCTCCGGTCCGACAGCCCATCCGGAACGGAACCCGGGCGCGGCGTGCGATTTGGAAATGGACGAAACGACAATCGTCCGGTCTGCCAGGTCGGGAAGATCAAAGGGAGAGGCGAACTCGCCGGCGAATATCAGTTGTTCGTAGACCTCGTCACAGACGATCCACAAGTCATGGCGCACACATACCTCACCGATTGCGGCAATTTCCTCACGTGTCAGCGTAGCACCTGTAGGGTTGTGAGGCGTGTTCAGAAGAAGAACCCTGCACCCGGGCGCAACAGCCTTTTCAAGGTCTCCGGACTGAAGATGAAACTTCTTTTCCGGTCGGAGCGGCATCGGCACCATCGAGGCCCCCGTCGCTGCAACGACACCTTCATATGTTGCATAATAAGGATCGCAGACAAGAACGGCGTCACCGGCCTCCACCAATGCAAGCATGACTGCAAACAGCGCCGTCTGGGTTCCAGGGAAACACAGGATGTTGCGCCTGGAAATGCCCGACCGCCGCTTGCTGTATTTCTTGACGAGCGCGTCGATGACAACTGGTTCTCCACGCCCGTTGGAATACCGGGTGCGCCCGCCGCGCATGGAGCGATTTGCTTCGTCCAGCAAGACCGTATCAGGTCCGATGTCCGGTTCGCCAATGGTCAGCTCTATGACTGCGTGTCCGCTTGCTGCCATCTCGCGCGCCTTCAGGTGAATGGCCCATTTGCCCGAGCCCAGATGGGCAAGCCGGTCGGTGATAGAGGCGTAATGCATTTTCGGAACCTTTGTTCAGCTGGCTCTCGATATTTGAGTGGGTGCCGCCTGGGTGATTTTGGAGAGATCGGACCGCGAGGCTGACAAGACCAGTGCCGGAAATCCGATCGTCCATCAGTTTGCTGCCAAGCCGGTGACCATTGATGACACACCGGTCGTTGTGGCGAGCTCATGGCAGCCAACAGGATCGTGCGCCTGCCGACTTGCGATACCACACCGGCGGCAGGTTTTTCCAGCGCCGGATTGGGCAGCATTCGTTGCACAGTGTTTCAGATCCGCAGAAACCAGCCGTGAAGCGATCACAAACCCTGTGCTTCACTTTCAGATATCAGGTCGAAATGGCACTTGAACGGTTCAGATACTCTCAGCAAGGGTCTGGCGAACCCAGTTGTGCAGTTTGGAATGGTGCGTGCGTGTGGTCCAGAAGAGATCGATTTCAAGCGGAACCGGAATTGGAACCTCAACGCAGAGCAATGCCGGTTCCAGTGTGCTCGCCAACCGCCTGGGCATGCAGGCGATCAAATCGGATCCCTTGAGATAGGCCGCAATGTCTCCATAGTCAGACAATTCAACCATCGGGCTCAAACTCAGGCCATGGGACTTCAGAGCGTCGATATACAAAGGTTGCCAGCCCCCTGAAAACTGCACGACAAGATGATGTGCACTTCTGATTTCGTCCAGATCCAGGGGACGGCTGGCCAGGGGGTTGTCCGCATCCATGACATAGACATAGGCATCGGACAGGAGGTGCCGCTTGAAGATGTGATCGCCGGTCAGTTGAACAGGCCCGATCAGGAGATCACATTCACCGCGTTTCAACTGGTCTTCACCCAACGCGCTGGATGTCATGAACCTGAGTCTGAGGTTCGGCGCCTGCTTGCGGATTTTCGGTATGAATTCCGGCAGGATCGTCATGCGCTCATAGTGATTGCATGAGATCGTGATTGCCCCCTCCGCTGCGGCAGGATTGAAATCCGGTTCGCTCGTCAGGCCTTCGAATTCGGCCAGCAAACCGGAGATGTGTCCGACGATCACCCTGCATCTCTGCGTCGGAACAACCCTGTTGCCTTCCCTTGCGAACAGCGGATCTTTGAAAATGGAGCGAAGACGCGCGATCGTGTAACTGACGGTCGATTGCGTCAAACCCAGCCTCTCCGCAGCCACGGAAAACGAACCGAAATCGTGCACATACTGGAGCACTTGCAGCGACGCAAAATTCGTCTTCAGAATTTTCTTGGCCAAGTCCATGAAATGTCTTTCCAATCGAATTTTTCGATAACTTATATTCAGCCCATTGGATTGCCAATATGCGCAATTCGGCCTCACCCTTGATGTTGCCGCCAAATCAGAAGGGAAGGCACAGATGAAACCGCCCCCGGTCCTGTCAGACGTAACCATCGAGGAGTTGGCGAAAAACCCCTACCCGACCTTCGACAGAATTCGTTCGATGGCCTCGGCGGTATGGGTCGACAGTGCGCGAATTCACCTGGTGACACGGTTCGATGACATCATGACTGTAGAGCGCAACCATCACCTGTTTGCGTCGACTAATCCAGGTTCACTCATGAACAAGGTCATGGGGCATTCTCTCATGCGCAAGGATGACGAACCGCACAAGCTGGAACGCGCCGCTGTTGAACCGTCATTTCGTCCCGGTGTTGTGAAACAGCATTGGGCTCCCCGTTTCCGGTCGATCGCAAATGACCTGATCAATCAGTTTGAGGCCGATGGCGAAACGGATCTCTTCAGCAGTTTTGCAGCTCCCATGGCGTCGCTGTCCCTGATCGATTTGCTAGGCTTCGAGGACGTCGCCTGGGAAGACATCGCCTGGTGGTCGCAGGCACTGATGGATGGTGTGGGGAATTACCAAGCCGATCCGGAAATTTCGAACCGCGCCAGGCGCGCCTCTGCGGCCATAGATCAGGCAATCGACCACGTCCTCGCACGGCATGTGGAAACGGAAAATCCCTCTATCTTGTCGTCGATGGCCCATGCCGGACACAAACATTCACGCGAGCAAATTCGTGCCAATATCAAGGTGATCGTTGGCGGCGGGCTGAACGAGCCGAGAGACGCCATTTTGACCACCGTTTTGGGATTGCTGCAAAACCCGGAACAGCTGGCTCAGGCGCAAGCAAACGAAAAACTCTTTGCCAGGGCCTTCGAGGAGTCGGTTCGCTGGATTTCGCCCATCGGCATGTATCCTCGCCGGGTCACACAAGACACCGTTCTGGGTGACACCCGTCTCAAGGCGGAAGACCAGCTCGGCATATGTGTGGGGGCAGCCAACAGGGACACCGGCCACTTCGAGCAGCCTGACAGTTTCGATCTCAACAGGACAGCTTCACGGCACCTTGGGTTCGGTGCGGGGCCGCATTTTTGTGCAGGAACCTGGGTCGCGCGGCAAATGGTTGGCGAAATTGCCGTACCGATTCTCTTCAACCGTCTGACCAACCTGAGGCTTCAAGCCGGAAATTCGCCAATCCTGCGAGGTTGGGTCTTCCGCGGACCGATAGCCCTGCCGGTTCGCTGGGACCGTTGAGGACATGACCATGATCAGATTTGTCTTTGTCCAACCCGATGGAAGCGAAGTGCCTGTCTCTGCAACGGAAGGTGACAGCATCATGAAAGTTGCGGTCGACAATGGTGTCGACGGGATCCGTGCCGACTGTAACGGCTCAGCTGCCTGTGCGACCTGTCATGCCTTTTTCGCACAGGAACTGCTTTGCGAACTGACGCCAATGCACGAACACGAAAACGATCTCCTGGATTTTGCGGCAACAGACCGGCAACCCGGAAGCAGGCTAAGCTGTCAGGTCATCGTGTCCCGATGCCTTGAAGGCCAAAAGGTGAAGCTGCCCGACACACAGTAGAACCAATACAAAAACGACCGAGGGAGGAAAATATGAAACTGGTGAGACTCGCAAGCCTGTTCGCTGCCGCTGCCATTGGCCTTGGCGGAGGCACTGCACTTTCAGCTGAACACACGTTGACAATTTCATCGTGGGCTCCGCCATCACATGGCATGAACGCAAAGATGTGGCCGCGCTTTGTCGAAATGGTGGAAGAAGCAACCGATGGAAAGGTCACGGCCGAGGTGAAGCTCGGTCTTGCACCACCGCCATCACAAATGGATCTCGTGATGGATGGCGCCGCGGATGCGTCAATCATTTTTCACGGCTATCAACCTGGCCGTTTCGTAACTACAAAACTGATCGAGCTGCCTGGTTATGAAGGCTCCGCGGAGGCCGCCTCCGTGGCCTACTGGCGGGTCTATGAGAAGTTTCTCTCCAAGGCCAACGAGCACAGAGGTGTCAAACTCATAGGTCTGGTGACCCATGGCCCGGCGCAACTCCATTCAGACAAACCCGTGACAACGCTGGAACAGGTTGCCGGTATGAAGATTCGCATTCCCGGCGGTGTCGGCGGCGATGTTGGCAGGAAACTTGACGCCACCGGCATTCAGGTTCCGGCGCCGAAAGTTTATGAGACGCTCGCATCCAATGCGGCGGATGGCGTGGTGATGCCCATGGAAACGCGGAAGGGATTCAAGCTGACGGAAGTCGCCAGGAACGTCTACTGGATGCCGGGTGGACTTTACCGCGGTTCGTTCGCATTGATCATGAACGAGGAAGCCTTTGCCGACTTGCCGCCGGAGCTGCAGTCTGCCCTTGAAGAAAAGGTGTTTGGTGAGCCCTTGAGCCGTATGGGAGGTGCGATGTGGGATGAAATCGATCAGGACGGTATAGCGCTGACCCGCTCGACCGAAGGCAACGCAATCAATGAGGCAAGCGATGCCGACTTGGCCAGGTTTCAGGATATTTCGGCCGAAATCCGGGAAAAGGTCTTCTCCGAAGTCAACGATACAGGCATCGACGCGCTCGCGGCCTATGAATTGATCAAGACAGAAATGTCTGCAAATTGACGTTTGGACGTTTGGATTTGATCTGACGGCTGCAGCCTTGAATGCTGTGGTTGTCAGATTGGCTCAGGCCGTTTCCCTTGGCAAGCTGACTCTGTTGTCCAACAGTTAGATTGGCTGCCTGCATTCCAGAGCTGCACATTTGCTCTTGTGCGTTCACGCACATGATTGAAGAGCTCCGGTGATCTCTACCGTCAGACCGGTTTGGGTGTACAGAAGCACCTCCGCCTGCCGGTCTCGCCGTCAGTCCAGCAACCCGGCCAGACCCAGGGACAACACCGGGATGAAGGTCACCAGCATCAGCACCACAACCATGGCCAGATAGAACGGCAGCATCGCCCTCACCGTGTTTTCGATCTTCACGCCTCCGATGCCGCAGCCGACCATCAGGGACGTCCCCACCGGCGGCGTACACACACCTATTCCCAGATTGAGGATCATGATGATGCCGAAATGGATCGGATCGATCCCGATCTTCACGGCGATCGGCAACAGGATCGGGGTCATGATCAGGATGAGCACACCCATGTCCATCAGCATCCCGAGGATCAGCAACAGCAGGTTGATCATCAGGAGAATGATCACGACATTCGAAGACAGGCCCAGAATGTAGTCGGCAAGGATCGTCGGCACCTTCAGGTAGGACAACAGAAAACCGAATGCGGACGACGTCATGATGATCGCGACCACCATGCCGAGCGAGGCCAGGGTGCCGGCCATGATCCGGCGAATCTTGGTCCGGTCCATGGTGCGATAGACGAACGCCGTCACCAACAACGCATAGACGACGGCGACAGCCGCGGACTCCGTGGCGGTGAAAACGCCACCAACGATGCCACCGATGATGATCACGATGGTGAACAGGCCGATCGAGGCACGCCCGACGATGCCGAGGCTGTCCCTTAGTCCGTAGACATCGCCCTTGGGATGATTGTGGCGCACGGCGGCGATCCAGCACAGCACCATCAGGGCGCCCGACAACAGCACGCCTGGAACATAGCCGGCCAGAAACAGCTTGCTGATCGGCAGTCCGCCGGCGGCCAGCGCGTAGTAGATCATGTTCTGACTTGGCGGGATCAACACACCCTGCACCGACGACGTGACGGTGACCGCGACCGAATATTCAGGCGCGTAGCCGCGTTTCTTCATGGCCGGTATCAGGAATGAGCCAATCGAGGCGACATCGGCGACCGAAGAACCGGAAATACCGCCGAAAAACGTGCTCGCCACCACATTGCCCTGGGCGAGCCCGCCTCGAAAACGGCCGACAAGAACTTCCGCGAATTTCACCAGGCGGTCGGAGATCCCGCCTTCCGTCATGATGTTGCCGACCAGAATGAAAAACGGCACCGCCAGAAAGGTAAAACTGAACAGGCCGTTCACCATCCGCTGCCCGATCATCAACATCGGCAGACCGAGGTAAAACGCGGTCACGACCGATGACATTCCCAGGGCGAAGGCCACCGGAACCCGTAACACCATAAGGCCGAGAAAGCTGCCGAGCAGCAAGGCGATCGCGATACCCTGCGCACTCATGACGTCGTCCCGGTATCTTCGAATTCACTTGGACGAAGCGACCCGGTCAGAATGTTTGTCAGGGCATTCAGCGCTATCAGGAAACCACCGGTGAGCGCCGAGTAATACAGCAGGGATTTGGGAATGCCCGATGCCGGTAAAAGCGTCACACCGGCCAGGTCGACCAGCTTTGTGCCGCTGAACAGGAGCACCAGCGCGAATCCCAGAATGACAAGATGCGCAAACACGTCAAGGACAATGCCGCCGGTTTCGCCCAGCAGATCGCGAAAGAAGACGATGGCGACATGGTGGTGGGTGCGCACGCAAATTGCCGTTGCCAGCATGCCGTACCAGACGAGGCACAGCATGGCTGCTTCCTCGGACCATTTTGTCGGACTGTTGAAGACGTATCTCAGGACAACCTGCATGAAGGTGATCGCAACGATCAACTCCAGCAGACGGTTGCAAATCCAGCTGGCGATGCCGTTCAACCCGTCAACTGCCCGGGTCAGATTTTCAATGATGGGGGACTTTTTCGACAATGAGCCTCTCCCGAGGGGACGACTGGCCGGGCAATTTGCCCAGCCAGACGGAACGTGTTCAGTCTACGGCCCGGATCTGTTCGATAAGGTCGCCAAGGTGTGGGAACTCTTCATAGATCGGCAGGATCGCTGCCTGAAACGGACCATTGTCTATTTCCACAACAGAGACTCCGGCCTCCTCGACCGTGGTGCGCGCCTTGTCGTTGGCCGCAAACATCAGCTCACGCTCATAGATCGCCGCTTCCTTCGCCGCCTTTGAAATTGCCTGCTGTTGATCCTCGGGGAGACTATCGAAGCGGGCCTTGTTCATGATCACTATCGCAGGTGGGCTGAGATGGCCATCAATGACGTAGTTGGGCGCCACTTCGTAGTGGCCGGAGGTGTGAAAACTGACGAAGTCGTTTTCCGCGCCGTCAATCACGCCGGTCTGAAGCGCCGAGAACACCTCGCCATAGTTCATCGGTGTCGGCACGCCGCCCAGCAATTCCACCATGAGGATGGAGATCGGAGAGTTCTGCACCCGGATCTTCAGACCGGATAGATCGGCAAGTTCCGAAATCGGCAAGCCTTCGCGGGTATAGAAGCTGCGCGATCCGGCTTCCATGAAATCAAAGCCGACCAGACCGGCCTCTGCCATGTCGGCGCGCACCTTCTGTCCGATTTCGCCGTCCAGAACTTTGTACTTGTGCTCAGAACCGCTGAATATGTACGGCAGCGTGAACACGCCTACCGCCGGAGTGACATTGGCAAGAGGCACCGTGTTGACGCGGGCAAGGTCAATGATCCCGGCCTGGACCTGCTCGATGGATTCGACTTCCTGACCCAGCTGCGCGCCTGAATAGACGTCGACTTTCACCTCACCATGGGTGTATTCGCCGACAAGTTCGGCAAATCGATGCATGGCAACGGTGACTGGGTTGGTTTCAGGCTGGTTTTCCGCAAGGCGCAACACGGTTTCCGCGCTCGCCAGCCCAGTGCCGCTTGCAAGCATGCAGGCCGCGAGTATCAAACCTTTTCTAAAAGTACCGGATGTCATTGGTTTCCTCCCATTTTGACGACTGAAATCCCAGATTATTCAACTGTGAACGGGCCAATATGAGCCCTGCGAACAACGGGGCCGTCCGCCGTGGTCTCCCACTCGACGACACCGTCCGTCGCACCCATAGGACCGGGGTCCTGACGAGTGCGGATGAAATGCAGCGGATTTTCCCGCATGAGCTGGACAAGCACAGGTACGGTCAGGCCATACCAGGCCATCATGTTGCGTAGCATCTGATCCATGGTGACCGACGATCCGGCAAGATAGCTCGAGCCCGGGATTCGAACGGATCCCTCCTGTGAACGCTCGATCTCCGCTGCGCCCAGCGTGTAAAAACCGGGACCGGTATTGATCCCGGCCGCGGACACCGCATCGGTCGTCAGGATCGTCCGCGTGTGTCCCTTGGCCCGCAACATCGTTTGCAGTGCCGGTCTGGGTACATGAATGCCGTCGGCGATAAACATCGCCGTCAACCGGTCGTCCGCCAACTGCCAGAAAATCGGATTGTCGGTCTTGTGCAGCATTTGCGGCAATCCGTTGCCCAGATGCGTGCAAAGCGTCACTCCGGCGTCGACCGCTGCTGAAATCTGTTGCTCGTTTGCGTTGGAGTGACCGATCGCGACCTGAATTCCTCGCCCGGCAAGCACCCGGATCATTTCGATCGCACCGCTGACTTCCGGCGCAATCGTCACCAGCTTTATCCCGCGAGACACGTTCCGTTGCAGATCATCAATCAGGTCAAGATTTGCCGCTGACATATGCGCACTGTCGTGAGATCCGCTGAAGCCGTCTTCCGGGGACAGAAACGGCCCCTCGATGTGGTAACCCGCAATCATGAGTGGGCCGAGCCGGCTGGCCGCCACAGCCTCATCAAGTTCCCGCAACACGCGGACCATACGACCGGCCGAGCCTGTGATGATCGCCGGGAGAAGAGCCGTGACCCCCGTTTTGGCCAGCTCGATCAGCGCCAGATCCAACCGGTCGGCGGTGATCCCTCCCCTGTTGAAATCCAGCCCGCCGAAACCGTTGACCTGAAGATCGATCAATCCCCGTGTGACGAAGTCGCCATCCGGGCCGGTCCGCCATTGTTGCTCCGCACTTTCGATCGTTTCCGCCACCAGGCCGCCCTCGGGAGACAGCTCACAGCAAATCGAGGTCTGTCTTGCGGCGCACAGCACGTCGAGAAGTACCGGTGCCGAGCGATTGCGGATGCCAACGGGATTGGATCTGGCTTCAGCCATTGCGGGCACCCGGGCTCAACTCCGTGGCCGCGGCGTCGTCCAGGATCAGGGTGGCATCGGCATGTTCCTGAAGGATCGACGCCGGGCAAAGGTTGCTCACTGGTCCTTCAACCGCATTTTTCACGGCCCTAGCTTTGCGTTGATCCTGAACGGTGCAGACTATCGCTTTCGCAGCCATGATCTGCCGAATGCTCATGGTGAGAGCTTCGGCGGGAACATCGGCCATGGTGTCAAACCAGCCCTCGTTGACCTGCTGTCTGCGGCAGGGCTCATCCAGTGACACCCGCAGGAAAGGTGCGGTGGTTTCGAAGTCTGCGGGCGGATCGTTGAACGCCAGATGTCCGTTTTCCCCGATGCCGACAAAGGCAACGTCGATGGGTTCTGTGCTCAACGTCGTGTTCAATCGTGTGATTTCGGCTTCAACGTCACCCGCTTCACCGTCAATGGCCTCGAAGTGGCCCAATCCGGGAACCTGACTGACGAAGCGCGCATTCAGATAATTGACGAAGCTTGCGCGATGGGACCGCGGCAATCCGATGTATTCATCCAGATGAAAAACCGTGCATTTCGACCAGTCGATATCTTCACAGGCAACCAGCGCTTTCAGAACCTCGAACTGACTCGCCCCCGTGGCCAGGATCAGGCGTGCCGCTCCCTGGTCCCTGATGGCCCGCCGAATGTAGCCCGCGCCCCGCAAGGCTGCCTGATGTCCTGCATCCACACTTGTCTCGGCAATTGAAATCTTCATCGGTACTCCTATTTTTTTCCATTAATGTAATTAAATACAAAAATGTCAATAATTATTTTTTGCTGAATTTTGGCTGGAGTTTCCAGCAATTCTTCTTATGCTCTGCACAGAAAAGGACTGGCTGGCGAATGACTTCTCTCCCGATGAGCGACTACTATTTTCGTCAGTTCGAGCATGATGGCGCTGACGCTCCGGCTGGCCGAAAGGGACGGATTTTTTCGGCGATCTGCCAGGGCGATGCGCCGACCCGCAAGAAACTGGCCACGGATATGGCGCTCCGCCCGGCAACAGTTTCAGACCTTGTGATGGAATTGATCCATGATGGATTGATCACGGAATCACGCCCTGCGCAGTCCCTGCAAAAAGGCCGGCCGGAGATCCTGCTCACCCCCGCCCCTGGCCGCCTGTGCGCGGTGATCTTTCATTTCGTGTCACACACGATGCATTGCGCGGTGGTCGATCTGGCCGGAACGATTCTTTTCGAGACGACGGAGCAGGTGCAGGCGGACAAGATCGACAAGCAAGGCTTCATCGACGTGCTTTCAAGCCTGGCCGGAAAATGCACCGCGCACATTCCCGGTTCGGCCAAACAGTGCGGCTATGCGCTGTCCTTGCCGGGGATTGTCGACGAGCCCGGCAAACGCTGGGTCTACTCCGCCTATTGGCCGAAACTGTCCGACTTCGACCTGTCCGAAGTGTCTGAAACCCTCGGACATGACGTCATCGTGCGAAAGAACCTGAATTGCGAATTGCGGGCCCGCACGTCCCGCCGCAAAAGTCTCGGCACCGGCAAGACACTGCTGATACACTGGGGTATCGGCATCGGCGCGGCTTTTATCAGCAACGACAGGGAACTGGTTCTCACTGAGGGCTTTGGTGAAATCGGGCATTGTGTGCTCGATCCGCTCAGCACCGTGAGTTGCAAATGCGGCATGATCGGCTGCATGGAAGCCGAGGCCGGGCTTTGGGCGCTGGCAACGATGTCACAAGACCAGTCAATCCCGATCAACGAGCAAAAATTCGAGGACTATCTGCAGGATTGCACTGACAAGTCCTTCCTGAAACGGCCCTTGCTGCTGATGGCGCATACGCTTCGCAATCTTACACTGACGCTAATGCCGGACGAGATTGTTCTCACAGGCCCCTTTGTCCAGTGCCCGGAAACCTTCCAGCGCCTGACAGAAAGATTTGAACTGATTTTTCCCGAGGGCGCCCTGGTTCGCAAGGGCCGGAAGCCGAAAATCGTTTCAGGACGGCGCAGCAAAAGCGACGAACTCGTCGGCGCCGCCTTCGACCTGTTTCGCACCGAAATCGGCGCCCTGTGCCGTATATAATCATTGCCCGAGGCCAAACCTTCCCGCAAACACCGGGGATTTCGTCAGCTGGGTTCGGCTAAAAGCCGCCCCTTTCAACGGCATTTTCACGCTAAAATTCGCAGCACGTGAAATGGCCGCAGATGAACGCGGTTTCTAGCCGTTACAACCGTTCCCGCCCTTCACGGTTTGGATCCGCGCCTCAGCGCGCAAGTTGTTCAAATTTCGACCAAAGCTGAGCCAAGGTGGCGCTATTCAAAGTCCCGGCTGATCCGCAACGCTTGTCGCGGTTCCCTGGTTCCAGGTAACATTTTGAGTTTGGGTCCAACAATCCGGATTGAACACCGAAATGTCCCCCTGGAATGCCCCACCTGGGCAATCCGGCAATTAAGGCATTGATTTTAAAGAAAATGGTGGGCCCGGAGGGACTCGAACCCCCAACCAATCCGTTATGAGCGGACGGCTCTAACCAGTTGAGCTACAGGCCCACGGCGCGTCTCTGCGAAAGACAGAACGGCGCAGATGTTCCCTATACCACGGCAATTCGTCGGGGCAAGAGGTTTGCGGCATGAAGGTGAAAAAGGTCTTGGAAAGTCCGGCCCCCAGGTTGCGCCGTCTGTCAGGGCACCCGGCCCTGGCCGGAAATGTGGCTGGCACGATGCAAAACGTTTCCACGCAAAGGCAATAGGGGACCGTTGCCGCACGGCTTGAGGTCTGAGGCGGCTTGAGGTCTAAATGGATCGACACGTGGCGGCTGAGTCGCCGTTACCGCAATTGCCGGAGCCACAATGCGAAGCCCCCTTCTGTCCGCCACGCTGACGGTTCTACTGGTCTGCATGATCGGCTGGCTGCTGGTTATCGGGCGCTCGTTACTGCTTCCCTTCGTCATTGCCCTGATCGTCTGGTACATGATCAATTCGCTTGCGCATCTTTTTGCAAAGGTGCCGATCGGCCGCTGGCGGCTTCCAGGCTTCATTTCCTTCACGCTGTCTTTGCTGTCGATCTTTGCTGTCAGCACGATCGTTCTGGACATTGTGACGGCCAACCTGTCCCAGCTCGCCCAGGATGCCCCGACCTACCAGAGACGCCTTGAAGAGCTGTTCAACCAGGTGTCGTCTCACCTCGACTTCAACGATCCGATCGAGTTGAAGGACCTGCTGCCAGACTCCGTCGTGCCGCGCATGGTGACGGCCGGCGCCAGTCTTGTGACCGCGCTTGCCGGCTCCGCCAGCCTGGTCTTCATCTATGTTCTGTTCCTGGTCCTGGAACAGTCGACCTTCGATCGGAAATTCGAACGGCTGTTCGCCTCTCCCGAACGCGCCCAGTCGGCGTTTGCGATCCGCGCGGAAATCAACCGCTCGATCATGCATTACTTTTCGATCAAGACCGCCGTGTCCGTTGCCACCGGTGTACTCACCAGCCTGGTCCTGATCCTGATCGGTCTGCCCTATGCCGCTCTCTTCGGCTTCATTGCCTTTCTGCTGAACTACATTCCGACCATCGGTTCGCTGATCGGTGTCATATTTCCGAGCCTTCTGGCGATCGTCTACTATGACACTCTCGGCCCCTTCTTTGCGATTGCCACTGGTCTCGGCCTGATCCAGTTCGCCATCGGCAATCTGGTGGAGCCGAAACTCATGGGGTCCAACCTCAACCTGTCGGGTCTCGTCATCATGCTCTCGCTCGCGTTCTGGGGGGCAATCTGGGGCATTGTCGGCATGGTGCTTTGCGTGCCGTTGACCGTGATGATCGTTATCGTCTGCGCACGGTTCGAAAGCTCCCGGCCGGTCGCAGTATTACTGTCCGAAACCGGCGATGTCGGCTTCAGTGGATCTCAGGATTCCAAAAAATAGGGCCGGAACGCGGTCCGCGTCATTGGAAGTACTAATGCAAGCCCTTGAAAATGAACGAAAGCTGAACCGGCAAGCCTTACCCCTGCCGCATTGGCCAACAATCTTCCCGGTCAAGTCAAATAGTGTTGAAAGGAATTTCACATGTCCGGTTCGATAACGGTTCTGCCCATCCGTCCGCTTGCACTGGCGCGCAAAATCGCATTTGCCTCAGCCCTTGGGGTTGCCCTGATAACCGCCAACACCGCTTTGGCACAGGATGCACAAACCCTGGCGGGCAGCATTACCATGGAAGGAAGAGGCACGGTCGCCGTCACGCCCGACATGGCCGTCATCACGACGAATGTCGTATCCACGGCCAAAACGGCCGCCGAGGCGCTTTCGGAGAATTCTGCCTCGATCTCAAAGGTCATCGATGCAATCAAGGGCGCCGGCATCGAAGCCAAGGACATCCAGACAAGGGGATTTGGTATTTATCCGCGCTATGAGCGGGTTGCCAGCGGCTCCGATCAACAGCCCGGGATTGCCGGCTACGAGGTCCGCAACGGCGTTGAGGTTAATGTCCGTGACCTGGCAAAACTGGGTGGTTTGCTTACGCTCGTTGTTGAAAGTGGCGCGAATTCCGTGGACGGCATTCGTTTCGAAGTCAGCGACCCGGCGGACAAGCTTGACGAAGCCCGTAAGAAGGCCGTCGATGCCGCACGTCACAAGGCGGAGATCTTCGCAAGTGCTGCGGGCGCCGAGTTGGGTACCATCATATCCATTTCAGAGACCGGCACACAGATGCCTCAACCGCTCATGATGCGGGCCGGAAGCATGATGGCCGCGAGCGCTGAAGCCGTTCCGGTCGAGACCGGAGAACAAACCATAGGCGCGAACGTAA
The DNA here is from genome assembly GCF_001404515.1 of Roseibium album. Taxonomy (GTDB): domain Bacteria; phylum Pseudomonadota; class Alphaproteobacteria; order Rhizobiales; family Stappiaceae; genus Roseibium; species Roseibium album. Next base: position 356,388 of record NZ_CXWE01000005.1, read on the forward strand.
CCATTCGCTGGGCGCTGAAGTAACCGACGGTTCGGAGTGCGGGGCACATGCGCCGGTGCCTCGCTCCTCGCAAGTAAACGCTCTAAACCAGAGACACCTTCTCAAGAACCGGTTTTGTCGTGAGGAGCCGGTCTTGCGCTGAAACCTTCAGCCGGCCTGAACTGGAGGGCGATGCCCAGCTGATCGCTCCACTTGTTCACGGTCTTTTCGAAGAAGTCGGTCTGCTTGAGGTCTTCATATGCCGCTTCCCACCGGGCAATGATGTCGGGATCGGTTTCTGCAGAAATCATGAGGTAGGACGGCGAGCGTTTCACGGTGTGGATTGCCGTGACGCTGTCTGCGTCCCGCCCGAGGTCCTTCAGCACCGAGGAGGCCTGCAGTCGCGATGTGATCCAGAGATCGACCCGTTCTGCAAGAAGCATCCTTGCGCCTGTCTCATGGTTTTCCGTTTCAACGGTCTGGACACCGGCATCTTGCAACAGGCGGATCTGCCAGGAACCTCGCACTCCGGCAACGACGAGGTTTTGCGATCTGACAGCGTCAACCGCATCGACGGCGATCTCAGAGCCTTTCCGGGCCATCAGTGCATGTGTCCACATCACCACGGGTCCGACGAAGTGAAATCCCATGTCGACACGCTCCGGTGTACGCCCTGCCGTGAAAAGCAGGACGTTCGGGTCCGATTGGGCAACAAGATATCCCCTCGCCCAGGGAAGGACTTCCACGGGCGTTTCCAGTTTCAACCTGTCCTTGATCGCTTCAATGACGTCGACACTGATCCCCGCAGGAATCCCGTCAGTCCGAATATAGTTTGACGGCGGCCAGGGAGAGGTCAGCAATCGCAATTCCTGCGCCTGTGCCATACCTGATGTCAATGCGGCGAGCCAGATGAGCAACGCAAGCGCCAACGCAAACCGCAACGATCCAGATGGCAATTCCGGGTGAGTGTTACAGTGGTCGTTTTGCTTGTTCATCGCTGCACTGGTGAATGATCCGAACACGGCATGAGAGAATTCTTTCAACCGGATTATTCGAGTGTGGTGACTAGCGCCCCACTTGAACCGGGGTGAATATGGCAGGACTTTCGAATTTGTGCCCGGAACGCTTGGCCAGGCGCACGCGTTCCAGCGCAACTTTCCGTCTGTTCCTAGATGGCTCATGACGGTTTCTTTCTGGCCGGACCGGATTTGATATGGAAGCCTTCCCTGCCGCTGAAGCCAAGGTCCAGGCCGAGTTCCAAGCTCCACTTGTTCGACAACCGTTCGAGGAACACCGTGTCCCGCGTCATTTCGGAGAATACGCCGCGCCAGCGCGCGAGTTCCTTCTCGTCCGTGCCCCTGGAAGCGAGAATGTAGCTTGGGGCAGACCGGAACACGAAAGCAATTTCAATCGCCGACGGATCAGCACCGGCCTGTGACAGGATCGACGGTGCTTCAAGATCAGACGATATCCAGAGATCCGTGCGCTCTGCCATGAGTTTTCGGAAGTTGAGAAGATGCTGAGATGTCGTCTCGACCGTCACACCCTCCGACAATAAAAACCCGGTTCGCCAGTCACCATCAACACCGGACACGGTCAGCTTCCTGGCAACAATATCCTCGACACTCGATATCTCGAAGTTGCTGCCCGAACGAGCAAACAGAATGTGCCTTCGGGTGATGACCGGACCGATCGGTTGGTAGCCGAGTGCTTTTCGCTCTTCTGTCAGGCCGGCCGTGAAGACAAGGCAGTTCGGGTTGCTTTGCGCCTTCAGGAACGCACGTGCAGTGGGCAGGAACTCAATTTCCGGCTGCTCGCCGAGCCGGCGTGCCATTTCGTTGACAAGGTCAACCGTTGTTCCGGAAATCTCGCCGTCTTTCAGATAGTTGGTCGGCGGTTCTTCAAGGGTCAGAAACCGGATGTCAGACGCGATCGAAGGCACTACGGTTCCAAGGATGCAAAATACAAACTGAACCGCAAATATCACGCTGTTTCGCTGATTTCGGCCATTTGAGCATGCGCTGAAACGCGATGTCACCGGCAACGGATCGTTCATAGTCTCCTGTACCAGACCTGCATTGGCTTTTCTGTTTCTTCCGCCTCGCCGATATCCAACCACGGGAAGGTTACGATAACGTTTTCCAGCTTCTCATACCCGCGCTTGCGCCAGAACGGGTCGAGAGGCCGGTAGCCCCCGGATCGAATGAGAACAACAACAAAAAATCTAGGCCGAACGGCCTCATTTGGATCAAAACTAAAACTTCAGAGCAACAACCAGATACAAAGAAAAATACATAATTTTTACCTAGAGTTAGGAAAAAAATATAACCAAAGATTCGAATACAAACAAAGGGAAAATTGTTTTTAATTTGAACAAAAATTTTTTTTGATGTATAAATAGATAATTAAATCAGGGGTAGGCATTATGAAAAAGACTATGATTTTAGCCTTGACAGTGTTTACATTATTCTCGCTGTTCGGCTCACTAAAGATAACTGTCGATAAACAGAGCAATGCTGCTTATGCGCAATGCCATGTAAATCCAAGCCTTTGCTAAAAATATTTAAATGATGCTCTTTCATAAAAGGGGCTACTCATATGATCGAAAAAGCCAGAGATATCGATAAGTCAAACATAAATATCTATGAGTATTACTCTACAAATATTATTGACGATCCCATTTTTACGAGCACTCTCCTTCTATCGTTGCTATACCTAATTTTTGAAGGCGCAAAAAAGTATTCTGAGGAAACTAGCAATAGACAGCAAGCACCTCAGATTGATGCTATTGAAAACCCTGAAGCTCCAGGAAGTAGACAAGAAATCACTAACCGTTTTTTCTCTGAAAGAGAAATTAGCGCAGCAAGCAAATGGTATCGCGGCAGAATTATTTACGTTTCAATAATGATAAGTATTTTTATATTAAGTATTCCTCTATTTCCTCAATTACTAAGCGCATTATTACCAGATTCACCTTTTGCAAATTTACCTAACTCTTTTGCACCTTTACTAGCAGCGCTGTGTGTTGGAGGTTTTTTTCCCAATTTCCCAGGTATTAATCAGCTTGAACTCTTAATTCGACAATTTGCTCATAAACAAGCTGGAGTTCCAGAAGACATTAATTTTTTAAAAAATAAGCTTTTACTAAATCCTGTAAACTGGAATGCTTTGTCGGCAGCAAAATCTAGTGATAACCAATTGACAATTTCCGAATCATTCGAAAACAATCACGATAAAAGTATTTCCAGCTACTCTGATGCAATACGATCAGTTCAGAAGCTAAAACTAGAGGCTCCATATTTCTTTGAAATAAAGAATAGGCTACAAAAAGCATTATACTATCACAACATTATTAAGAAAAATCCATTTCATCCAAATGCTATTGAAAACGATATTGTAGAACGTTTTAATACACTATCTGAAAACAATCAATTCAGATTAGAATGGGTGGAGAAGCAGTTAGCATCAAATATCGGAGAAAATGAACGTAAAAAGATAAATAAAGAACTCGAAACCACTTTGAGATCCATATGCTACCTATTAGCATTAAATATTCTAACTCAAACAAAAAAACTTGAGAAAATCGATGTAATTACAAGTGAATATTTCATTTATCAAGGAGATAAATCGGAATTGCCATATTCATTTAGCAATCAAATAATCTACAGTTTTCTAATTAGCGGTATATGCTTATTTTTTTACGCATTAGTTTTTCAATTAATTGCACAAGTTAGTATTTGGGATGCCTATTACACCTATCAATACAATGAAGTTGCTTCAGAGAAGCGACGCTGGGTTCTTTCACCCTCATCGATTAAAGATGCTTTCACCGTAGCGATACAAATCGCAATTCCCTCTATCACCGCCATCGCAATTTATATGAAAATTCGTCAACGCAAAGCTAGAGATAACGCGTGGTACTTCTCTAATATTCAACCTAAAGATGCAAGTATTAAATACGTTTCTCCGAAGTCAATATTGTTCGCACTCACAATATCCTATTTGGCGATTGCTCTCCTTCAAATATTATTCATGACACCACTAACAATTTTTTTAGATGGAAAACCTGCCCCCAACATATTTGGAGTAGACTACTTCGCGAAAACAATTGGATCTTCTTCAAATCTTTTTATATTACTCAAACCATGTCTACCGGCGATGATTTTTACTTTGATATTTGCTAGGATGGTAGAAAATATAATTAAAAATATGGCAAGATCTAATTCCACAATAATTAGCATTGAAGAAATATTATGCAACTCTACTGTAATATCGATTATAATTTCGATAATCAGCATTTCAATAATGATGAATTTATTAAACGAAGAAAATATTATATTTTCAAAGCCACCACCAATGCTGCCTACAAAAGAGAAAATTAGCCCACTAACAATAATTCATGCGCAATCGCTTGATTTGTTTTGGATTTTTTCAATGAACTTTCTATTCTTTAGCGGGACAATCCTTAATGTTCGCAATTCTCTGAATCAACCTAAAGGTTACAATACCAGACCTGCATAGGCTTTTCTGTTGCTTTCGCCTCACCGATATCCAACCACGGGAAGGTTACGATAACGTTTTCCAGCTTTTCATACCCGCGCTTGCGCCAGAACGGGTCGAGAGGCCGGTAGTCAGCCGGCTTCATCGGGTGATCATCGGGACGGACAACCCCGCAAAACGCCGCCTGGTCAAATCCCAGACCGCGGGCATGGGCCTCGCGCCCGTCGAAAAACCGATGACCGATGCCCTGGCCCCGATAGGCGGGATCGAGAACGGACTCTGCGAGGTAGAAAATCTTATCGGTGTCGTATCCGCGTTCCCTCAACGGTGCCTGAAACGCCTCGTACTCTTCCCCGAGCGGTTCGCCCGTTGCCGCTCCCACAAGTTTGTCACCGTCATATGCCCCGACAATCACGGCACCTTCCGTCGCAACGTAGCGCTGCAGGTACCTGGCTTCGTACTCCATCGTTCCTTCATACAGATACGGCCAGTCGTGAAACACAGATATCCTGAGAAGTGCAAGATCCTTCAGCGTGTTTTTCAGATCTTCGCCTGTTAAGCTTCTGATTGCGATCGACACGGCTAACCCTTTCAAATGGCAACCGTTTTTCTAAAACGACTGCGAATATCTGGTGCGTTCATATCAGACATGCGTTGGCTGCAGAAAGATTTTGCAGATTTCCCATTGAGATCAAACACTCTTTTTTGTATGGAGTGCGCTCCGGAATTAATACCGGGGACATCTGCTGGTTTGGGAGAGCGATATGGAAAGCAACGCCCTCTTCGAACTGGGGATGGACTTGGAGGTTCGTGTAGCAGAAGACGCAGCGTGCGTTGCCGAACCAAGAAGCACCACCCAGAAGGAAGAAAACGTTTTGACCGCGGCCGCTGGCGTTTACGCAGACGACCGCCTGGATCACTTCATTCAAAAGGAAGGGGTCCACTGCGCTGGTGCGCATCTGATTATTGATCTTTACGACGCCGAAAGGCTTGATGACCTGCCTTACGTCGAACAGGCGCTGCGCTCCTGTGTCGAGGAGGCTGGCGCAACCCTTTTGCATATCCACCTTCATCCGTTCGAACCGACCGGTGTCTCGGGTGTCGCCGTGCTCGCTGAGAGCCACATTTCCGTTCACACCTGGCCGGAGGCAGGTTACGCCGCCTTCGACGTGTTCATGTGCGGCGATGCCAAACCTGAAAAGTGTGTCGACGTCCTGCGCAACGCGTTCAATCCCGGCAAGACAGCCGTTTCGGAATTGCTGCGCGGTCGGGAAGTTGCCAATCAGCTCTCCAAGCCGCACACCCTGGAAGCCGCAGAATGAGCGAAGGTCTGGTATTCAACGAAATCCTTTATCCGGGGGTTCAGGTCAGCTACAGCTGCGAGGAAATCCTCTATCAGCAAAAAACGGAGCACCAGGACCTGGTGCTCTTCTCCAATCCCGTTTTCGGCAAGATCCTGATGCTTGACGGGGTGACCCAGGTCACGACCGCGGACGAGTTCATCTATCACGAGATGATGTCCCACGTGCCGATCATCGCCCATGGAGCAGCCAAAAACGTCCTGATCGTAGGCGGTGGTGATTGTGGTCTTGCGGAAGAAGTCCTCAAGCACGCTTCTGTTGAAAAGCTGGTGCAGGTGGAAATCGACGCGTCGGTCGTCGACTTTTCCAAAGAGCATTTCAGTGACTTCAATCAGGGTGTCCTGGAAGACCCGCGCTTTGAACTGGTCATCGCCGACGGCATGAAATTCGCTGCAGAGACCGACCATCGGTTCGATGTTGTCATCGTCGACAGCACCGATCCGCACGGACCGGGTGCAGTCCTCTTTTCCGAAGAATTTTATCGAAATGCTCACCGCATGCTGACGCCGGGAGGAATCCTGGTGACACAGAATGGCGTCCCCTTCCTCCAGCGGGACGAGTTGGTGACAAGCGTCGAACGCTTCTCCCGTATCTTCAAGGATGCGGCGGCCTATATTGCGGCAATCCCGACCTATTTCGGTGGTCACATGACCCTGGGTTGGGCGACCGACAACCCCGACCTGCGCAGACAGGCCGTACCGGTTCTGGAACAGCGTTTCAAAGCGGCAGGTTTCGAGACCCGGTACTACACACCGGACGTCCACGCGGCTGCTTTTGCACTGCCGAAGTTCATTCTGGACGCCGTCGAGGAAGGCCGGACGAAAGTGTAGATCGTCGCCGGGAAGCGCGGTGTTTTCCGGCAAATTCACGAAAGTGGGCGGTTTGCGAATTCTCTGTGCAGCGCGAATGCGCCAAACGCCTGATGGCGATCATGAAGGTATGAGCACGGGACCGGGGAACCTGAAACTGACCTGAACCGCAGTCCCCGGCTCCAGGGGATGCTGGACGTCATCCTGGACCGCGAACATCGAACCAAATGATGTCTCGAGCGAATACTCCATACGGACACCAACATAGGTGGACTTTGCGATTTTCGCATCAAAACCCGTACCCTCGTTGAGGGCGATGCGGGCGGGACGGACGGCCAGCTGACCGGCACCTGTAGAAAGGCCGCGTGAAGGAAGCTGGCAGCGATAACCATCGACATCGATCTCGGCCATTGGTCCGTCCAACGCGGTCACGTTGCAGGGGATCAGGTTTGCCTCGCCGATGAAATCGGCGACGAACGCATCGACAGGTTCATCATACAGGGTTCTCGGGGTTCCTATTTGCGCGATTGCCGCATTGCGCATGACAACAATCTCGTCACTCACCGCCAGGGCCTCTTCCTGATCATGCGTTACGTAGACCACCGTCAGGCCCAGGTCCTGCTGGATGGCACGGATATCCTCACGTACCTGGCGGCGGAGCTTTGCATCGAGATTGGACAGGGGTTCGTCAAACAAAAGAACCTGTGGCTCCAGTACCAGTGCACGGGCAACCGCGACACGCTGCTGCTGGCCGCCGGAAAGCTCGCTCGGCAGGCGTTTGTCGTAGCCCTTCAGGCCAACGAGTTCGAGACCGGCACGCGCCCTGTCGCCGGCTTCGGATTTCGGAAACCCTGAAAATCCAAGACCATACGCCACATTTTCAAGAACGGTCATATGGGGAAAGAGCGCGTATGACTGGAACACCATGGATACATCCCGGTCGGTCGCCGGGAGTTTTGTAACATCTTCCTCGCCAATCAGGATTTGACCGGAGGTCGCCATTTCCAAGCCTGCGATCATGCGTAACGTAGTGGTCTTTCCGCAGCCGGACGGTCCGAGCAACGTCACCAGTTTGCCCGCCTCGATTTCAAGATTGATGTCATCGACGGCAACCACGTCGCTGCCGTAAACCTTTGTAACGCCGGAGAACTTGACGGGCGCAGCCTTGCTCGAGATTTTTGTCTGGGTCATGGATCAGGTTCTCGTGGCGAATTGAGTGCGGCGGCCGATCTGGGTACGACCGACAATGAACTGCAGGAGAGCAACGACCGACAACATGACGAATATGAGCGTCGTTGAATATGCAATCGCGAGGCCATAGTCGTTGTTCTCCACCCGGCCGATAATGTAGCTGGTGGCCATATCGTATTCGGCGGAGACAAGGAAAATCACTGCGCTGATCGCCGTCATGGCGCGCACAAAGCTGAACACCAGGGCGGCCAGAATGGCCGGACGCAACAGCGGCAGAATGACCTTTCGGAAAGTCTGCCAACTGTTCGCTCCAAGTGTGAGGGAACTCTCGTCCAGAGACTTGTCGAGCTGGCTCATCGAGGCGATGCCGGCACGCACACCAACCGGCATGTTCCGGAAAATGAAACTGACGACAAGAATGATGCCGGTCCCGGTTATTTCGATGGGTGGTACGTTGAAGGCCAGAATGTAACTTACACCGATCACCGTTCCCGGGATGGCAAAACTCAGCATTGTACCGAACTCGAAGGCATTCTTGCCCGCGAAGGTCTGTCTTGTCAGCAAATAGGCCGTTATGAGGCCAACTGCCGCGGTCAGCGGCGCCGCTGCTGCGGCGATCTGGATCGTCGTGAAGAAGCTGTCCCAGGCCGCTCCAGACCAGTGAAGTCCGTGCTCGGTCCAACCGACCGAAAACGCGGTGATATAGTGCTTGAAAGTCAGGGTATTGCGAACACCCCAGAGCTCTACGAAACTCCCGTAGACAATCATGCCGTAGACGATGATCGTAAAGGCACCCCAAATCCCTGCGACGGCAAAAACGGGAAAAGACAGCCTGCGAGGCATGAGCGGGTGCACGCCGGCGTCCCCTTTCCCCGTGACCGTTGTGTAGTTCTTCTTTCCGAGCCAGACCCGCTGGAAATAGAAGGCAGTCAACGTAAAGAACAACAGCACCATTGCCAGGACCGCCGCACGGCTCTGGTCATATTGTGCACCGACGATTGCAAAGAAGATCTCGGTACTGAGCACATCGAAGTTGCCACCCAGAACGAGCGGATTGCCGAAATCCGCCATGCTTTCGATGAACCCCAGCAGGAAGGCATTGGCAAGACCTGGACGCATCAGGGGCAACGAAACGGTCTTGAATGTCTGCCAACGGTTGGCGCGCAGTGTCTGCGCGGCTTCTTCCATGGATGGGCTGACCCCCTCGACCACGCCGATCAGAACAAGAAAGGCGATCGGCGTGAAGGCCAATGTCTGCGCAATCAGTATCCCGGGAAGTCCGTAGAGCCACCTTGTCGGCTGTATGCCGAACAGCTCCGATACAAACACGGTCACGGAGCCGGAGAGGCCGAACAACAAGATGAGTGCCAGACCGATCACGAATGGTGGCGTAATGATCGGCAGAACCGTCAGCGCGCGCAAACCCCGCTTGAAGCGGAAGCCGGAACGCGTCACCACCAACGCAAAAACAAGGCCCAGGCCCGTGGTAATGATGCCGACCAGCACTGCCAGGAACAACGAGTTCCACGCCGCGCCGCAGCGAGCGCCCCAGAAACACCCCAGTCCCCACAGTCGGTCGTCGAAGAACTTCGATACGAATACCGTTATGGAATAGTGGCCGCCATCGGTTACGAAGGCAGCCACAAGCATCCGCACGATCGGGAAAAAGACAAATGTGGCAACGATGATGATAACGCCGCCGATGGCGCTTACGACAAAGACGTCACCGTTTATCGCACCGCGTGCGGCAATGCCCTGCGTGAACAGAAAAAGGAACGCGGTTGCGACGAGCAGGGCCCCGTAGCCCATCCCGAACTGACGATCACCAAGCTCACCAAAAACGGCATTGAGCCATTCATAGCTGAAGCCTCTGATGCCAATTCCAAACCCTTGTGCAATCAGCCAGGCGAAGCCAAGGCCGCCTGCAAGGATCAGCGTTGCCGAATAGACTGGGTCGGATTTTCGCCGACGCAGTACGAACAGCGGGGCCAACAGTGGTGCAATTAATGGCGCCAGCCACATTTTTTCCGATTGAGCGATCAGAAATGCGGCTGGCGCATAGTCTTCATCCAACGGGTATCCGTCGAGCAGCCAGGCGAATGAGAAGAAACCGTCCTCAATCCCATACCAGGGCAATAGGCAAAACCCGGCCCATCCGGCGGCAATCCAGAATATCAGAACGGACAGGCCGGTGTTTTCAACGGATACGTTGCGCATGATTTACTGCGGCAGCGTGGACACCTCCTCGTCCCACTTTTGCAGCAACCGCTTGCGCTCGTCCGATGAACCGTATTTGGCGAAGTCATAGTCAATCAGCTTGATTTGGCTCATATCGGGCGCGGAAGGTGACGTTTCCGAATTCTTGTTGGACGGCACCTGGAACGCGTTGACTTCGAGTGCGAGGTTCTGCGCTTCGGGTGACAATGCCCAATCATAGAATTTCTTGGCTTCATCGAGGTTTCTGGCACCGTCGATGATGGACATGGACCCGATCTCGTAGCCTGTACCTTCGCAAGGGGCGACGACCTTGATCGGGAATCCGGACACCGCCTGCTTGACGGCATCATGCATGAACACGATTCCGATCGTATTCTCGCCACGGCCTGCTGCCTTGATCGGTGCGGAGCCGGATTTGGTGTACTGGTTGATATTGGCGTGCAGACCTTTCATGAATTCAAAACCCTCATCCTCGCCAAAAATCTGCACCATGGATGCAAGGGTTGTATAAGCCGTGCCGGATGAATTCGGGTTCGCCATCTGGACATGACCCTTGTATTCGGGCTTCAGCAGATCTTTCCAGCAGGATGGTTCAGGCAGATTGTTGGCGGACGCCAGGTCGGTGTTATAGCCATACCCAAGTGCACCGGAATAAATCCCGATCGTCCGGTTGCCGGCGCTCTCTGCCTGGGAGATCGCCCAATCGTGCAGCTGATCGCGCATCGGGGAAACGTACTCTTGTGTGAGGCCTTCCTCTGCTGCCTGCAGATGCGGATCGCCGGTTCCACCCCACCACACGTCACCCTTCGGATTGGCCGACTCGGCACGTATCTGCGCAAACGTCTCACCGGACGATTTCCGGGTCATGTTGACGTCAATTCCGGTCGCCTCTTCAAAGCTGCGCGCCATCAGCTGACACCAATCTTCCTGCGCACTGCAATAGAGGGTCATTTTGTCCGCATGCGCGGAACCGGTGGCTGCAGCAAACGCAAATAGCGAGATACCAAACGCAAATTTGATAGATTTCATAGTGACCTCCCAAGATTTATGACATTTTTATGACAATACGTTAGGGCATCAATGCGCCCTCAGCAATCGCTAAATTAACTGTCGTGATTTTGCCTTCTGTCCGGCTCGACATACGTTGTCGATTGCCTGCAACCAAAGCGTTCTCGCAATGCAGGTATCAATCACGGGAAGGTGCAAAACCCTCCCCGGTTGCTGGTTTCCGGATTTGTTGACAGACAAATGAAGTTGGCACAGGCGGCTGCATGCAATCTGAAAGAATGTTCCAGATCAGAAGGCTTCTGAAACCCGAATTCGTGCGGCCAATCGAGGCCAATCTACGTTCGGCCGCGTATGCGTCGATGATAATGATTGCGAATGCGAACCAGAGACAGGTTCGCACGATCTTGCAGAACCGGGTCGCGACCCGGGAACAGACAGCCCAACCAGGCACAACCTGCCTGGTTCACGCCCGGACGCCATAGACATCGCGCGGATCAAAGGTGCCACTGCTCGGCAGTCGACATCAAGCAGCAGCGACATCTCCCAGGAACTCTTCGATGACATCACGAAGCTGTTCCGTGTTCGCCGAAACACCCTTTGCTGCCGACAGCACCTTTTCAACGGAGTCCTGACTTTCATCCGCGGCCTGCTGAACACCGACAATATTCTCCGAAACTTCATTGGATCCGGCAGCAGCGGAATTGACGTTTGCCGTGATTTCCGCGGTCGATGATCCTTGCTCTTCAACCGCCGCGGAAATGGCCTCGGTGGCTGAAGAAACCTCACGCATCGTTTCGGCAATTCCGCGAATGGCATCGACCGAACTTTCGGTCTCTTTCTGAATATCGGTGATCTGGGTAGAGATGGCTTCAGTTGCCTTGGCAGTTTGCGTGGCAAGTTCCTTCACCTCGGACGCGACAACCGCAAAGCCCTTGCCCGCTTCTCCAGCTCTTGCTGCCTCAATTGTGGCGTTGAGAGCGAGAAGGTTCGTCTGCTCGGCAATTCCCTGGATCAACAGAATGACTTCGCCAATCTTGTCTGCAGAGTCAGCAAGACCTGCGATCTTGGTGTCTGTCTCGATTGTTGCATCAGTCGCTTGTTCGACGATGCTCTTCGTCTGGCTGACCTGCCGGGATATTTCACCGATCGATTCCGACAGCGTTTCCGTAGCCGCAGCGACAGCCTGGACGTTGTTCGATGCGTCCTTCGACGCACTGGAAACACTGTCCGCCTGCGAGGTTGTCTGCGAGGCGATGGTCGAAAGGTTGCCTGCCGAAGTCTCCATTTCCCGGTTTTCCGCATTGACTGCTTCAAGCACACCAAGGACGGTTTCACGGAAGTTGCCAATGAGGTCATCGACCTTTGTCTGGCGACCCGCACGCATTTCCTGATCGCGTTCGTTTTCATTCATGAGCGCCATTCGCTCAAGGGACGTGTTCTTGAAAATCTCAACGGTCCCGGCCATTTCGCCGATTTCGGTCTTCAAGCCGATCAATGGAACCTCGGTCTCAACGTCCCCCTCAGCAAGCGATTTCATCGCGTTGTTTAGTCGAGCTATTGGTGACGTGATGCTCCTTCCGATCAGAAAACCGGAAAAGATCACCGCTGCAAGAATGCCAATTCCCGCAGCCAGAAAAGTCTGGTCCGTCGTTTTCATGGTCGAAGTGAAGTGAGCGTTGGCCGCGGCCTGGCCTTCGTCGGCTGCTTCGCGGATCCTCGCGAAATCCGGCTGCATCTCCGCAAAAATCTGACTGAGCTTTTTCGTCTCCGGCTTCAGCAACATGGAGGTTTTGGCAAATGACTTGAAACCTGCCTGATAGGAGTCCATCAGGATCGTCAGTTTGGCGCTCAATTCTTCGGGAAGAGCCGCGTTGCCGAGGAGTGCATCGAACTCTTCGCGTCTTTTATCGATACGCGCGACGTACTTTTCCTTGCCACGCATCATGAAGTCTTTCTCGTGACGGCGCATCATCAGCATCTTGACGGTCAAGGAATCCAGTTTGGCCGTCTTTAGCAGTTCCTCCACGTTATGAACGGCTTGTCTCAGTTCGCCCTCAAGCCCGTCCTTTTCGTTCAAACCAACGGTTTGATGCAGTCCCGCAACCTTGTGGAACTGCTCTTTATGATGATCGACTTCGTTTTGGAGTTTCTCGATATTCTCAAGAACCGCTGCGGAAGCCTCCAGGTCCGCCATTTGCATCAGCGCGGCGTTCACTTTCGAAACTGCAGCATCATATTTTCCGATGTACTTGGTATCACGCCGAAGCAGGAAGTCCTTTTCGCTGCGGCGCATCTGCAAGGCACCGATCTCCACAGACTGAACGAGTTCGTAGAGAGTTGCATACTGGTTTTTGCTCTCAAGGGAATGCACGGTGCCCATACGGCCTACAAGATAGGTAATCCCGAGCGCAGAGACCGCCACCATCGTCAACAGCACAAGCAGATTGATACGCGTACGGATCCTCAATCGGTCAAGCAAGCCAACCTTTTTGCGTCCGTTTTCAGCGAATTCCGTTTGATCAGACATTTGGTGAACTCCCCCCGAGCCAGGTCATCGAACTCGTCACAGTGAAAATCTCCGACAAGTCTCAACCGTCCAAATTTGCAAGTTTTAGTAAAATGCTCGTCAAAAATTACTAAAGTTATAAATATCCCAAATGATGTTTCCACTCGAAACAACAACGTGACATTTGTTTCGAACGTGCGAATTGCGTGAGTAAGAACCGGACTGCACTGTCAGATTTAACTAGAATTCAGCCTTGCTGTTATTTGCAAAATTGCCGATAGATTTTTACACATGGATGTGAGTAAATAAGACTGCTTTCCCAAGCGGAATTCTAAAAGATAAATCAGTAAAAACATTACAAATTACAAACACTATTGCAGAATGAATTTTACACGCTTAAGCTGACGAACAAGGTAATTCACTTGTATGCTGTAATCCGATTTGGGATTTAGCTATATTCCCAGTTGTTCAGCAATGCATTACTTTAATACGCGAACCCAAATTTGCGAGGTACCTCGCGATGATTTCAACCTCGTACTCGGATTTTTTAACGTTAGGTACGGGGCTCCTACGGGTTAACAAAGCGGTTCTGTTTGCCGACGTTGTTGACTCCGTGCGTCTGTTTGAAGTCGACGAGGAAGGGACAATTGTCCGCTGGATCGGCTTCGTCGACGATCTTGAACGCAGGTTGTCCGCCTCCGGACAAGGACGGCTCGTCAAGCGCATGGGTGATGGGCTGCTGGCTGAATTCGACGATGTCAGCTTCGCGGCACGGACCGCACTGGACATTCAGGACGCCATCAGGAAAGTGAATGAAAATCTCGGAACGGATCGTCGCATCGAATTGCGTATCGGCCTGGACGTTGGCGAGATCCTCCACAGCTCCGACCAGGACCTGTACGGACAGCACGTAAACACCGCCGCGCGATTGTCTGCCGCATCGCGAGCAGGACAAATCATCGTCAGCGCTGCAATTCGGAATGTCCTGGCCAGCGATCCCGATTCAGAATTTGAAGACCTCGGCGAACTGCATCTCAAGAACCTGTCACAACCTGTCAGCGCGTTCCTGCTGCGCAGTCCGGACGAGGTTCCGAACCCGTCGCCAAGAATAGCGGCAAAGGACCTGCAGCCGACGATCGCTGTCCTGCCTCTGATGTCTCCGACCGTATCTCAGGAGACCATGATCTGGTCGAACCTGATTACCGAAGATCTCGTCGGCGCATTGGCACGCTCACCAGCGTTAAGCGTCATTTCGAACCTGTCCACCGCCAATTTCCGGGCGAAGCCCGTCGAACTGGAGGACATACGAACGAAACTGAGTGCTGATTTCATTGTGACAGGTTCGTTCCGCCATCACAAAGGCATGACGTTGCTTGATCTGGAGGTGGTTGAAACCCGCACGGGTCTGGTTGTCCTGTCTCAGCGCCTCGAATTCGACACGTCCGAGTTACTGCAGCAAAACACCATCTTCAGCGATCTCGCCAACAACGTGCATGCCGCTTTGCTGAATCGCGAAATGAAGCGGGCCCTGTCGGCGCCAATTCCGTCCCTGGAAGGCTACGCCATTTTGTTCGGCGCCATCGCATTGCTGAACCGACTGTCTCACCAGGATTTCAATCTTGCCGGAGAATTGCTGACCGGCCTGATCGAACGCATCCCCAACGCCCCCACTGCGCTCGCATGGAAGGCCCGCTGGCACGTTCTGAAGGTGCAGCAGGGCTGGGCGGACGACCCCGGACTGGAGGCCCGGTTGGCGCTCGATTGCACCGGGCGCGCGCTGGACATCGACCCGCAAAACTCCGGTGCCCTGGTCGCGGAGGGCTTTGTCCGCAACAACCTCTTGCACGATCTCGACGAAGCCGAGGAACTTTTTGACTGCGCCTTGGAAATGACCCCCAACGATGCGACCGGACGCGCATTGCGCGCTGGTCTTTACACATTCCGGGGAGAAGGACCGCAAGCGGCCAATGACGCGGAACGCGCACTGCACCTGGCACCACTTGATCCCAACCGGTTTTTCTTTCAGGCCATGGCGGCCGGCGCCAATCTCGCCAACAAGGACAATGCGCGGGCACTTGAACTCGCCTCCAGCTCGTTGCGTCTCAATCGGTCACACACGTCGACATTGAGGATCAAGGCCGTCGCGGAGTGGCGCCTGGGCAAGACCGACGACGCCAGGAAAACACTCGCCAAACTTTTAAAGAAACAACCGAATTTCACAGTCAGCTGGTGGCGGCAGTCATCGCCTGCAGCAGACTACGAAATGGGCCGGGCATTTGCCCGCTCACTGAAGGAACTTGGTGTACCGGAATAGACAGACACCTGGGCAATTTATGCTGAAAGGAGCGAATAATGGCACATTCAGGAGGAGTTGGACCCGAAGGAAGTCTCGGAAGTCTGGGCAGCCTCGGCAGCCTGGGAAGCCTTGGGAGTTTGGGGAGCCTCGGCAGCCTTGGCAGCCTGGGGAGCCTTGGCAGCCTGGGCAGCCTCGGATCGGTCGGCGCCAATCCGCCCCTGGTGGCGCAGGCACTGATCACCAGTCGTGACGGGATCGCCGGCACCTGGGAGCCAGTGCAGTACACTGAAGTGACGGCAAACCACCAGGAGGACACCGCCTATCTCGAACGGCTCGCTCCCGCCGTGAGGACGAGCGTCTTTGCGCTCGAAATCGGCTCCCGGATTGGCTTCAATTTCGCAAACGGCAACGCAAAGGTCTTTCACCTGCAGACGGACTTCCAGTTGCCGGATACGAAGTATCAGACACTGATGGAAATGAAGCGTCCCACACGGGAAATTTTCGCTGATCAGCTGACCATGGTCGCAAACTACGCGGACTTGCGCCCGGACCGTTCAGGCGAAATCATCGCGCAACTTGCAACACCGTTGGAGTTTCTGCGCGCAATTGCGTTTGTTGATCCGGAACGCACTCCATTCACTGTCGAATTGCTGGGTATGTCGCTTTGGCTCGCCAACTACGTCGAAATGCGGCTGAAATACTCGTTGTCGTGCAAGCGGCCGATAGAATGGTCGCCGCAAATCCAGCCAATGATCTGGACACCAACCCATGGCAGCCTGCCCAGCGGGCATGCAACGGAAGCGTTCTGCATGGCACAGGTGCTTTGGCTGTTGCTGCGGGAATCCGGAACGAGTCCTTACTCTGGTGACCTGTGGGGCGAAATGATGATGCGGCAGGCCGCGCGCATCGCGATCAACCGAACCGTGGCCGGCGTACACTTTCCGGTCGACAGTGTCGCCGGTGCCGTGCTGGGTCTCAATCTCGGCGAATATCTCGTCAAACGATGCAAGAGAGAACAGCCGGATACCGGCTGGAAATTCAACGGCGAGCACTTCCATGACGGGTCGGGTTCGGCAACGAACATGGATTTCAACTGGAGAGACTATTACGATTTCTCCTCCAGTCCCCCCGGGCTGAGTGACACGACTGGCTGGGTAAGCCGCACTAACTTCCAAAATTCGATCGATGATGCTGTTTCTGAACCTCTCGGGTGGCTTTGGGCCCGGGCAAAGGCGGAATGGCACGACATCACCTGACGAAACCGAATGATTGAAGGGAGGCTCACATGGTCTTCACTTGGAACGAATTCGACGCTGGTGACATCGTTCTGAATCCATCGGCGGATTTTCGCGTTAACACGGTAAGTCGCTCCATTGCCGCGGATCTGGCGATTCCAGAAGATGAAATCTGGTGGCTGATAGCTGCTAATCCGGCGAAAAGAGACAAGGACAGTGACGGCTACTACTCCCTTGACGAAATTTGGGACTTGTCGAAAAAACTGGGGCTGGGTGACGATCCGAAAAAATTCCTGCTGATTCCGCCCGAATACCCGGAAGAAGTGCGAGGAGTCTCAGCCCCCCCTGTCATTTCCCTTTACGCGCGGCGCAATTACATCAACGCGGTGAACGATAATGCGGTGAAAGAGCGTGGAGCCGAAACAGGCATTGCCTGGTTCGAAGTCGGCCCCGCGTTCCAAAAAGACGATATTGTCATGCAGGAAGTACCGTTCAACTTCGACCCTGGACCACCAATCAAGCTTCCCAAGGGGTCGACCGTGGTAGCGGTCATCGACAACGGCATGGCTGTCGGGCATGAACTTTTCCGGCGATTTGACGCTGGAGAAACTGTTTCCCGCGTCCAATTCTACTGGAACATGGACGGTGTCCAATACGACACCTCCAATTTGCCGCCCGGTACCGAACCCAGTACGGTTGGAAACGCATGGACAGGCAAGGGACTTTCAGATCACCTCAACGCGAATATTCACAATGGACTGTTGGATGATGCCGCATTTTACAATTCCATTGGTGCAACGGACTGGTCCAGTCGCCCGCACACCCCGGTCGCCCATCGTCTTTCGCATGGAACCCATGTCATGGGGCTGGCCGCGGGGTATCCGGCAAATAGTGCAAAGAGCATCGACGAAGCCGCGAAACGTCCGATCATCGCCGTTAACCTGCGGACATCAGATGTGGAAGATCCCTCGGGCAATTTGTTTGCCCTTTGGCTGGAACAGGCCCTCTTTTACATTCTCGGGCGCCACAAACGGTTTGTGATCGATGATCCCCCGGGCGAGGTGCCACCCCTCGTGATCAACTTCAGTTTTGGAAATTATGCAGGCCCTCACGACGGAACCGGGATCGTTGAGACCAAGATCAGGGACGTCCTCCTGAAAGCGGAAGAAAAGTGCTTCAGGTGTGAGTGTGTTCTTCCGGCGGGAAACGGAAACGAGAACCGCTGTCATGCCAGGATAGAAATAAGCGGCGACACCCATCGAAGCAAAGTTCTCGATTGGCGTGTTCAGCCGTCGGACAGAAGCATGTCGGCGGTTCAGATCTGGCTGGACACGGAAAACAAGGTCGCACCCGATTACGCGACCCTGACGGTAGAGGGGCCGGGCGGCATAGCGCCGGCGAGCGTGCCGACACACCATCCGGTCTCATGGCAGGAACTCGTCACCGGCGCGGGTGAGAGAATAGGGCTTGTCTATTTTCTCGGCGCCGGCATTGGTCCGTTCAAGCGCGGCCATTTTGGTGTCCTTCTATATGCGACCGACAGTCCGGCAGATGTGGGACCATTCGCGCCGTCCGGATCCTGGCAGCTCAAGCTGGAGGCCCCACAGGCTTCCGGCGACGTTGGTGCAAAAGCCTGGGTCATCCGCGACGAAACGTTACCGGGCTTTCCCGTATTCGGACGGCAGTCCTACTTTGACGATCCCGAATATGAGCGGTTTTACCAGCCGGGCACGGACATTTTTCACCTGGATCGACCACTGATCGGAGGACCCCTTGGTTACGATCCCAACATGACTTCGGCCTATGTGCGCCGACAAGGCACACTCAGCGGATTTGCCAGCGGCGACAAGCCCGTCGTGATAGGTGGCTTCCGCAGCACGACCCCGGAAAAAGACAGCCCGATGGCGCTCTATTCGGCCAGCGGACCAACCAACAATCCGAATAAAACCGGACCTGATGCTTCGGCAAGGAGTGACGACAGTTTGGTCTTGCCGGGTGTCCTGAGCGCAGGATCCGCGAGCGGTTCATACGTTGCAATGCCGGGAACAAGCGTGTCGGCCCCGCAAGTGACCCGGTGGATCGCCTGCAAACTGGCTGACGGCCACCCTGCGGACCCCCAGGCAGTGCACGATGCCGCCGATGGCATGGATCCGGCAACGAATCCGCGCAAGCCCCCTGCCATCCGCTCCGGCGGCGGACGCATGCTCGATCTGCCGATCCTGTTCGGACTGTCCCGCTGGCCTGATCCGCCAACGTGAACAAGGGCTGAGGCCACAGTGCATTTGAGTGTGAGTGATCCGCACCTGCCGAAGAAGAATACGAGGCGGCTCCTAGCCAGCCGGTATCAATCCCGCGCCTCGAGCCAGACCTGCGCCGTCTTCATGTCCTTCGACACGATCCCCTCTGCGAGCTTCTGGCCGACAACGGCACCGAACTTGTAACCGTGGCCTGAACAGGCCGACACGATTGTTGCCCTGTCCTCGGTTGTCGCGAAGAAATGCTCATCGGAAGTGAATGTATAGGCGCATGTCACCACATCATCGACGTGATACTCCGTGATCCTGGCGAACGGAGGCGCAAAGTGATTGCGCAGCGTTTCACCCTCACCTGCCTCCGCCACCCGGTCCTGGTCGGGCGCGGCCTTGTGTTTGTGAATACCTGCACCGAATTTGAGCCCGGTTCCGGCAACCGGCGGCAGAACGTAGCCGTCAATCGGGCCACCCGGATCCAGAATGGCAGGTGATCGCTCCCAGGCCTCGCGCAGGTTTTCCGGCGGCGTCAGGTAGACAACTGCGGTGCGGTAGGTCGTCAGACTGGTGCCAAGTTTGGGAAACAGCCCGAGTGTCCAGGCACCAGAGGTGATGATGAGGTGGTCACCGTTCAGAACGGAACCGTCCACCAACGTGGCGGAGCCTGCAGACGTGTCCACAGCTGTAACCTTGGCATTCTCGCGGACGTCAGCTCCATTCCTGCGCAGCCAGTCACGCAGGTCCGAGGCGATCTTCTGGCACAGCAGTACCCCCCCTTCGTCACTGACAGCCCCGTACCTGATGGTCGACGGATCGATAAAGGGAAATCGCTTTGCAGTTTCTGCCGGTGTCAGGTCTTCAAACGGATAGCCGCCGTCAATCAGTCCCTGCCGATAGATTTCACCGCCATCACCCTGTTGCTGCGACAGCAGCATGAAGCCGGTTTCAACGAGATGCGAGGCTTCCAGATCCGCCCACATTTCATCCCAGGCCGCATAGGCATCCCCGATGCGGCGCTGGTATCCGCCCTTCCCGCCATACGCCCGGCGAATAATGCGATGCTGGTCACCGGAGGCCGAAAGCGGGTTGGGGATCGGTCCCTGCTCCAGCAGTGTCACAGGAACGCCTCGCTTGGTCAGCGCCCAGGCGGTGGAAAGGCCCGAGATCCCGGCGCCAACGATCAGTATTGCCATGTTGGTTTTCCTGCGATGTCTTCGCGAAGATTAACGAGCCGGAATGTCGGTGCAAGAGGCGATTTGCCACTGGCGACGCATACCGGATATGCGGCGGGACCGTGTTCACACAATGGTTTAAGGAGTTAAGGTTTCACCTCGAATACCACAATGAGGCAATCTCCAGAACCTTGCGAAAGAACGCAGAAAACCCAATTTTTCAACACGTTATCGCGGCAATCGGAATCAGTTCAAGAGCCTGGTTCAATCTCCCAGGGGCTGAGGTCCGGTTCGTCCGTGATACGCCGTCAGCGAGGCTCTGATCCGGCGCAGGTTCTCCGCCGTGTTGTCGGACCTGAGCTGCGCAATGGCCATCGCCAGCGCATCGATGATGACCAGATAGGCATAGCGCGACGCCGTCGGCTTGTAGATATCGGGGTCTTCCGGAAGATCTATCTGAAGGGCGCACTCGACACTTCGGGACAGCGTGCTTTCAGACTTTGTGATGGCGATAGTGGTTGCTCCGTAGCCTCCCGCAATTTCCGCTGCACTCAGCACCTCATCAGCTTCTCCGCTCGAGGAAATGAGCAGAATGACGTCTGACTTGGACAACGTCGCAGCCCGCATCTGCAACAGATAGCTGTCGGAAACGGCCACAGTCGCAATTCCGAGACGAAACAGACGGTTGGATGCTTCCTGTGCCACAATGGAGGAGCCTCCCCCGATGCCGCCAACCAGAACGGTCCGCGCGTTTGCGATATGATCCTTTGCAGCCTCGAACTTGTCATTGTCCAGCTGACGGCGCACGACGTTCAATGATGCCGACAAGGCGCCGATGACCTGATCGAGGACCCCTGCACCCGTCTCTGTCGCGGCCCTGTCACCGACATCGAGATACTGCAGGCTGACGGCAAGATTTTGTGCCAGCCGGATCTTGAATTCCCGGAACCCGTCGCAGCCCATGGTCCGGCAGAAGCGGACAACCGTTGGTGAACTTACGTCGCAGGCCCGCGCCACTTCGGCGATCGTCATGGAACTGATCTTTTCGAGGTTTGCCGACACGAAGTCGGCGACCTTCTGCTCGCGCGTGGAAAGCTGACCCTCTGCTTTCCTGAGATTGGAGATCACATCGACCGCTGCGTGTCCCAGATCGTCATCGATTTTCAAGCGTGCCTGCATCATTCCTCCTGCCCGTTCTGTAACTCGGTTACAAAACCGGGTCAATAAATTACCACAACGGGCCCTTATTGGGTCTATTTTTGTAATTTAATGACAAAAATAACTTGACTTGGCTCCAAATTCGAAGAAATTATCTAACTGAGTTTCATTTGGGAGGGTGCAAGCTTGAAAAGCCTGGCAGAAAGAATCAGCCTTGGCCTGAACCGAGCGATCGAGGCGGTTGTCGCACTGCTGATGCTGGCTTTGGTCTTTGATGTCTGGATTGGCGTTATCGACCGTTACTGGTTTCACTGGCAGTTGCCCTGGCCGGAAACCCTTGCTCGCTACCTGATGATCTGGGCAGCGCTTCTGGCGGTCTCATCCGGAATTGCCCGCCGCGAACATATCGGCCTGACGTCCTTCCTGATGACGTTGCCTGCATGGTTTCGCCGCGCCGTCCTGATCACGATCGACATCCTTACAATCTCTCTGTTCCTTTACGTGTTCTGGTTCGGCATCGGCTTCGCCCAAAGCGGGGCAACGCGGCAGGCGATGATTTTCGGCGTAACGCTTGAACCATTCTTCTGGGCAATCCCCACGTCCGCCTTTCTCGCGATCATTCAATTGGCGCTTGTCCTGATACGCGATCAGGGCCTGCAGCTTGAACAATCGGCGGAGGCAAGCGCATGATTGTCGCCGTTACATTCGTTCTCCTGATCCTGTTCGGCATGCCTATCGGTTTCGCGATTGGCCTGGCCGGTGTTGTCGGCCTGATAGACATGGGCGGCGGTCCGAATTTCCTGGCCATCGGGCCAAGCAAGATCTTCAACGGATTGAACATCTTTCCATTCCTGGCGATGCCTTTCTTCATCCTTGCCGGCGAGATCATGAATGGCATCGGCATCACTGATCGGCTGGTCAAGCTGGCGCAGGTCCTTGTCGGGCGCTTCCGCGGTGGACTGGCGCATACGAACATGCTGGCTTCGGTGTTCTTTGCCGGCCTGACGGGTTCGGCGACGGCAGATGCCGCCGCCTTCGGTCGCACGCTTGTGCCTGCCATGGAAAAGGAAGGCTATTCCCGCGACTACGCCTGCGCTGTCACGGCAGCCGGTTCGATCATCGGCCCAACCATCCCGCCATCCGGTCTCATGGTTGTCTACGGCTCACTGATGGGCGTTTCCATCGGCGGGCTGTTTGCCGCAGGTATCTTGCCGGGCCTCGTCATCTGCCTCGTCTGCATGGGCGTAATCGTCGTTGGCGGCAAGCGCGAAAATCTGCCTAAGGCGGCACGTGGCGCCACCATACGGGAAGTCTGGGACACGTTCCTGTCTTCGCTCACTGCGCTGCTGATGCCCGTCATCATTCTCGGCGGCATTCTGGGCGGCGTCGTCACACCTACCGAAGCCGCCTCGATCGCAGTCGCCTACGCACTTTTCATCGGTCTCTTCGTCTATCGCACGCTGTCGGCACGCAGTTTCTATTCCATGCTGGTTCGAACTGCCCGGATTACCGGCGTGATTTTCGTAATCATCGCGTTTGCCGGCATTCTCGGCTGGTGGATGAGCTTTGAGCGCATTCCCCAGGAAATTGCAGGAGCCGTGCTTGGCATTTCCGAAAATCCATATGCCGTGATTGCCATTATCATCTGCATCCTGCTGGTTGTCGGAATGGTGATGGACATCACCGCCATTCTGATAATCCTGGCGCCTGTTCTGGTCCCGTTGACAGAACAGATCGGTCTGGAGCCGATCCATGCCGGTATCATCTTCGTGCTGGCACTCAACATTTCACTCATGACCCCGCCGGTCGGAGCGTGCCTGTTCGTTTTGTCTTCGGTCACCGGGGAAAAGCTCGAACGGATTGCCGTCAAGCTGACCCCGTTCCTGATCGCGGAAATCACAATCCTGTTCCTGTTTGCTTTCTGGGAGGATGCGGCGCTGTTCCTGCCCCGCGCTTTCGGATTTGCCCAATAGGCCATGTCTTCAACAGAGGAGGTACTTATGAAGACTTTGAAAATAGGGCTCGTTGCAGGCGCCATAGCGGCGCTCACAGTGACCACGGCACTCGCCGACGGCGGTGTGATCCGCTTCGGTCACGACAACAAGACCGACCCGTTTGAAAACCCGGCGCACGCCTGCACCGCAGTCTTCTCCAACATCGTCGCAGCCGACACCAACGGCAGTGTGACAGTCGAGGTCTTCGGCTCCAACCAGCTTGGTTCCGCAGCCGAACACGTCCAGCAGGTTCGCGACGGTGTCATTCAGGCAACGCTGACGTCTACAGGCGCCCTTGCCAGCTACTATCCGCGTATCGACGTGTTGAACCTGCCTTTCGCATTTGCCAACAATGCGTCGACCTATTCCGTTTTTGACGGGCCCTTCGGCGAAGCCCTTGCGGCGGACATCGAGGAAGCACTCGGTGATGTTGTTGTGCTCGGTTTTCCGGACACAGGAGGCTTCTTCGCGGTCACGAACTCCCAGCGTCCGATTGCAGACCTTGCCGACTTCGACGGCATCCGCATCCGTACCATGACGCTGCCTTCGCACCAGAAGATCGTTCAGGCGCTGGGCGCTGAAGCCTATCCGCTCAGCTGGGGCGAGGTCTATTCCGGACTGCAGACAGGTGTGATCGATGGCCAGATGAACCCTGTTCCGATCATTTCCTTTGCGAATTTCGCAGAGGTTCAAAAGTACATGACGCTGACCAACCACCTGTTTTCACCTTACACATTCATGGTCAACCGCGCCTTCTTCGAAGGCCTGAGCGATGCGGAACAGCAAACTCTTCGCGTGGCTGCGGAAAACTGCGTGGCAGCCAGTCGGGGCCTTTCCCGGATCATCGAAGCGTCCGACCGTGGCCTTGCTGGCCTGATGGACAAGATCGAGGTCACCGCCTTGACCGACGACCAGCGCAAGGCGATGGCTGGAGCAACCCAACCGGCTTTTGAATCCCACGTAGCCGAGAACCTCGACGCAAAGGCGTCCGAGCTTCTGGGTCTGTTCAAGAGCGAGGTCGACGCGGCCAACAACAGCAGTTACCTGAACTGATCTGACAGGTCCTCCCAGGCGGGGGGTGCTCCGGCTCCCCTCGCCGCTCTTTCATTTCAAGCCGGGGTATCCATGCGCGTTTTTTGTGCTTCCATCGCAACTGAAACCAATACATTTTCACCGCTGCGAACGGACTTCTCAGACTTCGAACAAAGCTTCTACGCGCCACCTGGACAGCATCCGGCAACCCCGACACTTTGCAGCGCGGTGTTTCCCGCCCTGAGAAAGCGAGCTGCCGAAGGCAGCATCGAATTGATTGAAGGCACCGCAACCTGGGCGGAGCCCGGCGGGCTCGTCAACGCGCCGACCTGGCTGCGTTTGCGCAATGAAGTTCTCGATCAGCTCAAGGCAGCGTTGCCACTCGATGCCGCGATATTCGGTTTGCACGGCGCCATGATCACCGATGGCTGCGTCGACTGCGAAGGAGATCTGCTGGAAGCCGTGAGACAGATTGTCGGCCCTGACTGCCGCGTTGGAGCAAGCTTCGATCCGCACAGTCACCTGAGTGAAAAAAGGGTACGCAACGCCGACGTAATCACGGTCTTCAAGGAATTTCCGCACACCGATTTCGTGGAGGCCGGAGAGGCATGTGTCGACCTGACGCTCAAATCCGCGCGCGGAGAAATTACTCCTGCAACCAGCGTCTTTGATGTCCGAATGATCGATGTGCTCCCAACCAGCATTCAGCCCATGCGCGGCTTCATCGACAAGCTGAAGCAGCTGGAGCAATCAGGAACCATCCTGTCGGCGTCCGTAATTCACGGTTTCATGGCTGGAGACTCGCCTGATCTCGGTGCCAGGATTATCGTGGTGACAAACAATGAAAAAGCGAAAGGGGACCGGCTGGCGCGCGATCTCGGCATGGAACTGTTCAGTTTTCGCGGGCGGGCGGCACCGGAGTTCCTGACGCCTAATGAAGCCCTCGGGCGCGCCGATGCCAGCTCCAGATTTCCCGTCGTTATCGCTGATGTCTGGGACAATCCGGGGGGTGGCGTTGCTGGTGACTCGACCATCATGCTGCAACACGTGATGGAAATGGGCCTCCAGGGAGTCGCGGTCGGCACCATTTGGGACCCGATGGCGGTCCGTCTCTGCTTTGCGGCAGGTGAAGGGGCGGAATTTGACCTCCGGTTCGGGGGCAAAACTTCTGCACATGCCGGTCAGCCGATCGACGCAACGGTCAAGGTGATCAGGCTCGTCGAAAATGCAGTGCAGAGTTTCGGTACCTCTGTCGTTCCCCTCGGCAACAGTGCGGCGATCCGGATCGGTGATCTCGACATTGTCCTGAACACCAACCGTTCCCAGGCTTTTTCGCCCGATCTTTTTACCAATCTCGGTGTCGATATCAGTCGAAAGCGCATCCTGATCGTCAAGTCGACCAATCATTTCCACGGTGCATTTGCCCCGATCGCAGGAGAAATTCTTTATGCCGCCATCGATGGGCCGTATCCTAACGACCCGCGCCGGACCGCCTACACACGATTGAAGCGCGCACTCTGGCCAATGGTTGAAGATCCCCATCAAGAGGAACTTGCATGATATTTCCAACCCTCGACACACCTTCAGTCCTTGTTGATCTGGACATTGCCGAGGCCAACATCCGCAAATACCAGGACTATTGCGACGAACACGGACTGAAACTTCGCCCGCATGTCAAGACGCACAAGATCCCGTCCCTCGCGAAATACCAGGTGGCACAAGGCGCCATAGGAATTACCTGCCAGAAGATCAGCGAAGCAGAAGCCATGATCGAGGAAGGCGGGATCGACGATGTCCTGATCACCTACAATATTCTGGGTGACAGGAAGACAGCTCGTCTGCGCGCTCTTTCCGAAAGGGTCAGGGTCTCGGTAGTCGCCGACAACGCGATAGTTGCCACAGGCTTGAGCCGGGCGTTTGCTGATGCCGCCGAACCCCTGTCTGTTCTGGTCGAATGCAACACCGGCGCAGATCGCTGCGGCGTAGCAAGTCCGGCCGATGCCGCCGGTCTGGCACGCCGCATCGCCGAACTCCCCGGTCTGAGATTTGTCGGCCTGATGACCTTTCCTCCCGTCGGCGGTGTAACCAGCGCTGCGGACTGGCTGAGCGAAACCAAGAGCCTGATTGAAACGCAGGGAATGAAAGTTGACCGGGTTTCCTCGGGCGGATCTCAGGATATGTGGCATGCTCATCTCGCCACTCCGGTCACAGAGCACCGGATCGGCACCTATGTCTACAACGACCGTTCGCTGGTTACTCGCGGAACCTGCACATGGCAGGACTGTGCCCTGACCGTTCTTGCGACAGTCGTTTCCGTGCCATCCGAAACCCATGCGATCGTCGACGCCGGATCCAAGGTCCTGACGAGTGACCTCTTTGGCCTCCAGGGTCATGGCCATGTTCTGAACCGGGACGATCTCGCGATCGATCAGCTCAGTGAGGAGCATGGCCGCATCGTCTCGAGTGGCCCGATCCGTCTTGCCGTCGGAGACAGGGTGAGAATCGTTCCCAACCATGCCTGCGTCGTTGCCAATATGCTCGACAATGTAGATTGCATTCGCGGCACCGACATCATCGGTCCGGTGCCGGTCGCAGCACGCGGTCAGGTCTGGTGAAATCGCAGCAGCCCTGTCTGGCGCGAAAAACCTCTTTGTCCTTCTGCCGGACACGAAGGCAAACCAAGTTGCCAATCGAACGCGTTGGCATCAAGGTCTGATGCATCCGCCTGCAATTCGCTTTAGGGACTTGATCTGACGCAACAACAAAAAGGCTTCCGTTCAACAAAAACGAAAGCCCACTAAGTGTTCAGGATCAAGCTGCGGCGGGCGTTTTCTCGATCACCCGCCGGATTGTGACCTCTGCCTTCTCCAGCCGTGCATCGCTAGAGATCCATGCCGGTTCGCTGACCAGCTTCTCGCAGGAGATCCCGAGTCCGGGAAAGCCCAGACCCATGGAATGGGCAACGGCTACCCTGTCACCCGGTTTCGGATTGAGTCCACAACAAACGTCACGCGTTCCCATCTTCAGATGGTGGGCAATATCCCATTCCAGAACGACCCCGTCATGCCGCGTCACGACCCAGCAGTGGGCGTCTTCACAGCAGCCGCTTTTCTCTTCCGGGAAGAAATAACCGGTAATGTAACCGGCCTCGTATCCGGCAGCCCGAAGGGAGGCGATCAGGTAGGTATTGATGTCGATACACGAACCTTCGGTCAATCCGCAGGCGAGATACGGCACCTCATCACACCCATCATTGAAACGAACCTCCGGATGGGCATACCGGAACTTTTCCGCGGCTGCATTCACCAGGGCCTGAATGGCAGCATGTCCATCCGGCTGCGTTTCGGAGATATTGATCGCATCGAAGACAAGGTCTTCGGCCGCCTGCGTATATCTGTTGCGATGCGGTTCAAAAATGGCGTCCGGATAACCCGGACCCCCTTCATTGAATGAATACCGAACCTCGACCGGTTCCCTCGGCTCAGGTGAAACGAGGGCCGCAATCTGGCCGGTTGTCTCTTCGCCCGTCAGGGAGAATCTCCCACCGGTGACATCGAAATGAACCGGCATCTGGTGCGGTGTCGGCAGTCCGACCGGCACAAGCAGCGTTCGGGTCGCATCTTCGTGCGGTTCAACAGTGACCGATACGTGTGTGTGCATGTCATGTCCCTCAAATGACAAGCTGGAATATCAGACCGGACAAGACCGCACCGACAAAACCAAGCCCGAGATAGGTGGCAAAGACCTGCGGCTTCACCAGAGACCAGACCGCGGCCATCGCCGGAATGGAGCTGACAGCACCGGCGATCATGAATGCCATTGCAGCACCAGCGCTCATGCCCTGGTCCATCAGGCCTGCCAATAGCGGCGGTGCGACATAGCTGTTGAGGTACGCAGGCATGCCGACCAGCGCGGAAATTGCGATCGAACCGACGCCCTCACCGCCGACAACACCGGCAATCAGGTTGGCAGGCACATAGGTGACGAGTGCCGCTTCCAGAACATAGGCAAGCGCAAGCCACTTCACCAGAAAGAGCGCATTTGTCTTCAGCTCGACGTAAAACTTGTCAGTCCGTTCGGTTTCCTTCCAGAATTTCCAGACAGGACGGCCTGTCTGCGGCGAAGCCCCGCATCCGCAACCGCTTGCTGAAGACCCGATCTTGACAGGATTGGCAAAGGCTCCGGTCTTCAGGAGCACGGAGACCAGAAACCCGCCGAAAAGACCAAGCGCGACGGCGGATACTGCTTTGCCGATGGCAAAGGGCCAGCCCAAAGCACCGGCAGTGATCAGCAGCGTCGGCGGATCGATAAGCGGAGATGACAGCCAGAAAGCCATGATTGCCGAGAGCGGCGCACCGACTGCCAGCAGACCGGCTATGAAGGGGATGACTTCACACGAACAGAATGGCGCGAGGCCTCCGAAAAGAGCCGCCAGGAAAATGGCCTGCGTCTCGCGGCCTTCGAATGCCCGACCGACATAGGCCTCCGCACCGGAAGCCTTCAGCCAGGCAATCAGCGCGACGGCAAATGCGATGTAGGGCAATGTGCCCAGAAAGGCCTGTATCGCAAACGTTACGAAGGGGACGAACTGCACCTGGTCAAGCAACAGCACCAGCAAAGGACCACCGAGCACGACGGCCCAGGTCGAGAAAATGTAGTCTTTGCCGGGAAATGTCTTCCAGGTCCATTTTGATGCCGGTGCCGTGCAGCAGGCAGTCTTCGGGGCGCCACAACTTGCTCCACCGCTATTCTGATCAAGCTCAATGCGTTCGATCGTGTCTGACATTTCAGTCCATCCTTCTGACCGGGCTAGCAACCGCCCTCGTCCACGCAGCATTCCTTGAGAATGTATCCAGCGAGATTTTCAAGGTGATCGAAGGCCGCGCGGTTGATCACCGACCGGCCGTCCTTTTCCTGAAGCACCAGGCCGGCGGAAGAAAGAAACTTCAGATGATGGGCAAGCGTGGAGGCCGCCATCCCTGTTCGGGACTGGATGTCTCCAACCGTCAGGCCGGTTTGCCCGGCCTTCACCAACGTCAATACCACCTGTAGCCGGGCTTCCGAGCCCAGCGCAGCAAACCCCTGCGCCGCTTCTTCCAGTACCATTCTCGCCTCACTCAATATAACTATATTTCTAGTTATATAGTTATAAATGAAATGTCAACAACGACTGTTGCCCGTGGAAAAATCTGTCATGCGTTCCTTCGACCGCCAGGTGGCCGCCCGGTACGGAAATAGACCGACATGAGCTTCACAAGCTTATTGTGAGCCTCGCATTTGTCAGGAATCCCTGGGCAGGCATGACCGAAGACGTTTCCGCCTTGTTCCGGGTTTCATTCATCCATCAAGGAAATCCGGGGCGCACCCGTGCCATCTGACCAGGCGGCAAGCGGAACATCCGGATTGAATTATCGCCGCGGCATCTTATCTGGTGCTCGTCATCGTGAGTAGGCACAATACATGTCGTTTGCCCTTCCGGATAAGCTCGAGAAACTGATCGCCCCGTATCAGGGAAACGCGTCCATTGTGGTCACCGGCTTTCTGCCCGGCGACCACAAAGTCTACAGTTTGTTTGGCGACCCTGCAGACACGCCTGACTGTGCGCCTGAAGACCTGATCTTTGAAATCGGATCGATTTCCAAGGTCTTCACCGCACTGCTTCTGGCGCTGTTAACCGAGCAGGGCAAGATCGATCCGGACCGCCCGATCAAGGACCTGTGCGATGAATTTTCATCCGCGCCACTTCAGCTCACACCCTTGAGCCTGGCTACGCACATGTCAGGATTGCCGCGTCTGCATATTCCGATCTGGAAGGCGATGATCCAAGGCGCCGGCGATGATCCCTACTCTGAATTTTCTCGGGATGATCTGGTAGCCTGGCTTCGGGTCTGGAGCTCACAGGAACCGCGCAAAAAACCGGGGCACGCCTATTCTAACCTGGCTTTCGGGCTTCTGGGTGAGGTCCTCGCGCTCAGTCAGAGCCGCCCGTTTCTTGAAATGTTGCGGGATGAACTATTTAGCCCTCTGGGGATGAATGAAACCTCCGCCTGCCTGAGCCCGCAACAAAAGAAACGTTTTGCCCGACCACATGACAATCGTGGACGGCCTGTGGTGCCATGGTCGTTCAAGGCTTTGGCTGGCGCAGGTGCCCTGCGTTCGTCTGCAGGCGACCTGGCCCTGTTTTCCTCCCGGGTCGCTGACGCTCTCTCAAACCCGACAACAACTCTTGACCGCGCCATAGGACGGTGTGCCGAACCCCTGATCGGACTTGGGCCGCGCGGAAAGAAAGAACCGGTTTCACAATGCCTTGGGTGGCTATCGATGAAACTCGATCCCACCACGCCCCGGATGCTTTTTCACGATGGCGGCACCGCCGGATCAACTTCAGCTCTCTACATTTGCCCGGAAAAACGTGCCGCACTCACAATTCTCGCCAATCGTGGTGTCGCAGCCGGCCTCTGGTCCAGCCTGAAACTCAGCTGGTCCAACCCCCATCGCCTCGCAAACGATGTCTTTGCCAAGCTGTAAGTCGAGTTCGGTGTCTCTCACGCTTTTCGACTTCTTGTAAATGTGGTGGATGCCTTCGTCTGGCACCTTCTTCCAACAATAACCCTGCGATGATGATCACACCACGTGAATTCCAGACTGGATGGGCTGCGTGCAGAGACGGTGTTTCAATCCCGGCTGGACGTGAAACGCGATGTCACCACCTTGCTAAGTGCGATCGAGCTTTGACAGCATGTTCATCACCTGCACAAGCGCTGCGACCTTGGCCTTGTCCAGCCCGTCCGCATGCGGATCGGAAAACCGGCCGCTGTCATTGTCGAAATACCTGCCGGAGGCATTTGAAAACTCTTCCGAAAGCGCTGCGCGCAGCAGAATATCGACGCCAATGGAAAGATCATTCCCGGCGACACCAAAGCCTTCCTTGACCATCTTGCTGGCAAGCAGCGAACCGGGATTGACCGCAACGACAACAGGTCCTTCCGCACCGAATTGCTCGGCAAGATGCCGCGACCACATCGTCAATGCCAGCTTGCTCTGGGCATAGGCTTCCATCGGGGACAGGTGGACCTTTCCCTTGAGGGCATCAAGATTGACCGGCGCCTGTGCCGCTGAGGACAGATTCACGACCCTGCCGGACGCGTCCATCAGTGGACGGAGCCCCTCTGTCAAAATCTGGGGAGCCAGCAAATTGACAACAAACCGGACATCCAGACTCTCATCCGTCAGATCGTTTCCGGTTCG
Source organism: Roseibium album (assembly GCF_001404515.1). Taxonomy (GTDB): domain Bacteria; phylum Pseudomonadota; class Alphaproteobacteria; order Rhizobiales; family Stappiaceae; genus Roseibium; species Roseibium album. The sequence goes on from NZ_CXWE01000005.1 coordinate 388,343, forward strand.
CAGAACGCCCGCATTGTTGATCAGAACATCAAGCTTTGAATGCGTCGACCTGATCTCCCCGGCAAGTCTCGCAACATCACCTGGCCGCGAAAAATTTGCCTGATAGCATTCCACCTCACCATCGGCATCAATCGCAAGAAGCGCTTGCCTAGCTGCTTCGATCTTTGATGAATTGCGGCCATGCAGCAGGATCGTATGTCCCTTTGCACGAAGGGCCTTGACCGTTTCCAGACCGATCCCGTCGGTCGAGCCGGTCACCAGAATTATCTTGCTCATCTTTTGAATTCCCTATCCTGAAAAGTCCGGCAAAAGCTCCTCGGCCAGCCGTTTCAGCGTTGTTTCGATATCGGCGTTGTTGAACCTCAGGTTCAGTGCAACGTGGTTCACACCAATGGTTTCGAGCGTTTTCAGGTAGCCGCGAAGAGCGTCGCGACCCATCCGGAACCCGAGATGGATCGGTTCCGGAGCTGCATCCGCAGCCTCGGCCAGATCAAGATAGAGAGGCTGCATGACCGGTTTGTCGAAGCCACCGGCATTTCGAACCCTGGTCCTGTAGTCCCTGACAACGCGTTCCTGGATGGGAATATTGCGTGGGTAAGTCATCCAGCCGTCACCGTTTTCGGCAACCCAGACCGGGTCCTGTTGACTGCCGCCTGTAATCAGAATCGGTAGCTTGCCGGCATCCGGTTTGGGCAACATGTCCATGCCGCCGCCCGGCGCTCCACCTGTGCTGTGAAATTTCGGCTGAAATCGGGCCATTTGGCGGATGTAGTCCAGATGTTCCCGAAACCGAACACCCCGGTCTTCGAAAGACATGTTCAGTGCAGGATATTCTTCCGGCCGGTCGCCGGAGGCTACTCCGAGGAGCAGGCGCCCTCCGGACAGGACATCGGCGCTTGCCGCCGCCTTTGCCACATGCGCCGGGTGGCGGAGCGGCAGGACAATGCTGGCAACGCCGAGTGCAATGTCTTTTGTTCCGGCCGCCAGATACCCGAGATAGACAAACGGGTCGAACACCTGTCCCGCATCGCCGAAAGTGGGCACATTGAACGGCACGTCGCGCAGCCAGATGGATGAAAAGCCAAGCTTTTCCGCAAGTTGCACCCGTTCCAGGTGCTGCTGCATCTGCGGGACAGCGCTCATGCCGTAATTCTCCAGAGGCACGACCAGCCCGAGCGAAAGTTTGCCGGGTTTGAAAACGGAATTGTAGCCCCGGTTGACCTGCTCAAAACCGGATGTAGCGAGACGATCAAGCATTTTCATTTCCCTTGTGCCAATGCTCCAGGTCATGGAACAGGCGCATCGTGAACGACGGTAACATCAACAAAACCGTTATGCGCGCTTGCGGGATGGTTGCACGTTCGAAGCCGGACACTCAGGCCAGGTCATCCTTTCCTTCGATGAGGAAATGGAAGCTGCGGGACCCTTCCGCCCGCGCCTGCAGATGCGGCATGTAATCGGGATCATTCATGAAACGGACCGCCGCCTCCTTCGAGGGCCATTCGATCACGATGCGCAGCGCGGCATCATCTTTGGGGCCTTCAAGCTGTTCATGCGAGGAAGTGCGGGCGAGATACTTGCCGCCATATTGCGCAACCAGCCTGTTCGCAGGTCCGATGTAGTCCGGGATCCAGTCTTCGCTGGTCGGAGTGACGGCAAGCACGGACAAGTATGCCATTTCACGTGGTCCTTCGATTCGGGGTGTGCTGCGGACTTCACAGCGTCGACCTGGAAGATAGGGATCTTGATTTTCAATATAAATAGTCAATAAATGAGTTCATAATTCGGGTTTTGGATATAAACAGATGGACACCAATAGCTTGCGGCTTTTCGTTCTGGCAGCCGAAAAACTGAACATCAGTGCGGCCGGGCGCGAACTCGGCATGCCTCCTGCAGTCGCCAGCAACCGTTTGGCGAAACTGGAACAAAGTCTGGGTTCGGACCTGATGCATCGCTCCACCCGCAAGGTGGCACTTTCCGTCGAAGGCGAGGAGTTTTTGCCCTTTGCCCGGGAAATCATCGCGCAGGAAGATGCGGCCCGTGCCGCTCTCGGTCTTTCCAGCCCACAAGTCAGCGGTCTTCTTCGGTTTGCCGCTTCGAGCAGCTTCGCGCAGCTTTACATCGTGCCTCTACTGCCGGAATTCCTGGCGAGATATCCGGAAGTCAAGCTGGACCTGAAACTCTCCGACACACGATTTGACCTGATTGAAGGCAGCTTCGACCTGGCACTCCGCAACTCTGCCCTCGAAGACAGCAGCCTGAAATTCCGCAAGCTGGCCGACGACATCCGTATCCTGTGCGCTTCGCCGGACTACCTTTCGCGGTTTGGACACCCGAAAGCCCCGGCCGACCTAATCGACCATCAACTCATTGCGTTTCAGGATCTGTCGGCACGTCGGCTGACCGGGCCCGGCGCAACAACGTCATCGCATTTCGACCCGCGTGCGGCAGGCAGTCGCCTGGTCATTGACGACGGCCTCTCGCTGAAACTCGCAACGCTTGCCGGTGCCGGCATATCGATGAATTCCCTGTGGAACACATATGCCGAACTCGAGGAGGGAACACTGGTAAGGGTGCTCCCCGAGTTCGAGGTGGATGATCAGTCCGTCCTTTGGCTGGTTTACCCGAAATCGAATGTTCTGACGGCAAAAGTCAGGGTCTTCATCGATTTTCTTTTGGAAAAGATCGGAAAGGGACCCGTCTGGGAAAGCAGATGAATGCCGCCCTCAGGCGCAACAAGACGAGGCCGAAGCAGAACCGCAGCAGCCAGCCGTTTCGGCAGTCGCAGCATGTTCCAACGCCGGTTTGCAATGCGCGCGGATTTCATTCAGATCGACACCGACCTGGCCTTCATGCAACCGGGGCCTTGAGATTTCATAAATCCGCATTCCCCTGTTCTCATGGGCAAATTCCACGTGCAGCGGACTTTCACCAAGACCGGTCACCCTGGTGATACTCTGACCGAGAATGGAGGAGAATTTGCCGACATTCATGTGACCGCCACCGTGACCGTCGAGAAGTTGCAACGCGGCTTCCCTCCAGGACGTCAGCCGTCCGCCGCAGTCAATGCTGTTGACCTGGGCGAGTTTGAACTCGGTAACATGGTAACCGTCACCGACGTCACCTTCCGCTGTCTGGAACACGAGAGGCAAATCGGCAGGCAGTGTCTGCAGCGTTTCGAGAAGCATCTGGGGTGTCATGATGGCAACCTTTCATTTCAAGTTTTATTGAAATATACTTCAAGCACAGATCGCCTCCCATTTCAAGAAAGTTTGAAATATGAATGAAACCGATGCTCTGGCCGCGTTTGCCTCGATATCGAGTGCAACGCGTCTCCGCATTCTCAAGCTCCTTGTAGAGGCCGGCACCAATGGGCTTTCTGCAGGGGAAATTGCAGCAGCAGTCGGTGCAACGCCGTCAAGAACCTCTTTTCACCTGTCCAATATGTCTGAAGCAGGTCTGGTCACCTCCAGCAGAATGGCTCGCCAAATCACCTACCGCCTCGACTTCGCGGTGGTCGGCGCCCTGATGCGCTATATTTTGGAGGATTGCTGCAAGAACAACCCGACGGTAAGGGCGTGTTGTGTGACAGACGGCGGATGCTAGCTGGATTTGTCCAAATACGGTTTTTTCACAAAACACCAAATCGGGTGCCGCTTCGCCAGGCCTATTGGACCCACCCGATGCCGAACAGGCTCGAGCAAGGATCCGTTGAGCATAGAATTGACGACGATCGCAGTTCGCGCGGCTAGAACCGCTCGACATGCGGGCGCAATTCGATTTCGTTTGTCCAGATGCTTCGGTGCTGCCGGGTCATTTCAAGGTAGGCACGAGCGATTTCGTCTGGATGCAGGGTCTTTTCCGGATCGCTGTACGGTGCGCCCCTGTCCGCACGGTGAATGGCACCGTCAATGACGAAATGAACAACGTGGATGTTCTTCGGATGAAGTTCGCGGGCGAGCGACTGGCACAGGCCTCGCAGGGCAAACTTGCCCATCGCAAACGGTGCCGATTGCGGAAAACCCTTGATGCCGGCGGAAGCCCCGGTAAAGAGCAGAGTGCCCGCTTCTCGCGGCACCATGCGTTTGGCCGCCTCCTGTGCAACAAAAAACGCCCCAAGGGCAGTCACGTCCAGCGCAGCGCGCACCTGGTCTGGGTCCAGTTCTGCAATTGGCCCTCTCGTCCGTCCGCTTGCATTGTAGATGACGACATCCGGCGTTGCGCCTTCGGCATCAAGCGTTTCGAAAAGAGTCTTGACGCTGTCATTGTCCGTCGCATCGCACGCATGCGCGCGCGCACCGGTTTCCTCACACAGTTCTGCAAGTTTGTCTGGATTTCGGGCAGCAACAGCTACGGTATAACCGGCTGATGAATAGACACGCGCAAGCGATGCGCTCAAGCCTGCACCGGCACCGACGATCAAAACATGTCCAGTCATGAAGCTGCTCCCGAAATACACCGACCGCATCGGATATAGCGCAGGATACTTCGTCAGCCAGTGCTCGCGAAAGACCGGACCGGACGAGCCTCGCGGGTGACAGCCACGTCAAGATGTTCCGTTGAGATGCGAAGAAAATTCACGGCCCTCGTCGTCGTCCACGGCACATACAGGATCCAGTATTCGACCGAGGTGCACTACGAATAGATACATCGGGAAATTGACGTCACACCTGAAATTCCACTACCGTTCAATACGAGGGCAGACGAAAGCTGGCATTTCAGGGGTCCTGTAACCATTGCACGCCGTATTTCAGGTGTGACGCCGGGGACAGGATCTGAGCGTGAGCAAACGTCAGACCGGGTTAAGTGTGGCAGACGACCATCACGCCCGGTCCCGACTGGCATTGCAGCTGGACGGGCGTGGGAGAAAACGGTAATTCTGGTGAGGACGTGTGTTTATGCTATTGATATTTAATGATTTTATTTTTCGAGCGAATGTCGCGACGATAAAAACGCGCTTGCTCCCTTTGTCGGCATCTCCTGATGGCCCGAACGTGATCGGGTCGATCATATGACATTCAGATTCTCGCCGACGTCCGAACCTGGTACACCACTGTCTTCCCTGGCTGCTTATAGTGTCTTACTTGTGCTGACAGTCCTGATATCGGCCTTCGGCACCGGACGGGCATCCGCTGACTGGATTAATCTCACAGGTGCTGAAACATCGCCGAACATTGCCGAGATCATCGTTCGCGAAGACCGGGTTCACGTCGTTCTGCAATTGTTTGTCGACGACCTTGAAAGCATGGAAGAGCTGCTTTCCGATGATGCGCTGAGCGAAAAAGGCGTTGAACCGCCACCGATGGACGAAAGGATGGAACGCTTCAGCCAGGAGAAATTTCAGGTCATCGTCGATGGCACGACCAACCTGACTGCCCAACTGCGCTTTTCCGAACCCAGGCTTCGCAAAGACCGTTCCTCGCCAGTCAGTGGCATCGTTCATCCGCTCACACGACAAAGCGCGCCTGAACCGCCGGACGACAAACGCATTCTCCATGCCGAACTTGACTATTTCTTCGACCGAAAGCCGAAAACCCTGACGTTCATCCCTCCTCTGGATGAGAACGGCCGCGCCTCGCTCGATATGGGATTTATCGTTTATCACGAGAGTGTTCCCGTTATCGATTTCCGTTATCTCACCGGTCCGGTCAAGCTGAACCTCAATTGGGAAGACCCCTGGTTTTCTGCCTTCGACAATCCCAACCTGAAACGCCATCACCGCTGGCCGATCATGTCATTCCTCTATGTCGAACCCCGTGAAGTCAGGCACGAAGTCGTGGTCAGGCTTAGGGATCTGGAGGACTGGACCGACCTGAAAGTTGCCAGGAAAACACCGATTACCGTGGAGAAACGAAGCGGCATTCTCAACGCTGTCAACCGCTTCTTTGCCGAGAAAAATCCGGTCATTATTGACGGGTCTCCTGCCTCGGCCACAAGCGTCGGTTCCGATTTCCTCGATCTTTCACTAACCGGTATTCAAGTCATAGACGATGATCGGAACCTGGATCCCGCCACGGCCGTTCTCGGGGTCACCCTGTCCTATCCGGTCGAACGGATGCCGGAAGAAGTCACCACGATATGGGAACTCTTCAGCGACAGAATTGAGCGTGTCCCCGTGACTTCCATCGACCCGGTCGGGCCCTTTCCCTCAGAGGTCGGCATAACCGAACCTGCACACAGTTGGACGAACCACCTGCTCAGATATGAGGACCCGCGCGTCGAAGCCGTGCCCGTCTCGGATGAAAGGGCACTTAAGCTCCCGCTGTTGACGATCGTGCTCGCGGTTTTTGCCTTGAACGCGGTTGCCTTTGCAATAAAGGCTCGCAGATGGGCGCGGGCAATTGGAGTAGCAACCGCGATCATACTGGTGGCAGGCGCCGCTTCCACGACCAAGTGGGCGATCGCAACCCTCCCTAACCCCTTTGCGAGCCTGCCCGGCAACATGGAAGCCTCTAACGCGGTCCAGGCCGTTTTTGAAAACGCCAGCGCCGCATTTTATGAAGTTGACGACAATCGTCTTGAAACGGAACTCTCGAAATTCGTTGATCCTGGACTGGCACCGATCGTTTCCACCGAACTGGAACGGGCCAATCGGATCGCGTTGGAGGGAGGGACGACAGCACGAGCCGGCAACATTGGCGAAGTCACCATTTCCGAGATCCGCCCGCTTGATGCTGGCCGCGGTTTTTCGGCAGTTGCTGAATGGTCTGCAGAAGCCATCGGCCAGCACTGGGGCCGCCTTCATCTGCGCGATGTCAACTACCGGGCGCGGATCGACATGATTGAAGACGATCGGGTCTGGCGTCTCGCCGGCCTGACCGACCTCGACATGAAAATTGAGCAATAAAGGTGAGGTGACAGGACGTCTTGGACTGTCGATCACCATTATCCCATCGATTTGACAGAGGGTTTCCCGGCTACCGGACCTTTCTGCATGGCACCCAGGACCAGCGCGCTGGCGGCGTTGCCCGCAGCTTCCGCATAGTCCGCGTCACGATGCACAAGGATCGTTGAAAATGCGCCGTCCAGGAGCAGGACGATGTGACGTGCCAGGGCCTCCGGCTGTTCGAGGTCAACGGCTTGAAATTCTTCCGTGAGCCAGGTCTCGAACTTTTTCTTGTGCGCCGCACCGACTTTCATGGCCGGATGTCCGGGCATGTTGGCAAGCTCCGCTGCGGTGCGCAGGAAGCCGCACCCTTTCCATTTGGGATGACGGGCAGAAACAGCAATCTGAAAGAAGATCGCGGCAACCTTGTCAGGCAGTCCGCCGTCAGCTTCCGAAAACCACTTCCTGTAAAGCGTCAGGTTAGGCTGGTCGCGCGACACCAGATAGGCTTCGACCAGATCATCCTTGCTCTTGAAGTGGTAGTAGACGGTCTTTTTGGTGATGCCCGCCTTCTCGGCGATGTTGTCGAGGCTGACGGCACGAATTCCTTCTGAATAAAACAGCTTGTTGGCGGCCGTCAGGATACGATCCCGCGCATTGGGAGTTGGTCTGCTCATCCGGCAAGTATACTCACCAGTGAATATACATCAATGGCGGTCACAGCTAACGTTTTTTGGTGAATACAAATTCAGGAAACAGATGAAATGACCGATACCGTCCTATTCGATCAACGCGGTGCCATTGCGCTGTTGACGATCAACCGGCCTGACAGGCTCAACGCGCTCAACTACGCCACCAATGATCTTGTCCTTCACTATCTCGACGAGATCGAACGAAACGACAGCATTCGAGCCATAGTGATAACAGGAGCCGGCAACAGGGCCTTTTCCGCCGGTGGAGACATCCACGAATTTGCCCGCAGCATTGACGCCGGACCGGACATTGCGGTTCGTGATTTCTGCAGGCGCGGACAGCTGATGACAGGCCGCCTCGAAGCTTTTCCAAAACCGATCATTGCCGCGGTCAACGGACTTGCCTATGGCGGCGGCTGTGAAATCACCGAAGCCGTCCATCTGGCGGTGGCCAGCAGGGACGCGTTGTTCGCGAAGCCGGAAATCAATATAGGCATTCCACCGACCTTCGGCGGAACCCAGAGGCTGCCGCGTCTGGCAGGGCGCAAACGCGCGCTTGAACTTCTTCTGACCGGAGACAGCTTCACGGCGACGAGAGCCTATGAGCTTGGATTGGTCAATCTTGTTGTTTCACCGGACAAGGTGCTCGAGGCGGCATTCGACCTGGCAGGTCGCATATTGCGCCACTCGCCCCACGCCGCCGCACGGATCATTTCAGCGGTCACGCGCGGATTGAATACGAGCATCGCGGAAGGTTTGTCGATCGAGTGCGAGCAATTTGCCCGCATGGCAGCAACACCGGACGTTCATGAAGGATTGAACGCCTGGATCGAGCGCAGATCACCCGACTACGGTTGAGCACGAAACGACGGACGGACTGGCTAGGGCTGACGGCGTCTCGCCCTCAGGTTTCCCCGGTCAGGTCACCCGTTTCACCTTCTTCTGCAGACTTTACCTGATCGATCCAGTTCTGAAGGTTGTAATAGGTGGTAATGCGGGCGATCCGGCCGTCGCGGATTTCAAAGAAACTTCCCGCCGGAAGATCGTAGGTCTGGCCATGCGCCGGAGGCAGGTCCTCGTCCGTGTTGATATAGGTGCCGTGAACTATGAATTCGGCGGCAGCACGTGTTCCTTCCTCATTTACGAACAGGACAATATCCGAAAGGCGCTCCTTGTAACACCGCGACATGTGAACGTTGAACGACCAGAATTTGTCCTTGCCGACCCGCCGCTCACCCTGATTGACCTCATGAATGAGATCTTCCGTAACAAGGCTTTCCATCTTCTTGGTGTCACCGGCATTGAATGCGGCAAAATAGGTGTCGATCAGAAAGCGGGACTGTTTGTTTGGCATGACAACTCGCACGGATTGGTTCGCAACTCTGCGGCGAGTTTGCCTGCCGTTAGGGTGTCGCGCAAGGGGGATGGCTTCCGCCGGTCTACAATGCCTTACCTGTCGAAATCCCGTGTTCTTTACCCGTCTGCCGAGCTCAATGCCTAAATCCAGTATAGTTGTAAAACAGCAACATATTGTGACGCAAATGCACCACATTCGGCATGGCACGGAATTACCACTTGCAGCCACTCGAGAAAACGAGGTATCACCACGGCACCGATCAAGAGGTTGGCACAGACATCAACGGTTAGGCTGTTTTTCTGCCGCCCGCGTGATCCGGCCCTGCCGAGTTTACGTACGGATGCTGTTCTGACAGATCGGAGATCCGCGCATGAAGTTCAACGGTTGAACGCCGGGATATAACCCGGAGGCAACAGGTTCGACTCCTGTCATGTGTACCATGGATAGCTCAGTAGGTAGAGCATCGGACTGCGAATCCGACGGTCGCGGGTTCAACTCCCGCTCCACAACCCGGCCTTGAAAACCGGACTGGCTTCTTAAGCCGGCAGCTTTAGGTGCTGTTCAAATCATAGGGGATCTGAAGGGATCTTGCGGACGCAGGACGTGTAGCCCTGTCTTCGGACAAGGCGAGCGGATTGCCGACGCCAGGCGCCCTCGCCCGGTTGCCGTCGAAGGCTGTGCTGCGATTTTGCTGGACGTACCCCTTTTCGAAGGGGCGCAACCCGTCTCATCGCCGCAAGGCCCTCTGGCCGGGAACCCGTCGGGAGCCCTCGTGCACCCTTCAGGTCTCCACAATATCGCTTAGTGTTTTTCGCCCCGGATCGCCCGACAGGCGTACCGGAAACCACCAACTGCAAACAGAACATCAATGTGAAGAAAGGACAGCCAGGTGCCCTAGCGCTATGGAAGGAGTATTGAAATGATGACTATTCTCGACAAGATCCGCGGGCGGACCCGCGTGGTAATTTCCGAAAACGAACGGGCGCTTCACCTCGTAAACGGTGAGCTCCAGGGCATACTTGAACCGGGTGTCCACAGCCTGAAAAACGGACGTGGCACACTGGTGGTCGAACGTCATTCTATGGCGGTGCCCGAGTTCCGTTCCGGTTACGAGAAGGCGCTCTTCGATAAACTCCCAGACGTGGTTGAAAAGCACTTGACCGTCGTGCGGACCCGGTCCGCCGAAGTGGCGGTTGTCGACCGGGACGGCCGGGTTCACAAGGTTCTGGGTCCTGACGAAAGGCTCGTTCTGTGGACGGATACAGGACCGTGGACCTGGGAACTGATCGACACGCAGGACCAGCCGGAGCTGACGCAGAAACTGCTGCGCCGGTTGGGCGATGCGAAGCAGACGCAGCAGTTTGAAATCGTTCGGGTGAGCGAGGGAAGTGTTGCACTGCTGTTTGTCGACGGTGTCCTTACCCGGACACTTCAGGCTGGTGTGTATGCGTTCTGGAAGGCCGGTCGGTCTTTGACGCAAAAGCTCATCGATCTGAAACGGCAGAGCCTCGATGTCACTGGCCAGGAAGTGCTGACGCTTGATCGTGTCACGATCCGGATCAACCTGTCTGCGGAATTCCGCGTGGTTGACCCGGTCAAGGCCGCCCAGGAGGTCAAGGACTTCACTGACACGCTGCACCGGGCGCTGCAGATGGTGTTCCGGAAACAGCTCGGTGCGCTGAAGCTTGACCAGATCCTCGAACGCAAGGGCGAGGTCAATGCGGAAGCAACTGCGCGGATCAAGTCGGACATGGCTGCGATCGGTGTCGAGATCCACGATATCGTCCTGAAGGATGTCATCCTGCCCGGCGAAATGCGTGAGATCCTCAACAAGGTGGTGACGGCTGAAAAAGAGGCCGAAGCCAACGTGATCCGGCGCCGGGAAGAAACCAACGCAACCCGTTCGCTTTTGAACACCGCCAAGGTCATGGCCGAAAACCCGGTCATGCTGCGGTTGAAGGAACTGGAAGCGCTGGAATCCATTGCCGGCAAGGTGGATCGCCTGACGGTCCACAACGGCACCGGTGGCCTGATGAACGATCTCGTCAGGCTTCGCGACGACAGCGCGGCATAAGATAGGATGGCGCGGGGCAACCCGCGCCGTTTTCCTTCCCGCCGCCATTCCGGGACCATTGGCATCAATATCCAGACTGACCCTTTTCCCCGCCGGAGCGGTCAAACGCCCGGCAAAATCGATTAATGAAAATGACAAACGACAAGAAAATTTCCAAACAGATGTCGTTCTGGCTGCGGCACTGCCCCGAAGACGCCGGACTTAAGCTGTCGGAAGCCGGTTGGACCGACGTCACCGCTCTCCTGAGCGCACTTGGTGAAAAAGGCATCGCATGCGACCTGAAGCGGCTGGTGGAAGTCGTCGCCCGCAATGACAAGAAACGCTTCGAGTTTTCCGATGACGGCCAGTCCATTCGAGCCAGGCAAGGACACTCGATTGAAGTCGATCTCGGCTTGCTTCCGATGGTTCCACCGGACTTTCTGTTTCATGGGACGGCGGAGCGGTATCTGAATTCAATCATGCAGGACGGTCTGAAGCCGATGAACAGACACCACGTCCATTTGTCAGGTGATCCGGCGACGGCCAAAATGGTCGGAAAACGACACGGAAAACCGATAGTCCTCAATGTAGCGGCCGGAAAGATGGCTCGAAACAGGCACAAATTCTACTGCACGGCCAACGGTGTCTGGCTTGTAGATACTGTCCCTCCCCAATTCCTGTCTCTTGTGGCAGACACCGCGTCGATCTTAATAAAATAATAAATTGCTTTCTTTATATGGCGACTTAATATAGAAAGATAATTCTTTCTTTATTGAGGCCGCCATGTCTGTCAGTTCACCAGCGCAATCGCCTGCAACCGGAAATGTAGCCAATTCTGCATTGTTCTCGCCCGACAGGATTGCCGGCACGATTGCACTCATCCTTGGCGTCGGCTCCCATGCCCTGAACGGTTTCGTGACGACAGCCGTTCTGCCGGACATCATTCGGGAACTCGGAGGGCAGAACAGGGCATTCTGGGTTTTCAGTTCTTTTGAAATGATGGCCATTCTGGCCGGGTGTCTGACAGGCGCAACAAAGGTGCGGCTGGGGGCCCGGTTGCCGTTCATGGTGGCAACATCCCTCCTTGCAGGCGGCTCTGTCCTGGCAGGCCTGAGCACCTCTCTGGAGGGCCTGATCGCCGGGCGCGCCGTGCAAGGATTTGGTGAAGGCATGATTGTCGCGCTCTGTTACTCGCTGATCCCGGATCTGTTTCCGAACAATGTTGCTCCGCGAGTGTTTGCGATGCTGGCCGGTGTCTGGGCCCTGGCCGCTGGCATCGGCCCTTTATCGGCAGGATTGCTCACGGAACTCTGGTCGTGGCGCGCTGCTTTCCTGATCAACATCCCGCTGACTGTCCTGCTGTTCCTGCTGATGAATTCAGCATTGCCTGCCCGGTCTCGCGCGGAGCCGGATAAAAAAGCTGTTGATACCGGTCGAAGAGGCGGTGACCGGATGGTGCTGCGTTTCACCCTTCTGACTGCCAGCATTCTTCTTTTGACAATGATCGGTGAAGTCCACCAGCCATTGCCGCTCGCCGCGACGATCCTGACAGGATTGATTGCGGCAGCATTGTTGTTGAAAATCGATCGCGTCAGTGTTCAGCGCCTTTTTCCGCTCAACGCCTTCAAGGCACGGACGGTCATAGGTCTGGGCACCTGGATCGTGTTTCTGATCTCGGTCTCGGCTGCCGTCCGTGCCGTTTTCATCACGACATTTGGTCAGGTTTACTGGGACCTGAGCGTCACACAGGCAAGTTATGTCGCTGCCGGCCTTGCTTTTTCCTGGTCCTTTTTCGCCTGGGTTTCGTCGAAGGCCCCCTCAAGACGAAGAGAACTCAACTACCTCGTGCTCGGTCCGCTTCTGATCGTTGCGGGAATGGTGATGACGGCCGCATCGATTGAGATGGCTTCGCTGCCGACTTTCGCTCTCGCAGCCATTGTCACCGGTGCCGGTCACGGACTGAGCAATCAGATCCTGCTTCGGTCATTGATGTACACCACCGGCAACCGGGAACAGGATCTTGTATCGAGCATTCTGCCGACGCTGTCGTCTGCAGGTATTGCCATCGGTGGCGGATTGACCGGGCTGATCGCAGTACTCACCGGGCTGGTAAGCGCAGGAGACACCACGCTTGTCTCTGCCGAGGCGGTTTCCCGGTCCGGGGCCGCGATTTTTTACATCAACGCTGCGCTGACAATCGTGCCGACCTGCGCGATGCTGGTTCTCCGGCACAGGCTCATTGGGCTGGAAGCAAGCGAACGCGCGACTTCGAAGTAGGTGAATGCGGTCAAGAAGCACTCCCCGCCTGCAGAAAATGACAACCGCGCAAAGTGTGACGCAGCGGCATTGACTAAACGGGCGGGACAGCCGAAAATTTTCGCAAGATATTTTCAAGAACTGGTTTGTCCATGAAGTTTCCAGCAGCGCGCATTCTTTTCGATATGCATACTTGCCCGATGTGCATGGGCGTTCCCGCTCCCATTTTATGGAAGGGCGCGTGGACCGTGATAACCGGGATGTCACCGCAAGCGCGCGTGACCGACTTGTGCGTCTGTGTCGGCCCGCCTCCCCCCATCGGCGGCGACCCGATCGTGACCGGCGCCTGGAATGTACTGGTGGAAAAATTGCCAGCCGCACGGATGACGGACCTGACATTGAAAGCCGGATCCATTGTTACCGGGTACCCGCGCGTACTTATCGGCATGAGTGCCGGCGGTGGCGGCGCTGGCGGTGGAGCAGCGGCCGGACCCGGCCCTGTCGGCACGACCAATGTCGGGCCCTCCATCAAGATCGAGGGCACCGAGGAATTCCGGGAAAAAACCGTTCAGGCACTGGCCAAGATTGCCCAGACGCCATCCGGGGCAAAGTTGCTGAACGATCTCCACAAGTCCGGCAAGACGATCACGATCAAGGAAACATCCGGCGGCAACAAGGTCACCGGCTTCAACAGCGACGGTAAACTCGATTCCAGCGGCAAGCCGGGATCCGGCTGCGACACCACTGTGCATTACAATCCGAACCGGACCACCCTCGGCTCGGACGAAGCCTGGAAAACACGCCCTCCGGAAATCGGACTTGCCCATGAGCTGATCCACGCGCAACACGCCGCGGATGGTGAACTGGACTTTTCAAAGGTGGACAATGACAGCAAACCAGATCCGTCTGATCCGACCAAGAAAGCCAAGGTCATCAAGGAAGAAGCCAGAACCGTCGGTTTCCCGCCACATGACAAGGAACCTTACAGCGAGAACAAGATCCGCGATGAATGGGATCCCAAGCAACCTCAACGTCCATACTATTAATCGGCGCAATTTCATGGCAGGTCTGACGGCGTTCGGCCTCACCTGCGCTATCGAGAAAAAGGCGGCAGCAATGTCAGCAATCACGAACCAGAACAGCGACATGACCCTGTCTGCACACCTGCGCGAGGACAAGGGTCTGCTGCTGACCTATCAGGTAAACAATACGTCCGGCAGAACCATGTATCTCTTCGACGTTCTGCACGGCGAGTTTGACGGTTCCGCCTACCCGCTCGTTGATGCCTGCTATGCGACGATCGAACAGGGTCAGCTGGTTCTGAGCCGGCAGATCATCGCAGTCCCGGACGACATCCTGGTCGAATCGGAAAACATACCCTTCGTCACGGCGATCAAGCCGGGCTTCTCGGTCGAAAAGACCGTCCGGCAGGTTCAGCCTGTCTTTCCCTGGACGCCCTACACCGACCACGACAGCATTCCCGAAGCAAAGGGGGTGATGAAATTGAATGTCTGGTTCCGGCTGGGTTATTTTCTGGGCGTCGACGGCACAAACGATCTGGTAAAGGCCATGCCGACCGATCAGGGCACACGAGCTGCCTTCGACCCGTTCCCCTTCGAGTCCCAGAAGTTGCTCATGACCGGGCCACTCGGAACGGTCGATGTCTACGATCTGAAGTAGAGCACGCGGGTTGTCACTCAGAACTGGGTCAATCCCCGGCGAAGCCATTGGGACTGGGGTATTTCGTTCCCGATTCTGAAACTGAATCTTTCCACTCTTCTCACGTCACTATCCGTTTCGCATCTGAAGGACACGTCGAACCAGCGACCAAGGCTGCGGAAGGCCGCATTGCGAGGTTCCAGCACACTGCCGGGCTGCGGCCGAAATGACGGCAGAAGCTCAGGTGGCACCGCACTGGCTGCCGACAGTTGAGCGCGCAACTCGGTCATGCACAACAGATTGAGACGTTGCCCCGGTGACATGCCGCGCATGGCGGTTTGGGATCGCTGATTGTCCAGCAGTGTCCTGGAAAAAAGCTGCCGTGCCTGAACGTGACCCGGGCGACGAACGGCGACGGACGACGGTGACGAAGTCGGCGGCGTTGCCCGCGCGACCCTGCGTGCAGGCTTGGGTGCCGGAGCCGCTTGCGTCAAGATCGGCCCAACCGTTCCGAAATCATCCGGCGCAATTTCGTCCGCCTCGCCCACATTGGTCTCAGCCTCTGTTCCGGCTTCCGCTTCCGCCACAGGTTTGGGATCGGGTGCAGGCGTTTCCGCGGTCCCGGTCTCGTTTACCGGTCCGGCCAAAGGATCGAAATCCTCAGCGACCTCAGTTTCGATAACAGTTTCTGGTTCTGGGTCAGCCTCGGGCTCCACCTGGGTCTCAACCTCAACCTCGGTTTCAACTTCAACTTCAACCTCCGGCTCCGGCTCCGGCTCTGGCTCTGGCTCTGGCTCTGGCTCTGGCTCTGGCTCTGGCTCTGGCTCTGGCTCTGTGAAATCTTCAGCTTCCTCTGTGTCAAGATCCGCAGTTTCCTGCTCTTCCTCCAGAGGTTCGCTTTCCTCCAGTTCAGGGACCTCCTCTTCAACAACCTCTTCCAGCGGTTCGGTGACGGGTTCCTGCTCGTTATTCTGAGCTTCGGAATCTTCTTCGGCAAATTCCTCGACTGGCTGCAGAACTGGTGCAGGTGTCTCCTCTTCCGCCTCTGCAGCAGGCGTCGGCTCGGGAGCCTGCTCTTCTGTTTCCTGTTCTTCAGGTGCCGGTTCGGGAGGCTGGTTTTCAGCTTCTTCTTCTGCCGCCGCAGGCTCTTCGGCTGCAGAATTCTCTTCGGCCGGTTCTGGCAGCTCAAGCGCGGGAACAGTGACGATCTCCACCTCGATGGGCTCTTGTGCCGGCTCAGTGACATACCCGGAGATACCGCCCAGCAGCACGAGTCCCAGCAATCCGTGCAGCACCAGGGAGGTCATCAGCCCCCAGGCAAATGCTTGCCGATCTTCCGTTGCCGCCTCTGTCATCGGACGGTTGGTATCTGCGGTTATGGCCAAAAATGAGCCCTCGAACGGAAGTCTTCGATCAAACAGAACAATTCCGGGAAAGGTGGTGATCGGAGTTCTGTCTGGAATTACGTCAAACTTGAAGACTAGAGCGTATCAACAGATTTTTAAGTTGGAAAACGCTCCAAAATCCACATGCTCCCAAACAAAAAACCCGGCATGGCAGCCGGGTTTTTAAAAAATGCGAGACGTCGACCGGCCTCTTAACTGTCCAGGAACGAGCGCAGCTTGCGCGAACGGCTCGGGTGCTTCAGCTTCCGGAGCGCCTTGGCCTCGATCTGGCGAATACGCTCGCGCGTCACCGAGAACTGCTGACCGACTTCTTCCAGCGTATGGTCGGTGTTCATGCCGATGCCGAAACGCATGCGAAGAACACGTTCCTCGCGTGGTGTCAGCGAAGCAAGCACCCGCGTGGTGGTTTCGCGCAGGTTCGACTGGATCGCCGCATCGATCGGCAGGACCGCGTTCTTGTCCTCGATGAAATCGCCGAGGTGGGAATCTTCCTCGTCCCCGATCGGGGTCTCGAGGGAAATCGGCTCCTTGGCAATCTTCAGAACCTTGCGGACCTTTTCCAGCGGCATCTGCAGCTTTTCGGCAAGTTCTTCCGGGGTCGGCTCACGGCCGATTTCGTGCAGCATCTGGCGCGATGTTCTGACGATCTTGTTGATCGTCTCGATCATGTGCACCGGAATACGGATCGTGCGGGCCTGATCGGCAATCGAGCGCGTGATTGCCTGCCGGATCCACCACGTGGCGTAAGTCGAAAACTTGTAACCGCGCCGGTATTCGAATTTGTCCACCGCCTTCATCAGGCCGATATTGCCTTCCTGGATAAGATCCAGGAACTGCAGTCCGCGGTTGGTGTATTTCTTGGCGATGGAAATCACGAGGCGCAGGTTCGCCTCGACCATTTCCTTCTTGGCGATACGTGCTTCGCGTTCACCCTTTTGCACCATTGCCACGATGCGGCGGAATTCGGTGATCTCAAGGCCCGTTTCCGTGGCCAGCGTCTGGATTTCCTGGCGCAGCTCGCGAACGGTTTCCTTTTCCCGGGCGATGAAGTTCTTCCAGCCGCGAGTGGACAGGTTCGCCACCTTGCGAAGCCAGTTCGGGTCCAGTTCCGCACCCTGATACTGCTTCAGAAAATCGGAGCGATCGACGTTGTAGCTGTCAGCAAGGCGCAGCAAGCGGCCTTCATAGCCCATCAGGCGCTTGTTGATGTCGTAGAGCTGGGCAACCAGAGCATCGATACGGTTCTGGTTGAGCGACAGGCTCTTCACATCGACGATGATGTCTTCTTTCAGCTTCTTGTAACGGCGCTCCTGGCTCGGTGACAGGGTCTTGTTGGCCAGCTTGTTTTCAACCAGCTGGTCCTGAAGACGGCGCAGCTTCTTGTAGTTGTCCGCAATGTTGTCGAAGGTTTCCAGAACGCCCGGTTTCAGCTCGGCTTCCATCGCGCTGAGGGAGACGTTGGATTCAAACTCGTCGTCGTCATCCTCGTCGCTGTCGCCTTCGCCTTCTTCGTTCTCCGTATCTTCGGAGACGCCGTCCTTGGACTTTTCTTCGCCGGCTTCGCTCGGGGCAACATCGTCATTTGCTACCGCGGGGCCTGCCTTTGCGTCCGGTCCGGCATAAGTGGCTTCCAGGTCGATAATGTCACGCAGAAGCACCTGGGCTTCGTTGAGTTCATCGCGCCAGATAATGATTGCCTGGAATGTCAGCGGACTTTCGCAAAGACCGGCGATCATGGCTTCCCGACCGGCCTCGATGCGCTTGGCAATCGCGATCTCGCCCTCGCGGGAGAGCAGTTCAACCGACCCCATCTCGCGCAGATACATGCGCACCGGATCGTCGGTCCGATCGGCGGGTTCTTTGGTATTGGTTGTTTTCGCAACGGCTGTGGTGGTGGTGGTCGCCAATTCGCCGCCATCGACTTCATCCGGGCCGTCTTCAGCGTCTTCGGAATCGATCACGTTGATACCCATGTCGGAGAGCATGGACATGGTGTCTTCGATCTTCTCTGACGAAACCTGCTCGGAAGGCAGAACTTCGTTCAGCTCGTCATATGTGACGTAGCCGCGCTTCTTGGCGGCTTTGATCATCTTCTTGACAGCGGCATCCGACAGGTCGAGCAGCGGACCGTCCGGTCCGTCCGAGCTTGCTTCCTGTGTCTCGTCTGCTTGTGTCGCTTTGGCTACCATATCGTGCTCCAGTTCGTGACCATCAGGGTCACGCAGCGCCCTATTAACGGCTTCAAACCAACTTACCCTCAGCGCGCCGGCAATACCTGCGGCCGCGTACGGAAGAATCAGTGTGAATAGGTTTGTAAGCCGTGTCCCTTAAGTCCCAATTAACCGTGCTCTTCACGACATTGACAGTACTCAGCATCAATGAAGCACGCGGCCTTTCAATTTGGCTCTCGCAATTGCAAGTGCCGAAGAGGTATTCAAACGGGTTGCAGCGTTTTTCAGACTATTTGCCGCTAGCTGGCTTTTAAGCTGCGGCGCTTGAGAGCTGCAAAACTTCTATTTAGCTCGGTGCGCACGATTCGCAAGTGTGATTCGTCACCGGTCAATTGGAAAATGCGTTTTTTGTGGTTTTTCACACGTCTACAGGGTGATTTTGCAGCAAAAAAACAATTTCCCCGCGCTGAGCTCGCCCTCGCATTGGTTTGGACCACGTCCGGCGGCCGCACGGCGGTCATTGTGCCACGGCGACCGGAGGTGCGGTTCTGATTTTCTTGGCGCGTTCTGCAAGATCGGCTTCATCACGCGCACACTCTTCGCGCCTGCGGTTCAAATCCTGAGTCAGGGCCTGGATGCGTGCCCAGGAAAACTCGTCCAGATGTTCATCGGCGGTGACCAACTCGCTGGAAAGCTCCACTTCAAGTGCGGTCAATTCTAGAATATCCAGAAAATGCAGGTACGCCGCCTCGACGAAATCTTCCGGCGGATTGGATTTCAAGAGCGGGAACCGGTGGTTGAGCGCAAAGAACTCCGCCTTGCCCTGCTCCTGCAGACCAATGGTTTCCAACATCAACTCGTGCATGATGTCACGCAGGGGTTCATCGAACGAACCGGTCAGGTCCGCTATCGGCGCCGCTTCCAGATCATCAACGATCCGGCACAGAATATCGCGAAGCTGCCGGTGCAGATCGTTGGTGAACGGCAATCGCGATATGCGCTCGACATTTCTGTCAAGCAGATGCGGAAACCGCATGCACAACCCCAGAACCAGGCGTTCTGTTCCAAAGTCGTTGCTGGTGGCAACCCGCTCACGCACCATGCCCAGTCCCGTGGACGTCTCGGCGCTTTTCTTGCCGTCGCGCCGCGATTGCCGGGCCTGCTCGAAAAACAAGTTGGACAGCTTGAATTTCAGGTCGAGTTGATAGCGACGCCTTACCCGTTCGTCCCGGATCGTTCCGATCAGGTCGTCAAAGCGTTTCTCAAGCGCTGCCTTGCGCTCAGGCGTGTCGATACGGGAAACCGAGATTTCGCGCTCCCAGACCGCATCGAACAGTGACTGGGCCTTGCTGACTTCCTGGTGGAACCCGTCCAGCCCGCGCTGCTTGACCAGATCATCCGGATCCATGCCATCGGGCAGAAAGCAGAATTGAAACGAAAAGCCGCTTTTGAGGACCGGAAAGATCCGGTCGATTGCCCGATGTGCAGCAGACACACCGGCAACGTCACCGTCAAAACAGATCACCGGTTCGGGTGCAAATCTCCAGAGCCGGACCACCTGGTCTTCCGTGAAGGCAGTCCCGAGCGACGCGACCACGTGCCGGATTCCAGCCTGCCACAGGGCGACGGCGTCCATATAGCCTTCCACGACCACCGCCTCACCCGTCTTGAAGGCCGGTTCACGGGCACGATGCGCGTTGAAGAGCATGATGCCCTTGTGAAACAGGGGGGTCTCGGGCGAATTCAGATATTTTGGTTGTCCGTCGGGTAACAGTGTCCGCCCGCCAAACGCGACCACTCGGCCCTTGTCATCATGGATCGGGATCATCAGGCGTCCACGAAAACGGTCATAGGAAGGCCGCCCGTCGTCCGGCCGGATGACAAGTCCGGCCTCCACCATTGCAGCTTCCGGAATGTCCCTCGCGGCCAGGAACGTCTTCAGTGCATCGCGGCTGTCGGGGGCAAAGCCGAAGCGGAATTCCATCAGTGTCTCGGATGTCAGATCACGTTTGGCAACGTAGGAACGTGCAACTTCGCCTCTGTATCCGGCAAGCTCGGTCTGAAAAAACTGCGCGGCCATTTCGCATATGTCGGCAAGTCCCGCACGCCTCTTCTCCCGCTTGGCCGCTTGCGGATCGGGCGCCGGCAAAGCGACACCTGCCTGTTCGGCAAGGCGTTCAACGGACTCTGGAAAGTTGAGGCCTTCTGTTTCACACAGGAAGGTAAAGTGATCGCCGGACGCACCGCATCCGAAGCACTTGTACCTGTTGCGCCGGTCATCGACATGAAAGCTCGGGCTTTTTTCCTGATGAAACGGACAGCAGGCCCAAAAGTCTCCCTTTCCCGGCTGGGTTTTGCGACGGTCCCACGAGACACGCCGTCCAACGATATCCGAGAGTGTCAGACGGGCGCGGATTTCATCGAGAAGACGCGGTTCAAAACGCATGGAGGACGAACGATCAGCTGTGATTGAATGCTTTTGCCTGACGGTTGGTCTACGCACCTTCAGGATGATCCGACAAAATAGAATGACTTGCCGGTTAGCGCCAGTCTCAGATCTTCACCGGGAGTGGGAAATTGAAGATCTGTTGATAGCCGGGGACAACTTGCAGAAGGTTCCCGCTCCCTCGACCCAAAAGCCGGACGCTTCGCAGGTTAGCCCTTCGGGGTTTCGTCCGCACCCTGTTGCTGGTGATGACCATTGCCTTCCGTGCGCAACATATCCTTCACAAGGCAGGACGCCTGAACAAAGTCCATCTTTCCCGGATACCGGCTTTTCAGCTCGCTCATGCAACGCCCGATGTCGCGCAGACCATGTGCCTCGATGTCCTTGACGGTAGCCTCGCAAAGCGTGCGCATCTCGTCTTCGGTAAGCTGAACGGGCAGGAATTCGCGAATGATTTCCTGCTCCACGCGTTCCTGCTCGGCAAGGTCGAGCTGCCCGCTGGTTTCAAACTCGTCTGCCGACGTTACCCGTTGGCTAATCATTTTCTGAAGGATTTCGATGACGTCGCTATCGCCGACACCATCCTTGCCGTTGTCGCGTGCAGAGGCTTCCCTGTCCTTGACGGCGGTCTGGATCAGACGCAAGGTCGCGCAGCGCCGCTTGTCGCCTTCTTCTTGCGCCGATTTCAACGCAATGCCGATTCTTTCGCGCAAGTCGTCGCGCATGGTTCACCCTATCCCTGCCGCACTGAGCCTGCGGGCGTTTTGACGCCCTTTCACATTTCTCAGCCAAGCTATTGAATTTTAATGGTCTTTTTTCAAAGGATCAATATTGACGATCCTAGCCGCTTCCCATAGAGTCCCGCGCTTGATGCAGACGGCCGCATAAAGGCATTTTTGCCAGTCGCAGACGCCTATCCTGCAGCGCATGATGTCACCAACAGACTCTGGATACAAGACATGACGACTGCAGACGCATGGTCTGAGACCCCGGCGACCGCCCTGCTTGTCCTTTCCGACGGCAGCATAATCGAAGGGCAAGGCCTCGGCGCCACCGGCCAAGCCGTTGGTGAGATTTGTTTTAATACGGCCATGACCGGATATCAGGAGATCCTCACCGACCCCTCCTATTCGGGTCAGATTATTACGTTCACTTTTCCGCATATAGGGAATGTGGGCACGAATGACGAGGATATTGAAACCGTCAACATGGCCGCCGACAGCGGAATTCGAGGTGTCGTTCTTGCTGCGCCGATAACCGATCCGGCCAACTACCGGGCTGCAAAACATCTTGATGCCTGGCTCAAGAGCCGGAACATGATCGGTATCTGCGGCGTCGACACCCGTGCATTGACCGCGCTGATCAGGGAGAAAGGCGTTCCCAACGGTGTGATCGCTCATGCACCTGATGGTCGTTTCGACGTTGAAAGCCTGAAAACAGCCGCCGCCAACTGGCCTGGCCTCGTCGGCATGGATCTGGCGAAAGACGCCTCGACGACCCAATCACACCCCTGGTCCCAGACGACCTGGCGTTGGGACGAAGGCTACGGAGAAACCGAAGGCTCAACCTACAAGGTCGTCGCCATCGATTTTGGTATCAAACGAAATATTCTGCGACTGCTCACCGATGCGGGTTGCGATGTTACTGTTGTGCCTGCAACGGCAACTGCAAGTGATGTGCTGGCCCACGAACCCGATGGTGTGTTTCTGTCCAACGGTCCCGGTGATCCGGCAGCGACGGGCAAATATTCAGTCGACATGATCAGGGGCGTTTTGGACAAGGGTGTCCCGACCTTCGGCATTTGCCTTGGTCACCAGATGCTCGCGCTCGCGCTCGGGGGCGACACGATCAAAATGCATCAGGGCCATCACGGCGCCAATCATCCGGTGTTCGATCACACGACTGGCAAGGTCGAAATCACATCAATGAATCATGGCTTTGCGGTCGACGCAAACAGCCTGCCGGAAAATGTCGAACAAACTCACGTCTCTCTTTTCGACGGCTCGAACTGCGGTCTGGCCATGAAGGACAAGCCCGTCTTTTCAGTCCAGTACCATCCGGAAGCCTCTCCGGGGCCGCGTGACAGCCATTATCTGTTCAAGCGGTTCACCGATCTGATGCAGGCCGGCCGGCCCGCGTGAATTCAGGGTCTGCCCTGCCGGCGGGCAACCGGTTCCAACACGAATGGAAGTCCGCCTCATGAGTTCGACACTCCGCAGTTGGACGCGGAAAAGCAAAACCCCGGCTCATTTCTGAACCGGGGGCATTGCATTGTCTGAATGAGGCGAGTCAGGCGATCAGTTCATCAAAGGCCGACAGGATCTGTTCAACCTCGGCAACCTGCTCATCAAGCATTTGCTTCTGCTCGACAAGGATCTCTTGTTGCCCCTGGCAGATTTCCTGCAATTCCTTGAACTGGTCTTGTTTGTTGGTATTGCTTTCGACCAGCTTGATCACCCGCCGAATTTCAGCAAGTGTCAGTCCGATTTTCTTGGCTTGAAGGATGACCCGCATCCGCGACACATCACGCGTGCCATAAAAACGGCGAGCACCTTTGCGCACAGGGTTAAGCAGACCCTTTTCTTCGTAGAACCGCAGGGTACGCAGCGTTACGTTGAAGCGCTCAGACATCTCAGAGATAGCAAGGGCGCGGTCATCAAGCACCACGTCCTGTCCCGGACCTGCTATGTCCGGAACAACGACCATTTTGGTAGCGACATTGTTCATAATGTTAAGCCCGATCTTGTTTTTTTGTTCCGAGTTCGGTCAGGCTTTGCAGCACCCCTGATTTTCCGGTCCCACATCCGGATCCTCAGGTCCCACTAGTGATGCAAAACAACCTCTCGGTTATTTACCATCGCACACGGCGAAAAGCCCCAGCTCTGCACGGCCGAGACTTAGCAATCAGACTAATACACTGGTTCGATAGTTAAAATCTACGCAAAAATCGGAAATATTGATCATTTTTCGCAGAAGTTTCAGAAGACCGAAAATTAAACCCTGAATTATGACAGAAAGATCACCAAGCTGGTGATCCATAAACACCCCCACGGACAAACTAGGGGACATAAATATTAATTATCGATAATCCAGATCCAATAAACCACATTTTCAATTCTCGTGAATTCCGCAGCAGTCCATACTAACTTCACGGGAGCAAGAAAAGGGAAAAATACTTAATTTTCCTCAACTTACCCAAACAAAATGATTTAGGTACCTGATTTTTTTTAAATGATACCTAGCCGGTGGCACGGCCGTTTCGATAAAAACCAATACACAACCAGAAATTGAGTTCGAAAAAACAATTTATCAGTGCGCGCATTGCCATAGATTAAATACAATACTGTAATTTTTTTTCAAGTGACGTTGAGGATTCCGGTGCCTGTGGAGAACTCACGCTGCCGAAGACTTTCCTCCCTTACCGGAAGGTGAAACTCGTCTCCTCGAATTTCTCCCATAAATGACCGATTGCTCCAACACCTTGTCTTTGACCGGTCGTCAAAACGCTTCAACAAGCGCCTATCGCGCAAAAAAGAGCACATTGTGCACTTCTTGATTGACAAAGACCGATCCAGGTTATTTTTGTCAATCTGATCGGCGTATCCGTTCCAAAGTGCGGTCACGCGGAAGCAAGTTACTCTGGATAAATTGAAATATGGCCGAATCGAAAACAAAAATCTCCGTGCCAGGCATGACTCCGCAACAATTCCGACACTGGAGGCGAACACTCGGATTGAAACAGAAAGACGCAGCTGAGCGGCTCGGTCTGAAAAAACGCATGATCCAGTACTACGAGAAGGGCAATCGCGATGGCCGGCCTGTCGAAATACCGAAATCCATACGTCTCGCCTGCTACGCACTGTCGGAAGGAATCAGCGACTTTGACGGTCTTTCGGCAACACCATTGAAAATCGAACCGTCAGAAACCGACTAATCGCATCAATTCCATTCGGAAAACGTCGTCTTGTCGTCCTGCCGGGGTTTCATAGTGCAGAGCTTTTCCCTATAAGACGCGCTCAGCCAACATCGTCACTTACTTTTAGACAGAACCAGACCGAATAGCGAAAGCGCTACTCCGGACTGGCCACTGCGAGCTGAGAGCCGAGATGCCCAAACGCACAGATATCTCTTCCATCCTGATTATTGGTGCCGGTCCGATCGTTATCGGGCAGGCCTGCGAATTCGACTACTCCGGTACTCAGGCCTGCAAGGCGTTGCGCGAAGAGGGCTACCGGATCATCTTGGTCAATTCCAACCCGGCCACGATCATGACTGATCCTGACCTTGCGGACGCGACCTATATCGAGCCAATCACGCCGGACCTCGTCGCCAGGATCATCGAGAAGGAACGGCCGGACGCGCTTTTGCCGACCATGGGCGGACAGACCGCGCTCAACTGTGCGCTCGACCTGGAACAGATGGGTGTTCTGGAGAAGTTCGGTGTCGAGATGATCGGCGCCCGCGGTGATGTAATCGAAAAAGCCGAGGACCGCGAAAAGTTCCGGGCCGCAATGGACACGATCGGACTTGAAAACCCGCGCGCCGCCATTGCCTCGTCACCCGCCATCCGGGACGAGAACGGCAGGATCACCGGCTACGATCGCAATGCCGGTTATCTGGAGGCGATGCGCGCGCTCGACGAAATCGGCCTGCCCGCAATCATCCGCCCTGCATTTACGCTCGGCGGCACTGGCGGTGGCGTCGCCTATAACCGTGAAGAATTTGAAACCATCGTTCGCTCGGGCATAGACGCCTCGCCGGTCGGACAGGTTCTGATCGATGAAAGCCTTCTGGGTTGGAAGGAATACGAAATGGAAGTCGTCCGCGACAAGGCGGACAACTGCATCATCATCTGCTCGATCGAAAACGTCGACCCGATGGGTGTCCACACCGGCGATTCGATCACGGTCGCGCCTGCCCTGACCCTGACCGACAAAGAATACCAGATGATGCGCGACGCCTCGATTGCAGTCCTGCGCGAGATCGGCGTCGAAACAGGTGGGTCCAACGTTCAGTTCGCGGTCGATCCCGACAACGGACGTCTTGTGGTCATTGAAATGAACCCGCGGGTTTCCCGGTCTTCTGCCCTGGCGTCGAAGGCAACTGGCTTTCCGATCGCCAAGATCGCAGCTAAACTGGCAGTCGGCTATACGCTTGATGAACTTGAAAACGACATTACCGGCGGCGCGACCCCCGCGTCATTCGAGCCCACGATCGATTACGTCGTAACCAAGATCCCGCGCTTTGCCTTTGAAAAATTTCCGGGATCGGAAGCGACACTGACCACGGCCATGAAATCGGTCGGCGAGGTCATGGCCATTGGCCGGACATTCAATGAAAGCATGCAAAAGGCACTGCGGGGCCTGGAAACAGGCATAAATGGTTTCGACGAGACTGAAATTGCCGGTCTCGACCAGGGCGATGACAGGAACGCCCTGCGTGCTGCCGTTTCGACGCCAACGCCGATGCGTCTGCTCAATGTCGCGCAGGCCATGCGCTTCGGCATGACCATCGAGGAAATCAATCAGGCAAGTGGTATCAACACCTGGTTCCTGGAACAGATCGCAGACATTCTCGCGATGGAAGCCAAGGTGAGAAACATCGGATTGCCTCGGGATGCCGCAAACCTGCGCAAGCTGAAATCCATGGGGTTCTCCGATGCGCGCCTGGCAAGCCTTGCAGGCCTTGACGCCGACAATGTCGTC
This sequence comes from Roseibium album, assembly GCF_001404515.1. Lineage (GTDB taxonomy): Bacteria > Pseudomonadota > Alphaproteobacteria > Rhizobiales > Stappiaceae > Roseibium > Roseibium album. Next base: position 414,914 of record NZ_CXWE01000005.1, read on the forward strand.
AAACTGCGTGAAGAACTGAATGTTCATCCGGTTTACAAGCGCATCGACACATGTGCTGCAGAATTTGCCTCGCCGACCGCATATATGTATTCCACCTACGAGGCACCGTTCATGGGTGCCCCGGCGTGTGAAGCCAACCCGTCGGACAGGAAAAAGGTTGTGATCCTGGGCGGAGGACCGAACAGGATCGGTCAGGGTATCGAATTCGACTACTGCTGTTGCCACGCGGCATTCGCCCTCGACGAGGCCGGCTACGAAACCATCATGATCAATTGCAATCCGGAGACGGTTTCGACGGACTACGACACGTCCGACCGCCTGTATTTCGAACCGCTCACGGCTGAGGATGTTCTTGAAATCATCCGCAAGGAACAGGACAACGGAACGCTTCATGGCGTGATCGTCCAGTTCGGAGGCCAGACGCCTCTCAAGCTTGCCCAGGCCCTCGTCAAGTCGAACGTTCCAATCCTCGGCACATCGCCGGACATGATTGACCTTGCCGAAGATCGCGACCGGTTCCAGAAGCTCCTGATCAAGCTCGGCCTGAAGCAACCGGAAAACGGCATTGCCTATTCCGTTGAACAGGGTCGCCTGATCGCGGGTCAGCTCGGCCTGCCGCTCGTGGTCCGTCCCTCCTATGTTCTCGGCGGCCGCGCAATGCAGATCATTCGCGACGAGGAAGCCCTGAACTCCTACCTCCTCGGCACCCTGCCCGAGCTCGTACCCGCCGAGGTTCGTGCAAAATATCCAAATGACAAGACGGGCCAGATAAACACCGTCCTTGGCACGAATCCGCTGCTTTTCGATCGCTATCTGCAGGGTGCAATCGAAGTCGATGTCGACGCGCTGTGCGACTGCAAGGACGTTTTTGTCTGCGGCATCATGGAGCATATCGAAGAAGCGGGAATTCACTCCGGCGACAGCGCGTGCTCATTGCCCCCATTCTCGCTGTCTGAAGAGCTCATTGCAGAACTCAAGCGCCAGACAACAGCGTTGGCGCTGGGTCTTGAAGTCGGCGGTCTGATGAATGTCCAATATGCCATCAAGGGCGACGAAATCTTTGTTCTTGAGGTCAACCCGAGAGCGTCACGGACGGTTCCTTTCGTCGCCAAGACGGTTGGAGCGCCGATCGCCAAGATCGCCAGCCGGGTCATGGCCGGCGAAAGCCTCGCTTCCTTTGGCTTGAGCGAGAGCAAGCTGGACCACATTGCGGTAAAGGAAGCCGTCTTCCCGTTCGCCCGTTTCCCCGGTGTCGACACCATTCTTGGCCCGGAAATGCGCTCCACCGGAGAAGTCATGGGCCTGGACACGGCATTCGGAACGGCATTTGCCAAGTCCCAGATCGGATCGGGCACCGGCGTTCCTGATCAGGGAACAGTTTTCGTTTCGATGCGCGACGCAGACAAGAAAGGCGTCGTGGATGCCGTGCGCAGCCTGGAGCAGGCCGGATTTTCCATAATTGCCACGGGCGGAACCCAGAAATTCCTGGAAGACCAGGGCATTGCGGTGAAGAAAATCAACAAGGTGCTTGAAGGCCGCCCGCATATCGTCGATGCTGTCAAGAACGGTGACGTCCAGCTTGTCTTCAACACAACGGAAGGTGCGCAGGCCATTGCCGACAGCCGGTCGATGCGCCGGGCGGCGCTCCTGAACAAGGTTCCGTATTACACGACCCTTGCAGGTTCCGTCGCAGCAGCCAAAGGCATCACCGCCCACAAGGCGGGAAGCCTTGAAGTAAGACCTTTACAATCCTACTTCGGCTAAGGCTATTATATACGCGACCGGCCGGGAAAGCGCGCCTTTCCCGGTTGGTTTGTTTTTGTAAATACGTGGTCCTTATAGAGAGCGAAACCAGCTTAAAAGGATCCAATAAGCTGAAGGTCTGAGACCCATGGAAAAAGTTCCGATGACCTCTGCCGGTTACAATATGCTTCAGGTCGAACTGAAGGAACGTACCACGGTTGAGCGTCCGCGCATCGTCGATGCCATATCCGAAGCGCGAGCGCACGGCGATCTGTCGGAAAATGCCGAATACCATGCTGCCAAGGAAGCCCAGAGCCTGAACGAAGGCCGTATTGCGGAACTTGAGGACAAACTGTCGCGCGCAGAAGTCATCGATGTCACCAAGTTGTCCGGCGAAATCATCAAATTCGGAGCGACCGTGTCGCTCATCGATGAGGACACCGAAGAGGAAAAGCGCTACATGATCGTCGGTGACGTTGAATCCGACGTGAAGCAGAACAAGGTTTCCATCTCCTCTCCGATCGCACGCGCGCTTATCGGAAAGTCGGTTGGTGACAGCGTTGAAGTGGCCGCTCCCGGGGGAGCCCGCTCTTACGAAATTGTTCAAGTCAAATTCACCTGAACCTTTGACATTCCAATCAGATAAGGTCTGACACGGCGTCAATCGATCACTGCCGTTTTCCCTTTGACGCATGCCGGTCAATCGCTAAGGTAGCTACCGGTATGTGTCGGAGGTCTGGTGATGGTCTTTCATGCAATCGGAGTGTGGCTGCTGGTCGCTGCCGTCCCGCTCTGGATCTATCGCTGGTATGTGTATTCCAGGCTGGATGCGCGTGAGCGGCGTGTTTTCACACGCATCGTCAAGCGCCGGCATGAGAATGCCTACGCGTTTGCATTGCAGATGTTCGGTTTTCTGATTGCGCTGGCCACTGCGGTCATTCTGCTCGTTCTCGGCCTCAGATACATCAAGCAGGGCTCGCTGGAACTCGGCGCCTATCGCGAAACCATCCGCAACAGGCTTTATTCCGGCGTCGATCCGATCGACAGGGCGCTCGACGCTTATCACTATGATCAGTTTCTGCCGGTCGCAATCCTGACAACCTGCGCGCTCCTGAGTGTTGCCTTTACACTCGTTGCGACTGCTCTCAGGGACATTTCCATGATGTCCCGGCTGAACAAGAAACTCCAGGGTATGAAAGAGCGTCAGACACAAGCTGCCGCAAACTAGAGCTTGTGATCGTTATCCTGTGATCGGAACCACAGGCTCATCCTTGGTCCTGCGAATGGTCAGGGCAGTGCGCACGCTGTCGACGTTCGGCGCGGCGGTCAGCTCCCGGATCACGAAATTCTGGAAGGTCTGCAGGTCCGGCGACACGCATTTCAACAGGAAATCCACTTCTCCAGAGAGCATGTAACTTTCGCGAACCAGCGACCAGTTCTGCACCGTCTGTTCAAAGGCAATCAGATCCGCCTCTGTCTGACTGTGCAGGCCCACCATGGCAAAGGCGGTTACGTCATAGCCCAGCTGTTTCTCGTCCAACAGGGTCCGGTAGCCCTGGATGAGCCCCGCTTCCTCCAGAGCCCTGACGCGGCGCAGGCAAGGCGGTGCGGATATGCCGACGCGTCGCGCCAGCTCGACATTGGTCATCCGGCCGTCGTCTTGCAGTTCTTTCAGGATCTGCCAATCAATGGCATCAAGCCGCGCTTTCAATCCTGTCTCCTTTGAGGTTTGCCTGTTGACCCGACTGTGGGTAGGTGTTGCTGAACCGGGTTGGCATATTGCAGGAAGCGAGTTCCCCGCTATAAGCTTTTGATGGTGCCGAGTTATGATTATTTGCGCATTTGTGCAAGACTATAACAAAATCGCGCACGATTCCGAAAGATTACGATAGGGGAAGTTCTCCTTAAATGCACATTGAGCCGGAGACCTCCCCTGCATCCATCTGGATTGTGACGGATGGCAAGGCCGGAGACCTAGCCCAGTGTATCGGCGTCGCGAGTGCGTTGGGTGTTCCATACGAGGTTCGGACCATTGCCCCACGACCACCGTTTTCCTGGTGGCTTCCTTACGGGCCAACCGACCCGCGCGAGTGGGAAACACGTCCCGGCAGCCCGATCGCCCCGCCTTACCCTGATATCGTCATTGGCTCGGGCCGTCGCGCCGCGGCTTATCTTCGCCGGATCAAGAGACTTTCAGGTGGACGGACGTTTACGGTTTTCCTGAAGGATCCCAGAACGGGACCGCACGCTGCAGATCTGATCTGGGTGCCGGCGCACGACAGTCTGCGTGGCCGCAATGTTCTCGTCACACCGACTTCGCCGCACCGTTTTTCGACTTCGACACTCGCTTCGCTGCGCGATGAAAGTATTCCTGACATCGACCGGTTGCCACATCCTCGAGTAGCCGTTCTCATTGGAGGTGACAGCCGCCATCATACCTTCAGCCCGGACGATCAGCAGCACCTTCTGAACAGCTTGAAACGGACAGAAGAGGAAGAAAGCGCCCACTTCATGATCACCGTGTCCCGTCGCACGCCACCGGCACTCTCGTCAGGTCTGGCCGGGCTGGCGACGTCCGGCAAGCATCTGTTCTGGGCCGGCGACGCGCCGAATCCGCTTGGACATTATCTGGCAAAGGCAGATGCAATAATCGCAACGGCTGATTCGACCAACATGATCGGCGAGGCCGCTGCGACAGGAAAACCCGTTCATGTGTTTCACCCGGGCGGCGGTCACGGCAAAATCACCAATTTTTTGGAGAGTTTGGAACGCCAGGGTGTAATACACCCCTTTCCAGGTCCGATAAAAACCACTACCTACGAGCCGATAGACGCGACGCCTGTCATAGCGGATCGCATCAGGAGTGATTTTTCAGCTTCACGACAGAGGGAAGCGGCAACCTGAGTCACCGCATCGTTGACGAACAGGCTGAGAAAGAAGACAGGAAACAGGTAACTTCATGAGCACGGAACACAGCAAGCTTTTGATCGTCGGCTCCGGGCCCGCCGGATATACCGCTGCTATCTACGCCGCGCGCGCCATGATCGAACCGACACTGGTCGCCGGCATTCAGCCAGGGGGGCAGTTGACCATAACCACTGACGTGGAAAATTATCCCGGTTTTGCCGATCCCGTCATGGGTCCGTGGCTCATGGAGCAGATGCAGAAACAGGCGGAAAATGTCGGTACAAAGCTTGTTTACGACACGATCGTGAAGGCCGATCTGTCGCAACGACCATTCCGGCTTGAAGCAGACAGCGGAACGGTGTTTACTGCGGACACACTCGTAATCGCCACCGGTGCCCAGGCCCGCTGGCTCGGATTGCCTTCCGAGCAGGACTACATGGGCGCCGGCGTTTCTGCATGTGCGACATGTGACGGTTTTTTCTACCGCAACAGGGAAGTCGTCGTGGTCGGCGGCGGCAACACGGCGGTGGAAGAAGCCCTTTATCTTGCCAATCTCGCTTCCAAGGTTACACTGGTGCACCGCCGCGACAGCTTGCGCGCGGAAAAAATTCTTCAGGACCGCCTTTTCCGGAACCCCAAAATCGAGGTTGTCTGGGATCATCAGGTTGATGAAATTCTTGGCGGTGGCGAGCCGAAAGGGGTTACGGGCGTTCGCCTGAAAAACACCGGAAACGGCGAACTCCGGGAGATTTCGACCGATGGCGTCTTCATCGCAATCGGACACGCACCGTCCGTGGAACTCTTCAAGGACCAGCTGACGCTGAAACCGAACGGCTACTTGGAAACAGCACCGGATTCGACCAAAACATCCATTCCGGGTGTCTTTGCAGCCGGTGACGTTACGGACGACATTTACCGTCAGGCCGTCACTGCGGCTGGAATGGGCTGCATGGCTGCCCTTGAAGCGGAGAAGTTTCTGGCCGAGCATGAGACGGCATCAACACGACAGGCAGCCGAATAAGGCAGCCTGAACGTCCTGCGGAGGGGCACGCATGGATTGGGACAAATTGCGCATCTTTCATGCGGCCGCTCAGGCGGGCAGCTTCACCCATGCAGGCGACACCCTGCATATGAGCCAGTCGGCCGTCAGCCGTCAGGTCAGTGCTCTTGAGCATGACCTGGGCGTGTCGCTGTTCCACCGTCACGCTCGCGGACTGTTGTTGACCGAACAGGGCGAATTGCTTTACCGAACCGCTGCCGACGTTCTGATGAAGCTGGAGTCCGTTCAGTCCAGCCTCACGGACAGCAAGGACAAACCGTCCGGGATTTTGCGTGTTACCACCACGGTCGGCCTCGGCTCGACCTGGCTGACCTCACGGATAAAGAGCTTTGTCGAACTCTATCCTGACGTCGACCTGCATCTGATCTTCGATGATGACGAACTCGACCTCGGCATGCGTGAAGCGGATGTCGCCATCCGATTGCGCCAACCCACGCAGCCGGACCTGATTCAGCGCAAGCTGTTTACCGTGCATTTTCACGTCTATGCCGCGCCTGAATACATACAGCGGTTCGGATCCCCATCCTCGATTGAAGATATCGACAATCACCGGATCATCACGTTCGGCGAACAGGCTCCGGCTTACCTTCGCTCGATGAACTGGCTGGAAGCTGCCGGCAGGCCGGCAACCGAACCACGCCGGTCCGTCCTGAAAGTCAACAATCTGGTTGCGATCAAACGTGCAGTCCAGTCGGGCGTGGGCATTGCCATATTGCCTGACTACATTATCGACCATGCAACCAATCTGGTGCCGGTTCTGACAGAACAGGAAGACAAGGTCCCCTCGTTCGATACTTATTTCGTCTATCCGTCTGAGCTGAAGAACACCGCACGCGTCAAGGCCTTCCGGGAATTCTTGCTGAGCAGCGCCGAAAAGTGGGTCTATTGAGACAGGCCACGAAAGGCAAGCTGACCGCGGTCTGCTGATTTGGATTTAGGCAAAATCGACTTCGACGAACAGTCAGGAAAACCTGTTTTTTGACATTTGATACGAATGTTTTCAGCCGGATAATCGATTAAATTTAGTTGAAACCAGCTCAACTGGATTGTTAATTATCTGTAATCAAATGACTTTTTGCACGCCAAAATCTTTCAACACATAGCCCTGCGGTAAGTGCATAGCAGATTTGCACCACTGCCACTTGTTTATGCAGCTTGTGCACCGCATATAAGCATCACTGTTGGTCACACGGGTGTCACGTCCTCCTCCCAGTGATGCCCAGACCAGCTGTTCCCCTCTGGAAGGTGATTCCACTGTTTTCAGTGAATCAAAATAAACTGCCGGGTCTTTTAGGACCCGGCTCTTTTTTTGCCCAGAGCATGCTGCGGCGCAACAAATCACACTGGTAATTCCTCACATGAACAGGTTTTCACCGCCCAGATCTTTATAGAGACCGGCGACCTGTTCCTGGTAGCCATTGTAAAGAAGCGTGTCACGGCGCTCGTCCGTTCCAAGTATTTTTTCGGAAGCCTGAGACCAGCGGCGATGCGGCACTTCCGGGTTCACGTTCGCCCAGAAACCGTATTCCTTCGGCTGGATTTCTTCCCAGAAGCTCACCGGACGCTGATCGGTGAAAGAGACCCGGACAACCGACTTGATGCACTTGAAGCCGTATTTCCACGGTGTCACCAGTCGTATCGGTGCTCCGAACTGTTTGGCGAGCGGCTTGCCGTAAACACCGGTGGCCATGAAAGCCAGTTCGTTGGTTGCCTCGTCCAGCGTGAGCCCCTCGACATAGGGCCAGGGATACCAGCTCTGCTTCTGACCGTTGGCAACGGACGGCTCAAGGAAAGTCTCGAAACGCAGATATTTTGCGCCCGACTGCGGTCCGGCCAGTTTCACCAGTTCGGCGAGCGGGAATCCCGACCAGGGCACGGCCATGGACCAGGCTTCCACACAGCGATGACGGTAGAGCCGTTCTTCAAGAGGCATTTTGGACAACAACGTATCTATGTCGACGATTTGCGGATTGTCGACCAGGCCGTCCAGCGTCACCGTCCAGGGCCTGATCTGCAGTTTCTGGGCAGCAGGCCAGATCTGCTTGTGTGATCCGAATTCATAGAAATTGTTATACTTGGACGCGATATCTTCCGCCGTTAGCTCACGATCCAGCTTGAAGGCTGGATTGCGGCTGACAGGATAAAGCCCCGCACTCGGGTCTTCTTCGGCAAAGGCGGGCCGCACGCCAAGACCCGATCCGGCAAGCACTCCACCTCCAATCATTCCGGCAAGGATCTGGCGGCGGTTCAAAAACACGTGCTCCGGCGTTGCATCACGCCCCGGAAGCTCCCAGCTGCGCTTTTTCAAGATATTCATGGTCCAACTCCTGTTTGCCAAAGACAGAACCGGAATCGGCCTTCAAAGGCAAATAACGCCCTGGTGACCGGGCATGGGAAGAACTTGATCGGGAGTGATCAGGATGGAGCCGTTCAGTCTCGTCCAAAAGTTTGTAAACCGGGCTGGGCGCCGGTCTTGCCATCGCGACCAATTGATATTGGAGAGGGACAGCTTGACCCCTCTCCGATCTGCCGTTTCAACGCGCTCCAAGGCCTTCTATGCGGCCTGCTTGCCCGAGCGTTGCAGTGCCTGTTCGGCAGCCTTGCCGGAAAGTTCCGCCATGTGGTCGAATTCCGATACATAACTGGCAACGCCGGCCGTCGCTGATCTGAGTTCGATAATCAGGTCGCCGATTTCTGCTTCCGGCAACAGCGCCTGCACCTCATCCCAACCTGGCCAGCTCGGCCTTGCGTCAAAGCCGAGAAGTTGTCCCCTTCTTGCAGACACGATCGCATTGACCCTCGCGGTGGCATCGTTGGGGCAGGCGATAACCACTTTGTGGATTGGCTCCAGAAGCACCGGTTTGCAATCCGGCAAGCCTTCTCGGATTGCCAGCGCGCCGGCCATTTTGAAGGCCTGGTCCGAACTGTCGACGGAGTGATAGGAGCCGTCGGTCAGGCAGATCGCCACGTCCACAACCGGAAATCCGAACGTGCCGCGTCCCAACGCATCCAATGCACCATCCCTGACGGAGGGAATGTATTGTTTGGGTACAACTCCACCGGTGATCGTGTCGGAGAACTGAATTCCCTCGCCTCTGGGAAGTGGCGAAATCTCCAGTACGACATCTCCGAATTGACCGTGTCCACCGGATTGTTTCTTGTGGCGCCCCCGAACCTTTGTCCTGGCACGGATGGTCTCCGCGTAGGGGATATGCGGCGTATGTGCCGATACATCCAGACCGTACTTGCCTGCCAGACGTTCCTGCGCCACCCGCAGATGCATCTCGCCCTGGCCTTTCAAAAGTGTTTCTGCCGTGGTCTGGTTCTGGCTGATGGACAGAGATGGATCTTCTTCCGCGAGCTTGGCCAGTGCGGCGGACAAACGGACTTCATCTTTTCTCTGCACCGCTTCAATAGCGGTCGCAAGGGCCGGGCTGCGCGGCTCGGGCGAGTTAAGCCCGGTAAATGCACCTTCATCGTGACTGAGAAGGTCACCTGTTTCCACGTGTTCAAGACGCCCGAGTGCGACGAGATCGCCCTTTCCCGCCGTTGCGATTTTGCTGGCAGTTTGACCAAAGACCGAAAACAGCCCGGAAACCTTGACTTCGTCCCGACCGTTGCGGAAGAGGCTGTCCCCGTCGGAAACCTGCCCTTCCAGAACACGTGCAATGGAAATCTTGCCACCATGCTGTGTGTGCAGGGTCTTGATCACCTGGAGTGCCGCACGGCTGTTGTCATCCAAAATCCGGTTTGACAGGGTATCGACGAAGGGTGCCTCGTGCCGGAGCGCCTTTAAAAGCCGGCTGACACCGTTGCCGTGATCGGCCGATCCGAAGAAGACCGGACAGATCAGTCCGTCCTGCATTTCCTTGACCAGATCGGAAAAAACGAGGTCGCGATCCGGTGCGATATCCTCCAGAAGCGCTTCCATCAGATCATCGTCGTGATCGGCGAGATGTTCGAGCATGGTAAAGCGGGCTTCGTGTTCGCGCGTCCGGTCTTCATCGGACATGTCGATTTCCGTGCTGGGCTCCTTCTCGTGATAGACATGAGCCCGCTCAAGCGCCAAATCGATAAAACCGGTCGCCTGGCTGTCTTCCCAGATCGGGATCTGCCTCAATACCAGCGGAACCTCGGATGCCGGTTGCAGAACGGTCAATACATCCCGTACACGCCGGCTGCTCTTGTCGATCTTGTTCAAAAACAAAACCCGCGGAATGGCGCGGGCTTCGAGAGCTTTCAGGATGAGTTGAAGCGCGGGAACCTTGCGCTCGTCATCCTCCGCCACAACGACCGCCATATCGACGCCGCTGAGCGCTCCGTCCATTTCACTCAGGAATTCAACCGACCCGGGACAGTCAACAAAGACGAACCGGTCGCCCAGATATTCCGTATCTGCAACATTGACCTCCACGCTCATGCCGTGAGACCGCGCCTCCGGCGAAGCATCACCTACAGTATTACCGTCGGTAACTGTCCCCTGCCGGGCCAGTTTGTCCGTTCGCGCCAGCAAAGCCTCCAAGAGACTGGTCTTCCCGCTGCCGAACGGACCGACTAGGGCGATACAGCGCGGCGTACTGCCGGCAGCTGTTCCTTTTCCGTTAGTAGAGTTTGCCATAAAGAGCCTCCCGTATGCTCGAGGATATCCCCGGAAATACGCGGCTTGGCCGGTGAGGAACGCGGGCCTGCCGCGTCTCGCCCGGATGGGATCGAAGGTCGAAGTCCTTGCCTTGCGGTGCCGGACCTTTGTTTTGACGACACATCGACCAGGGGCGATCACGTATCGTCGCGCCGAACATGACTGCAAAGCAAGGGAATATTACGTCGCAGTGCAGCAATTCAGCCGATCCTCGCACAAACATGAAGCAGAAACAGTTTCTTGCCGCATTGATGTGTGAAGATGTCGGGTGACTGGTTTCCAGCTCCAGGTCGGGAGAAAGTCATCCGATCTTGTGCGTGCTGCCGGCTTCAAGCTAATCTGCTCCGCAAGATTCAAGACGCCCGACAAGGCGCAACGGAAATTCGACTGTGCAGGTGTGTGCTCATGACAATACGTAAGTGCTTTTGGTTCTTCGTGCTTTGCCCGATGTTGTTCGCTGTTCCGGCAGCCGCGCAGAACGTTCAGTTGCGCGGGTTGCCGCAACCTGGAACTTCACTCCTTCCCTCGGCTGAGCAACAACTGAACCAGAACCTCGATCGCCAGAAGACAGATTTCTCAACGCAACGGCAGATCGACAGGGCAGTCCGGCAGAACCAGATTGATCAGTTGAATCGTCGCAATGCTGAAAGAAGTATTTATTCAGATCCGTGCGCGCGCGTGAATTCGCCCTGCGCCACTCAAAGATGAACCGCCTTGCAACGCGGGACACCTGAATATGGTCCGCCCGTTTCCCGGAAGTGAAACGGGCGGAGTTACTGTCTAGTTAATGGCTTCCAGGGTCAGTTTGCTGACGCCGAGCGTCAGGTTGGTGCCGGTCTGACTTTCCAGGCTGAACGGATTGAGTGCGATCGAACGGTCAAACCCGCCCAGTAGCGCGTTGGCCTTGATCCCGGCGCCCAGGCTGGCACCGGCAGTCAATCCACCGTAGGTCCCTGCGAGAAGGCCCGGTTTGCGGTTTGCAGACGGCGCCAACACGCCCCAGACAAGAGTTGCCTCTTTGGTCGTGCCGATATCAAGGCCATAGTCCCTGACATTACCGCGGTAGTACTCGATCTCCCCGCCGTCGACCGGCTTGAAACTGCAACCGAGTTTTGCCGATGATCCCACAATAAAGCTGTGCTCTCCTTCCACCAGGCAACTTAAGGTACCGATCTCGACCTTTGGGCTGTTTTCCGATGCATGAGCGGAAGCTGTGACAGCAAGAACCGCGGCGGCAAGTGAGACGCTCAAAAAGCGCATATTGAAATTCTCCATATCAAGAGGAGCCCCGATTGCCTTTGAATGGCAACGCGAGCAACCGTGATATGCAACCCTATCGCGTCAAAATCGGGGCGACGTGAATTCTTCCGGCTCTCTGGCAGATACACAAAACAAAGGGCGGCAAGAGCCGCCCTTCAGCTGTAATCTCGCACTGTCCGGACAGACTATTTCAGGTTTCCGCAGAAACGCTGGATCCTTGTGCAGGCTTCTTCCAGGGCTTCGGTGGATGTTGCGTAGGAAATCCGGAAATTCGGACCAAGACCGAACGCGGACCCGTGCACGACTGCAACGCCTTCCGTTTCCAGGAGTTCGGTCACGAAGTCCGCATCGTCCTCGATCACCTTGCCGGACGGCGCCGTCTTGCCGATCGTGCCTGCGCAGGACGGGAACACGTAAAAGGCACCTTCTGGCACGGGGCACGTAATGCCATTTGCCTGGTTCAGCATGGAAACGACCAGATCCCGGCGATCCTTGAAGACTTCATTGTTCCGCGGAATGAAATCCTGCGGACCGGAAAGCGCTTCGACTGCCGCCCATTGGGCGATGGAGCAAGCGTTCGAGGTCGATTGGGACTGAACTTTTGCCATTGCCTTGATGAGATCGGCAGGGCCGCCGGCGTAACCGATCCGCCAACCTGTCATAGCGTAGGCCTTGGAGACGCCGTTGACAGTCAGCGTGCGCTCGTAAAGAGACGGCTCGACCTGTGCAGGCGTCGTGAACTTGAAGTCGTCATAGACCAGGTGCTCGTACATGTCGTCGGTCATGATCCAGACCTGCGGATGCTTCGAAAGCACATCTGTCAGGGCTTTCAGCTCTGCCTCGGTATAGGCCGCGCCGGACGGGTTGGACGGCGAATTGAAGATCAGCCATTTCGTGCGCGAGGTTATCGCCGCATCAAGCGCTTCAGGCGTGATCTTGAAAGTGGACTTGTCTGCTTCGACGATAACCGGCTCACCGCCAGCAAGCAGCACCATGTCCGGGTAGCTGACCCAGTAGGGTGTCGGGATGATAACCTCATCACCGGGATTGAGCGTCGCGATGAGAGCATTGTAGAGCACCTGCTTGCCGCCGGTTCCCACAGTGATCTGGTTTGTCGCGTAGGTGAGCCCGTTTTCCCGTTGAAACTTCTCGGCGATTGCGGCCTTGAGTTCGGGAATACCATCGACAGCGGTGTACTTGGTCTTGCCGTCATTGATCGCCGCGATCGCCGCCGTCTTGATGTTGTCCGGGGTATCGAAATCCGGCTCGCCAGCGCCGAGACCGATAACATCGCGGCCAGCAGCTTTTAGCTCGCGTGCCTTGTTGGTGACAGCGATGGTCGCAGAAGGTTGAACACGCGCCAATGCGTCAGCAAGAAAGCCCATAATATCCTCCAGGGGGAAACGGAATTAACAGCGCGCGGACCGTAGGCCCGTGCGTGCCGGAAGACAAGTCCCAATCAGCTCCCGCAATCCCGTCAAGGCAACTTTTTTGGCACCAGGACCTGGAGGCGTTTCCTCAGCTTCGCGTCTCAAGGATGAGCTTCGGCTCATCCTTGTTCTCATCGATGAGGCTGCACTTGAATCTCTTCTTTTTTGTCTGACCGTTCAAAGTTGTTACGGGAACGGAAATCGGCACGTCGGATTCCTGCTTGGCAGAGCCGAGCAAAGACTGAAAATCATTGGCTTGAAGCAGAGAATCGGTGATTGCCTTTTCATCCAGACTTTCCGGAGTCAAATTATAGGTTTTCATCGCGGACTGATTGGCGGCAATGATCATGCGCGTCTTCGTGTTGACAACGAGCATCGGCGCGCTGCAAATCTCGAAGACCTGAGCGAAATCGACATCGCCGCCGACGTGTCCTGCGGAAAACAGGACACCTCCCACGGTCCCGCCCATGCGAAAATACATGGCATCGTAATTCAGATCGAGACCTTCGCTGGCCGTAATCAGAAACTTGCCGCGTCCTGTCGCACTCGCCCGCCGGGAAAGCGATGCCAGCACCAGGGATACAATTGTGCGCCCGACACGGTTTTGAATATGGGAGATGTTTCGGCCCAGGATCAGGCGCGCATCTTCAATCTGAAAGCTCTTCAGGAATCCGTCACTGGCGAAACGCACATAGCCGAAATTATCCGCCAGCAGAACGATCCGGGAGGACGAGGCAACGAAATGCTGCAGGATCGGCGAAAGCCCGAGCGCGATCTGCGCCGGATTGTCTTCAGTTTTCCCGATTGACGGAAAGCAGATTGCAAGAATGCGTCCGTCCGGCAATTCATAACGGTACGCAACGATGGGAACACCCGGAATTCTGTGGTCGGGACCTCCGCCGACATCGAATGGCCCGGCCTGTCCTTCGCGTATGGCACCTTGCACCAGACGCAGGATCGTCTTGCGGTCTTCCGGTGAAAGGAGACGCAAAGCCTCGTTGGAAGGTGCTTCCTGCAGGTCCTTCACTTCGCTATCGAAACTTTGAGACCCGACCTCATGCCACAAAATGGTTTTCTTGCTGATATCGGCGATAAAGAACTGAAGACCGGACAGGGACAGCGCCGGCTTGTCGTTCTGCGTTTGTATCTGCTCCGACTTCTCGGCCGGCGCGGAGGGTCCATCCGTTTCCTGCGGCTTCTCGGCCAGAGCGCTCTGTGCTGCGTTGAGTGTCATTTCTGCCCGACCTGTTTCTCAAAAAACTTTCCAAGACATCGAGTATCGCAGGTAAAAGCAAACAAACATTAAAATGCACCGGCTAAAGTCGCGCGCCCGTTGCAACACAGTGTTCAAGCGAAAGAAACTTCTGTTCCCGAATTCTCTCGGGATCGCGGCCGTGCCGCAATATTGTCACGAAAACTCTCATCCATCGCCAGAATGCAGTCTGTCTGACGGCCCAATTGCAATCGACATTGCAAGCTGGAAGACGATGGAGGTTTCCATGCCGTTATTGACATCACCCGACACGTCTCGCGCGACACCAAAGTCCGGTTTCCGGCCGGTGTTGCTTTTCCTGCTGGCCATCGGTCTGTTGATGATGATGTCGCTGGCGATCGCCCCGACGCTGGCGCTTCCCCTCGTTGCATTCGTCGCCATGGCGGCCGTGACGCGGTTGCTGGGCCTGCGACTTTACGATGATCTGACGCAAGCAGTAGATCACCACGTCTAACAAGAACACGAAACAAAGACCGGCTCGCACTGAACTATGGCAAATATTGAGAACCCGAACGGACGGAAACACGTTTCCGGCGGCAGTGACCTGCGTGACGCCAAACCCCTCTTGCAGGCCATTTTCCTGGGCATGGTTCTTGCCGTCGCACTGGTTGCCGCGGCCACAATGGCGAATTCGGAAGCCGACGAAAACGGGGCAATTCAGGACACGGAAATCGAACAATCGCTCCCTGACGGCAAGGTGAGGCAGGACCCTCACGGACGGTGAGCACGTTGTACTTGCTCTAAACAATGCGGGTCGCAATGAGCGCAACCACCACATAACGGCCGGTTTTGGCAAGCGCCACCAACAGGAGAAATGGCCAGAGCCGTTCCCGCAACAGACCGGCAGCAAGCGTCAGCGGGTCCCCGATGACCGGTGCCCAACTCATCAGAAGGCTCCAGCGGCCGTAGCGCTGATACCAGGCTGTGGCTCTTTCAAGCTTTTCCGGTTTGACGGGAAACCATCTTGCATCCGAGAAACGGATCGCACCGCGTCCCAGCCCCCAGTTCACCAGCGATCCGAGCGTGTTACCGAGACTGGCCGTCATTACGAGCAACAAGACGGGCGCGGTTTCCAGGTAGATCAGACCGGAAAGCCCCAGTTCGGATTGCGCGGGTAGCAAGGTTGCGGCCAGGAAAGATATTCCGAAGAGGCCCAGTAGACTGCTGCTCATGATTGAAGCTGCATACACACAAGCAGGCAGGAGAAGCAAGGCTGCGTGCAAGCCGCCGGATTGCTGCCGGACACATCTCTTCAGATGAACTGGCTATTTTGCGATGCCGTTCCCTGCCGTCACAAACAGACCCACGGCCTCATCCGCGGCAATGTCACAATCCGTTCTGAGCGAGTGGCCGCCAAACTCGTGGAGCTCTTTGAATGTTCACGCCAATCAGAAGGCGGCATTCCTGAAAATGGCACTGTGGGCCGCCACGATCGCTACCGCATTCATTCTGTTCTTGGCGCCGAGGCGGGTTATGGCATTCCGGATGTGAACCTTGACCGTTGCCGTCGAGACACCGAGGTCATAGGCAATCTGCTTGTTCACTTTCCCCTCACAGAGCAAAAGCAGGATTTCAAGCTGACGCTGTGTGAGCTTGTCACTCAGGTTCAGTGGCAGTTGGACGCTGCCTGAAAGAGACTTGCAGAGTCCGGTCTGGGCTTCATGTGTATCGAGTGCAAAATGAGCGTTCATCACCGTGTTCCAACTTGAGGTGTTTCCATCCTTGGTGAGAGGACTTTCCTCCAAAGTGCTTATATTGTAAAATGTTAAAATGTTTACAGATAAAAGCTAAAAATTAGCAATTCACCAATCGGACGCGACGATGAACAGGAAACTCTATTCAGGCCACACCTTGCGCCAGATCAGATCCGACTTTGGCCTCTCGCAGACCGAGTTCGCCAAAAAGATCGGGCTCTCCACCGCCTATGTGAATCAGATCGAGAATAACAACAGACCGGTCACTGCCTCCGTCCTGCTCACTATCAACCGGATATTCGGCATCGACCTTGCCGCGTTCGAGAAGAATGACCTCGACAGGGTGGTTCAGGATCTGGAGGAGGTTTTTGCCGACACCCAGTTTCACAGTTCTACTGTCAGCCGACAGGAAATTCAGGAACTCGTGACGCGGGCGCCCGGCGTAACCCAGACCATCATGGATCTTTACGGAGCGCTGCGCAGCTACCATGACCGGGATGTGCTTGAAGATGATCTTGTGCAGATGAGCGGAGCCGACGAGGCCGGTGTAGGTGTCCGCAAGTCCGCCTATGATGAAGTGCGTGATTTCTTTCACTATACGGACAACTATGTCGACAGCCTCGATCGGGCGGCTGAAAAACTCTCCCACGAAATCAGCCTGGACAATTGCCAGAGCAAGTTCGACATGTTGACCGGCTGGCTTCGCAAGCGCTTCGACATTGGCGTCGAACAGGTTCAGGACTACCAGGGTACGCTGATCCGCCATCAGGACTACACCCGCAAAATCTCGATCTATCGCGCAATCCCCCAGTCCACCAAGAATTTTCTCCTTGGGACGGTCATCGCGGAACTGTGTGTAAAAGATCTGATTTCGGAAGAAGTCAGGCGTGCAAATTTCAGAACCGGCTCGGCGGAGAGCATCGCAACGCTCGCTCTTCGCAACTATTTCTCCGGCGCATTGCTGCTGCCATATGACGACTTTCTGCGCACGGCAACAAAGTGCCGGCATGATATTCAGCTTCTGTCGAACACGATGGACGCCAGCATCGAAACTGTTTGCCACCGGCTATCGACACTTCAGCGCCAGGGCGCAAACGGCCTGCCTTTTTACTTCGTCAAGATTGACCGCGCCGGCAATGTCGTCAAACGGCACAGTGCAACCCGCTTCCAGTTCGCCCGCTTTGGAGGCTCATGCCCACGCTGGAACGTACATCAGGCCTTTGAGCAGAACTCGAACAAATTTACCGCCCAGATCGCGCAGATGCCGGATGGTGTCGAGTATCTTTGCATCGCCACCAGCGTCACCAAGCATCAGCCGGACTATGGCACCGGCGAACGCAGGTATGCGCTCGGCATCGGCTGCGAAGTCAAGTATTCGGACGCGATCGTTTATGCTGACAGGTTGGCGGTTGACGAGACGTCCTTGCCTGAGCCCATTGGTGTCAATTGCCGCATCTGTCCGCGAGACGATTGTGATCAACGGGCTTTCCCGGCAATCGACAAGGAACCCTTCATCGATCCGGGACAGCGCGGCATCGTGCCGTACCGGGTGAAGGCCGCCGGATAACGACCGGAGGCCATCCATCTTCGGATGGATTGTGCAGGAAAATCGCACTGGTTATTGTCGGGTTGCTGCCTGTGAAGCCGCCATGACGGCGCGCCGCGATGGCAGGTTCAGCCGTTGCAGGACGGCATGTACATGATCCTTGACCGTGGCGATACTGATGCCGAATTCCTCTGCGATCTGCCTGTTTGATTTTCCCTGGATGACAAGCCTCGCGACTTGCTTCTGGCGAGGTGTGAGCGGTGCAAGAAATTCGGTATCCGAAGGCTTTTCAACAACGGTCACGAGAGGCGCACCGATCGTCCTGCTGGCATCCAGATCGATCGTCAGTTTCGTGCCTCGAATTGCCAATGGCACCAATAATTCAAGAACAGCGGCTGGCACGGGAGCAGGCGCTGTTTCGCGCAGGTCTTTCAGAACGGCCGTCAACGCTTCGATCACTTCAGGTTCGACAGACATTCGAAAGGACTCCTCATGAGCAACATGCCTCTGGAAATTGCAAACTTCTTCCTGGCAATGCAAGCCGGGCCGTCCGGTGCAGACCTGCTCGGCTCATTATTTGCCGAAGATGCTGTCTATTCGGAGCCCTTCTCCGGCCAGCCCGAACCTCATCGCGGTCGCAGCGCCATTCTCGCAGCCTTTGCCTCCAGCCGAACCGACGCATTCAACGACGCCGTTATCAATCTCGGCGCAGTTGAAGTCGATGACGGGACCATAACCGTGCAATGGACCTGTTATTCACAGGCCATTCCAGGTGGCAGCGGAAGCGGCAAGAATGTTTTCACCCTATCGAACGGAAAGATCGTCTCGCTGGTGACAACCCTCGACATGCCGTAATGTGAACGCACGCACCCGTATCAGGCGAAGTTGCACGGCCGCAAATCAGCTTTCCAGCAGGCTTTGAAAATGATTGCGCAGTTCGTATTGACCGCGCTGCCCCTGCAAGACCTCTTTGAGCTCACCCTTGGAGTCGAACAGGAGCAACGTGACATGCGGCACACCGTGGCGGGTTGCAAAACCTTTGCCCTTGTCCGTGCGGATATTGGCGATCACGTAGTCAAGTTGCCCCTCCTCGAACATTGCCAGTGCCTCGCGGGTTTCTGCCTGGAGAGATCTGCAAAGCGAACATTGGGGATCATGTACCTGAACGATTGTCGGGAGGCCGTTGCCGACCCGTGTCAGGTCGTGTTCATGGCGCATGCTCGCGAAATTGTTTGCAAAGACGTAACCGGTACCGCCCAGCAGTACGGCCCCTATTCCGAGATTGCGCGCAAGGCGCAGAAACTTGCGTCTGCCCTGTTCAGCGCCGGACTGCGCGTGCAGCGCTTCGTTTTGCCGGTGTTTTCTATTGGTTGATCTGGTTGATTTCCGTTGTTTCTTCATAAATCACCTGTCTGAAATCTGGACCCGCACGCCCGCGATCCCGGCGGTTGCCGGTTGCGGCAGAGGGGTCACGTAACAATGATTGCGGCCCCCGGGCGGACACGGTCGAAGAGGTCGATGACATCCTGGTTGACAAGGCGGACACATCCTGAAGACACGGCCTTGCCGATCGAGGTCGGTTGGTTGGTCCCGTGCAACCGGTAAAGCGTGTCGACATTGCCCTGGAAGATGTAGAGCGCGCGCGCACCGAGCGGATTGCCTAAGCCTGGAGCCATACCGCCGTTTTTCGCGCTGAACTGCTCCAGTTCCGGTTCACGGGCAATCATTTCATCGGGAGGCGTCCATGTCGGCCAGGGCCGTTTCCACGCAATCCGGGCGCGGCCGGACCACTCGAAGCCCTGCCGCCCAAGGCCAACGCCGTAACGCATGGCCGTTCCGCTCGGCTCCACCAGATAGAGATAAAAACTCCCGGTATCGACCACGACGGTCCCGGGGTCCTCGCTGGTCTGGTAGGCAACACGCTGCCGCCTGAAAGCGGGCGCAAGCACCCTCGGATCGACCGCTGGGATCGGAAACTCTTCCTGCGGGCGCGGCCCGTAGTTCTGCAGGAAATTTGCGTCCACCGCCGGCTGCGCCGGTGTCGGGGTTGGAACGGGCGTTGTTCTTGTGGAACAGCCGGCAAGGGTCAGGGCCAACATACCCAGCCCGCCGGACAGCGCCTTACGCCGTGTCACGTTACTAGTCATCGATGTCTTTTCCGAAACGCGGCGCCTAAAGCACGACCACTTGCGTTCCAAGCGGAACGCGATTGTAGAGATCGACGACATGGTCATTGATCATGCGGATGCAACCGTTGGAAACCGACCTGCCAATGGATCGTGGCTGTGTCGTCCCGTGGATGCGGTAATAGGTATCGCGGCCGTTCTTGTAGAGATAAAGCGCACGGGCCCCGAGTGGATTATTGATCCCTCCGGGCACGCCATCGGCATAGCGCGCATATTTTTGCGGCTCGCGACGGATCATGTTTCTGGTCGGTGTCCAGCGTGGCCATTCCGCTTTTCTGTCGATTGTCGCCCTGCCTCTGAAAGCAAGACCGGCCTTGCCGACGCCAACGCCGTAGCGGCGCGCGCGTCCCCAGCGCTCCATCAGATAGAGGAAGTGGTTACGTGGATCGACCACGATGGTTCCAGGCGCATAGTTCATGGAAAAGAACACACGCTGCGGCGCATACTGAGGGTCGAGTTTAAAATTCTTGTATTTCGCAGTGTGATGCGCATTTGCAAGTCCCGGCTGTGCCAGAACCAGCGCTGCAGCACCGCCGAGCAATAATTCCCGTTTGTTCAACACGAGGATTTCTCCTGATTTTTCAACAACCTTATGGCGAACCTTCGGGTTCACCTCACAAGACGGTCAAATCAGGAATTGGGTGGTTTGGGTTCCAGCCTTTTCGGAACCGATGTGTGATGACGAACGGAAACCCAGTCGGGGTGGTCCTGAACGTCCCGGGAAACAAATGCAGCCCCGGCCATCACCGCCTTGCATTCGGAGTTCTTGCAAAATGACGGCTTGCTTTCGGCTATCGGCTCCTCGCCACAGCAGGTGTCTTCCTGCAATTGAGCAACTGCGACATCCATTGTGATCACGTCGGACACCCCATCCAGGGACACATCAACCGCCCCGCGCGCAAAACCTTGCTGCGCGCCCGCGATCAAAAGTCCAACAATGAGTAAAATCCGGAACATGAACAACAATTTACAGAAGCAGGTTAATGAAACCTAGACACGTAGCTTCACAGTCCTGTGAGGGGCGCGTGTTACCTCGCCCCTCCGAAAAGTATTTTACCGATCACACGAACTGGAAATCGTCGCTTTCGAGGGAGAACAGCAATGTGTTTTGAAGGGTCAGGCTGTCCGTCTCACTCAAGGCAAAGACTGTGTCTGCTCCTTGTTGTGAAGCTGTTGCCAGAAGATCCTCGAAATCAACGATGTCATCGAAAGAAATCGAAATGATATCTCCGGCTGCAGACGACGTGTCTGCATCAAGAGCCGGTTCGAAATCCTGGATGACATCGTTGCCACTGGTGAAGTGGAAAATGTCCTGCCCGGAACCGCCAATCAGGATGTCATTCCCGGAGCCGCCCTCTATCCGGTCATTTCCATTTCCACCATTCAGCTTGTCATCACCGGACCCGCCGGTCAGGCGATCATCGCCCTCTTCACCCGACAGCACATCATTGCCACCCAGCCCTGCGATCAGATCATCCCCGTCGCGGCCCAGGATCGTGTTGACTTCATTGTTCCCCACAATGACGTCATCAAGTTTGGTTCCGTTGATGTTCTCGATGCTTACAAGATCATCATGTTCAACGGTCCCGGCGGCGATGCCCTGGTTCAGGGCTGACCAGCCCAGGGAGCTGTTGTCGAGTGCTGTTGCCCAGGACCGGTCCAACCGGATGTAAATTCCTTCCGCACTCTGCGAATAGTCGGCCGTATCTGAACCTTCACCGCCATCAAGCAGGTTGGATCCGGTACCACCAAACAAACGGTCGTTACCGCCTTCTCCGAAAATCTCGTCGTTTCCACCCTGACCGGCAAGGAAATCGTTGCCATCACCGCCCCAGATTGCATTGGCTTGTGCGTCCCCGGAAATAGCGTCACCGAAGCTGGAACCAATGATGTTCTCGATGTCTACGAAATCGTCATGAGCGACAGTGTTGGCGGCGATTCCCTGTGTCAGCGCAACCCAGCCGGGAGCCTTGTTGGCAAGTGCCGTTCCCCAGGACCGGTCCATGCGGACATAAACGGCCTCCGAGCTCAGTGAATAGTCCGCTGCGTCAGCGCCATCACCCCCATCAAGAGTGTTGTTTCCGGTGCCGCCCTGCAATCGGTCGTCGCCGTCGCCTCCCAGCAGTTGGTCATCTCCTTCTCCGCCATTCAGGGTATCGTTTCCAAGACCACCGGAAACAATGTCATTGCCGCCTTCACCGCTGATATCGTCGTCATCCGCGCCCCCGCGCAAAAGATCGTCTGCGTCCGTACCGGCGACCGGCTGCGAGGCTGCCGGCAGCTCGGACGTGGTGAAGTTGAAGGTCGATGTGTCTCCTTCTTCAATACCCTCAAATGTGTTGCCGTCCGAATCGACAAAAGCTCCGTCGGAGATTTCGACCGAGTAGCGAGTGTCAGCCTCGAGATGTTCGGGAGGCGTTACCACCACCGTGGTTCCGTCGAATTGAACGAGCCGCGCGTCTGTTACGTCAATCAGGGTCCGTTCGCCGGTCGAACGGTTCACCAGAGTGAGGAATCCTTCCCCGGCCTTGACCTCTTCGGTGAAAGTGAGGGCAAGAGAGGCATCGTTCGAGACATCACGCTCGTTGTCCGTCGGTGTCGCCGAAACGAGATAGGGATCCGCCTCTCCGTCAATGGTTACTTCGACCGGGAAATAGACAGACCCTTCAGATGAAAAACCGAGGCGCCCGTCGGAATTCGATCCCCAGGTGAAAATCGCACCGTCATCGGCAACCGCAATGATCGAATTCGGGCCGGTATGAATTTCAACGATGTTCACATCGTCGAGCTGCGGGATCAGCGTAGGATAGAAGGACGCATCCGTTTCAGTCGCCGGATCACCGTCAAGACCGCCACTCGGGCCTTCGTCGTTCGGACCCCAGACGTAGACATCCCCGTCTTCGGTCAATGCAGCGCCCCAACGCGCGCCACCTTTGACTTCGACGACATTGCCTGGAAGGCCGGGTAGCTCGACCGGGGCAAGAACATCGGCCGTATCGACGTCAAACGTTCCGTCACCATTGTCCGTTCCCTGAAGAAGCTGCCCGTACCGGTTTTCACCCCAGCCGAATACCCGTCCGTCTTCGGTTACGGCGTAAGACGTCTTTGTGTCCGCAGTCACGGAAACAACATTCGACGGCAGGCCTTCGACAAGAACAGGTTCAACGGCGCGGCGTGCGGGAGTTCCGTCGTCCTCAAGCGCATCGGGTGAACCGAGTTGGCCGTCGGTGTTGCTGCCAAATGCATAGACCTGGCCATCGGCGGTCAATGCAAGCGTATGGGACGTTCCGGAGGAAACCAGGACAACCGTTTCGTTTACCAGCGCCTCGACCACTGTCGGTACATGACGTTCACTCTGATCACCGAGACCCAGTTGTCCGTTGGAGTTCGTTCCCCAGGCGTAGAGTGTACCGGTGTCTGAAATCGCGTACGAAACGCCATTCCCGTTCTCGATGGTGGCGATGTTGACATCGTCAAGCGCTTCGACGCGGGTCGCGGTTGTGCGGGTCTCTTCATCACCGGTACCAAGCGGCCCGTTGTTGTTGAAGCCGAATGCGTAAACGTCACCGTCTTCGGTCAGGAAGGTCGTGTGCAGCAGACCAGCGGAAACGGAGACGATCTTGGAATCGAAACCGTCTGGCATCGAGACTTCGACAGGTGTCTTGATATCAAATCCGTTCGTGCCGTTTCCAAGTTGACCAACGACGTTTTCTCCCGACGTGTAGAGCGTATTGCTTTCCTGGTCGAGGAAGACGGAGAAATGGTTGCCTGCGCCGGCAGTCGCCGATGTGACCTCGGCCTTACCCTCGTAAAATTCGACAGCACGCGGACGGTCGAGTTGGTCGTCATAACTGGAGGACCCGAAAACGCTGGTTTCTCCCGCATCCAGATAGTCGCCATCGCCGTTCAGATCGCTCAGCCGCACGACATTGTTCGCAGCCCCGAATGTATTTGCTGTCAGGGACAGGTTGCCGTCTTCATCCGCCGCGACGGAAAATCCGATATCGGCGCCAAATCCTTCGGGCATCGCCGAGGCATTCCAGACTTCGGTCGCTTCGCTTTGATCGTCGATCTGGCCGGAACCGTCCAGATCTGTCAGTCGGTAAAGCTTGAGTTCTTCTCCGGTCTCCGGAAACCAGGTAAGCGTATAGAGTGAGCCGTCAACAGATACAGCGTTTGCTATGTCAACAGGCGCTCCGAAGTTCATGTCGTCGGAAATGAAGGTCTGGACTTCGCCATCCTGAATCTTGCCGTCGCCGTTCTTGTCCTCGATCCGGTAAATGGCGTCCGTTGCCGCTCCGGTCAGGTCATTGAGGTAGGCCACGTTGCCGTCAAAACTGATATCGAAGGGAACGGCCGTGTCGATGACCGTCTGCACGTCGAGCCAGAGCGTCGCCTCGCCTTCATCGTTGGCATCGCCGTCCCCATTCAGATCAACCGTCCTGTAGATCGCATCCTGCGGTGTGGACCGGGTTCCGGCGTTGGTTACGTAAATGGCACCATCGAGTCCCTCGTGGATCCCGTTCGGAGTGATGGTTGAGAACCCGGCCGCATTGTCGGCAGAAAACCAGACATTTCCCTCCCCCTCGTCTTGCGCGTCACCATCATTGTTCTTGTCCATCAATCGGATGACGGCATCCGCCGTACCATCCCCGTAATAGACGGACTTGTCGGCAGCTTGATGGACGGTGAAGACGTTATTGGTCGGAAGCGAGAGGCCCGAGGCATTGGTCTCGTCGAAGAAGACGGAGGTCTCACCGGCACCGGACGCGGTGCCGTCGCCGTCCAGATCCTGCAAAAGCAACAACTGGTCGTGTCGCTGGTCCCCAACCAGAATGCCGTTGTTAACGCGTGAAATAAGTCGTGCCATTTGAGGCTCCCGAGCATGATGAATATGTGTTTGCCTGGCGAGCCTGCTGGGTTGTTTGCATCCAGATATTTCCCAACCCAAACGTTGTCAATCACAAGAATTTAAAATTTGAATAAAATACTCAAGTTTAGAATTATTCCATATTTATCAGCGAGATGAACAAAATATTGGCGAATGGACTCAATATCGATACGAGTGAAGCCCGCCCTGCACGAAGTTCGGGGTTTCCGGTCGTTTCCGGCCCTGGGCTGGACAACAATTCACTCCGCGATCTATTTGCAAAACAGTGTTCGCCGGACGATTGGGTGCGACGGTACACCAACGACTGGCAGTCATCGATTTCATGTCTGCAGGCATTCAAGCTCGCTGACGATTCTGTGCTTGCCTGCCCTTTGCCTGGCGTGTCGACTGAAAACGGTAACTTGACGCCGCGTTACCCATGCGTCTGAATTGTCTGACACAATTGCGAACCGCCTTGCCTTCCACCGCCCGGAGGCTGCAGGCCGGCGGCAGGCAGCATTGGGAGGCGACGACATGAAATTCGACCTGGGAACCTATTCGCGGAAGATCACGACGAAATCGCAAGAAGCAAAAGATCACTTCGACCAGGGGCTGGTCTGGCTTTACGGCTATAATCATGAAGCTGCAGCCGGCTGTTTTGAAAAGGCCATTGAAAGTGACCCCGATTGCGGCATGGCCTATTGGGGTCTCGCCTATGCGATTGGCCCGAACTACAACAAGCCCTGGGAGTTCTTTGAGCCCGAAGAACGTATCTCGATGCTGAAAAAGGCCAAGGAGACCGTCGAGACCGGCCTGAGCCTTGCAACAAAACTGCAACCGGTTGAAATTGCCCTTCTCGAAGCGATCGGAAAGCGTTTTCCGGATGACCCTTCTGTAGAGGACTATCTCCCTTGGCACGACGCGTTTGCAGACGCAATGCGTCAGGTACATGCTGCGCACGGGGACGATCTGGATATCGTGACGATATTCGCCGAAGCCCTGATGAACCGCTCGCCCTGGCAGCTCTGGGACTTGCCGAACGGGCGGCCTGCGGAGGGTGCGTCAACCCTGGAGGCCCAGACCGCGCTGGAAACGGTTTTCAACGAACGCGCCGACGCCTGGGAACACCCTGGCCTTCTCCACATGTATATCCATCTCATGGAGATGTCGCCGACACCGGAAAAGGCTCTGAAGCACGGCGATCGGCTGGTGGATCTGGTGCCCGAGAGTGGTCACCTTTGCCACATGGCAACGCATATCGACGTCCTGTGCGGCGATTATCAGAATGTGGTCTGGCGAAATCACAGGGCCGCGCAGGTTGACCGAAAATACGAGAATTTTGCCGGTTCGCAGAATTTCTACACGCTTTACCGCATCCACAATGTGCACTTTGAAGCCTATGGCGCGATGTTCCTGGGGCAACCTGAACGAGCCTTGGCGGCATCGGAAGAACTGATGCGCATGTTGCCTGACGAAGTCGTGCGATTTTTTCCGGATTTGTTCGAGTCCTTTTACGGCAAGAAAATTCACGTCATGGTTCGCTTCGGCCAGTGGCGCGAGATTTTGAACGAAATGTTCCCGCAAGACAGGGAACTCTACAGTTACACGACGGCAGCCATCCATCAGGCACGCGCGGTCGCTCTGGCAAATCTCGGTCGTCTGAAAGACGCGGCAGAAGAGCGGGAACTTGCAGTTGCCGCGCGCAAGGCGGTGCCTGAAAGCCGGATGGTTTTCAACAATACCGCCGACGATGTGCTGGCGATCGGCGAAGCGATGATGGACGGTGAACTCGCTTTCAAATCCGGGCAGAGGGATGAGGGCCTGAACCACCTGCGGCGTTCAGTCGAACTCGATGACGGTCTCCTCTATGACGAGCCCTGGGGCTGGATGCAGCCCACGCGCCACGCACTCGGCGCCTTGCTGCTGGAGGACAACCGTTTTGAGGAAGCGGAAGCGGTTTACCGCGCCGACCTCGGGCTGGACGATACGCTGGCCAGGGCCTGTCAGCATCCTCAAAACATCTGGAGCCTTCATGGCCTTCACGAGTGCCTGGTCCGGCGTGGCGAGCTGACAGAGGCCCGGCATGTCAAACTGCTTCTGGACAAGGCCGCTGCACGCGCGACTGTTCCGATCCACGCCTCCTGCTACTGCCGCAGCAGGGCCAAGGCAGCTTGACATCCCCTGGGCGTCTCATGGTCTGACGCGGGTCGTTCCGATTGTCTCAGGCATAACGTTTTGCCCCGGCGACGCAAAGGACAACGAACACCGTCACTGCAATCATCAGTGGCGGCGTCGGCTCCGACAGCAACAGCGCGGACAGGATCAGGCCGAAGAATGGTTGCAGGAGTTGCAGTTGCCCGACCCCTGCCGTGCCCCCGAGAGCGAGACCCCGATACCAGAAAAAAAAGCCGATCAGCATGGAAAACATGGATACGTATCCGACGCTGATCCAGACAGTTACCGGCAATCCGGTCAAGGTCTCCGGCCGGAAGACAAGTGCCAGTGCCGCCATCAGCGGCAGAGCCAGGACCAGGGCCCAGCAGATTACCTGCCACCCCCCAAGCCGTCGAGACAGCATTGCGCCTTCCGCATAGCCGAGCCCGCAAACGACAACGGCCGCGAGCATCAGGGCATCGCCGAGGAGCGAGACGTCTGCATTCTGGTTCAGGGCGAAACCGACAACCGCCAAGCTGCCGAGAACCGAAAACAGCCAGAACAGGGGCCTGGGCCGTTTGTCGCCGCGCAGGACCCCGAAGGCTCCCGTCGCCAGCGGCAACAATCCGATAAAGACAACCGAGTGAGCCGCCGTGATGTGCTGAAGCGCCGAGGCCGTCAAGAGTGGAAAGCCGATCACGACCCCGGCTGCGACAATGATCAGCGACGGAAGATCGGCGCGGTCCGGTTTTGACTGCCGCAGGACCAGAAGGATCGCACCGCCAAGCAGAGCGGCGAGCACAGCGCGTACCGACGTCAGAAACATCGGATCGAGCGATCCGACGGCAACACGTGTCGCGGGCAGCGAACCGCTGAAAATAAGTACGCCCACAAAGCCGCTGCCCCAGCCGGAAAACGAATTGGTCATTCTGTCCTCTGATTTTTTCACTTTCCTATTCCGTGGGGCGTGACAGCGACAGACACAAAACAGTACAATATTGACAAATTGTATTGCATGTTATGCCCATACAGAGGAGTCCATGAAGATGAAAGCCGGACGGCGTGCACTGGTGATGGACGACATCGGACGCCGGATAACCTCCCGCGCACTTGTTGCCGGCGACAAGGTGCCTTCCATTCGGAGCTGCGCTGCGAGACTTGGCATTTCACCTTCAACCGTTGTGGAGGCCTACGACCTTCTTGTCGCCGATGGTGTGATAGAAGCCCGTCGGGGTGCCGGCTTTTTTGTCGCCGACAAGCCTCAACCATTTGCCGTTGCCGAAACAGGTCCCCAGCTGGAGCGGGAAGTCGACCCGCTCTGGGTCGCCCGCCAATCCATCGACACCGGAGAGGAAAAACAGAAGCCGGGCTGCGGCTGGCTGCCTGCGGACTGGATGCCGGTTTCTTCCTTGCGCAAGGCAATGCGCTCGATGTCAAGCGCTCGTATCGACTTGTTGACCAACTATGGAAGCGCCAAGGGCGAAACCGGATTGCGCCGTTTCCTGTCCCGTCGATTGCACGACCAGGGTCTGGCGGCAGATCCGGATCAGGTCCTGTTGACGGGTTCCGGGTCTCAGGCACTGGACCTGGTCTGCCGGATGCTCCTGAAACCCGGCGACACGGTACTGGTGGACGATCCCTGCTACTTCAATTTTCAGGCTCTCCTTCGAGCGCACCAGGTCGCCATAAAAAGTGTTCCTTACACCGCACTGGGGCCAGACCTGGCAAAATTCGAGGCAGCTCTGACTGAGCACCGCCCACGCCTTTATCTTACCAACTCGGCACTTCACAATCCGACCGGTGCGACGATGTCCGCACCAACCGCGCATCGGCTTCTGACCCTCGCCGAAATCCACGATCTGGTGATCGTCGAAGACGATATCTTCTCGGATTTCGAACCCGATGTTTCGCCGCGCCTGGCATCGCTCGACGGCCTGGAGCGGGTGCTGCGGGTCGGCAGCTTCTCCAAAACGCTGTCAGCCTCGTTCCGGTGTGGCTACATCACCGCGCGGCCTGACTGGATCGAGGCACTGACCGACCTGCAGGTGGCAACAAATTTCAGCGGTCCCAGTCCGATGGTCGCCAGCCTGCTTTATTCCGTCCTTACTGATGGCGGATACCGCAAACACCTGGATGCACTGAAAACAAGACTCGTTGCCTGTCGCGGTGATGCAATCAAACGACTGGGAGAACTCGGTTTTTCGCCCTGGATCGAGCCTCGCGGCGGTTTCCTGCTGTGGTGCGAACTGCCGGGTCAGCATGATGCCACGGAGCTTGCCCGCGCTGCCTTGCAGCAAGGCCTCGTTCTTGCTCCAGGCAACGTCTTCAGCGTCACGCAGAACATGGGATCCTTTATGCGGTTCAATGTCAGCCAGATGCGGGATCCGGGTTGCTATGAAACACTTGATCGCCTGCTGACCGGAACACTAAACACCTGAAAAACGGAAGTGCTCCGACCCGCTCCCGAACCGCGACTACAAACACTCCAGCTTTGTCCGGACAGCTTCGATCTCCTCGGGCGACAATGTACTTGAAGAAAATTCGCCCAGTTTGCCGTCGATTCCGCATTGAATTGTTCTGGACGCCAGGTCGATCATCCCGGGCCGGTCGGTAAATGCGATCAAACCCGATCCAAGCACGGTGTATAGACCGTCAGGCTTGGGTTCTGAATAAAAGCCTTCGACCTGAACGATACCCACCTGAGCATCGAAAACCCCGCTCTCCAAACGTTCTGCTTCAATGCCACCGGGAACCGGAGAGCCTGTAATGCGGGCAAAGTCGCCGGACGAGAGATGTCTGGGACTGATCCCGGAGATCTCGGTCCGCCCAATTCTGTCCGGCTGACCGGTTGCCGGCCGGAAATACGTTCCGCTGACCTCCGCCGGTCCCTGCCAATCCGGCAGCAGGTCTATCGAAGACGCAGAAACGCGTTCCGATTTCCACAATCCGCTGACGGCGACCCAATCGCCAATGGTCGCATTCAGTGGCAATGCTCCCAGATCGACCTGTGTTCCAAGGACGGTCAGCATCCCGTCACCTATTGCCTCCACCGGCCCGACCAGGGGCAGCACCTGCCGGATATGCTCGGCGCGCCAGATGTTGCCTTCAAGGCGAACGACAACTGCGACCGTGAGACCGGGTTTCAGTTCACCAGCGGCAATGCCGGGAACGGAACCTGTCACCTGCAAATCGTTCGTGATCTCGATCTTCTGCCCGTTGACATAGATGCTGCCAAGCTCGGTGATCACTCCAACAATGCCCGTGCCGACAATACCCCCTTCGCGCTCTTCGCTGTCCTGGGCAAATGTCTGGCCGACGCTGAAAAGCACTGCTGCTGCTGCGATGAAACGGAGGAGCACTGTCACCCTTCCTTGTCTTTCGGGATTGTCGGCAGGATATAGGCACCGGCGACAAACCGGCCATTCTGATTGCTGTCCTGGTCCTTGTCTTGCAAATGGCGCGCCCTGGAGTTGATGTCCTGAAGCAGTTGCTGCGCCTTGTCTGCCGACAGGGCGCGCAACTCTTCAACAGATGCAGCAGACAAATGTGAATATCGTACGGCACGATCGAAATGCCGTTGCGTTTCCTGACCCGCAATCAGGTTGTGCGTCGCGGCAGCCAGATGCGCTGACAGAGTTGCCCGATACGCGGCCACCTGCTCCGCGCTGCCGGCTGTCGGTACGAAGGCATCACCAAGCAAACGAAGGCTGCCGTCTTTCAGCTTGGCAACGAGCTTTTGATCCAGAAGCGTTTTCAAGACGGTTCCCGGCGCCATGTCGATGCGGGCCTGCCGGACAAGGTCATCAAACCCCGGATCGCTGTCTGATCCTTTCCGGAGCAGATCCTTTGGCTGGTTGTCCTTGTTCAGGTATTGCGGTGCTGTCGACCAGTAACCGACAACAAGCGAAGCTGCACTGCAGCTACGCCGCTCGGGTGCATCATCGTCTTCACTGCGCAAGCGTTTGACATCCTTGCGGTGAAGTCCGGTCAAGGCGCTGACCTTGCTATCATTTGGAGAAGGGTCGGAAGTGTCTTCAGCCGCTGTTACCAGAGCCTTTTTCAAGGCCTCGGTTGCCGTGCCAATTGTCACGCCACGCGCGACCATCGCTTTTGCAAGCGGTATTAGCAGATCGGCAAGCGCGGTCTCAAACGGGTCCTTTGGTCCGGTCGACATATTAATCCATACAGTTGGTCACAACAGGTATTTAGCACTCTTTCCAGAAGTTCTTGCATTTCGGTGTTCAACATTTTCGTGACGGGGAGTTTAAATATCGTGACATAAAATGGGAATATTTCCCATTATTAATGATCACGCATCATTGATAAGGGAGGGTGCCATGCCGGAATTTTCACTTCACACGTTGAATGGGTCTCAAGCGATTGACCCCGTCGCTCCGCAATTTCTTGCTGACCCTCTTGTGTGCCTGACGCCGGCGGATCGGCGGAAATTCAGGGGATTCGGTTGGGGCGAAACGGTTCGCCCGCGCCATGCCACGATTGCCGCCGCCTTGCGCCACTGGATGCGCTCGCAACCAGATGCGATCGCCGTTGAATGCACCGGCCAGACGATGAGCTACCGGGAACTTGATGAGGCATCAAACCGGCTCGCCGGATTCTTGAAACGCAATGGCGTCAAACGCGGCGACGCTGTCTGCCTTTATCTGCAACGCTCACTGGAAATGGTGGTGGGCATTGTTGCGACGCTGAAACTGGGAGCTGCCTACGTGCCGCAGCACGTCGGCGTTGCGCCTAAAAAGGGCTTGCGTCATATCGCGAATGTTACCGGGGCAAAGGTCATTCTCACACTCAGCGACGTGGCAGACCAGGTTCCGGTCGAAGCACATCAGGTGCTGGTCGAAATTGACAGGCTGGTGAATGACGAAGCGCTTTCTTCAAGCGCGCCGGATCTCATTTCGCACCGGGCTGAACCGGACGACCTGACGATGATCCTGTTCACATCGGGCACGACCGGCGTACCCAACGGTGTTCAGGTAACACACCGAAACCTGGCCAATATCCTTCTGACCTCCCCCGGAGATCTGGGTATGCGGCCCGGTCTCAAGGTCGGACAGATCCTGTCCATCGCGTTCGACATGGCGGCCTGGGAAATCCTGGGCGCATTGTCCAACGGGGCGACCCTGGTAATTCGCGGCAAGTCCATTCAGGAGACGGCAGAAAAGGTCGACGTTCTGATCGCGACACCGTCAATCCTGTCCTCGCTCGATCATGACCGCTGCAAGGAGGTCAAGGCGGCGGCAGTCGCGGGCGAACCTTGCCCCCGGTCCCTTGCCGACACCTGGTCGACATTTTGCACATTCTACAATTCCTGCGGGCCGACAGAGACGACAATCATCAACACTGCAGAACCCCATTTTGTCGAAAAGAAAGTGCTGTCCATTGGTCGTCCAACGCCGAACAACACGGTCTACATTCTGGACGAGGACCTGCGCCCGATGCCGATTGGCGAGAAGGGGGAGATGTGGGCAGGCGGTGATTGTGTCACAGCCGGTTATCTCGCCAATCCGAAGTTGACCGATGAGCGTTACCGGCCGGACCCTTTCCGCCCCGGTCACATGATGTTTCGCACGCGCGACCTTGGCCGCTGGACCGAAGACGGCGAACTGGAACATTTCGGACGGGTCGATGACCTCGTCAAGATCCGCGGATTTCGGGTCGAACTCGACGGCGTTTCCAGTGCACTTGAGAGCACCGATTGCTGCATTCGTGCCGTCACCCTGAAACTCGATGACCGCAACCTGGTGAGTTTCATTTCACCTGCAAGTGCGTGTCCCGAGAAAGCCAGGCAGCAGGTCAACGATCGCCTGCCCTATTACTGTATGCCGACCGTTGTCCTCTCGCTGCCGGAACTGCCCCGGACGCCTCGCGGCAAGCTGGACAAGCGCCAGCTTCACAAGCTCGCCGAAGACCATATCGCAAGCGAAGGTGTGGAGCTGAACTGATGACTACACACACGACAAATCTCGACTACGCCGCACCGAACTGGCGACGCATGACCCGGCATCCCGCGATCATGGAATACAGACGGCTTTATGTTCTTGTCGCCGTCATCAATCTGGCAACCCTGGTCGCAGGCATCCGCAACGGACATTGGTTTGACGGTCAGGCCTTCCGCCTGGACGCGATCGCCGACATGGCGCTGATCAACCTCTCGCTCGGCATTCTCATCCGCCAGCAACGGGTGATCAATGCGCTGTTCTGGCTGGCAACACGCATTCCGGTCACCTGGCCGCTTTGGATCAGGTGGGGTGCCGGAAAGGTGTTTCACTTCGGCGGGTTTCACTATGGTGGCACCGTCGCCGGAACGCTGTGGTTCGCGTTTCTGCTCTACGCCATGGTGGCAGACAGGTTGTCCGGATCCCTGCAGATCTCGAACGTGACACTTGGCCTGAGCGGTTTGATGGTAACCTTGATGAGCCTGATGATCGTCACCGCCATGAGCCGGTTCCGAACGCGGTTTCACAACGCCTTTGAAAAAATTCACCGGTTTGTCGGTTGGACGGTGCTCGCCCTCTTCTGGGCTCAGACGGTCTCCATCTCAGGCGATATGGGTGTCGCGCTGACAGGCACTCCTTCTTTCTGGATGCTGTGCATCATCACGCTTTCCATCGCTTCGCCCTGGCTGACCCTGAAACGGGTGCGCGTGGAAATCGTCAAGCCTTCAGATCATGTCGTGCTCGCTCGGTTCAACTACGGAGATACTCCGTTTGCCGGCAGCTCAAACGCGATCAGCCACACCCCTTTCGGTGAGTACCACTCGTTCGCAAATATTCCCGCGCCGAACGAACCCGGCTACCGGTTGGCCATTTCCCGCGCCGGAGACTGGACTGGAGCGTTTATCGACAACCCGCCCGAGAAAGTCTGGGTCAAGGGCATAACAACGAGCGGTGTTGCCAGGATCGAGGACCTGTTCACGAAGGTGGTCTACGTCGGGACCGGTTCCGGAATAGGCCCGATCCTGCCGCATCTGCTGAAGCGCAAGGTCCCCAACAGGCTTATCTGGTCGACACGCTCGCCGCGCAAGACCTATGGCGACGATCTGATTGATGAAATCGAATCCCATACGGAAAAGCCGCTGATCTGGGACACTGATGCTCAAGGCAAGCCGGACCTGTCGGCGCTGGCCCTGCAGGCAGTGCGGGAAAGCGGCGCCGAGGCGGTCATCGTGATTTCAAACCAAAAGCTGACCCGAAAGGTGGTTTACGACATGGAATCGCTCGGTATTCCCGCCTATGGCGCAATCTGGGACAGCTGACATGTTTGAGACAATCGAAACCGGCATCAGGGATCGGGTCGCAACAATCCGCCTCAACCGGCCCAGACAGCTGAACGCACTCAATACGCAGGTCATGGAAGAAGTGCTGGAGGCAGCCGCCGCGTTCGAAGCCGACAAGAAGGTCGGTTGCCTCGTGCTCAGCGGAAACGAACGCGCCTTTGCTGCAGGTGCCGACATAGCAGAGCTGGCTGCCCAGGATTACGCCTCCATGCAGGCAAGCGACTTCTTCTCCGGCTGGGACAGGTTCGCGGCGTTGCGTCTGCCCAAGATAGCCGTCATCGACGGCTACGCCCTTGGAGGCGGTTGCGAACTAGCCATGATGTGCGACGTCATCCTGGCATCCGAAAACGCCAGGTTCGGTCAGCCGGAAATCAAGATCGGCTGTATTCCGGGGATCGGTGGCACCCAGCGACTAACGAAGCTGGTCGGCAGGACTATGGCGATGGACATGATCCTGACCGGAAGGATGATTGATGCCGCCGAAGCCCTGCGCATCGGATTGGTCAGTCGCGTCATTCCACGCGATAATCTGGAAACCGAGGTCAACGAGGTCGCAAGATCCATTGCAGAGTTCCCCCGAGATATCGTTCAGATGGCTCGCGCCTGCGTAAACATGGCCGAGAACAGCACACTGGACATGGGAATACGATACGAGCGGCAGACTTATCATGCGTTGCATGGCCTGCCGGCCCAGCGCGAAGGCATGTCTGCGTTTCTTGAGAAAAGAACTCCGCGCTTCAACGAAGG
This sequence comes from Roseibium album, assembly GCF_001404515.1. GTDB lineage: Bacteria > Pseudomonadota > Alphaproteobacteria > Rhizobiales > Stappiaceae > Roseibium > Roseibium album. Next base: position 449,717 of record NZ_CXWE01000005.1, read on the forward strand.
CTGAACAGCTGAAAACAAAGGTCCGGCACCAAGCTCACGCCTGGTTGCCGGACCTGAGTGCCCGGTCCGCCCCGGAAACCCGTAACCTGCCCTGCACGTCCCGATCCGTCCGCGGTTCCTCGGCGGCGCTCCTTGCGAGCACGATCGCCGCCCACGCGTTGATCCGGGTCAAGGACAGGCATCATTTCGTCGGGCAAGTAAAGCAATGGAGCAATAGGTTCGCAAGACCATCGACCGATATGAGTTGGAAATGCGGGCATTTTAACTGGCCGGAAGTTAAATTTTACAAGCTTACGTGGATAACCCAGGGGAAACTCCAGACGACCTGGGAACCGGGGAACGAGGAAAGCGCGTCATGACCATTGCCAATGATGAAAAGTGGATCGATAAAGAGAAGACAGGTTTGTCGGAGGCAGCCATGGACATCAACCTCACACTTTCAACTGACACGATCCGCATGCTCGTCCAGAAGGCGCGCGCCGCTGCATCGGCCATGAAGGACACGTTCGAGGACGGTCACGACGGTGATGTGGAGTTTGATGCGGACACCCTGGAAGAAGGCCATAACCACGACGGGCTTGCCGAGGAGGAAAGCGACGATCTTTCCAATGAGGAATTGCGCGAGCTGATCGAGGACTTCAATGTCGACGAGGCTGCAGAACTGGTTGCCATCACCTGGATCGGTCGGGGTGATTTTGACGCCGAAGATTTCTACCAGGTCGTAAACGAAGCCCGGGAGCGCGCGGTCGGCTCCACCGCAAAATACCTTCTCGGCATGCCTCTGCTGGCCGACTACCTGGAAGCTGGCCTGGACGCGCTGGATCTCTGACGAGACCGTGGACCCAAAGTTACGTAGCCTTGCAGCATCGCCGCGTCTTCGAGAAATGCCGGGAAACCGGCAGCGCGCGCCTCGCTGCAGGTCGCAATGTGCCGGCAGCGCTTGATCCGGATGACCGATCGCCAGACATGATGCCGCTGCCGCGAATGGTTTGGACCTGGACAATTCAGGATGCGCCGGACACTCTCGAATGCAAGTCTGCCGGTCATTGTAAGCCAGTTAGTCAGGGAGAACGGTCTTGCGAGCACGGGTTTTTCAGCCATCCGGCTCGACTGTCATTCGCATCTCGTGTCAACGCTCTGCAGTCTCTCGTGGTTCACCTGTCAATTTGGTTTCAGATTGATCCTCAGGGAACACTTGTTCATCAATGCGGCTCCACGAGCGCTCCATACAATTCCGGGCGTCTGGTCGTGTTGAAATTGAATTCCTCCTTCCGGCCCGGTTCACATTCCGCCATATCGCATTCCGCCACAATCAACTCGTCATCGGAGCTTTTGGCGATTGCAAGTATTTCGCCATAAGGGTTGATAATGCTGCTCCCCGCAATCAATTCCACGCCATCCTCGATGCCCGCCTTTGCTGCGCCCACGACGAAACAACTGTTTTGATATGCGCCCGACTGCATGCACAGAAGATTGTGAAAATTTCGCAATTCGGGAGACTGGTCTTCGCGGGGATTATGCACGGGAGACGAGTAGCCGAGCAGGATTAATTCGGCTCCCTTGAGGCGCAGCATTCGATATGTTTCCGGCCATCGGCGATCGTTGCATATGCAAATGCCAATCTTGCAGGAGTTGAACTCTGCAACCGGGAAACCGAGGTTCCCAACCTCGAAATAGTACTTCTCCAGGTTTTGAAAGGGATCATCTGAAACAGGCGCTGCGCTCCCGGGCAGATGCACCTTGCGATACTTCAGTGTGATGTCCCCGGATCGGTCAACCAGGATCATCGTATTGAACCGTCGGATACGGCCCTCTTCCTCTACAAGTTCGGCGTATCCAAGACTGAAACCAATACCCCTTTCACGGGCAGTATCGAACAGTCGCTGGGTGTTTTCAGATGGCATACTTTGTTCGTAAAAGTGGTCAAACTGCTCCAACCGGGCGACATGAAAGCGCACAAAAACAGGTATCAGTGCGAACTCCGGAAACACGACAAGATCGCAACCTCGGTCGGCGGCGTCGTTCAACAGCGCGACCATCCGGTCCAGGACCATTTTTCTACTCGCTTTATTGTCAATGCTCATGGCGTTCGTAACGCCGCCCAACTGCGCTGCCGCTACTTTGATCCTTCTCGACATTGGTCATTCTCCTGCCGCACGGCCTCGCTGCATTCAGCTGAAGCTCTCTTTGAAAACGAACGCTAAGTCACTTGTTCGTCTGGGACATCAAAACGGTCAATTGACCTCTTCTGCCGCGGGATTTGCCGCAACAAGCCAATAAATCCGATGGAGCCATCGCCAGCTATTTGTGAAAAAAATTTACAACATTCTTAAAAAATACCGCAAAAGAGATATTTTCTCAATATCAGGAGCATCAGATTCATCAAAAATGAAAAAAATTTTCAATAAGAAATAGAGAACACCGGATAGAGCGTAAGCGCGGAAATGAGATCGTTACCTAGACTTCCGTCGCAATCCTGCATAATCATCTTTGATGACGAAAACCAGACCAGAGCGGCGCCTTGCTGCAATAGTTGCTGCAGATGTGGTCGGCTATTCCCGGATGATGGAGCAAGACGAAGTCGGCACTCTGAACCGTCTGAAGGATTTTGAGAGAAACGTTGTAGAACCCGCCGTCGAAGAGCATTTCGGACGGATCGTCAAGCGAATGGGCGATGGATACATTGTCCAGTTTCAAAGTATTGTCTCGGCTGTCGAATGCGCAATGGAGTGGCAGAAAGCATCAGATGCACAGATCACTTTTCGCATCGGTGTAAACCTTGGTGACGTGATCGTTGAGGACGATGATATCTATGGTGAAGGTGTCAATCTTGCGGCCCGACTAGAGTCTGTAGCAAATCCGGGCGAGATACTTGTTTCAGAAGACGTGTTCCGTCAATCCGGCGGGAAGGTCAGCGCGACTTTCCAGGACCTGGGTGAGAAGACGCTCAAGAACATATCAGAACCCGTTCGGGTTTTTCGGTTGGCGTCTGATGAACCCAATTCCCCAGACACGCTGGCAAGTCGACCGGCCGATGACGCCCAAACATCCTGGAAAGTCGCGACGGTTTTGGTTTCCCCTTTTCGCCATCTGGGCTCGGGTGGCGACGCAGCGAGTCTCGCGTCCGGGTTGACCGAAACTCTGGCTGCGGCTCTGGCGCATTTCGAGGAGTTCAAGATTATTGATCCCGGGAGCGCGACTCACAAGATCTCGAACCTGGGTACACTCGACGCTGGACGTCAGCTGGGCGTTGAGTACGTGCTTGAAGGTTCGGTTCAGATTTCGGGACAAAAAGTTCGCGTCGGTGTTCAACTCATTGATGTTGCAAGTGGCAGCCGTGTCTGGTCGGATACGATCAACCGCGAATTTGAGGATGCATTCGAACTTCAGGATGACATAACCGCCTTCGTTGCATCCACAATGAGCGATGCAGTTGGTGAAGAGTGGGCCAAGGCGATCCTGGCAAAACCGGATGCCGCGCTCGATCCGCATGAACAGATGATACGCGGTCTTCAATTGCTTCATCGGGGAAACCCAAAAGATTGCGCGAATGCCAGAGCGTTCTTCGAAAAGCTGGTTCAATCCGACCCGAATGGGATGTTCCCAAAACTCTGTCTGTGCTGGACCTATGCAAGCGAGTTGTCGGGAGGCTGGCCCCTTGGCCGTGAAGATGCACTGGAATTTTCCTTGCGCGAAATGCGTGATCTCATGCGTCGGTATCCACGCTCTGCTCATATTCATCGGCTCGTCAGCCGGTTGTGCATTTTCGATGGCGACCATGCTCAAGGTGTTGCACACGCGGAACGGGCCTATGAACTGAACCCATACAATAGCGATATGATGATGGCGCTTGGCCTGGCGAAACTTTGGAATGGAGAACACGACACAGCCGTGGTTCTGCTTGAGAAGGCATTTTCCACGAACCGCTATGCACCTGACATATTCAAGATCTATCTCGCCCTCGCCTACTATCTCACCGGTCGTTTCGATGATGGCCTGAAGCTCTTTGACAGTATCGAAGGTACCACGTCAGTAACGCAGATTTACAGGATCCTGAACCTCGTTGGATTGCAGCAGATCGAAGAGGCAAGGGCGGAAGCACAATCCTGGCTCAACAATAACGCAGGATCGAAGCTGGGCGACGCTCAATCAATCAATTCGTTTAGGCATCAGGAAGATCGTGAGCAAATTTTTGCCGCCTTGCGCATGGCAGGCCTGTCACAATGAAGGTCTGGAGATCCCCGCTTTTGCGCGTTTGGCGATAATCAGAAAGTCAACTTGCTTTGGTTCAAGCGAACCTGAACTTTCATTGCTGGATGACTGCTTCGTCCGCTCAGGCAGCCCTGACACTTTCAGCAACATTCGTCTGCTTCCTCCGGTCCTGTGAATGCATCACAGCCATAACGAAGACCGGCCATTGAGATGCGGCCTCAGAGTGCTGAACGAAGAGTTTGGGGTCTGTTTCGACGACGGCTACACAGCCTGAGCTGGGCACAAACCTTCAAGCAGACGATCTGATAGTGTGGTCGAATGAACGTGGCCAATCACTACAGTTTTCACAGAGCAACCCTGGATGACCTCGCTTTGCTTGAGGCGTGGCAATCAAACCCCCACGTCCTGAAGTGGTGGAGTTCCGACGAGCCGTATGACGAAGCGGATTTGGCGGATCCGCGTGTGGCGCGCTGGATCGTCTCAACAAGCGAACGGCCTTTTGCGTTCATGCAGGACTACTCCGTGCACGGATGGGACGATCACCATTTTGCCGACCTTCCCCAAGGCTCGCGGGGCATCGATCAATTTATTGGAGATCCGGAGATGATCGGAATAGGCCATGGATCAGGGTTTATCGGCATCAGGATGCAAAATCTCTTCGATGAGGGTGCACCTGTGATCGCGACGGATCCGCATCCGGACAACAAACGGGCAATAGCCGTCTACAAGAAGCTCGGATTCAAACCGTGCGCGCCACCGCAGGAAACGCGGTGGGGTGTGATCCTGCCAATGCTGGCGACCCCGTAAACACAAGGCGACCTGCAGCGGGCTTGTCCGGATCTTGGCCATTCATTCTGGTTGCAACGAACGTCAGCTATCGGGATCAGGTCATGAAGCCGCGAACGACCTATATGAGAGCGCATAATCTTTCAGAGTGCCACTGCGATGGGTTGCTTGGAGTTCGATCCTCAAATGCAGAGAACGCAATTTAGTTGGCAACAATGTTGTTTAACGCGCCCAATTTCTTCTGGAATTCGCCAAGCCGCGACTTCTCGAAGATGCTCATGATCAATCCCGACCGATACTTGAAAAATACAGGACAGGAAGGCAAATTCTCAAAAAGGGTTCCTGTAAAACTATCTCTATTTCAACAACCTGGGTATCGCGGCATGGCGCCAACTGAAAATGAATTGCCGGACAGGCGTGCACAAGCAATTCAGGGAGCGTTTGACGCTCTCAAGTCTCATGGGCTCGGGGAGCTGTCATTCGATCTTGTTGCCAGTAAGTCCGGAATGTCCCGACAATTGGTTCGCCACTATTTTCCCGACCATGAAGCATTGATGATCGCGGTATGTGACCATCTTGCACGACTTTACAGCGAGCCATTGATAGCTGCAGCAAGTGCGCTTGATGGTCCCGAGAGAATTACGGTTTTCCTCGATTTCTACTTCGACTTGCTGTCGGATAACCCCAAGCCGCGTGACGACCAGGTCTATGATGCGATGATGGCTTTGGCGGCCAGGTCAAATTCAATCCGCACTGCGCTCGCCGATCAGTATGGTCTTTTGGGTCAAGTACTTGGCCACGAGTTTGTTGTCCAATACCCTGAGCTTAGCCAGCAATCTGCATCTGAGCTGTCTTTTTTGTTCGTCAGCATAATGTACGGACATTGGAAAATGGTTGCTTCTCTTGGGTACTCCGAGGAGCACAACATTGTGACACGCCGCGCCATCGACCGCCTGATCAAGTCTTACATCGAGTCACCCTCCGCCCTCTCCCAACCGATCAAAATCTGGTCGAAGCAGCCGAAATTGTAGTTTTTCAATTTGAAAATAACGCAAATGTCATCTCGAAAACCGAAGCATTAAATATCTGAGAAAAATAAACAATCCATGCAAAGCCGTGATGGCTAAAATTATTTCGAAAGAATTTTGATTTTCATATTGGAAATCTTCTGAACGCGATATTGACATATACAACAAGCGCTCACTTCATAAACTTGTTAACCAAAAAATATGCTTCAGTTCTCTGCAGGATTGAAGCTTTTTCAAGTATGGTTTTGGGGGGCACCTCATGCAAAGATTTCTGTTCAAGGCAGCTGCAAGCCTTGCAATGATTTCCTCGGCTGCAGCTGCACCCCTCCAATGGTCGTCTGGATCTGGCGGCAATGATCATTGGTACGAATTTGTTGTGCTCGAGGTTGTACTCAAGACCGAAATTCCGTCATTGACAGCGGCACGGGCAGAAGCGCTTGCCAATTCATCTTCCTTTATGGGCTTGGGCGGCTGTCTTGCGACAATGACTTCTGCTGCCGAACAGACATTTCCGAATTCGCACTGGTTGGTCGCGAACAGCGTTACCGGCCAGTTTATGGACAACAGCTTCTTCTTGATTGGCCTGACGGACCGCAATGCTGAAGGTTCATTCGAATGGCTAGGAGGGCCTGAAAACGGATATCGATTAGCACACTTTGATCGGACTGCGGGAGCGCGGCTCAACAGAAAACTGATCCGTAGAATACAGACTGGTTAGGTTTGGTCTGCGGTTGACTTTTGGGGACCATTTTCACCGCACAAGCGGAGCGAGATCGAAGAGGTGACAGGTGGCTAGATACTTGATCCGCGTCCGGCTTCAGTGGGAAAAAGTACCGGCGCAACTAACTCGATTCCCAAATGCATCACCCCACGGTCCAAAGGCATCTCTGCTTGTCGATTGGGACAACAAGATCTGGGTTGCGCGAGAAAACTGGCAGGAACTTCGCGATTTTCTGAAGGAACCCGTTGTAACCGGGTCTGTGAACACATCCCTGACTCGCGGCAAGACGGTTCCCTTGCTCGGCAGGCGCAACGATCCCGTTCTCATTCTCGATTACTTCGATCTTTCAGGGTCTGCTCCGGCTCTCGAAGGGAACGCCTTTTGGAGCAAACAACCGTCAAATCCCAATCTTTATGCGTTGCGGACCTATTGGTGGCGCGTGCGCGATGTCAGCATCATGTCGCCCTATGATCGTCTCGCGGAGATGATTGACATCGCGTGCACCGACCCGGCACTCCGAGAAGATCTGGAAAAACATCTCGGTGCATTTGCCAATCCGGTGATCCTGCTGCCGATGGCGGGTATATTTCTGGTCTTCGTGGGTGCGGAATATCTCGGCGGTGCCGCTTTTGTTTACGCCGTCCAGGCAATTCTGGGAGTTGGCAACCTGGCTGCCGATGTTGCCGAATACGAATCCCACTTCCGTCAACTGAACAAGATCTTGCTCGAACCGAGGCGCGAGGAACGTGACCTGAAATACGGCGCCAAGCTGATCAAGGAAATTCTTGTCAGGCTGTTGCAAGATCTGGTGATGGCGCTCGGCATTCACGCGCTTGGATTGATCGTTCGCAAACTCTGCGCCGCGTTTATGGAGATCGCGCCCGAGGAATGGCGCACGAAGGCCAAAGACAAGCATGCAGAAGCCCAAAGCAAAGCGGCACGCAACAAGGCGACTCGGCACGGTTACGGCGGTGAGCATCACCTCAAGGACCCAAACAACGTTCAGATGACCCATGCCGAGGTCAAGGCGCACTCAGATGCCGCACGCGACAGCTTTCAGGTCATCGTCGTTCGCGAGGGGTCCGAAGCGCGCACTCAGATCGCCCGCTCTCAGGTCTGGCACGGCTCCAAGCATACATGGCTCAAGGCGAAATCAAGTGATGGCTTTCACGGTTTTGTCTGCCTGGAGAAGGGCGACTGGTCGCACGATCTCAAGCCTGCCGGTACGTACAACACCGGGGATCTGCTTGGTATCAGCAAGGAGATCGACAATTATGTTCAGCCGGGCGGACAGGGCCAGACCCGCAGGTTGCCGATGTACGAACTCCCGACCGACGGCCGCAAGATACCTGATATTGATTACGAAAATGCCGGAGCCGGCAAGGCGATGATGCAAGGACATTATCTTGTCGATCTCGGCACACACAACGGAAAACAGAAGTTCATGGTCGTCAACAAGACCCAGGGCCCAATCGCCGCCGACGTGGATATTGCCGCCCGCATAGATCCTCACGCAAAGGGACCCGGGCACTACGCTTCGATGGATACCGATCCGAAAGTCCGCAATCCCGAGGATTCAGCAGTCCTTGAATACGACATAAACCGGCGGGTCTGGGAGTACGCAGACGAGTATACGAACCGTCCCACTACCTCGGCAAACCATGGTGGTCGAACAGGCAGTGCTGGCCATGCGGCCATGCAGGATGCTCGCGGCAAGGGGCATTGGAAACCGTTCGAGAAAAATGGCGATTGGATCGATGAACGACTGGTCGTGTTTCTTCCGGTCAAGAGCAGGACAGGGCGGCCCTCGGCTCAGATGTTCGTCATCAACAACTGGGCTGATTTGCAGAGCTTCTGGAAAGCCAATCACTGGGAATGGCCACGAACCTGGAACAAATGACAGTCAATTCACCGGCTTCCTCCCTGTATCAAGTGATTACAAGCGCAGTACTCAAGTCCGTGTACACGTCCTCAACACCGCTTGCGTTCGCCGCGGGTCGACCATGCACTTGGCTTGGTCCACGATAACAATGCGGAGCGACCAGGGTTGAAAACGGCAGGTTCGTCCGCGTATCGGCTCATTGCTTGATCGTGTGAACGTCATCTATCGGGATCAGGTCATGAAGCCGTGAAGCTCCAATTTGGAGGAGCATTGCAGCAAACGACCGAACAGACCCTAGGCGTCGTCGCTGGACCGAAACTACTTATCTGCGCGATGGCTGCTTTGTTCGCTGCGCCGACAACAGTACAGAATGTTTCGATACTGAATGACGTTCCAACAGTGGAAGCTGGCGATGCAGCATTGATGACTGCGCAGTACAGACACACTGCAAGTTGCTCGCGTAGCGGTCATGCAAGGCGCGTGCGGACAATTGCAAGCTCAAGACCACAGATCCCTTCAAAAACGCGTTCGTTTCTGACTAGGATGCGACCAGACGTATGCTGCCGAGACAATGGAGAGGTCGTTGGAACCGTTTCGCGGAGTTTTCACCCAGCAGGAAGCCATACCGGACGATGCGATCGCAGCGGCCGTCGATGTGATGCGTACCGGACGCTTGCATCGCTACAACACGGTCGGTGACGAATTGGGGGCCGCTTCCGAACTGGAACGTGCCTTTGCGGACTATCAGGGCACCCGGTTCTGTCTGGCCTGCGCCTCGGGCGGCTACGCGATGTCGATCGCCCTGCGCGCCGCCGGGGTAGAGCCCGGCGACACGGTTCTGACCAACAGCTTTACTCTCGCCCCTGTACCGGGCGCGGTTGCGAGTGTCGGAGCGCGACCGGCGTTTGTTGAAATCACCGAAGACCTTGTCCTTGATCTTGATGACCTGAAGACAAAAATCAGCGAGACCGGTGCAAAGGTGCTGCTGCTGTCCAGCATGCGCGGACATTTGTGCGACATGGAAGCGCTTGTTGCGCTTCTTGCGGACAACGACGTGCTCCTTGTCGAGGACTGTGCGCATACGATGGGTGCCAGCTGGAATGGCCGGGCGAGCGGCAGTTTCGGCCTTGCCGGATGTTTTTCAACACAGACCTACAAGCACCTGAACTCGGGAGAAGGCGGATTGCTGACCTCCGACGATCCGCAGTTCATGGCACGCGCAATCATGCTTTCCGGATCCTATATGCTATACAGGCGCCACGGTGCGGCCCCTCCCGAGACAACATTCGAGGATATCCGGCTGGAAACACCCAACATGTCCGGACGAATGGACAATCTTCGCGCCGCGATCCTGCTGCCGCAACTTCAGACATTGGACAAAAATGTTCAGCGCTGGAACGAAAGATACGACCTCATCGCCGATGGACTGTCGGAAGTCCCGGCGATCAAGCTGCCTCGCCGCCCCGATCCGGAGCACTATGTCGGCAGCTCTATACAGTTTCGCTTTCCCACGCTCGACCCGGAAAAGATGCTCCGATTTGTTGAACTCAACAAGGAGATGGGCGTTGAGCTGAAATGGTTCGGAGACAACACTCCGGTCGCCTTCACATCAAATCATCACAGCTGGAAATACACAGACCCGCAAGAGCTCCCAAAAACGGACCATATTCTTGCAAGTTTGTTCGACATGCGTATACCGCTGAGCTTCACCCTTGGCGATTGTGCGCATATCGCACGCATCATCGGACACAACGCCAGCCGGTGTACTTCGGAGGGAAATCTGAGAAAAATCGAATAAATCGCATTTATTTCAATATGTTAATTGCGTCAAGCCGTAACACTGTGAGTCGGTGAAAATTCCACACATCGGCGTTTTTCTTGGGAAAACATGGCGCGATGTCATTTGCGATCTTTTCGCCGGCTTCGAATTGCCGCACTCTCGCCTCAGTCATGGTGGGACTAGGGAGTTAAGGGCAATGCTGCAAGACCCGGCGAACCGCGATGTGTTTACCGCTCATCGCCCATCTCCGTGGCCGTTTGTCGGCGCTATGATCGGCGCCACCGCGCTCATTACGACGCTGATTGTCGCTTTCAGCAGCTAGGGCACAATTCTTCGTAACTTGATGAAACGGATCCGTTCGTTTAGCGGTCTGACCATGAAGTTCATTCTGATTCAGAAAGCCGATTGATGGCCGCGCAACGATTGGCGGTGCTGGACCTTGCCCGCGGCATTGCGGTCGTCACTATGGCGATCTACCATTTCTCCTGGGACCTCTCCTGGTTCGGTTTTGTCGACTGGCCCGTCGCACAGGGTTTTGTCTGGCGGTCTTTCGCCGCCTCTATTGCCGGCAGTTTCCTGTTTCTGGCGGGCGTCAGCCTGGACCTGGCTCATCACAAGGCTGTTCGCTGGCGATCCTTCTGGCGCCGTCTTGTGGTCGTCATCGTTGCTGCTGCCGCAATATCCATGGTGACCTACTTTACCTTCGGGAACAGTTTTGTCCGCTTCGGAATTCTCCATTGCATTGCCGCAGCCAGCCTGATCGCCCTGCCCTTCCTTAGACAGCCTTTCTGGGTTTCGCTTGCCGGTGCCGTTTTCCTGATAACCCTGCCGGCTTGGGCGAGTTCATCCTTCTTCAACGGCGAACTCTGGCAATGGACGGGACTTGGTACGCCGGAATTCGGCAGCGTTGATTATGTTCCGGTGGCGCCCTGGGCAGGAGTGACCCTGGCTGGCCTGGCATTGTCGAAAATGTTCAGACGGATCCATATGTGGGACCGGTTGTCCCGGCTTTCATTTAGCGGATCGGCTGGAAAGTCCACACGATTTCTGGGACGGCATTCGCTGCCGGTTTATCTGCTGCATCAGCCGATCCTCTACGGCCTTGTCTGGACTGCGGCAACGCTGGGTCCGCAGGTCGACCGTGCTGGTGATGCGTTTGTTCAAAACTGCACGAAGGCCTGTGTGAACAATGTGGGAGAGGCCGGTGTTTGCGAAGCCGCCTGCAGTTGCACTCTGTCCCACCTGGAAGCCGACGGGACCTGGACACTGCTGACAGTCGACCCTGAAGACCCGGCCTTGCGCGCACAAATGAACGAACAATACAAACAGTGCCTTGCAGACCCTCAAAGACTGCCAGCTGTTATCGAATGATTTCCTGAGCCCTCTTGAGCGCCCGCTCGCGCCTCGTGCGTGCGAAGGAACGAAAGTCCGTCTTGTCGCTTCCTCTACAAAGCTGCTCGTGCGCCCAGAGCGATGACACTGCATCGCACTTGGTCTTCATGATTTCCAGCTGTCGTCTGCTAGGGACATGTGCCGGGACACGCTGCCGATAAGCGTTGAGAAACGCGGCTTCCTGGGGTCCTGAAAAACCATGTTCCAGGATGGCATAAGCAAGATCCCAGGCGGGTACGGCCATCGCGGAATATTCCCAATCGATCAACCAGAGATTTCCGGAGCTGGCAAGACAGTTTCCGGGAGAGAGGTCCCCATGGCTCGGAACCGGCATCAGCGCACAGGTTTCGTCTTCGAGCAATCGCAGATCCCGGATCAGTGTATCCAGCAGTCCGATATCCGGTTCATCCTGGCAATTGGACACCAGGGACAGCTTCTGCGCGTTGAAAACGGCATCGGCATCGAGCGTACCTGCAAAGACTTTACCTGATCCGTGCAGCCGTCCGACAGCGTCCCCCAATCTTGACGGCAGATCATCAGCCTCGGGGTTGACCGTCTCTACCGCACCGGTCACAAGAATACCGCTTGCCGGATCGCAAAACAGGGGTGCCAGCGCGATACCGAGACCGGACGCAATCTCGATGTTCCTGGCTTCGGCTTGACGATCCACCATCCCGGCCGTCTCGGCTCTGGGCAGGCGCAGAAAGAAGCTCCCCTTGTTCGTCTCCAGCCGGTAAACGCGGTTACTCAGTCCTGTTTGCGGGACTGCGCGCAAGACGAGGCCGCAAATGTCGAACAGGACCGGGTGGACTTGAAAAGCCCTTCGGATATCTGGCGTATCGGATACAGAATGTGGCACAAGCGGAGTAATTCGGTTGTTCTTTCAAAAGGTCTGACGCCATGACCGACGTCCCCGCGCCTCATATCATCATCACCTATTGTCGCCAATGCAATTGGCTGTTGCGGTCCGCCTGGATGGCCCAGGAGATCCTCTCCACCTTTTCCGAGGAAACCGGTGCCGTGACACTGGTTCCGGCGACCGGCGGTACCTTCGTCATTTCATGCAACGGCGTGACAATCTGGGACAGAACCGACGATGGCGGATTTCCGGAGGCAAAGGTTTTAAAGCAACGCCTGCGCGACCTGCTGTGGACCGACAAGGCACTGGGCCATACCGACAGGCCTTAGATGAAATTGCATCCCTTCATTGAAAATCCCAACGTAACCGAACCAGATTAGGGCTTAGGAAGTCTTGCGGCCTCGGCCTCCGGAAACTTCAAGTAAAACCGGGGCGATTATGTTAATTTCATCAAATGAACAAAAAAGTCGCGACAGAATAGGTGAACAAGTCAAAGAATATACCGCGCTTTTTCGTTCTTTTTAAATATTTCCCGCAAACATGCTCCAGCGATTCAGTTTTCGGAGCCAATTGATGAAGTTTCCGTCCCAAACGTCATGGACCAGATTATTTAAGAGACCGGCCGCGCCCGGGCTTGCGGCAGACAACGCCGCAAAACAGCGTTTTTTCTTCGACTGGTCCATCAAGCGCCAGCTTCAGGTCGGGTTCGGTGTCATGCTGGTTTGTGCCATCGGCGTTGGTGCAAGTGGCCTGATCGCAGCGTCAAAAGTGCAGGATTCCGTTACAATAGCGAAAACGGCAAACGAATTGCTGGGAAGGGTTCCGGAATTGCTCACGGACACTCAGGCATTCAGCCGTACCGGAACACAGGAAACAGCCGGTGCCGTCCGCTCGGAAATTGCCGCTCTGGACAACGACAGTCGTCATCTGGCCGAGGCAGACCACAAAGCGGCCCCGATACTTGACGCCATTGTGTCCGACCTTGAGGTCAGTTTTCAGGCCCTGGCGAAAAACCGACAGGACCGTGACGCAGCTATTGCCAAACTTGGTTCTTTGACAGAAGGCCTGGCCGAAACCACAAACAATGCCATTGCAGAATACAACGCTTTGGCCACCTATCGCTCGACGATCGCCATCACAAATGAAGGCAAGATGACGAAACTGTCCCAGGTTGCTCCCCGCCTCGGCAACATGCGCGTCGTTGCCAGCGTTCTTGAACAGGAAGCCTCCACATTTGCGAGAAATCCGGACAAGGCCCTTGCAAAAAGCCTTTCGGATCGGATCAAGGCCCTCGGAAAAGATGCAAAGGCCGTTCGCCGTGCCGTCAAAACAGACGAGATCAAATCCAGCGTCAAGAAACTGATCAAGAGCTCAAAGTCATTTGAAAAACTCCTGAAAGCGCAGTTGAAGGAAGGCCCTGCTGACGAGGCGGCCTGGACGAACGGTTTGCACCCCGCGGTCAATGAACTGACCAGCCTGGCAGTCTCCATCGTTGAAGCCGCCGACCAGCCAATCAGGGAGCTGACACGCGACCTGCGCCAGTTCGAACGTGCGAGCAATGAATTGGCTTTGATGTCGAACTATACGCAAGGCGTTGCTGCAAACGTACTCGGACTAAGAAGCGCATATTTCGAATACCTGAACACCGCTTCGGAACCGGCCGCGACCTCGTTTGCCAATCATCTGGAAAACGCAACCACGCTGTTGGCAAATCTGGAGGGTGTTCGCGCAGGTGCGTTGAAGCACAGCTCGGACGAGGCACAGGTCGATCTTCTGGAAGGCCCGCTGAATACTCTGGTGACCGCAGGGCAAACGGCCCTGCCCCAGCTTCAGACCAGTTTCGGCAATGTCGTGTCGACTACTTTGATGCTGCACACGAGCGAAATGGAATTTGCCGAAGCTGCAGCGGCAATGACGCATGAGGCTGAATCGATCAGCGCGTTGTCCGGTGAAACCGCAGTTGCCGGTGCAGGAGCCGCACGGACGCAGATTATCGTCACCTTGGCCATGGCGCTGATGCTCGGAATCACATTCGTCCTCCTTCTGTCCAATGCCATTGTCCGTCCCATCAGGGCATTGACGACCGCCATGCTGAAATTGAAGGACGGCGAAACGGATCAGACAATTCCGGCCACGCACCGCAAGGATGATGTCGGACAAATGGCGAAGGCTGTCGCGACATTCTGTGACCGCGAGAAGGAACGTGTTCGCCTGGAAGTGGAAACATCGGCCCGCCAGCAGGACGTTCATGACCGGCAGCAGAAAGTGGATGCCCTTGTTGCCGATTTCCGCCAGGATATTGAAGGTGCCCTTTCTGCCGTGACCGGCAACATGCACCAGCTCGACCGGACCGCTGAACTTTTGTCGGGTATTGCCCGCACGACAAGCGGCAAGAGCGAGGAAGTCAGCACCGCATCAAGCCAGGCCAGCGACAATGTGCAGACAATCGCCGCGGCGACAGAAGAGCTGAGTGCCTCGGTTCAGGAAGTCGGCCGGCAGGTCACCGATACGCTGGACCGGGTCGAAAGCGCAACCGAGGCAACACGTACGTCCAACGATCAGGTCAGGGGCCTGTCGGCGTCAGCAGAAAGGATTGGCAATGTTGTTCAGTTGATTCAGGACATTGCGGAGCAAACCAATCTGCTCGCGCTGAATGCGACTATCGAGGCGGCGCGCGCCGGGGAAGCCGGAAAAGGGTTTGCTGTCGTTGCCTCGGAAGTCAAATCGCTTGCCGGTCAGACCGCAAAGGCGACCGATGAGATTTCCAGCCAGGTTTCCGAAATACAGACATCGACGGATGCGGCAGTCCAGGCAATCAGTTCGATCATGGGCATGATGGAAAACGTCAATGACACCGCCGCAGCCATGGCTGCATCGGTCGAACAGCAATCTGCCGCGACAGCAGAAATATCCTCCGGCGTTTCACAGGCAGCTGCTCAGACCAGCAGCGTTACGGAAAACATCGGCGATCTGTCACAAGGATCGGGTGAAACCAGTCAGTCTGCCCGTGAAGTTGAAGACATCACCGGTGCCGCCACCCGGCAGTTGACCGATGTAACCGACCGTATCGAGCGTTTCCTGCAGGAGGTTGCGGCGGCCTGAATGGCCGCCGCGATGCCTACCGGCTAGTGCGTTCTCTGGCCGGGTATCAGTCGAACCACCAGCGCTCAACAGCCCTGAACCCGTCGAGAGTCCAGTTTGCAGCGACCTGCTCGGGGTGCTTGATCTTGTTGGAATGCGCCATCACGTAGCTCGCGAACATCGGCACGACCACACCGCCTTCGGTGCGCACGATGTTTTGCATCTCGCCATACATCTCGCGGCGTTTTTCCTCGTCGAGCTCCGAACGTGCCGTAACCAGCAATTCGTTGAAACGTTCGTTCTCCCAGAAGGTATCGTTCCAGGGTGCACCGGACGCATAGGCAACGGAGAACATCCAGTCTTCCGTTGGCCGACCGCCCCAATAAACTGCGCTGAACGGTTTCTTCATCCAGACGTCTGACCAGTAGCCATCATTGGGCTCGCGCACGGGCGTGATCTTGATCCCTGCCGCTTCCGCACTGTTGGAATATAGAACAGCAGCATCGACAGCACCGCCATAAGCTGCGTCCGCAGCAGACAGTTGCACTTCAACGGAATCCAGCCCGGCCTGTTTCAGATGGAATTTCGCCTTGTCGGGGTCATAGGATGTCTGTTCCAGATCGCTCGCATGGAACCGGTTTGAACGCCCGATCGGATGATCGTTACCGATTTCACCGTAGCCGAACAGGATCTTGTCGACGAGTTCCTGACGATTGATGCCGTACTTGAGAGCCTGGCGGACATTGTTGTCATTGAACGGCGCTGCGCGCGTGTCCATCGCAAACGTATAGTGCTGTGTTCCTGATGTTGACAGAATGGTGACATTCGGCGCGCGTTGGAACAGGGCGACGGTCTTCAGGTCAACCTGATCGATCACGTCGACGTTTCCGGTCAGGAGCGCTGACTGACGGGCGGCCGGGTCGAGGATCGTCAGCAGATGGACGCCGTCGAAATGGGCACGGCCCTCTTTCCAGTAGTTGGGATTGCGCACCAGTTCGGCGATCACACCCGGCTCGTAGTTCGTCACCTTGTAGGGTCCGCAGCCGTCGCTGCTTGTCGGGTCGATCTTGCCGTCCTTGGCCGGCATGATGGGAAGGTGATAGTCGGTCATCACGAACGGGAAGTCCGCATTCGGCGCTTCCAGCGTGAAGACGACTGCATTTCCGTCGACTTTCATCTCCTGGATCGGATCGACGAAGGGCTTCGCGGCCGACGTACTCTTATCTCCGCGGTGATAGTCAATCGAGGCGATCACGTCCTCTGGCTTCACGGTGCCGCCGCTATGATACTCGACGCCGTCGCGGATCTTGAATGTCCAGACCTTCGCATCGGGAGAGTCCCAGCTCTCGGCAACTTCTCCCACGAGAGATCCATCGGCGGCAACTTCGGCGAGATAGCCGTGGCGCGCAGTCGCAAAAACCTGGACATACTGATTGTCCCAGGTGCCAGGATCGTAATTCTCGCTCGTGCTTCCGGCAGCGATACCCACGCGCAGCGTCCCACCCTTCTTGGGTGTCGCAGCAGCTGGACCGGCAAGCGTGCCCGCAAACGTCATTGCACCCAGCGCGGCCGTTCCCTTCAAGACGCCGCGGCGGGATATCCCGGATTGAATGATCGGAATTCGATGACTGCTCATATGTCCTGTCCCCTTTTTTTGTTTCGTGGAATTCTTACACGTGTTGTTCCGTGAATAGAAAACCGCTCAAGCGGCCTCGCTGTCCAGTAATTTCTACCGGCAGGAAGGCATCTTTTTCGAATGTAAGTGTTTTTTGATTGATTGATCAATTAAAAAAAAGTTAGGAATTTTGAATGGGATTTCATTCGGTGTTGGGGAGGTAGAATGACCGCTCGCAAGAATATTCTGATCCTGATGGTAGATCAGCTCAACGGCACCCTGTTTCCGGACGGCCCGGCGGACTTTCTGCATGCTCCCAACCTGAAGGGACTTGCTGCACGCTCGGTGCGGTTTCAGAACACCTACACGGCCTCTCCACTTTGCGCACCGGGACGGGCGAGTTTCATGTCCGGCCAACTGCCGCGCCGGACCGGCGTCTACGACAACGCAGCCGAATTTGCCTCCGACATTCCGACTTACGCCCATCATCTGCGCCGGGCGGGCTATACCACTTGCCTGTCCGGCAAGATGCACTTCGTCGGCCCGGACCAGATGCATGGCTTCGAGGAACGGTTGACGACCGACATTTACCCTGCCGATTTCGGCTGGACGCCGGATTATCGAAAACCGGGCGAGCGTATCGACTGGTGGTACCACAACATGGGTTCGGTGACCGGTGCCGGTGTCGCTGAAATCTCCAACCAGATGGAATATGATGACGATGTCGCCTTCCAGGCGATCCGCAAGATCCATGACTATGGCCGCGCCAAAAATGATCGTCCATTCTGCCTGACTGTCAGTTTCACACACCCTCACGATCCTTATGTCGCCCGCAAGAAATACTGGGACCTTTACCGGGACTGCGCGCATCTTCTGCCGGAAGTTCCGGCCAAAGCTTTTGAAGAGCACGACCCGCATTCGAAACGCATCTTCGATGCCAATGACTGGCGCAGCTTCGACATAACCGAAGAGGACATACGCAGGTCCCGTCGCGCCTATTTCGCCAATATTTCCTATCTCGACGACAAGATCGGCGAAATACTCCACGCCCTGGAGGCAATGCATCTCGCCGAAGACACAACGATCCTGTTTGTCTCCGATCACGGGGACATGCTCGGTGAACGCGGTCTCTGGTTCAAGATGACCTTCTTCGAAGGGTCGTCGCGTGTACCATTGATGGTCGCCGATGAGGATCTTGCGCCGGCCCACATCACGGCGCCGGTCAGTACGCTGGACGTATTGCCGACTGTCTGCGACCTCGCAGGCATCGACATGAGCGAGATCATGCCCTGGACCGACGGCGAAAGCCTAGTGCCCCTCGCAAAAAGTGGCGAACGCACCTCTCCGGTCCTGATGGAATATGCCGCCGAGGCCTCCTATGCACCGCTGGTCGGAATTCGAGAGGGCGACTGGAAATACATTCATTGCGAACTCGATCCCCACCAACTCTTCAATTTGGCGGACGATCCCTATGAGTTGACCAACCTGGCGGACGATCCGGCACACATCGATGCAAGCACCCGCTTCGCCGATGCCGTCAGGGCCCGCTGGGACATGGCCACCTACGATGCGGAAGTCCGTCAATCCCAGGCGAAGCGCTGGATTGTCTACGAAGCCCTGCGCAATGGCGCATATTTCCCTTGGGACTACCAGCCCCTGCAAAAAGCGTCCGAACGCTACATGCGCAACCACATGGATCTGAACGAAGTGGAAGAAGGGCGGAGATTTCCAAGGGGAGAGTGAGTGCGTATGACTGCGCGCCAGATCACTCGGTCGGAATTGCTGAAAATTCCGCTGCCTCTTCTAACCCTCCATTAACCCAGACTCGCAAAACACCGCTTATATCCAAGCGCAAAAACCTCGTTTTCACTGTCCCCATGCCATGACCGGGCTGGGGAACGGACTATTGCGAAACGGGGAAACGGGGCGTGACTGGAGACAAACAGACAGAAACAATGCCTGCAAACGGCATTGGCGAGACCGTGCAGAATGTCAGGCTGCGCCACTTTGCCTACGGCTCGATTTCATTGCTTCTGGCCGGCGGTGTCTTCGCCATGGCCTATCTCTTCATGAGCACGACGCAAAGTGCAGACGAACTCGCGTTGCGCCATGAACGCGCGCTGGTCACAGAGGCGCTGGAACATAGTCTGGAGCTGGAAGCGCGGCACCAGACTTTCGTCGCCGTCAACGACAAGACGGCGCGGGAAGTCCAGATCGACGATAGAATCGACGAAGCGTTTGCCCACGAAATCGCCCGCCAGATGTGGCTCGACTTTCACCACGACTGGACCCTCATCGTCGACGGCAGGAATGACCTGATACTGGTTGCCGCTGAAGATGAAATCGTACCGTCTGCCACCGGTCAGGAAGTCCTGGATACAACCAGGGACCTCGTTGCCAAGGCCCGCATCGGTTATCAGACCGTCCGCCGTCCCTCTGCTGACGGCTTCAAGGTCAAATACGTCGAAAAGGGCAAGCTCGCCCCGATCTATGCGACCGATGTGCGCAACATTGACGGCAGGCCTGCTCTTGTCAGTGCCATGGCCATCGTTCCTGAATCCCCCGACCTCTCCCTTCCCGATGGTCCTCCAGGCGTGATCGTATCCGTATCCCTGATCGAAGAAGCATTTCTTTCGGAGATCGGCGAGACGCTGTTGCTTGAGAATTTCACCTATGTCGCCGGGACCGGTCACCATCAGGCGAGCGTCCCCGTTTCGGCCCATGGTCATCAACCGATCGGCTATTTCGAATGGACCAGCGCCGCGCCAGGCAGCAAGATCCGCAGCACGATCGGACCGATTGCCGCGGTTCTGATGCTGGTGTTCATTGCCATCGGTGTCTTTTTCGCCCGCAGGCTGGCGCAGAAATCACGCGCACTGGAAGACAGTGAAGCCCTCAATCGCCGCATGGCCAGCCATGATCTGATGACCGGTCTCGCCAACCGTCCTCACTTCCACGCCGCCCTTGATCGGGCCATCGCCCAATGCCAGACAACACCATGTGCCGTGATGGCCATCGACCTCGACCGTTTCAAGGCCGTCAATGACACCTATGGACATGTGGCGGGCGACATGGTCATCCGTCAGGTGGCGCAGCGGTTGCGCAAGGTATTGTCGGGCCATGCGCTGATCGCCAGGACCGGCGGCGACGAATTCGTTGCGCTCTTGCGCGGCCCGGTCGACGACAATCGCCTGCGCTGGCTTTCCGACACACTGATAGAGGCCATTGCGCAACCCGTTCCCGTTTCCGGGGGCCTCGCACAGATCGGCGTCAGCATCGGCTGGGCATCTGCCCCGAAACACGCCGACACCGCTTCCCACCTCCTCGCCCTTGCCGATCAGGCGCTCTATTCCGCCAAGGAAAACGGCCGCAACATGGCGGTTTGCATCGAGGATCTATACCAGCAACAGCAACAGTTGGATCAGCAGGACAGCCGCAGTATCAAACGACGCGCGGTCCGGGGGTGAACCGGGTCGATCACAGCAAAGGTCAGTTGAACGTGATCTGGCCGCTCATTCTGGCAGACTTTTCCATCACGAAAATATCACTTCGCATGGTCCGGGCATCAATTTCGCATTCAACATCGAGGCCCGCCGCTGCGCACAGGACGGCGCCGGCGGCAATATCCCAGACATAAACGGATTTTTCGACATAACCAGCCATGCGGCGCGAGGCGCAGAAGGCAAGAGAAGCGGCACAGGATCCAAGACAGCAGACGTTGAGGTCCAGTCCTTCGGCTTGATTTTCCCATGCTATCCGGTCGTCACGGTTCCATTTCGCGTTGCGTCCGACACCAAAGACGACAGCCGGAGCGAGGCTCTTTTCGGAATTGAGCGTCCGCCCGGCTTCAGCAATGTGGACTTCCCCCAGGGCCGGCAGGGCAATTCCGCCCAGCCTGGGGGACCCGTCTTCCACATAGGCAATCGATACCGCCCACAAGGGATTTCCGCTCAGAAAGTTGGCACTGCCATCAATCGGGTCGACGGCCCAGAACCCCGCTCCGGCGATCCCGCCACTTTCCTCGCAGACCAGTGCGTCATCGGGAAACGCGGTTTCAAGCTCCTGCCGGATCAATTCTTCCACGTCCCTGTCTGCACGACTGACGTAGTCGCCGGGTTCTTTCATCTCGATCAGGTTCCCTTCCCTTTTCTGAAAGTAGGTCATTGCAAGATCGGATGCGGCTTCGAGAACCTGTTCAAGTACGTCCTGGCGGGAAACCCTCTTCATGATCAGCCGGCCCGCGCGCTTGCCAGTTTTTGCTCCAGGTCGCGGGCAATTGTTGCGGCACGGCGATAAAAAGCTTGTGCACTGACGGCATATCTGTCCTTCGGTGTTTCGAAGTTAAGCGGTGGCTTGTACGGCGTTGCCGCGATCGCCTGTATGATGGCATCCCAATCGAGGCGGCCGTCACCCGGCAGCAGGTGATCGTCTCGAATGCCCCAATTGTCATGGAGATGCGTGGCCACAAGGCGGTTTCCGAAACGGTGCAGCACCGACAGCTTGCCCGGTTCCTGCAGTTCCCAATGGCCACTGTCGTAACAAAGGCCAAGCACGTCCGCGCCGTACCGTTCGAACAAAAGCCCGAACGCCGCCAGCCAGTTGTCGCCGTCAGCCTTGCCGAACAGGTTCTCGATCGCGATCACCACACCCGTTTCTCGGCATAGCGATGAAAGTTCGTCGAAGCTGTCGAAAACCGGTTTGAAGAACACGTCGGTTGCCGCGGAAGTTGCAAAGGCCTCATCCGTCACGTCGAGATGCAGGACAACATTCGGACTTGCCGTTGCAACAGCAAGATCGATGCGATTGCGGATCAGTTCCACGCCGGCCGTGCGTTGCCAGTCATTCGGCGAAGTATAGTCCATCCGCCTCTCCATGGTATCCGCGCGCGCGCCCATTCCCTTGCCGGTAAACTCGGTCACAGGATTGATCCCGTTGGTCGCATGTACCGAATGCATCTTCAGACCGGCCTCATTCAGCGTTCGGGCTATGAATGCGATTTCCGCATCCGTGTACCAGTAGGACGAGCCAGCATCCGGATTCCAGTTGAGATGGGTAAATCCGGCCTCCCGGATGAGGGCAAGGTCCTTCTTCAGTCCATCGTCAAACCATCGCGGTTCACTCGGCCAGTGCCAGACCGTGATACAGAGTTCAGACATTCGGGGGCTCCTTCATAGTCGGTTGCGTTCCGGGCCGCGCCCCATCGAAAGACGCTCGGCAAGAACGATAATCACCATGGACGCCACCATGATCAGCGTCACATAGACAAGATTGACAGCCCGCTGTTCGGGGTCGGCGGATCGGGCGCCGTCAACGATTGCAAGCGAGAGGGGTCTGTTGTTCACGTTGAAGAGAAATGCGGAGACAGGATACTCGGTCATCAGGTCGTTGAACTTCAATCCTGCCAGAAGAACGACGGTCGGAAGGATAAGAGGCAGTGAAATCCGCCGGAACCTGTAAAGAGCGGACGCGCCGAGCGACTGTGCCGCTTCGCCGTAATGCGGATCAATGCCGACAAAAGCCGCCCTCAAAAACCGCACCATCAGCGGCATGATGATGACCGTGTAGGCAGCCGGAACGATCCACCAGTTGCCGAGCAGGATCGCTCCGCCCACCAGGGCGTTAGGTGTGTCGAACGCCAGGATCATGCCGACCGCCAGCAGCACGCCCGGCAGGAACCACGGCAGAAAGAAGCTGAGATCAAGCGTACGCGCCGCCCAGTTATCGTATTTCAGCATGACCGGAACCGAAAACAGTGTGATGGCCAGGCCGAAAAAGACGGCGAGTCCCGACATCTGCACCGAGTTCAGCAGCGGTTGCAGAACGTCGGCATCGGTGAACACTTTCAGGTAGTTCTGAAGGGAGAGGCTTGAGGGAATGATCTCGACACCGATGCTTGCCGCCGGAGCAAAGGAAAACAGCACCACCGTGAGAACGGGAAGAACATTTGCCGCAAGGAACAGGTAGGCGATTCCATGCGCAATCCCGTTCCAGACTGGATTGCGGATCGTCTTGAGCTGGATGGGAACCGGAACTTTTGCACCACCGGTAAACCGTCCGCGCTGCTCGACAATCTGCGAGGCAATGATCAGGCTCATGACGATGACGCCGAACATCATCGCAAGAATAACTGCAAGGTCCTGTCGCCGCAGGCTGTTCAATTTCAGGATCATCTGGGACAGCATGTGAAAGTCACGCCCGCCGAGGATTTCGGGTACGGCGAAACTGGCCATGGCGGTATCGGTCAACAGCAGTGTCACGGCGATCAGCGTCGGCATCACTGCCGGCAGGACAACCCGCAGCAATATCGTGTGCTCCTTCGCACCCAGGCTGCGCGCAGCCTCGACCGTGGAATAATCCACCCGCCTGAGAGCCGCCCTCAGGAACAGATAATGCAGTCCGGTCATCAGGAACGTATGCGCATAAAGAACCGCCCAGAAGCCTTCGAACCAATCCGAGCCAAGATCCGGGAACAGCCATGTCAACACCGCGGTGACCGATCCGGTCTGTCCGAACACGAACCGGTAGCCGGCCGCGGCCACGACCGATCCGAAGACTAGCGGCACCGCGAACCCGATCTTCAGAAGAGATCGCCCCCGGATGGCAAAATAGTCGAGAAACATGACCTGGAGCACACCAACGACCGTCACGGTGAAGACAGTGGCAAGCGTCATCCAGGCGGTGTTGGCGACAGCCTCCCGTACACGGCGCGCGGCGGATAGCTCCTCGGCAAGGATGAAAAGGCCTTTTGAGTCAGCACCTGGAAAAGCAACACTCAACCCGGCGATGAGCGGAAAAATCAGAAAGGTCAGCAGGAACCAGACGACACCACATAGTCCCAACAGCAAGCCTGCGCGTTCCAGCCGGCGCGCGGCGCTCATGATACGGGTTTCCTGTAGATATGGGCGGCGTTCTCACGTGCAGCCAGATACAATGCCTTGCCGGGCTCAAGGTCGTCATCGACGAGGTGTCCGGCAATGATCACATCCAGCCGCTCCTCACCCAGGCGGCAGGTCAGGGTCGCCTCACGGCCGGTGAAGTCCAGAGTTTCCAGTCTGGCTTCGACGGCGTCAGGGTGAGCGGGATCGACAAGCTTCAGATCCTCGCATCGCACATGGGCGCTTTCACCTGTTTGCAGGTGCAATTTCGGGAACAGCCGTGCCGCGCTGGCTGGCAACAAGGCGTTCGCGGCTCCGATGAAGTGGCAGACAAATGCGGTTTGCGGCGAGCGATAGATCTCCCGGGCGGTGCCGGCCTGTTCAACCCGCCCCCCGTTCAAAACGACAATCCGGTCGGACATGGAAAGTGCCTCGTCCTGATCGTGGGTCACGAAGAGCGCAGTGAAACCCAGCTCTGCCTGCAACCGCCTGATTTCGCGGCGCATGGTCTGCCTGACCTTGGCATCCAGGTTTGACAAAGGCTCATCAAACAAAAGTACCTTGGTTCCCATGATCAGCGAGCGGGCAATCGCGACCCGTTGCTGCTGACCGCCGGACAACTCCGCCGGGCGTTTAGGCAACTGGTCCAGAATGCCGGCAACCTCGGCGATTGCGGCGACCTTCGCGCGTATGTCCCGGCTGCCGGTTCCCGCGACCCTCAATCCGAAGGCAATGTTCTCGAAAACGGACATGGTCGGAAACAGGGCGTAGTTCTGAAAGACGATGCCGACGTCTCGATCCTCGGGCGGCTGACGGGTCACATCCTCGCCGTTCAGGCTTATTTGCCCGCCCTTGACCGGCACAAATCCGGCGATAGCGCGTAGCAGCGTCGACTTTCCACACCCGGAAGGTCCGAGAATGGAAACGAACTCGCCCTGACGAAGCGCAAGTGTCACGTCATGGACAACGGTCAGCTCGCCGTAACCGATGGTAACCTGTTCAAGACCGAGAAGCGGTGGTGTCATCGAACTTGTCTCGCTGTCCGGCAGCGCAAAGGCGCTGCCGGGTTTTCGGCACGTGTCATTTGATTTCAAGTTCGATACGCTGGATCCAGCCGTCGATCCGGCCGGCGACCAGATCCCAGTCGACCGGTTGAGCCGTCACAAGCTTCGCCTTCTCCTGAACCTCCGTCGGTGCAAGCGCGATCGCTTCCGGGTGAGCCGGAGCCTGGTTGAACCGGGTCGCATAGGCACCCATGAATTCCGGCGAGCCGAACCAGTCGACGAAAGTCTTTGCCTGATCCAGCTGGTCAGTACCATCCATGATCGCAATGCCTTCAGCGATGAAGGGCGTTCCGCCTTCCGTGTCGATCAGTTCAACGGTGTAACCGACATTTTCCGCCTGCCGGTAGGCACCTCCGAACCAGTTCAGGTCGATCAGCGCATCGCCGGAGGCATAGGCCTGGGTCTTGCTGTCTCCATCGTTCGCCAGGATCGCGTTGGCATAGAAAGTCTCCATGAACTTCCAGCCTTCGTCCGAAACCTTGCCGTTTTCATCCATGAAGCGGGCAAGAATACCGGCAAGAAAGGTCCGGGTGGTTTGCCATGACGTCGATCCCACGACGTATTTGCCCTTGTAGGCAGGGTCGGTCAGATCGAGCCAACTCTTTGGCGCCTCGCCGGCAGACAACTTGTCCGTATTGATCGCGATCACGATCGGCGTCTGCCAGAACTTGTGAACGATGCCATCCGGATCGACATATTCGTCCGGCAGCCCGTCGGCCCAGGTCGGCGTGTAGGACTGGAACAGCCCTTCCGATTTCAGCGTCGACATGGCCATGTCGACAAGGCCAAAAACCACGTCAGCCTGCGGATTGTTCTTTTCCGCAAGCAGGCGGTCAAACAATTCACCGCCACCCGCGTTCAGGATTTCAATGTCGTGTCCGGCGGCAGCTGCCTGCTCGGCGATCCACTCCGCGCGTTCTCCTCCCTGCGGCGAATAAACGACCAGCGGGTCAGCCTCTACCACCCCACCTAGTGCCAGCAGTCCTGCCAGGCTTGTAAGAACTGTCTTTTTCATGAGCCACTACCTCCTTGCTGATTGAGACCCTCCGGCCTGAAAGCCCGGATTTCGTCGCACAACATCATGACAATTAAATTACGTTGTGTAATTTAATTTAAAACCTATTATCCCGAAACGTCGGGAGAATCAAGATGACGGCGCAACTCAGCCAAACGGAGCGAAAGCTGATCGCTCTGATTTTTCGCAACAAGACAATGGCTCGAACCGATCTTGCGGAGGCGACCGGGCTGACGGGTGCGTCCGTGACGCGCCTCATTAACCGATTGCAGGAAGACGGTTTTTTCCACGAAACGCGCACAAGGACGGGCGCCCAGGGTCAACCGAAACGCAATCTGGCGCTGAACCCGGATCGATTTTTTTCGATCGGCATCGTTTTTTCCCTGAGAACAATGGAATTGGCTCTGCTGAATTTCCGCGGCGCCATCTGCGCCACCCGGCACCGCGTCCTGTCAGGCGCCCGTCCGGAGGACGTTGCCAGGGCGGCCGCAAGCGGTGTTGCGGATCTTTCACGCAACCTCCCTCCGGACTCTCTGCTTGGTGTCGGGGTCTCCCTGCCGGGCAATTTCGGCACCTATCGCGACCTGCTGGTAGCGCATGAACTGTTCGATCAGCTCGGTGACGACCGGGTGATCACGGCCCTCAGGTCCGCATTCGACATTCCGGTGCACATCGAAAACGACGGCACATCTGCGGCGATTGCCGAATTCATGCTTGGGGAAGGCGTCCGTGACGAGGATCCGCTGTTTTTCCTCCATATTGGCCACGGTGTCGGCGGAGGAGCCATTCTCGACGGCAAACCCTACCGCGGCGCTCATGGCAATGCCTGCCTGCCGGGCTTCCTGTTTCCCTATGAAGAACTCCGGCCGTCCGGACAGGATCTCCTGAAACACATGAACAACGCCGGTCACAAGATTGAGGACCTTGACGGTCTGACGCAGCCGGCCTCCGGTCTTGCAGCGGACCTCGATGCCTGGATTGACCGCGCGAGCCAACAGATCGCACTGGCACAAAGAGCAATCACCGGGTTCTTCGATCCGGCGGAAATTGTTCTCGGCGGCCGGCTGCCCGGCTGGATCAACGAGGCACTCGTCGCGCGCGCCGCGACGGCGCGGTTGCCGGGACCCTCACGAGGATTGCCGAATGCACCGCTCAAGACTTCAGCCTTCGGCCCCGAAGGCGGCGCCATCGGCGCGGCCTGCCTGCCCCTGTTCGAAACGTTTCTCTGATCCGGGCTTCCTGTTGCCTGATTGCATCAGAGACATTTGAGGCGGGAGGCTGACTGGCTGTCCTGAAGAGTTGATGGAAGTGGTCCCTGCCCGTTTTCTACCTTGGCGGCCCCCGGCGCGGGACCGACGCAGTCTTCACCTCTCGTTGGCTGACCGGGACCAGCGGTCTACATGACGGCTGGGGCAAAGCGGGAGATATCTTGCAGTCCTGGAAACTCAAGCGCAGAGAATAACGCCCCCCGGAGCCATCCGGCAGGTAGAAAACACAGGCTCAACTGCGGCGATTCGCCGATTTCTTTCACTTCGAAGAAGACTTCAAGCCGATATTTCGAACAGGACGCAACATCAACCGAGAGTGTCCACATCTAATCTTGAACACGCGTCATTGTCCTTGCACGAGCAGTCTTGAAACTCTCAACTCAAATAAGAACTATGCGGCAGAGACTTATCCGGTGCGTCAGTTCCATCCAGCTGTACCGCAGCGGGTGCCCCCCGCTCGCTGGAACAACCCCGGCCTGCAATTGGTTAACAAACAATTGACACGTCGAAGCCCCGGCCCGGATAGTTGATCGGGTTACGCGCCCGTGTCAGGGCGCCTTGGGTGTTTCAGAGTTTTAACGGAGTGGTCTCATGACGGCCAGCAGGAGTCTGCGTTTGCGCGGACACTGGAAATTTTTGCGCCTTTTTCTAAGCGTTTTTGCAGGACTGCTTATTGCGAGTTGCGGGCCGGGTAACCAAAACTTTCTGGCGAACGGGCCAGGCGCACAGCTCGAAGCCCGAGATATTGCAATAGCCAGAGAATTAAACCGCAAATATTTCAACTTTCTTTGCCAAGAAGCCGGCCTAGTTCCAGGTTCACTGGGAGAGCCGTATCACTCTTGTTACATTGAACCAGAAAACCAAAAGTACTGGACTTTGATAACTTATCAGGGGCTCAATGATATTGACCGGAGATGCGACGCATATCTTCAATGGCTGGATAACAAAAAACGTTCTAAGGGGCCATTGGTTAGTCAGGTGGGCTCGATAGGGGCGGCTTCTCTCGGTATAATGGGCGTAACCGGCGCATCAACAAAGGCGCTGACAATCGCGGCGATCGCGTTCGACTTGGTCAGCAAAAGCATCGAAAACTACCACAGCCGTCTGCTTCTAGAGATAGAGTCTTCAACTGTTAATTCGATTGTTCTCAACTCGCGCAGAAGATTCCGAGAAGATCTTCGAGACAAGAAAATAAGTATATCTAACAAGCCTCAAGCAGAACACGTCCTACGATCCTATCTACGTCTGTGCTTACCGTTTTCTATCGAAGCCAACATTAACAACTTTTCAACGCTTGGCTCAAATGGGATTGCTCCCAATGAGGAGAATTCAATAGATTGGCGTCCAGTTGTCGGCGATATCGTCGGCACAGGGCAGCCCTTCGGTTCACGACCCGGTGGTCGCCCAAAACCGCAAAGCCCCCACACAACTCCCAGCATGCTGAAAAGGGTATTCAAGGGTGACGGTTTCCAAACTACCGACCTTAAGGATCTACAATACGCGTTGTGCGTTCCAACAAAATCCATAGGAAAAGTCGACAAATATACTATCGAGGCAATCACAATATTCGAGGAAGATCAGCATATTAATGATCGGATTGATAGAGATGGTAAGATAAGTCGCGACGAGTTTGATTTCATCGTCGGTCACGGCGAGTGCCAAAGTGATTTGTATCGAAATTGGTATGAGCGAAACAATATGAACACTGACGAACGTGTGACGGGACTAATAACTCTGATTAATAGCAAGGTACCAGGAACCCAAATTACGAAACCGGTTCCGCTAAACGACAAAATTCTCCGGAGTCGGATTAACGCGGCACGTCATCAATACAAACTTAATGACTATAACGGTGTTGCATCTCAGCAAGTCACAAGACAGCTTTTTGATCTATTGAGCATTCCGTAACCTAGAGGATTAAGGGGTAGTTGACATGCATTTTCTGACCAAGGCCCCGCCTTTTGGCGAGACTATTCCAGTTTACCAAAAAAACTCCAGAAATTCGCCCTTGGTTCGAAACCTGATTGGCCAGGAAGCGGTGACTTTGAACCCCAACATGCAGGAAAGCTCCGAAGAGTGGGGATTCATATCTATCGATCAATTCGCCGGAGGCGCCTCACCCAGTGAAGGTTGGATCGAAATGAAAAACATCGAAAAGCGCGATCCCGCTGACATTGCCCGTTTTCCACTGCCGCTTCGTCAGTTCATACGAAGCTGCGCAAGAGCCGAATTTGCCAGCACTGTGGCCGAGTCCGATGCAAATTCTTCCATTATGGCCGATTACCTGATTGCTTGGGCAAATGTTGAAAGTGCAACCGCTCAGGAACCGTTTTCCAATCCGGAACCGGATTTTGCAGGATCGGATGCAGAGGGGCCGTTCAGGCTGACTTCGGTCGACTGGAAAACCTACATGAACGAAGTCAATGACCCGCACCCTTATGTTTCAGATTTCGAACGCCTGATCCCAACCTGCCAAGTAGCCGGGGCAGCATTCAAGGTTCTGAAGGATGTTTTGCAATTTAGCGAACTGATCACACCTAAACCTATTCCGCAAGACGGTGTGCGTGTCGCAAGTTACCTAAATGCATTGCATTGCCACCTCATTGGTGTCGAGGCGGCAGTGGCATGTCAAAAGCATTTAGATAAAAATTCAGTCACCGCCTCCATGGAACAAATACTTTCCGGAACTCATATAGATCAAGCAATGCGAGATAACCTTATTCAAAACAGAAAGAGATTTCTTCTGACCGGTAACAAGACGGTCACGCTTGAAACCTTCGTCAAACGCACCAACGAGAGCCTCGCGAAGGCATTTAAGGAAGCCTACCGCCAAATACTCGCACATGCGGATTATCTTCTGCCACCGAAAACAACCGTGTCGGGTCCAGCAACATGGATGAACGTCGCAGCAGATGAACTTCAAAACTGGGACGACAATTCTCTGGTTGAACACTCTGGAAGTGGCCTTCAAAAAGTTATTAGCTACTTAGCGTCTGTCGGGTTGGTAACTAACAAGTATGAGCACTGGTGCGGCGGATTTGTGGGATATTGTTTAAGCAACGCAACACCATCTTTTATGGGCACGTTAGTACAAGGTGGTGCACGAGCAAGCAACTGGGTAAATTGGGGAAATGCAAGCCTGCGGAACTACCAACTGAGGGATATACCTCAGGGAGCAATCGTAGTGACCAGACCTCTTGCACCTGGAACTTCCGGCCATGTAGCATTTTTTGAACAAAAGGTTCCGAATGAAGACGCCGTATTTTTGTTTGGCGGAAACCAAACTAATTCAATCACAAAAAACAAAAAAATTCACAAAAACGATATCAGAGACATCCGCTGGCTAGACGTTAGCGACCCGGCTACCGACGCAATCGACCCAACACCAGTACCTGGATCGCCGATAAATGCAACTCAAGGCGAGCTACTTGTATTGGCTCGCACACTGTACGGTGAAGCGCGAAACCAATCGAAAATGGGCATAGAAGCCGTAGCTCAGGTCGTCCTCAATCGTGCAAGAAAGCAATTCTTCGGTAAAACAATCCGAGAAGTTTGCCTCCACCCCAAACAGTTTTCCTGCTGGAACAGAAATGACCCGAACTTCGCAAAAATAAAAGACGCCAAACCGAATAGCTCGACAGAATTTGATCTTTGTTTTTCCGTAGCTCAATCTGCAGTCGCAGGGACAATGACTGATCATATTGGGGCTGACACGCTTCACTATCATGCGACTTACATAGCCAAACCATCTTGGGTAGTAAAATCATCTAATCCAGTTGTTACTCTTCGCGAGGGAAGCCACATCTTCTATAAAAATATCGATTGATTTTTTCTATTGTCACTCGTCCAAGTGGTACCTAAGTCGCAGTAGAAGCACCTGCGAAGAAACTTTGATTAGCCGCTTGCAAGCTGTGGTTTTTGAATCGAAAGCTTGATCAAATGCCATGTCACTTCAGCAGCGACCTTTGTGACCATGATATCAATCGATCCGTCATTTCAAATCGACTGAATAAGGCGCCTGCCCCCTCCTGACACCATTGTGTCAGGAGACTGACAGGAAGTCCTGAAAACCCGACCGTTGCCGCTTCCACCCCCTTTTCTCGCGCGCGGAACCGGACCATATTGCTGCCATGCAGAAGCGTTCCTCCAAAACCCGTTCCGAAGACACGCCCGCGCCCGAAGGGTTCGGCGAAGCGCCTCAGAAGCCGCTTTCCGGCACACCGCTCTCCGGCTCCATAAGCGACTGGGCGGCCGAGATTGCCGAAGAAGCGGATAGCCCGGCGCCGAAATCCAAGATCACGGACCCGGCAGCACCAAAGGATCTCGCCCCCGGTGCCCCGGGAACGATCAGACGGACGGCGCGCACCTCGTCGCGCGAGCGTGAACGCGCAGGCGGCGACGGCGCGGTCGCAAAAGATGTTGAGGAAGGCCGCAAGGCGAAACTGTCTCCCAAGGGGGCGAAGGCCAAGGGCAAGATCGAAAAGCCCGCAAAACCGACAAAGTCCGCACAAGGAACTTCCATCGGCAAGGCTGATAGCAGCACCATGGACCTTGCCTCCGGCAAGTCCGCAAAAGGAAATACAGCGCGCCGTGCCCCAATCGACAAACCACCCAAACCGACAAAGTCCGCGCGGGGAACCTCAATCGGCAAGGCCGACAGCGCGCGCGAAAGGGCCGCGGGCGGGTTGATGCCGGTTGCCGGGCTGGACATGTCGCTGGAAGAGGCGGAACAGCTCGAGGAAAAGCTCAAGCAGCACAAGAAGGACAACAAGAAGAAAAAAACGGAATCCAAATACGGCGAGCTGACCGGAAACCAGGGTGCAACGGCAACAGTCGAGGCCCTGTCAGCGCTGATTGAATCCGGCAACCCTCTCCACAAGAACGGTGAAATGTGGGTGCCGCACCGGCCGGATCGACCGGCAAAATCGGAGGGCGGGGTCGAAATCGACCTGAAGTCCGAGTATGAACCCAAGGGTGACCAGCCGACCGCCATCGCCGAACTGGTTGAAGGCATGGAGACCGGCGAACAGACCCAGGTGCTGCTCGGCGTCACCGGCTCTGGCAAGACCTATACCATGGCGCAGGTGATTTCCCGCACCCAGCGCCCGGCGCTGATCCTCGCGCCCAACAAGACCCTCGCCGCCCAGCTTTACGGCGAATTCAAATCCTTCTTCCCGGACAATGCGGTCGAGTATTTCGTCTCCTACTACGACTACTACCAGCCGGAAGCCTATGTGCCGCGCACGGACACCTATATCGAGAAGGAAAGCTCGATCAACGAGCAGATCGACCGCATGCGCCACTCGGCCACGCGCTCGCTTCTGGAACGCGATGACGTCATCATCGTCGCCTCGGTCTCCTGCATCTACGGTATCGGCTCGGTCGAGACTTATACGGCAATGACCTTCGCCATCGAGGTCGGCGAACGCATAGACCAGCGCCAGTTGATCGCCGATCTGGTCGCCCTGCAGTACAAGCGCAACGACGCCGCCTTCCAGCGCGGCGCCTTCCGTGTGCGCGGCGACACGATCGAGCTGTTCCCGGCCCACTACGAGGACCGCGCCTGGCGCATTTCGCTGTTTGGTGACGAGATTGAGTCGATCACCGAGTTCGACCCGCTCACCGGCAGGAAATCGGGTGAGCTGAAAAGCGTCAAGATCTACGCCAACTCGCACTATGTCACGCCCAAGCCGACGCTGAACCAGGCAATCAAGTCGATCAAGGACGAGCTGAAGCACCGGCTGGAGGAACTCAACAATCACGGCCGCCTGCTGGAGGCTCAGCGCCTCGAACAGCGCACCATGTTCGATCTGGAAATGCTGGAGGCGACCGGCTCCTGCGCCGGCATCGAGAACTATTCACGCTACCTCACCGGCCGCAAACCGGGCGAGCCGCCTCCCACCCTGTTCGAATACCTGCCGGACAACGCCATCGTCTTCACCGACGAGAGCCACGTCACCATTCCGCAGATCGGCGCCATGTACCGGGGCGACTTCCGCCGCAAGGCAACACTGGCCGAATACGGCTTTCGCCTGCCCTCCTGCATGGACAACCGCCCGCTGCGCTTCGAGGAATGGAACGCCATGCGGCCGCAATCCGTCGCCGTTTCGGCGACCCCCGGCTCCTGGGAGATGGAACAGTCCGGCGGCATTTTCGCCGAACAGGTCATCCGTCCGACCGGCCTGATCGATCCGCCGGTTGAAATCCGTCCGGCCACAAGCCAGGTGGACGATCTGCTGGGTGAAGTGCGCGAGGTCGCCCAGAAAGGCTACCGTACGCTGGTGACCACGCTGACCAAGCGCATGGCGGAGGACCTGACGGAATACCTGCATGAAAACGGCGTGCGTGTGCGCTACATGCACTCCGACATCGACACGCTGGAACGCATTGAAATCCTTCGGGACCTGCGCCTCGGCGCCTTCGACGTTCTGGTCGGCATCAACCTGCTGCGCGAAGGTCTCGACATTCCGGAATGTGCGCTGGTCGCGATCCTGGATGCCGACAAGGAAGGTTTCCTGCGTTCGGAAACCTCGCTGATCCAGACCATCGGCCGCGCGGCGCGTAACGTCGAAGGCAAGGTGATCCTCTACGCGGACAACATGACCGGCTCCATGGAGCGCGCGATTGCCGAAACCAACCGCCGCCGGGAAAAGCAGCTAAGCTACAACGAAGAGCACGGCATCACCCCGGAAAGCGTCAAGCGCAACATCGCCGACATTCTCGACAGCGTCTACGAGCAGGACCACGTCACGGTGGATGCGGGCTTCGCGGAGGAAGGCTCTCTCGTGGGCCACAACCTCGCCGCCCATACCGAGGACCTGGAAAAACAGATGCGCGACGCCGCCGCCGATCTCGACTTCGAGACCGCCGCACGCCTGCGCGACGAAATCAAGCGCCTCCAGGAAACCGAACTCGCCGTTGCCGACGACGCCATGGCCCGCCAGTCAGACGTCGACGCCAGGACCGGCGGCTTCAGAGGCGCCAAGAAATTCGGCGCCGGCGGCACCAAGGAAGGCGCCAGCGGCAAGAAAAAGGAAACCGGCCGGGATCGCGCCCGCGCCGCCAAACAGAAATCCGCCCTACCCGCCCCCAGCGCCAAGGTGCGCAAGAATACGCTGGACGAGATGACGGTCGGCCGAACGGAAGTGCCCCTCGGCAACGACGATCCGGTGCAGCCCGTGCGCCGCGGCAAGATTGGAGCGGGGTCTTATGAGGATCCGGTGGACGAGAAGAAACGCCGAGGACGGCCTAAGAAGAGCGGGCGGCCGGGGCAGTGAAACCCATCAAATTCTAGCAAAAAAGAAAATAAACACCACAATTAGAGGAGCCAAAATGTAAATGATTGGCCACGCATACACATTGAGAAAGTATTGCATGTATGGGAATCTTACTGATTCATCGCCATTAAATGGATCCCTAAACCTATGACATAGCAGATCTAATGATTCATGGTTTTCGTCATATTTATCAATAATAATTTGATACTCACGGAGTTTTTCTTTATAGTACTCTTCATCTATTTTGTTGGACAATGGAATTGAATTGTAGAGTCGCGTAATATCTCTTGCACAATCATGCATCGACTTTGAATGAGATTGATAACTATTACTTTCATTCAGTAGACTCAGAATAATTATAAAAACCGACATCGCCACAGAAAGAAAAGTTAAATACTTTCCTATATTCGGATCGTATTGCCCTAAAAATACTAGCAACCCAATTGAAATACAAATAACGTAAAACGATAAAATCGAAATAGACCATAGAGAAAGTCTATATTTCACAAGCAACCTTTTATGCGCCTCAAATCTCGCACCCTTTGTATAGTGCATTTTTCGACGTAATCTTTTCGCTTCTTCTGCGTCCATAACCATTAACCGATATTCTTGACCGCTCTAGGACAACATATTTTTTCAACAATTTCGCTGGATCCACTATAGGATTTTATTTTTTCTATTGACCTTCTGATAAAATTTAAGTCGAGACCCAAACCCACTAAGCGTTTATTGTACTTAGCTAAAAAAGAAATATAAGTCGCCCTTGGGGCGGCATACGGGTAGGCGATTAAGATTTCGATGTCTCTTCTAATGTTCTTCTCTATGTTGCCTAGTATTAAACACTTCTTCCATAACTGACCTTCGTTCAACATCGACAAATTTTCAAATTTTGCTAACTCTTGATCTAAAAAATTTTTAGAAAAAAGAGTCCGCGCATCTTTATGTTTAGACAACATATTAAGCGAAGCCTTAATTACAGTATCGATACGACAAGGCTTGCTAGGATGTCTTTTGACTATTCTTTTTAGTTCCGTTTCATATTTTTGAACGCTCCCACTATTTATATGGTCCAAAAGGTCAAGTACCCGGTATTCACGATACTCAACGCGAGTGTAGTGACGTGTTTTTGCTGCATTTAGGTTCAACCCAATGTTGAGCAAAAGTCTCGAGCCCCTGTGCATTATATTCTCAAGCTTTCTAGGAGAAGAGCCGAAAATTACGATATCGTCAGCCCAACGAATATATGTTACTTTGCTGCTCCTACATAGATCTATAAATTTCTCATCAAAATACCTCAAATAATAATTTGCAAGCATTCGAGACGCATCGGATATTATTTCCTGCGGAATCCCCTTCGAAGAAGGAATATAACCCTTTACTCTTCTATCCCAATATTGAAGAAAGTGCTTTAAAAGTGATATAGAATCATTGTGCCCCTGAATATCGCTACGAAGATTCTCACAAAGCCGATTTATGTCTATAGTATCATAAAAATTGGCGATATCGGATACTAATACGTAGTTTCCTATAGTAGAATCTCGACAGGTCTCGGCCATGAGCTCAGTAAAACTTGACCAATTCTTGAACCATGCTTTTTTTGATAACGTATCACTAAAATAAGGGTCAATTACTTCATTCTCCACCGCATCTTCTTCTGATTGAATTGAAGATAAATCAAGCTCCTTATTTGCATTCATTGGAACTGAACGCCAAGCTCCGTAGACACCAGGAAGATCCTTAACCAAGTAGTCTTGAAAAGATAAGGCTAGAAGATAGTATATAGTTAAGTCTTCTTTTGAAATTATTGGGACAAACCTTGTGCATCCAGAACTCTTTGGATAACCAAGATAACCGTGGCAAATTTCAGGAATATACCTGTTGATCTTAATATCATTACACAAACTATTTACAACAGATTCTATTTCTCTATAATCTTCATTACTCACTATTGGCACTATGCTGGCTCTCAACTTCCTCCAAATTGGTCGCGCGTTCTGTGCATTGATGATACTAGCAAGGTCGTTCACTTTATGAAACCTTCGAAGAATTATTGAATCTCAAATTGCAACTATAACTCAGCACAAATAAAATTAGAATACCGTCTGCTGGTGGAGACTTGTTTTAAACAACACTTTGACTGTCTCTCAAATTAGTTTCTTCAATTCACTATATTCACGAATTCTTCAGCAAGCGCCACCTTACAAAAGTACAATTGCTTCATGATCACTAGTCTGCCCGAATTCTGTCTGAATCAAACGCTGTTCCAAACCTGAACCGGGACAAAATTGTTACCGACTTGGACACGGCTAAGTGCCGGGGTAACAGCCTGTGAATATGACAAAATCTTCGTATCATCCTCGCGTGTCATCCCCGACTTGATCGGGGATCCACCCACTTCCAGAGCGCCCATCAATTCAACCTCCTCAGAACTCACAATTAGGCCGTCGGGCAACTGCAGCTCGTAAAAGAAGTATGGCGTCCGAGTGCTGCACTTAACGCACCTTCCAAAAAACGCCCGCGCAACAAAGTCCCTTTTTGCCCTATCGACAGAGCATGCTACCCTCTCCCGATGTCCTGGAAACCCGACGGCTATACGTCCGCCAGCCCTTACCTGATCGTGCGCGATGCCGAGGCGACGCTTCGGTTTCTGGAGCATGCGTTCTCGGCCACCCGGCTGCGCATTCACACCCGGGACGGCGGTGCCGGGATCAAGCATGCCAAGGCGCGTCTCGACGATACTGTCATTATGCTGGGTGAAATGCCGGAAACCGTCGCAGCTCATGTGCATGTCTATGTCGCCGATGCCGACGCCGCATTTGCAAAGGCCGTTGAAGCGGGCGGTCAGATCATCCAGGAGATGAGCCGTTCCGGCGATGGCGACTATCGCGGCGGTATTGCCGACCCGAACGGCATCGTCTGGTGGATCTCGACGCAGGAAGACTGACAACAACGTTTTCTCGAACGGCCGGCTCAGTCGCTGGAAGGCAACCCCAGGGAACCGAAGCTGGTGACCGACCGGAGACCGCTGAAGACCGAAACGGCAAATGACGCAAGATAGGCAATTGCCACGAAAACAAGCCCGGCCTGTGGACCGGCGGAACCCGCAACAAGACCTCCAAGGAGCGCGCCCAGCGGCCTTATCCCATAGATGGCCGTCTGAATGACCGCATTCACCCGTCCGAGCATCGCAGGCGGCGTGACGAGCTGACGAACCGAGTTCTGGACGACGAGCCACATCGACGGTCCGAAGCCAAGCAGAAAAAAGGTGGCGTATAACCAGAATTCCCGCGTCCCGGGTTGGATCGCAAGCAGACCGCAGGCCGCAAGCACCGAACTCCCCGGCCCGAACAGCAGGATGACTGAAGGCGAGATCCGATTGGAAAAACGGCCCGCCAGCCAGCTCCCCAAAATGGCAGCCAATCCAAATGCGGCGAGACAGATGCCGAATGTCCCCGGATCAAGGCGATAAATCTCCTTTATCGCGGGGACCATGATGACCAGCAGCGCCGCGAAGGCGAGATTCCAGAAGACCGCACAAAGCGAGATGGGCAGCAGCAGCCGATGCCGGACAACATACCGAGCACCCTCCAGGATCTGCGGGAGAACTCTTGACGCCGGCTTTTGCACAATTGCGAACTTCGGGAGGGAAACCGAAGCCACCACGGCAACACCTGACACGGCGCAGGCCACAGCGAATATCAACGCGGCGGGCGCTTGGTCGATGGCGAGGCCAACAGCCAGCGGGACGGCGAATGAGCTGATGGCACGGGGGATTTCGATGCTGGCGTTTGCCCGGGCCAAGTGTTGAGGTGTGACCGCTCTGGGCAATATTGAAAGCGCCGTCAGGCCAAACAGAACGACACCAAATCCGGCGAACGTGATCGCAGCGCCAAACCAGAAAACAGCCTCGGACAAAACGCTTGCGACTGCGCCACCGAAACCTGCCGCGGACATTGCAGCCGACGCGGTGGCAAGCGACCGCAATTGCTTTTGGTCGATAAGAATGCCGAACGGGATCGAACCAACCAGATGAGCCGCTGACTGGCAGGCGACGAGAACACCTATGACTTCAGGCGATGCCCCAAAGGCCAGGACAGCGACGAGCGGAACGGAAACGAGCGCAATCTGATCAGCAAAGTGCATCCCGTAGGCCGCACCTGTCAGGCGGTGAATGGTGGACAAGGGCAAACTCCTTAAGTTTGCCCGGCACAATAGGAACGCGGCTGTTTCTGAACGACCCGAAACGCGAGCGCATCAAATCCGCACCTCAACAACGGTGCCATCCGGACCTGATTGGTTGGTGCTGACAGACCCCGGTTCAAATCCGGGGCTAAAGGTCCTTTCGCAACCTCAATTTCACAGGTCATCCCCGACTTGACCGGGGACCCACTCCCTTCCAGAGCGCCACAATCGTTATCTCGGAGGCCGCCAGTCAGATTGAGACAAACACAGTTGCCAACACGTCTCGCCGACCCGGACCTGATCAGGACATCACGAAGAAGCCCGGCTCAAGGCACGGTCGGCGAAGTTCTTTTGGGTCGCGCCGGTTTCCGGTCAATCAGGCCAGATCGGCAAGTTTCGACAGGCCCTGCGCCGCCAAATCATTTCCCGCTAACCGGAAATCTCGTTTGACAGCAGGAATTCCCGCGCCATGCTGGCAATTGCCGGGCTTTGGACGATGAATCGCTTCGGCAAGGGGGGATCGCGTGAAGAGACTATTCATTGCCGCCTGTTTTTCGATTTGCCTCGCCGGACCGGTTTCCGCCGAACTGGCCAGGACAGACTATGGCGACTGGTCCGTCCGCTGTGATGAAAAGACCTACTGCATTGCCGAGACGCAAGGCAAGAGCTCGAACGACGAGGCCTTCAAGCTGAAGCTTGAACGCGGCGCGAAGCCCGGAAGCGATGTCTTCGTCACCTTGCGCCCGACAACAAAACTGGATGTCGGCATGCGCGCCCGCATCGAGATCGAAAGCCTGGAAGAAGACAATTACGGCTATTTCGGCAAGGCCGCCAAGATCTACACCGGCAATGAAATGACCTTCGGCGGCGAGGCCGACCGGGACCTGATCGAAAAACTGCGCCGCGGCGTGAGTGCTCGTGTCGAGATCGACTATGGCGGCTCGATCGGCACCCTCATCTACCGGGTGAGGCTCTCAGGGCTGACCCACGCGCTCCTGAAAATGGACGAACAGCAGGGCCGGATTGGCCGTCTGGATGCCGTCGTCGCCTGGGGGGGTGTTCCTGCGGACAGAGCAACAGCGATTGCTCCGGCTGCCACAATGCCCCCGCCAGCTCCCAAGGAGCCCGAAACTGCTGCAGCGCCGCCGCCGCCAAACGACGTTGCCACCCCGGTGATGCCGTCACAGGACGCGTCTTCAGGGCCGAGAGGCCTCGTCTATACGGTCGAAGAGCTGCCGGAATCTGTCCAGATGATGGGTTACCGCGCGCTGAACTGCGAGCTGGCGGAGACCCTGCCGGCCTATGGTGCGCAGTATTTTGCAGAGGGCGACGTGGAGACCTGGATCGTGCCCTGCACCGCTGCCGATGCCAATGTGCCCTATTACATGGCTGTGCACATTCCGTTCAATCCGTCCCTTGACGAATGGAAGGAATTCGAAACACCGCCGGATTTCAACCAGCCCAATCATGCCCTG
This sequence comes from Roseibium album, assembly GCF_001404515.1. Classification (GTDB taxonomy): domain Bacteria; phylum Pseudomonadota; class Alphaproteobacteria; order Rhizobiales; family Stappiaceae; genus Roseibium; species Roseibium album. The sequence continues at coordinate 490,229 of NZ_CXWE01000005.1, forward strand.
GTCAACAATCTCTTTTATGATCCCGATACGGGTCAGGTCACCGGCACCACCTATTACTCCGCCAATTTGGACTGCGGCGCCTTCGAGCGGCATGAAGTGATGGCGGAAAGCGGCGACTACGAACTCGTCGAATATCTGGAAAAATCAAGCTGCGACGGCGTTTTCGGAGCGCCGGAGGGCTGGCCGCTCAGCTGGACCATCGACGAAATGGGCGGCTGACCGCAAGCCGTGAAAACCGATCCGGAACCAAAGGGAGACAGCACATGCGCCTGATGATGACGTTCAAGATCCCCACCGAGGCGGGCAACAAGGCCGGTGCCCGGCACACAATAGGCGCCGCAATTGAAAAACTGATTGCAGACACAGGCGCCCAAGACGCCTATTTCTACATGAAGGACGGCATGCGTGCCGGTACGATCTACTTCGAGGAAACCGATCAGGCAAATCTCACCCGCTACAACGAACCCCTGATGGAAAGCCTCGGTGCACAGATCGACATCATGCCGGTGCTCAATCTGGAGGATCTGAAACGCGGCCTACAGGGCCACTGACCAACCGGTGCGATTTCTGAAACAACATGGACCTGAACTCCCGATGACGTTCCAGGTCAAAACAATGCGAGAAATCAATGCAGTCCCGAAGGTTACAGTTTCTGGGAGCGGCTCTGGCAGGTCTGCTTTTGACCTCCGTGGGTGAGGCCGCGGCAACGCCCAGGGTTCCAGCGGAATGGGAGCCGCAGGCCGCGGTCTGGATGCAGTGGCCGGGCAGATACGAGACAGCCTTGCGCCCGGCTTTTGCGGATATCATCCGGGCCGTGCAGAGGTATGAAAACGTGCACCTTCTCACCGGCACGGAAAAGGAACAGAGGGCTGCAGCGGACTTTCTGGCGAAACGGGGCGTCACGACAGCGAACATCACCTGGCACCAGGTCGCGGTCGACAATGCGTGGATGCGCGACAACGGCCCGATCTACCTGACCGATGGTGAAACCGTCTGGGTCCAGAACTGGGCCTTTACCGGCTGGGACGGAACAACCGGTGCCGAGTACCGGCAGGACAACAAGGTACCGAACCAGGTCGCCGGCCTGCTTGGCTTGAACGTCGTGGACTTGACGGATTACGTGCTTGAAAAGGGCAACCTGGAAGTCAACGGTTCCGGCATCGGCATGCTGAACTGGGATTGTCAGGATCAGCGCAATCCGGGGCTGTCCCGGTCTGAACACGAGCGCATACTTAAAGAGGCTCTGGGACTGACAGAGATCATCTGGTCCTATGGCCATCATCCCGACGATCTTACGACGGGTCACATTGACGGATCAGCGCGGTTCATAAACGCCACGACGGTGGCGATTGCCGATACACAGGACCAACCGGAACTGCGCCTTGCCGAAGATCTCCAGGCGGCAGGCTTCAACGTGGAATGGTATCCCGGTGATGTGAACTGGCTGGTCGGTGACGGCTACATTGTCGCCATGAGTGAATTGGATACGGCGGCAGATCGGGACCTAAAGCAACATCTGCAGCGCTATTTTCCTGGCCGGCAGGTCCACCTGGTCGATGCCTGGTCGATCGCAGACGGCGGTGGCGGCATTCACTGTGTCACCAATGACCAGCCGCAACTTTGACATTCCGGAAGTTTCGACAGCACCAAGGGCGTAAAGACACTCCGCGAAGGTCCGGATACCGGAAACCAGCCCGAGCGGCAGCAAAGCCTGGCAGGCGACGGGGTGACCCAGCTTGCAGAAAACGTCTCGAAAAGCGCCGCAACCTGCTGCACGGCAATGTCCGCACTTTTTCGAAAGACCTGATCAAGGCGGTACAACCTAGCCTCATCAAATTGTTAACCATAGGTTTAAACCCGGTTGCCGGCCGGGGACATTTCGCTTCTTGGGCCAAGATATCCCGATATATTCTTCATTCCACCCGGTGTGAGTCGTTGAAACGACCGTGGCAGATGGGTTAATAAAGGATTAACATCTAGCAAATTTCGCCGGAGCGGCGCCGGCAGGAAATTCAGGAGACAGGAATGGGCATTTTCTCGAAGTCCCCGCGCCCGGGCGGTGGCCATGAGCAGCGGGCCGAGACAAGCGTGGAAACAGAGAAAACGGCGGTACCGGAAGCGCCGGAACCGACTGGCAACATTGAAAAGCTGTCGCCCTTCGCCCTGAAGATGCAGGAAAAGATGAACCATCTGGACGGGCTCAAGTCGCGTGTCGGCGGGCTCAACCAGATGTTCGACCAGATGGCGGCCTTTGCTTCGGAAAGCCAGACCAGCATCCGCATGATGTCCGAGTACATTGAAACCTCGCGGCACAGTGTGGAGACCGAAGTTCGGCTGAAGTCCGAAAATGCCAAGATTTCCACGGACCTGCTTGACGCTGACCACAAGGTCAGGTCTTTGACGACCCAGTTGGAAGACGCCCAGGCGGAAGTCCATTCGCTGCGCAAGCGCGCTACCGAAACACGGACTGCACTGGAAACAGCCCGCAACGATATCGTCACGATCCGTGACAACAACAAGCGGGTCAATGACGAATACCGGATCCAGAGCGCGACGCTCGTGGAAGCCAATGCCCAGGTCGCCGAATTGAGCGGCAAGCTGAACGACCTGATGGCCAAGCACGAGACTCTCGAGCGGCACTCGGAAGGGCTGCAAGAGGACCTGGATGCGATCAAGCACCGGGAAAAGGAACTGCAGCAGAACCTTTCGGAGAGCGCCAAGCTTCTGGAAGATGAGATCCGCAAGAACAATCAATCGACCAGCGAACTGGAATCGGCCAAACGCGAGCTGATCGAGTTTCGCAACGACAACATTGATCTGAAGTCGCATCTCGATGTTGCCAACCAGGAATTGACCTACGCCAAGTCCCGTCTGGAAGAAGAGCAGCGCAAGCATGACAACGAGATCTATGCCTTGAATGCTGAAATTGAGAACCTTTCCTCCCAGCGCCGCATCGGTGCCCAGTCCCTGCAGGAAATGGCGCGCGAAAACTCAACGCTGAAGGAACGCAGTCGCGATATTCTGAAGCGCATGCAGGAAATCGAGCATCTGCTCGACAGTGCGCAGACCAACCACGAAAAGGACCGCAACGAGCTGATGGCAACCAACGCCAAGCTGCGTGAAGTCAACCTGCGATACAATTCAGCACTCACGGATCTCAATCATCAGCGCAATCAGAACCAGAAGTTTGCCGACAATCTGGAAGACCTGGTCGATGAGAACAAACGCCTTCAGCGTTACAAAATCCAGGTCGATACGGCCAATGAGCAGATCACTCAGCTGAAGTCCGTGATCACCAACTATCAGATGGCCATGGAAGGCAAGGGTCCGGCTGAAGAACTCGGCCTCACCGAAACCTATGACCCTGCGACAGAACTCGGGATCACGGAGCCGCTGGACAGCGAAATCGAACCTCTTGACCTGGATGCCGACGCGACGGATGGCGAAGGGCCGGATGACGACGCTCCCGGCAATGGCGACGACAAGATCGTCAAGCTGCGCGACTGAAGACGTTCGGATTGCGCGTCACCGCCAGGCAATCAAGTCCCTGACTTATCGGTCGGCAGAGCACTGTTGACCGATAGTGCAAAATTTCCAACTTCGACCGTTTCTGCTAGGGTTTTGGAGGCGGGTCTGCGCGACCCGGCCAGCGGCTACCCGAAGTTGAGGAGCGCTCTTTGTGAAAAGCAAACTGCTGCCCCTCCTCGTCCTGGTCGGCGGCGCCTTCGGGATCTTCGTCGGTTCCTTCAGTCCCGCGTTGACGCAGATTCTACAGCCGTTCGGTGACGTTTACATCCGGTTGATGGAGGTGGTGGTACTTCCCTACCTCGTGTCTTCCCTTTTGCTTGGTCTCGGTCGCCTGTCGCCAAGCATCGCCCTCACCCTCTTCCGCAAGAGTTGGCCGGTCTACCTTCTGCTTTGGGGGGTGACATTCGCGTTTCTGATTGTCGCGGCCTCAACCGTTCCACTGGTCGGGACTGCAACAGTCGTCGACTTTTCCTCAAGCCTGCCAAATGACAGGGGATCAGCCACCTCCCTGGTCAAATTGCTGGTCCCGGACAATTTCTTCGAAGCTCTCAGCCAGAACTATATTCCATCCGTTGTGCTTATTGGCGTGATCTTCGGCATCGCTATCCAGCACAGCGTAAAGCCGACACCGCTGCTTGAAATTCTGACCATAGTCCGCAACGCCTGCATTCGCATCTGGGGCTGGATCGTTTATCTGGCACCGCTCGGCGTATGCGCGCTCTTTGCTGAATCCATCAATTCCGTCAGCCTGACGGGCTTCGCCGCCCTTTCAATCTATATCGCGGTCGTGATGCTGAGCTCCCTTGTGCTCGCACTCTGGGTTTTCCCGATGTTGCTGACCGTCTTCCTGCCACTCACCTACCGGGAAGTTATGTCAGGATTACGGGAAGCCTTCATGGTGGCGGTCGTGACATCCCTCTCCGTTGCGGCGCTTCCGTTAATTCAAAAAGCCGCCCAGCAATATGCGGCCAAGTTGAGCAACGATAACGGCGAAGAACAACAACAAAGGGAAATCATCGAAACATCCTTGTCTGTCAGTTATCCGCTTGCTCAGATCGGCAATTTCTTCATCCTGGTGTTTCTGATTTATGCCGCGTTCTACTACTACCTGCCGATCGAAAGGCAGCAACTGCTGGAGCTGCCCTTCGTTACCCTGCTTTCGAGCATCGGTTCGCCAACGTCGTCAATCGGGGCCGTCACCTTTATGGCCGACTGGCTTGGTCTTCCCACCGGCACAACGAACCTCTATGTCGAGACCATGGCGATCACCCGATATGGTCAGGTAATCGCTTCGGTATCCGCCTTCGCGTTCGTGACAACGGCCATTACGTTCATTTTCTACGGCAAGGTGCGCTTTGATCCGAAGGCCCTGGTCCTGATGCTGAGCGTGTCCGCTGCTGCCTTTTCCGGAATCTGGGCGCTCGGAAGTCTCGGCGGCACCCACGTTCCGCTTCATTCGGAAATCAGTTACCGGGCAGCCAGCCTGCCGGACTATGTGCAGCAGTTAAGCAACGCCAATCTTTTGCCGACAAAAACAGAGCAGACAGCAGACGCCGGTAATCAGGACCCGAAAGTCGGCACCGCGATCAATACGATCGACCGGATCGAAACAACAGGGGTCCTGAAGGTGGGTATCAACCCGAATGTGATGCCCTTTGCCTATGTGAATAATGACGGCCGGCTCGTCGGCTACGATGTCGAGATGATGTATCGCTTCTCACAAAGCATGAATGTCGATCTGGAATTTGTTCCTTACGGATGGCAAAGCCTCGCGGAAAACCTCGAGCAGAAGAAGTTCGACATAGCCATAGGTGGTTTGTACATAACGGATGATCGGTTGAATTCACTGACAGTCAGTGCCCCTTACTTCGAAAGTCCACTTGCCCTGGTCGTGAAACGAAGCCGGGTCGAGGAGTTCAAGTCAAAGGCTGTCATTGCATCAAACCCCGACCTCACGATCGCGGTTTTTGATGACCCGGTGCTCATACCGCTTGCGAAGCGGAGTTTTCCATCCGCGAAACTCCGTGTCGTCGAGAACTACAGCAATCTTCAGGACCTGAAGGGGGTCGACGCCGCTCTCTGGACGCGGGAACAGGCACGGGCCCTTGCCATATCATTGGAAGGTTACTCCGCCGTTGTGCCGGAGGATACGGCAAGCCGCTTCCTGTTCGCATATCTGATGCCACCTGCTTCACCGGGGTTGGCAGCCTACTTCAACTACTGGATGGACCTGTCCCGAAAAGCCGGTGTTCTGAAGGACATGGACAGCAGATGGATAAGCCCGGTCGACACCGAGATTTCGAATTAGGATACGAACCCGTCCGGCAGCTTTCGGGTTTTCACTCCGGTTCCACGGTGAATTGCAGCGGATAACCCATTTGGCTCGCGGCATCAATTGCGCGCGTTGCTTTCGTTTCTGCAACGTCCTTGGGATAGACTGAGACGACACAGACCCCCTTCTGATGCGCCGTCAGCATGACGACTTCCGCCTGTGCCATGTCCAGCCTGAATTCCGCCTTCAGGATCAGGACGACAAATTCGCGCGGCGTGTAATCGTCGTTTACCAGAATGACCTTGTAGAGTTTCGGCTTCTGGACTTTCGTCTTTTGTTTCAGCTTCAGATCGGTTTCACTCATGGCACTTGTCCGGACTCTATCCCCGGAACCCTGTTCCGGGACATCATGAATGGCGTCAGGTTTTGAATGCGCACTCGGCAGGGACTGAGCATTCAAAATCTGACCTGGCGACTGGTACCGGGTCCGTTCGAGATCCTTTACCGATATCGCGGAAGTTTCGCCGGACCAATTCCGGTGTATCTAGAACTTTTCAGGCGATTGGATAGCTTGGCGCAGCCCTCCGGGACGCCGGTTTATCTATTCCCAGTATAATGCATCGAATTTTCAAAGGAAACATGACTGTCGTGCAATTGCGAGAATTGCAAGCCTGAAGCGTTACTCGGCCAGTTTGAGGTCCTTAAAGCGATCCGGCGCGACTTGCCCTGCGTAAGAGCTGGTGTGGTCAATATCAATATCATCCGAAGGGGTGTCGACGATGTCGCGTAATTCGATGCAAGCCATGAACTGGTCGATATTTGCTTTTTTGTGCCTGTTCTTGTCCGCAACAATTCTCACTCCGACGCAGGCTGCAGCGGATCTCGGTTCCGCCGCGCGTTCCGTCCCCTCCGCCGAACTGGTCGGCAAGGGCCGCATGACCTATCTCGGTTTCAAGGTGTTCGACGCCGAACTCTATGCTCCGAACGGCGTCTACAGTGCCACAAGTCCTTTCGCTCTCAAATTGACCTATTTGCGAAACTTCACGGGTCAGGACATTGCCGAAAGTTCGGTGAAGGAAATCAGGCGTCAGGGCGGTGCCTCGGCAGGTCAGCTCGCATCCTGGGAAAAACAGATGCTTGCCATCTTCCCGAATGTTTCCCCCGGTCAATCAATCACCGGGGTTAGAACGGCAAAGGGAAGTACAGCCTTCTTCCTCGACGGACGCAAGATCGGCACGATCAGCGATGCAGCCTTTACAAGGAAATTCTTCTCGATCTGGTTGGGCAACAAGACGCGGAACCCGGGCCTGCGCACCAGACTGGTCGGATCCGGTTCGTGAACCGCCGCGGGCAGGAAACGACAGCAATATCAGACAATTCATACCGGCAACCGGAATTGCGTGACGGTGAAGAAGAAGGACCTCACACGATCCCGGTTGACCGGCACATCGGCTGCTCAAGTCTCGCCCGCTACGGTGCCATGGCGTTTCCCCTGGCGTTCGTCGGATTGCCCATCTACCTGCATGCTCCCGATTTTTATGCCGTGTCGTTGCAGCTCCCCCTGGCGACACTCGGTTCGGTTCTTCTTGCTCTCCGGCTTGTCGACGCCGTTCAGGATCCGTTTATCGGCAGCCTGAGCGACAGGTTCCATACGTTTCGCTCTGCAATTCTGGCATTCGGCACGGTCCTGCTCGGCGCCGGGTTCTGGATGCTTTTTCATCCGGTCGCATCGGCTCCTGTGCTCTGGTTCGCAATTTCGGTATTGATTTGCACCACCGGTTTTTCTGTCGTTTCCATCAACTTTCAGGCTCTGGGCGGTCTTTGGCGAACAACATCCGGCCAACGCACGAGGATCACCGCCAGTCGCGAGGCGATAGGTCTGATCGGACTTCTTTTTGCGGCCGTAACCCCGCCGGTGCTCATGCAGGTTGTCGGCGCCACCGAGGCATTTCACTGGCTGTCGCTGGTCTATCTACCTCTGCTTTGCGGAACGCTCTGGCTACTTGTGCGATGGATGCAAAATGCTCCTCTTGATGTTCCTGCAAATCAGGGTCAGCGGGAAAGCTGGCTGCCACTTCTGAAAAACAGATGGCGGGCACTGTTCTTCGGGCTTGTCTTCCTTAACACTTTTGCAAGCGCGGTTCCCGCCGTGCTCGTTCTCTTTTTCATTCGGGACCGCCTTGATGCCGAGGCCTATACCGGTCTCTTTTTGCTGATCTATTTTCTTGCCGGTGCGCTGTCGATGCAGCTCTGGACAACCGCGGCCCGAAAATTCGGGAAACTGCGTGCCTGGCAATTCTCGCTCGCGGCAGCGATTTTCACTTTCTGCTGGGCAGCCTTGCTTCAGGAGGGAGATCTGGTCGCATATGGCGTGGTCTGCGCATTTTCAGGTCTCGCACTTGGCGCGGATCTCGCCCTGCCTCCGGCCCTGCTTGCAGACCATATCGAAGCTGATGGACGGCAACAGGAAGCTTCCAAACTGTTTTCGGTCATGGCCTTTCAGTCCAAGGCTGCGCTTGCTGTCGCAACCGGACTCGCACTGCCCTTGCTCGGTCTGTTCGGCTACCATCCGAATGTCGACATGACACCGCAATTGAATTTCATGTTAAGCGTCACCTATGCGGGCCTCCCCTGTATTTTCAAGCTTGCCGCCCTGGGAGGCCTGGTTATTTTTGAGAAAGATCTCGAAATTGGAAAATTGACCTCCTGAATGTTGATTGTTCGACATCTTTCAAACAAACATCGGGATATTGAACCTGTTTTTCGGCCGAAGAAGATGACAGTCAGACACCCTCAATTGACGAAGCCCGCTGACAAGGACCCGCTCGCAGCAGCGCTTGAACAGGAAATCTTCAATGAAAAAGCGTCAACACTGTCCCGCCTGATCAAGAAACTGGAAAAGGCTCTCGAACTTTTGAATGAACTGGAGAATGACCCGCAAGCAACGGACCAGGTCCGGCTCGACCGGCTGGCGGAAGCAGGAGAAGCGCTCTGGAACGTAACCATCCAACGCGAGCTATGCGGTCTCCGCCATCACCGTGAATTTAACGATCACCTCCGTGTTCCCCGCGCCGTACGCCTGAATATGGGACCGGCGATCAGCATGAAACACCGTTTCAAATCGCGATCTTGACGCCGGTCACATCAGGAAAAGGATGATTGTGACCGCGATCACTTCCTTGTTGATGGGAATGCCGTAGCGAAAGGTTGCAGTTGCATCTTTGACACAGCGATGCTTTTTACCGGGGGTTATAGAAATATGTGTTATTTACTGTCGCGCTCAGTGAACTATGTAACTCTGCTTGGATTGACAGGTTTGAAGGCCGGTGCCTTGCACCGGGTAAATAATATAGCGCCGAGCGCAGAACGATCATGATGTGCAGGAAGACTGGCCCCTTGAGTTTTTTTCCAAGACTGATCACGGTTTGCATGGCGTTGGGAATTATGTTTTCCCCGGAGCTCCCGATCCTAAGCGTTACAAAGCACGCTCACGCCCAATCCGTCCGCGTTGTTCCCGAAGGCAATCGTTTCAGGAACCAGCCGAAGATTCCCTATGCTTCCGCACGGCGCACGTCGTCCAACAAATCCAGCTATGACGCCAAGTTCAACAAGGTCCTTGCTGTTCTGAAGCGCGACCGGCGCCTGATGTCGTCCATCAAGAGGGTGGCTCGCAGATACGGCATCGATCCGATCCATATCATCGGCGCTATCGTGGGAGAACACACGTACAATTACGACACTCTGGACAGTGCCCAGTCGTATTACGTGAAAGCACTGGCATATGCCGGCATCAATTTCGATTTCGAGCTCAACGGGGAACACGTCGATACATTCGTGCAACGTCCGCAGTTCGACCGATGCCGCAAGGAGCACATCCAAAAAAGCAGCGACCGCCGCTGGTCCTGCTACGAAAACGTCTGGAGCAGCAAATTTCGGGGAAGACGCGTTGACGGTGTCCGCTACCCAAAAAAGAACTTCAACGAAGCCTTTTTCCAACCGCTTTATGCCGGACAGAGCTTCGGACTGGGACAGCTCAGCCCGCTCACCGTCCTGAAAATGACGGATCGTGTTTCGCGCCAGAGCAATTTCCGCAAACTGAAGGCGTCGAATTCGGACGCGGTCTACAAGGCGACGATGGATCCGAACATTTCGCTCCACTACATGGCCGCGATCATTCAGGATTCTATCGCGGCCTACAAATCGGTAGGCAAGGTGGACATTTCCAAGAATCCGGGGGTAACCGCAACCCTTTACAATCTTGGTGATCCCTGGAGCCGCGCAGCCAAGTTTCGCCGAACCGGTCGATCCTGGCCGCGCGAAAACTACTACGGCTGGCTCGTGAACGACCGCATCGATGAACTGCGCACACTGCTTTGACTCCAGGCAAGGCAACCGCGGCTCGCCGGGAATTCATCAGCGGTCTTCAAGTCAGAAACGGGTTTGTCTCGCGTTCTTGACCGATCGTGGACGCCTGGCCGTGGCCGGGAATGAAGGAAACATCGTCTCCCAGCGGCAGCATTTTCTCCTGGATCGACCGGATCAGCGTGTCATGATCACCACCGGGTAGATCCGTCCGCCCGATCGAGCCGGCAAACAGCACATCACCCGAAATCGCAAAGCGCAATTCTTCGTCGAAAAAAACCAGATGACCGGGTGAATGCCCCGGGCAATGCAGCACATCGAACGATCTGCCGGCAATTTCGACTTTGTCACCCTCGACCATCCAGCGGTCGGGCGTTACCGGCTTTACGTCGGAAACGTCGAACTGGACGGCCTGATCGGCAACACGGTCGATAAGCGGTTTGTCCGCCTCATGGGGACCTTCTACCGGTACACCAAGCGCCGCGGCCAGGTCAGCCGCACCGCCGACATGATCAATGTGGCCATGCGTAAGCACGATATTCTCTACATTGACGTCGTGTTTGCCGATCGCCTCTTGTATGCGCGCAACATCACCGCCCGGGTCGATCACGGTTCCGCGCATGGATTGCGGATCCCAGATGAGCGAACAGTTCTGCTGAAATTGAGTAACCGGAATGACCATCACCTGGATCGGTGGCGTGTCTTCCATGTCTGAATTCGTCGTTTCCTGCGGCACACGCGCCTCCCTCTGCAACAACCTTGCTCAACACAGCAACAAATGCGGGACAAAGCAAGTCGGTGTCGTGTTTCTGTATCATAGCGGCTTCACCTTGCCGCGCGCATTTCGTACAAGATGTATAAGCCCATGAGAAAACGGCAATCAAAATCGGGTAACCGGACATAATGACGCTAAGACTGCTGACTTTCCTGATCACTGCCGCGACCGCGTTGATGACCGCGACCGGAAGCACGGCGCAACCGGGACGGGTTGCGCCGAGTTTTGAGGGATGGACGGTCGACTGCGGAAATACGGGGGCATGCTTTGCATCGTCATTCACCCGAAGCCAATCGGTCTGGGTGGATCTGCGTATCGTCCGGGACTGGCAGGCGGAAGCCCAGCCGCTGATCCGCCTGACAACGAACACCGAACTGCCTCAGGAAGGAACGCTCCGCTTTGATGTGGACGGAGCCGCGATTGAAGAATTGCCGATCGAGCAACTGCGCGAGATGCAATCTGCCATTACCCCGCCTGCCGGCTTCCGCCCGCTTGGCGGTGAAGGCTTCTGGTATCCCGCGGGCCCCGCCTCCGTTACGCTTCTGGAAGCGATGCAAAAGGGCAAGATCCTTACGATTCACCTGGCTGCTGGCGATGGCACGGATCCGACGTCCGTGCCTGTTCCGCTACAGGGTCTCAAGGCAAGCCTGCTCTGGCTCGACAACCGGCAGGACCGAACCGGAACACTTGCCGCGATAGTCGCGCCCGGAACGGACCCTGCCAAAGATGCTCCTCATGCACTTCCGATCCTGAGCGCGGACCAGCTTCCTCCTGAAGTCGCCGCCATCTGGTCGGCAAACCGTCTTTGCTCAGCGATCGATCCGACAATATTTGCAAGCCTGAATGCCGTTCGTGTCCCGCTCGCCGAGAACGCATCGCTTTACATCGTCCCCTGCGGCGCACCAACGCCCTACAACAGCCCCTACGTAGCCATTCTTTCCGGCAAGGATGGAGCAGCCCGTCAGATCCATGTCTCAAGGATGTCCGACAAGGGTCCGATCGCGTCCGATCTGATCTATAACGCAAGATGGATTCCGGCCGACCAGCAACTTGTAAGCTACTTCAAGGGATCCGGCGTCGGCGAGTGCGGTCTCTGGAACCGCTGGGTCTGGAACGGTACGGGTCTTGTTCTGTTGGAGGAAGCCACACGAAAAACCTGTGATGGCACGGAGCCGGACTTGTCCAATTGGTCAAGTACTTGGCCTCTAAAAAACAAGCCCGAATAAAGCTTCCGCCAAGGAATTTCTTGCGATTTCATGCCTCTCGCCCTTATGATGGAGCCGCAGCGGCTGGTGAGGGATGCGGCAAGAATGCTTCAGCCTGACCCCAGAATGTTGATCGGGCGCACTGAGTGCGCCTGCCTGAGGTGACTCGACTGTGAAGGCGGGTGAGATTGGCTGATTTGTGCCGGAGGGGCACAGTAATTAAGGTGATTCTGTAATGCACGATGGCGATTCGGACCGGCGGTCGCGTGGTCGGCGCGGCGGCAAGCGCGAGTTTGGCGGTCCGCAAGACTTCGGCAGTGATTTTGGCGGAAGCGACTTCGGTGGGGGCCGGGATGGTGGCTACCGGGGCGGACGCGACAATGATTTTGGTGGCGGCTACGGCCGCGACAACAGAGACAGTGGATACGGCGGCGGCCGTGACGGTGGTTACGGTGGCGGCGGTGGACGCGAAGGCGGCTACGGCGGCGGTGGTGGACGCGAAGGCGGTTACGGCGGCGGCGGTGGGCGCGAAGGCGGCTACGGCGGCGGTGGTGGGCGCGAAGGCGGCTATGGCGGCGGCGGTGGACGCGAAGGCGGTTACGGCGGCGGTGGCGGTGGACGCGAAGGCGGCGGCTACGGCGGTGGTGGACGCGGTGGATACGGCAACCGAGAAGGCGGCGGCTATGGCGGCGGTGGCGGTCGTGGCGGATATGGCGGCGGTCGGGACGGTGGCTACGGCGGCGGTGGCGGCGCTGGCCGCGGAGCCTACGGCAACCGTGAAGGCGGCGAAGGCGACGGTTTCCGGCAAGGCCGTCCTCCTCGCAGAGATGGACCGCCTGTAGAGCGAGGTCCGCGCCAGAGCGGAACTGTGAAGTTCTTCAAAACCGACAAGGGTTTTGGATTTATCACGCCGGATGAAGGCGACGCAGACGTGTTCGTACACATTTCGGCTGTCGAACGCTCCGGCCTCACGACACTCGATAGCGGCCAGCGCATTTCCTTCGAGACTGAACCGGATCGCCGGGGCAAGGGCCCAAAGGCCGTGAACCTGCAGGTCGTCGAGGAAGGTAGCGAAGCTGCACCCGAGGAAAGTGTCGAAGCAGCGCCTGAGGAAGACGCACCCGAACAGGAATAAGTGGGTCTTTGCCTTTTGACGGCACTGACCGGAACATTGGGCGCAGCTTGTCTGCGCCCTTTCTTTTTCAAGTGACACGAACCGTACCTTTTCATGGGCGCTTGCTCCACCTATAAGGCGGGTCCGCCCAAGTTCAGGTACCATTTGATGTCCGCTACAAAGTCACCCGCAAAAATCCGCCCGTACGAACCGGGTGACCTGAGCACCTTGTTGCTGATGAACAACGCCGCTGTACCTGCAGTAAACGAATTAACGGCGGAAGAATTGCTCGATCTTGTCAATCAGGCGCTTGTTTGCCTGGTCGCCGAAGTGGACGAGGCACCGGCCGGACTGCTTCTGTGCATCGCGGACGGCAAGGGATATGAAAGCCCCAACTATCTCTGGCTCTGCGAACGTCTGACAAGCTTTGCCTACACGGATCGTATCGTGGTTGACGAACACCAGCGCGGCTTGAACATTGGTGATCGTCTATACGCGGCTCTCTTCAAACTCCTTGCCGGATCAGGACGCTCCTTTGTATGCGAAGTCAACGAACGCCCTCCCAATCCGGGGTCGCTGCGTTTTCACAAGAACCTGGGCTTTGAAGAAATCGGCAGGGCCAACAATGGTGACAAGTCTGTCGTCTACCTGAAACGCGCGCCCGAACCTGCACCCTGATCCAGCCCGGCATAGGGAATACCAGATGAATTATCGGCATGCCTATCACGCAGGAAACATCGGTGATGTGCTGAAGCACACCGTACTTGCACGTCTGATCGTCTATTTCCAGCGCAAGGACAAGGCATTCCGGATCCTCGATACGCATGCCGGAATTGGCCGATACGACCTCACGTCAGAAGAAACCCGCAAAACGGGAGAATGGCAGCAAGGGATCGGAAAAATCCTGAACGCGGATATTCCCCTCCAGGTCGCCGAACTGCTTTCTCCCTGGCTGGACGTCGTTCGCAGCCTCAACCCGGACGGGGACCTTCGGACCTATCCGGGTTCACCTGACCTTTCCCGTCATCTCATGCGCACGAACGACAGGCTGACACTGACGGAGCTGCATCCGCAGGATTTTGAAATCCTTTCAGGTCTGTTTTCCGCAGATTTTCAGGTCAAGACCATTCACCTTGACGGCTGGCTGGCGATGGGCAGTTTTCTACCGCCGAAGGAAAAGCGCGGTTTCGTGTTCATCGACCCGGCATATGAAGTCACCGACGAATTCGACCGGATGACAGGCGCTGTTTTGAAAGCGTGGAAAAAATGGACGACCGGCACATACGCTCTCTGGTATCCCCTGAAAGACACCAGAGCGATCAGACGCATGCACGAGGCGTTTGGTGACGCGGAAATGCGTGATGTCCTGTCCCTTGAACTGAGCGTCGGCAAAAGCGGACCGGACACGAGAATGCTGGGTTCCGGAATGACACTCATCAATCCGCCCTTCACGCTCGCAGATGAAATGAGTCGGATCCTGCCCTGGTATTGCGACATATTGCGGCAAGGACCGGGAACAGGGTGGGACATCACGCAACTGATTGGCGAATAACTCTCGTTCAAGGTCGTTTTTGCCGGATCTGGTTCTTGACCTTCCGGCTCCACTCCCCCATCGTCTGTCGCAAAGATTGCCTTTCGGAGATTTTGCCGTGCATTTCGCCCGTTTCGCCCTTCTGATTTTGTCCGCACTCGCTGTCTGCACAGCTTTTGTGGTGCCGTCTGTTGCAGATGAGAATCGCGCCTACTGGTCACTAAGTGGCAAAAAGCGATTGCCTGACTGCACGGCTTCCTCGGTCCAGAGCGCCGTCGCGGGCTCTGTCGCCAGAGCGAAAAAAGACTACTACGGTGGCAGGACGATACTCGGTATCAATGAAATTCGGGAAGTCGCCTATCACGTCAATGGTGTCAGTCCGCTCGCCAGGCGCTATTGCACCGGTGAAGCCAGCTTGTCTGATGGTTCACTGCAGCACTTGCACTACCTGATTGAAGAAAACGCCGGCTTCGTCGGCGTGAGCTGGAATGTCGAGACATGCCTTGCACCGCTCGACAAATGGCATGTCTACGGCGCACATTGCAGTACGGCCCGGCCGCATTGAAGCTTCCGGAGAGATGACGTCTTCAGGCTGCATAAGGTTGATTTCGGCATTTCTCCTGACGATGCTGCTGCCACTTCCCGCCTCGGCGGATCAGCCCGGTGAATTCGATTTCTATGTGTTGTCGTTGTCCTGGTCGCCGACCTATTGCAGACAGGAAGGCGATGACGCGAACCCCTACCAATGTGATGCGCGCAATCCGTTCCGCTTTGTGGTGCATGGACTTTGGCCGCAGTATGAGCGCGGATATCCGCATTCCTGCGCGGGGCCGAAACGGATCGACAAAAGTATCGCCGTCACAATGGAAGACATCATGCCCAGCCACGGGCTCGTGTTCCACCAGTGGCGCAAACATGGCACCTGTTCAGGTCTGACACCTGACGAGTATTTCGATCTGACCCGGCAAGCATATGAAAAAGTGGCTATCCCCGGGGCCTTTTCCAGGCTGGACAAACGTGGCAAGGCCTCGCCGGAAACGGTCGAAAAAGCCTTTCGACTGGCAAATCCCGGCTTGCGAAACAATGCGATGGCCGTCACCTGTTCCAAAGGTGAACTGGACGAGATACGTATCTGCCTAACCAAGGATCTCGAATTCCGGTCTTGTGCGGGTGTTGACCGGTCCGGCTGTCGCGCAAAAAGCCTCTCCGTACCGCCGCCTCTGAGCCGTTGATCAAAGCGGACTGCCACGCGCAAAGATCCCTCAACCCTGTTCAGGCATCAGAAGGATACATAACAATGAAACTTCGCTCGTCGCCACCCTCCCCTTTTGGCCGCAAGGTAAAACTCGCCATGGCGATGCTGGGCCTCAAGGACAGGATCGAAATCGTAGAGGCCAATACAGCTGATCCTGCAGACAGTCTGAGGGGGCAAAATCCGCTCGGTAAAATCCCGGCGCTTGTCCTTGAAAATGGTGACGTGCTTTATGACAGCGCCGTCATTCTCGAATATCTCGATTTCCTGGCGGGTGGCAACAAGCTCTTTCCTGCCGGCGAGGCGCGATTTGCAGTTCTCCGGGACCAGGCCCTGGCTGACGGCATCATGGATGCCGCCCTGCTGCGCGTTTATGAAAAGCGCTTCAAGCAACCGGGATTTCGGGATCCCGCCTGGGACGCCTACCAGAGCGAAAAGGTCGTGCGCGGTCTCGCTTATTTCGAACAGAACACCCCGCCAGAGCCTGCTTCGGCGAAAGACGTGGATGCCGCCGGTCTGACGCTTGCCTGCGCACTCGGTTATCTGGATTTGCGCTTTGGTGACGGTTGGCGCCGGGATCATCCCGGGCTTGTCAGGTGGCTGGCTGCTTTCGAAGTCGCGGTGCCGGCCTACGCAGATACAAGACAACCGGCAGCACTGCTTCCCGACGATGCTGCAGTTGAACTTAAATAAGACGTGCAAAATGCGGCGGCATGTCGGTACGACGGTCGCTGCCCGTTGCCTGTCCTTTCACTCAGGGACCTATGAAGTCTTGGCCGGGCCACCCGGCAGCGCACGGCGTCCTTTCGCCTTCAGCAGACGGCGTCCGCTCGAAACCGACTGGCCGAAGTCTCTTTGCAACGCAAGCAGCGCTGGCACCAGCAGGATCACCAGGAACAAGCCGACACCCAGTCCATAGGACAGGGTGATCACCGTCGGCTTCAGGAACTGGGCCTGACGGCTGGTCTCAAACAACAGCGGCGCCAGACCGAATACCGTCGTTGCCGTCGTCAGAACAACCGCCCGCAGACGGTCGCAGACCCCATTTACCAACGCCTGCCGGAACGAGTGATTTCTGGCATATTCATCAATGGTCGTGACCAGAACGATGCTGTCGTTGATGATGATACCGGACATGCCGATAAAGCCGACGACCGAGAACATCGACAGCGGAACACCATGAATATAGTGCCCCCACAGCATTCCGATGGACCCGAAAGGGATGATGACCATGATCATCAATGGACGCGTCCAGGATTCAAAAATCCAGCATAGCGTCAGATAGATGCCGGCGAGGCAGAGTGCGAAGCCGATCATTGCGTCGGAGAGGAAGGATTTTTCCTGTTCCGCCAGACCGCTCATCTCGCTCTCAACATCAAATTCGGCAGCCAGCTGAGGAAGCAGTTCATTTTCCAGGAGACTTGTTACCCGGGACGCCGCTTCCGGATCATCTTCCGACACATCTCCGCTTACGGACAGCGTGCGCAATCCGTCGCTGCGCCTGACGGAAGCAAAGCCGTAACTGCTGTCGACCTGAACGATTTCGCTCAGCGACACGTGGGTACCGGCATCTGTCCGGATGCGGGTCGTATACAGGAATGAGGCGTCCGTTTCCTCGTCCGGCATCAGGACCTTCACCTTGGCCGTTCGGCGGCCAACCGGGAATTCAGCAACCTCAATGCCTTCCAGACGGTTGCGAAGGATGCGGGCAACATCGTCTGTCGTGAATCCGAGCGCTTCGCCTTTCGGCGTCAACGTCAGGCTTAGTTCCGGTTTGTCGTAGGCAAGCGTGTCTTCAAGCGCACTTACGCCATCAAGCGGAGCAAGCGCCTGCTTCAGGCTTTCAGCAGCGGTCTTGAGGTTTTCCGTCGAGGTTCCATAGAGCCGGACATCAATGGCATCTCCACCCGGCCCGGATCGCTCACCGCGCAGGGCCAGTGTTTCCAGAAGCGGCGGCCGGTTGATCTCCTTTCGCCAATCGCCAATGAACTGAAATGCCGAGTACGGCCTGAGATCAGGATCGATCAATTCGATGGAAATACCGCCGAGTTGATCGACATCCTTGCTGTCCGCCCCTCTCAATCCGCGTCCGGCGGTTCCTCCAACTGTCGACAGGGCGAACAGGACGGCTTCTTCCCCATACTCCTCGCTGTAACGCGTATTGACGACGTCCAGCGCCCGCTCGAGCTCAGCGATCATGTCTTTCGTGTCGTCCCGCTCGGCGCCGGGCATCATCGCGATGCTGGCGGAAACGACCGAGCGTTCGGGGGCGTTGAAGAACCGCCAGCGCACGCTGCCGTCCATGAAGAGGGTCAGCGAAAGCAGCAGGATCATGACACTGAAACCGAGAACCGGATACCTGACCGTGATGATCCAGTTGATGAACCGGCGGAACAGGTGCTCGCGGAACCAGACGAAGCCACGATTGAAAACCCGGTTTGGCAGGTCGTACCAGCGCTGTTTCTTGCTGGCTGACAAGGCGTGGTTCATGTGTGCCGGCAGGATCAGGAAACATTCCACAAGGCTCGCAATCAGAACAACGGCAACGGTGAAGGGTATGTCCGCGATGAGGGTTCCGAAACGTCCTCCGATGGCGATCAGGCCGATAAAGGCAATCAGGGTCGTGATCGAGGCGCTGAAAACGGGTGCCGTCATGCGGCGTGCGGCAAGACTGGCGGCTTCTGCCGGAGGATATCCGCGGCGATGGAGCGAATCCGCGTGTTCGCCGACCACAATCGCATCGTCGACCACAATGCCGAGGCAGATGATGAGCGCAAAGACAGACACCATGTTGAGGGTCAATCCGAAGGCATACATCAGGCCGATCGTCGCCATCATGGCCACCGGAATACCGGCGGCGACCCAGAACGCGGTGCGCGCAGAAAGAAACAGGAACAGGAATGCCAGAACGAGACTCAGGCCGAACAGGCCGTTCTCGATCAATATGTTCATCCTGTCGATGATGTTCTGGGACCGTGTTCGCGTCAGCTGAACGACAACGCCCTCAGGCAATGTCTCCTGAAACGAAGCGGTGATCCTTTCAACGTCCCGCTGGATCGAGATGGTGTCGCCCTGCGCACTGCGGTCCACCCTCAAAACGACGGCGGGCACGCCCTTGTGGTAGTAGGCTCTGCCGCTCTCCACACCTTCCGTAACAATGTCAGCGACGGTGCGCAGTTGAAGTTTCTCACCCTGACTGGGCGCTTTCAGAACAATTTCGCCAAGTTCCTGTTCAGACCTGCGCGTCTGCCCGGTTCTAAGACGGGCACCGCTGCCGCTGACATCACCGGCCGGCGTCGTCTCCATTTCCGCCGAAACGACATCCGCAATTTCGCGAAGTGACAGATCATGTCGCACCAGCATGCTTTCGCCGACATTGATCCGGATGATCGGATTCGCAAGTCCCTGAATCGAGACCCGGGTTACGCCACCGCGAAACAGCACTGTCTGGAGATCTTCGGCAAACCGGGCCAACTGGTCGATATCGACCGGACCATAGATGACGACATCGGTGACACGATCACGGTACACGCCCCGGCTGACGACCGGTTCCTCAATTCCATCCGGAAGGCTCGAGCGAGCCTGATCAACAGCAGCCTTCACCTCGTCAGTTGCCTGACCCATGTCCCAGCCGTCTTCAAATTCCAGATTTATGGAAGCTCTGCCTTCGCGCGAGACGGACGTCGCTTCGTCAACACCATTGATCGCCAGCAACTGCGGGCCAAGAATCTCGACAACTGAGCGATCGAGATCATCGGGCCCGGCCCCCGGCCAGGAGACATCTACATCGACTTCCTCGCGGACAAAATCAGGAAAAAATTGCGTTCTGATCTGTGTGCCTGCGGCAAGTCCTGCAATCAGCATCAGCGCCAGAAGCAGGTTCGCCGCCGTACGGTGACGCACCATGTAGTCCAGGAAAGACGCAAATCGCGGTCCGCCGGGAGAACGCATTCATTCACTCCATTTGCGGCACATTCGCACGTGCCGTTTCAGACGTGTTCTAGCCCTTGCGGCCGCGTCCCTGCTCGAGCCGGTCAATGAGATCCTTGGGGACCATCGGCTCGTTCAGGAGCGCCAGCAGGCGCGCTTTCCGGTTCTCGGGCATGTTTGAACTGTTCAGTTGCTCGATCAGTGCAGCGCGCCGCTCCGGTTCCAGCGCAATCAGATCTCCCGGAGGCCTCGACGTTGCCTGTGGCACCTGTGCTGCAACGGGCACAGAGTTTTCCGTCCCGGCATCATCGACGCGTCGTGGTGTGACTTTCAGACCTTTGCCGAGTTGCGGAAGACGTTCGCGAACATAGTCGGTGCCGAAGGGTACATCAGCCAACAGGACTTCGTTCTTCATGCGCCGCAGCACACGGGCGCGAATCTCGTCGATACGATCTCCGTCACTTACGATCAGGATCCGCCCGTCCTCAGTCACGGCAGCTGCTGGAACAACTGCAATCTGGGAAAGTTCCGGCTCCTCGACATCGACCTTGACGAAATCACCCGGTCGCAGCACCGTTCCAACTTCAATATCGAGCGTTGCAAAAAGCGTTCTGCCCGCTTCGCCTTCCGTTACGATCGCAGCAGCACGATCGATATGACCGGGCACTTCGACAGACCTGCCTCCAAGCTGAAGCGTGACGGCAACAGGTGCCTTGATCAGTTTGCCGCTGTCATCCAGCAAGCGTGAAAATTCCGCCGTGGACAAGGAGAATCTGACCTCGAGCGCCGACGGATCGATCAACAGGGCCAGGGTTTCCGACGGACTGACACGGCGCCCCAAAGTCGCATCGACTTCCGCCAGGTATCCATAGAACGGCGCTGTCAGCGTGGTCTCATTCAGTACACGCTCGGCATCTTCCAGGGCGAGCTGCGCACGCTGAACGGTCAGATCCATGCGTTCGATGCGCTTTCTGGCGGTAATTACGGATTGTAGACGGTTGTTCAGGGCCTGTTCCAGCGAGGCTACGGCGAGTTCTTCTGTTTCGACCTGAACTGCGGTTGAATAGCCCTTGTCGCGGAGCTGCAACTGACGCTCACGGGCCTGGCGGCGAAGATCAAGCTGACGGCCCGCGGCTTCAAGTTCCTGTTCAGCGACCACAATCGCTTCTTCAGCCTCGGCCTTTTGTGCGTCCGCGTCTGCAAGTGCGGCCTCCGCATCCAGAAACTGGAATTCGGCATTTGCCGGATCGATACGAAGCAGCAGCTCACCTTCGGCAACCGCAGCGCCGTCGCGGAATTTGCTGGCGACGTCCACCAGCCGCCCCTCGGAACTCGCCCTGAGCTGGAGCGTCCGCCAACTTTCGATCTGGCCATATGCAGTGGTTATCGGGCTGATCGATTGCGGAGCCAATTCAGCAACATTGACCGTGTAGCTGCGTTCGCGCGCCGGCCGCTGGCGCGCGGTTTCTTCCGCCGTCATCGCGCCATACAGCCTGTAGGCGCCGAATCCGGCGAATCCAACCATGATTGCCATCAATGCCAGACCGACAAGTCCGCGCATCAAAAACCGCATATGCCTCTCCACTCGAACGGTCGCGCCTGTCAGCTGCATCACTCCGACCTGACACCGCATGTAGCGCTAAGTTCATGTTTTACCATGGATGTAAGGCAATTTTCAGAAAAGCTTGTATCCAGGTGTAACAAAAAACCGGCCCCTTTCGGGACCGGTCTTTTTGAAGCCGTTTGTGTTTGATGTCAGAATTTGTAGCCGACACCAAAGCGGACGAGCTGATTGCTGAAGTCCGAAGTCACACCGGTTCCGTTCAGGTTGAAATCCTGATCACCGAAATCCTGGTAGGCATATTCAAGACGCGCGGTGACATTGTTGGTGATCGCCGCTTCACCGCCGGCACCAAGGGTCCAGCCGACTGCCGTTTTGCTGTCCTTGTCGCCATTGCCGGAAACTTCAAGATCCGCAAGCGCAAGACCGCCGGCACCGTAGACCAGGTACCGGTCGAAGGCGTAGCCGATACGTGCCCGGACGTTCGAATTCCAGTTCGACTTGGAGGTGAGCGTCACCCCGCCGGCAGATTTCGTGTCTTCAAGATCCGACAGCGAGAAATCCGCTTCGGCACCGACCACGATGTTCGGCGTGACCTGGAAGTTGTAACCGGTGTAAAGACCACCGGCGATACCATTTGTATCGGTATCCAGCTTGGTTCCACCGGCGCGATTGTCGAAATTTCCGAAAGCCCAACCAAGGTTGCCACCGATATAGAGACCGGTCCAGTCGATGCTCTGCTGCTGAGCCGGAACCGCCTCATAGGCCGGAGCCGGCGCCTGGGGCAAGTCCGCAGCCCACACCGGAGCATTTCCGGCTGTTGCGGCAGTCACTGCCAGGCCTGCGATCGCAAGACGTTTCATGAATGATACTCCAGATCCACTGTATCCATACTGAGTTGGCCAAATTCTTTGGCCGATTAAGAAGGACGGTTTCGTCGCGCCCTCACTCCCCCAATACGGACATATGGGGACCGTTTGTGGCGGATCAGGAATGAGATTTGGGAGTTTTGATGACGAAAGCAGGCAACAATCTGTCAAGGTGAACTTGCCGTTAAGACAAATGCAATTTGCAACAGTGCCGGTGCAAAGATGCTTGTCCTTGGGTTTCCCCATACCAATCTATTGCGTATAAGGCGCCCAACTGATTTGCGTGCTCCCTCCGACAACCATGCGCGCAGGCCGCAAAAAACCCGAACCGGAATTCATAGATGCTGTTTGACTATATTAGCCTCGCAGGCGGATTGGTTGTGCTGATTATTGCCGGCGATGTCTTGGTCAGGGGCTCTGTGGGCATTGCGCAGCGACTTGGAATCCCCAACCTGGTGATCGGTTTGACGATCGTGGCGTTCGGAACGTCCGCTCCCGAGCTTGTCATTTCTCTCAAGGCGGCGCTCGAAGATGCCGGCGGCATCGCGATCGGGAACGTGGTCGGCTCCAATATCGCCAATGTCCTGCTGGTTCTGGGATTGCCGGCACTGATTGCAGCCACGCCCTGCGGCGAAGCCGGCGCAACACGCAACGCCCTGTTCATGGTAGCAGTCACTGTTGTCTTCATCGGAATTTGCTTTTTCACGCCGATCGGCCTGATGGACGGTGTGGCTCTGTTGTGTCTGCTCGCAATGTTTCTGGCCGCGTCCACAATAACTGCCCAGCGGCACCGCAAGGCGCAGAAGAAGATTGCAGCGGCTTCCGCCGGCGCAGCCGTCGCCGACACAGGTGTGGATGCGGATCTGGGCACTGAAGATGCTCTCGACGATGTCGAGGATGTTCCCGATTCTGTCTGGATCGCGCTTGTCTACATTGTTCTTGGCCTCGTCGGCCTGCCGCTCGGCGCCCATTTCACAATTACCGGAGCCACGGACATTGCAATGCACTGGGGCGTCAGCGAAGCCGTCATTGGCCTGACGGTCATCGCCCTTGGTACGTCGCTTCCCGAATTGGCGACGACAGTGATGGCTGCCATCCGTCAGCACGGCGCGGTCGCCATCGGCAACGTGATCGGTTCGAACATCTTCAATCTGCTCGCGATTATCGGCATCACGGCCGTTGTGGTTCCGATAGACGTACCGCCGGAAGTGCTCAAACTGGACGTCTGGGTAATGCTGGCCTGTGCTGTTCTTCTGGCATTCCTCGCGGCCTACCGGATCTGCCTGAACAAGATTTCAGGACTGGCCATGACAGCCGCCTACGCGTTCTACATCACAACCGTCTATATGCTCGGAAATGTCAGCTGACGGCAGGATGTGGCCACTGTAACAAACCCGGCACGGCCCAGCCTCTTCCCCAAACTGGTCTGTGCGCTTAAATGTCTTTCATGCAAGACACATCCGATTCCCGAAAAGCAGCCGGAAACGGTAACGAAGAAAAAACGCCCAGCGCCAAAAAGGGTGTTGACGTTATCGCCAGCGAAGTCAGACGCCTGCCCAATGGGCCCGGTGTCTACCGGATGTTGGACGAGAACGGCGAGGTGCTCTACGTAGGCAAGGCGCGAAGCCTCAAAAAGCGGGTCACGAGCTATACGCGGCTGCAGGGACAGTCAAATCGCATCATGCGCATGATCCTGTCGACGGCTGCGATGGAGTTCGTTGTCACCCAGACGGAATCGGAAGCGCTTCTGCTGGAAGCCAATCTCATCAAGAGGCTGCGCCCGCGGTTCAACGTCCTGCTCAGGGACGACAAGTCGTTTCCCTATATTCTGGTCACGGGCGATCACCAGTCCGCAGCAATCGTCAAGCATCGCGGCGCCAGGAAGCGAAAAGGAGACTATTTCGGTCCATTCGCATCCGCAGGCGCAGTGGACAGAACCATCAACGCGCTTCAGAAGGCCTTCCTGATCCGCACCTGCTCGGACAGTTACTACGAAAACCGGTCCCGGCCCTGTCTGCAGTATCAGATCAAGCGATGCGCCGGACCCTGCACGGGCGAAATCGGCCAGGAAGATTATGCTGGCCTGGTTTCGGAAGCCAAGGCCTTCCTGTCCGGTCGCAGCCAGCTGATCAAAAAGCAACTGGCCCAGCAGATGGAGGCCGCCTCTGCCGATCTCGAATTCGAGCGCGCCGCCATTTACCGTGACCGACTGTCGGCCCTGTCCCATGTGCAGGCACATCAGGGCATCAATCCGCAATCGGTTCAGGAAGCGGACGTATTCGCAATCCATCAGGAAGGTGGCCAGACCTGCGTGCAGGTCTTTTTCTTCCGCACAGGCCAGAACTGGGGAAACCGGGCCTATTTTCCAAAGGCCGACAAATCGCTCGACGAGCCGGAAATCCTGGAGAGTTTCCTCGCCCAGTTCTATGACGACAAACCCGCGCCGAAGCTGATCCTGCTGTCACATGATCTGGCGGAACAGGACCTTCTTTCCGAAGCGCTCACGGAACGCACCGGTCGCAAGGTCGATGTATCGGTTCCAAGACGTGGTGAAAAGAAGGAACTGGTCGAACACGCCTTGACGAATGCGCGCGAAGCGCTCGGCCGCCGTCTCGCAGAAACCTCCAGCCAGGCGCGTCTTCTCAAGGGTGTTGCCGAGGCCTTCGACCTGACCGCGCAACCGCGCCGGATCGAGGTTTACGACAACTCGCACATCATGGGGACGAATGCTGTCGGCGGCATGATCGTTGCCGGTGTCGAAGGCTTCGCCAAGGGGCAATACCGCAAGTTCAACATCAAGTCCGAAGATCTCGTCCCCGGGGATGACTACGGCATGATGCGCGAGGTTCTGAACCGTCGCTTTTCACGCCTGCTCAAGGAACATGCCCGTGAGGAAAAGCCCGAAGCCTCGCCGGTGGACCCTGAAGGTGACACAGCCGGCAACGAAGAAAACGGCGCGGATATAACTTCTGACATTCCTGCCTGGCCCGATCTGGTTCTGATCGACGGCGGTCAGGGACAACTGACCGCGGCGAGGGAGACACTTGAAGATCTTGGTATTACCGATGTCCCTCTTGTCGGCATCGCAAAAGGCCCCGACCGGGATGCGGGCCGCGAAAAATTCTTTATTCCCGGAAAACAATCCTTCATGCTGCCGGAACGGGATCCCGTGCTTTATTTCGTCCAGCGGCTGCGCGACGAAGCGCACCGGTTCGCCATCGGCAGTCACAGGGCGCGGCGCAAGAAGGACATCGTAAAGAACCCGCTGGACGAAATTGCCGGCATCGGCCCGACCCGGAAAAAGGCGCTTTTGCGCCACTTCGGCACTGCGAAGGCCGTTTCCAAGGCCGGGATCGATGACCTGGCCGCTGTTCCTGGCATTTCCGAAGCCATTGCAAGGCTGGTTTACGATCACTTTCACGAATGAAGCGAATGTCGGCAGCGGATTGTTTACGCGTGCACACATGGTGGAAAAACTGTGCTATGGCAGGGCCAATTCCTCAAATCCGATTTGATGCATGCTCTCCTTTGTCACCCGGCCCCTCAGACAGTTCTTTCCCACATTCGCGTCGCTCGTCTGCTGGTGCGGCTCGCTCGGTGCGCTGACATTCTGCATTCTCGGCCTGTCTGCCTTTGCCGCACCAGACTACTGGTTCGCGGACAACATGAGCTTCTTCCTGCGGCAGTTTCTGGTCGCAGGACTGCTCGGCTGTCTTGCCGGAACTCTTGGATTGCTGATGTGGCACAGGCTGCGCCTGATCTACCGGACTGTCTGGATCCTGGCTGTTGTCTCTTTCCTGTCCCTGGTGGGTTTGACAGCGGCCCGCACTCTGGAGAACACCGCAAGGATCGAGACACCTGCGACCGGTGAAAAGGTGATCAAGGTCATTTCCATCAACACCGAGCGGATGTTTCTCGGTGACAAGAGACTGACCGCCTTTATGGAAAGGCAACAGCCGGACATTCTCGTCATACAGGAAGCCTTGTGGTGGCTCCAGGAACGTCGCTGGGAACGCCTTGAGCACCCCATCGGCGGACTGGGTGAAAATGGATATCCGGATCATGTCGAGGTCGGAGCATCAGGCAGCCTGGTGATTTATTCGAACTTCCCGATCCGGCTGGAGAATTCAACGATTGTTCTGGGCGAACTTCATGACACTGCAAGTGTCATTCATGACCCGGACCGGGAATTGCTGCAGGTCAGCCTGGACACAGGCGCGCGCGACCTGAAGCTCCTTGCGGTCCATCCGGACAGTCCGAGGAGCCTTGTCCGTTGGCAAAACAAGCGCCGATACTTCGATGAAGCCGACAATGTCATTCAGGAACTGCAGCAAAGCAGCGACGATCCGCTCGTCGTGATCGGCGACTGGAACAGCGCGCCCTGGTCCGCGCGCTTTCAGCAAACGTTGTCGCAAAATGGCCTGAAGACTGCCTATCCAGGTGGTTGGCCGCGGACAACCAGGTTTTTTTTCGACTACCGGCTGCACTGGATTCTCGGTTCGCCGGTGGACCAGTTTGCGGTTTCCGAAGGCGTCAAGGTGCTCAACGTATCGACCGGTCCGGACATCGGATCAGATCACTTGCCGCTCATCGTCGAACTTGAATTGCCGTCTCCGGGCAATAATTGAAACATTGGCTGTGACTTAATCCTGAAAGTGTTTGAGCCTGCGGCCCGGATTCGGAAGACTGCGTGTTGACCGACACCGATTCCATGACAGTTAGAATGGCCAAGCTTTACTTCAACTACTCTTCCATGAACGCCGGCAAGACGACCGTGCTTTTGCAGGCAGCCTACAATTATGAGGAACGCGGAATGAATGCGCTCCTCCTCATCGCAGCTTTTGACGACCGCGGCGGCAAGGGCAGAATAGCCTCCCGCATCGGTCTGGCAGCAGATGCCGATATCTTTACAGCCCAGGACGACGTGTTCGATCACGTGAAAGCAACGCACCAGACCACGCCGGTCGACGCTGTTTTTGTCGACGAGGCCCAGTTCCTGACGGAGGGCCAGGTCTGGCAATTGGCAAACGTCGCAGACAAGCTGCGCATTCCCGTCATGTGCTTCGGGCTGCGCACAGATTTCCAGGGAAAACTGTTCCCCGGCAGCGCGGCATTGCTCGCTCTTGCCGACAATCTCAAGGAAATCAAGACGATCTGCTGGTGCGGCCGCAAAGCCACCATGGTTGCCCGGCTCGACGGCAATGGCCGGATCCTCGAAGAAGGCGATCAGGTCGTTATTGGTGGCAATGAAACCTATGTGTCGCTCTGCCGGAACCACTGGAGTCGCAGGGAACTGGCGTGACATCTACCGAAATTGGGCGAGTTCCGGCTGTCACCAGGTGCCGCAGTGATCCCGGATCCTGAAAAGGACCTCTCCGAAAAGTATCAGGACCGCTTTCTGCGCTAACTCGCACCGTTTCGCCGGTCCGTCTGTTGGCGCCGCGCACCTGTAACAAAGTGGAACGCAATCCGGTCCTTCATCAATCTGGCAGTCTGCCAGCTGTTGTTGGCAATCGGTTAGCAGATATGCATTATGTTGATAATACAGCTGAAGATAAACGATCAAACCTAGTCGGCAGCCGCATTGGAAAGCGAACGAGTATTCGAAATTAGTGTGAGAAACGATCTGTCGGAGATGGGAACCGTAAGCACCACTCTCGACGATATCGGCACACGATTCACGCTTCCCTGCAAGGCGGTAATGCAAGTCCAGATCGCCCTGGACGAGGCTTTGAGCAACATTGTCAAATATGCGTGGCCGGAGGGGGGCGAGCACGAAGCTCTGGTCAAAATTGCCGTCTTGCCCGATCAACTTAAAATTCAGATCATTGATGATGGGCAACCATTTGATATCAGCCAGATCAGAACCGTGCTTCCTGCGCCGGGAGACAGCAGAAAGAAGTATGGCGGGCGTGGGATAATCATGCTCAAGAAACTGGTCGACAACATTGAATATGACCGTAAGAACGGCCGGAATTATTTGACACTTTCAAAAACAACCAGTCCACTTCAGTAAGATTGGCCCAGGGTGCGGAAGACATGGATATTGCGGACAATTTAAAAGTTAATCTTGTAGTTCAGGAAAATACTTGCATTGCATCGATCGAAGGCCGAATCGATAGCAGCAACGCAACGAAACTTACAGAATATCTCACCCAGGTCATTGCCGAACGCGGTCCGACCATGATCCTCGATCTGAAAGACCTGTCCTATCTGACCAGCGCCGGCTTCCGCGCAATGTTGATCACGACCGACGAAGCAGAAGAAAAAGGCGGTGCTCTAACGCTTTGCAATGTCAGCCCCGACATGAAGGAACTGTTCGAAATGGGGGGCATGATTGATGTATTCGTTATTCATGAAAACATTGATGCCGCGGTATCATCCCGGCAACATAATGCTTCCATGTAAGTAAAAGAAGAAGCATATAGATAAATAAAAGAGAAGAATTGACACCAATTCCACGGGAGGGGAAAATGCTTGTCAATAAATTAATAGTAATATCTTCATTTTTAGCCATGAAGATCGTTGCATTTATTTCGCTGATAGCACTTACCACCTCTACTTACGCGCGTCCGCTCGACGAGATATTGGAATCTGGTGAAATAAGATTTTGCGTAGTTGTTTGGGGACCAATGGTCGGCAAAGTAAATCCTTCCGATTGCCTTGGAAACGAGTGCGCTTTTGAAGGCCCCGTCAAGAACCTTTCGCTCGCCTTCGCAGAGTTTCTCGATCCGCAGCTCGAACCGTCCTTTCGTGTGCTGAAATGGGACCAGCAGTTTCACAATGAGGATGGTGTCACACTTCGCGACGAGAGCTACACCCCTGCCCTCATGTCTTCAGGAACGTGTGATCTTTACACGTCCTTCATGGCCGAGCGCGCCTGGCGGCAAAAGAAACTTGCAATGCCCGCAGTCTGGCCGGGACGATACGTTATCGTTATTCACAAGGACCGTGCGGAAGAGTTTGGAGACTTGAGTTCATTGGCTGGAAAAGTCGGTGCGGTCATCGAAAACTCAACCCAGCACACTGCACTGGATCAGATGAACTCCACTGATTTTTCCGGCAACCCGACACAATACAGCTTCGTTCAGAACTACGGTGAAGGCATTGATGCGGTCGAGGTCGGCGAAGTGGACTATACCGTGATAGGAGCCGACTCCGCCCTTTGGTACGGCCGGAACGAGGCGAAAAATTCTGTTGCTGTCTTTCCGATCGGCCCGGAAAGGATGAACAACTGGGCACTTCACAAGGACCACACCGAACTGCTTGGAAAAGTAACCGAATTCATCGAAATCCAGCAGGTCTCCAAGGGATCTGCACTGGATCAGTTGTTCAAGGATTATACCGGTCTATCCTATGCCAAGTATCTTCGATTGATCAGTCATGGGATCAGGTAACCCGAATTTCTGAAACGGGGGAGACAAACAGTGTTCGCACGCGTTCGATATAGTCTCCAGACAGGCGTCGTCCTGGCGTTGATCCTGGTGGCGTCAATGTCCGATACCCTGCATGCCCGCCCATTGAACGACATCATTGAGAGTGGCGAAATCAGGTTTTGCGTCGCGCCAATTCATCCCTCGATCGCTTCCGCCGAACCTCCAGTCTGCAGGACTGATTGCAAGTTGAGCGGTCCGGTTGTCGAAGAAGCCAGGGCGTTCGCGGCTTCACTGGGCGAAAACATGAAGGTCAAGTTCGTCACCATTGGCTGGGACGAACAGTTTCATGACCAAAGAGGCATTACAGACCGGGCATCCGATTCAACACCCCGGCTTTTGGAAAACGGTACATGTGACATCTATCCCAGTCATCTCACGATCACGGACTGGCGATTGCGCATGATGGATATCGTTCCGCTTTTTAACAGCAGGATGATGGTGATCGTCGACAAGGGGCGACAGGAAGACTTCAAGATGCCCGCAGACCTGGCTGGAAAATCCACTGCGGCCGAAAAAGACACCTCGTTTCACAGCTGGATACAGGCTCAAAACGAGGGAAAATTCTCTGACAACCCGATCCTGGTTGAGCTCCTCAGTTCCGAAGAGGTCTTTCAGTCCCTTGATGACAACAAGATCGATTTTGTGCTCACGGACGCAAACGCTGCAATCTGGTCCATCCGCCACACACTGAACAATGCTGCGGTCGCCTTCCCGGTAGGTGAAGACGAGCAGATAGGTTGGGGCGTCAGCAAATCGGACAAGGCACTTCAGAAGACGATCGAGACCTATTTTGCCGAGCAGAAGTCAAGCAACACCTCGACCTACAACAGAATTTGGGAAGACCATTTCGGCGTCTCGCTGACCCGGTTTGAAAATCTCCTCAATTCACTGAGTCAATTGCCGAGATGACGACCACGAGCTCACAGGAACAGATCGATCTGAACCGGCGAAATTCCGGCCTGAAAACCGGGGGTCTGGTCAACCGCTCAATCAGAACCAAGCTGATTGGTGGTACGGTTGTCATCGTTCTGATCATTGTAAGCCTGCTCACTTTCGTTCTCGCCAGAAGCGCGGCAGACCTGCTGGAAAAGGAATCCAGCAATCAGCTATCGCAACTTCTTGATCAGAGTACGCTCATTCTTTCAAGCTTTCTGGAGACAAACGAGGCCAATCTCGTGCTCTGGTCGACTGAGCCTCTGGTTCACTCGGTTGCCAACGATCCGGCTCTGGCCGCAATTTTCGCGCTTGGATTGAACGACTATTTCGAGAC
Organism: Roseibium album; assembly: GCF_001404515.1. Lineage (GTDB taxonomy): Bacteria > Pseudomonadota > Alphaproteobacteria > Rhizobiales > Stappiaceae > Roseibium > Roseibium album. The sequence goes on from NZ_CXWE01000005.1 coordinate 521,334, forward strand.
TCATGTTTCGAACAAACCCTGGATTCGCAATGTCGTGCTCGTCAAGGACGGGACTGTCGTATTTGCACAACACGCCAGCGACGATCTTTCGACAGATACGGCGACGCCCGCTTCTGCAAACCTGTCACAATTGCTCGCCGCTCCCGCGGAAGGCCTGTCGGTCATCAGACTGGCAAGCAATGACGGCGCCGAAGATCGGGCAATTGTAATGAAACGGCCACTTCTGGATGAAGCCGGCCCGAAAGAAAATGCCCACATCGTTCTTTTGCTCGATCTCGACACGGTTCAGGAAGACCTTTTCGGTCAGATCAAGGCTGGCACCAATGGCTTTCTCACGCTGGCGGTCGAAGAGAGGTCGTCCGCAGGCCGGTCGCTCTGGGTTCCTCCGAACCGAAACATCGAGGGGCCGGAAAGCATCGAATTTATGCAAGCGCAAAAATTCCAGGGGTTTCCGGCGCGCTCTGGCGAAGAATATGAGTCTATCGTCGTCGACCATCGCGCACTTGCCGATACGCCCCTGATGATGATCGGAGTCGCCGCAACGCGCGACGTGTTTGAGCCAGTTACAAAGCTCGTGCTCATTTCGGTGATTTGCGGTGTTGTCGCAATCTTTGCCGGTGGCGTGAGCCTGTTCTTCTTTTCCGGACGGCTGACTGCACCGATCCGTGAATTGACCGCCAGGGCTCATAAGTTCGCGTCCAGCCGCCTGGATCCTGCGGTCTCGTCCCCGGCGCTGGAGTCCGGCCAACCGACACCGGCAGAAGCGTTCGACACCAACGGTCACACCGATTTCGAGGAAATCGACAGCCAGGATGAGGTCGGCGAACTTTCCTCTGTCTTCCGCCTTCTCGACCAAAGAACGCAGGAACTGGAGCACGCTAACAGCCTGCTTGGAAAACGGAACCAGGAAATCGACCAGGCAATGCTGGCACTCCAGTCCACGCAGGACGAGCTTGTCACCAACCTGAGCCGCCTGGAGCGTGAGCTAGCCACTGCCCGAGAGCTTCAGTTGAGCATGGTTCCAAGCGTGTTCCCTCCTCTTTCGTCAACTCAGCCGGTGGACATCTATGCGATCATGGAACCGGCTCGAGAGGTCGGAGGCGATCTTTATGATTTCTTCTACGCCGATGACGACACAATCTGCTTTGTTGTCGGAGATGTGTCCGACAAAGGCACATCGGCTGCACTCTTCATGGCAAGAACACGCAGCCTCATCAGATACGCGGTCAACCAATGGCGCGAGACCACCGGTCAGGTTCCCGATGCATTGAACATCATGGCCTCGGTCAACAAGGAACTGTGCCAAAACAACAAGGCCCGAATGTTTGTGACCTTGTTTCTCGGCTTCCTTGACGTGAAGACCGGAGTTTTGAAGTGTTCAAACGCTGGCCACATCACCCCTTACCTCATCAGCAAGGGTGGGGTGATCGATCCGGTATCGGACCGGCGCCCGGGCATTCCGCTGGGTGTCGAACGCAACAGTGCCTATCGCGACGTTACCCGGCAGCTCAAGGAAGGCGACATGGTTTTCCTGTATTCAGACGGCATCCCGGAAGCCATGAACGCCGAAGGTGTCTTTTTCTCGCAGGAAAAACTTCGCGCGCATCTCAGGGAAGCCCATGCGGACTCGCCCAGGGAGATCATCACTTCCCTTCGTGAGAACGTGTCTGAATTTGTCGGCGCAACAGACCAGTATGACGATGTGACACTGTTCGCCTTGAGATGGCATCCCGAACAGCTCAACTAGAGCCTTTTGAACGATGGAGCATCAGCCAACCTCACGGTCCTTGTTGTCTTCTTGTGTAAATTCACTCAGAAGCATGAAAAACCGCTGGCACAGGTTGGTAACCTTGAGAAGGTTCAATTTGGATTCCGCATTCAGATGATCATCGGCTGTCAAATAGGCGCTTCGAATGCGCTGCATGGAATCACCCCGGTCACCCGCGATCTTTCCCAGCCGTTTTTGATCCGATGGACGACCATCAACAACGGCCCCTTCGAGCGTTAGCACGACCGTGTCAAGCGCTTCGATAACATTCTGGTTGAACCGGTTCATGGACCCGAGCCCCGGGCCGGAACGGATCGCCTGGGCAAGCTGATGAAGCGTGTCTTCCACGCCCAGCAGAAGTCTTTGCCGGTTCAGCGCCGCATTCAACCGGTCATACAATTCGTGATCATGATCGGTTTCGCCGAACTCATCCAGAAATCCGTCTATTTCTTTCGCCAGAGCCTGAAACGAATTGTGGAGTGCCGTCAGTTCCGAACCGCCGTTCTTGTCGTCGTCCCTGAGATGTTCGAAATATTTGGTAAAAAACTTGACCAACCGATTTTGTTCCAGGTCGACCAGGTCCAATGCGGTCTCCGGATCAACAAGTGCCTGGTCGTGAATGTAATGAAGCCGGGAATTGTCTTCAGATGCAGTCGCCGGAAAAAGCCATTCCCCAAGACGGCTGAGTGGAGAATTCAGAGCGAAGACGATCACTGCACCGGTCAGGTTGAACAGCAGATAAACATAGGCCATTTGCTGTTCCAGGCCGCCAGGAAACAGGCCCATGATACCCTTCACCAGAAAGAGATCGGTGCTTCTTTCAATGTAAAACAATGGAACAAGCACAAGACAGGGAATGATGTTGAACAGGACTTGAAACATGGCGATTTGCATGGGTCTGCCGCGCAGGTTCCATGACAGTGCCAGCGTGTTGATCGAGCTGCCGAAATTGGATCCGTAGATCGCCATGATCGTTTGCTCGACACTAAAGACACCTGCCCCCGCAAGGGCAATTGCCAGAATACTGATCGCAGTGGAGGTCTGCGCCAGAAACGTCAACCCGGCCGCAGCCACAAATACCAGCAAAAAGGAGTCCTTGACGCGTTCAAGAACCTGCGCAGCCCAGGGTTGCTGGACCAGCGGCACGGCGCTTTCCTGCAGCGTCGCAATGCCAAGAAACAGAATTCCGAGGCCGAACAGCGCCGCGATCAGAGGTTGCCAGCGCGACAGCCGTTCGTTTGCGATCGCAAAACCGGTTGCCCCTATCACGAACAGCATCACCAGCTTCATGTTGAGCGTCGCCAGCAACACCAGCACCGATGCCCCGACATTCGCTCCCGCGATAATCGGCAAGGTCGATCTTATTGTCAGAAGTCCTGCAGTGAGCATCCCGACAAGGACAAAGACAAGAACCGACATGCTTTGTGCAATGCCACCGGCAAGAGCACCCCAGCTGAAGGCGATCAGGGGATGCCGGGTCCACCCGACAATGGCGCGCCTTAATCTGCGCCCGGCGAAACGTTTGAGATTTTCAGTCAGCAGCCAGACGCCAGCGAAAAACAGGCCAAGTCCGCCGACTATGCCGCTCAACAAAACAAACAAACTTATTGTCGCCTCCCTGGGACGAAATCGAGCCACATTCTTGTCTGGAGCGAACGTTTTTTGTTCGATGCTGACCCGATGAGAACGGATACTAGAAGGAAACTTCGCTCGATGAAAGCGGTTTCAAGGGCTGGAGAACCTGCGGGAAGCCCAGCCTTGTCGATCACTCGAAACCCATCAATGAATACTTGCTTCGGCGCTCGCTGTTCGGCATCGAGCCTTTTCGCAACTTGGCATTCGCAACGTCAGGGCTTCAATCACAATTCGGTCGGGAAGTGCGGCGCCACGCACTCTGACAGGGTCATGAAAGCGTCGTCTCTGTCATGATCCGATCCTGTTCGGGGGCGTTCGTCCAAATCACACGCCTCCATTTGACCTTCGAATTTGCCTCCGACCACTGGGGACCGAAAAGCGCCTTGATGCCCACTTCTTCGCCCCCTACAAAGAGACAAACGGCACGCGCCTTGCTGGTGCAGTGGTGTTCCAAGGCCGGGCGGCGAGCTTGCTCGTCGCCAAACAATTATAACTTTCAAGGGAGTAAACTATGAAAAAAGCAATATTGTCACTTGCGCTCGCAACCACGTTGGCCTTGGGCGCCGGATACGCGTCAGCGGAAACCCGCATCACCTACAAGTCAGCGAAGTCGACCTCTTCCTACTATCAGATGGCCGTACAGATCGCCGAAGCCATGAAGGCCGGCTCGGACGGCGACATCATCGTCACGGTCGAGGAAAGCCAGGGCTCGGTTCAAAACGTTATGGAAGCAAGAGCGCGTGGCGGTGACTATGTGTTTACCACTCCGCCGGTTCTGGTAAGGCTTGCCCAGGGCGGCAAGGCCATGTTCGAAGGCAAGTCCGATCCCAAGTTCGACGAGATCAGGGCGCTTTTTCCCATCCCCTCCCTCACGATGCATTTCGTGATGTCCGAAGAAAGCGGCGTCACCGATTTTGCCGGCATGGAAGGCAAGACGATCCTGCTGGGCAAGGGATCTTTCGGTGCTCGCGAAGGTGAGAAATACCTGAAGCTGTTCGGTCTGGACGGCAAGGTCGACCTGGCGGAAGTCGAGCTTTCCAATGCGGTCGCCGCGCTGAAGAACGGACAGATCGACGGATTTGTCACTGCCGGATCTTTCCCGGCACCCAATGTGATCGAGGCCGCCGCTTCAACCGGTGTCAACGTCATTTCCTTGAGCGACAACCAGATTGCGGAAACCAAACGCACAAAACTGGTTATCCCGGGCGGAACCTATGCTGGGCAGACAGAGGATATCGTCACGACTTCTCTTCCTGTCGTTGCCTTCACCACTTCCGCGATGAGTGACGATACGGCCTATGAACTTACCAAGACCTATTGGGAGCAAAAAGAAGCCATGGGCGGTGCGGCGCCCTGGTGGAACGGCGTCGACACGGGCCTGATGAGCAATATAACCGGGAAAATTCACCCCGGTGCAGTCCGGTACTACGAGGAAGCCGGATTTGAGCTGACACCGGACCAACAGTAACACTCAACTGAATATCTGGCGGTCTCCGTGATTTCACACGCGCGGAGACCCGTTGCCCGAGAAAGGTCGTGCTGCCGCCGCCCCGGCAGCGTGACCGGCGGTATCTTGCGCTGTTTCGAGGCGGGAAGGACTTTGACTTGAGACCCTTGATCATCGCAGCAGCGCTCTGTCTGGTTACATTTCACCTCGCACTTATTTTTTCCGGCCTCGTGCCCAATCTTGTCAGCCGTCCGCTTCACCTTGCGCTCGCACTGCCCTGGATACTGCTTGCGGCGCAGCAGGGACTGTTGGCACGGACAAGCGGCATCATCCTGACGGTCCTGGGCATCGGTGCGTGCGTCTGGGTAGCCGTGTCGCACGACCGGCTGTCGGACCAGTACGGATTTCTGGAAGGGTCTTTTCAGCTCGCCATCGCCGTCATCCTGATTGTCGTTGTTCTGGAATCAGCGCGACGGGCCATCGGCTTGCCGTTGCCGCTTGTCGCACTCCTGGCACTGCTCTACGGATTGTTCGGACAGCATATTCCAGGTGAATTTGGCCATTCCGGCACGCCACTCGCCAGTTTCCTGGGAACACTCACGATCGCAGAGGGTGGCATCTGGGGCAGTTTGACCGGTGTTTCGGTCAATGTTGTCGCGATATTTGTCATATTCGGCGCGGTGCTGAATGCCGGAGAGGCAGGTCAGGGCTTTATGAACATCGCCTCTGCCGCCGCAGGCAGGTTGAAAGGCGGTGCCGCCAAGGTGTCTGTCCTCTCCTCAGCGCTTTTTGGTTCCATATCGGGCTCGGCCTCGGCCAATGTGGCGTCCACGGGAGCGATCACGTTGCCGGCAATGACCCGTCTGGGGTATCCAAAGCGCCTCGCGGCTGCCGTTGAAGCAGTCGCATCGTCCGGCGGGCAGATCATGCCTCCGCTGATGGGTGCCGGCGCCTTCGTCATGGTGGAACTCACCGGCGTTCCCTATACCTCCATCATGGCAGCAGCGCTCCTGCCGGCCCTCCTCTATTTCGTCGCTGTCTGGATTGGTGTTAACGCCTACGCAAATCATCACGATCTTGCGGGTCTTGCTGAAAAGGACCGTCCATCAGGGCGCGATGTGCTCGTCACTTCCTGCTTCTTCATGATCCCTTTCACGGTGTTGCTCATCGGCATGTTCTGGGTTCAGTACACCCCGCAATATTCAGCATCCATGGCAATCCTGGCCAGCTTTCTCCTGTTGTTTTTCAACGCAAGGGGTATTGGTACCGGGAAAGAGGGCTTGGCCCGTGTCGAAAGGGCCCTCGTCAACGCCGCGCGGCAGGTGTCGATGATCGCAGCCATCATAGTTTGCGCATCCATCATCATTGGCGTTCTCTCCATCACCGGTCTTGGCGTCAAGATCACGTCACTGATCCTTTCCGGTTCAGGAGGACTGCTTTGGCCGTCCCTGTTTCTGACGGCCTTGGCCTGCATGGTGCTTGGGATGGAGGTCCCAACCACCGCCGCCTACGTGATCTGCGTTTCCGTCGCCGGTCCCGCCCTCATTCAGCTGGGCCTGGAACCCCTGCAGGCCCATCTTTTCGTTTTCTGGTTTGCACTCTTGTCAACGATCACGCCACCGGTCTGCGGTGCGGTGTTCATCGCCGCCGGAATGATCAACGAAAACTGGCTGAAAGTGGCCTTGACGGCGATGGCCCTGGGGATCGGCCTCTACATCATTCCCCTGGCAATGATCGCGAACCCTAGTCTGATCAGGATGGAGGGCGACACCATGGGCGCAATCTTCGCCGCATTGCAAACCGGTCTGGGCCTTGGTTTGATTTCCTACGCACTTATCGGCTTCAAGAACCCTGCATTACGTATTGTTTCAGGCCTCGCCGGCCTTGCAGTCGTCTTCTGGCGCGTGATGATCGGCTAATCTGCTTGTTGCCACGAAGCGCAAGAACACAGCAATTTCGCTGACATTTACCAAAGATAGCCGTCTCCTTTACGTCTCTTGACCAATTCGTAAAGTCATTCCCCTTGATGCCCCTTGCCGCGCCCCCTAAAAGGGAACAAACAGCAAGGAGTGGGCGTCATGCTCGGCAAGATGTTCAAATCCCTCTTCGGAGCGTCCGGAGAAGGTCAGACCAAGAGTGCATCAAAGACCGCGCCGGTCGAACATGAGGGTTTTCAGATCATCGCTGAACCACAGTCCTCGGGCGGTCAATGGCAGGTTGCCGGGCGCATCGAAAAGCAGGATGGCGAGGAAACAAGGGTTCACCACTTCATTCGCGCAGATGTCATGCCGGGTGAGACCGAGGCGGCCAATGAGATGATCCGCAAAGCCAAAATGATGATTGACCAGCAAGGCGATCGAATTTTCGATTGAAATGGTCGAACCGAATCTGTAACCGAGACAGGTGCGCGACGCGTAGTGGATGACTGATCGCCTGTCTCCGGCAATGCAATTTCAATTGATTTCGAACATCCGCCAATACCCGCATTCTGAAAGCAGACATGAAACGAAACGTTGCTCTAAGCCTGCCCAACCTGTTGACCTATGGTCGTATTCTGGCGGTGCCCGCAGTTGCGGCATGTTTCTATTTTGAGGGAACCACGCCGCGCTGGATTGCGCTGGGAATGTTCATCGTTGCGGCAATCACGGATTTTTTCGATGGTTATCTCGCACGTGCCTGGCAACAGCAATCCGCGCTTGGACGCATGCTTGATCCCATCGCTGACAAACTGCTCGTATCCGTCTGCCTGCTCATGCTGGCGGCCGACGGCACAATTGGCGGTTGGTCGCTTGTCGCCGCAATCATCATCCTTTGCCGGGAAATACTGGTCTCGGGATTGCGTGAATTTCTGGCAGAACTTCAGGTCAGTGTTCCGGTTACAAAGCTGGCGAAGTGGAAAACGACAGTGCAACTCATCGCGATTGCGTTTCTGCTTGCCGGGCCCGCCGGCGACACGATCTTCGCGTATACGACGTTGATGGGACTGACGGCGCTTTGGCTCGCAGCCATTCTTACACTATATACCGGTTACGACTATTTCCGTGCCGGGATCGGCCATCTCATCACCGAATAAGGCACGCTGTGCAGCGTTGCCAGTAAAGCCGTACTATCGGGAGGTCTCATGAATATTAGGTACTTTGCCTGGGTTCGCGAAAAGGTTGGCATAGAGGAAGAAACCATCGAGCTTCCCTCCAATGTGAAAACTGTCTCTGATCTGATCGCACACCTGAAAGACCTCGACGACTATCACGCTTCGGCTTTCGAGGAAGAAGACGCAATTCGTGTTGCACTGGACCAGGAGCATGTCGAACCGGATACGGAACTCGGCGCAGCCAGGGAAGTCGCCTTTTTTCCGCCGATGACGGGTGGATGATGATGCCGGTCACACCAAAGGTGAAAGTTCAAACGGAGGATTTTGACGCAGGGGCGGAGTCCGGTCTGCTGACCTCGGGCCGCAAGGATGTCGGTGCGCTGGTGAGTTTTACGGGCCTGTGCCGCGACGAGGCCGGTACGCTGAGTGCCCTGGAGCTGGAGCATTACCCCGGCATGGCAGAGGGCGAACTGACCCGCATCGCGCAACAGGCAATCGCGCGGTGGCCGCTGACCGGTCTGACGGTCATCCATCGTCACGGCAAGATCCCCCCCGGAGACAATATCGTACTGGTCATAGCGGCGTCCTCCCATCGCCGAGCTGCCTTCGAGGCAGCAGACTTTCTGATGGACTACCTGAAGACCCGCGCTCCTTTCTGGAAAAAGGAACACCTGGCTGAAGGCGGCACCGGCACCTGGGTGGACGCCAAGGACGGGGACGACAAGGACGCTGCACGCTGGACCTGAGCGCCCGCAACGCTTAGACTACCCGTCTCCCAAGCTCGCGTACCGCGCCGTTTTTCCTCTATCACTGCTGCGGTCAATCGACGGCTCACACCTTTGAACTGGTTCCGGTCCCTTGAAACACGACATCGACTCCACCGATGCAGGCACTGCTGATTCCGCCTCCGGGCTGAACCGCCCCCGCGGCGAAGGCGAAGTCTTGCGGGAACCCGGTATTCCATTTGCCGAGTTTGTCGCGATCATTGCGATGATCATGGCGCTTAACGCCATGGCGATCGACGTGATGTTGCCGGCACTGCCCGCCATCGGTGACGCGCTCAATATCGTCGAGGAAAACAACCGTCAGCTGATCCTTCTGTCCTATCTCATCGGTTTCGGCAGTGCACAGCTGTTTTTCGGTCCGGTGACCGACGCATTCGGCAGGCGCAAGATACTGGTTGGCGGCCTCGCGCTCTACAGTCTGGCGAGCATCGGCGCAATATTTGCGGCTGATCTCGACTCGCTGCTCATATCACGCGTGCTGCAGGGGGTCGGTTGCGCCGGAGCTCGCGTTTCCGCGCTTTCGGTTGTCCGCGACTGCTATACGGGCCGGCGTATGGGCAAGGTCATGTCGCTGGTAATGATGGTCTTCATGGCTGTGCCGGTTGTCGCACCGTCCATCGGTCAGGTCGTGCTGCTTGTCGCCGGATGGCACTGGATCTTCGCGTTGCTGCTGTTTTCCGGTGTCGCCATGCTCGTGTGGTCTGCCTACCGGATGCCGGAAACACTGGCGACGGAAAACCGCCGCCCCATGGTGATGTCCACGATCATCAGTGCTTATGTGACCGCTCTGACCACGCGCGTCAGCCTCGGCTACACGTTCGGCACCGCCTTCATTTTCGGCGGCCTGTTTGCGTTTCTGGCCATGTCCCAGCAGATATTCGTCGACATCTTCGATCTCGGGGCTCTCTTTCCCGTCGTCTTTGCCGCAATCGCGATCACCATGGCCGTCGCGGCCTTTACCAATGCTCAGCTTGTGGAAGCCATCGGAATGCGCCGCCTGTCACACGGGGCGACGGTGATTTATACCGCTCTGGGTTTGATCCTGTTTATTGTCTCCACGTTCGGGATTGAAAATTTCTGGCTATTCCTCGTGCTGGTTACGCTCATCATGACCAGCTTCGGATTCATGGGGGCGAATTTCAATGCCATGGCGATGGAGCCACTTGGTGCTATTGCCGGCACGGCATCATCGGTGATTGGGACGATCAGCACGCTAGGCGGCGCAATCCTCGGCTACATCATGGGTCAGCTCTTCGACGGGACGACCCAACCTCTGGGTCTTGCCTATGCCGTTTATGGCCTGTGTGCCATCGGATGCATTCTCTATGCCGAGCGGGGACGCATGTTCCACGCCTTGCACGACGACCAGACATGACAAAGGCCCGCCTTTTGGCCAACTTCCGACTTGAAGAAGGGTGCATGTCATTGTGCTCCCCGGCCTTTGACCGGAGTTCGGCCTAACGTCCCGCGCGACTGTCTGCGGCGAAAACGACGCTGCCTTCGGACAATGACACCTCGAGGCCGGTCTCATCGCGGCCGACAGACCATGTCTCCAATCTTGGTGCTGCTGTTCAATTGTGCGAAGCTTTGCAAGAATTCCAATCGGCAATTCTGAAACTTCCCGACGACGCGGAACCGATTTCACATGACAGATGCAACTGCTTCACTGGACACCGGAAAGAATGTTCCAGAACCGGAATACGGCAGCGGTTGGGAGGTTCTGACTTCAGACAATGACCATCTGCAAAAAGCCGGTGTCGACCGGTCCAGACTTGAACGCGTTTTTGAATTGCAGGATTTTCTGTTTGGCGGGCAAAACTGGGCAGCGGTCATTGTTCGCGATGGCCGCATCGTTCACGAACATGCCTCGTTCATGGGGCTTGCAACAAGCCGGTTTGATGTTTGGTCATGCACCAAATCCCTAACTGGAACAGCATGGGGTCTGCTATTTGACGATAGCCGAAAAGGGCTCTTGAAAGGCGGTTTGCAGATCAGCATCGACACGCCCGCCTACCAGTACCTGCCGGAGGCTGCGCCTCTGAGCGATCCGCGAAAAAGCCGGATAACAATCGGACAGCTCCTGTCGATGACATCTGGAATCAAGGGAGAGGATCATGGGCTTTACGGCGTGCCGACGGGCCCCGATGCAGGACCGTTTGAGCATGCTTTTGGGCATCAGGCCAATCGCTACGGGCGCAGCGCCGCAACTCTATCCGCGGAGCCGGGCTCCGTTTGGGAATACAGTGATCCGGCCTTTTCGCATTTATCGATTCTTTTTGCGCGAATTGCAGGCATGGAGATGGGCGAGTTTATTCAGCAACGCATATTTGCACCGATCGGAATTGAGCATGCGAGCTTTGGTGTCCTTGGTGGTGCTGGGCACATCGGTCCGCATACAAGTGGTCATGTCGGTCTGGTCATATCAGCCCGAGACCTTGCCCGTTTCGGATTGCTGGCGTGTCGCCATGGACGCTGGGGAGACCAACAGATTATCCCTCAATGGTGGTGTGACCTGGCAACACGGTCGTCCCAAATGCTGAACCACGAATATGGGTATTCCTGGTGGGTCAACGCCAAACGGACCCGTTGGCCGAAGCTCCCCGAGGACACATTTGCGCTGCAGGGTCACAACACCAACAATTGCTACATCGTTCCTTCACTGGATTTGATTGTCGTCAAAATCGGATCTGGACCGACACGGTGGAACGAAGGCGACTTTATCAATGGCATCGTTGACAGCCTGGTTTGACAACCGCTGGTAGGATCCGCCCGATCAATCATGGATCGGTTCGGTGCCAATGCGGCTTGCGAAGGCTGTGTTTCCTCACATCGGCAATCATGGATGTGGTTCATTCGTTGCCATTTCAGGGATCGAGGCCGGTCAACCGAGACTGCCGTTCACGCTTGGACCAACCCGCCTCGCATTGCACGGTTTCATACAACTGCTTGCGGACCGGTACGGGCGGCAGGGCATCCGCTTCAACGCCGTTGCCCCCGGCCTCATGGAAAGTGCACACGCAGAGTTTCACCCGGAATGGACTGAAACCGTTCCTATGGGACGGGTGGGCCGCAATGAGGAAGTTGGCCGAACCATTGCGTTCCTTCTTTCAGAGGCATCGAGTTACATAACCGGTCAATGCCTGACTGTCGACGGAGGTGTGAACAGGCCTGTTGGAAATTGACAGGCATCACCGCCGACAATGCGGTCGCCTTCAAATGCCTGCGCGGCACCAATCCACATATGCGGTGACGGTTTGCCCCTGAAACACTGCGTTCGCTGCACTCAGGCGCAGCCGGTCGCCGGACATTTCCACCTGGCGGATTTGCTCTGTACCGACCCAGTTGGGACAAGAGGCCTGGGTCACGCGGTGAATGACATGATCTTGCTTGTATTCATATGGTCCGGCGTAGGTAATCTGAGATTTGATAGCCGCAGTGTCCTCCTGAACGGTTCCGCCGAACGGATCATTTGTGGCGTATTGCATGCGATTGCTGGCCATCATGTGAACAAACACAAAACCATCTTGAGAATAACTGATATATCCGGTCGCATCCTCTCCCAATGGGTAAACACGGCGACCGTCTTCATCTTGATTGAACCAGGCAATCAACGACCAGGTGCCGACCAGGGTCAATTCCGACATAATAAACAATCCAATCATGAAATTGATTTCAACAATACGCTTTTCACGGCATACGGCGTTCGTTCGAGTCGGGTTTCACAATAGTGCAGACGGCACCCGTCAGTGAACCTTGGAAACGGGATCAGGGTCGATTTTCGATTGTGATATCAAGGATTCACTGCCGGCTGATATCTGCCGTTGGAAGAATACCGCTTGCACCACAAACATTGCATACGGGCTTCCTGCCAAACGAAAACCAACTCAGCCCCGCACCCAACAATACCGGACCGGGAACTGCCACTTTTCGCATCCCGACCTGCTGGTTGCCTGTACTCGTCGTTTACCGCAGCAGCCCTACTCTCCCAGGTAATGCTCAGTATGCCACATGCCCCTGATGGGAGCTGCGCCTTGTTGGGTTACTTGAAATTCCTGCCACCATCTTGCGGCTTGCCAGATCGCTTCGGGGCAACTGGCTCTGCTTTCCAGCCCGGGTGTCAAATCATAACCGTTGGCGGAACATAAAGCTTCGATAAAGGCCGCAGATGGTATTCCATATCCATCGAACAACGGGTTGTCTGCTCGCCCAACCCCCCAGACGTAACCCAGCCAAAGCAGAAGCAGCTCAACACAATCGAGGTCGACACGTTGCTTCTTGAACTGCACTATCGTTTTTTTCATCTCGCTCAGTTTCACCGGTATCCGCATGACCGCAATGTTGGGATACATGTTTTTGCTGGCGTAGTTGGCAAGATGGGCCTGTTCCACGGCGTTGTCTGAAGGCGGGTAACCAAATCCTTCGGCGGGCTCCAGCGAAATTTCCCAGATAGCGCCTTTGTCTGTGGGGCCGGAGCCCTGAAGCAGGACGACATGTGACCAATGGCTGGGGCTCATGTCGTTCCTCAAGTGGCCCTGCGCCACTCGTGTGTGGAAATAGGATTTCTGTTTGCCACCGATCAGAACAAGATAGGACATACCCTTCGCGCCCTCTTCAGCGGCAAGCGTTTTGAGATGCCTTTTAACCCATTTCTCGTTGTCTTCGCTGCCACGTCTCTTTGCCTGAACAAACTCTGGATTATGCGCCTTTGCCGTTGATGCCACAATATTCAGCATTCGAAGTCTCCTGAAAATTCGTTACCTGAGAAGCCCAAGCGCGACGTCCCTGGGTTTACCGGGATGCTTGTGAATTTCGTAATACGTCACCTTTGCCTCGAGTGTATTGGCCGCCTTGCGCAAGGCAAGCATGGCAAATTGATCCCCGGTGTGCTTGTAAATGGTCTCTGTACGATAGCGCTTGCCGAAGACCTGTTGAGCGAAAAACGGTTCCGCGTCGGGAGGCTTTGAATGTCGCGGCCAGCGAGACTTTTCGCCCTTGAAAAACCTCCGAAAGCCGGCACCGATGTTCTTGAGCTGATCGCTGCCGATGGTCGTTACCAAAGACGAGGGCGAACAAATGATTTCAATGAATTTGGTCCGCCCCGCTTCCTTTACCCGGGTGACGCGACCCCAATGAACGTCACCCGTCAGAAGCAAGACAGGACGCCCGGCGTCGGAAAGTCTTTGGAGCGCTTTTACAATGCCTTCATAGTCACCGTAGTTGGGAAGCATCCAGTCTGCGACGGAACCCTTGTATTCACCGACCGGCTTGTCGAGTAAGGATTGCCCGGTAACGACAGCGCCGACTTTCTTTTCTGCAATCAAACGGTCCACCCAATCGTTCAATTGGGGCAATCCATCTGGAGCAAGGGTAGCGCTGCGGTCTTCCTGTCTCTGCGAGCGTTGATCCAGAACAATGATTGAAACAGGATCAACATCGACTTCTATGTTGTCCCCGCGAACCGCCGGCGTGGCGCATTGGAACGCGTCATAGAGCTGGTCCGCTGCGTTCTTCCAGCGCGCTCGGGAATCCTGTTTCCAGGAATTCTGGATTATCGGAGATCTGTGGGGAAAGTTGTTCCAATATTCATGGTCATCGGGACAAAACACCGCCGGCGATGTTTTCAACAACGCGTCGAGGCCGAGATTTGAGGTCCAATTGGTTCGATAATAGTGTTGAAATCTTTCGGAAAGTTGCGCTTCGTCGTCCGGATAGTTGTTGAGCGTGGGTAGGTCGAGATAGACCTGATCACCCATAAACAACGACAGGTCCTGGCGTTCTGAAGCCGGGATATTCGAATAGGTTCGTGCAACTTGCGCCTGCCGGTTTTCGGCCTGATGGAAACAGGAACACAGCAAAATGCGGAACCATGTGTCTGTCGAAATCGCTTCGGGAAACCGCCTTATGCTCAATTCGGCGGTCCCGCCATTTGCCGTAACCGATACCCGGTCATAATTTGCCTGCGGATCCTCAACCGAAATCTCAAAGACACCGGTGAGCAGTGTCGAGCCGAATTTGTGTGATGGCGCGAGCGGACGCAGCGCTACAGGCGTGACGGCCTTGCCGTTTATCTTCCATTTTGGTCGAGGGGCAGAGTTTTCGTCATTGCCGCTCTCAACACACAGCCATACTCTTATCGTGTTCTTTGAAGAAACCCGCGCATGTAGTGTTAAGCTGGTCAAGGCTATGGACCTTACGGTTAAAAGCCATAGCCTACTCAATATGCGTTTTCGCAATCAAGAGTTTAATTAATTTTCTCAATCTACTTTTTCGATAAAGATCTCGCGCTTATTAATTCTCGCACCTGACAGGGCACCCGGCACGAGTTGCATGAATTCATCTCCAAAGACCGGCATTTGTCAGCCTCTCCCTCTGCCGGCCCTCACCGCGCATCTGGGTCAGTTCATCAAAAACAGTTGGAAATATCAGGTACGGATCTGCAATTGAACTGATCGGGATTTGACCGCCGGACAAGGCGCCAGAAAATGGCGCCGGAAATGCGGTTAGACTGCAAGCACTGTCTGACAAAGCAGTGGCTCAGGACGAGACGTTCACCGCCACACGCACCCGTTGAGGCGGTTCTAGGGTGAACAGATCCGCCCTGGTTTCGATCCCCGACAAGAGGATCAGCCGGCTGCCGCCTGCAAGGCAGGTGCATCAGGCCGCACGGCAGCATCATAGTCCTTCATGAGTGTTTCGATGATCTCGCCGACCTCGAATTTGGTTCCGGCAATTTCCGAAACAGGCGTGACTTCCGCCGCCGTACCGGTCACGAAGCACTGCTCGAATTCGGGAATCTCTTCCGGCATGATCGCGCGTTCGATCACCTCGATGCCGCGTTCCCGTGCAAGATCGATCACGGTGCGGCGGGTAATGCCGTCAAGGAAACAGTCAGGTGTCGGTGTGTGGATCTTGCCTTCCCTGATGAAGAACACGTTGGCGCCCGTGCATTCGGCAACACGCCCACGCCAGTCCAGCATGAGCGCGTCAGTATAACCTTTTTGTTCCGCCGCGTGTTTTGACACGGTGCAGATCATGTAAAGGCCGGCGGCCTTGGCCTTGAAGGGTGCCGTTTTCGGATCCGGACGGCGGTACTCCGCCATATCGAGACGGATCCCCTTCAATCTTTCCTCCGGCTTGAAGTAGCTCGGCCACTCCCAGGCCGCGATGGCCAGGTGAATGGTGTTGGTTTGCGCCGAGATGCCCATCATTTCACTGCCACGCCAGGCGACCGGACGGATATAGGCATCGGTCAGCTGCATGCGTGCCAGGGTTTCTTCCTTGGCGGCGTTGATCTGCTCGGCTGTCCAGGGGATCTCGAAGCCGAGCGTACGGGCTGACTCCAGCAACCGCTCGGTATGTTCCTCGGACTTGAATATCCGGCCACCGTATGCGCGCTCACCTTCGAAGACACTGCTGCCATAGTGCAAGCCATGACTCAGGATGTGGAGCTTCGCGTCCGACCAGGGCACGAACTCGCCATCATACCAGATATCACCACTGAGCTGATCAAAAGGCGTTCCAGCCATGTTCCATCTCCAGCACGCTCATTGAGCGATTATTGAATTTTTGTTACAGACGCGAATAACGCCAAAGACTTGCGCCTGTATTTCTGCTGTATATTTTGCACAGCACGCCAACTATCGGTATCCTGATGACCGTGGCAGCGTTGAACGGATTCGTTTATCATCCGATGCCTAAAAATGCATCTTTGAGACCGATCATTTCGCGCGCAGCTTCTGACAAGTAACAATCGACCAGAATTAAGTCAATATGACTGACGTAAATTTCAAACCGGCAATTTCACCTGTCCCGCGGGAAGAGGATGTTGCGTCAAATGATCCGGCTCAAAACGAGGCTGAGGACTCCTTGCCATATGACCTGATCGAGCTTCTGTTTTTCGCCTACAAGGATTTCACCGGCGACCCCGATGACGTCCTTGCCGAATTCGAATTCGGCCGGGCTCATCACCGTGTGCTTCACTTTGTGGAGAGAAATCCGGGCATCATGGTCACAGACCTGCTCGGAATATTGCGCATTACCAAACAGAGCCTTGGGCGCGTTCTCAAGCAACTTGTCGATGCAGGTATCATCGAGCAGCGTGAGGGTCTGAATGACCGGCGGCAACGGCTGCTATATACGACGGAGCGGGGTCACACTCTCGCGGAAGAACTGGCACACCTGCAGCAAAAGCGCCTTGAACGTGCCCTAATTGGATTGCCTGATGGCAGCGAGGAAATCGTGCGGCAGTTTCTGTTGCAGATGATCGATCCCGAGGCTCGCGCGGACATAATGAGACTTATCAGAAGCCCGTTCCCCCTGAAGGACTGACCGACGTCGAGTTAACAAGGAACAAAATGACGACATGAAAGCCCAGGTGCCCGACGACAATGCCAACCATATCCTCCTGGTGGATGACGACAAGCGGATCAGGGATCTGCTCTCAAGGTTGCTAAAGGAAAACGGCTACCGGGTTTCCACTGCCGCCAATTCCGCCGAAGCGCGCACGTGCCTTTCCGGCCTCGAATTCGATCTGATCATCCTGGATGTGATGATGCCCGGCGAAACAGGTCTTGAGCTCGCAGTTTCCCTGCGCGAGGAGTCCGAGGTTCCTATCCTCATGCTCACGGCGAGGTCCGAAGCCACAGACCGCATTGCCGGGCTGGAGGCTGGTGTCGACGATTATTTGCCCAAGCCTTTCGAACCTCGGGAACTGATGCTCAGAATGGCCGCGATCCTGCGCAGGGGGAACACTCAGCCCGCCGTCGCCAGTGAGGAGATCCGGTTCGGACCGTTTTCATTCAACAGCTCCAGAGGCGAGCTCAAGAACGGTGACAGTCAGGTCCGTCTGACGGACAGGGAAAAACAGATCCTGTCGATCTTCGCAGAACAACCGGGAGCCACGGTGCCGCGCCACAAGATCGTTGGCGGCGAAAGCGGCCTCGGCGAACGCACGGTTGATGTTCAGATCAACAGGTTAAGGCGCAAGATCGAAACGGATCCGGGCAATCCGATCTACCTGCAGACTGTTCGCGGCATTGGCTATCGACTGGCGTGTGATTGAGCAATTGTCGAATGGCCAATCCTGAAATCCTGCTCCGGCGTTTCTCACAATCCGCATTTTTGAAGCCGATACTGCATGTCTACAGGGCGGTTTCGCGCTTCATGTACCGGATCATGCCGAAAGGGCTCTACACCCGGACCTTCCTGATCATCATCGCCCCGATCGTCATCCTGCAATCCGTCCTTGTATTCGTCTTCATGGAACGCCACTACCAGCTCGTCTCCAGGAGGATGTCGGAAGCGGTGGTGCGGGAAATCGCAGCCATTGTGTATGTGCTGGAGCACTATCCGCAGGATCCCGACTACACCAATATCGAACAACTCGCCTCAAACGCCCTCGGCATGTCCACCACGATCCTGCCCCTTGAGCCACTCCCGCCGCCGACATCCAAGCCCTTCTTCGATGTGATCGACAAGGAACTCAGTCTCGCGATCAGTCGGAAAATCGGCAAGCCGTTCTGGATCGACACCGTCGGACGCTCAAGATTTGTCGAAATCCGGATCCAGTTGAAGGACTCCATTCTCAGGGTCTTCACACGTCGTAGCCAGACCTTCGCCTCCAACTCCCACATCTTCCTGGTCTGGATGTTTTCCACGTCGCTCGTCCTGCTGATCATCGCGCTGTTGTTTCTCAGGAACCAGATCCGCCCCATTGTCCGTCTTGCCAACGCTGCGGAAGCATTCGGCAAGGGCCGTCCCGTCGACAATTTCCGCGCCAGCGGCGCCCGCGAGGTTCGCCGTGCCAGCCTTGCCTTTATCGATATGCGCCGACGGATCGAGCGCCAGATCGAGCAGCGAACGACGATGCTGGCAGGTGTCAGTCACGACCTCAGAACCATCCTGACACGTCTCAGGCTGCAACTCGCATTCCTCGGTGAAACACCCGAAAGCGAAGCCATGCGCAAGGACGTCGATGAGATGAGCAACATGCTGGAAGACTACCTGGCATTTGCCAAGGGTGACGCGGACGAGGAGACCCGGTCAACGGACATCGCACTGCTGCTGGAAGAGTTGGAAGAAGAATCCGAGATTTCAGGATTTCTGGTCACGACCTCTTTCGACGGGCCATCGGAAGCGGAGGTCAAGCGGCTATCGATGAAGCGTTGCCTGTCCAACCTCGTGACCAATGGCTGCAAATACGGCAACCGCGTAGACGTATCCGGAGGCATCGATCGGGGCTGGCTGACCGTTACCGTTGATGACGACGGCCCGGGCATTCCTGAAGAAGAGCGGAGCCTTGCCTTTCGTGCCTTTTACCGGCTGGACCTTGCCAGAAATCAGGACGAGACGGGAAGCGGCCTGGGTCTTGCCATCGCCCGCGATGTTGCGCGCGCCCATGGCGGTGATCTTTATCTCGAAGACAGCCCGCTCGGTGGTCTGAGGGCCCGGCTCAGGGTACCAGCGTGAACACACACGCCCGAACCATTCTCAATAGAGCCGTCCTCCGATCGGAACATCTTTGTCAGGCGTCAGGAGAACGACCTCACCTTCGTCGTCCGGAACACCGAGAGTCAGAACTTCCGACCTGACCGGTCCGATCTGGCGTGGCGGAAAATTGACGACGGCCATCACCAGTTTTCCAACAAGGCTTTCCGGCGTGTAGTGTTTCGTGATCTGGGCCGACGTCTTCTTGATCCCGATGTCGGGACCGAAATCGATCCGCATCTTGTAGGCGGGTTTGCGCGCTTCCGGGAATTCCTCCGCTTCGACCACCTTGCCGACCCGGACATCCACTTTTAGAAAATCGTCAAAACTGATTTCGTCGCTCATGAACCACCCTTTGCTTTTCACAAGCGAAGATGGACTCGCTCCGAACTCGGCGCAAGCCCGAAGCTGCATTAGGCCCTTGCCGGTTCTTCTTCGGAATATCCTGCATCGTGATCGGGCTCATCCTCTGAATGCCGACCCTGTCTGCGTCTGCCTTTCGAAGCCTTTTTCAGGAAGGACCGAAGCCCCTTGGCAAAGCCATCAAGCCTGTTCAGGCGCTTCATGAACGAGGTGCCATTGTCCAGTTCCTTGTCGAGGCGTGCCATCGTCCGGGGCATGCCCTCATCCGCCTCGTCCAGCCAGACCCTGACGACACGTGCAAAGGCAACGGCAAGTCCCTGGGTGACGATCCCGCCCTTGAACCCGGACACCTCAATCCCTGCGGCAATCAGCATCCACTTCTGCGAACGGGTTTCCAACCGGTTGAAATCAAGCGCAAGCGCCGGATCACGGCGTGCGGCCTTGTGCAATGACCGGACTGCTTCCTTGTGGTCCGCAAGCGCATCGATGCGCGCCATGAGCACGTCGAACAGGCGGTCACGAGGCGGTTGGTCTTCCATATCCTCGTCGCGCTCATCGAGCACCTGCGTGTCGATCTTTTCGGCAAACGCGGCGACAAGGTCGAGTTTGGAGGCATAGGAACTGCGCATGTCGGAGAGCTTGACCTTCGCCTTCTCCGCGACCAGTGGCAGCGACACGTCTTCGTAAGGGTGGTCGGAAAGAAGGCCCAGAAACGTCTGAAGGATCTTCTGCTTGGTCTTTGCGGTCGTCATGGAGCAATCTCCCATTGGTCATTGTATGGAAAGATAGGAGACCTTTGCTGCGGCGAAAAGAGCGGCGCTCCGCCGCAGTTCCTGAATTTGCGTGCATTTCCTGAGGAATGTTCGCTTAAAAGCCGCAATCCGGCCCGTGCATCCGGCGTGCAGGATGTCAGCCCGCGAGTTCCCTCGCCCGTTTGATTGCAGCTGCAACCGCTTCCGTCATCACCGGTTGAAGGCCCTCTTCGTGCATCAGCACATCAAGGGCGGCGGCTGTCGTGCCGTTCGGACTGGTGACGTTCCGGCGCAGGGTCGAAGGATGCTCTCCGGATTGATGAAGCAGTTCCCCGGCACCGCTGATCGTTGCGACGGCCAGGTCATGCGCAATCTCTTCCGGCAACCCGGCTGCTTTTCCAGCTTCGCTCAACGCTTCTGCCAGGTAAAACACATAGGCAGGTCCCGACCCGCTGACACCTGTGACCAGATCAATCTGGTCTTCGCTATCGAGCCAGACGACCTTGCCGACCGCCGAGAGCAATCTCGCGACATCTTCTTTCTGGTTTTCGCTCACATCGTCAGTTGGAAAAACAGCTGTAATACCCCGTTTTACCATGGCCGGCGTATTCGGCATGCATCTGCACACCGCAACATCGCCGAACACGGATCTAAACTTGGAGACGGGCGTTCCCGCAGCAACGGACATGAGGAGCGTGTCGTTCGCAACCGCTGCCTTCAGCCCGGGCAAGACCTTGTCCATCATCTGCGGCTTGACCGCCAACAGGACGGTTCCGGCACTCAGCGTCTCCGGAACAGCTGTCACGTGACGGATACCGTGTTTTTTCAACAGGGCACCCATCTCGTCGGACAGGCCCGGATCGCAGACGACGATAGCGGAAGGATCAATCCCCTCGGCCATCCAGCCTGACATCATCGCCCCTCCCATCTTGCCGGCGCCGACAAGAAGAAAGGGACGCTCTTTTGAAAAATTCATGCTTCCCCTGCGGTTTCAAACAATGCCGTACTCATGGCATCTGCAGCCGAATGCCCGGCCCAGACCACGAATTGAAAGGCTTGATAGAAACGTTCGCAGTTTTCAAGGGCATTTGTCAGCATCGCTTCAATCTGCGCCGAAGATGCTTCGGCACCGCCGCTCAGCAACAGTGACTGCCGGAACATGATGACGTTCTCTTTGTGCCAGAGATCGAAGTGTCCCATCCAGAGCTGTTCGTTGACGAGGGCCAGAAGCCGGATAACTTCGGTCTTGCGCGGCTCCGTGACCTTCAGGTCGAAAGCACAGGCAAGATGCAGTGCTTCCACCTCCTCCATCCAGGAGAAGGAGACATGGTAATCACACCAGCTGCCTCCCAGCGAGATGGTGATTTCGTCCTCGTCCGAGCGTTCAAACGCCCAGTCGTTCAACGCGGCAACGGTTTCGATGGTATCAACGGGATTGTCAGGTCGCTCGAAGTCGATCTCGATGAGGCTCATGATGCCTTCTCCCCTTTCGAGCCGGGGCCGAATACCCGATCAGGATAACCGGGCGGGCCGCCGGGAAATTTCCCATGCCGGAGGAGCAAAACGCGTCCTTTGGTGGCCCTACTCAAGAGAACCGGTTCCGTCTTGCTCCGACGAATCCCTGTTGTCTTCGAGTATAGGATCAGGAATGATTTAATGGATACATACCAAACCCGATGAATTCGCCGAAACTTGTGGACGACTCAGCTGAAATTCTCGTCAAACTGCTCAAAATCACTGCATTTCCGCCAAGTTCATTCGTCGTATTTCTGTCATCAACAATTAACAGAAAGTGCTCACTTCGACGTCACCCAAGTGCTTTAAGCGTCTCCGTCGTCTCCGGAATTGCCGTTTTCGAGCTTGGCGAGCCGCGATTCGAGCTCTTCGACCCGGTCGAGCGCACGCACCGCCATTTCCTTGACTGCTTCATGCTCTTCCCGGGACACCATATCCATGTCGGACAGGAAACGTTCCGCCTGAGCGCGGAATGCGGTTTCCACCTCACGTCGGGCGCCTTGTGCGACACCGGCGGCATCTGTCATCAGTTTTGCGAAATCGTCGAGAAGGCGGTTTGGGCCCTGGGTCATCTGACCCTCCTTGTTCAGGAACATTTTCAATACCCGACAGGTATGAGGGAAATGCTTCAACTTCAAGAACCAATTCCGTCACACCGCAATTCAATGGGCGGCTCGCGAACGCTTGACGACAGCACGCTTGACGGATGAACGAAGATCGCGCAAGCGTTGCCCCGGATATTCCCCAGCCCAAGTCAGGCTCAAGAAGGACGTCACGTGCCGACAGTTTTCGTTTTGCCGTTTCCGGCAATTGATCCGGTTATTTTCGAAATCGGTCCTTTCGCCCTCCGCTGGTATGCGCTTGCCTACATTGTCGGCATCATACTCGCCTGGCGCTATATGCGTGCCCTTGTCCGCAACGATCGGCTATGGGCAGGCCTTCAAAGACCCACTCCAGTCGATCTGGATGACTTTGTCCTGTGGGGCACGTTCGGCATCATTATCGGCGGACGCCTGGGGTATGTCCTTTTCTACAATCCCTCCTACTACTTCGCCAATCCGGGGGAAGCCCTTGCCGTCTGGACAGGCGGAATGTCCTTTCACGGCGGTTTTGCAGGCACGGTGATTGCCATTTTCCTGTTTGCCTGGCGCAGGGGGCTGTCGGTCTGGACCCTGTTCGACCTTGCCGGTTGCGCGGCACCGATCGGTCTCTTTTTCGGCCGAATCGCAAACTTCATCAATGCCGAACTGTGGGGCCGCACGACGGACGTCCCCTGGGCAGTGGTGTTTCCGGGCGCCGGCCCCGAACCCCGCCACCCCAGCCAGATCTACGAGGCCGCTCTCGAGGGCGTCGTATTGTTTCTTGTGCTCCGTCTTCTCAGTCACCGCTTCAAGCTCCTGGAAAAGCCGGGATTCCTCGCAGGCGCCTTTGCGTTTGGATATGGCGTTGGCCGATCGATCGCCGAACTCTACCGCGTTCCCGATGCACATATCGGTTATCTGTCGGGTTTCCTGACGATGGGAATTCTGTTGTCCCTCCCCATGATCCTCGGAGGCATCGCGCTCATGGTCTGGGCCGCTCGGAGGTCAAACCGAGAGGCTCGGAATTGACGGTGGTGAAGGACAAGATCAAGGCGAGGATCGTGGCGGATGGACCGATGTCGGTCGCGCAGTACATGGCAACCTGCCTGGGCGACCCTGACGGCGGCTACTATGCGACACGAGACCCTTTCGGACGCGAAGGCGATTTCATCACTGCTCCCGAAGTCAGTCAGATGTTCGGCGAACTCGTCGGCGCCGCCTGTGCATCGGCACACCAGGCGCTCGGCGAACCTGACCGGATCAATCTCGTCGAGTTCGGGCCCGGCCGGGGGACGCTGATGGCGGATCTCCTGCGCGTTGCGGCCCTCCGGCCCGCATTCGTGAAGGCAGCAAACCTGCATCTGATTGAAACCAGCCCGCACTTGAGGAAAAAGCAGCGGGAAACGCTGGCAAAAGCACCCCTGCAGCCAACTTTTCTGGGCACATTTCTGGACGTTCCGGACGGACCATTGATCGGTGTCGCCAACGAGTTTTTCGATGCCCTTCCAATTCATCAGTTCGTCAAGACGGAGCAAGGATGGTGCGAGCGCGTCATAGGAATCGACAATGCAGGTGAGCTCGCCTTCGGCGCCGGAACGGCCCGAATACCGAAGAATGACCTCCCTCCCGGTCTCGCCGGGTCCCCACTTGGAACCATCATCGAGACGCAACCGGCTGCAAATGCGATCGCCGAGCAGTTGGGTGCGAGGCTGGCGCAGTATGGAGGAGCCGTCCTCATTATCGACTACGGCTATCTCAGGACCGCACCTGGAGACACGTTACAGGCGCTTTACAAGCATGTTTACGACGATGTCCTGGCGCATCCGGGCGATGCCGACTTGACCGCACATGTAAATTTCGAAGCACTGGCGACGGCCGCGATCAAGGGAGGTGCCAAGGTTCATCCGCCCATGACACAGGGTGATTTCCTGTTGCGATCAGGTCTGCTGGAACGGGCAGGCTCGCTTGGTGCCGGGAAAACCCAATCGGAACAGGAGAGCATTCGCAACGCGGTCGAACGGCTTGCGGCACCTGATCAAATGGGAAGTCTTTTCAAGGTTTTGGCTCTGACAGGAGAAAATTGCCCATTCCCACCGTTTGACAGCACCGGCTGAGTTCCACAAGGATCGGAGGTTGGCGACGAATCGATCCAGAAATGGACGCGCAAGGATCTCGTCAGACGACACCGGTTTCTTCAGAAGGTCACCAAATGAAGATAGAAGCAGATGCGCTGAAGCTGGATGGGATACGCCACGGCTTTTTCACGCGAAGAGGCGGAGTTTCAACCGGTATCTATGAAAGCCTGAATGTAGGGCTTGGATCCGATGACACGCGCGATGTCGTGCTGGAAAACCGCAATCGTGTTGCCGAAAAATTCAATGTTTCCGCTGATCGGCTCGTATCGCCCTATCAGGTTCACTCTCCCGATGTGATCACCGTTCAGGGCCCTTGGCAGGACGGTGCGGACCGAAAAGCGGACGCAGTGGTGACCAGCGAGCCTGATCTGGCCATTGGCGTATCGACCGCCGATTGCGGCCCTGTCCTTTTCGCCGACGCAGGCGCCGGTGTTGTCGGCGCGGCACATTCCGGCTGGAAAGGGGCAATTTCCGGTGTCCTGAACAACACCGTGACGGCAATGGAAAAGCTTGGCGCAAAAAGACAAGACACTGTTGCCGTGCTTGGTCCGACGATATCGCAAGGCTCATACGAAGTCGGAGCGGAATTCCGGGAACGCTTCGTGGGTGTCGCTCCCGA
This sequence comes from Roseibium album, assembly GCF_001404515.1. Taxonomy (GTDB): domain Bacteria; phylum Pseudomonadota; class Alphaproteobacteria; order Rhizobiales; family Stappiaceae; genus Roseibium; species Roseibium album. The sequence continues at coordinate 546,510 of NZ_CXWE01000005.1, forward strand.
ATACGGTTCCTATTTCGTTTCGTCGAAACGCGCCGGACATTACATGTTTGATCTGCCGGCGTTTATTGCCGATGATCTTGAACGCATGGGCCTGGGTGCGGTCGCCAATCTCGGTCTTTGCACCTACATTGACGAAGAGCGCTTTTATTCCTACCGCCGCACGACCCATCGAAACGAGCCCGACTACGGCCGCCAGATCAGCGCAATCTCCCTTGGAAACTGACGACTAAACGAGTGAATGTGAGGACACCATGGCACTGCATTTTTCAGACGCTGAGTTTGAGCGCCGCTTTGATGAACTGAAGGCTGTCATGGAAGCCGAAAAGCTCGACGCAATGCTCCTGTTCGCCCAGGAAAGCATGTATTGGCTGACAGGCTACGACACGTTCGGTTTCTGCTTCTTCCAGTGCCTCGTGGTCACCAGGGACGGGGAAAAGGTATTGCTGACGAGATCGGCCGATCAACGCCAGGCGCGCCATACTTCCAACATCTCCGATATCCGCATCTGGATTGACAGAGGAGCTGCAAGCCCGGTTCTCCAGCTCAAGGACATGCTCTTCGATATGGATCTGCTCGGAGCTCGTATCGGCATTGAGTACGACACTCATGGAATGACGGGAAAGATTGCCCTTCAGCTCAATTCCGAGCTGACCAGCTTCGCAAATATCAGCGATGCCTCCGCACTGATCCCGGATCTGCGCGCGGTCAAGAGCGAAGAGGAAATCGTCTATGTCCGCAAGGCTGCCGAATTGGCTGACAAGGCCTTTGATGCGGCAATGGAGGAAATTCGCCCCGGCGCCGACGAAGGTAGAATTCTGTCTGCCATGCAGGGTGCGATTTTCGAAGGCGGTGGTGACTATCCCGGCAACGAATTCATTATCGGTTCCGGGCACGATGCGCTTTTGTGCCGCTACAAGGCGGGTCGGCGTGTCCTTGGCGAGAGAGACCAGATCACGCTCGAGTGGGCAGGCAGCTATCGGCATTACCATGCGGCCGTGATGCGCACTGTGGTTGTCGGAACTCCAACCGATCGTCATCAGGAAATGTATCAGGCCGCACGCGAAGCCCTTGCCGCGGTCGAAACGCAGCTTGTCCCGGGCAAGACCTTCGGCGATATATTCGATGCCCATGCAGAACGGATGGATGCCCATGGCATGATGCAGCATCGGCTGAATGCCTGCGGTTATTCTCTCGGTGCCAGGTTTACGCCAAGCTGGATGGATACGCCTATGGCTTACAGGGGCAATCCGGCGGAAGTGAAAGCGAACATGGTGATTTTCATGCACATGATCCTGATGGATTCGATCACCGACACGGCAATGACACTCGGGCAAACCTACCTCACGACTGACGGCGCGCCGGAATGCTTATCCACGCTCCCTCTCGACCTGCCGGTAAAGTCAGGCTAAACCAACTGAAATTCGCGGTCCCTCATGCCTTTCGCTCCTGGCATGGCCGGATCGCATTCATATCGACATCGTCTCTCAATGCCGGGCCGCTTCATGCTCTCAACTTCCAGTCAGAAAATTTCTTCGGTCCTGCGGGCATTGGCAGGTTTGCTGCTTCTTGGCGCACTTGCCGCCTGCCAGTCTTCATCACAACCGCCGACACCGATTTCCGGCCCTGTTTCGACGCCGTCGATTGCCGGTCAGGCAGACGAAGAATCCGGAGTGACGTTCGCATTCGAACCCTTTACCGGTGCTCCCGGCAACATAGCCGACGAACTCTCTGAATATATCGGCAATGAAGCCCGTAAACAGGGTATCACGCTGGTGCGCCGCGTCGGCGCCGCTGCAACCTATCGCGTCAACGGCTTTCTGGCCGCAACCGGCCAGCCATCCAACGGAACCGTGTTCTACGTCTTTGATATCGTCGACAATAACGGGCGCCGCTTGAAACGCATTTCCGGTACAGAGACGACCGGGGGAGCGTCGGGCGACCCATGGCAGTCTGTCAGCTCTTCCACACTATCGCGAATCGCCACTCGCTCGATGGTGGAAATCGAGGCCTGGCTCAACCGATAATGATAAGTTCGCCGGATTATTATTGCGCCGCGTCATAAAAAATAAAAAAAAGACGGTGTGAAAGCCTATCACCTGTTGTGGTCCGGTTGCTTGGTTGTTACAACGCCGCCGCCTGCCGGGGGTACTTCGACATACCTCATGGCTCCCGGCACTTGACACGACCTAGGCCTTTTCCGTGTGTCTGCAGGGTATGTCTACCTGCACACCCGGTGTCGCACCAGAAGGACTTGCGGCTTATGAAGATCGTCGCGGGCAATTCCAACCGAGCCCTGGCTGAGGAAATCTCCAATTATTTGGACGCTCCACTGGCCAAATGCCAGGTCCGGCGCTTTGCCGACCAGGAAATCTTCGTGGAAATTCAGGAAAACGTACGCGGCGAGGATGTATTCGTCGTACAGCCGACCAGCTACCCGGCCAACGATCACCTGATGGAACTTCTTATCATCATCGATGCATTGCGCCGCTCCTCGGCGCGTCGCATCACGGCGGTGATACCGTATTTCGGCTATGCCCGCCAGGACCGGCGGGCCTCCGGCCGAACTCCGATTTCGGCGAAGCTGGTGGCCAATCTGATCACCGAAGCCGGCGCTGACCGCGTTTTGACCCTGGATCTCCACGCCGGACAGATCCAGGGTTTTTTCGATATACCGACCGACAACCTGTTTGCAGCGCCTGTCATGACGCGCGACATCAAGGAACGATACGCCACTGACAACGTCATGGTTGTTTCGCCGGATGTCGGGGGCGTTGTCCGGGCGCGCGCGCTTGCCAAGCGGATTGAAGCGCCACTCTCCATCGTCGACAAACGTCGCGACAAGCCTGGAGAATCGGAAGTCATGAACATCATCGGTGATGTCAACGGCTACGATTGCATCCTTGTCGACGACATAGTCGATAGCGGTGGCACGCTTTGCAATGCGGCTGAAGCGCTGCTTGCAAAAGGCGCAGAATCGGTAACCGCCTACATCACCCATGGCGTATTGTCGGGTGGAGCCGTGGCGCGCGTGACTTCTTCAAAGCTGAAAGAGCTCGTCATTACCAACTCGATCGAGCCGACAGCCGCGATAACGGCAGCGGCAAATATCCGGACGATATCGATCGCACCGCTCATGGGAGAAGCGATCAACCGGACCGCTCTGGAGAAATCGGTTTCCAGTCTTTTCAACTGAGACTGGTCCCTGAAAGCAAAAACGTCGGCCCCGCCGGCGTTTTTTTTTGCGCTGTCGCGCTCAACAGCTAACTGACAACAATTTCAGCTTTTTTCACTCTGCATGCCTTCAAAAATTTTTCCAATTGTTCAAAAAATCAGCGTTGCACCCCCCTGCACAGCTTGTGAGCACGCATATTTTGTGATCCACTTCTCTGGTAAAAAGAACCTTCCAGGGGATAAAAATGCTCGTTTCAAAACCTTTTTCCAGGGTGCGCAGGACCCTGTTGGCAGCCGCGTTGGCTGTCACGGCGACCACCGCACTTCCGCATGTTTCGGCCCTGGCGGCCGACCCGATCAAAGTGGCTGCGATCTACACTGTACCGGTTGAACAACAATGGGTCAGCCGGATCGACAAGGCGTTGAAAGCTGCCCAGGACCGTGGAGAAATCACGTATACATTTTCCGAAAACGTCGCCAACACCGACTATGAACGGGTGATGCGCGAATATGCCGAGCAAGGCATGGATCTTGTGGTCGGCGAGGCCTTTGCAGTTGAACGCGCCGCACGCAAGGTCGCCGCCGAATATCCCGACACGGCATTCCTGATGGGGTCGTCCTTCGGCCCCGCCAAACCGAATTTCGCTGTCTTCGACAACTGGATCCATGAGCCGAGTTATCTGTCCGGCATGATCGCCGGTTCCAGCACCAAGTCCAATGTGATCGGCATGGTTGGCGGATATGCCATTCCGGAAGTCAACCGACTGATGAACGCATTCATGGAAGGTGCGACCTCGGTCAATCCGGACGTCAAGTTCCTCGTGACCTTCATCAATTCCTGGTACGACCCGCCCAAGGCCAAGGAAGCTGCCTTTGCCATGGTCGACAAGGGAGCCGATATTCTCTACGCGGAACGCTTTGGCGTATCCGACGCCGCCAAGGAAAAGGAAATCCTGGCGATCGGCAACGTGATCGACACTGCAGGCGACTATCCGGGAACCATTCTGTCCTCCGCCCTGTGGCACATGGAGCCGACCATAGACCGGGCGGTTACAGCGGTCGTCGATGGCAGTTTCGAGCCGGCCGACTATGGTCCGTTCAGCTTCATGTCCTATGGCGGCGGCAGCTTCGTCGTTGACGAAGGTCTGGCGGACGCCGACGCGGTTTCCGCGGCAAAGGCAAAAGAGCAGGAAATCCTTGACGGTCTGTTCCGCGTCAACGTGAACGACAGCGAGCCCAAGTCAACGATGTAGTGGTTTCGTCCGGCGGCCCTTGGCCGCCGGCACCACCCTGCCCTGTGCCGCATCTGCGGCCCCAAGAACACAATTCCGGAGGTCCGCATGACGGGACCCACGCAGGAGGCAGACATCGTCCTCAGGTTGGACGGTATCACCAAGCGCTTCGGCATGCTCACGGCAAACGGCGACGTTTCGCTCGATCTGAAGCAAGGAGAAATCCTTGCCCTGCTAGGTGAAAACGGCGCAGGAAAGACCACCTTGATGAACATCCTGTTCGGTCACTATGTGGCCGACGAAGGGAAGGTTCTCGTCAATCAGAGCGGAACCGGGTTGAGCGAACTGGAACCCGGATCTCCTCATGCGGCACTCGAATCGGGCATCGGCATGGTTCACCAGCATTTTACGCTGGCGGAAAATCTGAGTGCGCTCGACAACATCATTCTGGGCACCGAGAAACTGATATCGTTGACCTCAGCGCGCGCACCTGCCCGAAAAAAGCTGGCAGAACTGATCACGCGCTCCGGTCTTGATGTCCCTCTTGATGCCCGAATTTCCCAATTGTCGGTGGGTGAAAAACAACGCGTGGAAATTCTGAAGGCACTCTACCGCGATGCCCGCGTGCTCGTGCTTGACGAACCGACAGCCGTGCTGACCCCGCAAGAATCGGACACGCTGTTCGCGACACTGAAGAAACTTTCGGCGGACGGTCTCGCCATCATATTCATTTCCCACAAGCTCGCAGAGGTGATGGCCTCGTCGCACCGCGTCGCCGTTCTTCGCGGTGGGCGCAAGGTAGCAGACCTGCCGACCGCGGAATGCGATCTGAGGAAACTGGCCGAACTCATGGTCGGTCACGAAATCGTCGAAACGGTACGCGATGCCGGATCACCGGGTGCTCCATTGCTCGCGCTCCAGAACATTTCGGTCGGCGATGGTCGCGACGCCCTTCACCAGGTTGATCTCGTCTTGCATTCCGGCGAAATTCTGGGAATAGCGGGTGTATCCGGAAATGGTCAGACAACGCTCGCCCGTGTCATCTCGGGACTGGAGCCACCCGCTTCGGGAACCATCTCCATGGAAGGAGACGACAGGACGGATGCGAACGCGCGAGCGGTGATTGACAACGGACTCGCACGCATTCCCGAAGACCGTCACCGGGACGGCATTGTCGGACCGATGAGCGTGTCCGAAAACCTGGCCATCGAATCCATTCGCAAGCCTGAAAACCAGCGCTTTGGTCTTCTCCGCTTTTCCGCGATGCGCGAAAAGGCACGCAATCTGATCAAGGCCTACGACATTCGATGTCAGGGTGAAGACAGCCCTGCCCGGCTTCTGTCCGGCGGCAACATACAAAAGATCGTCCTGGCACGAACTCTTGATCCCGAGCCAAAGGTCGTTCTGGCGGCCCAACCCTCGCGCGGTCTCGATGTCGGTGCGACCTCGGACGTGCACAAGCGTCTTCTGGTGGCACGCGCACGAGGTGCCGGCGTTATCCTGATCTCCGAGGATCTGGATGAACTCATGCGTCTTTCAGACCGCATTGCCGTCATCCATCGCGGACATCTTTCCAGCGCTGAGGAGACCGAAACGCTCGACCGGGGAACGCTCGGATTGAGAATGGCCGGCCAAGGTGGGGAACAAGCCGCATGATACGATTTGAACCACGAGGACCCGTTTCCGTTTCCCGGATGCTGGCCGTTTCACTTGCCGCGGCGTTTGCCGCGCTTGTTCTGGCCGCCATTCCCATGGCGTTTGCCGGACTCTCCGCATTTAACGCCTATAGCCTCATGGCAAAGGGGGCTTTCGGATCCCTGTTCGCCTTTACGGAAATGCTGACCCGGGCAACTCCGCTCATTCTGACGGGTCTTGCTGCCGCTGTTGCCTTCCGGGCAAAGCTTTGGAACATCGGCGCAGAAGGACAGCTTTACGCTGGCGCACTTGCAGCCGTGGCGGTTGGCACCGGTGCCATTTCCGCTCCAGCCTACCTTCTCATACCCATGGTCGCACTTGCCGGAGCTCTTGCCGGAGGCCTTGTCATGCTTGGGCCAACGCTGCTGAAAACCCGGCTTGGAGTCGACGAGGTCGTCACCACACTTCTTCTGAATTTCATCATCCTGCTCTTCGTTCAAATGATGCTGGAAGGCCCGATGCAAGACCCGATGGGCATGGGATGGCCTCAGTCTGAACCCATCCTGGATGAAGCCGCACTGCCGAAACTTCTGGACCGAATGCGGATACACTGGGGTCTTGTCGTCGCGCTCGCCGCGGCACTCGGCGTGTATTTCCTGTTGAAACGAACGGTATGGGGCTTTGAGATCAGGGCGGTCGGTGAAAACGCCGCCGCTGCCCGTCACGCCGGCATTCCGGTTACTGCCACCTTTGTTCGAGTGGGTCTTCTTTCAGGCGCTCTCGCCGGACTGGCAGGCGTTGGTGAGGTTGCCGGCCTCAAGGGGTATCTGACCGCCGACCTGTCGCCCGGCTTCGGGTATTCGGGCATCGTGGTGGCCATGCTTGCCGGCCTCTCCCCGATCGGGGTTGTCTTTGCGGCCCTGTTCATTGCCAGCATCTTCGTCGGCGCCGATTCAATGTCGCGGGCAACAGGGGTATCCAACTATCTGGCCGACCTGATCGTTGCCATGGCATTGCTGTGCGTATTGGTGTCAGGCCTGTTTCTTCGCTTCAAGGTGAGGTTCATCGGCGCTCCCTCGACAAGGGAGATCGCCAAATGATCGAGATTTTCGAAATCCTCCTTTCTGCAAATTTCTGGGCGGCCGCATTGCGCATTGCAACGCCGCTGATCTTCGGTGTGATCGGAGCGCTCATTTGCGAACGCGCCGGAGTGCTCAACCTCGGCATTGAGGGTATTTTCACCGCAGGCGCGATGGCCGGCTGGATGGCAGTCTGGCTCGGAGCGGGATTGTGGGGCGGCGTCCTGGTAGCCGCTTTTGCCGGGGCCTTCTTCGGCCTGATCCATGCGATCCTGACGGTACCGCTCGGCCTGTCGCAGCATGTCTCGGGGATCGGGGTCACACTCTTTGCAACATCGCTCAGTTACTTCATCTACAGGACCGCGCTTCCCGATGTCTCATCGCCCCCGCGGATCGAAGCCTTTCAGCCTCTGGACATTCCAGTGCTGAGCGAGCTGCCGTTCATCGGACCTGCCTTGTTTCAGCAGACACCACTGACATTCCTGGCACTTTTCCTGGTTTTGGCAACGGCCTACCTGCTGTACCGCACGCCGCTCGGCCTGGCGATCCAGGCGGTCGGTGACAATCCGTCTGCAGTTGAATCACAGGGGCTGTCCGTCTATGCCGTTCGCATGGGAACAGTGGTCGCCGGATCAGCTGTCATGGCCCTCGGCGGTGCCTTTTTGACCATGTCTGCGTTCGACGCATTCTTTTTCGGCATGGTCAATGGCCGTGGCTGGATCTGCATCGCGCTCACCGTTTTTGCATCATGGCGTCCGGGCAAAGCACTCATCGGCGCTCTCCTGTTCGGCGCATTCGACGCCTTTCAGGTTAGGTTGCAAACGGAAGTCGGCAGTTTCATACCCGGGCAGCTGTTTCTCATGATGCCTTATATCCTCTCGATCGCCGCGCTGATTTTCGTCGCAAGACGTGCCGACTATCCAAGAGCACTGCTTGTTCCCTATTTCCGTGGCCAACGCTGAGACAAGATCCGATGAGCTTTGATCTTATTGTTAAGAACGCAAATCTGCCGAACGGCGCAACCGGCGTCGACATTGCGTGCCGGAACGGCATTATCGAAGCTGTTGAGGCCGATATAAGCGCAGACGCGGAGCGAGTCATCGACGCGGGAGGCAGGCTTGTTTCCCCTCCCTTCATCGACAGTCATTTTCACATGGACGCCACGCTGTCGCTCGGCTTGCCACGCATGAACCGAAGCGGAACCCTGCTGGAAGGTATCGCTCTTTGGGGAGAACTGAAGGAAATCCTGACAGTCGAAGCGGTCATTGAAAGGGCACTGAAATATTGCGACCTTGCCGTTTCGCAAGGGTTGCTGGCGATCCGGACCCATGTAGATGTCTGTGACGACCGGCTGACCGGCGTGAAGGGTCTGCTGGAGGTTCGGGAGAAAGTCAGGGACTATATTGACCTGCAATTGGTCGCCTTCCCGCAGGACGGCCTTTACCGATCTGCCAATGCGGAAAAGAACCTCCTGAAGGCACTCGACATGGGCGTCGACATTGTCGGTGGCATACCTCACTTCGAGCGGACAATGGACGATGGCGCCAGATCGGTCGCGAGGCTTTGCGAAATTGCGGCTGAACGCGGATTGATGGTCGACATGCATTGCGACGAGACGGACGACCCCATGTCGCGCCATATCGAAACGCTTGCCTTTGAAACACAGCGGTTGGGACTTCAGGGACGTGTTGCCGGCTCGCACCTGACGTCCATGCATTCAATGGACAACTACTATGTGTCCAAACTGCTGCCGCTGATTGCCGAAGCTGGGGTTCACGCAATAGCAAACCCTCTCATCAATATCACTCTGCAGGGCCGCCATGACACCTATCCCAGGCGAAGGGGGCAAACACGCGTCCCCGAGCTGCGCTCATATGGCGTCAACGTTGCCTTCGGGCACGACTGTGTCATGGATCCCTGGTACTCGATGGGGTCGGCAGACATGCTTGAAGTCGCCTCGATGGGTCTTCATGTCGCTCAAATGACCAGTCGAGACGACATTCGCTACTGCTATGAATGCGTCACGTCCCATCCGGCCAAAGCCATGGGGCTCGAAGGATACGGGATCGAAAAAGGCTGCAAGGCAGATTTTGTCGTGCTTCAGGCCCGAGACACAATCGAGGCAATTCGCCTCAAGGCCACACGTCTCAATGTCGTAAAAAGCGGCAGGGTCATTGCTTCTACGCCAGCCCGGCAGACCGAGTTGTCACTTCAGGATCGACCTTCCATGGTTGATCCGAGCAGCTATGCACCAAATGAAAACTGATTTGATGGGGATGTGCCGGGTCGCCCGGCACATCCGGTAAGGCATTGCGCCTAGGCGGCGGCCACCGCCTTCAGGAACCGGTCAACGGTTTCACGCAAGTCCGTGGTGCGTGTGTTGACGTCGGTCGATGCATTGAGCACCTGAACTGCCGAGGAACTGGTCACCTGTGCTTTTTCGGAAATCGTGACGATTGTCTGCGCGACTTCCTGGGTTCCCCTGGCTGCGTCCTGTACATTGCCGGAAATCTCGTTCGTTGCAGCGCCCTGCTGTTCGACCGCGGCAGCGATTGTACCGGTGTATTCGTCGACCTGGCTCATCGTCTCGGTAATCCCGGCGATGGAGGAAACGGCCTCCTTGGTCGCGGCCTGTACCTCACCGATCTGACCTTCGATCTCTTCCGTTGCCTTGGCTGTTTGCGTTGCAAGTTCCTTGACTTCGGAAGCCACCACCGCAAACCCGCGTCCGGCCTCTCCCGCCCGCGCAGCTTCAATGGTCGCGTTTAGCGCAAGCAGATTGGTCTGCTCGGCAATCGCCGAGATCAGGTTGACCACATCACCGATCCTTTGCGCTGCTTCGGCAAGCCCTTCGATCTTGGTGTTCGTCTGCACCGCGGCCTGCGACGCGTCGCGCACGATTTCGGTCGTCGACTGCACCTGCCGGCGAATTTCCTGGATTGACGCGGATAGTTCTTCCGAGGCTGAAGCAACGGTCTGAACATTGGTCGACGCAGCTTCAGAGGCACTGGAGGCGCTCGAGGCTTCGCCTGCGGTTTCATCCGCGACCCCGTTGAGGTCTTCGGCTGCCACCCGCATCTGTTCGCTGTTGCTGTAGACCGCATCAAGCATCTGGGTCACTTCGGACCTGAATTCTGAAATCAGGCCGGCAACGGCGTTTGCCTGTCGCTCCTGCTCGAAAGACGTTTCTTTTTGTTCCGTTTCAAGCCGTTCCCGCTCCTGCGCATTTTCGCGGAATATGCGGACGGAGCCCGCCATTTCCGAAATTTCGTCACGGGTCGATTGAGCAGGCACGTCGACGCTTGTATCGCCTCCGGCAAGCTTGTTCATGATTTCACTCAGGGTCGAAATTCGACCCGACAGGCTGCGCGCCATCACAAGCCCGATCACGCATGCCAGCACGGCGCAGACGATCGCGATCGCAAAAATCCAGAACTGAAGCGTCGTCAAGGGGGCCAGCACCTCGCCGGCTCCCTGTACGACGACAACTGCATATTGCTGGCCGAATGCCGTAACAGGGACAATCGCGGCAAAGACATCGCGGCCGTTGAAATCGGCCAAACGTGTGAATGTGCTTTCCCCTCCCATGGAGGAGAGAATCTCGGGCGCTGCAAATTGATCGCTCAGAAGTTCCGATACCTCCGGGGAGCGAAGACTGTCATTCATGACAAGACCGCTCTTGTTGATCAACAACGTTTCACCGGTGTCACCCAGTCCCGAAAACTTGCCGAGCAATGCGGTGACCTCTTTCGTCGGGGCCTCGTAGACCACCATGCCGATTGTCTTGGAACCAACAGAAATGGGCGCGGCGAGGAAACCCGTGGGTTCGTTGTCGCGTCCCAGGTAGTGAGCCGGATCGTAGGCCAGCATCGCTTCGTGACCACCTGTGACGATCTTGCCATAAGCGTCTGCCAGCGGTGTGTTCTGCCACGCTTCCGACTTGAGGTTCACACCGAAGTCGCTCAGTTTGCGCGCACTGTAGATGACGTCGCCATTCAAGTTCACGAGCAGGAGATCGGGAAACCGGTTGGCATCGGCAAAGTCCCGAAGCGGCGTGTGATGCTTCGCATGGGACTTGTCATAGGGTTTTCTTCCCGCCTTGACGAGCTGGTCCCGCTCTTCGATCGGGTGCGGGTTGTCGCTGACATAGATCTTTGTCAGCATGGCGGACGCCTTGTCCTTGTATTTCGCCCAGGCTGTGTCAAAGGCGCTGTAGGCGGCGCGAAGCGTCTTGCCCTGAACGTGGCCTTCGATTGTTCTGTGCTTTCCCTGATAAAGTTCCAGCAAACTGTCGCGGCGGCTTTCCGCGAGCGCCATCAAACGTTGTTCAGCCTGTCCGCGAACCGTATCCGCACTCGAAACGTAACTGGCAATGCCTACACCGGCAGAGCAGAGAAGCGCTATGCCAAGGACCAGCGCCGGAAGTTTTGCCGCAACTTTCACAGAATTCTCCAGGGGTTTGCGGGAAGGCGACGCCCTCCCGCGTGTTTCGCAATCAGAGGTTTTCGACGTTTACGCCGAATGTAACTGCACCGATTGCTTCGCCGCTGGCCGGGTCGACGACAGTTACGCTGACCTGGCTCTGCAGGGTCTGGGTACTGTCGTCTTCTTCCAGCTCGCTGATGTGAACGGCACCTTTGCCGGCAGAATATGTATCCTTCCACTTGGCTTCATCACCTTGCCAGTAGTCCGACGTGACATCGCTCTGACCGACATTCAGGCCCTTGCCGTCCATGACGAAAATTTCCGTGAAGAGGCCATCGCTGCCTTCCTGGACTTCAGCCAGATAACCAGACAGGGGCTTGTCAAGAATGGCATCGATCATGGGCTGATCAACGGCCTCCGCTTCAGCGCGCCAGGTCTTGTCCAGTTCGTCGATCTTTGCCTGATCAAAAGAACCTGTCTCGCCGTTCTGAGCCTTTACAGCTGCGATAACTTCGCTGGAAGACGCGATTTCCGCAATCTTTCCGGTAGCCAGCGTTTTGAGCTCGCTTTCAAATTCGTTTGCGGATGCGGCGCCTGCGAACAGAAAGCCGATTGCGGTGGCGGTAAGAAGAAGGTGTTTCATTGACTACTCCCAAGTTTCTTGTCTCGGGAAATGCTGGCTCGTGCGCATTAAAATTCTATGTATGGATTATTGTTTTCTTGAAACAACTGTACAGAAAGTCAGAAAAAATGAGATATACTGACAATTTACACAATAGAATTTACTTTTATTCTCTATCTATGATTGCAAAATACAATCATTGATGAAAAAGGGCGCGAACGCCCTTTTTAGGTGCATGCCCTAATTCACACTTCCGGGCAGGCTGAGATCGCCTGACGCTACGTCAAAAACATTCACAACACAAAGCAGAGGCGCGTGAACGTTCTGGTTGACGCGGAGAGCAGATGTAACCCCGTCATATGACATGCCTTCCATCGATACACCTTCGTCGAAAGAAACATTGATCGTAATTTCAGGTCCCTCAAGAACGGGCGAAAATCCGGGACTGTCGATATAGAGCGGAAGACCGGGCCAGGTCGCGGGCATTTTCGGCGCGGCGCCATCCGGAATGTCCTGTACAGACAAGGAGCCCTCTCCGCAGCTTTCGTTGGGAGCAAGAACCACCCAGTGCGAATGCCACCTGGCACCGTCATTGGCGACATCACCGTCACCGTCTTCATCATAGAGCGGTGTGTCGTCGAAATCCGGATGACTGGTCGCGACAAGTGCCAGGATACCCTCGCCTCCCTCGAACCCGACGCTTTCCGGCGGCAACGATGTCGGCCAGACATAAGCCTCGACAGGCGCTCCGGCCAGTTGACCGGCAGCCTGCGGTATCGTTCCCCCTGCCGACCCTTTGAGGGTCATGTGAAATGTCACGACCCGGCCCTTGCGGTGAACATGGGCGGCCAGGATGTCGTAGTTCGGATCTATGTCGCCTTTTTCGCTCGAAAGGACAGCACCGTCCTGATGCAGCGCCTGATGATCGTGGTCACCGCCTGCAAGAGCGACTGCCGGCATTCCGGCAAGAAGCAAACCACCAATAAATGTTTTCAGCATGAGTGATACTCCCTGTTTCAAGAATGTCATCTTAATAGTAGCGAGTCGAAACTATTGCAAGTTTAATTTCGACTCGCTACATTTCACACATGAGTGAGCACAAAAATTCACAGGTGATCCGGGATCTGATTGATCGGCTCTCGCGATTGAATGCGGCTGAAGACTGGAATGGCCCGTTGAACCCGTCGCAATTCGCAGCGCTGTCTTACCTGGCGCGTGCCAACAGATTTTCGCGCGCACCTTCTCATGTCGCCGAGTACCTCGTGACGACGCGGGGAACAGCGTCCCAAACCCTGAAGGCACTCGCGCGCAAGGGTCTGATTTGCGAATCGAGATCAGAGACAGACAAACGCAGCATTCGATACGATGTGACAGACCTTGGCAAAGACATGATGAAGGCCCCATCCGGGCTGGCGAATGTCATCGACGATCTCCCGGACGAAATCGTGAATGGCCTGACGGGATCGCTCAAGACCCTCGTCCGGGAGATCTTGAAGACCAGGAAAGGCAGGTCTTTCGGCCTCTGCAGGACTTGTGCGCACCACAGGAAAAGAGGCAACGAAGCCTATTGCAAACTTCTTGATGTACCGCTCGCGCCCGCCGATGCGAACGAGATCTGTCACGAACACATAGCCGCCTAGGAAAACCATCAACATGAACACAACTGCAACAATACTCGGCCTGTTTCAGGGCATGCCACAACAGCGCTGGGAGGCGAAGGCACCTTCTGCGATCCACAAGACGCGGACTGAAACACCGGTGGAAGTGACCCTTACCGGTCTATCGGGCGACCGGCAGGCAGACACGGAAGTTCATGGCGGACCGGAAAAGGCGCTCCATATATACCCGTCCGAGCACTACGCACACTGGCTCCAGGAATTTCCTGAAACCACACAGACATTCCATTCTGGCGGTTTTGGCGAAAACATCTCGAGTTCCGGGTTCACCGAGGAGGATCTTTGCATCGGCGACATTCTGGCAGCAGGGTCGGTTCGGCTGCAGGTCGCACAGGGTCGCCAGCCGTGCTGGAAGCTCAATCTTCACACAGGCAATCCGGCCATGGCGGCGTCGTTTCAGAAAACCGGCAGGACGGGATGGTACTTCAGGGTGCTGGAAACAGGAAAAATTGTGGCGGGAGATGATTTGAGACTTGTCGAGCGCCCTTGCCCGGAGTGGAACCTGAGGGACGTCATCCTGGCGCGCTTCAATCCGCGACTGGATCCGGACATCGCCTTGGCGTTGTCAAGACTGGACCAGTTGGCGGAACCGTGGCGCGCCTCCTTTGCAAAAAAAGCCAGTCCGGGCTATCAGGAAGACACGTCCCGCCGCCTGAAAGGTTAGACTGGAGGCCGCGCGGACCGCCGCCTGAATTGCACCGGCTCTTGCATCGCCTTTCCTTTTCCGCTATACGCGCGCTCGCGCCTGCACCCCTGGAGGAGGCGCTTCTGGACCGATCCCGGACAACTCAAGTCTTTCCGATACGGTGGTTCGCCGGTCCGATATCATACACTCAAGGAGTTTTGCCATGGCTGCCAGCTATGAGCTGAAGGCGTCGGCACGGGACCGGGTGGGCAAGGGGGCCGCACGGGCACTGCGTCGCGAAGGCCTTCTACCTGCCGTAATCTACGGCGACAAGAAACCCGCCCTGCCGATCACTATTCCGGTGAAAGAAACCACGCTCACCCTGCACAAGGGCGGTTTCACCGCACAAATCGGCGTCATCGATATCGACGGTAAGAAGCATCAGGTTATCGCGAAGGACTATCAGCTGCACCCGGTGCGCGATGATGTTCTTCACGTTGACTTTCTGCGTGTCGCGAAAGGTGCGACGCTCACGGTCGAAATTCCGGTACAATTCCTCAATGAAGAAGATTGCCCAGGCCTCAAGAAGGGTGGTGTTCTGAACATCGTTCGCCACACCGTTGAAGTGACGGTGCCTGCGGATGCAATTCCGGAAGCTTTCGAACTCGACCTTGCCAATGCCGAACCGGGCGACAGCCTGCACATTTCCGCAATTCAGTTGCCGGAAGGCTGCCAACCGACGATTACCGATCGCGATTTCACCATCGCAACGATCGCTGCTCCGGCGGGCATGAAGGAAGAAGAAGAAGACGAAGGTGCAGCCACCGAAGAGGAAGCTGTGGAAGAAGAAGCTGCAAGCGAGTAAGCTTCTGCTTCGACTGGAACCTTTCAGGAGGCGGTTTCCGCCTTCTGCGCAGGCAGCCGCTCGCGGCTGCCTTTTCGTTTCAAGCATGATCTCGAAGGTGGGTGATGAAACTGATCGTCGGACTTGGCAATCCAGGCGCCAAATATGCCGGCAACAGGCACAACATCGGCTTCATGGCCGTTGACGAGATTCATCGCCGTCACTCCGGATTCCAGCCCTGGCGAGCCCGTTTTCAAGGCCAGGTTTCCGAGGGACGTCTTGGTTCCGAAAAGGTCCTGCTCCTCAAGCCATCGACCTATATGAACGAATCCGGCCGCTCAATCGGCGAAGCGATGCGCTTCTACAAGGTCGAACCGGAAGACATCGTCGTTCTCTATGACGAGCTTGATCTGCCTCCGGCCAGGTTTCGGATGAAAAAGGGCGGCGGCCATGGTGGCCACAATGGTCTGAGATCACTCACGGCCCATATCGGTGCGGACTATCGCAGGCTCCGCCTCGGCATCGGTCATCCAGGTGACAAGAAACTGGTTTCCAACTATGTGCTCGGTGATTTTTCAAAAGCGGACAAGGATTGGCTCGACCCGCTTCTGACAAACATCGCCGATCATGCCGGTCTCCTTGCTGAGGGGAAGGACAGCCAGTTCGCCAACAAGCTGACCCTTGCACTGGAGCCGGACAAGGCCCGACGGGTGGAAAAGGGCGACAAGCCGAAATCCGATGACGCAAGATCCGGCAAAACCAGAGGCCAAAGCCACATCCGACAGGCGCGGCAACAAAAAACCCCCGATATTCCCAAGTCCGGCCCAATGGCGGACATGCTGAAAAAGCTGCTGGGCGGCGGCTAGTCACGGGTAGCAAGCGTCTTGTCGCCTAGTCGAAATTACAACTTAAAAGAGAATAAAAAGTGTGATTCGCGTCACAAAATCGACACGTCTTGTCTGAAATGCTATACTTCACTTCATGGTAATTCGGGAGAGATGCAATGTTCAGATCTCTAATTATTATAGCAATTTCAATCACTTTGACCAACCCGGCTTTTGCTTTCGTCAAACTGGACGGCTATTTCATCGCAGAGAAGGCATGTGAGGCCTACCAGAGCAAGAACAGGCAAACGAATCCGGGAAACATTGTTGTGCGGCCGGACATGGCCTATCGGATGCTCGGCATCAACAAGAAGGGTGGTGACTATTTCCAGGTACATGTCGACGATGCGCCCGTCACGGACTCGCGCTGGGTCAGCAGCTCGTGCGGGATTCACGTGGTTGAGGCCGACACGCTCACAAGCGGGGCTGACGACGATGCCAATGACGACGTCGTCATAGATCAGACCGGCACTGAGTCCACAGACAACCTGCTGACCCTGAGCTGGCAGCCTGCCTTCTGCGAAACACGACCTGGAAAGAAGGAATGCCGGGATCTCAATGACGGGCACCTTCCGCACACGACGAGGCAGTTGTCGATCCACGGCCTGTGGCCACAGCCCAAGGGTAACGACTATTGCGGCGTACCAACTGCCATCAGGAACCTTGACAACCCGGATAACTGGCATCGCCTGCCCGCGCCGCAAATCGACACCGAGACAGCTGACGCGCTGGAGGCCGCCATGCCGGGATTTGCCAGCTTTCTGCATCATCATGAGTGGATTAAGCACGGCACCTGCTATTTCGGTGAAGGCGGGGCCGACGAGTATTACGATGACACTTTGTATCTGACCGCCCTGATCAATGACTCTGCAGTTGGCGACCTCTTCTTCAACAATGTTGGCAAAGAGATCACCGGTGCGGAAATCAGAGCGGCTTTCGATTCAAGTTTCGGCAGCGGAAGCGGCGAGCGGGTTCTCATCAAATGCAAATCGGATTCCGGCAGGACGTTGATCAATGAAATCTGGATAAGCCTCGGCGGAACGATTTCACCGGAGTCGGATTTGGGCGATCTGATGCGCGCCGCGGAGAGCACCGGCATGGGCTGCAAGCGAGGCCTCGTCGACCCTGCCGGATTGCAATAGTTCGGTGAAGACAGCTGGAAGGGAGTGCCTTTGGCGTGAAGGAAACGCCAGCAGAACCCGCTGCGAACCCGGCAAGCCTTGACCTGCCGGGCGCGCTCGGGCATGTAGCGCGGCGACAGTTTCAGACACGAACCGAAAGCGATCTCCCATGGGATTCCAGTGCGGCATTGTCGGGCTGCCGAATGTCGGCAAGTCCACACTATTCAATGCGCTTACAAAAACCGCGGCGGCGCAGGCCGCCAACTATCCGTTCTGCACCATCGAACCGAACACCGGCGAAGTGGCCGTACCGGATGAGCGTCTTTATGCGATCCGGGATATTGCCCAATCGAAAGAGGTCATCCCGACGCGGATTACCTTCGTTGATATCGCAGGTCTTGTGCGCGGCGCCTCCAAGGGAGAAGGCCTCGGCAACCAGTTTCTGGCCAACATTCGCGAAGTCGATGCCATCGCGCATGTGCTGCGCTGCTTCGTCGATGACGACATCACCCATGTCGACGGAGCCATCGATCCGCTCGCAGATGCCGAAACGGTCGAAACCGAACTCATGGTCGCTGACATGGAGAGCCTGGAGCGCCGTATTGCTCCGTTGAGAAAGAAAGCCAGCGGTGGTGACAAGGAAGCAAAGGCTGTCCTGCCGATCATGGAAGCCGCGCTTGTTCTGCTTCAGGACGGTAAACCCGCCCGTATGCTGGAAACCGCGGACGCGGAAGAAGCAAAAATGCTGAAAGGTCTGAACCTTCTGACCTCAAAGCCTGTGCTTTACGTCTGCAACGTCGATGAAGCCTCTGCTGGAGAAGGCAACGAACTTTCGCAGAAGGTCGCCGAAAGAGCCAAGGAAGAAGGTGCGATAGCAGTCGTCATTTCTGCCGCGATCGAAGCGGAAATTTCCCAGCTCGACAAGGAAGAGCAGGACGAATTCCTGGAAACAATCGGCCTTGAAGAACCGGGGCTCGACCGCATGATCCGTGCTGGCTACGACCTTCTCGGCCTGATCACCTATTTCACGGCGGGGCCGAAGGAAACACGGGCCTGGACGATTACCGAGGGAACGAAGGCGCCAGGCGCTGCCGGCGTCATCCACACGGATTTTGAACGCGGCTTCATCAGGGCACAGACCATCGCCTATGACGATTACGTTTCCCTGGGGGGGGAAAACCCGGCGAAGGAGGCCGGCAAGGCCCGTGACGAAGGCAAGGAATACATCGTCAAGGATGGCGACGTGCTGCTCTTCAAGTTCAATACCTGATCGGCCCGGGCACCTTTCTCCTGCCCGTACTCTCGCATAAGCTTCAGGGGCAACGCAGGAGAAGTACCCGATGAAAACGATCCTCTTGACCGGTTTCGAAGCCTTCGGGACGACGCCGGTCAATCCGGCTGAAAAAGTCGCCCGGCACCTCGACGGAGAAACCGTTGAAGGTGCCCGGATCGTCTCAAGCGTCATTCCCAACACTTTTTTTGTCTGCATTGACGCGGTGAAGGCAGCCATGGCGCAATCCGGTGCCGATGCCGTCGTCATGATGGGAGAATTCGGAGGCAGGGCGACAATCACAGTCGAACGGTTCGCGCTGAATTTCAATGACGCCACACGCTATGGCCTGAAAGACAATGCCGGGGTCTCTCTCCAGGACAAACCAACGGCCCTCGAAGGCCCCCTTGCCTATCAGAGCACCCTCCCCCTCCGGGCCATGGTGAAGGCCATGCGCGATGGCGGTATCCCTGCCGACATATCCGATGCCGCCGGGACTTTTTGTTGCAATCATCTCTTCTACGGTGTTTTGCACCACTTAGCGCAAACGAACAGAACGACACCCGCAGGATGGATCCATCTTCCGCATCTGCCGGAAGTAGCAGCAATGGACGCAAATCTTGGTGCGCCGAGCATGTCGGTCGAAACGGCCGCCGCGGGTCTGCGCCTTGCCCTGTCGGCATTGGTGAAACATCCGCAGGACATCGACGACGCGATCTCGGGCCGTCTTCAAATCTGAAGTCTGCCCGATCCCTCCAACATCGAAGCCGACGCAATCCTGCCTGTTCAGCGTTTGGCTGTGTCGTAGGAAACACGTCGCTCCAAATAGGCCGGGAACTCCGAGACCGAGAAGGTGAGTGCAAACAGCACGATCGAGATCAGCAGCTGACCGACAATCACGCGTTTCACGGCACGAATGACACCAATACGCACACCGCCAGGTATCTCGGGCAAAGCAGCCCAGAAACGGATCTTGTAGAAAGCCTGGAACGGGCTGGCTTCGTATCGGTGGGCCAATTCGATCAGGGACCTTCAGGGCGATGCGAAAAAATGGGCCGTCCCGGGGAAATAGGCAAGGCATTCGAGGCTTCGGCGCCGACTACACGCTTGATCGCAGCCTTGGAGTGCGGACAACCGGCCAATCCAGCTCAAGGTGAATGGCACAGTTCGGCAGGAAGATGATCTGGAAGATCCCGGAAATGATCTCCTGTCTGTCGGAATACTTCGAACTGGCGGCAGGTGGCGACACGATGGAAGCGACAGTCAACGGACTGCCAGCATTGTCCGTCAAGGTTGTCTGAAAACCATTCTGGAGCGGTGACACGAAAAACCCCGCGGGTTTCCCGACGGGGTTTTTCATCAGCTGCGGTCGAGGCCCATCATCATCAGCGGGTTGTAGCCCTTCTGGTCCGCCCACTTGCGGGCTTGTGCCGATGCGTGACACGGCACTGCCTGAGGCTGCCGTGAACCATATTCACGCATCATACGACCGATCTCGTGGTAAGAATTGTTTATCCATTCCATTTCATTCACTCCCTTCGTTTTTGCAATGCCCATGTGAGCTTGCCTATGCAAGGGATATAGTGAGAGTGCATGTCCGGCGTCTGTACGAAAGATTACAAGTCGGACAAGTTCGCTTGGAACCCGGTGTTTTCTTAAGGAAAACAATCGGAAGATCCAGAAAATTGCGTGAGCGTGAAATGCAGGAAAGACTTCACTCTGGATCAGGTTGCAATTATCAAAAAAACCCCGCCTACAAACGGGCGGGGTTGTTTTTAGCTGCGATCGAGACCCAGCATCGTCAACGGGTTCGGGCCTTTCCTGTCACGCCATTTGCCTTTGTTCTTGCCAAGTCCCAACAGAGATCCAAGACGGGTTTGCTGGTCTTGTGACGCACGGGCCATGATGTCGACAGTATCGAACTTTCTGCTTTTGTAACTCATTTCAATCACCCTCTTCTATGCAAGTGCATCATTGCCTTGCCGATGAAAGAGATTTGGTCATGGGAGATGTCTGATGCGTGGCCTTGTGATTAACCTTCGGTCATGTTTGGCTCTGCTGAGTCGGCACTCGTGTTTTTTCAGGAGAAGCTTTTCGTGACTTTTGACCAAATCGCTTTGTTTGTTCTTTTCGGAATTGTCTTCGCATTGCTTGTTTGGGGCCGCATAAGGTTCGATCTCGTTGCCTTTGCCGCCCTGATCACCGGTGCGCTTCTGGGGCTTGTCCCGTCAAACAATATTTTTTCAGGCTTCGGTCATGCCGCAGTCATTATCATTGCGCTCGTCCTGATCGTTTCCAAGGGCCTGATGAATTCCGGTGCTGTGGAACTGATCGCCAATCGGCTGCTGTCCGCCTCGCGCGCCCTTTCCGGCCACATCACCTTGATGTCCGTCGTCGGAGCGGGACTTTCAGGCATCATCAACAATGTCGCCGCCCTGGCACTGCTCATGCCGCTCGATCTTGAGGCGGCAAAAAAGGCGGGGCGTTCACCCGGCCTGTCGCTGATGCCACTCTCATTTGCAACGATCCTCGGTGGCATGATCACCCTGATCGGGACACCACCGAATATCGTCATCGCCGAATATCGCTCCGATGCGCTCGGCACTCCCTTTTCCATGTTCGCGTTCGCGCCTGTCGGGCTCTCGGTAGCCGTTTGTGGCATTGCCTTCGTAGCCTTGTTCGGATGGCGCCTGCTGCCTCCCCATTTCCGCGATAAACCGAAGGATGAAGGATTTGCCGAAAGCCTTTATTCGGCCGAGTTGAAGGTCAGCAAGGTTTCAGAGGAAAACCCGGTGTCCGTTGGCGATCTTTACCCGGTTGCCGAGGAAAAGGACGTAGTGATTATTGGCCTCATCAGGAACGGCCGGCGGATCAAGGGTTTTGCGCGCCGGGAACCGATCAAGAGCGGTGACTTTCTCGTGGTTGAGGGCGATCCGAAAGCAATCGAAAGCTTCATGGGCGCTGCCAAACTCGATTTTGCCGGGTCCGAGCGACACAAGGGTGGACTTGGCGGCTCGGCGCTTTCCCTGGCTGAAGCCATCGCGCCTGACAGCGCCCGGATTACCGGCACATCGGCCTTCAATCTCAGGCTGCTCTACGGACACGGCGTCACACTGCTCGGGATATCCCGGGAAGGCCGCCGCATTCAAAAAAGGGTTCGACACGAAACCATCCGTCCAGGTGACGTCCTGCTGTTGATCGGAACGCAGGAGCGCCTTGAAAACGCCTTTTCCTGGCTGGGTGTCCTGCCGCTTGAAGGTCGCCAGACCGGCATGATCCAGCGCAACAAGGCCTGGCTTGCCATCGCCGGCTTCATCCTCGCCATCGCGGCGGCCGTTGCCGGTTTCGCCTACCTGCCCGTTGCCCTCGCCGCCTGTGTCGTTCTTTATGCCGCAACCGGCCTTGTCAGCGGAACAGAGGTCTACAATGCCGTGGAATGGAAGGTGATTGTGCTATTAGGCTCGTTGATCCCGCTTGGTCAGGCATTCGAAAATGCCGGCAATGCGCAACTGATCGCCGACGGCATTGTTGCAGTGACGGCGGGAGCACCGGCCTGGGTTACGCTTGCCGTCCTCATGGTCGTGACCATGACCCTGTCCGATTTCCTGAACAATGTCGCGACTTGCCTCATTGCTGCACCGATTTCCGTTCAGATTGCAGGCAGCCTGGGGGTCAATCCCGATCCTTTCCTGATGGCTGTTGCTGTTGCCGCTTCTTGTGCATTTCTCACGCCGATCGGCCACAAGAACAACACGATCATCATGGGCCCCGGCGGTTACCGGTTCGGCGACTACTGGCGCATTGGTCTGCCCCTGGAGATCCTCGTACTCGTCGTGGCCATCCCGGCAATACTGATTTTCTGGCCGCTTTAGCTCTGCAAAACGATGAGTTACAGTTTAATTGGTTGCAACTGCCGAAGCCGGTTTTCGCAACGTCCAGATAAATGGAATTGGGGCCCTCACCACTCCGAAGTAACCTAGACCCGTCACAATTTTTGCAGAAATTCGTCCGGGAGGCACGACAACAACGACTGCTGAGATCGTTTCACGAACAGGTCGTGCCGATTGCCCGAAAGCCGGGTCAATCGGCAACAATTGTCAGACTGAGCCTATTGGGAAGGCTTCAACGGAAGGCAGATATCGGTCAAAAGATCGGCCGGTGCGGTTTCCCTGGGATTGTTGAGATAGACTTCCATGCAGGGCGCGTCGGCCGGTTCCCGGCCGGATTGGGTCAGCCATTCTCCGAAAAGCCACTCATAGGCCCACTTCATGTCTGCGTAAGGTCCCTTGTAGTGCAGGACGGCATAGTCCCCGCCGTAGGTTTCGACCGGTTCGAGAGGGGCCTCGACGGGAAACCCTTCTGAAACGGACACCCCTGCAGCCGATTGCAGCTCATCCTCCGGAACATGTGTTGGGTCGGAAAAATAGAGACCTTTCATGGCACCGACCTGGCCCATGAGATTGCGGCTAGCAAGGACACCGATGGCTTTTTCGAACGCCTTTCCGATCTCCATGTAGGCACCTTTGTGTGGAATGACGGCAAGCGTTTCGGTCGGCAGGGTTTTGATTTCAACTTGATGCATGAGAAGTGATCCTCTGGTTCGGGGAATAGGCGCACCGCCATGTGCGGGCTGAAGGCGGCCTTCAACACCTCCCTCGCGATAGGATGAAGGAGACAGGCCGTATACTTTCTTGAAACTGCGACTGAAGGCTTCCTGGCTGCCATAACCGGCGCGCATGGCAATTTCAGCAATCGGCAACCGGGAATAGGTAAGATCCGCAGATGCCCTGTGCAGGCGCAATCGCTTGACCGTTGCCACGATGGACTCGCCATAAGCCGATTGCCACACGCGATGCCAGTGCCAGGGTGACAGGGCAGCGACCTCGGCCAGCATGGCCAGATCCGGATCCTCGTCGAGATTTGCGTAGATGTACTCGATCACGCGGGTGAAGCGCCGCAGGTAGCCATCGTCTTTCGGCGATATCGACTGCTTTTCGTGATGTGTCATTTGGAACTGCCCTCGCTTGATTGGGATGAACCTAGCACCGGCCAATCTGACAAATCTTGCGGACTTGTGGCTGGAGGGGTCTTTGTGCTCGAGTTTGCCTGCCTTATGGTCTGGCCTTAGAGGCGGAAAATCGGGGAACAGGCAAATGAGCAGATCAAAACGAATTCTCTTTACCGGTGGGTCCGGCAAGGCAGGTCGGCATGTCGTTCCCTACCTTCTGGATCGTGGACATAGGGTCGTGAATGTGGACCTGACCCCACTCGATCATCCCGGTGTCGACAATCTGACAGCCGATATCACGCAATCGGGCGAAATGTTCAATGTCATGACCAGCTACGCCAATTTTGACGAGCTGGAACCGGGGCAAGGCGTGCCCGCGTTCGACGCGGTCGTGCACTTCGCCGCCATTCCGCGCATCCTGATCCATCCGGACAACAAGACGTTCGAGGTCAATACCGTCGGCACCTACAATGTCATAGAGGCGGCGGTGAAACTCGGCATCCGCAAGATCGTGATCGCCTCTTCGGAAACGACCTACGGCGTCTGTTTCGCAGACGGTATCACCGACCCGGATACCCTGCCGGTTGAAGAGGAATACGATGTCAATCCGATGGACAGCTACGGTCTGTCCAAGGTGGTCAACGAACAGACGGCGCGATCCTTCCAGCGGCGCTCCGGTGCCGACATCTACGCACTTCGGATCGGCAACGTCATCGAGCCGAATGAATATGACCGCTTCCCGGACTTCTTCGAAAATCCGGCGCAGCGGCGCAGAAACATCTTCTGCTATATCGATGCCAGGGATCTTGGTCAGATCGTCGATCTCTGCCTGGAAAAGGATGGCCTCGGCTACCAGGTCTTCAATGCCGGCAACGATACGAACTCGGTGGACATTCCCAACGCGCAAATCCTGCAGCGTTTCTTCCCGAACGTTCCGGTCAGCCGGGACCTTGCCGACCATGAGGCTCTGTTTTCAAACAGGAAGATACGCGAGGTTCTTGGCTTCCGGGAGGAGCACAACTGGCGCAACTACGTAAGGACATAGAAATAGACGATCGCAACACCCCGCCGCGTCGCAAATGATAAGTCTATCAGAACTGCCCTCGAACATGCTACGAGAGGCACAAGCACAAGTTTTAATCACTCCCGCCGTTTCCCCTACGGCCAATTTGCAGATCAAACAGCCCAGATACATGACCGATCGGACTTATTTTGAAGATTTGGCGCCGGATCAGGAATTCGACCTCGGTGCGATTGACGTGAGCAAGGATGACATCATTGAATTCGCCTCCGAATTCGACCCTCAATCCTTTCACATGAGCGAAGAAGCCGGCAAGGCATCCATCCTCGGCGGCCTGGCCGCATCCGGTTGGCATACAGCGAGCCTGATCATGAGGTTGCTTGCCACCAATCTGTTCAACAAGAGCACCGGGCGCGGCTCCCCTGGGGTCAGCAGGTTGAAATGGAAACACCCGGTGTTTCCGGGAGACACGCTGT
The DNA here is from genome assembly GCF_001404515.1 of Roseibium album. Lineage (GTDB taxonomy): Bacteria > Pseudomonadota > Alphaproteobacteria > Rhizobiales > Stappiaceae > Roseibium > Roseibium album. Next base: position 571,599 of record NZ_CXWE01000005.1, read on the forward strand.
CTGCAACGGCGAAAATCCTCGAAATGAAAGATCTGCGCTCCAAACCGCAACTCGGTATGGTTTTCATCCGCGTCCGGGCGACCAATCAGGACGATGTCGAGGTCATTGAGTGGGACAACCCGGTTCTGTTCGAAAGACGGGAGCCAGCTCGATGATTGCTTTTTTTGAAGACGTCGTTGTCGGCGAAATCCTGGAACTTGGTACCTACACCTTCAAGACCGACGAGATCATCCGGTTTGCGGAGAAATTCGACCCGCAACCCTTTCATCTGAGTGAGGACGGCGCAGCGAAAACCCACTTTGGCCGACTGTGCGCCTCCGGCTGGCACACCGCTTCCATCTTCATGAAACTGTTCGTGGCCAGACTGAAATCCATGCAGGACGACGCGCTTGCAGAAGACATAGCCGTCGCCAGAATCGGTCCCTCCCCCGGTTTTGAGGACCTGAAGTGGATCAAACCCGTCTTTGCCGGCGATACCTTGCGCTACACCCGCACGGTGACAGGCAAGACAGAGAGCCGCAGTCGCCCGGAATGGGGCCTCGTTCATTCCGACATGAGGGCATTCAACCAGGACGGCTTGCTGGCGTTTTCATTCAAGGCAACGGTGTTTGTCGAGCGGCGGCCGCGCTGATCCGGCTCGCCGGTCGAACTTGAGCTATAGCATCCGCGCAAACAGCACTTCGTCGCGTATCTCTATGCCATAGTCGCCGCGCAGGGGAATCTCCGGTTTTTTCTGCCGTTCCGCATCGATCACGCCCTGAGCCACACGCTCGATCCGAAATCCGCGTCGCTGGTAGAACCGGAAAGCGTCCAGATTGTCGTTGGACGTCCTGACAATGAGCCGGGGCATGTTTTTGGCGCGTGCTTCGGTCACGATGGCATCAAGCAACTGGCTGCCGACACCGCCCCAGCGATTGATCGAATCCAGTGTGAGGATCTCCCATTCATTCTCCCGCTTGATCAGCGTCACCAGCCCGACAAGGTCGTTGCCGTCGTAAGCCACAAAACCGGGCAGGCGTGACGCGTCGACATTCTCACCATCGAGCAGCATCTCCGGACCGGCCCAACGCTCACGCAGGAGTTGGTGCACGTCATCATGATCTTTGTCTTCAGTTGCGCGAATGATCACAGGCATTTAAAGGCTCCTAACGTCGGAATAACCGCGTCTCAAGGGGACTGCGTGCTTGCCAGCGCGCGCGTTCCAGTTCGGGATCCATATGTTCTTCTTCAGGATAACCAACACACAGATAAGCCACGAGCCGCCAGCTGTCGTCAACCTGAAGGATGCTGGAAACCAATTCAGGGTCAAGGATCGAGACCCAGCCAACACCGATCCTGGCTGTCCTCGCAGCCAGCCAGAACGTATGGATCATGCTCACGGTCGAATAGGCAAGCGTTTCTTGCATCGTCGCACGTCCAAGTCCGTGGCCCTGCGATGGATTCTCATCGCTGAATATGGCCAGATGAACCGGCGCTTCCTTCAGACCCGCAAGTTTCAGTTGCCGGTATTGAAGCGCCTTGTCCGGCTCGAACTGTTGCGCGGCGGCTTCGTTCTCCATGTCAAATGAAGCAATGACCTGGTCGCGACGTTCCCGGCTTTCAACGACAACGATGCGCCAGGGCTGACTGTTGCCCACCGAAGGCGCGAGATCTGCCATCTGCAGAAGGTATTCCAGTTCATGCGCCGACAGCGGGTCCTTCCTGAAACGACGCACGTCGCGGCGCCATCTCAACAGGTCCTCGAATTCACGGCGGAATTCTTCTGAAAAACATGGCCGCGCGGCCAATCCTTCGGTTTCAGCTGGCATTGGCCTTCAGTGCCCGGGAAATTCCACGAGGGTGCGAACCGGAACACTCAGCTCCTCCAGCTTCTTGCGTCCGCCAAGATCGGGCAGATCAACAATGAAGCAGGCCGCTACAATGTTCGCACCCATGGACTTGAGCAACTTGCAGGCCGCTTCTGCCGTACCTCCGGTCGCAATCAGGTCATCCACCAGAATGACGCGGTCCCCCGGCTGGATGGCATCCTTGTGCATTTCCATTTCATCCAGACCATACTCAAGCGAATACGCTATCCGGACGGTTTCGTGGGGCAATTTGCCTTTCTTGCGGATCGGCACGAAGCCGGCGGAAAGCTGGTGTGCGACAGCGCCGCCGAGGATAAACCCCCTTGCCTCGATTCCGGCGATCTGATCGACCTTGGAACCGGCCCACGGCTGCACAAGCGCATCGACAGCTCGGCGAAATGCCCGCGCATTGCCAAGAAGCGTCGTGATGTCGCGAAACAGAATTCCCTCTTTAGGGTAATCCGTGATCGTGCGGATCGAGCTGATCAGTTCATCCTGGATCGTCTGGTCGGTCATCGAGCTCTCTTTCTTCAGCTGATCGTTCCGGCACATGCCCCGACCGACGCTTATATCAATTTTGCGCACGTGATCGAAGCAAATTCGCCGGTATTAAACGAATGTTGCGGCGGTCTGCCTGCGTTACGATGGTCTGTTCAGAACACGGCCTGCGACGGCGTCCAGTTTTGCCACCAGTTCCGGGTCCCGTTTTTCCGGTGCGGTCATGAAGGCAAATTCCAGCGCCGTATCCGATCCGGCGGGACAGGACTGGTGTTCGCGCGGCAGGTCCCTGGCCACACGGGCAACGAGACGCTGGGCGTTTTCGGCATTGTCGTGAAGCACCCTGATGATCGCCTGGATATCGACCTCGCCGTGATCGGGATGCCAGCTGTCGTAGTCCGTTACCATCGCGACCGTGGCGTAACAGATCTCGGCCTCGCGGGCGAGCTTGGCTTCCGGCATGTTGGTCATGCCGATCACGTCACAGCCCCAGGACCGGTAGAGATGGCTTTCCGCGAGGGAGGAGAACTGCGGACCTTCCATGGCAAGGTAGGTTCCACCCCTTGCATAGCCGAGGCTTTCCGCCTCGGCAGCGGCTGCAACGGCATCGACAAGCTTCGGGCTCACAGGAGTGGCCATCGAAACGTGGGCAACACAGCCCGTACCGAAGAAACTCTTTTCGCGGGCAATGGTGCGGTCAATGAACTGATCCACCAGAACGAATGTGCCCGGAGCGTGTTCTTCCTTCAGGGATCCGCAGGCAGACACCGACAGGAGATCGGTGACACCACAACGTTTCATGACATCGATGTTGGCCCGGTAATTGATCGTGGTGGGCGAATAGACGTGGCCCCGCCCGTGCCGGGGCAGGAAGACGATTTTTAGCCCGTCAATCTCGCCGATCCTGACCTGGTCGGACGGTGTTCCCCATGGACTTTCGACGGTGATCCAATCGGAGTTTTCAAGACCCGGCAGATCGTAAATGCCGGAACCGCCGATAATACCAAGAACCGCATCAGCCATTGCCAAGTCTCCCCAGAAGATTCCAATCCGATCAGCTGATTATCAAGCAGGACGCATGTTGAACAGTCCAAAAGCAAAAAAGGCGGGCTCGAAGCCCGCCTTCCCCATTCACCCATTTGGTGAGGAGATCAATGATCGACGTTACGCCAGAGCTGTTTCTTCGTGAAGTAGAGCAATCCGGCAAAGACGATAAGGAAGACCATCACGCGGAAGCCGATCTTCTTGCGGTCTTCCAGATGCGGTTCCGCAGCCCACATCATGAAGGCGGAAACGTCCTTGGCATACTGATCCACCGTCATCGGCGAACCATCGGTATATTCAACCAGCTCATCGGAAAGCGGCGGTGCCATGGAAATGAACTGACCAGCCAGGAACGAGTGGTTGTAATACTGTCCAACCGGAACTTCGATTCCTTCGGGATCTTCTTCATACCCGGTCAGCAACGAATAAATGTAGTCCGGGCCACTTTCCTGATACTGCGTGAAGATATCGAAGACGAACCACGGAAATCCGCGCTGAGCTGCACGCGCTTTTGCAAGCAGTGAGAAGTCGGGCGGATAAGCTCCACCATTAGCAGCGCGCGCGGCGTTCACGTTCGGGAACGGCGACGGGAAGCGGTCGGCAAGGATCGCCGGGCGATCGAACATTTCGCCATCATCATCCGGACCGTCGACGACGGTGTATTCGGAAGCAATCTGCTTGGCGGCGTCCTCGCTGAAGCTCGGACCGCCATTTTCGGCAAGATTGCGGAATGCAACCTGTTTCAGGCCGTGACAGGCCTGACAAACTTCCTGATAGACCTTGAAACCGCGCTGCAGCTGTCCTCGGTCATAAAAACCGAAAGGTCCGGAAAATGACCACTGTTGCGGATGGATTTCGACGTTTGCGCCTGCGGCGACTGCCGGCGTCGCGATGGCGAGAGCCGCCACCGCTGCCAGGGAACGAACCATTTTGATCATGGTGCTCATTGTCTCAATTAACTCCTGATCCGGTTCGCGTTACTTCGTCTCCGGCGCGGCAGCCGCACCGGAAGGTTTGCCAGATCCACCCTTAAGAACCGATTCTGAAATCGAGGCCGGCAGGGGTAGCGGTTTCTCAAGGAACCCGAGCATCGGCAGGATGATCAGGAAATGAGCGAAATAGTACACGGTGAAAATTCTGGAGAAGATCACGTACCAGCCTTCGGCCGGCATCGCACCCAGATATCCCAGAGCCACGCAGACGCCGGCAAATATCCAGAAGAACTGCTTGAACATCGGACGATAGGCGCCTGAGCGTACCTTCGACGTATCCAGCCAAGGCAGGATGAACAGCACTGCGATTGAACCGAACATGGCAATCACACCACCGAGCTTGTCGGGAACCGCACGCAGGATTGCGTAGAACGGCAGGAAGTACCATTCCGGAACGATATGCGCTGGTGTCACCAGCGGGTCGGCCTCGATGTAGTTGTCGGGGTGCCCCATGTAATTCGGCAGATAGAAGGCGAAATACGCGAACAGGATCATGAACACGACAATCGCGAACAGGTCCTTCATCGTGTAGTAAGGGTGGAACGGCAGCGTGTCCTGTTTCGTCTTCGGCTGCACCCCTGTCGGATTGTTGTTGCCTGTCGTGTGGAAAGCCCAAACGTGCAGGATAACGACACCGAAGATCATGAACGGCAGCAGATAGTGAAGCGAGAAGAAGCGGTTCAGGGTCGGGTTGTCGACGGCAAAGCCACCCCACAGCCAGGTCACGATGCTCTCGCCCACCAGCGGGATCGCGGAGAACAGGTTCGTGATAACCGTCGCACCCCAGAATGACATCTGGCCCCAGGGCAGAACGTAGCCCATGAACGCGGTACCCATCATGATCAGGAAGATGATCACGCCCAGGATCCACGAAATTTCACGCGGCGCCTTGTAGGAACCGTAGTAGAGCCCGCGGAAGATATGGATATAGACGGCGATGAAGAACATCGAGGCGCCATTGGAGTGAAGGTATCTCAGCATCCAGCCGAAATTCACGTCACGCATGATGTGCTCGACGCTGTTGAACGCTGCGTCGGTGCTGGGCGTATAGTGCATTACCAGAACGATCCCGGTAATGATCTGGGCGATCAGCACGAAGAAAAGGATACCACCGAAAGTCCACCAGTAATTGAGGTTTTTCGGTGTCGGGAAATCCACGAAGGATCCGCGCACGAGCGAAATCACGGGCAGGCGGCTTTCCAGCCACTTGGCCGCAGCGCTCTGCGGGACGTAGTTTGAATGTCCAGCCATGGCTGTCTCCTAAAAATCTGTGCCGTTAGCCGATCTTGATCGTCGAGTCGCTGACGAACTCGAGCGGCGGAATCAGCAAATTCTCGGGAGCCGGGCCTTTGCGAATACGGCCGGCAGTGTCGTAGTGAGAGCCGTGGCAGGGGCAGAACCAGCCACCGAAGTCACCGGCATCACCGATCGGCACGCAGCCGAGGTGTGTGCAGATACCGACCTGCACGAGCCAGTTTTCCTTGTCCTTCACACCGCGGTTCGGGTCGGTCGCCTCAGCGTCCGCCGGAAGGTTCGCATTTCGGGCAAGCCTGTCCGGAAGATCCCCGATCGGGACATCCTTCGCTTCAGTCACTTCCGTTTCTGTACGGTTGCGAATGAAGACCGGCTTGCCTCGCCATTTTACTGTGATTGACTGCCCCTCTTCGACGGCAGACACATCAACCTCGATCGATGCCAGTGCCAAGGCGGAGGCATCCGGGTTCATCTGATCGATGAACGGCCATGCCAACGCGCCGGCGCCCACAACGCCCATTGCACCGGTCGCGATATAGAGAAAGTCACGGCGGTTCGGTTCTTCCGCATCCGTGTTGTGTGCCAAGGTCGCGTCCCCTTCAAAATTCTACCTGTACCGATAGCCCGCATCACGTCCAGACCATCCTTTGCCAGTGAGGATGGACGGAACCATGCCGGGCTCAACGGTGGCCGGTGCGGCAGTTACCCGCATCGGCCAAGCGGCTTGTCTTTTTGCACCCTTCGAAACGCTTGTCCAGATCAACAAACGTGTCAAAACGCATATGTCGCAGGCAAAACAAACCCCGTGCCGCTTTTCTGCCCTTTTTTAGGGAACAAGCGCAAGACCGGAATTCAAATCAACCCCGATCTTGCCGTTTCGTTCTGTGAATTAAGCAGCCTGGACAGGCGCGAGGAAACCACCGGACTGATGCTGCCAGAGTTGCGCGTACAATCCGTTCTTTTCAAGAAGCTCCTGATGGGACCCCTCTTCGATGATTCGGCCCTGATCCATCACGATGAGCCTGTCCATCGCCGCGATGGTTGACAGACGGTGGGCAATGGCAATCACGGTCTTGCCCTTCATCAGGTCGAACAGGCTTTCCTGAATGGCGAGTTCCACTTCGGAATCAAGCGCTGACGTCGCTTCGTCCAGCAACAGGATCGGAGCATCCTTCAACAGGACCCGGGCAATGGCAATCCGCTGGCGCTGTCCGCCGGAGAGCTTCACACCCCGCTCACCGACATGAGCTTCGAGTCCGGTGCGTCCGCTCGGATCCGACAAATCCCGGACGAACTCGAGCGCATGGGCCTTTTCCAGTGCCGATTCCACTTCCTCCCGTTCGACATTCGGCTTGCCATAGGCAACGTTCTCGAAAATCGAGCGATGCAGCAGTGAAGTGTCCTGGGTGACAACACCGACATTTGCCCGGATATCATCCTGACGAACATTCGAGATATCCTGTCCGTCGATCAGGATCCGGCCGCGTTCGAGGTCGTAAAACCTCAACAGGAGATTGACGAGGGTCGACTTGCCGGCTCCCGATCTTCCGATCAGGCCGATCTTCTCGCCCGGTGCCATCGTCAGCGACAGCTCCTCGATTACGCCGGTTTCCTTGCCGTAGTGAAAACCGATCCGCTCAAACCGGATTTCGCCACTCGGCACGGAAAGCGGCTGTGCACCCGGAGCATCCACGACATCCCGCTCGCGGGAAATGGTGTTGATGCCGTCCTGAACGGTTCCGATATTCTCAAATAGTCCCGAGACTTCCCAGAGGATCCATTGCGACATGCCCTGAAAACGCAACACGAGTGCAACAGCGACCGCAATTTCACCGGTTCCGACCCGTCCGGCCTGCCAGAGGCCGATGGACAGCCCGGCAACTGCAAAGAGCAGAACCATGTTGAGCGTCGTCAGGGTGATATTCATCCCGGTGACCAGTCGCATCTGCAGGAACACTGTCTTCAGAAACGACATCATTGACGTCTTGGCATACTCTTCCTCGCGTTCTGCGTGAGAAAACAGCTTCACCGTTGAGATGTTTGTGTAGGCGTCAACCACATGCCCGGTCATGAGTGAGCGCGCATCCGCCTGTTCCCTGGAAACGTTTTTCAGACGCGGAACGAAGACCCGCATCGTGACCAGGTAGCAACCGAACCACACCACGAATGGTATTACGAAGTAGATGCTCGCCTCCGCGACAACGAACAAGGCCGCAAAGAAGTAGACCGTGACATAAACAAGAATGTCGGCAATCCTCGTGACCACTTCACGAACCGCCAGAGCGGTCTGCATCAGTTTGTTGGCAATCCGGCCGGCAAAATCATTCTGATAGAACGAGATGCTCTGGCGCAGCAGATAGCGGTGAACACGCCAACGCACAGACATGGGATACGTACCCATCAGTCCCTGGTGAAACATGGTTTCCCAGATCGCCGTGATGCCCGGCAGGACGACCAGCACCACCAGCGCCATCCACAGGAGTTGACCCCAATTGTCCTGAAAGAAAGTCTCCGCACTTTCTGTGCTGAGCCAGTTTACCAGCTCGCCCAAGAACGTGAAAATCATGACTTCCAGGATCGCTATGATCGCCCCCAGCACGGAAACGACAAGCAGGATGGGCCAGACGGGTTTGGTGTAATACCAACAGAAGGCCCAGAAACCTTTCGGCGGGACGTCAAGCTCGGTTCTCTCAAAGGGATCAACGAGCTTTTCGAAACGGTCGAACATGACTACCTCTCAGATCCGCTCAACCGCAGCACAGTCAGATGCACGAGGGCATCTTCCTTGCCGACAGGTTGGGATCGCGGACGAATTGTTGCCCCGGCCGCCATGACAAACAGGCCGGTCATAAGACTTGTGAAGGCAAGCGCAATGATTGCTGTGCCCCAGAAAAGGGCACCGAGCTGATCGAAGAACAGGGAAACCGGAATGGTTTCACCGGCAACCTCCAGCGCTTCGATCCGGCTCAGGTTAAAGATGAAGACCGGCACGAAGAGAACCACGGCCACGCCAAGGGTAACGCCGAGAAAAACACCGGCCGACACAAACGCGCGTCCGATCCTGCCTGCCAGCCCCACCTTTGCTTGCGGCGTGGATGGAATCTCGAAATCCGGACGGTCTGCCAGTGCAGACAGGTCCTGCGGATAATGCGAATTCATCGGAACAACTCCGAAAAGGGAACTTGATCAATGGTGACGGCGAACATGCAGACGACGCATGCAGCACGGTAGGACGGCTTGAGCCCGTCACCGCAAAGCTATTTGGAAAGATGAGGTTTGACGGCGCCTAACGCTGCCTGACAATTCCCTCGATGCAACCAGCGTGGGCGGTGGATGCGTGGATCGCGAAATGATCTATCATGTATGCCCTCCTGGTTGCGCGGCCGGGCGGCCGCTGGGAAAAATCCAAGTCAACAAGGTGAAGTTGACTGGTTGCGTTGGTAACCGCTTTTTGTCTGGTTGAAAAGAGGCAAATCACACCAGCGGCGCACGAAGCTGACAACTGTTGCCAAACGGACACAACCCCTCATTTGCCGGCAAGACCCGCCAGCAATTGTCGCTCTACATCGCGAATTCGCGCAGGTGTATCTCCGCTTCCCGCGCTGAAAGTGGCCCGGAAATCAACTGGCCCTGAATGAAGTGACATCCGAAATCTCGAAGTATTTCCAGCTGTTCCAGCCGATCGACGCCTATGGCCATCACCTTGCACTCGAACTTTTCCGCGAGCCTGACGATGGATTGTGTCAAATGACGCTTCTTTGTGTGGGATTCCAGATCTCCAACGAGCCATGGGCTGAGTTTCAGGAGATTTGCGTTGACCCGAATAAGCTGTCCGGCTCCGCCGCGGCCGCCTCCAACTTCATCGAGCGCAATCCGGCAACCGGTTCCGGACAAACGTCCTATCGCACATTGCAGACCGTCGTGTTCATCGAAACGGACAATCTGCTCATTCAGCTCGATGGTCAGATCAGCGACTGGAATTTCGGCTTCTTCACACAGTCGGACCAACTGCTCCCCGAAGCGTGGATTGTCAACACTCGCACCGGTCAGATCAACTGACAAGGTGATGGGTCGGTTTGCAGCTTCCCGAAGCCTTCTGATTTCCGACAGGCCTTCCTGCAATGCAAATCGTTCGATCTGCGCAATCCGTTTGGAATCTTCCTGAGCTGACAACATCTTTGCAGGGTCAACCAGTCCTTCTGACGGATGCAGCCAGTGCGCCGATGCTTCGTATCCGGTGATCTGCTTCTGTTTCAGGTCATATTGCGGTTCCATGAGCAGTGTCAGGTTGTTGTTTTCAAGGTCCTGATCGAGCCTGGCCATGTTCATGCGCCGGTGCCGGTGCGCCGTTCCAAGTGCATCGGTGTACCAGGAGAACCGGTCACGACCGGCTTTCTTTGCGGCGTAAAGAGCGATATCGGCCCGGTTGATAAGCTCTGCGAGACTGGTGTTTTCTGTCTCGGCAAGAACAAGACCAGCACTGACTGCAACCTTCAGTCTTTGTCGTTCGACCATGATCGGCTGATCCAGATCGCCAAAGATCTGTTGTACGAGACTTTCCATCTGGTCCGGCCCGTCAGGATCCGAAATGACGGCCAAAAACTCATCTCCCCCAACCCTCGCAACCAGTCCCTTTTCCTGCAGCACCGACTTGAGCACACCCGCGACAAGCCTCAGCACGGCGTCACCGGCACTATGACCATGGCTGTCGTTGATCTCCTTGAAATGATCGAGATCGAATTGAATGACACCCACCTTGCGCGATTTGCCGTGATCCCGCGACAAACACTCCTGCAGAAAGGACGTGATTTTCGCGCGCGTTGCCAGACCGGTCAGTTCGTCGTGTTCAGCCTGATACTTCAGCCGTTTTCGGGTTTCTTCAAGCTCTGCAAAGCGTTCAACCTCGCGGGTCACATCCTGGCACAGGATGATCATCCGCGTTTTTTCCTCGGTTTCACCCTCGACTTTTGCAAATGTTAGCTGGTTCCAGAAAAGCTCACCGTTTTTCCTCCGGTTCTGGATCAGTTCCTTGAATCCTGACGAGAATTTTTTCAGGTCAAACTTGAAATTCTCCAGTTCCCTGGATGAAAGCTGCTTGTCCGGAGGAAGAACAAATTCCTGTGGTTGACGTCCGCGAATTTCCTCGGCGGAATATCCGGTTATGCGTGTATAGGCCGGGTTGGACCATTCAATCCGTCCATAGATGTCCTGCATGACAAGGCCTTCGTGAGCGTGCTCAACGACGGTTTCGAGAATTGCAGCATCGTTTCCGAATTCCGAGGCGGACCTGTTCCCGACTTTCTTGGCGTGCAAACGGCCAAGTAGAAACCCCACGGAGAGGAGAATGATTCCCACACCGCAAAACAAGATCAGATAAATCGCAGGCCAGTCGGTCGAAAATTCTTCCATGCAGATCTGATGAATACTCTGGTCATTTGAGACTATCCTGCCAAAATAACTTGAAAAAAACGCTAAGCAGAGCTCATCAAATTTTCGGTATTTATTGCAATATCAATTCATGAAATCATATGAAAAATCTACGCAGATCTTACACTTTGAAGAAATTGACGCACTTGCGATTGCAGATTGCTCGCCAGGTCTCCCAGTTCACCGGAAGCGATTTGCATTTCGCTGGTTGCGGAACGGCTGACATTCATGACTTCACTCAAAGTGCTCACGTTGCTGGTGACCAGTCCCGAACTGGCCCTTGCGGTGAGCGCGCTGCTGCTGATCTGTTGTGTTGCAGCTTCCTGCTCTTCAACCGCTTCCCTGATTTTGCTTGAGATATCACTCACCTTCCCGATGGTCTCTGCGATAGTGCGGATGGCATCCACGGAATGTTCGGCAACGTCTTGGACGGATGCCACCTGAGCGGAAATATCGTCCGTCGCGCGTGTCGTTTGTTCGGCCAGGGCCTTGACTTCATTGGCTACCACCGCGAAGCCGCGTCCGGCGTCACCGGCCCTGGCAGCCTCGATCGTCGCATTCAGGGCGAGAAGATTGGTCTGGCTCGCGATCTGGCCGATCAACTCCACGATTTCGCCTATCGCCTTGCCGGTTTCAGACAACCGGCCGACAATCTCGTCGGTCTTGCGTGCTTCCACCACGGCGACGCTCGCGATTTCCGCGGCCTGGTCCACGTCTTCCCGAACGCGATTGAGGGAACCTGACATGTCTTCGGTTGAACTGGTCACCGTTTCAACCGAATTTGTTGCATCTTCTGTCGCCTGACGCACCTCCTTGACCGCCCGCAGCGAGGAGTTGACGGCATCGTCAAGCTTGCCCGAATTAAGCTCAACGCTTTCCGCTGACTGCATCAGCGAAGACACGACGCAGATCACGGATTTTTCAAAGTCGTCTGCGACATCATGCATAAGTGCTTTTCGTTCTTTGCCAAGCGCTTCCTGATGGGCCAGTTCCTGCCGGGCCTGTTCTTTGGCCTGTTGCGCGAGGTTTTCACGAAAAGCGGTAACGGAACGGGCGATGGCTCCGATTTCGTCGCTGCGGTCATTGCCGACTATTTCTATGTCCAGGTCTCCGGTCGAGAGCTTGTCGAGGCCGTTCTGCAAACGTGCGAGGGGTCGTGCAATTCCTATGGCGAGCAACAGCGCCATTGCGAGAAAAGCCAGTCCGACGGGTGAGACGACAAGCCCGATTGTAACCATCTGATCCAGAATCATCGTATCGATGTTGCCGGCGACGTTATCGGACACAAACGCCTGGGCACCGGCAGGCGTTCCGATTTTCTCAAGCATGGCCTGGCGAAACGAGTAAAAGGCAAACGCCGTTCCTGCCATCATGATGACAGCGGCAGTTAGAACCATGGCAACGAAACGGCCCTTGATCGAAAGCATCGCGGTGGAATCCCGATTTTTGGTAGGTCGTGAACCCTGTTCGCAGGTTTTCACATGCCGGGAGCATACAGCGCGATGCGTAAAAATTCAGTAAGGACAGAGACTTAGGGATAATACGTAGGGATCTGGCCGCGATCGGCTGACCGGCCTTTGGGGAGTGGAAAGAAAGACGCGGGCGGAGAACCCGGTTGGCTCTTCTAAGACACCATGCGCGTCAGAGTGTATCCCATTCCCGCCGAGAACGCCGACAACGCAGTCCCCCAGGAGACGTCCACGACGGTGACGATTACGGGCCAGTTCCTGAGTGTTGCATAGTTGGTCACATCGTAGGTGGCGTAGGTAAAGAACCCGAACATGGCCCCATAGATCACGGCAGTCGCAAGACTTTCGGATTTCAGTGCGGGTGCAACGGCGAACACCACTATGCCGACGACATAGATGATATAAAACACACCCGCTGCAGCCATGTTGGGTTTGTCCATCAACAGATGTCCGATCCTGTCAAAATAGAACCGGGTCGCCACCTGTGACAACCAGACGTAATCGACCGCAAGAAAAACCAGTGCGGTCGCGATATATGCAATGGCGTGCTGAACCATGAGACCCTCAGTGAAAGAACACGATCTCTACGTTCATCCAGGCGTTCCGGATCAGATCGGAAGAATCGAATCCGCCTGCAAAAACAGTTGTCACGCCGGAACCACATCCGCCTTGAGAAATCCGCCGGACTGCCGGTGCCAGAGCTGGGCGTAAAGGCCGGTCTTGTCCGCAAGCAGTGTTTCGTGGGTTCCTTGCTGCACGATCCGGCCGTTATCCATCACGATGAGACGGTCCATGGCTGCAATCGTCGACAGACGGTGTGCAATTGCAATGACAGTCTTGCCGGCCATCAGACTTTGCAGGTTGTCCTGAATCGCGGCCTCGACTTCCGAATCAAGCGCTGAAGTTGCCTCGTCAAGCACAAGTATCGGCGCATTCTTCACCAGTACACGTGCAATTGCGATGCGCTGGCGCTGACCGCCAGACAGCTTGACACCTCGTTCGCCGACAAACGCGTCAAACCCCGTGCGTCCCTTCTTGTCTTCAAGCTGCTGAATGAAATCAAGGGCATGGGCCTTGCGGGCAGCGTCAACAAGGTCTGCATCACTGGCTGTGCTGCGCCCGTAAAGTATGTTTTCGCGTATTGACCTGTGCAGCAAGGAGGTATCCTGCGTCACCATACCGATTGATCGGCGAAGAGACTCCTGCGCGACGTTTCTCACGTCCTGACCGTCGATGATGACCCGGCCGGCTTCTAGGTCGAAAAACCGAAGCAACAAACTCACAAGCGTGGTCTTTCCCGCCCCCGACGGACCTACAAGACCAACTCGTTCGCCGGGCTCAATCGACAGATTGAGATGATCGATGACGCCGCCGTCCTTGCCGTAGTGGAAGCGGATGTTTTCAAATTTGATCGCACCCTGATCAACGCTGAGAGCCCTTGCATCCGGCAAATCGACAAGGGAAACAGGTTTGACGATTGTCTCCATGCTGTCCTGCAATGACCCGAAGTGCCGGAACAGTCCATTCAGCTGGTTGAACAGGCGATTGAGCAGGATGTTGAGCCTCAGGATCAAGCTGAGTGCGAAGGCAACGTGACCGGTACTGATGTTTCCGTCCTGCCAGACATTCAGTGCCATTGCGGTGATCGAGACGATCATGACCCCGTTGATCAGTGACATGATCATCCGGATCGATGTCAGATACCGGGTAAACTGTCTCAGCTTCGCGGTAAAATTCTCAACCGCCCGCCTGGCTCCCTGGTTTTCCTCGCGCATGGAGCCAAACAGCTTCACCGACTGGATGTTGGTATATGTGTCCACAAGCCGGCCTGTGACCCCGGAATAACTGTGAGCCGTTTCTTTGGAGGCATTGCGGATTCGCGGGACGAAATACAAAGCCGTCACGGCAAAGCAGACGAGCCAAAGCGCAACGATTGCTCCCAGTCTGACGTCAAGCTCGGTGATCAGAACCAGTGTCGTGATTGCGTAGACAATGATGAACCAGACAACCTGCAAGAGATTGATCATGAAGTCACCGGCAGACATTCCGGACTGCATCACCTTTTGCGCCAGCCGTCCGGCAAGGTCGTCCTGGAAATAGCTCAGGCTCTGGCGCATGACCCGCTGATGAGATTGCCACCTGACAAGGTTGAAAAAGCCGGGAACGACTGCCTGCTCTTCAACCAGAGCCATCAGGGAATTGACGATCGTACGCAAGATCAGGACGACGAACACCATCCACAGCAACGTGCTGGCGTGATCGCTGAAGAACGTTGCCCGGTTGCCGTTTTCCAGAAGATCCACGATCCTTCCGAGAAAATTGAAAACCGTGACTTCGACGAAGGCCGACGCTCCGCCGAGCACCAGCATCGCAATGAACGGCCAGCGGACCTGGCTGACGAAATAGAGCAGGAAGCGCACACCGCCGTGCGGCATACCCTTCTGTGGGGGGTCGCGAAACGGGTCGATCCAGGTTTCAAACAGATGAAATAGCGGGGACACGGGGCGTCTCCAAAAGAACGGATACGAATCTGGTTGTTATTCTACGCGCCCTGAACAGGGCACGGTCAAATAAATGCGCGTCATAGACATGCGCCGCACATGACAAATGCCGGGTAAACTGGTATCCACCGCGGCCTGCAAGTGCGAGTCATCCAAGCTTATGCCACAACTAGCCCTGTACCAGCCTGACATTCCGCAAAATACCGGCACGATCCTCAGGTTGGCTGCCTGCATGAGTGTCACGGTTCATCTGATCGAACCTGCCGGATTTCCAATCTCCGACAGTGCATTGAAGCGGGCCGGCATGGACTATCTGGAACGGGCAACGATGAGGCGGCACAGGAGTTTTGCGGATTTCGAGCTGTTCCGGCTGACGCAGAACAGGAGACTGATACTCCTGACAACGAAGTCGGAAACCTTTTATACGGACTTTCAGTACCGTTCCGAGGACATTCTCCTGATGGGACGCGAAAGCACGGGTGTTCCCGAAAGCGTGCACGAACTTGTCGATGCACGCCTGACAATTCCGATGGCCGAAGGAATGCGCTCGATCAATGTTGCCGTTTCGGCTGGCATGGCGCTCGGGGAAGCCTTGCGGCAGACCGGCACATTTCCTAAAAGCGCCTTCTGACATACGCACGTGTACAAGCGGTACATGAATCATCGAAGGCCGATCACATGAATGCACCTTCTCCGGAAAATCGCGGCGGTCCGATCCCCGACGGCATCGAAGACAAGAAACAGACTGCTCCGGCGTGGTTCCAGGAATTGCGAAACCGAATTTGCAAGGCATTCGAAGATCTCGAAGACGAGATCGGCTCGTTGTCCGGCCCGCTCGCAGACCAACCTGCCGGACGGTTCGAGCGCACCCCCTGGGAACGAACAGACAGTTCGGGGGCGAAGGGCGGCGGCGGCGTCATGTCGATGATGTATGGCCGTGTCTTCGAAAAGGTGGGGGTTCACGTATCAACCGTGCATGGCGAGTTCTCGCCAGAATTCCGAGGCCAGATTCCAGGTGCTGCGGAGGATCCACGTTTCTGGGCCTCGGGCATCAGCCTGATTGCCCACCTGCACAATCCGCACATCCCGGCTGTCCACATGAACACGCGAATGGTCGTGACGACTCGTCAATGGTTTGGCGGCGGCGCTGATCTGACACCGGTTCTCGATGCCCGGCGAACACAGGATGACCCCGATACGGTATCCTTTCACGAGGCAATGAAAGCGGCATGCGACGCACATGATGTTGCCGATTACGATCGCTACAAGGCATGGTGCGACGACTATTTCTTTTTGAAGCATCGCAATGAATCGCGCGGCATCGGCGGCATCTTCTATGACTACCTGCACAGCGGAGACTGGAACGCCGACTTTGCCTTTACCAAATCAGTCGGCGAAGCATTTCTCGCCATCTATCCCGATCTGGTCCGGCGGAACTTTGAAAAGAACTGGTCGGAAGCGGAACGCGAGGAGCAATTGATCCGCCGCGGACGATATGTTGAATACAATCTGCTCTATGACAGAGGTACGATTTTCGGGCTCAAGACGGGCGGCAACGTCGCTTCCATCCTGTCTTCCATGCCCCCGGTCGTCAAATGGCCGTAGAATAGAGCCGACTGCAGTTCATGCAGCGGGCGCCTGGCGGGAAACACCTCCAAAGGCGCGTCCAAACAGCATTTCCGCGAGATTGGCCACCATCTTCTGGTCCAGCTTCGGACCCATGTCTTTCAAGACAGACAAGGCGGTTCGCATGGGCATGCTTTCCTTGTAGGTCCGTTCTTCCGTCAACGCCGCAAAGATATCGCAAACGGTGATGAGGCGGACCTTTGGAATGATCCGATCAGCCTTCAGGCGGTTCGGATACCCGGAACCGTCCAGAAATTCATGGTGCTGTATCGCCATCCGCTTGATGTCGGGCGAGACTTCAAGTCTGCTCTTCAAGATATCCCTTCCGAACATCGGATGTCGGTCAACAATGTCGCGTTCTTCCTTCGTGAGCTTGCCGGGCTTGTCGAGGATTGTCAGCGGGATGCGTGTCTTGCCCACATCATGGACAAGGCCACCGGCGATCACTTCCTTGCAGTCTTCTTCGCTCCAGCCCAGATGCTTGGCGAGCATCCCGGCCAGTCCGGCAACCTGCAGGGAATGGCAATAGGTGGCACTGTGATGCGTTCCCACGGCATTGAGCCAGCAGGACAACCCATCCTTGGTCAGAGCTGTCAACATTTCCTCTGCGCTTTCATTCATCAGATTGATGCGGACCTTCGCGCCTTCCACCGTCGAAAAACAGAGACTTTCCAGGAACGAATTGCTCTTGTTGTAGGCTTCTGCGGTTTGCGTGGGCGTATTTCTCGGCAAGGCCTCGAGAATATCTGTTTCAACGAGTGTCTTGACGCGCTTCAGGAGCAGCGCAAACGGCGCATCCCGTTCAAGCGTTTCGGTGTTGCCCAGCGCGGATGCCTGAATGACCTCCCTGCGCACTTTATGGGAGACCAGGCAAATGACAGGAATGGTCGCAATACTGTTCCAGGATGCTTTCAGGGCCGTCAGGCCTGCGTTGGTTGCTTCCAGCAATTCGACTACAGCAAGTTTGGCATCGCCAACCGTGTCCGGTGACACCTTGTCCATATCGATCAGCCGCGAGGGAAAAAAGAAAGGAAGTTTTCTGACCGGTGAATCCAGCGGAAGTGGTCCGTCTGAAATAAGAACAATTTGCATAGATTGTATAGTCCGCGCCCTCAATCCAAAATAGTGACTTAATACCCACTGCACTTACCTTGGGGAAAATCACTCGATATATTGACGCTATTACTTTTAAAAAAACACTAAGATTCAGGACGCGAATGCTCAAGTAGTTGTTGACGTGTCAACGTAAAACCACTCGTTATCCATTCGCTTTCAAGGTGCTTGAGAAGTTTCCCCAACGCAGGTCCCGGTTTATGACCCGATGCGATCAGGTCCGCCCCCTTTATGGGGAACTCCGGAACCGCTTGATGCCTGACCGCCGAGAGCATGTTTGAAAAGGCACCGCGGTCTGCTGAATTCCGGGCAATACGCCCGGACCAGATGGCGAGCAATCCGTCCACCGTTGCCTGTTTGCCGAATTCATATGTCAAGGCAGCCGCTTCCGGGAAAGCTTCTGAATTTCTTAGTTTTTTCATCACTGCCCACGCCGTTTGCATGCGTTTGCGTTCCGCATTGGAAAGGCGCAGCCGGTCACAGATACGTTCCAGATCCTCCCGAACAAAACCTGCAAGCACAACAAGCCCGAGCTCCGGGTCGCGGGTCTCGCGGGCGACCTCGTCAAGCAGTCGCAAGGCTTCGTAGTCTTCAATTCGCGCCAGCCCACCGGTCGCGATTTCCCAAAGACCACAATCATTCATCATCTTGAGGGCATAGGCGGCAAGAGGAGCGCTCAGGAGGCGCCGCATTTCGTGCCCTATCCGTTCGGCCGACAACTGGCGCAGGCCATCCCTGTGCCGCAGACAGGCGCCCAGTCCTTCCCGATCCAGTTCACCCTTTCCATATGCTGCAAAGATACGAAAGAACCTCAGGATACGAAGATAGTCTTCCCGGATGCGGGCATCCGGATCGCCGATAAAGCGAACCCGTCTTGCAAGGCAGTCCTCCAGTCCACCAAGTGGATCGTGCAGGTGGCCGTGCCGGTCCGCATAAAGCGCATTCATCGTGAAATCGCGGCGCCGGGCATCTTTCTCCCAGTCTCGGCCGAACACGACCCGCGCTTGTCTTCCATAGGTTTCCACATCCTCGCGCAAGGTCGTCACTTCGTAGGGAAATCCGCCGCTGATGATCGTGATCGTGCCATGATCGATCCCGGTTCCGATCGGTTTGAGACCGGCATCCTGCGCACGCTTCATGACAATTTCCGGCCGCGCCGTCGTTGCGATATCAACATCGGGAACCGGATAGCCGAGAAGGGTGTTGCGGATCGCGCCACCGACAGTTCTCGCCTCGTCTCCCTCCTGCTCTACCGCGGAGAACACGGCCTGAATGCCAGGAGCGCGCAACCAGTCGGATTCGCGAAGCCTATCATCGACATTGAGCGACATTGCCTACTCGAAACCACCGGGCACGAAGACGCCGTCCTTCATTTGCGTCGGTCGGTAGTCGGTGCCTTCCGGACCTCGGTTAAAGGTAGACATGACCAAAAACCCCACGATGACGAAGACAAGGCCCGTCACCGTGAGCCAGGCCAGTGGACCCTTTGCCCAACGATCCGGATGCTGACTCCTTTTGGTGAGCCACAACCAGAGTGCGTAACAGAAAAAGGGAAGTAAAAACAGGATCAGATGTGTCAGTGCAACACGCAACATCAGCTATAGACCGTTTCGTAAAAGGATCGGATGATTCCGGCAGTAACACCCCAGATATACCGTTCACCGAAGGGCATGGCGTAAAAATATCGTCGTTTCCCCTGCCATTCCCGGCTCAGCTTCTGATGATTGGCAGGGTCCATCAGAAAATTCAACGGCACTTCAAAGACATCCTCGACTTCATCGGGGTTGGGATGAAATGGTTCCGCGTCCCGGATGGCGCCGATTACCGGAACCACGCGATACCCCGAACCGGTCAGATATGGCGCAAGATTCCCGAGCGGTTCAACCTGACTGGGCGAAAGCCCGATCTCCTCATCCGCTTCTCTGAGGGCTGCCTCCACGGGACCATTGTCCGTCGGATCGATTTTCCCGCCCGGAAAAGCGACTTGTCCTGCATGTGACTTGAGATGGCCCGTACGCTGCGTCAGGACGACGCTCGGCCCCTCACCGCGTTGCAAGATACCGATGAGGACCGCAGCGTCTCTGGGCGGCCCTTCCCACCTTGCATAGGGTGGAAGATCAGGGTTGAGCACATGATCGCCGGTTTCCAGTCGCCTCTTCTCCCGCTCTGCTACCGCCAACCGGTCGCGAAGGATATCGGTCCAGTCTTCGTCCAAAATTGCCCGTCCTGTCTGCATTGACGTCATTCAGCCTGCCGCTCGGTCTCGAGCCTTGCGCGAACTATCAAGTTGGTCTCCGTTCTAAACCAGCAATTCGGCGTCGATGGCATAGAATTGCCCTCCGCTCCAGATTCCCATTTGCGCAGCGTTCGAACCATCGCGTTCAATGATCATGTCGGCAAGCTGATACATCAGGGCGCGGGTAAACAGTGCTTCTATCCTGCCTCTCACGAGAACATAGGGTTTCAATCCGCCGCTGTCCGGTTCTTTTTCAAATCGTAACGGGTGTTCGGCACCGACTTTGACCAGATCACCGAGATTTGTCCGCAGTGTCAGCTCCTGCTGCGAGCCTTCGCCAGCGACCGCCATTTCGACCGCCAGAAGAGGAGCGTCGTCCACCGTGATGCCGATCTTCTCGACCGGGGTCACCAGGTAGTGCTTGCCGTCTTCATCCTTGCGCAACACCGAGGCAAAGAGCTTGACGAGCGCGATGCGTCCAATGGGTGACCCGAGGTAGTACCAGGTTCCGTCACGCGCGATCCTCATGTCGAGATCCCCGCAAAACTCAGGATTCCACTTGTCGACAGGTGGTGGTGTCTTGTCTTTGGAGTCGGCCCGGCTCATCAGGGCCTTCAGGCCATCCGGCATTGTTTTTCCCATGGGTGCGAATCCGTCGGGCATAGGTTTTGAATTCCTTCAACAACTTATTCGAGGCCTCGGAAAATTTGCCAAGTCCGTGCCTCATCAGTCCGTTTTACTCATGACGGCAACACCAACAGGCCCCGTCTTTTCCCCAATCCGTGGAAAGAATATTGGCCCTTTCCACTGTATGGCGCACAATTGCGCCTTATCTAGAGAATTATATGGTGTCAGACTGCATGAGTCGCAGCAACCAAGGACAATGCCCAGGCGCCTGCCCATGCGTCGGGAACGACAAAACGGGAAAGGTGATTCATGAGTGTTCTTTCTCCCTCCAGCCCCAGCGACGAAGACCTCGCTGCTGTTGCCGAAAACGCAGAGCGCGCTGTCGCCCGCATCAGTGATGCAAAGACCGATATCGCCCGCGTCATTTTCGGTCAGGAGACGGTTGTCGAACAGTCACTGGTGACGATCCTGGCCGGCGGCCACGGTCTTCTGGTGGGTGTTCCCGGACTGGCGAAGACGAAACTCGTCGAAACACTCGGTACCGTCCTGGGGCTTGATGCAAGACGCATCCAGTTCACGCCGGACCTGATGCCATCCGATATTCTGGGGGCTGAAGTCATGGAACAGAGCGCCGATGGCGGCCGTTCCTTCCGATTCATACCGGGACCCGTGTTTTCGCAGCTTCTGATGGCCGATGAAATCAACCGCGCGAGCCCGCGAACGCAGTCCGCTCTTTTGCAGGCAATGCAGGAATATCACATCACCGTCGCAGGCCATCCGCACGACCTGCCGCGCCCGTTCCATGTTCTCGCAACTCAGAACCCGCTCGAGCAGGAAGGAACCTATCCCCTGCCCGAAGCTCAGCTTGACCGCTTCCTGATGCAGATAGACGTGCATTATCCCGACCTTGAAGCCGAGCGCCGCATTCTTCTGGAAACGACAGGTGCGGAACAGGCCGAAGCCCAGGTCGCGATGAAGGCCGAAGAACTGATGGACTATCAGCAATTGGTACGCCGCATGCCGGTTGGCGAATCCGTGGTCGAAGCAATCCTGAAACTCGTTCGCTCGGCCCGTCCGGACGAAGGCTCGGCTACCGGGGATGTCACCAAGCTGATCGCCTGGGGTCCGGGTCCGCGCGCAAGTCAGGCCCTCATGTTGACGGTACGTGCCCGCGCGTTGGTCGACGGGCGCCTCGCACCTTCGATTGACGATGTGCTTGCACTTGCGGAACCCGTATTGCAGCATCGAATGGCGTTGACATTTGCTGCCAGGGCTGACGGTCATACTGTGAGAGACGTCGTTCAGCGCGTCAAAGAGACAATCGCCTGAATTCAAGTCTTTCGCAGGAGCCCGACGGTATATGGACCCCAGGAACACAACGGCAGGCATTGATCAGAATACTTGGCCGAACGTCATCGGCGAGGCAAGATCAGTTGCGGATGCGCTGCCGGATCTCCTGGTCGAAGCCAGCCATGTCGCCAGCTCGATCATCGCTGGCTGGCATGGTCGGCGCAGGGCCGGTCCGGGCGAGAGTTTCTGGCAATTCCGTCCATTCAACATGGGTGAACCGGCAAAACGCATCGACTGGCGGCGTTCCGCGCGCGACGACCATCTTTATGTCCGCGAGCGCGAATGGGAAGCCGCACATACCGTGTGGCTCTGGGCTGATCTCTCGCCATCCATGGTGTTCCGGTCGCAATTGTCCGAAGTGACAAAGCGGGACCGCTCTATTGTCCTCATGCTCGCTCTCGCCGACATGCTGGCGGAAACTGGAGAAAGGATCGGTCTGCCGGGCCTGACCCGCCCGTTTTCGGACCGGCGGGCGGCCGAACGCCTTGCAGATGCCCTGGCACATCTTTCGAAACCCGTCGCCTTGCCGGATACGATTTCCGTGAAAAGATTTGCGGACGTGGTGCTGGTCTCCGATTTCCTCGACCCGCTGGAGGAGATTGCGGCATGGGTCGCCCGGGTCGCGAGCACAGGTGCCAAGGGTCACCTCGTGCAGGTTCTCGATCCGATCGAGGAGACATTTCCGTTCGATGGTCGCATCGAATTCACCGACCCAGAACTGGGCACGCGAATAACCGCCGGCCGTGCGGAAAACTGGCAGGAGGACTATCACAACAAGCTGGAAGCTCACCGTGCCGAGGTCAGGGACATGGCGCGCCGCGCCGGATGGACCTACGTGCTGCATCATACTGACCGCCCGGCCTCCGAACCGCTTCTCGTTTTGCACAGTGCACTTTCAGGGGCACTCGATGTCATGAACAAGGGAGGCCTCTGACCCGATGTTTGCAGGTCTCCCCCTGACGTTCACCGCTCCGTGGATCCTGACTGCACTGGCACTTCTGCCGGTCATCTGGTGGCTGTTGCGGCTGACACCGCCACGACCGCGGGAAATTGCCTTTCCGCCCATGAGGCTGCTTCTGGACATCGATCAGCATGAGGAAACGCCGCAGCGCAGTCCCTGGTGGCTGACCTTGTTGCGCCTCCTGTTGGCTGCCATCCTGATCTTTGCCCTGGCCGGACCTGTCTGGCGTACAACGGAACCGGTCGACACAGGCCAAGGCGTACTTTGGCTTCTTGTCGACAACGGCTGGACTTCGGCAAAAAGCTGGGAGGCCCAGTCCGGTGCAGCCGAACAATTGCTTACCACCGCCGAACAGTCCGGACAGCCGGTGCTGTTCGCGGCGACCGCTGAAGGTCCGTCTCAGAGCCTTGTTCCCGAATCGGCGACGACGGCGCTGGAAAAGCTTCGTGCTCTGGAACCCCGACCCTATCCACCGCAACGCAACGAACTCAGCATCGGATTGCGCAAGGCTGCCCAGGAAGCACTTCCCGGCGCAATTGTCTGGTTATCGGACAACACGCACACGGAAGGCGCCTTTCTGACGGACCTGGCTGCAATGACAGGCGAAGTTCCGATCACCGTTCTTGCAGGCCTCGATACACCGCTGGGATTGAAGGATCTGAAAAACGATGCGGATGCCCTCTCCGTTACTGTTGTGAGACATCCCGAACAGAAACTTGGAACGGCAAAGGTTCAGGCGCTGGATCTGAAAGGTCTCGTGCTGGGAGATGTCCAGGCGAGCTTCGATGCCGGCAACCCGGAAACGACGGCGCGTTTCGAATTGCCGAGTGAGTTGCGAAACGATATCGCCCGCGTCGAGATCGCCGGGGAAGCAGCCGCAGGGGCCGTCCAGCTCGTTGACGACAGCTGGCGGCGGCGCACGGTTGGCCTCATATCCGGCCAGTCGCGCGATCTGGACCAGCCGCTTCTGTCCCCGGTGTACTATCTCGAGCGAGCACTGCTGCCGTTTTCCGATATTCGCCAGCCAAAGGACGGAGACATTGCTCTTGCGGTACCGGCACTGATCGATCAGGGGATCTCTGTTCTGGTGCTTGCAGATGTTGGTCGTTTGCCGGACACGACGACAGAAGAGTTGCGGGAATGGGTTGAAAACGGTGGCACGCTTGTGCGTTTTGCAGGTCCGCGCACGGCCGGAGGCAGCGATGATCTGATCCCCGTACGCCTTCGTGACGGAGATCGTTCGCTTGGAGGTTCACTGTCCTGGAAACAGCCTCAGCACCTTGCCGATTTCCCCGACGATTCACCATTTGCCGGGCTCAGGATTCCCGAAGAAGTCACGGTGAACCGACAGGTACTGGCCGAACCGACCTCCGATCTGCCTGAGCGGACCTGGGCGATGCTTGAAGACGGCACGCCGCTTGTCACGGCTGCACCACTGGGCGCTGGAAGCGTGGTCCTTTTCCACGTGACGGCAGACAGTTCCTGGTCGAACCTGCCGCTTTCGGGCGTATTTCTGAACATGCTGCGCAGGATTCTGGCGGTATCCAATGTTGCCGCGGCTTCGGAAACTGCGGATGACAGCACCTCGTCAGCCAGCGTGCTGCCGCCTTTGCGCCTTCTTGACGGCTATGGCCGTTTCGGCGCTCCGCCGGTGGAAGTCACGCCCGTGAACGCTTCTGATTTCCGCGAGGCGGCGGCAAGCCGCAGAACACCACCCGGCCTCTATGGCACCGAGGACGGGTTCCGGGCGCTGAATCTGATGCAGGCTGACGATGCGCTGCTGCCGCTCGACCTGACGGCATTGGGTTCAAGAGCGACCCTGACCGCTTATCCGGCATCCGACCCGATTGACTTGAGGGCTTTCTTTTTCACGCTTGCCTTCCTGCTCCTCGTTGCCGACGCGATTGCCGTTTTCCTGCTGGCCGGTGGCTTGAGCCGGATGAACCTTCGCAGCCGAACAGCGGGTGTAGCGGCATTGCTGGCATTGTCCCTGTTGGGATTGTCGGTAATCACACCGGGTCAGGTTGTGGCTCAATCGACGTCGGATGAATTGCGTGCGCTCGAATCGACCCTGGAAACGCGCCTTGCCTATGTCATCACCGGCAATCCGGAGATCGACGACGCCAGTGCAGCGGGGCTGTCAGGCCTCACGCGTTTCCTCGCCGAGCGGACAGCGCTCGAACCGGGAGCGCCCATCGGGATCGATCTGGCAGGCGACGAACTCGCTTTTTACTCGCTGCTCTATTGGCCGATCGACCCGGCCGCGGACAAACCCAACGACCAGACAATCGCGCGTATCGACACATTCATGCGCAACGGAGGCACAATCCTGTTTGATACGAGGGACCACATCAATGCCTCCGCAAGCGGGTTTTCCTCAACACCGGCGACACTGAAACTGCGAGAAATCCTGGAAGATCTCGACGTCCCGCCACTGCAACCCGTCCCGCCCGACCATGTCCTGACCAAGGCGTTCTACCTTCTCGACAGCTTCCCGGGACGCTATGCCGGAAGCCCTCTCTGGGTGGAAAGCCTAGAAGAGATAACGGCCCGGGGTGATCGTCCTGTGCGAGCTGGCGACGGTGTTTCGCCGATCATGATCACCGGCAATGATTTCGCCTCCGCATGGGCGATTTCCGAAGACGGCGAGTTCATGTATCCGACCGTGCCGAACAACCCGGTCCAGAGGGATTATGCCTTTCGCTCGGGCGTTAACATCGTCATGTACAGTCTGACCGGCAACTACAAGGCTGATCAGGTGCATATTCCCGCCCTTCTCGAACGGTTGGGGCAATAGGAGCGCTGATGGTCTGGTCACTTTCCTTCGACCCGTTGCTTTCCTTCTGGGCACTGATCGCCGGTGCCGTTGTGGCGTTTCTGCTCGCCGGACTGTCCGGCTACCTCAATCTGCGTGGCTGGGCGCTCAGGGCACTGACCATGGCCTTGCTGCTGTTCGCCCTGGCCAATCCCGCCGTTGAACGCGAAGACCGGGAGCCTCTTTCGAGCGTTGTGGCGCTTGTGATCGACAAGAGCCAGAGCCAGCGTCTTGCCGACCGGGAAGCGACGACCGAGGAAGTCGCGGCCGAGATACAGAGCCGTGTCGAAGCACTGAAAGGCTTCGACCTTCGTGTTCTCGAGGCCCGCAATTCGGGTTCAGGCAACGGAACGGAAGTTTTCCAGACGCTTTCCAATGGCCTTGCCGACGTTCCTCCCGAGCGGGTCGGCGGCGCGATCATCATCACGGACGGCCAGATACACGATGTTCCCGAGAGTGCTGGCGCACTCGGCTTCGATGCACCGGTTCACGGCGTGATCACCGGTGCGCCGGAGGAACGGGACCGGAGGATTGTGCTCGACAAGGCACCGAGATTTGGCCTGGTCGGTTCGGAGCAGACAGTGAGCCTGACAGTGGTCGACCAGGGTCAGGGCACAGGTCCTGGAGATCAGGTCCGGCTGACCGTCAAGCGTGACGGCGACGTCATCAGCGAGCGCACGGCGCGCACCGGTGAAAAGATCGACATTCCCGTCGAGATTGCCCATGGCGGCGACAACATCTTCGAATTCGAAGCCGAACCTCTCGGTGACGAACTGACCAACCTGAACAACCGCGCGGTGGTGACCATCGACGGCATCCGCGAGAACCTGCGGGTGCTGCTGGTATCCGGATCGCCGCATTCGGGCGAGCGTACCTGGCGAAATCTGTTGAAGTCCGACGCCTCTGTCGACCTGGTTCATTTCACCATTTTGCGCCCCCCGGAAAAACAGGACGGCACACCGATCAACCAACTGTCGCTGATCGCCTTTCCGACACGTGAACTTTTTTCCGTCAAGATCGACGAGTTCGACCTGATCATTTTCGACCGCTATGTCCGGCGCGGCGTGCTGCCAATGCTCTATTTCGACAACATTGCCAGATATGTCCAAAATGGGGGCGCCGTTCTGTTGGCGGGTGGTCCGGACTATGCGGAGGCAGGCAGTCTTTATCGGACGCCGCTTGCACCCATTCTGCCTGCAAGCCCGACCGGCGGCATTCTGGAAGAACCATTCTATGCAACCCTTGCCAGCCTCGGTGAACGTCACCCGGTAACGAGAGGCTTGCCCGGGTCCGAACAGGACCCGCCGGCTTGGAGTCGCTGGTTCCGTGCTGTCGATACCCAGCTTGACGCGGGGCATCAGCTGATGTCCGGACCGAGCGACTCGCCGCTTCTGGTTCTGAACCGCGAAGGCGAAGGCCGGGTTGCCATGCTTCTGTCGGACCATGTCTGGCTCTGGGCGCGTGGCTTTGAGGGCGGCGGCCCGCACGTCCCGCTGCTCCGCCGGCTCGCGCATTGGCTGATGCAGGAGCCTGATCTTGAAGAAGAGGCCTTGAACGTTTCCATCCTCGGGTCCGATCTCGTGATCGAACGTCAGACGCTTGGTGACACGATCGGTGAAGTCACCGTGACCACCCCGACCGGAGACGTGGACGAGGTCGCCATGACCGAGCAGGATCCAGGCCTTTGGCGCGGCACACTGCCAGCCACTGAAACCGGTCTGTTTTCGGTAACCGATGGAGAAATGAGCGCGCTCATTCACGTCGGACCGCAGAACCCGCGTGAATACACGGACGTGCTGTCGACGACCGAAGTCCTGTCGCCGATCAGCGAAGCGACCGGCGGCAGCACCGAGCGATTGAGGGATGTGGGCGGCGACCTGGATATCCCGCGCGTCGTCTCCATGCATCCATCGGCAAGTTACGCCGGCAACGGCTGGATCGGCCTGAAGGCGACGGAAGCCAGTGTCCTCAACGGCGTCGACCGTTACCCGCTGATGATCGGCCTTCTCGGGCTTGCGCTACTGCTCGGCATGCTGTCTCTGACCTGGTATCGAGAGGGACGGTGACCGGAACTGTTCCTCGCTCTGACCCGGTGCAGCATTACCGCCCTTGATTGTGTAGCTGTCGAGCGTCACCTGCAGACGATCCGTCAAGGAGGTGTCTGTTGCAGGGTTGCAGGCCAGCGACAGATCGACTTTCTCAACCGTGAATACGTTTTTTATCGATATCCCCTGCTCCCCGGCAACATATGGCGCTGACAGCAGACCGCCAAGCCAGAGCTGTGTACGACCTTGTTTGAGCATATTCAGATTAAGGGCGTCATCGTCGACCAGCACGAGATTGGGATGTCCTGCCTTCCGGGCTGCCAATGTACTGGTCCAGCCACCGACCGCTCCCGTGGCGTATGGGAAACTGTCCTCCATCTTGCTTAGCGAGATTTCGCTTTCTTCAAGCGCGAAAAAGGCAAAGCCGTCGATCTGCAATGGCCCGACCCAATTGAAGTCAGGCTCTCGCGCCGCAGTGCGCCACAGGGCCATGAAGCAGTGGTTCTTGTTGGTGTTCACGGCATTCAATCCGCGCCGGAACGGGCGTAAATGGATCTCTATCCGTATCCCGGTCCTGTCCGCCAGCGTTCTGACAAGTTCAGTCACTGAGCCTGCCGGTTCGCCATTGTCGCCACGGAAGTAAAACGGTTTGTAGTCTTCGGTGTAAATAACAAGATCGGGTTGCTTTTGCTCAATCGAAAACGCAGAAAACTGTACCTGAAAATATAGTACAGCAGATAACAATACATAAAAAATCAAGCGCATAGGAACTCCCAGATGCCGACGGCAGCTGTATTGCTTCGCGGATCCGTGGTCTATTTGCTTGGATTATAACTCATGATCTTGTTAAGAACAGCTTGTCTGTTCTTCCAACACTCCAATCCAGCACGTTTACACGGCTTGAGGTTACACCGTGCGCACTTGTTCCGGGGCCTTGCTTCTCTGTAGACGGAAACTCAAAGCTTGAAACGACGACTTGGCAACCCGCCTCAGTACCCGCCGTGCACCGCCCCCACAGGCATCTCCGCATCATTCATCAGCGCGACCAGCAGCCTTGCTGGATCAACAGGGCCCGGAAGCGTAATTTGGCCAGGAGGGACCTGCTGGAAACCGAAGGGACTGTAATAGGGCGCGTCGCCGACGAGAAGAACGATACCGTCACCTGCCAATTCGGCTGCGTTCATCGCCGTGCGCATCAGGGCCTTGCCGAGGCCCCTGTTCTTGAAGTCCGGAGAAACGGTCAACGGACCAAGCAACAGCGCTTCCGAGTCGCCGATCAGGATCGGTGACAGCCGGATCGACCCGGCAATGTGGGACCCCACAAGCCCGACAAATGCAAGATCCGGCCGATGGGGAACGTTCTCGCGAATGCGGAACGCTGTCCGGGCGAACCGTCCCGGTCCGAATGCTTCGGCCTGGAGGTCTTCGATGGCGGTGTTGTCTGCGGCATCTTCGAGCCGGATGACCCAAGTGGTCTGTTTCATGAG
Source organism: Roseibium album (assembly GCF_001404515.1). Taxonomy (GTDB): domain Bacteria; phylum Pseudomonadota; class Alphaproteobacteria; order Rhizobiales; family Stappiaceae; genus Roseibium; species Roseibium album. The sequence continues at coordinate 600,891 of NZ_CXWE01000005.1, forward strand.
ACTGTTCCTGAACAAGCGATCTTTAACCCAAGGCGCGCCTGCCAAAAACCCGAAGATGTGTTCTGATAGTCCGGGATTAAGTCAGCCGCGACGGAGCGGACGAGAGTTTTCTCGTCGGTCGGTTCGTCGTCGGAGCATCAGACCTGCGGTCATTAATCCCAGTCTCGTCAGTTGCGCCGGGGGAAATACGTCGACCCGGCGGTTCATTCGTGAGGCAAAGCGGTTACCACGCAACACTCTTTCGGTCCAGCGCTTTTTTGCAGGAAGGAAGTCCGCTGTAATTGTTCACCCATCCCGAACACAGCATTCAGTTGATTGATTTCCGGGCATGGCGCACAACCTTCTTCAAGAGGAAACGCAAGGAGCGCAACATGGGATTGCTGGTTGACGGGGTCTGGACGGACCAATGGTACGACACGAAATCGAGCGGTGGCCGGTTTGTCCGCAAGGACGCTTCGTTCCGCAACTGGATCACGGCCGACGGCTCGCCGGGCCCGAGCGGCAAAGGGGATTTCAAGGCGGAGGCCGGTCGGTATCATCTCTTTGTCTCCTACGCCTGCCCCTGGGCGCACAGAACGATGATCTTCCGCAAGCTCAAGGGCCTGGAAGACGTGATCACACTTTCTGCGGTACAGCCGCTCATGCTGGAAAACGGCTGGGAGTTTCCCGAAGCAGAACCTCTCACCGGTGCCAAATACGCATGGAACATCTACGCCAAGGCTGATCCGGCCTATACCGGCCGCGCAACTGTGCCGATCCTCTGGGACAAGACACGGGAAACGATCGTCAGCAATGAATCTTCGGAAATCATCCGCATGTTCAATTCCGGGTTCAACGGCCTAACAGGATCAACGCTGGATTTTTACCCCGAAGACCTGCGTGAGGAGATCGACACGATCAACGAGCGGATCTACCACACGATCAACAACGGCGTTTACAAGTCCGGTTTCGCAACCACGCAGGACGCCTATGAAGAGGCTGTCGAGGCACTGTTTGAATCACTGGATTTCGTGGAGGGTATCCTTGGTTCCAATCGGTACCTGACAGGAAACCGGTTGACGGAAGCGGACTGGCGTCTGTTCACAACACTTGTGCGTTTCGACGCCGTCTATGTCGGCCATTTCAAGTGCAACATCCGGCGGATCGTCGATTATCCGAACCTCTCCAACTACCTACTGGAACTTTACCAGACGCCGGGTGTGGCAGAGACGGTCGATATGGCGACGATCAAGCAGCACTATTACGGCTCGCACGAAAGCGTCAATCCGACGCGCATCGTTCCCGTAGGGCCGGAACTTGACTTCCTGAAACCACATGATCGTGGGCGCTTGCCGGCGGCAGCATGAGCAAAAACGGAAACAGGCCGAAATCTACCAGAATGCACCCGCGGGGTAAGAGCCTGTCCTGAATTCGTCGAGGCGGCGTCCGGTTGCCGGGCTGAGAGTGTCCGGCAAGGCGTCCGGCGCAAAAAAGCCGGCCTCGGCGATTTCCGTATTCGGATTTAGAAAACTATCGGCTTTGCTCCACTCCCTCAGGTGGAACAGGCCGACATGATCGCGCCCGGTTGCCTCCCGGTTGAGATACATGCCCAGCAAGCGCGGCGTCTCGGCAGCGATGACACCCGCCTCTTCCATGACTTCCCGCGCGGCAGCCTTGTCCAGCGTCTCGCCGCCATCAACGGCCCCGCCTGGCAGATACCATCCTTCAAGATAGGTATGACGAACCAGCAGAACCTGCTTTTTCTCGTTTTCAACGATAACCCTGACACCGAGGATGTAGGGGTTCCTGAGCAGCACTGCACTCTGGACGATCCTTTTGGTCCAGGAAGTCGGAAGAATGGACAATAACTTCAACATTTCATCAGATTGCAGCCGAATTCCCTAAAGTAAAACTAAATTAACCCATGCAATCGCTGCAGGGCTGATACGCTGGAATAGCGCTCCTACTTCGTCAAGTCAGTGCCTATATAACGTGCACAATGATGATTTCGAAGGCAGCCTTTGCCACTGCCGGGACCTCCAAAGGAACAAGACGATGTTGAACGCACTCTTCGGCAAACGCCGCACACGCCCCGCCCACTACCAGTGGAAGCCGTCAGTAGACCTCAGCAACCCACGCGTTGCTGCAGCATTGACCACTTTCCCGACCAACTAAGGTCCGGAAAAACCGAGAGCGGAGCAGCAAAGATGTTCGGTTTCGTAAATGTTGTGAATGCGACCCTGCGCGAGACGACCCGTAGCGCCGTAAGCGTGTCGGACAAGGCATCAAAGCCTGTTGCGGCGAAAGACAGCAAGGTCACGGCAAAAGCCTGACCGAAAGAAAATCCTGTTAAGCGTTCAATGCGCCGCGTTATTTCCTTGACGCGGCGCATTTTGATTTGAAGATGCGCCACCATGTTCACGCTTGCGCATCTTTCCGATCCCCATCTCGGCCCCTTGCCCGATCCCAAGCTCATTCAGCTCTTTTCAAAGCGCATTCTCGGCTACCTCAATTGGCAGCGGAACCGCTCCAAGATCATGGGCTCGACCTATCTTGACCAGCTTGTCGAGGACATGAAGGCCCAGGAACCGGACCACATCGCCGTCACGGGTGACCTGGTGAATATTGCGCTTCCGCTTGAAATCGCCGGGGCGCGGACCTGGCTTGAGGAACTTGGCGAACCCGACGACGTCTCGGTCGTCCCCGGAAACCACGATGCCTATGTTCCAGGCGCAGTCCGCAAGGCCCGCACTGCCTGGTGGCCCTACATGTGTGCGGACGAGGCCAAGCGTGCACCGCCGCAGGAAACAAGGTCCGAGGCAACTTATCCCTATGTCCGGATTCGCGAAAACGTCGCCCTGATCGGCGTCACGACCGGTCGTGCCACAGCTCCCTGGTTTGCCACCGGCAGGGTTGGCAGCGATCAGGCGAAGCGTCTGCGCACCATTTTGGAGGAACTCGGCAAGGAGAACCTCTTTCGTGTCGTCATGCTGCATCATCCGCCGTTCAAGCAGGCCACGAAATGGCACAAGCGACTTTCCGATGCGTCGCGTGTACGGGCGGTGGTCAAGCGTGCAGGAGCGGAACTGATCCTGCACGGGCACACGCATATCGACAGCTTCGAGGAAATCGAAGGGCCCGATGGTCCCGTTGCGGTGGTGGGCGTGCCTTCGGCCACCAGCGCACCGGGAGGTCACAATCCGGCGGCACGCTACAACCTCTTCAAGATCGAAAAGAAAGATGCCGGTTGGAACTGCCTGATGGAGGAGCACGGCTTCGAGGCTTCAAACACGCCTGCAACCCTGCTGAATGCCCGGGAGATCGCAGTCCCGAACAGCAATTGAAGCAACGAACGCGCCGTGAGTTCGAAAATTTCAAACTATCCGAATTTGCCGAAAACCGCCAACCAGGCGTTACGGAAGCAATCATTCGAGCAGCAGCCTGAAACTCAGGTTTTTAGCCCGGCAGGTGCCTCAAATCGGATTGGCAAACCACGCAAAGGCGATCAGACCGATGACACCGGCCGCGATACCGATGCCGAACGCACCGGCAACGGCAAGCCAGGAGGTTCTGCTTTCTCTGACCCGGACGACCCTGGATTCCTGGGCGACTTCTTTCAGCCGGCTGTTGAGCCAGTCGCCTTCCAGCGCTTTTTCCCGCTCGATCACGCGCTCGGCGATGTATTCGGTCAGGCAATCGGCCATGTCGTCGATATTCGCTGTCTCAAGAATGACGACCCGGCCCAGGCGGGTGTCCTTCAGGAAACGGTATGTCTTGCGATCGCCCCCGACGGCAACATGACTTGTTGCGTCGATCCACAGGCGCGGCGTTGAGCCGGATATGATCTGCAGTGAAAACTGGTCGTCGTCTTCAGGAATTTCCTTGAAGACGTCCTTGAGCTCATCGGCAAGCATGTCGAGACGCGCGCGCTCGGTATCCTGAAGCTCAACCACCACATCCGATCGTTCGACTTCGCCGAGTTGAACCTTGCGGATGGCATCGCGCAGCGAGCGAATGCGTGTGTGTGGGACGACGTTATCCTGCATTTCAGACATGTGTTGCCTGACTCCGTTCTTTTGCCGTTCGTGGAACAAGTCTTAACTGACTCCCTGCAGCGCGAAACGGCTGCCTCGCCGCATCTGCTGCCTTTCCACCGGCAATGATCCAAAACTGGTTAACGAAGTTTAAGAGATTTTTAACCCTGACGCCAGCAAGCCGGCGCTGGCCTCACCCCAAATCATGGGTTATGCAAAGGTAGAATGCTTTGGTTCCGCCGTGCCTGGGAGGTTACGCCATGAATGTCGATGGCAAGAAATATCGCACGATCTGGCTCGCAAAGGACGGCGACAGTGTCGAAATCATCGACCAGACAAAGTTCCCATATGCCTTTGAAATCGCCAAACTGCGCACCATGGAAGATGCAGCCCACGCCATTCGCGTGATGCAGGTACGCGGTGCTCCGCTGATCGGAGCAACCGCCGCCTATGGCGTTGCGCTTGCCATGCGGGCTGACAGCTCCGACGAAGGGCTTCACAACGCCTGTTCCGTTCTGCTGCAAACCCGCCCGACCGCGGTAAACCTGCACTGGGCGCTCGATCGGGCGCGCAAGAACCTCATCCGGGTCGAGCCGGCATACCGCGCCGCCGCCGCCTTCACGCTGGCCAACGAAATCTGCGACGAGGATATAGGTATCAACATGGCGATCGGCATGCATGGCATGGAACTGATCGCGGCAATTTCCGAAACCAAGCGCAAGGGAGAGCCGGTCAACATCCTGACCCATTGCAATGCCGGATGGCTGGCAACCGTCGACTGGGGAACAGCAACCGCCCCGGTCTACATGTCCCATGAAGGTGGCATTCCGGTTCACGTGTGGGTGGACGAGACGCGTCCCCGAAACCAGGGAGCTTTCCTGACGGCCTGGGAACTCGGCCACCACGGCGTGCCGCATACCGTGGTCGTCGACAATGCCGGCGGCCACCTGATGCAGCATGGTCAGGTTGACATTGTCATCACCGGCACGGACCGCACGACAGCGACCGGCGACGTCTGCAACAAGATCGGCACCTATCTGAAGGCACTTGCCGCAAAGGACAATGATGTCCCCTTCTACGTCGCCCTGCCCTCGCCGACGATCGACTTTGCCCTTTCCGATGGCGTACGGGAAATCCCGATTGAAGAACGCGACGGCAGTGAAGTCAGCAGGATGACCGGTCGAACCGACCGCGGCGATATCCAGACAATCAACATCGTCGCCGAAGGGTCTGACGTCGGCAATCCGGCCTTTGACGTGACACCTGCCCGGCTGGTGACCGGTCTCATCACCGAACGCGGCATCCTGGAGCCCAGTCGTCAAGCCATCGCGCAGGCATTTCCGGAACGGGTCAAGATGAGTGCTTGAAAGCCAAGGTTCCGAGGTACTTGCGTCGACCGAATTTCAAACCGTCATCCCCGACTTGATCGGGGATGCGAACCAGTGACCCGCGGACACGAAACGGGCGGTCTGGCTTGCATGTCAGCTGCGCCTGCCAGCAATCATCAAGCACTTTGGAAACGCTTGGATCCCCGATCAGGTCGGGGATGACTTCCGGGATTTGCGACTGGTTGATGAGCGCTACGGGATTGACACCAAACTACCCGTCAATTACCGGCACATGTGGAGCCTTTTCCCGCGGATGATGACCCAGCAGCCTTGGATCATCCGCCACTTCGATGGCGCGCTTGTACGGTTTGAAGCCACAGGACATGTAGAATTTCAAAGCCTGCGGGCTGTCGGCTGTACAGGTATGCAGCCAGAGCCGGCGGGTTTCGGGCCGGGACCAGGCCATCTCGACTGCCTGCGACATCAACCAGCGCCCGAGACCGCCGCCGATCGCGCCGGGAACAAGACCAAAATAGGCAACGACCGGTTCTTCCGGATGTGCATAGTCGAGTTCCAGAATGCCGACGGGTTTGCCGTCTCGCAGTGGCAGGAAGTTTTCCCGCTCTGGCTCGTTCAACAGTTTCGAGAGTGTCGCATCGTCATAGGTCAGGCGGCCGAACCAGATCCAGTCTTCGCCCACTTCTCTGAAAAGCTCGCGATAGGTGCCCGGATCAGGCACATGCCATCTTTCAAGCTTCACGTCGTCTCTTGCCGGGGCAAGAGGCTTGTCGGGTGCTGCCAGCATTTCCAGATAGGTGACGACAAAAGCGACCTTGCCGCCCGGAATTTCCGTAAAGCCATTCAGATCAAGCACATGGTCAGACATTTTTTCCCCGAAAGACGTTTACCAAGCCCGAACCGGCTTAACAGCTGCTCCCCGGTTCACCAAGGGGTCGAATTGCGTATTGCACGCCTTTAACCGTCTGTTAACCACGCCTTGAGAGATTGGCATTGTATCCAGGAAAGATGCGCCCATGCCAAAAGTCGGCAATTACGTCCAACGCGACTATCACAGCAAATACCGGTCACAGGGGAAATCCACCTGGTCCGACTACAATCAGGCATGGAACAAGAAACGCCAGGCTTCCGCACAAAAGATGCAGGAACTTCGGGCTGTCGCCAGTACTTTCACGGCCATTGGCGCACAGGCCACTCAGGCCAATACTGTCTTCGTCATGCAGAACCAGAACCAGGCAGGCCCGTATGCCAACACCACGGCAGTCATGGCACGGGTGAACGTACTGGTTTGACCCTCATAAGGTTCAAGCTTTTCGTCAGACTGTCGCCACTCGCGCCCGGCTTCCTCGATCAGGAAACAGAACAACCTGCCATTTGAACCGCTCGGAAATGGGTGACACGTGTGGTGTCATTTCGCTGCAGAAGATTGTTCTCATACCACTTTGCAACTACACTTTGAGCCAATCACCTCTCTGCAGGAGTACCTGAAATGGACGGTGACTCGCTATCGCTGCTTCAGCTGAGCATGGACAGCTCAAAGGAAGTGAACACCTACTGGAATCTTTACATCGCCGTTGCGACTGCAGTGGTCGGCATAATGGCGGCGGGACATCAATATACCAATTCGAAGATTCTCAAGATTATCCTGAGCGGTGCATTCCTTGTATTTGCGATATCCAATTTACTGGCAATCATCAGGCTCGGAAATCTGCGCATGGCCCTTATCAACGCATTCCCGGACGAATTGAAAAACAACCCTGAACTCATGGCCGGTCTGATGCCGGCGGATTGGCTCTCCTATACTGCGTTTCACGGGTTTCTCGATATTGCGGTCATTGCCGCGATCTGGGCCGTGCCCTGGTTCATGGCGCGGGAATCCGGCGCGGACATCGGGAAATGAGATACGGGACAGCGGGAACAACAGGGAACCAGCGCGATGCCAACCCGGCAAACAAATATCTCGATCATCAGGGCCTTTGTCGACGCATTCAATGCCGCTGATTTGCCCGCCATGGCAAGTTACCTCGCCCAGGACCTTGTGGCGGACGTAACGCAAAGTGACGGCAGCACAAAGCAGTCGAACGGACGCGAAACATATATGGGTCTGCTGGAAAAACTGGATATTCCAACAGTTCGCCCCAGGCTGACCATCACCCAGGTCGCGGACGTGAATGCGGAACAGGTGATGATGATGGTCGAAGTCCGGGCTGCTCGAAAGGGCCGTGAGCTACATAATTTTGCAGCTTACCTGATGACGCTGCGCGACCAACGGATTGAGCGGATCTGGATGGTAGAGGCGCTGCCGGCTGAAAGCGAAGAGTTTTGGTCCAGATGACTGCTCGAAAAATTCATTTCGCCTGACTGGGCCACTAACCTCTGCATGATCGCTCCGGCACTTGCCATTTTTGTATCCAGCAACTACGCCATCTGGCTCGATGACTTATCGTGATTTTTATCAGGCTTGCGCAAACAGCCGGCGCTTGGGGAGTGAGCTTTTGAAAAAGTATTTATTCTTGATCAGTCTTTTGTGCTTCTCACAGGTGCAAACAGTGCTGGCGACCGAAGAAAACAAGCGAGCGGCCTACAGTCTCAGCGCAAACCAGTTTCTCAAGCTTCCGGGTGATTTGCAGTTCTTTTACGTCGCGGGTGCTCTGGACGGCATGACCCTTTTGTCCCGTGAGAACGGGCTCAAGACCTACGACAACTTTATTGAATGCTATAGGAGCATAACACTCGGCGCCTTCACCAAGAAAGTTGTCATCTTTATACGCTCAAGCTCGGACAAGGACCTGAGCGTTGCAGAACTCATCATCCAGACCGCGGCAGACACGTGCGGCGATGAATTGATCAAGTGAGGACAAGACTGTCTTCAGCTTGATGAGCAAATGAACCTCCGTCGACAAATGATCATCGTATGTGCGCGGAAGCGTTCGACGAGGGGGCGCACGAAAGGTCGGTCCCTTCCCGATACGGAGACGGCAACGGGGCATTTGCATGCTCTGATCCTGATGTTTCAAGCCTCTGTCTGCAGCTTCCCCGCCGTTGCAACCAAGAGTTATTTTGGATAGAAAAACTGCTCAGGCGTTTAAATTTCAACAGATCGACCGAAATACACTTGGGAAGCGACAATAAGTGAATAATGTTCTTAGGCTTTGTGTTTTTGTTTTCGCGCTCTCAACAGCGGAACAAACACTTGCTGCACAGGATGCCTATTACGCATGTGATACGGCATCGGAATACAAGAACCTGGTAAAGTATATCAGGAGTATTCCGGATCCATCGGATCAAATGATTTCCCACCTTCGAAAGGAACTCAAGCAAAAGTACAAACACTTGTCGTTCAAGCAGAAAATGCAGAGCAAGGAATACGAGCGTGACATGAAAAAAGCCATGCAGGAATTCCGGCCGACAAAACCGGCACCGCCGAACTTTGCTTGTAAAAAGATCCCCGGAAACACGATCCTGGTGGATAAAAATGGCCAATTCTCCGGCATCGCCTGCATCAGGCCGCCGTCGTGGAGCAAGTGCAAGTGGACCGGCCGTAACGCGCTCAAGGCCAGATGGAGCCCTACGTCCGACAGAAAGACCTGGCGTAGAAGATAAAGTGCAGCCTCAGACAATCACGAAAAAACCTGGTCAAAATCACATAATTTGGAATTGCACTATTTCATTGTATTATATGCCATATTTCCAATAGGCACGACGATTTGGACTTTTTCGATGTAACAAACAGGGAGCATTGTGAATGACAGCATTCAGGATCTTTTGTGTGTCCCTGGCCGCGCTGGTTCTGGCGCTTGTGCTGGCAAACATTTTGCCTGCGCCTTACCATCACCTTGCCGGGGCCGCCATCCTTCCGTTGTTTGTCGTCATGCTGATATCGCTGAACGTCGCCAAGAAGTCATTGGGACGTGATCGCACGTCCTCCGCCGATTACGGAAGGACCCACAGGGATGCCGCACTGGGCACTCATTCACCAGAGTGTGGTGGAGTTGATGCAGGCTGAAGTCTGGGCGGAGGAAACAGGCATTTGAGTATGCAAAACGAAGGATGCCAGTTTTCGGAAATGCTCAAATCGACCCGACTGTCTTCAGCTTGATCCGGGGATGCACTTCAGACTGGCTCATGATCGTCGTGTGCGCGCGGAAGCGTTCGACGATGGAGCGCACGAAGGGGCGGGTCATCGGCGATGTCAGCAGCACCGGCACTTCGCCCTGCTGGGCAGCTTCCTCGAAGGCATCGCGCACCTTGCCGACGAATTCCTGCAACTTGCTCGGCTGCATGGCAAGTTGGCGGTCGTCGCCTTCGCCAACAATGGATTCCAGAAAAGCCTGCTCCCATTGTGGCGAGAGGGCAATGAGCGGCAGGTAGCCGCCTGGCGCCAGGTTCGCTGCACAGATCTGTCTTCCCAACCGGGAGCGGACGTGCTCGGCAATCGTATCGGTATTGCGCGTCATCCCGGTGGCCTCGGAAACACCCTCCAGAATGGTGCCGAGATCCCGGATGGAAATCCGTTCGTCAAGCAGCGCCTGCAGAACACGCTGCAATCCGGAAACGGTTATCTGCGAAGGAACAAGATCCTCGACCAGCTTGGCCTGTTCGCCCTGCAGTTCCTTGAGCAGTTTTTGAACGTCTCCATATGTGAGGAGCTCGCTGATGTTTGTCTTGATGGTCTCTGTCAGGTGCGTGGAGAGCACCGTTGCCGGATCGACGACCGTGTAACCGCGCAGGGATGCATCCTCACGGTACTGCGCTTCCACCCAGGTTGCCGGCAGGCCGAAAGTTGGCTCCGTCGTGTGCGTGCCCGGCAGTTTCACCTGGCCGCCGGCCGGATCCATGACCATGTAGTGGTTGGGATAGAGTATTCCCCTGCCCGCCTCGACTTCCTTGACCTTGATGACGTAGTCGTTTGCGCCGAGCTGAATATTGTCGAGGATGCGCACGGGCGGCATGATCACCCCCATGTCGCCTGCGACCTGTCGGCGCAGCGCCTTGATCTGTTCGGTCAGGATATCGCCATCGCCCTGCGCCTTGCCGTTGATCAGTGGCAGAAGGGCATAGCCCAGTTCGATCCTGAGCTCGTCCATCTTGAGCGCATCGGTGATCGGCGGTTCGGGCGGTGGTTTCGGAGCCGCTTCCACGGCCTTCTTCTCGGCAACCTTGTCGGCTTCCTTCTTCTTCCGCGCTCCCACCTGAAAGGCGAGATATCCGGCCAGACAGGCCAGCGCGAGAAAAGGAAACATGGGCATCCCGGGCAGGAGTGCCAGGATGACCATCACCGCGGCCGACATGCCGAGCGCCTTCGGATAGCCGGTGAACTGGCTGACAAGCGCCTTGTCGGCGGCCCCGTGCACACCCGCCTTGGAAACGAGCAGGCCCGCCGCGGTCGAAACGATCAGTGCCGGGATCTGGGACACCAGTCCGTCACCGATGGTCAGGAGCGTGTAGTTGTTCGCTGCTTCCGAAAAGGTCAACTCCATCTGGGCTACGCCGATGAAGATGCCGCCCAGAATGTTGATGAAGGTGATCAGAAGGCCGGCAATCGCATCCCCACGCACGAACTTCGAGGCACCGTCCATGGCACCGAAGAACGAACTTTCGTCCTCGAGCGCCTTTCTGCGCGACTTGGCTTCCGTCTCGTCGATAAGCCCGGCGGAAAGGTCCGCGTCGATCGCCATCTGCTTGCCGGGCATCGCATCAAGGGTAAAGCGGGCGGCAACTTCGGCGATACGGCCCGAGCCCTTGGTGATCACGACAAAGTTCACGATCACCAGAATCGCGAAGACAATGATCCCGATGACGAAATTTCCGCCCATGACGAGATTGCCGAAGGACTGGATGACGTTTCCGGCGGCAGCAGTTCCTTCATGACCGTTGGACAGGATGAGGCGCGTGGAGGCGATGTTGAGCCCAAGACGCAGCATGGTCGCAATCAGGAGCACCGTCGGAAAGGACGAGAATTCGAGCGGCTTCTGGATAAACAGCCCGGTCATCAGGATCATGACGGAAAAGATGATCGACACCGCCAGGAACATGTCCAGCATCATCGGCGGCATTGGCAGGATAAGCAGGGTCAGGATCACCAGTATGCCGGTGGCCAGACCGACATCCCCCTTGCGGAGCGTTTCGATGATCTCCTGAACGCTCGGGAACCTGGATAAACCGCCGGCAGGCTGAGCCGCAGCTGCTGTCGCCACCTGTTGTTCCGGTGCCGGATCCGGAGATCCGCCTTGTCCGCCTGCTGTCGTGTCCGACATTCTTTATTCCGGTTCCTTGCAGGTGCCCTGTTACTCTACCGTCGGCGCCCGGCTTTGTTCGAATTCGTGACCTTACGCCCGCGCTTCCCCTGGTCCGGGAACGCTAACGCCTTCATCGGTATACTGATTCAGCTTGTTGCGCAGCGTGCGAATGGAAATGCCCAGTATTTTCGCCGCATGTGTCCTGTTGCCGAGACAGTGATCCAGCGTGTCGAGGATGAGATCCCGTTCCACGTCCGCCACAGTCCGGCCCACGAAAGATCGGGTGACGGCTTCGGCCGTCTGCGCCGCCCGTTCGGCGGGACTACGGGAAACCGACAGTGGAGACCCGTCCGGCATGCGGATCGCCTCGATACCGATCTCTTCACCGGACGCCAGCAGGATGGCCCTGTGCATGGTATTTTCAAGCTCTCGCACATTACCCTGCCAGGGGTTGGACATCAGCGCCTGCCTGGCTTCCACAGACAATGCGCGCTCCGGCACGCCGTTGGCTTCGGAATAGTGCTTGATGAAGAACTGCCCGAGTTCCATGATGTCCGCCGGTCGCTCGCGCAGCGCAGGCAGCTTGAGATTGACTACGTTCAGACGGAACAGCAGATCTTCCCTGAACTGCCCCTCTCGAACACTTTCGGCCAGATCCCGGTTGGAGGTTGCCAGGATCCTGATATTGACCGGGACCGGTCGCGTGCCGCCGACCCGGTCGATTACACGCTCCTGGATCGCACGCAGCAGTTTTGCCTGCAACCGCACATCCATTTCTGAAATTTCGTCGAGGAGCAGCGTGCCGCCGTCGGCTTCCTCGAACTTGCCGATTCTGCGTGCGACAGCACCGGTGAAAGCTCCCTTTTCGTGTCCGAAGAGTTCTGATTCCAGAAGATGTTCGGGAATGGCGGCACAGTTGATCGATATGAAGGGCTTCGACGCGCGATTCGAACACTTGTGCACGTGCCGGGCGATCACTTCCTTGCCTGTACCCGATTCACCGGTGATCAGGACCGAGGCTTCGGACGGCGCAACCTGTTCGGCCAGCTTGACCACCGTGGCCATGGCCTCATCACGGTAGATCAGGTCACCGCGTTCCTGTGCAACGGCCTGGAGTACGGCTGCGATCATTTCCGGATCGGGCGGCAGCGGGATGTATTCCTTTGCACCGGCCCGGATTGCCGATACCGCTGCCTGGGCATCCGTTTCAACCCCACAGGCAACAACGGGAACATGCACCCGCTCGTTCTGGAGTTTGGCTATAAGCCCAGCGATATCCAGGTGAACTTCGACCATCAGGAGGTCCGCACCACGGCCGGACCTGAGAACCTTCAGCGCTCCTTCGACATCATCTGCATGCGTGACCTGGGCACCGCCCTGCATGGCAATTTTCGATGCCGTCGTAAGCTGACCGCCAAGTGTTCCGACAATTAACAGGCGCATCTGTTCGCTTCCTTACCGGTCGGTCTTGATGATTTCCGTCATGGTCACACCCAGCTTGTCCTCCACCAGGACAACCTCTCCACGGGCGACCAGACGGTCATTCACGTAAATGTCGATCGCTTCGCCGACTTTCCTGTCGAGCTCCAGAACTGTTCCCGACGCGAGTTTCAACAGGTCGGACACATGCATCTTGGAATGTCCGAGCACGGCCGAAATCCTGACAGGGACGTCAAAAACGGCTTCAAGGTCGGCAGCAGAGTCTGCTGAAGGCCCCTTTTCGTCCTCAAGGTCGCGCTGTGGCGCCTCCAGTTCGTCAAGGGGAATACTGGTATCTTGTTCGTCGCTCATACTTCAGGTTTCCTTTCCGCCGAAGTCGCGGACATGCTGTCTGTCTTGGCAACACTGCGTGCGCGCAAATACGTCTTGATGCTTGTGTCGATCTCTTTTTCAAGCGCTTTACGGTCCCGTCTGATACCGCCGTCCGCCCATTCGATATGGCAGTCTCCGCGGTCGATCTCGGGTTCACCGAGAATGACAAGACGCCCGTCAAAGCCTTTTTCGTGCACGATCGGGTCCACCTGTGCCTTCAGCGCGTCGACGTCACCGTCCGCAATTCGGATGACCAGATGCGGTGCTTTTCTGAGCGGCCCAAGGCATTCTGACACCAGGGCGACGGTTTCCGCCAGCGGCTGACGCGCAATCAGGTGCGAACAAAGGCGTCTGGCCACAAGAAATGCGAGGCTTATGGCATCGTTTTCCTGCGCAGCCAGTTGTTCGTCGAGCGTTTCGACTATCTGTCCGACCACATCCACAAGCCGGTTTGCTTCCGCGGTCAGCAATGTCTCCTGCTTCGTCTGGAGATCCTGCAATGCCTGGACGCGGCCTTCCTCGAATGCCTTGGCCCTGGCATCCGCCAGCAGCTTCTCGTGATCGGCCACCGGGATCATCGGAATTTGCGGCTCCGGCGCCACAACCACTTCGGGCTCCTCCGGCGCGGTGAAGTCCATGTTGAACAGAAATTTCGACGGGTTGGTCATGCTGCCCATTGAGTTGTAGGTACCTGCCATCTGGCGCATCAGTAGATAATTTCCTCATCGCCCTTGGACTTGGAAATCATGATCTCGCCCTTCGCTGCCAAATCCTTGGCCTTGTTCACCATTCCTGTCTGCGCCTCGTCGACGTCGCGCAAGCGCACCGGTCCGAGCGCATCCATGTCGTCTTCCAGAAGCTTCGCCGCGCGCGATGACATATTGCCGAAGAAAAACTCCCGTGCCGGATCTGTCGAGCCCTTGAGCGCGATCGCCAGCTTGTCTTTTTCCACATGCCGCAGAAGGGTCTGACAGCTCGCTGCGTCCAGTTTCAGGAGATCGTCGAAAGTGAACATCAACGTCTTGATCCGGTCGGCCGCCTCGCGGTTGTCTTCCTCCAGCGCTGCCAGGAACCGCGCCTCTGTCTGGCGGTCGAAATTGTTGAAGATATCCGCCATCATCTCGTGGCTGTCCCGGCGCGAGGTGTTGGTCAGGTTCGACATGAATTCGACCCTGAGTGTCTGCTCCACCTTTTCCAGGACTTCCTTCTGGACAGCGTCCATCCGCAGCATGCGGCTGACCACCTCAAGAGCCAGCTCTTCAGGCAAAATACCGAGAACCCGTGCGGCGTGGTCGGAATTGATCTTGGACAGGACAACCGCCACGGTCTGCGGATATTCGTTCTTCAGATAGTTGGCGAGAACATTTTCCTGAACGTTGGAGAGTTTCTCCCACATGTTACGTCCGGCGGGGCCTCGAATTTCTTCCATGATGACCGACACCTTGTCGCCGGGAAGGAAGTTCGCCAGCAAGCGCTCGGTAGCATCCACATTCCCGGTCAGCGAGCCTCTGGAGCTGACCCGGCGCACAAAGTCCTTGAAAAGATTTTCCAGCATGTTCGGCGTGACAGGTCCAAGATTGGCCATTGCCGCTGAAACCTGACGAACCTCGATCTCATCGAGCTTTTCCCAGATCGGGGAACCATGCGTTTCTCCCAGCGCAAGAAGCAGAACCGCAGCCCGTTCCGCTCCCTTGAGCTCACGCTCTTCCTCGTCCGAACTGATCGTCAGGTGTTGTTGAAGTTGATCACTTGACATCAGGCTGCCTGCTCATCCAGCCAGCCGCGGACGATTGTCACCGCTTCGGTCGGATGGTCCTTGATCATGTCGCCAACTTTCGAGATCGAACTTGCCTGCATTGCGCCTTCCTGCCGCGCCTGCTCGAGCCACTCGATCACGAATTCATCTTCCTCGTCTTCTTCCTTGGGCACTTCCGTTTCAACCACCAGAGTGCCATCCGGGCCGATCATCAGTTCTTGCGGTTGTTTTTCTTCAGGCGTCACGATCCGGCGCAACAGCGGACGGACGACGAAAAGCAACAGCAGGATTGTGATCAGGAAGAGAACCCCCAGCTCGGCAAATCGGATGATGTCGTCACGTGTGAAGTCGAACAGTCCGTTGCTGTCCGCCATCAGATCGTCCTGTGGCGGCAGTGCGAATTGCAGGTTGACGACCTCCACGAGATCGCCCCTGTTCTGGTCGAAACCGACAGCGGAACGGACCAGAACAGCAATCCGGTCGAGTGTTTCCTGTGAACGGGGCGTGTAGACCGGGGCGCCGTCGCCATCGGGCTGATAGGTACCGTCGACAAGCACCGCCACCGACAATCGCCTGACCTGACCGGCTTCCACGACTTCCGTCCGCGTCGACCGCGAAATCTCGTAGTTGACGACTTCCTCAGTCAGTGACGCCGTATCGCGGCCTTCTTCACCTTCCTGCGCCTGCGCATTGGGAAGCTCGTTGCCGACGGTTACCTGTCCATTCCTGCTTACCGACGATGTCGCTTCTTCCTTTGTCTGCGTGGAACGGACGACCTGACCTTCCGGATCGAATGTTTCGGTTGTTTCCGTCAGACGGTTGAAGTCGACTTCTGCATTCACGCGGACACGCGCCCGCCCGGGCCCGACAACGGAATTCAGGATCTCCTCGACCTGATTGCGCAACCGGCCCTCAATGGCGGTCGTACGCTCCTGCAGCGAGCTTGAAATCATGCCATCTTCATCACCGCCCGCTCCGGACGCCAGCAACCGGCCGCTTTCGTCCACGATCGACACCCGGTCCGGATCCAGCCCGTCAACCGCTGTCGCCACGAGGTGTTGAACTGCACGGATTTCGCCCGGGCCAAGCGCCCCGCGTACATTCAGGACAATCGACGCCGACGGCGGGCGGCGATCCCGTTGAAACAATTGACGCTCGGGCACAACCAGATGCACGCGAGCATTCCGGATCCTGTCGAGCGAACCGATCGTCCGTGAAAGCTCGCCCTCCATTGCCCGCAAATGGTTGATGTTCTGAACGAAACTGGTAGCTCCCAGTGTGTCGCTCCGGTCAAAGATTTCATAGCCAATCGAACCGCCCGTCGGCAATCCTTCGGCCGCGAGCTGCATCCGGAGCATGGCTACCTGCTCCTTGGCAACAAGAATGGATGCACCCTGGCGCGCAAGTTGAAACTGGACACCCTGGCTCTCGAGCTGCGTCACGATCGCCGCCGAGTCCTCCAGGGTCAATTCGTTGTAGAGCGTCGTCATCTGCGGGGACGTAACGCGAAGAATGATGAATGCGAAAACGCCAACCAGAATTGCGGCAACAGCACCCATCGCCGCGATACGTGCCGGCCCAAGCGTTTTTATGAAATCAATTAATCCGTTCACGTATGCCCGCCCGCATCAGAAGCATGTCTAAGCCGTTTATTATTGGAGTCGGCCAGACACGCCACACCCTCGATGGGCAAAATTTGCCGCCCAGAGGGTTAACAACTGGTTAACGGTTTGGTTGAGAATTATACGGAACGGCTGTTTTCTGCGATTTTCCGGATTGCAAAACGCAAGTGAAGTGGGGAAAAACTGCCTAGCTCATTAATTTTTGGATAAGTTTTCAGATCAAATCACACAAATAAAAAGGCCGGCAGTGCCGGCCTTTTCGGGCGCATTCAGGAATACGCCTGTTTACAGTTTTCGACTAGAGTTCAGCCTCTGTATTGCTGTATGCGCGTGGCCCTAAGCCCGGCCAGTCCATGTTTTTCGATTGAACTCTGCCAGGAGAGGAACTCCTCAACTGTCAAAGTGTATCTCTGGCACGCCTCTTCCAGCGACAGCAGGCCGCCGCGAACAGCGGCAACAACTTCAGCCTTGCGACGGATAACCCATCGCTTTGTGGATGTAGGAGGTAGGTCTGCAATAGTAAGCGGACTACCATCCGGGCCGATGACATATTTTACACGCGAACGAATTTGTTCGGTCATTGTACTCTCACACTAAACCATGACCAAGGTGAGAGGAGACTACTAGACGACGCTTAACAAACGACTAAAGCAAAGTTGTGTTTTTATTAACTATAAAATCGAAATTTAGTGAATGATATTTAGGAACTTGCAAAGATAACCACTAAGAGTTTTAACGTTAATAGATGATTTTGTTAACCATGATTACTGCCTCGCGCAAATTGCAAGGCAAAACGATGAAACGCGAAACCGCGCACGGCTTCACCCATTGCAGAACCGCCCGAAAAAACCGGCTCAAAGCACAAAACCGCGCCGTTTTTCCTCAACGGCGGGCAATTGCATCGACTTTTTGATTGGAATTGCAGCCATCAGGCCCGAATTGCAGGCCTTTCTTGTCCCGGAACAGCATTGAGACTGCGGGCGCACTTGATGGAATAGGACCAGCTCTAGCTCGGTGCGGAAACGGAGGTGACGGACGAGACCGGGATCTTCTGCCCACCGACATTCAGGATCACCTCATTCCCGGAAAGGTCAACGCTGTCCACGACACCTTTTGTTTCGATGAGCACGTTTTCACGATTGCCGTCGGCGTCTTTTACGTCAAAGGCAATTGTATAAAGTCCGTCCGCAGCCTTGCCACCGGCGGTCAACTGCCCGTTCCAGGAGATGGTTCCCTTTCCGGCCTGCAGGTCCGCGTCTCCCCGATAGACCATCAAGCCGCTGGAATTGTAGATCTCGTATGTTCCCGTTGCGCTGCCGCCGAGTTCATAATCCCAGCTTGCCTGGCTACCGGAAAGCGTAGTGGTAGACGCGTCCGCAACCACCTCGTTTCCAATGTAGCTGACATAGCTCATGCTCATGGTGCTGCTGAGCGAGGCAAGGATCTGCTCCAGGTTCTTGTTTTGCTGGATTGATTGCTCGACATTGGAATACTGGACCAGCTGATTTGTATATTCAGCAGAATCCATCGGGTCCAGCGGGTCCTGGTTCTGGATCTGGGTGGTCAGGATGCTCAGAAACAGTTCGTAATTCGCCATGAGGCCGGACTGGCTGGCCGTACTGCTGCTTTGCGCCGCCGTAGTCGTGCTGGAAGATACTGTCGTCACGCCTTAACTCCCCGGATGGCAAGCCATCCTCGTTCTCAAATCTTCAGATCAAGTCCGCCCGGCCGAGACGCGAGCGTCAACCGGACAATGTCTTCGGTATCCTCAGGTTCAGCCTCTTCCTGACCCTGATCCGTTTCAGCGGACTGGTCGGACTGGCCGTCATCTGAGGCAAAATCACGGCTGCCATCCTGTTTCAGGGAGAATTGCAGGTTTTCAGAATCTGCATTCAATCCAGCCGCCTCAAGCGCACGTTCCAGACCACGTTGGTCGCGAAGGAACATGTCCAGTGTCTCCGGGCGCTCCACGATCAGATGTGCATGGACACCGCCGTCCGCGCCGACCCTCATATTGACTTCAACACGGCCCAGTTCCGGCGGGTCGAAGCGCATCTGGAAGCGGGTCTGCCCATTCTTGAGATTTCGCGCGATCTCGGCAGCAACCTGTGTCGCGACCTGACCTGCTTGCGCCTGCGTCGGCACCTGCAGGCTTTCTGTCCTCATGGCACCCATTCCATCACCGCCACGCACCGTAGCACCGAACTCGGTACCAAGGCTCGCATCCAGTGGCTGACCGCCAGGCTGAAACTCCTCGGCGGCGAACTGGGATGCAAGGAATGCCGCGGCAACCGGAGTGCCGCCGGCAGGTCTGGGATCCACCCCACTCGCCGCAACCTTGCCAGTTGCCTCCGTTCCTGCGGGACGGTTGCTGCTTTCGGCAGCTCTTTCAGTACCCACGCCAATGTGAGCCGGTTTGACATCCTTGCTTGCGGCATCCTCTTCCGGCAGAACCGGGTCGGCGGCAGCTTCTTCAAATGCCGGAACGGATTCAGGCTGCCCCTGTGCTGGCACCTTCGGCACGGCAGCGATGCCCGAGGGTTGCGACACCACCTGGACTTGCGGAGGGCCGGAAACCGGCTTTTCAGCAGTTTCGGATACGGCCGGAGCCGCAGCAACCTTGACGACCCCGGTCTCCGAACCGTTTTCGCTGTCATTGACGGTCTTGTTGATAGCCGGAACAGGTCCCTTTGCAACCCCGTCAGAAACGTCGATCCCGGCCGATGCCGGTGAAATGGCCCTGGCGGCTTGTGCCTGCGAGGCGGAACTGGCAAGAGCGCCGGTTTCGGCGGAAACGGGGACCGTCGAAGAAACCTCCTGCCGGGTCGGGGCAACGGACTGAACAGGCGTCAAAGCAGGAGCACGCAATTCGCTCGGCAATTCACTTTGCCAACGGCGCACGACCTGCTTTACGGGCGGGACCGCGGCATTTTCGGTCATGACAGGCTTGGACTGCACGGCGGTTTCGCCGTCCGTCTCCGCCAAAGGCGCCCTTGCCGATGCACTCGGTCCGGCGACGTGCCGGGAGACCTCCTCGGAAGCTCCCTCGAAGAGCGGAGCTTGTACGGACGCCGTCTTCACAGGCTCTGCAGACAATTCGGGAACCGTCGCAGCACCCTGAGACGGGACCGCCGGCAGAGAAACTCTCGCAGACTGGGTGGGCAATTCGGAACGGTTTCTTCTAAATTCGCTTTCAACCTCATCCTCGACACGACTTGAGACAACGGTCTGCACTGCCGCATCAGCCGGTGCCCGCCCACCAATCGGGTCGGCGGACTGAGCCGCACTTTGAGGCGAAACCACAGCATTTGCCGCCGGTTGAGACACGTTCTTGAAGAGCTGGTCTGAAGCAGGTGTACCAGCGGCCTTGACAGTGGGAACAGTCGTGCTTCTCGGAGCAACACCGGCAGCGGGAACTGCCTCGCCGGCGAGAGCAGCAACATTGGCGGCCGCCGCGCCTCCCGCAACCGGGGCAGCACCTGCCTGCCTGACCGCTCCTGAAACAGTGCCGGAAGCAGCAGCAGGCACCGCAACCAGATCATCCACGGCAGCAATATCATCTGCAGGTCCTGCAGGGACTGCCGGCAAGTCCGATTGGCCATTGCCACCAGGCACTATGCCTATATTCGGTTTGACCTGCTGAATATCGACTTCAAGGGGCACTGCAAACGAGCCCGAAACGATTTCAGCGTTTTCAGCTCCCGCCCCTTCCTCGCCGGCAATTTTTTCAGCAAATGCGCCGAGCTCCGTTTCAAATCCGGATTTGCCCGCAAGGTCGCCGTCTGCCTTGACCATGCCAGGCAAACCAAGTGCTCCCGCAGCAGCAGACCCGGTCGGCACACCGGTAAGTAATCCAAATGGCAGCAAATTCGCCCCCGAAATCTTCGCCCACATGCAGGGCACAATACGTCGCCAATATGAAAGCAAGCATCGGGCCAGTTTTGTGAACTGTCTTAAAGTATTGATTTAACTAGATTTCATAAAAACAAGGTCGCTGTTGAAACGCCTTTTGGGCGGCAAGCTTTGCCGGTCGGGCAAAGCATGCCTGCTCCGCTTTCACAGCAATTGGCTTCCCAGGGACATATCTGTATAGTGCCGCCAAATTTGAAACGCCCGTGAGGGTGCGCTGCTTTTGAGACATGCGCAAAGAGCCGAGCCTTGACAAGGCCTGCCACCAAAGCGGAAACGACTTCTGGAAGTGTTGAAAAATGCGAAACTGTCTCGATCTACCCGGTCGCCCGGAAGACACGCGTGTTGTCGTCGCCATGTCCGGAGGCGTCGACAGTTCGGTGGTTGCCGCACTGATGAAGGCGCAAGGCTATGATGTCCTCGGCGTCACTTTGCAGCTTTACGACCACGGCGCCGCCGTTGCCAAGGCAAAGTCCTGTTGCGCTGGCGTCGACATTCACGACGCTCGGCGGGCTGCCGAAAAGATCGGCATTCCGCACTATGTGCTGGACTACGAAAGCCGTTTCAAGGAACAGGTCATGGACCGGTTCGCGGACAGCTACATTGCCGGTGAAACGCCCATACCTTGTGTTTCGTGCAATCAGACGGTCAAGTTCACCGACCTTCTGAAAACCGCCAGGGACCTCGGCGCCGATGCCCTGGCAACCGGCCACTATGTCCGGTCCGCCCAGATGGGCAACAAGCGCGCGCTCTACCGGCCTGCCGACCTCGATCGTGACCAGAGCTATTTCCTCTTTGCCACAACACAGGAACAGCTCGACTTCATTCGCTTCCCGCTTGGTGGCATGCCCAAGGTCAAGGTACGCGAACTGGCGGCGGAGTTCGGGCTGTCGGTCGCCAACAAGCCGGACAGTCAGGACATCTGCTTTGTTCCCAATGGCGATTATGCCGAAGTCATTCGCAAGCTGCGTCCCAACGCGGCCGAGCCGGGCGAAATCGTGCATATGGACGGACGCGTTCTGGGAAATCATGACGGCATCATCCACTTCACGATCGGACAGCGCCGTGGCATCGGTGTCGCAACCGGCGAACCGCTGTATGTGGTGCGACTGGACGCGGACCAGCGGCGCGTGATCGTTGGCCCGCGCGCGGCACTTGCGACCAGGACAATCCTGCTGCGGGAAATGAACTGGATCGGCGATCAGCCCCTTGACGAGGGAGACGAAATCGAGCTTTTCGCCAAGGTCCGCTCGACACGTCCGCCGGCCCCGGCAACGTTGCGTATTTTGAATGGCAAGGGCTTCGTCGATCTCGCCAATGGCGAAACCGGTGTTGCCCCCGGCCAGGCCTGTGTCTTCTTCGACAGCGACGATGAAACCGCACGGGTTCTGGGTGGCGGCTGGATCCACAAGACCGAACAATCCGGTGCATGGACCGTTGATTTTCCACAAGCAGAAGCCCCGGTTTCCGCAGCTTGAAGTCAAACGGAAAAGATTGCCCGCAGGCGCGGATTCTATTCTTGACGCCTGCCCACAGCCTCACTATAAGCACCCCACGTTGCGCAGGCCCAACCTTCGGCAGGCGCGTGATGGCGGAGTAGCTCAGGTGGTTAGAGCAGCGGAATCATAATCCGCGTGTCGGGGGTTCAAGTCCCTCCTCCGCTACCAATTTCAGCC
This sequence comes from Roseibium album, assembly GCF_001404515.1. Taxonomy (GTDB): domain Bacteria; phylum Pseudomonadota; class Alphaproteobacteria; order Rhizobiales; family Stappiaceae; genus Roseibium; species Roseibium album. The sequence continues at coordinate 623,264 of NZ_CXWE01000005.1, forward strand.
AAGACGATCCAAGTTAATCAAGTATCACGCACGGAGCGGATGAACTAAGCGTTCAGCCACCGTTTCAGTGTCCGGGTTCAGCGCCAATGAGACAAATTCGGCTTAACGGATAGAGGAGGATTT
>NZ_CXWE01000006.1 GCF_001404515.1 Roseibium album
TCTTCGGGCTGTCCCAGCCTACATCAGATCGGACAACGGGCCGGAATTCGTTGCTCAAGCCGTCAGGGACTGGATCAACGCTGTGGGTGCCAAGACCGCGTACATCGAACCTGGTTCGCCATGGGAAAACGGATACTGCGAGAGCTTCAACGCCCGTTTCCGAGATGAACTGCTTGACGGAGAAACCTTCTACAGCCTGAAGGAAGCGCAAATCCTGATTGAACAATGGAGGAAACACTACAATACCAAGCGTCCACACAGCGCCTTGGGATACCGACCACCGGCACCGGAGACCATCATCCAGATGGACCGCAGCCCAGTCATGCACTAACAATCAAAACGGACCACTCAAGTGGGGCTGATCAGCATTGTGCGGGCTAAATGCTTTGATTTTTGGTGCAATCTGGCGAACAAAGACGCTCAGACACCCAGTTTACGTTTGTTGGGATACGTAAGTAGTACAATGAACAGTTCGGCCCTCCAAGATCATTGGTGCCGATAGCGTCGAATAACTGGAACGAGCCCAACGTGAAGACTTGAAACATCCTTGGTTTCGACAGATCATCGATGAAAAAGCTAGCTATAGCCTGCCCCGTCGCTTCAACGCATCGTCAAACTTGAGCATACGAAGCGCGTTAGGGCTCTTGAGTTTGTGAGCGATCACATGGGATTTCACCCTTTCAACCGGTCCTCCCATAAAGCTTTTAGCGACGTATTTGACGATTCCGATCACTGCCGCAGGTGTAGTGAAGTATCCGCTGACTGTTTCGAGCAATGGTAACATATCAAGCCCCATAACCGAGTAGCGGGCATGATCTGACCCCCGATCGAAATTGTCGATCAACCTGTTCACTTGCTTTGCCCGCTCTCTGTACTCTTGTACAAGTTCTTCAATGTTTTCTACCAATACGGAGATGCCCTCTTTGGTAGAGATCTTTTCCTGCTCCTGTAGTATGGCGTACAGACTCTCAATTCCCGCGTTGATTTTGTTTTTGAGGAGTTTCGTTTCGTTGTTCGACAAGAATTCGATCAAAGCGTTCGCATCTCGATCCTGAAAGGTCTCCACTTCGAAAGCGCCAGTAATCCTCCGAAAAACCCATTCCCACATCTCCTTGTCATTTGGTGAGAGCTTGGGTGCAGCACTCGATTTCACATCACCACCTCGCGGCGCTGTTGCGTCGACGGTTTCTTCCATTGGGGCAAACGCGAAAATGCCTCCAAGGGAGGCGGTTATCTCCGAAAAGGCTAGCCATTTGGTAAAGCTCACGAATTTTAGGAACTCAGGGAGTTTTTCCGTATCCGACTTAATAGCCTCAAGTCGATCCATAGTATTTTGATAGATGATTGGATCGAATGCGTTGAAGTATGAAATATTGCTTGCTAACTGGGCTGCGTTCCCTCGCGAAAATGGCACTGCCTCAAATGCTGTTCCCTTTCGGACAACAGCTGGCAATCCTTCGAACCTCAATAAATCCTCGAAAACTTCCGCTTGCATTACGTCAAATCGATCGACTTTTGACCTCAAAAAGGCATTGATCCTTGCTTTGTGGAAGTAAGAGCGAGCAATTAGGTCATCTAAATCGCTTCGTCTGCTCCCGGTTAGCTGTACATCGGTCCATTCTTTCGGGTCGGATCCATACAGCACTGGGATGACCAAGCCTGCTTTGACGAACGGTCTGATTCCACCGAAAGTCATTCCAGTTCGGGAGATGAACATGTCTTCCGATTCAGGTCGAAGGTCTATGACGGGGGTGTCTCCATACGGCAACACATCAAAGAGCCTGTAGCCGAATGGCAGATTGGTCGGTCGATTGATCCCCGCCTTCTTCAACTCGGGCCAGAATTCCTTCACTCCAATTCGATTGGTATAGGACCTGATCGATTTTGGGACCGAATCCACGATACCTTGGATTGTGTCTGTCTCATCCTGTATGCGCTCGGTAAACTGTCCGGAAAAGTCCATCGCGAGCCTCTATTGTGAAAAACGATTGTTTAAACACGTTGAACCCTAACACAAATTGACAACCAATGGTGCGTGAACATCGAGCTGTGTGCCAACCGCAGCTGAAAGGCGGCTTTGTCCGCAATGCTGAAGTTTGAACCCGTAACGGTGAAGTTCCGCTCTTCACCCGCCTGGCGACAAAACTCAACCCTCAAGGAATTTCACCGAACGTATCTCCCGCCATAAAACCCCATCGCACCAACTGTGACATAGGCAATCATGCTCCGAGTTTCTTTCAGGAAGACAGGTTATTCAAACGAAATCATTGCATTGTCGAGAGCCGACCCCGAATTAAGCACAGCAACAACCCGTTGCTGATCCCAAACGCCGACCTAGATGCCGTGACAGCGAAATCGGGAGCCTTTATGCGAGACTCAAGTGGATTGAAAACGCATAAAATAGCGTTCCTGTCCTGTCTGGAACGGAATCATCAGGATAGACACCTCAAGAGTGCGAGTGGATGCCAACTTGAAACATAATATCGCTTTTGCCCGATTGTCGGAAATTGAGCCAGCCGAGATTGCGGCTCACATGTCTGACCCCAGGGTCGCGGAACACATGCCGCTTTTGACATTTGCATGGGACGACGCGGCTGTGAGGAAATTCGTTGCCCAAAAGGAAGAATGCTGGAATCGTGATGGGCTCGGTCACTGGGCGATCTTGTCCGATGGCCGGTATGTCGGGTGGGGTGGTTTTCAAAAAGAAGGCGACGAGTGGGACTTCGGACTGGTTTTGCGACCCGATGCCTTTGGTCTCGGAACACGCATTTCGAGAAAGGCGCTGGAATATGCGATTGCCGACGAGCGCATCCCCTTTGTAACATTTCTCTTGCCACCATCTCGAAAGAACCTGGGTGCACTCAAAAGGATTGGAGCGAAATTTCTCGGGGAGATCGAATACGATGGCGCCAGGTTCCTCAAGTTTCAACTTGAGACTGCATGAAAGCTTCGTCCGCACTGCTGAAACGGGTGTCAATAAACTGCAAGGTTTGCGTTCAGGAATGATAACGTCCGGTCGCGGGGGCCGTTTGAGGACCTAAACAAAATATCCTGTAAATTACTTCCATAGATCAAAAATTTCTGCGAAATCTGTCGAGATATGAAATTGCATAACGCCACCTCTTATGCCTGCCGTTGTCTGTAGGGAAATCATATACAAATATACGCTACCTTCAGGTGAATAGTATTGAACAATAAAATCTGAAATTAAGTTAGATCGCTCATTTTTCCAAGATATCTACAAGCTTGAAATCCCTTTGGAAAATATTTCTCGAGAGGACTTAGAAATGCTTGCCTTTTCTCGGCCGGAATAGGGAAATTGTCTTCGACACCTAACAGAAATTCTCGATATCTTCCCTGATAAATTTGATCGACTCCACTTCGGACTTGTGGAACAACCACTGTTTCTCCGCCTTCGCATAAGCTTTCCGCAGCTTCTATTTCAGCAAAAGGAATACATAATAAAGACAATGCTGATATAGTGAAAATTATTAAAAATCTTCTAGAGTTGAATATTTTATACTTACAATTCATTTTGGCCACTCTGTTTTACTCAATGCCTTTGCACCATATTGACTACAACTCAATGCATTTATCGTTGCCCCTTGCTCGAATTCAAAATAACTGACCCGATAATCTGCTGTGCGGCAGAGCAAAGATAGTTTTGAAGACGGATGGAGCAGATTTCTTCATTTTATCTTTCTCTCAAACAAGAGTTTATTCGCACACAAGTGCCAAGTTTAGCAACCAAATCTTCGAACGCTCAGACTAAGTGAACTCGGCAGTAGCCTAGAGAAATTCAAAAGAATTCCCCGCTACCGTCTCTAAACCACAGTGCCGGCAGAAACCTGGTGAAATACACCAACAGAAATTCCAGATCTTCCGAAGCCGACGTAAATGCCACCTGTCCAGAATCGAAATCATATATCAGACTATGTTTCTTTAATACTTTGAATTTTTCGTCAATCCTTGTATTCTCGCCAAACAACCCAATATATTGGACTACTTTTTGCTGATTTTGAATAAATCGAATCTTTTTTTAAGGAAGTCACGTACACTTGAGACAACAGAAAGCTTCCCGGTCCAGGGAAAAATGTTATAAAAACAGCCACCACGCATGTATTAAAAACAAATTTTACAATTGACGGAATTACCGGTTGCCCACCGAAACTAAATCCAATCAAAAATATAGAGGCCAGAGAAAAAGCAAATATGCAAGAACAGAAAATACAGATCTTTTTTGTCATTTTGAAGTTTCTTTTCTTAAAACTTTTTCTTCCAAGTATTTCGGGGGCAAAACTTCGGAACGCTGTCGACGCCAGATTCAATCTCCGAACAAGTCTGAATTAACGCCAATCTTGCCACGTGTTAAGACTTGCACAATTAGATGATCTTTCTATTCTTTCCTACCACTGTTTTCTGACCACCTTCATCAGAGAATTGACCTTAACTTATGATGATTTGGATCAACAATGAAACTACCGGTTGGAGACCATCCAGTTGAATAATTCATTGCAACTCCGCCATGACAACACCACTAGCTGGTGCTCTTCGATGTCATTTTTTGTTTTTCCTCTTTTTGAAATTTAATAATTAGCTGAATAAATAGATAAACAACAACAACAATTAGCAATCCAACCATTTTATCAACATGTCGAGACACACGTCAATGTAATTCTTACAAATAATCCACGAAAGCGCAAATGCCTCCAGTAAAATGAAGGCCAATTGCTCACCCAAATAAATAAAGATAACCTTTTTCGCTTCTTTCAAACTAGAATCCCCACGATACACTGCTCCCTCTAATGAAGTTAAACACTTTTATTAAGTGTCACGCTAGGCTTCAGGCTCATAGCCAGTAGCAGACGGTTGCGGCGAAGCAGAGTGCTGATAGAAAGTTTCTGGCGTTTCGGTCGTATCGCGTAGCGATCCTGCGGAACTCCTTGAGCCTGCCGAACATTCTCTCAATGACGTTTCTGCCCTTGTAATGGTGTGGTGAGAACCAGTTTTTCCATCTACGAATTTTTCTCGACGGGATGTTGGGTAGAGATCCACGCGCCTCTACTGTCCGGCGGATACGATCACTGTCGTAGCCTTTGTTGCCATGCGGAACGCCGTTTTCAGGAACGAGCGGCAAGAGTGCCTCTGCTCCAGTGAAGCCCGGGACATTGGCTCCGGTGAGGTGGAAGGCGATGGGTCTGCCCCTGTTATCGCTCAGAGCGTGGATTTTGGTTCCCGGACCACCACGAGCTCTGCCCTGGGCGTGGGTTTGAGCCCCATTAGCCGCCATGAGCAACCCCCGGTGCGCCCGAACGGCTGTACTGTCCGTAGGCCGGCAGGTGACGCAAGTATCACCGAGAGACGATCATCACTTCCAGCGTGGGCCGCCGGTTTGGGACAGCGTATCGAAGATACCCGTCCAGACACCTTTCTCGGACCAGCGGACGAAGCGATTGTAGATGGTTTTCCTCGGCCCATAGACATCTGGTGCATCGAACCAGCGGCCGCCTGACTTCAGGACATGAATGATCCCGCTGATCATCGACACGGGCCTTGCCTCGCGTGTCGGTCGGCAAAAGCGACTGCAACTTTGAAAACTGCTCGTTGGTAAGACAGCAATACCCATCGGACATCGTCAAACTCCTGTTCAGGAGCTTGAATCAGGCTTCCACTGATTTGCACTGCCGTTTTATGGGTCCGAAGCCTAAGAAGGGAAGAGTATTTACTTTCCGTCATTTAGCGCAATCTTTCCTAATTTCATCAATCTTTGTTAGGATAGTGGGTTCTAAATCACCCTTCATTAGAAGCGATAGTTCTAACTCATCATAAGAAACGACCTGAACACCATTGCATTTTATGTATTGGGTTTTTGAATTACTTAATTGCGCGCGCTTAAAAAAAGAAATACTCTTACTCGCGCTATTACTTCCATATAACTCTACACGTTTGATTTCTTCTAAAAAAATACTTTGCTCCACCCTAAATACAGCTTCTGGATGCTTACAGGAAGAATTTTGCTGTATGACTTTAATTAAACACTGATTTATCTTGACTGTATATTTTGCGTTTCCATAGGTGAATATTGACTCTTCAATCGACTTACTCAACTCTTCGAAATTATCAGAACTCTCGACCGAATTCGTTTCTTGAACCAAATACAAAACAGTCAACAAATACAAAAGTGCATTTTTTCTTCGGCGAATCATCAATAATGCCCCTTTAACGCTGCGTTGTACAAATACCCTCAAGTAAAATTAGATTTTTTAGACCTCATGCGCCATCGAAACAAAAAAATCCGGATATCAAGCATGGTATCCAAAACGCTCCAGTTTCGAATTTTCGCACTCAAGTAATTCCACTCCAACCTATGTTTATCTACTAAATTTGAACAACAACATTCGAAACCACACCTAAAGCTCATCCACTTTATGATGGTTCATATCCCGCGGCGGCAAAATAGTTTGCGCATTCTTGTGGTTTGAACTGGGCGATGAGATCGCCAACAGAGCTCCACAGGGCATCGACAGTGCGCTCCGCCTTTGCACGCAACAGCGCCTTAAGCTTCGAAAACGCCATCTCGATCGGGTTAAAGTCGGGACTGTAGGGCGGCAGATAGCGCAACTCAGCATCCGCGCATTCAATGGCCTCCCGGACACCGGCCGCCTTGTGGGCTGGCAGGTTGTCCATCACGACGATGTCGCCGGGTGAGAGAGTAGGCACGAGAGCCTGCTCGACATATGCCAGGAAAGCGGCGCCGTTCATGGCACCCTCCAGCACCATCGGAGCCGTCATGCCGGTCAGGCGCAAGGCTCCGGTGAAGGTTGTCGTTTTCCAGTGCCCATGGGGAACGCCTGCCCGGCAACGCTCTCCCTTCAGGGACCGTCCGCGCAGCCGCGCCATCTTCGTATTCAGGCCGGTCTCGTCTATGAAGACGAGTTTAGCCGGATCAGGATCAAGCTGACTGTCGAACCAGGCCTGACGCTGCATCATCAGGCCTGGGCGCTCTTGCTCCAATGCGTGTGCGGTCTTTTTTTTGTATGTGAACCCGCGCGAGCGCAGCCATTTGCTCAACATGCTCCGGCCGATCTTTATGTCGCGCTCTTCAGCCAACCGGACAACCATCTCATCAAGCGTGATGTCCTTCTTGTCCTCGATCGGGCGACGATGAACTCTTCGTGCGGATCAAGCCGGGAAGTTGTCTTGCGTCCTGTTTTGCGGGGCGCCGTCTCGCCCTGTCCGGCACGCGCAATCCAACGGATTGCACTGGAAGCACTCACCCCAAATCGTGCCGCCGCCTGCCGTGCGGAACTGCCGTCTTGCCAGGCTCTCAAAACTCGCCCTCTACCTGTTTTTACAGCCCACTTAACGGTCAACGTGCTTGAAACGCCGACTTAATCGCCACAATCAAATTCAGAACGAAAATTGTGAATGCGGATACGCAAAGCATGAAAATTGATACTTCCGGAAAATTCGCCTTTGTAAGCTTTCCTTCCAAACTCGGCAGTAACTTCCATGTCACCGCCAGGTATGTAACCTTTTATTCCATCAAGTATTGCTGTAAAAGCCCATGGCGAAACGTACTCCGTTTTGAACTTGACACGAAAATCTGCGCTCTCAAATTTATAATCAGTTATTTCTGAACCATAAATTGACCTTGTCATCGCGATGAATACTCCAGTAATTTGGCGACTACTTGCGCCCCGTAACCAAGTGGGAAACAAGAAGATAAAGGTTCCACAACGCTGCCAAGCCGCCAACAATCAACACAAGCCCACCTGCCAGTAACTTTAATTCGCTTGGCAAGTATTCGAACGAAAGAAAGGCCAAAACAACTGAAATAAAGAGCGCGAGAAAAAAATTAAATACATAAAACACAATCAATTTTCCACCCAATTACAACATCGCTCTCAAGATACTAGATAGCACAATGTCGCAGGAAATAGCATTCTAGTGCGTTTCGCGGGCAAGATAGTGCGCGGCCCGGTAGTCCGCCTCGGACCCATCCGCCAACCGGACCCCCATGCGGCCCGAGTTTTGCCTCTCCCTCGCCGGAGCACTGCCGGACACACGCGGCATTTCTGCCCCGTCCACCTGCGCAGCCGGTCCCCTATCGCCGGGCACTCTATCGACGCGCCCGGAGAGATCAGAATCACTTCTGTCCACCTTGCCCCATTCCCTTCGCTCAACCGCAACCGTCCCTCGCCTCGAGGCAAGGTTACCGGTCAGGACTGCCATACGGCAACCCCTGATAAGGTTAACCAAACCTTTGCAATAGTACCAAGTCACGTGCAACCGAATTTGTTCGATTTCCGGTTGAAATTCAAACTAACGCCGCGTTGTCAGGAAGGTGTGGCTACAGGCTGGTGCGTGAGGTGAAAACTGAGACTTTCGATTGACAAGTGCGCGTTTCAGTAACAAATGGCTCGAGAAGAATTAGATTGTCGCGGCGTTCCTGCAAGTCGGACGGTGGTAACTCTTTCCGCACGGGGCCGCTTTGCCAACACGGGTTGATACCAGTGTCTCTCGCGGGAACTCCATCGACGTTTGCCGGTCAGAGCCTGGCGCAGCTTCAGGACGATGCGCAGAATCAACCGCCTCAAGACACTGTCTCGATGGCAAAAGTCAGAAAGTCATTGGGAAAAATGGTCGGGGCAGCAAGATTCGAACTTGCGACCCTCTGGTCCCAAACCAGATGCGCTACCAGGCTGCGCTATACCCCGATCCGTTGATTTGTCGGGGTGTATCCGCGTTCGCCGTCGGCGTCAAGAGACGAAAACCGTGATTTCCAGAGACTTGTGAACAGTTCCATAATCGAGCGGTTTTGAAATCACTCGATGATCATCGACGGACTGGAAACCTCATTGCCGACATCCAGGCCGAGTTTTGCCGCTGTTCCAGCGTTGAGTTCCAGGACATACTTTGCCGGGTCGCCCGAGGGAACGACCTTTTCGGAAAAGGGTACCGTGTTGGCTGCAATGCTGACGATCGCGCCGTTTGCGCCTATATAGATAATGTCGAGGGGAAGCGGCGTGTTCTTCATCCAGAAATAGCGCTCGCCCTCGCTGTCGAAAATGAACAGCATGCCGTGGTCGGCCGCCATCTCTTCCCGAAACATCAGGCCACGGGAGCGTTCGCGGTCAGTGGCGGCAATCTCTACAAGGAACCGGTGTTCGGTGTCACCGGAACGGACGGTGAGTTCCTCCTGGCGCAGCTGTTGAGGCTCATCTTGTGCAAGAGCGGTGACCGACGGACCGATGACGAGAACAACAATCAAGAACAAACGCGCAAAAGCCTGAAGCAAAGGGACACCCTTTCCAAATCCGGTAACGGGACGACATCAAAGAAGCATCCTGCCTCTTGCCGATCAACGCACGTGAACGCGATCTGCCAACCACCCACCGGAAATACAACCGCGCGACAGGTTCGACAAACAAAAAGGCCGAAACAAGTCCGGCCGGGAGGTACGGAATAAATTTTCTGGTGAGATCAGTGCGATGCGGGAATGTGTGTTCCCGTTCCCATCGGCCGGATTTCAGCGGCCATGCGTCCCTTCGGACCTTCACCAAAACGCACCTGGACATCCTGGCCCGGACGCAATTCTGTGATGCCGAACCGGCGCAGGGTTTCCATGTGAATGAAGATATCTTCCGTGCCCTCGCCCTGGGTGAGGAAACCGAAGCCCTTGACCCGGTTGAACCACTTGACGGTCGCCTTTTCGAACCCGCCTTCGGGCACGACCTGAACATGGGTCCTGGATGGCGGCAATTGCGAGGGGTGTGTCGCCGTGGTCTCGTCCATAGACAGGATGCGGAATGCCTGCAGACCGCGGGGTCTGTCCAGAACCTCACAAACGACCCGGGCGCCCTCATAAGCTGTCTGGTAACCATCGCGCCGGAGGCAAGTCACGTGTAGCAGGATATCACCGTCACCGTCGTCCGGTACGATAAAGCCGTAGCCCTTGCCCACGTCGAACCACTTTATTGTTCCGGCAATCTCGAATACGTCAACGGCAACATCATCTGCCACCGACTCGAGCGCGCGGGGTTCCCGTGCGGTTTTGACCCCCATAGCGATTTTGTCCCGTCTCTAGGTCCGCATGATTAGGCCGAAGGCAATTTGCGACTCACCTCGCACCCGATTCCTAATAAAAGGATAACATTGCGACTAATTGCGAGAAGCGAAATTGTGAAACTAACCACAGACCATTTACAGGTTTTGCTCATTTTCTTCGCCAAAATTTGCAAAAGTTTGTGCCAATGGTGTGCGAATGACAGTAGTGGCCAGTGAATCGAGCGGCGTTTCTTGCCCGTTGAGAATCACCAGGCCAGCGCCGGAGCGCACCGCAACCGCCGGCAATTGCGCAGCAGGATGAACGACCAGCGACGAGCCGAGCACCAGAAACAGGTCGCATTCCCGCGCTGCCTGGACGGCTCTTTCAAGTTTCGCCTCCGGCATCTGTTGCCCGAAACTGATGACAGCCGCCTTCAACAATCCGCCACAAGCGTCGCAGCGCGGGCTTCGCGCCGCCTCCACCTCGGCCCGCTGCGCATCAAGTCCGGCGCGCCGTCCGCACTCCAGGCAGGTGGCGAATGTCGAGTTGCCGTGGATCTCGATCAACCGGTCCTGCGGAAAGTCAGCCGCCTGGTGCAAGCCGTCAACGTTCTGCGTGATCAGGCATGTCAGGCGGTCTTCTTGTGCGAGCAGCGTGAGGGCCTCGTGCGCCGCATTGGGTTCGGATTTTTCAAAAAAGTCCATCATTTCAAAGCGGCGGTCCCAGTCTTCCAGGCGGGCATCCTCCGATGAGATGAAGTCCTGGTATTGAACCGGCTGGCGTCTTGACCATATCCCTCCAGGGGACCGGAAATCCGGAATTCCCGATTCAGTTGAAATTCCGGCTCCGGTCAGCGCCACAATTCTGAGGCGGTCATCCTTGTAAATTTTTGCCAGAAAGTCTCGAGCTTCGGATAGGCTGGTGATAAGTGTCATGAGCCAGTCGGGTACCTTTCGATCAGATCCCTCGGTGGAGGAAAAGGACAAGCTATGCGTTATCTGCACACGATGGTTCGCGTAACCAACATTGAAGAATCCCTGGACTTTTATTGCAACAAGATGGGCATGACGGAAATTCGCCGTCACGAGAGCGAGAAGGGACGCTTCACTCTGGTCTTCCTCGCCGGGTCAGACGATCTGGAAGCCGGCAAGGCCAGTGCCGCGCCGCTCCTGGAACTCACCTTCAACTGGGATCCGGAAGAGTATACGGGCGGGCGCAATTTCGGGCATCTGGCCTATGAGGTCGATGACATCTATGCATTCTGCGAAAGCCTGCAGAACAAGGGCGTAACGATCAACCGCCCTCCCCGCGACGGTCGTATGGCGTTTGTCCGCTCGCCGGACAACATTTCCTTTGAATTGCTGCAGAAGGGTGAAGCCCTTGAAATCAAAGAGCCCTGGGCCTCCATGCCCAATACAGGCGAGTGGTGATTTCAGCAGGTTTTCAACAAGTGCGGGCCCGAGGGATCGGGCCTGCAAAAAATTGTAATAAAGGCTCTTGCGGGCAGGACCATTCCCGCCTATAAGCCTCCCCACGACGCAGCCGCGTCGACCGCGCGCCCATCGTCTAGCGGTCTAGGACGCCGCCCTTTCACGGCGGAAACACGGGTTCGAGTCCCGTTGGGCGTGCCAATTTCTTCCCAAGAATTGGACCATGATGATCAGGCGCCGCGCGCCTGAAGTTTCATGCGCGTGATGGTGAAACGAAACGGCCTTCGATCTCCTGGGCCGGATCATCCATTCCGAAAAACGCCCTTCCGGGAAATTCCCGTCTGTAGAAGTTCGCGATATCGTTTGCAGTCGGCCCGGCATATTCGATGCGTCCGTTAGGAAAAAACACATCCAGGTCATCGTCCTCGTGATCCGTGGCGTAGGTCTCCTGTGAGCCATGAAGGATCATGTTCACGCCGATCCGGCTGTTGACGAAGGTTTGCACGTCCATGAATTTCGGCGAGCGGGCGTGGATCTGCCCCAGTCTCTTTTCCTTGACCCTGATGATCCGGTCCGGTGCATCCATGTCGACAATTCCGTAGAGATCGAAATCACCATGGACACATTTCCCCTCCCTGAGGATCGTGGTCGGTGAAAACTTGACGCAGCCGAAGTAAGGATCTTCCGGATTGCGCTCCACGAAATAGCGGCCACTGTTCGGGATAATGAAAGCTATGTTCTTCTGCTGTTCATAAGTTGCCATTTCCGGTCTCAACTGGCTGGAAAAGGACCGCCAGGCCGCCAGTGCCTTGGGATATTTTCCATCCTTGTACGCCCGTTCACCGAAAAGCGTCGGATCGACGACAAGCCCGGCAATAGACCCTCTCCTGGCCTCCGGCAGCCGGCTGCCGCGAGGGACAACATCGAAATCTGCAGTTTTGGCTTTGCAATCAAGTGGCTTGGGGACGGCATAGCCCTCACCGATATGCTGTAGCGAAGCGGTATTGGTTCGCCTGACGAGAATTGCGACGTGGTAAAGCCGTGCGGCGGATTGAAAGACGCCGACATGCGCCTTTTTCATATGCCTGTGAATATCGGACCGACCCGCCATAAGAACTGCCTCCACGATTTCCTGAATGCGTGACCAGTCGGCCATCACCTGAACAAAGGCATTCTACCAGACCATGCCCGGTACAAAGCGTGATCTCTGTCACGTCTGTCGCGGTGCGACTGCTGCGGTTCCGCAACAAAGAACACCGTCTCGCCATCAAGGCAGTGCGCACTGCCGTGTTGACACGTATTTGATACAAAAAAATTAGGGGTAACGTTAGGAAACGTGGAACTGCCGGGAAACCTTGATATAATGCCGTCGGAATTTGGACGGTGGAGCTAATTGGCCTGGCAGGGTTCCGTTTCATTTAAGACGAATTTCACCAAAACGAATAGTTGTGACACGTATTACAGAACATTTAATGCCGCTGGGGTTAGCTCTATAAACAAGAGGAAACAGGCCTCAAGATAATGATCGGATTAACCGACAGGCAACAATGATCTTACGAGAGGACAGGAAATGTTCACACGAATGATCGCCGTGCTGGCAATACTGATAGCAGGGACTGCCCCGGCACTCGCCAAGCGCGTTGCCCTGGTAATCGGCAACGGCGCATACGAACACACGATACCGCTTCCGAACCCGTCGAATGACGCGGAACTGATGGCCGCCAAATTGCGCAGCCTCGGTTTTGAAGTCGTGGCGGGTCAGGACCAGACTTATAACGACATGCGCCGGTCCGTGCTGGATTTCGCGAAGAAGGCCTACGGGGCCGAGATCGCGGTTCTGTTCTACGCCGGCCATGGCATGCAGGTAGGCGGTCAGAACCTTCTGATCCCGATCGACGCCAAGATCGAGGACGAAACCTCGCTCGATTTTGAAACGATCTCGGTCGACTTCATCATGCGCCAGATGTCCAAGGACGTGAAGGTGCAGATGGTTTTCCTGGACGCCTGCCGCGACAATCCGCTGGCACGCACGCTTGCGCGCCGTATGGGCCCAAGCCGTTCGGCAAACCTCGGTTCGGGACTTGCGGAAATCAAGGTTGAGGAAACCGGTGGCGAAGGTTCCGTGATTGCATTTGCAACCAGCCCCGGCGATGTAGCCCTTGACGGCGACGGCAAGAATTCTCCTTTCACCTCTGCCCTTATCCGCCATATCGATACGCCGAATGCGTCTATTCAGACAGTCATGACCCGGGTGACCGGTGACGTCTATGACGCAACGGAAAAACGCCAGCGTCCGTGGGTGAACGCTTCCCTGATCGGCGAAGTGTTCCTGAACAAGTCAACCGCTTCGGCGGAAGGCACGGAAGTGGCTTCACTGGGCACGACCACAACCACAGTTCCGGACCAGGCCGTCACCAATGCGGCTGTGTCAGCGGCGGCGACCACTTCCCAGCCCAATCTCGATTGGGAACGTGAGAAGCTGATCTGGGAAGCAGCAAAGTCCAGTGACACGGTGGCCGACTACAAATCCTACCTGGCGGCCTACCCGAAAGGTACGTTTGCGGATTTTGCTCGCAACTCGATCAAGCGTCTGAGCAACGGTGCGCAGGTTGCTGCGGTCAATCCGGCCACAACACCTGGTGCCGCCGCTGCTGCGAACCCGACAAACGGTGCTGCCGCGTCACTGCCGAACCCGCAGACTGCGATCCCGGGAACGGCCGAGACGGAAGCTGCTCTTGGCTGGAACCGGACTGCACGGCGGGAAGTGCAGACACGGCTGAACCTTGCCGGACACAATGTCGGGCGCCCCGACGGTGCTTTTGGTCCCAAGACCAGAGCCGGTGTCGTTGCCTGGCAGACGCAAAACGGAATGGTTCCGACCGGGTTTTTCACCGCGGCACAACATCTCCTGCTGAACTCGCAAACAACGGCTCAGTACACGGCCTATATTGCAGAGATCAAACGCAAGCAGCAGGCGGCCGCCACGTCCCGCAGCACAACAACACGCCGGGCGAACACCACTCCGCAACGCACGACCAACACGACGCGTCGTACCAATAACGGTGGTGGTGGTCTCAACCCCGCAGGCGCAGCCTTTATCGGCGGCGTGGTCGGTGGAATTCTTGGCGGCGCGATCGGCCGCTGACTTCAGCCACAGACACGAGCTCGGCCCGGTGATTCACCGGGCCGATTTTTTTCATGTCTTCACTTTGCGCATTCAATCGAGTTTCAAACTCACACGTTTCATGTTCGTAGCCTTTGCGGCATCGAGAATATGAACCACCTGCTGGAAATCGGTTGCCTTGTGCGGGATAAGAACGGCAGTTTCAGCCCCCGCTGCAGCCAGACGGTTCAGTTCGCTTCCAAGTTCACCAAGGGGTACCGGCAGGCCATTCACGATCAGTTCCGGGATATCCGAACCCGCTCCCATTTTCAGGACGATGAGAACGGCCGGAGCGGTGGAAGTTCGCGAATTATCGGCGGCGCCAACACTTTCGCCACTCCCAAGGGCAACATCGAGCGGACGCCAGATACCGAATGTTGACGAGAGCAGGAAAAACATCACGAGGATGAAAATCACGTCGATCAGCGGCGTCAACGGGATGCGCCTGCGCTTTCCTACCGGGTTGTGGATCTGGATCATCTGCGGCTTCTGGTTCTTGCAATTTCCGGCAACTCTGACCGCCACTTTCCAGCAGTTGCGCTCAAACCACAATGAAAAAAGGCAAATTGACCCAAGGCTCTCACTTGCTTAGCGTGAAATCATCAATGACTTCGAGTGACAATTCATGGCAACGGCCTTTCAATCCAGTTTCCGACCGTGCTTCGCAAGGAAGAAGACCAACACGGCAATCCGGCTCTTTCTTCTGCTGTTTGCCTGCGTGCTGGTTCCTCAGGCGGCTCAGGCAGGACTCAGGGTCTGCAATGGATCCGTCGATCTCGTGAATGTGGCGATAGGCTATGACACGGAAGACGGTTTACGGACCGAAGGATGGTGGACAATCACGTCCAATGCCTGCAGCCAGGTCCTTCAGGAACCGCTGAAGGCCAGCAACTACTACCTTCATGTCTCCGACGGTTTTGGCGAGAGCAGGCTCGGCGGCGATGTGACGCTTTGTATCCGCGAAGAGAAATTTGTCCTGTTCGACGGAGATCAGTGCTGGCAACGGGGATTGATCGAAGCGGATTTTTTCAAGATTGAAACAGAAGGGGCTGAAGACTGGACAGTGTTGTTGTCATATGACTGACTTTTGTGTCAGATGTTCTTAATGTCCAGTTGCTCAAGTGTTTGGATTGAAGTGTTCCGGGGGTTTGTAAATGCGATTTTCGACGCAACTTTTTATGCTTGGTTATCTTTGCGCTGCGATTGCAGCACCTGCGCACGCACAGGAGCCAGCCGGTAAGATCAGTCTCGAACTCAATCATGTCCAGCCAACACAGGACGGCGGTTGCCGGCTTTCGATCATTGCGACCAACGGACTTGAACGTCCGATAAATCAATTGGGCCTGGAAATTGTCGCCTTTAACACCGAGGGGCTCGTCGACCAGTTCCTGCGCCTCGATTTCTCCCGTATTTCTGCAGGCAAGACAAAAGTTCTGCAATTCGACCTGGCTGGCAAGGCATGCGATGGCCTGTCCAGATTGCACATCAATGACGTACTGAACTGCGTCCCTGCAAGTGTCACGGATGTATACTGCCCCGATCTTCTGGATCTCAAGAACCGCACTCCAATCCAGTTCGGTGACTGATCGTTTCCGCACACACAGTCTGGAGCTGTCGCTGAATGGTTGAATCGTCTTCTTCCCTGCTTGAACTGGGAGGGCCTGTTGTCCTTGTTCTCCTGGGGATTTCCGTGCTCGCGCTCGCTGTCATCCTTGCCAAGGCTTTCCAGCTTTCCAATGCCCGTGTCGGTCGGCACAGTCTTGTGAGACAGGCAGTGACGATGTGGCGAACCGGAGAGCGTTCCAAGGCAACGCAGGCTCTGCTGAAGGACCGTTCGCTTTCGGCTGCCCTTGTCCGGAGCGCCATGGAAGCGATCCAGAAACTGGACGGTCAGCCATTGAGTTCGCAGGAACGGGACATTCGTGAAGAACGCCTGCGCGAAGAGATTTCCGCCAGAGCCGCCGACCGACTTTTCGGGCTCACCAGTTGGCTGAAGGCACTCGATCTCGTCACCCAGATTGCCCCCCTGCTTGGCTTGCTCGGGACCGTGCTCGGGATGATCGAGACGTTCCAGACACTGCAGGAGTCCGGATCTTCCGCCAACCCGGGCACACTTGCGGGCGGGATCTGGGTTGCTCTTCTGACAACAGCCTGCGGTCTTGCGGTTGCCATACCGGTATCTGTCGCGGTGACTTGGTTCGAGACAAGACTTGAAAAAGAGCGCGCAGCTCTTGAGGTGCTTCTGACGGGTGTCTTCACAGCCGGTGCAACGAGCAACCAGTCTCCCTCATCGTGAAACCTTGAACGCAGAGAGGGAGTAAACGCCCGGTGACGCCAGAACATTCGCAATCCGTTCTGCCGGAAGCCTGCCAAACGAGCCTGGCTGTTTTTGCTTGGGCCTGTTCCAGACGGCCAGGATCAGCGCGGTTTCGCTCTGGCCACCGGTTATCAGCGTAACCGGGATTGAAAATCGCCAGCCACCCAATGTCGCTGTACTCGTCTGAACCCGGACGAAGCTCCTGCCATCATGGATCTGACCGGCATCGTCAATAAGATAGAGCTCCGGCGGTCCCTTTCCGTCCAGTTCAAGACCTGCCTCTTCCGCCTGCGCAATACGTCCGAGTGGCAAGTCACGCTGGATCACACCGGAAACCCTTGTACCGCTTGTCACGACGGTCCTGTCCAGCTCCACAAGACCCGGCGCTTCAACTCCGTTTGAAATACCAAGTGCATCAAGAAGAGCACATTGACGACCTGTGACCAGACGCACTTCAATATCAGCACCATATCCCTGATCAGTCGTGAAACGTTGATCAAAAAGAACGAACGGATCGATTGCAGATCCAAACGCGGTCACGCGCGCGGTGTCCGTTCCAGCCGACATCACTGAAAGATGCGCGCAGCTTCCCGCATCGTAGTTGGCAACATAAGCCGAAACATTTGCCAGTGGATCAATCGTGGCAACTTCATCTGGTGGCACGTTGGCCGTGGGATCAGACGATACAGGCGCAGCCGGTACGTTGGACGGGTTCGGATCGCTTGGATTTAGAGCAGGAAGATCCACTTCTGACGGTTGAACGGCAGCAATCTGTTCCTCAACGGGCCTGACAGGTTTCACGGTTCCGCTTTGAACCTGAACCGGGCTGGCACTTGAACTTGGAACGACAACCGCAGACACCTGGCTCGCAGAAGAATTGCTTGAAACGACAACAGGACTGGATGCAACGGGAGCGGACGACACCGGTGCAACCGTCGAGCTTGATGTGGTGACAACAGCTGAACTTGTGCTCGGCGTTACCGTTTGACTGGCTACCACGACTGATTCTGTGCTCGATTGCGCAGGCCGAGTTGTCGTCGAGGAGCTGATGTCTGCAGGCTGAACCTGAGCCGGCACTACCGCTGCGACGTCAACCGGGAGCGGATTTGCCGCCTCGGAGGTCGGTGCAAGTGTTTCAACAATCTGGCTTTCGGGCGTTGCAGGATCCTGTACCTGTTGCACAACATCAAGCGCGGTTTCTTCCGGCGCCGCTTGCACTATTTCGGTCACATTCGATTGGCCTGCGACAACGACCGTCTCCGGTGGTGTCACGGCTAAGATCTGCTGATTGGCAGCTTCAAGAGCCTCCGGCGTCTGTTCAGAAATGGTCTCAACGGCAACGGCAGCGACGGCGTCAACCGAAGGAGTGGACACCGGCTGAGCGGAATTCGAATCGAGTTGTTCAGGCGCAACAGGATCGCTGCTATCGGCTAAACTCGGTGCCAGCGTCTCAGGCAAAACAGTGGCTGTGTAAGCTGCCTTTGTTGCCTCAGGTCTGACGGTTTCACTGCCATTCGGTATTGCCTGCTCCGGCGACAAGGGAATGACGGCGTCGGCTGCCGTTTCGTTCGCCTGGATGGCTGCTGCATCGGGTATCGCTGCCTCGGACACTACAGACTTCACCGCATCGGCAGATTCAAAAACCAGATCTTCGCTCTGAATGACAATTTTCGTTTCGACCGGTTCCGGAGGATCTGCGGACTGCCAGGTGAGTTGCGGCAGGCCGTAAATCAGGAAAGCCAGGTGGGCGGCAACCGACAGCACAAGAACAGCAGTCCAGACCAAAGCGGGGATACGTAGTTCACCGGCCTGATTGTAAACAGCGGCTGTCACGGTTCATTCGCTTCAATGGCAATGAAAGACAGGTTCTTCACACCTGCAGATCGCATCTGTTGCGCAAGCTGCGCGACCGCTTCCATCTTTGCCCGGCGGTCAACCTGGACGGACATGTTGTCCTTGAATTCAGGGGATTGTGCCAGATAGTCAATCAAACCCTGTTCGTCGAGTTCAGTCCCAGCAAACCAAAGATTACCAGATCGCGTCAGGACAAGGCTGTTCTGGATGTTGCCCTTGCCCGACTCAGAACTCGTTTCCGCCCACTCGAATTCGTCGGGAAGCGGCGGACGTAGAGTTCCGGCAACAAGCAGAAACAGAAGCAGCAGGAACACGACGTTGATCAAGGCCAGTGAACTGTCCGCTCTACGATGAGCCAACGGCTTGGGTACGTGGATCGGCTTCGTGTAGCGTTTCATTGCTGTTTCAATTCACTTCCCGCCCGAACACCGCAACTCATGGCACCACTTTGACTGTCGTTGCCGTCGCCCGCAAGATCGGCAAGTCCTGCATGAGCGCGTTAAAATAGGCACCGGCCTGCTTTTCCTGGCGCCCGGACAGGTTCGCAACAAGATCTCTGCCCACCATTGAAATGATCAATCCGGTTTCTTCCGAGAGCGTTTTCAGGCTCAACGGTACGACGAACCCTGCCCCGCCGTCATCCGACTGCAGATATGGAGACAGGTTGACAACCTGACCGGTGCTCGACACGAACAAAAGCCCGAGTTCACCCGTCGACGGATCGTAACCGGAAATACGACCGGCCATGTTTTCTCCGTTCGGTACCACGGTTCGCTGCATATCAAGCTGGAGTTCGGTCTTTTCATTTCCCTGTGGTGTGGCCCGCAGGAATGCGATGGCGGGACATTGTGCATCGCTGACAAGATTCACCTGTATCTTGGCTTCAAACCCCTGCGACTGGGTAAAATCGCTGTCGAATGTGATAAAAGGTGGCGTTCTTGACGCGAACCCCTCGATCTCGGCCGAATTGCCGGCGACCTGGACGGGCTGCAAATACATGCAGTCGCCGGCCTGGTAGTTGCTGACGTAATTCCGGATACGGTCTGCCGGTTTCAAAGTCTCGTCCGGCTGGGTCCCATTCTGCAAATCATTGTCCGGCAAGACGGGCGGCGATACGGCAATATCAGTCGAGTCCTTGACAGGCGGGTTCTCGATTCGCGGATCCGGCAGAACCGGTTGGGTATCCTGGCCAGAGTTGCCGGACGAATCCACGTTGATATCGTTACCGCCCTGCGCCACGTCAGTATTGTTCTGATCCGTTGGTTGGGCGGGCCTGTCCGGCGCATTTTCACGAGGCTGTGCCACAAGAACCGGCTTCTGATTCTGCTCCGGCAGGTTTTGCCCGACGACGAAGTAAACAGCTGCTGCGCCGACGCCTGCAAATCCCAGCAGGGAAAATGCAACGAGTACCCGGCGCCCCCACCGGACCGGCGAAGGTGGCTCGTCCAGAACAGACTGCTCGGGAGGAGGTTCGGACGACCTGATAATCGTTTTGTCCTCGACGGGCAGGCGCATGGGCGCCCCAAGCGTCCATTCCGCGATTTCTGACATCGACGACGGTCGGTGTGCCGGGTCCGGTTGGAGCATTGCCTCAAGCAGCGGCCGGAAACGATTGTCGACACCGTCGAGCGAGGGAACAATCCGACGCTTTTCCACCATTTCGACCTGGGTACCGCCCATGTCCGTCTGCCTGCCTGTCAGGCTTTCGGCAATCACGAGCCCCAATGAATATATGTCGCTTCTTGCCGTGACCTTGCCGCCAAACAGGCCAACCTGCTCGGGAGACATGTAGTTTATCTTGCCAGCGAGTCCGTCGCCGATGATTGTGGGTCCGGCCTTGTTCGCACGGGAAATTCCGAAGTCGATGATTTTTGCCTGACCGACATCACTGTTTTGAAGAATGATATTGTCCGGCGACAAATCGCGATGGATGACCTCCCGATCATGGACCGCCTGCAATGCAGAGGCCAGTCTGACGACAAG
The DNA here is from genome assembly GCF_001404515.1 of Roseibium album. Taxonomy (GTDB): domain Bacteria; phylum Pseudomonadota; class Alphaproteobacteria; order Rhizobiales; family Stappiaceae; genus Roseibium; species Roseibium album. The sequence goes on from NZ_CXWE01000006.1 coordinate 20,799, forward strand.
TCTGTAAACCGCCTCGGGCTCGAGCGGCCCCGCCTCCAGCCGTGTTTTCAAGGAGGGCCCGCCAACGAATTCCATCGCCAGGTAATAAACGCCGAGCGTCGGTTCCTTTGCGAAAACAAAGTACTGCGTCAATGCATCGTGTTTCAGCTTGCGCAGAATTTTGGCTTCGCGCTTGAACAGGTCGAGGATCATGGGATCCTTGGCAAAATTGGCCAGCAAGATCTTGATCGCGACCGGATCCCCGCTTTCCACGTCCCGGGCACGGTACACTGTCCCTATACCACCGTCGGCGATATGCTCTTCAATTTCATAAAGATTGTTGAGCCGAGTACCACCAGGCAACAAATGGTCGTCAGGATTCATCAGCGGGCTTCTCCTTCACCCCGAGAGATACGATCTATGTCCACGATAACGACTGTCACATTATCAGTGCCACCCTTTTCCAACGCACCGTCCAGCAATCCCCTTGCTGCCGACCTTTGAGCACCTTCCATCAGGAAAGTTTCAATCACCGCGTCCTCGAGATGTCCGGTCAGTCCGTCGGAACACAACAAGAATCGATCTCCAGCCCTGAGGTTTCCGGATACAAGCTCAAGTTCGAGATCCAGGCCCGACCCTATTGCCCTTGTGATCACGTGCCTCCTGGAGAAGTTTCTTGCTTCTTCTTCGGTCAATACGTTCTGGTCAACAAGTTCCTGAACTTCGGTATGATCAGTTGTCAGTTGCTCCATCTGGCCGCTCCTGAACCGATAGACCCGGCTGTCACCGGCCCAGAGACATGCAAAGTTGGATTCAAAAGTCAGAAGGGCCGCAATGGTTGTTCCCATGGCTGCGCCGTTGGCATTGGTCGAGGCTCTCTCAATTTGCTCCTTGGCATCGATGACGCGACCTTCGAACTGGTCCAGAAGATCCACCGCACTCAATGGCATCCTTATTGTCGTGAGCGCATCCTTGACAAGATTGGACGCAATCGCTCCTCCCTTCATGCCGCCGGCGCCATCCATAACGGCGAATATACCTTTTGATTCATCACAAAAGAATGCGTCCTGATTTTCGTCACGTACACACCCCACATGTGTAAGCCCGATTGAAAGTCCCCGCACTGCCTCATGTTCTGGCTGCATCATGTTCGATGATCCTCCGGATGGTATCGCCCATGGTCTTTCCCTACCAATTTGTTGCCGGCTTCTTCTGCACCGAATGACTCCGGCAAAAGCAACCAGCGAAATGCTGTTGCGTCCGGTAAACCGGCGCAATTGAAAGCAAACACCTGCCGGCCCGCCCGGCACCAGAACAACGAGCTAATTTTGTCCGTTGTCCCAGCATCCGCCGCCAACGACTTGCCATCTGCTAAGTCCTTGGCCCCTCCGCTGCCGGAGATGTCGGCGAGCCCACTGACTGCCTTCTGAAAATCCTTCAGACTTGCGTCTTCTTCGAGCGCTCCGAGCAGCACTGCCTCGACTTCATCAAACCAGTCGTCCGACGGTCGCTCATCATTTTCAGAAGGAGATGAGGCGACGGCAATCGTTAAGGGGAACTTTCGACCAACCTTGTCGACGCTTGGCATCAGGGCGCCGCCGATTGCCTGGGTAAAAGGAGCACTCCCGTCTACCGGTTCCAGCCAAAAACGCCAGACGGGCATCGTCATATAGGTTTCTTCCCATCGAGAGCCGAGGAGTTGTCTGGAACTGCCCAGTCCCTTCATCAGAAACGGCTCCCACAGGTTCAGGAATCCCATGGGACAATTACCGACGACAAAGTCGGCCCTGTCCGGCAATTTGCCGAAATATCCCTTCTTTCCGCTCATGCGGCAATCTTCAAAAGCTTGTCGGGCATTTGAAGTCTCCGACGGCCGAGAGGAAAAACGGGTTTGGTTTGGTGCGAAGTGTCACGGTGAATGCCACCTGCCTGCCACCCAGGGTTTTCCGGATCACGAACTTGTTCTGGCCAGAGCTGACCCTGTTGGACCGCACGAACCGGTAAAAGGCCCAATCACCGTGGATTTCCTGACGGGATCTGTAACCCGGCACTTCCGGCTGTATTACCAGCACAACACGCGGGGTCGCCGTATTGCTCGGCCAGTCGAAACTTGCCGGCAGCGGTTCAATATCCGCGTTGAATCCAGGCCCACGCGTCACAAGCACGAGGTTTCCATTGACTTCGAGACTGGCAGCATCAGCCTGCTGGGACAATGCGCGCGGCACGACCTGCAATCCGATCGAGGGAAACGCGTTTCCGGTCGGGAAAAACGCCTGCTTGATCAGATCGGCACGCTCGAACTGGCGAAGCGTTGCATTTGAAAGCCTGTCAGCCTGTGCCACCCCCGGTTTCCAGTTCCAGGGCCGTGACGACGTATCCACCAGCGCCTTCAGGTTCTGATCGAAGAATTGCTGCATGATGCCGTTTGGTGAAAAAAGTTTGGCGAACTCCGTCATTGGAACTTCAGAACGTCCATTCGTGAACGGGTAATTGCGCGTCACGATCCGCTGGCACGCCTCGACCACCTGCGACTTGAGTTTTTCGTTCAGCTGAGTGATCGAAGTCTCCTTGAATTCCTCATCGAATTCCTTGGCAGACTGGAGAATGAGCTTGTCAAAAGGCTGTGGGAAGCGGGTCGCATTGCTTCTCAGTAATGATGCCTGGATCTGAACGTTGGAATTTGCGGTTTCACTCTGGACCGGGTTGTTTGCGACAACCAGAAGATTGTCCAGGATATTCTTGAAGTTGACCAACAGCGCGTCAATTTTCCGGCTGTTTTCTCCCTCAACCAGGACGTGATACGGTCGGAAGTGGTCCTCGATCCCTTTGCCAGGAATGATCACAGGACCGCCTCCACCGGCTACGGCTCCAAGCGCGTCGGAAACACCCCCGGGTGCCAGCGCCTGAACACCGGCTTCAATTCCTATTCGTTTCAGGCCACCAGCCCGATCGAGAACATACTGCTGAAATACTTTCTGGGCTGCCGACTTGCCGGCCTGCGCTGCGTTTCCGCCATCAAGCGACGCTGTCAGCCCCTCCTGTGACAGGTCTTGAGTGAGCAATGTCTCATTGCGAATGCTTTCCAGCAATTGAACGACCGGAGACGTCGGCGCCGAGACAGCTTGAAGTGTCGTATAGAGCGGCTTGTCGTTTCGCATGGACTTGAATTTCAGATTTCCAAGCGCTTCCTCCCAGGCTTCAATGAAATCTTTCGTGTAAAGCGCCAGGACCTCTGCCGGCAGAGACTGGTACTGATCGGAAAAAGCGTCCACTTCGCCAATTTCGCCAAACACCCATCTGTCACGTTCAAGCTCTTCCCGGATGCCGGCCAGATTCGGCAGAACAGACAGGTGAAAGCCCGGGTAGGTGTAGAATCTGTCAACCAGAACCGTGTCCAGGGTGTCGCCGTTTTCCGTTTCGAACACGGTTTCCATATCCGGACCGCCGCGTTGCTCCGCGATCCAGTCTTCGCTTGCAAGCCCCTTGGATCTTGACTTCAACAGCGCATAGCCCCGTTCGGAAAGACTGACCCTTCCAAGTTCCCGCTGCACTTCCGCGACAAGAACGCCGTCGAGTTGATCGGTCAGCACATTGCCGCCGAAATCGAGATCGAGCATCGCGGCTATGTGCGAATTGAGTTCGTTTCGAAGAACCTGTCCCTGTGGTCCGGGGAAACTCTGCAGAAAGTCCGCTCGGAAAGAATTCTTGATCTGGTCCTTGTCGATTTCAGGCGCGTCACCGGCGACCATGCGATACAGCTTTATCAGATTGTAAAGCGACTCAATGTCCTGTCCTCCCGGGCCTGTCCGGTTGTCTAGGACGTCTGTCATCTGCTTTTCTATCCGAAGCAACAAGCGTGGACGCAGCAAGCGCTCCAGACCGCTTCGATAGGACGTGATCCCGGCAGCCTGAAGACGTTCGCGCTGGCTCAACCCGAATTTTTCCATGAAAGGCGTCGGATCGTTTCGGGTATCATAGCCTACCGGAAGACTGCGCAGCAGCGAGAGAATGTAAGCAGAATCGCGCAAGCTATCATCGCGCACGACCCTTTGTTCAAGAACGCCCTCACCTTCCGCGCGGACTGCAGCCACAGCCTTTGCCGTTTCATCGATCAGAGCCCGGTTGTTCAGGTAACTGATCGTCCACAGACTTCCCAGCCCCAGGGTCGCCAGGACAATCACGGTGTAGGCTGCAATTCTTGCAGCCGTCGCCATTCGGACCACTCGACGATTATGCGTGACCCAACCGGCTTCCCCTATGATGACCTGGTTGAGCAAATCGCGAAGAAAATAGCTCTTGCCTTGCCCCGAAAGCGCGGCGGCCTGGTACGAGGTACCGAACGCCTGGCTCATTGACCCGATAACCCGGTCTATCGCGGTTCCTGTCTGGGTTCCCGATGTGAAGTAGAACCCGCGCAGAACAGCATTCGGATAGTACCGGCTGGGTTCGAATATGGCATTTAGAAATCCGGTTATCCGGTCCCTGAGCGCCGCAACCTGTGTCGGAAAACCATACAGCATCAGGCGCGCCCGCGGATCGGGTTCCTCCTGAAGCCTGTCCGCCAGTTCCTCATTCAGGCGTTCGATCAAGAGATCGAATTCCGCCGGAGTCTCGGCGACCATGTTCTTGTTCTTTTCGCGCGTCTGAAAAGTTGCGCCCCAGACGAGATTCCGTCGGCTTTCCGGATAGGATCCGAAAAACTCCATGAAACCGGCAACCGTATCGGCTTTCGTGAAGATGACATAGACCGGGAAGTCGATCTTCAATGTCTTGTAAAGTTCAATCAGCCGTGCCCGGATCGCGTCTGTATGCTCCTTGAGTTCCGCGTCCGAAAGCGTCATCAGGTCTTCCAGACTGATCGAAACCATGACCCCGTTGACCGGCTGTCGTGGTCGGGCCTTGCGCAAAATGTTCAGAAAACCAAGCCACGCTTCCCGATCGTGTTCTTCGTCGGAATCCTGTGTCGTGTAGCGGCCGGCTGTATCGATCAGAACTGCGTTTTCAGCAAACCACCAATCGCAAAAGCGCGTTCCACCAAGACCTTCGAGTTTCTGCGCTTCGCCCTTTCCCCTGGAGTTGGCGAACTTCAGCCCGGAATGCATCAAAGCCGTGGTCTTGCCTGCGCCCGGAGGGCCAATCATCAGGTACCAGGGTAAATCATAGAGATATGTGCGCGTGTTGCCGCTGGCTGTCTTCAGGGTCTTCAGCGCATCTTTCATGCGCTCAGACAGGATCTGGAGATCCTCTTCACTCGCCTTTGGCTGAAGAATCTCCTGTTCCAGGGCCCTGTTGGCCGCAATACGCTTGTAAATTCTGTACCCGGTCCAGCCACCGATCGTGAGAAGGATCAAGAAGATCAGCAGCAGTCTCACCCAGAGCGGTTCAAACGGGCGCACGCCGGCAATGCCAAGAAAAGGCCCTCCGAACCAGATCAGAGCAATGAGGGCAAGAATTCCAATCACTATTGCCGTTATTCCGAGCCAGAATTTCATTGACGTCGCCTTGTACTTCGGTTGCCCCGGAGATTAAAAATCAGTTGTCAATCACCAGTCCCTTGGATGGTGGTTTCAAAAACACTTCGACCCGCCGATTGAGTGCCTTGCCTTCACGGTTGGTGTTGGGAGCTACGGGTTCGTCCGCGCCACGTCCCTCGACCTCGACCCTGTCCGGCGTCTGCAATAGGGCCTGCATTACAGCCGCGACGGATTTCGCCCGTTCGACGGACAAATGCCAGTTTGTCGGAAAGCGCGGATTGTTTCGGATCGGATCGCTGTCGGTATGGCCAACGACGAGAATATCGCCTTCCATCTGGTCAAGCGTTTGGCTGACCTGTTCGACGAGAAGCTGAAACTCGGGGCGCAGCGTTGCTGCGGCCACATCAAACTGCGCGCGCATCCGCAGCATTATGGCGGGTCCGGCTTGAGAAATCTCCAATCCGTCAATGCCGGCAAGCTGCTCTGCAACCGTGTCAATCGGTGCATCATCCGGTGGTGCCGGCGGCGGTGGCGGCTTCGGTTGGTAACCTTCCCGAGCCAGCTCGAGCGGTCCGGTCGGATAAAGAGCCGACGTGCGGCCTGCCAGGACCTCGCTGCCGCTTGCAAGCAGCAACATCAACGTGACATATCCGCCGAGCAGCAACGCGCTGGCAACGGCTGCGACCGACCAGATAGGAATTGAAAATCCGGTGCGTTTCTGAAGCAGGTCCAGTCCGCGCCAGTGTGGTGAAAGATCGTCACCCGGACGGGGCCGGACGCGTCTCAGGATTTCGTGCAGGTCCCGCCGCTCACGCTCCAGTCCCTGCTGACCACCCTGAATCGCACGGTACTTTCCGTAAAACCCGAGCGACAAACAAGAATGCATGACTTCCAGAACACCATAGTTTCGTCCCGGATCCTGCTTGGCCTTCTCAAGAACCTGAAAGAACTCCACGCCACCGGTTGCCTGTCCGAAGAACTGGGTCAGCATGGAATACTGCGTCCATTGATGTCTTCCGGCGGACGGTAGATTCTGAACGATGTCGTCCGATGTGGCGCATAGTGCATATGCGGCCGACTGTATCTGGTCGTCGGTGATGCCAACGTTGCGCAAGTCTTTTTCAAAGGCCTTGATGGCATTGTAGACATCGCGCATCAACGCGTCGAACTGCGCATCGGTCATTGTCAGATGCAGCCGTCCCAAAAGGAGAAGCAGCGGCGCTGCGGCACGGGAAATCGGATTCCGATTTGCGACGCGGATCTGGTTTATGTCCGGAGTTTGGGCCAGTTGTCCGGCTGGTTGTGCTCCTGGAGCGGCAGCGGGTTGGACTGGTTGTTGAGGCGGCGGCGCCGAAGGCTGAGCCGGTGGCGGCGTCCGGATATCGGGTGCTTTCTGCTGGCCGTATTCATAACCTGCCGGGGTCGGTGCATAAGGGTCAGGACCCGACCCGCGTCCTCCCTGCCAGGGATCGGGAGCACCGGGAGGCTGTGGTGATGGCGGTGCCTGTGGCGGCTGGCCCTGTGCGGGCGGTGGTGGAGGTTGCTGCGGCTGTTGCGGCGCTCCCGGCTGTGACGTTTCGCTCCAACGCCCCCCGGGGTTGGGCCGAACAATCGTTTTACCCTTTCGCTTGGAAACACCGAAGGGATCGTCATTGTCCGACATCATCGTCCCTCCCGAATGGCATAGAATTCAAGCTGAAGGTCCGGCCAGTTGCCGGAAAATTGCAGCCCGATCGCGGAGTCCTGGCTGAATTCGCGCCAAAGCGGTGTCGTCTTGTCCAGTCGGAAATAGACCCGATCGGTAAGAGCCCGGATCTGAGCGGGCGGGACCGGCATGTGAATTAGCGGTATACCCGGCAGATTTGAATAGACGATCTGGCGCATCTGGCCGAATGGACCGACCTTGAACAGCCGCGGAAATTCGTTCTGGATCTCGGTGAGCGGACGACGTGCCGCAACTTCGATGACAAAACTCGCCTGCGAGAAAAGATTGCGGTCGACAATCGTCGACTTGAAGGCATTGGGGGCAAGCTGTTCCAGAGGGAGGCGGATTGCACGGCGGTCGTAACCGGCAGACAGAAACGCCTGTATATCGGCGAGCACCGGCTTGAAGATGTCATGCAGACGGTCATGATCGTAGACCGGATAGTTTCGGGCCCGCCGTTCTTCTGTTGCGAATGTGGCCAGTTCACCTGCCAGCTGGATAAATTCCGAATAGACCCTTTCAGGATGCACATAAGCCGATTTGCGAAGATGCATCAGTTGCGGATGGAGCCGATTGAGCATTTGCAGCGTCAGGTAATCGAAATTCTGTAATCCGCCGCCTGCCGACGTATCGGCTGCATATCGCGCAAGTTCACTCAGTTTCCTTTCCACCCAGCCAATCACCGAGTCGATCCATCCGGTCACGACGGGATGTACGTGGCAGGCAAGAACCGGCGGCGCAAACGTGCCGTCGGTGATCACGATACGGTCCTTGATTTCGGTAATACGGGCGACCGGCAGACAGACATGTCCCGGATGGGGCGTGGCCCGTATCGAATACATCAGCCGCGGATGTGCGACATCGATTTCCTCTTCCTGCCGAATGGCCGAGGTCGAATCGATAATCGTCTCGCGACCCTGAACGTAGCGCGTCGCCGCATCTTCCCTGCCGCTGGCCACCTCGACAGCGTTGACGGTCGTCTCCGGGATTCCGAGCCAGACGATCTGGCCGGCTGAATCTTCGGGAACATCAATGGCTGGTGGCGGCGTTCCGTCGGCTGGAAAGTTGAAAACGGTGCCATCCGGAAAAATACCGCGTCCGTAACGCAGCGCAAATCGACATTGCTGCCCGACATCCTGATCGATTTCAATCTCTGAAAAGCCCCAAGGATATGAGGAGGCAAGCCTGATACGTTCATCCAGCAAATGTTCGGCGTACCGGTCGCTCTGCTGCAGATGATGCGGCCTCAAAAACAGGCCTTCGGTCCATGCAACCTTGCTATACCACGACATTCAGGCACTGCTCCCTTAATCTTGCCGGCGTCTGTTCGCCCATGAAACTTCAAGCCTACTCAATATTTGCCAGCCGTTTATTGCTCCGGCTCTTCATTTGAAAATTCTTCGTAACTTTCGGTAAAGTATTGCGTGAAAACGCCGACCAGACCATCGTCATAAGCACCTGCCAGCGAACTCCAACGCTCGTTCAGATGCTCCCAGAGCTTTACCTTCTGGTTGCTGAATGTGCTCTTGGCGACCTTTCCCTCTTCTTCAATTGCCCTTGGCGAAAGCGTTTCATCAAAACGTGCTGCGGCCTTTTGCATTGCCGCATATGTCCAGACATGGTGTTTCTGGATATCCTTGAAGGCGGCAGACATAGCTTTGGGCAACGGCAGGTAACCAGTGTCCTCGACATTGTGCGCAAGCATCGTCTGAAGCGCCATTTGAGGTGTCGGAGAGAACTTCAGCGCATTGTTTCCGCTGCGGCTTATTAGTGTGCGGTTTGCATTCCGGGTCATGGCCTTGACCTTGCTGCGTGCCTGAAGCAACCCCATCAGATCGCTTGTAATATCCTGCAGGACTGAACCGATCTCCCGGGCGAATTCTTCAGGATCCCGGCCTGCCAGAAGCGTTTCAGGAATGCCCGCACCTTCCGAAAACGCCTTTAGGAAGTCTGCGCCTGCAATCTCGACCACGTCAGCACCGACCTGTTCGGCCGATTGCCGAGCTTCTTTCACCGGTTGGGCAATTTCTGCAACAGGCGCGCGCTCCTGCGGTGCGGGTTCCTCCAAAGGAGTGGCTACCTCTTGCACATGCTGTTCGGCTTCTGCTCCTCGAGAAGAATGATCCGACGCGTCCTCTGCCGGAGTGTCGGGAAACGGAGAACCTTCCGGCTCTGCCGGAAAGACATCTGCAGGTTCTTGTTGCGGCGGTTGAGGAGCAGGCTCAGCGGGCGGCGCGTCCACTGCAGGTTGTGGGGCTACCGGCTCCTCACCGGCGGCGATGTCCGGCATCTTGAATATGGGCTCGGCTGCACCCTGCTGTGCTGCCCCCGGAGCAGCTCCCGGAAAAGGGGCGGCCTGAGAAGGTTCGCCTTGCAGAGCAGGTTGCTGCTCAACGGCCGGTGATTGCGGCTGAACGCTCGGCTGTGCCGCAAGATGGTCCAGGGGATCCGCTTGTGCAGGTCTGGCGGGTGCAGCCTCAGGCCTCTGTGACTGAGGGTCATACAGCGCAGGATCCGCGCTCCCCCATCCATGACCCTGTTGGCTCCAGACGTCATCAGCCGGGGTTCCAACACCTGGTGCATGAGATGGCGGAGCGTGCCGTCCTTCCATCCCGGCGGATGGAGCGCCACTCCAGGGCCCTCCTCCACCCGGATCGGGATAAGGTGCCTGTACCGGCGGCTGTGCGGACGGCCATTGCGGCTCGGCTGCTGCTGGTGCGGGCTGTTGTGGTGCCTGCCATTGGGCCGGTTGAGGCTGGAACCCCTGTTCAGCACCTGACGCAGGCGCACCGCCAAACCCGGCGGCAGCGCTTCCCTCGGCATCAAGCGATACCACGACGATATAGTCGCCGATCATCAACCGATCGCCGGACCGAAGCGGGTGCGCCTTGTCCATGCGATTCGGATTGCCGTTGAGAAACGTGCCGTTGGTCGAAACATCGTACAGGACAAATTGCCCACCTTCGAAGCGGACTTCACAATGCTTTCCAGAGACTACACGCTGCGGGTCCGGAAGGCTCCAATCAAGATGCTCGTGCCTGCCGATATCAAATCCGCGGTCGGAGCAGGTATAGGAAACCTGCCCACCGGTTTCGAGTCGATCCACATTTTCAATCTGGAGCGTTATACGCATTCCAGCATGTCTCCCGCTCGCTCTCAGGCGATTGCCTGTTTCTTGAGGTTGATAACGGGCATTACCCCACCTTCAGCGAATGACAGGCCAGAGGAAAGGCAAGACTTCAGACCCTCTTCGCGCTCGCCCGGTCCCAGATTGCCAATTACGATTTGCAGCGCGGCGTTCAAAGCCGTCGCAGTCAGACCCGGTGGAACATCGACACGAAAGTCCGGGTTGGGGGACAATGACCCGCCGGACCAGTTCACTGCGCGCCCGATCCACAGAGATCCACTGTCGCCACGAGCGTCTTCCGTCATTGCGACAACGGCAAGACGCGCCTCTTCATCTCCCTCGCGGACCCAATTCTCGCACAGCTTGAGAACTTCGCGGTCATGGTCGCTTTTCTCACGGTCGAGACCTTCAACACACTTTATTCCCCACCAGACCGCCTCCGGTTTCGGCAAGATGTGTGCGAAATAGGTGATTGCCAAAAACGGATCCTCACCTTCCAGAATCTCAAGCGTGTAGTCCTGTGGCGAGACATCACCCTCGGGAGAGCTGACCTTCTCATGCAACTCAGGAAATGTCTCAAAAACCTGCTTCGCCATTGTAAAACGGATACGAGATCCCATTCAAATTACTCCATCAGCAGTCCGTCATGCTCACAGCGCCAACACATCAGTTTATCAGAACGACGCCGCCCTTCACGATATGCGTTGCGGTTCCGTCAACAATTGTCAGGGCTCCCTTGGCATTCAAGGTCGCGTCCGCTTGAATCTGGATTACGGGTGATTTTATCTGAATCATCGCAGGCGTCATAGTGATCTTGCTCGCGCCGCATTTGAATTCGATCATCGCACCTGCCTTGACTTTCCAGGTCGCGCCAATGTCTTCGGTCACGTTAATGCCGACTTCTTCAGTGCGGTTCATGTCGATCTTGGTGGTCCGATCATTCTTCACGTGAAGATCGTCATTGTTCTCAACGACGGTTTCCATGTCCTTTTGTGCGTGTACACCAATTTTTTCCTGGCCCTTGGAATCATCCATGACCATCTCGTTGTAGCCACCGCCGCCAATTGTTGAATCTGTCTTGATACCGGACTTGTTCTTCTCGCCGGGCAAGGAATAGGGTGGCATGTTGTCCGCGTTGTATACGGTTCCGATAACGATCGGCTGGTCTGGATCCCCCTCCAGGAACTGAATGATCACCTCCTGGCCAACGCGCGGAGTGTAAACACCGCCCCAGTTTTGTCCGGACAGGACCTGCGCAACGCGCACACGGCGCGACTGTGTCTTGTCCCGATCCCAGTGAAATTCGACCATGATCTGACCGTATTCGTCGACGTCGATTTCTCCCTGCCCCACGACCTTGGCCGTCTGCGGACCGGGAATACGCGGCTTCGAAGTATGCGCCGGCGTTCTGAATGGAATGTCTGTCGACAGGACGTCGTAGGCACCGGTGTAGGCCTCTTCCTGAGGCCCGCTCTCGCCAGACCGGTAGCTTTCGGTGATAATCTGGTGGCTCGCCCGGACAACAAGGTATTCCTTGTTCTGCGGGCCATGCGGGTGCTCTTTCAGTGTGAACAGGCCACCTGCATAAAGACGCACGACCTCGCCTGCGCATTCGATGCGCTTGTCCGCTGCCTGCTCTGCTTCAAGGCGAATGTTGGAGTATTTCGTCCCCTTGTCCTTTTCGGTATATCGGCCGGGATAGTCATAGCTTTCCAGCGCACCGGCCCGATAGGAGGAGCCTGCGTCTTTTTCAGCCTCAAGCGAAGCACTTGGTTTTTCAAAATCGTAATCATTGATCGCAAATTTTCCGGTCCTGAAATTCCGGCCCGGTATCCAGTCATAGATGTGTTCTTCGTCGCGCTGACTGTCCCCCCCGAGTGGAATGAACGGGATATTGGGATCGCCTTCAATTTGGCTGTAGGACGACTTGGAATCGGCAAGAATCATGGTGTGTTTGCCGTCGGAGTGTTCGAAACAATACGAAATACCGAACTCTTCCATCAGCCGGCAGCAGAAGTCGTAATCCGACTCGCGATACTGAACGCAATAATGGATCGGATCGTATGATTCGGTGAGCTTGTCTTCGAAATCAGCAAAGTCGTGCTCGCCCAGAACCTCGGCCAGGATGTCCTGGACGGACATGTCCTTGAAAATCCGGCAATTGGCGTTTTTGGTCAACAACCAGAACCAGGGGCGCAGGAGCAGTTTATAACGGTAATATCCGCCTTGATGCCCTGCCCACCTGGCATCCGTCAAAAGTCCGTCGAAGTAACGGGTATCACCATTGTTCGTTTTGACCTTTACAGTCATGTGAGTCGCAATGGCGCGATCAAAATCCAGATCTTCCTGCTGACTTACGACTTCAAGACGAATCTCGAATTCTTCGCTCAATCCCTCATCGCACTCTACGGTGACTAAGGAGAGCTCATCTTCGCCAAAGACCGTTTTGAGTTCGGCCATGCGATCGGTTTGTCTGAGTTGTCCAGTGGCCACGGAGGTCTCCTCGGAAATACTTCGGTTACAAACAACTGCCGTTTGCAGTCGTCTGACAATTTCCTATGGCGTTTCCGACAAAATTGATGTGCTCGGGAACACAATTATTGCAAATAGTTTAAACGCCATCGTCGGAAATTACCAAGCGTTGATTGATAACTTACCCAGCTGATTCTTAAATTGAAAACAGATCACATTAGACTCTTGCCCGCCTCACAAAAAACTCACGCCTGCCTCCTCTTGATAAATCACCGCAATTCGACATACTGATATCAAACCGTACTTTAGTGACTTTCGCCACATTAATATTTTCAAAATCTGGCACGATGTATATCGAAACTTAAATGCGACATTGTTCGCACGCACTCCAAAAGGGAGGATTGAAATCGTGACCTATCACCGCCTTGTTTCCGGTCCCGCAAATTACCGTAAAGAGTTTGCCGGTTCCCGGATGAAGACAGTACTGTGCGCAGCCGCCTTTTCGCTCGTATTCGCCGGATCGAATTTCGGAATTGGAACCGCATCGGCTCAAGATGCGACCTACTCCGCCGAGGAAGTGAGCCAACATTTCAAACAGTTGAAGACACGTTCGCTCAAACCGACTGGACAGACGCGTGCGCTGTGTATCGGGACAAGGGATGAGTGCAATCCGAATGGTGCCAAACAAGAAGGTGGCCAGGTCGCCGTAACCTCACAGGATCCAGATGCCAACGCCGGTGACAACCAGACAGCGGAAACACTCGTGGTGGATCCTGATACCAAGGCAATCGACGAAGGTTTCAATCTACTCGTCTCGTTTGAATACGCGTCGGCGCGCCTGAGCACTGAGGCGAAGGTGAACCTGCGGGAATTTGCCAAGGGGATTGCTGATCCGGAACTCGCAAGTGCCGTCTTTGTCATCGAAGGCCATACTGACGGGATCGGTTCGCTGAACTACAACCAGCGCCTTTCGGAGGACCGCGCACAAGCCGTATCCGAATTCCTGGTCTCCCTCGGTGTCGGCAGAGACCGCCTGAAAACCGTCGGCTATGGCAAAACTCGACCGGCTGTCGCCGACATCAATGACCCGTCAAACAGAAGGGTCGAAAGCAAACTCGTTTTTGAATAATTTTTTTCAGACGACGTCCCTGCCGGAAGCGTATCGGCAGGGACATGGGAATTGGGGCAGGAAACTCAGATGAATTTCGATCCGGAGACATTTGGCAGCGAACTTTCGCCCGGTGCCGGGTGCGGCCCTGACCTTTATGATACGGAGCCGGCATTCGCAGCCCTGATGGATGCATGCGAGGAAATGCTGCCCGAACGCTTTGGCGACTTCGATCGCTCGGAAATAGAATTCTCTGACATTTTCAAGCAAATGGAAGGGTTCCTGAAGCAGTCGAGGGACCTCCGCCTGCTGGCAATGCTCGCGCAATTCGCCCTCCTGAACGGGCAGTTGCACCTGTTTGCAAATGTGATCAGAATTATTCGCAAACTCCTGGAAGATCACTGGGACCAGGTTCATCCTCAGGATGCCGATTTCGGACACATGGAGCGCGTCGGAGCACTCGAAGCGCTCAACAATCGACCAACAGTAACCCTTCCGCTCGAAGCCGCCCCTCTTCTCAAGACACGACGCAGCGGTCCCATCAGCTATCGCGCGATCAAGATCGCCAACGGGGACACAACACCCCGTCCCGATGAACACACAATTTCGCTCGGAGCCATTGAAGCCGCCCTGACATCAGGCGAGCTGGAACAGGATGTCATCGAGGACGTGCTGCGGGATCTCGCAGAACTGCCTGACGAGTTGCGGGCAATCGCTGAAGTCAGTTCGGCGAAACTGACCGAAGCCGAGGCCAAAGCGTCGCCGCCGAACTACGAACCATTGATGACGCTGCTGCAGGAGATGAGCGCAGAGCTCAATCTTCGTCTCGGCCGGATGTCACCGGATGATGCCGAAGCGGCAACGTCTGAAGGCGACGAGGAAGACGCGACCGGCACCGGGGCTTCCGCGACTTCCAACCTGGAAATCAAAAACGCCGCACAGGCCAAACTGATACTGGATTCGGTTGAAGATTATTTCTCCTCCCGTGAACCGTCGCACCCGGCCTTGTTTCTGGTGCGAGAATCGCGAGGACTTGTTGGCAAGTCCTATCTGGACGCCCTGAAAATTCTGATGCCCCGGAGATTCGACGAAGTCGCACTCTTGCTCGGTGCAAGCGGGCTTCAACTTTCAAACGACAGGCTTATTGAGCTCAACGAGGGCGAAGAAAGCGAACTTGGAAGCATCGACGACTTTTCTGTTCTGGTTATTGAGAATCGTGCGGATGCGATTAAGGGCATTGCTGCCGTCAAGGGATATTTTTCTGCCAACGAGCCGACAAGCCCCATCCCGATGCTGTTGGAAGAGGCACAAAACATGAGCTCCGGGTCCTTCACCGGCCTCCTCAACCTCTTTCTCCGTCCGGAAGACGAGTGAGACTGGAACCATCATGGCCACGAGCAACACCTTTGTTTCCCTAGAGTTCTCATACTTGTCCTTGACACAGGCGGCTAACGGGTCCTCAATATTTGAGGAAAATTTGTAAAGCGACATTGATGTGACTGTGATCACTTCCAAAACCAGGAATTCGAAGTAAATATAGTTTCAACAACGCGGCGCAACTCAAATAAAGACACAGTATTTTATGCGCCATGTACGAGTACTTGATTGAATTGAACATTTTTTTCTGAGGTCAAAATACGAAAGGCAAGTACAATGGCATCAGGTAGCGGGCAAAGCTTTATCAAGCGAAATAGGCCACCCAGAGTACACATTTTCTACGAGGATCCATTTGACGCAGAACAAAAGGTCGAGTTGCCATTCGTGATGGGCGTCATGGCCGATCTGTCAGGTGACAGTCCGGGAGTTGAAAAGGCAGATGTCGACGAGCGCAAGTTTCTCGATATCGATATGGACAATTTTTCCAAGCGCATGGAAGCGATCGAGCCCGGCACGTCCTTCACTGTGGAGGATAAACTTTCGGGCGATGAGAACACAAAACTTGGCGTTCAGCTGCGTTTCAAGAGCATGGATGACTTCACACCCGGAAAGGTTGCCGAGCAGGTACCGGCATTGAAGAAACTTCTTGATGCACGCAACAGCCTGGCAACTCTGCGCACGATGATGGACGGCAGGGTGCAGGCGATCAGTCAACTTGAAGAGCTGACACGTGATCCCGCACTGATGCAGGCACTCGCCAAGAAAATTGAAGCCGACAGTGCCTCGTCGTCGAATGACGGCGCAGCGGAAGGCGATGAAGAGGAGGCATAAATGAGCAACACCGATACAAGCGCTCAAAAGAGTGGTGCCGCCGTCGGCGAAGTTGCGGGTGAAAAAACCCCGGAGGAATTCGCTTCGATCTTGAAACAGAATTTCCGTATCAAGAGCGAGCAAGACACGGCCAATGAACTCGTTGACAACGCGATGTCGACATTCCTCTCAGAGGCCCTGTCGGACGAAGCGCTGATCAAGGATGATGTCTACGACACCATCGATGAAATGATTGCCAAGCTCGACGAAAAGTTGACGTCGCAAGTGAACGAGATCATTCATGCGCCGGCGTTCCAACAGCTCGAAAGCGCATGGCGCGGCATCGATTACCTGGTTCATAATTCGGAGACCGATGCGTCCTTGAAACTGCAGTTCCTGAATATTTCCAAAAAGGAACTTGCAGGTGTCTTCAAGAGCTACCGCGGCGCCAAGTGGGATCAAAGCCCGCTGTTCAAGCAGATCTATGAAGCTGAATTCGGTCAGCTCGGAGGTCAACCATACGGCTGCCTCGTGGGCGACTACGAATTCTCCTACGATCCGCAGGACATTACCGTCCTCAGGGGCATGGCGAAGATCGCTTCTGCTGCTCATGCACCGTTCCTTGCGGCGGCAGATCCGCAGCTCATGCAGATGGAAAGCTGGACTGAACTTCCGGCCAAACGCGATCTGTCCAAGGTCTTCGATACGGAAATCCACGCTCAGTGGCGCACGCTGCGCGAATCCGAGGACGCTCGTTATCTGGGACTGTCGCTACCACGTGTTCTGGCGCGTCAGCCCTATGGTGCCAAATCCGATCCGGTTGAAGAATTCGCCTTTGAGGAAGAGTTCGACGAAGACACGCACGACAACTATGCCTGGATGAACTCCGCCTATGCGATGGCGAAGAACATCAACGCCGCCTACAAGGAATATGGCTGGACAGTTCGTATCCGCGGCGTGGAAAGCGGTGGCCTGGTTGAAGATCTGCCGACACACGTCTTTGAAACGGACGACGGCGGTGTGGATCAGAAATGCCCGGCTGAAATCGCGATCTCCGATCGTCGCGAACATGAAATTTCGCGACTGGGTCTGATCCCGCTGATTCATCGCAAGAATACCGACCAGGCGGCCTTCCTTGGTGCGCAGTCGGTCTTCAAGCCACGTCAGTTCTCCGGCCCGGACGGCAAGGACGCAACTGCCTCGGACAATCTTTCTGCGCGGCTGCCCTACATGTTCGCAACCACGCGTTTCGCCCACTACCTGAAGGTGATGGTGCGCAACAAGATCGGATCCACCAAGGAGTCCGCCCAGCTGCAGCGCTGGCTGAACGACTGGATCATGGATTACGTCGATGGCGATCCTGACAACTCGACTGAAGAGACCAAGGCACGAAAGCCGCTTCGCGAGGCGAAAGTCACCATCATCGATGACGAGGAAAACCCGGGATACTACAGAGCCCAGTTCTTCCTTCGTCCACACTATCAGCTTGAGGGCATGGATATCGGCATGAGCCTGGCCTCGAGAATTCCGCAAGACGGAAACTGATTTTCAGAATTGGCAGTTGGGCGGAGATCCGCCCAATCGCCAGGCATCCCTCGAGGATGCAATCCGGTTCGACCGGGTGGAGGTGCAAACGAGACGCAAATGCGCCAAGGGGTTTGGACCAGAAGGTCCGAGGTAGATGTCACATATTGGAAGCACAGCGCCGGTCGAAAGGTGCCGGCCTGACACAAAAGAGGATTACTTAAAATGGCTGTTGATTATTTTCTGAAGCTTGAAGGCATCAAGGGTGAAGCACAGGACAAAACTCACAAGGAAGAAATTGATATTCTTTCCTGGTCCTGGGGTGCTTCGCAATCCGGTACAACGCACATGGGCTCCGGCTCCGGTGGTGGAAAGGCACATTTCCAGGATCTCAGCATTACCAAGTATGTCGACAAATCGACCCCGGTTCTGCTGCAGCACCTTTCGACCGGTAAACACATTGCCGGCGGTTATTTCTACTGCCGCAAGGCTGCTGGCGACTCTCCGCTTGAGTACATCAAGATCGAGATGAAGGACATCATCGTCACGAGCGTATCGACTGGTGGCAGCGGTGCCGACGATCGTCTTACGGAAAACTGCACGCTGAACTTCGGTGAGTACAAGTACGTCTATACCGAACAGAAGCCGGACGGTTCCAAGGGCGCAGCGCCGGAATTCGCATTCGACATTGCAGCGAACACCAAGAAGTAAGGCATTCGCCGAATTGGCTGCCGCTCCAAGTGAGCGGCAGCCTGTGTTTTCGAGGGGCGCTTCTCCAAAGTCGGGCACAAGAATTCCATTCTTGATGTTGGTCCTCTCGCACATCATCCAGGACCGGATTCTCGTGGGCGTTGCCGATGGCAAAATCTAGTGTGAAAATGCATTCGCCACTGATGTGGGCATTCCGGGCCATGGACGACCCGGACTACAAGGCCGCACAGGATCGTCAGAAGGCTTCGGCATCCGGTAAAGCTCTCAAGTCAGGCCGCAGACTGTCGCGCGCTTACGGTGTATCGGAGCAGACCCTTTTGTCGGAAGTTCGGCAGAACTTGCAGGCGTTGCTCAACACGGTCAATCTCAATTCGACACAAGATCTTTCCGATTTTCCCGAGGTGGAAAATTCAATCCTGAACTTCGGCCTGCCGGACCTTTCCGTACATGTTGTCGATACCATACAGATCGAACGCCTCGCCGACGATATTCGCGAGGCGCTCATTCGTTTTGAACCACGTATGGATCCGCGTAGTTTGCAAGTCGTACGCGACGACAATGTCGAGAGCGATACATTTAAGGTACGATTTGTTATCAAAGCCGAAATTCGTTGTGACCCGGTGCGCGTCAGCAGTGAATTCATTGCTGATGTCGACCCTGCATTCGGTCGAATCAAGATTATCGGGGCGACTGGATGAACCGGGAATTTCTGGACCTTTTCAATCAGGAACTTACTTACCTGCGTGAGCAAGGCGCAGCGTTTGCTGAAGCTTACCCTGCAGTTGCCGAAAGGCTGGGTGGGTTGCTTGAGGACCGATCCGATCCGATGTTGTCGGGACTTCTGGAAGGCACTGCCTTTCTTGCAGCCCGCGTTCAACTCAAGATGAAGCACGAGTTTTCAGAATTCACGTCCAATCTCTTTGAGCAGCTTTACCCTTCGGCCCTCGCTCCCATCCCGTCCATGGTACTGGCGCGCGTGACGCCAAAATACGGCGATGCCAACCTGAGGTCCGGTATCAAGATCGACCGGCACGCGCCCCTGGAGGCCGTGTTTCGGGAGCGGCAGGGCGAAGTCAGGTGCCGTTTCACGCTCACCGCGCCCATTGTTCTGACGCCGCTGCAACTGACCGGGGCGAAATATCTGAGCTCAGCGGCGCAGGTCTCCGGACTCGGCGCGGAAATGGCAGAAGACAAGCGCACGAGAGCGGGCCTGGCCATCAAGTTGACGCACCGGATGGCAGAGGATGACGAAAATGAAGTCTCCGACGAGGAAGCGCTCAAGAAACCGGAATACCAGGTGGCCGGTTGCAGGATTGATGACCTGCCAATCCGGCTGATCGGGCCCCTTGATCTCGCGGCCAAGATCTACGAACAGATTTTCGGGCATACGATCGCTGTCTATCTTCGAACCGAGGACGCCTTTGGCCAGGCATCTCTGCAACGTTTGCCGGTCAACGCCGTCGAACAGCTTGGCTTTGACGAGGACGATGCGCTGCTCCACAATGATCGGCGATTGTTCATCGGGTTCGACCATCTGAGGGACTACTTCAATTTTCCGCGCAGTTTTCTTGGTTTTCGGCTAACTGGTCTGCGACGCCACCTGGATCGCGTCAAGGCAAAGTCATTCGAAATCGTCTTCATTTTCGACGAGGCCGAAACCCGCCTTCCCTCCCATGTCGAGCACAAGATTTTCGCTCTTCACACATCTCCCGCCGTCAACCTGTTCGAAAGAGCCACGGACAGAGTGCCGATCAAGAAGGGCCAACACGAATTCGCCGTCATTACGGATCGCACGAGGCCTCTCGACTATGAGGTTCATTCCGTCACCGAAGTGAATGCACACTTTTCGGGTGGTGAAAAAAGGACGGTCGAGCCGCTGTACAGCGTGGCGCCGGACACTGAAAAAGCGGGGCATGAATGGTTCTATACCGTTCGCAGATTGCCCCGCAGGCAATCTTCCAGCGAGGTTCGCAGACTGCAGCCAAGGTCCTATATCGGGACCGAGACCTTCGTGACGATTTCAAGCGGTGCTCAAGCTGCTGCCATCCTTCAAAGTGGCAACAAACGACTTGCCGAACTGTCCCTGAAGGTCATGGCATCCAACCGCGCGATTGCCGCCGATCTGCCGGTCGGAACCAATCCGGACAAGTCGAACATCGGAGATTTCCGCATTCTGGAAGACGTCAGCCTCAAGGTTGACTGTGTTGCCGGACCCACACAACCAAGACCACCGCTGCTTTCCTACAATGAGAGATTGGGCGAAGAAGGGCACGTGGGCGCAATTGCCTGGCGCCTGATCAACGTACTCGCGCTCAATCACACAGGACTGATACACGACGCGGCCGGTAAAGATGGCCGCTCCTTCGGCGATATTCTGAGCCTCTTCGCTCCTTTATCCGACAATGCGGCCGACAGGCAGGCGCAATCAGTTCGTGCCGTTTCGACCCGCCCGGTTGTTCGCAGGCTTCAGCAAAAGTCCGGAACCGGTGTGGCACGTGGGCTGGAAGTTACAATCACTCTCGACGACAAGGCGTTTGAAGGAGCCAGCGCGTTTCTTCTGGGGGCGGTACTTGACCGCTTTTTGGCAGAATATGCGTCCATCAATCATTTCACCCAGTGCGTGATCGCAACGACGGAACGCGGTACCATCATGAAATGGCCACCGAGGATCGGCGCCAAAGGGATCCTATGAGCGACCTGGACGAAAAGGACCAGAAAACAAAGGTGCGCCCGAAGGACAATGTACCGGAGGGCGACAAGACTGTTGTGCATTTCGCTGGCGCAAAAACGGCATGGCCCGACCCGGACGATACTCCAGATACAAAGCTTCCCGACCCGGATTCAGATGCCGACGCTCCGGCCGTCGAGGCTGAAGCGGACACGGACACGGAAATAGACATTCCCGCAACAGATCCCTGGACAATATCGGAAGACGCGATCCAGTCGCCCGCGACTGAATCTGAAACGATCAATCAGAACGATGAGGAAACCGCCGCCGTCACGGCAGACGAGGCGGATAAAACCGCGTCTGAACCTGTCGGCGAAGAACCAGCAAAACTTGGCTCCGAGCCGGCGCCATTTGAGACGGACCTGACGCAAGCCGAAACAGTTTCAGCCCATGAAGAGGCACTCCCGGCAACCGATGAAACGGACGACGAACCTGTCGACGCGGTTACTGCGGACGCATCACCGGCCGACACTGAAATGCCGAAAGACCCGAAACCACCGGCAGAAACCCGGATAGAGGTTCCAGTTCAGCAGCAATATGCATCACTGCTTGCAGCCCTGAGCGACCGTGTCCAGAAACATCCGGGCGGCCATGACCTTCTCGCGGTACTGCGCATGCTGGAAGGACAGACCGCTCCCGGAGCTGCACAAGCTGGCATGGACCCAAAGAAGGCCGATGAGCCGGCCCCTCCGCGCATCGGCAAAAGCCGCCGGCTGATGGAAGACATTGTTCGATTTGGACAGGACCCGACCGGCGAATTCGCTACCTCGACAATCGAACGGGCCACCCGCGATGCAGACAACGGACTGATCCTTATGGAGCGGTTCCTGGGAATGCTCGGTCCTCAGGGTGCGCTTCCCTCGGCGCTCAACGATGAAGCGATCATGCGCGGTTTGCGGGGTGACGACAGTTTGCCCCGGTTCCTGGATGTGTTTAACAATCGCTTCATTCAGCTCTTCTTTCGAGCCTGGGCGGACGCCAGACCAATCGTCCAGCACGACCGTCCGGACGACGACCGGTTTCTTGCATATCTCGGCTCCAGCATCGGCATCGGTGGACCAATCTACCAGGACCTTGATGGTATCGATGACAGGCTCAAACTCCTCTATGCTGGTCTGAGTTCCTCGAAGTCCAAAAGCGCCGCGCGATTGAAAGCGCTCATCACAGGTGTGTTCGGCGTTGATGTGGATATCGATCAGTGCGTCGGCACATGGTTGCATCTTGAACCGGACGACCAGCTCAGCATCGGCGGGTTTGGGCCCGGCGGAGCCGGACAACTCGGCATGGATACAATTGTCGGGTCGAAGATCTACAGTGTCAGCGACAAAATCCGTATCAGAATATTCACTCAGTCACTGGATGAATATCGAAAATTCCTGCCACCGACACGGACAAAGCCAAATCCATGGACCGAAAAACTCTTTGATCTCATAGATTTCTATCTCGGGCTCGAGATTGAATACGAAATCGAACTCGCGCTGCCCAAACGCTGTGCTTCTGCTGTCCGGATGGACGGTTTGAGCTCGGCGACGCTTGGTCACATTGGTTGGCTAAAGCCCGCCGATACGGGCGTTCCGGACGACGCGGAATTCGACGACGAAGAAGACATGCTGACGGACACGCGCTTCCGGCCCGTTCGCCGGCATACATCCGTTTATCAATAGGTCTCCAATTTGAAAGGCCGATGCCATGAGCGACATTCTTGTAGAAACAGTTGCAAACAAACTTACGACGGTCAGCTACGATTGCCTGGAACAGGCCATGAGGCTCACAAAGAGCTCGGGCCACCGGAATCTGGAAATCCTCCACTGGCTGTATTACCTCGCACGCGACGAGAACACCGATTTTGTTCATATCCTGCGCCATTTCGGCATCGATGTCGGGGTCGTCCACGGTGATCTTCAAAATGCGATC
Organism: Roseibium album; assembly: GCF_001404515.1. GTDB lineage: Bacteria > Pseudomonadota > Alphaproteobacteria > Rhizobiales > Stappiaceae > Roseibium > Roseibium album. The sequence goes on from NZ_CXWE01000006.1 coordinate 43,728, forward strand.
GGCGAGCTTAAAATCAACCAGACAGAGCTGCCCTCAATGGCCACCCCCTTCCAGGAAGCGCTTGAACGCGCCTGGTTCGAAGGCACTCTGAGGTATGGCGACTACAAGATCCGGTCGGCTTACGTGCTGATAGCGGCGATGGGCGACAAGACAACCTGGCGCCAGTTTCGAAGCTATTCATCCGCCCTTGAAACGCTCAATCGCGATGTTCTGGTGCGCGATCTGGACAAGATTGCGGGAGCATCCGCTGAAACGGGTGCAAGACCAATCGATGGTTCCGGCCCCAAGGCCGCGGCAACTGCGCCGGGTGGAGAAACTGCAGAAGCAGCGCCGGGCAGCGGTGTCGGCGAAGATGCGCTTTCCCAGTTCACGGTCGACTTTACGGCACGCGCCCGTGCGGAAGAATTCGATCCTATCGTCGGTCGGGACGAGGAAATCCGGCAAGTCATCGACGTGCTCATGCGCAGGCGGCAAAACAACCCCATCCTGACCGGGGAAGCCGGCGTTGGCAAAACCGCGATCGTGGAAGGGTTTGCCCAGAAGATCGTCGCGGGAGATGTTCCGCCTGCCTTGCTGGGTACGCGGCTATGCGCACTCGACCTTGGCCTGTTGCAGGCCGGCGCATCGATGAAAGGCGAATTTGAAAAACGGCTGCGTGCCGTCATCGATGCCGTTCATGCTTCGATCGTGCCGACGATCCTTTTCATCGACGAAGCGCATACCCTGGTCGGTGCAGGCGGTGCGGCCGGTACCGGCGATGCTGCCAATCTGCTGAAACCGGCGCTCGCGCGCGGCACGCTTCGCACCGTCGCAGCAACAACCTGGTCGGAATACCGGCAGCACTTTGAAAAGGATCCTGCACTGACCCGGCGTTTCCAGCCTGTTCAGGTAGACGAGCCGGATGAAGAAAAGTGCTTTGCGATGGTTCGTGGGCTGCTTGATCCTATGGAGGAGCACCACCAGGTTCGAATTCTCGATAGCGCAGTCAAATCAGCCGTATCCCTGTCTCACAGATACATCCCCGCCCGACAGTTGCCGGACAAGGCCGTCAGCGTTCTCGATACGGCGTCGGCACGGGTGAACATTTCGCAGGCGGCCCAACCTGCGAGACTCGCGGATCTTGTTGCCAAAAAAGGGTTTCTCGAAACCGAAAAACAGGCGCTCACCAACGACACCGAACTCGGCATGGAGCATCAGGAGCAGCTGGACGCTCTCAATACTGCCATCGACGAGACAGAGGCCGATATCGAGAAAGTCCGTGAGGAATGGGAACGGGAGCGCAATCTGGTGGCTGCCGTACGCCGCCTGAATGCCGCCCTCACCCACCTCAAGGGCGGTGAACCTGCTCCGCATCCGGAAAGCACGGAAATCGGGGATCCGGAACATGAGGGTCCGGACCTGGTATCGATAGATGACATCGAACTCGACCTGGACGTTGACCTGGAAGACGAAGAAGCCATTCGCGCGGCCCTTCACGAGAAACGGGCCGAGCTTTCACAGATCCCGGAAGATGACCGGATGGTCTATGCCTATGTGGACGACGACGCTGTCGCCAGCATCATTTCAGACTGGACAGGAATTCCGGTCGGCAGGATGGTGCAGGACGAAATGGCAACCATCCTCAATCTGACCGACAGTCTGAACAAGCGGGTGATCGGGCAGGCACACGGTCTGGCGATGATCGCGAAGCGCATCGAAACCAGCCGCGCACAGCTCGGGAACCCGGACAAGCCGATCGGTGTCTTCATGCTGTGCGGACCGTCGGGTGTCGGCAAGACCGAAACAGCGCTTGCACTCGCTGAAACGCTGTATGGCGGCGAAGACAGCCTGATCACGATCAACATGTCCGAGTTTCAGGAAGCGCATTCCGTTTCCGGCCTCAAGGGTGCCCCTCCCGGATATGTCGGCTACGGTGAAGGCGGACGGCTGACGGAAGCTGTCAGGCGCAAACCGTATTCCGTAGTGCTTCTTGATGAAGTTGAAAAGGCTCATCCGGACGTGCATGAAATCTTCTTCCAGGTCTTCGACAAAGGGTGGATGGAAGATGGCATGGGCCGCAGGATCGACTTCCGCAACACCTTGATCCTGCTGACGTCGAATGTCGGAACGGAAATCATCATGAATGCGGCCGGTCATATGCTGGACGCGCCGGTTTCAAGCGATCCGGACCTCGCGGCAACCGACCCCAACGCGCCTGATGCAGAAGAACTCTCCGAAAACCTGAGACCTGCGCTGCTTGACGTTTTTCCGCCGGCCCTGCTCGGCCGGATCGTGACCATCCCCTATTACCCACTGTCACCATCCATGCTTGGCTTCATTATTCGCCTGCAGCTCAACCGCATCGTGAAGCGGGTCAAGGAAAACAGAAATGCAGATCTCGCGTTCGGAGATGATGTGATTGCACATATTGTTTCTCTCTGCCGCGATCCGGACAGCGGTGGCAGGATGATCGACAACATCCTGACGAATGATCTTCTGCCAAAGCTTTCGCGTGCATTCCTGACCGCACAGATGAATGGCGAAGAATTGACGTCCGTGACAATAGCTGCAGGCGAGGATGGCCTGGAAATAGCGACGACGACCGGCACTTAGGTGCCGGTCAGGCATCCATTTTCCGCAAGGCCGAAAGCCGCGTCACCATTTTCCCGGCGCAAAGGTTTGCAAGCCTCACCTGGTTTGTCGGAACGGGAGCACGTTCATGTTCAACATCTTCACGATGAATGCAGCGCTGAACCTGCTTCAAGGCATCGGGAAGCCTCTGCTCAGTCTGGGCGCACAGAACAACAGCGTTGCAGTTCTGCAGAAATGCCTGGCGTCGCTCGGCTACGACCTGGCGCATTCCGAGACCTCGCAAGGCATTTTTGACGGAATTTACGGCTCCGGAACACAAACCTCCGTTGTCGACTTTCAGTCAGATCAGAAGATCAATCCGGACGGTGTCGCCGGAAACGTGACATTTACCCGGATCAAGGAAGACCTTCCGACCTATAGAGAGCTGCTGGAAAAGCTGAAAAACATCAATTCGGAAGAATTTCGGAAGAGATTCGACCTGTCGGGCGTGCCGACACCCAAGGGATTGCCAGAAAGCTTCGTATGGCGACCAATGGGATATGTGATAGCGATCATGACTCAAATCGACACGCTTCTGGGGGAAGGTGATGTACCCAAAGCGGTCATCGAGCAGATCAAGTACAGAGTGAAAATAAGGCCTGAAAAAACGTCCGCCTTTTCCAGTGCCCAGACTTCGCACGGGAGTATCAATTTCACTCCGTCGCACTACATTCCCGGTGAGAAGCTCTATCTCGGGAAAGACTTCACTATACGCGCGTCGTTGTTGCACGAAATTTTTCATGCGATGAGACACACGAACAAACTGGGTTCTTCCGACAACGTGGTGCAAACGGGTCGCAGGCGAAATTTGACGGAGGTGAGTTACCCACCCGGAGGCAGGGAAATGGGTAACGAAGTCAAACTGAACTTCAAGAACAGGGGTGAATTGCTGGCAATCACCGTCACCAACACATACCGGTCAGAAATCAACCCTGTTCCGATAAAACACCCCTACAACAAGGAAATGCTCTTCCTGCGGAGCGATCATGAGGGTTTTCTGAAGCAGAACGGTCTCCCGAGGCCGGACCTGTTTCACCTGTCTCCTGAAATAGCGCCACACCTGAAGATATTTCGGGGAGAACAGCCCGATCTTTGTAAAAAGATTGCCGTTTCGAAAGCGCCTTTCAATCCGATCAGGGAACTCAAGTAGAGCGTTAGTTCTCGCAAGCGTTCTCACTGTCCTGCCAGGATTTCCCCGACGACACCGCGATAGGTCTTGAGGTCCTTGCTTGCAACAGATTGCGGTGCGTCCGCGCCCGTCTCCATTTCAAAGGAAAGCGGGTCAGCCGGCTCGCCTCGTTGCCGGATTTCGAAATGAAGGTGGGGACCTGTTGAAAGTCCTGTGGTTCCCACATAACCGATGAGATCACCGGCCTGGACAACAGACCCCTTCTCGACCCCGTCCGCGTATTCATGCATGTGGGCGTAACGGCTGGTGATGCCATCCTTGTGCGTGAGTTCTATGAAATTGCCATAGCCACCGCGAACGTCCTTGTAGGTCACTTTGCCGGAAAAGGCCGCCCGGATAGGTGTTCCGGTCGGCGCAGCCCAATCGACACCGGCGTGCAGACGCTCCGTTTTCTTGATCGGATGAAAACGCATGCCGAATTTTGACGTCAGAACGCCTTTGACGGGAACAAGCATTGCGCCAGACAGGCTGATCTTTCCGCCCTCACTGACGCAGGCGAAACCGCGATTTCCAGGTGCCTTTAGAACGTAACAGCGGACGGACCAGTCGTCTCCCCTGCGGACACCGGCAAACAATACCCTGCCCCCGCCCCGCTTTTCGTCCCGAGGCATGTCGGTGAAGACGAGGGTAAACCTTTCGTCCGGCTTGATTGCTCTTTTGAGATCTGTCGAAGGTGCCAGGTAAGCGATCGCCTCGCCGACGATTGACGCCGGTACAGCATTCCGCACCGCCGTGGCATAGAGGCCGTCAATCAACCGATGTCTCTTTGGTGAGCCTGCGCCCTGATCGTCTGCGATTTTCTCCTGTACGACCTCCTTGCCGAACCACGGATCTGCACCGTGCACGTAAGTCTCACCGTCACGGGAGACTGAATAGGCGGCGGTTCCGAGGTAGCCCTCCGCAGAGTAGAGTGACAGCTGAACCGGGCGATAGTAGTCACCGATCCTGCCGAGCCGATTAGGCATCCTAGACCCCCTGATCGCGATCTTGTCGCCCACGATCAAATCGCTCCTCTCAAACTCCTGTTTGACGAATTCAAGCAGTGGTTTCGATGCATCGTCGTCAAAACCGTTTTCCTTCAAAAACGCCTCAAGCGAGCTTTTGTCGTCGATCTTCTTCCGGATTTCCATTCGGCTCGCGCCTTGTCCGATCGGGCGTTCGGTCAGATAGAGGTTCAGCGTGTCGGTTGGTGGCTTCAAGAACACAGGGAGGTTCGATGCCGTTGAATTGTCTGTTTCCCCACCTTCATCAACAACAAGGCCTTCCGAATCCTCGCCTCCGCCAAAATTACCAAACTGAAAATCCGCCTCGCTGCCCGGAGCCCTAATGACGAGGTCGCCGCTTTCATTCAGCATCTGGCTATCCAGTACAAATGCGGTCAGGGTCGGCAGGGCTGCCACGCCCGCGGACTCGGAGCCGGAGGGGACGGGTCGCTCGGACAGCTCTATCCTTTGTGTCGCCCCCCCGTCATTCAGCAACACCGGATCGCCGGCCAAAGGAATGACCGCCGATACTGCCATATCAAAAAACGGATCGGACGGAACAACCAGTTCCTCATCCGAAGCAATGTCGGTTGCCGTTTCGATTGTTTCAGTGCCTGGCTCTGCGGGTTTGTCCGCGACTGCAATGTCGGTCTGATCCTGTGACTGATCGTCATCCGTTTCCTGAGGAGGCGGAATAGTGTTTTGATCGACACTCGCCGTCTCAGGTGAAGACAGGGAAATCGCCCCGGATGAAATCAGATGGGCTATGCCGCCAATTCCACCCCCGATAACAAGGAAAGCAATGGCGAGGATCGCATATGTCGCGACAGAAGAGACCTTGGCCCGAGGCCTTTCAGGTTCAGCTGCCTGTTCACGTGCGGGGTCTGGTTGCGGCTTTTGTGGAGCATTGGCCGGTTTGCCAGACGGCCGGATCACCGTGCGATCAAATTCGGGTCGGTTCGCACCGGAATTCTGATTGTCTGACCACTGAACCATCAACGTATCCTGGCTGAAGCAGGTATTTTTTTGTTTAAGTCGCTGTCCTGATCATGCCGGATGACGCCACCAGATGCAAAATGCGGCTGTCATGAATTGGTCGCAGGCTTTCTCAACGGGGAAATTTAACCAGGTTGGAACCGCTTTGGCGGGATTGCTCGACTGATCTGAATTCCGAACCTTCCATATACATTTCGTCGGAATCCAGGGTGAATACGGAAATTTCAGTGCTTAAGCCTCGCAGCTGACCTTTCCAGATTTCCTTGACGGGATAATCATTGGGCAATCCAGTGGCGACGGAGTCACTGATCGCGAGGCGTACTTTCTTTTCCTTTGCGACGGATTCGACCCTGCTGGCCGTATTCACCGTCGTTCCCATGACGGTAAAGGAACGTCGGTGCTCGCCACCTATGTCACCGACCAAAACCGGTCCTGCATTCAGCGCGATACGAAGATCCAGTCCCTGCTGGCCTGTAATCTCTCGAATATGATCGAGAAGGTTGATGATCTCGTGTGCTGCGTCGACCGAAGATTTTTCGGGATTTTCAACCGTATTCGGCGCATTCCAGACCGCCATGATCGCGTCGCCGATATATTTGTCGATATATCCGTGATGCTTGGTAATCGTCTGTCCGATCGCATCGAAACAGTCATTGACCACGCGAACAACGTCCTGGTCCGCAAGTTGTTCGGACATCTTCGTGAAGCCGACAATATCGATGAATGCCACAACAACATGACGTGTATCGCCGCCCAGTCGAGGCAATTGTTCCGATGTCGCCATTTGCCTGATGACATCTGGCGCAAGATAATGTCCGAACAATCTGACCAGCGAACGCTGTCTGCGCTGGAGAATGCTCACTTTACCGACCGCGGCAACGACCATTGCGCTGATGCAACTGACCGGGGCAACACCTGGCGCAAGCAACACTGCGGCTTCGAGCCCGGCAAGCGATAGGACAAGTCCGGCGACGCCCCCCAGAACCGCTACCACCGGCAAAACCAGGAGCGGCAGAAAAAGACCTGCGACGGCTCCCGCGACAGCGAACAGAACCGCTATGGCAACAAGCACACCGTTTCTCGGCGCGACCGCGATGCGGTCGGACAGGGCCGCACCGATCAGATCCGCTAGAATGAAAACACCGGCTGTCTGAGGTTGAGCCCTGGGTCTGCCGCTGGGGCCGGTTTCGGAGGCCTCAACAGGAATACCTGGCAAAAACCGGTCTGAATAAAGATGCTCGTCTTCAAACGGGAGAAGCCCGCCCAACAAAACTATCCTGTCTGCAGAAAATTCTTCAAGCTGCTTTCTGCCCTCCTCGGTTGCCTTCAGACGCAGAACGTCGATCAGCGACATATAAGGCAGCGATGTCGCCAGTCTCGAGTTCGGAACGGCAGTATAGGCTCCCGAAATCTCCGCTTCTGATGCGCCCAAGAGGGCATCGATGAGATGGGGAGACTCATTGAGCGGCAACTCCGGTTCGTGTTGACGCACAATTCCGTCGATGTCGGTTGAGACTATGACGGACCGTACGCCACCGGCACCTATTGCCGCCGTAAAACTTCGATGCGGAACACCGATCTCCGTGTGGGCGATAAATACCCTGCCGCGGTTTCTATAGACAAAACTCTGAAATGGTCTGTCAAAGCCACTTAACCGCGCCTCGCCGGAGCTCGGGTCAACGAAAGAGTCAGCGCTGTAGGCGAACACGAAATCGAAACCCAGGGCCTTTGCGCCTGCGTCCAGAAGTGCCTGCCCCGCTTCAGCCAGAACCGGGGTCATCAAGACGCGGGGAATACGCGACAACCGTTCAGATTCGAGCGATGTCTGGTCCAGCCCGACGACAGCGACCGGGGCCGGAGCCGTCTCTTGCCCAGTCCCCATGCTGGCCCTGATCTGAAACAGGCGGTCAATGACCCAGCCTTCCCAGATGGCCTTGTTCGCCGACAATCCAACAACAATTCCTGCTCCCATCGCGACCAGTGCGATGAGAACCACAAGCTGTCTACGGCCCAAGGCAGAATCCGCCGATCGGCCTCCTGACATCATTTCACGAGAACAACCGCAGTTTTGCGACCGACTTGCGCCGGATCGATCGTGATCTTTCTCATTTCCACCCCAAAATCAGGCGCTTTTCCCTGGAGGAAGAGTTCGACTTCAACAGCTTCCTCATCATTGTCCCGCTTCGGCATTTCAGTCACGATATTATCGAGTACATCAAAGCGTTTCGGCTCGCCTCCGCCAAACGATACGAATACGGAACCGTACTGATCTTTCGCCTTGTCGTCGAAGCGCAACATCAGCGACGCGGCCTTCTTGTTTTCAAGGGTCAGACCACGCAACGTCACCGTCAAACCCTTGTCAGCAGTATTTGAGCTCGACCCACTGTCGGCCTGAAGACAATTTCCGGCGCGCAAAACCTTCTCTTCGCCACCTTCAAGTGAAATTCCTGCGGAAGAAACCGTCAAAGTACCCGATTTGATGCGCACTTCCTGACAGGCTGAATAGTCGAGCAGATCAACGTGTCCGGTCGCGCCCAGGTCAATAACGTCACCCGGCATCAATTCGGAAAATGCGGCAACGTCGATTCCCTCGGACCTGTCGAGCACGAGCGCCACCGGGTCTGCAAATGCCTGACCCGAAGCCAGTGCGCCAAGGGCCACGGCAACCAAAAAACTTGATTTCCTGATACTTCGCTGCGCAATGCCATTAATAAAAATTTTCATGACGGTCTCCAAGATCAATTGTCCTATTGCGCCATGCACTCACTGAAAAGCCAGACGCCAATCCAAGGCAAACAATACCAGAAAATGACGATTTGATTGTGGCCACAGTCACACAAAGACGCATTGGAAAGCAGCATAGAGGCATCTGGAATATTTGCCAGCTATCCTGCCGGTTCCGTGTAAACACCGGTTATTCCCACGGCGTCTGCAGATTTTCCTATGAGACTCAGCAGTTTTGGTGCCAATGAAGGATCAAGCGGGCGTCCCTCCATGGCCGACAACACTCCGACCAGTTGCGGCATCGGCTTTCTGGACCTGATCAACACGATGTGGTCAGCGCCAAACGGAAGCGCCGCTCGCAGATTGAGAACATAGGGATAGTCGGCTTCAAGCTTTGTGTCCTTGCCCAGTGGATCTGCCGCTTTGTCTGGAGCCAGCAGACGCATGGTGCCATCCGCTTCAAGTGCGAAGACTGCCATGTAACCGCTCTCGTCCGAGGTCAGGCCTACCCTCAGCGGAGAGCCTTCAGGAATGTGTCCTACGGAAGGGGTCAAAGTTCCTTCAACCGGCTGGCGTTCACGCGACAGAGCATAAAGCTCGGACAAGAACAGCCACTTGGCAACGACTTCTGAGAACCGATCGGCATTTCCGGCCTTCTTGCGAAGAACAACGTCACCGAATTTGGTCAGCACGTCTCCTGCTTCGACGTCCCAGAACAGGTCTGCATTTGCCGCGTCAATCACTTTAAGAGCACCCTCATGACGCCTGGATAGATTGTTGAGCACAGGCATTGCCACGTCGGTGCTCGCGGATATGGTCAGTGCGCTGTTGCCACGTGCGAGGATATTGTCCTGAACCCTTGGCAAGACAGCAGAACGCGTGCCGCCACCGATGGTCAAGCTCGGCGTCTGCCGCCCTTCAGTTGCAACACGGACTGTTTCCTTCAGGAAGCGGGTCAGTTCCTCCATTGAAATTCCGCCGTCGCGGTCAAGGTCCGCGCGGCCCTCAACACCTCTTGCAAAGGACCAACTCAGTGCACCGCGGGGTTCTCCTGCGATCATCAGTTCAGGGATCACCTGGCCATCGACCGTTGCCCCGACATAGATCACGTTTGCAAGCTCCTGCAGGTCGTCCCCGTCTGACGCCTTGTCCTGCAACATCGGGTGCAAGGGTTGCGATCGCAGAAGATCGTTTTCAAAGGGTGGAAGACCTACAAGACGCGTCCCAAGGCGCACTATTCTCGGATCGATCGAGCGTGTCATCGTTCCCGAATGGCAACTGTCTGCGAGAACCAGAACACTTCTGTCTCCCGCAGCCCGAAGCATGGCGGCCAGATCATCGTCCCGCAGGCGTTCGCCGTTCCCGGGCGCTGATACATCGAAGCCGGCCAGGAGGAAAACTTCATCGAGTCCGTCGGCTTCCGAACCCTTGACCCATTCCGTTTCCTGCGCACCGTGACCGGCATAGGACAGGACCAGCACATCGTCTTCAGCCGAGCGTTCGATAAGGTCCTGCCAGGCCGAAATAACGCCATCCCGGGTTGCCTCGGCGTCATACAATGTCTGAAGATCCCGCACGCCTGCCGCTTTTAGCGTATCGGCAATGTCTTTGGCATCGTTCACCGCTCCCTTCAGCGGTGACACGTTCTGATAGGCATCGATCCCGATAACCAATGCCCGCCATTCGCCTGCGACCGAAGGCGAATGGCCTATAAACACGCATGCCAAAAGCGCTGACAATCGACCAATCCGTCGGCACGCTCCAGCAGCTTTCAACACTCTGCTCATGAGACGGTACAATTCCCGGGGCCGCCTTAGCCCCAGCCGCCGCCACCGCCGCCGCCGGGGCCACCGCCGCCGCCACCGCCGCCACCGCCGCCGCCGTTGTCATTGTCACGGAATGTCGGATCTTTTAACGGATCAACTGCAGGTGTTGAGGTGGTTGTCGCAACCGTTGGTGTAGTTCGCGCAGGAGCCGCGGTTTTTGGCTGGATCGCACATCCTGCAAGTACAAAAGGAAGCGCACCGACCAAGGGCAAAAAATATTTAGTCGTCTTCATCGTATTCCTCATTTGCTTTCAAGACGGATATTGCCGAGAGAGGCGACACCCAAACACTGCCACGATCGGTCAATCTACACAAAATTTTATACTGACAAGACCAACCGCAACACACGTCGTATTTCCACTTGGTCTCGTCACCATACTGCTTGAGACACTTCCTAAAAAATGTCTCAAGTCAATCGTTTAACCCCATGGACCGCCGCCGCCGCCACCGGGCCCGCCGCCACCTCCGCCGCCGCCGCTGCTGCCGCCTCCTCCGCCGCTGCCGCCACCGCTGCTGCTGCCGCCGCTGCTGCTGCCGCCACCGCTACTACTGCTGCTGCTGTTATTGTTGCTGCCGCCGCTGCCGTTGTCATTGTCTCTCAATCTCGGATCATTAATTGGATCATAAGACTGGGACGTTTCTCCGCCACCGCCCGTCGAGCCGGTCGTTAACTGTTGTTGCGCAGCGCAACCCGCAAGTAATATCGCAGACATACTCACTGCCGAAAGTATAATTGAAAATTTCATGTCGCCCTCCACCACTACTTAGAACAAATCATATCTTGGCCGGCTCTGCTCCCACTGAAATTTAACCAGAGCAATCAGAGAATCGTCGCCCTGAACCGAGTCAAGTTTGGAATTTTTGAAAAATTTACTCAAAGCATCTCGCGTTTTTCTGCCTGGCTGACCATCCACCGGTCCAGGTTCAAATCCCAGATCTGTCAATGTCTGCTGCAGAACCTTTGCTTTCAGGTTCCTGTTGGCCGACTTTAGATCGTTGCGTCCCTTTTCCGCTGCCGGGGATGTCGGATCGACCGCTGTTGCCATGGCGAGCATCCTGATCCTGTCGCGGGCAGCCGCTTCACCGGTCTGCTGACCGAGCATCCATGCCGTGTTATAGGCCCCCCAGGCATCCCCTCGCTCCGCACTCTCGCGGAACCACTTGGTAGCCTGTGCCTCGCTCTTCTCAACACCCTGACCGTTGAAATACAGCAGTCCGATTGCAGTTCCAGCTGACGGATGACCGCCTTCGTGCGCTTTTTCGAACCAGCCGAGAGCTGCCTTGTAATCCTGACTGGTTCCTTTGCCGTCCCGATAAAGCGTACCCATATTGAGATATCCGTAGATATCTTCGCGCGCCGCAGATCTGTTGTAATAGTAAACGGCTCGGTCAATGTTCTCGTCAACGTGATCACCGCTCAGGTAAAATCCGCCGATCGCATTGAATGAAAAAGTGTGACCCGCTTCGACGGACTGAAGCAGTTTCTCCAGCCCCGCCTTTTCATTTTGTCCGGTGCCTTCACCCTTGATTTCTGCCATTCCGAGAGAATGCAGCGCGTAGGCGTCGCCACGCTCGGCGGCCTTGCGATAAAGACTGACGGCTTTCTTGCGATCCCGGTCAATGCCGGCCCCAAGATAGTACATCCGGCCAAGTACCTGACCAGCGCGAACGTGACCCATCTGGTAGGCCTGTTCAAAGTAGGCGCTGGCCTTTTCAAGATCGCCGGCTGCAAAAGCACCTCTGCCGCGCTGAAACACGAACCGACCGATTTCGGGATAGGCCGCCATGGCTTCTCCGCAAACTTTGTCGACCAGTTCCGAGTCGATTTCGTTCGCAAGCCGACCTTCGGTCACCGCCTGCAAATCAAAGGGCTGTGTCGCCAGGCCATCGCACTGGGTTACTCTTGGTTGAATAATCTGGGTAACCCGTTCAACCGGTTTTCCGACTTCACCGGGCAATTCAAGTTCGAAACGCCCTGCCCTGGTCTCAGATCCTATTTGGGGGCGCACTGTCAGGGACGAAAGTCCTGACATCGGGAAACGATCCCCAGGTCCAAGCAAACGTCCGTCGGAGGAAAGCTGCAGATCGCTGTCTACAGACACAACCTTGAGCCAATCATCCGACGCCGGCAGCCCATCGACAGGAGCCTTTGGATAGACCGGAACCGGTCCGACCCCGATATCTGCTTCAACGGCTCGGCCCGTGGCAGTTTCGGACAGCCATGCGACCAACGCCTCAAGGCGCTGTTCACGTTCCTTTTCCTTGTCAGCATCATCGGCATCAGCAACTGCTGTCGCCTGGACAACAGTGACGGACGCGATTGCAGATGCCGAGCCGCCCCATTCATCCTCCACTTCGTATCCGATAAGTTCAACGTCTCCAGCCCCCGATCCCGTTGGCATGAATTGCAGGCTTGCTAGTTGAACGGCACTAATCTTGTCCCCTTCACCAACTGTGCTGCCATCAGGCAGGCGCAATTCACCCTTTTCCGGGGACAGGGTAAGCGTCGCTGTAATGACCCCGCCTTCGGGCTGTACCGGTTCAGGTATGGAAAGCGCACTCGCCCCGCTTCCGACCGGTATACTTACGCGGTGGTGGGCGGTCACGATGGGTTCGGGTTTTGGAGGGACGAAATAGAAGTTCGTCACCAGTGTTGAATCTTCGTAAGGGATCTGTTGCCCGCCGGTCTTGCGCACGACCTCATCGCGAACCTTGGTCATCAGGTCCTTGATTTCGAGCGACGGATCAAGTGCGTTGCCGACGACGGATGAGGTGAACGGGCTCAGCGGCCCCTCACCGTCATAGGCCACCTGGCCAGGTCTCGTTGCATAGGAAATGAAACTGCCGAGCTTGTTCGGAATTCTCCGCAACCCGCGCGTTTTGCCGAGCGCATATTCCTCTTCACCCCAGAACAAACTGCCGATTTCAAACGGATTGTCCCTGCAGGCGTCCAACATCACGATCTGAAGGCTCGAAGCCGCTTTCATGTAGTCGAGCAGATGCGACACCTTGAGGCTTTCGAATTCCAGATCGTATTGAGTCGCCAGTTTTGCATCGACTGGCAAGATGAAGTTCGATTCACCGACCTGCAATGCGTGCCCGGAGTAATAAAATAGAGCGGTGTCACCGTCGTTCAACTCCCGCAGGAAGCGGCGAACGACCTGTTCCATTGCCTTCTTGTCCAGATTGATCCCGAGGGTTACGTCAAAATCCGCTTCCCGAAGCATCCTTGTGATTTCTTTGGTGTCGTTAAGCGGATTCACCAAGGGTTCCACGAACTCGTAATCCTGGTTGCCGATTACAAGCGCGACCCTTCGCCCGGGATCCTCGGCTGTGGATCCCAGAGCCGGTGCCCCGATCATCGCAAGACCGAGCGGAAAACCAACGATGCCAATTCGAACCGCCCGGTGAAAACCGACTACCGGACCTGAAATTGTGTTTCTTGCTGACCGCATCAAAGCAGACAGGTATTTCCGTTTTTGCATGTCGCCCTCAGCGCTTATTTCGGCACTGTATCTTCTCATCAGTCTTCAAATAGGTCTGTGACGCAGTTCACAATGTAACCGATCTTTCATAGGTTTGGATCGATCTAAATAAATAAAGTTACGTTCAGTTAAGTGATGCACACTTGCGTCCACTTCGCAAGAGCCAGATAGGTATTATCACGCAGCTTTTTATTGCTCCGGCCGGGTGGATCGCGCTTATTGTGCCAGCAATTTGAAAACAGACCGAGTCGAACTACGATCAGAAACGTTTTGGATGATTCACTGATTGGTCGAAGACACATGTCAGATACACTCACTATCCGTCGCCTGAAAGAAAACGAGCTTCACATTCTTCTTGAAATGGCAATGCAGGAAGGCTGGAATCCGGGAATTGAAGACGGTCCGGCGTTTTTTGCAGCCGATCCAAACGGTTTTCTTGCAGGTGAAATCGACGGCCAACTGATCAACGTGATTTCTGCAGTCCGGTACGGCGATACTTTCGGATTTATCGGGTTTTACATCTGCAAGCGTGACTTCAGAACAAAGGGCTACGGGCACCAGATCTGGGATCACGCACTGTCTTATCTCGGCCCAAGGTTATTAGGCCTGGATGCCGTCAACGAGCAGACCGCAAGCTACGGCGAGCACGGTTTCAGATCGACCTACAGAAATATCCGGCAGATGGGTGTCTCCGTGTGCGATATGCCGATGGACGCGCGAATTGCGCCTCTCGGCCAGGGAATTTTTCCTTCGGTCAAGGACTATGACCAACGCTTTTTCCCAGCACCGCGCCCCGAATTCCTGACGATGTGGACTGCACCCACTCTGGAGACCAGGCGCGGGTTTGTCTTTGTGGATGACGGTTCAGTCAAGGGTTATGGCGTCATCCGACAGTGTCATGAAGGGTTCAAGATAGGTCCCCTGTTTGCCGATACTCCGGAAATTGCCGATACATTGTTCCGTGCGCTGGCTGGCCAGGTAAAGGGTCAATTCGTGATTCTGGATACGCCCGAACCCAATTCGTCAGCATTGCTGCTGGCTGAAAAGTACGAATTGTCGCCGGAATTCGAAACCTATCGAATGTATCGCGGCCCGGTTCCCGATCTGCCACTGGATCAGATCTACGGCATTACGACATTCGAATTGGGTTGAAGGATCGAAGGATAGGCGTCAATGCTCGACGTTCTGGTAGGCGAGCGTTGCTCCGGCCAGATCCTCCAATGCCGCGCCAACGGACTTGAACATGGTTATGGTTGCGTCCGATTGACGGCCCGGGTGCTCTCCCCGGCAGAGTTCATAGAGGTCAGCCTTGATATCCCCGGGCGTAATCAGGCCGGACTTCAGCGGCTGAACGATGTCGCCTCCTTCCGACAAGCAACCATCACGCGTATCAACATATATCTCGGCACGCTCGATTAGGTCATCGTCGCTTTCGCGCATCGTTGGCTTGAAGGCACCAACAAGATCAACGTGCGCACCGGGCTTCAGGAGATCTCCCTTGATCAAGGGCTCAGTGGACAATGTGGCCGCGCTGACGATGTCGGCCAAACCAAGAGCATCCCGAAGACTGGATGCGGCCTGAATACGAATCGGCAACTGTCCATCAAGATCACGCGCAAACTGTGCCGTCTTCTCCTGCGAACGTCCCCAGATCGTCACTTCCTCGATCGAACGGATAGCCATATGTGCCGCGATCAGGTTCGGCGCAAGACGACCGGTTCCCAGCACGAGCAAGTGTCTGGCGTCTGACCGGGCCAGATAACGGGCTGCAAGAGCTGAAGCTGCTGCGGTGCGCCGGGCGGTCAACTCGCCGCCATCTATCATGGCGAGCATTTCGCCCGTTCTGGCATCGGACAACAGATATTGTCCGTGAACGGCGGGAAGGTTTCGTTCCGAATTTCCCGGAACGACATTCACGACCTTGACCCCCGCATACCCACCCGGCACCCAGGCAGGCATGAGCAGCATGGTTCCATCCGGCTCTCCGGGTATCTTGAAATCATGATGGTGACGGGTCGGCATTGTGCAACCTGACCGGAACATTTCCGCCAGCGCATCGATCAGATCCGGATATGGAAGCGCATTGCGCGTTTGGTCTTCAGACAGGAGCAGCATAGGAGATCATTCGATTACAGTTAAAACACCGCGCGACCAAATCACAGAAGATGTGCCGGACCAAGTCGTTCAAATTGCAGATATGCACTTTCGCCTGCAATTTTCACGATAAATCGAAGATCATCATCACATAGGCGGCAAACAGCGCCAGATGCACAGCCCCCTGAAGATAGCTGGTCGTCCGCGTGCTGAAGGTCAGCAAGCTTACGAACAAGGTCAGGACAAGGAGAATAATATCCGCATATTCGAGGCCCAGTTCCAGCGTATGCCCTGTGACCCAGCTGACGACAAGCACGGCCGGTACCGTCAGACCGATTGTCGAAACAGCTGCCCCGAGGCAGATATTCACGGCTCGCTGCAACTTGTTTTCCAGTGCCGACTGCAAGCCACTCATTCCCTCGGGCATGAGCACCAGAGCGGCAACGATGAACCCGCTCAGCGCCAACGGTGCGCCAATTCCGGATATTCCGAACTCGACGTAAAGCGCGAGTTTCTTTGACAACAAGATAATGGGTATCAAGGCGCCGAACAGCCCCGCGACGTGAAACGGAATCGATCTCACCACCACACCATGATGGCCGTCTTCACCGTCGACCGCATCGGGCTGACGGAAGATATCACTGTGCGTCACTGTCTGCATGGCGAGAAAAACGCCATAGAGCAAAATGGACATTATCACTTCGAAACCGGCCTGGAGCGGGGACAACTCACCTCCGGGCGCGGAATGCGTGACCCTGGGCAGCACCAGTGCGAAGATGGCCAGGGGAACAAGCACGGACAAAAACGCATTTGCCCCTTGGAGATTGTATGTCTGGTTCCCGTGCCGCAGTCCACCTGCCAGGAGGCACAGCCCGATCAGCCCGTTCAACACAATCATAATCACCGAAAACATCGTATCCCGCGCCATCGTCGGCGCCGCCTGACCAGAAATCATGATCGCCACGATCAGTGCCACTTCAATGCCGACAACAGCCAGCGTCAGAATCAGCGTGCCAAAGGGCTCACCCAAGATCGTGGCAAGGCATTCGGCGTGTCTGACAACCGAAAATGCGCACCACATGACAGTGAGGAAAAGAAGAGCAAGCAGACCGAGTGAAGGCCCTACGCCTATCGTTTCGGGATTGAGGACATCACCTGCTGCGGTGAATGCGGCAAAGACAATGAAGCCGGTAAGGCTTGGCAATTCGTTTCTTAAGATGGACACATGACACCAGAGTGCGGGAGTTTGCAGGTTTCAGGCTTGAAACAATAAGGTGTTGACGAGAAAAACTGCAAGTCACACAAAAGCCCGGCGCAATGCACCGGGCTTTTGTTCCCAAACAGACAAACTCAGATAGCCAGATATTCCTGACGCAGCTCCGCGTTGTCGAGTACTTCCTGCGCGGTGCCGTCAAAAACTACTTCGCCCATGTCGAGAATGACCGCACGGTCGGCCAGATGCAGCGCGGCGATCGCATTCTGCTCGACGATAATGGTCGTGATGCCAAGTTCCTTGACACCTTCAAGAATGCGTTCAATTTCCTGCACGATCACCGGAGCAAGGCCTTCGTACGGTTCGTCCAGAAGGAAGAGCTTGATATCCCGGGCCAGGATCCTTGCGACCGCCAGCATCTGCTGCTCGCCACCTGAAAGCGTGACAGCCTCCTGAAGACGGCGTTCCGCCAATCTTGGAAAGTGATCATAGATCCTGTCAATCGACCAACCTTTCGGTTCCGCGATCTGGGAGAGTTCAAGGTTCTCCTGAACCGTCAAGCCCGGAATGATCCGTCGGTCCTCGGGAACCAGACCGACGCCGACACGTGATGCCTGATAGCTTTTCATGTCGTGAAGGGGCTGGTGATCGAGCCAGATCTCGCCATGGGTCAGGTTGGGATCATCCATACGCGCGATTGTGCGCAAAGTTGAGGTCTTGCCCGCCCCGTTGCGACCAAGAAGCGCCAGAATCTCGCCTTCGCGGACATCAAAGCTGACACCCTGCACGATGTAACTTTCACCATAGTAGGAGTGCAGGTCCCAGGCCGAGAAAAATGCCGGCGCCGTTCCCCGCGCTTTTTGCGGTTTCACGGAGGGTGCCGTTTTTCCGGCAAACTGATCTTCGAGAATGGTCACAGGTGTGCTCCTCCCAGATAGGCTTCCTGCACGCGCGGATCCCCCTTGATCTCTTCCGGCTTGCCTTCGGCGATAATCGCCCCCTGGGCCAGAACGGTCACTTTCTCGGCCAGCGAGAAAACAACATGCATGTCGTGTTCGATAACCACCTTGGTGATTCCCCGATCGCCAATCCGCTTCAACAAATCGATCGTGTTGTTCGTATCCGCGCGGGACATTCCCGCGGTCGGTTCGTCGAGCAACAGAAGCTTCGGATCTTGCGAGAGGCACATTGCGAGTTCCAGCCTCCTCTTGTCACCTCGTGACAAAGACCCTGATATGTCGTCCCTTTTTTCCACCAGGCCGACGTCCTCCAGCATATGGAGTGCCTTGTCGCGGACCTCGGCATCCTGATCCAGGCGCTTGAAGGCATGAAGCGCAAACGATCCATCCCGTTTGGCCATGGTCGGAATCATGATGTTCTCGATCAAAGACAATTCGGAGAATATTTCCGGCGTCTGAAAGACGCGGGATACACCGACCTGATTGATCTCGTAGGGTTTCATTCCCGTGAGCGATATGTCGCCGAACATCACGGTTCCGGTGTCCGGAGCAAGACGTCCGATCATGCAGTTCAGGAATGTCGACTTACCGGCGCCGTTCGGGCCGATGATGGCCTGAACGGTTCCCTCTTCTACGGAAAAGTTCACATTGTTGAGGGCTCTCAAGCCTCCGAACGATTTGTTCACGCCCTCTACGCGCAAGATTTCCATGTCTCTTGTTCCTTACTCAGCTGGGGCGGTCGCACCGCTCGGTTCGGCTTTGGAAGACGAACGTTTGAACAAACGCCCGATCCTGGAAACGCCTTCCATGATGCCTCCCGGCAGAAAAATCACGATCAGCATGAACAAGACACCGAGGGTCAAGTGCCAGCCTTCACCGACAAACAGGCCCGCAACGGAAACGACAGGATATTCCAGAAAGTCCGGCAAGAAACTGAATACTTCGTGCAGGGTCTGTTCGTTGAATGCGGAAAAGATGTTTTCGAAATACTTGATGAGCGCCGCACCGAGAATCGGACCGAGCAACGTGCCGGCTCCGCCAAGGATTGTCATCAGCACCACCTCACCCGATGCGGTCCATTGCATGCGTTCGGCACCGGCGAGCGGGTCCGTGATGCACATCAAGGCACCAGCCAGACCTGCATACATGCCTGATATCACGAATGCGGCAAGCGTGTAGGGACGCGGATTGAGCCCCGTGTAGTTCATTCTGTTCTGATTGGTCTTGACGGCACGCAACATGATGCCGAACGGCGAGCGGAATATTCGTTGCGCAATGAAGAAACCGATCAGCAGCACAACGGCGCAGAAATAGAACCCCGCATAACCCGTCATTTCGATCCCGAAGAGGTTGGAAATCAGCGGGCCGTCGGCATTGGCCGAGCTGTCGAACAATCTTGGATCGGATTCCAGGACGCGCAGACCGGTTTCACCGTTGGTGATCGGTGTCAGCACGGAATAGGCCAGATTGTAGGACATCTGTGCAAAGGCAAGCGTCAGGATGGAAAAGTAGATGCCAGATCTGCGCAGGGAGACATATCCAATTGCCAGCGCAAAGACACCTGACGTCACAACCGCCAGAATGGCAGCGGGAATCGGGTTCATGCCCAGCAACTTGAAAGACCAGACGGCAGTATAGGAACCAACTCCAAGAAAGGCCGCGTGGCCGAAGGACAGATATCCGGTCAGTCCAAACAGCAAATTGAAGCCGGTGGCGAAGAGCCCGAAGATTGCAAATTTCTGCAGCAGGTCCGGATATCCGGCCCCGATCGGCGCGAGCCACACGGGCATCGTCAGAACCGCGATGGCAAATACGCCAAACAGGAGATAGTCGCGGGCAGGAGAAATTTTTGTAACCATGTTCTTAGTTCTCCATGACGCCCTTACGGCCCATCAATCCACGTGGACGCACGAGGAGGACAATCACCGCTACGAGGTAAATTATGATCTGGTCGATACCGGGAAAGATCGCCTTAACCTCGTTCATGGAAGCGAAGGACTGCAAAATTCCGAGCAAAAACCCGGCCAGGACGGCGCCGGAAAGAGAGCCCATTCCACCAACCACAACAACAACAAAACTTAGCACTAGGAAGTCCATTCCCATGTGATAGTCCGGTGGCAGGATCGGCGTATACATCACGCCTGCAAGCCCAGCGACAACCGCAGCGATGGCAAAGACGATCGTAAAACGGCGCTCGATGTTGATGCCAAGCAGTCCAACAGTGTCTCGATCTGCCATTCCCGCCCTGACAACCATTCCGAATGTCGTGAATTGCAGGAATGCAAACACTCCAGCAATCATCACTCCGGCAAATGCCAGGTAGACCATGCGCCAGTAGGGATAAACAATCACTCCCGGATCAAACCCAAACAACGCGCCGATATCGGCTGCACCGCGCACTGCAACCGGCGCGGCTTGAGGTATCGGGTTGGCGCCGTAAATCGACTTGATGATTTCCTGTAGAACGATGGCAAGGCCGAAGGTGACCAGGATTTGGTCAGCGTGCGCACGCTTGTAAAAATGCTTGATCAGGCCACGTTCCATGACGAAGCCGACGAGCAGCATCACAGGTATGGCTATCAGGATTGAAACCGGCACAGAGTAGTTCAGGATCCAGGCGCCGAAATCGCCAAGATAAGCTTCGACATAAGGGGTCCTGACTTCAAGCGGCGTTCCCCAGGCCGTGGTTTGGGTTTCATCGACCGTAACCACTTCCAGACCGAGCAGTGCATTGAAGGACACCGCACAGAATGCGCCAAGCATGAACAATGCCCCGTGGGCAAAGTTGACGACCCCCAAGGTTCCGAAAATCAGGGTCAGTCCAAGAGCAATCAGCGCGTACGCCCCGCCCTTATCCAGCCCGTTGAGCAATTGTAGAAGAATCACATCCATAGTTTCGCCGCCAGTTTCTGCACCCCTGCCACAGAAATACAACAGCCGCCGGTGGCCGGGCCTCCGGCGGCTGTTTTATTCATGGCTTTATGCGCCGTTGTTACACGCGCCGAGTTCACCACCGAGCATTTCAGCAGGATATTCAACCTGCGAACGCGGGGTAACTTCCACAACTTCGAGAACGTCGAACTGAGAGCTCGGGTTTTCCTTACCCTTCACAACCAGAACATCCTTGAAGCACTGGTGGTCTTCCGCACGATAAAGTGTCGGACCATTGCCCATGCCGTCGAACTCGAAGCCTTCCAGAGCGGCGGCCAGAGCACAAGGCTCGAAGGTACCGGCCCGCTGCGCGGCATCCGCATAGAGCAGTGCCTGACAATAGGTGGTATGGGCAGCCTGGCTCGGCGGGAAGCCGTATTCCTGGCCAAAGGACTTGACGAACGCCTTTGAGCCTTCGTCCTGTAAGGACCAGTGCCAGTTGGTGGATCCGAAGATCCCCTTGACGTTTTCACCGGCACCTTGAGCCATCAAACGGGAATACAGCGGAACAACGATCGCAAAATCCTTGCCGTTGACCTGTTTGTCCCGAAGACCGAACTGAACCGCCTGAGTCAGCGAATTCACCATGTCCTTGCCGTAGTGGTTGAGAACCAGAACGTCGGCACCGGAATTCAACACAGGCGTGATGTACTGCGAGAAGTCGCCCGCGCCAAGCGGCGTGCGGACGGCTGCTGCCGTGTTCCAGCCCATTCCTTCGGTGTATTTCTTGATCGACCCTTCCTGGGACCAACCCCAGGTATAGTCGGCGGTCAGGTGATAGGCAGTTCGGTCGGTTCCGAATGCATTCTTAAGCACCGGAGCCAGGGCCGCGCCCGACATTTCCGTATTGAAGAAGTGGCGGAACCCGTTCTTGCGCTTGTCCTTGCCGGTCGTGTCATTGGAGTGCGTCAGACCGGCCATGAAAATGACGCCGGCTTCCTGGCAAAGAGACTGCACCGCAATCGCAACACCGGAGGACGAACCGCCCGTGATCATGACCGCACCATCTTTTTCAATCATGCGTTTTGCGGATGCGCGCGCAGCGTCAGACTTTGTCTGGGTGTCGCCCGTCACATAGGCAACCTTCTTGCCGTTCACACCGTTGCCCTGCAACGCCTTTGAACTGAAGGTGTTCAGCATGCCGCCGTCGCCTTCACCGTTCAGGTGTTTCACGGCCAGTTGATAGGCACGCAGTTCGTCGGCCCCTTCGTCGGCGTAGGCGCCGGTTTGCGGGACATTGAATCCGAGAATAACTTCAGCGCCGGTCGGCTCATTCAAATACCCTGCGGACCAGACCTTGCTGGTGAAAATGGTAGGTGTTGCCAACGCGGCTCCGCCAACCGCGCCAGCGCGCAGAATTGAACGACGATTAAGGGGTTTACGAATTAAGCTCATACTTTCCTCCCAGAAAGGCACGGCACGCCCCCGTCGGACGCACCTGCGATAGCTGTACAGCCGCTCGCAATTCTGGACTGTTCCCCGACCGGGAGACCGGCTCCTCAACGCCAAAATCGCAAGCTTCGGGGACTGTAGAAAAAGTCCTTACAAATCAGCAATACGACTATCGGATCGCATCTACTTTTCGCATCATTAGACTTTCGAAGTATTCGCAGCTTCAATTCGATCTTCAATCTGTAATAATATTGCGATGCAACATCGCTTTTTCGAAAACTAAACAATACGTTATTCAATCGAAATTTGGCAGTGCAATATATCGACGGCCAGTTGACTGAAAATGGAAATGTCTTCAGCCACTTAGACCAAAGTTGCACGGGACCGTACCCTTCCGGTTGTATTCGTTGAATTTGACGCGTAACTGCCTGCACATTAAGTGTGCAACAACATCTCCATTCCCGCCAATTTCGATGACAGGACATTCTCATATGGCTGTAATTTCCACTCTTGATGAGCTGCATGATCACTATGGTGTCGTCGGCGAGGCCTCTCTTATCAAAGAGATTGATTCGCTGAGTCCCGCGTATCGCAAAATCGTCGAGGCATCATCGTTCTGCACCCTGGCGACGTGCGGACCGGAGGGACTGGATTGCTCGCCTCGCGGCGATGAGGGCTGTGTTGTCCGAATCCAAGACAACAAGACACTGTTGCTGCCGGACCGTCGCGGCAACAACCGCATCGATTCACTTCGAAACATCGTCCGGGACCCTCGCGTGGCATTGATGTTCATGGTGCCAGGCTGGAACAATGTTCTACGGATCAATGGCAAGGCTGTTCTATCGGTTGATCCGGCCCTCCTCCTCTCCTTCGAGCGCGAAACACACCAACCGCGCTCGGTAGTCGTTGTCACAATTGAATCTGTATATTTTCAATGCGCGCGCGCGATCATGCGGGCTGGGCTCTGGAACCCGGACAGCCAAATTTCGCAGGGCGACCTCCCCTCTGCCGGAATGATCATGCAGGAAATCAAGTCAAGTTTCGATGGCCGGAGCTACGACGCGGAATGGCCAGCACGTGCAGCTAAAAGCATGTGGTGACAAGTCTTGGAATAACGCATCCAGCGCGCCATATCTGGTCCACACACCGCAAATCGGAACAAGAGATCCCACATGACCACAAATCCGCTGCTCACAGACTGGACCACCCCGTTTGAGCTACCGCCATTCGACAAAATCAAGCCGGAACACTTTGAAGAGGCCTTCGAGACGGCGATGGCTGAAGCAAAAGCGGAAAGCGACGCAATCGCGAAACAGTCGGATCGACCAGACTTCGGGAATACGATTGCCGCACTTGAAAAATCAGGTGAACGGCTGACGAAGGTGGCCCGTACCTTTTTCAACCTCACGAGTGCGGACACGAACGAGACGCTTCAACAGATCGAGCGCGACATTGCACCAAAGCTTGCCAGGCATTCGTCCGACATGCTTTTGAACGAAAAGCTCTTTGAGCGTATCGCCGAACTCTGGAACCAACGGGAAACGCTCGGCCTGAACACCGAGGACGCGAAGGTTCTGGAACGCTATCACATGATGTTCCAGCGCGCCGGTGCCGGTCTCGACGAAAACGGGAAATCCCGTATCGCCGAGATTTCGCAACGCCTTGCAACACTCGGCACACAGTTTTCCCAAAACATCCTGAGAGATGAGTCGGACTATCAGCTGGTTCTTGAGACGGAAGAAGACCGTGCGGGTCTTCCAGACTTTCTGTTGACGGCTGCGGCAGAGGCGGCACGTGAACGCGGGCATGACGGCAAACACGTCATCACGCTTTCACGATCCAGTATCGAACCCTTCCTGCAGTTTTCAACCAACAGGAGACTGCGCGAAGAGGCTTTCAATGCATGGAGCGCACGAGGAGAACTTGAAGGAGAAACAAACAACGCAAGGATCATCACCGAAACGCTCGCACTTCGATCTGAGAAGGCAAAACTGCTTGGTTTTGAAAATTTTGCTGCATTCAAGCTCGACGACACGATGGCCAAAACGCCCGACAATGTACGCGACCTGTTGACAAAAGTCTGGGAACCGGCTGCCGCACAAGCGCGCGCTGAAGAACAGAAGCTTTCGAAAATGGCGGCGAATGATGGCGAGAATCACACGATTGAAGCATGGGACTGGCGTTTTTATTCCGAGAAGGTGCGCAAAGAAGAACACGACCTCGATGAAACAGAGCTGAAACCCTATCTGCAACTCGACAGCATGATACAGGCAGCCTTCGACACCGCGACACGGCTGTTTGGGGTTACATTCAGGGAACTCGACGACATTCCGGTTTATCATCCCGACGTCCGGGTCTTTGAAGTTCTGGACCCGTCCGGACAACATGTCGGTCTGTTTTTGGGTGACTATTTCGCCAGGCCTTCGAAACGTTCGGGTGCCTGGATGTCCGGCTTCCGGTCACAACACAAGCTGAACGGCAACGTTGCGCCGATCATCGTCAACGTAATGAATTTTTCCAAGGGCGCTCCTGGAGAAGCCACTCTGCTCACATTCGATGACGCCCGAACGCTCTTCCACGAGTTCGGCCATGGTTTGCACGGACTGCTTTCAGACGTGACCTACCCGATGATATCTGGAACGAGTGTTGCCCGCGATTTCGTCGAGTTGCCGTCACAACTGTACGAACATTGGCTCTCGGAACCGGAAGTCCTTTCGAAATTCGCGACACATTACAAGACCGGCGATAAAATGCCGACGGACCTGCTGGACAAACTGCTTGCTGCCGCGAATTTCAACCAGGGTTTCGCAACTGTCGAATACACGGCATCCGCGTTGATCGATCTGGAACTGCATCTTCTGGATTCGCCAGACGAGATTGACATCGCTGCTTACGAAAAAGCGGAACTCGGCAAGATCGGAATGCCCAATGCGATCACGATGCGTCACCGGATTCCCCATTTTCAACATGTCTTTTCCGGAGATGGTTATTCAGCCGGGTACTACAGTTACATGTGGTCGGAGGTGATGGATGCCGATGCGTTTGGCGCTTTCAAGGAGGCTGGAGACATTTTTGACGAGGAGACGGCGGACCGTTTGCTGACGCATATATACTCCGCTGGAGGGCGTCCGGATCCTGAAGAAACCTACAAGGCCTTCAGAGGACGCGCGCCAAAAATCGACGCCCTCTTGAAAAAACGCGGATTTGCGGCCTGAATATCGACCGGCCGGTGATCAACCGGCCGGTTTCAGAGATTTGGGATCGAAAAATGATAAAACCCATGGCGCCACCGCCTGAACCAACCGCAGGACTGCTGCGTTTTTGTCTCGTGTTGAGCGGCATAGCTGGAGCGGTTGGCATCGTCACGCTTGCGCTATCGGCACATTCCGGCATTTCGGCTTCGCTTGAAACTGCGGCCCAGATGCTGCTGTTTCATGCCCCGGTGTTTCTCGGCATCGGCGTTCTTTCGCAGATACGACAAGTACTGATTCTTCCCTTTACAACACTGAGCATGGCAACGGGATTGACCCTGTTTTGTGGCGACCTCATCACAAACGCCTTGCTCGGCGATGGATTGTTTCCGATGGCTGCTCCGATCGGCGGGATGCTTTTGATTGTCAGCTGGATTGCCCTGGCCCTTGGAGCGCTACGCGTCGTGCCGCGGCAATCCTGATATCTCCGATATCCTGCTTTCAGCCTTTCAACCGCTCAGCGTGCCAGGCAACGTGGTCGCGGGCAAAAGTTGACACGAAATAGTAGGAGTGGTCGTAACCTTCCTGTAGCCGGTAGCAATGTGCCGTTTTTGTTTCGATCAGGGCGTCCGACAATGCACTGGCTTTCAACAGGTCGAAAAACTGGTCATCGGCTCCTTGGTCCACAAGCACGTCGCCGACCCATCCCTTGTCACGCAGCAGCATTGATGCGTCATGGGCTGGCCAGAGTGTTTCGTCAGCCCCCAGATAAGCGCCGAGTTGCTTCCTTCCCCAGTCGGAGTTTGCCGGATTGGAAATTGGAGCAAACGCGGAAAGCGACTGGTAGTGACCGGGATACTTCATTGCAAGCGTCAGCGCACCGTGTCCACCCATGGAGTGTCCGGTGATACCGTGGTGAACGGAAACTGCGAAATTCTCGGTGACGAGATCGCGAAGTTCGCTTGCGATATAGGTTTCCATCTGGAAATGCGGCCCCCAGGGCGCCTCGGTTGCATTGACGTAAAAACCTGCTCCTTGCCCAAGATCGTAAGCATCGTCATTGGCAATATCATCGCCACGGGGACTGGTATCGGGGAAAACAAGAGCCAGACCAAACTCGGCAGCATGCGCCTGCATTCCGGCCTTGGTCATGGCGTTCTCATGCGTGCAGGTCAATCCTGAAAGATACCATAGGCACGGCACCGGTCCTTCCTGGGCCTGTGGCGGCAGATAGACGGCAAAAGTCATCTCGCAGCCACACGCGTCTGACATATGGGTGTAGACGCCCTGAACGCCGCCAAAAGCCTTGTTCTCGGAAATGGTTTTCATGAAATTCCCACCGATTTAAGAATGTGGAAGACGCCAAGGAACACGCTTGGCGTCTTGCGTTGTTTCCCTCCGCCGGTCTCCGCCGTCCCTGCAGCGGTGTAAACCGGGGGAAAGTCCAAAAAAGATTTTCAGCCCGGAGTAATCAATAGACGACAACGGAACGGATCGACTCGCCCGCGTGCATCAGGTCGAAGCCCTTGTTGATGTCTTCGAGCGGCATCGTGTGAGTGATCATCGGATCGATCTCGACTTTCCCGTCCATGTACCAGTCGACGATCTTCGGCACGTCTGTTCGTCCCCGAGCACCTCCGAAGGCCGTTCCCCTCCAGACACGGCCGGTAACCAGCTGGAACGGGCGGGTTGCAATTTCAGCGCCTGCCGGCGCAACACCGATGATGATGCTCTCGCCCCAACCCTTGTGCGCAGCTTCAAGTGCGGTACGCATGACCTGAACGTTTCCGGTGGCATCAAATGTGTAGTCCGCACCGCCTTTGGTCAGATTGACCAGATAAGGCACCAGATCTCCTTCAACCTCGGCCGGATTGACGAAATCAGTCATGCCGAAGCGTGTCGCCATTTCAATTTTCGCAGGATTGAGGTCGACGCCAACGATCTGGTCGGCTCCTGCAAGACGCAAGCCCTGGATAACGTTGAGCCCAATGCCGCCGAGCCCGAATACGATGGCCCGCGAGCCTTGTTCGACCTTCGCGGTATTGATGACAGCACCGATCCCTGTCGTGACGCCGCAACCGATGTAGCAAACCTTGTCGAACGGCGCGTCCGGACGGATCTTCGCCAACGCAATTTCTGGCACGACCGTGTAGTTGGCGAATGTTGAGGTTCCCATGTAGTGCAGGATCGGATCTCCATCCAGCGTCGTGAAACGCGAAGACCCGTCGGGCATCAGGCCCTGCCCCTGGGTCGAGCGGATCGCCTGACAGAGGTTGGTTTTCGGATTGAGGCAATATTCGCAATTCCGGCATTCCGGCGTGTAAAGCGGAATAACATGATCGCCCGGTTTCAACGACGTGACGCCAGGGCCGACTTCAACCACCACGCCGGCTCCCTCGTGCCCGAGAATTGCCGGGAAAAGACCTTCCGGATCGGCCCCCGACAAGGTGAACTCGTCGGTATGACAGATGCCGGTGGCTTTTACTTCCACCAGCACTTCGAAAGCGCGCGGTCCCTCAAGGTTTACCGTTGTGACTTCAAGCGGTTTTCCAGCGCCTACGGCTACAGCTGCACGAACTTCCATGGAAGGTTCTCCCCTGTTTGATCTTTCCGGGAGAGTTACCGCCCCATGTTTCAAATGCAAGAACCGAAACGACCTTTGTTATAGGGAATGCGCAAATCAGCAACAATTCGAGCGAAATTTTCCGGTCCAGCGCGTGCAATGATATTCGGTTCGCCCGTTTTTGGTCCACTTTTTCCACCGGTTCAGATCGTACGCGACACCTATGTCGTATTCTGACAAACAAGCGACCGAAACCTGATACGCAAGTTGCGGCGCAAACATGAATATGCCCGGCAATAGACCGTCCCTGACCCCGTGGTTATGGTAGCGATCTCAAACCTCAACAAGTCAGGCAACACTCTTGCTAGATCCGCAGGAAACCGGCCTGAAACGTGCGGAGCCGCTGCTTCATGAAGCGTTATTCCTTTCTGGAACTGGCGAAAAACGCCTTTTCCGCGCACCAGAACTGGGGACGCCAGTGGCGATCACCAGAGCCAAAGGCCGAATACGATGTCGTGATCGTCGGCGCAGGCGGCCATGGCCTTGCCACCGCCTACTATCTCGCCAAGCAACACGGTATCCGCAACGTTGCGGTCATTGAGAAGGGCTGGCTCGGAGGTGGCAACACAGGTCGAAACACGACGATCGTGCGTTCGAATTATCTCTGGGAAGAAAGCGCTGCACTCTACAATCACGCGATCGGATTGTGGCAAGGACTGTCACAAGACCTGAACTACAACGTCATGTATTCGTCGCGCGGTGTCATGATGCTCGCGCACACCGTCCACGACGTCCAGGTCGCCCAACGGCATATTCATGCAAACCGGCTTGCGGGTGTGCAGAACGAATGGCTGACACCCGAACAAGCCAGGGAATATTGCCCGCCGCTCAACATTTCCAAGAACATTCGCTATCCCGTTATGGGAGCGGCTCTTCAGCGCGTCGGTGGAACGGCGCGGCACGACGCTGTTGCCTGGGGGTACGCACGCGGTGCCGACGATCTCGGTGTCGACATTATCCAGAACTGCGCGGTGACGGGCATCAAGCGCGGCCAGGATGGCGCCGTTGAAGGCGTTGAAACGTCGAAGGGCTTCATCAAGGCGAAGAAGATCGGTGTCGTGGCAGCCGGGCATACCTCGACCGTCATGGATATGGCAGGGGTCCGCATGCCACTGGAGTCCTATCCGCTGCAGGCGCTCGTTTCCGAACCGGTCAAGCCGGCATTCCCATGTGTGGTGATGTCCAACACCATCCATGCCTACATATCGCAATCCGACAAGGGCGAACTGGTGATCGGTGCCGGTACGGACCAGTTCATCTCCTATTCTCAGACGGGCGGCATCCACATCACCAATCACACGATTGACGCAATCTGCGAACTGTTTCCGCATTTCCGCAGAATGCGCATGCTGCGCAACTGGGGTGGTATCGTGGACGTGACACCTGACAGGTCACCAATCCTGTCGAAAACTCCGGTTCCAGGACTATACGTCAACTGCGGTTGGGGCACAGGCGGGTTCAAGGCAACACCGGGCTCAGGTCACGTCTTTGCACACACGATCGCAAAAGACGAACCGCACCGTATCAATGCACCTTTCACCATCGACCGGTTCCGCACCGGACGTCTGATCGACGAAGCGGCTGCCGCCGCCGTCGCGCACTAAGGGGAGTTTTCATCAGATGTTGCTGGTTTATTGCCCCTACTGCGATGTCGAACGGGCGGAAACGGAGTTTTCCTGCCGTGGTCAAGCGCATATCTCCCGGCCCTCGGATCCTTCACAAACAAGCGACGAGGACTGGGTCAATTATCTCTATATGCGAGCCAACACCAAAGGCGTCTATGCCGAACGCTGGCGTCACATTCACGGCTGCGGACGTTTCTTCAATGCCGTGCGTGACACCGTCAGTGACAAGTTTCTGAAATTCTACAAGGCTGGAGAACCGATGCCGGACCTTGAAGCGCTTGCCAAGGAGGCCGGCAAATGAGCCAGCCATTCCGTACTGAAAAGGGCGGCCGGATCGAACGGGCCGAACAACTCACCTTCACTTTCGATGGCGAGGAGATGCACGGGCACAAAGGCGATACTCTCGCTTCAGCCCTGCTTGCCAACGGTGTTCATCTGGTTGGCAGGTCATTCAAGTATCACCGCCCACGCGGGATCCTGACAGCAGGTTCCGAAGAGCCCAATGCGCTGGTTGGCATTTACCGGAACGGTGACCAGACCCCGAACTTGCGCGCGACGCAGGTGGAGCTCTACCAGGGCCTTGAAGCAACTTCACAGAACCGGTTTCCATCGCTCGGATTTGATATCGGTGCAGTCAACGACCGATTGTCGATGTTCTTTCCGGCCGGGTTCTACTACAAGACCTTCATGTGGCCGAAATCGTTCTGGGACAAGGTCTATGAACCTGTCATCCGGTCCGCAGCAGGTCTCGGAAAACCGCCCAAAAATCCGGATCACGATTTCTACGGCAACTTGTACGCTCATTGCGATGTGCTTGTTGCGGGATCAGGCCCGGCGGGCCTGACGGCTGCTCTTGCTGCCGCGGAGACAGGCGCGAAGGTGATATTGTGCGACGAACAGGCAGAATTCGGCGGCTCGTTGCTAAGTGAAGTCAACGCCAGTATCGATGGCAAATCCCCCACTGAGTGGGCCGGAGAAGCAATCGCCAAGCTCGATGCGATGGACAACGTCACTCTTCTGACAAGAACCACTGCATTCGGTTACTTCGCGCACAACTACGTCGCACTCGTTGAGCGGGTCACCGAACACCTGTCGAGCCCTGATCCGAAACTGCCGCGCGAACGGCTTTGGCAGGTCCGGGCGAAAGAGGTCGTCATTGCGTCCGGTGCCATCGAGCGTCCCATGGTCTTTCCGGAAAACGACCGTCCGGGCATCCTGCTCGCCGAAGCTGGCCGGACCTATCTCAACCGATACGGTGTCAAGGTCGGTCACAAGGTCGTTGTCACGACAGCATGTGACACGGCTTGGCAAGCCGCCTTCGATCTTGCCGACCATGGCGTCGAGATCGCCGCAATTGTCGATATGCGCGAAACACCGCCGGAAAGCCTTCTATCGATAGCAAAGGCACGGGGTATCCGGGTCGAAGCCGGTTGTGTCGTCACGGGAACGCTGGGACGCAAGCGCGTCAAGTCGGCATTGATCGGTCGATTGATGACGTCCGGCAAGGTCGCCTCGGGAGGTCAGATCGACTGTGATGCACTGCTCATGTCCGGTGGCTGGACACCGACCGTCAGCCTCTATTCCCAATCCCGCGGCAAAGTCGTCTGGAATGCAGACATGGGAGCATACGTTCCCGGCAAGTCCTTCCAGAAGGAACGCTCTACCGGAGGCGCCAAAGGCCTTTACGGCCTGCAGGCCACACTGGAAGACGGCTATGCTGCCGGTGAAGAAGCTGCCAAAGCTGCCATCGGAAAATCCGTCAAAATCACCTACGCCGCTTCAAGCGGCGGCGAAGCAGGCGAAGGCGGTACCCTCGGAGCACTGCCACACGACCGCAATGCGACAAAGGTCAAGGCGTTCGTCGACTATCAGAACGACGTGACAGCCAAGGATGTGAAACTTGCCGTGCGCGAAGGAATGCAGTCCATCGAGCATATCAAACGTTACACCACAACCGGCATGGCCACTGACCAGGGCCGCCTTTCCAACATGAACGCGCTTCAAATTGCCTCCGGAGCGCTAGAAAAACCCATGACGGATGTGGGACTGACGACTTTCCGGCAACCTTATACACCGACAACTTTCGGTGTCTTTGCAGGCGTCGCACGGGGTGATTTCTTTGATCCTGTCCGCAAGACCCCGTCCCATGACTGGGTGGTGGAACATGGCGGTGTTTTCGAGGATGTCGGCCAATGGAAAAGAACCTGGTACTTCCCGAAGAGCGGTGAGGACATGCATGCCGCCGTCGCGCGCGAGTGCAAAACGGTTCGCGACAGCGTTGGTCTTTTCGACGCGTCAACCCTTGGCAAGATCGAGGTCGTTGGCCCGGACGCTGCCGAATTCCTGGAACGGATGTACACCAATCCCTGGAAGAAACTCGCGCCTGGCCGCTGCCGCTACGGCCTGCTCCTGAACGACGCCGGTTTCATCACGGACGACGGTGTCATCGGCCGCCTTGCCGAAGACAGGTTCCACGTGACGACAACGACCGGCGGTGCGCCGAACGTTTTTGCGACGATGGAAGACTATCTCCAGACTGAATGGCCTGATCTCGACGTCTGGATTACATCAACAACGGAGCAATTCGCCGTTGCAGCGGTTCAGGGACCGAAGGCACGCGAGGTTATTGCCCCATTCATAGAAGGTATCGATCTTTCAAACGATGCTTTCCCGCATATGAGCGTCAAGGAAGCGACGTTCTGCGGCGTTCCCTGCCGACTGTTCCGGATTTCGTTTACCGGTGAACTCGGTTTCGAGATCAACGTTTCGCGCCAGAATGGCACGATGATGTGGGAAACGCTGGCAAAGGAAATCGAAAAACACAATGGCACAACGTACGGCACAGAGACGATGCACGTGCTTCGTGCCGAAAAGGGTTACATCATCGTCGGACAGGACACAGACGGCACAGTAACGCCTCAGGATGCCGGGATGACCTGGGCCATCGGCAAGAAGAAGCTGGATTTTGTCGGCAAACGCGGCCTGGACAGGCCGGATCTTGTTGCCGAGAATCGCAAGCAGTTCGTCGGATTGTTCACCAAGGATCCGCAAGTGAAACTCGAGGAAGGCGCGCAGGTTACGTCGGCAGAAAATCCGGAGACCGGAACGCCTGCCGAGGGACATGTGACCTCGTCCTATTTCAGTCCTGCGCTCGGCCGAAACATTGCGCTGGCGATTGTCAAGAATGGTCACGCGCTGGACGGCAAGACACTGTACGTACCGATGCCGGACGGAAGCATTCCGGTCGAAATCACCGGACCCGTGTTTTATGACAAGGAAGGAGCACGGATCAATGTCTGACACTCTGGCAAACGATCTGATTACGCCTGACGTGGACGCTGCACCGCTCCTGAGCCAACCCGGCGTCTCTATGCTGAAGGCTGCGCCAATCACCCGCTTGTCCCTGCGTGCAAGAGAGGCCACGCTGAAAGATGCCGGATCAGCTTTCGGTGTCGAACTTCCGGTCAAGCCGATGACCTGTAACACGGGGCAGAAGCGTGCTGTGCTCTGGATGGGGCCGGATGAATGGACGCTACTGGCACCGGCGGACGACCTGAAAGCAACCTTCGATGCTATCGAAGGCAAACATGAGTCCCACTCTCATGCACTGGTCGATATCTCTGAAAGATCAGAGGCGGTCATCGTAAGCGGAGAAAAGGCGGTCTGGTTGCTCAATACCGGCATCTTCATCGATTTTTCGCTCGAGACCTTTCCGGTCGGCACCGTCACCCGGACGATTTTTCACAAGTCTCCCGTTATGGTCTGGCGCACGGGCACCGATACCTTCGTCGTCGAGGCCTGGGTGTCCTTCATGGATTATGTTTCAGGTCTCCTGGTACAATCGGCACGCGAACTGGAAGCTGCCTGAGGACGCAGTCTTCGTCCAAAGAAACACAAACCCTTGTGGGATCCTCCGCAAGGGTTTTTCATTGGGCTGGTGAGCGCAGAGAAAACCCAGACCAGGGTGACTTCACGAATTCTCCCGGCAACCTATCAATCCGTTTACTTGCAAACCGTCCGCAAATCCCGCAAGTGTGGTCTGCATGCTCAAAATTGGTTCCTATAACATTCAAAAGGCCATCGGCCTGGATGCTCGCCGAAGACCGGACAGAACACTCAAGGTGATTCAGGAGTTGAATTGCGACGTTCTTGCGCTTCAGGAAGCAGACAAGCGGTTTGGACCGCGCGAGAGCACTCTGGACAGGGACACCATTCTCTCGGAGACGGACTATCGACCCGTTCCATTCGCGAAGCGCGAGAAGAGCCTTGGCTGGCACGGCAATGCGATCCTTGTTCGCAACTCGATCGGGATCCTCGACTTTCGCAGACTGGATCTGCCGACGCTGGAACCGCGGGGCGCGGTAGCAGCGGACCTGGAAATCGAAGGAGTCAAAATCCGCGTCGCCGCGATGCACCTCAGCCTTGTCAGTCATTTCCGGAAAAAACAGATCACCTCGCTCATGCACCAATTGCATGAGCATCTGGAATATCTGCCCACGGTGCTCATCGGCGACCTGAATGAATGGCGGGACACGGCAAGAAGCCTGAAGCTGTTCGAAGAAAGATATGAGGTCACGACACCCGGCAAGAGTTTTCCAAGTCCCCTGCCCGTCGGCAGCCTGGACAGGATCATTACAAGTCCTGAATTCACCGTAAGCCAGGCAGGCGTCCACACGTCCAAGACCGCGCGTATCGCGTCTGATCATCTGCCGGTGTGGGCCCATCTCTCTCTCGGGACGGCAGGTCATCTGGCTCCAGCACCGGATGCGCACTAGAGCGCATCCATTGAATGTTGGTTCGTTTGATGCCGGAAAGCAGGTCACTCGGCAAGGCGCGTCACGAAGGGCGATGTGGTGCATCGGTCAAGTGGCGCAACGCTGCCGATGCGCTGCTTTCCGGCACCCGAAGGGCCGGGCTCTTTCTCCCGCTGACTGCGTTGGCTTGCGCTTGTGGTGGGGTACACCGCTGCACACAAGCCGCCTGGTCAGCCGAAGAAAGCGCGCCGGTCAAATGATCCAACATTCGATGGATGCGCTCTAGGTCCAGAAATACCCCAGTATGTTGTACAAGACTGCCGCCAAAAGCGCTGCTGCCGGTACCGTCACAATCCAGGCTGCAACGATGGAAAACAGAGCCGTTCGTCGCACCAGCAGACGTCGCCTGCGTTCCTCGCGATTGCGAACAAACTTGCGTTGCCTGAGCTTTCCGCCTTCAGGAATGTACCTGTTACGATGCCACTCGCGATAGAACCCGACACCAAATACAGCGCCGACGGCAATATGAGTGGTTGAGACCGGCAGACCAAGACCTGAGGCCGTCAGAACAGTCGCTGCAGTTGCCAAAGTGATGCAGAACGCGCGTATGGGACTGAGTTTGGTGATCTTTTTTCCGACCACCGTTACGAGACGACGGCCGAACAACAGCAGGCCTGCCGAAATTCCGAATGCCCCGACAGCTGTCACCCAGATTGGTACTCGCGTTTCTTCGACACTTCCAAACCAGGTGCTCAGATCCTGTAGTTCCAGCGATTGACTTTGCACGATCGCGGCCAACGGTCCGATCGCATTTGCCACGTCATTTGCACCATGAGCAAAGGAAAGGAGGGCTGCGGTGACCATAAGCGGAATTGTAAACAGATCACGTAACGCG
Organism: Roseibium album; assembly: GCF_001404515.1. Classification (GTDB taxonomy): domain Bacteria; phylum Pseudomonadota; class Alphaproteobacteria; order Rhizobiales; family Stappiaceae; genus Roseibium; species Roseibium album. The sequence continues at coordinate 79,218 of NZ_CXWE01000006.1, forward strand.
CGTGCGCTGTTTTCCAGGTCGTACAGTTGAGAGGCAACAATACGGCGATACCCCCACCAGATTACGAACCCAATTGCCAACGACAACGGCAATGCCAGCCAATCCGGCACCATGGATGCACGATCTGTCGCCTTGAAAAACACATATGCGGAAAAGACACCTCCAAGAGCGCCAAGAAGCGCAGGTAGCCAGAAACGAGCCGCTTCCAGCTTATCGTCCACATAGAGAAGCCGCGCATTGATGAAAGCCATCAGCGCGGCGGCAACCAATCCCCCCAATACCGGTGAAATGACCCAGGTTGCGGCGATGGCAGAAAACGTCGTCCAATTGATTGCCGCAACACTGCTGGCTGCAATGCCGGCGCCAACAATGCCACCGATAATCGAGTGGGTCGTGGAAACCGGTGTCCCCACATAGGTTGCAAAATTGATCCAAAGCGCGGCTGCAACCATCGCTGTCAACATCGCCTGCACAAACGAGAAACTGTCGGGAACGTCGTCCGGGCTGAATATATCCCTGGAAACCGTCGACACCACTTCGCCTCCAGCCAGCAAAGCTCCGGCACTTTCGCAAATCGCTGCGATAACCAGCGCTCCGGTCAGACTGAGAACGCGCGCACCGACAGCCGGTCCCACATTGTTGGCGACGTCATTTGCACCGATGTTCAAGGCCATGTAGCCCGCAATTGCGCTTGCAGATGCGAGGATCAAAGCATCTGAAAGTTCAACAGATGTCACCGTGAATGCGGCAACCGCCACGCAGAGCGTCAGGAATACCAAAGCCAGGCCAAGACCGCTTAGGCGACGTCCCATTGCTTCAGCGGCATCACCGAAAAAACCGAGTCGTTCCAGATCCTTATCTATACTCTTGGTGTCTATATGCTTGTTTGACAGCAACTAAGAGACCTCATTCAACAGGGAAGATTCCAGGACAGGGAAAACGGGTGTTGAAAAGCCGTTTTCTGCACTTGGTGCACAGACTTCGCCGTATAAAAAACAACGACACGCACGCTACGCTTTGAAAGAATTATTCCGGGAAAGCTAACCGATTTCAGCTCTGTGACGCCGAAGGAAGCGCTTCAAACCGGTTTCGTCGGCCATTTCAATGGCTTCTGATACTGGAGCCCAGACACACTTTCGCTGTCCGACCTCAGGAAACTTGTTGAGTTGTTTTTCGAATTGAAGTTTGAAAACCAGAACTTTGGTCCTGATCTTCAGCCCGCTTGCCAATCCCTTGAAAGCGCGAAAACTGCCCATTGCGCGCGGGTCCGACCTTCCCACGACGCCTGCTTCCTCGTACGCTTCAATAACAGCGGTCTCGTAGGCTTTCTTGTTTTTTTCCGGCCACCCCTTGGGCAAGATCATGCGTCCGGTGTCCCGCGTGGAAACGAGAAGAACCTCGGTTTCCACCTCTCCTGGCCGAACACACAGAGCCGCGATCTGCAAACGGGCCGGCTTGACAAACAAACCGCTAAGACCCTGCAGCCACGAAACATCATGTGCCATGATTGACCTGGCGAGACTCATTTCCACACCTTTCATCGAGTGGCGCGTGTATAAAGATTTTTGATTTGTCCGTCCAGTCAAAAGTGCACAAAGTGCACTATATTGTTAACGGGCAGGCTCATGATATTCGCTCGTTTTCAACGCATATTGAAACATGACCGGCGCTCCAAGCCCCTGGCCATACTTCAGCTTTTCCATTTTTGAGGCGTCGCAGCTTTTGAATTGGAACATTCACATTCAACAAAATGTCATCGCCCGCATTTCCATTAGACGGCTTAATTTCCGCACCTATTCCGTCAAACCCGAATTCCTCTTCGCAAGGCAGGTACAGCGCGGCTCCCGAAACATTCGATTCGTTTTGTGTTGTTCCCTTGGCAGCGCCGATAACACCGCATACCGCAACAGCGCACATGTGTTCGATCGCTCGCGCCTTGGCGCATCCATAGACCCGGTGATAGCCGGACAGTTTTTCCGTCATGGAAGGAACCAGCAACAAATCCAGTTCCTGTTTAGCCAGCAGGCTGCTGAGTGCCGGCATCTCGACATCGAGGCAAATCAGAATTGCCATCTTGAGCCCGTCAAGCTGAAAGACGGTGAGACTGTTTCCCGGTGTCAGCATCCAGGTGTCCGCGCTTTGCTCGAATGGTGTCAGGCAAAGCTTGTCCTGACGGATTTCCCTGCCATCCGCCGTAAACAGAATTGCGGTGTTGGTTATGCCGGCCGCCGACTTGACCGGCATCGTTCCAGCAAGGAGCGAGATTCCGTAATCAGTCGCCAATGGCGCAATGCGGGAGATTAGCTCAAGGCCGGTATCTGCAAGAAAAGCCATTTCCTGGTCAGGCCGCAATCCCTGCGGCTTGAAAGCCAGACAACACTCTACAAGGTATTCTGGGAGCATCAGGAGCTTTGCTCCGGAACTCTTGGCCCTTGCCATGCCCGCACCAATTTCGTCTGCAAGCGCGTCAACAGATGCCGGCGCCTTGCCGAGATTAAACGACCAGAGCGCAATGGGATAATCTGTCATAATGCCGACGGCCTTCATCAACTGGTACGACAGACATAGGAGCGCATGTCACACAATTTCAAGTGTGATAATGCGAACCTCGATCAATCGAAAAAAAGCCCCGCAAAGGCAGCCAGGACAACAAGAAGCCCTGTACCAACGGCAGAACCGTTCGGCTCCTTTGGCAAGGCCTTGAGTTTCGCGGAACGGCGAATTTGCCGTATGCCCTGCAACGCGTTGTCGGTTCGCTTGTCGATTTCCGCAAAATACGGCGAAAGCTCATTCTGAGCGCGCATGCCATTTCCCCACGATTCCTTCGTAGGGAAAAAGCTAGTTCAGGACCCTTAGATTTTGGTTAATGACCTGTTGACCGGATTTCGATCACAAGCGGCTCTTTTGAGGATCAGCAACGTCCAATATGCGCAGTTGGACTTTGGGTGTCCCCTGCCAGGTGTCGATTGAAAGGGTGCCTGTGACGTGAAGGTTCCTTCCCCGGCCCTCGAGCAGCATTTTTCCGTGCGGCTTGTCCTCGGCCTTGAAGCAGATTGCCTTCAGTGTGGTCCCATCTCCCGCTGCAACAGACGCACGAACGTGCCCCTTGCCGACAACATCCGCGAACGCGACGCGATGGGAAGGAAATGCAAAAACCGGTTCTGAATGCCCAGCTCCGTATGGACCCGCTTTTTCAAGAAGTTCAAGAAGATCCAACGTCGCGCCAGTTGCCGTCAGAGCCGCGTCAACCTTGATTTCCCTTTTTGCCGTAGCAGCTTCAACATCAGATTTAAGAGTTTCGTTGAAGAATATTCCCAACGCTTCGGCTTTGTCCCTTTGCACAGTGAGGCCGGCTGCCATCGCATGGCCACCTCCCTTTTCAAGCAAACCGTTGTCAACAGCTTGCCGGACTACTTTGCCGAGATCAACTCCCGGAACAGACCGTCCGGAGCCAGTTCCTTTCCCTGTCGCGTCATAGGCAATCGCAAAGGCCGGACGTCGGTGTGCATCCTTAAGCCGGGAGGCGATCAAGCCGACAATTCCAGGGTGCCAATCTTCTGACCCTGTCAGCAAAACGGCCGGATCCCGGTCATCAATGGCTGCGGCAGCCTCTGCACCGGCCTGTTCAAGCATCAAAGCTTCCATCGCCTGACGCTCGCTGTTCAGCTGATCCAGCCTTTCAGCGATCGCACGGGCTTCATGCGGATCTTCCGTGGTAAGCAGCCTTGCACCAAGAGCTGCGTCGCCGATCCGGCCGCCGGCATTGATCCGGGGACCGACTACGAAACCAAGGTGATAGGGAGCCGGTTTGCCATTCACCCGAGTAACATCGGCAAGAGCGGTCAGTCCGTAGTTTCGCCTCTGGTGCATTACGGCAAGACCGCGTGTCACAAAGGCCCGGTTCAATCCCTGAAGCGGAACCACGTCACAAACGGTTCCAAGAGCAACAAGATCCAGTAATGCCATCAAGTCAGGCTGCGACCGATTTTCAAACGCTCCGCGCCGACGCAACTCCCGATTCAGGCCCACCAAGAACAAGAATGTGACGCCGACCGCCGCCAGATGCCCCTGGCCGGAAAGATCGTCCTGCCGGTTCGGGTTGACGAGTGCATCAACTTCGGGAAGCGTTTCCCCGACCTGGTGATGGTCAATGACGACCACATCAAGACCAAGCTTGCGCGCCGTTTCGAACGCTTCGAAGGACGTACTGCCGCAATCGAGCGTCACCAGCAGTTCCGCACCGTTTTGATGGAGATGTTCAATTGCAGGCCCGTTGGGGCCATATCCTTCGATAATCCGATCTGGAATGTGAATTATCGGTTCAAGTCCAAGCCATTGGACGTATTTGGCAAATATCGCCGAGGACGTTGCGCCATCGACGTCATAGTCGCCGAAGATCGCAATCTTCCGGCCTGCCTGCAGTGCGTCGGCAATCCTGGCGACCGCGTCGTCCATGTCCTGAAGCCTGGAAGGGTCCGGCATCAGGGACTTGAGCGAGGGGGTCAGAAAGTCCCGTGCATCGTCCTGCTGGACACCGCGCGCGGCAAGGACCCGTGCCAGAACGTCCGGTAGCCCGTGAAGCTGGGCGATAGCCATGGCGGTTCTGGCCTCAGCAGCGCTCAGTCTCTCCCGCCAGGCATTGTCGTTTGCGGAACGGGCGACCCCGAGTACGAGCCGCCTGTCATCCTCACCATTGTTTCCGAGCATGCATTACCCGCTCTTGATCGGACCTCAATCCAGGTGGAACTTTTCCAGATCCGTACTCTGGGCCTTGATGTAACGGACAGTTCCAGTGGACGACCGCATGACAACCGTGTGGGTGGTGATGTGTTCCCGCCCAAAGCGGACACCCTGCAGGAAGTTCCCGTCGGTCACCCCGGTTGCCGCAAACAGAACGTCCGGGCCAGCCATTTCCTCAAGCGTATATTTCTTCTTGATGTCTTCGATGCCCATCCGGTGCGCGCGCTCGACCTGTTCTTCGCGCGTAATGACGAGCCGGGTTTGCATCTGACCGCCAATGCATCGCAAGGCCGCAGCCGCAAGAACACCTTCCGGCGCTCCGCCTATACCTGCATAGATGTCGATGCCTGTCTCGTCCGGATCGGTCGTGTGAATGACACCGGCGACATCGCCATCGCCGATCAGACGAATTGCAGCGCCCGTCGCACGGATATCTTCAATGAGGCGGGCGTGGCGCGGGCGATCGAGCACACATGCGGTCACTTCATGAACGTTGACGCCCTTTTCCTTTGCAACGGCCGCAATATTGTCGGCGACCGGCGCATCGATATCGATCAGGTTTTCGGGGTAGCCCGGACCGATTGCAATCTTGTCCATGTAACTGTCCGGCGCATTCAAAAGGTCACCGGCAGGAGCAAGCGCAATAACCGCCAGCGAGTTAGGCAGGTTCTTGGCGCAAATGGTCGTGCCTTCCAGCGGGTCAAGCGCAATATCCACCTTGGGACCCTGCTTCGTCCCGACATTTTCGCCGATATAAAGCATGGGAGCCTCGTCGCGCTCACCTTCTCCGATCACGACCGTGCCGTCGATCGGAAGACGATTAAGCTCCCGGCGCATTGCGTCCACTGCCGCCTGGTCAGCTGCCATCTCGTCACCATGACCGCGCAGACGAGCTGCCGAAACAGCCGCTCTCTCACTGACGCGCGCCAGTTCAAGGGTCAGAATACGGTCCAGTCCGCTTGACGGCTGATTTTCAGAATTGGACATCAAAATCTCCAGTTTCTCCTCCCGGAACGAAACCCGGGCAGGCACATATACGTCAATTCAGTTTTTCAATTCGGATCATCTGGGGCTCTTCAGCGACAACCCCTTTGGACATGATCACATCCAGGGCTTCCTTGATGGCGACTTCGGTCGTTTCATACGTGATCAAGATGACCGGTTGTGGTTGATCCGTGTCATGTTTTGCCTGGACTTCTTCCAATGCCTGGCGCTTTTGAACGATCGATTCCAGAGAAATTCCGGCGTCGCCCATGCAACGTGCTATTTCAGCAAACGCGCCAGGACGGTCGAACACAGACAGACGGATATAGTACCCGCCCTCATGGAGGCGCATGCGCGCGCGCTCATAAGGCTTCAAATCCGCTGCAGGCATTCCAAGGACAAGGGTTTTGTCGCCCCGCGCAATATCACCAATGTCTGCCACTACGGATGAAGCCGTTGCGTTACCCCCTGCTCCCGGTCCGACCAGCACGATTTCGCCGACAAAGTCACCGTCAACCGCCACTGCGTTCAATACGCCGTCAATACGGGCTATCGCAGAGGATTTGGGTACCATCGTCGGGTGAACGCGTTGTTCAATTCCGGTTTCGGTGCGCTGCGCGACGCCGAGCAGTTTGATCCGGAAACCCAGTTCGTCGGCGGCCTGAATATCGGCTGTCGCGATCGAGGTGATGCCTTCCATGTAAATATTGTCGCTTGAGATCCGGGTTCCAAATGCAAGGCTGGTCAGGATCGCGAGCTTGTGAGCGGTATCATTGCCTTCAATGTCGAAAGTCGGATCGGCTTCCGCGTAGCCCAGGCGCTGTGCATCGGCAAGACAGTCCTCGAAGCTGATGCCGTCGGCCTCCATCCTCGTCAGGATGTAGTTGCACGTACCGTTCAAAATACCGTAGACGCGACTGACGTCGTTGCCCGTCATGGATTCGCGCAAGGTCTTGACGATCGGAATACCGCCGGCAACTGCAGCTTCATAGTTGAGGCAGGCATTATTCTCTTCAGCGACTTCCGCGAGATCGACACCATGACGCGCGAGCAGCGCCTTGTTGGCCGTCACGACGTGAACGCCTCGTGCAAGTGCGGCTCTGACACTGTCCTCTGCCGCCCCTGTATCCCCGCCAATCAACTCGACAAAAATGTCGATATCAGCCTGTTTCGCCATCTCAACCGGATCTGAAAACCAGTCAAAAATCGAGACATCGATCCCACGGTCCTTGGTTCGGCTACGTGCGCTGACAGCTGTTACTGTCACAGCGCGACCGGTCTTACGCGCAATTTGCGTTCCGTGTTTTTCCAGGAGTTGCACCACGGACGTGCCTACCGTGCCAAGGCCAGCTACGCCAACTTTCAATGCTTCAGCCATTGAGAATTTTGTCCAGTTCTATTCAGCCTGATGTCTCGAGCGGGATGACGTTGTGCAGCTTTTGATCTGCAGTTTCAAGGAAACGGCGAATATTTCTGGCTGCCTGCCTGAGGCGCTGTTCGTTTTCCACCAGTCCGATACGCACATAGTCATCGCCATGTTCGCCAAATCCTATGCCCGGTGCGACTGCAACGTCGGCACGCTCGAGCAGCAATTTGGAATATTCCAGGCTCCCCAGAGACCGGAACTTTTCCGGTATCGGAGCCCAGCAGAACATGCTTGCCTCAGGAGCAGGAACATCCCATCCCGCGCGGCTGAAACTGTCGACAACAACATCACGGCGTTTTCTGTAGACATCACGGGTTTCGACAATGCAGTCTTCCGGCCCGTTCAATGCTGCGGTTGCCGCAACCTGAATGGGGGTGAATGCTCCATAGTCGAGATACGACTTCACACGTGCCAGTGCTGAAACCAGCCGTTCATTTCCCACCGCAAACCCCATTCGCCAACCGGGCATGGAAAAGGTTTTCGAGAGCGACGTGAACTCGACCGTTACATCCATCGCGCCGGGCACCTGAAGCACGGAGGGAGGCGGCGTCTGTCCGAAATAGACCTCTGAATAGGCAAGATCGGAGAGAATGAAGATGTTGTGCTTGCGCGCGAACGCGACCACGTCCCTGTAAAACTCGAGATCGGCACAATAGGCCGTCGGGTTTGCCGGGTAACACAGTATGATTGCGATCGGCTTGGGCACAGAATGTATGACCGCCCGCTCAAGCGCATCGAAGAATGCCGGTCCGGGTTCGGCAGGAACGTTGCGGATGGACGCGCCAGCCATCAAAAAACCGAAAGTGTGGATCGGATAGCTCGGGTTCGGGCTCAGGATCACGTCTCCCGGCGCCGAAATCGCCTGAGCCATGTTTGCAAAACCTTCCTTGGACCCGAGCGTCGCAATGACCTGCGTGTCCGGATCAAGCTTTACACCGAAACGGCGGCCGTAGTAGGCGGCCTGCGCCTTGCGCAGTCCCTGAATGCCCTTTGAAGCTGAATACCGGTGTGTCCTGGGGTCCTGAACGACTTCGGTCAGCTTGTCGACGATGTGTTTCGGTGTGGGCAGATCAGGATTGCCCATTCCCAGATCAATGATGTCCGCCCCTGCCGCGCGCGCCTTGGCCTTCAAGCGATTGACTTGCTCGAAGACATACGGCGGAAGCCGTTTGATCTTATGGAATTCCTCCATGACGCGGATCCTTGCGAGTTGACGAAGCTGCGGCACCAGCACAAATGACAGTGCGCTTGGCGGGGCTCTTTTAGCAGCCTCGAACCGATTGCGCATCTGTCTTTGCGAAACTAGACACCTAATTTTGGAGTGTTTGTTAAAATGGAATTCCGGTGCCTTTTCAATCCGCCTGACCTAAAACGATTAGACTGACTGCAGAGTGCCAAAACTGCCAAAGTTCATGATCCGATTGCTGACTGAGAACGGCCAAGCAGCTTTCCTCTTCAATGGAAAAAGTCTCTTGCCGCTGCGCAGCTCGCCGGATTTTTCGCGTCTTGCGAGATACCAAGTGACAACTGGGCACTGCACTAGCGGCACGCATTGCCGAGATTGGCGGATGCATGCCCTTGCCGGTTTGATCTCGCCGGATCCAAGAGTTGGCGCTGTTAAAGGAAGACTTAGCTGAGAGCCACAAAACTGGCGAGAACACGAACGCCGTCACATTGCACTTGCCGGGAGTTTCGATGTCTGCGGATCCGGCTTCACTGCGGCGTTGTGAGAGACTCCAGATAGGTTGCGGTCTCTTCCCGGTCCTCCGGATTGATGAGACCGCTGGACACACCCGCATTCACCGGAGGGCCATAACCCTTCGGCTTGGGAACGTTCCCGTTCAACTGGCTCTTGTCTGCCTTCAGGGCAACGATTAGTGGTGTGCCAGGCCCGACACTGCATGCAGACAGTGCGAGGGACAACACAATGAAAACCGGGACCTTGCTTCCCCTGAACATGTTGACTGCCGAACTCTCTGTATCGAGGCGCGGTGCGCGACCTCTGCTTCTTATGCAAAATGCTATCAGATCACGTGCGATCATGCTTCTGTCGTGGCCGGTTATCCAGCATTTTGAGACCACACACGCCACCAGATCAGATCTCAGTGTCCTTCCCCATGTCATGAATCGCTTCCAGCCAGAGTGCGATCCATACGCCTCAATACCAATCGACGGCACCAATTCCATGTGTCATAAATAAGTTCATGATGAAAATACCGGCGAAGAATTAACGAGATAACGTTACTTGGGTCGCCACGGCTCTCTGACCTTCCCCTGGCCGGCGGGCAAAAATTACCGGAGGGACTCCCGTCCATGTCTGACGATCGACCGCATCCGATGTTGCAGTACATCATCAACAACCCGGAAGCGTTTGCCCAAAACCTGGCAAAAACACTTGAACAGGCCGGCAAGGCAATGGCGGCATATATCGAGCCGCGTGAACAGGGGAAAATCAAAACCGATTCGACAGATGAACTGACAGGTGTCGTGAAGACGCTTGCTCAGGTAAGCGAATACTGGGTTTCAGACCCCCAGAGAGCCATCGAGGCACAATCCCGGCTCTGGGGCGGATATATCGAACTGTGGAATTCGTCGCTCAAGCGGATGATGGGTGAACCCTCCGAGCCTGCCGTTGCAACACCGCCAAGGGACAAACGTTTCGCAGACCCGGACTGGGAGAACAATCAATTCTTCGACTTCGTGAAACAGCTTTATCTGATCACCAGCAAGTGGGCCGAGGACATGGTCCACGAAGCTCAGGGACTGGATGAACACACGCGCCACAAGGCCGAATTCTACGTCACCCAGATCGCCAACGCGATCTCACCGTCGAATTTCGTTCTGACAAATCCCGAGTTGCTGAGACTCACGATGGAAAGCAACGGGGAAAACCTGGTCAAGGGAATGCAGCATCTTGTCGAAGATCTGAAGTCGGGTCAGGGCGAACTCAAGATCCGGCAAACGGACCCGTCGAAATTCAAGCTCGGCGACAATCTCGGAAATACACCGGGCAAGGTGATCGCGCAGAACGACGTTTGCCAGGTTATTCAATATACGCCGACGACAACAGAGGTTCTGAAACGCCCTCTCCTCATCGTGCCGCCCTGGATCAACAAGTTCTATATCCTTGACCTCAATCCCGACAAATCATTCATCAAGTGGGCTGTCGATCAAGGACATACTGTGTTCGTCATTTCCTGGGTCAATCCTGATGAAGGTCAGGCCCAGAAAAGTTTCGAGCACTATATGAAGGAAGGCATACTCGACACGCTCGATGTCATCAAACGCGCCACCCGGCAGGAAGAAGTCAATACGATCGGATATTGTGTCGGCGGCACACTGCTTGCGGTCACTCTGGCCTATATGGCAAAAACCGGTGACGAGCGCATCAAGACAGCAACCTTCTTTACAACTCAGGTCGACTTCACCTTTGCAGGCGATCTGAAGGTTTTCGTGGATGAAGAGCAGATTTCGATGCTGGAAAAGCGGATGGCGGAACATGGCTATCTGGACGGATCGAAAATGTCGTCTGCATTCAACATGCTGCGCTCAAACGATCTGATCTGGTCGTATGTTGTGAATAACTATCTGAAGGGAAAGGAACCCTTTCCCTTCGATCTGCTTTACTGGAATTCGGATTCCACGCGCATGCCCGCTGCAAACCATTCCTTTTATCTGCGCAATTGTTATCTGGACAACAAACTGTCCAAGGGAGAGATGGAAGTCGCCGGCGAAACGCTCGACCTCTCCAAAGTGACGATACCGATCTTCAACCTGGCCACGCGCGAGGATCATATCGCGCCGCCAAAATCGGTCTTTCTCGGGTCGGGCTGTTTCGGTGGGCCGGTGAATTATGTACTTGCAGGTTCCGGCCATATCGCCGGCGTCGTCAATCCTCCAGCCAAAAACAAGTACCAGTACTGGACCGGCGGAGACCCCAAGGGCTTGCTCGAAAACTGGCTCAAGAATGCGGAAGAGCACCCCGGGTCGTGGTGGCCTTATTGGGACGAATGGATCCGCTCGGTCGACCCGACCACGGCCAAAGCGCGCAAACCCGGTGCGAACCGCGTGAAAATACTGGAAGATGCGCCCGGCTCTTACGTCATGAAGAAAGTGTAGACTCGGAAAGAACGATTTACGGATCCAACCTCTTTCACGCAACGACCTTCAACAATGAGGCCTGCACCACGTGTACGGAAGCGCTGAATTGATTGCTTTAATGAGGATTGGTGCAGCGCTGCTGATCTTTGCTTCTACGAGTTCAATTTCACATGCTTGTAGCGGGCGCGGGATCGAACTTCGGATCGCACTGGATGCAAAGACAGCGTTTTTTGGAGAGCTGCTACAAGCTGGTCCGGTGTCGAAACGAGACGACCGCGCCTATGAGCAGACACTTGTTTTCAGTGTAAGACAAAGTTTTAGAGGCAATTTTCGAACAAACGATATTGCAGTCATCAAGTTCCAGTCGCATGAGAACTTAATGAAGCAGTCCTCGGAGAGGCCGTCTCATGTAGAAATTGGTCAGAAATACGCCATTGTGACAAGCCGGCTCTTACCTCAGTTGACCAACGGACTGGCCACCCGACATGAAGGTCATCTCAACCCACGGAACACTTACCTATCCCCGAAGTCTCCCTGCGTGAGAATGGATCTTCGTCTTGTCAAGGAGACCCATCCGATCGGAAGGGCACTCTGGGTTATCTACACAGGCGATCGCCAGACGCATGAAACGAGGGCGGATGTTCTTACTGAATATTTGCGGACAGACGGTCGTTTTTAGTGCTATCGTTCAAGCGAGCCAAAGAGGTTGTCAGCCAAAGCGGGCATTTATTGTCGTGAGCGACATCCCGAGCAACTTGCCGAGCTTTTCAGCCGACATCGGTCTTCCGAAGTGGAACCCCTGTACAGTCTCGCATTTACAACTGGCCAGGAATGCCTGTTGCTTTGCAGTCTCAACCCCCTCCGCAACAACGTTCAAACCGAGTTCTCGTCCCAATGAAATGATGGCACGAGCGATGCTGCGGTCGTTTTCGTCGGTCTCCAGGTCCCGGATGAAGCTCTGGTCGATCTTCAGGCGGGTCAATGGAAAGCTTTTCAGCGCAATCAGACTTGAAAATCCGGTGCCGAAATCGTCAATCGCAAGTTTCAAACCGATCTTTCGAAAATCGTCCATAAGCCGAACCGCCTGGTCGGCATTCTGCATAAGCAGGCTTTCCGTGACTTCCAACTCCAGATAGTTGGCAGCCAGACCGGTCCTTCCAAGTGTTTCACGAACATCCGTAATCAAGCCCACATCACGAAACTGACGGGCGGAGACATTTACGCCAATGGTAATCGGAACCAACCCTTCCCTCTGCCATTCCCTGTTCTGGCGGCAGGCTTCAAACAGCACCCAGCGCCCGAGTGGAACGATCAGGCCACTGTCTTCCGCCAGCGGTATGAACTGCTCCGGCATCAATTCACCAAGAACCGGATGTTGCCAGCGTGCAAGTGCTTCAGCTCCGACAATCCTACCGGTAAAGAGATCGTATTGTGGTTGATACTTAAGGTGGAATTCCCCCTTCGCGATGCCACTGCGCATGTCTTCCAGCAGTGTCAGTCGATTAACCGACGTTCCCGGTCTTGTATTTTCAAAGACCTTGTAACCGTCCCGTCCCTGAGACTTGGCCTCGAACATCGCCTTGTCGGCGTTCTTGAGGAGTTGCTCGGCATTTTCCGCGTCGAGCGGATGACAAGCCGCACCAATGCTGCAAGTGACATGGAAGGAAAGATCGCCGATTCTGATTGTTTTGGTGATCTCGTTCTTCAACCGTGCCATCAAGTCAATGAGCGCGGGCTTGTCGGCGTCCTTGCCCTCGACAATCAACACGAACTCGTCACCACCAAAACGGATAGACTGGTGCCTTCGGTCGTGGACCGAAAGGATCCGTTCAGCGACGATCGTCAATACCCGGTCGCCGATTGCGTGACCAAAGCTGTCATTGACAAATTTGAAGTTGTCGAGATCGACGAAAAGTACGGCCACCGGATCACCGGTTTTTCTACTGCACTCGATTTTTTCCGCGAGCTTCGCCTTGAAGTCATGCCTGTTGGGCAGACCCGTCAGCACGTCGTGGCTTGCGAGAAACCGTATTTCCTTTTCCGCCCGCTCTCTTTCAACTGCAATCGACGCCAAACGCGCGGCTTCCACGGCAAGCTTTTTTTCATGTTCCGTCGGGCTCCGGACCTCGTTGGAATACAGTCCGAAGGTGCCCAGGACCTGCGTGTCTTTTCCAAAAAACGGCACCGACCAGCAAGACCGCATTTCAAACCGACTAACGGCCTCCCGAAAATCTTCCCACAATTCGTCTTCGTGAATGTTTTCAACAAAAACGCTCTCTCGTCTGTAAACAGCCGTGCCGCAGGACCCGACCTTTGGTCCGACCGGAAGGCCGTCACACAGGTCCACATACTCGCTGGGCAGGTTTGGAGCCACAGCGGCCTGAAGGTTTTTGCCGTTTTCGGTGACCAGCATGACCGACCCGACAACCCCATCCATCTGGCTTTCGATTGTCAGAACAAGCGTTTCGAGTACATCCTGAAGAGGCTTTGCATTCGCAATTTCCTGCAAAACCTTGTTTTGTCCCTGCTGCAGCAAATCGGACTTCTTGCGCTCTGTGATGTCACGAGAGATACCGACGATACCAACAACCTCGTTCTGATCGTTCAAGACCGGAAACTTCGAGGAAGACAGCCAGCGACGTTTGCCGTTTGCAAGGATCAGCTTTTCTTCATAGTCAATGCTCGCCTCTTTCGAGGCCATGATCGCCACCTCGGCAGCGGCGAACTTGCTTCCGGTATCCGGCAGGTGGAGCTCAATGTCGGTCTTGCCGATGACTTGCGTAGGTTCGTGAAATCCCAGGTCAAAGGCAACCTGATGGTTGGCCGCGACAAAACGGTGGCGCCGATCCTTCACATAAACATAGTCCGAGACATGATTTACGAGCGTCTGCACCCAATCGCCGCTCAAGTGCAATTGATCATCCTTGCTCAGATGATCGAGTTGATTGATGCGTTCCAGTTCCTCGGCAAGAGTTTTCCCGCTCGTCAACAAACCAGCTTGCGCTGCCGTGAGGCTGTTCTCCTGGGCCATGCCGTCGCCGAATTGCCTTTATGATTTATGCCTATAAAAACGCCATAATATGTATTCACCAACTAATAAACAATAAACGAAAAGAAAATTTCGAAAATACACAATCTACTTACGTAGAGAATACTAAACATAACCACTGGTTGTATTTTCAGTTTCCGCGGTTGAAGTTACCGACTCCATCGCCGCCCTCCACACGACCGCGCAAGGGAAACCCATGTCAGCTGACTACCAGTTGATGAGCATGCGATTGCCAAGCGTCGGGGTCTGGGAGTAAGGTGGCAGCTCGTTCGTAAGCGCAGCGTTAACCATGCAGACCAATCAACGTCATCAGTTTTCACGCCCCCGGCCAACCGGGTTCAGCGCTCATCGTCCGAATTCCGGCTTGTCCAATCTGAGTTCAGGCGGGAGAATGCCAGCGGGCGCACTGTCGACATACACAAAGATCATTGCACCCGCGCTTCTTACGGCAACCTTGTGGTCGCATGTCTCCCTGGGAATGATGACAGCAATTGTGGCGACGTCGCTTGCAATAGTCTGCCTGATACTGCTGCAGCGCATCCCCGCCAAACGAAACGGCAAATGCGGTTGGGCAAAATCGGTCGGGCTTGGCGAACGGATTTGGCTGAACAGACTTTCAGTCCCTATCCCCTCCCAACTGGGCACACGCATCACAACGCTTTACGTAGTTTTCTGGCTTGGCTCGCTGATTGCACTACTTGGTGGAGCGACAGCCTCGCCCGTTCTTGCGGCGACAGGCCTTGCTGTCGCCTATTGCACCCAGTTCGTATGCTTTCACAAGCTGATCCAGCTATTCCGGCAAATGAAGGACAAAGCGCCTCTGTACAGGTTCTGGCTGGCTACTCCGGGCAACGACAATGCCAGAGCAAAGCCTTAGATACTCCGGACAACCTTTTTCATTGCCCTTTGCGTATCCGTTTCTCTGCGAGAAGACCTATGTAGGTCAAGGCAACACTCGCACCTGCAATCGAGGTGATATCGGCGTGATCGTATGCAGGCGCAACCTCGACCACGTCCCCGCCGACAAAGTCAAGTTTGCCTAGTCCACGCAGGATGGAAAGCGCTTCTCGCGATGACAAGCCGCCGGACACCGGCGTACCGGTGCCGGGAGCAAAGGCCGGGTCGAGACAATCGATATCAAAGGTCATGTAGGCTGGTCCGGAACCGACACGCTCGACGACACGATTGATTACGCCCTTGATGCCGAGCTCATCCATTTCCTCACCGAATATCATGTCCAGACCACAAGTTTCGGGAGCGTGCGTGCGAATACCGATCTGAATCGACCTGGCGGGATCAATCAGCCCCTCCCTCACTGCCCTTCCCGTAAAAGTCCCGTGGTCGATCCGGTCGCCCTCATCGGGCCAGGTGTCCTGGTGCGCATCGAACTGGACCAGGGCCAGAGGACCGTGCGCGGCAACGTGGGCCTTCAAAAGCGGATAGGTGACAAAATGGTCCCCGCCGATTGAAAACAGATGCGTGTCAGTCGCGAGGATTTCCGCTGCCTGCGCTTCAATATGACCTGGAATATCCGCATTGCGACCGTAGTCAAAGACACAGTCGCCATAGTCAACGCAGGCAAGCTCTTCAAAAGGATCCATATGAAAAGGATATTGCGGGTCACCGTCAAATATCGCCGATGCACGGCGCACACCCTGAGGACCGAACCGGGCTCCGGGCCGGTTGGAAACGGAAGCGTCGAACGGAATACCCCATACAGCCAGGTCGACACCCTGCAGATCGCGGCTGTACCGGCGTCGCATGAAGGAAAGCGCCCCGGCATAAGTCGACTCGTGCGACCCGCCCTTCAAGGACTGACCAAGAAAGGCATTATCCGTCGGGCGGGGTAATTCAGCAGACATTCTGACATCCTGATATCGGGTGGCCGGCAATTCCAACAAACAGATCCCTGCCCTTCGTTGTTCTGACCGGCATTTGCTCCTCCACGGTCTTAACAGAAGGCATCTGTGGCTGCCAATCGAAACAGTCGAAGTCCCTGGCGGGCCTTGTCGAACCTGCTCTCACTCAGGCTGGCACATGCTTTTTCAACAGGTCTGTAGCTAACCATTGTTCGTTGCCGCCCGCAGGATTAAAACTTGTCTAACTTGTTTCCAAATCCCACAAGACCGATCAAGGATCTCAGCCTGTGGCAAACCAGAAACCCATAATCCTGCGCGGCAGAACGCTGACCTTCCACGCGGCGCCGAACGGACCTGAAGACATAACCGCCTTTTCATACGAGGAAGATGGCGCATTGCTGCTTTCGGACGGCAAGATCAAAGTGCGTGGGCCATTTGCGGAAGTTCAATCAGGCGCACCGGACGGGACGGAAATCGTTGATCATCGCCCTCATCTTCTCCTGCCCGGGTTCATAGATACGCATATCCACTTTCCACAGGCTCAAGTGATTGCATCGTGGGCTGATCAATTGCTGGACTGGCTGAACGACTACACCTTTCCGGCCGAATTACGGTTCGCCGACAAGGCTCACGCTGACCGGATCGCAAACGGTTTTTACGATGCACTCATCGCACATGGCACGACCACCGCTGTTGCCTATTGTTCCAGCCATCCGAATTCCGTCGATGCCTATTTCGAAGAGGCAGAACGCCGCGGCATGATGATGCTCGGCGGCAAGACGATGATGGACCGGAACGCGCCTGAAGCGCTTTGCGATACGGCACAAGGTTCTTACGATGACAGCAAGGCACTACTTGCAAAGTGGCACGAAAGGGGCCGCGCGCGATATGTGATCACGCCACGCTTTGCCATTACGTCAACACCTGAACAGCTTGATGCCGCCGGAAGCCTACTGAGAGAAAATCCGGACTGCCATCTTCAAACGCATATCAACGAGAACCACAACGAAATCGCTTTTACCCGAGAACTCTATCCGGATGCCGCCCACTATCTGGGCGTTTACGAAAGTTTTGATCTCCTTGGGTCCAAGACCCTGCTCGGCCATTGTATTCACATGACCGGGCATGAGCTTCAGGTCATGCGTGAAACGGGTGCTGTCGCCGTCTTCTGTCCGACATCCAACCTCTTCCTCGGCAGCGGGCTTTTCGACAAATCAGGCATTGAAAGCGCAGGCATCAGAACCGCGATCGCAACGGATGTCGGAGGGGGCACCAACTATTCGATGCTGCGCACTTTGGACGAAGGCTACAAGATCCTGCAACTTCAGCGCCAACGCATGCACCCGCTGACGAGTTTCTACTGGGCAACACTTGGAAATGCCAAGGCCTTGTCGCTGTCGGACAGAATCGGCACGCTAGACGCCGGTTCTGACGCTGACGTTGTGGTTCTAAACGCCGGCGCGACACAAACGATGGCACTCAGGATGGAAACCGTCGAGACCCTGTCGGAGGAATTGTTTCTGCTGCAGACGCTCGGTGACGACCGGGCCGTCGTTGAAACCTATGTCGCGGGAAACAGACAGAAGTCAGTTCGTCTGAAACCCTGATTCGAATGTCATCCGATCAGGTTGCACCGGATTTCTTTTCCAGACGAAGAAACGCCGGTAACAACGACAATACGGCGAGCAACATCAGGACAAGCGCGATACCGAAAAAGACCACGCCGAAACCTTCAATTTGCAGGAATGGTGTCATGACAATCGGCGAAATGACCTGGCCAAGAAACATGCCGGTGGTCACGAACCCCGAGACAGTTCCCCGTCGCTCCGGTGGTGCCACCTTAAGAGCGAGAAGCAGAAACCCCGGTTGGACGAACGCATAGCCCGCACCGATCAATGCAGCACCAGCCAAGATAAAGACCCACGTGGCCTCCACGGCGAGCGCAACAAATCCGCCTCCCATCACCAGATATCCAACCGACAAGGTCAATGCCAGTCCCAGTCGACTGCAAACCCTTTTGAATATCAGCGCGACACACCCTCCAACCAGGGTCAATGTACCCAATGCGACGGCCGTTGCAGATGCACTCTCAAAACCACTCCGGTCCAGGTAGAACGGCAACTGGCTCGGCATCAGGAAGAAAAGTGAAACCGTCGTCATTGCCAGTGCGGCAACCATGAGGGCCTGTATCACCCACCTCTGATTGGGCGTGACTCCCGTGGAGCTCGCCGGCACTCCTTCAACCCCTTCGCCCGCATGTTTTTCGCGATGACCAATGGACACGAGCAACGGCAGGAGAAGTATTGGAATTGCGTAGATCAGGAATGGCAGACGCGGAGACAGGCCTGCCAGATATCCGGCGAACCCAATGAAAATGAACCCACTGAAATTGACGGTCGCAGTCTGCCATCCCAGGAATGAGCTGCGGCGCTCGCCGGTGAAGAGATCACCGACAAGCGAGACCTGCGCGGTCATCGTCATTGCGACAGCGACACCCAGCAAAAGCCGGCTCACAAGAATTGAGTTCAGGTCCGGCAGGTAAGCCCCTGCGCTTCCGGCAATTGCAAAAAGCGTGACACCGGCAATCAGCAACGGCCCGCGCCCATGGCGATCTGCAATCAATCCCGCGATGGGAGCAACAAGTACGACCGTCAGCGAGGGCGCAGACACCAGGAACCTGACCAGATAGTCCGCGCCAGGGACATCGGCAAAACTTGCTTCCAGCGCGGGCAGCGCCGGGCTGATCGTCGCATTCGCCATGATCTTGAAGGTGGCAGTCATCAGGAGCGCAACCGCCACCGCATCCATCCAGAGCGGACGTTGCTTGAATAACCTATCGTCTGACACGGGAATTTCCTTGCCTTTGTGAAAATGTCCCGCCACTCTACAAATTCAAGTCGACTTGAGGTCAAGGCATGAAATTACTGGATATTTCGGAAGTTTCTCAACAGAGCGGGATCGCTGCATCCGCGCTCCGGCATTATGAGGAAAAGGGCCTCATCACTTCCCTCGGGCGCCGTGGCCTGAAACGGCTGTTCGGCCCAGAAGTTCTGGACCAGCTGTCGCTGATCACACTTGGGAAAACTGCAGGGTTTTCACTTTACGAAATCAAGGCCATGTTCGGCTCCGACGGCAGACCTTACATTTCCCGGGAGACGTTGAAAAAAAAGGCGGAAGATCTCGACCGGCAGGTCGAGAGACTTGCCGGCCTCAGGGACATGATCCGTCACGTAGCGGATTGCTCTGCGCCCTCGCACATGGAGTGCCCGAAATTTCGCAAGTTGCTGCGAGTGGGAGGCAAGCGAAAACCTGTAGGTGCGAAGAAAAGAAAGAACATTGGCCAGCTTTAAATCCCAGATTGAACTGCTTAAGTTTTTGCAACGGCCGCCACGCGGCATTGAATGCGAATTCCTTCTATCAATTCTCGAATAATGTACATTCGGGTGGTTCATTCAAAGATTTTGAAATGTCGATCATAAACTGGCTGTTTCGCCGACAAAAAATTCCAAAAGTCTGCCTTGGAGACGTTCAGATGCATCTGGACTGGAACATCGTCAGTTCTTTTTGTGAATTGGTCGGAACAACGGCCGGCCGGCAACCAAGCCAGGAAGAATTGAAACAATATTTCTCTGCTGCACTGGGTCTTGCAGCCTATGTGCCGAACGATCAGGAAATGTCAGGAGGTCATCTTTATCATTTCGCGATCACCGACCTTCGACACGGTTATTTCGGGCCATTTGGAGAAAGCGACTATTGGGTACCAATTGTTATTCGTCCTTCCATTACCGTGAAGGGATTCCTGATCGACATTGATACCGGACGCATAATGGCCACGCGCACACACACTCAAAAAACACCCTGGAAGAGGTACAAGAACCCTGTCTTTCTCGCCTGGAGTTTCTTTCTGGGAACAACCGACCCGGACGCAGCTCAGCCCATGGGTGACATGGCTGCGATCAAAACCCTGAAAAAACTCAAGGCGCTTGCAAAGAAGCAGGCAAGGGTCGACTACCTTCTTGAAAAGAACAGGGTCACCTGACGGGCCTGGCGCTGGAAAAGGCTCGGGCCTTTGGGTTCTTCGTGGTGGATTTCGACATCCTTCATCACTCTGCGCACCAACAGCAGGGCGAGCACGCCGAAGACGACGCCACCGGCGGCTTGCCCGATCAGAACGCCGGGCGCGCCAAGATAGGCCCCGCCAAGCCAGACGAAAGGGATGGTGCCAAGTGTATGGCGACCCCAGTTTATCCAGGTCGAATAGAAGGGACGGCCAAGATTGTTGAAAAAGGCATTCGAAACAAAAAGCACGCCGTTGAAGAAGAATGCCAGGGCCAGTGGACCGCAAAAAAGATAGATCAGCGTGAGTGCCATGCCTTCGGCCTCGAACAACCGGGCAATCGGCTCCCGCAGGAGGAAGAGAACAAGTGCTGCCAGTCCGACAACAAGCGCTGTAAACAGCAAGGCTTCGCGCAAGGAGCCGCGAACCCTGTCAAAGCGGCCTGCGCCGTAATTCTGTCCAACGATCGGACCGATGGCACCCGACAGCGCAAAAATCGTCGCGAAGGCAAGCGGTGACATGCGGGCGACTACCGCCATGCCGGCAACTGCATCTTCACCGAATTCCGCCATCGACCGCGTCACCCAGGCCTGGCCTACCGGCGTTGCCAACTGTGTGAGGATCGCAGGAAACGCGATCGCGGAAATCGGCGGCAAATCCTTGAAGATCTGCAATGGCCTCGGCAGGCTGAGGCCACCGTGAAAGCGGAAGACCGGCGCCAGGGCAAAAGCTGCGATCGCCAGTCTTGACGCGGCACTCGCCAGTGCAGCCCCGGTCAACTCCAGATCAAGTCCGAAGATCAGGATCGGATCAAGCACCGCATTCACAAGACCACCCATGATTGTCGACATCATCGCACGTCTCGCGTCCCCGTGCGCCCGCAGGATGGCCCCTCCGGCCATGCCCAGCAGAAGCACGGGAAGGGTCGGAACGATGATGGCGAGGTAGTGAACGGCCAGCCCGTGGGTCACACCCCTGGCTCCGATCAGGTCGACAAGCGCATCCAGTGACAGCCAGACGGCCAGTGCAAAGATGGCCGCAAACAGAAATCCGACCGTCAACGCGGTCGATGCCCGCTGGCGGGCTCTTTCCTTGTCCCCGGCCCCGAGTGCCTGTGCCACAAGAGCGCCGGCGGCAATGGCCACGCCAATGTTGAAGGATGTCGTGAAGAACAGGATCGCCCCGGCATATCCGATCGCTGCGGCCAGTTCATCCTTGCCGAGCATCGATATGAAAATCATGTCGACGAAATCGACGGCAAAGATCGCCATCAGACCGACTGATGACGTCAGCGACATCACCGTCACGTGACGAAACAGACTACCTTCGATAAATCTTGCCTGGGACATGAAACCTGAACGACTGGGGCGCGCTGGAATGACTGGGGGCGGAATGCGTGCGATGTTTTGACCGGACCAGCTCTAGCCGAAAACTCCGGGATACAGAAGTCTCACATGAATCGATTGCAGGTAGCGCGAACAAAAAACCCGCCGGATCGCTCCGGCGGGTTCTTCGAAATCTGAAACCAGTTTCTTCGGCGATTAACGCTTGGAGAACTGGAAGGACCGACGGGCCTTGCGCTTACCGAATTTCTTACGTTCGACAACGCGGGCATCACGGGTGAGAAAACCGTTCTTTTTCAGGACGCCGCGCAGTTCCGGCTCATAATGGGTCAGGGCCTTGGAAAGGCCGTGGCGCACAGCACCGGCCTGACCGGAGAGACCGCCACCGGTGACAGTTGCGACAACGTCATACTGGCTGTCACGATCGGTCAGCATCAGCGGCTGACGCAGGATCATCTGCAGGACAGGACGCGCGAAATACTCGGTGAAGTCCTTGCCGTTGACGGAGATCTTGCCAGTACCCGGCTTGATCCAGACACGAGCGATCGCGTCCTTGCGTTTGCCGGTTGCGTATGCACGGCCCTGTGCGTCCAGCTTCTGGACGTGGACAGGTGCCTCGGGGGCTGCGGTCTCGACCGCGCCGCCCAGTTCTTCCAGGGATTGCAGCTCAGCCATTCTTAAGCCCTCTTGCCGTCATTCTTTGCGTTGAGGCCCTTGACGTCGACCAATTCAGGTGACTGAGCTTCATGCGGGTGTTTCGGACCAGCGTAAACCTTGAGGTTCTTCAGCTGTTTGTTGGACAGGGGACCGCCAGGCATCATGCGCTGGACAGCCTTTTCCAGGACACGCTCAGGGAAACGGCCTTCCAGGATACCGCGCGCTGTGCGCTCCTTGATGCCGCCCGGGTGTCCGGTGTGCCAGTAGTATTTCTTGTTGTCGTACTTGCGACCGGTGAGAACGACCTTGTCGGCATTGATGACAATGATGTTGTCGCCTGTGTCGACATGTGGCGTGTAGGTCGGCAGATGCTTGCCGCGCAGATGGTTGGCGATGAAAGCGGCAAGACGGCCGACAACCATGCCTTCTGCGTCGATCAAGATCCACTTTTTCTCGACCTCAGCCGGCTTGGCAGAGAAGGTCTTCATGTGTTTGATCCAACTTGGTCAGTTACAGAAAAGGCCCGCGCGGCTTCGATTGAGCCAGCGAACGGACCTGAATTCGTTCGAGGCAGCTTATACGCCGGCGAAAATATGCCGTCAAGAACCTTGTTTGAACCATCGGTCAATTTAGTCCAATAAATTCAATAAGTTAAAAAAACGGTACTCTGCTACCGCACTCTTTTATCTAAATATTCCTACATCGTTTGGATTTATTCGAAAATTCTCAAACCTGCGTCACGCCTGACAATTATCGTCTATTTTACCTAGTCTTAATTCCCGCCACCTAGTTTGCCTCCTGCAATCACTGAAAGAATGCATGATGGGTCTTGGCAGCCTCCGGCGAATAAAACCGAACCCGTTGCTCGCAGCACTGTTGAGTACGTTCGTTCTTGTGTCAGTCGTTTATTATTCTCTGGATGCGCTGATCGATTGGCAGGTCCGTATCGCGATCCAGAAAGACGCTGAAATCCGGTCGAAAAAGTGGACCGAAAACTTCTTTGAAACAACACCGTCTGTCAGTCAGATGATTGAATCCGGAGTCGCTCCGGAAAAGGATTTCGCCAAGCTGGAAAATTCGTTTGTGCTCACTGGCGTGATCCGCATAAAGCTGTTCGACAGTGAAGGTATGCTGGCGTTCATGTCCGACAACGGTGTTCTTGCGCCAACACAATTCTTCAGCGAAAGAGCACTCGGCGTGTTTGATTCCGGAGACAGCATCGTCTTCCTGCATGCGCCAGAGGAAAAACTTGGCCATCCGGAGCACCTGCGGACGTATGTCGAGATCTACACGCCCGCCGTCCTCCCCTCCGGCGAGTGCATCGGTGTCGTCGAGGTCTATTTGGATGTCAGCGTCCTGGAGGCAGCACTGCAGGATTCGTTTCGACAGATCAGCGGTTACTTGATCGCCGGAACGATCGCGGTTCTGTTGATCCCGGCAGGAGCCTATGTCGGAATCACACGTCAGATCATCCGGAAGGATCGACAGTTTCTGGAGTTCACGCGATATGACCAACTCACGGGTGCTCTGAGTCGCAACAGTATTTCCGGAATTCTGACCAGGCAATTTTCAGAACCGCAGACACTCAGTCGCCTCGGTGTTCTGTTCGTTGACATCGACCACTTCAAACAGGTCAACGACAAATATGGGCACTCATTTGGCGACAGTCTGTTGCGGCACATCTCGCACATTCTCATGGCCAACCTGCATGGCAAGTCCGATGCAGTCGGACGTTTTGGCGGCGATGAGTTTGTCGTGCTTTGTCCCAACATAAACCCGCACGACTTTCGAAAACTGTACGGGCGCGTGATGGACGTGGCGCAAAAAGCTTTTCAACACGATGGCAACAGCTACATTCCGAGCTTGAGCATAGGGGCTTATCTTACCGCCGAGGGCGATACGGAAAAGACCGCGCTTCATCGCGCCGACCTTGCCGTCTACGCTGCTAAACGCAACGGGCGCGGTCAGGTTTTCGAATACTCCGAGGAACTGGAAGGACTGTTTACGCAGGAAGATCCGAAGCAGACGGCCTAGGATACTCTCTACCGCGGAGGCACCGAATAGGTCGCCGTCGCATGCGCGACAAGTTCCTCTTCCCCTGCCCCGGCAATACCGCATTCAACCACTGCCAATCGCTTGCCAAGTTTCAGAAGCCGGCATGTGCCGAGCAAATCTCCAGCCTCGGGTTTGCGCAGGAAGTTAATGCTGAAGTTGGTCGTTACTGCCAGTGCGACCGGACCGATATGCGCCAGGATCACGACATAGGCTGCCAGATCTGCAAGTGCCATCATGGAAGGACCCGAAATCGTTCCACCGGGACGCAGATGGAGGTCGGTTGCCGCAAGGCGCATGACCGCTTCGCCAGACGAGACACTGTCGATGGAATATGCACGTCCACCGGCATGGATCTGCGGAAATTCCCGATCCAGGAACCCGGCGATCTCCTGAGCTGTCATTACCGGCTGCATCGGTGTCTCCTACCTCTTTCAATTCATGCCGGTAATCCGACCTGCTTTTACGTAAACGTCAAAGCAAATTGATTGCAAGGGCAGTTGCTGACAAAACGTTACTCTGCAGGCTGGGTCCGCGCAGCACGCCTCTTTTCAATTGCGTAGATACCACGGTCCCAAAGCCATTCAGCAAGAGTGCTGAGGCCGATACCGGTACGCATCTGAAATTCCTCGAAATGAAAGCGCGAGGCGCGCAGGCCTTTCAGCACGAGGCCGCGCCGCAATGCCTTTCGCATGGCAACAGGACCGCAAAAAAAGACATGAGCCTGTGAAAGATCGCCACCCAGATCGGTTGCAACGCGATCTGGCGTCAGGCGAACACCTTCTGCGGAATTGACGATTATCAGTTCAAGGCCAGAGACCTCTTCCGCAATTTTCTCAAGTTCGACCACGTAAGGAATGTCGTCCCGTTCGCGAACACAGTAGTAGAGTTTTACCGGGCCGGTTTCCCGAGATTTCAAGCTTTCGGCAAATGCGATGAAGGGTGTGATACCGACGCCGGCACCGATCCAGATCTGCGGGTCCCTGCCGAACGGCATCGAAAAGTGACCGAATGGTCTCGTGACGGTCGCCTCCATGCCTGTTTCTACTTCGCGACGAAGTCGCCGAGTGTAGTTGCCGAGATCCTTGATCGAAAATCGCAAGCTTCGATCTTCATGGGGTGCCCCGCTCAATGTGAAGGGATGTTCTTCCGACAGTCCGCTCCCGTTGATTGAAAGAAAGGCGAATTGTCCGGGTTTGTGCTTCAGGCCACGGCCTTTGGGTTTCAACTCGATTTCCGTCAGGCCGCCCAGATGCCTGACTGCAGAAATCTTGTAGCCGTGTCCACGCGGTACCATTGGCCGGAACAAGGACATCCAAAGATAGCTGATGATACCGAGCAGACAGAAGGCCGAAATATAGAGCCCAAGCGGATCTGCAACGGAGAAAGGTTTCTCGATGAAAAAGAAGTGAAAGGCCGCAAGGGCGAAAAAAATGCCGATCAGGCGATGGCTCCATTTCCACAAATGATAGGGAATGAAGGTTATGACCGACGCAAGGGCGAGAACAAGAAGTCCGTAGAGACTGATTTCACCAATGTCTTCGGCGATTCCGGCGAGCGGGCCGCCCCGAAGGCCGTTCATTTCCGCATCGACAATATCGTGCAGACCCATTGCGACCATGGCGATGACACCGAGCCATTTGTGCAGGACATAAATCCGGTCAAGCGAACCAAATACCGTTTCGAGACCCGGCATCCGTGTCGCGATGAACTGGTTGATACCCATCAGGACCAGCGCTGAAGACCCGAGATACTGGCTGAATAGCGCGACCGGGTCGCGCGTTGCCGCGAGAGGAACAAACCAGATAATTGGCAAGAGACATGCCAGGGCGATCAAAACCAGTCCGGATATTCTCAAGTCACTCTCCCGATTCGAAAGCTCCGTTCAGCGCCTGGAAGCAAATTCAGCGCTGAAGTAGCAGGAGATGGTTCAATTACAATAAACCTTGGTTTAATTCACTTTCGGTCAGCTGATTTTTCGAGTGTTGCAGCCATGGTGTCCTTGCGGCCCGGCGCTCCACTATATTTGACGACGAAGATTTCGTATTGTCGGCTCACTCTTTGTATTCATGTCGGAAAAAGAGAAATACCTGATGCTCAATTCACGCGCCGCTGGCCAGTTTGCAACAAAAACTTCGACCGTCCTGGCCGTGCTTTTCCTGTCCGGACTGGCACACGCCGATGACTGGACCTTCATGGATGACCGGTCGAGTCCACAGAAGCTGGTTGAAAGCTACTATTTCGCCATAAGCAACGGGTATTACGTGCAGGCCTACGGTTATTTCCAGAAAAGTTCGGCTCCACAGAATTTCGAAACCTGGGCCAAAGGCTATGCGGACACCAAAACGGTGAGCGTGAAATTCGGACCTACGGAACCTGACCCGGGTGCCGGACAAATCTACTGGGCCCTGCCGGTGGCAATCGACGCCATACAGACCAACGGCAAGAGCAAGGTCTTTACCGGGTGTTACAAGATCCACATGATCAATCCCGGCATGCAGAGCGATCCGCCCTATCAGCCAATGGGGATCGTCTCCGCATCGCTCAAGGAAACCAAAGAGTCCTACAAGGACGCAAAGCCCGGCAGTTGCTGAGCAGCGACGTTAGCGCACACGAACTGGTTGTCAGATGCCCGCCCTGTCACCCGGGATGGACAAACTCAGCCTCGCCTGCGCCCACGCCTCCGACCTGCAGATCCTGCTGCCTCGCTTTCAGCCCGCGCTGCATCAGCAGCCTTGTTGGGAGGCGACACAAGCGGACCGATCTCGCTCAACACCTCGTCAAGCGTTGGCCGTTGCCCGTCAGAATGGGCGTCCAGTGCGTTTCGCATGGCAGCAAGATGAACCGGAGATGTTCCGCAACATCCTCCGATGATCCGGGCGCCTGCATCCAACGCCATGTGTGTGTATTTTGCCATCAGTTCGGGCGTTCCGGTGTAGACAACCTCATCGCCACGGATCTGCGGAATGCCGCAGTTGGCCTTCGCGACGACAATCGCATCCGGATAGGCCTCGGTGATTTCCATGATCGCTGCCAGCAGGTCTGAAGCACCAACCCCGCAATTGGACCCTATTGCGACCGGTGTGCACGCGAAATCGGATTGCAGATCGCCTAACCCCCTGGGTGCAAGGCCCATCATGGTTTTTCCGGCGGTGTCGAAACTGGCCGTGATGACCAGTGGAAGGTCGAAATCCTTCGCCGCCTCCGCGACTGCCTTCATTTCTTCGATGGCCGACATGGTTTCTGCCCACAGAATATCGGCGCCGCCTTCGACGAGGCCTTCTATCTGCTCGCGGAAAGCAACGACGCCTTCCTCGTAGCTCAGCGCACCAAGCGGCTGGAACAATTCGCCTGTCGGGCCGATCGAACCGCCGATCAGCACTTCCCGGTCGACTGTCGCGGCCACTTCCTTCGCCAGTTCCACACCGGCGACATTGAGTTCCTTCACCCGGCCTTCAGCCTTGTGCAACTTCAGGCGATGACGGTTACAGCCGAAAGTATTGGTCAGGATGATGTCGGATCCGGCATCGACAAAGGATTGGTGCAGCGCCCTGATTTTCTCCTGTTCGTCTACATTCCAGAGCTCCGGTGCATCACCGGACAACAGCCCCATCTCGAACAGATTGGTCCCAGTTGCACCATCGGCAAGGAGTGCTCCCTTGCGCGCCAAAAGGTCTTCAAATTTCGACATTCGGAGGTCTTTCGTGTTCCGGCTTCGTCTTGGTTGCCTTGGCTGCCTGCAATAGCAGAACCCGCGCGGATGTCCACGCGGGTTTTGACAGTTTTCCAGATGATGTGCCCGCGCCGTCAGGGTCGGTCGCGGGTATCCCCTGTCACGTCAGAAAGAGGTCAGCTCCTCGGCTTGAGGTTCTCCGGATCGTAGAGAGGCTGATAGCCGACACCTGCGACTTCCGCCGGATAGGTTTCTGACATGTATTCGACAGTCAGCTTGCGACCGACTTCACAATAGTCCTGCGGCAGATAGGCCAGCGCGATGTTCTTTCCGATCGTCGGACCGTAAGCAACGGAGGTCGTGTAGGAAATCCGGCCGAGGCTGTCTACAAGTGTCTTGCCGGTCTCCGGATCCATCACCGGCATTGCCCCAACCGGATAACGCTTCACGCCGCTGGCATCGGTGTTTTCGGTCATCACCAGTGTACAAAGCATGGCGGGCTGCCTGTCACGGGCACGGTATTCAAGGTGCTTGGCCTTGCCGCGGAAATCGGCCTCCTTCACCTTCGGGCGCGCCAGATCCGCTTCATAGAGATTGTACTGGGTCAACAGGTCGGCATTCTGCAAACGCAGGCTCTTTTCCATGCGCCTGGAGTTTGCGTAGGTTTCGACGCCAACAGCCATGACACCAACCGCGCGCAAAGCATCCCAGACAGCAAGCCCGTCCTCATATTTCATGTGCAGTTCCCAACCCTGTTCACCGACATAGGAGAGACGGAGCGCAGAGACCGGTTTGCCGGCGATCTCGATCGACCGGATTGCCGCGAATGGGAAGTTATCCGGATCGAGCGCAGCTGGGTCAGACACGACTTTCTTGAGGTTGTCGCGCGCGTTCGGTCCCCAGATACCAATGGTCGTGAATGTCTCGCTCACATCGGTAACAGTAACCTTGAAGCCTTTTTCCTCGGCTACGCGCTTCACGTAAAGACAGTCGCGTGGCCCGGCATCGGCCCCATCGACGATGCGGCACCGATCGGCCATGCGGAACACGGTCAGGTCCGCACGCACATTGCCTTCGTCATCCAGGAAATGGGTGTAGATCCCCTTGCCCACGTTGTTGTCGCCACCGATCCTTGCGGCGCATAACCACTCCATCAGCTCGACGTGATCCGGACCTTCGACGTCGAACATGTAAAAATGCGACAGGTTGATGATGCCGCAATCTTCACTCAGGGCAAGCTGTTCGGCATTCGAGACGCGCCAGAAATGACGACTGTCCCACTCCGACTCGCGAACCGGGACCCTGTTGCCGTATTTTTCCAGCAGATGCTCATTGGCGGCGTAGCCGTGCGCACGCTCCCAACCGCCAAGCTCCATGAAGTGCCCGCCGAGTTCAACTTCCCGTTCGTAAAACGGGGATCGCTTGACGTTTCGACCGTTGGCATAGGGTTCGCGCGGGTGAATGGCCGGGAAATAAATCTTCTGAGCGGCCTCATAGCAGCGACCCTCGATGAATTCTTCGGTGAGCTGGTGCGCATAGAAACGCGAATAATCGATCGTGGCATGGTCGATTTCCGTCCGGCCGTCGGTAATCCAGTCAGCAATCAGTTTGCCGTAACCCGGTCCGTCCTTGACCCAGATGGCAACACAATACCAAAGACCACGGACCTTCTGGCTTTCTCCGCAAGACGGTCCTCCGGCGGCCGAGACCTGAAGCAGACCATTGAAGGAATGGCCCTCGTTGTAACCAAGCTCGCCCAGGATCGGTGTCAGTTCCATCGCGCGTTCTAGCGGTTCGATGACCTGTTCCATTTCAAGATCGCGCTGGGAAGGCGACAGCCGTGCCTGGTTCTTTTCCAGAATATCGCGCGGATGACACATGCGCGGATGCGTCGTTTCGTAATAACCCCACTCGATCTGGCCGCCTTCGGCCGTCTTCGGATCACCCGTATCACGCATATAGGCCGAATTGCCCTGGTCACGCAGTAACGGATACCCGATGTCCTTACCGGTCCCCTCGAATTCGTTGTAGGGGCCAAAGAACGTCAAGGGGTGGTCGACGGGCATGACCGGGAGATCCTCTCCGACCATTTCGGCGATCTGACGTCCCCACAGTCCAGCGCAAACGATGACATGGTCGGCCGTGATCGTGCCGCGGTGCGTAACAACGCCCTTGATGCGGCCACCTTCAACAATCAGGGACTGTGCGGATGTGTTTGCGAATGCCTTCAGTTTTCCGGTCTTTTCCCCCTCGTCAACGAGCTTGCCGGCGACAGTCTGCGACCGCGGTATGACAAGGCCAGCGTCCGGATCCCACATGCCGCCCTGAACCATGTCTTCTTCGATCAGCGGAAACTTTTCCTTGATCTCGGCAGGGCTGACAAGACGTACATTCGTGCCGAACGCCTTTCCCGATGTCACTTTCCGCTTGATTTCCTCCATCCACGCGTCGTCGCCGGTTCGAGCGATCTCAAGACCGCCAACGCGGGCGTAGTGTCCCATCTTTTCAAAAAAATCGATGGAATACTGGGTCGTCCAGACGGAAAGGTAGTCGTGGCTTGTCGTGTAGCAGAAATCGGAAGCGTGCGCTGTTGAGCCGATATCTGTCGGAATGCCGGACTTATCAATGCCAACGATATCATCCCAACCGCGCTCTATGAGGTGGTGTGCAACTGACGCGCCGACAATGCCGCCCAGACCAACGATGACAACTTTTGCCCTGTCAGGAAATGCTGACATGATTCATTCCTTTTCATTAAAGTGAAAGCGACCAGACAAGTCCGCTTCCTTCAACATGTGACATCCGCGACGGATTGACCGAACAGAAACCCGGTTGCGGCTGGCCAGGAGCCCGTGCCGGATCTCAATCTTTGGCCGGCAGTATCGCGATAGATCAAGGGGCAAAATAGCTTGAATGCGTCATTGCGGCATTATCACCACGACACGACAATCCAAAAATCCTAAACCGGGAAGGTTCAATAGCGGCCGTTTCAGCTCATAAGCACCGGCAGCCACCGATTTTGAATGGTACCGATCGACCTTGTTGAGGGTCGTGCACCATGCGACCGCATCATGCCTGCCCAAAAAGAACCAAATGCGCGCGAATCCACGTGGTGATGAAGGGATTTGCAGGATAAAATCGATCAAGCAAGTAACATGACGCATTTATAGCAATGTGCGACGCTTCTGGAGCCGGGTTGCACATGTGCCTGATAAAGACTACGCCAAACAAAAAAACCACCTTTGGAGCTGAAGTAATGTCAGACGCCGCCCCGTCAGGCCGCCGAGGACGATCCGCCCGCCGCGAACGCCGGCAATCGGGTCCCGCAGGTCAGGCTGTTCCCTATATTTCCAGAAACATCCCGAATTACGACGTCCTCAGCGAGGAAGGCGTTGAAAGGATCGAAGCCAACGCCGACCGAATTCTTGCGGAAATCGGTCTGGAATTCCGGGAAGATCCGGAAGTCCTGGAAATCTGGAAAGATGCCGGAGCCGAAGTCGACGGTGAGCGCGTTCGTTTTCCCAAAGGAATGCTGCGCGAGATCCTGAAGACCGCACCGTCGCAATTTACGCAACACGCTCGAAATTCCGCCCGGAATGTGGAAATCGGCGGCAACAATCTTGTGTTTGCGCCTGTCTACGGACCTCCATTTGTCACCGACCTCGACCAGGGGCGGCGCTACGGCACGATCGAGGATTTTCGAAACTTCGTGAAGCTGGCCTACATGTCACCCTGGCTGCATCATTCAGGCGGAACCGTTTGCGAACCTGTGGACCTGCCGGTGAACAAGCGCCATTTCGACATGGTCTATTCCCATATCAAGTATTCCGACAAACCGTTCATGGGATCAGTCACTGCACCGGAACGTGCGGAAGATTCAGTCAAGATGGCTCAGATCGCATTTGGCGAAGAGTTCGTCGACCAGAACTGCGTCATGATCCAGCTGATCAACGCAAACTCGCCGCTTGTGTTCGATTCGACCATGCTTGGCGCACTCAAGGTCTATGCCCGCCATAATCAGGCCTGTATCGTTTCTCCGTTCATTCTGGCAGGCGCCATGAGCCCTGTAACCGTAGCGGGGACACTGTCACAGGTCTTGGCGGAGGCCATGGCCGGTTGCGCATTGACACAACTTATTCGCCCTGGAGCTCCTGTCGTTTTCGGCGCGTTCGTCAGCTCGATCTCGATGCAGTCCGGAGCTCCGACATTCGGCAGTCCGGAAGGATCGTTGCTGCTCAATGGTGCCGCGAAACTGGCTCGCCGGCTCAAATTGCCCTTCCGTTCCGGCGGTTCGTTTACTGCGTCCAAACTGCCCGACGCACAATCCGCACAGGAATCGGCACAAACGATCCTTGCAACACTTCATTCCGGCGTGAACTTCGCCCTGCATTCGGCAGGCTGGCTGGAAGGCGGACTGTGTTCTTCCTACGAGAAATTCGTGATGGACGCAGACCAGCTCGGCATGATGCACGTGCTTGCCAAGGGTATCGAGATTTCAGAGGAAACCCTTGCGATGGATGCCTTGCAGGAGGTCGGTCCTGGCGGCCACTTTCTTGGCGCAGCGCACACGCAGCGCAATTTTGAAGCCGCGTTCTACCGGTCGGCGATCGCCGATAACAACTCGTACGAACAATGGCTGGCCGATGGTGAGCTCGACTCGGCGGCCCGTGCCAATTCAAGGTGGAAGGAGATGCTCAGGTCGTATAGCGGGCCGGAGCTCGACCCTGGCATTGACGACGCCCTGCAGGCCTATATCACCGAGCGCAAGGCCTCATTCCCGGACAGCAACGTCTGAAGCAAGTCACCCAGGTGCCCCGGTCTGACCGGGGCACTTTTGTTTTCAAGACGAATTTCCGGCTATCATCCAGCACCTCAGATTGCCCCCGCGCAGTTTCATCGTGATAAGTCCAGATTCCGCATTATTGTCTTCAGACTGATCAAGAATCTCTGTTACCGATTCTGACCGATTGTTCATCTCTGCGGCCAATGAGGAATTTGATGGAATACGCGAACCAGAACACCGGTGTTCAACCGCTGCATCCAATCTCGTCGGAACTGACCCGTTGGCTGACCGAAAAGGCGCTTCCGGTGTGGTTCACCTGCGGGGTCGACCTTGCCAAAGGAGAGTGTTTCGAAGCCATCGACCTGATCGATCAAAAACCCACGAAGGATCCGCGGCGTGCGCGTGTTGTTCCGCGTCAGATATATTCATTTCTTGAAGGAGCTAAACTTGGCTGGGAAGGTCCAGCCGACGAGGTGGCCACGTCCCTCTTCGACTGGTATTTGCAGAACTACCTGACCAGAAGCGGTTATTTCGCTTCGGCGGTCGACATCGAAAACAAGATCGTTGACGACACATTCGATCTCTACAATCAGGCTTTCGCGCTGTTCTGTTTTGCAAATGTTGCTTCTCATCTTCCGGCCAGGAAGGCGGAGGCCACCGAACAGGCCGCCAATCTGGTGAATTTCCTTGTAGAACATTACAAGAAACGGGAAGGTGGTTTCCGCGAGGCAAATCCTGACCGCCGCCCGCTTTGCTCCAATCCCCACATGCATCTGTTTGAAGCCTGCCTTGCCTGGGAGGACACCTCGGATGATCCCATCTGGGCGGAACTTGCCGATGAAATTGCAGAACTTGCGCTGAACAGCTTTATCGATCCGGTCAGCGGTGGTCTTCGCGAATTTTTTGACCTGGACTGGACCCCCTTGCCCGGAGACAGGGGGCGCATCATGGAACCGGGACATCAGTTCGAATGGGCATGGTTGTTGTGCCGTTGGGGACGATCGCGCCGGGATGCCGGAGCGATCATAGCGTCCCGGAGGCTATACGACATTGGCTGGACCTACGGTATCGACGAGAACCGGGGCGTCACTTTCATGGCGCTGAACGACGATTTCACCGTTCAAAATCCGCTCGCTCGCCTTTGGGGACAAACAGAGTGGATAAAAGCAGCGATTGCGCTGACCGAAGTCTCTGGCGGAGCGGAAAGAGAAGCCTATTTCACGGACATCCCGGCGGCGGTCAGTGCATTGCGCATCTATCTGGATAAAGCTCCAGACGGGCTATATCTCGACAAGATGGACCCGGCCGGCTCGTTCGCCGACGAACCGGCACCTGCCAGTTCTCTTTACCACATCGTTTGTGCTGTATCCGAACTGGACCGATTTACCGGCGGGTCCTGAGCGTGGTGTTTTTGCAAACAGTCACAATGGCGAAACCAGAGTAGGAAACGACGCAAACAGCCTTTCTCATTTCAGCAGGTCATCCTATAGCTTGTCGCCGGATTTGATCGACACAACCGTACCAGCGACAAGGAGGCTGAATGCCCCAGGCCCAAATCATCGATGGCAAGGCCATTGCAGAATCTGTTCGGGACGAAATCACACGCCGCGCAGCCGCATTGCTTGAAACCACCGGCAAACGTCCAGGTCTTGCGGTCGTTCTCGTTGGGGAAGACCCGGCAAGCCAGGTTTATGTACGCAACAAGGACCGCGCGGCAGAGGCCTGTGGTTTCCACTCGGTCAAACATACGCTAGCTGCGGATTCGAGCGAGGCAGAGGTCCTCTCGCTCGTCGAGCAGTTGAACAATGATCCCGACATTCACGGTATCCTTGTACAGCTTCCCCTGCCCGGCCACATCGAGGAAAGCAAGGTTCTTCGGCTGATTCGCCCGGAGAAGGATGTTGACGGTTTTCATCCGGTGAATGTCGGTCTTCTGACCGCTGGCGAGCGCGACAGCGCACTCGTCCCCTGTACACCGGCCGGCAGCCTGGTTCTCCTGAAGCGCACACTCGGGGACACACTCTCCGGTAAAACCGCCGTTGTCGTCGGACGGTCCAACATTGTCGGCAAACCCATGGCGAGCCTGCTTTTGCAGGAAAGCTGTACGGTCACGATCGCGCACAGCCGAACGAAGGACCTTCCCGACGTTGTTCGCGGTGCCGATATCGTCGTAGCTGCTGTTGGCCGTCCGGAGATGGTCAAGGGAAGCTGGATCAGGGACGGGGCAACCGTGATCGATGTCGGCATCAATCGGATCCCTGCTCCGGAACGCGGCGAAAGAAAGTCCCGGCTTGTGGGCGACGTTGCCTTCGATGAGGCGGTTGGTCACGCCGGCGCGATTACACCAGTTCCGGGAGGTGTTGGTCCCATGACAATTGCAATGCTGATGGTCAACACGCTCACCGCTGCCAGACGTCTGCTGGGTCTTCCTGAAGAAGAACCCCTCTTCTAGTTCATCGGAACAGTTATTTGACAGTAATACACGCCGGGCACATCCGGCGTGTTTGTTTTTGTCGATCATAAGCACGGTTCAATTGGCAAAAAACCCTAGTATCAACAGTTCTGGCCAAGCCATTGGATCACCTTGGCTCTTGCTTTCAGCTGTACGTCATGGTCTATCGAGATTCAGCAAGATTTAACCATGGCAGCCTACATTGGCTTTCGTAGGGGCTGCGTTAGCAGTTCAGCCGAAGCGCCATATCAAAGGATGAGTGCGCTCCGGCAGGACCAACCCGTCAGGCGGCAGTAAGTGAAGGGTCTACCGTCTTGCAATTCCGGCCGATGCCGGAACACGCGGTTGTGCGTGGAAAAGAAGCGGGTTGCTCTCTCAGCGACCGGCCTTTTTGTCGTTGTTAAACATACTTTTGCATTCGGCCTCGTTTTTCTATCTCTTTTTGCTGTTGCCCTGCCTGCGAATGCCTTCGATATCTTCGGCTGGAAACCCTTCGGCGGGGCGGAAGAAGAAGGGGAAGCTGTTCCTGATCCAATTCCCTATGAGGCGGAGCTTGCCGTCTCGACCGGGAATGAAGATCTGACCAGCGACATGAAGAGCACTTCCCTGCTACTTCAGCAGCAGGACAAACCGCCATCCGGCGAAGCCGGGCTCATCGCACGCGCGCTTTCGGACCGTGAACGGCTGGTGGCAAAACTTTACGCCGATGGCCGCTACGGCGGGACCGTTTCAATCAAGCTTGCCGGACTGCCGCTCGAAATCGCACTTGAACAAAGCGACCTTCCGGATGGGCGCCCGGTGAAAGTTTCCATTCTGGTCGACCCGGGTCCGGAATTTACATTCGGAAATGTCTCGATCTCCTCAACGGGCGGTGACCTGTCGACTGA
The DNA here is from genome assembly GCF_001404515.1 of Roseibium album. Taxonomy (GTDB): domain Bacteria; phylum Pseudomonadota; class Alphaproteobacteria; order Rhizobiales; family Stappiaceae; genus Roseibium; species Roseibium album. Next base: position 115,281 of record NZ_CXWE01000006.1, read on the forward strand.
TCCATCCTTCTGGGGACTGGCACCCGGTGAGACCGCCGGCTCGGGCAAGATATTATCGGCAGAAGGCAGAATAGTTTCGATACTGCGTGGTCGCGGATACCCGAAGGCGAAAATCACGGAGCGGCGAATTACTGCAGACCACAGCACCAACAAACTCGATGTCGCCCTCGTGGCCGACGCCGGGCCGCAGGCCAGGTTCGGCGCGGTCTCTGTCAGCGGTACGGAAGTCACTGATCCGGGTTTCGTGAAGCAGCAAGCGATGTTGCCGCAAGGTGGCATCTATTCTCCCGAAGACATCGCACGCGCCCGCAAACGCCTGAATGATCTCGGTATCTTTTCATCCATCCGGTTCGTTGAAGGTGACATTGCCGGACCCGACGGAACGCTTCCTATCGCAATCGAGGTCAGTGAACGCAAACGCCACGTAATCGGCGCCGGTGCTTCCTGGTCGAGCACCGAGGGGTTTGGTGTGGAGGCATACTGGCGCCGGAGGAACCTCTTTGGCCGCGGCGAATTGCTTTCCGTTGAAGGATCCGTCGGCCGGATCGGCACCGAGAGTTTTGCAAATCAGGAATACTCGGCCCGAATAGCGTTCGAAAAACCTGGCGTTTTCGGTCCCCTCACCAGCTTCTCCACCAGCCTGGAGGCACGGCAGGAAAATCCTGACGCTTACAAAAGCAGAACAGTCACGTACAACGCCTTTCTCAATCGCGAGTTTTCTGAAAAGCTGAAGGGCCGTGCCGGAGCCGAAGTGTTCTTTGCGGACGAGGAAGACGCTTTCGGGGAAGATGAATATCTCCTGGTCGGATTGCCGGCAGACCTGACTTTCGACAACAGGGACGACAAGCTCAACCCTTCCAAGGGGGTGTTCGCGGCACTGTTCGCAGAACCTGCCTATGACACGCTCAACTCCAACGCCATGGGCTTCATGAAAGGAACGGTGTCCAGCTACTATGCGCTGGACGAGGCGAAGCGTTTCATCCTGGCGGGCAAGGTGACGGTCGGATCGATCCTGGCGCCATCGGTTGAATCTGTTCCGGCCAGCCGCCGTTTCATAGCCGGCGGTGGCGGCTCCATAAGGGGTTACGCCTATCGCAATGTAGGTCCGCGGGTCGGTGATGAGGTCGTGGGAGGACGCTCCCTGGTCGAATTGTCCGGAGAGATCCGGATGCGAGTGACGGAGACGATCGGTATCGTCGGGTTTGTCGATGCCGGAAATGCGTACGAAGACAGCGTCCCCGATTTTTCCGAGGAATTGAAGGTGGGTGTTGGCGCCGGTCTCAGATATTTCACGCCAATCGGTCCGTTGCGCGTAGATGCGGCGATACCACTTGATCCAGGCAAGGATGACCCAGATTTTGCTCTTTATGTCGGATTGAGCCAGGCGTTTTGAGTACAACCTCGGCCAATGTCAGACCGAATTGCCCTCCTTTCAGCCGTGAAACGGATAAACAGTGTCTAACTGACGCCAAAAAGGCCTGATAAAATCTGGCGAATCCTGTTTTTCCTTTGCATTGACCCCAAATTTGCAGATTCTGTTCTAGATGCGTTTTTTAAGCCTTGCCCTGCGAATCTTCGGATTCCTGATCGTTGTGGCGATCGCAATACCGGTGCTCGTGATCGCAGCGCTGCAGGTTCCTTCCGGCCGCACCCTGGTGTCCGGCGTCGTGAGCTCGCTCGCGTCGAACGACACTCAGACAATATCGGTTGAAGGCATCTACCTGAGCTTCGGACTGAATGCGACCGTCGAGGACATCAGTCTTGCCGACAAGGACGGTGTCTGGCTTAACGCTGAAAGGCTCAGCCTGAATTGGAACCCATTGCAGCTCCTGACCGGCGATCTCGACATATCCTCCATTTCAGCCGGCAGGATTGACTTGAATCGGCTTCCAGCGAGCGAACCGGTTGCTCAAGTCGAGGCAGGGGACGTTGAAAATGAACCTTCAGGCGGAGTTTCGCTGCCGTTTAACGTCTCGCTCGAGAGCCTCGTATTTGACGAGATCAATCTCGGAAATTCCCTGATTGGAGAACCCGTCTCGCTCAAGGTCAGCGGTTCGGGTGCATTCGCACTTGATCCTGCTGTCGTTACTGCGGCCCTCGATGTTCACCGCGTTGACGGAATTGACGCCGGTCTGACCGCAAATGCCGAATTCGAACCAGCCGCCGAAACGCTCGCGTTCGATCTTGTTCTTTCAGAGCCGCGCGGTGGACTGGCCGCGCGTCTGTTGGATGTTCCAGACTTGCCAGCCGTAAAGCTTGCCCTGAATGGCAGCGGTCCCCTGACAGACTGGGCCGCCAATCTGGATGTGGCGCTTGACGGAAGGTCAACTGTCAAAGGCTCCGCGAAACTTTCAGAGCAACCGCAAGGAAGGCAACTGACTTTTGATCTTGATGGTGACCTGGAACCGCTTGCCCCTCCGACGGCGAAGGCCTTCCTCACAGGTACGACACATGCCACCGGCAATGCGCGCTTTTCATCCGATTTTGCACCGCTTTCCGCGGACATTGAACTGACCACGCAGACTGTCAATTTGAATGCCAATGCAAATCTTGACAACGCGGCGGTCAACGCGACCGGATCCGTAACGATCAACGCGGGAGACAATGCTCTCATCGCTGTCGACATGTCGGACAGACGTATTGCGTTCGGTGCGCTCGATGCCAGGTTTTCCGTGACCGGCAGCGAGGCGGCGGCCGACTGGTCGCTCACGCTCGACCTGGCCTCCTTCCAGACCAACGAGGTCAAGAGCGGCAAGATCTTGCTGGAAACGGCAGGGAACGGCGCTGACCTGCAGCCTGACGCATTGTCTTCGCCATTTTCTCTTTCGATTTCAGTTGCGAAACTTGAGGGACTGACACCTCAGGCCGAGCCGCTTTCGGGAGCTGTGTCTCTCAAGTCGGAAGGCGTTCTCAACGGCGCTGACAAGTCCGTCACGTTCTCGAAACTGGCTTTCACTTCCACTGCGGCGGCGCTGACACTGTCGGACACACTGGTATCGCTAAACAAGGTCTCCGGTCAGGGCCGCCTTTCTGTTGCTGACCTTGCCGTCTTCTCGGCGCTGGCACAAAGGGAACTCGGTGGCAGTGTTTCTACATCCTTTTCCGCCGACCTCGATCCGTCGACCGTCAACGGATCGGCAACCGCTGCCATCTCCACGCGCGATCTGGCCACGGGTGTTGCTCAGGCTGATACGTTGCTGGCAGGCGACACGCAGATCGATGCGGCCCTTGCCTTCGCTGGCTCTGAAGACGTGACGGTGAAAAGCCTGTCGCTCAAGAACGCAGCGATCAACATTGATGGCAATGCCCATTATCAGGAGGCTTCACTTGCGTCCGAATTTTCCATCGCTCTCGAGGACCTGAGTAAGGTTGACTCTCAACTGGCGGGTTCCCTGGACGTAACCGCAAAGACAACCGGGCCGATCGATGCGCTGAACGTTGAGGCGGACGCGGCATCAAAGCAGATCATGCTCGCAGGCACCCCTCTTGACAATCTTTCCTTTTCAGCAACAGCCATCGCGGACACCGCGGCTCCGAGCGCGACAATCAAATCCTCCGCCAGCCTGAACGGTCAACCGATTGCGATTGACGTCGAACTCAAAAGCGAAGACGGCGGTGCGGATATCAATCCGCTGTCGGTCAAACTCGCAGGCAACACCGTGACCGGTGCACTCGCCGTTGCCGACCTGAACAATCCTGTTGAAACACTCAAGGGAAATCTCAAGATCGACGCCCCTGATCTTGCGTCACTCTCGCCTCTGCTGCTCACCGAAATCGGTGGACGTTTGCAAGGTACGGTTCTGGCAGATCCGGACAGCAAGAAACTGGCGCTCGATGTTGTCGGCTCGGATATCGACGTTCCTTCTCTCAGCATCGGCAGTGTCAAGCTGAAAGCGGACATTGCCGCGCCCTACACGCCCCAATCAGCTTCCGCGGATATCGAGCTGTCAGACCTTGTTACGGACGCGACACCTGTTCACGCCGTCAAACTGCTGGCTGAGCCGGACAATGGAGGCACATCCGTGACGGCGGATGTGAAGGTCGACCAGGGAAGCGACGATGGCCTTTCACTGGCAGCGCAGATATCGCAACCGGAGACAAATGCCTACGATATCGCCCTGTCAGAACTTACGATGCGCTATCAGGGTCTTTCAAGCCAGTTGCAGCAGCCGACAACAATCTCCTATGCAAACGGCAACACGAGCATACAACCCCTCGAACTGAAACTCGGCAACGGCTCCCTTGCACTTTCAGGAACGGCAGGGCAGTCACTGGATCTCGCCGCCGAGCTGAATTCCATCCCGCTAAATCTCGCGAATGCCTTTGTCCCTTCTCTCGGACTTGGAGGAACCTTGTCGGGATCGGTCAAGGCGCAGGGAAGTTCGACCGCGCCTGAGGCCAGTTGGACGATATCCGGCCAAGGACTGACGGCAAATGAACTGAAGAACAACGGACTTGCCGCCCTCGGATTGCAGACTTCGGGGACACTCAAGGACAACCGGATTTCGCAGAATACGACAGTGAGCGATCCCAACGGCCTAAAGCTCAACGCGTCTGGTGAAATTGGCCTTGACCTACCCAATACGCTCGCCGTTACGCTCGACGGATCGGTCCCTGTCACCGCCTTGAAACGCCCTTTGCTCGAAGCGGGGATCCGAGGTGAAGGCACGATCGCACTGAAAGGCAATGTCGGCGGATCGGCCGCTTCGCCGACCTACCAGATCACCGCAACACCAACAGGTCTGAAGATCACAAGTCTTTCAACGGGGCTGACCGTCCAAAATATTGGCGGCAATGCAGCGGTCACACAGGATCAAGCATCGCTGAACGGCATCACCGGCGAGCTGGCAACCGGCGGCTCGCTGTCGGCCTCCGGCACTGTCGGGATGAAAGACGGTTTTCCCGCAAATCTTGCCTTGAAACTGAACCAGGGCCGTTATGTCGACCCGGGTCTGGTCACTGCTGAAGTCGATGCCGACATCAAGATTACAGGTCCGCTTGCATCACCATCCAGTTCCGCCCTGATCGGCGGATCGATTACGATCAACAAGGCTGACATCTCGATACCGGAGTATCTGCCTGGCGCAATTCCTCCCGTTGAAGTCAGGCACATAAACGCATCGAAAGCGATCCGGCAACAGATTGCGGACCTTGGCGGTGAGCCGAAACAGAGCAGCGCGGAGCAAAAGTCGGTCCCCCCTCGTCTCGACATCGTCCTCAACGCGCCTGGTCGAATATTCATTCGCGGCCGGGGTCTCGACGCCGAACTTCAGGGCAACCTGAAGGTCGTCGGCACAACTGCGGACCCGCAAGCGATCGGGGCTTTTTCGCTCAAGCGCGGCCAACTGGATATCTTGACCAGGCGGCTGACATTTTCCCGCGGAAGCGCGACGTTCGACGGGTCTCTCACTCCCTTGATCGATTTTGCTGCAACGACAACCGTCAACGATACCACGATCACGGTCACCGTCAGCGGACAGGCCGATGATCCGGAGATCGCCTTCAGCTCGTCGCCTGATCTGCCACAGGACGAGGTCCTCGCACTGCTGCTGTTCGGCAAAAGTGTCGGGAACCTGTCAGCGACGCAGATAGCGAGTCTTGCAGCCGCCATTGCGACACTTACCGGAGGCAGCGACAGCGGACCGCTGGCAACCCTCCGCAAGTCGCTCGGGCTTGATGCGATTGACATAAACACGGATGGTGAAGACGGACCATCGGTGGCGGTCGGCAAGTACATCAATGACAATATCTATCTCGGCGTTGAACAGGGAACAGGATCCGGTTCGAGCCGTGTCAAGGTCGATATCGATCTTGACCGAGGTCTGAAAGTACGTGGAGAAGTTGGTGCCGACGGGTCCTCGAAGGCTGGAATTTTCTTCGAACGAGAGTACTGATCTAAACAGTGCCGCCGTCATTATTACCGAGCAATTTGCTCATTCCCGCCGTGGCACACTCTCAATGCGACAAATTGCCTGGCAGCTGTTGCACTGCACAGGCGGTTCATGCAAGTGTGCGCGCCATGACCCATCCATATAGAAAAAATTCCCCGTTCCTGCCTGACGAAACCGTTCATTTGGTAACGGGAAGAACCGGTCATGACGGGAGTTCTGTAATGACGACACGCAGCAGCGAGTACACCCTGGGTGAACGTATCTGCAAGGCACGAGACGCCTCAAGCCTGTCGACTGCGCAGCTGGCCCGCCGCCTGGGGATCAAGACGTCAACACTTCAAAGCTGGGAAAGTGACCGGTCCGAACCACGCTCCAACAAGCTGGTTCTGCTTGCAGGTGTCCTCAATGTGAGCCCGACCTGGCTGCTTGTCGGACGGGGTACGCCACCTTTCGCCGAAGAACCGGCCTCTGCAGATCTGGACAGCATGAAAGTTGCGCTTGACCGCATTCAAAAGCAGGCACAAGCACTTGCAGACGAAATCGCCGGTTTGCAGGAACGGCTGGACGGCTGAACCTCTCCAGGTCCTGCACTGATGCGGCGACCCTTCTCCCAAAACCATATATTGCCTGACCAAATCGCGACCTCCGAACAGGTATGCGCAGAAGTCAGGCATGTCACCTGACTGGACGAACGGACTGTTCAGGTCACGCACGTACTGGATTGAACGCAAAAGCGCTTGCCAGACCGTTCAGACGCACTCTATCTGTTGATCAAACGGGGCCGGACAATCCTCCGGCCGATCCTATTTCCCAGACATCAGGGAGTGCTCCATGTCTTTGAACTCGGCACTAGTCAAACAACAGGTCTATATCAACGGTGCGTGGGCCGATGCAGATAGCGGCCAGACAATCGCTGTCTCCAATCCCGCGACCGGCGAGAGTATCGGGACCATTCCTTACTGCGGCCGTTCCGAAACGGCTCGGGCAATCGCGGCTGCAGAAGCTGCATTCCCGGCCTGGAAAGCCCTGACCGCCGAGGCACGCGCCGACTTTATGCACAAGTTGTGCGATGCCGTCATGGATCAGCTGGAGGACCTCGCGGTGTTGCTGACCACAGAAATGGGCAAGCCGCTCGCGGAGGCCAAGGGCGAAATCACGCTTGGGGTGAAATATATCCGTTTCTTCGCTGAAGAAGGCAAACGCATATATGGCGACACGATCCCCTCGCCCTGGGCAGACCGGCGGATCCTCGTCACCAAGGAACCAGTCGGCGTTGTTGCTTCCATCACGCCGTGGAACTTCCCGAACTCCATGATTGCACGCAAACTGGGTGCAGCCCTGGCGTCCGGTTGCACAATGGTCATGAAACCGGCCGAGTTCACGCCCTATTCAGCGCTGATCTACGGTCTCGTGGCGGACAAGATCGGTCTTCCTGCCGGTGTCCTCAACATCGTTACCGGAGACGCGCCGGCGATCGGCGAGGAAATGTGCGAAAATCCGGCGGTCCGCAAGATCACATTCACCGGCTCGACCCGGGTGGGGAAACTGCTGGCCGCAAATGCCGGCAAGAACATGAAGAAGATTTCGATGGAACTTGGTGGAAATGCGCCGTTCATCGTCTTCGACGACGCCGATCTCGACAGGGCGGCAAACGGCGCCATTGCCAGCAAGTTCCGCAATTCCGGCCAGACCTGCGTCTGCGCCAACAGGTTCTATGTACAGGCCGGCGTGTACGACGCGTTTGCAGAAAAGCTCAAATCCGCTATGGCGGAACAACTGACCGTGGGCAACGGTCTGGAAGACGGTGTTACACAGGGTCCCCTGATCAACGAAGCTGCGGTTGAAAAAGTCGCCGCACACGTTCAGGACGCGCTGGACAAGGGCGGTACGCTGGTGACCGGTGGCCACCGGCCCGACCGAACCGGCACCTATTTTGAGCCGACGCTTGTTACCGGAGCCAGCCAGGACATGAAGGTGGCGCATGACGAAACCTTCGGCCCGCTTGCCGCCCTGTTCAAATTCGACACGGAAGACGAAGCCATCAAGCTGGCCAACGACACCGAATACGGCCTTGCCTGCTATTTCTATGCACAGGATCTTGGCCGCTGTTTCCGGGTGATGGAGGCGCTCCAATATGGTCTTGTCGGTGTCAATGAAGGTGTCATAACGACCGAAGTCGCACCATTCGGAGGGTTCAAGGAGAGCGGCATCGGCAACGAGGGTTCCAAGTACGGGCTCGATGACTATCTCAACATCAAGTACAGCTGCCTTGGTGGCCTGGGAATGTAGGATATTTCAGCGGCGCGCCCTGCCCGCCGCGCTTCCCGAAATGAGCATGGCTCACGCAGCCTTGGCAAGAAGTGCGGCTATACCAGAGGTACTTGTCGGACGGCTGAAATAGTATCCTTGCCCGTATTTGCATCCCAGAGACTGCAATCTCTGCGACTGCTCGAACGTCTCAATGCCCTCGACGATCACCGACATGCCATACCCCTCGGCGAGGAGAAGCACTGCTTCAATGACAGCCATGTCCTCTTCCCTGTCGAGGGTGTCCCTGACAAAGGACTTGTCGAGTTTGATTTTGGAAAACGGATACTTGGTTATGTATCCCAGCGAAGAGTAGCCCGTACCAAAATCGTCCATTGAGAATTTGCATCCGAGCTCTCTCAACTCTTCCATGCGAAACTTCAGGTCCGTGCTTTCATCGATAAAGAGGGATTCGGTAACTTCGAGATCCAGGCGTTCCGCCGGGAAACTGGCGCGATCCAAAGCTTCCGAAACAGTCTGGACGAGGTTGCCCCTGAAGAACTGTGCAGGAGACACGTTGACGGACAGCCTCAACGACGCATCCCACGTCAGCGCCTCCTTCATCGCCCGGTTCAACACCCAGGATCCGATTTCCTGAATGTAACCGTTTTCCTCGGCGATCGGAATGAACTCCATGGGGGAGACAGCACCGAATTCACGGCTGTCCCAACGAAGCAATGCCTCGACACCAAAAACGCTATTGTCCCTGAGATTGACCAGTGGCTGATAATCCAGCCGCAGTTCGTCCCGTACAATCGCCTTGAACAATTCGGTTTCCAGCTTACGGCGCCTTTGCAAGGCCGTGTCCATCTCCGACTGGAAGCGAACGGTCAGGTTCTTGTTGTCACGCCTGGCCTTGGACAACGCGTTTCCGGCTCTCATCAGGAGTGTGTCTGGTGTCTGCTCGCTACCTGAAACCACGTAACCGAAATTCAGCTGCATCGAAATACGCGCACCGTCGATCGAGTAGTCTTCACCGATAACGCGCTGAATTTCGTCCACGATTTCAAGTTCCCGGTCGTCACCAGACCTGGAAACGTACACTCCGGCAAAAACATCTGCGGTAATCGCCGACCATGTGATCCCCTGGGAAAGGTGACTTTTCAATCTGGATGCAATCGATTGACGCACTCGATCGCCATAGGAAAACCCGAGGGTGGCAACAATCTGATCCAGGTTGGTGACCGCGAACTGGATTACGCACACAGTCTCGTTCTTGTTGCAGGCACCATCTGCCTGACGTGAGATTTCACGCTCGAAACCGCTTCGGTTCAGGAGGTCGGTGATCGGATCAAATCTTGCCAGATATTCCAGCCGTGAAGCCGACTCGCGCTCGTCGGTCACATCACGACAGGTCATGCAGGCAAGTGTCCTGATTTCCGTCTTGTCATGCCCCTTCCTTGCCGCGAGTGTCTTTTCGGCTTTCGTCACGACATATTCTATGAACCGACGCCTGGTACCATCCTGGGCCAACACGAGAATTTGCGGAACCGGGATACGGCTGTCGGGAGCCTGAAGCACGGCGATGACTTCTTCAACAAGTGCATTTGGCAGAACGGAGCGAGCTGGGCTGCCAGCCAGTGCCTCGCTTGAAAACAAGGTACGTGCGGTCTGGTTGGCAGCTGTGATGACACAATCGCTGTCGAGAACAAGGATTGCATCGAAACTGTCATCAAAGACCTGGCCGAGCATACGTTCGCTGTTACGCTGCTTGATGTCTGCCACACGCGCGAGCAGCTTGTGCAGGCCCAGCTCGCGCAGAACAACAATCACGCCCGCAAACATGAGCAACAGATAGGCACTTGCAGTCGGCACAAGCACAGGCATCGACTTTTGAAAACTGATTGCAACGATCTCAATCGCCAGTGCCGACAGAACAAGAATTCCAAGCTTGACTGCCCAGCCTTCGATCTTGGTCATCAGCAAGAGGATGAGTACCAAAGCTGCGACCAGAAGGACAAGATATTGACCTTGTTGTACAAGCGCCCGTTTCTGAAGAAGCGTTTCTGCGCCAAGAGCCTGGATCACTGCGCCAGGCAGGATTCCATAAACCGGGACTGCAAAGAGATCCCTGAGTTCCTGGGCGCTCGCTCCAACAATCACCTTCTTGCCTGCGAACCGGTCAGGGTCGACGGCGCCGTTCAAAACATCGACAAGTGGAACGCGGGGCACTTCATCAATCGCGATACCGAAGTCCAGGAAAAACGAACCGCTGGTCTCGCCGGTGTGTTCTCCCATGAAAGCGGCTGCAGAAACTTCCGTCGTCCCGTCAATTTCAAATCCATAAAGATTTCGCCAGATCCGGCTGTCGCTTTCCATCGGCACCATGACAACCACCGGCCAGGCATGATCGAGAAACGGATCTATGGGCAAATTGATTATTTCGGCATCAACGGAACCCGCTGATGCTGCCTGCCGAAAAGCAGCCAGACTTACATTTCCAGCACGCTCAATTGAAGCAGCGAACAACGCGTCGTCTTCAGGGTTCGACACCGCACTGAAGTCGATATCATAGACAAGATCAAGGGCTCCGGCTGCCGCCAGCTTATCCGTCAGATCTGCGTATATCCGGCGCGGAAACGGCCACTGCCCTATCTTGTCAATGCTACCGGCATCGATGTCGACGAAAACTATCTTGTCCGAAACCGGGCGTTTGTCGAGGCTGAACCGAACTTCCCAAAGGAACCTGTCTACCGTTGCCGGAAGACCAGTAACCCGCAGAACGAGAATGGCCGCGGTCAGGAGAACCGCGACCAGGACAGCGCTGATAAAACGCCTTCCGAAATTCTCCAACCGAAGTTGCACCCACCTCACCCGTTCAATTTAGTGGCAGCCGGCACTCGACCGAACGTCGACACACCCATGCCTAGTTTCCATTGCTGTTGCCATTCGAATTGCCGTTGCCGTTGCCGTTCGAATTTCCGTTGCCGTTGCCGTTCGAATTTCCGTTGCTATTCCCGTTCGAATTGCCATTGCCGTTGCCGTTACTGCCGAACAAGCCGCCAAACAGTCCCTTCCCGTTGTTGCCGGACGCATTACTGGCCGTTTCAGGATCAACCTCGGCGACATTGTCCAACAACCCGACCATCGGACTCCTTTTGGCGCCCTTGCTAATACTTGGTTTGGTTGGTCCGCCGACGCTGAGGCCCTGAGAACCGGACCGAGAACTCGAGGCATTCTGCCCCGTGGTCAGATCGGCTCGATCTCCTGAAGAAAAGTCCTGAACTCCAACAACACCACGTTCGACGGATACGCGGGTTCGACCTGAATCCACCTGCACATCAAAGCGTGTTCCCTTGACGACTGCGGCCAAAAAGGGCGTTTCGACGAAAAAGTGAGGTCTTGAACGTTTCGCAACGTCCACGGTTACCTTGCCCTTGCGCTGAAGCAAAGTCGTCTTCGAATTGTTGCTCTGATATTTGGAGATTGCGAATGTCGTATTGGGGCCTACCGATATGGTCTCCTCGCCCCTGGCGATCAGCACCCTGCCACCGGCCCTTGTGCCGAGGGTGAAGCCTTTTTCAAAGACCATGCCTTTCTTTGCCCGAAATGCCTCGACACCGGGTGCAACGAAATAGACGATCCCTGAAACACGTTTGACGGTCCAATCCGCCGCCAAAACTCCAAAGCCGGAACCTGCAAGGATAATCGGTATTAAAAAAATGGCAGCAAAAAACCTAATCCATTTTTTATCCAAACAGTATTTCTTGTGAGAATTATTAGCGCGATCCAACAACCTCAAGTTGTTTTTAAATATATTATCAATCATAGCTAAATCACCTCACAGCTAAACTTAGAGTTCTTTCTTATATTTTCTTGCTTAACTCAAGGTGAACCACCCTTTACATTGACAACTTTAACAAACTAGGGTTTCCAAGGTGTAAATTCGGTCAAAGAAAGTCTCATGTCGCCCGGCGGACAACCTCGTCGGAAGCTCGAATTCAAGTTCGACACCCCGAAACAGGGCAAAGATATCGATATTCTTCAGATCGGCATCCCTGCGCGTCGCCTTCACAAAATACGAACGATCATTTCCGGCCAAATCATCCAGGCAACAAAGTGCGCCGCTGCTGCTTCGGTAGTCAGACATGCCTTGAGATTGTCTTCGTGCACATCAAGAAAACGCACATTTCAAGCTGACTTGATTCCACTTCGGTGCCGAAATACCGCACTGTCAATGTCAACCGGACATGCCACCTGAACATTGTTCAGTCACACCGAACGGTCAGTCAAATTGCACAGCGGGATTTCGTACCTATCTTCCAGCCTGCAGCGTTCATGAGCGAACGCTTTTTGACCACACGAAACAAGGCTTTCTCATGATCCGTCTAGCAACTTCCGCACTGGCGCTTTCCCTGCTTGCAGCACCAGCATTGGCCGAGCCTGTCGCATATGAATTCGACAAGTCTCACGCCAACCTGTCCTTCACCTACAATCATCTCGGCTATTCCACCACGGACGGCCGTTTTGGCGACTGGGATGGCAAATTGCTGATCGATCAGGACACACCCGCCAATTCCACCGTTGAATTCACGGTCAATATCGACAGCCTCGACACGTTCTGGGCGGATCGTGACACTCACCTGAAGAGCCCGGACTTCTTCGACGCCGCAAAGTATCCGCAGGCAGCCTTCAAGAGCACCAAAGTTGAGCAGACCGGCGAAAACCAACTTGAAGTGACCGGGGACCTCACGCTGAAAGGCGTAACCAAGCCAGTTACCCTTACAGTCGACGTTACCGCTATGGGCGAGCATCCCATGGCCAAAAAGGCGGCTGCCGGATTTGCAGTGTCGACAGTCCTCAAGCGCTCCGATTTCGGCATGGACATGTTTGTGCCCTATGTGGGAGATGAGGTGACCGTTACGTTCCATGCCGAAACGCTGAAGGCGGACGCGACCAACTGATTCAGTCTTGTGGAGGCCGGTTCGACCGGCCTCTCTTCCAAAGGAGAGGACCGTGCTGCGCAACACCTCGTCAGGCTATGGACGCATAGCAATCGCGTTCCATTGGACAATGGCAGTCCTGATTGTCGGCATGCTTGCCTTCGGTCTCTACATGACAACGCTGCCACCCACGGCCGCGGAAACCTTCCAGTTGTATCAACTGCACAAATCGGTTGGTTTCGTGGTGCTGACCCTTGCGGTGTTTCGCCTGGGCTGGAGACTGGTGAACCCCTCGCCAAAATTGCCGGAAGGCATGCACCCGCTTGAGAAACTTGCCGCCCATCTGGGACATGCCGGGCTCTACGCGCTTATCTTCGCGATGCCCATTACCGGTTGGTTCATGGCCTCTGCGTCACCATGGGGCATTCCGACGGTTCTCTTCAACGTTCAGCCGGTTCCCCATCTTCCTGTGCCGGATGCGCTCGGGACAAAGGAACAGGCAGAGGCTTTCTTCAAAATTCTGCACAAGTATGGCGCGTTCCTGCTCATAGCGCTTGTCGTGGTTCATGTTGCTGCGGCACTCAAACATCATTTCATCGCCCGGGACGATACACTTAAGCGCATGGTATCGACTGCCCCAGCCAAAGGTGACTCTTAATTCTCAACATCAGAGTATCGTTTCATGATCATGAAAAATATCGTCTATTCTCTTTCACTCTCTGCTGCCCTATGCATCGCGGCGCCCGCATTCAGTGAAACCTGGACCGTCGATCCAGCGCAAAGCAAACTCGGCTTCGAAGTCCAGCAGGGCTCCGGGGCACTGACGGGAACCTTTGCATCCTGGGATGCCAGCATCGATTTTGATGTCAACTCGCCGGAATCTGCGAAAATTTCAGCGCAAATCAAACCTGCAAGTGCTGCCACGGGCAATCCTCAGTTCGACACGACAATGCCGGCCGAAGACTGGTTCAACGTCGCCGGGTTTCCGGTCGCCGAATTCCAGGCAGACGGAGCGTCCCTTGTCGAAGGCAACAGCTATCAGGCCAGCGGCACGCTGACCATCAAGGGTGTTTCACATCCCGTGCAACTGGATTTCACGCTGAATATTGACGGCGACACGGCAAATGCGAAGGGAACCGCTAAACTCAACAGGCTTGACTACATGCTCGGAGCCGGTGTTGGAACCGATACGGTCGGAGATACCGTTACGGTGACCCTGGACCTGACAGCCACCCGATAGTCCGGCCAGTTCCGGATGCAACCAAATGAGCAGGCCGCGGGACTTGGCGTCCCCGGCCTTTTTGCCGTATGAGAATGGCAACCAAGTTCCAGCACTTTCGGCAAGCACCCCGCTGAAACAGCCAGATCAGGAAAACCGCCTCATGAACGCTTCCCTCACGCCCCCGGAATACCTGCATAGTGCCCTTTTTCCGCATGGCGAAGACAAGACGCCGTACCGCAAGCTGTCTTCTGATCACGTAAGTACCACGGAGTTTCAGGGGGAAGAGGTCCTGATGGTGGCCGCGGAAGGGCTAAGGCTGCTGGCTGAAGAGGCTTTCAAGGACATCAATCACTATCTGCGACCGGGACATCTGGAGCAGCTCCAGAAGATCCTCGATGATCCGGAAGCAACTGCCAACGACAAGTTCGTGGCCTTTGACCTACTGAAGAATGCCAACATCGCTTCACACGGCGTCTTGCCAATGTGCCAGGATACCGGCACGGCGATCATTATGGGCAAAAAAGGCCGAAGGGTCTGGACCGACGGCTCCGATGAAGCCGCTCTCGGTGAAGGTTCGCGTGACGCCTACTTCAAAAAGAACCTGCGGTATTCGCAGCTTGCGCCTCTTTCCATGTTTGAGGAAACGAACACCAAGAGCAACATGCCGGCACAGATAGAGCTCTACGCCGACGGTGAAGATGCCTACAAGTTCCTTTTCATGGCGAAGGGCGGCGGCTCGGCGAACAAGACATTCCTGTTTCAGGGAACACCGTCGCTGCTCACTCATGACAGGATGATCGAATTCCTGAAAGAGAAAATTCTGACGCTCGGAACTGCTGCCTGTCCGCCGTACCACCTGGCCATCGTTATTGGTGGCACGTCGGCGGAAATGAACCTGAAAACCGCAAAACTTGCATCGGCAAGATATCTGGACGGCCTGCCGACGGAAGGGTCTGAAAGCGGCCATGCCTTCCGGGACCTGGCGATGGAAGAAGAAATCCACAAGCTGACCCAGGCAACGGGTGTCGGTGCCCAGTTCGGCGGCAAGTACTTCTGCCACGATGTTCGCGTCATCCGCCTTCCCCGCCACGGTGCGTCGCTGCCGATCGGCCTTGCGGTTTCGTGTTCTGCCGACCGTCAGGCAGTCGGCAAGATAACAAGAGACGGGATCTTCCTTGAGCAACTGGAGATGCATCCGGAGAAATATCTGCCGGAAATCACCGACGATTCCCTTTCCGACAATGTTGTGAATGTCGATCTGACGCGGCCAATGTCAGAAATCCTGGGTGAATTGACCAAACATCCGATCAAAACACGATTGTCGCTGACAGGTCCTCTGATCGTTGCCCGGGATCTGGCGCATTCCAAGTTGCGCGACCGACTTGAGAGCGGGGAGCCCCTCCCCGACTATTTCAAGAACCACCCGATTTACTACGCGGGGCCGGCAAAAACTCCGGAAGGCATGCCGTCGGGATCCTTCGGGCCGACCACCGCCGGAAGGATGGATGCCTATGTCGACCAGTTTCAGGCGGCAGGCGGTTCCATGGTGATGCTGGCAAAGGGTAATCGCTCTGCGCAAGTCCGCAGAGCCTGTCAGGCTCATGGCGGATTTTATCTCGGCTCCATCGGTGGTCCCGCCGCCCGCCTTGCACAGGACTGTATCAAGAAGGTCGAAGTGGTCGAATTCGAAGAACTCGGCATGGAAGCCATCTGGAAAATCGAAGTCGTTGATTTCCCGGCTTTCATCGTTGTGGATGACAAGGGCAACGACTTCTTCAAGGAGCTGCACCTCAGCTAATCAGCCGGTGCAACGAAAGATAAAGGCGGCTTCGGCTGCCTTTTTTGTGCCCACCAGTTTGTATTTGTCTTAAAAACTTTACCGGATCTTTATTCCATGCAGGCAACAAATGTGAGTGAAATCTCAACATCATAGATGTTTACATGGTAAAATTCGCACTATACCTGCTGGTTCTTGTCATTCTTGCGTATGGTAGTCAGAAGCTCGGCTTTTCTGGTCTGCATTTTCTGTTTCTGGTTGCGATTCTGGGCAGCGTTGCCTGCATGGTACTCTGGCCACTGTTCCGGCAGATCTTTGAAGCGACTGCTTCGGTGCTGCCGACCAAGTCCAACCGGGAGCAGCACGCGGAACCCCATGATATCAACGACGAACGTGTTCAGCAGGTCCTGACGAAAGAGCAATCCAGGGTCAGCACCGTATGCGAGGAACCTGCCTCCGCCGTCAGAAAAGACATCGTTCCGGAGCTGGTGTCTGTTTCAGAAGGCGACCCGGACGCGTCCTTTGACAGCCTGCGGGAGCATTTTGCCCGCAACGCGGTTTATGCCTTTCGTCCTTACCCGCCGCATCGCGAGAAACACGGTCGCAGCAAGGTTGGCGGCTTACCGAGTCTTCCCAAAAATGTCCCTTGGCCAAAAGCGCCCGGAGCCGCTGGTCACGTGAAGGCCGGCCTGCCGCTGCATTTCCTTGCTCAGATAGATCTTGCAGACCTTCCCTGGCGCCCGGAAGGTATTCCAGAAACGGGATTGTTGCTCTTTTTTGGCCGGTTCGATGAGAGCCTCACATGGGCTGAACCGGATGTCGCCCCCCAAAACGACATGCAAGTTCTTTATGATGCAGAGTACTCCGGCACTGCGACAGCCTTCCCGAAAAACCTGCCGCCCATTAAGGACGGCAACTATCATTTCGACCTGCTTTTCGGCCTCCCGGGCGATGAGAAGACCAGGGTATTTCCGGAATGGCCGCTGAATTTTGCGAAAGTCGAAACCATGCCGGAGAGCGCAGCTCTGCCTTTTGCCTCCCCAGAGGGATATGATTCGGCTCACAAACACCATCTTACGGCACAGCTGACAGCGGCCTTCGCCACAATGGAAACAGACAATGCCGACATTTGCGAATTTCATCTGTTTCAGCCCAGAACAGAAGAGGAGCGTGCCGAAGGCAAGCCCCTTGTCCTGAGGCCGCATTCCGAAACGGGCTTTCCCTTTGCACCAAGGGGAATGTCACTCATTTGCCGAATTCTGCGGAATCGGCACGGAGCAAAACTGGAAGAAACCGGATTTGAAACCTGTTTCGAAGACTGGCAGATGCAAGCCGAGACGTTAAAGGAAAGCAAGTTCGAACAGCGAATGGTCAATGCGTTCATTGAAGATCTGAACGACTTTCTGGAACAAGCCGCCGACAAACGCTACAGCGCCTATCTGAAGGCCGACATAGAGCGAGCCCTGCACAGACTGGTCACCGAAACCGGTGGAAGTCCGAACCTGTCAAAGCTCGTTCCCGAAGCGGTGTATGCCGCTGCTTCAGACAGACACCCCGTTTTTCTGAAAGACGAAAATGGCATCAAGTGCCCGGAATTTCCCGGTGCCCGCTCAGGCAACTGTTACCATCAGATGTTCGGACACCTGTCTTCGGTGCAATTCAACCTGCCGCATGACAGCGCCGAACAGTTACTGCTGCAGTTGTTCAACGACTGGGGTGCGGAAATGAGCATCCGCGATGGCGGTGAGTTCGATTTCATGATCGAGGAAAGCGATCTGCATGACCATGAATTCGACAGGGTCAAGGCAGCGTGCGGCGGTCACTGAGCACACATACATTTGCGCTTCAGCGCCTGATTCCCGAGCCAGTAGCGTCTTCTGATTCTTCGATCCGACCTTCGGCTGTTCCAAAATTTCACGAATGCCTAACGGTCTGTTCCAAAAACGACGATATTCCAGCAATCTCTGATTGAAAAATTTTTCCAAACGCCTTTAAGGCGCTATTCGCGTTGCAAATGCGGCACAATTGATCGAAGTCCAATCCGCTCACATCAACGTGAGATTCCCTTCCAATCATTTTTAGGCCATGATTGTTAATAGTGCAGCAAGGAGATTTTCCTAACGTAACCTTCGATGTGTAGCGCGCCTTGAACTGGGCAGGCGCTGAAGGGGGATAGAAATGAAGACCTATTTTTATGCGATGATTGCAATTCTGGCAGGATCGTTCCTGCTACCGGCCGAAGTATCAGCGCGAGCCGGATATTTCGACCACAGCACCAATACCTGGGTGACACCCAAGTATCATCCAGGTGGCAAGTCACCTGTACGGCGCAAGAAAGTCAGCTACAAGGGTCCCTATACGCCGGGCACCATTGTTATCGATACTTCGGAGCGCCGCCTTTATCACGTCCTGCCGAATGGCAAGGCAATGAAATACGGTGTGGGTGTCGGCAAGACTGGTTTCCAGTGGGCCGGAACGCACCGCGTGACTCGCAAGGCCGAATGGCCGAGCTGGACACCGCCGGCGCAGATGCGCGCACGCGAACGCAGGAAGGGCCGCATCTTGCCGAGCTACATGCCTGGTGGCCCGAACAATCCGATGGGCGCACGTGCACTCTATATCGGTTCGACCCTCTACCGCATTCACGGTACGACCGAACCGTGGACGATTGGCTCGGAAGTGTCGTCTGGATGTATTCGGATGGCAAACGAAGACGTCATCCACCTTTACAAGAGTGTCACTGTCGGCGCCAAGATCGTCGTCAAGCGCTGAACAGAACACCTCCTCGCTTCTAGAAAGACCGGGTCAATTGATCCGGTCTTTTTCTTTTTTGTTCCAGGGACCATCCAGCGGCCTGGTTCGCTTTGTTATTCCAAATCACACATCGATCTGATTGGCGATCAGCTGTTCAGCTGTTGCTTTGGCAATCGCCGCGGGTTCTGGATCAAACCCCATGTGCGCTGCAACGATCGCGCCTTCCTTCAGGATCAGCAATTGTCTGGCGAGCAGATCAGGATCATGCGCACCGGCGTCCGCACAAATTGATCTGAATGCCGTTTGCAACAGTCTCTTGTGCTCGGCTGACTGTGCATATGCCGGATGATCAGGATCCTGAAACTCGCTTGACGCCTTGATGAACATGCAACCCTTGAATGCGGGTTCCTCGAACCATTCCTCCAGAATGTCGAATATGGCTGCGAGGCGATCTTTCGGCGGCAAGGCTGTATCGTCAAGCTTGCGGAAAAACCAGTTCCGGAACGTTTCATCGCGGTATCGAAGCACTGCCAGTATCAGCTCATCTTTCGTTCGGAAGTGCTTGAACATTGTCGTTTTGGAAATGCCTGTTTCGGCAACCAGTGCGTCCATGCCCGTGGCATGAAATCCTTCCCGATAAAATATCGGCAGGGCTTTTCTGACCAGTTCGTCGCGTTTGCTCGGGCGCATCACGATCCTTTCTGTACTGATTTGTACATAGTTCAATACGAGTACTCGTTCAAGTCACAAGGTGCGAGATTCATAGGGAAATGCGTAGTTTTCATCGCGTGAACGATCTGGCGATCAATCAAACTTCACTTGACTTAATGAACTGATCGGTACATATGTAAAGTGTACAGATCAGTACATAATGGAACTTTTCACCAGAGGAGAGTTTGCATGTTCACACTTAGACCCGCATTTCCGAGTGGTTTTTATGTCGTGGGTGCCGCAACGACCGCGGCTCTGCTGGTGATAGCTGCCTTGAGCGCCGATCCCGCCGAGACGCAGCATATGAAGGCGTCGACGCCTACGCCTTCACCGCAAATCCTAGCCATGGAATTGAACCAATGACCGAACAAAGACCTCCCTTGCCACCTTTCACACGCGACACGGCAATTCAGAAGGTACGCGCAGCCGAAGATGGCTGGAACGGACAGAATCCCACAAAGGTCGCCCAGGCCTACACATCCGATACCATCTGGAGAAACCGCGCCGAGTTTCCGGTCGGCCGGCTCGAGGTCATCGAATTTCTGACACGCAAATGGCAAAGGGAGCACGAGTACCGCCTGATTAAAGAACTCTGGACGTTTGAGGACACCAGAATCGCGGTTCGTTTTGCATATGAATGGCATGATAGCGACAAGAACTGGTTTCGCTCCTATGGCAACGAAAACTGGGAATTCGCTGCCAACGGTCTGATGCACCGGCGCTATGCAAGCATCAATGACCTGGCAATTTCCGGGAGTGAGCGAAAATTTCACTGGCCAATTGGCCCGCGTCCCGTTGACCATCCCGGGCTCAGTGAGCTTGGGCTTTGAAAGACGAGAGTGGCAACCCGCTTCAAAAGGAACGTGTGCGATGACCCGTGCATTCACTGAAATTGCCTTCACCAAGGGTGTCAGGGAAAGACAAAGCGAACAAGGTTCGCGTGAGAGTTATGCGGCGCTCGATGATGAGACGGCCGATCGCGGTGACCGGTTGACCGCGGCCGAGGCGCAGTTCATCCGGGCTCGGGACGGCTTTTATCAGGCGACAGTTTCTGAAAGCGGATGGCCCTATGTTCAATTCAGAGGCGGACCTGTCGGCTTTTTGAAAGTACTTGACGACAAGACCCTCGCCTATGCGGACTTTCGTGGAAACCGGCAATATATCAGTCACGGCAACTTGGGTTCGGACAGTCGCGTTTCGATTATCCTGATGGATTACCCGAACCGCGCCCGCTTGAAAATCTGGGCGCAAGCTCAGCAGAAAACGATTGCCGGAAACGAAACACTTGCCGCCTCTGTAACTGAAAAGGGGTACAGGGGCCTTCCCGAGCGCGTCATTTTGCTCACAGTTGAAGCCTTTGACTGGAATTGTCCGCAACATATTCCACAGCGCTTCACGCTTGCCGAACTTGCCCCTGACCTGAACGTTATGCGCAACCGCATTCGGGCGCTGGAAGAAGAAAACGCTGAACTCAAGGCGTTTTTGAAATCCTCGACGTGACGCCAATCGTTCCCCACGAACGGCGTTGCACTGACCGGACCATCCGCTTCCGCAGCAGTCGTTTCGCTACCTGTCACCTTGCTCAAAGCGAGCAAAGGGTCATTTCACCGTTGTGCAAGAAGCACCCCTTGTCAAAGACCGAAAGATCGACCGGATTCGGCAACCGAATGTCCGACACGTCCGGCAAGGACTTTTTCGACGGATCATAGGACCGGTGGATCTGCGACAAAAACACCAAACGGACATGGCTGGTGTCCGCAAGTTTTCTCAAGGCAGCAACCTGGTCCGCAAGTTCGGGCGCTACACGACGCTGATCCAGGATCTGCAAGTAATCGACGACCGCAATCGTTTCTTCCGACGTTCCCGACAGGCGTTCAATGATCACTTCTGCGCACAAGTTGTCCGACAGCTCGATGTCAATCGCGGCGCTGCGTTGCCGACCAACACCGGTCTGCACCAGGGTCTCCTGGACATCGTCATGGGAAAACTCTGAAGACAAAAAAACGGAATTGAAGCCTTGCGCGGACGCTTGTGACAGCAACTGAAGTCCCAGAACCGTTTTGCCCTGGCCCGGTCTGGCAGCCAGAAGCAGCATTTCGCCCGGCTTGAGGCTGGAGAAAATCGCAGCCTCCGGGCGCGACCGATGATGGAAACTCGCCAATTGCCCCCAACTTTGGAACCCCTCGGTTGAGGCAATACGATCCAGAGCCCGGCTAAGCGCAATGTTTTCGCGGCGTGCAAGAAGTCTTGCCTTGCGTTTCAGACGGAAAATTGGAGCTGACAGATGCATTTGCGACCTCCTGAGCCACATGCGAAACGCGCAGTCCCTCCTTATGCGAACGCATGATCAGGCAGTTCAAACATCAAGCACCCTGCAGGTCAGCTGCTGCTCCGTTTGGAGGGAGAAGGCGTGGGTCGAGCCTAAGCTGATGCTAACTGATTCTGGCAGATGATTTCCAGAAACACCGTCACTTAGATATCGCGGCTCAAGCCTTTTTGATGCAACTCCTCAAGATAGACACCCCAGTGTTTTTCCGGTTGTTGACCCAAATCCAGAAAGTACCGCCAGGAAAAAATGCCGGAATTGTGCATGTCGTCAAAATGAATGCGGACCGCGTAGTTTCCCACGGGCTCGACCTTCATGATTTCAACATTCCTCTTGCCCGGGATTGTCTTCTTTTGAGAGGGTGCGTGTCCCTTGACCTCGGCAGACGGTGAGCAAACCCTCAGATATTCCGCAGACAGCTCATGCCGCTCGCCATTATCAAAGGCGATCGACAGGGATTTCCTGTCATTGGAGACACGCAATTCGGTTGGCCAGGGAGTGCTCTCTTTGGTCATCAAGGTCCCGTCCGGGTGTCTGTTGATCGTTGCATGACGGCGACGATACGTTTTCTTGTTTGCCCGTCAAGCGGCGTTTTGACCCGCCGCTTTCACGCTTGCATAACCGTCGAGCGCGGCCTGCCTTGCAGCAGCATGATCAACGATCGGCAACGGATAGGTCTTCCCAAGAACGACCCCTGCCCGCTCCAGTGCAGCTTGCGGCGCGTTAAAGGGTTCAAACAGATGGGGGGCTTCAAGATTCTTCAGTGCCGGTACCCATCGTCTGACATAGTGCCCTTCGGGATCGAATTTCCGCGCTTGCGTGATCGGATTGAAAATACGGAAATAAGGTGCCGCATCTGCTCCGGACCCGGTCACCCATTGCCAGCTTGCAGAGTTGTTGGCGAGGTCGGCATCCAAAAGGGTGTCTCGAAACCAGGCCTCGCCATGATGCCAATGGATACGCAAGTGCTTTACCAGAAAGCTCGCAACGATCATGCGCACCCTGTTGTGCATGTATCCGGTCTGCCAAAGCTCCCGCATGCCGGCATCAACAATCGGATAACCCGTTTCACCCCGTTGCCAGCGTTTCAGGTCATCTGCCTCCTCGCGCCATGGATAGGCATCAAATGTCGATCGCCAGTTGGAACTTGGCAAGTCGGGGAAATGATAGAGCAGATGATGCGCAAACTCTCTCCAGGCGATTTCGGACAGGAATTTATGGCCATCGTTGCCGGTTTCGGCATTGGAAAGCATACGCTTTCGCGTTTCGTGCCAGACCTGGCGCGGCGACACTTCGCCGAAATGAATATGAGGTGACAAACGCGATACGTTCTGCAGGTCGGGGCGATTTCTCAGTTCGCCATATCCGGGCAAACCTGTTGTCAAAAATGAGTTCAGACGCTTCAAAGCCCCGTCTTCACCCGGTTTCCAGATGTCCTCCCAGCCGGCCGCCCAGTCGGGACTGGAAGGCAGCAGGTCAAAATCTTCCAACCGGCCGCTCAGCGGACATTCCACAAACCTGATCTCCTCAGGCGCCGGCAGCGCATCAGGTACTTCCAAATTCTGCGCTGTCTTCCAGAACGGAGAATAGACCTTGAACGGTCCGCCCGTCCTGGTTTTCAGTTCCCAGGGTTCGAAGAGCAAAGATGCCTTGAAGCTTTTTCCATTGAAGCCCTCTTCCTTCAAGACGGCCTTGATTTCCGTGTCCCGCTCCATCGCGTGCGGTTCGTAGCGCCTGTTCCAGAAAACGTTCGACACTTCAGCGTCCCTGGCAAGTTTCGGGATCAGGTGTCGCGCGTCACCTTTCAGAAATACAAGGCCGGGCAGCTTTTGTTTCAAGGCTGTAAGGCTTTGATGGAGCCACCACTTGCTCGCTCCACCCATGGGATGGGTGTCGCCTGTCTGTTGAGGATCTTCATGGATATAGACGGGCAACACAGATCCACTATCCGCGGCTGCAAAAAGCGCCGGATTGTCCGTTGTCCTCAGGTCCTGCCGGAACCAAACCAGTGTTGTCATGCTGCCTCAAAATGTTGTTCCACAAAGGAATACGTCGGAGTCAGCGGATGGATCAGCAAAACAACCGGTGCCGGTGGCACCGGTTTCCGCTTTCCTGCAGCTGATCTATGCGGCTACAGGTATCTTGGCTGCCTCGCGGAACTTGCCGAAGTGTACGTCCCAACCTGCATCCAGCGCGCTGAGCATCATGAATGCGGCTTCTCCGGCGGCCTGTTCAATGCCCTCATGCGTTAGCGTCAATCTGGTTCCTCCCGCTGCGTCTTCGAGCGTCCATCGCACGGTGGTCATGGCGCCTTTCAGGGGTTTTACTGTGAACGTGTAAACCAGGCTGTCGTAAGGGCGCATCTCCAACACCTTGCCCCAACAGATCCGGGACATGTCGCCGTGATGGTCAAGCAGCGTGTAGTCTGCTCCCTCCTTGAGATCGTGTTCTGCCGGATGAAACCAGCGTGCCAGTTTTTCCTTCTCGGTCAGGAACGTCCACACGACCGCGCGAGGCGCTTCCAGAAAAATGGTCTTTGTGATCGTTGTTGTACTCATTTTCCCGATTCCTTCTTTTCTTTCATGTCCCTGGAAATCTCACGCTGCAAATCGGCAAGCTTGATATCCCAGAATTGTTCGAAATACCCTAGCCACTCAAATGCCGACTTCAGTGATTTGGGCGCGAGGCTCTTTCGACGCTCCCGTCCGCTTACCTCGCTATTGATGAGCCCTCCTTCCTCGAGGATGGCCAAGTGCTTGTTGATCGCTGTCCGGGTGATATCAAAGCGTTCGGCGATATCGGAAATCGCCAGATCCTCCTGTGCCAGAAACAAGAGAATCTGACGTCTGGTCGGGTCTGACAATGCACGGAAAACCTCCTGAGGACCGGTATTCATTTGCGATCCTCAACGATCGGCAGAAAATCAAAAGGCCCGTCCTGGTAAAGAAATGTCACACATTCCACCGCAGAGACACATTTGCTCACATGTGCCACTCCCGCCGGTATCTCATAATAGTCGCCGGCCCCTAGAACTGTTTCTGCACCATCCGGAGCGCTACCGGACAAGTGGACCATTTGTCCGGAAACGACGAGGCCATACATCCCTGCGCTTTTCATGTGAACCGGACTGACAAGACCTGCCGGCAAACGCACCATCGCCATGTAACTTTCTTTGAAGCGATTGCCTTTCAATGGTGCGAAGGCCACACCCTCAACAGTTGTTTCCCAGGACAGCGCCTGTTGAATCGACAACCTGATTTCCGAAGCCACCACTTCTGACGCAGTTGATCCCAGCACAATGGCGGCTGCAATTGCCTGAAACATTTTGCCAATTTTCATCGAACTCTCCTTACAACACCTTTTGGTGTCATAATATATAACACCATTTAGTGTTATTTCAAGCATCGTGCGCTTTTAATATTCAAAGAAGAAATTGCTTTTAGTTCGAAATCGTATTAACTTGTACGAAATCGTACTAATGGAGTCTTCAATGACACTTTCCCGCAGAAAAACCCTGGCACTTCTTGGTGGCGGACTTATCGTCGCAACAGGCGCAGCGGCCGGAGCATTTGCGATGACCAGGACGCCTTCCAAGGCGCTCGCCCCTTGGAATGCTGCAGGGGACTATGAAGACCCCCGACTTTTCGCGCTCTCATACGCGCTACTTGCCCCCAATCCCCATAACAGGCAACCGTGGCTGATCGATCTGGAAAAGGACAATCAGTTCACACTCTATCGGGACAAGACCCGGGACCTTCCCCATACCGACCCGTATCACCGACAGATCTTTGTCGGCCTCGGTTGTTTTCTCGAATTGATGACGATTGCCGCTACCCTGCGAAACAGGACTGCAAAAATTGAGCTGTTTCCGGAAAGCCCAGCTGACCCGATTGCGCGGGTTCAGTTGGCAGAAGGTGGTGATGTTGACCCATTGGCTGATCACATTCTTGCGCGTCGATCCTGCAAGGAACCGTATCTGGACAAACCGGTTCCAGAGAAAATCGCAATCGAACTCGGCAGGTACGGTACGGTTTTCACCAAAAATGGGGAGGTGGACCGCATAAAGGCACTCACCTGGGAGGCATGGCTGACGGAAATGCACACCCATCGCACGCTGAAGGAAAGCGTGGACCTGATGCGCTTCGGCAAAACCGAAATCAACGCCGATCCCGACGGTATCGATCTGGGCGGACCCTTTTTGGAAAGCCTCATGCTTGCAGGGATTTTGACCCGTGAAAACCAGCTGGACCCGACGACAACCGGTTTCCAGGAAGGGATAAAGCTCTACCGGAAAATGCTGGCGGCCACACCGGCCTATATTGCGCTGACAACATCAGAAAACAACCGGAAAGATCAGATCGACGCAGGCCGGCGCTGGCTTCGATTGAATCTGGAAACGACGCGGCTTGGCCTGGCCCTGCATCCGGTCAGTCAGGCCCTGCAGGAGTTTGATGAGATGGAACCGCACTACCGTCAGGCGCACGAGTTACTTGCCAATCCCGGAGAAACTGTTCAGATGCTGGGTAGATTGGGATACGGCCCAATGACGCCCCCTACTCCCCGGTGGCCACTTGCGACACGGATCATGAATGAATAACGAAACACGAACCCTTTTCTTCAGCTTTTTCAATGAAATCGGCATCATAGCGCAGTTGAGCCGTACCGCACTCGAAGCACGACTGCCAAAGGGGCTGACCTTGCCCCACTTCAGCGTGATCAACCATCTGATCCGGGTCAGAGACGGGCAAACGCCACTTGCCATTGCCAGAGCGTTCCAGGTGCCCAAGACAACTATGACCCACACCCTGAACGGGTTGGCGGAAAACGGGTTTGTTGAAATTCGTCCGAACCCCGAGGACGGTCGGAGCAAAACTGTCTGGCTGACGGATGCGGGCCGCCGGTTCAGAGACGAGGCGATCAGATCGATTGACCCCGATATCGAGGCCTTTCGCGCGCGCTACCCCGAAGACAAGATCCGGGCTCTCGTTCCTGATCTTGCAGACATTCGGGCTGTTCTTGACGCCAATCGGGACTAAAGGACAATTTCGGCCGGATTGACAAAAATACACTGCCAAGTTTACCTGTTGGCTGAATGCAGATAACGAATGTCCGGAACAAATTGATATTGTTTCCGGTCGCGCCATATGATGTGGTCAATAAAGAAGAAATTGTGGGAGAGCAGAGCGTGACAGACGGTAAGATTGTTATTCCTTCAGAAGGTTCGGACGCTGCAGGTCTACCGTCACCGATGATCGACCCCTTCGGCCGTTCCGTTACATATTTAAGGGTATCCGTTACGGACCGCTGTGATTTTCGCTGTGTCTATTGCATGGCGGAAGACATGACATTTCTCCCGAAGCGGGAGGTTCTCAGTCTTGAAGAGCTGGACCGTCTCTGCACTGCATTTGTCGAAAAAGGTGTCCGTAAGCTCCGCCTGACCGGTGGTGAGCCACTGGTGCGCAAGAACATCATGAGCCTGATCCGGAGCCTCGGACGACATCTTGAGAGTGGTGCTCTCGAAGAATTGACCATTACGACGAACGGCTCGCAGCTCGCCCGTTATGCGAACGAGCTTTACGAATGCGGGATCCGGCGGATCAATGTTTCCATCGACACGCTTGATGCCCAGAAATTCAAGGCCGTCACCCGTTGGGGCAATCTTGGCAAGGTCATGGACGGCATTCGTGCCGCAACCGATGCCGGGCTGAAGGTCAAGATCAACATGGTTGCGCTCAAGGATGTGAACGAACACGAGATCGTCCCGATGCTGCAATGGTGCCACGAACAGGGACATGACCTGACCCTTATCGAAACCATGCCGCTTGGCGAAATCGATGGGGACCGCACAGACCAGTATCTCCCATTGTCCACTGTAAGGGCCGGGCTCGCCGAAAAATTCACGCTTACGGACATCCCGTACAAGACAGGAGGTCCGGCGCGATATGTCACGATCGAGGAAACAGGCGGCCGGTTGGGCTTTATCACGCCTTTGACACATAATTTCTGTGAAAGTTGCAATCGTGTCCGCATCACCTGCACCGGACAGCTCTATATGTGCCTGGGTCAGGACGATATGGCAGACCTTCGCGAACCGCTGCGTGCTTCAGAGGGCAACGATCTTCTGAACAATGCCATCGACGAGGCTATCGGTCGCAAACCGAAGGGGCATGACTTCGTGATTGACAGGAAATCCAGACAACCTGCCGTTGCACGTCACATGAGCGTCACCGGCGGCTAGCACCCGGGTTTCTCCGCCCCTCGGTCCTTGAAAGCGCAGCCTACTCTGCAGGTATCAGTTCTCGCATTGTGGCTGCGCGTTTGATGGATAGTGCGGCCAGCAGGCTCATGACGATTCCCATCGCCATAACCCAAATCATGCTCCAGGGCGAACCTGCAAGGAAACTGTCGGCAAACAACCAGGCGACCAGCGAGCCTGCAATTGCCCCCATGCCGACCTGCATGGAGGCAACAAGTCCGGAAGCCGCACCTGCAAGTTCGGGCCGAACACTGACAGCACCCGAAATCGCGCTCGGCAGGCAGACGCCGTTGCCAAGACCAAGAACGAACATCGGCAGAAACAAGCTTGCAGCGGTTACGATTCCGCATGCGGCGAACCCGGCGATAAGCGCGACGGACAGCGCGGCGATAAGAGTGCCTGCGAGGATCATTGGATAGAGCCCGATCCGTTCGGCAAACCTGCCGGAAATATAGTTTCCGACGATGTATCCGAGCGCGACGAACATGAAATAGAAGCCCATTTCGGCAGCGCTCAACGAGAGGAGTTGCGCTGCTATGAACGGAGCGCCGCCAAGATAGGCGAAATAGGTCAGTGCGGAAAACGCTGCCGTAAGTGCGTAGCTCCAGTATAGCGGCTCTTTCATGAGGAGCCGGTATGAGCGAAGGACCTGACCCGGACCGATAGTGGTGCGTGTCTTGTTGGTTTCCGGCAAATACAGAACACTTGCCACCAGCACGACAATTCCAATTATCAGCAAGAGAAAAAACCCGCCCTGCCAGCCGTAGAACTGGTCCAGAATGCCACCGATCGCGGGGGCTATGGTCGGTATGACAGCCATTCCCATCGTCACATAGCCGATCATGCTTGCCGATTGCCGCGGCCCGTATAGATCTCTGACGATCGCGCGACCAAGCACCAATCCCGTACAGCCTCCTGCGGCCTGAAGAACACGTGCTGCTATCAGGGCTTCAATCGTGGAGGCGATCAGGCAGAGGATACTTCCGACAACGAACAGAAACATTCCAATGATGATGACGGGACGGCGCCCGAACTGGTCCGACAAGGGCCCCCAGAACAATAGCGAGACCGCAACCGCAATGAAAAACGCCGACATGGAAAGCTGGATTTCACCTGATGAAGCTGAAAAGACAACCATCATCCCGGCCAATGACGGCAGATAAATCTGCATCGCCAACGGGCTCATTGTCGAAATCGCAATCAGCATGCCGAGAGAGGGTCTTCCCTCAACACTCTTTTGCTCTGCCTGGCGGGAATCCATGCGCGGAGACACACCCTCTACATAGGATTGAAATTATACGAAGACTCAACGAGAGGTAACTTACAGACAAGGCGTGATCCGCGCGTGAAACTGGTACCAACGCGGGCAAAAACAAGAAACTCATGGATTTTCCGGCACGGCCTCAGTCAATATCAAGGTCTGATCCGTCCCGGTGAAAACAGGTCTGAAAACAGGGAAATAGCTTGATCAAACAACGGAGCGTGGCCGGTTTTCAATCCGGCCACCGCAACTGAGTTCTCAATTCTCAATCAAATACGATCTGCGGTGCAGCCCTTCCTGCCGCGCCTTCCGGATTGTCGATCGTCGACATGACCTTGCTTGCGATGTCCTTGTAGATGGCGGCCATCGGTCCTTCCGGATCGGATACGACAATGGGTGTTCCCGCATCCGACGTTTCCCTGATCTTCATCGTCAACGGAACCTCGCCCAAAAACGGTACCCTGAGCCGTTCTGCTTCCGCGCGCGCACCTCCGTGGCCGAAGATATCGTGACGTCCGCCGCAGTCCGGGCAAAGGAAGTAGCTCATGTTCTCGACAATGCCAAGAACCGGCACATCAACCCGTTTGAACATGTTCAAGCCCTTGCGCGCATCGATCAGCGCAAGGTCTTGCGGCGTCGAAACGATGACGGCACCTGCCAGAGGAACCTGTTGCGCCATCGTCAGCTGCGCATCGCCGGTTCCCGGAGGCATGTCGACCACGAGGACATCGAGATCACCCCAGGCAACTTCCCGCAGCATCTGTGTCAACGCCGATATGACCATCGGCCCGCGCCAGATCATGGGTGTTTCCTCTTCAACCATGAACCCCATCGACATCACCTTGATGCCGTATCCTTCCAACGGCTTCAATACACGTCCGGAGGCAGTTTCCGGTCTTCCGGAAACGTTGAAGAGCCGCGGAACGGAAGGCCCGTAAATGTCGGCGTCCAGAACACCTACCTTCAGCCCGTTCGACGCCATCCCCAGTGCGAGATTTGCAGTTGTCGTCGATTTTCCGACGCCACCCTTGCCCGAGGCCACCGCAATGATGTGCCTGATACCGGGCACACCAGGTTTCGGGGCAGCCTGCTCGTCGGGTCCACGTTGCGATTGACGCGGTGCCGGCTTCGGCGGGGTGCTGCGGTCTCCACCGGGAGCGCGTTCCGCGGTGAGTGCCACCATCGCATTTTCCACGCCCTCAACTTCCTTGACCACCTTTTCGGCAGCCTGTCGCAAAGGTTCCAGTTCCTGTGCCCGCGCGGCCGGAACAGTGATCGAAAATGCAACGCGGCCGTCGGAAACAAAAACGTCCGACACAAGGCCGAGCGAAACAATGTCACCTTCCAGATCCGGGCCCTTTATCTGCCGCAGTTGTTCGATGACGGCGCTTTTTATTGTGTCGCTCATTGCCTCGTCCTGTGTTGCCGCCAGCCCAAATTCACAGGGCCGACTATTTCGACGGAAATCTAATTTCCTTGGCAGCAAAAACAACCTGCCAAAATGCTGCACGCGTTCGTGCACGCCCGAAATATCCTTGAACCTGCGCAAATGCTACAAAATACACTCGATCGGGTTGCACCCTTGATCACGACAGATAATCTTTTTCAGTCAGATTCTCGCCAGTTTCTGCATCCAGGCTTCAAACCTTCAGGAAAACAAATGCCAACATGCCTTATCACCGCGACCAATCGCGGGATCGGTTTCGAACTTGCCAGAGCAGCTCTTTCCGATGGTTGGAAGGTCTATGGCTCAGTCAGATCCGAGAGTGCCGCTCGCCAATCCGCGGAACAGCTGGGCATCAATAAAGACTATGTACCCGTTGTTTTTGACGTGACGGACCATTCCGCGTTGCACGCGGCGGCACGCAAGCTTGACGACCGTCTCGAGCTTTTGATCAATAACGCGGGTATCATCACACCCGAGCGACAGACCCCGCTCGACATGGATTTCGCAGGATTTTTGCGAACACTGGAAGTTAACACTCTCGCGCCGCTCGCAGTCTCGCAAGCGTTTCTACCTCACCTTCGCAGATCAGACGCGGCCAGAATACTGACAATATCGAGCCAGATGTCATGGATGGGATATCGAAAGGCGGACACGCTCGCCTACCGTGCCTCAAAAGCAGCCGTGAACAAGGTCATGCAAGGATTGGCGACCGACCTCGAGCGAGAAGGCATTCCGGTAGCACTGATCGATCCGGGCTGGGTGCGTACATCAATGGGCGGGCCTGCTGCCGACAACTGTCCAAGCGAGGTTGCGGCGGGAATCCTGAACGTTGCACGATCACTCGAACTCGCAGACACGGGCAAGTTCTTCAAATGGACAGGCGAAGAGCGTCCCTTCTGAACCAACCACGCGAAAAAACCTGGAGCATCGACATGAGCTGGCCCCACCCTCTCACCCTCACCGGGACGCACGTGACGCTTGCACCCCTAGCCCATTGTCATGCTGACGACCTCGCGGAAGCGGCAGCCGAGGGAGATCTCTGGAAAGCCTGGTACACATCAGTGCCCAGGCCGGACCTTGTGCGCGAGGAGATCGATCGGCGACTTTCGCTCCAGCATATCGGGTCCATGCTGCCGTTTTCGGTACTCACCCCCGACGGCAAGGCAGTCGGAATGACGACTTACATGAACATCGATCCCGTGCACAAAAGAGTTGAAATCGGTTCAACCTGGTACTGCAAGGCCGTTCAGCGCACGCCGGTCAACACCGAATGCAAACGCATGCTGCTGGCCCATGCGTTTGAAGAACTTGACTGCATCGCGGTAGAGTTTCGCACCCATTTCATGAACAGGCAAAGCCGAGCGGCAATCGAACGTCTGGGCGCCAAGCTGGATGGCGTCCTGAGATCGCATCAACGCACGTCTGACGGCTCATTGCGAGATACCGCAGTCTATTCGATTCTGTCTCATGAATGGCCAGCGGTAAGAACGGGGCTGGATTTCAAGCTTGCAGAAGAACGGTGACGCTCTTATCCACATAAAGATTAGCGGTCGAAATTATCCAAAGCTTTCTTTAACCAAGAATACATCTGTGAAGCACACTTTTCCCCATAACTTTGCAGCCAAAGTGTAATTTCCCACTCTCTTCTTTGAGTTTGACTAACATTTTAAGCAAATGTGAGGAATTGAGGCGCAGGCTGGTTCCATCGGCAAAAAAGATTGGACATGCAATGGAGCTCTACCGCGCCTGCTATCGCAGCAAAATCAAATGGGACAACATGCGCTTGCCCCTTCCCGACGAGATCGATCGCACATTGCTCAGGATCCGTCGGATCAATCGCAAGGCTGGTGTTACCGGAGCGCTTCTGCTGGTGGATCAACACGTCATTCAGGTTCTGGAAGGCCAAACCGGCCAAGTTCTGGACACGGTCTACTGTGTCATGAACGATCCGCGCATGAATGATATCGAAGGCATCATCCACGAGCCGGTCGATTTTCGCCTGTTTCCAAATTCACTTATGTTCTTCCGGGATCTGACTGACGGCATCGCGGCATCCAACCATCCGGTATTGCGTCCGCTGCTGGATCACCCGGGCGACGTTACGAGGGACGAGGCCTATCTGGCCTTCAGCCATTTTGCGACTGAACTTCAGGCAGGCAGGCTGACGAACGACATGCTCATGATCTGAAGGCCGGGCGCCGACAGGCACCTGACGAGGAATGCCTGCTTCGGCTTGTCGAGCACTTTATGCGATCAATGCTGCAAGGAGCCGGTCTCAGCACCCTGCTCTTTCCTCGATCGACACGATCCGCGTGTTGCTCATCGCAGCAACAATGCCCGTGAGCGGTGAGCCGATCACCGCATTTTCAGCCTTTAAGACCTTGCCCTCCTGCTTTACCCTCCCATAGTGTTTCTAAAACAAACACATATGGAGTCGCGCGCTGTTGTCAGGCCCTTACGTGCTGAAACCCAATCCGCTGGATCCAAGGCTTTCGACCTCTGTCAGCGGCATCGACCAGAATGGCCAGACGGTTGATACCAGGGTTGTTACCGAAAAACCTCTGACGCTCTACCTGAATTCGCAGGAAGTCGTCACGATGATGACCATTGGCGATCATCCGGATCTGCTTGCCGTCGGGTACCTGAAAAATCAGAACATGCTTGCCGAGGACGATGTCATCACCGGCATTGACCATGACGACGATATCGACGTGGTCATCGTGCGGACCGAGCGGGAAACCAACTTCGAGGAGAAGCTCAAAAAGAAGGTGCGCACGTCCGGTTGCGCGCAGGGAACAGTTTTCGGCGATGTCATGGAAGGTTTCGATACGGTCGCGCTGCCACAAGAGGCCAATCTCAAGACGTCCTGGCTTTACGCACTTACCAAATCCATCAACACGACACCGTCGCTCTACCTGGAAGCCGGTGCGATCCACGGATGCGTGCTGTGCCGGGGAGACAGACCACTTGTCTACATGGAAGATGTCGGGCGGCACAACGCCGTCGACAAGATCGCCGGCTGGATGGTGCTGAACAACATTCCGGCGAGCGACAAGATTTTTTATACCACCGGCCGGCTGACCTCCGAGATGGTCATCAAGACGGTGATGATGGGCATTCCAATACTTGTCTCCCGGTCCGGTTTCACTGCCTGGGGCGTTGAACTTGCGCGCCAGTCCGGACTGACACTGATCGGCCGGGCGCGCGGCAAGCGTTTCGTTGCGCTTGCAGGGGCAGAGCGAATTGAGTTTGACATGGACCCGGAGGTGGCAGAAGACGAGCCAGCCAAGGTGAAACGCAAAGGGAGCATGACTGCACGATGATGGCGAAGCGCACTGCCTTGACCGTCGACAAGGTTCTCGGCTGCATTCTGGCGGGCGGACAGTCCAGGCGCATGGGGGGCGGTGACAAAAGTCTGTTGGATGTTGGTGGCAAATCCATGCTCGACGTGATCCTGGATAGACTATCTGCACAGGTGTCCGAGATCGTCCTGAACGCCAACGGTGATCCGGACCGCTTTGCGAAATTCCACCTTCCGGTCATCCCGGACCCAGTCGGAGACTATGCAGGGCCTCTCGCCGGTGTTCTTGCCGGACTGACGCATGCGAAGGCACAAAGACCCGATGTCAGCCACGTGGTTTCCATCGCCGGTGACACACCGTTTTTCCCGACGAACCTGGTGGACCGCTTGTGTTCCTCGGTTCCTGCCGACAAGCCGGTGATCGCGCTGGCGTCGTCATCGAGCAAGCTTCACCCTGTCTTCGGTCTGTGGCCGGTCGCTCTCAAGGATGATCTCCACACCTGGCTTGAAACCGGTCAAAGCGGAAAAGTTCTCGCATTCGTCGACCGGCACGACAGTGTGGAAGTTTCCTTCGATCCTGATCCGGCAACAGGCCTAGATCCTTTCTTCAATGCAAACAAACCCGACGATCTGGCGACCGTTCGCGATACCCTGAGCTCCCGCATCTCATGACAGCAACACCCGTCTTTGGCATCACCGGCTGGAAGAACTCCGGCAAGACACAGCTCGTTACCCGGCTTGTTGCGGAATTCACCGCCCGAAACTTCAAGGTCTCGACCGTCAAGCACGCGCACCACAATTTCGATATCGACAGGCCCGGTGCCGACAGCTATCGCCACAGGGAGGCAGGTGCGAGCGAAGTCGCCCTGGTTTCCGGGCGCCGTTGGGCGCTCATGCACGAGCTCAGGAACGAAGATGAACCGACGCTGAAGGATATACTGTCCCGCCTTGCACCCTGCGATCTCATTCTGATTGAAGGCTACAAGCGTGAAGACCATCCGAAAATAGAAGCCCGACGAACAGAAACGCTGGACCGCGGACCGCTGGCACCTCAGGATCCGAACATACTGGCCATCGCAGCCGACCACCAGCTGCCTGATGAAAGCTTGCCGGTGTTCGACCTCGATGACATTTCGGCAATGGCGGATTTCATTCAACACCACCTGGATCTCAAAAGGTCGCGGCTATGACTGGCAAGCCCCTGCTTGACGACTGCTTTTTGCACGACAAGGACAGGTTACGGCACCACGAGGCCCTGGCGATCCTGAAAAGCAGGCTCACCGCGATCGCAGGGACCGAACTTGTCAAACTGGAGTATGCACTTGAACGGATTCTTGCCGAAGACATAACCGCTTCGCGCAACATCCCGCTCGCAGATAACTCCGCCGTTGACGGCTATGCCTTCCGGCATGCTGACTTTGATGAATCCGGAGGGTTTTTCAGACTTCAGCAACGGATTGCAGCCGGTCACGCAAGTGCCGAAACGCTTGGCCCCTGGGCAGCTGCGCGGATTTTCACCGGCGCCGTCATGCCGCCTGGAGCAGATACTGTCGCGATGCAGGAAGACTGCGAAACGCACAGCCAGGACGGAGAAGAATTTGTCATAGTACCGCAGGGCTTGAAGTGGAGCGCAAATTGCCGGAAAGCCGGAGAGGATGTCGCAGATGGCACGTCCATTCTGACCGCTGGCCAAAAGTTGCGTCCGCAGGATCTTGCCGCCATTGCTTCAACCGGACAGGCAGAAGTGTGTGTCTACAGGAAACTCAAGGTCGCGTTGATATCAACCGGCGACGAGTTGCGGCGCCCGGGTAACCTGATCACTGTTGGTGACGTGTACGATTCCAACCACTATCTGTTGCGCGGTCTGGCATCCACCGTCCCCGTGGAAATTGAAGATCTCGGTATCCTGAAGGATGATATGGCTACTGTCGAGGCTGCTCTAAGAGACGCTGCCGACAGGTTTGATGTCATTCTGACAACCGGAGGCGCCAGCCGAGGTGAGGAAGACCACATCCTCAATGTTCTTGACGTGCTTGGGAACCGGCACATGTGGCAACTTGCCATCAAGCCCGGCAGGCCGATGATGTTCGGAAACATCGGGGCCTGTGTGTTCCTGGGGCTTCCCGGCAATCCGGTCGCTGCGATGGTTTGTTTCCTCCTATATGCGCAACCGGTCATAAACCTACTGTCGGGGGGGGCTTTCAGGGAGCCACAAGCCTTTCAGATGCCTTCCGCATTTGAAATTTCCAGGAAGAAACCGGACAGACGCGAGTTTTACCGTGGATACCTGGACACAGACGACGAAGGCCGCACGGTGGCGCAGAAGTTCATTCGCGATGGGTCGGGTCTGATCACCGGTTTGCGTGAGGCGGACGGATTAATAGAGATCCCGGAAAAGGTCACGGCAATCGGCAAGGGTGACATGGTTACGTTTCTGCCGTTTTCCGGCTTCGGCATCAGATAAACCCGGCAGTTTCCCGCCGGGTTTCTGGATGGTCTTAGATCAGTAGGCGTAAGGCCAACTGGCCGGAACAAACCGGTAGCTGTCCCCTGCCTTGGAAACGCGTCCCATCCCCGGAAACGGGATATGCGCGCCTGCAAAGAAGAGTTTGTCGGTAGCGGCCTGATCAAAAAACTTCTTTCTGGTCTCAGCGGCCTGTCCTGAATCAATATCGAACCCGATACCCCATCCTGGCTTGTCGAACTGGTAGACCGTCATGTGAATGATATCGCCGGCAACTACCAGCGTTTCGCCGTTGCTGTCGAAAACATATCCGGTGTGTCCCGGCGTGTGCCCGGGCAATGCCATTGCCTGAACGCCCGGCATCAGTTCCTTGTCGCCAGAGAACAGGGTCTGATTGCCTTTGTAGGCTTCCGCAGCGCGGCGTGCGCCAAGAAAGAATGGCTTGAACTGCTCGGGAGCACCGTTCATTGCGGCATCGTCAAACCAAAAGGCGTTGTCGACTTCCGGCAGGATCAGTTCCGCGTTGGCAAAGACCCTGTTGCCATCGCCATCGATCGCGCCGAACAGGTGATCGGGATGCATGTGCGTGATCAGGATGGCATCGATCTGGTCGGGTGATACGCCTGCAGCTTTCAGGGCTGAGGGCAGACGTCCCATAGTCGGACCGAGTGCATCTGACGTGCCTGCGTCGACAAGAACGAGACGGTCACCGGTATTGACGAGATACGCATTTACCGGGATACGCAGAGCGTCTCCTTCAATGAATGCCTCGTCGCGGAGCCTTTCACCTTCTGCGGCATCGTAGCCGACGACAACTTCCGGTGTCACATCAAGGTAACCGTCCAGAAGCGCGGTGACTTCCATGTCGCCTACCTTGTAGCGAAGCGCCCCCGCCATCGGTTCGCCAGCTTTGGGAGCGGCTGCATTTGCAACACCGGAAACAAGGGTGACACCGCCGGCAGCTGCAAGAGCCCCTGCCCCGGCGGCTGCGCCCAGCATGGTTCGTCTGGAAAGAGAAATGTCGGATTTGGTCATGAACTGCCTCCCGGCTTGACCTGATAAAGATATTACTGAGAAGCCCCGATCGTGACTCCGATGGGGCTCTTTTATAGGTGTTTCATTCAATTTGATTTTGAAGAGCGGTAAACCTTATAAAACTCATAAGTACCATTTATATATAGCTGCAACGATGTGCGTTTTCGATGCAAAGGCCAATATGGACAAGCTCAGTGCACTTTCAGGTTTCGTACAGTCCGTGAATCTGGGAAGTTTTTCAGCCGCCGCCAAACACCTTGGCGTTTCGCAGCCCGCAATCAGCCAGCAGATTCGCGGTCTGGAGGACCAGTTGGGGACACGATTGCTGAACCGTACGACACGGCAGCTTCGCCTCACGGAAGCCGGAGAGCGATATTATGTCTATGCGCGTGACATCCTCGACCGGCTGGTGGAGGCCGACCGGGCCGTTCAAAGTGACGAAACACAGATGTCCGGTCCGCTTTCGATCGGTCTGCCGCTTGGCTTTGCTGAAAGCGTGCTCGCCGATTTCCTGATCCGCTTCAAGAAAGAACATCCCTGCTTGCTGCTGGACGTGTCCCTGTCTGACCAGTTCGTGGACATCATCCAGGAACGCCTGGACGTCGCCATCCGGATGGGAGAGATCAAGGACGAACGCCTGATCGTGCGAAGACTTGGTGTCGCCCGGCGATGTCTGGTCGCTTCGCCTGACTACCTCGAGCGGAACGGCCAGCCCGTTCATCCGGCAGAGCTGAAGGATCACGACTACCTGCTCTACAAGAACATCTCGACCGGAGACCACGTACCTTTCATCAGCACACTCGGAGAGAAACTTTCGATCAAGATCAATCCGACAATGATCGTGAACAACTCTTCCACATTGCGTCAGGCGGCGCTGGCAGGTCTCGGCATAACCATAGCCAATCGCTGGATGATCGAACCCTACCTGAAAACAGGAGAGCTGAAACTGGTCCTGCCCGAATGGCAATACCCGCCTCACCCGATCCACGCGGTCTATCCCTCCAACCGGTTCATACCATTCAAGGTACGCCGGTTCGTCGACCGGTTGCAGGACTACTTCAAGGATATGGGAGCTTTGGATGGCTCGGCCGGCCATCTCTATGACTGAAAGTCCTTGCCGTGGTGTTGCTTGTCCCTGAAGCGATAAAGAGACCTAGATTTCGTCCACGGCCACGTACCAAGTTTCCTTCAAAGCATCGGCTTCCCATGTCTGCCAGGCAGCTGTTTCGGTCATTGCAGCACGATACTGCTCGAAGACAGGCGACTGCGTCAGCGTATAGGTCACGAACCGGCTGACAACAGGTGCGTACATGGCATCGGCGATGGTGAAATCTCCGAAGAGGAATGGCCCTCCGGACTTTTCCAGACACTCGCTCCAGATCTCGACAATCCGGCTGACGTCGGCCTTGACAGCCTCGTCGACGGCAAGCATTTCCACCGGGCGGCGCATGTTCATCGGACAAGCTCCACGTAACGCGCTGAAGCCAGAGTGCATTTCGGAAGCAATCGCTCTTGCCCGGGCACGCATTGCCTTGTCGGCCGGCCAAAGACCCTTTTCAGGGTAACAATCGGCCGCATATTCAAGGATCGCCAAACTGTCCCAGACCGTCAGGTCGCCATCTTGCAGAACGGGCACCTTCATGCTGGGAGAAAAGGCACGGAACTTCGGATTGCCATTTTCAAAATCAAATGGAACCAGTGATTCCTCAAACGGAATCTCCTTGTGCTTCAATGCAATCCACGGCCGGAATGACCAGGAGGAATAATTTTTGTTTCCGATGAAGAGTTCGAAAGATGTCATCCTGTCCCCCAGTTATCGGCAGTGAAAAATTATCGGCTGCGCGATCAAGTTGGAAATTAACATGTGAAATTGCTTAAAGCGTCCGGGCGTGCGACACAAATTCAAGTGTTTCATGGTTTTGATGAACAAGTTTGATCCTTCGTTCTTGCCGGAAGCAAACGAGGTGAGTGTCATGAGCAGATCGTTCAACAGTTTGCCGACCTGCACCGATTATCGAAGCCTGTTTCGCAGCCTGTCGATGCTTTCCCCAAAGATACACACCTATAAATTGCATAAAACCATGCGCTGCACTGTGTTTTTTTCGCAGGAACGGTTGAAATTTGGTTCGAAGTGTATGGAATAGAGCCATCGAGCAAAAAGGCGGGACGAACCCGTCTGCGCTGCGAAAAAATAATAGGGGAATATAATATGCGTGTTTTGCGTATGGCTGCAGCAGCTGTTGCTGTTCTGGCTGCCGTTGGTGCGGCCGAGGCGAAAGACTGGTCGAAGGTACGTATCGGGACAGAAGGCGCCTATCCTCCATTCAACTCGCTGACATCCGACGGCAAGCTTGTCGGTTTCGACGTCGACATCGCCAAAGCGCTTTGCGAAGAAATGAAAGTTGAATGCGAATTTGTCGTGCAGGACTGGGACGGCATGATCCCTGCTCTGCAGGCGGGCAAGTTTGACGCGGTGATCGCTTCCATGTCTATAACCGAAGAGCGTCTGCAAAAAGTCGACTTCTCCAACAAGTACTACAATACGCCGCCTGCGATTGCCGTACCGAAGGACTCCAAGATCGCCGGTACGGGCGACGAGCACCTCAAGGGCGTTGCTCTCGGTGCCCAATCTTCGACAACCCACTCCAACTATGCCGAAGAAAAGCTGCCGTCTGCCGACCTGAAGCTCTACCCGACCCCGGACGAGTACAAGCTCGACGTCGCCAGTGGCCGTGTCGATGCCGTGATCGATGACGTTGTTGTTCTGTCCGAGTGGCTCGACACCGATGACGGTTCCTGCTGCAAGATCCTCGGAACACTTACTCCGGATCCGGTCATCAACGGTGAAGGTGCAGGTATTGCGATCCGCAAGGGTGAAGATGAGCTGAAAGACAAACTCAACGCAGCCATCGAAGCCATTCTGGCGAACGGAAAGTACAAGGAAATCAACGACAAGTACTTTACATTCGACGTTTACGGCGGCTGATTTTCAAGTCAGTTCAACACCATTGAAACGCGGCGCCACAAGCGTGCCGCGTTTTGCCGGAGGGGCAAACCCGCGGCGCCGGCCTGAGGGGTGGCCGGAACCACAACAACAAGAAAAGAAAGAAGCGCCGGCTTATGGAAGAAGCTCTGACGCTGCTGTCCTTTGGGGAAAATGGCTGGGGAGACACCATCGCTGCAGGTGTCATGGTTACGGTTCTCCTGGCGATCGCTACATTGCCATTCGGACTTGTCCTCGGTTTCCTGATCGCTTTGGCGAAAAATTCGAGCGAACCCAGCCTCAAGCTGGCGGCAAACATCTACACAACGATTTTTCGAGGCCTGCCGGAACTCCTGACCTTGTTCCTGGTCTATTTCGGCGTACAGATCGGGATCCAGCAAGGCCTGAAGCTGATGGGTTTCGATGCCTTTATCGAGGTCAATTCCTTCGTCGCGGGCATGGTCGCGCTTTCCCTGGTGTTTTCGTCCTATGCATCGGAGGCATTTCTGTCGGCTTTCAGGGGCATTCCTCAAGGCCAGTATGAAGGTGGAAACGCACTCGGACTTTCGCGATATCAAACCATGACGCTTGTGATCCTGCCGCAACTCATTCGCCTTGCTCTACCTGCGCTCGGGAATCTCTGGCTGATTCTTTTGAAGGAAACGTCCTTGGTTTCTGTGATCGGTCTTCCAGATCTCGTTCGTGAGGCCGGAATAGCCGCCCGTGTCACCAAGGAACCCTTTCTCTTTTTCGGCATCGCCTGCCTGGTCTACCTGTTGCTTGCAATGATCTCTTCAACGGGCCTTTCACGCATCGAGCGCTGGACCAAGAAGGGAGAGGTTGCAAGATGATCGCGGCCAATCCTGAAACCGGGCAAATTCGCCCACCCGCACCGCCTCGCGCGTGGACAAACATTCGTATTTTCGGCCATGTTCTCATGGCTCTCTGGATCATATCCGGTGCTTCTCTTTTGTATTTTCTGGGCAGCAACGTCGCGAGCACGTTTGTAGAAAAGTACTGGCTGAAATATGTCGACGGCTTTCTCGTAACACTTCAGATTGTCGGACTTTCCCTGCTTGTCGGCGCGTTGCTCAGTATTCCTGTCGCGCTCGCGCGCAACTCGAAATGGAAGATTTTTTCTTGGCCAGCCTATGGCTATGTCTATTTCTTCCGCGGGACGCCGCTGCTCGCCCAGACTTTTCTGATCTATTACGGCGCCGGTACCTTCCGGCCAGAACTGGAAGCTGTCGGGCTTTGGGGGTTTTTCCGGGAAGCCTGGTATTGCGTGATTTTCGCGTTTTCACTCAACACGGCCGCCTATCAGGCCGAAATACTACGCGGTGCCATACTGAACGTGCCGAAAGGCCAATGGGAAGGTGCTGAGGCACTCGGAATTTCAACGCCGGTCACCTTCTTCAAGATCATCCTGCCTCAGGCTCTGATGGTGGCGCTGCGCCCCTATGGCAACGAAATCATCCTCATGATTAAGGGCTCGGCAATTGCCTCCATCATCACGATCTACGACCTGATGGGCGAAACAAGGCGTGCATATTCCAGATCCTACGACTTCCAGGCCTATATCTGGGCCGCGGTGGCCTATCTTTTGATCGTCGAAACCCTGCGCCGTATCTGGGACAAGATCGAAGCCCGGCTCACGCGCCACCTGAAGCGGTGATATCGGGTCCATAAAATTGATCTCAGCCGGGCGTGGCCCGGCATTCATCTCTTTGCCAAACCTGATATCAGGGGTATCAGCCTGCGGCACAGATCCGCGTCAACTGAACACGCATTGCCTGGAAGTTTCTCATGTCCAATTCGCTTTCCGATTCCGATGGTCTCCACCCGGACAGTCTGCTTGCCCACGCAGGTGGCGGGTTCGACGCGGCGACCGGTGCCGTCGTACCGCCGATCCAGACAGCGACAACCTTTGTCCGGGATGAGGACTATGAGCCGGTCCTTCCCGGTCACATCTACAGCCGCGACAGCAATGCGCTCTACCGGAAGACTGAAAAGCTTCTCGCTGCCCTTGAGGGCGGGGAAGACAGCCGTCTGTTTGCATCGGGGATGGCAGCAATCGCCGCAATTGTGCGCAGCGTCAAACCTGGCGGGACCCTGCTC
The DNA here is from genome assembly GCF_001404515.1 of Roseibium album. GTDB lineage: Bacteria > Pseudomonadota > Alphaproteobacteria > Rhizobiales > Stappiaceae > Roseibium > Roseibium album. The sequence goes on from NZ_CXWE01000006.1 coordinate 158,017, forward strand.
GCGCAGTCCGGCATCTACTGGGGCACTACCTTGTTCCTCAGAAAACACTGCGCACGCAACAACATTGCCCTCGTGGAAGCCGATGCCAGTGATCTGTCGGCTTTTCAAGACGAGTTTTCCGTCACACAGCCGGATTTGGTCTGGCTTGAAGTCCCGAGCAATCCATTCCTCAAGGTCGCAGACATTCGCAAGATTGCAGAGCTGTGTAATGGAACTTCGGCGGTTCTATGCGTTGACGCGACCGCGGCAACGCCGCTGATCCTGAAGCCGCTCTCTTTCGGTGCTGACCTGGTCATGCATTCAGCAACAAAGGCGCTCAACGGGCATTCCGACCTGCTTGGCGGTGTCGTATCCACCAGCAATGCCTCCAGTGAGGTCTGGACGTTCATCAGTGAAGAACGCCAAAATGCAGGTGCAGTGCTCGGGTCCTTCGAAACCTGGCTTCTTCTGCGTGGGCTCAGAACCCTTGCACTCAGGGTCGAGCGGATGAACACAAATGCGATTGATCTCGCCCGCAGTCTGGAAGCTCACCCCAAGGTCAAATCCGTTCTATATCCCGGATTGAAAAGCCATCCCCAGCACAGCCTTGCCAAGTCCCAGATGACAAACGGGTTCGGGTCTTTGATGTCCATAATGATCGACGGAGGCAAGGACGAATCCCTGAAAGTTGCCGGTGCCCTGGATATCTTTCAGCGGGCCACATCGCTTGGAGGGACTGAAAGCCTTGTCGAACATCGATTTACAATCGAAGGTGAAGGTTCGGGAATTCCGGAAAACCTCTTGCGACTTTCCATTGGCATAGAACACGGCAATGACCTGATTGCCGATTTCGACCAGGCACTGACAACAATCTGACTCAGATTTTGCCGGCTTTTCTCTCATCTCTCATCGATCGCAACCACGTCATGAGTTTCTTCAGTGGCGGCCGTATCACCCCGGGGCGCGTGAGCATGTAGTATCCGGTACCCAGTCGAACCGTGTCTTCAAACAGGACGCGCAGGCTACCGGAGGCGATATCCGGTTCAATGAACGCCATTGCCGTTGCCGAGATGCCATCACCGCGCCTGAGGCCCTCAAGAACCATGTAGCCCGGCAAGTGGGTTATGTTCAGTTTTCCCTTCGGGACGACACCCTGCTCTTCCATCCACATGGCAAGCTCGTTTGTCCCGTATTCCTGCAACCAGGGGAATTCGATTATATCCTCAGGAGTTTCGATTACCTTGTCTCCGATCAGGCAGTTTGCTCCGACCACAGCAAAATTGGTCGGTAACAGGAGTTCGGACTCCAGCCCAGGCCAGTTGCCGCCGCCGAAGCGGATCGCAAGGTCCACGCCGCCCGGCTTCAGCTCGATAACTTCGGCAGTCGGGTTGAGCATCAGTTCGATGTCGGGATACTGCAGGCGAAAGTCGTTGATACGCGGCATCAGCCAGCTGACAGCGAATGAAGGCGTCATCGTAATGTTCAGCGGCCTTGCGGTATCGTCCTTCAAAAGCGCGTCTACCGCTTCGCGTATCGTTTCGAATCCACCACTCAATCCGCTGTAGAGCTGTTCGCCTTCCGGTGTCAGCGCAACACCGCGGCCTTCCCGTGCCACCAGTTGCAGTCCCATGAAATTTTCCAGGCTGCGTACCTGCTGGCTGACGGCTGCATGGGTCACGTTAAGTTCCCGGCCCGCGGCTGACAGACTTCTGGTTTCCGCTACGACCGCAAACACCTTGAGACTGTTCAGGGAGGGTAAAGCTCGCCAATCCATATGTAACTACACCTTACATTATTGAAATCTTCCTGACTCGTTTTTCCGAGCAAAAAAGCACATGTTTGGTTCAGAGACGAAGCGAGGAGTGTAAGACCATGTTAGATATTTATGCCCGCAGCCTTTTGGAAGCAACCCGTTCCTCAAAAAATGATCAGCTGGATCCGCGGACCAAGAAGCGCCTCGCGCAGGAAGCTGCCCAAAAGGAACAGGCTGCGCGTTTGTGGTGGCGCCCACCTTATTGGGTCTGAGTCGGCGGCCGGGTTACAAGCAGGGTGCGCCTGCCCACCTCCCGTCAAGGATCTTTGCAGGAAACCCAGGCTGACAGACGCCGACAAATACCCTAAAACCATGACAAACCAGTTTAGAAAAGGCCCGGCTCGACCGCCGGGCCTTGTTTTGCGAAGGGAGCGCGTCATGGCAAAGGTTGCATTCATCGGTCTGGGTGTCATGGGATACCCGATGGCAGGCTACCTGAAAACAAAGGGCGGTCATGATGTCACGGTCTACAACCGGACCACCGCAAAAGCCGAACGATGGACTGCCGAATTTGGCGGCAGTTTTGCACGAACCCCAAAGGAAACTGCAGCGGGTTGTGATTTCGTCTTTGCCTGTGTTGGCAACGACGAGGACCTGCGCTCGGTGACCACTGGTGAAAACGGAGCCTTTCACGGTTTGAAAGAAGGCGCCATCTTTGTCGACAACACAACGGCGTCCGCCGATGTCGCGCGCGAACTTCATTCCGCGGCAAGGGAAAAAGGCTGCGGCTTTATCGATGCCCCTGTTTCAGGTGGGCAGGCGGGTGCTGAAAACGGTGTTCTCACGGTTATGTGCGGCGGGGATGCTGAAGACTTCGACAAGGCAAAACCTGTTATCGAATGTTTTGCAAAATTCGTCGGGCTGATGGGAGACAGCGGCGCCGGACAGCTGACAAAAATGGTCAATCAGATCTGTATCGCAGGTCTCGTTCAGGGGCTCTCGGAAGCCATTCATTTTGCCAAGAAGGCAGAACTTGACGTTGAAAAGGTCATCTCCGCCGTTCGGGGCGGCGCTGCCCAATCATGGCAAATGGAAAACCGCTGGGAGACCATGCGCGACAGCGAATTCGAATTCGGCTTTGCGGTCGACTGGATGCGCAAGGATCTTGGGATCTGCCTGCAGACCGCCAATGAAACCGGCGCAAGGTTGCCTGTAACGGCCCTGGTCGATCAGTTCTATGCCGAAGTCCAGTCCATGGGCGGAAACCGCTGGGACACATCGAGCCTGATCGCGCGGCTCGAAAATGCTGAAAGAAAGTAGGTAGTCACCTGATGGCCAAGGCCGCCGAGACGAGTTGGACGGTCGCGCACATCCTCAAGCATCTTGAGCAAAGCGGTTCTGAAGAGAACCGCGCCGGGATGGCGCGATTCGGCATCGACATGACCAGGGCCTTTGGCGTTCCCATGTCGGTTTTGCGACCTTTCGCCAGGACGATCCACAAATCGAATGACCTGGCTCTTGACCTCTGGGCCTCGGAAATTCACGAGGCCCGCCTGCTTGCAATCCTGATCACTCCCCCCAAGGAGATGACTGATGAACTGGCAAGATCATGGCTAGATGACACTCACTCCTGGGATCTGTGTGATCAACTCACAAATGTGCTCGCCCGTCGAACGGATTCAGGCAAACTTGTCAGTGAACTGACGAGCGACACGAGAGAATTTGTCAGGCGCGCCGGTTTTGCGCTTATCGCCTGGCGCGCCGTCCACGCCAAATCGTCTCCGGACAGTGAATTCCTCGGCTACCTGGACCTGGTCCGGAAGATGTCGACTGATGACAGGAATTTTGTCTGGAAGGCCGTTCACTGGGCTTTGCGGCAGATCGGCAAACGGTCGATCGAGTTGCACGGACCTGCCCTCGCTCTCGGTGAAGACCTCGCCGCTTCAAGCGACAAGACCGCCCGCAAGGTCGGCCGCGAAACCGTCAAGGAGCTTTCATCGGACAAAGTCCTTGCCCGTCTGGGAACAAAATAGCCCCTCTTCAGACTTCGACCTCAAGTGTGCCGATCGGATTGGAACAGCAGGCAAGTATGTAGCCGGCCTCGACATCGTCCTCGCTTATACCGCCCGAATGCACCATGTGGACGTCCCCGGCCAGTTTTTTGACCTTGCAAGTCCCGCAAACGCCAAATGTGCAGCCCGAGGGAATGTTCAGGCCGGCATCCTTTGCCACGGCAAGAACGGTGTCGGTTTCAGTGCACCAGGCAGAGACACCCGAATTGGCAAAGACGATCTGCGCCTGCGTGTCCTCCTGAGGAACAACATCGTCGAATTCCGTCAATTCCGCCTTGGTTTCGGCAGGCGCCTGGAAGCTTTCCTGATGATAGCGGTCCATGTCGTAGCCAAGCGCATTCAGGATTTCGCGCACAGCATCCATGAACCCTTCCGGACCGCAGCAAAAGACGTCTCGATCAAGGTAGTCATTGCACATCAATCCGAGCATCAGCTGATTGAGTTGGCCCCGATAACCCGTCCACACCTCATACGGGTCGCTTTGCTTGACGACGAAATGCAACTGCAAACCAGTGACACGGCTTGCCATATATTCCAGCTTCTGGCGGAAAATCAGGTCAACGGGCCTGTGAGCGCACTGAATAAAGCAGATATCGGGATCTTCCCCCCGCTCAAAAAGCGTCTGTGCCATCGACATCATCGGCGTCACACCGGACCCGGCCGAGACGAACAGGTACTTGCCATCCGGACTTGGAGGTAGATGGAACAGACCGGCGGGCCCAAAGGCTTTCAGCCGCATGCCGGGTTTCAATTCGTCCAGCATCCATCGCGTACCCTGACTGTCCGGCTGTGCCTTCACGGTGACCGAAATGTAGGCGTTGGAAACCGGAGACGATGACAGGGTATACGTTCGCTGGACATTTCCACCCGGGACCGGCAGGTCCAGTGTAACAAACTGCCCTGCCCGGTAAACGAAGGTTGCGCCAGAAGGCGGCCGGAAGGAAAATGTCTTCACGTTGGGGGCTTCGGGCACCACCATCACGCATTCCAGAAGCTCGCTGTCGTTCCAGACCGGCGTGTCGCGCCCCGGCATCGGTATCATCGATCTACTCCGCCGCTACACGGAAGCGGCCAATCAGGGCCGCTTCGAGGTTTTGCGCGTACCAGTCGATGAACTGGATGACGCCACTTTCCTGGACGGGAGAATAGGGCCCGGGCTCGTAGGCCGGAGACCGGATGCCGATCTGGTTCTCTTCAATGATCTGCCGGTCCTCGTCATTCGTGTGCATCCAGACCTCGGTCAACCGGTCGAGATCATAGTCGACACCCTCTTCGGCATCCTTGTGTACAAGCCAGGTTGTCGTCACCTCGGATTCCATCGGACCGATCGGCAACACCCTGAAGGTCAGCACATGATCCGACAGGAAATGGTTCCAGGTATTTGGATAATGGAAATAGAGGCAGGTTCCGGCGTTGTCGAAGGGAACCGTGCCGATCCGCCTGGACACTGCTGCCTTTCCGTCCATCGTATAGCTTACGGCCTCGCCCAGGAACGGAATACGCACGAAACGCCATTGTTCGTCCGGTGAGATCAGATATTTCGCGGGAAGGCCTGAACCTTCGCAACGATCCACATGGGTTTTACCGACATTCGACGTTGATGCATCGTCTGCACCGACCAGATTCGGATCATCAGGAAAAGTACGGCAAAGCGATGGATGCGACCCGGAGCAGTGATAGCACTCCCGGTTGTTTTCCAGAACCAGCTTCCAGTTACCCTTTTCAACGATCGTTGACTGGTGCGCAACTTTCAGGTTGCCGAGATCGTGAGGACCCAGGTAGCGAGCAGCCTGTTTTTGAAGCCCGCCAAGGTCCGGAGCCCGGTCGGCGAGACAGATGAAAACCATGCCTGAGACATCGGTACAATGAACGGATTTCAGTCCATGCTCCTGCGGATTGAAGTCCGGCCCCATTTCACGCGCCCACAGCAACTTGCCGTCCAGTTCATAAGTCCACTGGTGATAAGGGCAGACAAGCTTGGGTGCGGAGCCCTTGGCGGCCGCACAGATCCGGCTCCCGCGGTGACGGCAGGAATTGTGGAATGCGCGAATCGCGCCGTCGACCCCGCGTACAATGATCACTGAGTACGCTCCGATCTGGAGCGTCACGTAGTTTCCGGACTTCGGCAATTCCGCGCTTGGGACCGCAAAAATCCATTCTTGCTGCCAGATATGCTTCAGATCGGCCTGAAACACATCCTCGTCGCAATAAAAGGCCTGTGGCAGCGAGTACCCTGCCCGGCGTCTCATCAACAGTGAGAGAATGTCCGCGTCGCTGTTCATTTCGGTATGTCCTGATCCTGCCGGTCTGGCCGGCCCGTCGTTGAGATGAAATTAGGCTTGCAGCGGTCACAAGCCGTAGCGCAAAAACGGCATTGTCTTATTCAAGTGAGACGCTGCCCAAGAATTTCACCGGGCAGCTGAACTCAGATGTCCTTCACAAGCCGCAGCGCGTCGTAAATGGCGGCGTGTGTGTTGCGCGCCGAAACAGCGTCGCCGATCCGGTACAGCGCAAATTCACCTTTCGGGTTGGCGTCCAACGGCTGCGGTTGACCGAAAACAAGAGCTTCCTGCTTTACAAACCCAAGATTTTTCGAGCGAGGCTTAAGATCGAAATAGAGTTCATCCAGGGGAATGGTGCCATGGTTGATCACGATCTGATCGAATTCGCGCTCTTCGGTGAAAGCTGAATAGTCTGTCCCGATGACAGCTGTGATCATGTTTCCGGACCGTCTGGCGGCCTTCAGTCGATAGGTCACCGTGAAACGGACGTCCTTGTCCTGAAGGGCGCGCATGTACGGAACCAGATTCATCGCCATGACATCGGGGGCGAAAGACCTGTCCGGCGTCATGATCTCGACATGCGCTCCTGACGCCGCGATCAACTCGGCGGCCTGCAATGCCGCATGGTCGCCCGCATCGTCATAGACAAGGACACGCCTGCCCGATTTCACGTCGCCGGCTATGATATCCCAGGAAGACGCGACAAGATCATTGCCCTCCGACAGCACGTCGGTATGCGGCATGCCGCCGGTCGCAATGATCGCGACGTCAGGACACTCCGCCAAGACATCTTCCGCTTCGGCAAACGTGTTGAAATTGAACTTCACACCACGTGCAAGACACTGCTCCATGCGCCACTCGATGATGGATATCATCTCCCGGCGCCGCTCGGACCGGGCGGTCAGACGGATCTGACCTCCAGCGTCAGGTGCTGCTTCAAAGACGGTCACTTCATGACCGCGCTCTGCAGCAACGCGGGCCGCCTCCATGCCGGCCGGTCCGGCGCCAACCACGACGACTTTCCTGCTCACGTCCGCAGGCGCAATCTCGTGCGGCATTGTCAGTTCCCGGCCGGTCGCAGGATTGTGGATACACAGCGCGTCCCCGGCCTGGTAAATCCTGTCCAGGCAATAGGTTGCGCCAACGCAGGGTCGTATGTCCCCTTCCCGTTTTTCTTTTATCTTCCGCACAATCATCGGATCGGCCATATGGGCCCGGGTCATACCCACCATGTCCAGGAGACCTTCTGCAATCGCATGGCGCGCAGTTGCCACATCCGGGATCTTGGCAGCGTGGAAAGTCGGCAACCCCACTTCCCTGCGCACCCTGCCTGCAAAATCCAGATGGGGCGCATTGCGCATACCCTGAACGGGAATCACGTCTGTCAAACCCGGATCGGTATCAATATGGCCGCGTATCACGTTGAGGAAATCTATCTGACCGGTTTCCTTCAACCGATGTGAAATCTGAAGCCCCTCTTCCGGCGTGATGCCGCCTTGCAGGTCTTCGTCTGCCGTATATCGAATGCCAAGGATGAAATCGTCCCCGACGCGCTTGCGTATCGCGTCTATAACTTCGAACGAGAACCGCATCCGGTTTTCCAGCGATCCACCGTAGGGCTCCTCCAGGGAGTTTGTCACCGGCGACCAGAACTGGTCCATCAAATGCCCGTAGGCCTGCAGTTCGATGCCATCCATACCGCCTTCCTTCATCCGCTCTGCGGCATCGGCATAATCCTGGATTATCCGAACAATGTCCCAGTCCTCGACCTGTTTGGGAAAGGCGCGATGCGCTGCCTCGCGCTCGTGGCTTGGCGCGACCGCGGGGAGCCAGTCACCCTTGTTCCAATGGGTTCGGCGCCCAAGATGGGTGAGTTGGATCATCACGGCACAACCGTGATCGTGGCAGGCATCCGTCAGGCGTCTCACCCAGGGCACGACCTCGTCCTTGTAGGCAAGGATGTTGTTGAACACAGGTGGTGAGTTTCTCGAAACCGCGGCGGAGCCTGCTGTCATGGTCAGCGCAACACCCGCCTTTGCGCGCACTTCATGATAGGCCCGGTAGCGGTCTTTCGGCATGCCGTCTTCAGGATATGCCGGCTCATGCGACGTGATCATGATCCTGTTTTTCAGCGTCAGATTCTTCAGCTGATATGGCTGTAGCAGCGGATCCCTGGACATGTGTTTCCCTCAATTCGCGTCCTGCCGCGACCAAGCCACGACGGCTGGCGAACTTAAATCGCATCGGCTACGGGTGAAAAGGCGTAAAAACGACATCTATGTCGCTTTTAAAGACACTCATGTCAATTTTTGTTGTATCCGGTCATGTCTGCTGTTATCTAACCGCCATGAGCGAACCTTTGATAGAAAAGTCCAGTGGTTGGCGCGGTACGCGCGAGATCTGGATGCTGGCAGCTTACGAGGCATTGCTCGACAACGGCATCGATGCGGTAAAAGTCATGCCTCTGGCTGAACGGCTGGGCCTGTCACGAACAAGTTTCTACGGCCACTTTTCTGACCGGGGCGACCTGCTCGAAGCGCTGATTGGTTTGTGGAAATCCAAGAACACAGGCAACCTGATCAAACGCACCGAGGCATATTCGGAGACAATCACCGAAGCGATATTGAACGTATTCGATCTCTGGCTGATGCCGGACTTGTTTGATTCCCGCCTCGAATTCGCTGTCAGGAACTGGGCGCATTCTGATACCCGGCTTGCGCAGATGCTTGAAGAAGCAGACCAAATTCGTGTCGACGTCTTGCAGGCGATGTTCGAGCGCTTCGGCTTCAACCCCGAACACGCTAGTGTCAGGGCAAATACGGTTTACCAGACACAGATCGGCTACATTTCGATGAAGAAGGACGGCCCGGCAGAACCGCTCGAACCCCGTCGCCAACGCATGCTGCTTTATGCGGAGATCTTCGCCGGGCAGCCGGTTACGGACGCTGAAACAGCACGGTTCTTTGCAAGGCATCCGCTGCCCGAAGTTTAGTCGAAGACAATTTCACGCAGCCGATTGCCCAGACGCGCGCAAGCGGAAATCGTCCTCCGGATCAAAGCCGGATTGAGGCTGTTTGTTTTTCATGAACAGGGCCAGCACCTGGCACAAGACAATAAATGCGACAAGTGGCACGAGGCTTGAAAAGATCATGGAAATCAGCCAGTCCCGGGTCAGAAGCACGTCGTGAACGGTTGGCGATATCCAAAGCAATGCGGCCGATGCCTGGAGCATCAAGGGCCACCTGGGTACTTCTTTCACCACCAAGATCAACGCGACGGAATAAAAGAGCCAGTCGTAGAACATGAATGATGGCGCGGCCAGGGCAATGGCGAACAGTGAAACGGCAACGGCTCTTTGCCGCGGAAGCAACCGAACGGAGAACCAGACCGTAAAGGCCGCCAACACGATCGACAGGACTTGCGTTGCCATTCGTATTTCAGCAGAAGCCCCCCACTTGCCGAAGGAACTGCCGATCGTCGACATCATGCCGTGGTTTGCCGAAAACTGGAAGGAATGCGCCCCGTCCCGCATCGACGCCAAGAAAGTTTCCCAGAGCCCCAAGCCGTAGACGCCGACAGAAAGACTGGTCAGTGTTGCGGTTCCAAGAGCAGCATAAAAAATCGTGCGCCAGTCACGATTGGCCGCAAGGAACACAGGAAGCAACAGGCCATATTGCGGTTTGATTGTCACCAGCGCGAGTGCCAGGCCGCTCAGGACCGGTCGATCACGGCTGTGCAACATCGCAAACAACAACAGGAACGTTATCAACGGCGATAGCTGCAGAAGCTGAAACGCGTAATAGGCTCCCGGAGACAACAACATGAAGACGTAGGGCCATGCCGCAAGACCTGGTCTGACGAGATGGATCATCCCGAAAAAGCAGGCGGAAAAGACCGCCATCCCGATCAACTTTGCAACGGGATAACTGAAATAGGCCAGTGGCTCAAACAAGAGCAATGCATGGGGTGGATTCAAGAAAAGAAGATTTTCGTTCTTTTCCGAAAATCTCTCGCTGAAGATGGCCGGATCATAGGCATCGGCAGCCTGACCACTCAGGGCGAGCTCACCTGCCCGGTAAAACGCAACGAAATCCTCGCGCTGTACAAGCGACAAATCCGCGTGGAAGTCAAAAAGCCCACCAAAGTCGGTCTGAACCCAGGAAGATGCCAGAAACACCGAGGCTGCTATCAGCATGAAGGCAAAAAACGGACCTCCAAATCTGGCGTTCAGATCGTCAGCTTTCAGAAGGTCAAGCACCCTTGCACGCAGTTTCAAAACCCGCGCGAAACCCGCTGCAAATGCCTCATGCCCGTCGGAAACCAATTCCAGCCTCATCCTTGTGAATGTTTGCTGGTTCCGTAGTACGCAGGCGAAATGAAATTGCCGTTAATCCGCGTGCTTAATGCCCCGTTCACACCGTACGACCGGCAGGTTTCTTTTGGAAATCGCGGTAAAGCTGTGAGCCAGAATTCACTTGTGTTCCGAAGACGGAATACAATCTCACGACCCTGTGCGGGGTTTTTCCGTAGCCACGTAGGACAATGGCAGCGCAGTTGTGTTCTTGATCTGCTCCATGGCGAATGTCGTTGAGACATCCGAAATATCAATCTTTGAAACAAGCTTCTTGTAGAACGCGTCGTAGGCTTCGATATCGGGAACCGCGACCCGCAACAGGTAGTCGACCTGCCCGGCCATCCGGTAGAACTCGACGACTTCGGGAAACTCCCGAATGACGTCGGCAAATTTCTTCAACCAGTCTTCGGAATGCTGGCTCGTCGTGATTGCCACAAATGCCGTCACCTTCGCATTCACCTTGGCGGGCTCCAGCAGCGCGACACGTGCGGTTATGACGCCATCTTCTTCCATCTTCTGGATCCGGCGCCAGCAAGGTGTCGTCGACAAGCCGACCCGTCGCCCGATTTCCGCAACAGGTACGGTGCAGTCTTCCTGGAGGATGGACAGTATTCGTCGGTCGATGCGATCAATCATGGTTTCTGCTTCCAGCGTCGCGAGTGATATTTCCAGAATGAGATCAAACCACTCGGCAGGAAAAAATTTCAATTCACAGGCTGAACTCGTAACGGTTTTTCAACTTACCTGTCAATTCCTCCTCAAATGAGAATTTTTTTCGAAAATCTCACTTTCGCAACCGCAACGATTTCAAGTCAACCGCGAAACCTCTTCTTGCAGCACAGGAAGCAGATCGCTTTCAAACCATGGATTTTTCCTCAGCCAGCCATTGTTGCGCCAGGAAGGATGCGGCAACGGGATTACGGCTGGCTTGCCCGGTTGCCGGTTTGCCTCGAAATAAGCCTGCCAATTCACCACGGTTTCCGTAAGGCTTTTCTTGCGCTCACTCCCAAGGTGGTAGGCTTGAGCATATTGCCCGATCACCAGTACCAGTTCGATCTGAGGCATCTCTGCAAAAAGTTCATCGTGCCAGAGCTTCCTGCATTCCCTGCGCGGCGGCAGATCCCCTCCCTTGGAATCCAGGCCCGGGAAGCAGAAACCCATTGGCACGATCGCGAGACGGTCGGGATTGTAGAACGTCTCTTCGCCAATCCCCATCCAGCTGCGCAACCTGTCGCCGGAAGGATCGGTGAATGGTCTGCCGCTTTGATGCACCCGCGTACCCGGTGCCTGACCGCAGATGCACAACCGTGCCGATGAAGATATCTGCAGCACTGGTCGCGGCGCGTGCGGCAGCGGCTTTCCATCCGGATTTTCAATACATTTCCGGCAGGCACGAATGCCTGCGGCGAGCTGGTCCAGTCCTGGCGAATTCTGCTTGGAAGACAAAGAGTTGCACCTTGATACAGCTGATTAACACATTTCTTACCACGATCTTGAGGACGATCTTAAGGAATGATGAGTCAGTCTTGGAAAACAAGCAGTATCACAATAACGAAATCAACACCGTCCGGGCGTCACATGAAGTCCCAAGCGTCAGCAAACGGCAGCGACACGCTGGCTATCAACAGGCAACGCGCTCTCCGGCGACGGGAGATGGCCCGTTCGGTCAGAGATATTCGCAGCCGCCTGGGAGCGCCTGAAAGCCGTCACTCCACATTCGAACACGAGCGCCAGCACCTGTTTGCGGACACACGCATCAATGCGGCTTTTGCTGCGCCCCTGCTGGCATTGATCGTGGCTGCCATATCTTCCCTGTGGGTGAGCCCGCAGTTCATGGGAGCCTGGTTCCTCATTACTATCTGCACCCACTTTCTGATGGTGGTTATCAGTCACTCTTACGAAAAGGCGCCATCTGACCAGAAAGTCCGGATTGTCTGGAGCCGTCGATTTATCATTGGTGACCTGATCTACGGATGCAGCTGGGCCCTTTTCTTCCTGATGCCGGTTGCAAGCGGCGCAGGTGAAGGCCTGGTCATCTTCCATTTCGCGGCTTTGTTGATCGTGATTGCCATGAACACGATGCAATCCGCCAACTTGCCGAAGTGCCTTCTGGCAAGCACGCTGCCGATCACCTTTTTTGTCACTTTCAGCTTTTTGCAGCAATCCAGTGCGGTTCACTACACGTTGGCAGCGATGGCTATTGGTGCACAGGGGTTTTTCCTGATCCTCGGCAATCAGCTTCTCAAGAACGCAAACACGATGCTGGAGTATCGGGCTGACAAGGATCACCTGATTGCCGAACTCGAAACCGCGAATTCAATGTCCGACGAGGCGCGCAGGCGTGCAGAAGCCGCAAACCTTGCCAAATCCCGCTTCCTTGCAACGATGAGCCACGAACTGCGCACTCCGCTCAACGCCATTCTCGGGTTTTCGGAGATCATGAAGGACGAGGTCCTGGGTTCAATGGCAAACAAGACCTACCGCGCCTATGCGGAAGACATCCACGGCTCGGGTGAACATCTGCTCAATCTCATCAACGAAATTCTCGACCTGTCCAGGATCGAGGCGGGACGCCACGAGCTGCATGAAGAACCAATTTTGCTTGAGGACGTGGTTGCCGAGTGCGGCACCATGATGAAGGTTCGCGCCAAAGCAAAGTCGATCGTGCTGCATCACGCGCATCAGTCGGATCTTCCGCGTGTGTGGGCCGATGAACGCGCTCTGCGGCAGGTCGTGCTCAACCTCATGTCCAACGCGGTCAAGTTCACACCAATCGGCGGTGAAGTTCGCGTCAACCTGGGTCCTACAAGCGACGGCGGGCAGTATGTGTCTGTCCGGGACAACGGCCCCGGAATTCCGGAGGAGGAAATTCCCACCGTTCTGGAAGCTTTCGGCCAGGGATCACATGCGATCAAGAGCGCGGAACCTGGTACGGGCCTCGGGCTTTCCATCGTGCAGGCCCTTATCAGCATGCATGACGGCACGTTCAAGATTAAGTCGCAGCTGGGCGAAGGTACAGAGGTAACGGTCTGTCTGCCTCCTTCACGAAACATGAATTACCCAGCAGACGACAAGTCCGTTGCGCCCGGCAGCCTGGACGCACGTCTGAGAACGGCAAATTCTGGTTGAGTTCAGGACTTTGCAGAGACACCTGCGTCTGCAAATGTCGCCATTCCGGAATGCATTTCCGCGGAAGCCTTGACTATTCCTGCCGCAAGCGCCGCACCAGATCCTTCTCCCAGTCGCATGCCGAAATCGAACAGCGCATCCTTTTCCATATGCTCGAGCACCCTGGCATGTGCGTGTTCCGCGGAGACATGCGCAAACACGCAATGATCCAGTCCGGCAGGGTCCATCGCGTACACAACCGCGGCGGCCGCCGTTGTGACGAAGCCGTCGATGATCACCGGTACACGTTGCAAACGCGCAGCGATGATAAGACCGGCCATGGCGGCAATCTCCCGGCCACCAACCCTGCGAAGGATTTCAAGCGGATCTTTTTCGCCATTGAGCCGAACGACGGCCGTTTCTACTGCCGCCCGTTTTCTGGCAAGGCCTTCATCATCGACCCCGGTTCCGCGCCCGATCCAGTCCGAAGCTTCACCACCGAAAAGCCCATGAAAAACGGCTGCTGCAACAGTGGTGTTGCCGATGCCCATTTCTCCGAGACAAATGAGATCAATGCCTCCGGCAAGTGCCTCCATGCCATAAGCCATCGTCGCCGCGCAATTTGCTTCGTCCATTGCATCTTCGCGCGTGATGCTGGGCGTCGGCATGTCTACCGCCAGATCAAAAACCTTCAGGCCGATGTCATTCACGCGGCAAAGCTGATTGATGGCGGCACCCCCGGCAGCAAAATTCTCGACCATCTGCTTGTTGACGGCGCTCGGGAAAGCCGAAACCCCTTCGTCGGCAACTCCATGCGCAGAGGCAAAGATTGCGACCATGGGCCGGGTGACCTTGGGAGGCGCCTTGCCAGACCAGGCCGCCAGCCATTCGGCAAGCTCTTCCAGGCGACCCAGCGAACCGGCAGGTTTTGTCAATTGGCTGTCCCGCTCCCGGACCTTGTGCAGCGCTTCTTCGTCCGGTCCCGGCATGGACTTCACCAGGTTGCGGATATCATCGAAAGGAAGCGCGGTTTCGGAAAGGGACATATTGTTTTTTTCCCGGTCTGTTTGAAGGTCAATGATCCGATACTTGGTGCTGTCAGGCGGCTGATCTATAACGACGCCTTGAAAAAACTCAAGCACAGGACCGGCCTGATGAACCCCGAAACCGACCAAACTTCCAATTCTCGGGAGAACCGCGGTTCCAACAATACCAAAAACAGGTCGAACGGGATGACAGGTGCTTTTTCCAAGCTTGCAGCAGACACCGCCGCGTGCGTGCGATTCTTTTCCCGCCTCCCACTGCCGCAGGTCAATTCTGCCGACGACCCTTCATCGCCACCCGACTTTTCCCGGATCGCGCGGGCCGCGCCCCTGGCCGGTGTTGCCGTTGCACTCCCGGCCGCCGGTCTGGGCATGTTTCTCGCCTATACGCATCTACCGGGGCTCGTGGTAGCTACCATCGCGATAGCTCTGCTCTGCGCAACCACCGGTGCCCTGCACGAAGATGGAATGAGCGATGTCGCGGACGGGTTTTTCGGCGGCACAACGCGGCAACGGCGTCTGGACATCATGAAGGACAGCAGGATCGGAGCATTCGGTGCCCTTGCCCTTGTGCTGACCGTTGTCCTGCGCATTTTTCTCCTCGCATCATTATGGCAAAAGTTCAGCCCCGCAGACGCTGCGCTGCTCTTTCTTGCTTCGGAAGCCATCAGCCGGACCATGCTTGTCTGGCAGTGGTACGAAAGACCTCTTGCCCGCCTGGACGGCCTGGCGGCCAGATATGGCAAACCCGGCGGCGAATCTGCGTTGCAGGCCGTGTTTTTAACTATTCCACTGCTCATTCCCGCGGCATTGATCCTGACTGTGCCGGCTCTTCTGGTCGGCGTTCTGGTTGCTGCAGCGGCGGCTTTTGGCACCGGACGCCTGTCGGTGCAGAAAATCGGCGGCGTCACAGGCGACGTATTGGGCGCTATTCAGCAAATCTGCGGACTTGGATTCCTCACCGGGATGCTTATGGTGCACTGAGAAAGTGCGGTGCAGGCAGCTACACGTCATGAAAAACGAATTTCTCGGCAATCCGATCGAAACATGGTCCTGGACAAACAGGATTGTGGTTCTGATTGCAGTCTTGTTTTGTCTGTCCGCCTGTGGAAGCAGGCCTGAAGTCGGCGCGCTTGCACTTACGGAAGTCCCGGCGCAGGGGGCCAAGACCCACGAGATCCTTGTTGTTACGACGCGAGAACGCGACAGTCGTCCCGACACATATTTCAACGGTGAACGAGGCGAGCAGGTCAACTACGCGCAGGCAACAATCTCCGTGCCGCCGAGCCACGAGCTAAGCCAGGTCGAATGGCCTGACAGCTTGCCCGGCAACCCGGATACGGATTTTGTGGCGCGCAATGCCGGATACATTGCCGACAAGGACGCCTTCACCAGGGAAATCAACACCAGGCTTTCGAGATTGCCGAAGGGCAAGCGAGAGGTCTTCCTGTTCATTCACGGCTATAACACATTGTTTCCGGAGGCGCTTTACCGGTTTGTTCAGGTCGTGCATGACGGAAACATCGAAGCCGTGCCGGTTCTGTTCACCTGGGCGTCTCGCGGCAAGTTGCAGGACTATGTCTATGATCTGAACAGCGCCGCCATCGCCCGACAGGCCCTGGCGCAGACGATGCTACAGCTTGCAAACTCCAAGGCAGAAAAAATCACCATCCTGGCGCATTCCATGGGCAACTGGCTGCTGATGGAAACCGCAATACAGTCGTCTCCGGCGCAAAGAAAAGCTCTTGAGGGCAAAGTCGATGTCGTCATACTCGCAGCGCCCGATATCGACATCGATCTCTTCAAGGCCCAACTGAAGAAACTCGGCACCCCGGCCAATCCGTATGTTGTCGTAGTGTCCCGGGACGACAAGGCGCTCCGCATCTCCCGGGCGATAGCCGGTGGCAAAGAGCGTGTCGGCGCCTATTCCAATGATGAGGAACTTGCCGAACTTGGCGCAATCGTGATCGATGTGACACAACTCGATTCGCTGGATTCTGCAAATCACTCGAAATTTGCACAGCTGGCACAACTCAGTCCGGAATTCCGCAAAACCCTCGGACAATCGGGACTTCGTTCTGCCACCGACGCCGGACGCGGGGCGACGCTCGGCGATAACCTGGGAACGTTCGTCGGCAACACGGTTGCTTTGCCGGTGAACATCATAACCGCGCCCTTTACCTATGGTGGCGGCGGCTGACGCCGTATCTGGGTTCTTTCCAGCCGCTTTCCAGTCTTGGCAAAGCCACAATCTGTCGCCATATCCGCTTCATGAATTCGCCTTGTATAAAATTCTGCCAGATCGATCAGGAATCCGGCCTTTGCGCCGGCTGCCTCCGGTCTCTCGATGAAATCGCCGGCTGGACGGGTTTCAGCGAAAAACAACGCAAGGAAATCCTGTCGCAAATCCCCAACCGCCGCCTGCCCGAGGCTGCCGAAGGCAGCGACTGATGGGTGGCCCCAGACAGATCCGGGGCCTGGTGGTCGCCGCATTGATCATTATCTGCGGCGTCATGATCTTTCTGGCCTTTTTCGGCAATCCGTCAGATCCGGAAAACATCAATTTCGACGACAGTGGACCGCGTCTCGTTGCGCTTTCAGCGTTGGCGTTCGTCTTTCTTGCCAGTTTCATTTTCGGTCAACCGAAAATCCGAGAAATCGTGCAAGGGACGCTATTCTGGGGCGGTCTGTGCGCCCTGCTTGTCGTCGGCTACACCTACCGCACCGATCTGGTTCAGGCCGGATACCGTGTACTCGGCGCACTGGCCCCCGGACTCGCCGTCACCCAACCTGACGGTTCGATCCTGATCGTGCGCGACGCAACCGGTCATTTTGTACTTGATGGCCGTGTCAACGGTGCGCAAACCCATTTTCTGCTCGATACCGGTGCCAGCGCCGTTGTCCTGACATACGGCGACGCCCAACGGGCAGGTTTTCATCCGGAAGACCTGTCGTTCACCGTACCTGTCTCGACCGCAAACGGCCGGACACTTGTGGCACCGATCCGCATCGACACGATCACCGTGGGAGACCATTCATTCAATAACATCCGCGGTTTCGTCGCACGCGAGGGCTCGCTGAGCGGCAGCCTGTTCGGCCTCACCGCCCTCGACCGGCTGCAGAGTTGGCGGATCGAAGGTGACCGACTGATCATGACTCCTTAGAACAAACGGAAAATTTCCCGCTATTCAGCGGCTTCCACATCAAGATCCGTCGGGCTGACTGCGGCCAGGGCCCTGTCAACGACCTCCAGTCCGGCACCGGGCTTGATTGCCTCGACCGTCAGGATCCGCCGCCATGACCGTGCTCCGGGACGTCCGTGAAACAGGCCGAGCATATGCCGGGTCATACGTGCAAGCTTGACACCCTTGCCAAGCTGTTCTTCCAGATAGTTCCTGTGAGCCCGCACCGCATCCCAAGGTGAGACGTCCCCTGTCGTGCCTCCATAAAAACGGCGGTCGACTTCTCCCAGCATCTGCGGTGTGTGATATGCAGCGCGGCCGAACATCAAACCGTCCAGCGTGTCAAGAAATGGCTCCGACTGGTCGAGCGTTTGCAGTCCGCCGTTCAGCCCGATGAACATTTCAGGAAACCGATTTTTCAGGCGCAGGACACGATCATAATCAAGGGGAGGAATATCACGGTTTTCCTTTGGGCTCAGTCCCTTTAGCCAGGCCTTGCGGGCATGTACCCAGAGCGCATCCGCACCGGCCTCGAATACCAACTCGGCCATGCGGTCGAGAGCCGTTTCGGGATCCTGGTCGTCCACACCGATCCTGCACTTGACGGTCACCGGTATCTCGACAGCATCCTTCATGGCCGAAACGCAGGAAGCGACGAGTTCCGGCTCCAGCATGAGACAGGCACCGAATCGCCCGGACTGCACGCGGTCGGACGGACAGCCAACATTGATGTTGACTTCACCATAGCCGTATTCGGCAACGATCCGAGCCGACTCGGCCATCTCCACCGGGTCTGAACCGCCCAGTTGACATGCAATCGGATGCTCCAGACCGGAAAACCCGAGCAGATGATCCCGGTCACCATGAATGACCGCCCCTGTCGTAACCATCTCCGTATAGAGCAACGCATGTCGCGACAACTGACGGTGAAACGCACGGCAGTGCCTGTCAGTCCATTCCATCATGGGCGCAACGGCGATCTTATGTTCTTGATATTTTTTCATTTTTCTTGTTTTCAAGGAACCGGAATTGCACGGGCAAGGTCCAGGTCGGACAAAATTGTCTGTCTTTCGCGGCGAAGTGATCTTCTGGAGAACACACGACGCACCCGCTGGATAGCAAAATTGGTCGCAATTCAAAAGCTCCCTTCTGGTAATTGCGGCGCAATGGTTTGTCGAAAGGACATCTTCAAGTCCGATAGGTTGCGGCGTCGCAAGGATGCCCAAAGCTGACTTTTGTTGCTCTTTATCCAGATGACCGAGATGCGGGACATTGCGGATCTTCAATTCGCGGCGCTGAATGTCAGCTCGGTGATTACTATCATTTGTGTAGTGGATTGCTTTCGTCCGAGAAGTATCTCGTGGTTCGTTCAGTCCTTAGAAGACGCGTCATGGAGCTGATCAATCCCAGCTCAAGACACTTCTGAAAGGATCTTACGATGACAACTTCTACACAAGACAAGCCAGTTTCAAACGGCGTAAACACCGAAGCGCTGATTGGTGCGCGGGGTGTATTTGCAGAGATGCCGCAAGCAGCGTCTTTTACATTCCGTAGCAACTGCGACTGGGTTGATGGCAGCGAGAGCCGCAACACAATCAACGGCTATTTCGGCCTGGGTGAAGAACACATCCGCAAGCAAACCTTCGTCATCAGTTCTGATCACCCGGCGGTGTTTTCGGCCACTGACAGAGCACCAACACCCCCGGAAATCGCGTTATCCGCATTGGCAAGCTGCCTGACCGGCGGCATAGCTGCCGTTGCACAGCATCGTGGCATCCAGTTGCGCAAAGTTCAGGCCGTTGTCGAAGGCGATATGGACATGCGTGGTATTCTGGGCATGGATCCCGACATTCGCAACGGCTTCAGCGCCGTCCGTGTGACGTTTAACATCGACGCGGATGCGAGCGATGACGATATCCGTGCTTTGGTCGCTCAGTCGCAGAAAAGATCGACTGTTTTTGATCTGATGACCAACCCCACCAACGTGCATGTTGTCGTTGCTTAGAAACCCGATGGAAACAGGGAGCGAGTGTCATGCGATGTATTTCGACCGTCATCATTGGCGCCGGGCAAGCCGGGCTCGCAATGAGCAAATGTCTCTCGGACCGTTCCGTCACCCATGTCGTGCTGGAACGGGGCGAGATAGCACAATCCTGGGTAAAAGACAGATGGGACAGTTTGCGCCTGCTCACCCCAAATTGGCAGTCCCGGTTGCCGGGTTTCAGCTACCGAGGACCGGATCCGGATGGATTCATGAACATGCCGCAAATCACGGATTACCTGCGTGATTATGCTCATGTGATTGCCGCGCCCGTGGAAGAACACACGACCGTTAGTTCCGTAACCCCGGACGGGAACAGCTATTTGGTCTGCACCAGCAGGGGCGACTGGATTTGTGACAATGTCGTCGTCGCAAGCGGAGCCTGCGCGCAACCAAGACTGCCGCAGATAGCCAACGCCGTTCCGACAAGTATCGCGCAACTCTCTCTCGCTACCTACAAATCGCCTAACCAGGTTGCACAGGGCGGTGTTTTGGTTGTCGGAGCCTCAGCAAGCGGTGTGCAGATTGCAGCTGAGCTCAGCACGACCGGGCATTCCGTGACCCTTGCGGTGGGTGAACATATTCGCGCGCCGCGTCACTATCGCGGGCGGGACATACAGTGGTGGCTGGATCGCACCGGTGTCCTGGATGCAGCCGTCAAGGATGTAGACGATATTGCCCGCGCGCGTCGCGTACCGTCCTTCCAGCTGATGGGCGACGCGGGGTTGGATGCGATCGATCTGAATACGCTTCAAGCCATGGGAGTAGCCATCACCGGCAGACTGGTTGGCATTCGGCACGGAAAGGCCCAATTTTCTGGCTCTCTGGCCAATCATTGCGCCATGTCGGATCTGAAAATCGGGCGGCTCCTTGAACACTTCGACGATTGGGCCATGTGCGTAAACCTCCCTGATCTGCAAGTCCCGCGGCGACTTCCTCCGACATGTTTTCCCAGTTCACCGCACCTGACGGCCGACCTGAACAATGGTGCATTCCGCACCATAGTTTGGGCAACGGGATATTCTCCGGATTTCAGCTGGTTGAAGCTTCCCGTGTTTGATCAGAAGGACACCCTGATCCACGACCAGGGCGTGGTCGCACCCGGTCTTTATGTGCTGGGGCTACCCTTCATGCGACGCCGGAAGTCCGCGCTGATCGATGGCGTGGGTGGCGACGCCCAGGCTCTTGCCGATCATCTTGTTGCAAATCGAACCAAGCGCGCTGCCTGAAGGAAATCGATCATGGGTACGAAGACAATCCGTCCGGCCATCCCAACGCCGTTCACCAGAATGGTCGGAGTAGATCATCCCATCGTGCTCGCCCCAATGGCAGGAGCCGTGGAAAGCGATCTGGCCGCCGCCGTTGGAAACGCAGGCGGGTATCCAATCATGCCTTGCTCCTGGAGCAGCAAGGAGACCATTGACACCGAACTGGCAAACCTGCGCGCAAAGACTGACGCACCATTTGCCGTCAATCTTTGCCTGGACATGCCCCAGGACGCGCGGCTGGAGTATTGCCTGTCACATCGCCCCAATGCAGTTCATTTCTTTTGGGGGGACGCTGCTCCCTTTGTAGAGCACGTCCATGCAAACGGGGCGTTGGTGATGCAGACCGTTTCAACCTCCAAAGAGGCGAAACGTGCCGTTGAGGCCGGCGTAGATGTGTTGATCGCACAAGGTTGGGAGGCTGGCGGACATGTTAAAGGCACAGTCGCGACATTGCCCCTGCTTCCCGCTGTGGCAGATGCTGCGGGATCAGTTCCCGTGTTGGCTGCAGGTGGTATCTCCGACGGACGCGGATTGGCGGCCGCACTATGTTTAGGGGCAAGCGGTGTTGTCATGGGGACCCGTTTTCTGGCGACGCCAGAAAGTGCAGCGCACGCTGATTACATCGCGCATGTCATTGCGGCCCAGCATTCGGACACAGTTCACGAAACCGACCTGTACAATGTCGGATGGTCAAATGCGGCACATCGCGTGTTGCGCAACGCGTTAGCGGATCGCTGGCTTGAAGAAGGCCGTCCCGACAACCAGACACGCCATCGATCCGGTGAAATCATAGCCAAGCGAGGTGGCAACTCCATCACGGCCTATCAATCTACAACCCCTCACCACACGATGACTGGCGAGATTGAGGCGCTGTCAATGTGGGCCGGCCAAAGCGTTGGTCTGGTAAACAGCGTCGACCCCACCGGCGCCATTGTAGACAGCATTATGGCAAAGGCGCATGCCGCGTTGCGATTGCCTTAACGCGTGGCCAAAATTTCCTCGGCATTCGGCAGACTTGCAAAAATGCAATCGGAGAGCCAACTTGAAATGTTACGTGTCAGAGCGGTAGGCCCAGTGATCTCCATCGCTCCAGAAGCCTTGGCCGCCTTGTAGGTTGTGCGACCCAACCACGCGTCCGCCATCGCGCGAACCCTGGTTGTGATAAACACGTCAACATCCAGGCCCGGATCGGTGGTGCAGACATCAACACTGTCACCCTCAACCGTGATCCACCACTTTGGTTGCTCGTTGAAATCCGTAAACTGGAACAGGACAACCGTTTTGTTGCCGGGTAGATTGTCGGGAACGATGCTGCGCTGAAGATACAGCATCAGCAGTTCAACATCGTAATCCGCGTCGCTCATGAATGCCTTCGACCATTCCATGCCCCAGCTGCCCAGTGCCAACAAGATCGGCTGCAGTTGCCGACAGCTCGCGGTCGGTATGTATTCGTGACCCCGGCCTCCCTGGATACGACGCTTGTACACCAGGTCATACTCCTCCAAAGTGACCAATCTGCGCGTCAAGAGCGTGGGCGAAATTGCTCCCAACCCTCGCTGGAGTTCGGAGAACCGCGTGCTCCCCATCAACAGTTCGCGCACAATCAGCATGGTCCATTTTTCGCCCAGAATCTCGGTCGATTTGGCGATTGGACACCACTGGCCATAGCTGTGCGACATCAAGGTTACTCCAGAAAGTGTAGCAAGGCGCTCCAATCCGTATAGTGTTTTGCTCCAACTTGTAAAGCATCCAGTCTCGTCAGGGTCAGGTAACTCTCATTGCATCAGGCGGCCCAGTCGTGGGTCTGCAAACCGGAGAGAACACATGAACCTACCTATCCACACGGCCCAAACAGCAGCCCTTAAATCACGTGCGATTTTTGAAGCTATCACTCAAGCGCGCGGTTTCGTTCCCAACGTTTATGCCGTCTATGGCAGCCTTCCCGGCGCAATGAACGGATTTGTCGGGCTGACGGGTGCATTTGGCGACAGCAGCCTGTCTCCCGCCGAACGCGAAGTGGTCCAACTTGCGGTGAGTGTCGCCAACAGGTGCCGTTACTGCGTTGCTGGTCACACGGCATTTGCCGCTGACGCGGGTCTCAAAGACGCCCACGTCCGCGCGATGCGCGATGGCCGGGACCCTGATGATGATCGTCTTGGTGCCCTGGCGCGGTTTGCCCGGAAACTAACAACAGAACGCGGCCGAAATTGCGCCAAAGAACGCACGGATTTTCTGATGGCCGGTTACAGCCCGGATCAGGCTCTGGAAGTGATCATAGGCGTCGCAAACAAAACACTGAGCAACATGACCGCCAACTTGCTGGAGCTGCCGCTCGATGAGAATTTTGCACCCTATGCATGGGATCCGAAGGTGGAAGCAGCATGAGCTTTGCAGGTCGCGAAAAAGGCTGAAGATCGCTCAGGCATTGCTTGACAGTATCTGCTGCCCTTGATGTGCCCTCACTATATGCAAAAAGACCTGGGTCTCAGGCCGATCCTGCAACGGACCTACCAAGCTTTCCAGGTCCTGACTTTCAAGTAGGGTGTTCAAGACGTTTCCTTTACGTCTTGTCCTACTCCCCGGCAGAGCGCTGTGCCAAGAGAATAGTGCCTGAGACCGCATCTCCGTCTGCCGGTTTCAAACGTCTGCGCACATCATGGGCAAGCCACGGCTCCAGAGGGCTTGCCAATCCACCGAGAAGAGAAACGCGTGGGGCTCCCTGTGCAAGCAGTGCGCGCACCAGGGTGTCTATCTCGCCAGCGGCAGCCTGAACGATCTGCCGGGCTGCCGGATCGCCCTGCTCGGCATGGCGCAATACCGTGGGAGCGAAGACGGCATAGTCGGTGGCTGTCGCCTGGTCCATCCACCTGACAACCTCCATCGGATCGTGCGAAAATTTTTTCATTACTTCCGCAAGTAGCGCCGTCTTATCCTCCCGGCCATCATGGGCGCGCAAGGCCGCGCGCACCGCGTTCAGCCCCAGATACGCACCGCTTCCCTCGTCGGAAATCGGGAAACCATAACCTCCAACACGGAGTTCCTGCCTGTCGACGAGTCCAATCCCCACCGAACCGGTTCCGGCGATGACAATCGCGCCGTCTTCACCGGAATGCGCTCCGAGACAGGCGCCCATTCCGTCATTGACGAAAACGATTCCCGCAAATTCATGTGGATGGTTCGAAAGGGCCTCCAGTACCCCTTTCCGGCTGAGACCCGCAAGTGCAACGCCGACCCGAACCTGTCCGAGAACCTCTTGTCCGAGACCAGCCTCGCTCATGGCATCTGCGCTCGCCGCCATGATCGCATCCCATGTCTTTTCGATTCCGAGCCGCGTCGCCGCCGGCCCGGCAAGACCCTGCCCGAGAACCCTTCCTGCCGCGTCTTCGATCCGCGCCCGGCAGCCCGTTCCGCCGCCGTCAACACCGAGGAAAAAGGGACCCTCCTTCATGCCGTCAACCGCTCGATGTCGGCACCACAGCGCCTGAGCTTGTCATCAAGCTGCTCGTAACCCCGGTCGAGATGGTAGATCCGGTTGACAACCGTTTCCCCCTCCGCGGCGAGACCGGCCAGTACAAGGGAAACGGAAGCGCGCAGATCCGTCGCCATGACGCTTGTTCCGAACAACTCCGTTTTTCCACGGATCAGCGCACTTGGCCCCTGGAGCTTGATCTCGGCACCCAGACGGCAGAGTTCGGGCAGATGCATGAAGCGGTTTTCGAACACGGTCTCCCGGATGAGAGACGCACCTTCCGCGCAGGTCGCAAGGGCCATGAATTGCGCCTGAAGATCCGTCGGGAAACCTGGATACGGCTCCGTTGTCACGTCCGCTCCGGTGAGCGGGCCACGACGGGCAACCACCATGCCGCGATCACTCGGCCACACCTCCACCCCCATGGTCTCAAGAACCTGGACGACGGACGCGAGATGTTCCAACCGGGCGTTGAGCAATTCAAGCTCGCCGCCGGTAATCGCAGCTGCAACAGCATAGGTGCCGGCTTCGATACGGTCAGGAATGCAATGGTGCCGGGCAGCGCGCCAGCTCGTATCGCCGCTGACGAGTATGCGGTGCGTCCCCTCTCCTTCGATACGCGCACCCATGGCGCGCAGAAATGCAGCCAGATCGGCAATCTCCGGCTCCCGGGCAGCATTCAGGATTTCTGTCTCGCCCTTTGCCGTGGTACCGGCCATCATCGTTGCCGCAGTCGCCCCAACCGAAGGCCCGGGAAGCACGACCCGCGCGCCCCGTAGTCCATTCGGAGCGGAGGCGACAATTGTCCCGCGCTCAAGTGCGATTTCAGCACCGAGCATTTCAAGCGCGTGAATGTGCATATTCACCGGCCGGGCGCCGATCGCACATCCTCCAGGCAGAGAAACCTTGGCGTGACCGCAGCGCGCAAGCAACGGCGCCAGCACCAGAACAGTCGCGCGCATGCGGCGCACCGTGTCGTAAGGGGTTTCCTGCTGCGACAGGTCCTTCGTGGTGATCACCACGCGGCCGATGCCCTTGTCCACCTCGGCATTATGGAAGGAGGCCAGCGTCAGCATCGTGTCGACATCGCGTACGGCAGGCAAGTTCGTCAACTCGACCGGATTGGGATTCAGCAATGCGGCGGCGATCTGGGGCAACGCAGCGTTCTTTGCGCCGGAAATGTCAACCACACCGCGCAGTACGTTGCCTCCCCTGATACGCAATCTATCCATATGCTTCAGCCCTTGTTTGTCGCTTCAAGCGATTTTCGCAGGAAAATCCGCGCCTGCCCTGCGGCAAAATCCGGTAGCTCACCGAAAACTTCGTAACCGGCCTTGCGATAGGCTGCGAGCCCCGATTCACTGAATGTATCGATCCAGGCGCCGGTGCAGCCCCGTTTCTGAGCGCGTTTCTCGGCCGCTTCCAGAAGCCGAATTGCCATTCCCTGATTCCGATGTTTTTCCGCAACCCAGAGCCACTGGATGTAAAGATAGTTCCAAATCGTGAAGCCGAAAGCTCCGGCAATCACCTGCCCCTTCTGGTCGTGCAGCATGACCTGCAATTCGGACCGGTTCGGCTCTCCGACGAAGGCAGCGTTATAGGCGAAGAGATCCTCATGGATCGTCTGCCAGTGGTCGACCGGCGCGTCGGTGATCGTCAGGATCGGGTCACCGGGCCGGTTGGCACGCACAATCCGTCCTCCGCATTGCGGCGTCTCAACACCGGTGGTCGTCGGAAAGGAAATCGGCAGCCCGCGCAGCGTTCTTACCGCGAGCAAAGCGAAGCACTCTGCTTCGACGGCGTCCGAGCGCCAACCGTGATCTTCGGCTGCGACGGCCTCGACCTTCGCGTAGGTCTCAAGCATTTTCATCATCGCCGGGTTCCAGCGCCCACCGCCGCAGACCACCAGGCGGGTCGGGCGTGTCGGCAGCGTGTCGAGACCGGCACCAACGGCTGCGGCTGAAAAGGCAGTCAAAGTCGCGGCACCATCTTCAAGGGACAGGTCTTCCACCCAGTCGTAGCCAAAGTCAAAACGGTCCAGCGATTTCGGATAGGGCTGACTGAGATAAGGTATCGTCAGCCGCTCCGCCAAACGTGGCTCATCGACGGTTCCAGCGAGTGCATTCGCGCCATCGCGGTCCATATCCCCGGCTCCCCTGGAGCGAACGAAATCGTTGATCGGCGCGTTGGCGGGACCGGTGTCAAAGGCTGCAATCTGCCCGTCACCAGAGATCCAGGTGACATTGGCAACGCCGCCGAGATTCAACACTGCAGTGTCTTTCGGGCAACCCGCGCTGGCCAGAAGGGCCTTGTGGTAGATCGCTGACAGGGGTGCGCCCTGTCCGCCGGCGGCAATATCGGCCGAGCGGAAATCATAGGCAACATCCGTGCCCAGAAGTTGCGCCATCAACCGGCCATCACCCAGTTGGCGCGTTGCGCCGATACGCCCGGGAATCGGGGCACGATGAAGGACTGTCTGGCCGTGAAAACCGATGATGCCGATATCGGCCATGGTGAGCCCGGCAGCTTCGACCACATTGCACACCGCATCTGCCTGGGCGCGGGAAATTGCCGCTTCCGCCTCGACAAAGATGTCCGGTTCCGGCCCGTCGAAGGCCCACGCACGCGCTTCGGCGAGCGTCTTTTCAAGCAGACGATTTGTTTCGTCCGGATAAGGGACCAGCTCATAGCTACCGAACTCGGTGATTGTCTCACCGTCGGTCTTCAACAGGGCCACGTCTATATAGCCGTCGAGGACGGTACCGGTCATCAGACCCACGGCCCAGATCGGTTCCATGTTCAGTCCTTCCCATAGATTGCATTGGCAACCGCCTGTCGCAGCGGGATGATGTCACTCTGCCTGAACCTGCTGGGATGCACCCGGTTGGTCAGAAGGGTCCAGGCATGTCCCGCCGCGAAGTCAATCCAGAGCCCTGTTCCGGTGAACCCGGTATGCCCGATGGTCTGGTCCGAGCATTGGCCGCCGCCTGACCAGTCCGGATGCGGCAATTCCCAGCCATGACCACGGGTTGACCCGACCGGGGTCCGCAACAGGCGCGGATGACTGTCTCCAGCTGCTTCCTTGTCGAGAAGGTCTTGTGCAAAGTCCAGAACGGAGCTCACGGTACCGAAGAGGCCCGCATTGCCCGCGCCCTGAAGAGCGAAGCAATTCTCGTCATGAACCTCGCCGACGAGCACACGGCCGCGCCAGTTGCAATATTCGGTCGCTGCCGTGATGGGTGCCTTTCCGGAAAAGGCGAAGCCAAAGCCCGGATCCATGTCCCGTATCCGGCACCCTTCGAGCCGCTCGAGCCCGATGCCGAGCAGAATGAAATTTATGCAGGAGTACACCGCCTCTCCACGGGGCCATTCATGCTGCAACACAAAGGCGCGCAAAAGGTCCGGATCACTGCCATAGGTATAGATCGGAAAGACAGGTGGCAATCCTGTCTGGTGGCCAAGGCACTGGCGAATGGTCAGCTGCCGCTCCCATGCGGTGTCCGGGTGATATTGGCGCAGGTCCGGTATCAGCGTAGTGAGCGGCGCATCCAGATTGATGCGGCCCTCCCTGGCATGGCGCATTATCCGCTCGGTGGTTAAAATGACCTTGGAGAGAGAAGCCAGATCGAACCACGTATCCACGGTCATCGGCCGGGATTCAGGCACGAGCTGCGCCTGGCCGGCGGCACGGGTCATCCGAGCGCCATCCCGTGAGACGAAGCCAAGAACGCCTCCCGGAACATTCCCTGAGGTCACGGCGGTCTCGAACCTGGCAAATGCAACATCGAAGGAGGCTTGTCTGTCCAAGGATCATGCCTCCTGCCGGTAGAAATGATCTTCGCCTGCCCCCAGCCATGCCTCCACTTCGGGTGTAAAACCAATAGGGCGCACCAGGGAAGGCATCGCACGGGAATCGATGCTGTATTCGGCACGACGGCGTTCAAGTGAAGGGACGGCCTCGATCAGCTGCCTGGTGTATCTGTGGCGCGGGTTCGCCAGCAACTCACGGGCATCGCCAATTTCAACGATTTCTCCGGCATAAACCACGGCAATGCGGTGCGCGATGCGCTCGACCACGGCCATGTCATGGGTCACGAAGAGATAAGCCAGGCCAAATTCCCGCTGCAGGTCAATCAACAGATCGAGCACTTTCGCCTGGACAGAGACATCGAGAGCCGAAACCGCTTCGTCCAGTACCAGAACGGAAGGCTTCAGCATGAGTGCCCGGGCGATGCAGACCCGTTGCCTTTGACCACCTGAAAATTCATGCGGATAGCGCGTGAGGCTGTCGGCGGGCAAGCCGACACGGCTCAGCAGTAATTCCATCCGGGTGATGGCCTCTTCATCAATACGGCGCCCCACAGCGGTTATGGGTTCCGCAAGGATACTTTGGACAGTGAGACGTGGATTCAATGAGGCATTTGGATTCTGGAACACCATTTGTGTCGGTTTTTCGGTGCCGCCAATCCGAGTCCGATCGACCTGGGTCACGCCGCTGGTCGGCTTGACGAGGTCTAGAATGGCGCGCGCGGTCGTCGATTTTCCAGATCCGGATTCGCCGACAATTCCAAGCGTCTCGCCAGCCCTCAACTCAAACGAAACTCGCTCGACGGCGTGGATGTTGCCTGTGTGCTTGCGGAACAGGCCCGTACGAACCGGAAAACGGACGCTCAGATCTTCAACCTTCAGCACTCGATCCGCAGAGGCTTTGTCGCTCCGGACCGATTTGCCGTCCGAAAAGTGGGGAACAGCGCTCAAGAGGTGCCGGGTATAGGGATGCTGCGGGTTGTCCAGGATCTTGTCGAGTGGTCCCTGCTCCACCACTTTGCCATCTTGCATGACCATGATCCGGTCAGCGATACCGGCGACGAGGCCGATGTCATGGGTAATGAATATCATCCCCGTCCCGGTCTCGCGCTTCATCTGGGAAAGCAATCCCATGATCTGCGCCTGGATTGTCACATCAAGCGCGGTTGTCGGTTCATCCGCAATCAGAATCCGTGGGTTTGAGGCGAGCGCGATCGCGATCATCACGCGCTGAAGCATGCCACCGGAAAGCTGATGCGGCGCATAGCCAAGACGCCGGGCGGCATCGGGTATACGCACACGTTC
Source organism: Roseibium album (assembly GCF_001404515.1). GTDB lineage: Bacteria > Pseudomonadota > Alphaproteobacteria > Rhizobiales > Stappiaceae > Roseibium > Roseibium album. The sequence continues at coordinate 187,680 of NZ_CXWE01000006.1, forward strand.
CAGGGCCTTGCACGCAGCTTCCCTTGCCTCTGCCCTGGTTAGCCCCTGCTGAAGCCGGAAGATCTCTTCAATCTGCGCGCCGATCGTCATCACCGGGTTGAGCGATGTCATCGGCTCTTGAAATATCATGCCGATTTCGCGGCCACGGATCTGTTCCAGTTCACTCTCGGCAGCCGAGGCAAGGTCCAGCGACGCGCCATCGGAACGCGTGTAACTGATCGAACCGCCGGTGATCCGGCCGCCGCCATAGTCTACGAGGCGGTTCACAGCCATGGATGTTACAGATTTTCCCGACCCGGTTTCGCCGACGATGGCCAGGGTCTCACCGGGATCGAGATCGAAGCTGACGCCGTGAACAACCTGGTTTTCCTCAGGCCGTGGGCCGAAGCCAACCTTCAGGTTTCGAACAGAAAGAAGGCTCATGCCAGCCTCCTCCGGGTCTTCGGATCAAGGATATCGCGCAGGGCATCGCCCAGCAGGTTGAAGCTGAGCACGGCGAGCATCAAAGCAACCGCAGGCATCCAAAGGAGCCAGGGAGCCATCTCCATGAGGTTTCGGGCATCGGAAAGCATCAAGCCGAGCGATGCATTGGGTGGCTGGGTACCGAGCCCCAGGAAGCTCAATCCCGCCTCGGTTACCAGCGCCCACGCGAGTGCAAGCGTAATCTGGACCGTCAGCGGTGCGACGAGATTCAGTGCCAGGTGCCGCGTCATGATGTAACGGCGTGACGAGCCGAAGGTACGGGCGGCGTCGACAAAGTCACGGCGGCGCAGCGAAAGGGCGGGCCCGCGCACGACACGTGTGAAGATCGGGGTGTAGACGATGGCAATGGCCAGGACCGACGTCCAGGTGCCCGGCCCGAAGATCGTGATGATCAAGAGGGCGAGCAGGATAGCCGGAAAGGCCAGCAGAACATCCATGAAGCGCATGACGGCACCATCCCACAGCCCGGCGAACCACGCAGCTGTCAGGCCGAGAACGGCGCCGAGCAAAGAGGCAATGCCTACCGAGAAAAACGAGATTATGAAACTCTGACCGATCCCGTCCATCAAACGCGAAAACACATCCCGCCCGAACAGGTCAGTCCCGAACCAGTGAGCGGCCGAGGGGCCTTGCAGCCTGGCGATACGGTCCTGGATGAGCGGGTCGTAGGGAGTGAAGCCGGTCTTGCCCAAGACCGCAGCGATCAGAAAAACCGCAAATGTGATCAGACCTATACGCCCCGAAGGATGACGCGTGAGATCTTTCAGGAGAGCTGTCATTTGGTTTCGAATCGAATGCGCGGGTCGAGGGCTGCGTAGGCGAGGTCCACCAGCAGGTTCACAACCATGAAGTTGAAGGCAATGAAGAGAACCGAACCCTGGACGAGAGCGTAGTCACGTTGCAAAATCGCATCGAGAACGGTGCGTCCTAGACCCGGCAGCGCAAATATCTGTTCAACCAGCACAGCACCGCCAAGAAGGTACCCGAATTCGACTCCCGAGAGCGTGATCACCGGGATCAGCGCATTCGGCAGGGCATGACGCCAGATCACGCGGCGGCGCGACATGCCCTTGGAGCGGGCGGTTCGAACATAGTCTTCCTGCAAGATGTCCAGCATGGTGGAGCGTGACATGCGAATGACTGCGGCAGCAAAGGCAGTCCCGAGTGTGATGGCCGGCAGGATCATCTGTGCAAGATTGGCAAGTGGGTCCTCGGTGATCGGCACAAAGGTTCCCATTTCGGGCAACACGCCGAAGCCCACGGAGAGCAGATAGATAAGCAGCAGTCCGACAACAAAACTAGGCGTCGACTGACCGAACATTGCGACGATGCGCACGATGAGATCCGATGGCCGGTCCTTGTGTGTCGCGGCATAGATCCCGGCGGGTATACCGATCGACAGGGCAATCAGCATCGACAGGATCGCCAGTTCAAGCGTCAGCGGGAAATGCTGCCAGATGATCGTCATCACCGGCTTTCCGTAAGTCGTTGAAATTCCGAAATCGCCCTGCAGCACGCCTGCGAACCATCTCCAGAACTGAATGAACCAGTTCTGATCGAGGCCAAAATAGGCCCTGAGAGCGTCACGCTGAGTGGGGGTCAGCAGACCGGACTCGGTGCCAAGCATCGCGGTGATCGCGTCGCCCGGCACCAGCCGGATGGAAATAAAGACGAAGACCGACACGCCCAGCATCACCAGCGGAAACACCAGAAGGCGTTTGATCGGGTAGGACATGAGGATCTCCGTCTGCAGGCCTACTTGTTCACACTGACGTTAGCGAGACCGAACAACGAACCGGTGGGTGTCGGTTCGAAACCGTCGACGTAGTCCTGTGTCCCGGCATAGGAATATCCCGTGTAGAGCCAGACCCAGGGCGACACTTCCGCCAGATGTTTTTCGAAGGACTGGAAGATCTCCTTCCGCTTGGCCGGGTCGGCTTCTTCCCTGCCCTGTGCCATCAGGCTATCGAGATCGTCATCGATATAATTGGCAACTTTCTGCAGGTTGCCATCCTTGGTCCAGTAGCGGTTATACATGGTGTAAGGATCCGGCTTGCCGCCATTCAATGCCACGGCCATGTCGAAATCAGCTTTCAGCCAGTGGTCGACATAGACGTTCAGTTCTTTCATCTCGATCGTCAGATTGATGCCGATTTCAGACAGTTGCGACTGGAGAACCTGTGCTTCGGAGGCAGCGGTTGGCGGCTCTCCGGTTGCGGCCATGATGTTCATGTCGAAGCCATCGGCAAAACCGGCTTCGGCCATCAGTTGCCTGGCCTTTTCGAGATCCTGCTGGTAGCAGAAGAGCTGATCTTGCGGCGTCGCATAAGCCGCCATGGTCAGCGGCCCGGTGACAGCCCCCTCGCCCAGGAGCGCAGTGTCGAGAACGTCCTGACGATCGACAGCGCAGGAGATCGCCTGGCGAACCTTTTGTTCGGTCAGCGGACCACGCGACGGGTTCAACTGCAGAACGTGGTAGGAAAGGACCGGCGCCTTGGCCAGTTTGAGGCCGGATGCCTGCGGGATCAGGGTTGCCACAAAAGGATCGTTGATCAGCGCAAAATCCACCTGCTTCGAACGCAGCGCCGCAAGAATCGATGTTTCGTCCGGCAGGACCGAGATATCGAGCCCGTCGATGGCGACCTCACCACCGTGCCAGTCCTCATTGGCGACCAGGGTGGCGCTCGAATTCGGTGTCCAGCTCTCATATTTGAACGGCCCGGATCCCACGACCTCGGTACCGATGGTTCCAGCTTCGATTGCGCTGGCTTGCACAATCGCTGCATTCACCGAAGCGAGTGCGGTCAGGAACGGGACGTTCGGGCCGTCGAGATTGAAGACGACAGTCATGTCATCCGGCGTATCGATCGAGGTAATCGCGGTGAAATTCGCACGGGCTGCCGAACCGACTTCTTCGTCGAGGATGCGTTCGAAGCTGGCCTTGACGTCAGCTGGTGTGACCGCCGAGCCGTCGTGGAACTTGGCGCCCTCGTCCAGTTTCATGGTCAGAACCGTGGCTTCGTCGTTGAACTGCCAGGAACCGGCGAGTGCAGGAACGATCTCGGCATCCTTGTCGAGGCGCACAAGCGGCTCATACATCAGTTCAAGGAATCGGATCGACGAAAAGGCAGTCTGTTTATGCGGATCAAGGCCGGTGGCATCCTGAGACCACGCAACCTTGAGGTTTTCGGCCATTGACACGCCACTTAACGCCGTGGTGCTCAGTATTACGGCCAGGCCGACCGTCCCAAGTGACTTGGTAATCATCTTTGACATAATGCAATCTCCCTCTGTAGAACGATTAGGCGATCTAGTCCGTCAGTCTTGCGCAGATTGTTCCCCGCGTCTTGTCTATTGCTTTCCTCAGTACACCGCCGTTTTCCGCGAGAACCTTACTGGCGGCATCCCGGTTGAGTCCCGTGAGTTTCATGCAGATTGCCAGCTTGACGTCATTGCCAGCCTCGGCAAGAAGAACAGTGGCCTCTTCCGGCTCAACGCCTGTTATTTCCGACAGGATACCGACGGCACGTGTCTGCAGCTTGGAATTTGAGATCGACAGATCAACCATCAAATTCTGGTAAGTCTTGCCAAGGCGGATCATTGCCGCGGTGGTCAGCATGTTCAGCACCATCTTCTGAGCCGTACCTGACTTGAGCCGGGTCGAGCCCGTGACGACTTCAGGACCAACGACCGGTGCAATGGAAATCTCGGCATGGCGTGACAAGAGGGAATTGGGATTGCAGGTGAGCGCCATGGTGCGCGCGCCTACTTCCGAGGCATAGTCGAGAGCGCCGATCACATAGGGTGTCCGGCCCGAAACGGCGATACCGACAACCACATCCAGTTCGGTCAAGGACACGGCCGCCAGATCATCCGCTCCCTGGGCCTCGCTGTCCTCGGCCCCTTCGACGGCATGGCGCAACGCCCGGTCACCTCCGGCGATAATGCCAATGACCATCGACGGCGGCACCGAGAAAGTCGGCGGACATTCGGAAGCATCAAGAACGCCCAGGCGGCCGGACGTTCCCGCGCCGATATAGATCAAACGTCCTCCGGCACGAAACGCATCGGCTATGACTTCGACCGCCGTTGCGATGACCGGCAGTTCCGCCTCGACGGCAGACGCAACCATCTTGTCTTCTGCATTGATCCGGCCAACCACTTCAGGAACCGGCAGCAGGTCGACATCCGTCGTGCGCGGATTTCGCGTCTCGGAAACAAGATTGCGGAGTGAACGAACCGACAGCGGATCGGACATTGGAACCCCCTGTTACTTTTCGCATGATCTTCGACTTAATTATTCCAATAGTCAACGATTTGTTCAATTTTTTATTCCTTATTATTTGCACGTATTGTATCATTGGGGCAAAGAACAGAATATTCAATTTATAATTCATGCACTTAGAAGATTGCCGAAAGAGAGCGCCCCTGCTCCGGAGTATAGACAACAACGAAGCTATTCGCGGCGATGGAAATATCTATTCCATTTGAACGGTTCCTGCGAAATGATGATTCCGAACCTTTCACAAGGATGCACCATGTCGATTCTGACAATAATGAAGGGGCAAATGGACAGCCTTACGGCTGCGGAGCGCGAGATTGCAAAGTTTGTTCTCGCCTCGCCTGACGAGATGATCCATCTTTCGTCCGCTGAACTGGCAGAACAGACCGGTCGCAGCCAGTCCAGTGTCGTCAAGTTTTGCCAGAAACTCGGCTGCCGTGGATATCAGGACTTCAAGGTCGCGGTTACAAAGGCCGCGTCGCAAACGTGGCAGGTGCCAGCGGGAGTAATTCACGGAACGATCGGCAGTGACGACCCGTTCGCGACCATACTGCAAAAACTGCTCGGCTCTAAGATCCACGCCATGCAGCAAACGCTTTCAGTCAACAACGAGAAAACGTTGCGAGCAGCCCTGGACGCAATCCGCACAGCGCGGCGGATCCAGCTTGTCGGCGTCGGCGCCTCTTCGCTCGTAGCCCAGGACTTCGCCTACAAGCTCCAGAAAATCGGCTACATGGTGTTGTTCGACGCAGACAGCCACATCCAGATTGCCAATGCCGCAACGCTTGAAAAAGGCGATCTGTGTATCGCGCTTTCCTATTCGGGCGACACGCTTGAAAGCCGCCGCATTGCCGAGACAGCGCTCAAAAAGAACGCTACCGTGATTTCCGTAACAGGCGTTCAACCCAATCGCCTTGCCGACCTGTCGGAAATCCAGCTCTATATCGTCGCAGATGAGCATCAGGCCCGCAGTTCGGCAATCTTCACCCGTGACGCTCAACTCGCCCTCGCGGATCTCATGTTCATCCTGCTCATTCAGTCCGACAGCCGTGCCAACGGTCTCATCCATGCCGCGGAAGACGCTGTCTCCACTCTAAAAACCTAGGGGATCCGAGGGAACCCGGCCCGTCCAAAACTCTGCGTAGCCACTCGAAACCAGGTAACACAAATTGTTTTGTTTGCCTGCGCTTTGAGGGCGTACACACACATTCAGGGCAATTTCAACAGCTCACGTAAAACACGACTAATTCGCAGGAACCGGCCGGCGCATGGAACAAGAAATGAAGATCACGCTGACCCAACTTCGAACCTTTATTGCCGTTGCCCGCGAACGATCGTTCACGCGCGCTGCAGAACGCTTGTCGTCGTCGCAACCATCTGTAAGCGCAGCAATCAAACATCTGGAAGCGGAGTTGAAGCTTCGGCTCTTCGATCGCACTACAAAAGAACTCCACCTGACTGCGGAGGCCAAAGCGTTCCTGCCGACTATTGAAAGACTGAGTGACGACCTGGAGGCCTCTTTACAGGATTTGCGCGCAACGGCTGAACGTCGCAGAGGCAGGGTCGCAGTCGCCGTGTTGCCTTCCATCGCAACAAATGTGCTGCCGGCCACAATTTCCCAGTTTTCGGCTGCCTATCCAAACATCCGGATATCGCTGCGTGACGACAACACGGCGGCAATCTGGCAACAGGTGCGCAATGGCGAAGTGGACCTCGGCATCGCTGGACGTATTCAGGCTGAAGAAGGCCTTCATTTTGAGACTCTTATCAGGGATCCCTTCGGTGCCGTGATGCATCCCACCCACCCTCTGGCAGGCGAGACAGGACCAATCAGATGGAGCGAACTTGAGGGATACCCGTTTGTTTCATTCGGTGCCGATACAGGAATCAGGCCACTGCTCGATACGATCGACCCGACACCGAACAACATCTCGTCGCCTTGGATTGAAGGCTCCAATATTGCAGCAGTTCTTGCCCTTTTGAAAGCCAACCTTGGGATTGCTGCTCTGCCGGAAATGGCAATGCGGTCCGATGGACGCGACCTGGTGTTCAGAACGCTTCTCGACCCGCCACTCTACCGCAAGATCGGTTTGGTCACCCGCGCAAACCGTGCTCTTTCGCCCGCTGCGCAAGGCTTTGTTGACAATATGCGGGAGGTGCTCAAACCCCAGTGGCTTCGATAGCCTATGGCTGTTCATTTATAATTTTTTCAAATAAATGGTGCTTTTCTATCAAAAAATCACATGAAAATGATTGCCACGCCAAACATCACGTAGTGTCCTCCGCCCATCATTGATGGGAGGAATTCATACAATGGCACCTACTACAATTAATCGACGTTCGATCCTTTCCACCGTTAGCGTCGCACTCGTCACATCAGTTCTGAGCATGGCAACGCCCGCAAGTGCCGATGATCCTGAATTTCTCAACATTGGTGGCGGTCCAAGTGGCGGCACCTTCAACGTTGTCGCCACCGGCCTTGGAAACCTGATGCGCGAAGCATTTCCTGACAGCGTTGTTGGCGTGCAACCAGGCGGTTCCGGCCCGAACCTGCTGCGCGTTTCCGCTGGCGAGGCTGATATCGGCCTGACGTCTGCCAGCAACGCGACCGATGCGTGGCACGGGCGGGACCCGGCAACCCCGGACAAGCCGATCAAGAATGTCCGCGGACTGATGACATTCTTTCCAAGTGCGATCCAGATCTGGGTGGACGCCGATTCCGACATTCACAGCATTGAAGATCTAAAGGGCAAACAAGTCAGCGCCGGTCAACCTGGCCAGACATCCTGGAATGCATTCAACAATCTCCTCGCCGTTCACGGCATGACGACGGATGATATCGAAGCTGATGGCGGTACCATGCACAAACTCAGCTGGAAGGAGTCCCAGAATGGACTTCGCAATGGCCAGCTTGATGCGGTCATGTGGGTAGCGCTTTACCCGCATTCGACGGTGCTTGCCACCGAAACGGCCCGCAAGATCAGGGTTCTGTCACTGGATGAAGCCAAACTTGACGAATACCTGGCAAAGCATGGTGGTGGCTTCCAGAAAGTAGAGCTCCCGGTTGGTCTGTATCAGGGGCAGTCAGCACCGGCAAATTCAGTTGGCACAAAAACCTTCCTGTTTGCTTCCGACAAGATGCCTGATGACGTTGCCTACAAGGTCACCTCGACAATCTGGGACAATCTCGACCGGTTCAAGCAGACCCATGCCCTGCTGAACTTCATCTCGGGTGAGACGGCAGGCCATGGAATGGCCGTACCTCTTCATCCCGGAGCCGCACAGTTCTACAAGGACAAGGGTATTGCGTTTGATGAGCCGGCCCTGAACTGATCCGCCCTGGGTACTTCACCACGTGTTTGAAACCCTGAATGAGAGACATCTCAGGCATGCGTCTTAAGTCCGAACAGGTCGCGGGTGCATTGGCAGTCGCCATGGCAGTGTTTCACCTTGCAGCGGCCTCTCCGTTTGTCCTGATGCCAAACATCATTCTGCGGGGCTGGCATCTGTTGTTCGCCTTGTTGATCGGGTATTTGATCTACAAATTTCCGATCAAACGCCTACGCGGTCCGGTCGATGGTCTTTTCATTGCCCTGTCCGCGGTGTGTCTTGGCTATCTGATTTTCAACCACGCGGAAATTGTCGTCCGTCCTCCCTGGACCCTTGAGGCTTCGCCGTTCGAACTCTTCGTTGCTATTGGCACAGTTATAGCCGTGCTGGAGTTGACGCGGCGAAGCCTTGGGTTGACGATCTCAGCGCTGTGCGTCGTTTTCATCGTCTACGGGTTTGTCGGACCATACCTGCGATATGTAGACATGCTTCGTCCGCTCGCGCATGGCGGCGTCGGCATCAATGAATTTGTCGACCAGATGTATTTCAGCTTCGAGGGCATATTTGGTGTCGCGCTCGGTGTTTCGGCCGACTTCATATTCCTGTTTGTCGTGTTTGGTGCGTTGTTGCAGGTCATAGGTGGCGGCGATTTCTTCGTCAATGTCACACGCGCAGCCACAGGAGCAACGCGTGGCGGTCCCGCAAAAATGGCGGTCATGGCCAGCGCCCTGATGGGCACCATGTCCGGCAGCGCGGTTGCCAATGTCGCCACGACCGGTGCCATTACGATCCCGTTGATGAAAAAACTCGGATATCCCAAGGCATTTGCCGGTGCGGTTGAGGCCGTTGCCTCGACAGGCGGACAGATCACACCACCCATCATGGGCGCGGCAGCTTTTCTGATGGCGGCTATCCTGGGTATCAGCTACCAGGAAGTCATCACCGCCGCGGCGATCCCCGCCATTCTGTTCTTCTTGTCCCTGTTCATTGCCGTTCACTGGGAAGCTCTCAAGCAGGGCCTTCAACCCATGGAGCGCAGGCAACGCGGTGCTACCTGGCAGGAATTCAAGGCCGGCTGGACATTCCTTCTGCCGCTTGTCGTCATCATGACGTTTCTTTTGCTTGGCTATACGCCCAGTCTTTGCGCCTTTTATGGTGTCATGGCAACACTGGCGACGCCGTTCCTGCGGCGTAGCACAATGGTATCACCGGCTGTTCTCGCCGAAGGGCTAAAACTGGGTGCAAAAGCGGCGGTGGTGGTGGCAATTGCCTGCGCCTCTGCCGGTATCATTGTCGGGATCGTGCAGATTTCAGGCCTCGGATTTCGTTTCAGCAGTCTGGTGATTTCATTCGCTGACGGCAATCTCTACCTGGCACTCGTTCTGGCGATGTTTGCGGCATTCGTCTTTGGCATGGGCATGCCGACGACACCAGCCTATATCATCCAGGCAACACTGGTGGCCCCTGCCCTTGTGGATCTGGGGGCGCAACCGCTGGCTGCTCACCTGTTTGTTTTTTATTATGCGGTCCTTGGCCAGATCACGCCTCCCGTAGCGGTCGCCGCATTTGCTGCAGCACCCATAGCAGGCACAAGCCCGACCTCGGTTGGATGGCGTGCCTTCCTGCTGGGTATCCCTGTCTATGTCATTCCGTTCCTGTTTGTTGCCAATCCTGAGCTCCTTGGCCAGGGAGACTGGTCGATGTTGTTTCTGGTTCTGGCGCGCTCTGCCTTGGCAATCATCTGCCTTGCGATGGCTGTGACAGGGTGGCTCTGCGGACGCCCTCTCAAGTGGACAGGTCGGACGCTTCTCGTTGGCGCGGCCGTGATGCTCGTGACACACAATCCGGCGTTCAATGCAGCGGCGATTGTGGTCATTGCGCTGGTAACTGGACTGCAAAGGCACCGGTTTGGACACAGATTGATTGGAAAAGTGGGCAATGAAGAATAACGACCAGCTGGTCCCCAATTCGTCAAAGACAACCGGTCCGGTGGCCTCCCGGCGTGAATGGAAACTACCGCCACCCGAACCGACTGTTTTTGCCTATGAACCGATCACCGTGCATGAACGCATTGCCTATATTGCAGGTCAGATCCCCAAACATCAGGGAAAACTTGCCTATTGTGGCCTGGTCGGAAGTGGCGTGTCGTTTGAAGAAGCAAAAGCGGCCGCGCAGATCTGCGCTGAACAGGCCCTCGCCTGGCTAAACAGGTCAGCGGGTGGCCTGGACAATATCGAACGCATATTGCGTCTCAAATGCTTTGTTGCTCATGCGGAGGGTTTTACGCAAATCTCCGAGGTCGCGGACGCAGCATCAATCTTGCTGGTAGAGTATTTTGGAGATGCGGGGCGTCATTCTCGATCTGTCATTGGTGTCAGAAGCTTACCCAGAAACGCACCTGTCCTGGTCGAAATCACTGCGGCGCTTTGCAGTGAACCGACATGACATGGGCCGTCACAGTGAAACGACAGACACCAGATTGAATTCTTCGTCACCTGGATCGGCGCGCGATCAAAGCGGGGCAAGAAATTGTTTCAGCGCCGCACGCATGCCTGTTGTTTCAGCGTGTCCACCGTTCGGCTCGATAAAAGTTTTCAGGTCGCGGGCGTTCCGCGCGTAGGCGTCGGTCACACGCGCGAACGCAGGTTCAAATGCGGCTTGCGGCGTCAGCGGATCCATGTAACCCGCCCCGATGAACTGAGGTCTTGGTGCAATGAGTGCTGCAACATCTCCCATATCATAGTCCGGCAACAGACCGGGGACGGTCATGTAAATCCCATGAAGATCGTGCGCCCCGGTCCTGATCAACTCACCAATGCTGGAGAATGCGCACAGATGTGAACATCTGGAGATGTCAGGATTTAGTGCTGCATGCCAATAGGAAAGCGTTGCTCCCATGGACAAGCCAAAAGTGGCAATGCGGCCGCGTTCAATCCCCGGAAATGCAGACAGAGCAGAATATGCCCGATCCATGTCGTCAAGCATGAGGCCCAGAAGCGGTCGACCGTGCCACAGCGCCTTTTTGCTGAGCTCAGACTCCGTTCCCTCAGATTGCCGGCGCCCAAAACCCGGCATCTCCGGGCAAAGCACCACGTATCCAAGGCTTGCAAGCCAAAGGCCCACCGGCGGCAGCAACAGGCTCGGCCGTCCGTCAGACACTTCTGTCATGCCGATTTCGTATCGATTTCCATGAGCATGCCCATAAAGAACAGCCGCTCCGTTTCGACTATTCTCCGGTGGACACAGTACTCTGGCCGGCAAAGGGTCTTGGTCACATTCAATGACACCGTCAAAACAGTGAATGCCCGACTGCGTCCAATGACGGTGCTCTACCCATTTGCCCGGACGTTGCGCCTGGCAACCAGTCAAATTCCGGAGTTTTCGCCTGCTCAGTTTCATGGTGCAGCACAGTCTTTGCCAAAATCTGTATACTGGTATACTAGTATTAAAGGGAACAGGAACGCCACCCGTGCAGCACATGCGAAAATGGACTGAGCCGCAATATGCAGCCAAACTGCCGGATCGTCGGCAGCTGGAAGTCTTTGGTGCTGTCCAGGCATTTTACCACATTCCCGCCCCCGCAGCGGGGAGAAAGGACGATTTCCCGAGACAGCGAATTCAGAAATCGACCGAAAGCAACATTCCGCTCCGAAATGATGCCAAAACCACCGTATTCGACACCGTGAACGTCGCGATTACGTTCTGCAAATCCGCATCAAGCGAGTGCACCGACACGGTCCGGGGAGCTCAATTGGGCGAATTCAGAACCAGGGCGTTCACGGCATGAAAGCTCTGACCCGCGATACGGAAGACCTGTTTTCCACTTGGCAAGTCAATCCGTCGCTGCCGATCGCCCCGCAAGCCTATGAATTCCTAAGGCAATGCATTGTTGACAACACATTGCCGCCCGGCGCTCCAATCAGCGAAGGCATTTTTGCGGCCCAGTTGAAAATAAGCCGAACTCCCTTGCGAACAGCCATGCAACAATTGGCGGGAGAAGGTTTGATCGTCACGCGGCCGCAGGTCGGTTCGGTGGTTGCAATGCTGGATACCGAGCGTCTTGAAGAAGCTGTTTTCATGCGCTCGGTTCTTGAGGAAGCCGTCGTGCGCCGGTTGGCCGAAAGAGGGCTTGACCGCCAGGTATTGGCAAAATCCTTTGCGGTTCAGAAGCTGGCGGCCGATGCCGATGATTATGCAACATTCTTTCAGGAAGATGAGCAGTTTCACGCAAAACTGGCTGTATTGGCGGGAGTGCCGAACACCTGGCGCCTCGTCCATTCGGTCAAGGGCCACGTCGACCGGCAACGTTTCCGCATGATGTCGGGCATTCCCTATCGGTCGATGCGGGCATATCGTGATCATCTGAAGATTGTCCGCCGCATTGCGGCGGGGGATGGAGACGGAGCCGCTCTGGAGATGCGCAAGCATGTGCACTCGGTTCTGGAACTGGTGCCGGACAACGGCACATTGCTGCAGCTGCAGGCACAATTGCCTGCCGATGATGGCTAGCAAAAGGTCGGGAGGAGTAACCATGACCAATCGAATGAAAACACTGCTTGGCACCAGCGTCCTGTCGCTGGCGCTTTTGACAGGCAACGCAATGGCGGAAGCCGATTTGCGCATGACCTGGTACAACGACGGCAATGAGAGTGAAGCCATGCAGGCTCTGCTCGACAAATTCGAGAAGCAAAATCCTGACATATCCGTCACGCTCGACGTAGTTCCCTACAAGGCCATTCTTGAAAGTCTGCCTGTGCAGCTTGCTGCTGGCGATGGGCCCGACATCGCCCGTGTGACCGACCTTGGTGGTCTGTCCAAGTATTATCTGGACATGACTCCGTACCTGGAAAACGCCGATTACTGGCGCGAAAATTTCGGTCCGTTCCTTAAATGGCTCGATCCGGACGGAGACCAGATCTCCGGCTTCATGACACAGCTGACCGTTACGGGCCCTTATGTAAACAAGACACTTTTTGAGCAAGCCGGTGTCGCAATGCCAGGAGAAGGTGCAACCTGGGACGACTGGGCCAAAGCCGTCAATGAAGTCGCCGCCAAGCTGGACATCCCCATTCCGATGGCATGGGACAGGTCGGGACACCGGGTATCGGGACCGGCGATCGCGATGGGCGCGAAAATGTTCGACGATGACGGCAACCCTGCACTTGTCGATGACGGTCTCAAGTCAATGGCAACCAAGCTGTACGACTGGCATCAGGACGGCACAATGGCGAAGGAGCTGTGGGGGTCCGTGTCCGGGTCTACCTATCTTGGCGCCAACGAGGATTTTGCCAACGCACAGGTCGTGATGTACATGTCCGGTTCGTGGCAAATCCCGCAATTTGCCGACAAAATCGGTGACGCGTTTGACTGGTGGGCTGTCCCTGCGCCCTGCGGAACCGCTGCCTGTACAGGCATGCCCGGTGGAGCGGCCCTGGTTGCGATGAAGGACAGCGATCATCCGGAAGAGGTTGCCAAGCTCATGGACTTCCTCGCGCAGGAAGAAAACCTGGCGGAGTTTTACGGCAAGAACCTGTTTATTCCGGGTCATCTCGGGCTGGCGACAGGTGGCGTTGACTTTGCCACCGACGACCCGCGTGCCAAACATGCACTCGAAACATTCGCAAATGCCGTACCGGGCATTTCGCCGACCGCTTTCGACCTTCAGGGATACGCGAACAACCGTGTGATGTTCAACGCCCTGATTTCACGCCTCGGCGAGGCAATCGTCGGTGAGTTGACGCTGGACCAGGCATTTGACCGCATGACGCAGGATGTTGAAAAGCAGCTTGCCGAAAAAGAACGCGGCAACTGAGTGTTGTCCGTATCCCGGCCTTCTGGCCGGGATACATTCCTTTTTTTGGCATTTTCCCGCCAGGTTGAACCATGTCTCCCAAACCCAGTAAAACGGCGTCAGAACAGCTTCAGGCCATTGCTGCCTGGCCGTTGCAGATGTTTTTCAGACTTCTCGACATCCCGCTTCGCGGGATACAGAAGATGGGCGGCATCGGGTCGATGCCATACGTATTTCTTCTTCCAAATCTCGCCTTTTTCGGGATGTTCGTGATCATCCCGCTATTCATCAACTTCGGTTTCTCGCTCACCGGCGGAACCAATCTGTTCCTGCAGGACCGCGTGTATGTCGGAGGCGAGCAATACTCGTTTCTGTTCAAATGCGAAAACTACATGGTGTCCGCAACCTGCCAGGAGGACCGCTTCTGGAAGGGCATCTTCAACACCGCGATATTCGTCCTTTTTCAGGTGACATTCCTTGTCATATTCTCCCTGATCACAGCCATAATCCTAAATCGCAAGATCAGGGCGCGCGGCTTTTTCCGTGCTGTTTTCTTCTTTCCCGTGCTTCTGTCGCCGGTTGTCGTTGCGTTGATCTGGAAGTGGATTCTTCTACGTGACGGTATCTTGAACGCATTTCTGGTGTCGCTCGGTCTCGACAAAATACTGTTCTTCGTTTCGCCCGAATGGGCGATGTTCTGGGCCGTTTTCGTCTCGATCTGGGCACATATGGGTTTCTACACTCTCATTCTTCTTGCCGGGCTTCAGGCCATTCCGCCAGACCTTTACGAAGCAGCGGAAATGGACGGTACGTCGAAGGAAAGGGTCTTCTGGCGGATCACGCTGCCGCTTTTGTGGCCAAACATGCTTGTCGTCATTGTGTTGGCGCTGATCAAGGGTGTGCAGATCTTCGACGAGGTTTACGTACTTACGGGCGGCGGGCCCGGCACTGCCACACAATTCATCGTCCAGTACATCTACAACACCGGCTTTACAAATCAGGTTCAGAATTTTGGCCTTGCGTCCGCGTCGTCAGTCGTTCTGGGCGTGGTCTTGTTCGTCCTTACAATGCTGCAACTCGCTGCCACAAGGAGGCGCAACAATGGCTGACGCAACCGCTCATCGTCGGACGATCGGAACGTTGCTCACCGCGAGGCGCGGCAGGGGTAAGCTGCACTGGACGGACATATTCACCTACCTCTACCTGGCCTTTGGCATTCTCCTGATGTTCGGACCTGTCGTCTGGCTGGTTCTGTCCAGCTTCAAGACGCCCGCAGGTCTGCTGGAGTTTCCGCCGACACTTTTGCCATTGGGTCAGATCAGCGCCGAGGTCGAGGGATATGACAAACCGCTGCCGATCTTCCGCGCAACGCTGGAAGACGGTACGGAAATGGAACTGGCGCAAGTCAGGCGCATCGGAATTGTCAGCCAGATGGTTGATCCCGCCAATCCAGACCAGACTTACAAAGTTCCGATTTCCAATCGCACACCTGTTCGCGAATTTCGCATTGCCAGCGAGAACTACACCGAGCCTCTGCGCAAATTCAATTTCGGCGGCTATCTGTGGAATTCCATCATCGTAACAGTGGTTGCAACCGCGATAACGCTGCTGATCAATTCCATGGCCGCCTACGGCTTGTCGATCTACGAATTCAAGGGGCGAAACGCGATCATGATCTTCGTGATCGGAACGCTGATGATCCCGATCACCGTGATCCTGGTCCCGGTTTACCTGGTGGTGACGTCACTCGACATGGTCAATTCACTTTGGGCCGTAATCTTGCCCGGAGCTGCCACTCCGACCGGGGTCTTTTTGTTGCGCCAGTACATGCTGACGCTGCCACGTGATCTGATCGAGGCTGCCCGCATGGACCGTGCGAGTGAATGGCAGATCTACTGGCGCGTCGTACTGCCCCTTGCCCTGCCCGCGATCGCGGTGCTGGCAATATTTTCCATCATGTGGCGTTGGAACGACTTTCTGTGGCCGCTGATCGTCTTGAACCGATCCGAAGTCTACACGTTGCAACTCGGGCTGAACGCCTTCCAGGGCGAGCTCGACGTGCAATGGCACTATATTCTGGCCATGACTGTCGTGACACTGATCCCGGTCGTGGTTGTGTTCGGATTTCTTCAACGGTTTATCACCACGGGTATTGCAAGCTCAGGAATGAAATGACGAAACCTCTTATTTTCCTCGACCCGCATCCACGTAATGAAATGATGGTTTACGATCAGGCGACAGAAGACACGCTGAACCAAATGGGCCGCGTGGTCGCCCATTTCGGCAGCCGGGCGCCTGACCACCTGGTTGACGACATCCTCTCAGAAGTCGAAATCATCATCGGTCAGACCGCCATGCCCAAGGAGCGGCTCGACCGAGCTCCCAGACTGCGTGGCATTCTTAACGTCAAGGCTAACTGGGAACCCAACATCGACTATGCCGAAGCCCACGCGCGCGGCATTCATGTCCTCTCGGCAGCTCCCTGCATGGCCCCGGCTGTCGCCGAATATTGCGTTGGTCAGGCGATCATGCTGGCAAGGGGTCTTCATACGTCCGATGGTCTCTTCCGTGATGGCAGCGAAGCCTATGGAATTGCCGGAAACGAGACTGCTTATTCGCTTTATGGCGCTGACGTGGCGCTTCTCGGCTACGGAAATCTCGGCCGGGCACTTGCGCCGCTGCTGCAACCATTCGGCTGTCGGATCATGGTGCACGATCCCTGGCTTTCGGACAGCTACCTGCGCAACGAAGGTTTGGAACCCGTCTCGCTGGAACATTTGCTGACCCGACCCAAGTTCATTTTCCTGCTCGCGGGTGTGACATCGGAAAACGAGGGTTTTTTGAACCGGAGCAAACTTGAAACGATCCGCCCGGATTCTTCCGTCATTTTGGCCAGTCGAGCCGAAATTGTCTCGTTCCCGGATTTTGTCGAACTGGCGGGCGAAGGACGATTCCGCGCTGCCGTCGATGTCTTTCCACAAGAGCCCGTCGCACCGGACGACCCCGTTCGAATGACACCGAAAGTGCTGTATTCCGCGCATCTGGCAGGCGGGATCCGACCGTCCTATGCGCGCATTCGTGAAGCCATGCTGGACGACGTGGGTCAGATTCTGAAGGGTCTCCCCCCACTTAGAATGCAACGCGCCGAACCCAGCCTGGCCGGCAAGATGCGCAGCCGGTAGCAAGAAGGATCGCGAATGACTCAGATTGATTTGAAAGCTGTGCGCAAGTCCTATGGCACTGTCGAGGTGATCCACGGAATCGATCTTTCCGTGAACTCTGGCGAATTCGTCGTCTTTGTAGGCCCTTCCGGATGTGGCAAGTCCACGCTCTTGCGTATCATCGCCGGACTGGAAGACATAACCAGCGGGACCGTCGAGATTGATCGGTCGGTGGTCAACACCATTCCAGCTTCGGACCGCGGTCTGGCAATGGTGTTCCAGTCCTATGCACTTTATCCGCACATGACGGTCTACAAGAACATGGCTTTCGGGCTGGAAAACTCGAAGATGCCAAAGGCCGAAATTGATACCAAGGTCCGCAAAGCCGCAGAAATGCTGCAGATCACAGACTATCTTGACCGCCGCCCCAAGGCACTTTCCGGCGGACAGCGTCAGAGGGTCGCGATCGGACGGGCAATCGTACGCGACCCGAAGGCATTTCTGTTTGATGAGCCCTTGTCGAACCTCGATGCCGAACTGCGCGTAACAATGCGCAAGGAACTGGCCGCGCTGCATGCCGAGATCGGCGGCACGATGATCTATGTCACCCACGATCAGACCGAGGCAATGACGCTTGCAGACAAGATTGTCGTCTTGCAAGGCGGTGTCGTGGAACAGGTCGGCAAGCCACTCGATTTGTACAACAATCCGCAAAACGCCTTTGTCGCCGGCTTTATCGGTTCACCGCGCATGAACCTTGTCCAGGCAACCGCAGAGGAGGATGGTGAAGGCATTGCGCTGGTGGCAAAAGGCACACGTGTGTCGCTGCCGCCAATTCAGGGTATCAAGCCTGGAGATACAGTGACCTACGGTATCCGGCCGGAACATATACTGCTCACCGATGCCCCCAATTCCAGTGATGCAATCGCCGAGGTCTTTTTGTCCGAGCAACTTGGTGGAGAGACCTACCTCTATTGCAAAGTCGACGGGATCGAGCAGCTCACCATTCATCAACCAGGACAGTTGCCGATCGAAAACGGCGAAACCCTTCACCTGCGCTTCGACAGGGCGCAGATGCACCTGTTCGATGCCAACGGCAAGGTCATCACCAACGGGGTGCAGACGTGAAAAAGTTCGGCCTGGCGGTCATCGGTTGCGGCATGGGGGCGAAACCGCATGCAGGTGCTCTCAAGGAGCTGGCAGATGTCATTGACGTAAAGGGAATTTACGCCCGTAGTGAAGGAACGCGGACGACATTCGCCAGTGAACACGGGTTCGCCGTTGCCGAGAGTGCCGAGAGACTGGCTGCCGATCCGTCTGTTGATGCCGCTCTCATCCTGACGCCTCCCAATGCGCGCGAGGACCTGGTTCGTCTGTTCGCGACCAACGGCAAACATGTTCTGTGTGAGAAACCCCTGGAGCGAAGCGAAGAGGCAGCTCGGCGAATTGTCGGGATCTGCGAGAGCAACGGCGTCAACCTGGGTGTTGTTTTGCAGCACCGATTTCGCCAGGCGAGCGAAAAGCTGGCGGGGCTGCTCGCCTCAAGAGCGTTGGGTGAAATCCGTGCCGTGCGTGTCGACGTGCCGTGGTGGCGCGATCAGAAATACTATGACGAGCCCGGACGCGGCACTTATGCGCGCGACGGCGGCGGCGTGCTTATCTCTCAGGCGATCCATACGCTCGACTTGATGCTGTCACTGACCGGTCCGGTAGCGGCGGTCCAGGCCCTCGCGGCAACGACATCTTTCCATGAGATGGAAGCAGAGGATTTTGTGGCGGGAGGACTGCAATTTGAATCTGGTGCGGTCGGGTCCCTGTTTGCAACAACAGCTGCCTTCCCCGGGGAAGCAGAATCAATCCGCCTCGATTGCGACAAGGGAAGCGTGCTCCTGAAGTCAGGAACCCTGACCATAGACTGGCGGTCGGGCGAACGTTCCGTATTCGGTGAGACAACGACGACCGGTGGCGGTGCGGACCCGATGGCGTTTCCCCATGAATGGCACCGCGATTTGATCGCCGACTTCGTCAAATCCGCACAGTCCGGGCAAAAACCGCGTGTGACCGGACGCGACGCATTGCAGGTTCATGCCCTTATCGCGGCTTTGGAAAAATCTTCGGCCGAACGCGCCTACGTCTCGCTCAATCATTCTTGAGGACAAAACTATGACCCCCCTGACACTCGGGGTGGTGGGCATCGACCACCGCCATATCTTCGGCCAGCTCTCGGGCATGATGGAACTGGGATGCACCTGCAAGGGCTGGTGGACCGAAGGAGAGCCTCAGCCAGTCGAAGGCTTTTTGAAACGATTTCCTGACGTGCCAAGGGTCGGGGATCTTCGCATGCTTCTGGACGATCCCGAGATAGACATGATCCTGATCGCCGATGTTCCAGCGCGCCGGGCGGACCGCGCCATGGAAGCGATGCGATCGGGCAAGGATGTCATGCTGGACAAGCCGGGTTGCACAACCCTGGAGCAACTCGAAGACATCAAGGCCTGTGTCGCGGAAACTGGCCGGATATGGTCGATCGATTTTTCAGAACGCTTCGAGGTGCGTGCTGTCAGCAAAGCTGCCGAACTCGTCAGGGACGGTGCAATTGGGGAAATCATACAGACGGTCGGTCTCGGTCCTCATCGTCTCAACCGGCCAACACGGCCGGACTGGTTCTTCGACGATCGGATGTATGGCGGGATTCTGACCGACATAGCATCTCACCAGATTGACCAGTTTCTGTTTTTCACAGGCTCACAGGACGCTGAAATCATTACGTCTTCAGTGGGTAACTTCGCCAATCCCGATGACCCGGGTTTGCAGGATTTCGGCGAGATCCTGCTTCGGTCCGGCAACCGGCAGGGCTACATCCGTGTCGACTGGTATACACCTGATGCGCTGCCGACCTGGGGGGATGGCCGCCTGGTCATTTCAGGCACGGAAGGTCAGATCGAGTTGCGCAAATATGTTGATATCGCTGGGCGGAGCGGCACGGATCATGTTTTCCTCGTCAACAAGGACCGCTACGAATACATCGATGCGTCCGGAGAAGACCTCCCGTATTTCGCCAATCTCATCAACGATGTGAACACCCGTTCGGAAACCGCAATGTCGCAGGCGCATTGCTTCAAGGTGATGGAGCTGGCCTTGAAGGCGCAGGCAAAGGCCACCCGCCTGGGAACCCTGAAATGACCTATCAGGTCGCCGTACTCGGCGCCGGGATCGGTGTTCAGCACATCAGTGGCTTGCTTCAACTGACAGACCGCTTCCAGGTTCTGACCGTTTGCGATCTAAACAGGGAACTGGCCGAAGCACAGGCCAGCCGAACAGGTGCGAAGTTCTCGACATCCATCTCTGAAGTGCTCCGTGACCCGGAAATCGATATCGTGGACATCTGCTTGCCTCCTCGCCTGCATGTCCCCATCGCAATGGACGCCCTGGCAGCAGGAAAGCATGTCGTCGTTGAAAAACCTCTTGCCGGATCAGTTGCGGATGCCGATCGCCTATGTGAAGCGGAACACAAGGCGGAAAGGAAGATCTTTCCGGTGTTTCAATACCGTAACGGTCGCGCGTTTCACCAGCTCCAGGCATTGAAGGATGCCGGCCTGCTCGGTGCACCGCGTGTCGCCTCTCTGGAAACTCACTGGAACCGAAAAGCCGACTACTACGCTACGCCCTGGCGTGGAACCTTGGCTCATGAATTGGGTGGGGCAGTGTTAAGTCATGCCATCCATATCCACGATTTGATCTCGACCCAGTTCGGTCGCGCTGCCAATGTTTCCGCACTTCTCAACACATCCATCAACGCAATTGAAACAGAAGACTGCGCGGCAATTGCAATGCGCATGGAAACCGGCGCGCTCGTTACCTCCTCGGTCACACTTGGTGCCGCTGATAATACCTCACGGCTTAAAATGGTGTTTCAGCATGCGACTGCGGAAAGCAAGCAGGAGCCATATGCACCCGGTGAGGCCAACTGGACATTTACCGCGCGTGACGCCGATCGACAGAATGAAATCGACAACGTTGTGCGGGCGACAAGCCAATGCCGGGAAGGTTTTGCCGGCTATTTCGAGGCGATAGCCGATAATCTGGACGGCAGGCCCAGCCCCGTGGTGAATTTGTCTGATGGGCTGGCTGCGGTTGAACTGGCAACGGCCATATACCTCGCCGATCGCACCGGTGAACGTGTGGTTCTGCCACTCGACCGTAGTTTGCCCATTTGTCGAGGATGGGGCGATCTGTCTCATGCCACTGTTTCATCTTGACCAACAAGGTTTTGTTCGCTTCCGGTCCATTTGTATTTTGATTTGGAGGAGCTGGTTCGCTTAAGTCCGATCAAGCGTGAAACGCGTCGTGGCGACGTGTTTTTTCCATTGGCCGGCCGGATCTTGCGCGTCATACGGGATGCGAGGATCCACTTCAGCGAAAAGTCGTCACGGTACCCGGAACTGGCAAGACAGCAGCAAAACGTGTCTCGATCTGCCAGGCAAGGAACCCGGCCGCCTTTCAGGAGACATGCAAATTGTTCAAAGGTGAGCGCGCGCGCCTTTCGGACCAGGTAAATCGATCATTTTTGCACGCCCTGATGTCACTCTGTTTCCTTTGCAGCAGCAAGCCTGTATATTAGTATATTAAATTCAACGACAGACTAAGCCGTCAATGGCGACGCTGATGCAAAGCGGACCAAATGAACACTTCTGAGAACCTAAAACAGCGGATCGTCGGGCAGTCCATGACGGATCGTGTCTATGATGCAATCCTCGCGATGATCCTCCGGCTTGAGATCAAGCCACGCGAAAAATTATCCGAAGTACAGCTGTCGAAGGAACTTGGTGTTAGCAGAACGCCCGTCCGTGAAGCATTTCTTCGCCTGGAAAGCCTGGGGTTTCTCGACATCGTGCCACAGCGTGGAACAATCGTGGCACCGATGCGGGATGCGGAGTTTCGCAAGTCGCAATTCATGCGGGAAGCGTTCGAACTGGCGCTGGTACGCAGGGCCATCGAGCTTGAGGACAATAGCGAACTTTGCATGGCGCTTGACCGCGAGCTAAAGCTGCAAACAGTCCACTCGGAGCTTGCTGACGAAAACTCGTTTTTCGAATCCGATGAAGCCTTTCACGAGGCCATTGCTGTTCATTGCGGGGTAGCGGAAATCTGGCCTGAAGTGCAACGTGTCAAAATGCACATGGACAGGTTCAGATACGCGATCAGGTCACAGCGCGAAACATCAACGATCCTGGAGCAGCATCGAAGAATTGCAGAAGCAATTTGCAATCGCAACGAAGCCGAGGCGCTGGCGGCCATGACATTACATTTGCGCCGTGCCAATCACCTGATTGCCGATGCAGCGAAAGAACACCCGGAATATTTCGAGCTGTGACAATGGCTTGATCACGATTTTCTTTTTTTTCAATAACTTAGATTTTAATAACCTCACAAGACCGGACGTGAGACAAGTGATCGCGCTCGGCACTTCGTCTGAATCACACTGGCGTTTTGGCGATATTGAGACCGATTGATCGCCCAGGTCGCCCGGCGAATTGAAGGCTCTGCGCGTCACGTCTGAATGGGCAAAGGCCGGGCCCTCGCATCGGTCGTCTTACTTCCCGTACCCAATTCAAGCACAATGCTAACAGCCAATCCGATCGTCGCCGCCCGGGAAAGACTGAAAGCCATACCGGCCTGCACGCCACCCGCGCGTCGCGCAAGACGACACATCGATGATGCCCCCTCGCCTGCTTGAATCATACTGGGAATGAGTTGCCGGCTCTACTGCAACGCGCTTTCAAAAGGCAACGCCATGGCTCCTCTGAGGTCGGCAAACTATGTTTCAAGGAATATCCTGATCGCCTTGTATCGCGCATCGCTGATTTGCGCATCAACCCGTCCTTGGTTGCCGAACATATGAACTCAGCAACGGATCGCACCGACCATTGAACCGGGATCAGTCAGAGGCGGCTGGAACCTTTCACTTGGCTCGCCGGCCGAGCGTCCCAACCCGTTGCGATCAAGTTTCCCCTCGACGGCATGGATACCGCCGCTTTCCTGCTGACAGGCAGCTGCACTGACTTTCATTCAGGCGGCAACGGAAAGAAAGACGAACCGCTCAGCGGTGCGTTTCCACGCGTTGATGTTTCCTTACAACTCCGCTTGCCGACCACATAATTGTATATTACCATACAAGTAAGAAAAAGGCGTATTGAAAGCTTGAAAACTCGAAACCGGGAGGAAGTTTAGGATAATGACCGACATCAAGAAGCTATCAACCATGTGCGCCGCCGTTGCGGGACTGGTGTTAGGAACGACCGCGGCAATGGCAGATTCCAGCACACGGGTCGCGTTGGTTCCTGGCGGCCCGCATCCGTACTTTGCTGCCTGGGAGCTGGCAGGAAAAGACGCTGCCAAGGATTTTGGACTGGGAGCTGCAGACTACAAGGTTCCGCAAAAGTGGGAATTGAGCCTGCAGAACCAGATGCTCGAAAGCCTCGTAACCCAGGGTTATAATGCTTTCCTCGTCTTTCCAGGTGACCCGGTTGGTACAGTCGCGATTGCCGATGAGCTTGCTGCGACAGGTGCCCCGGTTATGGCACTGGCGGGATGTCTGAAAGATCCCTCCCAAGCCGTTTTCTGCATGGGAACGGATACCGGCAATTCAGCTTATCTGGGGACACAGGAACTTTTGAAGGTTCTTCCCAAGGGCGCGAAAATCGCTCATTTCACAGGTTTTCTGGTCGACCCCAACACACAGCTGAGGATTGACGCTGTCGAAAAAGCTGCCTCCGAAGGAGGAGCCGAAGTGGTCCAGGTGATCGCAGATATCGATGCACCCGAGCCTGCAGAAGAAAAGATCAATGCCTATCTTGCGGCACATGCAGATGACGTTGACGGTATCATCACGACTGCCTGGGTTCCTGCGGTCGTCGCATCAAACGCGCTGCGAAAGATTGGTGACAAGCGCATCAAGATGGTGGGCATCGACCATGATGAGGTTGTCCTGGGCGCCATCAAGGACGGCTATGTCCATGGAACAATGCTTCAGAATCCATACGGCCAGGGCTATCTGGGTTCCTACGCAGCCGATCGCCTGCGTTCCGGCTGCACTGTGAAGGATGATGCGCCGTTCAAGTCGATCGCGTTGACCGACAAGTTTATCGACAGCGGAACCGTATTTGCAGGTGCTGATGCGGTCGACAACTACGTCAGTTCGATGCAGAACATCACCAAAGAGATCTTTGATGGTTTCGAAGACACCTACCTGAATTGCGGCTGACAGCTGTCTTGGAGGAGCGACCCCGCTCCTCCATCTTTCCTGCACGGCAATCGGTAGTCGACAATGTCCCAGATCGAAAACGAAAATAAGACCGGGTCCTCGGCCATACCCAAACAGGGACGCCGTTTCGACCCGATCCAACGCTTCCTCTTGAGCAATGAATTCGGGCTGATCGTCCTCATCGTTGTCTTTGCGATCATCTTCTCAACCGTTTCCCCGATGTTTCTTTCGAAGTTCAGCCTTTACGCTCTGGGCAGGACATCGGCTGTCAATATCATGATCGGCTTCTCGATGATGATCGTTATTGTCACCGGCGGTCTGAACCTCGCTGTAGGGGCGATTGGCGTGTGCGCGGCCATGGCAGGCGGCTGGTTGATGCAGGCAGTTGGCCTGCACTGGCTTCCTGCCTTGATGGGCGGGCTGGCAATTGGCGGGCTCCTCGGTGCAGTCAATGGTGTGCTGATCGTTCGAAGCGGCCTGCACAGCTTTGTCATAACGCTCGCAACCATGAGCATCATGTTCGGTGTCATGATCTTTCTGACCCAGGCAGAATCGTATCGCGAGATTTCTCCCGCCTTTACCGCATTTGGCCGGATGAAGCTCTGGGGTGTCATCCCGCCGATGCTGCTGGTTACGATCGGTATCGGCATCTTGCTCTGGGTGCTGTTCGTCTATAGTTCGCTCGGCCGGCAAATCCTTGCAGCCGGCGCAAGTCCAGCTGCGGCTGAATTGTCGGGGATCCATGTCGACAGGATGATCGTCTGGTGCCACGGCCTGTCGGGTGTTCTTGCCGGCGTTGCCGGTTTCATGCTGGTTTCGCGAACCGGCGCGGCAATTCCTTCCATGGCGGGTCAACTTGGCCAGGACTGGCTTTTGCCTGCATTCCTGGCCCCTGTGCTCGGGGGAACCCTTTTGACCGGAGGAAGAGTTTCGGTTCTCGGGACACTTCTCGGCGGTTTTCTCGTGACAATGCTGACCAGCGGACTGCTGCTGATGCAGGTGGGCGCCTTTTGGATGCAAACCTATCTCGGTCTTTTGCTGCTCCTGGCAGTTCTTCTTGATCTTGCCCGTCGCTCTTATCTGTCGAGGAACAAGCTGGTATGAAGCGAGAGTTTTTGAAGCAGGACTGGTTCGGCCCCTTCATTGTCACCTTGTTGGCGATTGTAATTGTCGGTGCACTGAAGCCCTCGTTCCTGTCGCCGTTCAACATTCAGATCCTTTTGCTCGCCATCTCGGTCAACGCGCTGGTGGCCTTTTCCCAGATGGTCATCATCGCGATCGGCCAAATGAATCTTTCGGTCGGAGCAATCGGTGGACTTGCCGCGATTTCGTTTGCCGGAATGATGGAAATATGGGGACTGCCCTGGCCCCTCGCCGCAGTCTTGTCGCTCGGAATAGGCCTGTTCGCAGGACTGACGAACGGATTGCTCTGTGCCTATACGGGTATTTCGGCCTTTGTCATCACGCTGGCAACCTTGTCTGTTTTCAAGGGCATAAATCTCGGCATTACCGAAGCGCAGCCATTTTATGATGTTCCGGAAGTCGTCAAATGGCTTGGCAATGCAACAATGGTTGGACCGATCCCCTGGCTTGTCGTTCCATTTGCGCTGTCCGCAATCGCACTATGGTACCTGTTGTTCCGACTGCCACTCGGGCGTTCGGTGCTCGCAGTGGGTGGCAACACCCATGCGGCGGAGTTGTCAGGCATCTCGGTGCCCTGGATTGTTGTCTTTGCTCACTCGGTATCAGGTCTTCTTGCTGCGTTGGCAGGTATAATGCTGGTTGCCCGGCTACAACTGGGACAGCCAAGTATCGGTGACGATTGGCTGATCCTGAGCTTTGCCGCACCGATAATCGGTGGCGCGATCCTGACCGGCGGCCGCGTGAGCGTCGGTGGCACCTGTTGCGGTGTCGCCATCGTGGCAATCATCACCCAGGTTCTGGTGCTGTTCAACATCGACCCGTTCCTGGTGCAGGTCGTCCTGGGTGGCTTGATCCTCTGGGCAGTCAGTGTGAACCGTATCCGTGAAGTCAGGGAGCAGCGCAAGGCTGCTGCTGGTGCGTCATGAGCAACCCTGTATTCGAAGCCACCGACGTCACGAAAGTCTTTCCGGGCGTGCTCGCTCTCGACAAGGTGGGCTTATCGTTGTCGCCAGGATCAATTCATGCGCTTCTTGGTGAAAACGGGGCCGGCAAATCCACACTGATCAAGATCATGACCGGCGTGCATAGACCTGACGGCGGGTTGATGTCGCTCGACGGGAAACCGTTTTCACCCCATACACCACGCGACGCAATTTCAAGCGGGGTTGGTGTCGTCCACCAGGAACGGAACCTGATCCCGCAGTTCTCCATTGCCGAAAACATATTCCTGGAACGGCTGAGCACCACGCCATTCAAGAAAATCGACTACCCAAACTTGTATGCTGAAGCCCAGAAGTGGCTCGACCTCCTGGAAATCGATGCCAGGCCCGAGACACAGGTTGACAAGCTCAACGTAGCCAGAATGCAGTTGGTCGAAATTGCAAAGGCATTGTCACTGGACACCCGTATTCTCTTGCTCGACGAACCGACAGCGTCACTGACCCAGCACGAAACGGAGACATTGTTCGGTATCCTGAACCGGTTGCGGCAGGATGGTGCGAGCCTTGTATTCGTCAGCCACAAGCTTGAGGAAGTCCAGGAAATCTGTGACCGGGTAACAGTCTTGCGCGACGGTCACAACGCCTGCGAAAGCCGATCCCTGACGGGACTGGACCGACAAGATATCGTTCGCCTCATGATCGGGAGAAGCGAGCAGATTCCGCAATGGAGCCAACGTGACAACTCCGGCCACAATGTAGCGCTCGATGTCCAGAATGTTGCGACCCAGGATGGACATCGCAACATAAGTTTCCAGCTTCGCAAGGGGGAAGTTCTGGGCCTTTACGGTCTTGTCGGCTCAGGACGGACAGAACTTGCCAAAGCACTGATCGGGGCCGGCAAGGTTACGTCCGGCGATATCCTGATCAATGGCGAGAAAGCCTCGATAAGCTCTGTAGCTGACGCTCTTCACAACTACAGTATCGGATATGTCAGTGAAGATCGCAAAGGAGAAGGATTGATCCTGATCCATTCGATCCTGGAAAATGCCGGTATCACCGTCTGGAAACGATTGATGAATGCGATCGGGCTCGTGACGGATGGAAAGGTTGAGAGCGCTGTCGATCCCGTACTTAAGAAGCTTGAAGTGCGAACGCCGTCATTGCGACAGATAGTCGGCAATCTCTCAGGTGGAAATCAGCAAAAGGTCAGTGTCGCCAAATGGTTGGCTGCAAACGTCAAAATCCTGATCGTGGACGAACCAACTGTTGGTGTTGATATCAAGACAAAAGCCTACGTCCACGAATTGATCCGGGAGCTTTCCGACGCAGGCACTTCAATATTGCTTATCACGAGCGACATGCCTGAAATGGTCACGGTCGCCGACCTAATTCTCGTCATGGATGAGTTCGAGTTGCGTGGCGAAATCGTGAATGATCGCAATTACGACGCAGTCAGCGAGCGCATCATGCATCATATTCATGGTTCCACAGAGGAGGCTGCCGAATGAACCGTCTCATCGACACGCATCATCATCTCTGGGATACAGCAAAAACGGACTATCCCTGGATGACGGCAGAACTTGATGCCATCCGTCGTCGGTTCGACACGGACGACCTGCTCGCGGTAACCGGTCCGGCTGGCGTGACAGGCACCATTCTGGTGCAGACCCGGAGCAGTTTCGAAGAATCCCAGGAATTTCTGGCAGTTGCAGCGGATACAGACCTGATCCTCGGGGTCGTGGCTTGGGTCGATTTGAGCTCACCCGATGTTTTCGAACAGATCACGACCTTGAAATCGGGAAAGGGTGGAACCTATCTCGTTGGCATTCGTCATCAGGTTCACGATGAGGAAGACGAGAACTGGCTGTTGCGGGAGGACGTTCAACGCGGACTGTCCGCCATTCATGCCCAAGAACTTGCCTATGACCTGTTACTGCGTCCACGTGAGTTACCGGCAGCCATCGGTGCAGTACGGAACCTGCCGGACATGCATTGGGTGCTGGATCACATAGCCAAACCGGAAATCGCGAAGTGTGGCTGGCAGCCTTGGGCAGATCACATCGAAGACCTTGCAAAAGCATCACCGACTTGTTGGGTCAAACTGTCAGGTATGGCGACCGAGGCAGACTGGAATGCATGGACCATCGATGATCTGAGACCCTATGCAAACCACATCATAAAGTCATTCGGACCGCAACGATGCATGCTCGGTTCGGATTGGCCCGTCTGCCTTCTTGCTGCGCCATACCGAAGAATTATGGACACGGCACAGGACTTGATCACGAACCTTCCCGCTGATCAGCAGGCGGACATTTCGTTCAGCAACGCAATAGAAGCTTATCGGCTGGAACCTGATGCGAGGAACTGAAAGCGTGAACCGTGATGCGCAGTCATGCAAGACCCTGCGAGCGCTGCAACCTCCGGCAACCGGCGTCTTGCACATTGCTCCTGTCGCGCTCCATCACGCACACCGGACAGCTGGATGCCGCTATTCCCATGCGGTCAGATCATGGCCAAGTCAATGTCCGAGACAGATGTTTGGGATCATCGCGCCATTGTGCCTTCATCAATCGGCTCAAGGGACTGTCCGTGCTGCTTCTTGTTGCCGTGGCCACGTCGATGCATCTGACCTGAGGCGAAGAGAAGGAAGCAGCGCATGGCAGTGATCAAGCGGGCGGAATTGACTATGGTTGACCTCAAGCCCAAGGTCGAACGCACCGATGCTATCCAGGCCTTCGTGAGTCAGGAAACGCCCATTCTCCGGTTGACCGATGCAGACGGCAACGTCGGAACCGGGTACAGCTATACCATCGGGTCAGGTGGACCGGCGATCATCAGCCTCTTGCGAGAAACGTTGCTGCCGAAATTGATGGGGCGAGAAGCAGAAGAAATCGGAGGCATCTGGCAAGATCTGCTGTTTTCCACCCACGCAACGTCAGTTGGCCCGATCACATCCCTTTCGCTTGCCTGCATTGACACTGCCCTTTGGGATTTGCGTTGCCGTCGCGCCAACCTGCCACTTTGGCGCCTGGCTGGTGGCGTCAAGCAATCGGTCCCGCTCTACACGACCGAAGGAGGCTGGTTGCAGCTTCCGCAAGAAGCGCTTGTTGCCGATGCGGTCGCGATGAAGGACGCAGGCTTCACCGGTGCCAAAATAAAAATAGGAAAACCCACGATCGCCGAAGATCGCAGCAGGCTTGCAGCTGTGAAGGAAGCCGTTGGCGACGCATTCCGCGTGAAGGTTGATGCGAACCAGTCATTTGATCTCGCGGAGGCGATCCGGCGTGCGGACATGTTGGCAGATGTCGGCATCGACTGGTTTGAAGAACCAATGCGCGCGGATGACATCGGTGCGCATCAGGTCCTCGCACAACGCTCACGCGTTCCGATTGCCGTGGGTGAAAGCATGTACAGTCTGAGCCAATTCAAGGATTACCTTGAAAGAGGAGCCTGCCACATCGTGCAGGCCGATGTGGCACGGGTTGGCGGAATTACGCCATGGCTCAAGATTGCCCACATGGCTGAGGCATTCAACGTCCCTGTTTGCCCGCACTTTTTGATGGAACTGCATGTTGCGCTTGTTTGTGCGGTACCCAACGCTCCTACACTGGAATACATCCCTCAACTCGACGACGTGACGCGCAAACCGATGAACGTGAAGAACGGTTTCGCTATCCCTTCCGATGAGCCTGGCCTGGGTATTGATTGGGACTGGGAAGCGATTGGCCGCCTTTCGGACCCAGGTCACAACGTCTGTGTGACGTCCTAGCCGCATATGATGCAAAGGATGGATTGTCAGAACATGAAGGATTGAAAATGCAACGTATCGGGATGATGGTTGGCATTCGAGCTGAAAAGATTGAGGAATACAAGCGACTGCACGCAGACGTCTGGCCAAGTGTTCTCGCGCAGATTTCCCGCAGCAACATCCGCAATTATTCAATTTTTCTGCGCGAGCCGGAAAACGTTCTGTTTGGCTACCTCGAGTACCATGGTGAGGACTTTTCGGCTGACATGGCACGAATGGCGCAAGACCCGGAAACGCAGAGATGGTGGACGCTGACCGACCCCTGCCAGGAACCCCTGGCATCACGCGCGGACGGTGAGCAGTGGTCCATGATGGAAGAAGTTTTCTACTACAACTGAAATTGCTACCAGGTGCGTTGACAGGAACATGTCCAGCTGGCCTTTCAAGTACCTAACCTGAAAGGTGCGAACCTTGGTTTCACAAAGAAATAAAACGGTTTGCGCGCTTGCTTGTGTCTGATGAGGCGTGCCGCTTGAAAGTTGACCCTGAATGCGGTGAACCGACTGCTTCAGCCTTCCAGCGTCAAAGCCGCAGGTGCGTCTCAGCATCGAACAGATGAACATCCTGCGGGCTTACCTTCAAATGAAGTACGCTGCCCGGACGCAAGGCAGGATCGGGAGCAAGACGGGCGGTCAATTCCTGTCCATCCAGCATGCAGATTGCCATTGTGTCGGACCCAAGCGGTTCCAGAACGTCGATTGTTGTCTGAAACATTGCTTCACCCGCGTCGCAAGGCGTCAGGTGCTCGGGCCTGACGCCGACAAGAATTTTTCCCTCCGCCGGAAATCTTTTCCCAGGCAACGAAATCGGAACGCCTCCGATCCTGATTGCCGCCCCGGCCTCCCCGGTGCTGCAAGTACCATCCAGAACGTTCATCTTGGGCGACCCGATAAACTCCCCGACAAATCGCGTTTTCGGAGATGTGTAGACGTCGACCGGTGCCCCTTGTTGTACCACTTCACCATCCTTGAGAATAACCACCCTGTCCGCCAGCGTCATCGCTTCGACCTGGTCATGGGTGACATAAATTGTTGTCGTCTTGAGGAGACCGTGCAGACGCTTGATCTGCGTGCGCATGTCCACGCGCAACTTGGCGTCCAGATTCGACAGGGGCTCGTCAAACAGGAACACCTTGGGCCGGCGTACGATTGCCCGTCCCATCGCAACGCGCTGACGCTGTCCGCCGGACAACTGGCCGGGTTTGCGGTGCAGGAGTTGGGTGATCTGCAAGATGTCGGCCGCCTGTGCCACTTGTGACTGCCGTTCGTCCGCCGTCATTCCGCGCATCTTCAATCCAAAGCCGATGTTTTCGGCAACCGACATGTGCGGATAAAGCGCATAGTCCTGGAACACCATCGCGATATCCCGCGCTCGTGGCTCGAGATCATTCACCACCTTACCGGCGATCTTGAGATGCCCTCCGGTAATTTCCTCAAGACCGGCAATCATGCGAAGGAGTGTGCTCTTGCCGCATCCTGACGGACCGACAAATGCCACGAACTCTCCGTCCTCGACTTCAAGGTCAACCCCTTTCACAGCGCAGAACGCACCATATTTCTTAACAATCCCCTGAAGTTGAATTTCGGCCAAGTCCACCTCCAAATACTCTCAGCACGCCTGCTGCCACTGCCTTGTGCCATGTCTCGCGACCCTGGCGCATTTGGCATTCCACCGGGGTCGCTCACACTCCACTTGCCGCACAGGCTTGACCGGCATCACATTATCGGTACATTATCGATAACGTTATCGATACACAAGAGATCAAACGAGATATGGCGGCTGAAAGCTTCGACGATCAGGGCAGTAGCAAGATGGGCAGGGCCAGACAGCAGATGCGCAGAAGCGCAAAGCGCAGCCACGTCATCTTTGAAAGCCTGCAAAAGGAAATCATGCTGGGGCAGCTCCCCCCCGGCACGACCATCCTGGAACTGGAACTCGCCAACCGTTTCGAATGCAGCCAAAGTACTGTGCGCGAAGCTCTCATGTTCCTTCAGACCGATGGTCTGGTCGAACGCCTGCATCATCGCGGCACTTTCGTCGCGGACAGCCGAATTGAAGATGCACGCGAGCTTATCCTGATCCGGCATGACATTGAATGCAGAGGCGTCAGACGGGTGCTGAGCCGCTTTGGCCCGTTCCTGCGAAAGGAACTGGAGGCCGATCTCGACGGAATGCGGGCGGCGGCCAAGAATGATGACGAATACCAGTTGTCACTGCACGACCGGAACTTTCATTTGAACCTCTACAGCGCCGCCGACATGCCGACCGTGCGTCCAATCCTGCGCCGCTGCCTGATCCACAATCATCGTTTCAAGATCCTGAATTCAGAGCCTAACCGCGGGCTTTTGGAAACTGCCGAGCGCCATGTTGCCATTTTGGATGCCCTGGCTGCGGGAGATGAGACAAACGCTGTCCAGGCATTGTCCCACCACATCACGACAATCGTTGATTTCGGTCCCAGCATCCTGACCGGCGACGCGGAAAAACCAGAGCCCGGCCAATGACTTTGCCAGAGCCAACTCCCTCTGACCTCATACCGTCCGAGCGCATGCAGTGGCTACTGGAAAAACTGGCCATGGAAGACGCCGGTCTGGGTGACCCAACGCAGCTTTCGCCGGTCGAGGGGCGCGCGCTGGCCGAGCAGACCAACCAGCGCTGGAATACAGACCTGCCGGAGATGACTTCAACCGATTTTGCCGTTCCGGCTTCCGAAGGTCACACGATCGAATGCAGATTGCTCAGCCCGTCAAATGCAAACGGGCTGATTATGTTCATTCATGGTGGGGGCTGGGCATTGTGCAGCCGCGATACGCACGAAAGAGCAGCCCGTCTCCTGGGGCTTGAATCAGGGGCTCATGTTCTGACATTCGACTACCGGCTGGCGCCCGAAGCACCCTATCCGGACGGGCTGAAAGACTGCTTGACGGTCTGGGAAGCAATTCTTGGCGGACACGACAAGCTTCGCGATTGCGGGCGGCCTTCGGCTGTTGCAGGCGACAGCGCCGGAGCCAACCTCGCCTTGTCCCTGCTGCTCTCGCTGCAGACTGATGGCAAGACACTTCCTGACGCAGCGCTGCTATTTTACGGTGTCTACGATGCGAATTTTCAGACCGTCTCCTATTGCGACCAAAGGGACGGCCCGGGCCTGACCCGAGAGAAAATGAAACGTTACTGGGACTGGTACGTTGCCAAAACGGACCTACGCAGTACTCCACTGGTTTCACCAATGCAGGCAAGCGACGCACAGCTTCTTGCTCTTCCGCCGCTTTTTTTGAATGCGGCAGCGATCGATCCCCTTCGCTCAGATACGGAAAATCTCGTCCGGCGGCTACGCAGCCTTGGCCGCACGGACCCCTACATCCTTTATCCGGGCGTCGTCCATGGGTTCATGCAAATGAGCCTCGAATTACCCGAAGCACGATTGGCTGCCACGGAAGCCGGGAGGGCTTTTCGCGAACTAACAGGTAACTGAAAACAAACAAATTCAAGAGGAGGAAGTCATGCCCAAACTCGTATCGGTCGCACTGGCCCTCGGCCTGCTGGCCGGAACCGCTGCCGCCCAGGCGGATGAAACCGTCAGGTTCTGGTATCATTTCGACAACGCCGACAATCCGATGTCCGAACTTGTCGCCAAATTCGAAGCAGAAAATCCGGGCATCAAGATTGAAGCCGAGAACATTCCCTGGAACAGTTATTACGACAATCTCTACACGTCGATTGTTGCAGGCAATGCACCCGATGCGGCAATGGTGAAGATGTTTGCCCAACCCCGCCTTGTTGAAATGGGCGCGCTGGAGCCGATCGGCGACAGGATCGATGCCTGGGAAGGGAAAGCCGACTTGCAGGACAATCTCCTGAACCTTGCACAGGCTTCTGACGGCAACTCCTATTATCTGCCGGTTCAGTACGTGGTTCTATACCTGTACTACCGGCAGGACATGTTCGAGGAACTGGGCCTGGAAGTTCCCAAGACATGTGACGACTTCCGTGATGCGGCAATCAAGTTGACACGCGATACTGACGGCGATGGTCAAACCGACGTTTACGGCTTTGGTTTCCGGGGAGGCAAAGGTGGCCACGATCACTGGGGAAGCCTGGTTCTGTCCCGCAGCGGTGTCGACTTTTCCAAGGACAGCCTCGGGAGCGAGGCCGGTGTCGCAGGTTCCCAGTGGGTGGTTGATCTGTTCCAGAAAGACAAGGTTTTCCCGCCATCGGCGCCCAATGACGGCTTCAAGGAAGTCACAGGCGCTTTCAAGGCCGGCAAGACGGCAATGACCATTCACCATATCGGATCTTCCAATGGCATGGTCGAAGCTCTCGGCGACGCCGTTTCCGCTGCGCCGGTTCCCGAGTGCGGTGGTGGCCACTGGACGGCGTTTGGCGATGAATCAACCGCCATATTCTCGTCGGCACAAAACAAGGACGCTGCCTGGAAATGGATCTCGTTTCTGTCAAGCGAAGGCAACAACAAGGAATTCAACATGGCGACCGGACAGCTTCCCGTTACCAAATCGGATTCCGAAAACTGGACCTTGCATGAAAAGCGTTTTGTCGATGCAACCGTCGGCTCCCTGCCATTCGCAAATCTCTTGCCGAACACGCCTGAAACATCCGATTTCGTAAACACGGTCTGGCCGGTGAACATGCAACGTGCCCTGACGGGAGAAATTACCGCGGAGCAGATGAACGCCGAAATCAACAAACTTTACAATCCGTGAGCTTGCTGTGGCGGGGTGTTCGGTTCGGAGCCGAACACCCCGCTTCAAGGTGATCACGTCAACGGGAAATTCATGGACCGCATTTCTTACCTGCCTTCGGAAACACCGCCGGATGCGCCAACCCGAAATTGCACGCCACGCTCACATCATCGGCTCCGGACGGACAGATAGACATGCTCACGATGAACGAACCGATGGGCCGGGCAGCCCTGGCCAGAAAAGTGCTCCCCTACGCACTTCTTTCGCCTGCCGTTCTGGTTACCCTCGCCATCGTCTTCTTTCCGATGATCCAGGCTGCCTGGATGAGCCTGCACGACTACATTCTTTGGAAACCCAAGGATTTCACGTTTGTCGGCCTCAAGAACTTCGCCACGGCCCTTGGTGACGAAGTGTTCTGGATTTCTCTGAAACATACCGTCATCTGGATCGCACTGACCATCCCGGCCCAGCTCCTGCTTGGACTCGCGACAGCTTTGCTGCTCAATCAGGAATTTCCCTGGCGTCCGTTGGCCAGAGCGCTCGTCATCATTCCCTGGGCACTGCCCAGCGTCGTCATCGCGCTCATGTGGGTCTGGATATATGACGCCAATTACGGGATCCTGAACGAATTCATGCTCAGGCTGGGACTGATCAAGGCCTCCGTTCCCTGGCTTGCCGATCCCGATACCGCGCTTTATGCGATCATACTGACGCTTACCTGGCAGGGTTTTCCCTTCTTCGCGGTCATGATACTTGCAGGGCTCCAGTCCATCCCAAAAAGCTATTACGAGGCGGCGTCGCTGGATGGCGCCAGCACACTTCGACAATTCTGGCACATAACCTTGCCGGGCATTTCCGGTGTTCTGATCACTGCCGTACTGCTACGGACAATCTGGGTCGCCAACTCGATTGACGTCATTTTCGTGATGACCGGAGGAGGTCCAGGTTATGCCACGTACACGTTGCCTCTTTATGCCTTCATCAAGGCGCGAACCAATCTCGACTTCGGTTACGGATCTTCGCTGGCCGTCCTTTTCACTCTAATGCTGCTTGGACTTGTTGTCGTTTATCTGCGCCGTGCAGGACGGGGGATCGATTGATGGTCGGCCGAAAATCCCTTGTGAAGCGCCTGCTAACCGTCGATCTGCCGATGCTGGCAATTCTGACTTTCACCCTTGGCCCTTATCTGTGGATGCTTCTGACCTCGCTGACATCGGAAGACCGATTATTCACGGAAGGGCCGAGCCTGGTCGGAGCGACAATTGAAAACTACGTCCGGTTGTTCGCTACGGTCGGCTTCCTCACAAATCTGGTCCATTCCTTCATTATCGCAGCGGGAACTGTCGTGGTTGGCCTCACCCTTTCGGTCACCGCCGCTTATTCCTTTTCGCGCTTTTCATTCCGCGGCAAGCGGTATCTTCTGCTTCAATTCCTCATCATCAACATGTTTCCTGTCGTGCTTCTGATCCTGCCACTTTTCGTGATGATGCGGGTCCTCGGCATCCTGGATACGCATC
Source organism: Roseibium album (assembly GCF_001404515.1). GTDB lineage: Bacteria > Pseudomonadota > Alphaproteobacteria > Rhizobiales > Stappiaceae > Roseibium > Roseibium album. Next base: position 224,097 of record NZ_CXWE01000006.1, read on the forward strand.
TGGCCCTCATCATAGCCAATGCCACGGTAGCCATTCCGTTTTCAGTCTGGATGATGACCAGCTACATGAACGGTATTCCCAGAAGCCTGGACGAAGCAGCGATGACAGACGGCTGCAGTCGCCTCGGAGCCTTGTGGCGAGTCGTGCTGCCACTTTGCACACCGGGCATCATCGCAACAGGTATCTATATCTTCATCACCGCATGGAACGAGTATCTTTACGCCCTCACTCTGGGCGGGCGGAACGTGAGACCCATCACAGTCGCGATTCAGACCCTTATCGGCGAATACGAAGTCGAGTGGGGTCTTCTGACGTCAGGCGGCATCATCGGCGCCCTGCCCGCCACGATACTATTCCTTATCGTTCAAAAACGCCTGATCAGCGGCCTTACTCAAGGAGCGGTCAAGGGATGACAACACACAGGGCCTCAAAGTGAAAAATCCGGTCGGTATAATTTCCATGCAATTCGTGCGTCCGTTCACGCGCGAAAATCTCGGCCTCTTCCAGTCCATTCGTGATCTTGGATTCGACTTTGTCGAACTGCTGGTTCCCGAACCCGGAGACAACCTTGACTTGACAGAGACACGGCAGGCGCTGGACGACGCCGGAATTGACGTCGTGCTTGCAGCCCGTGTCAACCTTCAACGATCCATCGCAAGCGAAGATGCCACCTGCCGCAAGGGTGGGATCGAATATCTGAAACGCTGCGTTGATGTGGCGGTGCAGCTTGGAGCAAGGGTTATTGGCGGCCCGCTCTACGGCGAACCTCTGGTCTTTGCCGGACGTGCTCCGGCCCCCTGGAGTGCAGAGCAAATAAGAGCGCGATCGGATCGCACAAAGGAAGGGCTTGCGAATGTGTCTTCTTTCGCAGCAAAGGCGGGCTGCGTCCTTGCGCTGGAAGCCCTGAACAGGTTCGAAACCGATATCGTCTCCACAACGTCTCAGGCCATCGAGGTCGTGGACGCGGTGTCCTCACCCGGCCTTGGCATTGTTCTGGACACATTTCACATGAACATGGAAGAACGCTCCATCACAGGTGCCATCCACGCCGCAGGATCTCGGATCGTACATTTTCAGGCCAACGAAAATCATCGTGGCTTTCCGGGAACCGGACATCTGGACTGGCCGGCCATCATGCGAGCACTCGTGGACACCGGATATGACGGCCCGATTTCGCTGGAACCATTCCGCCGCGACGACGACAGGGTCGGTCTGCCGATTGCCCATTGGCGCGCACCGCGGGAAGACGAAACTGAAAAACTCAGGACGGGGCTTGCCCTCATCAGGTCCTGTCTGGCCATGGCGGGATCGAACCAATGACGTTGAATATCGGATGGATCGGATGCGGTCGCCATGCCACACAGATGCTCATGCCGCAACTCGGACGCAACGACCTCAGAGTTGCAGCGGTGTGCGACATCAATACGGAAGCAGCTGCACGTGCTGCCTGGCAGTATGGCGCAGACGAAGTCTATGCCGACTATCGCGACCTGATTGCTCACAAGGGACTTGATGCCATCGGCATGGCGGTGGGGCCGGACCTTCACCATGTTGCCTCAATCGAAGCTCTGAAGCAGGGCCTTCCAGTTTTCCTGGAAAAGCCGCCTGCAAAAAATGCGGGCGACACGGCGGAAATTGCTTCGGCATCCGACAAATATGGAAAACCTGTTCTGCTCGGGTTCATGAAACGGTATTCGACCGGCAACAGAATTGCCGGCAACTATTTGAAAAGCGGTGATTTTGGAGATGTTCTGGGTGTCTCGGGAACCTACATGACCGCCCCAACCTATTTTGCCGGTGAAGTCGATTTTTCAGGCTTCTATCTCCATCACTGTGTCCACTACATGGACCTGATTCCCTGGTTTGCCGGTTCGGACTTTACCGACATGGCACTTCGCAAGAATGAGCCCAAGCCCGGCCACCTTCTCTTCCATCTCAATTTTGAATGCGGAAACGGGGTCATCGGGACAGTCATTATGGGAACTGTTCAATCACGCGGCACACCGATGGAATTTATCCAGATCATGGGTGACCATGTTCGTCTCGAAGTGGACAACATCATCAATGTGGCCTGCTATCGCGATCCGCCCTTCAAGGCAGAAGACCCTGCAGCAACATTGCTAGTTGGCGCGGACACCCTGTCCTGGACACCAAATTTCACCGCCGCCGCAAACGAGGACCACAAAGGCTACAACGCGCTCATCGCAGACGTCGCAAATGCGTTGAAAGGAGGCCCGTCGAACGCCCCGGATATCAGGGACGGTGTGCGGGCAATGGTAAATCTGGAGCGCATGATTGCTCTCATTTGAACAAGCCGCAGACCGCGTTCCCCCGGTATGTGCGGCTAACTGGCGGGTGGTCGGTCGACAGATCGATCGCCCGCCGGGCTCGCGCCGGCAACGACCATTTTCAAGGAATATCGGCGACGACGAAACATCTGCCTTGTCATTTTCGCTCACGACAGAACTGATCGGAAAATTGATCTGTCGCAGAACTGATCTGGCCCGCGACGACCGGTTCGACAACACCACTGGCCGCACTCTACTGGCCCGGCCGGATGCAACAGCGGCAGGAGGCAACCAGGGTAAAACTGCAGCCAGGCAATCCTAAACCGACATCAAGAACACGGTCATTGGCCAACTCTGATCGCCCGGTTCGTCCTGGAACCCAGGGCATTGCCGGCATCACATCACCCGGAAGGATCGGGCTGAATGGCGGTTCCGGCGGACATGAATGGCATGCCGCCGAAACCTGATTTGTCAGACCCGTTGTGTGAAGGTGGCCGCTTTCACTTCGATGGCATAGTCTTTTGCAAGATCCAGAAATGCATCGTAGCTCTTCTGGACTTCGGCGAATTTTGGATTGGCGGAAGCATTTTCAGCCATGACTTCGCTGACTGCTTTCTTCAGTGCCGCTATCACATCTTCGGGGAACGCACCGAAAGTCACGCCCTCCGACTTCAGCTTCTGCATGGCGACTGCATTGAAATAGTCGAATTGTGCCGTCGTTTCGACAGACGTCGCTTCAGCTGCATTGGCGATGACCGCCTGGAGATGCGTCGGCAGGCCGTCAAAGGCGTCCTTGTTGACGACGATTTCCAGCGCTGCGGATGGTTCGTGGAAGGCCGGGACGTAGCAGTATTTGGCAACTTTCTGGAGGCCAAAAGCCATGTCCAGCATTGGCCCGACCCATTCGGCGGCATCGATCGCACCGGACTGGAACGCCGGAAATATTTCCGGAGGCGGCAGCAAAACGGCATTGACGCCCAGCTTGCGCATGGCTTCTCCACCGAGACCTGCGATCCGCATGTTAAGACCAGCCAGATCATCAAGGCTTTCGATAGGCGTCTTGAACCATCCGGCGGCCTGGACGCCGGAATTGCCGGAATAGAAGGGTTTCAGACCGCGTTCGGCATAGATCCCGTCCCAAAGCTCCTGCCCACCGCCATAGCGGAGCCAGGCGGTTGTTTCCACTGCGGTCATACCGAAGGGAACGGCTGAAAAGAAGTGCAATGCGGAGTTCTTGGAAGCTGCATAATAGGGCGTCGAATGACCGATCTCGGCTGTGCCCTGTTCGACGGCATCCTCGACCCCGAAGGGCGGGACCAGTTCGCCTCCGGAAAACACCTTGAGGGTCAGTTGACCGTCGGACATGGCCGCGACGCGGTTGGCAAACGACGTTACGTTGGTACCGACACCGGGCGCCTTGGCTGGAAAGGATGTCGGCAGCTTCCATTCCACCTTGCCCTGGGCAATGGCAGGCGCTGCCAGAAGCGTTGCAGGTGCGGCGACCGCCCCTGCTCTCAGAAAATCCCGTCTTTTCATGTCAAATCTCCTCTGATCAAAACAAAACTCCGGGCAGCCAGGTCGCGAGCGCCGGAAAGACGGCAACGAGGCCAAGTGCCAGCAACTGGATCGCCACGAACGGTATCACGGCGACATAGATCTGCGACGTTCGAATGTCTTCCGGCGCAACGGACCGGAAGTAGAACAGCGCGAAGCCGAATGGTGGCGTCAGGAATGATGTCTGCAGGTTAAGCGCAATCAGCACGGCGAACCAGACGGGGCTGATATCTGTCTGCAGGATGATCGGACCGACGATCGGCACGACAATGAATATGATTTCCACGAATTCGAGAATGAAACCAAGCAAAAAGATCACCAGCATTGTCAGCAACAACATGCCGTAAGCGCCACCCGGCAGTGATTGCAGCAATTCGGCCACATGTTCGTCGCCGTCAAACCCCCTGAAAACCAGGGACAAAATACTCGCCGCGATCACTATGCCGAAGATCATGCCGGTTATGGTCACGGTCTCACGCAGCGCTGCCAGCAGCACGCCGTTTTTTACAAGCGAAGTGGAAATGGTGAGGAGCAGTCCAAGTACGATCGCTGTCAGGGCAACCGAATAGATCGACTTGACCGTCCAGCTGATCTTTCCCGCTTCGAATACCAACCCCAGAATGCCGGACTGGCGCAGGAACAAAAGACACAAGGCCAGCAGGGCACATGCAAGGGCCACCCGGCCGACAGTGCCCCCCTGCCCGCCAACCGAGATCAACAGTGCACCGGCAACACCGACGCTGGCAGCTTCCGTCGGCGTGGCAATGCCGACGAGAATACTTCCAAGCACGGCAATGATCAGCCCCAGCGTTGGAGCAATGCTCCAGGTCAGCTCCCGGAAAGTGATCCGGGACTGATCAATTGCGTTGTCCGGTTGGCTGTCCGATCGCCGCAGCCTGAAGAGGACATAACCGGCATAAAGCGCGACCAGCAGGAGACCCGGAAGCAATGCGCCGGCGAACAGGTCGCCAACCGTGACAGGGTCCGGTGCGAAGTTCCCCGCCTCCTGTTGCGCCTCGAAATAGGCATTCGAGACCTGGTCCCCCAACAAGATCAAAACGATAGAAGGAGGGATAATCTGTCCAAGGGTTCCGCTGGCACAGATCAGCCCGCTGCTCATGTGTTTGTTGATACCTGCCTTGAGAAGCGCCGGCAGCATGATGGTTCCGAGCATGACGATGGTTGCACCGATGATCCCGGTCGAGGCTGCGATCAGCGCGCTTACAAGCACAACGGACAGTCCGAGCGCCGACTGGTTTCCACCCAGTGCCGTCGAAAGGCTTTTGAGCATCCGCTCCGCCTGCTGCGATTTTTCCAGAAGCAGACCCATGAACACGAACAAGGGCACCGCCAGCAAAAGCGGGTTCGACATGATGCCGAAGACCCGTTGCGGTACCGCCTGGAAAAACACCAGGTCGAAGTCCCCCACCATCGCCGCCAATAGAGCGATCAGTGTCGAGGCACCGGCGATTGCGAGCAAGACGGGAACACCGGACAAGATGCAGCAGAAGACAGCCACGGTCATCAACAACAGCCAGAATATATCAGCGCTCATGAAGCATTCCGCCGAAAGAAACCAATGACCCTGACGAGCGTCAGAAGCACTATCAGGGTCGGCAGAACAAGCAGACAAGTCTTGACCAGAAAGAGGCCCGGTAACCCGCCGGTTTCCGGCGAACCTTCAAGGATCACCCACGAACTTCGCACCAACGGGTAAGCCATCCACATCATGATTGAAAATACGGGCAGTGCCAGGAAAAGGTCTCCCAGCCAATCGATCCACCGATTGGCATTCCCGCCCAGTTTCTGACGGAAGATATCGACGCGCACGTGTTTGTCGGCGCTGAAAGTCACCGCCACGGACAACGCGACAAGAGCCGCAAACGCATAATTGACCGCATCCTGGATTTCAAGAAAGCCATATCCCAGCAGGTAGCGCATGAGAACCATGGACAATTGTCCAAGAAAGACGATCACGGCAAGAACCATGCAAATCCGGCGCACACCTGAAAACACAGCACGCATCAAAACTCAAATCCTGCCACTTGCAGATTTCCATACAGAATCGCCCTTTTGAGGCGGCATCAATCTAGGGAGCAATCCTGCAATTGTATACAGACATCTGATGAACTTCCTAAGCGAACATTCGCGATTTGATCCGTGCGGGTAGCGTGATCTGCAAATCGAAATCAAATCGTTGATACACCGCCTTCTGATGCCGACCGTGCAGTGCGGCATGAAGCCTCATTCCGAAGCGACTCTCAGGCGCCATGTGATTGCTCGCTTATTGTCGATTATGGAAATTATTGTATTTTTTCAATATATTACAAAGTCGACACCCTCAATCTGGTGTGTGGATTTAACTCATTTCACGTTAAAAATTCACCTTGCGGCGATGCAGCAACTTCGATACGCGATTTCTACCGGATGCTTGGTGCTCTGCACCCGGCGGGCGTATTACCCGTTCCGGAATTCAACACAGTATCCGTCATGAAATCCCGTCGCCCTGAAGATATTGATACATTCGGAGTTCAACCATGCTCGGCAAGAAAATTCCCTTCGTTACCTTTCGCACCCGCGTCCGTGACGATTCAATCGAGGGACCAAATCCGTTCCGCTGGGAAGACAAAACCAGTGACGACTATTTCAGCGACAAGAGAGTTGTGCTGTTTTCTCTTCCAGGTGCCTTTACCCCGACCTGCTCTACATTCCAGCTGCCGAATTTTGAAAAACTCCATGGTGAGTTCCAGGCAGAGGGCATCGATGAGATCTACTGCATTTCCGTCAACGACGCTTTTGTCATGAATGCGTGGGCCAAGGCACAAGGTGTTGAGAACACAAAGGTGATTCCGGACGGGTCCGGCGAATTCACACGCAAGATGGGCATGCTTGTCGCCAAGGACAATCTCGGCTTCGGAATGCGGTCCTGGCGTTATGGCGCTGTCGTTGATAACTGCGTTGTCGAGCAGTGGTTCGAAGAAGACGGCTTCTCCGACAATTGCAATACCGACCCTTACGGTGTCTCTTCTCCGCAGAATATCCTGGAACAGCTCAGAGCAGCCAAGATTGAAGCCGCGTAGGCCGAGCACATCATGCCGATGCCTGAAGAACCCTGGCCAATCGCCAGGGTTTTTTTGCGTCTCTTTTCCTCTGGTCTTGACGATCGCGCCGCCTATTTCATTTGTAGTTATGGAGGAGACTGCAAATGCGCAAGTGTGTCGGGATGGCGGCCATCGTTTCGTCTTTCGTTTTTTTGGTCCCGGCTATAGGGCAAGAATCTCCAGCTCCCTTCGCCTCTTTCGACAAGGCCGGACCAGAAGAATTGAACGACCCGCACGATCTTGCCTTCGGCCCGGATGGCCGTCTCTACGTTGCAGACAAATTTGGCCACCGGATCGCCGTGCTCGATCCTGATTCACTCGAGCTGGTAGAAAGTTACAGTTCGGGAAAACTGCCCGGTGTTCACGATGTTTCCTTCGGTCCTGACGGACGTATCGCGGTCGCGGTGACGGGAGCGGGCGGCGTTTTTGTCTACAGCGGACTGGAAACGCTGGATATTGCACCGACCGCTGTTCTGGCAGCACCGCGTACCGAAGGCGCACTTGCCCACAGCAATGGCCGCATTTATGCCATGGCCGGGGGAACCGGACTGTTGATCGCCTATGAAAACGGCGAAGCTGTTGCCACTGCGGGCTCGCACCCGGGAGCGCACGACGTGGCCGAAGGACCGGACGGATCTGTCTGGGTCGCCGATAATTTCAACCGCCGCCTTGTTCGTTATTCCCCTGAACTGGAAAAACTACAGACTGTCGATGGTCCGGAATTCGGGTTTTACGGACCAAGGTATCTCGATGTCGATACTTTCGGCAGGCTTGTCGTTGCAGATCAGGACGCTCATCGCATCTTGATGATCGATCCGGACGCCGAGGGTGGAGCCGTCCTAATCGGCGTGCTCGGAACAGGTCGCCCTGGCAAGGGAGCGAACCAATTCGATGACCCGGAGGGCGTCGCAATCCGGGGCAACGAGTACTATTTCTCCGACAGCGACAACAACCGGATTGTCCGCTACACGGTCGCGATAAACTGAGCCGGAATGGAAACGGCCGGACACATGGTCCGGCCAGTTTGACCGGACTCAGAGACGCTGACGGCGTTCCCGTTCATGCCGTTCGTCATCTGACCTGAGTTCAAGCCACATGGCATTCAGGATTGCCAGACAGCAGGCCAGCGGCATTCCAAGGATCCAGGCAAAATACCACATGCGATTGTCTCCTCAATAAGCCGTGTGATTGTCGCGCTCGATCGTTTCTTCGTCGACCTTGCCCCAGAGCACCTTGTAGACCCATGCCGTGTAGACAAGGATGATGGGCAGGAAGATCAATGTTGCGACCAGCATGTTGAACAGCGTCCTGTGCGTCGAAGACGCATCCCAGACGGTCAGGCTCGCTTCGGGCTGTACCGAAGACGGTAGAATGAACGGAAACATAGAAATGCCCACCGTCGCAATGATCCCGACGATTGCCCATTTCGAGAACACGAAAATGAGCATTTCGAGACGGGTCTGAAGCAATACCAGCGTTCCGATCAAGCCGAGAAATCCCAGACCGGGAACGAGCCACAACCAGGGATATGTCGCATAGTTGGTCATCCAGGCTCCATCTTCGATAACAGCCTGTTTGGCGAGCGGATTGGCCTGCATGTTGGGGTCAACTTCGGACGTAATCCTGAAACCGTCGACATATCCGCTTGCCACCAGATATCCGCCGAGCGCGAAGAGGATAATTGCAAAAAGCGCCGCCATCGTTCCGTATCTGCGGGCTCGCCGCGCAATCTCACCCGATGCCCGCATGACAAGCCAGACGGCTCCGTGCATAACCAGCATGCTGACAGACAACAAGCCGCACAGAAGCGGGAATGGCGAGAACAGCCCGAAGAACGAGCCCTCGTAGGTCATCCGCAAATCATTGTCGAGCGAGTACGGTACACCAAGCATCACGTTGCCGACGGCAACTCCGAAGACGAGCGCAGGCACGAAAGAGCCGATGAAGAGTGCCCAGTCCCAGCTGCTGCGCCAGGAGGGGTCGGGTTTCTTCGACCGGTATTTGAATGCGACCGGTCGCAGGATCATGGCGGCAAGCACCACGAACATTGCAAGGTAAAAACCGGAAAAACTGATCGCATAGAGAGGTGGCCAAGCGGCGAAGATGGCTCCGCCACCGAGTATGAACCAGACCTGGTTTCCCTCCCAGGTCGCTCCGATCGTGTTGATCACCACCCTTCGTTCGATATCCGTCTCGGCAATGAAGGGCAGCAAGGCCCCTACTCCCATGTCGAAACCATCGGTTACGGCGAATGCAATCAGAAGCACACCGAGCAGCACCCACCAGATGACTTTCAGCGTCGAGTAGTCGATCAATTCATAAAGGATCATCGCGCTTTACTCCGCAGGAACTGGGACTGTGCCGGATACGGGGCGTATTGATGCCGGCGGCACTTCTGGCTCTTCACCATCGTCAGGGCCGATCCTTATGTACTTGAACATCAACGTGACCTCGATCACCAGAAGCGTGCTGTACAAGAGAACAAACCCGGCCAGCGTGAGGAGAACTTCCACCACGGACAGACTTGAAACTGCCGCCGACGTCGGCAACATGCTTTCGATGATCCACGGCTGGCGACCGTATTCGGCAACAAACCAGCCCATCTCGCAAGCAACCCAGGGAAGCGGTATCGACCAGACGGCAACATGCAGGAGCCAGCGTCGCTTTTCCCTCAGGACATCGAGTTTTCCGGCCGAAGAGTAGTAGAAGAAGACCGATGTCAACAGGATGAAGAAGAATCCGCAAGCGACCATGATGCGAAAGGCATAGAACATCGGAAAGACGTTCGGAACGGTCGACCATGCAGCCTCGTCAATCTGCTCGGTGGTCGCTTCCATCGGGTTGTCGGTATAGGGAAGAAGCAGATAGGCATACCCGAGTGAATTGGCGTTATATCGAAACGTCTCACGGACCTCTTCAGACACTGTGTCGGGATTTTCTCTGATTTTCTGCAGCGCGTCCCAGGCGACCGCGCCCTGGCGGATCCTGTCCTTGGACCGGTCAACCAGCTCGTGGATACCGGGAATGATCGTATCGAGCGACCGTGTTGCAATAAGTCCCATGACATACGGCACCTCGATCGCGAAAATATTCTCGCGATTTTCCATATCGGGCCATGCAACAACGTTGAAGGCCGCTGGAGCCGGCTCGGTATGCCACATGGCCTCTATTGTCGCGAGCTTCATCTTCTGGTTCAGATTGGCCTCATAGCCGCTTTCATCACCGAGGACGACGACTGAAAGCGCTGAAGCAAAACCGAATGCCGAGGCAATTGTCATGGAGCGCTTGGCGATCTGCAGATGCCTGCCCTGCAGCATGTACCAGGCGGATATACCCAGCATGAAAAGGGCAGCCGTCACGTAACCTGCCGATACCGTGTGAACGAACTTGGCTTGGGCAACCGGGTTGAAAAGCACGTCAAAGAAGCTGCTGACTTCCATGCGCATGGTGTCGGGATTGAATTCGGCACCGATCGGGTTCTGCATCCAGCCGTTTGCGATCAGGATCCAGAGCGCTGAAAAATTCGTTCCAATTGCCACGGCCCAGGTCGCTGCAAGGTGCTGCCGCCTGGAAAGCTTGTCCCAACCGAAGAAGAAAAGGCCGACAAAGGTTGCTTCCATAAAGAAGGCCATCAGCCCTTCAATCGCAAGCGGAGCTCCGAAAACGTCCCCGACATACTGGCTGAAATAGGCCCAGTTCATACCGAACTGAAATTCCATTGTCAGCCCGGTTGCGACGCCGAGAACAAAATTGATTCCGAAGAGCGTGCCCCAGAATTTGACCATGCGCTTCCAGATCTCGCGGCCGGTCATCACATAGACCGTTTCCATAGTCGCGAGCAGAATGGACAACCCAATGGTCAAGGGTACGAACAGAAAGTGGTAGAGCGCGGTCATGGCGAATTGCAGCCGTGACAGATCGACGACGCTTAGTTCCATTGTATTCCCCCTCTTCAAGCCGGCGGCTTGAGCTCAAGGTCAGGCGGACCTCTGAACCGATCCGGTGCCACTTCCCTCACACTCTTTCAAGCAAGGACGCGCATTCCGTTCCCGTCAAAAAACCAGTTCAGAGCAATACACTAACTGCTTCGGATGGTGGCGCAGCCACACCACAAGGTCAATGCGACAGATCGTATTCGACAACTTAAAATCGCAGAAAACTGCGGCAGGATCCTTTGAAAAAACGAAACAATTCAGGGCAGCCGCGTGTCACTGCCGCTCAAACGAACGACACGGTCTGCAACATCAAGTTCACGATCCTTGTGCGCAATCATCAAGACCGCCTGATCTGTCCTGAAGTCAAGAAAACGCGCCAGAACCTCGGCCCCAGTGTTCTCGTCCAGACCTTCAGTCATTTCGTCCAGAACGTACAGGCTTGGTCGCGTCAGGAACGCTCGCGCCAACGCAAGCCTGCGTTGCTCGCCTCCGGACAATCCGAGGCCCGCTTCGCCCAGAATGCTTTGCAGTCCTTCCTCGCCCTGAGCAATTCGCTCAGCCAGGGCGGATCGTTCCAGAGCTTCCCATAGCTCGGCCTCACCGGCATCGGGATTGGCAATACGCAAATTCGCAGCAATGGTGTCGTTGAAAAGATAGGGCCGCTGGCTCAGAACAGCTACGGATCGGCGCAAGTCACTTTCGGAAAAATCCCTGATATCTGTCCCGTTCAGCCAGATTGTGCCTTTGTCGGCATCAAGAAGCCGAGCTGCGAGCGAGGCCACCGTGGTCTTGCCACAGCCGCTGCGCCCGGCAACAGCCACGACCTCACCGTGCCCAATTTCCAGCGACAGACCATCCAGGATGGGCCGCGCCGCGCCAGGATAGTTGAAGCGCACCGATTCGAAACGTAAGACAGCATCCGTTGTATCTTCCAGCTCACTTGGCGCTTCCGGTTTTGCCGTTGATCCATCAGTTCCCGCATTCTTCCTTCGCGCCGCTATCGAACGTTCTGCGGCCAATTCCGTTCGCGGCAGATTTGCCAGGCCAGGAAGCATTGCCGAAAACAGTTCGGGCAAAGCCATGACCACCAGCACAAGGCCAACGGCGGGTGCAAGCGTCAGGCGTCCATCCGCGACCTCCCAGGCGCATACAAGGAGCATAAAGGCAAGAAAAGTCTGACCGTTCAGGCTCGATAAACCGACGAGCCGGTTCGACCGTTGCTCCAGCTTTTCCTCAACTTCCATCAACCGGCCGTCTGCTGTCAGAATATGGTCTGCTGCATCTCCAAGACCGCCATAAACGGCGATATCGCGCCTCCCCCCGGCAAGATCGGCCGCACGCAGACGCATGGCATCTGAGGCGGCATCCGCCCGGCGAACGGTATTGCGTTCAGAATTGTCAAAAGACCGCCACGCAAGAATTGCCCAGGCTGCGATGAAGATCAGGCCAAAAGTGAAAACCGCCCGGGAAACCGTTGCCCAAACGACCAACAGGAAAGTCGCCACGATCACGGCAAGCACGATTGGGACCACGAGACGCAGGTAGACTGAGTCGAGCGCGTCTATGTCCGCCGTCAATCGGTTCAAGACGGTTCCGGACCGCTTCTTTTTCGCCGGCTCAATCGCGTAGGCCTCAAACAGGCGGTTACGCAAGTCAGTCAAGAACCTGAACGTCGCATCATGGGTCAGCACGCGTTCGCCGTAGCGTCCGGCTGTCCTGATGATGGCAAGCGCGCGAATGATTGCGCTTGGTGCGAAAATATTGAGAAAGGCACCACTCAGTCCTGCCAGCGCCGCGGCCGTGATGAACCAGCCCGAGACACCTAGCAGAAGAATGCCCGCAGCAACTGGCAACAAGGAAACCGCAATACCGACCCAGAAATGGAGCCTGCTGAAGCGTTGCTGGCTCTTTATGAATTGCCAGACAGCCGTCATTTCACGTTCTCCGGCGCCACAGGCGTTTTTGCAATGTCCAGATCAAGGTGTCGCCCGGAAATTTCCAGGACGGCCGGGTCATGGGTCGCGATGAGGCACGTTCGTTCCTTCGACAGAATTTTCAAGCCTTCGATCACATCCGCAGCAGTGTCCGGGTCTAGGCCGGCAGTGGGTTCATCAACAATCAGTATCCTGGCTTCCTTGCGCATCGCGGCACGCGCCAGTGCGATCCGCCTGATTTCGCCGACCGACAGACCAAAACCGTCTTCACCAAGTTGCGTCGCCAGGCCGCGCGGCAGCCGGCTGACCAAATCCTGGGCGCCTGCGAGGTGCAGCGCAGTCTGGATGTCGGCATCTTGTACCCCGGATGGATCCGGCATTGCCTTGAGCAGATTTGCCTTCACGCTGCCATGGAACAACCGCGGCGCCTGCCCGAGATACATGACCTTCCGGCGCAACGCGTCCGCGACCATTGAAATGTCATCCCCGTCAACGAGCACATTGCCGCAGTCAGGCATTCGAAAGCCCAGAACAAGATCCAACAAGGTCGTCTTGCCGCACCCGCTTCTGCCGGTGATCAACAGCGTTTCGCCAGGCTCGATCCGACAATTGAACCGGTCGAATACTTTGCGACCTGCCAGATCGATCGTTACGTTGCCAAAGGAAATGCCGGGAGCTTCGAAAAGCCATTTCTTGTCCTGGTGCATTTGCGGCTCAACGGCTGTCCTCACCGCGGAGACAGCAGCAGCCGGCGTATCGATGGCATCCAGCATTTCAGACAATTTCTGACGAGCGGCAAGCCCAGCTGCACGGTCATGGTAAGCAGCGGAAAAAGATCGCAAAGGCGCAAAAAACTCGGGCGCCAACAACAGGATAAACAATCCTTGCGCGTATCCGAGCGACTTCCCCCAGACACCGATCTCGATATCACCAAGCAGCGAAAACCCGACATAAACTGCCGAAAAGGCAATCCCTAGAGCGGAAAACAACTCCAGGACAGTCGACGACAGGAAGGCGACCTTCAAAACCCGCATGGTGCCGAGTCTGAAGCGTTCACCGGCATCACGGATTTCGGATCTCGAGTTTCCAACCGCGCCGAACAGGACAAGTGTCTCCAATCCTCTTATCCGGTCCAGAAGCATACCGCTTAGTCGTGCCAGTTCCTCCTGCTGATCGGCGCTGGCAGTCTTGGCGCGCGCACCGATCAATGCCATGAAAACCGGTATGACAGGGCCGCTGATCACGAGGATCAACGCTGCAAGCCAACTGAACCAAGCCGTCACAAGGACAATTGCGAGCGGAACCAGCTTCAGCCTCATAAATTGTGGCCAATAGTTCCGGTAATAGGGACCGAGCAGATCGACCTGATCGGTGACATGCGCAGCAAAGGCGCCTGAAGGCGGAAAACTCTGCGCCGGTGAACGTGCTATCGCCGCAAAAAGGAGGTCCCCACGTGCCTTCTTCTGAATGCGCCGAGCCGCTCGTTGAGCCTGGCCCTGAGCCAGTATCTGCAGATACACTCGAATGAGAGCGATCATGACAAGACCGGCGACACATGTCAGGAGCACAACCGGCAGCTCTGAATTTGCGCCTTGGCTGTCGACGGTTACATCTGAAAGGACCAGACCAAGTGGCCATGCAATGAGGCCGGCCTGCGGAATCCAGAGAAGATCGGCGACCGCCAGAATTGTCCCGGCCCAGTTCAGCGCCGTTTTTTCGGAGATGTCGGCATCACCGATCTCCTGGCCACTTTTTCCGCTGTTTTCCAAGTCCTTCCCCAGTGCACCGCAAACCGTATGACGCGTATTTGCGCAACGATCAGGATTGTCTCCCCGTCAATCATGGTTTGCGTCACTGCGCAAGGAACCATCCGAGGAACACCTCTTACATTCTCGAGCGGCGTTTCTCCACAAAACGTCGGTCAAAAATCGAGGACGTTTTGGCGCATCGCGTTTTCAGTGTCCTGACGGAATGCTGTCAGGAGGCCTGTGCGATGAAGGCAAACAGGGAATATTCCCTCCAATGTCCAAGGAGAAAGAGATGAGTGACCCCTGCCTTGAGGTGGTGATTTTCAAAGTCAAAGACAGCGAAAAAGCCCGCGTTGCCCGCAGAGCAGCGCAAGACACCGTCAAACACTATGACGGTTTCATCTCCTGGACCGCCTACGAGTCCTGCGAGGAGAAGAACCTGTTCGCCGACATTGTTCTGTGGAAGGATCTGACGACTGCCAAGGACGCGGCTAACAAGGTCATGAAGGACCCGGCCTTTGTGGCCATCATGGCGGAAATCGATGGATTGATATCAATGTCTCACTACACGGCAGACCGTGTTGTCGAAGCAAACGCTGTTGCTGCCTGACAAAAAAGGGGCGGCAAAGTGTGCCGCCCCTTTTCATCAACAACAGATACGGAACCAACTACATTGTCGGAATGACAAACTCGGCACCGTCCTTCAGGCCCGACGGCCAGCGGGAGGTCACGGTCTTGGTCCGTGTGTAGAACTTGAAACCGTCAGGACCATGCTGGTTCAGGTCTCCGAAACCGGATTTCTTCCAGCCACCGAAGGTGTGATAGGCAAGCGGCACAGGGATCGGCACATTGATGCCGACCATGCCGATATTGATCCGGGAAGCAAAATCGCGCGCGGTGTCGCCGTCACGCGTGAAGATCGCAGTGCCGTTTCCGTATTCATGGCTAAGCGGCAGATCCAGGGCTTCTTCGTAAGTCTCAGCACGCACAACAGACAGGACAGGGCCGAAGATTTCGGTCTTGTAGATGTCCATGTCCCTGGTGACGTTGTCGAACAGGCATCCCCCCATGAAGAAACCGTCCTCATAGCCCTGCATGGAAAAATCACGGCCATCGACGACCAGGCTCGCGCCCTCCTTGACACCCTGGTCCACCAGTCCCCTGACACGACCAAGTGCTTCCTTTGTGACGAGCGGTCCGAAATCAACGTCATTGCCGGCGGTATACGGCCCGATTTTCAAGGCTTCAACCTTGGGCGCCAGCTTCTCAATGAGCGCATTTGCAGTCGTTTCACCGACAGGAACGGCAACAGAAACAGCCATGCAACGCTCGCCGGCAGCACCATAGCCAGCACCGACCAGTGCATCGGCAGCCTGATCCAGATCGGCATCCGGCATGATGATCATGTGGTTCTTGGCACCGCCGAAGCACTGTGCCCGCTTGCCGTTTGCTGTCGAGCGGGAATAGACATACTGGGCGATCGGTGTGGAACCGACGAAACCGACGGCCTGAATGGTCTCGGCGTCGCAGATAGCGTCAACCGCGCTCTTGTCGCCGTTGACAACGTTCAAGACACCCGCCGGCAACCCTGCTTCGATCATCAGTTCCGCCAGCATGATCGGCACGGACGGATCGCGCTCGGAAGGCTTGAGAATGAACGAGTTGCCACAAGCGATAGCCGGACAGAATTTCCACATCGGTATCATGGCCGGAAAGTTGAACGGCGTGATACCGGCGACAACACCGAGCGGCTGGCGCATGGAGTACATGTCGATGCCGGGACCTGCACCTTCAGAGAACTCACCCTTCAGGTGATGTGGGGCACCAATGCAGAATTCGGCAACTTCCAGACCACGGATAACATCTCCCTTGGCATCCGGAAGCGTCTTGCCATGTTCACGGGACAGAGCTTCCGCGAGCTTGTCCATATCGCGGTTGAGCAGGTCGACGAATTTCATCATGACTCGGGCACGACGCTGCGGGTTGGTTGCAGCCCATCCGCGCTGTGCCGCTGCGGCATTGGCGATCGCAGCGTCCATTTCAGCCTGACTGGCGAGCGCAACCTGCGCCTGGATTTCTCCCGTCGCCGGGTTGTAGACGTCGGCAAAACGACCAGACGTACCTTCCACGTGCTTGCCGTCAATAAAGTGACCGATTTTCTGCATATCGCATGTCTCCCATCTGGCCCGAGGCAGCCAGCCGACGGCTGATCTCCCGGAAAATTTGTTCTGGTGTTTTTCGCTCTTATTTTTGTTATATACAAGATCCAGTTTTCCGGATCTGTTGTGCGTTTTTTATAGTTATGTCATCTATCTGCCATAACCTTGCAAACACTCCTGGAATTGTCATCCCTGAAAAGTGCGGGATCCGGGATGTGGTGCTTCTGACAGTTCCACGAAACCAGCAACTTTTTGACCAGGGCAGAGACAAGGTCATGAAATTAATGAATTGGGACGACATCAGAATTTTTCTGACCATTGCAAGAACAGGTCAGATTCTGGCAGCAGCAAAACGCCTTGCCCTGAACCATGCAACCGTCGCAAGGCGGCTTACCTCATTGGAAGAAAGCCTCGGCGCCCGATTGTTCGACCGATCAACGTCGGGCTGTGTGCTCACGGAAGCAGGCAGCCGCTTTTTAGACCGGGCCGAACGCATGGAAGCCGAAGCTGTTGCCGCGGAAGCAGACCTCGGCGGCGACACCCCGGAAATTGCAGGAACGGTCCGAATAGGTGCCCCAGACGGGTTTGGGGTGGCTTACCTTGCCCCGCGCCTTGGCAAGCTAACGGAGAGACATCCTGGCTTGACCGTGCAACTGGTTCCCATAGCACGTTCCTTTTCTCTCTCGCGACGGGAAGCCGATATCGCGGTGACGATTGACCGACCGGAAACCGGAAGGCTGGTCGCGGGCAAGCTGGTCGACTATGCCCTCGGACTTTATGCGTCCAGAACCTATCTGGAAACAAGGGGAACTCCCGCCTCTTCATCCGATCTAAGCGCGCACGATCTAATCGGCTACGTCGAAGATCTTCTCTATTCCCCTCAACTGAACTACGGGACAGAGTTTTCCAAAGACTGGACTGCCCGCTTTGAAATCGCCTCAGCTCTTGGCCAGACAGAAGCCGTTCGCGGCGGTGCGGGAATTGGCATACTTCACGATTTTATCGCGCGGGAGGACAAGGCGCTCGTGGCCGTATTGCCGGAATTGAAATTGCGCCGGTCATACTGGATGGTGACACACGAGAGTTCACGACCGCTACGGCATGTTGCCGCCGTTCAAGATTTTCTTCGCGATCAAGTCGCGCGCGATAAAACAATTTTCAGCGATTGAATTCTTCATCCATGTGTTCTGGCGCAAGTCCTATTGGTATCGCACGATCACGCACGCCTGATTGTGATTGCAGTCACAATCAAAGTGCAAAAAATCATGTATTAAAAAACAAGAATTAATTATTCCGCATATTCATGGAGTTTTACATCTAAAAATTACTTTTGAGGAGGCAATTATGTCTTTTGGATTTTCTTCAGACGACAAAAAGAACGAAACATTCAATTTTGACTTTTCCAATTCGGAACAGGATGTTGCTGATAATCTCCAGAGCACATCAGACGAAGATGACCCTTCAACCCTGGCTTATGTCGTGAAACATGTTTTCGTTAAGTCCTTTTCCACCAGCGGCGATGCTGATGACAGTGTTCCTACGGCGCAAGCCATTGATACAGACGACTATCTGATGTGACTTGAACCGGGCCAGAGCTGCATCAGATGCGTTGCAAACCTGTGGTTTGCCGCTAACGCCAGTCTTGCGTTTCCGCGATCCAGTCAAGTGTGCGTTGATCCGGAGTGGAATTTTTCGTGACATCGCTGATGATCGCGACGCTGTTTGCACCGCTTTGCAGAACATCCCTGCTCCGCTCAAGCGTGATACCGCCGATCGCGACCAGCGGCAAGTCGCCGATTTTCCGTTTCCAGCCTTCGATTTTCTCGAGCCCCTGAGGTTTCCAGCTGAGCGCCTTGGAACTCGTGGGAAACACCGGGCCCAGCGCCACATAGTCGGGTTTGACAGAAAGCGCGGCATCGAGTTCCGCGCCGTCATGGGTCGACACGCCCAGTCTCAGCCCAGCGCGCCGAATTGAAGCCAGATCTGCGTCTGCGAGATCTTCCTGCCCGAGGTGAACATAGTCGCAGCCAAGATCGACCGCCAGGCACCAGTGATCGTTGACGATGAGCTGACAACCATACTTCCGGCAAGTTGCCTGAGACGTTGCAATCTCCCGCCGCAGTGTTTCTTCCGACGCATCCTTGATGCGCAATTGGACGAGTTTGATGCCAAGCGGCACAAGTCGGTCAATCCAGTTTGAACTGTCAACGATCGGATAGAACGGGTCGAGATCCATCACACTCTCTCTGACGATGCTTGAAATCCGTGTTTCCATTAGCAAGTCTGGCCAGTTGGAGCTTGCAAAAAGGCAGCGAACTCCGACTTTGTTCGAATGCGAACAACCCGGAGATGTTGCGGAGGGTTCTCATAGATCTTCATCAATCTGGCGCGCGCGCTGCGCCGTGTACGCCAGATGAAGTGCAAGAACTCGATTGTTTGCAAGTTGAAACGTTCCGGACATCCTTCGGCCAGATCAGGGCGCGATTGCCCGTAGTACCGCAGCGATCGTTTCAGCACCCGGAATATCCTCAGGGCAACGGGAATATCAAGCCAGACAAACGTGTCGGCCCTGGAGACGCGCTCTTCAAATGTATTGGAATGGCCACCTTCAAATATCCAGGAATCCTTCATGTGCACTTCGTGGGTCAGAAGATCTTTTTCTTCCCGGGTGCGCTCCAGCCAGCCCGCACGATAATGGATCTTGTCCATGTGGTAGACGGGCAGGCCTGACTGCTTGCCGAGAAGCCGAGCGAGCATGCTCTTGCCCGACCCCGGGCCACCGACGATCATCACCCGTTTCATGGAAGCACCTTGATAAGGAAATTGCGGGCCGACGTTATACACTCTTCCGATTGTCTGAAAAGATGGAAACGCACTGTTCAGTGGACACATTCACCACGCAGACCCAATTTAGGCTTCAGACGTGCATTGATTGGCAAGGAGAAGCCGATGAGCTGGTTGAACAGTCCCGATCCAATTCCCGGTGTTGCAACAAGCTGCGACCCTATCGACACGATTATCGTCCCGCGAACCTCTGACCTTGGTGGCTTTTCGGTTCGACGGGCCTTGCCCTCGGCAAGACGGCGCATGGTCGGTCCATTCATCTTCTTTGATCAGATGGGTCCGGCTGAACTGTTGGTGGGCGGTGGTATCGACGTGCGCCCTCACCCGCATATCGGTCTTGCCACGGTCACTTATCTCTTTGAAGGCGAAATGTACCATCGCGACAGTCTCGGCACCGAGATCGCAATCGCCCCGGGCGCGTTGAACTGGATGAGCGCCGGCAAGGGCATTGTCCATTCCGAGCGCGAGCGCCCGGTACGTCTGCAGGAAAAACGCCCGCTGTTCGGCCTGCAAAGCTGGGTGGCACTGCCGAAACAGCTGGAGGAAGGGGATCCCTCATTCCAGCACCATGGAGCAGAAGAGCAGCCTGAATTTGCAGATAACGGTGCCTCGGTGAAACTGATTGCCGGCAACCTCTATGGCCATGAGGCACCGGTGCAGACCGCATCAGACATGTTTTATGCGGATATTTCGCTCGAACCCGGTGCAAAGGTTCCTCTGGATGCCGGCTGGGAAGAGCGCGGCCTTTACACGATATCGGGACAGATCACTATTGCCGGGCAGCCCTTTGACCCCGCGCAGTTGCTGGTTTTCAAACCTGGCGACCATCTGGTGATCGAGAACACGACATCTTCACCCGCGCGGTTCGTCGTGCTCGGCGGTGAACCGATGGATGGAAAGCGATACATCTGGTGGAATTTCGTCTCGTCATCAAAGGAACGTATCGAGCAAGCCAAGGAAGACTGGAAACTAGGGCGGTTTGACACCGTTCCGGGAGATGCAGAGGAATTTATCCCGCTTCCAGACCGTCCAGGGCCGTAAAGGTGCGCATACCGCAATACCCTGCCTTCTAACAGCATACAGAGCCGGTCACTTCCGGCTCTGTATTTTTCATTTTCGCCTCTGCATCAGCAGGCCTATAACCGATCGTACGGTTTCGGTTGGTTTTGCGCGTCAGCTACTTGCAATCGCAACCGGTTCTCTGCCAATAAGGTGCCCGATCCGAGAGCGCTTCGCGCGCATTTTGTCTTGTTGACCGCGAGAGCCTCATGCAGAGCAAACATTCCGCTTCATGTGTCACTCGGGAACTCGAAAACGAAGTCTTCGGATCGGCAAGCGCGCTTTCTTTTGCGACTGGATCCGCAGTCGAAGCGTTTCGCGCAGTCTTTTGCCCGGCGCAAAGGACCAATGCATGGCCGCACGACGGCGGACAATATGAGAGAACGGACCGATCGATCTTGTTGGTTCTGTCCCAGGCCAGATCGCAATCTTCAGCGAAATTGAGGCGGCTGCGGACCGGACAGAATTGAAATGTGACGGCAATCAAGAAGACAAATCGAGCAAGGGCAAAACCTGTATTTGACTTGCTGACACGGGTGGAACGACATGCGGCTTGGAATTGACTGGGGCGGAACAAAAATCGAGATCATTGCGCTGTCCAACGAAGGCAGCGAACTCTTCCGGCAGAGAGTCGACACTCCCAGGGACGACTACCAAGGGTGCCTGGAAGCGGTAAAACATCTGGTAAATGAGGCAGAGACGGCGACCAGTCAATCCGGAACGCTCGGCCTCGGCATTCCGGGATCACTGTCGCCAAAGTCGGGCCTCGTCAAGAATGCCAATTCCACCTGGATGAACGGCAAGCCACTCGACAAGGATCTTGAATACGTCATCGGCAGACCTGTGCGTATCCAGAACGACGCCAACTGCCTTGCCGTCTCCGAGGCGACCGATGGTGCCGGCGCAGGTGCGCATATCGTTCATGCCGTTATCATCGGGACCGGTTGCGGTTCGGGGATTGCGATCGACGCCAGAGCACATCAGGGTGCAAATGGCATCGGCGGCGAATGGGGTGCGATTACCGTTCCCTGGCTCAAGGAAGACGAGTTTCCGGGGCCGGACAGCTGGATCGGGCACCAGGGGGTTATTGACCGCTGGTGTTCAGGTACGGGATTTCAGCTCGACTACAAGGAAAAAACCGGAACCTTGCTGAAGGGGCACGAGATCATGGCGCTCAAACGTTCCGGTGACCCCGTGGCAACACATGTCTATGAGGCTTATGTGAGCCGCCTCGCCCGGTCACTGGCAATGTCCGCCAATCTGCTTGATCCGGATGTTTTCGTTCTGGGCGGCGGCATGTCGAACATCGATGAGCTCTATGAAGATCTGCCGCCCGCCATGGTGCCTTACATTTTTTCCGATACGTTCGACACACCGATCCGCAAAGCCGTTCACGGCGACAGCTCAGGTGTACGAGGCGCCGCCTGGCTCTGGAACTGAACAGCTAGTCGGTGGACTGCCAGACCCGGCGTTGCCCAACGGTGACCAGAATAATGCCGACGCCTACAGCCGCCACCGCAGCCAGTTTCGCGGCATTCGGCACTTCGTTGAACACCAGATACCCGAGACCGAGGCCCACGACTGCTGCGACAGACCCTATCTGACTGAGATAGACCGGCCCCGCGGTTTGCTGAAGCCGAAAATAAAGACCGTATTGAAGTCCGAAGATGGCGGTCTGCGCCGCGAGCAATCCTGCCGCTTCGGGCGTCCACGCAACCGGCGCGACCGGTATTCCCCAAGTTGCGGTGAAGACCGACAGAACGAGAAAACCCACCACCATCATGCCGAGTGCCAAATCTACCGGTTTTGCTCCTTTTGGCCATTTCAGCGTTCTGTATATGTTTCCAGCTGCCAGAAACAGGGGAATTGCAAGCGCCAGCAACGACCAGAAAGACGCCTCTGCAGACAATTCCGACCCTGAAATCGCCAGTAAAATTCCGCCCGCGACACCGAAGAACACGCCGGCGCCCATGATCCACTGGAAACGCTGAAGACGCAGGACAACCGCAAAGGCGTAGGTCAGTACCAATGGAAACGCAAAACAGAGTGCCACAAACCCGGCTCCCACCCTGGGTGCGGCCGCCACGGCGATCATGTTCGGCAAGATGAACAAGAGGCCTGTGATCAGGATGTAGATCACCAACCGTTGCTGGTGCCCCTTTTCTTTTGCGACCCTTGTGCTGCCGTTTTTCAAACCGGCCAGTCTGGTGGCGCCAAAAAGTCCGATAGCGCCACCGAGGATCGACCACTGCAGCAGCGCGATGGGATGCCAACCGATTTCGGGAGCTGCCTTGGCAAAAACCGTTGAAACTCCGAGAAACGAGCCGACAATCAGCATAAGCACAAGCGGCCTATCCAGTGGGCTCCTGCCTCCTGCCGAAGACTTGTACCCCTGTCCGATACCCCCGGAACTCGATTGCGTATCCTGTCTGGCCATGGCTGACATTTGATCGTCCTTTTGATCTGTTTGGCAACAGCGCGTTTTCGCCTGGAGGTATAGGTATCATTTTTTATCTTTATTTCAAGATACTTTATGTCAAGATTCTTGGCGCGTATTGACAGCAGGTATCGAAAAGGAAAAGGTCGGTTCACCAAACCATTGGAGATGCCGGACTGTCTGTCGGTGGATTTCATTCTCCCGACAATGGCAGAAACGCAGAACAATACGTTCCCGGGACGACGCTATGAACAAACCTTCCGACACGCGGTCAAAACCATCGAAACACCTGTTCGGCGACCCGGCGGACCTAATGACCGACCGGGCTGAACGCGCGCGGCGGCAATGGCAGAAGGAAGTCCCGGAAGTTGCCGAACAACTGCTGCCGATGGTGTTGCTCGGGCGCCTGAACGAAGCGGCGCAGTTGATGAACCGCGATTACCTGGTTCCGGCCTACGCGAAAATCGGTCTGAAGCTGGGTGAATTCGATGTGCTGGCGACACTGGTCAGATCCGGTCCTCCCTACAAACTGACACCGACCGAGCTTTATCGCTCAACGATGATGAGTTCAGGCGGCATGACTGCGCGTGTGGACAAGTTGGAAAAAGCCGGTCTGGTTGAACGTTGCCCGCATCCCGACGACCGTCGTGCCCTTACCGTGTGTGTCACTGACAAAGGCCTGCAACTGGTCAAACGCATGATCCCACAGTATGTCGACATGCAGGCCCGTGCAGTCGAAGGTCTGACGGCGAACGAACAAGACCAGCTCTCGGCACTTCTTGAGAAACTCATCCGAACCGCAAACGATCCCATTACGGGCAAATAGGTGCGAAACGGACAAACGGTGTTGTGACAGATCTTTCAGTCACCGATTGCCTTCAATCCCTTTTCCAGCAGGTTCCATTGTTTCCTTGAAACGGCTTCCTTGGACGCCAGCAACCAGTATGTCTGGTGATGGGGCAGATTTTCAGTTGAAACACGTTGCAAGCGTCCGGTCTTCAAGTCCTCCTGACAAAGTGGCAGAGAAGCAAGCGTGACCCCAAAACCTTTTCTTGCCGCGGACAAAGCTGCAAAAAAGGTGTCGAAGCGAAGATCGGCAAGCGGCGTCGACGGCGTTCCGAACCTGGCTGACCAATCGTTCCAGCCGGGTCGAGGTCCAACGACCGCGATCCGGGGCAGGCCTGTCCAATCTGCGGAACGTCCCAAAAGCTTCGGCGAGGCTACGGGTGCGATGACTTCACTGTAGAGTGGCAGTTTATACGTGTAGGGCCAATCTCCCGACCCGTATCTTATCTGGATGACACCGGGTTCTTGCTGAACTTCCGAGGAAAGAACAAGTGTCTTGAAGGAAATCTGCGCATCTATTTCAGATGACAGTCTGTACAATCGAGGCATCAGCCAAAGTTCAATGATTGACGCACTCGCCGAGATCGTTACCCGATTTCGTGATATACCGAATATTCCCTCGGAACTTTCCCTCAGACTCTCCAAGGCAGAACGGACGTGCGGAACCCATGTTTCGCCCTCGACCGTCAGGGAAATGCTGCGCGGCTGGCGCAAAAACAACTGTGTTTCCAGGCGCTTTTCGAGCTTGCCGATCCGCTGACTGATCGCTGATTGAGTCAACCCGGTTTCCTGCGCAGCGGCTGTAAAACTTCCTGTACGCGCCGCGACCTCGAACGCCCTCACCCACTCCAGCGGCAGGTTCTCAAATCTGGACTTATCCATTAGCAAAACGAACTCTAAGTCTCTTAATTCCTAATTTGATTTTATAGCAAAACAGCACGATCTTGTCATTGTCCAGACAGGAGAGGCTTTGGCGGATGACACAGGTGGCAATCAATGAGTCGGGTAATATTCTTGTTCTCGACCACAACCGGGAACAGTTTCGCTTCCACGCGGTCTGGCTACGTGACAATGCCTGGGACACGGAGACAAGATCCCCATCGAATGGTCAAAGGCTGATTGCGTTGCGGGATATCGATCCTAAGGTCCAGATTTCCGCGGCAGCAGTCGAAGGCACAACGCTCAAGATTACATTTTCACCTGAAAACAAGGACGTCGATTACTCAATCGACTGGCTGATTGCGAACGCTTACGACCGGCCGCGAGTCTCTGAAAAGGGCTGGCTCGCCGATAGCATCGAGACCTGGGACGCGATGCTCAATGAAAATGTTCCTTCTGCCGATTTCAATCACATAGCCTCGGATCCATCGGCAAAGCGAGCGTGGCTGGAAAGCGTTGCCAGGTACGGTTTCGGAAAACTCAGCGGTGGTCCGGCCGAAGACCAGGCGCTGATGAAAGTCGTCCAACTGTTCGGTTTTGTCAGGGAAACAAACTACGGAAGGCACTTTGAAGTCCGGACCGAAGTCAATCCAACCAATCTGGCCTTCACGGGACTGGGACTTCAGGCACATACCGACAATCCCTACCGCGATCCCGTGCCGACAATTCAGGTTCTTTACTGCCTGGAAAGTTCAGCTGCCGGCGGCGAAAACATGGTGGTCGACGGATTTAAGGCGGCAATGCGCCTGAAGAACGAAAATTCCGCGTGGTTCGATGTCCTGAGCCGATACTGCGCGAAATTTGAATATGCAGGCGAAAAGGGCGTTGCCTTGACGTCCCGCCGACCGATGATAGAGCTTGCGCCTGATGGCGAACTCATAGCGGTTCGCTTCAACAACAGGTCTGCAGCCGCAATAACCGACGTGCCTTTCGAAGATATGGCCCTTTATTACGAAGCCTACCGCAGGCTCGGCGAAATCATTGACGATACGGCAATGGAAGTGACTTTCCGTCTCGAGCCCGGCGAATGCTTCATCGTCGACAACACGCGAGTACTACATGCCCGCAAGGCTTATTCGGGAACCGGTTCGCGTTGGCTACAGGGGTGTTACGCCGACAAGGATGGCCTGCTTTCGACGCTTGCGTCCCTTCAATCGTCTGTCCAGGAGGCAGCTGAGTGAGCAAGCCGGATTTTTCAACACTCAATCGCGATAACATCGTCGCGTTCATAGGTGATATCTTTGAGCGCTGCGGAGACGAGGAATATCTCGGCGAGCCGGTCACCATGGCTGAGCACATGCTCCAGGGCGCCACGATCGCGGAACGGAACGGCCTTGACGAGGAGATCATCGTCGGGGCCCTGCTTCACGACATCGGACACTTCACTTCGGAGTTCGGAACCTTTTCCATGGAAGACACCGAGGACCGTTTTCACGAGGAAGCGGGTGCACAGGTTCTCAGCTCATACTTTCCGTCGGTGATCGTCGATTGCGTGCGTCATCATGTTGCTGCAAAGCGCTATCTGTGTGCGACGAAACCGGACTATTTCAAACGCCTCTCCGAGGCATCTGTCCATTCGCTCAATCTCCAGGGCGGTCCGATGAGCCCCGATGAAGTCGCGGATTTTGAAAAGAACCCGAACCTGAAGAAGATCATTCAGGTTCGATATCTCGACGAAGCCGGCAAACAGGCAAATATGGAAACTCCCGACTTCTGGCATTTCGCGCCCATGGTGCAGACTTTGGTCGACAGACACCTGGAGACGCGCGCCTGAATTCGGCCAACCAAACAAGATCAGGCAAGGCCATTGCCGCACGTGAACTGTTTACGGATTTCCCAGCGAGAACAAGGTCGTTTCCTGCCGGAAGATCTGCTCGTTTCTGATCAGCATGGCCGTGCCGACATATTCGCCGGCAGGCCAGGCCTCTCCCCTCAGCTTGCGGCCGGCAAAGGCAACCCATTGTGCCTTTTGCCGCTCGAGCGGTTCGCCTTCCGATTCCGCCATGACGCCTTCGGGGCCGACGAGACGAAGCGCAACCCGATCACCTTTCTTCAGATTTATCAGTCGCGCGAAAAAGACAAAAACAGGAGACCGGGTCCCGGGTTCGGCTTCGGTTCCCGTTTCCAGATCAATCGACTTGACCGCACTGTCCGCAAACCCGGTCTGAATGATCTCGCCGTCGGCATCCTTCAACAATGCAACGAGGTCACCTTGCCAGAGCGAACCGTCGTAAGCCGCCCTAGCCTCTGCAACGGACGCACACTGCGCAAGACGATCCTCTGCGGCTTCCGGATGCCCAAGGAACGGGTCGACAACCTGGCCGTCCTTCCTCAAGGAAAGATGCACATGCGGAAAGGCGGCGAAACCGGAAAAACCGACCTCGCCGAGGACATCACCGCGCTCGACACGATCTCCGCTGGAAACAATCACTGAACCTTGCCGCATGTGGCAATACTGGGTCTCCCAGCCGTTCCCGTGGGAAATCACCACTCCGTTGCCGCACTCCTTGCCCTCGACCCGCTTTCGATCTTCTGCTGATTGAACGAGCCTGTCCGGCATGTCGTTTCGAACAGCCTTTACGACGCCGGGCGCGGAGGCGATGACGCCGGCATTCTGGTTGGTGTTCAATACCCGGAAATCCGTTCCCTTGTGACCGTCATAGCCGGCCTGTGCACACGTGGCGGTCTGAACGTCCGGTCCCGGATCAATATCAACGTAGTTCTGGACAAAACAGTCCTGCCCGAAGTCGCAATCGATCGGCAAGGACACTTCAAGCTCAGCAGCCGAAACATGCGTGTCATGTGCCGCACCCGTCACTTGGACAGCAAAGACCGCGACAAGGATTGTGCCAAAGCGCCACATCATCGATTAGTTCCTTTTCAATTGATGTCCCGTTCAAGTAGCGTGACTTGCAATCCGGCGAATGATCGCCGACTGTCTTCGAACATCTTTCAGGCAATTTATGGAACAAGCGTGATGATTAAGTGGCTGTCCACTCTTCTGATATCTGCATTCATGATCTTTCCCGCGGCAGCGCAAAGCGAACTGCAGATACGGGATATCGAAAAAGGCAGTGGCGAGGAAGCCAATGTTGGCGAAACCGTCGTCGTTCACTACACCGGCTGGCTGATGGACGGGACCAAGTTCGATTCCAGTGTGGACCGAGGACAACCCTTCTCCTTCACGCTTGGTGAACGCCGTGTCATTCCCGGATGGGAAAAAGGCGTTGAAGGCATGCAGGTGGGTGGCAAGCGTGAGCTGATCATTCCACCTGACATGGCCTACGGCTCCCGCGGCGCAGGCGGCGTCATTCCACCTGATGCGACGCTCAAGTTCGAAATCGAGCTTCTGGACGTCAAAGGCAAGAAATTTTCCGATATCGGCAATGACGAACTGAAGGAAAAACTTGCGTCCGGCGCGACGGTTATCGATATCCGGAGGCCTGACGAGTGGAAACAGACCGGGGTTGTTGCCGGTAGCCATCTCGTGACCTTTTTCGATGAAAACGGCAATGTGAACCCGGATTTCGGCCCTTCGCTCCAGAAGCTTGTCGCCGGTCCCGAGGATGAGGTTGTGCTCATCTGCCGGACAGGAGCCCGTAGCAAGGTCTTGTCCCAGTACCTGTCGGAGCAGGCCGGCTTTACAAATGTCGTCAATGTCGAAAGTGGCATCATGAGCTGGATCGGAGACGGCCAAGCCGTCACGGCTGCTGTCTTGCCGGAAAATTGCTGGCTCTGCTGATAAAAATCGACCAACAGCAATTGATCGGTCCGGGACCACAATTACCGCAACAAAGCTATCCCTCTAGTGTCCCGCGGCAAGTTCGAGGCTCATCCGGTTATGATCGGTGACGACCTTGCCCATCTCCATCGTGACGATCTGCCCATCATCGACCACGACCTTGCCGTTGACGACGGTTGTTGAAGCCCCTTGCGGGCAACAAAAGACGACCGCAGCGACGGGATCATGCAGTCCGCCTGCAAATTGAAGCGTGTTGAGATCCAGGGTGAAGAAATCAGCACACTTGCCTGTTTCCAAAGAACCAATATCGTCCCGTCCCAGCACCGCGGCGCCGCCTCTCGTGGCAAGTTCCAGAGCTTCCCGCGCAGTCATCCATTCACCAGCGCGCAACGGATGTGATGGCGGCAGCAGTGCATGTTTCCGGGGGCCTTCGGGCGGCATCAGTCCCAGCTGCAGCCTGGCGAGCAGCATGGCCTGTCGCACTTCTCCAAGCATATTGGACCCGTCATTGCTGGCAGAGCCGTCAACACCCAGCCCCACCTTCACTCCGGCTGCCATATACTTCTTGACCGGTGCAATACCCGAGGCAAGCCGCATGTTGGAACATGGGCAGTGTGCTGCCCCGCAGCCGGTGCCCGCGAACAGGCGAATTTCCTCGTCGTCGACATGGATTGCATGGGCGAACCAGACATCGGGGCCGGTCCAGTCAAGACCTTCCATCCACTCCACGGGACGTTTGCCGAAACGCTCAAGGGTGTAGCGTTCCTCATCCAGCGTCTCGCACAGATGCGTGTGCAACATGACGCCCTTGTCACGCGCCAGGCGTGCACTTTCCCTCAAAAGGTCTTCCGACACCGAAAACGGCGAACACGGAGCGACCACAATCCGGGTCATCGATCCTGGCGACGCATCATGATAGCGGTCTATCACCCGGATGCTGTCTCTCAGTATGTCATCTTCTTCCTCAACACAGTCGTCCGGCGGCAATCCGCCCTTGCTCTCACCCAGCGACATCGAGCCACGGCTTGCATGGAAACGGACACCGAGATCCCGGGCCGCTTCGATCTGAAAGTCCACCTTGTTGCCACTCTGAAAGAGATAGGAATGGTCGAAAACAGTGGTACAGCCCGACAGCACAAGTTCTGCAAGACCGACCAGGGCGCTGTTTCGGGACGCTTCCGGGTGGGTCTTCGCCCAGATCCGGTAATGGGCCTGGAGCCAAGGAAAGAGGTTGTTGTTTTGCGCTGCGGGAAGATTGCGCGTGAGCGTCTGGTTGAGGTGATGGTGAGTGTTGACGAAACCCGGCAGAACAATCTGGCCGGTCGCGTCGATCACTTTGTCGGCGGTCTTCGGCAGCTCCTCGGTGGGCCCGACCTGTGTGAGCATTCCGTCTTCGGCAAAGAGCCCGCCATTTTGGATTTCACGGCGCTCGTCATCCATCGTGACAAGGATGTCGGCATTCTTCAGAAGCAGTGTCCGGCCCATGGCAGCCCTTCGCATCAATTCGACTCAGGTTCAGGTCGCGGCCAAGCGTATCTGCTAAGTTGTCCCAGAACTATGTTGTCAAAAGAGGAAACACTTTCAGCAATTTGTCGGAAATCTAATCTTCCAAAGGCGGCATCCGGTTCCACGCATCGAGCGCGGCAATCTTGTATGCTTCGGCAAGTGTCGGATAGTTGAAGGTGTTTTCGACAAAATATTCCAACGTGCCGCGAAGGTTCAGGACTGCCTGACCGATATGAACCAGTTCGGTTGCCCCTTCTCCGACAATATGGCAGCCAAGTAGCCGCCTGGTCTTCAGGGAAAAGATCATCTTGAGCATGCCCGTATCAAGGCCCATGATATGCCCGCGTGACGTTTCGCGAAACCTTGCAACACCGCACTCATAGGGAATTCCGCGTTCCTTGATTTCCTCTTCCGTCATGCCGACGGTCGAGATTTCAGGAACCGCATAGATCCCGTAAGGAAAATACTCGGGCGGATCGTGGGCCGCTTCGCCAAGCGCATGGCACGAAGCGATACGCCCCTGCTCCATCGATGTCGAGGCGAGGCTCGGAAAACCAATCACATCGCCGGCGGCAAAGATATGGGAGACTTCCGTCTGAAACGTTTCGGGATCGACTTCGAGGCGGCCACGGTGGTCAACCGACAAACCGCAACTGTCCAGATTGAGAGACGGTGTCGCGCCCATGCGGCCGGCGGCAAACAGGATGACGTTGGAGCGAACACTCCGCCCCCCCTCAAGCTTGATCTCGCAATCGGCAGGACCATGCTTTTCAATTGCTTCAACCTTGGCTCCGAAGCGCATGGCGATTCCGCGATCCCGCAATTGGTGGGTGAAATCGGCGACAAGTTCCTTGTCCAGAAAATCCAGCATCGTTTCGCGGGGTTCAACGAGTGTCACGTGAACGTCGAGCGCCGAGAAGATCGAGGCATATTCCACGCCGATAACCCCTGCCCCGATAACGGCGATCGAGCGTGGAATCTCGCCCAGATCGAGAATCTCATCGCTGTCGAGCACGAATTTCCCGTCGAAGGGAACATAGCCGGGACGAAAGGGGTTTGTCCCGACGGCGATGACAAATTTGTCCGCGCTGTATTTCAGGATCTCCCCGGCATCGCCTTCCACCTCGATCATGTGGCTCTCGACAAAGCGTGCCTCACCCCGGACCGTGTCGACCTTGTTGCGGGAGAACTGATGCTCAAGCACATCCACTTCGTGGTTGAGCGTGATGTGGAGCCGCGCCCTGAGATCGGCGGCGGTCAGGTCCTGCTTGACACGATAGGAGCTGCCGTAAAATCCGCGCTCGCGCCATCCCGTCAGGTTCAGAACTGTCTCTCGCAGTGTTTTTGAGGGGATTGTTCCAGTGTGAACCGAGACACCACCGACCCTGCGGCCCCGTTCCACCACGAGTACGTCGCGCCCGAATTTTGCTGCCTGGATCGCAGCCCGACGGCCCGCCGGCCCGCTGCCGATCACGATAAGATCGTAGTGTTCCATGTGCCCCTCAATGCCGTTCGACCAACGCGCTGTTTTCCCGCCGATTCTCCTTGGCGTTTCTGTCTGTCGAGGCACTGCAAGACAGCATCTTTGTTCCCGGGTCAAGAGCTCGCGAAAATAACGCGTGGACCAAGACCGCAAACTGATCAAAAACGACTGTTTTTTCCTTCCCGGTCAATAGACCATTGCCTTCCCATCGCGCTTCGGCTATGCGTCGTCTCATGAAGACGAGCCTGAAAGCAGTATGGTGGTGGCGCGGCGCGACATAGGCGGCCAGCGAACAGTCATGCTCTGAAAGGATCAAGCAATTCACCAAAGGCCGCCGCGGGACACCGCTGGCGGCCTTGGTGCATTAAGAGGCCGCCAACGCCGCAAACGGCCACCAGAAACGGGAACGGAAAGACCATGCCGGTACTGGCAGATCAGACCTATGAAACCGAAAGCGGGATTACGATCCTTCGGACCTCACGCCCCTCCGACTACGAAACCGGAACGTCCGACTGGATCGACCGGCTCGACAGCGAATTGGGCGCGGTTCTTTCTTCGTCCTACGAGTACCCCGGCCGCTACACCCGCTGGGACATGGCGCTGGTCAATCCCCCTCTTGTTCTGGAGGCTGCCGACCGAAAGGTCGAGATACGGGCCTTGAACGATCGCGGCAAGGTTCTCATACCTGCAATCGTCGAGGCCTTGCGGACACACGATGTTGTTGAAACCTTTGATGCCGGCTCTGACAGGATCGAACTTACCGTCAAGAAACCGGATCGCCTCTTCAATGAAGAGGAGCGCTCCCGCCAGCCGTCGACATTTTCAATCGTTCGCGCGCTGAAGGACCTTTTTGCCTGTGGCGATGACCAGCTCGGCCTCTACGGAGCCTTCGGTTATGATGTGGCCTTCCAGTTCGAACCGATCGACCAGAAGCTGGAAAGACCTCACGATCAGCGTGATGTCGTTCTGTTTCTCCCCGACGAAATCCTGATTGTCGACCACCACGGAAAACGGGCCTATGTGCTTGAATACGATTTTGTGGTCAACGGCAAGACCACGAAAGACCTGGAGCGAACGGGCGAACAAAGTTCCTATGCACCGGCGAACAAAGACCCTGGCCGGGGAGATCATGAGCCGGGTGAATATGCCGAACTTGTTGAAAAGGCGAAGGATTACTTCCGGCGGGGCGATCTGTTCGAGACCGTTCCGGGGCAAACATTCTATGAACCCTGTGCCAACCCGCCCTCGGCTGTTTCCAGGCGCCTTGCCCAGATCAACCCTTCCCCTTACTCGTTCTTTTTCAACCTCGGCAACAACGAGTACCTCGTCGGGGCTTCGCCGGAAATGTATGTGCGTGTCACAGGTGGCCGACGCGTGGAAACCTGCCCGATCTCCGGCACGATCCGACGCGGCAAGAACGCGATCGAGGACGAGGCGCAGATCCGCAAGCTGTTGAATTCGGCAAAGGACGAGGCGGAGCTGACCATGTGTTCCGACGTCGACCGAAACGACAAGAGCCGGGTTTGTGTCCCAGGCTCAGTCAAGGTGATCGGGCGGCGGCAAATTGAGATGTATTCCCGGCTGATCCACACGGTGGATCATATCGAAGGTACTCTTCGAGAGGACATGGATGCGCTGGACGCCTTCCTCTCCCATACCTGGGCCGTCACAGTGACGGGGGCGCCGAAACGGTGGGCGATGCAGTTCATCGAGGATCACGAAAAGTCACCGCGTGCCTGGTACGGCGGGGCCATCGGTGCCGTTCTCTTCAATGGCGACATGAACACCGGCCTGACACTGCGGACCGTCCGCATCAAGGACGGACTGGCGCAGATCCGGGCTGGCGCAACACTGCTTTACGACAGTGTTCCGGAAGACGAAGAAGCGGAAACCGAACTCAAGGCAGAAGCCATGCGTGCGGCGGTTCGCGAAGCCGGCCTGGCGACCCGTTCCACCGAAACGACTGAAACCCACAAGCCTGGCGAGGGCCTGAAGATCCTGCTCGTGGATCACGAAGACAGTTTTGTGCACACGCTTGCGAATTATTTCCGGCAAACGGGCGCCGACGTCGTCACCTACAGAACGCCGGTTGCCGACCATGTCTTTCATGACGTCAATCCGGACCTGGTTGTTCTGTCACCAGGCCCCGGCAACCCTAAGGACTTCGACTGCGCAGCGACGATCGGTCGAGCCCGCGCCCGCGCGTTGCCGATCTTCGGCGTCTGCCTCGGACTGCAGGCACTTTCGGAGTATTTCGGTGCGGAACTCGGCCAACTGGATATTCCAATGCACGGTAAACCGTCACCGATCAGCATCTCCGGGAATTCCCTCCTCTTTGACGGTCTCAATGCGCCGGTGATCGTCGGCCGCTATCATTCGCTGTTTGCGAAGAGGCCTACCCTGCCCGGGGATATTCGGGTGACGGCGGAGACCGAGGATGGTGTCGTGATGGCGATTGAGCATGAAAAAGAGGCCATTGCCGCGGTGCAGTTCCACCCGGAATCCATCATGTCACTGGATCAGGACGCAGGTCACATGATCATCGAAAATGTTGTCAGCCGGCTCGTTTCGGCGAAGAGCCGTGAACGCGAAGACGCCTTGTAATTTTTGTCAAGACACGTTGGCGGTATTTGCGCTAAGGATGCGAGTGGAAATTGAAGGAGACACCCTTTGCATATTCTGCTCGCAATTCTTGCCGCCCTCGCAGGCGCTGCGTTCTGGATCTACCGGGCCCGCCAGGCGGCCGACAGCACACGAGTTGTTCTGGAAGCGGCCCAAGACGTCAAATCTGCGGCCCGGCGCTTCGGTTTTCGGACCCGTGCCAATCAGCATCCGACCGAAGGCGTCGATGATCCACGGGTGACGGCTGCTACATTGCTTGTTTTGACAGCCGAGACGGACGGCGGCATCTCGCGGGCAGAACAAGACGCCATCCTGGAGCAACTGCAAACCGTGTTTCAGATGTCTGCTGCGGAAGCCGACGACCTTTACCTGTTCTCAAGGTGGCTTGCCAATCAAAGCAGCAATCCCGACGACATGATCCGCCGCCTGATCAAGAGAACAGTTCACCTTGGCGGTCGCGACACGATTCCGGACCTAATCCAGATGGTTTCACTTGTCGGCAACGCCGATACGGGAACATTGACAGACGACACGATACACATCGTAGAAAAACTCAAGCAATTGCAAGGTTGAACGAATTTTGTCTGAAGGAATTCTACAGTCTGTCAGATCACCCGAACATACCAAGTGATACTGAACAGATTTGGTTTCATGGAACATCTTGGGTTGAAAAGAAAGTTGATTAACGGACTGCAACCGAGTTCTATTGAATTCCAGGTTTGATTTTGCACTGTCTTCACCGGGTGGCATTATAACAGACAGGATCCGACAACACGGGGTCTCGGGAGAAACAATGACGGGCGGCGCCGACAGGAAATCTGCATGGTTTGACAGGCCGCGCTGCAAAAAGGCCGGCGCTTCCTTGCTCGTGTGCGCTGCCGCGGTCTTTGCTCTGGCAGCAGGAGCAAATGCCCAAGAGGATACCGGACTGAAAAACCATATCCTTGGAATTGGAAATTGTCCGCCGTGGAACCCTCAATCGCCTGAAATTTGCCGCAACAGCCTGGACAAGGTGGTGAGTGCTTTGGGTCCGAGGCTTGATGCCGGTCCGGACAACATTCACCTTCTCATCAACGAGGGTGCCAATGCGTCCGCCTTGAAGCGAAAGGCCACGGAGCTGGCCAATCGTCTTGGTCCGGAAGATCGTCTGATCATCTATGCCAACCTGCCTCTGGGCCAGAAGGATGATGATCCTTCGGGCGAGACCAATGGCTACGTGCTCGAGTTCTGGGCAGACCAACGCCCCGAAACAGCAACAGATGCAATCAGCGAGGGCACGTGGGTATCAGCGCCAGCCTTTGCGGCAATGATCCACACTATTCCGGCCGCCGAGGTTATCCTTGTTCTTGATACCAACAACTCCTATGCGGTCAATATGCACCTATTCGACGCACACAGGGTCGACCACAAGGAACGTCCCGAAGCGCTGGTTTCCTCGGCAGGTGCCGGACAGGCCGCCAACTATTCGGCAGATCGGACAATATCGCTGTTTGCGAAGCACCTTGCGTCGGCGCTTCATGAAACGGATGGCTCCCTGCTGGATGTGATGAGTGTGGCAGCCGGTGGTACACGGCAGGCAGCGATACCGATCTGCGCGGCGCTCAAGGAGCACCAGGACGAAAACGAGGCTCAGTCGGCGGATTGCCAGCAGGTCCCCGCCATTCACGATCCCGATGCTCTCCTGGGTGAAACGGCCCTTGTTCCGTTGGCCGAGTCCGGTTTGAACGACTAAGAACCGGGCTCGCCGTTTATCCGGAGAGGCCCCCGCCCGCATTGCAGCTTGCCGAAGCCAGAACGTTCAATGCATCACCTGTGTTGGCTTCCGCTTTTCTGATACTCGGTCGTCCCTGGAGCCGCTCCACGAACCAGTCCCAGTCATCGGCATCAATCCGCGCCAGACCGGAATCACGGAGCGGCGCAATCGGCTGAATGCCGTTTTGGCCGACCTGGCCGATCGCGAAACGAAAGGCGTAGCCAGGGGTCAGGCCCATGCGCAGATCCGAAACGACAACCTTGTCTCCGACAAGCTCTGTCCTGAAATATCCCCTGCTGAACCATTCCAGCTTTTTGAAGGCAGCTGTATTCGTCAGGCATGCAGCCAATTCCGGATGCCGGGGATGTTCATAAATCTCAGGTGCGCCTTTGCCGTCGAGCAAAGAGAAATACAGGTTGTCGTAGCCGTCTTCCCGCAATCCGATGACTTTCCAGAGCAAAACATTGAAAGGCGCAGCAATCGCGTAAACGGCATCCGGTTCCATGCCCTGGCTCTGAAACACCGATCGCGCCTGAGACTGCACATATTGCTGAAGCACAGCGCTGAGGCCAAGATAACCAGTCGTCAACACCAATGCGCCTGCGACCCAGTTTCGAAGTCGTGACGTCCAGTTTTTCTTGCACAGTGCATAGATAACCACGACGAGCAGCGGGATCGTGTAAACCGGATCGATAATGAACACCGAGCCGACGCCCACCGGGTCCGGGTAAAACGGCCAGAACAGCCTTGTGCCATAAACTGTCATCGCGTCGATGATCGCGTGCGTCGACAGGACAAGAAAAACCGCTCCCCATGTCAACCAGCGTTGATCCCGCAAGCCTTTGAACAATCTCATCAATGCTTCGCCGATTACCGGCGCGGCCAAGGCATGGACGAAGATCGAATGCGACCAGCCGCGGTGGTAAACGAAACTGTCGATGGGGTCGTCAAACGGAATAAACACATCCAGATCCGGCAATGTGCCGAGCAGGCCACCCACCAACACTGCCTTGCGTGGTCCGATCTTTGGTCCGAGGCAGGCGGTTGAAACGGCGGCACCGAGAACGAATTGAGTGAGTGAATCCATTTATTGGTCCGTGGGTAACACAGCAGGAAAGTCAGCCGGATATGTGGTAGCGTGCACCCATTGGCAATGCATCACGCAAAAAAGGCGGATCAGTCAACCCGCCCTTGTCTCTTGTTCGTCAAAATCGAGGCGACTCAGTCCACTTCCCTGACCGCTCCCTTGGCCGCACTTGTCGTCATCTTGGCGTAAGCACGCAATGCCTTGGTGACCTTGCGCTTGCGCGTTTCGATCGGCTTCCAGGCCTTGTCACCCCTCGCTTCCATTGCGGCGCGGCGTTGTGCCAGTTCGTCATCGGAAATGTCGACTTTCAGGACCCGGTTCGGGATGTCGATAACGATTGTGTCGCCTTCTTCCACCAGGCCGACAGCGCCACCTTCTGCTGCCTCCGGAGACATGTGGCCGATCGAAAGGCCCGAGGTTCCACCGGAAAAACGCCCGTCCGTCACCAGCGCGCATTCCTTGCCCAGCCCCTTCGATTTCAGGTAACTGGTCGGATAGAGCATTTCCTGCATACCGGGCCCGCCACGCGGTCCCTCGTAGCGGATCAGCACAACGTCACCGGATTTGACCTTGTTCGTCAGAATCGCCGAAACCGCACTGTCCTGACTTTCAAAGATACGCGCCGGACCGGTAAACTTGAGTATGCTATCGTCAACCCCTGCGGTTTTTACGACACAGCCTTCTTCGGCAATGTTGCCGTACAACACCGCAAGGCCGCCGTCATTGCTGTAGGCATGCTCGCCTTCGCGAATGACGCCCGTTTGGCGGTCAAGATCGAGTTCGTCCCACCGCCGGTTCTGACTGAAGGCAACCTGCGTCGGCACACCGCCAGGGGCAGCCTTGTAGAAATTGTGCACGCTTTCAGAATTGGTCTGACGGATATCCCAACGTGCAAGGGCTTCCCCCATCGTTGAGGAGTGAACTGTCGGATTGTCGGTATGCAGTTTTCCGGCGCGATCCAGTTCACCAAGGATAGCCATGATGCCGCCGGCCCGGTGAACATCTTCCATATGGATATTTTCAACCGCCGGGGCGACCTTGCAAAGCACAGGCACTTGCCGCGACAGCCGGTCGATGTCATCCATCGTAAAGCCGATTTCCCCTTCATAGGATGCGGCCAGAAGATGCAGGATCGTATTGGTCGACCCCCCCATCGAGATATCGAGGGTCATGGCATTTTCGAACGCCTTGAAATTCGCGATATTACGCGGCAGAACACTTTCATCATCCTGCTCGTAATAGCGTTTGGCGAGATCGACGATCAGGTGACCGGCTTCGACAAAGAGCCGCTCGCGGTCCGCATGGGTTGCGAGTGTGGAGCCATTGCCCGGCAAAGCCAGGCCGAGTGCTTCCGTCAGACAGTTCATCGAGTTCGCCGTAAACATTCCCGAACACGAACCGCAGGTCGGACACGCGTTCTGCTCCAATGCAAGGACATCGGCATCGGACATCCTGTCATCTGCCGCTGCGACCATGGCGTCCACCAGATCGACGGATTTCTGTACACCGTTCTCCAGGACAACCTTGCCTGCCTCCATCGGTCCGCCAGAGACGAACACAACAGGAATGTTCAACCGCATGGCCGCGTTCAGCATGCCCGGCGTGATCTTGTCGCAGTTGGAAATGCACACCAGGGCATCGGCGCAATGGCCGTTGACCATATATTCAACCGCATCGGAAATCACTTCGCGGGACGGCAGCGAATAAAGCATACCGTCATGGCCCATGGCGATACCATCATCCACCGCGATCGTGTTGAATTCCTTGGCAACGCCACCAGCCTTTTCGACTTCGCGCGCGACAAGCTGGCCGAGGTCCTTCAGGTGAACGTGTCCGGGCACAAACTGGGTAAAGGAATTGGATATTGCGATGATCGGCTTGCCGAAATCATCGTCCTTCATACCTGTCGCACGCCAAAGGCCGCGCGCACCAGCCATGTTGCGGCCATGAGTGGAAGTTCTGGAACGATACGGGGGCATATCTCGTCTCTCCCAAAGTCTGCAGACAATCCGGCCGTATCAGCTTGAATATGGTTGCTGATACCGGCAGAAAACCCGCGCCCGAATTTGATTTGATATGGGGTTTGACAGGTTTTTGACCAGAACGAAAGGTCTGAAAACACAAAAAGAGTACGCTCCGGTACGGTTGCTTCCAATTGAAACGCCCGGCGCGCCTGGTAACTCCCGGGGGCCTAGCGCGACACCCGGCGCACCGATCCGGGTGTGTGCCCGGTAACTCGTTTGAATGCCCGTGAAAAGGCCGCTTCAGAATCGTAGCCAAGCTGCGCTGCAACCTGACCAAGTGACATCTCTCCATCCTGAAATTCGGTCCAGGCCAGCTGCATGCGCCAGCGCGTCACGTATTGCATGGCCCCTTCTCCTGTCATTTCCTTGAACCTGGCAGAAAAGGCCGATCTCGACATACCGGCGCACCTTGCGAGCCTTGCGACCGTCCAGGTGATATGAGGCTCGCGGTGAAAGGCCTGCAAGGCGCGTCCGAGTTTCGGATGCCGGAGAGCGCCGATCCATCCGGCCTCGTGCCCATCCGACTTTTCAAGCCAGCTTCGGATCGCCTGGACCACCAAGATGTCGGCCAGGCGTGTCAGCACCACCTCACCCCCAGGCCTGGGGTCTCCGGCTTCTTCTGCCAGATACCGGAGTGTACTGTGAAGCCAGGTGCTTGCACCCTGATCGAAAGTGTCGAGGAAAATCTTGGACGGCAGCAGGTCGATCAACCTTTTTGCCACGGCATGATCAACCCGCAATACGCCGCAGATCATGCGCGTGAGACGACCACTGCCACCAAAGATCATGGTTTCGTAATTCGGACTATGCCGTTTGGCGGGGATGTCGAAAAGTGGGGTGGCGGTCACGTCCCTTGAGCTTTTCAATTTCACCGGCCGCCCGTGAGGGAGAAGTATCAACTGACCGGGCCTCAGTTCGATCTCTGTCTGGTCCTCAAGAAAGAGCACACATGCCCCCTCCGTGACTGCAACGAGAACCATCCGTTCCGCGAGATCGGGCACATCAATGCCCCAGGGCTCCCTCAGCTCGGGAGCACAATAAAAAGTCCCGGTCAGTTTGAGCAGATGAAAAACGTCTCCAAGCGGATCTGCCATTGTCGCTGGTGACGACGGTGTCAACTGATCAGTTGCTGTCACGGATACCTCCCCAAATCGAATATGCAGGATCCAGTTTTCTGGATGAACTGCAAGTTTTTTCAGATTTCAAGACATAGAAAGTCCAAAGCAACCCGTACAAATTGAAGGCGCAGATAATTATTTGGAGATCTCTCATGTCAAATCCGAACAGAAAAATCGCGCTTGGACTGTCCGCCTTCACCCTTTTGCCAGTTGGCACGCTG
This sequence comes from Roseibium album, assembly GCF_001404515.1. Taxonomy (GTDB): domain Bacteria; phylum Pseudomonadota; class Alphaproteobacteria; order Rhizobiales; family Stappiaceae; genus Roseibium; species Roseibium album. The sequence continues at coordinate 264,497 of NZ_CXWE01000006.1, forward strand.
GTCACGTTTTTCCCCGCGTCACTCTATGCGCTCAACGGGCGCGTGCTCGATCCTTCCGCCGCCATGATGAGCGAAATACGGGCCCCGGGTGTTTTTATCCTGCTGGCAGGGGTACTCGCGTTATGCGGTCTCTTCAGGCAGGCACTCGAGGGACCTGCCCTGCTCGCATCCGCCGGGCTGCTCTTGTCCTATGGCATCGGCCGGCTTATAAGCCTGCCGCTCGACGGCCTGCCTCCCGTATCCCTGCTTGTTGCCATGGGCATCGAGGTTTGCCTCGGCACCTGGTGCGCGGTCCTCTATGCTGATCGGGTGAAGTTATCTGGGCAATTCGCATGAAAAGAAAGCCGGCACAGGTGGAGGACCTGTACCGGCTATCTATCAGACTGCCCTGGAGGGGTGGATGTCGGACAGCCTGAAAGAGGCAACTGTTGTTATGCTGCTACGGAGCTTTCGGCCAATGTCGGATAATCCGTGTAGCCCTTCTCTCCACCGCCATAGAGGGTCTCTGGATCCAATGCGTTCAGCGGTGAAGCACTTGCAAGCCTGTCGACCAGGTCCGGGTTTGAAATAAAGGGGCGACCAAACGCGACAAGATCGATTGCCTCCGAGTGAACGGCATTGATTGCCAAGTCCCGGTCATAGCCGTTGTTGCCCATCTTCGCCCCTTCAAAGAGCGCATAGAGCGCTGCAAGATCTCCGCCTTCAGGTATGTCCCGGGGCCCGCCCGTCTGGCCTTCGACCAGATGAAGATATGCAAGCCCATACCCGTTCAAAAGCCTGATGGCATGGGAGAACGTTTCCTGCGGGTTGCTGTCTGCGATATCATTGGCATTGGAGAACGGGCTCAGGCGGACGCCGACCCTGTCAGCACCCCAGACCGCGACGACCGCATCCATGACTTCCTTCAGAAAGCGCGTTCGGTTTTCAATCGAACCGCCATACTGATCGCTCCGTTTGTTGGATCCGTCCCTCAGGAACTGGTCGATCAGATATCCATTCGCTGCATGCACCTCAATCCCGTCAAAGCCGGCCTCCTTGGCGTTTTCAGCCGCCTTTCGGTAGTCTTCGACAATGCCGGGAATTTCGTGCCTTTCCAGAGCGCGGGGGCTGGGGGTGTCGACAAACTGTGTTCCGTCGAATGTCTTTGAATTCGCTGCAATAGCCGACGGAGCAACGGGGTCGGCTCCACCAGGCTGCAATACGGGGTGTGAAATCCGGCCGACATGCCAGAGCTGGATGACGATCTTGCCGTCTTTTGCGTGCACGGCGTCAATCACTTTTTTCCAGCCTTCCACCTGTGCGTCCGAATGAATGCCCGGGGTCCAGGCATATCCCTTTCCTTGTGGTGAAATTTGCGAAGCTTCCGTGATGATCAGCCCTGCACCTGCGCGCTGTCCGTAATATTCAGCATGCAATTCGATCGGAGCATCGTCTTCAGGTCTCGCCCGATTGCGTGTCAGCGGTGCCATGACAATGCGATTTTTCAACTCAATCGCGCCGGCCCTGGCGGGTGCGAACAGTTTTGCATCAGACATTATCGGTTCCTTTTTCTGTCGTTTAAGTTGCCAGATCTATTTATGGAACATTCGGTCCATAAATAAGCCTGCATGATCACAGGCAGTGTTGCACTCATTCCACCGGACATTTCTTGTCAGGCAGTTAGAATTGTTTGTGCTTGTTTCAGGGTATCGGCTATGCAATCTGCCGAAAATCCAGCCTTTCGAAGCGCAAGCGTTCCGATCGCAAGTGATGAATAGGCGCGCGCCCTGTCGCGAACGGCATCCGGATTGCCGGGGTCAAGAACCTGCGCGAAAATCTCCTCGATCTTCTCGAGATGCCGGCGGCCGATTTCGGCAACTTCTGCGTCATGCGGTGCCAGCTCCGTTATACAGTTAACCAGCATGCAGCCTTTCGACCCGCCCTGCGGGTCGGAGAGAGCCTGCATCATTGCTTCCACGGGATTTCCGTCAGACGTCTCCGCCACATCTTTCAAGTTGCGAAGCCCGTTGCGCGAGTAATGCTCCAAGGCCCTCAGAAAAAGGGCCTGCTTGCTGTCGAAGGCTGCATAAAAACTCGACCTGCTCAAGCCCATCGCCTTTGTGAGATCTTCCAGCGAAGTGGCCTCGTAGCCTTTTTTCCAGAAGACGAACAATGCTTGTTCCAGAGCAGTCGCCTCATCAAAATTACGCGGCCGTCCCGGTCCGGCCGGGCGGCTTTTCGATGTCGGGGACTGAGCGCTCGTTTTCGTCATGCACCATGATATGGACCGTACAGTCCGGAATGCAAGACCCTCGAAACCAATTTGTGGACTGACCGTTTCAAAAAGGTGGTGGGAATACAGCTCCCCTGTCAGGTCACATGCGGCACGAGCCAGAAAACGCATCCCCAACGTCATCGAAAACGCGGGCAATCGCTTCCATCTCATAGAGCCTGCTGGTGCGCCTGACGCCTTCCACCAGATAGAAGTCCTGGATCGGAAACTGGTTGGAATTGAAGCGGAAATCTCCGCGAACACTTTCGAAAGGGGCTGCGTGAATGGCTGAAAGCATTGCTTCCTGATCCTTCACACCGCCAGTCAACTCAAGCGCAAAGTGAATCAGCTTTGCCGCATCATACCCTTGCGCGGCATAGACGGAGGGAGCGTAGTCGTACGCACGGCCGAATTCACGAACGAACCGTTTGTTGGCCGGATTATCGAGGTTTGGTGCCCAGTGAGATGCCGAAAACAGCCCCTCTCCCGTCTCCTTTGAATGTGGCAATGTCACCCCGTTCACGGTCTGGGACGACAGAAAGGGAATGATGCCCTTTATTCCAGATGTCTGAAACTGCCTGACCAGTTCCACTCCCATCCCTCCAGGCATGAATGCGTATATTGCGTCCGGTTCAATTCCCGCGATCTGGTCAAATTCGGCCGAAAAATCGGTTTGTCCCAGCTTGGGAAAGATTTCCCGGGCTATCTGACCTTTGAAATGTCGGCGGAAAGCCGCGATCGCGTCGCGGGCGGCCTCATAATCCGGGGCAATGGTCACAACCTGCTGGTATCCCTTGAGGCTGGCATAGCGGCCCATGGTCTCATGAACCTGATCGTCCTGCGACGCGGTGGAAAAGAAGTAGCGATTGCAATCGCGGCCGGCGATCGGCGCTGGACCGGATCCTGTTCCGATAAACAAGGTTCTGGATCTTACGACGGGATCGTGGACGGCCAGCATTACCTTTGAAAAATTTACGCCAACGAGAAGATCAATGCCGTTTTTGTCGATCAGCTTCGTGACCTGCTCGACTGCATAGTCCGCGTCGAGCTTGTCGTCGACGACGAGGACATTTGTCGGCAGGCCGCCAAGCGCTCCATTGGACTGATTGACCGCAAGCATGAAGCCGTCACGCATGTGTTCGCCGTAAATGGCGGCCGGTCCCGACAGGGTTGCCATGAAACCGATCCTGAGCTGCTTTTCTTCCTGCGCCAAAGCAGCGTCGCCCATGAGGCCGATTGCGGCCAGAACACCGGCAGTTTTTACCAAGATCCCACGTATCATTTCTTTTTTGTCCGATCGTCCCGCGGCCACGCCGGCAAATATGGCTTCGCGTACCAGCCATTCATTTGCCCGTATCGAATCTCAGCATCGCAAGAACTGGTTAGGCATTTGCAAACGTCCACGGCGTGAGGCACGGCAAAATCACAACCCTGTCATAATTCACGAGAAATTCCCCATAGTCGCCGCAATCCGGCCTGTGTGCGGTCGCATTAACGAAGATTAATAAAACGATAATCAGGAATAGGTGACCGCCCAGCGCGCGCCCGAACCGCGATATCAGGAGGGCCAAATGTATTCAGTATCCGCGCCTGCCAACACTTGCGATGCCAGAACGGGCCGCAACGAGGATCAAACTCCAGAGCAAGCGGAGACCTGTGACCCGCGCTTGGTCAGCGGCTCACAGTCGAACGATGAGTTTCGAGATACGCTCCAGAGTATCGATCCAGGCGAACTCGCTGCGAAAATACTTCAGCTGCACACAGATGCAAAAGACAAACACGCCTCCGATATCAAGAGACCCAGAATGATCGAGGACGGGGAAGAGGACACGTTCGAAATGCCGAATGTTCTTCAAAACCGAAGCATCCGCGAATTGCCCAAAAGCACCCCGATCCAGGTGACGGATAACCGCTCCAAAAACCCCGCAAAAAACTCTGGTGGACCCAGCTTCAGGTTTCTGCTGGCCAGCACTCTGGTTATCGGTCTTGCCGGGGGAGCTGCGCTCGCACTCGGACTGCCCGAAATGCTGAATGCAGAAAAAAATGTCGCGCGACCGGTGGAAACAGAGCTGATTTTGGCAAATCCCTCTCTTGATACACCCTCTTCAGAAACATCAGGAACCCTCGTTTCCGGGGAAGAAAATCGGAGCTCCAGCGGATGGCCGTCCGCCACGCCAGCTCAAATAGCAAAGGCCAAGGACAGAATTCAAAAAGCCTTTGCAGTTGGCGGTTCAAGCACGCCGGATCCCGTCACGCTTGCAAGGGTTTCAAAAAGAACGGCGACGAATTCGACTTCTTCACCGCCCCGCGCAACAGACCAAAGTGACCGGCGTATTGATGCCGCAAATGCAGAAGAACCGTCTCTTCGGACCGGCTATCCTCTCCTGGCCAGCAACGCAACCGTGACGCCCGTCCCATCCCCCTTGGCCTCTTCAGCGGAGACCCGGGAAAGTGCAGCGATTGAACCTGTTGTTTCCGCTTCACAAAATGCAGTTGATGAGAATGCATCACGATTGCCGGTGCGATCGGGAGCTGAGCAAACCAACGTCTCTTACTCGAACACGGGACGAACACTGGCCTCTGTCAACATGCGTTCGACGGAAGACAAGAACGGCAAAATCATCGCAGTGATCCCGGAAGATACGCATGTCAGCTTCCAGGTCTGCGGAGCCTGGTGGTGCGGTGTCACATATCAGGGAAAGACAGGCTTTGTCGGCCAGAAATTTCTGGCACGGCCAGCCTCCCGGGAGGAATTTGAACCAGTTCGGTAGAAGCTTGTTAAGTCCGCTCCAGTAGGTTTGGCGTCAGCAATATGCAAAGCCCGACAATCCACATCGGCACATGCGAAGACGGCTTGCTCGCCATTGCTCCTGCTGAGGGATGTCCCGGAGACCGACCATGTTTCAACGACCGGCCATTTTATCCAGTGTCCTTTTTCTCGTGCTGGGGGTGATTTCGCCAACGACCGCGCAGGCCGGTGGCACCGATTGTGTCGTCTATGCGACCGACTACGCAAATTCCTATGTCGGAAGCGGTGATGTTGTGGGGGACACGGTTTCCGGCGGCATGGCCGGGGCCGTCGTCGGCGGTGCTTGGGCCGGACCGTCCGGAGCCCGGCGCGGCGCGCGCGCCGGCGGGGCACTCGGAGTGTTGAACAACATGGGGTCGCTTCCTGGCGGCTGGCAGGCGCTCTACGACATGGCCTATCAGATGTGCGAACAGCAAACGTCCGGAGCGAACGTGGCACCCTTTCATTCCACGCCCGGATACCCCGCAGCAGGCATTCAGAATTCCCCTTCCTCAAATTGCCGCTCGTCGGCCAGTGTCAATGCACCTTTGAAGAGGACGCCGGAAGGCGGCATCATTGTCGGGTCGGATTTCGGAAGCTGCCGCTGAGCATCAATGGTCTTCGTGGATGAACCGACCTTAGTCAGCCGTTCCTGTTGACCTTGCTGGCGAAGCACAGTCAACTATGGCCGATTTTCAGGCCCGCTCCTTCACTGGCCACACACAGGAACGACAGGACTTTTCATGACACGCCGCGCGCATTTCACGCTTAAATCCGTTTCCGGCTTTCTAGCAGGTCTTTGCCTTTTGACAGGTGCCGCTTCTGCCCAGCAATGCGGTGGCGATTTCGGGCAATTTCTTGCCGGCGTAAAACAGGAAGCCGTGGCAAAGGGTTTGTCCGCAAATGCGGCCGACCGGACACTTTCAGGAGCCCGGATCGACCGCAAGGTCCTGTCCCGTGACAGGGCGCAGGGCGTCTTCAAGATGACCTTCCTGGACTTTTCCAAGCGGGTAATCTCCAACTACCGCTTGAAAAACGGCGCTGCCAACATGAAAAAATACGCCAGCATTTTCCAGCGTACGGAAAATGAGTATGGCGTACCAGCACCTGTCATCACCGCCTTCTGGGCCCTGGAGACCGATTTCGGCGCCGTGCAGGGTGATTTCAATACCGTCAACGCGCTGGCGACACTTGCGCATGACTGCCGCCGGCCGGAACTGTTTCGCCCCCAGCTGATTGCGGCAATCGAAATGGTCCAGAACAGCGATCTCGACCCGCAGCGCACAACGGGCGCATGGGCCGGCGAAATCGGCATGGTTCAGATGTTGCCGGAAGACATCATCAAGTTCGGGAAGGATGGAGACGGCGACGGTCATGTTCGCCTCAAGCAAAGCGCGGCGGACGCGATCCTGACTGCAGGTGCCTTCATCAACCATCTTGGTTGGCGCCGGGGAGAACCCTGGCTGCAGGAGGTGGCCGTTCCACAAAACCTCAATTGGGCGGAATCAGGCCTCGGCAAGACCAAAACAGGCGCCCAGTGGGCGGCGCTCGGTGTGCAGCCGCGCTGGGGTTCGATATCCTCAAATCTGCCCGCCTCGCTGCTGCTTCCACAGGGACGCAAGGGCCCGGCCTTCCTTGCCTATCCGAACTACAACATTTACCTGGAATGGAACCAGTCGTTCATCTACACGACATCGGCGGCCTATTTCGCCACACGCCTTGCCGGTGCTCCCCGCTACGATGCCGGTAATCCGGACCCGGGCCTCAACGATGCCCAGATGAAGCAACTCCAGACGAAGCTTCGGAACAAGGGGTATGACGTCGGCAAGATCGACGGCATCCTCGGTGCAGGCACAAGAGCGGCGGTTCAGGACGTACAGCAAAAACTCGGAATGCCGGCCGATGCCTGGCCAACCCCTGCCCTGTTGAACCGACTCTGACGGATCAAACGCCGACAAAGGAAGCCGGCTTCAACAGCAACTGTAAGCAATGTACACCAGGTTTCGATCTTCAGATCCGGTGTTCTGTTTACCGGCGACCGTTTGCGGCAGTTCCCTTGCGCCGATGCGCTTCAGGCGCATCGGCGGTTCAACGGGACCAGCTTTGCCGGGCCCCTGCCGGGTACATCCATATCCGCGTAGTCCGGCTGGACTTCAAACAACGAGCCAGCCGCCGTATTCAGACCGGCTCCCCGATCCTATGACGGCGCCCTGCCGGAACCAGACTTGTGCAGCGTGACGTAGTCCTGCGTTTGCACCAACGGGCGTTGCGGCAACCAGAAGTGTTCGATGATAAACTCCGTAATCTCGATCTTCTGGTCCAGGGAATAGTCATGCCCTTGCGGATAAAGAAGTATCATCCAGACGACGGACATGAAGAGATCGAAATCATCGACCCAGAACTGGACCTTGTGTGTTTCCGAGATAAACTCGCAGTCAATCAGACCCTTGTTGTGGCTCAGTTCGTGTCGAAGGCCGGGCAAATCCTGATCCGTTGAAGACCCGAAATACTCGCCGGCAAAATGATTGTAGAGCCAGGTCGTCGTAAAGGGAGCCGTTTCTCTCGCCGACATCATGACCATGTGAATTGCGCCGGTTGGCGTCAGCACTTGATCGTAAAGAGCCCTAACCAGGCAAGGCCACTCGCTGGCCTTCGAATAATAAAGGCAATGGTGAAGCGTGATGAGATCCTGCCTTTGTCCATCGAAGATCGTTTCGAGTGATTGCCGGGCAACGGAACTGTCCTGAAAATCACGCCTGTAGTCACCCTGCACCAGACGAACCGTTTCCAGTGCCTGGCGCACCTGCCGCTCCCGGATCGTCGCAAGTGCAGCTCCGTCTATGTCGTAAAGCCAGAGACCACGTTGAAAAGCCGACTGCAGAATCCTGAATTGCGGTTCGTTGCCCGCTCCGACAGACAATGCCGAAAGCTCGCGGTCATCCGTCATTCTCGAATGAAGAGCCCGGATAGTTCTCATCAGGCTTGCCGCGACATCAGGCTTCTCGTTCGAATAGCGAGCCCATATCCTGTTCTGCTCGAAGATGTTGTATTCCGCAGCCCGCAGGCCGCGGTCGATGAGGTTGTCCGACTTTACCAAATGCACGAGAAGGCCCTCCGAAATCAGCTGGCCATACCAAGTCAAATTCCCTCTGCCAGCGCCTTGAAGGTTAGATATGATCGCCGACCGGAAATTCCCGTGAAACTTTGTTCATGTTGGGCAAAAGAAGACTAGAAACATTTCATGTCACCGGCTGCAATTCTTTGGAAAGGCAAACGGGCATCCGAAACAGTCATTGGATCTTTTGCTGATCGGAACCCGGCGGTTCTTCGGCAACGACAGCGTGCGAATTGTCACCGAGCAGGAAAACGGCGAGGATCCTGGCTGGCCCATCCCCCGTGTTTTCACCCCGGTGCGTAACATTCATGGCTTCCAGCAAGCCTTCTCCCTGGCGGTACAGTTTCTTGCCGATGCCGTCATAGGTCACGGTGATTTCACCTTCCAGCATATAGGCAAACAGCGGAGCTCCATGCTTGTGCCAGCCGGTGACTTCGCCGGGCTCCATCGTAATCTCAAGGGCTTTCACCGACTGATTTCCCTCGGGAAACACGACCTTTTCACCCGCTACCGTCAAATCGCCTGCATAGACCTGTCTCACCTTGTCGTAAGACTCGTTGTCCGTTGTCGCAGATCCGTTCGGCTCGGCTGCCTGCGAGCCCGGTTTGGCAAGCGGCTGAGAAGGCGCAGGTTTGCCGTTGGGTGTGATCGACTTGTCGGCAGCTGTCGCAGAAGCCGTTGCAAGACACGCGGCCAGAAATAGGCCGATTGGAAACAGTCTGAAATTCATCTTGGCCTCACCGCTCACAGTCTTTCCTAAATTTCGATATTCACGCCCGGTCTCATGGCATTCACCCTGCTCGCCTCGGCTCCCATGGCGGTGACAAAGGCATCGGCGGTTTCGTCTATGATCGGAAACGTCCCGTAGTGGCACGGTACGATCGTGTCGAAATCGAAGAAGCGGGTACAGGCCATGGCCGCAACTTTGCCGCCCATCGTGAATCGATCTCCCACCGGAACGATCCCGATCTTCGGCCGGTAGATCTCGTTTATCAAGGCCATATCCGAGAAGATATCGGTATCGCCCATGTGATAAATCACCTTGCGACCGGGAACTTCGATGATGACCCCATGCGGATTGCCTAGATAAACGGCTTCGCCGTCCGCTTGTTTCGAAGAGGAATGTTCAGCTTTTGTCAGCGCAATCTTGAACGGTCCGGCATCAACCATGCCTCCGGTATTCATGGGGCTGATATTGTTTACACCCTGACGGTTGGCCCACATGCAGATTTCGAAATTCGAGGTGAGTTGAGCCCCGCTTTTCTTCAGAATTTCCACTGCGTCGCCGATGTGATCGTCGTGCCCGTGAGTAAGCACAACATGGGTGACGCCGTCTGACACCTGATCCACCGAGAGCTCCTCAGGAAAGGACGGGTTTCCGGTCAAAAACGGATCGATCAGAATGGATGTGTCGTCAAATTCAATCTTGAACGCAGAATGGCCGTACCAGGTGAGCTTCATGAGAATCTCCTGAGAGAACACAGTGACAAGATTGGAGAATAGACCTTGCCCCGAATTGCGCAAGAACAGGTTGGTTGCACAAAGTCTCGATCGCGGAGAGTTCAAACTGGTCTTTTCGGAGCCGCCCTGATAAAGCCCGGCCATGGCAAACGACCCCGCACTTTCACTAGAGAACTTTCTGGCAGAGCTGACTGCCAACACTCGCCTGATCGGCCTTGATCTGGGCACCAAGACCATCGGCCTTGCGCTTTCCGATCTCGGACGCGGCATTGCTTCCCCGATGGAAACAATCAGACGCAAGAAATTCACTATTGATGCGGAGCGGTTGCTGGCAGTTTGCGCTGAGCAGGAGGTGGGCGGAATTGTGCTCGGTCTGCCACTGAACATGGATGGCACCGAAGGGCCACGTGCCCAGGCAACCCGAGCCTTTGCGCGGAACCTTTCCCAGAAGACAGAGCTGCCGATCACCTATTGGGACGAACGTCTTTCAACAGCTGCCGTGACACGCACGTTGCTTGAGGCAGATTCCAGCCGGGCAAAACGTGCCGAAGTCGTCGACAAGATGGCCGCTGCCTACATTTTGCAGGGTTTTCTGGACCGGCTCGGGTTCATGAGTTCAGACTGATCACCAACCTCTTACGGTCACCCGTCATTCCCTCACCTTCTCTCCGACGCCTTTCGGCATGTCCGGGTTCCGTCAACCGCGAAAGCAAGCCATGTCCGCGACAGTCGCCGCTCTCCTCCCGGTCATCCTTGTCATTGCCTCAGGGTATCTGATCGCAAAAACCGGGCTGATCACGGATGAGCAATGGCGCGGTGTCGAAAGGCTCGCCTATCTCGTACTGTTCCCCGCCGTTCTGTTTCAAACAATATCGCAAGCAGATTTCACGAGTTTTCCAACTTTCGACATGGGTGGCGCACTTCTTGCCACCATCGCTGTCATGGCGACCTTGCTTTTCATCATGCGCCCGATCCTTGAACGCTCCCTCGGAATAGCGGCCGTCCGTTTCACGTCGATTTTTCAAGGCACTCTTCGCTGGAATGCAATGATCGCGCTTGCCATCGCGAACAATTTTGCCGGAGAAACAGGGCTGGCATTGCTTGCGGTCGCCATGGTGTTCCTGATTCCTGTCGTGAACATCATGAGCATCGTGGTGCTGTCACGCTTTGCCAGCGGTTCAGCACCGAGCAGTGCAAAGATCTTCAAGGACCTCTACACAAATCCGTTCATTCTTTCGATCGGCGCCGGTGTTGTTTTCAACTTCAGCGGCCTTTCCCTGCCATTGGTCTTCTCCGACACGCTGGAAATCTTTGCGCGTGCCGCCCTGCCGATCGGCATCATCTGTGTCGGGGCCGGACTGGACCTGGGATCGCTGCGCAAACCGGGTCCCGCGCTCGCGCTCGGAACCTTTCTGAGGCCTGTCTTCATGCCTCTCGTAGCCTTCGGTTTTGCGAAGCTGTTCGGGATAGAAGGGACGGCCCTTGCCGTCGTGATCATCGCAAGCTCGGTTCCCTGTGCCAGCAACTCCTATCTGCTTGCACGGCAAATGGGCGGCGACGCAAAACTGATGGCGGAAATCGTCACGTTGCAAACGCTCTCGGCCACGGTCACCATTCCCCTGGCTCTCCTCGTCTTTACCTAGGTCCTCAACAGGACATCGGTATTTTGTCCATTTGTTCAAATATTTGGCGATCATGTGGACATCGGGTACGAGATGAAATCTGATCTTGTGCATGTCCACGATTCCACCTATAGGGATGGTCTCGATGACCGCGACAGATATCCATCGAGACAGCCCCTTCCCCCATCGTCATTTGCTGGGCATAGAGGGACTTCATCCCCACGAAATATTGGGACTATTGGACCGAGCCGAAGAAGCCGTCGAGGTTTCCCGGCAGGTGAACAAGCGAAAGCATGTTCTGCAGGGCCGGACCCAGATAAATCTCTTTTTCGAGAATTCCACGCGCACCCAGAGTTCATTTGAACTGGCCGGCAAACGGCTTGGTGCGGATGTCATGAACATGGCCGTGTCCCAGTCCTCGGTCAAAAAGGGTGAGACGCTGATCGATACGGCAGCGACGCTCAACGCCATGCATCCCGATCTGCTGGTGGTAAGGCATCACGCGGCCGGCGCCGTCCACCTGCTTGCCCGCAAAGTTGGCTGTTCTGTTGTCAACGCAGGAGACGGTCCGCACGAGCACCCGACCCAGGCACTCCTGGACGCCCTGACGATACGGCGACACAAGGGCAAGATCGCCCGGCTGACGGTCGCAATCTGCGGAGACATTGCGCATTCGCGTGTCGCACGCTCCAACATCATTCTCCTGAATGCGCTCGGGGCGAGAGTTCGGGTCGTTGCCCCGACGACGCTCTTGCCATCCGGCATCGCCAAGATGGGGGTCGAGGTTTTCAGCGACATGCGGGAAGGCTTGAAGGGCGCCGACATCGTCATGATGCTGCGGCTTCAGCGCGAACGCATGAACGGTGCGTTTGTCCCTTCGGTTCGCGAATACTACCGCTACTTTGGCCTCGACGCCGAAAAACTGGCGTTTGCAAGGGACGACGCCCTTGTCATGCATCCGGGACCGATGAACCGGGGGGTGGAAATAGATGCTTCCATCGCCGACGGACCTCAGAGCCTGATCCGCGAACAGGTCGAAATGGGCGTTGCCGTGCGCATGGCCGTGCTCGAGGCGCTTGCCGCCAACCTGCCGAACAACTAGAGGAACTTCATCGTGGCACTCGATACCCCAAGACCTCTGGTTCTTTCCAATGCCAGGGTGATCGACCCGGCACGCGAGCTGGATGCCCCCGGCTCTATCATCATCGCGGACGGCACAATTCTGGCAGCCGGCCCCGAAGCGGCGAACCAGGGAGCGCCCTACGGTGCCGAAATCGTCGATTGCAAGGGCGCGATCGCCTGTCCGGGGTTGATCGACATGTGTGTTTCCGTCGGCGAACCAGGGGCAGAGCATCGCGAAACACTCGCCAGTGCCTCTCAGGCGGCAGCGGCCGGCGGCGTGACAACGATCTGCACAATGCCCGACACAGACCCCGTGATCGACGATCCGGCCCTGGTCGATTTCATTTTGCGCCGGGCCCGGGATACGGCGATTGTCAATGTGCATCCTCTGGCCGCCCTTACAAAAGGGCTTGAGGGTAACGAGATGACGGAAATCGGACTTCTGAAGGAAGCTGGAGCCGTCGCCTTCACCAACGGACACAAGTCGGTCAAGAACGCCCAGATGATGCGCCGGATGATGACCTATGCGCGCGACTTCGATGCGCTCGTCATTCACCACACGGAAGATCCGGACCTTGCGGGCGGCGTCATGAATTCCGGCCTCAATGCGAGCTGGAAGGGGCTTTCAGGTGTTCCGCGCGAAGCCGAAATCATCATGCTTGAACGCGATCTTCGCCTTGTCGCCATGTCGAAAGGAAAATATCACGCGAACCTGATTTCGACATCCGACAGCACCGAAGTCGTCCGAACAGGAAAGAAACGCGGCCTGGATATTACCGCAGGCGTGTCGATCAATCATCTTACACACAACGAAAATGATATCGGCGCCTATCGGACCTTTTTCAAAATGTCGCCTCCCCTGCGCGACGAGGACGATCGCCAGGCCATGATTGCCGCTGTCGCGGACGGGACCATCGACATTATCTGTTCCAACCACGATCCGCAGGACGTCGAAACCAAGAGGCACCCCTGGGCAGAGGCCGAAGACGGCGCGATCGGCCTCGAAACACTTCTGGCCGCGGCGCTGAGGCTTTACCATTCCGAACAGGTCGACCTTGTTACGCTGCTCGGCACGATGACCAGCGGACCGGCTGACCGGTTGGGTCTCGAAACCGGCCGCCTGAGCAAGGGTGCACCTGCCGATGTGACGGTTTTCGACCTCGAAAGACCCTGGGTTCTGGAAAAGAGCACAATCAGGTCAAGGTCCAAGAACTCTCCTTTTGAGGATGCGCGCTTTTCCGGTCGGGTCGTGCAGACCGTAGTCGCGGGCAGAACAGCCTACACCTATTCCTAGAAGGTCCTGAATTTCAGGCATACGATGCATTCAGATTGCATTCAGGCTGGATGGTGTTGGATCCGGCCACCCCATTCGCGTCAAATTCGCCCAGATAATTGACGCGAGCGAACACTATGAATGGATCTGTCGATGCGCCCGATATACCTGTCCCTGTTTGCCCTTACCCTGACGGCCGGTCAGGCCGCAGCCGCTGATCTCTACATGAAGTACAAACTGTTCGCGGTCGGCCTTCCGATCGGTTCGGGTGTCCTTTCGGTGGATTTCAATGACACCTCGTACTCTATCGATGCCAGCGGAGGAACAGCAGCCTTCGGTAAACTCGTTTCAGATGGCAAAGGCTCCGTCAACGTGCGCGGCGGGATCAGCAAAGGTGAACTTGAACCCGAAAGTTTCGCGCTCAATGTCATCAGCGAAGACGAGAACGGCTCGATTTCAATGCAGATGCGAAAAGGGGCCGTCAGCAAAGTTGCCGTCAATCCGCCGCAAGACAAGATGAACCAGCGCATCAAGGTGACTGCCGCACACCTGAAAAACGTACTGGATCCGTTGACCGCCGCCGTCTTCCCCGCGCCCAATGGTCTGTCAAAAGAGAGCTGCAACCGGTCGCTGGAACTTTTTGACGGCAAGGAACGCTATAACGTTCACCTGAGCTACAAGACAAAACGGCAAGCCAGAACGTCAGATGGTCGTTTCAAAGGGGATGTACTGGTATGCAGAGCCCGGTATGAACCGGTAGCCGGTCACAGACCCAAACGGAAAACCATTCAACAACTCGCCAAAAACAAATCAATGGAAGTCTGGCTGGCTCCCGTCGGCAACAAACCCTTCCTCGTTCCACTGAGGGCGAGCATTACGGCGCCATTCGGACCACTGGTTGTCCAGGCCGAAAAATACAAACTGTCAAAATGACCGGTTTATTCCCGCTTTTGTCCAACGCGGCCCATTTTTGCGTGGCGATAGAACAGAGTTGCCAGGCAAGTCACGACGGCCGGTTCCGGACTTGATCCGGGACGCCATATCGTTACAGTGCCGCTTCAACAACCGATTGCGCGAAAAGGGAGATAGTCCGCGTGCCAGATCCGATCAGCTGGGAATTCGCCTGGCCCTATTATCTCGGAGCTCTCGCCTTCGGCTATCTGCTGGGATCCATCCCGTTCGGCCTGATCCTTACACGACTGGCGGGCCTTGGAGATATCCGCAATATCGGGTCCGGCAATATCGGGACGACCAACGTCCTGCGCACCGGGAACAAGCCCCTGGCAGCCGCGACTCTTCTGGGCGATGCGTTGAAGGGCACCGCAGCCGTCCTGATCGTGAGCAGTTTCTACGGGCAGGAAATGGCGCTCGTAGCGGGATTTGGCGCGTTCCTCGGACACCTGTTCCCGATCTGGCTCAAGTTCAGGGGTGGCAAGGGTGTTGCCACCTATATCGGCATCATGCTCGGGCTTTTCTGGCCTGCGGGACTGATCTTTGTTGCGATCTGGATCGGAATGGCGGTCCTGTTTCGCTATTCTTCTCTTTCCGCCCTGTCGGCCAGCCTTGCAACACCGGTGATCCTCTATCTGGTTTTCAACCGTTTTCAGTTGGCGGAAATGGCACTGCTCATGACCGTCCTGCTCTGGGCCAAGCATCATGAAAACATCGGCCGGCTCCTGCGCGGCGAAGAAAGCCGGATCGGAGCCAAATCGGGTTCGTCCCCTGCGCCGGAAACAAATACCGGCAACGGAGGCGCATGAGAGGCGCAACGTCAAATAAAACCCGTTGTCTTTCCGAAAGTCAGCGTCTTGCATGGCTGCGCCTGATACGTTCGGAAAATATCGGCCCGGCGACTTTCCGCGACCTCCTGAACCATACCGGTTCCGCCGAGAAGGCACTTGAGTTGCTGCCCGAACTTTCAAGGCGTGGCGGCAAAAGGAGTTACAGGCTTTGTTCAGAAGACGATGCCGCCGACGAGCTGGAGGCACATCGTCATTTCGGGGCTCGGCTTGTTGCCCTGGGAGAAGCTGACTATCCTCCTCACCTGAAGCACATTGATGGCCCGCCGCCGCTGCTGTCGGTAAAAGGTGGAGCCGTCACGTCAACTCCGCGAATGATCGCCATTGTCGGTGCGCGCAATGCTTCGCTTTCCGGCCGCAAGCTTGCCGGCAGTTTTGCTCGCGATCTGGGAACGCACGGATTTGCGATTGCCTCCGGCCTGGCGCGCGGGATAGATGCCGCCGCGCATGAAGCGGCTCTGCAGACGGGTACATTGGCGGTCTTTGCCGGTGGGCTCAATGTACTTTATCCCCCGGAACACGAACAGCTCCTTGCGGCCCTCATCGAGACCGGTGGTGCGGCTGTCAGCGAAATGCCGTTCGGCTGGAAGCCTCGCGGGCGGGACTTTCCCCGGCGCAACAGGTTGATCTCGGGTGTTTCTCTTGGTGTCGTGGTGATTGAAGCGGCAAAAAAATCAGGGTCACTACACACCGCACGCTATGCGCTTGAGCAGAACAGGGACATTTATGCAGTTCCGGGATCTCCGCTGGATCCACGCTCTGAAGGTGCAAATGGTCTCATCAGGCAAGGTGCCATCCTGGCCCGGTCGGCTGAAGACGTCCTTGAAGACCTTGGAAACCGCGGCGACCCTGCCCTGCCGTTGTTCCAGGGCGTTCTGGATCCAGCCGGTGAAAAACCCGTCTTGCGGAGTGAACCAGACGACAGGTTGCGGTCGAAAATTACCGCCGCTCTGGGTCCGAGCCCGATAGAAATCGATGAACTCATCCGCTTTGTCGAAGGCAACACCAGGTTGGTCAACGTTATCCTGCTGGAACTGGAACTCGCCGGCCGTCTTGAACGGCATGCCGGGCAAAAGGTTTCGCTGGTGATGGGATAGAAAAAGAAACCGGACGGCCCACCGTCGTCGACAGAACCTGGAACCGTCACACCAACCGCAGACGATTTTCGAAGAAATTTGGGAAGCAGTCTTGCCTCAGCCGGGTTACGTGGGCATGTGCGTTTCAACCAATTCTGCGCACTATGACTTTTTCGCGCCTCGTAGCTTTTCAACATGCCGATTCAACCGTGGAAAACTATGCCAAGCAAGAGGTCACTTGACCCCGGACGCGCAAAGGTCCATTTGACAGTCGGCGCGCGATCCGTGATCGTCTGCGCAACTTAATTCTCCTTCTCCACCGGGCGGGGGCTCCGTTTCCGGCAAAAAAATTTGGGTAAGAATGAACGTCGTCATTGTGGAATCGCCGGCGAAAGCCAAGACGATCAACAAATATCTTGGCACCGACTACACGGTCCTGGCCTCTTATGGTCACGTGCGAGACCTGCCTCCAAAAGACGGCTCGGTGCAGCCAGACGACAATTTTGCCATGAGTTGGCAAGTGGACAGCAAATCCCAGAAACGGCTGACGGAAATTGCAAATGCGGTCAAGGAAGCCGATCGTCTTATTCTGGCGACCGACCCTGACCGCGAGGGAGAGGCAATTTCCTGGCACGTTCTGGAGGTGCTGCAGAAAAAACGCGTGCTGAAGGACAAGCAAGTCGAACGCGTTGTGTTCAACGCGATCACGAAAAAAGCGATCCTTGAAGCGATGGACAACCCGCGCCAGCTGGATACACCGCTGGTAGACGCCTATCTCGCCCGCCGCGCACTCGATTATCTCGTTGGCTTTACCCTGTCTCCCGTGTTGTGGCGCAAATTGCCAGGTGCGCGATCCGCAGGCCGGGTCCAGTCGGTCGCGCTGCGCCTGATTTGCGACCGCGAGATGGAAATCGAAGTCTTCAGAGCGCAGGAATACTGGTCGATCTTCGCCAACATGAAGACACCGGCCGGAGATATGTTCCAAGCCGGACTTACCGGTTTTGACGGGCGGAAAATCGGCCGCCATGACATCAACAACGAGGCTGAAGCCTCGACCATAAAGTCGATGCTGGAAAGCGCCAGCTTTGCCGTCGAAAGCGTTGCCTCGAAACCGGCCAGGCGCAATCCCGCAGCTCCTTTCACAACCTCCACGCTGCAACAGGAAGCGTCCCGTAAACTCGGCTTTGCAGCTTCCCGCACGATGCAGGTTGCCCAGAAACTTTACGAAGGCATTTCCATCGGTGGCGAGACCTCCGGCCTCATCACCTATATGCGTACCGACGGCGTGCAGATCGCCGGCGAAGCCATCGCGGCTGCCCGGAGCGTGATCAGTCAGGACTTCGGCGCAAACTATGTGCCTGAAAAACCGCGTGTTTACTCTACAAAAGCGAAAAACGCTCAGGAAGCACACGAGGCAATCAGGCCCACAGATCTCTCGCGGCGCCCGAAAGACGTGGCCAGGTTCCTGGATCCCGACCAGGCGAAACTCTACGAACTGATCTGGAAGCGGACGATGGCATCGCAGATGGAATCTGCCGTCCTGGAACGCACCACGATCGAAATCCTTGCAAAAGGAGCTGGCAAGAACGCCAATCTCCGCGCAACCGGTTCCGTTGTGCGGTTTGACGGTTTTCTGGCGCTCTACCAGGAAGGGCGCGACGACGAGGAAGACGAGAACTCCCGGCGGCTCCCCGCTGTCGACGACGGCGCGACGCTGACCGCGACATCCGTTGATGGTAAGTCGGATGCGATCGAGGCGTCGCAGCATTTCACCACCCCCCCGCCCCGCTACACGGAAGCGAGCCTCGTGAAAAAGATGGAAGAACTCGGCATCGGTCGTCCTTCCACTTATGCGTCCACCCTGCAGACCCTGCGCGACCGCGACTATGTCGAGCTGGAGAAGAAACAGCTGGTGCCGCAGGACAAAGGTCGTATCGTCACCGCGTTTCTTGAGAGTTTCTTCCAGCGCTATGTCGAGTTCGATTTCACTGCAAGCCTGGAAGAGAAACTCGACAAGATATCTGCCGGGGAACTTTCCTGGCAGGATGTCCTGCGCGATTTCTGGACGAACTTTTCGGGCGCTGTCGACGAGATCAAGGACCTCCGCGTTTCCGAAGTGATCGATGCCCTCAACGAATTGCTCGGTCCGCACATCTTTCCTCCGAAGGAAGACGGCACGGACCCGCGCAAATGCCCGACTTGCGACACGGGTCAGCTCTCATTGAAGGTCAGCCGCTGGGGCGCATTCATCGGCTGTTCCAACTATCCGGAGTGCGGCTTCACCCGCCAACTCGGAAAACCCAATGGCGAGGATGGTGACGCCGACGAAGGTCCCAAGGTACTTGGCGTCGACCCGGAAAGCGGACTGGATGTCTCCCTGAGGAAAGGGCGCTTCGGCCCCTATGTTCAGCTCGGCGAAGAGGCAAAACCCAAAAGAGCCTCGCTGCCCAAGGGCTGGTCGGCACCGGACATGGACCTGGACAAGGCGCTTCAACTGCTGTCGCTGCCGCGTGAAGTCGGATTGCACCCTGAAGACGGCAAGATGATTTCCGCCGGGATCGGTCGCTATGGTCCCTTTGTGCTGCACGAGGGAACTTATGCCAATTTGACGACACCCGATGAAGTCTTTTCGGTCGGCATCAACCGTGCCGTGGATGCGCTGGCTGAAAAACGCGCAAAGGGTGGAGGACGCCGTGGCGCTGCAGCCACGCCGCTGAAGGAACTCGGGGAACACCCTGACGAAGGCGGGCCTGTGAATGTTTTTGACGGACGCTACGGTCCTTACGTGAAACACGGCAAGATCAATGCAACCTTGCCAAAGGACACGGATCCGAAGGCCATCACCCTGGAACAGGCGCTCGAACTGGTTGCCGCAAAGGCGGCAAAGGGCGGCGGTAAGAAAAAGTCCGCCGCCAAGAAGTCCAGCCCGAAGAAGACCAAGACGGCGAATGGTGAATCCAAACCGACTGCCGGAAAGGCGGCAGCGAAAAAAACGAGTGCCAAATCCACGAAGGAAGTGGCTGTCGACGCATCGTCGGATGAAGTGCCGTGGGATGATGCGTCTTGAGCGCGAAACGCATTAACACACGCAAGCACACCAAGAGAAAACACGCCAAGGTTCCAGGCGAAACGCCCTCCCGCGAAGACATTCTCGCTTTTGTCGCTGATAATCCGGGCCGGGCAGGCAAACGCGAAATCGCACGCCATTTCGGAATTATCGGCGGCGCTCGCATCCATTTGAAAAAGATGCTGAAAGATCTCTCCGAAGAGGGGCTGATCGAAAAACGAAACAAACGCATGATCAGGCCAGGCGACTTGCCTCCGGTATTCGTGGCGAACCTGATCGGGCGCGACAGCGACGGCGACCTGTTGGGCGTGCCAGTCGACTGGGACGAGGACGCCGGGGATCCACCCAGGATCCTGGTGCTGACCGGCAAGACAAAGGCGACGCAGCCAGGTGTCGGCGACAGGGCCCTGATACGTTTGACCGAAGCTGAGGCCGGTCCTGAGGCCAGCCATGTTGCGCGCGTCATCAAGGTCCTTGAAAAGAAACAAGGGGCCGTCCTCGGCATCTTCCGCAAGCGTGACGGCGACCGCCTGCCCTACCTGGAACCTATCGACCGCAAACAGCGTGAACTCGATGTAGACCCTTCAGACCTGAAGGAAGCCGATGATGGCGACCTTGTCAGTGTTCAGGTGACGCGTTCCGGTCGATTCGGGAATCCGCGCGCCTCCATAATTGAACGATTCGGATCGATGAATTCCGAAAAGGCGGTTTCGGAAATTGCCCTTCAGTCTCATGGCATTCCGCACGTGTTTCCAGCCGCGGTCGAAGTTCAGGCCGAGGAGGCAAAACCGGTTGAAACGCTCGGCAAGCGAGAGGACTGGCGCCGGATACCGCTGATTACAATCGACCCGCCGGATGCGAAGGATCACGACGACGCGGTTTTTGCGGAACCGGATGACAGTCCGGAAAACCATGGCGGCCAAATCGTTTATGTGGCCATTGCAGATGTTGCCTACTACGTGACACCGGGTTCGCCGATGGACCGGGAAGCCAACATCCGCGGAAATTCGGTCTATTTTCCGGACCGTGTCATTCCGATGCTGCCGGAGCGCATTTCCAATCAACTCTGCTCGCTGCGGGAGTTGGAGGACAAACCGGCGCTCGGAGTTCGCATGGTCTTCGACAAGACGGGGCGCAAGATCAGCCATACCTTTCATCGCGTGCTGATGCGCTCGGCAGCCAAACTCTCCTATCATCAGGCGCAAAAAGCGATCGACGGATTGCCCGATGACAAAACCGGAACACTCCTGGAAGGAGTGCTTCAGCCGATCTGGGATGCATATGCGGTTGTCAAGAAGGGTCGCGACGCCCGAGAGCCTCTTGAGCTGGACCTGCCGGAACGAAAGATCAAGTTGAAGGACGATGGCACTGTTGATCATGTCTTCGTGCCTGAGCGGCTGGATGCCCACAAGCTGATCGAAGAATTCATGATCCAGGCCAACGTGGCGGCTGCAGAAACGCTGGAGAAAAAGAAGAGCCCTCTTCTCTACCGTGTGCACGACGCGTCGACACCCGAAAAGCTGGAAAGCCTCAAGGATTTTCTTTCCACGCTCAACATGAAACTGCCTTCATCCGGCGGGCTGCGTCCTTCGGTGTTCAACGGAATACTGGCCAAGGTCAAGGACAGCCCACAAGCAAATCTCGTGAACGAAGTTGTTTTGCGCAGCCAGGCACAGGCGGAATACACGCCACAGAATATCGGACATTTCGGACTTAACCTTCGCCGCTACGCACATTTCACCTCACCCATCCGCCGCTATGCCGACCTGATCGTCCACAGAGGTCTCATATCGGCGCTCGGGCTGGGAAAGGACGGCTTGCCGGAAGGCATTGAAAGCAAACTCGAAGCGATCGGAGCGGAAATCTCGGCTGCAGAGCGCCGGGCCATGCTGGCCGAGAGGGATACGATCGACCGGCTGATTGCGCTCTGGATGAGCGATCAGATCGGTGCGACTTTCCAGGGTCGCATCGCGGGTGTCGTCAAGTCCGGAATGTTCATCCGCTTGCAGGATACCGGAGCGGACGGATTCGTTCCCGCGTCAACCATCGGCCTCGACTACTACAGGTACGACGAAGGGTCGCACGCATTGATAGGTGACAAAACCGGTGAGACCTACCAACTTGGCGATCAGGTGGAAGTCAAACTGGTGGAAGCAGCACCGTTTGCAGGTGCCCTGACATTCGAGCTGCTCAGTCACGGACGCATTGCCGGCAAGAAAATCCGCAAGACCGCACCGAAAGTCCGTCGCGGACCTCCCAAGGGTGGCCGCTCCAAGACCTCCACGCGAAAAACGAGCCGAAGGAGGTCCAAGTGACGGTTCGCTACGACTTGAAAGACGACGTGGACATTCCGGAAATCTACGCCGAAAAACCGCGCCGTCCCGTTATGCCGGCCATGTTTCGTGGCGCGATCAACAAATGCATGAATTGCGGTCGAGGGAAAATCTTCGATGGCTTTCTGACAGTCCGTCATGCCTGTTCAGAGTGCGGTGAGGAGTTTCATCATCATCGCGCGGATGATGCGCCACCTTATTTCACGATCACGATTGTCGGACACATCATCATTCCGGCGCTGCTGATCGTGGAGGTGTTATGGCGCCCCGCGATCTGGATCCACATGTCCATCTGGGTCCCCTTGACGATCATTCTGTCGCTGGGGCTCATGCGCCCCGTCAAAGGCGCTCTGGTCGGCCTCCAATGGGCGCTTTACATGCACGGGTTTGACCCGGACGCCGAGGACGACTTCCCGCTTGCGCCTTCACCTTCCGAAAGGATCTCATGAGCGGTTCATTCGAAAAGCAGCTGGCGAAGGATGAAAAGGCAGGAGACTACCCCTACATCCGACCAAAAGACGCGGCGACACTGCTCGTTCTGGATCGTGATTCCGGTGGAACCGTAAGACTGCTGATGGGGCGACGTCACATGCGCCACACCTTCATGCCCGGAAAATTTGTATTCCCGGGTGGGCGGGTCGATCCTTCCGACTCGCGCATAGCCAACGTGATCCCCTATCATCCCGACGTGGAGGCAAGGCTTTCGAAGGGCCTGAAGAACGGCAAGTCGGTCGCCCGGGTTCGTGCGTTCGCATTGGCAGCCATCAGGGAGACATATGAAGAAGCCGGGCTCTTTGTCGGCCGCAAAACCCCGGGAAGCGAGTTGCGCCTGGGAACGGGTTTCGAAGCTTTCAAGGAACGCGGCATTCAGCCCGACCTTGGCGGATTGCGCATGGTGGCAAGAGCAATTACCCCGCCGCAACGTCCACGACGCTTCGATACGCGTTTTCTTGCGGTCTGGTCAGATGCGATCGCGGATCAGCTACCGGAAGGAACCGGACCTTCAGGTGAACTTGAGGATTGTGCCTGGCTCACCCTTGATGAGGCACGGGAGAAGGAACTGCCCCTGATTACAACAAAGATCCTTGCAGATCTCGAAGAGAGATTGTCCAGGGATCCCGATCTTTCACCAGCGACAGAAATCCCCTACTATTTTTTCAGGAAGGGTTCTTTCGTACGCGAAGTGATCTAGTGGGGCTATGCCTCACGGAACAGCCTTTTCGTAATGGGCATTTATTGGCTCGACGCCAAGCAAGCGCTTGACTTTCACGCTCCGATGAGTAGTTTGCGCGCTGATTTCAGACATTGGGGCAGATTCACCGCCAGCCAATCTGGCCACCCGAACCCTATGCCCGACAACCGAGAACAGGATCCAAGGCCATGGCCAAGGCGACAACAATCAAAATCAAGCTCACCTCCACGGCGGACACCGGCTTCTTCTATGTCACCAAGAAGAACTCCCGCACGATGACCGAAAAAATGGTCAAGAGGAAATACGACCCGATTGCCAAGAAGCATGTCGAGTTCAAGGAAGCAAAAATCAAGTAAATCCGGGCGTTTCCGGTAAACCAAAAAACCCGCCATTGCCGGCGGGTTTTTTTGTTGAAAAAATCGATCTTTAAACCGGTGACAGAGACAATCTCGCTATTGTCACGGGCATGATCCTGGTTTTGCGAAGCAATGAGATAGTGGTCGGCGGGAACACGGCATTCGAGGAGGCCACTCTTCGGCCGGTTCCCTGCCGACCTACCCCACGGACCCAGGAGATGCGGCGGACCTGAGCACTCCGAGGGGAAACTTTTGTCATACTTAACGTAAGGACAAAAAAGTTAACGTCAAAGACGCGATCAGAAGCTACTCTAATCTGCGGTCACACTACCCTATTGGAACCTGATTGCAATAAATTCCGCAAAATATGCACAGATACAATGATATTTTAGTAAATTCGTAACCTTAACGTGAAGCAGGATCACCTAATCGAAAGACTACCCTTGAGGACTACTGAAGCCTTGAACACCCCTTGATTGTACCAGATCTTCAAGTTTGTTTGCCGGTAAAATTGTCTGGCCCGGAGAAGACAATCAGGCTTCGCCGAGATATCCCCGCACGGTTTCCAGAAATTTCGCGACTGAAATCGGCTTCGAAATGTAAGCCTCACATCCGCCCTGGCGAATGCGCTCTTCGTCACCTTTCATGGCAAACGCAGTCACGGCAATGATCGGTATCGAGGAAATGGTGTCGTCTTCCTTGATCCACTTCGTCACTTCCAATCCAGACACTTCCGGCAATTGAATATCCATCAGAATCAGGTCCGGGTGGTGATCACGGGCAAGCTGCAGCGCTTCTATACCGGTTCGGGTCTGCAGCGTATTGTAGCCGTGAGCTTCCAGCAGATCATGAAACAGTTTCATGTTCAGCTCGTTGTCTTCCACGATCAATACGGTTTTTGCCATATAGTCCGGTCCTTTGCCCGGCGGTTCGCCGGTCCCACTCTCTCTCGACGCAATTTTCTATGCGGTAGAACGCCACCCCCGTCCGCAGTAGATTTGTTGTAACCCGGAATCGTTTCAGAAAGGCAAAAAAACACAATGAAAAATATGCAAGGAAAGTCATTATCCGTTGAAGAAGCTCAAGGAATTGCCACTGAAGCTCTCCTCCAACTCAGTCGCGATCCGGAGCAAATAGGCCGTTTCCTGGCATTTTCGGGAATCGGTCCCGACATGATTCGAGCAGCAGCCAGCGAACCAGGCTTCCTTGCCGGTGTCCTGGAATTCTACATGATGGACGAACCGCTCCTGCTCGCGTTTTGCGAAAACTCAAGCATTCGACCAACCATGATGGCCGCAGCAAGATATGCGCTCGCAGGAGGATCTCCCGACGATGCCTGAACCGTCACCGGTCCTTCCTGAAGTCCTGGCGCAGATAAAGGGACTACCCGTTTCCAATCGCCCGTTGATCATCTGCGACGTGGATGAAGTCATCCTTCATCTCATCAAACACCTGGAGGTCTATCTGAATGAACGCGACCTTGTTTTCCTGAATCACGAGTATCGGCTAACGGGTAACATTGGTCACCGCAAACATCGTGCTGCGATCCCCGCCATTGAGGTCCGCAAGCATCTGTTGAATTTCTTTGACGAGGTCAGTCACAGGCAAGACATGGTTCAAGGTGCCGACGCTTCACTACAGGCCCTGGCAGAAACATGGGAGATCGTGTTGCTGACCAACCTTCCCGGTGGTCACAACAAACCGGCACGTGAAAAGTTGCTGTCAGGCATGGGCATCCCTTACCCCGTCGTCACGAATTCGGGACCCAAAGGTGGTGCCGTCGCAGCTCTCGCCGCTGGCCGCCCAACCCCTGTCGTGTTCATCGACGACAGTCCGACAAACCACTCCTCGGTTCATGCCAGCCTGCCAAGTTCGATCAAGATCCAGTTCATTGCGGACCACAGGTTCCGGGCTGCGACCGAAAAGGAAACACATATTGACCTGCTGACCGGGGATTGGCACGAGACGGCTGACTTCATCACGGCTATCCTTCAAGAAGCAGTCGAAACCGGTGGCAATCAACCGCAAAAGTGACACCTCAAAGTGACCGGACACCCAAAAGACCAGAAAGCACTCTGCCGGGACTGCGGTGCCAGGCCTGCTGCCTCCATTTCGCGGTGCTCGTCCTGCGGCAGTCCGCGAATGGTGTCACACGCCGAACTTGATCTTCTGGCGATCGCACATATCGATTGCGACGCCTTTTACGCGTCCGTGGAAAAACGCGACAATCCCGAGCTTCAGGATGTACCCTTGATTGTCGGAGGCGGCCAGCGTGGTGTTGTTTCCACCTGCTGCTACATTGCCCGTATCTACGGTGTGCGATCTGCCATGCCCATGTTCAAGGCCCTCGAGGCCTGCCCGGATGCCGTGGTCATCAAGCCGAACATGGAAAAATACTCCAGGGTCGGAAAGGAAATCCGGGAGCGCATGCGGGCATTGACCCCGCTCGTCGAACCGATTTCGATTGATGAGGCATTCCTGGACCTGACCGGTACTGAGCGACTGCACCAGGCTACACCTGCCGAAACACTGGCGAAATTCGTCCGCGGAATCGAAGCGGACATAGGCATTTCCGCCTCCGTCGGCCTTGCGCCAAACAAGTTTCTGGCCAAGCTCGCGTCCGATCTTGAAAAACCGCGAGGCTTTTCCGTTATCGGTGCCGAAGAAGCCGAAACTGTGCTGGCGCCAATGCCTGTCGGCCGTATCTGGGGAGTTGGCAAGGTGTTCCAGAAAAAACTGGAAAAGGACGGGATCAAGACCATCGGCCAGTTGCAGACAATGGAGGCCGCCGAACTCGCACGGCGCTACGGTTCGATCGGCCTGCGTCTGGCTTCACTTTCTCATGGGGATGACAGCCGGTTGGTGAAGCCGGAACGTGGGGCAAAGAGCGTCTCGACGGAGACAACGTTCAGATCGGATATCTCCAGCTTCGAAACGCTCCGCCCGATCCTGCGGAACCTGTCTGAAAAGGTGTCTTCGAGGCTGAAAAAATCCGACCTTTCAGGACGCGGAATAACACTCAAGCTCAAGACAGCCGATTTCAGGACCATCACACGCGCCCGGCATCTTGGTGACCCGACCCAGCTGGCAGACAAGATCTATGCAGCAGGAGAATCGTTACTCGAAAATGAGACGGACGGGCGCCGGTTCCGATTGATCGGTATCGGTGTCAGCGACCTGGAACCGGCCGATCGGGCCGATCCTGAGGACTTGCTCGACGTTTCAGCAGAAAGACGCAAGAACGCCGAGATCGCAGTAGACAAGCTTCGTGACAAGTTCGGCAATTCAGCTGTCGAACTGGGCCTTACGCATGCCGCCAGATCGTCAGACAAACCTCGAAAATCCTGACGCTTGCTATTGAGGACAACCGGTATCTTCGTGAAGTTCCAGCGCAGCCATCTTGCCCTTGATGGTGAAATCCCCGTAATCGAGCGTCAGGTGCCCGCTGACACCATTTTGAAAGAGCCAGAACGACAACTGGTAGACCGGTGTCAGTTCCCCGGTTGCATCTTCTGCACCCGGATCGAAATACGCCACTGTCACCGGCCAGTAGTTCAAACCTGCCAGGGGTGCATCCGGATCCTCGGTATCGGCTTTGACCGGGCTGACCGTTTTCGAGCCGATGACGGTTGTCGTTGCATAGACCTTCTCGCCGGATTCGGCGCCGTCGTAGATATCGGCGGAAATAAACGGAACACCGTTTTCAGCTGACTCCAGAATGGTCAGCAGATGCTCGGTCGGAAAAAGAACTTCGTGCCCGATCTCAAGTGACTTCTCGGAAGGCGCTTTCAGATTGATCGTCTTGGTCTGCGTCCCGGCGGTTGCCTTGCCCTTAGATTCCTCCACCAACTCCTGGTCCACAAAGGTTTTGGAAAGAAACTGGTAGCTCTCTGCCTGCGGCTCTTCAAAGGAAGTCGTCTGCAGATCGGTCACCTGTGATCCGCCGTCGGCATTTTGAAAGCGTGTCACAAAGCGAAAGTTGACGCTGTAGCCCTCGCAGGCGTTTCCGGTAAACTCGTAGACCATCCGGCCGCTCAAGCCGGAAATTCCGGAATTGTCTTCTTTTTCGCCAAGCTTCATGTCGTAGACCGCCTGGTGCGGAACCAGCTTGTAGCCAGCGGATTTGCCGACTGTTGCTCCGGAGGCCGTTCCCGAAACAAGGCACGTGGTGACAATGATTGCGAATGCAGGACCTGCCAAAGACCCCGACATGAGAATGCGCTGCATCTGTAATTCCTCAGTTTCACGCCAACGGTACAGCCACCGTCAGGGCCCTGGCAGTCATTATGCGATTATCTGCACCTTACGCCACAGCGAAAATCAGCAGGTAAACGAAAATCAGGAAAGGGTGACTTATTTCATAAAACCGGCGGTTAAGAGACCTTCGTGAAAACAATCCAATCTCCTCCACAGGTTCATTTTCAGATCCGTGACTGATTTGGCCTTGTCAGCATTTCCAAATTGCGCCAAGACACCGACACATCCATCCGAGCCGGAGCGAACCAATGAGCATCATC
Source organism: Roseibium album (assembly GCF_001404515.1). Lineage (GTDB taxonomy): Bacteria > Pseudomonadota > Alphaproteobacteria > Rhizobiales > Stappiaceae > Roseibium > Roseibium album. The sequence goes on from NZ_CXWE01000006.1 coordinate 292,469, forward strand.
GAAAACCGTCTTAAGGACCTCGGAGTTTCCCTGCCCGAAGCAGCCGCACCGGCAGCGAACTACGTCCCCTTCGTGAAAACAGGAAACCAGCTCTATATCTCAGGACAGCTTCCCATGATGGATGGCAAGATACAGGTCACGGGCAAGCTCGGTGCCGATGTTGACCTTGAAAGCGGAAAGTCTGCAGCCCGGTTCTGTGCCATCAATCTTCTTGCACAGGCCAAGGCCGCGACCGGTAATCTCGACAAGGTTACGCGCCTTGTGAAAATTGTCGGCTTTGTGAATTCTACCGATGATTTCACAGATCAGCCTCAGGTCATCAATGGTGCCTCCGACTTCCTCGTGGAAGCGATGGGGGACAAGGGACGACACGCCCGATCCGCCGTCAGCGCGGCCTCCCTGCCCTTTGGCGTTGCGGTTGAAATCGACGCTATTTTTGAAATCGAAGACTGACCTGCCGCTTCGCAATTCCTCCATCGGCGCAGCCACCCGGACTGATCCTCATCCATGACAGCAGACCTCGAAGCCATTTTCGCCCGCCCGATTGCGCATCGCGGATACCATGATGCCGACAACGGCATTATTGAAAACACGCCGACGGCCATTACAGCAGCGATCGGGAAAAACTTCGCCATAGAGGTAGACGTCCAGGAAACGGCCGATGGCAAGGCTCTGGTCTTTCACGACTATACCCTGGACCGACTGGCCGAGGGCACGGGCAAGGTCATCGACCTGCCGTCAGGCGATCTCGCCGGGATCCACATGAAGACCGGCACCGACAAACTCTGGTTCTTGCAGGACCTGTTCGATCTCGTAGACGGAAAAGTCCCGCTTGTCATAGAGATCAAGTCCCTCATGCGGCGTGACGCGCAAGGCACATTCGTGCGCGATGTCACTGATCAGGTCGCCAGGTACCGTGGCCCGGCCTGCATCAAGACCTTCGATCCGGACATGCTGTCCCATGCGCGGCGTGCAAATCCTTCCGTTCTGCGTGGAATTGTGGCCGACGGGGCAGAGTCCGGTCCGGGCTATGCCCGCTATGGACGCACCGATCGCTTCATCCTGCGTCATTTGCTGCACGCTCCGCGCACGCGTCCGCATTTCATCTCTTACGGCGTCAAGGATCTGCCCAGAGCCGGACCCAGCCTGCTCAGGTCCTTGTTCAAGCTGCCGCTCATGACATGGACGGTCAGAACCAGAGACCAGCGCGAAACCGCTGCCCGCTATGCGGACCAGATCGTGTTCGAAGGCTTCGACCCGGACATCGACAACACCAGTCCCTGAACGGGCCGCTTTCTCCTCGCTTCAAACCATTGATTTTCGCTGCCCTCTTGCGATGCAAGGCAACAGCGCTACATTCCGAGAATGGTTCCCAAAATTGGCTGCTGTTGACGCATGAGTTCTTCCCATTCTGAGGAAAGCAAAGATCCGGACGCTGACGGCGGCGGACCGACCGCATCCCTGCGCATCCTTTCATCGCTGAAGGATGTTTCATCCGATGCCTGGGACGCAGTGGCCAATCCGGGGTGGAAGCTCTCGGAAAGCGGCGCTCTTGAGAAAACCGACCAATGCCACCTACCCGGTCAATCAACCGCTTCCGAACTTGCTTCCCTTCTTGGGTCTGAAGTTGAACCTTTTTCTGAAGATAAGTCTTTTAACCCATTCCTATCGCATAGCTTTCTTTATTCTCTGGAAGAATCGGGATGTGCTACAAATGCGACTGGCTGGTTGCCAAGACATATGCTTCTGGAAGACGAAACAGGCGCTGTTCTGGGAGCGGTTCCGGCTTACCTGAAAAGCCATTCTCAGGGAGAATACGTCTTCGACCACAGCTGGGCGGATGCCTTCTACCGTGCCGGCGGCGACTATTATCCCAAACTCCAGATTTCGGTCCCTTTCACCCCTGCGACGGGCCGCAGGTTTCTGATCGGACCCGGGATCAACCGGGAAGCCGGTCTGCAAGCGCTTGCCGCAGGCCTTGTACAGGTTTGCCAGCGCACTGGCGCCTCGTCGGTCCATGCCACCTTCCTTACAAAGGGAGAATGGGACGGTCTGGGCGAACTGGGTTATCTCCAGCGAACCGATCAGCAGTTTCACTGGGAAAATCACGGCTATGAAAGTTTCGACGAATTTCTGACCGATCTTGCCTCAAGAAAACGGAAGGCTATCAAGAAGGAGCGGCGCGAGGCGCTTTGTGCCGACGGCATAGAGGTGGAGTGGGTAACCGGACCGGATCTCACCGAAGCTCATTGGGACGCGTTTTACGGTTTTTACATGGACACGGGTTCTCGCAAATGGGGACGGCCGTATCTCAACCGGAACTTCTTTTCCCTGATAAATGATAGACTTGCGGAGCGAACGCTGCTGATTCTGGCCAAGCGACACGGGCGCTATATCGCGGGCGCTCTCAATTTCATCGGTTCGGAAACACTGTTCGGCCGTCACTGGGGATGTTGTGAAGACCATCCCTTTCTGCATTTCGAGCTCTGCTACTATCAGGCCATCGATTTCGCAATTGCCAACGGATTGAAACGTGTCGAAGCCGGGGCACAGGGTGCCCACAAACTTGCGCGCGGATATCTGCCGGCAACGACCTACTCCGCCCACTGGATCGCCCATGAAGGGCTGCATCAGGCTGTCGCTGACTACCTGGAACAGGAACGTTTCGCGGTGGAGCGCGAAAACGAGGCGCTTGCAGACCAGGCGCCCTTCAAGAAAGGTGACTGAGCGGGTTCAGACAATCAGGCAGCGCAATTTGACGCTCCGGAAAAACTGGCACCAAGCCCCGTTCGAACGACTGGCTTCCTAACCTAGTCCCGATCCTTCATGCCGGCAGTCTGGGAAGAGTAATAATAGACAATCGCCTGCGCGCGGTTTTTGACCGATAGCTTTTCGTAGATATTCGAAAGGTGGAACTTGACCGTGTTCGTCGATATCTGCAGAGATTTCGACAATTCGCGATTGGACATGCCGCTCGACAGAGCTTCCAGGATCACTTTTTCCTTCCGGGAGAGACTATAGATCGGATCCTGCTGCATCTGGCGAACGTCGATAAACGGAAACACCATTTTTCCGGCGGCCACGTCAACACAGGTTTCCACCAATCCCTCAATTTCACCGGATCTTGGTGCGAATCCAGCGGCACCGGCCTGCATCGCCAGCCTCGGCAAATCTCCGGCGGCATCTCCGTAAACGACAAATCGCGGCGCGGCTTCGTTTTCCCGCAGAACCTCGATCAGCTTCGCGCCACCAAGGGCCGGCAGGTTCCATTCGACGACGCCGACCTGCACCGGCACGCGCATGACCGTTCCAAGAAACCCTTCAGCTGTTGCGGACGTTGCCACGAGCGAGAAACGGGTGTCCTTGTCGAAAATCTCGGACATTGCCGACAGAACCAAGGGATTGCTGTCCGCGAGCATGATGTTTATCGGAGAGCCGGGATTTTCAACCAATTGTTTTTACACCACTATTGAAAACAAACTACCCAAACAGATAGCTGATTATCTGGTAGAATTACCATCTATTATCCGAATGAGTAGGTTTTTTCCCATTCGATTAGATGTCCGAAAGCAGTAGTAACTTCCATTGCGCAAACACGCAAGCCGAGGTTTTCCTAGGGGAACATGGGCCACCGGCTCAAACGATCAGCGCGGAGGAAACTGCAGATGCCGACAGAGATTTTTCCCCAACTGGACATTCCCGAAACCCTTGCGGCTGGCCCAGGGCCAGGTAACACAGATGCCCGCGTGCTTCATGCCTTCGCACGGGCCGGTGTTGCTGATCATATGCACGCTGACGTCCTGCGGGGCATGATCGAGTGCAAACACATGTTGCGTGAAATCTGGGGTACCACCAACACCTATACCTTTGCCATCGCAGGTACGGGCTGGAGTGGTCTGGACGCGATGTTCTCAGCGATCATGCCTGGAGACAAGGTTGTTGCGTTTTCCAACGGCACATTCTCCGGGATCGATGCCTTGACCCTTCGCATCAAGGCAGCAACTCCTTGCGAACTGGCCGCCGATCCTCTTGATCCCTGCCCGGCGAGCGTCGTCGTCATCAATGTGCCACACGGCCAGCCGGTAACCGGCGAACTGGTGGAGGAAGTCCTCGACGAACACCAGCCAAAATGGGCATTCATGGCGCATTGGGAAACCGGTTCCGGCCGTGTCAACGATCTGCGCGGCTTTTCGGATGCCTGCATACGCCATGGTGTCATGGGGCTTGTGGATGCGGTATCCTCTCTTGGGGTAGATGATTTTTCGATCGATGACTTTCCGGGTGTGGCAGGCTGGGCCTCCTGCCCTCAAAAAGGTCTGTGCTGCCTGCCACTGACCTATGCACCCGTCAGCTTCCGCGACACGTACATCGAAACGCTCAAGACAACCGGTGCCTATACCTACGTGCACAATCCCATACTTGAGGCGCGGCACTGGGGAATTGTTGACGGGGCAGATGTCGACAAGGGAACGTATCACCGCACGCATTCCGGTTACGCCGTTGCAGCTTTCCATGAATCGCTGCGCCTGACCCTGCAAGAGGGCCTTGCGAACCGGGCAGCTTCCTACCGTCTCCACGAAGCAGCCCTGCGTGACGCCGTTGCCACTCTGGGCTGCAATGTGACGTCCGACATGACCAGTCTGGTCGTTCTCAACCTGCCGGACCATCTGGCTGGCCGCGAGATGGAACTGGTACAGAACTGCCGTGCGGAGGGTTTCGGCATCTGGCCGACACTTTCGGCTCCGGTTCAAATTCGTATCGGCATTTTGAACCAACTGAATGCCGGGGCGATCTGGGACATTGCCAACCGCTTTGCCGAAGCCATGCGCAAGCTTGGGGCCGACGTCGATCCGGAGGCTCTCGAAACCTCGCTACACAAGCATTACGGCACATCGGTCGCGGCACAATAGGAGGCCGGAATGGACATCCATGAGTATCAGGCGAAGGAAATTCTCGCCAAATTCGGCGTCGAGGTGCCGAAGGGGGCCCTGGCCTACAGCCCGGAACAAGCCGCCTATCGCGCGCGGGAACTCGGTGGCGACCAATGGATTGTAAAAGCCCAGGTTCACGCCGGCGGGCGTGGTCTGGCAGGTGGTGTGAAAATCTGCCAGACGCAGGACGAAATCCATGATGCCTGCGACAACATGTTCGGGCGCAAGCTGGTGACGCACCAGACCGGTCCGGAAGGCAAGGATATCTACCGGGTCTATGTGGAGACCACGGCCCAGATCGAGCGAGAGATCTATCTTGGGTTCGTGCTCGACCGCTCCAGCCAACGTGTCATGATTGTCGCCTCTTCGGAGGGAGGGATGGAAATTGAGGAAATATCCTCCACGCGGCCAGAAAGTATCGTTCGCTCCACCGTGGAACCTGCTGTCGGCCTTCAGGAATTCCAGGCCCGGGAAATCGCGTTCGAACTAAAGGTCGAACCGGGACTCGTGCAGCACATGGTGCGCACTCTGCAGGGGTGTTATCGCGCGTTTCTCGATTTCGATGCCACCATGGTGGAGGTCAACCCGTTGGCCATCACTACCGACAAGCGCGTTGTTGCCCTCGACGCCAAGATGAGCTTCGACGACAACGCACTCTACCGGCATCCCCAGATCAGTGAATTGCGCGACAAATCGCAGGAAGACCCGCGAGAGAGCCGTGCAGCGGATCGCGGCCTGTCCTATGTCGGGCTGGACGGCAACATCGGCTGCATCGTCAATGGTGCAGGTCTTGCGATGGCAACGATGGACACGATCAAACTGGCCGGAGGAGATCCGGCAAACTTCCTCGATATTGGAGGTGGAGCCTCGCCGGAACGCGTCGCCAAAGCGTTTGGCCTCGTCCTTTCCGACAAGAATGTCCAGGCCGTCCTGGTCAATATCTTCGCCGGGATAAACCGCTGCGACTGGGTCGCCGAAGGGGTTGTTCTGGCGCTGAAAGAACAGCAGATCGATATTCCCGTGGTGGTGCGCCTTGCCGGCACGAACGTGGAAGAAGGACAAAAGATCCTGGCCAAGTCCGGCCTGCCGATCATCCGGGCGACCACCTTGATGGAAGCTGCCGAGCGCGTTGTAGGCGCCTGGCAACGGGACCTGTCGCAAGGCACCAGATTGAGGGCCGCGCAATGAGCATTCTAATCGACCGTGACAGCCGCGTCATCGTGCAGGGTATTACCGGCCGCATGGCGCGCTTTCATACCAAGGACATGCTGCGCTACGGCACAAATGTCGTCGCCGGCGTTGTTCCCGGCAAGGGTGGCGAAACCGTGGAGGGCGTGCCCGTTCATGACACGGTGAAACAGGCTGTCGCTGCCACTGGCGCCGACACAAGCCTTGTTTTCGTACCGCCTCCGTTTGCAGCAGATTCGATCATGGAAGCGGCCGACAGCGGTGTCCGCTACTGCGTTTGCATCACGGATGGCATCCCGGCGCAGGACATGATCCAGGTGAAACGGTACATGTACCGGTATCCTCGCGAAAAACGCATGGTTCTGACGGGGCCTAACTGCGCCGGTACGATCAGCCCGGGAAAGGCGCTTCTGGGGATCATGCCCGGCCATATCTACCTGCCCGGACATGTCGGCATCATCGGACGGTCCGGAACGCTCGGATATGAGGCAGCAGCCCAGTTGAAAGACAATGGCATAGGTGTGTCGACCAGCGTCGGTATTGGTGGAGATCCGATCAACGGATCGTCATTCAAGGACATCCTGGCCCGTTTCGAACAGGACGACGACACGCATGTGATTGCCATGATCGGGGAAATCGGCGGGCCGCAGGAATCGGAAGCTGCCGAATACATACGGGACAACATTTCCAAGCCCGTCGTGGCATATGTCGCGGGCCTGACCGCCCCGAAGGGCCGGACAATGGGGCACGCCGGTGCAATTATCTCCGCTTTCGGCGAAAGCGCTTCCGAAAAGGTCGAAATCCTTTCATCGGTCGGCGTCACGGTTGCCGAGAACCCGGCTGTCATCGGCGATACCATTGCGCGTGTTTACAAGGAAGCAGCATGATGACCAGACCCACTGTTCTTGTGACAAGACGCTGGCCGGCAGCCGTCGAAGCTGTCCTGAGCGAGCGTTACGACACGGTCCTCAACACTTGCGACGTTCCCTTGTCTCCTGCCGAGATCCGCAGGGCACTCAAAACCTTCGACGCGGTGCTGCCCACAGTTACCGACAGGTTGGATGCCGAAGCACTGGATGTGCCGGACGCCAGAACGAGGATTCTGGCAAATTTCGGCTACGGCTATGCCCACATATGTGAACCGGCGGCGCGGCAGCGTGGACTGACGGTAACGAACACGCCGGACAACCCGTCGGAATGCACCGCGGATTTTGCCATGATGCTGCTGCTCATGGCCGGGCGGCGAGCGTGCGAAGGCGAGAGGAACCTTCGTGCCGGTAACTGGTCGCGATGGTGCCCGGACCACCTGATCGGCACCAGGGTCAGCGGCAAGACGCTCGGTATCATAGGATTTGGGAATGCCGGGCAGGAACTGGCGCGCCGCGCCTACCACGGTTTCGGCATGAGGATCGTGGTTCAGGATGAAGAAAGGATCGATCCCGCTATCCTGGAACAAGTCGACGCGACACAGGCAAAAGATGTCGATGACTTGCTGCCACTTTGCGATTTCGTTTCGCTCCACTGCGCGGAAGCCCGCTCGAACGAACCTCTCATCGGTGCCCGCAGACTGAACCTGATGAAAGCGGATGCGTTCCTGATCAACACGGCCCGGGGCGACCTTGTCGATGAAGCGGCACTTGTCCATGCCCTCATTTTCGAAACGATCGGAGGCGCCGCTCTCGATGTCTTTGTCAGGGAGCCCCGGATCAACGCCGACCTGCTGAATTGTGACAATCTGGTCCTCTTGCCTCATCTGGGTGGTGCTACGCGAGAAAACCGCGAGGCAATGGGGTTTCGTGTCCTTGAAAACCTGTCGGACTTTTTTGACGGACGGGATCCGAGAGATCGCGTGATCTGACAATCAGCTTCCCTGAAAACCAGTTCCAACCGCGTGATCCTGCTTCCCCAGGTGCCCGCGAGCGGGGGATGGTGCGCCCGACCGTCCAACAATCCGGCGCGAAAAATGCCGGCTGCACTCAGCATCATCCCGGTGGAAGGCAACGGCCACCGAAAAATCGTACCCCAAGGAGATCGAAATGAGTTTTTTCCCCGTTGAACAGGCGCCGGCTCGCCTGAACCGCAGCGAACTGGCGGTGCCCGGCAGTCAGCCGCAGATGTTTGAAAAGGCTTCCCGGTCCAATGCCGATGTCATCTTCCTCGATCTTGAGGACGCAGTCGCGCCTGACGAGAAGGAACAGGCGCGCAAAAACATCATTCAGGCCCTGAACGATATCGACTGGGGCGACAAGACAATGTCGATCCGCATCAACGGACTGGATACCCACTACATGTACCGAGACGTCGTGGATATCGTTGAACAGGCCGGAGAACGGCTGGATCTCATCATGATCCCCAAGGTTGGCACGGCCGCGGACGTCTACGCCATCGACATGCTGGTAACGCAGATCGAGGATGCAAGGGGATACAAGAGGCGGATCGGCTTCGAACACATCATCGAAACGGCACTCGGCATGCAAAACGTGCATGAAATCGCTGCAGCCTCCAGACGCAATGAAAGTCTCCATTTCGGGGTCGCAGACTACGCCGCCAGCACGCGTGCGCGCACCACGATCATCGGCGGTGTCAACCCGGACTATGCAGTGCTGACGGACCCTGCACTTGACGGCGGCAGGGATGTGCATTGGGGCGATATGTGGCACTACGCGATCGCGCGCATGGTCGTGGCAGCGCGCGCCAATGGATTGCGTCCCATCGATGGTCCCTTTGGCGACTTTACGGACAAAGACGGCTACCGGGCAGCAGCTGGACGCGCGGCTGTTCTTGGCTGCGAAGGCAAATGGGCTATCCATCCCGGCCAAATCGAACTGGCCAATGAAGTCATGAGCCCCTCAGACTCTGAAGTGACCAAAGCCAAGCGCATTCTGGAGGCCATGGCCGAAGCAGAAGCTGCGGGCAAGGGAGCTGTTTCGCTTGATGGTCGATTGATCGACTACGCTTCCATCCGGCAGGCCGAGGTTCTGGTGGACAAGAGCCGTCAGATTTCGGCAAGCTAATCCCAAGCGTGGCCGGTTTCGGCGCAAGCGACATCAGAAGGTCAGTTGCATGTCGAACTGCTGCAAGAGGTCTTCAGCCCCTGCCCGGTCCAAAAACGCATTGACGCCCGTTGCACTCACATCGACATTCACAAATGTCAGGTGGTCGGTATCCACCGACTGCCCAAGTCCCTCGAGCAGCACGCTGCCGATGCCGTTGCGGCGAAAGTTGCGGTGAACGGCGATCTGGGCAACCGAACCATCGGGGTTGGCTGCGCCCCAGCCGAGAAGCCTTCCGTTTTCCGATACACCGATCAGGTTCATTCTGCCACGCAGGGCCGTGAGCGAGGCACGACTGTTTTGAGGTGTCGGGAGCGTATCGAAATAGTCGTTCTCATCATCCGGGAGCTCCTCGACAGTGAGAGCATCAATTCTCAGGTCATTCCGGCGGGACACAGGCAGACTGTGTTTCGGCAACCTGCATACCCGGACCGTCCTCTGATGCTTGTATCCAAACAATTCATAGGCTCTGAGGGCCCTTTCATTGGTCGAGATGACTTCCAACTGCATTCCATTCGCGCCATCGGATTTCTGCTTTTCGACAACAGCCTTGAACAGGTTCTTCAATATACCCTTGCGCCTGTGCCGGGGATCCGTTCCAACCGAAACAGCATAGCCTCGGGAACCATACGAGGCGGATGGTGCTGTGGAATACCAGAACCCGGCAATGTCCGAGCCACTCATGGATACGAATGAATGCTCTGCGGAAAATCCGCGCTGCTTCTGGAAATAGAGAAACTTGTCGACCGTCAGCGAAAGCGGAACGCAATAGTCCGAAAAGGCTGAATTCATCGCCGCGCACAATTGTCCTGCATCAAGTTCACGGCAATCGATGATGTGATATGACATGGTTGCTTGTTGCCTGGCTCCGCTTGGTTTGTTGCCTGGTACGCAATGTTCAGAAGATGAATCAGTCTGAATTGCAAGGGCGGGACGGTTATCGTAGTTGCTGAAATATCTATGCACAACTCGCGGCGCTGAAGATGGCAGTGATCGGTTGAAATTCGTCTCCGAGCCGTTGGCTTAAGGTCCGCGCATTTCTTTCGTTATCAGTCGGCCCTTATGGATCTGACATCCTCTTTCGACGCACCGATCCTGATCCTGTCGCCGACCGAAACGTCGGTCGACCGCAGTTGAGCTGATGCTTCATGCAAACGATTGTCGGCTGGGGAACGGAACCTGACCTTTATCTGGCTGGTCTTTGCCAACACATACCCCTGTTCCTGCAATCCTTCTCCGAGCGATGTCTTGAAACTGCTGCAGGGCAACACGATCCGTTCGGTTTCGAATAGACCTGTCCTCGTTCTGCCGAGGTGAGTTTTCTTTGCCTCACACACAATTTCGGCAAAGGTTACAAGGGCGGTTGTATCCTCGAAATCCGACCGGCCGAAGAAAAAAGCTGCAGCAGTAGTCACTATCATTACTGGTAGAACGACCAACTCAAGAACAAGGCGCGCGTTCATCCACCAGGCAATTTTTCTCTTGTGATCGTACAAGCAGCGCCCTTTCCGCAACCTGAAACGCATATCATGTCTGTTTCCGGAAACTTCAACATCAAGTCAGAACTCCGGCACATCCCACAATCGGCTCTTGTCTGCCAAATTATTGGCGTGTGATAATTTCAACAATACCTGTACGCTACTGCTCAATAGTGGGCTAGGTTATGTCACTTATCAAATTCAGTTGAAACTCTCCGCGACGTCATACATGACAGGCTCGAAACTCTTGCAAAGAGCATGGATGCTGCGGTTGCGGTCGCGCATTTCCGGTGTCCGCAACATGGCAAGAAAATCTTCGCGCCTGCGCCACTGGGAATAGTTGGCAATTCGGGTTTGGGCGTCGTTGACATGGAGCCCTGCGCCTATGAACCCTGGCTGATGCCGTATGAAGTTGTCATATGCGTCTTTCAGCTCATCCAGGAGGTCGTAGCAGGTGCCCGGCGTCATCTCGAAGGTCGTGATTACGGTCTGGCAATCGCTGTTGCTGGAAATCTCTGGCATAGCTCTCCTCCTCTGCCTTTGTATGAAATGCTGGCATGAAACTCGAGGAGCGGCAACAAAGAGTACACCATCCCCGGGTTTTTTGGACGTGCTTCAACCCAATGCCCCGTCAAGGTCGGCAATCAGGTCTTCGGCATCCTCCAATCCCACGGACAGACGAAAGATGCCGTCACCAGCAAATTCCCGGTATGAATTCAGCTGATCTCCCTGAAGCCGGAACGACGTCTCCATCAAGAGATCGGTCTCCATCCAGAAAACGAGCGAACGATGGTGCCCCAGAGAAACCGCATAGTGGATCACCTCCAACCGGTCGATCATCTGCTGCGCGACGGTTCGCCCAGTTGGTGCGTTGCCAACCTGAAAGGAAATCATCCCGGAAAAATTCGTCATCTGGCGCTTGGCCAAATCGACCTGCGGATGCGACGGCAATCCCGGATACATGACCCGCGTCACCTTCGGATGGGTTTCCAGCCATTGGGCAACCGACAACGCGCCTGCCTGATGTGCCTTCATGCGCAAGGGCAAGGTCGCCGCGCCGCGCGCAATCAGCCAGGCGTTGAACGGCGACAGGACACCGCCGTGATGTATCGCGGCTTCGTTTCGCATCCGCGCAATCAAGTCAGCCTTGCCGGCAACTGCACCGCCAACCGCGTCGCCGTGACCGCCAATATACTTGGTGATCGAGTGCATGACGAGATCGACACCCAGCCCGATCGCATCCATCCCGAGAGGCGAGGCAAATGTGGCGTCGCAACTCAGCAGCGCTCCAACCTGACGTGCAAGAGCCGAGACCGCTGAAAGATCCGTCAGGCGGGTGATCGGATTCACAGGTGTTTCGGTGTGAACGAGTGTCGTATTCGGTCGAAGTGCCGCCGAAACAGCTTCCAGATCCGACATGTCGACAGTTGTGACTTCAACGCCCATGCGCGGCAGGGTATCGCGTGCGAGTTCCGCGACACCGGCATAGGAGACGTCGGAAATGACAACATGATCGCCCGAAGACAGAAATGTCATGAAAATTGCGGTTGCCGCAGCCATTCCCGACGCCAGGCAAAGACAGGCTTCTGCGCCCTGCATTGCCGCGATCTTTTTCTCCAGCATCGCAACCGTCGGATTGTTCCATCTGGAATAGATGAAACCGCCCTCCTCCTCCAGATCGTGCGCTGAAAATCCGGCCAACCGGTCACTGACAAATGTCGAACTCATGTGCAACGGGGGGCTTGAGGCACCTGTCGCAGGATCCGGCCCCTCACCAGCATGAATCGCCGTGGTCATCGCACCTTTGGTTCGATTGGTCTTCGACATACCGGTTCCCTTGCTCTTTGGGTACACCGATCAGGTGTCCGCGGCCTCCACACCTTCTGCCTGCATACTCTTAACCGCCTCCAATGCAAGGGAAAGCAGTTTTTCATAATGCGCTGCGCGGGAACTGCCGTCGCGCCAGACGAGATACATTACCCTGTGCATGGCGATCCCCTCGACCTTCTTCAAAAGGAGGTTCGGCTCCTTGGGAAACTCGGAAGCAATATAGGCTGCCGGAAACAGTGCAAGGCCCATTCCGATCGATGCCATCTGGCGCAATGCATCGAGACTCGTCCCCTCGTAATCCTGCAGAAATTCAGCACCGGCTGCGCGGGCAAGCGCCTGCACATCGTTGTGCAAACGGAACCCGTGACCAAGCGAAAGGAGCTTTTCGCCCTTGAGAAGGGAGACCGGGACGACTTCAAGGCCAGAGAACGGATGGCCGCGCGGAACAGCGAGCGATACGCTTTCGTGACAGAGCTCCCGCTCAGTCAGTTGTCCCGATGGAGCAATATCCGGTGTGATGATGCAATCCAGTGCCCCGGCGGCCAATCCCTCTTCCAGCAGATTGGGACGGTCTTCGCGGATGTAAAGCTCCAGATCCGGAAAGTTCCGCTTCAAGATCGGCAGCAGGTAAGGCATGAAATATGGCCCAAATGTGGGTGACACACCAAGACGGATCAGCCCGCCGAGATTTTCACGGCCCGCATGGGCAACGACCACAATTTCGTCCAAACTTTCAAGAGCCTGCCGGGCGAGTGGCAACAGGCGTTCGCCAGCCGCCGTCAAGCTGATGTCGCCACTGCCGCGTTCCAGCAGGCCCGCGCCCAGGTTTTCTTCCAAGAGCCTGAATTGTGAGGACAAAGTGGGCTGGGAGACATTGCATTTTTCAGCGGCCTTGCCAAAATGCAGTGTCTCGGCAAGGGCTATAAAATAATCCAGCTGGCGCGGGGACGGTCTGAAGCGCATTGTGGCCTACCTTGCAATTGATTTTTTCTATCAACCCAATACAAACAATGTATTTCTTCTATACATAAACAACCCCATATCCTGGGTGTCAACACGAACACCCAACGATGTGGAGGTAGATGATGTATAACCGCTTGAAATCCTTGCGCAGCCAGCACAACACCCTGGATTCCCTGATCCGCAGGGAGCACCTACATCCCTATCCCGACTCGCAGCACATTCGATCCTTGAAGAAGTTCAAGCTCCGCCTTCGCGACGAGATCTCGATGATCGAAAACAGGTTGAACGCCAGCCAGTTCGCCCATTGATCCGAATAGTATCGTTCCCAAACGAGGAATAGAACCATGAACCCGTTCTGGCCCTTTACGGCCCTACCTGCTTTGCAACCTAAGTTTACCCGCCAGACTAGGTTGCAAGACCTGGAAGCACGTATGTCTTCCTTCCTGTCTGAAAAGCAGGCGTCGAGCACCAGCTGCCCCAAGGTGCTCGACAATATCAAGGTCGCCAAGTCGACCGTCCAGCGTGAGTTGGCCACCGGCTGATTGCCCGGCCCGAGTTTCTCCTTCCGAAACCGGAAGTGCCACAGCAGCTGGATCAACCCGCCCGCGCAGGCCCCGCGGGCGGGTTTCATCTTTTGTACCAACGCACTCTTTCTCGCTACCCAGCCGTGACCGGGGCCGGTACCTGTTCACTCATGGTGTCAGCCTTTTTGGGCGGGCGTACCCTGAAAAACAGAGCGTACAGCACCGGAGCTGCGATCAGCGTCAGTATCGTTGCAAACGCCAGTCCCCCCATGATCGTCACAGCCATGCCCCGGAAAAACGCGTCGGAAAGCAAGGGCGCCATGCCGAGAATTGTCGTAACTGCGGCCAGCATCACGGGACGCATACGCGAAACGCTTGCTTCGACAATTGCAGCATATTTCTCACGGCCATCTTCAATGAGCCTGTCAATCTCTTCAAGCAAAACGATCGCGTTCTTGATCAGCATTCCGGAGAGCGAAAGAAACCCGAGAAGCGACATGAAGCCGAAAGGTGTATCGGTTGCCAGCAATGCGATCGCAACGCCGTTTATGGACATCGGCACCATCAGCCAGATGATCAGGGGTTGACGTACCGAGCCGAACAACAGGATCGAGATGATCAGCATAACCAGGAACCCGAGCGGCAACTGCGCACCCAGGGAAGCCTGTGCATCGTTCGTGCTTTCGTATTCACCGCCCCATTCCAGCGAATAACCGGGCGGCAGCGATATCGCCTCAATCTGAGGACGCACCCGCGCGAGCGCCGCCGTCGCCGTTTCGCCCGCAGTCGTTTCCGCCTTGACTGTCAGCGTCCGGACCCGGTCGCGACGATGGATGAGTGTGTCCTGCGGCTCCATGGTGAACTCGCTCACGACCTGATCGATCGGAACGTACCGACGCTGACCGGCACTCCAGACCAGGGAGTCCGACACGCTTTCGTTGACCGAGATACCTTCCGGGCCTGCCTTGCGGGCGACAATCGGAATGCTTTCGTCAATGTCACGATAGGAGCCGACCTGAACGCCTTCTGTCGCGAATTGTAGCGAAAGCGACAGTTCTTCGCGGGTGACACCGGAGATGCGTGACCGATCCTCGTCGAATATTGGACGAACCACGAGTTCGCGTTGGCGCCAATCCGTATTGACGTCTGCAAGCTTGTTCTGTGGCAACAAGAAAATCGCTTTCGCCTCGTCGCCCAGACGTTTGAGAACATTTGCATCGGGACCGGAGAACCGGGCCTCCAGCTTGGCGCCGCCGCCAGGTCCGAACACAAGACGTTTGGTGATGATCTGGGCAGATGGAAAACGTTCAGCGAACTTTGCACGCAGATCGAGAGCCAGCACGTCAATGTCGTCCCGGCTGTTGGTCCGTATGAGCATGTGACCATAGGCCGGATTTGCGTCCTCAGGTGCGTAGGTCAACATGAATCTGGTCGCGCCGCCACCGGCAAAACTGGTGACTGTGGCGACCCGTTCGTCTTCCAGAACGATTTCTTCCATGTCCTTGAGATCCGCTTCGGTCCCACGAATATCAGTCCCCTGGGGCGACCAGTAGTGGACGTAAAAGATCGGTGTGTTGCTGTCCGGGAAAAATGCCTGTTTCACGTTTCCGAACGCCATGACGCAGGCAACGGTGATGCCAACAAGTGCCAGGACGGTCAGCAAACGGACATGCAGTGTGCCGACCAGAAATCCGCGGTAGATCGTATAGAGAATTCCCTTGTAGGGATCGTGATCATCCAGGTTGCCGCTTGCGGTACGGAAAAAGTACTTCCCGAACAGCGGCGTGACCGTGACCGCAAAGACCCAGGACAACAACAACGAGATTCCGATCACCGCAAAAAGCGAAAACAGGAATTCACCGGTCGCATCCGGAGAAAGACCAATTCCCGAGAATGCCATGATGCCGATGACCGTCGCACCAAGCAGCGGCCACATCGTCTGTTTGACCACGCGGCTGGCCGCGTCTATCGCCTTCTGGCCCCGCTGCATGTTGATCATCATGCCTTCCGCCACGACAATGGCGTTGTCAACCAGCATGCCCATGGCAATGATCAGGGCTCCAAGAGAGATCCGCTCCATTTCGATGGCAAAGATACGCATGAAAAGGACGGTTGCCATAACGGTGAGCAAAAGAACGGTGCCCACCACCACGGCCGCGCGCCATCCCATGAAAAGCGCGAGCACACCGATCACAATAACGACCGAGGCAGCCAGATTCAGGATAAAGCCGTTTACCGAGGCGTCGACCACGACATTCTGTTCGTAGATCGGGTGGATCTGCATACCGATGGGCAACTGCGCTTCGATTTGCGCAAGTTTTGCAATGACCCGGTCACCGACATCGACGATGTTTGTTCCGTCAACCTGGGAAACACCGATGGTAACGGCTTCATGACCGTTATGACGTATCAGTCTGCCGGGCCGCTCCGGCTCTCCGAGTTCCAGGGTCGCGATATCGGACAGACGTATCATCGCGGTTGAACCCGGGCGCCCGACGACAAGGTCCTCGATCCCGCGGAAATCGTCGAATGCAGACGGTGTCATCAGGCGTATACGTGACTGGCCCGAAACGGCCGAACCGTTGGTCTGAATACGGTTTTCCGCGTCAAGGACACCGACAATATCGGTCATGGAGATCCCGAGACCCGCCATCTTGTCCTGATCGACGTCCAGATAGATAACATCATCGGGTTCGCCGGCGACCTCGACCTTGCCGACACCGGTCACAGCCAAGAGTTCGCGCCTGATACGCTTGACCGTGTCGCGAATGTCGCGATTTGTATATCCGTCGGCGGTGAACGCGTAAAACAGACCGTAGACGTCGCCGAAACTGTCATAGACAAGTGGCGTCCCCGCACCTGACGGCAGATTGCGAACTTCATCCCCAACCTTGCGGCGCAGTTCGTCCCAGACCTGCGGCAGCTCGGAACCGTCGTATGTCGGCTTGATTTCCACACTGATGCGCGACAGGCCCGGTTCGGAGACGGAACGGATCTGGTCAAGCTGCGGCATCTGCTGAATGGCCGTCTCCAGAACCTCTGTGATTTCATTTTCCACTTCGGCCGCAGTTGCCCCGGGATAGCCGGTGATAACCTGGGCTTCCTTGATTGTGAAAGCGGGATCTTCCAATCGGCCGACGGAGGTCAATCCCCAAAGACCGCCGAGAAGTGCCATAAGGACGATCATCCAGGTGTTGACAGGTTTTTCGATGGAATAGCGTGCAATGTCCACGGCTTCTGATCCTCTTAACGTAGTGGAACTGGATCAGCGCAAACGGCGCACGACCTGGCCGTCACTCAAATAGGCGACGCCGGCGGAAACGATTTCATCTCCCGGTTCAAGGCCGGTACGTACGGGGATGTAGTCTCCCATGATGGTACCGATCTCGACAGGTTGTTTTGAAACGCTGCCCGTGTCTCCGGCAAATTTCCAGACATACGTCTCGCCCTCCCCGTCAATGGCAACCGAAGCTGTTGGAACGAGAAACTGTTCGCCGAGTTCCAGGCCTTCAGGAACGAGTTTCACGATTACCGAGGCCGTCATGCCAGGTGCGAGCTGGCTGACACCCTCACGCGGCATCGCAAGCGTTATCCGGTAGGTCTGGGCGACATCGTCAACCTGGCTGGAGTGTTCACGGTACTCGAGCGGAAACAGTTTTTCGCCATATGCGGGAAACTTCGCTTCTATGGAGGACACTTCCGACGCGGTCACGCGGCCAAACAGAGCTTCGGCGACGTTGATGTCGACCTGCACTTCCGAAACGTCATGCATCCGGACAACGGGTGTACCGACGCTGACCGTTGTGAAGTTGTCAACAAGGCGCAGCGACATGATGCCGTCGAATGGAGCCTCCAGCGACGTATATTCAAGGTTTTGCCTGGCTTCCCTGAGCCGTTCGATGGCGAGGTCGTATTCGTTCTTTTGCTCGTCGTAAGACGACTGGGAAATCACGGAGCGATCCTTAAGCGTCCCCAGGCGATCCAGCTCACGCTTTGCCTGTTCGACATTGATTGTCGCCTCACGCACGGCCCGGTCGTAGTCTGTTGTATCAAGACTGGCGATCAGATCGCCTTTCTTTACCAGCTGGCTTTCCAGCACCGGCAACTGAAGCAGTTTCCCCGGCACCTGGAATGACAAGTCAACAGTCTGAACCGCGGCGACACGTCCGGCAAATCGGCGCTCAACCAGGCCGATCTGATCGGTTACGGTAAATATTTTTGCAGGTCTCGGCGACGCGTGAAGCTTGGCTTCAGCCTCGGCGACCGGATTTGCAGCATCGTCCTGACAGGCAGCCAGAAGGCCGGCGCCCAGCAGGAGCCCGGTCCAGCGGACAAGGGGAGCTCTTTCAAGTGCAAACATCTGTTTTTCCGTCCTGGTGTTAGTCCTGCTCGAGGCGGTGGCGAAGTTCCTTCAACACCTCAGCCCGTTCATCTTCCGTCAGTATCGAAACGCAATGGGCAACGGAGAAATGCAGCCCCTCCAGGCTCGCCCAGATTGCCATAGCCTTTCCGAATTGATCGGTCTCCCGTGCAATTGCGTTTTTCAGTCCAGTCTTGACCCTCAGGAACGGTTCGCTGAGTTCGGGCCGGTCCGCGGTCGTTGCCAGGACGGCCTGCGCCACGTCGCGTTTTGTCTCCAACCACCTTTCGGTCACGTCGATCATTCCACAAAGGGTTGGCGACCGTGATTGTAGGTTTTTCGTTCTTGCCTCGAGCACATCGGCTTCGAACTGGCCGACAAGAAACTCCACCATGCCGGTGATCAGGGCATCCTTTGTCGGAAAGTTGTAAAGAACGCCCCCTTTTGAAAATCCACTTTCTTCAGCGACGGCGTCAATCGTCAGGCTCGGCGCTCCAGATCGCCGAATGACTTCAATTGCTGCGGTCAGTATTTCAGATTTCGAGGTCTGTGCATTCCGCGAAGGTCGGGCCATTTAGTATACCGTCCAGTCAGTACAGTTCGCAGTCAAATATACCGTCCAGCCGGTACAGTAAAGCGTTTTTATGCAAGGCTGCATTGAAGCACGCGAGACGCTGCCCCCAGACGAACAAGCTGACTACGGGAAATGGTTGTCAAAGGTGCCGGTATTGCAGGATGATCAGGCAGCTGCGTCCGCAAGAGCGGCTTCGTTGGCGGCCTGTTCCGCCGCGGCTGCCTCAGCAGCCAGACGCCCTCGTTCACGGGCTTCTTCTTCCGTACGTGCAGCGAATTCGATGAATTCATTCGCCGGCATTGGCTTGGCAAAATAATACCCCTGGGCAGCGGTAACACCCAGTTCGAGCAGACGTTCGATCTGCTCTTCCTGTTCGACACCTTCGGCAATGATGCCCATCCCAAGATTGTCGGCAAGTTCAACCATGGAATCAACAATCGTGGTGGAGTTGTCGTCGGAACTGATCGTGTCGATAAACATCTTGTCGATCTTGATGATGTCGACGCCGAGCTTCTGCAAATATGCCATACCACCGTGACCGGTGCCGACGTCATCCAGCGCAATGCGAACACCGAGCGCCTGCAGCTCTGCCATGATCTTGCGGGCCTGTTCCATGTCTTCCAAAGGGTGCCGCTCTGTTACTTCCACGACGATCTGCTGGAACGATATATTCGAATTTTCAAAAATGGACTTGATGTCGGCAACGACCTCGCGATCCTGGAAATGGCCTGCAAATAGGTTGATCGACAGCTTGAAGTCCGGATTCTCGCCATAGAGCTCGCCAACTTCCTCACAGGAAACGCGCATCATGTGCCGAGTCATGTCAAAGATATGACCGTTGTTTTCAGCGTAAGCCATGAACTGGCCCGGCGACACGATCGTGCCATTGGGACGGCGCCAGCGCATGAGCACTTCACAACCACGCAACCGCAGGCTCTCGATATCCATAACAGGCTGATAAAAAGGAATGAATTCTCCATTGCTGATCGCTGCAATGAATTCGTCATTGGCCTCGCTCTCTGGCCGCCAGGACAACCAGATGCCGATTGCGACGAACAAAACCGCGATCCCGGCGCAAGCTGCTGCCGCAACGACCTTCAGATCCTTGACCACATAAAGGGCCGCCGATGCCGGCGCGGTGATCCTGGCAACGAGCGGGTAAAGCTCTGAGTTGACATCAACGCTGAGAACACTTTCCGGACTCGATTCCTCGGAATTGTAACCGCCGACATTGTACCACAGCAGATTGTCGCCAAGACGCAGCTCCGCCCTGCGGTAGGAACGCAGATATTCCGGTCCGGGGTCCATCGCTATGACCGCCGGGGTGACTTCGGCGAACAAGCGTGTCTGATCTTTCAAGTCCCAGCTGATTACCGCCGCCCGGGCTCCCAGGTAATCCCGGTCCAGCATGCCGATACCGACCAGCGGCCCGTCTGTCCTGACCGGTGGCAAGATGATCTTGCCGGCCAGTTCACGATCCGGAAAGATGCACATGCGTTGCCCCGCGGCATCCGCCAGACCGATTGCATCGATCATGCCGTGTTCGACAATCAGCTTTTCATAGATCACCCGATCTTCGGCACTACATGTCTGCACACCGTCGCGGTCAAGCCGTTGAAGGAGCGATACGGTCGTGCTGATGGCTTCCTCGGCGCGATGGATCGACACCTGGCCCATCGCCTCCATCTCGGTGATGGCGCGCCGCTCGGCGAACTGGTTCAAAATGATGTTGATCGCAAAGAGCGGAGTTGTCGCCAGAACGAGGGCGATCAACACCGTCTTTGCAAAGCCAACGTACCGGAAGGACAAATCAGGGCCTGTTTACCAATATACTCTTTGTGACCATGGCCGATCTGGGTAAACAAGGACTGAATGTATTGCAGTTTCATCGAGATCAAGGCAGCCTGCGCTCAATATGCGATCAGGTGCTGTTATCGAAACTGACTTGGTGATGGGAGAATCTCATGCAGGCGCTGTTTATCGGACAAGCCTATATCGACGTTACGTTTTTGACCGACAGCTTCCCGACTGGCGACGAGAAGACCATCGCCAAGGACTATGCAATCAGTTTTGGCGGAAACGCCGTAACGGCCGCTTTTTGTTGCGCGAAGCTGGGGGGCAAGCCCGATCTATTGTGCTCGCTAGCAGACGATTGGCTGGCTCGCATGTTCCTGGACATGGCGTCCACCTACGGGATCTCCGTTCACGGCAGGAAAGTGAAGGAGTCGTCCTTGTCCTTCATCATGCCCAAATCCGGAAAGAGGGCCATCGTCAGGTGCCGCGACAACGACTTCCTGCACCCCTTCCCGCCCCTGACACTAACGGGCATGAAGGCCTTGCATCTTGATGGCCATATGCCCGACGCTGCGCTGCATTACGCGGCAACGTGCAAGAACCTCGGCGTGCTGACCTCCCTGGACGGTGGCGCTGTCAGGGAAAACACCGATGAATTGCTGGAACACATCGATATCGCTGTCGTATCGGATCGGTTCTGCCAGCAACTCGGCAAAACAACGGGGCAAACGCTCGAATACCTGCGATCCAAGAACTGCCCTGTCGGGGCCGTGACGCTCGGAGAACACGGCATGGTCTGGTATGAAGCCGGCGGACCGGACAAACTTCTGCCCGCGCTCAACGTGCCCATGCAGAAGGTTGTCGATTCCAATGGCGCCGGCGACGTCTTTCATGGCGCCTATATCGCCTCTTATCTCCGCTGGCCGGAACGCAGCTGGACAAAGCATTTCGAGTTTGCGCGCGGGGCTTCGACGCACGCCATCCAGCATCTTGGCAACGAAGCCAGTCTTCCGACACTGGAAGACGTCGACACGGCCAGCGGCGACTTTCCCGAAAAGGCGGCTTGATCAGGGGCAGAACCCATTAATCCTGAAGGCCGCAATGCCCGCTTCGAGCCCATATTACCGGACGCTGAGAGCTGCGCGAACAGGTGCATTGCACGGTGAGCAGACGTTGGCCTGAACGAAACAGCTCACCAGTTCACATCATTCATCCAGAAGAGTGTCCTTTGACTCGCCCCCCTCCAAGAAACCCAATTCCGAACAGTGAGAAAATCAGAAGAAGCCCGCTTGCGGGCAGCGGAACAGCGGCAAATTCAGCTGCTTCCCCAACCAAAATCGGCCGCACTTCCAAGAAAAAACCTGTATCCTGTGCGCCCTGCAGTAGAACCGAGTTGAATATCGTTTCAACTTGACTTGCATTCAAAGTGGTATGTCCATTTGGTATTGCTGACATCAGATTTTCGATGTCGAAATTAGTTTCGAAAAACGGCGGTTGCCCTTGACCCTCGTGTTCAAGTCCAAGCAAATGTCCAATTTCATGTGCGATAACTTCGTCTTGAACGTTTAAGAGTGGCCTTGTAATCGCAAAGCTGTTCCCGCTGCCGATGCCTTCTGCGATGCCAAATGCAAATTGACCGTATGCGCGGATCGAATCCACCAAAAACAGATTGATCACTGGTTCTGGATCGCCCAATGCAAACAAGTCGAAGAGATTCCCAGTTTCGCGTATTTGCGGGGAATTGAATGGGCTGCCTGTGAAAGAGAAATCCAACCGAACGCTTAAAAGGTCGGGTCTTGCAAGCGTTTGGGCCGGCAGCACACGGATATCGATGGGTGATTGGCCAAAACTTGACTGGCCGTAGATCGCATCCAGCGCGGCCTCATCCAAAATGACTGCATCTATTGTGGCCGCCTGCGCGTGAACTGCAAAAAACAGCGCGAAAACCGTGAGCAAGCGTTTCATTTTGCAGCCTTCCTGCACACCGTTCCGAGCCCAGCCAAAGCACCAACAAGCAACCAGGCGCTAGCAGGCAATGGAACCGGTGTTGGGCTATCGGCAAGCGAGTAGCGGTTGTCCACGATCCACGGTTCGTCAATATCGATGAAATACCCCTCGGGCACATTGAAGACGTCGCCTTCAAGAGCGAAGGAAACGCTGTTGCCCCCATTGGCAAACCCGACTGCTTCAAGACCTGCCAACAAACCGCCCGCACTGCTGGCCAATCCAAAGGTAACTGATCCTGTTTCACCGGGCCGCAAAAGCACTTTTGGTGTGGTTATTGCCCCGGACAGAGCTTCAAATTCGGAGTCTTCCCCTGCATTTACCGCCACACTGATGCGTTCTTCGAAAGTATAGGAAAGTGCGCTGTCGGAAATCGCACCAAAGGCGCGCAAGCTTGCTGATGTCCGCTGCCCCGGGTTGAGAAAGGCTCCTTGATCGCTGAAGAGTGCTTTACTGTCTGCAGTCACGCTTCCGCTCGCATGCAAATTTATCGAGACCGGAACGGGCGCAACACCGACGAAGCCGGAGCGGAGGGTGAACTGATATGTGACCCAAGCAGACGCGTTTGCACTTCCTAGATTTTGCTGTAGGACATTATCTGAGCCGGGGTTCACCACCAAAGACTGTACCCGCACCGTTCCGGAATTGACGCTTGCTATAGCCGATATAGCACATGCACCCGATGGCCCGGTTCCTCGACTGGCGGCAAGTGAGAGACCCGTTGTCGAAAGCGTAGTGCTTTGAGAATCCGGGGAGCCTAAACCACACGATGCAGTAACGCTCGCGTTGTGCAATGTCGCAGCAGATGACGCTGATGCTAGGGAAATCGTAAAACCAGAAACCAAACAAAGAAAAATCGCTTTCATAACAAGGCCTTCAATTTAGCAGCGATGCAGTTGCCGTGTTAAAGATCGAGAGGAATTTGTGATCCGCATTCCCTCGTCAATTAACTCACACACACAAATTTCACGCTCCGTGCTTCCACAATTTTTCTGGCTCGCCGTGTCACCACAAATTGCCCGACAGCCCCTGCCAGTTGTGTGCCTATCCACAATTCACTATTCGTTATTCACTATTCAATCCTCTTAAAGGGTAGGTTTTGACTTATGGCGGAAACACTTAGAGCGCGCGCCATGCGGGCAGGTGATGGCGCGGCGGTGGTTGAGTTGTGGAAACGATATTTGCCGAACACCGAGAACTGGGATGCGTGGTTACCTGATCTTCTGGAGCAGCTGGTCCAGAAGGACATTGTTCTCGGCGGTGTGGTTTTTACCGACAGCACGCAACCGCGTTGTGTCGCGGCTGGAATTACGTGTTTTTTGCCGCAAAGCACGGTCGACGATTTTGTTGCACGCCCCAAACCTTATCTGAACCGCAGATTGCTGGTTCGGTTTCGCGACGGTGACACATCCGTTTTCCTGTCTCCAGAAGAACAGGCGCGCCAAAACGCTGATGCTGGGTTGGAGATGTTTGTGCTCGAATACTGCCAAGAGACGTTTGACTTCGAACAGCAGTGGGCTCATGAGATTTTGAACGCGATTGTTCCTGTCTATATTGCGTCGCATACCGGATTTAACATCAAGCGCTGCCTTCATGAAACCGAGCTTGTCGTCGGACATATACAGGAGGCAGGAGGTAATCCGTTTCTGTTCGAAGTTGCCCCACAAGACCCATTCAGCCTATCGGATATCGGGCATGGCCCGCGCGGAGTTTATGGCGTGTCTCGTGAAAGTCTGACTGCGGACAAAGCGACGGGAATTGCAAAGTCCCTGTTGTATTGTCAGTCTCCCAAATTCCAATTGGTGTTGCAGGAACAAAAGCTTGTCCATCACGCCCTTGAGGGACTTACGGATGTTGAGATTGCAGAAGCCATCGGAGTGTCCCGAGACCGGGTCCGGCAGATTTGGCAGCGCATCTATGCGCATCTTGAGGATGTTGATCCTGAGTTCTTTTCATCTGTTGCATCACCCGTTGAAGGCATGAAGCGAGGCGGGGAAAGGCGGCGCGTCTCCGTCGCGTACTTAAGATCCCATCCGGAAGAGCTGAGGCCACGAGTCTTGCGCCGAAACTAGAGTGGTCGGGGATTTGCTTGCAGCTGCAGTTCTTTGCAAGGCCTGCCTGGGACCTGAAGGTGACACAGTTAACAGCGTCTTGGTGCACGATCCGGATTTGTTTACATCGCTTTGGCTCGGCTTTTTATGAACCGACGCACAGTGTTTGGTATCAAGTCACTTTCGATTCTTCGGGCAAAACCTGATCAACTCTTGGCATTTCCTGCCACCTTGGCGAAGAGCTCAAAGCAGCCATTCTATTTGGAAACATCAATGGCAGCTTCGTCCGAGTTGCCGTGATTGGAAACCGCCAAGCACAGATTTACCCAGCAGAATCGGCTAGATGACCGGTAGTGGCCCGTTGCAGACACATGAGACATTGATTGTTATGGTTCGGGCACACTGAAAAGGAAAATTGCGAATGTTTTCGCCAGAACAAAGACTTCAGGATCTCGGATTACAACTGCCCGCGGCAGCAAAACCGCCACCTGGCGTACACTTGCCGTTCTCATTCGTAAATGTGCGTGGCAACAGGCTGCTGTTCTCCGGCAGCCCCAAGAGCGCAAACGATGGAAGCATTACAGGTCCATTCGGAGTGGTCGGAACAGATTTCAATACCGACCAGGCATATGCTGAAGCTCGCGATATTGCGCTATCGGTGTTAGCCAATATCAAGGCCGAAATCGGTGATCTTTCCAGGATAGCCGGTTGGACACGGGTCTTCGGCATGGTCGCTTCAACACCAGGATACTCTGAGCAGCACCTGGTGATAAACGGCTTCAGCGATCTCATTATTGACGTGTTTGGACGTGACGTGGGTCGCCATGCCAGATCCGCGATTGGAGTTGCGGGACTTCCATTGGGTTTTGCGATGGAAATCGAGGGGGAAGTTGAGATTTATCAGTGAACTCAACAACAGGTTTGTGCGCCTTGCTTTCCTTGACACTTGATGCAGCAAATGTCGTATTCGAGCCGATGTTCCGCAACACGCGCGAATGTCGGCATTTTGCGTCGCAGCAACTGTCTTCTTTTGGATCAGTCAATGAGGCCTGACCCAAATTTGTTTGAAGAAATGGCCTCCGTTGGTTGCATCAGACCGGTGCGGCACGGTCCGGCTTTGATCTTGCCTCTGCTTCAAACATGGAGCAAGGTGAGCGCGCCTTATCATGGTGGAGATTTATATGATGTTTTTTCCCGCGCCCCGCATTGCCATCGGCCTTAGCGCCGCAGTCAGCCTGATCGCGCTTCAGGTCACGGCCGCCAATGCCTTCGACCCGACCGGCAACGAGGTCGCAGATGCCTTTCTGTCCGTTCTCGATGCTCAGGAGGGTACCGTTGAAAGCTACGGGTCTGTCAGCGAGTCCGGCAACGCGGTCACGATCCAGCAACTCGTCATCAAGGACGAAAATGACAAGGACACGAGCGTCACGATCGCGTCGACAGTCCTGACCGGTGGAGAATTCCTCGACAACGGTCGGCTCAAACTCGAAAGTCTCGGACTAGAGAAGCTGGACCTGAACGCGGATGATGGAGGCATGTCGCTTGAGACGATGAGCGTCACGGGTCTTGTCCTGCCATCGGCCAAGGAGTCCGCCGCCAACGCCTCGCCCGTCAGCCCGGGTTACAAGACCTTCGACGTCAAGAATATCCAGGTGCGGGATGAAGATGGCAAGATAGCCGACATTCAGGCGATTTCCTCTTCCATTGACAGCATGGACGGCGACTTGCCGACAGCAGGAAGCTTTTCCCTTTCCGGTGCGACAATAGACGTGAACGAACTTGAAGTGGAAGAAGCCAAATCTCTCAAGGATCTTGGATACGAGACCCTGACACTGGACGTCTCCGCTTCGGGCCGGTGGGATCCTGAAGCAGCGATCATCAACATTCCGGAGCTGAAGATCGACGCGAAGGATGCAGCCAGCCTTTCGCTTGCCTTGTCCCTGGGCGGGGTTACCCGTGAAGTGGTCGAGCAGCTTGAAGAGAAATCCGAAAAGCCTGAAGAGGCCATGGCACTGTTGCAGAATGTCACGGTCATCAATGCGAAGATCCGCCTGGACGATGAGACCTTGACCGGGCGCATTCTTGACCAGGAAGCACAGAAGGCGGGTGTCGAAGTGCCGGTCTATGTCGCAGGATTGACGGGAAGCCTGCCCTTGATGCTTGGCATGCTCCAGAACAAGGAACTTGAAGGACAGGTTGCACAGGCTGTTACCGAATTCCTGACGACGCCCGGTTCGCTTCAGGTTGTTGCAGCACCTGCAACACCTGTTCCCTTCTCGCAAGTGATGGGAACGGCAATGCTGGCCCCCCAGATGATCCCCCAGATCCTGTCAGTCGGCATCACTGCAAACCAGTAGAAAACAGATCTTGAAAAACAAAAAGCCCGGGCGTTCCCGGGCTTTTTCTGTTTTCCCTGGCTGCGACTATTCTGCTGCCTCTGTCTTGCTCTGGAACTGCAGCTCGCACAGGCGGCGATAGATGCCATCGTGTTCAAACAACTCATTGTGGTTGCCGCTTTCAATCACCTTGCCGTCGCCCATGACATGAATCTGATGAGCGTGACGAACCGTGCTCAGTCTGTGAGCGATGACCAGGGTCGTGCGGCCCTGCATAAGTTTTTCGAGTGCGGCCTGTATCTTGTTTTCCGACTCTGCATCCAGAGCAGAGGTTGCCTCGTCCAGAAGCAGTATCGGGGCATCAATCAACATCGCACGCGCGATTGCGATCCGTTGTTTCTGGCCACCGGACAGATTGCTGCCGCCCTGGCCCGCCCTCGTTTTGTACCCCTCCGGCAAGGCGCTGATAAAATCATGCGCATTTGCTCCGATGGCAGCAGCTTCGATTTGTTCCTGCGTTGCATCCGGCCGGCCGATCGCGATGTTTTCACGGATCGAGAGGTCAAACAGAAACGAATCCTGGCTGACATAGGCAATCTTGTTCCTCAAGGAGACCTGGGTGACGTCCCTGATAGGTTGGCCGTCGATGAGAATCTCTCCGGACTGCGGATCATAGAACCGCTCCACCAATGCAAATACGGTCGATTTTCCGGCACCAGATGCACCAACCAACGCCGTCATCTTGCCAGCTTCAGCCTTGAAGCTGGTTCCACGAAGAGCTGCGTTTTCGCCATATGAAAATGCCACGTCGCTGAAGACGATTTCTCCGTTCTCTATTTCGAGATCCCGCGCATTTTCCGCATCATGAAGCTCTGGTTTCCGGTCCACGAGCGCATACAGTATGCGCAATCCGACCATCTGCTTGCCCAGGTTGATGTTCAGGCGGGCCAGCCGGCGCGCAGGGTCGTAGGCCAGCAACAATGCCGTGATGAACGAGAAAAGAGCCCCCGGATCCTGCCCGAGTTCAATCACGGCATATCCGCCATAGAAAATTACGAGCGCAATGGCGCATCCGCCGAGCGTATCCATCAACGGAGAAGTGCGCGCCGTCAGGGAGGCAATCTTGTTGGACTGCTTTTGAATTTCAAGAAGCCCGACTTCCATTTTGTCGCGCATGACCTTTTGCATTCCAAATGCGCGCACTATTCGGTTTCCAAGAACGGTTTCCTGCGTGACGGCACTTACCTTGGCGCTCGAAACCACCTGCCGCTTCACATACTCCTTGACCCGCCGGATCAGGAAAGTAACTCCGATGACCGCCGGTGGCATCGTGATCAGGGCAAAGACGCTCAGAAGCGGGTTCTGATAGATCATGACAAAGGTCAGCCCGATCAACGTCAGGACATCGCGGCCGAGGCTGGTGACGATCAGATCCAGCGTGGCGCGTACCGCTCCCACGCCCTGCCCTACCTGCACGCCAATTTCAGCTAGCGAATGCTTGTCATAATAAGCTTGATCCTGACGCAGCAAAACATCGAACATTCTGCCGTTGAGATCTTTTGTAATCTGGTTCCCGACGCGGGACAAAACGACGATCTGCCCGTAAGTGGCAACTCCCTTGACCGTGTAGACCACCAGAACGAACACGCCGATTGCATAGACCATGAAAGGGTCTTTGTTCACAAACACTTCGTTGACGACATCGCGCATGATCCACGCGCTTGCAGCTGTGGTCGCTGCGATCAGTCCCATGAATACGAAAGCCAGCAAATACTTCGGAACATAGGTCCGGAAATTCTCGCTGAACACGCGCTTGATCAGCTGCACCGTGCCTTGCGGATCGTCCCAGGAGTCGGATTTGAACGGATTGCGCACGAAGCGTTCCCTTTCTAAGGGCTTCGATCACCCAGTATAAGCGAGGTCGGTCAAAGCGGCCCCTCTTTTCTCGCACAAAGGCGTACCCCCAATCGAGGGGTTTCCGCAAGTCGGCCGAATTTACTCTTCCGGCAGGTTCAACCGCAAATGCAATTCACGCAGCTGAGACGGTGCCGGGTCATTCGGTGCTCCCATCATCAGGTCTTCCGCTTTCTGGTTCATGGGGAAGAGCATCACCTCACGGATGTTTGCCTCATCGGCAAGCAACATGACCATCCGGTCAATGCCGGCCGCGCAGCCACCATGCGGCGGAGCACCATACTGGAATGCGTTGACCATGCCGCCGAAGCGTTTGTCGACTTCTTCCGCGGGGTATCCTGCAATTTCGAAGGCCTTGTACATGATCTCCGGCTTGTGATTCCGAATGGCACCGGAAAGCAGTTCGTGCCCGTTACAGGCGAGATCGTATTGCCAGCCCAAAACATCGAGCGGGTCGCCCTCCAGAGCTTCCATTCCGCCCTGGGGCATGGAGAACGGATTGTGCTCGAAGTCAATTTCGCCGGTTTCCTCGTCCCGCTCGTAAATCGGGAAATCAACGATCCAGGCAAACTCAAAACTGTTCTTGTCCGTGTGACCGAGTTCCTCGCCGATAATCACACGCGATTTTGCAGCGACCGGTTCGAACTGCTTCGGCTTTCCACCCAGGAAAAAGGCAGCATCACCAACTTCCAGCCCGAGCTGGACGCGAATGGCTTCGGTCCGCTCCGGCCCGATATTCTTGGCAAGCGGACCGGCAGCCTCAGTCGACCCGTCTTCGGCCTTCCGCCAGAAGATATAGCCCATGCCCGGCAATCCTTCGCCTTGCGCAAACTTGTTCATCCGGTCGCAGAATTTGCGGCTGCCGCCCTTGGGTGCAGGAATCGCCCGAATTTCGGTGCCGGGCTGTTCAAGCAACCTGGCGAATATGGCAAAGCCGGAGCCGGCAAAATGTTCGGACACGATCTGCATCTTGATCGGGTTTCGCAGGTCCGGCTTGTCGGTGCCGTACCAGAGCGCCGAATCCTTGTAGGAGATCTGCGGCCAGTTGCGGTTAACCGCGCGGCCATTGCCAAATCTCTCGAAACAGCCAGCCATCACCGGCTCGATCGTGTCGAAGACATCCTGCTGGGTGACGAAGGACATTTCAACGTCGAGCTGATAGAAATCCGTCGGCGAGCGGTCGGCGCGCGGATCCTCGTCGCGGAAGCACGGCGCTATCTGGAAGTACTTGTCGAAACCGGACACCATCAGCAACTGCTTGAACTGCTGGGGAGCCTGTGGCAGCGCATAGAACTTGCCCGGATGCAACCGCGACGGCACCAGAAAGTCACGCGCACCTTCTGGTGACGAAGCTGTTATGATCGGTGTCTGAAATTCGTTGAAGCCGATGGACCACATGCGATCCCGAAGGTCACGTACGACCTCGGAGCGCAGCATCATGTTGTTGTGCAGCTTCTCGCGGCGCAGATCGAGGAAGCGGTACTGCAGGCGAACTTCTTCCGGATAATCCAGATCGCCGAAGACCGGCAAAGGCAGTTCCTTGGCGGACCCAAGTACCTCCATTTCGCGAATGAAGACTTCGATCTCACCAGTCGGAAGTTCCGAATTGATGGTTTCGTCCGTGCGTTTTTTCACGTTTCCGTCGATGCGGATGCACCATTCGGAGCGCACCGTTTCCGCGAGCGCGAACGCACCGGAATCCGGATCCACAACGCATTGCGTCACGCCGTAATGGTCGCGCAGGTCGATGAACAGCACTCCACCATGATCACGGACCCTGTGGACCCAGCCGGATAGACGGATGGTCTGGCCTTCGTCGGACAGACGAAGATCACCGCACGTGTGACTACGGTAGGGGTGCATTCTATTTCCTCGGTATTCTTCTTGGCATGAAAAATCGTTACGGCCCGCCAAAGGCAGGCCGTGTCGGGCTGCAAAAGCCATGTTGCGAAGCGAAAGTCAAGGGAGAGGCATTGCTCAGCGCTTGTCGCGTCGCACGAGATGTATATCAATCGATTGGTGTTTTCGTCCAAACATCAACGAAAGTCCGCCCGCGCTATGCCCGACACTGTGACCGAAGCCATTCTTGATGCTCTAACATGCATGGAAGAAGAAGAGGAACTGGTTATCACGACATCGGTTCCGCTGCAGCTCGCAGGCAGGATTCGCAATCGGATTGCGAACGAGGTACCTATTCCGCCGATTTCAAAGACGGAGCGAACAGCCATTCGGTCTCTCATTTATCGGGCCGTCAATGATACCCGCATTTTCGATTTTGAAATGCCTACGCTGACGGGGCTGACAGCAGAGGAGTTTAATGATCTTGCGGCAAAACTCCCCATCGAATGAGTTTAGCCGGATTTGTCGGAATTCCTCGGCACCAATTTACCGGATTGGTTGAACGATTGCCGGTATACGACCCCTGCTATAGACTGGTTTTCGTCGAATCTTAAGGGGACTGGATGTGATTTCACTGCTCTTCGCGCTCATGACCATCGCGATCATTCTGGCCTGGAGAGATCGCTGGCGGCTTTCCTATGTTGTTTTCGCCATCACCCTCGCAATGAGTATCTACTGGCTGGATTTCCACGCGACCTCACCGCTGACAATCAAGCTATAGGAGCCCTGGTCCATGATCATTCTTGCTCCACACCCTTCCAGAACGCTCAACGCAGTCGGACTGCTTGTCGTTTCCGGGATCCTGATTGCCGCCTACGCCTTTCAATTCGCGCTAGACGAGTTGCCCTGCCCGCTTTGCCTGTTGCAACGGGTTGCTCTCGTCGGCGTCGGCTACGGGTTGTGTCTCAATCTGGTTTACGGCGCGAAGCCGCATCACTACGGGATCATGCTGCTTTCGGCGATTTACGGCGGTAGCGTTTCGGTTCGACAGATCCTGCTGCATATCGTTCCGGGAACGGGCAGCTACGGATCACCGGTTCTGGGCTTGCATTACTATACCTGGGCCGGACTCTGCTTCTTCTTCGTGATCCTCGGAACGGCGGTCATGTTGCTCTTTGAAGGGCAATACAAGAAAACCCTTGTCGACAAACCCGAGCATGGGCGTTTCGGTGGCCAGCCTCTCGCGAAGTTCGCTTTTTTCCTGATGCTGTTTCTGGCAGCGGCGAACATCGTCACGACCTTTCTGGAATGCGGCCCGGGCATTTGCGATGATCCGCCGACAGACTACAAGCTGCTTCAGGAACTCAAACCCGACGGTTGATTGCAGTTTTCCTACACTAGCTGTCCACCGCCTGCAGCACAGGATGCCATTGTCCGCGAATTTCGTAGGAGCCTGCATCCGAATAATCGAACACACCCGACCCGGCCGCAGCATGTCGTGCGTATAAAACGCGGTCGGAAATCCGGGCAAGCAGCGGGTACCCGTTTTTTGAAAGCGTCTGTTCCAGGTCGGACACCTGGGTCGATCGCCGATTGATCCGATTGGCGACGACATGGATATCCGCCTTGCCTTTTCGGACCTTCTTGATATCGGAAATGTTGTCCAGAAATTTCAGTGTTGCATTCCAGTCGAAGGCAGACGCCAGAACCGGAACAATGATATCCGAGGCCTCCGCGATCAGGTTTTTCGCCAATTCGGACCGCAGCCCGCCGGGCCCGTCGATCACAACGGCATCGAGTTGCTTGCCCTTGTCGCCAATTGCGCCTTCCTTGCTCCAGTTGAGCCCCTCGATCTTCATCAGATTTTTCGGTCGGCGCCTCACCCACGAAAGGCTGGACTTCTGCTTGTCGGCATCCGCCAGCGCGACGTCCTCGCCTCTTGCTGCGAGCGCTACTGCAAGATTCGTGGCGATGGTCGTCTTGCCGCATCCTCCCTTGGAGTTCACCACAAGTATCTTGCGCATACACACCCCCCTTTTGAAACCAGGCTCTCCTTGAGCACACCTTACCATAGGCGCACTTATTGCGCCTTTTCAAGGGGCAATACTTCTAAAGATTCCATTTCGTGGCGACAAAGCGGCAGAACTCGGTTATAGCTGTGTCTCACCATGCATGTGATTACAAAAACAAAAGATCTCGCCGCAGCCTGCCAGCGTCTTGCAGCCAATGACTACGTTACGGTGGACACGGAATTTCTCCGCGAAACCACTTTCTGGCCCAAGCTCTGCGTAATTCAGATGGCCGGGCCGGACATGGCCTTCATCATCGACGCTCTTTCGGAAGGTCTTGATCTCGCTCCCTTTTTCGACCTGATGCGTGATGACAGCGTCACGAAGGTGTTTCACGCAGCCCGTCAGGACATCGAAATCATCTACCATCTGGGTGAACTGATTCCGGCTCCGCTGTTCGACACCCAGGTCGCCGCGATGGTGTGCGGCTTTGGTGATTCCATTTCCTATGACCAACTTATCTACAAGGTCACTGGCGCCAGAATCGACAAGTCGTCACGGTTCACGGACTGGGCCCGCCGTCCCCTTACCAACAAGCAACTGGACTACGCACTTGCCGACGTTACGCATCTGCGGGACGCCTATCAGTTCCTCAGAGCCAATCTGGCGGAGCAGAACCGCAGCCATTGGGTGCGAGACGAAATGGAGGTCCTGACGTCGGTGGGAACCTATCGCGCTGATCCGGACCAGGCCTGGAAGAGACTCAAGCTTCGGGTGCGCAAGCCGATCGAACTTGCCGTCATGATGGAAGTTGCCGCATGGCGTGAACGTGAGGCACAAGAACGCAATGTCCCGCGCAACCGCGTGGTCAAGGACGATGCGATTTACGAGCTTGCTGCCCAGCAACCACAGGATCCGGAAGCGATCAGCCGTCTCAGAACGATCCCGCGCGGCTTCGAGCGCTCACGATCCGCCGATGAAATCATCAAGGCGATCCGGCGTGCACTAAACCTGCCGAAAGACAAACTGCCCCGACTTCCCAAAGGCCGGCAGGCGCCCGACGGGTCCGCAGCGGCAGTCGATCTCCTGAAAGTTCTTCTGAAGATGGTGAGTGAAGCCAACGGCGTCGCTGCCAAGGTCATTGCAACGGTCGACGATCTTGAGAAGATCGCCGCTGACGACGCGGCAGACGTTGCCGCGATGAAAGGCTGGCGGCGGGAACTGTTCGGTGAACTTGCCCTGAAACTCAAACGCGGTGAAGTTGCCCTTGCCTTCCAAGATCGGCAAATCGTTGCATTGCCGCAGTCCGATCAGGCTGACATCAAAACGCAGGCAGCCGAGTAACAGGTGATCCGGGCCGCACGATTCAGGTGGTCTTTATTTGAACGTCTGCCTGGATAACCTTACCCAGCTGACTTGCGCGTTTGCGCAAACGTTCGCCGTCGAGGTTTGCCAGTTCGTCGCCGAGTTCGATCAGAAGACCCGTTTCCGTCCTGACCAGACCAACCTTCGGAAGCAGGCCCGCCATTGACGCGCTCAGGAGCGAGGCAACCCGCATGGTTGCACCCAGCACCTTTGCCCGAATACGCAACCGGTCGGTGAACAGCTGCCGGATAACCTGCGACAGGGCGCCCTCGCGCAATCCCATGTGCCGGTAAAACACGGCCGCTGCCACGTAAGCGCGGCTGGAATGGTCCAGACCGACAAAGGATGCGTTCGAGATGATGTTCAGGCTCTGCTCGCCCCGGTAGTCCGGATGCGCCCGCCAACCGATATCGGAAAGCAGGCACGCGGCATGGCGCAATCGTCTTTCGTTTGCGGTTTCCTCAATTTCCAGCTCGTGGAACAACAGATCGGTCCAGGCAATCAGCTCCTCGGCATGGTCGGGTGACCGGGCCCTGAGAACACACAGTTCACGCGCCGCCTCGATGACGGGATCTTGCGCCTGCATCTCGGGCGACAGTTTTTCGTGCAAAAGTCCTTCGCGAACCCCGGTTGCCGAAAAGACCAGGCGTTCGGCCTTCATTGATGTCAGAACCTGTTCAAGCACGACGGCTCCGATCGGCACCAGGGGCCGGCGCTGCTTGGACACCACTTCCGCCAATTCAATTCCCTCAAGGCTGGGCACCGCGATCTTGCGGCAGAATGAAATCGCCTCCTCTGCACTTATCTCGTAGTTGTGCATCACGTGCAGCGGGTAATTGTTCTGCATCAGGTGCAATCGCCCCAGAGATCGCCACGTACCACCGACCGCATAGAACGTTCGTTCGCCGGGGTGAAGTCCCGGCCATTCATAACCGCCGAGAGCTTCTTCCGTGATTTGCCTTGCTTTGGAAATGTTTCCACCGGCTTCTTCGGAAAGGCGCAATCCGCCAAGCGGGAAAGTCGATCCCTTACCGGGTTTCTTTCCCTCGATTTCAACCAGCTCCAGGCTGCCGCCGCCCATGTCACCGACAATTCCGCGTGGCTGCCAGAAACCGGCAACTACCCCGAGAGCCGAATAGAAGGCTTCTTCGCTTCCGTCGAGAATACGGACAGGAGCTTGCAGTATCCGTTCCACTTCACCGACAAATTCATCACCGTTCGCCGCGTCTCGTGCCGCAGCTGTGGCAAAGACATAAAGTTCCTTGCAGGCGGTGTGCTCAATCAGTGCCCTGAAGCGCACCAGTTCTCCCAAGGCGAGTTTCACGGACGCATCCGTCAAGCGTCCGGTCGCCGCTATTCCGCGTCCGAGACCGGCCAGAAGCTTTTCGTTGAACAGCATCGTGGGCGTGCGCGCCTTGCGTTCGTAAATCACAAGGCGCACCGAGTTGGAGCCGATATCCACGACCGCCACCGGTCCTGTTCCATTGAGCCGGCCGCGTGCAGGCTTGAACTGGCTTGTCATGCTATCCTCGTTTTTGCCGTTTCAGAAACGGCTTCGGACGATCGCTCTTCAGGGATTTGCCCCTGCCGGAGAGCGATGGATTGGTCATGAAATATCTATGCGCGTTGAACGGTTCCTCGTTTGGCCCCGGTTCGATACGCTCGTGACTGCCATCCGAGCGGATGCGCCAACTTTGCTGATTGTCCTTCAGGTTGGCAACCATGATCTGATCAAGGACCTGTTCATGCACGGTCGGTGTCATCAGGGGAGACAGCACCTCAACACGCCTGTCAATGTTTCGCGGCATCAGGTCGGCCGAACCGATATAGACGTGGGCCTCAGGCGACGGCAGCCCCTGACCATTGCCGAAGCAGAAGATCCTTGAATGTTCCAGGAATCTGCCGACGATGGATTTCACCCGGATATTTTCCGACAGGCCTTCGATGCCAGGCCGAAGACAGCAGATCCCGCGGATGACCAGGTCGATCTGCACCCCTGCCTGGCTTGCGCGATAGAGCGAATCGATGATCTCCGGATCGACCAGAGAGTTCATCTTCATCCAGATCTGGGCAGGACGCCCCTGCCTGACATGTTCGATCTCGGCTTCGGTCAATTCAAGCATGCGCCGCCGCAGGTTTACCGGTGACACGAGGAGGTGGTTGAGTTCTTCCGGCTCGGCATAACCGGTGATGAAATTGAAAACTCGGGCCGCGTCCTCGGCAATTCCGGGATCGTCGGTGAAGAAGGAAAGGTCCTCATAAATCCGCGCCGTAATCGGATGGTAGTTGCCCGTACCGATGTGGCAATAGGTCTTCAGCTGGCCGTGCTCGCGCTTGATTACCATGGAAAGTTTCGAGTGCGTTTTCAATTCGATGAAGCCGAATACCACCTGAACCCCTGCCCGCTCCAGGTCGCGAGCCCATTTGATGTTGGCTTCTTCATCGAACCTGGCTTTCAGCTCGACAAGTGCCGTAACCGATTTGCCGGCTTCGGCGGCCTCTGCCAGGGCCTTGACGATCGGCGAGTTGTTTGAGGTTCGGTAGAGCGTCTGCTTGATGGCAACCACATCCGGGTCGCGCGCGGCCTGCCGCAGGTACTGGACCACCACATCGAAGGATTCATACGGGTGATGGACCACGATATCCTTCTGGTGAATGGCCGCCAGACAATCGCCGCCATGTTCGCGAATGCGCTCGGGAAACCGCGCCGTATAGGGCTCGAACTTGAGGTCCTGGCGCTCGAGATCGACGATTTGAGAAAGGTTGTTCAACGCGAGCAAACCGGTGGCCAGGAAAATCTCGCTTTCGCTGACATCCAGTGCGTCCGCAACGAATTCCCGCAGAGCCGGCGGGGTCGTTTCCTGGATTTCCAGCCTGATGACGGACCCGCGGCGACGGCGTTTCAGCGCACTTTCAAACAGTCGAACGAGGTCCTCGGCTTCTTCTTCGATTTCAAGATCGCTATCGCGAATGACCCGAAAGGCGCCCTTGCCTCGAATTTCATATCCGGGAAACAGCCGGCCGATAAACATGCTCACGACATGCTCGATTGCAATGAAGCGGGCGGCTCCGTCGCCACCATTCGGCAGACGGACGAACCGATCGACCTGGTTGGGAATTCTGAGCAACGCAATCATTCCGCGGCTGCCGGACGTCGGCACCAGCTCGAACACGATTGAAAAACCAAGGTTCGGGATAAAGGGGAACGGATGCGCGGGGTCGATTGCCAGTGGCGTTAGCACCGGGAAGACATAGGCCAGAAAATACTCCTGAAGCCAGGTCTTGTCCGCCTGGGTCAAGGCGTCGCTCAGAAGGATTTCAATTCCCTTCGCAGCTATCTCTCTGCGGATTTCACCCCAGATCTGCTGCTGCGATGCCTGAAGATCACGCACGGCGGCACTGATCTTCTCCAGTTGCTCGGTGGGGGTCAGTCCGTCATCGGAAAGATTGGTAACCTCGGCACGCTGCTGTCCACGCAGGCCCGCGACGCGGACCATAAAAAATTCATCCAGATTGTTCGCCGAGATCGACAGGAACCGTACCCGTTCCAACAACGGGTGGCGATTGTTCATCGCTTCTTCAAGAACACGCAGATTGAACTGCAGCCAGGACAATTCCCGATTCATGAACCTGGCAGGCGACCTCGCCAGATCTTCCTCCGGCATCTCGTCTTCAACACCGCGCAGATCCGAGGAAGCGGAAAGAATGTCTGAAAGATCGGTCGTTTCATTCATGGCATTTTTCCTTCGCCCCCGCTTCCGGCGATCTCTGTCTCAATGCATGCAGATTGAGTAACACGGCGTGAGCGGCAGGCAAATGACACCATTGTCGCAAGCAAACAACTCACTGGCCTTTATGCACATTTTCCAATACCCGGCCAACAAGCGGCTTGGTTATCTTCACACGACCGGCCAGAGCTTCCCGGTCAATGGCCTGCACCGCCTGCATCGCCACCTCCAGTGATCTTTCCATGCGGACGACAAGATAGTCCACAACGCCGATATCAACCGATATCTGCCGGTCGGCAAAAAGCTTGACGAGCACGCGGCGCAAAAGGTCGTCGTCCGGTTCCAGAATTTCCACCGGTGTCGCCGCACGCAGGCGCGACATGAGGTCAGGCAACGTGATCTTCCAGCTCGCCGGCCACGTCCTACTGGTGATGAGCACCTTTTTGCCAGCTTGCCGCGAAGCATTCAAAAGGTGAAAGAGTGCAGTGTCATTGACACCGAGATGCGTATCTTCAATCACGGCGGCGGGCGCTACCAAAAGGTCTTCCACGACATCCGCCGCAAGCTCCCTGGCCGATATCACGGACGCCCCGCTTTCATCCTGAAACGCGCGGACCAGATGCGTTTTTCCCGACCCCACCGGCCCGGCAAGGACCACGACAGGTGACGGCCAGTCAGGCCACCGCGAAAGCAGCTCGAATGCCGCCTTGTTGGAGACGCCCACCAAGTAGTCGTCGCGCGTGAGAGCAGCTTCGTGCGGTAGCTCTAACGGTAGCTGGCGCGGAGGTTCCGCCATGATCGTGTCACTTACTCTTCGGCTGTCGTCTTCGTACGGCCGATACCCTTGTAAACCGGGCTTGCTAGGTACTGCCTCAGAGCAAAACGTGCAAGCACCCCGATCATGGCCGCGGCGGGAACGGCAATCAGCATCCCTACAAATCCAAAGAGAGATCCGAAGGCGAACAAGGCAAACATCAGGGTGACCGGATGCAGCCCCGTACTTTCGCCGACGAGTTTTGGCTGCAGCACATTGCCTTCCAGGAACTGGCCGACCGCAAACACAGCTCCCACCACAAGTATCCACGGCCAGTCCGGCCAGAACTGCACCAGTGCAACGCCGACAGACAACACAAAGCCGAGTGCCGCTCCGACAAAGGGAATGAAACTCACAAGCCCTGCCGCCATGCCGATCAGCAAACCGAAATTGAGCCCGACCAAGGCGAGCGATACCGCGTAAAAGAACCCGAGGATGACACAGACCGACACCTGACCGCGAACAAATCCGGCGACCGCTCCGTCCATTTCCTTTGCAAGGCCGCGAATTTCCCCCAGGTGATCGCGCGGGATCCAGCCGTCGATCCGCTCTACCATATGATCCCAGTCCAGCAGCAGATAGAAGGCAACCACCGGCGTGATCACGAACAGTGACAGGATGGACAGAAGGGCCTGACCTCCGCTCCAGATGGATTGCGCCAGCTTGCCGATAAAGGACGCCCCCTGCCCGAGCAGATCGGTCATGGAGGATTGCAGGTCCTCCGGCGACAATCCGGCCAGACTGGCAAGATTGGCCGGGAAGTATTCCGCAAGCAGCGCCTGAAGACGCCGAACAAGGTCAGGGAAGTTTTCCAGAAAGGCTGCCAGCTGGTTGCCAAGGACAGGCAACAGCAGGACGAAGAACAGCGCCAGGACAAAAATGAAAGACAGCAAGATGGTCAGCGTCGCCCAAAGGCGGCTCATTCCCAGATTCTCAAGCCGGTCGCAGACCGGGTCGAGCAGGTATGCCACGGCCATACCGGCAACGAAGGGCAGCAGAACGCCTGAAAAAATGTAGAGAAACACGCAGGAAACAAGCAGGGAGATCAACCAGAATTGAACCTGACGGCGCAAAGTCATGAAATTTCCTCCCAACGAGAAATCTGACGCGTTTCGGAAAGTCCGCGGCACGATACATAATTCGGAACAGGGTTCAGTCCTCCTTGCACATAGGTTGAGCGACCTTGTCCGGTCAAGGGGCGTATTTGACGTTGAAGACATCCGGCAGCTCTTGTGAAAAGCGCTGCAAGGCTGTATGCGCGGCAGGGATATTCAAGCACGCCGTCAGCGAGCACATGGAAAACCAGACTGGAGCTGTCATGAGCCATTCCAAGCCTTCAGGAAGCAATGGTCTGACCTACGCCGACGCCGGCGTCGACATCGACGCGGGCAACGCGCTGGTCAATCGTATCAAACCCCTTGTCAAGGCAACATCACGGCCAGGTGCGGACAGTGACATAGGCGGATTTGGCGGTCTGTTCGACCTCAAGGGCGCCGGCTTCGACGATCCGATCCTTGTGGCGGCGAATGACGGTGTTGGCACCAAGCTGAAAATCGCCATCGAAACCGGCCAACATAGAACGGTCGGGATCGACCTGGTTGCCATGTGCGTCAACGATCTTGTTGTCCAGGGTGCCGAACCGCTGTTCTTTCTCGACTATTTTGCGACCGGTTCACTTGATGTCGACATCGCGAGCGATGTCGTGGCCGGGATTGCGGACGGCTGCAAACTGGCAGGTGCAGCCCTGATCGGCGGCGAGACCGCCGAGATGCCCGGAATGTACAAGGAAGGCGACTACGACCTTGCTGGTTTCTCCGTCGGTGCCGTCGAACGAGGGCAAATCCTGCCACGCAAGGATGTTGCTCAAGGCGATGTGCTTTTGGGCCTGGCCTCCTCCGGCGTTCACTCCAACGGTTATTCCATGGTGCGAAAGATCATGGAACTGGCTGGACTTTCCTGGTCCGACGCGGCTTCGTTCGAGAACGGCAAGACGCTCGGAAGTGTCCTGATGGAACCGACGCGGATCTATGTCAAACCCTTGCTTTCCGCCCTGAAACAAACCGGCGGCATCAAGGCGCTCGCGCATATCACCGGCGGGGGGCTGCCTGAAAACCTTCCTCGCGTCCTGCCGGAAAACTGTTCGGCACGGATCGACCTTTCTTCCATCGATGCACCCGCGGTTTTTTCCTGGCTCGCCAAAACAGGTGGTGTTGCGGAGAAGGAAATGCTGCGCACCTTCAATTGTGGTGTCGGCATGGTGATCGTGGTTGCCGACGACGAAGCAGATGACGTCGCCAGAGTACTGGAAAACGAAGGGGAGCGCGTGACTAGGATCGGCAGGATAGAGGCCGAGGGTGACGCACCGGTTCTTTTTGACAATTCCCTGGGCCTGTCGGCATGAACCGCAAGCGTACAGCCGTCCTGATTTCGGGTCGCGGCTCGAACATGGGTGCTCTGATCTCGGCGGCCATGGCTCCCTCCTATCCCGCGGAAATCACGCTGGTCATTTCCAACCGGCCGGATGCCAAGGGGCTTGAACGTGCGGCCGAGTTTGGTATCGCGACGGCAGTTGTCGATCACAAAGACTTTGCCGGAGACCGGCAGGCGTTTGAAAAAGCAATCGACGACGTCCTGAAAGAGCACAGGATCGATCTTGTCGCTCTTGCCGGT
Organism: Roseibium album; assembly: GCF_001404515.1. Lineage (GTDB taxonomy): Bacteria > Pseudomonadota > Alphaproteobacteria > Rhizobiales > Stappiaceae > Roseibium > Roseibium album. The sequence goes on from NZ_CXWE01000006.1 coordinate 333,894, forward strand.
TTCATGCGCATCCTGACACCCTATCTAGTCAACGCGTGGTCGGGCCGCATGATCAACATTCATCCGGCTCTGCTTCCCTCCTTCAAGGGACTGGCAACTCACGAACGCGCGCTGGAAGAAGGCGTAAAGCTTCATGGCGCGACGGTTCATTTCGTTTCGGCGGAAATGGACGATGGTCCGATCATCGTACAGGGCGCCGTCCCGGTTCTCGATCATGACACGCCCGATACGCTCGCCGCGCGCGTGCTTGACGTCGAGCACAAGATTTACCCGAAGGCGCTGGAACTCGTTGCAACCGGCAAAACGAAGGTGACCGGAGCACGGGTCGTCACAGGTGCTGAAAACAACAATTCAGCGGAGCTTATCTGGCCCTGAGAGGACCAGCACCCTTGTGGCCAGGGCCTATTTTGTGCCGATCTGATCCATCGTGATTTCGCGACCGAAATACCTTTCGGCATTCTTGTAGGCGATCTTCTCGGCGACTTCCCGCGGCAGTTTTGACAGCCAGAGCCGGTTCGTTGTCATGATCTCGGAATAGCTGTCCCATTGGCTGTTGACCCAGGTATCGCTGCCGATCATCAACCTGTCCTGAAAATCGAAAATGATTTCAAGCCATTGCGGATCGAGCGTCTCACCGCGACCCAGAATATTGTACTCGCGCAGGGATGTGTCGGCGAGCAGTTCCGGAAATTCATCCATCAACGCATAAACCTCCGGCGCAGGTGATCCAAGACCCGCATGCGCCCAGATGATCTTCACTTCGGGGTCCAGTCCGTAGAGCCAGCGGATCGGCTCAGTGCCGGAATGAACATGAAGATAGATGTCCCGTTCCTTCGCCATCGCAATGATCTTCCGGAAAAGTGCCTCGTCCGAGGTATCAAGCTGGCGGATGTGAAATTCACCAATGCCTTCATGCGGATAGCTTTCAAGTCGCTCTTCCAGATAGCTGTCCATGCCATCCATCTTGGTCCAGTTGGAAGATCCGGCAGCACCGTGATAGGGGCGCAACTCCGGGACAATCCGGTTGGGTGCATATTCCCACAACATGACCGTGCCCTCATCGGGTGTCGAAGAGACCAGCGCCATGGCAACACCGTTCTGGTCCATGAGCTCGACAATGCTCTTGACCGGATATCGATCCCACGCCGGTTCCTTGTAGTGCACATGCGCATCGAACAACGGCAGCTTCCAGACATCCTCTCCGATCGCCTCGTGGTCACCATCAGCGTTCGCAGTCGTCAAGGAGAGCATCAAGGATATGACACCAAATACCGGGAACAAATATCTGAAGCACGATCCGGGCATAAACTGACCTTTCATTTCACCAGCACTCTGTCAGAACTTATCCTAAAATATCGATTTTTCTATACCCATTATCATAATTTGGATTAATTCGCCCTTCATGAGTTGCATTCGAAAAAATGACATCCCCGGCACTTACCGGGTGCAATTACATGCTAAAATTGCACATCAACGGGAGGAGACCATGAGATGCGCACTGGCGAACTCACAATCCTTGTCGGTACCACCAAAGGTGCCTTTCTGATTTCCGGAGGCCGTGACAGGTCAGGATGGGCCGTCAAGGGACCACTATGCGATGGCTGGCCGGTCAACCACGTTGTCGGTGACGCTGAGAGCGACACATTGTGGGCAGGCGGAGGCAGTGACTGGAACGGTGCGGGGATCTGGCGATCCGACGATGGCGGCGATACCTGGGAGCTGACAAAACTCACAAGGGGTTCAATGGACGACTGGGCCGCGAATGATCCTGATTTTGCGAAGCTCATCGGCTGGATCGATCAACCCCAACCATTCGGCGATGATTTCTCGCAAATCTGGTCGCTTGGTTTCTTCCATGGAACACTCTATGCCGGCACCAAACCGGCCAAGCTTCTTGCCAGCCGTGACAGGGGCAAGAGTTTCGAGCATGTGGACAGTCTTGCCAATCACCCTTCCGCTGACAGCTGGAATCCGGGTGCCGCAGGGCTCGTTCTGCATACGATTGTTTCCGATCCCAAGGATCCGGCGAAGCTCTGGATCGGCATTTCAGCGGCCGGTGTCTTTGCGACGGAAGACGGAGCCAGAACGTGGGAGCGGCGGAACCGGCTTTCCAACGCGGCTGCCTGCGAGGGTCATGACCATCCTGCCGCACCGAGAGACGGCGATACAGGTCATTGCGTCCACAACATGATGCGTGCGCCCGGCGACGGCGATCTTCTTTACCAGCAAAACCACCATGGTGTATGGCGCTCCTCGGATGGCGGCCGGAGTTGGGACAGCATCAATGACGGCCTCCCCTCCACATTCGGTTTCCCGATCCGCGTTCATCCAAGGGATCCTCAGACCATCTGGACCATTCCACTCAACGGCGATGCCGCCGGCCGTTATCAACCCGATGCCTCGGCGGCGGTCTGGAAATCGTCGGATGGTGGTGAGAACTGGGAGGCGCAGCGAGACGGCCTGCCCCAGGAAGCCTGCTTCTTCACCGTTCTTCGCCAGGCAATGTCCGGCGATGACAGAGACCCGGCCGGTCTTTACTTCGGTACCAATTCAGGGTCGATCTTCGCCAGTTTCGACGAAGGCGATCACTGGCACGAAATCGCACGGCATCTGCCGACGGTGCTTTCGGTGGAGGTGATGGACCGGGCGTGACCTGCAGGCGGCGCATTTCAGTTACGAAACGCAAATGCCCATTGCCCCGCTTCCGTTTCTGATTTTTCCAGATCTTCCTGTTCACTTACCGAACGGACCAACTGATGAAACCCGGTATTCTCTGCTTGTTGTGCAGAAGCGCTGCCCGGTGGGTATCCAGCATCTTGTCTGACCGGGATGACAAACCAATTCACATTAGATATACAGTCAATATGCAGTCAATTTTGAAAGACCCCACCGCGCATGACCAATTGGCACCCCGACCTTTCAAACAGTAACGCGCCACGTTACATCGCCATAGCCGACAGCATCGAAACCGATCTTTCGACCGGCCGCCTGTCGCCGGGTGACAGGCTGCCTGCGCAACGACACCTGGCGAAACTGCTCGGCCTGGATTTCACCACCGTCGCCCGCGGCTACACCGAAGCCCGCAGACGCGGCCTCCTGTCTTCGCAGGTTGGGAGCGGAACGTTTGTCACACATCCCCATGACGGCGACAAGAAGAACACCGGAGGTCATTCGAGCCGCATCGGCATTCCCGATTTCTCCATGAACTTGCCGCCGGAGCCCGAAGGCACGGCTCTGTTGTCCAAAATGCAGTCGGGTTTTTCCGCGCTTTCATCAGATTTGACACCGTTGTTGCGTTATCAGAGCTTCGAGACGTCCGAGCCGGACCAGAACGCTGCAGTCAGTTGGCTCAAAAGCGCTGGATTGACCGCAAGACCAGAGCAAATTCTGTTTTCGCCAGGTGCCCAGGCAGCTCTGACAAACATTCTGGCAACGCTTACGGCCCCTGGCGATCAGATTGGCAGCGAGGCGATCACCTATCCTGGCATTCGTTCTGTCTGTGCGCAGCTTCACCTGGAACTCAAAGGACTGGAAACGGACGAAAACGGTATCATCCCTGAAATATTTGAAGCAGCAAGCAGAACCGGCGGGCTGAGAGCCCTTTATCTCAACCCGACCCTGCACAATCCGACCACACGCACCGTGCCCTACAAGCGTCGGCGGGAACTGGTTTCTATCGCCGAGAACCACGGCATCCCCATTCTCGAAGACGATGCCTACAGTCTACTCAGCCGAACGCCTCCAGTTCCGTTTGCCACACTGGCGCCCGAGATCACCTGGTATGTCGGCTCGCTGTCGAAGTGCCTTGGCGCCGGTCTGCGGCTCGCCTACGTTCTTGCACCGGACCAGGGTGCATCCTGGCAGTTCTCACGTGCAGTACGGACATCGCAAGTCATGCCGTCTCCGCTGACGGTTGGGCTCGCAACGCGCTGGATCGAAGATGACACGGCGGCCGCTCTTCTCGACCAGATCCGCTCCGAAAGCCGAACACGGCAAACCATTGCAGCCAACTATCTCAAGGATCATGCATTTTTAGCCGACCCGGACGGATTCCACCTGTGGCTCAACCTGCCGGACGGCTGGAACCGGTCAGCCTTCGTCAGCCAGATGCGCAATCTGCAGATAGGTATTGTCGAAGCTGACGCCTTTACCGTTTCAGGCCAGCCACTGGAGGCTGTCCGGATCGGACTTGGTGGCCCTATCAACCATGCGCAACTCAGCCAGGCCATGGAAATCATCGCTCAAACGCTGCAAGCTTCCCCTGCAAGGGCGTCGGTCTATTTCTGATGCCACAAGCCAATTTGCCGCAGCGGGATGGCTTGACTTGCTGCAGTAATTTCATAAATTGAATGCAATCACTTCCTATCAATATTGAAGTGACGGGATATCAATCCACATTCAGCTGCGACCGCAAGCTCCCCAGAGAATGGCAACGCCAATGAACGCACAACAGTCCTGGCCCAAGCTCCCACCGATCCAGACCGGCATCAAGGGCCGCTGCCCGCGCTGCGGGGAAGGCAAGATTTTCGACGGGTTCTTGACCCTGAAACCGCGATGCAATCACTGCGGACTGGATTACAGTTTCGCGGATCCCGCGGACGGGCCGGCCTTCTTCGTCATCTGCTTCGGCTGTGTTCCGGCTGTCGCTTTTGCCATCTGGCTGGAAATCGCGTTCACGGCTCCCTACTGGGTGCACCTTGTGACCACCCTGCCCCTGATCCTGCTCACCTGCATTCCCATGCTGCGCCCGCTCAAGGGCTGGCTCGTTGCCAGTCAATATTTCTACAAGGCGGAAGAAGGCAAGCTTGCGAATGCGGACCCGGAGCCTTCGGAAAACCAGACCTGACCAACGGGAGCCCCAAACCTGCAATCAGGTCTGGCAAGGCAGCGCACCCGGACGGGGTCTGCGCTGCCTTTTTTTGAAAAAATTCAGTGTTTACGAAGTCATCTTGTATCAAAGTCGGCGCTATTCGGATCAATCAACCATTGTCCTGAGTCCCAAATCGGCTTCCAGTCCAAGAACTTCCTTTCGAGGTCAATTTCCACTCTTGTGAGCTCCTGCTGGCTCCACCCTATTTTGAATGAGTGTCGGATGCAGGCATAGTTTGCGATATCGGTGCAATGGAAATTCTGCAGAACGTTTGACTTTTCGTTCCATTTCAGCCAACCGTGGTAGTCATGAACAACTACCGTCCAACCTTGATCCAGCTGCTTCAGCTTCGGTAAATACAACGACTTCCAATTCTCAAACTCAAGCGCAGACTTTTGTCCGCTTCTCAAATTCAAGAGCACTGCTTTCGAAAAATAGTCGCCGGTTTTGTCGGTCACGACCACAAGGAAAATCCAGGAACGGATTTCCTTCGAGAACCCGCTGAATTCGTCCTTATGCCAGTTGTCATCAATTCCTAGATGGCGACGTATTGCATCGGGGAAGACATCAAGATCTTCCAGCGCCAAGCTGTACTTTTCATGGAAATTTGCCCGAAACTCACCTCGCTTGATTGGCGTAGGTTCCCAGCTTTCAACCGGCTGCAGCTGCTCGAGCAGAGGGCTTGAACTCGCAGGCATGATTGCGATCGCCTGAATTGCCGCGATCAAAATACCAGCTTTAAGCAACTTCCTCAGCACGCTCACCATCCCATCAAGCAACTTGTCCGAACGCATTCCAGATGGGAGTATCGAGATCAATTGACAAGGGAATTGCTATTCAGCCCTTATCCAAACAGCCGTATCGTGGAACGCTGCACCGCCATAAGGCGCAACCGGGTCGGCGCCGGTCAGCGTGTTGATGCCCTTGCCATCTTCAAAGGATGCGTTCGGCCAGATACCTTCTGAAATCACTGTGCCGGGTGCAACGCTCGGCACGTGCCGTGCATGCAGCGTAACGGCTCCACGTTCGTTGCCCATCCGGACCTTGGCCCCGTCTTCAATCCCGAAACGCGCCGCTTCGTCAGGCCTGATCCAGACTTCCGGCCGGCCTTCCTTCTTCAGTGATGTCTCCGTTTCATTGAAAGACGAGTTGAGGAAGGAACGCGCAGGCGATGTTGCCAGGCGGAACGGGTGTATCTCGTCGGCCTGTTCGATGCTGTCCCATTGGTCAGGCAGATCCGGCATGGTATCGCACGGGCCGAAGACAGCATCCCCTTCAGGCTTGTTCGGTGCCTCCGCCCTGCCCCAGTCGGGTCTGAAGTGAAACTTGCCGTCCGCGTGTCCAAAACCGTTCAGGTAGTGCGAGGTTTCGAAATCCGGCTGAAGGTCGCGCCACTTTTCCGCTTCAAGTTCCACCAGTGTTCCAAAGCCAGAATTTTGCAACATCCAGTCGATTTGATCGCGTGCGCTCATATCGAATCCGGGGTGAGACTTTGAATCAACGCGCTTTGCGATCTCATTGATGACAAATATGTTTTCTCTGGGACCTTCCGGCGGCTCAACCGCCTTCGGACCGAGTGACAGATATTGATGACCACCACCCTTGTAGATGTCGTCATGCTCCAGAAACTGAGTGGCAGGCAGAACAATATCCGCCATTTGAGCGGTTTCCGTGAGGAACTGTTCGTGCACGACAGTGAAGAGATCATCACGCGAAAACCCTTCCCTGACCAGTTCCTGCTCCGGTGCAACGGACATGGGGTTGGTGTTCTGTATGAAAAGTGCCTTGACCGGTGGACCGTTGAGCAGCGCCTCTTCGTCACCGGTCAGAATACGGCCGATCAGACTCTGGTCGAGAGTACGTGTCGAAGCATCCTTCAGCGAGGTCGCCTCGATCATCTCCTTGTTGAACCTGAACAGGCCGCCATTGTTGTGGAACGCTCCACCGCCTTCATACTTCCAGCAACCGGTCACACTGGCGATGGAAGCTGCCGCATGCATGCCGACAGCGCCGTTGCGCGATCGGGTAAAGCCGTAACCAAGTCTGAAAAAGGTCTTTTTCGTTTCCCCGATGTGATTTGCGACTTCCTCGATCTGCCGGACTTCGAGCCCGGTGATCGCCGCCGCCCATTCAGGAGTTCTGGTCTCAAGGTGAGTTTCCAGTTCCTGCGGACAGTCCGTATAGGCGTTCAGGTAGTCCCGATCTGCATGGCCGTCGCGGAAGAGAACATGCATGATGGCACAGGCAAGCGCGGCGTCTGTTCCCGGTTTCAGGATGAGGCCGATGTCGGCCTGTTTCATGGTTTCGGTTTCGTAGACGTCAACCACGATAACGCGGGCACCACGTTTTTTTCGAGCTGCGATGACGTGGGTCATGACATTGACCTGGGTCGCAACCGGATTGGTTCCCCAGATGACGATCTGATCCGAACGCGCCATCTCGCGCGGATCTGGACCCGTCAGGCTGCCGGTTGCCGCAACATATCCGGTCCAGGCCATGTTGGTGCAGAAGCTGTCGAACTGGCGAGAATATCCCTTGGCATGCCGCAAACGGTGGATACTGTCCCGCTGCACCAGGCCCATCGTACCGGCATAGTGATATGGCCAGATGCTCTGTGCACCGAACTCGGCTTCGACTTCCAGGAATTTCTCGGCGATCAGATCAAGGGCAGTTTCCCAGGAAACTTCCTCGAACCGGCCCTCACCCTTGCGGCCGACACGCCGCATGGGTTTGAGAAGGCGCTCTGGGTGATAGAGACGTTCCGGATATCGGGCAACCTTGGCGCAGACTACGCCCGCCGTATAGTCGTTGTCCTTGGCCCCATTCAACCGCCTCACGTCGCCATGCGGATAAAAGTGCACTTCAAGTGAACACGACGAGGGACAATCGTGCGGACACGTTGAGAATGTGCTTTTTGGCGGTTGCTGGTTCATGCCGCGTCCGATCCGGAGGATTGTTGTGAACAGGTCTACGATCATGCGTTATGAAAAACAAAGGGAGGCGCCGTCAAGCGCCTCCCTTTCAATTCAGGCAATCGTGTCTTTACTCAGCTGCCGCTGCACGGTGCACGTCGGCCTTGTCCGCCACCGCCCTGCCGGGGACCGCGTTGACCACGCTGCCCCCTTTGCGGAGGCGGACCGCCGGGCCGCACTCGTGGCGGCTGACCGCCTTGTACCTGGATCAGGTGTCCGGCTGCTTCCGAGTTGTCCGTCATGGTGGCAAAGTCAATTGTCGGGCTGACTTGTTCCATCTCAACGTCGCCGCGGCGCTGTCCTCGGCCTTTCAGCCGCGTGAAGCTGGCATCCGGTTGCCCCATCCAGCATCGGGGAATGAAGGGAAACGTGTCAGTCAGGACATAGTGGTAGGTGCCGTCCGGATATTCCGGTGTGACCGCAAAACGACCATTGCACTGGTCCAGGTCTCCCGCACCGGAGACGAAGGCCCAGTCCTGGGTAAACTTGCCATTATAGGATCCCCCCGGACCATCCGGCCGGGTTCCGCTCTTGATCCGATAACTGCTCTTCAGCTTTTTCATCGATGATTTTCCGGCAGGATCCGAATACCCGTACTGGCCATAGACCGGAAAGCCGTCGGCTGCATAACCGATCATTGCAGGGACCGACCTGCCGCCGCTGGAGGCGACAACTCCCGTAGGTATGCCGTGATAGTGGTACGTGCCGTCCGGCTGGACGTGGGCATTGTATTTGTCCAGCCCAAGCTTGCAGGCGCCGCCCAGCGCTTCATAGTTCCAGCCTGAACGGCGATCGTTCTGCCAGAACTCCGCCGTTCCCGGGTCCATCACGACGCCATTGATGGCGATGCCGAAAACAGAACCTTGTGCGCTTGTTGCCCGGTTGGTCCTGCGCGGATTGAGAGGCACTTTCAAACTGTAGTTTTTCTTGGAAATCGCATGCGGATTGTTGCGGTTTGGAAACCGTCCTGGCGACTTTATCGGGTAGCCATTTGCGCGAATGCGCCTGGTGTTCCCCTGAACGGTGATATCCGCGCTCGCTTCAGCCTCAGGCAGAAGCAGATCCCAGATTTCATCCGCGATATGAGTGTGTTCGAGTGGTTCCTGACCACCAAGGGGTGCAGAGCTGTCATGTGCAGCTGCAGGGAATGCAATCAGAGCGCTCGCAAACGCAAGACCTAAACGCATTGTCTCTTTCTCCCGATTCCAATACCCCGACGGCGCCAATATGGTCGGTTCCTCACGGGAGCACATCAGTTTTTTGGTAAGAATGTGTAACTGGATGTGTCAGGAAACGGGTTCAGAAACAAACAGAAAAGCCGGCCCTCATGGACCGGCTTTTCAAGTCTCGTAAAGAGACGGATTTATCCGACGATTTCGGTGCCGGAGAACCAGAATGCGATTTCCTCAGCGGCCGTTTCAGGCGCATCGGAACCGTGAACGGAGTTTTCGCCGATGGAAAGTGCATGTTCCTTTCGGATCGTGCCGTCAGCGGCTTCTGCCGGATTGGTCGCACCCATGACTTCACGGTTCTTGGCGATCGCGCCTTCGCCTTCCAGCACCTGAACGACGGTCGGGCCGGAAGACATGAATTCGGTCAGCTCGCCAAAGAACGGGCGTTCCTTGTGAACAGCATAAAAGGCTTCTGCTTCCCGAAGAGACATCCAAACGCGCCGGGAGGCTACAACCCGCAGGCCGGCTTCTTCCAGCTTGGCGGTGATGGCGCCGGTCAGATTGCGCTTGGTTGCGTCCGGCTTGATCATGGAAAACGTGCGTTCAATCGCCATGGTTTCGTCTTTCTTGGTTCACAAACGGGCCGATCCATCGCCGGTCCCTCATTTTCAGAAATTTCGCGGCCTTCATAACTGTGCACCGCCTGCCCCGCAAGGGGGCCAGCGCATGACATTTTCATCTCGCTTGCGATATCGGCAATTGGAACCGCTCGATAACGCCCGAACAAGCTGGCATTGAAGCAAACGGATGCGTAGTCTTGCTCGGCATCGGATTTGTCTCGCCGAGCAAGTTCAACCGACCGGTTATCAATGGCAGAAACCCATGACATCGATAGTCAATCCGTTTTCCTTCCTTTTGATTGCGCTCATCCTGGCGATCAGCCTCGTCCAGGAAATCGCTTCGGCACAGACCGGTGCAGACGCGGACGGAGAACCCTATGCGGGTCTTGAAGCCAGTCTGGCGGAACTCTCATCCGACAGTCTCGGCGAACTGCTGGAATTCGTCTCGGGCAACACGCTCTTCGTGATCTATCACGAAGGTGGACACATGCTCGTTTCGGAGCTTGGACTTCCGGTCCTTGCTCAGGAGGAAGACGCAGTCGACAACCTTGCCACGATTTCCATGCTGGCCGCCGACACCGATGACATGGACCTCTTTCTCTATCATGCAATGACCGGCTGGTTCCTGATGTCGGAGGACAACCACGACGCACTGATCTTTTACGACGAACACGATCTCGACCAACAGCGCGGATATCGAATGCTTTGCATGATGGTCGGCGCGGACGAAGCTGCGTTTCTGGACCTTGCCCAAGACCTTGCACTTCCTGAAGATCGTATCGACAGCTGCGGCTTCGACTTTGACCAGGCGTCTGAGTCCTGGGAAGTCGTTACCGATCCGTTTGTTCGTGATGGCGATGAGCCGGCCGGCAAGATCGATATCATCTATGAAGATGCACCTGAAAACCTGAAGACACTGGCGACCTCCTTTCAGGAAAGCGCCTTGATGGACCAGGTCGCCAACGAACTCGATACATTCTACGACCTGCCCGAACAGGTGACATACCGCGCGACCACCTGCGGCACCGACAATGCTTTTTGGGATCCGGACCTGCGCGAAGTGATTATCTGTTACGAACTGCTCGGCGGATTTGCATCGCTATACCTTGATCTGCTGTCTGGCGAGGACTGAATGTTCTTGCGATAGGCACCCGGTGCCTCTTCAAACATCCGCTGGAATTCCCGGTAAAAGTTCGAACGGGTCAGAAACCCGACCTGTTCGTGAATTCTGGTCACTGGCGCATTTGTCTCTGCCAGCAGCCTTGCAGCCTCTTCCAACCTGATCTGATTGACAAACTGGCTGACATTGACACCGACAACTTTGTTGACGGCCTGAGACAGGTCCCTGTCCGGAGTTCCGGTCCGTCTTGCCAGGCGCGTCAGCGTCAAGGCGGGATCGCGATAAAGCTCCTGCTCCAACAGGATCCGTCTTGCCGCCTCAACAAGGGCGACCTTGTCGGCTTGTGCTGCCGATACATTTTTTTCTGAACGACGAGGCGGACGATAGCGCAAAGCAAGCACGGCAAGTCCAAAGGCCGCGAGCAGAAAGGCCAGACTGGCATAGGAGATGATATCCGCGGCCATCGCGAATTTCTGCTGCGCAAACAGCAGAGCAATCCATGCATCTGTTGCAAGTGTCGCGGCCATGACCAGAATCGCCACCAGCTGAAGCTTGTGCAAAAGACCGCTTTGACCGGTGGGCGCCTCCGATAACCTGTCAGGCCCGCCGATCCAGACCAGAAACAGGGCCAGGCAGTAAACCGCGAAAGTCATGCCAATGACGACGTCCACAAAGCCTGGGATCGGGACCGGCAACATCATGGCTAGTGTCAAGAAGGTGGCGACCAGAGCGTTCAAACGGATCAGACGCTTCGCCCCGTCGAAAGGTACCGTCAGGGTCGCAAAGGCAAGATAGAGAGTTGGTGCAATCCAGACCGGCAGACTTCTTTGCAAGGCAAGAAAATCGACGTTGCCGTGCGCAAAGCGCAATCCAACCAACCCGGCTTCCACGCAAAGCAATAAGAAAAAGACCGCAAAAAGCAGTCGGGAGAAGAGCGGTAGCGCCCGCCAGAAAACCGCCAAAAGACCGAGTCCGAGGAAGATTGCTGCAAGCAGAAAGGAAACCGGAATGCTGATCATGTCTTTGCCTGCAGGGGGGACGGGCTGGCCACCTGTCCTTTATCACGTTTAAGGACAGGACAAAGCTTTCCCCGCGATTGTCAACACCTGCAGTCCGCACCCACGTTGGTGGAGTTGTCAATCGAACCGGAGGTCCCATGCCCTCACTCTTCTTCCGCCACCGCCTCGCGCAAAGACTTCTGCTCCCGGCCGCATTTGTTGTGGCTTGTTCTCTCGCTGTGAACGCAGCACAGGCCGACAGCGAAACTGCCCTGCCCTACGGTCCGGGCGTCGCTAAAATCAACGTCGCAGACGAGCGGCCCGAAAGACCGCTTTCCGGTGACCTCTGGTTTCCGACGCCAACACCTGGAAAGCACAGCCGCGCAGACAAGAGCAAGGTCTGGCAAATGGCGCTTGCGGACACGCGTGGCACGGTCGCCGATGGCACATTTCCGCTGGTAGTGGTTTCACACGGCATGTACGGCAACACGTTCAATCAGGCTTGGCTCGCATCTGAACTTGCACGCCGTGGATATGTCGTCGCAATGATCAACCATCCCGGGACCAGCACTTTCCTGCGCGACGCGGACCAAGCCCGTGAATTGTGGCAGCGGCCCGTCGATCTTTCCAGGCTGATCTCTTTTCTCATCGACAAGAGCGAATATGCACCCGTCATCGACCGGAACAGGATATACGCCGCGGGTCATTCGCTGGGCGGCTTCACGGTGATGATGCTGGCGGGTGCGGAATTCGACAACGCCCGGTACAGGACCGTGTGCGATGGCCAAGACCTTCCCGTGGCCTGTGAAGTTCTGAGCGGCTGGTCTGTCGCGGAAACGAAAGACGATCAGGCCGAAATGGCAACTTCCCGGAAGGATGACAGGATCAGCAAAGTCATCAGTCTGGATCTTGGCGGCACTCCCGTCTTCTCTCGAGACAGTCTTGCCCGGTTTGACATACCGGTCCTGGTGCTGGGTTCCGGACGTGCAGACATGCTGAACCAGGAGATCGAATCCCGTGCGCTCGCAACTGCCCTGCCAGGGCAAAAAGTCAAACACCTTGAACTGCCGGATGCAGGCCACTTCGATTTCATGGGAGTGTGCAAGCCGGAAGGTTACGCCATTTTGGAAGAACACGAGCCTGGCGATGAAATTGTCTGCATCAAGGGACATCGCGAGCGTCAATCGCAGCATCAGCGCATCTTGAAGGAAATACTGACTTTTCTGGACAAGTGAGTGTGCGGGCGGCGGGCATTGCATCGAAGCCACAGCCCACCGTCGGATGACGGGGACCGACGCTTTCCGCTTGCATCCCCGGCCATGCTCCGCCAAACATCCGGCCATGTTGCAGATTTCAGACCTAACCTATCGGATCGGGGACCGTCTCCTGATCGAAAAAGCCAGTGTGACGCTGCCCGGCAAAGCCAAGACCGGGCTTGTCGGCCGCAATGGTGCGGGCAAATCCACCTTGTTCAAGATCATTACCGGAGATCTTTCCACCGAGACCGGCTTCGTTCAAATCCCCAAAAGAGCGCGGATTGGACAGGTCGCTCAGGAGGCTCCGGGAACCGAAGACACCTTGATGGAAGTGGTTCTGGCAGCCGACAAGGAGCGCAGCGGACTGCTACGCGAGGCCGAAACGGAAACCGATCCCGAACGCATAGCTGATATCCACACGAGGCTTGCCGATATCGGTGCCCACACGGCGGAAGCACGAGCAGGCGCCATCCTGGCCGGACTGGGATTTGATGCAGCCGCCCAGCAACGACCCTGCTCCTCCTTTTCCGGTGGCTGGCGCATGCGTGTCGCGCTGGCAGCGGTGCTTTTTTCCGAACCCGATCTCCTGCTTCTGGACGAACCAACCAACTATCTTGATCTCGAAGGGACGCTCTGGCTCGAAAACTACGTCGCCCGTTACCCGCATCAAGTCCTCCTGATCTCCCACGACAGGGATCTTCTGAACAAGGCCGTTGACAGCATTGTTCACCTGGAGCGCGGCAAACTGACCTACTATTCCGGTGGCTACGACAGCTTCGACCGTCAGCGCCGCGAAGCGTTGGTGCTGGCGGAAAAAGCCAGGGAGAAACAGGATGCCCAGCGCAAGCACATGCAGGCATTTGTCGACCGCTTTCGCTACAAGGCCAGCAAGGCCCGTCAGGCTCAATCCCGGCTCAAGATGCTGGAACGGCTGCAGCCAATCGCCGCGCTGACGGAAGCAAGCGGCAAGCCGATCCAGTTTCCGGATCCGGAAAACCAGCTCGCGCCGCCGATCCTGAAACTGGAGAATGTGTCGACAGGATACGGTGACACAAAAATCCTGTCGCACCTGACACTGAATATCGACACAGATGACCGTATTGCGCTGCTTGGCGCCAACGGCAACGGCAAATCCACCTTCGCCAAGTTGATTTCGGGACGCCTTGGGGCGATGGACGGCGAAATCACAAAGGCGTCAAAACTGAAGATCGCCTTCTTTGCCCAGCATCAGCTTGATGAGCTGAAGCCTTCGGAAAATTCCGTTGCGCATGTCCGAGCGCTGATGCCGGATGCGCCGGAGGCAAAAGTCCGCGCCCGGGTTGCACGCTTCGGATTGCCGACAGACCGCATGGACACCCCGGCAAAGGACCTGTCAGGCGGAGAGAAGGCAAGGCTCCTTCTCGGGCTTGCGACCTTTGACGGTCCGCATCTTCTGATTTTGGATGAACCGACAAACCATCTCGACATCGACAGCCGTGAAGCCCTGGTCATGGCCCTGAATGACTATCAGGGTGCCGTCGTCCTGATCAGCCATGACCGGCATCTGGTCGAGGCCTGTGCCGACCGGCTATGGCTGGTCGCCGATGGCAAGGTCGACCCCTATGATGGCGACATGGAGGACTATCGCCGGCTGATCCTGCAAGGCCCGGAGGCCGTTCAAAAAGCTCGTATGCGGGCGGCCGAAGAAGCCGAAAAGGCATCCGCACAGGAAAAACGCCGCGAGGCCGCCCAGAAGCGCACACAGCTCAAGCCGCTCAGGCAGAAAATCGAGGCGGCGGAGAAGGAAATGGCGCGTCTGCAGGACAAGATCGCCAAGCTTGACGAAGCCCTGGCAGACCCCGAGTTTTTTCTGCGCGAAGCGGATCGCGCGACGAAATTCGCCAAGGAACGCGCTTTTTGCGAGAAAAAACTGGTCAAGGCGGAAGAAGACTGGCTGGAACTGTCAGCCGAATATGAGGACACCGGCTGACGCTACGAAACGTCCGGTTGCCATGGTCTCATGACCAACTCTCTCCCAAGCTTGAAACCAAAGTATTCGTGACCAAACTGATGTATCTAAAACCCATGGAAGCGGCCGGCTCGCACACTCAACCAACGCTTGCTTTCGCGAAAAATCAACGGGTGCGACTAGACGGTTAAAATAAAAAAACAAAACCCGTGTCACTCAAAATTATTTCAAATTCTCCACAGCACGCGCATAATTCATTCGGAATTGGATCCCAGTATTAATACCGCTGCGAAGAAAAAAGCGTTCGTTTGCGCTTGCAATTTCCTGAATAGCGAAATGCGGAAGGTCGAATTTATGTCCCGGAAGAATTCCCTTCTCGTCCTTATTTGTACCGGAACTCTTGTGCTGGCACCCGTCGTAACCCCTGAGCTCATTCCTTTCCTGGAAACGAACGGCGAGGCTTACGCGAAAAACGGGAATGGAAATGGTAACGGGAACGGGAACGGGAACGGAAACGGCAACGGTGGTGGAAACGGGAACGGGAACGGGCATGGCGGCAACTCAAAGAAGTCGGGTAACGCTAATCGTGCGGGCGGGAATGGCGGGTTCGAAATATTCAACAACCGCAAGAACAAAACCCATGCCAGAAAGAACAAGGACAATTCAAACGGCTTGAAGGGGTTCTTCGGCAACGTTTTTGGAAACAATGCAGGGAACGGAAACAAAAAATTTAGTCGGCGCGGATCCTCCAACTCCAACTTTCGTCTTTCAAAGGCCGAGCGTGCGAGTCTTGGCAGTGTTGCCACAATACCCGCACGGAGACCCAGCCTGAAGGAGAAAAATCTCAATGCCAGACTGGGGCGCTTGAATTCTCTCAAAAGGAATTACAGGGCCTTCCTGAACTCCAATGACCCTCATCTTGCCTCGGTCAAGGAATTCATCGGTTCTTCGATTGAATTTCGCGAGGCAACCGAAACTCTCAAAGGTCTTACCGATGAATTTACTAAGGCACGCGACCGGCTGGCAGACGTTCTGGAAGGAAACGAACTGCCTGATGATTTCGAAGATCTTTCATCTGACGAAATATCGGATCGGATCGCGGAGCAAATAAAATCGCTGGAAGACGAGATTGCGGAACTGCAAGCCTCCACCAACCCGGATGGCAGATTCCCGAACGAAGAGGAAGTTGCAGCACTGCAAGAAGAGATCGATAATCTGAGCGATTTCCTTGGAAGTCCGGAGTTTGAACAATACGCAAAAGCAGAGGCAGCGTTCAGCGATGCCGAAGATAGTGTAGCTGAGTTGCAGGAGAGTGTCTCGGATGAGGCACTTAGGGAGGCACTGTCGGAAATGATCAACGACAATCGGGCCGACGCTGTTGATGACGAAATGGTCGATTGGGCGAAGTCGGTTCTGGATGGAAAGATAGAAGAAATCCGGGACGCCTCGGAGGATGAGGAAGAATTCGCCAAACCCGAAGCAACCCCGGGGGAAAATGCAAGCTTGGATCCGGATCTTCTTCCAGACGAAAACGATCTTCGCCCGACACTCGCCAACTGAAACCCGCCAATAGGAACTTAGGGCGACTGTTCCACCGGCCCGCCCTGCTTTGCCCAATCGTTGAATCCGTCTTTCAGGTGAGCGGCCTCAAACCCCATGTCGTTGAGGGTCGACACGCTCAAGGCCGAGCGCCAGCCGGAAGCGCAATGGAAGACGAACTTCTTGTCTTCGGCAAATACATCCTTGAAATAGGGACTTTCCGGATCAACCCAGAATTCGAGCATACCCCTCGGGCAATGGATGCTCCCCGGAATAAACCCCAGTTTCTGACGCTCGCGGACGTCGCGGATATCGACGAAGACGACGTCAGGGTCCTCAAACAGCCTGATGCCCTCTTCCGTCCCGATCTCCTCGATCCGTTCCTTTGCCCGTGTCACCATTTCGGCTGACGACATCTTCAGTTTCTTCACACCCGTCTCCCCTGGCTTCAAGCCTTTTTCTCCCAGCCGCCAACTTGCGTCTGTTGCCAATAGGCGATCTCAAACCCTTCGGATTTCGCCTCTTTCCAACGCCTGCGCGCTTCCTCGAGCGCTGTCTGGTCGTTGCCGTCAAACATGTAGATCGCCCGTTTGTAATCCTTCAGAGATGGCGGATCGGCCCTGTCCACCAGAAAGCGCACCTCGGCAGCGTTTGGATTGTCCTGTTCCGACGTCAGATAAATAGGTTGTTGTTCCGCAAAACCGTCCGTTTTGGTTCCGTGGGGAAGAAAACTGTCGTCGGCAAAGGTCCAAAGATGCGCATCGAGTGCATTGCAGCGCTCCTCGCTTCCGGTCTGAATAACCACCTTCCAGTCACGTTCAAGGCATTTGAGCAGAAGTTGCGGCAAGGCCGCTTCGAGCGGCTTGTGCAGCAGATGGTAGAACATCACTTCCACGCTCATTTTCCACTCCGGCGCATGTTGCACGCGTATCGGTTTGATCGCGGCAAGTGTCGATATGGACCTCCCGAGTGATGCGCTCGTGCAACAGCGTCTCACACAAATCCGTTTCATCGCAATTGCGACATAGACAGGTCACAAGACTCGTATCATTAACCCTTCGCAAATGTCGATTGACTAGGGTTTGTTCCCGGGGACGATCCAAGGATCATTTCTGGGTGGCCGGTGTGCGGTGGTCCCGAACCGGCCAATAAGGGGAATAGTGAATGATTGCACGTGTTGTTGTGTTTTGTGCATTGGTAGCCGTTGTTGCAGGCGCCACGCTTGGAATGGGAATGCTGGTCGAACCGGCAACCGCTTGTCAGACATACAAAACCTGTTGAGCAAGCCGGATAGTCTTGAAAAACCCGCCTTTCCGGCGGGTTTTTCTTTTGCTTTCATGACAAGGCTACTCAGTTTTCGTAGTGATCTGCGACCAGTTGGTTGAGCAGCCGCACCCCGTATCCCGACGCCCAGCTTTGGCAGATATCGTCTTTCGGGGCACCAAACGCGGTGCCAGCGATGTCCAGATGTGCCCAGGGAACGTCATTGGCGAAGCGCTGAAGAAATTGCGCTGCCGTAATCGAGCCGGCCCAGCGGCCGCCGGTATTCTTCACATCGGCATTTGGTGTGTCGATGATCTTGTCGTAGTCCTTTGACAAGGGAAGCCGCCACAGCGGTTCACCACTTGCCTTCGCAGATGCAAGCAGCTTGTCGGCCAAGTCGTCATTGTTGGTAAACAGACCTGCATTGAGATTGCCGAGCGCGACTAGGACCGCCCCTGTCAGCGTTGCAAGGTCGATCATGATTGCAGGCTTGAACTTCTCCTGGGTGTACCAGAGTGCATCCGCCAGAACGAGACGTCCCTCGGCATCCGTATTAAGAATTTCAATCGTGGTACCGGACATTGCGGTGACGATGTCGCCGGGACGCTGGGCGTTTCCATCCGGCATGTTCTCCACCAGCCCGATTACACCGATGACATTTGCTTTCGCCTTGCGAGCGGCGACTGCATGCATTGCCCCGATGACCGCGGCGGCACCGCCCATGTCACCCTTCATCTCTTCCATGCCACCAGCCGGCTTGATTGAAATGCCACCGGTATCAAAGACTACACCCTTGCCGACGAACGCAACCGGAGCATCGGCTTTCTTGCCACCGTTCCAGCGCATGACGGCCAGCCGCGGCGGACGAACGGAGCCTTGAGCAACGCCAAGCAGTGCCGCCATCTTCAGCTTTTTCATTTCCTTTTCGCCGAGGATTTCAACTTCAACGCCGAGCTTTTCCAGATCGGAGGCTTTCCTGGCAAACTCTACAGGACCGAGAACATTTGCCGGTTCATTGACCAGATCCCGCGCCAGAACGACACCATCGGCAACGGCCTGCGACACACCCCAGTACTTTCTCGCCGACTTCGGATCTGTGACTTTCAACGTGAGCTTGAGATCCTTGCTGCCCGTCTCGTCCTTCTTTTTGGTTTTGTAGGCATCAAATGCATACGCCCGCAGTTTTGCGCCCATAGCGAATTCGGCCACCGCACAGGCAGGGATATCCACTCCCTGCGGCGCCTCAAGGAGAACCTCGACGGTCTCTGCCTTCACTTTCTGCAACTCCGCGAATACGGCGCCACCGAAAGACCGCCAGTCTGCGTCGGTCAGGTCTTCGGCCTTGCCGATGCCGAATGCGATCAGGCGATCGAGACCAAGGCCTGCAGGGGCGACAAGGTCCAGGCTTGTTTTTTTCTTTCCCGAAAAACCCGCGATACCGGCGACCCGCTCAAGGCCGCCCTCCAGGCCGGCAACCACCTCTCCTGAGATTGCCCCGAGGCCGAGCCCATCGGCAACCAGTACAACGGCTACTCCCTTCTTCGGAGCGTCAGCCTTGGAAAAGGAAATTTTTGCAAGCTTGGTCATTCGTCGGTCCTTGTTGAAATTGCTGATTGATCCTTGACTGCCGGCGCACCAGATCGCCCACTCTCAAAGAAGCCTGATTTGTCCGCAAATCATGGCGTTTGCACACCTTTTCGGCAAGAGCCAGCAAAATTAATGTATATTAACCATTCTTATTTATGCGGCGTTCACCACATTCCGTGTTATTCGGTGGCTGAGCGGAATTTTCACCGAAAAAACAAGGGACCTGGTCCGGCCAGACATGAAAACGCTTGAACGCTACATAATGCGCCGGACACTGTACGCATTCACGCTGACGATTGCGGCAATGACCGGTGTTGTATGGGCGACACAAGCTTTGCGGCAGCTGGATCTGGTGACTTCCAAAGGGCAAACGATTGTCCAGTTCATCGGCATCACGATGCTCGCCTTGCCGTTTCTTATCATGATTGTCGCGCCTTTCGCGCTGATGCTTGCGCTCATCCTCGTACTAAACGCTCTTTCCGGTGATAGTGAACTGATTGTCATCGATGCAAGCGGTGGCTCGAGATTTCTCGTTCTCAAACCCGTATTGCTGTTTTCATTTGCCGTCATGCTGTTGATCGGCAGTCTGTCGCTTTACATCGCCCCGGGCGGGCTGGCACAGCTGCGCACTGAAATCACCCGGGTCAGGGCTGATCTTGTTGCCAACATCGTGAAACCCGGCAAATTCATCTCGGTCGAGGGCGGTCTGACGTTTCATATCAGAAACCGGACCGGCAACGGCACGCTCGACGGCCTTTTGCTCCACGACACACGCGACGCAGAAACCGCCTTCACCTACCAGGCGGATACAGGACAGATTGTCGAAGCGGCTGATCGCACTTTGCTCGTGATGAACAACGGAACGATCCAGAGACGTCCGAAGCAGGAAGGCGACATATCCATTGTCCGTTTTCAGTCCTATGCGTTTGATCTGTCCAATCTGATACCAGAAGCCGGAGAACCGGTCTTCAAGGCAAGCGAACGCACCACGGCCAATCTGTTCGCTCCGGGCAAAAACGACGCGTATGCCCTGAAAAATTCCGACAAACTGACGCAGGAACTACACGAGCGTTTCAGTCAACCTCTCTATGCGATCGCATTTGGACTGATTGTTTTCGCTTTTCTGGGCAAGGCAAGAACCACCAGACAGGGGCGCGGTGCCGCCATCGTGGGTGCGATTGCCTGCTGTGTGATCCTGCGTACGTCCGGGTTTGGCGTAACGGCGATTTCCGGCGGGCCGACGGCACTGCTGGGTCTGCTTTATGCCGTGCCGATTGCAGGATCCGTTCTGGCGCTCATATCGATATTCAAGGAACAGCGTTCGCAGCCCAGATGGCTGAGCAATCTGCAGCACACTGTACAGGATCGCATCGAGGCAATCGGCAATCGGCTGAACAACCGGCAGACCGGGGGAGCCTCATGATCCTCGGAAGAACCCTGTCGATTTATTTCTCTAACCGGTTCCTCAAGGCCATACTGGGACTGTTTCTTTTCGCGGCTGTCCTCATTTTTCTGTTTGACGTTCTGGAACTGGTTCGCAGGGGTGGCGACCGCGAAGGATTTTCCGTTTTGCGGGTCGCACTCATCTCCGCGCTGCGCGTGCCCTTGCTTCTCGAGCAGGTCATTCCTTTCACCGTCCTTTTCGGTTCTATCGCGGCTTTTGTTACACTTAGCCGTGCTCTGGAACTCGTGGTTACCAGAGCCTCCGGAATTTCGGTTTGGCAATTCTCCCTGCCTGCGATCCTGGTTGGCATCTGCCTCGGGATATTATCCGTAACAGTCTACAATCCGGCGGCAGTCTGGTTCCAGAAGAAGTCCGACGAGGTCGCGACCGGCCTTTTCGGTTCGGACCAGACATTTTTGCTGCAGAACAGCAATGAGGTGTGGGTCAGGCAGGATGGTCTCGACGGTGAGTCGGTGCTTCTTGCCCGGCAGTTGCTTGACGGTGGAACACGACTTCTCGGCGTTACGGTTTTTACCTTCGACAAGGATGGCACGTTCCGGGAGCGTATCGAGGCAGATGAAGCTCGGCTCGGAGATGAAATCTGGTATCTCAATGACGCTATCGTCTATACGACCGAGCAAGATCCACAGCCTTATGGACAATATCAGGTCAGCACATTTTTAACGGCAACCGAAGTACGCGAGAGCATCGGTTCGCCGGAGTCCATCTCGTTCTGGAACCTGCCGCGCTTTATTGAACTGGCAAGAAACGCAGGGTTACCCGCATATAGGTATAATTTGCAGTACCAGACTTTGTTGGCACGGCCGCTTCTTTTGGTCGCCATGATTTTGATTGCAGCCGCAGTTTCCCTTAAAGTTTCACGGTTTGGTGGATTGGGAAGTATGATTCTGGGTGGAATCCTGTCCGGGTTCGTGCTTTACGTTCTCACCGAGTTGGCCAAGGATTTCGGGGGCGCGGGTATCGTCCCCCCCTTGGTAGCAGCATGGGCGCCTGGAATATTTGGAGTACTTATGGGTTTGACTATTCTCTTGCATCAGGAGGACGGATAAGGCCGATGTCTTTACCGGTTTTCCTGAAGACAGAGATGTGGGCCAAAAGGGGCAGCCTGCTGGCGGCGGCAAGTACGCTCGCCATAGCCGTCTCCCTGTTGCAGGACGTCATCCCCGGCGCGAATGCGCAAGACCTTACAAGCGGGCTGGCCGGCGAAGTAGACCCGAACAAGGAACTGCTGCTCGAATCCAGTGAAGTTACATACGATTTCGACAATGACGTCATTCTGGCGACCGGCAGCGTGCAGGTCTATTATGACGGCAATACGGTTCAGGCCCATCAGATTGTCTTCGACCGAAAGAGCGGACAGCTGACGGCAAAGGGCAATGTTATATTCATCGAGTCGAACGGAAATGTCGTTCGCACCTCCGAATTGACGCTTTCTGAAGATTTTGCCGAAGGATTTGCAAGAGCCCTGCAGATCGACACGACGAAACGCACACGTTTTCTGGCGGAAAAGGCGCGACGTGAGGGAGACAACGTCACCTCGATCGAAAACGGCGTCTATACCGTTTACACCAAGCCGACCAATCCGCCCGACAAGCCGCCTCTCTGGCGCGTTCGAGCCGAAAAGATCATTCACAAGCAGCAGGAAAAAATTATCCGGTTCGAGAATGCTGCATTCGAAGTCTATGGAAAGCCCATTGCGTATCTGCCGTATCTTTCCATGCCGGACCCGACCATCAAGCGCAAGTCAGGTTTCCTGATCCCGAGCGGTATTGTGAACGACAAGCTCGGCTACGGAGTTACGGTTCCTTATTATTGGGCGCTCAGTCCGCACTACGACCTGACGACGACACTCACGCCGCTGACCAAACAGGGCCTGTTCGGCGACGTTCAATACAGGCACAGGTTTGAAGCTGGACAGGTCAGTTTTTCTGCCGCGGGTCTTTTCCAGGCGCAACCGGGTCAGTTCACCACGTCGCGGGCCGATGAACGCTGGCGCGGCGCGGTCAATTCCACGGCCTCATTTTCGTTGAGCAAGGACTGGACGCTCGGCTGGAATGTTACCTACAAAAGTGACCGTCAGTTCTTCCAGGACTACTCGATGGCCAGCTTTTCGGGTGGTGATCCGTCCGAAGTCTTTTTCGAAGGCAGAAATGAGCGCAACCTGCTGTCGGTCAGGGCCTATGCCTTCCAGATCAGTCAGGAAGATTACGAGGACAGCGAATTCGACGCGCTCGGGTTCTCGCCAGTCGGCAGTTCGCTGCAGGACAAACAGCCACTTGTCCTTCCTGTCATCGACTACGACTACGTATTCGCCGACCCTGTCCTGGCAGGTGAACTTTCCCTCGCCGCGAATTTCACATCCCTGACACGGGATGAAACCGACGCGTTTTCGATCGACGGGGGAACAACCGCCAAGTTCCGCGGCGTTGACGGAACCTTTTCCCGCCTGTCGCTGCAAGGTGATTGGCGGCGAACTTTCATAGATCCTCTCGGTCAGACATTTACACCCTTTGCCTATATGCGCGGAGACCTTTTCTTCCTGGCGTCGCCGGATGCAGATGTTACCGCGCTTGCAGGTGAGAGCTTTGTCGGACGGGCCATGCCCGCAGTTGGTCTCGAGTACCGCTATCCGATCATTGCTGCCTTCGACGGCGGCAACCAGGTGTTCGAACCGATTGCACAGGTTGTCGTGCGCCCCAACGAACAACGGATAGGCGAGCTTCCGAATGATGATGCACAAAGTATCGTCTTCGACACGACCACGTTGTTCGATTACGACAAGTTCTCCGGCTTCGATCGGGCCGAGGGCGGTACACGCCTGAATCTCGGCCTGAACTACAAACTTCAACTCAACAGCGGCTACTACCTGAGTGGCCTTTTTGGCCGCTCTTACCAGCTTGCGGGTGAAAACTCCTACGCAAATCCCGACATTCTCGGGGCAACAGCCGATTCCGGTCTTGCGTCCGATCTTTCGGATTATGTGGGCAGCCTCTATCTGGACACCCAATACGGCGTAAAATTGGGCGCACAGGCGCGCTTCGACAAAGACGACTTTTCCGTCAACCGCCTGCAGGCGCAGGCCAGCGCGATCTACGGACCTGTCGTGTCTTCCCTTGCCTACGCGTTTCTCGGTGAACAACCGGATGTCGGTATCGACAATCCCCGCGAGGAGATTTTGGGGTCTGCGAGCCTGCGGCTTCAGGAAAACTGGCGCGTTTTTGGCTCGATGCGCTACGATATTGAAAATGCCAACATCGTGCAGGACGGTGTCGGGATCGGTTATGATGACGAAGGTTTCTCGCTTTCAGTCTCCTACGCTGAAGACCGAAGCCGGAATGACGGCGACTCCGTCAACCGGACGCTCTATTTCCGCATCGGGCTGAGAACGATCGGCAACACCCAGGTTTCAAGTGGCGCCCTGAACTAAAGTGACCCCAGGCAACAGGAAATTCGCTCAGGGATCACGATATTATGTGCGTATTGTTTTCACTCAGACATTTTGCCGCCATGAATTCAGGCATCATGCCGGTAATATTTTGAATTTGTGACTGTGATATGCGAGAAAGCAGACCACAATAACATTAACTTCGGTTTGGCTTCAGGCCTGCACGGATGGTTGAGCAATGCGACTCCGTTTTGTCCCGGTAATTATGGGCCTTTTTCTGGCATTGGCCATGCCGATCGTCACCCCGGCTTACGCTGCCATCAAGGTGATCGTGAATGATACTCCGATCACCGACTACGATATCAGTCAGCGCGCCAGGTTGATCACGCTTACTCAGCGAAAATCCGCCTCCATAGCGAAGCGCCAGGCGGAACAGGAGCTGATCGATGATCAGGTGAAGCTTGCGGAAGCGGAAAGAATGGGGATCGAAGTTGGTTCCTCCGAGATCGACAACGCATTCAACAACATTGCGCGCAACGTCAAGATGTCACCGTCCCAGCTTTCCAAGGCTCTGCGAAGCGGTGGGGTCAAGCCGGAAACCCTGAAGGCGCGCCTGAAGGCTCAACTGGCCTGGAACCAGCTTCTGAGACGTCGGTTCAGCGGCAAGATTGAAGTCGATGAGTCGGATATTATCGCTGCTCTCCAGAAGAAGGATGAAGCAGACAGGCAAAAATCGGTTGAATACGACCTCAAGCGTGTAATCGTTGTTGTCCCGAAAAATTCCTCCGGCGGCTTCAAGTCGAAGCGCAAGCAGGAAAGCAACAAGATCCGTGCTGCATTCAGCAGTTGTGAAGAAGTCGGAAGCGTTCTGGGTCAATACAGCGAAGTCGTTGTTCAGCCCATCGGACGCCGCCTTGAGACCGAGTTGCCTGCAGAAATGCGGGAGGAAATCAATTCTCTCGGCCCGGGCAAACTGACCAAGCCATCGGCCACGCCTGTGGGTTATGAGATGATTGCCATATGCGGCAAGCGGGAAATTGCCTCCGATATCGCGGTGCGCGCCGAACTGGAAAACGAGCTGCGCGCCAAGGAAGGCGAGAGCCAATCCAGAAAGTATCTCATGGATGTTCGGCGCCGCGCGACGATCATCTATCGCTAAGCTGAATGAAAACTCGTCACAAGCCGATTGCCGTCAGTATGGGTGAACCGGCCGGAATCGGCCCCGAACTCGCCCTTCTTGCCTGGACCAAACGTAAATCGCTTGGACTGCCGCCGTTCTATGTGCGTGGCGACCGATCGCTGTTCATCGAACGGGCACGGACAATCGGCTTGAAACCGCAGATCAGTTCCTGTGCAGCCGAAGATGCTCCGGATGCATTTAACAAG
The DNA here is from genome assembly GCF_001404515.1 of Roseibium album. GTDB lineage: Bacteria > Pseudomonadota > Alphaproteobacteria > Rhizobiales > Stappiaceae > Roseibium > Roseibium album. The sequence goes on from NZ_CXWE01000006.1 coordinate 359,475, forward strand.
GGACTTCCGATTGTTCAGACAGGCAACACCCTGTCAGACTGTCCCGGGATCGAACAGGAAGAAACGGCATCAACAGTCGTTGCGTCCATAGAACGATGCGTTGAAGATGTGCGCGATGGACTCGCGACCGGCGTCGTCACCAACCCGATCAACAAAGCCGCACTTTACAGGACCGGCTTTTCCTTTCCAGGTCATACGGAATTTTTAGGCGAGCTCGCCTCAAGGCACTGGCCTGGCGAGCGAGCACGGCCCGTCATGATGATAGCAGGTCCCGACCTGATGGTCGTTCCGGTCACCATTCACATTCCGATCAAGGACGTGCCCTTGGCGCTGACGGAAGATCTCATCGTCGAAACCGCTGAGATCATCGCGAGTGACCTCAGGAATCGCTTTGGGTATTCCCAACCAAGGCTTGCGGTCTGTGGCCTCAATCCGCATGCCGGTGAAGGCGGGACCATGGGCACGGAAGATCTCGACATCATTGCGCCGGCAATCGCCAGACTAAAGGAAATCGGCATCGAGGCTTCGGGTCCCCATCCCGCCGATACCCTGTTTCATCCGCCAGCTCGCCAGAATTATGACTGCGCGCTCGGCATGTATCACGATCAGGTTCTCGTTCCGGCCAAGACGATCGGGTTTGATGACAGCGTCAATGTCACTCTGGGGTTACCGTTCGTGAGAACCTCACCGGACCACGGTACGGCCTATTCGCTCGCCGGATCCGGAACGGCCCGGGTTGATAGTTTTGCAGCGGCCCTGCGCATGGCACACGTGCTTGCAAATCCGGATATGTTCTGACGGTAAAACCATGGCACAGATCGATGACTTGCCTCCTCTGCGCGATGTAATTGCTGCGCATGGCCTCAATGCGAAAAAATCACTCGGCCAGAACTTTCTTCTGGATCTGAACCTCACATCCCGCATTGCACGCTCTGCGGGAGACCTGACGGATTGCACGGTTCTGGAAGTTGGCCCGGGACCAGGTGGTCTTACTCGCGCGTTGCTTGCAGCCGGTGCCAAAAAAGTGGTGGCGATTGAAAAGGACAGCCGTTGCCTGCCTGCCCTTTCTGAAATCTCGAGCCACTATCCCGGTCGACTGGACGTGGTCGAAGGCGATGCGCTCAAACTGGACCCAGTCACACTGACAGGCGGTGACAAGGTCAGGATTGCGGCGAACCTCCCCTACAATGTCGGAACGCAGCTGTTGCTGAACTGGATCACGACGCCCGACTGGCCTCCGTTCTGGTCTTCGCTGACGCTGATGTTCCAGAAGGAAGTAGCCGAACGGATCATTGCAGAGCCGGGATCGAAAGCCTTTGGCCGACTGGGCGTTCTGGCGGGATGGCGCTGCAAAGGCGGGATCCTGTTCGATATCAGTCCCAAGGCATTCACGCCGCCTCCGAAGGTCACATCGGCGGTTGTTCACCTGACACCCAATGACAGTCCCCTGCCCTGTAACCTGAAATCGCTGGAACAAGTAACAGCGGCTGCATTCGGCCAACGCCGAAAGATGCTGCGTGCCAGTCTCAAGTCTCTCTCTCGCGATGCGGAAGAGCTGATCGTCCAGGCGGGACTGAAACCAACAGCACGAGCCGAAGAGATTGATATTGCAGGATTTGTGTCGCTTGCAAACATGATCAGTAAAACGGAAAACAGCTAGGTTTCGGATCGCTCGCACTTCTGCCATTGCAGCGAAGACGGCTGGCCTCTTCCGCTTTTCCGGATCGTTCATCCAACGCCAGGTCCCGCACAAGCCAGGACGGCCAGCATGATGGGTCGCGCGACAGATAAAGAGCGGCCGGAATGACGGTTTTTCGCCGCCGTTTGAATTTCTTGAGCCAAAAAAACAGCACTACATCCTCCTGTTTCATCGTCGGGAGAATGTCTGCTCAACTTCTATTTGTATCTGAATGTTATTGCATGATATTATTCATTAATGAAAAATATGGACTGGAATTCCATTCGCATCTTTCTCGCTGTCGCGGAGCAAGGCAGCCTTAGCGCAGCCGCACAGGTGCTGTTGGTCTCGCAACCAACAATCGGACGACAGATTTCGCGCCTAGAAGATCAATTGGGCTTGCGGCTGTTTGACAGGCGCCAGACGGGCTATGAACTAACCGAAGAAGGAAAACGGCTGGTCACAGAAGCTCAGGCAATGGCACGCGGAGCAGCCGATTTCAAACGGGCGGTCGATTTTGAAAAATCGGCTGCGCCGCTTCAGGTCTTCAGAATTACGCTTGGCGAATGGGGTCTTCATTTCCTGTCCGGGAAAATGGAGGCAGTTGTTGCGGGTGTCGACGGGGTAAGGCTGGAATTGTATGCAGATGATGCCTTTTGGGATCTCGGCATGAATTCCGCGGATATTGCGATCGGGAATCAGGTTCCCAAACGCTCGCATCTGATAACCCAGAAACTTGGAGAAAGAAGTTTCTACGCATACGCGTCCGAAAGTTATCTGCGGTCGCATCCCGATGCAGTAAACGCCGATAGCTGGGACAGGCAGGTCTGGGCCGGGTACTGCGGAAGCAGGGCCCGCCTGAAGTCCGCACAGGTTCTGAGTGAAATTCTGGCTGGCAACGAATGCAGCTTCGCCGTGAACAGTTCGGTCGCCCTTCTGAAAATTCTCTTGTCAGGCCGTGCCATGGGCGTGCTACCGGACTGGATCGGAGAACATGAGAATCTGATCCGCCTTTCAGATCGTCCTCTTGCGCGAAACACTTCCTGGATGAGTTTTCACGAGAGACTGAAACTTCGTCCCAAACTGTCTGAAGTCAAACGCAGGATCGTGGGGATCTATAAGTCCCGGTACGAGTTGACGGACCGCATCGTGGTGACAGGCGGCCCCTGAGTTCAATCGGACCGCGCCGACTAGTCTTTATCCCTCAGTTCCATTTCCAGATCATCAACCATGCCCTGTATCAGCGGTCCGATTTTCGGCGAACGGAACTGTTTCAGGCGCTCAGCGCGCAAGATGGCGCGGACATTCTCGTACGCGCGTTCCAGATCGTCGTTTACGACAACGTAGTCGTATTCCGACCAGTGGCGCATTTCGCCGACGGCAGTCTTCATGCGTTTGGCGATGATTTCGTCCGCATCTTCGGCCCGTCGGAACAAGCGCGATTTCATTTCGGCGATGGACGGCGGCAGAATGAAGACTGAAACCACGTCCGAGCGCATCTTGTCATAGAGCTGGTATGTGCCCTGAATGTCGATATCGAAGAGAATGTCGCGACCGCTCTCGATCGCTTCCTCCACCGGACCTCTCGGCGTTGCATAATAATTGCCATGAACTTCCGCCCATTCCAGAAGCTCGTCGTGCTCCCGCATCTGCTCGAAGCGTTTCGGGTCCAGAAACTTATAGTGGACGCCGTCGACTTCGCTGGAACGGCGCGGTCGTGTCGTGACAGAAATGGAGAGTTCCAGATTGTCTTCCTTGTCCAGAAGCAGACGGGCAATCGTGGATTTCCCAGCACCTGAAGGAGATGACAGCACGAGCATCAGGCCCCGGCGTTGTTGCTCTGCCTCTTCCGCACTGACAATCGTTGCAGCGGGTGCTTCGGTCATGGGAACTACTCCAGGTTCTGTATCTGCTCGCGCATTTGATCGATAACCGCTTTCAAGTCCAGTCCGATCGCTGTCAGATCCACATCATTGGACTTTGAACACAAGGTGTTGGCTTCACGATTGAATTCCTGGGCAAGAAAATCAAGACGTCGTCCGATGGCCCCGCCGGTGCCCATCAGGTCCCGGGCAGCAGCAACGTGAGCATGCAAGCGGTCCAGCTCTTCACGAATGTCGGCCTTGGTTGCCAGGAACACGGCCTCCTGATGAAGACGCTGCGGGTCGAATTGGCCGTCCGAGGCGTCCATCAGGTCTGACACCTGTTTTTTGAGCCGTGCCTTGATCGCCTCGGGAAGTCTTGCGGGAAGGTCTTCTGCCGCCTGTGTCAGCCCGGCGATTCTGTCTATCTGTCCGGTAACGACCTGATTGATCGCCTGACCTTCGCTATGGCGCATGTCGACAAGATCAATCAACGCGCCGTCAAGCGTCGTCAGCAGTGTCTTGTGCAGCGCTGCCCGTGTTTCCTCGTCGTCTTCCGGTTCCTTCAGCTCAAAGACACCCTTTTGCGAGAGGATTCCGTCGAGCGAGGGTGGCGCTAGGTCCGGCACCTTCTCCTTGAGAAGGTCGATGGTCGACAGAACCGCCTCAAGAGCGACCTCATTGACCTGAAGCTGCTGTTCCGACTGATCCCGCTGCATGGCAAGCCCGATCGTGACATTGCCACGTCTCAGGATCTTGCTGCACCGTTCTCTGATCTGGGGTTCCAGTGTTTCCAGACCGGCGGGTATGCGGATACGCAGGTCAAGCGACTTGCCGTTGACCGATCTCAGTTCCCAGGTCCAGCGCACCGCCCCCATTTCCCCGAGGGATCTAGCAAATCCTGTCATGCTGGCAAGCGCCATGTGCCCCTCCGGAAGTCTTTGATGGCTTACTGCGCTGCAGACCTTGGTGTCAGGCGCAAAAAAATCACTTAGTTGGACGTCTCAGGCTCAACGTCCTGTTGCTGTTCAGCCTGCCGGCGCTGCCGCTCGACCTGACGCCATTTGCGGACATTTTCCTGGTGCTGTTCATAGGTTTCGGCAAAGGCATGACCGCCCGTACCATCCGCGACAAAAAACAGATCCTGCGTGCGTGAAGGATTGGCAACCGCTTCCATCGCGGCGCGGCCCGGATTGCCGATCGGCCCCGGTGGCAACCCATCGATCTGGTAGGTGTTGTATTCGTTTTTCGCGTCAATCTCGGACTGCTTGATGGCCGACCGATCTTTTAACCAGGCTTCACCGCCATAAAGGCCGTAGAGAATCGTCGGATCGGATTGCAGTCGCATGTTCTTGTTCAAACGGTTGACGAACACACCTGCGACGCGAGAACGCTCATCGGCCAGTGCAGTTTCCTTTTCCACGATGGACGCCAGAATCACCAGTTCCTCGGGTGAGTTGACCGGCAATTCATCCGTACGTCTTTCCCAGACCTCGGCGAGCAGACGTTGCTGTGCCTGTTTCATCTGGTTGAGAACTTCCTGGCGGCTTGTTCCCCTTGCGAAAGTGTAGGTTTCAGGCAAAAGGTCTCCTTCAGCAGGGACCTCGGTGATTTCACCTTCCAGAATCGGATGTGCCCGAACACGTTCGATGATTTGCGCGGTTGTCCATCCTTCAGGAACGGTAACCGAATGGGTAACGGCATTGCCTTCCACGAGATCCGTCATGATCTCGTGCATAGAGACACCTGGCGCAAAGGCATATTCGCCGGCTTTCAACGCCGTCGCATTCTTGTAAAACCGAATACCGAGATTGAAGACCCATTCGTCGAACATGCTGTCATTGATGACACCCTTGCCGGCAAGACGGTCGGTAATGCCTGACAAACCGGAACCGGAGGAAATCACCACCATTGCCTCCTCGGACAAGGGTCCTGGTTCCTCGAATTTCTGCTTGCCGAAATAAAGCGCGCCACCGACGGCCGCAAGACCGAAAACCGCGAGGGTAATGATCAGATTGCTCAGGATCACAAGGGGATTGCGCACGTGCCGGGAGCGTTGCGGCGGTTCCGGAGCCGGCTCGGGTTGCAGGGCTTCACGCGGGCTTTTCGGCTTTATGCGCATATCGGGTCACATCTCCAAGATTGATCCCAAAACCGTGACACAGGCTCAAGCAGACCAGTTGACACAATCAAATTCTCAGGCCGGGCAAGAGAATCAGGCCCGGCCTGAGAGAACTTGAAAGGGTTATGCGGCAACTTTACGGAAGACGAGCGATGCATTCGTGCCGCCGAAACCAAATGAGTTCGACAACGCGACGTCAATATTCATCGCCTTAGCCGTGTGCGGCACCAGATCGATCTCGGTCTGGACCGAAGGATTGTCCAGATTGATCGTCGGCGGCGCCATACCGTCCCTGATCGCAAGAACAGAGAAAATCGCTTCCACGGCACCCGCTGCCCCCAACAGGTGGCCGATCGAGGACTTTGTCGACGACATGGTCAGGTTCTTGGCATGCTCTCCTGCCAGCCTGCTGACCGCACCAAGCTCGATTTCGTCTCCAAGCGGAGTGGATGTTCCGTGTGCGTTGACGTAGTCGATATCGCCAGGCGTTATTTCTGCGCGTTTCAATGCGGCTTCCATGCACCTGTAGGCGCCATCGCCATCAGATGACGGTGCCGTAATGTGATGGGCATCGCCGGAGAGACCATAGCCGATGACTTCGGCATAGATCCGGGCCCCGCGCTGAACAGCGTGCTCGTACTCTTCCAGCACAACCACGCCAGCTCCCTCGCCCATGACAAAACCGTCCCGAGCCACATCATAGGGGCGTGAGCCCCTTTCAGGGGTGTCGTTGAACCCGGTCGACAAGGCCCGACATGCGGCAAATCCGGCGATTGCCAGACGGCAGAGAGGTGATTCCGCCCCGCCGGCAACCATGACATCCGCATCACCGAAGGCAATCAGGCGAGAAGCATCACCGATCGCGTGCGCCCCTGTGGAGCACGCGGTCACAACGGCGTGGTTCGGTCCCTTCAATCCGTGGCGAATGGAAACATAACCGCCCGCCAGGTTGATAAGACGCCCGGGAATGAAGAACGGGCTGATCCGCCGCGGACCCTTCTCCGCAAGGAGATGAGCCCCTTGTTCAATTCCCTGCAATCCGCCAATGCCGGAGCCGATCAGAACACCGGAGCGTGCCTGCTGTTCGTACGTTTCCGCCTTGAAACCGGAATCGGCCATTGCCTGATCGGCCGCGGCCATGGCGTAGACGATAAAGTCATCAACCTTGCGCTGTTCCTTGACGTCCATCCAGTCATTGGGATCGAACGCGCCGTCCTCGCCCGGATCACGCGGAATCTGGCAGGCAATCTGGCAGGCCAGATCGTCAACCTTGAAATTCGTGACCTTGTTGGCCCCGCTCTTTCCTTCGAGGATCTTTTTCCAAGTGGCATCGACGTTACCGCCAAGCGGCGACACCATGCCCAACCCAGTTACGACAACTCGCCTCATTAACCCGCACTTACGTTGGAAGGGCCTGGCGGAGCTTTCCCCGCCGGCCCGGTCGTCATTCAGAACTCAAGCAGGGTTGCCCCTTACTTGTTGGCTTCCAGAAACTTGACAGCGTCGCCGACGGTCAGGATCGTTTCCGCAGCGGTGTCGGGAATCTCAACGCCGAACTCTTCTTCAAATGCCATGACCAGCTCAACGGTGTCGAGGCTGTCTGCGCCCAGGTCATCGATGAAGCTTGCGCCTTCCACAACCTTCTCCGCGTCTACACCCAGGTGCTCAACAACGATTTTCTTTACCCGATCCGCGATATCGCTCATCTTTCACTTCCTTGTTTTTCGTCTATTCGTCGCTCGCGATATTGTACCGGACCGGTTTTCAAAAAACGTCGGCGCCAACTCACGGCTTGAAGATGTCTCAGCATCATCGGACCAGTTCAACAGACTCGACAACGCAATTCGTAACAATCGGCGGGTAGGTAACACACTTTGTTGACCATTACCAGCCAGTCCCGGCCGCTTCAAAGCGGTCCGGATTCTTTTTGCCAGTTTGGCAAAACTCTCTTTTAAATCATGGCCATGCCACCGTTCACATGCAGTGTCTGGCCAGTGATGTATGCCGCCTCGTCGCTGGCAAGATAAAGCGCGGCAGAGGCAATCTCCGCCGACGTGCCCAGACGGCCTGCCGGAACGCTCGTCAGAATTGATTCTTTTTGCTTGTCGTTCAGCGCATCGGTCATCGCTGTTTCGATAAATCCGGGCGCAACCGTATTGACGGTGATGTTTCTGCTGGCCACCTCGCGTGCCAGAGACTTGTACATTCCGATCATTCCCGCCTTTGCGGCAGCATAGTTGACCTGCCCCGGATTGCCGGTCACACCGACAACCGATGTGATGCCGATGATACGGCCGGTACGACGTTTCATCATGCCCCTGATTGCAGCACGGCAAAGGCGGAAACCGGAACTCAGATTGACCTCCAGAACCTGGTCCCACTCTTCGTCCTTCATGCGCATGAAGATATTGTCACGGGTAATTCCGGCATTGTTGACGAGAATGTCTACAGAACCCATTTTCTCTTCAGCCAACGGCAACAAGGCGTCGACCGCATCACGATCGGACAAGTTTGCAGGTGTCACGAACGCGCGTTCGCCAAGGTCCGCCGCAAGGGCTTCCAGCTTTTCGGCACGTGTGCCTGACAGGGAAACCGATGCTCCCTGGGCATGCAACACCCGGGCGATTGCCTCGCCTATACCACCGGTCGCGCCGGTGACGAGCGCGTTTTTGCCTTCCAAGCTGAACATCTAAGGTCCTTCCCTCATCGTATTGCGTACCAGAATGTGACCGTTGCCGGCAGAACCGTTCCTATCCGCCGATCTTTGCCATCAGCGCGTCAATGTCTTCCGGCGTGTTCACGGACAAACCCGTGGATTCCTTGTGAATGCGTCTGACCATGCCCGACAGGACCTTGCCGGTCCCGACTTCTACAAAAGTATCGACACCTTGGCCAGCAAGCCACAGAATACTCTCACGCCAGCGAACCGTACCGGTCACCTGCTCGACCAGTCTGGAGCGGATCTCGGTAGGGTCCGTGATCGGTTCAGCAAGAACATTGGCGACCAGCGGAACCACCGGAACGTTGATTTCAGCATTCGCGAGTGCATCGGACATGGCGTCTGCAGCCTGCGCCATCAAGGAACAATGGAACGGGGCACTGACCGGCAACATGATTGCCCGACGGGCGCCTTTGGCCTTTGCTATCTCGACCGCGCGCTCTACGGCTGCAAGATGACCTGAGACAACGACCTGTCCCGGCGCATTGTCGTTCGCCGCCTGACAGACTTCACCCTGGGAGGCCTCCTGAGCTACTTCCACCGCAACATCGAAATCCAGTCCCAGCAAAGCCGCCATTGCACCAACGCCCACCGGAACGGCGTTCTGCATCGCGTCTCCGCGTACCCGCAACAATCGGGCGGTGGTGGCAATATCGAGACTTCCGGCTGCCGCAAGCGCGGAATATTCGCCAAGGGAATGACCTGCGACAAAGGCAACGCTCGACTTCAAGTCGAGGCCCCTGGCTTCAAGCACCCTCATTGTTGCAAGACTGACAGCCATCAACGCCGGCTGAGCGTTCGCGGTCAAAGTCAGAGTATCGTCAGGTCCGTTCCACATTACATCGGACAGCTTCTGTCCCAACGCGTCATCCACTTCATCAAAGACGGCCTTTGCTTCGGGGAAGGTTTCAGCGAGAACCTTGCCCATTCCAACGCTCTGGCTGCCCTGGCCGGGAAAAGTGAATGCTATGGTCATCTTGGAAACGCCTCCGTTGAAACGTGCGCGGGCCTGCCTCTTTCATAAGGTGTGGACCATCGGCTTTGGAAGAAAGCGAATTGCCTGCCCTGCTCTGGGCTGACGTCATACTTGGCGCGAGGCTATGGTACGCTCTTGCCCGACCTGTCAAGGCCCAGACAAAAATCAAGCGCAGATTCTTGCTTTTTTAAAGGGAATTTCGGTTTTTACGATGAACCGTTCTCTTTCTACCGGCACATTGTGCATGGAACAAAAGAAGGGTTTCAACCGGCAATCGCGGGAACAACTGTCGTATTTGGATGAAACGTTTGGGTTAGAGACCGGTCCGAAATCACCCTGTTGGACGATGCGAGCCCTGCAATCAACCTGCCAGTGTCACATTGCCACTTCACACTCTCGCCAAAGTAGCGTAATTGACAATTTTTACACTATCAGTGCGGGGGCATGATGAAAAATTCCATCTCTAGGGTGCTTGCGGCAGCCACAGTCGCGATATCGGTTCTGACTTCAAGCCACGTGGCACAAGCAGTCACTTTCGACTTCAATTTCTCCTTTTCAAACCCTGAATCGTTCGGTGGAGGCCACATTACCGGAATCGTCCGGGGACTCACGGAAGGAACTTCCAATGCAACAAGCGTTGAAATTCTAGGCAACACCGAAAACTTCGGCCTCGGCGGCTACATCGGACCGCCGGAGACGAACACGTTCATAAACCTCTGGAAGGTTGAAAGTGGTGCTGTCACACACGTCGATTTTGTTTCTTACATCGACAACACTCCAGGAGCAGGTAGCGATTGCTGCGTTTTGTACCTTTGGTTCTTCCCTCCGACGGGCGCTGCCGAAGGAGCGTTGAGATTGCGCAACAATTATACACCTTATCCCGAAGGTGACCTGGGACTCCGGTTCACGCCTGTTCCCCTTCCGGCAAGTGGCGGAATGCTGTTTGCTGCGATAATGGGCGTTGCAGGGGTTCGTCGCTGGAAAAAGTCCTCTGCCTGAACGAATTCACCAAACTCTTGCTTTGGGTCCAACCAAACGTGATCTCTTGCCTGGAACAAAAACTGCCAACCTGCGTCTTTGCAATTGGACGCAGGCTGACATCACCAGCAGCGTTCCAAAGGTAGGAGACAATGCTCGATTTGGACTTGCAATTCCCACAAAACAGAGTATAGAGCGCGCTTCATCCGGGTTTGGCCGGGGGCTGAACGGAAGGGCGTTTGCCAGGATTTTTTTGAGAGATCCGACTTCCCGTGTTCCCACTCCCGTAAGATTTCTCGTGCGCCTTTCCGGGTCTACGAGGAGGCTTTGCGCCAATCCCGCGTTGTCAACACGAAGAAAGGCTATTTTCATGCCTCTTTATGAGCACGTTTTCCTGGCGCGCCAGGATGTTTCGGCACAACAGGTCGAACAGCTCGTCGAACAGTACAAGGGCCTCATCGAAGGCGCTGGTGGTACTGTCGGCAAGATTGAAAACTGGGGTCTGCGGTCCCTTGCCTACCGCATCAAGAAAAATCGTAAAGCTCACTATACGCTTATGAACATCAACGCGCCGCATGCCGCTGTCGCCGAGATGGAGCGTCAGATGGGCCTCAGCGAAGATGTCCTGCGCTGCATGACCTTCCGCGTCGGTGAACTGGATGAAGAACCATCCGCCATGATGCAGAAGCGTGATCGCGACGACCGCCGTGGCGGTGGCCGGGGTGATCGCGGCGACCGTGGTGATCGTGGCGACCGTGGTGAGCGTTCTGGTGGTGGCCGTCCGCCACGCCGTGGTGATGAGGAGTAAGAGACAATGGTTGATATTGCACAGCTTCCGAGCCGCCGTCCGTTCTTCCGCCGCCGGAAAACCTGCCCGTTCTCCGGTTCCAATGCACCGAAGATCGACTACAAAGACATCCGTCTGCTGCAGCGTTACATCTCTGAGCGCGGCAAGATCGTTCCGAGCCGCATCACCGCGGTCTCCGCGAAGAAGCAGCGTGAACTGGCTCGTGCGATCAAACGTGCACGCCTGCTCGGCCTGCTGCCGTTCGTGATCAGCTAACGCTTCCTTTTGGAAGCCGACTTCTCCCGGGCCCTCCCGGGAGACCCGTATTGGGACCGCGGACATTCGGTCTCTAACCGCCGCACAGGCGGGACAGTAGGAGAAAAAAATGCAAATCATTCTTCTTGAGCGTATCGCAAGGCTCGGCCAGATGGGCGACACCGTTCGCGTCCGTGACGGCTATGCCCGTAACTACCTGCTGCCGCAAGGCAAGGCGCTCCGCGCCAACAAGGCAAACCTGGAGCGCTTCGAGCTTGAACGCGCGCAACTCGAAACCCGGAATCTGGAACGCAAGAGCGAAGCAGAAGCCGTTGCTTCCAAGCTCGACGGCGAAGCACTGGTGATGATTCGCTCGGCGGGCGAGACCGGCCAGCTCTACGGATCCGTTTCCACGAGAGACGTTGCAGATGGTCTGACAGAGAGTGGCTTCACGGTTGCCCGCAACCAGGTCGAACTGCGCACACCGATCAAGACAATCGGTCTGCACACCGTTCTGATCCGTTTGCATCCGGAAGTCGAAGTCACCATCTCCGTCAACGTCGCCCGCTCCGAAGACGAAGCAGCGCGCCAGGCAGCCGGTGAAGACCTGACGACGCCGGAACAGGACGTCTTCGAGTTTGAAGAAGACGAGGAAGACGCAGAAGCCGAAGGCACCGAGGAAGGTTCCGAGGCCGAAGAAGAAGCTCCTGCAGAAGACGAAGTCTGATCGGCTTTCACGTTCTTCTCCAGTCAAGCACAAAACGGCACTGCTCGCAGTGCCGTTTTTATTTTGCCAGCAATTCATTTCGCCAAAATTCGACGTTGCCTAAACCAGCAAATTCAAACTCCCATACAACGCGTTGAATCCACAGCCCAATTCCTTAACTGCTCATTAACCTCACTAAAAAAGCGATAGTTTTCAATGACTAAGATCTATCGCCTTGAGTCTCCAAACAGCTTTTGTGTCAAGCAGGATTCGAGTCTTTCCCCGCTGATCTGTGCAAGTCGGTGGGAAACAATGACAGTCGTTTTTGAGCCTTGAGACCGCCCGCGTCAGAAGGTATGCCCAATGAACTTGGGTCATTGGGGGTCGGTATGAAGGGCACGTTGCAGAAGGTCGAAACAGAAGAAGACATTCAGCGTCTCGCTCCGCACAATGCGGAAGCGGAACGTCAGCTTCTGGGTGCGATTCTCGTCAACAACGAAACCTTTTATCGGGTCTCCGACTTTTTGGAGCCACTTCATTTTTTCGTGCCATCGCATCACGACATCTACGAAAAGATCAGCCACCTGATTCGGGCCGGCAAGACGGCTTCTCCAATCACGCTGAAAACCTTCTATCCCGCAGACGCAAAGATAGCGGACCTGTCCGCGACGCAGTTTCTGCTGCGTCTTGCCGGTGATGCGGCCTCGATCATCAACGCGGAAGACTACGGACGAACCATCTATGACCTCGCCATTCGCAGGAACCTCATCCGGATTGGCGAAGACATGGTCAATATCGCTTTTGATGCCCCGATAGATGTGCCGCCGGGTCAGCAAATCGACGATGCTGAACGCAGGCTGTTTGAACTTGCCGAAACCGGCCGCAGCGAGGGTGGTTTCGTAGCTTTTGGCGATGCGCTTACCGAAACAATCGAAATGGCGCATGCCGCCTACAATCGTGAAGGTGCCCTTTCGGGAACGTCCACCGGCCTGAGGGAGCTGGACAAACTCATGGGCGGGTTGCAGCAATCCGATCTGATCGTTCTTGCCGGTCGTCCGGCAATGGGGAAAACCTCGCTTGCCACAAACATCGCCTACAACATCGCACAGGCGTTCAAATCGGAAGAACAACAGGATGGTTCGGTCAAGACCGTCAATGGCGGCGTGGTCGGCTTCTTCTCACTCGAAATGTCCGCAGAGCAGCTCGCGACACGTATAATTTCCGAACAGGCGGAGATCTCGTCTTCCAAGATCCGTCGTGGAGACATTACGGAAGCAGAATTTGAAAAACTTGCCGCGTGTGCCCAGACAATGCAGTCAGTGCCGCTGCATGTCGACCAAACGGGCGGTATCTCCATCGCTTCCCTGGTGGCGAAGGCACGCAGGCTGAAACGCCAGCGCGGCCTCGACCTGCTTGTGGTCGACTATATCCAGTTGTTGTCGGGGTCCGCCAAGAACACAGGCAACCGGGTACAGGAGATCACCGAAATCACTACCGGCCTGAAAGCACTGGCCAAGGAACTCAACGTTCCGATCATTGCGCTTTCTCAGCTGTCCCGCCAGGTCGAATCTCGTGACGACAAACGCCCGATGATGTCTGATCTTCGCGAATCGGGATCCATCGAGCAGGATGCCGACGTGATCCTGTTCGTTTACAGGGAAGAATATTACCTTTCCAAGACCGAGCCCGAGATCGGGTCACCTGAATATGCAGCTTGGGAATCCAAGCACGAGGCTGCAAGAGGCAAGGCAGAAGTGATCATCGCCAAGCAGCGACACGGTCCTACGGGGACGGCGAATCTCCACTTCCAGGGCGAGTTCACCCGGTTCTCCGATCTGGCTGAGGATGACCATCTGCCGGAGCGCTACGAATAGTCAGTCATTCACACCTGGACCGAACGCACTGTGATATTGCGTCATTTAGCACCGAGCGCTTAGCTGCTCTGCGCGGTTCATGGGCGTATCGTCAATATCGTGCGAAGAAAAATATCATCGGCAGATCATAGATATTGGCTTGTACGTTTTGACAATTTTAAGTCATCTTTAAGCCTCGTTATTTACCCTAAGTAATCAATCATTAGAATTCGCCGATTTTTCTGGAAATGGATCATCGTGGTTTCACCGGTGCAAAAATTGTTGGAGGAAGCCAGGATCTTCCCCCGGAAGAACTGCAAGTGGCCCGGGATCCTCAGGCTCGAGAAGATTCACCAACCGTGTGTCGTCGAGGATATCAGTGCCGGTGGCTGCAGGATTGCAACCAAAACCAAAAACCTGAAGCAGAACGCAAAGGTCGTCCTTGAAGTTGAAAGCAAAAAACTGCGTTTTCACGGGGAAATACGCTGGACCCGCACGGATGAGGCCGGCATCGAATTTCTCTATCAGGACTAAGGCGTCAGGACGCAAATGACGGGCGTTTTTACAACGCGCTGCCCGATCTAACACCCGCGATCACAGGCCGCGTCAATCTTCCATTTTTCAATTGGAACCGGGTCCGATCATTGCGGTAGAATACCACCTGATTCCACGGGAACATCCCAATCTACCGGAGCAAAATCAGGACTGTGCCCAATCGACTCGAAACCCCCTTCCATTCGGACCTCTATGGTGGACGCCTCACCATTGACCTGGGCGCGATTGCGCAAAACTGGACTGCGTTGAAAAACAGGCTGGGAGACGCAACTGAATGTGCCGCCGCGATCAAGGCGGACGCCTATGGCATGGGCCAGGCCCAGGCCGGACAGGCGCTGTACGACGAAGGATGCCGAACCTTCTTCGTTGCCGTTCCGACAGAAGCGATCGCGTTAAGGCGCGTGCTTCCAGATGCGGTCATATATGCCCTGAACGGCCTGCTGCCCGGGACAATCGACCATTATCTCGAGCACCGTATCCGTCCGGTTCTGGGCTCGCATGCCGAACTGGTGGAATGGATAGACCTTTGCAAGGGTGCCGGTAGGTCATTTGACGCAGCGGTTCATGTCGATACCGGAATTCACCGGCTTGGACTATCGCCGAGTGAATTCACCGCGACGTTTTCAAAACCCGATCAAATGGGTCCTTTCATTCCCTCGCTTCTCATGAGTCATCTGGCCTGCGGGTCCAACCCAACCCACGTGATGAATGATCATCAGCTCAGGCTATTCCGGGAGGTCACGGCTCCGCATGCTCACATTCGACGTTCTCTGGCGAACTCCGCAGGCGTTCTGATGGGTCCCGAGTTTCATTTCGATCTCGTGCGTCCCGGTATTTCCCTTTACGGCGGTCAGGCGATCGAAAATGAACCCAATCCGATGAAACCGGTTGCCAAGGTAGAGGCCCGCATCATGATCGTGCGTGACGTACCGGAGGGTGACACGATCGGCTACGGCGCCAGTCACACGGCTGGCCGGCCACTCAAAAACGCCGTCGTTGCCGCTGGTTATGCCGACGGACTGCTCCGGGGCGCGAGTTCGACAGATAGCCGCCCGGGCGGGTTTGCGATGATCGGCGGTCACAAGGCCCCGATCCTCGGTCGGATCTCGATGGACATGATTACGCTTGACGTTACCGACGTTCCCGATCATCTGGTCAGACGCGGCGCGTTTGTGGAAATGCTCGGACCCAATGTTGCAGCTGCGGACCTGGCAGCGTATGCCGAAACAATAGACTATGAATATCTGACAAGCTTGGGGCAGCGCTTCGAGCGCATCTATCGCCCACTCAGCTAACTGGAGATCCCATGGCCCGGCGGTCCAGCTCTTTCGTCTGCCAGTCCTGTGGCGCAGTTACTGCCAAATGGGTCGGGCGCTGCGAGTCGTGCGGTGAATGGAACACGATTGTCGAGGAACAGACCGGTGGCGGGGTCGGGGGCGGTCCGCAACGTGCACCGCGTAGCAAGGGACGCGTTGTTCCGCTTGTAGGCCTGTCCGGTGACACGAAAGAAGCTCCCCGTATCCAGACAAATGTTGCGGAACTGGACCGGGTGACCGGAGGCGGCTTTGTTCGCGGCTCGGCGCTATTGGTCGGCGGTGATCCAGGCATTGGCAAATCCACGCTTCTGATTCAGGCTGCCGCACAGTTGGCAAATCTCGGACACAAGACCATCTATATTTCAGGCGAGGAAGCGATCGGACAGGTTCGCCTGCGTGCCGAACGCCTGGATCTTGCCAACGCTCCGGTCGCACTTGCCGCCGAAACCAGTGTCGAAGACATCCTTGCGACGCTTGAGGCTGACAAACCGCCCGCGATGCTGATCCTGGACTCAGTTCAAACCCTGTGGACCGATCAGGTAGAATCGCCACCAGGCACAGTGACCCAGGTCCGCGCCTCGGCGCAGGCCATGGTTCGCTATGCGAAGAAAAACGGCACCACACTGGTACTTGTGGGTCATGTGACGAAGGACGGACAGATCGCCGGCCCACGTGTGGTGGAGCACATGGTCGACGCCGTGCTTTATTTTGAAGGTGATGGTGCGCACCAATACCGGATCCTGCGCTCGGTGAAAAACCGCTTCGGCGCAACCGATGAAATCGGCGTTTTTGAAATGACCGGCAAGGGGTTGGCGGAAGTCTCCAATCCATCGGCGCTCTTTTTGGGAGACCGGTCAACATCGTCACCTGGTGCAGCCGTGTTTGCCGCACTCGAAGGGTCCAGACCGCTTCTCATTGAAATCCAGGCACTCGTTGCTCAATCGACGCTTGGAACACCCCGCAGGGCAGTGATCGGTTGGGACAGTGCGCGTCTTTCCATGATCCTTGCGGTTCTGGAAGCGCGGTGTGGTGTGCGGTTTTCCCAGCACGATGTTTACCTGAATGTGGCTGGCGGCCTTAAAATCAACGAACCGGGAGCCGATCTTGCAGTTGCAGCGGCATTGATATCATCGCTTAGCGGGCTTGCCCTTCCGGCCAATTGCGTCTATTTCGGCGAGGTCAGCCTGTCAGGTGCCATCCGGCCTGTCGCCCAGGCCCAGTCCAGGCTGAAAGAAGCGGAGAAACTCGGCTTCGATCAGGCGATATGTCCGGAGGGGAACCTCAAGGACGGTGCGGCATCGTCATTCAAGGCATCCGGCCTGTCGGAACTTGGGGACTTTGTCGCGAAACTCTCGGCTGAGGCTAGTGCGTCGAAGGGCGCAGAAGCATAATGCCCATGGGATCGGAATAGAGAATTCAGCTCTTTTTTGAGCACCAGACAAAGGGACTTTTCAGGAACATGCCGATAACCATTCTGGACGGACTGCTCTTGGCCATCATGTTCATTTCGGCGGTGCTTGCCATGATCCGGGGATTTGTCCGCGAAGTCCTTTCGATCGTCTCCTGGGTTGCAGCGGCGGCCGCGGCCTTTCTGCTCTATGAACGGGTCTTGCCCTACGCAAAACAGTACATAACTCATGATCTGGTAGCTGCCGGCGCTTCGGCCGCAGCTGTGTTTCTGGTGACACTGGTCATTGTCAGCTATATTACGATGCGGATTTCGGATTTTGTGCTGGACAGCCGGATCGGTGCGCTGGATCGCACACTCGGCTTTGTGTTCGGCGCTGTACGCGGCCTTTTGTTGCTCGTCGTGGCGATGATGTTCTTCAACTGGTTCGTCCAGCCTGATCAGCAGCCGGAATGGGTCTTGGACGCGAAGTCGAGACCTATCCTGCTTTCGATTGGCGAACGCCTTGTCGCCGTCCTGCCGGAGGATCCGGAAAAGGCGATCCTGGACAGAATACGCGATGCTGATCTGACGGGTAACAACGCCGGAGCACCATCCGAGGAGCCTGAATACAGCGAAACCGAGCGTCAGGGCCTGGATCAGCTGACGAGCGACAACAACTGACGCCGACAGAAGCGAAGACCTATCCGCACCGGCAGTTCGCATTACCGCGTGCCAAACGACAATGCTGCTTTCGCGAGGAGGCAGGCCAATTCAAAGTCTCGGGCCGCAATCTCTGTCGGCCGAAAAGAGGAGTGTTCGCCATGACTGGCGGAACGGAAGTGGACGAGCTGTTTGATATGGATGGCGACACGCTTCGCGAAGAGTGCGGTGTCTTCGGCATTCTGGGACACGAGGACGCCAGCGCCCTCGCCGCCCTTGGTCTGCACGCCTTGCAACATCGGGGGCAGGAAGCAGCCGGTATAGTTACCTTCGACAATGATCAGTTCCGCGCAGAACGGCATCTGGGACTTGTCGGCGATCACTTTTCCGATGCAGATACGATCGGGCGCCTGACCGGCCGTGCTGCCGTCGGTCACGTCCGGTACTCCACGACCGGCGAAACAATCCTGCGAAACGTACAGCCACTGTTTGCCGAACTCGATGGAGGCGGGATCGCGGTCTGCCACAACGGGAACTTCACAAACGCTCTCACGCTGAGGCGACAGTTGATCCGCGACGGTGCGATCTGTCAGTCCACATCGGACTCCGAAGTCGTGCTCCAGCTGGTCGCCCGCTCCCGCAAGAACAAGATCGTCGACCGTTTCATTGAAGCGATCACGCAGATGGAAGGTGCCTACTCGCTCGTGGCGCTGACGTCCAAGAAGCTCATCGGCGCGCGGGATCCGCTTGGTATCCGTCCTCTCGTCCTCGGCGATCTGAACGGCGCGCCAATCCTGGCTTCAGAGACCTGTGCGCTTGATATCATCGGCGCGAAATTCATCAGGGAAGTCGAAAACGGTGAAGTGATCGTCTGTACGTCGACCGGCATCCAGTCCTTTTTTCCGTTCGGCAAACAGCAGGCACGGCCCTGCATCTTCGAATACATCTACTTTTCACGGCCGGACTCCGTTCTGAGTGGTCGCAGCGTCTACGATGTTCGCCGGGAAATGGGCAAGCAACTCGCGCGCGAAACCAGTGTTGAAGCCGATGTAATCGTACCGGTTCCCGACAGTGGCGTTCCGGCCGCGATCGGATACAGCCAGGAAAGCGGCATTCCGTTCGAACTTGGTATCATCCGAAATCACTATGTCGGCAGGACATTCATCGAACCAACGCAGCAGATCCGGGCGCTTGGTGTGAAGATGAAGCATTCGGCGAACCGGTCCCAGATCGAAGGCAAGCGCGTTGTTCTGGTCGACGACAGCCTCGTTCGCGGCACCACGTCGGTCAAGATCGTCCAGATGATACGTGAAGCCGGTGCCAAGGAAGTCCATTTCCGGCTTGCCAGCCCGCCGATCCGCTATTCCGACTATTACGGGATCGATACGCCGGTCCGGGAAAAACTTCTGGCCGCCAAATACAGCCTCGAAGAAATGTGCGCATATATCGGCGCCGACAGTCTCGCGTTCCTGTCCGTCGACGGCATGTACAAGTCCATGGGGTATGACGGTCGCGATAACGAAAACCCGCAATTCACCGATCACGGATTTACCGGCGACTATCCGACGCCGCTGACGGATCTTTCCGAAGACCAGGAATTCATCAGCGCACCGCGCCTGGTGGAGGTCGGTTAAGAGACATAGCATGACACAAGACTTTGACGGTCGGATCGCACTGGTGACCGGCGCCTCTCGCGGTATTGGCTATCAGATCGCAAAACAACTCGGTGAACGCGGCGCACATGTCATCGCACTCGCCCGGACCGTCGGCGGTCTGGAAGATCTCGACGACGAGATCAAGGCAGCAGGCGGCCAGACGACACTGGTGCCCGTGGACCTGATGGATTTCGATGCACTCGACCGGCTTGGCGCCGCCATTTTCGAGCGCTGGAAGAAACTCGACATTCTTGTCGGCAATGCCGGAATGCTCGGAGTTCTATCCCCCCTCGGCCATATCAGTCCGAAAGACTTTGAAAAGGTCATGGCTGTGAACGTCACAGCAAACTGGCGCCTCGTCCGGTCGCTGGACCCGTTGCTGCGCCAGTCGGATGCTGGTCGGGCATTGTTCCTGACCTGTGTCCAGGCACAAACGCGCACCGCGTTCTGGGGCTTGCAATCAATCAGCAAGTCCGCTGTTGAAGCAATGGCCAGAACCTGGGCAAATGAAAGCCTTCAAACTGCGATGAAAATCAACCTCGCTGACCCGGGCCCCACGCGAACAGGCCTTCGCGCCAAGACCATGCCAGGCGAAGCACCGGAGAACCTGCCGACAACCCAAGTGGTTGCAGCGGACCTTGTCGAACTGCTGAAACCCGAAATCTTTCGGACAGGTGAGCTTTATGACCGTATCAGCGGCGAGTGGACGAGCTAGGTTTCATCCTTCGCAGATGGTGTATTGAGGCACTGCCGGATCCAAGCCGGAATGCGAGAGCAGCACTTTATGCGCAAGAACACGAAAGCAATCGCCTGGGACTTCGATGGCGTCCTCAATCGCAATGTCATCGGAGGCAAGTTCGTCTGGTCCGAAACACTGGAAGAAGACCTCGGAATACCGTTGAAGGACTTTCAGGAGGGCATATTCAATCGGACTTTCATGCAAGTCATTTCCGGAAAGACAGACCTGAAAGACCATATACGGGATTGGTTGTGCAGGCAAGATCACCCACATACTGCAGATGCAATTCTGACCTACTGGTTTGCGAAGGACGACCTTCAAGATCCGCTTACCTGTGGCCTTGTTGAACGACTTCGTCTGACAGGGATCCGTCAGGTTGTCGCGACAAACAACGAACATCACCGCACAACATACATCGAGAGGACCTCAGGTTTTTCGGACCGTGTCGACAGGGTTTTCTCTTCAGGGCGGATTGGCCATGCAAAGCCGGATGCGGCGTTCTTCCAACATGTCAGCACATCTCTCGATCTTCCTCCGGAAGATATGCTGTTAATCGATGACAGCTCGGCAAACATCGCGGCAGCGCGCTCACTCGGCTGGGACGGCTTTCATTTTACGGAAGAAACCAGGACCGAGCTTGCATCCTTTCTCGGCCTTTGAAAGCATGTAGCCTTTCCTATCAGCGGTACAGGAGGCCGTTCCATGCAACTCGGTGCGTTTTCAATCAGCCTGACGGTCAAGGACCTTCAGAAATCAAAAGCCTTTTATGAAGGTCTCGGCTTCTCGGACCTGGGCGGATCGGGCGCGGACGGCTGGGCAATCCTGAAAAACGGGGACACCGTCATCGGTCTGTTCCAGGGCATGTTTGAAAAGAACATGCTGACCTTCAATCCGGGCTGGGACCAGGGTGCGCAAAAACTCGACACCTTTCAGGACATCCGTGAACTCCAGCAGCAATTGAAGTCCAAAGGTTATGCCTTTGAGGCAGAAGCGGACGAATCGACCACCGGTCCGGCCAGTTTCGTGCTGATCGATCCGGACGGAAACCCGGTGCTTGTCGACCAGCACGTCTGACACTTGTTACTCGGCAGCTTCCAGGGGTGCGAAGGAACTTTCGGCGATTTCCCTGATATCCCCGAAAACACCCGGTGCTCCCACGACTACGCGAGCCCCGTGATATAGCGAATTATTGACGTCCTGCTCCATCACCACGCCGCCTGCTTCCTTGATGAGCAACATGCCTGCCAGGCAATCCCAGGCATTCATGTGTGATTCCGCATAACCGATCAGCCGGCCGGCCGCTGTATAGGCGAGCATCAACCCACCCGAGGCATTACGGAAAAACACCCCGCCTTTTGATACAAGAGCGCCAATGACATTCACGGCATCCGTTACCGCCGTCCGGCCATTGAAACCGACACCGACAGATCCGTTGGACAAGCTGTCGCTGGTCGACACCTTGATTTGTTTGCCATTCAGGAAGGCGCCCTGCCCCGCTGCTGCGGTGAAAGTCTCCTTGGCCACCGGATCGTGGATCACGCCGACGATAACCTGGCCCTGGTGAACGCAAGCAATGATTACGCACCATTGTGGTATACCGGTGACGAAATTCGCAGTCCCGTCGATTGGATCGGTGATCCAGGTGTAGCCGGATGTACCTTCTTCTATGCCGTGCTCTTCACCCAAAATGCTGTCGTCGGGATATGAATTGGCGAGTTCCTTGCGGATCAGCGTTTCAACATTCCTGTCTGCTTCGGACACCAGGTCCTGGTGTCCTTTCTGGGTGATAGTCAGCGTGTCGAGTTTACGAAAATACTCCAGACCGAGTTCACCTGCCTGGATTGCAAGACGTTCGGCAAACGCAAGCCGTTCGGAAATCATTATTTTGCTCCTTCGAAACCCGATAAGTTGAGGCCGGTTTGCGATCGCTCCGAATACTTCGTCGCCCGCACACCGGATCCGTGACTACTGAATCTTTCGCTTTTTCCCGGGGGCGTACGGATTTTCCCCTTTGCGATACGTCAGGCGCACGGGAGTGCCCTGGATGTTGAACTTTTCCCGCAAGGAATTCACCAGATAACGTGTATAGCTCTCCGGCAACTGTTCCGGACGGGAACAGAAAACGATGAAATGAGGTGGCCGCGTTTTCGGTTGCGTCATGTAGCGCAGTCGAATCCGCCGACCCGCCACGGCAGGTGGCGGGTGATTTGCCGTGACCCTGTCGAGCCAGCGATTGAGTTTGGAAGTCGAAACGCGGGCGTTCCAGGCTTCATAGGACTTGAAGACGCTTTCGACCAATCGGTCGATGCCCTGCCCCTGAATCCCGGATAATGTTGTGATCTGAACACCGCGAATCTGATTGAAGTAGCGCTCGTTGGCGTCACGTATCTTCTTCCAAGCCGCTTCCCGATCTTCAACCAGGTCCCACTTGTTGATGGCGATCACCAGTGCCCGGCCTTCGCGCGCGACAAGATCGATTATCTGGAGATCCTGTTTTTCGAAAGACATCGTGGCATCGAGCGTGACGACGACAACTTCCGCGAACTTGATCGCTCTCAGCGCGTCGGCCACCGACAGTTTTTCGAGCTTTTCCTGAACCCTGGCTTTCCTGCGGATACCTGCCGTGTCGAACAGCTTGACATGCCGGTCGCGCCAGACCCAATCGACTGAAATCGAGTCGCGGGTGATGCCGGCCTCCGGCCCTGTCAGCATGCGGTCTTCACCCACCATCTCGTTGATCAGCGTGGATTTGCCCGCATTGGGCCTGCCGACGATCGCGACACGCAGGGGACGCTCTTTTGTGCCAGCCGGATCTTGCTCCTCGATGAACTCACCGTCTTCATCCACATCGACATTGACGACTGCCTCTTCGCGGTTCGACTGTTCTTCATCGGACACGCGGTCGACATGCGGTTTCAGTGCATCGTAAAGATCAGCAAGTCCTTCTCCATGCTCGGCGGAAATCGCGATCGGTTCACCGAGACCGAGCGAGTAGGACTCATAAAGACCACTCTCTCCCGCCCGGCCTTCCGCCTTGTTCGCAAGCAGGATCACGGGCCGTGTGGTCTTGCGGGCGACTTCGGCGAAATGCGCATCGAGCGGCGTAACGCCCGCGCGGGCATCGATCAAGAAAAGGACCGCATCCGCGGTCTCTATCGCTTCTTCGGTCTGCCGGCGCATCCGTCCTTCGAGCGAACTCTTGTCCGCCTCCTCCAGACCGGCTGTGTCGATGATCGTAAAACGGAGGTCGCCCAGACGCGCCTCCCCCGGCCGCCGATCCCTGGTGACACCGGGAGTATCGTCGACCAGCGCCAGGCGCTTGCCGACCAGGCGGTTGAACAAAGTGGACTTGCCGACATTCGGCCGTCCGATGATGGCGACAGTTGCGCCCACAGCAGTTTCTCCTGATGGGCAGGCTTCTTGAAGAGCCCGTCCCTGAAATCGAAAGCACCCGGCCCGCGATCAATCGAGCGCGGACAGGGCCTCTCATACTTATATCGATCGACAATGGACATCCAATCGATTCCGATTGGGTGCCCGCAGACTTAGTTGAACGCGGTAACCCCGTCATTGCCGGACAGCACGATAATTCGGCCACCGGCGACAATCGGTGTCACGTAGACATCCGCATTGGTTCTCTGGGTCGTCATAATGTTCCCGCTGGCCGCATCGACGATGGCGATCTGTCCATCGCTCGAAAATGCCACGAGCGCACCATTGGCCAGGATTGGCCCCGCCCAGTTGCGGCGGCGTTTCTTTTTCTCCGGCCGCGGCAGAGATGTTGCCCAAAGGGTTTCGCCGCTTTTCAGATCAAGTGCAACCATGCGGTCGTCCAGATCCACCATAAACAGTGCACTACCGGACACAATCGGCGTGTGTACGCTGCCGAGATCCTGTTCCCAACGCCGCAATCCCGTGCGCGCATCGACCGCCACGGTTCTACCGGCAACACCGGTTGCATACACCATGCTGCCGGTCACCACGGGACTTGCCGAAACATCGGCAAGACCGGATAGCGCAAGTGTACGGAAACCGCGTGAAACGCTATCGACCCATTGAGCCTCTCCGGACTTGATGTCAATTGCCATGATCTCGCCGGAGGAAAAGGGAACGATTACCCGGTTTCCGGAGATCGCCGGATTTGCTGCCGACAACAATCCGGCGGTTTCTTCAATTCCGGCATAGGTCCAGGCGATTTCACCATCTGCCTTTGAAACCGCATAAACTTCATTGGACTGGGAGACGACAAAGACGTGACCTGCGCCAGCGACCGGAGCACCGCGTGCCGGAGTGTCAAGTTCTGCGGTCCAAAGGACCTGTCCGGAACCGGCGTCCAGCGCGACCAGCTGACGGTAGCTTGTTCCTGCATAGACGACGCCGTCGGCAACGGTAACACCGCCACCAGGACCGACGTCCCGCTCACCTTCCGGGCGGAGGTTCTGCGTCCAGGCACGACCGCCGGCCGTCGACAGGGCAACGATCTCACCATTGGGCTTATAGACGTAGATCTTGCTGCCATCGCTTACCGGACGCGACGAAATTCGCAAGGCAGACGATGTCAGTCCGCGCCCCGATGTTCCGACATTGGAGCGCCAGGATGTCGTTCCGGATATCGACACGGCCACATTGCCCGGGTCGTTGGTAAGGCCGCCGCCACTTGTCGTCCAGGACTGGCCGCCCGTCGCGGGGCCTACCTTGGCAGTCTGGCCAAGTGCACGCGCAGCTGGATCGGCACCGTCGAAAACAGGTTGCCGTTCACCGGGCAAGATTTTTTCCCGAGAAAACGGGTTAATTGAATCACCGAATTCACTCACCGACCCGCAGCCGGTCAATGCCAGGGAGAATGCAAAAATACCCAGCAGTGCAAATCTGCCGGAAGAACCTGCCGCAAAAATCACTAGTTGCTTCCTTCACCAGCCGCTTCATCACCGCCATTGGCAGCACGGATCACATCGTTCAGAAGAGACACACGGCGGCTTACATCGACTGGAGACTCGGGGTCATTCTCAACGGCGGAAATCCAGCTTCTCGCAGTTTCCAAATCGCCGTTTTTCCATGCACTTACAGCAAGAAGCTCACGTGCGGCTGCACGAAATGGCGCCGTGTCGCCCGTCAGTTTTTCAACACGATCGGCAACTGCCGAATAACTCTCCAGATCAACAGCGATATAGCCGGCGCGCAACGCTGCCACGCTGCGAATGGCTTCCATTTGACCGCTCTCTCTGGAAAGCGCATCGAATGCCGCAAGCGCTTCCTGGGATTTTCCCGATTTTGCCAGATCCGTCGCTATGCGGAGTTTCGCCAGCGCCGGATACCCGCCAATGGAGCCCTCCAGTTCACCGTATAGCTCTGCTGCCTCCTGGTACTTCTGTTCTTCAGAAAGCTGAACTGCGTCGTAAAACTTGTCGCCCGCATCCTGAGACTGCGTTTCCTGCCAATAGAGCCAACCGCGATAGCCGCCGGTGCCAACCACGATAAGAACCGCGACGCCGATAATCCACAGACCAAACCTGCTCCAAAGTCGACGGTATTTTTCCTGGCGGATATCCTCATCGACTTCACGAAAAATGTCAGACATGCGTGTCTAGTTCCTGCATTGATCTTGCCGGTCCGCATTATTTATCGGACCACCACCCCTTTATGAGTGGCGCACATTATCCATTTGATCCGTCTCGGGCAATTCCCTGAACGGGCTTTAAGCTTCCCTTCGTGGCGCAAGTGGGGCAATCGCCGTCGAATTGACAAAAACACTTATGTTTTTCCCACGCTTCGTGCCTTACCCGACCGGGACACCAATGAGAAGTACGTGCAGTTTCCAGACAAACAGACCGTAAAGCGCCAGACCAATGAGAATCACCCAAACATCGGAATACCTGCCAGCGCTTCGCGCGGCTGCGATCTGGCCAACTCCCGGGCCACGCCTTTTTATCGAAATGCGATCAGCGACTGCCCAGAGGAAAAATCCGCCAAACAAAAGAACCGAGGCCAGATCGCCATTCGCAAGAAGGTGTGACAGCGCCCACAGTTTGATCGCGACCAGCATCGGATGCTTCAGCGCCCTGGAAATCTTGCAGGGAATGTATGCGGCTGCCAGAAAAATGAAGACTGGCACCATCAGCAGCATCGTGACATGACGCAGCCAGATTGGCGGATCGTAGATGAGTGGCGAGCCTTCAAATCGCGCCACTCCATAGCCGTATATCGTCAGCCCCAGGCCAATAACCGATACGAGCGTGAAGAGACCTTTGTAACCGTTTTCGCCAAGTCTGGCGACAAGATTGCTGCGGGTCGCCGGCAACATCGGCAAGATATGAAATCCCAAAAAAAGTACCAATCCGGCAATCAGCAGTGCCATCCCGCTCTCCCTCAATCTGCGCGCGCCCGGACGGATAGTCAGGTCCCCAACCGCAAGCGGACCATAAGAGGCGGGCGGACGGGCCGCAACAGATTGCAGTATTCTGTCCCGCCAAAAGACTCAGCTTCCGGTAAATGGCCTATTCTGCGGCAACCTTCAGGGAAATTTTGACGGAAGACCTTCAGTTTGGCTGGGAAATGCAGTCCCTGCAGGTTCCCCTCAACTCAATCGTCGTGCGCGCAAGCGTAAATCCCTCCGCCTGTGTCCACTCCTTGAGCAGTTTGATCACCTCGTCAGGTGTGAATTCGCTTACATCGCCGCAGTTTTCGCATATCGCGAACGCCGCAGTCCCATGCTCCGCACACCCCTTGTGACTACAGGCTACAAAGGCATTCAGGCTCTCGAGACGGTGAACCATGCCGTATTCGACCAGCTTGTCGAGCGCGCGATAAACCTGGAGTGGTGCCCTGAAGCCGTTCTCTCGCAGAAGATCCAGGATTGCATAAGCCGTCAAAGGTCCACCTGCGTCTGACAGGGACCCGAAAACCAATGCCTGGTTCTTGGTCAGTTCTGGCTGCGCATGAGCGATCACGGATGGTCTCCTGAATTCCTTGCCCCAGGTCAGGTCCTACTCCTGGGAACCTGTCCTCATCCTTGTCACAAGTCGCCCCCAGGGGACAAGACTGATTACGAACAATACCAAAGCAGCCACAACAATCGACGGACCCGACGGGGTGTCGTAGTTCAGGGACGTGTAAAGCCCGCCAACCACCGAGGCTGCGCCTGCAAAGGCAGCAAGGATCGCCATCTGTTCCGGAGATGACGACACTCTGCGCGCGGCGGCGGCAGGAATGATCAAAAGGGCGGTGATCAACAAGGCGCCGACAATCTTGAGAGAAATTGCGATCACGATCGCCGTCAATATCATGAAAACGAGTTCCATTCTTTCCGGCTGCAGCCCCTCGCCGCCAGCCAGATCAGGATTGACCGTTGCCGCGAACAGGCGCCTCCAGATCAGAACAAGGACGGTGAGCACCAATGCGCCACCAGCGTAGATCATCGCAATGTCCAGCCGGGTCACCGCCAGGATGTCTCCAAAGAGCAGACCCAGCAAATCAACACGGACCCAGGTCATGAAGGCCAGGCAGACAAGACCGAGTGCGAGAGCGGAATGGGACAAGAGCCCCAACAGGGCGTCGGATGACAGGGTTTCGCTCCTGCGCAACGACACCAACAGAACTGCAAGGATGATCGACGTGCCACCGACGGCAAGCGTCGTGTTGACGTCAAAGAGCAACGACAGGGCAACTCCCAGCAATGCAGCATGGGAGAGCGTATCGCCAAAATAGGCCATGCGCCGCCAGATCACGAAACAGCCAAGCGGACCGGCCACGATCGCGACACCTATCCCGGCAACAAGTGCTCTTGTAAAAAAATCATCAAGCATTGCCGACCCCGGTGCTTACACCCGGATTGTCATGGTCATGACCCTGGTGTTCTCCCGGACAATCAGTACACAAGCTGCCATCGGCATGCTTCACCGTACCGTCCGGAAGGTGAACATGGTCATGATGATGCTCATAGACCGCAAGGCCCACGCCTGCCCGCGCCCCGAATAGCGCCTGGTAGTTGTCGTCCTTGCTCACATCGGACGGCGTACCACGACAGCAGACGTGTCCGTTCAGACAAATCACCTGATCAGCTGCCGCCATAACCACATGCAGATCGTGCGAAATCATCAAGATACCGCAGCCAAGCGTGTTACGAATCTCGGAAATCAAATTGTAGATCGCAATTTCACCAGCATAGTCAACGCCTTGTACCGGCTCATCCAGCACGAGAAGATCCGGCCTTCTGGCAATCGCCCTCGCCAACATGACACGCTGCAGCTCACCACCGGAAAGTGTTCGCATTTCAAGCCCGATCAGCCTGGATGCACCGGTCTGTTCCAGGGCAATCGAACACTCTTCGTCGGAAAGCGCATTCGTCAGCCGCATGAATCGTCGCACGCTCAGTGGCAGCGTCCAGTCAATTGCGAGTTTCTGAGGGACATAGCCAACACTCAAACCGGTCTTCCGTCTGCTCGATCCTTCCGTTGGCTTCAAGATGCCGAGCGTCATTTTGGCCGTCGTCGATTTGCCGGATCCATTTGGGCCTATCAGTGTCACGATTTCGCCGGGAGAAACCGAAAGATCGACACCTCGCACCAGCCAGCTGGTGCCTCTGCGGACACCTGCCCTGTCGAGCTCAACCAACCGGTTGTTTTCTAGAACCATTTTCAGCAGACCTGTTCCACCATCGATAGGCGCTTCGTTTAGAAGTCGGAAGTGGCGTTATATTATTACATACTTTCCCGTCAAGTCCGAACACGTCCCGAACAAGATCCGTTAATCAATTCAGATGCATTCCGGTATATAAAGCAATCGAGAATTCGTATCTTGTCAGGACTTCGCTCATGATCTTCCCCTGTATCCTGTCCGGTGGCGTCGGTACGCGGCTCTGGCCCCTGTCGCGAAAGGACCGGCCCAAGCAGTTCCTGCCCTTGTTTGACGGGGAAAGTCTGTTTCAAATGACCTGCAAGCGGGTCAACCATACAGGGTTCGCAGCACCGATCGTGATCGGCAGCAACACACACCGTTTTCAGATGGGTGAACAGCTTTCCGATCTGAACATCGAGGCGAACACGATATTGCTGGAACCGGTCGGCAGAAACACGGCGCCTCCAGCTCTCATGGCGGCAATAATCGCGGCTGAAACCGATCCGGAAGCGTTGATACTCCTGCTGCCGTCAGATCATCTGATCCGCAAAGAAGATGTCTTTCTCGAAACGGTGCACGCTGCTGAAGACGCCGCGCGAAACGGCAAGATCGTGACCTTCGGAATTACCCCATCCGAACCCAATACCGGCTACGGATACATCAATGTGGCTTCAGGCGGGGAAGCGGTACGTCCGGTGGAACAGTTTGTCGAAAAACCGGATTATGAGCGGGCCAAGGCCTTCCTGAAGGAAGGAAGCTACGTCTGGAACGCTGGCATTTTTCTTTATTCCGCACGCACCATGATCGACGCCTTCAAGCAATTTCAACCCGAACTCTACCGCGACATCGCTGCTGTCATGGAGACGCGGCACAGCGATCTGGATTTTACCCGGCTTGATCAGGCCAGTTTCGAAAAGCTCGACAACATCTCCATCGACTACGCCATCATGGAGAAATCGGACAATGTGGTTTGCGCCCCCGTTTCGCCGGAATGGGATGACCTCGGGTCCTGGTCGGCGATCTGGTCGGTTCTCGACAAGGACGAGTGCGGAAATACAGGCCTGGGTGACACCCGCTTCCTGCAGAGCAGAAACTGCCTTGCCTATTCCCAGCAAAGTCTCGTTTCCGTTATCGGTCTGAAAGACGTGATGGTCATTGCCACCAGCGACAGCGTTCTGGTTGCTCACAAGGAAAATGCCCAGGACGTCAAGACGGTTGTCGACCAGTTGAAGGCAGAAGGCCGGCACGAAGCCGACCGCCATCCGCGAGCCTACAAACCGTGGGGCTATACCGAACGCATCAACGCCGGTGGCAGGTTTGCGGTTCAATCGATGATGATCAAGCCCGGGAAACGCCTCAGCCTTCAAAGCCACCTGCATCGGACCGAACATTGGATCGTGGTCTCCGGCACGGTCGAGATCACGATTGACGGGCAAACGCGTCTTCTGACTGAAAACCAGTCCGCGTTTGTACCGCTCGGAGCCCGTCATACGCTGCACAATCCAGGCAAGATACCGGTCAGGATGATCGAGGTTCAGTCCGGAACTTATCTTGCAGAAGATGACATCCAGCGGCACACCGGCGACGTATGATCCGGCACTTTCCACGCCGGAGCATGCTTGCATTCCAGGTTGAAACTCTACAAGACTTGCACAGGTTCCAACCTCCTAGCAGGCACCCGGGAAACAACTCATGCACCATGTCTATATCTGCGACTATGTCCGTACGCCGATCGGCAGATATGGGGGAATCCTGTCGTCCGTTCGCACGGATGACCTTGGCGCAATTCCAATCGAAGGCCTGATGGAGCGCAATCAGGATGTGGATTGGGCGGCGCTCGATGACGTCTTCTTCGGATGCGCCAACCAGGCTGGTGAAGACAACCGCAACGTCGCGCGGATGTCCGCACTGCTCGCCGGGCTTCCCGATACGGTTCCCGGTCTCACACTCAATCGGCTTTGCGGTTCGGGCATGGATGCGGTGATGACGGCGGCAAGAGCCATCAAGTCCGGCGAAATGGATCTGGCCATTGCCGGTGGTGTCGAAAGCATGTCACGCGCCCCCATGGTGATGCCCAAGGCGGACACTGCGTTTTCAAGAAAGGCGGAAATTTTCGACACCACGATCGGCTGGCGCTTCGTGAACCCCCTGCTCAAGCGGCAATATGGCATCGATTCAATGCCGGAAACGGCTGAGAATGTCGCGGAAGATTTTTCGATCTCGCGCGCCGATCAGGATGTCTTTGCCTTGAAGAGTCAGCAAAAAGCTGAAGCCGCCAGGAAAAACGGCCGCCTGGCGGAAGAGATCATCCCGGTGATGATCCCGCAGCGCAAGGGCGATCCGATCCTGGCTGACAAGGATGAGCACCCGAGGGCCGGAACAACGCTGGACATGCTGTCCGGCCTGAAGACACCTTTTCGGGAGAACGGGTCCGTGACGGCAGGCAACGCTTCAGGCGTCAATGACGGTGCCGCGGCCCTGTTGATTGCGTCAGAAACAGCGATTGAAAAAAACAATCTCCGTCCGATTGCGCGCATTGTCGGTGGCGCGACAGCCGGCGTACCACCTCGCATCATGGGTATTGGCCCAGCCCCTGCAACGCGCAAACTCTGCGCCAGGTTCGGTGTTTCACCTTCCGATTTCGATGTTGTCGAATTGAATGAAGCTTTCGCCGCTCAGGCTGTCGCCGTGATGCGAGACCTTGGCCTGCCGGAAGACAGCGAGACACTCAATCCCAATGGTGGTGCAATTGCGCTGGGTCACCCTCTCGGCATGTCCGGGGCCCGAATTGTCGGTTCGGCTGCACTGGAACTGAAGAAACGGTCCGGCAAACTTGCCCTAGCAACCATGTGCATCGGCGTCGGTCAGGGCATCGCGCTTGCAATAGCAGCCCCCTGAACTTGTGACGCGTTGATCACGGGTCGGGATCCGGAAGTCGCCGGCGTCGTGTCATCGGCGCGCCTTGACAGGTCCTCATTGAAATTGTCGAGCCGTTCGGCGAGTTTTTCAAAGACCAGCGAAGGCAGACGTATGGTCGTGACAAACAGCGCTTCAAATTCGTCATAAGCCACCTTCCAGTTGAAATCCCGTATCTCCTGGTACGCACCGGTGGCCAGCGTTTTCAGCTCGACGGCATCTTCAACCAAGGGACGAACCAACCGGGTAGCCCGCTCCGGGCCATTTGCAACCCAAACCGCCATTGACATCGAAAGAAATGCAAAAACAAACACATACAAATTTTTAAAAAGGAAACGCATTACAACCCCAGGCATCGATTAAGATTTCATTAACTCACAAGGGTCGTAGAAGATGCGCGTAGGACGCGCAACCTCATTCATTCAGTTTTAAGTTGTATTTTAGAGAGTAAGGTTAACTTCAGCGGCTCTCTGTGCAAAGACGCCGACAGGCAGATGTTGCAAGGCAACACCCGCCTGACTGCGATCACGGCCGCCCTAAGCGGGAAGCAAGGAAGTCGTCCGGAATTTTTCCTTCGTGTCGTCATCGAGCCTGTAGCCCATGCCGACGAGCCAACTGATGTTTACACCGCGCGGTTTGAGCTTTTTCCTGAGCAGGCAGATATGCACACGCACGTTTTCAAGCTCCGGTCCGCCATCTTCCCGGTCCGCATAGAGGAAAGCGTGGATCTGTTCACGATTTGCGAAGGTTCGTTTTAAAAGGAAACGCAGGATGCGTGTCTGAATGCGAGTGAGGTCCCACTCCGGCGGAAAGATCACCTGCTGATCGGCGATCAAACGCTCCAATTCGGCGATGCGGGCCTCTTTTCGCTCCAACTGCTCGCGCAGGTGAACGATCTCATAGTCAAGAGCAAGGCTCATCTCAGAACCTCCCGCAAGTCAGGGCATCGCATATCTTTTTCTGTTTCGCAGCCATTCGCATGTTCAACAGTTCCAGAAACTGTGCCCTGATCCGAATGGTACCCACGATTTAATGTCTGCCGCATGATTGGTTTCATTGAGTTTCGTTCTCTTTTGTCCGTGACAAACGGTAACTCGACACAGGACGATCTACCGGCACAGAGGTCACGGGTTTCAGTGTTGTTTTCTTTGAGAAGCGCTGTTTTTTCCATTCTGGAGAATTGACGAACGCACGTATCCAACAGCGTCGATACGCCCGTGTTACACCGCGCAGCATCAGCTTTGCAGCTGCGCTTTACTGAACAGGTTGACGAGACAGGCAACGATTTGAAAGTCAGGTTATGCGCGTGAACTCTGCGCGCCGGTGTGCTTTCTGCCACCGAACCAGACCCGGGCACCGCAGCTCTGCTCCAATTGCCACGACGCAACTGGAGAGGGTCTTTCCCCCGGCCTCCACCAGGAGGTCTATATGCGTATATGCGGTTCGCCGCATTACGAACAGTTGAGAGGTCCACAGTCTATTTGCCCGACGTCCACCTGGTCCGACATAACCGTTTGAGCGGTCATGTACTGAGTGATCCGGATCAGTCAGAGACCTTTCCGGTGTTACTCCCCCACTGTTTTCAAAACACGTGGATCCGGTCGGCCTTCCCGAAAAAACATCAAAAACCACATAATTTCGGTTCAATTCCGAATTTGAAACCAAGCTGACAATATTTTCATGGTTAAAAATAACATAGCAATTTCAACAAGTCAGGCATCATTCCGCTTGCTACGCCCGGCACTGCGCAACGACAACGTGGCCACCCCCGAGAAGGATAATGGCGAACGACCCCCATTCAAGAAAGATGGCAAGACCGAACAATGCGCATGGCCTCAAACTCATTGTGATCACTAAGGATATTGCCCTGTTACAACCGGTGTGTTAACCATGCGTTGCAATCAAATCCTGATTTCTCACACTGAGGTATTTTACAATGAAGGGCATTCTTATTGGTAGTGCCATACTACTTGCAAGTGTCGGCACCGCCAATGCTGCGCCTGTCGCTTTCGATCTCTCTCTGAGCCCGGGGCAATCGACAAACTACAATGTATTGCCGAATTCGTTTTCACTGACAGTCGATGGCCTCACCGCAACATTCACGGCGGGAGCTTTCACGAACGGTCTTGACAGCAGCGGAGGCAACCGGAACATCTCGAACACATCGGGCGGTTACACGATCGGCGGTCCGAGCAACACCCTTAATCAGGCCAGTGATATCCGGATTGGTCGCTATTATGGTGGCGCAGGCGTTGTAACCCGACCAGGTGAAGAACACTGGGTTGACGGTTCCGGTTGGGATAATTTCGTCACCGCGTCATTCAGCTACATGGGCGAAGCGGTTGATGTGGCCATGACTTCCGTTTCTTTCAGCTTCTTTGGCGGTAACGATGACTTTCGCTGGGGCTACGATCTGAGCGGAGACGGAAGCTACGGAACCGGCGACTTCCTGAGCTACAAAAACGATGCCAACCCGTTTTCCGGTTTCGGCGGTGTTGAAAGCGGCCTGTTCATGATCGGTGCCTTCGACAGCAATGATGAATGGAAGCTGAAATCCATAACGGTGGACTACACGCCGACGACACCTGTTCCCTTGCCTGCTGGTGGATTGCTGCTCATGGGTGGCCTTGGTGCGCTTGCCATTGCACGCAAGTTTCAGAAAGCCTGAGAAACACCAAAAGAATGACATCAGGCAGCCTCCCCGGGGGCTGCCTTTTTTGTGGCTTGCGGCGGTGCTCTGCTCAAACGTCAGTATTGGACTCATCAGTGAATAGCCGGGACTTGGCGCTCGCGTACCGATGGATGGTTGTTCATCGGCCCGCCTGCCCTCGTTTCATATTCCTTGCCGGTTCATGCATCTGTTGGACCCCGGGATTGCTGACAAAAGAACCGGCGAAGGTTCTCCGTCAGAACGATCAATGCTCCGGCGCAGACACGCGCGAATTCGCATCACTCCGGGTTCGAGGCGCCAATGAACACCTGTAGATTTGTACGTGGCGTCAGCCGTTAAGTATACTTGGCAGTTCGGGTGGGAATTCAATCTTAACGTTAAAATTAACGTCTTGTTTACTTATGCGTCCGGATGCTGTTTCTAGAGATTGTTGCAAGTAGATATTTTCAATACCCCGCGAGCTGCCCGGAAAACGGCTCGTGGGGTTATTTATTTCAAGCACTTTCCGACCGGCCATGATGGGCGTGCCAGTGCCAGGCAATGTCGATACGCCTTGTTACCCAGACATCCGCATGGCTGGCAATGTAGTCAAGGAAACTTGCAAGCGCAGCAGCGCGCCCCGGACGACCGGCCAGCCGGCAATGAAGACCGATGTTGAGCATTTTCGGCGATCCGCGGCGGCCCTCGTCGTAAAGCGTGTCGAATGCATCCTTCAGATAAGTGTAAAACTGGTCTCCGGAGTTGAAACCCTGGACAGACGCGAAGCGCATGTCATTTGTATCGAGCGCATAGGGAATGACGAGATGATCGCCATTCGGACCATCGACCCAGTATGGGAGATCGTCCGCATAGCTGTCAGAATCGTAGAGAAACCCACCCTCCTCAAGGACCAGTTTCTGGGTCTGCATCGAACAGCGGCCCGTATACCACCCCATCGGGCGGGCACCGGTGACTTCTTCATGAATGGTGATTGCTTCCCGAATCTGCCGGCGCTCTTCGTCTTCTTCCATGTCCGCGTGCTCGACCCATTTCAGACCGTGTGAGGCGATCTCCCAATCGGCCTCTTTCATAGCCGCAACCGCTTCACGATTGCGCATCAGAGCTGTTGCAACACCAAACACCGTTACCGGAAGTGCACGCTCCGTAAACAAACGCCACAAACGCCAGAACCCTGCCCGTGAGCCATACTCGTAGATCGATTCCATGTTCCAGTGACGTTTTCCGGGCCTGGGCTCGGCGCCGACAATTTCCGAGAGAAACGCTTCGGACGCAGGATCACCATGGAGAATGTTGTTCTCGCCGCCTTCCTCGTAATTGAGAACGAACTGGACCGCCAGTCTGGCACCGGCTGGCCACTCGGGATCCGGCGGTGTGCGGCCGTAACCGATCATGTCGCGCGGATAGGAATCGTTCATGCTGCTCTCCAGAGATTGCCAATCATCGGACAAAAGACCGCAACGCTCCACGCCGCGCAAGCTCCGGCCACTCAAAGCGCGCAGAAAAAACCGATGCCTAAAATTTTAGGTATCGGATTATGCACGTTTTAGAGCCTTCCGGATTATTACTGATCCTGCGGAACATTGCTGGGTGGCGATCATGATCGCTAGGACTGATGAAATGAAGCTTTCGTCCGCCGGTTTGCTGTTGCTTCTTGCCGCCGTCGTCATGACGCTGTTTTCCGATGCGGGATCGAGCACTTCGAACGAAGCCAAAGCCAACGTCATGTATCGGGGTCTGGCCGAGTGAAGCCGATTGTTTCGGCGACACGCGCCCGATCTTCACCACTTGGCGCGGTTGTCATTCTTGCGATCGGGTGGTGACGCGGACCGGCTGAAGCGCGCTCCCCTTGTCAACTTCCGGCAACCTGAATGCAGTTCCGCCACCGCGGTCTTCTTTTCCAAGCAGCATGATCGCTGAGCCGATGACCACCGAACCCAGCGTGATCACCAGCCCGAATGCCAGCATGAGAACGGGAAGTACAGGATCGTCCGCATTCAACACCAGGTTCCTCAGATTGCCGATATTGCTCCAGAAAATGCCGGCAAGAACCAAAATCGCAATGACAATGCCTGCAGCTCCGTTAATGGCAATGAGACGAAACAAGGGCTCATCGAATAGTCTGACCAATCCGAACGACCTGGTTTTGACCGCCATCGAATTTCTCCCGTTCGTTTCCATTTGAACTGTTACCAAAGCTAACGCCCGACAGGAAAACGACAACCTGTCAAATAGGACAGCTCCGACGCGGGTTGAGAACCTCGTTGCCTGACACCAACCAGGTCTGAAATCACTAATCCGGCAAAAAATTGTGCGGCGCACCCTTGATTCATTTCAGCATGATATATATTAGTTCGATATATCGAGCCAACATATACCCCTCGAGTGCGATACAGCCGGAGATATCAACCGGGCCTGGGCGCCGGGTGCGGTAGGGCCGAAAATCCGGAAGGACGCTTCCGGGAACGGAGAGACCCATGAGCGTACGCAGCCTGTGCCTCGCAATCCTTTCATTCGGGGATGCGACCGGATACGAGATCCGCAAAGAATCCACGGACGGCCGTTTCAGCTATTTTGAGGATGCGAGTTTCGGATCAATCTACCCGGCGCTGGCGCGGCTTGAATCGGAAGGTCTTGTAACCGTGCGGGAAGAACCGCAAGCCGGAAAACCTGCCCGCAAGGTCTATTCGATCACCGAAGTCGGCCGGGCGGAACTTATCGATTACCTGTGCGAGCCACAGGCACGTGACACATTCAAATCCCCCTTTCTTCTGATCGCCCTGAATGCGGCTCAGCTTCCGCCGGATGTCATCCGACGCGCTCTTGAGCGCCGCAAGGCCCAGGTTCGGGAGGAACTGCAATTGCTGACAGATACGGACAAGGAATGCGGCCATCCTGGATCCAACTGGACCAGGAGCTACGGCATCGCCTGCATGAATTGCACACTCGACTATCTGGAAGAACACGGCGAAGCACTTGTCAAGATCGCTGAAGACGCGGCAAAGCCGGTTTCGGACGCCGCCGAGTAGGCCTGAGTTTCGGAGTATTGACCAATGAAAGTAAAGTTTTCCTATGTTCTGGCAGCATGTCTTGCTGCGGGTATCGGCGTCTGGATGTCGAGTGGAACAGTCGTCGTCGGAGGTGTCGGTGACGGAGAAAACGCTGTGCCACCGCCGGCAGAACGGGTGGCGGAGGGCGCTGACGCCACGTTCCGGGTGCAGGTGCTGAAACTCACGGCGCAGGAACGTCAGGCTGTCCTTGAGGTCAGGGGACGCACCGAAGCGGAAGCCAAGGTTGCCGTCAGATCCGAGACGACCGACGATGTGGTTCGCCGACCTGCCCGTGAAGGCGCGCGCGTGTCTGCCGGGGACATCTTGTGCGAACTGGATCGGGGTACCCGCGAAGCCAGGATACTGGAAGCCAAGGCGCTCATTTCACAGGCTGAACTCGATCACGCCGCTGCAACACAGCTTGCGGACAAAGGGTTCACGTCACAGACCCGTGCTGCGGCAACGCAGGCCGGTCTCGATGCTGCGAAGGCACGCGTAAAGGAAGCGGAACTCGAACTGGAACGCACGATCATCCGCTCACCGATCGACGGGGTGATCGAAAGCCCGATGGCCGAAGTCGGAGCGCAGCTTGAAAGTGGCAGCATCTGCGCAACGGTCGTAAATTCCGATCCGATGATCGCCATAGGACAGGTTTCAGAACTCAATGTCGGACAGATTTCGATCGACATGCCAGCTGAAGT
The DNA here is from genome assembly GCF_001404515.1 of Roseibium album. Classification (GTDB taxonomy): domain Bacteria; phylum Pseudomonadota; class Alphaproteobacteria; order Rhizobiales; family Stappiaceae; genus Roseibium; species Roseibium album. The sequence continues at coordinate 397,674 of NZ_CXWE01000006.1, forward strand.
CGCACTTGTAACCGGTCAGACGATGGCGGGAAAGGTTCGCTATATTTCCCCGTCTGCGGACCCGGACACACGCACATTCCGCGTCGAAGTCGAGTTGCCGAATGCCGATGGCGCAGCACGTGACGGCGTCACCGCCGTGACCCGCCTGTCTCTTCCGCTCGAAAAGGCGCACAAGATTTCGCCCGCCATCCTGACGCTCAATGATGAAGGCGTTGTCGGAGTGCGTGCGATCGATGATGACAACAAGACCGCATTTTTCCCCGTCAGGGTCCTTGGCGGTGAACAGGACGGACTGTGGGTCGGCGGATTGCCGGAAGATGTCACTGTAATTGTTGTTGGTCAGGAATATGTCGGAGACGGCGAAACCGTTCAGCCAGTCTTTGAAACCGCGGAGCTCGGTAAATGATAAACATGCTTGAAGGCGTCCTGCGGCGTCCCAAGACAGTCTTCGTGTTGATGATAGCGCTCCTGGTTGCCGGGGTCTTCAGCTATATCAACATTCCGAAGGAAGACAGTCCGGACATCGATGTCCCTGTCTTTTATGTCTCCGTCGTCCAGCAAGGGATTTCACCGGAAGATGCCGAACGGCTTCTGGTCCGTCCGATGGAAACGGAATTGCGTGGCCTGGATGGTCTGAAGGAGATCACGGCCGTCGCATCGGAAGGTCATGCCGGTATCGTTCTGGAATTCGACATTTCCTTCGACAAGGACGAGGCTCTTGCCGATGTTCGGGACAAGGTCGACGCAGCAAAGGGCGAACTGCCTGCGGATGCCGAAGAACCGACGATTTCCGAAACCAACTTTGCTCTGGTTCCCACGATCACCATCGCCCTGTCAGGCAATGTGCCTGAACGCACGCTCTACCAGCATGCAAGGCGCCTGAAGGATCTGGTCGAGGCGATTGATACCGTTCGTTCCGCCGATCTCAAGGGTCACCGGGAAGAGCAGCTCGAAGTCCTGATCGATTCACAAAAGCTGGAATCCTACGCGATCACCCAGCAGGAACTCCTGACCTCTCTGTCGAACAACAACCAGCTTGTCCCCGCGGGCTATATCGATGGCGGTCAGGGCCGCTTCAACGTCAAGGTTCCGGGCCTTATCGAGACGGCTCTTGATGTCTATTCGCTGCCGATCAAGCAGGCCGGTGAAGGCGTCGTGACCCTGAGCGATGTGGCCGAAGTCCGCCGCACGTTCAAGGATGCCGATTCCTATACCCGGGTAAACGGCAGCCCTGCCATTGCGCTGGACGTGACCAAGCGTATCGGCACCAACATCATCGAAAACAACCTTGCCATCCGCGCGGTCGTCGATGAAGCGACCAAGGACTGGCCGGAGACGATCCAGGTCGATTACATGATCGACATGTCGTCGAACATTTTTGAGGTGCTGGGGTCCCTGCAATCCTCGATCCTGACGGCGATCTTCCTTGTCATGATCCTGGTTCTGGCCGCGCTCGGAATGCGCTCGGCGCTGCTTGTCGGTCTCGCGATCCCGACCTCGTTCATGGTCGGCTTCCTGATCCTGTCGGGGCTTGGATACACCGTGAACATCATGGTGATGTTTGGCCTCGTGCTGACCGTCGGTATGCTCGTCGACGGCGCAATCGTCATGGTCGAATATGCTGACCGCAAGGTGCATGAAGGCATGGAGGACCGCGAAGCCTATATCCGGGCCGCACGTCTCATGTTCTGGCCGATCGTGTCGTCCACGGCAACAACGCTTGTCGCGTTCCTGCCCATGCTGCTGTGGCCAGGTGTTGCCGGCGAGTTCATGAGCTACCTGCCGATCATGGTCATCATCGTCCTGACAGCGGCGCTGCTGACAGCCATGGTGTTCCTGCCCGTTACCGGTGGCATCTTCGCCATGGTCACGCATTTCATCGAACGGAATGCTGCCGGCGTTCTGGCGTTGGTTTTTGCCGCTCTGGCAATCCTTGCGACCTTGGCGGCTTTCGGCGCCAATCCGGGGGCACCTGGATTTGCAGAGGCGCTAGGTGCTTCACCACTCGCAATACCAACAGCAGCGCTTGCATTTGTTCTAGTTGGTGTCAGCTCGTTCCTTATCCTGCGCCCCTTCGTGCGTTGGAGGCGTGAGCGTGCTGCAAAACAGGGGCAAGTCGAAAACCAGAAACCGGTCAAACAATACCGGTCCGTGACGTTTGTCTCGCTCGCTTTCGAGATGGTTGCCGTCGGGTTTGCGGCCTACTTCGCCTATTTCCTCGCGACCAGCAAACCCGCGATCATCACGGATACGATCGGTTCCGTGTTCGGATATCTCTCCGGACTGGCTCAACCGCTCGCCACCCTTTCGCATCCCATAGCACTTGATACAGGGTTCTATCTTGTGGTTTTCGGATTTGCGATCGTGGCGGTATGGGCGGCTTACAAGACGATATCGCCACTCGTGCATTTGCTTGAATGGGGTTTTGACGAAATCCGCAAGACACTTGGTTTCGGCACGCGGAATGGCGGGTCGGAAAATGACAAGCCTGAGGAACTCCGCTTCGATGCGAGCACCGTCAAAGGTCTGACAGGTCTATACGTCCGTCACCTGAAGCTGCTGGCCGGCAATCCGATCGGCAACGTCCTGACGCTCGTCGCTGTTCTCGGCACCTGTGCGTTGATCTTCATGTCATTTTCCTCCAATCCGACCGGTGTCGAGTTCTTCGTGGACGAGGAACCCGATCAGGCCGTGGTCATGGTGTCTGCAAGGGGCAACATGTCCGCAATGGAATCTCTGGAGATCGTCAAGCAGGTCGAGGCTGAAGTGCTTCAGACAGCCGGTATCCAGAACGTCATCACGTCTGCGTTCCCACCAGGCGGTGGCAGCGGTCCCCAGTTCATTGGCGGGGTCCAGGACAAGCCGGCTGACGTCATCGGTGAAATGTCGCTTGAGCTGGCAAAATACTGTTGCCGCCGAAATGCCTCGGAGATCTTTGCTGAAATCCGCGACCGGACCGCCTCCATTCCCGGCATCAGGGTCGAGACCCGCAAGATCGAGGGCGGCCCTCCAACCGGCAAGGACCTCCAGCTGGAAGTCAAGTCCACCGACTATGACACGATGGTGGAGCAGGTAGCCCGCATCCGCACCAAACTCGACGAGATGAAGCATCTTCTCGATCAGGAAGACGGTCGGCCCCTGCCCGGCATCGAGTGGCAGATCGAAATCGACCGCGAACAGGCGGGCCGTTATCAGGCCGGGATCGGTTCCGTCGGCAACATGGTTCAGCTCGTCACCAATGGTGTTCTGATCGGAAACTACCGTCCGACAGACTCCGAGGACGAAGTTGATATCCGCGTTCGGCTTCCCGCCGACGAGCGGACGCTCGACCGCTTTGACCAGTTGCGCCTTCAAACACCCCTTGGCCTTGTGCCGATCGCAAACTTCATCGACCGCTCACCTGAGCAGAAAGTCTCGTCGATTACCCGGCGCGACGGTCTTTATTCGATGATGCTGAAGGCGACCGTCGACAAGACCGCGGTGGACGAAGACGGCAAACCTGTCACGGTGGACGCCAAGGTGCAGGAGCTGAACGAATGGCTGGATGCCCAGACCTTCCCGGACAATATCTACCTGCAGTTCCGCGGCGCTGATGAAGATCAGAAGGAGTCGGGTGAATTCCTGATGAAGGCGATGGTGGCATCGCTGTTCCTGATGTTCCTCATCCTGCTCACCCAGTTCAACTCGTTCTACCAGACGTTCCTGACCCTTTCGACTGTCGTCATGTCGGTCATGGGCGTGTTGCTCGGCATGATGCTGACTGGCCAGAAGTTCTCGATCATCATGACCGGGACCGGGGTGGTGGCGCTTGCCGGGATCGTGGTCAACAACGCGATCGTCCTGATCGACACCTATAACCGCTTCCGGCATGATGGTTTCGATCCGCTCGACGCGATCCTGAAGACATCGGGTCAGCGTATCCGTCCGATCCTGCTGACCACGGTCACGACAATTGTCGGTCTGGTGCCGATGGCAACTGCCGTCAACCTGGACTTCTTCACCCAGACCGTCGCGGTTGGCGGTATCACGGCGATCTGGTGGATCCAGCTGTCGACCGCGGTGATTTCCGGCCTCGCCTTCTCCACGATCCTGACACTGGTCATGATCCCGGTGATGATCGCGGTGCCAAGCACCTGGGCCAATAGCGGCCGGGCTATCTGGGCCATGGTGTCCAGCAGGCCTGCCGAACAGGTCGCAGAGCAGCCGGAACAGGGTGAAATCGATACCGACCTTGAACAGGATGGCGAGTGGACCGATCCGGACCTCGAAAAGGAACGTCCCGCCGCAAAGGTGGTGTCGATGCCCAAGCCGGCGCCTCCCAAGGTCCCGCTGCAGGAAGAACCGCCGCTTGCCGCGGAGTAGAATTCCGGCAGACCCAAATGAAAACAAAAAAGGGCCGTGCATCGCACGGCCCCTAACTTAAATGTGGGCGCATAGTAAAAAGTTAACCCGCCCCCCCCTTAGTCCCACGGGACTTTCGGGGTTCGGACATGCTTCAAAAATCTGAAACAAGTAAAAAACTGCGACTTCCCCCGCCCTACGGCGGTGTAAACGTCAATTTCTGCAAAAATCCGTTATGCGTGAATTTCGGCCACCCTGCCGAGATTGAAGATCGACGGGGGAAGCGGCGGGATAATAAAGCTACGGCTTACAGGGTTTCAGGAAGCGACGGCGGGGCATCGCTATTCTGAGATGCCTGCGGTGTCAGTTCCAAGGTCAAAAGCAATCTCGCTTGCTGGGAGGAATTCGAACGGTCTCTCGATTATTTGGCGACACCATCGGGCCACCATTGCCAGAACCACTCTTGCGAAAACTTCTTCGGGCAATTGGATACCCATCCTGACGAATGTTCCCGCCATGGCATGACCTTAAAAGGCGAGCAGCGCCTGAAATGCAAGAGATGCACAAAAACCTTCTCCGTTGGCCGTCCGCACAGACGACAACAGACCTCTCACGAAAACAAAACTGTGTTCCAGATGCTTGTCGGCAAGGTTTGTCTGTCCAAGATCTCGGAGATTACTGGGTTGGCCCCGAAGACGGTCTACGACAAGGTAGACTTCCTCTATGAGCAATGCCGAAAGTTCCTCGCGTCGCGCGAGGGTCGCTTGCCGGAGATGGAGTTCAGAAAACTCCGGATCGCAACGGACATGCAGGACTACATGGTCAATTGACCGAACAAGGCCATGCGAAAGACGATTCAGTTCCGCGCCATTGCCTCTAGCTGCCTGAACAGCGGATATGTTCTCGCTTGCCACCCTCAGATCGACCCGCGTTTCGATACGAATGAAATTCAGGAAGCCATTGTTGAATGTGGAGACCTGGAGCTACGCCCGGCCTTTCGGCGTTATGCGAGGCTTTGGAGCTATGAGGATAATGCCACTTGCCTCCGTCTCGATACGGGCACTTTCCATCCGGTGCGGATTGATCAAGATGGCCCGGAACATATGACGCCCGACCGCCAGCTACCGCGTCAAAGCGCAATGGTGCACATCGACTACCTGATGTTCGGTCATTTCATGTATCTGGAATATCTGGTCGGCCGCGGCTCGAAGCACACGCTGTTTTCCCTCGACGGGGATCCCGGCCTCTCCAACGCCTGTCTGGCCTCTTGGAAGGAGCGGTTCCTTGGTGGAAGGCTGGATGTTGCTGTTCTGACCTGCAACAAGTCTGCGACGATTGACGAGAAAACGCTGCTGTGGCCGAAGCCGCAAAGCTCAAACGGGAGGCTGATTCAGCGTATCCCGATCTGCATCCAGTCGATGCCTGGAAGACGTGGTTTGCTGCCAACAGCGTTTTGTCCGCGAGAATAGGACTGGACCGAGGCGAGTATCTTAGAACGCATGATGTTCCTTACCCCTTCATCAAGAAATCGGAGCCCGGAAAACGGGTCCGGCTACTTACCCATGACGGTACGCGTTCCGCTTTGAAAATCGCCAAAGGGAAAGACGGGATGACACCCGCGGTCAGGATCGGACTGGCAAAGGGACCTGTTCGTTTCGAAGATGTGATTTATTTCGAATGATCAGGTTCAGGCTGGCGACGTTTCGGACTCGATGGGCCGATCGTCGGTTAGTTTGACGAAGCCGTTTCTGTTTTTTGAGCACGTGGTGCTCCACCCTTGCCGACATTCCAACCGCTGTTCGTCGAAGCGTTTACAGGTATTGCAATCAAGGCGCCGAGTTGCGCAACACCGGACCTATTCTGGAGGACTTAAAGAGGCTTGTCTTCGGAAGAAGCTTCCTCCTGTTATACGCGTTAATCTCACTACGCGTGAAGCGTCGACGGGTAGAAAGCGTCAGGAATCGTGACGAACGCGCCGCCATTAACCCGAAACACTGCGATCATGTTCTCGTAGTAGCTGCTCAAACGGATAACATTGGTGACATTGCCAGTGTAAGTTGCTAATACCCATGAAGCGTCAAAACGTAAGTAAGTCGCGTTGGGAGATATGCCTAGCAACACAGTTCTAGTTGTTATTGCCATCGTGATCGGCAGTTTGTTCACGAGCACTGCAAGTTCTTCAGAGCGGGTGGCTCCGCATGACGAAATCCAAGAGTCCATTGTGCATCTGAGACGTGGAGATTGTCCTGCGGCTTGGAAATTACTTTGGCCACTAGCCAAAGCTCAAAATAGGCGAGCTTTCACATTGTTGGCAGAGAGCCTCGTGACATCTGGTATGAACCCACCCGGGTTACCGAAAGATGATCTTGGTTGGAAGCGAACCTATCTGATTTTAGCTCTATACGGATATGATAGAGAAAGCGGTTTGGCGGGTGAAGAACTAATCAACCTGTTGAGATCTTATGTTATTCAGCAACCTGATGGTTCAGAAGTTGCACAATGTCTTGAGAGAAATACTGATCACTCAACCTGTGTAAAATTAGCAGTAACTAGCAAAATTGTTCCAAGCCTATCCGATTTTATTCGAGAAGTAGATCAGGAAAGTGTTCGACCTGATCAGCCGAAATGTCGACCAACAAGATTTTAATGTTCTCAAAAAATGACGCGTAGAAAACTCACTCCTGGCGAAATTCATCTTTCGAGTTCCGTTTATGGATACACGATCAATTACGAAAAAGTCGATATCCATAATCATAGGTATGTAATTAGACAGCCAGCGAGCACTACTTTCGCGCCAAATACGTCAGTTGCACATGAGCAAGGCAGCGATGTGGAAAAAGCGAAGAGAGCGATCAATAACAGTATTAATCAGATATTTTGGTTGATCAAATGAGGTTAAAAATGCAATTTTAGACTGAATATATCGAAGGTTGTAGGCTGGAAATAACTCTTGGATTTTTACCTGATGTTATCTTAAAGTCTATTAAAAATTCACTATCGTTATAAGTACTATTCTTTATTTTTATTTTCATAGTTTTGTTCGTATTTGTTATCAATAGGATTTGATTCAATGGCTGATCTTTTTCGCGGATCGTCTGGTCAAAAGATAGAAACGCCAGATTGAGTGAAGTATCGACAGAATAGCCGGAGTCTACTATGTCGTTAATATTTGAGATCTATCTATCGTTGTTTAGCTTTGATTGTGATCTAGCAGACTGGCGCTTGACATTTTCTGACCTTACACAGAATTCGAACCCAGCGGTAGAAAGAATAGTAAACATTGTTGAAAAAAATCAGAGATTAATGGTGTTGCAAGAATAAGTACATGTGCTTCGCCCGCTGAAAATAGTTTGGGGCCTGCATATATTTATTTGTTGGAAAATGCTGGATCTGAAAAGAAAATAATCTTGGTCCAAAACTCAAATGAGCATGAATTTCGAGTCGATGTTGGAAGTGAATATGGTGAAGATTTTTTTCTATATGCTGCGGACAGCTTCAATTGCGAAGAAAGTGAGTGCATCGTTGCACTTGTTCAAGGCCTGCACGTAGAGTGCATTGTTAACAACTTTGGTCGTTTTGAGTAAGGAGCATGCAAGTGGAAGCTTTTTTCAATTTTCTTGGTATCAGTACATCGGAAAAGTTGCCAGATGCACCGGCCCTAGTCGCAGGAGAAGGTCACCGCACGGTGAAGATGACCGACCAGGGGACCCAATGGATCATCGTGCTTTCATCGCCGGACTGACCGCGTCCCAACGCGCCGGATTGACTGAAAAATCGAATGCAAAAGGGCTGACCGGCCTCGCCCTTCATTTCGGCTTGATTGTCCTGGTTGGCGGTTTGATCGCGGTCGGCGTTCCCGGCTGGCAATTTCTCATGATGGTCCAGGGCATCCTGATCATTTTCCTGTTCACGTTGCTCCATGAAACCATCCACCGGACGGCGTTTCACTCGCCCCTGCTCAACGACCGGGTTGCGAGGCTCTGCGGTTTTTTGATCGTCGTGCCGTCGGACTGGTTCCGTTACTTTCATTTCGCGCACCACCGCCACACACAGGACCCGGATAACGATCCCGAGCTAGCTGGTGGAAAGCCGGATACCGTTTGGGAATACCTTGTTCATGTCAGCGGGTTGCCAACCTGGTGGAGCGCGTGGAAAACCCTTTTTGAGAATGCTTCCGGGCGCTGTGAAACTTCTTTCGTCCCGGTCAACGGCCGGGACAAGGTCTGGCGTGAAGCGGTTGTCTCGCTCCTGCTTTACGGGTTTCTGGCTCTGGTCTCGATCGTAAGCGGGTTGCACCTGCTGCTTTATGTCTGGGTAATACCCTGTCTTCTCGGCCAACCATTCCTGCGACTTTACCTGCTGGCCGAACATGGACGTTGTCCTTTTGTCGCCAACATGTTGGAAAACAGCCGGACGACCTACACGAACGCGCTTGTGCGAAAACTCGCCTGGAACATGCCCTACCATGCCGAGCATCACAGTTATCCAACCGTACCGTTCCACAAGCTGCCTGTTCTTCACAGCCTGATCAAAGAGCATCTTAACTCGACGTCTGACGGATACACCGCGTTTCATGCAGACTACCTGACGAACCTGAGGGATGTTTCGAGCAAGTCGTAGCTCATGTCACGCAGGTTCGCTGGTTGCGGGGTGCCGTCATTGCCCGGTCAAAATCTGTCCCGCCCATTTTTTGAGAACCAGGGCTCTTGCCAGAAATTGATGCCGGCAATATAGTTGTATGATACAACTTTTATCCTAGGTGATCCATGACAGACGCGTCCCCTTCCCTCGTACAGGACATTCGTGCAGCCTCGCGGCAGCTTGTCAGGGAGTTCGGTTTTCTTGACCGAACAATCGCCGGAACAGATCTTTCGGGCTCCGGCGTCCATGCAATTCTGGAAATCGGGCACCATCCAGGCATCACCGCAAAAGATCTCGCGACCAGGCTAAAGCTCGAGAAATCGACAATCAGCCGCTTGCTCAAGTCGCTGGACCTGCGCGGGGAAATCATCCAGACCCGATCGGAAAAGGATGGCCGGGTTTTTGGTCTGAGCCTGACAAACACCGGTTGGGAGACATTTTCCAGGATCGACAGGTTCGGCAACGATCAGGCCGTCGGCGCACTTGGCCGGATCAGAAACGGCTCGGCCCGCTCGATCGCCGATGCCTTGTCATCCTATGCGGACGCGCTGGCCGGATCGGATGCAATTGACGCATCTCAGACACCTGGACACGACATCGTCGAAGGCTACCAGACCGGCATGATCGGTGACATCGCGGCACTGCATGCGCGCACCCACGGCGTCTTCATCGGCATGGGACCAACCTTTGAAAGTGTCGTCTCCCAGGCCATGGCCGAATTCATGCCCCGCATCGAGAACCCGGTGAACAACAGCTGGAGTATCGTTGAGAACGGCGAGATCATCGGGTCGATCAGCATCGATGGCGAGGACCTTGCAGGCAACATTGCGCACCTGCGCTGGTTCATCCTGTCGGAAAAGCTTCGTGGCCTCGGGTTCGGAAAAAAGCTGCTGCTGAAGGCTATTGACCATTGTGATGCTCATGGATTTGAGGAAATCCATCTCTGGACCCTCAAGGGCCTTGATGCTGCAAGAAATCTCTATGAGCGGAACGGGTTTTTTCTTGCCGATGAATATGTCGGCGACCAATGGGGCAAGTCGGTTACAGAGCAAATGTTCATTCGCAAAAGGCGCTGAAAGGTTTGCGGAAAAAATTTGCTTCCACCGGGGCAGTGCTATCGTTTTCTCATTGATAGCGCCGGCATTTCGGACCGCAGTGCCTCGCGTGAAGCCTCAAAGCGGCCGTTCGCCCGAATATTCATGTCTGGAACCTATGAGAATATTTCCGAGTTTACTTTTGGTTTGCCTGGAACGAACAAAAGGACAAAAACAAAAACGAAATTCACGAAAGGCACAAGGCCCACGAGTGCCAAGAATGGTGACCAGCGCAAATCCTGTAGCCGCATGATATGAAAACGCTGGCTGAAATACCCGACCAAGAGACCGCAAATCAAAACTACAAGCGCGCCCAGATCGCTGTTACCTGCCTGACTTGAGGCCAAAAAACTGATGCCGATGCCGAAGACCAGCAAGATCAGCAAGCGAACAAAAAATTCCATCCTGGTCAGGTAGCGGTCGCGTGCTGTCGTGAAATACGCAACAACGAAGAGAATGAGTGCGACGGCGATAAACAGGATCTGCAACATGGATTAATTGTCCTTTCCTCGTCTCAAACAAACAATCGATCACAATGTTGAATTGTCATCACTCTGACGGCAGTCAGAAGCAGCCGAATGGTAGTAACCAAATAGATCTGAAGGGTTGGCTTCCACCGATCGGCTGCACCTGGAGCACAAAGGAGTCGCAGTTTACGGGCAAAGAGTATGCCCCGCAAACGACACACCGGCTCGCCGTTATGCCTTTGTGATTGAATTCCCACCATCGCACAACATTGCAGAACCCGTTACGAACGAACCAGCGTCGGACAGGAGAAACAGGGCTGCCCTTGCAATTTCGTCCGGCTCCGCCATTCGCTTCAAGGCATGCAGTCCTGCGATGTATTCATGAAAGGCCGGATCATCGCCGGCCATCTCGGTTTTGGTTCCGCCGGGCAGCAACGCATTCACCCGAATTTTTTGCGGACCGCACTCCACTGCCAAAACCTGCATCAGACCAATCAATCCGGCCTTCGAAGCAGCATAGGCAGACATGCCCGGAAAGCCGATCGTGTGACCGACAAATGTCGAGGTGAAGACAATCGATCCACCTCCGGTCGTCTTCATGGCCGGGATCTGATGCCTTGCAGCAAGAAAGGCGCTGGTCAGATTGGTTGCAATGACCTGATTCCAGTTTTCAAGGCTCAACTCCGGAAGCGGCCCCATCTCACCCATCATCCCGGCATTGTTGAAGGCCCCGTCGAGCCTGCCGAAGGTCTCAAGCGTTGCATTTACGGAGGCTTCGGCGAAGTCGGGATCGCAAACGTCTCCGGCAAATATGGCGACACGCCCGGACGCGTCAGGCAACGACGCCCTTACCTCCTCCAGACGTTCCCTGCGCCGTGCAGCAAGGACAAGATTGGCACCTTCCTCTGCAAAAATCTTAGCTGCAGCCGCACCGATCCCGCTGCTCGCGCCCGTAATCAAAATGGTTTTTCCGTGTAACATCTCTGCTTCCTCATGATTGTGAGGCCGCCTAAATGAACCAGAAAACTTCTTCGAAAAACCCGATTTGCGAGGACCGCAATCGCCTCAACCGCCATGATCCTTGTCGCGATCGGCAATGTTGTCGAGATCGGTATCACATTCGTCCCCGTCGTCGTCGAGGCTGAGTGTTTCATCAGCCAGGACAAGTTTGCGATGTGCACGCCACGACATGGGGATGGACAGCAGATAGAGAACCGCAGCTCCTGCCAGCATGCGGAACGGATAGCTGACCGTAAGCGCAACGATCAGAACTGCAAGGACAATCAACGGCAAAACGAAATCGCGGCGGACCCTGGTGCCGATTGTCTTTCCCGAATAGGTGGGCAACCTGCTGATGACCAGAAATGCAATCGCAATCGTGTAGGCGGCCACGAAGGCGGTATCTGCAAACCAGTGCGGAAACAGGCCCAGAAAATCGAGATAAAGCGGGAGAAGAACCGTCAAGGCGCCTGCGGGAGCAGGAACTCCGGTGAAGAACCTGGAAGTCCATGCGGGTTTGCCGGGATCTTCCAGTGCAACGTTGAAACGCGCCAAGCGCAACGCCATCGAAATGGCGAAGATCAGCGCTGCAATCCAACCCAGATTGCCCGCATCCTTGAGCAGCCAGAGATAGAGCATCAATGCCGGAACGACACCGAAATTGACAAAGTCGGAAAGGGAGTCCAGCTCTGCACCAAACTTTGACGTCCCCTTCATCATGCGTGCAACACGCCCGTCGAGACCATCCAGGACCGCAGCAACGAGCACCGCACCGACAGCAAATTCCCAGCGATCGTCAAACGCCATTCGGACGGCTGTCAATCCGGAGCAAAGTGCCAGCAATGTCACCATGTTGGGTACGATCAGACGCATCGGAACACGGCGGAACCGCGGCGTTCGGCGCTCTCGATTTTCCCCGTTTTCTGGACTGTCCGACACCGCTGACCTCAGCTCACGCGAGTCAAAGGTTGCGCCGGCGCCTGAGGCTGAGTCAGATCGGCCAGAACAGTTTCACCCGCGATCATGGTCTGACCGATCGACACTTTCGGCTGTGTGTCTGCGGGGAAATAGACATCAAGTCGCGAACCGAAACGGATCAGTCCGAAACGTTCCCCGGCAGAGATTGACTCACCTTCGCGAACAAAACACACAATCCGGCGCGCAACCAGTCCGGCAATCTGCACGACGCCGATACGGGTGTCGCCCATCTCGATTACCAGCCCGTTACGCTCGTTGTCGTCGCTTGCCTTGTCGAGTTCAGCATTCAAAAACTTGCCCGCGCGATAGGCCACGCGCGAGATCGAGCCTCCCACTGGTGCACGGTTCACATGGCAGTTGAATACATTCATGAAGATGGAAACACGCATCAGCGGCTCAGTGCCGAGTTCCAGTTCTGCAGGCGGGAGGGCGTGTCCGAGAAGGCTGACAACCCCGTCTGCAGGAGAAATCACAAGACCTTCACCAACAGGCGTCACCCTTTTGGGATCGCGGAAGAAATAGCAGATCCAACCAGTCAACAGGAGGCCGATCCAGAACAGCGGGTCGATAAACCAGCCAACAACCAGCGTTGCGACGAGCGAAATTGCTATGAAAGGCCAGCCTTCCCGGTGAATCGGGACCATGGCTTTGGTGACGGAATCGACTATCGACATCAAGACTTTCCGAATTCAGAACGGGAACGGCTCATTCCCGGACAATTGCTGCCCGAAGTCGCGACGAGCCGACACGCACCCGTTGCGCTTCCTTGTTCCTCAGCTTCTAGAGACTTTTTCGGTCCCTGAGAACAGTTATTTCCCAAACGCGTGACTTATTCACTCACTCGAACGCTTCCAACATCCTGATGCAATTGGGCTTGACCTACCCGGTGCACGACACAGGCACAAATATCGCAGTCAAGGAAAAGGCAATGTTGCCGGAGGTCCTTGGTCTATTCGCCTATTCGAAACCACAAGCTTCCATGCTCGTTGCGATCGCTCGGAAGGCCTCGTCGACATTGAGGCAACCGGATTCCCTCGGCCGACTGGGCGACAACCGAACAACCGATCGCAAGAACCTTGAGCCTTCGTCTCCTAACCGACTCCCGTTCCAGAGTTCTCTATTTTTCCCGGTATTCAGTTTCCCAATAGGCCGGTCTGCCGTATTTCGAGATCAGAAAATCAACCAGTGCGGTGACTTTCGGTGGAATGAACTTGGCGGGCGGATAGACAGCATAAATGTTGCCGGTGCGGGAAATCGGATAGTTCTCCATCACCGCGACAAGATTACCGTCACGAAGGTCCTCCCAAACATGTGCCAGCGATTTCACGGTCAGGCCAAGCCCGTAGATGGCCGCGTCATAGGCAAAGTCGCCACTATCTCCGGAGATTACCGGATCCTCGAGATGATAACCTATTTCCCCTTCAGGGCCCTCGAAATACCAGACGGGCATCGGGTCAAAGCCAACACAGTCGTGGTTGCGCAGATCGTCCGGTGTCTTCGGCGCTCCCTTTCTCGCTATGTATTCGGGACTGGCACACAGCACTCTCGGGTTTCCACCCAGCTTTCTTGCAATCAGGCTGGAATCCGGCAACGGCGCTCCCCTGATCGCCATATCGTAACCTTCCGCCACCAGGTCCACGATCCGGTCGGTCATGTCGACTTCCAGCCTGAGTTCCGGATAAAGTTGCCTGAATTCAGGAAGATAAGGCAGAATGTGTTTACGGCCGAAGAATACGTTGAGCGACATGCGCAACATTCCGCGGGGCGTATCTTCCGCGGCGTCGATCAGTGCACGGGCGCGATCCATTTCACCCAGTGCGTTGCTGGTATGGCGCAAAAAGACCTGACCGGCCTCTGTCAGTCCCGTGCGCCTGGTTGTGCGGGCAACCAGTTGGGAACCGAGTTCCTTTTCCAGGTTGCTCAGGCGACTGCTGGCAGCTGAGGGAGACAAGCCGAATTCCCGGCCAGCCGCAGACAGGCTGCCGAGTTCAGCCACACGTTTGAAAAATTTCAGATCGTCAAGTCGCATTATTCGAAACTTTCGAAAGATATGTTCCAGATTACCCCAATTCTTCGAAACCTTGCAATATGAGAAAACAGGCTCACGAAACGAAAGGAGCCTGTCATGATGCATACTGGAGACATCTACGAAGAACGTGCCCGGACCGCCCGGCATCGGGAGTTGCGCGCTTTTGCAAGCGCCCTGTCGGGACTTCTCTTTCACGTTATTCCGGGCAGAAAAACCAAAAGAGTTGCCGGGTTCAGTTCCGCGGAACCTGCGAATGACCGGGTCTCGAACCGACGGCATGCCGCCTGATGGGGGCCTGCTCCACCCGGATACCGGATTGCCTGCCCAACCGACTTGTCCAGTCAACCTCACCGGAAGTGACAACACTGGTGCAAATAAACAAAACGTAAGACCATTTTTCTCATTCGGCGCTTGCCTTGAGACCTGCTGCCTGCCAGAAGAGCAGCATTCTCAGGGCGGGGTGGAAGTCCCCACCGGCGGTAAGCAGTGTGCTGCAAGCCCGCGAGCGCCTTCCATTCGGAAGGGTCAAGCAGATCAGGTGAGAATCCTGAGCCGACGGTCAAAGTCCGGATGAAAGAGAAACTGCGCTCAGACGGCATTCGCCGTCCGTGTCGTATGTGATCGCCTTGGGTGACGTGTCGCGAACCAGGGAGATCATCAATGACACACACCCGATATGCCTTCATCAAAGCCGGATGGCACTCCGATATCGTCGACCAGGCGCTCGTCGGCTTCCAGCAGGTCATCCCCGCGGACAGCATCGACGTGTTTGACGTGCCTGGTGCGTTCGAGATGCCGCTTGCCGCGAAAAATCTTGCGCAAACTGGAAAGTACGCAGCTATCACTGCGGCTGCCCTTGTTGTCGACGGCGGCATTTACCGGCATGATTTCGTCGCTCAGGCGGTGGTCAGCGGTTTGATGCAGGCTGGTCTTGAAACAGATGTTCCGGTCCTGTCTGTTTCGCTGACCCCACACCACTTCCAGGAAACGGATCATCACACGAAAATCTACAGGGAACATTTTGTGCTGAAAGGCCGTGAAGCGGCAGAAGCTGCCCTGAAGATCGGTTCGTTCCGTCAGCAGGTCAACGCCTGACTGATCTTCCGGGGGGTGGCCCAGGCCACCCCTTCCCCAACGCCGTTATTTGGCGGGAACATAGTCCGCAGTCTGACCTCTCGTCACGATCCCCAGATCATCGTTTTCGCGAGCGGCCCGTAACCGCTCTTCCGCTTCGTCGGCTTCACGCTGACGCGCCCACATGGATGCGTAGAGACCGTCCTTGTCCAGCAGCTCGGTATGCGTGCCGCGTTCGGCAATCCGGCCGGCCTCCAGAACAATGATCTGATCCGCATTGACAACCGTCGACAGGCGGTGCGCGATAACGAGAGTAGTCCGGTTTCGCGCCACCTGATCCAGTGCGGACTGGATTTCACGCTCCGTGTGCGTGTCGAGCGCAGACGTTGCCTCGTCCAGAATAAGGATCGGCGGCGATTTCAGGATCGTCCGTGCAATCGCGACACGCTGTTTTTCACCACCGGATAGCTTCAACCCGCGTTCACCGACCTCAGACGCATAACCCTGTGGCAGATTTTCGATGAAGTCGTGGATCTGCGCCATTCGGGCAGCTTCACGAACCTCCTCATCAGTGGCTTCCGGCCGTCCGTAGCGGATGTTGTAGGCGATGGTATCGTTGAAGAGCACCGTGTCCTGCGGCACCATTCCAATGGCAT
Source organism: Roseibium album (assembly GCF_001404515.1). Lineage (GTDB taxonomy): Bacteria > Pseudomonadota > Alphaproteobacteria > Rhizobiales > Stappiaceae > Roseibium > Roseibium album. Next base: position 413,953 of record NZ_CXWE01000006.1, read on the forward strand.
CGCGAACGCTCGCCTGCGTGACGTCTCGCACATCCTGGCCGTCGATTTCCACTGCTCCGTCCGTCACGTCGTAGAACCTAAACAGCAACCGGGAAATGGTCGACTTGCCTGCCCCCGACGGGCCGACAATGGCAATCGTCTTTCCGGCCGGCACTTCGAAATTGATGCCCTTCAGGATGTGACGGTCGGCGTCATAGTGAAATTTGACGTCTTTGAAGACAATCTTTCCAGCAACAGCCTTCAGCGGCTCTGCACTCTCCTTGTCCATTATTTCCGCAGGAACCAGCAACAGGTCGAACATGGCTTCTATGTCCGCCAGCCCCTGCCGGATCTCACGATAGAGAAAACCGATGAAATTCAACGGTATGGAGATCTGCATCAAAAGCGCGTTGATCAGGACAAAGTCACCGATATTCTGCTCACCGGTCATCACCGCCTTTGCCGACAGGGCCATACAGGCGGCCATGCCGAAACCGAGTATTACCGTCTGACCCAGGTTGAGCCAGGCAAGTGATGTCCAGGTTTTTGTCGCGGCCGTTTCGTATTTCGCCATCGAGGCGTCGAAGCGCGAAGCTTCCATTTTTTCGTTGCCGAAATACTTGACCGTCTCGAAATTCAGCAGGCTGTCGATTGCCTTGGAATTGGCTTCTGTATCGCTGTCGTTCATCTCCCGGCGAATTTCGATACGCCAGTTCGAACATTTGATGGTGAACCAGACATAGGCAACGATCATCACTGCCACGATCACGACATAGAAGAAACCGAACTGGTACCAGATGACAGCCGCCATGATGGCGAATTCGAATACGGTGGGAACGCCATTCAGGATCGTGAAGCGGACAATCGACTCGATACCCTTGACCCCGCGTTCGATAACCCTGCTGAGACCGCCTGTGCGGCGTGCCAGATGGAATCGCAGGGAAAGCCTGTGCAAGTGCCGGAAAGTCATGATCGCGAGCTGGCGCACGGCATGTTGCCCGACCCGCGCAAAAAGCGCATCGCGCAACTGGTTGAAGGCGACCGCCAGGACACGGGCTGCGTTGTAAGCCAGCACAAGCATGACCGGGGCGACCAGAAAGGAAGGAAGTCCGGCGGTTTCGCCCGTCAATGCGTCGGTTGCCCAGGCAAAGAAATAGGGCGACAGAACCGTAATGAACTTTGCGATGATCAGGGCGAAAACAGCGAGCAGAACACGACGTTTGAGATCCGGACGATCGGAAGGCCAGATATACGGCCAGAGATTGGAAAGTGTCTCAAACGTGCTGCCCTCGTCCGCGCTGACGACCTTTTGAGAATGGGAACTTTGGCTGCCTGCAGCCGCATCGGCAGAGCCTTGCGGTGAGGTGGCTGATTGATCGGTCAAACGTTATCTCCAGGACCGCGAACGGCAGTCCATTTCTTCAGTCTTTTTTGAGTGTCACCGGCACGGCAGCGTCAGAGGGCAACGGTTTCAGAGAATTGAGATCCTGCCAGAATTCCTTCGAGCAATGCTCCGCCCGCTTCAGTTTCTCGCGGTTCAAGAGATAGTGGCAATTTCGGCCCCGGGCATCGCAGATCAACAGTCCGGCATCCTTGAGTACCTGCAGGTGCTGTGAGACGGTCGACTGAGCCAGAGGAAGATGATTTACGATCTCGCCGCAGCAAGCCTCTTCCTGCGTGGCCAGCTGCTTGATGATTGCAATGCGCGCCGGATGGCCGAGCGCACGAAAGATTGCGGCGAGCTCCTCACAATTCGACAGGCACTTCCTGTTGTCGTTTGTCGACGGACATTCCGTCTCGCTCATCGGCCTGCTCCCACGCTCACGCGTTCGTGTCTTATCGTAGATATGCGATGAATGGATAAAAAAACAAGGGGCTAAAGGAGATCGGCAGGAAACCCGTCAGGGCTCCCTGCCATTTCAACTTCATCGCCCAGAGTGCGGCCTAGCCTCTGTTGGCGTTGCCACTGCTCCTGTCCGGCCAGTTCAGATCACCTTCCGGGGTCAGGAACACCTGCCCGGGATAGATCAGGTCGGGATCTCTTATCTGGTCCTGGTTCGCCTGGTAGATCGTCGTATAACGAACACCATCACCATAGAGCCGCCGCGAAATGCGCCACAGGTTGTCGCCCTTGCGGATTATGACGACCGGAAGAGACTTCTGGACGTCCGCGCCCTGGCTCCCCTGCCCGCTGCCCGCACCGGTGGCCACGACCTTGGTCAGAACAATCTGCTTGTCCTGTTCCTTTTCGAAGGTCACGGCTGCCCGCGCATCCACAGTGTTTCCGTCTTTTGCAATCAGGTCGGCCCTGACTTCCACATTCCCTTCGGCAACATTCTTGGTGCCCTCGACCAGCCATTTGCCGCTGGAATTGACCTTTGCCTCTCCCTGAAAGTCTTCGCCAACATAGACACGAACCGAGGACCCCGGCTTTCCGGTTCCCGCGACGTAGACCTTGTCCGGTTCTGATTCGACCGCTTCAACCGTTACATCCGGAGAGGATGCAGGTTGCTGCGATTCGGTGACGGTGTCAGCAGATGCCGTGCTGGACGACGGTTGCTGAACACCGGTCCCGCTCCCTACTCCAGCGGCTGTTTCGGTCCGGGTCTGAGCGCTGCCAGCACTCGCAGTTACCGATGTACCTTCCGATTCCGGCTTTGGTTGCGGGGTGCCGGCAGGATTCGAAGCCTGTGCCCCGCCCTGACCTTCTGCATTTTCCGGTGCTGTTGTCACCGCCTGCCCCGTGCCCGTTGCGGATGCCTGCTCCCGGCCGGGTACATTCTCATCAACCGCCGCGGCCTGGCCTTCGTTCAAGACAGCAACGCCGGTTCCTTCGGCGGTGTCGGAAGAATTCCGAGGCGTCGCAGGTTGCTCTTCGGCTGCCACCTCAACAGATGGTGCCTGTGCGCCTGATCCTGCCTCGACGCTTCCGGCGGTTTGGCCATCGGCACCACCTTCCGATTGAGCAGGCTGCTGCTCGGCAGGCTGCGAAGACCGGGAATCGCCGGTATTGTCCTCCACGGCAGTCTTGGGCAAGGCAGCGATAACGGTATCGTCACCGTCTGCAGTGCGCTTGCTTGTCGTGGCTGTCGCGGACTGGTTTGCAACAGCTTGTGTTTCTGAGGTTGCGTCAGCATCGGCAACCTGTATTTCCGTCTTCGGTTTTTGCAGAATATCAGACGGCCCCTCGGAATCGTTGAGCACGACCAGTGGCTTTTCCTGACCGTCTTCAGGGACAGATACGGCAAGCCGCTGACCTGACTCCTCGATGGCATCGCCTTTTTCATCATGGACTTCCAGCCCGACGTCATAGTCGCCTGGCTTCAACGGTTCCTCAAGAATGATTGTCCACTCACCCGCCTCATTGGCGATACTCTTGCCGACAACCTCGCCATTGGCAGTCAAAGCGACGATGGCACCCGCGTCGGAACGTCCCGCCACGACGGTTTCTCCCGTCGGCTCGACCCCGACAACATCAAAACTTGGGCCTTCAACCGGCGCCTGCTCAGTCGCCTGGGGTGTGTCTGTTTGCGCGGAAGTTTCCTGCTCCTGCTGGCTGTCGCCAGTCTCAACGCCGATCGGTACGGACGTTGTCTGCTTTTCGACCTTGCCGGTCTTGGCTTCTCCCACTGCGGGTGCAGAAGCGGCTTCAACAGCTTCCTGAGCGGGCGGTAGAAGGGATCCGCGGTAAAAATATGCCGCTGCCAGCGCTGCCACGCCTACCGGCACTGCCACGATCAAAGTCCGGAACATTGTCTGCTTGTTCATTTTTTTCCCGTCAGAAGGCTTGCGAGCGACCCGGTCCATTACGCGGTCAGCTGCAGCATCTGCCCCTGTCACATATTCTTAGTCGCCCATCCATAGCCCCCTTTTGAGAGCACGGCAAGAAATCCGGCTTGAATCCCAAGGGACTTAAAACAGAATGCTTGACCTCATGGCAGTCTGAATGCCACATCTTTGCGTCATGAATACGGTTTCTCAAAATCAACTTACAAGCGTTTGTGTTTACTGCGGCTCCAGCTTTGGCTCGGACCCGGCCCACGAAGCGGCGGCCACACGGCTGGGCCAGATCATCGCGGAGGCGGGTCTGCGTCTTGTTTACGGCGGCGGATCGGTCGGCCTGATGGGCACTGTCGCCAACGCCGCGCTGGAGTCGGGCGGCAAGGTTACAGGCATCATTCCCCGCTTCCTGGAAAAACGGGAAGTCATGCTGGATTCTCTTGAAGATCTTGTCATCACGAACGACATGCACGAACGCAAGCATCTGATGTTTGAAAGGGCTGACGCCTTTATCGCGCTTCCCGGAGGAATAGGCACTCTGGAAGAAGCGGTCGAAATGATGACATGGGCCCAGCTGGGTCAGCACAAGAAACCTGTCCTGCTCGCCAATATCAACGGGTTCTGGTCACCTTTGCTGGAATTGCTCGACCACATGCGGGCGCAGGGATACATTCGGCCGGACACCGAAGTCCCCTATCTTGTGGCGAAGAAGATCGAAGATATTCTTCCCATGCTGCAGCAATCGGTTTCCGAAAGGAAAACCGAGCAAGCAGGAAACTTCGCGAAGGTAACGGAACTCTGAGTTTCCAATCGAAGAAAAAGATCATCTACAAGGCACCACCCGGCCGCAGCAAAATTCTGTTTCGAAAAGCAGGTCTTGCAGCAATTGCTGCCTGGCACTCAGAGACCCCGCCACTGGGGTTGCGCGTTCGACCAAAAGCCACCGCCTACGGACCATTCCATGCAAACTACTCTCCTGGTTGAAGATGCATCGTTTTTTGAAAAGGCGATCGTCAAGAAATTGCATGATGTCGGCCGGCACCAGATCATGGTGGCGCGTAGCTACGCCGAGGCGGAAAACTGCCTGAATTTGCCCATTGGTGAACCTGATCTGGCGCTTGTGGACCTGACGCTTCCGGATGCCCCGGACGGTGAAATCGTGGATCTATGTGAAAAGCGAAACATCCCGACGATCGTTTTTACAAGCAGGTTTGACCCGAAGACGCGCAGCAAGATGCTGCAAAAGGGCGTGATCGACTACGTCTTGAAGGATTCTCCAGGCAGCTTGAACTACGTTGCGGACCTGATCCGGCGATTGGCAAAAAACCCGAAAATCGGCATCCTGGTACTGGATGATGCAGGTGTCGAGCGCGAAGCCATTTCGCGGATCGTCATGAAGCATTTGTACAAGGTCTACAAGGCAGCAAGCACCGACGAGGCACTCAAATGCCTGAGTGAAAACAGCGACATCAAGCTGGTGCTTGCCGACTACTTCCTGCCCGGAAAGGATGGCTTTGCCTTTTTGAAAGCCGTCCGCAGATCCCAAAGCGCCGAGCAGGTTGGCATCATCGGCATGTCGGCGGTCACCAACTCGGACAACCGGGTCCGCTTTCTGAAATACGGCGCCGCAGACTTCGTCGACAAACACTGTTCACCCGAAGAGCTGTTGCTCCGGATCTCTCAAAACCTCGACTACATCTACCGCATTGAAGAGCTGAACAACCTTGCAATGCGCGATTCCCTGACAGGGCTCTATAACCGGCGTTACTTGCTGGCAGAGGTTGCGGGCGAAATCAAATCCTGGTCTGGCGCTGATGACGACCGCAACTGGCTTGCACTGTTCGATCTCGATGGCTTCAAGGGTGTAAACGACAATCACGGACATGATTTTGGTGACGCCGTCTTAACGCGTTTTGCAGGAAACCTGACCAGTCTTTCAAAAGAGAACGATATCGTTGCGCGTCTGGGCGGTGACGAATTTTGTGTCGTGCTGCGCGACCAGTCGGAAAGCGAGATGCGAGAACGCTTGTCGGCATTTCTCAATGACGTGGAGACATCGCCCATCGAGCACAGGGGCCTGTCGATCAACATCAGAACGAGTATCGGCGTTGCGCCTCTGCTGGACGGCGATCTCCACGAAGCTCTCAAGGCGGCGGATCTGAGGCTCTACTCGGCAAAACGCACAGGGCCCGGTCAACTGGTGACAACGGGGTGAGCCCGCGCGATTCTTGTCTCACGACGCAACGCGATTGCGATTCCAGCTGTCAAATGTGAAGATCACCAGCGCTCCCCAGATCATCGCAAATGTCAGAAGCCGGGTCGGGTCAAGCGGCTCGTCCCAGATATAGACCGCCATCAGAAAATGCATGGACGGTGCGATATACTGCATGAGCCCCAGCATGAAGAGCGGTAGCCTGCGGGCGGCAGCCGAAAAGCAGACCAGCGGCAGGGCCGTCACGATCCCGGTTCCAACAAGCGCGGCCAGAACGGGAAGATCGTCCAGTACAAGCGCGTCGGCTCCCCAACCGAGACTGAGCACCAGAAAACCTGCCGCAAATGGAAACAGAAGCAGGGTCTCAACGAGCATGCCCGGCGTGGCATTCACCGGTGTAACTTTGCGGACATATCCGTATCCGGCGAATGAAAAGGCAAGGATCAACGAGACCCACGGGACACCTCCCGCCAAAACCGCCTGTACCAGAACGGCCATTGCGGCAATGAAAACTGCTGCTTTCTGGCCGCGGGACAGGCGTTCGTGAAGTACAATCAGTCCGACCAGAATACTCACCAGCGGGTTGATGAAGTAACCAAGCGAAACATCAAGCACCCGCTCCTGCTCAATCGCCCAGACAAACACCAGCCAGTTCACACCAATGAATGCGGCCGAAGTCATCAGTCCCTTGAGAACCTTCGGCTGGCGAAAGGCCTCGACAACTTCTTGCCAGCGGCCACGAAAGTAGAGGAAGAGGCCGACGAACAGCACAGACCACACGATACGGTGCGACACCACGATATCGGCCGGAACGGAATCCGTGAGTTTGTAATACGCCGGAAAGAAACCCCACATGCAGTAGGCGGAAAGGCCATAATACAGCCCCTGGCGCAGTTGTGCGCTGGTTTCGGCTTCCGAAACCGGATGGGACATCTGTTCTGCCTTTCTGGCGCGCCTCAGGCCAAGTCGGCTTTCAGCAGTGCAAATGTGATGGAATCGACCAATGCCTGAAACGAGGCATCGACAATATTCGGAGAAACACCGATCGTGAACCAGCGACGCTGTGTCTTTGTGTCGTGGCTTTCAATCAGCACGCGCGTGACAGCACCTGTACCTCCATTCAGGATTCGAACCTTATAGTCAATCAGTTCCAGACCCTCAATTGCCGTCTGGTACTTTCCGAGATCCTTTCGAAGTGCCATGTCGAGCGCATTCACCGGTCCGTTCCCCTCCGCGACCGACATGCGTGTCTCGCCATCGATATCAACCTTCACAACCGCTTCGGAAACTGTGATGAGATCGCCGATCGCGTTAAAGCGGCGCTCAACCATCACCTTGAAGGAATTGACGTCGAAGTAGCGCGGCACCTCTCCAAGTTCCCGCCGCGCCAGCAATTCAAACGACGCGTCGGCAGCCTCATAAGCATAACCTTCCGCCTCTCTTTCCTTCACGAGTGCCAGCAGGCGGTCGAGATTCGGATCGGACTTGTCGACTTCAATCCCGACCCGGGCAAGTTCGCCCATCAGATTGCTTTTGCCTGCCTGATCGGACACGAGAACCCTGCGCTGGTTACCGACAACCTCCGGTGCAACATGTTCATAGGTCTTGGGATCCTTCAGGATCGCCGAGGCGTGAATTCCTGCCTTGGTCGCAAAAGCCGTTTCTCCGACATAGGGAGCTTGCCGGTCCGGAGAACGGTTCAGGATCTCGTCGAATGCATGCGATATCGACGTGACATCCTTGAGCTGCTCCTCGCTTACGCCGATCTCAAAACGGCTTGAAAAGGCGTTTTTGAGCTTCAATGTCGGAATCAGCGTGATCAGGTTGGCATTGCCGCATCGCTCACCAAGTCCATTGAGCGTTCCCTGGATCTGTCGCACGCCTGCATCCACCGCGGCCAGCGAATTGGCGACCGCATGGCCGGTGTCGTCATGGGTGTGAATGCCAAGATGCGCACCCGGCACGACCTCCTGAACCCTGGTGACGATGTGATAGATCTCATCGGGCAGCGTTCCGCCGTTGGTGTCGCACAGGACCACCCAACGCGCTCCCGCCTGATACGCGGTCCGGGCACAATCCAGGGCGTAATCCGGATTGGCCTTGAAGCCGTCGAAAAAATGTTCGCAGTCGATCAGCGCTTCCTTGCCGGCCGCAATCGTGGCGGACACGGTGTCATGGATCGAATCGAGATTTTCCTCGTTGGTACAGCCCAGTGCAATCTCGACATGATAGTCCCACGCCTTGGCAACAAAACAACAGGCATCGGACCGGCTGGCAAGAACCTGTTGCAGACCAGGGTCATTGGACGCTGACCTTCCCACACGCTTGGTCATGCCGAATGCCGTGAAAAGCGCCTGTTTGGTCCGTTTTTCGCCGAAAAATTCCGTGTCACCCGGATTGGCACCCGGGTATCCGCCTTCGATGTAATCAACGCCCAGCCGTTCCAGCAGTTCCGTAATGACAATCTTCTCGTTTACGGAAAAATCGATGCCGCTTGTCTGTGCACCGTCTCGAAGCGTGGTGTCGAAAAGATAGAGGCGTTCCTTGGTCATTTGGCGTTTCCTACCTGGCAACTGGCCGGGACTTTTGTTCTCATGTTGTGACGCATTACGCAGGTGGCCAATCGTCCGTGTCGTGATCCGGGTGCTGATTGGAAATGATGGATTTCAGAAATACCGCCGCATCGCTGTCTTCTTCTGTGCGCCTTTCCGGTATTTCGGGCATCCGGTCGGCATAGGGCAGTTTCCCCTCGACACCGTACTGGACCACCGGAACGATCTCGTGCGGATGATCGAAGGCACCAATGGCGATGCCGATATCACCCGGAGCCTCATAAGTGAGCGGTGTTCCACACCTGGCACAGAACCCGCGGGCAACGTGGTTCGAGCTCTGAAAACGTGTCGGTTCACCTCTGGTCCAGACGAGCTCTGCACCATCATGAAGACCAACGAGGGGAGCATACAATGACCCAAAGGCCTTCTGACACATCCGGCAATGACAGATCGAGGCGGTTCCCAGTTGCCCATCAACCCGAAACCGCACTGCCCCGCACTGACAGCCGCCGGCATGCCCGCTTGCAGGTTTGCCCACGGTCATCGCTTGAGCTCCCAGGTCGTGAGGCGTTCGCCGGTTTCTGAGTCTTTGGAATCCCTTAGAAGAATTCCTTGAGATGCCAGTTCAGCCCGGATGCTGTCCGCCTCTGTCCAGTCTTTCGTCTTCAATGCTTCGAGACGGCGGGTCACGGCGGCCTCGACTGCGGTCTCGTCGACACCCGACATATCCGCTTCGACCGGCGCAAGCCCCATCAGGTTGGCGGTCGCAGAATAGGTCGCAAGTCCCGACGGGTCCTTGCCGGCTTCAACCGCCAATGCGTGCAATGCCTGAATAACCCCGGCCGTATTCATGTCGTCGGCGAGCATTTTGACAACATCGGCATCCGGGGCCGCGGTCGTCTCGACAAGCTTCGGCCATTTCGACAGAAGGTTCTCTGCTTCTTCCAGTTTGCGCACGGAAAAGTCGATCGGCTCGCGGTAATTTGTCATCAACATTGCCAGACGCAGCACCTCGCCGGGCCACTTCCGACCACCGAAGTTTTCTGTTTCCAGCAGCTCCTGGATGGTGAAGAAATTGCCCTCGGACTTGGACATCTTCTTGCCTTCAACCTGCAGGAAGCCGTTGTGAAGCCAGTAGTTGGCCATGGTCCGTGTACCATGGGCACAGCGTGACTGGGCAATCTCGTTTTCATGATGCGGGAAGATCAGATCGAGCCCGCCGCCGTGAATATCGAAGACCTGTCCGAGGTGATACTCACTCATGACGGAGCACTCGATATGCCAGCCTGGCCGCCCCCTTCCCCAGGGGCTTTCCCAACCCGGTTCCTCGTCCGATGACAATTTCCAGAGCACGAAATCGCCAGGGCTTTTCTTGTGCCTGTCGACAGCAACGCGGGCTCCGGCCTTCTGCTCATCGAGTTTGCGTTTCGACAGTCCCCCGTAATCCGGCATCGACGCGGTATCGAACAGCACTTCGCCGCCCGCCTGGTAGGCGTGCCGTTTTTCAATCAGTTGCCCGATCATCTTGACCATACCGTCAATATGCTGGGTAGCACGTGGTTCGTGATCAGGCTGCAGAACGCCAAGCGCCCTGATATCCTTGTGGAACTGGTCCGCGGTCCTTTGAGTTACCTTTGCGATTGCATCATTCAAGGGTAGGTCAGGATGATCCCGCAACGCCCTCGCGTTGATCTTGTCGTCGACGTCCGTGATGTTGCGCGCATAGGTCACATGGCCTGGGCCGTAAACATGGCGCAGCAACCGATAGAGTACGTCGAAGACGATGACCGGCCGTGCGTTTCCGATATGCGCGAAGTCATAGACCGTCGGTCCGCAGACATAAAGGCGTACGTTCTCATCATCAATGGCCCGGAAGTCTTCCTTTTCCCGGGTCAACGTATTGGTGAACTTCAAGCCCTTGCTCGTGCCGGATCTCAGTGTCTCAGCGGCGCTCATGTCAAACGGTCTCCTGGCCGGCTGACCGGGCGATCCGTCTCAGGGAAAATCATGCCAAGAGGGAACGGCCACAGCCAGCGGTGTCGCTAGCTGCAAATAATGGTGATCGAAATGATGTTCCGTGTGGCCGTCATCATGGCCGCTTTATGGACCGGAACCGCAAACGCGGTCAAGGCTGCATTTGTTCTCCGCTTCCGACAAGGCCACGGTGTGGCGTTGGCGCCTCAGGTCACATCGACTACACTCAATCTGCCGGGAATCAGAGGGGGTTCATATGGTCTTGATGCGTTCCGTTCGTCGTCTTTCTGCCAGGTTCGGATTGGCAGGTGCTTTCGCCTTTTTCGTTTTCACAACGCCTGCAGCGGTTTTGGCTCAAACGGCGGCGAGCCAGACAGACGCGCCACCAGGAGCAGACCTTGCAGCGACAGAGCCGCAAACTCCGATCGCGATCGCCATCCAGAATGCGATGCCGGCTGATCTCCCGACCGGCCTGCAGCAGTATTACGAACATCGTGTCTTTGCACCGGTCTGGTTCGACCAGACAGGTGTCAAAGAGGACGCGCACCTGGCAATTGCCGCAATGGCCGGTGCAAATGAACATGCGCTCAATCCCAATAACTACGGCCCGCTTGAACTGGCCCAGCAGACCGAAACAGCAAAAACGCCCGAGGAATGGGCCCGGTTCGACCTTGAACTTTCGCGTCAGTTCCTGCGCTACGCAACGCATCTGTCGTCAGGGCGTGTGCAGCCGAACAAAATCAACAAGGCCCTGAACCTCTTCCCCGACCGACCGGAGCCGAAATCGTTTTTCGAAAACGCGGAGCAGGCTGTCGATTTCAGCGCGTTCCTCGACAGCCTTCCGCCCCAGTCCGACAACTACGCCAGGCTGAAACGCAGGCTCGCGCAGTACAGGGAAAAGGCGGAGGCTGGCGGTTTCACGTCCGTACCGGACGGCGACGTCCTGAAACCCGGAATGACGGACGCCAGGATCCCGTTCCTGCGCGAGCGACTGATCGAAGAAGATATTCAGATCGCCTCCAACCATTCAGGAGACATCTATGATGGAGACCTGGTTGAGGCGGTAAAGACCTTCCAGGACCACCACGGACTGGCGACCGATGGTGTCATCGGCAAAAACACGCTTGCCCGCCTGAATGTTCCAATTCAGGACAAGCTCATCCAGATGGAACTCAACATGGAACGCCGACGATGGATGCGGGACGATCTCGGTGATTTCTATGTTTTCGTCAATCTTGCCGACCAGAACCTCAAGGTCGTTCGCGACGGCAAGACGGTCCATACAACGCGTGTTGTTGTCGGAAAGCCCTATCATGCAACGCCGGTTTTTTCAGACCAACTGGAATATGTGGAAATCAATCCGTTCTGGAACGTGCCCTATTCAATCGCGACCAAGGAATACCTCCCAAAACTGAAACAGAACCCGTCAGCGCTCAGCAGCAAGAAAATCCGGGTTTTCCAGGACGACAGTGAAATCGCCCCCACACGGGTCGCCTGGAACAGCTATTCGGGAGGTAATTTTCCCTTCCGACTGCGCCAGGACCCGGGTGACGGCAATGCACTCGGCCGGATCAAGTTCATGTTCCCGAACGAATTCAACATCTACATTCACGACACTCCGTCCAAATCGCTGTTCTCACGCGCGGAACGTGCCTATAGCCACGGCTGCATCCGCGCATCGAACCCGTTCGCGCTGGCAGACATTCTTCTGGCTGACAACAATTCAACGGCTGGCCACTGGGAACAGATCCGCGACAGCGGTAAACGCACCGTCATAAAGCCCCGTGTACCGGTCGAAGTTCACCTGACCTATCTGACCGCCTGGATGAACAAGGACGGATCAACGCATTTCCGGAAAGATATCTACGACAGGGACGATGTGCTCCTGAAAGCCCTTCGCAGAGCGATGACAGACAACTTGTAAGAACATAAAGCTTTGTAATTTATAAGCTTTCAGAACCGTTAAGTAATCTGAACGGACGCTGAATACGACACTCAGGATGGGTTCAATCCGGTCCACATACTCTCCGGACAGTCGCTAAAGATTGTCATCAGGAGACACCCATGTTGAACCGCCTTTTTGTCGTCCTTTTTCTAGCCCTTATTCTCGGTGGTCCGTTTGCCGCGATCATTGCGATCACAGACGGTACCAAGGCTTTCGGCAGCGAAATGCAGCAGAAAAGCATGTGTCTCGTGACCGGCACGGGGTGCGGCAATGGAAACATCATTGTCACAGTGGCGGGCCGGTTATAAAAGAACTTGCAAATTTCAAGATGTGACCTGCTCACAATCTTGAAGTTTTCCCCGGTGTTTGGCAGAGTTGGATTATGGACTATAAATCTCTTGAAGATAAAGCAGAATCCGCGGCTGACTTTTTAAAGATGATGGCGTCAGCACCGCGTCTGCTCTTGATGTGCCTTGTCCTGGAAGAAGAACGCTGCGTAAGTGAACTTGCCGAGGTAACCGGCATGCGCATGCCGACCGTTTCTCAGCAGCTTGCCTTGCTGCGCGCCCAGGGGCTCGTGTCGACCCGTCGCGAAGGAACGACCATCTATTATCGTTTGGCCAGCGAGCCCGTAAAAGACGTTATGGCCATGCTTTACAAGCATTTCTGTGCCGATGCGGAGATCCCGGTCGCAAAGCACCTGGAAACGCTCGACGCAGGCTAGTCAACGCACGCCGAGATCTTTTCAAATCAGTTCAGATCAGTCCGTCACGTAGTCACCGCATTTTGGCGGCTCCTTGTCGCCCCAGGGCATGAGCGGAACGGTCGACGTTGAATTCTTCGGGCTGCCCTCAATCAACTTGTCCGAATAAACCAGATAAACCAGCACATTCCGCTTGGCATCACATCCACGCACGATGCGCATTTTCTTGAACACGAGCGAGCGACGCTGGCGGAACATTTCCTCGCCCTGCTCGAACTCTTCCTTGATTGTCACCGGACCGACCTGACGACAGGCCAGAGAAACGTCAGAAACCTCCTCCGCCACACCGAGCCATCCGGAAACACCGCCCTTTTCCGGGACGGTAAAGTGACAGGAAACACCCTCCACAAGCGGATCGTCGATCGCGTAGGTTGCCAGCTTGTGATCGGGCGTGAGAAGTTTCCAAACGGTAGATTTCTTGAAAATCAGGTCGGGCTCGTCAGCCGACAACGCTGTGCCAGCTCCTAGAACGCAAGCGGCCAGCGCAAGTGCTGCGGCATTGAGAAAACGCATCAAAGAACCTCCAAGTGCTGAATTTCCTGACATGTGGGGATCGCGCCCGGTTGATCAAGCAACCTGAGGACTTCTGCACAAACAAAACGCGCGCCGTTCGGCGCGCGCAATTCGCAAAGCTGCTCCCGGACATGATCCGTCGCGGTTGTTCGGGCTACCGGACACCTTCCAGCAGTACTTTAGGCTCTTCAAATTCACCTTGATCTGTCAGCGTGTTCTCGAAATCCTGGTCTTCGTCTGCAGTTTCGACAATATCGTCCGCGGACAAATCGAGGATTTCTTCGTCGCCGGGTTCCTCTGCCCCCGGGCCGTCCAACAATGAGGCCGCAAAATCATTGTCGGAAACGAGTTCGCTCACATCCGTTTCGCTCTCAACGACTTCCTCGACTGGCTGCGGACTGATCTCGGCAACGCTCCGTGATGTCTCGACAAAACCTTCAAGGGCGTCCTGAAGATCGGCGCAGCGTTCGCGTGACCAGATTTGCGGCTGATCGAGGCCCAGGGCTTCGTCATAGGCGCGCGCGACATTGAACGGCAGGGACAATTCAAAATCAGCTCTGGATCCGAATTGCGGTTCCAGCGTGTCCTTGACGGCGGCAAACGTGTCCTTGATGCCCAGGCTTTGCTCAACGCATGCAGATGCCGCGTCCCGCAGTGTTGTTACGAAGTCGCGCGTGTTTTCGATTGCCTGAGCTACAGCCGCCACGTCTTTTGCCGACCGACCGCGACCTGGCATCAGCGACGTTGGCCGGAAGGCCATGATCCTGTCGAGCGCTCTCGGCCAATCGGCAAGATGCGCGTCGCCGCAATATGGTGCAGCGTTGGATTGAACGAGATCGCCTGCATAAAGCACACCTGTTTTCGGTACCCAAACGACAAGATCTCCCATCGTATGGCCACGCCCCAGATGCATCACCCGTACATCGAGCCTTCCGAGATCGATCGACATGGACGACGCGACGGTCATGCTCGGCAGGCTGACTGTCATGCCAGCAGGCAACGTGGAAAACAGGGCGGGTTGCCGATCCAGCGATACCAGGATCTCCTCTGCGCCCCGGGTGTCCATCATGCGCCGGGTCAAGTCGGATGCCACTATTTCGCCGGCTTCAAATGCACTTGCGCCAAGCGTGCTGTCGGCGTGAAAGTGGGTCAGCAAAACCTGTTTTACGGGTTTGTCCGTTATATCTCTGATTTTCTGAAGAACGATTGCAGCAAGGTCGGGTGTCGCCTGGGCATCGACGATCAGGACACCCCGCTCACCGATGATCACACCGGTATTGGAACATCCGTCAGCACTGAAAGCATAACAACCGCGACCAAGTTCCTCGAGCCTTGCATTTGCTCCGGGGACGACCTCGGCGTTGTTGGAATCGCTTGTCATTGCGGCCTCGCTTTCATGCCAGCTATCTGTTTGACTTCCAGGACCATTCGACTTGCCATACACCAACTTCCTGTTGACCTTAGCGTCTCAGTTTCCGTCTCTGATTCGCAATTTTTCACGCACCAAATCCTTGAATATTGCCTCGTTATCAACAGATAGGTCCGCAATTTACATCACTTCACGACTTCAAAGGCTCAAGCTCTCTGTCAAAATTGCTTTCTCTTCCCGCACGTTTGCGAAGTAGCTGTCACTGTCTTTCGCGAACATTTCGAATGGCTATACTTGCCAGAGCTTTTTTTGAGAACACGGATTCACTTGATGAAACCAATTCGGCTGAATTCCGAGGCGCGAAGCGCTTCACGATGCAGGGTACCTGGCAAGCACCACAACGACAGAGAAGGGCTGAATTGTCCCACCGAAGGCACGGTAATCACGCCTGCGGACGTCGTTGTGCCCTGCTTGCGGTCAACTGCATCGCTGCACTCCCCGCACCCAACCGGCAATCCGGAAAACCGGGTCGAGCAGCTCCGTATTCACTAACAAGGCTCTAGTGATACAAAATGGCCGGAAAACGGCATTCGTTGCCGCCAATACGTTTTGGCGGAAGGACGTCCTGAAGGCAGCAAAACCTCATGTCAGAAAACGACACACCAACTACTGTATCGGAATCCAGCGAAACCAAGGACAGGCCAGTCCTGAAGCTGAACTGCTTCCTGCCGTATCAGCTCAGTCATCTCGCAGAGACGGTAAGCCGGTCATTTTCAAAGATCTACGCTGAAAAATATGGCATCGGCATCCCCGAATGGCGAGTGATAGCAACGCTTGGCGAATATGAAGTCGTCACGGCGCGCGATGTCAGCTCCTCGACCTCGATGCACAAGACAAAGGTTAGCCGCGCGGTTGCAGCGCTGGAAAAGCGCGGATTTGTGGCACGGGACAAAAACCCTGACGACATGCGTGAACAAACCCTCAGGCTGACGGAGACGGGTATCGCCGTCTACGAGGATATCATTCCAAAGGCCCTGGCTTATTCGGAAGGGCTGCAAGCTGCTCTTACCCCTGGGCAGCAAGAGTTGCTGAACGAGATTTTCAACCGGCTGCATCAAGCCGCTCGCGAGCGCGATATCGAATAGGCAATTCTCCGCGATGCCCCGGCGCATTAACCGAACGTGAGAGCTTTCGTTGCTATTGTGGGATGCAAGAGGGATACTTGACCGACCGTTGTTGACGGTTCGGCGCGGGGACAGCGTTGCAGGGGATGAGCGATGAGGCTTCGAAAAAAAGCCAAGTCAGTCATATTTTCTCAAGCCTTTTGCTTGGTTGCAGCAATTGTGCTGCCGATTGACGCTGCCTATTCGGCAAGCTGCTCCGCATTGAAATCCGAATTGCGAAAACTGGAATCAGCTTCCGGATCCCAAACGCCGGCAGCTCGAAAGTGGTCCTCCGCCAAAAGGCAACAGCAAAAAGCTATTACGGCTGCAACACGCGATGCGCGGCATTTCGGTTGCTCAAATACAAATTCGGCAAAGTGCAGAGATCTCAACGGCAAGATCAAACGCATGAATTCAAATCTGGCCGCGATCGAACGACAATTGGCGAGATCGGGTGGCACATCCTCAAAGAATACGAGAAAAGTGCGGCAGGTTCGAGCTGCGCTTGAGAAACAAAACTGCAATGCCCCGGCCAGATCACGTCAGGCAAGGGTGGAAAAGCCGGTAAACGGCGAAAAGCAGAAGTCGTTTTTCGCCCGTCTGTTCAATTCCGAGCCCAGGGTCGAAGAGGTGGCAGCCAAGACCGGTGACCGGGAAATCGCGTCCGTCAGATCCACGCGCAACACCGGTGCGAGCCCGTTGCGGCTGCCAGCCGGAGGGGCGTTCCGGACACTTTGCGTGCGCACCTGCGACGGATATTATTTTCCCGTCAGCTTTTCGACCGGGAGAAGCCAGTTCGCAAATGACGAGGCACGCTGTTCGGAAATATGTCCGGCGGCTCCAACCGAACTTTATGTTTATCGCAACCCAGGCGGCGACCAGTCCGAGATGATGTCTCTGGCCGGAGTTCCTTATGCCGATCAACCGTTCGCGTTTCGCTACAAGGCCGAATTCGTCGAAGGCTGCAGCTGCCGCCTCTCAAAGAAATCGAAAAACCGGTCTGCATGGTCTGAAGTAGGCACGTCATCGGAAAACCGGGTCTTCTTTTCCGATATCAGCAGCGGGCTTCCGCAACGCGACCGGCAGCCGGCATCGGGCACCACCTTTGAAGAGGCAACACCGGCTGCCTCACCGCTCTCAAGACTGCCGCTCAACAAGACCCAGTTGCCGCCCTATGAAGACCCCGGCACCCTTTTCAACATTGAAAAAGGGTTCGATGTGACGGCTGTCCTGGCATTGGACCAGAACTCCTCCGGAGCCGTCACCGACAATTCGACGTCGGACAATGTATTGCAGGATGGCTTCCCCCTGCTTTCGCTTCGCACGCAGACGGAAGAGGGATCGGTTGAGACCGTTGCAGCTTCGCCGGTCTTCAAGACTGACGATCCGGGATTCCGGCCGGCTCCGGAACGTTCCTCCCCGGTCAGGGTAGTCGGTCCAGAATATTTCGTCGCCCAATAAGGGGCAGCATCGCCTTCATATCCGGTCCATGATCCATTCCGGTGAGCACCCGCCGGAGCGGCATGAAGAGACCGCGCCCCTTGCGTCCCGTTTCCGATTTCAGTGCCGATGTCCACGCACTCCACGTTTCGGGCGTTATCTCCCCATCCGGAAGGAAATTGCGAGTTTTGGCGACAAATTCACGGTCTTCGTCTTCGATCCGCGAAACGACCGGCCCCGTCACGATCTGCCAGAAATCCGCAGCATCGTTTACCGTTTCGCAGTTACCGCGGACCGTTTCCCAAAAATCCGCGCCTGCTTCGATGCCCAGGTCGGCCAGTCGATCGCTAACAGCTTCATAGGGCAACTCATGAACCAGGCGAGCGTTCAGATTCTTGAGTTCCTCGGGATCAAACTTCGCAGACGATCTCGATATGCTCGCAAGATCGAATTTTCCGATCAGCGCATCCATGTCCTGCACAGGTTCGACGGCCTGACTTGTGCCTGTCAGAACGGCGAGCGAGGCAACGGACATCGGTTCCAGACCTGCTTCGCGAAGCGATCCAATTGACAAGGCGCCCTTGCGTTTGGAGAGCCCTTCACCATCTCGAGTGGTCAGAAGATTGTGGTGACCGAATATCGGGGCAGCAGCGCCCAGCGCTTCGAAGATGGCGATTTGCACGCCGGTGTTTGCCACGTGATCTTCACCACGGATGACATGGGTGATCCCCATGTCGATGTCGTCGACAATCGACGGCAGGGTATACAGATAGGTTCCATCCGCCCGGATCAGGACCGGATCGGACATTGAAGACAGATCAACGGACTGCTCTCCCCGGCAAAGATCGTTCCAGGTGACATCGGTGCGCTTCGTCTCAAACGGATCCGCGTCGTGATTGGGCAGAATGAAGCGCCAGTGCGGCCTACGGCCTTCGGCCTCGAATGCCGCCCTCTCCTCCGCTGTTTGCTTCAAACCCGCCCGGTCATAGACAGGAGGTCTGCCGAGCGAACGCTGTCGCGACCTGCGCCGATCCAGTTCTTCCGGTGTTTCGTAACAGGGATAGAGCAGACCCGCATCTTTCAGTTTTTGAGAGGCCACGTCGTAGCTCGCAACGCGACGGGACTGACGCTCGATAAAATCCGGAATAATGCCGAGCCACCGAAGATCCTTCTCGATCGATTCTGCATATTCCTGCTTCGAGCGCTCCAGATCGGTATCATCGAAACGCAGAACGAAACGCCCGCCTTCTTTCCTGGAAAAGAGCCAGTTGAAGAGTGCAGGACGGCTGTTGCCGATATGAATGTGGCCGGTCGGCGACGGCGCAAAGCGAACAGTTACGGTCATGAGGCTTCAGTTAGCCGCTGGCGGGACGCGCGGCAACCCAAAACTGCCGCCAAATTCAACTATGTTGATCCGACCGGTAGGCGCGCGCGGCCAATGCCAGAACAGCGGCGAAAACGAGACAGTAAATCCCCATTGCCGTCACCTGCGCATCGAACGAGACGCCGATGTCGATCAGCCAGCCGACGAGTCCGGGCCCGGCTGCGGAGGCAAAGACCATGATCGAAAAAGCGACAGCGCGTATCGCTCCCATATGACGCGTGCCATAAACTTCCGGCCAGAAAGCGCCGACAAGTGTGCCATTGAAGCCGTTTCCTATCCCGACCAGTCCCAGAAACACGAATGCGGCAATCTGTGCGTCGACATTTGCCAGAACGAAACAGGCAACGCACAAAGGCATCAGCGTATAGGGAAGCAACTGTCTCGCCGAGAACCTGTCGATCAGTGGTCCGATAATGAGCGATGCAATGACGACGCCGCTTGCCATGAGAAGAAACGCGCTTGCAAAAACTTCCAGAGACCAGCCACGCAGTTCAACGAGATACACCTGGTGGAACAGGACCGCGGTGCCGATAAAGGCAGGCGCATTGACACCGCAGGACACCAGCCAGAAGCGAGGATCCCGGAGCACCTCTGCGCGTGTCCACTGCCGGCCCTCGGCCTTTGCGGCAGCGACCTCTGCCGTCGAGGGTATCCGGTCCTTTGCCAGAAGTACGAAAAGTACGGGCATGGCGACAAGGATCAGCACCAGCGACGAAACGGTCCAGGCGCCGCGCCAGCCGATAGTTCCGCTCAGAATGACGAAGCAGAGCGGAAACAGCGCTTCAGCGGTCGGAAACCCGAGCATTGAAATCGAGACCGCCCTGCCCCGTTGCGCAGAAAACCACCGTCCGGCTGCGGTCACCGAGGTATGTGTCATCATGCCCTGCCCGCACAGACGCAGACCGTAAAAGGCAAACGCAACCATCCAGACTGCAAATGCGTGTGCCAGGGCGAGGCAGAACAATGCAAACCCGGCCATCACTGCCATTGCGATCTTCTGCACCGGATAATGATCAAGGCTCTTTCCGACATATGGCAGGGTTAGCGCACTGCCGAGCGTCGCCACCATGTAAAGCAGACCGAGATCACCGTGGCTCAACCCGAATTCTGCCCGCAGATCCCCGGCCGACAACGAAATGAAAAACGTCTGTCCGAAACCGGAAAACGTCGTCAACAAGTAGCTGGCCGACAGCCAGCGCGCATTGTCGCGCAGGAAAGTAAAGTAGGTCATATGCACGAAGCCGATGGCCCGTAACGGACCTCAAGGGAAGGATGTCGGCTCCGGATTAGTTCAGCTGCGGTCCCGGAACCGATTTGTGATGGGATAGCGGCGATCCTTGCCGAAATTTCGTTCAGTAATCTTGACACCCGGAGGTGCCTGTCGCCGTTTGTATTCGGCAATATAGAGCAAATGCTCGATCCTGTGAATCAAAGCCCTGTCATGACCGCGCTTTTCGATTTCGCTGACGGACATTTCCTCTTCAACGAGACACTCGAGAATATCGTCAAGCACATCATATGGCGGCAGGGAATCCTGATCGGTCTGGTTTTCCCGGAGCTCCGCCGTGGGAACCTTGGTGATGATGTTGGACGGAATTACCTCCCCCCCAGGGCCGAGCATGCCTGCCGGCATGTTTTCGTTGCGCCAGGCGGCAAGGTGATACACCTGTGTTTTGTAAAGATCCTTGATCGGATTGTAACCGCCGTTCATGTCGCCATACAGCGTTGCATAACCGACCGACATCTCCGACTTGTTGCCGGTCGTCATGACCATGTGCCCGAACTTGTTGGAAACGGCCATCAAGATGACGCCCCGGGCACGCGACTGAAGATTTTCTTCCGTCGTGTCCTCGTTCGTCCCTTCGAACAATCCGCTCAACGTCGACCTGAAGCCCTCGACCGGTTCTGATATCGGAACCGTATCGTAACGAATTCCGAGTGCCGCAGCGCACTCGGCTGCGTCCTTGATGCTGTCTTCCGACGTATAGCGGTAGGGCAACATGATCGCGTGCACCTTGTCAGGCCCGAGAGCGTCGACCGCCATGGCCGCACAGATCGCGGAATCGATGCCGCCGGACAGTCCGAGCACCACGCCAGGGAAACCGTTCTTCTTGACATAGTCGCCGAGCCCGAGAACACAGGCGCGCCAGTTGGCTTCATCAAGATCAGGAAGCTTGACGGTCTCCCCCTGCTCGCAGATCCAGGTTTCTCCGTCGCGCTTCCAGTCACTGATGCCGAGAGCGGTCTCGAACTGGGGCATCTGGAAGGCAAGCGCGCGATCTCCCTGGAGGGCGAAGGATCCGCCGTCAAATACGAGTTCGTCCTGCCCGCCGAGCTGGTTGCAGTAAACCAGCGGCAAGCCGGTTTGCACAACGCGCGACACCACCACCTGCAGCCGTTCTTCAGCACGATTTTCCCAGTAGGGAGACCCATTGGGCACCAGCAGCAGCTCTGCTCCGGTTTCCTCGAGGCACTCGCATACCTCGTCGTTCCAGATGTCCTCACAGATCGGCAGACCTATCCGGACACCTCGAAAATCAACGGGCCCTGGAAGCGGTCCTGACTCAAAGACCCGTTTTTCATCAAAGACACTGTAATTCGGGAGATCGTACTTGTATCGAACGGCTCTAACCTCGCCCGCGTCCAGCAGGACGACGGCATTGTAGACCTTCTCGTCACTCCCCCGCCACGGGGTACCGATGACCAGCGCTGGACCGCCATCAGCGGTCTCACGGGCAAGTTCCTCGGCAGCATCCATGCACCGGCGAACGAAAGCGCGCTTCAACACGAGATCTTCCGGCAGATATCCGGCGAGAACCAATTCTGATGAGAGGACCAGATCGGCCCCCTCTTCAGCAGCTTTCCGGCGCGCCTTGCGGACGAGGTCCGCGTTGCCTGCGACGTCGCCGACTGTCGGGTTGAGCTGTGCAACAGCCAGTCTGAAGTGATCGGAAATCATGGAAGCAGCACCAGGAAGAGTCATTGTCCCTGATGTAGCCGCAAGATCAAAAGGTTGCAATCACTCAAATCGTATTGTGCCCGTTTCGGACCGGTCAGGCCCGATCGAATACAAGGCAACAAGCCCGGAAACAAAGCCAGATTGCCCTATCCACCCGAGGGTATTTCTGCCGGACACGGCGTAAAACACGAGAACAACGCTGTTGCGTGTAGCTGTCTCCGTCCCGAACGAGCACCCGTCAGCGAAATGGATGGTCCTGAATCAGGCTTTCAATATGTCGCTTGCGGCCCTGCGACCTGACATCAAGGCTCCGTGCGTCGTGCCGTGATAGTCAAAATTCGTGTGCTCACCCGCCATGAACAATCGACCTGAAATCGGGGCTTCCAACCTTGTGAAGTCTGCAACAGAGCCACCCGTTCGCGGGAAGGAATAGGCGCCGAGAAAATGTGGTTCCTTTGACCAGTGGGTGGTGAGCACCGATTGCGGTGAAGTAACTTCATCGCCCCAAACCGAGCGAAGGACCGCCAGCGCGTCCCTGGTCATGACCTCCTTGCTCATATTGTCGGCAATTGGAGCATACCTGCCGAATGACAAACCAAGCAGGATATTCTCGTCACTGAACGTTCGGTAGTTCAGCCAATAGTTCCAACGTCCCCTGGGCTCTGTCATAACCCCGAAATACTGGGTTTCGGTATCCCAGAACGGCGTTTCAAACTTCAGAGCAATTTTCGTGACACTACCAAAACCGATCCGGTCGATCGACTTCTGAACGTCTTCCGGCAGAGAGGGTTCGAAAACAATGTCGCCTGTTTTCAAAATGCCCAGCGGCACCGCACAAACAACGTAATCTGCCTGCAGCCCGTCAATCTCAACCCCGTTTCTATCGTGGTAAACGCGCGAGACCGGCGTGTTCAGGCGAATATCCAGGTCAGCCGCCAGCGGCGCGAAAACCTGGTCATAACCTTCGGTCAAAATTACATCCGCACCATCAAACGTATCCGATGCAAAGCCGTTTCGCGCAGAAATGTCTTCAATCCCGGCGCCGATATCGAATTCGAAAAACGTCGAAAGGGCCCAAATCCCAAGTGGGTCAGTCAGGATATCAGGTTCGATCTCCCGGAGCAGATCATGGACACTGCGCGTTTCCGAGCGAGCTGGAGAATAAAGCACCGTTTCCAGATGATCGTACATGTCATCGAGGCGAACGTATTCTGCATCGGTCAGCGGTCGTCCAGACAGGTCGAACACCTCGAGGTTGTCGTCGTCCGTTACGAAAGTGCCGACATCAAGGGCATCAGCAAGTTGTTTTACCGGATTATGTTGGCTTGGCCCATGTATCCACCCGGCCCCGAATTCAAATGGAGCGCCCAGGGACATGTCGGTGCGGATGCGGCCGCCCACATAATCGCCGGCCTCCAGCACAATGACTTCGGCACCCCGCTCCTGCAGTTGTTTTGCCGCCGCAAGTCCCGCAAGGCCCGCGCCTATCACGACCACTTTGGTACCGGTCAGTTTACGCGCAGTTGCGTTGCTCGCGAGGCTTGTCAGAAAAGCCGTGATACCCAGTTTAAGTGCGTTGCGACGTGTGATGATCATCTGGGACCCTGAGCGAATATGCTGCAACAGTGCGTTCCGTCCATAGCATGCAACAATTCACGGGTTCAAAGCCTGCCGGTGGTGGGAAATGATTTTCGTCATGCCAGCGGACTTGCTGCCCGCCGCCCAATTTTTTGTTTCCGTTCGTCCCAAACCATCTTCGGGAGGACCGCTTCGGAAACCTCCCGGGCGCACGCGAAGGCGGCCCCTGGCACGTCAGAGCAGTGCGAGCCCCGCTTCGTCGTCGGGTTGGGATTCCGGGGCCAAATTCGATATGTCTGTTATGTTGAGCTTGCGCGCCGGCTTCTGGAAGCCTGGCCCCATGATGCCTTTCGAGCGCCCATGCATTTCCTGGCGTTCCAGGATCTCACCAATATGCCGGTAAAGAATTGCGGGCGCGATCGGTTTGGCAATGAAACCATGGATACCAATTCCGATCGCCTCCAGGATTGTTGCGCGCTTGGCATGAGCCGTGATGACCAGAACAGGCATCGTCGAAATCACGAGATCCCGGTCGCCTCGCAGGATTCTCAGGAATTCGCTTCCACCAAACGGATTCATCACCCAGTCGAGCAGAACGACATCAGGCTTCCTGTCGACAACAAGTTCGAGTGCTTCGGCGCCATCGCTTGCCTCAAAAACCGATCGGATACCGAATCCGGTCAATACCGAGCGCAAAATGGTGCGCATATGAGGATTGTCTTCCGCAATCAGGCAGGAAGCCCTGGACAGATCCCACTTCTCACGCAATGTCCCATCTCCTCCAAGCGAGCCTTTCTTGTTCACAGGTATGGGGAGCGAGCGTTAAACGAGACTTACCGTCCCGCTGCAATTTTCGTAAAAATTGTCAAAAATACCAAAAAGGGCGGTTCAAGCCGCCCTTTAGGTTAACGTTAAGTAAGCAACGCCGGTCGTTACGCGCTGGCAGCCATTGGCTCTGCCTTCCGGCCATCGCGCTCCTTCTTGAGATTTTCCGCGATGAGAAACGCAAGTTCAAGGGCCTGATCGGCATTCAGGCGCGGATCGCAATACGTATGGTAGCGGTCGCCAAGCTGCTCGGCAGTCAACGCACGGGCGCCTCCGGTACACTCCGTCACGTTGCGACCTGTCATCTCCACATGCACGCCGCCTGCATGGGTTCCCTCGGCGCGGTGCACGGCAAAAAACGCTTCGACTTCCTTCAGGATGCGATCGAACGGACGCGTCTTGTAGCCCCCGGCAGTGATTGTGTTGCCGTGCATCGGATCACAGGACCAGATAACGGACTTGCCTTCACGCTCAACCGCCCGCACGAGTTGCGGCAAGTGATCGAACACCTTGTCGGCACCAAAGCGCGCGATCAGGGTCAGGCGACCCGGTTCGTTGTCCGGATTAAGGATGTCGACCAGTTCAAGCAGTCCGTCAGGTGTCAGGGATGGTCCGCACTTCAAGCCGATCGGGTTCTTGACACCGCGGAAGAATTCCACGTGAGCATGGTCCGGCTGGCGTGTCCGGTCACCGATCCAGATCATGTGTCCCGAAGTCGCGTACCAGTCGCCGGAAGTGGAATCAACGCGTGTCAGCGCTTCTTCATACCCCAGAAGCAATGCTTCATGGCTGGTGAAGAAATCCGTTCCGCGCATCTGCGGCACGTTATCGGACTTGATGCCACAGGCGCGCATGAATGCAAGCGACTCGGTAATCCTGTCCGCGAGTTCCTTGTAACGATGCCCCTGCGGGCTGTCGGTAATGAAGCCCAGCATCCACTGGTGTACCTGATCAAGGTTCGCGAAACCGCCCTGCGCGAACGCACGCAGAAGGTTCAGCGTTGCCGCAGACTGGCGATAGGCCATAGCCATGCGGCTCGGATCTGGTATCCGGCTGCCGGAATTGAAATCGATGTCGTTGATGATGTCGCCACGGTAACTCGGCAGCTCGACATCGTCTTTCTTTTCGATGTTCGAGGACCGCGGTTTTGCAAATTGACCCGCAATACGCCCGACTTTCACCACCGGCTGGCTCGCTGCATAGGTCAACACGACGGCCATTTGCAGGAAGACGCGGAAAAAGTCCCTGATGTGATCCGGATGATGTTCGGCGAAGCTCTCGGCGCAATCGCCTCCCTGCAGAAGGAAACCGTTGCCCGCGGCGACGTCGGCCAACTGTTGTTTCAGCGCACGCGCCTCACCTGCAAAAACCAGAGGCGGATAAGTCGACAGGCGCTGTTCAACACTCGCCAAAGCCTCTTGATCCGGGTATTCCGGAACCTGCAAGATCGGTTTAGATCTCCAAGAATCCGGGCTCCACTTGTCCGCCATTTATTCTACTCCTACTGGACTCGCGACATCATTCAAACCTGAATGCGCAGTCCGCGACATTTTCATTCGTTTCCATTTGCCGGGTTAAAGCAAACGTGCGGCGTTATACACGCGGTTGGTCCGTTATGCCACAGGGGATTCTGCCAAAATTGCGGTGAACCGTAGAAGACCGATTCCTGACCGCTTGTCGCGGAAACCCTGCCTTGACACGGATCATGGCACGGCCGGGCCTTACTGATCACCCTAACGTAGCACAAGAATAGGACAGACCCATGCCAACTCCTAGACTGGAGCACAGCCACAGGCCTGACGACATCGCTTCAAGACTCGCTGTCAAGCCGACCGCGAGTTATCTGCGGGACTGGATATACGGTGGTATCGATGGCGCGGTCACGACCTTTGCGATCGTCGCGGGTGCTGTGGGCGCTGCGCTTTCACCGAAAATCATCCTGATACTGGGTGTTGCAAACCTTCTTGCAGACGGGTTTTCCATGGCGGCTGCAAATTACAGCGGCTCAAAGTCCGAAACGGAGGATTACGCCCGGCTGATGGCCATTGAAGAAAAACACATTGCCGTCGCGCCGGAAGGTGAAAAGGAAGAAATCAGGCAGATATTCAGGTCCAAAGGCTATCAGGGCAGCGACCTTGATGATCTCGTGCGTCTCGTGACATCCAACAGGACCACCTGGATCGAAACGATGATGCAATCCGAATACGGACTGTCGGCAGCGACCAGATCTCCTTTCAAAGCGGCTCTGGCAACCTTTGCCGCGTTTGTCGTTTGCGGCAGCCTGCCTCTTTTGCCCTTCCTGATGGGCCTTGGGGCCTCTGAAATCTACACGACCGCACTTACGGCACTTACATTCTTCCTGATCGGTTCGATCAAGTCGCACTGGTCTACCAAAAACTGGGTCTGGTCAGGAATGGAAACGACCGGCATCGGCCTTTCGGCGGCGGCAATTGCCTATTTTGTCGGTTACCTGCTGCAGGGCTTGATTGCCTGACAAGATCCGGTCCCCTGTTCAGGTCTCACGGCATATCCAGAAATGTGAGGCCGTGCCTTGCGGTCGCCTCGTCAAGGACACTCAGAACCTGCTCGGGCAAGGCAACTGCTCTCGGATAGGCGGGATTTCGCCGGTCCTTGAGCACTGGTACATGCCAGCCTTCAGTCGTGTCCAGAAAGTGCGCAACACCCTCTTCTCCCCAAAACCGGTAGAACCCGGCCAGAACACAATCAAGATAACTTTGCAGGATCGGGTGTGTTTCCGTTCCCCACCGGTAGTGATCCGGCGCTGCGACAAAAACAAACAAGTCTTCCGGGCCGTTCTTCTTTTCAGCATCGCAGCGAAAAGATCCGCCGACCTCTTCCACCTTGCGGTATCGTTTCTCGCGTTTCTCAAGTTCCTTCAGACCTGACCGGGGCTCGCGTACCATCACGCCCCTGATCTCGTTTCCCGGATCTTCCCGAACACTGAGTGCACAGCGGCCCTGACCGTCCGGCCCCATGCCACAGACCCGCCATTCCCTGACCCACCCTTTCAGCGTTCCAGGGGTCGCCACAGCGTCAGCCGGAATGGTGTCAAGATTGACGAGCGAGCCGTATCCAAAATATGTGATCGTCATCGCGTACAGGTCTTTTTTCCTTGGGGAGCCGTCTCGATATCTTTCGTGAGCCTGCATCCCATAACCAAACAAAATTCACATCCGAGGTTTGTCATGATCGTCCCATCCCTTTCCCAACAGGATATTGCGGTTCTGAGGGAAGACACCCCCGGTGTAAGTCAGCTGATCCACTTTAACAACGCCGGAACAGGACTGGCACTCAAGCCGGTTCTCGATGCCGTGAAGCAGCATCTTGACCTGGAAGCACAACTGGGGGGCTATGAGGCAGCGGCTGCAAGCAAGCCACGTATGGACACTTTTTATACGAGCCTGGCAGCACTCATCGGCTGCAAGCCGCATTCGATCGCCTACATAGAAAACGCGACGCGTGCCTGGAACATGGCCTTTTACGGAATCGATTTTCGACAGGGTGACCGGATCGTCACCGGCAGATCCGAATATGTCTCGAACTACCTTGCTTTTCTTCAAATGAAGCAGCGCAAAGGCATAGAGATCGATATCGTGGAAGATGATGCCAGCGGACAAATCGATCTTCCGGCCCTGAAAGCTGCTGTCGGCAAGAAGACACGCCTGATTGCCCTGACGCATATTCCGACATTTTCGGGTCTGATCAATCCGGCAGAAGACGTCGGAGACATCGCACAGGCCGCCGGTGTTCTTTATCTGCTGGATGCGTGCCAGTCGGCCGGTCAAATTCCCCTGAACGTCCACGAGATAGGCTGTCACATGTTGTCCGGCACCGGACGGAAATATCTGCGCGGCCCCAGGGGGACCGGGTTCTTGTATGTCAGTGACAATGTGCTCGATCAGCTCGATCCACCTTTCATCGACCTGCAATCCGCGAACTGGACTGCCGACAACACCTATGACCTGGTTCCGCATGCCCGGCGATTTGAGACCTGGGAGCGATACGTGGCAGGCCAGATCGGGCTCGGCGTCGCGACGACCTATGCAATCGGGTTCGGAATGGAGCGGATCGGAAACCGGATTTGCGCGCTCGCAGCTCAATTGAGATCAGAACTGTCCGGACAGACCGGCGTCACGCTGCACGACAAGGGAGCGCGCAAAGGTGGAATAGTCACCTTCGCTCTGGCGGGCGAAACTCCATTGCAAACAAAAGCACGGCTTGGCGGGTCCAGGATCAACTTGTCCGTGAGTTCGGCATCGTCGGCCCGGATCGACCTGCCACACAGAGAACTAGATGCCGTGGTCCGGGCATCGGTGCACGCGTTCAACACGGAAAGTGAGATAGAACGTTTCGTTAAGGCTCTCGCCAGTTTGAGTTGACATCTCGCACCACACCCGCGCTCGACCACCCGGCGTTAAGCTTCCTTTGCTATTTAAGGGACCGGATTACATCGGGGCGGTTATTTTGTTCTGGAACAGGAAAAGCGGCGACATTGCGGGTACCACGGACGGGAGCCGGGCGGCGACGGGGAGACAGATAAAGATCTGGATCTATGGGCTCGCGGCAATGCTGATCGTGCTCTCCACCGCCTCCCTGACCTTCATCGCGCATCTTGCCTGGTCCGAGGCGGACAGGCGTTCACTCGAAGGCGACAAACTCCGTTTCACAACGGCTTTGAAGCAGTATCAGAAACTCATTGCGCTCGACCAGATCGGACTGGCACAGTGGGACGAGACCTTTACGGCGCTGCAACACCCGCTGAACCGGGATTTCATCGAAGATCTCCTGGTTACAGATTTGTGGGAGCAGTTCGATCTCGAGCGAACATTTATTGTCAACGCAGATGGCAGCCTGATCGCACAGGCCATCGAAGACAACACCCTCTTTCCCACCGAGACAACTGCGGCCGATCCAATTATCAAGCATCTGGCCGACCGGACTCGCGAGAGCTTTGACGCGCGCACGCGCCAGGCAAGCACGGGACTTGCCGATTGGTATTTACCGCAATCCGTCCTGCTCGATGTGTCAAATTCGGCATACGCGATCATTGACGGGCAGCCTGCTCTTCTTGTCGCGGTTCCTGTCCTGCCGGACGAAGGTCGCGTCAACTGGACTGAGAACAATCCTGCAGTCCTGATCAATGCAGTCTATTTCGACAATGAATTTCTCGCCGAACTGAACGAAGCCTTGAACTATCGTGATTTTCAGTTCTTTGCCGGGGAACCGGCGAGCAGACATCCGACAAATCATCTGGTCTGGGCTGCTGACGGTTCGGTGCTCGGATACTTCCGGTGGGATCATGAAAAACCCGGCCTGCACATCTGGTTCATGGCGTTGCCGCTCATTGTTCTGATCACGGCCATAATTGCAGTTGTCGCCTTTGCCATTGCCGCGAAAATCAGCCGTCTCTCGACATCACTTGAAGAAAGCGAGCGGAAAAACCACCACTTCGCCAATCACGATGCGCTCACCGGCCTGCCGAACAGGCATCACTTTTCCGACCGCCTCGCATTTTCGATAGACAATCTCCCCGACAAGGGGTTCGCCCTGTTCGCATGCGACCTGGACCGGTTCAAGCCTATCAACGACACCTTCGGGCACGAAGTGGGAGACAAGGTCCTTTGCCGGGTTGCCGAACGATTTCAGAGCCATTTCGGCAATGACGATGTTGTGTGCCGGATCGGCGGGGACGAATTCATTGTCCTCATGACGAAATATTCAAATCTCGACGAACTGGAAGACCGGGCAAACAAGCTCAGAACCGAGATGTCCGCGCCAATCGAAATCGGCAACGGCGAGACGGTCCAGATCGGCGTGAGCGTCGGCATTGCAACGGCACCGGAATGCGGCACGAACGACAAGGACCTGATCCGGACGGCAGACATGGCTCTCTACCGAGCAAAAGAAAACGGACGAAATGTGGTTGAATTTGCCGTTCCCAGGTATTTGAAAAAGACAGACGGCGACAATCTTGCGGGTTTTCGCGTGCAATCGGGCAAGTAGAAGTTCTTTCGCCCCGATTCGATTCACTGCTATTTTTCACAATGAATAAATCGCTCACTTTTAAGTTATATCGTTAGTAACTACTAATATTTTGTCGAATTAATTACTATCAGAACTCCCTGTTAAGGCTTCACATCTAAAATTCCCGGAGATAAAAGCAAGAAACACATAACCAACCGTAGTATCTAAAGAGACTGCAACTTGAGCGAATTCCGGCGTAGGCATAGCGATCAAGCTCCAAAACTTGCCAGACAGCATATTTCGCGTCTCGCGTTCATGCTTGCCGGTCTTCTGATCGCCGTTACGTCGATTTCCCTGATGTTTGTCGGTTTCATCGCCACGCGGGCATCAACGCAACAGACGATCGCCAACGAAGAGCGACTGTTTCAAAGTGTCGTCTCGGATCGACTGCGCGCGATCGTGCGGGAGCAAATCAGGATCACGTCATCCGACACATCGGTCGAAAACCTGGTGCGTGGCTTCAATCCTGCCTTTGCGCGGCAAAGCTTCGATACGCTCTGGACCGACTACAGGCACGACAAGATCATGTTGATCTCCGGAGACAAAAAGGTCCTCGCGGAGTCCTTCGAAGACTATACGCACATCATCAAGCGGCCCCTGGACGAGACCCCCGAACTCGAGATCATTGTTCAAAAACTGACCGCGAAATACCTGCGCAACCGGGTCCGTGTTCCAGGCGGCTTCGGGTATCGTTCGCTCCTTGATATTGATCCGAAGGACTATGCGTTGATGGGATATGTCCGCATCGATGGCAAGCCCGCCATATTCGGCGCAATGCCGGTCATTCCGGACAAGTTTCACACAACGCTTCCAGACGGACCTCCGACGATACTGCTATCCGCGCTCTACATCGACGAAACGCTACAAAAGCAGTTGAACGCTCAACTCGACTTCACTTCCTTTGCATTCATCGACACTGTTTCCGCTGACTATGATGGGCCCATCCATCCCGTCTCGGACCAGACCGACATCCCGCTGGGTGCGTTTCGCTGGGAAAGCGAATCTGCCAGCACATCGATCTGGCCAACGATCATCCCGGTCATTGCCATCTTGAGTGTTGCGCTCGGCGCACTTGCGTTCGGGATTGCCTGGCGCATAGGCCTGCTGACGACCTCTCTTCAGGTGAGTGAGCAACAAAACAGATATCTCGCCCTCCACGACACGCTTTCAGGCCTCGGAAACAGACTGCTGTTCAATCGGGTTCTGGATACGTCGGTAAAGGAACTTCCCGAAAAGCACTTTGCCGTTCTTCATTGTGACCTCGATAAATTCAAGTCCGTGAACGACACCTTCGGGCATGCAGCGGGAGATGAAGTCATAAGGGTGGTGGCGCACCGGATGCAGGAAACAGTGGGCAGACAGGGCCTCGTCTGCCGGATCGGTGGTGACGAGTTCATGGTGATCTACCGCAAGGAAACGGCAAAAACGCAGTTGCAGACGCTATGCCGTACGCTCGTTGCTTCCGCCCAGGAGCCCATTTCATGTGGCGACGGCACCACGGTAAGCGTCGGCCTCAGCATCGGGATCGCCTGCGCTCCCGAGGATGGTTCCGAAGGGGAGCAGCTTGTCAGCCGATCAGACGCCGCTCTCTACCGGTCCAAAGCCATGGGCCGCAGCCAGTTCACGTTTTTCTCCGACATTCCGACACGGGACGCAGACGAATGCAAATCCTCTGCCCCCGATAAAGCCGGACACGTGGAAACCTACAGCAAGGCGGCAGGCTAAGCCTGCATCCCATCCGCAGAGATTTGCCGGCAATGGCCGCATTTGCACGGACCGGTTTCAGCCACGCAGCTGTTCTGTCGGCTCACGCATCGTCACAAGTTCTTCGGCCGCTGTCGGGTGAACGGCAATGGTGCGGTCGAAATCCGCCTTGGTCGCACCCATCTGGAGCGTAACACCCAGAATCTGGGCAAGTTCGCCCGCATCAGGACCAACAACGTGCACGCCGAGCACTTTTTGCGTATCGGCATCGACGATCATTTTCATGAGCATCTTCTCGTCACGTCCGGACAAGGTGTGTTTCATCGGCCTGAAGCTGGATTTGTAGATGTCAAGGTTTGGTGTGCGTTCCAGCGCCTGTTCCTGGGTCAGTCCCACTGTTCCCATCTCGGGTTGGGAAAAGACTGCCGTGGCGATCAGGCTGTGGTCGACCGTCCAGGGATTGTTGCCAAATACCGTGTCGGCGAATGCGTGCCCCTCACGGATTGCAACCGGGGTCAGGTTTGCACGGTTTGTGACATCACCAACCGCATAGATCGACTCAATGTTCGTTCTAGAATCGGCACTCACCTTGATAGCTCCGATTCGATCAATCTCGACACCGGCCTTTTCCAATCCCAGATCGCTGGTATGGGGATTCCGGCCGATGGCAAACATGATCTGGTCGGCGGCAAGGCTTTTGCCACCCTTGGTATTGCCGGTCAGCGACCCATCGCTTTCCTTCTCAATGGCGGAGAACGCATCACCCAAAATGACCTTGATGCCCTTTTTCTCCATTTCCTGGCGAATTGTGGTTCTCAGATCCATATCGAAGCCGCGCAGGATTTCCTCACCGCGATAAATCAGCGTCGTATCCGCCCCGAGACCGTTGAAAATACCGGCGAACTCAACGGCAATGTAACCGCCACCGGCAACAATGACCTTGCGCGGAAACTCCGTCATGTGAAAGGCCTCGTTGGAGGTGATCACGTGTTGCATGCCCGGTACGCTGTTGTCGACATTGGGCGACGCACCAACTGCGATCAGAATGTACCTTGCGGTCAATGTCTGGCCGGTCGACAGCAGGCGGACGGTATGTGGATCCTCGAGCACGGCCCGGCTATCGTGGACCTCCACGTTCGTCCGCTCCAGGTTACGGCGGTAGATGCCTTCAAGACGCGTAATTTCCTGATCCTTGGCCGCGACCAGTTTGTCCCAGGAAAAACCACGTTCCCCGACGGACCAGCCGAAACCTTCCGCATCTTCAAATTCTTCGGAAAATTTTGACGCGTAGACAAACAGTTTCTTGGGAACGCAACCCCGGATGACACACGTTCCGCCATACCGGTATTCTTCGGCAATCCCGACACGAGCGCCATGTGTTGCTGCAATGCGTGCGGCCCTAACGCCACCCGATCCGCCGCCAATAACAAAAAGGTCGTAGTCGTAGTCGGTCATTTGTGCCTCTTTTGAAATCACCCGTCATACACCCGGCGGGTTCCCAGCCTGCCCGCACATAAGCGATGTAATTCGCCGTGCAAGCCGTCATCTGAGCTAGCGTTGGCGTTCCATGCCAGGAAAACCAGATATTGGAACGGTTTGGGCCGCTTCCGCGGCCCAAACGCCGGTCAGAATACCAGCTTCAATTCTCTGTGTGGTCCCCGTTATCGGAACGTTTATTCAACCTTGTTTCTCTTTTGCAGTTCCTGCTGGACCATCGTCACCATGTCAGTGGAAAGCTTGTCCTGCCATTCCCGGGCAGCACCCACGGAAAGCTGTGTCACGGCCGGCAGTGCGCTGGTGAGCTTTTGTCCAAGATCAGTGGTGTAGAATTCAGCCAACTGGTTCAGCTCTTCTTCGGTAAAATTGGTTGCCCAGGCCTGATAAACCAGTTTGTTCAGATCAGACCGGGTCGGCGCGAGCTGCAGCGCCACGTCCTGCGTGATTTCGATGATTTCCTCGGCACGTGTCGGTTCCGCCTGAATGAATGCGGTCCGTGTCTGTTCGGCAAGTATCGGCAGGATTTCGTCGAAAGGCTCCAGAACCTTTGTGACTTCGGCCACGTTCTTGGCCGCTGCCATATGGCTTTCGGAAATTGCGTCCTGTGCAATCGCCGCCGATGTAAAAATTCCAACGGCCGACATTACCGCACCCAATACGGCCGACCGCGGAAGTGCTTTCATAAGTGTCATTTTTCTACTCCTACGCGGCACTCCGGAAATTTCTGCGGAGGCCAAATCCAAAACAGTCAGACAGGCAAGACGGTCTTTACCCCATCCGAGCCCGCCACGTAAGCTTTTGTTGCAAGCCCGATGAACAGACCATGTTCAACAACGCCCGGTATCGCCACGAGCCGGTTAGCCAGAAATTGCGCCTGAGGTATGGCCTCAAGATGCGCATCCAGGATGTAATGGCCACCGTCAGTGACAAAGGGCTGCCCACTGCCCCCTCTCAATTCCAGTTTCTGCGGCAGGCCAAGGTCGTCGAATACGCTCAAGACAGCGTTGCTTGTGGCCTGCAGACCGAACGGGACGACCTCAATGGGCAAGGGAAACTGTCCAAGAATTGCCACTTCCTTGCTGCTGTCCGCGATCACGGTCATCTGTCCTGATGCAGCCGCAACGATCTTTTCACGCAACAGCGCGCCACCACCGCCCTTGATCAGAGCGAGTCCGGCATCAAATTCATCCGCTCCGTCGATCGTCAGGTCAAGTTCCGGAAGATTTTCCAGCGTCGTCAGGCGGATACCAAGTCCGGAGGCCAGCTCCCGCGTTCTTTCCGACGTCGGCACACCGATGACGTCCAGTCCCTCTCCCACACGCTTCGCCAGTGCGTGCACGAAGAATTCCGCCGTCGACCCGGTTCCGATGCCAAGCCGCATTCCCGAGGTCACATCATCCGCTGCACGCTCAGCTGCCTGCTGTTTAAAATGATCGCTCATCCACTATTCCTTCAGCCACCACCCCAGCGGATGGGCCGCGGCCGGTTACATATTCCTGATCGCCGGGTGCTTAACATGGCCAGCCTCCGCCGGTCCAGTGGCATTCCCGACTTCCGTGAGGAAACAGCTGGAGAACCGGAATAATGAATTTGTTAACCATGATTTTAGAATGAACTGCGATCTTGAACGCAATTTCCCGAGATTTGAAAAGCATGGTCTCAAATGAATCTGTTTCGGCGCAAGAAATCCACGCTTGACGAACTGACCGACGCCAGCACCAACCCTGGGGAAGAAACCGGGGCTCAAGCCCCGGCGGACGATGCATGCCAAGCCCTGGACCAGAACAAGTCAGATCAGCTTGAGTTCGTGCTTGATAGTCTGGAAGACGATCTCCAGGTCGCAGCCAGGACAATCAATATTGCCGCGGACAAGGTTCAGGACCGGCTGGTCGGTCAAATGGATACGCTTGAGGCAATCCGAAGCGATACTCAATTGCTTTCAGACCAATCGGCCGTTGCAGATGAAAACGCCTCCAACCTGGCGACATCCATCCGGGAACTGTCAGCCTCCAGCGGCGAGATCGGATCACAGGTCGGAGTTTCCAACCAACTCGCTGATGAAGCGCGTGAAATCGCAGATCAGGCCAATGAAGGCGTACTTGAACTCAAGGGCGCTATTGATGACATTGCAAATGTTGTCAGCCTTATCTCGGACATCGCAAAACAAACAAACCTGCTGGCCTTGAATGCAACCATCGAAGCTGCCCGTGCGGGAGAGGCAGGCAGAGGTTTTTCCGTGGTCGCAAGCGAGGTCAAGGCCCTGTCTGTCGAGACACAATCGGCAACGGAGCAGATCGTCTCCAATATTGAAAAGCTGAACCTGTCCGCGGAACACAGCCTGGGTTCGGTCAACAGGATCATCGACATAATCGGAAAAATCCGGCCGAGTTTTGCCACCGTCGAAGACGCGGTGCGCTCCCAGGTAAACACGACCAATCTGATCGGTGAACAAGCAAACAAGACCGCTGACTTTGCGCAGGAGGTGGTTCGCAAGGCACAGATAATCACCGAAAGCGCGGTCTCGGCAGAAGAAGGGGGCACACTGGCCCGCGAATCCGGTGCGCAGATGAGTGCCGCCAGCCGATCGCTTCAGAACCGGTTCACAATGATGATCCGGCAGACGGGACTCGGAAACAGGCGGCAGCACGATCGTCTGCCGGTCAAGATCTCCGGGTCGGTCGCAAACGGCTCCGTGACAGGCCAGATCGAAACTCTGGACATTTCAGAGGGCGGCCTTCTCTTCAAGGCAAACAGTGACCTTGCCCTGAAGCAAAACGACACTGTTCAACTCGAGCTCAATGGACTTGGCAACGTCACCGCGAGACTGGTCGCCGTATCGGACAACGGATTTCACAGCTGTTTCCAGGATCCCGAACCGGCCTTCGAGCAAGCCCTGCGTCGCAAGCTCGCCTCCATTCACGAGAGCCACGCCCGCGAAGTGGACTGGGCACAATCCGGCGCTTCAAGAATAGAAAACGCCATGCATGATCTTGTCTCGCGAAATGTGCTGACCCTGGACGACCTGTTCGACACGGACTATCAACCGATTGAAGGAACGAATCCGCAGCAGGTCTCAACGCGGGCATTGCAGCATCTGGAAAACGTGCTTCCGGAAATCCAGGAAGACATTCTCGACAGTGGCACGGAACACGGCATGGCATTTTGTGCCTCTGTCGACCGAAACGGATACCTGCCGGTTCACAATCTGGTCTTTTCCAATCCGCAGCGTCTCGACGATCCTGCCTGGAATACCGCCAATTGCAGGAACAAACGGATATTCGACGATCGTGCCGGTCTCAGTGCGGCACGCAACACGCGGCCCTTCCTTATCCAGTCGTATGCACGGGACATGGGAGGTGGCAATATCGTCTGGATGAAGGAAATCGACGCACCGATCCTCGTCCAGGGCAGGCATTGGGGCGGCTTCCGCACGGCCTATAAACTTTAGGCGTCGTTTGAAGCGCCATCACGTCAGCGCACACTTGCAGTCCCCCTCCATTTCCGGGTACGCAGGAAGTTCATCTCACCGGTTCGAGGGTTTCATGTCAGTTCTTGTATTCGATCTGGATGGCACGCTGGTGTCGTCGATGGAAGATCTTGTCGTCACACTCAATATCGTCCTGACGGCAAACGGCCACCGTGAAGTCCCCCAGGAAAAGGTCGTCCACATGGTTGGCATGGGCGCCAGGATCCTGTTGCAGCGCGGGCTCGAATTCAACAAAATCGAGTGGACGGACGAGATGGTCGACCCGCTGTTCCGTCACTTTCTGGACCACTACGCCGCCAATATTGCCGTGCATACCAGACCGTTCGAAGGTGTCGAGGCCTCACTGGAAACGTTCAGAAAGCAAGGCTGGAAACTCGCGGTCTGCACCAACAAGGCCGAGCGACTGACCCTTCCGCTCCTGGATGCACTTGATCTTGCGAAATATTTTGATGCTGTCGTTGGCGGTGACACTTATGAACGGTCCAAACCCCATGCGGATCCGGTCCATGGGGCGATAGAGCGCGCGGGTGGTACAGTCGAGGGGTCGATCATGATCGGCGACAGTGGCACAGATATCAACGCAGCCCGCAATGCCGGCATTCCAGTCATCGCAGTCGATTTCGGTTACACGCCTGTCCCCGTTTCCGAACTCGGACCGGACAAGGTGATTTCGCATTTCGACGAACTCGGTGCCGCTATTGATACGCTTCCAGGCCTCAAGCGCTAGAACAAACTGCATTACTCTTGCCACTATTGGGTACTCTCATCTTTATTACATAGAAATCTCGTAAAATATTAACTCGTGATAGAAATCACAATACACTTTGGCACAAAAGGATTCATTTGTGCTTTAAGTCACAAATATTCGAATTATCACTACTTTCCACACTCATATTCTGTCGATATTCATTTTTACCAAACCTTTAGTGACGCCCGTCACTACTCGTTAACTAAAACTGCCCCAAGGTCATCTTGTCGCAAGGGAATGCCAACCGGCTGACCTTAAAAGCGACGGGGGCTTTGATTAGCAGTACCGAACATATTCGTCCGGATACTTCCCCAATTTTCAATACCTGGTGGGTCGCCACGGTGATCACATGAATATCAAGGCGATGTTTTCGCCTGAACTGCTTTTGCAAGACGCTAATACTTTGTCAGGTCGACCAACCTGGCTCTGAAAACCACAACCGATAGATCGGAAAGATCCATCGGAAAGGCGCCGCTCGGCCTGTTTCAGCCAATGCCGGAGCGTCAGATAGTGAGCTAACGGATGCATGACAACACGAATACCAATCTGGAGCCTGGTCTCGATTTCACCGTCCTGGGAGAGAGTCTTGCGCTCATGGCCCAGTGCGATCTTTACAGGTCACGCAGTATCGACCAATTCGGCGCATTGGTTCTTCCACCCATGAAACTGGGACAGTTCCGGATCTGGCGCCGCAAGGGTCTGGCGGTGGCGCTGGCAACCTGGGCCTATCTCGACACGGATACGGAAAAGGCGGTTCTGGAGGACGACACTCCCCTGTCTCCGGACGAATGGTCTTGCGGAACCAATCCGGTTGTCATGGATCTCGTTGCGCCTTTCGGTGACGGCTTTGCCGCTTCAAGAGATCTGGTGCGTACGGTTTTTCCAGGCCTTGCCTTCAAGGCCGTGCGGCGTGCGGCGGACGGCCGTCCGCGCCGCGTCGTCCAATTCGCCGGTTTGAATGCCGACGGACAAAAAGTCAGCCGCTCATCCCGAATCTGCTGACTGTTTTTCAAAAAACTTAAATTTAAACAATAGCTTGGACAAAAGGAATTTGACTCATGGGAAGTTCTACAAAATCGATTCATCAGACATACAAACTTTGGGGTATCAGCGTTTACAAGAATGCCGGCAGCGGCAATGACAAACTTTATGGTCACGCTGCAAAGAACCACCTTCTCGGCGGCTCGGGCAATGATACGGTTTACGGATACGGTGGCTGGAACAAGCTTGACGGCGGCAGCGGCAACGACCTCGTCAAGGGGTACGGCGGGTCCAACTATCTTTACGGCGGATCCGGACACGACCGCGTCTACGGATACGGTGCCTACAACTCCATGTCAGGCGGTTCGGGCAACGATTCCATGTACGGTTATGGCGCAAAGAACAAGATGTGGGGTGGTTCCGGCCACGACTACATGAAGGGAACCGGCGCATATAACTACATGAGCGGCGGCGATCACAATGACCGCATTTACGGCCATGGCGCCCGCAACGAAATGTATGGCGGCAATCACAATGACAAGCTCTATGGGTATGGCGCCTCCAACAAGATGGACGGCGGCGCCCACAACGACTCGCTTTATGGCTACGGTGCCCACAACGACATGCAGGGTGGCAGCGGCAACGACTTCCTGGAAGGCTGGGGAGCAGTCAACATCATGCGGGGCGGCAGCGGTAACGACGTTATCAAAGGGCGCGGCGCACTCAACACCATCTATGGCGACAGCGGCAACGACACGATCGAAGCCATTGGCGGCGTCAACAACGTGCATGGCGGCACCGGCGACGACAACATCAAGGGGATCGGCGGAACCAATGTTTTGCGCGGGAATGACGGCAACGACACGATAACGGCCGTTGGCGGCGTCAACACCGTTTTCGGCGATGCAGGCGATGACACGATGATCAGTGCCGGTGGCGTCAATGTCATGTTCGGTGGAACCGGCAACGACAAGATGATTGCCAGCGCCCTTCTGGCGACCAGCCAGAGCGGCGAAGCGGGTGACGACACGATGGTCGCTGTCAGCAACGCCAACCTTCAATGGGGTGGCGACGGCAACGACACCATGGTCGGCATCGGCAACCTCAACATCCAGTCGGGCGGAAATGGCGACGATCTCCTTCTGGCGGCCGGTCAGACCAATGTCCAGCTCGGCCAGGACGGCAAGGACAAGATGTTCGCCGTTGGCAGCCTGAATGTGCAGGTCGGCGGTGACGGTGAGGATCTGGCCGTCGCTGTCGGCAGCACCAATATCCAGTATGGCGGCAACGATGCCGATATCCTGGTCGCCGGTGGTGGCGCCAACATTCAGATCGGCGGCACCGGAAATGACTGGCTGATCGGCGCTGGCAGAGGCAACGTCCAGTTCGGTGCGGAGCTCTGGTCAACGATCCCCGATGGCGTCAGTCTTGCCGGGTTCGATCTCGACGCGGCGAAGGACAAGCTAGCCGATTACGCCAATTCAACCGGCTCCGACGGCACCAACGTCATGCTGGCTGGTGGTGAACTCAACATCCAGCTCGGCGGCGCAGAAACGGACATTGCCATCGGTGCCGGCAAAGGCAACATCCAGGCAGGCGGCGGTGGCAGCGACGTCCTTCTCGGTGGCGGCAAGGGTAACCTGCAGTCCGGTGGCGACGGCACGGACCTGATGATCGGTCTCGGCCGGGTCAACGTCCAGGAAGGCGGCGGTGACACCGATGTCATGATCGCGGTGGAACGCGGCAAGGATGCCGGTGTCCAGCTGCAGTTCGGCGGCGATGCGACCGACTTCATGATCACCCGCGGCGGTGACGGCGAAGCCGACCCGTTCAAGGCCTTCATAGATCACTTTAAGGAAAAGGCTGCCGAAAAGGCGGACGAAAACAAGGACGAGCAAAGCAACGACACGGAAGCGACCTCGACGACGACCGAAAACTCCGGTTCCGATGACACCAAAAAGCAGAGCCTCACGGAGAAAATGAAGGAAAACGCCCCTTCGCTGAACCTGCAGTTCGGCGGTGACGGCGGCGACCTCTTCAACACCGGTGGCGATCTGGGCTTCCAGATGGGCGAGGAAGGCAACGATATTTTCCTTGGCGGCGGATCGTTCAACTTCTCCTTCGGTGGCAACGGCGACGACCTGATGATGATGACGGGTGAAAAGACGAACTTCGTCTTCGGTCAGGACGGCGGCGACTGGCTGATCGACACAGGGGCATTCTCGGACTTGTTCTGGTCGGCGGTCTTTCCGCAGCTGCCGGATTTCGGCACGGGCGACAGCTCCGATGCATCTTCCCTGCTGCCCTTCGATCTGGCGTTCGGCGAAACACTGTCAGGCATCAACGACAAGGTGGACAGCGTCAAGGCGTTCCTGGATGAGATGAACCCGCTTGACGACATTGTCGATGCGGTCGGTGACGTCGTCGACGATGCCAAGGAAGCTGTCGAAGACATTCACGACACGATTACCTCCATCTTTGACTATTCCAGCACTCAATATTTTGGCGGCAGTGGCAACGACTTCCTGACCGGAGGCAAGGCCGGTGGCGATGCGATAGGCGGCCAGGGCGACGACACTTACCTCTTCACCTTCGGCTCGACCGGTGAGATGGATGTCGACGAGGCTGGCCTCGACGCAGCGCGTGAACTCGGTGACTTTGTTGGATTGGCCAGCGACAAGCTGGACGCCATCTCCGGTGGCGGTGGCGGCTCCGATGTTCTGGAACTTCGAAACGCCGGCGAAATGGATGCCAGCGATCTACGGTTCTTTGTTGAAGGCGGCAAAGACCTGGTGATCGAGGGCGATGGCGGCAGCGTCCGGATCAAGAACATGCACGAGGAAGCGACCAAGGTGGAAACCCTTCGTATCGTCGGTGAAAACGGGACGCAGGACATAGATATCGGGTCAGCCTTTGATGACGGACTTTTCGTCTTTACCTGGTCGGATCGTTCGGGAGCAACCGGGATCGAGGCACTCGATGATTTTGAAGAAACCTTCGACGACCCAACAGCCGGCATGATCGATTTCGACGGTTACTTCGGGGCACATAGTGCCGAAAGTTCAACCGAACTCGCCTTCGCGAACGCGTTTGACGGGTGGATGGACACGATTGTCGATGCAGGTTCCAGCTTGCCTATCGTTGGCGGCACGATCGGCGCGGCAGGTGAGCTCGCCGAAAGTGTCTTCGCCTTCCAGACCCCCGAAGTGCCGGACGAGTTCAGCTTCCTCTGATCAGGGAATTCTCCAAACATCCTTCGCCGGGGAGTTATGTTGCGCGCGCAACTCAACTCCCCGGCGCATGTGTTTCGGCTTCACTCGATCGCATGAGCCGGGATGAGTTACGTCTTTCTGGATCGCGACCAACCCGCCGGGCAGGCCTAAGCCCTTCAGAAGTTGTTGATTGCCGTCCCCAATTGCTTGCGCAGTTCGGCAAGGCGTGCTTCGAGCCGCAGAGTTTCCTTGTCGAGCTCCTCGATCCTGGTTTCGGAGTTATCCAGTTTTTGAAGCGAGCGCTTGTAAAGGTCCGACCCCGGAGACAGCGCCGAAAGATTGGCACGGTGGCGCTGCTGATTGTTGATCTCCTCAGACTTTCCTTTGCGTGAATATTGTATTTGAGACTGTACCTGCGTCCTTTCTGCCTGCATGTCAGCGAGGGCCCTCAGCTTGTCGGCACTCTCCGTGTCAGGAACCCGTCGCACGAGGTTCAACAGGCCGATTTGGTCCGTGTTGAAAAGGGCATGCCTTTCTTCCAGCGTCCGCTCCGCTTCCACGGTTGCGGCAACCGTCTCGCCCATTGGTACAGTGAGTTTCAAGCGGCGGTGCGTTTTAGTGGAATCCAGGTACTCGGGCGATGAAAAGCGCCAGCCTTCCCGGCGGGGATGCTCAATGATAACCTGGCGGTCACCGTCGGGAGCGCCCCTGACGGTGTAGACCGTCTTCGATCTTTCCTTGACGGTTGCTGTCAGTATGCCACCGCTGACCTTGACCGACGTGATCTCCTGTGTCGGTTCGGTTTCCGTTGCCACCCTCACCTTGCGATCGGTCGCGAAACTCGCCATGCGAAGTTCACCAGCCGGCATCCCGTTGATCTGCGCATCGCCGACGTAACCTTCCTTTCTGTCGTAGACGGTCAGGATGCCCTTCGGCAGGCTGGAGTCTGTTTCATTCTTGATCAGGATCGCTGCGATTGGGTGGTCAAGGCCACTCTCGGGCTGGAAGACCGACACGCTCTCGGCCGAAACAACCGCATCGACAATCGGCGCCGAAAGCGTTTCGCCGCTTTCCAGGTCAATCGCGTCAGGAAGCGCAAAAAACGCCGTTACTGCGCCTTCTTCCGCTTGTCCGACCTGAGCCTGCGCCATCGCCTCCTCCATTGGCGGGGCCGCTGCAGGCGCGGCGAAAGCGAATGTCTGTCTCGCTTCAGCACCATCGATCCTGCGTCTTATTCCACTGCCCCCATCGAGCGCGCCCGCACCCAGTTTCATCATTGCGCCGCTGTCTGCCCTGGGCACATAGCCGCCGGCAACATCGACCGGCACTTCCGGTCTTTGCCGCCAGTAAAGATCATGCAAGCGCTGTTTCAAGGTGACCGGCGCTCCGGACGACAATTTCACCCGCACATCGTCCCAGTCTTCGCCACTTGCATTTTCAAGCACTGCCCAGGCCTGAAGCCGGGCCTTGTCCTCCGGCAGCATGACAACCCGGTAGGCCGTCTTCCAGATCGGCGTCGGCACGACATAAGAGACGGAGACTTCGCGAGCCCCCTCACCGGCAACCTTGATCGAGACGGTTCTTGCGCCATCCGACTTGCCGCTTCCGACGGCAGACAAGGCTCTTGAGACTTTCTGCTGGATATCATCGTCGAGAAACCGGATGACCGTGTCCGGTTCCAGATCGACGCCGAGAATGCTGCCATCGCTCAAGATAGACGCCACGCTGACCTGTCCGTCATTGCCCTTGTTCTGCACCGACACGCCCATCACCAGGCCCTCGACCAGGGTGCCCTGCTTTTCCAACTGGACACGTGTTCCCTGCAGTTTTGACAGCAGCCTCGCGGGCGATTGAAGATCTTCGGCGGCAAAGGGCAGGTTCTTGAACGTTTCGGCAAGCGGATTGGGACCCGGCAGAGAAAGGCCTTCGACAACACCCGTTGCATCGTAAACCACGATGCTTTTCA
The DNA here is from genome assembly GCF_001404515.1 of Roseibium album. GTDB lineage: Bacteria > Pseudomonadota > Alphaproteobacteria > Rhizobiales > Stappiaceae > Roseibium > Roseibium album. The sequence continues at coordinate 458,029 of NZ_CXWE01000006.1, forward strand.
GAATATCGTTCACCTGTTCCAGCGGAACGGTCATCAATATCTCGCCGGTACTGTCGATTTCCGCCTTGCGGACGATCTCGGCCAGACCGCCGGACGACAATGTAATGCTCGTGATCGGACCGTTTTCTTCCGCTTCGGCAAGGGCGGAAAAGGTGACGCAGAGAAAGGCAATTGCAGGCAAACGCATAATCATCAAAACACTCCAACGCAGCTATTGGTGGCAGAGCGTCCTTGATAATTGCGGCCATAGTGGGAATGGCCAACAAATGCTGGTCATCGTAACGGTGCCTATGGCTATAACCATTTGGAGCGGCATATCCGAGTACCCCGCAGCCTGGATTCAAGGGCGATCAGCCCAATGGTGGCAATGCCCCGGTCGCGCAGACGCCCGATGCCTCGTCTCCCGTTGCGCGAACCACCAGGTCGACCGGGGCGTTTCTTTTTGCGAGATCGACAGGTCCCGTCTTCTCGAGCCACGACTAGTAGCTTCGATGAAGTCGCATGCGATCCCATTTGTAGTAGATGCCAATTTCGGTTCCACCCGAAACTCCCGGAATGTCGACCGCAGTCAGGTTTTTCTCCGAATAGTCGATCAGAGCTTCGCCATACAGCGTCTTGGCAAGACCCGGCAGTTCGGTCCGCAGGGCCTCAAAGGCCGGGTCACCGCCCTTCGCCCAATCCGCAAGCTTGTCCATCCTCTGCACAACTCTAGAGTTCGTGGCCATGCCTTCTGCCACTTTCTTGATGATGTTCGGAAGGTTGCTTGATGCGATCTTTGCCGCCTTTGGATCAAGGAACGTTTTCCACTTTCCCCCGACACTCAAGGCCCAATCTGTCCCGGTGGACACATGGCCATCAAAGCTGGCCGCTGTCGGAAATCCCGTCGCCAGGACGATCGCCGCGCCGCCAGACACACCCGCAATTGCACCCAGACGTCCCGAAGAAGTTGATATCACCGCTACCGCCGGGTTTTCGTCACCCACCTTGCACAATATGCCGATAGCAGCCTCGCCCGACACTCCGGCACCAACGCTTGCCTTGAAAAGAAGTCCACCCCAAGCGTGCGCTCTTCCTTTGGCCAGTTGAGGTTTCCAGGAGCTGAAATTACCGTAGACCGTGCCGCCAAAGAAACTCTGGCCGTCTCCCCAACGTGCCTCGAATGCTCCATCCCTGTCCCAGTTTCGGGACAAGCCACAGATCCTCTTTCCCGACCCTGATTCTTTCAGGTTGAATTTCCAACCGTTTACGTCCCCGGTCCAGGCGCCCATACCGGCGCTCGTGAAACGTCGAAACCCCGCCGGAATAGGCCGCACAATTCGCCAGGTTCCGCTGTAGTTGGTGTCCTTGTCTATCTGAAGAACAACCTTCATCTTCGGATTCTGTTTTGATGCCGGGATAATAATATCTATCAGGAACGACATGATTCAGCCTCTACAATGACTACAAAAAATATCTACAACGGTGACAAGGATTTCTTTTTGCTAACTCGTGAAGCAAATACAGTTTCCCGAAACCAGTTTTACCATCACCACCAGACTGTCTCCGAGCGCATTAGAGTCATACTCACAATGAGACTGCGGCTTGCGTTCCGACCAGTTCGCGGTTCCCGGTCAGCCCCGACACGCCGATCCAGCATTATCCCTTTGCATTCAAGCGTCCGATCCGGTTTTCATGTGAACACACCTCACATCGGCTACGCATGATCTGCGTAATTTCAGAAGTAACTCGTTCGCTACTTTACTATTTTCGTTTTTAATTTCTAATTCGATTCAAATTTCTTCCGAATTTATCGCAAATACCAACTCTCTTCAACGATGGAAGCCTGCACAGTGCTGGAGAGCGCCAAAACCAACACTTGGAGATGCAGAAGGGTTTCCATTCACACACGAAGTTCGTTGGCTCAAATCCGGTCTTGACCTGCAACCGTCCAGCCTGGCAAGTGCGATACGCATCGGCGAAAGCCGCATTCAGTCGTCTTCCGGTGTTGCCTCGGTTTTGCCAAGCCCATCAACCGCCGAGGCAAGCTTGACCAGATTGGCTGCATAAAACCCCGCCGCGTTGATGCAGTTTGTTTCCAGCAACTTCAGTCCCTGCCCGGTTCTGCAGATGTCGAGCACATAGGCAGGTGAGTAGCCGGCATTGCGGTCGACCATTTCCTGCGCGAATTGCAACGCATCTTCATCAATCTCGTGCCGGTAGACGACCCTTGATCCTTCCTTGTAGAGCGACCAGGTGACTATCGTCCCGTTGATGGCCCATAACCGCCATTCCTTGAGAATACGGACGGGCTCGGTTAACATCAGCAACGTGTCATGGCGCAGCGAGCCGTTCGGGATTTCGTCTTCCTTCAAAGCGATTACATTTTCAGCCATGCGGAGTATTTCGTCCGTTGCCTTCACATTGCCGGGCTCTTCCTTGCTGTCATCAACCGGACGTATGAACCATGACCTTCCATCGTCAGCCAATTGCTCTGGAAAATCGCGAATTGTCAGAAAGAGCGCGTCGGCACCGTTCAGAAGAAAGGGTTGCCAGCTTTTTTCGTGAACGAACGGCCGCAACCGGAAGATGCCCGGCCTGTATCCTCTGGCCTTGGCGTATCGCCAAAGCGTATAAGACCCGAACATGACCACCGCATCCGTAATCGGGATGTCGGGCTCCGGAATGAGATCGCCGACAAAGGGCACGACCTTGTGCCATGAGTACGGAATGCCGAGCCTGTCAAGCGCTTCAGCCAGCTTGTGCGTATCTTCGAATTCCTGCAGCAGCCAATGCATTCCGTTACTCGCCTCTCAGGTAAGCGCGCAAGACGCTCAAGCCAACATCACCGGCCAATGTATTGCCCGCGGCTATTTTGGTGATCTTCCGAGCAATCATCAGAGATAACCAAACCGAGGAAGATAAAACCGATACCAATTCCGGAAATACACAAGTTTCAAAACCACTATCCCCAGACGAATTGAGGATATCAACTCCTCGGACTGCGCGCTGAATGACGGACTGATATGCTAAAAGCCGTGATTCCAACGGGACTAAGACGAGATGGCAACGCAAACGGCGCCTAATCTGCTCCGCGATAAAATGCTGAAAGGACTTTCCTATCAAAAGTCCGGCGAGATCGAAAAGGCGCAACGCTGCTACAAGCAGGTTTTGAAAAAGGTTCCCAACAACGCCGACGCATTGCATCTGCTCGGAGTAACCTACCGGCAGATGGGTTATCCGAAACGGGCGGTGGAATACATTCAAAAGGCCATCGGTGCCAATGCAAACCAGGCCCCGTTTTATGCCAATCTTGCCCGGGCGATGATGGACATCGGCACGGATCCCGAAAGTCTTCTCGCGGTGTCGAACAAGGCCCTCTCACTCAATCCGAGAGAGAAGGAAGCGCTCAACATCAAGGGAATTGCCCTGACGAAGCTGGCTCAGCCCGAGGAAGCGGAAGAGATCTTTCAGCGTCTGCTCGTCGACCATCCCGATTTCGGCGATGTCTACCGGAACTACGGTATTCTGCTGCGCCAGAACAAGGACTATTCAAAGGCACTGGTGTTCTTCCAGAAGGCCATTCAGCTTGTGCCGGACAATCCGCAAAATTACATCGAACGGTCCCGCTGCCGGCAGGAACTGAAAGACTATGATGTTTCGCAAGAGGAATTGTCCGAGGCGCTGAAACGCTTCCCGAGTAACGCAGACATCAAACACGAGGCAGCCCGGCTTCTTTTCTCGCTCTCCCAGACCCACGTGGGCGTGACCTATGCCGAAGAGGCCGTCGCAGACAATCCCAAGGACTACCACCGCCTGGTAACGCTTGCGGTTCACTATCTCATGCTCGGTCGCGGCCAGCAGGCAATCGACACGTTCCTGAAAGCCAAGAAGCTCGCTCCGGAAGGGGCAGCAGGGATCGACTGGAACCTATCTCTTTCCTATCTGTCCGTCAGCGATCTCGACAACGGCTGGGCACTTCACCGGGCACGGTTCAGCGACAAGATGTCGAGTTCGACTGCCCGCGAATTCAGCGTTCCGGAATGGGATGGCGAAGACCTTTCCGACAAGACCGTGCTGGTCTGGGGCGATCAGGGCCTGGGCGATGCGCTAAAGTGCGGCACCATGCTACCTGACCTTGTCGGGCTTGCAAAAAAAGTGATTGTCGAGCTGTCGCCCAAGGCAGTGCCATTCTACGAGCGATCTTTTCCGGAGATTGTGTTTCGGGTCAAGCTGCCGGACGATGCCGTGTTGCCCGTCGACTACGATGTTACCGCAAATATCACCGATATCGCCCGCATATTCAGACGGGACATTGAGCAGTTTCACCTCGCAAAATCACCCGTCTATGCGTTCGATCCGGTCCGTGCCCGCGACTATCTCAGCCGTCTTCCCGATGCCGATGAAAAGCCTGTCATCGGGGTTGCCTGGCGGTCCAAGAACCTTCAGAAATACCGGGCACGATACTATCTTTCTGCGCCTGACTTCGCGCCGGTCATCGAAGCGGAGGACGCGATCTACGTCAACCTTCAGTATCTGGCGGTCCAGAAGGAACTGGAATTCCTGACGGCACGCGCCAAGGGAAGTTTCGTCTCTTTCGAGGATGTGGATCTTTTCGATGACCTGTGCGCGGCGGCCGACCTGACGGCGATCTGTGATCTCGTCGTTTCAGCCAATACCAGCGTTGCCGACATGGCCGGCATTCTCGGTGTCCCCTGTGTCCGGTTCGGCCCCGTGGAGCCGCCGTTATTGCTCGGACAGGCTTCGCCACCCTGGTATCCGAGCATGAAGTATGTCCATGTCGACGAAAGCAAGCCGACGTCGGAGATCCTCCCGGAGATTGTGGGTGTCATGAAGTCCGAAATGCAAGAAGTCTATCCCCAGTCGCGCCGCGAGAGACTGAAGCTCTCCTAGCGGCGCCGCCCGAAGCCATTGATCAGGGTTTTCTTGCGACAGCAACAAGAGTATCCGTTGCGTCAATCTTCCTGAGCGCAGCTTCATAGGCAGAAGAAAGCTCCGGCGTGTCGAGCGCAGACAACACTCCCTTGTGACCACCCGGCTGGCCTTCAGCCAGCCACTTCAAATGGTTGGAAAGAGGATACCGCTGAACGCCGTCGATAACGATGTCGGTGAAGCCTGCGAATTTCAGCATACGATGGAGGCTGTCGCGCGTGTGCAGGATCAGGTGTTGGCTCCAGAGTGTGAATTTCCTGAAGGGATCCGATTTGAGCTGGGAGAGGAGGAAATCGTCGGCATGCGGCACCTCGACCACGATAATGCCACCCGATTTCAGGATTGCCGAAAGATCGGCAAGGACCTGAAGAGGATCTGGAATATGTTCCAGTACGTGAAACGCGAAGACAGCGTCCTGCGACGAGGATGCGATCGCCGCTGGATTGTCGAAACAACTGAACCCATCGGACATCAGGGTTTTGATAAAATCCGCCTGTAGTTCCACACCGCTTACCGCCAGTGTGTTTTCGGCAATATTCCTCAAAAACGCTCCTTCACCGCAACCGAATTCCGTAACCGTCTTCCCGGTGTAGAACTGGCTGTAGGCTTCGACCCGGCGGCGCGTATCCTTTTGGAGTTCGAAGTCCCGACTGCCCGCACGCCGGACGGTTTCCTGCCGATAGGCTCCGTCTTCATACGTACTGTCGCCGACATAAAATCCGTCGATATATACAACTCCGGACAAACTGTCCCGGTAGACCGGCAGTCTCTCCCGATCCCTGGTCGACGTTGCAAACGTCTCACGCGTTTCAAGGCTGGCAAGCCCCAGTCTTTCTAGCGTGTCAAAGATACCGGTTTCAGTTTCCATACGGGTATTCCTCAGAGAAACATTCCGAGCTATCGGTCAGGCTTTGGCGAGCATGCCGCGGGAGATCAGCAATTCGCTGAATTCGTGCACAACGGCAGCCCCTCCAGCACTTTCAAGCACGATCGAGGCGCAGGCCTTCACCTCCGCCGGTGCGTTGCGCGGTGCGGCGCTCAGGCTACACGCTTTCATGCAGTCGATATCTGCAATGTCTGCACCAATGAACGCCATTTCCGAAAAGCCGATGCCATGTGTCGTACTCCAGTCCGACATGATCTGAAGCTTGTCAAAGGGATGGGACTGATACTCCATGGCAAGCTTTCGCGCGCGCTGCATGGCAAGATTGTTCTCTTCACGGTCGAGCATCAAAAGACGGACATTGCGACCATGCAGGCGGTCCAGTCCAATTTCGTCGTATCGGTTGCAAATAATTGATTCCGTGCCGTCACGATTGACGAAAACCGAGTTGTCCGTGTGAACACCGTCGAAAGAGGTGACCAGCGCGCGCAGGGGTTTGATATGTTCGGGTGCAAGCTCGCCCGTGAACTGCTCGGTCCTGATGAAGGCCTCGGCCATGTCCCAGTCCTGAGAGGTATCGATCTCGATCCAGGTCGAGTCCACCGGCACCAGGATGGTCTTGCCGCAATACCGGTTGCCGGCTTCCAGAAACTCAGGCACGCGCGTGGCATAAACCGCGCCGTTTTCACGGTATCTTGCAGAAATGTCCTGACGTCGAACGCGCGGTTTGCTCGGATCGTGGTTGATGCCGACACCCTCGCCGTTTTCGCCGACTTCCCAGTAAAAGCCGTGGTCATCCACAACCGAAATAGCACTGGTCGCACCCTTGTTCAAAAGGGCTTCCACCACCTGATCGACGTGATGCGCCTGCGTGAATGGCGCCGTACACTGCAGGAAGACCAGAATGTCGGGCGGTTCGCTTTGAAGTGATGGCTCGTTCCGTAACAGGTGCATCAAAGCCGATTCAGAACTTGCGGTCGGACCAGACAATTCCAGGGGTCTCATGACGGCCCGGGCACCGTATTTGACAGCGACGTTCAATATGTCATCGGAGTCGCTGGAGACGAAGACGTCCGAGACGAACCTTGAGCCCCTTGCAGCGCGAACCGTTCTGCCCACAAGCGGTATTCCGTTCAAGGGTCTGATGTTCTTTCCGGGAAGTCCAACGGAGCCGCCCCGCGCGGGTATGGCCGCAACAATTTTCACAATTCAACTCCCGGAAACATGAAACCCGGTGGTCAGCCCGGTTTTCGTGCGTAAACGGTCACGAAAGACCCCCAAAATGCAGGTGACACTTCTGCGCTCGCCTGCACCATCGTTTCAAAGGCTGCAACCGAGGCAAACCGCGTTCCAAAAAACGGGTAGTCGACCTGCTCGATACGAAAGCCCTTGTCCCGCAACAGCCGGATCAGGGAATCATCCGTGAAAAGGCTGACATGCGTCGGGTCATGCAACAAGCGGAAACGGTCCCCAAACACTCTTGCTGCTGCACTGGCGAAATTGGGCGTGCCGCAAACAAAATCGCCGCCCGGCTTCAGGATCTCGAATATCGTGTCAACGAAAGGGACTGGCTCGTCGACATGCTCGATCACATGGTTGGCGACAACAACGTCGAAGCTGTCTGGTGAAAACGACCCCGGCTCCAAAACCCCGAGACGCAGGTCCGCATCGCAGCGCAGGCGGCCAATCTCGATTGCGAGTTCAGACGGGTCCAGGCCGAAGCAAGTATTCTTCTCTTCGATCTGCTCAATCAATTCACCCAGCCCGAAACCGATGTCCAGAACGGTACCCGGCGCTCGCGCGTTGACATAGTTGGCAATGTATCGGACATCGGCCTTGCGCATGTCTCTTTCGGATGCCGCATCTCTTACATTCCCGTCCGGGTCCTTCTTCAAGTCCCAATAGTCCTGGGGCAAGGGACGCGCCGGATAGGAGACGTAGTAGTTCTCTCCCCGATACAATTCCAGACAACGGTCGATGATCGACATGCTTGTTTTCAATCGCCCCTTGTTTCGGCTATCCGCGTTGTCCGTCAGATCATGTGCAAGGACAATGTGCCCGTCTCACGCCGCGGACAGCGTGTCATTGCGGCGCAGCTTTTCGGCGATCGGTTTTTCGTCCTCGTAGAAGCGAAGAACGCCATCGCCGCGGACAACCTCGAAACGACGAACTTTTCCAACCAATTCCGCCATTTCTGCCATTTCAAGCGATGCCTTCTGATCGGACCCCCAGTCGGAGCGGTCGAGCGTCACGTGTCTTTCGACCGAGCAGGCGCCGAGTGTTGCCGCGCAAATGCTCGGCAGGATGCCTTGTTCGTGTCCGGAGAATCCGATTTCCAGGTGTGGGAAGGCTTTTTGAAGCGTCTTGATGCCAAGAAGATTTATCTCTTCATCAAGTGTCGGGTAGGTTGACGTGCAGTGATAGAGACACGCGATTTGGCCACCGGCTTTTTCAATGATATCGACGGACCTGCGGATCATTCCCAGGTCGCTCATTCCGGTCGATACCAGCAAGGGACGTCCGGCGGCGGCACAGTATTCCAGGAACTGCCGATCGGTCACCATGGCAGAGGCGATCTTGATGTAGGGTGTCTCGTAGGCCATCAGAAAATCGACGGATGGTTCATCCCAGGGTGAGGCAAACCAGTCGATCTGAAGGTCCCGCGCCGTGCGGTCAATCGCATCATACTCGGCCCTGCCGAATTCGAGTCCGCGCTTCAGATCACCGTTGGTCGGTCCGAAGACATTTTCTCGGGCCCGGGCCAGTTCCTCGGCCGTGTAGACTATTTCGACGGTTCTCTTTTGAAACTTCACTGCATCGCAGCCAGCCTGTTTTGCCTGGCGGATCATCTCCAGTGCCTTGTCCAGGTCACCGTTATGATTGATGCCGACTTCGGCAATCATGTAGGTTCCATTTTCAGAGATCATGGCATGGCACCTTGTTGTTCGGTCCGTGTCGGATGACGGTCCGTGCCGGACTTCGAATTTCCTAACCAAACTCTTGCCACTGCAAAACAGACCTGTCCACCCGGCAGCCCACATCGGGTGCAGATGCCCTGTGCTTTCTTTGGAAAACCCCAAAATGAACGTGAAAAACGATAAAGGGCTCGCGAGTACCGCAAGCCCCCATTAATTTTCCTTGAAAAAATAATGTTTTGCCGGCGCAGGCGACTCAGCCGACGAAAGCGCGCTCGACGACGAACTCGGCAGGCTTGTTATTTGCGCCTTCCGTCAGACCCGCCTCTTCAAGCAGTGTCTTGGTGTCCTTGATCATGTCCATGGAGCCACAGATCATGCCGCGATCAATCGCCGGATCCAGCGGTGGCACGCCCAGGTCCTCGAACAGCTTACCGGATTTGATCAGATCGGTGATCCGGCCCTGACGCGGAAAGTCTTCGCGGGTGACCGAGGTATAGTGCACCAGCTTGTCCTTTGCGAATTCGCCAATCAGCGGATCGTTGATTGTTTGCTCGACCAGATCCTCGCCATATTTGAGTTCCGCGACTTCGCGGCAGCTGTGCGTCAGGATAACCTGGTCGAACTTCTCGTAAGTGTCCGGATCCCGGATCAGGCTGGCAAACGGGGCGATGCCTGTACCGGTCGAGAACATGTAAACCCGTTTCCCGGGAACAAGGGCATCATTAACCAGCGTTCCGGTCGGTTTCTTCTTCATCAGAACCGCGTCACCGGGTTGTATTTTCTGAAGATGAGACGTCAGCGGACCATCCGGGACCTTTATCGAGAAGAACTCAAGCTCCTCGTCCCAGGCCGGGCTGGCGATCGAGTAAGCCCGATACAACGGCTTTCCGTCGATCATCAGGCCGATCATCACGAATTCTCCGGAGCGGAAGCGGAAGCTCGCCGGTCGGGTCATGCGGAAGCGGAACAGGCGGTCGGTATAATGCTGGACGGCCGTCACTTCTTCCACGAAGGCGCCTGCCGGAGCGGCGGCTTCAAGGTCGGCGGGTTTGGCAAGTACGTTCATTACAGTCGATTTCCGTGGGTCATTTCGCATGAGTAGTTATGCTCCATGTACCCCACAAACTCCTTGACTTGAAGCAACTCAAATCCACAAAACCGCCGCACTGCAAAAAAATCGTTCCAAAATGAGCCTGATTATTGGTGCAACGGCAATCGTTCGCACCCACTCGTGTTCGCCGTTGTTCATTCAACCACAAAATAGCTCACCCAAGGATCATAATAGAATTTTCTCAGCGAAATATTTTCTATTGCAACCTGTTCCTTGAGCGCAATTGTCTCACCCTGCCATTTCTTGCTGTTGATTTCGTCAAGCGCGACAATTCCCCCCTTGGGCACGAGAGGCAGCAAGTGTTTCAGGGCTACCCGTGTGGGCTCATAAATGTCGAAATCGAGATAAAGGAGCGCGACAATGAGGTGCGGATTGTCTTCAACGAATTGCGGTATCGTGTCGAGTGCGTCCCCCTTGACCAGTTCCATCTTCGGAATGTGGGATACCGCGCGGTTTCCGTCCTGCAATTCGTGCCACGCGCACAGGCTCTCGTAATTCGTGTCGGCGAAATCGCTTTCCGAAACATCGCAGCTATCTTTCGACGACAAGCTTCTGAACCCCTCGAAAGTATCGAACCCTATGATTTTTCGGTTAAAGTTGTAGGGTTCCAGAATTGTGGACAGGTGATAGTAGAGAAAGAGAGAATTTGCCTTGTGAACGCCGCATTCAACGATCGCCCCCTGCACTTCCAGCACCTTCCTGAAAAGATCGATACGCGTCAGAGAGCTGGTAACGGTCTGCCTCTCCGCATAGACAAAAGGAGCTGCTGCGACATCATGAGAAGGCGTCGAGGACAGCAGCCTGTCCCGTTTCTCCGCATAGGACTTTTCGGTTTCGGACCATTTTGATCCAGTCAATTCGGTCTTGGACTTCATCCGTGCCTCCCCGCGGGACTTTTAAGCGAATCCAGACTTACCAAAGATGCGGGACCCCTCACAGTGGATCTTGAGCGAAACCCCCAGGGCAAGTGCATTCCGTCGCGCTTCCAGGTTCGGCATTCCAGCACCGGATGAGCGATCAACGAGACTTCGTGAACCTTATTTCTTTCTGATTCAACCGCTCAAAACAATGACCGGCGAACCTCTTTGAAAATGACAATTTCGAGAAGTTGCTTGATCATGATCTTTTTTATTTGACAGACAAATAGAAAAAGCAAAAATTACTGGATGCTCAACAACAAAGCATAATAATACCTTCCAATGAGGCAAAGTAAATGTCCGGACGCGCGCACGAAGAAACAGGCCAATCCATAGCATTTGTGCTCATGGACCGGTTCTCTATGAACGCATTCGCCAGCGTCATTGAACCGCTCCGCCTAGCAAATCGACTTCTTGGTCGTGAATTTTACACATGGACAACTTACTCCCTTGATGGGAATTCAGTCATCGCCAGCAACGGCTGTGATGTCCTTGTAAACAAATCTATTCGAGAACTAATCGATGCCGACATTACTCTTTTGTGTACTGGCATTGACGTAGAGCGTCTTCCACTCAACAGCGACCTCGGCAACAAACTTCGCCGCCTGAACGCCATGGGACGAACGTTCGGAGCCATCTGCACAGGCGCCTATCTGCTCGCGCGTTACAATCTTCTCGACGGCCGGCGCTGCACCATTCACTGGGAAAACCTGCGCTCGCTTCGTGAGGAATATCCTGACGTCGAGGTTACGTCCGACATATTCGCGATCGACCGCAATTGCATCACCTGCGCTGGCGGCATGGCCTCGCTCGACATGATGCTGCGCCTGATTGCGATCCAGCACGGCGCCTATCTCGCCCACGAAGTGGCGGAAGTCGCGCTTTACCAGAACATGCGCTCCGGTGAATCGGCTCAACGGCATGACATCGAGGCACGGACCGGCATTTCCAACGCCAAGATCCTGGATGCGATCCGGATCATGGACCTTCATATCGAAGATCCGCTGAGCTGCCAGCAGCTCGCCATGACCGTCAACCTGTCCCCGCGCCAGCTGGAGCGCCTGTTCCGCAGGCATTTCAACTGCACACCGGGTCAATATTACCTGCGCCTGCGCCTTGAAACGGCCCGCGACCTCTTGCGCCGGACCAGCCGTCCGGTCCTTGATGTCGCACTCGCCTGCGGGTTCGCCTCCACCTCGCATTTCACCAAGTGTTACAGGGAGCGTTTCCTGTGCACGCCGACGGAAGAGCGACAGTCCTATCAATGGGCGAATACAAGGACGACATCCGGCGTCGGCACGGCCACACCGATGCGGCTGGTGGCGAAATAAACTAGCAATCACAGATCAATCCGGAAAACGCCGCAACCATGCGGCGTTTTTTTATTCCGGTCGTCCCCCAGGGAGGGTATTCATAAATGATTGGAAGTGGATGACCGCTTTCGGGAGAGTGCGCCGTCGCCGTCCAATCGACTGCCTAGGGCGCCATAGAGGGACGTATCTATCCTACGACCTACGACCTACAACCTTCAAGCCATACGTCTGAATTGTCGTTGGCGGCGCACTCTCCCGAAACAAGGCGGCGAATACGATCCGTCCGATCTTGAAGTGCTTCGTCGTCGGTGCCGAGGTTGTAGCGGCCCGGTGAGATTAGGACTGCAAGCAAGGATAGATACTCATCATCCGCTATTGTGTCGGGCGCGGCGCCGTAAACCGCTTCGCTCATACGATGGAACCCTGTGACCCAGCCATCCGGCCCGCGACCCATTTCAAGCGTATCGAGCCAAAGCGCCATGATCTGCTCTTTGCTCAATCGCGTCTCCAGACCGAGTGCGTAACCGGTCTGTCGGATCTTGCCGATCCCGGGTGTAAAATTCTCAAATCCAACCCGCTTGGCAAGCGATTGCGTCACGGTCGTAATACCGGCACCCGCCGTTGTCATATCCACGCCGCTGTGTTGCTCAAAGGCCGGATCTTGGACCACCAGAAGTTGACGGTAACGCTCTTGACCGAGCGATGAGCCGCCCAAATTTTCAGCGAGAAGGCTGTCGGCTCTTGCGGCAAGTTCTTCTGAAGCTGCGCGCGCATCAAAATAGCCATAGGCTCCGTATCCCAGCACCCCCGCGAAAAGCAGCAACACTGCAGCAGCGGTGATCTTAAAAATTCTTCTCATAAAAACATGACCCTAGAGCCGTTCGCAGTGCTTCAGTTTTTCCACCTGAATTGGGGCGGCGCGATGACGCAGCTCTCGATATCACCGTCTAAGTTGGGCTCGAAACGTTCGGTCGATCTTGCGGATTAGGTCAGCGTATCGGGAGCAAAGCAGACTTTGAAATTTGGCATATCGGCGTGATTCAAGCTCCGAAAAGGAATGTGAGAGTGACTGCACCGAACCCCCTCGCGCCATGATCCATGCTGTTGTCGATGCCAAGGGCCTGCCACTCCGATCGGCACTCAGCATCGGGAAAGAGCACGACAGTCTACTCGCAGGAGATCTGCTGACAGAACTTCGTCACAATGGGTTGCTGCCTGCCGACAGAGCGTACGACCTTGATGCAATCAGGCAACTTGCTCGAGAGCTTGGTGCCTGGCCAAACATCCCGCCGAAACGAAATTGCAAAGACCCAATCTGCTTCTGCCCGCATCTCTATCGAGACCGCAATCACGTGGAGCGATTCTTCAATCACATCAGGCATTGCAGACGGATAGTCGCGCGATACGACAAGCTGGCGGCGAACTTCCTTGCCTTCATCAAGCTTGCGGCAATCTGCTTATAGCTGAAATTTTATGGGTCCACGTCCTAGAACAATCGCCAGAGCCCAAGCGGGACCAGATAGACACCGAGCCCGAAAATCGCGATCAGAATCAATCGCCGAAATGCCGTTTCCGAAACCTGGCGCCGGATCCGCTGTCCGAACCAGACTCCCGACAATGCCGGCACGATCAGGACAACGGATGCCAATGCCTCGCGGCCACTCATCAGACCGAAGCCACCGAGTGAAACACCAAGTGCAGTTGTCGAAAGCAGAAACAGAAGCCCCATCGCCTGAATGAGCTCATCCCTGCGTAGTCCGAGCGCCTGCAGATACATGACACCCGGCACGGTGAATGCTCCGGTAAGGCCGGAGAAAACACCGTTCAGCAGGCCCGCAACAATCCCGACCGGCATGATGTTCTTCTCCTTGAGCGAGAGAGACAGCCCGGCAAGCATCGGGACGGCGTAGGCAACCATGAGCAAACCCAGGATCAGGTCGGCCGCCCCTTCCGGAACCTGGGTCAGAACGAAGGTTCCGACACCAAGCGCCAGGACGGCAGTTGTCAAAAACGGCCAGAGGCGTGTCACAAGCGGTCGAAGATATCCGCCGGAAAGGCCTTGCCAGGCATTGGTCAGAAAAGCGGGCCACAACACAAGCACCATAGCCTTTTCGACACCCACGAAAACGGTCATCAATCCGAGACCGATGGCAGGCAATCCGAAACCGACAAGCCCCTTGACAAACCCCGCGATGACGAACGCGATGCAGGCGATGGCCAGCAAAAATGGATCCAACCCCAGAATTTCTGTCAAACCCGCATTCCGTTTCTCAATCTTGTGTCATGTTGTTCGAGCCCGTGTTTTCAAATACCGTTCTAAGTGCCCTTAACTGGCTTGAAACAGTTCCGACATCCGGTCCAAGCACCAGTCGCAAGAAACGCAAGCATGCCCAACTCTGCTGCAAACTCCGTTTTTCCTGCCGAAATCCGGCACGATCCAGCATTGATTTCAATGCCCTGAAACCGAACGTCTGCCGGCGTGAGGGAGAAAAATGCTGGTATCGCGCTTTCATCCCACACTGCCTTGAACGACCACGGCATGCACTGTCCGTACCGCGACGTTACATGATCTCCGTAGCGGCGGAGCCGTGATCTTGCAACAGCCGGGTTCCCGGGATCCGGGTTCACCGGTGTTGACAGCCGCATGCGTCCAGGGTGCTGATGCCGAGATGTGCCTGCTGGTCAGTTCTGCGCTTCGGCGAGGCATTCCGAGGCGAGCAGAACATTTGCATAGCTGGCAGCCAGAGGCGCCATGATGGATGCGTGAACCATGTGAGACGGCACGCTGACACCATTGTGCTCAACATTGGCGGCAGCGCAGGCGTCATGTGCGACCATGACGGCGAAACCCAGATCGACTGCAGCGCGGACTGTGGCGTCAACACACATCTGGCTCATTGCACCACACATTATGACCCGCTCGATCTGCTCCCGACGCAAGCAATCTTCCAGGTCTGTGCCAACAAAACTGTTTGGCCTGGTTTTTTCAATGACCGTTTCCGAGATGGACGGTTTCACGCTGTCATGAAGATCCGCACCAGGGGTACCCGGGCGGAAAAAAGGAGCCGCGTCGGACGTCATGACATGTTTGACATGAATCACCGTCGTGCCGTTGCTCCGGGCGGTGGAGAGCAACCTTGCCGCTCTTGCAGCTGCCTCGTCCATGTCCGGAAGCGGCATTCTACTATTCTCAATGCTTGGAAAGTAGTCGTTTTGGATATCAATCAAGAGCAGGGCAGATCTGGTCATTTTGTCCTCGTTTCGTCAGTGCGTCCACAACGAGCCATGTTTACGGCGCTTCGCAGCACAGGTACGATTGGCGGATATGACAAAAGAAGTGCGAAATACGCCAACCGTTGCGATCATTGCCTATGAAGGTGCCCAACAGTCCGCCCTGTTCGGATTGGGCGAGATGTTCGATGTGGCGAACCGGCTGGTTGAAAAAGATGCAGAACAAAAGATCAGCCACAAGGTTCTGCCTGCCTCGCTGATCATTGACACCGACAGTGCAGATGCCATCATTTTGCCACCCAACCTGACGGGTGTTCGAGGAGACACAGATCGGCATCTGCACAATTGGATCCAAAAACAACATCTTGCAGGAACGATCGTTTGTTCGGCCTGTGCAGGCAGTTTCTGGCTGGGGCATGCAGGAATTTTGGACGGCAGGCAGGCAACAACCCATTGGGCGCTCGAAACCGAGTTCAGATCGGCTTTCCCGAAAGTGCAACTCCGTGCGGAGCATATCCTGCTGGATGACCACGACATCGTAACCGCGGGAGGTGTCATGGCCTGGATTGACCTTGGAGTTCACCTGATCGGTCGCTGGCTGGGTCCAACTGTCGTTTCGCGCACCTGCCGCCAGATGCTTATCGATCCGACAGGACGGGAACAGCGCAATTATCGGTCCTTTCGCCCGACCACGGCCAGAGACCAGACAATTCGCAGCTTGCAGCTTTGGATGGAACGAAATGCGGACCGCGATCTGTCCGTTCGTGCGCTGGCCCTTGAAACCGGGCTTTCCGAACGGTCGTTGCACCGCAAGTTTTCCTCCGAAACAGGATATTCGATAAATCGGTATGTGCAGGAACTCAGGGTGGAAAAGGCAAAGGGATTTCTGGAACTAACAACACTGTCGGTCAGCGAAATATGCTGGAAGGTCGGCTACACTGATGTTTCTGCTTTCAATCGCCTGTTCAGGTCAATTTCGGGATTGAGTGCAGGCGCGTATCGAAAACGATTCAGGATTGATCCGCTCCAACGAAAACTTGGCATACACCCAGTAAAAAACGGCTGACGACGAAACCAGCACTGAAATCCTGAGCAGCCCGGTGACCCGCCTGGAAGTTTTCGTGTGAGGAATTGTTGGTACCCGGCGGATAACAACACGACAGCCCTGGCCTCCGAAAAAAAATTTCGGCCATATCTCTAACCAGATTTCCCTGCCCCAGTGATGCTGCTAGTCTTTCGTCATGCCAGATTCCACGCTTCCGCGAGTGTCCAACTCGAAAGCCCGCCGCCTCTTTCTTCACAAACACGGACTTTGCACGCACCCGAAAGGGAGCGGCAAGGGAGAGGATTTGTCGGATGTCATCAACCAGCTTGGCTTCATTCAGGTCGACAGCATCAATACCGTCGCCCGCGCGCATCACATGATCCTCGCGGCCAGACGCCCAGCCTACAAGCAAAAGAACCTGAAAAGGCTTCTTGAGCGTGAACGACGGTTGTTCGAACACTGGACGCATGATGCCTCTATCATTCCGACCAGTTTTTTCCCCCACTGGCAATTGCGGTTCCAACGGGACAGGGAACGCCTCGTCAACCGCTGGCGGGATTGGCACCAGAATGAATTCGAGGAGAAACTTGACGACGTCCTCAAGAGGATCAGCGATAACGGACCGGTGACATCTGCAACTGTCGGAGAAGATGAAAAACGCAGTTCCGGTGGCTGGTGGGAATGGCATCCGTCCAAGACGGCACTGGAGTTTCTCTGGCGTACGGGAGAATTGTCGGTTTGCCGCCGTAACGGCTTTCAGAAGGTATACGACCTGACCGAACGGGTGATCCCGGAAGCGCACAGGTCTCACCGCCCTGCTCCGGAGGAAACAATTGACTGGGCAGCGCGTTCCGCGCTCGAGCGGCTTGGTTTTGCGACATCTGGCGAAATTGCCGCGTTTTGGGATCTGATCACACCCCGGGAAGCAAAAACCTGGTGTCAGGA
Source organism: Roseibium album (assembly GCF_001404515.1). Lineage (GTDB taxonomy): Bacteria > Pseudomonadota > Alphaproteobacteria > Rhizobiales > Stappiaceae > Roseibium > Roseibium album. The sequence continues at coordinate 475,321 of NZ_CXWE01000006.1, forward strand.
TGCATTGCATGACGGGCAGCTCGTCGAAGCCGAGATCGTGTGTGACGAGGGTTCATTCCGGCGCGTCTTCATGTTTGCAGATACGCTTGGCGATCTTGACGACACACCCGACCCACCGTCCAGGGTTCGTATCCTGTCGCCTTTCGATCCGGCCTTGCGGGATCGCAAGCGCGCCGAAAGGTTGTTCGGTTTCTCGTACCGGATCGAGATCTTTGTTCCCGAACCCAAGCGGCAGTACGGTTACTATGTGTTTCCCGTGATGGAAGGAGACCGGCTTGTCGGCCGCATCGACATGAAATCATTCCGGGACGATGGCTGTCTTCAGGTTCGTGCCTTCTGGCCGGAACGCGGCGTTCGAACCAGCAAGGGACGCCTCGCCCGATTGGAAGCGGAACTCAACCGAATGGCCAGGTTCAGCGACTGCTCGAAGATCAGCTTTGACAAAGACTGGCTGCGCCAAAGCACGCACTCGCCGGCGTAGAAGAGTTCGCACTTGTGTTTAGGGCGTGTACTCATAAACGGGTGAGCGCCGATGGCCGCTTTCGGCGGCACCTCCAAAGGAGATCAACAGAGCACGTGGGTCAGCATTGCGGACGAAGCAGCCGTTGGAGGCAACTGGATTGTCACTGTTGGCCAAGGCTAGTATCCAAGGCCCAGACAGGAGCTATAGTCGGTGGCGCCCTTGAAAGACGAAAAAGTGGCGAAGGTAATCCAAGACCTCGCGCAAGAAATACGCAGTAGATGGGACAGGCTGGGCTATCTAGAAACGGATAATGGTGCATTCGCTACCGGCCATATTCCAAATGTGGCCCCACACGCATATCTGTGTCGATTTTATGCGGGTCTTTCGGATGCTGGGCTTGATGATGCTGAGGCAGAGAGTGAACGATACTTGCCGCAACCCTATCGGGATTTTCTTAGGTCGTTCAACGGCGGGAGCATTATGGGCATCTCGTTGAACGGTGCAACTGGTGGGCAGAACGTCTGGGCTGCTGAAGGTATCGGCCAGCCGATAAGTATCAGATATCAGAATGTTTTCTACACTCGACCAGAGTTCATTCCTGAAAGCCACTTTGGCTTAGGTGCCATGAATGGCCCTCGATACTCGCAAGGCCATCTGTATCTCACGAGCGTTGGCGAAGTTGAACTGATCAATAGTGACCACGATTTGGTCGCTATGAGGTGGCCGTCGTTAACAGAGTTTCTCAATCAAGAAATTGCGAGACAACTGTCGCGGTACGATAACGAAGGCCAGGAAACTGGCGAAGTCACAAGATTGCCAGGAAATACAGATAATTGGGAAGCATTGGGCAAAGAAACATCAGATAGAAGAAAGAAAGAAAATACAGTTTTGCACAAGACCCTCAGCAAGCTCAGCGCATTTTGTAAGAAGTAGTCGCCGACGGTCCTGAATCTGAGTTCGCCCTGCTGAGACACACGGCAATGAGACATAAAGGGCTTTAGGTGGTCGTTCGACCTAGCGGACCTCGCCGCAGTGTTTGAGGGCAAGGTAGACATTGACGTTTGGTGTCCCGGCGTGATTCAAGCTCCGAAAATGAGCCTTGAACAGGAGACACGCCTTCACCGACGCCGAATGGCGGTTGATAGCACCAATCCTTCGTTGCAAATCGCAAGGCGTCCCGCGTGTAGATGACAGGCGCACCCTGAACGGCATTTCCTGGATATCGAGATCGGGAACACCGTGGCGTGATCTGCCTGAGCGCTACGGTCCCTACACCACCTGCTGCAATCGCTTCGTGCGATGGTGTTCCGCGTGCGTTTTGATCCGTTTCCTGCCTGCCATCTCGCATCGGGACGATGCCGAGGTGCAAATTGTCGACAACACGATAATCCGAGCACATCAGCACGCAAGTTGCATCCAGAATAGCACCAGCGAAAGCTTTGGATGTTCGCGCAGAGGGCCGACGACCAAAATCCACGAGGTAGTCGATGCGAACGGACTGCCGCTCCAAGTCATGATTACCGGCGGTCAGCAGCATGACAGTCTGATGGCACGTGCTCTACTTGAAGGCCTACCGAGCAGCGGAATGGTTCTCGCTGACAAGGCTCACGACGCGACCGAGATAAGAACAATCACGAGTTTGCGTGGAGGCTGGGCGAACATCCCACCGCGCCGGAACCGGCGCGGTCCGATCTGTTTCAATCCCACCTCTACAATCATCGAAACCACGTTGAACGGTTTTACAACCGGATGAAGCAATGTTGGCGCATCGCTACGCGATATGAGAAACACGCAGCCAACTTCCTTGCCTTCGTCGAGCTCGCTGCCACCCGACTTTGGCTACGCGTTAATGAGTCCGCGGCCTAGGCAGCTCTGACATCGTGTGCCCGTCCAGCACCAACCAGGTGCACACCCAGGGGCATGCTTAATCAAATCAACACCAATTCGGAGCAGATTAAATTCCTGAAACCGGAGATTGGCAATGCCGCCTGCAGCCAAAAAGACCGCAATCCAATGGCCTAAACTCAGCGGCCCCCACATCTGCATGGGCGCAGGACAGCAGGCCCTTGATCTGGCGCGCAAGGGCCTCTTGAGCGCCGCGGAGATGAGAGGCGAAAGTCTCAGCCAAGCCGAGATAGCGACGGTCTTCGAATTCATCGCCGCTTCGCAGAACCTCTTCGACATTTATCGTTCGAATTACGAAGCATGTGGTCAGGTACACAAGAAACAACCCTTTGTCGGCGCGAACAAAGACTTCTTTGCAATGTCCGTCTTGCGCTTCCTCTGTTTCGACATCGTCAGGAAGGTTTTCGACAGACAGATCGCGCGAACGGACGATAATTGGGAAATCGAATTTCTGCACGCGTTCAGCCTGTATATCTGTCAAACGAGCAATGCAGGTTTTGTCGAGGATCTTTCTTCCGCCTATCGCATGCTTGCGAAGGAACACGGCAATTCAATCACGGCAGTCACGATTGCAAATGACAGGACCATTCGTGAGATTGTTGCCCGCGCAGCCGATGATTTTCCCTCCGATCATACCGACTTCGTGAACTTCTCGAATGCTGTCAACAAAGCGCTTTCCGACAGGTACAACAATTACGGCCCCTCTCCGATCAAGGTGTCGGAACCGCTTGTCGAAAAGTTCTTTTCTCAGCTCTGGTCGGATTCCAAACGAAATTACTTCCGCCAGATTGCACTGGGCTGACATCGGACTGACTGACGCGTCGCTGTCCGCGTCTCGTGAACCGGTAATATCGGTTCCACGAGGACGAACCTCCGAGGGTTTCCGTCAAAGCGGCCCAAAAGATATCACGTGGAAGTTTCGCTGCCGGCTGCATCAATCATGCCGCAATACCGGGCAACTTTCTTTCTCAGGTCCAGCTCAGGACAACCTTTCCCGCCTCACCAGATTTCATTGCGGCAAAACCGGCTTCAAAATCGTCGACGGCGAAGCGATGGGTGATCACGTTGCGTACATCCAGTCCATTTTGCAGCATCGCAATCATCTTGTACCAGGTCTCGAAGATCTCGCGCCCGTACACCCCCTTGATCGTGATCGCCTTGAAGACAATCCGTGACCAGTCAACGGGCGATTTTCCAGGCGGAATGCCCAACAACGCAATGCGACCGCCCATGACAAGGTTTTCGACCATCTGATCGAGCGCAGCCTGACTTCCGGACATTTCCAGCCCGACGTCGAAGCCTTCCCGCATTCCGAGTTTCTGTTCGATTCCCTTCAGATCTTCCCTGGCCACGTTTACCGGCACAACATCGACCACCTTTGCGGCCAGGTCCAGCCGCGCCTGGTTGATGTCGGTGATCACAACGTTGCGCGCGCCAACGTGACGGGCAACGGCAGCCGCCATGATGCCGATCGGCCCAGCTCCGGTGACCAGAACATCCTCACCGACAAGATCAAAACTCAGAGCCGTGTGAACCGCGTTTCCGAGCGGGTCGAGGATTGCTCCGATTTCATCGTCGATTTCATCTGGCAATGGAACCACGTTGAAGGCAGGCAGACACAGATACTCGGCAAATGCCCCCTGCTCGTTCACACCGATCCCGCGCGTTTCCGGATCGAGATGGAACTTGCCGGCGCGTGACTGGCGGGACTGCTTGCCGATCAGGTGACCTTCTCCCGAACAACGCTGCCCGATCTCGAATTCCGTGACGTTCCTTCCAAGTTCCACGATCTCGCCGGCAAATTCATGACCGGTGATCAGGGGGACAGGCACAGTCCTCGCAGCCCAGTCATCCCAATTCCAGATATGGATGTCGGTTCCGCAGATACCGGTCTTGTGGATCTTGATCAGAACTTCGTCCGGTCCGATCTCCGGCACCGGTGCCCGGGTCATCCAGAGCCCTTCGCGCGGCTCTAACTTGCTGAGGGCCTTCATCTGGTTGCTCATCATTCGGTCTCCCACAGATCGGTGGAAAGGTATTTCAATCCGCTGTCGCAGATGACGATGGCGACACACCCGCCCTTTTCCGGGCCTTTCAGAAGCTGAACGGCGCCGGCAAGATTTGCTCCGGCAGAGTAGCCCCCGAAGATGCCTTCCATGCGTGCCAGCAGACGGACATGTTTGCGCGCATCCTCGCCGGATACTGACAAATAGCCCGCGAGCGGAACATCGCGCAGGTGGTCGAGGTCATTCATGGCATAACCGCCTCCCTGGATAGGGTGCTCGGGTGATGTGACCGGCGAACCTGACAGGGCTTCCGCACCGGCCGGTTCCACTGCATAGGAATTCACTCCCTTTTGCGCCAGGAAGCGGGTCACACCCGCCAGGGTGCCACCGGATCCGGCAAAATCACAAAACGCGGTCACCGTCCCTTCCGACTGTGCCCAGATCTCCGGGCCAGTTCCGGTCTCATGCGCTTCCGGGTTGCCGAAATGACCGAACTGATCGGCCCTGAAGGCGTTGCGTTCGGCGGTTATCTCTTTTGCAACCTCATCTACCAACGCCAGATCCGCACCGGAAACTTCACCCGGACGGCTGTTTTCCGACTGTGGAACGATGACGACTTCAGCCCCGAGAGCTCGCATCATCTTCGCGCGCTCGCTTGAGTTTCCCGCGCTCATGACGGCAACGAACGGATGTCCCAGCACGCCGCAGACAATAGCCAACCCGGTTCCCATGTTGCCGGACGTCAGTTCGACCACTGTCTGCCCGGGGCGCAGCGACCCGTTTTCGCGCGCCGCCGTCACGATCGACCGGGCCGCCCTGTCCTTCTTGGAAAAGCCGGGCAGCAGGTAGTCCAGCTTCGCGATTATCCGCCCGTCCAGATCCAGCGCCCGGCCGATCCTGGAGAGTTCAACCATCGGGGTCTGGCCGATGGTTTCAATGACCGAACCAAAAATCACGCCAGGACCCCGGTCGCCTTGCCCGCCTTTGCGAATGCCTCCAGAGCGCGATCCAGATCGTTTCTTGTCAGAGAAGCGTTCATCTGGGTTCGAATTCGCGCCTGCCCACGGGGAACCACCGGAAAAAAGAAACCGGAAACATAGACCCCTTCTTCGAACAAGGCCGCTGCCATTGCCTGTGCCAGCTTCGCTTCGCCAAGCATGACCGGAATGATCGGATGCTCGCCGGGGAGAAGGTCAAAACCGAGAGTTTCCAACCCTTTGCGCCAGTAGTTCGCATTTTCGAAAAGGTTGCGGCGAAGATCGTCACCCTCTTCGACCAGACGAATTGCTTCCAGCCCGCTCATGACGACGGCCGGCGGGAGTGAATTGGAAAAGAGGTAGGGGCGCGCACGCTGGCGAAGAAGATCGACAACAGGCTGAGGGCCGGCAATGTAGCCTCCGATACCACCGCCAAGCGCCTTGCCGAGCGTGCCGGTCAGAATATCGACATCAACACCAAAATGTGCCGGTGTCCCCTCACCCTTTGGTCCCATGAAGCCGGTCGCATGGCAGTCGTCAACCATGACCAGGGCGTCGTACTTCTGAGCAAGCGCCGTTACTTCCGGCAATTTCGCCAGGTATCCGTCCATGGAAAAAACGCCGTCGGTGGCAATCATGATGTGACGGGCCCCGTCCTCGCGCGCCTCTTTCAGTTTCGCTTCCAGATCCGTCATATCGGAATTTTGATATCGGAAGCGTCTGGCCTTGCACAAGCGGATGCCGTCAATGATCGAGGCATGATTTAGCGCGTCCGATATGATCGCGTCTTCCGGCCCCAGAAGCGGTTCGAACAAGCCTCCATTGGCATCGAAACAAGCAGCGAAAAGAATGGAGTCTTCCTTGCCCAGAAACTGTGCCAGACGCTGTTCCAGCTGACGGTGAATGTCCTGGGTGCCACAGATGAAGCGCACTGACGCCATACCGTAACCCTTGGGTTCCAGCGCCTTGCGCGCCGCTTCTTCAAGCGCCGGATGGTCCGCTAGCCCAAGATAGTTGTTGGCGCACAGGTTGATGACCTCACGCCCGCCAACGGTAATCACCCCCCCTTGCGGTGAGGAGATCAGGCGTTCTTTCTTGTAGAGCCCTTCAGCCTCGATTTCCTTCAAGGTTTCGGCGATATGAGACAGAAAGGCATCAGACACGACAGGACTCCGGCAAAATGGAAATTTCATCCATTATACCGGATTTTTTTTCAAATAAAAGACGCTTCTTCCATTATGTCGGAATTCGCACCGCGCGCAGTTCGGATAGTTGCAGGAGTGGCGTCCTAGACGTTCACAACCAACAGGATCGCCCGTGCGGGCCCGCTGACGGCTTCGATGCAATGCGGCACATCGGCGGCGTATCGGGCCGTGTCACCCTTGTCGATGATGCCCTTGGCAACCCCCGAGGTCACTTCAAGACGCCCTTCCTCGGCAATCAGTTGCTCCCGGGTCCCACGCTCGTGCGGCTTGCTGTCCAGTCTGCCACCCTTGGCAAAGATGAGCTCGTAGACCTCCAGCTTTCCGGTGTCCTGTGGCGGCGAGAGTATTCGAATCTTGCATCCGTCGCCGGCACGGTCCAGCGCCGGGGTCTGGTGGTCGTGCAAGATCTCGACCCTGTCTTCCGCAGCTTCTTCCCCCAACAACCCGGCGAAGTCGACATCCAGCGCCCTTGTCAGGTTGAGCAATGTTGCAACGGTTGGATTCGACTCGCCGCGTTCGATCTGACTGACCATCGAGCGGGAAACGCCGGAGAGTTTCTCAACCGCTTCCAGTGACAGGCCTTGCGCACGCCGGGCGTTTTTCAGGCGTTCGGGAAGACGGGATAAGATGTCTGAATCTGTCATGCCGGAATAAGCCCGCGCCTTTGCAAATGAGGTCGAAATGGTGGAGGTGAATTGCCTGGATTCGAGACGCAAGCTCGCAGGAAAGTGTTCGATTTTCAAGTGCGGGCAGCATTGTAGCAGGGCAAATTCATCCCATCGCAAAGCGGCGTCAACGCGGCTTTGATTTGCGACATCAAGCCGCTAGAGCGAACGCCGAACCCGCTTTTTGCGTTTTTAAGAGCCGATATTCGACGTGTCTGACACCACTTCAATCTCATTAATGAAGGTATGGCCATGGGCCCACTTCGCCGAATTTCACAATGTGCCGTTTTTTAAATGCCTGTTTCAGGACAGAAACCTGCTGATTCCACAACTGGTTCGCCGCACCACTCGGCATCGTCGTTTCCGGAGTGCATCCTGTCGCATTCGGAACACATGCTGCAGTGCGCTCTCACATAGCGTGCCGTCAGTCGCCGGCGGGTACGTTACCTTGCCGGCCCAAGCCAGTTTTCAAGGACACGCCGCGGAGAAAAACCAATGGCAAGCGATATCGAAATTGCCCGTGCAGCCAAGATGAAACCGATCCAGGAGATCGGTGACCGGCTGAACATACCCGATGAATCCCTCCTGCCCTACGGCCGGACAAAAGCAAAGATTTCGGCGGAGTTCATCGAGGGCCTAGTTGGGCGCGAAAACGGCAAATTGATCCTCGTCACCGCGATCAATCCGACACCTGCCGGCGAAGGCAAGACCACGACGACTGTGGGTCTCGGCGACGGTCTCAACAAGATTGGCAAGAACGCCATGATCTGCCTGCGCGAACCGTCCCTGGGACCGTGCTTCGGCATGAAAGGCGGCGCAGCCGGCGGTGGCTATGCGCAGGTCGTCCCCATGGAAGACATCAACCTGCATTTCACGGGTGATTTCCATGCCATCACATCTGCACACAACCTCCTCTCCGCCCTGATCGAGAATCACATCTACTGGGGCAACGAACTCGGCATCGATCAGCGCCGCGTTGTCTGGCGCCGCGTGCTCGACATGAACGACCGTGCGCTGCGTTCGATCGTCTGCTCGCTCGGTGGTGTCGCCAACGGCTTCCCGCGTGAGGGCGGTTTCGACATCACGGTTGCTTCCGAGATCATGGCAATCCTCTGCCTGGCAACAGATCTGGAAGACCTGCAGACACGTCTTGGTGACATTATCGTCGCCTACCGCCGCGACCGCTCGCCGATCCGCGCACGTGACCTGGAAGCCGACGGTGCAATGACAGTGCTTTTGAAGGAAGCGCTGCAGCCGAACCTGGTCCAGACGCTGGAAAACAATCCGGCCTTTATCCACGGTGGTCCGTTCGCCAACATCGCCCATGGCTGCAACTCGGTCGTTGCGACCCAGTCAGCCCTCAAACTTGCAGACTACGTGGTCACGGAAGCCGGTTTCGGCGCTGACCTCGGTGCCGAGAAGTTCTTTGACATCAAGTGCCGCAAGGCCGGCCTTTCACCTGATGCAGTCGTGATCGTCGCCACGATCAAGGCACTGAAGATGAACGGTGGTATCGCCAAGGAAGATCTTGGAACGGAGAACGTCGATGCAGTCGCCAAGGGCTGTGCCAACCTTGGCCGCCATATCGAGAACGTCAAGCAGTTCGGCGTTCCGGCGGTCGTTGCCATCAACCACTTCACTGCAGACACGGAAGCTGAAGTCCAGGCCGTCAAGGACTACTGCGCCGATCTCGGCGTCGATGCGATCCTGGCAACGCACTGGGCCAACGGCTCTGCAGGCACGGAAGAGCTGGCGGTAAGGGTTGCAGAACTTGCTGAAAGCGGTGCGGCCCAGTTTGCTCCGCTTTACGAGGACGGACTTTCCCTGTTTGAAAAGATCGAGACCGTGGCAAAACGGATCTACCGGGCGGACGAGGTTCTTGCGGACAAGTCAGTGCGGGATCAGCTCAAGCGCTGGGAAGCCGATGGCTTCGGCGATTTGCCGGTGTGCATGGCCAAGACGCAATATTCATTCTCCACCGATCCGCAGCTTCGCGGCGCACCGACCGGCCACAGCCTGCCGGTCCGCGAAGTTCGGTTGTCGGCAGGCGCCGGTTTCATTGTCGCGATCTGCGGTGAAATCATGACCATGCCCGGTCTTCCGCGCGTGCCGTCAGCGAACCATATCCGGCTGGATGACAACGGCCAGATCGAAGGCCTGTTCTAATCTGTCTAGACCAGAGCAGTTGATTCGGGCGGGTCAATCGACCCGCCCTTTTCTATTGTGAAGATGATGGGCGGCTAGCACACTTTCATGATTGCCCGAAGCTGTTTTGTAAGGCCGAGTGCTGAAAAACTCACCACGGCCTTCGTCCCGAAGTCTGTTTCGTAAGTGATTTCAAAGCCGTTCGCACTCATCATGCCATCGATAAGGTTTGAGTAGTTCTTGTTGTAATTGTCTATTCTCAGACCGTCTTCGCCGACCAGCACGGTTCGTCCAAAAGCTTCCATCATCAAGTAAGTTCGACCTCTCACGCGCAATTGGGCAATTGTGTCCCGCTTCCAATTCCTGAGACGCACACTGATGTTGACCGAATTCCGTTTCCAGTCTGACCCGCGTATCAGAGCGACACCTGCGGGTGATGCACTGCCTGTGAAACCATCCTCGTGAATGGAGAAGGTCGATATTTCACACATGTCGTCGCTCCGGCTCTTCCAGAGACTCCAGTCTTTCGAGGCCGGTCGCTCTTCCGCATCAAAGTAGAGTTTCTGTGGCCGACGCGGTTCGCGAACGACCTGCAGTGGAATTGTCTTCGCCTTTTCGAACAACTCGGAATTCACGTAACCGTTGGCGGTCAAACCAAATCTGCCCTGAATCCGCTTCAAGATTGCGGTGATTGGATTGCTTATGCCGTATTCCTGTTGGCCGAGTTCCCTGAAAAACCCGAGCACCGCGGAGCGTTCCGATTTTTCAAAAAACTCTTCCTGTTGCTCGCTTGGCAGCATTGGCGCCTTGCGGTTCAGGAGTTCGTCGGCCTGTTCGGATGTCAGAAATCCCGTCGGTGCAAAGCCGTTCCGTTCCTGATAGCTGCGCACAACCTCGATCAGGTTCATCCGATACGAAAAGTCCGTGATCATTTCCGGTGACTTAGCCAGCCCGAGATGATAGAGGGCCCGATAGATTTTCTTTTTTTTGTCCAGCGAATATTCCAGCTTCTCCCAAGCGCTGCGCGCGGAAGGCTGCATTTGCGGTGTCTTCTTCTTCGCCAGCAAACCCACGCTCTTTTTCCTGAGCTGGTCCTGCGGGGGTCGATTTCCCAGATCAGCCATCAAGCCAGCAATCTGCCTGTGGGTCAGGTAGCCGGTGGGATTTTTGTCCGCAATGGACTGCTGGTATTTTCGAATACGCTTTACAAGCTCCGGATGCGTCAAATCTGTATTGACGGCCTCGTCCAGGAAAATTCCCCTCTTGTTGAGTGCATTGTAGATCAACGTCAGTTCACGTTCGGAATAGTCGTCGTACCGCCATGACATAACGGGATTGGACCATCTTTTTTTGGCTTGCTTTGTGTCTGCCGGAACAGGTTTGATTTCATGCGCCAGAAGCAGTTCGATCTGAGGTCCGGTGAGAAATCCGGTCGTCGGGAACCTGGACGCATATTGATATCGACGCACCGCTCGGATCAAATCTTCATTGAAGGTGAAATCGACAAGAGGGGCGGCGTGCCACAGGTAACCCAGATCAACCAAGGCGTGGAAAAGAAACTTCTTCTTTTCATCGGGGACCGCGAGTGCAATCCAGATCTGCTTGGGCGTCGGCAAGAGCCATCCGTGCAGTATGCCGTCTGCCTGCCTGCTCGTCAGGTAGCCTGTTTGTTCAGCCCCAACGCTGGACTGAAAGCGTCGCACAGCATCCTTGTTGTGTCCGTCCGACAAACTGTTCGACAACCTGTCGCCCTTCAGAAGTCCGTGGGCGTGGAGAATGTCGAACACATCCTGCTTGTCGGAATCGGAATACCCCGCTGCGCTCCACTCGTTCAGGGGAAACAACAATCGGTCCGGCCCACACGCCCTGTGTTCCCAGAGGTAGGGTTTTCCAGCGTCTGCCTGCAAGTTATCCACCTGGTCTTTGGTGAGGTAGCCTGTGGCGTTCGCTCCATTTTCTTCCTGAAATTCGGTGACGGCGGCGACTACGGCCTCGTCGGTGAGAAAATCTGGAAATGCGGTCCGTCTGGCAGTATGTCCAAGTGCATAAAGCGCCCGGTATAGAACCCGATGATCTTCACAACCCAGGTTCAGGTTCTCGAAAGCCGATTTGGCATTGTTGCCTGCCATGTAAGCACTCTGGCTCGATCGTCCTGCAGCACTGCGCAGCACCTCGACCTGGTCGCTGGTTAAAAACCCCGTCGCCGCGGCTCCGATTGTCCTTTGAAACTCTGCAACTGCCTGGATTGTGCCTTTTCGCAATAGAAAATCCGGTATTTCAAGATCTTCGTTCGCATAGTCGAGCTCCCGCAAGGCGCGATAGACCTCTTGCTTTTCTTCCAGACCCAGCCCGAAGCTGGAAAAGGCCTGGCGCGCCCGCCCAACTTCTTTTGCTTCAATCTGTTGAGCTTCGATCGGTTCTGTTTCCGGCGTATTCACCTCGGCGTGAACATGGAGTTCCGAATACCCAAAGAGAAAAAATACGAGCATTGCCAGATACGTCGATCTCATTCCTTAAATCCGATTTTGATACAAGACACGCTGAACACAACTCTTAATAGTGAAGTTTCCGGCAATCAACAAAGCTGTTCAACTCACGATCAACTCTTCGGCTGTCGCGTAAGCGACTAGCCGTGTCGCATTGGAGATATCGGCGAATCTGCCTTAAGGCATAACATTTTAGGTAGATTAGAGTTACTTGCGCCCAGTTGGAGCTGCCCATGTCCGATGAAGAAGATATCGATCTCGCGTCTCTCTCCGACGACGAGCTTGTCGAGCAGATGCATGACGACCTATATGACGGCCTTCAGGACGAGATCCTCGAAGCCGTGAACATTCTCCTTGAGCGCGGCTGGGTGCCTTATGACGTCCTGACCAAGGCACTCGTTGAAGGCATGCGGATCGTAGGCGTCGATTTCCGGGACGGTATCCTGTTCGTACCGGAAGTTCTGCTGTCGGCCAATGCGATGAAGGCCGGAATGAGCATCCTGCGCCCGTTGCTTGCTGAAACCGGTGCACCGAAAGTCGGCAAGATGGTCATCGGAACGGTGAAGGGCGATATTCATGATATCGGCAAGAACCTCGTCTCCATGATGATGGAAGGCGCCGGCTTCGAAGTCATCGATATCGGCATCAACAACCCGGTCGAGAATTACCTGGCCGCGCTCGAAGAGCACCAGCCGGAAATCCTGGGCATGTCCGCCCTTCTGACCACCACCATGCCTTACATGAAAGTCGTGATCGACGAGATGAAGGCGAAAGGCATCCGTGACGACTACATCGTGCTTGTCGGCGGTGCACCGCTGAACGAGGAATTCGGTGAAGCTGTGGGAGCGGACGGGTATTGCCGCGATGCAGCCGTCGCGGTGGAAATGGCAAAAGACCTGATCGCCCGCCGTCACAACCAACTCGCCTCCAAAGGCTGAGACGGTGTTTGAAGGGGCTGCCGACATGCATTCCGGCGAGCCTCTTTTTCCGTTCGAGACAGATCAGGACGCAAACAACAAGATCGGCCGCGTCCTGATCATCGCTTGCGGTGCGCTCGCACGCGAGATTGTCGCCATTCGTGATCTGAATGGCCTCGACCATATCGACCTCACCTGCCTGCCGGCCAAGCTGCACAACACACCGGACAAGATACCCGACGAGGTCCGTCGCGCTATTTTGCTGAACCAGGACGTTTATTCCGAAATCCTCATCGGCTACGGCGACTGTGGAACCGGTGGCCTTCTTGACAAGGTGCTGGAGGAAACCGGCGCCAAACGCATCGAAGGAGCGCACTGCTACGCGTTCTTTTCCGGCCTGGAAGAATTCGAAAAAATTTCAGAGGAAGAACTCGGCACATTTTATCTGACCGATTTCCTTGCACGCCACTTCCAGACAATGGTCATCGAACCGCTCGGTCTCGACTGGCATCCGCATCTCAGGGACATGTATTTCGCCCACTACAAGCGGCTCGTCTATCTCGCACAGACGGACAATCCGAAACTTGAAACAGCTGCCCGCGAGGCCGCCGAGAGGCTCCAGCTGGAATTTGAAATCCGCCGAACAGGATACGGGATGCTTTCGACCTTTCTCGGCGGCACGAACGAACCTTGATACGGCTTATTGGACAGGTCGGTTTTCAGCACGCTCATGCCGCTATCAGGCGACCTGAAAATAGTGACTTCCGGCAAACATGCTCTCAGAGGAAAGAGAGAAAATGGCGCAGAAAATTTTCGTTTTTTGGCGTGATATCCCGGCGCAGATCCTGGTGAAAAAGGGACGCAAGTCGGCGCGCCGAGAATTGCCTGCCATGTTCATGGAGGCGATTGATGCCTGTGCCATGCGCGTCGGAGCCAAGGACAGCGAAGCTTACATGGCCGAATGGCGCCGAAGCGATCCCGTCGAGGTCTCTGACGACCTGGAGACGGAGGCGGAAACGGCATTGAGCGAATTGCTCGCCGCCTATCCGAAAGACCGATTGAAAACCCTTCTTGCAAGTGGAGGCACCGAGAATGACTGAGCAGCGCCTGTTGGCCAATGGGCGCCTCGCCGCCTCCACCGAGATGTCACCGAAACAGGTGGTCGAAAAATCCGAGGTTCTGGTGAACATTCCCACCGGCACACAGGTTTATGTGACCGACCTGGGCAACGCTTCGGAAGACATGATTGTCCAGGCGACGCGCACGCTGACGGACCGCAATCTCATTGCCGTGCCGCACATGGCCGCGCGTCGCTATCCGTCTCTCGAGGCTTTCGAACGCAGGATCACACGCCTGACACAGGAAGGTGGTGCGACCGAAGTACTGGCGATTGCCGGCGAAGCTGAAAAAGCCGGTCCGCTGACCTCGTCGGTTGCCCTGCTTGAGACCGGTCTGTTCGACAAACTCGGCATCCGGAAAATTGCGGTCGCAGGTCATCCTGAAGGCGCTCCCGACATCAAGCCGGATGCAATCAGGTCCTTCTTGATGCGCAAACACGAACTGGCTGCCGAAAGCGATGCGGACTTCCGGATCGTGACGCAGTTCGGCTTCGACCCGCACCGCGTCAGCCTCTGGCTGGACGAGCTGCGTGATTGGGGAAATGCCTTCCCCGTTCACATTGGCGTCGCAGGGCCGGCCAAGATGACGACACTTCTGAAATACGCCGCGTTTGCGGGTGTCGAAAACTCTCTGAACTTTCTGAAGAAACGCGGTGGTGCGGTGGTCTCCATGCTGGCCGGGTACGATCCGAACACAATGGTGGAGCCACTGGAGACACGTGTCACCAGCCAACCGGGAGCACAGCTCGAGCAGATCCACGTCTATCCTTTTGGTGGGATCCAGAAAACCGCGGACTGGCTGCACGGCCGCGGGAGCTGGTCCTTTCAACCCTCATCATCCCTGACTGCCAACGAGAGCGCCTAAATGACACGCACAGTCGTCGCATCCGCCACAAAGGAAATCATCATCGGTTTCGACCAACCGTTCTGCGTAATCGGCGAGCGGATCAATCCGACCGGACGCAAGAAACTGGCGGCCGAGATGGTTGAGGGCAACTTCGAAACGGTGAAGGCCGATGCCCTGGCACAGGTCGCCGCCGGCGCCACAATGCTTGACATCAACGCGGGAGTGACCGCTGTCAACCCGAACGAAACCGAGCCCCCGCTTCTGGTTAAAACCCTTGAGATAGTTCAAGGACTTACAGACATTCCTTTGTCTATCGATTCATCCGTAACCGAAGCCATCAAGGCCGGTCTTGAAACGGCCAAGGGCCGCCCGCTGGTAAATTCGGTGACAGGTGAGGAAGAAAAGCTCGAGGCAATCCTGCCGCTGATCAAGAAATACGATGTTCCCGTGGTTGCCATTTCGAACGACGAAACGGGTATTTCGGAAGATCCGGATGTCCGCTTCGCGGTAGCCAAGAAGATCGTGGAGCGTGCCGCCGATTTCGGCATCCCTGCGCACGATATTGTCGTCGACCCGCTCGTCATGCCGATCGGTGCCATGGGAACGGCTGGACTCCAGGTCTTCAAGCTGTTGCGTCGTCTACGCGACGAGTTGAAGGTCAACACGACTTGCGGCCTGTCCAACGTTTCCTTCGGCCTGCCGCACCGGCACGGCATCAACGCCGGCTTCATCCCGATGGTAATCGGTGCCGGCATGACGTCAGCAATCATGAACCCGTGCCGCCCACAGGAAATGGAAGCGGTTCGTGCCGCCAACGTGCTGAACGGGACTGACCCGAACTGCCAGGAATGGATCATGACATACCGGGATCACAAGCCGGCCGCCGCAGGTGCAACGGCAGCACCGGCGGAAGGTGGTGCCTCTTCCGGTGGACGCCGGAGAGGAGGCCGTGCAGCGCGGCTTTCTGCAGGCTGAAGGGTTCGATACAAATCGGGACGGTTTCACTGTCCTGCCTGAAACGGCTGAAACGCCTCAATCCCCTTCCCCTTTTTCCGGGGAGGGGTTTTGTACTCAGTGACCACGATATGCAGGAGATGTCCGAGACGGACGTTTTGAACTGCCGGATGTCCCAGACAGATATTTGAAGCGCTCATGACCGAAGACAGCAAAACAGCAAAAGTCGTTTTCCAGCCAAGTGGCCGGCGAGGTACATTTACTGTCGGAACTCCGCTTCTGGATGCGGCCCGGTCCCTGGGTGTCTATGTCGAATCCGTCTGTGGCGGGCGCGGTATTTGCGGTCGCTGCCAGGTGGCCGTCTCGGAAGGCACTTTTGCCAAGGAGAACCTGACAAGCGTCGCCGATAACCTTGAAGGTGCGACAGAGGCGGAAACACGTTACGCGACCCTGCGCAATCTGCCTGCCGACCGGCGCCTGTCCTGCCAGGCAAGGATTCTGGGCGACCTGGTCATCGACATCCCGACGGATGCTCAGACAAATCGCCAGGTGGTGCGCAAACGCGCCGAGGCCAAGCATATCGACGCTGACAGCGCCGTTACGCTCGTGACGGTCTCGATCGTCGAACCAGACATGGAAACGCCGCGCGGGGATATCGACCGTCTGCGGGAAGCGATTGCAGCAGAAACCGGAATTGGCGATCTGACAGTTGATCCGCTGCTGTTGCCCCGAGTGCAAACTATCTTGCGGTCCGGGAAATGGACCGTTACTGCGGCAGTTTATGTCGATGCGTCCATTCAACCGACTGTCACCGCACTGTGGCCGGGGAAAAAAAACGCCGTTTACGGCCTTGCCGTCGATATCGGTTCGACAACCATCGCTGCCCATCTGTGCAACCTCAGGAATGGCCGCACCGTCTCGTCAGCCGGAACTTCCAATCCGCAGATCCGGTTCGGTGAAGACCTGATGTCACGGGTGTCCTATGTGCAGATGAACCCCTCCAAGCTTCCCGATCTGACCAAAGCGGTGCGTGATGCCATCAATTCGCTGATCGGCAAGCTTGTCGGAGATGTCGGCGCCGAACGGTCAGATGTTCTGGACGCAACGTTTGTCGGCAACCCGGTGATGCACCATCTCTTTCTCGGCATCGATCCGGTTGAGCTTGGTGGCGCCCCGTTTGCCCTGGCTGCGTCCGACGCAATGGTGTTGCCTGCCCGCGACCTCGATCTGGAACTCAATCCAGGTGCGCGCGTCTACATGTTGCCGTGTATTGCCGGTCATGTCGGTGCGGATGCCGCTGCCGCAACGCTCTCTGAAAGCCCTTACAGCCACGACGAGATCACGCTGCTTGTCGACGTCGGTACGAATGCCGAGATCGTTCTCGGAAACAAGGACCGGTTGCTGGCAGCCTCCTCACCGACCGGTCCGGCATTTGAAGGAGCCGAAATCTCATCGGGTCAACGCGCCGCTCCCGGTGCGATTGAACGCCTTCGCATCGACAAGGAAACACTTGAACCCCGTTTCAAGGTGATCGGCGTTGACGAATGGTCGGACGAGGAAGGATTTTCGGAAAAAATAGACAGTGTCGGTGTCACAGGCATCTGCGGCTCGGGCATTATCGAAGCTGTCGCAGAGATGTATCTTGCCGGACTGATCACCGAGAATGGTGTCATCGATGGGGCCATGGCCGAGCGGACACAGCGCATCAGGTCCAATGGACGTACCTTTTCCTATGTCATCGCAGACGAGAACATCGAGATTTCGATCCTGCAGACGGATATCCGTGCCATCCAGCTGGCGAAAGGTGCGCTCTACGCCGGTGTGAAACTCCTTCAGGACAAGCTCGGCACTTACGCGCTGGAGCGAATTCGCCTTGCAGGTGCATTCGGCAGCTATATCGATCCTAAATACGCGATGATCCTCGGCCTCATTCCCGATTGCCCGCTCGAAGGCGTTTCCGGGGTTGGCAATGCAGCCGGAACGGGAGCGCGCATGGCATTGTTGAACCGGGGATACAGGCGCGAAATCGAACAAACGGTTCGTGACATCGAGAAGATCGAGACTGCCCTGGAACCGAAATTCCAGGAACATTTCGTCAATGCCATGGCGCTGCCGAACAAGGTTGACCAATTCCCGAACCTCAGGTCCGCAATCGAATTGCCCGAGCGCAAGGAACAGCCAACCACCGATGCCTCAGGGGGTGAGCGACGCCGTCGGCGTCGCAGGGGATAGGCAACTGTACCCGGCTCGAATGAGGTGACCCTTTGCGTGCGTCTTGTGAACTGACGGTCTCCGAAACTCAGTGCCCGCCCGCCAACCCGGCACCGAGCTGAAATGCGGCGATGCTCACGCAAAGAACGGCACCAGCCAGCCCCCACCAGCGGCGGCGATAAAGAACCCCCGTGCCGTCCCGCCTGCCGAGCAGAAACAGAGACAGGTTCACAAGCGCGAAAACGCCCAGTGTGACCAGACTTGTTGTTGCCGCAAGACGGACGAGCGGGAATGCCAGCGCCAGCACAAGAATGACGCTCGCGACAAGCATCGTGGCTCTGGCAGGTGTCTGTCTCAGCGGATCAACGATCGAAAGCCACCTTGGAGCCAAGCCTTCGTTGGCCATTCCGTAAAGAACACGACTTGCCATGACGATCTGGACGAGAATGCCGTTGATCATGGCAATCGATGCAGCGGCAGCGACAGGTTTGCCTGACAATCCGGAAACCGACTCGAAAAGCTGGGCCAGGGGTGCAGCCGACGAAACGATTGCCTGTCGATCCGCCGCCAGTGCCGCGATGACGGCCAGCAGGACATAGATGACAAGCGTAATGCCCAAAGTCAGGTAAATCGACCGGGGAACCGTCTGTTCCGGCTGAACTGTTTCCTCGCACATGTTGATAATGTCTTCGAAACCGATGAAAGCAAAAAACGCCAGCACACCGCTGGACAAAACACCGGTCAGGATCGCAGCGTTCATGCTCGGGGTCATCGTTGCAACGACGTTGCCAAGGTCACCGAACAGCGGAAGACCGAAGAAAACCACGACAAGCAACGTTCCCAGTTCGAGCACGGTTACTGCCGCGGCAAAGAACACGCTTTCACGGACACCGTACCAGGCGATCGCGGACAAAGCCCCGATTACCAGCACAACAAGCAATGGTTGGGGTACCGGCAGTAATTCCCGAAGATAACCGGCAAAAGCGATGGAAATAACCGCGCTGGAAACAATTCCGGTAACGACAACGCCGTAACCGGCCAGGCGCGCAAAGAAGCTACCCAGGCCCTGATTGACGAAAACGGCTTCTCCGCCTGCGCGCGGATATCGCTGGATCAATGCTGCATATGAAACGCCGGTGACCCCGGCTATCAGTCCTGCGAGCAGGAACGCAAGCGGGGCGCGATCTCCTGCGAGCGCCAGCACTTCACCAATGAGCGCAAAGATGCCTGCACCTATCGTGACGCCGACACCGTAAAACGCCAGCCACGGCAAGGTGATGGTGCGTTTCAGATGCTGACGAGATTTTCTGGTTTCATCTGCCATCCATCCATTCTGCGTGAGCTTCTCGCGACAGCCAATAGGGCGATACACGTACCTGGATGTTCACGAGGTCCCAAAAGCCTGTGCCCGCGAACTGAATCGGGCAACCAGTTTCCTGCTACCGGAATTTGTCAGTCTTCGGCTGATGTCGTGACCGATCGCTTTTCCGTTTCAACCAACAATCGAGAAAAGCATTGTTTGCCACTTTCTGACGTCGTTTTGCGCGCAGTCACAAGTCTTCAGGGATCCCAGAAGAACTGTTCGCGCAGTTGCTGCCAGATTTTCTCGCCAACGAGACAATCGTATGGTTCTTCCAGCGTAAACTGAACAGGCTGCACCAAAGGTTTGTCCGGGACATAGCCGCCGATCTCCAGAATGAGCTTCCGCCTGACCGCATCCGGAAACTGCGCCCATTCCGTGACCGGAATGACAAAACTTGCCGGGCCACCGGTCACGCAGCGATGGTAATAGACGTCAAGATCCGGAATGTTGAACTGTGATCCCGGACCACCGGTCGTCATCAGCGGCAGTCCGTTGATCGTTATGCCGCTTTCCACCGCAACATCACGGGCAAGCGTTACGGGAGACCCGTGATTGTTCGGGCCATCGCCGGATATATCAATGACATGGCGGTCCGCTTCGTATGGCACCTCCTCCAGCAACTCGGCCGCATGCTTGATTGCGCCTGAAATGGAGGTTCGGCGCTGACTGTAGGATTCCTGCTTCAGAATACGGTCGGCAAAGTCCCGGGCATCTTCCGGCCCTTCGATCAGGGACCAATCGACAGTTACCCTGACGTAGTTGTCGTTGGCCCATTCAAACATCATCAAGGCGATTTTACCGTGCGCACCGAGTTCGATTGCCCGCACGACATCAGAACTGGCAACCGCGGCGGCGTAGCCCCGACGCTGGATCCTGAGTTCTTCCGGCGACATCGATCGAGAGACATCGACGGCAAGAACAAGCGCGACGTCGACCTTTTCCTGTGCAGATGCGAGTGTCTGTGTCGCCACAAAAGCAACTAGCGCGCACATAAAAGACAGCTGATGAAGTGGCCTCCACATGCGGGAAGGATACCCGAATACACAAAAACCGGAAGCGTGCCGGTTTCCAGGGGCGATAAACCATCTGTGAGGACGGAAGCCGACGTCGTTCAACAGCCCCTTTCGCAGAAACGACCGG
Organism: Roseibium album; assembly: GCF_001404515.1. Lineage (GTDB taxonomy): Bacteria > Pseudomonadota > Alphaproteobacteria > Rhizobiales > Stappiaceae > Roseibium > Roseibium album. Next base: position 495,723 of record NZ_CXWE01000006.1, read on the forward strand.
TTCAGTTATAAGACCACTGCAAACAGATTTTTCAGGAAATGGACATGTCCGAAACAGTTGCCAACGATCAAGTCGAAAAACCGATGCTCGGAACACTCCTCCACGGAGGTGTCTACCGGATCGTCATGCAGAGGCCGGAACGGATGAACGCGCTGTCGAGCGAAATGATGTCGGCGCTTTCTGGAGAGCTCTCCAGGGCCGCAGAAGACCCTGCGGTCCGGGTTATTCTCATTGGCTCGGAAGGCAAGGTGTTCTGCGCAGGCCATGACCTGAAGGAACTGACCGCAGCACGCGCTGAAAGCGACGGAGGCAAGGCGACTTACGAGCGGATCATGCGTCAATGCTCAGATCTGATGCAGCAGATCGTTCGTCTGCCGAAGCCGGTGATCGCGGTCGTGACCGGGGTCGCAACGGCGGCCGGCTGCCAGCTTGTTGCGTCCTGCGACCTAGCCATCGCAACCGACACGGCGACCTTCTGCACGCCAGGTGTCAATATCGGGCTCTTCTGCTCAACACCCATGGTTGCCCTTTCACGCAATGTCGCACCGAAGCAGGCGATGGAAATGCTTCTCACAGGCGAAAGTATCGATGCTTCCACTGCCAAGGAATTCGGCCTGATCAACAGGATCGTACCTGCGGACTACCTTGACCAGGTCGTCCAGAAATACGCCGAGGTGATCGCCTCCAAATCCGCTCGAACGCTGAAAATCGGTAAAGAGGCCTTCTATCGCCAACTCGAGATGCCGTTGTCGGATGCCTATGATTTTGCCGCCCAGACAATGGTCGACAACATGTTGGCGCGGGACGCAGAGGAAGGCATTTCCGCGTTCCTGCAAAAGCGCAAACCGGAATGGACGGATAGTTGACCAACTTTCTCCGTTTCACTTCCATTCACGAATATCTTGAATGACACAGACCGGATATTCAGGCCGTCCCCTGTCGAGAAAACTGGGTTTGAAACCGGGCATGACCTGCTGGCGGGCCGAAATGCCGGAGGACATTGCCGATTTACTGAACGCGCAGGAACCAGGACAACTTGTCATGGCGTCCCCTACCCCGATGCTTGATTGCGCACATGTTTTCGTTCGCGAAAAAGACGTGCTTTCTCTCCATCTTGCTGACCTCAGAGATCTGCTTGCGCCCGATGGCATGATCTGGGTTTCCTGGCCCAAAAAGTCCAGCAAGATGCCGACAACCGTCACAGAAGACGTGATCCGTGACATTTGCCTGCCGATGGGGCTTGTCGATGTAAAAGTTTGCGCGGTCGATACAGTCTGGTCCGGGCTCAAGCTCGTGATCCGCAAGGAAAAGCGCGCGGAGCAGAAGGAGAAGCTGGCCGTCCAGGCCAGCCGCTCAGCCGGGAACCAGTCAGGTCAGAGCAACGGCAGATAAATTTCGGAAACCGTTTCGTGCTCCGGGACATTCGGGAAGAACTTCAGGCGTTTTACGAACAGCGGGAAGTCGCGCAACTGTTCCCCACGTTGCGGGAGCCAGTCCCGATAGAGGAACCTGATCGCGTTTTCCGCAAAGTCGAGTGATCCCATATGCGGCAGGACGGCACACCGTCCTCCGGGGATTGTGGATGATCTGATGCCATAACCGTTTTCGGGGACCGGACCGGCGACTTCGCAGCAAAACCCGAAGCGGTAGTCGCGGGGAGCCACCGCTTTCGGGTCATCATACAGAATGTTGAACGTTGCATGTTTCGCCGGTGGCAGGTTGTTCTCCCTGCGCCAGGAAATGAAGCGCTGGACGGATCTCGAAAGTCCCGACTGCGGTCCCCTGTGCTCAAGTATGGCGATCCGGGTCTCCGGGAAATCCCGGACGTTGACGTTGTCAGGATCAGGTGTATCTGTCGGCATGAACCGGCCTTTCAACTTTGTAAGTGGATTGAAGGTTTCGTGCCAGATGTCCCAATTTGGATTTGCCCTGAAGTCAGACGGAGCTTGTCCGAACGCGCGTTTGAAGGCCCTGGAAAAGCTTTCAAGGTTCTCATATCCAGCGTCATAGGCGATGTCGGTGACCGGTTCCTCCGGTCTGTAGACAAGTTGGTTCCCTGCACGTTTCATGAGCAAATGACGTCGATATTCGGCGACACTCATGCCCAGGAAAGCCGAAAACTGACGCTGGAAATGAAATCGTGAAAATGCGGCTGCCTCGGCAAGCCTTGTGATGTTCAAGGGCCGATCCAGGGAATGATCAATTTCATCGAGCACTCTTCCAAATCTTCGCTGCATGTCGCACTTCACTGTTCTCGTTCCATTCGAACTCATCTGGCAGGCTCCTGCCTAGAATGCCCGCACGTCTTCCGCCTGACCGTGAATGCTCTTTCGAAACTGTGACTGGATAGCGCATCTGAAAGGCTTGCAGGCCGGACCCGTTTCGCATTGGATAGCGCGGCACTGACGAGGGTCCTCATTTCATGAATCACGACGACTATTCCGACGCCTACATCAAGGGCATCCTGGACGAGGTGAATACGGTTGCCATGATCGGTGCAAGCGCCAACACCGTGCGCCCATCGTATTTTGTACTGAAGTACCTCTTGTCAAAGGGATACGACGTCTGGCCGATCAATCCGGGTCAGGCCGGGAAGGAAATCCTGGGGCAAACCGCCTATGGATCGCTCGATGCCCTTCCGGACACCCCGGACATGGTCGACATATTCCGAAATTCCGAAGCTGCCGCCCAGATCATCGACCAGATCCTGGAAGGCGGTAAGCTGCCGAAGGTGATCTGGATGCAACTCACCGTCCGCCATGATGAGGCTGCTCGGCGTGCGGAAGACGCCGGAATCAAGGTTGTCATGAACCGTTGCCCGAAGATTGAATATGGCAGGCTTTCAGGCGAAATCGGCTGGGCAGGTGTCAATTCCAAAACACTTTCGTCGAAACGTCCTACGCTCAAATCCGGTTTTCAGCATCGCGGTCTGACCGGTAAAACGAGAGGGTAAGAGAGCTGACCCCGGTCGTGACAGCCGACATTTCACTTAACCCGTTGACATCGATATTCTAATGAGCGCGGCCAAATAGAAAAATCCTGCTTTGACCTCGCCCCTGCCTTCGGTCAAACTGCCCGCAATTCCAACAGGGAGGTGATTTATGAGCGATAATATTCCCGGGTTTTCCACGCTGGCCATTCATGCAGGCGCAGCACCCGATCCGTCCACGGGCGCGCGCGCCACACCAATTTACCAGACCACATCCTTTGTCTTCGACGATGTCGACCATGCGGCCTCCCTGTTCGGTCTGCAGGCCTTCGGTAACATCTACACGCGAATCACCAATCCGACGACCGCCGTTCTGGAAGAACGCGTCGCGGCTCTGGAGGGCGGCACCGCAGCTCTCGCGACGGCGTCCGGGCACTCTGCCCAGCTTCTTTGCTTCCACACCATGATGAAGCCCGGCGACAACATCGTCGCGGCAAACAAGCTTTACGGCGGCTCCATCAACCAGCTCAATCACTCCTTCAAGAGCTTTGGCTGGAGCGTGAAATGGGCCGATCCGGACGATCTCAACACGTTCGAAGCCGCGATAGACGACAATACCAAGGCGATCTTTATCGAGAGCCTCGCCAATCCCGGCGGTATCGTCATGGATATCGAAGCAATCTCCAGGCTCGCCAAGGCCAAGGGCATTCCGCTGGTCGTCGACAACACGATGGCAACACCCTATCTGTGCCGGCCGATCGAACACGGCGCCGATATCGTTCTTCATTCGCTGACCAAATTCATGGGGGGGCACGGCAACTCCATGGGCGGCATCATCGTCGACGGCGGAAGCTTCGACTGGTCGGCAGGTGGCAGGTATCCTCTCCTGTCCGAGCCGCGCCCGGAGTATCAGGGCATCGTCTTGCATGAGACTTTCGGCAATTTCGCATTTGCGATCGCCTGCCGGGTTCTGGGCCTGCGCGATCTCGGCCCTGCCATTTCGCCGTTCAATTCCTTCATGATCCTGACGGGTATCGAAACACTGCCGCTCCGCATGCAGCGGCACTCGGATAACGCCAAGAAGGTAGCCCTTCACCTTTCGGGACACGACAAGGTCAAATGGGTGTCGTACGCGGCACTGCCGGAAGACAGGCACCATGCCCTTCAGCAGAAATACATGCCAAAGGGCGCCGGTGCGGTGTTCACATTCGGCGTTGAAGGCGGCTATGACGCAGGCGTTGCGCTGGTGTCGAAGGTGGAACTGTTCTCGCATCTCGCCAATATCGGCGACACGCGCAGCCTTATCATTCACCCGGCCTCGACGACGCACCGCCAGCTCACCGACGAGCAGAAAACCGCGGCCGGTGCGGGACCGGACGTTGTCCGGCTTTCTGTCGGGCTCGAAGAAGTGGAAGACATCATTGCCGATCTTGATCAGGCGCTGTCCGGCTGATCACGCGTGCGCCATGAAAACGAATGCCCGCCACAGGCGGGCATTTTTTTGCCTAGCCCCGGATCGGGAAGGCGCCCTTCAGCACGGCAAGGTGATCGACGGCCGCAGCCAGGACAATGACCGCGAAACCCTGGTGAACCAACGCGACAGACAGCGGAACGTGCCAGACCAGGGTCAGGACGCCGAATACCGCCTGAAGGAAAATGAAGGCGCCGATGTGAGCTCCGGCACGCCGGAGTTCCCTGCGCTGGCTCGCCTTGAATGTTGCCCACGTCAGCCATAGCCCGAGGGCGACCAGCAGATAGGCCGTTATCCTGTGCTGAAACTGGACCGTCAGGACGTTTTCGAAGAAGTTCAGCCAGACGGGTTTCATCATCAGAAGACCACCTGGAACGAGTTGACCGTCCATCAAGGGCCAGGTGTTGAACGTCAGCCCGGCGTTGAGGCCAGCGACCAGTCCGCCCAGGAATATCTGAACAAAGACGACACCCAGAACCAGTTTGCTGAGCACACCCAGGCGGGTTTGTTCGCCCGGCACCGGATCTTTCAGGGGAGATAATCGACGTGCCAGCCAGAAAAGATAGGCGAAGATTATCAGCGCAAGCGTCAGATGCACCGCAAGGCGATACTGGCTGACATCGACACGATCGACCAGTCCGGAAGCTACCATCCACCAGCCGACAAATCCCTGCAGCCCCCCCAGCGCGAGCGCCGTCAGGAGACGTGGTTTCAGCCAGGGTTCGACACGCCCCGCCGCCCAGAAGACAACCATCGGAACAAAAAAGGCAACGCCGATAAAGCGCCCCAGAAGCCTGTGCCCCCACTCCCACCAGAATATGAATTTGAATTCATCAAGGCTCATACCCTTGTTGATGAGCTGGTATTCGGGGATCTGCCGGTACTTTTCGAGCTCTTCTTCCCATTCCACTTCGCTGAGAGGCGGGATCACTCCATGGATTGGCTTCCATTCGGTAATCGAGAGGCCGGATTCCGTTAGGCGGGTCGCGCCGCCGACAACGACCATTACGAGGATCAGCAGACAGACGAAATAGAGCCACCAGCGGATCATGGCCCTGCTGCGCCTGATCCGTTCCAGTTTCGCCGGCAGGATCTGTGTGTCCCCTGCCCTTGCACTGTCTGCAAATGCGTTCATGAAGCCATTCCGGTTATACCCGCAGTCGATTTGACCTTTGGTCTGCGGAGATATAGGTGCAGGAACAACACGGCAAGCGGTCTGAGACATTTTGTGTCAATCGGTGTCCCGTGCCGCGTTGGTCACTAAAAAACGGAAACTCGCTGCGATGGTTCCCTCGTTTCGCAAATTCATTGGAATGGTGCTTCTGGTCGTCTTCGTTGTCGTCTACGCGTTCACGGCAATGGTGATCGGTGACCTGACCCTGCAACAGTCATCAAATCTGGTGCGGTTTGCCTATTTCGCGATCGCGGGACTGCTTTGGGTCATCCCCGCTGGTGCAATTATCTGGTGGATGGAAAAAAGCGGGAAAAACCGGACCTGACACCAAATCCGGAGGCTGCCCATCGAGCTGCCCGGTAGAGCGCAAAAGGCGCGCCAGTCAGATATTGATCGACGATCGCCGGATCCTGAAACCGGCCGTTCAGCGAGACCCGAGGAAGCATCATCGGGTCTCGAGCGTTGACCGATTGCAAAACGCCGGGAAGCGTCGTAACCGATGAAGAAAAGCCGATATCACGAAGAATGTCGGCATCGCGCAGGCTGACCGCATGAGACTTGCCATAGGGATAAGCGAAGTGCTTTTGCCGGCGCCCCAGTTCCTTCTCCAGAAGTTTCATGCCCTTGGTGACGTCGGCACGTGCAGATGAACTGTCTAGTCTCGCCAGGGCGTAATGACTGTGGGTATGTGCCCCGATGGTTACCAGCGGATCGGATGCCAACTCGCGCACTTCATCCCAGTTCATCATCTGTGCATCTGCCAGCGCAGCCAGATCAACACCGTATTTTTCCGACAATGCCCTGACGATTTTTCTTTGATCCAGTTCGCCAACTTCCAGTGTCAGATAGTCAACGATGCGCTCGAAACAGGTATTCTTTTCGGCAGTGGTGCTGCAGGAAATACCGTTTTGTTCGCCAGCCTGCGTGAACACGACTTCTTCGTTTTCCGCAATAATCTCCTCAAGTGCAAGCCACCAGAGTTCTGTTGTCCGTTCAACCAGGCCAGTCGTCACGAAAACCGTGAATGGAGCCTGCAACTCCTTCAAGATGGGATAAGCAACTTCAAGATTGTCCCGGTAACCGTCGTCGAACGTAAGCACCGCGTATCGATGATGCCCGTATCCCGATTTCAGAAGATCAACCGCCTCGTCCAGAGAAATGATCTCATAGCCATTGGCACGGATGCGCTCGACAGCCAGGCGCAGGAACTCGGGCGTGATTTCCAGATGCGCATTGGGCTGAAAGTCGCCGGTTCGCGCCGGACGCACATGGTGCATCATGAACACCGCGCCGCATCCCTGGGTCAGAGGCGCCATCATGCGTCCGATCCCGGATCCCTTCAGAACCCTGAATGCACGCGAAACTGCTTTCTGACGTATGCCCATTCGGCCGCAATGCCCACTCATAAACTATGCACCAGTAAGGCACGTATTCTTTAACAATTGTTGCTAAGTCTATCGGGACAAAAACATCTCGGCCAGCACAACCATGAGCTTTTGTCGATGATCGTTTAAAATGGATTACCCGAATGTCACCGACAGCCGCAACCGCTTTGAAACCAGCACCGGACACCGAACCGACGCCAGATGCGGCATCGCTCGACTTCTCGATCCACTCAGATTTGCAGGAAGTGGCAGCGGAGTGGCGAGAGCTCATTTCCTCTGGTTTCGGCAACCCGTATCAGTCTCCTGAATGGCTCGACGCATGGATCAAAACGCTGGGTGCCGAACGCCATGTCGAGCCTGTCGTCGTGGTCGGGCGGTTCGGGGACAAACCGGTCGTGGTTTTGCCCTTTGGCCTGGAACGGGCAGCAGGAACGACATCGCTTTCCTTCCTCGGACATGAACATGGCAATCAGAACACCGGCATCTGGGATCCGCGGTTTTATGCGGAGGTCCCGGACGAGCAGATTGCCGCGTTGCTGAAAGATGTCTGCCACAGACACCAAGCAGACATGCTGGTCTTGCAGAATGTTCCTGAAGACTGGAAAGGACGGAAACACCCTCTCGTCCTTGCAGTGGCAACACCCAGTCCAAGCCCCATTTTCGTGCGCAACCTGTCGGCGGACTTCGACACGCTCTTCCGGGACACACACAGCAAATCCTCGCGAAAGAACCTCCTCAGAAAACAAAGGCATCTGCAGTCGGTCGACGGCTACAGGGTGATCAAGGCCGAGAGCGAACAGGATTTGAGACGTGCGCTTGATGCGTTTCTGGAACAGCGTTCCACGCGGGCGCGGGAAGCAGGCATCCCAAATGTCTTTTCGTCCCGGACCGCGCGGCGCTTTCTCGAAATGGTTCTCGGACTGGAAGCCGGTAATGAAACGTCAGCGCCACTGGATCTCTGGTTTCTGGAAGCTGATGGTAAAATTCGCTCCACCTATCTGTGCGCACGACATGGCGGAACTGTTTACGCCTATAGCAACAGTGTCGCTCACGACGAGCTGTTGGCGAACAGTCCGGGTCTGGTCCTGATCAAGGAGATCATCGAGCAGGCCTGTGCTGACGAGGGAATTTCCGTTCTCGACCTCGGACTTGGTGAGGAACGCTATAAAACAGCCTGGGCCGAACCGGTTCTTCTCAGGGACAGCCGCCTTGCAATGTCATTCAGGGGAAGCATCAGGAAAAACGCTGAAACGCTTCGTCTTCAGGCAAAGACCGCTGTCAGGAATTCCAAGGTCCTGTGGCCGCTGGTCAAACGGTTACGCAAATGGACATCGTCGGTCAGTCAATCCTGACCATGTCGCGGTGTCCTGACCCGGATCGATTTCAGGCTCCACAATCTCCGAAATGCATATAGCGGATCAGGCCGCGTGACCATCGCCGTTTCGGCGCGGATCCGGGCTCGTTTCACCGGCAATCAACACCTCGACGTGGGCCCCGGTATTGTGCGCAAGAAGATTGGCTGCACTTTGAAGTTCATGACTGTGGTCCGGTGCACTTGCGGCAATGAACACGCGGTCGGCAAAACTCAGCATCCTCGCGCTGGCAAGCGAACCGTCGATTGCTCCCAGATCGACCACGACCGCGTCGTATGTCGATCTGATGGCATCAAGCGCAAGCTTGAAACGATCTGAATTGACCATGCTGTCCGTTATCTCGTACCTGCCGGCCTCGATGATATGGGCCTTGGACACAGCATCCTTGTAAACGACCTTCGCAAAGGGCATGCGCCCAGACACCACGTCAGAAAATCCTTCGGCAGCCCGGTCATTGGATTGATCCGGGAACACTTCCACAACCAGCGACGTCCGCCCGTTTTTCGCAGCCTTGCGAACGAGATCGAATGCCAGATCATGAGACAGTGCTTCGTCGTCGACACTCAGAACAACTATACGACCCTTCACGTCTATGTCGCGCGAGAACGCTGCCTTGTAGCTTTTCTTGCCGGAAACGCTCGCCAGCCGCTCCCGTGAAAGCTCCGGTTTCCTTTCCCGTTTTTCACCGCGTTCGATGTCCGGTTCAGGCTCTGGCTTGACGCCATTCTTGTTTTTTTTGCCACGCAGGCTGTCAATCCAATCGGGAGCAACGTCCTGGTCATAGCCCCTGTCTGAACTCTTCCGTCCGGGTATGCCGGCCTGACGTTCTTGATCGTCTCTTGCAGGCAGTTCCTCAAAATCCGGTTCCGGCCGGATTTCTTCGATTGTTGACAAATCTTCCACTGGCGCTTCGAACGTTCCACCAGGGCTCCGGACATTTGGCCCAAAGCCATAGTTTGCAGAAGACAGGCCATAACCTTGGTTCCAGCCCAGCGGTTCCCGCGATGTGACACCTCCGCTGACTGCTTGTGGGCCAGTAGCACTGCCGGGAAAGGCCTCTGACCGGCTTTCATCGGGTTTTCTGCCTTTCACCGGCGCGGTGCCACCACGGTCTGCGTTGACGTGATAAAGTGCCTCGCCGGACAGGAATGCGCGCATAAGGACAAAGGCACATCCGAGAATGAAAGTCGCAAGAGCTGCGATGATCGTGCTCGGGATGATTTTGGGAGAATAGGGCTCCAAAGGAACGCTCGCCCGGGAAATTATCCTCGCATCAGCAGGCAGAACCTGAGCTCGCAGACGCGAATCCGCTTCCTGAAAGCTCAACATGAGCTGATCAAGCTGGGCGGCCTTTGCATTTGCTTCGCGCTCCAGTTCGCTCAATCGGGCCTGATCTGCATTGCTTCTGGCCGCAGCAACCTTCAGCTCGTCAAGTCGCGCTTCCAGGGCAAGTGCCTGCTGATTGGCAACCTTCGCGTCGCTCTCCAGTCCCTGCAAGATCTTGCTGGCTTCTGACCGGATCTGGCGGTCGTAGTCCGCCAACTGCGATTGCAGCGACCGCAATTGCGGATGGTTCGGCAACAAGGTGATCGACAATTCTGCAATATTCGACTGGATCTCGACCTGGCGCTCCCGAAGCCGCTGAATCAGCGTGGAATTGAGAACGTCACTGGCTGTTTCCAGCGACCCGCCCGAATTCAACAGTTCCCGCAGCAGAGCCGCCTTGGCCTGCGACTCCGCTTTCGACGCCTGCGCCGCCGAATAGTCACTGCTTGTTTCGGCAAGCTGCTGCTGGCTCAAAGGAATGTTGTCCGCGCCAATCAGGAGATCCGCACGTGCGCGAAAATCTGCCACCGCCTGCCTTGCAGCCTGGACTTCCTTGCGCAATTCGGCAATCTGCGGCTCGAGCGCGGCCGACGCCAGTTCCGTCGATTGCCGCTTGGCGCTTGATTGCAGCGAAAGGTATTCATCCACGATCGTGTTGGCGACTTTCGCAGCCAGAACAGGATTTTGTGCGGAATAACCTACGGAAATCACGCGTGATCCATCGACCTGGAAGATATCCAGATTTTCGTAAAAATGCTTGAGAACCCGCTCTTCCACGCTGTTGCCAGCCGCGTTGCTTTTCAAGCCGATGCTTGTCAGCAGGTTTCCGATCAAGGAACCATTGCCGTTTGCATCGAATTCGGGAATTGCGGCCAGATCCAGTTTCTTGGCGACGCGGCGCGCCAGATCTGCGGACATCAGCAACTGAACCTGGCTGGCAACGCCCTCCTGGTCGAGCACCGCCCTTTCCTCTTCGATTCCACGTGACGCACCGGAAAAGGTGTTGTCGGTGATTTCGATCTGAACGCTTGCTTCACTCTTGTATTTAGGAGCAACGAATTGCAGCCCCAGGAAAACGGCAGCGGCAACAATCAGAGTGAGCGGCAGCAGCCAGCCCAGCGAACGGCCAATGGTCCGAAGCAGCCCGCCAAGGTCCAATGCCATGTCATCTTCGGGATATGTCTGCCGCTCTGCATTCATTGCGTTTAATCTCCACGTTCCGGCAAACTATGTCGAATTAGGGTAAGCGATCGGTTAAACCACGCGCAATTGCATGTTCTCTTGCGTTAATAATTTCCCCAGCGGTCTCCGACACACCGTATCGACAGGAAAAGTCTCTTCACCCTCAATTAACCATAACACGCGATGCTGTCCGGGAATTGTAGGAGAGTCGACGATGCGAAGGAGAGCGCTTCTTGTCCTGGGCTTGTGCCTGGGCCTTGCTGCGTGCAGTGGATACAGACAGCCCCCAACAGCGTTTCATGAAACGCTGACGGAACCATATCGTCTGGATTCGAGCGATCGGCTGCGCATCATTGTGTTTGGCCAGGAAGACCTTTCCAACACCTATGTTGTTGATCAAGCAGGTTATATTTCCTTTCCATTGATTGGCAGCGTTGCCGCCAGAGGCCAGACACAACAGGGTCTGGCCGCCGAGATTGGTGCCAAATTACGGCAAGGATATATCCGCAATCCGGATGTCTCGGTGGAAGTTGATACCTACCGGCCGATCTTCATCATGGGCGAGGTGCAAAGTGCGGGCCAATACAACTATGTTGCCGGCATGACCGTCCAGAACGCAATCGCCACCGCCGGCGGTTTCAGCTCCAGGGCACAGCAATCCAGCGTCGACATCACCCGCCAGATTAATGGTGAAATTCTAAACGGCCGTGTTCCCATTTCGGACCCGATCCGGCCCGGTGACACGATTTACGTCCGGGAACGCTACTTCTAGAGATCCGCAAATTAACGTAGGACTCATCTCCGTTTGTTAGGGTGCAGCCTCAATGCCTCACGGGTTCAACAAGAAACCCGGGGGTAAAAACAGGGAAATTGCACCATGACAACGACCCCCTTGCGGATCGTGCATTGTGTCCGTTCGCCTATCGGTGGCATTTTTCGCCATATTCGCGATCTGGCGACCGCGCAGTCGGAAGCAGGACACAATGTCGGAGTGATCTGCGACAGCAGTACGGGCAGTGAATACGACAACAGGCTTGTTGAGGAACTGAGGCCACACCTTTCTCTTGGTCTGGCACGCTTTCCAATGCAACGTCAGCTGACCTTTCAGGATTTGTCCGCGACACTGGCACTTTACCGTCATGTCCGCGACCTCAAGCCGGATGTCCTGCACGGGCACGGAGCCAAGGGGGGCGCGTATGCCCGCCTGATCGGCACAACGTTGAGATTGCGCGGAAACAAGGTCTCGCGGGTCTATTGTCCGCATGGTGGCAGCCTGCATTATGACCCCAACCGTTTCGAAGGCCGCGTCTACCACCTGCTGGAGGGGATTCTCGGTCGCCTGACGGACGGGATCGTTTTCGTGTCCGACTATGAGGCAGCCGCCTATGAAAGCAAGGTCGGACGCCCCAAAGCCCAAACGCGCATGGTCTATAACGGCTTGACCCCGGAGGAGTTCAACCCGCTCGAGGTGGGCACGGACGCCGCCGACTTTCTCTATATCGGCATGCTGCGCGATCTGAAGGGACCGGACCTCTTTATCGAGGCGCTTTACAATATCCGTCTGAAGACCGGCACCGCCCCGAGCGCGCATATTGTCGGTGAAGGGCCGGACGAAGCCAGATATCACAAGATGGTCGCCTCTCTCGGCCTAGAAAAAGCGATCTCCTTTCACGGCGCCCTTCCCGCCCGCGAAGCATTCAAACTCGCCAAAACCGTCGTCGTTCCCTCGCGGGCAGAAGCGATGCCCTACATTATTCTGGAAACCGTCGCAGCCCAGCGTCCGCTCATCGCAACCCGCGTCGGCGGCGTACCGGAAATCTTCGGCCGATATGCCGATCGCCTGATCGAACCAGGTCATATCGGCAAGCTCACGGTTGCCATGGAGACTGCACTTACTGCTCCGGAAAGAATGAGTTCGGATGCCAGAGAGCTGCGCAGTTGTCTGGCGGAAACATTCTCGGTCGAGCTCATGAGCGATCGCATCACGACGCTTTACCAGGAGCTAAGGGGTCTCGCACCTGGAGAACCCTCCACTGCGGGAGCAAACAAGGCCACCAGCTCCCGTCCGCGAACCCAGTCCGTTTACGCCAGATCGAGCAACCGATAATGAACACCCCAGCTTTCAAGTCTGCAGAGATCGCCGAGCAACACCCGGTTGACGATCAGCAGCCCGATCTGCGGCAGAACCTGGAAAGACAGTTCAGGCACAGCGTCGATGATGCCATCGGGCCACAGAATTTCCACACGTTGCCGTCGGCCAGCAGCGGTCTGTCTGCCGGAGCGCTACAGCTGGCTCAAAGCCTGGGTGGCAAAGGCGTATCGGTTCCTGTCCTGACGGGTTTCGTGCGATTGGCAGATATTCTTTTGATCGTTGCAGGCGCAGCGCTTGCGACGGTCAGCGGGGGTGAACCTTTCGCCGCCGGCTGGGCTCATGTCTTTTCGACATGCGCAGCAGTTCTGGTCACGCTTGCATTCTTCCAGGCCGCCGATGTCTACCAGGTCACGGTGATGCGCCAGGGGCTGTCACAGCTGGGCCGTGTGGCTGCCGGCTGGACACTGGTGTTTGCCATGTTCGCACTTCTGCGCTCGACGACCGGGATCGGTACCGGACTTTCGGATGCCTGGATCGGCTCCTGGTTCGCGCTGGGACTTGCGGGTCTGTGCCTGTCACGATTTGCGGTTTATTCGCTCGTCCGAAACTGGATGAATACCGGCCGCCTGGAACGGCGGGCCATCATCGTCGGCGGCGGGACCGCTGCTGCGGAACTCATTCACGAGCTGGAAGCACAACCGGACAACGACATCCGCATCTGCGGGATATTCGACGACCGGTCCAACGACCGCTCTCCACCTGTGGTCGCCGGCTATCCAAAACTTGGAAACATTAGCGCACTGGTCGAATTCGCACGGCTTGCCCGCATCGACATGCTGATCGTCTGCATTCCTCTTCGCGCCGAGAAAAGGGTGCTGGAACTTCTGAAGAAACTGTGGATCCTGCCCGTCGACATCCGGCTTTCCGCCCATACCGACAAGGTAAGATTCCGCAATCGCGGTGCCTCCCTCATCGGAACCGTTCCGTTCGTTGATGTCGTTGAAAAACCGATAGCCGACTGGGACATGGTCGCGAAACGGATCTTTGATCTGGTTTTCGCTTCGCTCGCGATCGTCACGCTGTTTCCCGTGATGATCGCCGCCGCGATCGCAATCAAGCTCGACAGCAAGGGACCGGTCCTCTTCCGGCAGAAACGATACGGCTTCAACAACGAAATCATCGACGTCCTGAAGTTCCGGTCGATGTACACGGACATGTCGGATCCCGACGCCAAGCAGGTCGTCACCAAGGGTGATCCGCGCGTGACAAAAGTGGGCCGGTTCATCCGCAAGACTTCCATCGATGAATTGCCGCAACTCTTCAACGTCCTGGCCGGGAGCCTTTCGCTGGTCGGGCCCCGCCCTCATGCGGTCAACGCCCACACGGACAACGCGACCTGGGACGATGTGGTCGATGGCTATTTCGCGCGTCACAAGGTCAAGCCGGGTGTCACGGGGTGGGCGCAGATCAACGGCTGGAGAGGCGAAGTCGACACTCCGGAAAAGATCCAGAAACGTGTGGAATGCGATGTCTACTACATCGAGAACTGGTCCATCCTGTTCGATCTCAGGATCCTGTTCCTGACGCCCTTCCGCCTCCTCAACACGGAAAATGCCTATTGAGTGTCGCCGGCGGACATCCTGGCGATGTGCTGCGCGCACATGCGCCGATCGGTCTGTCGGTCAAAAGTCTTGGCAACGGCGCGCTCTGGCTGGCGGCCTTTCTCTCCGGATTCGTGATCGAGGAGCCGGCTCCCTATGAACTCTACATGGCGCTTCTGTGTGTGGTCTGGCTGGCCTGCGGCCTGAGGCTTCGCCGGGAATTCGGGCCGCTGATCATCTGCCTGATGCTGTTTGTCACCGGCGGCCTTGCCTCCGTTCCACTGGCCAACGAGTTTGGCGAGGCGGCCATGTATATCGCGGTGACCGGATTTCTTGCCATCACCTCGATATTCTATGCAGCGATCCTGGCAGACGATCCCGGACGATTCCGCATCATTCAGAACGGCTACACGATCAGTGCGGTCTTTGTCTCCGCCATCGGAATTGCGGGGTATTTTCACCTTTTTCCGGGTGCAGAATATTTCACGCTTTACGACAGGGCCCGCGGCACGTTCCAGGATCCGAATGTCTTCGGACCGTTTCTGGTTCTGCCTGCCCTGCTGCTGATCCAGACCTTGCTGCGAAATTCTGTCCTGAAAAACCTTCACCTTCTTTTGCCTCTGACGGTCCTGTTGCTCGGAATTTTTCTGAGCTTTTCCAGAGGTGCCTGGGGGGTGCTCTTTGCCGGCGTGCTTGTCGTTTATTTCCTTGCCCTGGTGACGGAGCAAAGCAACCGGCGCCGGACGCGTCTGGTAATGCTGGGGATTGCCGGCGTGCTGGCCGTGTTCGCACTGCTGGCAGCGGCGCTGTCAATCGACACGGTCGCGGCGATGTTCGAGCAGCGCGCGCGCCTGGTTCAGGACTACGACAGTTCGCGCCTTGGCCGTTTCGCACGCTATGCGCTCGGCTTTCAGCTCGTCATGGAACACCCGCTCGGGCTCGGACCACTTGGCTTTCGCAACTACTTCCCCGAAGATACCCACAACGTTTATCTCAAGGGGTTCACGACCTACGGCTGGTTGGGCGGAACCGCCTATATCGCGCTGGCGCTCTGGACAATCTGCGCGATGGTTCCACTTCTGTTCAAGTCCCGTCCGTGGACCGCCTTCACACAGAGCGTTTTTGCCGTTCTTGTCGCTCACCTGATCCTGTCTGCCATCATCGACACGGACCGCTGGCGTCACATGTACATGCTCTACGGTCTTGCCTGGGGGATGATTGCCACCGACAGGATCGAACGACGACGCTTTCGCCTTTCCGGGATCAATTATCAAAAAGGACGGGCAAGTGCCGATTGAGCACTCAACAAGCCGCTTGCGCTCTCAAGACGAACAAGCTAGGTAGGACCCGTTCGGGCAGTAGCGCAGCCTGGTAGCGCACTTCACTGGGGGTGAAGGGGTCGTCGGTTCAAATCCGGCCTGCCCGACCACGAATTCTGCAGTCTTGATCCTGCAAGTTTCTCCTTGACACGTTTGGCATGTTAAAAATATCAATCCCTGATTGAAGAACAGGGGCAATGCAAATGCGTTTACAGGGACTAGTTATTGGTGCTGCACTTTCCATCATGGCTTTTGGAGCACAGGCGGCGCCGGTCACTTACCAGTTCACGGCTGAAATATTCAGCGTTACCGATGACATTGGTCTTTTCGACGCCGTCAAAACCAGAGATGTCGTGACCGGTCAATTTGCGATCGATCCATCTGATACAGCCAGCGCCATTTTTTCAGATTCAAGTCTCTACTTTTCTCCAAATGCATTTGTCTTGGCGACTGTTGAGGGCATCACGATGTCAAAGAAAGGAAGCTTGATACAGGTAACTAACGATTCCCCTGTCTCTTACGATAGTTTTGATCTGTCTGGTTCCGGTGCTGGAGATGCCGGCACAGGATTGGGGTACCGCTACTCGTCCGTAGGCGTATATTTCACGAATGCAACAAACACCGAAACGTTCACATCATTATCCATTCCCGCGCACTTGTCCCTTTCGGATTTTGAAGGTCACAGAGACTTTGCGGGTTTTTCCTTTAGCGGCTTCTTGTCAGAGACAGATTTCGACAAGAGGGACGGCTTTACAGCCCACATAACTTCGCTTGAACGCGTCGCTCCCGTCCCGCTCCCTGCCGGACTGCCGCTGCTGGCCGCAGGTGTCGGGCTATTCGGCCTGGTTGGATGGCGCCGACAACGGGTATCCGGGAGTTAACGCGCCTAGATGAAGACCCTGGAACCCGCTCATCGTTTTTTCACGAAGAGTGTGTTTTGACAGCACCAGTCTGCTCGTCAAACGCAATTTTTCATTTATGCCGCGCATATGGAACCCGTGATTACAGAGTTTCGCGGGTGAAAATCCAATTTCGACACCAACAACAAATATCGGCTAAACGCCAACGCCTGCCCTGCCAACCGCAATATTTTGGGGCGCCAGGGTATTCTCGGTCATTGATGACAATGATGCAGACCACATCGCAGGCAACGACTATTTCGTGCAGCGCATTGTTGGAAGGATGTAAGGTGTTGTTGCGGTACTTCGACCGCGATCTGAACAAAGCCGCGAGATCTTGAAGACACTCGTTTCGATCAGCGATCTTACTCTCTCACCCCTGCCCGGCGACCAGCCGTGCTCGGCAATAAGCCGTTGCGGAACGTCCTGGACGATCCCTGGCATTGTTCTCGAGGGAGCCTGGTCATTTGGAAGCGAGGTTCTGGTGTGTACGACGGAAGACATTCCTTATGAAGAGGCCCTGCATTTCTGTCTTCTTGGCGCAGACGGCAAGATTCTGGATCAAATACGGCTGGGCGGCATCTATCAGACAGGTATGTTCGCCCTTCTGAAGACCGGATCCGCAACGATCAGATTTCGGTTTTTCAACCATGCAGCCCATGAGCTTACCGTGAGCGAACAACCTGTCTGGCGGATGCCATTCTTCGGCGACCCCAAGGGGGTCGGTCGCTCCGTCGGCTTTTCAAAACGTCTTTTGGTAGATCGCTCCGAAACCTGAGCCCGCCGTTTCCGCGGTTGCCAAAAACCACTCATGCCAATAGGTTCTTCTTTGCGCACAATAATTTAGCGCGCGCCGCGGGGCGATGTTTGGTGGCGATGAAAGTAAAATCCAGATTTCCGATCACAATCAGCCTGTTCACCGTGACGTTGAGCGTGGCCCTGGCCCTTGCTGCGACAATCATATCCTATACCCATTTTGCCAACCGGACCGCAGCCCTGACGGCTGGGCGCGAGCTTATGGAACGGTCCGCCGAGGTCGTCCGCCTGCGTACCGGGTCGCTGATCGCACCGATCGACGCCATCGCACAATACTCCGGAGACTGGCTGGACGTGACTGCCGTTCCAAAAGCCAGCGGCCACCCCGCCCGCAAGCGTCTGATCTCGTTCCTGTCCGCCATGCCGCAGATTGCGAATATCTATATCGGTTACGATGACGGCAGCAACTACCTGATCGGCGCGGCCCGCACGCGGTCCGAAGACCAGCTGAAAGAAAAAGGCGCACCGCAGGAAACGTCCGTTCTTGAACAGATAATACTGCGCGGTAACAGAAAGAGACCCATCCGCATCGAGCGATTTCTGGACGAATACGGCGACACGCTGTCGTCAAATTCCAGTTACGAAATTTCATATGATCCAAGGGAACGGCCCTGGTACCAACTGGCGCTCGAAAGCCCGCACGTGGCGCGCACCGACGTTTATATTTTCGCAGGCTCCAAGGAGGCCGGTTTCACGGTGAGCAAGCGGCACGCAAATGGTGTCGTGGGTGTCGACATCACGCTTGCCGACATCGACCTGTTTCTCGATTCCGAACCCCAGGCGGAGGCAGGAGTGCTTGCGATCATCAACGAGGACGGCACACTTCTGGCAAACTCGTCAATCGGCGACGGCAGCATGTCGGGAGATGACCGAAAGGCGGCCCTGTCAGCGCTTCGCAAGCAGGCTCTCAACCCCGACCACGACAAGGTCAGGACGATCGATGTGAACGGTCATCCCTGGATCACACACCTGTCTGCCATCGAACTCGGTGCCGGTACGCAGGAAAATCTGGCGATCGCCCTTCCCCTCCGGGAAGTTGTCGGCGACATCACCCGCGCGTCTCAGCGTACAATCGCAGTGTCCGTCTTCATTGCGCTTTGCAGCATCCCGCTGGTCTGGCTCGTCTCCCGGTCGCTGTCACGTCCGCTCAAGGTTCTTGCTGCGGGCACGCAGCGGATCCGGAACTTCGATCTCGATCAGCCTTTTCCGCGATCCTCGATCATTGACGAAATCTTCAAGCTGGAAACCGCGCTGGATCAGATGCGCACGTCGCTTCAGACTTTCGGCAGATATGTGCCGAACGCCCTGGTCCATCAGATGATCGAGCGCCAGGAAACGCCGGAGCCAGGCGGCGAAAGGCGTGACATCACGGTTCTGTTCATGGATCTGGAGAACTTCACCGCCATGTCTTCCCGGCTTCAGCCAGAGGAAGTCATGAACCGCATGTCCCGATACTTTGAAATTGTCACGCAGACCCTCCTGGCGCATGACGCAACCATCGACAAGTATATAGGCGATGCCGTCATGGCGTTCTGGAACGCGCCGAACAGCGTCGAAGACCACCCGGCAAAGGCGTGCCGGGCGGCTCTTGCCGTTATCGAGGCCTGCAAGGCCGAAACAGACTCATGGTCCGGCGAAGGACTGCCGCAGGTGCGAACCCGAATTGGTTTGCACACAGGAGATGCCATTGTTGGCAATGTCGGCAGCTCGGACCGATTGAACTACACAGCGCTTGGCGACACGGTCAACCTTGCTTCCAGGCTTGAGGCACACAACCGGCAAACCAAAACCAGCATCCTGATCAGCCCGGATCTCGCCAGACTCGTTGAAGGAGCCTTTTCCATCAGGTCGGTCGGTGAAGCGAAGATCAAGGGTTACGACAAAGCTGTGAGCGTCTTCGAACTCAGATCATGAAGTCAGCAGCCGGACCGTCACTCCGAAAACAATGCCTTCAGACAGAAAATCTTTTTGCTTTTCTTCAGATTTTTGTTCGCGTCCCGAGATGAACGATACAGCTTCCGCCGAAGCCAAGGAAGCTGGGGGTGGTTATGCGCCAACCCGTCTTTAACAAGCAGGTAATGTGCGATGTACCGGTTCATGTGTTTCCTTCCGAGAAGAAAGACAATGCACAGAGCGCAGCTTTTCAACAATTTCAGGATTTGAAGGCAAAGACCATGTTTTCGAGCCCAGCCAAGTGCCCGGAAAGGCAAAAAAAGAAAGCCTCGCAAATCCGGTTTCAATAGATTTGCGAGGCCAGTCAGGTTGCAAAGGC
Source organism: Roseibium album (assembly GCF_001404515.1). Lineage (GTDB taxonomy): Bacteria > Pseudomonadota > Alphaproteobacteria > Rhizobiales > Stappiaceae > Roseibium > Roseibium album. The sequence continues at coordinate 515,562 of NZ_CXWE01000006.1, forward strand.
TACGCAACCATGCGCCTCCATAACGTAGGGGAACACAGCTGTAAATGACGGCGATGAGCATTCCGGTACGGAAGGAAAAAGTATGCGAACAAACCACATCCAACCGCTCGTGCCAGGGTTCTTTTTTCCAGTCAAACCCGAGTGTTTTCAGTAGACACGAGACGGCGCTTCACTTGAGCTTCACGATGCAAGTATCTGTGCACAAGTGTCTTTCAGGTCGATTTCGACGCAATTAATTGGCCCCTTTGCATGGGTTTCGGACTATCGCGCGAAATATAGCACCTCATGCAACCTTGAGAAAAAATCAACTTTCGCCGCTCAGATCCGCCAATCGGTGAAAACGGTCTGCAGCATCTCCATAAACGGCAAATCCAACACAAACGAAAACCCGCCCGCAACGTTGGCAGCGGACGGGCTCAAAACCAGGTTCAGAGTGTTGCGTCAGGCTTCTTCGCGTCGGCGCCATCCAAAGAAGCCGAGGACCGCGAGACCCGCGCCCAACAGCGGGAGCGCCGCAGGAACAGGCACCGGTGTCACACGAACGGCGTCGAGGTCAAACCCGCCGGTCGACCTGCCCCGCGTCGGAGACGTATCCAGAATACGGACGGTATTGAATGTCCCTGCAAGTCCGATCGGAACCATGCCGCCGCCCTGAGCAGCCGCGTTGGAAATGCTACCGATAGAAGTGAAATCAATGCCATCACCTACGAATACTTCCACCGATTCCGGCCAGCTCGAAACAGTTCCGAAAGTGACTTCGAACAATTTGACGCTCGTGTCGAACACCGCGCCGAAAGTAAGATCGATGTAGCTACCGAAACCGATTTCGAAAAAACTATCGTCGGCAGCGCCGAGCGCGTTCAAGGCATTGCCGCGATTGTTTGAAGTACCGCGCGCCGCATTCTTGTCGTAGGTGATCGTCGTGGCATAGCCATCAGCGAAGCCACCTGTGCCAACTGTTTCCCAATCAGGAGTGACGGGCGCAGCTGATACAGCCAACGTGCTCACAAGGAACAATGTGGCCGTCAGGGTGGAGCGTGCATATCCAAACATCAAATTTCTCAATCTTTATCGTAACTTAATTGAAGCAGTTGTCCGCATTGCTGGTAGCGTGTTCGTTGCAATTGTGTCAATAGCGTTCATGCATTCTTAACCGTGACTGACAGCCTTTCCAATGTTCTGGTTAATACAGGAAGACCTTGCCGATTGTCAGGAACGACGACGGACAACCAGGGCTGAGGCCCACATCGTCCGCCAGTTGGAACCCAGGCAGTGTTCGTGTCCGGGTGTCGTCACCGCCGTTCAAATTCCATCAGCTTCGCCAGGACATGCAGCTACTCCAAGCTGTGACTTGAAATTTTTCAAGCTTGCACCACAATATGGAAACGGTGTTTCAACAGGCAGCTTCCCGCACGGGCATTTGCAGTGACCGCCTTGAAAACAATTGTTAGTTTTCCTGATGCATTAATTGCCGCGACCATAAGCTACGTGCAATCGGCGCGGCGAGACTGTAACTGGACCGGGAAACATATGTCACCGATAGAAGACCTGCGTGATGAACTGATCGGGAAATATGCGCGCATAGCGAACACGGTGCAGGCATATTTCAGCGACGACGACCTGCTGATCGACCTGCGCAAGCAGCTCGATACGCTGTTGAAAAGCAGAAACGAGACGCTTTCGATGGAAGTATACACGCTCGTCGTTTTGCGCGCCTTTCGAACACTCCGGGGGGCGTGAAGGTTTGACCGATCTGCAAACGTTCCTGGACAATGAGGCGGAAGCCTATGCGGACATGTTCGAAGGTGGATATGTTATCAGGGGATTTATCCGATCAATCATAGAAGGATATGATGGGAAATCGGATTGGCGGGAGTTTACTCCCGAAGAACGTAGCGAGATTATTCTGAACTGCCACAGGATAGTAGAACTCCTGCGGCAGGCCGAAGAAGGATGAGGAAGGAAGATGCACATCAAGCGCGTTGACCCAGCCAACATGACAGGACTGGCTGGTCAGCACATACAGGAACTTGATGCATATCTGCGGCAGACAGACGGCGCGTTCCGTCCGGACATGCCGCAATTCAATCGCGTTGTCTTTACGTCGATCAAGGCAAGTGGCGACCATATCCCGCAAATCGGTTACGTCGGCAAAAACAGCTATATCAAGGAAGTGATGGAGGGTCAGTTCGGCAGCGACTTCGCTTCCGCCATCCGAAATCAGGACCCTCAGTTCGATCAGGCAGTCGCCGGTGGTTTCGCCAGGGCTGCCCAGGGTGACCGTGTCTTTGAACTGGTTGAAATGGAAGTCACACCGCCAGGCGCACTCACAAATATCCCGGTCAGCTACTACCGCCTGATTGAGCGGCTCTGGCTGGGTACGCCTCAACCGGTACTGGTCAATCTAACTCTTCCAACGTCAGCCCAGTTCCATGAGCATCTATTTTTGCTAGATAGAGCACATCTGACGGCCAATTGAACAGGAACATGTCATCCTGCTTGCGGTCGGCCGGCGGGTTCACCCATCTTGTTGCATAAGGATAACGGTGAAACGCGCCGTAAACATCTCCAAGCGATTTTCGAATCCTGTCGGCCCGCGCCAGTCCCACGCAAACCGCGGCATCCTTCCAGGTTGCCAGACCAAGGTAAAGGTTCATCCTGGCAATGAGTGCAAGCCGTTCAAGCGACACTTTCGCCGACCCGAAGCCCGATACATTCAGCGCGTCGCCTGAGTATATGACCTTGCCCTGGATCTCTTCCATCGGCGGGCACACCCAGGAATGGTCCACCTTATACGCGTCCCCGTAGATCCTGGACAGTTGCAGGCGGTGGTATTCAAGGTAGTTCATACCACCTGTGTCAAAGAGCTGACTGCAATAGAAGGAAACAGGTTCCTCGCCCGCAAACGCGACATGGCAGAAACCGTTGTGGCCGTTGAAATCAAAAAACCTTGTCTGAAAAAACGGGGTCACATCCTTGCCGCAGGCTTCCAGCGTCGGAACCACTTCACGGAAGTCGCGCAGCACACGGACAGAACACCCAAGCGCATAGAGCCTGGTTCGACAGGCGGAATACGCATTGAACAAAATAGAAACGTCTTCAGGTCCCAAGGAACCCCCCATTACGCCACGTCGAAAGTTCGAATAGATGCGGTCAGTGAGAAATGAACTGGATGATCTTCCTACCGGTCACCGGCGAAACCCTAACTCCTGAAACCTATCAATCCGGCGATTTGGCTATTCCAGGCACCACGCGATCACTATTATTCGCTATCAGTTATTTTGCCTAGAAAAAATCGTACAATTTACCATAAATTGGAGCTTAACTGGATAACAGAACCCCACCAATTCCAGTAAAATTTTAATTAAAGTTTGAACAAATGGCCGCCGGTGAGTACGCAGATTGAAAAATGTGCCTTACACAACCTTCTCAACCTGTAATATACTATATTTGATTGTATTTTTGGATGTATTTGAGCGGAACGGTTAACCGACCAATCAGTGTAACTGGTTCGCATCGTTCGTTCTTTTTAACGTTGCTGGGAAATTACTGGTGAAAGCAAGCCGGTTCAGACCTTCGCTTCAAACCGTCAGGTGTCAGAAGCCGCAACAAGTGTGACAGCCAAAACGAAGAACGTTATGCGGCGCGAACGCTTGTCTGTTTCACTTTTCCAATGAACTCGGACAGCCAGGCAATCTCTCTGAAGTAGACTTCCATGCTGAGGGACGCAAGTTCCATAAGCAGTTTTTGCGGGTCAGGATTTTCGAACCCGGTTTGCTGAAGAAAGACCTCGTATTCCTTCCTGTAAGCCTCTGGTATCCGCATTCCCGCCTCGTAGACTCCGTTCGTTCCGTCACGGCGGAGCGCTCGGCGCCGCCCAAAGACATCGTCGGAGATTTCCGTTTCCTTTGGGTATCGTCATTCTTCTCCTTTCCTCGCTATCCCCAACTCAACATCGCCAAAATTCGAAAATTGCTGAAAAAAGCAGGAAACCGACCATTTATCGCACCGTCCCCCTTGCGCTTGACGCGGTAAATCTTCGACGCTGACAGGAATCACAATTCCAGACGAACCAACGTCCCGCAACGAGCCCTTCATGAGCCAGTCCACAGCCCCTTCGTTCAATCCCCTGTCGGATTCATTCGCGCAAGACCCGCACCCCTTCTACGCGGCATTGCGGGCGCAACCGGGACTGACATATTTTGAAAATTTCGATGTTTGGCTGGCAGCCCGGTTCGAAGACGTTTCGCAAATCGTCATGCACGACAAGATGGTCCGTTCCATGGAGCAAATTGCGAGCGCGGAAGAAATCGATATCCAGAAACGGGCAGGCAATTGGCACGACATGCCGTATCATGCCCGCTTCGTACAGTTTTCCCTGCTCGACAGCGACGGGGAAATCCACGACAGACTGCGCAAGCAGGTTTTCAAGCTGTTCACACCCGTGATGGTCAACAAGCTACGCAGTGAAATCCAGGCTTATGTCGAAAACCTTGTAGAAGGCCTGTCTGACAGGCCGGTCATCGATTTCGTGGAGGATCTGGCCGCCCATGTCCCCGGGCACATTATCGGCCGCATTCTGGGTGTACCCGACGAGGACTGTCCGCAATTGCGTATCTGGTCAGAAAACATCGTCCAGTTCTTCGACATCGACCGCTCCGACGAGCGCAAGGAACTTGCCGAACGAAACACGACAGAATTCTATCACTATCTTCTTCAACTAAAGGCAAAGCGGGAAACGGAATCGCGTGACGACCTCCTCTCCACGATGATCGAGGCGGAACGTCAGGGCCACATGAACCACGACGAATTCTTCTCAACGGCGATGCTGATACTGATGGCGGGCCACGGGTCAACGATCGACGTTCTGGGGAGCGGCATGCATGCACTTTTGAAGTTCCCCACTCAAATGCAAAGGCTGCGGGAGGACCCCGGTCTCATGAAGACTGCCGTCCAGGAGATGTTCCGCTATGAATCTCCCCTGCCCTTCTTCCACCGCTACTGCACGGAAGATGTTGAGATCTCCGGCCAGTTGTTTCCACGGGGTACGAAGTTCGGTGTTCTTTATGGTTCAGCCAACAGGGACCCCAAACAGTTTCCGGACGCTGATCTGTTCGACGTCGGGCGTTCCCCCAACTGGCACATAGCTTTTGGGCGCGGCGCGCATTTCTGCCTGGGCAATCATCTGGCCCGGCTTGACATGGATATCATTTTCTCGACCCTGTTGAAGCGGTTCAAGATGATCGAGCTGTGCGAAGAACCTGTCAAATACAAGCACGGGCTGTCTGTGAGAGGCCCCGAAAAACTTCGGATCTCCTGGCAAGCAGCCTGATCTGCCCTATCTACCTAACGCTATCCCACAAATCATACGGATCTCCAATGCGGCATCTGACAATTGTTTTCGCTACTTTCCTGATCGCTTTTCCAACGGCACTTCATGCAGACACAATCGAGCTGGGGCCGCGTCCCGCCTGGCTGGTCAGCCAGATGGCAGACAGCGATCTGAAGGACAAACTGAAAAGCTGCATCGGCCAACCGACAAAGCGCACATTGTTTTCCATCAGCCATCGAGGCGCACCGCTCCAGTTTCCCGAACATACCGAGGAAGGCTATCGTGCAGGTGCGTTGATGGGTGCCGGCATATTGGAATGCGATGTAACCTTCACCAAGGACAAGGAACTGGTTTGCCGCCACTCCCAGAACGACCTTCACACGACAACAAATGTTCTTGCAACGGACCTGGCTGCAAACTGCACGGCGGCTTTCACTCCGGCCAGCGGGGGCAACCCCGCATCGGCAGAATGCCGCACGTCCGATCTGACGCTCGACGAATTCAAGTCCCTGCGCGGCAAGATGGACAGCGCCGACAAGACCGCGCAGAGCGCCGAGGACTATCTGAATGGAACGGCTCCCTGGCGGACCGAGCTTTACGGCCTGACCGGCACCTTGCTGACACACGCAGAGTCAATTGCCCTCTTCAAGGACCTCGGCGTCAAGTTCACACCGGAACTGAAAGCGCCGAAAGTTGCAATGCCCTATGAAGGTTTCACCCAATCCGACTATGCCCAGAAGCTGATCGATGACTACAAGGCAGCGGGCATACCGGCAGAAGACGTCTTTCCGCAATCCTTCAATCTTCAGGATGTCCGCTACTGGGTTGAAAATGAACCGGAATTCGGCAAGCAGGCTGTCTATCTGGACGGCCGGCGTGATCTCAATCCCATGGACCCGTCGACATTTTCACCATCGATGGCGGAGTTGAAGGAAATGGGCGTGAATTATCTCGCGCCGCCGCTCTTTGTTCTGCTTGCGCTGGAAGACGGAAAGATCGTGCCCTCTCCTTACGCAAAAGCTGCAAAGGCTGCCGGACTAGACCTGATTACCTGGACGCTTGAGCGCTCCGGACCTCTTGATGCCGGTGGTGGCTGGTACTATCAGACCATAGGTGACGTGATCGACGGAGACGGAAGAATGCTCGAGGTGGTCGATGTCCTTGCAAAAGACGTCGGTGTTATGGGGATCTTCTCCGACTGGCCCGCAACGACAAGCTTTTATGCCTCCTGCATGGGTTTGCCCTGAGGTTATTCCTTAAGGGCCTTCGAACACTCGGTTCTGACCTAGAAGCCGGGCATAAGCGCGCCCGCACGCTGGAGTTGATAATCATTCCTTCACCAACTCCGACTACGTTGAGGAAAGTGTCTACGTCAAACGTGATCTAGCAAATTGAAAACCTTTCCACTTCACAGCGTCGATTGTCAGTTGCTTTACAGGGATCACGAGCCACTGCAGGGTTCAGAACTCGAAGAGCTAGTCCGCCAGTCGGCTGAAATGCTCGGTCTGCATCCAGACGGAAGTCAGCTCATCTCGATGAGTGCGGATCACGACATCCAGATGATGTGCGGCAACCTCAAGGTTCTGGTTACGCAAAGCCTTCCCCTGGAGGAGAAAGCACATCTCAAAGAGGCTGCCCGGTTCCAGATTGCGCAAGATGCCATCAGGCAAGGTCTCGAGCTCACAGATAACTGCCGGGCAGTAACGAGCATTTCGGTCCGCAAGGGAATGCTGGCGGATGTTGAGTTTCCGGAAGGAATGGCACGGCTGCTTGGACCTGAAATCCAGTCCTTTGCCAACGCAAAGGAAACCGTAACGGCAATGAACCTTGCCAAGGTTCTCTCGGTAAACCTGCTGCGCAAGACACCTGCGCTTGCCGTTTTCTGGTCTCCGAACCAGCATTTTCTGCCGCCGCAGACATTTTCCGAACTGGCAATTTCGGATGAGCCGACGATGCTCTACATCAGGCCGCACATTTATTCTCCGATTCAGGAAGTATCGGAAAAACGGTTGATTGGCGTCTCGGCTGCCGGATCCGAGTATCTTCTTGGTTTCAAGGTAGGCTTCGAACCAAGCAGGTTGCCGGTCGAATTCATGGTTCAGAACCTCATGGTGTTCGCTTCCTTCTGTCTCCAACGCGGCAGTGTTCTGCCTGACGGAGACGTTTTCGGAAAAAACGAAAAGGAAAAAATCAGACTTGATTACCAGGAGACGAGCGAAGGCGAGCCTGACAAGATAGTCCTGGCAGTTCAATCGTCAGCAGAACTCGGGATCACCGGAGAAGAGCGTCCAACGATCTATCATGCCTACAATGAAGACGGTGAACGTCTCTCCTCAACGGTTACCGATGTCGATGTTAGTGACCTTGACCCTGACGACCCGGTTGATGCGGCAATTCTGGAACGCCTTGCAGAACTCAAGAAGGCAACTCCGCCGCCAGAAAATCGGAAGACCGCGTCAGACACCGCCCCACGCAAAGAGCCCGTCGAGACACCTTCAGCCTCGCCTGTCGACGAGATGCAACCGATAACGCCTCCACGCCACGGCACGGACCCTGCTCCAAGGCGTGCGTCCATGGAGGAACTGCGAAGCCTTGCGCGCCAGCATCAGGTCTCACGGGAAGAAACAGCGGAACGCAAAGGGAGAAAAGGCTTATTCGGGAAGATTTTTGGAAAAAAATCCGGCGAGTAAGGTATCTACATCCAGATACGCGACGCTTTGCTTGAAGACGAAATTGACTTAAATATTTGTTCTTACTTCTGGTTTTTTCAAAGTACGTTTAGCGCGCCGGCAACATTGTTGACTTGTGATCTTGCCCGAGCGCCGAGATCAACTCGCTTAGCATTGCTAATCACTTCTTCATCCGTATCGTTTACGTTCGCTGAAGATTGAAATGAGATTTGTGGTCAAAAAATTGAAGATACACCCTCTAGCGAGCGTAGACAGTCAACTCTTGTACCGGTCGTTTCAACCTCTGGACGGCAATTCGGTCTTTGAGGCCATCATCGACGCCGCGAAGTCCATCGGGCTTGCAATGGATGGCGAACGGTTGGAAACGACCACGGAACACGACCTTTCCGTGCGGATCGGTGACCTTCTGGTGTCTGTGACGCAATCGATTCCGTTTTCCGAAGATGACTACCTCCAGGTCGCCCTCGATACATTTTCGTTCGAGAACTCCCTGAACGGAATCCCCTCGGTTGACGAGGCCGTCACGGCCTGTACGCACGTGTCGGTGCAAAAGGATACTCCGTCCACCGAAAGGACAGAGGCGAGTGTTTCCAACCTGACGGATCTGGATCTGGCGACGTTCAGCGATAGCGGGGAAGCTTTGCGCGCGATGGAGCTAGCCAAGTCACTTGCTTTGCTTCTTTCGGAAAAGTCGGAGCCCGATGCCATATTTTGGGGTCCCAGTACATTTCTTCTGGATCCCGGTAAGTTCAAACAGCTGGCCGCGTCAAGAAATCCGCTTTTGCTTTACCTGCACTGTCACGTCTACACAAAAGAGGATTCGGCGACCGACCAAAAGCTCGTCGGTGTCATCGCGTCCGGCGCGCAATGGCTTATCGGCAGAAGTGTCGAATTCAAACCGGCCTCGCTCCCGGCAGAGTATCTGGTCGAAAAAGTCTATGATTTTGTCGCCTATTCGCTCAAGAACGAAAAAACCGCCGACAATGGCGATGTCTTCGGCAAGGACGACAGCGAAAAGGTAGCGATCTTGGCACACCAGTCCGATGGGCACGGACCGGACAAGATCGAATTGAAAGTGGTCCATAATCCCGAATTCGGAATCTCCCGAGAAATTGCTCACGAGACCGGTCATCCGCAAGACTTCGACCGGGAACTGACCGGTGCGCCGCGCAGCAATGAAGAAGATCCTGAACTGAACCCCAATGATCCTGTCGACGCGGCTATTCTGGCGAGGCTCGCGGAAATTAATGCGGAAGAACCCGAAATCGCCCGGGAGCCCGCTAATGAGACGAGGGTTGTTTCCTCGCCAGGCGTGTCAATTCCTGCAACTTCGCCAGAACCTGAAGCGCCTGTTGCCACTGTTCAGGACGAAGAAACACCTGAACCGGAAGCTGTAACGGAACCAACACAGGGTTTACCGGTGGAAGAGCAGCGGCCTGTGCGCAAAGCCAGGCCTGCCGCTCAACGAATGTCCATGGCAGAGCTGAGAGATTTTGCGAAGGAAGCCCAGGTTCCGCAGCCCGACAGGGACGTTTCGCACAAGAAGCGCGGTTTTATCGGCAAGATTTTCAGCAAGAAATCGGGTTGAACGGGCGACTGTGTCAGCGCGCCTGATCGAGTGTACGTTTGCACTCAAGCAATTCGAACAAGGTCGCCTGCAAACGGCGTATGTCTTCCCGTGTGACCGAAGACTGCTCGGCACTCGCACTCGGTGTCGGCTTCTCACCACGCAGCCTGTTGAGAATGTTCAATCCACCCGCTGAAGACTGGGGAACAGCCTCATGTCCAGTCTCGGGCAGAACACCGTTGGGCAAAGCCTCCGCCTCAACACCCATTGACTCATGGGCATCAACGACCCGCGGACTCTCTTCGATTTGCGGTTTCGTCACCACTTGCAGAGGCGATACGTCCGCGCGCCAGATCTGCATGACAAATCGTTGTCCCTGCTCCTTCAGGATCCGCTGCACCCCCTTGATGGTATAGCCTTCGCCATACAGCAGGTGCCGGATCCCCTTGAGCAACTCAACGTCATCGGGCCGGTAGTACCGCCGTCCGCCACCCCGCTTGAGCGGTTTTATCTGGGAAAACCGTGTTTCCCAGAAACGCAGCACGTGTTGCGGCAAGTCCAGATCGTCTGCGACTTCGCTGATCGTTCGAAAGGCGTCCGGGCTTTTGTCGTGTGAGTTCATCCGGTCTTAGTTATTTGCTCGCCTGTCCTGTCAGCGCATCATTGATCCGCTGCTTCAATACGTTCGATGGTTTGAACACCATCACGCGGCGCGGCGAAATCGGTACTTCCTCGCCGGTCTTCGGGTTGCGGCCTATTCGCTCTCCCTTCGAGCGGACCACAAATGAACCGAAGCTTGATAATTTTACCGATTCTCCGGTGACAAGACAGTCTGAAATTTCAGAAAGTACACGTTCGACCAATTCAGATGACTCGGTCCGTGACAGGCCTACTTTTTGATAAACGGCTTCACACAGATCCGCACGGGTAATAGTCCGATTGCCCATAACCCCTCCCCAACGACGCCAGTGATCTGGCTGATTTTGCAAGAAAACTTCAACGCAAGGCCCTACGGTATTGCCTCACGGCTGGTCGGTCAACCGGAACTCGAGATCAAGACGAGATTTGTCAATTATTGCAGATTGCTCTCTTACCAGCGCAGCAGGACCGATCCCCAGGTAAATCCGCCGCCCATTGCCTCCAGCATCAAGAGATCGTTCTTTTTGACACGTCCGTCTCTTACAGCCGAATCAAGAGCGAGAGGGATCGAAGCTGCCGAGGTGTTTCCATGCGACTGTACAGTCGTGACAACTTTTTCCGGAGCAATGCCGAGTTTTCTGGCGCTGGCATCGATAATACGCTTGTTCGCCTGATGTGGAATGAACCAATCCAGATCATCCGATGTCAATCCGGTGGCTTCGTAGGCATCTTCGATCACATCCGTAATCATGCCCACTGCATGCTTGAACACCTCGCGGCCTTCCATGCGCAGGTGACCGACCGTCTGGGTTGTCGACGGACCACCGTCGACATAGAGCTTTTCCTTGTGCCTGCCGTCGGACCGCAGGTGCGAGGTCAGAATCCCGCGGTCATCATTGGTGCCTGCGCATTCGGTCCGTTCCAGAACAACAGCTCCTGCCCCGTCCCCGAAGAGCACGCAGGTTGTCCGATCCTCCCAGTCCAGTATGCGTGAGAAGGTTTCCGCGCCGATCACCAGGCAACGCTTGGACAGACCGGATCGGATATAGGCATCCGCCGTTGTCATGGCATAGACAAATCCGGAGCAGACGGCCTGCACGTCGAATGCAAATCCGTGTGTGATCCCCAGTTTCGCCTGAACCGTAACCGACGTCGCCGGAAAGGTATTGTCCGGCGTCGCCGTGGCCAGAATGATCGTATCTATGTCGGAAGCTTCCCGACCCGCGCTTTCCAGCGCTCTACGAGCGGCCTCAAGCGCAAGATCAGATGTGAACTGGCCTTCACCGGCAATATGACGCTGTTCGATACCGGTGCGCTGAACGATCCATTCGTCCGACGTATCGACCATCTTTGCAAGATCGCCGTTGGTCAGAATTTTCTCCGGCAGAAAGCTGCCGCAACCGGTCACGGTAGAACGGATTACGCTCACAAATCACCTTCCGTTGTCGGCGCATCTTCTGCGAAGCGGCCGCGATGGTAATGCACAAGATCCTGAGCGATCTTGTGGGTCAGTTCGTTCTTCACCATGTCATATGCCAGATCAATAGCAGAGGCATAGCCTTCAGCATCCGTTCCGCCATGACTCTTGATCACAATGCCGTTCAGCCCCAGGAACACACCGCCGTTGACCTTACGCGGGTCCATTTTTTCACGCAGCAGATCAAAGGCTCCCTTGGCGAACAGGTAGCCGATTCTGGACATAAAGGTCCGATTCATGGCCGAACGCAAGTAACTGCCAATTTGCTTGGCGGTTCCCTCAGCCGTTTTCAGGGCAATATTGCCCGCAAACCCTTCCGTCACGACGACATCGACAGTTCCCTTGCCCAGGTCATCGCCTTCAACAAATCCTGCGTAGTCGAGTGAACGCAGAGGTGTTTCTCTGAGAAGCCGTCCGGCGGTGCGGACTTCCTCCAGTCCCTTGACCTCTTCGACACCGATATTGAGCAGTCCAACACTCGGGCGCTGCACACCAAAAAGCGCGCGTGCCATCGCGCCGCCGAGGATCGCAAAGTCTATGAGCTGCTGCGCATCCGCACCGATCGTGGCCCCGACATCGAGCACAACCGATTCTCCGCGCGTCGTCGGCCAGATCGCGGCGATCGCGGGCCGTTCGATATTTGCCATTGTCCGTAGGCAGAATTTCGACATCGCCATCAGGGCGCCAGTGTTGCCGGCCGAGACAGCAACCAACGCGTCGCCTGACTTTACCGCCTCAATGGACCGCCACATGCTGGAGCGCCAACGTCCCTGGCGAAGTGCCTGGCTGGGCTTGGTGTCCATCGCGATCGAAACATCACAATGGTGCAGCACGGAGGCATCCTTCACCCGCGGATACTGTTCCAGCAGGGGGCGAATGACGTTTTCATTGCCGTACAGAAGGAAACGAATCTCCGGATGGCGGACAAGCGCAATCTCTGCCCCGGGAATGACAACATCGGCCCCGTTATCGCCGCCCATGGCATCCAAGGAAATCGGAATTGTTTTCGCCATTCAGAAGGTCTTTTAACGTTTCGCAAACTAGGACGGTACCGGTAGGCGCACCCAACAGAATGACGCCCTATCAACAGGTGCCCGGATCGGGCGCGAACATAACGGTTTTGGTCGGAGTGACAACCGTTTTCATGAACTCTTACAGAACTGGCGTTGAAAACCCGTACCGAAAACAGTTTTCATCGACCCGCCTCTTATCCTCAGAGCCATAATGTCAGTCTTCCTTGTGACTTTTTAAAGTCTCCAGGGCCGCGAACGGTGACGGTCTTTTTTCCGTTTCTTCCTGTGCAGTCTCTTCCAATTCGTCGCCGCGTTCGAATTCAACACCGGGTTTGCGAGGAAAAGTGTCCAGAGAAAGCGCGAGTTCTTCGCAGATGAGTGCACCAAGGTCCAGCACACCATCAATGATCACGTCAGGTGGATCAAGCGATTCCAGGTCGATTTCGATTTCTCCCTCGTCGTTCAGGTCCCTGATCCTGCGAGGTTTGCTCGAAACCGGTTCAAACGTCCGATCGACCTTGATAGACAGGCTGCTGTCGAATGCTTCAAGCGAAACACAGCAAGTTTGCGATAGTTCGGCATCGATCGATCCGACAACACGCATGCCTTCCTTGCGATAAGGCTTCAGCGTGAATTCAGCCTTCAATCCCCTGATATCCAGAATGTCATATGCGCTGGCAATCGCACGCAGGCTTTCGGCATCGGGCTCGATCACAAGTGCTTCGTCCTTGTCGACAACGCGGTTGGCGTTGACGGCATAGGAATATGGAAAAGTTTCTGTCGCCATTGTTCTTCTTTCTTTTGATCTTTCCTGGCCTCAGACTTGAATGTTTGAAAAGTCTTCGGGTGCGGGCCAACCCAGTTTGCCGACGGTAAGTTCCCCGGCAGGCTGATCTGCCAACTTCTTTGCCGCTGCGAGCGTATAAAGGGCGAGACGCTTCTGGGCGACCGGTTCCGGATTGTCCGGGTAGAGATTGCGCCCGAGCGCTGCAGCCAACTCATTCACGTCGGCGTTTTCTATCGCGGGAATGTAGGCATCCGCCCGACCGTAAAAAGCCTCACCCATCACCTTCACCTTTTTGGGAACACGGGTGTCACTGACCCCCATCTCCCGAAGAGACGCGTCCATGTCCTGAAAAAACAGATCGAACACTTCCTGCGTGAACTCCGCGATCTTAGGGCCTTCGCTGCGCATGCGCCGGAAATAGAGCACCGCGTGCACTACGATCAGATCGAACCTGCCATCGATCGTATCGGGTACCAGAAAGTCTGTATAAAATGCCGGTTGCCGTGCTTGAGCCACGATTTCACAATAAACCTTGTGCCCGGCTTCACGAGACCGGCGGCGGAATAGGCCTAATACCATGACCGTCTCCATTTAACTCAGGTGTTGCCTTGTGCCCTATCCCACGATAGTGACTTTGCCAAGCAACGAAATTCAAAAGCAGCCAGATCGTTCTGGCCAAACGGGACTTCTTAGATGAACTTCAAGGCGAGCGCCCTGATCCTTCCGCTTCTGGCCACGCTACCGCTCGGCGGCTGTTTCACATCGACCTATACACACGGTCATGTTGTCACGACATCCATGCTGAACCAGGTACAGGTCGGATCCAGCCGTGAACAGGTGGAACTCGTGCTTGGTTCACCTTCGACGACATCCAGCCTGAGCGGTGATGCCTACTATTACATTTCGCAAAAAACCGCGACGACTGCTTTCCTTGCACCTGATATCGTCGAGCAAAGGGTTGTGGCCATCTATTTCGATGATGACGGTTTCGTTCAGGACATCGGCAACTATACGCTTGAAGACGGAAAAATCGTCGATATCGTGACCCGGAAAACCCGGACGGGCGGTGCGGATTACGGCTTCCTGACACAGATTTTGCGCGGAGCGACCAATCCTGGCCTTGGACTTTAGGTGGTACGCGCCTCTTTGAACGAAATTTCTTGGTCAACGTCGACTGCCTCTTTTGGCGCAATTGGCCAAAATGGATTTACGTTTGCAGGCTAATACTTGGCCGACGGGACTTAATCACATTTACGAGATTGCTTTTGCAGTGTCTTAATAATATGAGACTTTGTTTGTGTTGAAACCCGTTGTATCAGCGATTGATCCGAGCATATCACCGAATATACTAAAACTATCCTCAAATCATCTACTGTTGTAGACTATAGGCACAGGCAGTAATTTACTTTATCATGCTGATCGACTTTTTCCTGTTCCCGCTCTTTGCGGCATCTGTCTCAACAATTGGGTTGAGCTTTCTACTTCTCGCTAGAAACGCACTTCGTTTATCTATTTCAAAGACGCCTGCATTCTTGTTGCCTTTGCTCGGTGCTTTTTCGATTGGTAGTGTTGCGTTGATTGTGAACTTCTTCAGTGGTGTAGCAGTGTCATTTTCCTACACGCTGCTCGGTGCCCTGCTGATATTTGGTATCTTGAATGCGACGCAAGACGATAGGCGCTCCATATTTCTAATTTGCTTGCTTGCCGCCTTGTGCACTCCGCTGGCTGCCGATATGCAACCTGGGCCAGACGCCGCACTTTATCATATACCTCACCAAAAATGGATTAGGGAACGCGAGATTGTTTTTGGATTGGCGAACTTGCATAGCCGCTACGGCTTCAGTTCAATGCTTGAATATATCAATTCCCTCCTTTGGATCGGTGAGAGCTTCAAATTGCTCTCCTACATGTCGGCTCTGTTTTTCGTCTCTCTTCTTGCATTCTGCTATAATGCGATAAACGATTCAAATCCTGTGACGAGATTCCTCACAATCCTGATTGTCATCAACATGCTCGTTTATGACAATTTCTTCATTTGGAAGTATGGCTACGCGGACAGTCCCGCCGGTATAACGCTCGCACTCTCTGCCATGTTTGGGGTATATATCTTGGAAACGTCCGAGAAAAAACTACCGAATTTGGAAGGGTTTTTACTTGCTTTCTTGACTATATCGGCGATGAGCGTCGCGCTTAAAGTCAGCAGTATCCTGATCGTTCCTTGGACAGCGTTTGTAATAATTGTTGTTGCTCGCGAAAAAAGGATAGCGTTGAAAAGATTGTTTTTTGTCGCCGTGATGCCAGGCCTATTCGCAATCATCTGGACAATTCGCGGTGTAATCATCAGCGGGTGCTTATTGTTTCCTTCATCCCTGGGCTGTTTGAACGTGTCATGGTCTGCCAAAGAACTGGCGATCCATGAGGCCAATTGGGTCACCGCCTGGGCCCGACACCCGCACGCGGGTCTATATTCTCTCGAAGACTCATCTTGGCTTACGAACTATTGGCTGTCTGCGAATAAGGAGTTTATTCTTTTCTCTTTGCTCGCTGGCACAACAGTAGTATTTGTTGCGATGATCGCTTCCCACCGTTTTGAAATGGTAAAACTGCGCAAAATAGAGGCGTCAGCTCTTGTCTTTTTTGTTTTCGCTGCTTTTGTGTTGTGGTTCACCAAAGCGCCTACAGAACGATTTGGTATAGGAGTGTTTCTTATCGCAATTCCTTCAATAGCTGTTTCAGTATTTGGAGCACCAAAGTTCGATATTGGCATGCAAACAAGAATAATATCTTTGATCTTAGTATTTTTTCTTGCTGACAAACAGGGCGGATATTCTTTGAAGAATTTGACCAAATTTCATTTCCTTACCGTTCCAACAGTAGAGACTGTCGAGGATCCCGAATTTGGCGTCCGCCCCGCGGAGGGAGGGGGTGATTGTTGGACTGCGAGACATTGCGCTCCTTATGACAGGCCCACACCAAGCGTTCGTTCAGGGTACTTGTTTTTTGGGACACACTCCGAATAAAAGCTGAACCTAAAGTCCACCAAGATTGAAAAAATAGGTGCATGCCTCATGAAGGTTGCAAACAGAAGAAGAATACTTGTTACGGGTGGGGCAGGTTTCTTGGGATCTCACCTTTGTGAACGGTTGCTCAACAGCCGCAATGATGTCCTGTGCATCGACAACCTCTACAGCAGCACGAAAGACAACATCGTACATCTGCTCTCGAACCCGAATTTCGAGTTTCAAAGACATGATGTGACGTTTCCTGTCTATCTCGAAGTCGACGAGATCTACAATCTCGCCTGTCCGGCCTCTCCAATTCACTATCAGCGAGATCCCGTGCAGACGACAAAAACCAGCGTTCACGGCGCCATCAACATGCTGGGGCTCGCAAAACGGACCAAGGCGCGTATTTTTCAGGCGTCGACAAGTGAAGTCTACGGTGACCCGGAAGTGCATCCCCAGACCGAAGACTACTGGGGCCGTGTCAACCCGATTGGCGTTCGCTCCTGTTATGACGAGGGCAAACGCTGCGCGGAAACACTCTTCTTCGACTATCACCGTCAACATGGGCTTGAGATCAAAGTGGCCCGGATCTTCAACACATATGGCCCGCGCATGCATCCGAACGATGGCAGGGTTGTCAGTAATTTTATCGTTCAGGCGCTCCAGGGAAACGACATCACCATTTATGGTGATGGTCTGCAGACCCGTAGTTTCTGTTACGTCGACGACCTGATTGACGGTTTTGTCAGCCTGATGTCGTCACCAAGGGACCTGACGGGCCCCGTCAATCTTGGAAACCCATCCGAATTCACCATTCGCGAACTCGCGGAGACCGTGATTGAGCTTGTCGGGGGTGCGTCCAGACTGGTTTTCCGCCCACTCCCGCACGATGACCCGAAACAAAGGCAACCGGATATCTCGATCGCAAAAGAACAGCTTGACTGGACCCCGCAAATCCCGCTCAAAGAGGGACTGAAGAATACAATCGCCTATTTCAGGGATTTGTAAGCCCAATGATCCCTTCCGACACACGCATCGTCATCGTTACTCCGGTTTATGAAGACTTCGAGGCAAGCAGCCGGCTGTTCAAGGAGTTGCAGGCCGAACTTGGAGATAGCGTCTATATTGTCGCGGTCGACGACGGTTCGGTCAGGCAACCGCTCGATACATCCGGCCTTGACGAGGCTGGAGCAAGAGGCGCCGTTCTCAAACTCAGGAGAAATGTCGGGCACCAGAAGGCAATTGCAATTGGCCTCGGTTATGTTTCGACGCATGTTCACGCCGGTCAGTCCATTGTCGTAATGGACTCCGATGGCGAGGACCTTCCTGCCTCAATTCCGCAATTGCTCAAAAGTCTTCAACCCGAACAGGTCGATGTAGTTGTTGCCCGCCGAAAGAGCCGGGTAGAAACACTTCGCTTCAAGACGTTTTATGCGATCTATAAACGACTGTTCCGCGTCGTGACGGGCAGAACCATCAGTTTCGGCAACTTCATGGCGATGAAACCCGCCGGCGTCAGACGACTGTCGGCCATGCCTGAACTGTCGATCCATGTTGCATCCGCGGTTCTTGCCTCGAAATTGCGCATTGACACCTGTCCGCTCGATCGCGGCCCCAGATACGCGGGTCAATCGAAAATGAATTTCGTCGGCCTGGCCCTGCACGGGTTCAAGGGGATGATGGTCTTTGCGGAAGACGTGCTGGTGCGTGTCGGCATCGCTTCCGCGATCGTCGCCATCCTGTCCGTGCTTGGCGGCATGACTGCCGTCATGCTCAAGACTATCGGTTATTCGACACCGGGCTGGTTTTCCGTCGCGCTGGGTATCCTGGTGTTGATGTTCATGCAGACCGGCGTTCTTTCGTTGATGACCCTCATGCTCACTGGCGTCGTGCGAAGTGGTACGGTGACGTCCGAACTCGACTACAGAGATTTCATCGAAAAGGTGCTGTTCAGCGCAAAGGCCGGCACCAAGCTCGAAGCTGCCTCCTGACCAACGCCTCTCGTTCACGATATCCTCGCAGGGCCGGCTGGGTCGCGAACACTCAAAATCAAAAGGTAAGTGCACACGTGAAACTCGTTTCCAGCATAATCGCGACGGTGATGTTCATCGCGCTGCTTCTTGTCACCTACTGCATACACATCTGGTATTTCCCGGTAAACGTCGTCTTCTACGCCTCGATTACCGACGCCTTTATCGCAGCAATCCTTGCAGCTGCGGTCCTGTTCTTCACGGGCTTGTTCTCCAGGCTTGGGGGCTTTGAAAAAAGTCAGCTGGTCGCGATATGGCTACTTGGCGGATACGCATTCGCGATATCCATCCCGACCGTGATAGACCGCTCGCTTTCCTTCTACATTCTGGAAAAGCTCGAACAGCGCGGCGGAGCAATTCTTGTCGACCGGTTCGAAGACGTGTTCACGAAGGAATATATGAGCGAATATCGGCTTGTCGACGTTCGTCTTACGGAACAGGAATCATCAGGAACAATCGAGATAAAGAATGGTTGCGTCCTACTAACCGAACGGGGACGGACAATCATCTTGGTAAGTAATTTTTTCCGCTCGCATCTCTTGCCACAACAGCGTTTGTTGCGTGGTGAATATACGGACGACCTGACAAATCCCTTCAGGGAGAGCATCGAGGCTCCAGACTACTCATGTGGCCCATCGCTCGACAATAGCAACTAGAGCGCTCTCATTTCACGCAACACCTATCGGCACAAACAAAAAGGCGCGGCAATCGGTTTTCCAACCAATTGCCGCGCCAATTTTTCAACTTTTTCGTGCCAGGGCCGCATGTGGCCCGAACAGCAGCGTCAGTGCGCCAGAATGGCCAGCAACAGCAGCGCCATGATGTTGGTGATCTTGATCATCGGGTTCACCGCGGGTCCGGCTGTGTCCTTGTAGGGATCACCAACCGTGTCACCGGTCACCGACGCCTTGTGCGCCTCGCTGCCCTTTTGATGGGTCACGCCATCCTTGTCGGTAAATCCGTCCTCAAAGGATTTCTTGGCATTGTCCCAGGCACCGCCGCCTGCCGTCATCGAGATGGCCACGAAAAGGCCCGTCACGATCACGCCGAGAAGCATCGCACCCAATGCCGCGAACGCATCAGCCGGTGTCGCCACCGCACGCACGACGAGGAAGACGAAAATCGGTGACAGGACCGGAAGCAGCGACGGAATGATCATCTCACGGATCGCCGCTTTCGTAAGCATGTCGACAGCCCGGCCATAGTCTGGCCGTTCTGTTCCCTCCATGATGCCCGGCTTCTCCTTGAACTGGCGGCGGACTTCTTCCACCACCGCTCCGGCGGCACGGCCGACGGCCGTCATGGAAATACCGCCGAAGAGATAGGGCAGCAATCCACCGAAGAGCAATCCGGCCACAACATAGGGGTTGGACAGGGTGAACAGCGTATCGACGTTGATACCTGCAAAGATCGAGCCTTCGACAGCTGTGCTGGAGAAGTATCTCAGATCCTCCGTGTAGGCGGCGAACAGAACCAGAGCGCCAAGTCCGGCAGAACCGATTGCGTAGCCCTTGGTGACCGCCTTGGTCGTGTTGCCGACGGCATCGAGGGCATCGGTTGTCGTGCGCACTTCAGCCGGAAGATCAGCCATTTCGGCAATGCCACCGGCATTGTCGGTGACCGGACCAAAAGCATCGAGTGCAACGACCATGCCCGCCAGCGCCAACATGGTGGTCACCGCAATGGCAATGCCGAACAGTCCCGCAAAGCTGTAGGTAACAAGAATGCCGGCGATGATGATGATCGCCGGGAGCGCAGTTGCTTCAAGCGAAACTGCAAGACCCTGGATCACATTGGTGCCATGACCGGTGACGGAGGCCTGGGCAATTGATCTCACAGGACGGTACTCAGTACCTGTGTAGTATTCTGTCACCCAGATAATCAGGCCGGTAACGACCAGGCCAGCCACACCGCAGACAAAGAGATCAAATCCGGTGAAGGTTGTTCCGCCGGATGTTGTGTACTCCGTTCCGGCACCGAGCCAGCCGAAGACGATGATTGCCAGGGCAACCGCCGACAACACTGCCGTTGCGATAAAGCCCTTGTAGAGCGCTCCCATGATCGAATTGTTCGCGCCGAGCTTGACGAAGAACGTTCCGATAATGGAGGTGACAACGCAGCTCGCCCCGATCAGCATCGGCAAAAGCATCAGTTCCAGCGCCTGGGCGCCGGTGAAGAAGATCGACGCAAGAACCATTGTCGCAACGACGGTCACCGCGTAGGTTTCGAAAAGATCGGCAGCCATGCCGGCACAGTCACCGACATTGTCGCCGACATTGTCCGCGATCGTTGCCGGATTGCGCGGGTCATCTTCAGGGATCCCCGCTTCGACCTTGCCGACGAGATCCCCGCCTACATCCGCGCCCTTGGTGAAAATACCGCCACCGAGACGTGCAAAGATGGAGATCAAGGAGGCACCGAAGCCAAGAGCGACCAGCGCATCAATGACGGTCCGGTCAGTGGATTCGTAACCCATCATTCCGGTCAGAACCGCGTAATAGACCGCAACGCCCAGAAGAGCGAGGCCTGCAACCAGAAGACCGGTGACGGCACCGGACTTGAAGGCAATTTCCAGTCCCGCACCAAGGCTCTGACTGGCGGCCTGTGCGGTGCGAACATTCGCGCGGACCGATACCATCATGCCGATGTATCCGGCGGCACCTGAGAGAATGGCTCCGATGGCAAAACCGATTGCCGCAGGCCCGGAGAGCAATATCCAGACGAGCACAAAAACGACGGCACCAACGATGGCGATCGTCGTATATTGCCTGTTGAGATAGGCGCTGGCCCCTTCCTGAATCGCTTCCGCAATTTCCTGCATACGGGCATTGCCCGCGTCCGCCGCCATGACGGATTGGATTGCCCATGCGCCATACGCAATGGACAAGAGGCCACAAACAACGATGATGACAAGCTCGATCATACTTCCTCCCAGGGCTGCGGCGAGCTGTTTTTATTGTTGTTTTCCCGCCAAACTGCACCTCACGCAATTTCCTCAGCGTGAGGAGAGCACACGATATCAACAAAGCAGAGCGCTTCGTCAAGCTCTCATATGGTTTAATTCAGCTCTTCCGTTACGGTAAAAAATGGTGCAACGCGGTATTTTTGCTGCACTGACGAAATGGAATTCCAAAGAATCTTTAAGCGGTTGTAACTGCTTTCCTTTCACTCAGCACCAGCCAGACAAGCAATCCGATGCAAATGACAACAAAAGGAAAAACCAGCACATTTACCGTTCCCCAACCGAAAGCATTCAGCAGTGCTCCCGATGAAAACGAGGCAGCAGCAACGAATCCGAAGACCAGAAAATCGTTGACCGCCTGCACCAGATTGCGCTCTTCGGGCCGGTAAGTGTCGGTCAGCATCGCCGTTGCACCGATGAAACCGAAGTTCCAGCCAAGTCCCAGCAGAACAAGTGCGGTCCAGAAATGTGCCAATTCGATCCCCATCAGTGCCACGATCGAACAGCCTGCAAGCAGCGCCAGTCCGATGGAAACGATGCGCTCCTTGCCGAAGCGGGCAATCAGGTTTCCGGTGAAGAAACTCGGTCCGAACATGGCGAGCACGTGCCACTGGATCCCGAGTGCAGCGTCGGTTTCGGTAAGGCCGCAGGCAATCATGGCGAGCGGTGTTGCCGTCATGACCAGGCTCATGAGCGCGTAGGAGCAGATCCCGCAGGCTGCCGCGACAATAAACCTTGGCTGCGCCATGATTTGCAGCAGCGGGCGGCCACCGGCATGCGACCTGTTCCGGCGCGGCGGCTTGGGGATCTTGATGAAGGCAAGCAAGAAGAGCGCGATGAGGCCGAGGCCTGCCTGCGCAAGATAGGTACCGGCAAACAGGATCGGCGCAAACATGTCCTTTGTTGCGATCACCGTCTGCGGCCCGACGACACCCGCCAGAACGCCTCCGGCCAGAACCCAGGAAATGGCTTTCGGCTTGAAGGCATCACTTGCTGTATCTGCAGCGGCAAACCGGTACTGCTGAACGAACGCGCCGGCAAAGCCACCTATTGAGCAGGCCAGTGCAAACAAAAGGAAATTGTCGCGAAAGACGGCAAATGATGCCAGCAGGCCGGACAGCACGCCGAGAACTGCGGCTCCCGTGAACCCGGCCCTGCGGCCGAACCTGCGCATGATCATGCCGGCCGGTATCGTACCGAACGCAGTGCCTAGAACCATGGTTGATACAGGCAGGGTTGCGAGTGACTTGTCCGCATCGAGCATCATGTAGCCGATAAGCGGCCCCGTCGCGATCACGATGGAAGCCGATGCTCCGCCGAGTGCCTGCGCCAATGCCAGAAGCACGGCATTTCGTTTTGCCAGGCGATCATCGACAAAGGGTTCCGTCGTTGCGGTCGTCATTTTTCAGATCTCGGGATTGGCCGGTTGCGGCTCAAGATGAAGTGGAGACAACCGGTATCACGACTGGAGCGTTTCGTAAAACCCCGGGCCAGAACGATCTCAAAGCTGGAAAAAGCCGTCAGAAATGGCGGAAGCCGGACCCGCTCTCAAGTTTCATGGGACGCCCGTTTTCAATGAGTTTCACCTTGCCGGCGCTGCTCGTAACCACCCCAATCGCGGTGACAGGACAACCGGATTCCGCTGCTTTTTCTGCAAATTCCGACGCAACAGCAGACGGCACCGACGCAAGTATCTCATAGTCATCGCCGCCATTCAGACACTGGGCAAAGACATCCGGCACCGTCTCTTTCATCCGTTGCAGTGCTGAGGATATCGGGACACTTGACATTTCGATTTCAAACCCGACCCCGGAGGCCCGTGCCATGTGACTGCAATCGGCGAAAAGGCCGTCAGAAACGTCCATGGCTGCAGTGGCATATCTGGTGAGCAGGCCGGATAGGGCTGTCCTTGGCCGCGGCAATAGATACCTGTCCAGAATGTGACGCTCTTCTGCCCCGTCAAGCGATGCGTTGCCGCAAAAACTATGGTCGAGCCGCGCCTTCAGACCGGCGGCGGCGTCTCCGATGGTCCCCGAAACGAAAACCAAATCACCCGCATTCGCACCGGACCGACGCACTGTCTTGCCGGCTTCCGCTTCCCCAATGGCGGTGATCGATATCTGAAGACCGCTTCCCGACCGGATGGTGTCGCCACCGAGCAGTTGGACATTGTAGGCTGACTGATCGGCGGTCAGACCCGAGCAGAACCGCCCCAGCCAATTCGCCGTCCAGTCGGACGGCAAGGCAAGACCCAACAGATATCCCCGTGGCCTGGCGCCTTTTGCCGCAAGATCGGAAAGGTTGACCCTCAGCGCTTTTGCGGCGATTGCCTCTGGCGCGTCATGTGCAAAGAAATGAACGCCGGATGCAAGCACATCCTTCGTCAGGACAAGATCATAACCGGGTCTGGGAGAAAGTACGGCGGCATCGTCCGTCAACCCAAGGCTGCCCGGATCCTTCGCAAGCGGCGCGAAGTATGTCCTGATGAGTTCAAATTCTCCCGGCCGGTCGTCCGCCATGATCAGGAGGCGCCGTCCGCCTTGCCGGTATCGAACTCGGCATTGCGCAACTCGTGAGCAAGCCTGTCCAGCACACCGTTCACGAGGCCCGGCTCATCATTTTCAAAGAATGCCTTCGCAACGTCAATGTACTCGGAAATGATGACTTTCGCCGGCACATCCTTGCGGCGCAGCAGCTCATAGGATCCAGAGCGCAGGATTGCGCGCAACAGGCTATCGATACGTTTCAGCGGCCAATCTTCGGTCAGTGCGGTGTGGATGAAAGGGTCCAGAAACTTCTGGTCCTCGACCACACCGGCGAGGATCTGCTTGAACCACTGTTCGTCGGCATCACGGTATTGCGCGCCATCAATCTCCTTGCCGAGACGAAAGGCGGTAAATTCGCTCACGACGTTTGCGAGCGATGCACCGCCCACGTCCATCTGATAAAGCGCCTGAACCGCAGCAAGGCGCGCAACGCCGCGCTTGTTGGCGGGGCGCACAGTCTTAGCCGGATTTTCCGGGTCGGCCTTTCCGGTCATTTTTCTTATACTCCAAGCCGTTCGCGCAGTGCGATCATGTCGAGGGCAGCCCTGGCTGCCGCCCCACCCTTGTTCTTGTCACCGACTTTCGCACGTGCCCACGCCTGCTCATCGTTTTCCACTGTCAGGATGCCATTTCCCACGGCAAGATCCGCATCGACAATGAGGTCCATGATTACCCGGTTCGATTCATTTGCCACGATGTCGTAGTGCGTCGTCTCGCCTCGGATCACAACTCCAAGCAATACGAAACCATCATATAGAATACCGTCGTTTTCCATCGCGGTCATTGTCATGGACAGGGCGGCCGGGATTTCGAGAACACCAGGCACCGCAATCCGGTCGCAACTGGCGCCGGCGGCCTCGATTTCCTTGATCGCACCTTCTACCAATGCATCGGCAAGGTCGTCATAAAAACGGGCTTCAATGATCAGCAGTTTGGGAGCAGCGCTCATGGGTCATGTTTCCATTAGAGGGGCCGCGACAGGAACCACGTCCATCCCGGTTTGTCCAGTGTCAATCGTGCAGGGCTGCCAGAACCGGACAGCATCAGTGCTTCCGGCTGTCTATACCATCGACGCCGTCAAATACCCCGGGTCGGCCCTAGCCGGTCTTCGAGAATTCCGCAAGACGAGCGGCATACCGGGCCATCATA
This sequence comes from Roseibium album, assembly GCF_001404515.1. GTDB lineage: Bacteria > Pseudomonadota > Alphaproteobacteria > Rhizobiales > Stappiaceae > Roseibium > Roseibium album. The sequence continues at coordinate 540,759 of NZ_CXWE01000006.1, forward strand.
TCCACTTCCAGATTGATTCTGTCACCGAGATGACGATCGGACCAGGTTGTCACATCCAGCGTGTGAGGGATCAAAAACACGGAAAACAGAATGCCGCTCACCTCATTGACGGTCAGCGAGGTACCGTCCAGCGCAATCGATCCTTTTTTTGCAATAAACCGTGCGGTTTCCCTCGGGGCTTCGAACTGGAAGTAAACCGAGTCCGGATGATCTTCGCGTTTAACCACTGTGGCGATACCGTCGACATGCCCGAGCACCAAATGACCACCAAGTTCCGCACCCAGGGTCAAGGACCGCTCCAGATTGATCCTCTGACCTGCACGCCAGTCCGAGACCGTCGTCAATGCCAGGGTTTCGGCGGCCGATTCGACATCAAACCAGTTTCCGTCATCACTGTTCGACTTTGCCGTTACCGTGTGACAAACACCTCCACAGGAGATCGAGGCCCCGATATCGAACGTGTCCGCGTCATAAGACGTGCGAATTCGTGTCCGCTTGCCGGCCGGTATGTTCTCGACCGATAGAATTTCGCCTAGATCGGTCACAATCCCGGTAAACATGTCAGGCTCCTCGACGTCTGAGATAAATGTAACGATCAGTATCGAAACTGCCGGCGTCCATACGATCGAATTTGGGATCGGAAAATACATCCGCAAGAGCAAGGCCATGCAATGCGGGTATTCCCTCGTCGCCGATCTCCAGATCACCGGTCACCACACACAGGTCGTCGACCAGATCCGCCTCCAGGAAAGACGACGCCATGCGAGCGCCTCCTTCAACCATCACGCTGGTGATTCCCCGTGTCGCGAGCGCGCTCAGAATGACAGCTGGCGCAATGGAACAGTCTCCGGCAGGCACTCGAATGACGTTGACCCCCGCCGCGACAAGCACTTCGACATTTTCGGGATCGGCATCGTTTCCACAAACAAGCCAGACAGGAACATCAACGCAGGTCCGCACCAGTTTTGATTCGACCGGAAGGCGGGCACAACGGTCAACGATCACCCTGACGGGCGAACGTTCGTGCAGCCCCGGCAATCTGCATGTCAGTTGCGGATCATCGGCCAGTGCCGTTCCGGATCCGACAAGAATGGCATCATGTTCCGCCCGAAACCCGTGAACCTTGCGCATGGACAGCGGACCCGAGATCTTGACCTGCCCCTCACCTGTGCGTCCGATATAGCCGTCTCTTGAGACCGCCAATTTCAGGAACACGTGAGGGCGCTGCTTGAGCTGTCTCAGGGTGAAGCCGTGATAAAGAGGCTTGATTTCGCGTTCGCGCACGCCAACCGTAACGTCGATCCCGGCATCGCGGAGCATGCCGACACCCCTGCTGGCAACGCGCGGGTTGGGGTCTAGCATGCCGACCACAACGCGTCCCACGCCGGCTTCAATCAGTGCCAGAGAACACGGCGGTGTCCGGCCATAGTGCGAACAAGGCTCCAGCGTCACGTAACAGGTCGCGTCCTTTGCCAGATCGCCTGCTTGGCGGAGCGCATTCACCTCCGCGTGGGCCATGCCCGGGCGGGAAGTAACTCCCCTGCCGACCAGCACCGATCCATTCTCGCCCTGTCGGACTATCAACGCGGCAACCGACGGATTGGGCCAAACCCGGCCAAGTCCGCGCCGCGCCAGCCGTTCGGCAGCGGCCATGAAACGCATATCAATCGTATTTTCTGAAATCATCTAGGATCTACAAGAAACGTTACTGGTCATCCGGAACAGCGTTTTCAGAATCGCTGAGCTCGTCGAGAAGCGCCTCGAAATCCTTGGCTTCACGAAAGTTCTTATAGACGGACGCGAAACGCACATAAGCGACGTCGTCGATACCCTTCAAACCTTCCATCACGTGATTGCCGATTGTTTCCGCTGTAATTTCGCTCTCGCCCGAGCTTTCGAGCTGACGCACGATTCCGCTCACCATGCGCTCAATGCGATCTGGATCGACGGGCCGCTTTCGCACGGCGATCTGAACGGATCGCATGAGTTTTTCACGATCGAACGGAACTCTTCGCCCGGATCGCTTCAGAACCATCAGTTCGCGCAGCTGTACCCGCTCGAATGTCGTGAAACGACCGCCACAGGTATTGCAGATCCTGCGGCGGCGAATGGCGGTGTTGTCCTCGGTAGGTCGGGAATCCTTGACCTGGGTTTCCTCGCCCCCGCAAAACGGACATCTCATTTATCAAAGCTCCTGACCGAGCCGGCTGTTATCCCCCGTAGATCGGGAACCTGGCTGTCAGTGCTTCTACCTTGGCTTTGACGGCTGCTTCAACCGCCGCGTTGCCCTCTTCACTGTTTGCGGCCTTCAATCCGTCCAACACTTCCGTGATCAGCGCGGCAACTTCCCGGAATTCGGCCACGCCGAACCCGCGCGTGGTCGCCGCCGGAGTACCCAGCCGGATGCCGGATGTCACAAATGGCTTTTCCGGATCAAACGGAATTCCGTTCTTGTTACAGGTGATGTTGGCACGCCCCAAAGCCTTTTCAGCAACCTTGCCGGTTGCATTCTTCGGACGCAGGTCAACCAGCATCAGGTGGTTGTCCGTACCGCCTGAAACGATATCGAGACCCTGTTCCTTCAATGCTTCGGACAAAGCCTTGGCGTTTTCGGCAACAGCACGTGCATAGGCCTTGAAATCAGGTTGAAGCGCTTCCTTGAAGGCTACGGCCTTGGCGGCAATCACGTGCATCAGCGGGCCACCCTGCAATCCAGGAAAAACCGCCGAGTTCATCTTTTTGGCAATCGCTTCGTCGTTGGACAGGATCAGACCACCGCGCGGGCCACGCAGGGACTTGTGCGTGGTGCTGGTAACGACATGCGCATGCGGAACCGGGGACGGATGGACACCTCCGGCCACGAGACCGGCGATATGGGCCATGTCGACCATCAGGTAGGCACCGATACTGTCGGCAATTTCGCGAAACTTTTTCCAGTCCCAGATACGAGAATATGCCGTGCCACCGGCGAGAATGAGCTTTGGCTTGTGTTCCTGTGCGAGGCGCTCGACCTCTTCCATGTCGAGTAGATGATCGTCTTCACGCACACCGTAGGAGACAACGTTGAACCACTTTCCAGACATGTTTACAGGCGAACCGTGCGTAAGGTGGCCACCGGAATTCAGGTCGAGACCCATGAAGGTATCCCCGGGCTGCAACAGCGCCAGGAACACCGCCTGGTTCATCTGACTGCCCGAATTCGGCTGAACATTTGCAAACTGGCAACCGAACAGTTCCTTGGCACGTTCAATGGCGAGTGTCTCGGCGACGTCGGCAAACTCGCAACCACCGTAGTAGCGCTTGCCTGGATAGCCTTCTGCGTATTTGTTCGTGAAAATCGACCCCTGAGCTTCGAGAACGGCGCGGGAGACAATGTTTTCCGACGCAATCAGCTCGATTTCGTGCTGCTGTCGGCCGAGTTCCTGTTGAATCGTGCCAAATATGTCTGCATCGGCTTCAGCAAGACTGCGGGTGAAGAAACCGGAAGGGGTCTGTCCGGTGCTTTCCATCAAAGACATCGCTCGATCCTTGTTTTCGTATGCGAGGAACCTGGCCCCGGCATCGCGTCAGGTAGAGACACTCATTGCCCGTCGGCCGACATGGCGCGAGGAATTAGCACAGGCCCCCCGGCGAACCAAGGGGCATACCGACGCGGCCAGTTGGGAAAACGACGCACAAAGGCCCGTAACAAAATTTTTGCCAACGAAAAAAACAACCGGATCAGTAAAGTGTCGGGTCCTTCGCTGCACTCGAAGAGGCGGCAATCTGCTCGATCCGACGCTGCAACTTGCGAACGGCAACACGCTTCAGGTCTTCCTGAGCTGCCGAAGCCGGCCCGAAGGTGGAGACTTCAATACCGGTCGCAGCATCGATCGCAGTTACTTTGACCTGATGGCCGATCGGGTGAAACTCCAGATAGATTTCGCCCGCGCGCGGATTGCGACTCATCCAGACTCTCCAGATTGGATTTAGCCCAAAAAAGACACGAAACGCCGACCTGATCAAGGCCGGCGTATCGGTGTGCTCCATGCCCAGGCAGTTTTGCCCTAGAGGCGAGCCTGCGTTTCCGTGCCGGAAAGATCATCGCGATCATAAATGTCATCGCGGAAATGCACGACGCCATCCGAATTCGCCCAGGCAGTCACGTAGGTCATGTAAAGCGGCACGGATTTCTTCAGCTTTACATCTTCGCGTTCGCCGGTGCGGATGACGCTGTCAACGCGACTACGGTCCCAATCAGGCGTCGTCGACTGCAACATCCAGGTCACAAGTTCGCGTACGTTCTGTACACGAACGCACCCGGAGGAGTGGAAACGCTGACTTTCACCAAAGAGTGTCTTTGACGGCGTATCGTGCAAATAAACCTGGTGTTTGTTGTGAAAATTGATACGCACCGAGCCCAACGAATTTTCCGCGCCCGGATCCTGCGTGAAGCGATACTGTGTCGCCTCGTCCGTGTTCCAGTCGATCTGCTGCCAGGCCAGCTCGTTGCCGCTCCAGTCGAAAATCCGGATATTGTTCTTTGAAAGGTACTCCGGGTCCTCTTTCATCTTGGGGATCAGGTCCTTGCGGATGATCGATACCGGAACCGTCCAATACGGGTTGAAGTTGAGTTCGTAGATCTTGCTGTTCAGGATAGGTGTCTGCCGGTCGATCTTGCCAACAACGGCGGTGTGGCGCGAGCGAACCCGTCCGCTTTCAACGGCCTCGATTTCAGCAGCCGGAATATTGACCATCACATAGCGATCGCCAAGGAATCCGGACATGGACCGCATGCGCACAATATTCGTCTCGAGCTGCCCAAGACGCACATGGGCCGGGACGTTCAGGGCCTGCACCGTGTCATCGCCCATGACCCCGTCAGGGATCAGGCCATGACGCAGCTGGAAACGGCGAAGTGCGGCATCGACATAAGAGTCAAAGGCATCGGAAAGACCTGCTTGCTGTTCCAGATCTCCGGAGACGATCAACCTGCGGCGCAGTTCCACGACACGCGGATCCTTGGCACCAATGCGAAGCGCTTTGCCACCTCCGGTAACCGTACCCCAGCCACCGGCCTGAACTATGCGCTGATAGCGGTCGATCGCGATAGCAATATAGTCGGCTGTTTCAGGCGATAGGGTTGGCGCTGAAGAGTTGACTTCGGTAATGTTTTCCGTGGCGATATCGAAATTGTCAGCCCACTCGACATTCTGGCGGTTCTGCTGCAGCGACTGCAGTGCAGTTTGTGCCTGTCCTTGAACACCGCTTGCCAGCAATGTGCCAATTCCCATCGCACACACGCTCAATAATGCCTTGCGGGCGCCCCAATTCTGGAGACACTTTTTTCCGGACCGACCGGCTTCAAGGTGCATCGCCAACCTCATTTGCTGTGCCTAATGCTTTCGGTTCTGCTGGTATTTTCAATCGGACTTCCAAAATTTCGGTCCGGCTGACTTTTCCAAATCGAATTTCTAAATGACGGGAGTTAACAAATCGCTTGAATCTTTAACCATATCGCCGTCTGAAGCGCCGCACAAAGCCATTCCTTTGTGACCACAAGATGTCAGTGACCAAGCGACCGGCACAAATCCCGGGCTTCAGGGCCGTTTCGGCCGAACGGAGCTTCCACTACTGGTATGAAGAAAATCAAAAAGGATGAAACGCAATTTTGCGTGAGGTGCTCAAAAAAAGAAAAAGCACCGCCCGATGGGCGGTGCTTTTGTCATCTGGATTTGCCGCAAAATCAAAGACGGTAGAGAATCTGGTCTGTCCAGAACCGCTCGAGGCGGCGCAGCGACTTGTTGAGAACAACGAAGTCCTCCGGACCAATCTCGCCGACCTGCTGGACGGACAGGATGTGGCGCTCGTAGAGATCGTTGACGATCGTTGCGACTTCCTGGCCCTTGTCCGTGAGACTCACGCGGACTGACCGGCGGTCCATGCGGGAACGCTGATGGTGGATGTAACCGGTTTCGACCAGTTTCTTCAGGTTATAGGACACGTTCGATCCAAGATAGTAGCCACGGGTCCGCAGCTCACCGGCGGTCAGCTCTGCGTCACCGATATTGAACAGCAACAATGCCTGCACGCTGTTGACATCGGAACGGCCCATGCGATCGAACTCATCCTTGATGACGTCCAGAAGACGCCGATGCAGCCTTTCGACAAGAGTCAGGGCTTCGAGGTAAAGTGGCTTGATTTCCACTTCTTCCGCTTCGCCCGGTGAAACAGCGTCGACTGCCCTACTTGCGGTGATCATGTGATTGCGCCTCTTATAGTACCTGTTGTTGGGCGGATATTTTCCCGCCTTGATACGCAATCTAGCCGAGTGTTTCTAAAATCCGCTTAAGAGACACGCTGAATCATTCGTTAACACTTGAAGGGCATTTTCGGCACCCGATTCAGACTTTGTTAATCATGATCCGCGCAGGAAGTTCACGATCCCCGAGAAGTCCTTTTCGTTGCCGCCGGTGTTACAGAACAGAGCATAAAGCGCCGCAGCTTCCGCACCCAGCGGCGTGGCTGCGCCAGATGTATTGGCCGCTTCCTGTGCCAGTTTGAGGTCCTTGAGCATCATGGCCGCCGCAAATCCCGGCTCGTAGTCCCTGTTGGCTGGCGACGACGGGAGCGGTCCGGGCACCGGGCAATAGGAAGTCAGCGACCAGCACTGGCCTGACGCTGTCGACGAAATATCGAACAGCTTTTGCGCGTCCAGGCCGAGTTTTTCAGCAAGCACGAAGGCCTCGCTCACTCCGATCATCGATATGCCCAGGATCATGTTGTTGCATATCTTCGCGGCTTGACCATTGCCGGCTCCGCCCGCATGGACGATCGTTTTGCCCATGATATCCAGGAATGGTCCGGCAGCTGCAAATGCTTCATCGCCGCCGCCAACCATAAAGGTGAGCGTTCCGGCGGTTGCCCCGCCAACACCGCCTGAAACAGGGGCATCGACCATCGGCATGTTCATTTCAGCTGCAGCTGCGCTGACAACGCGAGCGCTTTCGACATCAATGGTGGAGGAGTCAATCAACAGCGTACCGGCTTTGGCGTTCTGTAGAATACCGCCCTCCCCCTGGTAGATCTGGCGGACATGTTTTCCCGCCGGCAGCATCGTGACAATGACATCTGAAGCAGCGGCAAGGTCGGAAATACCGTCCGCCTTCTCACCTCCGGCCTCGACATGCGCGGAAAGGGCTGCGTCCGACAGATCAAATCCGAGAACCCTGTGTCCCGCCTTGACCAGATTGACGGCCATCGGGCCACCCATGTTTCCAAGGCCAATGAAGCCGACTGTGCTCGCCATGTTCGTTCTCCCAGATGAATTTGGTATTGAATGTGAATCTGTTGGCGGTGATCGCTGAGGCGATGATTCAGCTTGTCGGAAACCGACAGGCCTCGTCTTCAGCCTGGTGCCGCACGGTTTTCCCTGTGCATGAGATAAGCCAGCGCGACATAGACTGCGATCGTAGCCAGATAAAAGGAGATCTCGTAAGGACGACGGCCATAAAGATCGGAAAAGGCGGTGTGCATGACAATCTGGCAAATGCACCGGAAGATCCACATGACCGTTCCCCAGGATACGGTCAGCCAGAGACCTGTCGCCGCGACCAGGTCGAGAACGGCAAAAAAGACGGTCGCTCCCTGGAGTGCGACCGGCATGTCCCAGAAGAAATGGCCACGCCATTCCACAATGCCGATAATGCGCGCCCAATAGATAACCCCGCCGCCGATCAGGATGATCGCTATGCAGCGCAAATACAGGATCAGAATCGTGCTCCAGGGTGGGCGGGCATCGATAAGGTCCTGAAAGCTTGTGATCATGGCCGGTCCGGTTGCGCGTTAAAGAGGAAGATCTCCGTCAGACGGTTCCTCGAAATACGACGCCAGCGACGCGCTGTCCACTTGTCCCAGTTGGTTAGGAGTCCATTTCGGGGCCTGATCCTTGTCAACAACAACCGCACGAATGCCTTCGAAGAAGTCGTCACCATGGAGGATCCGTGAAACGATCCGGTACTCGAGCTTCATGCATTCATTGAAGGACAATTGCGCCCCGCGCCGCATCTGCTCAAAGGCAATCAGAACGCTCGTCGGGGATTTCTGACGGATCGCGTCCGCGGTTTTGCAGGAAAACTCCTCATCCGCGGCGTCGAGCCTGTTCAGAATCTCCGTCACCGACGACGCTGAAAAGGCATGCTCGACAAGGGCTTCGTTCCGCTGCAAGACGCCGGTTTCCGGTGCGACGAGATACGGCCGAAGCGCCGCGCCGATGTCATTGGCCGTTTCCAGCGACGTCTCCAGATCGGGAAGACTGTCTTCTGAAACCGCGTGCGTCAGCACGCCCGAGGCAAGAGCGTCGGCCTGTTTGAGCCGGCTTGCACTCAATGCGCAATAGATGCCCATCTTTTTGGGCATGCGTGGCAGGAAATAGGTACCTCCCACATCGGGGAAGAAACCGATCGCGGTTTCAGGCATGGAAAAGAGCGTCTTCTCGGTGCCTATCCGATGACTGCCGTGAACGGAAACGCCCACGCCTCCTCCCATGACGATCCCGTTGATCAGTGCGATATAGGGCTTCGGATAGGCCTTGATCGTGGCGTTCAGGGTGTACTCGTCCCGAAAGAACGGCTTGAGGCTCTCTACGTCGCCCGCCATCCGTGTGTCGTAGATGCTTCGGATATCGCCACCGGCGCAAAACGCCTTGCCACCCGCCCCCTTGATGACAATGTGCGCGACGGACGGATCACCGACCCAGCGCTGCAACTGATCCGCAAGCGCCTTCACCTTTGCATGGGTCAATGCATTGAGAGCCTGCGGCCTGTTCAATGTTACGAACCCGGCTTTGCCGCGAACTTCAAAGAGGATTTCGTCACTCATGCGGACGCCTTGTCAAATGAGAGTCGTTTCAAGGGTTAAGTCGGAGAAATTCAATCAGTCCTTCAATAGCTGCCTGGCTATGATCAGGCGCATGATTTCATTGGTGCCTTCCAGAATCTGGTGCACGCGGACATCACGGAAAAAACGCTCGATGGGATAGTCGCGCAGATATCCGTACCCCCCATGAAGCTGGAGTGCCTCGTTGACGACCTTGAAGCCCGTGTCCGTTGCCAGGCGTTTGGCCATCGCGGCAAGCCTGGTTGCCTCGTGGGTCTTGCCATCAACAGCAACAGCAGCCTTGTGCAGAAGCAGGCGTGCAGCTTCGAGTTCGGTCGCCATGTCGGCAAGTCGGAACTGAAGAGCCTGAAAATCGGCAATCGGCCTGCCGAACTGCTTGCGTTCCCGCGTGTAGTCAAGAGCATGTTCCAGACAGGCCTGAGCCGCGCCGATCGAACACGCTCCAATATTGAGCCGTCCGCCATCAAGTGCCGACATGGCGATCTTGAAGCCCTGGCCTTCCTCGCCAACGAGGTTTGACTTTGGTACGCGACAATCCTGAAAATTCACTTGCGCGGTCGGCTGGCTCTTCCAGCCAAGCTTGATTTCGTTCGCACCGAAACTCAGTCCGGGCGTTCCCTTCTCCACCAGCAGGCATGAAACACCGGATGGACCATCGCCACCCGTGCGCACCATTACCGCATAGAGATCGCTGACGCCTCCGCCTGAGATGAAGGCCTTGGAGCCGTTGAGCACATAATGATCACCGTCGTCCTTCGCACTCGTGCGAAGACTGGCGGCATCGGACCCGGACCCGGGCTCAGTCAGGCAGTAACTCGTCAAGAGCTCCATCGTGCAGAGCCTTTCCAGGAACTTCTGCCGCAAGTGTTCGGATCCGAATGTGTCGATGATCCAGGCCACCATATTGTGGATCGACAGGTAGGCCGCCGTGGAAGTGCAGCCTTTCGAGAGTTCCTCGAAAATCAAGGCCGCATCGAGACGAGAGAGAGCCGAGCCGCCCACGTCCTCCTTTACATATATGCCACCGAACCCGAGTTCGGCCGCCTTGCGCAGGGTCGGAATCGGAAAGATACTGTCTTCATCCCAGTGCCGGGCGTTCGGGGCGAGCTCGTCGCGGGAAAAACCCGCGGCCATATCCTGAAAGGCGCGCTGATCTTCGTTTGGTGAAAAGTCCACGTTTATCCTCCCAAAAGCGCGGGTGCGCCGAGTCGTTGAAGGCAAGTTGCCGTACCTGCATTGCGGCTGCACTAAAACATATTTGACGCAAACGTCAAACAATCTCTTTTTTGTTTTTATTTTCAGTTATTTTACAGAATGTTGGAGTGCGTCAATCTGCGTGATAGATTGGCGTTTCACTTCCTTCAGAATACAAGTCAACATTCAAAAAACCGAGCTCGCAGGTTCCATGTCGTCCAAACCGCCCCTTCCGCCGATCACATCCGACCATATGGATACGCTGCTCGCCGGCACCAGAATGCGCCGTAACAGGCAGAGCGACTGGTCGCGCCGGCTCGTGTGCGAAAACACATTGACCGTCAATGACCTGATCTGGCCGATCTTTCTCGTCGACGGCGAGAATGTGCGTCAGCCAGTCGCTTCAATGCCGGACGTATTCCGTCTTTCCGTCGATGAAGCCGTTCGCGAGGCAACGCAAGCCGCAGACCTTGGCATTCCGGCTCTCGCCCTGTTTCCCTATACCGATCCCGACCTGCGTGATGACACGGGTTCGGAAGCCCTCAATTCTGAAAATCTGACCTGCCGGGCTCTGCGCGCTATAAAGGCGGAAGGCCTGAATGTCGGTCTGATGACCGACGTCGCGCTCGACCCCTATACAAGCCACGGCCATGACGGGTTGATGGAGGGTGAAACGATCCTCAATGACGAAACAGTCGACCAGCTGTGCAGGCAGGCACTGGTCCAAGCCGACGCCGGGTCGGACGTTATCGCGCCTTCCGACATGATGGACGGCCGGATTGGTGCCATCCGGCAATCCCTTGACAGTCAGAATTTCCGCAACACGCAGATCATGGCGTATTCCGCAAAATACGCCTCCGCCTTTTATGGCCCTTTCCGGGACGCTGTCGGGTCTTCCGGGACCCTGAGGGGAGACAAGCGGACGTATCAAATGGATCCGGCGAACACCGACGAAGCCCTGCGCGAAGCTGAACTCGACATCGCCGAGGGTGCCGACATGGTGATGGTCAAGCCCGGCCTTCCGTATCTCGACATCGTTCGGCGCATCAAGGACGAATTCCAGGTCCCGACTTATGCCTACCAGGTCTCCGGAGAATACGCGATGATCAAGGCGGCGAGTGCCAATGGCTGGCTTGACGGTGACAGGGCGATGCTGGAAAGCCTCCTGGCATTCAAACGTGCAGGTGCCGACGGGATCCTGACCTATTTTGCGCCAAAGGTCGCGGAGATGCTGGCTCAAGGAAAATAGCAATCCTCTGTTCAGTCCAGACCTTGCAGTTAGTTGGCGCAGGCTGAAATGGCGGTGGTTTCCCAAGTCACATCCATACCAATATACATCGCGTCGAGCGGATCTTCCGTCCAAATGGCCACCCCCGACTTGATCCGGGACTGCCTCTGTTGCGCGCATGCCGGGAATTTGCGTTTTCAATGTTCAATCCCCACATGTGCGTCATCACATTTTTGGGAGCATGTTAATGTCCGCAGAAACCTCCGCCGACTATGTCCGTCAGGACGTCTTTGATCCTGTTCGCCACCCGGAACTGTTTTCCGGAGTGCGCAGCCGGCGAATATTTGCGTTCTTCATCGACGTGATCGTGATAGCCCTCCTGACCTTCGGCGCCGGCATCCTGGTATTTTTCCTTGGCGTCTTCACGCTTGGCCTCGGCTTTCTGCTTTACGGCATCCTGCCGGCAGCCGTCGCCCTGCTCTATGTGGCTTTCACGCTTGGCGGACCGCTGGCTTCCACTTTCGGCATGCGTGCCATGGGGCTGGAAATGCGCCTCTGGTACGGTGCCAAACCCTATCCGCTTCTTGCTTCAGTGCATGCGCTTCTGTTCTGGTTTTCCGTTTCGCTGCTGACGCCGCTCGTGCTGTTGGTGTCGCTCTTTTCGGACCGCAAGCGTCTGCTGCATGACATGATCCTAGGCGTGGTCGTGATCAACTCTGCCTATCACCAGCAGTATTTTTACGAGCAGGAGTAGAGTGCTGCCCTCTGCAAGCAGACCGTGTCCGGGCAACGCCTGGCCCATTGCTTGCGCGCACTATCGATGATTTTCAATTCAGCAACGCCAGAGAAAAATTGAGCAAGCCCGCGAACCCGACCCAGAGTGCGTAGGGGAGGAAGAGCGCCGCAGAAACACGATCCGCGCACCAGTTTTTTCCTACAAACAGAATTATCAATATCAGCATCGCCGCGATCACGGCAAAGGCGGCCCACGTCAGGTGAAAAACAAAAAAGACCGGTGACCAGATCCAGTTCAGTGCCATCTGTCCGTACCAGAATTTCATGGCCATTGACCGAGGTGCTCTCAGAAAGGTCCGCCAACCGGCAACGGCAATGAACACGTACAGAACCGTCCAGACCGGAGCAAAGATCCAGTTCGGCGGGTTGAAAACCGGTTTCTCAAGTTCCTGATACCAACTGCCCGGTGCAGACTGGGTTCCAACAAAAATTCCCATACCGATGACAACGACAAGAAACAGCGCGAGCAACGCTCTTGATCGCGGTTGGCGGGGCTGGGTTGGATCGTCGATGGTCATATTAGGGCACACCAGGTTGCATTTGGTCCCAAACTGTCATGTCCCCGGCACCTTTTCCAGAACCGTGTCGCTGTTGATGAGAACCGTTTCATATCCCTTGAATTGAAATCGGGTGAAAACACCTGACCGCTTCCAAAATCGAATGCGGAATATCGCTCTGTTTTCACCGCTCTATCGCGTTACCGCGTCTAATCACCGAAAAACCTGAATATTAGAGTCGACTTTAAATTTCAGATTTGGTATTGCTGCGACGCAATCTAACTATTGGAAAACGCTATGTCTTTCTTCAAACGCGTAGGCGCACTCACGTGCGTGTTCGTGGCCGGTAGCCTGTTGGCTGCTCACTCCACAACCGCTCAAGCGGAAGCTCTTACCTTCACCGATATTGCTGGCCGGGAAGTCACCCTGCCGGAGATGCCGGACAAGATCATTCTCGGCGAAGGCCGAATGATGTATGGGATCGCACCGCTCATCGAAGGCAATCCGTTCGAGAAGATCGTCGGCTGGAAAAGTGACCTGGTCCAGTACGATCCGGATGCGTTCCGCAAGTACCAGGGCGTATTCCCGGACGATACGGCGCGGATGATCGACTTCGGCAATCCCTATGCTGGTGATTTTTCCATTGAAGCCGTGCTGGAGGCGGAAACAGACCTGGTGTTGCTTGATGTCGGCAACCTCTTCAAGGCCGAAGAAACAGGCCTCATCGAAAAGCTCGGCAATGCCGGCGTTCAGGTCGCCTTTATCGATTTCCGCCGCAACGCCACAGAGAATGCAGTGCCTTCGATGCTGATCCTCGGCCGGATTTTCGGCGAGGAAAAACGCGCTGCCGAATTTATCGATTTCTACATCGCGCAGATGCGCAAGGTAACGAATATTGTCGACACGATCCCGGCCGAAGACCGCCCGCTTGTCGTCGTTGAAAATGCCGCCGGATGGCAGACCGATTTCTGCTGCCGGTCATTCGGCCCCTATAATTATGGCCGTTTCGTCGAACTCGCCGGAGGCAAGAACTACGGATCCACGCTTGCCAATGCCTATTCCGTTGATCTGAACCTGGAAGGCATCATCGAAGCGGATCCCGATGTTGTGTTCGGCACAGGTGCAAACTGGAAAGAAGCCCGTCCGGAAGTCACCTCGACACTGCTTGGCTACGACGGCGATCCGGAAGTGAACGGCGACCGCCTTTCTGCGCTTGCCGCCCGCCCTGGTTTCGCTGATTTGCGTGCCGTGAAGGAAGGCCGATTCCACTCGATCTATCACCAGTTCTACAATTCACCGTATCACTTCGTGGCAGTCCAGGTCCTGGCGAAATGGCTGCATCCGGAGGATTTTGAAGATCTTGATCCGGAGGCAACCTTCAAGGAACTGCACGGGAGGTTCCTTCCTTATGAGCCTTCCGGTCAATTCTGGATCTCCCTGAACAACTAGAACCGACACACCCGATGGCTCCGCAATATCTGATTGCGGGGCCTGTTTTTCATGGAATTTTCATGTCTGACGGAACCTTGCTAACATCAGAGGCGTTGTCACTTGTACGTGCCTACAAACGACGCAGCATGCGCCGTGTTACCCTCGTAATTCTTGCCTTTTTTTGCCTTGCCGTCCTGGTCGTCATCGATGTCACCACCGGCCCGGCCGATCTGACAATCTGGCGAACGATTGAAGTGATCTTCGATCGCGCCAGCGCCACTCCCAAAGAAGACGTCATCATCTGGCAACTGCGCCTTCCGGTCGCCATCATGGCCGTCGCAGTGGGCGCAATGCTCGGCGTCGCCGGCGCAGAAATGCAGACGATCCTCAACAATCCGCTCGCCGATCCGTTTACGCTTGGACTGAGTTCTGCAGCCGGATTCGGCGCTGCCCTTGCCATCGTGCTCGGCTGGTCTGTGATCCCGGGTGTTGGAGGACTGTTCGTTTCGGTGAACGCGTTTGTATTCGCGATGATTACGTCCTGCGCCTTGTTCCTGTTTACCAGATTGCGCGGCGTCACTCCGGAAGCCATGATCCTTGTCGGAATCGCAATGCTGTTCACTTTCAACGCGTTGCTGGCCTTTCTGCAATACGGCGCTTCGGAAATTCAACTCGCGCAGCTGATTTTCTGGCAATTGGGTTCCCTCGCCCGTGCCACGTGGTCAAAGGTTGGCATCTGCTTCCTGATCCTTGTACTCACCCTGCCCTGGTTCATGAACCGCTCCTGGGCATTGACCGCGCTGCGCATGGGCGAGGACAAGGCAGCCGCGCTGGGCGTCAATGTCTCCATATTGCGGATCGGAGTGCTTGCCGGCGTTTCTCTGCTTTCCGCCGTCGCAGTCTCCTTTGTTGGGGCCATTGCCTTCGTCGGTCTTGTCGGACCGCACATAGCACGCATGATCGTTGGTGAAGACCAGCGCGGTTTTCTGCCGTTGTCCGCCTTGTGCGGCGCCCTCATTCTCTCCGGCACGTCAATAGCATCGAAGGCAATTACGCCTGGTATCGTCTACCCGATCGGCATGATCACCTCGCTGATCGGCATTCCTTTCTTCATTCTGCTCATTCTCGGGCAGAGAAAGAGGCACTGGCAATGAGTGCGCTGTCTGCCGAGAACATCAGCTTCTCTTATGGTTCGAGACAAATTTTCGACGCCATCGCCTTCGAACCGATTGTCCCCGGACAGCTTACCGCTCTCATCGGGCCGAATGCGGCCGGCAAATCTACCCTGTTTCGTCTGATTGCAGGGCTTTTGCCCCTCCAGTCAGGCAAGGTCCACCTCGGCAATATCGACCTCGACAGCCTTTCGACTCGTGCGAGGCTTAAGCGTGTGTGTTTCATGCCGCAGTTTTTTACCGCGAATGCGGCTCTTACCGTCTTCGATGTAGTCATGATGGCGCACAAACAGTTGAAGGGTTGGCGCGTCAGCGATGCAGACATGATTGCGGTCGGTACGGCTCTGCATGAGGCCGGCATCGGTCATCTGGCCGAAGCCTATGTGAGCGAGCTCTCCGGAGGGCAGTCGCAACTGGTTTCGGTAACGCAAGCGCTGATCCGGAATTCGGATGTCTACCTGTTTGACGAGCCGACATCCGCACTCGACCTGCGCCACCAACTGGACGTGTTAGGTCAGATAAAGTCGGCGGTCGTCCGGCGCGGTGCCGTCGGTGTCGTCGCGCTTCACGATCTCAATCTGGCTGCTCGTTTCGCGGACAATCTGATCCTGCTCGGTGAAGGCCGAATTCTGGCACAGGGTTCACCCGGGCAGGTGCTGCGCGCGAATGCGATTGCCAAGACTTACGGGGTTGCGATCGAGACTTCACAGGGGCCCAGAGAGGAACTCATCGTCCATGCTTACGCGTCGTAATTTCATGTTTTCCGTGGCTGCAATGGCGGGCACCGGGTCTGCACTGGCCTGCCCGGCTCCAGCGTCGGTCGGTAATGCGCACAGCGTCCTGATGCTAAATGCGGCTTGTGGGGATCCTGACACGCCGAATGTGTTTGAACCCGCGATTCTAAGGATCAAACCCGGTGACAGTGTCACGTTCGTCCCGACTGACGCAGGCCACAATTCTGCATCGAAACGCGGAATGATCCCGAACGGTGCGGACGCCTGGAACGGAGCAATGGACACAAACCTGACAGTCGAATTTCCGATACCGGGCATTTACGGGCACATCTGCCTGCCACACTACGAATGGGGAATGGTGGGTCTGATCGTGGTTGGAAATGACCTGTCGAATCTGCATTCCGTGAAAAAGGTCAGGCACCCGGGCAGCGCGCGCAAAGTCTTTCGTTCGCTCCTGAAAGAGCTTGAAGCATAGGAATTGTCGTGAGCGAGAATCTGATTAATACCTGGTCGAAACGTGATGCTGAAGAAGACAGCATGACAACAGAACACGCCTGGATCTGGCGAGAAATGATTGCAGCGGTCGGCGAGACTGATTTCACCAACGCAAAAGTTCTCGATTTCGGCTGCAATCAGGGTGGATTTCTGAGACTGCTTTATGACCTTCGTCGCTATGCCGCTGCCGTTGGAGTGGATATCGCACAGAATGCTGTTGCGCGCGCCGAAGCTCAAAAAGGCGATCGGCCCATCACCTATCGCGCCACGGACCGATTGTCGGATATCGGAGACGGTTTTGACATCGCTTTCAGTCACGAAGTCATCTACCTGATCGAAGATCTTGAGCGGCACGCCGGCGACATCAGGAAGGTTTTGAAACCGGGAGGGGATTATTATGCGGTCACCTGCTGTCACAGTGACAGTCCGCTATGGCACTCCTGGCGACCTAAAATTCAGGAGTTTTCAAACGTTCCGGTCCCAAATCACAGTGTGTCGGATATTGCCGAGGCCTTTCGGCGCGCCGGGTTTCAGGTGTCGGTTCAGCGATTTCTGGCAAGCGCCTACGTGCCTCTCGGCGGCGCGAGTGACTATTTTCCGACGGATGTCGACCGCATTGAGACTTACAGTCGCTGGAAGCTCATGTTCCAGTTCACATCAGGCGCCTAGAAAGACACTGTTCGAATTCTGTCAGGGTGTCCCTGACGCCAGACATGCCGTCCTTCGCCAGTATTTTTTCCAACCTTATGTTGGCAAGAGCCAATCCAACGCGTATCAGACGCAAACACTATCATAAGCTCTTTCAATGAGCGGACCGCCTGTTTTAAACTGTGCGTTCGTCAAGACTGGCATTGGGCAGGTGAATGCACTCAGTTGATATTGCGATGGCGCTGACCTTTCTGGTGATCGCGTCGACCGTTATCCTGTACGCCTTGGAGCGCTATCCGATTGAAACGGTCGCTCTGGGGTCAGTGACCGCGTTCATTGTCATTTTTTCTGTTCTTCCGGTCGAAACACCTGACGGCAAGGCCGTAACCACCGCCGATTTTCTCACCGGGTTCGCAAATCCCGCGCTGGTCACCGTGATCTGCCTGCTGATCATCGGCCAGGGACTGTTCCAGACGGATGCGCTGGAAGGGCCGGCAAAGGCAATCGTGAGGATGACACGCGGCCGCTCGGCGTTTGCGACCATTCCGATACTGCTCGCTGTGGCCGTTCTCAGCGCCTTCCTGAACAACACTCCCGTTGTCGTCATGTTCCTACCGATCCTGACCGCAGTTGCCGCCACGGTCGGGCAGTCGCCTTCCCGTGTCCTGATGCCGCTGTCGTTCATTGCGATTCTCGGTGGCATGATCACGCTGATCGGGTCGTCCACCAACCTTCTGGTCGCCAACTACGCTGCGCAGACCTCCGATCTCAGGCTGACCTTCTTCAGTTTCACGCCGATCGGTCTGATCGTGGCGAGCGCCGGAGCGGTCTATGTGTTCTTCGTCATGCCGTATCTGATGACCACACGGAAAACCATGGCAGAGGAATTCCAACCAACTTCGGGCAAGCAGTTCATTGCCCAGATCGAAATCACATACGGACATCCCCTTGTCGGGGTCGAGGCTGTCTCGGGCATGTTCCCCAATCTGAAGGACATGACCGTCCGACTGGTTCAACGCGGGCAAAAACCCATCCTGCCACCGTTCGAAAACGTGGTTCTGTCGCCGGGGGACACGGTCATCGTCGCAGCGACACGGAACGCGCTTGCAAACGCGCTGGCGCGCCGCCAGCCTCTGATGGAGACCGACGCGGAAAACAGTAGCGCCGGACGAGATCAGCAGCCGGTTCAGCCTGGCTCCATCAGCCTTGCCGAGGTGGTTGTCGCGCCCGCGTCCAGACTGATGGGCAGAACTTTGCCGCAATCGGGGTTTTATGCCGACACAGGCTGTCTCGTCATGGGCATTCAGAGACGCAGTCGCATGCCGCGCATGGCAATGAACGACATCCGGCTTGAAGCGGGAGACGTTCTGCTGGTCGCCGGAAATGAAGACGAGATCGGACGCCTGCGTGGCAACAGGGACGTCCTTCTTCTGGACTGGTCGACAACGGAGGTGCCGCGCCGGCGTTACGCGCCACGAGCACTGGCCATTTTTGCATGTGTGGTCATTCTGGCCGCTACCGGACTGGTCCCGATCGTATCGGCTGCCATCGGCGGCACATTTGCGATGATTGCGTCTGGTTGCCTCAACATTCGCCAGGCCATGCGGGCGATCGACAGCCGGATCTTCATGCTCGTCGGCGCATCGCTTGCCGCGGCAGTCGCGCTGGAAGCGACGGGTGGTGCAACCGCAATTGCCACAGGGCTCGTTTACGTGCTGCAAGGGGCATCGGCAGCGACAATTTTGTCGGCACTTTTCTTCATCGTCATGGTACTGACGAACTTTCTTTCCAACAATGCAGCCGCCGTTCTGTTCACTCCAATCGCCATCAACCTGGCCAACCAGATCGGACAACCGCCGGAAGCATTCGTGGTCTGCCTGATCATCGCGGCCAATACTTCCTTCGCAACACCGGTGGGCTATCAGACCAACCTGATCGTCATGGGTCCGGGTCACTACAGATTTAGCGACTTCATCCGGGCTGGAGCGCCGCTTGCGCTTATTTTATGGTTGACCTTCTCGTTGGTCGCGCCATGGTATTACGGGATGTAGAACAAGATTTGAGGTATCTCGGGACAACACGGTGACACGCCACCCAACAGACCATCCGCAATTCTATCTTACCGCGCCTGCGCCCTGCCCTTATCTGGACGGCAAGCAGGAGCGTAAGGTGTTCACGCATCTGGTGGGACATGGTGCCCCGGCCCTCAACGAGGTTCTGACGCAGGGCGGTTTCCGGCGCAGTCAGAATATTGCCTACCGCCCGGCATGCGAACAGTGCCAGGCGTGCGTTTCCGTTCGGGTCCGCGTCAACGATTTCAAATGGAGCAAATCGTTCAAACGTGTCTGGAAAACCGGTTCAGAGCTGATCGGTGCACGGCTCCCGGCCAGCCCTTCTGCGGAACAATACGATCTGTTCAGGGACTATCTGCAGGAACGTCATGAAGACGGCGGCATGACCGAAATGAGCGTTCTCGATTACGCGATGATGGTCGAGGATACCCATGTCGAAACGTTGGTGATCGAGTATCGCAGAAGGGGACCAGACAGTTTCGTTACCGGAACCGGCGACGGCCCTCTGCTTGGCGTTGCGCTCAGTGATCAACTGTCCGACGGGCTTTCCATGGTCTATTCCTTTTACGACCCCAATTACACCGACACGGCGCTCGGCACCTACATGATCCTGGATCACATCGAACGCGCACGCAAAATGCGCCTTCCCTATGTCTATCTCGGGTACTGGGTCGGAGGATCAGCGAAGATGGCCTACAAGGCGCGCTTCAGACCTCAAGAGCATCTCGGCCCCAACGGCTGGACCATCGCAGACACCGAGGCAACGAACTCTGAAACCTGACCAGTCTGCAGACCGGTTGTCAGGCCTCGGGAATACGAGTGCGGATCTTGTCGAAAACCGACCGGAACATGTCTTCGGTCAGACGGCCGGTGTTGGTGTTGTATCGGGAGCAATGATAGCTGTCGAAAAGCGACATATCATGTCCCGGGAGGTCATGTTCCGCGCAATGAGCGAACGGAAAACTGGCACGTCGCAATTCAAGGGCGGACAGGAAGGTCTCATGCGCGATCCGGCCAAGCGCAAGCACTGCGCGGATGGACGGATTGGCGGCCAAGGTGGACAGCAGGTAGGGCCTGCAGGTCCTGATCTCCGGCCCGGTTGGCTTGTTTTGAGGGGGAAGGCAGCGGACTGCATTGGTGATCATTGCGTCGCAAAGTGTCAGCCCGTCATCTGACCGTGCCAGATAAGTGCCTTGTGCAAATCCGTATTCAAGCAAGGTTTGATAAAGAAGATCGCCGGCATAGTCCCCGGTGAAAGGCCGTCCCGTACAATTGGCCCCTTTCATGCCGGGGGCCAGACCTATGATGAGCAGCCGCGGTGCTTTTGACGTAAATGAAGCCACCGGGGCATTGTGCCAATCAGGATGCACCGCCCGCAGTTCTTCGCGAAACGCCACCAGACGCGGACAGTCCGGACAATCCATGGGTGGATCGACCGGACCGGTATTTCCTTCAAGTCCAGACATCAGGGGAACTCAGTAGTCGTCCTCGTCGTCGTGGTCCATCTGCGGTGCCATTTGCGGGCGCACCGGACGCTCCGACGGATCCCGGCCGATCTTGTTGGCAAGACTTGCCAGATCAATAAAATGATCCGCCTGACGGCGAAGATCGTCGGCAATCATGGGCGGCTGGGTTTTCAAGGTGGACACCACGCTGACTTTGCGCCCCTTGCGTTGAAGCGCCTCTACCAGCGATCTGAAATCGCCATCACCCGAAAACAGAACGATATGGTCAACTGTTTCAACAAGTTCCATGGCATCGACAGCAAGTTCGATATCCATGTTGCCTTTGACTTTCCGTCTTCCGGCACTGTCGACGAATTCCTTTACCGGCTTGGTAATAACCTTGTAGCCGTTGTAATCCAGCCAATCTATAAGTGGCCGAATGGACGAGTATTCCTGATCCTCGATCAGCGCAGTATAATAATACGCGCGCAAAAGATATGCCTGTCCCTGGAACTCCTTCAACAGCCGTTTATAGTCGATATCAAAACCGATCGCCTTGGCCGTCGAATACAAGTTGGCTCCGTCAATGAACAAAGCAACTTTTTCTCGAGCGTCAAACATATTAGATGAAACCTTTCCGAGTTAAATGCGTCTTCAAGGAGAGTCACCAACGGTCCGGCACCCGCAGCCGCAGTCGTTCATGTCTACCAATAAGGTCAACGCATTTTTGCTGAGATGACACCTACCGCACATTGCCGCTTCACTCAGCTTATTGTTTTGTTTTTCCCACCGACCCTGTTGATTCTTGTAGGTCCGCAGTAGTGCCCTACACTATAATATTGGACCGCCGCAACGCAAAAGCGAGTGGAGCTAAGAAAAATCGATAAAAACCCTGCTAAAAGTGACGTTTTCCTCCCAAATCCGACAAGGGGTTGCTTTTTCGAATAGTGATCTCTATACGCTGTTTTTTCAAGTTCATTTAGCCTATGGAGACGTCGAATGGCGCGCGTGACCGTCGAGGACTGCATCGACAAGGTCGAAAACCGGTTTGAGCTGGTGCTGCTTGCTGCGCATCGCGCTCGCATGATCTCTAGCGGTTCGCCGCTGACAATTGATCGCGACAATGACAAGAATCCCGTCGTTGCGCTGCGCGAGATCGCCGAGCAGACCGTCAGCCCGGAAGACATGAAAGAAGACCTGATCCACTCGCTTCAGAAGTTCGTGGAAGTGGACGAACCCGAGACAGAAGCTGTGCCGGTTGTTCCGTCCGCCAATCAGCATCAGGTGACCCAGGTCAACAACGTGGACGACGGTGCGGTGGAATTCGACCGCATGTCCGAGGAAGATCTGTTGCGCGGTCTGGAAGGTCTGGTTCCGCCGGAGCGGACCGACGACGTCTGATTTTTCGTCCAGTTCCCGCCTGAATTGCGGATGTTTTCCCGCGTTGTTTCAGGCGGATTTTCTTTATCCGACTGATATCTCAGCCGGTTTTCTGGGTCGGTTGCGGCCATGATGCGTCAATATGAACTCGTTGAACGAGTTACGCGTTACAATCCGGAAGCTGACGAAGCCTTGCTCAACAAGGCTTATGTCTATGCCATGCAAAAGCACGGCTCCCAGATGCGGGCATCCGGCGACCCCTATTTTTCACATCCCCTCGAAGTCGCTGCGATCCTGACCGATCTTCGGCTGGATGACGCAACCATTGCAGTCGCCCTTCTTCATGACACCATCGAAGATACGGACGCGACCCGGGCTGAAATCGACTCCCTGTTCGGTGAGGAGATCGGCAAACTGGTCGAGGGCCTGACGAAAATCAAGCGACTTGATCTGGTCTCTCAAAAGGCCAAGCAGGCAGAAAACTTCCGCAAGCTGTTGCTCGCCATCGCGGACGATGTGCGTGTCCTGCTGGTCAAACTTGCGGACCGGTTGCACAACATGCGCACCCTGCAGCACATGCCGCAGCACAAGCGCGGCCGGATTGCCGAAGAAACAATGGAAATCTATGCCCCGCTCGCCGGACGCATGGGCATGCACGACATGCGTGAGGAGCTGGAAGACATCTCCTTTCATATCCTCAACCCGGAAGCCTACGAAACCATCACGGACCGGCTTGCGGATCTGCGGGAGAAAAACCGGGACCTGATTGCCGACATTGAAACGACGCTGACCGAACGCCTCAGCGAACGCGGCATGGCGGCCGAGGTCACGGGACGCGAAAAACGCCCCTATTCGATCTTCCGTAAAATGCAGCGCAAGGCCATTGGATTTGAGCAACTCTCCGACATTTACGGTTTCCGTGTAACGGTCGGAACCGTCGAAGCCTGCTATCGCGTCCTCGGCGTGATCCATACGACCTGGCCAACGGTTCCCGGGCGCTTCAAGGATTACATCTCCACGCCGAAGCAGAATGACTACAAGTCAATCCACACAACAATCGTCGGCCCTTCACGACAGCGGGTCGAGCTGCAAATCCGGACAATTTCCATGGACCGGGTCGCAGAATACGGCATTGCAGCCCACGCGCTTTACAAGGATGGCGAGTTCGGCGGCAGGAATATTGCGCGCCATACGGAAGACTGCCGTGCCTTTGAATGGCTGCGCCGCACCACGGAACTGCTGGCGCAGGGCGATACGCCTGAAGAATTTCTTGAGAACACCAAGCTGGAACTGTTCCACGATCAGGTGTTCTGTTTCACACCGAAAGGCCGGTTGATCGCCCTTCCGCGCGGCGCAACCCCGATCGATTTCGCTTACGCGGTTCACACCGGCATCGGCAACACCTGTGTCGGCTGCAAGATCAACGGCAAGATCATGCCGCTCGTGACAGAGCTTCACAACGGCGACGAGGTGGAAATTATCCGCTCGCCCGCCCAGACACCTCCTCCGGCCTGGGAAGCGATCGCAGTGACCGGCAAGGCCCGCGCCGCGATCAGGCGCGCGACCCGCGAATCCGTCCGCAAACAATATGGCGCTCTGGGTGAACACATTCTGATGCGGGCGTTCGCACGCGCGGACAAGGCGTTTTCAGAAGATCTTCTTGAAGCGGTTCTGGGCAGACACCATCAGTCGAGCGTCGCCGACCTGATGGCCGCCGTCGGCAGGGGCGATCTCAGCGCGCAAGCTGTCTTGAAGTCGACCCATCCGGACTATCAGGACGAGAGGGTTGCGATATCCGGTCCGCCAATGGAAGAAGGCTGGTTCGGCCTGAAGCAGGGTCACGGTCTGAAGTTCCGGATCCCTCCCGGTGACCTGGAAGACGGCAAATCCCGGTCAGACCATGAAACCGATCTCGGCGAAGGTCCTGCCCTGCCCATCCGTGGATTGTCAGGTGACATTCCGGTCAGTTTCGCTCCCGATGGCGGTGCCGTTCCCGGAGATCGGATTGTCGGCATCTTGATCCCTTCGGACGGACTGACCATCTATCCGATACAATCGCCGTCGCTCAAGGAATTCGATGACCAGACCGAACGTTGGGTGGACGTGCGTTGGGACATTGATATCAACAACCCGGAGCGTTTTCCGGCGCGCCTGGATATTTCGGCTGCAAACGAGCCCGGCTCTCTGGCTGCAATTGCACAGGTCATTGGCGAGAACAGCGGAAATATCGATAATGTGAAGATGGTCCAAAGGGCCTCTGACTTCCACCAAATGATCATTGACCTGGAGGTCTGGGACCTGAAACACCTGAACCGTATTATCAATCAATTGCGTTCAAAGCCGAATGTTTCAAGCGTCAACCGGGTCAACGGATAAGATGCAGATTAACAGGGATCCTGATTCATGAACCGCGACGAAGTGTTGTCCTTATTCCGCGAAGCCGGCGCAATCCTGGAAGGGCATTTTATCCTGACATCAGGACTGCGCAGCCCCGTCTTTCTTCAAAAGGCACGGGTATTCATGTATCCGGACAAGACCGAAAAACTTTGCAAGGCATTGGCAGACAAGATCCGGGATGCCGGTCTTGATGATGTCGACTACATCATCTCCCCTGCGCTCGGCGGTCTGATTCCCGGGTATGAAACGGCACGTCATCTGGGTGTCCCGGCCATGTGGGTCGAACGCGAAGACGGCGAATTCCGGCTCCGCCGCTTCGATCTTCCCAAAGGGGCAAGAGTGATTGTCGTTGAGGATATAGTAACGACAGGTCTATCGAGCCGGGAAACGGTAACCTCGTTGAAAGCTCTTGGTGCTGAAGTCCTTGGCGTGGCCTGCCTGATCGACCGGTCCGGTGGCGAAGCTGATGCGTCGGTTCCGATCATCGCACTGGCCGAATACAAGGTACCGGCTTACGAGCCGGATAACCTGCCACCCGAACTGGCAGCTCTTCCGGCCATAAAACCGGGAAGCCGCGGCCTGAGCTGAACAAGAACGACCTGACAGGACAAGAAACCAATTCATGCTGTTCCAACGCAGAAATAGACCATCGCGCATCGAGCGCCTGCGCGTTGCGGTCTGGCCCCGGAACAGCTGGGCCCGCTCAACGAGATATTTCGGCAAACGGGTCCTCAGACTTACCGCAACCCCGCATGCTATTGCAGTCGGATTTGCTGCCGGTGCCTTTGCGTCTTGTACGCCCCTGGTCGGGTTCCACTTTCTGACGGCGTTCGGCGCTGCTTACATTGTGCGCGGAAACATGATTGCCGCCGCGCTCGGAACGTCAATCGGCAATCCCCTCACGTTTCCGTTCATCTGGGCTTTCACTTTCAAGATCGGCCAGTGGATCCTGCATGGAAGAGCTCCGAAAGCGGATCCGCATCAGGTTCACCAGAGGTTTCAGGAAGGTCTGTTCGAAAAGTCTTTCGATGCCCTCTGGCCCATGCTCAAGCCAATGTTTATCGGAGCAGTTCCTCTCGGTCTTGTTGTCGGCACGCTTTCATATGTCATCGTTTACAAGAGTGTGGAAGTCTATCAACGCCGCAGGCGCCAGACACTGGCAAACACCGACAAAACTCCTTATTCCGCACCTGCTTCAACCGTTGAAGAAGACGGCAATGGTTGAGTTTTCCCAAAACCTGCCCAAATAAAGCGTCGCAGACACTTCAAAGACGGATCAAAGACTCATGATCTTGGGAATCGGCGGCGGCCGGATCGATATTCGGCGGATCGAACAAACCCTGGAACGGATCGGCGACCGTTTCACAAACAGGGTCTTTACCGAAATTGAACGGACCAGGTCCGACAGACGCACTGAGCGGGCTGCGTCCAACGCCAAGCGTCTTGCTGCCATGATACCGAGTGGTTTCCGGACCACAATCGATCTGACCATCCCGGACAAATTCCCGCTCTCGCAGGCATTTTCCGTCATTTCCGCCTGGCCGTCCCGCTGGCCAGAACTCCCATCAACAGGTTCTGCATGAACAGCGACTTTGACGGTGTTCGTCGCATTGCTTCCGCCGACGTGAACCGTTAAGAGTTCCGCTCGGGTACGGCCACGAGAATCTGAACCGCCAACAATTGCTTCAAGGGATATTATGAGCGTGTCTGAAAACAAGAAAGAAACGGACGGCGGTCTTTACGAGACTGTGAAGGTCGTAGTTCAGGCACTGCTTCTTGCCCTTATTGTGCGGACGTTCCTTTTCCAGCCATTCAACATTCCCTCCGGATCCATGAAGGATACGTTGCTGATCGGCGACTATCTGTTCGTCTCCAAATACAGCTATGGCTATTCGCGCTATTCGTTTCCATTCGGGATTGTTCCGTTTTCAGGAAGGATCTGGTCCGAGGAACCCGAGCGTGGTGACGTAGCGGTGTTCAAATTGCCGACAGACACCTCAATCGATTACATCAAGCGTGTGATAGGTTTGCCAGGCGATACGATCCAGGTTCTGGAAGGCGTGGTCCATATCAACGGAGAACCCGTCAAGCGGGAGCAAATCGATGACTATATCGAGACTTCACCATCCGGTGCAGTCCGCCGCGTTCCCCGCTTCCGTGAAACCCTGCCAAACGGCGTTTCTTACGACACGCTCGAACTGACGACACGCGGGCAATTGGACAATACGCGTGAATACGAGGTGCCGGAGGGTCACTTCTTCATGATGGGCGATAACCGGGACAACTCGATTGACAGCCGGGTTCTGGCCAAAGTCGGATATGTGCCACTTGAAAATTTCATGGGACGCGCCGAAATTCTGTTCTTCTCGGTTGGTGACGGTAAGCCGGCGTGGCACATCTGGAGCTGGCCATGGACAGTGCGCTGGGATCGCATCGGCAGAACGCTCTGAGGAATAGCCGAGTGGAGGCCCGACTGCCCCATGGCCAAAAGCAGGCTGCATGACACAAAAGCCAAAACAAAACGCGGTATCGGCGCTCAAGGCGGCCTTGCAGTACGAGTTCAGGGATCTTGAGCTTCTCAGGGTTGCCCTGACACACGCAAGTGCCCTAGCCCCGTCAGAAACCGTATCAGGTAGCTATCAACGGCTCGAATTCCTTGGCGACCGTGTGCTCGGCCTTGCAATTGCTTCCATGCTGCACTTGCATTTTCCAAAGGCGGATGAAGGAGAGCTCGCTCGGCGATTCAACCACATGGTCAAGCGCGAAACCTGCGCCGAAATCGCGCAAGAGCTCGGCGTCGGCGATGCCATGCGGATCGGACTAGCGGAAGCGCAAACCGGCGGCCGAAAAAAGACGGCACTGCTGGCCGATATCTGTGAGGCCGTAATTGCCGCCATTTACCTGGACGGCGGCTTTGAGGCGGCTGCAGACTTTGTAAAGCGCCTTTGGGAACCGCGTATGTTATCGTGGACGGGCCCGTTGCGCGATGCCAAGACCACGCTGCAGGAATGGGCTCAATCGAAGAGCCTGCCGACGCCACATTACGAAGTCACTGGGCGCGACGGCCCGGACCACGAACCCAGCTTTACCGTCTCGGTGATCGTGCGGGGGCTGGCGTCCGGCGAGGGCAAGGGCGGCTCGAAGCGTATCGCGGAACAGAACGCCGCTGAAGCAGTCTTGCGCCGGGAAGGCGTCTGGAAGGAATAACAGTATTTTGAGCGACGAGAACGACACAGGCGAACCGATTGACGAGGATGAAGGGTTTGTGCCGCCGAAAGGCCGGTTCGACATTCCCTTGCCTGAACCGCTTGCCCAGATGCCTAGCGACACGAAGGCCGGGTTCATAGCTTTGATCGGCGCTCCCAACGCGGGCAAGTCGACCCTGATCAATCAACTCGTCGGCACCAAGGTTTCGATTGTCACGCACAAGGTGCAGACAACACGCTCGATCGTACGCGGTGTCGCGATGCACGTCTCTGCGCAACTGGTCTTCATCGACACACCAGGAATTTTCAAGCCGAAGCGCCGTCTCGATCGGGCAATGGTCGACACTGCCTGGGGCGGCGCCCGCGACGCCGACCTGATCGCTCTGCTCATCGATGCGCGCAAGGGGATCGATGAGGAGGTTGAAAACATTCTCAAGCGCCTCAAGAGCCAGTCCGTGCCCAAGGTTCTGATCCTCAACAAGACCGATGTCGCAAAGCGGGAAAAGCTTCTGCAGCTTGCGCAAAGGGCCAACGAATATCTGGAATTCGAGGAAACATTCATGGTCTCGGCCCTTACCAGAGACGGTATCGCGACCATACTCGATCACTTCGCCTCGAAGGTACCTGAAGGACCTTGGCTCTACCCGGACGACCAGCCGTCCGACCTGCCGCTGCGTATTCTGGCCGCTGAAATCACCCGGGAAAAACTGTTCGAACGCCTGCATCAGGAACTGCCCTATATCTCAACGGTGGAAACCGAACAGTGGCAGACACGCAAGGATGGGTCCGCACGCATCGAACAGACCATCTATGTTGAACGGAGCAGTCAGAAAAGCATTGTTCTGGGCAAGGGCGGGCAGACGATCAAGGCAATCTCAAAGGCTGCCCGGGAAGAACTCTCCGACATCATCGAGACCCCCGTGCATCTGTTTCTTTTCGTGAAAGTGCGCGAAAACTGGGCCGACGATCCCGAACGCTACCGGGAGATGGGTCTCGAATTTCCGAAGTGATTGAGGGTAAGGTCGAATCCAGTCTTGAATCGGCCAAATCTAGCGTAGGGTATTGGACTTGGAGTGGACCAGCCGCGGCGTGGTACTGACCACACGCAAGCACGGCGAAAACGACATCATTCTGGAGGCCCTGACCCTCGATCATGGCCGGCACCTGGGCCTTGTCCGGGGTGGCCGCTCCCAACGCAACCGGCCCTTTCTGCAACCCGGCAACGAACTGGATCTGACCTGGAAAGCGCGCCTGCCGGATCACCTCGGGCATTTCCAGCTCGAAGCGCAGACACTGCGTGCCGGCGAACTCATGACGACAGCGATCGGCCTCGCCAGTCTGCAGCATCTCGCATTCCTTTTGCGATTATTGCCGGAACGGCACCCCTACCCGCACCTTTACGACGCCCTGAACGTGGTTCTGGAGCATCTTGACGAACCCGATGCCGCAGCCGCTCTGCTGATCCGATTCGAACTGGAACTGTTGCGGGACCTTGGAACCGGCCTTGATCTGGAGGCTTGCGCCGCGACGGGCCAGAAGGATGACCTGGTCTATGTCTCGCCCAAATCCGCGCGTGCGGTCAGCCGGGAGGCCGGCAAGCCCTATCACGACAAGCTGCTTCCCCTGCCCTCGTTTCTTGTCGATGGCCAGCGCCAGGCTGGAAGTGAGCTGACATGGACCGATGTCACGCAAGGCTTTGAGCTGACAAGCTTCTTCGTATCACGCCATTTACGGGAGCGTGACGGTACCGACGGTGGCACACGCGAGCAGGTCATGAGCGCCCTGGAACGACGGTATCGCGAGAGTTTTCCCTGGAATTTCCTAGATTAGACATCAGTCATTCATGTGCGGTTTCAGCGAGCGCCAGACGATATCGTTCGTTTTTCCTGAAACGTATACGGTTGTTGCTCTCCCGATCAGATTTTCAGCGGGAACAAAACCAACGCGGGTCAAAACCCGACTGTCTACGGAATTGTCCCGATTGTCACCCATCAAGAAGTAGTGACCAAGCGGAACTTTGTATTCCCGCGTATTGTCCAACTGTCCCTGTTTCGTCAGGTCAAGCGTTTCATAGGACACCCCATTTGGGAGGGTTTCACGAAAGCGGGGAACGTGCCGAACCGCTCCCGATGAAGACATCCCGATATAGTCGTCGATACGTTCCCGTTTGATCGGCTTTCCGTCAATATGAACAACACCATCCAGAACCTGGATTGTGTCACCGGGCAAGCCGACTACGCGTTTGACATAGACAATCGTGAAGTCACTTGGCAATTTGAAAACCACGATGTCACCCTGATGCACTCTGAAGTTTGGAAGGTATTCAGGGCTGTAGGCGCTCGCGAGATCCCTGTAAAATTCTGCAATCGGCAACCGTACCAAAAAGCGGTCACCGATCTCCAGGGTCGGCAGCATGCTGCCAGAGGAACTGCTGAAAGACTTCATCCGGCTAGCGGTATCACCCAGCCAAGCGTTTCCAATTTCCCCACCGGCAACTGCAAACATAAACAGAAACGGCAGGCCAAACGAAAACAGTTTATGTTTCAAATTTCCCACTCATTGCTGCGATGAAAACCCTCAGTTTCTTCTCAAACTACAAGCCTAGGAAGAAATTCTCGAAAACTCCCAAGGGAAGCTGACATGTTCACCTCTTGCGAGCAACCGGACTTTTCGCTTCCTTCGAGTGCGGGATCTCGTGAGTTTGAGGCCGATCGAATTCGTTCACGTGTTCAAACAGCTTGTGACCATGTTAAAAACCGTTGAAAATCTGCGGTTTCGCACGCCAAATCGGCTCGGGCGAATTGCGCGGGCCATGGGAAACAGATAGCAAACAGACATGGGAAAAGAGACGACACCACCACCGAGCGGCATTGAAGGGATCAACCTTCGCGATGCGCTGGAAGAACGTTACCTCGCCTATGCACTGTCGACCATCATGCACAGGGCCTTGCCGGATGTCCGAGACGGGCTGAAGCCGGTTCACAGGCGTCTTCTCTATGCGATGCGTCTTTTGAAACTGGATCCCGGCGCAGGCTTCAAGAAATGCGCTCGCGTGGTCGGCGATGTCATCGGTAAATACCATCCGCATGGCGATCAGGCCGTCTATGATGCACTTGTACGCCTCGCCCAGGACTTTGCCCAACGCTATCCGCTGATCGACGGTCAGGGCAATTTCGGCAATGTCGACGGCGACAATGCTGCTGCCATGCGGTACACCGAAGCGCGCATGACCGACACGGCCAAGCGACTGCTCGACGGACTTGACGAAAATGCCGTCGATTTCCGGGAGACCTATGACGGCGAAGACAAGGAACCGATTGTCCTGCCGGGCGGATTCCCGAACCTCCTGGGCAACGGCTCCTCAGGCATCGCCGTCGGCATGGCAACATCGATCCCGCCGCACAACGCCTTTGAGCTCTGCCAGGCATGCCTGCACCTGATCAAGAATCCGAAGGCGGAAGTTGACGAACTGCTGGAGCATATCAAGGGACCGGATTTTCCGACCGGTGGCCTGCTTGTCTCCGACCAGGGCTCCATCCGCGAAGCTTATGCGACCGGACGTGGCAGTTTCCGCGTGCGTGCACGCTGGGAGGTCGAGGATCTTGGCCGCGGGCAATGGGCGATCGTTGTCACTGAAATTCCGTACCAGGTTCAAAAGTCGCGCCTGATCGAAAAGATTGCCGAATTGCTGACAGCCCGGAAACTGCCATTGCTCGACGACGTTCGCGATGAATCTGCCGAAGATATCCGCGTTGTTCTGGTTCCGCGCTCTCGCAATGTCGACGCAAATATCCTGATGGAGTCCCTGTTCAAGCTGACCGACCTGGAAAACCGGTTCTCCTTGAACATGAACGTTCTTTCCATGGGCAAGGTGCCCATGGTGATGGGCGTGAAACAGGTGCTGCGCGAATGGCTCGATCACCGCAAAGTTGTTCTGGTCCGCCGCTCCGAGCACAGACTTGGCCAGATCAACCATCGACTCGAGGTTCTGGAAGGCTATTTGATCGCCTACCTCAATCTGGACGAGGTGATCCGGATCATCCGTGAGGAAGACGATGCCAAGGCCGAACTGATCAGGACCTTTGAACTGACCGACGTCCAGGCGGAAGCCATTCTCAACATGCGCCTGAGATCCCTGCGCAAACTTGAGGAACTGGAGATCCGCAAGGAGCACGGAAAACTCACCGATGAAAAGGACGAGCTCACGAAACTTCTCGGCTCAGACGCCCGTCAATGGACCCGAATTTCCAAGGAAATTGTCGACATTTCCAAGGTCTATGGACCTGAAACGGAAATCGGCAGACGGCGCACCGACAAGTCGGAGGCTCCGGAAGCGGACCTGGTCGACATTCAGCAGGCGATGATCGAAAAGGAACCGATAACCGTCATCATCTCGGAAAAAGGCTGGATCCGTGCCCTCAAAGGGCATCAGAGCGATTTGTCATCCCTGACCTTCAAACAGGGCGACAAGCTGAAACTGTCTTTCCATGCCGAGACGACAGACAAGATCCTCGTGTTCTCGACCGGAGGCAAGTTCTTCACCCTCGGAGCTGATCGTTTGCCGGGTGGGCGCGGACACGGCGAACCGATCCGTCTCATGGTCGAGATGGACGAAGCGCAGGATGTGGTGAATGCCTTCGTTCACAAACCTGGGCGAAAGCTTCTTTTGTCCAACAACGAGGCGCGCGGTTTTGTCGTCAGCGAGGATGATGTCATTGCAAACACCCGCAAGGGCAAGCAGGTGCTCAACCTGACGGCCCCGGCGGAAGCAGCCCTTTGTGTCGATGCCACTGGAGATCAGGTGGCGATCATCGGCGAAAACCGGAAATTGCTGGTTTTCCCACTTGCTCAGATCGCGCAAATGGGCAGGGGCCGCGGCGTGCGGCTGCAGCGTTACAGGGACGGAAATGTGTCCGACATCAGGGTTTTCTCCGGCGAAGAGGGACTTACCTGGATCAACAGTTCAGGACGCAGCTTTACCCGTTCGCTGGAAGAACTTACCGATTGGCGCGGAGACAGGGGCCAGGCCGGGCGCCTGCCGCCGACCGGCTTCCCGCGTTCAAACAAGTTCGGTCCCGGCAAACTCTAGCGCGCATCGACGGAATGTCGGATCGCTTACGCGCTTTCTTCTGCTGATCAGTCGGTTTGTGCCCACGACAAACGGAAGCCACCGCAATCAGCGGGAGAAAAGACTGGCTAGGGCCGGATGCCGGAAAACATGGCATCGTCTTTCGTGACACACCTTGCCGAGTGAACTGCATTCAGGCACCAAACGATTCGACATTCATTGGATGCGCTCCAGGTATCTGAAGCCTGCAGTTAAGAAAGACCGTTGGTGGCGGTTAACTGCCGCCACATACCGGGCGTCATCCCAAATGCCCGTTTGAAGTGTCTCGTCATGTGACTTTGATCGGAAAAGCCACTTTCCACCGCCGCTTCCACAAGTGTTTTTCCCAGAACAAGCAGGCGTTTCACGGTTTCGAGCCGACGCATCACCAGGTACCGGTGCGGGCTTGTTCCGAAAACTCTTTTGAACTGCCTCGACAAGGTGAAGCGGTCGAGGTTCGTCATCCCTTCCAAATCACCTACCCGGACCTGTTCCTTATGACTTTCCCTGAGAAACTCGGCGCAGTTTCTGAGCGAAGGCAAGTCGATCGCCTGTCTGTTTCCCAAATCGGATCCGCCAAATTTGCTCAGACACTGTGAGAGTTCGGCAAGCAGATGACTGCGTTTCAATTCTCCCATCTCATGGTCGATGTCTTCAAGGCCCTCCGAAAGGCTCCGCCGGAAGACCGGGTCCGCCAAGACCGGTGTATCGACAAACGGCAAACCCATTGTTCCTGAATGCCCAAGTGCGGTTTGCACGTCCTCCGGCTGGATATAGATCATGCGGTATCGCAGCCCACGTTCAGTCCCTGCCCCACCATCATGAAGCTCGTCGGGATGAATCACGATTATCTGCCCGGGCAACGATGCGCGTGCCTCGCCGCGATATCTGAAAGTCTGCACACCGTTGAGCGTCAGACCGATCGCATAGGTGTCATGTCTGTGAGGGTTGAACCCGTTACCGCGGAACCTTGCCTCGATCCGCTCAACACCCTCCTCCGCAGGCGCCATGCGGATTGCATCAGTTCGTTCGCCGCACAAACGTTCAAGACCATCTGCTTCGATTGCCTCTAGGTTCTTGCAGACCTTCGTTTCTCGAATCCCCCTGGTGGAGTTTTCACCCATGTTTGCTACCAAATTCGTCGTTGTTGTACGGGATGACCTGGCCGTGTGGCAGAAACTAAACGTAACAGCATTTCTTTCAACAGGCATTGCGTCCGCGGCCCCCGGGATTATCGGAGAGAACTACCGCGACGCTGCAGGCAACAGCTATCACCCGATGAGCGTTCAGCCGATCATTGTTCTTGGCGCCGATGAAGCTCTTCTGAAAAAGATCCATGCTCGATCTCTCCAGCGCGGCGTCCGGACGAGCCTTTATGTCGAAGAGATGTTTTCGACCGGACATGATGCCGCCAACCGGGAGGTATTCGGGAAATACACTCCCGAAGAGGCAAGTGTCGTCGGCCTGGCGCTTCACGCCGACCGGAAAACTGCCGACAGGATCACCAAGGGTGCACGCATGCATCCCTGATCAAAAGGCCAACCGCCCGATTCATGACGACTTCCCCCTCGACGGATCGTTTTCCAGCAGGCAATCTGTCTGTCTGGAAAAAATCGGGGAAGACATGACCGGTTCGTTCACATTCAACACCAGCCCACGCATCATTCTTGAAAATGGTGCGGCGTCGAAGATTGATCAACTGGCTGCACATTGCCTTGGTCCGCGCCCGTTTATCGTGACGGATCCCATCATCCTGTCGCTGGGACTGCTCTCGCCGGCGGAGGCCATGCTGAAGGCATGCGGTTATGATTTTGGCCATTTCACAGACGTCGCAGCCGATCCGCCTCGATCACTCGTCGAAGCCGCAGCTGAAGCTGCAATGTCGCACGGAGCGACTTCCGTCATCGGTTTCGGCGGCGGGTCTTCCCTTGACGTTGCGAAGCTTGTCGCACTGCTTGCGAAAAGCAACGAAAACCTCGACGACGCGTGGGGCATTGGAAATGCAAAAGGTCCGCGCCTGCCTCTCGTGCTTGTTCCGACAACAGCAGGAACGGGTTCGGAAGTCACTCCTATCTCAATCGTCACCGTTGGCGAGGAAGAAAAACGCGGCGTTGTCTCGCCGCTCCTGCTGCCTGACATTGCCATTCTTGACCCGTCCCTGACACTCGGGCTTCCTGCTGCCGTAACGGCCGCTACCGGTATTGATGCCATGGTCCATGCGATCGAGGCCTATGCATCCAAGTCGGCAAACAACAATCCTGTCTCAAGATCGCTGGCGATTGAAGCACTGCGCCTACTTGGGGCCAATATCGAGACGGCAGTCTTTTCACCCGGAAATGTCAACGCAAGAAGCGCAATGCTTGCCGGTTCAATGATGGCGGGAATGGCTTTTGCAAACTCTCCGGTTGCTGCGGTCCACGCGCTGGCCTATCCGCTCGGCGGCATTTTCCATATCCCGCATGGATTGTCGAACGCGCTTGTTCTGCCGCATGTCCTGAGGTTCAACAACAGCGTTGCTGCAGACACTTATTCCGAAATCGCAACCGCGTTGTTTCCGGACCTGTCAGAGACTTCAGACGCAGCAGACCGTGCCGAGGCATTTGCGCAAAGACTGGCGGAACTTTCGGCGAAAATCGGATTGCAAACCCGGCTAAGCGACGTCGGCATCACGGAGAGCAATCTACCCAAACTGGCGCAAAGCGCGATGATGCAGACCCGTCTTCTGGTCAATAATCCACGCGAACTGACGGAAACGGATGCTCTCGAAATTTACAAAGCCGCTTTATGAACTCCACAAGTTATCCACAGGCCGTGCGCCAACGCCCACTTTCAAGATCAGACTTCAAGGCGTTTCGGGATATCCCCACGCGGTGGATGGATGTGGACATCTACGGGCATGTCAACAACGTGCAATACCTGAGCTTTTTCGATACGGCCGTAAACGGCTGGTATGTCGCAAACGGTCTCCTGGACCCACGGACGAGCCCTGAAGTCTTTCTCGTTGTCGAAACAGGATGTCACTACTTCGCCGAGTTGACATTCCCTTCTGTCGTTTCCGCAGGCCTGAAAATTGAAAAACTCGGCTCCAGCTCTATCGTCTTCCGTGTCGGTTTGTTTGCCGGCGAAGAGCCGGAAACTGCGGCCCACGGCCGGTTCGTTCATGTTCTTGTGGATCGAAAAACCAGGCGCCCAATGCCCATTTCCGAAAACGCCCGGGGCATCTTATCAAGTTTGATGACGTAGGAAATCCAATCTTGCAAGGCCATTGATTATCCAGAGCCTGTTCTCAGGTAATCCACGGGAAAAGCCAAGGGCAGTCCATTCGCGTCTGCACAACTAACCCACAGACGATCCACACGTTATCCGCAACTTTTCAACAGGCAGGGAAATCGAGCACATGCCCGGTTGTCAACATGTGGAAAACAACTCTCAACCCAAGTTCTTCATAAGGCGGGATTTCTCGCGCTGCCAGTCGCGTCTCTTTTCGGTTTCGCGTTTGTCATGCAGCTTTTTCCCCCGCGCAAGGGCGATTTCGAGCTTTGCCCGGCCTTGCTCGTTAAAATAAAGCTTGAGTGGCACAATTGTCTTGCCGTCCTTCTGCACGGCACCGGCAAGCTTGCCGATTTCACGTTTGTGCAGAAGAAGTTTTCTGGGGCGACGGGGTTCGTGATTGAACCTGTTGGCCTGGAGATACTCCGGTATGTAGACGTTGTAGATCCAGATCTCACCGGCGTATTCAGCCGCGTAGGATTCGGCAATATTCGCCTTGCCGGTGCGCAGGGATTTCACTTCCGTGCCCTTCAGCTCGATCCCCGCTTCCAGCGTATCCTCGATTTCATAGTTGAATCGGGCTTTCCGGTTGTCCGAAATGATTTTTCTTCCCGGATCGCCGCCTTTTTTCGAAGCCATTCTCGTCCTTCAGGGGCAATCCCCCGCAAATTCAGTTGATCAGACCGGCATGTGCCATCGCATCTCGAATTTCGACTTTTGTCGGTTCGGTTACCGGCACGAGCGGCAGGCGAAGCTCTTCTTCGATCTTGTTCAGGAGCGAAAGAGCGTATTTCGCTCCGGTTGGGCTTGGCTCCAGGAAAAGGGCGCGGTGCAGCGGCGCCAAACGGTCCTGGTACTCAAGTGCTTTTGCAAAATCGCCAGCAAGCGTCGCGGCCTGGAATTCTGCACACAGGCGCGGGGCAACATTTGCTGTCACTGATATGCAGCCGACACCACCATGTGCGTTGAACGCAAGGGCCGAAATGTCTTCGCCGGAAAGCTGAATGAATTCAGAACCGCACAAATGACGCTGACGGCTGGCCTTCGCCAGGTCGGCAGTCGCATCCTTGACACCCTTGATATTTGCGCAACTCTCAAACAGTTCCGCCATCGTCTCCGGTGTCATGTCGATTACGGATCGGCCTGGTATGTTGTAGATGATGATGGGCAAGCCAACTGAATCGTTGATGGCCTTGAAGTGTGCCTTGAGGCCCGCCTGATTTGGCTTGTTGTAGTAGGGTGTTACAACGAGCAAGCCGTCCGCCCCTGCCTTTTCGGCATGTTGGGCAAAATCAATCGCCTCGACCGTGTTATTCGATCCTGCGCCGGCAATAACGGGCACGCGGCCAGCCGCAGCTTCAACGCATAGTTCGATTACCCGCTTATGCTCATCGTGACCAAGGGTCGGGCTTTCGCCAGTGGTTCCAACAGGAACCAAGCCGTTCGACCCTTCGGCTATCTGCCAATCCACAAGTTCCTGAAACCGTTTCTCATCGAGCGCTCCGTCCTTGAACGGGGTAATCAGCGCTGGAATGGAGCCTTTGAACATCTCGGTTTCCTCTTGGATGACTCTGGTGTTTACGATGAACGGAATTCGACCGGTCTCAATGGACGCGCAACATACTCACCTGCTGCAAAAGGGGCAATGCTTGCTTGGCGTTTCCTGCTGTTCCATGGTGTTTTCCTTGGCCGAATGCGCCCTTTAAGCGACACATTCAACGATCCTGAGGCGCTCACACCTGTCTCTCCTGTTGGCGGTCTTCCAAAAATCGGTACTATCTTTTGAAAATCGAGATGAGAACGTTTGGAGATTTTCATGGTCACTGCGCCACAAGAAGCGCAATCGAACGCCGTGCCTGCCACCCCCGAACCTATTGACTTCACGTGGCGGAGTTCCGACGGCCTTCAGTTGTACGGGCAGGATTGGCGTCCCACCGACACTGCTCCGGGCAACACCAATCCTCCGATTCTCTGCTTGCCCGGTCTTTCTCGAAATTCCCGTGATTTCAATGATATTGCACAATTTCTTCAATCAAAACATTATCGCGTAGTTGCTCTTGACTATCGTGGAAGAGGAAAAAGCGATTGGGACAAAGACTGGAGGAACTATGCCCTTCCGGTAGAAGAAAACGATATTGCTCTTGCGATCGAGGAACTCGGCCTGGGTCGTTTTGCCGTGCTTGGAACATCACGCGGCGGACTGCATGCGCTTGCCATGACGTTTCGATTTCCGGCGGACCGCATGGCAGGCGTAATCTTCAATGATATTGGGCCTCATATCGAGATGAAGGCAATTCACCGGATCGCCGCAACACTCGGTCGCAATATGAAAACCAATTCCATGGAAGAAGTTGCACGGAACCTGGAGCGGACGATCGGCCAACAGTTTCCGTCATTTGGCCGAAAAGAATGGCTTAAACTAGCAGGACAACTGGCATCGGAACACGATGGCGAATTTGTCATGGACTATGATCCTGCCCTGGCGCATCAACTCGCAAGTCTCGATGACGCGACGCCGGCGCCTGATCTTTGGCCGCTTTACGAAAGACTTACAGATCGCCCGATTCTCATTCTTCACGGTGAACATTCGGACCTTTTAAGCCACGAAACCTGCGTGCGAATGCTTCAGATGCATCCCAATGCGCAACTCCAGACAATTCAGGGACAAGGCCATGCACCGGTCCTTTGGGAATCCGATACTCATGAAGCCATTGGAAGTTTTCTGAAAAGACTCTGATTGGCAGTATCAAATGGCACTTTTCAGCGACCACGGGTCAGAACCTGCCTTCATTTGACCGCGCGGGCCTCGAAATCGCCGAATATTGTGTCGACTCGACCCAAAAAAATCTAGAACCAAAAGAAAAACCCGGCGTTTCCGCCGGGTTTCCCATCAAACCTCTTGAGAAGGATTGATTAGAAAGTGCGCTGCATACGAACACCGAAGAGGAGTTCGTCGAAGTCGGTG
>NZ_CXWE01000007.1 GCF_001404515.1 Roseibium album
CAAAGCCCAGTCTTGCAATAACAATCAAAACGGACCACTCAAGTGGGGCTGATCAGGAAGGGTCCGCGTAAGCCAAGTCCTTGTCGCGAAGTAACTCGTTCACTGCGGATGCCAAAATTTCCAGCGTAGTTTTTGGATCGTCAGTCATAGGTGCAGACTATCATATGTGAGTGCCATACAGCCAAGGCTGCTTTTGCGATCGGGTCTGGTATTGGCGAACGTACATATAGGGAGCGCGAACCGGACAGGCGGTTCACAATAGGACTAGCCTGTCTTTAACAGGGTCAAGAACAGACTGTCGACTTTCGGTCATGAAATTAGGGAAGCAGACAATTACTTCGGTAAAGATCCGGAAGGTTCCGGCCCCAAGCAGACCTCGGCCTGTCGCACTAGACCGATCCGCGGCTAACTCAAGGCGAGCATTGGACAGAGGTACATCTTATGGGGGTTTTAAAGACCTCCCTACACGTGTACTTTTTTGCAAGGGTTCAGACGGTGCGAGTTCTTACTATTGATAAAGATAGATTTTCACATTCATACCAAAACAAGCATTCTCGATGCTGCGTTTGATTTTTCTCAAACAAAGCTCGATGAATACATTGAGAATGCAGGTCTTGATTGCATTGCGATAACCAACCACAACCTTTTTGACAAAGAGCAGTTTGCCGCAATCAGAGACGCGGTCACCGTGCCTGTTTTCCCGGGTATCGAAGTTGATCTTTGCGGAGCTCAAATTCTCGTTTTCACCGACGGACAGGATCTCGATAGTTTCGAAGAACAGTGTAGACAGGTATCTGCTAAATGCGATGAGGTTGGCGCGTCCATCACAGTTGAAGATTTTAAAAGCATCTTCGGTGATCTTAGCAACTACATTTTGATCCCTCATTATGACAAAAAGCCAGCCATCAAAGAGAATACGCTTGCACAACTTGCGCCACATGTAACGGCTGGAGAGGTGAGCAGCGTAAAGAAGTTCATATACAGCATGAACAGCGCTGAGAGGCTGGTTCCCGTGTACTTTAGTGACTGTCGTGTGCGGGATGATCTAGATCCCTTACCCACGCGACAAACTTACCTGGATTGTAGCGAACCGACGTTTAGCGCGATTAAAGAATGCCTTCGCGACAAAACCAAAGTCGCCCTTTCAAAAGCAGACGGAAACCGATTATTTCAAGTATTTGAAAACGGCCAACAGCTTTCAACAGGTCTCAATGTGATTTTGGGGGACCGATCATCTGGCAAGTCGCATACGCTTGAAGCGCTGAAGAAACGCTTTCCGGAAGCTCATCATATACGGCAATTTGCTTTGGTAGCTCGAGATGCTGACGAAGACGAGAAGAAGTTCAATTCATACTTGACGCGCAAGCAGGGTCTCTTCTCGAAGGACTACCTCACAGACTTGCAACAGGTCATCGAAGATGTTCTGGACATCGACTTAGACGGAGATACGCGTCAGGTTGAAGCGTATCTCTCCTCCCTTTTGGAGTTCGCGCGCGAGCGGGAGCGGCATGACGCTTTTTCAAAGGCCAGAATCTACAGAGAAGATCTATTTCCAGATCGGAACCTTAAAGGCCTTCGAGATCTGATCGCTTCGACCAAGAATCTTATCAGCAATGTTGAGTTCAAAGAAACCATTGCAAAGCATCTGGCTCGCGAAAGCCTTGTCTCTCTCTATGTCGACCTTATGCAGCAGTATGCGCGCCAAGAAGAGCTGCGACTGAAAAAGGTCTGGGTCAACGACCTCGTTCAAAACATCAAAGCCAAACTCCAATTGCGATCCGCAGCACCCAGGATTTCTGATGTCGACTTGTATGAAGTTGCTTTGAATAAGAGGAAAGTCGCCAAATTTGAAGAAATCTCAAAGCTGGCGCAGATGCCGAAGACACCCCTGCGCAAAAGTATGCGCGGTTTCTCTGTTGTTGCCGAAGTAGGGCCCTTTAGAGGAACCCAAGAGATGTGGAACGTGTTGAGGCGACGCCCGGCATCATTCGCAAATGCCTTCAAGGCATACGGCGAGCCTTATCGGTTTTTGCAAGAGTTGAAAGCAATTGGCGGAGATGTGAAACCTCCTGATTTCTGCAAGTACTTCGTGAAAATCGACTACCGGATCTTGAACAAAGATGGGTTTGATGCGTCGGGTGGCGAAAGGTCCGAGTTCTTCCTGCTCGACGAGATTGAAGGTGCTGCGGAGCATGAAATGCTGCTGATCGATGAACCTGAGTCATCTTTTGACAACTCATTTCTGAAGGACGACGTAAACTCTCTCATCAAAGAGATGGCAAAAAAAATGCCTGTTGTTGTGGTGACGCATAACAACACTGTAGGGATGACCATCAAGCCCGATTATTTGCTGTTTACTGAGAAAGCCATCGAAGACGGTGAAGTCGTCTGGCGGACATACTCAGGCTATCCTACCAGTAAAAAGCTGACATCCCCCGACGGAACGGACGTCGCTACGTTCGATATAGTGCTTGGAAGCCTCGAAGCTGGTTCAAAAGCATATGACGAAAGGAGGCATAGCTATGAAAATCTTAAAGATTGAGAAAGAGCAGGGATACTTTTGCCTGGAACAAGGTAGTGAATGGAAGCCTATCGACTCGATTGACAAAGTCGCGTTGCTTAAACTGCTGGACTTGTATCTTGAAAACGATGTTGAGATGGACTCCCCAGATGAACAGAGTTTGAGCAATCAGGCGCATGCCATCATATATCGTGGCATCTTCGATAAGTTGTCGCAGCTTGTTGAAGAAAAGAGTCGGTTCAAGGACGAGAGCGAAACTCTCTATCTTGACGAGATGAAGAAATACGCTGCTCAGTGAGCGGTCGACCGCTGCGTTCAGTTTTCGACTTTACCGTTGTATCCGTGATTGCAGCTTGCGCTTGTCGCTTAAGTTCCCTTGCTGTCGTGGCAAAGGTCGGCTTTAGTCCGCAACCGGATTTGCGGCAGATTTTAATCGACACGGCGAATTGCGTCGTAATATCAGGGTAATGCGTTTTGATAAGTGTATGATGGGCAATGGCTGGAATCGGATCTTCCTGATTATTTCGCAATCAGGAGACATTGTATGGAGCCGAGACGAAACATGCGCCCTAACAACTCAAGCGAAATCAAACATTCCGCCTAAGTTGTTGTAATTTATGAAGACAGGTTGATGCCAGTCCGACGTTTCGCGAAATTAAATGCGCTCGGCGAAACTTTATGTGCTTCCCTACAAAAGGATCAGACGTCAAGATTGGCCACCGTGAGCGCATTGTCCTGAATGAACTCGCGGCGCGGCTCGACCTCGTCACCCATCAGCTTGGTGAAGATGTCGTCGGCATCGTCTGCTTCCTTCACCTTGACCTGCAACAGCGACCGGACATTGGGATCGAGCGTCGTTTCCCAGAGTTGCTCAGGGTTCATCTCGCCGAGGCCCTTGTAGCGCTGCAACGAGATGCCTTTCTGGCCAAAGGAATAAACCTGATCCAGCAGGGCTCTCGGGCCGCGAATTTCTGTCGGGACATCCTTGCGTCGAAGCACCGCAGCCTTGCCGTAGATTTCGCTCAAGTGGTCCGCATGGGTCGCGAGCCGGCGGGCATCTGCGGAATCCAGCAGTGCCGCGTCAATGGTTGCAGCTTCTTCCACGCCGCGAACCGTGCGCCGGAACACGAGGCTGCCGTCGTCCCTGGCTTCGCCCACCCAGCCCCGTTCGAATTCATCGGCCAGAATGTCCATGCGCCGCGCGATATAGGCCGCTGCTTCCTCCGCCTTGGAACGGTCTTCAAGGATCTCGGCGTTCAGGGCACCGGCGATTGCCGCCTGTTCAACAACGTCACGGTTATACCGCGAATGCAGTCCGTCGAATATTTCCGCGATCTTTCGGGCTGTTTCCACAACGGACCGCAGATCCTGTCCTGTCCGGACCTCGCCATCGGCGAGCGTCAGGGAGGTATCGTCAAGGCCCTGTGCGATCAGATAGTCCTCAAGCGCCAGCTGGTCCTTGAGGTACTGTTCCGACTGGCCGCGCTTCACCTTGTAGAGTGGCGGCTGAGCGATATAGACATATCCGTTTTCTATCAGTTCGGGCATCTGCCGGAAGAAAAAGGTCAGGAGAAGGGTGCGGATGTGAGCGCCGTCGACGTCAGCATCGGTCATGATGATGATCTTGTGGTAACGCAGCTTCTCGATATTGAATTCTTCTTTGCCGATACCGGTCCCCAGAGCCGTGATCAGGGTCCCGATCTCGTTGGACGACAGCATCTTGTCAAAACGGGCGCGCTCGACGTTGAGAATCTTACCGCGCAGTGGCAGGACAGCCTGGTTTTTCCTGTGCCGGCCCTGCTTGGCTGAACCACCCGCCGAATCGCCCTCCACCAGGAAGAGTTCGGCCTTGGATGCATCGCGTTCCTGACAGTCGGCGAGCTTGCCGGGCAGGGACGCGACGTCAAGCGCACCCTTGCGGCGCGTCAGTTCACGCGCCTTGCGTGCGGCTTCACGGGCGGAAGCGGCTTCGACCACCTTCGAAACGATCGCCCTGGCCGGCGCGGGATTTTCTTCCAGCCACTCGCTGACGATTTGCGAAATCAGGTTTTCGACAACGGGCCGGA
This sequence comes from Roseibium album, assembly GCF_001404515.1. Lineage (GTDB taxonomy): Bacteria > Pseudomonadota > Alphaproteobacteria > Rhizobiales > Stappiaceae > Roseibium > Roseibium album. The sequence continues at coordinate 4,588 of NZ_CXWE01000007.1, forward strand.
CCTCGGAGGAAACCAGCTTGTCCTTGGTCTGCGATGAGAATTTCGGGTCGGGAACCTTCACGGACAGGACGCAGGTCAGTCCTTCACGGCAGTCATCGCCGGAAAGCGAAACCTTTTCCTTTTTCATCAGGCCGGTTGATTCCGCGTAGCCCGTGACCTGGCGTGTCAGCGCAGCGCGGAAACCGGCAAGGTGTGTGCCGCCGTCGCGTTGGGGAATGTTGTTGGTGAAACACAGCACCTGCTCGTGATAGCTGTCATTCCACCACATAGCCGTCTCGACGGTGATGCCGTCTTTTTCGGCCTTCATGTTGATCGGTTCTTCGATCAACGGGTGCTTGGCGCGATCAAGGTAGCGCACGAAGGCTTCAAGACCGCCTTCGTAGAGCAGTTCCTCGACCACGTCCTCAACGCCGCGCTTGTCCGTCAGGATGATGCGGACACCGGAATTGAGAAACGCAAGTTCGCGCAGCCTGTGCTCCAGCGTGTTGAAGTCGAATTCGGTTTTGCTGAAGGTCTCGGTAGACGGCAGGAACGTGACTTCGGTTCCCTTTTGCCCGTTCGCAGGCCCGACGACTTTCAGCGGATCCTGTGCCTCGCCATGGGCGAAAGTCATGGTGTGTTCCTGGTCGTTGCGCCAGATGCGCAATTCCAGCTTTGTGGAGAGTGCGTTGACCACAGAAACGCCCACACCGTGCAGACCGCCGGAGACCTTGTAGGAGTTCTGGTCGAATTTTCCGCCCGCATGCAACTGGGTCATGATGACTTCCGCTGCCGATACGCCCTCTTCCGAGTGAACATCCGTCGGGATGCCGCGGCCATTGTCGGAAACGGTGACGGAACCGTCCGGATTGAGTGTAACGGTCACATGGTCGGCGTGACCTGCGAGCGCTTCATCGATCGCGTTGTCGACCACCTCGTACACCATGTGGTGCAATCCCGACCCGTCGTCGGTATCGCCGATATACATTCCCGGCCGCTTGCGCACGGCATCCAGCCCTTTGAGTACCTTGATGGAGTCCGCTCCATATTCGGTACCATTGTCGGATTCAGGGGTCGGAACAGGCTCTGACGTGGACGTGTCGCTCATGCGAATCAATCACCAATCGGTTTATCTTTTCTCACCCCGTTATACGGCGTTCCCCGGGGTGTTCAACCACGCGCAGGCTGTAGGCAAGCCAGCGAAGCGATTCTGGTGGAAAACCATAAGATTCAGGCGGATTTATGAGGTTTGGCCCGGTCGGATCAGATGACCTTCGCCCGCGTCAATCTCGAAGATCTCGGCATCGCGCGGCAATGCTTCGAAAAGGGCCTCGTCCGTTCCGGTCATAAACACCTGACCGCCGAGCGAAGCCAATCTGGAAAACAAGGCGGCGCGGCGGGAAGGATCAAGGTGCGCGGCAACTTCGTCGAGCAGCAGAACCGGTGTCATGCCACTGACTTTTGCCGTCAGTTCCGCGTGGGCGAGAATGAGCCCGATCAGAAGGGCTTTCTGTTCACCGGTCGAGGAATGGGCCGCCGGCATGTCCTTGGCAGCGTGTCGGACTTTCAGATCACTCAGGTGCGGACCGTTGAGGGTCCGTCCTGCGGCGCGATCACGGGCACGACCGTCGACCAGGGCATGCCGATAGTGTTCCTCGCGGTCTGCCGCGCTCAGGCCGATTGTTTCAGCCTCGAATGCACCTTCCAGCGTCAGGGTCGCCCGCGGAAAGGGCAGGGCCTGGTCTGTCCCCTCGCGGATCATTTGCTCAAGCAGGCCGACCGTTTCCTGCCGAGCGATCGAGACGGCTGTACCGAGTTCGGCCACCTGTTGTTCAAGAGCACTCAGATAGGCGTCTGTGCCACCCTGATCCAGCAGCCGGTTTCGCTGCCGCAGGGCATTTTCGAAATCGCCGACCCTGCGGCCATGTGTCGGATCAATGGCGAGCGTCAGGCGGTCGAGAAACCGGCGGCGGGCCGATCCGGAACCGGTGAACAGGCCATCCATGGCAGGAACGAGCCAGAGGACGCGCATGTAGTCCAGCAGGGTTTCCGACCCGCGAACGTCTTCACCGTCGATCCGCACCTTGCGGCCCGGCGACCCGGCACTGATCCCTGTCCCGATTCTGGTCTCCAGCCCGTCGAGCTCAACCGTGGCTGCTACGCTCCAGCCCCCGTCGCCGGTCGCGCGGGCAACGTCGGCCAGGGCGGCACGGCGCAGGCCTCTGCCGGCCGTCAGGAAGGAAACTGCCTCAAGAATGTTGGTCTTGCCAACCCCATTGGCACCAACAAAGGCTGCCATCTTCCCGGATACGGGAAACGAAAGAGTTGCATGGTTGCGAAAGTCGGTCAGAGACAGCCGGGTCAGCCTCGCCGTCCGGAATTCACTCATCTACCCACTTCCGCTTTATCTGGCAGCCTCTGCGGAAATCAGACGCGCATCGGCATGAGAACGAACAGGCAATCTTCGACCGTGTTGTCCTGAATAAGTGTCGGTGAACCGGAATCCGCCAGCCGGAACAGCGCGGTGTCGCTGCTGAGCTGGTTGGCTATGTCGAGCAGGTATCGGGAATTGAAACCGATTTCGAGCGGTTCGGCATCGAACTCGACGGCCACTTCCTCTGTTGCACTTCCCGAATCCGGGTTGTTCACGGTCAGAACCATGCGGCCTTCGCTCAGCGACAGTTTGACTGCTCGCCCGCGTTCCGACGAAATCGTCGATACTCGATCGACGGCTTCCTTGAACTCGTCGCGGTCAACGCGCATTTCCTTGTCGTTGCCTTGTGGAATGACCCGGCCGTAATCGGGGAACGTGCCGTCTATCAGTTTCGAGGTCAGGACAACGGATCCCGTGGTCAGTCTGATCTTGGTCTCGGAGAGTTCGATCTGGACATTGGCTTCCGGGTCTTCCAGAAGTTTCTGGATCTCGCCAACGGTTTTGCGCGGCACGATGATGCCCGGCATTCCCGACGCGCCCTGGGGAGCAGGAACTTCTGCCTGCGCCAGACGGTGACCGTCAGTCGCAACGGCGCGGAAGTGCTGGCCGCTGGCCGCATCAACCGTGTGGAGGTAGATGCCGTTCAGATAGTAGCGCGTTTCTTCCGTGGATATCGCGAATTGGGTGGTATCGATAAGCTTGCGGGTATCGGCTCCGGTAAGCGCAAAACCATGACTGAAATCGCCGGCGGTGAGGTCCGGAAAATCGGTCTCCGGCAACATCTGCAGTGTGAATTTGGAGCGCCCGGCCCGGATCTCCAGCGTGGCATTGTCGCTGGTGGTTTCCAGGACGACCTGCGAGCCTTCCGGCAGCTTCCGAACGATATCGTAGAACATGTGCGCCGGGACGGTTGTCGCACCCGGCAGTTCGATCATGGCGGGCACCGATTCAACGATTTCGAGGTCCAGATCCGTGGCCTTGAGGTTGATCGCGCCGCCATCGGCGCGCAACAACACGTTGGACAGGATGGGAATTGTATTCCGGCGCTCGACCACACGATGAACATGGGTCAAGGACTTGAGGAGATCGGTCCGCTCGAGGGTCGCTTTCATACGCTTCTTCCATACTCGTGAAGAGTCAGGCAGAGATGCCTGACCAAACTGGACATTCAGGCTCCTTAGGGAGCGGGGGGAAGACACTGCCCTTAACCGCTGCCAAAAGCAAGGGGGCGCCCGCCCGGAACGCCCCCAAATTTGATCGAAAATAGTCTAAACTAGTCCTTATGCATCCAGCATCCGCTTCAGCAGCTCAAGCTCCTGCGCAAGAGCATAATCACCCCGCGCCATTTCCTCGATTTTGCGCACTGCATGAAGAACAGTTGTGTGGTCCCGGTTGCCGAAACGGCGCCCGATTTCCGGAAGCGAGCGTGGTGTCATGACCTTGGCAAGGTACATGGCGATCTGGCGTGGACGCACGATAGTGCGGGTGCGGCGGGCAGAGAGAAGATCAGCCTTTGTAACGTTGTAGTGCTTTGAAACAACGCGCTGGATATCTTCGATCTTGACGCGGCGTGGTTCGCTGGAGCGAACCAGATCGCGCAGGGTCAATTCCGCCATTTCCTGTGTGATCGGCTGATTGGTAAGTTGATTATGTGCGATCAGGCGGTTGAGGGCGCCTTCAAGATCGCGTCCGGATGAAGCGACGTGACGCGCCACGTAGTCCAGAACACCTTCGGGCACATCGAATTGCGGATATGACCTTTGCGCCGTTTCGACACGCGACGTGAGAATATTCCGGCGCAGAGCGAAGTCAGGTTCCTGAATGCCGACGACAAGCCCGCCCGAAAGCCGGGAGCGGACGCGGTCATCAAGCGTATCGAGTTCGGAAGGCGCGCGGTCGGCGGCAACGATGACCTGACGCGCACCGTCGATAAGTGCGTTCAGGGTGTGACAGAATTCCTGCTGGACTTGCTTGCCGTGCAGAAACTGCATGTCATCGATCAGGAGGAGATCAATTGTACGCAACGTGTCCTTGAAAGCCAGTGCAGACTGGGACTTCAGCGCCGCGACAAACTTGTACATGAAATGCTCGGCGGTCAGGTAAAGCACCTTGTGTCCGTTGGCGCGTGCCTTTGCCGCGACGGCCTGCATGAGATGGGTTTTTCCGAGACCAACGGAAGCATGCAGGTAAAGCGGATTGAAAGTGACGGAGCCTCCAGCAGCAACCTGACGGGCCGCAGCCAGTGCCAGATTGTTGGATTCGCCTTCGACAAATGTATCGAACGTGTATTTGGGATCCAGCGCTGCCCCTTGCAGCACGTCACGCGCGCTGTCGGTGCCCGTGTCGCCGCGACCGAGTGCTGCGGTGGCTGCCTGTGCCCGTGTAACCTGGGATGCATCCGAGAGCACATCGACACGTGCGTCTGCCGTCGCCGGTTTCATTCCTGCCGGTGTGGCCAGGCTCGGCTGTGCAACCGGGGTCTGACGGGGGCGAATGGCACCGCGCACGGTCAGTTCGATGCGATGAACATTGTCGCATTCGCGCTGCCACAGTCCCATAAGCTGGTCGTTGTAGTTGTTCTGGATCCACTGTTTGAGAAATCGTGTTGGAACGGACAGGCGCACAGTGCCGTCCTGATGTTCCTCGAGGTCTACGCGCGCAAACCAACTGGTAAACACATCATCGCCCAATTCTGCGCGAAGCTGCTTCTTTACGCGCTTCCACTGTTCGGAGCCGCCTGCCTCCTGAACCTGCATGTCATTTGCCTCCTGTAATCATGAAGAACGGTCCGCCACAGCCGTTCTTCGACGCCTCGCTGCTTGTGCAGCATTATTTTGTCCCATTTGGGACGGTTATAGTGCTGGCAGCCGAAATAGTTCCGCCACCTCGCCCCTGTCTAGCTGCAGGGTAACTAACTTTGAGTCCAGGGCAGTCCGGCAGCTTTCCATCCGGACCGGGTTCCGCGGTGACCGTCTGCATCGAGCGGCCCTTCGAAACCATCAGAGATATTGAAGCAATTTGTATAGCCGGCTTGCGTCAGGGCAATGGCTGCTGCCTGGCTCCGCGCGCCGGAGCGGCACAGAAAATAGATTGGCGCGCTCCGGTCAAGTCCTTTTTTTGCCAAAAGGTCTGAAACCGCCGCGCCAAACTCCGGATTCGGACCGGAAGGCGGAAAACTCTGCCATTCCACCAGCATCGGTTCCTTGCCAATCGGTCGCAGGTCCGGCAGTCCGACAAATGCCCATTCTGCCTGGGTGCGCACGTCAACAAGCACCGAGGTCTCGTCGCCGGAAAGCTCGGTGAAAGCTTCCTGTGATGTCACATTCCCAGCGTAGCCACCCTCACTTCGCACAATCTGCCCCCTTCAATAGCCGTAGGCTATCGAGTAAAAGTAAAATCAAGAATTCCGGGAAAGAGAATTAGTCCAGATTGGAGCTAACTGCCCTGGCTGTCGAATACATTCATGTATCCAGTCCAAGGTCTTGGTGCTACGTGCTCAGCTATACATCTTTTAGACTTATTCATTTTTGATCCAAGCACCATTTTCAAGTCGTTTGCTGGTCTTCGTCGCCAGCCGCATCCTTAATATACAGACGAAGATGACGGGGGCAACAGCGTCTCCTGACGATTTCCGGATATGTCAGGTTTTTGGCCGCAGGTGAGAGTTTTTTGCGCATTGTGGGCGATCGAGCAAACGCTTTCTGCGGCAATGACTTTTTGCATTTTGGTGCGCCGTCGCAACTCGAAAACAACATTTTCAAAAAAATTTTCAGAAGGAATAGCTTGACTCGTATCGAATCCGGTTCGATTGCCTTTTGGAACACCTACATGTGCGTAAAGCTTTGAAATTATTACATTTTCCGTGACAGCATCGAGGGCGGTAAAATTGACGATATTGCCTGCGCCGGTTGTCAAATCTCGTCATCCACAAAATTGCATGGCTAAAAAAAACCCGGCAGTACTGCCGGGCTTTTATAACACTTATCTGACGCGAAAACTATGCGCCAAGTGCCTTGATGCGAGCATTCAGGCGGGAAACCTTCCGCGATGCTGTGTTGGCATGCAGAACGCCTTTGGAAGCTGCGCGCATGATTTCCGGCTGCGCTGACTTGAAGGCCTCATTGGCGGCAGTCTGGTCACCGGAAGCAATTGCTTCTTCGACCTGACGCAGGTAGGTGCGCATGCGGCTCCGGCGAGATTTGTTCGTGGCCGTCCGGCGGGCAATCTTGCGGGCCGCCTTCTTGGCCGATGGTGTGTTGGCCATGGGCTCAATCCTGATCGGTAAATGGGACTAGTGTCCGGTGACAATCGGGACAAAGGCGCGAAGGCGGTAAGACCCGATCAAATAACAACGGCGGCAGAAGTCCGCCACCGATTGGGCGCTGCTTATAATCGCGCTTGGGCCCGCCGTCAACGGCTTATCGTTGATACCGATAAGTTTATTTGTTGCGGAACTGGGGGGTACGCTTCTCGGAAAAGGCGGTCATACCCTCTTTCTGATCTTCCAGTGCAAACATCGCCTGGAAAACGCGTCGTTCGAACCGGACACCCTCGGAAAGGGTTGTTTCGTAGGCCCGGTCTACGCTCTCTTTTGCCATCATGACGACCGGCAACGAGAACTCCGCGATTTTCTCCGCCGCTTTCAGCGTTTCCTCAAGCAGATCGTCTGCCGGGACAATCCGGCTGACAAGGCCGCTGCGTTCGGCTTCTTCGGCATCCATCATGCGGCCTGTCAGGACCATCTCCATGGCTTTCGACTTGCCGACAAACCGCGTGAGCCTTTGTGTGCCGCCGGCGCCAGGTATCACGCCGAGCGTGATTTCCGGTTGGCCGAATTTGGCCGTGTCTGCGGCAATGATGAAATCGCACAGCATTGCCAGTTCACATCCGCCCCCGAGTGCGTAGCCGGCAACGGCGGCAATGATCGGCTTGCGGTTTCTGGATACCCGGTCGAACGGGGTGATCAGATCGGTCTGATAGGCGGATGAGAAGTCATGCGGCAGCATTTCCTTGATATCCGCACCCGCGGCAAAGGCTTTCTCCGAACCGGTGACCACCACGCAGCCGATTCTCTCATCGGCGTCGTACCCGTCCAATGCTGTTCCAAGTTCCGCGATCAACTCCGAATTCAGCGCATTCAGCGCCTCAGGCCGGTCGAGCGTGATCAGACCGACTTTGCCGCGTTTTTCAACACGGATGTTCTTGTATCCCATTTCGCCTGCTCCCAGTGCCAGCACATATCAAATAGACGCGACATGCCTAGCCGACCGGGGGCACGTCTGGCAAGGTTGGCAAAAAGGAGGTGGCCGGCGTTCGGTCTTGTCTTTCAGGACTGGCAAACCGGGCAATGAAAGGTGGAGCGATTGGATTGGACGAGGCGTGCAATTGTGCCTTTGCAGCCCTTTTTCCGGCAAGCTTCGCCTTCCCGATCGTAAACGGCGAAGGAATGCTGGAAGTAACCGAGAGTACCGTCTGCCTTGGTATGGTCGCGCAGCGAGGAACCGCCTGCACGGATGGCATCATGAAGCGTCTCGCGAATGTGGATTGCAAGTTCCTCAGCCTTTTTCGTCGGCTTTCCGGACGTCGCCGTCAGGGTGCCTGCGATACGTTCCGGACTGAGACCGCTGCGCCACAGCGCTTCGCACACATAAATGTTTCCGAGCCCGGCGATAAGTTTCTGGTTCAGGAGCGCTGCCTTGAGCGGTGACTTGCGGCCTGCAAACAGGCGAGCCAGGGTTTCGCCGCTGAGATCGTTTCCAAGCGGCTCCATTCCCAGATCCTTGAAGTATGCGTGTTCGTCCAGTTGTGGGCGGGGGATCAGGGTCATGAAGCCAAACCTGCGCGGATCATTATATATGATGCGCGCAGTGGCACTTTCACTCGTCTTCAGGTGAAACACCACGTGATCGTGTTTCGGGTCCTTGTTTCTCTCATGTGCAAAATCACCGGGTTCGTGTAGCACGGAATCGTTCTCGACCCGGAATGATCCGGACATTCCAAGGTGCATGACGAGAACATCACCACTGTCGATGTCAGCCAGAAGATACTTTGAGCGCCGTGACAGGGCAGCGACCCGCTGCCCGGCAAGTCGGCTTGCGAACCGGTCGGGGAACGCAAACCTGAGGTCCGGACGGTTCTGATCGACGGAGACGATTTTTGCACCTTCGAAGGTCGGAGCAAGTCCCCGCTTGACCGTTTCAACTTCCGGCAATTCAGGCATCTACGAATCTCTCAACACTGGTTTCTGTTTCTTTTGCACGCTATAGGCCTGCGGCATATGGCTTTGAAGGCTGGCAAAGATAGCGCTTGTCGGGTGCTTGTACTATTGTCCGGCGCGATTTGAAGTGAATTCGAGACAAGTATCCGCCAGGAGGCGCATTCATGACGCAACAGACCCAGGGACAGTCGGGGACATCGGGCCGCACACCCGAGGACATGCCGACAAGCTTTGGCTTCACCAGGGTTGCCGAAGGACAGAAGCAGTCGCTGGTGGATGACGTCTTTCACAAGGTTGCGGACCGCTACGACCTGATGAACGATCTCATGTCGGGTGGTTTCCACAGGGTGTGGAAAGACGCAATGGTGTCCTATCTGGCGCCGCCCAAATCGTCGGCGTCCGGCTGGCGTCTTCTCGATGTCGCCGGTGGCACCGGTGACATTGCCACCAGGGTGGTTCGCCGGTCGAACGAAGCCGTCGAGGCGGTGGTTTGCGACATCAACGAATCCATGTTGTCCGTCGGACGGGACCGGGCTGCCAAGGCGGGCCTCTCCGATCTGATAACCTTTTCGCAGGGCAATGCCGAGGAGCTGCCGTTTCCCGACAAGAGTTTCGACGCCTACACAATTGCGTTCGGGATCCGCAACGTTCCGGATATCCCGAAAGCCCTTGGCGAAGCCCACCGGGTTTTGAAGCGCGGCGGCCGTTTTCTCTGTCTTGAGTTTTCCGAAGTGGACATCCCTTTCCTGGACAAGGTCTATGACACTTTTTCCTTCAACGCGATCCCGCCGATCGGCAAGTGGGTGACCGGCGACGCGGATCCCTATCAGTACCTGGTGGAATCGATTCGCAAGTTTCCGGGTCAGGAACGTTTTGTTGAAATGATCCGTGAGGCCGGGTTCGAGCGCGTGGGGTATCGCAATTATTCAGGTGGGATTGCCGCCTTGCATTTTGGCTGGAAATTCTGATCGATGACGCTTCCGGTAATGTCTTTTTTCCGTCTGGCGCGGGCGGGATTTGTGATGGCGCGCGAAGGCGTGTTCGGTCTTGTTGCCTTGCCGGACCTTCCGACCGGTCCGCGCATTGGCATCGCAATGGCCCGTCTGCTGGAGCGCCGGTCGGTCAAGGACAAGAGTGCGGAACTGCGCCTGTCGGATGCACTCAACAAGCTTGGCCCCTCCTACGTCAAGCTTGGCCAGTTTCTCGCGACGAGGGCAGATGTGGTCGGCAAGGATGCGGCACGGGAATTGTCTGCGCTGCAGGACCGGCTGCCGGCTTTCGATCACGAAGCGGCAAGAGCAGCCATTTGCGAGCAACTCGGGCGCCCGGTCGACGAAATCTTCGATGAATTCGGTGAGGCCGTCGCCGCAGCATCCATCGCACAGGTTCATCCCGCCATCATCAGGCAGAAGGACGGGTCGGAAGAAAAGGTTGCCGTAAAGGTTCTGCGCCCCGGCGTTGCCCGCCGGTTTCAACGTGACCTGCAGAGCTACTACCTGGTCGCCAGGCTGGCCGAACGGTTCCACGCCCCGTCCCGCAGGCTTCGCCCCGTGGCCATCGTCGACACGCTGGCGCAGTCGGTCGCGATTGAAATGGATTTCCGTCTCGAAGCAGCAGCTCTTTCCGAAATGGCGGAAAACACATCCGATGATCCCGGTTTCCGCGTTCCATCCGTTAACTGGATGCACACGGCAAAGGGCGTCCTGACCATGGAATGGATCGACGGCCGCAAGATGTCGGACGTCGACGGGTTGATCGAGGACGGACACGATCTGGAAGCGCTGGGTGCCGCTGTTATCCAGAGTTTCCTGCGTCATACCCTGCGCGATGGCTTTTTTCATGCGGATATGCACCAGGGCAATCTGTTCGTTCACCCGGACGGTACGCTTGTCGCCGTCGATTTTGGCATCACCGGCCGGCTGAACAAGCGTGAACGGCGCTTTCTGGCCGAGATCCTTTTCGGTTTCATCACGCGTAACTACAGACGCGTAGCCGAAGTTCATTTCGAGGCTGGTTACGTCCCGGCTGATCAGGATGTCGACATGTTTGCCCAGGCCATCCGGGCCATCGGAGAACCCATCCACGGTCACGACGCCAGCGAAATCTCCATGGCGCGCCTGTTGACCCAGCTGTTCGAGGTGACCGAGCTCTTCGACATGCGCACCCAGACGCAGTTGATCATGCTTCAAAAGACGATGGTTGTTGTGGAGGGCGTTGCCCGCTCACTCAATCCGAACCTCGATATGTGGCGGACCGCCGAACCGGTCGTCGGCAGCTGGATAAAGGAGCATCTGGGTCCGGTCGGCAAGTTGCGTGACGCCGGGGATGTCGTGTCGGCCCTGACACGAGCCGCGAACGACTTGCCGATCTTTGCCGACAGGATCGGGCACATGTCGGAAGCGCTTGAAAGAATGACAAGAGACGGCTTGCGGTTCGACCGGGAAACGGCGGAAACTATCGGCAAGGCGGAAGCCCGTCACACCCGATCCGGACGCATCGCCCTGTGGGTGATCGCAGCCTGTGCATTGGTGCTGACATATCTCGCGATATGAACGGTGGATCCGGTCGACCCGTCGAGACGGGTATCGGGTTGAGCAGAGCTGCGCGTGTGGCCGGCCGCTGATCGTTCCGCTAGCACGTTTCGATGTGATCGAGAGCAATCTTTTTCGAAATCGTTCGGATTTCTTCAGCAAGTACCCTGTCGTCGATCGTCCGCGACAAAACCATGCCGCCGATGCAGGTCGCGGCCAAACCAATGGCTTTTTCGCGTTTGTCGGCCCGGTCGGGCAGATTGTGTTCGAACAGCCAGATCATGGCCCGCAACAACGCCTCGTAGGCGGTCCGGACTTCGGACGTTGCACGCGCGACATCAGACGGCAGAGCGATCATCGGGCACTGCCCTTCAAGATCCCCGAGATGCTTGTCTGAAAGATAGCTTTCTATCATGTCGCGAACGGTTTGCGGGCCGCCATTTGCCGGATCGACACCGGCTTCGTCCCGCCAGGTCTTCCCCCGTCCGTTCAGAAACGAGGCAACCGCTTCTGCGTAGAGCTCTTCCTTGTTCCTGAAATGGTTGTAGAACCCGCCTCGTGTCAGGCCGGCTTCCGCCATGATCGTGTCGATGGAAACCTCTGAAAATCCATGTCGGTTAAACAGGATACGGGCACATTCCACGATCCGGTTCCGTGTCGCCGACTTGTGTTGGGCACTATAAGGCAATCAAACCTCCAAAGCGTGACGTCTCATTCTAGTGAGGCACAAAAAATGTTCTTTAACATAAATAGAAAAGTGGCAAGAACGGTTTGTCTTTTTTGAAATCAAACCGGACCGCGATATGGAAAACCTGTTCGAAGCAATCCCTTATATCAACGCATACAAGCCAACATTTCTCGTTCTCGGCGCGTTGGCTCTGGTCGTTCTGATCCAGAGCTTTCTGACTGCCCCGCTGGCATTTGCCAAAGAAGAGCAGACGCCGGTCATGCCGCTACAGTTCGATCATTCGAAGCTGAGTTTCAGGGCAATCAGGACCTATCAGAATTCCGCCGAGAGTTTCCCCGCATTTCTTGCAGCTGTGCTTGTTGCGGTGGCGGCTGGCGCCTCACCACTTGTCGTCAATTCGATATCCGGGATCTATCTCCTCGCACGCATCCTGTTCTGGGCATTTTACTATGGCGGGATTGGCAGGATCGCAGGCGGTCCGCGCACAATTGCGTTCGTCACGTGCCTCCTGGCCAATATCGTGATCGCGGTTGCAGGACTGATCAGTCTTGTTTGAGTGCAGCCAGGAGGATGGGAGGAACGGTCTGCTCAAGAATATCCACCAGGTCGGGATCCATGAATTGGAACTCGTCCGGGATATCGAGCACGTAAACAACTTCGGAATTCAGGAGCTGACGAAAGCGGGCTTTTAGTCTTGAGGAATGCTCATCCTCCATCACAAGGACGAGATCCGCCCAGTCAATGTCGGCGTTCTGTACCTACTTGCGCGCAGCCTTGCTTGTTCCGCAAGAGCGTGCACGAATGCCGGGAAACGACCTGAAGAGGGTTTCTGCGGTCGGGCTTCGCCACCTGTTACGGCTGCATACAAACAGGACATTGATGGTTTCATCGCGCATCGATGAATCTGGCCCCTCTTTTGGTCATGGATGAGCTGTGACTATGGCTTTGTTACCCGCCTGAGCGTCAGATTGATGCGCCCGCCATTCTTCAGCAACGTCGACGTTCCTTTGAGGACGCGGTCGATACCATGATAGGCAAGGCGGGCGTCACCACCCAAAACCACGACGTCTCCCGACTGAAGCCGGAAAGACCTGGTGGGGCCGGTCCGCTTAAGGCCACCGACCCGGAATGTTGCTGTGTCGCCGAGCGAAACGGAAATGACCGGAGCAGCGAAAGTCTGCTCGTCCCGGTCCTGATGAAGGCCCATCTTTGCACCGGGTTCGTAGAAATTGACGAGACAGGCTTCAGGCCGGGGAGCTTCGGGTGCAAGATCACTCCACAAAGCCAGCAGGCTCTCCGGGATCTCCGGCCAGGCGTCCCCGGTTGCAGGATGGCCTTCCTGGTAGCGGTAGCCGTTGATATCCGAAACCCAGCCAAGTGGCCCGCAATTGCTCATTTTCACTGAAAAAGGCTTGCCTGTCTTTGGCATCACCGGTTGGTAAAGCGGCGCAGCGGCAACAATCGAGCGGATTTGCTCCAGAAGGTGTTCCTGAGCTGTGCGGTCGAAATATCCGGGATGATAGGCAAGGCCGGTCAGGCCGTTTATCGGAATGTCCTGCATGCTCTTTCCCATAAAGTATAAACTCAGTCTCCGCAGCCTCCACAGCCCGACCCGCCTCCGCTGTCACCCCCACCGCATCCGGCGCCGCATCCGGACGAACTCCCGGTCGCCTTGATGAAGATCGCGCGGACGAGAAGAACAATGACGACCACGCCGAGAATGAACCACAATGTGTGCTCGCTTGCCCAGTGCCAGACCATATTGCGCAGTTTTTCCAGAAGCGTGTCACCCGCGGGCTGTCCATGCGCAAAGGCAAGACCGGTACCGAACAAAAGGGCGAACAGGGAAATCAGCGCACCATAAACCCGTGCCGGAATGTTTGTGAGCCTTTGACATGTCAGCAAGACCGAGTAGGGCAATCGAGGTTTTGGGAGGAGCCAGACATCCTTCGAGTTGATCCGCATGAAATGCGGTGCCCTGCCGAACCGGATGTCCGCTGGTGGCCAGATATCTTCAGGCGGTGGATTGCCGAATTCGGACTGGTAAAGCTCCAGCGTCTTTTGATAGGCATCGCGGAAAAGCGCGGACTGGTCGGCGCCGCCTTTGGTTGGCATGTGATGGAGCGGACCACCGAGTGCGTCCTTGAACGGTCCCCAGTAATGGCGCGTATAGGTGAGGTGCAGGTGCCAGGCCTGGTCCACCTCGTCGCTTGGGGTCACCATTCCGGCCTTCATCCGGCTCAGATATGCAAATCGAAGATATTCGACTATTACCTTGAGGGCGTAATCATGTGTCCAGTTGTTGTCACGGGCCAGACGCTTCGAGAAGGGAAGGTCGGCCTCCACGACGTCGGGATGGCAGCTATGGATACGATTCCAGAGTTCAGGATCATTCACGGCAGCCTCCTTTGGCAGGGCAAATCCCGATTTTTGTCGAGACCCTAGGTCAAAAGTTTAAAGCATTTCCGAAAACCGGGAGAAACGCTTGCAAATGGTTCTGGATTTGCTATCGACACCCGAACAGTAACCATCTGGGAAGAATTATCCGCCATGTCAGGCAATTGTCAGTGGACAGATGTCTTGCAGGCAAAGTTTCATCCACCTATATAGCGGTCAAGCTTCGCGCTAAATCCTGAGCATTCGCTCTGGCGTGATGTCCGGGTTTTTCCCGGAACCCAAGTGAGAGGAGCCGGATTTGACGCCTTCACGGGTCTATCCGGTTTGCTAGAAAGAGAGGCACATATGGCAAAGGTCATTGGTATCGACCTCGGCACGACCAACTCGTGCGTCGCCGTCATGGACGGCAAGGAACCAAAAGTTATCGAAAACGCAGAAGGCGCCCGTACCACTCCATCGATGGTGGCGTTTTCCGACGACGGTGAACGGCTTGTAGGCCAGCCGGCGAAACGTCAGGCAGTCACCAATCCGACAAACACGCTGTTTGCAGTCAAGCGGCTGATCGGTCGCCGCTACGACGACCCGACCGTCGGCAAGGACAAGAAACTTGTCCCGTTCGAAATCGTCAAGGCCGACAATGGCGATGCGTGGGTGGAAGCCAACGGCGACAAGTACTCCCCGTCCCAGGTCTCCGCTTTCATCTTGCAGAAGATGAAGGAAACCGCCGAGAGCTATCTCGGCGAAACGGTAACCCAGGCGGTCATTACCGTTCCGGCGTATTTCAATGATGCCCAGCGTCAGGCCACCAAGGATGCAGGCAAGATTGCCGGTCTGGAAGTGCTGCGCATCATCAACGAGCCGACCGCGGCAGCGCTTGCCTACGGACTGGAAAAGAACGACGGCAAGACCATCGCGGTTTATGACCTTGGTGGTGGTACGTTCGACGTCTCCATCCTGGAAATCGGCGACGGTGTCTTTGAAGTGAAGTCCACCAACGGCGATACCTTCCTCGGTGGTGAAGATTTCGACATGGTTCTCGTCGACTATCTTGCCGCTGAGTTCAAGAAGGACCAGGGCATTGACCTGAAAAACGACAAGCTGGCCCTGCAGCGTCTGAAAGAGGCGGCAGAAAAGGCAAAGATCGAGCTGTCTTCGTCGTCTCAGACCGAAATCAACCTGCCGTTCATTACGGCTGACGCATCCGGTCCGAAACACCTGACGCTCAAGCTGACACGTGCGAAATTCGAATCGCTGGTCGAAGATCTGGTCAAGCGGACCAGCAATCCGATGAAGGCGGCTCTGAAGGACGCAGGTCTGGCTGCCGGTGAAATCGACGAAGTGGTTCTGGTCGGCGGCATGACCCGTATGCCGAAGATCCAGGAGACCGTTAAGGCCTTCTTCGGTAAAGAGCCGCACAAGGGCGTGAACCCCGACGAAGTCGTGGCCATGGGTGCTGCGATCCAGGCCGGCGTTCTGCAGGGCGACGTCAAGGACGTTCTGCTGCTCGACGTCACCCCGTTGTCGCTGGGTATTGAGACGCTTGGTGGTGTCTTCACCCGTCTGATCGACCGCAACACGACGATCCCGACCAAAAAAGGCCAGGTGTTCTCTACAGCCGAAGACAATCAGACGGCTGTGACCATCCGCGTTTTCCAGGGTGAGCGTGAAATGGCGGCGGACAACAAGGTTCTTGGTCAGTTCGACCTGGTCGGCCTGCCACCGGCACCGCGCGGCGTACCGCAGATCGAGGTCACCTTCGACATCGATGCCAACGGTATCGTCAACGTGTCCGCAAAGGACAAGGGTACCGGCAAGGAGCAGCAGATCCGTATCCAGGCTTCCGGTGGTCTCAGCGACACTGACATCGACCAGATGATCAAGGACGCGGAATCCCACGCGGATGAAGACAAGAAACGCAAGGAACTTGTCGAAGCCAAAAACCAGGGTGAATCGCTGGTGCATTCCACGGACAAGTCGCTCAAGGATTACGGCGACAAGGTTTCCGAGGAAGACAAGGCCGCGATCGAAAGCGCTCTGGAAGATCTGAAATCCACGCTTGAAGGCGAGGACCTGGAAGACATCAAGGCCAAGACGCAGGCTCTTGCGGAAGCGTCGATGAAGCTCGGGGAAGCCATGTATCAGGCAGCCCAGGCTGACGCCGAAGCCGAGGGTGGCGAGGAAGCCGCTTCCGAAGCCGAGGATGACGTCGTCGACGCGGATTTCGAGGAAGTCAAAGACGAAGACGACAAGAAGTCCGCTTAAACCAAGAAACTGTAGCCAGCCGGATGTCCGGCTGGCTGTTCAAGTCTGGCGCCGGTCGCTTGATTACCCGGTAATACGGGTTCTCGTGTCCGGCGCTTTCGCCGTCCTGGGCGCCGGAGATATCCTGGCCGCCGGTGGCGCAACAACAAGACCGAGAGCTCTTGATGTCCAAACGTGATTTCTACGAGGTACTGGGGGTATCTCGCGAGGCGGATGAAAAGGCGCTCAAAAGCGCTTACCGCAAGATGGCGATGCAATACCATCCCGACCGGAACCCCGGGGATGCAGAGGCCGAAACCCGTTTCAAGGAAGTCAACGAGGCTTACGACACGCTGAAGGACGGCCAGAAGCGCGCAGCATATGACCGGTTCGGGCATGCTGCCTTCGAAAACGGCGGATTCGGCGGTGGCGGTGGTGCCGGGGCGCACGATTTTTCGTCAACCATGTCCGACATTTTCGAGGAATTTTTCGGCATGGGCGGCGGGCGCCGCTCCGGTGGCCGCGAACGCGGCGCCGATCTTCGATACAATCTCGACATAACGCTGGAAGATGCATTTTCCGGGAAGACCGTGGAAATCGAGGTGCCGACAAGCACCACCTGCGACACATGTTCCGGCTCCGGCGCCAAGCCGGGAACAAGCCCGACCACATGCAGAACATGTGGCGGAGCAGGCCGGGTCCGCGCGGCGCAGGGGTTCTTCACGCTTGAACGCACCTGTCCCAGCTGTCAGGGCCGCGGTCAGGTTATTTCCGATCCTTGCGAAAGTTGCAGCGGAGCCGGCCGCAAGACGCAGGACCGGACATTGTCCGTGAACATACCGGCCGGCATCGAGGACGGTACCCGTATTCGTCTTGCTGGCGAAGGTGAAGCCGGGGTCCGTGGTGGCCCTGCGGGAGACCTTTATATCTTCCTGACGATCAAGCCGCACGACCTGTTCCAGCGCGATGGCGCAGACCTTTATTGCCGCGTTCCTATTTCCATGAGTACGGCAACACTTGGCGGTCAATTTGATGTTCCCACCGTTCAGGGAAGCACAAGCCGCGTCAAGGTTCCCGAAGGAACCCAGACCGGAAAGCAGTTCCGTCTGCGCGGCAAGGGCATGCCGGTCATGCGTTCCAGCCAGCATGGCGACATGTACATTCAGGTAACGGTTGAGACACCGACGAACCTGACGCGCCGGCAAAGAGAACTTCTTGCGGAATTCGAAACGGAATCGTCTGGCGAAAATCATCCCGAATCGGCGGGGTTCTTTTCGAAAGTGAAGGATTTTATTGACAATCTGGGCGCGTGACTGTGCATTCTGTGCGTCAGGATATAGCAAATCCTTACAATTGCCCCTATATTCGATTCCCTGGGGTTTGGTGAGGTAACATGCTGAAACGCAACAGTATTCGCGTCGAACGTCTTCGGGAGAAGCTGGGCAAGGCCAATGCCGTGCGCACGAAGGTTCTGGATGAGATGAAGTTCATCCGGTCCTGGGCGCAAAATCCCCTGCGAACCGGTGCGGTCTCACCGTCAGGATCCGACCTGGCGACCAAAATGGCGTCATACCTGACACCACGACCCCACTCACGGGTTGTCGAACTGGGTCCTGGAACCGGTGTTGTCACGAAGGCACTGATTGATCGTGGTTTCACGCACAAACACCTCAACCTGATCGAGTACAGCGAAGAGTTCTGTGAGCTCTTGAGCCTCAGATATCCGGGGTTGCCCATTCAGCAGGGCGATGCCTACACATTGACAGAGACCCTCCGCAAGCCGAAAGGGTTCCTCACCGGCGAGACGCAGGTCAAACACACTCTGGATGGAATTGTTTCGTCGCTTCCGCTGCTCACGAGATCGGAGCCGGTCCGCCGGGCCTTGCTGGACGAAGCTTTTCATCTGCTGAAGCCGGGCGCACCCTTTATCCAGTTCTCCTATGGACTGGTTGCGCCGATCAAACCGGATAACCGGGCGGTATCGGTCTACAGTTCCGAATGGGTCTGGAAAAACCTGCCGCCGGCACGGGTATGGGTTTATCGCAAAGGGCACTGAGGCCGGTGCCCATCGGTACCCTGGTGCCTGAGCACATCCATTTCTGAATTATCATGTTGATGGCGACCGGTCTTCACATCGGTTGCCTTTTCACTTTAGTCCGTTGTTTGTGCGAACGCTTTCCCGTTTGCCGCAGCGCCGACATCGTGTCGAAATCCTTTGCTTCCGTGCGAATTGCAGTCTCATTTGCATTCACGGTGACGTGAGTCACAGGTCCTTTCAGCAGTATTCGTGAATAAGCGTTGCTTGGTATTGTTTTTTAATGATTGGACAATTTTCAAATGATCAATTCATGCATTGGTATTGGCGGCTCCGTAGGCCGGTTCGGAACGAATGAACAGTTGGATGTCAAGACGGTTCAGACCCGGTTGAACGCCCTCATGGGATCTTCACGCAAGGAATTGTCGGTCGACGGAAAGGTCGGCTCGAAGACCATAGGAACAATCAAGGACTTTCAGGCGAGTGTCGTCCGGCTGCGTTATCCCGACGGCCGCGTGGATCGGGGCAACCGGACCATTCAGGCGCTCAACGACCCGAACTCGGCCTCGGTCTGGCAACGGATGTGCATCCCGCCCGCAGCTCATCCATCCACGGTTGCCAATGATACGATGCGCGACGATCGCCTGACCCCGGCGGAAAAAATGCTGGCCAAGGAAGCGGCCAAACTCGGTGATAGTGATGCTTTTGACGAGTTCAGACGTGAGCTGATCGACAAGAGCATCCCCGGCATGAAGAAGTTTCTTGGTACGATCGGGCGTGCCGAGGATGCACGCAAGGTCATTGCCGCCTGGTCGCAATTGCGCAAGTGGGGCTTTTCCGTTTCCGAAGCGCGGGACGTGATGAAGGCCATTTCCGGAATGAAAGGGCGCCAGTTCGGAGCCCTGGATGCGATCGGGTCACCGGCGTCGAAATTTGGCAGGTTCCTGGGGAGCCTTGGCAGCAAGGTCGGTGCTGTGGGACAGGTTGTTACCCTGATCGAGGTCGCGGACAAGTTCGAACAGGGCGACTATCTTTATGGCACCTCTGAGCTTTACAAGCACTTCATGGGCAAGGCCATTCCCTGGGCCGGCATGGTGGAGGGTCTGCAGAGCCTCGTCGAGGCAATCGCTCCCGGATCGGTCAAGAACAGCAAGGTTTTTCAGGTAATCCGTGCCTGCGACCCGATCGGCCTAGGCGCTTCGGGCGTCGACAGCATGACGACCCTGGTCCTTGGAGCTGTCCACCTCATTCAGACAGGCGACATCGACATCGCCCGTTTGAGCCGTCTGGTCGACCGCATGAAACAGGGACCGACAAAACTGTTTGCCGACATGGGAGAAGATCTTGGCGATTCGGCCTATGAAATGTCCAGGTGGCGAAAGGACGACTGGACATATGCCGTCAAGAGCATACCGGGGTTTATTGCAAGCCTGTTCTGATCGGAGGGAGGCGGGCATGCCAAATGTGTCCGCCTGCTGGTCCTTGTGGCGGAAACACTGGTAAACGAGTTGGCTTTTGCCATATCAATAAGACCGAATTGTCCTGTTTACGGCTGAAAGGGCCTGTTGATGCGCAGTCCAAAGATACTTGTTTGTTCCGGGTCCGTGCGGAGCGGCTCCCACAACGGAAAACTTGCTGCACTCGTCGCCAAGCGGCTTGCAATCCTGGACGCCGAGGTCACGCATCTTTCGCTGAAAGACTACCCCTTGCCGATCTATGACGGAGATCTGGAAGAAGCGAATGGTGTACCCGAAAATGCCAAAAAGCTTCAGCGGCTCTTTGTCGGGCATGACGGAATTTTCCTGTCTTGTCCCGAATACAATGCCGGCGTGACACCCCTCCTGAAAAATACGCTCGACTGGATCAGCCGGGTCAAGGAACCGGGCGAGCCTTACAGGAACAGCGTGTTCGCACTGGGCGCAGCCTCTCCGGGCGGATTTGGCGGCATGCGCGGTCTGATCGGCATGCGAACGATCCTGGAAGTCGGATTGGGTGCACCGGTGCTGCCGCAGATGGTGTCCGTGCCAAAGGCAATGACCTCATTCGACGACAGGGACGAGTTGGCTGAAGAACGGGACAGCGGGCAGCTCGACAAACTGGTCGAGGCGCTTCTGCGCGCAGCGAGAATCGAGATGTCGCACTAGAAAACGTCACGCTTGAATTGTCGTGATGCGTCTCGCAGCAAACTGATGGCTTGGAAAAGCCGGAAATGCCGCCTACATAGGGCGGCAGCATTGATGAAACCGAGCAGCAATCAAGAACCCAAGAGGAATGAATGAGCGAAACGCGCGAACCGGCTCAATGGCACGGGACGACGATCATGATGGTACGCAAGGGCGACAGGGTCGTCATTGCAGGCGACGGACAGGTATCCCTCGGACAGACCGTGATCAAGCATTCCGCCCGAAAGGTGAGACCCCTGGCCAAGGGTGAAGTGATCGCCGGGTTCGCCGGTGCGACCGCAGACGCTTTCACCTTGTTCGAACGCCTGGAAGCGAAGCTTGAACAATATCCCGGACAACTGATGCGCGCCTGTGTCGAACTCGCCAAGGACTGGCGGACAGACCGGTACTTGCGACGCCTTGAAGCGATGATGCTGGTGGCCGACAAGAACGTGTCACTGGTTCTTACCGGGACAGGTGATGTACTCGAGCCAGAAGGAGGCATAATGGGTATCGGATCCGGTGGTAACTATGCACTGGCCGCGGGCAGGGCACTCGCCGATACCGATTTCGACGCGGAAACCATTGCCCGCAAGGCGATGGCTGTTGCCGCCGAGATCTGCGTTTACACCAACTCAAGCGTAACCCTGGAAATGCTTGAAGTGACCGACTAGCCGGCCATGATCACGTTTCGTCCCGTCACCCATGAGGATTTGCCGACACTTGAAATCTGGATGGCAAGACCGCATTGGCGTAAATGGTGGGGAGAACCGATCGAGGAAACCGGATATGTCAGGGAGATGGTCGAAGGGCGCGATACAACGCTGCCTTTCATCTTCCGACTTGATGGCCTGGACAAGGGTTACATTCAGGTCTGGTACGTAAAGGACCAGTTGGAAACGGACTTTGCCAAGGATTATCCCTGGCTCAATTTACTGCCACGTGAAGCTGTTGGGGTTGACCTCTCCATTGCCGATGAGGAAGACCTTTCAAAGGGAATTGGAACAAGAGTATTGCAGGCGTTCGTCCGGAAACTGCGCCAGGACGGCTATGATCGGATCATCATCGATCCGGACCCGGCCAACCAGAGAGCGGTAAAGGCTTATCGTAAAGCCGGATTTCGGGAGATACCGGATCTTCTGGGTAAAACGGATGACAGCCTGCTTATGGAACACATGAATACGGAAGGCGTATCGTAAAAAATGACCGATTTTTCTCCGCGCGAGATCGTTTCCGAACTCGATCGCTACATTGTTGGCCAGAAGGATGCCAAGCGGGCGGTGGCGATTGCCCTGCGCAACCGTTGGCGCCGTCAACAGTTGCAGGGCCAGATGCGGGAAGAGGTTCTGCCGAAGAATATTCTCATGATCGGACCGACCGGCGTCGGCAAGACAGAGATTTCGCGTCGTCTCGCCAAGCTTGCGAACGCGCCTTTTTCCAAGGTGGAAGCGACGAAATTCACCGAGGTCGGCTATGTTGGCCGTGATGTGGAACAGATTGTTCGTGATCTTGTTGAAGCGGGCATTACCCTCATCCGGGACAAAAAGCGCGACGAAGTGAAGGCCAAGGCCCATGTCCTCGCCGAAGAGCGGGTCCTGGATGCGCTGGTTGGATCGAATGCGAGCCCGGCTACCCGAGATAGTTTCCGAACGAAACTGCGCGACGGCGAAATGGACGACAAGGAAATCGAAGTCGAGGTCCGCGCCCAGGCTCAGATGCCGAGTTTCGAATTGCCCGGGATGCCCGGCGCAAGCGTCGGCGTCATGAACATGTCGGATATTCTCGGCAAGGCGTTCGGTGGCCAGACCAAGACCAAGCGGACGACCGTTCGCGAAAGTTATGAACTTCTGATCAATGAGGAATCCGACAAGCTGCTTGACGAAGACAAGGTCGTTGAAGAAGCGATTGCGCTTGTCGAAAATTCAGGCATCGTTTTCCTGGACGAGATCGACAAGATATGTGCGCGCGAAGGCCGAGCTGGTGCGGATGTGTCGCGCGAAGGTGTTCAGCGGGATCTTCTGCCCCTGATCGAGGGAACGGTCGTTTCCACGAAACACGGCCCGGTGAAGACTGACCATATCCTGTTCATTGCGTCCGGTGCCTTCCATGTCGCCAAGCCGTCCGACCTGTTGCCGGAATTGCAGGGACGTCTGCCGATCCGGGTTGAATTGCGTGCGCTTGACAAGGATGACTTCCGCGCAATCCTGACGGAGCCCGAGGCCAGCCTGATCAAGCAGTATGTTGCCTTGATGGAGACGGAAGAAGTCACGCTCGCTTTCACCGAAGAGGCGATTGAGGAAATTGCATCCGTCGCGGTTGATCTCAATGCATCTGTTGAAAACATCGGCGCGCGTCGTCTCCAGACCGTCATGGAGCGGATACTTGACGAAATTTCCTTTACGGCCCCCGACAGATCGGGAGAAGCTATTGAGATAACGGCGGAATTCGTGAAGGAAAACATCGGCGACCTGGCAAAGAACGTCGATCTGTCGAAGTTTATTCTGTAACGCCAGGGTTGACGCAAGCGACGATTTCGCCGCTTGCGATGCGCGCGCACCGATGGCAGCATGCGTTTATGGTAGCGATACGGAAAAGTAACGAGGAAGGCCATCGCCGGAAATTTCTGGTCGTGGTCGACGAGACGCCCGAATGCGACAGGGCAATTGTCTATGCCGCAAAGCGTGCAGCGCGAACCGGTGGGGTGGTCACGCTCGTGTTCATGATTGCGCCGGGCGACTTCCAGCACTGGCTCGGTGTCGAGGACATCATGCGGGCTGAAGCGCTGGAAGAAGCGGAATCAACGCTTGCAAAGGCTGCCGAGCGCGTCAGGTCGGTGGCCAGAACGGAACCGGAAACAGTTGTTCGCGAAGGCACCAATTCGGAAGAAATTCTGGAATTGATCGAGGCGGATGCCGACATCGCAATCCTTGTACTGGCAGCCAGCACAGGGTCGGAAGGTCCCGGACCACTGGTGTCTTCCATTGCGGGCAAGGCAGCCGGCACGTTTCCGATCCCGGTGACCATCGTACCGGGCAATCTGGACGACGACTCGATCGCCGCTCTTGCCTAGTTTGGGCGCCATGAACGAAGTGAAATCACTGTAGGAACTTGATCTGGAAGGATCAGGACCTATCTAGTTTTTAACTATTCCAAACTGCTGCCAGATGGGTTACAACAATCCATCGGTGTTTTGCGATGGACGAGAGGCGCAGGACACCAGACCTTGGACGCGTTGATCAAACGCAAGGACAAAGATCATGTTCATTCAAACCGAAGCAACTCCAAATCCGGCCACATTGAAATTCCTGCCAGGACGGGTCGTCCTGCCGGAAGGCACTTATGACTTCCGCACCAGGGCAGATGCCGGAGTGTCTCCGCTCGCGGAAAGGCTCTTCGATGTACCGGGCGTAGCCGCGGTGTTTTTCGGCCACGACTTCGTGACGGTAACGAAAGACGACACGGACTGGCAGCACATGAAGCCCGCCATTCTTGGCGTCATCATGGAGCAATTCATGTCGGGGCAACCTGTCATGGCCGCCGGTCAGGTGGAAGACATCGAGGAAGGCGAGTTTTTCGATGAAGGTGCCGAAGAGACCGTAAACACGATCAAGGAGCTTCTTGAAACACGTGTTCGCCCGGCCGTTGCCCAGGATGGGGGAGACATTACCTTCAAGGGCTTCAAGGAAGGGATCGTGTATCTGTCGATGCGCGGCGCGTGTGCGGGATGCCCGTCCTCGACGGCAACGCTGCAGCACGGAATTCAAAATCTGTTGCGCCACTTTGTACCGGAAGTCGAGGAAGTCCGGCCGATCTGATTGGATTTTCCCGGTTTTTTCAAAGGCTCGGCCTTCATGCCGGGCCTTTTGCATTCCGATACCGCATTCTTTCCGGAACGCAAGCCCTCAATTGGACTTAGGTCCAAAGCTCGGCTCGACTCGAGCGCCTCGCCGCGGTAGTGGCAAGAAGGACAAAAACCCTTGAGCCAGGCCGACATGCGTGTTCTTGCCATCGATACAGCACTCGCCAATTGCGCTGCCGCAGTTCTCGACAACGGTGCAGAAACTGCGTGTTTCGAAGCCTGTAATGAGGAAATCGGTCGCGGGCATGCCGAGGTGCTGATGGACATGATCGGCGAGGTCATGGCGGAAACGTCCACAGCCTTTTCCGATCTGGATCGTGTGGCCGTCACGGTCGGGCCGGGCAGTTTCACGGGACTGCGTGTCGGGCTTGCTGTCGCCCGAGGATTCGGTCTCGTCCTCGGCAAGCCGGTCGTGGGCATCACCACACTTGCCGCAATTGCGCGTTCCAACGCGCCGGCGGATAACGGTGCGCCGCTGCTCGTGGCGCTGACTGGCAAGGGAAACGAGGTATACTGTCAGGAATTTACGTCTTTAGGGGACAAGTCTGGCGAGGCTGCCGTGCGGACACTTGACGATCTTGCGGCAACACTGCCACGGAGCATAAGATTGGCAGGGTCGGCCGCAGAAAAAATCGCTCAGGCGCTGGATCTGCCGCAGGATCAGATCATCTCGAGGATGGAATTTGCGGCGATACGGGAGGTTGCCGAACTCGGCCTTGTTGCTGATCCGGTCGTTTCCACACCGTCACCGCTATATCTGCGACCACCCGATGCGACGCCGCAGACCAGAGGAAGGATTGAACGGCAATGAGTTTCTGGTGGTTCTGGGCCCAGCCGCCGGTTGTGGAAGAAGCGCTGGACGAGGACCTGCCGAAGATAGCCGATATCCACGCTGCCTCGTTTCCGAACAAGTGGAATTCCGAAGAACTTGCGCGCATGAAGGCGCAGGAGGGTGTCGCGATCCTGGTCGCACGCCGTGCCAGTCCATACGGAACGCGCGCTCCGCTGGGATTTCTCATTTTGCGCACGGTGGCCGATGAAGCAGAGGTAATCACAATTGCCGTGCATCCAAGACAGCGCGGGCGGGGCATCGGCAAAAAACTGATGGAAGCCGGCCTGTTCAGGCTTTATGGCGAACGCTGCAGCCATCTGTTTTTGGAAGTGGACGCGGCGAACAACGCTGCATTGCTGCTCTATCGCAGCCTCGGCTTCAAGCAGGTTGGCCAGAGAAAAGGTTATTACAGCGAGAGTGGCGGTGACGGTACGGCGCTTGTCATGCGCATCGATCTTCGCTAAGCGCTGTATTACGAAAATTCCGGTCAATCAGCAGGCGACGAACCAATGACGGATGAGCGGCAAACAACGCTGGCGGAAATGTGCGTGGCAAAGGGTATGCGCATGACCGAGCAGCGCCGCATCATAGCTACGGTGATCGAGGAAGCTTCCGACGACCACCCTGATGTCGAGGAACTCTACCGCCGGTCTGTCGCGATCGACAAGGGAATATCCATTTCGACCGTCTATCGCACCGTCAAGCTTTTCGAAGATGCCGGAATGATCGAACGACACGACTTCCGGGACGGTCGGTCACGCTACGAGACGGTGCCGGACGAGCATCACGACCATCTGATCGATCTGCGCAGCGGTCGGGTGATTGAATTCCGGAGCGAGGAAATCGAGGCGCTGCAGGAATTCATCGCCAAGAAGCTCGGTTACAAGCTGGTCGATCACCGGCTGGAACTCTATGGTGTTCCGCTGGAGGCTTCAAAAGGTGAAAAAGGTGATGGCTGAAGTCAAGGCCGCCTGGACAATTTTCGTTCTGACGCTCGTCTCGCTGGTCCTGATCCCGCTGCAGTGGATATCGCTGAAGCTCAAGCTTCGCGCCCGGAAAAAACTTCCCCAGATCTGGCACCGGATCGCCACGCGCCTGGTCGGGATCAAGATCAGGCAGATCGGTGTTCCCTCGACGGACCGTCCGCTGCTCATCACGGCAAATCACGCTTCGTGGGTTGATATTGCCGTTGTCGGTTCCCTGATCCCCCTTTCCTTCATCGCAAAGTCGGAAGTGTCCGGCTGGCCGATCTTCGGTCTGCTCGCAAAGCTTCAACAGACCGTTTTCGTCAATCGCACGCGACGGAGCGAGACGGGCCAGGTTGCGGACGTGATCGCCGAACGCATGGCGGAAGGCGACGCGATGGTTCTGTTCGCGGAGGGAACGTCGAACGACGGCAATTGCGTGCTTCCTTTCCGCTCCGCTTTGCTGGGCGCAGCCACGCGAGCAATTGGAGACGACGAAACCAACGTTTGGGTCCAGCCTCTTTCGATTGCCTACCAGGGCTTTTACGGACTTCCGATGGGCCGGGCACACCGGCCGCACGTGGCCTGGTACGGGGATATGGAACTTCCCGGCCATCTTTGGGGAATATTCTCGCGAGGTGCTCTGGATGTTATCGTGTCCTGGGGAGAACCGGTTCTTGTTGGCAAAACGACGGATCGCAAGGAACTCACACAGCGTCTGGAAAATGAAGTTCGCGCGATGACGATCTCTTCTTTGCTGCAAAAACCGGTCGAGAGTACAGATTCTGGCGAAATCGGACCCCGCGAGTTCTTCTCAAACGACGAAAAACCCGCTAAAGCTGGCGCCTGATTTTGAGTGCCGTCCGCAGCAGTGACTGTCTGAGGGACGAAGCGAACGGAAATTTTCCGATCGCCCGCTATACCGGAGCAAGTCCGGGCACCTGCCATCAAGACATGTCGGCCGACTGATCAAGGCCACGAGGAGCGAATGACAAGCCGTCCGGAAGCAGAACAAGAAACGACACCTTCCGCCGTTTCCCCCGCACAAGACCAGACAGTGAAGGGCACGAACACACGAAAGGTGTTTGTGCGAACCTACGGCTGTCAGATGAATGTTTATGACAGTGAGCGGATGACCGACGTGCTGGCGCCTGAAGGATTTGAGGCGACGGACGACATGGAAGACGCGGACCTCGTCATCCTCAACACGTGTCACATCCGCGAAAAGGCTGCCGAAAAGGTCTATTCGGAACTGGGCCGGATCCGGAAAGTGAAGCAGGAACGCGCCCGGCACGGCAAGGACATGATGGTCGGTGTCGCCGGATGCGTGGCGCAGGCTGAAGGCGAGGAAATATCCCGGCGCGCTCCGATCGTCGATCTGGTGGTCGGGCCGCAGAGCTACCATCAGCTTCCCGGTCTCCTGTCGAAGGTGCGAAACGGCAACAAGGTTGTGGAAACCGAATTCGATATCGATGCGAAGTTCGATCACCTGTCGGCGCGCGCCGAAAGACCGGTCATGAAACGCCCGCCCGCGGCTTTTTTGACGGTGCAGGAGGGATGCGACAAGTTCTGTACCTTCTGTGTGGTGCCCTACACCAGAGGCGCTGAAGTTTCACGATCCGTCGAGCAGATTGTCGCTGAAGCCGAACGCATGGCGGCAGCGGGCGTGCGCGAGGTCACCTTGCTGGGCCAGAATGTGAACGCCTATCACGGTGAGGCAAAGGACGGATCGATCTGGGGACTTGGTCGTTTGTTGCGCCGGCTTGCGGATATTGACGGCCTGGACCGGCTTCGCTACACCACGAGCCACCCACGGGACATGGATGATGATCTCATCCTGGCGCATCGGGATCTGAAAAGCCTGATGCCCTATCTGCATCTTCCCGTACAGTCCGGCTCCGACAAGATCCTGAAATCCATGAACCGCCGTCATACCAGAGACGAGTATTTCCGGCTGATCGACCGAATTCGCGAAGCCGCTCCGGACATCGCACTTTCGGGCGATTTCATCGTCGGTTTCCCGGACGAAACGGATCAGGACTTCGCAGACACAATGGATCTGATCCGCCGCGTCGAGTACGGCTCTGCATTTTCGTTCAAGTACAGCCAACGTCCTGGAACACCGGGAGCAACGATGGACAATCAGGTGCCCGAAGACGTGAAATCTGCACGGCTCGCCGAACTTCAGGCGCTGATATCCGGGCAGCAGAAAGCCTTCAACGCATCGCGTCGCGGAATGGTCTGCGATGTCCTTCTCGAAAAGAAGGGACGCAATCCAGGCCAGATTGTCGGCAAATCTCCCTGGCTGCAGCCGGTACAGCTGGATGCAGCGGAAGACCTGATCGGCAGCATACAAGCGGTGGAAATCGTTGAGATCGGATCTAATTCGCTGTTCGGGCAATTGATTGCCGGGCAAGATGATCATGCGAATCCCGGTTTACCCCGGCTACGCTCTAAAGGAGACGTCATTTGACGCGCGACAGCTCTTCTTCCCGCAAGCAAACGGATCAAGCTGCATCCTCCGGTTCGGCGTCCGACGCGACGCACATCGTGCTTGCGTTTGAAGACAACCGTCTGATTGGGGATCTGTTCGGTCAGTTCGACCAGAATCTCGCGCTGATCGAACAGCGGGTCGGCGTCGACGCCATCGCCAGGGGCAATCAGGTAACACTGAAAGGTTCCCAGGCTGGCTGCGCCCAGGCGCGTACCGCACTCGAGGCGTTGTATCAACGGCTCTTGCAGGGTCAGGAAATTCATCCTGGCGACGTGGACGGTGCTCTTCGGATGGCCGCCGCCGCCGAGGCGCAGCTGCCGTTGCCAACCCTTGAGCCGAAGTCGCGGCTTGCCTTTGCCCAGATCGCCACCCGGCGCAAGACGATCGTGGCTCGGACCCCGACACAGGATGCCTATATCCGCTCGATGGACCGGGCCGACCTTATTTTCGGCACCGGCCCTGCCGGAACCGGCAAGACCTTCCTTGCTGTTGCCTATGCTGCAGCCCTGCTGGAGCGTGGTGACGTTGCGCGTCTGATCCTGTCCCGCCCGGCAGTGGAAGCTGGCGAGCGTCTTGGGTTCCTTCCTGGCGAAATGAAAGACAAGGTCGATCCGTACCTGCGGCCGATCTACGATGCACTTTACGAGATGATGCCTGCGGAAAAGGTCGACCGTGGACTCCAGTCCGGCATGATCGAAGTCGCGCCGCTCGCATTCATGCGCGGACGGACTTTGTCGAACGCTGTCGTTCTGCTGGACGAGGCCCAGAACACGACGTCGATGCAGATGAAGATGTTTCTGACCCGCCTTGGCGAAGGTTCGAAAATGATTGTCACTGGCGATCCCAGTCAGATCGACCTTCCGGCCGGCCAGAAATCGGGTCTTCGGGAGGCACTAGGCCTGTTGACCGATATTCAGGCAGTCTCCCATATCCGCTTCAACGAAACGGATGTTGTCCGTCACGAACTCGTCGGCAGGATCGTGACAGCCTACGACAACGCGTCGCGCGAGGAATCCCAGGCCCGTGAGCGGCAATACGCGGATCGCCGGCGCGAAACCGGAAGCGACAAGACGACATCCCGATCACCCAAGGTGGCAGCATCCTGAAATGGCTGAGCCGAAATGACAGAGGTGCTGCCCGAGGGATTTCAAGTCGACCTGTCGATAGAGGCCGGTGATTGGCCCACGAAGGAAGAGCTTGAGCCGCTTGCCGTGCGCGCGATAGGCGCGGCATTTGCAAGTGCGAACCTGCAGGTATTGAAACACACCGAAGTCTCGCTGCTTTTCACGGACGATACCGCGATCCGAAAACTGAATGGTCAATGGCGGAACAAGGACAAGCCGACAAATGTTCTGTCGTTCCCGGGCAGTGATCCGAAAGGGGATGCCTACGGGCCGCTTCTGGGCGATATCGTTTTCGGCTACGAGACCATTTCACTCGAAGCAAAGGAGATGGGAGTTGAATTCTCCGATCACATTTCCCATTTGACCGTTCATGGTTTGCTTCATCTTTTCGACTATGATCATCAGGAAAGTGACGAAGCCGAATTGATGGAAAGTCTTGAAAAGACCATTCTGGCGTCGATAGACATTGATGACCCTTACGCCGACAGCCCTCTTGTGGGAGACGGTGAATAGATGGCATCATGGGGCATAAAGTTCTTGTATTGATAGATGATGAGCGCAGTTGAACCGCAAAGTCCGGCGGGCGAGCCCAAGGCCACCGAGGCCGGACAATCTCCTGATGGAGAAGATCCGCAACAGACAAAGCCGCAGCGGACTGCGGCCTTTCTCGACAAATTCAAACGCGTTTTGCGCTTGGGGCGCCAGTCCTCGAGCCTTCGCGAAAACCTCCAGGACGAGTTGGCGCGCGAAGGAAGCGGCGACGCTGCCTTCTCTCCGGAAGAACGCCTTTTGCTCGGCAACATCTTGCGATTGCGCGAGTTGCGGGTCGACGATGTCATGATCCCGCGTGCCGATATCGATGCGGTAGATCTTGACACCAGCCTCAGCAGACTGATGGAGCTCTTTCAAAAGAGTGGCCACTCGCGCATGCCGGTCTATGAGGAAACGCTGGACGATCCCCGCGGCATGGTTCACATCAAGGACCTTATGGCGTTTATTGCCGAGCGGGGAGCAAGCAGACGCGTTGCAACTGCTGTGGAAAATGGCAGCGCCAGGGAAATGGAATTCGCGCCTCTTGAAAACGGCTCGGCCCGTAAGGGCCACAATGCACCGGACCTGGATCTGTCCTGCGTCGACCTGTCGGTCACGCTGAAGGAAACGGATCTGTTGAGGAACCTCCTGTTTGTTCCGCCATCAATGCCGGCAACCGATCTGATGGCGAAAATGCAGGCAGGCCGTATCCAGATGGCGGTTGTTATCGACGAGTATGGCGGTACCGACGGCCTCGTTTCGCTGGAGGACCTCGTAGAGGAAGTCGTCGGCGATATTGAAGACGAACATGATGAAGACGAGGAGGCCATGCTTGCCTCCGCAGAAGAAGGCGTCTGGATCGCCGATCCCAGATTGCCGCTGGAAGACCTCGACAAGGCTCTTGGAACACATCTGAACGACGGTGAAATTTCCGAAGATGTCGATACGCTCGGAGGCCTGCTCTATGTCACAATCGGACGGGTTCCGGTACGCGGGGAACTCTTGTTCGTGCCCGGCGAAGTTCCTGGTTTCGAATTCGAGGTTATGGACGCGGATCCCAGACGCATCAAGCGCCTGAAGATCCGGCGAAGGCGCGCCGAGCCGAGACCTCAGGACCTGAGGCGGAGGCCGAAAAAAACGGGTGCGATTCAGGGCGAAGCATCAGCGGGAACGAGTGCCGAGGCGGTGTCAGAGCGGTCGGCATCCCCCGACAGCAGCACCTGAGCAAAGACAATTTCCGATAGCACAGGTCAGCCCGCGGGATATTAGCGCTTGACCGGTCCGCACTGAGCCGACAAATCTCCATGCCTGGCTTGGGGATCGGTATCAATGAACTGGTTAGCGCAAAAACTGTCTGTCTTTCCAAACACGTTTTTGCTGGCTTGGGGATGGCCGCGACGTTTCCTTTGCCTGATTTGCGGTGCGCTCACAGCTTTCGCCCTGCCACCCTACGATGTTTCCCCCGTGTTGCTGATCACCTTACCGGGCCTGGTGTGGATGCTGGACGGTGCGCTGGAACCGGGAAGCGGGCAAAGGCGGGCAAGAGCACGGGCCGGGTTCGCGCTGGGCTGGTTGTTTGGCTTTGGTTATTTCCTGTCCGGCCTTTGGTGGATCGGCGCTGCCTTTCTCGTGGAAGCCGATCGTTTTGCCTGGCTCATGCCTTTCGCCGTCGTTGCGATGCCGGCCGGACTTGCGCTTTTCACGGCCGCAGGTGTCGCCCTTGCTGCTGTTTTCTGGAGCGATCGGTTCAGCCGCATACTGTTACTCGCAGCCTGTCTGACACTGGCAGACTGGGGTCGTGGCCATTTTCTGACGGGATTTCCGTGGAATGCATTTGGCTATGGCGTTTCGGACTATCTGGTACTTGTTCAGGTCGCAAGTCTGTTCGGCATCTACGGGTTGACCTTTCTGGTCATCGCAATTGGCGCCGCTCCTGCAATGCTTGCCGATGCAAAACCGTTTCACAAGCGCATCAATGCCATCCTGGTTGCTTCAGCGGCTTTTGTTGTCGTCATGGTCTATGGGTCGCTGCGGGTCTGGTCGGTTGAGCCGCAGAACACCGCGCTTGATATCCGGATAGTACAGCCCGCGATCGATCAGAAGGACAAGTGGCGACCGGACCTCAAGGAAGAGATTTTTCAAACCTATCTGGACATGACCGAAGCGCCGCTTGGCGGTGACGCCCGGGTCGGTCAGCAGCGACTGGTCGTCTGGCCCGAATCGGCCCTTCCCTTTCTCCTGACGCAGGAACCGGGTGCTCTCTTTCGCATCGGTCTGGCGCTTGGTGAGAACACGGAACTTGTAACCGGCGCCGTTCGGGCAGAGACAGGGGACAAAGGCATTGAATACTTCAATAGCGTCTTTGTCGTAGCTGGCGACGGCACGGTAAAAGGCCTTTACGACAAGGTCCGGTTGGTTCCATTTGGGGAATTTGTCCCGCTCAAACCTTTGCTGGAAAGAATCGGAATTACCAATCTTGCAGGTCCGATGGATGGTTTCCAAGCCGGCTATCAGCAGCGTGTACTGTCCACTTCCGATAGTTTCAGTTTTCTACCCCTGATTTGCTATGAAGCGATTTTTCCGGGGGTTGGCGCGGGGGAATCCGCAGAACCGTCCTTCCTCTTGAATGTGACCAACGACGCCTGGTTTGGTCGGACACCAGGTCCTTACCAGCATTTTGCCCAGGCGCGCATGAGAGCCGTCGAAACGGGACTTCCCCTTGTAAGAGCCGCAAATACGGGTATTTCGGCGGTTGTTGATGGCAGGGGGGCTGTTGTTAACGAGTTGGTAATATTCGAGCGAGGTGTTGTCGATGCAAAGCTTCCACAGAGTTTTGGCAAAACCCTCTACGGCAGTTTTGGCGATCTTCCAGTGTTGTTTATTTCAATAACACTTGTGGTATTTGCGGGTACTTCAAAATACAACCGCTACTCGCGTAAAAATTGATTTTTTTTGTTTGAGTTGAGTGATTAAAGTGTGATACAACCGTGAAATCGCCGATTGAAGGTTGATTCATGTGCAAGTGAGGGGTTGCGGGCTCGCTTTATTCTCTTGGGTCTCGTGGGAGGACTTGGAGATGCTTGTACAGACGAAAACGAGCGGACATTCGCCAAGAGAAAAAGAAAGAGCGACGTAAATGCCCAGTAAGAAATCACCAAATCCAATTGACATACACGTCGGCAGCCGTGTTCGCCTCAGGCGGATGATGCTCGGCATGAGTCAGGAAAAACTGGGTGAAAGCCTAGGCATCACCTTCCAGCAAATACAAAAATACGAAAAAGGCACGAACCGTATTGGCGCCAGCCGCCTGCAGCACATTGCGACTGTTCTGAAAGTGCCGGTTTCCTTCTTCTTCGAGGATGCACCGGGGACACCTGAGGAAGCGGAAGGCTTTGGAGAGACGCAGCCCACATCCTATGTGGTTGATTTCCTGTCGTCGTCCGAAGGTCTGTCACTGAACAAAGCTTTTGTACGTATTGAAGATCCCAAGGTGCGACGCCGGATCGTCGATCTTGTGCGTTCTCTTGGCGGTGACGACTGAGAATTTTGCACAATACGCTTGACGCAGCGAAAAACTTCTAAGATTGATGCACCTGAAGCGGCGATGTCATTTGCCGCTTCAGCTATATTCATTCCCAGAAGGACGATCGCCAATGGCACGTCAGAATTACCTGTTTACATCTGAATCCGTGTCCGAAGGACATCCGGACAAAGTCTGCGACCGCATTTCAGATGCAGTTGTTGACGCTTATCTCAAGGAAATGCCTGAAGCGCGCGTTGCCTGTGAAACCCTGGCAACCACCAATCGCATCGTGGTTGCCGGTGAGACGCGCGGCCCGGCAAGCATTACCAACGATTACATCGCTCATCTTGCCCGTATGGCCGTCAAGGATATCGGATATGAGCAGGATGGCTTCCATTGGGAGAACTGCGATGTCGCGGTTCATCTCCATGCGCAATCGGCGCACATCGCGCAGGGCGTTGATGCTGGTGGCAACAAGGATGAGGGCGCTGGCGACCAGGGCATCATGTTCGGGTACGCTTGCCGCGAGACCGAAGAACTGATGCCGGCTCCGATCCTCTACTCCCACAGAATCTTGAGTCTTCTGGCTGATGCACGAAAGTCCGGCAAGGAGCCGGTTCTCGGCCCGGACGCAAAAAGTCAGGTAACGGTTCGCTACGAGAACGGTGTCCCTGTTGCGGCAACATCGATTGTTCTGTCGACACAGCACCTGGATCCCGCGCTGACATCTGAAGATGTTCGCAGGATTGTTGAGCCCTATATTCGCACAGCGCTTCCAGATGGCTGGATCACCGGTGAAACTGCCTGGCACGTGAACCCGACGGGCGCTTTCGTCATTGGCGGCCCCGATGGTGATGCCGGACTTACCGGCCGCAAGATCATCGTCGACACGTATGGTGGCGCTGCACCGCATGGCGGCGGTGCCTTTTCCGGCAAGGACCCGACAAAGGTTGACCGGTCTGCAGCCTATGCTGCGCGATACCTTGCGAAAAATGTTGTCGCTGCGGATCTGGCTGACCGTTGCACCATTCAGTTGTCCTACGCGATTGGCGTGTCCGAACCGCTTTCGGTCTATGTCGATCTGCACGGAACGGGCCGCTGCGACGAAGCCAGACTTGAGTCAACGCTTCGCGATGTCATGGGTTTGAGTCCGCGTGGTATTCGAGAGCATCTGAACCTCAACAAACCGATTTATGAGCGCACTGCTGCTTACGGCCATTTTGGCCGTCAACCGGATGCCGACGGTGGGTTCTCTTGGGAAAAAACGGATCTTGTTGACACTCTGCGTCCGCTTGCTGGGTAAATCCCTTCAAGACGCATCGAGATCCCGAACAATCAGATCGCCGGTTTCGTGCCGGCGATCTGCTGCTTTAAGATACAGCTTGTATTGAGATGACCGACCGCTACGAAGGTTCTTTTTTCGGCCGCCGCAAGGGCAAGCCGTTGAGCCCGCGCCGCGAGGCGCTTATGGAAAATGAGCTGCCGCGCCTGATCCTCGATCTGGACCGTTCTGCTCCTGCAGATCTCAGGGATCTGTTTGAGGCAGATGTAAAGGATACCTGCCTCGAAGTAGGTTTCGGCGGCGGAGAGCATTTGCTGCACAGGGCGCGCACCAGCCCCGAAACGGGGTTTATCGGTATCGAGCCGTTTGTCGGCAGCATGGCAAAAGCGGTTGTTGCGGTGGTCGAGGAAGGTCTGCAAAACGTCAGGCTTTATGATGACGATGCCGTCAATGTGTTGGATTGGCTCCCTCGGTCGTCGCTGGACCTGGCCTATCAGCTTTACCCGGATCCCTGGCCAAAAAAGCGGCACTGGAAGCGCAGATTCATCAACCCGCAGAATCTGGACCGCTACGCTCGCGTGTTGAAACATGGAAGTGAATTCCGCTTTGCCAGTGACATTGACACCTATATCGACTGGACCTTGCGCCACTGCCGGGACCACCATGCTTTCGATTGGCGTGCCGAGACCGCAGCCGACTGGAAAACGCCCTGGCATGACTGGCCGGGAACCCGGTATGAAGCCAAGGCGATCCGCGAGGGCCGTGCAGGGCGCTATCTGACTTTCCTGCGCACCTGACGCAACGCGAAAACTCCCGGGAAACTGCCCGCGTCCAGAGACCGGAAAAGTTCTTTTGCGGATTCGATGCAGGAGACTTGCTTTCAGACTGCCTTTGGCGTTATACAGCCCGTGTTTCACCTCAAACGGCTTAATCAGAGCGTTTTGAGAGTGGGCCCGCCGGGGACCCGCTCTTTTTTGCTTAAGCACAGGCCGGGAACGTACGAACCAAGCAGGATAGCCTTATGTAGACCGATGAACGGCGCATCTGATGCTAATGACCGGAAACGGTTTTGACAGGAGCCAAGTGTGAGCGCACACGAACCGAGAATTGTTACGGAGCAGGGCCTTGATGCCCGTGTTGCCGCAATTGTTGAGCCGGTGATCGAGGATCTCGGCTTTCGTCTTGTGCGCACCAAGATCAGCGCGGCCAATGGCTGCACGCTTCAGATCATGGCTGAACGCCCGGATGGCACGATGACGGTTGAGGATTGTGAATCAGTCAGCCGTGCCGTGTCCCCTGCACTTGACGTCGAGGACCCGATCAATCGGGCCTATCATCTGGAAGTTTCTTCTCCTGGAATTGACCGCCCGCTCGTGCGTGCTGGTGATTTTGATCGCTGGTCCGGACATGAGTTGAAAGTGGAAATGGCCGTCATGCTTGATGGCCGGAAGCGATTCCGGGGAACCTTGCTCGGCGCTGCTGCCGGCGCGGCGAAAGTTCGCCTGCCCGACGCGCGCGAAGGTGAGGACGAAACGGTGTCTCTGCCATTGGAGAACATCGGAGAGGCCAAGCTTGTTCTCACCGACGAATTGATTACCGCGGCTCTTCAGGCGGAAAAGGCTGCGCTTGCAGCCCGAGGCCAGGAAGATGACCTGACACAGGACAACGCGCCCAACTAGGCATCCGGCTTAGCGGCGAAAAGAAATGCGCCAAAAAGACCAAGGCACGAACCTGGCGCAAGAGGAGTGGAATATGGCAATCAGCGCGAACCGGCTGGAACTGCTGCAAATTGCTGATGCGGTTGCCCGGGAGAAGTCGATCGACCGGATGATCGTGATCAACGCGATGGAAGATGCGATCCAGAAGGCAGCCCGCTCCCGCTACGGCACGGAAACCGAAGTGCGCGCTGAGATCAATCCGAAGACCGGTGAGATCCGTTTGCAGCGCCTTTTGCAGGTTGTTGAAGCGGTTGAAAATGTGTCGACCGATATTTCTCTCGCCGATGCACTGGTACGGAACCCGGAAGCCAGTCTTGGCGATTTCATCGCCGAACCGCTGCCACCGCTCGATTTTGGTCGTATTGCCGCACAATCCGCCAAACAGGTGATTGTTCAGAAAGTGCGCGAGGCCGAGCGCGACCGTCAGTTCGATGAATTCAAGGACCGCGTCGGTGACGTCATCAACGGTGTTGTGAAACGTGCTGAATACGGCAATGTCATTGTCGATCTGGGCCGTGGCGAAGGCATCGTGCGCCGGGATGAACTGATCCCGCGTGAGATCTTCCGGACCGGTGATCGCATTCGCGCATTCATTTATGATGTGCGCCGCGAACAGCGTGGACCGCAGATATTCCTCTCCCGCACCCACCCGCAATTCATGGCAAAGCTGTTTGCACAGGAAGTGCCGGAAATTTATGACGGCGTTATCGAGATCAAGTCGGTTGCCCGCGATCCAGGGTCACGCGCGAAGATCGCGGTGATTTCGAAGGACTCTTCCATCGACCCTGTCGGGGCCTGTGTCGGTATGCGCGGTAGCCGCGTTCAGGCGGTTGTCGGTGAGCTGCAGGGTGAGAAAATCGATATCATTCCCTGGAACGACGAAGCAGCGACCTTCATCGTCAATGCACTTCAGCCGGCGGAAGTCGCAAAGGTTGTTCTGGATGAAGACGCCGAGCGTATTGAAGTTGTCGTACCCGATGACCAATTGTCGCTTGCGATCGGTCGCCGTGGTCAAAATGTGCGTCTCGCCTCCCAGTTGACGGGTTGGGCGATCGATATCATGACCGAGCAGGAAGAGTCGGACCGGCGCCAGAAAGAATTCCTCGAACGCTCACAGCTCTTCATGGAAGCGCTCAACGTGGACGAGATGGTTGGCCAGTTGCTGGCAACCGAAGGCTTCACGTCCGTTGAAGAAGTCGCCTACGTGGAGATTGAGGAAATTTCCATGATCGAGGGTTTCGACGATGATACTGCCGTTGAGATCCAGGCGCGTGCGCGCGACTATCTCGGCGAATTGGAAGCCAAGCTAGATGAGGAGCGGATCGAACTGGGAGTGTCAGACGAACTCCGTTCGATTGACGGTCTTACGACAGCGATGCTGGTCGCCCTCGGCAAGGAAGACATCAAGTCGATGGAAGACCTCGCCGGTTGTGCGGCAGACGACCTTGTCGGCTGGACAGAGCGCAAGGATGGCGAAACCAAACGTTTCGAAGGAGCGTTGTCCGGTTCAGACGTGTCTCGCGTTGATGCTGAAAACATGGTAATGGCGGCGCGTCTTGCAGCTGGCTGGATTACCGAGGAAGAGCTCGCAGCGATGGCAGCCGAAGCGGAAGAAATCGAAGAGGAAGTGGAAGAGGTCGTCGAGTTGCCAGAAGAAGAAGCACCGAGCGGCGCTATTCTGAACGGCTGATAACGACTGCGCCTTTTTTGGGAATTTGTGTCGATCGGCTGTTAGTTGAACGAAATCGGACAACGGTCGATTGATCTGAAGGAGTGGCTGCGTGCCGAGGAAGAATGAACCCACCGAGCGGCAATGTGCCGTGACAAGGGAGGTTCAACCCGTTAGTTCGCTGATCCGGTTCGTGCTTGACCCCGAAGGGCAGGTGGTTCCGGACCTGAAGCGGACGCTCCCGGGACGCGGTGTTTGGGTAACGGCGACAATGGAAAGTGTCGCTGCTGCCGAGAAAAGCCGGAAGAAGGTGTTCGGCCGGGGGTTCAAGAGTGAGGCCCTGATCGAAACCGGACTGGCGGATCGCGTGGATGCGCTTCTGCAAAGGGTGGCGCTACAGGCGCTTTCCATGACGCGCAAGGCCGGCGAACTCGTCACTGGCTACGCAAAGGTTGAAGCAGCCTTGCGGCGCGACGCCGTTGTTGGGCTGATCCATGCCTCGGATGCTGCCGGGGATGGAATACGCAAGCTGGCGGCAGTAGCTGCTGGCAGAGAAGAACTGGCAAACGGATGCCAAATCGTCCGTTTGTTCGATTCGACCCAATTGGATTTGGCATTGGGCCGGTCAAATGTGATACATGCTGCACTGCTTGCGGGACAAGCGAGTGAAAACTTTCTGGCACGAGTGCGTGACATGGAGCGTTTTCGCGGGTATTCCGCAGCAAGCGACGAACAGAGCAACGCATAGCAGGGCGGTTGCGCAGGACTGAAGGCAATATGAGCGATACGAAAAATCCGGGCGACAAAACTATCAGCGTTGAGCGTGGCAAGACTCTTGGCCTTAAGCGTGGGGGCGGCGATCAGGGAACTGTTCGGCAATCTTTTTCGCATGGCCGGTCGAAGGCCGTCGTCGTGGAGAAGAAGAAGCGCCGTGTTGTAATTCCGGGTCAGGACCCGAAACCGGAAGCGCCCGCGCCGACGACACAGCGTCTTGAAAAACCCTCCGAAGCTCCGCGCAAGCCGCAACAACCCGACCCGCAGGCAGCCAAGCAGGCCCGCCGCGCTGCCTCTGGTCAGCGCCAGAAGGGTAACGGCAACGTGCTGCGCACCTTGACCAAGGAAGAAGCTGCGGCCCGTGCTGCTGCGCTTCAGATGGCCAAGGAACGGGAAGTTGTCGAGCGCAAGCAGCGCGAAGAGGACGAAAAGCGCAGGGCAGTGGAAGCTGCGCAGCGCCAGGCGGAAGAAGAAGAACGTGCCAAGGTAGAGGCGCAAGAGCGTGCACAGCGCGAAGCTGAAGAAGCGCGTCATGCCGAGGAAAAGGCCAAGGCGGAGCCAGCAAGTGCTGAAGCTCCCGGTGACGCCGAGCAACGCGAACCAGCCGGTGCTGATGCCCAAAAAGCGGCAGCAGCCGGCAGGGAAGCTCAGCGCAGACCTGCTCCATCCAACGGCAACAAACCGCGTAGCCTGGATGACATGGGCAAGCGCAAGACCGCGCCGTCGCCACGTCCCAAACCCGAAGCACAGCCTGCGGCACCGGAAGACGATCGCGCGAACAAGGGCTTGCGCTCTGTCAAACGGCCCAAGCAGGCGCCGACGCCGACCACGCGCCCGCGCGCTGGTGACGACCGCCGCCGTTCGAAACTAACGATTTCCGCGGCAACGGGAGGCGATGACGGACAGCGTGCACGCTCTCTTGCGTCGATGCGCCGCCGTCAGGAAAAGGCCAAGCGTGGTCAGCAGCAGGTTGTTCGCGAAAAAATTTCGCGCGAAGTCACACTGCCTGAAGCAATTACGATCCAGGAACTCGCCAACCGTATGGCTGAGCGTGCCGTGGATGTGATCAAGCTGCTGATGAAGCAGGGCCAGATGCTCAAGATCAACGACGTGATCGACGCCGATACGGCAGAACTGATCGCGGAAGAGATGGGCCATACGGTCAAGCGCGTTTCCGAGGCGGATGTTGAAGAGGGTCTCTTCACGCAGGAAGATGACACATCGACACTGCAATCACGTCCGCCGGTCGTGACGATCATGGGGCACGTCGACCACGGCAAGACATCCTTGCTCGACGCGATCCGCAAATCCAAGGTCGTTACAGGTGAAGCCGGCGGCATCACGCAGCATATCGGTGCCTATCAGGTCGATCAGGATGGTCAGAAGATCACCTTCATCGATACTCCGGGCCACGCTGCGTTCTCGCAGATGCGTGCCCGCGGCGCGAAATCGACCGATATCGTCATTCTCGTAGTAGCTGCCGATGACGGCGTCATGCCGCAGACCAAGGAAGCGATTGCGCACGCCAAGGCGGCCGAAGCACCGATCATTGTTGCCATCAACAAGATCGACAAGCCCGGAGCCGATCCGAACCGTGTGCGCACGGAACTGCTGAGCGAGGAACTCGTCACGGAATCCATGGGCGGTGACATCATCGATGTCGAGGTTTCCGCTCTCAATGGAACCAATCTCGACAAGTTGCTTGAAATGATCCTGCTGCAGGCTGAGGTTCTGGAACTTCAGGCCAATCCTGAACGTACAGCCGAGGGTATCGTCATTGAAGCCCAGCTCGACCGCGGCCGCGGACCGGTTGCGACGGTGCTGGTTCAAAAGGGTACGCTCAAGCCTGGTGACATTCTGGTAGCCGGCTCCGAGTGGGGCCGCGTCAGGGCAATGCTCGACGAGAATGGCAAACAGGTGAAGGAAGCGGGTCCGGCCAAGCCGGTCGAGGTTCTCGGGTTCCAGGGAACACCTGCCGCAGGTGATCAGGTGGCTGTTGTTGAAAACGAGGCTCGCGCCCGTGAAATCACCGACTACCGCCTGCGTCAGATCCGAGAGAAGGCCTCTGTGGTCGCCTCCGGTGCCCGCGGCTCTCTTGAGCAGATGATGAACCGTCTTCAGGAGACCGGCCGTAAGGAATTCCCGCTGGTTCTGAAGGCAGACGTGCAGGGATCGGCAGAAGCGATAGCACATGCGCTACACGAACTCGGTACCGAGGAAGTGGGTGCACGTATCCTGCTGTCCGGTGTTGGCGGGATCACGGAAAGCGACATTACGCTGGCCGCGGCCTCCAACGCACCGATCCTCGGGTTCAACGTGCGCGCCAACAAGCAGGCTCGTGAGGCGGCGTCCCGCGACGGTATCGAGGTTCGCTACTACAATGTGATCTACGACCTGGTGGACGACATCAAGGCTGCCATGTCCGGACTGTTGTCGCCGGAACGTCGCGAAACCTTCCTCGGAAATGCGGAGATCAAGGAGATCTTCCATATTTCCAAAGTCGGCAAGGTGGCGGGTTGTCTGGTCACGGAGGGTGTCGTCGAACGTGGTGCAAATGTCCGCCTTATTCGCGACGACGTGGTTATCCACGAAGGCGAACTCGGCACGCTCAAGCGCTTCAAGGACGAGGTCAAGACGGTCGAATCCGGTCAGGAATGCGGCATGAACTTCGTCAAGTACCAGGACATGCGCCCGGGCGACATCATCGAGTGTTTCCGTGTCGAGCAGATCGCAAGAACGCTCTGACACCAGGGAGACTCTCTTCATTCCGGAAAGGTGCGGCTCTTGCCGCACACCGACCCGGAAACCAGAATTGAGGGCGCGCGAAAGCGCGCTCTTTTTAGTTGGCCGCGCCTTTGGCGCAGCATAGGCCGGTTTCCTCAAAAACCCTGCAGCCTGGCTGCAAGTGTCTGGAATGACGGCAAACAGGACAAAGAAAATGGCTAGACATCACGGTCAGGACAACCGTGGCCCGTCTCAGCGCCAGCTCAAGGTTGGCGAGACGGTGCGCAAGGAACTGTCCGACATTCTGACGCGCGGCGAATTCTCCGATCCGGATCTGGAAGGCGCAATCGTCACCATTCCGGAAGTGCGCATGACGCCCGACCTGAGAGTGGCGACGTGTCTCGTCATGCCGCTGGGTGGCAAGAACGCGGAAAA
Source organism: Roseibium album (assembly GCF_001404515.1). Classification (GTDB taxonomy): domain Bacteria; phylum Pseudomonadota; class Alphaproteobacteria; order Rhizobiales; family Stappiaceae; genus Roseibium; species Roseibium album. The sequence continues at coordinate 47,202 of NZ_CXWE01000007.1, forward strand.
AGTTGAAAAGGCACTCAATCGGAGCGCCAAGTATTTGCGCGGGCAGGTTTCCCGCAGGCTGACGATGAAATACATGCCGGACCTGCGTTTCATACTCGACACCCGTTTTGATGACGACGATCGTATCGGAACGCTGCTGCACTCGCCCGAGGTTTCGCGGGATCTGGGAAGCGACGAGATCGCCGAAGACTGATTTGTCGAATGTGACCGCAGCTGTTCGGCGTTGCATACCTGTGCAGGCCAAGATCCGGTAAACACCTTCTGCCTGTAGGTTTTCTGACCTTGCTGAAACAGGCGATTTTGGACCCCGGTCTTTCGCGAGGTTCGAACCGGGATGGCAAACGGGCAACGGGAATGACAATCGCAAGTCGGGCATGCCTGCCTGAACAATTCACCGGTTTTTGAAGCGAACACATGGCACGCCAGAAACAAGTCAAAAGAATAAAGAATCCCATCAACGGCTGGCTGGCGCTGGACAAGCCGTTCGGTATCACGTCGAACGAAGCACTCGGCAAGCTCAAGCGGGTTTTCTCGCCGCAGAAAGTCGGTCACGCGGGTACGCTCGATCCACGCGCGTCGGGCTTGCTGCCTGTTGCCTTCGGAGAGGCAACCAAGACGGTTCCGTTCGTTATGGATGGCCGCAAGGTCTACCGGTTCGAAGTGACCTGGGGTGCCGAGACCGATACGGACGACACCGAAGGTGAAGTGATTGCGACGTCGGAAATTCGCCCGGGGGAGGATGCCATCGCAGCTGTACTTGCCGAATTTACCGGAACGATCATGCAGGTCCCGCCGAAGTTTTCGGCGATCAAGATTGCCGGTGAACGCGCCTATGATCTTGCGCGTGACGGTGCGGAGGTCGTGCTCGAGGCCCGCCCGATCGATGTGCATCGGCTGGATCTTGTCGACTGCCCTGATGAGGACCGTGCAGTGTTCGAAGCAGAATGCGGCAAAGGAACTTATGTACGTGCACTGGCGCGTGATCTGGGGCAGCGTCTGGGGACACGCGGCCACGTTACCGAACTTCGCCGTCTCCTTGTCGGTCCGTTTGGCGAACAGGATCTCGTCAAGCTTGACGAAATTCTCGCGATGGCCGAGGAGCTGGAAGAGGGAGCCGGAGTGGACGCCCTGGTGAATGAGTTTGTCTTGCCCGTGCGCGAGGCCATGGACGAGCTTGTCGAAATACCTGTTTCGCTGGATGATGCGGCCAAAATCCGCAAGGGTATGGCGGTGCTGTTGCGCGGCCGCGAGGCGCCGTTGAATTCGGACGTCGCCTTTGCCAGCCATGCGAATGTTCCGGTCGCGATCGGCTCGATCGACAAGGGCCGCTTCCAGCCGACGCGCGTGTTTCACTTGTAGCGTTGCAATCGGAAGCACCAGGAATACTCAGGTTTTTTTCGGACATCACTGCGATGATTGGTAGATAGCGCGAGACACTAGTTGTTGAAGAACAATCGGGCGCTATTCGCAGTGATCGCCGGACTGCCTTGCAAGAGCGAAAAACAGAATGCGCACCACGTTTCGATGTTTGAATTCGACAGGTTCGCTGTTCAAATCAATCTGGAGCGTGGACAGGTAACCATTGAAGATGTGTCTGACGGATCTTTAGGTGCGCGCAGGAGTTTCGCCGGTCGAAATCGAGGCGGAATTGCAGGAATAATTTTCCCCACCGCAGTTCCAGGACTATGAGATGCTTCTGGTCACTTTGTTCAAAGATTTCCCTAGCTTTTCCCCGTGTTTTCTGCCATATACCGCCGCCATTGGATACTAAGGTCCAATACGTCCGGAAGGATCCTTTGCTGAACGACATCTCGGCTCTGGAAACATTCGGATCTGGCCGGAATTTCGGCGGTTCAACGTGTCCGGTCAACGGACCACCACTCTTTGAAAGGAAGAGCGATGTCGATTACAGCAGAGCGTAAAGCTGAGCTCATGAAGGAATTTGCGACGAAGGAAGGCGATACTGGCTCTCCGGAAGTCCAGGTAGCGATCCTGACAGAGCGCATCAACAACCTGACCGAACATTTTAAAGGGCATGGCAAGGACAACCATTCCCGTCGCGGCCTTCTGAAGATGGTTGCGCAGCGCCGGTCCCTTCTGGACTACACGCGCGGCAAGAGCGAGGAACGTTACAAGTCGCTCATCGAGCGTCTTGGCATCCGCCGCTAAGGTCTGAAAAACGAAGCGCGGTGGGCATGTTCCCGCCGCGTTTTGATTCACAGCGTTTCCTGCAAAGGCGAAAGCCGGTTTTGCGGTTCGGAAATGCATAAGAAAAGTAGCGCGTTTCCAATCGACCGCAAACGCTCTACAGAAGCTTCGTGACAAGTCATGGGGCAGGATTGCCGGCCGCTTTCGGATTCGAACTTTGAAAGCAGCCCGTTGTCTTGCCCGTGACCTGTCCGCCGGTAACCGGCCCATCCGGGGCCGACCGGGAATGTGTCTGTTCGCGATGCTGTACCGAAAGCAGCACTGGACAGGCAAACACGTAAGGACAGATGATGTTTGATATTCATCGTGTGGAAGTCGAGTGGGGCGGACGGCCGCTGATACTCGAAACAGGCAAGGTTGCCCGTCAAGCCGACGGCGCCGTCATGGCGACCTATGGCGAAACCAAGGTACTGGCGACTGTCGTTTCCGCGAAGGCGCCGCGTGCAGGACAGGATTTCTTTCCGCTGACCGTGAACTATCAGGAAAAGGCCTTTGCCGCCGGCAAGATTCCGGGCGGCTACTTCAAGCGCGAAGGCCGGCCGTCGGAGCATGAAACGCTCACCTCCCGCCTGATCGACCGCCCGATCCGCCCGTTGTTTGCAGACGGCTACAAGAACGACACCCAGGTCGTGATCACGGTTTTGTCTCATGACATGGAAAACGCACCGGACATCCTGGCATTGGTTGCAGCTTCCGCCGCACTGACGTTGTCCGGCGTTCCCTTCATGGGTCCGATCGGCGGCGCGCGCGTCGGCTTCATCGACGGCGAGTACGTTCTGAACCCGCCTGTGGACGACATGCCGGAAAGCGCTCTGGACCTTGTTGTGGCCGGCACCAATGACGCTGTTCTCATGGTTGAATCGGAAGCCAGTGAACTCGACGAAGACACCATGCTCGGCGCGGTGATGTTTGGTCACAAGGGTTTCCAGACCGTCATCGATGCGATCATCAAGCTGGCCGAAACAGCAGCCAAGGAACCTCGTGAGCTGTCCATTCCGGATCACTCAGCGCTCTTTGAACAGGTCAAGTCGCTTGCAGCTGAAGAGCTCTCGGCAGCCTACAAGATCACATCAAAGACCGACCGCAAGAATGCGGTAGACGCTGCCAAGGCAAAGGTAGTTGAAGCACTGATCACGAACGCTGCAGAGGGTGAAGCACCTGAGTCCACAGTTCTTGGCGAACAGTTCAAGAAGATGGAAGCAGAGATCGTTCGTGGCGCAATCCTCGACACCAGCACGCGTATCGATGGACGCGACCTTTCCACGGTCCGTGCAATTTCTTCGGAAGTCGGTATCCTGCCCAGGGCGCATGGATCCTCCCTGTTTACCCGTGGCGAGACCCAGGGACTTGTGGTCGCAACGCTGGGGACAGGCGAAGACGAGCAATTCATCGATCTGCTCGAAGGCACCGTGAAGTCCCATTTCATGCTGCACTACAACTTCCCGCCCTATTCCGTCGGAGAGACCGGTCGTATGGGTTCGCCGGGACGCCGTGAAATCGGTCACGGCAAACTGGCCTGGCGTGCGATTAATCCGATGCTGCCGCAGCACCACGATTTCCCTTATACGCTTCGCGTTGTTTCGGAAATCACCGAATCCAACGGTTCTTCGTCGATGGCAACCGTTTGCGGCACCTCTCTTGCACTGATGGATGCCGGTGTGCCGCTCAAGGCGCCGGTCGCCGGTATTGCGATGGGCCTGATCAAGGACGGCGACCGTTATGCGGTTCTTTCCGACATTCTTGGTGATGAAGATCACCTTGGCGACATGGACTTCAAGGTGGCCGGTACCGAGGACGGTATCACGTCGCTCCAGATGGACATCAAGATCGACGGTATCACCGAAGAGATCATGAAAGTCGCTCTGGGTCAGGCCAAGGATGGCCGTATCCATATTCTTGGTGAAATGGCCAAGGCGATCACGGAAGCCCGCTCGGAACTCGGCGAACACGCGCCGCGCATCGAAATGATGAAGATCCCGGTAGACAAGATCCGTGAAGTCATCGGCTCCGGCGGTAAAGTCATTCGTGAAATCGTCGAGAAGACCGGTGCGAAGGTCAATATCGAAGATGATGGTACCGTGAAGATCGCGTCTGCAGATGGCAAGGCTATCAAGGCAGCCGTCAACTGGATCAACTCCATCGCGGCTGAGCCGGAAGTGGGTGTGATCTATGAAGGCACCGTCGTCAAGTGCGTTGACTTCGGCGCATTCGTCAACTTCTTCGGGGCCAAGGACGGCCTGGTGCACATTTCCCAGCTTGCCCCGCGGAAGGTTGGCAAGGTCACCGATGTTGTCAAGGAAGGCGACAAGGTCTGGGTCAAGCTCATGGGCTTCGACGAGCGCGGCAAGGTTCGCCTTTCCATGAAGGTTGTCGACCAGGAAACCGGCAAGGAAATTCCGAAAGAAAACGCCGCCGAATAAGCGGCAATTCTATAAAAAAAGTACGCGCGGGAGAGCTTCTCCCGCGCGTTTTTTGTTGGACTTGCCTTTGAAAAAAATTCAGGTCAACCGGCTTCTTGCGGACACTGTCTCAGATGCAGGTGAACAACACGCATTTGCCTCTGTTGTTGAAGCTGCTATACCCGCTGGCAAACGTCGAACAAGAGGACTGGCATGAGGCAAATGCGCTTGGTTGTCGTAGGTGCAGGCGGTCGGATGGGCCGCGCGCTGACACGGGCCGTGACGGAAATGGCAGGAGCCGAGGTCGTCGCAGGCGTTGAGCGGGAAGGCTCTGAATCTCTGGGTCAGGATGTCGGGGAACTTGCCGGGGTCGGCAATATCGGTGTTCCCATATCCGATGATCCGCTGGCGGCTTTTGCGCAGTCGGACGGTGTTCTGGATTTTACCACGCCCAAAGCGAGCCTCTGGTTCGCCGAATTGTCGGCCCAGGCAAGGATTGTGCATGTCATCGGCACCACAGGCTGGTCTGAAGGCGAGGACGAGCCTTTGAAGGCGGCAGCCCGGCATGCACGCATCATCAAGTCGGGCAACATGAGCCTGGGCGTGAATCTGCTTGCGAACCTTGTGCGCAAGGCCGCTGCTGCGCTGGACTCCGACTTTGACATTGAAGTCCTTGAAATGCATCACAAACACAAGGTCGATGCACCGTCGGGAACGGCCCTCCTGCTGGGGCAGGCAGCAGCGGACGGGCGCGGGATAGACCTCTCGTCTCATTCCGTTCGCTCACGCGACGGTATCATGGATCCGAGAAAGACCGGGGACATCGGCTTTGCGACGTTACGTGGCGGTTCGGTCATTGGCGAACATTCCGTCATCTTCGCCGGCGAAGGCGAGCGCATCGAATTGACCCATCGTTCGGAAGACCGGCAGTTGTTTGCACGCGGTGCCGTGAAGTCTGCGTTATGGGGATTTGACCAGAAACCCGGATTTTATTCGATGGCCGATGTTCTCGGCCTCAATGCATAACAGTGAATTTAGGGAGAAAGGCATGGAGCGCCTTCTTGTGCTTGTCCGCCACGGGCAGAGCGAATGGAATTTGAAAAACCTTTTCACCGGCTGGAAAGACCCTGGTTTGACGGAGCAGGGAGTTACTGAAGCCCACAAGGCCGGTCAGCAACTCAGGGACCTGAAGCTGACATTCGATATTGCGTTCACGTCCGTTCTGTCGCGTGCACAAAGAACGCTGGACATCATGCTGGAAGAACTTGGCCAGACCGGTCTGGAAACACTCAAGGACCAGGCTCTGAACGAGCGCGACTACGGTGACCTGACGGGCATGAACAAGGACCAGGCCCGCGAGGAGTTCGGCGAGGAACAAGTTCACATCTGGCGGCGGTCCTACGATGTCCCGCCTCCGGGCGGTGAAAGCCTGAAAATGACCGCGGAACGGGTTCTGCCCTACTACAAGTCTGAAATCCTTCCCAGGGTGCTGGAGGGCAAACGCACGCTCGTGTCCGCCCACGGCAATTCTCTCAGGTCGCTGATCATGGAACTGGAAAACCTGAGTCCCGAGGAAATTCTCAAGCGCGAACTTGGAACCGGAACACCGATCGTCTACCGCATTGACGAAAATGGCGGTGTGCTGAGTGTCCAGGATCTGGCGGACTGATCTGAACTGGAAAATTTGGAAAAAAGGCGGTCGTTGCGACCGCCTTTTTTGTGTCAGACTTCGAAACCACCCTGGGCGGCAACGTTCTTCAGGGGTTTTTCCGGCCGGGCGCCAACATGGCTGATCACGTTTGCAGCACACAGGCAGCCGAGCTCCGCCGCGTCGCCGAGCTTGTAGTCCCGAGCAAGGCCGAACAGGAAACCGGACGCGAAAAGGTCGCCGGCTCCGGTCAGGTCCACCACATTGTCGACCTCCCGCGCGGACACTTTCACTGTTTCGTTCCGGTCAAACGCCATTGCCCCGTTTTCCCCGAGCGTAAGGGCGGTCAGGGCACCCGAATCCCGTGCCGCCGCAATCGCAGTGTCCAGATCCCCGGTCTCGTAGAGCGCCTTGAGTTCGTGTTCGTTCGCGAACATCAGGTCGACGACCTTGTCTGTCAAAAGCGCCTGGAATTCGCTTCGATACCGGTCGACACAAAATGAATCGGAAAGTGTGATTGCAACCTTGCGGCCATTTGCATGGGCGACGTCAGCTGCTTTCAGGAATGCCTTCTTCGCTTCTTCCGGGTCCCACAGATATCCTTCCATGTAGGTAACTGCGGAGGCCGCCACGACCGTCTCGTCGACGTCTGACGTGCCGAATTCGACGCAGGCACCAAGATAGGTATTCATGGTCCGTTCGCCGTCCGGCGTGATCAGGATCATGGAGCGAGCGGTCGGGTTGCCGTCGATCAACCGGGGCGTGTTGAAATAAACGCCCGTGCCATTCATGTCATGAGAGTAGCTGTCACCGAGTTCGTCTTGAGCAACCTTTCCGAAATAGGCGGGGTTGCCGCCCAGAGAGGCAATGCCTGCGGCCGTGTTGCCGGCGCTCCCGCCGGAAATGCGCACGGTCTGTCCCATCTTGTCGAAAAGCCGTACGGCTTCTTCCGTATCGATCAGGCGCATCGAGCCCTTGACCAGGTTTTCCCGGACAAGGAAGTCTTCCTCGACATGGGCGAACACGTCGCAGATAGCATTGCCGATGCATAGCGCATCAAATTTCACTTCGGTCATGAATACCTCTGTTTTCGACTGCCGGTGCAGTCTCAGGAATGGGGATTGGGTCGCAGGGCGCGATTGGCTTCCGGTTCCTTGATCTTGTCGCGGAACGGACTGGCACGGTAGACGCCGAGAACGTTGAGTTCGGCGCAGAAGAAGGCAAGTTCTTCCATTGCAAGGCTCACCGCAGGGTCTTCGGGGTGACCTTCCACGTCGGCATAGAACATGGAAGCGAAAAACTGTCCTTCCAGCTGGTAGGATTCCAGTTTGGTCATGTTGACGCCGTTGGTCGCAAATCCTCCGAGTGCCTTGTAGAGCGCAGCCGGTACGTTGCGAACTCGGAAGATGAATGTCGTGATGACCGATTGACCGTTATGTGCTGCTTCGAGCTTTTCACGCGACAGGATCACGAAGCGGGTCGTGTTGTGAGCCGCGTCCTCAACGTCCCTGCGCAAGATATCAAGGCCATAGATTTCCGCCGCCATTTCGGGGGCGAGCGCAGCCACTGTCGGATCGTCGAGTTCCGCGACCTGGCGGGCAGATCCTGCCGTATCACCTCCGACGACGGCCTTCAGGCCAAGTTCCCGAATGATGTTCCGGCACTGTCCGAGTGCATGGATGTGGCTCTGGACTTTTTCAAGCGTTTCCAGGTTCGTTCCGCTGGTCGCCATGAGCTGAAAGCGAATCGGCATGAAATATTCGCCGATAATGTGCAGATTAGACTTGGGGAGAAGGTGGTGAATATCGGCAACGCGACCGGCAACCGAGTTTTCGATCGGAATCATGGCAAGATCTGCCGAACCGTCCGCCATTGAGGAAAAGCAGTCTTCGAAGGTGGCACAGGGGATCGCCTCATAGTCGGGGTAAACGCTGCGGCAGGCCATGTGGGAATTGGCCCCGGTTTCTCCCTGAAATACTATTCTCTTTCTGTCTGTCATCGATCTGTTCGCATTTTCGGCAATCTGGTTCATAGGGTCTGGTAGGCCGCACGGGCACGTTCCAGGTCTTCAGGTGTGTTCACATCCATGGGGGCGCTGTCAATGACTGACACGTCAATCCGCATCCCCGCTTCAAGAGCGCGCAACTGTTCCAGCTTCTCGCGAAGCTCGAGTGGCGACGGGGCAAGTTTCACGAAACGGTCGAGCGCGGTTCTGCGATAGGCGTAGATCCCGACGTGCTGGAAGAGTGGACCGTCGCCGCCCGGCGCCGTTGTGCGCGTGAAATAGAGCGCCTTGTGTTGTCCTTGACCGTTGGGTGTCGTGACGGCCTTCACGAAACTGGGGTCCTGCCGGAACCTCGGATCGGTAATTTCGGTCATTATCGTGCCAATCGAGACGTCCGGTATTGCCAGCGGGACGAAGGCGGCGCGAATCGCATTCGGCTCGATGAGCGGCACATCACCCTGCACATTCAGGATGACGTCGAAGCGGTTTTCCGGATCCAGAAGGTCGGCAGCCTCCTGAATACGGTCAGAACCTGAAACGTGATCGGTTCTGGTCATGACAGCCCGGCCACCATGATCCATGACGGCATCTGCGATCTCCTTGTCATCGCAGGCAACCGCTACCGGGCCGATATCGGATTGTTGCGCTTGCTCGAGAACGCGCACGATCATTGGTTTTCCGCAGATGTCGGCAAGAATTTTCCGTGGCAGGCGCGAAGCTGCAAGTCGTGCTGGAATTATCACCAGTGCTGAAGTCAATCGGGTCTCCATTTGGCCGGTCAGACTGTATTTCGTGTGAAAAAGACCTGCCGCGTCCGTTTGTCGTATCTGTTGTCCTTTTAAAGCTATGGACAGCAAGGTCAAAAAATTTGTAGGTTCCGGCGACTTTATAGAAGCTGATAGGGTCCGTTGCCATGGCTGCGGGCCCGGGCGCGTATGAGCTTGGAGCCGGAGAGAATGGATTCCTTCACGCTGAACAAGGCCGCTGGTGCGGTTCTGATGGTTCTTATTCTGACAATGGGTGTTGGGATCGTATCCGACATCATCTTTCACCCGACGATCCCCGGCAAGCCGGGCTACGAGATCGTGCTGGAGTCTTCACCGGATGCAACGTCGACTGTGGAAGCAGAACCTGACGTCGTGCCGATTTCAGAGCGCTTGATCGCTGCGTCCGCCACGGACGGTGCGAACGTTGCAAAGAAATGCACCGCATGTCACACGTTTGATGATGGCGGTGCCAACAGGGTCGGTCCGGCCCTTTGGGACATCGTGGGTCGCAAGCCTGGTGGCCACGAGGGTTTCCGTTATTCCTCGGCCATGACCGCTTACGGTGATGAAAATGCCGAATGGACATACGAGTCCCTGGACAACTTTCTGGCAGCGCCGAAAAAGTACATAAATGGCACGTCGATGGGTTTTGCCGGACTTCGCAAACCTGAAGACCGTGCCAACATGATTGCCTATCTCAGGGAGCAATCAGGCGCGCCGAAGCCGCTGCCGGCGGAATAGCAAGCCGGTTGAATGCCTGCGAATAATCTGGAAAGCCGGGTGAATAGCCCGGCTTTTTGTTTGGATTATAAGAAAATTTAACGAAGTTCGGGTTCCGTAGTAGGGTGACGTCTCGGCTGACGTCGGACAGGGGCCATATGGGCAGACGGCTGACGGGAAAATTTGCATTCACGTCCAATGGAGCCTGGGTGGCCTCCGTTGTAGCGATCATTTGTTTTCTGACAGGCATAGCCGTCACCGCACATGTCGGTCTTCTGGTTCGCAACGAACTTGTTTCCCAGCACAAGCAGACCGTCAGGACCGAATTGTCCGAGGCGCGAGCGCGGCTGGAAGGTGAAATCAGCCGCATTGTTGCGCATGGCCTGGGGTTCAGGGCTTTCCTTGCAGAGTTCAATGACAGGCCTTTTGTGCCCGCTGACTATCAGAATATCGCCAATGAACTGTTCGCGGAAAATCCCGCGATCAGGTCGATTGGGCTGGCTCCGGGCAATATTGTCCGGGCTGTATACCCGATGGAGCCGAACCAGGCAGCGCTTGGCCTGGATTATCGGTCGAACGCTTCGCAGTGGCCGGCGGTCGAACGGGCCATGAATTCAAGAGAAACCGTAATCAGCGGCCCGTTGCAGCTTGTGCAGGGCGGCCGCGCGCTCCTGATACGGATACCGGTCTATCCCGCGGCATTTGCGGACCAGCCTCTGAAGGATCGCAGCTATTGGGGTGTTGCCACGCTCGCTCTCGACGAAGAAACGCTGATGCAGGCCTCGGGCATCAATGCGGTGGTAAACGGAACCAGCTTGTCCATCGTTGATGGGGACGCAGGTGACGCGGCCTCAAAGGTTCTGTTCGGAAATCTGCCGCCCGAAGGAACGGATTTTGTTTCACTGCCGCTGTTTCTGCCCGGAGGACTGAACTGGAAACTTCTGGGCTACCCGAAGGAAGGCTGGTCGAGTACGGGCAAGCAGGTGTGGATCACACAGTTTGTCGGCAGTCTGATCTCGTTGATATTCGGTGTAATGGCATTCCTTCTGATCAGTGAAATCTACAAGGTCAGATCAATGGCACTGCATGATCCGCTGACTGGACTTGCCAACAGGCGCCTTCTCGAAGAGCGCATGTATCAACTTGCGGCCATGTGTGAGCGATCCGGTGTCGGATTCGAGATATTTTACGTGGACCTGGATGCTTTCAAGCCGGTCAACGACAACTATGGCCACTCGGTTGGTGATCAGCTCCTGATAGCGGTCGGTGACCGGTTGCAGAGCCAGACACGGCAATATGATACCGTTGCAAGAGTTGGCGGTGATGAATTTATCGTCCTGACCCCCGGGAGCATGCGGCGGCTTGAAAGGGAGGCTTTTGTGACACGCTTGTCGGAGCGCGTTTCAAAGGATTTCGAGTTCTCGGGGACCTTCATTGACGTCAGGGCGAGCATCGGAAGTGCCAGCTTTCCAAAGGACGCGATGACAGTCGAGGATCTGCTGCGTGTAGCAGACGGACGCATGTATGCTCAGAAGGCCAAATCCAAGCAGGCATCAGCTGACATTCGCGAAGACGGCGTTCCCCAAGCCGGTTAAATTTCTGTCATAATGGAAACCAGCACGTGACGTTTGACCGACCGGTCCCTACACTGGTCTCAAAGCGGCCCTATAAATTTGGGGGCAGTGAGATGGAACGGCACGGAGAAACCGATAGTGATTGGACGGCGCGCATGGAAAGCGACGGCTGCAATAGCAGTTTTCGCGGGTGTTTTATCTGTCACGGCCCTGGCCGCTTTGCCGGCAAAAGCGGAAGAGCCTGAATGGCATCATGCATCGGCCCTGAACGGTACTCCCAAATACGCAGCCGACGTTCCACATTTCGATTACGTCAACCCCGAAGCACCCAAGGCTGGGTCGGTGCGCCTTGCCAGCCGAGGCGGGTTTGACACGTTTAACATCGTTCCACCCAAGGGAAACATCGCTCCCGGCATCCAGAATATTTACGAGAACCTTATGGAGCCCTCTCTGGATGAAGACGACATCAGCGCCCAATACGGCGCGCTTGCAGATGCCGTCAGGTTTCCGGACGACTATTCATGGGTGGAATATCGGCTGAATCCCGAGGCCAAATGGCACGATGGCGAGCCTGTGACGGCCGAAGACGTGATCTGGTCGTTCGAAAAATGGATAGAACTCAACCCGCAAAGAAAGTTTTATTTCCAAAACGTGACAAGTGCCGAACCTGTTGGTGACAGTGTTGTCAGGTTCACGTTCGACACAATCGGCAATCGGGAACTGCCGAAGATCATGGGGCAACTGTTCATTCTGCCGAAACACTGGTGGGAGGGTACAAATGAAAAGGGTGAAAAGCGCGATATTTCCAAAGGATCCCTTGAAGCGCCTCTCGGGTCTGGCCAGTACCGGATCAAAGACTTTTCCCCGAACAGAAGCGTGACCTATGAACGGGTCGAGGACTATTGGGGCAAGGATCTGCCAATCAGGGTCGGAACCGGCAACTTCGACGAGCTTCGCTATATCGTTTTTCTCGACGATTCTGTTCAGTTTGAAGCCTTCAAGGGCGATCAGTACGACTATCATGTCGAGCGCAGTTCCAGCCAATGGGCAAAACGCTACAACTTTCCTGCGATCGAGGATGGCCGGGTGGTCAAGGAAGTTTTTCCGGACAAATCCTCCGGTGTCATGCAGGGCTTCTTCCTGAACCTGCGCCGCGACAAATTTCGAGATCCGGACGTTCGCCGGGCACTGAACTATGCCTACGATTTCGAAACCACAAACAAGATCGTCTCTGCAAACCTTCTGAAGCGAATCAATTCCTATTTTTCCGGAACGGAACTTGCCTCTTCAGGATTGCCTGAGGGCAAGGAGCTGGAAATTCTCGAGGAAGTCAGGGACCAGGTTCCGCCTGAAGTCTTTACCGAGGAGTTCAAGAACCCGATTGGCGGCGATCCGCGCAAGGTCAGAACCAATCTGCGCGAGGCCGTCAATCTGTTCCGCAAGGCCGGGTACGAGCTGAAAGATCGCAAGATGATCGATCCGGCGACAGGTGAACAGCTAAGCATCGAGTTTCTCTATCGCGACAAGGGAGCCGAGCGCACATTGTTGCCTTACGCCAAGAACCTGGAAGCGATCGGGGTGAAGCCGATCCTGCGCATTGTCGATCCGTCGCAATTCATCAACCGCATTCGCAGCCGGGATTTCGATGCCACGACACTTGCAATCGGTCAGTCGCTGTCGCCCGGCAACGAGCAGCGTGAATACTGGGGAACGGAAGCAGCCGACAATCCGAGCTCGGCAAACTACATGGGCATCAAGAACCCGGCGGTGGATCATCTGATCGACAAGATCATCTTTGCCGAGGATCGCGAGACGCTTGTCGCGGCGACCCATGCATTGGACCGGGTGCTCCTGTGGAACCACTATCTGGTACCTCAGTTCTACACCGATGAAACCAGGACAGCCCGCTGGAACCGCTTCGGTCACCCGGAGGAAATGCCGGAATTCAGCACAGGGTTCCCGGCAATATGGTGGTACGATCAGGCGTTGGCCGACAAGACGGGAGCAGCCAGATGAGCAACACGTCTACGCCCTCGCGCCGGCAACTCCTGAAACTGACCGGAGCTGCCGCCGTTGCCGCCTCCGTCCCGTTCGTGCCAGGTGTGACCCGGCTGGCATCCGGAACCGAGACCGGTCAGGCCCGTCACGGTCTCTCCGTGTTCGGTGATCTGAAATACGCTCCGGATTTCACCCATTTCGACTATGCCAACCCGGAAGCCCCGCAAGGTGGAAAATTCATCTTTACGGCGCCGTCATGGGGATACAATCAGAATCCTCTGACCTACAACACCTTCAATTCCTTTATCCTCAAAGGCGATGCGCCGCCGCGCATGGAACTGTGTTTCGACACACTCATGGTGCGCGCGTTCGACGAGCCGGACGCAATGTACGGACTGGTCGCCGAAACCGTCGAGATTTCCGAAGACGGAAACACCTACATATTCAACCTGCGGCCTGAAGCCAGATTTCATGATGGCTCCAAGCTGACCGCCGAGGATGTCGCGTTTTCGCTGATGTTGCTGAAGGGAGACGGGCATCCCCAGATCAGTCAGAACATTCAGGAGCTTCAGGATACGGAGGTTCTGGACGAGCACCGTGTGGCAGTTCATTTCACCGGAAATCAGTCGCGCCAGATGCCGCTTTTCGTGGCTGCCTTGCCCATATTCTCCAAGAGATATTATACGCGTTACGACTTCAGCCAGAGTACCCTGACGGCTCCGCTGTCGTCAGGCGCCTACAAGGTCGGCAAACACGCTGTCGGCCGCTATGTCGAGTATCAGCGCTTTCCCGACTATTGGGGCAACGACCTGCCGGTCCTGAAGGGCCAGAAGAATTTCGACATCGTCCGCATAGATTTCTACCGCGATCGCCAGGTGTCCTTCGAAGCCTTCAAGAAAGGCGAGATGAACTACCGAGAAGAGTTCTTTTCGAAGATCTGGGCGTCCGAATACAATTTTCCCGCTTTTGAGGAAGGCCGCGTCGTCAAACGGGAGTTTCCCGACGGTCGCCCCTCCGGTGCACAAGGATGGTTCATCAACACGCGGCGCGAAAAATTCAAGGATCCGGATGTCCGGCGTGCGCTCAGCTACGCTTTCGATTTCGAGTGGTCGAACAAGAACCTGTTCTTTGGTGTCTATCAGCGGACACAGTCATTCTTTGAAAATTCCGAGATGAAGGCGGAAGGAATGCCTGGACCGCAAGAGCTGAAGCTCTTGGATCCATTTCGCGATCAGCTCCCTGAAAGCGTTTTCGGCGAGCCCTACATTCAGCCGGTCAGCAACGGTTCGGGAAGTGACCGAAGCCTGCTGCGTGAAGCCGGCAGGTTGTTCAAGCAGGCGGGTTTTGAACGGCAGGGCAGTGAGTTGATCGGACCTGACGGCACCCAGTTGACCATCGAGTTCCTGAACAACTCGCCGTCATTCAAACGCATCATACTGCCATACATCAAGAACCTCGAAAGACTGGGGATCAAGGCTACGTTCCGGCTCGTTGATGCGGCCCAATACCAGTCTCGCCTGAACGACTACGATTTCGACATCTGTTCGCGCCGGTATTCGCTGACACCGACGCTGTCGGAGACGATCAGGACATTTTGGGGATCGGAAGCGGCGAAGATACCGGGAACCAGTAACATTGCCGGGATCTCCGATCCGGTGATCGACGCGCTTCTGGACAAGGCGCTCGAAGCGCAGACGCGCGAGGACATGAACGTTGCGGCCAGAGCGCTCGATCGCGTGCTCAGATCCGGACACTACTGGGTGCCGCAATGGACCAAACCGATCCACACGGTCGCCTTGTGGGATATGTTCGGATATCCCGCCGAGCCGCCACGCTACGATTTTCCCGTAGAAGATCTGTGGTGGATAGATCAGGAAAAAGCGGAAAAACTCGGCAAAGCCGGTTAATCTTCCAGGATGACCTGAGCCCGCTTCAGAAGGCCAAAGAAAAGGGAACGCACAAACCCCATGGGCGCCTATATCCTTCGCCGATTGCTGTTGATGATACCGACGCTGGTCGGGATCATGGCGGTCAATTTCGTGATTATCCAATTCGCTCCCGGCGGTCCGGTCGAACGTGTCATCGCGCAATTGCAGGGAACAGACGTATCTGCCAGTTCGCGAATTGGCGGCGGAGGCAGCGATTTTGCCGGTACCGGCAATGATGCCTCGGGTGGGTCAGGCTCGGCGGCTGACAGCGTCACGTCAAAATACCGTGGCGCGCAAGGCCTTGACCCGGAGTTCATCGCGCAGCTTGAAAAGCAATTCGGGTTCGACAAGCCACCTCTGGAGCGTTTTTTGACCATGCTCTGGAATTATGCCCGTTTCGACTTCGGTGAGAGCTACTTCCGGGACATAGACATTCTAGACCTGATCAAGGAAAAGCTCCCGGTTTCGGTGTCCCTTGGCCTATGGATCACTTTCATTTCCTACATCGTTTCCATCCCGCTCGGCATTCGAAAGGCGGTGAGTGACGGATCGCGCTTCGATGTCTGGACATCGGGCGTGATCGTTGTGGGATACGCTATTCCCGGCTTCCTTTTTGCGATCCTGCTGATCGTTCTGTTCGCCGGAGGAACCTTCTGGGACATATTCCCGCTAAGAGGGCTTGTATCCGACAATTGGTCGGAACTGTCCTGGCCCGAGCGGATCGTGGACTATCTGTGGCATCTGGTGCTGCCATTGACCGCGATGGTACTTTCCGCTTTCGCAACGACGACCCTTTTGACGAAAAACTCGTTTCTTGATGAAATCAGAAAGCAATATGTGGTCACGGCGCGCGCCAAGGGGCTGACGGAAAAACAGGTTCTCTACGGCCACGTCTTCAGAAATGCCATGCTGATCATCGTCGCCGGTTTTCCGGGGGCATTTATCTCAGCCTTCTTTGCCGGTTCCCTGTTGATCGAGACGGTCTTCGCGCTGGATGGGCTCGGTCTTCTCGGGTTTGAGTCCGTCCTGGGTCGGGATTACGCGGTGGTTTTTGCGATCGCCTATATCTTCGGTCTGATGGCCCTGGTCATCGGTCTGATTTCAGACCTCACCTACACCTGGATCGATCCCCGGATCGACTTTGAGAGCAGGGAGGTCTGATCCATGGATTCGCAAGCTCGCGACGAGTTGGAAACCGCCGGATACGATGTCTACAATCCCTTGCCGGAGGAAACGGTTCCGCCACCGGTGAAGATGCGCATGTCGCCCATCAACCAGCGGCGTCTGGCAAACTTCAAGGCAAACAAGCGCGGCTACTGGTCGCTTTGGATTTTTCTGGTCCTGTTCGTCCTGACGCTTTTTGCGGACTTTCTGGCGAATGATCGGCCGGTGCTGGTCTATTTCAAGGGCGATTTCCTGTTCCCGACCGTGATCGACTACCCCGAAGACAGGTTTTATGACGACGAGCTGGCATTGGCGGTGACCGACTATCGGGATCCCTTTATCCAGGACCTGATCAACGAGGACGGCTGGATGATCTGGCCGCCGGTGCGCTACAACTACAGAACCGTCAATCGGGAAATACCCACCACGGCGCCAACGCCTCCGTCCTGGACGATGGACAAGGAAACCCGCTGCAAGCAGTACCCGCTGGGCGTTGATGATCCGAACTGCATCATCGGAAACTGGAACTGGCTTGGAACGGATGACCAGGCGCGTGATGTGCTGGCCCGTGTGATCTACGGATTCAGGGTGTCGGTTCTCTTCGGGCTTGTCCTGACACTCGCATCATCGGTCATCGGCATCGCGGCAGGTGCGGTACAGGGCTACTACGGCGGCCTGATTGACCTTCTCTCGCAGCGATTCATCGAAATCTGGACCGCAGTGCCCTCCCTTTACCTGATCATGATCGTATCCTCGTTTTTCATACCCGGGTTCTGGACCCTGTTCCTGATCCTGCTGGCGTTTTCCTGGGTTGCGCTTGTTGGTGTCGTTCGGGCTGAATTCCTCAGGGGAAGAAACTTCGAATATATTGCGGCGGCGCGTGCACTGGGTGTCTCCAACCCGGTCATCATGTGGCGACATCTGTTGCCCAACGCCATGGTCGCAACGCTCACCTTCATGCCCTTCATTTTGAATGGATCGATCTCCACGCTGACCGCACTCGACTTTCTCGGATTCGGCCTTCCGGCGGGTTCGGCATCCCTCGGCGAAATGATGGCACAGGGCAAGAACAACCTGAGCGCACCCTGGTTAGGCATTTCCGGATTTGTGGTGATCTCCTTGATGCTCAGTCTGCTGATCTTTATCGGTGAGGCCGTGCGCGATGCGTTCGACCCACGCAAAACGTTGGCTTGAGAGGGTGAACATGACTGACAAGGCCCTCATTTCCGTAAAAGACCTGTCGGTCGCCTTTACCCAGGGCGACGAAAAAACGCTGGCAGTCGACCGGATTTCCTTCGATATCAAAAAAGGCGAAACAGTTGCTCTTGTCGGTGAAAGCGGATCCGGAAAGTCCGTGACCGCACTTTCGGTCCTGAAACTGCTTCCCTATCCCTCGGCCTCACACCCCACAGGTGAAATCCTGATGAACGGTCAGGATATGCTGAAGGCAGATGACAGCGAAATGCGCAAGATCCGCGGCAACGCTGTTTCGATGATTTTTCAGGAACCGATGACATCGCTCAATCCGCTTCATTCGGTCGAACGGCAGATATCGGAAATCCTGAAGATACACCGTGGCATGGGTGAGACGCAGGCGCGTCAGCGGGTGCTGGAGTTGCTCAACCAGGTCGGCATCCGCGAACCGGAAAAGAGACTCAAGTCGTTTCCGCACCAGCTTTCCGGCGGTCAGCGTCAACGCGTCATGATTGCGATGGCGCTCGCCAATGAGCCGGAACTCCTGATTGCCGATGAACCGACAACGGCGCTCGACGTTACCGTCCAGGCGCAGATCCTGGAGCTTCTGAAGCAGATCCAGCGCCAGCAGGGCATGGCCATGCTGTTCATCACGCACGACCTGGGCATCGTGAGGAAGTTCTCGGACCGCGTCTGTGTCATGACCGACGGCAAGATCGTCGAACAGGGGCCGGTCGCCGACATTTTCGAGCGCCCGCAACACGATTACACGAAACACCTGCTTGCCGCTGAGCCGAAAGGCGAGCCGCCGGCAACAGACAATTCCAAACCGATCGTTGTGCAGGCGGATGATTTGAAGGTCTGGTTTCCGGTCAAGCGGGGACTGTTGCGCAAGACAGTCGATCACATCAAGGCGGTCGACGGCATCGATGTGAAGGTGAGGCAGGGCCAGACTCTCGGCATTGTCGGCGAAAGCGGGTCCGGCAAGACGACACTCGGCCTTGCCATCCTTAGGATGATTTCCTCGACCGGCCGTATTTCCTTCAGCGGTCAGGACATCCAGGAAAATTCCTGGAAGGAGATGCGCCCCCTGCGGCGCGACATGCAAATCGTGTTTCAGGACCCGTTCGGAGCGCTCTCGCCCCGCATGTCGGTCGCCGATATTGTCGGCGAAGGTCTCAAGGTGCATTTTCCGCGTATTTCTGCTGAAGAACGGGACCGCAAGGTTGCCTCAACACTTGAGGAAGTTGGACTGGACGCGTCGACCCGCAATCGATATCCGCATGAATTTTCCGGTGGCCAGCGTCAGCGCATTTCGATCGCACGCGCCATGGTTCTGGAGCCGAAATTCGTGATGCTGGATGAACCCACCTCTGCGCTCGACATGAGCGTGCAGGCCCAGGTCGTCGATCTGCTCAGGGACCTTCAGAAAGCGCATGGCCTTGCTTATCTGTTCATCTCGCACGATCTCAAGGTGGTGCGTGCCCTTGCCAACGAAGTGATCGTGATGCGGCAGGGCAAGGTCGTGGAGTCCGGTCCCTCGGAACAGATTTTCGACGCGCCGCAGACCGACTATACCAAGGCCCTGATGGCAGCCGCATTCCGTCTGGAAACTGCTCCGGAAGGCGTGGTGAACGCCTGACACCATCGTTCAATTCATCTCCGGCAGTTCCGGTTTGTCACAAGGGAGGAGACCCGGTGTGTCTGCGTCTGGTGCATCGGCCATGACTTCCACCAGGTCAACATCCCGCATCAACGGAACATAGCTGCCGAGTTCTGACGTCTTCAGATAAGTGCTCACCGGAATTTTTCCCGGCATTTGCCGGGAGACACGGCATCCTGACACGCTGACCGACATGTTTCCTTCCATCGTTTCGCGTTCTGCTTTTGACTTCGATAGCATGAACTCCTGGAAGCTTCTGAAAAACGCGATGTTTTCAGGCGGAATCCGGTAAATGCCGATCCGCGTGCCGTCTTTTAGTTCCGCGCCGAGTTCTGCCTTTTCTGCATTTGATAACATTTCCTCGAAAGCGACTTTTTCCTCCAGCACCAGCACGCCGTCTGATTTCGTCCTGACCGTAAGGTGCATTCCGGCGGCGCCCTCGGGAATATTGATACTGTCTGGATATCGGACCGCCACACGAATGCCGTCCGGGTCGGTCTTGAGCAGATCGAAATCTCTCAATTTGACCATGGTGGCCAACGGAACATGACTGCAGGCCGCAGCCAAAAGTCCCAGGAGGGGAAGCAGCAGAAGGATCCTGAGGACCATTCTGGTCTTTGAATGCGGGAAAGGCATTGATCGAATCCGTGGTTGGGTGTTTCTTCAGGCGCTGAAATTCGCCGGGATACGTTGGCAAAACAGGTTCGTCCGTGTTTCTGATTGCCTGGACGGTCAGTCGGGACTGAATTGTGTGGATCAGCGGCAGGGTCGAACCGGGTCGGCATTCGTCGCCAGGTCGCCTGACGGCACGTTGCGCAGGTCATAATCCGTCGCAAGAGCAACAAAGTCTGAAAACTCGGAAGACTTCAGGAAAGTGGAAATCAACATTTGACCGGTATCGTCCGGGTCGAGCTTGCAGCCGGTAACGTCGATGGACAGCGACCCGGCGATTTCGTCCCGGCGCGTTTCGGGCAATGTCAGGAATTTTGCCTGCAGCGCCCTTATCTTGCTGATCTGGCGGTCCGGTATCCGGTAGATCGAAACCAATCCATTCTGGCTGTTTGCCAACTTCGCAGCGTCTGCTGTGGCCGTCGTCTTTTGCAAAAAGACTTTCTTCTCTTTGAGGACACGGCCATTTTTTCTGTCCGTCATCACAACCAGCATTTTGACCCCCTTTTCGGGAACCTTGAGTCGTTCTGAATGGCGGACCGCAATCCGGAACAGTTCGGGGTCAGTCGTTGCGGGATTGAATTTGTCCAGTTCGCTGCTGTGAACCGGAGACGCAAAAAGAACAGCAAGGCTTGCGGCAATCAACAGGGATCCGGTGCGCGCCGACCGTGTCGCACGCTGAAACATCAATTTAAGCATCTGGAATTCTCTATCTTTGATCGATAGTGATTAATTATCGTAAAACAATAATAATTAAAAGCAAAAAGTTTTAAAATCGCGAAATCAAATACTAGTGCCGAGTGCGGGAGCCGGCTCGGTCATTCAAAACCGGAATGTTGCAGGGTTTTCGTTGACCATTCGCGAGGCCATGACCCGATCAGTCAGAACCTGGTCGGAGCCATCAACTGACTGGTCCGTCTTGAAGGCACCGGCAGGCTTCAGCCAAGCTGGGAACGGGTCTGTTGACCGATCGATCGTTGCAGATAGTCAAGACATTCTTCCTGACCCATCGGTTCTGAGAAAAAGTAGCCTTGACCCAATCTTGCTCCGGTCAGTTGGGCCAGGTCGAGTTGAGCGCGAGTCTCAATGCCCTCAACGACAACTTCCTTGTTCAGGCCTTTTGCCATCTCGACAATTTTCAGGAACAAAAAGTGCTTTTCGTTGTCTGTGGTGATGTCCTGCAAGAACGACCGGTCGATCTTGATTTCGTCGAAGACCAGCTGTTGCAGATAGCGCAGCGAAGAATACCCGACCCCGAAATCGTCGAGTGCGACGCGGACGCCACTGGCCCGCAGACGGCTCAGGCTTTCGTTCGCGGAAGCAACATTTTCCACAAGAACACTTTCGGTGACTTCGATCGTCAGGTGGTTTGGAGGCAGGCCGGCCTGTTTCAGGCACTGGACAATCTTCTCGGCTATGTGAGGCGAGCGGAAACCAAGCGCAGAGACATTCGAGCTGATCCTGACAGGGGCACAGATCTGGCTGGAGGCAGTCGCGGCGAAACGGGCGCCCTTCGTGAGAGTGGCGAGGTCCAGGTCGAGAATGGAGCCGGTTTCTTCCGCGACCCTGACGAATTCGCTTGGAGACACGCATTTTGAATCCAGATCCCACCGGGCAAGGGCCTCAAGTTCGACGGGCCTTCCACTGGCAAGACAGATTTTTGGCTGAAATGCGACCTGCAACTCGTCGTGCTGGATCGCCTGTGCAAGAGCTTTTGTTATGAGGGTACGCCGGTTCAGGTCCCTGAGGATATGATCATTGAATTGGCAGTATTGATTCTTGCCGCCGTCTTTCGCCGCATAAAGCGCCGCGTCGGCATATTTCAGCAATCCGGTCGTGTCCTCAAGGTATCCCATGCCGCAAGCCGAGAGGCCGACCGAGCAGCTGGGATGGATTGAGAATCCGTTGTGGTTCACTTCACAGCGCAAGAATTCGACGATTCTCGATCCGAGAGACTGCATGGAGGGAAACTGATCGGACTGCGGGACAATCAAAGCGAACTCATCGCCTCCGAAGCGCGCGGCCAGGCCGCCGCTTTCGACAGCGATTTGCCTTAGTCGCGTTCCAACGGCAACCAGCAATGCATCCCCTGCATCGTGGCCCATTGTGTCGTTGATGGATTTGAAATCGTCTAGATCGACCAGCGCAAGAAAGAACCCGGTTTCAAGATGCTCCGAGCACAACGCCTGAAGCCTGTCCATGAATACCGAACGTCTGGCAAGACCGGTGAGCGAATCGTGCGACAGCACGAAATTTGAATGAGCCTCGGCTTCCCGCCTTTGCCGTTCCAGCTTGACCTGGCCTTCAAGTTCTACAATCGAGCGGGTTCGACGGTTTTCGCGGATTGCGAGCAACTGGTAGCCAAGTATCAGGAGGCCGAATGCAACGCCAGAATAGGCAAGGCTTCTGGCGACATAACCCGTGAGGTCGGATTCGACGACAAATGCCCCCATGACGTCTCCGGCCTGGTAGACGTCTTCACCGAGTTCACGGTTGTGGCAGGAAACACAAACCTCCGACGAGGCGAATGTCGGGAAGATGGATCGGCCTATGACTTTCGAGTTTTCGAAACGAAGTTCTTCGTGGATGGCCGCATCGTTGTGCCTGGCAATCTGCGAAATTTGTTCTGCAACATGAGGGCTGGTTTCGCTGAAGCCAAGCTCGCGACCCGGAAGACCGGGGACCCGTATTTTCATGGGAGCGTGCGTTGTGTCTCCCAGCCTTGATTGCAGAAAATTCTCCAGTCCCATGCGGCGGAACGCTGCCGGTAGCGGCATTCCCTCAGAGTGAGAATTTGCATATTGTTTCACGAAGGCTTCGGAAAGCTGGACGATCCGGGCACGATCATCAGCTTCAGTGCGGCTGAACTCCCACAGGGAAACGGCAAAGAATGAAAGTGCAAGAATGAGTGCTCCGGCAAATACGAGCGCGGCGGACCCAAGGGACTGTTGCCGTAATTGTCTCATTGACATCCCGTATCGCAGATGTTTGGAGCAGATTACCGCACACTACATATTCTGAATTACCAAATGATTGAAAAGTAAGCATGCCTTTTGTCAGGGCAGCATGGAAATTACTTTGATCGATCCAGTCACCCGACCCAACACGTCGCGAAGAATCCATTCTTCTCCTGGTCCTTGCCGATTGAACGACGAGTCTTGAAGCCGATCAGGCCGTCAGCACCGCCGACGTCATGGCCAAGTCCTTCAAGACGGACCTGCAGGTTGCGTACCGCTCCCCTTGTCGTGTCCTTCATCGGTTTCCAGTCGGCCACGAAGGCCTTGTTGCCGCTGTATCGGTCCGCAAGGTGACCGACAAAGAGCGCGTAGGTGTCGCTCTCGTTGTACTCCTTCAGAACATAGAAGTTTTCGGTCGCTATGAACGCCGGGCCGTAGCGGCCTGCGGGCAGGAGTACATTGCCTGGCTGGCCGAGCTCCTGGCTCGGAAACGGCTTGCCGCTGACCCGCTTCACGCCTTCCTTGACGAAGGCCGAGATCTTCTGGCGATTGTCCGGTCCTTCACGCGTGCAGGACAGGGTTTCCGGCAAAAAGACCTCATAGCCCCAGTCGCGTCCTTTTACCCAGCCATGTTCAGAAAGGTAGTTGGCAATCGAGGCCATTGTATCGACTTCCGATGTCCAGATATTGCGCTTGCCGTCGCCATCGAAATCGACAGCGTATTTCAGATAGGAAGAGGGCAGAAACTGGGGTTGTCCCATGGCACCGCCCCAGGAACTCTTCATCGTGCGGCGCGACACGTCGCCCTTTTGCAGGATCTTCAGCGCGGCGATCAGTTCGCCCTTGAAGAAATCGGCGCGCTGACCCATGAAGGCCTGAGTGGCCAGGACGCGGAGGGCGTCATGTGGAATTTTGGCGCCGCCGTAGCCGGACTCCCGCGCCCAGATCGCCAGAATGATGCGCTTGGGGACACCATACCGGGCTTCTATCTTTTTCAGCGTTGCAGCGTGTTTCTTCATGAGGCGGCGGCCGCCGGGTACAAGAGAGTTGAACTGGCTGTTCCGGAAATAGCGCTGGGGTGAACGGAATTCCGCCTGGAAGTTGATTTTGGGAGGCGCGCCCTTGCCGCCGGGGCCGACAAGGCCGGGAAGCGATGTATCGGGCGTAAGGCCGGCGAGTTCCCGGTCAAGAGTTGCTTGCGAGACACCCGCCCGTCGCGCGGCAGGGATAACGTCGGAATTCAGGAACTGCCGGAACTGGGCATCGTACTTTCCGGCGTTTGCAGGTTCCGGCTGGGAGATGAATGCAATCAGCATTGCGGCAAGGACAAACGTCAGACCACGGATCACGGCAGGCTCCAGAGATTCATTTTCTGATGGAAGCCTATCACGATCCAGCGGCAACGCCGACCGGCCTCAAACCTCAATCCAGCTTAAATCGCTCCCGGTTTGCGTGCTGAGCCAGTCTTTTTCGAACCGGTACCAGCATCCACCGCGTTTCTGGTCGTATGCCCGGGAAATGGGACGGCCCATGAGATGGCACATGAGCAGCGTACCGGCAGCACCATGGCCGGTAAAAAGAACCGGGATATCCCTGTCCATACCGGACAGCACGTCGCGGATACCGCCAACGATCCGGTTTTGCGCATCTTCTGCGCGTTCCCAACCGCGAACCGAGGTCTGTGGCTCGGCAAAGAACCGGTTTGCCACCTGCTCGAATTCGTCCGGCGGCAGAAAACCGGTCGCCGAACGGTCGTTTTCATGAAGGTCTTTCCGTGTGTGGAGCGGAACATCCAGTTTGCCGGTAAAAAACCATGCCGTTTCGATAGCCTTTGTTTCCGCACTCGTAACAACAGCGCCGATCTCTTTCGCGAATGGAAGATCGGTTGCTTTTGCAGCCCGTTCCTGCCCGAGTGGCGAGAGCCCCCATTCCGGGACGGGTACAGAAGGGTCGATGGCGACCTCCGGATGGGTCAGGTAAATGCACCAGGTCATGACGCGGAGCCTTCCAGCCATCCCATGATCAATTCGTAGGCTATCGAGATCGACGGCGGTATCCTGTGGCCTTCGGGATGGGTTCCGTCGAGCATCTGCCTGACTTCGGCCCTGTCACACCATTTGCAGGCTTCCAGTTCATCATCCGCGATCTCGATATCCAATGATGTTGCCGTTCCAATACACCCAAGCATCAGGTTCGCGGGAAACGGCCACGGCTGGTTGGAGACAAGGTTGACATCTCCCACCTCAATTCTGCTTTCCTCGAAGACTTCCCGGCGAACCGCCCCTTCGATGGTTTCGCCTGGCTCCATGAAACCTGCCAGCGTCGTGTAGATGCCCTCAGGCAAGCGGGCAGGGCGGCCAAGCAGGGCACGATCCTGGTGGGTAATCAGCATGATCACGCAAGGGTCGGTACGTGGAAAATGCGGTGTGCCGCAGGATGGACAGTCGCGCCGGTAACCCGCTTCGGCCATGACGGATTTTTCGCCGCAACTGGAGCAATGCCGGTGGGTTCGATGCCAGTGGATCAGCGCACGCGCCTGGGCAAGGGCGCTCAGGTCTTCGTCGGAAAATGCGTTTTGAAGGGCCAGCGTCCTGAGGTCCTGCACATTCAGATCTGCTCGCTCGGCAAGTTCCTCATCGTCGTGTGGCACGGTAGTGGCGAACATGGCCTGACCGTTTTTCGGTCTCAGGCCGAGAAACACCATTTCATCGGCAGCCGCGCCAAGTGCCAGTGCCGAAGCCAGGTCGTGCCCGATTTCCGGTTCCGATGCGGCCTTGAAGACGAGCGTCTTGTCGGTGGACAGAACGATCCGAGTGCCCGGCCGTTCAAGTAATTCATTGATGTAATTTGTGTTCCCGCGCCGTTCTGATTGCCGATCGAGGGTATTTGCAATAAAGCTCATCTCCATTGCCTGGAGACTGGCTGCTGCTGGATTCATGTTGGGATCCCTGGAAAATCTGGCGGGTCATAATCTGGGCCGTACCCTAGGGCGGCATGATGAGACTGTCCAGCAAGGCCTAGCGAATTGCGTCGGCCAGGGCGTCCTGAAGATGATCGATCAGATTGTCTGCGCTCTCCGGATCGTATTCGCGGGGAGGCACGACGCCCCAGACAGGACCTGGCCACGCCGCATCGTCCCGGAAACGGGCAATGACATGGACATGCAACTGAGAGACCTGGTTGCCGAGTGCTCCGATGTTGAGTTTTTCACAATTCGACACGGTTCTCAGGAGCTTGCTCACCAGCGCGATCTCCTGCATCAACTGCCCCTGTTCCGCTTCATCCAGATCTATGATTTCAACGAGGTCGGATTTCCGCGGGACGAGCAGCAGCCAGGGGTAGTTGGCATCCTTCATCAGCCGGAGCATTGACAGCGGCAAGTCGGCGACAAAAAGACTGTCACCTTCCAGACGGGGATTGAGGGCGAATGAAGACATGAAACGTGATCCGGTAATGTTGATCGAGTAAACGCTCGACCGGGGGGTATCGCTCAGATTGCTTTTAACCAGCATATGGGTAGATTGCGACAGATGCGAACCGGTTTTCCAGAACCGCCTATCCCGCCTTTCATTCCTCTGTTCCGGATAGTGTCATGCCATTGGATACAATATTGAGTTTTGCTGTTGTTGCGGGTCTTTTGGTGCTGTCGCCGGGGCCGAACGGCGTGCTGATTGCCAAGACCGTTCCGACTTCGGGTCGTTTGGCCGCGGTTTCGAATATCGGTGGCTTCGTGGCTGCCTTCTTTTTGCACGGAACCTTGTCGGTTCTCGGAATATCAATGATCCTGGTCCACTCCGCTGACGCTTTCTTTGTCGTCAAGATGATCGGTGCGGCGTATTTGATATGGATCGGCATGAAGGCGCTGCGGGATGCATTTTCAGGAAAGGTACTTGCACCCTCGTCACGTCCTGCAAGACACCGTCGCACGCTGGCGCGGGCATTCGGTGAAGGTTTCCTGACCAATGCCTTGAACCCAAAAGTTTCCATGTTTTACCTGGCTGCGTTTCCCCAATTCATTCCGGTAGGAGACGGCGCAATGTTCGCTGCGTTTACGCTGGTCGGCATCCACGCATTGATCAATGTGGTCTGGTTCGGCGCGATGGTCATGTTGCTTGCGCGCATGTCAAAGGCTGCCGGCAGTCCGTCGTTCCAGCGCTGGTTGAAAGGTGTTACCGGTCTGGTGTTCATGGCCTTTGGGCTGAAACTGGCAAGTTTGCGTCCATGAACGCCAATCATTCGGTGCAAATAAAAAACTCGACGAGCCCCTTGCCAAACCCCATGCTGTTTCTGATATAAGGCGCTCGGGAGGTTGGTGGTGGACGAGCCACTCGCCAACCGGGTCAGATCCGGAAGGAAGCAGCCCTAACGAGCCTCGGCACGGGTCATCGTGCCAGCCTCCCACCCTTCTTCAATTGTCCTGTTTCGAACACCGCCCGGCATCGTGCGGTGTTTTTTGTTTGCGTGCATCACCAGGACCTGCGTGAACGCGGCATTGCTTGACAAATTGTTACCTTGGTACCAATGTAACAATCATGAGTAAATCCGTTGAACGTATCCAGACCGGCGTCCGTCTCGAGAAGCGGCTTTTGAAGGTTCTCAAAGGCCTCGCAGAGCATCTGGACATGTCGTTGGGCGATCTGATTGAAGGCCTGGCGCTTCATTGCTTTGAAAACAAACCGCCGTTTACTGAAGAAACGCTCCGCAAGATCGAACAGCTGAAAAGCGTTTACGACCTCGATCTGGGCGCCTCGGACAGTCACAAACTAAAGGATCGGACAGATGAAAGCTGAACCGGGAAACTACGGCGACCTGACTGATCTGTTCGAGGCGCGCATCCTGGACGCGAGGTCCTTCACACACCGTGATCACATCGGTGTCGCTTGCCAGATGCTTCAAAGATACGACTTTCTCGAGGCGGCCGCGCGCTATGGCAGCGCGTTGAAGGAGATTGCCACAAAGGCAGGCGCGAGCGGCAAATTCAACACGACGGTAACACTCGCCTTTCTTGGATTGCTGGCTGAACGCATGGAAGTTACCCCGCACGCGAATTTCGATGAGTTTCTGGAAAGGAACCCGGACCTTTTCTCGCGCTCTCTTATGGACGCCTGGTACTCGAAGGAGCGTGTCTCCAGCGAAAATGCCAGACAGATGTTCCTGTTGCCCGACAGGTTTGAAATCAGCGGGACAGTTGGGCCGACGAACGCATAGACCCTTCCAGAGTTCACAGAAAAACTTTCAAAAGCCCGTCCCCATTTTCGAAAAAGTCGGTATGGTGCGGCTCATGGATGAGTCAGGTTTTCCGAATGAAGGCGCGCCGGCGCCGGGCACGACAGGCAATACTGAATCCGGCGCACAGGGCCTGGACGGCGCGTACCGCGTTCTGGCGCGCAAATACCGGCCGAAAACCTTCGAAGACCTGGTCGGCCAGGAGCCGATGGTCCAGACGCTGGAAAATGCCTTCGAAACGGGTCGCATTGCACAGGCTTGGATGCTGACCGGTGTGCGCGGGGTCGGAAAGACGACAACCGCCCGGATCCTGGCACGTGGCCTCAATTATGAAGTTCCGGGCGAAGCCGACAGACCCACGGTCAGGCTTGACCGGGAAGGGGCGCACTGCAAGGCGATCATGGAAGGCCGCCATGTCGATGTCATCGAGATGGACGCGGCGTCTCATACCGGCATCAGCGACATTCGAGAAATCATCGATGCCGCACGCTATCGCCCGGCAACGGCGCGATACAAGGTCTATATCATCGACGAAGTGCATATGCTTTCGAACGCCGCCTTCAATGGTCTCTTGAAGACGCTGGAAGAGCCGCCGGAGCATGTGAAGTTTATCTTTGCAACAACCGAAATCCGGAAAGTTCCGATTACGGTGCTGTCGCGCTGTCAAAGGTTCGACCTCAGGCGGATCGAACAGTCGAAACTGATCGGATTGCTGCGCCGTATTTCGGATGCCGAAGGCATTGCGATTTCCGATGACGCCCTGTTGCTGATCGCCAGGGCGGGTGAAGGCTCTGCACGCGATTCGCTGTCGTTGCTCGATCAGGCGATGGCGCATGGAACCGGTGCGATCGAAGCCGATGACCTTCGGCAGATGCTCGGTCTTGCCGACAGGGCGCGGGTGATCGATCTGTTCGGACATCTGATGGCAGGGCGGATCGAAGACGCGCTTGCGGAACTTCAGGCTCAGTATGAGGTGGGCGCCGATCCGGCGATTGTTCTGACGGACCTTGCCGACTTCACCCACCTTGTGACCCGGATGAAGGTGGCACCGAAATCGGCAGACGAAGCGTCTGTCACCGAGGCGGAAAGAGCACGTGGACGGGAATTCGCCGATGCAATCTCGATCCGTCTTTTGTCCAGGGCCTGGCAGATCCTGCTGAAGGGTGTTCAGGAAGTACAGGCCTCCTCCAAGCCGCTGGCAGCTGCCGATATGGTATTGGTGCGCCTCGCCTATGCGGCGGATCTACCCGATCCGGGTGATTTGCTGGCGCAGGTCAAAGACGGCCGGAACCCCTTCGCGAGCGGACCAGTCCAATCCGGTGACGCTAACACCACAACAGGTCCGTCCGGAGGTGGTGCCCAGGCGATGGCGGTCGGGATGCCGCGCTCTTCCGCCGGTCAGTCTCCCGGAACCGAAGGCAATGGACCTGCAATGCAGGGCGCCGTCAGGCCACAGCTCGCAACAATTCAGGGGGGCATGCCCGGTCAGCAGGTGGCGCCCGACGTCAGGCCTCGGGAGGAGGCTCCCCAACAGCCGGCCTATTCCCTCAAGACCCTTCACGATTGTGTGGCGCTGGCTTCGGAAAAACGCGATATCCCGATGAAGGTCGCGATCCAGCGGCAAATGCGGCTGGTAAAGTTTGAACCCGGCAAGATCGAGATCCAGCCAACGGACGATGCCCCTGCCGATATCGCAGGCGAATTCGGCCGCAAACTGCTGGAATGGACCGGACAAAGATGGTTTGTCGTCGTGTCGCGCGAGCACGGCCGTCCAACGATCCATGAGGAGCAGGAAGCCAACCAGCAGCAACTTTTGTCCGATGCCAAGTCCCACCCGACCGTCGCCGCCTTGCTTGCGCAGTTTCCGGGCGCCCGGGTAGTTGACGTCAAGGTACAGGTGACGGAGGAAGACGAGGCTGCGATGTCCGATCCAATGGTGGCGGATCCTCTGCTGAACGAAGCGTTGGGCGACGATGAAGACGATTGACGAGAGCCGCAGCGCCAGCTCAGATATAGCGAGAGAGGAAAAAATAAAGCGGAACATTATCCTGTTTTTCGTGACAGGAATAACCTGCTTCCTTGCAATGTTTGCAATCTCCAAAAGCGGAATTGAAGATTTCACGAAATTCCTGATTGTTCTCGGAATTGTCTGCGGCTTCTTTTGTCTGGGTCTCTATTTTATCGCCAGGATATTTTTTCTCTGTTTCAAAAAGCCGTAGCGGGCTGGGGCACAATGGGAACAGGGGTGGTAATTCCCCTATTGTTCTTCTAAACGCTATCCCCAGATGAAAGATATCGATCCGGCGCAACCGGTTACTCAAGGAGAGATCCCATGGACTTCCTCAAGATGATGAAGCAGGCCAAGGAAATGCAGGAGCAGATGGGCTCGCTGCAGGAACAGATCGTCGAGATCGAGGCAGAAGGTGTCGCGGGTGCCGGCCTTGTCAGGGTCACGCTCAACGGTAAAAGCGACCTGAAAGGCCTCAAGATCGACCCGTCGCTCCTGAAAGAGGATGAAGGCGAAATCCTTGAAGACCTGATCATGGCCGCCCATACCGACGCTCGCGCGAAGATCGAGATGGCAATCCAGGAAAAAACCCAGGAACTGATGGGTGGGCTTGGGCTTCCTGCAGGCATGAAGCTTCCATTCTGACAACCGTTTGGGGAGGCAGTTGATGGTGCAAAAGAGTGTAGCGGGACCGGAAATCGAGCGGTTGATCCAGCTTCTGACGAAGCTGCCCGGTCTTGGCCCGCGCTCAGCCCGTCGTGCGGCTCTTCATCTGATCAAGAAGAAGGAGCAGTTGCTGGTTCCGCTGGCAGATGCCATGGGTGTCGCGGTCAGCGAAATAGGTATTTGCTCAATATGTGGCACCGTGGACACGTCCGATCCTTGCACGATCTGCGCCGATCCAAAGCGTGACAGCTCCGTACTTGTTGTCGTGGAGGATGTTGCCGACCTCTGGGCGCTGGAACGCGCCGGTGCCGTCAAGGCACGTTATCATGTGCTTGGCGGTACGCTGTCCCCGCTCGACGGTGTTGGCCCGGAAGACCTCAACCTGACCGCGCTGGTCGATCGCTGCGGTTCCGGGGATTTCAGTGAAGTCATCCTGGCGATCAGCGCAACGGTCGAAGGCCAGACGACGGCCCATTACATCATGGATCAGCTGTCACCACTTGGTGTGAATGTCACCAAGCTGGCCCACGGTGTTCCTGTCGGCGGCGAACTCGATTACCTCGACGAGGGCACGCTCGCCCAGGCGCTGAAGGCGCGCACGCAGTTTTAACTCTCATTGCTCGCAGGCGCGTTCCAGGGAGGCGATGAATAAGCGTCGACAAGGCGTTTCAATGCGTGATCTACGCGGGCAGTCCGAAGGGTTCTGGGGCTGAGAAGGGCGACGATGTCGGCATTTGGCAGCCGGAAGTCCGGCAACAGCTGGACAAGCTGGCCCTGGCCAATTTCTCTTGCAACATTCCACTCCGATCTCTGGATGATTCCCAGGTCATCGAGTGCCCAGGACTTGATCACTCCACCGTCGTTGCTGGCAAAAACCGGATGAATCCGAATGGAATGCTCCGGCCCGTCAACCTCGGAAAAACTCCACATGGTGACGTCTGCCAAATCTTCTCGAACCACTCCGCATCTATGCGAGGAAAGATCTCCGGGATGTGCGGGTGTTCCCCAATTTTCCAGATACGCCGGCGAGGCGACCAGAAACCGCCGGTTCGAGGCCAGCTTTCGCTGAATATGCGACGAGTCTCTCAACTGACCCACATGGATGAGAAGGTCCCAGTTACCTGACGCGATTTCCCGATAGGGTGCATCACTCAATGTGAGATTCAGGGAAACGTCCGGGTGGTCTTGCACCAATTGTGACAGCACGGGTGCAACATGCGCTCGACCGAAACCGAAAGGCGCGATCACGTGCAGAGGCCCGGAGATCCTGTCTCTATGGGCAAGGATCTCTTCGTTTATGTTTTCGATTTCATCGAGCACAATCTCAGCGCGTTGAGCCAGCGCATCGCCGATTGTCGTCAATGTGAGACGACCGCGACCGCGCTCAACAAGCTGCAGGCCTATTCGCGTCTCGATTTGTGCAAGGCGCTGGGACACGGCAGGCGGCGTGACATCAAGGGCCCGGGCCGCCGCAGCCAGGGAACTGGACGCGGCAACAACTAAAAAGAAACGAAGATCTTTGGTTTCCAGCATTAAGTGGCAGCTTATCATAAAATAAAGAAATGATTAATGGAAACTATGGGTATTGAAATTGTATTCTGGTGTCCTCCACCTGTCCCGCGAGGAAATCACTCAAGATGGAACACGGCCCGTTGTCCGACCTGCAAACACCCGCTCTTCTTTTGGACGAGAGCCGAATGCGGAGAAACATCCAAAGGCTCGAAACTCACGTTTCCGGTAAGGGAGCGCTGCTGCGGCCTCATCTCAAAACGGCAAAATCCGTTGATGTTGCCAAAGTGCTGCTCGCGGGAGGAACGGGACCTGCAACGGTATCCACGTTGGCCGAGGCCGAGGTGTTTGCCGCCGCCGGTGTCAGGGACATTGTCTACGCCGTCGGAATTACCCCGCAAAAACTGAGACGTGTGGCTGAGATTCGTGAAAAGGGCTGTGATCTTTCAGTCATTCTCGACAGCGTGGAGCAGGCAAGGGCTGTGTCAGAGGCTTCTCGGCAAGCCGGCAAATCCATTCCGGCCTTGATCGAACTCGATTGTGATGGCCATAGAAGCGGAATTGATCCAGGCGACCCGGTGCTTGTGGAGGTGGGCCGTATCCTTGATGAGGGAGCTGCCGAACTCCGGGGCGTTCTGACACATGCTGGTGAAAGCTATGAAGTGAGTGGTCATGCGGCACATTCAGATTTTGCCGAAAGGGAGCGGCGAGCAGCCGTTCTTGCAGCTGAAACCCTAAGATCGGCAGGTTTGCCGTGCCCGGTCGTCAGTGTCGGGTCGACGCCGACGGCGCATGCAGCGCAAGACCTCACCGGCGTCAGCGAAGTCCGCGCCGGCGTCTATGTATTCTTCGACCTTTTCCAGGCTGGCATCGGCGTTTGCACGATCGATGATATTGCACTGTCTGTCCTGACCACCGTTGTCGGACATCAACGCGAAAAGGGCTGGATCATCACGGACGCAGGCTGGATGGCGCTGTCGCAGGACAAGGGAACTTCCCGGCAGCGGGTCGATCAGGGATTGGGGCTGGTGTGTGACGCTTCCGGAAAACCCTATTCCGATCTGATCGTAGTCAAGGCCAATCAGGAACATGGAATTGTTTCCGTGCGGCCCGGGAGCAGTTCTGCACTGCCGGAACTGCCCGTTGGTGCATTGCTCAGAATATTGCCGGTGCATGCCTGCGCGACCGCCGGCAACTTTGGCGTCTACAACGTCCTGCCCGCAGGTTCGGGCGTGTCATTGAAAACCTGGCAACGGTTCAGCGGCTGGTGAGGAAAAGATCATGAAATACGTCCCGGAAGAAGTGTCCTCCCGGTTGGCCACACATGAATTGGCATACGAAGCCGTTCGAAACGCGCTCATAGCCGCCGCCGATCGCGAGACGGCAACCTTTCCGGTCGTGATTGGTCATGGCAGTGACCCGAACAACGTCTATGCAATCAAGTCCTGCGCAGTTGCCGAGATTGCGGGTCTAAAGATCGGTTCCTATTGGCCGGGCAATGACAGACTGGGTGTTCCGCGGCACAACTCGATTATCTTCTTGTTTGACCAGGATACCGGACGCATCGGCGCGGCGGTCGAGGCTGGGCACCTAAATGCTTTTCGCACCGCGGCAGCCGACGCCGTTGCTGCCGAAATTCTGGCGAGGAAAGATGCATCAACCCTCGCGATATTTGGCGCAGGCCATCAGGCCGGGTTCGAGGTTCAGGCCTTGTCGCGCATACGCGGGATCACGCATGTTCTTGTCGTTGCAAGAAACCGGGAAAAAGGGGCGAGATTTGCAGACGGCCTCCGGCGGGGAGGACTGGAAGCATCCGTTTGCTCGGCCGAGGAAGCTTGTCGCCGGGCGGATATTGTCGTTACTGCAACTCCCTCTTGCGAACCGTTGTTTGAGGCGGACTGGGTAAAGCCCGGATCACATGTCGCATCAATGGGGTCAGACACTTCCGGCAAGCAGGAACTCCCTCCGGGATTGTTCGAAAATGCCAGCCTCTTTTGCGACCTGCCCGGTCAATCGCGCAGCATCGGAGAGTTCCAGCATGCAGCTGAAAACTTGTACCTTGCCGCGATTGGAGACGTGTTGTGTGGTCGCGCACCCGGGCGGACTGACGACGATGAGATCACCATCTTTGACAGTTCAGGCTTGTCCGTCCAGGACCTCTATGTTGCCAGGACCGTTCTCGAGCTTGTCGAACGCGAGCAGAGCTAAAGGCCGGATCTCGGAACGGAAATGTCGGGCGGTAACGGTCGGTGAATGTCGGGGATGCGGTCCCTGGCAACCTTGCGATCAATCGGTTCATCTCCTATCTCCCATCCAGCAGTGTCTATTCTCACAGGGGTTTCATGTTTCAAGCCGCTTCCCGCGCCATGTCCGAGGTATTCGAACAACAATTCCGGGCGATTTTCTGGAAAATGCTGGGTTTTACGCTGGCAATCCTGATCATAATCTGGATCGCACTGCAGGGAATCGTCGGGCATTTCCTGGGTGTTGCTGCAAACGAGTGGGGGGACGGCAGCGCATGGATCAGCTGGACGGAATGGTCGATTTCCATCCTGACCGGTATCGGTGCTGTCTTTGTACTCGGTTTTCTGATCGCGCCGATCTCGGCACTGCTGGCAGGCCTCTTTCAGGACGACATTGCCGACATTGTCGACGGGAAGGATTATCCCGGGGATCGCCCCGGCAATGCCCTGCCTCTCTCCAAATCCCTGGTGCAGACAATCAAGTTCACCGGCGTTGTCATTCTCGGCAACCTGTTCGCGCTGCTGTTGCTCTTGGTGCCGGGTATCAATCTCGTCGCGTTTTTCGTGGTCAACGGTTACCTTCTCGGTCGTGAATTCTTCGAGTTCGCGGCCATGCGGTACATGCCTCCAGCCGAAGCAAGAGCTTTCCGAAAGGCGCGTGGAGGGACGGTTTTCCTCGGCGGCCTTGTCATTGCCTGTCTTCTGGCGGTGCCGATCCTGAACCTTGTCACGCCGATATTCGCGACCATTTTCATGCTGCATCTTTACAAGAAACTTGCATCCGGCGCAGCTATCTGACGAACTGCGGGCCGCGGGTCGGCGTTTTCAGGATCGAGGCTGACCGGAGGGGCCCATGCAGGAACTGCTGTCTGAAATCGCCAAAGTTGCTGAAGCCAGTCCGGACAAGGGTGAGGTCGCAACCTACATCCCTGAACTGGCCGGCGTGATTCCCGACCAGTTCGGAATAGCCGTCGCGTTTGAGGACGGCCGCCTCCTGACAGCGGGTGACGCTGAAGTTCCGTTTTCCATCCAGTCCGTTTCAAAAGTGTTCGCACTTGCTCTTGCACTTGGCCGCGTCGGAGATCAGCTTTGGTATCGCGTCGGTCGGGAACCTTCCGGTCTTTCCTTTGATTCAATCCTCCTGCTGGAGCGTGAAGACGGGATACCGCGCAATCCCTTCATCAATGCTGGTGCCCTCGTGACGACGGATACCTACCTTGCCGGGTCCAATCCCCGCGAAGCGCTTGGTGAATTGCTGGGGTTTATCCGTGCGGCCGCCGACGATGACAGCATCCACATCAATGAAAAAGTTGCGCAATCGGAGTTGACCACCGGGCACCGGAATTTCTCCCTTGCGCATTATCTGGCTTCTTGCGGCAACCTGCGGTCATCCGTCGACAAGGTTCTGGGGACCTATTGTCACCAGTGCGGCATTGAAATGAGCTGCCGGCAACTGGCCATGGCAGGCCGGTTTCTGATCGAATCAGCAAACACACCGCCGCTCGTTGCGGCACTGCGGCGGCGTCGCATCAACGCGATGATGATGACCTGCGGTCACTATGACGGTTCGGGCGACTTCGCATTTCGCGTGGGGCTTCCCGGCAAGAGTGGCGTTGGGGGTGGAATACTGGTGATCGCACCCGGCCGGGCATCGATTGCCGTCTGGTCGCCGGGCCTCAACCGCTACGGCAACTCCAAGCTGGGAACCGAGGCAATGGAAATGTTCGCAAAACGCACCGGTTGGTCCGTTTTCGGATAGGTGGGGCCTGGGACTGGCTGGCAGCCGGAACAGCATCCGGCTGCCAATTCGCAGGGACAGTGGTCAGTCTTCCGATTCGGCTGAAAGCAGGCCGGTCTTGAATAGGATTCCCGCCGCAGCTCCGCCGATGAGGGGGGCGACGATAAACAGCCAGACCTGGGCCAGCGCTCCGGGATTGCTTCCCGCGCCTATGATTGCGGGGCCGAGGGATCGCGCCGGGTTCACCGATACGCCGGTGACGTTGATACCGACAATGTGAATGACGACCAGCGTCAGGCCGATGGCCAGTCCGGCGAGATGGGACGGTGCGCCTTTCTGCGTAACGCCAAGAATGCAGACAAGAAACAGAAAGGTTGCGACAACCTCAAAGACAAGCGCGGACAGCAAGTTGTATTCGCCGAGATATCCGGCCCCCCAGCCATTCT
The DNA here is from genome assembly GCF_001404515.1 of Roseibium album. Classification (GTDB taxonomy): domain Bacteria; phylum Pseudomonadota; class Alphaproteobacteria; order Rhizobiales; family Stappiaceae; genus Roseibium; species Roseibium album. Next base: position 83,932 of record NZ_CXWE01000007.1, read on the forward strand.
GGCCAAGGCCGCCGTCCCAGCCGCTGGCCTTGCCGCTCAGGATGATGGCCAGGACCGCGGCCCCTGCAAGGGCTCCAAGCACCTGGGCGATCCAGTAGGTGACCATCTCTCCGGCGGACATGCGTCCAGCCAGATGGACCCCGAGGCTGACAGCCGGATTGATGTGACATCCCGAGATCATTCCGATGCCGTAAGCCATTGCGACAATGGAAAGTCCAAATGCAAACGCAATTCCAAGTACGTCAATTGAAGTCGCACCGGTACCCATTCCCGCGATGACAGCCGCGCCGCAACCAAAGAGCACGAGGGTGAAGGTACCGACAAATTCAGCAATCGCTTTTTTCATTCTACTTGCCTCCAAATCAGGCCGGGAATCCGGACAAGATCACCGGAATTGCGGTGACGTACGAGAGAGTTACCCAAATTTGATCGTCTGGAAAGTTCTTTGATGTTGTGCACTGCGACAAGAGTTTTCGCGGTTTTTAACGATTTAAGTGCACCGCCGGGGAAAGTGACGTCTCAGATTCACCTTTTTGATGTTTTGACGCGACGCCTTCTTGGCGCTAGAACCGTTCTATGTAACGCTCTGATTTCCTTACGTTTGCGTAAACGTGAGGTTGCGTCGTACGGGAGAGGAATTCCATGTCGAACGCCGATTTGCGAGGCAACCGCCCGCTATCGCCCCATCTTCAGATCTACAAGCCAATTCTGACGATGGTCATGTCCATCCTGCACCGTATCACCGGAGCAGCGCTCTATTTCGGAACAATCCTGCTGGCGTGGTGGCTGATCGCCGCCGCCGCAGGTCCCTCCTATTTTGATTTCGTCAACGAGATCTACGGCTCGATTCTCGGCAGGCTGATCCTGTTCGGCTTTACCTGGGCGCTGGTGCATCACATGCTCGGCGGGTTGCGTCATTTCATCTGGGACATGGGTGCCGGGTTCGGCAAGGAAGCCCGCGAGTGGCTGGCAAAAGCCACCATCATCGGTTCCGTTTCTCTCACGCTGATCCTTTGGATCATCGGCTATATGGTTCGATAAGGAGAGTGTCATGACGGATATGCGCACCCCCCTCAACAAGGTTCGCGGCCTCGGTTCAGCCAAGGAAGGGACGGATCACTTCTGGAAACAGCGTGTGACGGCCGTCGCCAATGTGTTCCTGATTTCATTCTTCGTGATCCTGGTGATCGCGATGCAGGGGTCCACCCATGGCGATGTCGTTGAGACACTCCGGAACCCGCTCGTTTCGATCATCCTTCTTCTGGTGATCCTGTCCGGCGTTTATCACATGAAGCTTGGCATGCAGGTGATCATCGAGGATTACATCCATGGTGAAGGCCTCAAGTTTCTGACGCTGATGGCAAACACCTTTTTCTGCGCCTTTATCGGTTTCGGCTGCATCTTCGCAGTGCTCAAGATTGGCTTTGGAGGCTAACCCGCATGGCCAAAACGTATGAATTTGTCGACCACACCTATGACGTGGTTGTTATCGGTGCGGGTGGCGCCGGCCTGCGCGCGACACTCGGCATGGCGGAGCAGGGATTGCGCACGGCCTGCATCACCAAGGTCTTTCCGACGCGATCTCACACAGTGGCGGCCCAGGGCGGAATTGCCGCCTCTTTGACCAACATGACGCCGGACTGCTGGGAATGGCACATGTACGATACCGTGAAGGGGTCGGACTGGCTCGGCGACACCGACGCCATGGAATATCTTGCCCGGGAGGCACCGAAGGCGGTCTATGAGCTGGAACACTACGGCGTTCCGTTTTCGCGCACAGAGGAAGGCAAGATCTACCAGCGCCCGTTCGGTGGCCATATGCAAAATTACGGCGAAGGCCCCCCCGTTCAGCGCACCTGCGCGGCGGCTGACCGGACCGGTCACGCAATCCTGCACACGCTCTACGGCCAGTCCCTGCGACACAACGCCGAATTCTACATTGAGTATTTCGCGCTCGACCTGATCATGTCCGACGATGGCGTCTGCCAGGGTGTGATCGCATGGAACCTTGATGACGGCACCATGCACCGCTTTGCCGCCAAGATGGTGGTTCTGGCAACAGGTGGCTATGGCCGCGCCTATTTCTCCGCAACGTCGGCGCACACCTGCACCGGTGACGGTGGAGGCATGGTCGCCCGTGCCGGCCTGCCGCTTCAGGATATGGAATTTGTCCAGTTCCATCCGACCGGCATTTACGGTTCAGGTTGCCTTATTACGGAAGGTGCGCGCGGGGAGGGTGGCTATCTGGTCAATTCCGAAGGCGAGCGTTTCATGGAACGCTACGCTCCTTCGGCCAAGGATCTTGCATCCCGCGATGTCGTTTCGCGCTGCATGACCATGGAAATCCGGGAAAACCGCGGCGTCGGCAAAAAGGGTGACCATATCTTCCTGCATCTTGATCACCTGGACCCTGCCTTGCTGGCGGAGCGCTTGCCGGGCATTTCCGAAAGTGCCCGTATTTTCGCAGGTGTCGACGTGACCAAGGACCCGATCCCGGTGCTGCCGACGGTTCACTACAACATGGGCGGTGTGCCGACCAACTACTGGGGAGAGGTTCTCAATGCCGACGGCAAGAACCCCGACCGCATTCAGGAAGGCCTGATGGCGGTCGGCGAAGCCGGTTGCGCGTCGGTTCACGGCGCAAACCGTCTTGGATCGAACTCTCTCATCGATCTGGTGGTGTTTGGCCGTGCAGCTGCGATCAAGGCTGGAGAAGTGGTCGACCCGAAGGAGGCGACCCCTGCCCCCAGCGAAGCCTCCTGTGAAAAGATCATGGACCGGTTTGACACGCTGCGGAATGCCAGCGGCTCGATCCCGACAGCAAAATTGCGGGACAAGATGCAGCATGCGATGCAGGAAGACGCTGCCGTGTTCCGCACCCAGGAAAGCCTTGAAGCCGGTTGCCAGCGGCTTAGCGCGATCTGGGGTGAAATGAAGGATCTCAAGGTGTCCGACCGCTCGCTGATCTGGAATTCCGATCTGGTGGAAACGCTGGAACTGGAAAACCTGATGGCAAACGCGATCACCACCGTCTATGGCGCGGAAGCCCGCAAGGAAAGCCGCGGTGCCCATGCACGCGAGGACTACAAGGATGGTCCGTTCTCAGGCCGTGACGATGAGAACTGGCGCAAGCACACGCTTGCCTGGGTCAACGAGGCGGGCGATGTGAAACTTGACTACCGTCCGGTCGTGACCGACCCGCTGACCACCTTCGAGGAAGGCGGCATCGACCCGAAAAAGATCGCGCCGAAAGCGCGTGTCTACTAGGGAGACCGGTTCGTGAGCCAGGCCGCAACAGAACTGGACACCAGAAGCCCGTTTGGCACCTATCCTGCCGAACGCATGGTTCGTGCCGCCTGGCGCCTTGCCGACCGTCACGACCTTTCCCGCGGGTTGCGCAAGCGCATCCGCGCCTTCGTTGCGTATATTTTCAAGGGTCCATACGATCTGGAGGCCGAGGGTCTCAAGTTCCGGATCTATCCCGGCGAAAACTATGACGACCGCAAGATGCTCGCCAAGGGCAGATTGCCGGAGCGCGCGGAGCATGAATTGCTCGAACCGCATCTGGGAGAGGGAACGGTCTTTGTCGATGTTGGTGCCAACATTGGCTCCTATTCGGTCTTTGCGGCAAGACGCGGGGCAAGTGTGCTGGCGATCGAGGCCAATCCGCAGACGGCACACAAGCTGAGCTTCAATGTCACGGCCAATGATCTGGACAACGTTACGGTGGTCCATTCTGCGGTCGGGGCCCAGGAAGACACGCTGCCGCTCTGGCTCGAGCCGAGCAATTGCGGGTTCGCCACCTTCGTCAAGGACCTGACCACAGGCGAGTGGGCGGGAAACTGGGAGCCGACTTATGTGAAGGTTCGACCCCTGACGGCGATTGCCGACCAGCATGGCGTTGCGGCGATTGATATCCTGAAAGTTGACGTGGAAGGTTTTGAGGACCGGGTGGTGCTGCCTTTCCTCAGACACGCGGACAGGCAGCAATGGCCCCGCGTGATCCTTCTTGAGACGAATTGCCGGCCCTACTGGTCCGAGGATTGCCTGCCCGAACTGGCAAGCCGCGGCTATGAGGTAACGGGCCGGACCGATGACAACATGATCTTCGAACTCAAGGGCTGAGCGAGAAGAAATACCGGCCCGAATGCGCCTTGACGCGAATTGAGGGCCCAACGCGGAGCAGTAACGAGATGGTTCAGCTGACGCTTCCCCGGAACTCCACGGTGACGGAAGGCAAGGTATGGGACAAGCCGGAAGGGGCAACCAACCTGCGCGAATACCGGATCTACCGCTGGAACCCGGACGATGGACGAAATCCGCGGGTCGATACCTATTTCATCGATGCCGACGACTGTGGTCCGATGGTGCTGGACGGGCTTATCTACATCAAGGACAAGGTCGACCCGACGCTGACGTTCCGGCGTTCATGCCGCGAGGGCATCTGCGGCTCCTGCGCCATGAATATCGACGGCACCAACACCCTGGCCTGTACCAAGGGCATGGACGAGATCGCCGGCGACGTTGTCAAGATCTACCCGCTGCCGCATATGGCAGTTGTCAAGGATCTGGTGCCGGATCTGACCCGCTTCTATGCCCAGCACCGATCCATCGAACCCTGGCTCAAAACCGTTTCTCCTGCACCGGAAAAGGAATGGCTCCAGTCCCACGATGACCGCGTCAAACTGGATGGTCTTTACGAATGCATCCTCTGCGCCTGCTGCTCCACTTCGTGCCCGAGCTACTGGTGGAACGGAGACCGGTATCTCGGCCCGGCGATCTTGCTTCAGGCCTATCGCTGGCTGATCGACAGCCGTGACGAGGCGACGGGTGAGCGTCTGGACAATCTGGAAGACCCTTTCCGCCTCTACCGCTGTCACACCATCATGAACTGTTCCGAAGCCTGCCCGAAGGGCCTCAACCCGGCCAAGGCGATCGCCGAAATCAAGAAGATGATGGTCGAACGCCGGGTTTGAGTTTCGGTTGGTTCCCATACAATTTGCGAAGGCCGCCCTCCGGGCGGCCTTTTGCGTATTGGTGGTTCAGCTTGTCATTCCGGCTTGACGTGGTGCGCCAAGACGAATCCCGGTCTCAGTTTCGCAGGGCCGGGGTGACAAATGTGCGTCTTTCGATGTCTCGTTAAACGACAATTCAAGACCCGATAGAGTATCTCATCGTTTCTTTGGCGCCTGCACGGAATTTGCACAAAATCCCTGAAATCCCTGCCCGGTTTCGCCCGGCAATCTCCCAAGTGCAATGCGAGGGTCTCGCCGATTGACGGGTGCCGTTTCCGTTTCGCACCCGCTTGGCAGAGGGATTATTGATGACTGACGATCTAAGCCACAATGCGCCGGATGGTCCTGAGGCAACGCAGCGATCCAGTGCGCCCAGGTTTTTGACTTTCCTGAACTCACCCGCGGTAAAATTCGTCCTGATCGGTCTGCTCACCTTCCTGCTTCTCGTTCCCAGTGTTTTTGTCTGGGTGCTGGTTGAAGAACGTTCGCACAGGGCAACCGAAGTCGCACGTGACATCGCCAGATCCTGGGGCGGAACCCAGGAGATCAACGGCCCCTATCTGGTGATCCCGTTCACGGAGACCTACACCACCGGGCCGAGCGACAAATTGAAGACCGAAACGGTGCGCCGGACAGCCGTGCTCTTCCCGCAGCGTCTGGATGTAACCGGCGACATCACCGTTGAAGAACGCAGGAAATCCATTTATGCGCTTCCGGTTTACAACGGCCGGGTCAATCTGAGCGGAGCGTTTTCCGCACCTGCAGACGATATGTTCGAACCGAAGCATGGCGGCACGATCGACGTTGCCGCGGACAAGGCGGTTCTGGTCATCGGTATCGGCGACGTTCGGGCACTCAAGAGTGAGATCGCTCTCGGGCTCGACGGGAAACGATCCATTCCGTTCGAGCCGGGATCCGGTCCCTTGAAAATGACGAGCGACCGGGATGCCTACCGCTCCTTCAAGGCATCGGGGATCAATGCTGCCGTGCCGCCTGGAACCTGGCAAAGGGGTTTTGCCTTTGACATCCCCCTGCAGCTCAACGGTTCGACTGCAATCTATTTTGCTCCCGCGGGACAGACTACCAAGGTGGCGCTCCAATCCGATTGGCCGCACCCCGGATTCACTGGCGCGTTTTTACCCGAAACGCGAACCATTACCGATAGCGGTTTTGACGCCGCCTGGACCATTCCCTATCTCGCCCGCGGCATTCCGAAGATGCTGGAAACTAGCAATATACCGCTTCAGGACAAGCTCCTGGGTGTGAAGTTCGTGGAACCGGTCAATTTCTACCAGACGATTTCCAGATCGCTGAAATACGCGATCGGGTTTATCAGTCTGACTTTCCTTGCCGTCTTTGTTCTGGAGATGCGGTCCGGTTGGCGCTTTCACTGGATCCAGTATGCACTGGTCGGCCTTTCCCTGATTATTTTCTATGTCATGCTGCTCGCATTCGCTGAACATGTCGGTTATGCGCTGGCGTATCTGACTGCCGCAGGCGCGGCGACCGTTCTCAATGCGGTCTATGTCGGTACCTCGCTGAAAAGCCGCACAGCGGGTCTTGTGATGCTCGCGGTTCTCGCAAGCATCTTCGGTGTCCTGTTTGCCTTGATGCGCGAGCAGGACTACGCGCTGCTGATCGGGTCTGTCATAGGGTTCGTCGCGCTGGCGATCACAATGTTCGTCACCCAGAAGATCGATTGGTCCGGCCACGAAAAATCGAACGACCGCTCGGCAACTGAGCCGGCTTGACCCGAAAAGACGCGAAGGGAGCGAGGCGGGTCTTGCGGCTCGCCTCGTTTTGTTCGATATTTGTTCTCTTGAAATTTGTTGGAGGATTGCATGCACAAGAGTCGCTTGGGAGATCTGGTGATCGATTGCCAGGGAGGAAATATTGACGACCATGCCGCATTCTGGGCGGGTGCTCTCGGCAGAACCGTAGAGGAGAAACCGAAAAGTCCGCGTTATCGCCGCCTCTATGGCAAGGAGGGTGAAATCGGCATCTTGTTGCAACTGGTCGAACACGCACCACGCGTTCACCTGGATATCGAAGCAGACAATCCCGACAGGGAGGTCGAGCGGCTCGAAACGCTTGGCGCAACGATCGTCAGCAAGCTGGATCGCTGGACGGTGATGCAGGCCACCAGCGGGCATCGTTTCTGCGTGGTCCATCCGCAATTGCCCGGGTTCGAGGATGCGGCGACCGAGTGGGACACCTGACCGGAGCCGGGCAGGTCACGATCTGCTCACACGGATGTGCGAGGCAGGGAAATGGAGTTGAGTTGCCTTGGCGCACGGATGCGTTACCTCTACCGGCAACTCATGGAGGACTGTCATGATGCGACTTCTACCGCTTTCTCTCGTAGCCGCTCTTTCCGTTGCTGCACCATTTGCACCGGCACAGGCGGAAACAGCCGTATTTGCCGGAGGCTGTTTCTGGTGTGTTGAATCGGATCTTGAAAAACTGCCTGGCGTCCGTGACGTCGTGTCCGGTTATGCCGGCGGCAAGACACAAAACCCGACTTACAAGAACTATGAGCGCGGCGGACACAGGGAAGTTGTCCAGGTTGACTTCGACGAGACCAAGATCAGTTATGGCGACCTTGTAGGTATTTTTCTGCGCACGGTTGACGTAACAGACGCAGGCGGCCAGTTCTGTGATCGCGGTTTTGGCTATTCCACTGCCATTCATCCCCTGGATGAAAAACAGGCCGAGGCGGCGAAAGCGGAAATCGACAAGGCCAACAAGTCTCTTGGCGGAAAGGTCGTTACGCCTGTCGAGGGGGCGGCCGTGTTCTGGCCGGCGGAAGATTACCATCAGGCTTACTACAAAAGCGATGTCAGGACGCTGACGCGGTTCGGCTATGTTACCCGGGCTGAGGCATACAAGGGCTATCGCAAGGCCTGCGGGCGCGATGCGAGGGTAAAATCCGTGTGGGGAGGCGAGGCTTACAAGGGATTGCCCAAAGCAGGTTCGTAAAGGACTTTCGATATCTGGATGTAAATGGCCCGCCAGCATGCTGGCGGGTTTTGTGACCGGTGTCGAAAACGACCCGATCGACGGCAAGAACCATCTGCGGTGTTTCGCTTGTTCATCGGGGGTGTTGGATCAGGTCCCCGTTATTCAGAAGCGGAAACCTACGCCGAGATCAACGATGTCGGCCGTTGCACCGGCTTCGAACGTCTGTCCGTTTTGAAAACGGAAATCCCGGTCGAGAAAATGAAAATGCTTGTAGTCGAGGCGCAGAAACAGATTGTCCGTCAGTCTGGTTTCGACGCCCGCTCCGACAACAGGTCCGTAAAGCATCCTGGTGTCGGTCACGGTTCCACCTGAAAAGCTATCAGGCGAGGTAACGGCGTAGTCGTATGCAAGTAAATCAATCACCTCGCGGGGGCGGGTCTGTTCGAACTTGTATTTGGCAATACCCAGGCCGCCCGTAAGGTATGGCATGAACCGGCCGGCATCGTAGCCGAGCCGTCCGGTGATGGAGGCGATCCATTCCGCGGATTGTCGGACATTGCCGCTGTCGGTCGTTTTTTGAAAGTTCGAGAAAAATCCCTCCAGATGGCCACCCAGGATGATCCGATCGAACTGGGTGTCGTAGCCGGCCGCGGCACCAAGAAGTCCGGAGTGCATGGTCAGGTCCCATCCGACACCGTCACGGCCGGAGACCACTCCGCCACCGGCAAAGGCGACACCGCTGAAGCCCGACCAGGTCTGTGGCCGAAGTCTCAATTCATCGGCGGTTGGAATTCCTTCATTCAACAGGTCGGCCGCGTAAACCGTCGCAATCTGTCCGCAGACCAAAGTTTGTAGAACAGCCAGGCAGGCAATCCAAATCCGCATGTATCAGCTCCGCACACAACTATTGCGGAGAAGAATGCGGGCTGAAATCTCAAGAATTGATTAAGGTTAACGAAATCATACGCCGGCTTCGAAAGCTTCCACCAGGTCCATGAAAGCTTCGCCATATTTCTCCAGCTTGGACTGACCCACGCCTGATATGCCCAAAAGTGCGTCGGCACTGACCGGTCTGGCAGCCGCTATCCCGGCGAGCGTCGCATCGGGAAAGACGACGTATGGAGGAACATTCTGATCCCGCGCGATCTGTGTCCGGAGACGCCGCAATCGCTGAAAAAGCAGCTTGTCCTCGTCCTCGAGTTCGTCCGCGACGGATGCCGATCTTGAAGAACGTGTCTGTTTCAGTCCGGCAGCGCTTCTGTCCTTGCGCAGGGCAATTGTTTTGTCTCCGCGCAAGACCGGCCGCGCGCTTTCGGTGAGCACAAGCGCTCCGAACTGGGCATGGTCCACATCAACGAAGCCCGCCGCGACCAACTGTCGTGCGATCGATTGCCATGTCTTTTGCGACAGATCCTGGCCGATGCCGAAGACAGACAGGTTTTCGTGTCCGAACCGGGAGACCTTTTCATTGGACTTGCCGAGCAGAACGTCAATCACGTGTCCCGTGCCGAAACGCTGACCCGTGCGGTAGATTGCGGACATCAGTTTTCGGGTCGCCTCCGTCCCGTCCCAGGTCTCAACCGGTGAGAGGCAGGTATCGCAATTGCCGCAGGGTTGCGGATAGGTTTCCCCGAAATGAGCCAGAAGCGCCTGCCTGCGGCATCCTACCGTCTCGCAGATGCCCAGCAACGCGTTCAGCTTCGTATTTTCCGCCCGCTTGACCTCGTCCGGAGCGTCGCCTTCCGCTATCATGCGCCGCCGCTGCACCAGATCAGCCATACCGTAGGCCATGAAGGCTTCTGAAGGCGCTCCGTCGCGTCCTGCCCGACCCGTTTCCTGATAGTAGGCTTCGACGGAGGAGGGCAGGTCAAGATGCGCGACATAGCGCACATCCGGCTTGTCGATCCCCATGCCGAAGGCAACCGTCGCGACAAGGCACAGGCCCTCTTCCAGGAGAAAGGCATCCTGGTTGGCGGCCCGCTGGTCTGCCGGCAAGCCGGCATGATAGGGCAATGCCCTCGTTCCCTTGGCAGACAGCCACGCGGCGATATCTTCAACCTTGGCACGTGACAGGCAGTAGACGATGCCGCTTTCACCCTTGTGCTTTGCGAGGAAGTCCAGCAATTGCTGGCGCTGGTTCGATCGTTCGACGATTTCATAGCGGATGTTGGGTCGGTCGAAACTTGTAACGAAAACCTTTGCCTCTTCCAGTTTCAGTCTGGAAAGGATGTCCTCTTGCGTATGCGGGTCGGCGGTCGCGGTGAGGGCGACCCTGGGGACGCCGGGGTATCTTTCGGCGAGGCATGAAAGCGACATGTATTCAGGGCGGAAATCGTGCCCCCACTGACTGACGCAATGCGCCTCGTCGATCGCAAAGAGTGCTATGTCGAGCGTATCCAGAAACTTGCGGAAGCTCTCGTTGCCTAGGCGCTCGGGTGTCACGTAGAGAAGGTCGATTTCGCCGCGGCGCAACTCTTCTCTCAAAGCAGCCTGATCTTCACCTGACAGGGTCGAGTTGAGTGCGGCCGCACGGACGCCGGCGGCGCACAGGGCACCGACCTGATCCTTCATGAGGGCGATCAGCGGAGAGACGACAATTCCGACACCACGTCTGCACAGGGCCGGGATCTGAAAGCAAAGTGACTTCCCGGCTCCTGTCGGAAACAGGACAACGGCATCTCTGCCGTCAATGAGGGTTTCGATGACGGCTTGCTGTTTGCCGCGGAAGCTGCTGTACCCGAACACATTCTGCAGAACGGCAAGCGGTTTCGGCTCCGGACGGACCGAAGGCGGATCGCTGAGGTGAACGAGTGTTGAGTCATCCGCGGCAAGAGCGGGCGAGACTGGCATGAGGCGGCTGCTTCCCTAAAGTCTTCCGCACCATGTCTTATTCGCAGGCGAAGGGCAAACCGGCCTGTGGATGATTTTCGCAATCGACCGGAAATTTAATCAGAATTCGGCGTCGGGGTCGCCGGCCAGGGTTTCGGCGCAGTGGATGCGCATCTGTTCGGTGAGTTCCGTGAGGTCGCCCTGCAACCGGTCGGGACGGATCGGTTTGCCGAAATGAACGTTGAATTTCGCGTTCTGCTTGTTGAGCAACTCGTTGAAGACCGTCATGTCCCGCAACTCGGTCGAGACTCGGGCAAGAAAATAGAAAAGACCGGAGTTTCGTCCGCCCATATGCATCGGGATGATCGGCGCCTTGTTTTTCCGCGCAAGTGCCAGGGCCGATGTCATCCAGGGCCGTTCCGTCAACTTGCCCTGGTGCCAGTAGGCAAGGCGTCCTGAAGGAAACAGCACCACCACACGTTCTGTTGCAAACGCGGAGGACGCCAGTTTTATCGTCTCCTTGGACTTTTCGCGGCTCTTGAAATCAGCGCGCCATTCGACCGGAATGATCATCTCTGCGAGGCGCGGGTTGATGCGAATCGCATCCCTGTTCGCGAAGATCGCCAGATCGGTGCGCCGCGATTTTATCGCGTCGTACAGCACGATGCCGTCGGCAATGCCGGTCGGGTGGTTGGACACGAGGACAACCGGACCTTCGGTTGGAACGCGGTCGAGCCCCTTGGTCGTGACGTTGAGCGTGAGAATGTCACTCAGACGGGCGAAAACGTCGACCGCCTCCATCTGGGCAATGGTATCGGCCATATCCACAGCGGAACGATAACGCAGAATGCGATAGGCAAACGGCTTGATGAAGGGCCACCAGGGGCTCGCCATCACGAGTTTACCGCGTTCCGCTATCAGTGCGTCAACGATATGCTGGTCGGCTACCTGCCGCTGCAACGCTGCCTGACGGTGCGCCGGCAAGGTGTTTGTCGTCTGGTCTGTCGTCCGCACAATGCACCTCTGCCCATCGGTAACCTGTACTACTCACCTGCATCGTTAGCGAAATCGGCCGCGTGGTGCAAATGCTCCCTGAATTAATTTGCGGTCTAGGGACGGATCAACTCCACAGTGAACTTGTGAAAAGTGCCACAATTGTGATGAAGGATGCCAACCACGCGATTGAGCGTGGTGTGGCGCGATCCGTCCAGTAGCAGAACACGTAGATCAGCCGCAACAGAACGAACAGGACCGCCAGCTGATCGATCCAGTAGAGCGATGCGCCCTGGCTCATGGCAACGAAAACGGCAATCGCGAAAAACGGAAAGGCCTCGAACCCGTTGACCTGGGCTGCTTGCGCCCGGGCGCGGAAGCCGTCACGCCAAAAATCCGGATTTCTCGGGTTCTCGTTGTCGTAGTCCTTGCTGAGCTTGGCAGGAAAAATCGACAGAACAGGAAGAATTGCGGCGGCGAGAATGCACCAGATGGCAATCGGCATGTTTGGGTCCTTGTTGAATGTGTCACCATTTCAAATAGGTCAGAATTGCAAGATTGTGAGAAAAAGATTGGAAGCGACGCTGCCGGATCACCCTTGCAGAAATACCGCCGGCCCCGAAATCCTCATGAAAATCATCTGGACACAGGCTTTGTCACATTCTCATCCCGTCGTCCGTTTATGCGAAGGCGCAGAAGGTGAAATGATTCTCGCCTGCCGATTTGGGGAATTGCTGGTGACAAAGACAACCGTCCTGTTTCTGTGTCCGGACAACGCCTTTCTGGGGCCGTTGGCCGAAGCCTATCTGAATTTCAGGGCAAGGGGTCTGATGAGGGCATTTTCCGCAGGCACGAATCCTGCAGTCTGCCTGAACCGGCACGTGAATAGGCTGCTGTCGGCCTGCGGAGTTGATGCAAGCGGCCTTGCGCCCAAATCCGTCGATATATTCCTGATGCCGCATGCCATCATTCCGGACCGGGTCATTTATCTCACCGAAATGGCTCCCGTCACGTTACCGCCACTTTGGAAATCTACCACCTCCAGCCATTGGTGGAGTATTGTCGGCGCGTCTGCCGAAAGGGAAACATTCGGCGCCTGTGTCGAGAGCTTTCAGGAAATTCGCTCCGCGATAGATTTTTTGATCGAACCGTCAAACGGGTTGGGGAAATCATCTGTGTGGAATGTTGCGTGACTGGGAAAGTACACGCAATTTTGCAGTGTTTTGGATTTTATACAAATTGTAGGCTAAGAGATGCCTCCAATTAGGACGATGGTGAGGGATTGATTCGTCATGATGCGCGCGGGAAAACTGGTTTTGGTTTTGGGAATGGTGGTTCTGGCGGCGGGATGCCAGAGACTTTCCGGAGGCCCGAACTATGCGGCACCTTTGCCGGCAACGCCGACAACACCGGTCGGGGCAGGCACGCTTGCACCACTTGATCCGAATGCCGCACCGCCTGTCGGAACAACGACGGATGGCACGGGAGCGCCTGCTGATCTGGCGAGCAATCCTGTCTCGGCTCCGGGCAATGCACAACAAGTCGGCCGTACGGATCTTCTGGGTGGCTGGAAGCTCGCTTCAGCCGGTGACAACTGCATGGCTTTCATGACGCTGACGACCTGGTCAGGCGGCTACCGGGCTAACACCAGAGGTTGTAGTACGCCAACTCTGTCAGGGATCTCTGCATGGGACCTGAACGGTAACCAGGTGGTTCTTAAGGACGGATCCGGTGTGATCGTGGCACAACTTTATTCCAGCGAACCCGGGAAGTTTAACGGTCAAACCTCGGTTGGCTCACCCATTTCACTTTACCGTTAAATACCCTCAGTATTTTTGCTGGACACTGCGCGTAATAGGTGTATGTTTGCATTGCTATCGGAAAGGCTGTGCAAATGTCAAAATACGATCCTTTACGCGAACACCTGTCCCGTCTTGAAGATGTCGTCTGGGCTCCCAAGCTCAACGAACTGGAAGAAATTCTAGGTACATGCCTGCCGAAAAGTGCGCGGGAGCACCGGACGTGGTGGGCGAATTCAGGCGGCAGTCTGGTTCACCAGAATTCATGGCTTGATGCGGGGTGGCGCGTCGAGCGCACAGACCTGATGCGCGACGTCATCGTTTTCAGACGGTTGCGGATCGGAGGAACGGTCGCCGTCGCGCGGGCTGCCGTTGCTGAAAAACACTCCAAGAATCCGAAACGGGCTGCTGAAAAGCGGCTTGCGAAGGAGATGGCGGCGCTTCGACAGCCTGCGACCGTGACCCTCAGGTCGGAATGGGAGCTTCTGGGCGAAGTCCAGAACACACCATGCTCGAGCAGTTCGATACCCCAGCAGGGCGGTGTCCTGCGGTTCGCGGCTATGGAGGGTGACAGTGTCGTCACCGGGATCGTCGCCACGCTCGCGGTGTCCCGTGCTTACAGGGGATTACGGCTCGAGATGAAAGGTCTTGATGCCGAGGACGATTCACGCATTGGCCCGGAGTTAATCGAAAAGGCCGGATTTGATCCGGCTGCGCCGATCGAGTGCGATGTCGTCAAACCCGGAAACGCATGGCTTCTTACGGACGGACGAGGCCGCAAGGCAAACCTTGATGATCAGTCCGAATGTTATCTGGTTGCGCAGCTGCTTTATCTGCAGGAACTGCAAAGTGGCCGAAAGTCGACGTTGCTTTTGAGGTAGTTTCCTCCAGCACAGTGTCCCCTCCCTGTGCAGTTCGCCCGCATCCGGCTCGCCGGTTGCGGGCGTTTTTATTGTTCACAGATCAAGTGCGGAGCTGGCTGAGCACATTCGTGATGAATGACGTTTTTCCCGAGTTGTAGCGCTCCCAGTCTTCTGCAGGACCAAACCTTGCTACCAGCTCCTGCTTGAGTTGCTGATAGTTTGCAGCGGTCACCGGATCGCTCCTGAGTGCATCTCTGAAATTACGCCGGTGTCTTGATGCTGTGCGCCCGGATCGGCACAGGCAGAGCCTGTGGGCCATAAGTGTTGGGCGTCCGCAGGGCAGGTATGGAAACATTCTCCGGCCGGCCGGTCTGGTGAGCTGAATTTCGCCCTCCCGGCGAACAATTCCGGGGTTCGCGTAGCCGAAAAGGTAAAACGGAGGGCAGAGCGAAACCGGTTCGATATCCGGGCGAAGCGTAATGTCGATGTGGAGTTTTGGTTTGGCTGAAAGTCCGGGAACGGCAGTGGACCCGACATGATCGATTCTCGACGCTTTATCTCCGAGCAGGCGCGACAGGTCGAAAATCAGCAATTCGGCCTGTTTGATCCAGTCTGGGTCATGAGAAAAAAGCTTAATAGCCATTTGTTTTGATATTGTTAGCTTTCAATCGGTTGAATAGGCCCCGGCGTGAAGCAGTGTAACAGTTTTAAACCATAACTTGACTTGCATCTGTGGTCTGATGACCTTATTCGCCGAGTTGACAGTCGAGGCCATTCGCTGGCCACAGCCCCATGAATTCTCATGGAGGGAGCCGCACTCTTGAAGATGGAACTGCCGGTTAACCGCGCCTTGAGTGCCCGCTACGATGCCCTGATCGCATCCGGTGAAATCAAGGAAGATCCCGTTCAGCGGGAAGCCGTCCGGCATCTCGACCTGCTCAACACCCGGCTTGCGGAAACCCGGCTTGCTTCGAAGAAAAGCTCGCTCGGCTGGTTGTTCGCCAAGAAGAAGAACCAGTTGTGGTCTGCGGTGAAGGGCCTTTACATGTGGGGTGGCGTCGGCCGGGGCAAGACCATGCTGATGGACCTGTATTACGAGGTGACCGTCATCCAGCGGAAGCGCCGGGTCCATTTTCACGAATTCATGACGGATGTACACGAGCGCATCCATGAACATCGGCAGGCTCACAAACGCGGTGAGGTCAAGGGGGATGACCCCATACTTCCGGTGGCCAACCAGATTGCTGCCGAAACCAGGCTGTTGCTTTTCGACGAGTTTTCCGTGACGGATATCGCCGACGCAATGATCCTGGGCCGCCTGTTCACTCAGCTATTCGAAAAGGGCGTGATTGTTGTCGCGACCTCCAATGTCAATCCGTCGAACCTTTACAAGGACGGACTGAACCGCCAGCTCTTCATTCCCTTCATCACCATGCTGAAGTCGCAGGTCGAGGTTCTTCACCTGGACTCGCCGACCGACTACCGGCTGGAAAAGCTGGCAGGAGCCCCGGTCTATGTAACGCCGCTGGGACAGCAAGCGGACACGGAGATGGATCGCCTCTGGACAAAGCTGACGCACGGTATGAAATCGCATGCCGAAGAACTTGAAAACAAGGGACGGAAAATTCCGGTTCCCTGTGTTGCGTCCGGTGCGGCCCGTTTCAGCTTTGACGACCTGTGCATGCAGCCCCTGGGCGCAAGCGACTATCTTCGGATCGCCAATGCGTACAGCACGGTTTTCATCGAGGACATCCCGGTCCTGTCGAAGGCACGTCGGAACGAGGCCAAACGTTTCATCAACCTGATCGACACGCTTTACGATAACGGCATCAGGATTGTGGTGTCCGCTGAGGCGGAACCCCAGGAACTTTACACGTCGGAAGATGGCACGGAAGCTTTCGAGTTCGACCGGACGAGCTCGCGTTTGATCGAAATGCGCTCCGAAGCCTACCTTGCGGGTGAGAGACGAGAAATACACGCTTAGGTCTGCATTCCGTATAGGAGAATTACGCAGGCGAGAGGAATTGAGAAATTTTGCTGCCCCAAACGCAATATTCTTTTGGCGAACTTGCGCAGGGGCGGCAAAGGGGGTAGTGCCATCTTCAGTCATCAGCGGATGGCATGTAGTTCCATCTTACGTAAAGGGAAACTTTCGACATGGCGCGAAATAAAATTGCCTTGATCGGCTCAGGTCAGATCGGTGGCACGCTCGCTCATCTGGCAGGTTTGAAGGAACTGGGAGACATCGTTCTCTTCGATATCGCGGAAGGTGTGCCGCAGGGCAAGGCCCTGGACCTGGCAGAGTCTTCCCCGGTAGACGGCTTCGATGCCAAGCTGGCCGGTGCAAACGGCTATGAAGCGATCAGCGGATCGGACGTGGTCATCGTGACTGCGGGCGTGCCGCGCAAGCCGGGCATGAGCCGCGACGATCTTCTGGAAATCAACCTGAAGGTCATGGAGCAGGTCGGAGCCGGCATCGCCAAACATGCGCCTGATGCGTTCGTCATCTGCATCACCAACCCGCTGGATGCAATGGTCTGGGCCCTGCAGAAGTTCTCCGGGCTGCCGAAGAACAAGGTCGTCGGCATGGCCGGTGTGCTCGACAGCGCCCGCTTCCGGTATTTCCTTGCGGAGGAATTCAACGTTTCCGTTGAAGACGTGACGGCATTCGTTCTGGGCGGTCACGGCGACACGATGGTGCCGTTGACCCGCTATTCGACAATTGCCGGTATCCCGTTGCCGGATCTGGTCAAGATGGGCTGGTGCACCGCCGAGCGTCTGGACGAAATCGTTCAGCGCACACGTGATGGCGGCGCCGAGATCGTCGGCCTTTTGAAAACCGGTTCGGCTTTCTACGCCCCGGCGGCTTCCGCCATCGCGATGGCGGAAAGCTATCTGAAGGACAAGAAACGTGTCCTGCCATGCGCGGCCGCCCTCGACGGTCAGTATGGCCTGAAAGACACATATGTCGGCGTCCCTGTTGTCATTGGGGCCGGCGGTGTCGAACGCGTCATCGAAATCGACCTTCAGGGCGAGGAGAAGGCCAACTTCGAAAAGTCCGTCGGTTCGGTCGACGGTCTGGTTGAAGCCTGTAAGAAAATTCAGCCGGCGCTCGCCTAAGCGTCGACTGTCTCGGGTAAGCAGCGATCGTTCTTTTCAACCCTGGAAAGGACGGTCCTCCGACAACGGGGGAAACACATGAACATTCATGAATACCAGGCAAAGGCTGTGCTGAAGGATTTCGGCGCTCCGGTCGCCGACGGCGTCGCCATATTCTCCGCCGATGAGGCGGAAGCCGCGGCAAAGCAACTTCCCGGTCCGCTCTGGGTCGTCAAGACACAGATCCATGCCGGCGGCCGTGGCAAGGGCAAGTTCAAGGAACTGCCGGCCGATGCCAAGGGCGGTGTCCGGCTGGCTTTCTCTCTGGACGAAGTCACCGCGCACGCGAAGGACATGCTCGGCAACACGCTTGTCACCAAGCAGACCGGCGAAGCAGGCAAGGTCGTCAACCGTCTCTATATCGAGGACGGTGCAGACATCGAGCGCGAACTATATCTCTCCATTCTCGTGGACCGCACGGTCGGACGTCCGGCCTTTGTCGTTTCCACCGAAGGTGGCATGGACATTGAGGCGGTTGCCGAAGAGACCCCCGAAAAGATCATAACCTTGCCGATCGACCCGGAAACCGGCGTGACCGAAGCAGATGCCGCCAGGCTCTGCGACGCGCTGGCATTGGACGGCGCGGCGCGCCAGGACGGCATGACCCTGTTCCCGATCCTGCACAAGGCCTTTGTCGAAAAGGACATGAGCCTTCTGGAAGTGAACCCTTTGATCGTCATGAAGGACGGACGCCTGCGCGTCCTCGATGCCAAGGTATCCTTTGACGGCAACGCCATGTTCCGTCATCCGGACATCATGGAACTGCGCGACATCACCGAAGAAGATGCAAAAGAGATCGAAGCGTCCAAGCACGATCTTGCCTACGTCGCGCTCGACGGCGACATCGGCTGCATGGTCAACGGGGCCGGGTTGGCCATGGCGACCATGGACATCATCAAGCTCTACGGCGCCGAGCCGGCGAACTTCCTTGATGTCGGTGGCGGTGCCTCCAAGGAGAAGGTGACCGCGGCCTTCAAGATCATCACGTCCGATCCGAACGTGAAGGGCATCCTGGTCAATATCTTCGGCGGCATCATGCGTTGCGACGTGATCGCGGAAGGCGTGGTTGCTGCCGTCAAGGAAGTCGGTCTTCAGGTTCCGCTCGTTGTCCGCCTGGAAGGCACCAACGTGGAACTCGGCAAGAAGATCATCAACGAAAGCGGTCTGAACGTAATTGCCGCCGATGATCTCGACGACGCCGCCCAGAAAATCGTGAAAGCGGTCAAGGGCTGATCATGCGGCGGGCTCTAAACGCAATAGTCTTTTCAGCAATAGCTTCAGCTGTTGTCGGAACGGACCCCGCGTTTGCGAGGTGCCCGTTGCACGAATTTGTGGCTCTCTGCGTGAATAATGGGAACAATTCAGAAGAGGTTTTAAGTTTTGCAAAAGCAAATTCGCTGAACAAAAGCGATGAGCATAAAACAAAACAAACTTACTTCGTTCGCTTGTTCACTCAAGATGGCCTGGAATTTCACTATCGAGAAGTTGAATTTACGGACATGAGGTTGGTTGATTGCTCAACAAACTTTCTTCCGTTTGGAGGGCAGAATACGGGGCCTAAAACCTTGGGCGATCCTCCGCTGCACTGCTCGAATTTGGCTGAGTCTCTTTTGGCAATTTTGCCCGACAGTTCTAGGGTCGATTTGCAGAACACCACAGGAGTGCGGGTATTGTTAGAATTGCCGCAGCAACGAGCTCATATTGTCGGCTCTCAGTCTATCGAAGGTGCGTTTTCCAATTTTTCGGTTCAGAAGATCATCTTTAAGGAAGGCAGCTAAATGTCCATCCTCGTCAATAAAGACACGAAAATCATTGTTCAGGGCCTGACCGGCAAGACCGGCACGTTCCATACGGAACAGGCGCTTGAATATTATGGCACCAAGATGGTCGCCGGCGTTCACCCGAAAAAGGGCGGCGAAACCTGGGGCTCTGTCGAAAGTGCCGCGCAATTGCCGATCTTCGCCAGTGTTGGTGAAGCCAGGGAGGCAACCGGTGCGGACGCTTCCGTGATCTATGTGCCGCCGGCAGGTGCAGGTGCAGCGATCATCGAGGCGATCGATGCGGAAGTCCCGTTCATCGTCTGTATTACCGAAGGCATCCCGGTTGCCGACATGGTCAAGGTCAAGGCGAAGCTGGACAAGTCCGGTTCACGTCTCCTCGGCCCGAACTGCCCGGGCATCCTGACACCGGAAGAGTGCAAGATCGGCATCATGCCGGGCTCCATCTTCAAGAAGGGTTCTGTCGGTGTCGTGTCGCGCTCCGGCACGCTCACCTATGAAGCCGTCTTCCAGACAACCAATGCAGGCCTCGGCCAGACGACCGCTGTCGGTATCGGTGGTGACCCGGTCAAGGGAACCGAGTTCATCGACGTCCTGGAAATGTTCCTGGCCGACGATGAAACCGAATCGATCATCATGATCGGTGAGATCGGTGGATCAGCCGAAGAAGATGCAGCTCAGTTCCTGATCGATGAGGCAAAGAAGGGCCGCAAGAAACCGACGGCCGGTTTCATTGCGGGGCGGACTGCGCCTCCGGGACGCACGATGGGCCATGCAGGAGCCGTGATTTCCGGCGGCAAGGGCGGCGCG
Source organism: Roseibium album (assembly GCF_001404515.1). Taxonomy (GTDB): domain Bacteria; phylum Pseudomonadota; class Alphaproteobacteria; order Rhizobiales; family Stappiaceae; genus Roseibium; species Roseibium album. The sequence goes on from NZ_CXWE01000007.1 coordinate 104,139, forward strand.
GAAGACAAGACCGCGGCGATGGAAGCAGCCGGCATCAGGGTGTCACCGTCTCCCGCCAAGCTTGGCGAGACGCTTCTGGAAGCCTTGAAAGGCTGAAATCACAAGAATTCTATGCAGCAGGTGACGGAAACTGTTTACGTTTCCTGCTGCATGGTTAAAGGATAGGTTACGGCGCGACAAAGTGTCGTAATACTTTTCGAGGGGCCGGTGATTCTCCGGTCTTTGTAGGGAACCGGCCGCGGGTCTATTTTCGGCCCGCCATAACAAAAAGGGCGGAGCAGCCCTCCGCTAAAGGACATGGCACGGCAGGAAGCGAACAACGTATTCGCACTGACGTCGTTGCTTTACGGCGCCAACGCATCCTATATCGAAGACCTCTATGCCCAGTACAAGACGGATCCGAACTCGGTTGATGCCGAGTGGCAGGACTTCTTTGCGGCCTTCCAGGATGAAAAGGAAGCAGTGCTCAAGGAAGCACGCGGTGCTCCCTGGAAGCGCAAGGACTGGCCGATCGAAGCCAATGGCGATCTCGTCAATGCCTTTGACGGCAACTGGGCACCGATAGAGCAGCAGCTCGGTGACAAGCTCAAGAAAAAGGCCGAGGCCAGGGGCGAGCCTGTTTCCGACGCCGAGGTTCACCAATCGACCCGGGATTCGGTTCGTGCCCTGATGATGATCCGGGCCTACCGCATGCGCGGTCACCTTCACGCCGATCTCGATCCGCTGGGTCTTGCCGGCAAGGGTGATCACGAAGAGCTGCATCCGTCGTCCTACGGCTTCACGGAAGCCGACTGGGACCGCAAGATCTTCATCGACCATGTTCTGGGTCTGGAATACGCCACCATCCGCGAGATGATGGATATTCTGAAACGGACCTATTGCTCGACACTAGGTGTCGAGTTCATGCATATTTCCGACCCGGCGGCCAAAGCCTGGATCCAGGAACGCATCGAGGGCCCGGACAAGCAGGTTGCCTTTACCTCCGAGGGCAAGAAGGCAATCCTCAACAAGCTGGTCGAGGCGGAAGGCTTCGAGAAGTTCCTGGATGTCAAGTACACCGGCACCAAGCGTTTCGGCCTGGATGGCGGCGAAGCCCTGATCCCCGCACTTGAGCAGATCATCAAGCGCGGTGGCCAGATGGGGCTCAAGGACATCGTTTTCGGCATGGCGCACCGTGGCCGGCTGAACGTGCTTTCCCAGGTGATGCGCAAACCGCATCGCGCCATCTTTCACGAATTCAAGGGCGGTTCCTATGCACCTGACGAGGTGGAAGGTTCCGGCGATGTGAAATATCACCTCGGTGCATCATCCGACCGGACGTTCGACGGTAACAACGTTCACCTGTCGCTTACAGCGAACCCGTCTCACCTGGAAATCGTCAACCCGGTCGTACTTGGCAAGGCGCGTGCAAAGCAGGACCAGCTTGCGGCCGACGAGAACGGCAAATTCATCGAGACCACCGAGGTTGAACGTAACACCGTCTTGCCTCTGCTGCTGCACGGCGACGCGGCATTCGCCGGCCAGGGTGTCGTCGCGGAGTGTTTCGGCCTGTCAGCGTTGCGCGGCCATCGTACCGGTGGTTCTGTTCACGTCATCATCAACAACCAGATCGGCTTTACCACCAACCCGCGCTTCTCGCGGTCCTCGCCCTATCCGTCCGATATGGCGAAGGTGATCGAGTCGCCGATTTTCCACGTCAATGCGGACGACCCGGAAGCGGTCGTGTTCGCAGCCAAGATCGCGATCGAGTACCGCCAGACATTCCAGCGTCCGGTGGTCATCGATATCATCTGCTATCGCCGCTTCGGTCACAACGAGGGCGACGAGCCTGCGTTCACGCAGCCGATCATGTATCGCAAGATCCGCAAGCACGCGACGACGTTGCAGCGCTATTCCGAGCGCCTGATCAAGGAAGGTGTGCTCAGTCAGGAAGACGTCGACCGGATGAAGGCGGACTGGCGCGAGCACCTGGATGGCGAATTCGATGCCGGTCAGGCATTCAAGCCGAACAAGGCCGATTGGCTCGACGGCAAATGGGCCGGCATGAAGAGGGCCCGCGATGAGGAAGACCCTCGCCGCGGCGAAACCGGGCTCACGATTGCCGAGATCAAGGAGATCGGCCGGGCTTTGACCCATGTGCCGGAAGGCTTCAACATCCACCGCACCATCTCGCGCTTCATGAAGCATCGTGAACGCATGATCGAGACCGGCGAGGGGATTGACTGGGCAACAGCGGAAGCGCTTGCCTTCGGCTCTTTGCTGAAGGAAGGCCATCCGGTGCGCCTGTCGGGCCAGGATTGTGAGCGCGGTACATTCTCCCAGCGTCATTCGGTCCTTTACGACCAGGAAGACGAAAGCCGCTATATCCCGCTCAACCATGTTTCGCCGGACCAGCAGCGCTACGAGGTCATCAATTCGATGCTCTCCGAAGAGGCGGTGCTCGGGTTCGAGTACGGTTATTCACTGGCCGAGCCGCGTGCTCTGACCATGTGGGAAGCCCAGTTCGGCGATTTTGCCAACGGGGCGCAGGTCCTGTTCGACCAGTTCATTTCGTCAGGGGAACGCAAGTGGCTGCGCATGTCCGGTCTCGTCTGCCTTCTGCCGCACGGCTATGAAGGTCAGGGGCCGGAACACTCCTCTGCCCGTCTCGAGCGGTATCTGCAACTCTGCGCGGAAGACAACATGCAGGTTGCCAATTGTTCGACACCGTCGAATTATTTCCACATCCTGCGGCGGCAGTTGCGCCGCGATATCCGCAAGCCGCTGATCCTGATGACGCCGAAATCGCTCCTGCGCCACAAGAAAGCGGTCTCCAGGATCGACGAACTCGGTCCGGACACCACATTCCACCGTCTGCTTTGGGATGATTGGGGTCCCAATCTGAGTTCGGACGGCAAGCTCGTGTCGGACGACAAGATCCGCCGGGTCGTGATGTGCTCAGGCAAGGTCTACTACGACCTGTTTGAGGAACGCGAGAAACGCGGCGTCGATGACGTGTACCTGATGCGTGTCGAGCAGCTGTATCCGTTCCCCAAGAAGGCGCTGATGCTTGAGCTTGCCCGCTTCCCCCAGGCCGAAATGGTCTGGTGTCAGGAAGAGCCCAAGAACATGGGCAGCTGGTTCTTCGTTGAGCCCTATATCGAATGGGTCCTGGAACAGATCGACGCCAAGCACCGGCGGCCGCGTTATGCCGGTCGTTCCGCGATGGCATCGACCGCGACAGGTCTGATGTCCGTGCATCTCGCGCAAATGCAGCAATTCCTTGAAGAGTCTCTTGGAAACTGATCTTGAGGGGGCTCGAGGGCCCCTTCCGAAATTTGGCCGGGTAATTTTAAGAGAAGGCGACCATGGCAACCGAAATTCGCGTGCCCACTCTGGGTGAATCCGTTTCTGAAGCAACTATTGCACAGTGGTTCAAGAAGCCGGGCGACGCCGTCAGTCAGGACGAGCCGCTCGTGGAACTGGAAACCGACAAGGTGACCGTTGAAGTACCGGCCCCGACCGCCGGGACGCTTGAAAGCATCGTGGTCAACGAAGGGGACACCGTAGAGGTCGGTGCGCTTCTCGGACAGATCGCAGAAGGCGCCGGAGCTGCGGCCGCACCGGCTGCCGCCGCGCCTGCTACGGCCAAGGCAGAGGCAGCTCCCGCGGCAAAGGCGGAGCTTGTGGACGTGATCACGCCGAGCGCCGGTGAATCGGTCACCGAGGCTGAAGTCGGTGAATGGAGCGTCAAGGTCGGTGACGTCGTCAAGACGGACGATACGCTTGTCGAACTGGAAACAGACAAGGCCGCCCAGGAAGTTCCGGCCCCTGTCGGCGGAACCGTCGTGAAGATCGCGGCGGAGACAGGTGCCACGGTTGAGCCGGGCGTTCTGCTCTGCCAGATCGATCCTTCGGGTGCTGCAGCTGCTGCCGCCCCGGTTGCAGCCGCTTCGGCACCGGTGCCGTCAGCCTCAGGTACTTCGATGCCAGCAGCGCCCTCGGCACAGAAGATGATGGCGGAAAACAATCTTGCCGACGGTCAGGTTGCAGGTTCCGGCAAGCGCGGTCAGGTTCTGAAGGAAGATGTCATTGGAGCGATTGCGTCCGGCGCGACCGCTGCTGCATCCGCTTCGGCAGCGACGCAGGTCGCCCGGGGTCCGGTTGCAGCTGATGATGAAGGACGTGAAGAGCGCGTCCGCATGACCAAGCTGCGCCAGACCATCGCGCGCCGCCTGAAGGATGCGCAGAACACGGCCGCAATGCTGACCACTTACAATGAAGTGGACATGGGCCCGGTCATGGATCTGCGCAAGGAATACAAGGACCTGTTCGAAAAGAAGCATGGCGTCAAGCTCGGCTTCATGGGGTTCTTCACCAAGGCGGTCACCCATGCCCTGAAAGAGATCCCGGCTGTCAACGCCGAGATCGATGGCACGGACATCATCTACAAGAATTTCTGCCACATCGGCGTCGCCGTCGGCACACCCAAGGGTCTCGTGGTTCCGGTTGTCCGCGATGCGGACCAGATGTCCATTGCGGAAGTCGAAAAGGAGATCGGCAATCTTGGCCGCAAGGCACGTGACGGCAAGCTCGGCATGGCCGACATGACCGGCGGTACCTTCACCATTTCCAATGGCGGTGTTTATGGTTCGCTGATGTCGTCTCCGATCCTGAATGCGCCGCAGTCCGGCATTCTGGGCATGCACAAGATCCAGGATCGCCCGATGGCCGTGAATGGTCAGGTGGTGATCCGTCCGATGATGTATCTGGCGCTGTCCTATGACCACCGGATCGTCGACGGCAAGGAAGCCGTGACCTTCCTGGTCCGCGTCAAGGAAAGCCTGGAAGATCCGCAACGCCTGGTTCTGGATCTTTAAGGGACACCGCAAATGTTCGGCAGGCCAATTCCAATCTGGTTGATCCTTGGGTTCTTGGCCTATATCGCGCTGGGAGCCACATGGAATTTGGTCTCCACACTGGGTGTGGGCGCTTCTTCGGTCACCTTGCACTCGGTTTTTGGTGCCGCGATCGCAGGCCTGGCGTCATGGCTTGCGATCGAGATTTGGCTGCAGAGCCGCCGTATCCTGCGAGCCGCCCTGGCTAACCTTGGGTTCACGGTAGTCTATTACAGCCTGATTGCGGCAGGGTTCGCAACGCGCGGCTTTTACGAGGGGATTGTGTCCGCTGCGATAATTGGCACAATCCTGGCGGCGATCTGGCTTGCGATTTACCACTATCTCAAGAACCAGGCAAAGAACCACGTTTGACAAGAGCAGGGAAAGTCTGGGGACCGAAATGAGTCTGGAATTTCTGATTACCGCCCTGATCGTCGTCCTGGTCCCCGGGACCGGGGTCGTCTACACGGTCGCCGTCGGGCTCGGCAAGGGACGGCAGGCGGCTCTTGCCGCCACCGTCGGCTGTACGATCGGGATCGTTCCGGCGATCCTGGCGTCCGTCGTCGGACTGGCAGCTCTCATGCACACCAGTGCCCTGATCTTTCAGGTGGTGAAATATGCCGGTGTCGCCTACCTGCTTTATCTGGCCTGGAAGACACTGAATGACAGCGGTCCTGTTGACCTGAAGGCGGACAGGGGAGTGCGCAAGAGCTTCGTCGCGACGGCACGAACCGCCTTCCTGATCAATATTCTCAATCCGAAACTGACCGTCTTCTTTATGGCGTTTTTGCCGCAATTCGTCAGTCCCTCTGCAGTGAACCCGACAAAGGACATGCTGATGCTCGGTGGCGTCTTCATGGCCATGACCTTTGTCGTCTTTCTCGGATATGGGCTGTTTGCATCGCTGGTCGGAGAAAAGGTCCTGAAGAGCGAACGGGTCATGGTCTGGATGCGGCGGACGATCGCAGCTGCCTTCACCGGATTCGGCCTCAGGCTGGCAGTCGCGGAGCAGTGACGGGTTTCAAATCGGCGGCTTGTGTCCAATCAAGCAGGTTCTGGAGAGTAGATGTCTGACAGTGTGTTCATCGTAACGGGCGGAAGCCGGGGAATTGGCGCCAGCGTGAGTCGGAAACTCGGTATTCCGGGGCAAACGGTTGTTGTCAATTACACCGCCAACAAGGCGGCTGCCGATGCGGTTGTTGCCGAAATCGAGCAGCAGGGCGGAAAGGCTGTCGCTGTGCAGGGCGATGTCGGCAGCGAGGCCGATATCCTCCGCCTGTTCGAAGAAGCGGACAAGCACGGCGGCCTTGCAGGACTGGTCAACAATGCCGGTGTGGTCGACGTCTCCCAACGCGTCGACGAAATGAGTGTCGAGCGCCTCAACCGAATCTTCACGATCAACGTGGTCGGTTCCTTTCTGTGTGCCCGAGAGGCCGTGAAACGCATGTCGACGAAACACGGCGGACAGGGTGGCTCTATCGTCAATCTCGCCTCGGCGGGTTCCAAGCTGGGATCGCCGGCGCAATATGTCGATTACGCTGCCTCCAAGGGGGCGATCGACACGATGACGGTGGGACTCGCACTTGAAGTTGCCGACGAAGGCATTCGCGTGAATGCCGTTCGACCCGGTATCATCGACACGGAACTTCATGCATCCGGCGGGTTGCCTGACAGGGTGGCTCAAGTGCAATCGAAACTCCCCATGAAACGTGCGGGGACCGCCGATGAAGTGGCGGATGCAATCATCTGGCTCATGTCCGACCAGTCCAGCTACACGACCGGAGCCATCCTGGACGTGTCCGGTGGCCGGGCAATCCTACCTTGATCCGGCAAACTGGATCTGAAACTGAAAGAGGCAAAGGCGACCAAAATGTCCCAATATGATCTTGTCGTCATCGGAACCGGCCCGGGCGGCTATGTATGTGCGATCAAGGCGGCTCAGCTTGGTCTGAAAACCGCCGTTGTCGAAAAACGCGCAACCCTTGGCGGCACCTGCCTCAATATCGGCTGCATTCCCTCCAAGGCGCTCCTATATGCGTCGGAGATGTTCGAGGAAGCAGGCCATGGTTTTGAGAAGCTCGGCATCAAGGTCTCGAAACCGAAGGTCGATCTTCCCGGCATGATGGAGCACAAGACCGACACCGTGGATGCCAACGTCAACGGTGTCGCCTTCCTGATGAAGAAGAACAAGATCGACGTTCACACCGGTACCGGCAAGGTCCTCGGGGCCGGCAAGGTGGAGGTCACCGCCGACGACGGCAGTGCGTCCGTCTTGGAAGCAAGGAACATCGTGATCGCGACCGGCTCCGATGTCATGCCGCTGCCCGGTGTCGAGATTGACGAAAAGCAGATTGTGTCGTCTACCGGCGCTCTGGAACTTGAAAAGGTTCCGGGCAAGCTGGTTGTCGTGGGTGGTGGCGTCATCGGCCTCGAACTGGGGTCCGTTTGGAACCGGCTCGGATCAGAGGTCACCGTGGTCGAATTCATGGACAAGATCCTTGGTCCGATGGACGGGGATGTTTCCAAGAACTTCCAGCGGATGCTGAAAAAGCAGGGCATGACATTCAAGTTGTCGTCGAAGGTCACCGGCGTCACGAAAAAGGGCAAGGGCCTTTCTGTCAGCGTCGAGCCCGCCAAGGGTGGAGACGCTCAGGAAATCGAGGCCGACATTGTCCTGGTCGCCATCGGCCGCCGTCCCTATACGGAAGGCCTCGGACTTGAGACGGCAGGTGTCGCTCTTGATGATCGCGGCCGTGTACAGATTGATGCGCACTACAAGACGAATGTCGACGGCATCTATGCAATTGGCGACGTGGTTGCCGGACCGATGCTGGCGCACAAGGCAGAAGACGAAGGCGTCGCGATTGCCGAAATTCTCGCAGGTCAGGCCGGACACGTGAACTACGATGTCATTCCCGGGGTCGTTTACACCCAGCCGGAGGTGGCCTCTGTCGGCAAGACCGAAGAGGAACTGAAGGCGGGCGGCGTCGAGTACAAGTCCGGTAAATTCAACTTCTCCGCCAACGGCCGAGCTCGTGCCATGAATCACACCGACGGTTTTGTGAAGGTACTGGCAGATGCCGCGACAGACAGGGTCCTCGGTGTTCACATCGTCGGCTTCGGCGCAGGCGAGATGATCCATGAAGCAGCGGTTCTAATGGAATTCGGTGGCTCTTCGGAAGATCTGGGGAGAACGTGTCACGCGCACCCGACCATGTCCGAAGCGGTCAAGGAAGCCGCGCTTGCCACTTTTGCAAAGCCAATTCACTCCTGAGTGGGCAAACGCGCTGAGAATTGACGGAATTCGGGCGCTGCAGGCATCATTGGCTGCGGCGCCCGTTGCTTGTATTGGCTGGAGTTGCGATGCCGGTGCGGATAGGCCTCGCGGACAAGGGATCGCAAAGCCGGGGGGCTATCGTGCGAAATGACGACGCCAGCAGCTTCACGATACTGCATGCCTGCCTCTGGCTGCTGTTTGCCGGCCTGGCGGCACCTGTCTTTTTCTGGCCGGATCACACGATTGCGCATGTGGATGATCTCTTTTTCATACCCTGGGCTGCGGAATATGCCACGACAGGAAATCACGGCAATCCACTGCTTGCAGTTCAGTTTCCCGGACTTGAAAACTATCATCTTTATACCCGCTTCCATCTGATCCTTTCCGGCTTGTTCCTGGATCAGTTCGGTGTCAGCAGACAAAGCGTCGTTGCTTACGAGTATCTTTGCTTCCTGCTGACGACGCTTGCTTTCACGGCCCTGTGCCTGGCCATCAGATTGCCGAAAGCCGCGCTGGTCGCGCCGCTGTTACTCGTCCCGACCTATGTCGTGACCGGGTTCCGGCTTGAGGTCACTGCCTGTGTCTTCTGGATGTTGGGCCTTTCCCTGTTGTTCTGGGCTGCAAGACTGAAGGACCCCGGAAGGGCGGATTTGCAGGTATCCTGTCTCAGGACACTTGCGAAGCTGGCCTTGGTCTTTGCACCACTGGCCTCACCAGCTCTCTTCGCCTGGGGCCTCGGCGCTATTGTTGTTCACGACATCTGGAGGTTCGTGTTCCGGGAAGCAAAGATCGTTGCATTGTTCTTCGAAAATGCCGTCGCGCTTGCTCTGGGACTGGTGATCTTTTCGCTCAGCATCGACTTTCAGTATCGCGAGTTCGTCGACCAGATCGTCTTCCATGCAGCAAGGTCGACCGGACACGGGATCAATGATGAGGCGCTTGGCAGGGCGGCGATATTTGCCGTTGTCGGAGCTGCGCTGACAAGATGGTCGCGCCCTGCCGCGCTTGTCTGCCTGCTATTGTCCGCCGGTCAGGGACTTGCTGCATTTCTTCACGACAAGGTTCTGGTACGCAATCTCGCTGCGAGCATGGTTTTTCTGGTGGCGCTCGACGCAGTCACGAGGAAACGGTTCCTGAGAACCGCTTACGTGCTTTACACGCTGGTGTTCCTCGTCCTCACGGCAAATTTCCTGGTTTTTTATGTCCTCTCCGAACGTGCGTCGGGCCGGGTTGCAGCAACCCGGGACTACTGGAACGATATTGATGCAGACAACCGGGTCTTCATCGACGAGACCATGGCGCATCACTATCTCGATCATCAGACCCGCGATGCTGTTTCATGGACATGGGGTCGGGAGTTCCCGCTGGCGCGCGCAGAGGAATTGAACGAATTGAGAGCTGGTGAAGTCTGGTATCTGAGCCCCTATACGCTGTTTGCCTATCTCAAGGGACACACCGCAATTGCCAAAGCGCTCGCCGAGGATGTCGACTACCGGCGATTGCCCCAGCTTTCCTGTGTCATGGGTCGGCATTCCTGCCGCCTTCCGGCGGAACGATGGACCATGCTTCGCCTTCAGCGGGATGATGACCGGATCATGGTGACTGACTACGCGTCTGATCGCGAGTTTACGGTTCCGGCAAATTGAGGAGACCTCAACCCGGCTTCGAAGCCGTTATGACAAAGTGGGTTATCGAGAAAAAGAAGCGTCCTGAATTGGAGAGCTGAACCTGTTCCTCGGCCCAGTCATTCGCGTCGTCCTCCGACACCGCACCCTTGCTGACAACATATGGTTTCATGAGATGGATCATCATGTTCGGCAGACCGTCGGGATGCAATTCGGTGCTGTTGAACGGGATTGCGGTCACGTTGTCGACCCGGAAACCGGCATCACGCAAGATGGGCGGCAACACGGCGGGGACGCAACGTTCCACGAGATGTTTGTCCCAGGTGTCGAGCATCAGTTTCATGCGCTCCGGCTTGTCGCTGAACCAGGCCGTGGTGTCCCAGTGCATGTCACCGACAACCAACCGGCCGCCGGGCTTCAGAATGCGCTTAACCTCGGCTATGGCGCCGGCAAGATCGTCCAGATATTCGAACACCTGCAACGAAACCGCCTTGTCTGCGGAATTTCGCTCAAGCGGCAGTTCTGTGGCGGTGCCGCGCAGGATCTTCACGTTTGAACACTGTGCACAGCGCTTGACGGCAGCGTCACGCATGTCTTCACTCGGGTCGATGCCGAGAACTTTTCCTGCGTCTCCGATGGTGCGGGAAAGTTCGAGCGTCAGCAGTCCGTTGCCGCAGCCGATATCGGCAATGATATCACCTGGTCTTGGTCGCAAGGCATCGAATGAGGCACGCCTGCGTCTGGAAAAATCCGCCCCCAGATAGGCCTCCTCCAGAAGCTTCGTTGTCCGTTCGTCGAATTGGAGCATCTGATCGTCTTCCGTTTCAGTGATTGTCCAGGCACTGGCTGTGATCGCCGAACGCCTTGAGCACATTGCACTGGGTCACCGTATGATCGCCTCGGCAACTCGTTGCTATCCGGGCGAGTTCCGCCTCCAGTTTTTTCAGATGAACAATACGCTCGCGTATCGACTTGAGCTGGTCGGACGCAATCCGGTCCGCTTCGTGACAGGGCTTGTCGGGGTGCTGGCTGAGTTCGATCAGGTCGCGGATCGCCGGCATGGGAAGACCGAGATCCCGGCTGTGCCTGATGAAACGGAGACGCTCACGGTCGGTTTCCCGGTACCGCCTCTGATTGCCTTCGGTGCGCACAGGCGGGTCAATCAGGCCCTCTTTTTCATAATACCGGATGGTCGGTACTTTCACACCGGTCTGCTTTGACAGTTCGCCGATTGAAAAATGCATCAAAAAAAACCTCTTGAAGCTCTAGTCGCTATAGGGATTAGAAGACTCTGCAAGGAAGAAATCAAGACACTTTACGGAGAAAGAAATGGGCGCCTGCTGCGGACACTCTCACGGAACGTTTGACGGTATGTCGAAAGACTACCGCCGGCGTCTTTGGCTCGTGATCGGTTTGAACGCGGCCATGTTCATCGTTGAAATGGGGGCGGGTCAGGCGGCAGGATCAAAGGCGCTGCAGGCGGATGCTCTCGATTTCTTCGGCGATGCCGTGACCTACGGAATTTCGATGGCCGTGATCGGCGCGTCTTTGAAGACCCGCGCTGTGGCGGCGCTTGCAAAGGGTGTCAGCCTGCTGCTGATGGGTTTGTGGGTTGCAGGAACAACGCTTCACCAGGTTTTTGTTCTTGGCGTGCCTCAGGCCGCCGTTATGGGATCTGTCGGGTTTCTCGCTCTGGCGGTCAATCTTGCCAGTGTGATGCTGCTGGTGCGTTACAAGGATGGTGATGCCAATGTCCGGTCGGTCTGGCTCTGTTCGCGCAATGACGCGATCGGCAATGTTGCGGTCATGATCGCTGCGATGGGTGTCTGGGGCACGGCGACTGCCTGGCCGGACCTCGTGGTTGCCGGCTTGATGGCGGCGCTGTTCGTAAGCTCTGCGGTTCAGATCCTGAGCCAGGGAATTCGGGAATTCAGGCACGACACCCTGATATCCACGGAACGCTCCTGAGCAGACAGACCCGAAGCATCAGGCAGATGCCCCGGGTTCAGTATTGCCGAGATGCACGAGGGTTACCTCGGGCGGAACGCCGATCCTGACGGGCAGCAGAGAACAGCCGAGACCGCCGGACACAACCAGGTGCCGGGGCTCGGCCGACAGACCGAGGTGCCGGACAAGTTTCGAACCCGAGTACTCGACATAATGTCCATAAGGGTACTTTTTGCCGTGTCTGGCCGGATATCCTGGCCGGTAGCCGAAACAGTTGATCTGGCCGCCATGGGTGTGCCCGCTCACGGTCAGGCTGACGCGGGAAGGAACATCGTCGAATATGTCGGGTTCATGTGCCATCAGAAGGACGGGTGCATCATCGGTAATTTGCGCAAGGGTGCCGGACAAGTCGTCGAGCCCCTGCATTGTCTTCCGCTTCAGCTTCAGGTTCGGACCGAGTGCCATCTGGTCTTCCAGGCCTGCCACCCAGAATGGATGGCCGTCCTTTTCAATGCGGGCCGCTCGGTTTTGATAAAGAGGAATACCCGCGTTGAGCAGGGCCTGGCCGTATTTCGTCGGGCCGCTGCCGGACAATTGCGCCTCCTTGTCATCCCACCAGTCGTGGTTTCCCAGGATCGCGTGCGTGCCGAGCGGTGCGGAAAGGTTTCCGAATTGGTCCGCCCAGGCCTGTGGTGGAATCGGACCGTACTGCATTTTGTGATCAGCAACGTAGTCCCCCAGCATCAGGATGATGTCCGGTTCCAACTCATTGGTTCTCTCGACAATAAAACGGACCCGGTCGAGGCTCATCCAGGGGTCGCAGATATGCGGGTCTGCGATGAGCGCGGCCGTGAGGTGCAGGTCTTTGGGCCAATTCGGGGGCGTCAGATAGTGGTGTTGCACCCGTAGACGGAAAGGTTCGATGCCGACCGCGTAGGCGGCGGTCGACATGGTGCTGAGGGCAGCGATGCCCAAGCCTTGCAGGAAATTTCGCCTGGAAATCATGAAGCCCCTTGGTTTGCCATCGTAATTGCGGTTGGCTTTTCAGCACTATCCAGTCCGGAAGAGGCGCAATGAAGGAGACTTTCAGCAGATTTTGTGCAGGTTGGCCTTGCGCAAAAAAAAACCGCTGCCGAAGCAGCGGGAGACTGATTGGAGCAAAAGAAACTTGGATTACTCAGTTGGTTCCTCTGCAGGAACCGGCAGGATGATCTCTTCCTGCGTGATCTCATCGCTGAGATCGTTGGTCGCGATGGCGACATCGACATTGACTTCCGGAACGAAAGTCGTGTCCGCGACAGACATGTTCTCGTCGGCCTTGGCTGTCTTTCCCCAGGAACACGCGCTTGCCGGAGCAATGGCGAATGCTGTCAGGGCGAAACCTGCTATGGCTGTGTTGATCAGACGCATGATGAGCCTCCGTCTGTTGCTGCGCGGGACAAGCGCAGTAACATGTAGGGTAAAGCAAAAATGAAATCGGACAAGGAAAAACCGGGTAGAGATTGATACCAAGGTTAAGATCGGCCGGTTTACTTTCTGTTAAGATTGTATGTCTTTTCCGTCCGGGGCTCAGATAAGTCATTGACGACGTTGACGACATGTGCGTCGAGCATGTCCCCGAACGCCTTCAGCGTAATCTGCTTGCTGCTCAGAAAACCGATCAGAAGAACGTCTATCGCGCCATCGGAACGAAGGTCTGCCTTGGTCCAGCCCCACTTGCAGTCACGCGGGATACAGGATGTGAATGCCCTGACACGAACGAAAACCTGTTCGTTCTCGCACTTGCTTTCCACTTCGATCCGGCTGATCTCCTTGGGCTTGGCGTCCGAATAGACCCATGTCCCGTCTTCGGGAAGCGGACAGTAAACCCGCTGCGCCTGGGACGGTGCAACGAGAAGCAGGAACATTCCGGCGACCAGGATCAACATACGCATTGACGCTCTCCAGAGAAGGTTCGCTAGCGGTGCATGTCTGCGGCGCGTCTTCCAGTTCAGCGCCATGACTGGATGCAGGTGCCCTGCGAACCCGCCGACGATATACTGGTCATCTTCGGCGATTCGCAATCATTCGGACATAACCCGGTCATGCACTCACTTACCACGGAGCAGCTTGTGCTGCGCCCACCAGAGGATAGCGACTTTGAAGTTTACAAGTCGTTTTTTTCCAACCGGGAGGCGTCACGATATTACGGCGGTCCGCTACGGCCTGATCAGGCGTGGCGGGTTCTGGCCTCTCATCTCGGACACTGGCAATTGCGTGGCTACGGCATGTGGATGATTGTGCCCGGTGAAAGCGGGGAGCCTGTGGGTGGCTGCGGCTTCGTCTGGCCGGAGGGTTGGCCGAGGCGTGAATTGACATGGTGGCTGATGCCGGAGGCCCGTGGCCGCGGCATTGCCGTCGAAGCTTCGCGCATCGCCATTCGCCACGCCTATGATCACTATGGCTGGCCACGTGCTGAAACGCACATGAGTGATGACAATATCGCTGCAAAGCGACTGGTCCAGAAACTGGATGGCACGGAGATCGCTCGCGAGATCTTTCCTGACGGCGAAACCCGCACTGTCTATGAGTTGCCGCGCCCAGACTGAAATCGGAGGGTGTTCATCGCCTCGGATGGGCCTTGTCATAGGCGGCCAGCAGATGTGTGCTGTCGACCTCGGTATAGATCTGCGTCGAGGACAGGCTCGCGTGGCCGAGCAATTCCTGGATCGTCCTGAGGTCGCCGCCGCCTGCCAGGAGATGCGTGGCAAAGGAATGACGCAGGGCATGAGGCGTCGCGCTGTCCGGCAGACCGAGCGCGCCACGCAGTTTTTCCATGGCGAGCTGGATCATGCGCGGATTGAGGGCTCCTCCGCGTGCACCCAGGAACAATGGACCTTCCGGACTGATGGCGTAGGGGCAGAGCTTTTGATACTGGGCGATGGCCTCGCAGACCGCCGGCAGGATCGGAACGATGCGCTCCTTGCGGCCCTTGCCGACGATGCGCAGGGTCTTCGTGCCTGGTCCCGGTGCCATACCACCGGTCAGCGACAGGGCTTCGGAAATTCGAAGGCCGCAGCCGTAAAGAAGGGTCAGGACCGCCGCGTTGCGTGCTTCGATCCAGGCCGCACTTTCCAGCGCGAAATCACCGCTTGTCACATCGATCGCGTCGCGCGAGGAAACGGGTTTGGGCAACGATTTCGCCTGGCGTGGCGGCCGGACAGCGGCGGACGCCGCAGCATTCACTTCTCCGCGCCGTTCCAGGAATTTCAGGAAGGAACGAATTCCGGCAAGCCCGCGTGCAAGCGACCGGCTCTGGGCCCCGGTCCTGCGCCGGGACGCCAGAAAGCCGCGAAAATCCGATGGACGCAGCTCGGCAAGATCCTTCAGCGACGGTGCCGCGCCGAGATGCCCGGTCAAAAAGCGAAGAAACTGCCGCAGATCCCGTTCATAGGCAACCAGCGTCTGGTCGGACAGCCGCCGCTCGTCGGACAGGTGATCGAGCCAAAGTCCGACCCGGTGATTGAGGTCCGGTTTCGCGGTCACAAGAAGGTCTGACGTATCGGGGGCGGTCTTGCTCATGAGGAACACTAACGCGATAGCCGGTTCCGATTGGTTAATGGGGCTGACAGAGAGTCTGGATCGGATTTCAGGCCGAATGTCGTCCCGCGCTGCGTTCCGGCAGCATAGCTCGCAATCCACAATGACATCTGTCGAGGGCGGCTTTAATTTGCAAACTCGACGTCGCCCTCGAACCATGTGGTCTTGCGGCCGTCGGAGAGTTCGTTGCTGACATATGTCCCTTTACCCGTCATGCCGACATAGCGGCCGGTACCATGGACCACGTGCCAGACACCCTGCCTGTGAAAGGGGTTCTTGTCCTGCGCGTTCCACAGATTGCTGCCGGGTGTCAACTCATGGGCTACTGTCCACCGATCAGGAGACGTGCCAAAGATGCAGATGCCGTCTCCCAGAATCTCCTTGGACGTCCAGAAGCCGGCACCATGGCATTCGACGGCACCATCCGGAAGCGGTCCTTTCTCCCAGACTGTCGTACCCTTGCTGTCGTAAACGTAATAGCCGGCATACTCGCCGGTCTTCCAGGTCCGGGCTTCGGAGATATAGGTATTCGTACCTCCGATCAGTTCTCCTGCTGACGCCGGGAGGGCCAGCAGGACCAGGCTGGTAGCAATGAACATCTTCATGGGAATATTTCCTGTCCGGGCAGTTTTCGCACGACGGCAATCTTATCGGATAAACTCCGAATTGGCCCAGAAAACAAAAAAAAGCGGCTCGAAAGCCGCTTTGAATTCGTCGTCACTAACTGCGGTTAGCCTGTCTTGCGTCGACGCCATCCGGCAAAGCCAAGCAGGCCGATGCCACCAGCGAGCAGCGGCAATGCAGCGGGAAGCGGTACAGGTGTAATCGCATCACCGGTGACCCGGACCCAGTCGACCTTGTAGCCTTCGCTGCTGGTACCAACATCCGACCAGAACATCAGGTTGAAAATGGAATTGTCGGCGCCAGGGCTGATCGAGATCAGATTGGTGAGCCAGGTCCCGCCGCCTGTGTTCCCGTTAAATACCTCGTTCCACGCGCCTTCGTTGCTCATCGCCGGTGCCGGGCTTTCAGCCCAGGAAAGGTAAAAGTCGTCACTTCTTTCAACACTGCTGAATCCCTTCCAGCGAAACTCGACTTGAATATTGGTATAGCCTGTCGCGTCGATGGTCTTGCTGGCAGCCGCTGCATCCGGATTTCCAGGCAGAAAGTCTCTTAGTCTCAGGGCGTTGTCGAAAATTCCAACGTCGTTGTTGTCGTCTTCAAGCTGAGTCCAGCCGTTGCCGGGATTGTTGCTGTTTGTCCTGTTGAAGCTGTCATAAAACAAAGTAGCCGCTGATACGCTGCTTGTTGCCAGAATGGCAGCCAGTACCGTTGCAGTTCCAAGCAATTTTTTCATTGTCGTCCCCCAAAAATTGTAGATACGAAATTCGTAAGTTTTTTATCGGGCTCGTTTGAAGCACACCATCACTAGTTAGCGTATTGTTAACGTTGACACAACCTTATTTGCAACTGTGGTATGCGGCGCCACAAAAAAAACGACCCGGAAACCGGGCCGTCCAAAATCTTTGATTTGTAAATGAGCCGTCAGAGAACGCTCTGGCCGGTCTTGGCCCAATCGGCCAGAAATGCGTCGAGGCCCTTGTCCGTCAACGGGTGTTTGACGAGGCCCTTCAGCGTTGCGGGCGGGACCGTTGCGACGTCCGCGCCGATGAGTGCGCAATCCTTGACATGGTTTGCGGTGCGGATCGATGCGGCCAGGATTTCCGTACCGAACCCGTAATTGTCGTAAATCACGCGAATTTCCCGAATCAGCTCAAGGCCGTCGATATTGAGGTCGTCCAGGCGGCCGATGAACGGAGAGATGTAGGTCGCGCCGGCTTTTGCGGCGAGCAGCGCCTGGTTCGCCGAAAAACACAAGGTGACGTTGGTCTTGGTGCCTTCTTCCGTCAGTTGCTTGCACGCTTTCAGGCCATCGAATGTCAGCGGCAGCTTGATGACGACGTTATCGGCGATGGCACGCAGGACATGGGCTTCCTTGATCATGCCGTCAAAGTCGGTCGCAGCTACCTCGGCGGAGACGTCGCCCTGTGTGATCGCGCAGATTTCGGCGATTACTTCCTTGAAGTCGCGGCCCGACTTGGCGATGAGAGATGGATTGGTGGTCACGCCGTCGAGGAGCCCGGTGGATTCCAGTTCCTTGATCTCGGCGGTGTCTGCTGTGTCGACAAAGAATTTCATACGTGTTGTCTCCCGGTGAGGCGCCCGTTCGGCCGCCGGATACGCTCGTCCCGTCTTGTGCAAAACGGTTGCGTGGTTGGTCGCGCCCTCTTTACCCTAGGATGATGACAAGAAGAACCCCTGATTCTCCGGTGGACGATTTTTCTGCGGTACGTACCTCAGAAATGCTCTGCGAGGTGAAAAGACTGAAAATGCGTTGTTGTTGTTGCGTTTAAGCTGTTGCTGAACGGGTTGCGAAAATTGCTCTTATACTTCGATTGACACTTTTTCGACCGGAGATACGGGTAAGAACCAAATCTTGAATTGAGCCGACCTTGTCGATTTACGGAGCAAAACTTAATGCACGAAAGTTCCACAACCACGAAAAGTTATTTTACTTTTTTCGAGCGAGCGGGTCTGAGGCTCTTAAAAATATTTTGCTCGAGTCCAGACAGATTTGTCTACGGAATGAAGTTTCTTGGCTTTGAAGACGATAGAGCGTGCCGCGCACTGGAAGTCATTTTTGGCTTTACGTATGAAGACGCGAAAATGACGGTTGGAGAGTTGCTGGGTGCTCCGTATGTAAGTAACGAAAAAAAATCAAAAACGCTGAGTCGCCTGTTCCGGGAAAAATTTGGTCAAAAGCTGGCTGACAAATCCTGAAGCGCCTCGGCCTTAATGTCTCGCAACATTGGAACAAAAAAACACCGTGCTGTTTGACGATCAAGATTTTCAGGAAACCATCGCCAGTGTCCTGGTGCCGGTCGCGGTGCCGAAGGCCTATACCTATAAAGTCCCTCCCGGGCAGTCGGTCGTTCCCGGAACAATCGTCAGGGTGCCGCTCGGTCCGCGGGAAGTAGTCGGTGCGGTCTGGGACATTGAACCGGATGCAGCGATCAATCCGAAAAAACTGAAATCCATCACCCGGGTCTACGACCAGACCCCGCCGCTGGATGAAGATCTGCGCCGCTTTGTCGACTGGGTGGCGAACTGGACGCTGGGAGCACCTGGAATGGTGCTGCGCATGGTCCTGCGTTCGGAAGAAGCATTGGAACCTGAGCCACCCGTCCCCGGTGTGCGCCGGGTCGAGGGCGCTGAACCGGAGCGGCAGACGTCTGCCCGCCGCCGCGTACTGGAAACCATGGAAGACGGATTTGCCTGGACCAGGAGCGGTCTGGCACATGCCGCCGGCGTGTCGCCGTCGGTGATCGACGGATTGATTCAGCAGAACGTCCTCGAAGTTGTTTCCATGCCGGCGGCGCCGCCACCGCCGAAACCACAGCTCGACTATGCCCGCAAGAAACTGACGGACGCCCAGGAAGCGGTTGCTGCGGGCCTCGTCAGCACTTTCGAAAAGGGAACCGGCGTGACGCTCATCGACGGTGTCACGGGGTCGGGAAAGACGGAGGTTTACTTCGAGGCGATCGCGGAGGCCTTGCGGCGGGAGAAACAGGCTCTGGTCCTTCTGCCGGAAATCGCTCTCACGGAGCAGTTCCTGCGCCGCTATGAGCAGCGATTCGGTGTTTATCCGGCTGAATGGCATTCGGAGATCACTCCGAAGAACCGGGCGCGTGTCTGGCGCGGCGTGGCGTCGGGTGACGTGCGCGTGGTGATTGGCGCCAGGTCTTCCCTGTTCCTGCCTTTCAGGGAACTGGGCCTGATCATTGTCGACGAGGAACATGACGCCGCCTTCAAGCAAGACGACCGTGTTCCCTACAGCGCGCGGGATATGGCCGTTGTGCGCGGGCACATTTCAGGATTCCCGGTCGTGCTCGCTTCCGCAACGCCATCCGTGGAAAGTCACGTGAATGCGGAAATCGGAAGATACACTCTTTATGAACTGCCTGAACGGGCATCGGGCGCGGCTCTGCCGGATCTGCAGGCGATCGACATGCGCCTGGATGGGCCGGAGCGGGGCAGATGGCTTGCGCCACGGCTTGTCCATGCCATCAAGGATACATTTGCCGCAGGTGACCAGTCTCTCCTGTTCCTGAATCGGCGTGGATACGCCCCTCTGACCTTATGTCGCACCTGTGGCCACAGGTTTCAGTGCGCCCATTGCAGTGCCTGGCTGGTTGAACACCGTTTTCAGAAAAGACTTGTCTGTCACCATTGCGGTCATTTTGAACCGGTTCCGGACAATTGTCCCTCGTGCCAGAGCGCCAACAGCCTTGTTGCCTGCGGACCGGGTGTCGAGCGCGTTGCCGAAGAAGTCTCCGATCTCTTCCCGCAGGCGCGCACCCTTGTACTGTCTTCCGATCTGCCGGGAGGACCGGAACGTTTGAAGCGGGAGATGAAGATTGTCGAGGAAGGCGGTGCCGATATCATCATCGGGACACAACTGGTCGCGAAAGGTCACAATTTCCCCAAGATGAAACTGGTCGGGGTCATCGACGCCGATCTGGGTCTGGCGCACGGTGATCCGCGCGCTGCCGAAAAAACCTTTCAGCTTCTTGCTCAGGTCACAGGCCGCGCGGGGAGGGTGACCGGAGGCGGCCGGGGACTGCTACAGACCTATAATGCGGATCATCCTGTCATCAAGGGGCTGCTATCGGGCGACAAGCATGCCTTTTACCAGGCCGAGATCGAGGCAAGACGGGTTGCGGGCCTGCCTCCATTCGGCCGATTGGCGGCCGTTGTCGTGTCGGGACCGGACAAGATTTTTGCCGAAGGTTATGCCCGTGCGCTGGCCCGGGCGGCGCCTCCCGATGAAGCGGTCACCCTGCTGGGCCCGGCAGAAGCCGCTCTTGCGATGGTCCGCGGCAGGCACCGTTATCGGCTGCTGACCATGGCGCCGCGCCAGTTCGATCTCCAGTCCTACCTGCGGCGCTGGTTGAATCAGGGTCCGAAACCAACAAAAGGTCTGCGCGTCCAGATCGATATCGATCCTCAGCATTTCATGTGACAGTGCACAGTTCGTCGGACCGTTGCCGAAACCGGAATTCTCTTGCGATTGCAACGTGCTTCGGCCTCGCGAACAGGCGCGGCCGGACACTCGCCCGGGTTTATTTCGGAAGGCTGAGCGGCCTCGCCTGGAAGGACTTTTTATCGCCATGCAGCAAAAAACACCCAAGATTCCTTCAGAACAGTCTTTTGGCGAAGTTGCACACTGGGAAACCCTGTGCTAATTGAGGCGCGGCTTTGGGGGAACGGTTTAACCGTCATACCTTCTGACCTCGAAATCATTCATTATTTTCAATGCCTTGCGAGCGCTTGCCGTTTTGCGGGCTTGAAAAACGTCAGAGAGCACGGACCTGGTGACTGACAACGTATCTCTCGTATCCGGCGTGGCACAGCGTTATGCGTCCGCCCTTCTCGACCTCGCGGAGGGTGACGGCACTACCGCTGACGTGGAACGGGATCTCACTGCTTTCCAAGGCATGCTTGCCGAAAGCGAAGATCTCGACCGTCTTGTGAAGAGCCCGGCATTCAGTGCAGAAGAGCAGCTTACAGCGCTCACCGCACTTCTTGACAAGGCAGGCATCTCTGGTCTCGCCGCAAATTTCGTGAAGCTGGCCGCCCGTAACCGGCGCCTCTTCGTTCTCCCCGACATGATCAAGTCGTTCCACGCCCTGCTCGCAGACAAGCGTGGTGAGGAAACTGCAGAAGTCACTTCTGCAACTGTCCTTTCAGACGAGCATGTCGCAGCCCTGAAGGAAGCATTGTCTGCTTCGACGGGCAAAACCGTAAACATCGCAGCGAAAGTCGATCCTGCACTGATCGGTGGCCTCGTGGTCAAGGTCGGTTCCCGCATGATCGACACGTCGTTGCGTACCAAGCTCAATTCACTCAAGTTCGCGATGAAAGAGGTCGGCTGATGGATATTCGGGCCGCGGAAATCTCCGCAATCCTCAAGGACCAGATCAAGAGCTTTGGCCAGGAAGCCGAAGTTTCTGAAGTTGGTCAGGTGCTCTCCGTCGGTGACGGTATCGCCCGTGTTTATGGTCTGGACAAGGTTCAGGCTGGTGAAATGGTCGAGTTTCCAGGTGGTATCAAGGGCATGGCCCTTAACCTGGAATCAGACAACGTCGGTATCGTTATCTTCGGGTCTGACCGCGACATCAAGGAAGGCGACACCGTCAAGCGGACCGGCGCCATCGTGGAAGTTCCGGTCGGCAAGGGCCTCCTCGGCCGCGTTGTTGACCCGCTCGGCAACCCGATTGACGGCAAGGGCCCGATCGAAGCCACTGAAAAGCGCCGCGTCGACGTCAAGGCACCAGGCATCCTGCCGCGGAAATCCGTGCATGAGCCGATGTCGACTGGCCTGAAGGCCATTGACGCCCTGATCCCGATCGGACGTGGGCAGCGTGAGCTTGTCATCGGTGACCGTCAGACCGGCAAGACCGCAATCATTCTGGACACCTTCCTGAACCAGAAGCCTCTGCACGCATCCGATGACGAAGACGCCAAGCTGTACTGCATCTACGTTGCCGTCGGTCAGAAGCGGTCCACCGTTGCCCAGTTCGTCAAGGTTCTGGAAGACAACGGTGCCATGGATTACTCCATTGTCATCGCCGCGACCGCGTCCGACGCGGCTCCGCTGCAGTTCCTGGCACCGTTTGCCGGCTGCGCGATGGGCGAGTTCTTCCGTGACAATTCCATGCACGCCGTTATCGGATACGACGATCTGACCAAACAGGCCGTGGCCTATCGTCAGATGTCGCTGCTTCTGCGCCGCCCGCCGGGACGTGAAGCTTTCCCGGGCGACGTTTTCTACCTTCACTCCCGCCTGCTGGAACGTGCTGCGAAGCTGAACGAAGAGCATGGCAGCGGTTCATTGACCGCGTTGCCGGTCATTGAAACCCAGGGCAATGACGTTTCCGCGTTCATTCCGACCAACGTGATCTCGATCACCGACGGTCAGATCTTCCTTGAAACGGACCTCTTCTATCAGGGCATCCGCCCGGCGGTGAACGTCGGTCTTTCGGTCTCCCGCGTTGGCTCTTCTGCCCAGATCAAGGCGATGAAGCAGGTTGCGGGCCCGGTTAAGGGTGAACTCGCGCAGTACCGTGAAATGGCGGCCTTCGCACAGTTCGGTTCCGACCTCGATGCCACCACGCAGCGTTTGCTGAACCGTGGCGCACGTTTGACCGAGCTTTTGAAGCAGCCGCAGTTTTCGCCATTGAAAACGCAGGAACAGGTCGCGGTGATCTATGCCGGCGTGAATGGTTATCTGGATGGTTTTGCGGTTGACCGGGTGAAGGACTTCGAAGAAGGCCTGCTTCTGTTCCTTCGCGGTGAGCATCAGGATCTGCTGGATGCAATCTGGGACAAGAAAGCTCTCGACGACGAACTGACTGGCAAGCTGAAAGCTGCCATCGATGCGTTCGCCAAGAACTTCGCTTAAGACGACACGCCGGGATAAGGAGCAGGGGCGGCCATGCCGAGCCTGAAGGACTTACGAAACCGCATCGCTTCCGTGAAGGCGACGCAGAAAATCACCAAGGCCATGCAAATGGTGGCCGCGGCGAAACTGCGTCGTGCACAGGAAGCTGCGGAGGCCGCGCGGCCCTATGCGGAACGCATGGGCGCGGTGCTGACCAACCTCGCGGAAGCATTCGAGGGTCGCGATGACGCTCCGAAGCTGATGTCCGGTACGGGCAGCGACCAGGTTCATCTCCTGGTTGTCGCTACCGCAGAACGCGGGCTTTGCGGGGGTTTCAACACGAACATTGCCAAGCTGGCTCGTGAAAAGGCGCGCAGCCTGATCGCGGACGGCAAGACGGTCAAGATCATCTGTGTCGGCAAGAAGGGTTTCGATGCCCTCAAGCGCGAACTCGGCCAGCATGTGATCAAGACGATCGATCTGCGCAGCGTAAAGAATGTGGGGTTTGTCAATGCCGATGAGATCGGCAAAGAGGTTCTCTCCATGTTTGCTGACGGCGAATTCGACGTCTGCACGTTGTTCTATTCGACGTTCAGGTCGGTGATTGCACAAGAGCCGACGGCAAAGCAGTTGATCCCGGCCAGTTTCGAAACCGACGAGACTGAGGACCGTAGCGGTGCCCAGCCGGTTTACGAATATGAGCCGGATGAAGCGGAAATCCTTGAGGATCTGCTGCCGCGTAACATTTCCGTACAGATTTTCCGGGCTCTTCTGGAAAATGCTGCTTCCGAACAGGGTGCCCGCATGTCCGCGATGGACAATGCGACCCGCAATGCCGGTGACATGATCGACAAACTGACGATCAACTACAATCGTCGGCGTCAGGCGCAGATTACGACGGAATTGATTGAAATTATCTCGGGTGCGGAAGCGCTCTAAAGCGTTTTGCGCCCGTCAGGGCGCAGAGTGCCGGACTAGAATTAGTATCGATCAACTCTTCCGCCTTGTTGCGAAGACGCACAGGGCAAGTTGATCTAACGGGATCGAGACGAGGATTAGGGACATGGCTGACAAACAGGTCGGACGGATCACCCAGGTCATCGGCGCCGTTGTCGACGTCAAGTTCGATGACCACCTGCCGTTGATCCTGAACGCTCTGGAAGCGGATAACCAGGGTGTACGCCTGGTTCTTGAGGTGGCACAGCACCTCGGCGAGAACACGGTACGCACCATCGCAATGGACTCCACCGAGGGTCTGGTGCGCGGACAGGACGTCGTCGACACCGGCTCACCGATTGCGGTGCCGGTTGGCGATGGCACGCTGGGCCGCATCATGAACGTTATCGGCGAGCCGGTTGACGAAGCCGGTGAAATTCCACACACCGACAAGCGCGGCATCCACCAGGAAGCGCCATCGTTCATCGAACAGTCCACCGAAGCTGAAATCCTGGTGACGGGCATCAAGGTCGTCGACCTTCTCGCCCCTTACGCAAAGGGCGGCAAGATCGGTCTGTTCGGTGGTGCCGGCGTTGGCAAGACCGTTCTGATCATGGAATTGATCAACAACGTCGCCAAGGCTCACGGCGGTTACTCGGTGTTTGCTGGTGTTGGCGAGCGAACTCGTGAGGGCAATGACCTTTACTGGGAAATGATCGAATCCGGCGTGAACAAGGAAGGCGGCGGCGAAGGCTCCAAGGCTGCTCTTGTATATGGCCAGATGAACGAGCCTCCCGGAGCGCGTGCGCGTGTTGCGTTGACCGGTCTGACAGTTGCGGAGCACTTCCGTGACGCTGGTCAGGACGTTCTGTTCTTTGTCGACAACATCTTCCGCTTCACCCAGGCCGGTTCCGAAGTGTCCGCGCTTCTCGGCCGTATCCCGTCTGCTGTGGGCTACCAGCCGACACTTGCGACAGACATGGGTACGATGCAGGAACGCATCACGACCACGAACAAGGGCTCGATCACGTCGGTTCAGGCCGTGTATGTTCCGGCCGATGACTTGACCGACCCTGCACCGGCCTCGACCTTTGCCCACTTGGATGCGACGACGGTTCTGAACCGCGCGATTGCGGAAAAAGGCATCTATCCGGCTGTGGATCCGCTGGACTCCACGTCCCGCATGCTGGACGCCCGCATCATCGGTGAAGAGCACTACGACACTGCCCGTGCCGTTCAGGGTACGCTTCAGCGCTACAAGGCGCTGCAGGACATCATCGCCATTCTCGGCATGGATGAACTGTCTGAAGAAGACAAACTGACCGTGGCCCGTGCCCGTAAGATTGAGCGCTTCCTGTCTCAGCCGTTCTTCGTCGCAGAGGTGTTCACCGGTTCACCGGGCAAACTGGTTGCTCTGGAAGACACGATCAAAGGCTTCAAGGGCCTCGTTGATGGTGAATATGATCACCTGCCGGAAGCTGCATTCTACATGGTCGGTTCCATGGAAGAAGCAATTGAGAAAGCTCAGAAACTGGCTGCGGAAGCTGCCTGATCCGAGTTTTAACCGGACGCCCGCTCGAGCGTCCGGTATTCCTGATTTTTGATGGCCTGGCCATCTGAAACGTAGACTGACAAGGAAGACGCCAAATGGCTGAACTTTTCCAGTTTGAGTTGGTCTCGCCGGAGCGCCAGCTCCTCTCCGAACAGGTGGCTGAGGTCGTTGTGCCCGGTGCTGAAGGCGAGTTTGGCGTTCTGAAGGACCATAGCCTGTTCATGTCCAGCATAGCGCCGGGCATTCTGAAGGTCCGCAACGAAGGCGATTCCTGGACGGAATACTTCGTGCGCGGCGGCTTTGCCGATGTATCGGCCGACGGGTTGACGGTGCTTGCCGAACAGGCTGTTCCGGTCTCGGAGATCAGCCGCGAACAACTTGATCTCGCGATCAAGAACGCGGAGGAAGACGCTGCAGACGCCAAGGACGACATGACCAGGCAGAAGGCAGACCGGACACTTCGCAGGCTCAAGGATGTTGCCGAGGCCCTGAAACAGGTCTGACGGGCGCCCTGAAGTTCACATCATCCAGAACGCGGACCGGAAACGGGCCGCGTTTTTTGATTGAGACGCAAAAACCTATCAGGAAAAAAGCCTACGCATTCATCGCGCCAGGTTCTGCAGGTAGATCGAAGAACCTGAAATCGTTTCTGCCGCTGTTCTTGACATCATAAAGCGCGACGTCAGCGTTCTTAATAATTGCATTGGCATCCGAACGGGAGCCGGAGATCGGCGAGATACCGACACTCACTCCAATTCGGATCGTATGTTCCTTTATGGAAAACGCACCCTGCAATTTGTGAACGATCCGGCTTGCGATGACTTCAGCAACCGTCCTTGACGCTCTGTTGAGGATGATACCGAACTCGTCACCACCCAGCCTGGCCACAAGATCAGTGGACCTCACGCACGCTTTCAGCCGTTCGCTGACCTGTTTGAGCAAGGCATCGCCCGCGTCGTGGCCATACGTGTCGTTCACCGGTTTGAACTTGTCGAGATCAAGCAGCATCAGGGCGCTTTCCGAATCCTGATCCAATTCCTCCAGGGTTTCGTCGAGCCGGGAATTGAAGAGTGTTCTATTGGCCAGCCCTGTCAGCGTGTCGTGATGCGCTGCATACTCGATTTTTTGAACGGCCAATTCACTCTTCGTGACGTCCTCGTGCGTTCCGATCCAGCCGCCTCCAGGCAGTGGCGCATGAACCGCGCTGATGAACCTTCCGCTGGGATGCCTGAATTTGGAGCGAACGACTTCTCCAGCTGAGAGCCGAATGAGCAGATCCCTGACGTGTTCGATCACGTCTCCATCGAATTCACCACGGGCTTTTTCCGCCTCAATCAGGTCGACAAGGGTAACGCCTTCTCTGACGTCGTCCTCTGGCTTGTTGAAGATGTCGATGTACTGCTTGTTCCAGAGCCTCAGGCGGCCGTCCTTGTCAAAGACGCTGACGCCTTGCCTCATGTTGGCCAGAATGGCTTCAAGTTCCAGAGACCGGCTGCGCGAAGCACGTTCGCTTTCGGCCAGCTGGCTTTCCATTCTCTTGCGGTCTGTCACATCAAAGAAATTGTAGACAAAACCGCCCGAAGGCAACGGCGTCCCTCTGATTTCCAGATACGAACCGCTTGCGGCACCGCGAACATAACTGTGGGGTTGGGTTCGGTCGTAGGAATGAAACTTGTCGAGAGCGAGTTGCTCGGGGTCGCCCTCGCCATAGTCACCTCGCTCCGCGTTGTATTTCAGGTAGTCGAGCAAATGAAGTTTCTGATCGACGAAATCCTGCGGATAACCAAGGAGGTGCCCGAACTCCGAGTTTGCCGCCCCCAATTGAAAATTCTCGTCATAATATGCAAATCCGCCTGGGAAATTGTCGAAGATCGCCTGCAGCGTGTCGGCTTGCTCCTTTGTTTCCGTGATGTCGGCGATCGATACGACAACTCCGTCCAGTCCATTTTCGCCAAGCGGATCGATCGGCCTCGCGTTTATGCGAAGCCAGGTCAAACCATGGCGATAGGAGGTGCTCAGGCTCGCAACGAGATCCGTAACGGCGTCTGGATCATGAACAGCCAGTTTGAGTGGGTCGCTGTTGTTGATGAATTCCGAAGACTCCAGGGTGACCGAGCGCGCGAGTTCGTCAATTCGAAGACCCGTCAATCCGTTGTCGTCAAAGCCAAACAGTTTTTCCGCCACCGGATTTGCGGATTCGATGACACCATCCCGCGACAGCAAAAGAATGCCCTCGCTCAAGGCTTCCAGTGTTGCCCGTTGAACAACTTCCGACTGCCGGATTGTCTGTTCCCGCCGTTTGTGGTCTGAAATATCCAGAAGACTGAACACGATACCGCCATTCGGCAAAGGCGTGGATCTCACGTCCAGAACAGTCCCGTCTGCAGTTACCCGTTCGAGTTGAACAGGCTTTCCGCTCATGAACGGGTTGTATCTCTCCTCGACCACCTTCTCTGCTTTGCTTGCAACGCGCTGTTCCTGGCGTGCGGCGTACATCATTGTGTCTTTCAGGTGAGGTTTCTGGGACAGCAATTCCTTTGGAAGCTTGAAGGCATTTTGGAAGGCATCATTATAGTTCTGCAGATGCAGGGCTTCATCGAAATAGACCATTCCGCCGGGAAAGTTGTCGAAGATCGCTTGCAGGGTATCTCTCTGGGTCTTTGTTTCCGTGATGTCTGTCAACGAAACGACGATACCGTCCAGACCGAATTCGTTTGTTTCGCCAATGGACGCTGCATTGATCCTGAGCCAGGCACCTCCGGTTTCGTTTCGCCGGGTAACATGAACAACTGTGCCGTTGACATGATCGGAACCGTTGGCGATTTGCCGGAACAGGTCATCAGGTGAGTTGAACGCTTTGTCTTCAAACCGGAACTCAAGGTCGAGGTCCTTGAACCTGGTGTCGACAACGTCTTCATGCGAACAACCCAGAAGGTCTTCACCGGCCTTGTTGATTGACCGGATGCGCCCGGAACGGCTGAGGAGAAGGACACCTTCCGACAATGTATGCAAGGTGGCCCGGTGCATGGATTCGGAGCAACGGACCGACTGTTCGGTCTTTTTCCGCGCAGTAACGTCCTGAAGAGCGCCGACGATACGGATGACTTCACCGTCTTTGACAATGGGTCTGCCGGCGGCGCGGACCCAGATGTTACGACCCTTTGCAGTAACGAAAGGCAGTTCGGCATCCCAGCTGACGCCAAGTTCGATCGCGTCCTCGACTGCCTTTGAAATGATGTGGCGGCTGTCGGGCGGATAGAAAGACAGTGCAAAATCCACGGTCGGACGAAAATCCGAGGGCACTTCGTGAATCTCTTTCGTTTTGTCAGTCCATGTCAGTGTCTTGGTCCGAACACAGAGCTCCCAGCCGCCGACGCCGGATACACTTGTAATTTCTTCAAGAAGATCATTCTTTTGAACGGCCAGTTCGTGTTCCTGCTCGGCCTGCGCCAGAGCTGCATCCTTCTCCCGTCGAATCTCATGCGACTTGATCAGGCCCTCGACAACCTTGCCCAGCCTGCGCAATTGATTGAGTTGCTGCCGGGAAGGGCTACGTGGAACACGGTCGATGACGCAGAGCGTGCCCAACCGGTTCCGGCCATCGATGGACAGGGGGCATCCGGCGTAGAAACGGATATTGGGAGCCCCGGTCACGAGTGGATTGTTCTTGAACCGCTTGTCGGCATGGGTGTCTTCGACGATGAAAAGCTCGTCGGAAAGAATGGCGTGCTGGCAGAATGAGATATCACGCGGCGTGCCTTCGACATCCAGACCGCATCTGGCCTTGAACCACTGCTCATCTTCCGAAACGAGGGACACCAGGGCTATTGGGCAATCGAATATGGCTGCAAGGGCTTCAACGACGGAATCGAATTCAGGCAAACGTTCAGACCCGAGGATCTGAAGTTCGTGCAAGGTCTCAATTCGCTCTTCTTCGTTTTCTGGCCTCACGGTATCCATGCTGCGTCCCGTCTCCCACAGGAATCTCCTTTGGGTATGTGCCCGCCGGATCGGAAATGACACTAGGCCAAGAAGCGCAACAAATGATTAAGTTTTGAACATTCCCGGCATTGTTGGAGGATGGCGCAACCTGCCTGAGAGATTTCATAAGGTATTGATAATAATGTATTTTTAGTGGAAATGGAGTTGCCGGACACCAACAATTGAACACAAGGTGCAGACGTCACGCATTCAATCTGTTTCCACAGCGTTTTCTTCGAAATGCCTGTAGCCGTCGCGGCCTTCGTTCTTGACGGCATAAAGGGCAAGATCAGCCTTCTTTAGGATCGGACTCGCGACTTGTTCGCCGGAAATGGATGCAATACCAACACTTGCACTGATTTCGAGAATGTTACCGTTGATGTGGTAGGGCTTCTTCAGTTTTTCGACAACACGCTCTGCAATCCTGGAAGCCAGATCCCGGTCACCGGCAGTGTTGCGGACGATGATCGCAAATTCATCTCCGCCCAGTCGTGCGACGGTGTCCTTCGTTCGCACGCACTCATTGAGGCGCACCGCAGCCTGAAGCAGAAGATCATCGCCGACATCGTGGCCGTATGTGTCGTTCACCGGTTTGAAGTGATCAAGATCAATCATCAGAAGATCGCTTGTTTCATCGTGGTGTTCTGTCCTGGCGATTGCGTCTTCAAGCTTGAGGTTGAAAAGCGTTCGATTGGCCAGCCCCGTGAGTGTGTCGTGATGAGCGGCATATGTGATTTCCTCGGTCGCCTTTTCACGCGATGTCACGTCCTCATGCATACCCACCCAACCCCCGTCAGGAAGCGGCGTGCGCACGATACTGATAATCGTGCCGTTGGGGTGTTTGAAGTTGGTTTTGATAACCTTGCCGGCATCCAGTTTTTCTCTCAAGGCAGCGTAAAATGCATGGGGGTCGTCGTGAAATTCTCCCCGTTCCTTCTCCAGCTGAAGCATTTCGACCAGTGTCATGCCCTTTCGGATTTCGCCATCCGGTTTTCCGAAAAGTTTCTGGAAATCGGTATTCCAGAGTGTGATGCGGCCCTCGCCATCAAAGACACTGACACCCTGCCGCATGTTGGCGATCACCGCCTCCATTTCAAAGAGGCGATTGCTGGCAAGCTGTTCTTTTTCAACGAGCTGCTCTTCCATGCGTTTGCGTCTGGTGATGTCAAGAAAACTCGATACGCTTCCGCCGCCCGGAAGCGGCGTACCGCGCACTTCGAGAACCTTGCCGTCGCTGGTTCTGCGCTCGTAGGCGTGCCGGTTGCCGGCGCCGTACCTGTCCAGCCTCTCGCCGGCAATCAGTGCCGGGTCACCTGGGCCATAGTCTCCACGGTCTGCAAGATACCTGATGACCTGTCGCAAGTTGGGCCGCTGGTCGAGAAAATCGTGTGGCAAGTTAAGCAGACGGGCAAATTCTTCATTCCAGAAGGTGAGTTGAAGCTGCGTGTTGTAGTGAACCAGGCCGCCGGGGAAATTGTCGAAAAACCCCTGTAGAGTGTCGGACTGCTGTTTGACCTTTGTGATGTCGGTGAGCGACACGACCACGCAATCCGGGCCGTGAACACTGTTTTCGTCGACAGGCCTGGCATTGATCCGGAGCCATCGGACCTGTCCGGATCCGGCTTCCGCAAGTTGAACTTCGAGATCCAGATCCTGTCCCGGGTCGGTCACGGCGAGAACCAGTGGGCTCATGCGATGGCTGCCTGCATCGGCTACGTCTTGAAAAGTCAGCTGAAGGTCGTGGACATTGGATCCGACCAAGGTGGTTTCCGGATAACCCAGAAGTAGCGAGGCAGCCTTGTTTGACGACTGAATCTTGCCTGAAGGGCTTACGAGAAGAATACCTTCCTGAAGTGCTTCGAGCGTTGTTCGCTGGATGACCTCGGAGGTCCGGACTTCCTCCTGCTTGCGTTTGCTGTCTGAAATGTCCTGGAGCGCGCCGATGATGCGGCGAACCGACCCTCCTTCGAATACGGGATTTCCGACAACCCGGACCCAGATTTGCCGATTCCCGGCGGTGACAAGATTGAGCTCAAGATCCCAGCCGCAACCGGTTTCGAAGGCAGTCTCGAATGCTGCTCGTAGCGCTTTGCGGCTGTCGGATGGATAAAAGCTCAACGCGGTGTTCAAGTTCGGTTGAATATCTGGCCCGACCTCATGAATTTCCCGGGTCTTTGCTGTCCAGGTCATTGCGTCCGTTTTTGGGTCGTACTCCCAACCGCCTACGCCCGAAACAAGGGTGATTTCCTTGAGCAGGTCCTGGTTCCGGCGTGCTCTGTCCTGCTCGAGTTGCGCTTCTTGTAGCGCTTCCCGGGTTTCCAGGCCTGCCTTGTGGGCCTTGATGAGACCTTCGACGATCTTTGCCAGGTTGCGCAGCTGGGCGATTTGCTCCTCGCTCACACTGCGGGGTTCTGTATCTATGACGCAGATCGTTCCGATACGATGTTTGTCGTCTACAATAACTGGACAACCGGCATAAAATCGGGCGCCAACGTCTCCGGTGACAAGCGGGATGTCGCAAAATCTGCTGTCTGCCTGTGCGTCCGGCACAATCAGAACATCATCTGAAAGGATGGTATGCCCGCAGAAGGAGTTTTCCCGATGCGTTTCTGTCGCATCGAGACCAAAAGCGGCCTTGAACCAGATTTCTTCGGCATCGACAATCGAAATCACGGCCATGGGACAGTCAAACAGATATGACGCGTTCGAAACTGCGGCGTCGAACTCGTGCAGGTGCTCTGAGTGAAGGAGTGCAAGCCTGCGAAGAGCTTCCAGTCTTTCTGTCTCAATTTGAACCTGCGCAAGCGTCATAGGCGGCGTCAACTCCGTGATTGAAATGCAACGGATCCAAGCCAGAGACTTAGTATCGAGATTTTTTCAAAGTGTGTGCAATAAACCCAGAATTGAAATATCCAAAGGGAATAAAACCAAATAGTTGCATTGATGCAATTAATATTTTCGCATTCGAAGTTGGAAAGTACTAAGAATACTCCCTTTCCGGGCAGGTTGAATTTTATCGAGCGAATATTGATATATTTGGGGTTCGAGTTCCAAAAACACAAAGAGCAGTACAAAGCAATGAGAGACTGCCAATACTAATTGTGCTCTGCAGCCTAGAGAGAATTGCCAGTATCGCTGAACCGGACCCCAACAAAAAACCCGGCACGAAGCCGGGTTCCAGGGAATGTGGAAAATTCCACAAATATTCTGCTTGTTCAATGCGAGCAGATTTATTGATTACGCCGCGCGGCGGAAAGAAAGGCTCATGCCTCCGCCACCGGAACGATTGCGACGACGCTCTTCCGGCGGAATATACACGATTGCGCTATGTTCAGCGCAGTAGGAGACACCCGGCTCAACGCGAGTGTTGCACGGGAATGTGTAGTTTCCAGCTTCGCCTTCTGCCCATTTGCAGCAGCCCGGACGCGGGAGAGTCATGTCAGCCATTTGTTCTTCCTTTTCAACCAAGCAACAAAAGCGCTCGAGCATCCTCGGGAGGAGAGGATCCGAACAGCTTTCGTAAGAAATCGGATGTAATCGGCGCTCGGGACGTCATCCGTTGTCCAACCTGTAACAGGTGCCCTTCAGCAAGCGCAGGCATTACATAAGCGGCATGTCACAAAAATGCAATAGAATACCTGACATTTCCGGCCTGCACTCAGCGCATAGCAGGTTAATTTAAGACAACGAATATTGCAGTGCGCGCAAAGATGAGTGCGTTCAGTTGATGTCGTCCGGGAATGAGCCACCCGCTTCGCGAAGCGCCTGAGGCGTATCGAGGTCCAGACGTGCAGCGATTCCAAGCTCCACTTCGGCGACAAAGCCCGGATTGTCCGCAATGATATGTCGCGCACCGACATCTCCTCGAAGGCCGTTGAGGGTGTCAAAAAACCGCCGGTCCCAAAGGACGGGGTTGCCGCGTTTGCCATTTGCGGTTGCCGTCACAATCAGGTTGTTGTCGCTGCCCTGATAGGTGGCAATCAGTTTCCCGATATCTTCAGTTGTAATCCCGGGCATGTCACCGAGCAGAATGAGGACGGCCTGTGTGTCAGCGGCCAGCGCCTTCATTCCGGTGCGGATGGAACTGGCCATGCCGTCGGCAAAATCCGGATTGTGAACGATTACGATATCCAAGTCTGCGACCTGGTTGCCAACCTTGTCCGCAAGATGTCCGGTCACGAGGATTGTCTGCGACAATCCGACGCCACAGGCAGCTTCACCCACGTGACGAACAAGAGACTTGCCATCGAGTTCTGCAAGCAACTTGTTCGGCCCACCCATGCGCGTTGATTTTCCCGCTCCGAGGATAATCGCCGCGATTTTCGCAGTTGCCGATTGTCGCTTGGTTTCGCGGGGTTGTGGACGCGTTCCGATTTCCATCAGGAGGCCTCCAACGCCCATTGCAGTGATGTCGTCCGGTTCGGTCGCCACATCGGCAAGCAATCGGTCGAGAACCCAGTCGAAACCGTTTTCCTTGGGGCTCCTGGCGCAGCCGGGAGCACCCAGAACGGGAATGCCGTCGAATTCCGCAAGCATAAGCAGATTTCCAGGATCGACCGGCATGCCAAGATGCGTCACGGACCCACCTGCATGTTCGACGGCCGCTGGAAGAACATCGTAACGGTCGACAACCGCGGAAGCACCGAACAGGATCAGAAAATCGGCGCCCTCTTCCGCAAGCGTTTTCATGGCGGACGCAACAGGCTCCTCAGAGTGAGGAACACGTTTTTCCGCAAGAATGGAACTGCCGCTCGGTCTTAGCCTGTCTTCCAGAACCCTGCGCGTCTTGTCCATTGTCACCGGTTTCAGATGTGGCAACTCCGTTGCGACAAGACCGATCTTCCTGGGTTTGAACGCTGCAATCCCCACGGCCTCGCGAATGGCAGCTTCCGCACGGGTCAGGGACACGTTTGAAACGGCAAATGAAATGATCTTGGCGGTGGCGATCATCCGATCGCCGGAAACCTTGCTGTGGTTCGGCAGGGTTGCGAAGGTTATGGCCGGATCAATTCGATTGGCAGCGGTGACTGCCTCGCTATTGACGACAAGAATGCCGTCCGTGTCCGCATAGAGGTTCATGCGGCCGGTAAACGCTGTGTCTTCGCTGATACCGGGACCCTTCGCAGCCAGACCCAGCCGCCTTGCTGCTTCATCCTCGCCGACATCGCCGACTTCCAGCTGTGCAACAGTGAGGCTCGATTCTCCGGTTGACAACAGTTCGCGGCAATCCTGTTCGGTTAAGACATGCCCCTTTTTCAGCACCCGGCCAGGGAGTCTCGTTTTGTGAGCAAGGATGCAACCGGCTGCTTCGTTCAGCGGAACAGGGCCGAACTTCATAAACCTGGCTCCGGCGCCTTGCGCAGCGCGCTGATGATTGAGCCAAGAACAGCGACTGCGATTTCTTGAGGAGATGCTGCCCCGATATCCAGGCCGATCGGCGCGTCGATCCGGTCGAACAGCGCTGGATCCAGGCCTTCTGCCGTGAAACGTTCCAAGCGTTTGCCGTGAGTTTTCCGGCTGCCGAGCGCGCCGATGTAAAAACATTCGGTTTTAAGTGCCTCTATCAGCGGAAAGTCGTCGATCTTGGGATCATGTGTAACGGCAGCAACCGCTGTATATGCATCCAGAGGTGTGTGCTTCAGAACCTCTTCAGGCCAATCCGGTCTAAGGGTGCATCCGGGAAAACGCTCTTCCGTTGCAAAGGCGGTCCGCGGATCGATGACGGTGACATCCAGACCGGCGATCTCGGCCATGGGTACCAGCGCCTGGGTAATGTGGACTGCGCCGATCACGACAAGTCTTGGAGACGGCACGGAAACGGTCAGAAATACATCGCCGGTATCTGTCGCGACGGTTCCGGACTTGCCTGACCGGAAGCGTTTTGCAAATTCGTCCTTCAAAGGATCGGCGGAGTGGTTCCCGCTTCTGCGCACCAGCCTCTGGGAGCCGTCGTCAAGCCGGGTTACGAGAATGGCTGCGCGGCGTGCGGCACGTTCCTCATTCAACTGTTGGAGCAGAGAAAGATCCATGATGTCAGGTTCGGTCCGTTGCCAGCTTCAGACCAAGTCCGACCAGCAGCGAGCCGCCTATCCAGCGGGTCAGGTCCTGGAAACGGGACGTTCTGGCAAGCTTTTTCTTGACCTGGGATGCAAAGAGCACGGTCACGATATCTGCGGATGTAAATGCCAGATTGACGACCATTCCCAAAACGAGAAATTGCGCCCAGATTGGAAGGCTGGCCTCGGGGCTGACAAACTGGGGAAGAAACGCAATGAAAAAGACGGCAACTTTCGGGTTGAGCACCTCGACGAGGATGCTGTCCACAAAGGCTCTTCGTGACGATTTTTGCGGCAGGGTGGGGACGGTGCCGTTCGAGACCTTTGTCCGGATCATCTGGACACCGAGAAAAACCAGATACAGGCCTCCGGCAAGTTTGAGAGCAAAGTAGAGGCTTGGAACAACCGCAAAGACCGCCGACAGGCCGAACGCTGCTGCAAGAACGTGAACGTAGCAACCCAGGTGTATCCCTGCGGCCGCCATGAAACCGGCGCGCTGGCCGCGTGAAACAGTCTGTGCGGCTGTATAAAGTAGGGCAGGTCCGGGCATATACGCGAAAAGCGCGGTTGCTGCGAAAAAGGCGAGAAGCGTTTCAGTTGTCGGCAAGGCGAAATCTCAATCAGTTGACGGGTTCGACATAGACACGGATGCGGCCACCGCAGGAAAGACCGACGCGCCAGGCCGTTTCATCGGCGACACCGAATTCCAGCGTTGTCGGTTTTCCGGTTTCAATGACTTCGACGGCTTCTGCAACCACGGCGCCTTCGACACATCCACCCGAAACGGAACCCTCGAAATTGCCCTCGGCATCGATGACGAGATGAGAGCCGACCGGACGCGGTGCCGATCCCCACGTTTCGACAACTGTTGCAATCGCCACGTCACGGCCGGATTTGCTCCAGTCTTCCGCGGCTTTCAACACATCAGCGATTTGCCGGCTATGTGCATTCGTCATTGCTTGATCCCCGAAGAATGTCTGCCCGACTCGAATATAGAAATTTTTGAAGCAGATGAAAGCTCTACAAAACAGAAACGGCACCTGACGCCTCAGATGCCGATCCATTTGGTCAGTTGGTTTTTAGTCTTTACTCGGCGGCTGACTGAAGACAGGGAGCCGCGTTTCGAACGGTTCCGTCCACATGGGCCTCAAATGTCTCGAAGTTGTCGACGAACATCTGGACGAGTCTGGCTGCCTGCAGATCGTAGGCCTTCCTGTCGCTCCAGGTTTCGCGCGGTGTCAGGATATTTGTCTCGACACCCGGAACAGCGACAGGGACTTCAAAGCCGAAATTCGCATCCGTGCGGAATTCTGCCTCTTTGAGGTCTCCCGAAAGGGCAGCCTGGAGCAACGTGCGGGTTGCCTTGATTGGCATGCGGTGGCCGGTACCGTGTGCTCCACCGGTCCAGCCGGTGTTGACCAGCCAGCAATCCACATTGTGTTTTGCGATCAGCTCTTTCAGCAGATTGCCGTATTCGGACGGATGTCGCGGCAGGAACGGAGCACCGAAGCAGGTAGAGAAAGTTGCTTGCGGCTCCGTGACACCTTTTTCGGTGCCGGCTACTTTAGCCGTGTATCCGGACAGAAAGTGATACATCGCCTGTGCGGGCGTCAGCCGGGCAAGAGGAGGCATCACGCCGAACGCATCCGCAGTCAGCATGATGATCGTCTTTGGTATCGGCGCGTAACCGGTCGCACTGGCGTTCGAGATGAAATGGATCGGGTAGGCGGCACGGGTATTTTCAGTTTTTGAACCGTCGTTGAAATCCGGGATGCGATTTTCATCCAGCACCACGTTTTCCAGCACTGTGCCGAACCGCTGCGTCGTCGAGTAGATTTCGGGTTCCGCTTCGGCGGAAAGTTTGATCGTCTTGGCGTAGCAGCCACCCTCGAAATTAAAGACGCCACCTTCGCTCCAGCCATGTTCATCGTCGCCGATCAGCGTCCGGTCAGGGTCAGCGGAGAGTGTTGTCTTGCCTGTTCCCGACAGACCGAAAAAGACGGCTGTGTCACCGGCGTCGCCGACATTTGCGGAACAATGCATCGACATGATGCCTTTCGCCGGCAGAAGGTGGTTCAGCATTGTGAACACCGACTTTTTCATCTCACCGGCGTAGGACGTTCCGCCGATGAGGACGATCTTTCGGGTCAGGTCGCAGGCGATGACCGTTTCGCTTCGGCATCCGTGCCGCGCGGGATCGGCTTTGAAGCTCGGCAGATCTACGATCGTCATTTCCGGCGCGAAGGAAGCAAGCTCCGCAGCCTCTGGCCGCAGCAGCAAGTTGCGGATGAACAGAGAGTGCCAGGCATATTGTGTATAGACCCGCACAGGCAGGCGGTGCTTTGGATCCGCTCCGCCATACAGGTCCTGTGCAAACAGCTCGAGACCTTCCGCATGCCCCAGGAAATCGTCCAAAAGGACATCGAATTGCGACTTTGAAATCTGGGCGTTGTTGTCCCACCAGACGGTATCTCTGGTCTCCTCGTCGAGAACCACGAATTTGTCTTTCGGAGATCTTCCGGTGTGGATGCCGGTTTCGGCTACGAGCGCACCGCCTGCTGCAAGCCTGGCTTCACCGCGGGACAGGGAATGTTCGTAAAGGGCAGGCTCGTTCTGGTTCCAATAGAGCGCCTTCAGCCCCTTGAAGCCGAAGGATTCGCTGCCACTGGAAGGGTTCCTGACACCTGTTTCTTGCATGTTCCCGCAGTCCTCGTGATGGGTGCAATTCCGTCGCCGGAGACAGACCAAGAAGACTTTTCCGGCTGTGAGGGCTGCGAACCTAGTAGAATGACTGAACGGCAGCAAGACTACCAAAGGTGCTATGTCATTGTTTAATCGATTAAAATGTCGCGCAAAGTTTTGAATGATTAATTTGGAATGCAAAGTAATAAACGAAACCTTCGAATTGTTCGACTTGAAGAGCAATGCGAAAATATTCGCACTTAAATCGCGCATCCTGTTAACGAATTTTGTGTTCGCGAGTGGTTAACGTACAAAGCGTCCAAAAGAGACCTTGTATTTCGGTGTTCAAGCCCTCATCAAGCAGATTGCGACCCGGTCTGAAGGTTTTTGGAACGCCTGAAGATAGGGTTTGCCTTAATTTATGCGCATTTAGCAGGCCAAAGGCTGTGTGATACAGTAAGTAATACCGATGCGTACTGTCGTGCGCTGCCGGAAATGGAAAATAAAGTATGCCGACAATTGCTCTGGTCGATGACGACCGCAACATTTTGACTTCGGTGTCGATTGCGCTTGAGACGGAAGGCTACCGCGTCCAGACCTACACGGACGGAACGTCTGCGCTTGATGGGCTGCAGAGCGACCCTCCGCAATTGGCAATATTCGATATCAAGATGCCGCGCATGGACGGCATGGAGTTGCTGCGCCGATTGCGCCAGAACTCGGATCTGCCGGTCATCTTTCTGACATCCAAGGATGACGAGATCGATGAATTGTTCGGTTTGAAAATGGGTGCGGACGATTTTATTCGCAAACCGTTTTCCCAGCGTCTTCTGGTCGAGCGTGTGCGTGCGGTTCTGCGCAGGGCACAGCCGAAGGATGCCAGCGCACCGCGAGACGACGCGGACAAATTGCTTGAGCGTGGCCAGCTCGTCATGGATCAGGAACGACACACCTGCACCTGGAACAACAAGCCCGTAACGCTGACAGTCACAGAATTCCTGATCCTGTCTGCCTTGGCGCAGCGGCCCGGGGTCGTGAAAAGCCGCAATGCGCTCATGGATGCAGCTTATGATGACCAGGTCTACGTGGACGACCGGACAATCGACAGCCACATCAAGCGTCTGCGGAAAAAGTTCAAGGTTGTTGACGACGACTTCGACATGATTGAAACACTTTATGGAGTTGGGTACCGCTTCCGGGAAGTCTGAAGCAGCCATTAAGATAGCGGGCAGATGGCGGTTGAAAGCGAGAGCGCTGAGAGCATTGTCGACTCCGATCCCGCCAACGGTTCGGAGCGCTCCCGCCTGCGCCGGCTTGGCAACAAGCGGATACGGCGCCGTCTTCTGAACCAGTTGGGCCGTATTTTCGGAACCTATGTGCTGTCGTCGCTGACGCGCCGGATCATTGCGATCAATCTCGTCGGCCTGCTCGCTCTCGTGATCGGCATCCTTTATCTGAACCAGTTTCGGGCGGGGCTGATCGACGCCCGGGTTCAGAGCCTGCTGACGCAAGGTGAGATCATTGCCGGTGCGATTGCCGCGTCGGCAACGGTAGACACCGGAACGATCACCGTGGATCCGGAGCGATTGCTGCAATTGCAGGCCGGGGAAAGCATCACGCCCACGGTCGATGATCTGGACAGTCTCGATTTTCCGATCAACCCTGAACGGGTAGGTCCTGTGCTTCGGCGCTTGATTTCCCCGACCAAGACCCGCGCCCGGATTTACGATCCGGAAGGCATTCTGATCCTCGATTCCCGCCACCTCTATTCCAGCGCGCAGATCCTTCGCTTCGATCTGCCGCCGCCGACGGCGCAAGAGACCGGTTTTTGGGATTCAGCCTGGCAATGGACCAAGCGCCTGCTTCGGCAAGGGGACTTGCCGCTCTACCAGGAAGTCGGTGGTGGCGACGGGCGTGCCTATCCGGAGGTGGAGGCAGCGCTGGCCGGGTCACCGGCCAGTGTGACGCGGATCTCGCAGCGAGGTGAACTGATTGTTTCAGTTGCTGTTCCGATCCAGCGCTTTCGCGCCGTTCTTGGCGCTTTGCTTCTGTCGACACAGGGGGGAGACATCGACGCGATTGTTCGGGCTGAACGGATCGCCATTATCCGCGTGTTTCTGTTCGCGGCAACAGTAACGATCCTGTTGTCGATCCTTTTGGCAGGTACGATCGCCGGGCCGGTGCGCAGGTTGGCTGCCGCAGCAGACCGGGTACGCCGCGGATCCAATTCCCGCGAGGAAATTCCGGAATTCTCGGAACGCCAGGACGAGATCGGCCATCTCGCCCGTTCATTCCGGGAAATGACCAATGCGCTGTACAACAAGATTGATGCGATCGAGCGTTTTGCCGCGGACGTCGCCCATGAACTCAAGAACCCGCTGACTTCATTGAGAAGTGCCGTTGAAACCTTGCCGCTTGCAAGAACAAAGTCCTCTCAGGACCGGCTGATGGAAGTTATCCAGCATGACGTTCGCCGCCTGGACCGGTTGATCAGCGACATTTCAGATGCGTCGCGTCTCGATGCGGAGCTTGCCCGCATTCAGTCAGAGACAATCGATCTGGCCGAACTTCTGCGAAACATGGCGGATGCGGCAAACCAGCATACCGGTGCTGAAGAAGCCAAGGTGAAACTGACAGTCGCGGATGCGCCAGGCTCCAAACCCTATCGGGTCCAGGGACACGACATCCGGCTTGGACAGGTGATCAGCAATCTTCTCGACAACGCGCGGTCCTTTTCTCCAACCAGTGGGACGGTGCGGATCGATCTTGCCCGCGAGGGCCGACGGATCAGGGTCACTGTGGACGACGACGGATCCGGGATTCGTGCGGAAAATACCGAACGCATATTCGAGCGCTTTTATACCGACCGACCCGACGGTGAAGGCTTTGGTAACAATTCCGGGCTCGGGCTTTCCATCTCG
The DNA here is from genome assembly GCF_001404515.1 of Roseibium album. Taxonomy (GTDB): domain Bacteria; phylum Pseudomonadota; class Alphaproteobacteria; order Rhizobiales; family Stappiaceae; genus Roseibium; species Roseibium album. The sequence goes on from NZ_CXWE01000007.1 coordinate 145,076, forward strand.
AGACAGATAATCGAAGCGCATGGTGGCACGTTGTCCGCGACCAACCGCAAGGAACAGGGCGCGGATGGAGAGTCCAAGATCGCAGGCGCCCGGTTCACGATTTATCTACCAGCGGGAACCGCCAAGTGACCGGGCAATCCGTTCACGCAAACTGCCTTGTTGTCGGAACGCGCGGTATCCTCATCCAGGGAGAATCCGGCAGCGGCAAATCGGAACTGACCGACACGCTGATTACTGCCGCAAGGGCCAGCGGCAATCTGGGTGTCCTGGTCGCCGACGACCGTGTCGTCCTGTCGGCAGAGCGGGGGCAGCTCGTTGCAAGGGCGCCGGGAAGTATTCTGGGTTTGATGGAAGTGCGCGGGGCAGGGGTGCAGGCAACGCAGGCGATATCGGCGGCGAAGGTGCACATTGTTGTCAGTTTGCGCCCGATCGGGACAATGGAACGCCTGCCGGACAACTCCGTCACGCGGCAGAACCTTGAGACAGTCTCACTCCCCGCGCTGACTTGCCCGGCAAACAGGCCGGACGTCAGTCTGAGGTTGCTGCGCTGGGGATTGCGAACGCTCTTTCCGGCTTCTCCGGATTACATTTAGGGTATCGATGCGTTTTTTGCTTGCAACTGGTTTAACGGTTGAAGAGAGTGCATCAGACTGATAAACGCCCGGCTCCGTTTGAGAGCCAAATGCACACGATAGTCAGGCTGAAGACTGAATGATCGGACTTGTACTTGTTACGCACGGACGCCTCGCTGAAGAATTCAAGGCGGCGCTGGAGCATGTTGTCGGTCCCCAGGAACAGATCGAAACAATTTCCATTGGTCCCGACGACGACATGGAACAGAGACGGCAGGACATTTTGTCCGCCGTGGAGGCAGCCAATTCCGGTAACGGGGTTGTTTTGCTGACGGACATGTTTGGCGGTACGCCTTCCAATCTGGCCATTTCCGTCATGGATGGCAAATCCGTGGAAGTGGTTGCCGGGGTGAACCTGCCGATGCTTATCAAGCTTGCCAGTGTACGCGCGGACAGGGAGTTGGCAGACGCCGTCGATGAGGCTCGTCAGGCCGGACAAAAATACATTTCAGTTGCAAGCCAGGTGCTGTCGGGACAAAACTAAAAACGATTATGACGGCACAGAATTTGTTTGAAAAAGACCTGACCATCGTCAACCAGCGCGGATTGCATGCCCGGGCATCTGCCAAGATGGTCAAGCTTGTCGAGACCTTCGAGGCTGATGTTCAGGTGTCGAAGGACGGACAGACGGTTGGCGGAACATCGATCATGGGACTGATGATGCTGGCGGCCAGTCCGGGCTGCTGCATCAGGGTTTGCGTCAGCGGCCAGGAAGCGCAGGCTGCACTCGACGCGATTTCGGAACTAGTTGAAAGCGGATTTGGCGAAACGGATTGATGTCCAGGACCTGGATCGTTCGTTTCCAGGGAAGAACCCGCGTGCCGGTTCGAAAGGGTGTCAAGACGCGGATCATATGCCGTAAATTTGGTGGGGAATGTTATGGCAAGCCAATCCGGTGACCGGACGATTTCAGCGGCACGGTCCGTGCTCTCTCATCTTCATCAGGCACTGGATCTGCAGTTTGCATTCGAATTGTGGGACGGATCTCTCGTCCCGGCGGATGCAGCAGCGGACGGACTTCGGATTGCGCTGGCACCCAAAGCTCTAACCAGGCTGCTTCGCAGTCCGGGTATCAAGACCGTCGTCGACCTTTATTCCACCGGAGAGATCGACCCGCGCGGCGGCACAATCTTCGAATTCGCCGAGAGAAGACCCAAGATCAAAAGCCGGGAACTGCGCAAGCGGCTGAACAAGATGTTGCTGCTGAAAAACGCGGTGCCGCTGCTACTGGGTGCAAAGGACACCGGCGCCCGGCAACAGGAAGAGGGGCTGGACGCCGGCACAGTGGCCGACAGAGGCTCCGGCAGCCGGAAGGACGACATCGCCTTTCACTACGACGTCTCAAATGACTTCTATAAGCTCTTTCTTGACCCCGAGATGGTTTATACGTGCGCATATTTCCGCGATTGGTCCAATGATCTGGCAACAGCCCAGAAAGACAAGCTGGACATGATTTGCAGGAAACTTCGCCTGAAGCCTGGCGACCGGATGCTCGATATCGGTTGCGGTTGGGGGGCCCTGATCTGCCATGCGGCGGAACATTATGGCGTGACGGCGGTCGGTGTGACCCTTGCCGAAGAGCAGCTCAAACTTGCGCGCGAAAGGATCGCGGAGCGTGGTCTTGAGGACAAGGTTTCGGTCGAGTTGATCGATTACCGCGACATGAAGGGCGAACGGTTCGACAAGATTTCCTCAATCGGCATGTTCGAAGCCGTCGGTCTGGACAACTACGACAATTATTTCCAGAGCGTGCATCGGCTGCTCAAGCCGCGGGGGATCTATCTGCACCACGCGATCACTCGGCGCGGCAAGAAGGACCTTAAGAAATTTCGCCGAAAGAAGCCGGAGTACCAGGCATTGGTACGCTATATCTTCCCTGGTGGAGAAGTGGACCATATCGGCTGGACACTGACAAATCTGGAAGCGCACGGATTTGAAGTTCACGACGTGGAGGCATGGCGTGAACACTATGCCCGCACCACGCGCCTTTGGGCCGAAAACTTGATGGCGGTCAGGGACGCGGCAATCGCGGACATCGGTGAACAGAAATACCGTCTCTGGCTGGCCTATCTGTGCGGTGTATCCCTCGGTTTCGACCGCGGGTCCATCGGTATCTTCCAGACCGTCGCGTCCCGCCGTACGAAAGGGCCTTCCGGACTGCCGCCTTCCAGGGAAGACCTTTATCAGCGGTGAACCGCAGTTGAAAAAAATCATATAAAGAATTCTTTATATCTTTATTGCGAGAAGTGGATTCGGGCGCTATAACCGCACCCAACGGCTTCCGGCTTGAACCGGAATCCGGCTGGCGGCTGCCGAACCCGTGATGTTCACTGATCGGCAACAGGGCAGCTGCTTTCACAAGGCCGGCGCACAAAGCTGGATCCAACAGCAGGACATTTTCATGACTGACTACATCGTCAAAGACATCGGGCTCGCAGACTGGGGCCGCACAGAGATCGAAATCGCCGAACACGAAATGCCGGGCCTGATGGCATGCCGTGCGGAATTTGGCGAAACCAAGCCGCTGAAGGGCGCACGCATTGCCGGCTCTCTGCATATGACCATCCAGACAGCAGTGCTGATCGAGACGCTGGTTGCTCTGGGCGCCGAAGTCCGTTGGGCGTCCTGTAACATCTATTCCACTCAGGATCAGGCAGCAGCTGCGATCGCAGCGGCTGGTGTTCCGGTTTTCGCTATCAAGGGCGAGACACTGGAAGAATATTGGGATTATGCCGACAAGATCTTCGATTTCCCCGATGGCGCCAACATGATCCTGGATGATGGCGGCGATGCAACGCTTTACATCCTGATGGGTGCACGCGTTGAAGCTGGTGAAACCGACCTCATCGAGAACCCGACTTCGGAGGAGGAAGAGTGCCTCTTCGCTCAGATCAAGAAGCGCATGGCCTCTCATCCTGGCTGGTTCACAAAGCAGAAAGAGCTGATCCAGGGTGTTTCGGAAGAAACCACCACCGGTGTCCTTCGTCTTTACGAAATGCAGAAGAAGGGCGCACTGCCGTTCCCGGCGATCAATGTCAACGACAGTGTCACCAAGTCGAAGTTCGACAACCGTTACGGTTGCCGTGAATCTCTCGTCGATGGAATTCGGCGCGGCACCGATGTGATGATGTCCGGCAAGGTTGCCGTTGTTTGCGGTTATGGCGATGTCGGCAAGGGCTCCGCGCAGTCTCTGGCAGGCGCCGGCGCCCGGGTCATCGTTACTGAAATCGACCCGATCTGCGCGCTGCAGGCTTCCATGGACGGCTTTGAGGTCAAGACCATGGAACAGGCACTGCCGGAAGGCGACATCTACGTCACCGCGACAGGCAACAAGGACATTATCACCTTCGACCACATGCGTGGCATGAAGGACATGGCCATCGTCTGCAACATTGGCCACTTCGACAATGAAATTCAGGTTGCCGCTCTGAAGAACACCAAGTGCCGCCCGGTCAAGGACCAGGTCGACATGTACGAATTTCCGGACGGCAAGCGCATGATCCTCTTGTCACAGGGCCGCCTGGTAAACCTCGGCAATGCGACCGGTCATCCGAGCTTCGTGATGTCCGCGAGTTTCACCAACCAGGTTCTGGCGCAGATCGAGCTCTACTCCAAGGGCGATCAGTACAAGAACGAAGTGTATGTTCTGCCGAAGCACCTGGATGAAAAGGTTGCCCGTCTGCACCTTGAAAAACTGGGTGTCACGTTAACCGAATTGACGGACAATCAATCTGATTATCTGGGGATTAATAAGGCTGGTCCGTTCAAGGCAGAGCACTACAAATACTGATTTCGCAAAACTGGCCCACTACATGTGGTAATCGCCACGATTCGGCCATGTGAACAAAAAAATGCAGAACCCTTCAATTTGAAGGGTTCTGTTAACTTTTCGGTTACGGACTCTTCTGCGTGATTCTCAAAAAGGTTATGGTTTAAGCGAATCAGGGGCCAAGAGGCGGATGCCTTTGATTTGCTCCCAGAATCCGGGGGCTGCTCCCGCAAGGCGGGATAGGCGGCGTAAGGGGATCATAATATGCCGAAAGGCAGCAAGGACGGCGCGCTCAAAAGCGCGGCGTGGCGAGATCGGAGTCTGAAATCGTTGAAGCTCGGCAGCACGGCTCTGGCGGGCTGCGGACTTATGTCGGGTCCGGCAGCAGCGAACATGCTCGCCGATACCACAGCCGCGATCAATCCGGGTGCAATGATCCTTGTTGGCGCAGTCGGTGGTATGTGCGCCTTTGCCGTAACCGCGGCTGTCTCCCTTGTCAGGCATCGCAAGCAGTCCGCTCAGGTAACTGCATCGCTTGAAAAGGAAAAGAGCGACCTGAAATTCCGGATCGATCGGCTGGAGGCCATGCTCAACACGGATGAGCAGCGTGTGATCGTCTGGACCGGTAACGGTGCCGTCCCCCAGATCTGGGGCATTCTTCCTGAAAAATCGGGTGTGCCGCGTCCTCCTGCGCAGCTCCTTGCATTTGGAAGCTGGCTCACGACCAAATGTGCCGGCGATCTCGAGCGGCATCTGGATATGCTGTTTCGGACTGGCGAGGCCTTTACCGCAACATTGAAGACACGCACGGGCACTTATGTGGAGGCCCTGGGGCGCACCACCGGTGGCGCGGTTGTCCTGCGATTGCGCGATCTGACCGGCGAACGGCAGATGCAGGCGGAACTGTCCGCACGCAACGCCAGAATTTCCGGCGAGCTCCATATGCTGCACGCATTGCTGGACGCCATGCCCGCTCCGGCCTGGCAGCGGGACGCGGAAGGCAAACTGATCTGGGCCAATGCGGCATACGCCGAAGCCGTTGAGATGACCGATGCGGAAAGTGCAATCAGGGAAGGGGCGACATTCCTGGACGCTGCAGCCCGTACAGCCATGGCCGTGCAGCGCACCGAAGATGGGTGCTTCTCGGCACGCATTCCCATTGTCGCCTCCGGCGACCGGTGCGTGTTTGAAGTCACCGATGTCAACGCGAGTGTCGGCGGTGCCGGTATTGCCGTTGACATCAGTGAGCTTGAACAGGCGCGCAAGGAACTCGGCAGGGCCGAGGAATTTCATGGCCGCACGCTGGACCAGCTTGCCGCCGCGGTCGCAATTTACGGCAGCGATCGCAAGCTGCAGTTTTACAATGCTGCATTCCGTCAGCTCTGGGACCTGGATGATGCCTTCCTGGAGAGCCGTCCGGAAGACAGCACTGTCCTGGATGCACTTCGTGCCTCGCGCAAACTGCCCGAACAGGCCGACTACCGGGTCTGGCGCAACAAGATGCTGAAAAGCTACCAGTCGCTGGAAGCGCGGGAAAGCTGGTGGCATTTGCCCGATGGCCGCACCTTGCGTGTCATTGCGAACCCCCATCCGCAGGGCGGCGTCACTTATATCTATGAAAACTTCACCGAGCGGCTTGACCTGGAAAGCAGGTACAACGCGCTGACCCGGGTTCAGGGTGAAACTCTCGATAATCTGTCCGAAGCCGTTGCCGTGTTCGGGTCCGATGGCCGTCTGCGCCTCTGGAACCCGGCATTCGGCCGTATCTGGCAGCTCGAGGAAGACCAGTTGGCTGAGTTGCCGCACGTCAACGAAGTCGTCTCGGCCTGTACACTCAGCGAAACGGAAGAAAACGCCTGGGAACAGCTGGCTGGAAATGTCACCGGCCTCCTCGACAATCGCACGCACAAGGTCAGCCGTCTGGAACGCCACAATGGCGATGTTCTTGATTATGCCACTGTCCCGTTGCCGGATGGCGGGACGCTGGTAACCTTCGTCGACGTGACGGACAGCGTGAATGTCGAACGCGCTCTGCTTGAGAAAAACGAGGCGCTGCAGCAGGCCGATCAGATCAAGAACGCCTTTATCCAGCACGTTTCCTACGAATTGCGCTCACCGCTGACCAATATCATCGGATTTGCCCAACTGCTGTCGGATCCGAAGTTCGGAGAACTGTCCGAAAAGCAGGGTGAATATGCCGAATATATTCAGTCGTCTTCTTCGGCACTTCTTGCAATCATCAATGACATTCTCGATCTGGCGACGCTTGATGCCGGTATCATGGAACTCGATCTGGGTGAGGTCGATGTTGCCTCCACCGTATCGGCAGCCGTCGAAGGGCTGAAAGACCGAATCGCCGAAGCAAAGATCAATCTCCGAACCAATGTGCCTGAAAACATCGGCGTCATCGTTGCCGATGAGAAAAGGCTCCGGCAGGTCCTGTTCAACCTGATTGCCAATGCTGTGCGCTATTCGGAAGAAAACGGCGTCGTCGATGTGAGTTGCAACCGGGAGGACGACAAGGTTTCCTTCGTGGTGCAGGACCATGGCTATGGCATACCGGCTGAAATTCTCGCCCAGGTCTTCAACCGCTTTGTCGGCCACGACACCGGCAGCCGCAGGCAGGGTGCCGGACTTGGATTGGCCATCGTGAAGAGTTTTGTTGAGCTTCACGGCGGTACGGTTGATATCGAATCCGCAGAAGGCAAGGGGACAACAGTCACATGCGTGTTTCCGGCGCGCCCCGAATTGGCGGACCAGGTCGCTGCCGAATAAACAGGACGGCCCATGGCAGAGCACCGGCTGCGGCAATTGCCTGCATCATTCCTGACACTGGAGACATCCGGCGAAACTGAAACAGGGCAGTTGGCGGATGACATCGCCATGATCCTGAAGGCGGGGGATGTTGTGTGCCTCTCCGGAGACCTGGGAGCCGGCAAATCCACTTTTGCACGTGCCTTGATCAGAACTTTCGCGGCGGACGTGGGTCTGGAAGTACCAAGCCCGACTTTCACACTGGTGCAGACTTACGAATTCCCGCGGTTCGACCTGTCACACTTCGATCTCTATCGTCTTGAAGAACCGGAAGAGCTGGAAGAACTCGGTCTTGAAGATCTTCTGGAAACAGGAGCCGCACTGATCGAGTGGCCCGAAAGGGCGGAAAGCCTGCTCCCGCGGGATGCCTTGTGGATACAGATTGTCCAGCCGGATGAAGAGACGGACAACAGGCGGTTCGTTTTCCATTCCGAAAACCCGGACTGGCAGCAGCGCATCGAGCAGACGCTCGGTGTTCGAGATTTCCTGGAAAATGCAGGTCTCGGTAGTGCCAACCGCCGGTTTCTGGCCGGAGATGCCTCCTTGCGGACGTTCGAAAGCATCGCATCGATATCCGGAAGATCTGTTCTGATGCGCTGGCCTTTTCGGGAAGGTGCCGTTTCGGAAGACGTCAGGGCATACATGACCCGTGTCCATCTGGCGCAGGACTGCCGCTCCGTTCTTGCGATCGGTTCTGAGCTGCGCCGGCGGGGTATCAGAGCGCCGGAAACCTTTTCGGCCGACCTTGAAAATGGTCTCGTTCTTTCCGAGGACTTCGGCAGCGAAACGATTGTGGTCGATGGCCGTCCGGATCCTGCGCGCTACCGTGTCGCCATCGATATCCTTGTTCACCTCCACCGGCAAAGTTGGCCCGAGAGTGTCCGGCTTAAGGAGGGAGGGACCTATGAGGTTCCGCATTACTCGGATGCGGCGCTCATTGCGGAAGCTGCCTTGTTTCTGGACTGGTATGTCCCCGAAATCTCGGGAGATCCTGTCGATGCGTCCTTGCGCGCGGAATTTGCAGCTCTTTGGCATCAGAACCTGGATCGTATTTCCGGTGCGCAACGGGGATGGGTGCTTCGGGACTTCCATTCCCCCAATTTGCTGTGGCAGGAAGCGGCAGGCGGCATCGACAGGATCGGATTGATCGATTTGCAGGATACGGTGATCGGCCCCGTCGCCTATGATGTTGCCTCTCTTTTGCTGGACGCTCGAACCGAAATGAGTGTCGAGCTGGAAACCAGTCTGTATGATGCTTATGTCTCCGGGATGGAGAAGCAGTCTCCGGGGTTCGACAGGGCCAGCTTTTCAGACGCCTATTCGGTAATGGCGGTTCAGCGAGTTTCGAAGATCCTCGGGATTTTCGTCCGGCTGGCGCGGCGTGATGCCAAGCCGGCTTATTTGAGCCATTTGCCGCGCATGATAGGCTATCTGGATCGCGTTCTTGAAAGGCCGGGCATGTCGGGCTTGAAAGACTGGTACGGACGTTTCCGGTTCTGAAAAACAGGTCGTGCGATGCCGGGCACAATCATTCGAGTGAAAAAATGAATCAACAGCGGTTCCGCCCATCAAAAGCAATGATCCTGGCCGCAGGCCTTGGCAAGAGGATGCGTCCTCTGACCGCGACCACGCCCAAGCCGCTGATCGAAGTCAATGGCCAGGCGCTGATTGACCACGGTATGGACCGGCTGGCCGCGGCAGGAGTGAGGACATGCGTGGTCAACGTGCATTACCTTGCCGATCTTGTCGAAGTTCATGTGCGTCGCCGCAGTGACATGGAAATCCTCATCTCCGATGAACGCGAGCAACTGCTGGAAACCGGAGGCGGCATCAAGAATGCGCTTCCGCTGCTTGGTGCAGATCCGTTCTTCCAGTTGAACGCTGATACCTGCTACTGGATCGAAGGCGTCAAACCGAACCTGGAACACATGGTTGATGCCTGGGACGAGGACCGCATGGATGCCCTTCTCCTGGTCGCCGAAACCGTCAAGTCCGTCGGGTATGCAGGTCGGGGAGACTTCGAAATGTCGAAAGACGGCAGTCTTACCAGACGGTTGGAAAAAGGCGTGACACCCTTTGCCTATGCAGGGGCGGCGATCCTGCATCCGCGATTTTTCGAGGACGCGCCGGAGGGACCGTTCTCGATGAACATCCTGTTTGACCGGGCAATCGAATCAGGGCGCCTGTTCGGTGTTCAGATGGAAGGTCTGTGGCTTCACATAGGCACACCGGATGCAATCCGTGCTGCGGAATATGCCGTTGGTGGCAGCGCTGCCTAGGCAGCGCGCTCAGACAAAAGTCGAAACGGTGCTGGAAACAGCCAGAATCGACCGGGAAAAACGCAACCAGCAATGTTGCTGCCAGCTGAAGCGCTTGGCAAAGCAATTCAAAGCCGTGTTGGTCCCGCTTGGCGACGAGGTGGATTAGCCTGGCAACAGCGTCGCAAGCTCTTGAAAATCGGGTTGTTTCCTGCAAGCTTGCGCCTTGTATCCGGGCAAGACCACATTCAACGATTCAATTTCGTATGTGAGCGTTTGGCCGGTAGTCCAATTGAAGTACACGGAGCCTCTTGATGGATCCAGATCGGCTCATTTCCGAGACGCGGAGCGACGTTCGGTGCACAGTATCGGACCTGCTCGGCAGCGAGGAAGATGGGCCGAGTTTCGGACCAGCAGGGCGACTTTCCATTCCGCTGGTTGCCACTGGGGTCAAAGTGCAGAATATGCGCAAGACGTCCCGAATCCAATGGAATGCCGATCAGATGCTTCGCCAGTTGGAAGGCGGACAAATTTGCGCTTCAAACCACGCGCGAACGGATGCAAGCCAATTGTGTCGCCATAACCGAAGACCGGGTCGAGCGGCTCCGTATTCTTCAAAAGGGTTTTAGAATGGCCGAGCGCGCGCGTCTCTATTCGGTTCCGCCATCCGTTCCCTTCCTCGAAACTCTCGTCGACAAGCTTGTTGAAGGCGCCCTGGTTCCGGGATTTTGTCCCCAGGACAATCCACACCTTTTGCCTTCGGTTACACTGTATCTGCCGACGCGGCGCTCTGCACGGCTGCTTCCGCAGGTTTTTCAGAAGAAGTTCGGTGGAATACCGGTACTTCTGCCCGATATCAGGCCCGTTGGCGATGCGGATGAAGACGCTCAGAGCCTCACGGCTGACATCGATCTTGAGCCCCTGCCGCCGGCGATGCCCCTGCTAGAGCGTCACCTGGCAATGACCCGGCTCGTCAAGGCCTGGAAGGGAACCCTGCGCCGGGAAGCGCTGAGCTTGCGTCTGGACGAACCCCTGGGTGTTCCCGCTTCCACTGCGGATGCCGCCTGGCTCGCCGCAGATCTGCTGTCACTGATGGACGAGGTAGAGACCGAGGAGGCGGACTGGAGTGAACTGACCGCGCTCGTTCCGGAGGATTTTGCGCGCTATTGGCAGATCACGCTGGATTTTCTGAAAATCGTGCAGGAAGCCTGGCCGGCCCATCTTGCCGAACGGGGACAGATGGATCCGAAGGCGCGCAGGTCCGCGCTGATACGGCGGGAAGCTCAGCGTCTTGCAAAGGCAGCACCTGGTAACCCCGTCATCGTCGCCGGGGTTACCGGATCAGTGCCTGCAACCGCAGAACTTTTGAAAGTTGTTGCCGGATTGAAGCAGGGCGTCATCGTGCTTCCGGGGCTTGATCAGCATCTCGATAACAGGTCCTGGGCAACGCTTGGGCAACGTAGCGCCGGTGCATCGACAAACGCTGCGCGGATCGGCAAGGGCATGGCGACCTTGCCGTCTCATCCGCAATATTCGCTCAAGCAACTGCTCGACCGGCTCGGTGTTTCCCGTCCTGATGTCGCATCTCTCGGGGAGATTCCCGATCGTGCGAGGACACTCAGGGAAACACTTGTTTCTGAAGCTTTGCGGCCCGCCGATACGTCCGACGCCTGGACTGGCTTCCTTGCAGAAACGGGACAGTCCGATCGTGCAGAAGCTCTCGAAGATGTCGCAATTCTGGTGGCGCGCAACGAAGCGGATGAAGCCCTGAGCCTGTCGATTGCCTTGCGTGAGGCGATTGAGCGGAATGAAATGGCGGCGTTGATTTCACCGGACAGGATGCTGACCCGACGGGTCGCGGCGGAATTGTCACGATGGAACATCCAGGTGGATGACAGTGCCGGGCGTCCGCTCGACCAGACTGCTCCGGCCATCCTGTCGGTCCTTGCAGCAAAGCTGGCCTTGAATGGATGTGAACCGATCGACCTTCTGGCGTTGCTCAAGCACCCGCTCGCACGTTTCGGTTTGCCGTTCAAGGATATCCGTTCCGCCGCGCGTGCATTGGAACGCGGCGTCATCCGTGGTCCGCGCGCAAGACCCGGAACCGGCGGTTTGCGTGCTGCGGTCGAAGCCAGCCGCGAGGAAGTGGACAACGCGCACATACCGCGCTGGAAGAAAGTGCACGAAGCGGACTGGGATGTGATTGTCGACCTTGTCGAAAGGCTCGCGGTCGCCCTGGCACCATTGGAAGATCTCGGTGAAAGCACTGAAGCGATCTCGGTCACCGACCTTGCGCGGCTTCATATTGAGGTCATCCAGGCCGTGGCTACGGACGATACCGGTTCCTTTGATGAGCTTTATGCCGGAGAGGCGGGTGAGGGTCTCGCACAGTTTCTGAGTGACCTTCTTGAAGGTGGTTCGAGCGGCCTGGATGTGCCGCCCGGCGAATGGCCGACCGTGTTGCCTGCATTGATGGCGGGACAGGCGGTGCGCCGAAGGCTTCCGGGAGATCAGAGAGTACAGATACTCGGTCCGATGGAGGCGCGTCTTCAGACATTTGATTTCGTGATCCTGGGCGGGCTCAATGAAGGTATCTGGCCGCAACGAACCCGCAATGATCCCTGGTTGAGCAGACCCATGAAGCGGGACATCGGTCTGGAGCCGCCGGAAAGGCGACTTGGTGCCGCGGCCCATGATTTCGCTCAGGGGCTCGGAGCAAGACGGGTACTCCTGTCTCGAGCCGCACGCGCTGACGGCGCCCCCACGGTCGCCTCCCGCTGGCTGCAGCGACTGACGACGCTCGCAGGTCCCGACGCGACCCGTTCGATGGAGCTGCGCGGAGCTACATACGCAAAACTGGCTGGTCTTCTGGACCAGCCGGATGGCCCGGTTCGGCCGGCAAAACGGCCTGTTCCAGCTCCCGCTCTCGGTGCAAGACCAAAATCGCTGTCGATCACGGAGATCGAGCGACTGATCCGCGATCCCTATGCGATCTATGCCCGTCACGTCCTGGATCTGCAGGCGGTGGATCCCATCGGCGGCGAACCGGGAGCAGCCGACAAGGGAACCCTGATCCACGACGCCCTGGCCGAGTTTCTCGCAACCTGGTCGGGACCGTTTGATGACAGCGCCGTTGCAGCCCTCAAGGAGATCGGCGAAAAACTATTCGAGCCTCTCGATGCCTTTCCGGCCGTTCGGGCGTTGTGGTGGCCACGGTTCCAGAAGATCGCGACAGGATTTGTGGCCTTTGAGGAACGGCGTTCGAAAGCGGTCGAGGAACGGTTTCTTGAGATTGGTGGCGGTGTGGAACTCACGCTGCCGGGCTTCGATTTCCGGCTGCGGGGACGCGCGGACCGTATTGATCTTATGACAACCGGAGACCTGGCTGTCATTGACTACAAGACGGGGCAGATCCCGTCCCAGAAGCAGGTCGATGCGTTGTTGTCTCCCCAGTTGCCGCTGGAAGCTGCCATGATCAGGAGGTCCGGGTTCAAGGATGTTCCATCAGGAAAGCAGATCTCCGAACTGCTTTATCTGCAACTGAAAGACGGTGCTGATCCGGTTCCACGCAATCCCAGGGAAACATCCTTGGAAGACCTCATTGAGGATGCCTGGCAACGCTTGGAACAATTGATCGCTCACTATTGCAATCCGCAAACCGGTTACCTTTCCCGTGCCCGGGTTATGCGCGGCAGGGCGATGGATGGTGACTACGATCACCTGGCTCGCACCCAGGAATGGGCGTTGGGAGGCGAGGAACCGACATGAGCGGTATTCAGGTTCCCGAACTGACCAGAAAACGCCAGGACCTTGCGTCTCGTCCACGCGCATCGGCATGGGTGAGCGCCAATGCCGGTTCCGGAAAGACATTCGTGCTGTCGCGCCGGGTGGTCCGGCTGTTACTGGACGGGACAGACCCGAGCCGCATTCTGGCGCTGACGTTCACAAAGGCTGCGGCGGCGGAAATGGCGAACCGTGTCTTCGGCAACCTCGGCGCCTGGGTGACCATGCCCGATGAAACGCTCGCCGCCGAGCTTCGGGACATTGAGGGGCGCAAGCCCGATGCTGCGCGGCTGGCAATGGCGCGTCGGTTGTTTGCCCGGGCGCTGGAAACACCAGGTGGTCTGAAGATCCAGACGATCCACGGATTTTGCGAAGCCTTGCTTCACCAGTTCCCGTTGGAAGCAAACGTCGCCGGTCATTTTTCCGTGCTTGACGACCGGGTTGCCGCTGAGCTGATGGCAGAAGCGCGCGGGACCGTACTTCACCGGGCGGAATCTGAACCGGCCAGTCCCCTTGGCCAGGCACTTGCTTCCGTCATATCGCTCATGAGCGATGGCGGCGCACAGAAGGCGTTGGAGGAACTGATCCAGAGCCGTGATGCGTTCCGCCGCTGGACGGTTGACGCAGGCAGCCTTGACGACGCTCTTGAAGAACTTGCCGCGCTTCTGGGTGTTGACGGGTCCGAACGGCTTGACGAATTCGACGCGCGTTTCAGGACCGGCTGTCCGTTCGATCGGAACACCTGCCTGAGTTACGCGGAGGCCTTGAGAACGGGGGCCAAGACAGATCAGGCGCGTGCCGAAGCACTCGTTGAGGCTGCCCGTCAGAAAGACCCGGAAACTTTCCGGGCGGCGTGGCTGCCGGTCTTTTTGACATCGAAACTGGATCCTCGAAAATCACTCGCGACAAAAAAGGTGGCAGAGAATTTCCCTGAGATGATGGAAGCGCTGACCGCCGAGCAGTCGCGGTTGCTTTCGCTTCTGGAGGAACGCAGAAATATCGCCACATTTGAGGGGACTTCGTCGCTGCTCCGGTTGGCAGATGCGGTGATACGGCACTACGAACGCGCCAAGACGGCACGAGGCTTTCTCGATTTTGAGGATCTTGTCGTCAAGACGGCGACCTTGCTGCAGAAATCGGATGCTGCACAATGGGTCCAGTACAAGCTTGACCAGGGGCTTGATCATATTCTCGTCGATGAAGCACAGGATACCAGCCCGCGGCAATGGGACGTGGTCACTTCGCTCGCCTCTGAATTTTTTGTTGGAGCCGGGGCGCATGAACGGACCAGAACGCTCTTTGCGGTCGGTGATGAAAAACAGTCGATCTATTCCTTCCAGGGCGCTGTCCCGGCCTATTTCGATGCCATGCGGCGCGCATTTTCGAAGCAGGCAGATGCCGCGGAGCAGGAATTTCACTCGGTCGATCTGCAATTGTCCTTTCGTTCGACACCCGACGTGCTCGGTGCCGTTGACAGGGTTTTTCAAGAGGAATCCGCCCATCGTGGTTTGTCTCAGGAGGTCAGTGCTCCGGTACATGAAGCCATCAGGCGTGATCCCGGAATAGTGGATCTCTGGCCTCTCGAGGTGGAAGCCGACATCGAGGAGCCCGAGGACTGGCGGCTGCCGGTCGATCATGTCGGGTCCGGTAGCCCGATGCTGAAGGTTGCAAGGCGAATTGCAGCGCAGATCGCCGGCTGGATGCGCGAAGGCACAGCGGATCCGGGAGAAGTAATGATCCTGGTGCGCAAGCGGGGACCGTTTGTCGAAGCGCTCAACCGGGAACTCAAGGAACTGAATGTTCCCGCGGCCGGCAGTGACCGGCTGGTTCTGACGGACCACATTGCGGTTCAGGATCTTGCTGCGCTCGGACGGTTCATGTTGTTGCCTGAAGACGATCTGTCGCTAGCCGCTGTGCTGAAGTGCCCGCTGTTCGGTCTGACCGACGAAAACCTGTTCGAAATAGCCAGGGAAACGGCGGCGAAAATTCGTCCCGGTACATTGTGGCAGATGCTGGTGAGGCGGTCGGAATCGTCCCCGCAATGGCATGACGTGAGGACCCGGCTGGAAGATTGGCGGGCTCGTGCCGACTTCGTTCCGCCTTATGAATTCTACTCCCGGCTTCTGGGGAGCGATGGCGGCCGCAAGGCGTTCCGCGCCAGGCTTGGCGTCGAAGTGGATGACGTTCTGGACGAGTTTCTGGCTCTGACGATCGCCTATGAACAGGCCGGGACGCCGGGCCTGGAAGGGTTTCTTGCCTGGATGGCTGCTGCTCCGACGGAAATCAAGAGAGAGCTGACCAACACCAAGGGCATGGTCAGGATCATGACCGTTCACGGCTCCAAGGGCCTGGAAGCAAAGATTGTCGTGCTCGTTGACCCCGGTGCTGCGCCCGTCAGCGCCATCCATGACCCCTCTTTTTTGCCACACGAACGACTGGCAAACGAATTGCTGCCTCCTGCATTGATCTGGCTGCCGCCGAAAGCCAGCCGAACACCCTGGCACGACGAGGCGGTCGAGACCCTGCGCGAGGCCCAGGCCCAGGAGTACCGGCGCCTGCTGTACGTCGCGCTGACCCGCGCCGAGGATCGACTGATCGTGTGCGGCTGGGAGCCGAAACGGGGGGCTCATGAAGAATGCTGGTATTCGCTTGTCGAACGGGCTCTGAAACCTGAGGCACGGGAATTGAGCGACCCGTCAGGGAATACTGTAGCCTGGCGTTGGCAAAAAAGCGCATCGGATAGCGCGCCGGATATCTCGGAAGAAACATCGGTTCTGGATAAGCAGCCGGAAGATCGTCCGGCAAGCCTGCCCGGCTGGTTGACAGAAACCGTTTCACCATTGCCGAAGAAAAAACGGCTGCAACCCTCAAAAGCCTTCGAGGAGATGGAGGAAAAGGACGGTGTCGTTCCTGTTCCGGCGGCCAACCGGTTGCTGGCAGGCACGGAACCGGCTTCGTGGCCGCTGGAACGCGGCCGTCTTGTGCACCGGTTGCTGGAACTTTTGCCCGGTGTTCCGGTTGATGAACGCATTTCAGCTGCCGAAAGGTTCCTGAAGCAAGCCTTGAAACCTCAGTTTTCCGGGAACATGGAGAAGCTTCTGAAGGAAGTGGTTGCCATCGTGCAGGGCGAAGCCTTCGCGCCGCTTTTCGAAGGCGATGCGCAGGCAGAAGTTCCTCTTGTCGGAACGATTCGCGCCGCCGATGGCACGGAAGTGGAGGTCTCAGGGCAGATTGACCGGTTGTTGGTGGAGGATAAACGGGTTGTGATTGTGGATTACAAGACGAACCTCTACCCACCTTCGACAACGGATGCGGTTCCGCTCGAGTATCGGGCGCAGTTGAGTGTTTACAGGGAGTTGCTGCGCCAGATTTTCCCTGGTCGTGACGTCCGGGCGTATCTCTTGTGGACCTCAGGTCCGTCGTTGATGGAGATTCCCGGCGATATTCTCGACAGAACCCTCGCCTCACTGAAGCCAGACGGCAGTGCGGCTTGACGAGGGGCGTGACGCTACCTACGTTCGGGCCAACTGACACGTTTACATAGGGTAGGCGTGAGACATCGAACCACGAGATCTTGATATGGCTACCACCCAAGTTACCGATGCTTCCTTCGAAGCCGAAGTTCTGAAATCAGAAGATCCTGTTGTCGTAGACTTCTGGGCCGAATGGTGCGGTCCGTGTAAAATGATTGCGCCGGCCCTTGAGGAAATCTCCGAGGAGATGAACGGGGCGGTGAAAATCACCAAGCTCAACATCGACGAGAACCAGGACATGGCCATGAAGTATGGCGTCCGCTCCATTCCGATGCTGATCCTGTTCAAGGATGGCGAGCCCATGGCAACCCAGGTGGGAGCCGCTCCGAAGGGCAAACTGTCTGACTGGATCAAGAGCGCAATCTAATCTGGATTTGCTGCGGTTGCTCCGGCAGCGGAGCAGATGAACGCATCCGGCGGACAGGCAACGGCGTGTCCGCCGATTTGCTTTGAAATCTCTGCAACCGGTCGTATAAGCATCCGCAAACAGTTTGAGCCAAACGGAACATTCATGAGTGACGAGAACAAAACCCCGGAAGATCAGCCGTCAGGCGTAACTCCGGAGACCGAAGCCGCGGCATCGAGCCCGGAAACGGCGGAAGCAGAGGCGGTTGATCCGACAGAGGTTCTGAAGTCCGAGAACGCTGATCTGAAAGATCGGGCTCTGCGGACCATGGCGGAGATGGAAAATCTGCGCCGGCGGACCGAAAAGGAAGTCAGGGATGCACGGCAATACGCCGTATCGGGCTTTGCGCGTGACATGCTGACGGTATCCGACAACCTGCGCCGGGCGCTCGAAGCGCTGCCGGAAGACGACCGGAAGAACGCTGATGCCGGTGTTGCAGCCCTGATCGACGGCGTTGAAATGATTGAACGTGATCTGCTCAACCAGCTCGAAAAGAATGGTGTGAAAAAGCTGGATCCGGAAGGTCAGAAATTCGACCCGAACTTCCACCAGGCCATGTTTGAAGTGCCGAACACCGAAGTGCCGAACAATACTGTTGTTCAGGTCATGCAGGCCGGATACGTCATCGGTGAGCGTGTTCTGCGCCCGGCAATGGTCGGCGTATCAAAGGGCGGTCCAAAGGAAGTGCCGCAGCCACAGTCCGAAGGCAACGGCGACGCGGGCCAGACTGTCGACAAGAGCGCTTGACGGCAATCTTTTTTGACTCTTTTCTTGAAAGCCGCTTTCGACTGGTGTTGAAGCGGCTTTTTTGTTGGAGAACACGATGCTGCTTCAGCTGCTCGATTACCTGGGAGTGGCCGTTTTCGCGGTAACCGGCGGCATTGTTGCCTCCCGCAAACAGCTTGACTTCATTGCACTACTGTTTTTCGCGACGGTAACAGGCATTGGCGGCGGCACCTTGCGGGACCTCTTGCTGGGAGTCCCGGTTTTCTGGGTCGAGAACGAAGCCTATGTCCTGGTCTGTCTGTTCGTCAGCATTGTCGTCTGGTTTTTTGCGCATCTGATCGAGCGTTTGAGCAAGCCGCTGCGCTGGGCCGACGCGATCGGGATTTCGGCTTACTCGGTCATGGGCGCCGCCAAGGCCATGTCCGTTGGAGACACGGTGCTGGTGGCGGTGCTGATGGGAGTGGTGACGGCGACGTTTGGCGGAATAATCCGCGATACGATCGCAGGCGAGGCATCTTCCATCGTCAAGCCTGAAATCTATGTCAGCGCGGCTTTTGGCGGCGCTGGCAGCTTTGTGCTTTTGGCGGCAATGGGTACACCGCAGATCGTCGCTGCATGTCTGGCGGCGGCGGTGGCCCTGATACTGCGTGGCGGCGCGATCGTGCGGGGATGGACGTTGCCGGGATATGGCACGAGGCGCGACGGTTAGGTTCATTTCCATTCATGCATTGAGCCATGGCCTTGACGTCACAATGGCGCTAGCCTGTTGACCATCTTATTTGTTGCCAAGTGGAGGTCGTGATGGTTGAACACGGTATTTTTTACTGGAATGAACTGATGACCAGGGACACGGAAAAAGCCAGAGCGTTTTACGGCAAGTCCATCGGGTGGACGTTTGCGGAAATGCCAATGGATGGTGGCAGCACTTATATTGTTGCAAACCTTGGTGACAAACACGTTGGAGGCATGTTCCTGATGGAAGGTCCCCACTTCGATGGAGTTCCCGAACACTGGATGTCCTACATCGCCGTCGACAATGTCGATGAACGCCTCGAACTGGCAGTCGCTCATGGCGGAGAGGTTCTCAGACCACCGTTCGATGTGGAAGGCATCGGCCGGATAGCAATCCTCAAAGATGCTGGCGGCGCCGTCATGGGATGGATGACCCCGGCGGAAATGACTGGATGAAATTTGAGAAGAAACAACAAAGCCGGTTCCCAGGGAACCGGCTTTCGTTTGGCTTAATAGACAAGCCCCGACGTGGCTGAAACGTAAAAGATCAGACCGATCGCAATCGCTGGAAGGCTTGCCGAATAGGCAAGGGTCGTCAGCATGTTCTGCTCCTTTGCAAAACGACGTTGGCAAAGCGTATTCCCGGCTACCGGTTGTTTCGGCAGGCCCCCAGGTGTTCGCTTTGATGAAACATCCTCCACTGCGCACTTATGTGGCTATTGTCGGGGAATATTCCAGATCTCAGGATCTCAAAAAAATGTGTGCGGCGATTGCAAAGTCAGCCAGACCGGTCCGGGCACCGGGGAGAAAAAGCGTTCTTTGGCCATAGTAGCGCCTGCCTGCTTTCGATCCCTTGGCCAGATCCGAAAGGTCTGCTGCCCACTCCAGTTCCGCGCGTGCGGGCGCTGTAAGGTCGGACGAAAACAGTCGGGACTCTTGAAGCAACTCGGAGGAAAGCGTGGCTGAGGGATCCAGAATGTCGACGTGACATCCGACCGGTGGATCAAGATAGGTCAGGGTGTCATAGCTGCCGGAGCTGTTGTCGGGACCCGCCACGCAGATGATGTCCGCGCCTTCTTGTGCCTCATGAATTTCGGAGGTTACTCCGAAATGAACATTGTCAAGTTCCGGCTGGTTCGCGGCTTTTTTGCGAACTTCGGGTGATGTTCCGGCGAACAGGATGGATGTCAGGTTCCGAACTGTCGCATAGGCTGAAAGTAGACGTGGCAGGCGAAGGTCGTCACCGATCACGAGCAATCGTCGTGCATCCTCGCGCGACAGGTAGGATGCTGCGAGCGCATGAACACCGGCGGTGCGCCAGGTTCTCATGCGCATGCCGTCAACGAGCGCTATCGGCTGGCCGCCTGTCCCTGAATAGAGAAGATAGAGATTGGAAGCGAAGCCCTTGTTCTCGGGAAGGTCCAGATTCAGGCTGCAGCCGACATAACCGCGTGTCACATCATTTTGTTCGGCAAAGTTCGTCCAGGCGGGTTGGAGAGTGAGGTGCCCCGCCAGTTGGTCAAGCCGGTCGATCCTTAAATCCGGAGCAACTGGCGCCACGATATTCGAACGGAATGCCCGGCGAAGTGTCTCGAGAACATCCCGATCCTCAAGACAGGCATCAATCTCATCGCTTGAGATAATTCGCATTCATCAGCAGATTCTAGGCCGCAGACCGATCGCCCGGCCTCGGCAATCCCTTGACACCTGTGGCAGGTTGATTTGCAGCAGACATCTCGCGAAGCTGATCGGCTTCCTTATGCCATTTGTCGGCTTCACGCCGCTTGACCCGCGCTTCCTTGCGCCACCGGCCCTGTCTCGCCCAGGCTCCAAGTCCGCCGACAATAATACCGACACCCAGGCTGGCGAAAATCACCCAGAACAACGGAACATCGGGAATTGTCAGTCTGGGGTCCTGCGGGTCGAACGGGTTCAGTGACAGGGAAACCGTATGCCTGTTGGCCACAGACAAGGGAACCAGGACCACCGCGATCGCGAACAGGATCACATTCTTGATGAAACGGGTCACAGCGGTCTCCCGGAATAGTCAGTATGGAACTCGAATTGAAACGGGTGGTCGTGCGAACCGGATTCAGTCGTCGCCGTGATCAACACCGTCGTTCAAACGTATACGCATTTCCTTACCGGTTTTGAAGAAGGGAACGTGTTTCTCGTCCACTTCCACTTTTTGTCCGGTGCGAGGATTGCGCCCGATGCGTGCCGGGCGGTTCTTTACGGAAAACGCTCCGAAGCCGCGAAGCTCGACACGATCTCCGCGCATGAGCGCCTCTGTGATTTCATCCAGGATCGCATTGACGATATTCTCGACATCCCGCTGGTAGAGATGCGGATTCTGTTCTGCGATATGCTGAACCAGCTCAGATTTGATCATGGAGAGCCCCCTGGCTTACGGTTTTTGTTCTGCCGCGTCAGAAGCCTGCCAAACGGATACGAGCCCGTCAAGCGTAAGGCCTCGAGGAATCAGCCCCTTAGCGTCATTTAACGGGTTTATGATGGCAGATCCGATCCCTTTTCCGAATTCACGGGAGATCCGGGAGGAAAACGGCAGCTCGTCAAGATTTTCATTTGTCGTCCATGTGACGACCGGAAGATCCTTGGTCACGCCCTTTTCCGCGACCAGCCATTCGACAGCTTTGTCTTCGCCGCCGATGGCATCAACCAGCTTGTTTTCCAGCGCGGAGTGGCCGGTCAGGACGCGACCGTTGGCAAGTTGTTTTGCCGTCGCGGGATCCAGCTTTCGTCGTTCGGCGACCAGTCCGACAAACCATTCATAAGAGTCATTTACAAGAGACTGCAGCATGGCGCGCGCCTGTGGGCTTGCTTCCGAATAAAAATCAGGCTCGGCTTTCAGAGGTGCACTCTTGACCGCTTCCATTTGAACACCGACCGTCTCCAGAAGTTTTTCCAGATTGCCGAATTGAAACAGCACACCGATCGAGCCGGTAATGGTGTTGTAGCGCGCAACGATGTGATCGGCCGCCAGGGCAACCATGTAGCCTGCGGACGTTCCGATCGTGCGGATCTCGGCGACCACCGGTTTCTTTTCGGCCAGGTCGCGCAGCGCCAGGTAAAGCGCTTCGCCGCCAGTTGTGCTGCCTCCGGGCGAATTGATGGAGATCACGACGCCCTTGACCGCGTCGGCCTTGCTGATCTTCTCGATCATCTGCAGCGTTTTGCGGTTTTCTATGATCACGCCTTCAATTGGGATACGCGCGATATGTGCCGACCGCTTGGACAGGCCGGAAACACCTGAGACGTAGGCGAGGCCAGCGACAAGAGCTCCTGCGATCACGATGAATGTCGCGACGCGCCAGAAAGTCACCTTGCGCCGCAAACGTCGTCTATCCACCAGCGCGTCAACATCAACAGGCATGAACAGTTTGCTCCGACTAAGATCCTATGAAAACCAACAGCATACATAGGGTGAGTGGCGTGGAAATTGCAATCGCTTAATCCGACTTTGGCATCAGATTGCGGCGGTTTCGGGCAGGGGTGGCAATAATTCACCACATATCCGGCATCTTGCCTTACTCGGAAACAGAGACCAGAAATGCGACCCAGAGATAACAGACGAGCAGGGAGACGACTGTCACGGGCAAGACATAGCGCGTGAATTGCCAGAACTGGAACGGGGTCACGCCGTGCTTTTCGCTCTGCTGAACAATGATGACGTTGCTGGCCGCGCTCAAAATGAACAGATTGCCGGCAAGGGTGGAAATACCCGACAAAAGCATCAGGGTCGGGACGTCGTGGTCCCGCAGCAGGTTCAGATAGATTTCCACCAGTGGAACATTCGAGAAGACCTGGCTGCCGAAAAACGCAATGGATGTAACCAGGATGGGTTCGCCCAGCTGGTCGTGCCAGGGACTGAGCCATTCCTGCAAGGCACCCGATTTCAGCACGGCGCCGGTCACGATGAACATGGAAACGAAGAAGATCAGCGTGTGCCAGTCAACTTCCTTTACCAGTTGAACCCGTTGCGATGAAAATACAAACAGCGGGATTGCCGCAATCAGGCTCAGTGCACCGAGCGGCAGGTCCGGCAGCCAGTCGCTGTCATGGGCGATACTGTCCGTCAGGACAAGTACGCACAACAGACCCGTGGCAAGAAGCGCTGGCCAGCGGCGCATTGTTTGTTCGTCCGGAGTGACATGTTCCGGAGCTCCTCCCTTCGGTGCTCTCTTGAAGCAGAACCAGAACCACAACAGCGTGAAGACGAGTGAAATCAGCGCCGGAACGGCGAGCCACTCCAGAAAGACGCCAACCGGATTGGTGAAGTGTCCATCTGCGACGATCAGCAGGTTCTGGGGGTTGCCGACAGGCGAAAACATGCTTCCGACCGTCACGGAAACACAAAGGGCGATCAATGGCAGTGCTGCCGAAATGCCGAGGCTCGCTGCGATGGCAATGGCGATTGGTGTTCCAATCGCCGCGGCGGCATCGTTGGTCAGGACGGCCGAGATGGCGGTCACGAACAGGATAAAGAAGAACAGGATCTGCGGAATGGAACGTGAGTCGGCACATATCCAGTTGCTGACCTTTTCCGATATCCCGGAGGCAAACAGCGCGTGAGAGATCGCGAAAACACCAAACAGGTAGGCAATTACATCCCAATCCACCGCATTCAATGCTTCTGAAGGCGAAATATTACCTGTGACAAGCACGATAACTGCGCCGATTGTCATGATCATCCAGATCTTGAGCCAATCCGGCAGCCATTGCCGGATCGCAATCATGAAAAACACAAATATAGATACAATTAAACTTAAAGGCATCTAACTATTTCTCATGGCTATTCTATTGAAGGTCGTTGTTAGTCTATTTTTGCAAGGATATAAATGCAAAATTAAATTTCCGTTTGTGATAGTCCTGTACTACGTAAAAACTCATACCGGTTCCGGGGCGAAAGTCATGCAGTTGAATAGATCGTTGCTCGGCGTGAATTTTTTCGCCGGAGATGTCGTGGGCGGGATCGGCCCTTATCTCGCAATTTATCTTCTGACCCTTCAACACTGGTCGCCCGGTTCGATCGGGATCGCGCTCGCTGCCGGCAGTATCGCAACCGTCGTCATGCAATCACCGGCCGGTGCCATTGTCGACACAGTCAAGTGGAAGCGGACGTTGTTGATCGGCTGCGCCATCGCGATTGCGTGCAGCACGATCGGCATTCTGGTGTTCAATGATGCTTTTGCAGTTTATACGGCACAGATTCTGATCGGCTCGGCGTCTGCCTTTCTTGGCCCCCTGATTGCCGCCGTCACCCTCGGGCTGGTCGGGCACGCCTATTTCACCAGGCAGACCAGCGCCAACCAGGCCTGGAACCATGCCGGCAACATGATCGCGGCCATGCTTGCGGCCATTCTTGCCTTGACCTGGTCAGCGCTCGGGGTTTTCTGGCTAGTGGCGGCCATGGCCTGCGGCATGATTGTCTGCGCGCTTTTGATCAACAAGGATGAGATTGATCACGACCTGGCCCGTGGCGGTGTCGCGGAGGAAAATGCGGGTGAAAAAGCCCCGGAAGGTATCTTGAGTCTTTTCGAAGACAGGCGGCTGTTTGTTTTCGCGATCTGCATCTTCCTGTTTCATTCTGCCAATGCCTCCATGCTGCCATTGGTCAGCCAGAAACTGTCGTCCAACAGTGACGCCGAGCATGGGGTTGCCTTTACGGCGGCCTGTGTGATTGCCGCGCAACTGGTGATGATCGTCATGGCGATCTTCTGCGGAAAAAAAGCGGACGTCTGGGGGCGCAAGCCTTTGTTGCTGATCGCGTTTCTAGTGCTTCCGATCCGGGGAATTCTGTTCAGCCAGTTCGACAACACATACGCGCTCGTTGCCATTCAGGCTCTTGACGGGGTTGCCAACGGCATCTTCGCAATGGTGTTTCTCCTGGTTCTGGCCGATATCACCGCCGGGACGGGGCGGTTCAATTTCGCCCAGGGCGTTCTGGCAATGCTGATCGGAATCGGGGCATCCCTCAGCAACATAGTTGCCGAGTATATCGTGCAATACACCAGCTACACGGTCGGCTTTCTAAGCCTCGCGGCGACAGCGGCGGTCGGCCTTGTCATCTATGTGGTGTTCATGGAAGAGACGCTGGTGCGGGATCGCCCGAGCAGCTAGGAGCCTTTGCCTGACGGTTGGTTCAGCGTGATTTCTTTTGGCGCGCTGACAGCCTTCGTTTTGTTGGAAGCAAACTCTTGAGGAGAACATTCCGCGAGATCCGAAACTGCGGGTACCTTGCGGAAGTCGCATTTTCTCAATCTTTCTCCGTTTTTGACGGGCGCGACGTTTCCTGCCGGATCTAGACTGAAGTCTTCAGTTCGGGAGAAAACAATGCGCGGAAGTTGCCTTTGCAGCCGGGTGAAATACCGGATTTCGGGTTCTCCAAGATCAATTGTCGGATGCCATTGCAACCAGTGCAGAAAAGCATCAGGCCACTACGTTGCAGCAACACAGGTGTTGAAGAGTTTCGTGGAACTTCAGGGGATTGAAAATGTCACATGGTTTCAATCGTCTGAAACGGCAGAGCGAGGGTTCTGCAAGACCTGTGGCAGCCAGCTTTTCTGGAGAAGGCATGGCAGTGATTATATTTCGGTTATGGCTGGAACAATCGACGGAAACACTGGTCTGAAGATGGACAGACAGCTCTATCCCGAGACCAAGGGCGACTATTATCAGTTGCCCGAGGGAGAATTGGTGGATCAGTCGAGCCTGCAGGACCAATCGCCCGATACTTAACCGGCATGCCTGGACCTGGAGCGAGGGAGGCAGGCAAACGTTACGGCTTGCCAAATCCAGGGTCGAGCAGGGCCCGACCGCGGATTTACCGGCATGGCGGAGAGACTGTTTCGACCGTCTCTCATGTCAGGTCAACTGATCCCCGTCAGCTGAATCTCGAATGTCAGCGCTTTTCCTGCCAGTGGATGATTTGCGTCCATCACGACTTCGTCGTCGGAGATTTCGACGACGGTGACGGACATTGTCTGGCCGTTCTCGGTCTGCGCCTGCAGTTGCAGTCCGACTTCCAGCGGGATGTTGGTAGGTATCGTCGCGCGCGGCACCGTTTGCCTTGCTGCAGGGTCGGAAGGCCCATAGGCGTCTTCCGGTTCGATGCGCACGGTTTTTTCGTCACCAACCTTCATTCCAGCGATTTCCCGGTCGAGACCCGGAATGATCTGACCTGAACCGACCGTGAATTCCAGTGGTTCGCGTCCTTCCGAGCTGTCGAAAACCGAGCCGTCGTCCAGCGTGCCCTTATAGTGTAGTTGTACCGTGTCGCCGCTCTTGGCCTCGGTCATGATGGGGTTCGCAATTCTGTCTGGAGTGAGATTTGAGACCGCGTGAACCAGGCGGGTACTCGTCGTATGACTTTGAGCGTAAAGAATTGGATTGAAATGTCAAAGACCGGTTGTGCGGCTCGGGAAACAGGGTTTGATTTTCAGAACTTGTTATGGACATAACCTGGGTATCCGGCCGGGTCCCGGCCGTGCTCATATCTGCAAACAAACAGACCCGGGTCTTCAATCCTGATTTCTGACTTTCTGGGATTGCGTTTCATTCTTGGCCGTTGCAATCCTCCGCCACCGGTCGCGCTGAACCGGTAAAACACGTCTTCCTGTAATTTCTGAACACTGCAATTCCGTCGGGAGAAGGCGATTTCTTCACGCATCGCAGATATGTCGAGTTCTGCATCGAGTGTTGCATGAGGCGCATTGCAAACAGGACAAAAATGCATTGAAAAGTAAGGAATATGAGTGGCTTAGGCGTCGAGCAGATTGAATGAAAGACAGGTTTTGATAGCGCTTCAAACTGATGAGGATTGCAAAACAGACGTCAATGTTGCCAGGCAAAACAAAACCCGGCACCAGGTGCCGGGTTTCATGATTCAAGACGTCCAACTCAGCGTTTCGGCAGCGGGATCCACTCGGCGACAGAAACGTCCGCGTGCTGGAACTGGGGCATCTTTTCGCCAAGGTCTCCCATGTTGCGCACGTCCTGCTCATTGAGGAAGTCCTGGGTGATCAGGGTTGGCGGAACGATGACCTGCTTGCCCGGGTCTTCACCGGCAAGCATCAGGGCAAGTGTGCGAACACTGACTTCGCCAACCACGGCGGGGTTGGTGGCGACGGTAGCGGCCCACGCGGAGTCAGGCTCGCGCATCGCGGATATGTCGGCTGTTGAGACGTCTGCGGAATAGATCTTGATATCCTGGCTCAGGCCGGCTTCGTCAACCGCGATTTTCACGCCTTTTGCAAACTCATCATAGGGCGCGAATACCACGTTGATCGTCGGGTTTGCCTGCAACACGGACCGCGCCTGGTTGGCAACGGAATTGGCGATCGGGTTGTCGAGCGTGCCGAACATGGCCGCTTCCTTGATGCCCGGGTTGTCTTTCTTGACTTCCTTCCAGGCAACGTCCCGGCGATCAAGCGGTGCGATACCGGGAACATAGACATATCCCGCAGTAAAGGTATCTCCATTGTCCTTGATGGCCTGCTCAAGGGCCAGCTTTCCGAGCATGTAGTCGGATTGTTCGACCTGCGGAATGGCATCGTTTTCGACATTCACGTCAAAGGCGACAACCTTGATACCGGCATCGACGGCACGTTGCGCGGCAGGTTTCATGGATTCTGTCAGCCCGTGCTGGATGACGATCCCGTCAACACCAAGCGCAATTGCCTGATCCACCATGTCGGCCTGAAGCGCCGCGTCCTGACGGCTGTCGAAGACACGCAGGTCGACGCCGAGCGCCTCGGCCTGTTTTTCGACACCTGACAGGTAGGATTGGAAGAAGTCACCGGTTGAGAGATAACGGACGAGCGCGATCTTTACCTCTTCCGGCTTGTCGAAGGGAGCCGGCATATCCGCAGCAAATGCGCTGCCTCCAGTGAAGCTAAGTCCGGCCACAAGGGCCATTTTCATCAAATCACGTCTGAGCATATTGTTTCCTCCCAATATGAACGGCGCCTTGCGGGCGTCACGCTGTTCTCCTGCCGCCGCGTCGCGAGGACAGGTAGAATGTGAAAACGAGGGCCGCGACCAGAACGGCCCCCTTTACAAAATCCTGCATGTAGTAGGGGGCATTCATCATGGTCAGCCCTTGCAGAAGAATCCCGACAAAGAGCGCGCCGGCCGCCGTCCCGAACGCGTTCGGGCGTGCCGCGCCCAGAACTGCAAATCCAATCAGGGCGGCGGCCACGCTGTCGAGCAGCAGGTTGTTTCCGGACGCGATGTCGCCGCGCCCGAGGCGCGCGGCCAGCAGAATGCCGCCGACGGACGCCAGCATTCCGGAAATCATGTAGGCAACGATCTTGTAACGATGGACATTCGTGCCGACGAGACCCGCCGCCCGTTCGTTGGAGCCGATCGCGTACATCAGCCGACCGTGCCGTGTGTAGCCGAGAAACAGCCAGATCAGCAGAGCAATCAGCAGAAAAACCACGACCGGCACAGGAACCAGTCGATCCAGGAACAGGTCGAACCGATGGCGGCCAAGCCACAGGAACGCTGCCGAAAAAGTGCCCTCGGCAACGGAACCGTCTTCAAGGCTCATGCCGGTTGCGATGGAATTGCCCTGTGTCGGAATGCGCTGCAAGCCGATCAGAAGG
Organism: Roseibium album; assembly: GCF_001404515.1. Classification (GTDB taxonomy): domain Bacteria; phylum Pseudomonadota; class Alphaproteobacteria; order Rhizobiales; family Stappiaceae; genus Roseibium; species Roseibium album. Next base: position 173,358 of record NZ_CXWE01000007.1, read on the forward strand.
AACATCATGCCAAGCGTTGCGAGCAGGTCCGGGACCCGCATCTTGACGATCAGAAGACCGTTCACCAGTCCGACAAGGGCACCCATGAGAAGGCACACTGCAACGGCCACGAAGGCGGATTGTTCGAGAATGACCATCGTGTAGGCCGACAACATCAGGGCGGAGGTCGCAACCGAGCCGATGGAAAGATCAAATCCACCGACAACAAGCGTACAGGTCACGCCCAATGCCAGGATGCCGGTGATGGCGACGGACTGCAGAATGAAGACGGCCGAGCGCGGGCTGGCAAAGCCGCTTGCATAAAGCGAAAAGAAGAGTGCGAGCCCGCCGAGCAGGATCAGGAAGCCGTATTTGATGGCAAAATCGAGTGCGTTCTTGTTCATTTTTCAATTATCATCCTGCGAGAGCCAGCCGCTCACCGGGGCCGGACACATCCGCAACCAGGCTGTTCAGGTCCACGTTCTTGTTTTTGTGTTCACCGGCAATTGCCGCTTCGTTCAGAACGACGATCCGGTCTGCTATTTCCAGTGCCTCGTCGATCTCGGCAACGAAGACAAGAGTTGTCCGCCCGTTTGCCGTTTGTCGGATATACCGCCCGATGTCGCGCCGAGCGCCAATGTCGACACCCTGAAAGGGTTCGTCGAGCAACAGGACCCTGGAAGCCTTGAGAAGCCACCTCCCGATCATGACCTTCTGTTGATTGCCACCCGACAGCGTGTCGATACCATCGGAATTGGACTGGCAGACGACACCGATCTTGTCGATCATGTCATCCGTGGAACGACGTTGCGCCTTGTCGTTCAAAAACGAAAGGCCGCTGAAGGCACCGAGGAACGGTACTGTCATGTTGTTGGCGATATCGAAATCGGGGACGACGGCATTCACGCTGCGGTCCTTGGGAGACATGAACACGCCTTTTGAAACCGCATCACCGGCCCCGTGCGGCCGGTAGTCCTTGTCGTCGAGAAGAAGACGTCCCGCCGCGGGCTCTGAAAGTCCGTAGATGATTTCAGCCAGACGTGTCTTGCCGGAACCGAGCAGTCCGGTAAACGCGACAACCTCGCCCTCCCGGGCCTCGAAGTCGATTTCCCGGCTGTCTTCGAAAAGTTTCAGGCCTTCGATCCGCAAAACAGGTTCACCACCTTCGACAGGATCGATATCCACTTCGGTCATCTGGTGTCCGAGCATGGCATTGACCGCACCGACATAGTCGAGCGGATCGGTCTCAAACAGGCCCGAAATGGCCCCGTCGCGCATGGAAATGATCCGGTCGGCCACCCGACGGATGTCCGACATGCGGTGGGATATATAGAGGATGGCCACCCCTTCCGCGCGCAGCCTGTCGATCAGAGCAAACAGGCGTTCTGCTTCCGATGACGACAGGGACGAAGTGGGCTCGTCGAGAATGAGCAGTTTCGGTGCCCGTGCCATGGCGCGTGCGATGGCGATCATCTGACGGTCGGCAACATCGAGATCTGCGACGCGCATGCGTACATCCATCGTCAGCCCCATGCCTTCTGCGACCTCGCGTGCCTGCCGGCGCAGCTTTCGGTCATTGACGAACAAGCCGACACCGGGTTCCGTCAATCGGTCGAGGGTCAGGTTTGTCGCCACGTCCAGGTCCGGGATCACGCCGTCGTCGATGGACTGGTGGACTGTAACCACGCCTTTTGAAATGGCGTCGGCCGCGTCGGTCGGAGCGAATGGTTCGCCACCCAGCTCAATGTGTCCGGCATCGGCAAAGTGATAGCCACACAGCACCTTTACGAGCGTCGACTTGCCCGCGCCGTTGGCTCCCATCAATGCCGTTACTTCGCCGGACCGCAAATCCAGATCGATGCCCTTGAGAACGTGATTCTGCCCGAAGGACTTTTCCAGACCGCGGAGTTTGCAGGTGACGTTTTTCACCGTTCCTCCCAATATTTCACGAGCTCCACTCCCGTTGGATAGTGTTACAACATGCAATATAGTCATTTGTCAACCAAGTTGACATTTGAACAATCTTGATCATTATCGGGACGGAAACAGGGAGGAATGATCACAGTCATGGATACGCCGGACCAGTATCAGCCTTTGACGCCGGAAACGCTCGGAGGCCGTCTTGCCTCGATTGACGCCGTTGTTGAACGGATCGGATCCGATCCGGCAGATTGGGTTGTGCGCGAAGTTGGCGACGGCAATCTGAACCTGGTTTTCATTGTCGAAGGCCCGGAAGGAACCGTCATCGTCAAGCAGGCATTGCCATATGTCCGCCTCGTCGGGGACAGCTGGCCATTGCCGCTTTACCGTGCCTTTTTTGAAAACCATGCACTGGTGCGGCAGGCGGAAAGGGATCCCGGGTCCGTCCCGGAGGTCCACTATTTCGACGAAACGCAGGCGCTGATCGTCATGGAATTCCTGGCACCGCACAAGATTCTGCGCCGGAAACTGATCGACGGGGAAAAGGTCGAGGGGCTTGGCGGTTTTCTCGGCAGGTTCTGTGCCCGCACGGCATTTCGCGGGTCCGAGCTTTCCATGAAGAGTCCCGACAAGAAAAAGGACGTTGGCCTGTTTGCCGGCAATATCGAAATTCCGGCAATCACCGAAGCGCTGGTCTTTACCGATCCGTATCACGACGCGGAAATGAATCATCATTCCGACGGTCTCGACCCGGTTGTTTCCAGCTTGCGGTCCGATGCGCGCCTGAAGGCGAAAGTGCAACGCCTGATGATGAAATTCGCCTCGAACACCGAAACAATGGTGCACGGCGACCTTCACAGCGGATCGATCATGTCCACTGGAACGCAAAGCCGCATTATCGATCCCGAATTCGTCCAGTACGGCCCGATGGGTTTCGATATCGGGATGCTTCTGGCGAACTTTCTCATGGCCTATTTCAGCCAGCCGGCGCACAGGGAAGCAGCCCTTCTGGACGACTATCAGGAATGGCTTCTGTCCGTCATTGCGGAAACGGTGAACACATTCGAGGAAGAATTTGATCATCTCTGGAAAACCGAACGCACCGGCATGCTCTATCCGGAAGCCTTGTTTGAAGGGCAGGGGCATCAGTCGGAGGAGGCGTGCGCAGACCTTCTTGCGGAGATCTGGGTAGACGCCCTCGGCTTTTGCGGTATCGAGATGCATCGCCGCACGCTTTCCCTTGCCCATAATGCCGATTTCGAAGACATCGAGGACAAGGAAGTCAAGGCAGCGTTGGAAGCGCGCAATCTCCAGATGGGCGCGGACCTGATCCGGAACGCCGGCACCCTCGGGTCCGTGGAAGAATTGCTGAGGCTTGCACGCCAGGTCAACAAGAAGGACATCCTATGAAGGTCAACGGAACCCACTACCGCTCGCTTTGGTGGGATGAGGACAAGGACGCGCTGCAAATTATCGATCAGCGCTGGTTACCGCACGAGTTTCGGGTGCAGCAGGTCAACACGCTTCAGGATTTTGCCGACGCGATCGTTGAAATGCGTGTGCGCGGTGCGCCGCTGATCGGCGCCACCGCTGCCTATGGCATGGCCCTGGCCGCCGGGTCGGATCCATCCGATGAAAATCTCGACAAGGCCTGGGAGTACCTGGACAAGACCCGTCCGACAGCCATCAATCTGCGCTGGGCACTCAATCGCTGCCGCGCAAAACTGAAGGCGCTTCCCGAAGGTGATCGTGCTGCAGCGGCATTGCAGCTCGCTCACGAGATTTCCGACGAAGACGTGGACATCAATTACCGCATTGGTCAGAACGGACTGGAAATCATCCGCAGGATCGCGGCCGGAAAACCCGATGGTGAACCTGTGCGTATTCTCACCCATTGCAACGCCGGTTGGATCGCGACAGTCGACTGGGGCACCGCAACGAGCCCGATGTATCAGGCGCATGATGAAAATATTGCGATCCATGTCTGGGTTGACGAAACACGTCCGCGGAACCAGGGCGCTCTGACGTCCTGGGAACTCGGCAGTCACGGGATTGCGCACACATACATAACCGACAACGCGGGCGGGCACCTGATGCAGCATGGCCAGGTCGACCTCGTCATTACCGGAACGGATCGTACCACCCGTCGCGGAGATGTCTGCAACAAGATCGGCACTTATCTGAAGGCGCTTGCGGCAAAGGCAAATGATGTTCCGTTTTACGTCGCACTGCCTTCGCCGACGATTGACTGGACCGTGGAGGACGGGGTTGCCGAAATTCCGATCGAGGAGAGGCTGGAACGTGAGGTAACTCACGTCCAGGGGCTGACCGAGGATGGGAGGATCGGGCAGGTGCAGGTCACTCCGCATGGTACGCCCGGTGGGAATCCGGCTTTCGACGTAACGCCGAACCATCTGGTGACAGGCCTTATCACCGAGCGCGGTGTGTGCGAGGCGAGTGCCGACGGGCTCGCCGGGCTTTTTCCCGACCTGGCGAAGGTTGCCAGGAGCGCATGAGCCCTGGCCCGTCCAAGTCGCGACTAACGGAATCCAGGGGCAATGCGCGTGGAGCGGCCGCGCGCGCCCGCACGCAGGAGGACGCGATTGTCGAGGTCACCTGGTGTTACTATCAGGACGGAATGAACCAGAACGAGATTGCCGAACGTCTCGGAATTTCACGGGCCACGGTGGTCAATTATCTGGCGGAAGCCCGAAAACGGGATTATGTCCGCATCTCGCTCGACACCGATGTATTCCGAAACCAGGACTTTGCTCGTCGTCTTGTCGACCGGTTCGGGCTTGGGGATGCAGTGGTCATTCCATCTTCGCCTGATGGCGCGGAACAGTCCCTGGAGCGGGTGACCCGTGCGGTGGCCGACTGGTTGCCGAGCCTGCTGGAACCGGGCGACCGGCTTGGAGTTGCCTGGGGCGAAACCGTCTACAGGGTCGCCGAGGCTGCGCCGCGCATTACCCTGGAAGACCTGACCATCGTCCAGCTGGTCGGCTCGCGGCCGGCAGCGCTTGGCTTTGCCGCGGAAACCTGTTCGGCAACCCTTGCAAGGCGGTATGGCGCCCACTGCGTCAATCTGCATGTTCCGCTGATCCTGTCGGACAGGAAGCTTGTCGAGCAGCTTAAGCAGGAACCGGTCATTCAGGCACAGTTGGAGGCCGTGGCGAATTGCAACAAGACGATTTTCGCCTGCGGCACGTGCGGGGACGACAGCCACGTGGTTCACACGGGTCTTCTCGACAGGGCAGATATCGACGCCTGCGCCGCTGATGGCGCCATTGGGGTCATCTGTGGCCGGCTGATCGATCACAATGGCAATGGTCTTGATCGGGACATCGAGGACCGCATGATCGCTGTCACGCTCCAACAGATGCGCAACAAGGAGATCGGGCTCCTGGTCGGATCCGGCCCTGACCGGGCTGAGCCGATGCTGGCAGCCATTCGCGGAGGCTATGCCACGCACGTGGCCACCTGCTCCCAGACTGCGGCCGAATTACTGAAACTGGCGGACGACAATGCTTAGGGCACCCTACAAAGACACTCCGGAATTGCGTCAGGCGATCATCGATACCTGCAAGGAAATGAACACCAGAGGCATCAATCAGGGAACATCGGGAAACATCTCCGCCCGGGTCGGCAAAAGGATGATTATCACGCCCTCGGGTGTTCCTTATGACAGCATGACACCTGACATGCTCGTTTCGATTCCCCTTAAGGGAAAAGGAAAGAACAAGGGTCCGTATCCGCCGTCCACCGAGTGGCAGTTTCATCAGGCCTTGCTGCGGAGCAAACCCGACATGCACGCCGTGGTACATGCGCATCCTGTGCACTGCACCGCGCTCTCGATCAACCGGTCGGAAATTCCCGCGTGCCACTACATGATTGCGATTTTCGGCGGCAACACCGTACCCCTGGCGGACTATGCGCTTTTCGGAAGCCAGGATCTGGCGGATCATGTAACCGGTGCGATGGCTTCACGCCACGGCTGCCTCATGGCCAATCATGGCGCGGTCGTCGTCGGCGAGACGCTTGAAAAGGCGCTCTGGCGGATGGAAGAACTTGAAGTCCTTGCGCGTGCCTTCATCGTCAGCCAATCGATCGGCACTCCCCACATCCTGTCAAGGGGCGAGATCGATGAGGTGCTGGGCGCCGTTGCCAATTATGGTCTCAAGTCTTCCTGACACTCCGCCTGGTCAGCTTTCCTGCCGGGAAAACAACCTTTTACGGTTTCGGAAAGCGAAATAGAGCGCTCCGGTCAAAAGCAGAACATTCACGCACACCAGGGTCGCCGACACCGGGCGATCGAGAAAAATCCAGTAGCCTTCTCTGGAAATGAGCAGGGCGCGCCGCAGGTTGTTTTCCAGGATCGGTCCCAGGATGATGCCGATGACGATTGGCGCCAAAGGATAGTTCGCAGCGCGAAACAGGATGCCGACCAGTCCAAATCCGAACATCACCATCAGGTCGAAAACGGACGCCTGCAGGGCAAACGTGCCAATCGAGCACAGGATGAGGATGATCGGTATCAGATAGAATTTCGGGATCCGCAACACATAGACGAAGAACGGTGTCGCAAGAATGCCCGCAATGAGCAAAAAGACGTTTGACGCCATGTAGACAAGGAAGATCCCGCCCACGAATTGAGGCTCCTGTTCGAACAGGATCGGACCCGGCACAAAGCCGAGTATCAGCAAAGCCCCTAGCAACATTGCGGACGAGGCGTCGCCGGGAATGCCAAGTGCCAGCGTAGGCACCAGCGTTCCACCGACCGTTGCGTTGTTGGCGCTTTCGGTGGCGACAACGCCGCCCTCGGCACCTTCTCCGTATCTCTCGTCCGGTTTCGCCGCAGCTTTCGCAATTGCATACGCGCTGAACGAGCTGATGACACCGCCAGCGCCAGGTAACGCACCGAAAAAGACACCGATGCCGGAAGATCTGAGCAGATTGACCCAGTGCCGCATTGTTGTCAGCAGCGATCCGAAACCGGGGCGCTCCACCTTGATGTCCGGCTTCTTCAGAAGGTCGTCGCCGACGATCTGATGGACCATTTCGGAAATTGCAAACAAACCCACAACGACCGCAACGATGTGAAAGCCGTTGAGCATGTGGTGCGAGCCGAATGTGAAACGGTAACCTGTTGAGAATTCATCGGTGCCAATGGTTGCCAGCAACAGCCCGAAACAACCCGAGACCAATCCCTTGATGAGTGACCCGCCGGAAATGATCGCGATGGCAAACAGGCCGGTTACCGCAAGCATGGCGTATTCGGGAGGGGCAAAGCCGCTGGCAAACCTTGCCAAAAGCGGCGAGGCCACGATCAGCACGACCCCGCCGATAAGGCCGCCGATTGCCGAAGCGGAGATGGCAATGCCGATCGCATCGGCCGCCCGTCCTTTCTGCGCCATCGGATAGCCGTCGAAAAGCGTTGCGGCCGCCAGTGGCGTTCCCGGAATACGCAGAAGAATTGCGGAGATCGACCCGCCGCAGGAACCGCCGACAAAGATCGCAATGAGAAAGCCCATTGCCGCGACTGGAGGCAGTCCGATCGCCACCGGCAGTAGCAGGATAATGCCCATGAGCGGGCCCAGCCCGGGCATTGCGCCAACAAGCAGTCCGATCAGGATGCCGATGAAGGTCAGGCCGATTGCCAGAGGGGTCAGAAAGAGCTGGAAACCAGCAAGCAGGGATTCAAAGAGCATCGGCCTACCAGGGTATGTTCAGGCTGAGAACGCCACCCGGCAGCACGACATTGAGAAATTTCTCGAAAATGAAGGCGAAGCCGAAAGACATGATAAGCGCGGCAAGCAGCATCTTTCCGAACTGACGCGCGCCGCAGATGATCATTATTGCAAAAACCATTGGAGTGGTCGTCAGGTGATAGCCGAGCCAGCCAAGGCAACCCAGATAGATTGCGAAAACGGCCAGCAGGCCGACTGCTCTCTTGAAGCCATGCGGATCGACAACGATCCTCTCGCGCTGGCCGGTCCCGAATTCAATCAGGATCTGAACGATGACCAGCAAAGCGATGGCCAGGGCAACGGCGCGCGGATAGGCGGCCGCGTTGTCATAGGGACCGCCGCTGGCGATCCCCTGTTCTTGCATGGATGTATGAATTTGCTGAAAGACGATCGCGACGATGATCGCGAAGAAAACTGTAACCATCAGGGTAAGGGTTCTCGAAGTCATCGTCGCTGTCACCTTATCGCAGTTTCTTCAGCTCATCTTCTTCCCATTTCAGGGCATTGCCCATTGCGGAAAGCTGGTCGGACACCGGTCCGACGACCTCGTCATACTGGGTGTGATCCCAGTCCAGGGGAACGAACCCGACCTTTTCGATTGCCTCGCGAACGTCCGGCCTCTGCATGGCGGCATCCATTGCAGCGCGCAGTTTGCCGGTGACTTCGTCCGGTGTGTCCTTGTGAACGATCCACCAGGTCCATCCCATCGGTGCCAGACCGGACAGGCCGAGATCGATGTCGAGATCCGCAATGCTGGGCGCGCCGTCATACGAGGCCTTGGCGCCGGGAAGCTCGGACAGTACCAGCATGATGTTGAAAGCCGGCTTGTCCTGAATGTAGTTGCCGACATTGATGAAGGAGAAATCGAGGACGCCGGACTTCAGGTCCTTGACCGCATTTCCGTCCTGCGTGTAGGGGATGTTCTGGGCGACCACGCCATAGGACTGCAGCACTTTCGCAATCACCATGTGAGGCAGGTTGTTTCGCGAGCCCGAAGAATAGCGAAGTTCGCCCGGATGTTCCCGGCCGTATTCCATCATCTCCTCGAAATTGGACCAGCGTGTTTCGTCGGTACGTCCGCCGATCGCAAACGCGTTCGAAACCGCCGAATGGAGTGGCTTGAAGTCGCTATACGTCCAGTCGGCATTCCCGAGTACGGGTTGCAAAACGAGGGGCGCAACATAGCCGTCAAACACCGTATAGCCGTCGGCAGGCCGCGACATCGCTGTTTTTTGCCCCTTCGTGCCCGCGGCACCCGGTGTTGAAATCACGGGCATGTCGACACCGAGTTCTTCACCCATGGCCTTGGCGATCAACTGGCTCACCGACATGGCATTTCCCGGTCCCCAGGGATGGATCAATTCGACCGTCCGCTCGGGAAACTCGGCGATGGATGCGCTGGTGGATGCGGCGATGAGCATCGTCGCGGCCGCAAGGGTCTTCAATGGCCTTGAAAGTTTCACGTTGTCCTCCTCCTATATTGCTCTTTCGATGCCCGGTCCCGCGGTGCCCTGGTGGGCCTCCCGGTCTGTTTCCAGACCGAAATGTGCGTAGAGTTCCTTCGGAGCATCATGTTGAATGAAGTGGTAGGTAATCCGGTCCGTCAGGCGTCCGATGACGGCTTCATCCGGCACAGGGGTTGTCTGACCGGGATCGCGTTCCAGGTCGTAAAGGGCTGAAACACAATCTTCGAGCGTCTGCCCGTCATTGCCGACCTGGGTGTTCTTCGGGTCGAGCTTGATTTTCAGGAGCGGTGCACCCTTGGTGAAATCAAACGGTCCGGCAAGTACGCTCGTCTTCAGTTCGCTTATTTCGAAATGCGACGACAGATGTGTCGGCATCAGCGTGTAGAGATTGAGATTTTCACCGGACAGGTCGTCCGGATAGCGGAAGTAGCTGTATTTCCCGTCGGTCACGCAAACCGGGCCGGCGAACATGCCAAGGGCAAGACTTTCGTGAACCGGTGCATCATCGCCCAGCAGGGGCTTCAAGGACGCACCGGTCACGCTGGGAGGAACCTGACAATTGTGGATCTCCAGGATGGTCGGCATGAGATCCGGTGTTTGCGTCAGGTTCTTGCGCCGCGAACCGGATTGGTCCGCGTGCCCGGGGTGCCAGATCATGAGTGGAATGTGAGAGATTTCCTCATAGTAGGGCATCCTGTTCTTGCCCCACCACTCATGCTCCGACAAAAGAAAACCGTGATCGGTGGTCAGGATCAGGCAGGTGTCGTCCCACAGGCCATGCGCATCGAAATGATCCAGAAGTTTTCCGAAATATTCGTCGCACATGGCAACCAGCGCGGCGTAATTGCCGCGAATTTCTGCAATTTCCTGGCTGGAATTGCTGACCTTTTCGTAATGCGGCCAATCCAGGATCTTGCCATTGTAGCCGCTTTTGTAAGCCTCCTTGAAACGCTCCGGCGCGACGAAGGGTTCGTGTGGATCAAAGCATTCAAGCTGCAGGAACCAGTCGTCCGCATCTGCATTCAAGTCGAGAAACTCGAATGCTGCGGCAAAGCATTTGGCGGTCGGAAAATCGGCTTCTTCCGTTAGAAAATCATGAGTTATTGCGGCCCGGGACCTTTTCCAGGAGGTCTTGTCCGTATTGCCTCTGGTCATGCTGCCGTTTGAAGGGGGCGACATCGGATAGTGACGCGGATCGAATTTTTGACGGTACCTTTCGACCGGTGGTGCCGCCAGGGCTTTCAGCGCGTCATATTCCTGACCCCGGATGAAATCCCAGCTGTCGAAGGCATTGGCATACCCCCAACCGCCGTCCTCGAAATAGTGGAGATGATCGGAGATCAGGTGGGAATAGACACCGCCGCCACTCAGGATTTTCGCAAAAGATTCGTCAAATGGTTCAAGCGGACCCCAATGCCTGTGCATGAAATTGAGCCGGCCCGTATGCATGTCCCGGCGCGCCGGCATGCAAGGAAGACTTCCGACATAATGCTTGTCGAACGTGACGGCCCGTTGGGCGAACCGGTCGAAATTGGGTGTTTCAACGGCGGTACCGCCGTAGGCGCCGAGCGCAAGGCGGTTGAGTGAATCGAACAGGACAAAAACGGTCCGCATTGCTCCTCCCAAAGCTGGTTGTTGAGCGAACTTCGTAGACCTTGATCGAAAAGAGGTATTCTGTAAAATCGATTTATTGATACTTATCATTCAAAAAAAGAATGTTAGATGGACAAGAACCTGACAGCTTTTTTGGCAGTTGCCCGTCATCACTCCCTGACCGCTGCCTGCGACGAACTGGCGTTGACGCAGCCCTCGGTGACCAAACGCATTGCCAATCTTGAGCACGAGGTCGGTGCGACGTTGTTCGAGCGGGACAGGCGAGGCATGAGACTGACGGCGGCGGGCAAGGTATTCCTGAAGCGGGCGGAGCGCATTCAGCATGAATACCGGCAGTGTCTGGAGGAGGTTTCAACCATTACCACTGCGGGACTTCCGGTTCTCAGGGTTGGCGCGGGGCCGGTGTTCCACCTGAACAGTGTCGCGCGACTGTTCGCGGCCTTGATAAAGCAGTTTCCTGCCTTGAAGCTGGAGGTCAAAACGGACACGGGGCACGACATCGCACAGCCGTTGAGTGCGGGAGAAATCGACATCTATCTGGGCATCATTCCGAAAGAACAGTTAGATGATGCGATACTTGTCAGATACATAACCAGTGTTGAACACGGTATTGTCGTGCGGGCCGATGACCCGAACGCGCAGGGCACGCATATTGATCCATCCAATCTGCGCGGCTATCGGTGGGTCAGTTTCGTGGTTGATCCTGAAACGGAAAGCCGTATTCAGGAACACTGCGCGCCCGAAGACGCTGTGGAATCCATAATCGACATTCGAACAACGTCGTTTGCGACCGGATTGCAACTGGTCAAGGAAGGCGGGTTTGTCATGTCGGCACCGCTTCAACTTGCGCATCGCATTGAAAGCGAAGGACTTATGATCCGTCCGAGCCTTCATGGCATGCCGCGCAGGGAAGCCGGTATCTATGTGCGCAAGAGTTCTCTGGGCTACAACGCAATCCAGGCTGTCCTGAATTATTTCGAAACCGAAGATCTGCCCTTCTGACATCGGTCAGGGGTCGCCGATGAGGTGGATTTCGGCAGAGCATGTCGTTCCTGCACTCGATTGCAGACCTAACCTGGCACTGTCTTGCCGGGCAGGCGTCTCCTTGCGGCGAGGGATCCAAGGCCCGACAGGATGATCAGCGTCAGACCGATGAATGCAACCGTGTCCGGCCAGTCGCCGAAGACCAGAATACCGAGCAGGGTCGCGGAGATGAGCTTGCTGTAGACGAGTGGCGCGACAAGGCTGGCATCGGCCATCTTGTTCGCCACGACCAGGGCGTAGTTGCCGGCGGCTGACCCCAATGCGCTCAAAATGATCAGGACCCAGAAATTGAAGCTTTGTTCCGGCAGGCCCGAACTCAGACCGAACGGTATCAACAGGACTGAGCCGATCAGCAACTGCGACATGAGAAGAAGACTTGGCCGCATCGCGCCGGCCAGCAATTTGGTCATGAAGAGATAACAGCCATAGCAGATGCCGGCCAGGACAGCGAAAAGAATGCCGGCGGAAGCACCGAAACCGGGCTTGACCACCAGCAGGACCCCGCAAAAACCCAGGACGAGCAGAATGGTGTGTGTCGGCGACGGTTTTTCGGCGAGAAAAATGACTGCCAGAACGTAGGAGATTACCGGCCCGACGAAGAAGGCGCCGAAAACATTCGCGATGGGTTCGGTCTTGAGTGCCGTCAAAATCGAGCAGATCGCACAGGTGATGAAGACAGCCCGCAGAACAACCCGCCAGTCCTTGTAGGCACTCAGCTCATGCAGCCGGATACGCGCAATCGGCCATAGCGCCAGGGCGCCGATGGCAAAGCGGGAAAAGGCGACGAAAAACGGATCGACGCCACCGGCGGTCAGCAGCTTGCCGCACGTGTCACCGGCGACGATCAGGGTAACAGCGAAAAAGACGGTGCCAGCTATCCGGCACAGGTCGAGGAGGTGCATGAAAGAGACCGCTTGGAGAGAGTTTGAGCGTCACACCGATACAATTGAAAAACGATCGGAGCGCAAGCCCTCTTCAACAGAAATCGGACCTCCTGCCCGCTGCATTGAAGACCATTGATCGGCATGTTGGCGCGCGTTCCGACAGAGGCCTATCTGCCGATAATGAACTCGACCGGTGCCCCGTTTTTCTCGCCGTCGAACAGCACTAGTACGCGATAAGTCGTGTCGGTTTCTTCAAGCAACAGCAGTGTCTCTGCACTCGCATTTACATCGACGCCCGGAAGCGCGCCCAGAGGCTGTGCCTCATCGCCTGATTTTCCGCTCCAGAACCAGAGAGACGGCGACGGTGAAGGTGGGGCGCGTTCTTCGCCGCAAGTGAAATCTTCAGATCCGCGGCGGTCGTCACTTCTTCCTGCCAGAATGAGAAGGCCATCTTTTACACGGGTCAGGTCTCTCACGCCGACATTGTCGCCCAGCTTGACCCTGGCAGTTGTCGATGTGGGCGGTGTCTCCATGAACAGCTCTTCGGAGGGCACCTGCAGGATCAGGGCGTGATTGGCAAGACAGGGACTTCTGAGACCGAACAGCATGTCGCCGTCCAGCTCCGAAATCCCCTCGATGGTCACACCATTTCTGTCCAGCCTCTGGTCTGCATAAGTCGCAAGATCGGGATTGGACCTGATCGTTTCGGCCAGGAGCATGGTTCGCTCGACTTCCGGTGCCACCTTCTTGTCGATGTACTTGAAAGTCGGCTTGCCGGACCTGGTCTTGACCGGAAACCGGAACAGTGTGAAGCGAGACTGCTGGAACTCACCGCCTCGGGAAAGCCCGTGCGAACCGGTAACATAGAAATAGGACGGTGCTTTGCCGTCACTGGAAGGCACAAAGACCACACCTTCCGCATCGATCTCGCCCATTTTCTTGCCGTCGACCTTTTTCGGCAGCAGCCTGATAACGCCTTTCTTGTCCGGGTCGAGCCTGTTTTTCTTCAGCTTGAAAAACTGCGCATAGTTCCGTTCGTCATTGGCTGCCAGACACAAACCTCCGTCTGGAACGCAGTCAGCCCCGCTGATCGACTCACGCGCATTGCTGCTTTTTTCAAAGTCGGGTTTGACCTGCCACTTTTCGGTTGAGCGAATGATCTCCGCCGATGCCGAGGACAAGGAGAGTGACGTCAGAATTAGGAAAGGAAACAGGCGCATGATTGCTCCGCACCATGATGGTCAATGTCTACTGCCCATACCTTCACATTCTTCAAGTGCTGTCCAGCCGGATCTGTGCCCGTCGTGGGCTAATGCGCTGGAAGGTTCTCGTGCAGACTGGAGACCAGGTTCAGTGTCTTGTCAGCGATCGAAATGGTCACCCGGCGGCCCCAGTCGAAACGCATGAAATCCTGTTCGATACCGTCGGCAAAGATGACACCGCCATCGTTGATACGTGAGGTCATTTGCAAAACGGAACCTTCGCGAATGGCTCCGGCCCGCATTTCACAGCCGCTGAGATGGCTCGGCCACGGCTCGCGGGCAAAATAGAGCGCTGTTGGATCTGTTGGCAGTATCTCAAACATCTGGTGCGTCGATGTCATGATGGATTTCGCCCATCCTGTTGCACCTGTCCCGGTGGAAACGATTACGCCGGAAGACGACTGGTATTCTTCTTGCCCAGCCGAGCGAATGAAATAGCGGGCTGACTGATGGCTGCGGTGGCCGATAAAGAGTTCGTTGAGCGCACTCAGTGTTCCACCCCCGCCGGCTCTGGCGGACACCATCGTTCTGCGCTCGATTGGAGCGTCATTGTTTTCTATCAACCTGAGCAGTGGGGCAACCTCGCCCGGGAGAACTCTTGTCAGAATTCCCTCCGAACCGGACTTTCCCGGCATGACGCCTATCACAGGTTGGCCGGAACAGTATTTTGCCAGATTGGCAACCAGCCCGTCCTGTCCGATGGCCATGACGATGTCATTTTCCGTGAACAGGAACCGATCCAGATCGTCACGCTCGACACTGGCAACCGACCAGTCATTCGGCACGGCTGCCTTTGTCTGCTGAATCGCCGACTGCAGCGCAGCATGTACCGCTTCCACCTCATCGATGTCCTGATCCCGGCTCCGCAGAAAAAAGGCGGCCTGTCCCCGCGTTCCATGAGCAGCCAGCAGCGCCTGATACTCCGATTGCCGGGTCACGAGGACAACGCGGGGTGCCAGACTGCTCATGACCTTGCCTCATCACGCACCGGGTTCGCTTTCATGGCGCCCTGAACCTGGCCGATCACATTCGACAGCATGTCGGGGGTCACCGTCAGATTGTCGATGTTCTGCAGTTTGCCGGCAAACTCTTGAGCTGCCATTGCAAACATCACCATGGGAGGAAGATCGGCATAGACCGCCATCCGTTCCTTTTCCATGTCTGTGCGCGCCTGATCGATGGTCCGGATCCGGCCGGCTTCGGCATTTGCATCGATTTTCAATGCAGCGGCCTGGGCTTCGGCCTGGAACCTGGCATTTTCATCTTCACGCGCGATCAACTGCTTGCGCTGGGTCTCCAGTTCGATTTTTGTGCTCAGCTCGTTTTCTGCAATCGCGCGTTCTTTCTCCACGGCAAGTGCACGTCTGGCAAAGGTCGCCTCGTCCGCTCTTTGCTGGAGGTCTTCGAATGTGGGCGTCTGCAGGGCGCGGGCAAGGGCGGAGCTGGGAGACACGTCATCCACTCCGACGCCGACGATCTCGACGCCCATTGCCGCCATGGTGCCGTCTTCTGCAAACCCGTTTCTCAAGGCAAGTTGCAGTGGTTCCACACCTGCCTCCAGAAGGTCCCGCACGGTGTTGGATTTGACGTAGGCGGAAATGTAGCGTCTGCCGAGCGAGCCGATCTGGTCATTGATCTGATCGATGGGTTGCCCCAGCAGCAGGCCCTTCTTCAGGTCGATGGTGAAATCGATGCGGTCTCCGAGAACTTCCGCGTTCGCGACACGCCAGATGATGCTGCCTTGTACAGTCAGGTCCTGATAGTCCCTGGATTGCCCTTTCAGCAGGAAGGGCAGAGTGCGGTCATCCATCGGTATTTCACTGAGTGAGGTTCTCGCCGGCAGGAACCAGAAGGACAGTCCCTTGCCTGAGCGCACACGCCTGCCCTTGTGGAATTGTTGGACATGGCAGGAGGCGTCGGCACGAATGTGACGCAGGAACGGGTATCTTTGTATCTGTGCCATTTCCAGATCCTTCCTAGATCCGTGTGTAGAGTTCTGCCGGTCTGAATGCAGACCCTGTTTCACGTTTGCCAGTTGGTTTTATGATCTTTCGGTCGAGCAGTTTTCGTCTGAATGCCGGCTTGGTAAGCGGCCGGTCGAGGATGGCCTCGTAGATCTCCTGCGCCTGCCGCAAGGTGAAAACCGGGGGAAGCAGTTCAAGAGCCACGCTCGTGTAGTCCAGTTTGCCTCGCAGCCGTTTGACCACGTCACCGAGAATGTATGCGTGGTCAAATGCGAGGGACAGTTCGCCAAGCGTTCCGGTCAAGGCACGGGCACTGCCCCCCGTGTTGTCCTTCCAGTCGGTGTGTACTTGCGCAAGGGTCAGTTCCTTGTTGGCCTTGACCAGCCGGCTCAGGTTTTCAAATGGAACAAGGGCAAAATGCGTGACACTTATGACGCGTTCGCGCGGGTCCCTGTCCGGAGCTCCATAGGTGAATAGCTGCTCGAGATAGACCTCAATCACGCCGACCTTTTCGCGAAGAACACGCTTGGCGGTGTCCTCGATTGCCTCTTCCATGTGAACGAAGCCACCCGGGATCGCCCAGTCACCTCCGACCGTGTTCGCGTCCTTTCGCACCATCAGCATGCAGTGCAATTTGCCTTCTGCGACCGTGATCAAGGCAAGGTCTACCGCGACAGACGGTTTGGGATAGGACATGATATACTCCTTATAATCAATATAGATATAACTAAATAGGATATAAGTCAATAAACAAAGACAAGATATGAAATCTTCCGAAAAATCAGAGTGATGGGAGAGAGAAGAGCGGATAGATTACAGGAAGGAATGCCGTTTAGCCGACATTGGCCAACTTTTTTGCGTCAGGGAAACAGGAGAAGTTTCCTGCACGGCTGAACAATTGGCTGCTGCTTGAAACAAAAAAAGCCCGGCATTTCTGCCGGGCTTTTCTGTTCCATTCTCGATTGGAGAAGTGGAGTTTCTAGTCGTCGGACTGCTGCTTCAGGGCAGCACCCAGAATGTCGCCGAGGGACGCGCCGGAGTCGGAAGAACCGTACTGTGCGACAGCTTCCTTCTCTTCTGCGATTTCGAGCGCCTTGATCGACACGGTGACCCGGCGGGTCTTCTTGTCGAACTGGGTGATACGGGCGTCGAACTTGTCGCCGACGGAGTATCTCTCGGGACGCTGTTCTTCACGGTCGCGGGACAGGTCGGCGCGGCGGATGAAGGCCGTCAGGTCGCTGTCTGCGATCTTGACGTCCAGGCCGCCATCCTTGATCTCGGTGACTTCACAGGTAACCACAGAGTTCTTGCGGAGTTCGCCACCTGCACCGGTTTCCATCGGGTCGCCGGTGAGCTGCTTGATGCCCAGGGAGATACGCTCCTTGTCGACATCGACATCCAGAACGACGGCCTTGACCATGTCGCCCTTCTTGTACTCTTCGATGACCTGCTCGCCCGGACGGTTCCAGTCGAGATCGGAAAGGTGAACCATGCCGTCCACGTCGCCGTCGAGGCCGATGAACAATCCGAATTCGGTCTTGTTCTTGACTTCGCCTTCGACATTGGTGCCGACCGGGAACTGCTCTGCGAACGCATCCCACGGATTCTGCAGGGTCTGCTTGAGACCGAGCGAGATGCGGCGCTTGACCGGATCGACTTCCAGGATCATAACTTCGACTTCCTGGGAAGTGGAAACGATCTTGCCCGGATGGACGTTCTTCTTGGTCCAGGACATTTCCGAAACGTGGATCAGGCCTTCGATGCCCGGCTCCAGCTCGACGAATGCGCCGTAGTCGGTGATGTTGGTCACGCGGCCGGTGAACTTGGCTTCGATCGGGTACTTGGCTTCAATGCCATCCCACGGATCGGTTTCAAGCTGCTTCATGCCGAGGCTGATGCGGTGCGTTTCCTGGTTGACGCGGATGATCTGCACCTTGACGGTCTGGCCGATGGTGAGAACTTCCGACGGATGGTTGATGCGGCGCCACGCGATGTCGGTGACGTGCAACAGTCCATCGATACCGCCGAGGTCGACGAACGCACCGTAGTCGGTGATGTTCTTGACCACACCTTCCACGGTATGTCCTTCTTCCAGGCTCTGGACCAGTTCCGAACGCTGTTCGGCGCGGGTCTCTTCCAGAACGACACGGCGTGACACGACGATGTTGCCGCGACGCTTGTCCATTTTCAGGATCTGGAACGGCTGCGGCGTATGCATCAGCGGGGTCACGTCGCGCACCGGACGGATGTCCACCTGGGAACGCGGCAGGAATGCAACTGCGCCATCCAGATCGACGGTGAAACCGCCCTTGACCTGGTTGAAGATCTGGCCGTTGACTTTTTCGTTGGCTTCGAACGCGACTTCCAGGCGAACCCAGCTTTCTTCGCGGCGGGCTTTTTCGCGCGACAGAACGGCTTCGCCGAGAGCGTTCTCGACACGCTCCAGGTAAACTTCAACTTCCGTGCCAACGCCCATTTCGCCGTCACGGCCCTTGGCGCCGAATTCCTTCAGCGGCACGCGGCCTTCAACCTTGAGGCCGACGTCGATGACGGCAAGGTCCTTTTCGATGGCGACAACGGTGCCCTTGACGACGGCACCTTCATAAAGGTCGTTCTGGACGAAAGACTCTTCGAGTAGAGCTGCAAAATCCTCGGTAGAGGGATTGAAATCGGTCATTTATTCTCCTGAGCGCCTGTGGGCGCACCGCCGGCGGGTTGGTGTTGCACTCCGGATTGTCCGTCTCCCGGGATCGCGGTTTCCGCTGATCCTGCCGCTCGAAAGCGGGCCGGCGGAGGCGGAAGACAAAAAATCCAGTCTCGTCACAGGACGCAGATATGCAGCGTCCTGCCGAAATTACTGTCGTTCTTAACAAGAACAGCTGGCCCTCAGGGCCGTTTGCCCCGGATGCACGAAAAGGGGCACACCTGCCGGCGGACCCCACGTTCGTCTAAACACCCTTGGCGCGGGACACGATATCCACAGCCGCCTGGAACGCGCTCTCTATATCCATTTCTGTCGTATCTAGCAAGACCGCATCGTCAGCTTGTTTCATCGGCGCAACGGTTCTCTGGCTGTCGCGCTCGTCCCGGCGCTTCAGGTCGTCCAGCACGGATGTGTAGCCGGCGTCCTTGCCGTTGGAGATCATTTCGTCTGTTCGACGGCGCGCTCGGGCCTCCGGTGCAGCGGTAACGAACAGTTTGACGGTTGCGTCCGGGCAGACAACGGTGCCGATGTCACGTCCGTCCAGAACGGCCCCGGGAGGCGTTTGGGCAAATCGGCGCTGCAGGTTCACCAGCTCTTCGCGCAAACCGCCGAGAACCGCAATACGCGAAGCGGCCTCACCGATTTCATGAGCGGCGAGAATACTCTTGTCCATCTGTGCAAGGTCGAGATTCTGGGCGATCTCGATGGCGACACTCTCGTCGCCGAGCGGGAGGCCATTTGCCAGCAGCGCTGCCGCGACGGCGCGGTAGGTCAATCCCGTATCCAGATGGCGCAGGCCGAAATGATCGGCCAGCCGCCGGGCCAGGGTGCCCTTTCCGGAGGCCGCGGGCCCGTCAATCGCGATGATCATGCGGCCTCGCTGGCATTTGCCGAAATAACGGCCCCCAGTTCCTCAAAGAGTGAGGTGAAGGTGGGGAAACTCGTTGCAATCACGGCGCCGTCGTCAACGGTAACCGGTCGATGAGATGCCATGCCCAGAACCAGAAACGCCATCGCGATCCTGTGGTCAAGATGGGTTGTGACGGTGCCGCCGCCGATATTGTCGGCACCACCCTTCACGGTCAGCGTATCCTCGGTCTCTATGCACGGAACCCCGTTGGCTTCCAGGCCACGGGCAACCGCGGCAAGACGATCGGATTCCTTGACGCGCAATTCGTCGAGGCCCGGCATGAATGTGTCGCCTTCGGCAAATGCGGCGGCAACCGCAAGCACGGGGTATTCGTCAATCATCGATGGAGCACGATCCGCCGGCACCGTAATGCCTTTCAACCTGCTTGCCTTCACCCGGAGGTCACCGACCTCTTCACCGCCGGTTTCCCGGCGGTTGATGATCTCGATGTCTCCACCCATCTCGACCAGGGTGGTGATCAGGCCGGTTCGGTGCTCGTTCAGGAGGACATTTTCGATCATGACGTCAGAACCCGGTACGATCAAAGCGGCAACCAGGGGAAAGCCCGCAGAGGACGGATCGCCGGGCACGTCGATATCCTGGGGCCTCAACTCGGGTTGTCCCTTCAACTTGATGACCCTCTCACCGTTTTCGTTGTGGGAAACGGTGATGTCCGCACCAAAGCCCTTCAGCATCTTTTCCGTATGATCACGCGTGGGGATCGGTTCTATCACCGTGGTTTCGCCCGGTGCATTGAGGCCGGCAAGCAGGACCGCGGATTTGACCTGCGCGGACGGCATCGGAACCCGGTATGTGATCGGCAGAGCGGTTTCGGCACCACGAATGGACGCCGGCAGGCGGTCGCCATCGCGTGCGATCACGTTGGTACCCATCTCGCGCAGCGGATTGAGAACGCGCCCCATCGGGCGTTTGGAAAGCGACGCATCACCGACAAAGGTTGCGGCGATGTTGTGACTGCCGAAGATACCCATCGTCAGGCGCACGCCGGTACCGGCATTGCCGAAATCGATCACTTGTTCGGGCTCCAGCAGGCTGCCGAGACCGATGCCGTCGACGGAATAGGACCCGTCATCGAGCTGTTCGATAATGGCACCCACGGCGCGCATGGCATCTGCGGTGGCCAGAACGTCTTCCGATTCCAGCAGGCCCTTGACGGTGGTGCGGCCGACGGCAAGCGCCCCGAACATCAAGGATCTGTGGGAAATGGATTTGTCGCCCGGCACGCGGATTGTACCGGTCAGGGAGCTGCCCGTGCTCGACGAAAGGGGAGAGGGCGCAGAATCATGTGACATTTTCAATGTCCGCAACTTGGATGTTTTCAAAAAGGTGACACGTCCTATCATGTGGATGCTGCCTCGTCATCTTTCGAGTTTTTCAAGACGCGTGCCGTCACAAAACACTGTGCCGCTTCAGCCTTGAGCTGAAGCAATTTCTGCTCGTGAGCCGCGGCAGGTTGCCGGTTAGGCCGATTGTGACGCGTTTCGGGTTGTGTCGGTCTTTTCATCAACCCGGCTTTTTGCCGTGCTTGTCATCCGCCGGACAAAGTTGAGATTTGTTGGCGAGAACTTTTTTCAGGTGCTTGATATTTGGGCCGCAACGTGCAGAAGAATGGGGCGAACGGCATTTTTCGTCCGTTTTGCCTTTGACACCGGTTGAGCTTGACGCTATGGGGCGGCCCACTTATCAAGTCAGCCATTTAACAATTGAAGGGTGAGCACAGTGGCAAAACCTGAACTTGGCACCAAGCGGCTGTGCCCGAGCTGCGGCGCCAAATACTACGATCTTCTTCGGGATCCGATTACCTGTCCGAAATGCGGCACAATCTTTGAAATCGTTACGGCGACGCGTGCGGTCAAGGCGGCCAAGGCGGAAGAGAAGCCGGTAGAAGAAGAAGAAGATGAAGACGACGCGGCGGCTCCAGAGGTCGTGAGCCTTGAAGAGGCAGATGCGGAAGCGGAAGGCTCCGAAGACGTGCCGGATATTGAAGGCGATGACGTCGAAATCGAGAGCGATGAAAGCGATGACGACGTTTTCCTCGAAGATGAAGACGAAGACGAGGATTCCGTTCCTCCTATTCTCGTCGAAATTGAAGACGACGCCGATCAGTAACGTGCTGATTTGAAAGCGTTTTTATTCCGCCCGGACTTTTATGTTCCGGGCGGAAATTTTCATACAAAATTGTGCTTGATCTTGGAAGGCGGTGTGACTATGTTCCGCCTCCATCAGCGCCGGAGACCCAAACCGGCCAACACATGGAACATGGGGCCATAGCTCAGCTGGGAGAGCGCTTCGCTGGCAGCGAAGAGGTCAGGGGTTCGATTCCCCTTGGCTCCACCATTCCTTTCTTTCCGGTTTCTGGTTGACTGCAAATCACTGGGCAAAGTGCGGCGCACTTCTTGTGCCTGCACGGCATGTCACGATCCGGTGTAATTCGACAGTCCTTGCCTTGCCGAAGTTTTGCAATGATAACGTCACAAGGTCTTCGTTTTCTGTGTCATAGGGCGGTCAGACCGTTTGAAAAAACACGTCTCCCGAAAGATTTGCACAACGGTCACTTGAAGGTCTGCTGAGGAGCAGTCACCGCGAACCCAGAATGGCGACCAGGTCGTCCTCGTTGGGCTGCTGGTGCTGAAGATTGAGGCCGGCCTGAATGTGTTCAAGGTGATGGCAAACGAGTTCGGCAGCACGCTCGGTGTCTCCCGCCGCAATGGCGTCGAGGATCTGGGCGTGTTCGTTTTCCGGGCACGTGGCGCTTCGATTTGTGCCGAACAAGCCGACAATCAGCGACGTTCTGGTAATCAATTCCCGAATGGTCTTGTTCAGGACGCTGTTGCCATATGCATTTGCGAGTTCGACATGAAACTCGCCAGACAGACGGATGATCTCGCGTCGTTCACCGACCTCACGTGCACGGTCTTCCTTCTCGATATGGTGCCGAAGCCCCGCGATCGCGGTTTCGTCTGACGATTTCGCCAGATTTCGCACGATCCCGGCTTCGATGAGTTTTCGAGCGGAAAAGACTTCGTCGGCCTCCCCAGGTGTCGGGCACGCCACATACGCTCCCTTGTTGGACTGAAGGTCCACGATCCCCTGGCTCGCCAGGAGCAGCAGGGCGCGTCGAACCCGCATCCGCCCGACGCCAAAAGTCTCGCACAGTTTCGGTTCGCTCAATTTTGTGTTCGGTGCAAGCCGCTGTTCCATGACTGCGGCGTAAATTCGATTCACAATCAGATGCTCGTCTGGTTCTGTCGAATTATTTTCCATTTTGTTCAATGAGTTAGATGGCATGCCGATGGACTGCTCAATGTGAATTACCGTCCTATAGATAGGATTTCTCGCATGTCAAAGTCAACGCTTTCCATTCTCTTTGTTAACGAAGTGAATTAAAAACGTTGATAATAATCGTTAACGATTTATAACGGTAGACGTCGAACCACGAGAAGCACTCAATTTCGGCAAAGTTCGGCAGGAGGAGTCGAGCATCTGGTTTTTTGTTGGGAGGAACAAATGAAGAGAAGACACTTTTTAGGCGCATCGCTTTTGACCGCCGTCCTTGCGACGACAACATCGATTGCGCTCGCGGAAAATCCGGTCCTGAAAATCGGTTTCGTGGGAGTGACCAGCGGTCCGGCGGCCGCATGGGGAATTTCAAATCAGCGTTCGATGGAAACCCGCGCTGAGTGGATCAACGAAACGGGTGGCTACACGATCGGTGACACCACTTACGACATCGAGATCGTTTCCTTTGATGATCAGAAGGATCCCAAGCGTGCAATCGCCGGCATGGAAAAAATGGCGCAGGAAGGCATCCACTATGTCGTGGGACCAAACGTGGATGATGGCGCTGCGGCGGTCCGTCCGGTCGCGGAGGCCAAGGGGATCATGTATTTCCCTTACGCCTTTCCAAAAGAACTCTACACCGCACCGGCGTCCAACGCGGTTCTTGGGATGGTCGCAAACTATCAGTCGGGACCTGCAATTTACAAACACCTCAAGGAAAAGGAAGGTGTGAACACCGTCGCATTCATTGCGGCGAACGAATCCGACCCGCTCAGTCAGCGTGACGGAGGTTTGGCCGCAGCTGAAGCCCTTGGTCTGGAAGTCGTTTCCGACAACGTCACCTACCAGGTCGACACGACCGACTTCACGCCGGTTCTGACCCCCGTCATCCGTACGCAGCCCGATCTACTGGTTCTGTCCGGTGTGTCACCTGCCAACGCCCCGCAGCTGATCCGTTCAGCGCGCGAGCTCGGCTTCCAGGGATTGATCTCGACCGAAACCGCTCAGGACGCGACTGTTCTGCGGGAAGGTGCCGGGGAACTGGCCAACGGCTTTATTTCCGTCGGTGGTGCATCCACACCGGAAATCGCATCGGATGCGATGAAGGAATTTGTCGAACGCTATACAAAGATGTTCGGCGAATACAACGATGAGTCGAATACCAAGGTCTATGCTCTGGAATATATTCTGGAAACGCTCAAGGCGAATCCGTCGGCAATCGACAATGTCAAGGAATTCCAGTCCACCATGGACACGTTCGAGGCGTCTAACCCCTACATGAAGGGCGATGCGAAGCTGCGCTATGTCGGAACATCTTCGTTCGGTCAGAAGCGCCAGGTTGCTGTTCCCCTTGTGGTGAATGTCTACCAGGATGGTGAGTTCAAAACGCTCTTTGTCGCTGAAGTCGACTAAGCCGGTCTTTCTGCTCGGGTTTTGAGCTGGACCAGCGTTTTTCCCGGGCCGATCCTGCGGCCCGGGACACCGGAACCATTCACGGGACTCTCATGGAACAGATTCTAGCAAATGGCATATACCTGGGTGCGCAATACGCGATGATCGCCCTTGGCCTGACGTTGATTTTCGCCTTGATGAACGTACTGAATTTTGCTCACGGGCAGATGTATGTTCTCGGCGGCTTCGTCACCTATACATTCTACGGGCAGCTCGGCTGGCCATTCGTGGTCGCACTGCTGGCATCCTGCGTTACGCTGGCCGTGCTGGGGGCGCTGATCGAAAAATTTCTGTTTGCACCTGTCATAAGACGTTCTTCACGCGAAGAAAGCACGATGTTGTTGGCGGCAGGGCTGGCGTTCTTTTTCGACGCTATCATCCTGCTGGTCTTTGGCGAAAAGCAACGCGGCGTTCCCAAGATCGTGAATGGCGTCCTGAACTGGGATTTCCGGATCATCATGCCCTATGACCGGATACTGATCTGCTTTCTGGCGATATTGTCGATCGTCGGGTTCATCGTCTTCATGCAGTATTCCAAGACCGGGCGGGCGCTGCGTGCACTTGCGCAAGACAGGACCGCAGCTCAGCTCATGGGAGTGAACGTCGAACGTTATTCCATGATCGGATTTGCCATCGGAGCAATGCTGGCCGGCCTGGTCGGCGGTCTGCTGGTGACGATCACCGGTGTCAATCTCGGCATGGGCGGACCGACGTCGATCAAGGCCTTCATGATGGTGATGATCGGCGGCGCAGGTGTGATTTCGGGTGCGATCGCCGGCGGAATCATCCTGGGTTTCATGGAGGCGATAGGCCTGGCAGTACTCTCGCAATACGGCGATATCACCTATCTGCTTATCTTCGTGTCCTTGATGATCTTTCTGGCCATCCGTCCGCAGGGACTGATGGGCAAGCCCTGGGGGTAAGCCGATGCCAAGACTGTCAATGATCCAGTGGACGGGCCTTTTGGTGTTTCTGATCGCCGTCTTTGTTCTTGTCCCGGCCTATATCGCGGCTTCGGGAAGAACCGACTTTTACTACACCCTGACATCGGTTGCCCTGCTGTCGATTGCGAGTGCCGGTGTCTGGCTGACTTTCTACATCGGCCGCATCAATATCGGTCAGGGTGCGTTCGCCCTGATCGGGGCTTACGTGTCTGCAATTCTGGTCACGAAGGCCGGCATTTCATTCTGGCTATCATTGCCTCTGGCAGGATTGTTTGCCGCCTTAGTATCGGTTTTGATCGGAGTGCCGATCCTAAGGCTGCGCGGTGTCTATTTCGCGATGATCACGCTTGTCCTGACCCAGGTCGTTACACTCACGGCCCTCGCACTGCCGGTCACCAATGGCGCAAAAGGGATCACGTCCATTCCCTTGCCGGGGGAGATCTCGGTATTTGGACTGACGGTTATTCCGGATTTTGCGGGTCTGGAAAATCCGCGCCTCGCTTTCTACTACACATCCTGCGCACTGATGGTGCTGACCTTTGCCGCAATGTACCGGTTGGTGAATTCACGGCTCGGCCATCTGTGCCGCTCGATGCAGCAAAACGAGGAACTGGCCAGCTCGATCGGCGTCAACATCGCCTATATTCGCGTCATTGTGTTTGCGATTTCCTCCTTCCTTGGCGGTATAGGCGGGGCGATGTTCGGATCGATCGCACAATCGGTCTATCCCTCCAGTTTTCAGGTCACCGACAGCGTGAATTTCATGCTGAACTGTTTCCTGGGCGGCCTGGGCTATGTGTTCGGCCCGATGCTGGGAACGCTTGTTCTTTATTTCGGCTGGGATCTTCTTTTCGAGCTCGGGCGGTATCAGCTGCTTGTCTATTCCGGATTGCTGATCATCCTGATGCTCTTCCTGCCTAATGGCCTGCTGAGCCTCAGGATACGCGGCAAGGGAGTTGCAGGCAGATGAGCAATCTTCTCGAAGTTCGCCACGTGACCAGGAAGTTCGGCGGCCTGACGGCCAACAACAATATATCTTTCAGTGTGAACGAAAACGAGATCCTGTCCGTCATTGGCCCGAACGGGGCGGGCAAGAGCACCTTGTTCAAGATGATCTCGTCATTCCTTCCCACATCGTCCGGCGAGGTCCTGTACAGGGGCGAGCGCATCTCCAACCTGAAGCCTCATACCGTCGCCAGGATGGGTGTCGTGCGTACGTTCCAGGAAACAACCATTTTCAAGTCGATGACGGTGCGCGAGAGCATTGTGGTCGCACAGCACCTGCGCGCGAAGGCCTCTCTTGCCGGATACTTCTGGGGCACGAAGTCCGCTCGCGAGGACGTGGAGAGTTTCGGCCGTTATGCGGATGACCTGATTGACTTTCTCGGCATCTCCGCGATCCGCAACGAACTGGCGTCCAACCTTCCGCAAGGCAACCTGCGCGCGCTTGGTCTTGCGATCGGTCTTGCGACTGACCCCAAGGTTTTGCTGCTGGATGAGCCTTTCGCCGGGATGAACCACGACGAAACCATGCGAATGGTTCAACTGGTGCGCAAGGTGCGCGATGACCGTGGTGTGACGGTTTTACTTGTCGAACATGACATGCCTGCCGTGATGAGCATTTCCGATCGGATCATAGTGCTGAATTTCGGCGAAATGATCGCCGAAGGGACTCCAACGGAAATCCAGAACAATCAAAAGGTCATCGAAGCCTATCTGGGCAGCGCCGATGACGAGATCGGAATCTGAGCCATGGCCAAGATGTTGGATTTCGCAAATGTCGAGCTTTACTACGATCACGTTTATGCGCTCAAGGGCGTATCGATCGACCTGGAACAGGGCGAGACCGTCGCGTTGATCGGTTCCAACGGCGCCGGAAAAAGCTCAATCCTGCGTGCGATCACCGGGTTGTCTAGGATCAGGTCCGGATCGATTTCCTTTGAAGGGGAACAGATTGACGGAACCAACGCCGCCGATATCGTTGCCAGGGGGATCGCCATGGTACCCGAAGGCCGGCGTGTGTTTCCCCTCATGTCGGTCAAGGACAACCTGATGATGGGCGCCTTCACGCGCACCGACAGGTCCGGTATCCGGGATACGCTCGATTCGGTGCTTGAACGATTCCCTCGGCTAAAGGAGCGATATGCGCAAAGCGCCGGAACACTTTCCGGCGGCGAACAGCAGATGATGGTGATCGGACGGGCGCTGATGGCAAAACCGCGTCTCTTGCTCCTCGATGAACCATCCTTGGGTATCGCACCGAAACTCGTTCAGGATATCGCCCGTTCCATCGTCGCAATCAATCGTGACGAAGGCGTTTCGGTTCTGCTTGTTGAACAGAATTCTCGCATGGCATTGTCGATCTCGAACAGGGCATATGCGCTCACGACGGGTAACGTCGTTATCTCCGGAAACTCCAAAGAGCTGTTAACTGATCCTCGGATCAAGGCCGCCTATCTCGGCGGGGAAGTGTGATGCTGCCATGAAAATTCTTGTGGTCAATCCAAACACGACACAATCGATGACCCGAAAGATTGAAGCGGTGGCGCGCGCTGCCGTTCATCCCGAAACAGAGATCATTGCAACCAGTTCGAAAGATGGGCCTCCGAGCATCCAGGGCTTTCTGGATGTGTCCACCTGTGTGCCCGGTCTGTTGGCCGAGGTCGCTCGGCACCCGGATGTCGACGCGATTGTCGTTGCCTGCTTCGACGACACCGGCGTGGACGCGGTCCGCTGTCTCACCACCGCGCCGGTGATCGGCGTCGGCGAGGCGGCCTATCACGCGGCGGCCATGATCAGTCCGAAGTTCAGCGTCATCACCACCATGTCCAGGTCTTTGCCGGGCCTGGAAGCCAACCTGATGCGGTACGGGTTGGACCGGAGGTGCGTCAGGGTGCGTGCGACCGACGTTCCGGTCCTGAAGCTTGAGGAAATGGACCCCGGCACGCTCGACAAGATCCGGGCGGAAGTCAAATGTGCCATCGAGCAGGACCGGGCGGAAGCCATTGTCCTGGGGTGCGCCGGCATGAGCGATCTGATGACGCAACTGTCTCGGGAATTCGGTGTTCCGGTAGTTGACGGTGTCGCCTGCGCGGTCACGTTCGCGGAGGCACTCGTGAAGGCAAATCTGTCGACGTCAAAGTCCTGCTCCTATGCGTGATGCCGGTTCCATCGCGTGTCCCTGGCCTCGGCGCACCGGTTTGCGCACTCGATGTTCACTTATGATAGCTCGTCCGAAAGCCATGAAAGCAGCTTGCCGGTGTCGGAATGGGATGCACGGGTTGGTCCGCGATAAACCGAGATTTCAGCGGGCCGGGTCACAAATTCCTTGCAGGGTCTGATGAGTTTGTTTTCTTCAATCATCGTCTGCGTCGTTCGGCGCCAGCCGAGCGCGACACCCTGGCCCGCAACGGCTGCCTGAAGGGCAACCGGGTAGCTGTCGAACTGAACATGACGCGAGCGTTTGGGCTCCTTCGCTTCAACGGCTTCGAACCAGCCTGACCAGTCCATCCAGTCCTGGGGAATGACCCGATGTGACAGCAGCGGATAGGCAGCGAGTTCCCGGGGTTTCAATATCCGTTTCTGCGCCTTCAAGAGCTTGGGTGCACACACCGGAAATATGTCGTCCGATGCCGTAAATGCCAGTCTCGCAGTGCCGGACGGCCGACCGGTTGTTTGGACGGCCACATCGAAATGTTCATTTGCCTCGGTAATCGGATTGAGTGAGCTGACAACTCTCAGTTCAATCCCCGGATGGCGCTCATGAAAACGTGCAAGCCGTGGCATCAGCCAGTAAAAGGCCTCGCATAACTGGCAGTGCAGAACCAGCTCCTCTGACCGTCCGACGCCTCTTAGCAGTGCCATTTCCTCGGCGATATCAGTGAGTGCGCGGCTCACGACCTGGCCAAGCCTGTGTCCTTCATTCGTAACAAAGACCGCTCTGTTCCGGCGCTCGAAAAGAGTCGTTCCCAGCTCTTGTTCGAGTTGGGCAATTTGCTTGCTGACCGCTGTTTGGGTCATGCCGAGTTCGTCTGCAGCGCGTGAAAAACTTTCAAGCCGCACAGCAGCTTCAAAAGGTTTAAGGCGGGAAAGCGGCGGGAGCGAGTGGCGCAAATTTTTCATAACCTAGGCTCATGCAAAAACGCGGAAATATCGCTTTTTTACAATATCTATCCATGATTTCAAATACGAAGCACGTAGCCGGTCACATACCGTGCCTGCATAGCTGATCCATCGAACAGCCGGAGTTGCAAATGTCGTCCACTGCAAGGATTGGACTTATGTATTGTCTCGTCTTCGTTTCCCTGGAGGCTTTTCAGGCAGTTTACCTCGGGGCGGTTTTCCAGAAAGTCGACTCGTTTTTGGTTGGGGCGTGGGTGTTCGGTATTTCTGTCGTCGGCTGCACTGTGATGACTGCCATTTTCCGGCCTGACGAGCTTGCAGTGTCATTGAGGGCGTGGAGAATTGTACTCGCACTCAATCTGTTCGCAGCGGTGACGTGGTGCACCTATTTCCTGGCAGTTCAGCTTATCGAACCGGCGATTGTATTCACGATTTTTTCGGGCATGGTCCCGATGGGTACGGTTCTGGCGAAACTGATTGGTTTGCCGGAGGCCTCGTCCTTCAGGCGGAAGTCGGTTGATCTGGGCAACATCCTGATTTTCCTGGCGATCTTGTTTCTCGCTGCAATAACGGTTTTGGGCTTCTCCGGATTTGTGCGTGGAGGCTGGCTAATGGCTGTGGCTGGTGTTGTCTTGTCTGCGCTTTCGGGCACCTGCACGGCCTTTGTCATTCTTTTTTCCGTACGCCTGAACGGTCATGGCGTGGGCCCGTTGGCACAATTCGGATTTCGTTTCTTGCTGTATACGTGTCTTGCCCTGATCGCGTTCGCGGCAGGTTTGGACGACAAGGGAGATCACACCGTAGCCGCGGATTTAGCCCTGGTTGTCCTGATCGGATTGGCCGTCATTGCCTTTCCCCTCTATCTTGTTCAACGGGCAATCCCGCTCCTGCATGCGTCGGTGATAGCTGCCATGACGGCCCTGGGCCCGGTAATGGTGTTTTTGATGCAATTGATGGAAAGACGGGTCGACTATTCGGGGGCGACGCTTGTGGGAGTGAGTATCTACATGGCTGGTGCCTTGCTCGCGGTTTTCGGTGCGACGCGACCGGCGGCAGGTTCTTTCAGTCCAGGCACGGACAGTCAAAGTAACTGTCATTGAGTTCAGAAAATGCAAATCTGGTTTTCTCGTCCGGCGTTTTGTCGCAGATCACATATCCAGGGTCTCTTCTAGTTTTGCGATGAACGACAGAACATGCGCGTCCGCCCCGCGTGCACCGATGACCTGAAGCGCTACTGGCAACCCTGCATGTGTCTTGCCGCATGGAAGAACGCCCGCGGGTTGTTGCGTCAGATTGATCGGGAAACTGAAGCTGGCCCATTCCGTCCAGCGTTCAAGGCCTGAACCTGACGGGACTTCCAGCCCGGCTTCGAACGCCGGAATTGTGACTGCCGGCGACAGGATGAAATCATGGTCGGCAAGCGCCTGATCCATTCTTGCACCGAAGTCGGCTCTTTCGACCTGGGCACCAACAAGACGCCGGGCGTCGAACGCGGCACCGGTGTCTGCTATCTCCACCAGACCCGGATCGATCCTCGCGCGGTCCGCGGCACCAAAAGGGGAAAGACGCGCGGCAGCACCGGAAAACCAGTGCACGTGGAACATGTCAAGAAGGTTCCTGCCAGGCAATTCGAAAGGCTCGACGATTGCCCCTTCCGCCTCCAGTGATTTCAGTTGCCGGTCGACAATCGCCGCGATTTCCGGATCCAGAGTGCCTGCCGGTGGTGTCGACCAGTAGCCGATGCGCAGTCCCTTGAGCGACACCGGCGCCAGTTTCAGCGGTGCGAGTACCGCTTCCCCCTGGTACCAGTCTCGCCGATCCCGGCCCGACATCGACTTGAGCATGGCAAAGGCATCTGCCGCGTCGCGGCACATCGGTCCTATATGGGCTACGGTCCCGAAAGCACTGGCCGGATAGGCAGGAACCCGTGTGAATGTCGGTTTCAGCCCTGTGAGGCCGCAAAAGGCCGATGGAATTCTGATTGATCCGCCACCATCGGTACCCAGGTGAAAGACCCCGGCGCCAAGTGCCGCCGCGACGGCCGCGCCTCCCGATGATCCACCTGCGGTCTTATCCTTGTTACGGGGGTTTCGGGTGATCCCGAACGCCTTGCTGTCGGTGACCGCTTTCCAGCCGAATTCCGGTGTGGTTGTCTGTCCGAGGAAGATGACACCCGCATTTCGCATCAGCTGAACGCTCGGCGCATCCTCGGTTGCAGGAGCGTCACTTGTAACCGAGCTACCGTACCGCACCTGCCAATCCCTGACCCAGACAATGTCCTTGATCGTTGCGGGGATGCCGTCGACCTCTGAAAGCGGTGCCCCATTTGCCCAGCGGTTTTCCGAGGCTTTCGCCGCATCCAGCGCTCTGGCGTGATCGATGAACGAAAAGGCATTGAAGACGGGATCGATTTCCTCGGCTCTCGCCAGACATGCCCCGACGACCTCGACGGGAGAAACGGATTGTTGGCGATAGGCCTCGGCAAGCTCGCGAGCACTCATCTGACAAAGCGGGTCCGCGCTGTTAAACGCCGGGTCGTCGGTGGTCATCGGCAATCGCCTTTTGTTCTGTTCCGCCTGGATGGTATTGGATTTTCAGGCCCTGGCCATACCTAATCAGCTTTCTTGATGGATGAGAACGGAACTTCAACAATTGTAAGAGCGGATAGCTTCACAAGGGCTGCTCAACGATCATGTGAATCACAGGCGAATGCGCAATGACGGTCGTCAATTTGCACCGGACACCAGCGGCAGGCTGACGCGGAGCATGGAAGCTCCCTCCTGACCGGTG
This sequence comes from Roseibium album, assembly GCF_001404515.1. Classification (GTDB taxonomy): domain Bacteria; phylum Pseudomonadota; class Alphaproteobacteria; order Rhizobiales; family Stappiaceae; genus Roseibium; species Roseibium album. The sequence continues at coordinate 205,460 of NZ_CXWE01000007.1, forward strand.
ACAACGAAGGCTGTGCCACCATGAGCTTCGGCGATCTTGCGCACAAGGGGCAGACCAAGACCGTAGCCGTCTACATTCTGCTTGTCGGAAGCGCGAAAAAAAGGCTGAAAGACATTTTCCCTGTCTTGTTCCGCGATGCCGTTGCCGCAGTCGTTCACGTCGATCTTGACGGTATTGCCGGCTACGGAGAGGCTGATCGTCACCGGCGGTTCACCGTGTTTGAACCCGTTTTCCAGTAGGTTTCCGAGCATGCGATGCAAAAGCCGCGGGTCGCCGACGATTTCGGGCGCACGTCCGGAATACGAACAATTATCGAAACGCGAGCATTCCTCGGCAATCAGTGCGAGAAGGTCAACCGGTTCGCTCTGGCCCATTGAGGTGTCTCCGTCGAGACGGCTCATGACAAGGATCTCGTCGATCAGGGCGTCAAGTTCGGCAATGTCCCGCTGGAGTGCGCTGCGTCGTTTCGCTGTCTGGTCTGTCTGCTCCATTTCGAGACCGAGTTTGATACGCGCGAGCGGCGTTCTCAATTCATGCGATGCGTTGGCAAGCAGAAGCCGGTGCGCTGTAACCAGCTTTTCAATCTTGTCAGCGGCCGCGTTGAATTTAAGGGCAAGCTGAGCGACTTCGTCCTGACCCTGCACGTCAACACGCGCATGGAGATCTCCGGAGCCGATGCGCTCAACACCCCGGCTCAGGGTTTCAAGACGTTTCGCCAGACGGCGGGAAATCGGGTAAACGCCGATCCCCACGCTGACGGCGACAAGAACCAGCGTAAGCAACAGGTTCAAGAGTGTACCGAGCGGGGCTCCGTCATGTGCATCGGCAATCAGCTGGCGTCCGTCCGGGAGCATCAGCGAAAGAACAGGTCCGCCGCGTGTCCGGAACCAGCCGGTTTTGCCAGCATGTCGTTCCGGGGGCAGGTCGGCTTCACCGAATGCAGCGATCAACTGGCCGTTTTTGTCGAACAGCGACAAGGCGATGTCGAGTTCCTCGCCAAGTCCTTCGATCGTGCGTCGCTGGTCGGCGATACTTGCGTTGGCTGCTGGCAGTGTCAGTGCAACGAATCGACTGACCGTGTCCAGGATGTTCCGGTTATGACGGTCCCGGCCCACAACCTCCCACAATATGCCTGACAGGATCACCACCAGCACAAGACTTGCAACGATGGTCGCATAGATCTGGAGGTAGAGCCGGCGCATCAGGATCGATGTGAAAAGGCGACGCATGTCGCGCTCCTATTCCTGCGACCGGGCGAAGACATACCCGGCCCCTCGTACGGTGATAAGCCGGCGGGGTTTGTTGGGGTCGTCCTCGATTTCCGCGCGAATGCGTGAAACATGCACGTCGATCGAGCGGTCGAAGGCTGCAAGGTTCTCGCCCTTGAGTGCATTCATGATTGTGTCTCGGGAAAGCACACGGCCGGCACGACTGGCAAGAACTTCCAAAAGCTGGAACTGGTGTGCAGTCAGGTTGCAGACGTGGCCGTCGACCCTTGCTTCCATCGCAAAAGAGTCAATTTCTAGCCTGCCGAAGCGCAATATTCTGGTGTCCGTTTCACTGCGGCCGCGGCGCAACACCGCTTTCAGGCGGGCAAGCAATTCTCGTGGTTCGAACGGCTTTGGCAGGTAATCGTCCGCGCCGAGTTCCAGTCCGATTATCCGGTCCATCGGCTCACCTTTCGCCGTGAGCATCAGGATCGGGGTTCGGTCGTTCGCCCGCAGCATGCGGCAGACTTCCAGACCATCGATGTCGGGCAGCATGATATCCAGCAGGATGGCATCGAATTGCTGTCGTCTTTGCTGGTCCAGACCTTTCTGGCCGTCAGCGGCAATCGTGACCTTGAACCCCGACTTGCCGAGATAGTCCCGGACCATCTCGGCAAGTCGGTTGTCATCCTCAATCAGGAGAATCTGCTGGGGCATTCTTGGCAAGGCTCAGATAGGTTCAGCGATGGCGGAAACGTCGACCCATAGCACGGAATTCCTCGATACGCTCGTCGAGTTGTGCTCTCTGCTCAGGTGTGAGCACCGCCGCAACATCAACGATCATCGCGGTCAACGTCTTGCTGATCTCATCCGCCACGGCCAGTTTTTCAGCGCGCAGCGCCTCGATTGCAACGCGATCGATTTCCTGTGCCAATAACAGTGCGCGCAGGTCTTCAGAAACGCTCGCGAATTCCCGGTGGTTTTCCTTCATCCCGAGCGCGACCGGCGTCACGATGCTGACGATCTCTGTCTGCTGCTCCGGCGTGGCGTCAATCTCGATGGCGACGTGGCGGACGACGCGCGTCAGTCGTTCCTTGATGTCGTCGTCGCTCATCCGGTGCAGCATGCCCGGACCACCTCCACCTCGGCGCCAGCCCACAGTCTGAACGTTGGGGAGTTCGGCACGTCCGGGCGCGACGAGGTTGCCGAACCCCGCTGTTTGAGGAGCGCTGGTCACGGCCAATGCGGTTCCCGACAAAATGCCGGCACAAATGACGCAAGCCGCGACGACACGCCCCGCTTTTGCCGTGCTTGATCTCAGGCGGGAGTTCTCAAGTTTGTTAAGCATGGAAGGCTCCTGTGGGTTGAAGAATTTTTGAAGCAAAGTCTCTGACCATCGCCGGAAAAGGCAGGGGCGGACCCTGACCAGCGCTTTCCGGCGATCGGTCGGACTGTCTTTTGCGTCCCCCGGCAATCTAGAATTGGATCGCTTCGGTTTCTGCCGTTCGTCGCTTTTGTAAAGAAATGTAAAGTGGACCTTCCGAGGTCATTCCGGGCCCGGCTGAACAGGTTTCTGTGCTGGCAGCGAGATTGCCGGAACACGGGGTCGTGTGACTTCTGCACTGATTTTGGCCTCCAAAAGCCTGGCATCCCAAAATGTTCGAAAGTGTCATACAGCCGTAATGACTCGGCGGTATTGATCGTCTTGCACACGTGTGCAAAGATCCTATCCTGCGCTGTGAATTCCTCAGGGAGGCGGCGCAAGACAGAAAGCAGGTGAGATTGATGACTACTCTTGTTTCCAAACTGCGCCAGTCCACTGCGGCTGCCGTTCTGGCTCTCACAGCAGCGACCGTTGCCGGCGAAGCCTTCGCAAAAGATCTGACAATCACCGTATGGGCCGGGGGGTCCAACGACAGCGATGCGTATCGCTGGGAAGCCATTGAAATGGCGGCCGACATTCTGGAGCGCGAAGCTGCGATCCTCGGCGAAGACCTGAATATTACCGTTGAATCCAAGGGGCAATTCGGTAACTGGCAGGAATTCAAGCAGGCGGTTACGCTGGCAGCCGAAGCAGGTACTGCGCCGAATATCGTCGTTACCTCCCATCTCGATATCGCACCCTGGTCGGAAGCCGGCTACATCGTTCCGGTCGAAGAATATCTCGATATCGATGCCTGGCCGCTCAACGACATCTATCCCAACATAATGGAAATCGCCGCATTCGATGACGTGCAGTGGGGCCTGCCGCAGGATGCGGAAAGTCGTCCGTTTTTCTTCTGGAAAGACACCTTGAAAAAGATCGGCTACAGCGACGAAGACATTGCTGCAATTCCGGCCAGGGTTGAAGCTGGCGAATACACGCTGCAGAACGTTCTCGAAGACGCCAAGAAGGCGGTTGACATGGGCGTCGTGGAGGAAGGCTACGGCTTTTACCCACGCGTTTCCAACGGTCCCGACTACGCGCAATTCTATCAGTCTTTCGGCGGGGAGCTCCTTGATCCGGATAGCGGCAAGCTGGTCCTCGACAAGAAAGCGATGGAAGAATTCTACCAGTTTTTCGTTGATGCCGTTGATGCCGGAATCACCCGGAAGAACCATCTCGGAACCGATTGGGGCCAATGGTACAACGAGGTCGCCAATGGCAAGGCCGCTATCTGGCACGGCGGCACGTGGCACTATGGACGCTATGCCCAGGAAGGCAACGAGGATTTCTGGAATACGATCGAGTTTTCCTTGATCCCGGCCGGCACTGAAAATGGTCGCGCCAACACAATTACGCACCCGTTGGTCTATCTCATCACCGACAATGCGGATGACGAGGCAGAGGAAATTGCGGCCAATCTCGTGAAGATTGCTTCCGAGCCGCGCCTCAATACGCTGCACGCGATCAAGTCCAATCACCTTGGTATTTCAAGACAGCAGTCCAACATCGAGCTCTATTCGAACAACCGCTGGGCTGACGAAGCGACTGATCGCCTGCTTGCCCACGCGAACTCTCAACCGAACCACGTCAACTACGGAGCGTATTCGGAGGCATTGTTCAAGGGACTTGAAGCGGCCTGGACCGGCACAAAAACTCCGGCCGAAGCGGTTGCCGAGGTTGAAGTTCAAATGAAAGCCACTCTCGGCGACGAATTGATCGTCCGCTAAGCCCATAACCTAATCAGCAAGCGGACGGGGCGGCTGCCGCCCTGTCCGGCCTCAAACGGGAGCATCTTATGCAACGCTCGAGCTGGCTGGGTTTGGCCTTTCTGTCTCCTGCACTCATCGTCGTCCTGTTGTTTTTCATGGTGCCGGTGGTACTGACAGGCTTTTTTGCGTTCACCAACATGAGCACTGCAACGGGTGTGAAGGGCGGCGAGTACGTCCTCAACGCCAGCGGATTGCGGGCGCTCGCGGATGCAGGGCTTCCTGCAAAGACACTGGATCAGATCGAAGGCGCCGGTTACCGGGTGGATGCCAGGGGACTGGAAGCCTTGGCTGCGGATTTTGGTCAGCCGATTGCGGATGAATTTGGCAAATTGCACACCGGCGAGGTCTTTGCCAAGCGACGCGACGTCGAACGCGCGCTGAAAGGTCTACGCTCAAACCCGATCCGGAAAACGCGGGACCGCAAGGCCGCCGCCGAACTGTTCAAGCGATCCATGATGAACGAGCGCTTCCCAACCTTGCCCGCATTTGAAGCGGCACTTGAGGAAGCAAAGATCCCGGAAGCCGACCGTCCATTGATCACGAAGGTCGCCTATACCGGTTGGGTCTGGACAGCAGAAAATTTCGGCTTCCTGTTTTCACTGGAATCCACGTGGCAATACGCCAAGAACACCGGGATCTATGTGGTGTTCACCCTGTCGTTCAACGTGCTTTTCGGATTGTTCCTGGCAATTGCAACATTCTATTTGCCGGCGGGGCAAGCGTCCACTTTCCGGGCGATCTGGTTTCTTCCGCGCATACTTCCGCCGGTGCTTTACATCGTGATGTGGCGCTGGTTCACCTGGGACACAGGGTTCATCTCCACGGTGCTGTCCGGCTTCGGCGTTGCGCCAAAGAACTGGATGCTGGACACCGAGTTCCACGCCTGGACGACAATAGTCCTGATCAACGGATTTGTCGGTGCTTCGATGGGGATGATCGTGTTTTCCTCCGCCATCCGGGCGATCCCGTCCTCCATGCTCTACGCCTCGGAAGTCGATGGTGCCAATCGGCTGCAGCAGATCTGGCACATCATTCTACCGCAGCTCCGCTGGCCGATCCTTTTCATCACGTCCTATCAGACCATGTCGCTGCTGACGTCGTTTGAATACATCTACCTTGCAACTGACGGGGGACCGGGCGGTGCCACGGAGGTATGGGCCCTGGCAGCGTTTCATACGGCCCTCAACAACTACGGCGGCAACCTGCAATACGGGCTGGGTGCGACCTATGCCCTGCTCCTGGTCGTCATCGGGCTGCTGGCGAGCCTCGCCTATCTGCGGCTGTTCAATTTCCGCAACTTGCTCATAAAACCGCGGATCGAGGGATAAAGTCATGAGGCAGAACTTCCGAAACTGGCCAGTTCTTCTGGTGCTCTTTGTCTTCTCCGCTCCGCTCCTGATCATGCTTACCTTCCTGCTGGTGGATGCGTTTACGACAAAGGTTCCCGGAACCATGGTTCCGAGCGGTGTCACCCTGCACCATTTCCGTTTCCTCTGGACCGATCTCGACAACGGCAGCTGGGGCATCTGGGGCGTGACGCTGAACACCTTCAATTTCGCCCTGTTCACCTCTCTTGCCGTTACCGCGATTTCGGTTACTGCCGGTTATGCCCTGTCACGTCTGGCGTTCCCGGCGCGCGGGTTTTTTCTCGGCGGTTTGATCGTGCTCCACGCCTTTCCGACCGTCACGCTGATCATCGCGATATTCCTGATCCTGCAGTTGCTTGGTCTCTACAACACTCTGATCGGCGTCATCGTGGTCAAGGCGGCGCTGGAATTGCCATTCGGCATCTGGGTAATGAAGGGCTTCTACGACACTGTTCCCTGGGAGATCGAAATGGCCGGCGTCCAGGATGGGGCGAGCCGGTTCACCGTGTGGTGGAAACTGATCCTGCCTCAGGTTCAGCCAGGCCTGATGGCCATCTTGATTTTCTCGTTTCTGTCGGGCTGGTCCGAGTTCATCCTGCCGATGGTGCTTGCACCCGGTAACGATGCGCAGGTGCTGTCCACGTATCTGGCAACCATGCTTCTCGATGGTGGAACGCAGGCGGACTTCAATCTCTTCAAGGCTGTCGGCCTTTTCTACGCGCTGCCGGTCATCATCATCTATCTGGTTTTCCAGAACAAACTCATGAACATCTATGGCGGAGGCACGAAGGGCTGATGCGTATCTCGATCGAAAATTTCACCAAGGCATTCGGGACCACGACCGTGATCAAAGACATGTCCCTGGAGATCAATAGCGGGGAAATGCTGGCGTTGCTTGGTCCGTCCGGTTGCGGCAAGTCGACAACGCTCTTTGCAATCTGCGGCATCCACCGGATGAATTCGGGGCGGCTCTTGTTTGGCGAGCGCGATGTCACCCGGATATCCTCACAACAGCGCAATGTCGGCGTCGTGTTTCAGAATTACGCACTTTACCCGCACATGAATGTCTTCGACAACATCGCATTTCCGCTGAAGGTGCGAAGGGATACCCGGGCAGACATTGAACGGAAGGTCAAGGATATTGCGGATCTCGTTCATATTGGCGAACTGCTCCACCGCAAGCCTGCCGAGCTGTCCGGAGGCCAGCAGCAGCGCGTCGCTCTTGCGCGTGCTCTGGTGCGCGAGCCCGACATTCTCCTGCTGGATGAGCCGCTTGCCAATCTGGATGCAAAGCTGCGTCTTGAAATGCGGTCCGAAATCCGCCGTATCCAGCAACAGACGGGGATCACGGCCGTGCTTGTCACGCATGACCAGGTCGAGGCGATGTCCATGTGCGACCGGATCGCGATCATGGACCAGGGGAAAATCATGCAGCTATCGTCTCCCAAGGAGATGTATGAGGATCCTTCTTCGGATTTTGTCGCTGGTTTCCTTGGCAATCCACCGATTGCCTTTCTGGAAGGTGTTGCAGCGGAGGGGGGAATGCGCCTGGCCAATTCCGAAGTTACGCTTCCCGTTCCTGCCGCAATCAACCTGCCGGATCACGGCGCTGCGGTCCGTTTTGGAATTCGGCCGGAATTTTTCCAGCCCGATAATGATCTAAAGATCAAAGGCAGGATCAGCTTCGTGGAAACGCAAGGCCGCGAAGAGCTTTATGACGTTACGCTGGAAAACGGCTCGGTGCTGCGGTCGATCCAGTCGCAAGGTGGCAGTTTCAAATTGGGGGACAACGTGAACTGGGGGATCGCCGGAGACCGGATTCTGGCCTTCGATGCTGCCGGCAACAGGCTTTGAAGGGTCTCCGATGACATCCTTTCTGCCTGGAAAGACCTGGGTTCGAGACCGCTGCGACGGGCCTCTGGTGATCGCGCATCGCGGAGCCAGCGCCCATGCCTTTGACAACACGATGCGTGCTTTCAGGGTTGCACATGAGCTTGGTGCAGACATGTGGGAAGTCGACGTCCGCCTGACAAAGGATGGCGTACCGGTCGCGTTCCACGACGAGGATCTGAGAAAGACATGCGGCGTTGACAGATTGCTTTGTGATGTGAGCGCGGAAGAGCTCTTTGAAATGACGGCCCTTGCGGGACGCCAGGCCCCCGCGTTTTCCCAGGTGGCCAGGTTGGCCGCGGAACTGGGCGCGGGAATTTATCTGGATGCAAAAGAGGGTCATGCCGCTTCCCTGGCGATCGAAAACCTCGTTGAAAACCGGATCGAACGGGTCATTGTCGGTGCCAACACACCAGAATACTGCGCTGAATTGATCGCAGGCGGTTGTCCGTATCCGGTCTCGATCCTCGTCGGTCCCGGCCGTGATCCGTTCGCAATTGCCAGCGCATGCGGGGCAGAGCTTGTTCACCCGTGCTGGGAGCATGCGAGCGACAGGCCGGACAGGCTTCTTGACGATACATTCTTCCGGAAAGCAAATTCGCTCGGGCTGCCTGTCGTGACCTGGCATGAAGAACGAGCAGATGTGCTGGCCGAGCTGGTTCAGATGCCCATACTTGGTATTTGTTCCGACAAGCCGGAAATGGTCCGTCCTTACTCATCCGGTCCTTTGCATGTTCCTGAAATCGTTTGCCACCGGGGGGCTTGCAGGATTGCCCCTGAAAACACGGGTGCCAGTGCCAGGACAGCCTGGGATGGCGGCTTCGACTATGTGGAGATTGATGTACGCGAAACGGCCGACGGGCAACTGGTCCTCCACCACGATGAAACCCTCGAGCGCACGACGACCGGGACGGGGCCACTGGCAGGCCGCAACCTGCGTGAGCTGCAAAAGCTGGATGCCGGCAATTGGTTCGATGCCTTTTTCAAGGGAATACGACTACCCACGCTTTCGGAGTTCGTGTTGCTTGCTGCGAAAGGCAACCGGAAACTCTATGTCGAGATCAAGCAGGCTGACGCCATGAAGACGGCCGGGGAGGTTCTCGGCAAGCTGTCGCACGAACAGGTTTTCTTCTGGTCGTTCGATCAGAGCCGAATGATGCAAATCCGCAAAGCCTACCCGAACGCACGCCTCATGGTTCGGCCGGAGGATTATGAGACGCTGGAGGACTGCCTGTCGGCTTATGACGCCGATATCGTCGAATTCAATGCCCGGAACGCGAACCCTGGGGATGTTGCAGCGGTTCGGGCTGCCGGGCGCAAGGTAATGCTTGCCTATATGGGTGACGACCTTAACGTCCTCTCGGAGCTTGCTCAGCTTCAACCGGATCTTCTCAACGTGAATGAGCCGTTTCTTGTCCGGAAGATGTTCATTCAATCGGAAAAGGACGGAACAAGCGATGGCTGATCGAGGGAGTTCGAAGAAACAGGTCAATTCCTTCGATGTTGCCCGGCTCGCCGGCGTTTCACGTTCCGCCGTGTCGCGAACCTTCACCGACGGTGCCAGCGTCTCTGAGGAAACACGAGAAAAAGTGACCAGGGCCGCGACAGAACTCGGCTATCGGGTCAATGTTCTTGCGCGCTCGTTGCACAAGCAGAAATCCGATCTGGTCGGTGTGGTCGCCGCGGATCTGGACAACCCCTTCAGGGGGGAGCAGATCGATCTCTTGTCGCAAGGCCTTCTGGAAATGGGACTGCGCCCCATTCTTCTAAGGGGAGACCCGTCGACCGACGTCGCCGATCTTATCGGCTCTCTGCTTCAATACAGCGTTGCCGGTGTCATCGTGACGTCCGACACGCCACCTGAAGAAATCTGCCGCGAATGCCTTGAAAACGGCGTGCCGCTTGTCGTGGTCAACAAGCGTGATCCGGGTGCCCCGGTCGATCGCGTGGTGACCGACTTCGAGGCTGGTGGACGGTTGGCATTCGATCATCTCATCTCGTGCGGTTGCCGGAAGCTCGCTGTCGTGACACCGGAGCGGTCGTCTTACTCTGTGAACGGTCGGGCGCTCGCGTTCGAACAGGCAGCCAATGATGCAGGCTTCCCGGTGGTTCGCATCGCCTGGGGAGCTCAATCCTATGACGGTGGTCTGGCAGCATCCGCTTACGTCAACCGCGTGAAGAGCGAAATCGACGGAGTCTTCTGTACAGCCGACTATCTTGCACTGGGCGTCCTCGACGGGTTGCGCCATGAACACGGCATCAGGGTGCCGGAAGATATGCAGGTGATTGGCTACGACGACATAGTCCAGGCATCCTGGAAGTCATATGACCTGACCACGATCGTTCAAAGCCGCAAGGATCTTTGCGATATTACGCTGAACCTTCTGATGCAGCGACTGGTGGATCCGGATCTGCCGCAACAGATTGAGGTGAGCGGCGTCTCCTTGAGGCAACGGAAAACCACCACCGGCTGACAGTTCCCTGCAAACACGTTCGGGAAGCACACCGGAGAGAATGTGCCGGGTATGTGGCAATCTGGAGCCGCCCGGACCTGCGAGCAGCGGCAGGTTTAGCGACCTAATCCGCGCTGTATCCATTGAACACGATATGGACCTTCATGGCACGCGCCCTGTCACCGGCATGGTCAAATGCTTCGGCCGCCTGTTCAAGCGGGTAGGAAGGGCTGATGATCGGTCCAACGTCAATTGTTCCCTCATCGATTGCCTTGACTGCAGCCGCGAATTCCGCGTGAAACCGGTGTGTTCCCTTGACCGTTATCTCCTTGCTGACAATCAGGTTGAGCGGCATGGGCGTGTCTCCCGCAACTCCGACGGTTACGAGCGTTCCCCGCGGCCGCAGGCTGAGCAGAGCGTCCTTGATCGCAGCCGCCGACGCTGAACATTCAAACGCGACGTCGAACTGTCCCTTGTCGGTCTTGTATGGAGCAAGGCCATCAGGATCAGTGCTCAGGTCAATGGTTTCGTTCGCACCCATTTGTCTTGCCACGGCAAGTGGCATTGCCTGCAAATCCGTGACGGCAATTTCGGAGGCATCTGCGTCTTTCGCCGCGGCAACGCACAACGCGCCGATCGGTCCCGCTCCTGTTACAAGAACCCGTTGACCCTTGAGGTCGGGCGCCTGCGCGCGGGCATGCAGGCAAACTGCCAGAGGTTCTGCGCAGGCGGCCTTGCGGGCCGAAACCTTGTTCCGGTAACGGAATGCCTGGCGCGCAGGAACGACAACCCGTTCGCGAAAGAGGCCTTGTTCGTGCGGAAGTCGGTAGGCCGATCCCATGAACCGCATTTCAAGGCAATGAACCTCTTCACCGGCCTTGCAGAACTTGCAGCTCCCGCATGGTTGGCTTGGATTGATGGCAACAAGGTCGCCATGTTGAACCGCACCGGCACCTTCACCGACCGCAACGACACGACCAGCCGCCTCATGGCCCATGGCGATAGGCTCTTTCACACGCACAGGGCCGAAGCCGCCATCATGGTAGTAGTGCAGGTCTGAGCCGCAGATACCACCGGCAAGAATGTCGACCTTTATTTCTCCAGGTCCCAATTGCGGTTCAGGATGCTTTTCAAGCCTCAGGTCACGGATTCCATGCAGGACACAGGCGCGAGACATCATGGTGGATCCTATTGGAAGATGAGGTTCGGCAACCAGGTTGCCAGGGCCGGGATGAACGACACCAGCAAGAGAACGATGATATTGCTCAAAAGGAAGGGAAGGATTGCCTTGACCACCGGTGTCAGCGGCAGCCGGGCGATGCCGGCACAGACAAACAGGCAAACTCCGACCGGTGGTGTCGTCAGTCCGATCATCAGGTTGAGCACCGCGAATGTAGCAAAATGCAGGGGTTCAATACCAACTGCCTGCGCGAGAGAAAGCAGGGGCACGAAGAGGATGATCAACGCGGCGATCGTTTCCATGAACATGCCGACAAAGAGCAGAAGCAGGTTGATGATCAGGATAACGAGAATGGGATTGTCGGTAATCGTCAACACGGCGCTGGCGATCGCCTGAGGTATCCGTTCCGAGACGAGGATCCAGCCGAAAACATTCGCCAGTCCGACAAGAGCCAGGATCGAGGCTGCCGATACGGCGCTGTCCACGATGATCTTCGGCACTTTCTTCAGCGGCAGTTCGCGGTAGACGAACGCTCCGACAATGAAGGCGTAAACACTGGCGACAACTGCGGTTTCGGTGGGTGTGGCGATGCCGCTCAGAAGCCCGTAGATGATGATGCCGGTCATGGCGATCGCCCAGAAAGCGCTTCCCAGGGCGCGCACGAGTTCGCTTGCGCCGCGCCAGGGTTCGCGGGGAAAGTTTTTCCGGCGTGCGATCACGTAGCAGGTGATCATCATCGCAAGACCCATCAAAAGACCCGGAACGGCGCCTGCCATGAACATCTGGCCAACAGAAATGCCGCTGAGCGCGCCGACGATGATCATCGGGACACTCGGTGGAATGATCGGGCCGACCGTGGAGGAGGCGGCGGTGACGGCTGCGGAAAAGTCGGCCGGATAACCGGCTTTTTTCATGCCCGGTATCATGACGCCACCTATGGAGGCAGCATCCGCGACGGCCGTTCCGGTGATGCCGCCGAAGAGCATGGAGGCGCCGATATTGGTCAGGCCGAGTCCACCCCGGACCCAGCCGACCAGAGCATTCGCAAACCGGATGATGCGCTCGGTGATGCCGCCATTGTTCATCAGGTTTCCGGCCAGAATGAATCCCGGAATGCTCAGAAGGACAAAGACATCGATCCCCGCGTAGACCTTTTGCGGGATGACGACCAGCGGAATGCCGGAGACCAGCAGATAGCTTAGGGACGAAAGGCCGAGAGCAATGGCAACGGGGATGCCGATCACGAGCGATCCCACGAAAACGGCAAACAGAACAAAGACCTCCACGCTCAGGTCTCCCGTTTCATGTCAGCTTCATCAGCCGACAACAGCGTCAGAACGGCTCGAACCATTGCAAAGGCAAGCAGGAGAAGAAAAAGAAGAAAGACGCTGAAATGGATAAAGGACATCTGTAGGCCCATTGCCGGAGATTTCTGGAGTAACCCGATTTGCACGTATTTCCAGGCACCGGGCAGCAAGATGGCCGCAAGAAACGCCGTTGCCAGAGAGGCGACCAGGCGAAGAATACGCGGCCAGGGATCGGGGAGGGTGTCGCAGACGATGTCGACATTCACCAGGTCTCCGCTCATCAGACCCAACCCGACACCAAGTGCCGTCATGTAGATCAGCGCAAACCGGGTAAGTTCTTCTGTCCAGACGGGAGAGTCGCCGATCGTTCGCCCCAGCACCTGGGTGAGCACCGCCAGGATCAGAACCATGAAGGCAACAAAAACCCCGATACGGCAGAGAAGCTCGAGGCTTCGATGGACTTTGAGAATGACCTTCATGAATTGACCTGGATAAAGACCCGCCGCCAGGTAATCCCGGCGGCAGGCAAGTTGGGGAGGGACTACTTCTGACTGTTGAAGAGATCTTCCACGATCGGTTTGACCTCGTCGTTTACGTTCGCCAGAACTGCGTCCTTCGCCGCTGCTGCATAGGCTGCTCCATCGACCTCGACAAAGGTCATTCCCTTGTCTTCCAGATAGGCACGGTCTTCTGCGAGACTGGCCTCAAGAAGGCCTCGTTCAAAAGCCTGGGCGCGTTTCGCCGCTTCAAGAACGCTTGCCTGGTCTTCGGGGCTGAGGTTTTGCCAGGTCGATTCAGCAATCGTCAGGTAGATCCAGGATCTGACGTGCTGGGTCAGGTTCACATGTGACTGGACCTCGTTGAAATTCGCCGAACGGATCAGGGCAAGCGGGTTTTCCTGAGCCCCGATGGTGCCGTTCTGCAAGCTTGTGAACACTTCCGAAAAGGCCATGGGTGTCGGCGCGGCCCCAAGTGCTTTCCAAACGTCAACGAAGAGTGGCACATTGGGAACGCGCATCTTCAGGCTCTCAAGCTGATCCGGAGACGGGATGGCCCGGTTTGACGTGAGATTGCGTGGTCCGCGCGCGAAATAGGCAATTGGCCTGATCTGCGCTTTTTCGACAATTTGTGCCTTGATCTGGTCGCCGATATCGCCGGAGGCGATTTCGTCCATGTGCTCGGTCGACGCATAAGCGTATGGGACTGCGAGAAGCGCTGCCATCGGAGCCCAGTTCTGCAGGCTTTCGCCGGTGATTGTCATGTCGACCGTGCCAAGCTGCATGCCATTGATCAGGTCGATTTCCTTGCCGAGCGACTCGTTCGGATAGACCTCGACTGCGATCCGCCCATCGGTCAGTGTCGAAAGCTCTTCACCGAATTTGACCGCTGCCTTGTGCCAGGCATTCTGCTCGTTTGCCAGGTGACCCAACTTCAATGTCGTTTCCTGCGCCATTGCAGCCCCTGCAGCGAACTGCGATACGACGCATGCCGCGAGGAAAGTCCTAAATCTGAATGCCATGTTCCGTCACTCCCTGTTGAATGGTGATCCATCAGTCGCCAGATCCTCGCAGCGATCAAAATAGATCTGATTTCTCTGAATGATCTGGGGCAGAGTTTTGAGGATCTCGTTCAGATGTTCACGCATCGCCCGGGAGGCTGTGTCCGGGTTGCCTGCTTCGATCTGATCGACAATGGCCGTGTGCTGTTTGATCAGCGTGGCGATTGGAAAGAGTTCGAAGCTCAGGAACCTGACCCGGTCCATCTGGCTCTTCAGCCCTTCCACGAATTGCCACGCAACGTCCTTTCCGGCAGCCTCTGCAAGGGTGCGGTGGAATATCTCGTCTTCATTGATGAAGTCCGCGGAGGACGTCTTGCCGATCTTGGCCTGGTTCCGTAATTGCGACCGCAATTCCTGAACCAGCGCCGGCTGCGGATCCTGTGCGAGCAACCGCACGATGTCGGCCTCGACCGCTTCCCGAACGAACCGCGATTGCAGGACGGTCGGGTAGTCGATCTTGGTGACAAGTGTGCTGCGTTGTGGCCGGATCAGGAGAAGCCCCTCCTCGGCCAGTTTGATGAAAGCTTCGCGGACCGGTTGCCGGCTGATGCCATAGCTCTTGGCGATCTCTGCCTCGGACAGCTTGCTGCCCGGCGGGAGGTCATTCTTGACGATGCGCTCACGCATGATGCGACGCACTTGCGGTGCGATCGCAACGGTATCGTCAAGCCACGTATCGATTACGACTTCGTTCAACACGAGAAGTCCTCCCAGCGTCGTTATCTACCATACTGCCATACTAGTCAACAAAAATTTGACAAGTGGCGGTGAAGCATTCAAAAAATGAGTCACATACTTATTCAAGGCTACAGGAGGGAGCAGGGTTGCGCGAGACATGGAGATGGTTCGGTCCGGCGGATCAGGTTTCACTGGACGACGTCGCCCAGGCGGGGGCAGGCGGCGTGGTCACCTCTTTGCACCATGTTGCGGTGGGAGATGTCTGGACGCCCGGGGAAATCGCCGCGCGCCAGGCCCTGATCCGTGAACAGGGTGCGCATTTGCCTGTATCCCTGGAGTGGGAAGTGGTGGAAAGCCTGCCGGTATCGGAAGACATCAAACGACAGACCGGACCCTGGCGGGATCATGTCGAAGCCTACAAGACCAGCCTCACTCATCTCGCAGAAGCGGGCATTCGAACCGTCTGTTACAATTTCATGCCGCTCCTTGACTGGACACGGACGGATCTTGCCTACGCCGTGCCGACCAAGGCCACCTGCATGCGTTTCGACCTGATCGATTTTGCCATGTTCGATCTATACCTGTTGAAGCGCCCTGGCGCGGAAGACAGTTTCCCTGCCGAGGTGATCGAGGTGGCGCGGCAACGTTTCATGGATGCAGATGATGGTGCCAAGCAAGCGCTCGTGCGCAATATCATCTGCGGCTTGCCGGGTGGAAACGACGAATTGACGCTGGAAGATATTCGCGGCCACCTTGAGGCCTACAAACCCTATGATCATTCCGCCCTCTGTCGGCACCAGTCGGACTTCCTGGAACAGGTCGTCCCGCATGCGCAATCTCTGGGATTGAGACTCTGCTGCCATCCGGACGATCCGCCGTTCAGTCTTATGGGTCTGCCGCGCATCATGTCGACCGAGGCCGACTACGCACGGCTCGTTGCGGCAGTTGATTTGCCGGCAAATGGAATAACACTCTGCTCGGGTTCACTTGGTGCGCGTGGAGACAACGATCTTCCCGGCATCATGCGCCGGCTTGGCGCTCACGTACATTTCCTGCACCTGCGCAACGTTGCTCTGGAACATGACGAAACAATCGGTTCGTTTCACGAGGCGGAACATCTGGCGGGAAGTGTCGATATGCCCGCCTTGATTGCAGCGGTCCTTGATGAGGAAAAACGCCGGACTTCGGAAGGGCGCGAAGACAATTCCATTCCCTTCCGACCTGATCATGGACAGGACATTCTCGATGATCTGTCTCGCCGGGCACAACCCGGCTATCCCGCGATCGGCAGGCTGAAGGGACTTGCGGAACTGCGCGGTGTCATCGCCGGGCTGACATATGCCAACCTGCAGGAAAGCGTCTGATGAGAGTCACTGGAGGTCCACGATAGAGTGGGTCACTCCACCTGGGCAACAGCCCTCAATTCGCTGATCATGCGTGCATTGTCGAGTGCAATGACACTCTGATCGGCAAAGGTCTGGGCAAGTGCCGTCACCTGCGCATTGAAGGGTCTGACCTGCTGCCTGTAGATTGTGAAGGCGCCGACCAGGCTGTCGCCGGAGAGCATCGGAATGGCAACGAAAGATCGGGCGCCGCCAAGATCAGCTGTTGCGGCACGCAATGGATCTTCCGTGCGATAAAGCTCTTCCGAGCGGACATCCACAATGTTGATGATGTCCTGCACCGTTTCCATTCGTCCCAGTCCGGTTTCCGCACTCACGGCAAACACACCTTGCGCCTCAAGCCAGTCCTTGAACTCTGCGGGAATGCCCCGCGAGAACCTGGCCGAGAACCGTCTGTTGCGGCGATATTCGAAGAGTATGCCGAATTCCGCATCGCATAGTATCAGGGCGTGACCCAGGATTGCGGCCATCACATCGTCAATGTCACCGCGCGACCTGCTGATGATCCTCAGCACCTCGCTGAGCGCCTTCTCCCGCCCGATTGCTTCTTCCAGGCTGAGTGCCAGTTCGGAAATCACTGCTGCATGGTCGCTCTGGTTCATTTGTTGCCGGCCTTTGCCTTCAAGGCGCGAATGCAATTCCAGCTTGGAGGAAACTTCCAGTTTTCGGTAGATCGCGGCCAGATGCGTTCGCACGGTTGAGGGTGCAATATGCAGCCGTTCGGCAATCGCGTGATAGGTTTCCCCATGCGCATAGCAACGGGCGATTTCCAGTTCGCGCGGGCTCAAACTCTTTTCAGGCTGCACGCAACAACGCCTCCGACATTTTTCTGCTCATCCTGCGTCACTCCAATGTGGCAGCAATACCGCATGTAGTGTAGCCGAATACAGCAAGGTGCCGGACAATATACTGCATCTGCACGATACCGCGGCTTGCGAGACGTCCCTAAGCTTGGGTAGCGAGGGGAAATGCAATGACCAGACAAAGGGTTTCAACGGACCGGTACCATGCCCGCCGGCGCGAATTTATCGCGAAGAACACAGGTTCCGCTCACGTGACAGGGGCGGTGTGATGCGTTGGCGAATGCTGGCGCTGCTGTTCTTCGCGCGCATTGCCCTCGGATTTCAGTTTCAAACGGCCGTATCCGTAGGTGGCGACCTCGTCACGGCATTTGAACTGGACTATTCGGAAGTCGGGATACTGATTGGTCTTTTCATGGCCCCTGGCCTGTTGCTGGCCTTACCGGCCGGGGCATCGGGGCGGTTTCTCTCCGACCGAATGCTTGCGGTCTCCGGCCTGGGCGCGCTCGCCCTCGGTGGCCTCGTAAGCGGGCTTGGACAGGGACCTGTCACAATCGGTGTTGGCAGGTTGCTTGCCGGAGCAGGCTTTCTGTTTGCGACACTCTACTTCACCAAGATGATCGCCGACTGGTTCGAAGGCCGGGAAATTTCAACCGCGATGAGTATCCTTGTCATGAGTTGGCCTTTCGGTATTGCCATGGGGCAGGTGGGACATGTCTTTCTGGCCGATCTCTTTGACTGGCGCGTGCCGTTTTTTGCAGCCTCCATGTATTGCGGGCTTGCTGCGGTCGGCGTCCTGGCCTTTTATCGGCCGCCACCGGAACGGACCGTCGCAACTGGCCGCAGCTCCGGCAGGTTGAACGGTCGGGAATTGCAGCTGGTCCTGCTCGCGGGAACAGCGTGGGGGGTCTTCAACGCCGGTTATGTTGCCTACCTCTCCTTTGGACCTCGGATGCTGGAAGAGCTTGGCCATTCTCCGCTGCAGGCCGCGGCGCTGGTGAGCATCGCCAGCTGGATCATGATCGTCTCGGGCGCGATTTGCGGTCAGGTCGTCGACCGCTTCGGGCATCGTGATCTCATTCTGATCGTCTGCATGGCGAGTGCCGTTGCAGCTTTATGGCTGGTTGGCACGTCCGGTGCCGGGCTCGCTGCAAGTCTCCTCTTCGGGCTTGTCGGCATGGCGCCCGCCGGTGTCATCATGGCACTTGCCGGCGAAGCGGTCCCACCCGCGCGGCGGGCGTTTGGCATGGGCGTCTTTTTCACGGTTTACTACGCGATCATGGCAGTTGGGCCGCCTGTCGCCGGATGGATCTATGAGTCGGCAGGAACCGCAGGGGCTGCGCTTGCCTTCGGTATGGTCCTGTTTGCGCTCGTTGTTCCCGCCGCACTGTTGTTCCGATTTGTGCGACAGAGAGACGGACCTGATACATCGAGGAAGGGAATTGGATGAACATTCGAAAGACGCTTGTGATCGAAGAGATCGTCGAAACCGATGAATTTGGAGTGGCTTGCGATCCTTTGAAGCGTATGGCGGCACTCGCCGTTCTGCAAAATCCTTTCGCCGATACCGATGCAGACGATCTTTCTGTGCTGTTTGAAATGGGTGCGGAACTCGGCGAAAGGCTTGCCGGAAAAATCATGGAACGATTGGGCAGCGCGCCGACCGGCTACGGCAAGGCGGCAATCGTCGGGACTGGAGGTGCCGCTGAACATGGTGCCGCGCTTTTGCATCCAGGACTGGGCAAACCCGTTCGTGCCGCAATTGGCGGCGGCAAGGCGCTGATGCCTTCCAATGTGAAGGTCGCCGCCGCAGGTGCAACGATCGACCTGCCGCTTGGCCACAAGGACGAAGCCTGGGCGTTCAATTTCATTGACACAATGACGCTCTGCTTCGCCGACGCACCACGTGCGAACGAGATTGTCCTCTGTGTGGGAATTGCTGCTGGTACCCGTCCACGCGCCCGGGTCGGAGAGGGGCCTCGACCTTAGGGAGAAGGTAAGAGGGTTTTGGTCCGGTGGCCGGATTTTCCCGGTGCCGGAACAAGGTCTCCTGTCCTCTGCCCTGCAGCCGGAATTCAAATCGGTGACAGAGAGTGGCGACAGCTGCAGTTTCCTTGAGGGGAAGTCGCGGGGTCCCTTGAAAGATCCGCAGGGCTTCATTCGTCGGCAAGGATTGGAAGCTTCAACGGTGTGGGATGAGTTTGACCGCCATCATGCTGATCAGTGACCAGCAGAAAGTGCGAAACGTCATCGCCACGACGGTGCGCATTTCGAAGGCTCCACCATCCAGAATATGCACGCCGAGATACGCGAAAACCGCCAGGATCGCCAGCAACAGCAGGACAGAAGACTGAACTGCCCAGTATCTGTGCGCCCAAAGCCCAAGGCCTGTAAGTACATACCAGAACCCCGAAACAAAGTTGAACCACAGGACAGTCTGAACCACATCTCCGAAATTCGAACGGATGTCTTCACTCGAAAACAGAGCGGTGCCGCCGGACAGGATTGTCAGAACTCCGAACAGAACCGCAAATCCGGCTGCAAATGCGAGCGGATCGGACAGCTTGCCAGGTCGCGACAACATGGTTGGTCTTCCTTCGGGAAAATGCCTTCCGGACCGGGTGCCGGTTCCTGATGCTACAGCGTGCAATACCTCATTGCGAATTGCGGGTGTGCGGCATTCCAGCGCGATCACTTTTCCGGTGCCGGTGCCGTTGACGGCGCAAACGCTGCTGCACACAGGCGCTGAAAAAGCGTTGAGAGCTTGCATCGGCCGGTTCTGTTGAGGCCGGCCGATGCCAAAAAAACGTACCGGACATTCAGCGGTGCATTTCTCAGACGCTGAAAGGATCGTCGTTCACGAGGAACTCGATCGCCGGCAGAAGAGCTGCCGGGTCGACACCGGAGGGGATCCCGTTGAGTTCGATCGTTCCCGTCAGATGGGTGATCAGCAGATCGCCATCTCCGGAAGCGCCGAGGGATACGGCGGCTTGCAGGCCATCTGCGACGGGATCGGTATCGAATTCAAGAAGGTCGGTGAATTGAAGTCCCGGATCACCGGTTGCGGCGATCGCATCCAGAACGACCGGATCGCCGTCCCTCAGATCGAGCACCAGCTTATCGCGCTTGGCGTTGAAGTCCGCAACCACGTCGTGGCCTTCTCCTTCACGGAAAGGATTGAAGACGAAACTGTCGGCGGAACGGCCGCCGACCAGGAAATCGTTCCCTTCCTCCCCGACCAGAATATCCTTGCCGCGTCCACCATTCAGGTAGTCGTTGTCAGCGCCCCCTTCCAGCGTGTCCTTACCACGACCGCCGAACAGGTAGTCGTTGCCGTCACCACCCTTGACCAGGTCCGATCCGCGTCCACCGAAAATGATGTCATGTCCGCCAAGTCCGTTGGCGATGTCGTCACCTTTGCCAAGAGAGATGAAGTCGAAGTGATCTGAACCGATGACCGCGTCAGGGCCACGTCCTGTAAACAGGAACCCGCCCTTGGCGAAGGTAATGTCATAGGGCAGAAGGACATTGTCGATGACATGAATGATGCCGTTTTCTGCGACAATGCCGTTCTCCGAACCAGCCGGGTTGGTCACCGCGGGATCGGCAAAGCCGGGGTCCTTGTCGCCAAGCGAGAGGCCACCGTGTGAGCTGTCCGGCTTGATTGTTTCGCCCGAGAGGGTTTCAACGGTATTGGAACCCGCAACGGCGCTGCCATCCAGAGCATCCCCGGCGATATGATAGGTCAGAACCGACTTTAGGAAGGAGGTTGGATCGTCTGAAGGTGAAAGCAGCTCCGAAGCGGCAATCAGTGCCGGCACGACTTTGGATTCGTCCGAGCCCACGCTTGGATCGAGCGCATTCGCCAGATTCAGAAACGCCTGGTCGGTTGGCGCGAACACAGTGAGGCTTGCGTTCTTGTCGCCTGCCGCATTCGCGAGATCCGGAAAGGCACCGAGTGCCGCCGTCAGAATTTCAAAATCGGAACTTCCACTTGCAATATCGAGGATCGTGTTTGTAGGCATTTTTTTGCGCTCCCTACTTGCGCCCCATCGCGGATGTTTACGGTTGGTCGCCGGAATGGTTTGTTCATCATGCTGAATTGCTGATCACAGTCGCGTGAAGAAGTTCGTTGTAAGCCCGTGCTGTTTTTCCTGGCTGAGGGAAAGAATACCAAAACGCCTTGAAAAACTTGAACATCTACATCAGGTTATGAGCGGTCCCTGTCCCGCGGCAGGTGAGAAAAGACTTGTCTGGAGCAGATCATGTATTTGGCGATGAACCGGTTCTCTATTCTGAAAGGCCAGGAGGAGGCTTTTGAAACAGTGTGGCGGGAACGCGAATCCAGACTGTCCGATGTGCCTGGTTTTCAAAAGTTTCATTTGCTGAAAGGGGCTTTCGACGAAGACGCCGGAACGACCCTTTACGCCACCCACACGATCTGGAGCAACCGAGAGGATTTCGTCAACTGGACAAAGTCGGAGCACTTTCGCGAAGCCCACAAGAACGCGGGCGGGAACAGGCACCTATATGCAGGTCACCCCAAATTCGAAGGCTTTGAAGCGGTTCTGAGCGAATAGAGCGTCGGGTCGTTTATGGATTTTTGGCGCGCGAAACCCACCCGAGGTCTCGGGACAGACCTGCGACACCCAAGCAGATTTCAGACGTTTGTTCCGGTCAACCTAAATGGACGCGGCGCATGAGGCGCGATCATGCGAAGCGGCGGCATCGGTGTTCTTGATCAGCGATCTTCCACCGATACCGCAGCGGTCTCATGAGCCGGAGCTATTGGCCGGTGGCTTACTCTGACGCTTTCGCGGTCAGATTTTTCAGAGCACCGGTCATCTTGCCGATGCTGGGGTGGTCGGCCGGTAGGCCATGTGCCGCTGCAAGGGACGCAGGAGCGTGGTAAACGAGGATCGTGCCGTTGTCGGTTTCGATGATCGCCACGCGAATCGGCAGGTCGAGGCCGGCTTCGGGGGCGTCCCGGATCACCGGTGTTCCTAGTTTCGGATTGCCGAAGATTACAACCTGGTTTGCCGGAATTTCCATATCGACGCTTTTTCCGCCGGCAGCATGGTCAACACGCGCAAAAACCTTCGCCCCTGCCTTTTCAACCGCGGCAACGAGATTGTCGGCGGTCTGTTTGACCGAGTGCGGGCTCGGAACTTTCACAAGATCGGTGTCGGCGGCTTTTGCGACCATGGCCGACGACGTGAGAAACAGCGCGAGGAGGAGTGATTTGAAAGCAACATTCAGCATGTTCGTCTCCAGATAGAATGATCATTAATGGCGGGCAGTTTCATTCGGAGATTGTCTCTAAGGCCAATCACACTTTTATGAGCGGAATGAAGCCATATTGCGGAGAGCGGAACAACGGCCGCTCAATTGCAGTGTCTAATGCAATGATCGGGTGTTGTCGAAGATCCGGGAGCCACGTTTCACGTATATCGCACGCCTCAGCGAAGCTGCTCGCCATCTGCAAGCCCGGGAACCGGGTTCGTTGTTCGAGTTTTTGCGCCGGAAGATGAAATACCGGAAATGCCGTGCGGTGGTCTGACCAGTGGAGAATACAACCGATGAATTCGCAAACCGCCGCATCGCAATGCACTTCCAACGGCGCCTTCGTCCCGTCCCCGGCAATATGGCTCGGCGGTGCTGGTGTTGTTCCATTCCTTGCTTGTGCACTGCTTGCACTGCTCGGCCCGGAACCCGGAGCGTCATGGGCGGCTCAGGTGATGGTCTGCTATGGAGCAGTGATTCTGTCCTTCCTCGGCGGTATCCAGTGGGGTCTTGCAACAGGATCTGCAGATCCGACCGATGTCCAGACCAGACGTCTCGGTCTCAGTGTGCTTCCGTCACTTGTCGGATGGGGCGCCTTGCTCCTGCCTGTGTTATGGGGGCTGCTGGTGCTTTTGACAGCATTTGCACTGGTTCTTTTTCTTGACCTTCAGGCGACGCGGCGCGGTGAGGCTCCCGCCTGGTTTCCCAGGCTCAGGGTCCCGCTAAGTGTGGCGGTCATGGTGTCTCTCGTATTCGGGGCAGTTGCTTCAGTCTGATGCAGTCAGGCCGTCGAAAGCAGCAAGGGCTTCCGATCCATAGATCATTGATGGGCCGCCGCCCATATAGATTGCAACACCGATGACTTCCAGAATCTCCTCCCGGCTGGCCCCAAGACGTGCGGAAGCGCGGGCATGGTAGGCAAGGCATCCATCGCAGCGGGCGGTGATGCCGATTGCCAGCGCAATAAGTTCCTTGGTCTTTGCATCAAGCGCACCGTCCTTCATCGCGCCGGCTGCAAGGGCTGCAAAACCCTCTGCAGTATCAGGTGCACCTTTCCGGACTTCCGCCATCCGGCCATCGGTCTGGGTGATGAACTTTTCCCAATCAGCTACGGCCATTCCTGCCTCTCACTAGTTTCAAATGTTGGAAAGTATGGTGGAGGATTGCGGCCGATTATGCGTTGATGTGCGTCAAGGCCTGGTCTGTCAGAGAGTCAGTGAGCCGTCGCGAACCGGAGAGGGTGTCCACGGGATCACGCTTTCGTGAATTGTAGTACAAGAGGAATGGTTTCATCTATCTATCAATAGATAGATTTGATTGCCTTAACTGCAGCGGCGGCCAGGATTTTTTACCGGGTAGTTGATGCAGCAGCGTCAAGACAAAGCCTGCTGGAGAAGAACCATGGAAGTGAACGCCGAATTCGATCGCAGTGTCCGGATCACACCGAAAGATCACAACTGGGTGGCGTCACCCATGCCGGGTGTTGAACGAATGATGCTCGACCGGATCGGGGAT
Source organism: Roseibium album (assembly GCF_001404515.1). GTDB lineage: Bacteria > Pseudomonadota > Alphaproteobacteria > Rhizobiales > Stappiaceae > Roseibium > Roseibium album. Next base: position 229,297 of record NZ_CXWE01000007.1, read on the forward strand.
GAGGTGGCAAGGGCGACGACATTCGTGCGCTATGCGCAAGGCAGCGCCTTCTCGGCGCATATGCACGATGGTGGCGAAGAATTCATTGTGCTGGAAGGTGTGTTCGAGGATGAGCACGGTGCATTTCCAGCGGGCTCCTATATCCGCAATCCTCCCGGCTCGAGACACACGCCGAGCGCTCCGCAAGGCGCAGTGATTTTCGTCAAGCTATGGCAGTTCGATCCGGATGATCGCAGTCACGTTCGCATCGATACCAACAAGCTCGGAACGGTTTCGGATGCGGCCCGGCCTGGTGTCGGTGTTTCTCCCCTTTTTGAAGACGCGCGTGAGACAGTCAGGATCGAGACCTGGGCCGCGGGGACAAAGGCACAGGTGGAGGCACCGGGTGGTGCAGAGTTGCTGGTTCTGTCTGGAACCGTTTCGGTAGACGGCGAATGGCTGGCACCCTGGTCGTGGCTTCGCCGGCCGGTGCAGGAGCATGTCCAGCTTGAGGCGGGTCCGGAGGGTGCACGTATCTGGATCAAGACCGGTCACCTGGACCATGTCTCGGCTCCTGGGTCCTGAGTGACAGAAAGGCATGCAGGTGACAGGCAAGAAACAGAAGATCTTGATTGTCGGAGCCGGATTGAGCGGCCTTGCCGTTGGCCGGTTGCTGTCAGACGAAGGACACGACGTCACGCTCCTCGAAGCAAGGAACCGGGTCGGAGGACGAATTGTTTCCCTGCCGGGACAAGCCGGGGGCAATTTGCGCTACGATTTGGGGCCAGCATGGATCTGGCCGCACAACAGGCGAATGCTCAACCTCACGTCGGAACTCGGATTGTCACTGATGCGACAGCATTCGGCGGGCAATCTCGTGTTTCAGGACCAGAATGGCCATGTACGGCGCGATCTCGAGTTCGCAACGATGGGCGATGCGCTGCGAATACCAGGCGGTCTCGCGCAACTCACCGAACATCTGGCGGCAAGACTGCCGCAAGAGACCCTTCACCTGGAGCATTCCGCCACGCGTATCGAAGCGCTTCAAGCCGGACTTCGGGTGTCCGGCGAAAATTCATCCGGCCCGTATACGAAGACCGCAGATCGGGCTGTGCTGGCGCTGCCGCCGCGTCTCGCCTCAATGGGCGTTGATTTTTCTCCCGCGCTTCCTGCCGAAGTCATCTCTTCGATGACCAATGTACCGACATGGATGGCCGGTCACGCGAAGATTGTGGCAATCTACGAGAGGGCCTTCTGGCGCCAGGCAGGACTTTCAGGGGATGCAATAAGTCATCGCGGCCCGCTTTTTGAACTTCATGATGCCAGCGCCGACGAAGGGGCGGCTGGAGAAGCTGCCCTGTTTGGTTTTGTTGCACCTGGTCGAGGCGGGCAGCGCATCGATGAAAGGCAACTTCTTCGTGACGCCGTCGCCCAGTTGACAGACTTGTTTGGTTCGGAGGCCGCCGAACCCGCGCGCTTGCATTTCATGAATTGGGCATGTGAGGAACGAACGGCGACACCACTCGATACCGCGGACATATCAGCCCATCCTCGATATCAGGATATCGAACTTGCGATTGACCCATGGTCCGGACGATTACGGTTTGCAGGAACAGAAACGGCACCCGAAAACGGTGGGTTTCTTGAAGGAGCGTTGGAGTCAGCCGAGCGGGTTGCACGCGCAATCACATTCTGAAGGTTGCCCCGTGAATTTGCAGCCATCTGTTCATGTTATCACGACGATCAGAACCCAGAACACGCTTGGTTTGACACTACTTTTCAGCTTACGATGCCTTTTCAAGGGCTTCCGGGCGCGACGTACTTGCCCATCCTGTGTTGTGAGATTGCCGGGTATTGGAGAAATTCATGGATGCGACCGCCGCTGCCGATCCGATCGTCATCGACAGTTTTGCAGCGTTCACATTGGGCATCATCGTCTATTTCCTCGGAGCAAAGCTCACCAAGCGGTTTTCGATACTTTCCTCCTACAGCATTCCCGAGCCCGTGAGCGGAGGTCTGGCGGCTGCGTTTTGCGCTCTTGTGATCGTGGTTGCGACCGGTCGCACGATTGAATACGACCTCTCGGTCCGGGACTTTCTGCTGGTCTATTTTTTCACAACGGTTGGATTGAATGCGAGGGTTTCCGATCTGGCACGTGGCGGGCCGATCCTCGCGGTCATGCTCGCACTGACCCTGGTGTTCATGCTCGTTCAAAATGGCGTTGGTGCAGCCGGGGCACTGCTTTTCGGCATGCCGTCCCAGTCCGGTGTCCTTCTGGGCACGGCTTCCCTGATCGGCGGTCATGGAACGGCGATTGCCTGGGGTCCCACGATCGCCTCCCAATACGGAGTGGCCGGTGCAGCCGAACTGGGCATTGCCTCCGCGACCGTCGGACTTATTCTGGCGAGCATTCTTGGTGGTCCGATTGCAAAGTACCTGATCACGAAGAACAGCTTGACGGCGTCCGATGGCGAGGATGCGGACGAACCGCACGAGGCGGCGGCGACCGACGAGACCCGTTCAGCGATCAACCACGTTGAAATCATGCGCTGCATCCTCTGGATCCATGTAGCAATCGTCATCGGCTACTCGGCCCATGAAAGCCTATTGGCAGCCGGACTAAAGCTGCCGTTGTTCGTACCATGCCTGATCTCGGGCATTGTCCTGTCGAATGTTGTTCCGCTCATATTCAGGAAGGCAAAGGCCCCGGCCGGAACCCAGTCGATGGATCTCATCAACGAGTTCAGTCTTTCGGTCTTCCTGTCTATGTCGCTGATGAGCATGGAGCTCTGGACCCTCGCCGGCAGCGCGGGTGTGCTTGCCGTGACCATGCTGTTGCAGGCGGCTGCGGCAACCGTTTTCATAGTGCTGGTTGTTTTCAGGGTCATGGGGCGCAATTATTTTGCAGCCGTCCTGTCGGCCGGTTTCGCCGGTTTTGCACTCGGTGCGACCCCCACCGCAATTGCAAACATGAAAGCGGTGACACAGCGCTACGGGCCGTCTCCGCTTGCTTTCATCGTATTGCCGCTGATTTCCGCATTTTTTGTCGATCTGGCGAACGCGTTTATCATTCAATGGTTCCTGGGGCTCGGCTGACACCCCGTTGTCGCCGGGCTTGTCAGGGGCTTCATGACAACGTCATTGTCGGCGCTACGGGCCGGGCACCCATGTGCCTGGGTGGAAATCACCAGGCAACCCTTTCCCTTGAGAAACTTTTGCAGGCTCCGGCACCGGCCGAACCGTCATACGCGCTCCGTCTCCTTCGTCGTAGTATATCCGGGAACCAGGCGGCGCGATGACTAGGCGCTGTTCCGGAAAATGTGTGTTTACAAATGCGATGTGCAGTTTTCAATTGTGAATATTGACTTCACAACTAGGAGAAATTTGACGAATTGTTGCAGTTGTATAATTGTAAACAAGTTAAATCGCGTGATGTGATTGAAATATTTCCCTGAATAGACGGAGTTGGATCCCGAAATGTTTTCGACATCAGAAAGGGACCGATGAAGGGCAGACCATTTTCCGGGACGATGACCCCGAGCACGCTCATATCTATTTACGATGCCGCGTTTTCGAAAGACCATTGGCGCAATGCGCTCGATATGTGCGCCCGATCCATGGGAGCAAACGGAGCGATGCTCTACGAATTCTCGAATTTGAGTCAGGTGAATTTTGCATTGAACGAAACCAATTCCGCACTCCACGCTGCCGCCGATATCCTTTCTGAATACAATCAACTCCTGGCAGACGGTCGAGGGTCGAATTACGATCAGGAAGGCCTTGGAGCCACTCACCGTGCGGATCCGTTTGAAGTCGTGCTCGACACGGACATCTGGCAACTGGACGAAAGCTATCAAGCTCGACCGGAAGTGCAACTCGGGATCCGCGCCGGGTTTTTACGTCGCGCCCTGGTGAACCTTTCCGATGATCCGAACACATTCAGGGGTGCAATTTTTCTCTACGGCCGGCAGTGTGACGCTGCGGTCCCGCAACAGGCGGCAGAGGTTGTGAACCAGCTTGGGCCGCATCTATCGAAGGCCGTTGAGCTGAACCGGTTCACCGTCGAACTTCGGCGCCGGTACGACGCTGCCCTGGCTGTTCTCGACAAGATCGACACGGGCATACTCATTCTGACCGAAGCGGGGGAGATCATTCTCAAGAACAGCGCTGCGTCAGAGGTCCTTGCCGAAGGTGATGGACTGTCTGTCGGGCCGGACAAGGTCGTTTCATGCTTTGCGGCGGAAGCGGAGGCGGCATTGAAAGATGCCGCCAGATGCCTGGCCGGAACCGCTGTCGGCGAAAATGATGAAGCCGGGCGGATCATTCAGATCGCTCGCAAGAGCAGCAAAGCAGCTTTGGTCGCGGTCGTTTCTCCGCTCAGGGACGCCGAAATGGAACTGGAGCGAAATCTGACCGGAGCGCTCGTCACCCTGATCGATCCGCAGAAACCCATGAAGATAAAATCGGACGTTGTTGCCGGTGCCTACAGGTTGACTGTTGCCGAACATCGGCTGGTCGACTTTGTCCTCAAAGGACTGACCAACAAGGAAATCGCTCTCGAACTCGACGTCAGTCCCGAGACGATCAAGTCACAAATGAAGTCCATGTTCGAAAAGTGCGGATGCCGCAATCGTGTCTCTTTTGTCTGGCGCGTCTTTCAGTTCGCGCCACCGATTTTCTAGGAATACTCTACAGGCCGGCGCGCATCGTCCGGCACCCGCCCGAAATCGACGCAGCGCCGTGCAATGCGTAGCCCTGATGGTTTTCGAAAAACAGATTGTCCGGTCTCACCAACCGGCGGAATTCCCCGCGAAGACACGATGCAGACCCGTCACAATAGCTGGACCCGTGAGCATTTGACCGCCTTGGACCCGATCAAGGTCAGTTTCGATCGCACCACCCACAATCCGGATAGTGGCGAGCAGAACCCGTCTGTGACCGAGATCTGCAGTCTCTTTTGCGAGGTTCAATTGGCCACGATACGCATCATGCACATACACACCAGGGCGATCATGTGAGTTTCTGCCAGTTAGAGGACTGTTTCCCGGCCGCCATGCTTGTCTGATGTTCGGCGGCAGGCAAATCAGCCGCCCCTCGATCCGGAACTGGAGCGACTGCCGAAACCACCGCGCGAGGCGACGGACGTGCGTGTCTGCACTTTGGCGGGTTTAGGAGGCGATTTGACTGCGTCATTGTATGTCCGCCAGCTTCCGCCGCCGTAACTTCCGACATAGTAACCGCCTGAAGTATAATAACGCTTGCTGCCACGTTCCGGGTAAACCGGGCGAACATTGGAACGAAGAAGATCGTTCGTGATTGCACCCGTCAATGCGCCGGCGAGGAAGTATCCTGCCGGGATCGGTGAAAAATACGATCTGCCGTTGGAAGACTCCCCGACACAGGCATTGTTGCCGTGCTGGTCGCTGCAAAGGCTCATCGATTCGTATCGTGGGCCAGAATTCTCGTGAATGTTGATACCGGTTTTCATGGCGCTAACGCAGACTTCATCCGAGATATAGCTGTCTGCCACACATTCGGACTCGGTCTTGTAAACGCGACCTTCCAGGTCGGGTTCCTGCGAACAGCCCGCTAGCGTTGCTGTCGTCGTTGCCATGACAACCAGTTTGATCGATTTGGATCGTTTCATAGAAAATCTCCTGACCGTCAAATCGGCCTGATGAAATTGGTAAGCAGAAGGGGCATTGTGCTGGCCTCCGTGTGAGCCAATTCGAAGTCGATCAATAAGTAATACAAGCAGCGTTGAGCAATCCCACCGTAATGGAGATCGCTGCGAGCTTCGTGCTGATGGCAATTTCACCTTTTTCGATACGGGAAGTGATCTTGGGGTAGAAGCGTCGGAAAACCTGATAGGCGATCAACTGTGCAACACAGGCGATGATGCCCCAGATAATGAAGTCGACAATATTGACCGAGTTGGCGGCGGCGCTTGCGAGCGGTAGTGAAAAGCCGACAAAGGCGGCACTGAAGACAAGTGACGCTGCCACGTTGTTGTCCTTGATCAGCGCCATCTCGTCGTGGGGCGTCATGATGGTGTAAATTTTCATGAAAACCAGCAGCATGACGATTGCGGCAATGAAATACGCGATGAAGGGAACGATGCCTGATAGAGATGCCTGTAGGTCGGCCATTTTGATCTCCGGTAATGTGACTTAGACAGAAAAATTGTGCTGTTCGAGCGGAAACCCGATCATGAATGCGACGCTCCGCTCCGCGTTTTCAGGTTCTTCCATGTTGATGAGTAACATTTCGTCCCGGCCGTCTTTGAGCTGGCGGGCGAACAACATTGCAGTCTGAAAAATTCGGCGCCGTCCCCCACCGGAACGGTCGTCGCAGATTTCTTCCCAATAGGTCATCGGATCTTCAGGCGAGGTCGAAGTGTCGAACCAAGCGCGCTCGAAACTGATATTCTCACCACCACGCGACAAGCTGTAGTTCTTCTGGCGGATGTTGTTCTTGCACTTGCTCCATTCCGCCTCGCCGGAAGGATACTGAACATCATAAAAGTACCAAAGCATGATTTCGTCGACGCGATCGTCGGCATTGCCATCTCCACCTTGGAACTGGATCAGGAACCGATCATCATCCGGATAAAAGCGATGCATATGCGATTGCTCGCCAAGGTCACAGTGTCCCTGTGCAGCGATCATCAGCGTGGTGTCGGGTTTTTCCATGAGGGTTTCATCCGGCAGCAACCGAAGAGCGATTGGATCGAATGTGATGCCGCGCCCGATTGTGAGGCCCAGGATTTCAGACGGCAGCCAATCCTTTGACCGCTTAAACAGAGATCCGAACATTTGATCCCTCCAGGCCTTTGGAAATGTCGTCAGCGCTCAGTCGCTTGTTGGCAAGATAATAAATTGAGCCTCCTGAATTGAGTTCCTTTGGAAATGGCCGGAACACAAATTCCTTGTCGTCTGGTTGGGAGACCGCAATCAGTGTGCCGTCGGACCCGCGCAACGATTGTTCAAGCATGGACGTTCCGGTCGGTTTATCGGCTTCGACAATTGCGGAGTAGATTGTCGCCCCGAATCCGGCGGTTGAAAGAGCCATGAGTATCTGCCCGGAGCCTGGATCTTGCGCGGCACGCACAAGGGACTCGCAGGCGTTCGAAACAACCGGCTCAATGTTCGCAAGTTTGCCGGAACGGCGTGCGGTGTCGCGGTCTTCGAAATAGGCGGCGATATGAACTTCGCTGTTCAATTCCCGGATGGCAAGGCAGGTATTGAAGGTCTCGGCGTCGGTGCCGGCATAGACCAGAACTTTTTGTGCCCCGGCAATTGCGGCGCGTTTGAGAGACTGGAGAGCGTCAAGCCGTTCGGCACGGATCAACCGGACACCCTCGGGGATTTCGATGTTTTTGGAGGTTGCCAGAAGAATGATTTTTTCATCGCCATCCTGCCCGGCAATCAGGTTCTCCACCATGAGAGGGGTCTTGTCGCGATGGTATCCGACAATGACGGTGGCGCCTTGCACGCGTTCAAAGTTACCGTTTCCGTCGGCCATACGTCTCACTCCTTCGACTAGGACACCTGTCAGCCGGCCAAGAACAGCTGAGAAAATCAACAAGGCACCGGGAAAAAACCAGAAAGCTGCGACCATGCGTCCGGCTTCGGTCTCCGGCGACAGATCGCCATAGCCGACGGTCGATGCCGTGGTCGCCGCGAAATAGATGAATGTAAGCGGATTACCAGTCAGGCCGGTCTCGCCCGCAAGCAGAAACAGCGCCCACGAGATGATCAGATAAGCGCAGATCAGCGTTGTCAGTAGCCAGAGCTTCAGCTCAAGAACATGCTGATAAACTCGCGAAATAAGTAGCTGCAATATTGGCACGGATGGATTCTGCCCCCGGTTGAATCGCATTGGTAATTTGACCAGAGGGCGGAGGCTTGTCAAATCGAACCTCCATGGCGAAAAATCGCTTGAAACCAGCCTGCATCACTTCTACTTGTTCGATGCTGGGTTGAAGGCCTGGCCATTAACTGGAGGCCAAAGAATGAGCGCGCGGCAAATCCCATGGACATTGCACGAACTGAAAGAGGCCCTCGAACGGTCCGCTTCGTTCGCGGAAAACGAAGTCCATTGCGCATTGAGCGAGACCCAGCCTGATGTTCTGGAAGTGCAACTTCGTTCAGCGGGTGAAATCACTCTGTTTCTGACGGTCGGTGAGACGCAGATCCTGACGACAACCGTCTTGTGGCCAAGGGATCTACAGGATGACCCGGCTGCGTTTGAAGCCATGATGCTTCGCAATCACAAAAAACTGCTGCCGCTTTGCGCTCTATCTATCGATGAAGTCGACGGCAAGGAGTATTATGAGCTCTTTGGAGCAATGTCGGTCCGCTCGACGCTGAACTCGGTGGAGACGGAACTGCGCACAATCGCCAATAGTGCCCTGGAACTGGCAGCTGATGTCGGTCCAAGGGCCGGCGTCGTTTGAGATCTGCTGATTGGTTGGAACGGGATAGTTGAGACATGAGTGTTTGGGGCAAATTGATCACGGCTTTCAAAGGCCATGCCAGCAATGCGGCTGAAGCCGTTCAGGACGCGAACCTGATGACGATCCTTGAGCAAGAGGTGCGCGAGGCCCGGCAGGCGATTGCAGCTGCCAAGGACGAAAAGGCGCGCATGTCTGCCAACCGGAAGCTCAAGGAAAAGTCGGTTTCGGAATTGTTGGGGGAAATCGAGCGTCGAACGGAAGCTGCCCGTACAGCAAAATCGCAAGGCGATGAGCCGTTGGCCATTGAGATTGTCGAGAGCATTTTGAAGCTTCGTGACAAGGTAGAGGCGGATCAGGCGCTGTTCGACCAATACAAGGCGACCGAAGAACGGATGGACAGCTCCATTCGACAGTCGGAAAGCAAAATCGAAACCCTGCAGCGCAAGATGGAAAGTGCCAAGGCGAATGAAGCACTGATCAAGGCGCAAAAGGCAGCATCCACGAACACGACTGCTTCTGATGGCAAACTTGCTGGCGCTGTTGACAGCCTGGCGCGTCTTGAGCAGCGTCAGGCTGAGCAACAGGCCATCCTGGAAGCAGCAGACGAAGAAGCACGGTTGGAAAGCGGAGCCGATCTTGAAGCCAAGATCAAGGCTTTGGAAAACCCGGGTCGAAACGACGTGAGAGCATTGCTTGAAAAACTTTGACGCCCCGATCGCCATCACATGAGACGGATATCAATTCCGGAAAGACCTGGTTGGAAAGAAAAGGCTGAACGGCTCGGGTTCGGCTTTCACACCATGTATGGTGCTCCATATTGGGACGAAAGCCGGGCATACGTGCTCTCTCTTTCTGAAATTGAGGAAGATCTGGAAGATCCGTCCCAGGATCTTTACCGCATGTGCCTGGATCTCGTGGACCGTGTCGTCCGTGATGAAGAACTCCTGACAAAGATTGCCATCCCGAAAGAGTATCACGGCTGGATCAAAGCCTCCTGGGAAGCCTCGGAACCTTCGCTCTACGGAAGGTTTGACTTTTTCTATGACGGTAGTGGCCCGGCGAAGCTGCTGGAGTTCAATGCCGATACACCGACAGCGCTTTATGAAACCGGTTTTTTCCAGTGGATGTGGCTGGAAGACCAGATTTCTGCCGGCGAGCTGCCGACTGAAGCCGACCAGTTCAATTCGGTACAGGAAAGGCTCATTGAGCGGTTTGCGGCCATGTTTGCTCCCGGCTATCACATTCATTTTGCGTCGACCAGGGATCAGGATGAAGACCGGGCAACCGTTCGCTATCTGGAAGATTGTGCTCGTCAGGCTGGTTTGAATCCACACTTTGTCGCCGTCGAGGAAATAGGCGTTGACGCCGATGGACGGTTTGCGGACAACGATGACCACGTTATTGAGGCGCTGTTCAAACTCTACCCGTACGAGGATATGTTCCGCGAGGAATACGGACCATATTTGCCGGGTGCACCCGTACAGCTGATAGAACCACCCTGGAAAGCTGTCCTTTCGAACAAAGCGATTCTGCCGTTGCTATGGGAAATGTTTCCCGGTCATCCAAATCTTTTGCCAGCCTGTTTCGAAGAGGTGGCCGACAAGACGATACTGGACATGCCGCACGTTCGAAAACCCTTTTACAGCCGGGAAGGCGCTAACATCACGATACGTGGTGTGGACGACGCCGAATTGTCGACCCCGGGGCATTACGGTGAAGAAGGGCATATACTGCAGGCCTACCAGGAGCCGCCGAAGTTTGGCGAGGACTATGTCATGATCGGTTCCTGGATCGTAGGAGGTCTCGCATCAGGCATCTGCATCCGTGAGGATCGTCATCCGATTACTCAGGATCTCTCCCGCTTTGTCCCGCATGTTATACTTGAGGACTGAAGAAGAATGCGGGAAAGTGCAATTTCAGCAATGGTGGGCGGAGCTAACAACAACTCGCCAGTTGTCCATCCCTCGCATACTGTTTTCAATAAACCGTGCCTAAAAATTTTCTGCTGAACTTTTCCGAGTTCAGTTCAGATGGCGTCAAATCTGATTTTATAAGAAAAAATTCAGTTACCATTTCTTCGTTTAAGTAAGAAGTGGAGAAAAATAAAATCTATCTAAGTTGTTATCAAAAAAAGAAAAGCATGAATGAGAATTGTGTGCAAAACATCACAGTTTAGCACTCAATTCGAGTTTATACTGGGAGGCGTGTTGTGTGAGCGATCATTTGAGAAGGAAGCAAAATGATTATCAGTGCCGCCGACCAAACCAGATATCCAAGGTTCACGCGGTATGTCCGCAGAAGTTTACCCTCCATTGCCAACATCGCATCGATGCGGCGCGCATTCCGCAGGTATGCGCAAATGAACAGCACAACCTTGCGCCGTGCACTGGCATGGGGAAATCAGCCGACACTCAACATCACTGCAATCGCGTCTCCAGCGGGATCATTCATCAACGGTGAATTCACACCGAATAGCAGCTCGAACGAAATCCGTTTGAACGAGATCCTGGTGACTGCCTATGAAAACGGCACACCGGCTCACTTGGCATTTACCAGAAATGCGGCCGGCCAGCGCATGCCGCGCGTCGGCGTTACCATTCTGCATGAGCTGGTGCACTGGGGCGATGACCAGGACGGGGTCGATTATCCGGGCGAAGAGGGAGAGCTCTTCGAACAGGCGGTTTATGGACGGAACACGGAAGGATGAGACCCGCGTCGCGCTTTGTATCGAGGTGCCTCGTTGCCGGTATGTCCATCTGGGCGTCCATCGTGACCGAAATGCCTTCCGCAAAAGGAGACTCTGTTGTGACGAACCAATCCAAAGCACTCCAGGTCGTTATTGGCGATCCGAGAGTTCAGGCTTTCATGCATCCTGAAATCGACGAAAGATTTCCGTTGCAGGTCAATCTGCCGGAAGGCGTTGGCGTCGAGGCGTTTGCCGGGATCGACCTCGGTGTTCCATCTGTTTTCCTGAAACGCGGAACGGCACCCGATCCTGCAAGGGCCAATCTGATCGTTTCGATGCTGGAGCTTGATAACGCCGATGGAACCGTCAAATTCAGTCTGCCGATCGAGGGACTTGTCGGTTCGGCGCAAATGCGCCTTGAGAACGGCTCCTGGGTCGTGAAATCCATGCAACTGGTCGAGCAATAGGCCTCAGGCCAAATTGAAACAGATCCGGGCACGGCATCGGGACGCAACTGCGGCCCTGAAACCGTTCAACATTCGGCGCCTTTATGCCGGGCCTCTGGCGCGCGGTTCCATCCGGATTTGCGACTGCACGAATGCAGGTGTTTTGACAACCGCGACGATCGACGAACGAACCAGGTCAAGGCTCTGTTGAAGTGTCAATTCACTGGAGCCTTCGACGCTTGCTGATTGATAGATAAAACACGCCTAGATTAAGCAAGTTTAATTTTGTTTTTTGCCGCCGGGAACCATTTCTTCAACGGACGCAAATTCCACGACTTGAGATCCCTGGCCGAGAAGTGGCTCTTGTGCCAGCCTTCGCAACAATTTCTAAATTCGTACACCTTTATGGTTGTGCCTGCGAGAAACGTCACGAGCGTGACTGCTCGGTCGCGTCGCTTCTTCTTCAGGCCACCCATCCGGACAGGCCATTGAGGCAATTGAGTGCCAGGCGGCGATAACTTTTCGCCGCGATTCGAAAGGAAAACTTCTATGTGCAAGAGCAGTGCAGAAGGCGGCATCAGCCGCAGGGGTATGTTTGCGGCTGGTATTGCGGGCGCCGGGGCGTTGTTATCACCGGCAGCTCTTGCGCAGGTGACCGAAACCGCAACAGGCACCACGCCACCGGCAACACCCCGCGAAGCGTTGCAGCGGCTCAAGGAAGGCAACGCCCGTTATGTCGCCAATGCTCCGGTAAACACCGATCATTCTGTCGACCGAGCCAAACGCTCGGCAGGTCAAAAACCTTTTGCCGCAGTTGTTGCATGTTCCGACTCTCGCGTCGCCCCGGAGATCATTTTCGATCAGGGACTGGGCGACATCTTCGTTGTTCGCGTTGCGGGAAATTTCATCAACGATGACGGCCTGGCCAGTCTGGAATTCGGTGCAGCTGTCCTCGGTGTCCAGGTCATCGTCGTCCTTGGGCATTCCTCGTGCGGTGCAGTCGATGCGACGATCAGATCCGTAGAGGACAGGGAACTTCCAATGGGTCACCTGCCCAACCTGGTCGATGCCATTCGCCCGGCTGTTTACGACGTCATGCCTGAAAAACCGGTGGATCTTCTGTCAGCGGCCATCAGGCAGAATGCCAGGCTGAATGCCGAAAAAGCAGCGGCGTCGGAGCCTGTTCTGGCTGGCTTGCATGGTTCCGGCAAACTGACGTCCGTTGCCGGTGTTTATAACATCACCACCGGAAAGGTGGATTTCCTTTAGGATTTCTCCGTTGGCCGAATTTCGGTCAGGCAATACCGGCCAAATTTCCTGCGGTTTCGAATTGCCGGATTGCTGCTCTCTTTGCCAAACATCCACGTGGTGCAGCCCCTTGCCTGACAAGCGTCTCGGCATGTGTCACGATCAGATGGCAGCGCCGCTTCTGCGCGCTGGTGCAGCATTTTGGACGTTTCAGGGAGGAAAGCATGGACCACGTCTATCCGGTAACCGAAGTATACGGCTCATCGCCCGAGTCGATCGATCAGGCGGTGCGCAATGCCATAAGCGCTGCCAGCACAAGCATTCGCAATCTTGAGTGGTTCGAAGTCACGGAAATTCGCGGTCACGTGAACAGCGACGGGTCTGTCGGCCATTTCCAGGTCGGCGTCAAACTCGGCTTCAGACTGGATCGAAAGGATTCCGACTGACACCGGGTTCTGTGCCATTGTCGACCAGCCAATCCAAATTGTTGGAACACTGCTGAGTAGCTTGTGATGACGTCCTTGGTCGACACGGAATGGATTGCGCGGAACCTGTCCGACCCGAGGGTCTGCCTGATTGAAATCAATTGGGATGGACGACGCGATTATCAAGCAGGTCATATACCAGGGGCACTTGGGTGGAATTGGAAGACGGCACTTTGGGATCCGTTCGAACGTGAATTCCCCTCAAACGCCAAATTCGCGGCGCGTCTCGGTGCGGCTGGAATATCGGCGCAATCCATCGTGGTGTTCTATGGTGCGCCGGTCCAGTTCGGAACGTATGCCTGGTGGGTATTCAAGTTGCTTGGACACGCCGACGTCAGGATGCTTGACGGGGGCAAGGTCAAGTGGTGCGCGGAAGGTCGGCCACTCACACAAGATGAGCCGAACACAACATCCGCACGGTATCATGGGGCGGCGAGGTCTGGACACATGCGGGCAGGTCGCGATGATGTGCTGGCAGCGATCGGTAGTGCGGGTTCAGTGATCCTCGATCACAGGTCGATGGAGGAATTTTCCGGTGAACGGGTCGGGCTGCCCGGCAAGCCCGACGTGGGCGCGGAACGTTACGGGCGTATTCCGGGGGCAAAACACTTGCCCTTTGACAGCTTGCTCAACAAGGATACCTCCTTCAGGTGTGATGCGGAGATACGAGAGATGGTTGGCAAGCACGTCGGATCGCCTGACACGCCCGTCATATCCTACTGCCGTCTGGCACATCGGGCCACTCTTGCGAGCTTCACGATGACCGAGTTGCTGGGATTTGAAAATGTTCGTGTCTACGACGGTTCCTGGACGGAATGGGGCAGCATGGTCGGAATGCCGATCGAAAGATAGAATCCCATACTGATCCGGTAAATACCGGCGTCCTGATTGCCACCGCTGTCGATTGGGCTGGCTCATGCACCAGGCGCGAAGACGACGGATGAAAAGGACCCGTTCAGGTGGATCTTACTTGCTGCCGCTGGTGTCAGGCGTCTTGCGGCGGCTTTTTACGATCGGCTGTTCCTGCTGGCTTTCCTCCTGGGCGAGCCGTGCCGCCCTGAGCTTTGCGGTCTTGGCTTCTCGCCGTTCGGTCGCTGCTCGCGTTAATTCCTGCGAGACGCGTTTGGTTGTCTCCGCCTTGCTTTCGGCGGATTCCCTTTTCGGTCGCATGGCATCGTCGGAAGGCATGATTGCTCCTTTATCGGCGGCAAAAACCAGAAAGGCCGGGAAATTTCCCGGCCTTTCCAAACATCTTCGCATCCCTGCGGCCACGCGTGTGGATCAGGGATCGAGGCGCGAAATCAGACTTCCTGAAGATTGTCCGCGGCAGATTTGCCCGAGCGGCGATCCTGAACAACTTCGAAGCTGATCTTCTGGCCTTCAACGAGAGACTGGATGCCTGCACGCTCAACAGCAGAGATATGGACGAAAACGTCAGAAGAGCCGTCTTCCGGCTGGATGAAGCCGAAGCCTTTGGTCGCATTGAAGAATTTTACGGTACCGATGGTCATTACGATTTCCTTTCAATCGGTCGTGGGTTATGCGCAAAGCACAAATTGCACGATGCAGCGGTTAGGTCGACGTTGATAGGGAAGATCGTTCAGGTCGCAGAGAACTGCGCAGTCACAAAGTCCAACAAGCAAAATCGATTGCACGTGCGTATACGAAAACAGTGTTCAGAACAAGGCGGATTGAAAAATTTTCAGACCTTCGTGAATTGGGTTTCGCGAGGAGTGATGCTTCGATGCCCCTTATTGCAGCTTTTCAACCCAGCCCGCCGCCCAGTCACCGAGCGGCTCCAACCTCTCAAAAAGCTGCTGCCCGTCCTCCGTCAGAGCGTACCCTTTCTCGGCGTTGTAGATCAGGCCCGCGGCACGAAGCTCCTTCAGGCGTGTGTTCAGAACGCTTGGGGAAGCGGATCCACACCTGTCCTGCAGGTCGCGGAACGTACGATTTCCATCGCTGAGATTCCACAGGATGCCCATGGACCAGCGTCGTCCTATCAGGTCGAAGAGCACCATGATCGGTTGCCCCGATTTTGAACCGCGTACAGGGGTTCCGGGTCTGGGGATCTTGAGGTCGGTCTTTGTTTCGGTCATGCCGTCTCCGGTTTTCCTTGCTACGAAAAGAGTAGCAATGTATGCTACGAATATAGTAGCAGGATGGAGCGAAGTATTGAAAGAAAAAGCAAGTCCCGCCGACATCATTCTCTGGATTGTCCTCGCCGCCCTGTGGAGTTCCTCCTACACGGCGATCAAGGTTGGCGTTCAATCCTTCGATCCTGTCATTCTCGTCGCCGGGCGACTGTCGATCGGCGCGTTTGTCCTTTATGCAATCCTGAAGATGAACAGGATGCCATTGTCGCGGCAACCGGAAGACTGGAAGCACTATGCCGTCAGCGGCCTGATGGGCAGTGCCATTCCGTTTCTGCTGATTTCCTATGGGGAGCAGACTGTCGACAGTGCCCTGGCTTCCATCCTCATGGGTATCGCCCCGGTGACGACGGTTTTCATGGCATCGATCGTGTTTGCCGACGAACATCTGACGCGCCGAATTGTCCTTGGCCTGGTATGCGGGGTCGCCGGTATCATTCTTCTTGTCGGGCCGGGCGCGCTGACTGACCTTGGCGGAGACCTTCCGGCACAATTGTCGATCCTCGCAGCAGCGCTTTGTTACGGCGTGACAACAATCTACGTCAGGCGATTTGTGAAACGCCCGCCATTGGAAATGGCAACAGGCTCCACGATTGTTGCTGCAGGTGCAATGATCGGCATGATGGTACTTTCGGGGGCAAACCCGACGGATATCGAGTTGACCGCTACAGCGGTGGGGGCAGTCATTTATCTCGGGTTGTTTTCGACGGCACTTGCGACGCTGATCTATTTCCAGCTCGTGCCGCGTCTCGGCGCGACGCGGATGTCACAGGTCAACTTCGCAGTTCCCGTCGGCGGCGCGCTGATCGGCGCAACTGTTCTTTCCGAAACGATCATGACGCACCAGCTTGCAGCTCTCGGCGCAATCCTCATCGCGATCTTCCTCGTGACCAGGAAACCTCGTCGTGGCGGTTGAACGGACGTCAGGTTTTCGCAGGATGTTCACGGCAATAGCCGCCGCAACAAGACCGTCTGGTAGCTGACCGACTGACATCTTTCGGCAACCGGCTTTCTCAATCCGTGGGCTCGGTGGCTTCGCAGACATCGATATAAGCATCGGAAAAATCGCTGACCAGTTCGACCCACATCGGTAGATGGTCGCTCATCTTGTAGGTTCGCCAGGTTTTGTACGAGCCCTCGGTGCGTTCCGGTTGATAAATATCGCGCTCGTCCAGGCGGTAGACATGTTCAAAGAAATCGAAGACGTTCGCATCCAGCACTTCAACGCGCGCGTAGCCGCGATTGCGCCGCGGCTCCCAAAAGGCGATCTGATCGTAGGCTTTGGACTTGTCGACATTCGACCCCGGAATCGCGCGAATTTTCTCGGGGACGACAAATCCGTTTTGCTCCAGGGCCTCCATTGTTTGGTGCTGCGGGCTGATAATGTTGAAGTCGCCGAGAACAGCCGTGATCACGGAATTGTCGGGGTTCTTTTTCAATTCCTTCGAAGCCCTGTCGCCGAGAGATTCGGTGAGCTGCAGAATTTCACGTTTGCGCTGCGCGAGAAGTCTCTCGTCTTCATTGTCGCCGAAGTAGATATGCACGGTGGCAAGGTCGATCTTCAGCCAGCCTGCCTGGAAACTGACGATATAGGGTGTCCGGGCGAATTGCTTGAAACTCTGGTCCAGTGCCTCGCCGGGAAAGCGTAACCTGAAGTCCTTGCCCTCGACCCTGCCTTGCGGAACTCTGACATTCACCTGACCGCGTGTTCCCGGCGGTCTTGTCACCTCCGTGCCGCGCGTAACTGCCAGGGCGCTCCCGTCGGGCAGCACCAGCGACGTTCCATCGGGCAGCGGGATCTCGACGTCCTGAGCAAGCTTGATCGACCCGCTGCTCTTCTTGTCGGATCTTGCATCATAAACGCCGGAAAGATCCGTCCCTGCCGGCATTTGAAGCGCAATGCCGTTTTCCAGCCGGATGCGTTCTCCGAAACTGGCAAGCACCTTTTCGCCTTCAGGCAACGTCAATTCGCCGGCAATGTTACGGAAATGGACCCTGTTCTTGTTGTAGGCGAAGACCATGCGCTCACCATTGCCGGCACCGCCATCGGTCACATCGGTGGCAATGTAGCTCCAGTCCGGCCCCAGAATGTCCAGCAGGTACAAAAACTCCTTCATGTTGTCGCGCACTTCCTGAATGGCGGCAATGTCGAAGTTCGAGATGATCTCTGCCATGTAGTAAAGCGGCTCATAGCTGTCGCGGCCGCTATATTTGGTGTTGCCGAACTCGCGGATGTTCCACGTGCCGATACGCAGTGTTTTTGTCCGGTCGGTGCCTGCGGGGAAGTGATCGGCCAAGGCATCTCGCAGACGTCGAATTCCTCGGATCGTGCGCTTGCGCTGCTCTTCCTTTTCCGACCCTCTCGGATGACTTTTCTTCAGGTGGCTGTAGAACGGCATGTCAGACCCCCAATTCGCTTTGAAATGCAATTACGCCAATGACGCACGAAACGCGGTGCTCACGTATTCAAACCGATGATGATCACTTTCGTGAACTGAACCACTGCCCGGTCAGGCAAAACCAATTGATGTTGCGACCGGTCGAAAACCAATTTGTTGTATTGTGCGTCCCGCATGTGAATATTGGCAAGAACCTCCGCCAACCGTCTGACGCATAACGGCATTGCAGTTCGCCAGCTGGAATTGTCCGGCCTCCGTTCCGATATAGCTGCGGAAAGGAGATGGCGATGACACAGGAATTCGACATCCGAACGCAAGACATGCCCGCGACCATGCGTGTCCTTCTGGACGAATATCCCCGCGACAGCTGGGAAGCGCATCCGGGCTTCAGGGAAAAAACCCGACACTGGCTCGGAGCACATGAGATGTTCCGGCGGCTTGGCGAACTCGTACGCCGGGAAACGGAACTCTATCTGGAGAAATCCCGTGCATCCGACGATTTTGCCGGGCGCCTTTCCTACTATGGCAACGCACTTGTCGCAAACCTGCACGGCCACCATACCTGGGAAGACAAGAATTATTTCCCGGAGCTTTCGGCCGCCGACCCCAGGTTCGACAGGGGCCTTGAGATCCTTGAAAAGGACCATCAGGAACTTGATCACGTACTGGACAGCTTCACGAGAACGGCCAACCGCGCGATCAAGCTGATCCATCTGGATGAAAACCAGGCCCACGAGGAAACTGGCCGGCTTCATGGTCTGGCCGGGACAATAGAAACTTTTCTCGACCGGCACCTTGCCGACGAGGAGGAACTGGCTGTCCCGATCATCCTGCATCACCGGTTGCGGGGATAGGCCACGGAGACAGCTGTCCGCTGCATGTGACGAAGCGTCATGTGCGGCGGATAGCATGTTGTTTTGAGTTCAATCTTCTTCGGATGGCGGGTGAAATGCTCCCTCAAGTTCTGAAGTTGAAAAATTCTGACGTTCTTTAGCCATTGCCACATGCCATTCGGCACGCAGCAGATCCAGTCGTCTTGGCACGCTTTCTTCGAGTATTTTCGCGCGTTTTATCCGTTCCGTCCGGAAATACCTAAAACCTTCCCGCAATTCACACCAGGCAGCGATGATCCGGCCCTGATCCCGGTATCCGAGCAGAAGCGGCCAGATGATCCGGTCGGTTATCTCGCCCCTGTCGTCTCCGTACTCCAGCCGGATTTTCTTTTGTCGCCGGATGGCCGCTCTGATTTCTGAGGAACATAGTATTTCCTCAGGCGGATCAACTGGCGCAACACCGGTTGCAGGACGTGCAAAGAAACTGTGCAGGTCGCCCGGCGCGATCGCCTCGATCTTTGCAACGAGACTTTCCGCGGCTCGCTGCATGTCAGGTTCACCGCGTGTCCGCACCCATTGCGCTCCAAGGACTGCTGCTTCTATCTCGTCCTGGGTCAGCATCAGCGGCGGCATGTGAAATCCGGCCTCCAGAACATATCCGACGCCCGCCTCTCCCCGGATCGGTACCCGCTGCGCAATGAGCGCTGCAACGTCGCGGTAGACCGTTCGTTTGCAGACCTCCAGTTCCGACGCAATTGCAGAGGCAGAGATCGGTTGCCGCGCCCGCCGCAAGATCTCGATCAGTTCGAACAGCCGGTCGCCGCGCCTCATATACCCTCGCAAAAATACTGCTGACACTATGCTGACAACACGCTGTCAGCATAGTGTCGCTAAATGATCTGCAACGCCACCCCGCTGGAGAACAGGTCATGAAATTGTCAGGTAGTTGTTGTTGCGGTTCGGTCCGTTTCACCATTGAGGGAATGCCCGCGATGATGGGAACGTGTCATTGTTCCCGCTGCCGGAAACTGGGTGCAACACCCTTCGTATTCGTCAGTCGGGAGCAATTCGAACTGATAAGCGGCGAGGCGGACATTCAATGCTTGATGCCCGATGCGCCATTCACCTATGTCCGGTCCTTTTGCCGCCGGTGCGGGACCTCTCTGGGAGAACCGCTTTCTGCCGAAACGTCCTTTCCGATCAACGCGCATTGTCTGGATGACGACCTTATCGTTCGTAACGCCTTTCATGAGTTTGTTTCGGAAAAACCCGCCTGGTATGAAATCTGTGATGGTGCAAGACAATTCCCGGGGCATCCCGAGAAGTCCTGAGCGAACGCTGAAGGTCACTTCTTGCAAGTTGCCATGGACGAAAACCGTTTGCGCGGATAACACTGCGTGACGGCCCATTGATCGGACCGGTCAATGGAGACGCGAGATCACAACCACATCAAGCACACGACAATCGGGCCCTGGGCCGGGGCATGCCGATACCATGCGCGGTATCGCGCTGATGGCGACCGGCATGTTCATGTTTTCCGCCGTTGATACAATGGCGAAGTTTCTCACTGACACGATCCATCCGTTTCAGATCGTTTGGTGCCGCCAGTTGGGTTTGTTGATTGGGGTGTTTATTCTTGTCGGCCTGAGAGGCCGGTCCGTCCTTGTCTCAGCCAATCCGAAACTGCAGATTGGGCGCGGCGCGCTTGCGGCTGTTTCCGCGACCCTCTTCATTATCGGAGTTAAGTTCGTTCCGCTCGCCGATGCGGTGGCCATAACATTTGTTGCGCCTTTCATGGTGACCGTGTTGGGCGCACTGGTTCTGCGCGAGCCGGTCGGCATTCGCAGGTGGACGGCGGTCATTATCGGTTTTGTCGGTACCCTGATTGTGATCCGCCCCGGCCTCGGTGTCCTGCATCCCGCCGCAGGCCTGCTGGTGATCGCCGCCTCCGCATTCGCACTCCGACAGATCCTGTCGCGCATTCTTGCCGGAGGAGACGGTGCGGCGACGACAGTCGCCTACACGGCCATCGTATCCTGCGCGCTGCTGACTGTGCCAATGCTGTTCGTCTGGGAGACGCCGGACACGGGCCTTGAAATCGCCCTGTTGGTCGCGATGGCTGTCCTGGCAGCCTTTGGGGAAACCCTGGTCATCATGGCCCTCGATGCCGCCCAGGCCGTCGTTGTCGCTCCCCTGCAGTATTCGCTTTTGATCTGGGGCACGATCTACGGCTATCTCGTCTTCGGTCAGCTTCCCGATGCATGGACCTGGCTCGGAGCACTGGTCATTGTCGCGACGGGAATTTATACCTTAAACCGAGAACGGTTGGCCTTGAGGCGAGCTGGCAAGGTGTGATGCAGGAAATTGCCAATAAACGAATTCAGGTTGTTCGCGAAGATGCCTTTGCCTGGTGTTCGTCCCGAACGCTCGCCACGGAGCTGCGTTGAAGTTCCAGAAACCTGATCAAATCAGGAAACGCCATGGGCTTTGCGAAATGGAAGCCTTGCAGTCGATCACATCCCAGCTTGGCGAGGATCTCGGCCTGCTCTCGCGTTTCAACGCCTTCGGCCGTGACACCCATTTCAAGTGCATGACCAATCTCGATGATCGATCGGAGCAATCGAAGACCACCACTGCCCTCTGCGACGAGTGAAACAAGGCGGCGGTCGATCTTCAGCCGCTCCGGGTTGATCCGCTGCAACGCGACAACCGACGCCCGCCCGCTTCCAAAGTCGTCTACCTCGATACCGATCCCCAGGTCTCGCAGCTGATTGAGCCGGAAAAGGAATTCGTCATCCTGTTCCTCCAGGAAAATCGTTTCAAGAAGCTCGAAACTGATTTGGCCTGAATATGCCTGGACCTGCCGGCGGATCGCGTCGATTTCACCGTCATTGACCCGGTTTTCGCTGACATTGAAGGACAGCGACAGCGGATGAGGCATCGCGCCGAATGCATGCTCGCATTCTGCGATCGCCTTTTCAAAAATGATCCGATCTATATCGGCAGCGACATTCAGGTCCGTTGCAACCGACAAAAAGGCCGCCGGTGCCAAAACACCCTTGTCAGGATGACGCCATCGTGCCAGCGCTTCAATGCCGACAACCTGTCCGGTCACCGCATTTACCTGCGGCTGATAAAACGGTTCGAAATCACCGTTTTCAATGGCAAGAAGCAGATCATCTGCCACTTCCTTGGTGTGCTGCAAATCTTCAAGGTCCGATCGATCGAAAATTCCGAGCTGACCGCGACCACGCCGCTTTGCCTTGTAGAGTGCAACGTCGGAATTTGTCAGCAGTTGGTCGACTTCGGCGAGCGGTGTACGTGCCAAGCCGATTGACGCGCCCACACGGCACACCTTGTCTTTGATACGCATGGGGCGTGACAGTGTCGCGATCAGAATGTTTGCAAGTTTCTCCGGCCGGTCTCCGTCACCCGAAACACTCAGCAGGACAACAAATTCATCTCCTCCGATGCGCGCGACTATGTCTTCGGGGGCGGCTTGATCGCGAATGCGCATCGAAATGTCCAGAAGCACCTCGTCTCCCGCCAGGTGGCCCATCGTGTCATTGATCTGCTTGAACCGGTCGAGGTCGATGTGAAGAGCTGCGATTTCTCCTCCGTCGACACTTCGTTTTCTGACCATCTCATCGAATTTCAAAGAAAGAAACCGACGGTTGCCAAGACCGGTCAGGTCGTCATGCAATGCCTTGTAGGTAATTTCCTGGTTCGCGGTCTCCAGTTTTCGGGAATATTCCTCCACGGCACGGCGCTGTCGAACAAGTTCTGTTGTGTCGATACGTAAGATGACCAGATCGCCGTTTTCCACGCGCGACCGCAGAATTCTGTGATGAACATCTCCGGGAAGCTCGAGGTCCTGCATCGGTTTGCTGACATCAACGCTTTGGTGCTCGTTGGACATCCACTCTTCTTCGCGGCCCATCGCGTTGGCAATTTTTCCGGCGCGTATTGCAATACGGGCAACATGGGTGCGGTGCATTCCAACTTCCAGATCATCCGGATTGTTGGCCATCGACATGCGGTAGGCGTCATTGCAGACGACAAGGCAGTCGTCGGCGTCATATATGACGAATGGTGCCGGATATGCATTCAGGGCTGCAATCAGCCTTGCCTGCGTGGCTTCGGCCGCCCGTTTCTGACGCACGAGCTCCGTGGAGTTCAACCGGATCACGACGTAGTCGCCATTGGACGAACGGGATCTGAGCAGGCGATGATGGATATCTCCGTCCAGTTCAACATCCTGCCAGTCACGGTCCAGCGCATCGGCCGCCATTATGCCCCTTACCCAGGCGTCCTCCTGTCCGATGGCATCAGGGTAACGCCCGTGGCGAATGGCCGTGTGAAGCACTTCCTTCAGATGCATCCCCTCGAAAAGATCAGCGGGATCATCCGTCATTGAAGCCGCATAACCGTCGTTCCAGCAGACCAGGTTCAGGTCCTTGTCATAGATCACGATCGGGTCCGGATAGGCATTCAGCGCTGCCACGAGGCGGGCATGAACGCGGTCGGCAGCCATTCTTTGGCGAACGATTTCGGTGGTATCGAAGCGCATGACGAGCAAATCGCCGTTGTGTGCCCGGCTGCGCACAATACGCTGGTGAACGTTCCTGTCAATTTCCACATCCGAAGCTGGTACTGCTTCCGACAGGTCAGCAAGTTGTTGGTTCAGCCAGTCCTCTTCCTGGCCCCGGGCTGCTGGAAACTTCCCGTTTTTGAGACCGATCCTCAAAAGTTCCTCGACAGTCAATCCGCTTCCGATTTCGTTCGGACGGTCCGTCAGCGAGGCCGCGAACGCCTTGTTCCAAAAGCAAAGGCGCATGTCCTTGTCATAAACCGCCACCGGTTCGGAATAGTCATCTATCGCTGATAGCAAGCGGTTTGCGGATGCTTCGGTTTCGCCGGACGGGTAACTTGCTTTTTCGGTTGAAGCGACAGTTCCCACGGTGCCTGTCTTGGTCACTTTCGACTGTTCGTTGTCGGCAAGACTGCGGTAGGTTGCACAGACAAGCAGCCCTCCCGCGTCCGGGTTCGGAAGGAGGATGATCGAAACACTCGTGCGGACCGGCGTGCCGTCAAAGTGCACAAAACTGATCTTTTTCAGAAAAGCCTGTCGATGGACGATTGTATCGGGATTGAAGCTCGCGCCGGGTGGAAGCAGGGTTTCACCATCGTGAAAGCTGTCCATTGTCCGCCCGAGAATGTCTTTCGAGCTGTAGCCAAAGAGCTCAGTGAATGCCTCGTTTACATGGACAAGACACGCGGATTTTGTGCCGGGCGCGAGATGCCCGATGGCAATGGCGTCGCCGGTTAACTCAATGAAGTTTTTTGTAAGTACCGAGAAATCCATTTTGCCTCGCAACCGTGTATTCGATTGTAAAGCGAACATGTTAGATAAACATAAACAATCATCATTACGATGGTGAAAGCGTATATAGACTTTCAGTGAGATAAGTAATTATTACAATATGATCTCGATCAAGCGAGTTCGCAATTCGGGTTCTGGTAAAAAAATTTGGTTCATTTGCAATCATAGCGCGGTTTGAGCGAAAATACTCAACCAGCCGCAGTCGCGTTTCGTCGGGCAGGTGCTGTCGAGTTAGGCTGGTCATTGCCGTCGCTGCCGGACCCGGTTTGCGAAGAGTTCCCGTTTCACCCAGTCGATAATCGCGCCATGTCGATGCGAAGAACCCGAAGGCTCCCGAGCTGGGTGTGCCCGCAAAACGGGTTCAACCTCCCGCGTCGAAAATCCGGTTCACAGCTGTCAGGGTCTGTCTGCCGAAGGCTCCGTCAATCGCCCCGCTGTAGAACCCGGCGTTGAGCAATCGCTCCTGAAACGTTTTGCGAAAGTCCGAAGGCCAGGCTTGCGCATTGTCGGACAACTCGTTCAATGCCCGCTCAGAACCGGAACGAAGCGACATTTCCATCCAGAACGCAGCTATTTCATAGCTTTGTTCTTTGTACCGGGAGCCTGCGTAATATTCCGCAAGATTGTACATCGCGAGCGGAAAGCCTTCATCGGCGCTCTTTTGAAACCATTCGCGTGCCTTGACAAAATCCGGAGGCACACCTTCACCTTCACGATGCATGACGCCGATGTTGTTCATCGCCGCGCGGTTTCCAAGTGATGCGGCTTTTTGATACCAGTCCATTTCTTCTTTGGGGTCCGGATCTGTCCCCTTGCCCTCGTAGATCATGAGACCGATATTGACCATTGCCGCGCTGTTGCCCTGTTCGGCGGCCTTCCGGTACCAGTCCAGAGCCTTGGCATAGTCGCGCTGTGTCCCGGTCCCGCTCTCGTAGAGATCGGCGGCGTTATACATTCCCTCCTCATTGCCGTCAGCTGCCGACTTCAGGAACCAGGACAGTGCCTCTGCGGGATCTTCTTTCACGCCAATACCGTCCCTGTAGAGGATCCCGATATTGTTGAGGCCATAGGAATTGCCGAGGTTCGCGGCTTTTTCGTACCAGATGAATGCCTGGGCGTTGTCCTGCGGAACGCCGGTTCCGTTCTCGTAAAGAATGCCGATGTCGACCATGGCATCCGTGCTGCCGT
Organism: Roseibium album; assembly: GCF_001404515.1. GTDB lineage: Bacteria > Pseudomonadota > Alphaproteobacteria > Rhizobiales > Stappiaceae > Roseibium > Roseibium album. The sequence continues at coordinate 254,555 of NZ_CXWE01000007.1, forward strand.
TGTCGGCAGCCAACCGGTACCATTTCAGTGCTTCCGCGGGGTTTGGCGGTATTCCTTCGCCGGACACATAAAGATCGGCGAGGTTTCTCATCGCCTTGGGAAAGTTCAGGTTTGCGGCCCGGGTGAACCATTTGGCCGCTTCTTCGGCATCTTGCGCCACGCCCTGTCCATCACGGTACATGACGCCTATGTTGTTGATTGCTGCCCTGTTGCCGAGATTTGCGGACTTGCGATACCAGTCGAACTCGTCAGCGCGCGTCATGTCCTCGGCCTGACCCCGGTCGTGCATCAATCCGAGCTCGACCATGGCATCACTATGACCGAGGGCCGCCGCCTGCGTGAACAGCTCTCTTGCCCTCACAAGATCCTTCACCGTTCCTTCGCCATTGAGGTACATCAGGCCCAGGTTGTTCATCGAGGCCGCCGATCCGGCCGCCGCCGCGCTGGCATAGAGATCAATAGCCTCCGCATCGCGATCCAGGTAGTCGAGTGCTCTGGCCTGCTGAAACAGGAACCGGGGTTTGTCCGGATGATCGGCAACGGCTTGCGAACATGCCTCTGCGGCTTCCGGGCCGTCGATATCGCCAAAATAGACACCAGCCACGCCGGCAGGGCGCATCGGGTCGTCGGGTGACGCGGCAAGGTGATCGCACATCGTGATTTCTTCAGTCAGTTCTGCTTGTGACAGGCCTGCATCCTCGTTGCCAACGCATTGTTCGAACAGCTTGACAAAATCATGGTAGCCGCGGGTCGCTGCAGTGGTCTCCAGTCCGAATTCACGCGTTGCTTCCAGGAAACATGATTCTTCTTCCGGGTTTCGGATTGCAATCGCAGACGGAGAAGAAATATCGGCAACATTGGTCTTTGTGGAAACACGGTCTTCCTGAACAACCGGTTGTGACTGAGCGACAGCAGGTTTTTGCCGCTGGTTCAGCTTAAACTCTCCGATCAGCTGATCATAATAGGCCGGTGTTTGTTTGTGGCGGACCTGGGAGGCTTCTTCGCGAACGACGGTCCTCAGCCGGAGCATCATGTCCCGAATGCCGAGTTGAGGTTCGTCCAGCAGTCTCAGGAAATGCCGGGTGAACAAGCCATTGGGATTGGCGTCGCCGGGACCGAGGTTATCCAGCGCAAGTTGATTGGCACCGGCGGAATAAATCACGAACAGGCCGTCTGGGGGCGTGCCCAGATCTCCCATTCCACGCGCTGCTCCCAGGCTGCGCGTTCCGTTTGACTGGAAGGGATTTTCGCGGCAGGAATCAAGAATAACGAGGGACACGTTTGCGCCACTTGCCTCAAGATCCAGCAACAGGGTGGTCAGGTTTATGGCCCGGTGCCGCAGTTTCCTTTCTCCGTCCACGCTCAGCGCAGGCACGTCGACTGGAAGAAGGTAGTTGGATCCCTGGACCTCCAATCCGTGACCGGCATAGAAAACGACAACTTCGGAGCCGTCCTCAATCCGACTCAGGAAATTGTCGATCAGTTCGGACAGGCCAAAGATATCCAGATCCAGCCCGAGGTGAACGGTAAATCCCAACCCCCTGAGTTTTTCGCCGACAGATGTGGCATCGTTGATCGGGTTGTCGAGATCGGTAACGTACTCGTAGTCATTGTTGCCGATGACGAGCGCAATACGCGAGAGGTTCCCTTCCACGGGCTCCGGTCTCAGCACTTCAGTCGTTCCACCCAGCACCGAGGAAAGCTGTGTGAGCAGCAGAAGCACAGCAACAGGAATGGCAATACAGTGTCTTAGCATTTCAAATGATTGCCCGTTTCGCGATATTAATTTTTTGAACTGAACTGCCTTGCAGGTGCGTTCGTTTTGATTTTTTCTTGTTTTCCCTTTGGTTAGGTCGATCCTAATATTGCTGCTCGGTCAATAGCGGTCAACATGCATCTTTGTGCATTTCATTCAACTTTACGAGCTTGACGGGTGGTCGAATCCTGCCAGTCGAAGGAGGAGGTTTTTGCAACAGTCCGCTATTCGGCGCTGTCCCGCACGGGCAGAACCATGTGCAAATGCGTTCCCACACCGTGTCGGTCCGCCAGTTCCGAAATCCGTGTCTCGACTGCAACATGCATTCCCATCCGTATGTAAAATTGCACCGCATCGTTGTCAGCCGCCACGTCGAGGCAAATGCGGTCGCAGTGCGCTTCCTTCGCCTTTGATGTCGCAACATCGAGCAATTGTCGACCGATTCCGAGACGGCGGGCTTTGGACGATACTTCAAGATCAAACACGAAATAGGACCCTTCGAGCCCGTGCGGAAAAAGCTCAGCCATCAGGTCAAATGCATGGTTCAGATGCTTGCGAAACTCCGCACCTTCATTCCGGCCCTGCCGTTCGCGTGTGTGGATGAAATGTTCGTCGAATTCTTCCAGTGTGTGCGATGCCAGGACACCCAGAATTTCTTAAATTCGAACGGCAAGGGTCATCTGCTTGTGGCACACGATACCTTTGCTCTCCGGCCAGTTGCTGGCAAAGACGCGGCGCCAGCGGTTCCTGGTGCCGAAGAGAAATGTCATCAGCGGTTTGTCGACGGTCCAGATGAGATCGGCGATCGGCCCAGGCGGGTGTTCGGCTTGTGCATCGGCTATGCAAACGCTCATTCTGGCGACCTCCCGCGAGTTTTCTTCACCTTGCACCGGGTTTATAGGAACCGGTGTTTTCATGTCTGCCGCCCGCCATGAGATGTGAGCAGAACTGATCTGTTCGAGCTAGAGACTGCAATTGTATCTTGTGTGAACAAGGATCTGTGTCGGCCGGACGTCCGTATCGACACCTTCGTGAAATGTCTTGATCCAGTGAGCCGCAGCCTGAACCTCTGCTTCGAAGTCGTGTGAAATCACGTAGTCCATAATTCCTGACACGAGCAGTTGCTGAGAATTGACGGTCAGTTCGTGACCGACAAAAATGGTTGTTTCCGCACCCGCTGCCACTTCGAGCGCCTGTGCAACACCGCGGTTCGCACCGGCAACATTGTAAATGGCAGGTGGCAACCCGTGTGCTTCGAAATGTTGCAATAGCTGAGAACAGGTTGTCTCGGGTGCATCGTCGGCGATTACCCTTTCGTCGATACGCAGGTGAGGATAGGTCGATCTCAAGACGCGCCGAAAACCCATCTCCCGTTCTTGCTGACATCGGAAAGCGACACTCATCACGATGAGGATCATTTGCCGCGTTTTCGTCAGCGACTGACCGATCAATTGGGCCGCGACACTTCCGGCGGCGTATTGATCGTTTCCGACATAGGCACTTCGTCGTGAACTCGGAAGATCCGTGGTGAGGCAGACAACGGGTACTCCATCCCGGCAGACTGTCCGAACCGCGTGATTGATTGCCGGATGCTCCCTGGCAATCAGGACAAGGCCATCGCTGTTTTTGCCGGCATCGATAATGCTGCCTGCCAGACTTTGAGGGTCGGACTGGTTGGTTTCGGCAAATATGCCGGACACTGAAACACCAGGCTGGGATCGATTGGTAACGTTTACTGCATCGCTGACCGCACTGTTGAAGGTCTTTCCGGACTCGCACAGAAGCGTAATGTTTAGATCGCCGGATGAACTGGCGGAGTGCTGAAGCTTGAAAAGCGCCGCTTGAACGCGCGCGCGGGTTTCATTCCGGACACCCGCCCGTCCATTCAAAACCCTGTCTACAGTAGCAACTCCCAAACCGGAAAGATCGGCAATCTCCTTGATCGTCGGTCCTTTCCAGTTATGAGCCGATTTGGTTCGTGTCATCACTGTTCACCATTTTCTGATGTGAAATACATCAGAACAAATTCTCAAATCCAATCTTTTGCCGAAATCGAGCGAAAATTCCAATCAATGATGGATTTCACATCAATATTCATCGTTCAACACGCTTTAAAACCGGGTTTTCCACTCACATACTGACCGAAACAAAACGGGAGGACGTCACCTGTTGAGGTGGCGAAGAACAAGTGTCGGTTCGAGTCGCCTTGATTGGGGCCGGAGTGATGGGGGCGGATCATGCCAGCATCATTTCAGGTGATGTGCCCGGAGCAACGCTTCATGTCGTTTGCGACGCCTCGAAAGACACGGCAATTCGCATCGCGGACGCGTATTCGGCCAAGGACGTCAGCACGGACCCTCTAGACACGATCAGGCGCAAAGATGTCGATGCGGTGCTGATCGCCAGCCCCGACCCCACGCATGCGGAGCTGACACTTGCATCCCTTCATCAGCGCAAGCCCGTGCTTTGCGAAAAACCACTGGCACAGACTGTGGATGAGGCTCTGATGGTTCTCGAGGCTGAATGCGCACTTGGTCAACAGCTGGTGCATGTCGGCTTTATGCGCCGTTTCGATCCATCATATGTCGAAATGAAGTCGGCAATGCATGCGGGCCGGATCGGGACTGCAGTCATGATGCACAACTTTCATCGAAACGTTGCCGCACCGCCAAATTTCAGTGGACTGATGGCGGTTACAAATTCCGCGCCGCATGAGTTCGACATCATCAGATATGTTCTGGGCACGAATGTTGCGGCGATTTCGGCCTTTGAACCGGCGCTTGACACAGACAGCGTCTGCAAGCCGGTTGTCATGATCATCGAAACAACATGCGGTCAGCTCGTTACCGTCGAGGTAAACAACAATGCAGGCTACGGTTATGACGTCAGGTGCGAGCTCGTAGGCACCGAGGGCTCCGTATCGCTTCAGACCCAATTCCAGACACGCATCGACCAGGACCTGTCGGCCGGAACGGTTTACGCCGCAGATTGGCGCCCTCGATTTCGCGAGGCCTATCGGCTGCAGAACAAGGCCTGGATTGCCTCGGTCAGTTCCAGTCGGCCTGTGGCCCAGGCTGCCGATGCCTGGGATGGCTATTGCGCAACCGTGATTGCAGAGGCCGGAGCAAGTGCTCTCACTTCAGGCAACAAGGCCGCAGTCAAGCTGGTCGAGCGGCCGGCACTGTACGCCAAAACGGGAGACGCGGCATGAAGCTCGGCTTTGTATCGGACAGCCTGGGCGGGTTGGGCTTCCAGGAGCTTCTCGATACGGCGGTTCGCCTTGGCGCGGAAGGTGTTGAAATAAACACAGGCGGCTGGTCAACAGCTCCTCATTTTGACCTGGATGCCATGAAATCCAGCACAGACGCCCGCAAGGCCTTTCGCAGGGCGTTTGACGACCGGGGGCTGGAAATCATCTGTCTTAATGCAAATGGCAATCCCTTGCATCCGGTGGACACGTCACAGGCCGAGTGCCTGAAGGATACGATCCGAATAGCTGGCGACCTGGGTATAACAACCATATGCGCCATGTCGGGATTGCCGGCGGGAGCACCGGACGACACGACGCCCAACTGGATCGTTTCCAGTTGGCCGCCTGAAACCCGAACCATCCTTGATTATCAGTGGAACGATGTTCTCATTCCATTCTGGGGTGAGATCGTTGACCTGGCTAAAGTGCATGGTGTGCGGCGTATCGCCCTTGAACTGCACGGCAACCAGTGTGTCTTCAATGTTTCCTCTGCTGAAAAACTGCGCGAAGCGGTCGGGCCCGTTATCGGGGTCAACCTCGATCCTTCGCATCTTTTCTGGATGGGTGCCGATCCGCTCGTCGCGGCGGAAGCACTCAGGGACGCGATTTATCACGTGCATGCGAAAGACACGATGTTGAACCCGCAGGTACAGGCCACAAGGAGCCTCCTTGAAAACGGCAGCCTTACGGATATCGTCTCCCGTAGCTGGAGTTACATAACGCTGGGATTTGGTCACGGGGAAGAGTGGTGGCGACAGTTTTGCTATCGATTGAGAATGGCAAAATATGATGGCTGGCTGAGTATTGAGCACGAAGATGTCTTGCTAAACTCTGAGGAAGGGCTTGTTAAATCGATTGAAATGCTCCGTAATGTCTTGCCTGTTGCGCCGTCCGACTATGTGCCGCAGGCAATTTGAGGGAGGAAATCGTTGGGGCTTCTGAATCTGAACGGTATCACGAAAAGTTTTGGTGCAATCCACGCGCTGAACGGGGTGGACCTGTCGATCGATCCGGGGGAAGCGGTCGGCCTGATGGGAGACAATGGTGCGGGCAAGTCGACCCTGATGAAAATCATCGCGGGAAATTTCAAACCGACGAGCGGTGAAATCCGGATCGAGGACAAGTCGGTCGAATTTCACAAACCGATTGATGCGAGACACGCGGGAATTGAGATCGTCTATCAGGATCTGGCGCTATGCGACAACCTGACGGCCGCGGCGAATGTGTTTCTCGGTCGGGAGGCGAAGAAGAGAATCGGGCCATTTTCGTGGCTCGACCACGGGGCAATGTACAAGCGCGCCGGGGAACTGTTTTCGGAGTTGAAATCGGAAACCCGGCCGAGAGATCTTGTTCGTCAGATGTCGGGTGGACAACGGCAGGCCGTTGCCATCGCCAGGACACGCTTGTCGGATCCGAAGCTGGTCCTGATGGATGAGCCCACGGCCGCCATATCGGTTCGCCAGGTTGCGGAAGTTCTGGCGCTCATCAAACGCCTGAAGGATACCGGCCATGCCGTCATTCTGGTGTCTCACAGGATGCCGGATGTTTTCGATGTGTGCGACCGGGTTGCTGTTCTTCGCCGGGGTACGAAAGTTGCCGACAAGCACATCAAGGAAACAAGCCCCGAGGAAGTGACCGGGCTTATCACGGGGGCGATCGAAGCTGCATGACCGAAGAACTGACAGATCAGAAACAACGTCGGCATCCGGGCCGTGGTCCGGTGGACACCTTGAACGAAATGGATCATGCCGCCATTGACGAAAGCATCACGTCCCGCCAGGAAGTGTCCGGCTTCGGCTCGATGATCAGGACACAGCCGTTTTGGGTGTTCCTGGCGATCCTGGCAATCGGTATCGTGATGACCTTTGTCTCCGATGCGTTCATGACAGAACGCAACATGTTCAATATCACCCGTAACTTCGCCTTCTTCGGCATCATGGCTCTCGGGATGTCAGCGGTTATCTGTACGGCTGGTATCGACCTTTCCGTCGGGTCGCTGCTCGGTCTGTGTGCCATTACGCTGGGCCTGACCATGCAGGCTGGCTGGGGCATTGAGGTAGGCTTTGTCGTTTGCATGCTGACGGCAGCGGCCGTTGGCGCGATCAACGGCGTTCTGATTGCCTATCTGAAGATGGCGCCCTTCGTTGTCACGCTCGGCATGCTTGCTATGGCCAGATCCATTGCAATGGTCATTTCCAACAACAAGATGATCTACGAATTCGGTCCCGACATGGAGCTGTTCGAATGGATCGGTGGCGAAAGCATGCTGGGTGTCCCGAATGTGGTCTGGGTGCTGATACTGATGACGGCGGGTTTCTGGTGGGTCTGGAGATATTCCACCTGGGGCAGATGGGTGATTGCCATCGGCGGAAACGCGCAAGCGGCAAAGCTCTCGGGCATTCCGGTCGAGCGGATGATCGTCTCGGTATACATGGTGTGTTCCATGTGCACGGGTCTCGCGGCATTCATGTTCATCGGCTACACCGGCTCGGCCACCAACGGCATGGGTGTGACCTATGAGCTCAATGTGATCGCCGCCAGCGTGATCGGTGGCGCCAATCTCATGGGCGGTGTCGTCTATGCCCTTGGTGCTCCAATCGGAGCCGCATTGGTCGAACTCATTCGCAATTCACTGCTTTTGGCCGGTATTCCGGCGCTCTGGCAGCAATTCTTCGTTGGCCTGTTCCTGATACTTGCAGTGCTCCTGGAACAGATCCGAAGCAGAGGGCGCAGTTAAAGCCCCTCAATTTCTTCAAAATCCAGGGAGGAGAATATGAAGAAACTACTGACCTTAACCGCCATGGCGGCCATTCTGGCCCCCTCGATGGCAATGGCGGACTATACATTCGCGCTCGTGCCAAAGGCGATGAACAATCCGTTCTTCGATCTCGCGCGTGATGGCTGCTACAAGGCCCAGGAAGAACTTGCCGACGTTACTTGTGAATATATTGGGCCGGGTGAACATACCGAGCTGGAACAGATCCAGATCGTGCAGGATCTCATAACCAAGGGTGTTGATGGAATTGCGGTTGCACCTTCGAATGCACCCGCCATGGCGAAGGTTCTCAAAGCTGCGGCCGACGCAGGCATACCCGTCATGACCTGGGACTCGGACCTTCTTGATAAGGACAAGAGCCTGCGCACAACCTATGTCGGAACAAACAACTACGATATCGGTGTGAACCTGGCGAAACTGATCCAGGCGCGGCATCCAGACGGTGGCACGGTCTGCCTGCAGACGGGTGGGGCTGCTGCAGCAAACCACAACGAACGTCTGAAAGGTGCCCGCGATACACTGTCTGGCAAGGATACGGGGACACCTCCCGGGTCCGCTCTCGCTGGTGACGGTGGCTGGACCGAGATTTCCGGATGCCCGCTCATCACCAATGATGACGGCAATGTCGCTGTGCAAGGCATGACGGATATACTCGCGGCAAATCCGGATTTGACGGCATTCCTGTCGACGGGCGCCTTCACGCAGTGGTTCGACAATGCCTACCGCAAGGCGGCAGAGCCCTATAAGGCAAAGATGGATTCCGGTGACATGACGATCGTGGTTGCGGACACTCTGCCGATGCAGCTTGAGCAAACCAAGGACGGTCTTGGCAACGGTCTGGTTGGTCAGCGTCCTTACGAGATGGGCTACAAGGCCATGTATATCTTGAAGGATATTGCCGACGGCAAGTCGGTTGACGATCCGATTTTCACGGGCCTCGACGTTTGCGACAACAAAAACATCGACAGCTGCGTCCAGTAGGGCCTGTCACGACAACAAGGATTGGGGCGGTGCGAACACTCGTATCGCCCCTTTCGCTTGAAGCACATGGCGTGCACCGGCTATCGGATGCGCGATGGTCGTGACCTTTGTCCGGCGAATGAACACGACCTGGCGGGTTTCTGGCTGTTGGACGGTTTCAGCGGTCCATTCTGTCAGCTACGGTTGGTTCGTAACCATCTTTCCACGGATATCACGGTCGCGATCCGGGGCACTGGAGGCATTATGCAAAAACGATCTGTTGGCAAATCGGACCTGAGGGTCACACCGCTATGTTTCGGCGCCTCCGGCCTGAGCAACATGCCCGATACCTACGGCTACGAAGTCGACGAAGCCCGTGCTCGTGACACCTTGAGAGCAATATTCGATGGTCCCGTGAATTTTCTGGACACATCAAACAATTATGGCTTCGGACGCAGTGAAGAACGGATAGGCGCAGCCTTGCGGGAACGCGGCGGCTTGCCTGAGGGGTTTGTTCTGTCGACCAAACTCGACCGCGACATGGAAACGGGACGTTTCGATGCAGCGCGCGTTCGCCGGTCGATCGATGAAAGCCTTTCGCGGCTGGGGTTGGACCATGTTCCCTTGCTCCATTTGCATGATCCGGAACATGCAAGAGACTTGGGTGAAATCACAGGAACGGGAGGCGCACTGGACGAATTGTTCAAGCTCAAGGAGGAAGGCATCGCATCGGCAGTGGGACTTGCCATGGGAAGAATCGACGTCATGTTGCCAATTCTCCGCGAACGGCCTTTTGATGCACTTATCAGCCACAATCGCTTCACCGTGTTGAACCGTTCGGCGCATGAAATGTTCGACTACGCCCATTCCAGGGGGATCGCCATCTTGAACGCGGCTCCTTACGCGGGCGGCGTTCTCGCCAAGGGCAGCGCCCAGATGCCGCGCATCACCTACCAGCCTGCAACGGAGGCGACGATGAAGCCGGTGAAGGCGGTCGAGGATATTTGTGCAAGTGCCGGAATTGACCCGGGTGCGCTGGCACTCCAGTTCTCGATGCGCGATCCGCGTGTCACATCGACGATCGTGGGTGTATCGAAAGCGGCGCGGGTCGCGCAGACGCTCAATTGGGCGAGCCAGGACATCGATCCGGCGGTCTGGACGCAGCTTGATACTCTGCCCTTCTCGTCGGAAGATCCGGAAGCAGATCGGGACTACAAACCCGGCTGATTTCGCAAAACTTGAGGGATCCAAAATGAACAGGCTTGACGGCAAGATCGCAATTGTCACGGGTGGAACGCAAGGCCTTGGCGCTGCGATTGGCCGATTGTTCGCGGACGCCGGTGTCTCCGGCCTGATAACATGTGGGCGCAATATTTCGAAAGGCGAAGCGGTCGCGGCCGACATTACCCGTGACACCGGCGTTCCGGTCAGGTTCGTCCCTGCCGACCTCGCGGAAGTGTCCGATTGTGTTGCCGTCGTCAAGGCTGCAGATGACGTTTTCGGCCGGGCGGATATCCTGGTCAACGCCGCCGGCCTGACAGACCGTGGTAATCTGCTTGATACGTCCCCCGAATTGTTTGACCGGATTTTTGCCGTCAACGTCAGGGCGCCTTTCTTTCTCATGCAGGAGACCGTCAAGCTGATGATCCGCGAAAAGCTTGCCGGAAGCATTGTCAATATCGGATCGGCCTCGTCTCTTGCGGGACAGCCTTTCATCGCGCCTTATTGTGCCTCCAAGGGAGCGCTTGCCACGCTCACCCGGAATGCCGGATTTGCCCTGATGAGAAACCGGATCCGGGTCAATCAACTGGATATCGGCTGGATGAATTCCGACAATGAGCGTGCCTTGCAGGTGTCGGAGACCGGTGATCCCCACTTTATGGAAAAACAAGCCGCAACGTTGCCGTTCGAACGCTTGCTGGAGCCCGGCGAAGTGGCAAAGGCCGTAGCGTTTCTGGCATCGGAGGACAGCGGCATGATGACCGGTTCGGTCGTTCAGTTCGATCAGTCTGTCTGGGGTGGCTACGACGGTCTGCCTCCCGTGCCGTCCAGACCAATGACACCCTGATGAAGGGTGTCGGAGGATGCGCGGTTTTCATTGCCGCGAAGCAGCTCTTTCGGTTGTTTTTGCAACCTGATCCATATCGTGCCGTGGTGACGTTCGAGGAGGTTGAAGATGCCGGGTGGTGAAATTCTGCTTCCGTTCGTGGTCACAGTCCTGTTGCTCTCGATCACTCCGGGCCCCGGAATGCTCTACATCGCTGCCCAGACTGTCGGGCGAGGCCGGAATGCTGGCTGGTTCTCTGCTCTTGGAACACATTTGGCGAGCTATGTTCACATTATCGCAACGGCCTTCGGCCTGAGCTTTTTTCTTGAAGCCGTTCCAGTCGCCTATCTCGCGCTGAAGATTGTCGGTGCCCTGTTTCTTTTCTGGATGGGCATTCGCTTTCTTATGGCCGAAGAGATCTCTTCCGGTCCTGAAAGCCATTCTGAACCAGCAATGCATTTCAAGGCGCTCCGAGAGAGCTTTGTTGTTGAAGTCACCAACCCCAAATCTGCTGTATTCTTTATTGCTTTCCTGCCGCAATTCACGGACCAGGGGGCGGCCTATCCGGTCTGGCTGCAGATCATTCTTTTGGGAGTAGCGGCCAATTTGTTCTTTTCATTCGCCGAGGCAGGCTGTGTGATTTTTGCGGACCAGATTGCTGGACTGTTTCAAAAATCCCGGTCAGCGGGCCGCTGGATGCGCAGGGCCGCCGGATCAGTGTTGATCGCTCTTGGTGCCAACTTGCTGATATCCGAGCGATAGATAGCGATCAGGCACTCGTGTCCGCGTGCAGTCCGGCACAGACAAATGCCGATCGGGTCAAACCAGAATTCTTGGTCGGAGCTGCAACCTTTCTGCAATCAGGAGTTTTATTGTTGCCGGACAACTATCAACGCGATCGTCTGTGAGTTAATCTGAATTTTTCAACTGTTGTAACCGAAGACATTTTTGATTTTTCGGTCGATCCGTTCACGCATCCCAGTGGAGACGGTTATGAAACAGATTATTTCTGCAATCGGCAGTCTCGATACCAGGACAATCCAACTGCGTGCTCTCAAGCTCGACAGGTTCGTCACCGAAGTCCTCCTGCCGTTTCTGGGGTTTCACGGCAGCATGATTGCCACACTTGTCCTGAGTCAGACGGATGAGACTGTTTTCCTGGTGGCAAGTGTCCTGCTGCCGGCAACAGCTTTCGTTCTGATCGCCTATTTCCGTTTCAGGGGAGATCGGCTGGAACTGGCGGATCGCACAAGATACGCGGCGGCGATTTTCTGTTTTCTGATGGTCGGTATCCTAGGACTTGAAGCAGCGGGCTACAGTTGGCCGACGCCGTCAGCCTTCTTCCTCGTGTCCGGGTTCGTGCTGGTCCTCTGTGCCATTGAAGCAAAAATCTTTCCGCCTGGCTGCCTCAATGCCATCGGGATCTACCTCGCCTTGTTTCTTGTTGTCTTCTGGCAGGAAGAAGGAACGCTCCTTCCGGTCGTGGTCTATCTGATCTGTCTCGTGTCGGCTCTCATTTATCTGGCTCATCGCAAGGATCTTTCCAGCGCTGTTGGATTGCTTGCCGGAGTCGCGATCGTGTTGTTTGGGGAGATCGATCGTGAAGACGGTCCCTCGGCACAGATCTACCTTGTGCTTGCCGTCATTGTGGGCGCCATAATTGTTTATGAAGTCTGGGCCAGGCACGGACGTCAGTCGGATCAGCGCTTTTTCCTTGTGCAGGGGCTTGTTGTCGTCATCCTCGGCGTCTCGGCTTTTCTGCTGGATCCTCGCGACGGAGAGGTCGGTATGTCGTTGCGCTGGCTTGCCGCCGTGATCGCATATGCGGTCCTGATGCATTTCGTGCGCAAGGGTCAGGGCAATCCAACCCGGGTCAGCTGGGTTGCCATTGTTGCCACTTTTGCCGTGTGGATGAATTTCGATACGAGTTACCTGGTGTTTCACGAACTCTGGCTACCCACGATTTTGACGGCAGCGATTGTCCTCGTTCTGGTCGGGTTTTCCGAGGCGATTGGCAATTCGTTTGTCAGGTTGGTTGCCGCTGTCATGACGGCGGGCCTGTGCTTCTATCTGCTGTTGGCCGTGGAAGACTTCAGTGGCCGTGTGCTGTACGAGGTCGAAAAATTCGCACCAGCAGGCAGATCAGATCTGGAAAACCTTGAAAGCGGCTCCGACCTGGTGATCGACGATGTATTCGCACTGCATCAACTCAGCCTGCAGTTCCTGTTCGCGGTCGGATTTGGGGTTGCCGTCTCTGTTTCGCAAAGCCGGAGTTTCGAAAAAGGCCTTCCCTGGTGGCGCGGCCTAATCCGTGACCGGCACGTCGTGTACCTGAGAAGACTGTATCGACTCTCGGTGAATGCGGTTAAATCAATTCCGATCGTCGGCAATATTCTCTCTGTGGCGCAAACGGTGCTGAAATCCCTGAAATACATCAAGGGAGACGGCTCGAAACTCGATGCCGGTGATCTTCTGTTCGGAGTTGCAAACGTTCTGCTGGTCTTGTCGATCATCGCGTCGATGAAGGCCGTATTCGTTATGGATGGACTGGCGGCAGATGGCGGGATTTCGGAGAAATTCAGCTTCTTGGTCACGATCGCCAGCTGGGCAATCTGGGGAAGCGTGATCTATCTTTGGGGCCGCCTGACAGGGTCGCTCTACTACGTCCTGCTCGGAGTGGTTTTTATTGTGTGTCCCATCGCCTTCAAGGATATCAGAACCTTGATTCTGGACGATGAAAGCATGGCGGCGATTTGGGTTCTGGCCTGCGGCGTGCCGCTGCTGTTTCTGAGTGTGTTCCGGACTCGAGCGGAACTGGATGAGGAAAACAATCCCTGATCTTGGTGGCCGGTTTGTCATGCTGATCGCCCGGTCAGAAATTGCCTCGTGCGGCTTCACGCACATGTTCATTGCAGATGTGCGGGCGAGCGCAAATGATCGCGAAATCTGTTCGCGAGGTGTTTCGATGCGTGTGGTTGCAATTATGCTCCTGCTATTTGCCATTCCTGCTGCGGCAAAGGCCTGCGGTCCTGAAACCAGGTGCGAGGTGCCGGGTGGATACTATTTGGCAGCTGTGCCGGAGGATTGGGACCAAAAGAGACCGCTTTCGCTGGTGGTCTATTTTCATGGCTGGAACAGTTCGCCAGAGGCAACCTTCCGTAACCGGGTCATGGTGCGCGGCGCAACTGACCGGGGCGCCCTGTTTGTGGTCCCGTTCGCTGAAAAGGGATACTGGCGGCAGATCGGCCAGGGACGCGCGGAGCGCGGCCGGGACGAGGCAGCTTACATTCGCGCTGTCATGGAGGATGTCCGCAAACGCTGGCCGGTTGACGAAAGGCGGACCTTGGCCTCAGGTTTTTCGCGTGGCGCATCGATGGTGTGGAATGTTGCCTGCTATACCGGAGATCTGTTCCGCGCCTATGCGCCCATTGCAGGCGGTTTCTGGCGATCCAATCCCGAAGCCTGCCCGACAGGTGTTGTCAATCTGCGCCATATCCATGGGCTTTCCGACGGTGTTGTCGCGTTCGACGAGGTCGGCATCTACAACTCCATGCCGATAGAGGAAGGATTTGACATACTTGCACAGGCAAACGGGGCTGCGCGCGCAAGCCGAAATGTGGAAAGCGGCGATAACCGTCTTTCCTGTGAGCGATGGGATGAAAGCAAGAGCGGGCGGGTGCTTGAACTCTGTCTGCATCAGCGCGGTCATTCCATCCCCGCAGAATGGGTGGGCCAAGGTCTGGACTGGCTTGCAGCCCTGCCGGAAGGATCTTGATGCACCACGCATATGTTTTGCGTCCGGTGTCGGCCCGGACAGTCACACCGTCCAGACGTTAATCGAATTCTGGCGGCCGCGCAGTTTGATCGGGTCCCTTGCAGAAAAGGCCTTTTCGGGGTGGTCCTTGCCTTCGGAGCGCGCGGCCTGACGTATCAGTTCTTCGCTGACCACACATCTGCATCCGAGTTCCCGGGTTGATGCTTCCAACCGGCTGGCGACGTTGACCGTGTCACCGACAACTGCAAATTCCAGGCGCCTGGAGGGGCCGATGTCGCCCAGGATGACCGGGCCGAAATGAACACCGATCGAAACGCTGATCGGTGTGATGCCGCGGGTCTCGAGTTCCTTGTTGAAGCTTTCGGTTTCCTCGATGAGTTGCATGGCGGCTTTCAGCGCATTGGCGGCATCACCGGGTTTGGTTTCAGGTGTACCGAAAGTCGCCATGACGCCGTCTCCCAGATACTTGTCGAGCGTGCCGCCATTCTGGAAAATCGAGCGTTCGACAAAGGCGTGATAGTGGCGCAGCAGGTCCATCACTTCTTCCGGAGTATGCTGCTCCGCGAATTGCGTGAAACCGACGATATCGGTGAACAGGACAGCCACTTCCTGGGTGCGCACGGCGCCGATATCACGGTCGGTCGCGGCCAGTACATCGACAAGACTGGAGGGAAAGTACCGTGACAGGTTTGCGCGTTCAGCGGCGATGTTTGCCTGCCGCATCACAAGCTGGTTGGAGCGCCAGCCCTTCAGAGCCAGAATGCCCGCAACGATCAGAAAGACCAGAATTTCCTGGACACGGACACCGGCCTGGATGCTGTTCGGATCCATTTCCTCCCGAATAAGCGGATGGCCTTCGAATGCAATCGAAGCAGCTTCACTCAGGCCCGGAATCGTTTGACCGAGCCACGAGACGCCCCCTAGTCCAATCAGCCAAAGCAGGGCGACCCATGTGCCCATGGCCCAAACGGTCCGATAGGAATAAGCCAGTGTACCAAGGGCAAGAAACATGAAGAAGTAGATGAAATTATCGAACCGGTACATGAAGGCGGTTGGGATGTTCTGGCTGAAGAACGGGTTCGGTGTGGTGAACAGGAGCGTCAGAAGACCAACATCGGCAAAGATCAGCAAAAGCTCCGCCTTTGAGTAGCCGACACTTGCCATGCGCAGCTGCAGCCAGCCGAGCGCGATGAAAAGCAAGAGTGTTGCTTCATAGTAAAGCACGCTCGGGCTGAAGTTCAGAAAGGGCAGCAGGAGGCCGACCAGACCCAGCGCGACCGTACGGGCGATGATCGCAAGCCGATGGCCCTCTATTTTTTCCTTCTCGAGCGCCTGCGCCAGAAATGGATTTGAACGGGCTTGCTGCCTTTCCTCTTCCTGCATCTTGCGCACGCGTTCCAGGAATCTGAGTGGTGGTGGGAGTCTTGGGATCGGCATGCTCACTCCGTTTCATTTCAGTATCGCTGGACGATACCATCGTCATGTGAGCGACAAGAATGGAAATAGTGTCTCACGCAGCATGTGCACAGGGTGCGGGACCTGGAATGGCAAAAGTGTTCGCCGCACGCGCTGCACTGATAGAAAGAACAGGCCTGCATTGGCGTTTCGGTGAAGGTTTCCGGCAGCGCGCAATCAGGCCTGAGCCTCAACGCTGCTTTTCGCCTTCCGGTCCTTTGAGCGAGACACCGTGTAGGTTGGCATGAGGTACATGTAAAAGTATAAAAAATATAAACATCTATTCTAGGTTGATTGCTCCTGTCATTTTTGGAGTGCTGTCAATGCCTTACACCGATGCGTCCGAAGAGCGCGGCAAGCGTATCCGATATGCGATCAAGATATCGGGGCAACCCAAACTCCTTTCGCTTGCCGAGGAACTCAAGGTGTCGCCGGGTGCGGTTTCAAAGTGGCGGTACGGGCGGAATTTTTCCATCGACAACATTTGCCGTTTCGCCACCGTGCTGGATACGTCTCTCGACTGGCTTTTGCTGGGGCGCGGTTTTCCCGAGGCACACAAGAACACCGGTCTTTCGGAATTGGAACAGGAACTCATCCTTCTGCTTCGCGTGCGACCCAAAAGGTTCACAAGTGTCCTGCTCAGTCTGGTGCGTGAAGTGCCGGAGCGACCCAAATAGCCGGCGTTTTCCTGGCATCGTCCTGAATGTGGATGATCTGCCCATTTCACGAACGTCTGCCTGCTTCTGAAGAGAAATTTCCTGACGGTCAAAATCCGCGATTCTTTGATCGGCGGTCAACAACCTTAAATAGATAACGTTAAGGCAAAAACCTATTATCGGTTGTGCGGCGGCTGACTGCCTTGGTCGAAATTTTCCCTCCAGGAAATCGTTGGCCGCTGCGTAGGCAAACGCAGTGCGCGTCAACAAAGCAACAGTGGAGCGTCACATGACCACATACACATTGGATATCTCGATTGATTCAACGGGGCTGGAGCAGATAAGGGGAGAAACCATCAGTATCGCCAAGACAGTGACCGCTTCCATGGTCGGCGGCAATCTGGCGACTGCCTGGATTTCCTTTGAACCGGCGCAGCATATTACCGTGACCTGGACCGAAGACTACTACCTCTATGCGTCCACAAGTGAGGCCAAAGGTGGTGCGACCATCGACATGACCTCCTACACGGATTCAGCCATTCAATCCGGTCAGCTATATACATATGGGACCGCATCCACATTCAGTTCCGCGCCAGCCGACACCGGAACTGCATTTGAAACCAAGAATTTCCAGGAATCGCCAAAGCCCTGGACCATGGGACTGGCGCAAGAGGCAACGGTGGCTGGCAAGACCACCATGTCCGCTTTGAATGCGGTACGGGTGCCGTACAATCAGCATGCAAGTTTCACCGCAATCGAGAACATCTCGATCTGGGTTTCCTCAATCCAGAACAATGGTGTGGTCCTGTCCCAGATTGCGGACACCGCCCTGGCGGTTCAGCTCACAAGTCAAAAGCCGACGGCGCTTCTGGGTTTCGATGATGCACTGAACGAATTCACTTTCACGAGCTTTGGCTGAAACCGCTGTAGCAGCGTCTTCGGGATGCAATCCCGAGGGCGCTGACTTCGCTCTCATAAGGTGAGGCCGGGCCATGTACCAGCTTGATATCAGGATCGACATTCCGGACGTGAAGGCACTTGTTTCAGCCGGCCAGAAAGTGGCTCTGGTTCAGGAAGTGGCATCAGGTGCGTTTAGTGGAGGGGTGAAGGCCGAAGGCGAAACCGGCGAATTGGTCGAAGGTTCGGAGATTGCTCACGGAGACGGCGACGACACGCCCGATATCGTCAACTTCCAGGCGGGAAAAGTTGTCTGGGTGACATTCGCACCGGTTCAGAACACCACCGTGACCTGGGAACGGGATGTCGCGATCTATCAATCCGGCCAACCTTCATCCGGAGCGGAAATCGTTCAGTCAAACTCGGTCCGTCCGGTCAGTCCGGGTGTTGTCTATCCCTATACGACGAGCGGCTTTGGAGCCGGTCAGCGACCGGCAGGCACGGATCTGAATTCCTATTACATGTGCAACAGCAACGCGCATTCGGGCCTGGCCTTTGGTCTGGCGCGCGATTGCACGGTGAATGGCAACAAATTGCCTGGCAGTCCGGTCGCCAATTCTATCCGGACCGTTTTGAACGGAGAAATTGGCTGTTTTCAGCTTGTCGACAGGATCCACCTTTTTGTCGGCACGCTCACGGGGGTGGGGGTTTTCCAGAATGTTGCCCTCATTCATCTCAGCACGACAGCCATATCCGAGGACACGCCGGTGACGGCGACCTATTCAGATGGAGGTTTCACCTTCACCTGACCATCCAACTCACCACTCACCCCTGGAGCCGAAGGAGGATTAGATGAAGTATTCGGTTATGATGGCAATGGTGTTCCTGACTGGTTTTGGCGCTCCAGCGCCCGGGCTGGCCAGCTGCAATGACGTTAACCTGGATCTGTGTTCTGTCGCGGAATGCAGGCACAGGCAGTCGCATGTCCACCCGACTTGTGATGTCAAACGCTCCTGTGCCAGCGTGCTTCCGAGTCAGCGCGATACACTTCGGGAATACAGAGCACGCAACGAAAACTGCGCCGCAGCACGACAATATGTAACCGAATGTTTCGGCGGTGCTGATGCGGGTCATCAGGAAGCTATCGATTCAGCCCTGCGCGCTGCCAATGTCTGCGCTGTCAAACTTGGAGAGGAGTAAAATGCTTCGAATTGTGGCTTCAAATTCCACTGACGCAGGAATTCCTGAACAGTGACATTTGGGCACGAACACCAATCTTCGCTGCCTAGCAGCGTGGAGGGTCAAGCCGGCTGACCCGCGCATGGCAAGTATTGCCTGACTGTCAAACACATGGAATAAATCCGCATGGAGTTTGCCCCCATGTCTCATCTGAATCCGACCTTTTTCGAATTGTTGTCCAGCGAGCCGACCCGGGAAGTTGCATTGCCGGAAGAGACGCTGTTGCAGGACGTTTCCGGCCTGCTGTCTGACCCGTCCGGCCTGGTTCGCTTTTGCGCACCGGAACCCGAACGCCTTGGATTTGCGACCTGGCGGTTTTGTGACAGCTCGAGTTCCGACTGTCTGCGCCTGCTGACTGATGCGGCCGTTCCGATTGAAACCCGGCTTTCGCTGACGGGCGGTTTGAAGACCCTATTTGCAGAGCTGTTCGATCCTCATTGTGATCCGGTTTTGCAGCATTCCCTGGAGCCGGGGCAATACCTGAATATGGCTTGTGCGATGTTCTGGGACATTGCACCGCTGGGACCGCATACGGCGGGGAAGGCGGGCATTGCACCGGCTTGCGCTGATGTCATGCGGTTTCAGCTGACGCTGGCCAATCCAGCCTGCCGTGAAAGTGCCCTGTCGGGTGTGGAGCAGTGGATCGGTGTTGAACCGGACCTGATGAAGAGCGTTCTGGAGACCTGTGACTTCAACGATGAACCGGTCGAGGCACTCAGGAAACGGGCATCTGGTCTGGCTTGATCGTTGACGCTGATCGGAGGTCTCGAGCGGTCCGGGAGCAGCCGTCTTCCAATAGGCTTCGTTGTATCAGGCCTCCATCTTGCTCTCCTCAATGAAAATCCCGGCTCGGGAACAGTTTCTTCGCCTGGTCCCGCGGATGCATCGCTCTGGGTTTCGGCGCGTCTGACTTGAGGTGGACGGGAACCTCGTCGGTCTTGGCCGTCATCTGGCCCAGCACCTCGTCATTGGGATGGCCGAGCAGGGCGAGGCGGTTGGAACAGTCCTCGATATGATCGGCAATCAGGTGCACCACGATGCCCTCACGCTCCAGCCGTCCGGTGACTTTCAACAGCCGCCCGCCGATGACGGCGGCGCGGTATTTTTCATACATCTTCGGCCAGACGACCACGTTGGAAACACCGGTCTCGTCCTCCAGCGTTATGAAGATGACGCCCGAGGCCGTGCCGGGGCGCTGGCGGGTGATGACGAGGCCCGAGACGGAGACGCGCCGTGCCTCGTATGGCGTGAGCCGTGCCAGCCGGTCGTGCGGTGTGAGACCTGGAATATGCGGACGCAACAGCTCCATCGGATGGGCACGCAGGGTGAGGCGGGTGGACAGATAATCCTCCACCACCTCCTGGCCGAGATGCATCTGTGGCAGAAGGACATCGGGTTCGAAGATCGCCTCGCCGTCGATCGGGTCGTTGAAAAGCGGCAGCGGCTTCGGACTGCGGATGGTCTTCACCTGCCAGAGCGCATCCCGGCGGCTGAGCCCCATGCCGGCAAAGGCGTCGGCTTCGGCAAGGCGCTCCAGCGTTGCGGGCGGTACGCCGGTTCGCAGCCACAGGGTTTCGGTATCGGGATAGCCGTTGCCGCGTGCTGCCACGATCCAGTCCGCGTCTTCCTCGCGCATGCCCTTGATCTGGCGGAAGCCGAGCCGCAGCGCGAGCGCGCCGTCGCTGCGCCGTTCCAGCGTATTGTCCCAGCGGCTCGTGTTGACGCAGATTGGCCGGATCTCGACCTGATGTTCGCGCGCATCGCGCACAATCTGCGCCGGCGCATAAAAGCCCATCGGCTGCGAATTCAAAAGCGCACAGGCGAACTCGGCCGGGAAGTGGCATTTGAGATAGGCCGAGACGTAGGCAAGCATGGCAAAGGCGGCCGCATGGCTTTCCGGAAAACCGTATTCGCCGAAGCCTTCGATCTGGCTGAAGCAGTTCTGGGCGAATTCCAGCTCATAACCGCGCTCGAGCATGCCGGCGAGAAATTTCTCCCTGAGCTGGCCGATCGTGCCCATCCGCCGGAAGGTCGCCATGGAGCGGCGCAGCTTGTCGGCCTCCGACGGGGTGAAACCGGCGGCAACGACCGCGATCTGCATGGCCTGTTCCTGAAAAAGCGGCACACCGAGCGTCTTGCCGAGCACTTCCTCCAACTCTCTTGAAGG
This sequence comes from Roseibium album, assembly GCF_001404515.1. Classification (GTDB taxonomy): domain Bacteria; phylum Pseudomonadota; class Alphaproteobacteria; order Rhizobiales; family Stappiaceae; genus Roseibium; species Roseibium album. The sequence continues at coordinate 275,533 of NZ_CXWE01000007.1, forward strand.
GAAGGAGACCGGCTCCTTGCCCTGGCGGCGGTTGATATAGGGGTGCACCATGCCGCCCTGGATCGGGCCGGGACGGACGATCGCCACCTCGATGACGAGATCGTAGAATTCGCGCGGGCGCATGCGCGGCAGGAAATTCATTTGCGCCCGGCTTTCCACCTGGAAGACGCCGATCGCATCGGCCTTGCACAGCATGTCATAGGTGTCGGTGTCGTGCTGGGGCACGGTGCCGAGTGTGAATTCCTGGTCGTGATGGGTGTCGATCAGGTTGAAGCATTTGCGGATGCAGGTCAGCATGCCGAGGCTGAGCATGTCGACCTTGAGGATGCCGAGTGCGTCGATATCGTCCTTGTCCCACTCGATCACCGTGCGGTTTTCCATGGCTGCGTTCTCGATCGGGCAAAGCGCGTCGAGCCGCCCTTGCGTGATCACGAAACCACCGACATGCTGGCTGAGATGGCGGGGAAAACCGATGATCTCGCGGATCAGCTCGATGGTCTGGATCACGCGCCGGTTGGTAAGATCCAGCCCCAGTTCCTTCATGCGCGCATCGTCCGGCCCGCTGTTGGAACTGCCCCAGATCTGGCCGGAAAGGGCGGCGGTGACATCGGCATTGAGCCCCATCACCTTGCCGACTTCGCGGATCGCCGCGCGGGTGCGGAAATGGATCACCGTGGCGCAGAGCCCGGCCCGGTGGCGACCGTATTTCTCGTAGACATACTGGATCACCTCTTCGCGCCGCTCATGTTCGAAATCGACATCGATATCCGGCGGCTCGCCCCGGTGCTCGGAGATGAAGCGTTCCGACACCATGGTGATGGTCTCCGGACCTACATCGGTGATGCCGAGTGCATAGCAGATGATGGAATTGGCTGCCGAACCGCGCCCCTGGCACAGGATATGCCGGCTGCGGGCAAAGCCGATGATGTCGTGAACGGTCAGGAAATAGGCGGCGAACTTGAGCTTTGCGATCAGCCTCAGTTCCTTTCGCGCCAGCTTTTGTGCATGTTCCGGAACACCGGCGGGATAACGCATCTCCAGACCCTCGAAGGTCAACCGCTCCAACCGGTCCTGCGGGTTCTCCCCGTCGGTGATCTCGTCCGGATATTCATAAGACAGCTCGGAAAGGTCGAAGCTGCAGCGGGTCGCGATCTCGACCGTCCGCCGGAGGGCCGCCGGATGATGGCGGTAGAGACGGGTCATGTCGGCAGCCGATTTCAGCCGCCGCTCGCCATTGGGCAGGGCGCGGGTACCGATCTCGTCGATGGTGCAGCCTTCGCGCAGGCAGGTCAGCACATCGGCAAGCCGCCGTCGTCCGGCATGGTGCATCAGGACATCACCGACCGCGACCATCGGCGTTGCCAGCGAATGTGCAGCTTTCGCGCAGGTGTGGAACCAGGCCTGGTCGGTACCGTCATAGCGCGGCGCGGCACCCAGGAAAACATGGCCCGGAACTTCCTGGCGAAGGGTACGGATATGATCTTTAGCCGTCTCAGAAAATGCATTCCGTGTATGGTCTCCCTGGGGCAGCGCGATGAAGAGCAGGCCTTCGGAGAACTTCACGACGTCCTGAAATTCCAGATGGCAGTCGCCCTTTTCCGCTCGCCGCTTGCCGAGGGTGAGCAGTTGGCTGAGCCGTTCATAAGCCGCCCGGTTGGTCGGCAGGGCGACGAAATCGACAGGACTGTCCATAAGCACCAGGCGTGCGCCGACGATCAGCCGCGGCAGTTTCAGGACTTGCGGTACGGGCAGGGGCGGGATCCCGTTTATCTGTTGCCGGGAAGAAGCATCGATCTGCGAGTGGGACCGTACCGGCACGCCTTCCTCGTTCGCCGCACGCCTGATCTCCTTCAGCGCCGAATAGGCCCGGACGACCCCTGCAAGCGAATTCCAGTCGGTGATGGCAATCGCCTCAAGTCCGAGCTCGGCAGCCCGCGTCACCAGTTCCTCCGGGTGGGACGCCCCGCGCAGGAAAGTGAAGTTGGAGGTAACGGTCAGCTCCGCATGACGGGGAATGTCCCAGTGCAGGCTGTCCGGCAGCACATGGGAGGTCATCGGGCGGCCTCCACGTTCTTTCCTGGGTCATCCACGACTTGATCGGGGCCCCACTCATTTTCAGAGAAGACCTCTTCGGGCAAAGGATCCACGGCTCGGTCGTCTCTTCTGGAATGTGACTGTTTCGCGGACCCGCGGATTGGACCCCCGATCAAGCCGGGGCGGCGGTGTTTGTGCGGAGAAACATCAGCGGACATCAGCCGAACTCCCCCTGTACGTACCAGCCCGGGTTCTGCGGCGTGTGGAACAGCCACAGACGCTGGCCCTGGCCGGTGGCAACGCGCCAGTAGTCGCGCAGGCCCCTTGTCCAGTCGTCGTCACCCTCCCACCAGGCGGGGGTGATGCGTTCCGGGCCTTCTGCCTGAAGTGTCGTCAGCGCCCGGCCGCGCCAGCGGAAGCGTCCGGGCGGAGTGGCGCCGGAACCGGTGATCGGCTCGGGTGGAAACAGGCGCAACGGACGCGGGCGCCGGTAGGGCCAGGTGCGGACCGGCATGCTGTAGGCGGCCGGTACCAGCTTGAAGCTGCGTTCGGGAATATGGCTGTCGACTGGAGAAAAACGCAGGATGTTTTCCAGCCCGATCCGGTTTCCGAGCTGGGTGATGAGGTCCGCGAGACTGTCCTTTTCCAGCGTCTGCGACGGGGTCAGCTGGCGTGGGCCGAGCTCTTCCACCTGGGTGGCTTCCAGGCGGATCATGTCGATGCCGTAACCGGCATCGATCGCGCTCACCCCGCGCTCGAAAAGAGTAAGGATCCGGTCGCCGTCACGCATCGGCCGGGCCAGGCGCAATTCGACCGACTGGTTCTCCTGATCCACCCGGCGGAAGGTCAGTTTCAGGCTGCGCGCGCCCTTCTGGGCCGTGTCCAATCGCTCGCACAGATGACCGATCAGCCGTTCTGCCCCGGCCATCACGTCGTCGAGGAGGCCGACCGGCTCGGGCAAGGTCATGCGTACGGCGAAGCTGAGACCTTCCTTCAGGGGGGAAATCTGTTCCGCAATGGCGCCGAGCGCCTGATCGAGACGGCGCAGCACTTCCGGATCGTAGCGCCTTGCAACGGTTGCCCGCGGCAGGTTGTAGAGATCGGAGATGGTGGCGATGCCCAGCCGTTCCAGACTGGTGCAGGTCTGGTCGGCAAGGCGCAGTGCAGTCAGCGGCAGGGGGCCGATGCGGGTAAGGTTCTCGCCAGGCTGGGCAATGCCCTCGGCAAAACGGGCAAGCGCCCAGGCGGTCCCCGGCGTAGAGGCAAGACCCAGCCGGGCGGTGAGCCCGGCCCGGGCAAGGCGGGCGCGGATATCGTCCAGGAGCGGTTCCTCGCCACCCATGAGATGCGCAGAGCCGGTGATGTCGAGAAAGAGCCCGTTGGGCCCGTCGAGCCCGACCCAGGGGCAATAGCGGGTCGCCCACCGGGCAAGCAGGTGCAGGAACCGTTGGTCTGCCTTGGGATCGGCGGGCCGGGTCAGAAGACCGGGGCAGAAGCTCCTGGCATGGACCAGCGTCATGCCCCGGTTCAGACCGGCACCTTCCGCGCGCGGGCACAGGTCGTAGACGCGTTCCGAATTACGGTCGAAAAGGGTCAGGGCAAAGGGCGCGTCAACAGGATTGGCGCGGAGCGAACGCTCAGCTGCCAGCCTCGGAAACCACAATGACACGACGCGCCGCTGCATCCCAACGGACCACCCATTCCGACAATGTTCCTATTTTGTTCTTTATAAGGGACCACCGCCAGCGAGTCGAGTCGTGGTCATTTTCACGAGGGTCATGCTGAGGAAGGCCATGCTGGGAAGGGACGGCAGGAATTGGGAAGCCTGTGCAGTGCCATCTGGTCTCCGCTGCGTTGCTGCCGCCACCTTCCGGGATCAGCAACAGCGCCGTGGTGCCACCGGTTTCGGCGGCAAGCTGCAGCCGCCTGCCTTCCGTCAGGCCGATGGGGCCGGCGATTTCGGCGACGACGAGGCCGACAGCGCCGGAGCGGAGCGCTGTTTCGGCACTGGCCAGAACATTCAGCTGACTGTCGGCCCGGGTGACAAGAAGCCGGCCCGGATCGCAAAAGGGCGCAAGGCCTTCAGGATTGACCACCGGACGCCAGCGTTCCGACACCCAGACCACCGGGCCAGTCGCCTGCCCGGCCATTATCGCGGCAAAGACCAGGCAGCTTTCACCGCACACCTCATGGGCACGGGCTCTTTTCAACGGAAAGACGGAGGAGAAGGACGTGGACATGGATTCAGGGGAGCTGCTCTGTCTCAAACATGATCGGAGCTCGAATATAGCGCCCCGCTGCAAAGGTGCAATGAAGGCCGGGTCAAAGACGGACATCGCGGCCCGAACGCCGCCACGATGAAGTCACGACTCGGAAAAACGCGCTAACTCGGGTAAAATCACGGAGTTCGTCGTGTGCCGCCACAATTCCATATCGGTGACGTCGAAGCCAGACATGAGCCGACTAATCTTTCTCCGGGTTGCGGTGTGAAAAAGGGGGCATACAACCGCCCGGAACGCGCGAAGCTGAGAGTGCCGCAGGGGTACTTTACTCCGGAATGCCGACGAAAACTGTTCTCGCGGCCAGCGATCTGGTGAGTATCTGCAAAATAACATTATTCCTGTTTGCGGACGCGACTTAGGCGTGTTTAAATGTTCATATGAGCGTCATACAACGTTCATATGAAAACAATACGAAACGCAGGCGTTATCGTTTCAGGTGCCGGCCAAGCCATTTCGGCACCAGGAAAACCAACTGCTGACCGGGGCACATAGCCCTTCGAGATGGGAGCAAATGAACATGGCTTATCGTAAGACTGTCGCCAGCTTCGTCGCTGCGGCCGCCCTTCTGGGCACTTCCACCGCTTCTTATGCCGCAACCGACATTGCCTGGTGGCACGCAATGGGCGGACGTCTGGGCGAAGTCGTCGTCGACATCGCAAACGGCTACAACGCTGCCCAGGACGCTTGCAAGATCACACCGGTCTTCAAAGGTACCTACGAAGAGACACTGACGGCAGGCATCGCGGCATTCCGCGCCGGTGAACAGCCGAACATCCTGCAGGTTTTTGACGCCGGTGCAGCAACCATCATCGGTGCAAAGGGCGCCGTTATCCCGGCTCAGGACATCCTGGAAAACGCCGGTGTTGGTTTTGATATCGAAGACTACATCGACGGTGTTCGCTACTTCTATGCCGACAGCGACGGCAAGATGATCGGCATGCCGTTCAACTCTTCCACCCCGATCCTCTACTACAATGTCGACGCCCTGAAAAAGGCCGGTGTTGAAGCTCCGAAGACCTGGGAAGAGTTTCAGGAAATCGCTCCGAAGCTGAAGGAAGCCGGTTACGTACCGCTTGCGCAGTCTCACCTGCCATGGATCTTCACCGAAAACTTCAAGTCCCGTCACAACCTGCAATTCGCGACCAACAACAACGGTTACGATGGTTCCAAGGACACCACGCTGGTATTCGGTGAGCCGATCAAGAACCACTTCTCCGCCGTCAAGGGCTGGCTGGATGACGGCCTGTTCGGTTATTACGGCACCGGCTGGGGCGACAATCAGACACCGTTCAACGAAGGCAAGGTCGCAATGTGGCTCGGCTCTTCCGGGTCCTTCGGTGGCATCTCCAAGACCGTCGACTTCCCGTTCTCCGCAACCTATCTGCCTTACTGGGATGCAGTTGACGGCGCGGGTACCGGAACCTTCATCGGTGGTGCGGCGCTGTTCTCCATGGCCGGCAAGTCGGACGACGAAAACAAATGCGTCGCGTCGTTCTTCGAGTACCTGACATCTCCGGAAGTCCAGTACATGTGGCACAAGGAAACCGGCTATGTGCCGATCACCAACGCCGCTTACGACATGGCCAAGAAGGACGGTTACTACGAAAGCACCCCGGCTGCCGAAATCGGCATCAAGCAGCTGACCTTGCCGGGCGGCGAATGGACCAAGGGCTACCGCATGGGCTTCTACGTCCAGATCCGCGACGTCATGAACCGCGAATATGGTAAGCTCATGTCTGGCGAAACCACGGTTGAAGATGCTTTTGCAACCATCGAAGCGGACGGCAACAAGCTTCTGGAGCGGTTTTCAAAGACAACAGGCAACTAGGCCAGTCTGAAATACCCCTTATTGGGGGCGCGCCCTGCGCCCCCTTTTCCTTGTGAGGACGCGGGCCAGCTGTTTTACTGATGGTCCGCTTCCTCCTTTTCCGGTGACGCAATGAAAAAAGTTCAGTTTCAGTCCCGAATGGTGCCGTACATGCTGTTGCTGCCGCAGCTCGCCATCGTGACGATCTTCTTCCTCTGGCCGGCTGCGGAAGCCATACAGTCATCCTTCTATCTGGAGGACCCGTTCGGCTTCGGTTCGACCTTTGTCGGACTGGACAATTTCACCGACATGCTGACCTCGACCGACTATGGCCGGGTGGCGCGTTTCACGGCTGTCTTCACTTTTTTCGTGACCTTCCTGTCACTCGGCTTTGCCTTGCTGCTGGCGGTCAAGGCGGACAAGGTCCTGCGCGGCGCGTCGACATACAAGACGCTGCTGATGTGGGTCTATGCGGTTGCGCCTCCGGTTGCCGGCCTGATCGGGGTTCTGCTGTTTGACCAGCATGTGGGCCCGATGGTCGATCTCTTCGCCATGTTCGGCTGGAAAATGCAGATCGGCGTGAATTATTTCGACACCAGTTTCGCGATGATCGTGACCGCGGTCTGGAAGCAGATTCCGGTCAACTTCATCTTTTTCCTGTCAGGCCTGCAGGGCATTTCCAAGTCGGTTCAGGAAGCAGCGAGCATCGACTGCCGTTCCGGTTTCCGCCGGTTCTGGACAGTGACCTTTCCTCTGCTTGCGCCGACCGGCTTCTTCCTGCTGATCATCAACATCACATACGCCTTCTTCGACACGTTCGGCATCGTCGACGTCATCGTGAAGAACGAGCCGGGCAACAACCCGGTCACACTGGTCTACAAGGTCTATCTGGATGGTTTCCGGGGCAATGACCTTGGCGGGTCTTCCGCACAGTCCGTCATCCTGATGGCGCTGGTGTTCATCCTCACAATCATTCAGTTCCGCCTCATCGAGCGGCGCGTGCACTACACGTAGGGGGCGGATATGTACAAACTCAAGATTACGGACCATCTGATCCTTCTGACAGGTGTGTTCTTCATGGTTGCACCGGTGGTGCTGACCTTCATGACAAGCACGCACGACGCGATCGCGATCTACAAGGGCGGCGTTCAGTTTCTCCCGGGCGACAAGTTTCTTGAAAACTACGAAACCGTGCTGTTCCAGGCCGGAGGCTTCACCCAGGAAGTCAACGGTTTCGTGATGCTGAAAAACTCGATGATCCTCGGCTTCGGCTTTGCCATCGGCAAGATTGTCATTTCGATGCTCGCCGCCTATGCGATCGTCTATTTCCGTTTTCCGTTTGCCTCGGTCTGCTTCTGGATCATCTTCGCCACACTTCTGCTGCCGCTTGAGGTTCGCATTCTGCCGTCCTACGAGATCGTTCAGTCGCTTGGCATGGTGAACACCTATTCCGGCCTGATCGTGCCATTGATCGCGTCAGCGACCGGTACGTTCTTCTTCCGGCAGTTTTTCATGTCCGTTCCCGATGAACTCCTGGAAGCGGCCCGTATCGATGGCGCAGGACCGTGGAAGTTCTTCAAGGACATTCTGGTGCCGCTGTCCAAGACAATGATCGCGGCCATCTTCATCATCATGTTCGTCTTTGGTTGGAACCAGTATCTCTGGCCCACCCTGATCACCACGGACGAAAGCCTGTTCACACTGGTTCGCGGCATCAAGCAGATCCTTCAGGTCTGGGTGGGTGCGCAGATCCCGGCTTTCAACGAGGCAATGGCGCTGGCGATTCTGGCCATGTTGCCACCTGTACTCATCGTGGTGATCTTCCAAAGCTGGTTCGTCAAAGGGCTCGTCGAGAGCGATAAGTGAGGTTATAAATGGCAACGATTACTCTCGACACCGTCCGGAAGGTGTATGCCGGCGATGTGGAGGCGGTCAAAGGCGTCTCCATCGATATTGCCGACAGTGAATTCATTGTGCTGGTCGGCCCGTCCGGCTGCGGCAAGTCCACTCTGCTGCGCATGATCGCGGGACTGGAAGACATCACCACCGGTGAAATCAAGATCGGTGACCGGCTCGTGAACAAGGTCGACCCGGCCGACCGCGATATCGCGATGGTGTTCCAGAACTACGCGCTCTATCCCCACATGAGTGTCTACAACAACCTGGCCTACGGCTTGAAGAACCGGGGCATGGCGAAAGAGGAGATCGACCGCCGTGTGAAGGAAGCGGCCCGCATCCTGGAGATCGGTGATTATCTCGACCGAAAGCCGAGGGCGCTGTCCGGAGGTCAGCGGCAGCGCGTCGCCATGGGCCGCGCGATCGTGCGCGAACCGGCCGCATTTCTGTTCGACGAACCGCTTTCCAACCTGGATGCCAAGCTTCGCGTCCAGATGCGTGTCGAAATCAAGCGTCTGCAGCAGTCGCTCGGCACCACGAGTGTCTATGTCACCCACGACCAGCTGGAAGCCATGACGCTTGCGGATCGGCTCGTGGTTCTCAACGGTGGCAATATCGAGCAGATCGGTGCGCCGATTGAAGTCTACGACAAGCCGGCATCCACCTTTGTCGCGAGCTTCATCGGTTCACCGGCGATGAACCTTCTGAATGTCAAGGCAGATGGGGACGGACTGTCTCTTGAAAATGGAGCCGGATTGTCAGGTTCCAACGCGAAGGGCAAAGACAGCTATATTGTCGGCATTCGTCCTGAGCATCTGCAAGTGGTCGATGGTCCTTCGTCCGGTGACGGCGTCAACCTGGAAGTCAGTGTCGACGTGCTCGAGCCGGTCGGCGCGGAAAGCTTCGTCTATGCAAGCTTCCCGGACGGCGGGCCGGAAATTGTCGTCAGGGTGTCAAGCCACGCTCGCCATGAGCCGGGTGAAAAAATGCATCTGCACGCCGATGCAAAGGACGTTCATTTCTTCGATTCAAGCACGGGTCGTCGGATCGACTGACAACCATGCTGAAAAGGGAAGGGCAGCAAATGTGGGGGCGGCCCTTCCCAAAGAGCCACTCCGGGCGACCGGAGTGGCTTTTTCTTTGCCATCCTCCTGACAGTGCTTGTCAGGAGGATGGCAGGAACAGGCTAGGACCGGCACACCACAACTGGCACACAGGGGCAACGTTGAAGCAGGCACAGGGAATGACTGATGGAACCTTTCAAAAACAAGATCTCGCCGGACCTCGTGCAGTGCCTCGGAATGCATATCGAACGCCATCTTGAGACTTTTGACCGCGCAGCATATGAAGCTGCAATTCTCTCCGCGCTTGATCAGCTTGAGCTGAAGCAGAGGGCCCGGCTGATCGCCGATGAAACCGGCAAAATTCTGCCGGAAACCCTCGATGCGAAGTTCCACATTTTGCGCTCCATTCTCCATCCGCTTGAAAATGAGGATGTGGATCGGGCGAGCGATGACAAGGGCATCCGCGGCTGGGGCATGATGCCGCTCGGGATGGTGGTTACCGATCATGGTCTTGGGGACTTCAAGAAGTCGTTTGCGCTTTTGAAGGAAATGACCAAGCGCGCGACCGCTGAATTCGAGGTGCGCCCGTTCCTCGACCAGGACCAGGACAAGGCCTTGTCAATCATGACGCCCTGGGTGAAGGACGACAGCGTCCATGTCCGCCGTCTTGTGTCCGAAGGCACGCGGCCGCGTCTGCCCTGGGGCATGCGGCTGAAGAAGCTGGTCAAGGATCCGTCTCCGACCCTGCCGCTTCTGGAGGCGCTGAAGGATGATCCCGAGGAATATGTCCGCCGCTCGGTCGCCAATCACCTCAATGACATCGCCAAGGATCATCCTGATCTTGTCGCGGATATCGCAAGGCGCTGGCTGAAGGATGCGGACAGGAACCGCGAGAAGCTTGTGCGTCACGCCTGTCGATCCCTGGTCAAGCAGGGGCATCCGGGAACGCTGACAGCCTTCGGGCTCAAGCCGCCTGAGATCACAGTGGGTGGACCGAACGTCAAAACGCCCCGGGTGATCTATGGCGATGCGGTTTCATTTGATGTCGAACTAAGCTCGACAGGCAAGAAGGCTCAGGATCTCGTGATCGACTATCTTGTCCATTTCAAGAAAGCGAACGGGACGCTGGCGCCAAAGGTCTTCAAGTGGACGAAAGTGAAACTTGAACCCGGCGAGATGCTGTCCCTCTCCCGCGACCACGCCATCAGGCCGATCACGACACGGGTCTACTACGGCGGCACCCAGGCCATCGGCCTCAGGATTAACGGCAAGGATTTCGGGTTTTCGGAGTTTGAGCTGGTGATGGAGTAGACGAGGAGTATGGACGCATCTCTTTCCGTGCCGGACGCAGCGCAACGAAATTCCGGGACCTGCTTGCCTGGTTGGCAATTTTGATTGAATAGATCCCGGCACGCACTGCGCTTGGCCGGGACAACGATGAAGAGGTACATTCGGAGATTTCATAGGGCCGGCGGCTGTCTCTTTTGTCATCCCTGCGCAGGCAGGGATGACAAGGAAAAGGAAAGATCCCGGTTTTCTGAAAGCTCAAGATTTCAACTTGCAACCGTCACCCCGGACGAACGCGAGTGAGATCCGGAACCGGGGAGCGACGGTATGAAACGAAGAGATGGCCGGCTGCTCGGAAAGTCTGCTGAATTGGTTCAGCAACCAGCTTCCCAGAACTGCTAGCGGTGGTAGCACATCGGGCAATACCACCCGATGGCCGAAACTCATGATATGAGCGACCTAGAGTCGATCTTCTTCGCCTGCAATCTTGAGCATAAACTTGGCAAAAAAGACCAGTCCCAAATAAATGGAAAAGAAGATTTGAAAACCGTAGGCGAACGTTAGAAATTTCTGTTCTGGAAATTGGTTCGAAAGCAAAAAATAAACAAGCCAGCCAGCCGCGCAAACAACAATTTCCAGCATATAAGAGCGATCGCCTCGTTTTCTTTTATTATTGAAGTAAACAAAAAAATAGTAAAGGGGTATCAATATTAAACCAAAACCCAATTTAGCAGTGTATCTGGATTCAATTTCTTGATTGATGAAAATAAAGTATGCGGCGACTAAAGCAACATAAAGCACTGCTGCCGCTTTGTGGTTCGTTTTGTTCACTTCAACTGATCCGCTTCAGTCTCACCATCCCCGCGATCCCGAGTGCCGGACCAATCGCCATCAACGCAAAGACACCCGGCCAACCGATCAGCTCTGCCCCCAATGGCGTCAGTTGAACGGTGAAGAATGTGAGCGCGAAGCCGAGCGCAGTTTGGAAACTCATCAGGCTGCCGGCCTGTTCGGGCGGAGCATAATCGGCGACGAGCGCGGAGAACTGGGCTGAGTCCGGGAGGATCGCCGCGCCCCAGATCAAAACGCACAGGATCGTCAGCCAGACGGGGCCGCCGAATGTGATGGCTGATGCGATGGCGGCGGATCCGCTGACAATCATGGCGAGGATCGCGATGTTTGCCTTCCCGACCCGGTCGGCAACGATGCCGGCGATGACGCTGGCAACGCCCCCGGCAGCAATCGTCAGAAAGGCGATCAGGCGGGACAGGGAAACAGCATCGCTCTCGGGCATGTGTGCGGAGAACGACAGCGTCAGCGCAACGCCGATCCAGGCCCACATGGCATAGAGCTCCCACATGTGACCGAGATATCCTGCATAGGCGTAGCGGATTTTCCGGTCGGTCCAGGCGGTAAAGATCGCTTGGATTTTCATGCGCGGTGCCTTGGCATGAAAGGGACCGAGCGTTGCAAAGAGGCAGAGGGCCCCACCGGCAGCAGACGCAATGGAGGCAACGATCAGACTCCAGCGCCAGTCTGCACCACCCAGCAGTGCCAGCAGGTGCGGCGCGGCGGAGCCAAGGGTGAGGGCGCCGACAAGCGTGCCGACGAGAAAACCCCGGTCCTTCTGGCCCCAGCCGACGGCGATTTTCATGCCGACCGGATAGACACCGGCGAGCAGGGCACCTGTCGCGAACCGTGCAAAGATCGACACCAAGCCGCCGGGTTCAACAACCAGAAGACTCGCATTGAAAAGCGCTGCCGTGATTGCGCAAAAGGCAAACAGTCGCCGCGGGTCGATCCGGTCGGCAAGACCCAGGAGCGCCGACGCGAGTGCGCCGACGACAAACCCGATCTGGACAGCACTTGAAAGCGCTGCCTGCCGTGTTTCGGAGATTGCAAATTCCCGCGTGAGATCCGGCAGGATCGCAGCTGACATGAACCACAGGCTCATGCCGGCGACCTCGGCAATCATCAGGAATGACAGCGAGCGCCATTTTCCGGAGAAGTCAATCTGCAAGGCCGAGTTCTTTCCGGGCTTTTTTCGTGAGCTTGCCCGCAATAATCTTGTGAGCGGCCACAATATAGGCCTTCAGATCCTGATCCGGGAGTGCACCTGCCCGTTCCATTTGCACCCACTTCGCGCGCGCAAGATAGGGTGCCGGGATCATTCCTTCCTGCTGTATCAGGAGCGCATAGGAGATATCGGAACACTTGAAGCCGATCCGCTGATGGTCGCCGTCGCCCCAGCGGGAGCAGATCGCGAATATCTTGCCGCCGACTTTCCAGACAGAAGCGTTACCCCACTGGATCACATGGGAGGTGGCAGGCAATTCACTGCAAAAGACGTCAAATTCGTCGCGGGTCATTTGAAACTCGTGTCTGAACAGCACGGGAAGACGGGATGCGCAACAGTGGCGTGTCAAATCCGATCGCGCAAGCTTCGGAGCGATTAAAAAAATATGTCACACATTCTGCTCCGGCCCCTCTAACACTATGAAGTGTCAGATGACAGGAACATGAGATGACAACAGGCAATGTATCCCTGGAGATGGTAACAGCCGCTCAGGAAGGTGACCGGCAAGCCCTTGAAAAGGTGCTTGTCGGCATACAGGACCGGATCTACAACCTCGCCCGGCGTGTGCTGGTGAACCCTGAGGATGCAAGCGAAGCCACACAGGAAATTCTGGTCCAGATCCTGACCAAGCTGTCGACATTTAGAGGTGAAAGCGCGTTTTCGACCTGGGCTTACCAGGTCGCCGTTCGCCATATTCTTTCGGCCAAAAAGCTGCGTGACCGCGATATGGGACTCACGTTCGGGATGTTTGCCGCCGACCTTGAAACGGGTCTCGTCGCTGATCCACCCGAAGCGCCTGACCAGGCGCTCCTGCTGAACGAGTTGAGGGTGTCCTGCACCATGGCGATGCTGCTTTGTCTTACGATGGACCTTCGCCTCGCCTATGTGTTGGGCGATGTATTCGAGTTGGACCACGGGGAAGCGACGGAAATACTGGAACTCGCGCCATCTGCCTATCGCAAACGGTTGTCCCGTGCCCGGTCGGAAGTTATTGCTTTCACGTCCCGTCACTGCGGACTTGTGAGTGCCGAGGCGAAGTGCAGCTGCCGCAGACGTCTTCCAGCTGCCATGAAGGCCGGACGGGTGGTACGAGGCAATCATCCCAATTCGATCGGGTCTTCCCTCAGTTACATTGAGACAAAGCAACAGGTCGAAGCCGTGATTGAGGATCTCAGGTCTTTCAAGCTTCAACGCGCCGTGCCGTATCACAAGTGCCCACAAGACATCCGCACACAATTGACCCGAATTCTGTCGCCGAGCCTCTAGGCTTCTAAGCGAACAGATCCGCCAGACAACTAGATCGTTTAACCAGCTTGGCATCAAGCGGGACTGGCACCGCATTGCCTGAACATGAGGAATGGAAACATGCAACTACGAACGCGCGTTCTGACGGCCGTTTGCACGGCCGTTTTCTCAACCTTTTCGACGCTGACCTATGCAGAAGGATCTGAAAAAATGAACCAGGACCAGCAGGATGTTCTGACGCTTGTTCAGAAGATGACAAGCGCCTTCGAAGCCGGAGATCTTGAGACAGTCATGCGGACTTACGAGCCCAATCAGACCATCATGTTTGAGCCTGGAAATCCGGTGTCGGACGGTGAAACGGCAAAGACAGCCTTTGAACGATTCGCAGCCATCTCACCCAGGTTTTCCTACTCCGGACATGAGGTGATCGTGGAGGGAGACATCGCCATCCACATTGCGCCGTGGCAAATGTCGGGCACTGATCCCGATGGCAACGCGATCAAGGGCGAGGGCCTGTCCATCGCGGTTTTGCGCAGACAGCCGGATGGGTCCTGGAAAATGGTCATCGATAACCCGCACGGCAGTCATCTGCTGAAATAACGCCAAACGGGATGGAACCTCAGGCGGCGCGCCGACGCGCGCCGCTTGAAGAACAGAGCATTGCCTGGCTTGTTCCCGGGCATCAAGCTGCCTAGCGCCGTTTCGTGTCGTCGGGCCGCTTTTGCAGGTTCATGGGGTTTTCGAATATCGGCTTCGGCCACCGTGGATCTCTACAAAATGCAATTGCGGTCGATAGCCAGCGGAATCGGAAGAAGAAGCGCAGCCAATCTTTCTGTTTTTGCTTTCTGAGCTCGATCGCCTGCATTTCAAAGCAGACATGCTCCGGGATCTCATCCGGCCAGAACTCGGCATGGTGCGGATAAAGTTTCCGGCGCGGATCGTTCCATGCGAGACCGGCGTCGCAGTCCGGTTCACCAACATTCAAAAGAGAATAGGGAATTGGCATTTGCAATATCCTCTCATATTTGATTTTCATGAATGAGTTGACACGGAACTTCTCACGAGTTGAGTTTATCTGCATGTTTTTCAATTGAAATTAAGGTTTCAAAAATGAAACAAAGTCTGGATTGGGAGGACCTGCGCCTGTTTCTCGCGGTGGCGAAAGCCGGTGGGCTTGCAGGCGCAGCAGAAAAAACCGGTCTCAGTTCAGCGACACTGGGCAGGCGGGTTTCGTCGTTGGAGCACAGCATGAATGTAAGGCTTGTGGAACGCGAGGCGCGCGGCTACCAGCTTACACCGGCAGGGCGGGAACTGGTGCTTCAGCTTGAGGACATGGACGAGGTGGCAAGGTCCATTTCCAAATGGCGGCAAAGTGGCAGGACCAAACGCCGCGTTCGCATTTCTGCGGGCGACTGGACCGCACGCTTGCTTCTGGACAATATCTCCGAATTCTGGTCTCCCGACGACCCCTGGGTGCCGGAGTTTCTGGCTGACCCCCGCAATCGGAATGTCGCCCGCCGACAGATCGATATCGGCATCAGGAGCCGGAGACCGAAACAGGAATGGTTGGCAGGCCGGAAGATCGGTACCGTCAGATATGCGGTCTATCAGTCTCAATCAATTGCCAAAGACGTAAATCCGGGCTGGATAGGCGTCGTCGAGGACGAGGCGCACTTTCCGACGGGAAGCTGGATCAGGGAAAACCATGGCGACCAGGTGGTCGTTACCGTGAACAGGGCGGCCCATGCTTTGTCGCTTGTCCGCCAGGGAACCGCACGAATGCTGCTGCCGATGTTTGTCGGCGAGGCTTTTGCAGATTTGCAGCGGATTTCCGACCCGATCGACAGTCTGCAGACGGAGCGCTGGCTGGTCATGCACCAGGACGAAAGGCATGAGCCGGCTGTGCGTCAGGCCTTGGCGGCACTGGCAAAACTGTTGAAAACTGACCCGATTTTATGTTCGGAGTTCTAGTTTTCCATCAAAACAACCTCGTAATTGGCGGAAAATTGCGCGCTCCTTGAATCAAAATTAACTAGGCTCCATATTTAATCGTGAATGGAACCTCTTGGTTCCAGCCTGGATGCCTCTCTAAGGGTCCGGGTGCAAGGTCGCTTCGACAAGGACTTTGAGGATGTCACGCATGTCAGCGTTTTCCAGCCCGTTTATGCTCGGGTTCGACGATATCGAACGTGTGCTCGATCGCGTTTCCAAGGCCGCCAATGACGGCTATCCGCCCTATAACATCGAAAGACTTCCGAAAGTGGAAGGCCAGGGCGATGTAATCCGGATCACCCTTGCGGTCGCCGGATTTACCAGGGAACAGCTCGACGTTTCGGTGGAAGAGAGCCAACTGGTGATACGAGGCAGGCAGGTGGACGACAAGTCTCGCGAATATCTGCACCGCGGCATCGCAGCCCGGCAGTTCCAGCGGGCCTTTGTTCTGGCTGAAGGAATTGATATTCTCGGCGCAGACCTGAAGGATGGGCTTCTGTCCATCGATCTGGCACGTCCGGAACCGGAGCGCGTGATAAGAAAAATAGAAATCTCCAGCGGCGAATAGACCCTCGTTGGCTACAAGAATGGAGAAAGACTGATGCACGATCCCAATGGCCCTGACTGGGCTGACCAGACTATTTTGTCCGAATTCATGTCGGCGGACGAACTGACCGAACTCGGTACCGGTGATATCGCCTATATCAAGCCGATCAAGGCAGTCGATCTGAAGGAAATGTTTCCCGACGTCCCGCCCTTGCATGACAATGTGACGCTGTATGCCCTGCAAAATGCAGACGGCACGCCGATCCTGCTGGCAGACAGCCGCGAAGCCGCTGTCGCCAATGCCTTTGAGGCAGAGCTGGAAATGGCGTCATTACATTGAGCAGCATCGATAGACAGAAACACCGGTCCTTGGGCCGGTGTTTTTTTGTTCGCCAAGAAGTTCCTTGACCTGAACAGGGTCACGACTGGCTGTTAGGTGAGAGTTGCCGATGCTTTGAGCAGGAAAGTCGCACGCCTCAGCAGGTTATTTGTAAAATTCATAGAAGACAGATTTGAATTTTCCATTTTGAGAAATAGAATATAAGAAAAATTCAGAAATTCCGTGATATTATTTGAATTAAGACGATCTATAGCCTGTTAGTTTTGACAATTAAACGAAGGTTTCGGTGGGCGCTATATGAAATCTGTCGCTTTGGTTGTATTTGTTCTGGTGTTGCTTTCGTCTCCATTGAGCGCAATGGAACAAATTGTTGTAATGGAGATTCCAAACGTCGCGGAACGGGACAGTTCAGGCTTGTATGACCGTGTGCTCACAAGGGTGCTGGAAAAGTCTGAACTTGAGGTCCTTGTCGAATATTTGCCCATGAACAGGGCGATAAAGGAATTCGAACGCGGCAATTATTCCTGTGTCTACCCGATCGGATTTCGTGGGGTGACAGACGTCGGCACCTCGAGCGTGTTGGTAAATTATTTCAGTTATCAATTTTTCTCGCTGAATTATCCCCGAATGGCAATTGAAGAGATTGTGGCGGGAGACTACGCGGTCGCTGCTCTGGATTTCGAGGAAACCAGACGTTTGGCGCAGCAGATGGGTCTGGATGTCGACATCTATGTTTCGTCAAACCGCAATTTGGCAAATATGCTGCGTATGGAGCGGGTCGATTTCATTTTTTCCATAAGCCCGGATTTTCCGCTTGAGTTCGAAGATCAGCATGCGCCCGCTGAACTGATACGAAACGGGGATGCCTTCGAACAAACGCCCGACGGTTTCATTTGTTCCGATGATCAGGCGGGAGAGCGGATTCTTCAGAGTTTCAACAGGGCCCTGGCAGAGATGACCAGTGTTGGAGAATTACGGAGCATTATGGGCCCCCTGTATGAAGAACGTTGAGTAGCGGCGAACAGGAAACATGCCGATAAAACGCGGCATGAGTGTCTGCATCTATTGAGAACATCGGAACGCCCGACGGTTCGGTCTCCGTTGGTTCACTTTCCTGTCCGCCCATCCTGAGGGGACGCCTGGAGAACGGCTCTCAAGATAGGTGGGTTCTATTCAGGTAAGGGCGGGCTCTTTTGCCTCCGACCGTGCCTGCTCGGTGGTTTGGTTGCCACCTTCCCCGGGTGAAGAACCCGGGACCGTGCTCGATGGAGGGTTGGAGATTGACGGCGGTTTCCGCCAGGGCTGGCTCTTGTACCAGGACACCACATAGGCGACCGCAATCAGCGCAAGGAAGCCGCCGAAATTGGTGAACACCTGCGCCAGCCACTCACCGCGGGCCCATGCCATGTCCCGCAGGATGGCCACGGTCTGTGCAATCACGAGGCTCGCCATGAAGACGGCAAGCGACTGCTGACCGACCTTCTGGACAACACGTACAAACCCGCCCCACAGCACGCCGTGTCCAAGAAGGCGTTTGCCATGTTCACCCGCGGCAACCCAGGCGACATAGGCAAGGGCAAGGAAATGCATGTAGCGAAGAATGCCGAATTCGGTCTTGACCCAGAGCGGTCTGATGGCCTCGCGAACTTCCTTTGCCCAGACGAGGTCCAGGTGGTTCGCGCTGTAGACGCGGAAATATGCGAAAGGCACCGTGATCACGAGGATTGCAAGGGCAAACAGCACGAGATTTCGGCTGACAGGCGGTGCCGGGATCCAGCCGCGCATGAATGCAAATCCGGTGAAGAAGAGCATCTGCCATGCGAAGGGGTTGAAGAACCACTTGCGGTCCGACCAGGGTTCTGCCGGAAGGTCGAGCAAACCGAATTGTGAGGCCAGCCACAGACCGATTGAAAAGGCGAATGCACCGGGCACCGAGTAACGTGAAATCAGCATGATGGCCGGCATCAGCGCCAGGATCACCACATACATTGGCAGGATGTCGAAGTAGTTGGGTACCCAGGTCATCGTCATCAGACCCGGCAGGGCAATCTCCGTCTTGTTGTAAAGATGCCAGAGGTTCAGTGAATTGACATAGTCCTGCGTCAGGCCGCAGCAGTCGTTCAGGAACCCGCTTTCGTGGACCATCACCAGTCCGACCGCAACGACCAGAAACTGTCCGATAAATGCCCAGTAGACCTGCCACATCCTTTGCGCGATCCTGGCAGCGCCAATACCCCATCCGTAGACATCGAATGTTTTTCCAAATGCCAGGGCGGAGGCCATCCCGGAACAGAATACGAAAATTTCAGTCGCGTCTGAAAAACCGAAACGTGCCGGGATCCACAGCGTCCACCAGTTCCAGGGCACGTGGGCGATGAATATGATGAACATGCCGATGCCGCGAAAGAAGTCGAGTCGCGGGTCGCGCGGACGTTTCGTTTGAGTATGTACGTTCACGTCAAATCCAGAGTATTTCGGTCAAACAGATCCCGGGTGATGCGTCTAGACCGAGTTCGCAGCTCTCAGGTTCTCGTCTTCCATCACCTGCTCGGCGCGCCGCATCTTTCCGCAGATCTCAAGCCGCTGTTCGGCAAAACGGTCAAGTGCGCCGCGCTTGCTGCTACGGCTCTTGATCAGCGTTTCAGCTTCTGACGAAAAGCCTGCCCGCAAGCCGGCGTCAATGGTGATGCGTTCGAAAACATCCCGCTGTGCATGTGAGCCGCCGATCGTGTGAAGATTGTCACGGGCAGACGTCAACAGCGAAAACGCTGAGGCGTAGTTGCCTTTGCGGTATTGCTCCAGGCCGAGGCCCGTCGGCAATCCGGCTTCGGCGGAAATCCGGCCGATATCCGTTTCACTCTGCGCGCGTTCTTTCAGGCCGTTCAGCAGCCTGTCGGAGCCCATTCGGCGTCCACCGTTCAGCAGCGCCAGCAGGTAGTGGAGGTCGGCAAACACATTGCAGCCGTCTTCGGCGCGTTTGTCGGAGAGTTGGGCAATTTCTTCCCAGCGGGCGCCGACATCGACCCCTTCCAGTTCAAGACGAACCAGCAGCGAAGCCGCATTGGAAATATCCCGGTAGTCGTCTGTCTTGTCTTTGCGAATGTCTGCATCATAGAGTGCAAGCGCCTTGTCGGCTTCGCCCTGGTCCAGATACATCAGCGCGAGATGCCACCAGACGTGATAACCGAAATTGTTGCAGTGAGCCCAGCCATCCGGATGGTTTTCAAGCCAGCCGGCACCTTCTTCGGAGCGGCCGGTCATGTCGTGAACGTGCGCGACCGCATGCAGGCCCCAGGCATCGTCACGAGCGAATTCCAATCCCTTGCGACCCGAAGCCTCTGCCAGGCGGTAATCGCCGGTCTCCTCAAGGGAAAACGCACTGCAGCCAAGCAGGTAGCCATAGGCCGGATGCTTTTCGTCGTATGCCGAAAAGACGCGTTCAATGGACTGGCGCATCCCGACGGCATCGCCGAGCACAAAACGGATGGCGTGAATGACTTTCATGAGGAACGCGTCTTCGGGAGCGCGCACAAGCATCGCGTCGAGGATGTCCGCGGACCGCGAGGGAAAGCCCTGCATCCAGGTGTCCAGCGCATCGATAAAGGCCTGCTCGCGCTCGGTGACCGGAGTGTGTTGTGCCGAGGTCTTGGCAATCGCCAGGCATTCCTGCGATGTTCCCAGGAGTTCCTTGCGACCTAGCAAAAGACAGAACAGTCCGCGGGCCGCATGGCCAAGAGCGAAATCCGGACTGAGGCTCAGGCATCTTTCAAGATGTTCCGGCGTTGTTTTACCGTGCGCCAGAAAGGCCAGGACAGTCGCGTTCCAGGCCGCCAAAGCGTCTTGGTCGGAAAGAGTGAGATCATACCCAAATTGATCGCTGAGACGCATGTCTGGCCTTTTTGTTTCCCATGCTGGCGACTGTCGCACATCGCACTTTCTGAAGCGGATGGCGGCAGTCAACCGAATGAATACTTACCGCTAAAAATCCGCAGCATTCTCATGAACTGCAAAACACAAAAAGGTGTTGGCAATGTGTAGTGCGCCAAACGACCCTTGGATTGTGAACATATGGCGGTTAATGCAAGGGTAAAGGTCAAAATTTCGGCAGTCAGGCACAGTCGACGAAACCGGTATCGGACCGGACAGGAAGCGGAAATAATGGCGGTTACCATTGCGAAGTCTCAAGGCACGGTCATAGCGGTTGCGACCGGTCTTTTGGCCGTGATCGCAATCGGTGCATATAACGAAGCCGGCATGCGACAGGCTGTCGCAGTGTTGATCGGCGGTGTCGCGGGGCTCTCTCTTTACCACGCGAGTTTCGGTTTTACGGCTGCCTGGCGCAGGATCGTGACCGAAAAACGTGGCGCGGGCCTCCGGGCGCAATTCGTTCTCATTCTTCTGACGAGCGTGGTCTCCTTTCCGTTGATTGCCTGGGGCAGTCAGCTTGGCTGGCCCACCGGTGGTTTCGTGTTTCCATTCGGTGTGGCGGCCGCCATTGGAGCTTTCATGTTCGGACTGGGCATGCAGCTTGGTGGTGGTTGCGGATCCGGTACGCTCTTTACGGCAGGTGGCGGCTCCACCCGCATGATGATCACGCTTGCAGCCTTTGTCCTGGGGTCTGTTCTGGCAACGGCGCATCTGCACCTCTGGGGACGTCTGCCGAAGTTGCCCGCCATCTCTCTGATAAGGGAATTGGGGCCTCACGGAGCCTTTCTGCTAACGGCCTGCGTACTTGGTGTGCTGGCCATCGTCACGATCCGGATCGAACGAGGTGCGCATGGCGACCTTGCCACATCACGAGCGACGGGATCGTTCCTGACAGGGCCGTGGTCACCGATGCTGGGTGCAGTCATGCTGGCGGTCGTCGGCATCGCAACATTTGTCGTGGTCGGCCGGCCCTGGGGGATCACGTCGGCCTTTGCGCTTTGGGGTGGCAAGTTCTTCCATGCGATCGGCGTTCCTGTCGATACCTGGCCCTACTGGACGTGGCAACGCAGTGCACTTGAAAACTCGGTCCTCAGGGACACGACGTCCGTTATGGATTTCGGCGTCATTCTCGGGGCCATGGTCGCTGCAGCGCTGGCGGGCCGGTTTGCTCCGGTCTGGCGCCTCAGCCGCCGAGACCTGTGGACTGCGATCGCAGGTGGACTGCTCATGGGCTACGGCGCACGTCTTGCCTATGGCTGCAACATCGGTGCGTATCTGGGCGGGCTTGTCTCCGGATCCCTTCATGGCTGGCTTTGGTTGCTTTTCGGGTTTCTCGGCAGTCTGCTGGGAACCCGATTGAGACTTAAGCTCGGCATGGGATGATCTGAAGACCTCGGACAAACACCCGATTGTGAGGGCCGCGTGAGTTCGTCTGCGGTAACTTGCGGCTCATTTCACTGCCTGGTCACGGGAGACAGGACATGCGGGTGCTGGTTGGTTGCGTTTTTCTATTGTTGTGTATGACCGGAATGGTTTTGTCCGACAGCGTCCCTGTCCGGGATGGCTGGCGGGTGATGCCCACGGAAAAGCCGTATCAGACGCTCGTCGACGATCTGAAGTCGGCCATCAAGGCGGAAAAGATGCTTCTGGTCACCCAGGCTAGCGCTTCCGGTGGCGCGAAGGGCCGCGGTCTTACGATCCCGGGCAACAGGGTGATGGGTGTCTATCGCAATGATTATGCGATCAGAATGCTCGAAGCTTCCGTTGCCGCCGGTATTGAAGCACCGATACGATTTTACGTGACGGAGAACAGTGATGGCACGGCAACCCTGTCATGGAAAACGCCCGGCTTCGTTTTCGCGCCTTACATGGATGAGGGGGGCGAAGCGCTCCGCGAACTCGCGGCAGAGCTCGATGGTGTTTTCCGGACCATCGCTGAAAACGCTGTTGCATCACGGTAACACACTGCATTGAATTTGCGTTTCTTTTTGGGGATGAAGCGCGTTTAACCTTGTGATGCCACATTTCAGGCGCGACACTGTTCATGTCGTTAACAACCGAAAGGAGGTGTGCCCATGTCTAATGAGTATCGGAACGTGGCCCGGGGATCTGGGTGGAATCGAACGGTGCTGGAGCAGCCTCTGGTATCGGACAGTTTCGCCGGGATTTGATCCGGACCTGGGGTCTACGTCGATCTCATGGGAGGGCCGCTATGCGGCCCTCTTTTGTTTTGCGGGCAGCCGGAAACAGGCGTGTCAGACCAGTCCGGCGGCTTTGCGCACATCTTCGTCCCGCAAGGAACAGTCGATACCGCGATAGGTGTCGCCAGCCTCCGTGCTGAGCCAGCAGATGGCTTCACCGACCCATTCGGCGGGGATATGAACGGAAGGGTCCAGCTGGCTGACCGGATTGATGCCGGACGCCTTGATGTCGACCTGCATCTGGGTTGCGACTGTGCCGGGGCTGAGGCCGATGACACGCAAACCCTTTTCTCCGAATTCCTTTTCCCCGCAGCGGGTCAGCGAGAGCGCTGCTGCCTTTGACGAACAATAGTGGCTCCAACCCTCCAAAGCGCCGGTTGCAGCACCCGAACTGATATTGATGATCGTGCCTGCGCCTTTTTCAAGCATATGCGGAGCGGCGGCGCGAAGTCCGTGGTAGACACCCTTCACATTGACGTCGATCACCGTGCCCCACGCGTCGGGGTCGGACGCCTCAATTCTGGTGATGGGTTCGATGACGCCGGCGTTGTTGACGAGGATGTCGATTGTGCCGAATGTCTCCACGCATTGCGCGATCGAGCTTTCCACGTCGCGATAGTCGGCAACATTGCATGTGATGGCAATTGCTTCGCCGCCGTTTTCGTTGATATCCGCCGCGATCCGCTCGATATCGTCACCTGACCGTGCCGCCAGGGCGACCTTGGCACCGTATCTTGCCAAACTCCGTGCCGCAGCTTCACCGATACCGCGGCTGGCACCTGTCACCATGGCAACCTGTCCTGACAAATCAAACATAGAGTGTTCCCGAGTTATATGGACCCGACCGGTCCTTGTTGAACCTGGCGCAAACTTAGTGGCAGAAAGCATCGGAATAAACAGCTTGTTTGCAGCAACTTCGTGTAAGAATTACACGAATGCTTGAAAACTGTATTTTAGCGATTTGATGTTGCGTGCAACATTCCGACTGAAAGACGAGGCACAATTGATGGCGGCTGATAAACCGGTTCTGCAGACTTTGTTTCGTCAGCTCTATTTTGGTCACTCAACCAGGGCACGGGTGTTCAGATATGTACTCCTGGCCTTCGATCTGATCACGATCGGCTATTTCATCGTGTCTTCCGTGATGGATCCCGAGCGGCACTTTCATACGCTTGATTACGCAATTGCCGCTGTTCTCGCGCTGGACTACGTTGCCCGGTTGATTGCCTCCGCGACGCCGGCCAGGTACATATTCAGCTTCACGTCGGTCGCGGACCTGGTTGTGATTGCTTCTCTTGTTGCCCCGGTTTTTCTGGAGAATTTTGCCTTCCTGCGTATCGTCCGGATGCTCAGGTTGCTGCGGTCCTACCATCTGCTGAAAGAGTTGCGTGAAGCGTCGAGCTGGTTCCGCCGAAACGAAGACATTCTGCAGTCAGCTGTCAATTTGGTTGTGTTCATTTTTGTCGTCACGGCCATCGTCTTTGTCGTTGAGGATGACCGCAATCCGAACATCAACAACTATCTGGATGCGCTCTACTTCACAGTGACCACGTTGACGACGACAGGCTTTGGCGACATCACGATGACGGACAGTGTCGGACGCCTGATGACAGTCCTCATCATGATATTCGGCGTTGCCCTGTTCTTGCGGCTGGTGCAGACGATTTTCCGTCCCTCGAAGGCACAGCTTGCCTGCCCGGACTGCGGCTTGAACCGCCACGACACCGATGCCATCCACTGCAAGCACTGTGGTCGCATGTTGAACATTCCAACGGAAGGCGCCTGGGATTAGGTGTTTGTGTCTCGCTGACTTGTGATGACGCCAAGCTGGACAAACGGACCGGAAAAACCATTCTCTTCTGGCAGTCTTTCCGCGCTGGGCAGACGAAGAAGCGTGTCACAGGAGCCGGTCTTGTTTTTTGAAAAGTATCCATCTGCGGTCCGCGCCGCCCTTTTGGCCTCCGCGCTTGTGGCAGGCCCCGCGTCGGCTGATGACCAGTCCGGGTGTGGCGAAGAGATCCCGTGCAACGTCGACAACGGGGAATATTACATCCACCTGCCTGAAAACCTGGACGACAGTTCACCGCTCGGTGCGATTTTTTACCTGCACGGCCACCGTGGCAAGGCAGTCAATGCTATCCGCAACAAGGGCTTCCAGCGCATGGCGGACGACCTCGGGGTGGCCTTTGTGGCGGTTCAAGGTGTCAACGGTACATGGTCGTTTCCAACCGCTCCCAGAAATCTGCGTGACGAGCCGGTGTTTTTTGACACGGTCCTGTCTGACCTGGAAAACCGCTTCGGTATCGACAGGGACCGGACGATGCTTTCGGGATTTTCTTCCGGCGGCTTCATGACCTGGTATATTGCCTGCGAAGATTCCGATCGTTTTTCGGGTTACGCGCCGATCGCCGGCGCATTCTGGGAACCGCTCCCGGACACTTGCCCCGCAGAAAATCCGTACCTTTTCCACGTTCACGGAACCAGCGACACGGTTGTTCCGCTCGCGGGACGCTGGCTGGGAGGAGGCAAGTGGAAACAGGGGGACGTATTTGAAAGCTTCGATGTCTGGCGGCGCCAGAACGGGCTCGTGGAAGAGCAATCTCAAAAGCTTTCCGACGGCAATCTGGAATGCGAGCGCTGGGCACCGGAAGAAGGGCTTTTCGAGCTATGCCTTCATACCGGGGGACACAGCGTGGAAGCCAAGTGGATCAAGCGTGCCTGGAACGAACTCGGTACCATCAAGGGCTGGGATCGGAAAAGTTGAGTTTTCACATTGCCTTAACAGGAATGTGAGGCAAGGTGTTCATCGTGCATGCAGACCGGAGTTGACGGGAAAGGGGCTATGTGCCCATTTCCCCGGATCTTGTCAGTCTGAAGGTGTTGCGTGTCCCAGCCCACCAGCGCATCCGGAGCCCTTTCCGGTCTCGTTGTCCTCGATTTGTCCCGTATTTTGGCCGGGCCAACCTGTTCGCAGGTCCTTGGTGATCTCGGTGCGGAGATCATCAAGATCGAACGGCCAGGCCGCGGTGACGACACACGTGGCTGGGGTCCGCCGTTTTTGAAGGATACGGATGGGAACGAGACCGCCGAAAGCGCCTACTATCTGTCGTCCAACCGGAACAAGTCGTCAGTCGCCATCGATCTCGCCAGTGCGGACGGCCAGAAACTTATCGCGGATCTCGCAGCCAGGGCGGACATCCTTCTTGAGAATTTCAAGGTGGGCGATCTGAAGCGGCGAGGGCTCGACTACGACACGCTCCGGAAAATCAATCCTGGTTTGATCTATTGTTCGATCACCGGCTTCGGGCAAACCGGACCCTATGCGCATCGCGCCGGGTACGACTTTCTGATCCAGGGCATGGGCGGGATCATGTCTCTGACCGGATTTCCGGACGATGAAGGCGGCACGGAGACCAAATGCGGGGTCGGCATTGCGGATGTGATGTGCGGCATGTATGCGGCGGTTTCCATCCTTGCCGCCCTCAATCACCGGAATGGGTCGGGTGAAGGCCAGCATATCGATATCTCGCTCCTGGACGCGCAGGTTTCCTGGCTGATCAATCAGGGGGCCGGATATCTTGTCTCTGGTGATGTGCCAGGCCGGCTTGGCAACGGGCATCCGACTATTGTTCCCTACGAAACGTTTCCCGCAAGCGATCAGTCATTCATCATTGCCGTTGGCAATGACACCCAATTCAGGAAGTTCTGCGAAGTTGCCGGAGCGCCTGAACTGGCGGATGACCCGCTCTATGCACGGAATGCTGACCGGGTCCGCAACCGGAAGCAGCTGGTGCCATTGATCCGCCGCCTGACGATCGAAAGGACTGCCGCAGAGTGGATCGCGCTCCTGCAGGCGGCGAGCGTGCCTTGCGGACCTGTAAACGATCTCGGTCAGGTGTTTTCCGATCCGCATATCCTGGAAAGGAACATGCGGATCACGCTGCCGCACCCGCTCAGCGGTTCTGTCGATCTGATCGGATCGCCCATCAATCTGGAAAAGACACCGGTCAGCTATGACAGGGCTCCACCGATGCTCGGAGCCGACACTGCGGACGTTCTTCAGCGGCATCTCGGCTTGACCGAAGAAGCTTTGAAAGACCTTTGTGCCAAGGGCATTCTGGATCTTGGAAATTCATCAGACAAAAAGGACCAAACAGCCAAATGACAACCGGCGCAGACATTATTGCCGGCAAGCTATTTGCCGCCGGCTGCCGACATGCTTTCGGAATTCCCGGTGGCGAGGTTCTGGCCCTGATGCAGTCCCTGGACCAGGTTGGTATGAATTTCGTGCTGGTTAAACACGAAAACGCCGGTGGGTTCATGGCCGAAGGCGGCTGGCACGCCGATGGCGCACCGGGTGTGCTTCTGGCGACGCTCGGTCCGGGTGCGGCGAATGCCGTCAATGTCATTGCCAATGCATGGCAGGACCGTGTTCCCCTGGTCTTCCTGACGGGGTGTGTGGATCAAGGCGAGGCGGAGAGCTATACCCACCAGGTGTTCGACCATCAGCAGCTGTTGCGCCCGATCGTCAAGGCGAGTTTTTCTGCGCGTCTCGGTGCGCTGGATGTGATGATGGAAAAGGCGCTTGCCATCGCGCTCGATGGACAGCCGGGTCCGGTTCATATCGATGTCCCGATCCGGGTCGCCGAGATGGAAACCGAAGAAAAATGGTCAAACACCTTCCGATCAGCACCGGTCGGATCCGCGCCCGCTGCGGGATCCGAACTTGAAACGGCCATCGATCTGTTTGCAAAGGCGGAACGGCCGATCGCGATTGCCGGTGTTGATGCGGTCAATGAAGGCGCTTCAGCCGGGATCAGCGAGTTCTGCCGGAAGTTCCGTGTGCCTTTGGTCACGAGTTACAAGGGCA
Organism: Roseibium album; assembly: GCF_001404515.1. Classification (GTDB taxonomy): domain Bacteria; phylum Pseudomonadota; class Alphaproteobacteria; order Rhizobiales; family Stappiaceae; genus Roseibium; species Roseibium album. Next base: position 303,101 of record NZ_CXWE01000007.1, read on the forward strand.
AGGGTCTGCTCGACGAAAACCATTCGCTTGCACTCGGCGGTGCGGGGCTTTCACCGAAGGCAGACGGACATCTGCTGCCGTTGATAAACGCAAGCGACTGCATTCTGCTGCTTGGCTATGATCCGATCGAGATGCGTATCAACTGGCGCGATCCCTGGAACGCGGACGCAAATGTGATCGATGTGACCCCGGTTCTCAGAACGCACGGCATGCATAGCGTATCGGCAACATTGCGAAGCGCCACGATGCCGGTTCTGAACGTTCTGGGCGAAGCAAGAGCCCCGGAGCACCGCTCATGGGAAAATGGTGAACCGGCGAAGGTCCGACAGGAACTGGACGCTGCATTTGCGCCGGAGCAGGACGGCTGGGGACCGGGAACCGTCTTTCACACCCTTCGCGGTGTGATGCCGGCCGACACCGTGGCAACGGCGGACAGCGGAGCGCACAGGATCCTGGCCAGCCAGATCTGGCGATGCCCGTTGCCGCGTCAGATGCTGCAGTCCTCCGCCTTGTGCACAATGGGATGTGCTGTCCCGCTGGCCATGGGGCATCGGCTTGTCGAAGGCGTTTCGCCCGTCATCGCCTTCGTTGGCGATGCCGGGCTGGAGATGTGCCTGGGCGAGCTTTCGACCCTTCGGGATCTCAAGATTCCGGTCATCATCTGCGTGCTCGTCGATACCAGCCTGGCTCTGATTGAATTGAAACAGCGTGGCAGCCAGCGTCCGAACGTGGGTGTCGATTTCGGTGAGACCGATTTCCCCGCCGTTGCTCAAGCCTATGGGGGTCACGGTGTCTGGATCGACAGTGCCGACGACTTGCAGCGGGAAGCCGCGCAAGCTCTGGAACGGGATGGCTTCACGGTACTCGCCTGCCGCATTTCACGCCGGGCTTACGACGGAGCCTTTTGATGTAGACGGGGCAAGTGCGGCCGGCTAACCGGCCTGCACTGTTTCAAGACGGCTGCCATGTGCGAGCAGTTCCGGTGTTGTGACCCGAAAGGTCAGGTGCTGGGACCGCGTCCCGGACACAATCAATGCCGTCCTCCGGCGCCAAATCGCGAGTGTCGGTCATGCTCTGGCTTCGCGTTCCATGCGGTCTGCCCAGGCATCGGCAAGATCGGCGAGCACCGCCTTGAACTGGCGCTTTGCCGCTGTTTTGAACAATGTCCTCATGAGAAGATTGCCCTTTGGCGTGGCTTCGATGTCGATCGTGAAGGTCGAGCCATTCTCCTGTGGCACGACCGACCATGCGCCGTGGAGTTTCGAGATCGGATAGGGGTAATCGTCCGCCTCTGTGTGAATACGAAATCCGAACGCGTGACCTTCGTCGAACAGATCGCAGGTTTCGAGCCAGTTTTCTCCCTTTGGGCCGTAACACCTGCGCTGCATGCCTTCACCATTGCCTGCGACAACCTCGACCTTGGATATGTTGTCCGCCACATCGGCGTAACGGGGATGGTCTGTCATGACTTTCCAGACAACATTCCTGGGGGCATCAACTGTGCGACTGACTTTGGCGAGAAGTTTGTCGCCGGAGGACTTCACGGTGGCCTGGCTGAGAGGAACAACAATATCGCGGGCGCCCAGATATTGGCCGATCGCAAAAACTGCGACGAAAACAGCAACAGCGACAATCACCGCCTGTCCAGTCCCTGAAAACAGTTGGCTGCCGAACGCCAGCAGCAAGATGCTGGCCAGAACCCAGCCGGTATCCATTGCGGTTATCAGCAGCACCTGACCCTTGGCGACGAAGCGGTCGGTCGCCATCAGTGTCAGATCGAGTGCGAACACGATCAATCCCGCACCCAGAATACACAAGGAGAGGTTCTGCCATCCGGCGGTGTCAAGAAACAGGATTTCAGCGGAAAAGCCCGGCAGGAATAGCAGGTTAGCTCCGGTAATCAGCGAAAAGGCCGCGTTGAGCCCGAGAAAGATGCGGGCAGTTCCGGAATTTTTCATGGTGAAGTCTCGCTCGTCAGTTATCGATCGCCGGCAATCCTGCTGCTGAAGAAAATTCTTCTCAATTACATTGGAGGTAATAGACCTGTGTGCAGTTTTCGGTCAGGAAAGGAAAATGAGCTACAATCCGAACATGGACGAACCGACATTTCCTGGGTTCTTGAAGAATTGGCGACTGCGGCGCAGACTTTCGCAATTGGAGCTGTCGCTGCAATCTGGCATGTCGCAACGACACATTAGCTTTCTGGAAACCGGAAGATCCAATCCCAGTCGTTTTGCAATTGTGCAATTGGCAGAAGCGTTGCAAATGCCCGCGGCAGAAGTCGATGCCATGCTGCTCTCGGCGGGATTCGCTGCCAAGTCCTCGCGCAATGGCTGGAACGGCTCTATTCAGAGAGCTGTTGAGGCTTCCGTCGATCACGTGCTCAAAGGGCATGAACCCTTTCCGGCAGTTTCAATCGACCGGATCTGGAATTTGTTGAAAGCGAATGAAGCCGCACAAAGGTTCTTTGCGCTCGCCGGCGCGCGCGGCGACAGCAATCTATTGCGCGAGATTCTCGCGGCCGGGCCATTGCGAGAGCGAATCGTGAATTGGCAAGAGACCGCCCGAGCCCTGTTGAGGTTGCTGGAACTGGAAATCACACGCCGTCCCCATGACCGTGAGGCACATGCGCTTTTCGCCGAGCTAAGGTCGTTCGATGGAGTGGATGAACTTTTGTCTCACCCCAGTTCAGGTGTGAGCGCGCCTGTGATGACGATCCGGTTTCGGATCGAAGAAACCGAGTTGGAGTTGTTTTCACTCATCGCGACGATCGGCATGAGCGCCGACGCGACGCTTGATGATTTACGGATCGAAACTCTTTTGCCGGCAAATGATGTAACGCGTGACTGGTTCCAAAGCCGCTTCCTGCAATGACCGCCGATGGTTGCGGGCTCGCTGGTTGCGAATTCGGGTGTTGGGAAGACAGAGCTGAAAACGCCAGGGCCTGAATTTGCGCAGGCTGCAGCGTTTTCAGTCGGTGCGTACGAGGCGAACTGGAAACCTGAGAGTATCGCTTACGGCAACACCGCCGTGCCTTCGATTTCGACCAGAAATTCGGGCAGCGCCAGGGACTGCACACCAAGCCAGGTATTGGGAGCCGGTGTGACCTCTCCCCAGAATTCTCCAAGGGCCATGCCAACCGGTTCGAGTTTTTCCGGCGTGTGGTTCACGACATAGGTCCGAAGACGGATAAGGTGCTGCGGACCGAGGCCCTGGTCGGCGAGCACGGCCTTGAGATTTGCCAGACACTGCCGGGCCTGAGCGTTCAAATCATCGCCGCCCACAAGTTGACAATCCTTGTCCCAGGCTACTTGTCCGGCGAGATGCAGCAGGCGTCCGGGTTCAGAGACAGCAGCATGGGAAAATCCCCATTGAACGCTGTTATAGAGAGTGTCGGGATTTATGCGGTCGGACATGGGAACCTCTTGTTTGAACCAATGCGGCGTTGCCTTTCGGCAGCTGTTTGACCGGCTGGGCGTTGGCGATCCTGATCGCAAAGTCCAATTCGTGTGTCAGAACCAGTGTTCGCACTTGGATGTTGTTCTGCCGGTCGTGCGACTATTCTTGACCGCCGCAACGCATTTGACCAGACCCCCGGTTCCGGATGTCAGGCAATCCTGTCCTGAACCTGAATCGCGTGATGAGTGGAATGGGAGCGGCAAAGCTGTCCAGGTGCTGTCGCCGCTCCCACGATCTTGCTGTTTCCGGTTGACGATGTGCCATGGGAAGATGTCCGAAAATTCAGATCAACCTATCGGCATTTGATTGTCCCGGCTAACCGCGTCGGGTTTTGCCGGCCCGGAAGCCGAATAGACCTGCGACGGCTCCTGCCAACAGGAAGCCGGCAGCTGGCAGCGGTACGGTGGTTGGTGTCATGACGGCATAAAATTCATCCACACGCGCCTGCCGCAGAATGCCGACTTTGCCAACAAACTCTGTGCCGAACAGAGAAAGGGAAGAGACATCAAATGATCCCGCAAGGCCTGTAACATCGACGAAGCCGGTGCGGGGTATCCTTGCCGGGTCGCTTGGTCCAAGTACACCCGGAAGGAAATCCGAGAGACTGACCGGGATTCCGATTGTTGGATCAAGCGCGGTTCCGCTCGCATTTAAGGTCGTGAAAAGCAGCGGATTGAGGCCTTCGTCCAGGATGCGAATCCCGACCGCGTCGGCACCACCAAACAAGTCGGCGGAGAACAGCCTGAGCAGAAACGAGGTCGGCTCCAGTTCCGTTGCTCCGTATGTGGGAAATGCATAACTGCCACGAATCGTGTCACCCGGATTGACTGGAATCGCGTGGGCAACGCCGGAGCAAAGCATCAAGATCGAGGCAAAGGTTATAAGTCGGTTGAACATGGGTAAATTCCTTTCGTGAAAATGACGGCTAATTTGCGCGGGATGCCGGTGCCGAAAAAATGGCATCCTGGATCAGGCGACACTCGTTGGGTCCCTCAATCCCGTCAGCCTTTGCAGTGTCGGGAAAGGGAGGCGGCAGGCTGTCGCCTCTGCACCCGCCGCGATAACTTGTCAGCATCGATGCCGAAATCTCTGGGATCAGCGGACCGTGGTCATTCAGTACCAGGTGAATCTCCGCATTTGACGGCGCGTCGAAACTCTGTTCGAACCACCCGTTTTTGACATCACCAGCAGCGAGAAACGCCGCAAAGGCAGCGGTTCCGTCCGGCTGGTTGACGACCCCGTCCGCGTAAACAATCTGCGTTCCGACCTCTTCGGCCCGGCCGATGACATCTTCCGCTGTGCAGGGAGACGCCGAACAGTTCTCCGGCTGCGTCATGATCACCCACCACGCAGTGGTCACGTGGCCCGGCGTGAGTTCGGAGGTACGCAGGGTCATTGTTGCTCCTTCGGTGCTCCGCAACAGCCGCGCTTCTGCACCAAGGATGTGCACCGCCGGAGTTTCCGCCGTCGCCATGTGTTCGACAGGTCGCGAAGCAATTGCTCCGTCTGCGGCAAGGGAAGGGGATCCAAGGCAAGCGGCACTGGTGCCGACCAAAAAGATCTGCCGGAAAAGTCTGAAGCTTTTGGCCATGGTGTGATTCCTTTCTTTTACGGTTGATTTCTCTTTGACTTCCCGGTTCTCACGGCTCATCGGTCGAAGCGTTCGGCGCAATATTCTGGTTGGAGCTGAACAGGTTATGCGGGTCGTACCGACGCTTGATCGACGTGAGACGATCGAGGTTGCCGCCATATGCGCTGGAAATGTCCCCGGAGCGCTCGGCAATGAAATTCACGTAGGAGCCGGGAACTGCATGGTCAGCGATCCGTCTCGAGGCGGATTTCAGCCATCCGGTCATGGCGGTGTCTGCCGACGGGTCGCGCCAGCGAACACCCGGTGTTGAAACGAAGGAAACATCGCGATGAGGAAACGCGGTCGTGTCGTTATCGACGTCCGCGACAGCACCTCCCAGAAGGCAGATCAGCAGTTCGGATTCGGCTGTCGGCAGTTCTGGTGCCATATCGACCAGTGTGTCGATCAACGAGGGTGTCAGCGCACGATGATTGTGTGTGCGCCAGTAGTTTCGCGCACCAAAATCATAGGCCTGGTCGAGAAAACTTTGCGCCTCCGTGTAAGCGCGTGGCGCAAGGGCGCTGCCGACCGGCTCGACTCCACCGTAAAGATGCCGCACGACGCTGTATCCCGCGTCCGGTGGTCCTGCGAAGAACTGCATCAGTGTCAGCACTTTCGCCCCATGAAGATTGTCCGGTAGGGCAGGGGTTGCGGGTGCCGTCATCAGGTTGGCCCAGACACAGGATTCGCGGGGCAGCATCGGGGCGTGTTCGGCGTAGGTTGCCAGAACCGTCCTTGCATCTTTCAGGGCAAAGAAAGTGGGTCCGAAAAGGACAGTGGGGTCGAGTGCGTGAAGCTGGAACGTGAATTCGGTGACGACCCCAAAATTGCCCCCACCACCGCGAATGGCCCAGAAGAGGTCGGTGTTCTCGTCGTCTGAACACATCACGATTGATCCGTCGGCAAGAACGATTTCGGCGGACAGAAGATTGTCGACGGCCAGCCCGTGCAGTCTGGCCAACCAGCCAAAGCCACCGCCAAGGGTAAGTCCGGCAACGCCGGTCGACGAGACAACACCTCCGGGTGTCGCCATGCCCTGTGTTTGCGCAGCTGCATCAAACTGCCTCCATGTGGCACCGCCACCCACACGCGCAGTCCGGTTAACTGAATTGATCCGGACACTGTTCAGCGCCGACATGTCGATCATCAGCGCGCCATTTGCTACCGCCGAACCCGCGATATTGTGTCCACCGCCTTTCACACATAAGGCCAATCCCCGCTCCGCTGCCGTTTTGACAGCACTGGAGACATCTTCCGGGTGGCGCGCCGGCAGAATTGCTATCGGTTTGCGGTCAATTGCGGCGTTCCAGACCTGTCGTCTTTCATCAAATTCCGGATTGCCTGGAAAAACGGCATCGGAGCCGAGACGCGCTGCCAGCAAGTTCAGTCGAGTTTCTTCCATGATGCCATCTGCCATTCGTTGCCATTTACTGTCGGCAGAAGTCTGTCGCGAGTTTCCGGCACAAAAAACTCATGAATGTGAAGTAACTACAGATTCCGGAGTTGTCCGAATTCGGGGTGCACCGTACTCTTTCAGTTCTGTTGCAAGATGTGAGGAGTGTCGGATGCCGTACAAAGGTTATGGACAATACTGCCCGCTCGCCCTGGCTGCTGAAGTCCTCTGTGAACGCTGGACTTTGCTGGTGATTAGCCGGGTGATCGACGGGTGCACACGCTTCAATGAAATTCATCGCGGCGTTCCGAAGATCTCGGCCACTTTGCTCAGTCAGCGGTTGTCCAGTCTGGAGCATGCCGGCTTGATTACGCGCCGGGCCCTGGAAAACGGCCGGGGATTTTCATACGAATTGACGGATGCCGGGCGTGAACTCGATCCGATCATCATGAGCCTTGCCGTTTGGGGTCAGAAATGGTCGCGGGATATGGAAACCGAAGATCTTGATCCGGCATTCCTGGCGTGGAGCATGCACACAAGGCTGAATGTCGAGGCCATGCCCGCGCACCGTATTGTCATGGAATTTGCCTTTTCCGGGACGCACAAGGGCTTGAGCCGCTTCTGGCTTGTGGTTGAAGACGGTCGCGTCGACATGTGCCTTAAGTATCCCGGTCTGGAGGTGGATGTCGCCATCTCTTCGGATATCAGGTGTTTTTTTCAAGCAGAAGACGGCATACGAGATCTGCGCAGCGAAATTGCCAGCGGTCAGGTGTCCGTGTCTGGCTCGACGGCCTATCGCAGGGCACTGCCCGACTGGTTGATGTTGAGCGCATTGGCACAATTTCCCAGACAAACCGGTAACGAGGCAGGTGCCGGCGAACCGCATATTGCGCGGACGGGTTAACAATAGCCGGATGGCGCGTACCAATGCGTCATTGTGCCATCGGTCTCCGTTGTCACTCATGTCGCGCCCATTGCAGCGGACCGGAGTGCAGCGGACCGGAGTGCTGCAGACCGGCGTGCGGGGATCGCGCGATCCCGATAGCAACATGATGTGTCGATCAATTGTTGTCGTCGTCCGCAAGGATGCGATTGTCCGGCACCGCAATTCGGCATCCTCACCAGGCTAAAGAGAATGGATGAAACAACCTTTCGGAGTGCGGTTGACGATTGTCGCCACAATAATTATACACTGTATAAAAAGAGGAGGAAATCGTGCCGACCGGTCACACGATGATGGCAATGTCGCTTGATGGTTTTGTCGCGCGAAAGGATCACACCCTCGATTGGTTGATGAAGCTCGACACCGAGGGTGAAGACTACGGATTTGCCGCTTTTCAGAACAGCATCGATGTCATCGTGATGGGCTCCGGCTCCTTCAGGACGGTCCTGGGATTTGGCGAATGGCCGTATCGGAAACCGGTCATCGTAATGAGCAGGTCACTTGCCGATGATGAGATCCCCAAAGACGTGAAGTCCAAGGTCGAGCTGAGCCGGCTCTCACCGGCCGAACTCATGTCGCGTCTCGGTGAGCGTGGTATTGGCCGGGTCTATGTGGACGGCGGCGCTATCATCCGATCGTTCATGCGCGAAGGCCTGATTGCAGACATGCGGGTTGCGATTGCTCCTGTTCTCATTGGTGAAGGTATCCGCATGTTCGGAGAACTGGATCGTGACATCGACCTGAGACTCGAAAGCGTGGACCGGTTCAAGTCGGGACTGATCCATATGTACTACGTGGTGATTTGAGTCATGTCGTCAGGCAGGCTCATAGGGCGTCCGCAGAAGGGCAGTCGCTCCATTTCCAGGGAACATATACTTTCAACCGCACTTCCGTTGCTCAATGAGCAAGGTTTGGAAGCAGTGTCTTTTCGGCGTTTGGCCGATGCGCTGAACGTGACCGCGATGGCGATCAAATACCATGTCGGCAGCCACAGGAGTTTGATTGCCGCGCTGATACGAACCGCTTTCGAGGGTACCCTTACTCATATCGAAGGCAACACCCCGGAAGAACGTCTCAGACACATACTCTCAACTTACTGCACCCGGGCCTTGGAAAATGCGAACGTTGTGCGCTGCATCCTGAACGATCCATCCTTGATGAGCGGCGAGGTCGTTACGGTCACGGAAGAGATCCGGAAAAACACCAGAATGCTTAACGATGGCGACGAGCAGGACGTGCTGCTCAATCTGCTGGTCGACTACACACATGGCTTTGTTTTTTCCGCAGTTGCAGCGCCGTCAAATCATGGTCTGACCCTGGACGATTATCTGCGGAGTGTCGATTGGGTGCTGAAAGCAGGTCAGTCCGCACAAGTTTCAAATTGAAGTTCCGAGCGGATCGTTCGTGTCTGTTTTCTGAATGTATTCCGGGACTGGCCGCTGTCCGGACCGGCTCGTATTGGCTTTTGCATCCGGTAGTGATGACGCCTTGCCACCTCTCTTTGGCTACTGGACCTTGATCGATCGTCGGCTTATGTTGCACCTGCGAAGTAAGCGGGACCTTGGCGGGAACTGAAGGTCTGGGAGGGCAAACAATGATAATCTGCCGGACAAAGGCGGATATGCGCGAAAACGTGCGGAATTGGAAACAGGTGGGACAAACGGTCGGACTCGTGCCGACAATGGGATACTTGCACGAAGGGCATCTTGCTCTGGTCCGTATGGCGATCCAGAAGGCAGACCGGGTCGTTGCAAGTATTTTCGTGAACCCCACTCAGTTCGGTCCCAATGAAGATCTGGCGACCTATCCACGCGACGAGAAACAAGATCTCGGCCTTCTGGCAGCGGAGGGGGTGGACGCAGTGTTTCTGCCTAGCGAGGAGGAAATGTACGGCGCGGGCGGTGGAACTCATGTCGACGTGCCGGACCTGTCTGGAATCCTGCAAGGAGCCCTGCGTCCAGGGCACTTTCGTGGAGTCTCGACTGTCGTGACCAAGTTGTTCAATATCGTTGCACCGGACATCGCCGTCTTCGGCGAGAAGGACTACCAGCAACTCACACTTATCCGTCAGATGGTTCGTGACCTCGACATGCCGCTGGAAATCGTCGGCCACCCGACCGTGCGCGAAAGCGATGGTCTGGCAATGTCTTCCCGGAATGTTCGTCTCTCGGAAGATCACCGGTCTGAAGCCGTCATGCTCAATCGCGCGCTCGATCGGGCACAGGAGTTTGCAAAAACAGGGCCCGCAATTGCCGAACTGGAGGCCGTTGTCATGTCTCGACTCGCGCAGGCCCCATCCGCGGAGGTCAAAAGCGTCGACATCCGTGATGCTGTGACCCTGGGTGAGCTGCAAGGCGCATTGGATCGTCCGGCCGTCGTGCTGCTGGCGGTACGTTTCGGACCTGTTCTCCTGATTGATCAGCGCGTCATCGCGCCGGTGACCTGAAGCTGAAGGGACTTTTCATGAGTGTTCAAAAACCTGTCCGCCGCCTGACCGCGCCGCAAATCGCGAAACGCAAGGGCGGGGATCCCATCGTCTCGTTGACGTCCTATCATGCGCACACGGCCGCTATCGTCGATAACTACGCCGATTTCATTCTCGTTGGCGACAGCCTTGGGATGGTCATGCACGGAATGGAATCGACGGTCGGTGTCACGCTCGATCTGATGATCATGCACGGCAAGGCGGTCGTCCGCGGCACCAAGAAAGCGCTTGTTGTTGTCGACATGCCCTTTGGCACTTATGAGGAAAGTCCTTCAGAAGCTTTCCGCAACGCAGCACGCGTCATGAAAGAGACCCAATGCGGCGCGGTAAAGCTGGAAGGTGGTGTCCGCATGGCCGAAACCGTTCACTTCCTCACTGAGCGCGGAATTCCCGTGATGGCTCATATCGGCCTGACGCCGCAATCGGTCCACGTCATGGGCGGTTTCAAGACGCAAGGAAGGCACGAGGATGACTGGGATCAGCACTTCGAGGACGCATCAGCTGTTACCGAAGCAGGTGCATTTTCGGTTGTCCTGGAAGGTATGGTTGAACCGCTTGCCGCGCAGATCACCAGGGAAATCCCGATCCCGACCATCGGCATAGGCGCATCCGCGGACTGTGATGGCCAGATCCTGGTGCTGGAGGATATGCTTGGCCTCAATCCGGCACCACCCAAATTCGTCAAGGTCTACGGCAATCTTGGTGGCCAGATCGAGGCAGCGGTGAAAGCCTATTCGGACGAGGTCAAGGACCGCAAGTTCCCTGCCGAGGATCAGGTGTATCGTTGACGATGTGCAAGCCGTGAATAGACGCCCGATTTCCGGCTGCGCCATTCCGCTGGACAAACTATTGTCAGGTCATGCTGATGATCCGATCCGATTTCGACACGCTGTATGAAGCGCTCCTCAATCGCGACCCGTCCTATGACGGGCGTGTCTATGTCTGTGTGGCCTCTACCGGCATCTTCTGCCGGCTGACTTGCCCGGCACGCAAACCGAAACGCGAAAACTGCACCTTTTACGAAACTGTTGCCGAATGTATCGACGCCGGCTTCCGCCCGTGCAAACGGTGCAAGCCGACAACACCGCAAGCAAGTGCGGACCCGGTCGTAAAGCCCCTGATAGAAGCCCTGGAAGGAAAGCCGGGATATCGTTGGCGCGAGCCGGATATCGTCCGGATGGGATTGGACCCATCAACGGTACGGCGGGCCTTCAAGCGCCATTTCGGCATGACTTTTCTGGAAATGGCTCGACAGCGGCGATTGCAGGAAGGTTTTTCGACATTGGCCGAGGGCGGCAAGGTCATCGATGCGCAAATCACCGCTGGCTTTGAATCGCCAAGCGCCTTTCGCGAGGCGTTTGCCAAAATACTGGGGCAGGCGCCGGGAACATTTTCGCAGGACCCCATGTTGTTTGCCGATTGGGTGCCATCTCCGCTCGGTCCGCTGATTGCAGTGACGGACAGGACGCAACTGCATCTTCTGGAGTTTCTGGACCGCAGGGCCCTGCCGGCGGAATTCAGAAAGCTCCATGGTTTCGCAAAAGGCAATATCGGCTTCGGGCGCACCGAAATAACCGACCAGATCCAGGATGAATTGCGACTGTTTTTCGACGGCAGTTCCGGCGTCTTTGAAACGAAGCTTGCGCTGCACGGCTCGACATTCACGCGGGATGTCTGGCGGGAACTTCTGAAAATTCCGGCCGGAGGCACAAGGAGTTATTCAGAGCTTGCAAGAGAGCTGGGAAGACCTGAAGCTGTGCGCGCGGTTGCCAGGGCAAACGGTGCGAACCAGATCGCGATTGTAGTGCCGTGCCACAGGGTGCTGGGAGCGGACGGATCGCTGACCGGGTATGGCGGTGGGCTCTGGCGCAAACAGCGTCTCATCGAACTTGAGCGGAGCTACTCCAGCAATCAAAATCCGATTTGATGGTTGGCATTGCCGGCCGGATGCCAACTGGCCGTGATCAGGATTTTCCCGAAACACCTGTTATCATGGAGACGATCTCGTTCTTGTCGGTTTTGGCAGTCTCGCGCACGCCGATCTGTTGTCCACGCCTCAAGACGCAAATCCGGTCGGCAAGGCGGAAGACCTGGTCGAGGCTGTGGCTGATGATCAAAATCGCGAGGTTCTTTTCCTTCAGCGCGGCTACCTGTTCCTCCACCTTTGCCGTTTCCGCGACACCAAGGGCTGCGGTCGGCTCGTCCAGCAGCACCAGCTTGCTTGCCCAGTGCGTGGCGCGCGCAATTGCTATTCCCTGTCGCTGACCGCCGCTGAGATCCCGGATTACGGACCCTGCGGACGGAATACGCACGTCCAGCTCATCGACCAGTTGCTGGCATTCCCTGTGCATGCGTTTCCTGTCGAGCAGACCGAAGGGCGGCTTGATCAGTTCCCGGCCGAGGAACATGTTCATGTAGACTGGCTGCTGGTCCGCAAGGGCAAGATCCTGATAGACCACCTCGATCCCCAAGCTGCGTGCGGAACTGGCGTCTGAAAAGGAGACGGGATCGCCGTCCAGGCGGATCTCGCCGGATGTGGGGCGGTGCACCCCGGAAACAATCTTGACCAGCGTAGACTTGCCGGCACCGTTATCACCGACAAGCGCGGCGATTTCGCCCGCATGTAGATCGAGCGAAAAATCCTCTATCGCGACAATGCCGCCGAAAGCCTTGTGAATGTTGGCGAGCGAAAGGACGGGGGCTTGTAGGTTCACGGACGAAACGCTCCCGGCCAGGAGACCTGATCCCCAAAACCGTTTTCTATTGTCGTAACGGCGGGGTTGCCCGATGCGACACCTGAGAGGCCGACCACAAGCGCTCGCGTGACGAAGGCCTGGCCGCGAAAACCGAATATGACCGTGTCACCTGGCTCCGGCGGTCTCGGGCCGGTGGCGTCGATCATCGCATAGTAGTCGATGGCGGAATAATCGGGGATCTCGACATCGCGTAGCGCAGACCGGTCCGATGTCGGTTCCGGACCGACGATCGCCCGCACCTGATAATCCGGAAAAACAGGATCAATATAAAGACCGCCACCAAAGCAATAGGATTTGCCGCCATGATGGTGGGAGACTTCGGAAAGGTAGAGAACAGCGGGATCCTCCGGCAGGTCCTCGACCGCATGCAGAGGCGTTGTGCCGTGGAGCCCGTTGCCCGGTTCGCACTGGGTCGCACCCGATGCCGCCAGTGCCGCGACCACGGCAGAGGAGGTCGTGCCGGGTGCATTGATCTCGATACCGGTCCTGCCGGCCTTCGCCAGGGCATCCGCTGCCCGGCCGAGGGTTGCCAGGTTCGGTGTCTGTTTTACCTTGCGGGCCTCAAGATCGAACAGCAGCGCTGGAAAGGTCGTGATGCCCGCGAAGCGAGCGCCCTCCATATCATCAAGCCGCTCTGCTATCGCGACAATGTCTTCAGCCGCAAACCCGCCCTCATGGCCACGGTAAAACGTATCGCCTTCGGTCTGGATTCGCGCCAGTAGATTTTGTTCGCGGCTCGCCGAGCGTGCTGCCGATGCAGCTTCCCCGGCTTTTGTGTCTGAAAAGACGGTCCAGTAGTCCGGTTGCAGTTTGGTACCGGCATAGGCCGCTTCATGTCGGGGGATCTGCACCAGGTGTCCCAGATGGCCTGTTTTGAGACCGGCCCGGTCGCAGGCAAGCGCGCAGGCCATGTCGACGGCAACAGCCCGGTCGATGCCGCCGCGCATGACAGCCTGGCAAAAGCCGGAATGCCGTCCGACCTGCTTGGTCATCGCGAAGGTCTTCAGGCCATGTCTTTGCGCCTCATGTTGGAAAAGGCGTGCGTTGCGTTCGACCGCATCAAGGTCGAGTACATAGGCATTTGCCGGAATGCGTCCTGCCTGATGAAGTTCCATCGCGGCTTCGATGAATGCCGGATTACGGCGGATTAAAACGTCAAGAAACATCTGTCTTCTCCGAGTTACCGGCTCGTGTCGCGCAGCGAAACGGCGACCGCGATCAGGATAATCAGCCCGCGGACGATCATCTGGTCGGAAACATCAAGACCCATGAGGATCAGTCCGTTGTTGAGCATTCCCATCAGAAGCGAGCCGAGCAACGCGCCGATGATCGATCCCTTGCCGCCGTTCAGGGCCGTACCGCCGACAATGACAGCGGCAATTACGGTCATCAGATCGCTCTCGCCGAGTGTGTATTTTGCGGCCTGGAGGCGACCGGCATAGAGTAGCCCCGCCAGCCCGGCCATGGTGCCGCACAGCGTCAATACACCCAGGCGGATCCGGGGCACCTTGATCCCGGAGACCTGCGCAGCCCGGGCATTGTCGCCCGTTGCGAGCACATGAGCACCGAACCGCGTGCTGCGATAGACGATGTGTCCGATCGCGACCGCAACGATGGTCCAGAGGACGAGCGAGGGTATGGAAAACAGTTTCCCGGATCCGAAGATGCCGGTGAATGTGTCGTTCAGTACAGGAATGGACCGCAGATCCGTCATTGAGCGTGCAATGCCGGCAAACAGGCCCATCGTGGCCAGTGTGACCAGAAACGAAGGCAGGCGAAGATAGGCAACCAGAATACCGTTCATCGCTCCAATCAGCGCGCCTGCGCCTAGCCCGGCCAGGATGCCAACAGCCATGGGGAAGCTCTGCATGGCAACTGCGGCAGACAGCGCCGAGACAGCCACGACCGATCCGAAACTCAGATCGATCTCGCCTGCGGACAGGGCAAATACCAGACCGATGGCCATGATCGTGGCCGGTGCGGTCTGCAGCACGATGTTGGTCAGATTGCGCGAGGTCAGAAAGCCATCGTCATAGAGCGTAGCCGCAAAGAACAGGAAGATGGCCAGAAAGCCCACATAGATTACGGATCTCTGCAGATCCAGTCGCCGCAGCAGCGAAAGGGAGGAGCTCATCGCAGTCTCGTTTTGCCGGTTTTCCGAGGATCGAAGGTCGACATCTTTGGTTCTTGCCCGAGTGATTGAAAGCGAAGGATGATCGAATGAACCGGCGGGCAGCAGGCTGCCCGCCGCTTGGCCGGGTTAATTCGCGGAGGAAACGCTTGCCGGCGGATCGATGTTCAATGATTTCTTCCAGCCTTCGGCAACCGTGTCTGCGGTAACCGTTATGGCCGGTGCGACGACGAAGGGCGGTACATCCGTGCCGACAAGACGCAGGGCAGCGGCGGCGGCCATGGCGCGCCCGAGTTCGTAAGCCTCGTCTGCGACGATTGCAGCGACGTTACCACCGCGAACCATATCGACGGCAACCGGCTCGGACAGGTCGAGTGTCACGATCTTCGTGCTCTTGTTGCCGTTCGCCCGCAAGGCCGCCAGCACGCCTTCTGCCGGTCCTGCCCAGGTTACGTAGATGCCACCAAGATCCGGGTTCTTCAGAAGCATCGCATTGGCGATTTCCTCGGCACGGGCCGGGTCGCTGATACCCTGTTCGGCGACGATTGAAATGTCCGGATAGTCGTTTTCGATCGTTGTCTTGAAGGCGTTGTCCCGCTGATTGGTCACGTAGTAGTCGGCATCGTGGTAGATCCAGCCGACGGTTCCCTTGCCGTTCATTGATGACGCAAGGGCGTCGGCCGCCTGCTTGCCCATCTGGAAAAGGTCGTCGGTGACGATGGCTGCGTAATCCCGTGGATGTTCGTACCCGGAGGGCAGGTTGGACAGAAAGACAAGCGAAACACCACTGTCGCGCGCTTCCTTGAATGCCGCTGCGGATGTAACCGGATCAAGCGGCAGAGACAGGATGATGTTCGGTTCCTTTGCGAGCGAAGTTTCGATGTCACTGCGTTGCTTCGCTGCATCGAAACCTGCACTGGCAGTCGCCACGACCTCAATTCCGAGGCGTTTGAACTCGTCACTTGCACCTGCGGTGACGGCGTTCACGAAATCCGACTGGTCGTGCCACAGGAGCGCGGCCTTGTAGTTGCCGGACCGAATGGCGTCCACTTTGTCATCCGCGACGACGACAGCGGAGGAGGGAGTTGCGTTTTCGTTGTTCGGTCCAATGGTTTCAGCCAGGGAAAAACTGGACAGGGAGGCGAAGCTCAGCAGCCCGAGAAGGGCGGATGAAGCCAGATTTTTTGCAGTCAGTCTCATTGGTAACCCTCTGGTATTGGTGTTTATGGTGCTTCTTCCAGGCCGCAATAGTCGGCCACGAACAGCGCGAAAGCCCTGACGGCTGCCAGATAGCTCTCCACGTCGATGCGCTCTTCGAATGTATGCGCCAGGCTGATATCGCCCGGTGCGCAATAAACGGCCGGGCATCCGATCTCGTTGACAAGAAACGGCATTTCCGACCAGTAGGGTGCTCCCCCGATGGCTCCACCGTGATCAGTCGTCCGGCGAATGCTGTCTGAAAGACGGACCGCGGTCGGATCATCTTGCGGGATCTCGACAGGCGAACCGCCATATCTGTGATCCCGGCCGGCGGGATATTGAATATCAATCGTGATGCCGTCCGCGACCGGAGCGGATCGGACAACGGTCTCAAATGCACTGACGGCAACATCGAGGTTTTCACCGGGTCGGAGTTTCCGGATCAGGGAAATTCGGCACGACCCGGGAACGGCGATGTAGCCGCCACCTTGTATGTCCGTTACGAGAATGGAAGAGGCACCCACAAGATCATGTTTCGGACCGGCCGCCAGGTCGTCTTCGTGTGCCCAAAGACATTCCAGAACCGAATGGGTTGCCTTCAAGGCGTCGGTCCCGAGTTCTGGTGTCCCAAAATAGGCCGACTTGCCGGTAACCGCGACGTCGGCAATGAAAAATCCGATCTGTGCCGTGCAGACATCGAGCTTTGTCGGTTCGAGGTAGACTGCAAAATCAGGCCGGCCGATGTCACCCGAAGTGACACGCTTCACGAGGTCGTGGGCGCCGGCAGAGACCCCGGTGCCCGGCTCGCCGCTTTCTTCATCGCCAATGAATGCAAATGACAGACCGCCTGCCGGTCGAAAACCTGCGCGTTGCAACAGTCTGACCGCGCCCAGTGCAGAACAAATACCGCCCTTCAGGTCGCACGCACCGCGACCCCAGATTTCGCCGTCGATCAACGCGCCGGAAAACGGATCCTGCTGGGGCTTGCCTTGCCAGTTTTCTTCCCAGCCGCGTACATGAACCGTGTCCGTGTGCCCCACGAACATCAGTTTAGGGTCCTCATCGCCATTCTTCCCGGTACGGCCCCAGACATTCATACGGCCGGGCAGAAACTCTCCGGATCCGGTTTCAAGTCCGAGTGTTTCCAGCTGTGATTTCAGGAAGAGTGCAAAGGCGCTTTCGTTTCCGGTGACGCTCTCAACGGCGATGGCCTGCTGAAGCAGTTGCAGGTCTGCGTCCCGGTCCTGATGGGCCTCAAGGCTGGAAAGGAGATCCCGGGCCATCACGCGACACCTTTCTTGAAGGTTTCGACGGAGGGTGGCGGAACTGAAATTTCAACACCCTTCAAGCCTTCGGCGAACAGTGACAAGTGCAATCGGGAAAGGGCAACCGATGCGCCGCCTGCAAGCGCCGCATGGTTTCCAAGCGTTGATTTTTCGATCAGCACAGGGCGTGGAAAACACATCGACAAGTATTTTTTAACGCGGTTGAAAAGCTCTTCCCGCGCTCCGATGGAGCCACCTATCACGATGCACGAGGGATCCATCACGGCAGTGAGGGCGGCTGTTACGCGAGCGATCTGTCTCGATGTCTGGTCCAACGTCTCCTGTGCGTCCGCGTCTTCCTGGTTGGCGGCCTCGAATATTTCCGGAACACTCCGGTTTCTGCCACTTTTCTTCCGATACATCTCGGTGATGGCATGGGTTGCCGCGACGCGTTCAAGCGCACCGGTTTTCAGGCTTTCCGGTTCAAACGGATCAGCTCCGAAGGGCAGATAGCCAATTTCTCCCGCGGCACCACTGGCACCTCTGTGAAGCTGCCCGCCGACAACGATCCCTGCGCCGATCCCGGTGCCAATGGAGACATAGACAAGGTCATCCTTCTCGCCGCGTTTTGTAAGCCAGTGTTCTCCAAGCGCCGCCAGGTTCACGTCGTTTTCGACGAAAACCTCGATACCGAGTTGGCGCCGCCAGAGGTCTGGCGCATCGATACAGTCGAGACCTGGGATATTGGGAGCCATCCTGATCTGTCCTGTTCCGGGATCAGGGACACCCGGCACACCGATGACGGCAACACGCGGCAGTTTCGAGTTGAGCTTCGCCCCACCGGCCGCTCTTTGAACCAGATCGGTGACATGCCTGATGACGGCCTCACCACCGGACTTGTCAGTCGGTTCCTCCAGTTCGTTGACTACGGCGCCGGTCAGGTTGCAGATCGCGACACGGATCTTCGTGCCGCCAAGGTCCACACTCGCGACCGAGGCGGCGTCCGGTACGATTTCGTAAACGACGGCCCGGCGCCCGATATGCCCTTCCGTCTGACCGACGGTTCTGACCCAGCCTTCAACTTCCAGGTTGCCGACGATTTCCGAGACCGTCTGCTTGGAAAGGCCCGTGATTTTCGAAGCGCTTGCCCGGGAGATGGGGCCGAAGCTCGCGATTGCCTGAACCACCGCGCTCAGGGACATTCGCCTGGATATATTGGAAGGATCGGCCACTGGTTCTCTCAATTAGTTCGTTCAGTAACCGAACTAAATAGAAAACTGGCCACTTGTCAAGTCGTAGTCACCGGTTTTGCCAGCACCAGAAGCGTGCCATGGCGGCGAGAGAACCGTAATCTGCCGGTTCGAGGACAGGTCTGGGTTGTGGTAGGGTGCCCGTGCCTAAATCCGTTTATCTGAATGCGGGCGTCTGAATATGGCGCTCAAGCCGGGCTGTCATGTTTCGCGCTGTTTTCGATCTGGATCTTCGGTATTTTGAATTGGGATATTGGGGGGAATATGGACATTCACGCTGCCGTCAGGGAATTGGGACCCGGTGATGTGCTGGCTCTCGAAGCCGCGTGTTTTACCGACCCGGTTGTAATAAATGGCATCAGCGGCACGCGTGAAAAACCCGTTTGCATCCGCGGAGAAAAGCCGGTTGCCCCGGATGTGAACAAGATGGCGGCCAAACGATCGCCGACTGTTTTCGGCACCAGGGAAACTTTCGAAGAATTCAATGTTCAAGCCAACAGACTGGCGCGGGCGCATGAAGCGGCTGGAAACTATCCCGGCCTCTACTTCATGGCCGACAACGCCCATCTTGTCCTGCGTGACTGTCAGTGGATCGTGTTGGAAGACCTTACATTCGAAAACTGCTGGCCAACTGCGATCTATATCGAGAATTGTCAGCACATAACGATCAGGGGCATCCATTTCCGCGGTGGAACCTTTGCCATCGGGGCAACGGGAGCCGACACGCGACACCTCCTGATTGAAAACTGCGACTGGATCCAGGACCTTGGTTGTCATGGAGACATTCAGGTCCGGTCCATCAGGGACAACGGATACCTGCTGGATGAAAGGGAGGTCGACGGTTGCCATCTCTGGCGAAAAACGCATTTTAACCAGATTCATTCCGATGTCAGTGTAACGGGCGAATTCGTCCAGCCGGACGATTCACGCGCCTATGACGGTGACTTTTTCCGGGCATGGACCATTGCCGGATATGTCATCCTGCGCAACAACTGCATCGTGGACGCTTTTAACGGCATCCATTTTTTCAATCAGGCGTCGAAGGATACGCGGCATCGTCATTCAAGGAATGTGATGATCAGCGACAACTGGTTTGTCCGCATTCGCGACAATGCGGTCGAACCTGAGAACTATGCCTTCAACTGGACAGTCAGACACAACAAGTTCGTCGATTGCTACGCGCCCTTCTCCCTCGAACCGGAGCAATCCGGATTTTTCTACATCTATGGAAATCTCGGCTGGAGCCGTGAGCGGCCGGGACCCGACCCGGAGGATCCGTCGACAGGCCGCCTCTTCAAATTCGGAACGAACCACGAAGCGGTCGGTCCGCATTATGTCGTGCATAACTCCTGGTTCGTGCGCAATCCGATATTCAAGAAAAAGCGGATACGAAATTTCCATCACCTCAACAATGTCATTGCATATAACGAGGACGCTCTGTCGATTTCACTCAACCAGGTCAATCCATTTGGCAAGGACTGGCAGGCACGGCATGACCCGTCTTCGGATTGGGAAACCATCAAGTCCATTGAGAAAAGAAGATTCACCAAGGCCTGGACGGAACTGGACATTACAGTTGACAATGACATGGTCGGACATCCGGCATTTCCGCTTGAACTCCAGTCCGCCGGGTACCCGCTTGGCCCCAGATCTTCCGGCGAGGTTCCGAGGTTCTCAAAGGCGCTTCATGGTCGCCCGGAAGGATTGAAACTGAACAATGCAATGAATGCTGCCAGGGTGACGTTACGACTGCCAGATGGTGACAAGGTGAAAACATTCCCAGACGAATTGCCTCCGCTGGATGTCGGTGCATGGCAGGGCAATGAACTTTTTCGGCTACCCGAACCGCTGTTTGTACGGGATTGGGAATACCCGTTACAGCCAGAAATGTCCTGAAGGCATACCGCCAGGAGGGCTGCCGCTCTGCCCCGGTCTGGCTCATTTGAACTCTCCGATGCGGACGAGGAGGAACGACTGTGGTTGTTGGAGTGATCGGTCTCGGAATCATGGGGAGCGCATACGCTCGCAATCTCATTCGATCCGGTGAAACCGTGTTTGGTGTCGACCCGTCTGAAACTGCGCGGGCCAAGCTGGCGGAGGAGGGAGGTTCGGTATTCGAAACGCTCGGTGACTGGGTTTCAGATTGTGACGCAATCGTACTTTCGCTGGCCGCACCGCATGTGCTCGCTTCGGTCTGCGAGAAGTTGGTAACCGGACTCCGGCCAGGGCAGGTCGTTGTCGAGACCGGAACATTTTCCCTGGCGGACAGGGAGGAGGCCAGATCGCTCCTGGAAAAATCCGGCGCGGTCCTGTTGGACTGTCCTGTCAGCGGAACGGGTGCCCAGGCTGCTGAAGCCGATCTCGTGATGATGGCGTCCGGGCCAGAAGAGGTGGTCGCGGAAATCCGACCCCTTCTGGAAAAATTCACGCGCATGGTGATGTATGTCGGTGACTTCGGAAACGGAACGAAACTGAAATTCGTCGCAAATCATGCCGTAGCAATTCACAATGTCGCAGCGGCCGAAACGCTGAACTATGCCGATGCACTCGGTCTGGAGCGCGACACGGTCTATCGATTGCTGTCGTCTGGTGCGGGGCAGTCTCGCATGTCAGACCTGCGCATGCCCTTGATGATCAACGGCGCTTACGATCCGCCTTCCGCCAGTCTGAAAATGTTTGAAAAGGATCTGCGGATTATTGGCGAAGATATTGAAGATAAGGGTGTTTTTGCCCCTTTGTTCGAAGCTGGCAGGTCCGTTTATGACGCGACTGTCGACGAATTGCCCAATCAGTTCGATACGGCTTCGGTTTTTGAAACCTACAAATCGAAGTCTGAAAGATAGGACCTCCGTCGGCATGGCGCGATGGTCTTTCCGTCTGGGAAATCGGGTGCGATCTTCCAGCGTCCTGTCTGTTGGACACTTGGGGAAAGCTTCAATCAAGGTCTGAACACGCTTGATTCGTGTCGGATCGCGTCTGAATTGCCGTCGAAGCTACCCGCTGGGTGAATGTGAAGCAGAGTAGATATGCAGAAATGTTAGTGCGATTTCATGTTTGGGTCATTGAAATATTAATCTCTGTCGCTTAAGTGTCGCCTCAAATGGAAACACCATCATCCCGGACATTGCCCGGGCGACAGGAGGTCGGCATGACCCGTGATGAACTTATTCGTGAGTACAAAGAGCAGAGCGGATCCTGGCAGGGTCTGGTCGGCGTATACGCCGTAATCGTCGGCGTAATGGCTCTGTCCGGCTATCTGATGGTCGGCTAGGCAAGCGCCTGCCTGTTCAATGAAGACATTGAAAAACCCCGGGACCCTGGTCCCGGGGTTTTTCATTTTGTGGTCCTAGACATTCGCGGCTTCGCCGATGGAGTCGGTTCCCCTCTCCTCCAGCAAGGTCGTCAGCCAGTTGGGGTCCATTTCGGGCACCGAAGACAGCAGAAGATCCGTATAGGGATGGTGTGGCGGGGTGAACATTTCGTCCTTTGCCCCCTGCTCAACCACCTTGCCCCTTTGCATCACGACCACTTCGTCGGCAATCGAGCGCACGGTCGCCAGATCGTGGGTGATGAACATGTAGGCCAGATTGAAGTCTTCCTGCAATTTGTCGAGAAGCTTCAGGATGCCTTCCGCGACAAGCTGGTCGAGCGCGCTTGTCACTTCGTCGCAAATGATGAAGGACGGGTCCGCCGCCAGCGCGCGCGCAATTCCCACACGCTGCTTTTGACCGCCGGAAAGCTCTGGCGGGTAGCGGTTGTAGAACTTCGCCGGATCCAGCTCGATCAGGTCCAGAAGTTCGTCGACACGGTTCTTCAACTCCGCTCCGCGCACGCCACGATAAAATTGCGCCGGGCGTCCGATAATCTCGCTGATCTTGATCTTTGGATTCAGCGCGGTGTCCGCCATCTGGTAGATCATCTGCGCTTGGCGCAATTGATCCTTTGTGCGGTCCTGATAGCGGGGCGGCAAGGATTCACCATTGAACTGGATCTCGCCTTTCGTCGGTGGCAGCAGGCCGGTAATACACCGTGCGGTCGTCGACTTCCCGGATCCGGATTCGCCCACCACCGCGACTGTCATGCCCGGGTAGATGTCGAAAGAGACATCATCAAGCACCTTGATCTTGCCGTAGGCTGCATCCACGTTCTTGACAGAGACAATAGGTATTGACCCGGCCTCCGTCGGGCGTTCCTTCTGAGGACGCTTGAAACTGCGCACTGCCCAAAGGCTCTTGGTATAGTCTTCGCTCGGCGCATCCAGCATCTGCTCCGTAGGCGCTTCTTCGACTTCCTCGCCTTTCAGCAAGACCTTGATCGTATCTGCCATCTGCGCAACGACCGCGAGGTCGTGCGTGATATAGATCGCGGCCGTATTGAACTGGTCGACAATGTCCCTGATCGCGGCAAGAACCTCGATCTGGGTCGTCACGTCCAGCGCCGTTGTCGGCTCGTCGAAGATGATCAGGTCGGGACGGCATGCCATTGCCATGGCAGTCATGGCGCGCTGCAGCTGTCCACCCGAAACCTGGTGCGGATACCGGAAGCCGATTTCATCCGGATTGGGAAGCCGGAGGCGGTGGTAAAGCTCCATTGCATCCTCTTGCGCTTCCACGCGCTTTTGGATGCGGTACTGGATCGGGGCTTCGGTGTGCTGATCGATGATCCGGTGGGCCGGATTGAAGGACGCGGCGGCAGACTGCGCCACATAGGCAATCCTTGACCCGCGCAGCGCACGCAAATCTCCTTCCGGTGTCGTGGTCAGTTCCATGCCGTCAAACTCGATGGAACCACCGGAAATCCGGCAACCGTCCCTGGCAAATCCCATCGCGGCGAGCCCGATGGTGGATTTGCCCGCACCCGACTCTCCGATCAGGCCGAGAACCTCGCCTTTGTGGAGAGTGAGATCGACACCATGAACGATCTCGATCCACTGCTCATCCGAATAGCCTTCGATCCGAAGGTCCTTGACTTCAAGAAGCACATCTTTTTTAGGGACCATGCTCAAACCTCCTTAAGGCCGGAGGACCGGAAAAGCATCCAGTCAACGACGAAGTTAACCGAAACCGTCAGCAACGCGATAGCAGCTGCCGGAATGAGGGGTGTCAGTTCGCCAAACGAAATCAGCGTGGCGTTTTCGCGCACCATGGAGCCCCAGTCGGCGGTCGGCGGCTGGATACCGAGACCAAGGAACGAGAGACCCGCGATCAGAAGGAACACGAAACAGAATTCCAGGCCGAATTCAGCGACCAGTGGTGCGGTCGAATTCGGCAGGATTTCCCTTCGGATCAGGTACCAGTTGCCTTCCCCGCGCAGTTTTGCAGCCTCGATGTAATCCATCACGACGACATTGCCCGCAACGGCTCGCGTCAGACGGAAAACGCGCGGGGAATAGATCAAGGCGACGATGATGACAATCACGAACAGGCTCGTGCCGAAGATACTCAGCATCAGCAGCGCGAAGATCAGCGAGGGAACCGACATGATCACGTCGGCGACCCGGCCCATCAACTGGTCGAACCAACCCCCCTTGGTTGCTGCCAGCAGACCTGTCAGCGCTCCGAGGATGAAGGCAAGACTGGTTGCCACCAGGGCAAGACCGACGGTGTTGCGCGCACCGTAGATCAACCGGCTGAACATGTCGCGCCCGAGCTGGTCTGCTCCGAGCAGCATGTTTTCATCCGCCGGCGCGAAGGCGGAGGAAATGACCTCTGCTTCGCCAAAAGGGGCAATGATAGGCGCGAAGATCCCTGCAATGGCGTAGGTGAAGATCACGAACATGCCGAACGCGGCGGTCAGGGGAGCCGTGCGAAGTTCCTTTGCAACACCGTCCGACGCGATGATGATCAGAAACTCACGGAAAGCGTAGGACACCCCGGCCGCCAGTGCCAGGAGACCGGCCGCGACTGTGATGAAACGCAAGGCACCGACACCACCAACGATCCCGGTGACGAAGGAAATGAGTGTGAGGGAAAAGATCAACAGGAACAGTTGTCTTTTCTTGAAATAGGCTGCGAGACAGGAGGCCCCAATCAGCAGCGCATAGTATCCGATGACGAATGTACTCATGTCGCTGCCCTCACTTCGGATGCCGCAAACGCGGATTGGTCAAGATTGATCCGACATCTGCTGCCAGGTTGAGCAGGATGAAGGTCGCAGCGAAGATGAGGCAACATGCCTGGACTATCGGGAAGTCGCGTTTGGAAACAGCGTCGACGAGGAGCTGGCCGACACCCGGATAGACGAAGACAACTTCCACCAGAACCACACCGGTAATCAGGTAGGCAAGGTTCAGCGCTACCACATTGATGATCGGTGCCCAGGCGTTGGGAAGCGCGTGTTTGACGATCACCTTCCAGGGCGGCACGCCTTTGAGCCGGGCCATTTCGATATATGGCGATGCAAGGAGGTTGATGATTGCGGCCCGGGTCATACGCATCATGTGCGCGGTTACGACCAGAACCAGCGTCAACGCCGGAAGGAATGTCCTGTGAAGCAATTCGCCGAAACTCATGTCTGTACTGAGACTGGCGATGGCAGGGAAATAGTTGGTCTTCACGGCCAGGTACAGGATCAGGATGTAGCCGAGGAAGAATTCCGGAGAGCTGATGGACGTGAGGGTCACGACATTGGCGACACGGTCGAACAGCGTGTTGCGCAGCAAAGCCACGATGACGCCCAGTATGATCGAGATCGGTACAGCTATGACTGCCGCATATGTCGCAAGGAAAAGCGTGTTGATAAAGCGGCCGCTGATCGCTTCACTGACGCGTTCGCCTGATATGAGCGAAACACCGAAATCACCGGTGAGGGCACCTCCGAGCCATTGGAAATATCGCAAGATCGCGGGCTGATCGAGGCCCATCTTTTCGCGTAATGCAGCCACGGTTTCTGGTGTTGCTGCTTGGCCCAAAACGGCCTGGGCGATATCGCCCGGCAGCAGCTCAACCGCGAAAAAAATCAGGATTGAGATCACCAGAAGAGTGACCACACCTAAGCCAAGTCTCTTTAGGACCAGCTGTAGGATGTCCCCCATTTGTCCCTCCAGAATAAAGACGTCCGGTACCCCAATTGACCGGATTCGTGTCGGGTGCGGATCTCGAACAGATCCTGAATTTGTCTTTTTGAAATACCCGACAGTCTAGTGCGGAACCGCCCTCAAAAGGGCGGCCCCATGTTGAAAGCGGCGAGCCAGGCCCGCCGCGATCTCAGATATCAGCCTTCGAACCACCAGCGGTGTGTTCCCCGTGCGCCGTCCGTCTCCCAGGACGAGGCAACACTCGGGCCGTGCTTGACGTTCTTGCGGCGAGCGTAGACGAAGTTGACGAACATCGGGATGATTGTGCCGCCGTCGTCACGCGCGAGCGTGCACATTTCGTGATACATCTCGCCCCGCCTTGTTTCGTCGAGCTCCGCCTTGGCCTGAAGCAGCAGTTCGTTGAAGCGCGCATTCTTCCAGTGCGCTTCGTTCCAGGCAGCGTCGTCCTTGTAGGCGAGCGTGAACATGTTGTCCGGTGTCGGGCGCGCACCCCACTTGACGAACACCCAGGGCTTCTTGAGCCAGACATCCGACCAGTAGCCGTCGTTTGCCTCACGAACCGGCTTGATGTCGATGCCGGCCTTTTTCGCCTGCTCGGAGTAGAGCACGATCATGTCCACTGCGCCCGGCAGCACGCTGTCCGCAGCGGACAGGCTGACCGAAAGATTGTCCACACCAGCCTGCTTCAGGTGCCATTTGGCTTTTTCAGGATCGTATGTGCGCTGTGGAATATCTGCCGGGAAGTAAGGCATGTTCGGCGAGACGTGGAAATCGTTGCCCGGGGTGCCGGTGCCGAAAACGATCTTCTCGACGATTTCCTCGCGGTCGATCGCCAGCTTCAGCGCCATGCGTACGTCGACATTGTCGAACGGTGCAACATCGCAGAACATTGGCAGTGTGATTGCCGATCCCGAAGGAATGTTGTCGAGTTCAACATCCGGATGACGCTGCAGCAGCGCCATGGTCTTCAGGTCCACGGATGAAATCGCATCCACATCACCGGTTACAAGTGCGGTCTGGCGGGCGTTCGGATCGTTCAGGACCGTCATGTCAATCCGGTCGAACCACGCTCCCTCGCGGTGCCAGCCGTCGTGACGGACAAGGGTTGTGCCAATGCCGAATTCGTTCTGCTCGATCTGGTAGGGGCCGGCGCCGACACCGCTTTCCCAGTCCACCGAACCATCATCCTTTGCCGGCAGCATGACGAGATGGTAGTCGGTCATGATCCACGGCAGATCGGCAAAGCCCTGGTCGAGCTCGATCACGATGTGCTTGTCACCATCTACCTTGATGTCGACGACACTATCGAGGAGAGCCTTGGCGGCCGATGTCGATTTCTCGCCGCGGTGGTGATTCAACGAAGCAACGGCGTCATTCGCGGTAAACTTACGCCCATCGTGGAATACGGCATCGGTATTGAGCTCGAACGTCCAGACTTTGGCATCCGGGCTTGCTTCCCAACCGGTCGCCATATCGGGACCAAGGCCGTTTTCTTCCGTAATTTCGGTTAGATAGCTGCGGTGCGTGTGCGCCAGCTGAATGGAATAGACACTCTGATAGGTGCCTGGATCGTGGTTATCGCTCGTGTTGCCGTCGTGTACGCCGTAGCGGAACGTTCCACCACGCTTGGGTTGTGCCTTGGCTTGCGAAGTCCAAAGTCCGGTTGCCGTGGAGGCCGTCACGCCCGCGAGCATGGAGTATTGCAGGAACTCACGTTTTGAGATGCCGCCGGTACGGGCCGCTTTCTCAAGATTGTTCAGTAACTCCGGGTTTTTGGATTTTGTCATACTTACTCCCCTTATGGATTTTTTTCAGGCACAAGGCCTGCGAGTTTCCCAAATGTAGCTTCAGCATTTTTCCGGTATTTGCAAAGCTCATATGCGACATATAATCAGCAAAACACGAACACTGCCGATTCCGCTACCCTTTGGATGAAATTATTCCTTTCATTTTTTCGATCTTGATTAAATCCAATTTTTCCGCATTGCGGCACAGGATTTGACCAGTTGCTTCAATTTTGGGCAGCGGCGCACATTCTGGGTGCATGTTGAGCTGCTAATATTATTGAATACTTTAGTATCATCTTGCAACGACCCTGAAATTAACATTATTTAACTTTTAGCATCATTATCTTCCAAGTTTTCAGCCGCTTCCCGTCAATTGTGGCAAGAAAATTGTTGCGATTCACACGGGAGTGTTGTGAGCGTTGAATCAGAAACGGCACCGTTCGCAAGGGGACTTTGAGCATGTCGACAGGCATTTCTCATCCTTCATGAAACTATTCCGGAAGATATTTCTCCGACCATTGTTCTGCGGCGGAGCCTTTGGCGATCATCGCGTCGATTTCCCGTGCCTCATAACCCAGTTCTGAGAGGATATCCCTGGTATGAGCCCCGTATTTGGGAGCCGGGCCGGGAACAACAACCTGTGCCTGTTCAGGGCGGACGGCATTGGGAGCAACAAGGTCAACCCATCGCCCCATCGGGTGCGCGTCATGACGGATCGCGCTGAAGGTACCGGAACGAATGTCGGCCTCACCCTCACTCTCCTTCTTGAGCGCTGCCTTTCGCGTTGCATGAAGAGAGCTTAGGGGCACAACGGCCGCCGCCGTTCCTGAAAAACGTTCAGCCCAGTACCTTATCGGTTGCTGCAGAAAGCGAGTAGTCAGTGTCTCCTCAAGGTCGGTTTCTTGAGCATTGAACAGGTCATGAAATTCAGGAACGTGGTTCAAACTGCTCTGCTGTAACGTAGGGGCCGCAAAGAACATCCAGCCGTCTGCTGCCTGATAGCACCTGTAGAACGTTCCCCATCCGCGCACATGACGACCCGAAGGTTCGTCAAAGGGCGCCCGGCCGTTGAAATCGTACATGAATTGGGCCTGGATCAATTCGCCGGCAGAAGCGAGCGACGCCCTGGCAATGCCGCCACAGCCGGTTACGCGCAACCGTTCCAAGGCGGCTCCGAGCGCCGCACAACCGCAAAAACCGGCAAGGACGTCAATCGTGCCGAAATGTGCGTGTTCTTCCGGCGTATCCGGACCGCCGCCAAATCGGGTCATGACGCCTGTAGCCGCCTGGGCCAGATCATCATAACCGAGATGGTCCGATTTCGGACCGCGGAGTGGTGCGCCAAAGGCGTCCAGTTGAACGAGTATCAGCTTTGGATTGATCTCGGCCAACCGCTCTTCGCTCAAACCAAGAGACAGACGCTGCTCGTCCGTTCCGTTCATTGTCACGACATCTGCCTCCGACAACAGTTTCCAAAGCGCGCTTTGGCCTTCGGCCGTGCGCAGGTTCAACAGGATGCTTCGTTTGCCACGTTGCGCCTGAAGCCCGAACACGACTGCATTCCACGGATCAACGGATGGCGAGACCGGTTGAACAAGGGTGACCTCCGCTCCAAAGCGCGCGACCGTCGAGCCGATGGTCGGCCCTGCAATCACGTTTGTCAGATCAAGAACCCTGAGCCCGTCCAGCCAGCCGCCAACTTTCGATACCTGCTGCGTTCTTGGAGGTTCCAACAGAAGTTCAGGCAGGGCGGGGCGCATGTCGTCTGGCAATGGACCAGGCCGCTTGTTGACCGCGTCGCCATCACAAGATAGCCAGCAGATGTTTCCCATCTGACGCATTTTGCCATGGCGTGGGTCGTCGACTTCCAGGACCAGACCGGACTGAAGCGCGTGTGGGTCCTTCAGCCATTCCCGGGTGCTGCGCTGTGTGGTTGCAGGCGCTTTCGCGGCACCAAACAGCGTTTCCCATTCATGTGAGGGCCGGGTTAGGAACGCTGCCTTCATGGCATCCGAGATCCTGCCGCGATCTTGCGTCCCGACGGGATAATTTCGAAGGGCCCAGTCCGATGGCCAGTCGCCTCTATCGAGGTATACGTCGAAATCCGGCAGATCCTTCAACAGCTCCTGCAGACCCAGGAGTTCCAGGACCCGGCGCGGATGCGTCACGATCGAGCAGGCAACCACATAAAAGCCGCGCCCGTCCGCGCACATGTAAGTGCGATAAAAGGGGTCGAGAAACTCCGAGAGTTCCGGATAACTCAGATTGTTGGGCAGTCCAAGCCGCTCGCGGCGTTCCAATTCCAGTTCGCGTGGCGACTTGTAGCGATCCGGATAGTCCTCGATCTGCTCGCTGTTGTAGACCAGCCCTTCGAACAGCGCCGATGCGAGTGGCACTTCGATATGGTCACCGCCCAGTTGCTCCCGCGCGCGAAGCGCGAACAGGACCGACATTGCTCCGAATGCTGCGCCGTAGGCGGACGCCAGTCCGAGTGGTGTAAAGGACGGGTTGATGCCCATCAGACGGCGGTTAAGTCCCATATCCGTAAACTGACCGGTTCTTGCCGCGATCACGGCTTCCCAGGCTGCAATCTCCCGCAATTCCGGATCTGTGGATGCAAATCCTGGCAGCGACAGGGAGATGATCGCCGGATTGGCGCGGCGCAAAGATGAGGGGCCAACGCCAAGCCTTGCCATCACGCCGGGGCGAAAATTGTCGATGACAACATCTGATCTCGCGGTCAACTTCAGAGCCGTTAGACGGCCTTCTTCCGATTTGAGATCGAGCGTCAGCGCCCGCTTACCCCTGGAAATCATGTCGAAGACCGGGGCCTTCCATCGCGGGCCTCCGGGTGGATCGATCCGGATCACTTCGGCGCCAAGATCGGAAAGCATCATTCCGACCAGTGGCCCAGCCAGGTAGTGCCCGAAATCAAGCACCCTGATGTGCGAAAGCGGCCTTTCCTGCACGATAAG
The DNA here is from genome assembly GCF_001404515.1 of Roseibium album. Classification (GTDB taxonomy): domain Bacteria; phylum Pseudomonadota; class Alphaproteobacteria; order Rhizobiales; family Stappiaceae; genus Roseibium; species Roseibium album. Next base: position 333,411 of record NZ_CXWE01000007.1, read on the forward strand.
CCCTCCGACTTGTTCTCCTCGGGAAACAGATTATTTAAGCGGGGGAACAAAGCTGTGCCGATTCTGCCAAAAAGCTGTCCCTATCTGCCAATGCCTGACTTCAATGTGACAATTCTGCTCTCCGGGTCCTTCTCGAACATGGTATTGGCCTGTCTGCTGGAGCCTCTGCGGGTCGTGCGGGACCGCGCCGGAGCAGGGATCTGCTGGAAGATCGCGACAGAGGCAGACACCGAAGTCAGCAGTTCGAGTGGGATCAAGGTCTCTCCGGACACTCGCCTCGCAGATGCCGGGCCCGCGGATCTCGTGTTTCTGATCTCGGGAGACAAGTTTCGTGAGGGCAATGCGCTGATAGCGCTTCGCCGTTACCTTTCCTCACTCACTCAGGACTGCACGATCATCGCCGCGGACACAGGCGCCTGGAAACTTGCAATGTTGGGCTGTCTCGACGGACGTTCGGCAACCCTTCACTGGCAGTTGCTCGACGAGTTCGCCGAGACTTTTCCCAAGGTGCGTGTCCTGTCTGACCGTTTCGTCAAGGATGGCCGCTTCTGGACATGTGGCAGCGCGTCTGCCGCACTCGACCTGATCCTCAACTATATCGGTGACCGGTTTGGTCAGGCTGCTGCCTTCGATGCAGGGGCGATGTTCCTTCACGACAACGCACGCCGGTCAGGCGCTTCCGGTTTCGATCTGACGCTGGCATCGAGCGCACCGCACCAGCTGAAGCGGATAATCCGGGTGATGTCCGAAGCGTTGGAGCAGACGATGACGATCGCCGACATTGCCCGTGCCGTGAACATGTCCGAGCGATCGCTTCATCGCCTCGTTGTCGAGAAACTGCAGATGCCTCCCGGGAAATACTACCTTCTCATGCGCCTTGACCGGGCAAGGCAGCTTGTCCTCTTTAGCGATCTGTCCCTGAACGATATTGCACTGCGCTGCGGTTTTGCCGGTGCCTCGACCCTGATCCGAAGCTTCAAGGCACATCGCGGGGTGGATCTGAGGAGCTTGCGCAATCGAGGATGATGCGTTTTCGGCCCGGAGGAGTTCCTGTAGATCGCCGAATAATGCGGCAATGTCGGAAAATGCGCCCCGTGTTCGGTTTCGGACAGGAAAATGCGGCTCCGAACGAGCAGGCTGAAGTTAAAGCAGACCAGAATTCGGAGACATTCATGAATGTTGCAGCTCGCAGCCGTAGCGGTGGCCGGGCAGGCCGCAGGGCCCTTCGGACCGCTCCCGACCACGACATGCTACCCGGACTTGCCCGGAACCTGCCGCTGTGCGAACCACTCGATGAAGATCAGATCCGGAAACTCGACGACGCGTCGATGTCGATCTTGGAGGATGTCGGCATCATCTTTCGTGATCCGATCGCTCTGGACGATTGGAAGAAGGCCGGCGCCAGGGTCGATGGAGAGAGGGTTTATCTTGACCGCGAGCATGTACGCGAACTGATCAGGACCATTCCCTCCAGTTTCACCTATCACGCCCGCAACCCGAAGAAGAACGTTCCCGTAGGTGGCAATCGAACGATCTTCGTTCCGATGACCGGTGCACCCTTCCTGCGTGACCTGGACGGCGTCCGGCGCAATCCGATGCTGGATGACCTGGCCATGTTTCACAAGCTGAGTCACATGCTTCCGGCGATCCACTCCAGTGCACACCACATCGTGGAACCTTACGACCACCCTATCAGCCACCGCCACCTCCGTATCACCTATTCCTCGATGAAACATTCCGACAAGACATTCATGGGCATGACGACAAGTCCGAAGAATGCGGAAGACGTCATGGACATGTGCGCGATCCTGTTCGGCGAGGAATATCTGGAAAATCATCCGGTCACGACCGGAAACTGTAACGGCAACTCACCGCTTGTCTGGGACGAGACCATGCTCGGCGCCATGCGGGCCTTCAGCAAGCGGAACCAGCCCGTTCTTTGCTCACCCTTTGTGCTTGGTGGCGCCAATACACCGGCATCTGTCGTTCCGGCGGTGGCGCAGCTCAACGCGGAGGCTCTCAGCGCACTCGCCTATACCCAGGTGATCCGCAAAGGTGCGCCTGCAATATACGGGCACTACCTGTCGACGGTGTCGATGAGATCCGGCGCTCCGATGGCCGGTACGCCTGAAATCAGCCTGATGAATTTTCTCATCGGGCAACTGGCCCGGTACTATGACGTCCCGTGGCGCAGCTCGGGATCACTCGGCGGAGCGAAAACCTTCGACGCGCAGGCCGGATACGAAAGCGCCACAACCCTGAACGCGGTCATCCATGCAGGTGCCAACTACATCTGGCATGCGGCGGGCTGGAACGAGGCCGGCATGCATTGCTGCGTTGCCAAGTTCATCGTTGATGCCGAACAGTGCGCGATGGTCTATCGCATGGCGGAGGGGCCTCGCTGGGACGATTTCGACGAGGCACTCGCCGCGGTGCGTGATGTCGGCCCGGGCGGTCATTACCTCGGCCATCCCCACACCCAGGAGAACTTCCAGCGGGCTTTCTTCATGCCGGACATGTTCGACAACAATTCGATCGAACAATGGAAGGCGGAAGGGGAAGTCGAGATTACCGAGCGGGCCCTGAAACAGGCCAGAAAGCTTTTGTCCGAATATCAGGAGCCGAAACTCGATGAAGCCAGAAACGAGGCGTTGCTCGATTATATTGCCCGCCGCGAGCGTGAAATTCCAGCGGAAGACGCCCTGAACCAGGACTACTGACGATCGCCGGGAGAGGCGTCCTGTCCTTCCCGTTGTCTCCCAGCATTTCGGAATGCCAGATGAAAATCAAATCGGTCGAGATATTTCGCCACGATCTTCCGGTGAAGAACGGGCCATACACGATGGCCAACGCACAGGTCTGGGCTCTGGAATCGACATTGGTCAAGCTCGTTGCCGACAACGGTAAAGTTGGCTGGGGTGAGACATGCCCGGTCGGACCGACATATGCCGAAGCACATGCGCGCGGTGCGCAGGCTGCGCTCAGACAGTTGGCCCCGGCATTGATCGGCAAAGAGATCCAGCCGCTGACAATCAACAGGCTCATGCATGGTCAGCTCAACGGGCACAATTATGCCAAGGCAGCAGTCGACATTGCCGCCCACGATCTGTTGGCAAGACACTACGATATCCGGGTTGCCGATCTGCTGGGTGGCGCGACACGGGAACGATTGCCGTCTTACTATGCGACAGGCGTAGGAGCGCCCGACGACATCGCGAGGCTGGCCGCGCAGAAACGGGATGAGGGATACCCGCGTCTGCAGATCAAGGTCGGCGGCCGTCCCGTGGAACTCGATATCGAAACGATCCGCAAGGTCTGGGAAACGGTTTCAGCGTCTGGCATGCGGCTCGCCATCGACGGCAACCGGGGATGGACAACACGCGACGCGCTCCGTGTGAGCCGGGAATGCCAGGACATTCCATTCGTGATGGAGCAACCCTGCAACAGGATCGAGGATCTGGAAAAGATCCGGCCGCAGGTTTCCCACGGCATTTACATGGATGAAAGCGGCGTCGATCTTGCCACCGCAATTCAAGCCGCAGGACGCGGGCTGGTAGATGGTTTCGGCATGAAGGTAACGCGGATCGGCGGTTTGCAGCAGATGGCCGCATTCAGGGATGTCTGTGAAGCATTCAATCTGCCCCATACATGCGATGATTCCTGGGGTGGTGACATCATCGCGGCCGCCTGCACTCATCTCGCCGCCACTGTGAAGCCGTCGCTCCTTGAAGGTGTCTGGCTTGCCGAACCCATGATCGAAACGCCCTATACGATAAATGAAGGCGTGAAAATTCGCGAAGGCCACATCCGATTGCCGCAGGGCGCCGGACTTGGCATTGAGGTGAACGAAGCACTGTTCGGTGCGCCCATCGCCTCGTTCTGACCGGGAGATCTCACATGCGATTTTCAGAAAAGCGTGTTCTGGTGACCGGAGCCGCAGGCGGCATCGGTCAGGTAATCACGAAGATGCTGCGGGCCGAGGGTGCAAGAGTGGCTGCCGCTGATCGAAACTGCGATGGCGTTGCGGCTGATGCGGTATTTGCCGGAAACCTGCTGGAGGCATCTTACGCTGACCGGCTGCCGGTGGTGACGGCGGAGGCACTCGGCGGTCTCGATATCATCATCAACAATGCGGGCGTAATTTCCCGGGGCCCCGTGACCGAAACCAGTGATGCGGATTGGACGCTTTCGGTCGGTGTCAATGTGGAGGCACCTTTCCGGATCTGCCGCGCAGGTATTCCGATTATGGCTGCATCCGGTGGCGGCGCGATCGTCAATCTTGCATCGTGTTGGGGCGTGAACCCCGGTCCGAACCACGCGCTTTATTGCATGACAAAGGCCGCGATTGCCTCTCTGACCCGGTGTATGGGTCATGACCATGCCCATCAGGGTATCAGGATCAATGCGGTTTGCCCGAACGAAGTCGACACACCGATGTTGCGTTCCGGTTTCGAACAACGCGGCTTTGACCCGCAATCGGCAATCGAGGAACTCGGCAAGACCGTTCCACTCGGACGGGTCGCCGCGCCCGCCGATATTGCGGAGGTCGTGTTGTTTCTTGCGTCCGACGCGGCCCGCTACATGTGTGGATCCCTTGTCGAGGTCAATGGCGGAAAGTCGGTATCATGAATCGGTTCGAAGGCAAGGTTGCGATCGTTACCGGAGGGCGCAGCGGGATCGGCAGGGCCATTGCCATGCGGCTGCGCGACGAGGGCGCCCGGGTGTTCACCGCACAGCGTGGCAAGGACCCTGACTTCGAACATGTGCCTGCAGACTTTGCAGATTTGGCTATGCCCGAACGCATTGTCGGTGAAATTGCCGCGCGCGCGGGCCGATTGGATGTGCTCGTCAACAACGCAGGGATCATGCAGGAAGCCGTCGCAGAAGAGATGGATCTTGACGACTGGCAGCGCTCTTTGAATGTCAATCTCACTGCGCCGTTCCTTCTGATCAAGCACGCGCTGCCGCATCTCAGGCAAAGCCGTGGTGCCATTGTGAACGTGGGATCCATCGAAGGCATCAGTTGCAATGCCCATCACGCCGCCTATTCGGCGTCGAAAGCGGGGTTGCATGGATTGACGCGTGCGGTGGCTGTTGATCATGGCAAGCATGGCATCAGGTGCAATGCCGTCGCGCCGGGCTGGATCGATACCGACCTCAATCTCGATTTCATCAACGCGATGCCGGATCCGGACGCCTTCAGGCGGGATGTCGGTGCTCTCCATCCGGTTGGACGAACCGGAAAACCGGCAGAAGTGGCCGCCCTTGTTGCGTTCCTCGCTGCTGAGGAGAACGGATTTGTCACGGGGCAGACTTATGTCGTGGATGGCGGGCGAATGACCCGGTTGAGCCTTCCCTGAGCCGAAGCAGTTCGATTTAAGCCTGTCCATCAATTGATCCAACATGCGATGGATGCACTCTAGATGATGGTCTCCGGCTGGCGTTGGTACACTGCACGAATAGCTGATTTCATAGAATTGATCAGGTTCGCATCCTGTTGGTCACCGACACCGACAACAAGTTTGGATGAAGGAGTTGGCGAAAATCCGTGAACCTCATCGAGGATCGTCATCGAACCGTCGATCGAGGAACGACCGAGCAGACCGACAGCGACACCTGCCTCGACTGCCGCCTTTACTCCCGCCACGCTCTGGCTGGAATAGGCAACGCGGAAGGCTTTGTCACTCGCGGAAAGGGATTTGATTGCCGCGTCCCGCCACCAGCACGCACGGTCGAACAACGCCACGGGCAGAGGATCTGTCTCCAGAAGGTTCCTGTGCTTGCTGCTGACCCAGTGCGTGGTGTCCTCGAATACGACCTCTTCGCTTGAAGACGGATTCTGAACCTCGTAGACAGCGAGATCAAGTCTGCCGCTGGACAGCATTACCGGAAATTCCGGGCTCAATGAGCAGGTCACGTCAAGCTGAACCTGCGGGTTCGCCTGTACGAACCTTCCGACGATCTGCGTCAGTTTTGTTCTGCCGTGATCGTCCGGGATTCCAAGCCGCAATGTCCCGCTCAGGGACGTGGACGTGAGGTCGCGCAGCGTCGCATCCAGCCTTGCGGTTACTTCCCTTGCCACCGGAAACAATTGTTTTCCCGCATCCGTCAGGGTGACGCCGCGGCCGGTTCTGTGGAACACCGGTTGGTCGACGATCTGCTCAAGTCGCGCCATCTGGAGGCTTATTGCGGACTGAGACCTTCCGATTCTCAGTCCGCCCTCCGTGATGCTGCCTGTTTCGGCAACGGCAAGAAAAGTGCGCAAGAGATCACTGTCGAGATGTTGCATCGGTTTTACCAATATCAGAAATTAAAGATATTCGTTTTTCTTATGAATGATTTGCTTCTATCGTGCAACCACAAACGATAGGAGCCAAAAAAATGGATGTCCGTGGCACTGCTTTGACCGCGATCAGGATCCGGTCGCTTCGACTGGCTGCTTGCGTCGCTCTGATGATCCTGCCCGTCGCCATCTGGCCGGGTTTTTTCTGGGAAGGGTTCAAATTCTCGATACTTGGTCTTGTTGCCGTCTCGCCGCTAGTCGTTCCCGGCATTGCGCTGACGGCGTGGATCATCGCCAGCGGCGCGGACAGCAAGATAAGGCTCGCGTTCGAGGGCAATCATGGTCGATCAATTCTTATGGCCTCGTTGATCGGGGCAATTACGCCGGTCTGTGGCGTCACCGTGCTTCCGCTTATGGCAGGACTTCTGGGAGCCGGTGTTCCTTTGGCACCCGTCATGGCGTTCTGGCTGTCGTCACCGATCACTGATCCGGCGATGCTGGCGACAACAGCGGCAACACTTGGAATGCCGTTTGCGATCGGCAAGACGCTGGCAGCCTTCGGCATGGGTCTGCTTGGCGGCTTTGTCACATCGCTGGTTTTTCGACAGCAAAGCGGCATAACTGCCTTGAGATCCAACAGGTTGACAGTGTCGTCTTCCGCCTGTGCCTGCGGACAGGACAACGGTTTCAACCCGTATGTCTGGCAGGACAGTGAAAGGACTACCGTCCTGAAAAGGCAGGCTTATTCGACAACGCGCCTCATCCTGATCTGTCTGATACCGGCCTTTTTTGCCGAATATGCACTCAATACAGCTCTCACGCCCGGAGCGCTTGCGACCTATGTCGGAAACGACAATTGGTGGTCGATACCCATGGCGGTCTTTGTCGGCGCACCGGCATACATTGACGGCTATGCGGCTCTGCCTCTGACCCGCGCCCTTCTGGACAACGGCATGGCAGCAGGTGCCGCGATGGCGTTTCTCGTTGCAGGAGGGGTAGTCAGTATCTGGGGCGCTCTTGCGATCTTCCCGGTTCTGCGGCTGAAGCCGTTTCTGCTGTACCTGGTGCTGGCGGTGATCGGGTCACTTTTGTCCGGTTACCTTTTCGAGTGGTACTTCCGAACTGCTTGAACGATCTACTCTGCCGCCGCCCGCCATTCCTTCCAGCGCAGGACCATGTTGGCTCCGATCTCGCGAAAGGGCTGCGGCGGCAGTTTCGTCGGCGAAGCCTCCGTGCCGAAGTGGCGGGTGATTTTACTGGAAACGCCAAAGGCAAGATCTGCAGCGCCAATACCGGTAAGGGTTCCGCGCGCTGTGCCGAGGCCGTTCTGTACACAGCCGGAAAATACACCGTCCTCCAGTTCCCGCATGACAGCCACCGAATTGAGACTGAGGCACAGATGCCCAGCCCACCTGTATTCCATTTGCATTCCTGCAAGCTGTGGAAACCGTTGATCGAATTTCCGCTGCATCACGCCCGCCGCCCGCTCCAGGCTTTTCGGTTCAGGGCGCATGTTCGGTTTCAGAAGCGCGCAAGTGCGCGTCACGATCCGGTTGCCGCCTTGGTCAGTATCGATGCGGCGCATTGTCGTTCCCATCGGATCCGAAGGCGTCACGCCCCATCTCGGGGAGCCGCCCAGTCTTGAAACGGCGTCGGCGTCCAGTTCCGGCGTCATGACGGCGAACAGGAAGAGTTGCATCAACCGGTCGCGTTCAAAGCCGAAGCTTTCAAGGTGACCATTCACGGTCAGTATTATCTTCTGTGTCGCAATGTCGCCTTCGGGTGTGACGACCTTCCACGCGCCTCCCTGGCGTAAAAACCGATGTACGGGACTATGTTCGAAAATGCGGACACCGACACGCCGCAACCCGTCCACCAGCCCGCGAACATACCCCGCGGGCTGAAGCATGATGGTGCCGGGCGTATAGAGCCCGGAAAGATAGTGACGGCTCCCTGTGATCTCCGTCATCTGTGCGGCATCCAGCATGTCAAAGGCCTCGCCGAGACCTTGGAGATGTGTTGCATAGCTTTCGTTGTGCTGGACGGCCTTGGCGCTGGCCGCACCGTTGATCTTGCCGGCACGATCAAAGAAATTCGGATTGATGCCGTAGTCTTCAACTGCTTCACCGGCAAAGGCGATCGCCTGCCGGTTCAAGGATGTGATCGCCTGGTCATCGCCCGCACCTGCATAATCTTCCGAATTCAGCTCATGCGGCAGATCGATCATGAAACCTGAATTCCGGCCGGCGGAACTTTCCGCAACTCGGCAGGCATCCAGAACGGCAATTTTCAGGGCAGGATCAATCTGGGTCAGGCGCCGTGCTGCAGACAGCCCCGCAAAACCCGCGCCGATGACGACAACATCGGCGGTTGTCGAGCCTGCCAGGGTCTGAGGCGCGGGCTGGTCCGCCAGTATCCGGTTCCAGGCTGCGGGTCCTGGCAAGTCCGGCAACGTCTTGGCGGACCAGGTTGATGTCATCCGACAGCCTCGTCCTCGTCGTCGGACAGATCCAGCCAGATCGTTTTGATCTGCGTGTACTGGTCGTGGGCAGCAAGGCTGTTGTCCCGCCCGCCAAAGCCGGACTGTTTGAAGCCGCCGAACGGTGTTGCGATATCACCTTCACCGAAGCAGTTGACGGTGACGGTTCCCGCGCGAATGGCACGCGCGCCGCGCAGGGCCTTTTTGGCGTTGGCTGTGAAGATCGAAGCGGCCAGTCCGTATTCGGTGGAGTTTGCCAGCTCGATTGCCTCGTCGAACCCCTTGACGGTCATGACATTCAGCACGGGCCCAAAGATTTCTTCCTGCGCAACGCGTGACCCGCGCGAGGCTTCCAGAATGGTCGGTTCGACAAAGGCACCGTCATGAGCCTTGCCGCCCATCAGTACGGTTGCCCCGGTCTCCAGATAGGAACAGACCTTGCCGAAGTGATCTGATGACACCAGTGCCCCGACCCGGTGCTCGGGATCAAGCGGGTCGCCCATGGTCCATTCCCGGGCATGTGCGAAGATCCGCTCCAGCAATGCGTCCTTGATCTCCTCTTCGACGATCAGGCGTGAGCTTGCCGAGCAGTTTTCACCCATGTTCCAGAACGCGCCATTGACCACGTGAGCGGCAACGCGGTCGAGATTTTCGGCATCCCTCAAAACGACGCTCGGGTTCTTGCCTCCCATTTCCAGAACCACTTCCTTCAGGTTGCTGTCGGCCGCATACCGCAGGAAACGCCGCCCGGTCTCGGTCGAACCGGTGAAGGAAATCATGTCGACGTCCATGTGCCGGCCGAGCGGTTCGCCGACTTCCGGGCCGGTTCCCGGCACAATGTTCAGGACACCGCGCGGAATACCGGCTTCCATTGCAAGTTCGGCAACGCGCAAGGCAGTCAGTGACGTTTCTTCAGCCGGTTTCACCACGACCGAACACCCTGCTGCCAGCGCCGGTCCGATCTTCCAGGCAAGCATCAGCAGCGGGAAGTTCCAGGGAAGAACTAGGCCGACGACACCGACCGGTTCGCGCACGATCATGGCGATATGATCGTCGGAAGCCGGCGAAACCTGATCATAGATCTTGTCAATGGCTTCCGCGTGCCACTTTATGCAGCTGATCGTTTCGGGAACATCGACAGTTTCGCAGTCGAATATTGTCTTGCCGCTGTCGAGGCTTTCCATCACCGCAAGCTCTCGCCGGTTGCGGGTCAGCAGTTTTGCAAAGCGGATCAGAATGTCCTTGCGTTCCGATGGATGCAGTTTCGACCAGCGTCCGTCGTCAAAGGCTTCGCGTGCTTTCACAACGGCGAATTCGACGTCCTCGGCGCCGCAGGCCGCGACCTCTGCAAGGGTGTCGCCCGTCGCGGGATTGACGGTTGAAAACGTCTTGCCCGAATGCGCGGGCCGGTAACTGCCGTCAATGAACGCGCTGGTCGGCAGAGCAAGTTTGGCCGCGAGCGTTTTGTATTCCTCGCGCGTCAGAAGATCCGTCATGCTCATGCTCCCGCCGTAATGTCTTCAATTGTGGATTTCAGAACCCGGATAACCTGTTCCAGCTGCCGCTTGTCGTCCTTGTTGAGCGCTTTCAGCGGCGGGCGTGGCGGGCCTGCGTCGAGGCCGGTCATTTCGACACCGTGCTTGACGCATTGAATGAACTTTCCACCCTGCTCAAGGACACGCATCAATGGCATCATTGCCGACATGATCCTGCGACCCTTGGAAAAGTCACCTTCAACGGCACAGGCCTTGTAGAGCGCGACATGCTCGTGCGGCAGGAAGTTCGATCCGGCACAGACCCAGCTGCGCGCACCCCAGGCAAAAAACTCCAATGCCTGGTCGTCCATGCCGCAGGACATCTGGATGTGCGGGTAATCTCGCGCCAGAAGGTGCACCCGATTGATGTCGCCCGAGCTTTCCTTGATTGCGCAGACATTGCGCGAACGGCCAACGCGGTCGAGAAATTCCTCACCCATGTTGACACCCATCCGGCCCGGGTAGTTGTAGAGCATGATCGGCAGGTCTGCGGCCCTGTCGATGGTCAGTACATTCAGGGCATTTTCCCGCTCCGTGGGCACTGCATAGGGCGGGGTTGCGACAAGAAGGGCATCTGCACCCATTCCAGCGCCCCCTTCGGCGAGCGCGATCGAATCCGGCGTCCGCATGGTGCCGGTGCCGACAATGAGAGGGAGGCGTCCGTCGAGTTTGTCCTTGGTGAACCGGGCAAGTTCAAGACGTTCTTCAACCGTCTGGGTATAGTTCTCGCCGGTCGAGCCGCCGGATATCAAACCCTGTACGCCACTGTCTACCAGATGATCGATCACTCGTTCCAAGGCGCTCCACACGACACGACCGTCGTCGTCATAGGGGGTGACCACGGGCGTATAAATGCCCTCGAAAGCCATTATGGGTGTCATTTTTTCCTCATGCGGATTTCTGTTTCGCCGTTACACCCAGCGGGGCGCCGAGAGGTGCCTCAAGCCCGTCAGGCATCACGAACAATTCGATCTGGTCGCGCGACAGGGCCCAGTGTTCCAGCGCCAGTTCACTTGCCCGGTCCTCGTCGCCGGTTTCGATACAGGCGATCATTTCGTCATGCTGCTGGCAGGCAAGGGCAAGCCGGTCATCCTTCGCACCGGATTTCGGGCGAAAAAACGTCATGGCAATGCGGGTGTGATCGATCAGGAGCCGGTCAAGGCTCGCCAGGAGGTAGCTGTTGCCGGCCATCTGCCCGGTGATCCGGTGGAACTTGTCGTTGGTGAGCGCACGGTCTGTTGTATCGCCTGTTCTCAGGGCGGTCCGGAAGGCTTCCTGCGCGCTTTTGAGATCTTCGATCTGCGAAGGCCTGGCATTTTGAACCGCAAGCCGCAGGACGGCACTGTAGATCAGTGGCGCTGCGAGAAAGAAGTCTCGCAGTGTGTAGTGCGACATGTCGGAGACACGCGCACCGCGGTTCAGCTGCAGCGTGACATAGCCTTCCCCCGAAAGCTGCTGCAGCACCTCGCGCAAAGGTGTTCGCGACAGGCCGTACCGGTCACAAAGCTCGCTCTCCTCCAAAGCACTGCCCGGCTGGCGCTCAAGCGTTAGAATTTCGCGCTTCAGATCCTCATAGGCAACCGATTTGGCTGTGCCGCGCACGTTGGGCATGGAACCGCTCCGTTTCGATTTTTGTTGACCTGCTTGTATACATGATGAATACAATAGCAACACAATAATTATACAAATGCGCTTGCCGCCTTCATGAGCATGAGGCGACAGAGGCCGGAGAAAAGCGACATGTCCCGCACCATCGACGTCACCTTTCTTTTGCTTGATGATTTTTCCCACATTGCTTTCTCCTGCGCTGTCGAGCCACTCAGGATTGCCAACCTTCTTTCAGGCAAGGAGTTGTATCGATGGCAGCTGGCGTCGCCTTCGGGAGAAAGCGCGACCTGTTCGAACCGAACAGTCACCCTGGTTGATCAGGGTCTTGAGCCCTTGCCGTCAAGAAGCAGTCTTTTTCTGATTTCGGGTTTGAATGTCGGGGAAAGGGCGTCTGCGGACGTTCTGTCCTTCATTCGCCGGGAACGGTCCCGCGGAACCTTGATCGGTGCGATCTGTTCCGGGGCCTTTGTTCTGGCCAAGGCAGGCCTTCTGGATGGCAGGCGTGCAGCAATGCACTGGGCTTTCCATGACAGTTTTCAGGAGAATTTTCCCGATGTCGAGCTGGTGCGCAATGTGTTTGTTGCCGACGAAACCTTCGTTACAGCCTCTGGGGGGACAGCGGCAACAGACCTGATGCTGCACCTGATCGGAGAAACGCACGGGATGGATCTCGCCATGGCGATCGCCGACCAGATGGTCTATTCGGGCGTTCGTCCGGCACATGCCACGCAGCAGATATCCGTGCAGGCGCGCTACGGTATCCGCAATCCGCACATTGCCGAGGCGATCCGGTTGCTCAATGAAAGCGCACCGTATTTCATGCCAACCTCCGAGATCGCACGCCGTATCGGTATTTCAACACGACAACTGGAAAGACTGTTCCAGAAGCATCTGAAGATGTCGCCGAAGAAATACGCGATAAACCAGAAGCTCACCAAGGCCCGGAACCTGCTCCTTCAGACCGAACAGTCGATTTCGGAAATCGCTCTGGCCTGCGGCTACGAGTCTCCATCCCACTTCATTCGTACCTATCAGAACCGCTTCGGCGTGACCCCGCACAATCAGCGGGTCTTCACGCAGGGCGGTCAATCCGTCCACCAGATGGCGTGAATCATCCGGCTTTCCTCACTTCGGATAAATCAGTTCGTCGGCAAACAGCTTCAGTACATTGGCAACGTTGTGGTCGCCCTCGGCACGCGCCTTCTTGGAGATATCCGTAAGCAGAGCGCGGGCAAGCATGGATGGTTTGCCGATGCGTAGCGCAGCCTTGAAGACAGCCTCCGCTTCTGCCTGTGTTGTACCGGTCTTGGCGGCGACGCTCTTGCAATACTCCTCCAGGCCGCGCCTGGCGTCCTTCTGCCCCTTGCGCCAGTGGGTTTCCAGCTTGTCGGGGTCCGTCCGCCATTGTTCGGGAGCTTCTTCGTTGCGCTTGACGAATGTCGGACAGCTCACCGGCTTCATGCCGCCGAAGACCCAATAGGTCGTGTAGTAGGCCATGCTGATACCGCCGTAGACCCGTGCGCCGGAATCCATGGCGTGGCCAAGTGCACGATAGAATCCATAGACCATCAGGAAAGGTGCCAGCATGCTCATGTAACCGAATACGGTGGCGGCCGCAGAGCCGGCAGCCGCGAATGTGAGCGACATTTTCACGATCTTGAAGCCATTCAGTCCGATTGTGATCAGCTTCTCGCGCTGTTCGACCGTCAGGCCGGCGCCACCATCCGTATAGGCGCCCTTGTTGGCTTTCCAGATGTCTTCCAGGATCTGCCGGTAGTAGGTTTCTTCCTGGGAAGTAATACTCTGTGTTGCCTTGATCTTGTCGATCGTGCTGTCAATGACGTCTTGCTTGGTGATGGCTCCGCCCTTGCCCTTTTCGTCGTCTTCCTCGGGCTGGGGGCCTGGATCGGGCGGAAACTCGGGGATGGACATCTGCGCCCATATACCTTCCGAAGATGGATCGTTCAGCGCGATGATCGTTTTTGCCGCAGGGTCGACACGGGCATCGGGCCAGCGAAAGCCGAGCACGGATTTCTGAAAGTCCTTGATCATCCCTCGGGTCTTCGGACCGGACTGCCCGTCGACCACGAGCGGAATGCGCGGTGAGTGCATGAGGTCGTTGAGCCGTTGCTGGACAGCGACAACGTCCTGCGCGCGGTTCTGGCCGCTTCGCCCAACAGAGGCAGTGATCCCGATTGAGGAATAGATCGGCATGGCGGGTATCCCGGAAAAATGTTGCAAATTGCCGCCGGATCTACGTAACCGTTCAGATCAGTTGGCGTATGATGATCAAATAATCTTTCAAATATCTACAAGGCGAGGTGTCAAAAGAAGTTTTGATACTCCTTCAACTTAGGAACAGAAATACTCACTTCCAACAATTAGTTTGTATCATTTGTATCTAATGTAACCGGCATGTAAGCCATGTACGGAATGCCCGAATGCATTGCCGAAAACACAGAAAGCCGGAACGCCAGACCGACGCCAGTGTCGTCGCCCGGACGCGCGTGTGAGCCTCGGGCAGCAAAAGCGCCTCAAGGAAACACGGCGGCTTTGACCCGAATGCTGCAGGGAATTGTCAAGCGAGTGCGCTAGGCGCGCATGTTTGCCCCGTTCGCGTCATAGATCGGAGATCCCAGGATTTCTGCGTCGAAGAACTCTCCTAGAATTTCTACCTGCAGAGAAGTCCCCGGCGTGCTGTATTCCGTGGAAACATAGCCCATTGCCATCGAACGCTGGACATGGTGCGCAAAACCGCCGGAAGACACATATCCGACGGCAATACCGTCCTTCAGGATCGCCTCATCAGTCGACACGTCTATTCCATCGACATCGATCGTCATGGTCACGAGCTTCCGCTGGACACCCTCGTCGCGAAAAGCTTGCGTTGCCTTCTTGCCGACGAAGTCCTTTTTCCAGTTGATGAAAATGTCCAAGCCGCTTTCGACGGCGTTGAAATCGGGCCGATAGTCTTGCGTCCACACGCCCCAGCTCTTTTCCAGGCGCATCGACATGAGGGCACGCGCGCCGTACCAGCGATAGCCGAGATCAGCGCCGGCAGCCTCGATGGATTCGGCGAGACGGAGCAGGTATTGAGGGCGGCAATAGATCTCGTAGCCGAGTTCGCCTGAAAAGCTGATCCGGTTGAGAATGACCGGTACGCCGGCGACAAAGCTATGGCGTACATCACGGAACCTGAAGGCTTCCGCCGAAATGTCTTCACGCATCAGCCGCCGTAGCAACTCGCGGGAATTCGGCCCCGACAATGCGACGCCGTGCCAGTCGTCGGACACGTTGGCGTAGGACACATCCTCCGGCAGATCACGCTCGAACCACCGTCGATGCGCTTCCTGCATTGCTCCCGATCCGAACAGCATGAAGTGCCCTTCCTCGAGGCAAGCTACGGTCAGGTCGCCGTAAAGCCGGCCGGCTTCGGTCAGCATCGGCGTCAGCGTCAACCGGCCCGGCTTGGGTACATGGCCTGCCAGAACACGGTCAAGATAGGCACGCGCACCGCTTCCCTTGAATTCATGCTTGGCGAAATTGGCGATCTCGATCCCGCCGACCGCCTCGCGCACGGCATTCACTTCCCGGGCGACATAATCGTGACTGCGATTTCGCTGAAAGGTTGGGTCCTCTCGCGCATCCTCAGGCCCGTCGGCGAACCAGAGCGCATTTTCCAGACCGAAGCCCTGTCCCATCACGGCGCCCCTGGCAACCAGTCGGTCGAACAGTGCAGTCGTCTTCTGACGGCGCCCCCTGGGCAGCGTCTCGTTCGGAAATGTCATGACGAAACGGCGTTCGTAATTCTCGGTCGATTTGACGGTTCCCCAGTCGGGTGTCGCAAAGTCGCCGAAGCGGGCAACATCCATTGCCCAGACATCGATCGAAGGCTCGCCGTCGATCATCCACTCCGCCATGGTCAGGCCGACACCGCCACCCTGGCAGAACCCCGCCATGACGCCGACGGCGCACCAGTAGTTGCGCATGCCCGGCACGGGACCGATCATCGGATTGCCATCGGGGCCGAAAGTGAAGGGACCATTGACGATGTTCTTGATGCCGGCATTGCCCATGGCCGGAATACGCTCGAAGGACATTTCGAGACGGTCCGCAACACGATCGATATCCGGTGGCAGCAATTCATGACCGAAGCTCCAGGGGGTTCCGTCAACCATCCAGGGCGTGCCCTTCGGTTCATAGGTCCCGAGCAGCATGCCGTGACGCTCCTGACGGAAATAGATATTGGCTTCATAGTCGATCCCGGCAGGCAGTCGCCCTGGCTCGCCCTGCTTCATCCTTTCCTCGATCTCCGGGATCGTTTCGGTGATCAGATAGTGGTGCTCCATGGGCTGCACCGGCAGGTGCACGCCTTGCATGATGCCGACTTCCCGAGCCCACAGGCCACCGCAATTGACGATATGTTCGGCGTTGATGACGCCTTTGGGAGTGGTCACATCCCAGGATCCGTCCGTGCGCTGCGTCGTTACGGTTGCCGGCGTGTGGGTAAAATAACGGGCGCCGTGATGTTGCGCTGCCTTGGCGAAGGCATAGGTCGCGCCTGACGGGTCGAGATCTCCGTCCTGATCGTCCCAGAGTGCTGCGTGGTAGTGTTTCGGGTCGATCAGTGGATGGCGTTCTGCAACTTCCTTGGGACTGATGAACTCCTGGGAGAGGCCCATGTAGCGCGCCTTGGAACGTTCACGCTTGAGATAATCGTACCAGTCCCTGGTCGATGCCAGGTAGAACCCGCCGGTGATGTGAAGCCCGACACTGTGCCCGGAGATCTCCTCGATTTCCCGGTAGAGATCAATTGTGTAGGACTGCAGGCGCGAGATGTTCGGGTCGGAACTGATAGTATGAATCTGTCCTGCCGCGTGCCAGGAGGATCCGGAGGTCAGCTCGTCACGTTCCAGGAGCACGACATCCTTCCAGCCGAACTTCGCCAGGTGAAACAGGATCGAGCAGCCGACGACCCCGCCGCCAATCACCACGACCCGCGCGTGACTTGGCAGTTTCTTGCCGCCACCGGTTTCGTCTTTCTGGATCTCGGGCATCTCGGATCTCCTCAATCGAGTGGCAGTCGCCTGAACCGGCCAGGCAGTGCGGGGTCGCGAAAATGGTCGAGTGGCCCGTTTTCGACCAGGTGCCGGTGCCAGTGCGCCAAGGCATCACGGTCCAGTGTGACACCAAGCCCGGGTCCTTCGGGAACGGCGATCACATTGTCGGTCTGCCGGAACGGGCCACCCTCGATGACGTCACCTACCTGCCAGCGGAACAGGGATTGGCTCGGCTCGGTTATCCAGGGCATGGCTGCAGACATGTGCAGATAGCCGGCGGTCGCGATCCCGGCATCACCGGAATAGCACCAGAAGCCGACACCCATGGCTTCGCAGGCGCCGATAAAGCGGACAGTTCTGGAGATACCGCCAAGCACCGCGAAATTTGTGACAATGTAGTCCGGTACGCCAAGTGCGACGGCGCGACGGATGTCCGGAGCATGCGTCGATATCCGGATGGAGGAATGCCTGCGGAGTTGGGCCATCTCCTCGAATGTGGCGACCGGGTCCTCGTAGTTGCGGATGTCGAATGGTTCGATTTCACGGAAGATCCGGATCGCACTCGGCAGCGACCATTGCATGTTGCTGTCCAGCCTGATCATGTCTTGCGGCCCGAGCGCAGCACGCAGTCTCCTGACGGTTTCGATTTCCAGGTTCGGGTCACCCAGTATCAGCTTGCCTTCGAACATGGTGGCACCGTGTTCCTCGCGCATGCGGACGCAATAGTCGGCGATCTCCTCCGGACGCATTTCTCCGCCCTCGCGAAAGGCGAAGTATTCCGTGAAGGGGATGTTCTTGCGCACAGCACCGCCAAGAAGACGATAGAGCGGTTCGCCCGTGACTTTGCCGCGCAGGTCCCACAGGGCGATTTCGATGGCTCCGAATGCCTTGACCACGGAACTGTCGTCCGTGTTCTGCACGATCTGCCAGGGCGGTACGCAGAGGTTCTCGCAACCTGCAATATCCAGCGGATCTTCTCCGATCAGCCGTTCACCCATTTCCCTGATGGTCGAAAGCACATCGACCGACGGCGCTTCTCCAAGACCGACAAGGCCCTGATCGGTCTCGACCTCGATAACGGTCTTTGACGTGCCGGGATAATGTCCGCCGGTCCACCACATCGGTTTTTCCAGCGGGATATTGACGGGCGTCGCCCTCAGGCCGGTGATCCTAATACCAGGCATCGGGCAACTCTTCCTTTCGCCTGGCAACAAATGCTTCCAGCTCCTCACGTGTCGCCTCGTCCATCTTCGGTGGCTGGTAGTCGGCGAGCATGGTCTGCCAGCGTCCAAAGGCGCGTTGGCGCATGTCCTTCGAGCCACCTTCCTCCCAGCTCTCGACATTTTCACTGTCGGAAAGCTTCGGCTCGTAAAACGCCGTCTGGTAGTTCCGCATGGTGTGAGCCGATCCAAGAAAATGACCACCGGGTCCAACTTCGCCGTAGGCATCCCTCGCGAAGGCTTCCTCCGACGTGTCGAGGCCGCCCGATAGGACCTTTTGATACGACCCGAGACGATCGGCATCCATGATCAGCTTTTCAAATCCGGTACATAGGCCCCCTTCGAGCCAACCGGCGGCGTGCATCACGAAATTGGCTCCTGCCAGCATGGTGGAATGCATTGAGTCGGCGCTTTCATAGGCGGCCTGTGCGTCCTCGATCTTGGAAGCGGTCAACGAGCCTCCACACCGCAGTGGCAGGCCGGCACGCCGTGCAAGTTGGCCGATGACATAGTTCGAAACGACAGGTTCAGGCATGCCGAAGGTCGGGGCCCCGCTTTTGAGGCTCATGGAGCTGAGAAAGTTTCCAAGTACGAATGGTGCACCGGGCCACACGATCTGCGAAAAGGCGCAGACCATCATCGCTTCGGCCATTGCCTGGCAGACCGAAGCTGCTGTCGAAACCGGACCCATCGCGCCGGACAATATGAACGGCACGACGACAATTCCCTGACCGCGTCCGCAATAGGCACGCACTGCCTCGCTTGCCACCTTGTCCACCAGGAGTGGAGAGTTGGTGTTGACGTTGCCCATGATTACGCAGTTTTGCGCCATGACCTCCTGACCGAAGACGATTTCAGCCATGTCGACGCTGTCCCTAGCCCGGCTCATTTCGGTAATTGCGCCAAGGTGTGGTTTGTCGCTGAGCGTCATATGCGCGAACAGCATGTCGAGGTGGCGTTTGGATACCGGCACATCACAAGGTTCGCACGTGACGAAACCGCCATGGTGCAGAAAGGGATGCATATAGGTGAGCTTCACCAGCTTCTCGAAACTCGCGATATCTCCGTATCGGCGCCCACCTTCCAGATCGCGGACAAAGGGGGATCCGTAGACTGGTGCGAACACCTGGTTTTTGCCACCAATGACGACGGACTTTTTCGGATCACGCGCCAGCTGCGTGAATTCGCGGGGAGCAAGGGCACAAAGCGAGCGGATCCAGGCCGCGTCGGCACGCACGATGTCGCCGTCGATTTTCGCACCGGCGTCTCTCCAGATCCGCACCGCTTCCCGATCATCGCGAAAGGCAACGCCGACATCCTCGAAGATCCAGTCGACCTGGGCTTCCAGGGCGGCCAGCCGCTCTTCGTCCAGGAGATCGAAATAGGGAAGCACACGTTTGACAAACGGGGCTGCCACCTGTGTGTTTTCAACGCGGCCGCGCGCCGCGCGCGAACGTCTCGCCATCCTGTCACCTTTCACTGGACCAATCCTGTGACGCTACTGTTTTCGAGGCATGTTGTGACGATTGAAAAATGTCACTCTATGCATAAACTGAAGTTATGCAGAATCTCTGGAAGATCGTCGGTTCTCCGCGCTACATTCTCATTTTCGAGGCGGCTGCCAGGCATGGCTCGTTCACCCGGGCGGCTGCAGAACTGAATGTCCAGCAACCGGCCGTCAGCGCGGCGGTCAAACGGCTTGAGCAGGCTCTCGGTGCTCCACTCTTCCGCCGGTCGCACAAGAAGGTGGAGCTGACACCGGCCGGAGCCCGGTTCTATGCGGAAACGTCCAAGGGGTTGCATCAGATCCTTGAAGCGGCGCATGCAGTCCAGGCGGGAGCCCGGAACGCTATCGTCACCCTCTGTGCCTCGACCGCCTTCAACACCTACTGGATGATGCCGCGTCTGAGAACCTTGCGTGACCTGCACCCGAATATCGACCTTCGCCTGCAATCCAGCGACCGTGAGCCGGATATAGACGATGGTGGCATCACACTGGCGATACGACGGGGCGACGGGCGTTGGCCGGGATGTCACGCCGCGCTGATTGCCGAGGAGACTATCTACCCGATTGCCAGTCCCGCTCTGATGACGGCTGCTGAGCTCCGGCACAAGGCGGATATTCTCGGTCATACGCTGATCCACCTGGAAGAACCCGTCCGTGAGCGCCCCAGCTGGAAGGACTGGTTCGATGCGCAGGGATGCAATGTTGCGATCCCGCCTTCAGGCTTGCGTTTGAACGACTACGCCCTGGTTCTGAATGCCGCCATTTCCGGTGAAGGCATTGCATTCGGGTGGAACCACCTGGCTCGTCCGCTGGTCAGGAAGAAGCTGCTTAATGCCCGAATGGACTGGAGCTGGCGGACTGGCATGGGATTTTATCTCGTCTGGTCGAAATCCCGTCCTCTGAGTGAAAATGCAGAACGCGTGCGGAAGTGGTTCGTGTCCGCGGCTGCGATCGAATGACCGAATTCTCACAAGGGTCAGCTTTTCGGCGACCTAAACAGCGGGTGCGTATACGGAGGTCGGTGTGGCTAATGTCACGATGTTAAAACCCTCTTCCAGTCGGTTTTTTGTTTTCGCATCTGCCGGACACCGCTGCAAGGCCTGCAAGACCCGACACGGCGCCTGGCAATTGAGCAGCGACAGTTGGATTGACAACGAGAACCCCGATCATGGCTGCTACTGCAAAGGGGAAGGCCTCAACATCACTGAAACGGGTAACAAACAAGTAACTGATGTAAGCTCCATCTGCGAACCCGTAGTCGGACGCGTCAAAAGAGGCATTTCTGCCGCCATCGGATGCAATTCGTTTCGACCCTGAAACGGCGAAGGTCCCCCACCGGACAGCGAAAATCGGTTACAACGCCAATATTGACTCCGAAACTGGGTGAAAGGAGCACAAATTGTTGCCAGCAATTACACCGCTTGCGTCAAAGGTCGTTTGAACGACAAACGCGGTGCCGACAACTGCGGCATCGTCGAATGTCAAATCTGCATCTGTCACAGGTGCTGCTTGGGCGACGCTCGCCTATGTCATGACCGCAGAGACAGCAACAAAGATTGGTTCATTTGAAACTCCCGGAACTCCCGGAACTTCCGCAAGTTTCGAAAGGAACAGTGTTAGGGTGGTTTTGGGAACAAGCCTCCACGTTACCCAAATGGGTAAAGCAATCGGCGAGAAAATGTGGAAGTTTTCGGGTGAGTGATTGTAAGCAAGGTATTTTAAATTGCCGGGTAATTTGCATTCAGAATTCCAGCGAGTGTTTTCCGTTCTTCCGGATGACCTGGTGCAAGCTGCCTCAGACGAAGCCCTGAGAAGATTGAAGTCGGAGCAACATGAGGTCAATCCAACGCTGAAGTGGGCCGATTTCACCAGGTCCGGCCGGTTTCTGCGTGGGGGTTCCACTACGTTGTCGGATTACCTGACCCGTTTCGTCAGCGAGCCCTCGAGCGATCTTGTCCTCGGCGAAATGGCAAGTGTCGTGGCAGACGGTGGCGCGGAGGCGGGGCGGGTCCTGTACCAGCGAGACACAAACACGTTTTTCTGGTTCCTGCCTGTGTATGATGCACCGGCCCACTCCGGATCCACGCCATTCGTCCGCGGTTTCAGGATCAATCAGGAGACATTCGATTCAGTCGTCATGCACTTCAACAGCGGGCGCGGACTGACGGCATCAGAGCGACGTGTGGCCTTTCAGTTGCTGGGCGGCTTGTCACTTCGCGAAGCATCTGAACTCGACGATGTCGGGATAGAAACCAAACGTGCGCACATCAAAAGTGCGTCCGCAAAGATGCAGTGCAATGGCCAACTGGATCTGGTGCGCATTCTGCTGGGGCAGATGGTGCATGTTCTGAATCTCTCCAACGACGTTTCGCAGCAGGCAAAGGTCATCGAGGGATTTCTGGCGGACCATATCAAGCAGGGCGCTTCACTCCTGGTACAAAGCAGAGACGATGGCGAAAAGATCTATGTGATCGAGATTGGGCCCGAGACCGGAATCCCGGTGCTCGTTTGTCATGGAATGATGTTCGGTATGCTGATTTCCGGCGTGCTGGAGGATTTGTGCACCCATGGCATCCGTCTGGTTATCCCGGTGCGCCGCGGATATCTCGATGCACGCCCTGTTCTGGGGCTCCGGGCAAAAACGCACCATGTGGAAGCCAGCCTGAAGGACCTAGAGTTCCTGATGCGAAACATGCCCTCGGGTCAGAGGTTTCTCCTTGGGCAATCCTTTGGAGGTGCCCTGTCGCTTGAATTTGCAAGTCGCTTCCCGGACCTGGTCGATAAACTGATACTCGTCTCGACAAATCTTGCGCACGCAAATCCAGACAAGGAAGGCATCGCGAGCAACCTCTACAACGCATATCGGCGGTTGATCGAAACAGAAAGTCTTGCGCGTTCGGTGACACTGGAATTCAGTGCTCACTACCCTGACGAAAACCGGTCACGCTGGATCTTGCATCGCATGTTCAGCGCGAGTGCGTCGGACCTGGATGTATTGGAAGGCAAGGGCAATGCATCGCCCGTGTATGGATGGTTTTCCGAATTGTACCAGACATCGGTGTCCGGAATTGCCGAAGACTATTCCTTCGCGCTGCAGCGCCTTCGGCTTCCAGGTCAAACCAAGGCAAAGCTCCTGATTCTGCATGGAAGCGAAGATCCCCTGACCGATCTTGAAGATGTCAGGGAGGTGGTGTCAGACCGGCCGGATGCGCTGGTTCTGCCAGTTGAGGGAGCCGGACATTTTCTTTCCGCATCCCACAGCGACAGTTTGTGGAAACATGTAAGGCAGCACGTCCAGTAGGCTGCGCGTATCAATTGAACGTGCCATCTGCTTCCCGGTTCAACCTGCAGCCTTGGAACAATACTGGTGGATTGGAGCTTCCTGGTGGTCGGTTAAGGTTTGCTCCAATTCAGCAAGGTTCAACAAGCCATTAACCGGGGGAAATCATCTGGTCCGGGCGGACGAGCCGGTCAAATTCCTCGGCGGTGACATAACCCAGGTTGAGAGCCTCTTGCCGCAGCGAAGTGCCGTTCTTGTGCGCGGTCTTCGCGATTTCGGTTGCCTTGTCATATCCGATGGCAGGTGCCAGTGCAGTCACCAGCATCAGCGATCGTTCCATCAGGGCCTTGATGTTGTCTTCGTTTGCCGTGATGCCGGCAACGCAGCGATCGGTAAAGCTGATACATGCGTCCGACAGTAACCGGATCGATTGCAGCATCGCGTAGGCCATGACGGGCTTGTAGACGTTCAGTTCGAAATGGCCCTGGCTGCCGGCAATGGACATCGTCGTCTCGTTGCCGAAGACCTGTGCACACACCATGGTCATGGCTTCGCACTGGGTCGGGTTGACCTTGCCCGGCATGATGGACGACCCGGGCTCGTTTTCGGGTAGCGACAGTTCACCCAGCCCGGATCGCGGTCCGGACCCCAGCAGCCGGATGTCGTTCGCGATCTTGAAAAGGGACGTCGCAACGGTGTTGAGCGCGCCATGCGCATAGACATAGGCATCGTGTGCTGCGAGTGCCTCGAACTTGTTCGGTGCGGTCCGGAAAGGCAGGCCGGTAATGGTTGCGACTTCTGCGGCAAATTTCTCGGCGAAGCCCTTTTTGGTGTTGAGGCCGGTGCCAACGGCCGTCCCCCCCTGCGCAAGTTCATAAAGGCCGTCGGATGCTTCGCCGACGCGGCCGATTCCTTTTTCGATCTGAGCGGCATAGCCGCCAAATTCCTGACCAAGAGTGAGCGGCGTCGCATCCTGGGTGTGGGTTCGCCCGATCTTGACGATATCCGCCCATTCTTCCGACTTCGCGCTCAGGGCCGCCTTGAGGTGGGCAAGGGCGGGCAGGAGAGACTTCTGGATTTCACGAGCGGCGGAAATGTGCATTGCCGTTGGAAACGTGTCGTTGGACGACTGGCTCATGTTGCAATGATCGTTGGGGTGCACAGGTGTCTTCGACCCGATCTTGCCGCCAAGTATTTCAATCGCCCTGTTGGCGATCACTTCATTTGCATTCATGTTCGATTGCGTGCCCGACCCGGTCTGCCAGACAACCAGCGGGAAATTGTCGTCAAACTTTCCGGTGGCAACCTCGCCGGCGGCCTGATCAATGGCCGCTGCCAGATCCGGTGCCAGCTTGCCCTGGTCCTTGTTCACCCGTGCCGCGGCCTGTTTGATGATCCCGAGTGCATGCACCAGCGGCAGCGGCATGGTTTCACCGCCGATCGGAAAGTTGATGAGCGAGCGGGCTGTCTGCGCGCCGTAGTATTTGTCACCCGGAATATCCAGAGCACCGAACGAGTCGCTTTCCTTGCGGTCTGGTTTGGACATGATCACCTCTTGCAAACTGGGAGTTTCAGGTCGAATTTGACTGGTGTTTCAGGAACTGGCGTCAAGATCGTCCGGGCTTGTTCCATCGGCAGGGTTCGGGAAATTGCATTTGTCCGAATGAACCCTGTTCGAGCGCAACCGGTTGAATTGACACCGGCCGCAAATCTCACTGTGCAGTATGTGCACGCATTTGATCTGGAATACGACCCTTAAATTTGCAGCGTGACCGACTTCGATCATTGGCGCAGCCGTTTCACCGGTGGCCGCAGCCTTTGTGACGACGAGGCGTCAGCAGTGGACTGGATCGGACATGGAACCTCATGCCATGATCCGCGTGTCTTGCCGTCACGGCGGTGCCGACCTGGCTCTCAGCCAATCCGAACAAGGGGGACCGACATTTGAAAGTGGAAATCGATCCGGGCCGGAACATTGAGGTGTTGCACATTACAGACACCCATCTGGCTCCTGAAACAGCACCGTCTGTCCCGCCGAAATCGTTGGCTGATGCCGCAGCGATGCTGAATGGATCGACAACGGATGAAACCTTTGAACGCATTCTGGAAAGCGTTTCGGATGTCGGGTTTGATCTGGTTCTGCACACCGGTGACCTGCTCGAAAATGCCGATGAAGCGGCATACGAAAAAGCGCTCGATCAACTGGCGCGGCTCGAAAGACCGCTGCTGGTCTCACCCGGAAATCATGATGATCCGGAGATGCTCGGCGCGAAACTGCAGCAAAACGGAATCGAAAGACGCTGCATTGATGCAGGGAATTGGCGAATTGTCGTGCTCGATTCCAATTTGGGCGACCAGGGCGGGCTATTGGGTGAAGCTGAACTCTTGACACTCGGCGGGTTGGCAAAGGAGTGGGACGGGCACGTCCTGGTAGGTCTTCATCATCCGCCGCTTTCAACCTGCGCGGACCCTGATTGCACACTTGCAGATGCCGACGCGTTCCTGGATGTCGTCAACAGCGCAGGGAATGTTCGCGCCGTTGCAAGCGGTCATCTTCATTCCGCATCGGAGGCTGAACGCACCGGCGTCAAATATCTTCTCGGTCCTTCAACATGTCTGCAGCTGGTTCATGAACATCCACTGCCCGAACACAATCGAACGCCCACAAAAGGTGGCTTGAGACGAATACAGCTGCTGCCAACGGGCGAGGTGCACTCGACGCTTCACTGGATATGAGCCCGCTTCGAAAACACCGTCATTTTTGTTGGCAGGGCTGTGCCCGCGTCACCGCTACAAGCTATTTCCGTGTCTGCAGGCCGAATAGTCACGATGGCGGACCACTTCCGTAGCGGAGGATCACGCCGTCCTTGCCAGTGTGAATGTTCTGGCCTGTCTCGTCCTCCTGGACCGCAACCTTACCATCAGAGAATCTCAGTGATCCTGGGATGTTCGGGTGAAGTCGAACGGATCGAATTCTGCTACCGCGAAATGGAACACTGACACAATTCGATCATGAGGCCCTGTCGGTTTCTGTTTCGGTGATCTGATTGATCAGAGGAAAAACGGAAGGGTGCGCGCGTCCTGCATTTGTACAAAGGCCCCAAATTCAAACGTCACCTCAGGTTCTACGTCCCAGAAAGGTCGCATGACTGGATCGCGCGCCCGCAACTTGTTTTTGACCGTTTTTCGCCATGCTCCCGCAAGCCGATGCTCGTTGGCGATCGAGTAGATGTCCGGCAAGAACGGTCGGTGTCCAATGCTATTGTGATAGGCCGACCGGAAGCGGGTGTTCTGCAAGAAGCGTCGACAATTCCGGCCTTGCTTTCACAACTGCGGCAGTTTGCTCAAAATTTTGCGGCTGCAGGCATCCATCGCGCCACAGTGCCTTGCCATCGAAGGCAATTGTCGGATCCAGAACCATCCAGCAGATTTCGCCCGGAGGCGAGCTTCCGCATGTGTGAAAGTGCAGAAAGCGCGGATTTCCGAAAATATTGTTTGACCAACGGTCAGGATCATCATCGATATTGCCTTCATAGAAACATGCCGGATGAATGCCGGCATGCCACGAGTGAATGGCATCCTTATCGAGATCAAATTGATCCGCTACCTTGAAATAGTGGTCTTCAATTGTCTTGACGCTGTGCCGGTCACCCTCAAATCCTACAATTCGCCCCCTGTCGACATGCGCCATAACAACACCGTCGATACGCACAGATGCGGGTGAATAAGATCGCGAACCGGTGGGTGTCAGCCAGCGCTTCAGCGCCACCTGACCGCTGATCGAACGTGTAAGGACTGGCTGCGGTACGCAGAGGGGAAATCTCTTGACCGAGACTTCTCCATCAACAACATCCTCCATCTCAACCCGGCCTTCCAGGCGCGTGCCCAGGGGACAGATGATCGACACGCGATCCGAAGTTCGTGCCACCGCGTCGACTGACGTCTTCATCGCAACCATGGCATCATGGTTTGTTGCCGCGTAGGCGGATTTCAGTGACTTCTGGTTCCGCACATAGAGCATGGCAACATTTTTGCCGGGCAGCTTGTCGGCAAACCTGTCCTGATCACCGATACGGGCGAGAAAAACAATCGTATCGTGTGCAGCCAACTGGTCTTCATAGTCCGCCGGGAGTGTGTCGTCAGGGGCGCCGACAAGAATTGTCGATACACGGCACCCGGACTCCTCAAGAGCGGTCTTGATAAGGCCGGGAGCCGCTGTGTCGTACCAGCCGAGCGCCGGATTCTCGCAAACAATCAGAACGAAGTCACCGGCCTTCACCTTCATGCAATTCTGCAGTAGGTTTTGGACGCCGCCTTTCGTTTTGAAAGGTGTCCTCATCGCTGCACCTCGGCCTGCACTGTCAGGAATCTGAATTCAGGTGTGTGCACTGACAGGATTCCATGACGCATCTCGGCGTCGACGCAAATGCTGTCTCCCGCCCGCAAGGTGAATTCCTGTTTCCCATAGCCGTACACGGCCTCTCCCTCGAGCGCGTGAACGAAGACGACACCATTGCCCACGTAGACCGGCGGAATGGCCTCCTGGCGTTTTAGTGTCACGATGCGGGCGCCGAACTGCAGATCACGCCGCAGATGAATCGCGAGGTTTTCGTATTCATGAACATGTTCGTCGACGATACGGGTCGATTTGAGGCCTGCACCGTTTTCAACAAACGTGTAATCCGTGTAATTCGATGTTGTTTCACGAAACAGGCTTACAAGAGGAATTTTCAGTGCGGTGGCCAGCGCGCTCAGCGTTGAAATCGACGGTGAGACCTGTCCGCTTTCGATTCGGCTTATCATCGCGCCGGAAACGCCGGACAGTGCGGCAAGATGCCTGGCGGAAAATCCGTTTCGAAGTCTGAAATCCTTGAGTGCGGCGCCGATTGCACCGTCGATGTCATTGTTCATATTCACTCGGTTTTCCGGTAGGCGAAGGCGCGGTCAAACCGCCACTGAAGGTATTCACCGCAGGTCGTGGCACTTTCGGCAGGCATATGACCGGCACCGAAGATTTGCCGCGCATCAATAACGGTTTCAGGGTTCGGATCAAATGCCAGCACCAGCGAAAGACGTTCCCGACCGGAGCTGTTCACGACCCTGTGCGGGGTCGACTTGTAGGCGCCGCCGGTCCACCGGGCAAGAAGATCGGCAACGTTGACGATCAGGGTTCCCTCGATGGGGGGAGCCTGCAGCCATTCGCCGTCAATGTTCTCGATCTGGAGACCGCCGACAGCGTCCTGGCACAAAAGTGTCAGGACGCCGAAATCGGTGTGGGGACCAACGCCGAACTGGTCGGCCCCCATGTCTTCCGGTTGGGCCGGATAGTAGACGAACGAGGCCCTGCTCAACGGACGTGAGGCTGTTTTGAGGAAAAATCCCTCTTCAAGTCCAAGACCAAGCGCGAAACCGCGCATCAGATGATGCGCCACCTCATGCGCCTGGCGGAAATAGTCCATGGCCGCCGGTTCGACATCCGGAAGGAACTCGGGCCACTGGTTGCGGCCTCTGAGCGGATGATCGGCAACAGTGTCGCCGTTTTCATCTTGCATGCCCCAAACGAAGCTCTCCTTCAGGTCCGCCTTCAACTTGTCGCCCATTTTGGCGCCACCCGAAGCCAGCCATCCGCGATGGCTGGCGGACACACGTACGGTTTCTTTCTGCTCCGGCGGGCTTCGAAAAAAGTCGAAGGCAAGGTTGCGGGCTGCCGAGATGCAGGTCTCCGGAATGCCATGACCGCTGATATAGATGAATCCCAGACCGGTACTGGCCGCGTGCAGATCTTTGGCCACCGAATGCGGATCGGTTCCGTCTCGCAGGGAAGTGATGTCGATGACCGGGATCTCGTTCGAGTCCATCGGTTTGGCTTCAGCGTAGACCATGTTTCCGCCTGTCATTAGAAGAATTATTGCATTCTATGCAAAACTTTTATCCATATGCAACTACTTCGATGCGTAATATCCGACGGTATCTCCGTCTGTCGTGACCCCGAGGCCGTTCAGATGCCTGTTCACATAGTTGAAATAGCCGATGATCTGGTTGGCCTCCAGGATCTGGCCGTCATCCGCGCCGAGGTCACGCAGGGCGACAACATCCGATTTGGTCATGTCGGCGGGACGCAGCGTAAGCTTTTCAGTGTAATTCAGCAGTTCCAGTTCCAGGCCTGAAAACGCATCTTCGGGCTGCCGAGCAGTGAGGGCCTTTTCAATTTGATCCGCCCGTGCGTCGTCGCCGATCAGATGGCGCGCATTTGCCCAATGATTGGCAAGCGAATACGGGCAGCCGTTCAGGATCGAAACATATGATGAAATGGTTTCCTGAAGCCATTCGGGCAGTGTGTTGGCGTCATCGTGCAGCGCGGCCCGGTAGAGGATGACGTGGCCCTTCATTGAATTGGGCCGCAGGGAATGCACGCGCATCACATTGTCGACCGTGCCGTGCGGTGTTCGCGCTAGCTGAAGCACTTCCGTCAATTCGGCATCTGCGTCCTCGTCGGAGATCATTTCGATCCAGGCTGCCATGGTATCTCCTAACCACGTTGATCTGACTGCAATTTACGCTCCAGCCAGCGGACACCGGCCGAAACGATCAAAATCAGGACAAGGTACTCAAGAACAAGCACCGTATAAATTTCCAGGGGCCGGTATTCAACGACGACGAGTTCGTTCGCTTTTCGGGTAAGTTCCTGCATCCCGATCACAGAGACGAGGGAAGACATTTTCAGCATGTAAACCAGCTGGTTCCCAAGTGCCGGAAGTATCCGGCGCACGGCCTGCGGAAGAATGACGTACATCATCATGTCTGTGTAGCTGAGCGAAATGGAGTGTGCGGCCTCGTACTGGCCCTTGTCGATTGACTGAATGCCTGCGCGAAAGATTTCGGCTTCAAACGCGCTGTCGGAAAGGGCAAGCGCGATCACGCCGGCCCAGAAAACCGTGATGGACAGCCCTGTCATCTGAGGCAGTCCGTAATAAACCCAGAGGATCAAGACCAGAATGGGTACGGCTCTGACCAGTTCCACGTAGACCCTGTTGAACCGCCTGAGTGCCCGATTGGCCGACAATGCCGGCAACGCCACAGCAAGGCCTATGACGATGGAAATCACGATCGCCGTGAAGGACAGAAGGAGCGTGTAGTAAAGCCCGCTCAGTAGAAATTTGAGATTGTTCCATCCTGCAGGCACCGTCGGATCAACAACATACCAGCCCCAATTCCCGGAGCAGCCCGTGAGCAGCAGGGTCAGGCAGCAAAGACCTGCAAGTCGGCAGAATGTCATCTGGCCCTCTTTCTGTCTCAATGCGCGAGAATTTTTGAAAGAAAGTCCCGGCACCGTTCTGTGCCGGGATTGCTGAAGAACTGTTCCGGCGGTGCCTTTTCGACGATCTCGCCATGATCCATGAACACCATTGTGTCGGCGACGCGTTTCGCAAAGCCCATTTCGTGGGTTACGCAAATCATCGTCATTCCGCTTCCCGCGAGCTCGGACATGACATCAAGAACCTCGTTGATCATTTCCGGATCGAGTGCGGATGTCGGCTCATCGAACAACATGATTTGCGGTTCCATACAAAGCGATCGGGCAATGGCAACCCGCTGCTGTTGGCCACCGGAGAGCTGCCGGGGAAACTTGTCTGCCTGTTCGGGAATGCGAACTCGCTCCAGATAAGCCATGGCGAGTTTGTCGGCGTCCGGTTGCGACAGTTTTCGGGTTCTGACCGGTCCCAGTGTCAAATTCTGCTTGACGGTGAGGTGCGGAAACAAATTGAATTGTTGAAAGACCATTCCGACCGAGGAACGTACTGCACGCAAACTCGAGCTTGTATGTGTCAGTCTGT
Organism: Roseibium album; assembly: GCF_001404515.1. Taxonomy (GTDB): domain Bacteria; phylum Pseudomonadota; class Alphaproteobacteria; order Rhizobiales; family Stappiaceae; genus Roseibium; species Roseibium album. Next base: position 364,218 of record NZ_CXWE01000007.1, read on the forward strand.
TGTCCGCGACTTCAATCAGGCCCTCATCGTGCCGTTCAAGCCCGTTTATGCATCGTATCAACGTTGACTTGCCGGAGCCGGATGGTCCGCACACCACCACCTTTTCGCCCGTAAGCACTTCAAGGGAAACGTTTTTCAGGGCGTGAAAGTCACCGAATGTCTTCGAAATATTTTCAACTTTGATCATGGCCTTCGCGGACAAATTCAACATTGCACAAAAGGAAGTCTTGACCATTAGTTAGTCATGTATTTGAGTGTAGTGCAATAAATTTATCAACTGGCAAAACTGCAGTGCACAACGGACCATTACCTCATCCTGAGAGGAGAACGGCATGAAACTGATCAAGACAACAGCCACGCTTTGCTTTCTGGCACTTGCCACCCTTCCGGCAACGGCTCAATCAGCGCTCAACGACATTCTGAACAACGGTGTTCTCAAGGTCGGCACCACCGGCGACTGGAACCCCATGACGATGAAGGACGTCGCGAACAACACCTATACCGGTTATGACATCGACGTCATGACCGAACTGGCAAAGGATCTCAATGTCGAGGTCGAGTTCGTTCCGGCGGACTGGAAAACGCTGGTCAGCGGTGTCACCGCAGGCAAATATCACCTCACCGGATCGGCGTCTGTTTCTCCCGCACGGGCGAAGGCGGCCGGATATTCCACGTCCTATTTCTCGCTGGCAACCGTCCCGCTCATTCTTGAAACGAGTGCGGAAAAGTTCAAGGACTGGGACGATCTCAACAAGAGCGATGTAACCGTCGCGGCAACGCTCGGCACCACCCAGGAAAAACAGGTCAAGGACTTCTTCCCCGATGCGCAGCATCAGATCGTCGAAGCGCCGGCGCGTGATTTCCAGGAAGTGCTGGCGGGACGCGCCGACGCGCATATCACGTCCAACGTCGAAGCACTCAAGCTCGTTGAAAAATACCCGCAAATGATGATCGTGCCGGTGAGCGCACCCAAAGCGCCGACCCCAATTGCAATGCTGCTGCCACAGGGCGACCAGGTATGGATCAACTATGTAAACACCTGGATTGCCCTCAAGGAAGAGCGCGGGTTCTTTGATGCCCTGGGCAAGAAGTGGCGCCTCAAGGAATAGGTCTTGAACGCCGATAACGCGGAGAGGGGCATTCGAACCGGAATGCCTCGCCACCTTACATGTTAAAGCTGTTCGCTATCCCCGTGAGCCTTTACTGCGCCAAGCTTCGCATCGCGCTCCGTCACAAGGAACTGGTTTGGGAAGAAGTACCTCCGCCAGGCGGCTACGGGTCTCAAACCTACAAAGATCTCGTTCCCGGCGGCAGTTTGCCCGCCCTGCAGCATGACGGACATTTGCTTAGCGACTCCGAAGCAATTGCCGAATACATCAATGAAGTGTGGCCCGCGCCCGAGATGTTGCCGGGCGACAGCCTTGAGCGCGCCCGAATTCGCGAACGGTCAAGATTTCACGACACCCGGCTTGAACCGGCCTTGCGTGCGCTCTTTCCGATGATCGGGCTCGGTCCCAGCACGCAAGCTGTTTCTGAAAAGTGGGATGCCCTGGCCGAAAGACTGGCGCAAATGGAAACACTGCTCCCGGAAACCACACCCCGGCTGACGCTTGCTGATTGCGGTATGCCGGTCACCTGCCGGTGGATCAACGAACTGACGGAGCATTTCCGGACGGCTCCCGTCCTGAGTTCCCGCATGCAGCGCTACCTCCAGGGCCTGAATGCGCACAAGGCTGTTTCCGATGAGCTTGCGCAATATGGGCCACGCCTCAAGGCATGGATGGCAACCAGATGAGGCTTGATCTTTGCAGCTGGCTTGAGGTGGAAACGTATCTCGAACGCAGCCGGACCATCATCCTGCCTGTCGGCTCGACCGAACAGCACGGCCCCATGGGCCTGATCGGTACGGACGCACTGTGTGCCCAGACCATCGCCCGACATGCCGGAGAGCGAACCTCAACACTTGTCGCGCCCACGCTCGCCTTGACGCCTGCGCCTTTCAACACGGCGTTTCCGGGAACAATTTCAGTGTCGGTTGCGACATTCAAGGCAATGGTGTCAGAGATCGTTTCGTGCCTGCACGGTCAAGGGTTTCAAAGGTTCTATTTCCTGAACGGCCATGGCGCGAATCTGGAACCGGTTGGCCAGGTAGCCGGTGAGACCGAAGTCGTTGAAAGCCTGGATATCCGAATCCGCTCCTGGTGGGATTTCGAGGCCGTGGGCAAGCTCCGAAAGGACCTCTACGGCGATTGGGAGGGCATGCATGCAACGCCATCGGAAGTTGCGATCACCCAGGCTACCCATCGCGTTTTGCCTCCGGGTGCCGCATCGGCACCGCCCCAGAAATTGTCGGCGGAATATATCAGGAACCATGCGGGTGACCGGCACGGCCCGCCTGACGAACACCGCCGCGCTTTCCCGGACGGGCGCGTGGGATCTCATTCGGCGCTTGCAACAGCGGAACACGGCAAGGCTCTGCTCGAGGCAGCGGTGACAGGTTTTGCCGAAGATCTGGAAAACTGGTCGCGCTGATTTAACAACGAAATCCTGCGGTTGCCGATCCAAGTTGTTCCGGTGACCAGGCAGAGCGGCGTCACCAGTTCCCGGGACAACAGCCATGCCTCCGGGGCAACTGTGCTGCCCATCGAATGTCCGACGAGACAGACGCCCAGCAGGTTCAAAACTCTGGAAAACGTGGTGACCCTGGTTCCACAGGTATGGATGCCGGGTTTGCTCTTTCCCTTCGCCCGGTCATGCCCGGAGAGGTCGATCGCATGGACGGCCAAATTTGGAAAGATTGAAACGGCCGGGTCGCAGTGTGTGTCCTCAATTGAGGATTGATCTTCTTTGACGGCAGCTTCATCTGCTCCTCGCCGTCCAATCGGAAGCTGGCCGGGATTGCCTGCGCTGCCTGGCATGCACCGGCGAACATTGGTTCAAACCAGTTTATGCATGGCTTCGATCTCGGTTGTGCCGACCCGGTCCAGAATGCTGCCGCGCAGCTTGCGCATGGCTCCCAGCCACTTGTCGTAGTCGCCGGACTTGAACTGGATATACTTCGCCACGTCAGGATGAGGCAGAATGAGGAAAGTTTCTTTTTCAACACCCTGAACGACTGTCTCCGCCAAGGCTTGCGGAGAAATCACGCCCGGCAGATCGCTACCGGCATTTTCGTCCCCATATCCCAGCATCGGCGTTGCCACATATTGGGGGCAGATGACAGATACCTTGATACCGTCTGCGCCATGCGTGATGGCAAGAGATTCCGCAAAACCGACCGCTGCGTGCTTCGTTGCCGAATAGGCCGCGTTTCCGATCTGGCTCAGCAATCCGGCGGCGGAAGCCATCTGAAGAAGATAGCCTTCACCTCGTTCGATCATGCCGGGCAGCACTGCACGGGCAGCATATACGTGGGCCATCACGTGAATATTCCAGCTCCTGTTCCAGACATCGTTGCCGGCGGAGGCTGAGTGAGACGGTTCGTTCAGGCAAATGCCCGCATTTGAACAGAACAGGTCCACCAGTCCGAATTGGCTTTCGACAGCAGCAACGACGGCCTGGACATCGGTCTCCTTGGTGACATCGCAGCCAAGTCCAAGGCCGCCAATTTGCGACGCCGTTGCCTCGGCTCCGGACTTGTCCAGGTCCGCCACGGTGACCCTTGCGCCTTCTTCTGCAAACTTTCTGGCCAGGGCCGCACCGATGCCGCCAGCCCCGCCCGTGATGATGACGTTTTTGTCTTTCAGTTTCATGGATGTTCCTTGAAATGAACTGGAGAAGAAACGGAAGCCGGAGGGCAGGGCCGGCAAGTGTGACAACGAGGCAAATTATCACGGATATCGCGACGACAATTGGAACGGCTCTTCTGATCGCGTCGTTGATCAGGCCACTTTTCCGGACCGATTGCACCACGCAGAGGTTAAGGCCGAATGTCGACAAGGAACAGAAAGGCATTTGCCGCGCGCTCCCGACGGTCCTGCGCCGTTATGGGGGGCATGGCCTTGATCCTGACATCTGCAGGTCAGGCGCTGTTCTCCTGGGACGAAAAGCTTGGGGTTTTTCCTTGGCGGACGCTTCCGATATTGAAGGTTCAATCGCGGGAAAAAGTCGGGAACAAACCCGAGATGCATATCAGGCAGGCGCTGTTGCAATATCGTGCAATAGCCTGGCTTGGCAGGGTCCTGATTAAGCGTCGGACCTTGAAAGAACCCGTCGGTGACAGGTCGGTCTGTCAGTTCCGCAGTCGCTTTCTCAAATCAGCAGAGTATGTGAAACATGGCGGAGAGAGGGGGATTCGAACCCCCGGAACGCTTGCGCGCTCAACGGTTTTCGAGACCGCCCCGTTCAACCACTCCGGCACCTCTCCGCGGCACTTTCGACAAAACGGGTCTCAAGTGGCGCGGAACATAGACAAGCTCTTTCGCGCCTGCAAGACCCGATTTGCATTCTTCACCGCCTACGTTGACTTTTTGCGCGCATATTCATAACGGCTGAAATTCAAGGCGGATTTCCAACCGTCCGGAGAGTGACCGGTGATGGGGACCCCTGTGGGAATTGAGGCTGTCCCGGAGTGGTCAATCGGGCGCGCGCGTCCTTCAGTCTGCAATAATTCCGTTTGACAACAAGAGCTGGGCGGCTATATTGCGCGGGCTCGAAAAGGTTCATCTTTTTCGAGTTTTCTTTGTCGATCTAGGCCTCGCGGGCTTTTAGCTTCACGCAACCCGACACAAAGATCTGCCTGCCGGATGACAATCCGGAGGGGCAGGCGCCTCAGTTTGACCTGAATGCAGCCGGTGCTGCTTGAGCCGAATGGCCTGCACCGGCGTGTCAAAAACGAAAAGAAGGACGTGCGCGACATGTTCGCTGTAATCAAAACTGGTGGCAAACAGTACACTGTTGCCGCAGACGACCTCCTGAAGGTCGAGAAACTTGACGCCGAAGCCGGCAGCACCGTCACTTTTGAAGACGTGCTCATGGTAGGCAACGGCACGGACACCACCGTTGGGGCTCCGACCGTGGAAGGTGCCAGCGTTGTTGCGGAAGTGGTCGATCAGGGCCGTGGCCGCAAGATCATTATTTTCAAGAAGCGCCGGCGCCAGAATTCCCGCCGTCGCAATGGTCACCGTCAGTCCTACACCCTCGTCAAGGTGACGGACATTCTGACGGGTGGTGCAAAGCCGGCCAAGAAGGCAGCGCCGAAAAAGGCTGCGCCGAAGGCCGACGAGCCGAAAGCCGAGGCAGCTCCGAAAGCTGAAGAAGCCAAGGCAGACGTGAAGGAAGCCAAAAAGGAAGAAGCAGCCGTTGAGCCGCTCTTCACCGCACCGGAAGGCAAGGACGATCTGAAGAAGATCTCCGGCGTCGGCCCGGTTCTTGAGAAGAAGCTGAACGCTCTGGGTATCACCACCTATGAGCAGATCGTCAACTTCTCAGCGGAAGACATCGCCCGCGTTGATGAGGTCCTGAATTTCAAGGGACGTATCGAACGCGACAACTGGGTTGAGCAGGCCAAGGAACTGGCAGGCAACTGAGCCGCCGTTTCTCACCTGTTGATTAAGTATTCGAAGAACGAGGAGTTCTAACGATGGCACACAAGAAGGCAGGCGGTTCATCCCGCAACGGCCGCGACTCAGCTGGCCGCCGTCTCGGCATCAAGAAATATGGCGGGGAAGCCGTGATTCCCGGCAACATCATCGCTCGTCAGCGTGGCACCCAGTGGCACCCGGGCACCGGCGTGGGCATGGGTAAGGATCACACCATTTTCGCGACCGTGGAAGGCAAGGTTCAGTTTAAGGCGGCAGCCAACAAACGAACCCTCATTAATGTGGTCCCAGTGGCGGAAGCTGCGGAGTAAAGCCGACGTGAATTTTCGAAACGCCGGCGTCCCACAAGACCCCGGCAGTTCGAGACAGGTCAGCAACCAGAGACCAGTCGAAGATCCAAGGGGGAGATGGGGCGCCATCTCTCCCTTGATTTGTTTTGCCTGGAGGAAAAGATGGTTGTTGAAAGCGATGGATTGTTAGACGAAAGCAGTTTGGCAGCGGCCCCGTTGCCGCAGGAAGCGGTTCATGTACGGCTCGACAAGCCGCGCAAGGACGATGTGGCCGACCTGGTGTTTCTGGCCAACAACAAGACCGTGGCGGCGAACCTTGCCGCGATGCCTCATCCGTTCACACTCGACAATGGCCGCACCCTGATCGCACGGGCCGGGCAGGTGCGGAAAAATTCCGCCCTCTTCGCCATTCGCCTGAAGAGCACCGGCCGCTTGATCGGCGTTGCGAAATACGCAGCGGTGGAAGAGGACGGCGTCGTCCATGTCGGCTACTGGCTGGGCGAGCCCTTCTGGGGTCGAGGTTACGCAACGGAGGCGGTGCATTCCCTGGTGGATCACGCTTTTGCGTATAACGACATCGAAGAGCTTCAGGGGTCGTGCAGGGTAACCAATCCGGCTTCGCGCCGCGTCCTGGTCAAATCCGGGTTCCAGTATCGGGATCAGGCGATGATCCGTTCCGTCGGTGCGGGCGGCTCCGTACCGATCGAGCGGTACACACTGGAAAGAGCTGTTTGGAAATCCTTGAAAGGCTGGGGGCAGGGACGATGACCATATTGCCGGAATTGAGAACACGGCGCCTGATATTGCGGCCAATCGCCATGTCGGATGCAGAAGCAATCATGGAACTTGGTGGCAAGGACTTCGAGGTCGCCCGGTGGATGACGTCCTTTGCCTGGCCTTACGAAGATGGTTCTGCCGAAGCCTTTTTGTCGACAGTCGTCGGCAAGGACCCGCTGAAGACCGAGGCGGTATATGCAATCACGCTTGGCGGCGTGTTCATTGGTATCGCGGCCGTCGAGGCGCCGGGCGATCTTGAGGACCTGTCCGATCATCCCACCATCGGGTACTGGATCGGTCGGGCGTTCCAGGGGCACGGCTATGCCAGCGAAGCGGTGGAGGCAATCATCGACTGGGCCTTTGCCGCCTATGGCAGCGATGCCATAGCAGCCCGGGCCTTTGAGGACAATTTCCGTTCCAGGGGCCTTCTGCGCAAGCTCGGGTTCAAGCCTTACAGCATCACCGAGCGTTTCTCCAAGGCGCTTGACCGGAGGGTCTCCAATGTTGTCGTGCGGCTGTCTCGAGCCGATTTCGAGGCGCGGAAGGAAGCCGCATGAGCAAGCCGGTCATCAGGACAAGCCGACTGGTTCTCCGGGCGCCGAACCCGGAGGATCTTGACCGGTGTGCTGTTCTTCTCGGCGACTATGAAGTTGCCAAGATGTTGTCGCGCGTACCGTACCCTTATGATCTCGAACTGGGGCGGCAGCATCTGGCAAGATCCGTGAAACGTTGGGAAAACATCGCGGACGCGGATGAACTCGGCTTTCACATTGACCATGAAGGCGATTTGATCGGAGGTGTCGGCTTCAAAAAGTTGCAGGAGACCCCGGAGATCGGCTATTGGCTGGGGCGCCCTTATTGGGGCAAGGGGTTCATGAGCGAGGCTCTGGATGCAGCTATCGGCTGGATGTTCGAAAACACCGGACACGAACGGCTGGCCTGTGAAGCCATGACGGAGAACCAGGCCTCGATCAAGGTGATGGAAAAAGCCGGATTTCGGCCGGTTGGCGAAGTCGGTTGCGCAAGCGTGTCACGCGGTGAAACCCTGCCGGCCATCAGAAGTGAAATGACGCGAACAGACTATTTGAGCAGTCTTTGACCAACCATGGTCATGGCCTGACAACAGGATACAAAGAGAAGAAAAATGAAATTCCTCGATCAGGCCAAGGTCTACGTCCGTTCCGGCAATGGTGGCGCCGGCTGTGTATCGTTCCGGCGCGAGAAATACATCGAATATGGCGGTCCGGACGGTGGCGACGGCGGCAAGGGCGGTAACGTGATCGTTGAATGTGTCGATGGCCTGAACACGCTGATCGATTACCGCTACAAGCAGCACTTCAAGGCCGAAACCGGCATTCACGGCATGGGGCGCAATCGCACCGGAGCCCACGGCAAGGACGTCGTGCTGAAGGTTCCGGTCGGGACGCAGATACTCGAAGAAGACAACGAGACGCTGATTGCAGATCTGACGGAACTCGGGCAACAGGTTCATCTTCTGAAGGGCGGGAATGGCGGCTTTGGCAACGCGCATTTCAAATCGTCGGTCAACCAGGCACCGCGCCGGGCCAACCCGGGCCTGGAAGGCGAGGAAAAGTGGATCTGGTTGCGATTGAAACTGATCGCCGATGCCGGACTGGTCGGCTTGCCGAATGCTGGCAAGTCGACATTCCTGTCCAAGGTATCGGCCGCCAAGCCGAAGATTGCCGATTATCCCTTCACGACGATCCATCCCAATCTCGGGATCGTTCAGATCGATGGCAACAGCTTTGCCATGGCGGACATTCCGGGTCTGATCGAAGGGGCTCACGAGGGAACCGGACTTGGCGACAGGTTTCTTGGTCACGTGGAGCGGACGCGTGTGCTTCTGCACCTGGTGGACGGTTCCGGGTTGGAGGATCCGGGTGAATCCTACAAGGTGGTGCGCGGCGAATTGAAGGCCTATGGCGGCGGGCTCGCCGAGAAGCCGGAAATCGTCGCACTTTCGAAGTGTGACGCCCTGACGGAAGACCTGATCGCCGAAAGGTCGGCAAGCCTGGAGGCATCCTGTGGTCAGAAACCGTTGATCCTGTCCTCGGCAAGCGGCCTGAACGTGGACCGGGCATTGCGCATGATCGTGCGCGCGATCGACAAGGACAAGGAGGATGCCGCCAATCAGGTTCCGGCTCCCGAACAGGAGGGATGGCACCCCTGATGTCGGTTTCAGCCTCCCGAAGTCTCAGCTCCTTCAAGCGGATTGTTATCAAGATCGGTTCTGCTCTCCTGGTCGAAAAGGGAGAGTTGAAGCGCGACTGGCTGGAGGCTCTTGTTTCCGACATCGTGCGGCTAACGACCGAAGGCGCCGACATCCTGATCGTGTCGTCCGGCTCGATCGCCCTTGGACGGGGCGCACTTGGTCTGCCGAACGGACCGCTGAAACTGGAAGAAAGCCAGGCGGCGGCGGCTGCAGGACAGATTGCACTGGCGCAGGCCTATGCCGGGGCGCTCGGCAGGCACGGAAGAAAAGCAGGCCAGATCCTGCTCACGCTGGGAGATACGGAGGAACGGAGGCGTTATCTCAATGCCCGGGCAACCATCGGAACCCTTTTGAAGATGGGCGCCGTACCGATCATCAATGAGAACGATTCCGTCGCCACGTCCGAGATCCGCTACGGTGACAATGACCGCCTGGCCGCCCGTGTCGCGACCATGGCGAGTGCCGACTGCCTTGTGCTGCTGTCGGATATCGACGGGCTCTACACCGCGCCACCTGCGCAGAACCCGGATGCCGTCTTCCTGCCTGAAGTTTCACGCATAACTGCGGAAATTGAAGCGATGGCCGGAAGCGCCGGATCAGAACTGTCCCGTGGCGGTATGAAAACCAAGATTGATGCAGGCAGGATCGCAACAGCCGCCGGAACTTCCATGGTCATCACCTCGGGCAAGGAATTGCATCCGCTGTCGCGTCTGACAGAAAGCGGGCGGGGAACATGGTTTCCGGCACTCGCGACCCCGGCAAGCGCGCGCAAGGCGTGGATCGGCGGTCATCTGGAAACGCGCGGTGACGTTACACTGGATGAAGGAGCGGTCAGGGCAATGAAGTCCGGCAAGAGCTTGCTGCCGGCAGGTGTCATTTCTGTCTCCGGTACGTTCTCTCGTGGTGATGCCGTTGTCCTCCTCCGTCCGGACGGAAGAACGATCGGACGTGGTCTCATCGCCTATGACGTCGACGAAGCCAGATTGATCTCCGGTCGCAACAGCCGCGAAATCGAGGCGATTGTCGGCTATCCGGGCCGGGCGGAAATGATCCACCGGGATGATCTGGTGCTTGAGGATGCGTTTTTGAACGGAACACGTTAAAACGCTGCATGTTCTGCGGTCCACAGAGCCGCTATTCGAGGAGTTTGTGAGTATGCTGGAAGTGGTCGAGGCCCGAACAACAGAAGATCTCATGGCAGAGATCGGGCAGCGTGCCCGGGCTGCCGGCCGGGTTCTTGCCACGGCACCAGCTGCTGTGAAAAACCGCGCCCTGAGCGAGATGGCGCAGGCGGTGCGTGCGGCGACACCGGATATTCTTGCCGGCAACAGGCGCGATGTCGAGGCCATGACCGCCAATGGTCAAACGGCGGCTTTTCTCGACCGGGGGACACTGAGTGAAGAACGGATCGAGGCGATTGCCAGGGCGCTGGAGGATATCGTTGCCCTTGACGATCCTGTCGGTGGTGTGATTGCAGCATGGGAACGCCCGAACGGCCTGAAGATAGAGCGTGTACGAACACCGCTCGGCGTGATCGGTGTCATTTATGAAAGCCGCCCGAACGTGACCGCGGATGCAGGTGCGTTGTGTCTCAAGGCCGGCAACGCCGTGGTGTTGCGCGGAGGTTCCGACACAATTCAATCCAACATGGCGATCCATAAAGCACTGCAAAAGGGACTGAAAGCGGCCGGGTTGCCGGAAGACGCGATCCAGATCGTGCCGGTAACAGACCGGGCGGCTGTCGGTGAGATGTTGAAGGGGCTGAATGGAAATCTCGACGTTATCGTTCCGCGCGGAGGACGCAGTCTCGTAGAACGTGTCCAGACAGAAGCACGCGTGCCTGTCTTTGCCCATCTGGAAGGTCTGGTTCACATATTCGTCGACAAGGCAGCCGACCTGCCGAAAGCCGTTGATATTGTCGTGAATTCGAAGCTCAGGCGCACCGGCATCTGCGGGGCGCTGGAAACGCTGCTGGTTGACGAGGAAATCGCGCACGGTCACTTGCCCGTCATCGTGAAAGCCTTGCAGGACGAGGGATGTGAAGTTCGCGGCTGCGATGTCGTACGGGACATCTGCGAGAATATCGTTCCCGCCAGCGAAGATGACTGGTCGACCGAGTATCTCGACAAGATCGTGTCTGTCAAAGTGGTGCCGGGCCTTGAGGCGGCGATGGATCATATCGCCACTTACGGGTCGAACCATACCGATTGCATTCTGACGGAAGACGGTGCCTCTGCACAAAGGTTTCAGGCAGAGGTGGACTCAGCCATCGTTCTTCACAATGCTTCGACCCAGTTTGCCGACGGCGGCGAGTTCGGCATGGGAGCGGAGATCGGAATTGCGACAGGACGCATGCATGCGCGCGGCCCCGTCGGCGTCGAACAGCTGACCAGCTTCAAATACAAGGTTCATGGTGAGGGTCAGACGCGTCCATGACTTCATTCGGTCCTGGAGGGGAACTCGACCGAGATTGGCTGAAGCTGCCCCATGTCGAACCCGGGAACCGCATCGGCCTGTTCGGCGGATCCTTCAATCCGCCCCACTCAGGCCACCGTCTGGTTGCTGAAACGGTCCTGAGGCGTCTGGGGCTTGATCAGGTCTGGTGGTTCGTGACGCCCGGCAACCCGCTCAAGAGTCATGCCGACCTGGCGCCACTTGAATTGCGCATGCATCTGGCCTGCGCTCTGGCGGATCACCCGCGAATGAAAGTGACCGCTTACGAGGTTGTTCTGGGTACTCCCTATACGGCCAGGACAATTGCCGCTTTGCGCGCAATGCGGCCTTCAGTGCGATTCGTTTGGGTTATGGGTGCTGACAATCTTGCCGGTTTCCATCGATGGCAGGACTGGCGCGCCATTCTCGGTTCCGTTCCGGTCGCAATCGTAGACAGGCCGGGTGCATCGCTTTCAGCTCTTTCGTCGCCAATGGCAAAAGCCTATGAAAAATATAGGCTTCCCGAGGAAGACGCGGCGCTGCTGCCGAATTTGGACCCACCAGTCTGGACGTTTTTGCATGCACCACTCGACCGCACATCGTCTACGGATTTGCGGAAATTTAACACATTAGACATTGCCAAAGTTACCAAGAAAACGGCGCTGTCTTGAAAATGCCAAAAGGGAAGCTGTATTATAGGGGTGGTCGCGATGAACGCGGCCGAGGTACGGTCAACCGGTCCTGTATTCAAAACGGGTGACGTAGAAACCGAACTATCTGGTTCGTGACGACGTTGGACACAGGGCGGCATAAACGGCGAAAGGCACTACACCTGACCATGACCTTTGAAAGTGGGCGGACAGAATTGTCCTCTCCTCTGCAGGCTTCCGTAAGCGCTGATCTTGCGGCAGGTCTCCTCGATACGGTTCTGAGCAGCCTTGACGATTCCAAAGCTGAGGACCTGATAACTCTCGACATCGCAGGCAAAAGCTCCCTCGCGGATCACATGGTAATTGTGTCCGGGCGGTCCCATCGTCACGTTGGGGCCATTGCGGACCATTTGCTGAAGGATCTGAAATCGGCCGGATTGAAATCGGCAACGGTGGAAGGTCAGAGCACCTGTGACTGGGTGCTGATCGATGCAGGCGATGTGATTGTTCATATTTTCCGTCCGGAGGTACGCGGTTTCTACAATCTCGAAAAGATGTGGGCACCGGACACGGACGAAGCGCCGCAATATATCGGCTGAACGGGATCTTGGTTCCTGCTTTCGAGCTTGTCATGTCGAAAGCAGGTTGAGCCGAGAATTGTCTCGAACGGCGATCGAATTTGCCGCGAAACTGAAGACCGGAGTTTCAACCGGCAAGGATCTTATGCGCTTTACATTCTCCTGCATCGGCAAGATGAAAGCCGGTGCGGAAAAAGACCTCCTCGACCGGTATATTGACCGTGCGCGCAAGACCGGACGCGGGTTGGGCATCTCCGATATCGTGGTCAGCGAATTATCCGAAAGCCGCGCTCAGCGCTCTGAAGACCGGAAGGCCGAAGAAGCAAAAGGCCTTCTGAATTCTGTCTCAGGTTCTGCGCGGGTCGTCGTTCTGGACGAGAACGGCAAGAACCTGACCAGCCCGGACTTCAGTCGCAAGATCGAAAGCTGGAAGGATGAGGGCATTCCGGAGGTCGTGTTTGCGATTGGCGGGGCTGACGGGCACGGGCAGGAACTTCTCGCCCGGGCGGATCTGAAGCTGGCGTTCGGCGCGATGACATGGCCCCATCAGATTGCGCGCATCTTGTTGGCGGAACAGGTCTACCGCGCCATGACGATCCTTTCCGGGCACCCGTACCACCGGATTTGAAGCATGACAGACACCACTACATTGGCTGCCAGCATGGCGCTCTCAAGGACACTGAACAACGGCATGATCGAGATACCGACCCTTCAAACGGATCGACTGACCCTGCGGCCGATGACGATGGCCGATTGGGATGACTATTATTCATTCATGCAAAGCGATCGATCGCTCGGCATGGGGGGGCCATTTCAGAAAAAGATGTCCTGGGCGCTGTTTTGTCACGATATGGCGCAATGGCCGCTGATGGGAAACGGTGCCTTGATGCTCGATGACCGGGAGACTGGCACTTGTCTCGGGCAGGTCGGGATAAACCATGGGCCGCTTTTTCCCGAACATGAACTCGGATGGTTTCTTTATCCGGCCGCTGAGGGAAGGGGTATCGGCTACGAGGCTGCGCAAAGGTTCGCCGACTGGGCACGACACGAGCGCTGCCTGCCAAGCCTGGTAAGTTACATCGATCGGGACAATGTTCGCTCCCGACGCCTCGCGGAACGCCTGGGTGCGAGACTGGACGATGAAGCCGAGCGACCTGATCAGGCGGATCTTGTTTACCGGCACTTTTAAGGACCATCGCGGGCCGGGCGTTTGAGCGAAATTGCACAGTCCCCTGACGGTCGCACCGCCAGGGAACTGGTGACGTGCAGGTCTGTTACCTGTTCAGCGCCGCCCTGGCGTTTTCCGCATAACGGAAATCCGGGTCGGCTGCCAGCGCAGTTTCCAGAAGTTTCCGGCCCTCAACTTCGTCGCCTTCCGCCAGCCTCACCATGGCCAGACGATAGGTAAGGACGGGGTTATCCGGATCGGCCTTGTGCAGTTCGTCAAAAATGGCACCGGCTTTGGCCGTGTCTCCTGCCTTCAGCGCAGCCCAGCCAAGTGTGTCCTGTACATTTTTCGAGTTGGGAGCGATATCGGCGGCCTTTTGCGCCAGACCAAGAGCCTTTGCTGGATCGTCATCCACGACCAGAGAAGCAAGATTGTTGAGCGCCACCCAATTGTCAGGCTGCAGCTCGATGGCCTCGGCATAGGCAGCTCGGGTCTCGTCCCTGTTTCCTTCTTCGGTCTCAAGTAAGCTTGCGAGCCAGACAAGGTCGCTCGCCGTATGCTCCGGGCGCTCCGCGAGCGAACGTGCGCGTTTGATTGCGTCCTTGGTGCGTCCGAGGCGCAGTTCGGCGCCGCTTGCCCCTCTTAAGAGTTCAGGATCGTTGGGAGCAATCTGGAGCCCGCCCTCGTAAGTGTCGAGTGCTTCGCCGTATCGCTTCGTCGATCCGAGGAAATTGCCAAGGGCCAGATAGGCTTTCGTATCGCGTGGGAAACGTTCGACCGAACGTTTCAACGCTTGTTCCGCTGATCCCATGCGACCCTCTGCCTGATCGATCGCCGCCAGTCCGATCGCACTGGCTACCGAAGGAGACTGTATCTCCATGCGTTTGAACAAAAACCGCGCCCTTTCGAGGTTTCCGTTTTCAAGGTTCAGCCGGGCGGCTGTCTCGAGGACGACCGCAGGAGCGTTTTCCTGACTTGCCACCGGATCAACGACGTTCAGGGCTTCTTGTGGCGTGGAATAGACAAGCAGGAGGCGCGTGTGCGAAAGCGCCAATTCGTAATTGTCAGCCGGTGCAATTTTCAAAGCCGATTCATAGTACCTGCTGGCCTCTTGCCACTTTCCTTGCCTTTCGGCCATAAGCGCAAGACTTTGAGGCGCGCGCCAGTTATCCGGATCCCGTGCAAGTGCTTCCTCGTATGCGGTACGGGCTTCTTCCGCCCTGCCAAGCTCGAGGAGAATATCTCCCTTGATGATGAGGGGTTCGGAATTGATTGTGTAGAGTTTGGCGGATTCGTCTAACGCCGAGACGGCTTCCTCGAAACGGTTCTGGTTGGCCAGGGCGAGGCCGAGAATCTGCCACGCTTCTGCAATGTCGGGTGACGTGGAAATTAGTTCGCGTGTAATTGTCTCGCTTACGGAAAACTCGCTATTGTACAACGCCTCCATCGCGTTCGCCAAAGCCGCACGCTGGTCAGGTCGCAATTTTGCGAAGCGGTCAGTTTTCATCATGCCTTGATATTGTTCGATGGTTGCTGCCACAGCTCCTGATGAAGTGGCAAAGGCCAGAGCAGCAAGGAAAACGTATTTTAGAAATTTTCTGGAAATTGAGTCTGGATCTCTCATCGCAACACCTGGGTCTCTTCAAATTTTCGTTATCTTCAAAGCGATGTGAAGTCTGTGCCGGAATCTTGCCTGCATAATTGCGGGAAACTCCAACGCGAAATTGCATTTAGCGTAACTATAATAGTAAATTTAGTAAAAAACAATGAGTTTAATTGTTGTTAAAGAAAAAATTACGAAATCATGGTTATTTTTGAAGTCTATATTGAAATAATATTTGAAAATATTGAAATATGTAAAGTGTATCGAGCTTTTCATACTTGGTTCAAATAAAGTGTAACAGCCCGGAATACGGATCAAAAGCGAATTTGAGAAAAAGAACAACAAGAAATCTCAATTCGAAGAGTGGCTTAACCTCGATGTTAATTTTGCGTTAATTTTTTGTAATCTTCCGATAGATTTGTGTTATAGTGCACATCACGTAAATGGAAGTTTGCGTGTTTGATATTATTAATTTTTCCGATTTGGATTTTTGCTTATTCAAGTTTTTCGGGGTTTGCCAGTCCAGATTGGAAGCGTGCTAGTGCAAACGGGGAGCCTACTATGTTTCGTGGAATATCAACCTTTATTGCAGCAATGGGCGTGTTCGGGGGTGTCGCTTTAGCGGATACGATCTCGCCGCTCACCTACACCAACGATACTCTCGGTGTGGGAGACAAGGTAACAATCAGCAAGACTGTCGTAATCGAGGCCGCAGGCACGACCAGCGCATTGCTGGACGTCATGTTTCTTTTCGACACGACAGGCAGCATGGGTGGCGCAATCGCAAACGCCAAATCAGCTGCGAGCAATATCATTACAGGCCTTGGCGGTTTTGGTAGCGTGACTACGGGTGCCGGTTTTTACGGAGATCCGGCATTCAATGGCGTGACGCAGGACCTTACCGGCAACGCAGCTACGACGATCGCGGAAATCAACACGTTTGCAGCCGGCGTACCGAACAATGGCGGCGATTTCGCGGAAAGAGGGAATGAAGGCCTGAAAAGCGTCGCGGAAAATGCTAGCTGGCGTGCTGGCTCCAACCGCTTCGTTGTTGTCCTGGGCGATTCGTCCTTCAAGAACAGCCCTGTTTCAAGTGCGGACGCAAAAGCCGCTCTTGATGCGGAAAACGTCAATGTTATCGGTCTGAACTTTGGTGGCGGCTCATTTGCTGGCGCTATCAATGCCGTCGGCGGGACCACGTTTGCCGGTGGATCTACGCCGTCTGACATCGTCGATGCGATTCTCGCTGGTGTTACCACAAGCTTTGACGAGTACACGAAAGTGACCGTCGACGATCTGGGCGCCGGTTTGCCCGAGATCGGTGTATCCGTCGTATGTACAGGTGCGGATACCGGTGCTTGCGTAGGTGACACAGCCGAAGGCATGTACGATCGTTCGGTCGACCGTACCTTCACGTTCGACGTGACCTTCGAGCGTCTCGCAGCAGGCGACAGCTCCTTCGGTACACATGCGCTTGTCGATGGCGGTATCGTTGCGACTGAAAAAGACTCTTTCGGAGGCTCCGCTGTTGTACCGCTTCCTGCGGCCGGTTTCCTGATGATCTTCGGTCTTGGTTCGCTGGCAGTAATGTCTCGCCGCCGCAAGGCAGCCTGATAGCTCTTTGGAGCGAAACAACACCGACAACAATGAAGCCCGCGCCTCCGGCGCGGGCTTTTTCCTTGCCTGACTGCCTGATCGACGTCTCGCCTGCGTTCAGGCATGTGACAGAGCGGTCGCCGCACTTCCAGCATCAAAACAGGCTTGCCGGTAGTCGGGACGTGAACGATTGTTAAGGTCAATGTGGCAGCAAAACACGGTTTTGCCCGTATGTCGCCGTATTCCCCCCGTAACGGATATGATGGACAAGACAGGCACCACAGGTTCGGTGAAAGGGGAGCTGTTTCCTGACGCCGGCTTAACGAACCGGTCACTTGAGTAAACGGTTCGTTAACGCAGTCTGTGTATCGCAGGGTAGGGTAACCTTTGGGAGCTGAAGCAGTTTGAAACCGGATCGCATCATGGCTGTGCGTCCAGGACTTGGGAGGCGGCGGTATTCACACCCGTTCTTGAGTGTGGCTGTGCTGGGATTGATGCTTGCCTCCGGCTCTGCAATTTCAAGCGAAAGTCTCGATGAGCAGCCTGAAACGGCCACGCCCGAAGTTTCGGAGATAAATACGTTTCTCGAACGCAAGACAGAGCGTGAAGAGGAGCTCGCTGCGCTTTCCAGAGATATAGACGTTTCGTCGGACCGCCAGGCTGCCATTGCGCGCGAGATCCGGGCTCTTGACCGGGACAGGGAAACGCTGAATGCAAAGATCATCAGTACGTCCGATACGATCCAGGGTCTTGAAACCGAGCTGACCGACACTGAACGCCGGCTGATGAGCCTGGGAGAAAATGAAGATGCTGTCCGGCTGTCGCTGATTGCGCGCCGGGATATTCTCGCAGAAGTGCTTGCGGCGCTGCAAAGATTGGGCAAGCGCCCGCCTCCGGCCCTGGCCGTGCGCCCGAGTGATGCGCTGTCGGCTGTGCGCAGTGCGATTCTTCTGAATGCGGTCATGCCGGAATTGAAAGTCGAGACGGAGGCTTTGGCGGCCGACCTGCAGGAACTGCAGCGGCTCAAGTCGGTCATTGCGGAGGAAAAAAACAGGCTTCGCGGCGACGCGATGCGATTGGCTGAGGAAAAGTCCCGACTGGAACTTCTATTGAGCGCCAAAAAACAGGAACATCTGAAGTCGATTGAGGTGCTCAAGGAGGAGAAGGAACGCGCTGCGGAGCTTGCTGAACAGGCAGGGTCTCTCCAGGAGCTGATTGCAAATCTGGAAGTCGAGATCGAAAGCGCACGGGACGCGGCTGAAAAGTCACGACAGGCGTCTTTGACCGCAAAAAGGAATGCCTCGCGCAATTTTGATCCGTTCGCGGATCCGGGAAGAATTGCTCCGGCGATTGCGTTCGACGATGCCAGGGGCAGGTTGCCGCAGCCGGTTGCCGGTACGATGCTCAAGGGTTTTGGTCAGGAAGATGAATTCGGTGGTTTGACTGAAGGACAATCTATTGCCACAAGACCGGGTTCTAATGTGACTTCCCCGGCCGATGGCTGGGTTGTATATTCCGGTCCGTTCCGTTCGTTCGGACAGCTCTTGATCCTGAACACCGGCGATGGCTACCATGTGCTCCTCGCCGGTCTGGACCGGATAGACGCGGAATTGGGGCAGTTTGTTCTTACCGGGGAACCGGTTGGTGTTATGGGCGCAACCCAGTGGGCAAGCGCATCGACGTTCGGTTTGGGTTCGACCCAGCCGATCCTATATGTTGAATTTCGGAAGGACGGACGTGCGATCGATCCCACACCCTGGTGGTCGCGCACAGAAGAAGAAAAGGCTCGCGGATGATACGGAAAGCTTCCTTGCTGCTGGTGGGTGCCCTTGTGGGGGCTGCGGCAGTTACGACTATGTCCCAGATGCCGCTCAATGTGTCAGTGGCAGCAAATGCGGCAGCGACGGATACGTATCGGCAACTCAACCTGTTTGGCGACGTGTTTGAACGTGTTCGGTCAGACTATGTGGAAGTTCCGGACGACGCCCAACTGATTGAAAGCGCGATCAACGGCATGCTGACATCGCTGGATCCGCACTCCAGCTATATGTCACCGAAGAGCTTCAGGGACATGCAGGTCCAGACCCGCGGTGAATTCGGCGGTCTCGGCATAGAGGTCACAATGGAAGAAGGCCTTGTGAAGGTCGTCTCCCCGATCGACGAGACACCGGCCGCCAAGGCGGGTGTTCTGGCCGGCGACCTGATTACCTATATCGATGGCGAGCAGGTCCAGGGCCTGACCCTGAATGAAGCTGTCGAGAAAATGCGTGGTCCGGTCAACACCGACATCATCGTCACGATCCGCCGCGATGGACGCGCCGAACCATTCGACATCACGATCACACGCGACATCATCCGCATTCGTTCCGTCCGCTGGCGGGAGGAAGAAGATGTCGGTTATGTCCGCGTTACGCAGTTCAACGAACAGACGTTCGACGGCCTGAAAAAGGGCATCGAGGAAACGACGGCTGCAATCGGTGAAGACAAGCTGAAGGGCTACATCATCGATCTGCGCAACAATCCGGGTGGTCTGCTCGATCAGGCGATCGCGGTTTCCGATGCCTTCCTTGATCGCGGCGAGATTGTCTCGACCCGTGGACGGGAAGCGGACGAAACACAGCGCTACAACGCTCGCGCCGGTGATCTGACCGACGGCAAACCCGTGATCGTCCTTGTTAACGGTGGTTCTGCCTCTGCGTCGGAAATCGTCGCAGGTGCCCTGCAGGATCATCGCCGTGCGACGATCCTCGGCTCACGGTCATTCGGCAAGGGGTCGGTCCAGACCATCATTCCGCTCGGTGCCAATGGAGCGATCCGCCTGACGACGGCGCGGTATTACACGCCTGCCGGAACTTCCATTCAGGCCAAGGGGATCGTGCCGGACATCGAAGCCCTTCAGGAACTGCCCGAAGAGCTTGTCGGTCGTGTAGAGACCAAGGGTGAAGCCGGTTTGCGCGGTCACCTGGAAGCTGATGGCGAAGAGCAGTCTGGCAGCCAGGCATATGTCCCGCCGGATCCGGAAGACGACACACAGCTGAACCTGGCACTGGATCTTTTGCGCGGTGAACAGGCCAACAGCGCTTTCCCGCCGGTTTCAGACAGCGCCGCGGTTAAAAACTAATCGTCTGACTGCGCGCCGCATTGCCGGCGCGCAGCCTTCTCGTTCTCGTTCTGCGTATTCCAAAAACAAAGTTGATTCCGGCGCCCTGCCGGAAAAAAGGCTCAGGACGACATGTCGAGCGAAGATCTCACAGCTCCCCTAGGAATGGGCAAACGGCGGCTGGTCAGGCTGCCGTTCGGTCTTATCGGTGTCGGACTATTGAGCGTTTTCGTCACGACAACGATGATCTGGCTGGCGGTTGTCGATGATCCCCTGGGCGGTGAGCCGGTTGCCGTCATTCCGCTTGATGCCATGGTGGAAGGCGTGACCTCGCAGGATATCGAGGTTGTTGAAATCCGTCCGGGTCTTGCAGGTGATCTCGGACCGAATCTGAGACCTGAATCCGGCCGGGATCTGCTTGGACCTCGCTATGAAATGGTCCAGCGTCCCGATGGCAAGGGAACAGGTGAACCTGTTACCAGTCTGTCGGCCAACCCTGATACGAGGGTCAGCGAAAGGTCCGACTACGGTTTTCTTCCGAAAGTCAGTGATGCCGGCGTACGTCCACTGGATGCCTATTCCCGGCCCGTCATTCGTGAATTCTCTTCAATTCCCAAGATCGCGATTATTGTGAATGGAATGGGATTGAGTGAGACCGGGACCCAAAATGCCATCGACCGCATGCCGCCTGAAGTAACTTTCGCGCTTGCTCCCTATGGCGATGACCTTGATCTCTGGATGCAGCAGGCGCGTTCAAAGGGGCACGAACTGCTGTTGCAGCTTCCACTGGAACCCTTTGATTTCCCGGACAACGATCCAGGACCTCATACGCTCATGGTTAGCCTGCAACCGAAAGAAATGCTGGACAGGCTGGCATTCTTGCTGACGCGGGCAACAAACTACGTGGGTACCATTCCCGACATGGGGGCCCGGTTCACATCCACCAAACCGTCGATGCAATATCTCCTGGAAAAGCTGAAGTCTCGCGGCCTCATGTTCGTCGACAACGGTACCTCATCGCGCAGCCTGTCGGCTGAAACGGCTGGCGATCTGCGCCTTCCCTTCGCTGGAGTTGATGTGGTGCTTGATGAAGTTCCGCGCGAAGACAATATTGACGCGAAACTGTTGCAGCTGGAAGGTATTGCAAGATCCCGTGGCGTGGCCGTTGCATCCGGGTCCGCACTTCCGGTGACCGTACGCCAACTGGAGAAATGGGTGCAGGACCTGGAGCAACGCGGTCTTCAACTTGTGCCTGTCAGCGGGACCATCGACAGATAGCATTTGAATTTCAGATAGGTGAACAAGTGACAAAGCTTGCGCTCGGACCGGGATTTCCCGAACCTTCCGAAGGGCTGCCGTACCGCCCTTGTGTCGGCATCATGTTGATCAACAGGGATGGTATGGTCTGGATCGGAAGCCGCGATGACGGTGGAAGCTCATCCAACTACGAATTTTCCTGGCAAATGCCGCAGGGGGGGATCGACAAGGGCGAGAGCCCGGAGCAGGCGGCCCGCCGGGAGCTCTACGAGGAGACATCTGTGAGATCGGTGACACTTCTCGAGGAGGCACCGGAGTGGTTCGCATACGACTATCCCGAAGAAGTCGTTCGGAAGTCCCGAAGGGGCAAGCACCGCGGACAGGCGCAGCGATGGCTGGCATACCGCTTTGAAGGTGAGAATGAGGAAATCAACATTCTGGAACCGCCGGAAGGACACAAGGCGGAATTCGGTGCGTGGCGATGGGAACACGCAGACCGTTTGGCAAGCCTGATCGTGCCATTCAAGAGACCGGTTTATGAACGGGTCGTTGATGCGTTCTCTCACCTCACTGCGTGATCTCTCTTTCACGACATCCTCAAAGCGTCAGCATTTGAAGTCCCGTTGTCGTTTTTCAAACAGACAAGGCATAATTCGAACGCTAGCATCCGGCCAAATTGACTGAGAGCTTTGCAACCGTGCGCGGTTCAAGCATTCGGTTAAACACCGGACCATTGCAGGAACACGCGAACAGGCTGCGTGTTCCGGACGTTTAGGAGGAACGCCAATGTCTTTCGGCAAGGGGCTTTCACGAAAGCCGTCCCAGCCAAAAGGGCGTCAGTTGGAAGATGCTGCCCTGAGTGAAGTTCAGGCGCTTTTGGGTGACGAACCCCGTCGCCGCGACTTGCTGATCGAACATCTGCACAAGATCCAGGACGCCTACGGGTGCCTGGAGGCCCGCCACCTCAAGGCGCTGTCGGCCGAGATGCGGATGTCGCAGGTGGAAGTCTATGAAGTCGCAAGCTTCTATCATCACTTCGATATCGTTCGTGAGGATGAGCAAAAGCCGGCACCGTTGACGGTGAGGGTCTGCGACAGCATCGCCTGTTCAATCAAGGGTGCGGATGCACTTGCTGCCGCTCTGGAGAATGGCGTCGATCCTGCAAAGGTCAGGATCCAGAAAGTTCCCTGTATTGGACGGTGCGCAGGAGCGCCGTCAGTGCAGGTCGGCAAACGTGCCGTCGACAACGCAAGTGAAATATCCGTTCGTTCGGTTTTGTATGAAGGCACGAACGCTCCGATCATTCCGGATCACGTAGGGCTGGATCAGTATCGTGCCGAAGGAGGGTACCGGCTGCTCGAACAGGTACGTACAGGTGAACTGGACGCGGCTGCGATTGCAGGCAAGGTACTTGAGGCAGGCCTTCGCGGGCTTGGCGGGGCGGGGTTTCCTACCGGCACAAAGTGGAAGATCGTCAACGATCTGCCCGGACCGAAATACCTGACCATCAACGGAGACGAAGGCGAACCGGGAACCTTCAAGGATCGCTACCATCTGGAACACGATCCGCACCGCCTGCTGGAAGGCGCGTTGATCGCCGCCCATGCGATTTCCGCCGCCCGGATCTATCTTTACATGCGCGATGAATATCCGGCAGTTCTGGAAATTCTGGCGAAGGAAATCGAAGCACTGCGGATTTCGGGCATCATCACCGACATCGATATCGAACTGCGCCGTGGAGCCGGGGCCTATATCTGCGGCGAAGAAAGCGCAATGATCGAGTCGATCGAAGGAAAGCGCGGTTTGCCGCGCCACCGTCCACCCTTTATTGCCCAGGTCGGACTCTTTGGGCGCCCGACGCTCAATCACAATGTCGAAACGCTCTTCTGGATTCGAGATATCGTCGAGAAGGGACCGGAGTGGTTCGCGTCTCAAGGCCGTCGGGGTCACAAGGGGTTCCGATCCTTTTCTGTCTCCGGACGTGTGAAGGAACCGGGCGTTAAACTCGCTCCGGCCGGGATTACGATGAACGAACTTCTGGCAGAGTTCTGCGGTGGCATGGAAGATGGCCATACATTCAAGGGCTATCTGCCGGGCGGCGCCTCGGGTGGAATTTTGCCGGCATCGCTCGCCGACGAACCGCTCGATTTCGGCACGCTTGACAGTCACGGCTGCTTTATCGGCAGTCATGCGATCGTCGTTTTTTCCGATCAGGATGACATGCGCGACGTGGCGCTGAACCTGATGCGGTTCTTCAGGCACGAAAGTTGCGGCCAGTGCACGCCGTGCCGATCAGGAACGGAAAAGATGGAACACCTCCTGGTGTCCGGCGACTGGAACAAGGAAAAGATCGCTGATCTCGATGCAGTGATGCGTTCTGCGTCCATCTGCGGTCTTGGCCAGGCGGCAGGCAATCCCGTGGCATCGGTGCTCAAATTTTTCCCGGAGGAATTCGAAAGATGAGCCAGATCACTTTCTCCCTCGACGGCAAGGACGTCACCGCCCAGGAAGGCGAAACCATCTGGCAGATTGCCAAGCGCGAAGGCGTCGCCATTCCGCACCTGTGTCACAAGGATGCACCCGGGTACAGGTCAGACGGCAACTGCCGCGCCTGCATGGTCGATATCGAAGGTGAACGGACACTTGCAGCGTCGTGCATTCGTGAGCCATCGGAAGGTATGGTCGTCAAGACCGCGACCGAACGCGCCTCCAAGGCACGTGAAATGGTGTTTGAACTTCTGGCCGCCGATCAACCGAGCCGGGATGCACACCCGGACCCGGAAAGCGACTTCTGGAAATGGTCCGACACGATCGGTGTGACGCAGAGCCGGTTCGCTCCCTGTGAAAAGCCAGAACAGGACGTTTCCCATCCGGCGATCGCCGTCAACCTGGATGCCTGCATTGCGTGCAACCTGTGTGAACGCGCCTGTCGGGAAGTTCAGGTCAATGATGTGATCGGCATGGCGGACCGTGGTTCCCACACGGCACCGGTCTTCGATCTGGCAGACCCGATGGGGATTTCCACGTGTGTTGCGTGCGGCGAATGCGTTTCCGCTTGTCCGACCGGCGCCTTGATGGAAAAAAGCCTTCTGGATGAGGCCGGCAAGGTTCGCGAGATCTTCACCGAGGAAACCGTCGACAGTGTCTGCCCCTTCTGTGGTGTCGGATGCCTGACGTCCGTCTCGGTCAAGGATGGCAGGATCGTCAAGGTCGATGGCCGGGATGGTCCGGCCAACGAGAACCGTCTTTGTGTCAAGGGACGGTTTGGCTTCGACTATGTTTCCAGTCCCGAGCGCCTGACCAAACCCTTGATCCGGCGGGACGACGCGCCCAAACGCGGCGACATTTCCATGACGCGGGACAATCACCTCGACTATTTCCGCGAGGCAACCTGGGAAGAAGCGCTGGACAGGGCTGCCGGCGGCCTGACAGCGGCATTCGAGGCCAAGGGTGGCGCAGGTGTTGCCGGCTTTGGGTCTGCCAAGGGGTCCAACGAGGAAGCCTATCTTTTCCAGAAACTGATCCGCCAGGGTTTCCAGACCAACAATGTCGACCACTGCACGCGTCTGTGTCATGCCTCTTCTGTGGCAGCCCTCATAGAAGGGATCGGATCGGGTGCCGTGACGGCTCCGTTCAACGCCGCAGAAGATGCCGATTGCATGATCGTTATTGGTGCGCGTCCGGCACAGAACCATCCGGTCGCGGCAACCTATATCAAGCAGGCAGCGAAGAAAGGCGGCAAGCTGATCGTCATGGATCCGCGTGGCCAGGACCTGATGCGGCATGCGGATTACGGCCTGCAGTTCAAGCCGGGCACCGATGTCGCCATGTTGAATGCGATCCTCAACGTGATCATCACCGAGGAGCTCTACGACAGTCAGTACATCGCAGCCCATGTCGACGGCTTCGAGGCCCTTAAGGAAAAAATCAGGGACTTCACACCTGAGGCGATGGAACCCGTTTGCGGCATTGAAGCCCAGACCCTTCGTGAAGTTGCAAGGCTATATGCAACCAGTGCGAAATCGATCATTTTCTGGGGCATGGGCGTGTCCCAGCACGTGCACGGAACCGACAATGTCCGCTGCCTGATTGCCATGGCGCTGACCACCGGTCAGATTGGCCGTCCCGGCACCGGCCTTCATCCGCTTCGCGGACAAAACAATGTCCAGGGGGCATCCGACGCTGGTCTGATTCCGATGTTTTATCCCGACTATCGGGCCGTCGGGAACGAGGATATCCGAGCCGGTTACGAAGATGCCTGGGGCCGGACGCTTGACCCGGTTCGGGGACTGACGGTTGTCGAGATCATGAACGACATTCTCGCCGGTGGCATCGAAGCCATGTTTGTTCAGGGCGAGAACCCGGCCATGTCCGATCCGGACCAGAACCACGCCCGCAAGGCGCTGTCCACGCTGAAGCATCTGGTCGTTCAGGATATCTTCCTGACGGAAACGGCCTGGCATGCGGATGTCATCCTGCCGGCGTCGGCTCATGCGGAAAAGCTTGGCACCTACACCAACACCAACCGTCAGGTCCAGATCGGACGGCCGTGTGTTCCGCTGCCCGGAGAAGCGCGTGCCGATTGGCAGATCCTCATCGATCTCGCCAACCGCCTGGGTCTGAACTGGACCTATGACGGTGTTCCGGCAATCTATGAGGAAATGCGTTCGCACATGGCCTCGCTCAATAACATCTCCTGGGAGAGGCTCGAGCGCGACGGAACCGTTACCTATCCGGCCGACGCGCCGGACAAGCCGGGCAACGAGATCCTTTTCGGCCATTCCTTCCCGACTGCGGACGGGCGCGGCAAGATTGTGCCGACGGACCTCGTGCCGCCCAGTGAGCTGCCGGATGAGGACTTTCCGCTTGTGCTCACGACAGGACGTCTGCTGGAGCACTGGCACACCGGTGCAATGACCAGGAGAGCCACGGTTCTTGACGCCATTGAACCGGAACCGGTTGTTTCGATGAACCCGCGCGACATCAAGATGTCAGGCCTGGAAATCGGTCAGCAGGTGACGGTCGAAACCCGCCGCGGAGCAATCACCTTGACGCTCCGGGCCGACAGGGATGTCTCGGTCGGAATGATGTTCATCCCGTTCTGCTTCTTCGAAGCACCGGCGAACTTCCTGACCAACCCGCAGCTCGATCCCTTCGGCAAGATCCCGGAGTTCAAGTTCTGTGCCGCGCGCGTAGGACCTGCCGAGCACCAGCAGGCAGCCGAATAACGGACAAACAAAAGGGCGGCCTCTTGAGCCGCCCTTTCAATTCCAAAAACTGTTTCAGTCAGTTCGCTTCAATCTTCACGTTCAGAAGATCGGGCAGGGTCTGGGGAGCTGCCATGCTGCCGAGGATCTGCGCCAAAGGTATGGGATTGGCGGGTGAAAGCGTCACTTTCAGTTCCTTCGGGTCATTCAGATATGTCGACACAGCGTCGCTGACCATCTTCGTGAAGGCTTCATTCTGGATCGGTGCGGTCGCCTGTGCCGCCTGTGCAACCAGTGCTTCCCTCAGGACGTTTTCTGGCAGACCTTGTGCTTCGGCAAAGAACTTGAGACCATTTGCCGTCACGCCTGCGTCCTTGAAGATGATCGACGCGTCAACGAACTGGGCCGAAATCGCGGCCAGCTGACCCTGTCCCTCGGGATCTTCGAACAGGGCTTTGGGAACATTGGCGAACCGCAAGGAGGCCTCAGCCCGGCCAAGACCTTCGATTTCGAGCATCAACCGTTCCAGGCGAAGATCCAGAGTTGCTTCATCCCAGTAAAGCCGGGCTTCGTCTGACCAGACGATTGTTTCGAGACCAAGCGCCTGAAACAGGGCCTGTGCCTCCGGATCGTCGATTGCACTGACAGGAACCCGGATGCCGTCGCTCTTGATGTGCAGACTGGTCGGGATCGGAGGCACGGTCGTCGAAATCGTCATTTCGGCCTTGCCGATTTCGGTCCGCCCGACGTCCGGAATGTTGACATCAAGACCCTCGACCTCATACGCGAATGATCTCGGTATGAACGCGCGAGCAACCTCGAGCGGGTTGTTCTCGCCGTAATTTGGGTCTGCGATCAGCTTGCCGATCATTTCTTCCATTGGTGTGTAGTCGGCAAACTCGATGTTTCCGATCGCGGCCCAGTCCAGCTTGACCGAAGCCCCTTCCGGAAGTTTTGGCGCATCGAGACCGACCAGCATCATTTCACCGATGCCTTCCGACCCGATGTCTGTCATCGCCACTTCCTTGATCTTGACGGCTGACTCCAGTCCGGGGCCGATTGGAATTATTACGGAAATCCCGCTGACCCGGGCATCGCCAATGGCGAAGGACCGGTAGAACTGGAACACGTTCGTGATCAATTCCTCGGGGGAGGGCGCCTGTTTGTTCAGGACCTGATCAAGAAGGCTGAGGACGTTGTTGTCCCGCTTGATCATCGTGACGTTGTCAAGAGTGGCTCGCTCTGCTTCCATTTGCACTGCGAAGCCTTCGGCAACTTCCTGTCTCGATTTGTAATCGACCGCGGACCCGGATCCGATCAGCGTCCATTCTTCGCCGTTTTCAGGAACAGAGGGGTCGAAGAGATTGATAAATCCGTTGAGATCGATGGTGTTGTAGACAGTCTTTCCCTGACTGGTTGTTTGCGCCAGCATCTGTCCGGAGGCCGCATCAAGCGTCCTCATCACCTGCGTCATGCCGTTGATCGAATATTCGTCAACCTTTCCATCCCGTGCTCCTGCAAGGCGATATCCATCTATCTGGACCGTTCCGGAAAGTACCTGCGTGTCCGCGTCGCCCTCAGTGGCATAGGCCTCGATGGTAAGGGCTGAATTGTCGACCTTCACCTCGTCATAAGACGTCAGCAAGGCTGCTTTTATGAATGGCAGCCATCGGCTTGCCTTGCGGCTTTCATCTTCCGTCGGCAGATCGGGAAGCACGAACTCGTAGTTGGTTGCGCTCATGCCAGCCAGACGGCCATCCATTTTCAGCCGGCCTTCATCTTCCACTGCACCTTCAATCACGATCTGGGTGTCGTCGGAATAGATCCAGCTGGTCGAGGTGAATTTATTGTTTTCGTGCGTCAGGCCCGTGATGGTGACGGTCCCTGAATTGATGGCGATCGAATAGGAGATATCCGCCAGTTTGGAAGGATCGATGTCGGTCGCGCCGTCATTGCCCGTGACATCCGTTTCTTCCGCCGGGAAGTCCTCGATCTTGCCACTCAGAGAAAACTTGCTGTCCGTTAGCGTGAGAGTGTCACTGCCTGCATCGTAGTCGACCGTTCCGTTTTCAAATTCAAGGCCAAGGTTGTTCAGGCCTTCGACATAGGCATCGAATGCGGCTTTGCCCGTGTCCTGGGCAAATGCAGTACCCGAGAGAAGGACGATCGCGGTGCTGAGTGTCAAAAATCTTGCACGATTTCCGGTCAGATGAGGGTTGGAAGAAGATGCAGGCTTAAAAAACAATGTCTTGGCTCCAAATCGGATGATCAGAATGGACCGTAACCAATCGGTCTGTTTCGATATAGTTGTTACTTGCTGGCCATTCCATGACTATGGCTCATTCTTGTGACGAGGTCGACTCCGGGGCGGACAAACCTCCAGTATTGGCTAACCATTCGGCGCGGACGTTTTCATCAGCTTCAGTGTCGAACTTGGTTGCGCTTCGGGCAGAAACGTCTCCCTCGTCTGCAAGCTGTCGAAACGCCCAGACCGCCGCGCCTCTGACAACCGGGTCGGGATCGTTCATCAGCCGGTCTATTTTCGGCAGGAGACCGCGTTGGCCGGAATTTCCGGCCGCAATCAGGACATTCCGCATGAACCGGTTGCGTCCGATCCGTTTCACTGGAGATCCGGCAAAGAATTTCCGGAAATCGGCGTCATCGAGGTCGAGGAGGTCGGCAAGCAATGGGTTGTTCAGGTCTTTGCGGGCAACAAGCTTGATTTCGTTGGCCGCACTCGCGAACTTGTTCCACGGGCAGGCTGCAAGACAATCATCGCAGCCATAAATCCGGTTTCCCATTGCCTTGCGAAATTCAAGCGGGATCGGGCCTGGGTGTTCGATCGTTAGGTAGGAGATACAACGGCGCGCATCGAGCTGGTAAGGCGCCGGGAAAGCATCCGTAGGACAACTGTCCAGGCAGGCCCTGCACGAACCGCAGTGGTCGGTTTCGCGGCCGCTGGCCGGCAGGTCGAGCGTCGTGAAAATGGAGCCAAGAAAAAACCAGGATCCATGTTCCCTGGAAACAAGGTTCGTGTGTTTCCCCTGCCAGCCAAGACCTGCGGCTTCGCCCAGCGGCTTTTCCATGACCGGCGCCGTATCGACGAAAACCTTGACGTCACCTCCTCCGGCTCTTGAAATCAGAAACGATGCCAGTTCCTTCAAGCGGCCCTTGATGACGTCGTGGTAGTCCCGGTTGCGTGCATATACGGAAAGACCGCCGGTACCTGTGTCGTTCAGGTGTGCAAGCGGATGATTTTCAGGCGTATCGTCAGGCCCATAGTTCATCGCCAGCATGAGCACTGACCTGACGTCCGGCCACAGGGCTCGGGGGGAGGCACGGCGGGTAGCCGTCTCTTTCATCCAGACCATCGTTCCGTGATAGCCGTTGTCCAGATAGGCCTGCAGCCGGTCTGCCGCGCCCGGGATACTGTCGGCGGGCGCAATTTTCAGCCCGCAAAAACCGAGGGTTTGCGCCTTGTCTTCAAGAGCGGTCAGGAGCTTTTGGGTTTTCTTGTCCAAGTTCGTCGGCAGCTGTTAAAAGTCGAGATCCGCATATGATGCGGCGGGCGGCATCCCCAGCACCTTTTCGCTCAGAAGCGGACGCATGCCGGGACGCGATTTTACCCGTGCATACCAGCTTTTGACATCTTCTTCGTTGCTCCAGGACACTTCACCCAGATAATCCGCGCAGGAAAGCTCGGCCGCAAGGGCAAAATCGGCAAAGGACAGGCGATCACCCGCCAGCCAGCGGCGCGAGGCAACCAGGTAGCCGAAATACTTGAGATGATGATGAATGTTGGCCCGGGCAACACGAAGGGCCGCGGAGTCCGGTTCGCCGCCGCCCGCGGATTTGGGCATGATCTGCTTGTAGATGCGTTCACGGACGAGATGACCGACGACTTCCTGGTCGAATTTCGTCAGGCTCCACTCGACCAGCCGCCTTGCTTCGGCCCGCGCTTCGGGATGGTCAGGCATCAGGCGACGGTCGGAAAGCGCGTAGCCCCTTGTTTCGTCCAGATACTCCATGATGGGTCCCGGACCGCAGATGGCCGGACCTTCATTTTCAACCAGTACGGGGACAGTCCCTGCCGCGTTCAGCGTCAACAGTTGCTGTGGCCGTTCCCAGGGGTCGACATGCTGTTCTTCAAACGCCGCGCCGTACTCGCTCAGGATGAGGCGCACGAACCGGGACGACGGTGAAAAGGGATGATGATAGAGCGTGAGCATGAAAGGGTTTAGAGCCCGAACTGTGGCAAGACTAAGAATTCGAACTCCAGTTTGCCTCATATATGGTTATCAAGGGTTTGACGTTGCCTTGTCGGTCCGGCAAATAGGCAGCGATCAGGTATTTTGCCTGAGTCGTCAATGTTGCCTGTTCAGGCCAGATTTCATCGCGGCTATCGGAGATATGTCATCCAATGGACGGTCAAACGATTGTAAATGCTCTTATTTTAGGAATTGTCGAAGGTCTGACGGAATTTATTCCTGTTTCGTCCACCGGCCACATTTTGCTTCTGGGACACTTTCTGGGCTTCGAAAGCACGGGAAAAACTTTTGAAGTTTTGATCCAACTCGGTGCGATTCTGGCGATTCTTTCGGTTTATTTCGGCAGGCTCTGGAAATTGGCGGTAACGCTCCCGAGCGATGCGACCAGCCGGCGTTTTGTCTTTGGCATTCTGATTGCGTTCCTCCCGGCGGCGGTGATCGGCGTTCTCTTGCACAGCTTCATCAAGGAGGTTCTGTTTGAATCGCCTGCGCTGATTTGCACCACGCTTCTTGTCGGCGGAATAATATTGCTGTGGATTGATCGGTTGCCCTTGCGACCGCGCTACACAAACGTCATGGACTATCCGTTGTCTCTCTGTCTCAAGATCGGGTTCTGCCAGTGCCTGGCCATGGTGCCGGGTGTTTCGCGATCAGGTGCGACGATTGCCGGCGCGTTGCTCATGGGCACCGACAAGCGTTCGGCAGCGGAGTTCTCGTTCTTTCTCGCCATGCCCACCATGGCCGGCGCGTTTGCCTATGACCTCTACAAGAACCGCAACGTGCTCTCGGCCGATGATCTCACGCTTATCGTGATTGGGTTCGTTGCATCTTTCATTTCCGGTGTCTTTGTGGTCAAGGGCTTGCTGGACTTTGTCTCGCGGCACGGTTTCGCACCCTTCGCCTGGTGGCGGATTTTTGTCGGGATAGCGGGATTCGCCGGGCTTTATTTTCTAGGTTGAATTCGTGACCGGGCTTCCGGCGCGATAAAGCGCGGTCAACGCGGCATACTCCTCGGAGAGTTCCAGGCGTAGCGCGTCAGGAGACAACAGTTCTGCTCCCGGGCCGAGCCAGCGCACCAGCGGCAGGATACGGGCTCGGTCGGTGCTGGGAATGCTGACAAGGATCTTTCCCTCGCCGGCAGGCGTGAAAACCGCATGGCGATAATACCAGTCCGCGCTCAGTTTCTTCGCCTGCTTGGCCGTGATCAGGATCTTGGCGATTTCCTCTTCCTGTTCCCACCGGCGCATGGCCTGGGAAAGCCATGCACCGCCGAGCATGGTCTTGATGGAAAAGTTCTTGTCGGGCCGGAAGAACAAGCCGCTGATTTCCAGATCGCGCACGCGGTCCGCCCGGTAGACTTTCACCATTTCGGTGTCGACGCAGCGGCCCGCAAGATACCACAGATCCCGGTCGAACATGACGCCATAAGGCTCCACATCGTGCCCCTTGGCCGAATTGCGGGATGGATTGACATGCTCGAACCGGACGCGCTTGCTGTCCAGGATGCCGGACATGAATCCGTCGAGAGCCCGTTGCCAGTCTTCCGTCGGTTCGGCCTTTGTGCCCGAGTGAAAAATGTCGGGCGGTATGGGCTCGATCCCGACGATCCGGTCGGCTTCCTTCAGCAGTCCGTGAACGGACTTCGGCAAAGAGGCAAGCAGCTTCTTTTCGGCCGATGTCAGGTCGTCGGCTAGGGGAACTGTCCTGCTGCTGCGCACAAGTGCCATCGCTGCCAGCAACGCTGCCGTTTCGTTGCGCGTAAGCGCGACGGGAGGCTGCAGATATCCGCTCGCCAACCGGTAGCCTCCTTCTGCTCCGCGCTCTGCATCAACGGGAACGCCGAGAGCAATCAGCCGGTCGATATCCCGGTAGACTGTGCGAAGCGACACCTGGAAGCGTTCGGCAAGCACCGTTGCCGAGACAAGCTTGCCTCCGGTCAGCAGCAGGAGAATGCCGAGCGCGCGTTCAATCGGGTTCATGAAAAATAGCCCTGAGAGGGTTAATCGGAAAAAAAATCATATCCCGGGAACAGAACGAGATCAAACCTGACTCACAGCTGTCAGGATTGCCCTGTCATTGTCTCCTTGTCGCCGGCAAACGGCGGACATGATCCCCGAGGAGATGAGAGATGAGCTATGAGATTGACACCGTATTCCGCAGCCGTGCGCAGAGCCGCAGCATTGTGTTCACCGCTCTTCGTATATGTGCCGACGAGCTCCGCAGGTATTTTCGCCGCCGGGCAACTGCCCGTGCCCTTTCTC
This sequence comes from Roseibium album, assembly GCF_001404515.1. Classification (GTDB taxonomy): domain Bacteria; phylum Pseudomonadota; class Alphaproteobacteria; order Rhizobiales; family Stappiaceae; genus Roseibium; species Roseibium album. The sequence goes on from NZ_CXWE01000007.1 coordinate 397,179, forward strand.
ATCTGAATGAAGAGGAGTTGAAGGACATTGGCCTCATGCGGACCGGACAAGGCTACAGAGAATTGCATCAGAACAGGTATGGCGCAAAGCTCTGGAAATGAACAATTCCGGCGGCTGCCATCGAGATGTCAGCCGCCGGATACGCGCGTTAGCGTCTTGATTTCCGGTTTGTTCCAGGCAAGGAACATGACCACCAGGGCAATGATCGCGGCAGCGATCACACCAAAGAAGGGAATGTCCAGATCGAGGCCGATCAGTTCCCCTCCAAGCAATGAAATGACACCGGCGACCAGTGTGAAGATTGCAATGGTGACGCCCATTACCCAGCCCTGTTCTTCGTCGCCTACAGCTGCTGAATAAAGTCCGAGAAATGTCGGATAGGCGATGCCGAAGACGAAGTAAAAACAGAAAACCGGGATGAAGGTCAGGATTGCGACCGGAGATGCCACAAACGCACCGGCAGAAACGGCCCATACCACGAAGGTTGTTCCGAGGATGGCTTCCTTGCTGAAACGCTTTTGCGCAGGTACGACCAGAAAAGTGCTCGAAAAGGCAAGCGCGACGCCGATTGTCAGCATCACCATGCTGCCGCCGAAAGTGCCGTAACCGAATTTGCTGGTCAGGTAATTGTCCACGAAAATGTAAAAGGACAGGTTGGCGATGTGGAAGAAGAAGAAGACCACCGTCAACCGCACCACAATCGGATAGTTCTTGATCTGCCACAAAAGCTCGAAAATTTCCGCAGGGCGGAAAACGAACGGTTGCCGTTCCGCGACCTTGTCGTGCTGGTCCTTGAAACAGGTGAGGACCAGGAAGATCGCAATCAAAACCAGTACGAAGCAGGCATAGAAAGGGAGTTTGACACTCGCCACGCTTCCCAGAATGGTTGGGTCGGACAGGATACCGCCGATGATCGGACCACCGACCAGCCCGAAACTGACACCGGTGATGATATAGCCCATGTTCCTGTTCCGGTCTTCGTCATCTACACTGCCGTCGATCATTGCGGCCTGTGCAATTGGCTGGTTACCGGCTGTCAGGCCGGTAATGGCACGACCGAGAATGAGCAGTAGAAAGCTGTTGAGATAAAGCGCTGCAATAGTCAGCGCGTAGCCGCCAAGGGCGCCGAACAGGCATATAAGGATGGCGTTTTTCCGCCCGATCACGTCCGAAAGCTTGGATATGTAGGGTGCTCCGAAAAACCAGCAGAGAAAGAAAATGCCGATGATCAGGCCGTAGTTGAAATGCCGCGTCGCGTCCGTCGTGTCTTTGGCCAGCATCGATGTGCCGGGTTCCATGATCAGGCTGTTGAGGATCGGAAACACCAACCCTTGCCCCAGAAGATCGACAAAGACGACAAAGAGCATTGTTACTTTGGCGAAAAACGACATCAGCTCCCCCTAACCTGAAAGAGCGTATGCGATATCTGCCGATGCGGCAACGTGAGGCCACAACGAATAAAGGCGGGTGAACCCCGCCTTTGACTTCAGATCAAAGCTGAAATCAGACGGCGCGATGCGCGTCGTACTGTCCGTGCTCGCGGAAGCGCTCCAGGTAGGTCGGCAAAATGCTTGCCAGATTTGCCGGGTCGATGCCGATACCTTCCAGGGTACGGCCTTCTGACTTCGCGGTGTCGGAAACGACATTGTCAGTCTTGAGCAATTCCACCTGGTCCGCCGTGAGCGGCGCACCGGGAAGCAGCTGCATGACTTTTCCCATAGCACTGGCAACAGGGAACGGGATCGGCAGCAGCGCGCGAGAGCGTCGCGTGATCTCGAGCATCTCTTCCAGGCAATCCCTGAAGCTTTTGATTTCAGGGCCGCCGAGTTCGTAGATCCCTCCAGACTGGAGTTGACCGTCTACGGCCTGTGCGACGGCTTGGGCGACATCGCACACATAGACCGGCTGAAACTTGGTGACGCCGCCACCGATCAGCGGAAGGGCCGGGGAGAACCGGGCCATTTCGGCGAACTGGTTGAAGAAATCATCTTCCGGACCGAACACGATCGAAGGGCGCAGGATGACGCTGTCGGCCAACGTTTCCAGAACGCCGGCTTCGCCGGCGGCTTTGGTGCGTGCATAAGCCGAACTGCTGTCGCTGTTCGCCCCGATTGCCGAAACGTGGGTGATTGCGGAAAGTCCTGCCCCGCGCGCGGCTTCCGCGATAGCCCTGGGCCCGAAGCCCTGAACGGCATCGAATGTCTGGCTTCCCGTCGGCGCCAGGATGCCGACGGCATTGACAACGGCATCCGCGCCGATGATCGCGCGGTCGACCGACCAGCGATAGCGCAGATTTGCCTGAACCGGCATGATCTGTCCGGGCGCGCCGAGCGGCTGCAGATGTGTTGCCAGATCCGGACGCCGAACCGCGGCTCGAACGCAGTACCCGCGCCGTGCGAGTGCCTGAACGATATGACGGCCAAGAAAGCCTGATCCGCCGAAGACCGTGACGAGTTTGCCATTAAGTGGTGTGGACATCCTGCAATGCCTTCTGTCGCATCCTGAATGGGGCGGGCAAGAGAAGAAACCGCGCTCCTTACGAAGTTACTTAGACCTTTGTGCGCCGGGTGTGAAGGGCTCCTTGTGAATGATCAAAAAAAGTCGCACTTGCCGATTGACAAGCAGGGGTACGGCCCTTACAAGCCGCCCTCACAGCCCAGGTGGCGGAACTGGTAGACGCGCTAGCTTCAGGTGCTAGTGCCCTTATGGGCGTGGAGGTTCGAGTCCTCTCCTGGGCACCATCACTCTTCAAGAGTGTTTCCCGCCAAATACTTAAGCCTGATCAAGGCGTTGTGGTCATCGTAGTGTGTGACCTTGCTGTCTTGTCTTGCAAGCCCAGTGCAGCGCAAAGGGCTTCGTTTTCAGCAATTCGTGAAACATGATCTTGTGGGTCATCCGCAGTGTACATCAGTGTACATCGTCCGGTTCCGGTAACTCATTTAATCAGCACCGTGTCCGCTCCACAAACCGGCATCATGCGGATACAACGTGTACCGATCTGGTGCCTTCTCCGCGTTAAACGGTTCTCCGCTCTCATTGACCTGGAGAACACCAGCGGGCTGCACGCGTGCCGGATTCAAGACACGAAACTGCCGACTATGATCTGCTTCGAAATTCGAGGCGAAGGACAGCCGGAATTGCAGGATGATGGACTTGTTCGGAGGAAGGACACTCAATGATGTCCTTTCCTGTATTGGATAGGCTGGTGAAGCCAGGGGCAAGTCCGGTGCGGGTGGCTGGTATGCCCTTGTTTGCCCGCGGTCTTCTTTCTCAGGCTAGGTGATATTCCCCTCCGGCGGCAAAAGCCCGAGAGCGACGTTTATGCGAACGTGTCAGCAGATCTTGTGAATGTACAATGCCGACAGCGAAGGTTCGCATAGCCGAGCGTTGACAGCCTGACCTTGTTCCGCTGCATGTTTGAGTTTCCGGGCAATGATAAAATCCGCCCTTCGCGAGCCGGCGGCAATATCAGGGTTCGGACCCGACCAGTCGCCGGGCGGTGAACTTGTCGGTGATGAGAATATCGATGACGCCCGTTTTCAATGCGGCGCGGATCGCCCTGGTCTTGGATTGTCCGCCAGCAAGCGCGATAACACGGTCAACTTCCGAATGCTCCTCCAGGGTCATCCCGATGACACGTTGATCCAGGGGTGTTTTCACGTAGTTTCCGTCGGCATCAAAGAAACGCAGGCTGATTTCTCCCACGCCACCGGCTTCCTTTACCTCCGTCAATTCACGCGATGAAAACACGTTACCGCTGCGCGCAAGCATGGTTGAGGGTTCAATCGAACCGATGCCGACAATGGTCAGGCTGAGTTTCCTGAACAGATCCATGGTTTCGCGCACATAAGGATCGCTCAAAAGGACAAGCTTGGCCTCCCTCGACTGGGCAACACCGGGGGTGTTCAGAAGATGCGCTTCTGCGCCCGTCAGCCTTGCCAGCCGTGTTGTCAACTGATTGGCATGGGCCTGTACCCTTGGATCCCCGACACCGCCCATGGTCTGAACCACGTAGCGGGCCTTGCCGTTTTTCATGGGATGAATGTTGTCGACCATTTTCAAAATGGTTTCGGACCAGCTGGAAACACCAATGATTTCGCCGGTCTGGAGCGTGGCTTCCAGAAAATGCGCAGCCGCCTCGCCAATTCGGGACATGATCGCGCCATCACGGTCTTCCGAACATTCAACAACGAACGCTTCGGACAGATCAAAGTCCGCCCTGAGCTGTGCCTCGAGGTCACCATATGTACCTGACGGAGAAACAACCGTTGTGCGGACGATTTCCTCTTCCTGCGCCCGTTTCAGCATGCGGGAGACCGTAGCTTGCGAGATCCGCAGATGCGAGGCAATCGCGGCCTGACGCTGACCTTCGACATGATACATCTGAGCGACGCGGGATATCATGCGAAGCTCATTTAGTCGGGACATCTGTTGTTTCCTGCAGTCAGTTTTGAATAAATATTCACTACACTCTAAGAGTGCTGCGGGCAATCGCGTTTCTCCACATCGCGATAAGCGCGTCGCAGTCGCCCGGTGGCATGCGGGGCGGAATCTCCGCCTTGTGACGAGGGAGTTTTGAAATCGCGTCGATATCGGGCCAGAATCCAGTCGCCAGGCCCGCCAGATAGGCGGCTCCCAGTGCGGAAAGCTCGGTATCGGTGCCCGGCAGGACCGGCCGTTTTGTCAGGTCGGCCACGATTTGCATCAGGAAGGGATTTCCGCTTGGTCCTCCGTCGACATAAAGGTGTCCAATGTTGCTGGACGTGTCTTCCATGATTGCAAGGACATCGCAGACCTGAAAGGCCATGCTCTGGACGGCGGCCAATGCCACATGTTCCCGGCCGGCCGCAAACGACAGTCCGCTGATCAGCCCTCGTGCATGCGAATCCCAGTGGGGCGAGCCCAGTCCCACATGGGCCGGCACCAGCACAACTTCCTTCGTATCAGAGACGGTTGCAGCAAGATCCAGCAACTCATCGACGCTTTTCAGGCCCAGGAGTTCTGCCGTCCAGGGCAGGATCGACGCACTCACCAGGATGTTGCCTTCAAAGGCGAAGGTTGGGAGCTTGTTGATCGACCATGCGATTGTTGTCGTAATGCCTTGTGGCGGAGCAAGAAATTCCGACACCGTAGTCATTACGGACGACCCGGTACCGAAGGTTATTTTTCCATCGCCGATGGCAAACGCTCCATGACCGAACAGGGCAGCATGGGAATCCCCGATCGCCGAGGCGATTGGAATGCCGTCCGGGATGACTTCAGCGCCTTGTGTTTTCCCGAAGACATGGGACGAGTCATGCACTGCCGGCAACATGTCCTGATCGATGCCAAACAAGTCACACAATGCAGGATCCCATCGTGCCTCGGCCAGATTGTACAATTGTGTCCGGGCAGCGTTGGAACTGTCGGTGACGTGGAGCGCGCCTCCGGAAAACTTCCAGATCAACCAGCTGTCGACAGTGCCGATACAGGTTTCCCTATCCGCGGATGGATAATGCCGTAGCAACCAGGCCGCCTTGGTGGGGGGGAAGAGCGGATCAAGAGGCAAGCCGGTTCGGGTGATCACGTTTGCCTCGTGCCCGTCGGCTTTCAACTGGTCACATTCCTCCGCCGTGCGGCGGCATTGCCACGTGATGACGGGCCCGATGGGCTCACCGGTTCTCTTGTCCCAGGCCAGGATGGATTCACGCTGGTTTGAAATGCCCAGGGCTGTGACTTCAGCGTCGGGCGCCTTGTTCAGGCAACTCGTGACAGCCTGTTGTGTCGCCTGCCATATCGCATTGGCGTCTTGTTGCACCCAGCCCGGTTTTGGATGTTCGATAGGAACAGGCGCGGATCCGCTCGCGATGATGCTGCCGTTCTCATCAATCAAGATCGCCTTCGAATTCGTCGTACCTTCATCGATTGCAAGAATCACCTGGCGTGCCATCTGTTATCCTTTTCGGCGCAACAACTCCCTGGCGCTGTCTGCAATACTTTCCGCAGCCATCCCGAATTCGTCGAGCAGGAAATTTGCGGACCCCGTGGGAGCGAAGACACCGGGGACACCCAACCGTTTCATTGGGACCGGGTGATGGTCAACGACAACTTCCGCGACAGCACTCCCGAGGCCGCCGAAGATAGTGTGCTCCTCACATGTCAGGATCGCACCTGTTTCCGATGCGGCTGCGATAATTTCATCGGTGTCGATAGGGCGGACGCAGGCCATGTTTATCACTCTGCAGGAAATTCCATGGTCCGCCAGCAACTGTGCTGCGTTCAAGGCACGGTGTGCCAGGACACCATTGGCAATCAGGGTGACATCACCACCCTCGCGCAGCCTGTTCGCCTTGCCGGGTTCAAACACATGGCCGGCCGGTAACAGATCAGGAACCCCGACCCTGCTGAGTCTCAGAAAGCAGGGCCCTTCATTTTCTGCCGCCCATTTCACCGCAGCGGCGGTTTCAATGCGGTCCGCCGGGGCAATCACCGGTACATTCGGCAGGGCGCGTATCCATGCGAAATCTTCTATCGAATGGTGCGTTGCGCCCAATTCTCCATAGGCCATGCCGGCGCTGATGCCCACGAGTTTGACGTTGGCTTCCGAATAGGCCACATCCGCTTTGATCTGTTCCAGCGCGCGGCCGGTCAGGAACGGTGAGGCACCGCAAACGAAAGGCGTCTTGCCACCGTTGGCAAGGCCGGCGCCAACACCAACCATGTTCTGCTCTGCGATACCGACATTGATCAGCCGGTCCGGAAACTTGTCCCTGAAATTGCCCAGTTTGGAAGAGCCGACGGAATCATTGCAAACGGCAACAATATTGTTGTCCGCCTCTCCCAGAGCTTCCAGTGTCGATACAAATGCATCGCGGCAGTCGTGCAGTTTGGAGGTTTCAATCGGAGCACTCATGACAGCGCCTTTTCCAGCTCGCTCATGCCCTGGCGGAATTGTTCCTCATTGGGAACCTTGTGGTGCCAGGCCACATTGTCCGTCATGAATGAAATGCCCTGTCCCTTGTTGGTGTGGGCCACGACACATTTTGGTTTGCCAGTTTCTGTTGTTTCCGGTGCCAGTGCCTTGCAGATCTGCTTCATGTCGTGGCCATCTATTTCCTCAACCATCCAGCCAAAGGCCTCAACTTTCGGAGCAATCGGCGCAAGATTGTTGGTATCGGCCACTCTGGCACCCTGCTGCAGCCGGTTGTGATCGATGATCAGCGTCAGGTTGTCCAGTTTGAACTGGGCGGCTGCCATGATGGCTTCCCAATTGGAGCCCTCCTGCATTTCCCCGTCACCGGTGATCACGAATACCCGCCAGCTGTCACCGTTCAGCTGCGCAGCTTTCGCCATTCCGACTGCAACGGGCAGTCCATGACCCAGCGGCCCAGTGTTTGTTTCAACTCCGGGTACCTTGGTCCGGTTCGGATGACCGTTCAGCCGTGAGTGAGGTTTCAGGAATGTCGCAATCTCGCTTTCCGGGATAAATCCTTTTTTCGCCAGCGTGACATAGAGCGCAAGTGCGGTGTGACCCTTGCTCAATACAAGTCTGTCCCGTTGTGGATCCAGCGGTGCATCCGGATTGACCGACATGGTGTGAAAATACAGTGCGGTGAGCAGGTCTGTCACCGACATCTCTCCGCCAATATGCCCGGCACCGGCTTCGTAGACAGCCTGCAGATCACGTTTGCGGATCCAGTTTGCAATTTTGCGAAGTTCTTCGGGACTCATGCTATCCTCTGCATATTTATGCATCTATTATTTAATATGCAGAATTCCTGATTGTCAACAAGAGTGAATGCAGCAATTAGGGAACCGAGGCCGCGCTATTTTGCCATTCCCTTGCCTTGACAGGTTTTTTTCAATTTGTTACGGATATAAAGTCATTATTGCATAATTATTCTATGTCTGAATGGGGATCGGATGCAATCGACCGAAGACACGAACAGCGCGATGATCAAGGCCTCTTCCGGTTTACGCGGTGCGTTTTCGTTCGGAGGTGCGACCGGGCCGTTGATCGGGCTGATTTTACTGTGTGCATTCCTGTCCATTGCCACCGACTCCTTCCTTTCCTTCCGCAATTTTCTGAACATTCTCGACCAGATCACGGTGCTGGGCATCATGGCTGTCGGAATGACTTTTGTGATCCTGATTGCGGGGATCGACCTTTCGGTTGGCTCGGTGCTTGCGCTGTCGATGATGGTGCTCGGATTTCTCAATGTTGAAGCTGAATTGCCTATGGCCATTTCCATCGGCGGTGCACTCGTCGCATCGGCGCTTGTGGGAGTTGTGGCGGGGCTTCTGATTACCGAATTCAAGGTGCCGCCATTCATTGCAACGCTCGCGATGATGTCCATCGCACGGGGGTTGGCGAACATGATTACCAACGGATCCCAGATTATCGGCTTCCCGGCATGGTTCAACATGGGTGCCATCATTCGCCATGGCGGTGTGCTCACGACAACGGTTGCAGTAATGCTCGTCGTCTTCGTGGTGGCGCTGCTATTCCAGCGCTACCGTGAAGGTGGCCGCATGCTCTATGCCATCGGGGGGAACCCGGAAGTCGCGAGACTTGCCGGCATCAACGTCAAGCGGGCGACAGTTCTGACATACACCGCATGTGCAGCGCTTTCCGGGCTCGCCGGTGTTCTTCTGGCAGCGCGCCTTGACGCGGTGCAGCCAAGTTCAGGCGTCGCATACGAACTCGACGCAATCGCGGCCGTCGTCATTGGTGGAACGAGCCTTGCCGGTGGCACCGGTGGTGTCGGGGGCACGATCATCGGTGTCTTGATCATAGGCGTTCTCAGAAACGGGCTGAATCTCTTGAGCGTATCACCGTTTTTGCAAGCCGTGATTATCGGCCTGGTCATCGTGCTCGCGGTCGCGGCAGAGACATTCAAGCACAGAAACAAATAAGACAGGGGCTTCGGCCTCGCGAGGAAGGCCCGTCTATCGGGTTTGTAATAGGTCCATAAGACAAAACGGGCCACCAACGGAGGAGCAGGAATTCTATGAAAACCGCATTTAAAAGCATGATTGCGGCGGCAGCGCTCGTTGCTGCAGCAGGAACCGCCTCGGCAGAAGGTGTCGGCATCAAGAAGATAGGTCTTGCAGTTCCCAACCTGCAGGCTGACTTCTTCAACCAGATCAAGCTCGGCGTGGAGGGCTATGCCGGCAAGCTCGGTATTGAAGTTATCGTTGTTGATGCCAAGAACGATACCGCCACACAGGTGAGCCAGGTTCAGGATTTGCTCACGCAAGGAATTGATGCGTTCATCTACATTCCTGCCGGGGCGGCGGCGGCTGCTGTTCCGACCCGTCTTGCGCGCGCGGAGGGTATTCCTGTCATCAACGTTGACCGTGAGCCTGAAGGCGCTCCCGGTGATACGGTCATTTATGGCGAGAACGTTCTGTCCGCGTACCAGGTTTGCGATCACATTATCGGCCTGGCTGAAGGCAAGGGAAAAATGGTCGTTATCCATGGCCAGAAAGGAACGACTCCCGAGGTTCAGCGTTTCGAGGGCTGCAAGATGGCCATCGACGAGAATCCTGGCGTCGAACTTGTTGCTCAGCAGTGGAGCCAGCAGTGGTCACCGGACGAGGGCTTTCAGATTGCCCAGAACATGTTGCAGGCAAATCCTGATATCAGCATCATCTTTGGTCAGGCTGACGGCCTGGCCATGGGCGCTGCAAAGGCCGTCGAGGTCGCAGGCCTTGCCGATCAGATCGTGGTCGGTGGATATGACGGCGACGGTGCCGCGCTGGAGTCACTTGTGGCGTGTGACACCCCGTTCATCGTGACTGCGACGCAAAGTACACAGGCGATGGGTGTCCTGGCGGTGAACTCTGCCATTGCGGTCGCAAATGACGCGTCGGTGCCTGCACGCCAGATTCCGAATGCCGTGCTGACAACATGCGACGACGCTGCGAAGTTTGTTGAAAAGCACCCTTAAGGCCTTTTGAGCCAACAAGGCATTAGCATGAGCAGCGCCATGACGATCGACGGCAAGAATCCGGTTCTTTCTCTTCGGAACATTCATAAATCCTTTGGATCGATTGAAGTTCTGCACGGGATCAATCTGGAGGTTGCAGCCGGAGAAGTCGTGGCGCTTCTTGGCGAAAATGGCGCTGGAAAATCTACTTTGTCGAATATCATCTCCGGGACGATCCTTCCGTCGTCAGGCGAGATGACCTGGCTGGGTGCACCTTACGCACCTGCCACCCCGCGCGACGCAATTGATGCAGGGGTCGCGATGATCCACCAGGAGTTAATGCTTCTGCCGCACCTGTCGATTGCAGAGAACATCTTTGTCGGCAGATATCCCATGAAGGCAGGTCGGCTTGACCGCGGAGAAATGGATCGGCGTGCACAGGCAGGGCTGAAACGCCTCGGTCTTGAAATTTCCCCGCGCCGTCCCGTGGAAGGACTTTCGACGGCCAGTCAGCAGTTGATCGAGATTGCCAAGGCGCTGACGTTGAATGCGAAACTTCTCATACTTGACGAGCCGACGGCTGCGCTGGGCAGTGAAGAAACAAAGCTGTTGTTCGAGCAGATCGAACGATTGAAATCGGAAGGTGTCGGGATCATCTACATCTCCCACCGGCTGGAGGAGATCAAACAGATTGCCGACCGTATCGTCGTCATGCGTGATGGCGAGAAAGTTCAGGAATTCGATACTGCCGACGTTCCCATCCGCACCATAGTTGAGGCGATGGTCGGGCGGAGCATGGAGCAGATGTTCCCGCCACTGGCCAGACCAGAGGACAGCCAGGTCTTGAAAGTATCGGGCTTGACCTCACCCACCGGCCGATTCCGGGACGTGAGTTTCTCTGTGCGAAAGGGCGAAATATTCGGCATCGCCGGACTGGTTGGAGCCGGTCGCACGGAGCTCGTTCGTTCCATAGCCGGCGCGGATCCCATTCAGACGGGAACCGTCGAGTTGAACGGGAAAGATATAACGCCGAAATCTCCCGGACAGGCAATTCGCAACGGCATTATACTGGTTCCCGAGGACCGCAAGCTTCAAGGCGTGATCCTCGATCATTCCATTCAGGAAAACATCGCCTACTCCAACTTCGAATCCGTCAGCAAATCCGGATGGATGTCGAACCGGCGGGTGAAAAAATTCGCGAGCGAAAACATCAGGAAATTTGGCGTCAAGGGAATTGGCAGCCAGATGGCCAATGAAATGTCCGGCGGCAATCAGCAGAAAATAGTCATCGCAAAATGGCTCGCCCGAAATCCGGACGTCGTTCTGCTCGACGAGCCGACCCGTGGCATCGACGTCGGCGCGCGATCTTCAATTTATGAACTGATCCACGGCCTGGCCGCGCAAGGTGTCGCGGTTGTCGTTGTAAGCTCCGATCTTGAAGAAGTGCTGGGTGTTTCCAACCGCATCATGGTCATGGCGGCCGGACGGCAGGTGGGGATCCTCGACCATTCGGAAGCAAACGACGTTTCCGTCATGGAACTGGCGACGGCCTAGTTCTCAGGCCCATAAATCAACGAAGGAATCTTCATGGAACGTTTCAAGGGCAAGACCGTCGTTGTCACCGGCGGCAACAGAGGTATCGGATTTGCCATTGCAGGCAGGTTCGCAGCTGAAGGGGCCAATGTCGTGATCGGGTCGGTCGAAGAGGCCGTCGCGGACGCAGCAGCCGAACTTTGTGCAATGGGTGCAAGGGCGGTCGGCGTTCTTTGTGATGTAACCGACCGCGATGCGGTTGTCGCGATGTATGATCGCGCAGAGCGTGAGTTCGGCTCAATCGATGTGTCTGTGCAAAACGCTGGGGTTATCACCATTGCCAGAATCGAGGACATGACCGAGGCGGAATGGGACTTGAACCTCAACGTCAACACCAAGGGGGCATTTTTGTGTTGCCAGGAAGCCATCCGGCGCATGCGCAAGACTGGCGGTGGAAGGCTGATTAACATGGCATCCGGACAGGCCCGAGACGGATTTATTTATACGCCTCACTATGCGGCTTCGAAATATGGCGTGATGGGCATGACCCAAAGCCTTGCCAAGGAAGTTGCACTCGACAATATCACCGTCAATGCGATCTGCCCCGGCATCATCAAATCCGACATGTGGGACTACAATGACCGGGTCTGGGGAAAAATGATGGGTGATTTCGGTCCGGGTGAGTTGATGGCCAGCTGGGTCCAGAACATCCCCATGAAACGGGCGGGAGAGGGCAAGGATGTCGCAGGCCTCATTGCCTTTCTGGCCAGCGAAGACGCAGACTACATTACCGGTCAGACGATCAATGTGGATGGCGGTCTGATCATGTCCTGAAGTCGTTCCTGGTGGCTGGGGTATCTTATGAAAAACATCGATTTGAATGCGCCTAAACTGTTTGATCTTTCAGGCAGTGTTGCAATGGTTACAGGCGCTGGCAGCGGCATTGGACAACGCATTGCCATCGGGTTGGCCCAATGCGGTGCGGATGTCGCGCTGCTCGACCGACGCACGGATGACGGATTGGCGCAAACCGCCGAGCTCATCGCGAGAGCGGGACGAAGGTCCCTGTCGATTTCGGCCGATGTCACATCCTCAAAAGCTCTTGCCGATGCAGTGTCGCAAACCGAAGCCGGGCTGGGATCGCTTAATCTGGCTCTCAATGCGGCGGGAATTGCGAATGCCAACCCATGTGAGAACATGGAAGAGGAGCAGTACCAGACCCTCATGGACATCAACATGAAGGGTGTCTGGCTCTCCTGTCAGGCCGAAGCCAGGGCGATGATCGCCCATGGCAAGGGCGGATCAATCGTCAACATAGCGTCCATGTCCGGCGTGATCGTCAACAAGGGTCTGAACCAGGTCCACTACAACGCCTCGAAAGCAGGCGTAATCCAGATGTCGAAGTCCATGGCCATGGAGTGGGTCGGCAAGGGTATCCGGGTGAATTCCATCAGTCCCGGCTATACTGCGACTCCGATGAACACACGACCCGAGATGGTGCATCAGACAAAGGAATTCGAAGCCCAGACACCCATGGGCAGAATGGCAAATGTTGACGAGATGGTTGGCCCGGCTGTGTTCCTGCTATCGGATGCAGCTTCCTTCTGCACAGGCGTCGATCTACTGGTGGATGGCGGATTTTGCTGCTGGTAGAGCATTGCCGAACCATCAAAACCATTTGTCGCTACGCATCCGGATTTGCTTGAAGCCTGTCCAGAGAAATCATGCGGCAACACGCAAGCGGCGTACGCTGTTCCTTTCATGAACTGAATTGTCCTGGGCAATCGATCCAATTCGGCAGGTGGCAAAAAATGGAAAAAGACGCCTGGGTGTGGGCCTTAACGGAACCGATCGGTGTCCGACTTCATATGTTTTGGGACAAATTGAGGCCTGATTTATAGGAGGTTCTGGCTCATCAGGTTAGTAATATTATGCGGCTGCCTTTCGGTCGTGCAAGCGCCGTTTTCTTATGGTGTCCTGTTTGATCTTTTCCCGTTGTTTGAGGATGTCCTGGCCACGTCCGAAGTAGACATCGGCCGGAGTGAGATTGCCAAGGCTCTCGTGATAACGCCGGTGATTATAATGGTCGACGAAGGCCTCGATTTGGTGTTTCAGGTCCCCGGGCAAGAAGTAGTTTTCAAGCAGGATCCGGTTTTTCAGGGTCTGGTGCCATCGCTCGATTTTGCCCTGTGTCTGGGGATGATTGGGGGCTCCACGCGTATGTTCCATGTTCTGACCTTCCAGCCAGAGCGCCAAGTCGCTGGCAATGTAACACGGGCCATTGTCGGACAAGAGCCTGGGCCGTTGCCTGGCCTTAGCGCTACCGCAGCCTGAGGTCTGAAGAGCCAGTTCCAGCGTATGGGTCACATCCCCGGCTTTCATCGTGGTGCAGAGCTTCCAGGCAATGATGTACCGGGAGAAGTCGTCCAGGATGGTCGACAGATAGAACCAACCCCAGCCGAGAACCTTCAAATAGGTGAAGTCAGTTTGCCAGAGTTGGTTCGGCGCGGTCGTCTTGTCCTTGAATTCATCGGCGGCTTTAATGACGACAAAGGCCGGGCTGGTGATCAGGTCGTGCACCTTGAGAAGCCGGTAAACCGAGGATTCGGACACGAAGTAGCCCTTTGTATCGGTGAAGGCCACCGCCAACTCGCGCGGCGATAGATCCGGCCGCTCCAAGGCAAAGTCGACAATCTGTTGCCGGATCTCATCAGGGATGCGGATCCAGACCGAACCAGGATGTGGCTTGCGATCCTCAAGAGCTGCGACACCACCGTCAAGGAAACGATCGTACCAGCGATTGAATGTCGAGCGGGGAATGCCCAGAGTCTCCAGCGTGCGTTTCGCCGAAAGATGGGATTGCTCGACAAGGCGGATGATCTCCAGTTTTTCGGATGCGGGGTATCTCATTCCTCGCCGCCCCCATCCCCGATCATGCTCTTTTTGAGAAGGCGTAGTTCCAAGGCCTGTTCGGCCACCACCTCCTTCAGATCCCTGGACACCTGGCGCAGGGTCTTGACCTCATCACTGGTGGCCGCTCGGGCCGTGTCACCGGCCAGCCGCTTTTTGCCCGCTTCAAGGAATTCCTTGGACCAGTTGTAGTAGAGGCTCTCAGCGCTACCTTCGCGCCGGCACAAGGCGGCGATGCTCTCTTCGCCCCGTAAACCTTCAAAACAATCCGGATCTTCTCTTCTGCCGAAAAACGCCGACGCGTCACTCGGCGGATGTCCTTGATCATCTTGTTTGCCGGCTCTTTCTCCGGCCCGGATTTCCGTCTCATCTTCGCTCCTTGATCAGCTACGATGAGCCAAAAATCCTCCTCTATGCAAACTCTTCAATTTGTCCCATTGGCGATGAAGTCGAACACCATGATGAAGACCGTCACCGGCGACCAACCTGATCTGAAGATGGTCAATCCGAGAGCTGCCGCGATCGGCATCGGTTCGACCATGCGTATGGCTGCAGCGAACCCCGACAGTGACGATATGCCGATACGCACATTCGGCACGTTCACATAGGATTTGCATGATCTTGCCGAATGGTTCCAGTCCTGCGGTGTAACCAGCGTTGCGATGGAATCTACCGGGGTCTACTGGATCCCGACCTTCGAGATTCTCGAACAGCATGGCTTTGAGGTCATTCTTGTGAATGCCCGATATGCCAAGAACGTTCCAGGCCGAAAGACCGACGTCAGCGATGTCGGATGGCTCAGGCAGCTCCATTCCTACGACCTGTCACGCAGTAGCTTTCGCCCTTCGGCAGTTATTGCGAGGCTGCGTGCCTATCTGCGGCAACGTGAGCGGCTGGTGGAATACGTTGCCGCTCATATCCAGCACATGTAGAAGGCTCTGGTGGAGATGAACCTACAACTGCATCATGTTGTTTCGGACATCACTGGAGCAACGGGAATGCGGATCATCCGTGCCATCGTGGCAGGCGAACGGGATCCGGATGTGTTGGCATCCCTCCGCGACGTCCGCTGTCATTCATCGGTTGAGACAATCCGCGCATCGTTGGTCGGTAATAACCGGGACGAACATATCTTCGCCCTGACCCAGTCATTGGAGCTCTATGACTTCTACCAAAAGAAAATGCTGGAATGCGACCGTAAGCTGGAGGCGGCCATCTCGGCCTTGACGATTCGTGCTGAACAGCAGCTGCCGCCCCTGCCGAAGTCAAGGATAAAGACCAAGCAGGTAAATGCGCCGTCCTTTGATGTTCGAGCCGCCCTTTATGAGGTTCTCGGCGTTGATCTGACCCAAATCCATGACCTCGGTCCTTCACTTGCGCTCAAGCTGATCGGGGAATGCGGCGCAAATCTGTGGGCATGGCCGAGCGCCAAGCACTTCACGTCTTGGCTGTGCCTCGTACAAGGCAACAAGATCTCGGGTGGCAAGCTTCTCTCATCACGGACGAGCCGATCTTCCAGTCGAGCCGCGGCACTGCTGCGATTGGCCGCCATCACAATCGAGCGAAGTGATACGGCGTTAGGCGCGTTCTATCGCCGCCTCGCAGCGCGGATCGGAAAGCAGAAGGCGGTCACGGCAACCGCTCGCAAGATCGCTGTCCTCTTCTACAACACCTTGCGCATCGGCATGACTTATCGCGATCCCGGTGCAGTGGCCTATGACGAGTGGCATCGAGGCCGTGTGCTTGCCAATCTCCAACGGCACGCCAAGACGCTCGGATATTCCTTGGCGCCAATGCGTGATGCCGAGTGTGTTTCTTAGGAAGGCAACCGCGTACTTCGCCAAGGATGCAAAGTGAGGTACGCGTTCATCGATGA
>NZ_CXWE01000008.1 GCF_001404515.1 Roseibium album
TGGATCCTCCGTTTTCCTAAACATAACGGCGGACCACTTCAAAGGGGGAGGATCAGCTGCGGATTAGATTTGTAGTTCATGTTTGTTTGTATCGACAAGAAGACATTCAAAAGTGACCGACAAAACATAGTCCTCTAAAGAAAAGACTGTTGCTCAAGCGCAAAAAACTGAAGGTAGGAATAAGAGCCCTGAATATATCGAGGACGACAAATAGGTTTCTATTTCTGATCTGAGACCTAATTCTCTTCCGGCTTATCGCGGAGTCTTTCGGTTGACTTTTGGCCTCATGCGGCCTGTGTGTGCAATGTCATTTTCAATGCGAACACGTGGGGCGTGAGATTGCCCAGGGATGAGTGGGGTCTGTTTCGGTTGTAGTCGTCCTTCCATGCGGTGATTTGGGATCGGACTTCAGAAAGCGACGAGAACAACGTCTCGTTGAGACACTCATCCCTGAAGCTAACGTTGAAACTCTCGACGAAACCGTTCTGCATTGGCTTGCCGGGCTGGATGTAATGCCAATCGACACCTGTCCCCTGACACCATTTGAGAACCACCATGCTGATCAGCTCGGTTCCGTTGTCAGAGACCACGGTGCCCGGTTTGCCACTCAGACGGATGAGCGCATCGAGTTCACGGGTGACCCGCAAACCTGACAATGAAGTGTCGGCCACCAGCGCCAGGCGCTCGCGGTTGTAATCGTCGACCGCCGCCAGGACCCGAAAGCGGCGGCCGTCCGTAAAGGCGTCCGACACGAAGTCCAGGCTCCACCGCTCGTTTGTTCTGCCTTGCAACACCATCGGCCGCCTGGTGCCCAAAGCTCGCTTCCGGCCACCACGTTTACGGACTTGCAGCTTTTCCTCGCGATAGAGGCGCCTCAGCTTCTTCTGGTTCTTTCGGATGCCCTGACGTTCCAGCATCACGTGAATACGCCTGTAGCCGAAGCGCCGGCGCTCTCCGGCAACCTTCTTCATGGCTTCACGCAGATCTGCATCATCCGGTCGCAGGCTTCGATACCGGACACTCGACCGGTCAATTGCCAAGACCGCACACGCCCGACGCTGGCTCACGCCGTGCCCGGAGCACAGGTGAGCCGCAGCTTCCCGTCTTGCACCGGACGTTACCATTTTTTTGAAGCAACGTCCTTCAGCATGGCATTGTCGAGCATGGCCTCAGCCAAAAGCTTCTTGAGCCTCGCGTTCTCGTCTTCAAGCGCCTTCAGCTTGCGGGCATCGGATACATCCATGCCGCCAAACTTGGCCTTGTATTTGTAAAAGGTGGCTTCCGAGATCCCGTGCCGCCTGCAAACATCGGCTGTCTTTTGCCCGCTCTCCTGCTCCCGCAAGATGCCGATGATCTGTTCTTCTGTGAACCGTAAACGCTTCATTCCAACCGTCTCCTGCTTCAAACGGACTCTTCACAAAACTGGAGGAGAATCAGGGTCTCAGGTCAGAACCATGGCGCGAACCGGTTGAATTGCCGGGAGGCCTGAGGACCGCCTTCGGTGTCGATGGCAGATTGGCAATTATATGGAACTTGGTTCTCTCTATGGTTCAGCGCCGCTCGACTATTGCTGGAAGCCTGACCATCGATCCAATTGCAGGAGCCAAACTAGAAATAGCCGCGTCAGGCCTGTTATCTTGGTCTCAGCAACTACTTAATTCGGAGTATGACGATTAATAAATCCTTCGCAGTGACCCGAGTTCTTGGGGCCCTAGCTTCTGAAATAGTGAGTATATTCTAGAGAGACCGCCAGCATGCATTTTACAAATAATGCCACTCTGATCACAACCTTATTCCAAAATCTTCAATATTGACGCTGGAGGAGGTGGTAACACAAAGAGGGGTGGGGGTCCGGCGAAGTGCCCCACCTAAGTTTTTTGGATTTTTCCTCTCGGAGCTTAGAACTGTCAAAACAGAGAGGGTCCCTAATACAAAAATGAATAACGAGTGGGCACTTGCGGCTGCAATGGTCTGTCGGACGTATTGAGCCTGTCGACCATTTTTTACCTTTTGCGAAGCTAGTTTGGCTGCTTGTGTACCTCAAGTGTCTTGTTTGACAAGTGAGCGACTCGCAGCTTACTGTCCTCTGTCCGCGGACAAAGGACACTTAATGAGCGTGAGATGAAAAGCCAAGATATCGTCATATTGCTAAAGCTTGTGAGCCTGCAAGCACAAGAAGAGTCTGGTTTGCTGGAGAGCAAAGACTGGTCTTCAGGTCGAGAAGAACCTTACTCTGTTCGTGGTTTAGGCGCATCCTTAGGTATCAGCAAGACGGAGGTAAGCGCCTCGCTCAAAAGAAGCCTTGAATCTGGTCTTGCCATAAGGGACCGCTCGTATCGCCGAACAAGGCCCAATCGTCGTGATCTCTACGAGTTCATAGCACATGGACTGAAGTTTGTGTTCCCAGCAAAGCCAGGTGCACCCGAGCGCGGCATTCCCACGGCCTTTGCGGCCCCGATGCTAGAAGGCCAGCTGATCAGCGCAGGACACGAAATTTATGTCTGGGCTTATGCAAAGGGCCAAGTTAGGGGACTTTCAGTTGAACCACTCTTCAAGTCTGTGCCGGAAGCCATCAGCGGCGACAAGCGGCTGTACGAGTATCTCGCCCTAGTAGACGCCATTAGACTTGGCAAGCAGAGAGAATCAAATTTGGCAACTGAGCGGCTCAAAGATAGGCTCCGGAAGAAATGACGGTTCAGGGGCAACTCCTCTATATGCTCGAAACCGTTGCCAGGGCACTTGGCGACGATCTGCGCCAACGGTTGGTATTCGTTGGCGGATGCACGACTGCGCTCTTCATCACTGACCCGATTACACTAGAAGATGTAAGAGCGACAGATGATGTGGACCTAATAGTCGATTTAGCGGGTTACGCGGAATGGGTACAGCTGCAAGAGCATTTGCGTGAAATCGGCTTCACTAACTCTCACGAAGACGAAATCATCTGCCGAATGCGGCTCGGCGAACTTAAAGTAGACTTCATGCCTGACAATGAGAAAATTATCGGTTTCTCCAATCGCTGGTACGCGAGAGGTATAGAAACAGCCGTTACACATAATTTAGCGGAAGACTTAGAGATCAAACATCTGGTTCCCACACTTTTTGTCGCAACGAAACTCGAAGCATATCGTGGGCGCGGAGACGATGACCCGATAGGTAGCCACGATCTCGAAGATGTTCTATTAGTCATAGACGGGCGTGAAGAATTGTGTGTCGAAATACTGGAAGCAGATCAAGACATTCGTACCTATATCGCTCAGCAATTTCGCGAGCTACAGGAACACCGCGACTTCGATAGCTTCCTCCAAGGCAACATCAGGGGTCCAGCCGGTCGTGTCGAGATTGCACACGACCGGATAAGGGCGCTTGCACAATGTGACGACGTAAGCTGAGATGAATATTGGGATCAGCTGGCGCAGTGAACAGGGACTGCTCACTCCCGACAACAGAGATTGGTGTGGCATCGGACTCCGTAACGACGCAATACTCTGTATAGTTCTCGACGGCTCTACATCCGGCGAAAACAGTGGCGAATACGCCCACCAAATTGCGCGTCGTTTAGTTGACTGGTTCACCATCTTTGACAATGTCACCTTGGAGGCGATCATTGATCGCCTTCGCTTTATCCATAGGGAATTGACGCTTAAGTTTCGTAGAAGCTCTGCAAGCTTCGTGATCGCATTTGTTGAGAAAAATGGCCTTACGCACTTGCTGCATGCAGGCGACTGTTTGGCAATGGCAAGCGATGGAGCCTTAGGATTGGTTAGTCACATCCAACCACACACACTCACCAACGCAATATGCCAGATGCCGATTGATGACATCGCAAGTTCACCACTGCGAAACCGCTTAACACGCAGCTTTCGGAGCACAGAGTTCATGCCCCCTGATGTATGTAACTACACACCTGTAGCTAATCAAAAACTCATCTTAGCGACAGACGGTTTCTGGGCCGCGCTAGATTCAGAAGAAAAAGCAAAATTTCTAGCAGGAGATTTGGTTTCATCGTGCAAAGAGCGAGATGACTGCAGCGTACTTTCGCTAGAATTTTCAAGCGACAGATCAGGTGAAGTGAAACTCGGAACTAGCAAAAACTGTTATTTAATGGATGCGAGAGCTTAAAATAGAATTGTTGTGACCTTGCGAGCGCTAAAGGCGAGTTTGAGATCCCGCATTAGACGTATCAACAATTTGAACCTCGTCGAATATGGGGAGGCGGAATTAGAAACCAGAAAAACTAAAGCAGATCTTTTTCGTACCCCCAGCGCCCCCCCAGAGAGCAACATCGCATCCATTCGCACAACTAAGTCATTGAAATGATGGTACAGACGAGTGGGTTCGAACCACCGACCTTCGGAGCCACAATCCGACGCTCTAACCAACTGAGCTACGTCTGCCTAGGCCTTGATATGGCGCGGACGATACTCGTCCGGGCCGCTCTTTGCAAGGGCGTCTTCTAACGCCGTTTTTTGGAACCGGCAAGCTAGTATTTTCGGAAAATACAAGCCTGTTGAAAAGAAAATGCCCGGGGCTGAACCCCGGGCATATCGGTCATTGCGGTTCCGCAAATGCGGTCCTGAAAGGTCAGTTGACGCTCAGACCCTTGAAGGATTTTTCCATTGCTTCCTTGACCGGAGCGGAAACATCGGTTCCGAGCTTGGTAGCCAGTTCCTGCATTTCCTTGGTCTGGCTGCTCAGAGCGTCGAATTGCTGACGTGCAAAAGTGGATTGCAGCTCGATTGCCTCGGCAACTGTCTTCACGGACAAGATGTCCTTGATGAAGTTGAAGGTCGCGTCTGCATTGGTTTTCGCTGCGTCGACAGCCCTGTGGTTGAATTCGACAACGCCCTGGCGGGAAGTTTCGAATGTGTCTTCCATCAGGTCGGTCGCGTCTTCAGCAGCGGTCTTTACCTTGGCATAAGTATCGCGCGCGCTTTCGATGCCTTGCTCGGTGGCTTCGCGAAACGCTGCCGGAACTTCCATTTTCGGAAGAGCGAAAGCTTCAAAGTCCGGGAAAGTCACACCAGCCGGTGCAGCCTTGGCCTTGGAAGTGCGTGCTTTGGAAGCCGTCTTGGCGGTAGTCGTGTTGGTCTCGGTCATGATCTCATCTCCTAGAGTTCGGATGCGATCATCGGTTCAAATTTCATTCTGCCGTTTCTTCAACTGGCAGACCCTGTCGTCATCCGCAGACCCTACATAATGCATGCCTTGCTGCATTGCAACATTTTTTTGCACTGCACAATAAACTTCCGTAGGGGAGAACTCGTGTTCCAGCCTTCGGGCGGCTTTCAATCAGCCTGGCGGATGCTTTTGCTGCCGGCAACCGTCCACCGGAATCGCGGTGTCCGTGCAGCCTTCGACACTGTACCCATACGCTCGTTCTGTGAACCTTCAATGCGCAGAACGAACGTGTCCTGCGCATTCTTGAGGTCGCGGGCTTCACTTTTTCTGTGCGGCCTTTGCGGCGTCCTGCACGGCCTTGGTCGCGGCATTGGAAAATTCACGGGACTGTTCACCCAGCGATTCCATTTGCCCGCGCAGATAACTCTGCTGCAGCTTCATCATGTCCTCGACATTGTCGGCCTTGACGAGTTCCTGCGCAAACTTGAAGGCCGCATTGACGTGCTCTTCAGCATAAGTCAGCGCCTTCTTGTTGACATCCGCCGCATTTGCCTGGACAGCGCTGGCGCTGTCCTCGACGTTCGAAACAGCCTTGTGGGTGGCGCCCATGAAATCGTCAAACGCCTTACGAGCCTGGTCTACGCTCTTTTCAGCAAAATCACGCATCTGCTCGGGGACTTCAAAACCGGTATTGTCAGTGCTCATGTCAGCGCTCCTCGGGTCGCGAGCGTGAAAAGCCCGCGTCTTCTAAGTTCTGTCCTTGCCAAAAATTCGTACCATGCAGATGGCGATCCGGCAAACAATTGGGGACAGATTAACCACGCCTTCACGTAAGTCCTTTAGCAAACTTGCTGTACGTGGACGACGCTAAGCTTTGCTAGTATTAACAGAGTGTTTACGAAAGCAGGCATCCCGGCACCGCACGTCCGCAACTCGGTATCGCCGACCATTGGAGCAACACGATGGACAATCAGACCCAATCATTCCTGGAACTGAGTGCCATGAATGATCTGGTCCAACTTGCAGCCGACACAAGAGCGGCCTGGTTGTGGTCTGCCGATGGCGCCAAAATCCTGTGGTCAAATGCCGCCGGCGCGGCGTTTTTTTCCGCGCAATCCGTATCCGACCTCAAGGGTCTGTCTGCGCTGGAACGATCGCCTGCACGCCCTCACATTGCCCGTATCGCCGATTCCGGCCTGACCGACAGATTCAGCATCGACCGGTTGAGGTTCTACCGTGGTCTCCGGGTCATGCTTCTGACTTGCCAGTGCAAGCGGGTTGAACTGGACGGTGGCGATACCGCGGCGCTGATCGTTTGCAGCGACAAGGGACTTGCGCTGACCAAGGACCCCATTCCCGCATTCGCCAGTCTTCTCAAATCCGGCAAGTCGACGGTCTTCCTGATTTCCGGAGGAAATGACAAAGAGACATTCGGTGAACTTGACGGTGTTCCGGAAGACATTGCCCTGCCGCAGGATCAAAAGGTCCTGTTTGGCCCGCTCGACCTGAACGGCCGCTTTCATGACGGCGGCGTTCTGCAGATACCGGCCGGTCCGCGGATCGTTGTCTTGAGCAATGACCCGGTCAGCGAAGATGATACACCGGACACAACGGCTGGTGCCGTGGAACACCTGCCCGTTCCACAGTCTGTCTCGCTTGCATCCGATGCTGACCCCGCTGAGCGTCCGTTGGATGAAACGGGTCAGGATCCCGGTGACGACCATTCATCTATAAACGATGCCGCTGGCGATAAAGATCACCACAATGATGATGGCGCAGGGCAGTCGTTGGAAAAGTCTTCCGTCCCGGCTGAGACCGACAAGGGCCCCAAATTGCCGGCCGAAGCATCAGAGCCGGTTGCTGAATCCGATAACGACGCCGACGAGTTCGCAGATGATCAACCGGACGCGCATGACAACCATGTTCCCGGAGAAGTGGGCCATCAGACCATAGAACCTGCGGCCGCCGAATTCGATGAAATGGATGAAACTTCACGCGAAGAAGTCCCCACGGAAGCGGAGGGAACTCCAGAGGACGAAGCCGGCGACCAACAGGCTGCAACCACTTCCGGTGTGTCAGACGCGCAGGTTGCTGTCCGTGAAGGCTTCGTGTTCCAGCCGCGCCGGAGGCCTGTGCGATTTGCCTGGAAGATGGATGTTGACCAGTGCTTCACGTTCCTGTCCGACGAATTCGCCGAAGTGCTGGGCCCGGATGCGACGAATATTGTCGGATCGTCCTGGGAAGAGGTGTCAGAAAAGTTTGGACTGGACCCGCGGGGCAACATTGCCCGGGCGCTGGACAGACGCGACACCTGGAGCGGTAAAACCGTAGCATGGCCCGTGAGTGGTGCTGCACTCCGCGTACCGGTGGATATGGCCGCGCTTCCTGCTTTCGATCGTGACCGGAAGTTTGAGGGCTATCGTGGCTTCGGAGTCTGCAGGACATCTGACGCCGTTCAGGATCCCGACGGCTTCATCCCGTTGCCCGCTCCCACCCCGGTGTTCGACGAGCCAGTGGGCGAAGATGCCGACACTGGCGACATGCAGACACGCAGCCGGGAAACCGACGCCGCACTCGAGACTGCGGCTGATGATGGCGATACGGCTCAGAGCGATGATGAAAATCAAGCGCAAATGAATGATGCGCTGGAAGCCGATGACGAAGACGAGCTGGCCGGAAGCGAAGAGGTAGAAAATCCGGATTTGGATATCCGCCTTGCAGACGCGGACACTATTGCCGATGACGATGCTGAAAGCCCAGCAGCTGATGGCGAAGACGACGCATCCGACGAAGTTGCCAGCCTAGACGCTTCGGGACCTGTCGCAGTCGATGACGTCGAATCCTTGGAAGACCAGATAGACGCGCAATCGCCTGAAGTGAACGCGTCGGAAGAAACCGAAAACGAGGGTGCGACAGAGACATACGTCCCGGTCAATGAAAATCCGGAAAGCGGAGACCTGAAGGACCTGAAACCCGCGCAGCCGAATTCACTCGGCGGCAGAACATTCCTGGGCGCCAGCGCAGCTGCGTTGGTTGGTTCTCTTGCAATGTTCAAAGGCAAGAAAGGGTCGAAGCCCCTGGATACCGCCCCTGACGGTGCGGTGCCGTCGCCAAAAGAAAAGATAGCGGAAAACGAGCATTCCGGCGGAGCGGTGCCCGGGTCCGGAACGACGGAACCAGCGACACCTGACGCGCTCAACCTGTCCGAAGACCTGAAAAACGCTGCGGCGGCGCTGGATGCAGGCCTATCAGAAAACCTTTCCGGAGAAACTGACGGGGAGCAGAACGCAGATAACCCGGCAGACATTTCTGAACTGGAAGCAGAGACTGCTCCTGTCGATCCGGAGGACGTATCGGTTCAGCTGACGGCACAAGCGCAATCGGACGAAGCGGTTGAGGCTGATCAGGCTGAGAACGACGATGACGAGCCCGCTGCCACGGCAGGCGAGATCAACTCCGACCTGTCGACCAGTGAGGAAACCACTGCGGACGAACAAGACTACAAGCACGAAAACGGCACCTATATTGCCGAGGTTGCCGTTCAAGACGGTGCGGAAGAAGAAGCTGAGAAGACAGAGGCGCTCCCAGAAAATACTGCAGCTGAAGAGCCCGTCGGGATCGCAGGTCCGGCTGAACTGAAACCCTCCGAGATCGAGAGCGCTGTGAAAACGCTGGCGAAGTCTTACAAACCGGCTGAAAAACGGTCTCCGGATCTTTTTGATGAAGGGTCGGACGTGCGCGCCGGTACCGCGCCCGATGCCGAGGAAGCTGTTGAGGAGACTATTGCGACCGAACCGAACACCGGCGACCAGGCAGATGACGTCTCCGAAACAGAAGATCTTGTAAGCGACGAGCCTTCCGAGAGCGTCAGCCTTGACGAAGAGACCGGTGACGACGCTTCTCCAAACAGCGAAGAAGAAGATCCGGCTGCCGAGGAAGAGCGCGAATTCTTTGAAGAGACCGCCGCATTCGAACAGGAAGACCGGGCGGCCGAAGCAGACGCATCTCCACCGGCGGAACCGGAGAGAAAGAGCGGTGAGGTCATTCCACTCGCAACTGCCCGTCCGCGCGTCGTCCCCGTCGACACTTCATCACTGTCGCGTCCGGAGAGACAGGCATTCCGCAAGATAGCGGAAGCGCTCGGTGCTCGGCTGGAAGGCGACATGGAGGAATTTGAAGCTCCGGATCCGGAAGAAGAAGCGCTCGAGGACTTGCCGCCTGATGTTCCAGAGGCAGGTCCGATCGATCCAAGTCTGCTCGACCGGTTGCCGATCGGCATTTCGATCGTTCACGACCGCGAAGTGCTCTACGCCAACAAGGCGCTTCTGAAGATGCTTGGTTACACTTCCATTGCGGCCCTGTCAGAAGCCGGAGGCCTGGAAGCCCTGTTCATCGATGACACCGATGAGCTGGGGGATGGAATCGGGATCGATGATGAAATCGACGAAGCCATGAAGATGCGTGTCGCAGATGGCGGTGTCCTTACCGTTGATGCGCATATGCACTCGGTGCCGTGGAACGGTACCCGCGGGTTGATGATTTCGATCAGCGAACGCCAACAGAAGCAGATACCCCCGACCGTTGCTCCTGCATCGCCGAATTTCTTTGCAGGTGTCCGGGCCGAGCTCGACAATGCCCACGACCAGATTGCCGAGCTGGATACCATTCTGGAGACCGCCACCGACGGCGTCCTTGTCCTTGACCGGCATGGAACGATCGTAAAAGTCAACGGATCCGCGGAAGCTCTTTTCAGCGCCAACCGTGCAGACATGATAGGTGCTCCCTTTATCGAGTTTCTGGCGCCGGAAAGCCATCGGGCCGCGAGCGACTACCTTGACGGCCTGTCCCGCAATGGGGTCGCCAGCATATTGAATGACGGACGAGAAGTGCTCGGTCAGGTGCCCACGGGTGGGTTGATCCCGCTTTTCATGACCATGGGGCGGATCACCAGCAGCAAGGATGAAGCGAAATTCTGCGCGGTGTTGCGCGACATCACCCAGTGGAAGACCGCAGAGGAAGAGCTGACGCAGGCCAAGCGGCAAGCCGAAAATGCCAGCTCTCAGAAGTCCGACTTCCTGGCCAAGATCAGCCATGAGATCAGAACGCCGCTTAATGCGATCATCGGATTTTCGGAAGTGATGATGGAGGAACGGTTCGGAGCGATCGGCAACGACCGTTACAAGGACTATCTGAAGGACATCCGGACGTCCGGTTCGCACATTATGAGCCTGATCAATGACCTCCTTGATCTTTCGAAAATCGAAGCCGGAAAGCTCGATCTCAAATTCTCGGCCGTCTCGACAAATGAAGTCATCAACGAATGTGTCGCCCTGATGCAGCCCCAGGCCAACCGGGAGAGGGTGATCATCCGGGCAAGCCTGCCGGAATCCGTTCCCGATATTGTCGCCGATCCGCGCTCGCTGCGCCAGATCGTGCTGAACCTGTTGTCCAACGGCATCAAGTACAACAAGTCCGGAGGCCAGGTGATCCTGTCAACCGCGCTTGAAAGCAACGGCGAAGTTGCGCTCAGGGTACGCGATACAGGTACCGGAATGACCGCGAAACAGCTGGCTGCTGCCCTGGAACCGTTCCGGCAACTGCACACTGCAAGCCGGGGTGGGGGAACGGGACTGGGTCTGCCACTGACCAAGGCGCTGGTCGAAGCGAACCGGGCGAGCTTTCACATCGATTCCACGCCGGATCAGGGAACGCTTGTTGAAATTGTCTTTCCAACACAGCGGGTCCTGTCGGAGTAGATCCGGCCGGAACTCGATCCTTCAAGGCGATCTCGCGCCTGCCAGATGGCGGGCGCGTGGGTACTGGACGCCTCATGCAGCGTGGGCCGAGCATCTGTTCACGGTTTCGTGATCGCCCCAGATTCCTCGACCTCGAGTGCTTTTCGACTAAAAAGTAGAGGAATAAACTCCTGTTTTATCACTGATTTTTGCTTAAATTGTGGAATGTAAAATTCCAGTTAGTTTTGAACAATTCTAAACTATTGATTTTATTAAGTTTATTGACTTACGCGCGCCTCGGAGACATATTCCTGAGCAATCGCTTCCGCTTTTGGCGACAACAACAAATCAATCGGATCTCTGGGAGAGTTATATGCGTTCGACCTTCCGCACCCTGACAGGTGCCCTTGCCCTGACCACCGCAGCCTTTGCTGCAGCACCGGCTCTTGCCGACGGGGAAGTGAATATCTATTCCTACCGCCAGCCGTTTCTGATCCAGCCGTTACTGGATGCCTTTACCGCTGACACAGGTATCAAGACCAACGTTGTTTTTGCCTCCAAGGGCCTTGGCGAGCGCATTGCCGCGGAGGGCGACAATTCCCCTGCCGACGTGCTTCTGACCGTTGATATCGGCCGTCTGGACGGCGCCAAGCAGCTCGGTATCACGCAGCCGGTTGTCTCCGACGTCGTCGACGGCAATATTCCCGCGCAGTTCCGTGATCCGGAAGGCCACTGGATCGGACTGACAAATCGTGCACGCGTTGTTTATGCGTCGAAGGATCGTGTCGACCAGGACACCATTACCTATGAAGATCTCGCCGATCCGAAATGGAAAGGCCGCCTCTGCACAAGATCCGGACAGCACGTCTATACCATCGGCCTGATCGCATCGATGGTCGCCCATCACGGTGCCGAAAAAACCGAAGAGTGGCTGGCAGGTGTGCGCGAAAACCTGGCCCGCAAGCCGGCCGGCAACGACCGTGCACAGGTGAAGGCAATCTTTGCCGGCGAATGTGATATCGCCATCGGCAACACCTATTACATGGGCAAGATGGAAACGAACGACAAAGAGCCGGAACAGAAAGAGTGGGCCAACTCGGTGCGCATCCTGTTCCCGAATGCCGACGCGCGTGGCACACACGTAAATCTGGCAGGCATTGTTCTGGCGAAAAATGCACCAAACAAGGACAACGCCGTAAAATTGATCGAATTCCTGTC
This sequence comes from Roseibium album, assembly GCF_001404515.1. GTDB lineage: Bacteria > Pseudomonadota > Alphaproteobacteria > Rhizobiales > Stappiaceae > Roseibium > Roseibium album. The sequence continues at coordinate 12,075 of NZ_CXWE01000008.1, forward strand.
TTCCAGCAACGCGCAGCAAATTTATGCGGAAACCAATTTCGAATATCCGGTGACACCGGGTGTGGAAGTTTCCGAGCGAGTTCAAAGCTGGGGTGAGCTGACGCCGGACGACCTTTCGCTTGCCGATATTGCCAAGAACCGCAAGACGGCCAGTGAACTGGTCGACAAGGTCGGGTTCGACAACGGCCCGGCCTCCTGACCAACCCTGACGACAGAAATCAAAAAGCGCCGTGCTTCACGGCGCTTTTTTGCATTTTGGAAGGTTTACCTTTAGAGCTTCCTGCGAACCATTACGAACAATAAAGAACTGCTTTGCTGCGCACGCCCACACACTCCATCACCGACCGTTTCTGGCTAGTCGCAGCCCTTGTCATCGCAGCAATGGTTCTGCTGCCACTCGGAGCCATTGTCTGGATCGCCATCACGCCAACTGGTGACATCTGGGGTCATCTGCTGACAACCGTTCTGCCCGGATCGTTAAAGACAACGCTGCTGCTGATGCTGGGCGTCGGACTGACGACTTGTGTAACCGGCGTGCTGACCGCCTGGCTTGTTACCATGTGCAACTTTCCCGGACGCAGGATTGCCGACTGGGCGCTTCTGGTACCGCTTGCCGTTCCGACCTATATCGTCGCATTCGCCTATGTCGAGGTGCTGGACTACACTGGTCCCGTTCAGAGCCTGATCCGGGACATTTTCGGCTTCAAGACATCGCGGGATTACTGGTTTCCGGAAATCCGGTCGCTGGGTGGCGCCATTTTCGTGATGGGTGCGGTTCTCTATCCGTACGTCTATCTCACGACCCGAGCCAGCTTTCTTATTCAATCGTCATCGACGCTGGATGTTTCGCGAACGCTGGGCGCATCGCCCTACGGCCTTTTCTTTCGTGTCGCCCTGCCCCTTGCACGGCCTGCGATTGCGATAGGCGTGTCCCTGGCCCTGATGGAGTGTCTCAATGATATTGGCGCCGTTACATTCTTCGGCGTAAAGACGCTGACCTTTTCCGTTTATGATACCTGGCTGAACCGCTCCAGCCTTGGAGGAGCCGCACAGCTTGCGCTGGCCATGCTGGCAATGGTGTTCCTTCTGTTGTGGCTAGAACGTTTCGGCCGCCGGAAGCAGCGCTTTGACGCAGGGGGAGGATCAAAGCACAGGCCGCCAACCCGCTTCGACCTGAGCGGCTGGCAATCCGTTCTCGCACTTGGTCTTTGTCTCACACCGATCCTTGTCGGGTTCGTTGTTCCGGGTCTTTTGCTAGCGGATCGAGCGAGCCGTCGACTGAACGACGTTTTTGCGTCCGGGTTCCTCCAGGCGATCTGGAACAGTTTCTATCTTGCTTCCATCGCGGCCCTGCTAACCGTTGTCATTTCAATCGCGCTTGCCTACGCACTTCGGATCAACAGCAGAGGACCACTCAAGATTGCCGTGCGCCTCGCCTCCATCGGCTATGCCATTCCCGGTACGGTTCTCGCGATCGGGATTCTCATTCCGCTGGCCGGATTCGACAATTTCCTTGATGCGCGGATGGAGAGCTGGTTTGGCCTCAACACGGGTCTGCTCCTGCTCGGTAGCGGTACCGGCCTGGTCTATGCCTACGTCGTGAGGTTCCTCGCCGTTTCCTATGGTCAGGTGGAGGGCGGCTTCGGGAGAATAACACCTCACCTCGACATGGCAGCGCGGACACTCGGGCGCAATACCGGTCAGACCCTTACGCAAGTTCACCTGCCCATCCTGAAACCGGTGTTGCTGTCTGCGGCCCTTCTAAGCTTTGTCGACTGCATGAAGGAACTGCCGGCGACCATCTTGCTGCGTCCGTTCAACTTCGAAACGCTGGCAACAACCGTGTTCGAGGCAGCATCGCGGGAAGCCTTCGAAGAAGCCGCCCTTCCCTCTCTCGCCATAGTTCTTGTGGGTCTTATCCCGGTAATCTTCCTCGCGCGCTCAAGCGCTTCTTCCTTCCGCACCAAGATGTCCACACGACAGATTGATGCTACCAGCTAACTCTTCTGGTTGATCCCTCGCCTTGACAGCCACCTTGCAAATCGTCCCAATGGCGGCTTGCTCAGACCACGTACGGGACGTCTTTTCCATGGACAAAAAACATCAGATCAATCTCTGGTACGCCTTTATCGCCATGATGCTGGTGCTGATGTTCCAAAGTTGGTGGACGACTTACAAGACCGTTGAAGCGATCCCCTACAGCCAGTTTGAGCAATATCTCAAAGCCAAGAAGATCGAAGAGATTTCGATCAAGGAAAACACGATAGAGGGCAAGTTCAAGGAGCCTCTCAAAGACGGCAAGCAATACTTTGTCACGACTCGCGTCGACATTCCGCTGGCCGAAGAGCTGACCAAATACGACGTCAAGTTTACCGGCATCGTCCAGAGCACCTTCATCCGGGATATCATGTCCTGGGTTCTTCCCGTCCTTCTGTTCTTTGGCCTCTGGATGTTCTTTATCCGCCGTATAGCGGAAAAGCAGGGGATCGGCGGCATGATGACCGTCGGCAAATCCAAGGCCAAGGTCTATGTCGAGACCGATGTCGACGTTACGTTTGAAAATGTCGCCGGTGTCGATGAAGCGAAACGGGAATTGAAGGAGGTCGTGGACTTCCTGAAAGACCCGAAGTCCTACGGACGCCTCGGTGCACATGTTCCAAAGGGCATCCTGCTCGTGGGACCTCCCGGGACCGGCAAGACACTGCTGGCCCGCGCGGTCGCCGGTGAAGCCGGTGTCCCGTTCTTTTCGATTTCGGGTTCGGAATTCGTCGAGATGTTTGTCGGGGTCGGTGCCGCGCGCGTGCGGGATCTCTTCGAGCAGGCCCGCAAGGCAGCGCCTGCGATCATCTTCATCGACGAGCTCGATGCGCTCGGCCGCGCCCGTTCCAGCGGAGTGATGGGCACCAACGATGAAAAGGAACAGACCCTCAATCAGCTTTTGACAGAACTTGACGGATTCGACACATCCAGCGGGATTATTCTGCTCGCCGCTACCAACCGGCCGGAAATCCTCGACCCCGCGCTCTTGCGGGCGGGACGCTTCGACCGGCAGGTACTGGTCGACCGGCCTGACAAACCGGGCCGAAAGGCAATCCTTGAAGTCCATGTCAAAAAGATCAAACTCGACCCGGACACGGATCTTGATCAGATTGCCCAGCTCACCGCCGGGTTCTCGGGCGCGGACCTTGCCACGCTCGTCAACGAGGCAGCTCTGCTTGCAACGCGGCGCAATGGCGATGCCGTGACCTTGCAGGACTTCAACGAAGCGGTGGAACGCGTTGTCGCCGGGCTCGAAAAACGCAGCCGTATCCTGTCGGAAAAGGAACGAAAGACCGTTGCGTTTCACGAAATGGGCCATGCGCTTGTTGCCGCCAATCTCGAAGGTTGCGACCCGGTGCACAAGATCTCGATCATTCCGCGCGGGATCGGCGCGCTTGGCTACACCATGCAGCGCCCGACCGAAGACCGGTTCCTGCTTTCAACACAGGATCTTGAGAATCGCATGGCCGTGCTGATGGGTGGCCGGGCGGCGGAGGAAATCGTCTTCGAAGAGATATCGACAGGCGCTTCCGACGACCTGCAAAAAGTTACCGAGGTCGCGCGGGACATGGTGATGCGCTACGGAATGGAACAGACGCTCGGAAATCGCACCTACGCTACCCAACGGCAGAATTTCCTGGGTCAGCCAGCCGGAGACGTTGCCGAAGTTTCACCCGATACCCAGCGCGAAATAGACATAGCCATCAAGGATCATGTCGAGGGCGCGTTCACCCGTGCCAAGGCTCTTTTGCAGCAGCATCGGAGCGAACTCGACGAGGGTGCAAAATTGCTGCTTTCCAAAGAGACCCTGACGGATTCCGATTTTCCGGCAATCCGGCCGATAGCAGAGCGGCGGGATAACAAGGCCGCGGAATAGGGGCCGGTTGGAAGACCTGTCCGGAACCACAATGGCCTGTCACGGTCGACAGGGATTGCAAGCAATACCGCGTCTTCACGGCCGTGTCCTGGTGCAACTTGAAAAAAGACGCCCCCAAGAATCCTGAGGGCGCCTTCCGACACTAGAAACATGATGCCTTTGACGTTCGATCGGACAAGCTCAGACGATTGTCGCCTGGGTCTTTTCCCTTACCTCGTCAAGCGACACATCCGAAGCAAGTTCGACAACCTTCAGGCCGCCTTCCGCAACATCGAAAACACCGAAATTGGTGATAATGCGATCAACGCACTTCACGCCGGTGAGCGGGAGTGTGCACTCCCGCAGAAGCTTCGGATCGCCAGCCTTTGACGTATGATCCATGATCACGACGACGCGTTTCACACCCGCCACCAGATCCATGGCACCGCCCATGCCCTTGACCATCTTTCCCGGGATCATCCAGTTGGCGAGATCACCTGTCTCGGCCACTTCCATTGCGCCCAGGATCGACAGGTCGATGTGACCGCCGCGGATCATGCCGAAGCTGTCGGCGGACGAGAAATAACTGGTCTGCGGCAATTCGGTGATGGTCTGCTTGCCTGCATTGATCAGGTCCGCGTCAACTTCATCATCCGTCGGAAAAGGGCCCATGCCGAGCATTCCGTTTTCCGACTGAAGCGTGACGTGAACTCCTTCGGGAATGTAATTTGAAACCAGCGTCGGAATGCCGATGCCAAGGTTCACATAAAAACCGTCTTCCAGCTCCTGCGCAGCGCGCTTTGCCATGTCATCACGTGTCCAGGCCATGATGTATCCTCCTCAGGCTGCGCGCGTCGTGCGCTTTTCAATGCGTTTTTCATGGTCGCCGATGATGATGCGGTCGACGAAAATACCGGCTGTATGGATGTTGTCCGCGTCGAGTTCACCGATCTCGACCACTTCTTCCACTTCAACGATACAAACCTTGCCGGCCGTCGCCATCATCGGATTGAAGTTGCGGGCCGTCTTGCGGTAGATCAGGTTGCCTTCCTTGTCGGCTTTCCAGGCCTTGACCAGGGAAACGTCGGCCACGAGCCCGGTTTCCATGATGTAGGTCTCGCCATTGAAGTCCTTGTGCTCCTTGCCTTCGGCAATCAGCGTTCCGACACCGGTCTTGGTGTAGAAGCCCGGTATGCCGGCGCCGCCTGCACGAATACGTTCCGCAAGCGTTCCCTGAGGGTTGAATTCAAGCTCCAGCTCGCCATTCAGATATTGCTTTTCGAAAGTCGCGTTTTCACCCACATAGGACGAAACCATCTTCTTGATCTGGCGCGTCTGCAAAAGAAGCCCAAGGCCAAAGTCATCAACGCCCGCATTGTTGGAAATTGCGGTGATGTCCCTGGCTCCGGAATCCCGGAGCGCAACGATCAGATTTTCCGGAATGCCGCAAAGACCGAACCCACCGGCCATCACCGTCATGCCGTCAAAGGTCAGCCCGTCCAGGGCGGCCTTTGCGTCCGGATATATTTTGTTCATGTTTCACTCCCAGTTAAGACCGCAAGGTGCGTTTTGCGCACATTCGCCGCTCGGTTCTTCCCGGTCAAGACTTCTTTGCCGCATTGCAGCGAAAAACCGGCAACACTGCCGTGAGCCGGTTCAGGGAGCGCTTTTAGGGGCTGCAGACAATGCAACTCACCGCATTGACATCTGCTATCCGGCACCGGCCCACCAGCGTTTCTTGTCCCGGTGAAGTTTGAAGCAGAAGACAAGGACGCACTGACAGAAGTTCTTAGAAAGAGGCCTTCAACTCCTGCCAGCGTGTCACGCGAAATGTCAGCCCGGTCTCCGGCGCCCTCTTGATCAGAGAAGCGCCACGTTCTGCAGATACCGGTTCTTAAGTTTCGAGAAGTTCCTGTCCTCGGGAAAACAAACTGCCGATTCGTCGCCGAACAAGTACCCGGACAGGTACTTCATGACACCGGCCCGATTGTTTCTTTCCATGCCCAGTTCACGGAGCAGTTTAACGTACTCCGCAAATTTCGGCTGCGGCGCCCTTTTGCTTTTGACGAATCCGAGCGTCATGCTCTTGAACTCCGGCTTGTATCCGAACAAAGACAGGCCGATCAATTCACGGGCGAGCACTCTGGGTACGCGTCCTTTGTTGTCCCAAAGCATGCCGAGATTTTCATAAAAGAACTGTTGCCAAACCTTTTTGTAGAACTCGGCACCTCTCATGTTGAAAAAGATTGTCGACTGCAAAGCATGGTCTCTGCTCAGTTTGTCGCGCGCACACTGGGTTGCCGAGCCCTTCTTGAGCCTCGGGTTGTGGCGAATGTGTCGATTCAACAAGTCAAGTGCGCAATTCATGCGCTGCAGTTTTTCCAGCTCTCCGCGAACCGCGGGATCCGCCTTCCATTGGACAAACTCTTCACAGTCTCTCCACAAGTGGTGATATCCGTTTTCAAGAGCGATCTGAAACTGTTGACCCGCCGTCGCAGCGCCTACTATCAGGGCGTCGTTCAACAAGGGCGTCCAGTTCTTTTCACTCAGAATACTACCGACCTCGACGACAGGGACAGATGGCACCGGTCTTTTGGTTCCCTCGGTTCTCAGCTGTTGTTCCGCGGTGACGTGAACTTCTGTGGCTTGATCTTGAATACCGTTGGCACCCGTTACGCCAAAATTGGCAATGAGTTCCTTGTTCAGTCGTATTCCCGTTCCGCCAAGCAGGACGAGCTTCAACGCATTCCTGGACGTGGCTTCGTAAAGATTATACGCAGCAGCCACAAAGTCCTCCATGACCTTGTCTTCATTCCAGGATGGGTCCCACTTCCCTACCCACTTGTTGTCTTTGCGGTAATGATTCCAAAGCGGGCGGATTTCCATTTCAAAAGCAATGCGGTTCATGTCAGGTCTTCCTCTGGATTGTGATCAACATCGACCGCAAGGCATCTGTTCGTGCCTTTTTCTGCGGCGGCTGCGTTGTATTTCGGAAGGAAGACCGGGGCTTCGAAGTGCCGGGCGTCACAAGCGTAGTACCGATCGGTATTTTTTTGGAAAGCGGCGGGGCCCGCAAACAGTTTTCCGAACCGGCGAGGCAGGCCTTTTTGTCGAGACCTGTCTGGAAAATGTAAGGACCGTCATGCATCCGGGTGGATCCGCCAAAGATCGGCGTGATCCACGTTTTCACGCGTTTTTGGAAGTTGTTTATGGTTTGTAAAGTCTTAAAGCGAAGAATTGAGGTGTGTCAGTCAAGGGATCGAAGCAAACCCGAATGGCTGTGTTCAGACAACTGCTTGAAAGAAACCGCGCGCCGTGTACCCGTTCTGGTCAACATTTTTCAGGATCGCAGCGTTTTCCCTGCTCGTTGGCGCCGGGTTGTCCTTCGTCGACATTTCTGCGGAAGACATACTGGGAACTGTCGGCCTCAGTCCGCTGCAGCTTTGGATCTACATGCTCGAATTCCGCGATTGGGCAATCCCGAACATGATCCTGGGCGCCTTTATCGTGGTTCCGGTCTGGCTGTTCATTTACCTGATCCGACCACCGCGGGCCGGCTGACCCAATCCTCAACCATCGGCACCGAATGCCGCCCGCTCGTCGCGTTCCCGCTGCACCTGTTGTCGTTTGGTCACCAGTGAGGCCGCAATGACACCGATCGTCACCAGGCCGACCAGGATCGTACAGACCGCGTTGATTTCCGGTGTCACGCCCAACCGCACCTGCGAGTAGATTTTCATCGGCAGGGTCGTCGCACCCGGACCTGTGGTGAAGCTGGCGATCACCAGATCATCCAGCGACAGGGTGAAGGCCAGCATCCAGCCGGCAATGACGCCGGGCAAAATGATCGGAAGCGTGATCAGGAAGAAGGTCTTCACGGGAGGGCAGCCAAGATCTTCGGCTGCTTCCTCGACGGACTTGTCAAATCCGACCAGACGGGACTGAACGACAACCGCCACATAACACATGGCGAAAGTCGTGTGTGCCAGCATCACGGTCCAGAAGCCGCGGGCCGTGCCCATTGCAACGAACAGCAGCAACAAAGACAGGCCGAGGATTACTTCCGGCATGACGAGCGGCGCAAAGATCATTCCGGAAAACAGCGAGCGACCCATGAACCGGCCGGAGCGCACCAATATCAGTGCTGCCAGCGTTCCGAGCACGGTCGCGATGGTTGCCGACGCAAAGGCAACGCGCAACGTCACCCAGGCCGCATCGAGCAACTGTTCGTTTTGAAGCAGGGATGCGTACCACTTGGTCGAAAAGCCACCCCAGACAGTAACCAGCCTGCTTTCGTTGAAGGAGTAGATCACCAGGAGAACAATAGGCAGGTAGAGGAACGAGAAGCCCAGAACCAGCGAGGTGATGTTGAACCAGGTCGGACCGCGGGTCATCCTTCTTTCTCCGACATTTTTTGTTGCTGGTTCTGGAAGAGCACGATCGGGATCACGAGTATCATGAGCAGGATCACCGCGACGGCCGAGGAAACAGGCCAATCCCGGTTGTTGAAGAACTCCACCCAGAGGGTCTTGCCGATCATCAGTGTGTTGGAACCACCGAGGAGATCGGGAATGACGAATTCCCCGACCGCGGGAATGAAAACCAGAAAACACCCGGCGATCACCCCGGGAAGCGACAAGGGCACGGTAATCTTCCAGAACGCTTTCCAGGGCGGACAGCCGAGGTCTTCCGCTGCTTCCAGCAGGCTCCCGTCAAGCCTCTCAAGGCTGGCATAAAGTGGCAGGACCAGGAATGGCAGATAAGAATAGACGATGCCGATATAGACCGCGATATTGGTATTGAGGATCACCAACGGCTCGTCGATGAGGCCCAGCATCATCAAAAACTGGTTCAGCAGTCCCTCGTTTTTCAATATGCCAATCCAGGCGTAGACCCGGATCAGAAAACTCGTCCAGAAAGGCAGAATAACCAGCATCAGCAATGTTGGACGCCACGCCTGAGGACTGCGCGCCATGCCATAGGCGATCGGGTAGCCGATCAGCAGAGTAAACAGCGTCGATATCGCCGCAATGACAACCGATGACACATAGGATTTCCAGTAGAGCGCGTCTTCCGTCAGCCAGATGTAATTCTCGAACGAAAACTCGCGGAAGGCTTCCACGAGACCCTGCCAGCCTTCCGCCAGATCGATTGCCGGCGAGTAAGGTGGAATTGAAACCGCGATCTGTGAAAGTGAAATCTTGAAAACGATCAGAAACGGCGCCAGAAAAAACACCAGCAGCCATAGATAGGGCATCGCAATCAGCAACTTGCCCCCGATGGTTCTTTTCGCAGGAGTGGCTGTCTGTTCGCTCATCCCGCCTACCCTTTCAAGATGACGCCGGCATCCCGGTCAAAGGAAAGCACGACCTCGTCGTCCCACGTGATCGGGTTTTCGACCATGCGGGAGATGTTGGCAAAAGTGGCACGGATGGTGTCATGATCATCTTCGCCGACCTTGGAGTGAATGCAGGAGACGTCGCCAAGATAGGCAATGTCCCACACCAGACCGTCAATCTGGTTGACCTGCCCCTCCTCCCGGCGGCCCTGGGCAATTCGGACCTTTTCGGGGCGTATAGCATACCAGACAGTTTCACCGAGACCGGCTTCCGTCTCCTGTTCGCTATCGATGACAAATCCGTCGACAACGGATACCAGGCGCGTTCCGGCATCCGATTTTTCGGTCACCTTGGCCTCAATCAGATTTACGTCGCCTATGAAGTCGGCCACGAATTTCGAATTCGGTGCTTCATAGATCTCCGCAGGGGTCGCGACCTGGACCAGTTCGCCCTTGTCCATCACGGCAATGCGATCTGCAACCGTCATTGCCTCCTCCTGATCGTGGGTCACGATCAGAAAGGTCATTTCGAGTTCTTCCTGCAGGTTCATCAGTTCGAACTGGGTTTCCTCGCGCAACTTGCGGTCCAGGGCACCCAGCGGTTCGTCGAGCAACAGAACCTTGGGACGTTTTGCGAGCGAGCGCGCGAGCGCAACCCGCTGGCGCTGGCCGCCGGAAAGCTGATGAGGCTTGCGCTGTGCAAATTGCTCAAGCTTCGTAAGGCGCAACATTTCCGATACGCGCGCTTCGATATCCTGCGCCGGCATGCTGTCCTGTTTCAGCCCGAAGGCAATGTTCTTCTCCACGTTCATATGCGGGAACAGGGCGTAGGACTGAAACATCATGTTGGAAGGACGCCGGTAAGGAGGGATACCCGCGAGATCCTGGCCGTCCAGGAATATCTGTCCGGATGTCGGTGTCTCAAACCCTGCGAGCATGCGCATCAGGGTCGTCTTGCCGCAACCCGAGCCACCGAGAAGCGCAAAAAACTCTTTCTCGTAGATCTTGAGGGACAGGTTCCTGACCGCGACAAATTCGCCGAATTTCTTGGTGACGTTGCGAAACTCGATAAAGGGAGGATGGTCGGAATTTTCCCAGGGAACAAATTCCCGACGCACCGGACCAATGGATTTTTTTGCCAAGACAGCCCCCACCCACAAACGACTGGATAAAATGGAACCGCCGGGTGCCAATGATTTGGCACCCGGCGGTGTTTACAAGCTTACTGACCGGTTTTTATCTTGGTCCATTCCCGCGTCCGCGTCCGCATTGTCTTGGGCGGCTTGGTTGTCGTTATGAACAGGTTGTTTACGGTTTCCTCATCCGGGTAGACAGCCGGGTCTCCGAGAACTTCCTTGTCAACGAACTCGTGGCTCGCCTTGTTTCCATTTGCGTAGAAGACATAGTTTGTCGCCTTGGCGATCACGTCCGGTCTCATGATGTAGTTGATAAACTCATGAGCTTCTTCGACATGCGGTGCATCGACCGGAATGGCCATGTTGTCGAACCACATCATGGCCCCTTCCTTCGGAATGACGTATTCGACGGTCACACCGTTGTCGGCTTCCGCAGCGCGGTCACGTGCTATCAACACATCTCCAGACCATCCAACTGCCAGGCATATGTCTCCATTTGCCAGCGCGTTGATGTATTCGGAAGAATGGAACTTTCGGACATAGGGGCGCACCGACATCAGCAGTTCCGTCGCTTTTTTGAAGTCGGCCGGATCATTGCTGTCGGGATCAAGACCAAGGTAGTTCAATGCGGGTGGAAACATTTCATCCGGGGTATCGAGCATATAGATACCGCAATCGGCGAACTTTGACGCGATTTCAGGATCGAAGACCATATCCCAGCTGTCCAGAGGCGCATCAGGCATGATCTCCTTGATCTTGTCGACATTGTACCCGAAGCCGGTGGTTCCCCACATGTAGTTTATGGCGTGTTCATTTCCCGGGTCGAATTTCACGACGCGCGCCATGATCTCGGGCCAGAGGTTTTCAAGGTTAGACAGTTTGTCCTTGTCCAGCTTCTGAAATGCGCCGGCCTGTATCTGTCTTCCCAGGAAGGTACCAGTCGGAACGACAACGTCGTAACCGGTGCCACCGGCAAGGAGCTTCGTCTCCAGAACCTCGTTGCTGTCAAAGACGTCGTAAACGACCTTGATGCCGGTTTCCTTGGTAAAGTCCTCCAGGATAGACTCATCGATGTAGTCGGACCAATTGTACACGTTCACGGTCCGGTCCTGAGCATAGGCAACACTACTCAGCAGGCTGAGAGCTGCGACCCCGGTCAACAATGTCTTAACAGTCATTCTGAACTCCCCTTCAGAAGTTTGATGGTGGCCGTTTTCGGCCTTGTTCCTGATTTTAATCGGACAATCCCTGTCGGTCTTGTCCTCTGGTCTTCCAAACATTGGCGAGGCGCCAGATGTTTGTCCAGCGCCGATTTTGGGCTGTGAGTGCGTCAAAGATAGGTCTGACGCTCCAGGGAGGAAATCTCCCGCCCGAATTCGTTCAATTCCTCCCGTTTGATCTCGGTCAGCACCTTGTGCATTTCCGGACCGACTGCCCTTTTCATCAGCTTTGATGCCTCAAAAGCGTCGATAGCTTCGTCCATCCAGGGCGTCAGCCGTTTCTTTCGTTTCTCATAGGCATTTCCCGTGACCGGTGCCGGTGGTTCCTTCTTCTGCACGAGGCCTTCCAGCATGCCGGCCAGGATCCCGGTCAGCACCAGATACGGGTTCGCATCCGCGCCCGCGATCCGGTGTTCTACACGCGCGGCCTCCGGGCTCGAGGCAGGAACGCGCAGCGCGACGGACCGGTTGTCATACCCCCAGCAGATCGAGGCCGGGGCATAGGAGCCCGGCTGCATGCGGCGGAACCCGTTGAAGGTGGAGATGAACAGAAGCAATGCTTCGGGCATGGTCTTCATCAGGCCGTTGATGGCATAACCAAGACGCTCCGGCCCCTTGTCCGGATCCGCGAAAAGGTTGCCTTTTTCATCTTCCATGGAAACATGCACATGCATGCCATTTCCCGGCCATTCCACGAATGGCTTGGCCATGAAAGATGCCTTGAGTTCGTGCTTGCGTGCAACACCCGCAACCAGACGCTTGAGCAACACCACGTCGTCGGCGGCCAAAAGCGGGTTTTGCCGGTGATGCAGATTGAGCTCGAACTGACCGGGCGCGGCTTCCGAAACCGCTGCGTCCGCCGGGATCCCCTGGGCCTCGCAGGCCTTGCGAAGATCGTCGACGACCGGCAGAAGCGCTTCCAGATCCGACAGGGCGTACATGTTTTGCCGTGCCGGGCCTAGATGCGTCGAGAACAGCGGCTTGGGCTGTTCGGTCCAATCTCCTTCGCTTTCCTCAAACAGGTAGAATTCGAGTTCGAAAGCACAGGTCGCGGTCACGCCGAATTCAGACTTCAGCCGTTCGACCATGTTTTCCAGAACGTGGCGCGGATCGGCCGGAAACGGTTGTCCGTCGCGATCGTACATCGACAGGAGGACCTGCGCCGTCTTGCGCTCCGTCCATGGCACCAGTTTCAGGGATTCCGGGATCGGCCAGCAAACGCCGTCCTTGTCACCGGTCTCCAGGTGCATCCCGGTCGATTCCACTTCCCGCCCCCAGACATCGAGACCGAACAGCGAATAGGGAAAGGCAACGCCCTGTTCGAAGACCTTCTTCAGTGCCTTGCCCGGCAACCACTTGCCGCGGAGCACACCGTTCGTGTCGGGCAAAACCACTTCAAGAGTGTCGAGATCGGGATGCGTTTCCAAAAAGGCATCAAAATCCACCTTCCATCCGGGTTCAGCCGGATGTTCCAGAATCTGGTGGGGAAGTTCGTTCATTAAACCCCTGCTTTCAGACCGAGTTGCCTGGACAGATACGACCTGCGGGCTCTCAGCTTTCGTTTGCTTCATTTCCAAAAATGTGATCACTTTCGTAATTGTCTGTCAAGGCAGATCACGCAAATTGAGTAAATGTAATGATTGGGAGACCGCGTTGAGCGACCGTCATTCCGCCCTGACATCCCCTCCTGCGAATGACCGCAAAGGTGCCACATCGTCCCGGGGTGCAACACGCGAGCAAGTTGATGCAGCCATCCGTTCCGGGCTCTTGACTGGGCGTTTCATACCTGGAAAAGCCGTGACGATACGAGGGCTTGCCACCGACCTTGGCGTCAGCCCGATGCCTGTCCGGGAAGTCCTGCAGCGGCTTGCCGCCGAAAATGCTCTTGAGGTCAAGAGCAACGGGCGTGTCCAGGTTCCTGACATGACACCTGATCGCTTTGACGAAGTGCTGAAGGCCAGGCTGTTGCTGGAGCCGGAACTGGCCGAACGCTCACTCGAAAAGCTGTCAAAACGCGATGTGAAGATGCTGACCACGATTGATGACGAAATCGACCAGTGCATCATCAGCGGCGATGCCGAGGCATATATGCGCCTCAATCACGCGTTCCATTTTCATGTCTACCGGGCGTCCGGTTCAAAGGTTCTTCTGCCTCTGATCGACAGTCTCTGGCTTCAGTTCGCGCCATTCATGCGCACTGTCTATGGCAGGGTCGGAACCGCGATTCTCGTCGACCAGCACAAGGAAGCGATCCGCGCGATCGAGCAGCGTGACCGGGATGCGCTCCGGGACGCCATCGTGGGCGACATCACCGATGGCATGGGACTTATCGGCAAGGAAATTCTTGAAACGACATGAGACGGTTGATCCGGATCAAAGACCGTGTCATTTTGTGATCACAAAATTCACCAATGCCCCTTGATCGCAATCTCGTGCTGATTGCAGACAAACGGCTAAAGAGAAACCAACACACTATCCGGCACCTGTTCGTGCCCAACCCCTGGAGCCCGTCGTGAGTGATGAAACGCCTGCCAAAAACAGTCTGAGTGCAACGGACAGTTTGCGTGGGGTTCCGGATGGCGACGCCGCGCTGGAATGGCTGCATTCACGCAACATCGAAGACATCGAGTGCATCGTTCCGGACCTTGCAGGTGTCGCGCGAGGCAAGATGATGCCGGTCGAGAAGTTCTTCTCCGGCCCGGTCATGACCATGCCGGCCTCGATTTTCGCGCAAACGATTTCTGGTGATTATCCTGACGATGACGAGCGCTTCCAGCACAACCCAACCGATGGCGACCTCTATTTTCGTGCAGACTACAGCACGCTAACCTCGGTGCCCTGGGAAAGCGATCCGACCGCGCAACTCATTCACGATGCCTATACACGCCAGGGAGCCCCGGTGGAAACGGCACCGCGCAACGTGTTGAAGCGAATTTTGAAACTCTACGAGGACAAGGGCTGGGAGCCCGTTGTTGCACCGGAAATTGAATTTTACCTGGTGAAGCCGAACACCGACCCAGACTATCCGCTGGAGCCACCGACCGGCCGCTCCGGCCGTCCCGAGGTTGGTCGTCAATCCTATTCGATTTCAGCACTGAACGAATTCGACGACCTTATCGACGATATCTATGACCTTTCCGAACACCAGGGACTTGAGATCGACACACTGATCCACGAGGAAGGCGCTGCGCAGATGGAAATCAATCTGCGCCACGGCAACCCGCTTGCCCTTGCCGACCAGGTGTTCCTGTTCAAGCGTACGATCCGCGAAGCCGCGCTTCGGCACGACATGTACGCGACCTTCATGTCCAAGCCGATGTCGCATCAACCCGGTTCGGCAATGCATATCCACCAGTCGGTGATCGATAAGGAAACCGGCCGGAACATATTTGCCGGGGAAAATGGCGAGGAAACGCCAGCATTCCTCTCCTTCATTGCAGGACACCAGACATATCTGCCGAAAGTCACCTGCATCATGGCGCCTTTCGTCAATTCCTACCGACGCTTTTCGAAGACGTCGACGTCACCGGTCAACGTCTACTGGGGTTATGACAACAGAACGGTCGGATTGCGCGTGCCCTATTCCAGCCCGGAGGCGCGGAGACTTGAGAACCGGATTCCCGGATCCGACGCCAATCCCTATCTTTCGATCGCGGCAAGCCTCGCCTGCGGTTACCTGGGTATCGTGAACGAGTTGACGCCCGATGCGCCCAGGAGTGACGATTGCACCGAACTTGCCAAATCGCTGCCGCGTGGTTTGCCGGAAGCTGTTGCAAAATTCGAGAATTCCGACGAGATGGTTGAAATCTTCGGCGAGACATTCGTCGCCACCTATCGTGCGATCAAATACGAGGAATTCGAAACCTTCATGTCCGTGATCAGCGCCTGGGAACGGGAATATCTCCTGCTCAACGTCTGATCAGCATCACTGTTCCTTTGGAGTTCACGCCATGACGGCCCATTCCAACATCTATCCGACCAAGGCCCTTCAGGAAATCGACGCGGCCCATCACTGGCATCCCTTCTCGGACATGAAATCGCTGAATGAGGAAGGCAGCCGCATCGTGACGTCGGCCGACGGCGTCTGGATCTCGGATTCAGACGGCAAGAAAATCCTCGACGGCATGGCCGGGCTCTGGTGCGTTCAGGTCGGACACGGGCGCAAGGAGATTGCCGATGCCGTCAATCGCCAGATGAACGAACTCGCCTACTACAACACCTTCTTCAAGACAACACATCCACCTGCGATCGCGTTGTCTGAAAAGCTGGCCAAACTGGCGCCGGACCACATCAACACCGTCTTTTATTGTTCCTCGGGTTCGGAGGCCAACGACACGGTGTTCCGCATGGTGCGCACCTATTGGGACAAGATGTGCAAGCCCGACAAGAAGGTGATAATCGGTCGCTGGAACGGCTATCACGGATCAACTCTTGCAGGCACCAGCCTGGGCGGCATGAAAGCCATGCATGCCCAGGGCGATCTGCCGGTGTCCGGTGTCCATCACATCGACCAGCCTTACTGGTTCGGTGAAGGCCAGGACATGAGCCCGGAAGAATTCGGGGTCCTTGCGGCGCGGAAGCTGGAAGAGGCAATCGACGAAATAGGCGAGGACAAGATCGCAGCCTTCATCGCCGAACCGATCCAGGGTGCAGGCGGTGTCATCATTCCACCGGCAACCTACTGGCCCGAGATGCGCCGGATCCTTGAGGAACGCGATATCCTGTTCGTCTCCGATGAAGTTATCTGCGGCTTCGGACGCCTCGGTGAGTGGTTCGGCTCGACACATTTCGGCGTGAAGCCGGATCTCATGCCGATCGCCAAGGGTTTGACTTCGGGGTACCTGCCGATGGGCGGCGTGCTTGTCTCAGACCGGGTCGCGGACGGTCTGATGAATTCCGGAGACGATTTCAATCATGGCTATACCTATTCCGGCCATCCGGTCTGTGCAACAGCAGCGCTTGCCAATCTGGAAATCATCGAGCGCGAAGGCCTCGTTGACCGGGTCAAGAACGACATCGGCCCCTATCTTCAAGAGCGCTGGCTGAGACTTGGCGATCATCCGCTGGTCGGCGAAGCCCGCATGACCGGCCTGATGGGCGCTTTGGAGCTAGTTCCGGACAAAACCGATCTCAAGAAAACCTTTCCTGACACCGGCACCGTTGGAACGATCTGCCGCGACATCTCATTCCAGAACAGCATGGTGATGCGCGCCGTCCGCGACAGCATGATCATCTCGCCGCCGCTGGTCCTTAGCCACGAGGAGGCCGATTTCCTGGTCAAGAGTGCGGAAAAGACGCTGAACGACACCTTTCAGACGCTCAAGAAGGATGGCTGGCTGGGATAGACTTCTGCGGTCCGTGGATGGATCATGTATTTGAAAAGTACAAAACCCGCTCGATCAACCAGAAACTGGACAGACTGCCGATCATATAGGCGAGCGTCAGGCCAACAGGTCTGCGGGCCAGAACCGGGCCTTTCCGGAGCAACCTGGAAACGGCAAACACAATCACAGTCGCCAAGACAATAAAGGCGAGCTGGCCTGCTTCCACGCCGACATTGAATGCGAAGAGAGCAAGCGGGATATCTGATTGTGGCAGTCCGATTTCCTTCAAAGCACCGGCGAAGCCAAGCCCATGAAGCAGACCGAAGGCAAAGGTCACCACCCAGGGAGCAGATTGCGAAAGCCGTTTTTCGTCGGGAGTGCTGAGTGCTATTTCACTCGCAAGGAAAACGATGGACAGGGCAATGACCGCTTCAACGGGTGCAGGCGGCAAGGCGATCCACCCGAGCGTTGACGCTGCGAGTGTCAGGCTATGCGCCACCGTAAAAGCTGTAACCGCGCCAACCAGTCGCCAGAAGCCCCGGACAAGCACCAGAAGTGCAAACAGAAACAACAGATGATCCCATCCTTCAAGGATGTGCACAAATCCGAGGCCGGCATAGGTTCCCAGTACCTTGAACGGCCCAGGCTCTTTGGGCAGAACTGCGGACGTCGCATCCGCTGTCAGACGCAGGGAAACTGCCGTCTTTTCCGACGGCACGAAGCGTAACAGAACATCCGTTTGTGTGTTCTCCAGTCCCGGAATCGAAACGACGCTGCCAGGGAGTGCCTCCTCGCACACCGCGGTCCAGACCGCCTCCCATGCTCCCGCACTGGCAGACGGCAAAGGCCCTTTCCGAGGCGAGCAACCGCTCGGGAGCAACAGGTCTATCGGCATGGGTTTTCCAGAAACATCGGGCTTGCGCCAAAAAACCTGCCAAATGTTCTCGCCTTTCTGTTCCAGAGACACATAGCCCGGTTGCAAGGCGTGTCCGTGTGCCAGATTTGAGATGCAGGCCGATGCCAAAATCAGGAAAGCGCCTGAAATCAACAGTCGGGTCATTGTCCAGTCTCCGGCAGGACGATGCGATAGCGTTCGCGCATGGCTGCATACGCGTCCTCGCGCAGCTCTTCGGCCTTTCGCAGCGCCCAGTCCGCTTCGACCTCATTGCGTATCGATTCAAATGGCAGATATTCGGCTGATTGTCGTTGGGTAACGCGGATCAGGTGCTGCCCGTAGCCGGATTGGACCGGCCCCGACCACTCATTCAACGGCAATGCCTCGATCCGTTCGTAAAAGCCGTCGCCGAATACTCCGTCGATTTTCGACCTGGCAGACATATCCAACCGGAACGGAAGCAATGTCCGCGTTCCAAGCACTTCGGGGTCCGCACCCTGACGCAGCCTGTCTTGAACCTCTTCAGCGAGTTCCTCATCGGCGGGAGATCCAAGAAAAACCTGCTCGTAAGATATTCGGCCAGACCGCAGGTAAGCATTCCTGTTCGCGGCATAATAGGATTTCAGATCTTCTTCCGTCGGCTTCCGGGAGCGTGCCGCGGCGGTGGTCAGAAAATCCATCTTCTGTACCAGACGCCGCCGAAGCACAATGTCGTCACGATCCAGTCCCAGTTTCAGTGCTTCGCGCACCAGAACTTCCTCGCGCACATACGAAGCGACAAGAGTTTGTTTTTCTTCTTCTGTAGGAAGACGCTGCCACACGGCCTCAAACTCAGTTACCAGCCTTTGCAGTTTCTGCTGCGTGACGACGATTTCGGCATTCTCGTCTACGGGCTCACTTTCCGGCGGCGGCGAAATGAAACCATAAGCCGCGAAAATGAGGCTGCCCAATAGAAGAAAATGAACAAGTGGCTGGCTGGCCAACCGACGAATCCCGGTCATCTTTGACGCTCTGCCCCACTTAAACCCCGTCTCTTTGATAGTCCTGACCTCTTGCCACGCGCCATTGGACGCCTTCGTGAGTTGACCGCTTCAACGTCCGCGCTTCTTCAGACTCTCCAAAACGATCAATCCAAGGTTCAAAACCCCAAACACAAGAATTGCACCGAAGACGAGAAGGCCAAGCTGTTTTGTACCGATCCCGACCGGAAGATTGAACGCCATCACGATCATTCCGAACAACGCCAGCAGCATGATCAGCGGGAAAATGGTGTCTTTCAGCTTCATGAGGTCCTCTTCTGATAGCCTGCCGCATTTGCTAATGGCCAGTTTCGCAATAAATTACTTACCCGGCACCAGACATGATCCAATGGCATATTTCCGGGGTGCCGATGGCGTACAAAGCACAGCAACTACGTTCCCGGCGTGTACCAGATCGGGGACGTATAAGCTCGTTCCTGCTGGCTTGTCGGCGCGCCTTCGGGAATATCGACGCCATATCGGAATGCATCGTAGACGTACCAGGGCGGTGTAGGGATCTCCAGGACGCGTGCGTAATAGAAGGCGCGCTGGCCAGGATCGAAATCGGGATCGGTCCAGACAGTTGCCAATTCCGACGCGCCAATCGAGTTTGTCCAACTGGCATTTTGCACGTCAACCGTATTGCCGACTGCCGGAACCTTGCCGTCCGTTCCCGGCTCGCGGCTGTCGGACCATGCAACGTCATAGACCTTTTCCTGAGTGTTGCCGTCTGCATCCATCCATCCCTTGACGATCTGGATCCGATCCAGATTGGCACCAACCGCGTCCCGCAAGGCATAAACCATGAATGCCGGCGCCTCGGCTTCCTCCGGCTTCGGCATCAGGTCTCCACCCATCGGGACACCCTTGCGATAGCCGAGCAGAGCCGGATTGCGCGTCTCCATGTCCTGGTCGGTGAAATCCCAGCCACCGAACAGTCTCACCATCATGCGTGGCCCCGTGGTGGCGTAAACCTCCTTGCGCTGCATGGCATCGAAAAGAGACTCGCGCGTGTTTTCACGTGCCCAGACACCTGTGACACCCGAGGAGACCATCTGCCAGGCAAAGAGTTCTCCATTCTCGGTTTTCACGAATGGATGGGTCAGACGATCGGGGGAAGGTTCGTAGCCGGTGTGCTTGCCGAAGAAATTTTCCTCTTCAAACGTCGCCAGGCCGGTGTGGCTGTCGGTGGCTCCGGAAAAGCCGAACTTGTAGGGGTTGGTGCCGAATTTTTCTTCCAGCAAAAACCCGTTCTTCAGGGCCTCGCGAGCATATTCGCCAGCGAGCATGTCGTTTGTCTTGGCCACGGACAGGTCCAGATTGCCGGCGTCCCAGTTGTAGTAGTCGGCAAATTCGTCATTCGGAGACAGAAAGGGATGTGCTTCGCCGTCGCCCTTGATCTGGGTAATTTCGTAAAGCGGCTCCCATTTGGCACGCTGCTCGACATAGTCCTTGTCGATCGCCTTGCCGGTAAACTGTGTGTCGACCGGGAACATCACACCATTGGAGAGGTTTCCGTTGTGGGCAAGCGCCAGGACTGCACCGTTGGTCTTGTCCTCGTAGGCCTGCATCCACTTGTAGAGATCTAGCGGATCGGAACTTCCGAAAGGCGGGGTCATGGTGAAGGGAACCACCTGCCCGGCTCTTTCCGCCCCATCGCGGAAGATCACGTTGCGATGCAGATTGTTGCCTTTGTCCAGCGAAGTCCACTCGAAGCCGATCAGCGCCGTGAACCGGCCGGGCTCGTTGAAAGCGTCCGCAGTCTTGACATTGTCCGACCAGATCGACGCGAACCGGCGCGCGCCCGGCTGATACTGCGCAAAAAGGTCCGGGTCGACATTGCCCTGGCTGAATTGCGTGATCAGGTCGATCGTGGCTGCGACGGCCTCCTGCCCACCGGCCCGATATCCTTCCGACCATTTGCGACCCTGTTCGTATTTGGTCACGCCCGGCGAGGCTTCGAGAATGTCGGTAATCAGCCCCATACCGTCGGAGTGTTCGGTGATCACAAGCCAGTCAAGGGGCCGGTAGAGCCGGACAGGCTGGCCGGAAGACGCCGTGATCTCCTCGCCACGTGCGAAACGCCAGGCCTGTTCCTGCGTCAACCTTGCTCCGAACCCGCCTGCATCCATTGACTGGCCGGTGTGAAGATGCGTATCGCCCCACAAGGGATGTTCAGGAAAACTACGCCCAGCATAGGGCGAATATGCTTCCCCGGGATAAACATCGAGGAGCTGCCCCTCGTTGACGTCGAACTCTTGTGCAGGAAGCGTCGTAGTGACGGAAAAATATGCCAAAACAGCAACAGCGGCAGTACGCATGAGACCCTCCCACAACAAATATCACAATAAGTAATGCACATTCCCCATCCCCGGAGAAGTTTGGGAAAATTACTCATGGACCGGTTTAGGCCCAGCTACGCAGTTTTTTCAGTGCCAGGTGCAAGTTCGATCCAGTTGGGGCAATTTTCTTCCCCGGCCTTGTCGGATAAGCTCGCGCCCGGACGTTCCTCGGTCATCAATCCCGAGGACCCGGAGGAAAAGAAGATGCTGTTTTCAGTTCTGATTTATGCCAGTGAAGATTTCATGGATGCTGTCTCACCGGAGGAGCATGACGAGATCATGCGCCACCACCGCGCCTTTCACGAACACACCAAGGGCAGCAAGACGTTCGCGTCTGCCATCAAGCTGATGTCCACGGGAACCGCGGTGACGGTCAACAAGGAAAGCGACGACTACCTGGTGACAGACGGTCCGTTCGCGGAAACCAAGGAACAGTTCATGGGCTTCTATCTCATTGACTGTCCTTCGCTGGAAGAAGCCATAGATACCGTCAAACTTCTGCCGCTGGAGCACGGGCGCGTGGAAATCCGTCCGGTTGAGTATTTCGAAGGAGCCGATTTCAAGAATGCCGAGCGCTTGGTTATCGACGCATCTTAGGGCATCCCGTCCCCGTGTTCTGGCGGCCCTGAACCGCGCGTTCGGAGACATCGATGTCGCTGAAGATGCCTTTCAGGAAGCCTCACTCAAGGCGCTGAAAACATGGCAGCAGGATGATATTCCGAAAGATCCGGCTGCCTGGCTGATCGTTGCCGGACGCAACGCGGGAATTGATGCCTTCCGCAAGAAGCGCCGCGAGACGCTCACCGCTCCCGAAGATCTGGAGCCCGTCCATGACGGGGTACATCCGGAAGAGGAACTGACACTCTCGCTCGACCGGTCCGTCTACCGGGACGACGTGTTGCGTCTCCTGTTCACCTGTTGTCATCCGGTTTTGCGCCGCGATCAACAGATCGCACTTGCCCTGAAGATTGTTGCCGGACTTTCCGTCGACGAAATCGCCCGTGCTTTTCTTGTTCAGCCCAAGACAATGGAACAACGGATTACCCGTGCCAAGAAACGTCTGCAGGCGGCCAGGCTCCGCTACGAGGACCCCGACGGCGCCGAGCGCTCGGCACGGTTTTCCGTGGTCGCAAACGCCATTTATCTCGTTTTCAATGAGGGCTACTCGGCGTCTCAAGGTTCGGAACTCATTCGCGAAACACTATGCGAGGAAGCAATTCGCCTCGCGCGCCTTCTTGTCCGCCTGTTTCCCGGAGAGCCTGAATTGCGGGGGCTTCTGGCACTCTGCCTCATCCAGCATTCCCGGCGGCGGGCACGCCTGTCAGCCACGGGCCAGGCCATCACGCTGGAACAACAGGACAGATTGCAGTGGGACCGCACATTGATCGCCGAGGGCATCATCCTTCTCGAAGCTGCCCTCAGAAAAGCGACTCCCGGACCGCTGCAGATAGAAGCGGCCATCGCTGCCACGCACACGAGGGCAGCGCGCTATGACGAAACTGATTGGGCGGAACTGGACCGGCTGTATCGCGCCCTGGAAATAATCCGCCCTTCTCCCGTCGTGTCCCTGAACCGGGCGGTTGTGATCGCCAAGTTGAAGGGCCCTGAGGAAGCACTCGGTCAACTGGAGCAACTGGCTGCTCCGCTGGAAAGATACGCCAGTTACCATGCAACCACCGCAGCTCTGCTGACCGAATTGAAACAGTTTTCAAAGGCGCGTAAAGCTTATGAAGCGGCCATCCAGCATGCGGGAACAGAAGTGGAGCGACAACACATCTGTTCAAAGCTGGACGCGCTCAGATCACGCGTCCCCGGCCTCTAGACCGACCGGGTTATGCCACCGTCAACGCGAATATTCTGACCGGTTATGTAGCCAGCGCCTTCTGCAGCGAGAAACGCAACGACAGACGCAATCTCTTCGTAGGATCGGCCGTAGCGTTCCATCGGTATGCGTGCGCGGAATTCCTCCTTTTCGGGAAGGCTGTCGATAAAGCCCGGAAGGACATTGTTCATGCGAATGTTTTCTGCGGCATACCTGTCAGCGAACAATTTGGTGTAGGCCGCCAATCCTGCGCGGAATACACCAGATGTCGGAAAAACGGGATCGGGTTCAAATGCCGCAAATGTGGAAATGTTTATGATTGCTCCTGATTTCTGCGCCTGCATGACCGGCACCACCAACCGCGCCGCGCGCACGACATTCATGAAGTAGACATCCAAACCAGCGTGCCAGTCTTCGTCAGTGAGATCCAGGATCGGTGCGCGCGGACCATGACCTGCACTGTTGACCAGGACATCGATCCTGCCCCACCGCTGCATGGCCAGTTCAACAAGATGTTTCAGATCCTCGTTGGACTGATTGGAACCGGAAATCCCGACGCCTCCCAGTTCGGCGGCCAAGGCCTCACCCTTTCCCGAAGAAGAGAGAATCGCGACTTTGTAACCGTCGTGTGCCAGTCTCCGCGCCGAATCCGCCCCCATGCCACTGCCACCGGCCGTGACCATTGCCACCTTTTTCTCTGTCATCTTCTCACCCTCGGCTCGTCAATCGATACGGAAACGTATGGCCTTGAAGCGGTCTTGACCAATCATAATTGACCGCACTAGACTGTAGAAAAACTACTGTCATGAAAAAATGCGCACTCCTAAGTTACAGCACTTGAGAATGTTTGATGCGGCGGCAAGACATCTCAATTTCCGCCTTGCCGCCGAGGAGGCAAACCTCACACAAGGCGCTGTTGCACAAGCAATACGGGCGCTTGAGACGGACCTGGACGTATTGTTGTTTCACAGGAACGCGCGCGGCCTGTCCTTTACTGAAGTTGGGCAGCGTTATCATTCCGATGTTTCCAGAGGATTGGCAATAATCGAAGAGGCTACAAAAAAATTGCAGCCTGAAAGCAACGTCGTCACCATCAGCGTTCCACCGTCTTTTGCGTCAAAGTGGCTGGTTCCGCGGCTCCCGAAATTCATGGAGATCAATCCGGAAACAGAAGTCAGGATTGTCGCAAGTGAACACATCACCGATTTTCAAACGCAGGACGTGGACGCTGCGGTCCGGCAAGGCGGCAGACCAGCGAATCAGGATCTCGCCATTCACCGCCTGGCCGGGTTGGATCTGAAGGCGTATTGCAGCCCGAACGCCGATTTCTGTCCTGTCGAACCCTGCGGTTTGCGTGACCTGGCAGATTTGCCGTTGATCCAGGACGGGCACAGGTTCTGGGAGAAACTGCTGCCGGAGCAGGGCCTTCCCTGTCCGAAAGCCTCGCTCCAGTTCAATCAAACATCGCTCGCGCTCGATGCGGCGGCCAATGGCCAGGGAATCGCCATAGCGCCTCATCTCATTGCCTTTGGAGACGTGAATACCGGGCGACTGCGCGAAGTCTGGCTGGAAGAGGCAGAGCCTGAACTCGGATTCTGGCTCGTCCATCCGGTGAAACAAACCGCCAACCGGATTGCCTGCAAAGCGCTGATCGACTGGATTGCTGACGAGTGCCGTTAGTCCGCAGTGGTGCACATCCGACATTCAATGGATGCCCTCCAGACGCCGGATTGTGATCTCTGCACATATTGTTTCAAAAAATTTGCCCGCACCTGTCGGATCTGACAGTCCCTCTCCGTCCTCCGATCACCTGGGCCTTCCAGGCGGATCATCAAACCTTGAGGATGGAAGACATGACCAATCCGATGCAAACCCATGGCGCGTTCAGCTGGATGGAGCTTCACAGTGGCGATGGCGCGAAAGCTAAGGAATTCTACACCGGCCTGCTTGGCTGGGGTCTTGAAGACATGGAAATGCCGGGCATGACCTATACGGTCATCGCAAATGGTGAAGAGAAGATCGGTGGCTTTCCTCCAATGGCTGCGGAATCGCCGCGCTGGGTGCCTTATGTCACTGTCGATGACGTCGATGCGCGCATCGAAAAAGCCAGGTCGCTCGGTGCAACCATCGCCAGCGAACCCATGAGCGTGCCGGGTGTCGGCCGCATGGCAACGCTTGTCGATCCTGTTGGCGGGGTCATTGCGCTGATCACCTATGAGACCCCGGCTGACGCCTGATCCCTGATCGCACCGCTTATCCGGTTCCCGTGGCCTTTTGACCGGCCGGCAGTCGCGTTCCTGTTCGTAGCTGCCGGCCGCCACGAAGGCCGTCTCGAAATTTGGAGGACCCAGAAATGGAAATCATTTCCGCACTGCCCGTCACAATAGTCTTTGTCGCCATCTTTGCCCTGATACAGATCCCGATGACTGTCGCAGTCGGACTTCGTCGCCTTCAGACCGATGTTCAGTTCATGGACGGTGGTGACAATATCCTGCTGCAACGGATGCGCGCTCATGGCAATTTCACCGAAACCGTGCCTATAGCCCTGCTTGCAATGGCTGCCGCGGAGCTTGCGGGTGCACCGCAGATACTGCTCTTGGCAGGCGGAATTGCGCTGTTACTCGGGCGCATGCTCCACTATGCAACGATTGTCACGACGGGTTTTGGCATTGGCCGCGCGATCGGCATGCTGCTGACGCTTTCTTCCCTCGTTCTGTTTCCGGGCTTTGTTCTCTTCAAGACCGCCGGCCTCGGATTCTAAAACACCCGCAGTACAGGAAACGCTGGCCGGCGCGATACCAGACATCAGGCATTCGGAGCCGGTCACTGTTTTTCCAGTTTGGAGGAATTGCGCAAAAACTGCACAAGGCCTGACAAACGGCTGCAAGCGGAACCGGCACAACAGGTGCCATGACACGTTTCGCGCCATACTCACTCACCACGGCAAGCTTTGTACTTGCCTCACTCGTTCTTGCCTATGAACCCGTTCGCTGGCTCATCGGGACCTGGTTCGATCCGTCCTACCCCTCATCGGGTGCGCTCTACCTTGTGGTGATTCTGGCGCTTCTTGCCTGGTCGCTCGGCAGTGCAGTCACAGGGCCAGAGACCCGACACCGCCAAACAGCGATCGCCCTCCTCCTGGTATCGGGGTTCATCCGTTTTCTCAGCCAGGTACTCGCGATCAATGTCATCGGCGGGCTTGCGCTTGCCCTCGATATCTATGCACTTTCCGTCCTGCTCCGCACCGGGAGCCGCGCGCGACCGGTTTCCCCTTTCTGGCTGTCGATCCTGTTCCTGTTCACACTTCCGGTGGAACGCATAATCCAGCGGATTGTCGGATATCCGCTGCAGGAAATTTCCGCAAATCTGACCTGCAGGGGCCTGGGGCTCATCTTCCCGGACGTTCAATGCTCCGGAATCAGGATCGAACTTGCCGGCAAGGATGTCCTTGTGGATCTGCCTTGCTCCGGCACATCCGGCCTGATGCTCGCCATGGCGTTCATCGTGGTTCTGAACGCTCTGTTCCGGCCCGGAATTCTGGTTTCCGTTTTCTGGATCGCACTCACGATGTCGCTCAGTCTGCTTGCCAACGCTCTGCGGATCGGCGCGCTTGCCATTGGACTTTCCCATCCGGAACACGTTTTCGGCCTGAATGTCATGGCCCAGCCACTGCACGATATCATCGGCTATGTTGCACTTGGTCTGTCGTTGCTGCCCGTCCTTGCCTTTTACAAGCCGCGCCGGGTGAACAGGTCCACCGGTACCACCGGCTGGTTCGCCTGGTCACCGAGCAGGCCCGTTCAGCACTTGAGCGCGCTTGTCTTTCTTGCCTTGGCGCTGGTGATCGTCACCCTGCCGCGAAATGCTCTTGATGTGTCAGCTGCGACACAGCTACAGATCCTCCCCCTGTCGCTCGGCGGGGAATTTGGTGTTGATGAGGACCTGCTGCCGGTCGAGCAACGCTATTTCGAACAATACGGAGGGCACGCCCAGAAACGCCGTTACGGCGCGCTTGCCCTGACCCTCGTACAGACAACATCGCCGTTGCGGCACCTGCACGCTCCGGATGATTGTCTGCGCGGGCTCGGTTACGACGTGGAATTCCTGGGAACACGCTTCGCTCCGGTTCCGACTGCCCTCTACAGGGCACGCTCCGAAACCGGAGAAGAATGGCGTGTTGCCGTCACCTTCACTTCCAGCACCGGCGAAACAACCCACAATATCGCGGAAGCCATCTGGCTGTGGCTGCAAAACCCGGGAGCCCGATGGACAAGCATCCAGAGAATTACACCCTGGAACCTTCCGGATAGTCATCTGGAAACCTTTGAAGCCGCAGCCATCGCCGCCCTTGATCTTCGCACAACAATTTCCAGCAAAACCATAAGCCGAGAAGGATAGTTCCATGACTTTTCTGACGACATTTGCTGCACGGTTCACAACCGTTTTCGTGATCAGCACTGCATTGCCTGCACAGGCAACCCTGCCCACACCCGATGAAATGTCGGGCGTGGTTCTGGCGCAACATGGAGGCAGGGAATTCCAGCTTCCCTTGCTGAAATCCGATTACAAGATCGAAATTGACGGCGACATCGCTCATGTCGAATTGACGCAGACCTTCCTCAATTCCTCCAGCCACCCCGTCAACGCCACCTACCTGTTCCCGATGAATCAGAAGGCTGCCATTCACGCCATGCGCGTCGACCTCGACGGCGAGACGCTGATTGCCCGGATCAAGGAAAAAGACAAGGCCGAAGCTGCCTACGAAAAGGCGAAGGCGGAGGGCAAAGGCGCCGCTCTGCTGACGCAACACCGGCCGAACATGTTCACCCAGGACGTTGCGAATCTCATGCCGGGACGGCCTGTGAAAATCACGATTGAATATGTCCAGAACGTACCGAAGGTCGATGGAGCTTACGAACTGGTGGTTCCGATGGTGGTCGGGCCACGCTACGAGCGGCCGGGCCGGACAAGTCCGGCAAAGCTCGTGAGCTACACCAAGGACGGAGAGATGGAGAGCCTGGCATCCGGTGACACATCCGTTGCCGAAGCTGCGCCAAGAACCGACAGCGTATCCGGCTGGTCCATCGACAAACTTCCGGCTTATCCGCCTGTCATCGGACAGAACGCGCCAAAGACAATCGACCCGGATCGCGTTGCACTCGATCTCACGCTCAATTCACCGATCCCGATCTCGCATCTTGAAAGTGATACGCACGCGGTGACAGTGGTCGGCGACGGATCGCAAAAGTCTGTTCGCTTCACCTCGGGACGAGAGATCGACAACAGGGATTTTGTCCTGCGGTATGAACTGAACTCGGAGAAGGAGATTGCGTCAGGGCTCACCTCTCACTTTGACGCCGAACGGGGAGGATACCTTTCACTGCTGATTGAACCTCCGAAAATTCCGCCGGAAGCGATGATCGGGAAACGCGAACTGGTCTTCGTGCTCGACACTTCCGGATCCATGAGAGACCAGCCGATGAATGCGAGCAAGGCATTCATGACGACCGCCATCCGGTCTCTCAGGCCCGACGACCACTTCCGTATCATCAGTTTTTCCAGCAGTGCGTCCCATTTTTCGAACAACTCGACCAAAGCGACCGACTGGAACAAGCGCCTGGCAATCAGCCACGTCTCCAGTCTGCGCGCCGGCGGCGGGACGGAACTCAATCACGCCCTGAATGCCGCTTTTGACACGCGGCAACCTTCCAACACGACGCGCATCGTGGTCTTTCTCACAGATGGCTATATCGGTGATGAAAAGAATGTCATCCAGACAATCTCCGACCGCATCGGAAACGCCCGTATCTATTCCTTCGGTGTCGGAAATTCGGTCAATCGATTTCTGCTTGACGCGATGGCCCGGGAAGGACGCGGATACGCCCGCTACGTTCCGGTGGACGGGAATTATCGCGAGATCGCCGCAGACTTTGCAGCAAAACTGAAAACACCGCTTTTGACCGATATCTCCGTTGACTGGAACGGGCTGGTCGTCTCGGAACCGACGCCGGCAAAAATTCCGGATCTGTTCGAGGGTGGTACCGTTCGGGTTCTGGCCAGATACCGCCAAGGCCGCAAGCACAGGATCTATGTCAACGGCATCGTCAACGGCCACAAAGCGTCGTTGCCACTCGACGTCGATCTTGATGCGGATGAAAGCTTTGCGACCGCACGAGCAGCACAATCTGAAAAAACCGTGCCGCTGATCTGGGCACGGGAACAGATATTCGACAAGAACCGGGCCTATACAATCGGCGGGAGCAGCAACGAAAGTCTCAAAAGGCAAATCACACAACTCGGCCTGACCTACTCCCTGCAATCCCGCTTTACGTCCTTTGTGGCGGTCTCGGAAAAGACGGTCAACAATGTCCCTGCGAGCGCTCAAAGCAGGAGTGTGCCGTTGCCGCAGGCCTCAGGCGTGCCGAAAAGCGCCTATCCGTCCTTGAACCTCAGCGGCAGTTCCGCGCCGGAACCGGAAGGTATGTTCGGCCTGATGCTGGTTGTGCTGGCACTCGCCGCGCGTTTCCGCCGCTCCATTGCCAAAGCCTTAGGGCGCCCCCTTTCAACCCTGAAGCGCAGTCACCGAAGGTCCATGACCGCAGGCTCGACCCGGACCGACACTGCCCTTCCCCGAAGCGTGCG
Source organism: Roseibium album (assembly GCF_001404515.1). GTDB lineage: Bacteria > Pseudomonadota > Alphaproteobacteria > Rhizobiales > Stappiaceae > Roseibium > Roseibium album. The sequence goes on from NZ_CXWE01000008.1 coordinate 41,708, forward strand.
CCGGGATGGCTGGTGGCTGGAAACATGAAACTGCCTCGGTTATCTCTTAGTGAAACGCCAATTCAAATACCTCGAAATCAGCTCCCGCGAAGAAGGCGGGAGCCAATTGCCCGGACCAGTCCATTGCAGACCAAAACCATTCTCGTCGTCGACGACGATCCGAATATCCGCGAAGTGATCTGTTTCGCCCTGCAGAAAGCATCCTACATTCACGAGGTTGCAACCAACGGCAAGGATGCGCTGGACAAGGCGGTGCTTTGCTCTCCCGCACTTGTCATTCTCGATATCGGGCTGCCGGAAATGGACGGCCTTGACGTGTGCCGGGAGTTGCGAAAAAAGTCTGAAGTCCCGATCCTTTTCCTGTCCGCCCGGGACGATGAAATTGATCGCATCATCGGGCTGGAACTGGGCGCGGACGACTATGTCACCAAACCCTTCAGTCCGCGCGAACTGATTGCGCGGGTCGGTGTCATTCTCAAGCGCTACGGAGCCCCACAATCCGTGGCAATCCCGGCTGAAGGTTCCAGCCTTGCACATGGCCTCTTGTGCCTGGAAACAGAAGAACGTCAGGTCTCGATTGACGGCAACGACGTCACGCTTACCGCCATTGAATTCGATATTCTGACGGCCCTGATGAGCCGTCCCAAGATCGTCTTTACCCGCGAGCGCATACTTGAACGGGCCTACAAGGACAACATTCACGTCTCCGACCGGACCATTGACAGCCATATCCGCAACATTCGGGCAAAACTCGGATCCGCGGGATGCGGCGATGCCATCGAAACCGTCCACGGTGTCGGCTTTCGGCTCGGCCCCTGCGAAAATGGAAGTTGAGCCTGACAATGCTGTTCTCGCGATCCTTCCGTGACCGCTGGCGACCGCCTCTCAGCCTGGTCATCGCGCTGGTGCTGGGGATCATGCTGCTTGTCCCGCTTGGCGGGATCGTCTTTTTCCGCGTCTATGAAAATCAGCTGATACAAACGACGGAAGGCGAACTGATCGCGCAGTCCGCAGCCATCGCAGCCATCACCGCACAGCACCTGAGGCAATTCGGCGGTGAAGACCTTCCTCTCGGCACAAATGCCATCGATCAGCCCATCCCCTATTCCATGGAACCGCTGATCTCCACGCTTCGCAGGTCAAAAAACCAGCCTGAAGGCAACTGGGCTCCGCAACTGCCCATCCTCGATCTGAACAAGACGCCCGTTCTGCCTGCCCGCGCCGACCCGGTGGCCACGGATGTCCGGATTCATCCGGCTTATCATGCGACAGGAAAGGCAATCGCCACGGTACTGAGGGATACCCAGAGACTGACACTTGCCGGTTTCAGAATTCTCGATCCAAACGGGATCATTATCGCGGGCCGGGATGATACCGGCCTGTCTCTTGCGCATGTCGAGGAAGTTCAGACAGCGCTTGGCGGCCGCTATTCGAGCGCTCTGCGCGAACGTACAGTGCAGAACCCCCAACCGATCTATTCCATCAGCCGCGGCACCAGTGTCAGGGTCTTCGCTGCCCTTCCGATCGTCCTCGACGGCAAGGTTGCTGGTGTCGTCTATGCCTCGCGGACACCAAGCAATATCCTGCGTGAAATGTTCCTGAAGCGGGAAACAATGTTCTGGGTCCTCGCCTTCGTGCTCAGCGCCACTTTGGTTGTCGGCGTCATCTTCGCCCGCGGGATCGCCGGACCGATCAAGGCGCTCACGGAACGTTCGTTGAAAATCGGCCGTGGAGATCGCGATGCGCTGAAGCCACTCGTCATCCACGGAAACCGGGAAATCCATGCCTTGTCTTCCAGCATGCTGGATACATCGCGCAAGCTGTTCGAGCGAAACGACTATATCAACACGTTCGCCAATCACGTGACTCACGAACTCAAGACACCGCTGACCGCGATCCAGGGCGCGACCGAACTGCTGCGCGATGGTGGAGATGAACTCAGCGACGCGGAGCGAGAAAAGTTTCTCGGAAACATCCTGGCCGATACGGAGCGAGCCTCACGATTGTTGAACCGCCTGCGCGAACTCGCGCGGGCCGATAGCGTGGAAATCGGCGGAACGTGTCAATTGTCGGAGGTGTTGAGTGACATCAGACGACGATTTCAAGGGATCACCATCGATGCAAGAGAAGACTGCATGTTGCCGCTTGCAGCCGAGAATGCCCGCATTGTCTTCGAGAACCTGATCGACAATTCCATCCGTCACGGCGCAGACCGGGTCTCGTTTTCTCCTGAGGAGACAGAAAACGGATTCACGCTTGCCGTTGCCGACAACGGAGAAGGCATATCCGCCGGGAACCAGGACCAGATATTTGACCTGTTTTTCACCACGCGGCGCGCAAGCGGAGGCACCGGTATGGGCCTCGGAATAATTCAGGCACTACTCAAGGCCCACCAGGCAACAATCCGGTTGAGGCCTCAGGATCGCGGCGCCTGCTTTGAAATCTGCTTTCCACCCAGAAGACGTTGAACCTTTATGCTTCTGTTACCTTTATCTTAAGCACGTCTTTTATGCGTTGTTTAACACGCTCTACGTAGTCTCCCCTTGGGTAACTTTGGGATTGGACACGATGCAACAAACGCGACAGCCGTCACTTTCGCGCGGAGAAAGTGGAAGCCTGGGTATTGCGCTTCCGGTCCTGCAGCTCTTTGCGGGGACCTTGTTCCTGAGCGCGTTTTTGCTGTTTTCGGTCCAGCCATTCTTCTCAAAACTGGTTCTGCCGAAACTTGGAGGATCACCCGGCGTGTGGTCCGTCGCAATGGTCTTCTTCCAGAGCGTTCTGCTACTGGGATATACCTATGCGCATATTCTGACACGATATCTGCAAACGAGACGGGCAATACTTGTGCACGCAGTGGTCCTGTTGTCCGCGTGTGTTTTCCTGCCGTTGGGGATTGCGTCCGGCTGGGATACGCCCCCCGTGCAGCATCAGGAAATCTGGCTTCTTGGATTGTTTGCAGTCTCGGTCGGTCTACCGTTTTTTGCAGTATCGGCAAACGCCCCGCTGCTTCAGGCCTGGTTTACCCAGACCGGCCACAGGCACGCGTCGGACCCATACTTTCTTTACGGCGCGAGCAATATCGGCAGTTTTGCATCGCTCTATCTCTACATTCTCGTACTGGAACCAGCTCTTGCGCTTGGAACCCAGTCGCTGTTGTGGACAGCGGGCTACTTCATGCTGGTCATTGCAATCCTGCTGTGCGGTGCCTCCGTATTCAAGCAGTCGGACACTGTTTCAGATCACCCCGGCGGGTCTTCCAACGCCGACGATGCCGCTACTGACCAACGTATCCCGGCAAAACAGATCCTTGTCTATCTTGGACTTGCCGCCGTACCGTCGGCGCTGACGATCGCCCTCACCGCGCATATTGCCGTTGACATCGCCTCCGCACCGTTCATGTGGGTCGTTCCCCTTTCGCTGTTCCTGCTGACGTTCGTCATCGCGTTCAAGAACAAGCCCCTGATTTCGGTCGACTTCTTGTCGAACCTCCTTCCCTGGACCGCCATAATTGCGGCCGCAGTTATTTTCCTTCCCAAACTCTTGCCGCTGACATTCGGGCTCGGCGCCAATCTGCTGATCTATTTCATCACCGTGCTGTTCTGCCACGCGCGGCTTTATCAGCTTCGTCCGCACGCGAGCCAATTGACGGCCTTTTATCTCTGGATGTCGGTCGGCGGTGTCCTTGGCGGTATCTTTGCCGGTCTGGTCGCGCCGAACATCTTCAACTGGGTGGCCGAATACCCGATGCTGATGCTGAGCGCACTGTTCCTGCTACCGCTCAAAGGCGGCGCCACCTCCAGATCCGTCTTCTGGACCATCACCGCTGGCTCCGTTCTCGCATTTGCATTCTGGGCGGCCGCAACGCGTGGCCTGATCCCGGAATTGAAGGGGCACGAGATCGTCACCCTGTCGATCATCGGCCTGATTACGCTTGCAGCCATTGTGCAGCTCAAGTGGCAGGCCGTGTCCCATGTCCTGCTGGTTCTGACCGTTCCATTTGCCCTGCTGTTGCAACTTCACCCGAGCGTCGTTCACTCGGAACGGTCATTTTTCGGTGTCATAAAGGTCAAGGACACCGACAACGGTTTGCATCGCAGGATGGTGCATGGCACGACCGTTCACGGCAGCATTGCCATGAGCGCCTTCGAACCGGACGTTGGAACAGGCAATCCGGAACCGCTTGCCTACTACCACGAGACAGGCGAGATGGCCGACACGTTGAACGCAGCGAGAGTTGCGGCCGGTGGCACGTTGCTGCATGCCGGCATCGTCGGTCTTGGAACCGGAAGTTTCCTGTGCCACATGCAGCCTAGTGAAGAATGGGCTGTCTACGAAATCGACAAGTCGGTCATAGATGTTGCGTCGAACCCGGCTTACTTCCGCTTCATTTCAGACTGCGGCCCGCAGGCGAAGATGGTTCTTGGTGATGCGCGCCTGACACTGGAGGCGGAGCCGGACGGCAAATTCGACTATCTGCTCATCGATGCGTTCTCATCCGATTCCATACCGGTTCACCTGATGACCAGGGAGGCAATCGACCTCTTCTTTTCAAAACTCTCGGAGAACGGGTTGCTGGCGCTCCACATATCGAACCGGTATCTGGAACTGGCCAGCGTGCTGGCCGCCATCGCCGAAGTGGATGGATATGAATTGCGTTTTGCTGAATTCAGCGCAGCTGAGGACAAGACCAAGCCCGATCAGGTCTTCGGAGCAAATGTCATGGTGCTTGCACGCGAAGAAGCCGATTTCGGCCCGCTTCTGGAAAACTCCAGATGGAATACCGTTTCGGCAGGAGACACGCGGCCCTGGACGGATGATTATTCGAACATTGTCGGCGCGATTGTCCGGCACGAGTTCAGGTAAAGGTGGTCGATTCGGGCCCAGCCTGGTCGCAGCTGGTGCGTCTAGTTGAAGGCGCTGCCTGCAGACAACGTCACCCGGTCACAGGTCCCTGTGCCCGGGTGACTGCATTCCTGGAATGGACGGCGAGACAAGGCGGGACGCTTCGCTCTTGTCTCGCCGGGTAATTATTCGGCCGCAACAGCGACATCCCGGAAGGAGCGGCGCGCCCAGGGGCGGGTTCCGAACGGAATTTCGTCGACCGTCCCCACCGGCTGCAGGTACTTGGTGACTTCCGGCCATTCGCCCGCCTTGAGTGCTTTCAGCACTTCCGGCTTGGTAATCTCGAACGAGGAAACACCACACCGGCGCGCGAGCGGCACCTGGTCCAGAATGTACTTGCCGGCAGCCCGGATATCCCCCTGAAAGCCGATCTGCTCACGCAGTACCCGGGCCGCGGAAAAGCCGCGCCCGTCGGCAAAACTCGGGAAGTCGACAGCGACATAGGCCAGATTGTCGAGGTAAAGCTGTAGCAGTTCGACATTGTCGCCGGCCTCAACTAGCACTGCTGTTTTTCCGTTGCGAGCGAGATAGTCGTTCGCGGCCTCCAGAAACAGGGTCTGCGGTACCAGCGCGTCGCCTTCAATGGCGCTACCTGTTTCGGCATCCACCCGGATCCAGTTCTCTTCTACGAACTCGCCGTCCTTGTAAATCGTTGTCATTTCGTGCGTCCTTAGTTCCAGTTTAGGCAGCGGTCAGATGCCGCTGCCGTCGATTTCCTTGCCATGGGTCGGCCAGTGAATGCCGCATTCCGTCTTGTCCTGGCCACGCCAGCGGCCTGCGCGCGGGTCTTCGCCCGGTGCAACCTTGCTGGTGCAGGGCAGGCAGCCGATCGAAGGATATCCTTGCGCGACCAACGGATGTGGCGGCAGTCCGTGCGACTTTGCATAGTCCAGGACCTCGGCTGCAGACCAGTCGGCCAGCGGATTGACCTTCACCCGGCCCGCGTCGACCTCAAAGTTCTCGAGACTGTTGCGTGTCGCGCTCTGATGACGCTTCCGGCCTGAAATCCATGCTTCGAAACCATGAAGCGCCTGCTCCATCGGAACCACCTTGCGGATGTGACAGCAGGCATCCGTGTCGGTCATCCAGAGCATGCCGGACGGGTCCTGCTCCTCCAGGTCCTCCCTGGTCGGCTTGAAGGTGCGCACATCCGTAAGACCAAGCTTTTCGATCAGCTCGTCCCGATAAAGCAGGGTTGCCGGGAACAGCTTCACCGTGTCGATGAAGAGCACGGGTGTCGAAGGATCAATCTGCGCCACCATGTGCAGCAGCACGGCAGAGTCGGCACCAAAACTGGAGACCATGGCAATGTCACCGGCGAACTGATGCCGGATCGCGCCCAACAGGATCTCCTGGGCCGACATGTCCTCGTACTGGGAATTCAGCGCGGCGACTTCCGCCTGCAATCCCAGCTCAGGATCAACCCCCAGACTGAAAGTTTCATGCAGCGCCATAAAGGGCCTCCTTGAAGGGTGCCTCCCCAACCCGGCGGTAGGCGTCCAGGAAGGTTTCTTCCTTGCCGGATCGAAGGCCGAGATAGGTATCGACCAGCTTTTCAATCGCATCGATGACTTCCTCGGAAGAAAAGCCGCGACCGACGATCTCACCGATGGAAGCATTCTCGTTGGCCGAACCGCCGAGCGTTACCTGGTAGAATTCCTCGCCCTTTTTCTCCAGACCGAGAATACCGATATGACCGACATGGTGGTGGCCACAGGCATTGATACAGCCGGAGATCTTGATCTTGAGTTCGCCGATTTCCGCCTGGCGTTCCGCCGTGCCGAAGCGTTCGGAAATGCGCTGTGCCACCGGGATAGAGCGCGCCGTTGCCAGGGCGCAATAGTCCATGCCCGGGCAGGCGATGATGTCGGTGATGAGACCGGCGTTGCCTTCGGCGATTTCGGCGGCAGACAGCCGGTCATAGATCGCCGGCACGTCATCAAGCTTCACATGTGGCAGGATAACGTTCTGTTCGTGGCTGATGCGGATTTCATCATGGCCGTATTGTTCTGCCAGGTCAGCAATCACTTCCATCTGCGCATCAGATGCATCGCCCGGGATACCACCAATCGGCTTCATGGAAAGCGTCACGGAAGTATAGCCCGGCACCCGGTGCGGGTTCAGGTTGTGCGCCAGGAACTGGGCAAAGGCGGCATCGGCATTCCGCCGCGATTCTACGGCCTCGGAAGCAGACGGGCCAACCTCAAGCGGGGGCGGTGCGAAATAGGCTTCGATGCGACGGACTTCCTCGTCCGGCAGGCGCAGCACGCCAAAGCGGATCTTTTCGAACTCCTCCTCGATATCCGCCTTCAGTTCTTCCAGGCCGGTTTCGTGCACAAGGATCTTGATCCGCGCCTTGTACTTGTTGTCGCGGCGGCCATAGCGGTTATAGACGCGCAGGATCGCTTCCGAATAGGCCAGAAGATCTTCTTCCGGCAGATAGTCGCGCACCTTGCGGCCAATCATCGGCGTACGTCCAAGACCACCGCCGACATAGACCACAAAACCGATCTCGCCTTCATCGTTCCGTGTCAGCTGCAGGCCGATGTCGTGCACCTGCACAGCGGCCCGGTCGTTGGGCGCTCCGGTGATCGCGATCTTGAATTTGCGCGGCAGGAACGAAAACTCCGGATGAAGAGACGACCACTGACGCAGAATTTCCGCATAGGGGCGCGGGTCTGCGATCTCGTCGGCGGCCGCGCCGGCAAAGTGGTCAGCCGTCACGTTTCGAATGCAGTTGCCGGATGTCTGAATGGCGTGCATTTCCACTTCCGCCAACTCTTCCAGGATCTTCGGCGTGTCTTCCAGCTTTGGCCAGTTGAACTGAATGTTCTGGCGCGTCGTGAAGTGGCCGTACCCCTTGTCGTAGGTGCGCGCGATATGCGCGAGCTTGCGCATCTGGCGACCGTTCAAAGTGCCATAGGGAATGGCAACCCGCAGCATGTAGGCATGCAGTTGGAGATAGAGACCGTTCATCAGGCGAAGAGGCTTGAACTCGTCTTCCGACAATTCGCCCGCAAGGCGGCGCCGGACCTGGTCCTTGAATTGCTCGGTGCGCTGATTGACAAAACTCGCGTCAAATTCGTCGTAGCGGTACATCTTGAACTCTCCTAGCAGGCGCTGCCGTTTTCGATTTTTCCGGCGCTGCCTTTCCCTGTTGTCTTTTTTCAGGCCGATACGGCCTGGGCCTGTTTACCGAACTGCGGGTGGGTGGTCGGACCGGCGGCCCGGATGCGCTCACGCAGGCGGACCGGCACAATCACGCCGTCCTCCAGTGTCACGTCCATTTCGTAGACGCTGACGACTTCCTGGTTTTTCTCGGCCTCCTGGCCGATGGCCAGTCCTTCCGCGACCTGGTCTTTGCCGTCGAAAGTTCTGGCCAGCGTTATGCGCTCGACCCAGCTGCCGTTTTCGCCGAGCCAGACAACGTCGCCGTTCAGCAAGCGGTTGGCGGTGATGACTTTCATTGCGTCTACTCTCTTTCGTCAGGCAACTGCGGCGCGGGCCACGTCAAGCGGCACCAGCGTTTCGGCCTTGTGCAGGGCGGCGTGGCCAACAGCCTCGCCTATGACTATGAGGACCGGGCCTTCGATTTCCGCACGGTTCGACAAAACCGCGAGTTCGGAAAGCGTTCCGGCAAAAAGGCGTTCATCCGCATGAGCGGCATTTTCCACGACCGCGACCGGGGTTTGCGGCTTCAGGCCCGCGCCGATCATCTTGTCGGCAACCGCGGCTGCAACAGTGCGTCCCATATAGACGGCGACAGTCGCGCCTTTCAGCGCAAGACCGGCCCAATCCGGCAGCGTCTCGGACTTGGCGTTGTGGCCGGTTGCAAAAACAAGGTTGGAGGCCACTCCCCGCAGGGTCAACGGGATCTGGGCCGAGGCGGCCGCGGCAAAGGCTGCTGTAACGCCGGGGACGATCTCAAATCCGATCCCGCCTGCACGGAGCGCCTCCATTTCCTCTGCGGCCCTGCCGAATATCATCGGATCGCCGGCCTTCAGGCGCACAACTTTCAAACCCTTCGTTCCCAATTCCACGAGCAGATCGCAGATCTCGTTCTGCGCGACGGAATGGGCCCCCTTGCGCTTGCCAACGGAAATTCGCTCCGCATCACGGCGCCCCATGGAGACAACACCCGCCGGAACCAGGGCGTCATGAACGATCACATCTGCTTCCTGCAAAAGCCGTTGCGCCCTGAGCGTCAGGAGGTCTTCCGCGCCAGGGCCAGCTCCGACCAGCCAGACATAACTGGGCTCGTCGGCCATGCCGTTCAGCAGTCGCTGTGCATCGGCACGGGCTGCATCCGGCTTGCCGGCATAAAGATTTGTCGCCACGGAACCGGAGAAAAACCGGGCCCAGAAATTGCGTCGCAGCCCGCCGTCGGCAATTACCTTGGAGGCTGCATCGCGAAAACTTTCAGCAAGACGCGCCAACTGCCCGGTTGCCCGCGGCAGCATCGCCTCGATGCGAGCGCGGATGTGGCGGGACAGAACCGGGCCGACACCGGTGGAGGTAATTGCTACGGCGATTGGCGCCCGATTGACCAGGGCACCGGTGTAGAAGTCGCAGAGTTCCGGCTTGTCGACCGCATTCACGGGAACACCCATGATCCGGGCCGCGTCAACGACGGCCTTGTCGAGGTCCCAGTTTTCCTGGGCGGTAAACACCAGGGCCGCGCCGTTCAAATGTGCGGGACGAAATCCTTCCGCGACGTGCTCGGCTTCGAAGAGGTCGATCGCCTCACGCAGGTCCTGCTCGACGGTGTTGGAGATCACGACGATCTTTGCGTTGGTTTCGCCCAGCAGCCGCACCTTGGCGGCGGCCTCGGCGCCATGGCCAACCACGAGCACCCGTCTGCCCGCGACCTTCATGAACGCGGGAAACACGTCGAGCCGGTCTTCCGGCTTTTTCAGCGTTTTGACTATGTCACCGCGACGACTGGCCATCTTCAAGGGTCTCCAATCCCAGATTGATGGCCTTAATGTAATTTGCCCCCTCCGGAAGTTCCGGGCACCGGTTTTCAAAGCTCGGCTCGGAAGAGGAATAGTTTTTTCAAGCTGAGCCGTTTGGCCGATTCCCGTTCCAGAGCGCGCAGCCAAGACAGTGTCCCCGGAGACGCCAGCAGCTAAATCGTTCAGTTTTTCCAAGGAACTGGCTGAGCCCGGACCGTTGTTTCAGAGTGACCTGAACCGGTCCCGGATCAAGTCCGGGACGGGACAATTTTCTTTGCCCATCCAAGATCCCGAATATCCGTGCGCGAACTTACATGACGTCATCACGGACGCTGCGCAGCGGAGATCCGGGATCGAGACCGCACGGCACCGTGCGGATTGCTTCCAGCACAAACGGTCGCTTGCAGCTCTCCGGTCCCGGCTAGCGCTTCGCTTGGCCGGAATGACGGTGGATGTTTTTCGTCTCACGGCAATCCAGTTGTCATCCCTGCGCAGGCAGGGATCCAGTAGTCACCGGGCTCAACTCAGTGCCAGTTACCTCAAGTTACAGACCACTGGTTCCCGGTCTTGCCGCTCGCGCGTCAAACCGGGATGACAACAGAGGCTCAGTCAAAAAGCCCAAGGAAATCGCCAATTTTGAACTATGCAATCGGTTGGTTACCGCATCGCCTGCATTACCGAGACGAAGTTGGCGACGGCTGCACCGCCCATGTTGAAGATGCCGCCGATTTCGGCGTTCTTCACCTGAATGCCGCCGGCTGTGCCGGTAAGCTGCATGGCGGTGAGGACATGCATGGAAACACCTGTTGCACCGATCGGATGGCCCTTGGACTTCAAACCGCCGGACGGATTGACGGGCAGCTTGCCGTCCATTTCGGTCCAGCCTTCCAGGATTGCCCTTGCTCCTTCACCTTCAGATGCAAGGCCCATGGCCTCGTATTCCAGGAGTTCGGCGATGGTGAAGCAATCGTGGGTCTCGACGAAGGAGAGATCCTCCAGTGCAAGATTAGCATCGCCCAGCGCTTCGCCCCAAGCTTTCGAACAGCCCTCGAACTTCAGAATATCGCGGCGGGACATCGGCAGGAAATCCTGGACATGGGCCATGCCGCGGAAGGCGACAGCCTTCTTCATGCCGAGCGCGGTTACCGGGTCAGTGAGGACGAGCGCGGCTGCACCGTCGGACACCAGCGAGCAGTCCGTGCGTTTCAGGGGACCGGCAACAAATGGGTTCTTTTCGCTTTCCGCGCGGCAGAAGTCGAAACCAAGATCCTTGCGCATCTGCGCATAAGGATTGCCAACGCCGTTCTTGTGGTTCTTGGCCGCAATTTTTGCCAACGCGTCCGACTGGTCTCCGAATTTCTGGAAATATCCATCGGCGATCTTGCCGAAAACGCCGGCGAAACCGGCCGGCGTGTCGCCTTCTTCCTTCAGGTAGGAAGCCTTCAGAAGGTTCTTGCCGATTTCAGGGCCCGGTGCGGTGGTCATCTGTTCCACGCCGACCACAAGCACAATCCTTGCATCTCCGGAGGCAATCGCCCGCACACCCTGGTGCACGGCGGCAGACCCGGTCGCGCAGGCGTTTTCAACCCGCGTGGCTGGCTTGAAACGCAGTGCGGGATCAGCCTGCAGAACCAGGGAGGCGGTAAAGTCCTGCACGGAAAACCCGGCGTTGAAGTGACCGAGCAGGATCTCGTCGACGTCTTCTGGTGCAATCCCGGCATCGTGAATGGCATCAACCGCCACCTTGACGATCATGCTTTCAACGGTTTCTTCGGCGTGCTTGCCAAAGGGCATGTGCGCCCATCCCACCATCGCTGCCGTCATGAGATTTCCTCCAAATGAGCCTGTTGAGCGGTAAGGGCATCCCGGCACGGGCCAGCAGAAGCTGACCGACCTGATGTCCACCTTACGGACACTTCGCTGACGGGGACAGTCCCAGCTTCCATGCTGCTTTGCAAGAAGAAATTGACCTTTACGTCATTAATTTCTTATTATCTCTTTTTTTTCAATTATTTATATATAGTCAAAAACTTGATTTCTCATCCGCCCAGCCAATCACGGATCGTCGGCATTTAGAAAAACGACGGCTGACGACGATCTGTTTCATAGCACTGTCACGTTTAACGGGTAACTGCATCCCCGTTGGAGAAAGACATTATTCTATCGCATTTTATCGCATCGCCGGTTCTGCCCAGCAGGACCGGCTTTTTACTTTTTCAACATCGGTTTTCCATGAATTGCCGCGCCCTCTTACACACGTGCACACGATTTTCTGAACAATGTAACTTGACCTCATGATCCGCGGCCTATAGCGATTCAAAGCGCTTTGAATTATCAATCCGCGCGTGACGCGGAATGGAGACCGGGAATGTTTGAAGAAGCCGAAACGGGCCAGGAGGCCGTCATGCCTGATACGAGGATCATAGGTTCGGACTGGTGGCGCGGTGCGGTGATCTACCAGATTTATCCGCGGTCCTTCAACGACAGCAATGGAGACGGCATCGGTGACCTCAACGGGGTGACCGAACGCATGGACTACATTGCCTCGCTCGGTGTTGACGCCATCTGGTTGTCGCCGTTCTTCACCTCTCCCATGGACGATTTCGGGTATGATGTTTCGGACTATGAGGATGTCGACCCGATGTTCGGGACGCTGGACGATTTCGACCGCATGACGAAGGCAGCTCACGAGCGCGGTCTCAAGGTCATGATCGATCTGGTGATCTCGCACACGTCCGATCAGCATCCCTGGTTCAAGGAAAGCCGGTCCTCGAAGGGCAATTCCAAAGCGGACTGGTTTGTCTGGGCCGATGCCAAGCCGGACGGCACGCCCCCCAACAACTGGCTGTCGCTCTTTGGTGGTCCCGCCTGGGAGTGGGACAGCCGGCGCTGCCAGTATTACATGCACAATTTCCTGGCGAGCCAGCCGGATCTCAATTTCCACAACGGGGATGTCCAGGATGCCGTTCTGGATGTTGCAAGGTTCTGGCTTGATCGCGGTGTCGACGGCTTCCGTCTGGACACGGTGAACTTCTACTTCCACGATGCGGATCTCAGGGACAATCCGCCGCTCAGCGCCGGTGAAGCACCGTCAACGGTTGATCCGACCAACCCTTACGGTTTTCAGGATCATCTTTATGACAAGACCCGGCCGGAAAACCTCGTGTTCCTGGAAAGGTTCCGGGCGCTGCTGGACAAATATCCCGGATCGACCTCCGTGGGTGAAATCGGTGCGGACGGCCAGGCCGTCGAACTGACTGCCGCCTATACGGAAGCAGACAAGCGTATCCACATGGCCTACAGCTTCGATCTTCTCACGCCACAGCATTCGGCATCGTATGTCCGCCGTATCGTCGAGGACATGAACGCGGAAATAGGGTCGGGCTGGGCCAGTTGGGCCCTTTCGAACCATGATGTCAAACGGGTTGCGACACGCTGGGGAGAAAGCAAGGACGTCTCAAGGTTCGCGCCACTTGTTACCGCACTTTGCGCGTCGTTGCGCGGAACACCCTGCCTTTATCAGGGAGAAGAACTCGGTCTGACACAGGCTGACGTCCCGTTCGAGAAACTTCAGGATCCCTATGGCATTCGCTTCTGGCCGGAATACAAGGGCCGCGATGGTTGCCGCACTCCGATGCCATGGGTAAAGGACAATGCCAATGCGGGCTTTTCGGAGGCCGAGCCCTGGCTCCCCGTCGCCCCTGAACATCTTGCGCTTGCGGCATTCGAACAGGACAAGGACGAGACGTCGATCCTTTGCAGGAACCGCGCTTTTTTCACTTGGCGGCAGAACAAAACCGCTCTCAAGAAGGGCGACATGGTGTTCCTTGAAAGCAGCGACGAGACGCTTGTCTTCACCCGGAGCTACAGAAACGAGATGATCCTGTGTGCCTTCAATCTGGCCGATGAAGAGGTGACAATAATCCTTGACGGTCTCGATCTGGAAAACCTCAACGCACCGGGCTTTGCAGGCACGATCCTGGGCAACGAGATTACACTCGGTGGCCTCGATGCAGTCTTTGCCAGAATAAATTCCTGATTTACATGCTTCAAAAGAACTCCCGGCGCGGCTAAAACAGGCGCGCCGGTCTGTCTCCGGTGCCTTTGACAACCTGCCGGACCCTGAATGACCAACCGCCTGCCCTTGTCTGCCTTTATCATTGCCAGGAACGAAGCCGACCGCATTTCCCGGCCAATCCGAAGCGTGATCGACTGGGTGGACGAGGTTATCGTCATCGATAGCGGATCGACGGACGACACGATCGCCGTTGCCGAGAAGCTCGGCGCCAGGATCGTCCACAAGGACTGGCAGGGCTACGGACCGCAAAAGCGGTGCGGTGAAGACCAGTGCCGCAACGACTGGCTGTTGAACCTTGATGCCGATGAAGAGGTTACCGAAGACCTCGCCACCGAGATCCGTGCAAAGTTTTCCGACAACAGCTATCGCGATGCCGATGGCTGGCGCATCATGATCCGGGACATGTATGCCCACGAAACGGAACCGGCGCCGTGGGCTTACGGGTATAACCAGATCCGGCTATATGACCGGCGCAAGGGCCGGTTTTCAGATTCAAGCGTCCATGACACGGTACGCCCGGTGGACGGCGCGACGATTGCAAATCTTTCCGGCATCATGGCCCACCGCTCGATCCGCTCGCTCGACTTTCAGGTGGGCAAATACAACCGGTATTCCGGCATGCAGGTCGAGGACATGCGTACACGCGGCCGCAAACTGCCCCGTTCCCGTTTGCTTACCGAATTTCCAGTCAGCTTTTTCAAGGCCTATTTCGTCCGCAAGTACCGCAAGTACGGCTGGTGGGGCTTCATTCTGTCCATGAACTATGCCCACGCCCGGTTCCTGCGCGTCGCGAAGGCCTATGAGGCGGAACTGCTTGCCGGGAAACAACGATAGCGACCGTTTCCCGGTCTTCCTAACCCGACGCTTTCACAGGCTCCTCCGGCACCGCGTGCCGTTCCACGCGGATCGGCTGACGAACGCCGGTGGTGTGATGGAAATGCTCAAGGCGCCGGATGGTCGTCGGCGTCAGCGTGTGATCGCGCGACAGCACCAGTTCGTGACTGTTTTCCGCCAGAACGTCGTCGATGAGAATGTCGCCCGGCCGAAGAGAACGGATATAGCATTCCGAAATCTGACCCTTCCTGTCTTCCGCCACATCGTCCAGGAGCACTTTTCTGGCGGCCTCCAGAAGTTCGGGATCGTATTTGCTTTTCTTGATCATCAACGCTTCGAACGCGGCAACATCCGGCCCGTGTTCCGGACTGGCGTACCACAGATCGGTCAGGAGCTTGAGAATGCGGGATATCTTCGGAATCTCGGTGCCGGTGGGTCCGTCCTTGGGAAATCCGGACCCGTCAAATCCGCGTGCAGACAGGAACAACAGCTCGGACACCTTTTCCAGCTGAGGAATATTCTGCAGGAGGTCCCGCGTCTGACCCGGCGACCGGTCAAGCACGTCTCTTTCCTGCTCTGTCAGGCTGCGCGCAGCCCGATAGCGCGCAAGGATCTGCTTGGGCAGCAAAGCTTCACCAAGCGGTGACAGCATAACCGCCATTTCCAGTTCCCAGGTTTTCCTGATGCCGATTTCCTTCGCCAGCCTCAATGCCTGTTTGCGTACGGTCGCAGTGCGCCGAAACGCCTCGGGGTGAAAAAGCCCGAGCATATCGATCAGCAATTTGACCGAGCCGGCGAGCGTCCGCTCCAGCATCGCCCGGTCCTTGGCCTGTTGCCGGTGATATGCGAGCGCGGTTTCAAGAGCATTTGCAAGATCTTCGGGGCGACACGGCTTTTCGAGAAACATGAAGGCACGGCCTTCGTTCAGTGTCTTCTTGACAGCCTCGGCGGATGTCTCGCGGGTCAACATAAGCCTTGCAGCCTGGGGCACGATCATTTCCGACGCCCTCAGGAATGCCGTTCCACCTCGACCGGGCAGATTGAAACACGAAAAGATCACCGCGGTGTTTGTGTTCTGTTTGAGAAATTGCAGGGCTTCTTCAGAGTCGGAAAAGCAATTTACCTTGTAGTGGTCACCGAACAGACGTTGAAACGCTTTCCGCACAGCAGTGTCCGGGTCAACGACGACGATAGGGTCAGTTGCTGTTTCCATGAATCGTGCCTCATGCCAAAGACCGACCGGAACTTGTGCTTTCGTCAGCCGTATCTTCCGCGCAGGATCTCATGTGACGGATAACAAATACTTGCGAAACTCGGCATCTACTGTCAGCACTTTTCGCGGGGGTGTGTAATGTTCCCAGAAGTTTGTGCGTTCGACGGTGGCCTTTTACGCGAAAGTCGCCCTATAAGGCCCCATGCTTGATGTGCTTGTTATCGGTGCCGGCCCGGCTGGCCTATTTGCTGCTGATCATCTGTCCACGCGAGGACACTCGGTCACAATTATCGACCAGATGGCGTCGCCGGCCCGCAAATTTCTCATGGCTGGTCGGGGCGGTCTCAATCTGACGCACAGTGAAGACCTGCCTACTTTCCTGTCCCGCTATCGGGAGGCAGAGCGTTTTCTCACTCCCTTGATAAACGCCTTTCCACCACCGGCGCTGACAAACTGGTGCCACGATCTGGGTCAGGAAACCTTCGTTGGATCAAGCGGGCGAGTTTTTCCGAAGACCATGAAAGCCTCACCACTGCTGCGTGCGCTGTTGCTCAGACTGCAAGCCAACAGGGTTCAACTCCGGGTGCGGTACAGGTTTACCGGCCTGGACGACAACGGTTCAGTGCTGGTCGAGACCGGGAACGGAGGTTCGGAGACCCTGTCCGCACGCACGGTTCTGCTTGCGCTCGGCGGGGCGAGTTGGCCCAAACTCGGCGCCACGGCAACCTGGAGTCCCGTGCTCGAGGAACGAGGCATAACAGTGACACCATTTCAGCCCGCCAATTGCAGGTTCCTGGTGTCCTGGAGCCCCTTTCTGACTGAAAGATTTTCCGGATCTCCCTTGAAGCGAATTGGAATAAGTGTCGGCGACCGGTCCATACTTGGAGAAGCCATCCTCTCGGCAAGGGGATTGGAAGGCGGTGCGATTTACGCGCTTTCGGCGGACATCCGGGAGATCATCAACCGGGAAGGATCGGCAAGCCTGCTGCTGGATCTCCGTCCCGCGATGAGTGCATCGGACCTTGCCGCGAAACTGTCGCGACCACGCGGAAAACAGTCACAATCCACTTTCTTGAAGAAGACGCTCAAACTGAATGCCGTCGAACTGGCTCTTCTTCGAGAATCGGGTCCATTGCCGGGCGACACGGATCTTCTTGCTAAACGGATCAAGTCGATACCCGTCACTTGTCTTTCGCCCTATCCAATGGATCGGGCGATCTCGTCTGCCGGTGGCATCGCCCTTGAAGAACTCGACCCGGACCTGATGCTCAGGAAAATGCCCGGTGTCTTTGCGGCCGGAGAAATGCTGGACTGGGAAGCTCCGACGGGCGGATACCTTTTGCAAGCCTGTTTCGCCACCGGCCGCCATGCGGCAGAAGGTATCGTGCGCTATCTGGACAAACTGACAAAAGGAGAAGCCGGATGACGGTCCTGTATGTGGATGCGGACGCCTGTCCGGTGAAAAACGAAGCAGTCCGCGTCGGCGAACGTCACGAGGTCGCAATCAAATTCGTTTCCAACAGCTGGATGCGCCTGCCCGAGGGAGACCTGATCGAGCGAGTGGTGGTTCCCGAAGGGCCGGACGAGGCCGACAACTGGATTGCGGAACGAGCCCAGCGCGGCGATGTCGTCGTGACGGCAGACGTGCCACTTGCTGCCCGTTGCGTGAAGGCCGGGGCGCTTGTCATCGGACCATCAGGGAAACCCTTCCGCGAGGACGGCATAGGCATGCGTCTGGCCATGCGCGATCTGAATACGCATTTGCGGGAAACCGGTGAAATCCGGGAAGGCGGTCCGGCATTTACAAAGGCGGACCGGTCCCGGTTCCTCAATCAACTTGAAACGACCATGCGCGCGGCGAAGAGAATCTCGACAGGTTAGCCGGTTCAATTGACGACGACGGCAATCTCCGCCCGGACGGTCTGGACATAAGATTAAAACGAAAACTCCCTGCAAGGCTGGGAGGAAACCTTGCAGGGAGACGCCGGAGACACTCGCAAGTGTCGTATATGGACCGGCTTGTTATTGCATTGTCTTTTGATCTGCCGGGACCGCTGACCGGTCCCGGTAAACTGAAAGCCTTAGCGGCAGAACTTGTACTGACCGGAATAGGCCAGGAAATAACCGGTGTTCGGATTGAAGGACCGGTACTTGGCACGGCAGTAGTTGAACCAGGCCGGCGACCAGGGAGCTGCGCGGTAGGTGACAACCGGAGCCGGTGCCGGGTAGTAGGCAGGCGGCGGTGCATAGTAGCGTGGTGCCGCGTAGCGACGCTGTGACAGCGCGGAGCCAATGATTGCGCCCGCAGCAAGGCCACCTGCGATCCCTGCGCCGACACGCCAGCCATTTCCAGCTTCAGCGGTTGTTGACTGCGAGGTCAGCATGACACCTGCGACAAGAGCGAGGGCGGTGGTGGTGGTTGCGATCTTCCTGAACATTTCGGTGTCCCTTCTTGGTTGCGAGGCACTCGTTGTCTCTCCGCCTCAACTCATGAAAGGACACTAGACCAGCACTGTCCGGGGCTCTGTGACCGGGGTCACAAGGATTCCGTTTGTTGAAAATCGGCATTTTTGACCGTGAATTCATCTCTCACACTAGTTTCACTTGCCTAAGAGCCACCTCAGACATACATTGACCCTCATCGGCGCGCGTTGCGTCGTACGGGACATGACGAAAGACCCGGTTAGACTGACTTCGGCAGAGCTCTTTGGAGTGCTGCTCTGAAAACCCAAGCTTTCCGTTTCTTATTGACTTCTCGTTTATCCGCGCCTTGCCGGAAACGGGAATGCGCACAAATCAACGGAAAGGTTTCTCCATGCGTGAGAACGGCACCATCAAGTTTTTCAATCACGACCGCGGCTTCGGTTTCATCACACCGGACAATGGCGGCAAGGACGTATTCGTCCACGTGACTGCATTCGAGCAGGCCGGAATCGGTGCACCGGTCGAAGGTGCAAAGATTTCATTCGTCGCTGAAGACGATCGCCGTGGCCGCGGCAAGCAGGCAGCTCAACTCGAAATGCTCTGAGTTTCTGGTCTGCGGACCAATTCTGAGCCGCTCGAGACGAGCAAAACGAAAACGGGGCCCAGCGGCCCCGTTTTTGTTTCCCAGACAAATGACCCGCAGGTACAAAGACGGCGTTGGCGAAAAAGTCGGCCTCTACGTATCGTGGCCGGGACGCTTTCATCGGCAACTCAAACGCACTGTTTCGTCGCCCCCGCCCGCACCGTGATGAAAGGTGCGCGATCCTTTTGAGCGAAGCTATGGAATCTTGATTGCACTCACCGTCACTTGAGCATGCAGTCGAGCAATTCTTTTTCGCCTATCACTCCGACGATAGCACCGTCCTTTTGAACCACAACGGGTTCTGAACTGGACTTCTTCAGCTTTGCAACCTCACGGACCGGTGTGGCGCTTTCGCAGGTCAGGCCGCTGGCGAGGGAGCCCGGCAGGCTTCCCGGAGGCACCATGATGTCCCGGGCACGGAGCACGTTGAGCGGATTCATGTGACTGACGAAATCGGCGACATAGTCATCGGCTGGATTCTTGACGATCTCCTGGGGCGTGCCGAGCTGAATGACCCGGCCGCCTTCCATGATCGCGATGCGTGAACCGATCTTGGCTGCCTCATCCAGATCGTGGCTGACAAAGATGATTGTCCGATTCAGTTCTTTCTGAAGATCGAGCAACTCGTCCTGCAGCTTGTCGCGGATCAGCGGGTCGAGAGCCGAAAACGGTTCGTCCATCAACAGTATCGGTGCATCGGTTGCAAAGGCACGGGCGAGGCCTACGCGCTGCTGCATGCCACCGGAAAGTTCATGGACGTATTTCTCACCCCATCCGCCCAGGCCGACAAGTTTCAGCTGTGCGTCCACTTTCGAGGTGCGTTCCTTGGGTGACATGCCTGAAAGCTCGAGGCCGAACCCGACGTTCTCGGACACTGTGCGCCAGGGCAGCAGGCCAAATTGCTGAAACACCATGGCGATGCGGTGCCTTCGCAGTTCACGCAGGTCGTTTGCCGAGCAGGATTCCGGATTGACGTACTGATTGCCGTCATGCACCTGCACCTCGCCACGGATGACCGGGTTGAGGCCATTGACCGCGCGCAGCAGTGTGGACTTGCCGGAGCCCGACAGGCCCATCAGCACCAGCACTTCTCCCTCGTAAATGTCCAGGCTGGCTCCGGCTACGCCCAGGATCTGACCCGTTTCGGCCTGAATCTCCTGCCTTGTCTTGCGCGCATCGATCAGCGGCAATGCGGACCTGGGGTTTTCACCGAAGACGATGTCAACATCCCTGAAGGTGACAACGGGTGTTCTGGATGCATCGGTCATCGCTTGCCTCCTTCTTCTTTTCTGAAGAACCGATCAAGCACGATGGCAATGAGAACAATGCAAACGCCAACCTCAAAGCCCTGCGCGATATTCACTGTGTTCAACGCTCGCAGCGTTGGCACACCGAGACCATCGGCACCAACCAGAGCGGCAATCACGACCATGGAAAGCGACAACATGATCGTTTGGGTCAGCCCGGCCATGATTTGAGGAAGCGCGTAAGGCAACTCTACTTTCCATAGGAGTTGAGATTTCGTTGCGCCGAAAGCCTCCCCTGCTTCAAGCAAAGATTTCGGTGTCGAAGAGACGCCCAGTTGGGTGAGGCGAATAGGCGCCGGGATCGCGAAGATAACGGTTGCGATCAGCCCCGGAACCATACCCAATCCAAAAAGGATCAAGGCGGGGATGAGATAAACGAAAGTGGGAATGGTCTGCATCAGGTCGAGAACCGGGCGCATTGCTGCATAAAAGCGCGGGTTATGGGCTCCCATGACGCCCACCGGCACGCCGACAACCATGCAGACAACCGCGGCTGCAACAACAAGAGCGAGCGTTTCAGTCGTTTCTTCCCAATAGCCCTGGTTGATGATGAGCAGCAGCGCGATTGCGACAAATAACGCAAACGCAATTTTCCGGTGGACGGCGTAGCCGAGTGCAACCGCCAAGACGACAATGACCAGTGGTGGCGGTGTTTGAAGAAGCCACAATATGCCATCGATCAACGTCTCCAGAAAAATTGAAATGCCGTCGAACACCCATGCGGCGTTATCAGTCAGCCAATCAAAAAAGGCCTTCGCCCATGGTCCGATCGGCAATTTGTTTTCTGTCAACCAGTCCAACCCGCTGCTCCGGTACTTGTTCTTATTTTGGAAAAAGCGCCGGGCAGATGATCCGCACCGGCGCCAAACTGGGCTTTACTCGACGCCAAGGGCGCCTTTCACCGCAGCGAAGCTATCGCCGCCATCAAAGGTTTTGACCCCGACAAGCCAGCTTTCGAACGTTGCCGGGTGTACCTTCAGCCACGCAGCGGCCGCCTTGTTCGGATCTTCGCCATCATTCAGGATTGCGCCCATGATCTCGTTTTCCATTGCCAGCGAGAACTCGAGGTTTTCAAGAAACTTGCCAACGTTGGGGCACTCTTTGGTGTAGCCTGCACGGACGTTGGTGTAGACCGTCGCGCCTCCGAAATTCGGGCCGAAAACTTCGTCACCGCCTTCAAGATAGGCCATCTCGAAATTGGCGTTCATCGGATGCGGTTCCCATCCGAGGAATACAATGTCGTTATCACGCTTTCCAGCCCGGGCGACCTGCGCGAGCATGCCCTGCTCGGAGGATTCAACCACTTCGAACCCCGCCAGACCAAAAAGGTTCTGGTCGATCATGCCGATGATCAGACGGTTGCCGTCATTGCCCGCCTCAATGCCATAGATCTTGCCATCGAGATCATCCTGGAACTTGGCAATGTCCTGGAAACTCTTCAGACCCTTGTCATAGGTGTATTTCGGAACGGCCAGCGTATATTTGGCACCTTCCAGATTGGCTCGCACGGTTTCGACCGAACCATCTTCCCGATAGGCCTTGATGTCACCTTCCATCGTCGGCATCCAGTTACCGAGGAAAATATCAATGTCATTGTTCTTCATTGAGGCGTAGGTCACCGGAACAGACAGGATCTTGACTTCAGGATCATAACCGAGCGCTTCCAGAACGACGGACGTTGCCGCGGTGGTTGCAGTGATGTCCGTCCAGCCCACGTCAGAAAAACGAACCGTCTTGCAGGCTTCCGGCTCGCTTGCAAGCGCTGTTCCGGACAGCATCAGGCCAAGTGCAAGACCTCCAGCGAGTGTCGCTGCGATTTTCATGAGTATACCTCCTGTGGAATGTGAAATTATTGTTTGGGCCATTTTGAAAAACTGGAAGCGAATTCACGCTCAGGCTTAAGTGCCCCCGATTTATTCTCCAATAGCCTGTTCCTGACCAATCCAAACATCCACGGAAAAATTTTGCAAGTTTTCATTGATTGACTGATCAATTAAAAATAAGAAAAAAGAAACTCGGAGATCACGATGCCCAAGGTCGGAATGGAAGCGGAACGACGGCGCAGTCTCATTGACGCAACCGTCGATGCGATCCACGAGCGTGGATACAGTGACATTACCATGGCCCAGATCGCCAAGCGGGCTGGTGTTTCCGGTGGTTTGGTACATCACTATTTTGGCTCGAAGGATCAATTACTTGCAGCAACGATGCGGCATCTTCTGACCGAACTCGGCCGTGCCATTCGTGACAAGCTGGCGAAGGCCGAAACACCGCGAGAACGGATCTCCGCCATTATCGCCGGCAACTTCGCAATTGACCAGTTTCAACCAGCCGTCATAGCGGCGTGGCTGGCCTTTTATGTCCAGTCCAGAACCACCGACAGCAACAATCGTCTCTTGCGAATCTACGCCGCCCGGCTTGCATCCAACCTCACCCACAACCTCAGATCGTTCATGCCACAGGAAGAAGCCCGCCGGATCGCCGAGGGCACAGCCTCCATGATCGACGGTGTGTGGATCCGGCAGGCCCTGAGCGGTGCCCGATCCGACCATCAAGCCGCTATCGCAATGGTCGAAGACTACGTCGAAACCCAGATTGCCGCCCTTGCGGGTCGCACCAACGGCTGCTGAGCCGGAGCTTTTTCATGCCTGACCAGTTTGATTTCATCATCGTGGGCGCCGGATCGGCCGGCTGCGCGATGGCCAGCCGCCTCTCCGAAGACCCGAGCAACAAGGTCCTGGTGCTGGAATTCGGCGGAACGGATATCGGCCCGCTGATCCAGATGCCGGCTGCCCTCTCCTATCCGATGAACATGCCGTTTTATGATTGGGGTTACGAAAGCGAGCCTGAACCGCACCTTGGAGGACGCCGCCTGGCAACTCCTCGCGGCAAAGTCATCGGCGGCTCGTCCTCCATCAACGGCATGGTCTATGTGCGCGGCCATGCGTGTGATTTCGATACCTGGGAAGAGATGGGTGCCAGCGGCTGGGGCTATCGGCATGTGCTTCCTTACTACAAGCGCATGGAGCAGAATCCGCAGGGTCAGGAAGGTTGGCGCGGGACCGACGGACCGCTGCATGTTCAGCGGGGCACCAAATGGAACCCGCTGTTTCACGCGTTCCGCGATGCGGGCCGTCAGGCCGGCTACGGCGTTACCGAAGACTACAATGGCGAAAAACAGGAAGGCTTCGGCGACATGGAGATGACGGTCCACAAGGGCCGACGCTGGTCAGCTGCCAATGCCTATCTGAAGCCAGCCCTGAAGCGCGGCAACCTGGAACTCATAAAGGGGGCCCTGGTTCGCAAGGTTCTGATCGAGAACAACCGGGCTGTCGGTGTGGAATTCGAAATCGGAGGGGAAATACGCGTTGCCAAGGCACAGCGCGAGGTCATTCTCTCAGCCTCTTCCGTCAACTCACCCAAGATCTTGATGCTGTCCGGGATCGGTCCTGCCGACCAGCTTACAGATCTCGGCATCGATGTTGTCTCTGACCGCCGGGGTGTCGGTGCCAACCTGCAGGATCACCTGGAACTTTATATTCAGCAGGCCTGCACCCAACCGATCACGCTCTATAAACACTGGAATCTCTTTTCCAAGGCGCTGATAGGCGCACAATGGCTGTTTTTCAAAAATGGTCTGGGCGCGTCGAACCAGTTCGAGAGCTGCGCCTTCATCCGCACGAAAGCCGGCGTGCAATATCCCGATATCCAGTATCATTTTCTGCCTTTTGCCGTGCGTTACGACGGTCAGGCAGCGGCGGAAGGTCATGGTTTCCAGGCACATGTCGGCCCGATGCGGTCGAAGTCACGCGGCCGGGTGAAACTGTCGTCGAACGACCCGAAAGACAAACCCTCGATCCTCTTCAACTACATGTCCCACAACGAGGACTGGGAGGACTTCAGGACTTGCATCCGTCTGACCCGGGAAATTTTCAGTCAGGAAGCGTTCGCCCCTTATCGTGGCAAGGAAATCCAGCCGGGAGACAGCGTGCAGAGCGACGAAGCGCTCGACGACTTTATCCGGGAGCACGTGGAAAGTGCTTATCATCCATGCGGCACATGCAAGATGGGCGCTTCAGACGACCCGATGGCGGTGGTCGATCCCGAGTGCCGTGTCATCGGTGTCGATGGTCTGCGCGTGGCGGACAGCTCGATCTTTCCGCAAATCACCAATGGCAACCTCAACGGACCGTCCATTATGGTTGGCGAGAAGGCAGCCGATCATATCCTTGGCAAGGATCCGCTGCCGCCTTCGAACCAGCAACCGTGGATCCATCCGGACTGGGAAAACAGTCAACGTTAAAGAATTGCCGGACAGCCGGTCTCAAGACACAAGCAGGAGCAATCCAATGCGCGCCCAACCGAAAGCTTCGCACTATGTCGGCGGGTCTTATCTGGAAAGCCAGACAGGCACACCTTTCGATTCGTTCTACCCGGCAACCGGTGAAGTGATCGCCCGGGTCCACACCGCCGATGATGCGGTCATCGAATCTGCGATTTCCGCAGCGCGCACCGGCCAGGAGGTCTGGGCGGCCATGCCGCCGGCCGAACGCGGCCGGATATTGCGCAAGGCTGCAGACATTCTGCGGGAAAAGAACCGCGAACTTTCAGTCCTCGAAACTCTGGACACGGGCAAGCCGCTGCAGGAAACACTGATTGCGGATGCAGCATCCGGTGCCGATTGCCTGGAGTATTACGGCGGCCTGGCGGCGACACTTACCGGTGAGCATATCGACCTTGGCGGCTCGTTTGCCTACACAAAGCGGGAACCGCTCGGCATCTGCTTCGGGATCGGTGCGTGGAACTATCCGATCCAGATTGCCTGCTGGAAAGCGGCTCCGGCTCTTGTCTGCGGCAATGCGATGATTTTCAAGCCGTCGGAAGTCACCCCGTTGAGTGCGTTGAAGTTCGCGGAAGCTCTGACCGAAGCAGGTCTGCCGGACGGTGTGTACAACGTCATACAGGGGTTCGGCGATGTCGGCGCAAGGATGGTGGCTCATCCGGACATTGCCAAAGTGTCTCTGACCGGGTCCGTGCCGACTGGAGCGAAAGTGGCGTCGCTGGCAGGTGAGCATCTCAAGAAGACAACGCTTGAGCTTGGCGGCAAATCGCCTCTGATCATCTTTGACGATGCCGATGTTGAAAATGCGATTTCAGCGGCGATCAATGCAAATTTCTATTCCACCGGCCAGATCTGTTCCAACGGCACACGCGTCTTCGTGCACAAGGCTATCAAGGAACAATTCCTTTCCCGCCTTGCAGAACGAACATCCAGTGCCGTGCTCGGCGATCCGCTGGATGAAGCAACAAACATCGGCCCGCTGGTTTCCAGGCAGCAATTCGACAAGGTGCTGTCCTACATGCAGATAGGCCAGGACGAAGGCGCCCGCCTGGTCTGCGGTGGCGGGTCTGCACAGGTCGACAGTTTTCCTGAAGGCTATTTCGTCCAACCGACGGTCTTTGCGGACGTTCGGGACAACATGCGTATTGCACGGGAAGAGATTTTCGGTCCAGTGCTCAGCGTACTCGACTTCGGAGATGAAGACGAGGTCGTTGCGCGTGCCAATGACACGGAATTCGGTCTTGCAGCCGGCGTGTTTACCAAGGACATCCAGCGGGCGCATCGTGTGATCGGCAAACTGGAGGCAGGCACCTGCTGGATCAATACCTATAACCTGACCCCGATTGAAATGCCGTTCGGCGGTTACAAGAAATCCGGCATCGGCCGGGAAAACGGTCACGCCGCGATCGAGTATTACAGCCAGATCAAAAGCATCTATGTTGAAATGGACGGGGTGGAAGCGGCGTTCTAGAGGCGTCCCCGTATCTGACAAGGGCGGTTTCCGGGAACGTGACCCGGATTCCGCCTTTTTTGTTTCCGCGCGTTTTTTCACATTGAAGTTTATTGTGCGACAGCCAGATTAGAAGGCAACCCATTCAACTCCGACTGGAGATCGCATGAACCGGCAAGTGCTAGACCCTGCACCGAGAAGCTACGTACAGCATATCTATCTGCTTGCTCGCTCCAACAGGGGCGCGGCCTGTGCGCCAGACACACAAAACCTGCAAGATGTGCATGACTGGTTGCTGCATGATGCGACCCGGATCGACAATGTCATGCTGATGTTCGAGGAATTCATGTGGCGTTGCAGAGCGGCCAACCTTGGCATCGACAGGTGTACGCTGCATATCGGTACACTCCACCCCAGGGTCGTCGGATTTTCCTGGGTCTGGAACAGCACGGATGAACTGTGCGACGAAATCGCGGCAGATGCCAACGCGGTCAACAATGTCGCCTTCACAAAGAACCCGCTCTACCGGGTGATGCGGGAGGGCGAGATCATCAAGGTGGATCTTGAGACCGAGGAAGGTGTCAATTCCGGTTCGCTCATGCAGGATCTCGCCGAACAGGGATACACGGCTTATGTCGCCCTTCCCCTGAGCACGGCGGGCGAAATGCACAACGCCATGACGTTCGCGACGAAACGGCCTGGAGGATTTCCGCCCGTCGACAAGGAACGCATTCGCGGCTTGATCGACCTCCTGGCACTGCATGTTGAACGGCACATCGTGCAACGGATCGCGCGCAATGTTGCCGATACCTACCTCGGACCGATTGCCGGACGCCGCGTCCTTGATGGCGAAATCCGGCGCGGCGATGGCGAAGCGATCAAGGCAGTGGTGTTCATGTCGGACATGCGCGGTTTCACGCAGCTCGCGGACCGCCTCAGCGGGCCCGAAGTCACCTGCATCCTGAATGCTTATTTCGACCGTGTGTCCGACGCCGTTCTGAACCATGGCGGCGATATTCTGAAATTCATGGGAGACGGTATTCTTGCCGTCTTCGATCAGGAAGTCCTCGGGGAAAAGGCTGCAGCGGAAGCAGCGGTGAAGGCATCCAGGGAGGCGCTTTCGGCCATCGACGAGCTCAACGATACGCCGCCTGCAACCCTGCCTGATCCCGACCTGTGGCAACCACTCAAGATCGGCATCGGATTGCATCGCGGCGAGGTCTTTTTCGGCAATGTCGGCGGGGAAGACAGACTGGACTTCACCGTCATCGGCCGTGCAGTGAACGAGACCAGCCGCGTGGAATCCCTGTGCAAGCCTCTCGGACAGGAACTGTTGATGACCGCGCCCGTCAAGGAGGCACTTTCGGGTGACCTGCAGACCGGTCTCAATGAAATGGGGGAACACGCCTTGCGCGGCGTTGGCAAGCCGGTCGCCATTTTTGCTGCCTGAAGAGAGAATGCGGCCAGTAACTTGACGAAGCTGCAGGTGTCATACCCTTGCGGGCAGGGAGCCAGCAGCCTCTGAAGAGGGCAGTATTCCAAATCCGGACGGAGTGGAACACCGGATCCCGGTCTCACCACCAACGCGGCCAACCGGGATGACACGGTAGCAGGTCTGGCAGATCACTTCGTCAGAATCAATTTGCCCTGTTTCGTAATCGACAGGCGATAGGTGTCTTCATTGTGCAGGATCTGGATCTGGCGCAGACCGCTGAAGAGGTCGCGCGAATCAAATTCTGTTTTTGCCTGTGGTGGCAGCTTTCCTACCAAGACGTGAGGGGAGCTGCCCGAGGAAGTAATTGAGAGGCGGCGCTTTTGGCTGTTGGCGGTAAGTGTCATACGCGCAATCGGTCCCTGGCCTTTGCTTTTGCGCTCCACGAATGGGTTTCCACGGAGCGTCCAGATAAGAACAATTAAAAGGTGAGTTTCTTACTCAACTTTATACTTGACACTCATACTCAAGTTTTCCTATCAAGGCAATGCCTGATCGAAACGGAACTGGAAATCGCGTCCTCCGGTTTTGAAAGAGACAGGGTCTTCGGTTCACCGGAGACGAAAAATGCCAGGCCAGCCAACCGCCCTCTCCTCTCCCTCAGCGGCTAGCCAGCCCGGCCTTTTCTTCAGGCGCCGACCGGCGCGCGATTGTCTTGAGTGTTTTGCGAATGAACCCGTTTGCATCAACGCCGGATAATACAATGCTCACGCAGCAAGCGGTGCGATGTATCTGGATGGCGGATACGAAAAAAGCGCCGACCTGACGGTGGCGCCTTTCAAAACACAAAAATGGCCGCTTTTATGCGTTGGCAGCGATCGGTGTTTCGCCGACATCGATCTTCAAGAGATCGCGCATGCCGAACCGGTCCTCAGACAGATCCGCAATCGACTTGGTGTCCAGAACATCCATAAAGGCTTCAAGAGCTTCATGCAGCAAGCCGTTGAAGCCGCAGGACATGATCAGCGGGCAATCCTTGCGGCCGGAGTCGAAACACTCTGCCAGAAGAAAGCTTTCCTCGGCAGCCCGAACAACTTCTCCGACGGTTATCTCTTCCGCCGGGCGGGCCAGCATGACACCGCCGTTTCGGCCTCGGATCGTTCTGATCAGATTCGCGTCGACCAGCACTTTCATGATCTTGAACAGGTGGGTTTCAGACATGTCGAAGCTAGCTGCGATGTCGGCAACCTTGCTCGGCTTGTCCGGGTTGACGGCGCAATACATAAGTGCGCGCACGGCATAATTGGTCTGTTGTGTCAATCGCATCCCGTAGATATGCGTCGCGCTGCCTCAAACGTCAATGCAAAATTTGAATGTACGAGTGTACTTTTAGAAATCCGGGCTAGTTCAGGACAGCTCTGGCAGGTTGTCCCTGATAAAAACATCAATGCCGATCCGTTCCTGTCCCTCGATGATCGGCACCCCGTCGCAGAGCGCTTTCAACACCCGTATCGCGCTGCGGATCTCATGACCCGGGTCCTGGGCGATCACCGCATCCATCACGCCGGAATTCAAGGCATCTCGCGTATAGGGCGTCAGTTCATGCCCTACAAAAACAAGACTGCCTGCTTGCGTGGGGGCGTTCAGTGCGGAAATGATTCCGCGATTTCCTGCGCCAATATTGTAGAGACCCGCAAGGTCGGCGTGTTCTTCCAGAAGTTTCCTGACAAGGTCGGCATTCCTTTTGTTGTCGTCCCGGCCTTCGCGAACCTTCAACATTTTGAGATGAGGGAAGCTGGAAGCAATGACCTCCTCGCAACCCGCGTAGCGTTCGGCATGGTCGCGCAATCCCAATGACCCTGCAATCAATCCGATCTTACCGGGACTTTCAGGGAGAAAGCGGCCGATCAACCGGCCGGCAGTACGACCTGCGGCCATGTTGTCGATGCCGACGAAGTGTTGGCGAGACGAAGCCGGATGGTCGGAAACAAGGGTCACCACCGGAACGCCACGATCCTGAAGCCGGTCGATCGCCGCCCTGACTTCGGGAAAGGCCGGAGCGACGACCGCCACACCGTCACATACGGACCTGTCGAGGATCGCAAGCGTCCCGGCGACCCGATGGCCGTCGAATGCGTCGATCGGCTCAACATGCACCTGCATGCGATCACCGCTCATGGTTTGAGCATGGGACGCTGCCTCACGGGTCAGGTCTTCCATGAATGCGTTGGGTCCGTTGGGGATGAGAAAATGCAGCCTGTACACCCGTTTCTTGGCAAGACCGGCAGCAAAGACGTCAGGTTTGTAATTCAGACTTTCAACCGCTTGTTCCACGCGCTCGATCGTCGCCTTGCGCACCCCCGGCCGGCCATTGAGTACCCTGTCAACCGTTGCCAGGCTGACACCGGCGGCATTCGCCACGTCATGGATCGTCACGCGTTTCATTCGGTCCTCTCGCATTCAAGGCGAGTATACAAGCGAATGAGGAACGGTCATCAAAAAATGCTGCAACGCACTAATTCAAGGCGTAAGTGCATTCTTCATACAAACTGGCCGGCTGCATGACCGGACGACCAGGCCCATTGAAAATTGAAGCCACCCAGATGTCCCGTGACATCAACAACCTCACCAATGAAAAAAAGTCCGGACACGCTGACACATTCAAAGGTCTTGGACGAAAGCTCCTTCGTATCCAACCCGCCAAGCGTCACCTCAGCCGTGCGATACCCTTCCGTGCCGACCGGCGTCAGTTGCCAGCGATTGAGCTGCTCTGACGCCCGGCGCAACACCTTGTCGGACTGATCCGCAAGCCGGCCTTTCAGTGAAAACGCGCTGGACAGTTCGTCGGCGAGCCGATTGGGAAGCCATTGGCCAAGCGCTGTCTTGAGATCCTGTTTCGGGCTGTCCTGCCGCGCACCCCGCAGTGTTTCGAAGACATCAGTCTCAGGAAGCAGATTGACCCAGATCGGTCTGCCCTCCTCCCAGAAAGACGAAATCTGGAGGATCGAGGGTCCAGACAGACCGCGGTGGGTGAACAGCAGACCTTCGCGAAAGGTCGTTTTGCCGAAAGAGACCGCTGCATCGAGCGAAACACCGGCAAGGCGTCCGCAGAGTTCCTTATTGGCATCGGAAAATGTCAGCGGCACCAGGGCCGCCCGTGGTGGAATGACCTTCAGTCCGAACTGTTTTGCAAGCTCATAGCCAAAACCTGTCGCTCCCATTTTCGGGATCGACGGCCCCCCTGTGGCGACGACAAGGGAATGCGACCTTAGCGGCCCTTTCGACGTTGCAACGGAAAACCGTTCGTCCGGTTTCTCAACCGCCTTGATATCCGTTTCAAGCTGCAGGGTCCCACCCGCAGCTTCCAGTTCGGTGAGCAGCATCCGGATGATGTCTTTCGCACTTTCATCGCAAAAGAGCTGGCCGAGCGTCTTTTCGTGCCAGGGGATGCGGTGCCTTTCGACAAGACCCAGAAAGTCGTGTTGTGTGTAGCGTTTCAGAGCCGAGACACAGAAGCGCGGGTTCTGCGACAGGAAATTTGCGGACGTACAGTGCAGATTGGTGAAATTGCAGCGTCCACCCCCGGAGATACGGATTTTTTCCGCCGGCCGTCTGGCGTGGTCGATGACCAGAACCTTGCGCCCGCGCTTTGCAGCTTCAATCGCACACATCAAACCGGCGGCGCCGCCACCGAGCACAAGTACATCCAGATCACGCATGGGCGCGCTTATAGCGGGTTTGGGAGATGGAGGTAAGGGACGATTTTTTGGCGTCACCTTGTGAAAACTCAAACGCAGATCCGGGGTCCACGCGCAGATCAAGACACCGGCCATGCAGAAAGATTCATGTTCAGCGCAGCGAAAAAACAGGGCAGTTGAGCTTCACAAGCCTCGATTCAAGGCCGCAGCGCCAACATTGAGCTTACTCCACAAAAAAACGGCCGGCGGTTCTTTCGAACCGCCGGCCTGGCAAAATCTCTTCCATAAAAAGAAGAAACTTATTGCATTTCGGTCACGACCTCGAAGCCGTTGGAACCGACTTCGAACAGGGCATAGGTGCCCGGAACGTCGCCCTTGGCGTCGAAGTTGTGCTCACCTGCGGCGCCCTTGTAGTCGATGGCCTTGCCGGCTGCGATCAGTTCCTTGGCCTTCTTCCATTCACCTGGAAGGATAGCCTCACCTTCGCCATTGGAAACTTCCGTGACGGCTGCAGCAACATCTTCCTTCTTGCCACCGGCCTTTTCCACGGCCAGAGCCAGCAGGAAGGCTGCGTCATAGGAGGTGTTTGCGAAGATCGCATCCGGATCGCCACCGACGCCCTTGAAAGCTTCGTTGAACTTGTCGAGGGATTCGGACTGTTCGCCGACCGGAGAAGACGACACGAAGTTGGACAGGTTTTCCGCGCCCAGTTCGTTGATCACGGCGTCGGACTTCATGCCGTCACCACCAACGAACTTGTCGAAGAAACCGTTCTCCAGCGCCTGACGCAGGATCGTCAGACCGGTTCCGTCACCATAGTCGAAGATGACCAGAGTGTCGGCGCCGCCCTTGGCGAGCTCTGCCAGGTTGGAACGGTAGGAAGCCTTGCCTTCTTCATGCGCTGCAAACTGGGTGATATCACCACCGAGTTCGTCGACATATTCAGCCTTGAACGCATTGGCGAGACCGGTGCCGTAGTCGTTGTTCAGATAGGCAACCGCGACCTTTCCGTATCCCATTTCCTTCATCGTACGCGCCAGGGCACGGCCCTGGAAATCGTCCGACGGGACGGTGCGGAACACGGTGCCCTTGTCTTCCAGTCCGGAGATTTCCGGAGACGTTCCGGACGGAGTGATCAACGTGATACCCGCCGGGATGGTCACCGAACCGGCTGCTGCCAGAACCGCGCCGGAGCAATGCGGACCGACAAGACCGACAACACCTTCGATGTTGACTGCCTTGGTCGCGGCATCCGTACCGCCTTGCGGGTTGCAGGCACTGTCGCCGACAACGCCAACCAGTTTTTCGCCGTCGCCGATACCACCCTGCTCATTGACCTGTTGAACGGCCAGCTGGGCCGCATCGATCATGGCAGGAGCCATGGCAGCGATCGGGCCGGAAACGCCGCCGATCAGACCGATCTTGACGTCGGCCTGTGCGGGAACGGACGCGAGAGCTGTTGCAGCCATCATGCCTGCGGCAAGTGCAAAAAGTTTGGTTTTCATATGAGTACCTCCTCAATTATCCGGTCTTCGCCGGGTCTTTAGGAATTTCGGCTCCCACGCTTTGCAAAGGCGCGTGGACCCCGGGGAGCGGGCCTAATGCCGGTCCGCCCCGGATTTCGTCGACCGCTGGTCTCCCCTCAAAGGCTCGGGGAGCAGTCCTTCCGGTCTGAACCGCAGCACAAGCTGCAGCATGAGACCAATCAGGAACAAGCGGAGGTATTTTGCTTGTACCGCATATTCATGCGGAAGACGGTCGGTTGCAATCTCTGAAACGGACCAAATGATCCAAACAACAGCAGCTCCGAGAATCGCGCCGCGATTGTTACCCGATCCGCCAAGGATGAGCATGATCCAGATCAGGAACGTTGCCACCATCGGATCGATCGCCTCAGGCGTGATCGATCTGTTGAAATGGGCAAACATTGCGCCACCGAGTCCCATCAGTGCGGCACCGAAAATGAATGCTTCCAGCCGCCGGAACTCCACGTTCTTGCCCATGGCCCTGGCGGCATCCTCATCGTCGCGGATGGCGCGCATCATACGGCCCCATGGTGCGTTGAACTGCCGCTCGACGAGGACATAAGCAACAATCAGAACCGCCAGAACGATGATCAGATAGGCGATTTGCGATTCCATGTAGCCCATATCACCAGCCGGCCGGGGAATGCCGGATATGCCGCGCGCTCCATTGGTGAGCACGGGCTCGGACTTGATCACCAGTCGAATAATCTCGGCGATCCCGATGGTGGCGATTGCAAGGTAGTCGGACCGGAAACGCAGGCAGATCTTTCCGATCGGCCAGGCAACAAGCCCAGCCGCCAGCATCGCTCCGATCCAGCCGATGACAAAATGCAGGTCAAAGCCGCCAATGCGGCCATCGGCAGGCGCCGTCGATATGATCGCGGACGTATACGCGCCGACCGCGAAGAAACCGGCGATACCCGCGTTGAACAGCCCGGCGAAGCCCCACTGGATGTTGAGCCCAAGCGCCAGCAACGCATAGATGCATATGAAGATCGCCATGAAGAGGGCGTAGTTGACAAGACCCGCAAATTCCATCTTGCATCCCTCCCCTTACAGAACCTTGCCCTTGAGCAGCCCGGTCGGGCGCACAAGCAGCATGAACAGCAAAATGGCGAACGCCATCGCAGCCTTGTATTCACTCGGGATGACAAGAACCGAGAGTTCTTCAGCGATCCCCACGATCAGACCGCCGAGCACGGCCCCCTCAACCCTTCCGACGCCGCCAAGAATGGCCGCGGCGAACATCGGCAGCAGCATGTGCCAGCCCATCATGGCTTTCAGTTCCGTATTGATGCCGAGAAAGAAACCGGACGCCGCGCAGAGGCCGCCGGCAATCACCCATGTCAGCATGACAACCTTCTTGTTGTCGATACCGGAAAGCAGCGCCAGGTTCGGGTTGTCGGACATGGCACGCATCGCCTTGCCCCATTTGGATCGCGTCAGGAAGAGCTGCAAAACACCCACCAGGACCACCATCGCCAGGAGCGTATAGATCTCGCGGTCACGAATGCGGATACCGAAATAATCCTCAGGACGGACAATGCCGCGCGAATAGGTCTGGGTATCGACACCCCAAACGACCTGAACCACCGCCCGGATCATCAGCGCGATGCCAAGCGAGGCCATCACGGTCACGATCTTGGGACGCTCGCGCAAGTGCTCGTAAAAGACCTTGTCGATGCCGACCGCAACGGCGGCAGTGCCGAGAACGGCGATCGGAAGCGCAACATAGGGTGACACACCCATGCCCGTGACCGCCGCCAGCGCGATAAAGGCTCCAAGGGTCGCCAGATCACCATGCGCCAGATGTGCGTAGCGCAGGATTGCGAAAATCAGCGTGATGCCGACGGCACCGAGCGCATAGATCGAACCGAGAACAATGCCCGGCACAACGTAGAAATTGACAAGTTCGAACAGGTCCATACCGATCACCCACCCAGAAACATTTCGGCGACTTCACGGTCAGCCAGAAGGTCCGCACCAGTGCCTTCGTGACGGTTCTTGCCTGCCGCCAGCACATACCCTCTGTCAGCAAAGGCCAGCGCCTGTTTGGCATGTTGTTCGACAAGAAGAATGGCAACGCCCGTGTCGCGCACATCACGGCAGATCTGGAAAATCTGCTCCATGTATTTCGGCGACAGACCGGCTGTCGGTTCGTCCAGCAGGAGAAGCTTGGGATCGAGCATCAATGCCCGCCCCATGGCGACCATCTGGCGCTGTCCGCCGGACAGACTGCCTGCCATGGTCTTGCGTCGTTCCTTGAGATCCGGAAACAGCGTGTAGACCCGGTCATAGGCTGCCGACAAATCGCCAGTCTTCAGGAAACCGCCCATTTCGAGGTTCTCGTGAATAGACATTTCCCGGAAGATATTGTCGACCTGAGGCACGTAACAAATCCCGCGCTGAACGATGCGGTTCGGTACCCAGCCAGTGATGTCATCCTCGTCAAACAGCATCTTGCCGCCGCGGATTGTAAGAAGACCGAAAACCGACTTCATCGCCGTTGATTTCCCGGCACCGTTCGGACCGACAATCACGACAATCTCGTCCTGGGCCACGGTCAACGACACGTCCTGGAGAATGTCGGCTTCGCCGTATCCACCCGTCAGGTTCTCCATCGAAAGAAGCGCACTCATGCTGCATCTCCCGTTGTCTCGCCGAGATAGGCTTCAAGCACCTGCGGATCGGAGCGGACTGCCTGGAAATCGCCTTCGATCAGCACCTTGCCTTCCGCCATACAAACGACCGGATCGCAAAGCTTTTCGATCATCTCCATGTCGTGTTCGATCAAGATAAAGGTGTAGCCGCGTTCCTTGTTGAGAATCTCGATCTTGGTTTCGAGTTTTCGCAACAATGTCCGGTTCACACCGGCGGCCGGTTCGTCCAGCAGTACCAGTCTGGCGTCGGTCATCATCGTCCGGCCGAGCTCGAGAAGCTTCTTCTGACCTCCGGAAAGATTGCCGGCGCGCTCGTGGGCGACATGCGTCAATTCCAGAAACTCGAGCGTCTCGTAAGCCTTGCTCTCCACGTCTCTTTCCGTGGACCTGACGCGGCTCCAGGCAACCCAGTTGGCAAACAGACTTTCACCTGGTTGCGAGGGCGGCACCATCATCAGGTTTTCCAGCGCGGTCAGCTTGTGAAACTCGTGCGGGATCTGGAACGTACGGACGAGACCCTTGTGAAACAGCTGATGACTGGCAAGGCCCGTCACGTCCTCACCCAGAAAACGAATGGCGCCGCTCGTTGGCGTCAAAGCCCCTGCAATCAGGTTGAAGAGCGTTGTTTTCCCTGCCCCGTTGGGCCCAATCAAGCCAGTTATACTGTTTTCTTCGACGCGGAACGTGCAGCCGTTGACTGCCCGGAACCCCCCAAAATCCATTTCGAGCTGATCAAGCTCAAGCATTCATGCTCCTCGCCGCCCCCCAAGCGGTCTTTCTTATTGCGTTTTGGCCGTGCCCCGCCTTTTTAGACTTGTAGAAGCAGACATTTGATGTCTGTCCCTCAC
Source organism: Roseibium album (assembly GCF_001404515.1). Taxonomy (GTDB): domain Bacteria; phylum Pseudomonadota; class Alphaproteobacteria; order Rhizobiales; family Stappiaceae; genus Roseibium; species Roseibium album. The sequence continues at coordinate 78,020 of NZ_CXWE01000008.1, forward strand.
GGCATCCTGACCTTCTAACTTTATTGGCAGAGCAATCAACCGATAATCACCCGCTTCCACCGCAGAAAGGGCAAGATTTTCCAGAATTCGCCGATCACGGAAACATCCAGTTCCCGACATAGGCAATTTTCCTGAGGAATTGCTGCGGCCAAGGCCTGCAGTGAGCGCAAGTATTCTGCGGAAAGTACCAGGCAATGTGCCGAGCATGAGAGAATCTTGACGGTGTTGGTCGCGTTTAGTTGAAAGGCCTGTCGAATGACTTGAATCCGACAGCAACATCTACGTATAAATTACAATACACCTTTCACTTATCCTCAAAGAATTCAATTTGAAACAATATAATAAATACTGCCGCAGGAATTCTTGACTAGAGTTCGGTGAGACTAATGCCATGTTGCACCGGCTCCTTGCGCGAGACAAAAACCGATCGCAAGCCTGCCGACATCAGAGCCTGACAAAGGCCGTGACCAAACTTGGAGGGGAAACTGTCGAGCCGATCAGAATTGTCATTGGACATCGACGACATGACATTCCTCGACCCCGTCAACGTGGCCGACGGCAAAGTCGACGCGAACCTCATCCTGCAACTTTATGACAGACTCGATACAGCGGTCTGGATATTTGATTTCGACCACAAGAGATACTTGTGGGCCAATCGCAAGACCCTGGAAATCACCGAAGCAGACAGTCTGGAAGAACTGCAATCACGGGATCTCGGCGCCGATATGTCGCCGGCAGTGGAGCAACGCCTGCGTCAGTACCAACAGGACTTCTGCAAGGGTGATGTCAGCTTTTCGGAAATCTGGACGCTCTATCCAAAGGGCAAGCCCAAGGTCCTGCAAATCGAAATGAGCGGTGTGCAGCTGCGCGATGGCCGTATGGCTTTGCTGTGCGAAGGCCGCGAGCATCACGAACAGCAGCCCGAAACGTTGCGAAGTGCGGAAGCCCTGTTGCACACGACGGTGATGATCGCGCTTTTTTCCAAAGACGGAAGTCCGCTCTACCGCAATACTGCCTCCCGGGCGTCCTGCATCACTCTGGAAACCCGCTTTCCCGACCAGTTTGTCCGCGAGGAGGATGTGAAGGACATATTTGATCTGGTCGAGCAGGAGCGAACGCTGAAATTCGTCGCGCATGTGAAAACGAGTTTGGGCTTCAAATGGCATGAACTCACCATTCGCGCATGCCATGACGCGGTTTCAGGACAACCGGCCTATCTCGTCAGCGAGATCGATGTCACAGAATTGCATGAAACCAAGGAGCGGGCACAGTATCTCGCGAGCCATGACACGCTGACCGGCCTGTCCAACCGGACCTTCCTGCAGGAACGGCTGACCCATATCCTGAATACGGCGGATACGAAGAACCAGACTGCAACGCTTTACCTGTTCGATCTGGACGATTTCAAGCTTGTGAATGATTCACTTGGCCACGCGGCTGGCGACGTGCTGTTGCAGCTGGTTGCCGAAGAATTGAAAGCAATCGCCGGCCCGGAAGATATCGTTGCACGGCTCGGCGGTGACGAGTTTCTGATTTGCCACCTCGAAAAACCGGGTTCGGTGGATCCGGACTGGTTCGGCCGTTCGCTTCTGCGCTCCTTTGCCAAACCCCAGGTTCTTGAGGGCAAGCGAAGGCAGGTCGGCCTCAGTATCGGTTACGCACATTATCCGGACGATGGACGCGACATAGACCAGCTCATGCGGCACGCGGATCTCGCCCTCTACCAGGCGAAATCAGATCCTTCCGCGAAGTGTGTCAGGTTCCGCGACCGTATGCGACGTTTGCGAGATGAACACCGCGCCATCAAGAAGGACCTTGAACGCGCACTGCAGAAGAACGAGTTCATCCTCTACTATCAGCCAATTGCGTGCACCCGCACCGACAAGGTGGTGTCCGGAGAAGCCCTGCTGCGCTGGCAACACCCGGAACGTGGCATGGTCGGACCGGATGATTTCATAAAGATTGCCGAAGACGCCGGGCTTATCGATGAAATCGGTACCTGGGTTGCCGAACAGGTCGCACACCTGCAGCACCGCCTTCACAATCTGCAATATGCAGTTCCACTCGCTTTGAATGTCTCACCGCGGCAACTCTCCGATTCCTCATTCCTGAGCCTGATGCAATCGCTGCCCCTGGCAACAGGCTGTGACCCGTCCGACATTTCGCTGGAAATCACGGAGTCCGTGATTTTGGGAGATATTCCGAACGCGCGCGAAACGCTGACGGCGCTCAAACATTGCGGTTATCAAATCGTCATCGATGACTTCGGCACCGGTTACTCCAACCTAGCCTACCTCCACAACTACCCGATCGACGGAATCAAGATCGACCGGATGTTCATGGAAGACATCGGCACGGGCGGGGAAATCGTCAAACTGATCCTGTCGCTGGCAAATGCACTCGATGCAGGTGTCGTTGCAGAAGGTGTTGAGACGATCGAGCAGCGATCCTGGCTGTCGCAAAACGGCTGCAACCGCTACCAGGGCTACCTCTATTCAAGACCTGTCCCCGAAGAACGTTTCCTGTCCATGCTAGAAACGCAGTCGCAGATCGCTGCTATGTGACCTTGGCACGTGTCTTGAACTCAGGTCGATCCCAGCTGCCCGTATCCAGAATGTCCGCAAGAATTGCGACCGCGTCGACGATATCCTGATGTGACAGATAGAGCGGCGCGAACCCGAAGCGCATAACATCCGGCGCCCGGAAATCACCGATAACACCGCGTGCAATCAGGGCCTGCATAACCGCGTACCCCTCACCGAACCGGAATGACACCTGGCTGCCGCGTTCAGACGGACTACGGGGGCTTGCAAGTGTCAGCTGCGGGCATCTGGCCTCGACCTCTGCGATGAAAAGTTCGCTCAGGGATATCGATTTGGCGCGTATGTCGGCCATGTCGACATCCTCAAAGATGTCCAGCGCAGCGTGGAGACTTGAAAGAGCCAGAATGGCCGGCGTGCCGACGGTCATGCACGCGATGCCGGACACCGGGCGATAATCGAGGTCGAAAGCGAACGGGGCTTCGTGCCCCATCCAGCCCGTCAAAGGAGATGAAACCTTGTCCAGATGGTCCGGTGAAACATACAGAAAGGCGGGTGCGCCAGGACCACCGTTCAGATACTTGTAACCACATCCGATTGCGAAATCCGCCTTGGCTCCCAACAGGTCAACTTCGATCGCACCAGCCGAATGTGCAAGGTCCCAAATCGCTATGGCGCCGGCATCATGGGCCTTCCGGGTCAGGTCGTTCATGTCGTGCACCCGTCCGGTCCGGTAGTCGACCTGGGTCAGCATCATCGCAGCAACCTGGTCATCCAGCATCGCTTCGACCTCTTCCGGCGCAACGATTTTCAGCTCGTGTCCTTTCGCCAGGAGATCCTTGAGTCCTGCGGCAACATAGAGATCCGTGGGGAAGTTTCCGCTGTCCGACAGTATGACTTTCCGTTCCGGACGAAGAGACAGTGCCGCCGAGAGGACCTTGAAGACATTGACCGATGTACTGTCACAGGCGACGACGGTGCCATTCGGCGCGCCGATCAACCGACCAATCCGATCACCGGTGCGCAAAGGCAGATCGAACCAGCTGTGGCTGTTCCATGCCCTGATCAGACTGGTGCCCCATTGCTCCGTCACCACGTCGGCAACGCGTCCCGGGACATGTTTCGGCAGAACCCCGAGTGAATTGCCGTCTAGATAGATGACGCCCTCAGGCAGATGAAATGCATCTTTCTTGTGTCTCAAGTTGTCGTTCTGATCGGACGGATGCTGCGAAGTCATTGATTGCTCGTCATTGGCTGGCCTGCGGGGGCTGGCCTGCGGGGGCTGGCCAGCGGGGGCTGGCCTGCGGGAAAGAGGCCGCACGCTATCAAAGGCCAATCCCGCAAACAACTATATCTGTATTCCATTTCTTGGGATCAGAGTTCCTGTTGGCCGGCAGCAAAACCCGCGATGTCGCAATCAGCACATAATTGCCCGTTCGGGCGCCGGACCTCATCGTGCCGTCTGCTAGCTTTGCCTCAAGGCCGATCCGGTCAGCAACCATTGGAAATGTGGTCCAATTCAGATGTTCATAAGCGTCTTCGACATATTCAAGATCGGAATCGGCCCTTCAAGCTCGCACACCGTCGGCCCCATGGTCGCAGTTCACCGGTACCTCGACAGGATAAGAGGGCTTGCCGGAGCGGAACAGGGCGCTGCCCGCATTACCATCACGCTACACGGTTCGCTTGCTTTTACCGGCAAAGGTCACGCAACCGACAAGGCGGTATGCCTCAGTCTGCTGGGGGCGCAACCGGATACGCTCGACCCCGACCGGGTAGAGCCGATGCTGGCTTCCCTGCAGACCGAGAAAAGGCTCAATATCCCCGGACTTCCGGAGATGGCATTCAACCCTGACGAAGACGTCTTATTCGACTACGGGCCGCCACTGGCGCTGCATGCCAATGGCATGACCTTTCAACTTCACGATGCGGGTGGATCACTGATCGACACGATCATTTACTATTCGATCGGCGGCGGTTTCGTTGTCAGCGAGGCGGAACTGCGCAAGACCACCAACGAACCCGTCAATGAATTGACCACGCAAAACGTCCCCTTTCCGTTTTCTTCCGCCAAACAGATGCTTGAAATGGGAGCCGAAGCGGCTCTTTCCATCGCCGAAATGAAGCTTGAGAACGAGTGCAGCGACAGATCACGCGAGGACGTGGAAACAGGCATCGACAAACTCTGGTCTGCCATGGATTCCTGTATCAACCGCGGCATCACCCAGGCCGGCATCCTGCCAGGTGGACTAAAGGTCAAGCGCCGAGCCGCGGACATTTACCAGCAGCTCATTCGCGAGGGCCGCAGCAATCCGCTGTTTGAACACAACGTCGTTGACTGGCTCGGCGTCTATGCGATGGCCGTCAACGAGGAAAATGCCGCCGGTGGCCGGGTTGTCACTGCCCCAACGAATGGCGCGGCAGGCGTCATACCGGCGGTGACCCGCTATTATCTCGACCATTGCGCCGGAGCAGATCAGGCGGGAGTTCGCATCTTTCTTCTGACTGCTGCCGCCGTCGGCGGCATCATCAAGGCAAACGCCTCGATTTCGGGCGCAGAAGTCGGTTGTCAGGGTGAAGTCGGCTCCGCTTCCGCCATGGCGGCCGCCGGTCTTTGCGCCGCGCTCGGCGGCACGAACGAGCAGATCGAAAACGCTGCAGAAATCGCCCTGGAGCATCATCTCGGCATGACTTGCGATCCAATCGCCGGACTTGTTCAGGTTCCGTGTATCGAACGGAATGCACTTGGGGCTGTGAAGGCGGTAACCGCCGCGTCCCTGGCCCTTCGCGGCGACGGGTCCCACTTCGTCCCCCTTGACGGCTGCATCGAAACCATGCGGCAGACCGGCATGGATATGATGGAGCAGTACAAGGAAACCTCGCAAGGTGGACTCGCCGTCAATATTGTTGAGTGCTAACACACTGATAAAATTTACAATTTCTTGAAAACAGATTGCCTGATCGCGAAAAAGAGACAATAGTCGTCTCCCAGGTTGCCGCAGCTATCCATTGCGTCGATCGCGGGAGGACAAGATGGAACTCTTGAAATGGCTGGCGACACAGTCGTCGCTGGTGTTTTTGTTCGTTGCCGTTGCTCTTGGCTATTTCGCCGGCAAGCTGAAAATCGGAAATTTCGTTCTGGGCGGCATCGCCGGAACGCTCATCATGGGTGTTATCCTTGGGCAGGTAGGTGTCACGATCGATTCCGCGGTCAAGGATATCTTCTTCGCGCTCTTCATCTACGCAGTCGGCTATCAGGGTGGGCCCCAGTTCTTCCGCGCCCTGTCACTCAAGTCGCTCAATCAGCTGCTATCGGCAGCCGTCATGTGCATTCTCGGACTGTTCACAGTGCTCGCCTTTGCCTGGGGTTTCGGTCTGGACCGCGGAACGGCCGCGGGTCTTGCCGCAGGCGCACTGACGCAGTCTGCAATCATCGGCACGGCCGGCGAGACCATACAGAAACTCAGCGTCTCTGCGGACCTGAAGCAGATCATGGAGACCAACATCGCGGTCGGATACGCGGTCTGCTACATCTTCGGGTCGATTGGCCCGATCATCATGGTCACGTGGTTTTTCCCCACCGTCATGCGCTGGGATATCCGGAAGGAAGCACTCAGGCTCGCCGAGAAGATGTCAGGTGGCTCGGCCGAGCTCGAGCCGGGCCAGTTCAACGCGGCGCGCCGCATCGACACACGCTTTTACCAATTGAGCGACGGAAGTGAATGGCTCGGCAGATCAGCCAAAGACCTGGACGCCTCCATCGATGAAGTCGCGGTCGAAGCCGTTCTGCGTGCAGGCAGGGAAATTGACCTTGATACCGCGGAGGTTCTTCAATCTGACGATGTTGTCGCGATGACCGGCCTGGTTTCGTCGCTCGACAGCCCAGCCATGAACTGGGCGACTGAGACACAGGCACCGGACGGATATCATCTTGTGCTGGAGAACCGCCACATTGTCCTGACCAACCCTGACTATGCCGGCAACAAGCTGCAGGGCATCCATGATCACACCAGATCCAATGCCCTTCGAGATGTTTTTGTTACCGGCGTCAACAGGATGGGAAGGGAGTTGCCGCTGCTGCCGGATCTCGAGATCCACAAGGGCGATGAACTGCAATTGACCGGCAGTCCGCGCGACCTGAACCTGGTCCAGAAATCAATCGGCTATCCGATCAGCGCGGCAGCGGTCACGGACTTTATCTTCTTCGGCCTCGGCATGACGCTGGGCCTGCTTCTGGGTCTGATCGAATTCAGGATCGGCGGCGTTCCTGTCTCTGTTGGCAGCGGCGGCGGGTGCCTGCTGTCCGGTCTCCTGTTCGGCTGGCTGAGGAGCACTCATCCGCGTTTTGCCGCGTTGCCGACGGGCGCCGTCAATTTCCTGAGAGATTTCGGACTTGCCGTTTTTGTCGGAGTTGTCGGGATCAGTGCCGGTCCGCAGGTTCTGACAACACTGCAGGAACAGGGCATCAGCCTGTTCCTGTTCGGAATCGGTGTTACGCTCATTCCCCAGTTTTTCGGGTTCTTCTTTTCCTACTACGTCCTGCGAATCCAGAACCCGATCGAAGCACTTGCCTGTGTTGCCGGCGGCCGCAGTGCCAATCCGGCCTTTGCGGCTCTTCTGGGCAAGGCTGAAAACGCGACACCGGTGGTCACATTCACTGTGACATATGCGGTCGCCAACGTGTTGCTGACCCTTTGGGGGCCGCTGATTGTCGGTCTCGTCACGACAAATCCGGCTCAATGAACGCCCCGGGAGAATTCAGATGAATACTCAAGACTATTCGAAGTTCCAGGAACTCAGCCCGTTCGAGCTGAAGGACAAGCTTATTGAAATCGCTGCCTCGGCGTCGGAGCGGATGATGCTGAATGCAGGGCGTGGCAATCCCAATTTCCTGGCAACGCACCCGCGCCGCGCCTTTCTGCGTCTCGGCGACTTCTCGGTCGAGGAAGCCGAGCGGTCCTATTCCTATCTCGACAGCGGTTTCGGCGGACTTCCCGACAAAGAAGGAATGCTGTTGCGTTTCGAAAACTTCATTCACCGCCACGAAGACCGCGATGGCACCACCTTTCTGAGAGCGGCTCTTTCCTATGCAAAGGACCAACTCGGTATTCACAGGCATGAGTTGCTGCATGAAATGGTGGCAGGGTTTCTCGGCTGCAATTACCCGGTGCCGCCGCGGATGCTGACGCACGCGGAAAAAATCGTCGGCGCTTATCTCGGCAAGGAGATGTTCGGCAGCGAGCCGCAACAAGGCCCGTTTTCCGTCTTTGCGACGGAAGGCGGCACGGCGGCGATGACCTATATCTTCCAGACCCTGAAAGCCAACGGGCTGGTCAAGCAGGGGGACAAGGTGGCACTCGGCACGCCGATCTTTTCGCCTTATCTGGAAATCCCGCCATTGCCCGAATACGACATGCCGGTCGTCGATATCCGAATGGAGGAAGGGGCTGACTGGCAGTTCAGCGACGCGGAACTGGCAAAACTGGAAGATCCTGACATCAAGATCTTCTGCATCGTGAATCCGAGCAACCCACCCTCGGTAAAACTGTCTCCGGACGACCTCGACCGGGTGGCTGCGGTGATCAATGAAAAACGTCCGGACCTGTTCGTCGTCACCGATGATGTCTACGGCACATTTGCCGACGACTTCGTTTCTCTGTTCGCCAAGTGCCCGCGCAACACACTGTGTGTTTATTCGTTCTCAAAATATTTCGGCGCGACCGGTTGGCGCCTTGGCGTGATTGCGCTCCACGAAGACAATGTGTTCGACACGGCGCTCACCGCACTTTCTGAAGACACAAAGAAAGAGCTCGACTGGCGTTACTCCTCACTGACGACCGCCCCCCGCGAAATCAGGTTCATCGACAGGCTGGTTGCCGACAGCCGCGCCGTGGCGCTCAACCACACGGCAGGGTCTTCGACACCGCAGCAAATTCAGATGATGCTGTTCGCGCTTGCTGGGCTGCTGGATCGCGACGACCGTTACAAGAACGCTGCCAAGAGCCTGATCCGCAAGCGGTTCAATACGCTTGAACTGAACATGGGCGTGAAACCTCATCGCGAGCCGGAAGATGTCAACTACTACACGCTGATCAATCTCCAGCACCTGAGCGGACGGCTTTACGGCGATGCTTTCGCCGATTGGTTCGTGGCCAACAAGAAGGGTTACGATTTCCTGTTCCGGCTGGCCGAGGAAACCAGCGTCGTCCTGCTTCCGGGGAAGGGTTTTGAAGTGGTCGATGCCTCGGCGCGGGTGTCCCTGGCAAACCTGACCGAAGCAGAGTATGCGAAGATCGGTGCCTTCGCACGCAAGGTCATTTCGGAGTATCACGACGAATACGCCGGGCAACAGGGCTGATAACGGCGCCGGAAACTCCATTGCGGAACCTGATTACAGAACACGCTGAACCGGGCCAGCCGGAGCAGCGTGTCTTTTTTTGTCCTTATTCGCACTTCCGGTCATACTCATCACCGATGCGCCTGAATGCTGGAGGGAACCTTGACCATCATAACCACGCCGCTTGTCGCGAGCCTGCTCGCGCTGCTTTATCTGGTTCTGAGCGTCCGCGTAATCGGCGCGCGCAATAGCGAACGCATCAGTCTCGGCGACAGGGGAAACGACATTTTGTTGCGGCGGATGCGCGTCCACGCCAATTTTGCAGAATATACACCGCTTTCCCTGCTGCTTCTGCTGATGCTGGAGCTGATGGGTGGCGCTCACTGGCTGCTTTACGGGCTGGGTCTTTTCCTGGTCGTGGGACGGACAGTCCATGCCTATGGAGTCGGTAGCGACCCGGAGCCGATGAATTTCCGTGTCGTCGGAATGGTGTTGACCTTCGTCGTGATCGGCACGGCGGCCCTCGCGAACCTGGTGCTTGCAACCAATGCACTTCTGATCGGTTAAGCTCCTGGTTCCTCAGAATTGCTGCTGCCGGGTCTTGTCGGCATGCGCAACAGGCGTGCAACCTTTCGACAAGGCGAATTCGTTTGGGCTGAACTTTCCCTTCCTCGCCAAACGGCGGGGGCCTGCTGTCGAGGCTTGCTAAACCCGGTTCCCTCCTGATTCCGGAAATTGGACATAAAGTCCAATTTCGGATATAATATCTAAATGAACTCTCTCCAGGACCTCAAAAGCTTCGAGCCGGTATGCAAGGCAATTTCGCTGATGTTTCCCGAGATGGTCGAAGTCGTGCTTCACGATCTCAAGACAAACAGAGTTGCGCATATCGAAAACGGATTTTCCAAACGCGTCGTTGGGGATGATTCCCTGATTGAAACAGAAAATTACGCATCCGAATTGCGACCGGACGGGACGATCGGGCCCTACCGGAAATCCAGCCCTGACGGATCACGCATCAAATCCATTTCTGCGATCATTCGAGATGACGCGGGAGTACCGATCGCGCTTTTGTGCCTAAACCTCAAGACCGGTGATCTGGAGGCTGTCACAGGTCTTCTCGGAAAACTGACGCAGCTGGAGGACGAAAGCGCGGGCAAGTCCATCCTCAGGAACGACTGGCGTGAGCTGGCAAATGCGGTGATCGAAGACGCGCTCAAGGAAATGAAGGTCTCATCCAACCAGACACGCAAGGCTGAGCGTCTCGAAATCATCGGAAGATTGCTTCGGGCTGATGTCCTGTCTGCAAGAGGGTCTGGAGAGTATGTCGCAGAAGCGCTCGGTGTTTCCCGCGCAAGCTTCTACGCAATGCTTCGCGAAGTCAGGAACAGCGAAAAGGACAGTTCGAAATGAACCTGAAGGTGACAGCCCCGCGCAACATGAGAGACTTTGGCCTGGAAGTCTTTTTTTCGAAATGGGAATTCACCGCCAGGCACCATATGACGGCCTCGGACCTGGAAAGCATGTCGCTTTCCGATCTGCTGGCCATGGCTTCGAATGAAGACCGGAAAGCATTCGAGGAGCTATGGCTGGGTTACACCGAGACCTGGGGGGCTCCCCAGTTACGTCGGGAGATTTCGAGCACCTATGATCAAATACCGGCAGACAACATCCTTTGCATGGCGGGCGCTGGCGAGGGCCTGTTTGCCATACCGAATGTGCTGCTGACGCGTGACGATCACGCCATCGTGCCGACACCCAACTACCAGGGAGCGGAAACGATCCCGCTTTCAATTTGCGAGGTAACCGGGCTTCCCATGGTTTATTCATCGCCCTCCGGCATTGGGTCAGGCGCTGAAAAAGGCGGGTGGCGCATCGATATTGGCCAATTGCGAGATGCGATCAGACCGAACACCAAACTGATTTCCCTGAATTTTCCACACAACCCGACAGGCACACTCATGAACAGTAATGACCTGGCAGACCTCGTCTCGATTGCCAGAGAAAGTGGCATCTACATACTTGCCGACGAGGTTTACAGGGGCGTTGAGCTGGATCCGATAGATCGCATGCCGCAGATTGCAGACGTCTATGAACGCGGTGTTTCCCTCAATGTAGTGTCAAAGGCTTATGGATTGCCCGGGCTCCGAATTGGCTGGATTGCGTCGCAGGACCGAGCGTTTCTCCAAAGGGTTGAACGGTTCAAGCATTATCTTTCCATATGCAATTCAGGACCCGCCGAGATACTTGCGCTGATCGCGCTCAAGTCTCGGCACGAGATCCTTGCCCGCAATCGCGCAATCATGCTGGAAAACGTCCTGGCCCTGGAAAGGGTGTTCGACATGTTTCCAGGCCTGTTTGAATGGTTCCGGCCGCTGGGGGGTTGTGTTGCGTTTCCAAAATACTGCGGACCGGACGGAGCCGAAGCCTTTACCGGAAAGCTCATTGAAGAGAGCGGAGTGTTGCTTCTGCCGTCGTCGATCTATTCAAGTGACCTTAGCGAAACTCCGCAAAACCATTTCCGGATCGGTTTCGGCAGGAACCAGGTGTTCAAGGAGGGCCTTGCGGCCATGGCGGCGCATCTTGAAAAGCACTACCCTGACCACAAGGTTGCGCCCGACTGACATGCGCCTGTGCTGTCAGGTATCGCATGACGTTTCAAACAGGAGCACGTTTGCCGGATAATCTGAAAACAATCGAAAGAGACGCCTGGAAAGCCCTTGAGTCAGCCACGCTGGACCGAGATCTGCCCTATCGATACCTGACCCTGGCTTCCCTCGGCCGTTGCGACTTTCCGGAGGCACGGACTGTCGTGTTGCGGTCCGTTGATCGGGCCGGGCACAGGCTGGAATTCCATACAGACACACGCAGTCCGAAGTGGCAGGAGTTCCACCGGAACGGCAATGCCACGGTGCTTGGATATTCGAACAGAACGCGCGTGCAGTTGCGCCTGCGCGGCAGTATCCAGTTGTCGCATCCAGGGTCAGATCAAACGGAAATGGCCTGGAACCAGCTGTCATCGCAGACAAGGTCGACCTATGCCGGCGGACCGCCGGGTGACGAACTTCCGACCCGTCCGCTGGTTTCAAGCAAAAATGCCGAAGCAGAAGTGCATGCAACGGGCAAACAGTGTTTTGGCGTGCTTTTCTTCAAGGCGGCGTCTCTGGACTGGTGTCGGCTGGAGCGACAAAACAACCTGCGTGCTCGTTTCATATACGATGACAATGGTGATCTGGAATTATTGAACTGGATCGCGCCTTAACAGAGCGGACCTTCTTTCGTCCGGTCGCCTCGCACACCAGGCAATCAGATCTGTTGCAGCCGGGTCTTGTGGGCATGCGCGATGTGGGTTCTGGCTGCGGCCTCTGCGGCTTCGCTGTCTCCCCTGGCAATGGCGGCCACCACGGCTGCGTGCTCCTCCACTGCCGTTTCACGGCGTTCGGGCGTGTCCAGAGTTGTGCCCGCCATCAGGATCAGGGACAGGCGCAGGTGTTCGATCAGGTCGACAAGGTAGCGGTTGTGCGAGGCAAGGCAGAGGCGCCGGTGAAACTCCCTGTTGGAGCGCACCAGGCTGTCCTTGTCGGCAATGCGTTGCCTGTCCGCCCTGACCAGATCCTGCAGGATCTCGATTTCAGGCAGCGAGGCATGTTTGGCGGCAAGACCTGCTGCCGTTCCCTCCAGCATTTCGCGCATGAAATAGACTTCGTTGATCTGGCCATGGTCCAGCGTCGGAACCACCATGCCCCGGTTCGGCTCATGGACAGCAAGGCCCTGTGCCTCCAGGCGCTTTAGGCCTTCCCGGATCGGAGTTCGCGAGACGCCAAATTCCTCGGCGAGATCAGCCTCGCGCAGTCGATCTCCCGGTTTGAGCACCCGTTCTTCGATCAGACCGATCAGGCGTTTGTAGATTTCAGATCCGTTCATGCAATCTGGTTAGCGGCAAGAAGGACGTTGTGCAAGGGCGGGTCCGGGCAGGGCGTCTCGTGCCGCCCTGCCCGTGCCGTCAAACGCTGACCTTCATGTCACTGTAAGCAAGGCCGTCCGCGCCTTCATCCGTTTCGATGACCCGGATAACCGACCAGGACGACGTATCGATTTCTGCGACCCGCGCGCCATCCTGCGCACCGACAAACAGGGAATTGCCATCGGGTGAAAAGAGCAGCGATGCCGGCCCGTAGGCTCCGTGTGGTGCAAGATCGATTTCCGCCTTGACCTCCCGGTTTCCGCTTTCATAGACAACTACGCGATCACCGCGCAGATCGGCCACGGCAACCGCCTGGCCTTCGGGGTGAAACCGGACCCGGATCGGCAGGAAACCGGCTTCGATCACCTCCTGCCTCTCCATGGTTTGCGGATCGAACACGATGATCGTTTCGGACTGATTGTTTCCAACCCACAATTGATTGCCGTCGGGGCTGACATCGACAGCCTCGGGCCCGACATCCGTGTTTGCCGTGTGGGTGATTTTCATTGTCTCCGCATCAACTACCGAGACCTTGTCCGATCCCCGGCTGGTCACGTATGCCGTCGAGGAATCCGGTGACAGTGCAAGCAAATGCGTGCCGATCAGTCCCGGTTCGGCTTGCCCGGTGACTGTTCCTTTCACAACATCAACAGTAATGACGTCCCGCGTTTCCTCTGTTGTCACGATTACGCTGTCGGTATCTCCAAGCCACGCGATTCCATGCGGTGCCATGTGCGGCGAGATATCGATCGTCTTCAGATGTGCAGCAGTGGCAACATCGAAAACATTGAGCTCGCGGCCGATATAGCCGTCTTCGAGGTAGGAAACGACCACAACCTGCTCACCGTCCGGAGACAAGACCAGTTCATGAGGCGAGCCGCCTGTGACCGGCCGTTTCACCTCCTGACCCGATTCCAGATCAATGAAGCTGACGGTCCCCGCATATTTGTTGCCGACGATCAGCGTGGCCGCGCTTGCTGAGAGCGCCGTGCCGGCAACAAGACAAACCGTGGATGCTGTGGTGATGAGATATCTGGTAAATGACATTTTCTGCCTCCATTCCGTTTAAATCTTGGATAGACACCCCTTGTCTTCACCCGAAGAAGAAACGCCTTGAGAGACAGATGGTTATAAAACTACATTTCACAAAATTAAATTTGGTTAATAATAAATCGACTCTATACATTTCTCTATATTTAACACAATTAAAAATTCTACTTAAATTACTCTCTTTAAGATCAAAAAATTCTTATTCAAGTACTTTTTTTCATAAACATATTTTCGAACCGTGCTCATATTAATATTATACTTCGTGAAATTCAATAGAACTATCTTTTCAAATAGGTTTAAACAAATAATAGAAATTAAGATCATTGTTCATTATTATAAAATTCTCTTTATAACCGGAAGAACACCTCCAAAAAACAAGACGCTTACAACGACGTTGCTCCCAAGCACTAAAAACACCATACTAAAAAATCTGTTTCGTCCCTTCAAAGGAGGGCCTGATGGTGGATCTCCATCAAAGATTTCCATTGAGCCTTTTCTTATCTGGTCAAATTTCCAACCGTTCCTCGCATAGAATTTTACGTCTTTGTAAAATCTAAATAACAGAATTACATTATAAATAGAGAAACACAGGAAAAACAGAAACGTCACTATTTCTCTGTTACTCATACCACCACCCTAAAACAATAAAATTCACTACTCGCCAATTAAAAATAATACATTAAAACTCCGAGTATGTGAGTAATTTCACTATTTAGGTCTTTTTACTTCATTCTTATCCCAAGCATTCGGCAGAAACATTTTCCCTCCTGTGACCGGCGAACGCGCTCCAGTCGTTTCGGGAAATGTTGTCGGCAATCCGGCCTTCAGGCGGGCGCCCAAAAACGCCATGGCCTGAGCTTCAAGCGCATCGCCATCAATGCCGTAGTCGTCCGCAGACACGACATCGCCTGCAAGACGAACCCTGAGCGCCTGCATTAGAACCGGGTTGTGGCGACCGCCTCCGCAAACAAGCCACAGGCCGGGCTTTTGGGGCAAGAGCGTTTCCGCCTTCGCAATTGCCTCGGCAGTGAAAGTCAGCAGTGTTGCAGCTCCGTCCTCAAGGCTCATGCCCTCAACGAAGTCCGCGGAAAAACTGTAGCGGTCAAGCGACTTCGGTCCGGTTTCCGACAGGAACGGATGCTTCAACGCTTTGATCAGCCGCTCTTCGTCTGCCCGCCCCTTTGCCGAAATCACTCCACCGGCGTCATAGTCACCCGCGCCATGCACCCTGATCCAGTCATCCAGGAGAGCATTCCCCGGCCCGATATCAAAGGCAAGCAGATGGTCGCCGCTGATGAAGGTCAGGTTGGAGACACCTCCGATGTTCAGGAAGCAGAGCGGTTCCCTGTCCGTGCCGACCAGCGTTCTGGCGAGTGCCTGGTGATAAATCGGCACAAGCGGTGCACCTTCGCCTCCGGCTTCCATGTCGGCAAGCCGGACGTCACCAATGACCGGCAGACCGAGCACGGTGGCAAGCACCTGCGGGTCACCAAGCTGGACCGTTTCGCCTTTCTTCGGATCGTGCCAGACGGTCTGTCCGTGGAAGACGATCGCATCCGGTGTCAGGTGATGCTCCTGCAGGAAGTCTCCAATGGCAGCCGCATGATCCGCGGTCACTTCTTCGGCGATCTCCGGCCAGGTGTCCCGATTCTCACCCTTCCGGCCGGCAGCCTCAAGAACCAATCTTCGAGTATCGGAACGATAACCTGTCGTCGTAGCCGGACCGAAACGGCTGACCGTTTGGCCGTCCGTCTCGATTTCAGCCAGGTCAATGCCATCAGCGGAGGTTCCGCTGATGGTTCCGACAATCGACCAGCCCGTCATAGGCTGGCGGCCACCTTTTTCAGACTCTCCTCGGCGATATCGAACAGGTCGTTGACCTGCCCGTCCGTAATGATCAGTGGAGGACAGAAGGCCATGGCATCAAGCATGGCGCGCGAGATCAGGCCGTTTTCCTGAAAGGCGGCATTCGCGGCGGCGCCGAGCGACCCGGGCGTATCCGAATGCGCCGGGTGATGCAGCTCGGCCGCGCCGATCAGACCAATGCCGCGTGTCTCGACGACCAGAGGGTTGTCGGCAAGACCTGCCAGCCGTTTCTGGAAGGTCGGTGCGATCTCCCTGACATGCCCGACCAGGTCCCGTTCTTCGATGATTTTCAGATTCTCCAGCGCCACAGCTGCAGCAACCGGGTGCCCGCTGCCGGTATAGCCGTGTCCCAGAACACCGATCCGGTGGGACTCGTCTGCAATCGGTTCATACACCGTGTCGTTGATCAAAAGCGCAGAAATCGGCTGATAGGAAGATGACAGGGCTTTCGACAAGGTCATCATGTCCGGCTGCAAATTGTAAGTTTCAGTCCCGAACATGTTGCCGGTTCGTCCGAAACCGCAGATCACCTCGTCGGCAACAAAAAGAATGCCGTATTTCTTGAGGACCGGCTGAACCGCTTGCCAATACCCGTCCGGAGGCACGACAACGCCGCCGGCTCCCATGACCGGTTCGGCGAAGAATGCGGCGATGGTTTCGGGACCCTCAGCCAGGATCAGGTCCTCCAGATCCCGCGCGCAGCGTCTTGCAAATTCCGCCTCGCTCTCGCCGTCCTTCTTCATCGTGCGATAGTGCGGGCTGGTCGTATGCAGGATCTGCGGCAGCGGCAGGTCGAAGGACTTGTGGTTGTTCGGCAGGCCGGTCAGGCTGGCGGAGGCCACCGTCACGCCATGGTAACCGCGCATCCTGGAAATGATCTTCTTGCGTTCCGGCTGGCCAAGTGCGTTGGACCGGTACCAGATCAGCTTGATCGCCGTGTCGTTGGCCTCGGATCCGGAATTGGTGAAATAGACCTTCGACATCGGCACGGGCGCCATTTCAATCAGCTTCTCTGCAAGCTCGATGGATGGTCCGTGGGTCTTGAAGGTAAAGGTGTGATAATAGGGCAGCTTTTCCATCTGACGGGCGGCAGCTTCCACAAGACGTTTTTCACCGAAACCGACGGCAACGCTCCACAGGCCCGCCATGCCCTCGATGTAGCGCTTGCCACTCACGTCCTCGACATAGATGCCCTCGCCCTTGTCGATCACCAGCGAACCGGTTTGCTCCTGCTTGCGTGCATCCGCATAGGAGTGGAGCTGGAAAGCGACATCGCGGGCTTCGAGCGAATTCGGCAACTGCGCCATGAGACACCTCTTGTTGGAAAGCTTGCTGGATGGTTCGGCGGCAAGCTGGCTTTGAACAGCCCTGCACCGACAAAGCCACGCTAGTACCGCAAAACGACAAGCACAACGAGAAATTTCAGATAGGGGAGACAGCCGGTTTCGTGACGGCATTTGCTGTTGGTGCAAAAACAAAAAACCGCGCCGAAGCGCGGTCAAGGGGCTGACGGTTTGCCGTGGCCGGGAACCGCAGCCCGTTCACCGGATCCTGTGGGGAGCACAAGACCTGACAAACGACCGTTCAGCCAGAGTTCCCAGATATTCCGCAATGACGTGTTATTATTGTCGACGGTACCATCGCGCGGAATTTGCTTTTGTAGTGTGTCCGTCTGTTCGATATTTATTTATGCATTGATTGGTGGTTTCGATTGTCAGCGACAGCCAATATGCTGTCATTTGGTGCCAAATTGTTACGGGGGCCCATATTGAGCGAAGCCGAAGTTGATGCCGTATTGATCAGGGCTGCTGTCAAGATCATGGAACAACGTGGAGAAGATCACGAAGAAGCTCTTCACGCGACGGGACTTTCCCCTGCGGACCTGGAAGGTTTTGATCGCCGGGTCCCGCTCAGAAAATCCGACGCTTTCCTGGAACAGGCCGCGAAGCATCTGGATGATGACCTGTTCGGATTTAATGTCGGCAAGACCACTCCGACAGGTACCTTTGGTGTGATCGCCTATCTCGGCATTTCCTCAGCAACGCTGGAACAGGCCATCCTGAACCACGTCAAATACGTCAATATCTTTGTCGACAGTTACCGTCTCTCGCTTGCCAGGACAGGCAACACCGCCAAGCTTTCCTACCAGGAGGTGGATCGCAGCTCCTATTTCAAGAGACAGGCCAATGAGGCGGGAATGGCCGCGCTCTTGTCGAATTACCGGTACGGTACAGGCAGGATCCTGCGTCCGGCGGAAATTCATTTTCATCACCAGAGAGCCGAAGCACCCGCGGAAATGAAACTCTTTTTCGGGTGCCCCATTCATTTCGGCAGCGACATCCATGGCATCGTGTTTCACACAAAGGACCTTGAAACGCCTCTCGTGCATTCCGACAGGGATCTTCTTGAGCTGATGTCGAATGTCGCCGACAGGATGCTGGAAAAGCGACGCGCCGTTCCGAAGTCCTTTCTCGCCAATGTCGAATTTCACGTGATTGACGGCTTGTCGAAAGGCCAGAGCTCGGCAAGCCTGGTCGCAGGCAAACTGGGAATGACCGAACGTACTTTCGCAAGGCGGCTTGCCGACGAGAGCACAACCTTTTCGGAGGTCCTTGAGGATGTCAGACGCAATCTGTCGGAGGAGTATCTGCACAAGAGCGATCTCTCCTTGCCGGAAATCGCTTTCCTGCTGGGCTATTCGGATTCACCTGCGTTCATCCGCGCCTACAAACGCTGGTTCGGCGTTACCCCCGGAGCACGCGCGTCTGAAGTCAGACGCCTGAAAACAGGCTAGGTTTTCTGGCAGGCCCGCTGCGTCGTCTGCTTGCGGGATTGCGTTTCTTTCCAATCCTCACAATGCTACCCGTCCGCGCACTGAGAACACGCCCAGCAACTCGCTGGACGGGTCGGTTGCCGGATCAACGATCACCTGGACGTCTGGCGTCAGGGCGAACTGCGGCGTCAGTTGCATTCGATAAAACGCCTCCATGGCATATTGATTGTCGAGTGCGGAGTTCCAGGGGTCGCCCCAGCTCAGGCCAATGCCGATGACATCCGCGTCGTACCCGAAGACGTTTTCAAACCCAGCGCCGATACTTGCAAACTGCTTCAGCGTCGTCGCGCCGCCATTGGAGTAACCATAGCGGGCATAGGGCACGATATTGCCGAAGCCATTTTGCGCAGAAGCGGTAAAGCCCCAGCCTTCGGGGCGGCCGATCTTTTCCCGGGCATCGGAGTGCCAGACGGTCAGGTGGTAATCATCATTGCCGGGCCGGAAGTCCTTGCCCGGCTCCAGGCCGAAGACAAAGTCGGGGGCCCAGCCGACCTCTGCAATGGAAAAAAGTTCCCCGTCCTCGAACAAAGTGTCGAAGCCGGGCCGGATCGGCGAGCCGTTTGCATCGAACACGCCGCCGACGACATAGCCGCCATTGGTTAGCCTAGCCGCTGCACCGAAGCCGAGCGCGGAGGGTGGGAACGGGATCGTCGGGTTGAAATTCTGCGGCTGTCCGAGAAAGGCGACGCGCGGACTCTTGTACTTGTAATAGTCGAACACCGTGAAGGGCGCGATCTTGCCGATGCGGAGAAGCAAGCGGTCGCGGATCAGGTGCTGCTCATACCAAAGCTGTGACAGGGACGGGTCCTGTTCGCCATAGCCGATGGCGCCCGACCAGATCGACCCGGCAGCCGTTGCAACCGACTGCGGCGCGGTCGCGTTCAGAAGATTGAACCGGGTCTCGAACTTGCCGCCGATCAGGCCCTTCGGCCCGGCCCCATTTCTGCCGAACAGCTCCCAGGTGAAATCGAACTCGGCCTGCGCACCCGAACCTGTTTTCCATTGATTGTTGCTCGAAGCAGCTTGAAGAACCTGGGTGTAGGCAATGGAGAACTTGATCCCCGCGGCATCGTCAATGCTCTTCTTGAACGCACTCCATCTTTCAATGAAGGATTGGGAAACTGGTGGGTTGAGGCGACTTTCCTTCGGCGTGTTGGCGCTCTCGATGATGTTCGGAATGTCGTCGGCGCTGCGGAAACCATCATCGTCCCCGGCGTCTTGCGCAGAGGCTCCCTGACTCACCATCAAAAGCCCGGCGATTGCAAGCAGGCGGTATTGGCGCAATCTGGTCATCCTGCCCCGCTACTGAAAGGATCTGACATCCGTGGCATTGAGCGCATAGCTCGCCTGAACGCCGGTTGCCGCGCCATCATAAAAGAGAACATCGCTTTTGGTATCTTCCGCAGCCAATTCCCCTTCGATCCAGAAAGCACCGAAGATCGACGAAAAAGCTATCCCTTCCGGATACTTGACATGAACGATCTGGTTCGGAGGCGGGGTCGGTGTGTGCACGCATGCTCCCGCGACCGGCACAAACAGGAATTCCGTGACCGCCTGATCATTGAAAGTCAGAGGCACCACGTAACCGGGTAAGCGGATAGTGGTACCCAGGATGTCCGGATTCGCCCCACGTGCAATGCGTCCGTTGCGGGCAATGATCTTCCGGCGTTCGCGCATCAATGCTTCAACATCAATTTCATGCGCTTCGAGCAATGCGATTGCCGCCTCGTTTTCAGCGATGAACTCTTCCTCCGAGCGGGCACTGCGCTTGGATGTTCTCCACCGGACGTGTGTTCGCATGGCTTCCAGAAGCGGCTCCGGAAGGGATGCAAAGGGTGCCTCAAGCGACGTCGCGACCGGCCGCAGGTCGGTCCAGGCAAGTGTGTTGCCATTTGTCGTGCCGGCCGGAGCAGCAGGCGCTGCGGTTACCATGGATCTCGCGAAGGGAAGCGAACCGGACGGCGTTTGAAACGTGGAGACCCGGTCTCTCAAGCTTTCGGTTGAGCCAGCGACACCTGCCGTTGAAAACAAGGCTGCCGCGACACAGAAAAACGCCAGTACGAGCATCCGGGACACTTTGCTTCTCCGTTTCGCCATTTAAGGAAAGAACACGGACACGCCGAATTTGAATTGCGCGTCCGCACCGCCGTTCGGATGCGCGGCAAGCGCGTATCCGCCCAAATTGGCATCGACCGCATAGCCGCCGTCCAGAAGAAAGGTCTTGCCAACGGTCAGACCGACCGGCACCTGCCAGCGGTCACCGGCATTTGCCGTCCAGTTGTAAGTGATCGAATTATTGTAGCCGATATAGGAGCCGCCCAGGAATTCGGTATTGTAAAAGACGATCGGCTGGACCGTGGTCAGGTTGAAATTGTCCTCGCCCCAGTGGTGCCCGACGATGCCTCCATAGGAGAGATTTCCGGCAAATCCGAAAGCAACGGCCGCGAGACCGGCACCCCAGCCGGGACCTGCAACGGCGTCATCCGTGCGGCTTCTCAACGACACCTGTGGACCGAAACCGAACTTGATCGGCGCATTCTCGAGTTGCGGCACGACAAAGCCCTGGAGAACGATGTCGGAAAGGCCCCAGGTGTAGCCGCTGCCGCCGATCTGGTCCGGTCCGAGTTTGGGGAAGGCTGCGCCGTTATGGACGCCGACCACCGGGATGACGCCCCGCGCGATGAAGTTGAAGCCGTTTTCAGTCGGGATCGAATAGACCGGCTGAATCTGGAAGCCGTATCCGGTCTGCTCGTCTGCGGTCCCGAAAGCAATCGTGTTGTCGGTCATGATCGCGCGCACGTCCGCAAGCGGGTCCTGCGCATTGCGGAGCGCCTGGCACTCCGCGTCGCAGTCTTCGGCAAATGCCCTCGGCACCAAAAGGCTCATGAACACTGTTGCCACAAGCAATACAAACGGTTTCATTTGATCTTACCCCTGCAAATTACGAACTTCAGTCACCCAGGCTTCCCTGAGCGACGCCGCCGATCAACGCTCCAATCTCTGCTCCCATGGCTTCGAAGCCGGGGCGGCTACGCTCGCTGATGTCAGTCAGCGTGACAATTCTTTCGAATTCGGCAAGTTCGATCAGCTCCGGCAAAAACGGCTTGATCAACACCTGGTGGCGTTCGTGGGCGGCATCGTCGGTGTATCTCTCATAGCCGTAGACGGTCTCCCCTGTTCGTGCGAACTCGTAGATCAAAAGGCCTTCATCGGCCTTGGAGGCATCGAGCATTTTCTCGGCCAGTGCGTCAAAAGCGTCCTCGTTCGCCTGCGGAACCTTCAATATGACCAAGAAGGCGACATCAGCTCTCGCTGTCGTGCCGATCAAAACTGACAGGCACAACACCGTTGCGCATGTTTTCAGAAAACGAAGAACCACCTCAATTCCTCCTGAACAAAATCCGACCTACACAAAGGGCCTATCCGTTCGGATCGCGTCAAATTCCATCGCGGTGCGTGAAGCGGCCGTCCATGACTGTTCCAAGCACCTTGATGTCGGAGATATCACGCGGCGCGACGGTGGTTATGTCCTGATCAAGAACAACCAGGTCTGCATATTTGCCTACCTCGATCGATCCGATCTTGTCTTCCATCGCTTGCTGCGCAGCAGGGTGGATCGTGATGGCTTTCAGGGCCTGCTCCAACGTCGCCGGTTTGCGCGACAGCGGAAACGGCTTGCTTTCGGGGTTCTGCGGGTCTTGCAGGGTCATCGCGATCTCGACATTGAAAAGCGGTGCGATCATGTCGATGGGCGACGAGGGCACGTCGGACGCAATGGAAACGTTGTGCCCGATCGCCATCAGCGAAGAGTAACGCGCATATTGGGCCTCTACCCGCGCACGGCCGAGTAGGGCCAATGCGTTTTCGTCCTCGCCGTCCCAGTCGGACTGAAACGCGGGCGTCGTGTTCACCATGATGCCGTTCTCGATCACCAGCCGGTGTTCCGTGTCCGGAACGGTGAAGTAATGGTGCAGCAGGTTGTTCGGGACATCGAACCCGGCACCCCTGGCGGCCATGATGGCGTTCACCGTATTGCGCACGGTCTGGGAACCATCGACATGGGTGCCAACCGGGATGCCGGCGGCATTGGCCAGGAGATAAGTCGCCATGATCTTCTCGCCTTCAATAGCCGCTGCCCCGCGAGAATCCGTTCCCTCGTAGGGTTCCAGCTGCCACGAGGTCTTGGAGCCCCAGTTGCCCTCCGGGTGGATCTTGATCCCCCAGATCCGCAACATGTCGCTGTCGTATTTTTCGCGCAGCGACAGCGTATGTTCAACCACCGCGGCCGGATCACCGGTCGGGTCCTTGAAGGCGGTGGCAACGAAGGTCCGCAAATTCAATTCACCCGCCTGCTCGAGACCTTGAAGATATTCAAGCACCAGGGCTTCGTCTTCCTTCACCAGTTCAGCGTCCGTCACGGTCGGCATCGCAATCAACGGAACGTGTACCGCTGTCATGCCCGTTTCGACCGCGGCGGCATAATTCACCTGCTGAAAGCCTGCAAGGTCGCTTTCGATGTTCCAGCCACCTGCGGTGCGATAGGCGGGTGCCCACTGAAACTCGATCCCGATGCCTGTGAACTCGCCTTCAGCGTCTCGTTGCCAGTACATAACGCCTGGCACCTGGTCCGGTTCATCGATGGAGACTTCACCCAGGTCAAAAGCCTTGGAGTTCATCCAGATGTCGTGAATTGTGTAGTCCAGGATGAAAGCTGGCCGATCTGGCAAAACTCCGTCCAACTCTTCCTTGGTGGGCCAGCGACCGTAGACGCTGCGATTGAAACCGAAACCGAAGATGATGTCCTCGTCCGGATTCGCGTCTGCATATTCCTTTATCGAAGCGAGTGCGTCTTCAACGCTCTCGACCCCAAAGAGGTTGACCCCACGCGTATTCCATCCCTGGGCAATCAGGTGGTCATGGCCCGACACAAACCCGGGCAGGAGGGTGTCTCCGCCAAGATCGAAAACCTCGGTGTTGTCCCCAACCAGCGCTTCCGCGCCTGCGGCATCGCCCACATAGGTTATCTGATTGCCGGTCACCGCAACCGCCTCGGCGGTCGGACTATCATCGTTCATCGTCAGAACCGAGGCGTTGGTGAAAACCAAGTCGGCAGTTTGCCCAACAGCGACGGACGATGAACAGACGAGCAAAAGCGACAATATGGTTTTTGACCAGACGGATTTCATCATGTGCTTCCTCGGTTCGAACAAATGAGCGAGCGTAAAGTCGAAGCTGAAATTATCTGAAACGGGTTTTCCCACGGCAAGTGAAAAGGTCACGGTACTTCCCAAAAGGACAAATTCTGCCTAAATGTAACCGGGGCAAGAAATTCAATTAAAGCATTGTATTTATTGTGTAATATGACTTTCAGAAGAAATGAATCTTGCAGAACCGCCGTCGTTTTGTCCCCTTGGCGCCTCCGACGTCGGAGCATCGGCAGCTGAATACCTAGTTGCTTTTGCCAATACTACCGCATCCGCCTCATCTGGACGAACAGCGCGACGAGGCAACCAACGCTGAAACAGACGCGCACCGTTGCATTTGATCCCGTTCGGGATATTCTGATTGCGGATCGGCGTGCAACTCTGCGTACCCGGGTGAAGGTTTGGAAGAACAACCCCTTGTCAAAAGACTATCGTGCGAAGACGTCGAGGACTACAGCGACCTCTTTGATGGCTGGACGCACACGGTTACCCAGATGGAAGCGGGACGCTTCGGGTATTCGGGTCTTTCCATCAACCTTCCCGACCTCAAGGTTTTCATTGACACGCATACGCGTCCGCTTCGCTGGTGCGAGTACCCCCACATTCCGGTCACCGCTATTTACATCCCCTTGCACAGTGCAGGAGACGTGCGCTGGCGGGGCAGGGAAATGTCGAATGCAAGCGTTGTCGTGCAGGGAACGGGCGAAGAACAGCATTTCATCGTTGGCGCGAACACGCAGGCCATTTACGTCGATATCGGCCAGCAACTGATCCAGAGTCTCGGCTGGCACGACCTGAAAAACGGACAAATGACGGTCGCCTCCGAACCGCGAAAAAGATTTGTCCGTTACTGTTTTGATCTGACTGCACAACAACCGGACAGAGACGCCAGTCCGCAGTTGTTTTTTAAGCGGAACAATCTCCTGCGCCTGCTGAGAGAGATGCTTTTCCCGGCAATCGCAAGCGGTCACTCAAACAGCGGAAATCAGGTGCGGGTGTCGGACTTCGAAGTTCTGATCCTGTGCGAGGAGCTTCTTATGAAAACCGGCATGACAAAGCCGGTAACGAACTCTGACCTTGCCGGGCAGATCGGCATCTCGGAACGACGATTTTATCGGGCTTTCGAAAACCAGCTCGGCATGAGTCCAACCCGTTACATCGAACTGCTACGCCTTCATGCCCTTAGGCGAGCCTTGCTTTCCGAGGAACGGACGAACCACAAGATTGCAGACACAATGACGGAATTCGGCTTCACCAATGCCGGACGGACGGCAAGACGCTACAGCGAACTCTTTTACGAATACCCCAAGGCGACGACCGCGTTGCGGTTCAAAAGGACAACCACACAAGACTGTTCATGATCACGCTTTGCCAATTCACCTCGATGCAAACACAAGTGACAGCGTCATTTTCCTGACACCTTCTGCGCTCCAGACCAGGTTACGTTCGACCGTCTCCGCGTAACTCAATTCATCCCGCCAGACGCTTTGCAAGGCATTGATGCTGGTGATCAGGTCGTAGTGCTCGACGTGACGCAGGCCCGCGGACGGGACGAATTCCACTCCCGCCTCATGGGAGAAACGGATTGCGGCCACTTCATCGGCAACCGTTCCGTCGACATCCATTGTGTGGATGGCTCCATTGATCAGGGCAACATCAGCTGTGGGATTGAGTCGTGCGGATTGGGCCAGCGACACGGTCGATGCTCCCAGCAGCAAAGCGGTTGCGAGCGAAATCAGTTTTGCGGAATTCAATGAAAGACCTCCCATCCAGTCTTCACGCCGGCACAACATCGGCAAAAAGCACAATGGTGACAAGCAGTTAAACGTCTCAAGCAGCGTTGCACAGCCGGGGGTGCGGTGTCAGCTGGGACAACATTAAAAATGAAACTGGGTGGTGTGAGGCAGTTGCACGAAAGCCGGAACCTTTACTTCGGACCTGAATTTTTCGGCAGGACGCAGGGCTTTGCCATTTCGTCGATCGGGCCCGACCCCCGAAAAATGTGACTGACAAGATTGAGCGGCAGGGAAACCACTTCGCCGATTGCCCGGCCCGGCCCGGCATCCCTTACCTTGACATCCGGCTTGCCAAGTGTCCCGTGGATTTCAAAGGGCGAGACGATCTCGACGAGCTGCTTGCGCTTTGCGCGCGGGGCAAAGGACAGGTCAAGCGCACCGGACCTGAAGTCGACGCTGCCCGCTCCGACGAGCTGAACGTTCTGTGTTTCGACGATCATTCGCTTTGACGTTGCAGTGCCGTTCTTGAAATGCAGGGGCAGCACGGCGCAGACGATTTTGGTTGTATGGTCCTGATTGCTTGTCACCAGCCAGGTGAACACATTGAGGCCGGTCAGGTCCAGCAGCCGGTTGGGCAGCGTTCCGCCCCAGAGAGAGGCCGTCACATTGCCTGAAAGCGATTTGAGAAAGCCGGTCTCGGAGGCCGCGTTGCCCGTGACATCAAAGCTGGCATAGACGGTGCTGGAAACCGGCGCCTGCATTCCGACTTCGTTCATCAGGCTGCTGAGAGGGAACTTTTCCATACGCCCGTGTGCGCTTGCCGGCCAATTGTCCTTTCCAAGGGTCACGCCGAAATCACCGGTTACCTTGCCTCCGATAAAGTCGAGCTTGAGACCGGCCAGCTGCAGGTGATCGTTGTCATATCTCAGGTTTCCGGTGAGATTGCCGGCGTGTTTCTTGCCCGCGACGATTTTCTTCACATTGAGGGCTATATCCGCACGCAAGGTTTCCTCGAACTCCTTGTTCAGTTCGATGCTGTCATCATCTTCCACACCGGCCGTTGCGAGTTTGGCAAATTCGGACAGATCGGCCAGATCCGTGAAGTCCATTTCAGTTGAAGAAATCGAACCTGCCAGCATCAGGGCGTTGCTGTCCTGCTCGGGCTTCAGATCGAGTTCTGTCCTGATTTGCGTAACCCCTGCGCTCAGTTCGCCCGACAGTTTCGCGCCAGCAGGTGACAGGCCGCTGGAACCATTGAAACCCAAGGCGGGAAACGATCTGGCCGTTTCGATGCCAAGTGCCTTCAGGATCTTTTCCGGTTGCTTCATTGCAAGTTGCGTGGAGAATTCCAGATCTTCAAGCACCCGGAACTCCGGAATCGCCATCTCGAATTTCAGTTTCAGAAGATCCGACCCTGTTACTTCTCCGCTCAACTCATCGAGGCCGAATGCTCCCGATGCCTCGTTCAGCGAAACCGTGCCCTTGACTTGGCCGAGCTCCGGTGCATCTTCCGCCGGACGATTGAGCAGCAATGCCGCCGGGAAGCGATAGGAACCGGAAAGGCTCACACCTGCAAAGGCGAGTATGTCTTCAACCTCACCTTTCATTTCGAGATAAGGCGCGTTCTTCGGACCATCCAGTATCGTAATGTCCTTGAGACCAACCCTGTCATCCGCACCCTTGATCACCCGCCCGACGGTGATCGGCCCGATTTCATCGAACTCCAATAGAACGGCATCTGTGGTGATATGGGCCTGATCCACTGCCAGTGCATCAAGCGGCCCGCTCACGCGCCCGGATATTTCTTTCAAGTTGACCGCGAATGCACTTTCAGGTGCCTTCTCCGGCGGCGCCAGTCTTGTATCGAAACGCACGTCGAATATAGATCCCTGGAAAATGTCATCTACCTTTCCAGCGATCGTGACGGCATCTCCATTGTCACCCTCGAAATCAAGCTTGAGTTCGTCTATGTCCAGGCTGTTCACCGGACCGGACGAAGACCATGTCAGCGTGGCTTTGCCATCCACCGCGCTTTCCAGGCCCAACGAGGCCAGCAACGCGGCGATCGATGGCGAATTTGACGTAAGGTTGCCCTTGATCCGTGCTATTTTTTCTGACGTATCGACGGTCCCGTTCAAACCCGTTTCCAGTCCGGGAAACGCGATCGTGAGCTCAAACGGACCTGATTTTTCTTCCAGCGCCCTCGCCGACGCGGGAACCGTCCCCGTTGCAGTGAGCGGCGTGCCATTCACTGCGGCGTCAATTTGAGCGTCCGTCGATTGAGCCCCCTCCGGCGTCTCGAGTTTCAGGGACTTGATCTGAAAGGTTTCGTTCCAGCCGTCGGCTTCATCCACAAAACGGAACAGCACGTCCGTCAGTTCAAGATTGTCGAATATGGCGCTGTTGATGAGTGTCGACGGCAATTCGAACGCCGAAGTGGTTTGCTCGGTGCTGCCAGACCCGTCGGCGTGATACTCGATCTCCGCTCCACTCATGCGGAAATTTCGAATTCCCGATGCGTTACCTCGCAGCAGGCTATAGGGTGCATCGAATTCGACGGTTTCAAAGACCCGCGCCTTTGCGCTGCCGCCACCTGATGACCGCTCGATATAGGAATCCTCGATACGCACTCCCAGTCGCAGACCGGGCGTCAGAACGACCGGGCCTCGAACCTCAACCGGCCGGCCGAAGATACGGGTCAGCATCTCGCCTGCCTGTTCCTGACGGACAGGAGAATAAAGTTCGAGTGTGGCCACACAATATGCAACCGCGAATGCCGCTACCAAAAGCGCACCTGAGCCGAACGCCAGGACGCGAAACAGCCTGGCAATTCGTCCTGATGGATTTTCAGCCGCGTCGCTCAAGCTGCCAGCCTTCAATATGTGCCCGAGGAAAGCCCTCGATGCCCACTCTAAACCTGTTTTGGTAAAGTTTGGCGCCAAATAAATCTGACCGGGTTCACAAAGCCCGGTCCTGGGGTCACGTTTTGGCAGGTGTGACGCTCCAAACGGCTGGCCTCTCCCAAATCAACAAAAAACGCCACCTTGACCAAGGCGGCGTTTTTCAACTCGTGATGTTGTTTCGATGCTCGGGCGCTGTCGCAGAACGCCCGGACGCAATCAGGCTTTTTTCCGGTTCCTGAAAAATGCCAGGCCGGCAAGTCCACCGAGCAGAAGCACTCCGCCGGCCGGGATCGGAACGGCCGTGGCCTGTACATCCCAATGTGCGGATTCCTTGGTGGAAAGAGACGATCCGGCAATAGGATCGACGAGAAAGCTCACTACGCCGCTCAACGTGCCCAGATCAATAGTCAATCCGGTCATGCCAAGGATGTAGGTCGTGGTGCCCACGACGAGTTCGCCATCAAAGACGCTCGTTGTCGGTTGCCAGTTGAAGACGACATTGTAAGCGGAGCTGCCGAAGTCCATCGTCCAGCCGTCTCTCCATTTGTTGCCGCCACCACCATTGTGGGTGACGCCGCCATAAAGAGCCAGATCACCCGTCAGTTCCAGAACCGGGCTACCGACAGCATTGCTGAAATCACCGAACGACTGGCCCGGGCTTGCGGCAGGAGCGCCAGGGTTCACACCCGGACCACCAGCTTCATGGGCAACACCGGACACCGGCACTGCCGCTGCTTCTTGTACTGCAAGCGGGGCCGTCATTGCGATGACGCCCGCCAAAACTACACCGTGAAGTCGCATGCTCCACTCCCTGTCTTGCATTGTCTCAAATCATCCGGCCTGTGCTCTCGAGGGCATTTGGGGCCGGATCTCTCAGGGAAAGCATCTATAGCGTTGCTCGGTGGGAGACAATCGAAATCACTCTGATTCAAAAGAGATTTTTAAAACTTCGTTAACGACGCCAGAAAGGCTTACGTAGCGGAATTCCGATGTTCTGCACAGGATCGCCGAAAGTTGCCCGGCCATCAGCGAGGCATCCGCACAAAACGAAAACGCCGCCCGTTCGGGCGGCGTCTGCGGTTTTTTGCATTTCGCATTGGCGAAATCTGCTGTCAGGCAGCTTACATGAACGCAATCAGGCGTTCTTGCGGCGCCGGACCATAGCCAGCCCTGCCAGGCCGGTCAAAAGCAATACGCCACCCGCCGGAAGCGGAACAACCGTTGCATGAAGATCCCAGTGCATGTCTTCCGTCGGCTTGACCGATCCGAAAATCGGGTCGACGACGAAAGTCACCAGTCCGGTCACGGACCCCAGGGACAAAATGGTGCCGCTGACACCGGAGAACGCAGTGGCGACACCGTTGACGATGATCCTGCCGTCAACAACCTTCGGCGTCTCTTTTTCGTCGTGCTGCCAGTTGAACACGAGATCGTAGACACCAGAGCCAAAGTCCATTGACCAGCCGTCGACGAAATTCGTCGGGCTGCTGTGTCTGACGCCACCATAGATGCTGGTGTCGCCAATCACGTTGAACAGCGGATCGGCAGTTGTCGTGCTGAAATCGGAAATGGTGATACCGGAGCTGGCTGCTGGAGCCGTGCTGATGGTACCCGCACCGCCACCTTCGTGAATGACGCCCGATACATTGTTGAATACTGCTGCCTGGGCAGATATGCCAGCGAACATCGCGGCACCGGCGACAGCGCCGGCAATTGTCAGCTTGTGAAGCTTCATAAACCCTAACCTCCAAATGACTTTTTGGTCACGATGACTTAAAGCAAATCGCTCTAGTGAATCGTATTAACCCCTGTTGCGCGAGGTTGCATCAATGATTGCAAAATCCCTCTTACGCTGCGGCACGTTACCATGACGCGTATCAAGACGAAACAGATTATTAACTTTTTGTTAGTTTTTACATTGAAACAACATGCAGTATCGCCAGGTCCGTCGAGAAGCATTTTTATTGTTAATTTTCAATGATTTATCAATCAAAAGCACAAAACGACCGGCAAAGGCGCCAACGCCCACTGGTTGAAAACGCCAGAAATTGCAAGCACTCATCCAGATCGTCTTCAAGAATCGTCCATCGCGGCGATCCTGGAAACTTTACAGGGATTTTCGGGATTGGCGCACCGGGGAGGATTCGAACCCCCGACCCCCAGATTCGTAGTCTGGTGCTCTATCCAGCTGAGCTACCGGTGCTTATGGGTGCGAAGATCGGGTTATCCTGATGATTAATCACCGGAAGCCCGCCTTGGCTCTGCGGGGCGCTGTGTGCCCCGGACAGGGCGCTTACGTACTGCGGTCCGGCAGGGATTGCAAGGGACTTGCGGAACTTTTTTTCGGTGAATTGTCACACGAGCCGCAAAGCCGCAGAAATCCTCGTGACTTATTCGTTTCTGCCTTGGCACCCTGTGCAAAACAATGCCTTTTCAGGACGAGCGGTCCGGCACCTTGAGGCGGAAGCACGCCCCGGGCTTGCTTTCGTCCAGGTGTATGCTGCCGCCATGGGCTTTCAGGAGTTCGGCGACAATCGCAAGACCAAGACCGACACCGCCTTTCTTGGACCCGCTGTGAAAGGCCTTGAACAACGCCTTTCTGATATTGCCGGGGATCCCGGGACCGGTGTCGGAAATCATGACATGAACGCAATCGCCCTCGCGCATCGCATCCATGGAAATCCGGCGCACCAGCGTCTCGTCCTTTTCGGCTTCGAGCGCCTGAAGGGCATTGCGGACGAGATTGAGCAGGACCCGAAAGATCTGTTCAGGATCGGCATCAATCTCGATGTGGTCCGGAACCTTGTTTTCGAAAGCCACCGTCTCGTGATCGACAAGTCCAAGTACATCGGCAACATCGTCGCCGACCCGCTGGAGCGCCAGCAGGCGCCGCTGAGGCGGGCGCTCCTGGGCCTTGCCATAGGACATCACCGCCTGGGTGTAGCCGACAGCCCTGTCGAGCGTTGCCAGGATCTTCGGTGCAAGACGGCTGACCGTCGGATCGGGGACATGTTCCAGACGTTCAAGAAACAGTTGCGCGGACGCCAGCAGGTTTCTCAAATCGTGGTTGATCTTGGAGACCGCGAGACCAAGATCGGCAAGTCGCTGTTTCTGATGCAATGCGCGCGACAGGGCTTCTTCCATGGCTGCCAGCCGGATTTCCGCATCCCCCAATTCATCCTGGCGGCCCGACACCGTGACAATACGGGAGGTATCCTCGGGATTTTCCGCAAATCGCTCCATGGAACGGGTCAGGCGGCGCAGCGGCCTTATGAAAAGGGCGCGCAAGGTAATATAGACAAGCCCCGCGGTGATGACCGAGATGAACAGAGACAGGGCAAGAATGCGCCCGGAGAAGGCCAGCATGTCCTGCTGCAGGAGTTCGACCGGCAACACGACATCGACACGCTCCGTGTGGCCCATCTGGCCGACACCGACCACACGCATCACGCCGTCGCCCCGGTAGGTCAGAATTTGAAAACTGCCGATGATCGACGACCAGGCGCTCACATTGGCCATGTCGACGACGAAATCAACCTCGCCCGGTACATCGTTCATCGCGATCAGGCTTCGCCGGGAACCCTGATCAAGCGAAATGGCCACAGCCCCTGTCGTCTGCAACAATTCTTCCTGAAGGCGCGGGGCGATCGTGCTGGTTTCCGCCAGCACCGACGCGGCCACGCCGGCTGTCGTCAGGCGATCCATGAGCCAGGTGTTGCGGTAGTTGGCGATGGACGGAACGTAGATGAAGACTTCCGACAGCATGACGAACAACACGGTCAGCAGCAGGAGTTTTCCCGACAGGCCGCCGAGCCGGTGCCGGTCAAACCGATCGCCCGGTCCGGATTGTCCGCCCGTATCGTCTGTCGGGACTGCGGCGCCTTCCGGCGCGCCCTCATGCTTCATGTCCAATCGTCCCAAATGCCAACCGTGCCGCGCAGCACCAATTGCAATATCTTATCCAAACTTGCGCAACATACCGATAACCCGTCGCAACCAAACATTCTTTGGCGCTTCCGCATAGTACGAAATTGCCGCACGTCGCACCAGTTCCCCGAGCGTCGGATAAGGGGCGATGAAACCCGCGAGGTCCTTCATGGTCATTTTTTTCGAAAGAGCCAGGGAGAGAAGATTGATGATCTCGCCCGCCTGGGCCCCGACAATGTCGGCACCGAGCAAGCGTCCGCGCGGCCCGGCGATCAGTTTCAGCCGCCCTGCGGTAAGACCTTCCGCCTGGGCCCTGTCATTGCCGAGATAGGTTGACGTCAGAACCTTGACCCTGGCCCCGTATTCGGCCCGGGCCTCGGCCTCCGACATCCCCACATGCGCAAGCTCGGGAGATGTAAAGGTAACCCAGGGAACAATCGTGTCGTCCATTGCGATCGGCATGCGGAAGAGGATGGACCGGATGATCAGCCCGGCCTGGTATCCGGCAACATGGGTGAACTGCAGCCCGCCGGCGACATCGCCGATCGCATAGACCTTGCGGTTTGTGGTGCGCAGTCCCTTGTCGACCCTGATCCCCTTGCGATCGTAGTCGATCCCGGCAGCGTCAAGTCCCAAGCCGTCGACATTGGGCGCCCTGCCGGTCGCGACAAGCAAATGGCTGGCAACCAGTTCAACAACCGCCCCGTCCGAGGTTCTTGCCGAGATCGCTGTGCCCTCGTCTGTTTTCGCGACTTTTTCTACCGCGGTCTCTTCGAGGATTTCGATCCCTTCGTTCCTGAGCGTTTCCAGAACGACAGCACCAAGTTCCTGATCATCCTTTCCAAGTGCCCTTGCAGCTTCGAATACCGTCACCCTGGCGCCCAGGCGGCGATGAGCCTGGGCCATTTCCAGCCCGATCGGTCCCGCGCCTATGATCGCCAGATGCTCGGGAACCTCGCGCAGTTCAAACAGCGTCTCGTTGGTGAGATAGGGAACGTCATCGAGACCCGGTACAGGAGGGATGAAGGCCGTCGACCCGGTGGCGACGACAAACCTGCGCGCCCTGATTTCCGTGTCACCGACCAAAACGGTGTCGGCTCCGGTAAACCTGGCAGGCTCTCTCAGAACCGTCACCCCTAGGTCTTCGAAGCGTTCCTGCGAATCATGCGGTTCGATCGCCGCAATGACGCTGCGCACATGATCATTCGCCTTGGCGAAGTCTATGTCCTGACCGCTGGAATGAATTCCGAACATGGCGTTTCGGCGGACGCCTGAAGCAGCCTTCGCGGCTGCAAGCAGGGATTTGGACGGCACACAGCCATAATTGAGGCAATCGCCTCCCATCAGGCCCTTTTCCACCAGAACCACATCAACCCCGAATGCCGCGGCGGCGGCGGACACGGAAAGACCCCCGGAACCGGCACCGATCACACAAATATCCGGGGTCAGCAGTTCCGTCATGGAGGGTTCCATTTCAATTAGGTGAACATTGTTGGATCGAGTTTAGAGGATGACGTCAGCGCGCACGGACTTTTTTCAGAACCACCGGGATCAGACTGGCGATCCCGAGAGCAAAAAATGCCGCCAGAAGCTGGGGTGTCACGAGGGCGGACACATCGACCTGGCAAGTACCTGCAGCTGCGCATCCGGGGCTGGCCGCCTCCTGGGCTTCGATAACGCTGTCGAGACCCGAGCCGATGAAGGCAAAGGCAAACGTCCCGGGAATAATGCCGATGAATGTTGCCAGAGCATATGTCGGCAGGCGCATCTGGAAGATGGCAGGTGCGATGTTGACGAGCCAGAAGGGAAAGACGGGGGTCAGGCGCAGAAACAGAAGGTAGCTGAAACCTTCCCGGCGGAATCCTTCGGCAAGGCGCGACAGAAACGGACCGGCCCGGCGGGTCAGGACTTCCCCGAAAGAGGACCTGGCAACGATAAAGACAGCGCAGGCACCGAGCGTTGCGCCGATCACGGTGACAAAGCCTCCGGCGATCCACCCGAACAGGAAGCCACCTGCAATTGTCAGCAGCGACGCTCCGGGAAAGGAAAGAGCAACACAAACAACATAGGCGACCAGATACACCAGTGAGGCAAGGACGAAATTCTGCTGAACAAATCCGACCAGATCCTGCCGCTGCATGATGAGGTTGGAAAGCGTGAGCTGCTGGTGCAACCCCTGTGAAAAGGCAGCGATCATCAGCAGAAGCAATACGGCCAGCGGAAGCCACTTTTTGATCCTGCCGTACACAGACGCCTTCAACGGAGTTTCGACTACCGGCTCTGTTTCCTTCGGCCCAGTCATGGTGTCTGCCTTATCCCCCAGCATGTCCATTCCCATCAGCTTGTCTTTCCAGGGCGGTTCTTGTTGCCGCCAAGGTGTTCTTTAAGCCAGATGTACCTTATAGCTGGTAAAAAGAAGCGTCTTTCACCGATAAGTGACGCCAAGGTGTTGCCAATTCACCTGTGCGTGAACTGCATTTCGTTCCGAGATTCTTGCAGCGCAACGTTGACTTGGAGCTGCGCGGCGCTTATAAGCGCGCTCGATCGGGACATGCATTCGGACCCAAGGCTGTTTTGAGCCGCGCGCTTCCAGCGCTTCGAGTGCTTTCTCCAAAGAATTTAAATGAACAAGGGCCGCGCTCAAAACCGCGCGGGGAAGAACAATGAAGCGTACGTATCAACCGAGCCGTCTTGTCCGCAAGCGCCGCCACGGATTCCGCGCACGTATGGCAACCAAAAACGGTCGTCAGGTGCTTGCTCGCCGGCGTGCAAAGGGCCGTAAGAGCCTCAGCGCCTGATCGGCAACCCGCGCGCAGTGCGTCGGTTGGCGGCGTCTGCCAACACCAATCTGGCGCCATGGACACTTTGAAAAAGCGCTCCGAATTCCTGGCGGTCGCCAAAGGCGGCCGGTTGGGTCGGCGCGCTTTTCTCGTTCAGGGTCTGACGCGCGACACGGATGATGCACCGCGTGTGGGCTATACCGTTACCAAGAAAACAGGCAATTCCGTCGTGCGCAGCCGAATCAAACGGCGGCTGCGGGCTGCCGTTGCCGCGCTCAAAACCGGCGATATTCCGCAAAAAGCGGATTTTGTGCTTGTCGCTCGCGATTCAGCGCTCACTCTTCCCTTTCAAAAACTCGTTGCAGACCTTAAGTCTGGCCTTAACCAAGTGCTTGACCCGGAGACACCGCGCGGACGGGGAAAACCGCACCGGAGTAACCGGACATCTTCAGCGACACTGCGCAGGAAACAGGGGTAACACCAGTTGATTTCTGAAAACCGAAACACGATCCTGGCAATCGTTTTGTCCCTGATTGTTCTGCTGGGTTGGCAATATTTCGTTGCCAATCCCGAATTGGAGCGTCAACAGGCAGCTCTCCAGACGCAGCAGCAAGCCGAAGCGGAACGCCAGGCCGCCAACGGTGGCGCCAATCCGGATGCTCCGCAGCCTTCTGCGGCCCCCGGCAGCAACGCGGCCTTGCCGGCGCAAGGGGCGGACCGACCTGCCGTGTTTGCAAACCGGGAACAAGCTGTCGCTGCCGACAAGCGCGTCGTGATCAACTCTCCCCGGCTTGAAGGGTCGATCAACCTTTCGGGCGGGCGTCTCGATGACCTGCGGCTGAAGGACTACCACGAGACCGTCGACAAGAGCAGTCCGACGATCGCCCTGTTTTCACCCAAGGGCAGCCCGAACCCCTATTACACCGACTACGGCTGGGTTGCCGATCCGGGAGCCAACGTGCCCCTGCCCGGCCCCGACACGGTCTGGTCGGTCGACGGCGAGACGACCCTGACACCCACCACACCGTTGACCCTTGTTTGGAACAACGGTGCGGGCCTCACCTTCAAACGAACCTTTTCCGTCGACGAGAATTATCTGTTCACAGTTGCCCAATCCGTCGAAAACACGTCTTCGGCAGATGTTACGCTTTATCCCTATGGCCTGATAGCCAGGAAAGGCGTGCCTGAAACCACGGGCATCTGGATCCTTCACGAAGGCCTCCTGGGTGTATTCGGCGAGGAAGGCCTTCAGGAAATCGACTATTCCGACCTGGAAGACGAAGGCACGATCCGTCCGGCCAGCGTAGACAACGGCTGGCTCGGCATAACCGACAAGTACTGGGCCGCGACGCTCATGCCGGTCCCCGGCCAGGAGTTCCAGCCGAGTTTCAGTTTCTCCCGGACGACAGGAAATTTCCAGGCTGACTATCTGGGCACCGGTGTTGCCGTCCCTGCAGGTGGCACGGCGGAGACCAGCTCATATCTGTTCGCCGGTGCCAAGGAAACGAAGCTGATCGATGCCTACGAGGAATCGCTCAATCTCAACCGGTTCGAACTGATGATCGATTGGGGCTGGTTCTATTTCCTGACGAAGCCGATGTTCTTCGCGATCGACTACTTCTTCCATCTGATAGGCAACTTCGGCGTCGCCATTCTGGTGGTAACCGTCATCATCAAGCTGATCTTCTTCCCGCTGGCCAACAAGTCCTACGTCTCCATGAGCAAGATGAAACTTGCGCAGCCGCAGATGACGGAAATCCGCGAGAAATACTCCGATGACCGACAGAAACAGCAACAGGCGCTGATGGAACTCTACAAGAAGGAAAAGATCAATCCGCTGGCCGGCTGCCTGCCGATCCTGATACAGATCCCGGTCTTCTTTGCGCTCTACAAGGTTCTGTTCGTCACCATCGAAATGCGTCACGCGCCCTTCTTCGGCTGGATTCAGGACCTGTCCGCACCCGACCCGACCTCGCTCTTCAATCTCTTCGGCCTGATCCCCTGGGATCCGCCGCAATTGCTGATGCTGGGCGTCTGGCCGCTGGTCATGGGTATCTCCATGTTCGTTCAGATGAAAATGAACCCGGCACCGCCTGATCCCACCCAGCAAATGATCTTCACCTGGATGCCCGTTGTCTTCACCTTCATGCTGGCATCGTTCCCGGCAGGACTTGTTATTTACTGGGCCTGGAACAACACGCTGTCGATTACGCAGCAATACGTGATCATGCGCCGTCAGGGAGCCAAGGTGGAACTCTGGGACAATATAGGGTCCATGTTCAAGCGAAAGAAACCGGCCTCGGACGACAAGGGCTGACAAGCCTGAAAAGACCTGATAGACAGCAAGGCCTCGCCCACAGGCGGGGCCTTTTTATTGCAGCAAGTCATGGAGAGTGCAGACCAATGATCCGATAAAGCAAGACCTGTTCAGCAAGGCGAAGCCGCCGACCGGCAGGTCGATCGCGCAACATGCGCTCACATTTCTTCCCTTGATTCTTGCATATTGGAGGTCCCATGCACGGCCCCTCACCCGACACACTTCATCCATTCAACGGCGAATCTCATACGGTTTTCCTGAAAAACGTCATCACGAGGCCAACGATCGAAGTGGGTGACTACACCTACTACCATGACTTCGAAAACGCCTCGGACTTTGAAAACCGGAACGTGCGCTATCATTTTGACAACATTGGCGACCGCTTGAAGATCGGCAAGTTCTGCGCGTTGGCGGCAGGCACCAGTTTCATCATGAGCGGCGCCAATCATGCAATGACTGGGATTTCAACCTATCCCTTTCATATCTTCGACAAGGGCTGGGCGGAACAATTTGACCCGGCAACGATCTTCGACCATCTGCGCGGCGACACGATTGTTGGCAATGATGTGTGGTTCGGAACCAACTCTACCGTCATGCCCGGGGTCACCATCTGCTCCGGCGCCATCATAGGCGCCCACGCCGTTGTCGCTTCGGACGTGCCACCCTACGCGGTCGTGGTCGGCAACCCGGGACGGGTTGTGCGACTGCGCTTCGACGAGCAGACAATCGACCGTCTCCTGGACGTTGCGTGGTGGGACTGGCCGATCGAAAAGATCACACGCCATCTTTCCGCAATCTGGGGGGCCGACGCCGGCGTTCTTGAGAGAGCGGCCGCCAATCACGACAGCAACCTCGACGTGAACGAAAAGGCAAGCTAAAAGCGCTTCATGAACGACGAACAAACCTATACTCAGGAAGACTTGGAAGCGGGCCGGCTGATGTTTGCCCGCGCCTGGGATTTTCTGACCAGCGTCACCGATATGTCCAACCTTCCGGATGCGGCCGGCACCGAGATCGCCTTTGCCGGGCGCTCCAACGTGGGCAAGTCCAGCCTGATCAACGCCCTGACCGGGCGCAAGGGTCTGGCCCGCACGTCATCGACACCGGGCCGGACACAGATGCTGAACTTCTTCATCGCACCGGACACGCCCCTGACAATCGTTGACATGCCGGGCTACGGCTATGCCCAGGCGCCGAAAGAGCTGGTCGAAGCGTGGACGCAACTCGTCTTCTCCTACCTGCGCGGCCGCCCGAACCTGCGCCGGGTCATCCTCTTGATCGACAGCCGGCACGGCATCAAGAAAAACGACCTTGAGGCAATGGACCTTCTGGACAAGGCTGCCGTCGTCTATCAGGTGGTGCTGACCAAGTCCGACAAGATCAAGCCGACCCAACTTGCCCGGCTCATTTCCGATACGCAGGCATTGCTTGCAAAACGTATCGCAGCACACCCGCTGATCGTCGCAACATCCTCCGAAAAGAACCTGGGTATCGACGAATTGAGAGCCGAACTCTGTCTTCTGGCCAATCAGTAATCTTTGAAGGCCGCCGACAGTTCCGAGAATTGTGAAGAAACGGCAAACCGGTTATAGCAGGGTTCTTCTGCAAGAGATCAATTCCAGTTGAGTAAAAAGCTTTGATGACCAATCCCGACATGGCCAGCCGCGCCCATATTATCGCGCAAGCCCTGCCTTACATGCAGCGCTACGACGACAGGACCGTGGTGGTGAAGTACGGCGGTCATGCGATGGGCGATCCTTCACTTGGCCAGGCCTTCGCACGCGACATCACGCTGCTGCGTCAGTCGGGTGTCAATCCGGTCGTGGTGCACGGCGGCGGGCCGCAGATCGGAAAGATGCTGCAACGGCTCAACATCGTCAGTGAATTCAAGGCCGGCCTCCGCGTGACCGACAAGGCCACGGTCGAAGTTGTGGAGATGGTTCTTGCCGGGTCGATCAACAAGGAAATCGTCCAGATGATCAATGCCGAAGGCGGCCGGGCCGTCGGCCTTTGCGGCAAGGACGGCAATCTGGTCACTGCCCGAAAACTCAACCGCACCGTCGTCGACCCGGACAGCAACATCGAAAGCGTTGTCGATCTCGGCTTCGTCGGCGAGCCTGCCAGCGTCGACCCGACAGTGCTCCG
This sequence comes from Roseibium album, assembly GCF_001404515.1. GTDB lineage: Bacteria > Pseudomonadota > Alphaproteobacteria > Rhizobiales > Stappiaceae > Roseibium > Roseibium album. The sequence continues at coordinate 117,622 of NZ_CXWE01000008.1, forward strand.
GCTGGTTCTCAAGGAAGCTATCATACCGGTCGTTGCCCCGGTTGCGCATGGCGAGGACGGAGAGACCTACAACATCAACGCGGATACCGCGGCAGGTGCGATCGCCGGGTCGCTCAATGCCAAGCGCCTGCTGTTCCTCACGGATGTTCCCGGCGTTCTCGACAAGGACGGCAATCTGATCAAGCAGCTCAGCGTTGCCAAGGCACGCGAACTGATGAAAGACGGTACCATTTCCGGCGGGATGATCCCCAAGGTCGAAACCTGCATCGGGTCACTCGACAAGGGCGTGGAAGGTGTCGTTATCCTGAACGGCAAGGTTCCCCACGCCGTCCTGCTTGAACTGTTCACCGATGGCGGCGCAGGGACGTTGATCCGCCCGTGACCGGTAAACGCATTTTGCCCCTGGAGGGCCAACACGCACATCGCCAGGACCTCAGGGTCTTCAAGGGTGTCGAAGCCTGGGTTTTCGATCTGGACAACACACTCTACCCTCACGAGGCGGATCTCTTTTCCCAGATAGACGAACAGATCGCGCTATATGTGCAAAAGGTCCTGGACCTGAACCGGTCCGAAGCAATGGTGCACCAGAAGGCGCTCTATCACGAACATGGAACAACCCTGCGTGGCTTGATGACAACGCAGAAAATCGATCCTGACGACTATCTCGCGTTCGTTCACGACATCGATTATTCCGGCCTTGAACCCAACCCCGACCTGAGCGCAGCAATCGACGCGCTTCCCGGCAAGAAGTTCATCTTCACGAATGGCGACCGGCCGCATGCGGAACGGACCGCTGCGGCCCTGGGCATTTCCGACAATTTCGAAGACATTTTCGATATCGTCTCCGCTGATCTCGTGCCAAAGCCCAATCGTGAGACCTATGACAAGTTCATTGACCTCACCGGAATTTCCCCCGCCCGGGCAGCCATGTTCGAAGATCTTTCCAAGAACCTGAGCGTTCCCCATCAACTTGGCATGCGCACGGCCCTTATTGTTCCGAAGGGTTCACGGGGCGTCTTCCAGGAAAGCTGGGATCTCGAAGGCGATCCCTACCCTCATGTCGATTTTGTCACCGAAGACCTGACAGGCTTCCTGAGGGCTGTCTTGGGTGCACTGAGCTAAAGTGCCCGGGCCCACGAAAATGCAGTCAAATTCACAGGCATGGAATGCTCTTTGAGACGAAACGCGCTGCCGTAATGGTGGACTGCGCGTATGATTTCTCAAGATGATGATCCAAATCTGGTGAGCTTGCCAAAGGTCAAGCATCGCGGTCGTCAGCCCTTTTCTGACGCTCGGCTATCGAGGTTTCAACCCTGGGGAAGGCCATTCGCCAGTCTTGTGGGTGGCAACACAAATCATTGGCTGCACCCACAGGATTTATCGGCAGGATCTATCGTCCGGATTTACCGATATTGGATTGAGATGGAAGCGGCGGCCAAATGCCGTTTTCACCGAGAGTATTCTTATTTCCAAGAAACTCCTCTAGATTGAGTAAAACTCAACTCGTGGAACGTGACCTCAAATGGCTTCCCTGCGCGCCCTTCATGCCTTTTCCCTGCTGGCCCGTCATGGCCGCGCGTCGATTGCAGCCGAAAAACTCGGGGTCTCGCCGTCGGCCCTTTCCCACCTCATGCGCAAGCTCGAGAGCGAACTGGGAGCAACACTGGTCAACCGTGACGGACGCGGTCTGACACTGACCGACGAGGGTCAGCGTCTGGCTCTCAGTCTGGGGGATGCCTTCGACCGGATAGCGGAAGCCGTCGACAGCTTCAAACGGCGCGGACGGACAGAATTGCGGATCAGCACAGTCTCCACGTTTGCGACACGCTGGCTGATTCCCCGCCTACCCGATTTTCAGGCCGAACAACCCGACGTGGAACTGCTCCTGTCCGCCTCCACACGCATGGTCGATCTCGACCGGGAAAACTACGATTGTGCGATCCGGCTCGGCACGGGCAACTGGTCAAATGTCGAAAGCCACCTGCTCTGGAATGAACATCTTGCCGTTGCCATGGCTCCAAGTCTCCTGAGCGGAAAGGATCCGTCGGACCCTCTGGTACTGCTGGACCTTCCGCTGCTGCACAGTTCCGCGCGGCGAAACGACTGGACCGAATGGCTGGAAGAGGCTGGAATTTCACATCCCGATGTTCACTCGGGCACAGTCCTTCAGAGCCGCGATCTCGCGATTCAGGCTGCGATCGCGGGCATGGGCACCATCGCGATCGACCGCCGCTTCATCTCCCAGGAACTCGACGCCGGTCATTTGATTTCGCCCGACTGGCCAGTTCTGGAACTGGAAACAGGCTACTGGTTCGTCAGATCTCCTGCGAGAACCCTGACCCGGCCGGTTGCAACGTTCAGGGAATGGCTGCAGGGCGCAGCCCGAGCCTAGCGAACTGGCGACTGTTCTTCTGCCATGGCCGCGCTGCGTGTTGCGGATGGCAGCTCACCAAAATGAGAACGGTACTGACGCGCAAACCGGCTCCCGTCCCAAAAACCATGGAGTGCCGCAATGTCTCCGATTGAGTGACGACAAAAGCGCCTGTCAGTCAATTTGCGCCGGACATCGTGCAGCTTCAAGAGGCGAAGATAGGCAAGCGGTCCCATCGCCACATGTGAGGAGAACGCCTGCTGGACCGATCGTTTCGATACATTGGTGAATTGTGCCAGCTCATTGGCACTCATTGACAGCGATGATCGCGATTTCAACGACGTCCTGCACTGCAGGAAACGTTCAAATACCCGGTCTTCAGCGGAACTGGCCAATCGAGCCATGGACACATCCAGCGAGAGTTTCGATGCGATACTGGCAATCAGGGCACGGCCGGCAACTCTGTCCGAATTTCGCGTTTCGGGCTCGATGGCACATTCCATCGCCGATATCGCGTCTTCGCGTAGCCGTGCCGCCAAACCCGGAGCTTTCAGAAAACGTGGTTTGCCCGACAAGTGCTCCAGCCAGTCAGCCAGCGCAGGAGACAGGACATTCTGCTTCAAAAGCGTGGTTTTCCGGATCGCAACCGCCATCACCGACCCATTGACTGGGCTGACCAGATGCAGGTGCCCCAACGGGGGTAATACAAATACATCCGCGTCGCTCATATGCTGCCCCATGACGACAAAGGGAGCTGGAGCATTCAGCACGACACCGAAGGAAATGTGGTCGCTCGCGCCGATGACCTCCTGTTCCAGACCCTGGTTGCAAAATTCCATATGGACAGCAGCGTCAGGTCCGAGAAACAGGGACAGGAACCTGCCACGGAAGGCGCCGGACGTCAGCTGGAGGTAAGACTGTTCGTGACCCGTGAGCTGTTCCGCCTGCTGGTCGTAGTCGCAAAACACGTTGTCGGCGAGGAAGCCGCATTCTGCGCCAAAGCCATATCTGGGAAACCAACGCTCTGAAATTACTGTGCTTTTCATGACGAACAGTCACACCTCCCTTGCGCTGAAGACCTACCACTCAGAGCCTTCCGTGGATTACGCTTGATCCAGTCAAAAGACCTGAAAACCAGTCACACCGGGAGGGTAGCATGATCAAATATCTCATCGCTGCATTTGTGCTTTTCCTGACAATTCCGGCGCAGGCCGAAGATCGCTGGATGTCGATCCCGCCGGCCCCGCCGATGCCGGAAGCCGCATCAAGCGGAACGGTGAATGTCAACGGCATCGACATGTATCATGCGATTTACGGGGATGCCGACGGCACACCGATCCTGCTGATCCACGGTGGTCTCGCCCATGGCGATATATGGGCCGCCCAGGTCGCCGACCTCATGCAGGACCACACGGTGATTGTTGCCGATACCCGCGGTCACGGGCGCTCGACAAACGACGGCAGCGAGTATACCTACGCCCGCCTGGCTGCGGATTACCTGGCGTTGCTCGACCAGATCGGTGTTGATCGCGTACATCTGGTCGGCTGGTCGGATGGGGCGAATATCGGATATTCGATTTCGCAGACAAATCCTGAGCGCCTTGCGAGCCATTTCGCCCATGCCGGCAACATCACGCTTGATGGTGTCGATCCGTCTGTCGAGACAAACGAGGTCTTCGGAACCTATGTTGGAATGATGGCGGGTGACTATGCCGAAATGTCACCGACCCCGGACGGGTTCGAGAATTTTTTGGGTGCTGTTGCCAAAATGTGGGGATCTTCAAAACCGGGTGGACCCGACGCTCTCAAGTCCGTAACGGTCCCGACGCTTGTGGTGCAAAGCGAATTTGACGAAGCCATCCTGATGGACCACTCGAAGATGATTGCCGAGATCATGCCAAGCGCAGATTTCCTGGTCCTTGAGGATGTCAGTCATTTTGCTTCGTTCCAGGCCGCCGACGAGTACACCGATGCCATTCGGAATTTCATCGAACCCTGAGCACTCGAAGAAAAGAGCCAATTGTGTGCAAACCCGTCGTCAGTTGCATGGCGGGTTTGTCAGTTATTCCAAATCATCGTCTTCCTGCAAGGGTTGCCGGCCACGTGGCTCAGTTTTCTTTCAACAACAGATCGCCCAGATGTATCGCGCATTCGGTTGCCTTGCCGCGATGCAGCGGCCAGTCCTGCATCAGACCTTCAACGATCAGCGTAATCTCGCCCTGCCGATCCGGCAGGCCCGACAACGCGGCAACTTCATGTGCAACGTCCGTTTTGTGCCTTGCCAGAAGGCTGCGAAGCCTCGCGTCCCTCGGGGCCGCGGCGACGGCGGCATGAAACAGGCATCCATGCGCTGCCTCTGTCGACATCCACTCTGAAACTCTTTCAAACAGCATATGCAGAACAGGCTTTTCGTCCGATGGCAGCTTGGCGAAGACAAACTGCATATAGCGCTGATGACGGTGCTCCAGCGCGCTCAGGACCATTTCCTCACGCGAGGGCATGTACTTGTACAGCGTTCTGAGACTGACGCCCGCTGCCTCGCGCAGGCTGTCGATGTTCGGTTCCGCGAACCCGTTTTCCGCAAAGGCCCGTTCCAGTCCTGCGGCAATTCTGGTTTTTGTGTCAGGCATGCTTGACGAGGTAGAGCAAATCCTCTACCTGAGCAAGTAGAACATTCATTCTACCGGAGCAGGCCCATGACACTTCCTGACAAAATGAGCGGAGTCGTTCTTACCGGCCATGGCGGTCCCGAAGTACTCGAGTGGCGCGACGATCTGATCGTGCCAACACCTGGGCCGGGAGACGTTCTCGTCAAGGTCAGTGCGGCAGGCGTCAACAATACGGATATCAACACCCGTATCGGCTGGTATTCGAAGGGTGACAATGATGCGGAGGACGCGGCCTGGACGGGGGTGGCGCTGAAGCTTCCGCTCATCCAGGGGGCTGATGCATGCGGGACCATCGTCGCCGTTGGTGAGGGTATCGACCCGTCGCGGATCGGCGACCGTGTCCTGATTGAACCGTGTCTTGTTGAAGCGGACGGAAAGATGCTTGCCTCGCCATGGTACTTCGGATCTGAGTGCAATGGTGGCTTTGCAGAATTCACGAAGGTTGCGGGGCGGCACGCCCATACGGTTGACTGTGACCTATCCGATGCGGAACTGGCTTCTTTCCCCTGCTCCTACTCAACAGCAGAAAACATGCTAGAGCGGACGCGGGTAAAAGCTGGCGACACGGTCCTTGTCACCGGAGGCTCCGGAGGCGTTGGCTCGGCAACCATACAGCTTGCACGTGCGCGCGGAGCGAGCGTCATCGCCGTCACAAGCCCTTCGAAAGCCAAGACCCTGGAACAACTTGGTGCAGAGCGGACGCTGAACCGCGATGCCGACTACGCCGAAACGCTCGGTGTCAATTCAGTGGACGTAGTGATCGATCTCGTTGCGGGCGACAAATGGCCGTCCCTTCTGGATGTCATGAAGCCTGGTGGTCGATATGCAGTTGCAGGTGCCATTGGAGGCCCGATCGTCGAACTGGATGTTCGAACGCTGTATCTGAAGGATCTGAGCTGCTTCGGCTGCACTGTCCTCGAACCGCAGGTGTTCGGAAATCTGGTGAAGAGGATCGAAAGCGACGAAATCAAGCCACTTGTCGCGGAAACCTATGCGCTGCGAGACATCGGCGCCGCGCAAAAGGCCTTCGGTGAAAAAGGTCATGTCGGAAAGATCGTTCTGAAGGTGAGTTGACCCATTTCCTCATCAAGCAGGATTGAAATGGAAACCAAATCCGGCTTGATCAAAACGAATACTCTAGCCCACCAGGATAATCCCGACGACTGCCGCGACAATCAGGACGCAGCCGAAGATCTCCGAACGCGCGATCACTTCCTTGAACACCAGCCAGGAGGCCAGGAAGGTGAAGACCAGTTCTATCTGCGCGAGCGCCCGGACGTAGGCGACATTTTGAAGGGTCATGGCCGTGAACCAGCCGATGGAACCGGCGACACCCGAAGCGCCGACCCAGATCGCGGCACGCCAGGCCTTCAGGCTTTCGCGCAACTCGTCCGGTTCGCGGACAGCCATCCAGATGGTCATCGCAAGCGTTTGAAACATGGTGGCGTAAACCAGCGCGGTCGCAGCCTGCATTGCGACGGTCGTCCCCTCCAGTGACAGGGATGCTGTCCTGTAGGCCACCGCTGATGCACCGAACAGGGCGGCGGATGCCAGCCCGATCAGGGCCGGGCGGCCGACCAGGGAGTTTCGGACCGCCGAAATCGTCATCGGAACACGTGCCAGCGAGATCGTTATCACGCCTGCAATGCCGACCATGATGCAGAGAGCTGCGGTCCACGTCACGTGCTCACCAAGCACCACCAGTCCGAAAAGGGCCGCCTGGATGGGTTCGGTTTTGGAGTATGCAGTACCGACTGCAAAATTGCGGAAAGAAAACAGGTAGATCAGCAGAAAGGTCGCCAGGATCTGGGCAAGGCCGCCGAGGGCTCCGGCAATCAGCAGTGTTGCTCCCGGCCGGGGCAATGGATTGTCGAACACGAAATACAGGACCGCAGCATAAAGAAGCGCGAATGGAACGCCATATCCGAAGCGGACAAATGTCGCGCCGGTGTTGCCAAGCCTGCCCTTCAGATGCTTTTGCATCGCCGTTCGCAGGTTCTGGCAGAACGCCGCGAAAATTGTGATCGGGATCCAGAGTTCCACGATGATCGCCTTTTCCCTCAGTTGATTTCAGATCATCCTAAGCCGGTCGATTTCATTAGAAACTAGCGAAAAACAGAAGAGATAAGTTATTTTATCTCAATTCAATATCACGTATCCCGACCGGAAGTTCGTCTCAGGATCGATTGCGATCCCGGATTTTCATCCCGATTTGAAGTGCCAATGCGGGGATCCGATATCTACGGCCGGCGCAAACACAAAGGTGTCGGTCACGACAGCATCACGACCATCAGACCCGTTGCAGCCGGAGGGCAATCAACTGCTGCTTCTACCCTTGCAGGTGGATGCGGCATGCCCCGGCTCGAAGCGGGGCCACATGATCATTGTACCAACAGTGTTCAGTCGTCATCCGGGACCTTCCAGGCTCCGCAATGTCGTCCCTGGAACACATGGCTTCCCCCCAGCGCTTGACAGGTCTCGGTCCGGCGGCTTAGGTCCGCGCACGAATTGTTAACGCCCGGAGACCTCTGTCATATGCCCCATGATCTTGCCGCCCTGTCCCAGATTATCGACGCGGCTTTTGAAGACCGCGCTTCCATCGAAACCTCCACCACCGGTGAAGTCCGGGATGCCGTGGAAACCACGCTGAACCTTCTCGATCGCGGGGAACTGCGCGTTGCCGAGAAGAATGACGGTGACTGGGTCGTCAACCAATGGGCCAAGAAGGCGGTACTCCTGTCGTTCCGGCTGAACCCCATGGAAGTGATCAAGGGCGGACCGGGAGAAGCCGTCTGGTGGGACAAGGTTTCGTCCAAATTCGACAGCTGGAGCGGTCCGGATTTTGAAAATGCCGGTTTCCGCGCCGTGCCGAACTGTACCGTCCGGCGCTCGGCCTTCATCGGCAAGGGTGTGGTGCTGATGCCGTCCTTCGTCAATCTCGGCGCGTATGTGGATGAAGGCACGATGGTCGACACCTGGGCAACGGTCGGTTCCTGCGCCCAGATCGGCAAGAACGTGCACCTGTCCGGCGGCGTCGGCATCGGCGGCGTGCTGGAACCCTTGCAGGCGGGTCCCGTGATCATCGAGGACAACTGCTTCATCGGTGCGCGCTCGGAAGTCGTGGAAGGCTGTATCGTGCGCGAAGGGGCCGTGCTGGGCATGGGTGTCTTTATCGGCAAATCGACGCGTATCGTGAACCGCATGACCGGTGAAATCAGCTACGGTGAAGTACCGCCCTATTCCGTTGTCGTTGCCGGGTCCATGCCGACTTCCAGCCTGATGGGCAATGGCGAGGCGGCGCCGAACCTCTACTGCGCCGTGATCGTGAAAACCGTCGATGAGAAGACAAGGTCAAAGACCGCAATCAACGAGTTGCTGCGCGACTGAACCCTGTGAAGATCACTGTTCTCCCGTTCCCTGGAGGGAACGGGGGGACTATACCTGCCAAAAAATTGTAACGATTTGCGCGATTACAAGGGAAAGCAGGAAATCCAGAATCACAATTCCAACAGCAAGACTGATTGTGGCCTGCAAAGCGATGCGCGCGACCAGAAAACGGTACCAAAGAACCACCACCAGGCTTGTCAGCGACAGAAGAACCATGATGCCGAGCGGTATGATTCCGAGCATAAACAGGCTGTAGGTGATCAAGAACGGTACGGAAGCGAGCAAACTTGTCCAGTTGCGCGCGACAATGAACGGTACATAGCGATTTGAGATGCCGATAGGCGCCGCGAGGGCAGCCAGGATAATTGGCAAGGCGATCCAGTCAACTCCCAGACCCAGGAGTTGTGCCGTCCAGTAGGCACCGTCCGGAAACGCTTCGGGGTGATATACGTTTTCGGAGAAATAACCCTGTTTTTCAATCTGCCCACTGAGCAGAAAGACCGGTATCAGCAGAAACACGACCTGAAACGAGCGCCAGAACCCCTGGAGCGACTGGTCGAAAAACGCCATGCCTTCGGGCCTGTTGCGCAAAAGAAGCCAGGACCCGTCCAGCGCTGCCCGGATTTCATTCATGCCGATCAAGTTCAACGTGCTCCCGAGTCCTTGGCAAAATAACTGACGAGGAATCGTTTATAGATTGTCGCCAGCCGGTCAAGGTCCTCAATACTCACGCATTCATCAACCTTGTGCATGGTCTGTCCGACCAGCCCGAATTCAACGACTGGGCAATAGTTCTTAATAAACCGTGCATCAGAGGTACCGCCTCCGGTCGAGAGTTCGGGGCTGCGCCCGGTCTCTGCCTTTACTGCACTGCCCAGGGTTTCGATCAGTTTGTCATCCTTCGTCAGGAAGGATTCACTGGCATCGCGCTTGAATGCGACATCCAGCTCCAGATCGCCCAGGTTCACCGCCTGGAGTGTCTCAAGTATCTTCGATTTGAGGCTTTCCAGCGACCATTCGTCATTGAAGCGGATATTGAAGCGGGCTTCGGCTCTGGCCGGTATGACATTGAATGCCGAATTGCCGACGTCCAGGTTGACGATTTCAAGGTTGGAGGGCTGAAATCGCTCATTGCCGAGATCGAGTTCCAACACGTCAAGTGCGGCAAGCAGCCTTGTGAGCCCGGGTATCGGATTATCGGCAAGATGGGGATAGGCGGCATGTCCCTGGATGCCCGAGACCGTAACAATTCCTGACAGGGATCCCCGGCGGCCAACCTTGATCGCGTCGCCGAGCTTTTCGGGGTTCGTGGGTTCGCCAACGATGCAGGCATCAAACGTGTGGCCCTGACCCGCGGCCCATTCAAGCAGCTTGACGGTACCATTCACGGCGGGTCCTTCTTCGTCCCCGGTGATCAGGAACGAAATCGTCCCGCCAAATCCGGCACTAAATTCCTCGACAAAGTCGAGTGCTGCTGCGGCAAAGGCCGCAACGCCGCCCTTCATGTCGACCGCGCCGCGTCCGTAAAGGACACCATCCTTGATGTTGCCGTCGAACGGACCCTGGCTCCAGTCGCTTGCCGCGCCAGCCGGAACGACGTCGGTATGACCGGCAAAAACGAAATGCGGTTTTCCGGACCCGATCGTTGCGAACAGATTTTCAACGTCCGGCGTGTCCTCATCGCGGAATGTCACCCGGGAAACTGCAAAGCCTGCATCGCCGAGCAGTTTTTCAAGCGTTGCGAGCGCTCCGCCCTCGACTGGCGTGACGGACGGGCATCGAATGAGGTCCTGGGTGATGGAAACGGCATTTGACGGCATGGCAGGCAAGGTTCCAGATTGGAAGAGTCTGACGGTTTTGATACGTTTCAGCTTTTGCGCCAGTAGCTGTTCGGCAACGGTCCGCTGCGGTTTGGCTTCGCCTGGCTGGGAACGAATCCCAGGATGATCACAAGAAGCAAACTCACAACAGGGACAAAAATCAATAGCGCCAGGAACCCGCTCAGCCCGACATCCTGAAGTCTTTTGATAACCAGGGCCAGATGTACCCAATTCAAAACCAGATAAAGAATCGGCAATAGTGGATTGGACGCCATAAAGTCGTTGATCGGCAGGGTTTCCAGCGTCAGGTTTTCATTTGCCTGAAATTCCATCAGGGAAGACAGCCAGATTTTGACGGGGATTCCGATAATCACCAGAACAAAGGCAAAACTCAACCAATAGGGCTCCCGGCTCAGGCGACCGATGGGACTCAGCAAAGCCCAGACCGGCCCGGGCGCAATATTGGCACTAGGTGGGGGTGTGTTCATTCAATCCCGCTCACAATAATTGTTCTGGCATGGAGGTAGACGCATAAGCGGTTCGGATCAAGCACCGTTGTCCCTTTGAATTCCGCCTATTTTGCCGAAGATCCAAAGTTGCATGGCAAAAAGTTTCCACACTCTGAAAATAACGCCGCGGAATATTTATGGATTTTGCACGGCAAGCATGTCTAATTTGAGGTAATACGAACCAACACCGTCGGGGGCCCGATCATGACCGGTGCTTGTCAAAAAATTCTACTCGCCTGTGCAATCAGCGTTTTTTTCTCCATCGCCGCTTTCTCTCCTTCAACCGGATTGGCCCAGGAAACCTCGTCCGAGCTGCCGCCGGCGCTTCAGTCCGATGCAATGGAAAAGCTCGTTTCCGACCTTGATCCGGAGCAGGTTGAAGCGCTGACAGACCTGATGACGCTGCTGCAGCAAAGCGCCGCAGCCAATGGTCGTACCGAAAACGTCGCTTCCGACGGCCCGGGACTGCTTCAGCAGATGCAAACGGCGTTCTCGAATTTCAGCACCATGGTCATCGGGCACTTTCAGGACCTTCCTGATCTGTTTTCCGGTATGATTTCAAGTATCGGGGCTCTCGTGTCGGGCACCGTCGCCGGTCCTATCCACATACTGATCGGTGCTATCGCCATCATTCTGGCAGCAGGCTTTGCAGCGGAATTTCTGGTCAACCGATTGACAGCTGCCAAACGCGACACGATCCAGAACAAATCCCCTGAAAGCCTGTTTGAGACGGTCAAACTGGTCTCCACGCGTGCGGGGCTCGATCTTGGTGGGCTGCTGATTTTTGCCCTTGTCGCGCTGATTGTGGGACGCATTGCCATTTTCGATCCGGTCACGCGGTTCTTTGCCCTGCAAGCCGTCTTCTGGATCGTCTTCATGCCCCGGCTGATCGCCGCCCTCCTCCGCTTTGCACTTGCACCAAACCGTAGTGAACTTCGCCTTGTTACAGCGGATGATCCGACCGCCAGGTCGCTTTATCACAATTTCACAACCCTGTTTGCGGTGGTCGGCGTGGCCTTCTTCCTGCGGAACGTCATGGAGGGCGCGGGAGCGGAAGCCGGCGGAACGTTCCGTTTCTTCGTCGGCTTCGGCGTGAATGCCTGGATTATCGCGGTTATCTGGAAGGCGCGGCACGGATTGACCAGCATCATACTGGGCGACGACGAAGATCCGACGTCCGGCCTTGAGCGCATGGCCCGGTTCTGGCCCTACTTCTCAATGGCCTTTATCGCATTCAACTGGCTGCTGGTGCAATTTACCGCAAGCATGGGGGTCGAAGCGCTGACCGCCGGACGTTCTCTCGCCGTCATCGTCCTCGTGGTCTTTGCACCGTTTCTCGACACGATGGTGCGCGGCATCGTTTCGCACATCGTGCCGCCCATGCAGGGTGACGGTCCTGTTGCTGAAGCTGCCCATCTTCAGACACGGCACAGCTATGTCCGCATCGCACGCGTCGCTCTGCTTGCCTTTCTGATCCTGGTTGTCGGACGGATTTACGGGCTGAACCTCCTCGCCCTTGGCGGCGATGACGGTTCGGCAGTTGCGCGAAACAGCGTTATCTTTCTCCTGATCCTGGCCGCAGGTTACCTGGCCTGGGAAGTCACCAACCTCTGGGTTGCGCACCAGCTGGCGAAAGATTCGCCGCCCGCCGAGACACAGGACGACGACGCGGAAATGGGTGGGGCCGGCAAGTCGCGTCTCGCCACCATACTGCCTCTGATGCGTGTCGTCCTTCAGGTCACCATCATCACGCTTACCGGCCTCTTGGCGCTCAGCCAGCTCGGTATCAACATCACGCCGCTGCTGGCCGGTGCCGGCGTCATTGGCCTGGCAATCGGCTTTGGTGCCCAGACCCTGGTTCAGGACGTCGTTTCCGGCGTGTTCTTCCTGATGGATGATGCCTTCAGGCTGGGAGAGTTCATCGATACCGGCGGCACACAGGGCACGATCGAGAAAATTTCGATCCGGTCACTGCAATTGCGCGGCACGAAAGGTGCCGTTCATATCGTGCCCTACGGCCAGATCCCCAAACTCACCAACCTTTCCCGCGACTGGGTGATCATGAAGCTGAAGTTCACGGTTCCATTCGATACGGATGTCGAGAAGGTCCGCAAGCTTTTCAAGAAGATCGGCCAGGAAATAATGGAAATGGAGGAGTTCAAGGACGACCTGCTGGCACCGTTCAAGGGCCAGGGCGTGGCGGACGTCGACGACGTCGGCATCGTGGTGCGTGGGAAGTTTACCACCAAGCCTGGCAAGCAGTTCGGCGTGCGCAAGGAAATCTACAAGCGCGTTCAAAAAACCTTCGAGGAAAACGACATCCAGTTTGCCCGCAAGGAAGTCCGCGTGCAGCTACCCGAAAACGCCAATCTGGACGAGAAACAGAAGGAAGCGCTTGCGTCCGCAGCGGCGGCAGCGTCCGCGGCCGAAGACAAGAAGCCTGCGGCGGGATAGCGCAAAGGGCGAAAACAGGGAAACGTAAGCCTTTCTCCTCATTGAGCGGGAACAGCTTCCATGCCTAAGATTGCGTGTCTGCCGGAGTGCAGATTTTTGCGATCGGCTTTTGGGAGGAAGCTGCCATATGAACGAGAAGACAACGGCACCAAGCGAAACCGGCGTCAGGACTGAGGCTGCGCCCGAGACATCCGCGTCAAAAGCAAATGACACCCTTCGCCCGATGCCGCAGGTCAACAGGATCACCGCCAACGACGTCATCGATGCACTGGCAGCCGGCTTGATGGATTTCCGGAAGGCTCCAGTCTACGGATTGGCCATCGGCGCCCTTTTTGCCGCCGGCGGGCTGTTTGTCATCCTGAGTGCCGCGGCGCTCAACATGAGCTATCTGGCATACCCCGCAGCGGCCGGCTTCGTCCTCATCGGTCCGTTCGCAGCCGTTGGGCTCTACGAGGTCAGTCGGCGCCTCGCCTCCGGGGAGGAGCTTTCCTGGTCCGCCATATTCGGTGCCATGTGGGCTCAGAAGGGCCGCGAACTTTCCTGGATGGCCTTCGTCGTACTGTTCATCCAGATCATGTGGATGTATCAGGTCCGGCTGTTGCTCGCGCTTTTCCTCGGGTTCAAGTCGTTTGCATCGTTCGACGAATTCCTGACACAGGTTATCTCAACCCCCGAAGGATTGATGTTCCTGGCTGTGGGACACGTAGTCGGTGCGATTCTCTCGTTGTTGCTCTTCTCGCTGACGGTTGTCTCCTTTCCGCTGCTTCTGGAAGAAGACCGGGACTTCATCACCGCGATGATCACCAGCGTACGCGCTGTCGTTACCTCACCGGTTCCAATGATCGGCTGGGCCTTTGTCGTAACCGCACTTTTGATTGTTTCGATGGTCCCTGCGTTTCTCGGTCTGATCGTCGTATTGCCGGTACTCGGTCACACGACCTGGCATCTCTACAAGAAGTGCGTGGTGATCCCGCAGGACAATAGTCAGACGGCATCGGCTTAACGGAAGCTTTCGATGCATGACAAATCCAGGCACCTGCCGTGAAGACAAGCTTAAGCGGAACGTGGCACTCTGCGGCCGTGGTTTCATCATCACGGAGGACGATTCATGCGCGAAGCATCAATCGACAGGAAATCGTGGTCCGGTCTTGCCGGTATAGTGTTCGGTGCCGTCGCGCTGGTTCTGGCGCTTTTTCTGCACAGCGCCGGTCCGATCGATCCCCAGCCAACCATCGGGCAGTCAATCGGGGAAATTGCGGCAGACATCCGTGAGTCCGCTCTGCGTGGCCTTAAAGGTGAGCCGCAACCGGAACCCCAGGCACAGGTCTGGGGTCTGGATCGCATTCTGCAAACATGTGCCTATGTGCTTGCCGGGATTGCAATCGTTCTCGGCGTCATCGGTTTCGTCATGCGGGAAAACAGACGGGTGGTCGCCGCTGCCGTCGGTTTGGGTGGCCTGGCAATCGGTTTTCAATTGTTCGTCTGGACGGTCATGATCATCGCCGGCGTGATCATCATCGGCTACATATTGGCAAATCTCGGCGACATACTGGGAGGCATCACAGGGGGATAGCGATTGCGCGCGAGAATTCAGCCAGGCACTTGAGTGAACCTGATCGACGGCAGGATCAATTTCCCCGCGGAAGAGGCAACCAGGTCATGTTTTGACAAGGCGCCGTCCCGACCTTACGCCTCACTGGCGCCCTCGGCTTCCAGCAAAGCCTTGCGCGCCTGCCAGTCCCGCAGGAGTTCGATGTCCATCTCCGCCGAACGGTAATCCACGCGGGTAAGATAGAGGCCGTCCGCAGGGGCGACCGGGCCGCAGGCGTTACGGTCCCGGGCCTGGAGCGCCCTGGTGATATCTCCCGTCCCCCATTTGCCTTCTCCCACCAGTCTCAGCGTACCGACCATCGAGCGAACCTGGTTGTGCAGGAACGAACGGGACGAACATTCGGCGATGACAAGTTCCCTCTCCCGGTAAACGCGGAATTCCTCAAGCGTTTTTTCCGGGCTCCTGGCCTGGCAACGGGAGTGGCGGAACGTCGTGAAGTCATGATGCCCGACAAATTCCTGGGCGGCCTCATGCATCGCGTCGGCGTCGAGATCCGGTTTCACATGCCATGCAAGACCGCGCTGATGGGTCAGCGGCGGCACGCGGTTGTGAATGCGGTAACGGTAAGAGCGGCGGATTGCGGAAAAACGGGCGTCGAAACCCTCATGCATTTCGGTGCAATCAAGGATCACCACCGGGTCCGGCTGGCAGTGAAAGTTCATTGCCCCCATAATGGTCCTGACCGGCCAGGGTTTTACCAGATCAATGTGACACACCTGCCCGGTCGCATGGACACCGGTATCGGTGCGCCCGGCGCCGCCGATCGTTACGACTTCTCCAGTAAATGCCTGGACCGCCCGTTCGATCACCGCCTGCACAGACGGCCCGTTGGCCTGTCGCTGCCAGCCGCAGAAAGGCCGACCGTCATATTCCACCGTCAGCTTGTAACGCGGCATTATTCGAATTCTTCAAACGGCGTGGCAAAGGCCACTTCAATAGGCAGATCATCGGTGCCGGCAGCAGTCAGCGCAAGCGCCATGAAGGCATCGCCCGCGTAGGGCGCCTGAACCTTGCGAGCCAGAACCGGATCAAAGCCGAAACGCGGGTAATATGTCGGCGGTCCGAGAACCAGGACGAGATCTTCGCCAAGGTTCTTCAGTGTCTGAAGAGATGCCGTAATCAACGCAGAACCGACGCCTGTGTGCTGATTTTCCGGTCGAACGGATACCGGTGCCAGACAGCAGACCTGAAGACCCTGGCCGGAACCGATTGCTGCGGGCGTCACCCGGCTGTAAGCGACATGGCCGACAACATCTCCGGTTTCCTGTACGGCCACCTGCTCCAGAACGAGTGCGCCGCAGTGGCGCAGTTTGTGGACAAGTCGCGCTTCGATATCAGAGGGAAAGGCGGCTATCAGCAGTTCGCGAACAACGGCCTCGTCTTCGCGCACAACATCGCGAATTGTCAGATTGAGTGTCCCGACTGCGTCGTTCATGATTTTCTCCAGCTACCTGAGCTTAATCCAGTTGCGTGCCATCAGAAAGAGATACGCCCCGCAGGAATTCCTCACCGCTCATCGGTTTCTTGCCGGCCCGCTGAACCTGTTCCAGGCGCACGGCACCCGCCCCGCATGCGACAGCCGGAACATCAGTTGTCGAAAGGACAGTCCCCGGTTTCCCGCCGGTATCGGCAACCGAGCTTCGCAGGACCTTGACTCTTTCAGGTTTGCTGCCCAGAGGCATTTCGCACCAGGCCCCTGGAAAGGGTGACAGTCCGCGAATGTGATTGTGAACCTCTTCAGCCGATTTCGACCAGTCGATACGCGTTTCCAGCTTGGACAGCTTGGCCGCGTAGGTGACGCCTTCTTCAGCCTGGGATTGCTCGCCCAGCGCACCGCGTGACAGGGCTGCCAGCGCGCGGACCATCAAGTCACCGCCAAGACCGGAAAGCCGATCATGCAATTCCCCCGCGGTCATGTTCTTGTCGATCGCAACAGTCTCCGACATGCAGACCGGGCCGGTGTCGAGCCCTTCTTCCATACGCATGACCTGAACGGCAGTTTCCTTGTCCCCCGCCATGATCGCCCGGTTGATCGGCGCGGCCCCTCGCCAGCGCGGCAGCATCGAGGCATGAAGGTTCAGGCAACCGAATTGTGGCGCGTCGAGCACAGGCCCCGGCAGCAACAGTCCGTAAGCGACAACAACCGCGACATCCGCTTCAAAATCAACAAACCGGGTTTGCTCGGCGGTGTCCTTCAGGCTCTTGGGGGTAAAAACAGGGATACCGAATGATTCAGCCGCCTCATGTACGGGAGACTTCTTCAGATCCATGCCTCTTCCGGCCGGCCTGGGTGGCTGTGAATAGCAGGCGACCACATCGTGCCCCTGTCCAACGATTTCCATGAGGGTCGGCACGGAAAATTCCGGAGTGCCCATAAAGACGACGCGAAGAGACATGAGGTTCCTGAGGGTTCTTCGAAAGTTTGCCCCTTATTACGCCTTACGCCGGTCCGGGCAAGTGTACAGATGTCCAGTCGCCTGGATATGGCATCGCACGCCTTCGATAGTCCAACGTGCTGAACGCTCGTTCCTCTTCAACCCGTGATGCGGGATTGCTCTTGTTGCGAACGACTGGCCAATGGCTTCCAGTTGAGCCGCCGATCCATCGAGATTGTGCGGACACGCGCTCGCAGGATGTCGATAGTTTGCAAACGCGCCCTGTCAGGCCAGGCCGGGAAGCAGGACCTTGAGGCTGCCCGTCATCATTTCCATGGCGATTGCAGCCAGGATCATGCCCATCAAACGACTCATGACGCTGTTTGCGGTCTCACCGAGAAAGCGTGACAGGAATGGGGCGGCGAAGAACGTTGCGATCAGGAGCGCGATGGCCGCGGCAACGGCGGCGACATAGGCAATTTCCTGGCTGGTATTGTGCACTTGCCCGCGGAAAATGATCATTGTCGAAATCGAACCGGGCCCAAGAAGCACAGGCACTGTCAAAGGGTAGATCGCCGGATTGTCCTGCGACTTCATGTTTTCCTTTTCCTTCGACGAACCGTGGTGGGCCTTGGTGCTCTGCCCGGAAATGAGGTCGAGTGCAATCAGAAGAATCAGGAAACCGCCTGCAAGTCGAAAGGCATCAAGACTGATGCCGAAAACCTTCAATATGATGTCGCCGCTCAGGCCGATCACGACGGATCCGGCCGTCAGGCTGATCAGAAGCGTAAAGGCCACCTTGCGTTCAAACGCAGGTCCACGGTCCGATGTCAGCGCCAGGAATACCGGCAGGTTGGCGATCGGACTCATGATCGCAAAGAGCGCGGCGAATGTTTTCAGGAACAGTTCCTGATCCACTGGGCAATCTCCCTTGTCCCGTTCAGTCCTTGCCGGCCAGTTTTGCCTGCTTCGTGAACTTCTTGATCACCCGATCCCGCTTCAGCTTCGACAGGTAGTCTATGAACAATTTCCCGTCGAGATGGTCAAGCTCATGCTGAACACAGGTAGCCAGCAAGCCGTTCGCCCTGATTTCCTTCTCGGCGCCCTCGCGATCCAGAAACTGCACCATCACTTCTGCCGGACGCTCGACATCCTCGAAGTATTCAGGGATGGACAGGCAGCCTTCCTGATAGACGGACGAATCCTCGCTCGACCAGACAATTTTCGGGTTGATGAAAACCATCGGCTCCTTCGGCGCATCTTCCTTGGCGACATCAAGCACGAACATGCGCTTCAGGATGCCGATCTGACTGGCGGCGAGGCCGATGCCCGGCGCGTCGTACATGGTTTCAAGCATATCGTCGGACAGGGCGCGGATGTCGTCGTCAACCGTATCGACGGGCGCACAGACTTCGCGGAGAACCGGGTCGGGAATCGTAACAATCGAGCGTTTAGTCATGCGTCTGACATAGGCAATCAAGCGGCAGTGGTCAACGCGGAAATCAACGGGTTCGCCTGCGTTTTGAACGCATCAGAATTGCGTTGCGGATGTGCCTTCTGGCCGAATCGTTCTATGTTTGTTTCATGAACGAGATCCTGTTTGAGTTTAGTGGCCGTCCGGTGACGGTTCTGGAAACCGCCATTGCAGGCGGACTGTTCCTGCTGACGCTGATCGTCTGGCTGGTTCTGAAGACCATGCGCCAGATCCGCCAGCGGGCGGATGCCGACAGCGCCGCGACGGAACAGATACACGAGCTTGAGAGCCACCTCTCGCAACTTCTCAAGTCTCAGGGCGAGATGACGGGACGCATGCAAACGATGGCCGAAGTGTTCGGTTCGCGCCAATCGGACATGATGCGCGCAGTCAACGAGCGCCTCGACGGGATGGGGCACAAACTCGGTATCTCGATGGCCGACACGACGAAGAAAACCCAGGACGGTCTCAGGCACCTTCACGAACGCCTCGCGGTGATCGACCGGGCTCAGCAGACGATCACCGACCTTTCCGGCCAGGTAGGTCAATTGCAGTCGATTCTTTCGAACAAGCAAACGCGCGGCGCCTTCGGACAGGGCCGGATGGAAGCCATCATCCAGGATCAGATGGCCCCAAGCACCTATTCGTTCCAGGCGACACTCTCGAACAACAACCGGCCCGACTGCCTTATCCATATGCCGAACGGCGCACCTTCCCTTGCGATCGACGCCAAGTTTCCGCTGGAAGGGTTCAACCTCCTGCGCAAGGCGGAGACAGAGGAGCAGCTGAAATACGCTCAGGCGCAGTTCCGCCGGGATTTTTCCAAGCATATCCAGGATATCGGCGAGAAGTATCTCCTGCCTGGAGAAACCCAGGACACCGCCTTCCTGTTCGTCCCCTCAGAAAGCGTGTTTGCAGAGCTCAACGAGGGCTTCGAGGACCTGGTTCAAAAGGCACACAGAACCCGCGTGGTGATCGTGTCACCTTCTCTCCTGATGCTCTCGATTCAGGTCATTCAGTCCGTGCTGCGAGACGCCAAGATGCGAGAGCAGGCACACCTGATCCAGGCGGAAGTCGGCCATCTGATTGCGGATGTCAGCCGCCTCAATGACCGTGTCGGCAAGCTTCAGTCCCATTTTACCCAGGCAAACAAGGACATTGACCAAATCCTGATCTCCACCGACAAGATTACCAAGCGTAGCCGCAAGATCGAGGATCTTGAGCTTGGTGAAATCGAAGCCGCCAAGGAGACGCAGGAACCTGATGAGCCGCGCCTGGCAATTACACCGAATTCCTAGAGCACGCCCCGAAAAACCGGAGGCCGATGTTGCTTCGCTACCAAAACAAAGCCGAAAGGCTGCCCTCAATCTGAAATCAGGTGTCTCAATGTCCGAAAACACACTCATGGATGTCTCAACCGCCGAACCGTCCGATGACCTTTCCAGGCCCATGGCTGCGCTCTGGTGGCTGAAAAAGGGAGGATTGGCCATCGGACCGGAATGGGAGGCCGCACATGAAATCTGTCAAAGTGCAGAGGGCGAACCGGCCCATGACTGGATACATGCGCTTTGCCACCTCATCGAGGGTGATCATGGCAACGCAGGCTACTGGTTTCGCAGGGCCTGCAAACCCGTAGAAAACGACATCGAAACCCTGTGGCAGAACATGGTCCGGTCACTCTGACCTTCTCTGGAGCCTTCGTGCCTTCGTCACAGCTCCCCACTCCGTTGCGGCGATCCGTGATATCGCCCGGTCGAGATCTTCATAGGCAACCGTCATCGTGAAACCGTTGGCATGGAGCAACCTGTTCGGGCCGGTAACGATCGCCACATGTCCTTTCCAGAACACAAGGTCGCCCCGCTGTAACGCTGACGGATCGTCATGCGGGATCTCGTGTCCGGCCTCGGCTTCCTGCATATCGCTGTCACGCAGTATGTCGAGACCACTGGCCTGTCCGGCCAACTGGATCAGTGCGGAACAATCCAGGCCGACAGTTGTGCGACCGCCCCAGAGATAGGGTGTGCCGAGCATTTCCTCCGCCACGGCGACCCAGTCCGCGTCATAGTCGTCCAGAGAAACCAGATGCTTGGCGACGACAGAAGAGCCGTCATTGAGAATTGCATAGTTGAGGCCGCGCGTTTCTGTTTCGCCGACAACCGTCACCTGAGCCCCCATGGAGAGAAGATCACGCGGCGGAAATTTCAGATCGGGACCGGGATAGCGATAGGTCCTCAGCGCCCTCACCCGATGTGTTGCCGCCGTTACGGACCCTAGCCCATCAGACGAAAACCAGCCGACATAGCCGTCCGTGTCGAGTTGGCCCCAGGCCCATCCCTCAGCCGTCTTCTCGTAAACGGTGATCCACTCCCCGCACAAGGCTTCGGTGTCGATGGGACAGTCCGGCCGTGGATCCGGCCGGATGGCAAGACTGTCAGCGGTCACCTGAAACACTTCGCCATCGACAAAACGGCCCGTTTCAACTTTTCCTTCATAGTCGCGAGCGGCAAGATCGGGTCGGACAGGATGGAGGCGGCGGTCGAAGGAAGTCGTCATGTTAGATTTTCATATCCAGGTTTGGTGCGCAATTAGCGCGGCAGTTCCTTGGCTTTCTCTACCACGAGATCGCCCAATTGCTCCAGATAAAGAGCACCGACAACTGTTCGGGTTATGATCACGTTGCGCTTGTCGGCCTCATCGCGTTTGCGCGACAGAAGCCGGAGACTGCCGAGCGTATCGAGCGCTCTCGTGATGGCCGGTTTTGTGACATTCAGTTTCGCGGCGAGACCGCGCACCGTGTGAGGTGGAGGCTCCAGATAGACCGTGAGCAGGATCGTCAACTGGCGCGCAGACAGGTCCTGTTCACTGTCGCGCACCAGCGCCAGATTGACTTCATGCAACAATTTCAACGCCTGAGAGGCGCGTATGTCGACCGCCATGACAGAGCCCGTCTCACCCATTCTTCATGGCCATAAAAGCACAAAAACGTTTCGGACCCGTTATTGTGCTGACGAATAGCGTTCGGATATCAGGTCAAACAGGCAGCGGATACCTTGTGCTTCGCCACCGGCGGGTTTCCCCGGTTTATCAGCCGGTGTCCAGCCGAATATATCGAAATGGATCCAGCTCTCCGTGTTTTCAACAAACCGGGACAGGAACAGGGCTGCCGTGATCGAGCCGGCAAATCCCGCGCCTGAGGTGTTGATGTGATTGATATCGGCGACCTTGCTGTCGAGATACTTCATGTATGGCTGCCAGAGCGGCAAACGCCACAAGGGATCGGCCGCGGCTTCCGCCATGACGGCAATGTCTTCGGCAAGACCTTCGTCATGTGTGTAATATGGCGGCAGATCCGGACCAAGCGCGACGCGCGCTGCTCCTGTCAGGGTTGCCATATCGATCATCAGATCCGGACTTTCCTCGTCCGCCAATGCAAGCGCATCTCCCAGTATCAGACGGCCTTCGGCATCTGTATTGCCGATTTCCACGCTCAAACCCTTGCGGCTTGAGAGGATATCGCCCGGCCGGAAGGCATTCCCGGAGACCGCATTTTCAACACACGGAACGATGACCCGAAGTCGAACGGGCAGTTTTGCCGCCATAATCATCGAGGCCAGGCCAAGGACATTGGCTGAGCCACCCATGTCCTTTTTCATCAACGACATGGAAGACCCCGGCTTCAGGTTCAGACCGCCTGTATCAAAGATGACACCCTTGCCGACCAGGGTAACCTTGGGATTTGACGCCTCTCCCCAGGTAAAATCAGCGATGCGGGGTGCTCTGGAACTTGCGCGCCCAACCGCGTGCACCATCGGAAAATTCTCGTCGAGAAGGTCTTCACCAACAACCACACGCCCGGCTCCGCCATGCTTTTCGAAAAGCGCCGCGACAGCAGCAGCCAGTTCCTCAGGACCCAGATCGTTTGCCGGGGTGTTGATGAGATCCCGTGCCAGTTTCACGCCATCGAGGACAATGCCGATCCTGTCGAGGTCGACGTCCTTGCCAACGCCGAGCCTGCGGATCTTCCGGGAAGGAGTAACATACTGTTCGAAACGGTAGGCCGACAGCGCAAATCCGAGTGCTGCCTGCTCCGGATCTGGAAAGCCGTCTGCGAGGCTATAATCACCTTTCGGCAGGCTGCCGACAATGGCCCCAAGGGCAAAGGGATGCGGCAATCCCGTCTCCTCCACACCGAAAAGAACTGTCGCTCCGCTTCCCTCTGCAGACGGGATCAGCAAACACGAGGAGGGCCTGCCGCTGAAATCGTTGACGGCGCACCAATTCCCGGCACTCTGCCCGAGCCCGGCGAGAACTTCGGCAAGCGAGGCTTCCGTGACAGCGAGAATGGGGGTTGCTTCGGACAAATCGGTATTGCGGACGAGGATTTCGCGCACAGGCAGCACTCCGTTGACTGGAACAATGTGGTTCAACAGGTAAGCCGCCTTGCCGGAAGACGCAATACGATGTGCTGAGCTTCTGCAAATCTTGCAATTCGCAACGGTGCTTAACCATCCATTAGGGTTAATTATCTATTTCTCTAGGAGACCTTTACTGCTGCGGACAACAAGGATGTTGAAAATGCAAGCGCCCAGAATCGGATCCGTATCACGCCGCACCAGAGTGGCCTCTGCGCTTGTTGCCATGACGGCGCTTGTCCTGGTAACCGGATGCGCCTCCAACAAGTCCAACACCGGGACCTACTCTCCTGCCTCCGGCAGCCACTCGGTTTCCCCCGGTTCAAATCTGGCGCGGGCGGAAGTCGGCAAATGGGCAAAGAGATACGACAAGGACCGCAGCAATCGGACGGCGATCCTCGGATATTCCAACGCCTTGAGCCAGAATGGCCAGATCGAACAATCCCTGGCCGTTCTCAGGTCCGGTGTGATTGCCCATCAGAAAGATCGCGAAATTGCATCCGCCTATGGCAAGATACTGGCCATGAACGGGCGCTTCGACGAAGCCCTCAATGTCCTAAGGCGGGCGCAGCGGCCGGATATGCCGGACTGGAAAATCATGTCGGCCGAAGCGGCTATCTATGATCAGACCGGCAACCACGAGAAGGCTCGCAGTCTTTACAAGCAGGCTCTCAAGATTGCTCCGGACGACCCCAGCCTTCTCAACAATCTCGGGCTGTCCTACCTGTTGTCCAACAAGCTGCCGGACGCAGAATACAATTTGCGACGCGCCGCCAGCCTGCCGAATGCAGACAGCCGTGTTCGCCAGAATCTTGCCCTTGTACTTGGCGTACAGGGTAAATTCGAGGAAGCGGTCGAAGTTGCCACTGCGGAACTTGACCCTCGACAGGCACAAGCGAACATCGCATACCTGCGCGACATGATGCAGACCCGTCAGCGCGGCTGAAGCCAGGGCTGAACCATCCCCCTCCCTGCTTTGCCTGGAAGGAATCCATGGCGGGAGCAAAACGAGCACTTTGCGGACAGACCAGGTCTGTCCCCACGCCGCGAACGCCCATCGGTCGGTCAGCGGGCAGCGTCAATCCCTGACGACGACCCGGTCGCTTTCCAGCAGTTCCTCCACCCATTCAGGCATGCGCATTCCTGCTGCGACCCTGGCATCCTGGGTCTGCTCCGAGACACGTATGCTTTCAAGGTTCGAGATGACTTCGTCGAGGCGTTCGAACGGGACAACAACAACCCCGTCCTGATCGGCCACGATCATGTCACCGGTTTCGACTTCCTGTGCACCGATCTGTATCGGATACCCGACGGAACCAGGACCTGACATATGCGGTGACGCAGGCGTTATACCGGTGCACCAGACCGGCAATCCTACCCGAACCATTCCGGAATAATCACGCATCGGCCCATCGGTAACGAACCCTGCTGCGCCACAATTCTTCATCATGCCGACCAAGCCGTCTCCGCCGGCTGCACAGCCGGAGTGATTGGCAAACGACGAAACGACGATATCACCGGGCTGAATGAATTTCAGTGCGGCGAAGACAGCAAGGACGTCGGCCGCACCGCAATCCGCGGTAAGCGCCGGTCCAGCCGCCACGCAGTGCACATCCCGACCATCGCCGAGTGGGCCAATATTCTGCGACAACGCACCGCCGCCATAAAGAGCGTCGACGACAAACCCTGTCGGCACCCCCTGAAAGGAAGCGGTCTGGGCTTCTGTCGGCCGTTTCATTGAAGCCTTGACGGTTAGAAGTGGAGGGGCCTCGATCATGCCTGGTTCCTTCTTTTGCAAACTCCCACGAACCGATGTTGTCGCCACCCAACGCCAGCTTGCAAGCCTCATGATGGCCGCTGCAGCCCTTGCCAATCAATGAAAAAGCCCCCTTCGATCCGAAACGATCGAAGGGGGCTTTCTTGTTGTTCGGTCAGACTTCCGGCCATTCGCCGTTGTCGCCGGCGATTGCCTCAGAAACTGTCGAGTTCCATAACCTGCATGACGGCGGGGCTCATGATGATGAAAAACAGAACCGGCAGGAAGAACAGGATCATGGGTACGGTGAGTTTGGGCGGAAGCGATGCAGCCTTCTGCTCGGCAAACAACATGCGCTGCTCGCGCGTGTCGTCCGCCATCGTACGGATCGCGGTTCCAACCGGTGTACCGTAGCGTTCCGCCTGAATGAGTGCCATCATGACGTTCTTCACACCATCGACGCCGGTGCGCTTGGCCAGGTTTTCATAAGCGCCGCGCCGTTCGCTCAAATAGGAGAGCTCCGCAGTCGTCAAGGACAGTTCCTCGGCGAGGTCCACGGACTGAACGCCGACTTCTTCGGCGACTTTCTGGAACGCACCTTCAATGGACATGCCCGATTCAACACAGATCAGCATCAAATCCAATGCATCCGGCCAGGCACGCTGAATGTTGAGTTTGCGTTTGTCGATCTTGTTTTTCAAAAACAGATTGGGAAGGAAGGCTCCGATGCCGGCAATCGCGATACTAAGGCATACCTTGGCAACAGTCGGCAACAAATCCGGTATGACGACGAAGGCATAGAAAAGGGCAATCACCAGAATGATGGCCGGCAGTGCGATACGCGCAGTCAGGAAGTAGTAGAGCGGTGCAGAGCCACGATACCCGGCCATTCTCAACTTATCCATCGTGTGCTCGTCGGAGAGCATTTCCTTCAGGTTGAGCCGGTCGACCAGGCTCTTCATCTGGGCTTTCGGCTGGTTCCTGAGGGATGCGCGGGCATCCTGCGGGTTCGACTGAAGACGCGCCCGCTCCTTGGCACGAAGCTTGTCGCGTTCAATCGCGACCGTTTTCATGCGTGACTTCAGCACATCGCGGGACAGGATCGGCGCAACGAGCGAAAAGATCGTTCCGGTCACCGCGATCATTGCGAGCAGACCTGCCAGAAATTGACTCGATGCGATGGTTTCGAGATCCATGCCGCCCCCCTAGAAGTCGAAGTTGATCATGTGGCGCATGACCATCACGCCGATGAACATCCAGAACAGACAGCCAGCGATAATGATGTTGCCGGCCGTGGTATTGAACAGCATCATGATGTAGTCGGGCGCGATCAGGAAGATGATGCCTCCGACACCGAACGGCATGGCACCGATGATCATGGCAGAGGATTTTGCTTCCGAACTCAGTGCCTTGATCTTGCCCTTCAGTGCCTTGCGGCCGCGCAATACCTTCGACAGGTTTCCAAGTGCTTCGGCCAGGCCGCCACCGGCCTTTTGCTGAATGGCGACAACGATCGCGAAGAAATTCGCTTCCGCCAAAGGCACACGTTCCGGCATTTTTGCGACGGCTTCCGCCAGCGATACACCCATAATCTGGGTCTCGGTGATTTTCCGGAATTCGGTTGCCACGGGTTCGCGGGATTCACGGGCAACCACCTTGATGCAATCGCCGAGCGGCAAACCTGCCTTCACACCGCGCACGATGATGTCCACCCCGTTCGGCAGTTCCTCCAGGAACCTGTTGAAACGGCGCTTACGCTTGTTGCCGACATACCAGCGCGGAAAACCAAGCGCACCGGCGAAACCGGCGGCAAAGGTAATCCAGATGTTTCCGCTTGCAAGGAAACCTATCACGAGAAAAATCAGGCAGGATACAATGCTGAAAATGACGAAATGCTTCATTTCCCAGCCCAGGCCGGCCTGCTCCATCTTGACTTTGAGCGGGACTTTCTGCTGCCTGTCGTGCTTGGCCTTCTGCCGTTCCTCAAAATCCTTGAGCTGATCCTGAATGGACTTCTTGCGACGGTCGTCGTCACGTATCAGTTTTCGTTGCTTCTCTGTTTGCGGACGCGCGGCAACAGCCTGCATTCGCTGGTCCCGGCGTTTCGTTCCGGACAGGCTCGGCGCGAAAAGACTGAAAATCACGCCTGCGACCGCAAGCATGACCAGGCCGGCAACGGCAATACCCGTCACCTGTGGAGTTAGGAATTCTTCTAAACCGGACATCCGCTTCTTATTCCCCTACATAGTCGGGCACTTCGGCGGCATCGAGCGCCTGAGCAAGACGCGACTCTTCACCAAAGTAGCGCGCACGCTCCCAGAATTTCGGCCGGCCGATCCCGGTCGAGCGGTGACGACCGATGATCCGGCCATTGGGATCTTCTCCGACAATGTCATAGAGGAAGACATCCTGCGTCGTGATGATGTCACCCTCCATCCCGATGACTTCGGTCACGTGCGTGATGCGGCGCGAACCGTCGCGAAGACGCGCCGCCTGCACAACCACGTCGATTGACGACACGATCATTTCCCGGAGTGTCCTGGACGGCAGTGAGAAGCCGCCCATGGTGATCATCGATTCAAGTCTGGACAGGGCTTCCCGTGGCGAGTTGGCGTGAAGTGTTCCCATCGATCCGTCGTGACCCGTGTTCATGGCCTGAAGCAGATCGAAGGCTTCCGGGCCACGCACCTCGCCCACGATAATCCGCTCAGGGCGCATACGCAGACAGTTCTTGACGAGGTCACGCATCGTAATCTCCCCCTGACCTTCCAGGTTGGGAGGACGCGTCTCCAGACGAACGACATGAGGCTGCTGCAACTGAAGTTCAGCCGAGTCTTCGCAGGTGATGATACGTTCGGTCGATTCAATATAGGCAGTCAGGCAGTTCAAAAGCGTGGTTTTACCCGAACCGGTACCGCCAGAGATCAGCACGTTACAGCGCGAACGGCCGATAATCTGCAGGATGGTCGCCCCCTCCGGCGTGATCGAGTTGAACTTTGTGAGCTGATCGAGCGTCAGCTTGTCCTTTTTGAACTTACGAATTGTGAGCGCGGGTCCGTCGATCGCAAGAGGCGGTGCGATCACGTTGACACGCGAACCATCGGGAAGACGGGCGTCACAGATCGGGCTGGCGTCATCGACACGGCGGCCAACCTGGCTCACGATGCGCTGGCAGATGTTCATCAGCTGGGCATTGTCGCGGAAATTCACACCGGTCTGTTCGACCTTGCCGGCAGTCTCGATATAGACGGTGTGCGCACCGTTGACCATGATGTCGGCGATGTCGTCGCGCGCCAGCAGCGGTTCCAGCGGCCCGTATCCGAGTACGTCGTTACAAATGTCCTCAAGCAGGTCTTCCTGCTCGGCGATGGACATGATGACGTTTTTCAGCGCGATGATATCGTTGACAACATCGCGAATTTCGTCGCGTGCGTCTTCCGCGTCGAGACGCGCAAGCTGAGACAGATCGATCGCTTCAACAAGTGCGTTAAAGATCTGAGCCTTTGTCTCGTAATACTCGTTGTTTTTCTTTCGTGGTGCAGGTGCCGTCGCCGGTGCTTCCGGTGCTGGAGCCGGCGCAGATGTAGCGGCCGGTGCAGCCGGTGCAGCCGCCGGTTTCTCGCTCTCCACCGATTTAGGTGGCGCTTCCTGCTCTACGGTCTGGACTGGAGCTTCAGGTTCTGCAGGCCGTTCCTGCAGGCCTCCGGGAACGCCCCCCTGATGGGAGCTTTGAGCTCCAGACGATGAGTTACCGCGTCTTCCAAACATAGCGATCTATCAGCTCCGCTTACGAACCAGTCAACCGGACTTGCGTTTCAGTTTTGTAAAGAAGCCGCCCAAAGGAGACCGCGATATCTTGACCGGTTGCACCTTGCCCGAAATCGCATTGGCCAGATCGTCGAACATGCGCGATACGGCATGTTTTCCGTCCATTTCACTAATCATTTGCCCGTTGTTTGCCGCCGTTCCGAAAAGATGGGGCTCGAACGGGATCGATGCCTGAACAGTCAGCCCGAGCGCTGCCGCAAACTCCTCCGGCTTGATTTCCGGCCGTTTGGGCACGTTGACCTTGTTCATGACAAGATGGGGCGGGCGATCATTTGGACGTAGCTGCTTGAGCATGTCCACGGCATTTTTCGCGTTGCGCAGGTTGGCCAGATCCGGCTCGGCCACCAGAACGATCTCATCGACGTTCAACAACGTGTTCTTGACCCAGGAGTTCCATGTGTGTGGAACGTCGAGAACAACGTTCGGGACGCTTGAGCGCATGGTCTCAAAAAGCTGCTCGAACGATTTCTCACTGTGGTCGTAGGTTCGCTCCAGGGTTGCCGGTGCCGCCAGCAAGCTCAGGTGATCGTTGCACTTGGAAAGGATCCGGTCGAGATAGGTTTCATCGAGCCGGTCCGGAGACGAAATCGCCTCGAAAACGCCTTGCAACGGATCCTGATTGTAGTCGAGTCCTGCCGTTCCGAACGGCAAATCCAGATCGGTTACGACCACTTCGCTCTGAAAGTTGCGTCCGAGCGCCCAGGCACTGTTATGTGCAACGGTGGAAGACCCGCAACCTCCCTTGACACCAAAAAAGGCAGTGGTGCGGCCGAGCGGTTCGGATTCCGGATCGGCATACAGCTCGGCAATGGAGCCGATCAACTGATAGACATTGACCGGAGTGATCAGATATTCACTGACCCCGCGAGCGATAAGGTCCCGGTAGAGAAGAACATCGTTCACATTCCCTATCACGATCACCTTGGTACCGGCATCGCAATACTCGGCGAGCTGGTCGAGGTTGGAAAGAAGTTCCTCCCTCTGCCCGTTGGTTTCCACAATGATCAGGTTCGGCGTCGGCGCCTGCGCGAAAATGTCGATCGCCGCAGGTATTCCACCCATGTCCAGCTTCAGATGCGCCTTCGCCATGCGGCGATCTTCCATGGCGGTCTCGGCCATGTGCATTGTCGCATCTGTCAGGCAGAAGCCATGCACCGTGATACGAGGTACCGAACCAATTTTCGCCGCTTCCTCGGTCCCTGCATACTGATTTTCAACAGGTTCCGAGATAGGATCGAGATAGCCCGGCGTATCTTTCAATTCTGCGTTCGTGCTCATACTTCCACCTATTCTGAGACCTCTGCACCGACACCTTCAGTGTAGCTACTCGTGGTTCCCGAACCCTCTCGGTAGTTTTCAATAACCACGGCGCGCCGTCCCTGATCGGACGGCGTAGATGCCCTTGGCGTGATGAGATCGGACGGGTTGTCGACCATTGCCGCCAGGTTGGACTGCGTTGCGCAGCCGAAGTTTTCGTACTCGGTGTTTTCGCCTATGCCGCCGCCGATATTTTTCGGCCAGGCTCCGCACGGTCCGGCGGTTGCCTGCATGGCCGCATATGACAGCCGGATCGGCGCTTCAGCGCTCGGGTCCGGCACGGCATAGGTCCGGGTAGAGATACGCGAACGGCTGACACCGCCGCGCTGCAGCGCGTTCCTGATATCTCCCGTGACCGCATGAACAGCAGCCTCGTTTGCACCGCCGGAGGGCACCAGAATCTCAACCGCCCCATTACCCTTTCTGCGCGATTCGGCGGCAAAGGCCGTTATCGTGCCTTCAATCGGGCCATACAGGTTGCGGGTGTTCTGACCGATCGGCAGATCGAGCGTTTCCGGTTCCTCGGTGATGACAATGGGATGCCTGTAGCGATAGTCGTGCGATGCCAGCATTTCGGCATCTGTCTGGTTCCTGTTCTGGCAACCAACCGCAACGAGGCATCCGGCAATCACGAGGGCGGATTTGGATACGGTTGATATCCGGACCGTTTTTTTCGTCTTCATCCGTCCGTCCTCACTTGTAGATAAATCCGACTTGGCCGTGGTATTCACCTTCAGCCACATCGCCCGCAGGGTTGTAGATCTTGTTCAGCCGGTTCAGGAAAATGCTTTCCGCGTCAGATGGCGGGAACAGGTTCTTGTCAGGCCGGACCATCTTGTTTGCCGCCACGGGGCGAACAACGTAGGGAGTGACGAATACTGCCAGTTCCGTCTGGTCCCTCAGAAAGTCACGGCTCTTGAATAATGCGCCCAGGACCGGGATCTGCATCAGACCCGGAATGCCTTCCATCGACTGCTGATAGGATTCCTGCAGCAATCCGGCCATCACGAGAGTGCCGCCCGACGGCAACTCCACAGTTGATTCCGCACGGCGAACCTTAAGGGCCGAGATGGTGATGCCACCGGCACTTACGGCGCCTTCGTTGCTGAGTTCGCTGACCTCTGTCAGGACGCGCAGGCTGATCCGTCCTTCCGACAAGACCACAGGCGTGAAATCGAGACCTACACCGAACTTCTTGAACTCAACACTCACGGTGTTGTCGTCCTGAGCAACCGGGATCGGGAATTCGCCACCCGCAAGGAAACTTGCATTTTCACCCGAGATCGCCGTCAGCGTGGGTTCCGCCAGCGTCCGGATGACACCTTCGCGCTGCAAGGCTTCGATTTGCGCATTGATATTGGCTGCTCCGGCTGCAAACGTGATGCCTGCGACCGCCTGGTTCACGATCGACGGGTTCACATTGAACCCGGGGGCGTTTGAAAACCGGGGGGTGTAGTTGCCGGTGCCCACGGTGCCGTTGAAGGTTACCCCGAGCTGCTTGACAATCGAACGCTCGACTTCCGCCACGGTGACCTTCAAGTGGACCTGGTCCTTGCCTTGAACCGAAATCAGATTGACAACTTCCGTCGCGCTGCCTGCGCCCTGAAACTTCGCCGCGATGTCAGCGGCCTGCTGTGCCTCGAGCGTGCTTCTCGCTGTCCCGCTCAGGATCACGTTACCGTTCACCGACTCTGCAGAGATGTTCGTGCCTGGAATGAGTTTTCGGATGATCCGGGCCAGATCCGAAGTGTCGTTTTCAACACGGAGGTTGAAACTCGCCAGCTCGCGTCCGCTACGGCTGAAAAGAACAAGCCGCGCCTGACCGGCAGAATTGCCAAGAACGAAGATCCTGCGCGGTGTCCGGAGAACCGCATCTGCGATTTCTGGATTGGATATCAGAACGTCGGCAGCATCTTCAGCCAGATTGATGACAACCGATCTCCCTATCCCGACATTCAGTATCCGTCCGCTGGCACGTTCACCAGCTGCGACGTGGATCTGGCTGGGAAAGTTCTCCTGCGCCTGTGTCCCGGGCGTCGACATTCCAAATGTCGCTCCGAAGATGGCAGCTACAGCTGCAAATTTGATTATATAGTTTTTCATCGCGCCCCTCATGCTGGACGTTCTCGTCAGATCCGGTTTCATGGCGCAATTGCCTTGCTTGTGATGCCGTATTTCACGTAACTCACGTCATTGCGGCGGCTCTTGTCTTCTTCGGCATCGTCCGCCGAGTCCTGTGCACTTCGCAGCGCCAGCGAGATCGTCCCGGTCTGCTGGGCCTGCGCAACGATTTCCGACTCTGCCAGCGTCAATTCCAAAGTCGCCGTTTTCTTGGGAGACAGGTTCTTCTGGTCCTGTTCGCCTGCCGTGGTGGCGTCGATCGCCAACACACGTTTGTTTTCCAGGATGGTCTCGCTGACCGCGCCTTCGTCAAACCTGCGCGTCAGGATCAGGTCGACCTTGTCGCCGGGAAGAATGAAACCACCAGCGGTCGTTTCCTCCTCCACCCTGACGGCAATGGCGCGTTTTCCTTTCGGAAGTATGGCTGCCATGAAGCCCTTGTCGGTATTGATCAGCCGCTCCGGCCTGATCGGCTCGCCGGCGAAGATCGGCGCCTTGGCGATTTGCCCCAGGAAATCTTCCTGCGCGGCAGGAGTATTTGCTTTGGTCACTGCGCCACGCGGCAGCGCATCTTCGGGCCAGTCGCTCCAGTCGAAATTCTCTTTCGTCAGTTTCGCACCGAGAGGAATATCCACATCGGCGATAAGAACCTGGGTCGTCTTGGTTTCTGTGGGTGCCTGGACAATCTGCGGCGCCGGTTCACCACCGCCCGACAACATGACCATGCGAAATGCCAGCAAGCCGGCGACCACCGCGACAACCAATACTAAGATTCGAGCGACTTTCATGACAAAAAATCCAATGATCCTGTGCGCAGATGCGTTTGTTGAAGACAGGATGACGGGTAATTGGTCAAAACATGGTTAATCAGGAGTAGAAGTTTTTGGTTAATTTCCGTTAACTTTACTAAAAACCTTCCTAATTCGATTTCAATTTGCGAAAAACCCGGCTTTTGACGCTGGATACACGCGGATGCCGCACCGCTACTGCACCCGAACCTATGCTGTTCAGAATGCAGAAATTTTCGTAAATCGAGCCTTCTTTGAGTACAGAGACGCTTGTCCACAGTCTGCATATCCGCCGAATCAACCGTTCAGTGCTGCCAGTGATTCGAATTAACGATTGAGCAAACAGGAGCCGGTCCCCTTCCCTTCCAGGCTCACAACCGGACAACGACCAATGTCACGGCGCAGAAGATGTTTTGTCCTCGATCCGGACCGAAGGCTGCAAGATCGAGCGGCTCGTCAAAAACTGGTGGCGACCAGTCCATCCTCGATGCTGTTTGGCTTTGTGCAATTTCCGATAGTTCGAGTATTTTCGAAAACGGGCCAGCTTCAGCCAAAGGATCGTTCAATAGGCTGGTCTGAGCTGCGCGCGCCACGAGTGGCCATGCCGAAAACAAGTGCCGACCGTCAGAGCCAAGAAACCGGCGACATCGAAAACCGTTCTAGAGCGCATCCATTGAATGTTGGATCATTTGACCGGCGCGCTTTCTTTTGCTGACCAGGCGGATTGTGTGCAGCAGTGTAGCCCACCACAAGCGCAAGCCAACACAGTCAGCGGGAGAATGAGCCCGGCCCTTCGGGTGCCGGAAAGCAGCGCATCGGCAGCGTTGCGCCACTTGACCGATGCACCGCATCGCCCTTCGTGACGCGCCTTGCCGAGTGACCTGCTTTCCGGCATCAAACGAACCAACATTCAATGGATGCGCTCCAGGCAGACTGAGCTCGCCAGATTACAGGTCGGCGTTTCGCCGCGCTCTCCGCAGGTGACACCTGGAGATAGTGACGGCGATGCCCTGAAGCAATGCATGGGGAACGTCTAGTAGGCCTGACTGATCTGCTGGAACCAGGACGTCATGGGATAAATCTGTAACCCGGCGACCGCGATGGCGACCCCATAGGGAATGCCGCTTTTTTGATCGTGAAGCCGTGCTAGCCATTCCTGCCGTGCCAGCGAAGCGGGGAGCACGAGACTCGTGCGCATGAAAAGCAGACCGAGGGTCAGCAACATACCGTAAGTCGATACCAGCAAGACAAATCCTGCCAATTCCGGACTAAAACCAATCCACAGGGAAATGGCGCTGATGAATTTCACGTCACCGCCACCCATCCAGCCTGCGGCAAAAAAGCCGAAGCAGACAGGAAACACGACCAGCAATCCCAAGGCGTGTGAACCCCAGGCGGAAAGCGGCAGGCCTGTTGCCAGTGCCAACGCAGCAAATCCCGCCAACAGGAGAATTGAAACCCGGTTCCGAATGGTCATCGTCAGCAAGTCAGTGGCACCGCCGAACGCAACGAGCATTGGAAATATGACCAAAAGAGCTGCCGATAACATGGAGAACCCGTTTTTTGTTCCTGTCTTCAGAAGTATAGGCGCGGAGAGTTAACGAAAGACGGATACCAAAACGAAAAAACGGGCAGAAAACTGCCCGTTTCTCGGAAGCAAGCGCTGAAATCAGCCTTGCGAAACCAACCGAAGTTAGGGGGTGGTGATAGATTCATCTAGTTTTCCGGCAATATTTTCAAACACTGCCGTCAAGGACGTGCCTGCAAGAGATACAGCCGCGATGATGACGATGGACAGCAAGCCGGCGATCAGGCCGTATTCAATTGCAGTTGCGCCAGATTCGTCTTTTACGAAACGGTTGATAAGAGTTTTCATGTTTTTTGCTCCAAGTACCACTGAGTTGACAGCTTCAAGTCCGCCGGATCTTGTTCTGGTCCGTTCGAACATGAACCCAACCTAGGGCAGAGAGCTTTCCAACCAGTTAAAGCGACCACATGATTCCGGGGCAATCTTCATAAATGTAACTATAGTTAAAAATCGGTATAGATAAAAAATGGTTAACTCAGCTTATTTTCTAATGAAATTCAAAATATTTTGCAGTATAAATTAAAATACCCTCGTAAGATCTCCGGTCATACATAACTTTTTTACGGATTTGTCAATCTTATACTTATTGTTTTATTTCGAATATTATTCTTGGTGGCATTCTCTTCGAAAAAAACATTGTAACAATTCAGGAGTCTCAGGAATAATTTCGAATTTGCATTCAAAACACCTCAGACTCTTAAAGCATATCGACGTGTCAGTAGTTCTTCGCCAATTTTCGTCACGTTAGCAGATCGTTCACCACGTTTGCGGCATGATCTCGTAAGAATTGGCACTAATGGAGTATTCATAAGCATGTTTATGAACCTAATCAGATGGACTGGCGTGCTTTTGTTTGCAGCACAGACAAGCATTGCAATGGCGCAGGACGGACCGGTCATGGTGACAGTTGACCGTGCCAAGATCTTTCGGATCGACGATGGGGCCTCGGCCGTCATCGTCGGAAACCCGTTCATCGCAGACGTGTCCATGTTTGATGAGAATACGGTTGTGATAACCGGAAAGAGTTACGGCACGACCAACCTCGTCATCCTGGACAGCAACAGCAAGCCTATCGTCGACGAAGTCATAACAGTTCGCGCTTCGGAGGACGACGTTGTTGCCGTCTATCGCAAATCGCTGCGCTCGACCATGTCTTGCAATCCAAGCTGCGAGCCAACAATGCGCCTGGGCGACGATGTCAATGCATTCAACGGGATTGCCGAGCAGGCAAACTCCAGAAACTCCATGGCGGCCAGCGCGGCAGGCGTGAAGTGACCGTCATATAATGTGAGAAAACGATGAGTGGCAGAGAAAAACACCGCCGGTTCCTAGGAACCAGATTACTACGGTCGCTCCTGAAGGACCGTGAGGGTGTGACGGCCATCGAATTTTCGATGGTGGCCCTGCCATTCTTCATCATCGTCTTCGGCATCATGGAAGTCGGCATTACGATGTTTGTAAATCGCATGGTCGATAACGCATTGATCAGTGCTTCGAGACTGATCAGGACTGGACAACATATCGACATTTCCAGCAATGAAGAATTCAAAAACAAGATTTGTGGATTCATGCCTGCGTTTATGTGCGATATCGAAAGGATCATTGTCGCTGTCGAAACAGCCAATACCTTTTCCGAGGCTTCCGATAAAGCAAGTCTTTACGATGAACATGGCGACCTTAAAGAGGACGGTTTTTCTCACGCGCCCGGTGGCGCCGGTGACATCGTTGTTGTGAAATTGATTTACAAGTGGCCAATGATGACTTCCGCACTAAATCTTGCACTAAATGACCACGGGACCGAGCGATTTCTGACGTCAACAATGGTATTCCGCAATGAACCCTGGGAATAACTTCATGCCAACCCTGGTTACCGCGACGAATTTTGCCACTGGAGCCATGAAAAAGTTCCGCCGTGACGACAATGCCGTGTCCGCCGTTGAATTCGCCATGATCCTTCCGTTCATGTTCTTTCTTCTGATTGGCATGACGGAGCTGGCGGAAGCTCTCAACCAGGACAGGAAGGTCAGCCGCATCGCAAACGCCGTGGCCGACCTGATCGCACAGGAAGAAGCCGTTTCCAGGACCGACCTCGATTCGCTGATGAATATCGGCGAGAAGATCCTTGACCCCTATCCGTCGACAAACCTGCAGGTGATCGTTGCCAGCGTCTCCTTTGATGACGACGGCGATGCCAGCGTTGACTGGAGCCGCGATTCAGCCGGAGCCACCCCCTGGTCGACGGGTGCCGCGCCCCCAATCACCTTGCCGGGCACCGTAGCCGTACCGAATTCTTCAATTGTCGTTGGGCAGTCCAACCTGACCTACACTCCCAGCTTCACGGGACTGTTTTCGGGAATATTCGAATGGAGTCCTTCGGTCATGAACCTTAGCGACACATATTTCCTGACGCCAAGGATCACGGGGACTGTCACCTGCAGCAATTGCTGACCCGGGTTTCAGCGGCCAACACTATCTTTCCCGTATTTGCATCGTCGCATAGCGCGCGTACCCTCATCAGGCTACATTGCATTGCAATATTCCTGTTTCAGTTGGGGACCTTGAACCGATGGCGACAAACAAGACTTTCGAACAGATTGCCGTAGGCGACACGGCGGAAATCGTCCGGGAGTGTTCCAGCAATGACCTGCTGGTTTTCGCGCATGCCTCCGGAAATCGCAATCCGATCCACTTGCCCGATACCGACTGGACCGGCGACGGTATCGTCGACAAACCGGTCGCGCCCGCCATGTGGGTCGGTGGACTGGCATCCGCGGTTCTCGGAAACATTCTGCCAGGTCCCGGCACGGTTTATAAATCACAGTCGTTTCGTTTTCTAGGTGCAGCTGCGGTGGGCGATCATTTGCACGTGAAAGTGACCGCGACCGAAAAGCGGCCGGACAACATTGTCGTCTTTGATCTGACCGTGACCCGCGGCGATGGTTTTCGCCTGGTGGAAGGCGTTGCCGAGGTCGCCGCGCCCACGGAGACCATCGAATTCGATTCCAGCGACATCCCCGCCCTGCTGGTGCAACGTCACCGCCACTTCAACAGAATGATCGAGCTCGCAAAAACACTCCCCGCCTTGCCGACGGCGGTGGTTGCTCCAGATGACCCCAATTCTCTCGAGGGTGCCCTGATGGCAGCGCGGGAAGGCCTGATCAGGCCGGTTCTTATTGGCGCGAAAAGCAGGATTGAAGACGCGGCCAAGGAACTCAGTGAAACCATCGATGCCTACGAACTGATCGATATCGAAGATGAGATGGAGGCCGCCGGCCGGGCCGTCGCCATGGTGCACGAAGGCAAGGTGAAAGCTGTCATGAAGGGTCACCTTCATACCGATCATCTCTTGCATCACGTGGTTAAACGCGATGGTGGCCTTAGAACGAAGCGTCGTATCAGCCATGTTTTCGTAATGGACATTCCCGGCCGCAAAACGCCTGTTCTGATCTCCGACGCGGCGATCAACATCACGCCGGACCTCAACACGAAGGTCGATATCACGCAAAACGCCATCGACGCAGCGTGTTCACTCGGTTTGGAAACGCCGCGTGTCGGCATTCTGTCCGCCATCGAAACGGTCAACCCGGCCATTCCGTCGAGCCTTGATGCCGCGGTGCTGTCAAAGATGGCCGAACGTGGCCAGATCACAGGCGCTGTCGTCGACGGACCTTTGGCAATGGACAACGCAATCGACCTGCAGGCGGCGCGCACGAAGGGCATCACGTCTCTGGTCGCGGGCCGCGCCGAAGTCCTGATTGTCCCCAATCTGGAATCCGGCAACATGCTGGCAAAGGAACTGACGTTCATCGCCCATGCCGAAGCTGCCGGTCTTGTGATCGGCGCGAAAGTTCCGGTGATGCTGACCAGCCGGGCCGACGACGGCCGTTCCCGGCTCGCATCCTGCGCCCTTGCCCTGCTCTATGTGCACTGGAAAGCAAGCGGTGCGCCGGTCGGATTTCTGGACCGTGACGTGAAATGACGATGACACCCGTCATTCTTGTTCTCAATTCAGGTTCCTCGTCCATCAAGTTCACCCTCTTTGAAGGTGATCGCCCCCGGTTGGCTGGACAGATTTCAGGTCTGGGTGCAGAACCGCACATTGACCTCAAATCAGAAAGGACCGGCGGCCGAATAGACAGACAGCTATCCGCCGAAGCAGGCAGGACGCACCGGTCGGCACTCGCGTCACTGATTCCCATTCTTGAAGAGGAAACAAACGGGCAGAAGGTCGACGCGGTCGGGCATCGGGTCGTTCATGGAGGCATGCAGTACGCAACGCCTTTACAGATCACGGATGACGTTCTTTCGGATCTCAAGTCGCTCGAACCACTGGCGCCTTTGCATCAGCCGCACAATCTCGCCGGGATCGATGCGGCACGCTCAGCGTTTCCAAATGCGATCCAGACCGCCTGTTTCGATACGGCCTTTCATCGCAACCATCCCTGGGTCAACGATACATTCGCGCTGCCGCAGTCACTTTACGAAGAAGGCGTGCGCCGCTATGGATTTCACGGCCTCTCTTATGAATATATCTGCAGCCATCTCAAGGAAACCGGCCAGGACTTCGGAGCAGGCAAACTGGTTGTCGCCCATCTGGGTAACGGAGCCTCCATGTGCGCGATCCGGGATGGTCAGAGCATCGGGTCGACGATGGGTTTCACTGCCCTCGACGGCTTGCCAATGGGCACGCGCTGCGGACAGCTCGACCCGGGGGTCGTGCTGTATCTCATGACGACAAAAGGCATGACGCCCGAGGAGATCTCGGACCTCCTCTACAAGCAATCCGGGCTCAAGGGTCTGTCCGGCATCAGCCAGGACATGCGCACACTGACGGAAAGCGACGATCCCGGGGCGTCAGCGGCAATTGACTATTTTGTTTTCCGCATCAGGCGGGAACTCGGTGCGATGGCAGCAATCCTGAAAGGGTTGGACACTGTCGTCTTCACTGGCGGGATTGGTGAAAACGCAGCGGTAATCCGATCCATGGTCTGTGCCGATCAGGATTGGCTCGGGCTCTCCATCGATGAGGAGAAGAACAATGCGCGTGTTGAAGATATCACTGCTGAAACATCTCGGGTCAGGGTGCTGGTCATCCCGACCAACGAAGAAGAAATGATCCGCCGCCATACTGAGCGTCTGATGCGTGCTGAAGCCTTTCCTGCAGGCAGCTAACGTCGACCCTCCACCTCAAGCAGGCTCGAATACTCATCTTCGAACGTTCTGAGAACAGGCCTGTAATCCGCATGCACCACCGGCTCGAACCCTCCGGGCAAGTCAGGTTCAATCGCCAGGTAGGCGCCTGGCGCCTCTCGGCGCATGTCCATCAAGCCGGCCCGAAGACGCCGCTTGAGCGCGTCGGGCAGATCTTTTGAAATGCTGTGCGCGGAATATGGAATGGGCGGGGACCGCCAGACGATCTGCAGATCATTGAAGCCCTTGCTGCCCGAGACGTAGTAGTCGTTCAATGTCCCTGCCGTGAAGCCGTTCTTGGCCTCACCTGCAAGGCTCGACCAGGCGAGCGAAGCCTGAACGCGTCCATCCAGAAGTGCCTGCAGGCCTTCCACGGGGTTCTGGACCTCGACCAACGTCTGAAAATGAGACCTGGCGTCAATTCCGTCGGCGGCAAGATTGGCAATCGGCACACGATATGCCGCGACTGCATGCTTGTTTCCAACAGCAAGACGAGTGCCTTTCAGATCCTCAATCGAGGTGCTGTCTCCGCCGCGCTTGCTGACGAGGATGGCATAGAAGCGGGCTGGAAAATCGTCCGGCCCGGCAGTCACAAGCGGCTCTACACATTTGCAAAGCCGATGAGCCGCCGCGTAGGCAGAAGGAGACAGGCGAACATAGTCTATCCGTCCGTTGACGAGGCCCTCGACCGCCTCCCCCAGTGTTTCCATCAAAAACAGATCAACCGGAAGATCAGCAATTTCCTCAAGCGCGAGCCGAAAAGGTTCAACGCGCTCGCGTGCATTTTCATCCGCGCCAACGACGACACCGAGACGCAGCCGGTCTGGCATGACTTCAGGATCTTTGGCCTCGGCAGAAACAACAGGGGCGAAAAGGCAAAGAATCAGAGCAACAAGTTTGGTGATATTGGTCAACAAGGCCATAGTCCTGTCATAACTCTTTGATCAAGATCGAAAATTCGCACATCGCCCAAAAATTCTCTCACAACATATATCGGACTATTCAATGCCCAATGCTATCACGACGGTTGTCTTCGATATAGGTAATGTCCTGATCGAATGGAATCCGGAATATCTCTATCGACGCCTTATTCCAGACGAAACGGAGCGGACGTCGTTTCTGGCATCAATTTGTACTCCCGACTGGAATCTGCAACAGGACCTCGGCCGCTCCTGGAAGGAAGGCGTGGAAACGCTTTGTGCGCTTCATCCTGACAAGGCAGAGCTCATTGCGGCTTATTCGGATCATTGGCACGACATGGTCCCGGGCGAGATACCGGGGACGCGGCAATTGTTGGAGGAACTCGGGTCGAAAGGTATTCCGCTTTACGCAGTCACCAATTTCTCGTCCGAGAAATTCCTTGAGGCACAGGACCGGTTTCCGTTCCTAAGAACCAGTTTCCTGGATATCGTCGTTTCAGCAGAAGAAAGGATGATCAAGCCTGACCCAAGGATCTACAGCGTCCTGTTTGAGCGAAACCGGCTGGACGCGGGAACCTGTCTGTTCATCGACGATTCCATCGCCAACGTCGAAGCCGCCAGAGGCGTCGGCATGAGGGCGCATCACTTCACGTCGGCAGACATTCTCGCCGCAGATCTCAGGCAACTCGGCTTGCTATGAGCCCCCGAAACCTTCCAGGACGTTCACGCAATTTGTGCCAAGGGCGTCGACCGCATATCCCCCTTCCAGGAGGAAAAGCGTCGGCACACCTACTTTGGCAAGGCGTTGCCCGAGCAGGATGTAGTCCTCGCTCTTGAACCTGAACCCCGAGATCGGGTCGTTCTCGAAGCAGTCGAGCCCGAGCGACACGATCATCGCATCCGGCTTGTAGACCAGAAGCCAGCGGCAGGCCTCTTCAAGGGCAGGCGTATAGGCATCCCAATCGGTGCCGAGAGGCAAGGGCCAGTTGCGGGTGAAACCGGTTCCGGCATGTTCACCCGTTTCATCCGCAAATCCCAGAAAATAGGGATACTCATTCTTCGGATCAGCGTGGATCGACAGGAACAGGACATCCGGGCGGTCGTAGAAGAGAGCTTGCGTGCCGTTGCCGTGATGATAGTCGACATCCAGAATGGCAACGCGGTTCAAACCGTAGTCGCGCAGATATTGTGCAGCGACTGCCGCATTGTTGAAGAAACAATATCCGCCGTAAAAATCAAAGCCGGCGTGGTGACCCGGTGGCCGACACAGGGCAAAAGCCGACTTTTCACCATCCAGAATGAGTTTGGCGCCGGTCAATGCGGTGTTCGCCGATGCGCGTGCCGCCTGATAAGTGAATTCTCCAACCGGTGTTCCGGCATCCATCGAGTAGCGGCCCAACAAACCGTCGATATGCTCGATCTCGACATCCTGCCGCAGACTGCGAATGGGCCACACGAACGGAAATGCCTCCTTGGTCCGGCCCGCTTCCGTCCACCTCCCCCAGAAGCTTTCCAGGAACGAAACATAGTGTGAGGCATGGACCCGCTGAAGTGGACGGATCGGAAACTCTTCCGAACCGACGACGTCTCCGACTTTCCTTTGCCTGACAGTTTCCAGAACGATTTCGGCGCGGCGTGGGATTTCGACAGCCGGCTTCAACTCGCCATCTGAAATCTCCTGTGCCGGCGCATGCGCGAGCTGGAGGTCAGAAAATACCGTCTTCAATCGCTGCCCCCTTTGCCTTCATCGTTTCACATCGGCTTTGCCGCCGCCTGCTTCAATGTAACCCATCTCAGGAAAAACGGAATTCCGTCACATGACTATAGGTCTGTGATGGTTGTAACAGGACAGGTGTAAATTCTTTCTGATTGATGCTGTCCGGCCATCGTTGCGCCTCCAGACACAGGCCCGCATGCGGACCGTAGGTCTTGCCACCAAGCCCTGGAACAGGCACGTTCAATCTTGCCGCATCATAAAGCTGAAGACCCGGCTCGGTCGTCCAGACTTCCATCCGCCGTTCGCCTGTAGAATCTTCCAGCGCTGCCGCGAAGCCCATCGATGACCGGGGTTCTCCCGCCAGACAGAAATTATGATCATATTGCAGATCCTCCTCGCCTGGCTTCCGTCGAAGACTGCGACCATCCTGAAAGTCGAAGGGCGTCCATTCCACGCGCCTGACTTCGCCGGTCGGGATCAGGGTCTCATCAACAGGCAGATAAGTTTCTGCCGCAATCTCAAGGCTGTGGTCCAGAATTGTCTCGCTGCCCTCAAGATTGAAATAGCTGTGCTGGGTCAGATTGACGGGTGTCGCCTTGTCTGTTGTCGCGGAGATCTTGACCCTCAAGGCGCCTGATCCGGTCAGCGTGTAGCGCACAAGTGCCTCGACCTGGCCCGGATATCCCATGTCTCCATCTTCGGAAACAAGTTTCAAAAGCACGCTGGCCTTGTCGCTCTGTTCCACCTGCCAGTTTCTTGAAGAAAACCCTGTCGCGCCGCCATGAAGGTGATGCAGCCCGCCGTCGTTGCAATCGAGCTGATAGGTTTCCCCTTCGATCTTGATCTTTCCGCCGGCAATTCTGTTGGCGCAGCGCCCGGCAACTACCCCGAAATAAGCAGAGTGATCGAGATAACTGTGCAGATCTTCAAATCCGAGGACCACCGATTGACCGTCTACCTTCAAGTCTCGGATGATGGCACCAAATGTCAGGACGGACGCTTCAAGAAACCCTTTTTTCAACGTGATTTCCTGGACAGACGTGCCGTCCGGAAGGGTGCCGAATTCACTGATCATGCAGATTTTTCCAAAAAGGCTTGCCTGAGATACGCCTGGACGGCGGAATCATTCGCTGCCCTGTGACATGTCGCCAAACCTTAGAGTGTCTGATTGTATTCGCCAACTTCCGGATTTTCACGAAGAATGCCGTCAACTGCCTTGAACATTTCATGCAGCCTTTCTTCCGAAACCGGGCTCTCGACCACCACAACCAGTTCCGGCTTGTTGGAAGACGCGCGAACAAGTCCCCAGGTGCCGTCGCTGCTGACGACCCTCACGCCGTTGACCGTTATCAGGTCGGTTATCTCATGGCCCGCGATTGTCTCGCCTCTGTCTTTCATTTCGTGGAACTTCGAGACAACACGCTCGACAACATCATATTTGATCTCATCGGCGCATTTCGGCGACATGGTCGGAGAACCCCAGGTCTTCGGCAGATCACGGCGCAGGTCTGCCATCGACTTTCCGGGATTCCGGTCGAGCATGTCGAGAATGGCGATTGCCGAGACAAGCCCATCGTCATATCCGCGTCCGATCGGCTTGTTGAAGAAATAATGGCCGGACTTTTCAAACCCGACGATCGCATCAAGATCCGTAACGCGGCGTTTAATGTAGGAATGCCCCGTCTTGTAATAGTCGGTCCGGGCACCGTTCGCCCGAAGCACCGGGTCGGTGTTGAACAGTCCGGTCGACTTCACATCGACGACGAATTGGCAATTGGGATGAAGTGCAGAAATATCACGCGCTAGCATCACACCAACCTTGTCCGCGAAGATTTCCTCACCCTCATTGTCGACGACACCGCAACGGTCACCGTCGCCATCGAAACCGAGGCCGACATCGGCACCGGTTTCCAGAACCTTGTCCCGGAGCGCATGCAGCATTTGCATGTCTTCCGGATTTGGATTGTAGCGGGGAAATGTGTGATCGAGCTCAGTATCAAGCGGGATGACTTCCGCACCCACCGCTTCCAGTATTTTCGGTGCAAACGCTCCAGCTGTCCCGTTTCCGCAGGCCGCGACGACCTTAATCGGGCGTTTCAGTTTGGGCCTGTCGGTAAGATCCTTGAAATAGATGTCCGGGAACCCGTCCACAAAACGGTAGCTGCCACCGCCCTTCAAATCATAGGCCGCGTCAAGCACGATTTCCCTCAGTCGCCCCATTTCGTCCGGACCGAACGTCAATGGCCGGTCGATACCCATTTTCACGCCGGTCCAGCCATTGTCGTTGTGGGACGCGGTGATCATGGCAACAGCCGGCACATCCAGCGCAAATTGCGCGAAGTAAGCCATCGGAGACAATGCCAGGCCAATATCGTGCACATTGACACCGGCTGCGAGCAGGCCATTCACGACCGCCATCTTGATGGACGAGGAGTATCCGCGAAAATCATGGCCGACGGCGATATCGGGACGAACGCCCCGCTCGTGAATGAGAGTACCGATCCCCATTCCGAGCGCCTGCATACCCATGA
Organism: Roseibium album; assembly: GCF_001404515.1. Lineage (GTDB taxonomy): Bacteria > Pseudomonadota > Alphaproteobacteria > Rhizobiales > Stappiaceae > Roseibium > Roseibium album. The sequence goes on from NZ_CXWE01000008.1 coordinate 162,461, forward strand.
GGTTGATTTCTTTTTCAAACAACCAGCGGGCATCGTACTCCCTGAAGCCGGTGGGTTTCACCATGGGGAGAGATTCATACTCGAACGTGTTGGGAAACAGCTCCGGGCGTGGTTTTGGAAACATCGATGCCTCTCAGTGCCGGTCGGAAACCCGGACGTGGGTACGGGAAATCGGATTGTATTCGGGATTACTGAACAAGTACTAACGTGCCGCTGGAAATGTCAAACCGCCTGAGCTGGCTGAGCGCGGACATGCCCAGAAGCGGCACACCCAGACTGTCATCGCTCAGGACGATCGCTTCAACATTGCGGAAACGGATCGCGCCGATGCGGACCTTGTCGATCACCGTTCTGGCACCGTAAACCCGTCCGTTTGCTGTTCCGATCGGGTGCTTGTACTCGGAGGAACTCAGGAAGATTCCAATGTCTTCGGCAACCGAAACCGGCAAGGCTGTGACGGTTGCGCCCGTGTCGACAAGCATATCGATCGCCCTGCCATTCAGATAGGCATCGGCAACATAGTGTCCTCGGCGGTCAACCGATATCCGGTGTGTCCTTGGTCCCGAACCAGCGTCCACCTCATCCTGCGCCGTGTTTGCGCGGTCATCGGTGCCGATACGCGCCTCAACGAGGATCGGCACGATCGGGGCAACCCCGACAAGGATCAACAAGATGACGGCATACCGCAGCATAGTGCACCCGGATTATTCGAAGCTTTCTTCCGGGTACCACAATTTCCTTAGTGTCCTGTAAAACCAATTCAGACGATTTGATCCGCCAGTCGGCTAATGTCTTCTTTTGCCGGCGCGCTCGATTGAGCCCCGGTCGCGGTACAGGCGAGCGCACCGGCGGCAACGCCCTCCCTGAGCGCCCGCTCGAACGCAGTTCCGGCATCTAGCGCTGCTGCGAGCGCGCCGCAGAAAGCATCCCCGGCACCGGTTGTATCGACAGGCTCAATATCAGGAGATCCAATCTGAATACGATCCGGGCCCTTACCGGCCAACACGCCTCTTGCTCCGAGCGTGACGACAATCGCATGCGTTTCGTCCGCCAGACGATCCACAAATGCATCGGGATCACCCGATATTCCCAGTCTCGATGCAATGTCCGCAGCTTCACCTTCATTGACGACAAGCGTGGTGATGCCCTCGAGCAATCCGGAGAGATCCTCCGATGGCACCGGTGCGGGATTCCAAAAAACATCGGCGCCGGCGTTGCGCGCGTGCCCTATTGACCTTTCGGTCTCGGGGAACGGAATTTCTCCCTGCAACATCAGCAATCCGCCGGCGTTCGATCCGCCAACAAGCCAGCTGGAGTCAACGCGCGCATTGGCTCCACTGGCCACAATGATCTGGTTCTCTCCTGCGGCATCAACCCCGATCAGGGCCAGGCCGGTCGAGCCGGTCAATGATCTGACGCCGGCAAGGTCCACATCCGCACTACGCATGTTGGACAGGGCCAGCGCACCAAACGCATCCTGCCCGACTGCGCCAATCATGCGCACATCTGCACCGGCCCGTCTTGCAGCAAGGGCCTGGTTCGCACCCTTGCCGCCCGGGAACGTCTGATGATCCGGACCGCTGACTGTTTCTCCCGCCTTTGGCAGACGCGGGAGGACGACAACAAGGTCGAGGTTGATCGAGCCAAAAACCGTGATCATGACGAAACAGCCCGTCTACTTGGTGCCATACATCCGGTCGCCGGCATCGCCGAGACCCGGAACGATATAACCCTTTTCGTTGAGCTTCTCGTCGATCGCAGCGGTAAAGATCGGAACATCGGGGTGGTTCTCGTTGAATTTCGCAACACCCTCCGGCGCGGCCAGCAGGCACAGGAAGCGAATGTTGTTCGCCCCCCGTTCCTTGATCTTGTGAACGGCAGCGATCGCCGAGTTGGCGGTTGCCAGCATCGGGTCTACGACGATCACGAGACGCTCGTTCAGATCGTCAGGTGCCTTGAAATAATATTCGACCGGATGAAGCGTCTCCGGATCCCGGTAGAGGCCGATATGTGCAACCCGGGCTGAAGGCACGAGTTCCAGCATACCTTCGAGCAAACCGTTGCCCGCACGCAAAACGGACGCAAACACGAGTTTCTTGCCTGCCAGCATTGGCGCCTGCATCTCGGCGAGCGGCGTTTCGATGGTCTGGCGGACCAGGGGCAGATCGCGGGTCACTTCGTAACACAGCAGGGTCGATATCTCGCGCAACAGGCGCCGGAACCCCTGTGTCGATGTTCCCTTGTCGCGCATGATGGTCAACTTGTGCTGGACCAGCGGATGGCTGATGACGTTGGCTCCGGACATGTCTGCCTCTCTTTGCTCAGGTCCTGCGGACAGGACCGGTTCCGTTGTTTCTTAATGTTCAGGAGCTATGCCCCGAACGGCAACCAAAAAACAGCCCCCGGGTTGAGATATCGCCCGAGTTTTTCGCTTTCGCCGAAGCCTTCCCGCAAAAATCGCGTCCCCAGGCGGCTGGTACCGCCCTCCAGGATGCATGTCAGGGGCAATTGCTCAGCCGGAACGTCCAGTTCACGCCGCAACAAGTCCGCGAGTTTGTCTGTCAATGCGATGGTGATTGCGCGGATTTCAACCATCCTGTCCCGCACACCATCTTCTGTCGGAGCCTCGGGACCATCCCTGATCTTCAGCACGCCGGCTTTCAGGAATACGCTGGCATGCACGTCATCGGCCGGTGCGGTCAGGAGTTCCAGTTCCGAAACTTCGAAACCGGCCCAGGCGAATGGCTCAACAAGAGCGTAGACCATTTCCTGCGCCGCCATGTGAAAGGGAATGACAGTGTCGGTTTCCGCACTTCCGGTCCCTGAATGACGGAAGCTGTCCCCAAGCGTGATGTCACCGGTTTCCGCACCACCGACCCACACAGGAGCCAGCGCTTCCAGAAGCTTGTCCAAGATTACATTCGCACTGACAGCCTCCCCGCTTTCCTTTGCAAGTTCAACGGCCAGCAGCCCCGGCCTGGTATCGTCGCCTTTCGAGAACAGGTCGGGACGCAAGGCGAGTGCTTCACCAAGGCGCTTGAGGTGCTTTTGCATTGCCTCGAGAAGATCCACGTCGTCCTGAAGATCCCATTGAAGACCAAACGCGAGTTCGTCCTTTTCCATCCGGATCAAGGTGTCCGCGTCCACGCGATAGGGATCGGTCATTTCGCTTGAAAACGATCCGGCCGCGAACATGTGAAAAGTGGCAAGAGCTGACGCCTGATTGCCGGATACCCGGGTTTCGGTCATCTGGTCTTCATAGGTCCAGCCGGACGGATGCAACGTTTTCATATAGGCACCCAGGATGGCGAGATCGGCTGCGGCGGCCAGCAGTTCCTCGGCGCTTTCGAATGCACGGGCATTGGCAAGAGCCGACCAGCGGTCGATGTCGCCCGCCTCGAAGTCACGCCAAACACCGTAGGGCGGAATATGAAAATCCGGATAGTTTTCCCTGGTGGTCTCAAGAAGCATCACAAGGATGTCTGAAAGTCCGGAGAGGTCCACGTCAACGTGTTGGAGACCCGAAGAACCGGCAACGCCGAGAAGGTCCTGTGACCGGCGCCGGACTTCCTCGGGCCGAAAAAGATCCAGCGTGGAGTTTGATGTCTCCATGACGTATCCCCCCTCAGTTGCCGCCACGATCTTGTTTGGCGCTGTCCAGGCGCACCAGCAGCCGGTTCTTCGCCGCCGGTTCGCAGAACGCTGCCTCAATCGCGGTTCTGGTAATGGCCATCTGATCTTCAAACGACCAGCCGAATGTCTCCGCCACAGAGGTGTACTCCTTGCCGAGCGTCGTTCCGAAGAACGGCGGATCGTCGGAGTTCAGCGTGACCTTCACGCCTTCCTTGCGCAGGATATTCACCGGGTGAAAGCGAAGATGAGAATAGACGCCGAGCGAGACATTCGATCCCGGACAGACTTCCAGCACAACGTCCTCATCGACAAGCCGCTTCACAAGTTCCTTGTCCTCGATGGCACGAACGCCATGCCCGATGCGTTTGACCCGCAAGAATTCCAGGGCCGCGATGATGCTGTCCGGACCGCCGAACTCGCCTGCATGTGCGGTGGTTCCAAGACCGGCATCGGATGCCATTCTGAAAGCCTTGGCAAAATTTGCCGGATGGCCCGCGCGTTCGTCTCCTGCAAGACCAAACCCGGTCACAAGCGGATGCGGATTTCCGATGACTTCCTTGACCACGCGCTCGACGGATGCGGACCCGAAATGGCGCACTCCGATCGCGATCATGCGGCCTTCTATAGCCGTATCGGTCTTGGCTCGTTCGATCCCGGCGGCAAGGCCCTCGACATAGGACCTGTATGACAACCCGGCTGCCTGAGCATGGTCCGGCGATATGGTGATTTCGCCGTAAATGGCACCTTCGGCGGCCAACATCCTGAAGTAGGTTTCCGAAAGCAATGAATAATCCGCCGGTGTCTTGAACACCGAACTGGCAACATCATAGGCCTTCAGGAAGCTGGTAAAATCGGACCAGATGTATTTTCCGTTGCCGTCAATTGCTTCCGTGACGTCGACGCCATGCTGTCCGGCCAGTCGTCGTACGAGGCTGGGCGGCGCAGCGCCTTCGATGTGGCAATGCAGTTCGGCCTTCGGGACGTTGAGCGTTTCGTTCATTTCCGGCGAGACCTGCTTTGAGTGTGAGGATCAATCAATCTGTAGAAAACTCGTTCCATGCGGACCTTGCGCGATCCCGAGATGGGCCGCAACACTCTCGCCGATATCCGCATAGGTTTTTCTACCACCGACGCTTTTCCCCGCAATGCCCGGGCCGGTCGCAATCACCGGAACATTTTCCCGAGTATGGTCGGTTCCCTTCCAGGTTGGATCACAGCCGTGATCAGCTGTCAGAACAAGCAGATCTCCCGCCCGCATTCTGTTGATCATTTCCGGCAACCGCCGGTCGAAGTGTTCCAGGGCAGCCGCATAGCCCGGAACGTCACGCCGATGCCCATATAGCGAATCGAAATCGATGAAGTTGGAAAAGACCAGATCGCCGTCTTGTGCCATCTCCATCGCTTCGAGGGTCCGATCGAAGAGTTGATCGTTGCCTGCCCCCTTCAAAACCCTGGCCACACCCTGATGCGCAAAGATGTCCGAAATCTTGCCGACACCTATGACCGTTCTCCCGGCATCACTCAGGCGATCCAGCAAAGTCGGTTCAGGCGGCAGGACGGAGTAATCGCGCCGGTTGGCGGTGCGTCGGAACGTTTCGGACGACTCGCCGTCAAACGGGCGGGCAATGACACGGCCAATATTGTAGGGGTCGGCAAATTCACGAGCTGTTTCGCAGAGCTTCAGGAGCCTCTCCAGACCGAAATGTCCTTCATGTGCCGCAATCTGGATGACGGAATCCGCAGAGGTATAAAAGATCGGTTTGCCTGTCCTGACATGTTCCTCGCCAAGTTCTGCGATGATCTCGGTTCCAGATGCATGTTTGTCACCGAGAATTCCGTCCAACCCTGCGGCTTCGCTGATCTTTGCGACAAGTTCCTTCGGAAAAGCCGGAATTGTTTCCGGGAAATAGCCCCAGTCGAAGCGCACGGGAACACCGGCGATCTCCCAGTGACCGGACGGAGTATCCTTGCCGTGCGAGACTTCAGCAGCATATCCCCAGAGACCATCTGGATCTCCCGGAAAATCCAGGCCGGGAATAGCCTTTCCGGTTGAAAGACGCCCCGCAGCCCCAAGTCCGAGCCGATCCATGTTGGGCACTGACAAGGGACCGCTGCGCAGCCCTTCCCTGTCGCCCCTACCGTCCGCGCAGTGCTCGGCGATATGGCCGAGTGTATCGGACCCGGCATCGCCGAAGGCGTCCGCATCCGTGGCACCGCCAATGCCGAAACTGTCCAGAACGCACAGGATTGCACGAGGCATGGGTTTCTCCACAAATCTGTTTGTTGCCGGTCCTCCGGACCGGAAAACCGCCGGGACCGAAGTCCCGGCATACCTGTTCAAGGAGCGATGCGGCCGACAATGCTCGGGTTGTCTGCAACGTCCATCGCCGCACCGATTGTGTAGGCGTTTCGAACAGCTACTGCTGCTGTTTCGGCTTCTTGCTCCGAACGCGCGTGAACAATGGCAAGTGGAGCGTCCGAATCCACGGTGTTGCCGATACCGGCCAGATCCGTCAGGCCGACAGAAGGATCGATCACGTCGGCCGCGGCCCGGCGTCCACCGCCTAGTGCCACCACAGCAACGCCGACAGCGCGTGCATCAACCGCGGTCACAACACCCTCCATTTCGGCATATACCGGAGCCTGGACCGGCGCCTTTGCAAGATAGACCTCGCATTTTTCCAGGAAGTCGACCGGACCGCCAAGCGCGTGGACCATCTGCGCGAATTTCTCTGCGGCCTTGCCGCTGTCAAAGGCTTCACGCATCATTTCAGCACCCGCTTCGGCGGTGGGTGCGATGCCCCCGGACGCCAGCAATTCGCCACCCTGTGCAACGGTGACATCCCAGAGGCGGTTGTCCACTGCTGTGCCTTTCAGAAAATCGACTGCATTCTGCATTTCGACCGCGTTGCCCGCAGCCGACGCAAGTGGCTCGTTCATGTCGGTCAGGAGTGCAGTCGTCTTGAGACCAGCGCCGTTGGCAACCAGAACCAGGCTTTCAGCAAGAGCCCGGGCCTCTTCCAGAGACGCCATAAAAGCACCTGATCCCCATTTGACATCCAGCACCAGACCCTGGAGCCCGGCAGCCAGTTTCTTTGAAAGAATGGATGCCGTGATGAGATCGATGCTTTCGACAGTCGCCGTTACGTCCCTGATCGCATAAAAACGCTTGTCCGCTGGTGCAAGATTGCCGGTCTGGCCAATGACAGCGCACCCGATATCGCGGACCACCTTCTTGAAAAGAAGATTGTCCGGCTGCGTCTGGTAGCCCGGGATGCTGTCGAACTTGTCAAGCGTACCGCCGGTATGACCGAGGCCACGTCCGGAAATCATCGGAACGGCAGCGCCGCAGGCAGCAAGCGCCGGAGCCAACATGAGAGAAACATTGTCACCGACACCGCCGGTCGAATGCTTGTCCAGAATTGGCGCGTCGACTTCCATCCAGTCCATTACGTCACCGCTGTCACGCATGGCCAGGGTCAGCGCAACCCGTTCCTCGACCGTGAGCCCCTTGAAGAACACGGCCATGGCAAGCGCGGAAACCTGCCCTTCGGTGACCGAGCCATCTGCGAGCCCACGAACGAAGAATGCAATTTCTTCGGCGTCCAACGTTCCACCGTCGCGTTTCTTGCGAATGAGTTCCTGCGGCAACATTCTTCTTGTCCTTTTTGACGCCGTCTCAATAGCCGTGGTGGGAATGGTCAACGATTTCCTGACCCTCGATGGTGGAAATCAGAGAGTCCAGCAAGCCACTTGCGCCAAACCGGAACGTTGTCGCCGACACCCAGTTGTGACCCATGATCCTGTCGGCCAGCGCAAGATATGCGGCCGCATCTTCAGCTGTCTTGATACCGCCGGCCGGTTTGAAGCCGATAACCCGTTCCGCATCGTCCCGGCGCGCTTCTTCAATCGCCGTCAGCATGATCTCGGCGGCTTCCAAAGTGGCGTTGACTGCAACCTTACCCGTGGAGGTCTTGATGAAATCTGCTCCGGCAGCGATCGCCACATTGGATGCGGCGTGGATCAAAAGCGGATCCTTGATTTCACCGGTTTCCAGAATGACTTTTAAAATAGCCGGCTCCGGGATCGCCGCTTTCACGCGGATGATCTGCTCCTCGGCAAAGCCCTTCCGGCCTTCGCAGAAAGCCTTGTAAGGCATGACCAGGTCGATCTCGTTGGCTCTGTCTGCGAGCGCCTTCTCAGTCTCGGCAACAACGGCGTCCGTGTCTTCGCCGCCGTCCGGAAAGTTGACGACCGTGGCAACCTTGACACCCGTTCCGGTCAATTCCTTCGCAGCCTGTGCAACAAAGCGAGGCCAGACGCACACAGCGGCCACGGAACCGTGGTCGGTCACGGTCCGATCCGTCAAACTGCTGACGTCTTCAGCAGTGCAGTCGTCATTCAGGTTGGTCAGGTCCACGAGCCCGAGGGCACGCGCTGCAATTTCGATCATATCGCTCATTGACCGATCTCCTTCACAAAGGCCCTTACGAGCTGTTTCATCCGTTCCATGCCCATCAAAGCCATGGTCTTGGTCTCATCATGGGACAGAGCATGGGTCTGCAGTCCGGCGCCATAGTTGGTGATGATCGAAAGCGCCGCGACCCTGAGGCCCAGGAAGCGTGCGATGATGACCTCCGGCACCGTTGACATGCCGACTGCGTCCGCACCAAGTTTCTTTGCCAAACGGATTTCCGCAGGCGTTTCGAAGGATGGGCCGGAGAACCACATGTAGATCCCGTCCGCGACCGGATCACCGGTTTCCGCTGCGACCTTCTTCATAACGGCCTGCAGCTCCGGATCGTAGGCCGCGCTGAGATCAAGGAAGCGTTTTTCGTCCTCTTCCCCGATCAGCGGGTTCTTGCCGGACCAGTTGATGTGATCAGAGATCAGCATCGGCGACCCGGGCGCAACTTCTTCGCGCAGGGATCCCGCAGCGTTGGTCGCGAGCAGAACCTCACAGCCGAGTTCCTTCAATGTTTCAACCGGCGTGCGCATGACCGTCGGATTACCGCTTTCATAGTAGTGCGCGCGCCCGGACAGGATCACCACCGGTACACCGGCCAGCATTCCGGCGACAAGCTCGCTGGAGTGGGATGTTACCGTGGACACCGGAAACTCTGTCAGGTGTGCGTAAGGAATGCGAACGGCATCCTCGACCTCTTCCGCCAGGGCTCCAAGCCCCGAGCCGAGAATCATGCCAATTTTGTAGGAACCCTTGCGGGCTGCGCGGACGATGTCCGCGCATTCACGGCCGTAACCACTCATTGAGGGTCAGTCCTTCCTGTCTTCAAGTTCAAATGCGGCAGGCAACAGCTCCTCGAGCGTGAAACTGCGCTTGATGCCATTCAGATCGGCGATATGAACAACGAGATTGTCTGCGCCGAATTCGGCGAAACGCTGACGGCAGATGCCGCAAGGTGTGCAAAGTGCGGCGTCGCCGACAACAACCGCTTCCTCAATCTCGCGGTGACCCGCAGCAATCATGGCGCTGACCGCACCACCTTCGGCGCAGACACTGACCGGATAAGAGGCGTTTTCAACGTTGCAGCCGGTAAAAACTGACCCGTCCGGCGTGCGGAACGCTGCCCCTACCAGAAAGTTCGAATAGGGCGCATAAGCCTTTTCGCGAACAGATTTGGCCGCCTCGAACAATGCGTTCAAATCGCTCATGAGCGCTCCTTCAGATAGGGAATGCCCGCTGCCTTCGGCGGGATCGCCTTGCCAATGAAGCCGGCAAGCAGGACGACGGTGAGGACATAGGGCAGCGCCTGAAACACCTGCAGGGGGACTTCACCGATCAGCCAGATTTCAACGCCTTGCAACCGGGTGCCAGCCGCATCAAGAAAACCGAACAGCAGACAGGTAAACATTGCACTGACCGGCTTCCACTTCGCAAAGATTAGCGCCGCCAGTGCCATGAAACCCTGACCGGCCGTCATGTTGACGCCAAAGCCCGAGCCAACAGCGATCGAGAGATAGGATCCCGCAACACCGCAGAGGATGCCGCACGCAATGACGGCGCGATACCGCATCCAGACAACCGAGATGCCCGCGGTGTCAACGGCGGCCGGGTTTTCGCCCACTGCACGCAGGCGCAGGCCAAAGCGGGTTCGGAACAGGATCCACCAGGTCAGCGGAACGGCAAGAAAGGCGACGTAGACGAGAATCTTGTGCCCCGACAAAACTTCTGCATAGAACGGGCCGATGATCGGAATATTGCGGACCTGTTCCGCAAACGGCCACACGATTTCGGTAAAACGTCCTCCGTCGGGCAAAGACGGAGTTCTTCCCCCCTGGCGGAACCAGGTTTGCCCCAGGAGCGCTGTCAGCCCGGCAGCCAGAAAATTGATGGCAACGCCAGAGACAATCTGGTTGCCCCGGTTTGAAATCGACGCAAATCCATGCAGAAGGCTGAGCAGAACGGAGACCGAAATCCCGGCCAGAAGACCCAGCCAGGCGTTGGCGGTGATGTAGGCAACCGCTCCTGCGCCGAATGCCGCACCGAGCATCTTGCCTTCAAGTCCGATGTCAACAACACCCGAACGTTCGGAATAGAGCCCCGCAAGGCAGGCCAGCAGCAAAGGCGTCGACACGCGGATTGTTGCGTCCATCATCAAAATGATTGTCTCGAACATGATCACGCCTCCTTCGCGGCAAGGGCCTGGGAGGGCGTGAAGAACCTGACAATCGCCGGCCGGAACATGTGTTCAAGCGCCCCTGCAAACAGAATGACAAGACCCTGGATGACGATGATCATGTCGCGGGTGATGTTCGGCATTTCAAACGAGAGTTCCGCGCCGCCCTGGTAGAGCATGCCGAACAGCACGGCCGCCAGGATGATGCCGACAGGATGGGCGCGCCCCATGAGAGCGACCGCGATACCGACAAAGCCGTAACCGGTGACGAAATCGATCAACAACCGGTGTTGCGAGCCCATGATTTCGTTGATTGCCATCATGCCCGCGAGACCGCCGGATATCAGCATCGTGACAACGATGATGCGCACCGGTGAAATCCCGGCATAGACGGCCGCCGTGGCGTTGGCGCCGAAGGACCTGATTTCATAACCGAGTTTCGTGCGCCAGATCAGGAACCAGACGGCCACACAGGCAGCCAGAGCCACGAACAAGGACAGGTTCACCGGCGCATAGCCGAAGCCGAAGGACGGGAAAACGTCGTTCAGAAACGGCAGCCGGCCGCCATCTTCAAAGGTCCGGGTCTCGTTCTGCATGGAGCCCGGCTTCTTCAGGACATTGCCCAGCAGGTACACCATGAACGAAAACGAAATGTAGTTGAACATGATGGTGGTGATAACCACGTGGCTGCCGCGCTTGGCCTGCAACCAGGCCGGAATGAAAGCCCAGGCTGCTCCCATCGCAGCCGATCCAAGGATCGCGAATGGCAATGTCACGTACCAGGGTACGTACTGGTCGAGCGCCAGGCAGGCGAACGCAACCCCGAGGCCACCGACATAAGCCTGCCCTTCACCGCCGATGTTGAACAGACCTGCGTGAAAGGCGACCGCGACAGCAAGGCCGGTGAAAATGAAGTTGGTCGCATAAAACAGCGTGAACCCGAAGCCCTCGGCATAACCGAGCGACCCCCAGAGGAGGACCTTGACGGCGTCCAGCGGATTTTCCCCGATCAGGATAACGACCAGTCCGGATACCAGAAAGGCAGCTGAAAGATTCAGGAAGGGGATTAGGCCGAGATCGACCCAGCGCGGAAGTTGACCGCCACTCATTGGACGCCTCCTTCAGCTGTCATGCGATTGTCTTCGACACCTGCCATGAGCAGGCCGAGTTCGCCCTCATCAGCGTTGCTCCCCCGCTCTCCGACAATCTTGCCATCAAACATCACCAGAACCCTGTCCGACAGCGCACGGATTTCGTCGAGTTCCACCGAAACAAGCAAAATGCCCTTGCCTGCATCGCGCAGTTCAACGATCCGCCGGTGAATAAACTCAATTGCACCAATGTCGACACCGCGTGTCGGCTGACCGATCAACAATACCTCCGGGTCCCGCTCTATCTCCCGTGCCAGAACAATTTTCTGCTGGTTGCCACCGGAGAAATTCGCCGTCTTGAGCATCGGATTGGGTGGTCGGATATCGTATTTCTCGATCTCGGCGACCGCGTTTTTCTTGATCGCCGCCAGGTCCATCAGCAAGCCCCGGGAATAGGCGGGGTCGCGGTGATAACCAAGAATGGAATTCTCGTATTCGGTGAAGCTGTTGATCAGGCCCATACGGTGCCGGTCTTCCGGCACGTGGCCCATGTTTTTCTTGCGCATGTCCGCAGCATCAAGTGTGCTGGTGCCAAGATCTATGCTTTCACCATGGATTTTTAGCGTTCCGCTTGTGGCGCGGCGAATGCCGGACAGTGTCTCCAGCAGTTCGGACTGTCCATTGCCCGACACTCCGGCGATGCCGACAATTTCGCCGGCCCGGACCGAAAGGCTCACATCCTTGACAACCTGGACACCACGGCTGTCAGTGACCGTGAGATTTTCAACTTCCATGACCGGCGCTTCCGGTTGCGCCGGCTCCTTGTCGACACGCAGCAGAACCGACCGGCCAACCATCAACTCGGCCAGTTCTTCCATGGAGGTGTTCCCCGTCTCCCTGGTCGCCACCATCTCGCCGCGGCGCATGACGGACACCGTGTCGGTGACAGCCATGATTTCGCGCAGCTTGTGCGTAATCAACAGGACAGTCTTTCCCTGATTCTTGAGAACGTCGAGGATCTTGAACAGATGGTCCGCCTCTGCCGGTGTGAGAACACCGGTCGGTTCGTCAAGGATCAAAACCTCGGCACTGCGGTAGAGTGCTTTCAATATTTCAACACGTTGCTGCAGACCGACGGGCAGATCCTGAATGAGGGCCTCCGGGTCGACGCGCAGCTCATATTCTTCTTCCAGACGCTTCAATTCGGTGCGCGCACGCGACAGCCCGCCTGCCAGCAGCGCACTGTCCTCCGCGCCGAGAACCACGTTTTCCAGAACCGAAAAATTGTCGACCAGCATGAAATGCTGGTGAACCATGCCGATCCCCATGCCGATGGCGGCCTTGGAGTCCGCGATCGTCACTTTCTTGCCTTTGATGATTATGTCGCCGTCATCAGCATGATAGAACCCGTAGAGAATTGACATGAGCGTCGACTTGCCCGCGCCATTTTCTCCTATGATCCCGTGGATGGACCCTTTTTTCACAACAAGATCAATGTCCTTGTTGGCATGAACCGGTCCAAAACTCTTGTTGATCTTGCGCAGCTCAATTGCCGGAATTTCGCTCATGCCGTCCCCCAGGCCCGACGTAGTTTGCTTTTCATTTCTGTTTGCCCATCGCCGCAAACGTACCTCAGTATGGGCACACTCCGTCACTGATGACATCATGAACCTTGATGGTTCCGTCTGATATTCCGGCAACTGCCGCATCGGCCGCAGTTTTCATTTCATCGGAAATCAATGGCCTGTTGTTCTCGTCCAGAACCCAGTCCATACCACCTTCCGCAAGGCCAAGGACTTGAATACCCGGCGAAAACGAGCCTTCCCGGGCAGAATTGAAGCTGTCAAACACGGCGTTGTCGACGCGTTTGCGGATCGACGTCAGAACCTTGCCCTTGTGCAGTCCATTCTGGTTGCTATCCGTCCCGATGCCCAGCACGCCCGCATCCGCGGCAGCCTGCAACACGCCAAGCCCGGTGCCACCCGCTGCCTGAAGCACCACATCAGCACCGCGTTTGATCTGAGCAGTTGCCAATTCGCCTCCACGAACCGGATTGGCAAACGCGGCAGGCGTGTCGCCGGTCATGTTGAACAGCACCTTGATGTCAGGGTCGGCCGACAAGGCACCCTGTTTGTAGCCGCAGAGAAATCTCTGAATGATCGGGATGTCCATGCCCCCGACAAAACCGACAGTGCCAGACTCCGAAGCCATCGCGGCGAGCAGGCCGCCGATATAGGCACCTTCGTGCTCCTTGAAGACATAGGAACGCACGTTAGGCTGATCGACCACCATGTCGACGATCGCAAAGTCGGAATTTGGAAAAGCCTCTGCCGCCTGCTTCAGGGCGTTGGCCTGGTTGAAGCCTATCGCGATGACAGGTGCATTGCCCCTGCTTGCAAAATTGCGCAACGCCTGCAGACTTTGGGCGTCGCGTTCCAGTTCGAATTCCCTGACATTCTCGCCGGTCTCTTCCATGTACCGTTTCACGCCGGCAAAGGCGCTCTCGTTGAATGAGCCGTCGAACTTACCACCAACGGAGTAGACGATGGCCGGGTCGGCGCAGGCAGCCGTGGCAGAGAGCGCGGCAACGAATATCGCTGCGCAGGCGCTTGAGCTCAGACGGAACATCCGGTCCCCCAACTGGCTAGAACATATTATGGGAAACCTCCGCGCCCATGCGCGGAGGCTGCAGTGGTCTGGCCGTCACTTAGCCCGGGCAGGATTCATCGGCCATGTAGTCATGGACAACAACTTCGCCGGAGATGATTTTCTGGGTGGCTTCTTCGACGGCCGCCTTCATCTCGTCGTTAACGAGTTCCGCGTTGTTGGCGTCGAGTGCCCAGTCAACGCCACCTTCCTGCAGGCCGAGAACCTCGAAGCCGGAAGACCAGTTATCGTTCTTGGCATCTTCAAACGCCTGGAAGACGGCGATGTCGACACGCTTCAGCATGGATGTCAGCACGGATCCCGGGTGCAGGCCGTTCTGATTGCTGTCGACGCCGATGCCGAGTTTACCTGCATCGGCTGCAGCCTGGAGAACACCAATGCCGGTGCCGCCTGCCGCGTGGTAGACAACATCCGCGCCACGATCGAACTGCGACTTGGCCAACTCTCCGCCCTTGACCGGATCGTTCCAGGCGGCGCCGGTTGTGCCGGTCATGTTTTCAAACACTTCCGCATCCGACTGCACGGCCATTACGCCCTGCTTGTAGCCGCAGGCGAACTTGCGGATCAATGGAATGTCCATCCCGCCGACAAAACCGACCTTCCCGGTTTCGGAAGCCATCGCGGCAAGCATGCCGACGATGTAGGACCCTTCATGTTCCTTGAACAGGATCGAGCGGACGTTCGGCAGATCGACGACCATGTCGACAATCGCGAACTGTGTATCGGGGAATTCCTTTGCAACCTTCTCAACCGCATTGGCCTGCGAGAAGCCGATAGCCACGATCGGGTTCATGCCGCGCTTGGCAAAGTTGCGCAAAGCCTGTTCACGCTGAGCGTCGTTCTGAATTTCGAAATCACGGAATTCAACGCCGTAGTCGGCCTTGAACTTCTCGGCTCCGGTGAAAGCTGCCTGGTTGAACGATTCGTCATTCCGACCGCCCAGATCGTATAGCACGGCGGGCTTGATATCGGCTGCTTGTGCACTCGCGATGGAAAAGGCCAGTCCGGCAAGCGCCGTGCCGATGGTTAGAAACTTTTTCACGTATATGTCCTCCGACATGCGGGGGCCTGTCTTATCTGACCGGCCCGTTTCCCCTCGTGACCCAGCCGCTTCATGCGGACTGTGCCAGTTGCAATCCGACCCGCGAACTCAGAGCCCTCGCGAGGGTCTCGTCTGCCACCAGATCGGTAATGACACCGGTACGTAGTGCAGCAAGCGTGGCATCCACCTTGCTCTCGCCACCCACCAGCGCAATCACGCGGCGCCCGCGCACTTCGTCAAAGTGCAGACCGACGGCACAATCGCCGAGCGGATCGGGAGCCAGTTCTCCTTCAATCGTCAAAAAGCGGCCCATCAAATCACAGACCGCCCCGCAAGACATCAATTCTTCCTGTTCCTGCTTTGAAATCATGCCGCGCTGAACCAGATGCCCCTCATTCTCAACCGAACCGATGCCAATGAGAAACGCATCGGACTGGCGCGCGCGCGCCATCAGGTCCTGCACGCTCCGCTGTGTCAGGAACATCGCCTTCTCGTCCAGGTTCTCCGCAAAATAGGGAACAGGAAGGTAATAACCGATGCCGCCGGTTCTCTCCTGCATTTTCTGGACGATGTCATATGGGTTGGCAGCAAGAGTGCGGGTGAGCGATCCACAGATCGACATGATTTCGAGATCGGACCGCGCCGTCTTCGGCAGCGATTCTACCGCCGCCGTCAATGTCCGACCCATGCCGACACCCAACCGTGTGACGTGTGCACCCGTTAGCAGGCCAGTGAGAAACTGCGACGCTGAAACCGCAATCGCACGCAGGACAGCTTCATCATCTCCGCCGCCGAGATCGGGTGCTATGATGCAGTTGGTCAGGCTGAAATAGTGAGAAAGTTCCTTTTCCAGCTGCAGACATTCCATTGGCCTGCCGTCAACCTGGAACTTCACGTAACCTGCCTTTTGGGCGTGGGCAATGAGACGATGCACCTTTGCCGGAGACACACCCAATTGGGATGCGATCTCACCTTGCGTGCGGCCGCCCACGAACGACAGCCAGGCCGCCCGGATGGCCATGTAAGATGTCCAGTCGTCTTCGCGCGTCTGCATACTGCGTCAGCACCTTCCCCTCTGGTTGGCGCAGCCGATGCGGCTCCGACCAACGATACACCGCTCCTTGGTGGAGCTTTTCATTGTCGCGCATACTTCGCTATATGCGCTGAAAAATTCTTCATCTAGTGAGAATTTCTTCAGATCATGCCCAGCAAGGGCGTATCCGTCAACCCACAAAACGTCCGAATTTTGGGCATTTTGCTGCATTTCACCGCAGGCATGGTCCACATTGGCAACCTGGCGGCACGGCAATTTTTGCCGGTTGATGTCAGAATCGTGACCCAAATAGGCAATAATTGCCTAGCAATCCGGCAGATATTTCCTATCTGTGGAATATACGCACTCCGTGCACATTTGATTTTGCCAGATAAATTGAATTCCGGTACCCTTGGCACGTAGTTTGCAAAGTAAAATCTCAGACTATTTCATGGCATTTCTGATGCCTGCGTAGAAATCACAAGGATCAAAAAGACGAGTAACAGAACAATAAAATAAAAACTGGGGAGACGTGGCACCTCAGCCGAAAGGCTGAAAAGGAGAAAACCATGCGTCTCGACATAACGAAAGACTGTGCACTTGCAGTAGCAACAATACTGTCCCTATTAGGTGCGGCCTTTGTGAGTACCGCCCCCACGCAAGCCCGGGACTACCGGCCGGCACTGGCTGCCGCCGCGCAATACACCTACGATCCGGCCAACGAAGTGGACGTCGAACTCGTCCTGGCCGTCGACATCTCACAATCCATGGATACTGAAGAGCAGGAAATTCAGCGCGCCGGTTACGTTTCGGCCCTGACTTCGAGGGAATTTCTCGACGCAATCCAGGTTGGCCCGATCGGCCGTGTCGCCGTCACCTACATGGAATGGGGCGGTGTCGACGAACATTTCATCGTCGCCAATTGGACAATCGTTCAGGACGCCGCGTCTGCGTCCCATTTCGCTTCCAAAATCGCCGAAGCTCCGCTGCGCCAGGTGCAGCGCACATCGATTGCATCCGCCCTGCAGAAATCGGTCGAACTGGTTGAGAACAACAAGTACATGGGCCTGCGGCGCGTGATCGACATATCCGGCGACGGGCCGAACAACCAGGGAGGCTCGGTTACGGAAATGCGCGACCGGATGATTGCCTCGGGCGTGACCATAAACGGGCTTCCCCTGATGATGAAGTCGAACAAGAACACCTGGCAGGCGATGCTCAACCTTGATCACTACTACGAGGATTGCGTGATCGGTGGACCGGGTTCATTTGCAATTCCCGTTCGCTCCAAGGAAGGATTTGCAGATGCTATCCGCATGAAACTCGTCCTCGAAATCGCCGGACTGCACCTGAATGAACCCGACCCCTATTTCCAGCGTGTTTCGGCCCGTGAACCCGTGCGATGCAACCTTTTCGACTGACCGGGCCACGTTTCTTTCTTTGATTGACCGTGTTCCGGCTTGGAACACGGTTTTTTTGTTTCTGGCGGCCAGCGACAGCACCGTCCGACTGAACCGGTTCGGTGATTTCACATCGTCTTTTGCACATCGCCCTTTGCGCTGACGTGTCTTTGCGGCTAATACCAACCCGCCGTCTGTCATATCGCAATGAGGATCTGCATGTCCGAAATACCCACGCTCGCGCTTATCGCCCATGACGCCAAGAAAGACGTTATGGTTGAGTTCGCCAGGGGCCATCGGGACAAACTGGCAGCATATGATCTGGTCGGAACCGGGACCACGGGAGGACGCGTCCTGGATGCCTGTCCGGAACTCTCCCTCACCCGCCTCAAGAGCGGGCCGCTGGGTGGCGACCAGCAGATCGGCGCCCTGATCGCGGAGGGAAAGCTGCAGGGGCTGATCTTTTTCGCTGACCCCATGTCACCCCTGCCGCACGATGTAGATGTCAAAGCCTTGATGCGCCTTGCAATCGTTTACGATATTCCGATGGCGCTGAACGTATCCACTGCGGAAATACTCCTGCGGTCCGCGCGATTGAAGGGGCTTGGTACAACGTCAGATACGCCCGAGGTTGGTTCGACTGCATCATGAGTTTTTCCGATCATTCCAAATCATTTGCCTATCCGGTTCTGGTTGCCGATATCGGCGGAACCAACGCTCGCTTTGCGCTGGTCGACCACGCCAACGCACCGACCCGCATGTGTGGCAAGACCGCGACGGCTGGGCATTCCGATATCTCGTCCGCCGTCCGCCAGGTTGTCCTGCCCGAAACTGAAATCAAACCCAGAACAGCGATCATAGCTGTTGCCGGGCCGGTTACGGGCGATGCCATACCGCTCACCAACGCCGCCTGGGTTATCGAACCCCTGAAGATGATCGCCGACCTCGGGCTGGATGAGGTCATTGTCCTGAATGACTTCGAAGCGCAAGCGCTCGCTTTGCCAGGCTACAGCGGCACGGATGTCGAACAGGTCGGAAAGGGCGCCGTGCGCAAAGACAGCGCGAAATTCGTGCTGGGACCGGGAACCGGTCTCGGGGCGGCTGCCATGATCTTTGCGTCCGATACCTGGGTTCCGGTACCGGGCGAAGGCGGTCATGTGGAACTTGGCCCCGTGACCCGGGAAGACATGGATATCTGGCCGCATATCGAGCAGGTCGGCGGACGCATAGGCGCTGAACAACTCCTCAGTGGAACAGGACTGCCCCGTCTTGCGCGGGCCGTCGCAGTCTGGATGAATGCCGAGCGCCGGTTCGAGACACCGGCAAGTATCACCCAGGCTGCGGACGGCAACGACCCGATTGCCGTCAAGACACTGGAAGTGTTTGCTCGATGCCTCGGTCGCGTGGCAGGCGACTTCGCATTGACCGTTCTTGCCCGGGGCGGAGTTTATCTCACCGGTGGCATAACACCGAGGATCACACGTTTCCTGACCGATGACGGTTTCCGGGCCGCCTTCGAGGCGAAAGCACCCCATGAGACCCTCATGGCCAAAATCCCGACTTTCATCGTCCGACACCCGGATCCGGCCCTGGAAGGTCTTGCTTCCTTTGCCCGGTCGCCAGACACCTTTGCGGTTGACATGCACGGGCGCCAGTGGACGTCCGGCCGCGTCGCCGCGACGGGCTGAACCGGCGGAAATGACCGTGCGCCGCGCCTTTGGAACACCACTTCCCATTGACGGCGTTCTGCCGGACCTGCTCAGGACGCTGGACGCCGGCACCAATGCGGTTCTCGTGGCCGAACCCGGCGCAGGCAAAACAACGCGCGTCCCGCTTGCCCTGCTTGATGCCAAATGGCGAAAGGACGGCAAGATCCTGGTGCTGGAACCACGCCGGCTCGCCGCCCGCGCAGCCGCACGCCGAATGGCGAGCGAACTTGGCGAAAAGCCCGGCGAAACCGTCGGCTACCGTGTTCGCATGGAGACCAGGGTCAGTTCCAGGACACGTATCGAGGTCATTACGGAGGGGGTGTTCACGCGCCTCATACTCGACGATCCCGAGCTTTCCGGGATTGCGGCCATCCTGTTCGACGAGTTTCATGAACGGTCCCTTGATGGCGATCTCGGGCTTGCTCTTGCGCTTGATGTTCAGTCCGCCTTGCGGGAAGACCTGCGGCTTCTCCCGATGTCCGCAACACTGGATGCTGCAAGTATTTCGAAACTGCTTGGCGATGCTCCCGTTCTGGAATGTCAGGGACGCAGTTTTCCGGTCGAAACGAAATATCTCGGACGTGATCCGAAGGACCGGATCGAACCGCAGGCCGTGCGCGCAATCCGGCAGGCTGTCAGTGAGGAGACTGGCTCGCTGCTTGTGTTTCTGCCGGGCCAGGGAGAGATCAGGCGCACGGCCGACATTCTCTCCGGCCGATTGCCCGCCAATTGCCAGGTTGCACCCCTCTACGGCGGTCTCGACGCAAAAGCGCAGGACGCCGCCATCAGACCGGCAGAAGACGGCACCCGGAAGATCGTGCTTGCCAGTTCGATCGCTCAGACATCCCTGACCATCGAAGGCGTGTGCGTTGTCATCGATTGCGGTCTAGCACGCGTTCCGAAATTCGAACCGCAAACGGGCCTCACCCGGCTTGAAACAGTGCGTGTATCGCGTGCCTCCGCGGACCAGCGAAGAGGCCGCGCGGGACGGACGGAACCCGGCGTTTGCTATCGGCTTTGGGACGAGGCTCAGACTGTCGCCCTCCCTGCAGCCGAAGCACCTGAAATCCTCGAAGCGGATCTCACAGGTCTCGTTCTGGATCTGGCGACCTGGGGCACGCTCGACCCGACAAGCCTCACTTTCGCCGACCCGCCTCCCTCAGCCGCCTGGAAAGAGGCCAAATCACTCCTGGCGGATCTCGGTGCGCTCGATGCGGCCGGTCATCTGACGAGGCAGGGAAAAGCACTCTCCAGTCTGCCGCTGCACCCCCGCCTTGCGCACATGGTGATTGAAGGTGCCGATCGGGGTCTCGGATATACCGCAGCCCTGATCGCACTGCTCCTGTCCGAACCCGGTCTCGGTGGCCGTGACCCGGATCTGCGCGCACGCTTGCGGGCTGTCCGGAACGAAAAGAGCCAACGTGCAAAGGATGGCCGCGCGCTCGCTTCAAGGTGGCTCAAACAGGCCGGTGGCAATGGCACCGGAGTTGAAATCGAAAGCGCAGGAATATTGTTGGCTCTCGCCTATCCGGACCGTGTCGCCCAGGCGCGTGGCCAGATCGGAAGATTCCGTCTCGCCAATGGCCGAGGCGCGGAACTGGAGCGCGAAAACGCGCTCGCAGACGCTGAATTCCTGGCGATTGCGGAAGTACAGGGAAAGGCGGCGAATGGCCGGGTCCAGCTTTGCGCTCCCATCACACGGAGTGAGATCGAAGAGCTTTTTGCCAGTGACATCGTTGAGGAGGACGAGGTCCAGCTGACCGGAGAAGGTGCTCTCAAGGCCCGCCGTGTCGTCCGCTACAAGGCCGTGGAACTTCAGTCGACATCAATCAGGTCGGCAGATCCCGCTGCGGTCGAAAGAGCCCTGATCAATGAGATCAGGCGCAGAGGGACGTCCCGTTTGCCGTGGAGCAAGGACCAGCAACGGCTGCGCAAGCGGGTCGCATACTCTCGTGAAAACGGTGCGGATGACCTGCCCGACCTTTCCGATCAACACCTGACCGGCACGCTTGATGACTGGTTGCAACCCTATCTGTCTGGCCTGACAAGTCTCGCAAGTGTGAATGCCGCTCTCCTCGGCAACGCACTTGCAGGCCTCCTGCCCTTTGATGCTGCCGCGAAACTCGATGCGCTTGCACCCTCCCACTTCACTGCGCCAACGGGCAGCAAAGTTCCGATAGACTATGGCGCTGCCGCCGGCCCGTCGCTTTCGATCCGTGTCCAGGAACTCTTTGGACTGACAATTCATCCTAGCGTCTGCGACGGCAAGCTTCCGCTGATCCTGGAATTGCTGTCACCTGCGCAACGGCCGATCCAGATCACAAGGGATCTTCCGGGATTCTGGGCGGGCTCCTGGAAAGACGTGAAGGCCGACATGAAGGGACGCTATCCGAAGCACCCGTGGCCAGATGATCCTACCCTGGCCGACGCGACCCGGCGAGCAAAGCGTCGCGGGACCTGACTCGCCCAGACCTGCGCCTGTTGGCGGGCGACCGCCCCGACCTGATGAACAGGGTGTGCATATTTCATTCACGAAGCGTTGTCTTGACCGTGTCACACAGCCTGCGCGATGGGACGGTCACAGATCATGTCTTGAATCGAGGACCAGGATGAACCGACTGCTTGCTGCCGGAACAGGCATTTTCGCTATGTTATTGGCCACTTTTTCAGTGAACGCTCAGGGGCAGGACTGGCAGACGATTCTCGATGATGCAAAGGGCGAGACCGTCTATTTCCACGCATGGGGCGGTGAACCGCGCATCAATGCCTATATCCAGTGGGCTGCCCGTGAAGTGGAGCGCGATTATGGCGTTCGCGTGGTTCATGTGAAAATCAGTGACACGGCGAGCGTCGTGTCGCAGGTTCTGGCGGAAAAGTCGGTCGGAAAGGCAACCGGCGGTGCCGTCGACCTCATCTGGATCAACGGCGAGAACTTCGCCTCCATGAAAACGAATGGTCTGCTTGCGGCGCCCGGCTGGGCGCAAACGCTCCCCAACTGGCAATATGTGGACGTCGAAAACAAGCCGACGGTGGTCGTTGACTTCACCGTGCCGACCGACGGGCAGGAAAGCCCCTGGGGAATGGCGAAGCTCGTTTTCATGTATGACAGCGCGCGGCTGGACACACCGCCGTCGACCCTTCGGGAGTTGATGGATTTTGCCAGGGACAATCCGGGCCGGTTTTCCTATCCCCAGCCGCCCAATTTCTACGGCACGACCTTCCTGAAACAGGCCCTCGTCAATACGGTCCCCGACAAGACCGTACTGTCCGAACCGGTCGACGATGCAGGTTTCGACGAAATCGTTGCACCCCTGTTCGCCTATCTGGATGAGCTTCATCCGCATTTGTGGCGCAAGGGCAGGGCTTTTCCCAAGAATGCCGCCGACATGCGCCAGCTTCTGGCAGACGGCGAACTGGACATAGCGTTTTCATTCAATCCCGGGGATGCATCAGGCGCAATCGCGAACGGCGAACTGCCGGATAGCGTGCGCACCTTCGTTTTCGACGGCGGCACAATCGGCAACACTCATTTCGTCGCCATTCCCTTCAACAGCTCCAACCAGGCGGGGGCGAAGGTCTACGCGAACTTTCTGTTGAGCCCCATGGCCCAGACACGGAAACAGGAGCCTGAAATCTGGGGTGATCCGACTGTTCTGAATGTCGACGCACTGCCGGCGAATGAACGGTCGCTTTTCACATCCCAGGATCTTGGCCCCGCGATCCTGGCGCCGGAAGACCTTGGCCCGGTTCTGCCGGAACCGCACCCGAGCTGGGTGAGCGCGTTGGAAGAGGCCTGGACGGAGCGATACGGTTCAGGGAGCGAGTGAGGGCCCTTGCCCAAATCAACCGGCAGACCGGACATTGCAACCGTTCTCGTTACGATCCTGCTTGCAGGACCGGTTCTTGCCGGTCTCGCCGGTACGATCCTGCCCGCTTTCGGCTATCTGCCGGTTCTCGGCTATCGCACGTTTTCAATTGAACCTTTTCGTGCCCTGTTCAACATGCCGGGCATTCAGATTTCCATTTTGTTGAGTTTCGGTACGGGTCTTGTTGCGTCGATCCTTTCATTGGCAATCGTGCTGTTGTTTACCGCCGGCTGGTCGGGAACCAGGACCTTCGTGCGGCTGACCCGATTTCTGTCACCCTTGCTGTCTGTGCCGCATGCTGCGGCAGCAATCGGGCTCGCCTTTCTCATTGCCCCTTCCGGGTTTCTCGTACGTCTTTTATCGCCCTGGGCAACCGGCTGGACGCGCCCGCCCGATCTCCTGATCCTGAATGACCAGGCCGGTATCGCAATGACACTGGGGCTGGTTGCAAAGGAAGTTCCCTTCCTCTTCCTGATGACACTTGCAGCCTTGAACAGGCCGCATATCCGCGACTTCTACAAGTCCGGGGCGAGCCTCGGGTATGGCCGGATGAGCACGTTCATCAAGGTGATATTGCCACAGATCTATCCGCTTATCCGCCTTCCCATGCTGGCAGTCATCGCCTATGCGACATCCGTGGTCGACGTGGCGCATCTCCTTGGACCGACGACCCCACCACCGCTGGCGCCTCGACTGATCGGCTGGATGAACGATCCGGACCTGAGCAAAAGGCTGATGGCATCCGCAGGTGCGCTTCTCCAGCTCTTCGTCAGCGGGGTCTCGCTGATTGTCTACCTGCTTCTGGAGCGTGGCGTGACGCTTTGGCTGAAGTCGCGCTTTGAAAGTGGCCACCGGCGACGGCAGGACGCTGCAGCTCGGCAGGCGGGTCTTTGGGCGATGTCGATCGTTGTTGCACTCATGACTGTCTCCATCGTTCTGCTTGTGGTCTGGACGACGGCGAAATCCTGGTGGTTTCCAGATGTTCTGCCGCAGCGCTGGAGCCTTGCAAGGATGATGGATTCTTTCGGCACGGGTGGCCCTGCCCTGCTGGCAACCCTGTTGCTTGCGATATCTGCCGCCGGTATTGCGACCGCCCTGACCCTTTGGGTGCTCGAGGGGCGCGGCTTTCGCAAGAAACCAAGACACGGCTGGCTGAACACTTACATCTTTCTGCCCCTGCTTCTGCCGCAGATCAGCTTCCTTTTCGGTTTGCAGACACTGTTTCTGGGCGCTGACCTCAGCGGCACGATGGAAGCGGTCCTGCTTGCGCACCTGATATTCGTTTTCCCTTATGCGTTTCTTGCGCTCAGCGATCCCTGGAACCGGCTCGACCCGCAGTATGCAAAGGCAGCAGCCTCCATCGGCGCTTCGCGGGCTCGTATTTTCTGGCAGGTGCAGCTGCCGTTGCTTCTGCGCCCGGTGCTGGTGACTTTTGCGGTTGCCGCAGCCGTTTCCGTCGGCCAATACCTGCCGACGCTGATGATCGGTGCAGGACGTGTCGTTACCGTGACGACGGAGAGTGTCGCGCTGGCAAGCGGCGGCAATCGCCAGGTTGCCGCTCTATATGCCCTCTTGCAACTGGTCATACCGCTGTCAGGATTTGTCCTTGCAGCGCTGCTGCCATCGCTGGTGTTCCGAAATCGTGCCGCCATGCGGTTGGAAAGGTAGTTCTGAATGCCTGAAGCACTAGACCGCGCGGGTCTGACCCTGGAAGCTGTCAGCATCCATGTTGACGGCGCACCGCTGCTTGACATCGATTGTCACATTCCGCCTGGGAATATCCTGACAATCATGGGTGAAAGCGGCAGCGGCAAGTCCAGCCTGCTGGATTTCATTGCAGGATTTTTAAAGCCGGCTCTTCATGCCGAAGGGCGAATTTTCCTCAATGGCAAGAACCTGACTGATCTGCCAGCCCAGGAACGGCACATCGGGCTAATGTTTCAATCTCCTTTGCTCTTTCCCCACATGTCGGTGATGCAAAACCTCATGTTCGCAATACCCGCGAGAGTCAGGGGACGTCAGCACAGGAAGGAAATCGCGCGGCAGGCGCTCGAAGATGTGGGTCTGAACGGATTTGGAGACAGGGATCCGGCAACACTCTCCGGAGGGCAGCAGACACGTGTTGCGCTGATGAGAACCCTGTTGGCCCAACCGATGGCTTTACTGCTTGACGAACCGTTCTCAAGTCTCGACCAGGCCCGTCGGGCAGAAGTGCGGGAGCTGGTGTTCTGTCAGGCCAGGAAGAATGACCTGCCGGTGCTCCTGGTCACCCACGATGAAGAGGATGCGCTTGCGGCCGGCGGATTGGTTCATTTTCTGGACAACCACAAAAACAACAACGGCTGCTCCAAGGTGCAGCAGCCGCAAATCTCGATCGCGAAACGTTGAGGCCCTATTCGGCCTGGTCAGCCGATTTCGCCTGCAGGAGCGAATAGTTGTCGATGCCGATCCGCTCGATGAGGTCGAGCTGGGTCTCCAGATAATCGATATGACTCTCTTCGTCGCTGAGGAGTTTTTCAAACAACGCCATGGACACATAGTCCCCGAGGTCGCGACAGATTTCGCGTGCTTCATGGTAGAGAGCGCGGGCGACATATTCTGCCGCAAGATCACCTTCCAGGCATTCCTTGACATTTTGACCGATACGCAGCGGATCGAGTGTCTGCAGGTTGGGCAGCCCTTCCAGAAAGATAATCCGATCCATCAGATCCTGGGCGTGCTGACGCTCCTCGTCTGCTTCTTCCAGTTCCTTGTCGGCGAGCTTGCCGAAACCCCAGTCCGCAAGAAGGCGCGCATGGACCCAGTACTGGCTGACCGCGGTCAACTCATGCCGCAAAGCCTTGTTCAGATAATCGATTACTTGCGGTTCACCCTTCATCAGACCCTCTCCAGATCACCGGCTCGCCGTTCGTTTCAAAGGCGCGGGTGCCGGTTCAGTTTCCCTTGCCTCTTCTGACCCCTTATCGTGAATGGTGTCAATAACCGACGGAAAACAACCCCCACATCGCGGCCGGCAACCCAGATGGCGAAAGACAGCTCCAGGTGTCGGCACTTTCCCGTTGGGATCGGCGCGCATTTCCTCTGCAGCTTTTCGGAGCTGCTCGTCAGAAAGAACATTACAGGAGCATATGATCATTGTAGGGTTCGGTCAGGATCCGTTTGCCCGGTCATATTGGCATTGTGGGTTTAATGCGCAATAACGAAACCCTACTATAAGAGTCAACTTTTTCTGCATCCCTCGTAATCTGGCAAGGATCTTACATGAGCGGCAAGGACACCTCCGACACCCGCCCCACACTTGTGTTGACTGGTGCCAGCCGTGGCATCGGTCATGCGACCGTGAAACGGTTTTCAGCGGAGAACTGGCGAGTGATCACCTGTTCCCGGCAAGCTTTTTCAGACAAGTGTCCCTGGCCCATGGGACCAGAGGATCACATTCAAGTCGACCTGTCAGATCCCGAAAACCTGGGATATGCAGTCCAGGAGATCCGCAAGCGGCTGGAAGCGAACGGATCGCGACTGAATGCACTGGTCAACAATGCCGGTATCAGCCCCAAGGGTCCGGAAGGTCAGCGCCTCAATTCTCTGAATACCGCAATGCATGAATGGCGAACGGTCTTTCAGGTCAACTTCTTCGGCCCTATTCTCCTGGGAAGGGGACTTTTTGAGGAAATGAAAGCCGCGAAAGGTTCCGTTGTGAACGTAACGTCGATTGCCGGCATGCATGTGCATCCCTTTGCCGGGACGGCCTATGCAACCTCGAAAGCCGCCCTGGCCTCCCTCACCCGCGAGATGGCAGCTGACTTCGGACCGCATGGCATACGCGTCAATGCGATCGCACCGGGAGAGATCGACACGTCGATCCTTTCACCTGGAACGGAAAAACTCGTTGCTGACATACCGCTGCGGCGCCTGGGGCTACCTGAAGAAGTCGCGGATACGATCTTCTATCTATGCTCGAATAACTCTTCTTATGTTACAGGCGCCGAGATCCACATCAACGGTGGACAACATGTTTGAACTCTACGTCAGCTATCCAATAAATAAATTCGATAAATTTATTTCGGCAACCTGAATATCGTATCCAATATACTTGGATTGCACTATTTTTGTGCAATATATCCAACTCGAGCCTTAGTTTACCCAATATTCATTGCTCCTGCGAATACTGACAACGGGTAATGCTGTTCCTACAGCCGCGCGGGGATCGAATGAAACGTATATTGAAGACTTTGGTCGACCTTAAATTCGGATTTAAGGTCGGTAGTGGTTTTTTTGCAGTGCTGCTGCTGACCGCGATGGTCGGAGCCGTCGGGTTTGTGGCCATCCAGAACCTTTCATCGAGCTTTGTCGTTGCCGACCATGCGGCCCAGGTCGCCGGCCGGGTTCAGTCGACTTCCCTTAAAAGAGAAGACTATCTGAACAATCCGGCACCGGAACTGAGCGACGCGGTCCACCAGGAGATCGCCAGCATTGATACCGCACTTCAAAGACTCGAACACGAAGTTGCCGGAAACCCGGAAGCGGAAGACCAGGTCAGCGGAGCCAAGGAAGCTGTCGCCGAATTCGGGACGACATTCGATCAGGTTGTCGACCAGACAAACCAGCAGGCCTTGCGTCTTGCGACGCTGCAAGACAGCACGTCCGATCTCGGAAAACTGGCTTTCAACATCAGTGACGCGGTCGCGACCGAGGAAAAACGCGTCAGCGCGGAAGCTTTCTCCGCCGACAGTCGCCTGGATGACGCTTCTCAAATTCAACGCGGTATCTTCGAACTCAAGGACGGAGTAATCCAGGTCCAGCTCATGTATCTGGAAGGCAGCGGCAATCTTCAGGGTGAAGCCCTGGAAAACTCGATTCATATTGCACGCGGCCTGGTCTCCTCTGCCAAGCAGATGCGCTACAAGCAGGTCGAGGGCATGGACCCGAAGGCACTGGCCCAGCTTGCTGGTCAAACGAAAAATCTACTTGGTGCACTCGAAAATCTCACCAAGGACCTCGGCTTTTCAGAAGCTTACGAAGCCCGACTCGCGGTTGGCGAAGGCATCGAGGGCATGAATGCCCAAACGGTGGAAGTATTGAAGCAGGTCGCCCCTGTGGTCGACAAGGCGAAAACCGATGCTCTGTCAGCCTCCACGAGACTGGCAACGATCCGCTCTATTTCCGACAAGGCGAAATCACTCAACCAGAATGCCCAGACAGCTCGCGCTGAACTCTTGTACCTCTTCGGCGCGTTTGGCGCGGATGACACAACAGAGGTCGAACACCAGATCGCCTCGCTCGCTAAGCTTGAGGAAAGTCTGGTCAAGTATGCCAATGTTCTGCCTGCTGCGGCAGAAGCGATCGAGGGGATCGCGACGTCGATTGCAACACTCGACCGGTCCTTCAAGGAAATGCTGTCCGCCAAGTCCGAGTTGATTGTGAAACGCCAGCAGCTGGACAATCTGACCAGAAAGATGAGCGCTGATATCGCGGCAATCTCCAACGCTCAGTCCCAGGCCGCCAATTCCGCAGCCGGAGCTGCCGAGATGCAGATCATCATGACGATCCTGCTTGCCATTCTCGGTGGTGTCGGCCTGGCCTTCGTTCTGAACATGGCGATTACGCGACCGATCCAGACGATCACGAATGTCATGGATCGTCTTGCGAACGGCGACAACGAAGTTGATATCCCGGGTATCGACCGTGGCGACGAAATCGGCAACATGAGCCGCACCGTTCAGGTCTTCCGTGACAACGCCATTGAACGCGCGGAGCTGCAGGTACAGAACGCACAGGAAGAAGCCTCGCGGCACGAACGTCAGCAGCGGGTCGACGATCTGATCAACAGTTTCCGCGCAACTGCCGAAGACGCCCTCGGATCCGTTGCGACCACCGCAGGCAGCCTCGACACGACTGCACAGGCCCTGACGGAGATCGCGCGCGACAGTGCCGGTTATGCCACCGAGACCCAGGCCTCGTCGAACGAAACGACGAACAACGTGCAGACGGTCGCAAGCGCGGCGGAGGAACTCGCCGCTTCCATCGGTGAAATCTCCCGCCAGGTCGCTCAGACCACCGAGATCGTGGACCGGGCAACGACGGGCACACAGGTGACGAACGAAAAGGTTGAAGGACTTGCAGAAGCGGCAACGAAGATCGGCGAGGTCGTCACGCTGATTCAGGCAATTGCCGAGCAGACCAACCTTCTTGCCCTCAACGCGACCATCGAGGCCGCACGTGCAGGTGAAGCGGGCAAGGGCTTTGCGGTCGTCGCTGCCGAGGTCAAGGAACTGGCGACACAGACCTCGAAGGCCACAGAGGAAATCAGCTCGCAGATCACCGAAATCCAGAACGCGACCAAGGAATCGGTTGTTGCCATCGGCGAAATCACCGAAACGATGAACGAAGTCAACAGCTACACAACGGCGATTGCATCCGCCGTCGAGCAACAGGGAGCCGCGACGGCGGAAATTTCACAGAACGTGCAACGTGCCGCGGAAGGCACCGGCGCGGTCACATCATCCATGACACAGCTCTCCCAGGCTGTCGATCAGACCTCCTCGTCCGCGGACATGGTCCTGTCGGCATCCGGCGAACTGACGGAAAAAACCGACCAGTTGAAGCAGGAGGTCGAGCAATTCCTATCGGAAGTTGCCGCGGCCTGACCGGGAACCGCATCGGTTCAACAGGGCGGAGTGCCAGGCACTCCGCCCTTTTTCGTTCACCACTTCGGGCTGAACATTGACCTTGCCGCGCAGGACGACTAAGGCGAGAAGACACTCGAACAATCGAACCAACGAGAGATCATCGTGGCGGACAAGACCAACGCCCCTTCCTTTTCCCCATTCGGAAAACCGCCCGACCAGATCTGGCCCGTCATTCTGGAAACAAAGGGATGGAAAGACTACCGGCTGCTGGACATGGGCGCAGGCGAAAAGCTGGAACGCTACGGTCGATTTACGATCGTGCGGCCGGAACCCCAGGCCATGGGTGCCCGCAAGCTCAAGGAAAGTTTCTGGAACCGGGCGGATGCCGTCTTTTCCGGAGATACGGAGGAAGAAGGGCCCGGTCGCTGGAAGTTCTCGGGCAATGTGCCTGAAACCTGGCCGATGTCTTACGGCCCGGCTCGTTACAACGGCCGTTTCATGTCGTTCCGCCATGTCGGTGTCTTTCCGGAGCAGGCCGCGCACTGGGACTGGGTGAACGGCAAGGTTCGCAGTGAACTTGAGCGCGTTCCCGACAGACCCCTCAAGATCCTCAATCTCTTTGGCTATACCGGCCTTGCTTCTCTGCTGCCTGCTGCGGAAGGTGCCCAGGTAACACACGTTGATGCCTCCAAGAAGGCAATCGGTTATGCACGTGAAAACCAGGCACTGTCCGGCCTCGACAATCTGCCGATCCGCTGGATCTGCGAGGACGCATCCAAGTTCGTTGCGCGGGAAGTTCGGCGCGGCAACACCTATGACGGCATCATTCTCGATCCGCCGAAATACGGACGCGGCCCCAAGGGCGAGGTCTGGGATCTTTACACCAGTCTTCCAGGAATGCTGCGGGATCTCAGGCAGTTGCTGACCGAGGACTCCCTGTTCATGATCCTTACAGCTTACGCGATCCGTTCCAGCTTCGTGGCCATACACGAACTCATGGCGGAAACACTGTCGCAACAAGGCGGCCTGCTGGAGTCGGGGGAACTCGTCATCCGTGAAGAAAACGGCGAACGCGCGCTGTCGACATCGCTCTTTTCCAGGTGGAGCAGCCGATGATCGAAAAGCACCAGGGCGCGGTGAAACAGATCACCAGCCATTCGAACCCCATAGTCAAGGAAATCAAGGGCCTCGTAGCGCAACGCAAGCACCGTAATCAGTCGGGCCTGTTCGTTGCCGAGGGTCTGAAGCTGGCAACCGATGCGCTGGAGGCCGGCTGGAATGTGCGGTATCTGGCGATCGGCCCGGAAGCCAGGAACAATCCAGCTGCCCAGAAGGCCGCTGCGAACGCCAAGGCACGCGGTGCGTTGATCCTTGAAGTCTCGACAGCTGTGATGTCGGCAATGACCCGCAAGGACAATCCCCAGACGGTCGTCGGGGTCTATGAACAAAAGATCCTTTCTGCACAAGATATCGACCCAACGAGCGGCGTCCTCTGGGTTGCCCTCGACAGAGTGCGCGATCCGGGAAATCTCGGAACGATCATCCGGACAGTCGACGCGGTCGGAGGAAGCGGTGTCGTCCTTGTCGGCGATTGTACGGACCCGTTCGCGGTCGAGGCCGTTCGGGCGACCATGGGCTCCCTGTTTCATGTGCCGCTCGCCAAGATGACAAAGGAAGAATTCAAGACATTTGCCGCAAAGTGGCCCGGAACGGTTGCCGCCACCCACTTGAAAGGCGCCGTCGACTACAGGACGCCCGATTACTCCGAACCGGTCCTTCTGGTCATGGGCAACGAACAGAAGGGGCTTGAAGACGACATGGCCGCCGCCTGTTCCACCCTGATCCGAATTCCGCAAACGGGTCAGGCCGACAGTCTCAATCTGGCAGTTGCCACCGGTGTTGCACTCTACGAAATCCGCCGAAACCACCTGGAGCTCTGACTAGATGCGATTGTTTGTCTTTGGTGTCGGCTATTCGTCAACAGCGTTTGTCGAGGAAGTGCGCGACAGTTTCGAATGGATTGGCGGAACGACCCGCTCAACGGAAAAAGCAGACGCACTCAGGAAACTGGGAGTCGCGCCCTTTCTTTTCAATGGCGAAGCAAAGGGTGACGGCATTGCCGAGGCGCTGCAGCGGGCAACACATGTGCTGATTTCAATTGCACCGAACGAAACCGGTGATCCGGTGCTCAATCATCACGGAGAGGATATCGCCTCCGGGAAACCAGACTGGGCCGGTTATCTGTCAACGGTAGGTGTCTACGGCAATCACGATGGTGCATGGGTTGACGAAACCACGGTCTGCAAACCGGTCTCCAGGCGCTCCGTACAACGCGTCGCAGCCGAAGAAGCCTGGTTGAAGTTTGCAGCGGAACATGATCTGCCGGTTCAAATTTTCAGACTGTCCGGAATCTATGGCCCCGGACGCAACACGTTCGAGAACTTCAAAAAGGGCAAAGCCCGGCGGCTCGTCAAACCGGGCCAGGTCTTCAACCGGATCCATGTCGCAGACATCGCGAGCGCCATGAGCCTTGCTATGAAACGGCCTGTGACCCGGGTCTTCAACATAACCGACGACGAGCCTGCTCCCCCGCAGGACGTTGTTGCCTTTGCCGCCGAGTTGCTTGGTGTCGAACCACCGCCGGAAATTCCGTTCGAGACCGCTGACCTGACGCCGATGGCCCGATCTTTCTATGGAGAAAACAAGCGGGTCTCAAACAAGCGAGTGAAGGAAGAACTGGGATACTCCTTCAAGTATCCCAACTATCGTGTGGCACTCGAAGACCTGCTACAACCGAAACAGGTTTAGTCCATCATCTGCCCGGATCGTTAGGCCAACCAAACAATGCGCATTGCATGGAAGATATTCGGAATCTCGCTGATCGTGTTTCTGGTCATGGCGACCGCTGCCACCTATTCGATCTACAAGATCTTCGAGATCAACAAGGAACTTCAGCTGATCTCGCAGGTCTTTTCGCCGCTCCGGCATGAAGTCGCGCAAATCGAAGTGATTGCGTTAAAGGAAGAGCTTGAGCTGGAGCGGGTTGAGAAACTGGAAGCGGAACTGCGCGCGGACCGCCTTGAAGCACTCAATTCCGGAGCAACCGATACGGAAATCGATGCCGCGATCAGTGAACATCCGGACATTGAAGCGAGGATCAACCACCTGGAAGCAAGGCTCAAGGCGGGTCTCGACCTGTTCGAGACCCATGCAAACACCGTTGAGTCTCTTCTGAGATCGGCAGAAAGACGCGTCCGTTCCGCTCAGGACACGGCCTCGTCCCTGACGGACAAGCTGGAACTGGCAGCCCTCTATCCGACGCTGATCGCGATAGAAACACAACACAGCAGCTTCCACAGCCATGCACTCAATCTGGTGAAGTCAGCGGACCTGCCACCAGCGACACGGGAAAACCTTGAGGAGCAGTTGGAGAGTGAAGAACAAAAACTGACAGAACGGCTCGACTCGCTTCGCCAGCATGTCAGCGCCTTTACCGACCAGTCTATTGCTACCGCTGCTCTTCACGAGCAACAGGCCCTTTATGCCAGCATAGCGGCAACGGCCTCCGCCGGTGCGTTGGCCTTGTTGCTTTCAACCCTCGTCATATCCGGCATCCTCAAACCTATGCGGGCCCTTTCGTCCGGGGCAAAGCGTGTCGAGGATGGCGACTTTGACGTCCGGCTCCAACCGCTGTCGCGCGATGAGATCGGCGCCCTGACCCAAAGCTTCAACACAATGGTCGACGGACTGAGATCGACGCAGAAGATCAAGGACACGTTCGGCCAGTATCTTGATCCGCGTGTGGTTACAGGTCTGATCTCGGATCAATCCGACGCGTCGGCGGGCGAGAAAAAGGTGGTCACCGCATATTTCTCCGATCTGGCCGACTTCACAACGATATCCGAGCAGTTCACGCCCGGTGGTCTCGTTCGGGTCCTCAACAGGTATCTCGATCTGATGTCGACCGAGATCACCGACCGCCAGGGCGTGATCGACAAATATATCGGTGACGCGATCATGGCTTACTGGGCCCAACCGTTCAGCAATGACGGGGATCAGGCAACACTCGCGGTTGAGAGCGCCCTCAGCAATGTCCAACTGATGTTGCAGTTCCAGAAGGAACTGCCGGAACTGACCGGTCTTCAAAAGAACCTGCCGGTCCTGAGGCAACGGATCGGACTTGCGACCGGCGATGCCGTGATCGGCTCCATCGGGTCGGAAAAGACCAAGAACTATACGATCATGGGCGACACGGTGAACCTTGGCGCGCGGCTGGAAAGCGCCAACAAGATCTATGGCACCCAGATCCTCGTTTGCCAGAGAACCCGGGACACGGTCTCGGCAATCGAATTCCGCGCAGTCGACAAGATCCAGGTGAAGGGCAAGACGGAGCCGACCAGTGTCTACACCCCGCTGGCGCGATCAGACGAAATGACCGAGGATCTGTCGAAATTGCAAACCGCTTCAGAAGAAGCACTTCGTGCCTTCTCCCAGGCACGCTGGTCGGAGGCGCAGCAGGCTTTTGAAGAAATTCTCGGAACTTTTCCAAACGATCAGATCGCTACGGTATTTCTAAACCGGCTTGAACTGATCTCGGCGCAGGGCGCACCGGCCGACTGGGATGGCGTGTGGCATTTGAATACGAAGTAATCTAAAAGTCGCTGGATTCGGCTGCCAGGGTCCACATCCAGTTTTTCGGAATCCGAAAAAGAGCTCAACCTTGACGCAGCCTCCGGAACACCTCAGCGTCAGTATCAATTCAAGTGTCCCAAAGAACCAATGATCAAGAGGTCGATAGCATGAGCATGTGGCGCGTTTATCTTTCCGGTGAGATTCATACCGACTGGCGTGAAAGAATTGTCGACGGTGTGAAAGCACTTGACCTGCCGGTGGAATTTTCCGCACCGGTGACAGACCATTCGGCGAGCGATGATTGCGGCGCTGTCATTCTCGGCGGCGAGGACAAGAAATTCTGGTATGACCACAAGGGTGCCAAGGTCAATGCGATCCGGACCCGTACGCTGATCGAAAAGGCGGACATCGTCGTCGTCCGGTTCGGGGATCAGTACAAGCAATGGAACGCGGCCTTCGACGCAGGCTACGCGTCTGCGCTTGGAAAATCGCTGATCGTCGTTCACGATCCGTCGCTGACCCATCCGCTCAAGGAAGTCGACGGTGCTGCGCTTGCCGTTGCCGAAACGTCGGAACAGGTTGCTGAGATCCTGAAATACGTGATCCTCGGGCAGTTGGACAGGTAACTGCGTATTGCCACGGCGGACCGGTCCGGCGACCGCCGTGCATCGATTTGCGGTCCTGGACTTGTCTCTTTCTTCGAAGTCCGCGTCTTCGCCAAATCGTCTGTCTAATTGGCTCTGTCCTTCACTTCTCTTTGCAACGAGAGAAGAGCTTCCACCCAATCCTCATCAGTGTCTTCGCGTGCCTTTGAAATCTTGGCATCAATGTCTGGGAGCAGTTCGTGTTTCTCAAAGTTCAGACAGATCTTTTTGACTCGGTCAGCGCCGGGCCAATTCATGTCTTTCAGCCACTCCAAGAGGTCGGGAACAAACTGCACAACTTTTGAAGGCTCAAGACCTTCGAGTATTTCGGCTGCATTTTCCCATTGGGTTTTCCGAAGGTTCTGGATCATTAGCGGAGAAAGATCGTCACCGATTTTCCGCCTAATGGACTCTTTAGCTGAGGCTTGCACTTCTTTTGGCTGCTTCCAATCCAGGCCAGCAAGTTCTTCGGTCAAAAAATCTGTTGGATCCATGCACAATCCGTTTCAGTTTCCTGTCGATCAGAGCGGAAGTGGCCGCCACTCTGCATTGCACTGACTTGCAATCCATCCACTCATTTCGTTCTTACTCTTCGCACCTAAGTCGTGTCTCATTATTTCTGGACGGCAAATAGGCTCTACGGCAGTCTCAACACCCTCGTTCTGCCAGATTGAACAAACACCGCGAGCGCGGCCTGACTCACACGTATCAGGTCCTACCTTGAAATTAACAAATTCCTTACCATACTAAGAGAAGCTAAGACTTCCCGCACTTATTAGCCGGGAAAGCTGATTCCTTCTGAAATTGAACTGCGCAAAAGTTTGCGGCGGCACACAGTAGCTGCGCACGTGCGTGTTTATTTCAAAAGGTAATTTGAAAAGTACTTTAGCGCTATCAGAAACACTGTCATCAAGACGTCGAAAAATGAAGGTAGGAACTCAAACTGTATGTCTCGATGAGTAAAATTGGAAAGTAAGCTCCATGCAACATGGAAACGTGAAATGGTTTGATAAGGGCCGCGGTGTCGGCACAATCGAACCCGAAGACGGCGAGGACATCCTCGTTGACATCTCGGCCCTGCACCGGTCCGGCATCGACACCTTGACGGAAGGCCAGCTTGTGGTTTTCGATCTGGAGTGGCGCCGTGGGCAGATGGTGGCTGAAGACCTGAAAGTCCTGTAAAGTCGCTTTACAGAACTTTCCGAATGCAAGGGCGGTTCGACCGCCCTTTTTTATTGGGGGAAACATGCAGACTGATGAAAGGTTGCAGGAAGGCATCGCAGCACATCGCAAAGGTGATCTGGAAACTGCACAAGACATTTATTTGGAAATATTGAACAAGGATCCGGAACACGCGGACGGACTACATTTTCTCGGCTTGCTGCATTTTGATGCGGGACGAGCCGACAGCGCGATCGATCTGATCCAGAAATCGCTTGAAAATGATGAACGCAACACGTCGGCCCTCAATAATCTCGGTAACATTCTCAAGATCGTCGGCGAGCCAAAGGCAGCATTTGCAGCCTATGTTCGCGCCGTCGAACTCGATTCCAGGCACGAAGAAGCGTGGAAAAACATCAATGTCCTTCTGCGGGCGTCGGGCGACTATGACGAAATCCTGACGATCATGTCGGAGATCGTTCGCCTCGACCCTGATAATCCCAACGCCTGGCATACCTACGGCCTCGCGCTGATGTTCACGGGTTCGAAGGAGGAAGCTTCAGACGCCTTCGAGAAGTCGCTCAGGTTCGATGACCCGAAAGCGCCGCAGGCTCTCTGGCGCGCGCGCGTTCTGAGTGCACTTGGACGCCCCGATCTTTCCAAAATCCACCTCGAGAATATTGTCGCTGCCGATCCGGAGAACAAAGCCGCGCACTATCATCTTTCAGCGGTGCGCGGAGATGACCTGCAACACGCTCCGGAGGACTATGTCAAAACCCATTTCGACAAGTTTTCCGACTCGTTCGATGAAGTTCTTGAAGGTCTCGGGTATCGCGCGCCGGAACTCGTGGCCGAGGACGTTGTTGCGCTCGCCGGTCAAAAAACGGAACCCTTTCCGGACGTCGTCGATCTCGGCTGCGGAACCGGTCTGTGCGGTCCGCTGATCAGCGACCACTGCGGCAAGCTGACCGGTGTCGACCTGTCCCGCGGCATGATGGAAAAGGCAGCGCAACTGAACGTCTATGACTTTCTGGTCGAGGGAGAACTGGTTTCCTTCCTGAGTTCCGACCTGCCAACCCGTTTCGATCTGGCTGTTTGCGTCGATACGCTTTGCTATATCGGCAATCTGCGCCCGTTCATGAAGGCACTGGCAGGTGCGCTGAAACCCGGCGGTATCCTGGTTGCCAGTGTTGAACATCTTGTCGACGATTCCGGACCCGAATTTCGTGTCGACGCCTCCGGGCGCTACGCACATACACCTGATTACATTCGCAAATCCACCGAAGAAGCTTCGCTGATTTACAAGACGGACCGCCAGGAAGTCCTGCGCAAGGAACTTGGCCAGGAGGTTCAGGGGCTGATTTTCCAGATCCAGAAACCAGAGGCGAACTGAACCAGATTGTCACGGTCGCACTTGCGGCCGTGACCGGACCATTCGCGGAAGGCGGGTCGCAAATCGGCACCCGGCGAACTATTATCGCCTCACCAAGGAAGTCATCTTGCCGGCCGGTATGTCAAAGAGAAGCGCTCTCACGTTCATTCTGATCACGTTGATCATCAACTCCATGGGTATTGGCCTGATGATGCCGGTCATGCCTTCGCTGCTGACCGAGTTGACGTCGCTCCCGGTGAGCGAGGCAGCTCGATGGGGCGGAGCCCTCAGTGTGATCTACGCGTTGATGCAGTTCCTGTGCGGACCTACGCTCGGCAATCTTTCGGACCGGTTCGGGCGTCGGCCCGTGCTGCTCGTGTCCATGTTCGCGATGGCTGTCGACTACCTGATCATGGCCCTTTCCTGGCATCTGGTGATCCTTTTCATAGGCAGGACGCTGTCCGGCGTTGCAGGTGCGACCTTCTCGGCCGCTTCCGCCTATATTGCAGATGTTTCCTCAAAGGAGGACCGGGCCAAGAATTTCGGGCTGGTCGGCGCCGGCTTCGGCGTCGGCTTCGTGCTCGGCCCGATGATTGGCGGCTTCCTGGGCGAATATGGACCGCGAGCGCCATTTTATGCCGCAGCGTTGCTTTCCTTCATCAATTTCCTGTTCGGCTACTTCATGCTGCCGGAGACCTTGAAGGAAGACAACAAGCGCTCCTTCGACTGGAAGCGCGCCAATCCTCTTGGTGCCCTGAAACAGATCGCCAAGTACCCTGCCGTCCGGACACTTCTGCTGGCCGTTTTCCTGTTCGACATTGCCCATTATGTCTATCCGGCGGTCTGGAGCTACTACGCCGAGGAGGTCTTCGCATGGACGCCCGGCGACATCGGTCTGTCACTTGCCTTTGTCGGTGTCGGTTTTGCGTTTGTGCAGGGGTACCTTATCCGGGTGCTGGAGCCGAAATTCGGACCAGGACGAACCCTCTTGATCGGGCTTTGCGCCAACCTTGTCGCCTTCGCAGGCCTGGCTGTCGCCGATACGGGCTGGATGGCCTATGCAATGGTCACGTTCGCCGCATTCGGTGCGCTGGCAACCCCCGCCTTCACAGGACTGATGTCAAACCGAATTCCTGATAATGCACAAGGCGAACTTCAAGGCTTGATCTCAAGCGCCGCGGGTCTTTCCATGGTGGTCAGCCCGTTCGTCATGACACAGACCTTTGCCCATTTCTCCGGCCCAGATGCAGTTATCTCATTTCCCGGTGCGCCGTTCGCGCTTGCGTGGCTCCTGATCCTCGCGTCAATGCTGATCGCGCTGCCCTTCATGAAACTGAAGCAAAAACATCTGTCCGACGCCACCGCCTCGGAACGGGAAAACCCAGCGGAGTAGTTCCCAATGTCCGAGGTCTCATTTCTCGATGGACCACGCCTGCCACCGGCCTCCGGCGGGGCTGCCAGGCACCTCATCGTTCTTCTGCACGGCTACGGGGCTGACGGCAACGACCTGATCGACCTGGCTCGTTTCTGGCAACCTCTTTTTCCGGAAACGACCTTCGTTTCACCGCATGCACCAGAGCCCTTGCCGTTTGAAGGCTTCGGCGGGCGCCAGTGGTTTGCCCTGAACGAGCGCACGCCGACGGAATACCGGATCGGCGCCGAAACCGCCCAGCCCATCCTCGACCGGTTTTTAGACCGGGAACTGGACAAGCTTTCACTCGATGGGCAATCGCTCTCGCTCGTCGGCTTCAGTCAGGGGGCGATGATGACGCTGCAATGCGGCCTGCGGCGGACAACGCCGCCCGCCGCGCTCATTGCCTATTCGGGTCTGCTTCCCAGGGTAGACAGGCTCAATCGGATCAACACGAACACTCCCGTTTTGATCGTCAACGGTGCTGAAGACGACGTCGTGGCAAGCTATCACGGCAGAGCTGCGCGTGATGCGCTGGCCACCGCCGGGCTGCAGGTCGACTACCACGAGCTGGAAGGCCTCGGTCATACGATCGACGACAGGGGTCTATCGCTTGGCGGAGGCTTCCTCAAAAACCACCTTTTCGGCTGAAGTCCAACCCTGATCCGTTTCCCGGCGTTACTGGTTAATGGCCTATTAACCCAATTGCCGGATGCTGTCAGGATCTGTGCCGGACCAGGAAGGGCCGGCGAAACCGGGATTCAAGCACATGCAGATCTCCGTCGAAACCACGACCCAGAGTTCGAGCCTGTTTTCAGCTTCCTTTTCAAGCGGTGGTCCAGAAGGATCCGGGCACGGTCCGAAAGGTCATGCATACGGGCACGATATCGGCCAGCGTAACGGCCATAACAAGGCCCCCGCCGTATCCGTTCTCGAGGCGGCGAGCAAAAAAGCCGAAGAAGATGCCGTGGTTATCGCCACGCTTCAGCAAGCTGTCGACAAGGGCAAGGGCGAAGACGACGAGAAGAGCAAGGACAAGGCCCTTGCGACCGTCGAGGATTACCAGAAAGCTGCCGGAAAACTGAAAGCTGCTCTCGGCGAGGAAGAAAAAGGTCCTTCCGCTTCCCTTGCCTATGAGAGCGCCTCCATTTCCACCACCACCATCGAAGCGGAGATCGGCGGCGAAACCGTGTCAGCGCAATTCGTTTCTTTTGAACGGGTTTCCTACAACAGCGAAACCGGGCTCTCGGTTCGTTCAGCAAGCGCGTCCAGCATCGAAGGAGAATTCGACAACGGCTCCTTCAGCTACCAGAGCGCGTCTGTCAGCGAACTCTATGCCGGAACGGGCGAACAGGTTTCGAACCTCGCCGGTCTGTTGGCGTAAGCAAACCATCCGCAAGACTTCGACACCAAATCCTGGCATCGTCGCCCCGGACACCGTGTGGCAAATATCCGGGGTCGGCATGTGTCAGAGCCCGAGACAATCCCCAACTTCCAAGGGGTGAACGCACCCTGGTCCCGGTTCACGATGTGCTTGAGCGGGATGACGACCAAAGGACTGGAGCAAGGACGCTTACGCCTCCTTGCCCATCAGAAAGTCCTCAAGCCTTCTTCAGATACGCCACCAGAACGTCCAGGGCCGCCTGAAGATCCGACTTGTGGATCATTTCCGTCACCGTGTGGATGTAGCGCGTACCGACGACGATGCCGACGGCCTTGGCACCTGCGGCAGCCTGCTGTGCCGCTGCCCCGTCCTGGCCACCCGCCGCCAGCATCGTGCGCTGGAACGGGATCTTTTCCTTTTCCGCAAGCGCCTCGAATTCCTTTACAAGATCACGGTCGGCGATGAAGCTGCTGTCCTTGACATGCAGACCGAAGCCATTGCCCTGGACTGTCGTGCGGTCCTGTTCGGGAACACCAGGCGTGTCACAGGCAAGGGTCGTGTCGACACCCAGGCCGATATCCGGCTTGATGGCAAAGGAAGCGGTTCGCGCACCGCGCAGGCCAACCTCCTCCTGACACGTAAAGGCAACGTGGATCTCGCATTCGTGCTTTGACTTGCCAAGTCCCTTGACGGCCTCCACACCGAGCCAGCAAGCG
Organism: Roseibium album; assembly: GCF_001404515.1. Classification (GTDB taxonomy): domain Bacteria; phylum Pseudomonadota; class Alphaproteobacteria; order Rhizobiales; family Stappiaceae; genus Roseibium; species Roseibium album. The sequence continues at coordinate 203,489 of NZ_CXWE01000008.1, forward strand.
ATACGGTTGTCGAGTGCCTTGGAAACGATCTTGTCTCCGATCTCGATCAGGGGCTCGTCCATCGTCACCATGTCACCGACCTTGACGACGTCCCTGGCCTTGTCGCCAAGCCCGATATCGACCACGAAGTCCTTTGGCTCGGGAACCTTTTTTCGTTCCTCGGGCGAAGAGATGTGAATGGGTTTGCCGCCCGGGTTCATGACGCCCTTGAATTCACCGTCGTCGGTGGAAACGAGAACCCGGCGTGAGAACAGGTTGCGCGCATCGAAACCGCCGACTGGCTGAACGTGAAGAAACCCCTTGTCGGTGACATGCGAGACCAGGAAGCCGATCTCGTCCATGTGACACAGGAGCATCACCTTCTTCGGGTCACCCTTCCTGGAACTCTTGCGACTGTTCCGCCGGCACAGAAGTGATCCCATCGGATCCACGGTCACTTCGTCGAAAAGCCCCTTGATCTCGTCTTGAATGAGTTCGCGTACCCGGTGCTCGTGCCCCGGGACGCCCGGTGTTTCGCACAGACGGCGAAGTAGTTCGATATTCATGAAACATCCTGTCGGAGTGGTAAAAAATCCGGACAGATCCTATGCCGAAATCAACCTCCGGATAAAGGGCGGCAAACGCGTATTGTGGGTTGCAATTGCCAAGGGAGCTGAAAATCTGCAGAATTCCAGCAATTCGATTAACCGATTGCTCTCCAAATTTTCCGATTAAGTCCTATCTTTTTCAAATTGCCATTGCAGTGTCGTAATTGGTCGCAAACATTTAAGGACAGATAACATAAGCGTGTGTGGCGGACCTGCGAACAGACGCTGCCCCTTCCAGATTGACCACCCCGGGGACCAACCATGACCCAGAAAAGACGTTTTATTCTATCTATTGACGGCGGCGGTGTCCGCGGACTTATTCCATTGCGCATTCTCGAAACGCTTGAAAGCCGCCTTGGCCAGCGGGGCGTCAACAAGCCAATGCATCAGATTTTCGACCTGATGGCCGGAACTTCGACAGGCGGACTGATCACCGCCGGACTGAGCGCACCGCGGCCCGGCGGGAAAGCCGGAGAAGCCGCCGCCACCATTGCCGAGCTCAGAAATTTCTACGAGCGCGAGGCGCGGGACATCTTCAAGAATTCCATCACGGCACGGCTGGCGCGCGCGCTGAGCAATCCGCTCGGCCTGTTCGACGAGACCTATGACACGCGGCCTTTGGAAAAGCTCCTGAAAGAAAGGTTCGGCTGGACCTCCATGGCCAGCGCGCTGACAAAACTGGTCCTGACCGCATATGACATTGAACAGCGCAAGGCCGTGTTCATGACCAACGGACTTGAGGAAAACGGCAGCCAGCCGAATGACTACTATTTCTGGCAGGCCGTGCGCGCGACCACGGCTGCACCTTCCTATTTCGAACCTGCCCGTGTCGAGAACCTCACCCTGAAGAGCGATGAGGCTCTTGTCGACGGCGGTGTCTTCATGAACGATCCGGCAATCGCGGCCTATCTGGAAGCCCGCAAGATCGGCTGGGACCAGGACGAGTTGGTCATACTGTCACTTGGAACCGGCAAGGCTGAAAAACGACCGTTCCCCTACAAGGAAGCGATTGGATGGGGCGCGCTCGGATGGATGCAGCCGTCCAAGGGTGTACCCATCCTGTCCATTTTTGCGGACGGACAGTCTCAAACGTCCGCCTACCAGGCACAGCACCTTTTCGACGAATTGCCCAACGTGACGTATCACCGTCTGAACGCTGTTCTCGACGCGGAAGCCGAAGACATGGACAACGCACGTCCCGGCAACATCATCGCGTTGAACGGAGCAGCCGATCGGGTGATCCGCGACCACACTGTTCTGCTCGACGAGTTGGCCGATCTGTTGAAAGCCCACATGGAAACATCAGAAACGGATGCGCAGCATCCCGATTTGGTGCATGCTGCCTGAAGATCAGGCTGCCGCATTGCCGACAGGCAGGATTGCGGCAACCTGCCGACACAGATGCACGAGGCTGACCCGTGACCGAGCGTGGACGATCTGAGCGGACTTTCCGGAAGAGACATTTTGCCGGCCTGGTGGCGTTGATTGCGGTTGTCGCAGTCAGCCCCTCTCTTGCCGCGGTCACACCTGTCCCGGCGGCCAAACCGGGCGGAACCGCTTCTGAAGACTATCAGCCGAGCCTCACAGTTGTTGCCGGTGTCCCTGTTCCTGCGAAAAAACGGGAAGTTCCGGAGGGCTACGTCGCAACGAAACCCAAGCTGGTGCTTCGCTCGCAATTGCCGGCAAAGGACTATTTCGGAGCCGCGAACGGCCCGGCTCCCCTGAAAGCGCGTGCAATTGGCTCCTACGCCAAAGGCTGTCTTGCCGGTGGTGCTTCGCTTCCACCTGACGGGGCGAGCTGGCAGGCAATGCGACTTTCGCGGAACAGAAACTGGGGACACCCGGAACTGATCGACTATCTCAAGGATCTTGCGACCGATGCACCGAATGTCGGCTGGAACGGTCTTCTGGTCGGAGATCTCGCCCAACCCCGCGGCGGACCCATGCTCTCGGGCCACGCCAGTCATCAGATCGGCCTTGATGCCGATATCTGGCTGACGGAAATGCCGAACCGGAGGCTTACGGTTGAAGAGCGCGAGGAAATCTCCGCGATTTCGATGCTCAAGGGCCCTCTCGATATCAAAGGCGCCGATCGTAGGGTTGATCCGAGAAAGTGGACAGATACCCATGCGCGCCTGATCCGCCGTGCGGCCTCCGACAAGCGGGTCGCCCGGATCTTCGTCAATCCGACGATCAAGAAGGCCCTGTGCGAATTCGAAAAGAGCCGTGACCGTGCCTGGCTGCGCAAGGTGCGCCCGTGGTGGGGGCACCACTATCATTTCCATGTCCGCCTTGCCTGTCCGAAAGGAAGCGGCGGCTGCAAGAACCAGAACCCACCGCCTCCGGGTGACGGATGCGGTTCACATCTGACCTACTGGCTGTCCGACGAACCATGGGTGCCGAAGAACCCGCCCAAGCCGGGTGAAAAACCGAAAATCGTCAAAAAACGACCAATGGCACTCGCAGCCCTGCCCAAAGCCTGCCAGACTGTGCTGACGGCGCAGTAGGATTGTTCTCCGTTCCAGTGTCATGGACCATGCTCGGATCGCCGGTTTGCCAAATTTTCAATCGCTGTCGCAGTCGCGAACTTGTTAGGCATGACGATCAAAACGCATATCGGCACAGAACGCCTACCGGCCTTCAGGCGCTCTCGTCTCGCTCAATACCTTCGTCAGAAACACCAGATCCAGCCAGCGGCCAAATTTCGTGCCCGTTTGCGGCAATCTTCCAGTGACTTCAAAGCCAAGCGCCTCGTGGAGACGGATAGAAGCGAGGTTGTCGCCGTCGACGCCCCCGACAAGAACGTGAATCCCGTCGGCTTCAGCGATCTCCAGAATACGAAACATCAGATTTCTGCCAATCCCCTGCCTGTGCCTTGATGGATCGACATAAACCGTATGTTCAACGGTGAACCGGTAGCCCTCCTTCGAACGGAATGGCCCGTAGCTGGCAAACCCTGCCACGCTTTCCTGTGTGTCCACTGCTACAATCACCGGGAAGCCCTGGCTTTTTCTGGCTTCAAACCAGGTCACCCGGTCCTCCAGCGTCTCCTCGCAGCCTGTCCAGGCAGCCGTCGTCTCTCGCACCGCATGATTGTAGAGCGCCAGGATGGCGGGGATATCTTTGGCTTCAGCGTTTCGAATATGCATGGTTCATCTCATTTGCGGGCAGTCCAAATTCCGCGGGTGACGACCGATCTCACGGCGAATTTGAATTGTCATGATAAATATCATGCCTGATATACGTCATTTGCCGGTAGGGAACCGGCACCGCCGAACAGCTGCAGCACCTGACCATCGTTCGTTCCGCAAAAAAGCAACGGATTTCCGGCTACCACGCGCGCATTTTTCTGGTCGAAAGCAAATTGCGGTGGTAAAGGGGCGGCCATGACGACGAAGACGCTTTCCAACATCCGAAATTTTTCCATCGTGGCCCATATCGATCATGGCAAGTCGACGCTCGCCGACCGTCTGATCCAGATGACAGGAACGATGACCGACCGCGAAATGACCGAACAGGTTCTCGATTCCATGGATATCGAGCGCGAACGCGGTATCACGATCAAGGCTCAGACTGTCCGGCTGATCTACACTGCAAAGGACGGCCAGCAGTATACGCTGAACCTGATCGACACCCCCGGCCACGTGGACTTTGCCTATGAGGTTTCACGTTCGCTGGCCGCCTGCGAAGGCTCTCTGCTTGTGGTCGACGCCTCGCAGGGTGTGGAAGCGCAGACGCTCGCAAACGTCTATCAGGCGATCGACAACGACCACGAGATCGTCACGGTCCTGAACAAGATCGATCTGCCGGCTGCCGAACCGGAGCGCATCAAGGAACAGATCGAAGACGTCATCGGGATCGACGCCTCCGATGCCTGCATGATCTCCGCGAAGACCGGCCTCGGTGTCGAAGATGTGCTGGAAGCGATCGTCCACAAGCTGCCGGCGCCCAAAGGTGATCCGGACGAAACCCTGAAAGCGATGCTGGTCGATAGCTGGTACGACACCTATCTCGGTGTGATGGTCCTGGTACGCGTCATCAACGGCTCGCTGAAGAAGGGTCAGAAAATCAAGATGATGGGAACGGGCGCCTCCTACGACGTCGACCGCGTCGGTGCCATGACGCCGAAATTCATCCAGGTGGATGAGCTTCGTTCCGGCGAAATCGGTGTGATCACCGGATCCATCAAGGAAGTGGCCGACACACGGGTTGGCGATACGATCACGCTGGACAAGAAGCCGTGCGCAGAACCCCTGCCGGGTTTCAAGCCAGCCCAACCGGTCGTATTCTGCGGTCTCTTTCCGGTCGATGCCAACGACTTTGAAGACCTGCGCGCCGCGATGGGCAAGCTTCGGCTCAATGATGCGAGCTTTTCCTTCGAAATGGAAACTTCCGCAGCGCTCGGATTTGGCTTCCGGTGCGGGTTCCTCGGCTTGCTGCACCTGGAAATCATCCAGGAGCGACTGTCGCGTGAATTCAATCTGGACCTGATCGCGACCGCGCCGTCTGTTGTCTACCAGATGACGCTGACAGACGGCTCGGATTTCGAATTGCACAACCCGGCGGACATGCCGGATGTCGTCAAGATAACAGAAATCCGCGAACCATGGATCCGGGCAACGATCATGACGCCCGACGACTATCTCGGTGCCATCCTGAAGCTCTGTCAGGAACGGCGTGGTATCCAGGTGGATCTTTCCTATGTCGGTTCACGCGCCATGGTCTCCTACGACCTGCCGCTCAATGAAGTCGTCTTTGATTTCTATGACCGGCTGAAGTCAGTTTCCAAAGGTTACGCCTCATTCGATTACCAGATTTCCGACTACCGGGCGGGCGACCTCGTCAAGATGTCGATCCTGGTCAATGATGAGCCGGTGGATGCGCTGTCCGTCCTCGTCCACCGCAGCCAGGCGGAGCGCCGTGGCCGGGCCATGTGCGAGAAGCTGAAGGACCTGATCCCGCGGCACATGTTCAAGATTCCGATCCAGGCCGCCCTTGGTGGACGCGTGATCGCCCGCGAAACCATTTCGGCCCTGCGCAAGGACGTAACCGCGAAATGCTACGGCGGCGACGCGACCCGAAAACGAAAGCTTCTGGAAAAGCAGAAGGCGGGCAAGAAGAAGATGCGCCAATTCGGCAAGGTCGAGATCCCTCAGGAAGCCTTCATCCAGGCCCTGAAGATGGATGAGTAAGGAACCGGCTGTCACGAAGCCCTGCGCAAGACCCGGAGATTGTCCAATCAATTTCAAACAGGCAGAAACCGCACTTGCGGCATTCGCAGCATAGGCAGTTTGCGAGGTTCGTGCGCACGTGTTCTGCTGGTCGGTCATAACAACCGGTCACTCGCAAAAGACATGTACACTGTGTGATGTCCTGTATAGTTCTCCTGGTATCGAAAACCTGTTCCGGAACCTGCAGGGAGGCTCGGCTGCTCAACTCTGCTGCATGAGGACGCTTGTTATTCACAATCAAGTATTTTAAGCGACTTGCGACTGCTTCACCGTCTTACGTTCTGATGAGATTCGTATGAAAATTGCTTTTGTCAAACAGGATGTTTACCAGGACCTATATGTCTGTCCGGCAGGGACAAAAGACGCGCATGCGCTGCTCTTTTCCTCAATGATGAGGGTCGGGCCGGTCGGGCTGTTCACCGAACTCGACACTTCCTTTTACATTGTGGATGAGGATCCGGCTCCGGAGTGTCAGATCTATCGAAGCGTTATTCCGAAAATCGCAGATGACGTGAAACTCCTGAAGACCAAGACGATCGAGCATCTTCCAGGTGAAGAATTCAAAAGACCCGGCAGTCCGTACCCAAACGGTCATTTCTCTGTGCCTTGCCGCTCAATCGACTGGTCGGATTTCGACGTTGTCATTTCGATCAATGTTTCAATTCCGAAAGACGTCATTCGCCAGCATCCGCAAGTCTTGTTCTGCTACATGATCGGCGAAGCGAACCTGGCCTCGAAATGGGCGGAATTCGGCTACGACGTTTGCCTGAACCAGCTGATCTCAAACAACATCACGTCGAAAATCGGCGGTGCGGTCGACTTCCCCTACACATTTGTTGGTCCACATTGTCTTGAAAACCTCCTGAGGCAGGAGTTGGGGCGAGGATCTTTGCAGGACGGCGTATATGCAGAGATCAACATGTCCTCGGAGCGGCCGGTCCAATCTCCTCCCGATGAGCTCAAACCCCTCGTTGACGACGGTTATCGGGTTCGCATCCACAAGCAGAACATCAAAGAAAATCTGCAGGAACTTTACGATGCAAAATACTTCGTCAAACTGGGAGGACGACTGATCCGGGGCAACTCGGTCATTGAAGCTGTTTCCTGCGGAACTCTCGTGCTCCTCCCTCGCGACACACTGATCCATGAGGAGTTGATTCCCGAAGGCTGCTCGGTTGAAAATCTCGAAGAATTGACAGAGAAAGTCCGGTACCTGGACGACAATCCTCTTGAGTACGAGCGCCTGTTGAACCTGCAGCGCGATGTCGTTCGAAAGATGTGCTTTGAAAATGCAGTGACCTCGCTGGAGCGATGCCTTCAGGACAAAAGAATAATAATGTCGAAGGGAAGCTTTCTTTCCCAGGCACTTCAACGCAAACGGCGCGCCTCGGTCAAAACCGATCTTTTCCTTGCGAAAACGGCGACGCGCTTCAGGAAAAAATACTCAAGGGTCAGGCGTGCGTTGAATCTCGACTGAGGAGCTGTTCCGGATTTGCCCACGGGCATGACAATCATTGCCTGCTGCGGTCCACGACATTCATCGCCACAAAGAACTCCTTCTTCTTGTGCACTGAGTTCATCCTGAATCCGACTGCGCATCGCGCATAGCAATCTTCGGCGGTCGAGTTGTGATGGCTAGGTGAGCCGCCTTCTGTCCAGTCAACCTTTTCAGTCCACGGCAACGACCTGGCCGGTTATCGCGCCTTCGACACATTTTGCATACGCCAGACCGACACGTCTGGAAGATACCAATTCGTGCCCTGGAAACCAGGCTCCGTACTGGTCAGAGGAAACTTCAAGCAAGCCGGGACTGACGACGTTGAGGCGCAGGTTTTTCGGCAGGTCGATTGCCGCAGCCTTCACAAAACCGGCCAGGGCGCCGTTCGCCGTTGCAGCCCCTGCCCCCATCAGGACTGGATCCCGGTCCAAAATGCCGCTGGTCAGGGTGAAGGATCCGCCATCATTCACAGCGTTCAGTCCGGCAAGCACAAGACCGATCTGCGTCAGGACCTTGTTTTCAAGGCCATAGCGAAACGTGTCGGCCGTCATGTCGCTAAGGCGACCGAATTCAACTTCTCCGGCTGCCGATATGACCGCGTCGACCGGGCCTGTCTGCAAATACATTGCCTCGACGCTCTCAGGCGATGCGAGATCCACCGCAATGTCTCCGGAGGACCGGCCGGCCGTGATGATTTCGTGACGGCTGGAGAGTTCCTCAAAGGCCGTCTTGCCGACGTCGCCGGATGCACCAACGAGAATGATCTTCATGACAGATCTCCTTCGATTTTCTTGTATGTTTCAATCTTGTAGGCAAGTACCTTTGAACATTGATCCAGGTCAGCGCGACGTTCCCGAAGCCGCACTTCGTGCCGGAGCAGCACGGCCTTGCGTTCCGGGATGCTGGACGCACCCTGGCGGTAGAGTTCCGCAAAGCGCCGCATTTCCTTCATCGGCATCCCGGTCTTGCGCAGCCAGTACAGCAGGGTGAGCCATTCTATGTTTTCCGGTGAAAACCGGCGCAATCGATCCGGACCGCGCTTTATTGCCGGCACAAGACCCGATTTCTCGTAGTACCTGATCGTGTCGGCGCTCAGGCCCGATATCGTCGCTGCTTCGGAAATCCGCATTGGCCTCACCTCTTTGACTTGAGGCAAATCTACGGGCCTGGAGTGGCTCCAGGTCAAGGACAAAGATCAATACAAAAAGGGCCCGCAACTCTTTGCGGCAGGGCTCCTGAAACCAGAAACGGCGCCGGATCTGGTCCAGGCGCCGTTTTCTGATTGCGATTTTTTCCAACCGGCCGCAAGTGCAGGGCCGATCGGGTGTTTTTTGTGACCGGCTTTTCTGCCGGTCAGCAGTCAGCGCCGGGTGAGCGGCAGATCCGCGAGTTCACGCGGGCTCATGCGCTGGATAGCCGGATGGGACAGCGGATCGGTCCGGTCGTACCAGGACGGTGATGTCGCTCTTGCCTGACGGCGCATAAACAGTTTCAACATGATATTCAGTCTCCTTATTATTGTTCTTTTCTTCATGGCCAAATTCCTTCTTTGAATTTAGCTATGCTGACTATATAGATCCCTTTTCCGCTTTAAAAAATCGACTTCTTCTGAATTTCGATTTAGAATATCTATAATGAAAAACCTCAACCGAATCCACATTACCGGATTGCGCGCCGTCGAAGCGGTCGCAAGGCTGGGCTCGATCAAATCGGCGGCCGAAGAGCTCGGCGTGACAGTCGGGGCGGTGAGCCAGCAAGTCCAGAAAACCGAAGGCCAGCTGGGCGTCCAATTGTTTGAACGCCAGAACCGGCTGTTGCTGCCGACCGCCCACATGCTGGCCATGCAACCGCATCTGACGTCTGCCATGTCGTCTCTTTCCATCGCCGTCGCAACCACTGAAAGAGGACGGGAAGACGCATTGACCATCTCGGTTGCGCCCGTCTTTGCCGGAAAATGGCTCGTCTGGCATTTGAAGGAATTCAACAAGGCATATCCCGGTGTCAGGGTACGGGTCGAGGCCACAGTCGAACTTGTCGATCCCGACACAAGCGACGTCGATCTGTGCATCCGGGTCGGACACGGTCCCTATCGCGGACTGAATGCGGAGAAACTTCTCAATCAAAGGGTCTTTCCCGTGTGCAGTCCCGCACTCGCTCGGAACATCCGTGAACCGGCGGACATAGGAAAACTGCCTATCATCCACGACCCTGGGCAGATGTTCACCTGGAAAACCTGGCTGGATCTCTTTGGCCTTGACGAAACGATCCTGCGGGATGGCCCAACCTTCTCCGACGGTTCGTTGTGCCTGGACGCAGCAATCGCCGGCCACGGTGTCTTTCTGGCATGGGAAACGCTTGCAGTTTACGCGGTCAAGTCAGGACAGGTCATCGCTCCGTTTCCACAAAGGCCTGCGACCGGGATCGGTTACTGGCTGATCAGCGGCAGAAATGCGCCGCGAACGAAAGCGAAGCAGGCTTTCAGCGATTGGCTGAAGAAAGAACTGCAGGCCTCCATCGGACGGCCCAAAGGTGCGGATGAGGTGAACGCCTAGAGGCTGCCGTTGATATCAAGGCGAAGAGGACTTCCGAAAGACAGGCTGGCCGTTTCACTTGCAGAACTTCACCTTGAGAAGGACATGATGTCCGTCCAGGAGCATGGGCGAAGAGCACCAGGTTGAATGACCCATCGCACGAAATGCACACACATGCGTTCCGCTGGATGAAGTGGCCGAGGCAAACTGCCTTTTCCCTTGCCATTGCCACGCCTTTCGCTAAATTGACGCGCATGACCAGCCAAGATGCACATCGCTGCCATGATCGCAAACGCGCCTATGCGTTGCACACACGCGCCGTGCGCTTTCCTCAACGGCAGGGTCCGGCCTGTGGGCGATTTATGCGCTAATGCGCTTTTATTCCGGCGCTTTTCCAATCACCGGAGGCTCACGCAATAATGCGCTTGAGGCCGTGGCATTGTGCGCAATTATTCGCTAAAAGACCCCGACTTTCATTTCCGCGCTTTGTGCGCGAACCGACAACCGAGCATGCATGTCCAATCTCGATAACCTAGAATCCGATCTTCTTACGGCCATTGACGGCGCGGAGACCGAAACCGCACTGGAAGACGTCCGGGTCCACGCTCTTGGCAAGAAGGGCCGTATTTCCGAGCAAATGAAAACACTCGGCAAGATGACCCCGGAAGAACGACAAGTGATGGGTCCGGCGCTGAACGGCCTGAAAGCCAAGATCACTGACGCCATCAGCGCTCGCAAGGACATCCTGGCAGAAGCTGCATTGGAGCAGCGCCTTGCCAGCGAAACAGTCGACGTCACGCTGCCCTTGCGTCCTTCACCGGCGGAGACCGGCCGTATCCATCCGGTCAGCCAGGTGATCGACGAACTCACAGCCATTTTTGCGGATATGGGATTTTCCATTGCCGAAGGCCCCGACATCGAAACCGATGAGCTGAATTTCACGGCGCTGAATTTTCCCGAAGGCCATCCGGCACGCGAGATGCACGACACGTTTTTCTTCAACGAGAAGGAAGACGGTGAACGCCTGCTGCTGCGCACGCATACTTCCCCGGTTCAGATCCGCACCATGCGGACCCAGGAACCGCCGATCCGCGTGATCATCCCGGGGCGGACATATCGCTGCGACAGCGACCAGACGCACACGCCGATGTTTCACCAGGTGGAAGGGCTCGTGATCGACAAGGAAAGCCATTTCGGCCATCTGAAATGGGTTCTGCAGGAGTTCTGCAAATCCTTCTTCGAAGTTGACGACATCAAGATGCGCTTTCGTCCGAGTTTCTTCCCGTTCACCGAACCGTCCATGGAAGTCGATATCCAGTGCGACCGGTCCGGCGGCGAAGTCAGGATCGGCCAGGGCGACGACTGGCTGGAAATCCTCGGCTGCGGCATGGTTCATCCGAACGTTATCCGCAATTGCGGACTTGATCCGGATGTTTATCAGGGATTTGCCTGGGGCATGGGGATCGACCGGATCGCAATGCTGAAATACGGCATGCCGGACCTGAGAGCCTTCTTCGATGCAGATGTCCGCTGGATCCAGCACTATGGCTTCCGCCCTCTCGACCTGCCGACGCTGTTTGGCGGCCTGTCCAACTAATCACCCGGACCCTGGGGGCAACACTTCATGTCACTGCTGACCCGCATATATCTCGTCATTGCGCTGACCCTTGCAGCAATCCTTCCAGCCGCGGCCCAGACCGCGGACAAGGACGAGCGCGTGCCGACTCCGACCTCCTTCATGGAAGCCTGCGCCGAGAAGATCGAGGCGCGCGGACGCCTGCGCTTTTGCGATACATACTTTCGCGACAAGCTCGGGACGGAGGCCGACGCCCTGCTCTATCTGCGTGACCGGATCACCACGCTGCGTGCCAATCATGAGGCAAGCTCCGCCGAAAAGTACCAGAGCTTCCTGCAGGCCATCTACATCGTGGCGTTCCTGACAATTGCTTCGATCGTGCTGATCGCCAGCGACAAGCGCATCAGCGGCACTGCCAAATGGGCGGGCCTGACAAGTACGGCCGCCTTGCTGGTCATGGTCATCATCGTTGCGATGGGCTGGCTCGGAAAATACCGGGCGGAATATGCCGCCCAGGTAGAGCTTGGCATCCTGCGCGACCGCATCGAGGCGGAAGCCGCCCAGGCGATTGCGACAAACCAGCAGATCACGCCGGACATGGTGGGCCAGTGGACCGGTGAATTTGGTGCGATCGGACGCCGTTTCGCCGAGAACTACGGCGATGCGACTGTTCTGCCAGAAGTTGGCCGCTTCGGTAACTGACGCAGCGATCTTGAAGAATTCGCGGCCTGATAGCGCCGCCCAAGCGATAAAGAGTAAGGCAGATGAAATTCACCCTTTCCTGGCTCAAGGAACACCTTGATACCGACGCCAGCCTGGAAGAGATCGTGGAACGTCTCACGATGATCGGGCTGGAAGTCGAAGAAGTCACCAACCGTGCCGACCGGCTGAAGCCGTTCAAGATCGCGAAGGTCCTTGAAGCCGAACAGCATCCGAATGCCGATCGGCTGCGCGTGCTCAAGGTCGATACCGGGCAAGACGAACCGGTCCAGATCGTCTGTGGCGCGCCGAACGCGCGCGCCGGTCTGGTCGGTGTGCTCGGCAAACCGGGCGATCACATACCCGGTCTCGACATTACCTTGTCTGTCGGCAAGATCCGCGACGTGGAAAGTTTCGGCATGATGTGCTCGGAGCGCGAACTGGAGCTTTCCGACGAGCATGACGGCATCATCGATCTGCCCGAAGATGCACCTGTTGGCGTCAACTTCGCCAAATGGGCGGGGCTCGACGAACCCGTGATCGAGATCGGCCTGACGCCAAACCGACCGGATTGTACCGGTGTGTACGGCATTGCCCGGGATCTTGCGGCCGCTGGCCTCGGCAAGCTGAAGGAACGCTCGCATGAGCAGATCCGCGGCAACTATCCCTGCCCGGTCAGCGTCTCTCTCGACTTCGGCGACACCAGGCCGATGTGCAAGGCGTTCGGCCTGCGTATGGTCAAGGGCATCAAGAACGGCCCGTCGCCGAAGTGGCTGCAGGACCGCCTGACCGCAATCGGGCTCCGACCGATCAACATCCTTGTCGACATCACAAATTACCTGACGTTCGACCAGGGCCGTCCGCTCCACGTCTTCGACGCGGACAAGGTGCACGGCAATCTGGTGGTCCGCCGTGGCAGGGCCGGCGAAGGCATCGACGGCCTGAACGGCAAATCCTATGAGCTTGACGACACTGTCTGTGTGATCGCCGATGACAACGGCATTGAAAGCCTCGGCGGCATCCTGGGCGGCGAACCGTCCGGGTGCACCGAGTATACTGTCAACGTGCTGATCGAATCCGCGCTCTGGGAGGAGGACGACATTGCCGCAACGGGCCGCAAGCTTGGCGTCAACACAGATGCCCGCTACAGGTTCGAACGCGGTGTCGACCCGGACTACATGATGCCGGGTCTCGAATATGCAACGCGACTGGTGCTTGATCTTTGTGGTGGTGAACCGTCGGAAACAACGCAGGCCGGCCGCGTTCCCGACAGCAGCAATATCATCGATTTCCCCTATTCGGAGATCCGCCGACTTTCCGGTGTCGAAGTTTCACAAGCAGAGGCCAACCTGACCCTGAAATCTCTCGGATTCTGGATCTCGGGTTCCGGCGACACGGTCAAGGTCGCAGCTCCGAGCTGGCGCCCGGACATCGAGGGCAAGGCCGACCTGGTGGAAGAAGTCGTGCGCATCCTCGGGCTTGATCGCGTGCCGCTTACTCCTCTTCCGCGAACGGGAACCGTCGGCCAGAAGGTCCTCACAACCGGACAGATCCGCCGCAACAGGACCAGGCGTGCACTTGCCACACGCGGATTCAACGAAGCCGTCACCTGGTCCTTCATCTCCAAACCGCAGGCGGAACTCTTCGGTGGCGGAAACGCCGCACTGGAGCTTGCAAATCCGATTTCGCCTGAGATGTCGGACATGCGCCCGAGCCTGCTGCCGGGCCTGCTTTCCGCCGCCCAGCGCAATGCTGACCGCGGCTTTGGTGATGTCGCGCTGTTCGAAGTCGGCCAGGTGTTTCAGGACGATACACCCGAGGGCCAGAAGATGGTCGCCGCGGGCGTTCGTCGCGGCACTGCGAAATTACAGGGTGCCAGCCGTCACTGGTCCGGGTCTTCCACAGGCGTCGATGTCTACGACGCCAAGGCGGATGCGGAGGCCGCGCTTGCAGCCATCGGTGCCCCGGTTGAAAAACTGCAGGTCCATACGGATGCTCCAGGTACCTTTCATCCCGGTCGTTCCGGCTGTCTGAAGCTCGGTCCGAAAAACGCACTTGCCGTCTTCGGTGAAATCCATCCAAGGACGCTTGCTGACCTCGACCTGGAAGGGCCGCTGGTCGCGTTCGAGATCTATCTGGATGTGCTGCCGCAGCCCAAGACCAAGGGTGGACGGTCAAAAGGCGCGCTGAATGCCAGCCACCTGATGCCGGTCCGCCGCGATTTTGCTTTCCTGGTCGGCAAGGACGTCAAGGCCGAGGTCCTGCTAAAGGCGGCTCGCGGCGCGGAGAAGACCCTGATTGCCGACGTGACGCTGTTCGACATCTACGTGGGCCAGGGCGTGCCGGACGATCAGAAATCGGTGGCAATCGATGTTCTCCTGCAACCGCGTCAAAAGACGCTGACGGATGAAGAAATCGACGCTGTTGCCAAGAAGATCATCGCCAATGTCGAAAAGGCAACCGGCGGAACACTCAGAGGATAACCTGATCCTCATCGCGGTCGGCTGCGTTGCATCGAGTACCCGGGATGCAGCGCAGCACCCACGACTGCGCAGACCGGTCGTTCCCTTCCGGCGACAGACCGATCAGCGGACGTTCCGGCTTCTGAAGCACTTGTTGCCGACAGGACATTTGGGGTTGTCCTTCGTCGGTGCGAATTTCGGGCGCATCATATTCGCTTCAGGCAGGCAATAGCTGACATTTGCAATAAATTTGTCGAAGGTTGACGGACCCGTCGTCATGACGACGCTGCCACGCTGCTTGACGAGTGACTGGGCCTGCGCGCAAGTCATCTGCCTGGTGTCCGGCCGAGCCGATTGAGCCTGAGCGGCCGGAGGGCCCGACACCAGCAACATCATGACGCCGACGGCCAATACGGCTACCCGCCCCGGCTCTCGTGACGTGTTTTGTAGACGCGACATTCTTGTCCCTCCAGCTTGCTGTCAAGGCTCGAAAATCCGGGGTCACCGGTAAGCGATCAATCGTTGAACTTCAAGATCATCGGATCGATACAGACCCGCACCCGGCACTGCCGAACGTCCTTGGTCGGCACCCATTTGTTGCGCGTCACTTCCCCGTGCTGACAAGAATTCCGGGTATAGACGTATCTGTCGAACGTGTACTGACCGGTGCTCAGGACAACGGCACCATTCCTTTCAATCATCGACTGAACTTGCGAGCACGTCATGGCACGCGAATCCGGCCGCCGGGACTGGGCGTCGGACGGTTGTACGGAAGCTGCCATCAAGGCCATCGACCCGAGCGTCAATGGCAGCCATTTTGAGATAGATTGCATCGCAAGCGCGTAAGTTCTGCTCATTCGAAACTTCCAAAACTGATGACCCCACCTTCAAAATGGCACCCGGTGCCGGTGTGTCAAGCAAGATGACGATGTACAGCTGGACCGCCATTTTCAACCGCCTTTTGAAACCTCGTCAAAGCTACGGATGTCTCAAACCTCAGAATCGGCTAGTGTTTTCGTCCAGTCCAGCAGGTTGATTTCATGACAAACACTCCGATAACCGATGGCGCGACAGCCCGCCTTGGCGACCCATACGGGGCCTGTGAGCAGCAGCGCTGCGAACACCTTGCGACAATTCTTTGCGCTGTCCCGCACGTCATGCAGATCCTCCGCGCGACCCGCGATCTTGGCCTGCCCGATGCATGGCTGGTGTCTGGCGGGATCTACCAGACAGTGTGGAACGTTCTGACCGACCGACCGCTTCTTCACGGCATCAAGGATTTTGATGTCATCTATTTCGACGGCACAGACCCGTCATACGAGGCCGAGGATCTGGTTATCCGAACGGTCAACACGGCCCTGCCCGATCTTGCCCATCTCGTCGAAGTGCGAAACCAGGCCCGTGTACATCTGTGGTACGAACAACGCTTCGGACGGCCCTACCGGCCACTGGACTGTTCGATGGATGCCCTGACGACCTATGCGGCACGTACACATGCAGTCGCCGCGCGCCTTACCCATACCGACGAACTTGTCATTCATGCTCCCTTCGGACTGGCGAACCTGTTCGGCATGCGCCTGGTGCCCAACTACGGACAATTGAATCCCGAAACCTACGCCGAAAAGGCGTTGAGGATGAAAGCGCAATGGCCAGAACTGGAAGTCGTTCCGTGGCAGACCAGTGAACAACGCGGTTGAGAAAACCGCTTGCCGGCACAATCGGGAAATCCATTCCGATTTCGCGGATTGTTCTCGGACGACAATGCAAGATTTAACGACGGCACGAACGAAGAGCCACGGTCCTGGAAATCCTGCAATTCACATCGATACACCCGGTTGCCTCGCAATTCGATCGGCCTGTCTACTGATCAGATGTTCACGCACGTGGATGTCTTTGTCCGGTCCATCGCTACAAAGGTTTTGAATTTCCTGATGTTTTCGTTGCCAAAGAACAGTCGCTGCGTAACGGCCTCGTACTCTGCCATGTCACTGACGAGCAGGATCAGAATGAAATCCGTTTCGCCTGTCACATAATAGCATTGCTGAATTTCCTCGGCTTGAAGAAACTCTGCCTTCACCTCGTCAATTCGCCCACCCGATTCAGTCTTCAGTTCGACTTCAGCCACGATTGTCAGTGGAAGTCCGACGTATCCAGGTTCGAGCACAGCGACCTGCGAAGCGATCACGCCGTCATTTTGCATGCGCTTTATGCGGCGCTGAACAGCAGGTGCGGACAGGCCTACGCTTTCGCCAATCAATCGCTGCGGTACGGTCGCATCCTGTTGAAGAATTCTCAGAATCGCCAAGTCGAAGGTGTCGAGAGAAAGAGATGGTTTCGCTTTTTTCACAGCCACAACACGAACTTTTTTTGCAAAACAAGGTGCAAAATATAGCGCAAATTTCGAGAGAAGTGAGCGAATATTTCGCCATCATCGAAAAAGGAGCGCTTCTCATGTTCGACCAGTTCGAAAAGGCCAATGTTCAGTTTTTTGCGGCGCGCGCCATAAAAGAGCCCAATGTGCCCAGCGCGCTTACCCGGGAGAAATTCGACCTGGCGGAAAATGAGATCACATGCTGGGATGGATATGAAAAAACCCCGCTGGTTCCACTCGACTGGCTGAGCAGGGCGCTCGATCTGGGGAGCATACACTACAAGAACGAAGGCCCACGCTTCGGACTGGGAAGTTTCAAGGCGCTTGGTGGCGCTTACGCGGTGATGCTTCTTCTTCAGCGCGAGATTGCCAAATCCAGTGGCAAGCCCGTAAGCCTTGCCGAAATCCGCAAGAAAACATTCGCGGAAGAGGCCGCCGCTCTGACCGTGATTTCAGCCACGGATGGAAACCATGGCCGTTCGGTAGCCTGGGGTGCTGCCCGCTTCGGTGCCCGTTGCCGCATCTATATACATGCGGAAGTGAGTGAATACCGTGCCCAGACAATTCGCATGCTGGGCGCAGAGGTTATCCGCCTGGACGGAGATTACGATGCAACGGTCGCCCAAACGCGGGTAGATGCCGAAAAACACGGTTGGCACATTGTTTCTGATACTTCGTGGGAGGGATACACCCAGACACCCACGGAAGTCATGGCCGGTTATGGAGTAATGGCGCGCGAAGTCGTGCGGGACCTGCCAACTGCGCCGACACATGTTTTCCTTCAAGGGGGCGTTGGTGGACTGGCAGCTGCCGTAAGCAAATCTTTTCACGACGCCTGGGGCGCGGACGCTCCCCGTATTTTCCTGGTTGAACCAGAACTCGCACCATGCCTGTATGCGAGCGCTGCAGCAGGGGCCATGACTGCCGTGGACATCGAGGCAGAAACGATTATGGCGGGCCTGTCATGCGGTGTGCCTTCCGCGGTCGCCTGGCCGGTCTTGTCTGCTCTGGTCAGCGGCTTCATCACGATCCCTGAACACGTGGTCGCACCGGCGGTTCGCATGCTTGCCAACGGCATTGCAACGAGCCACCGCATAGAGGCTGGTGAAAGCGCGGTCGCCGGACTTTGCGGTTTGATCTGCGCTGCAACGCAGCGCGATTTGCGCGACGCAATGGTGTTGAACGAAGATGCGCGCATCGTACTGATCGGCTCGGAAGGTGTAACCGATCCAACGGTCTTCAACCGACTGCTGGCAGATGCCAAGTAAACGAGGCATACGGTCAAAATACCCGATCGAACCGTGCGTCGAGTTCGGGAGCCATGGATGCATGCTGATCAATGCATTGTGAAAACAAAGTCCGCTTCGTTGGAACAAGGATGATCGAGGCAGGCCGCACGAAGAACTGCGTTGTGCCTGCTGCGAGTGCCGACAGGTTCACAAAGACCGGTGTTCGTCGTCGTTGAGGGGTCGGACACGGAATATCTACTTCGAAATCGTTGCCGACGTATCCGGGGTATCCTACAGCTTACCATGCGAATATTTTCACTGTCCTTGGCTGCAAGTGCAGTTCTCGAACCGCAACAAATGAGATATCTCGATGCCAGACTTTGCCATTTATCCGAGTTTGAAAGACAAGACCGTTCTGGTTTCGGGCGGTGCCCAGGGCATCGGCGCCGAAATTGTAGAAGCATTCGCCGCGCAAGGCGCCCGTGTCGGATTTCTGGATCTGGATGAAACCGCGAGCGAGGCAATTGCCGCTTCGAAAGAAAATGTCACGTATGAAATCTGCGATCTTCGCGACATTGGGGCAATGCAATCCGCGCTCACGAAATTGACGGACCGTCTCGGGCCAGCGCATGTCCTTGTCAACAACGCGGCACGAGATGACCGACACGATTGGAAAGACGTGACGCCTGAATACTGGGACGAGCGCCAGGCCACAAATCTTCGCCACATGTTTTTCGCGATCCAGGCCGTCGCACCGGGCATGATGGAACGAGGAGGCGGTTCGATCATTAACATGGGGTCGAATTCGTGGTGGGAAGCCGGGGGTGGTTTCCCGGCCTATGCCACCGCCAAGTCCGCCGTGCATGGACTGACACGCACCATGGCCCGGGACCTCGGCGAAAGCCGCATCCGCGTCAACACCGTGGTTCCTGGCTGGATAATGACCGTGCGGCAGAAAGAACTCTGGGCAACTCCGGAAGCACTGGAAGCCCATCGCACGCGTCAATGTCTCCCGGATCTGATCGATCCTGTTTATGTTGCCCGCATGGTTCTCTTCCTTGCGTCTGACGACGCGGCGATGTGCAGCGCGAACAATTACATGGTCGAAGCAGGATCAATCTGAGGCAATTCACCGGATCCTTGCTGTCTGCGTGCGAGTTCAAGACCGCCGCCGCCAGTCGGGTGGATTGAACCGCTGGCTGGTCTGTTTGATACCTGTTGTGCGCGCATCCGGGGGTCAGTGGAGGACACCTGGATGCCAGTTCCGACGCGAAAAGAAGGGCAAGACAGGGCGCTCTTGCAAACGCTGGAGATACAGCCGAGTGACCAGCATTCGGCTGCCGCGATTTGCGTTAGCCGGCCTGCCTGGCAACGGCGACAGCTTCGCTTTCCGGTTGGTCTGTCTCTTCAGACTGCGCTGCCGACAGAAGACGACCCCGGACGAGCCCCCTTACCGAATTGCCGACATAGATTTCCTCGGCGGTTGCCAGGTCCTCGGCAGTGAGATCTGCTTCCCGGGCAAGGCCGCGCTCCAGCAAGCCGGCGCGCAGCGTGCCCGGCAGTACGCCATGTTCGAGCGCAGGCGTCAGAAGTTCGCCGTCTTTTTTCAGGAAGAGTGTCATGTAGCTGCCCTCGGTCAGATTACCGTGCTCGTTCCTGAACAGGACTTCCTGGCAGCCGGTTTCGGCCTGGTAGCGTTTCCGGGTGTCGTCATAAAACGCCCTGTTGGTCGTCTTGTGATAGAGGAAGCGATCCGTTGAGAGTGTTTTTTCCCGTGCCAGAACCAGATTGAAGACGGTCGTCTGATCAACCGGTGTCAGGTCGGTCGATGTGATGGAAACGCCGCCGTCGGCGTTCAGAAGGAGGCGGACACGGCGCGGTCCCGTGAATTCAGACGACGTGTCGAGCAAAGCCCGGCGCACGCCGTCGAGGTCACACCGAAAACCGAGGTAAGCCGCTGATTTGTGCAGTCTCTGCAAATGCCGTTCGAACAGCAGGTAGCCTTCGGAGGGATCAAAGGCCATGGTCTCGATCAGCTCGAAGTCTGGCGTATCCTCAGTCATGAATTTCAGCTTGAGAATGCACTCGTCATATTCTGGTGCGGCTCCGGAATCGAAGACAACACCGGATCCGGTTCCCGCTTCTCCGGTGCCGTCGTCGCGCAGCACAAGCGTGCGGATTGCGACGTTCAAACGAAAATCACCACCGGGCGCCAGGCAGCCGATGGATCCGGTATAGACACCGCGTGGTCCGCTTTCCAGATTGTGCGCGATCTGCATGGCGCTCAGTTTCGGAGCACCTGTGATCGACCCGCACGGAAACAGATGTTTGATCACGCTGGAAAAGCCGACACTTTCGGGGACACGGGCCTCCACGGTCGATGTCATCTGGTGAAGGCTCGGGTAGCGCTCGACATCACAAAGTTTCGTGACCCTGACGGTGCCCGTATCGGCGATCCTCGACAGGTCGTTGCGCATCAGGTCGACGATCATGGTGTTTTCCGAGCGCTGCTTGGGATCACTTGCAAGTTCCCTGGCAATCCTGACGTCTTCCGACGCAAAACGGCCACGTGGCGCAGTGCCTTTCATCGGACGGGTCCGCAGGCAGGTACCTTCACGCTCCAGAAAGAGCTCCGGCGACAGGGAAAGAACCGTTCTGTCGCCCGTCCGGACAAACGCAGCGAACTCGACAGGCTGCCGCCGCATCAGATCCAGAAACAGGCTTTCCGGTGTCCCCTCATGCGCGAATCTTGCCCTCATCGTCAGATTGACCTGATAGATGTCTCCCTTGGCGAGATGCGAGCGAACCTGCTCAAACGCCTTGCCGTAACCTGACCTGTCCATATCGAAGTCCGGCCGCTGCACGAAAGCATCTTTGCCTTCGGCTGCCGTTTCCAGCATCTCGCGGGCTTCATCAAGGCCCAGTTCCCGGACATTTTCATAAACGCCAAACCAGAGGAGCGGGTCTCCGGTGTGCCTGAACCGACGCTTTAGTTTCTCCTCGAAGGCAAAGCCGAGTTCATAAGCCATGTACCCGGCGGCAAACTTGCCCTCCGCCTGGACGGCCTCCAGTCTTGCCAGGCAATCCGTCACGTCTTCGAGCGCCGAACAGGTGACGATCTCGACAGGGTCGAAAAAGTGCATTGCCGAGCGCTGCTTCAGGAGATCCAGAAGCAATACCGATCCGGACTTTAGCGCGCTTACAGACATCTTCCGTGCCGATTTCCGATGGATGCAGAATTATCGACCATAATGTGCCCTGTTTCAGATGGCTCAAGTGGCTCGTAAAGAGCGGCTCATGACATCCAAGCGACATCAGGTCAAGTTTTCTCTCGGCAGGATAAAAAATTGGCCGGCTGATTGATAGCCGGCCAGATCAATTGCAGACGTCTTTTTTTGGTAACTGCAACAAACGTCACACACAGGTCCCTGTCTGTGACGGGTTGTCTTATGCCGCCGCAACGTCGTCCAGGAACGTGTCGATCGCACGGCGCATGTCAGAGGTTTCCGCATCCAGCACTTCGGTTGCCTCGGCCATGGAAGAAGCCGACTGGCTGGTGCGTTCGACCGATTCGCGGACACCGCCGATGTTTTCCGCAACCCGTCCTGTTCCGTCAGCAGCTTCCGCAACATTGCGGGAGATTTCCTGTGTAGCTGCACCCTGCTCGTCGACGGCGGCCGCGATCGCGGCGGTGTAGCTGTTGACTTCATCCATGGTGGCGGCGATAGCGCCAATGGATTCAACCGCATCCTTGGTTTCCGCCTGAATGGCCGAAATCTGGGCACCAATCTCCTCGGTCGCCTTTGAGGTCTGGGTGGCGAGTTCCTTCACTTCTGCGGCAACCACAGCAAAACCCTTGCCTGCTTCGCCTGCGCGTGCCGCCTCGATCGTGGCGTTTAGAGCGAGCAGGTTCGTCTGTTCGGCAATTGCCTGGATCAGCGTGACTACTTCACCGATGCGATTGGCAGCTTCCGCCAGACCAGCCACTTTCCTGTTGCTGGTTTGCGCATTGTCAGTTGCCTGCATCACGATGCTGGTGGTCTGTTCGACCTGACGCGAGATCTCGGCGATAGAGGATGACAGCTCTTCGGCAGCCGAAGCGACCATCTGCACGTTGGACGATGCTGTTTCGGACGCATCGGACACGGAAATCGCGCGGCCGGTGGTATCCTGGGCGACAGATCCCAGCTCTTCCGCAGACCCGCGCATTTCCTCGACCTTGACACTCACCCCATCCAGCTTGGCCGCAACCTCTTCCTGGAAGGCCATGATCCTGTGTTCGATCGTTGCCTGTTTCGCGCGCTCCGTTTCAGCGTGCCTGGAGTTTTCATCCTGCAAGTGGAATGCCTCGGCCTGAGCCCTTTCGGCTTCTTCGCGCGCCTGGTCGGACGCGGTGAAGGCTGCTGCCAGCGAGTTGGTCATCCACCAGAGCGCACCAACCTCGGCGACAACGATGACGGCGTGGAAAACAACGCGCGTGAAATCCGCGCCATTCGGGAACACTGCCCAGGGCATCATGAAATTCAGAGCCAGATGGTGAACGGCAACAACCGCGGCATAGGCAACAAGAGCGCGCCAATCGACCCAGCTTGCCAGAATTGCCAGCACAGCGAAGAAATACATGTGGCCGTCGAGCTGAAACGAGTTCTGTCCGGCAGGCACCGAAAGTGCCGCGACGAACAGCGCGACCAGGCCGGCCAGGGACATTGACGTCGCCAGGCGTGTTTCGGTGCCGGCACCGAATTTAAACCAGGAAAGAGTTGCGGCCACACCAAGCGCGAGTGCCGCACCTGCAACGACAACGAAGGAAACGTTTCCAAACCACCACGCGGTCATCGCAACGAGAGCAACATTGAACCACGTGAAATAGATGACGATCTTTGAAAACCGTTCCCGGAAGCAATCCAGGCCCGAAAGTCCTGCCAAACTATCGCTCATATAGACTTCTCCAGTGAAACACCTGACCAGCGCGCGCATGCATAAGCGATGGCGGTCGAGGCGACAAAACCGGCTCCTGCGCGATAGAGCCGGTCGATAAACTGCGGATCGGGGGATTCGGTCAGCGCCACCCAGGTGCCATCTCGTATGAAAATGATCTGGCCTTCCGCGCCTGCTATTACTTCCAAAGCCGGCTTGCCCCAGGGCTTTGCAAATACCGCGACGGGGCCTTTGCCGCCCGGCGCCAGCGACGCAAGCAACATCAGGGAACAACATCCCAGAAAATAGGCTCCCGCGAAGATCTTTGCGGAGCGTGTCATCGAATCAACCCCCGGCACCCCTGTACTCGTGCCGACGATTGCGCGGTAATTTTAATAAATGCTGAATTATCGAAGTTAGAGCATTGAAATCAGTAATTTTTTCAAGAATCAAAGCGTAACGCGAGAAAACCCCGAAACAGATACGAAGTATATCTCTCGTAAAATTTACATATGCCGTGCGGCGAAACAGAAGCGCCGCAGTCACTGGACTGCGGCGCACTCGACTTCAGAAATCGTTTTCAGATCAACGGTCAGCCTGCGGCGGGGCACGCAACGCCGGTTCCCCCTATGCCGCAATATCCGGCAGGATTCCTGGCAAGATATTGCTGATGATAATCTTCAGCAAAATAGAACGTATCCAGTTCCCGGATCTCCGTGGTGATCGAGGCGGAAACACCACCCTGGTTCAGGGCCACCTGGTAGGCATCGCGTGTGTGCTCGGCAAGAACAAGGTCTTCCGGCGAATTGACATAGATTGCCGAGCGGTACTGCGTACCCGTATCGTTGCCCTGACGCATGCCCTGCGTTGGATCGTGACTTTCCCAGAACACCTTCAACAGGTCTTCCAAGCGGATCGCATCGGGATCGTAAACGACAAGAACCGCTTCCGTGTGTCCCGTCCGGCCGGAGCAGGTTTCATTGTATGTGGGATTGGCGGTATGACCACCCGCATAACCGACGGCGGTTACATGAACTCCCGGCAGTTGCCAGAACAGCCTTTCGGCCCCCCAGAAGCATCCCATGCCCAAAAGCACGGTCTTCATTCCGTCCGGATAAGGCCCGTTGAGAGACTTTCCGTTCACAAAATGCGCTTCGGACGGCGCGATTGCCACCGTACGCCCGGGAAGGGCCTCTTCCTTTCCGGGCAAGGAGAACTTTTTGGTCAACATGGTCATGAAGGACATTGCGGATCTCCCATAAGAACAGCCCCCTCCCCGGCAAACCAGACAGGGAAGGAGCACTGTCACAATCATTGACCGCAATGTGGCGCACTCGCGCCGACATTCCAAGAGGCATCACGCAGGAGTGTCCCCTGGTGCGCCTTCAGTCTGTTCCGCCGGCTCCTTCAGGCGAACTGTGTCTGGTAACGCTGGCGCCTCGCGCCGAGCCACAGAAACAGCAAACCGAACGGCGCGAATACCGCCCAGACCGGCCAGGTCATGAGTGTCAGCAACACCGGATCCCAGAGCGCGGGATGGATGTGACGCTCGATGGCAGGCTGAAGGATCGGGAAAGTATCGGGGAAAAGACTGAACAGGAGTTGCCCCAGCGGCTGGAGTTGAACCTGAGACTGGGCAATCGACGTGCTGGCGTCGGAGATGCCGGCAATAATAGCGACGGCAAGCAATGCCAGTCCCGTCAGACGGAATATAAATTTCAATACGCTGAACATTTTGATATCTGACCTTATAAAAATTTTTTTCGTCGAGCACATATTTTGTTCTTCCGCCAGACACATCGAAAAATGGAAAATGCCGTGCGCTGACTTAAGGTAATAGCGCAATTCTATTGTACAAAGATTGACGTACAACACATTCTTGTGAGTTTTCCTGCAACAAATCGGATTTTGGGCCACCGACGATCGTGTCAGAGCCGATTGATCCGAGCCATGTTCCACAGGTTGGCACCCGTTCAAAAAAAACTCGTTCAGGCGCTTGCACTTGACCTATAGCTGAGTATATTGCGCGGCACTCAAGCGGGGCTACGGTGCTGCTTCGGATGGACAGGTGGCCGAGTGGCTGAAGGCGCACGCCTGGAACGCGTGTATACGGGCAACCGTATCGAGGGTTCGAATCCCTCTCTGTCCGCCATATCACGTAAAGTGATAGCGTTTTCGGTACACAAGACCCTACCAGAATAAATTTCGCGGTTTTCAAAATCAGTTTCAAAGTATCCAATCTAGTCATCGGGTGCGTGTCGGGTGGTGTGTTTTGTCAATCGCCAGATGACTTCTGTGCGGACGAGGCGGACGTTGCCAATCCGTCATTGGGCAGATACGGTGCACGCATGATTGCCTGAGTATCTCCAAGCAAACCACTCTTTGGTTTTACAGTGCGCCACCTCGTAGGGCGCAGTAATTACTCATGCAAAAAGAAAAATCATGATTAGCTATATTACTGTTGGGTCAAATGACCTTGCTGCTTCCGCAACTTTTTTCGATGCGCTGTTTTGCGCAATAAACGGCACGCGCGCCTTTAGCCTAGACAACATGATCGCCTATAGTTTTGGACCTGAAAAACCCAAGATAATCGTGACCACGCCTTACGATGGCGAGACTGCTTTTCACGGAAACGGTACCATGGTTGCGCTTGCAGCAAAGGATCAAGATCAAGTCGATGCCGTTCATGCTCTAGCGATTGAGCTCGGTGCAACCGATGAAGGAGCCCCGGGCAATCGGGGCAAGCACTTTTACGGTGGCTATTTTCGTGACCCAGACGGAAACAAGTTCAACATCAGCTTGACGGTCTGACTGACCTCGGCGCGATGGACCATGAGAGGCAACTTGACAGTTGCCTCTCATGGTCGCCCTGGGCTCAATGCGGACATTGGCCGGACCCGCCTGAATGACCACTCCGAGCCGCCCGCAGCCTCGTGCACCGCGCTTGTGAATGCCCGTTTTCGCCGAACAGCCCGTCGAAACCCGTCCGTCGGTGACGGGCCCACTCTGACGCGAGGTGACGGCACAGATGTCCAGGTCAATATGTGCCTTGCAGACCGGCCCAACCTTGCCGAGACCTAGGCCTGTACCTTTTCTCCGTTGACTTCACGAAGGACTTCCCGCGACACGATCTGCGCGGCTGCGGTGGGAACCTGGCCTTTTCGAGTCAGGAAGGAATAAGTCTCCACGAACAAGGACAGTTCTGTCTCCAATATGCCTATTGAGCCTGGTGACCCGTCCGGCAACCACGCGAAACTTTCCGCGACGGACCGGGCAACTGGTCCGATGGCATTCGAACGTTGAATGGTTGCGAGTGTAAAAAGAAACGATGACGTCGTCAGGATTTTGGGCGGAAGCTGAAGCCCCATGTCGCGAAGCGCGCATTCCGCAGTTGTTCTGATCGGGGCGCCGACCGGGGGAAACACCCAGTCAAACCCCAGGAGGGCACTCGCCGTCACAGGCGTTGAGTGACGCGTCAGGGGATGATCCAACCGCGCAACCATACATGCCGGCTCACGGCGCAAGGGCCGCTCGTCGAAAAGGTCCGGATCCGCGTTCAGGGGAACACGGCTCAGCGAAAAATCCAGCCGTCCGTCTTCAAGCATTGGCGCCAGTACCACACTTGGTCCGATCTCAACCGAAACGGATATTTCCGGATAGCTCAAACGGATATGCCGGATGGCGGGCAAGACATATTCCACCGCTGGCCCCGTGACCGACCCGATGTTCACATGCCCCCTCTGTCCGGAAACGTGGTGTTCAACATCCAGTGCGGCATCGGTCAGTTCTTGAAGCACCCTGACGCAGCGCTCGCCCAGCTTCCGGCCGACTTCGGTCAACTCGATACCACGCCCGCTGCGCACATAGATTTCAGCGCCCGCAACATGTTCGATTTCCGACATGAGGCGCGATGCCGCGGGCTGCGTGATCCCTAATGCGGACGCAGCATCCGTCAATCGGCTTTGGCGAACGAGCTCCGCCAACAGCCGCAAATGCGAAATCTTCATTCCACGCCGTAACAAGTCCAGTGCCAAGCTGCGCCCTCTGAATCATATCTTTTTCGGTAAGCTTTGATAGCAAAGAATGATTTGACGGTCATGTGTCTTTTCGCAAGTTTGAGAACGGCATCTAGGGATGCCCGTCATTTTAGGGTCGGTATTGTGCTGACCAGGGAGGAACACATGAAATTCTTTTCCAAAGCGCTGATTGCGGCCGCTGCGGCAGCAACACTGATGTCCGGCGTGTCTTTCGCTTCCGACAAGGGTGCGGTCGGCATCGCCATGCCAACCAAGTCGTCCGCCCGCTGGATCTCCGATGGGAACTCAATGGTCGAGCAGTTCACGGCCGCGGGCTATTCAACCGACCTTCAGTATGCGGAAGACGATATTCCAAATCAGTTGGCGCAGATCGAAAACATGATCACCAAAGGTGTCGATGTTCTGGTAATCGCGGCGATCGATGGAACGACGCTGTCCAACGCCCTGGAAAACGCAGCTGCGTCCGGAATCAAGGTCATTGCCTATGACCGGTTGATCCGTGACAGCGGCAACGTCGACTATTATGCGACCTTTGACAACTTCAAGGTTGGTGTTCAGCAGGCAACTTCGCTGGTCAACGGCCTGAAAGAGCGCTTTGGCGACGGTCCCTACAATGTTGAACTATTCGGCGGCTCTCCGGACGACAACAACGCCTATTTCTTCTACGACGGCGCGATGTCGGTGCTTCAGCCACTCATCGATGCGGGCACCATCAACATCGTTTCGGGCCAGATGGGCATGGACACTGTCGGAACACTTCGCTGGGACGGCGCTGTCGCCCAATCGCGCATGGACAACCTCCTTTCCGCCCACTACACCGACAAACAACTGCATGGTGCACTAAGCCCTTACGATGGCCTCTCCATCGGCATCCTGTCGTCGCTCAAAGGCGTCGGCTATGGTTCCGGCGACCTTGACATGCCGATTGTTTCCGGACAGGACGCCGAAGTTCCATCCGTCAAGTCCATTCTTGCCGGCGAGCAACACTCAACCGTCTTCAAGGACACACGCGAACTTGCCCGCGTCACGGTCGGAATGGTTGAGGCCATCCTCAATAACGGCGAACCTGAAATCAACGACACCAAAACCTATGACAACGGTGTCAAGGTGGTTCCGTCCTATTTGCTGGAGCCGGTGGCTGTCGATGCTTCCAACTGGGAAGATGTCCTCATCGGCAGCGGTTACTATACGGCTGATCAAGTCAAGTAAGTTTGGCCCGGCAAAAGACCCGTTCACAACCCTTCAGTTGCGGGCGGGTTTTTTTGGAACACGGAGATCGGAGTAGATGGCACTCCTGTCGATGCAAGACATCAGCAAGACCTTTCCGGGTGTCAAAGCTCTCGACCAGGTCAATCTTGATGTTCAGCAAGGTGAGATTCACGCAGTCGTTGGCGAAAACGGCGCGGGGAAATCCACACTCATGAAAATACTTTCGGGTGTTTATCCCCACGGATCCTATGACGGCAAAATACAGTTTGATGGAGCACCGGCGCAATTTGCCAACATCTCAGACAGCGAACGCCAGGGTATCATCATCATTCACCAGGAACTGGCACTGGTGCCCCAACTCTCCATTTCCGAGAACATTTTCCTGGGCAACGAACGCGCCAAAAGTGGTGTGATCAACTGGCGGGAAACCAACCGGCGTACCGAAGAGCTTCTTGCAAAAGTTGGACTGGCCGAAGCACCGTCCACACTGGTGGACAATATCGGCGTGGGAAAACAGCAGCTTGTGGAAATCGCCAAAGCGCTCTCCAAGCAGGTCAAGCTTCTCATTCTGGACGAGCCGACTGCCGCGCTTCAGGAAAACGACAGCCGAAAACTTCTGGACCTGATGCTCGAGCTGAAAGCGCAAGGTGTCACCAGCATCATCATCTCGCACAAGCTGAACGAAGTCCGCTACGTCGCAGACACGGTCACAGTCATCAGAGATGGCATGACTGTTTCCCGTTTGGATGCCAAGGCCGGATTGAGCGAGGACGAGATTGTTCGCGACATGGTCGGGCGAGAAATGACGCACCGATTCCCGGAACACCAACGCAGTCCGGGAAAGCTCTTGCTTGAGGTCAAGAACTGGGATGTCTGGCATCCGGAGCACACCGGGCGACAGGTCATACGCGATGTCTCCTTTGCCGTTCGCGCCGGTGAGGTTGTCGGTATCGCCGGTCTCATGGGGTCCGGTCGCACCGAGCTGGCGATGTCCATATTTGGTCGGTCCTATGGCCGCAATATCTCGGGTTCGGTGAAACTGAACGACAACGAAATAGATGTCAGTACCGTCGACAAGGCAATAAGTGCGGGTATTTCCTATGTCACGGAAGACCGGAAATCGCTTGGCCTGGTTCTCGATGAGACAATCCGATTCAACACCACTCTGGCAAATCTTGAGGGCGTATCCTCAGGATCTGTCCTGAAGCGGAATGACGAAACGAAGGTCGCCGAAAAGTTCAAGAAAGCCCTGGCGATTCGAACGCCATCGGTGTTCCAGAAAACGGTGAACCTTTCAGGTGGCAATCAGCAAAAAGTCGTTCTGGCCAAGTGGCTCTTCACGGAACCCGAAGTCCTGATCCTTGACGAGCCCACCCGGGGGATCGACGTGGGAGCCAAGTACGAAATCTACACCATTATCAACGACCTGGCGGACCAAGGCAAAGGCGTTGTGATGATCTCTTCTGAAATGCCGGAACTGCTCGGAATGTGCGACCGGATTTACGTGATGAACGAAGGTGCTCTTGTCGGTGAACTGAATGCCGAAGACGCAAGCCAGGAGCGCATCATGTCGCTCATAGTAAACGAATAGAGTTTAGTCATGGACTTGGCACAAAGCGATACAAATCCTGCGCCACAGGTAAAGACGAAAAGCATCGGGCAATACCTGTCGTCGCATTTGAGACAATACGGCCTCCTGTTCGCCCTCATTGCAGTGATGGCGTTTTTCCAGATCGTCACCGACGGCACCCTGCTGCGTGCGGTCAATGTCACCAATCTGCTGTTGCAGAATTCCTATATCATCATCATGGCACTCGGCATGCTGATTGTAATCGTTTCGGGAAATATCGATTTGTCGGTCGGGTCGGTCATGGGCTTCATCGGCGCACTGGCTGCCGTGATGATTGTCAACCTGGATCAATCGGTTCCGCTGACCATTGTTGCATGTCTATGCGTCGGTGGCATCATAGGAGCGGCGCAAGGCTATTGGGTTGCCTATTGGAAAATCCCCTCTTTTATCGTGACGCTTGCCGGGATGCTGGTGTTCAGAGGTCTTTCGCTCTGGTTGCTGGAAGGACAGTCCGTCGGACCGTTCCCGAAGGAGTTTCAGATTCTGGCAACAGGATTTGTTCCCGATATCTTTCCCGTAAGCTGGGGCGACTCCCTAGCCAATCTACTCGAGATCCGTCGTGTCAAGCATGTCAACATGCTGGCGCTGTTCACCGGTATCGCAGCAGCAGCCATGATTGTCTGGATCGGTCTTCGCCAGCGGGCACAAAACCGGCTTTACGGTATCGAGGATGAGCCGAAAATATTCTTCTTTGCGCGCAATATCATTGTCGCCGCAGCACTCATTTTCGTCATGTACAAACTGTCGCTGTTCCGCGGACTGCCCAACGTCCTGATAACGATGGGTGTGCTGACGATCATCTATGCCTTCATCACCGAGACGACCACTATCGGCCGCCGCATCTATGCGCTCGGCGGCAATGAAAAGGCCGCCAAACTTTCCGGCATCAAGACAGAAAGGCTCACCTTCCTTGCCTTCACAAATATGGGGGTCCTCGCTGCCGCGGCGGGCCTGGTCTTTGCCGCCCGTTTGAATACGGCAACCCCGAAGGCCGGGTTTGCATTGGAACTGGACGTTATAGCCGCGGTCTTCATCGGCGGTGCTTCAATGTCCGGTGGCGTTGGCACGATTATCGGCGCGGTTGTCGGTGCTTTCCTCATGGGTGTCCTGAACAACGGGATGTCGATCATGGGCATCGGCATAGACTACCAGCAGATGATCAAGGGGCTTGTCCTGCTCGCCGCCGTGATTTTCGACGTCTACAACAAGAACAAGCAAGGATAGTCAAATGCTGCTCTCACAGATCCTGGATACAGAAGGAAACTGCGCCGTTGTTGTGCGCAACGGCAGCGAAGCAGGTATCCTCAAAGGGGTTTCGTCGACCTATCAGCTCGTCATGAATGCAATCGGGAGTGGTCAATGTCTGGCCGAGAGTATTCGCTCCCACGAACTGGGGCCGGCTGTGGACCTTGAAAAACTGTCGGAAGACGGCCGCCTGCTCCTTCCTCTTCACCACCCGGATCCGGCCCACATGCACTTGACTGGAACGGGCCTCACCCACCTGGGCTCGGCCGCAACCCGGGATGCTATGCACGCCAAGACAGAGACGGACGAGACCCAGCTGACGGATTCCATGAAAATGTTCCGTATGGGGTTGAAGAACGGCAAGCCGACCAATGGTCACGCCGGGGTGCAACCGGAGTGGTTTTACAAAGGCAACGGAACCAGTGCCGTCGCTCCCGGCAGCGATCTGGTCAGCCCCGGGTTTTGTGACGACGGCGGCGAGGAGCCCGAAATCGCCGGGACATATGTCATTGGCCCGGATGGGACGCCTCACCGGGTCGGGTTCGCGCTGGCGAACGAATTCTCCGATCACGTCATGGAGCGGCAGAACTATCTTTATCTGGCCCATTCAAAACTGCGCCCTGCTTCCTTCGGACCGGAAATGCTCGTCGGAGACCTGCCGGATCATGTTGAGGGAACCAGCCGGCTAATTCGCGATGGATCGGTCCTTTGGCAGAAACCGTTCCTGTCCGGCGAAAGCAACATGTCTCACACCCTGGCCAACCTGGAACATCATCACTTCAAGTACGACCTGTTCTGCCAGCCAGGTGATGTTCATGTCCACATGTTCGGAACGGCTACGCTCTCCTTCGCTGACGGTATTTCTTGCATTGACGGGGATGTTGTTGAAATTGCAGCAAAAGGATTCGGTGTGCCGCTGAAAAACCGGTTGACCTTTGAAGTCAGGGACAGCGGCATGACTGCGGTCAGGGTGCTTTAGGAAAAATGACTTTCCAACCAGCAAAATGGCCGAGGAAACTGAGATCCGCGGAGTGGTTTGGCGGCACCAGCCGGGATAATATTTATCATCGCAGCTGGATGAAAAACCAGGGATTGCCGGACGACTTGTTTGACGGACGTCCGGTCATCGGCATTTGCAATACATGGTCACAACTCACGCCGTGCAATGCTCATCTGCGCGACCTCGCCGAACGCGTCAAACACGGAATATATGAAGCGGGCGGGTTTCCCGTCGAGTTTCCCGTTTTCTCGACGGGTGAGAGTACATTGCGGCCAACAGCCATGATGTTCCGAAACCTCGCGAGCATGGATGTTGAGGAAGCCATACGCGGGGCTCCTCTCGACGGCGTGGTTCTGCTCGTTGGTTGTGACAAGACGACACCCTCCCTGCTCATGGGATCCGCCTCCGTGAACCTGCCAGCGATTGCCGTCTCCGGCGGGCCGATGCTGAATGGCTGGTTCCACGGTGAAAGAGTAGGCTCAGGAACCCATCTCTGGAAGTTTTCAGAGGCCGTCAAGGCAGGCAAGATGACCCGAGAGGAATTTCTCGAAGCCGAAGTATCCATGAGTCGGTCGCCCGGCAGCTGCAACACCATGGGCACGGCCTCTACCATGGCATCGATGGCAGAAGCCCTTGGAATGGCGCTCTCCGGAAATGCCGCCATTCCCGCCGTCGACAGCCGACGACGTGTCATGGCGCATCTGACCGGCCGCCGCATCGTTCAGATGGTCAAGGACGACCTGAAGCCGTCGGATATCCTGACCAGGGAAGCTTTTGAAAACGCGATCCGGACCAACGGGGCGATCGGCGGATCAACCAACGCCGTCATTCACCTGCTGGCAATTGCCGGACGCGTCGGGATCGATCTCACGCTTGACGACTGGGACGAGTTTGGGCGCGACGTACCAACGATCGTCGACCTTATGCCTTCCGGCAAATATCTGATGGAAGAATTTTTCTACGCCGGCGGTCTGCCTGTTGTGATCAAACGTCTCGGCGAGGCCGGAATGCTCAACAAGCAAGCCATCACAGCTTCCGGCGAGACAATCTGGGATCAGGTCAAGAGTGTCAAGAATTGGAACGAGGATGTGATCGTGCCAGTTGAAAGAGCCTTGACCGATCAGGGTGGCATAGCGGTTCTCAAAGGCAACTTGTCACCGAATGGCGCCGTATTGAAGCCCTCGGCAGCGTCGCCAAACCTTTTGAAGCACCGAGGCAGGGCGGTCGTTTTTGAAGACATTGACGACTACAAGCTCAGGATCAACGATGAAGACCTCGACATCGACGAGACTTGCATCATGGTGCTCAAGAACTGCGGCCCCAAGGGCTATCCAGGATTGTCCGAGGTCGGAAACATGGGCCTGCCTCCCAAAATCCTGCGGAAGGGTATTACAGACATGATCCGGATTTCCGATGCGAGAATGTCAGGTACGGCTTATGGAACGGTCGTTCTGCATACTGCGCCGGAGGCTGCGGCAGGCGGCCCGCTGGCCGTCGTGCGTTCCGGAGATTTTATTGAACTGGATGTTCCCGACCGCCGACTTCACCTGGAAGTTTCCGACGAAGAATTGCAAAAGCGGCTGGATGCCTGGACACCCACTCACATTGTTCCGGAAAGTGGATATGCCCGTCTCTTTCACGATCATGTGCAAGGAGCAGATACCGGTGCCGATTTCGATTTTCTCAAGGGTTGCCGGGGCTCCGCTGTACCGAAGGATTCACATTGATGGTAGAAAAACTCGCGCTGGTCGGCATCGGAAAGATCGCTCGAGACCAGCATATTCCGGCAATATCCGGCAACCCAAACTGGTCGCTCGAGGCAACGGTCAGCCGTCACGCATCGGTTGACGGTGTCGCCTCCTTTGAAACGCTTGAGGCCTTGCTGGAGGAGCGGCCGGACATTTCGACGATCTCGCTCGCCATTCCGCCCCAACCCCGATTTTCGTATGCCGAAGCAGCCCTCAAGGCTGGCAAACATGTCATGCTCGAAAAGCCACCGGGACAAAGTCTGGCGGAGTGTTTTGCGCTTGAAGCGCTCGCTCGTGAAATGGACGTCTCAATCTTTGCAACCTGGCATTCCAGATTTGCGGATTGTGTACCTCACCTGAAATCCTGGCTCTCCTCTCGAGAGCTCAAGCGTCTCGCGATTGTCTGGAAGGAAGACGTCCGACATTGGCATCCCGGGCAGGAATGGATCTGGGAACCGGGCGGCATGGGTGTCTTTGACCCAGGCATAAATGCGCTGTCGATCATGACCGAGATCCTGCCTCATGCGGTTCATGTCTGTGAAGCAATGCTGGAGTACCCGGAAAACCGGGCCACACCGATCGCCGCCAAACTCAAGTTTACTGATCCAAATGGAGCCGAAATGACTGCAGTTTTCGATTGGCGGCAAGAAGGCCTGCAGACATGGGATATTGAAATTGAAACCACCGACGGCGACGCCCGATTGTCGCTGGGAGGAGAAAAGCTCGAAATCAACGGAGAGCTGATCAAGAGCGGTTCCAACAACGAGTACCCGAACCTCTATGCCAGGATGTCCGAGCTGGTTCGAAACGGTGCAAGCGACATGGACATGTCCCCGTTCATTCATGTCTGCGACGCGTATTCCCTTGGTCGGAGGATCACAACCTCTCCGTTTGAATACTGATCGTTCTTTCAATTACCCGGGTCTGCGCAGTGGTTTCCAGCCTCGGACCACTTCAATGGACGAGGATCACATGAGCTTGAAGCGTGTGTGGAGCCCACTGTGCAAGACGTCCTGAAAGCGGGCAATAACAGGCACGCCCTGCCATGAGACGGCGGGTTGGATGGTAACCCGTTCGCACTCTCCGGTTGTTTGAGGAGCAAATGGTTCACGACACTGACCGGGCTCACCTGGACATGGCCGTGCGCAGCACACCACGTCATGACCGTGTCGCATCGCCTCTTCACTCGGGACGTCGTTTCCAGCTTCACCAACCAGATCGGTTTCAGGATTGCCGCCTAGCCTGCGGGTGACAAGCTCAACACCAGAATGTTTTTTGATCGCGAAAACAAAGTGTCGCCTCCGGGCAACACCCCTGAAGGGCCACGAGTGGTCTGGCGTGCAAAGGACCGGCCACTCACACGTGGCTGATCATAAAGACGCCATATGTAACGTTTCTTTACATTCTTTTCAGAATCAGCGCCACGCACCACCAATTTTGTAACTTTTCTATACACTTTTACTTTATTTCGTGTAGTAAAAAATCTACACTTCGATATCTTTATCAGTTTAAAGTTTAAATATTCTCCAATTGTTGATTTTATATTCTATTTATACTATGTTCAACACGCAAACTTACGGAGCGCAGCAAGTGAGAGCTTGGAGCTTAGTTTACCCCAACCAGACATTTCCGGAGGTTTCATGCACATGAACCTGCGGAAAAGAGAAGCATCAGCATATCCAAACTACCTGGGGAGCCTTGAAGCATACGGACCTAAACGCCAAAGGCCTTGCTGGCGGTGCGTAACCGTTGTCACCGGATCACATCCATCGTCACCGAGGATCATGACTTTTGACCGAAATTCGCCCTACTAGGCCCCGAATAAAGAAACGGACAAAATCCAAAACAAGCGGCTGGCGACATGTCACACAATGTATCTGAAAGTAACTACGAAACAACACTTACGATCGTGAAGATAGAAGGCGGAATCGAAGTCACACGTTCTTCCGTGACATCTGCAGCCGCGGTTTGCATACCACAATTGGGCAGTGTTTATTCTTTGTTCGACTTTGTGGACGGAAAAGAACTGACCGGTGTCGTAACAAGGGTCCTGCATAAAAATGTCGTCAACAAGGGGCCGGCCTTCAACGGTTCCATCGAAGTTACGCTCACTTGAACCGGGACCACGTTTCATTCGCGTTGCATTGTGCGAGGTTTGACCAGTTAGATTTCGAAAGAACGAGAACCAGAAACTCTTCAATTGTTTCGGAAACAAAGGAAAACCGGCGCTTCACTCGTTCCGTTCGTTCGAACCCCAACCGTTCCAAGAGGTATATTGATCCAGCGTTTGAAACATGAACTTCAGCTTTGAGCGAGAGTCCGTCAGGGCAAGCGAAATGATGATCCACGAACCAGTTTACAGCGCTGCTCGCAATACCCTGACCCCAATACTCATGAGCAACCCAAAACATTATCTGGTCCGAGAGCGAGACAATGCCGGTAAATTCACCATTCAACTCCAGTGTTCTCGATACCTGCCCGGAGCCGCACAGGAAATCCATGTATTCGGTCAATGTCCGATCGTCCAATGGACAAGGCAGTGCTGCGAGATATCGGGACACACGTTCATCGGAAAGCGCAACAGCTATTGGCAAACGGTCCTTTGGCAATGTGGGTCTGAGGCGAAGCACTCCGCCCGGAAGCGTGAGTTTCGACTCATCCGGCAGGTTTGCGACTATTCCCGGCGCGCCCTTGTTCACTCAGTGCCTCCATCCTGGCGGTGATACGACAGCACACCACACTCCGACGTTCCCAAAATAACCTCAATCAAACAATGATTTGTCGAAACATTCACCCAGAGCTCCGGATAAAAGAAAGCCACCACAATACGCACTGCCATCTGCCGCCTTCGTATTTGTTCCAAAAATTATATAATAAAAAAAATTAAGTGTTTTTACGAACAAATCATAGACATTCGGAAAATTTACAAGTAAAATATGAAGCAATCAAGCACGTGCTGACGACTTTGTGAAATAAACATAAACTTCAAATGTCCGTCAACAGCGTTAACATGGGAGCATAGTACGTTCAATTAGCACCGCTTTGCGGAGCATTCTCACGTAATTTGCTCAATTTCCCCCTAAATTTGCTGTATTTTTATTTGTTAGTCACCGTTGAATATTTGGTGATACGTCGAAAGAACAAGAAACCGCTTCGATGCGGCAACGAAGTTGGTGCGAATAGTCAAATTGATGATTTCGGCACCGAAGTTACAAGTAGGGAGAGAAGAAATTGGTCGAAATAATCTCCAAGAAGGACGGACCGAGGCGTGAAGATGTGGCCGCCAAACGCCTGATCAACGAAAACAGGTCCACGATTCATCGGCTCGCTGACCAGATAAGCAATGGTGGTTTCAGCCGATCGCGGCAGCTTCTGAAGGAATCGCGGCAGGAGCCCAAACCTGACGGTCTGGTTTTTCATTTCCTAGACAATTCAAGAACGCCTGAAGAACCGGAACCGCGATTGCGCCGGAGCCCGAACGGGCGCGTGTTTGTGATGGATACCAAGTCCGGAAAACAGATATTGTTTCTGGGCGAGGTCCGGGAACGGGACTCTCTTCGCTACTTCGCCTTGTCAACGAAGAAGAACGGGTTCATTTCACCCGTCGACGAGGAGATTGAACACTCCTTGAGTGATCTGGACGGCGTCGTCATAGAATCCCCCGAAGTCGAAGAAAAAATGCTCGACGTTATCCGGAAAAGACTGCAGGTCCCCTGACCCCGAATTGAGGGAGGGACAAAAAATTCACGCTCAGAATTGCTACTTGTCAGGGACGCGAGACAACATGCCAACGAGCTATTTCACGACACAGAATCACGCCGGCTTCAAGAAGCGCGAGACGAATTCAATCAATGCCGAACGCCAAACGATGCGCTCCTGGGAGCAGTATGTTGAAGGTCGGCTGGATACCAATGAAATCGAACGCGGACTTGCAGGTGTACGACCGGAAATACTGAAGTCCTGGGATCGAAGCAAAGACCTCGGGATCAGTGCGCTGTCGCAAGCCTCTCCCAAAAAGCTTACCGCTGAAAATATTTTCACGCTGACCCAGAAAAACCAGACGCTTGTCATTGCCGCAAGGGCCGCCTTTGCACGACTCGCACCGCACTTGGCCGAATCCGGAGCCATTTTGATCCTAACGGACAAGAATGGAACAATTATCGAGGCAATTGGCGATCCGGAGACAATAGACGCAGGACGTGACATTCAGCTGGAAATCGGGGGCGTCTGGGCGGAAGGCGTCATCGGGACGAACGGTATCGGAACCGCATTGAGCACGGGAACACCAGCCTACGTTCATGCATCCGAACATTTTTGCGTGGGTATCAAGGCGTGGACTTGCGCCGCCGCGCCAATATTCGACCCCCTAGACAAGAGTATCGCCGGAGTACTGGATCTGTCCGGGCCGCCGGCCATTTTCCGACCGCACAATCTCGCGCTTGTTGTTGCCGCAGCACGCGAGATTGAAATTGCCCTGGCAGAGGGACTGCGGGAAGAAAGGACACTTCTTCTGGAAGCTCTCATCGACTCGCCCTCTACGCACAGCAGTACCGACGGCATCGTTCTCCTCAACCGGGCTGGACGGATCGTTTACAACCGGAACACCGACAAGATTTCCTCCAGACGCAAGCAGGATCTTGTGATCGGCCGGAAGTTGCTGGCCATGAAACCGGAAATGACCGACGGGCAACTTGCCGAAGCTATTCCACGTGAACTGGTCATCAAGGGCGTCGAACTTCTCAAGACCGGCGGTGAAACTCGCGGCGCTGTTCTGATCCTGCCTGGCGACTCCCAATCAAAGAAACCCGCGGCCAGGTCCCAGAGTGTAAAAATCTCGGCGCGCAGTGGCGTCGAGGAAGATGAAATCGAGATTATCGGCAATTGCCCGAGAATGCTCGAAGCCATGGACTATGCGCGCCGGGCGGCAGAAGCGAATGTTACTGTTCTGGTTCAAGGGGAAACCGGCGTCGGCAAGGAACTGTTCGCCCGTCTGATTCACAGCCACCACAAGAAGAAAAACGCTCCCTATGTCGCTGTCAATTGCGCGGCCATTTCCAGCGACCTGATCGGTGGCGAACTGTTTGGACATGTCGCCGGCGCTTTCACTGGTGCGTTGCGAGAAGGGAAGGTCGGCAAGTTCGAACTGGCAAACAGCGGTGTGATATGTCTCGACGAAATCGGCGACATGCCGCTGGAACTGCAATCTTATCTGCTGCGGACGCTGGAACAGCGAGCGGTCTATCGCATCGGATGTAACAGGCGGCGCGCAATTGATGTTCAGCTGGTCGCAATGACCAACCGAAATCTGCGCAACGACATCGAAGAAGGCAATTTTCGACGGGATCTCTTCTACAGGATCAGCGCGATTGTCATTGAAGTCCCGCCCCTTCGCGAAAGAGGTGACGACATTCAACTGCTTGTCGATCAGTTCAATGGGGTTTTATCGCGCAAGTTCGGACGTCC
The DNA here is from genome assembly GCF_001404515.1 of Roseibium album. Classification (GTDB taxonomy): domain Bacteria; phylum Pseudomonadota; class Alphaproteobacteria; order Rhizobiales; family Stappiaceae; genus Roseibium; species Roseibium album. The sequence continues at coordinate 242,922 of NZ_CXWE01000008.1, forward strand.
TCTGCTGACCTTCGACGACAGCGCAAGAACGGCACTCGGCACCTATCGCTGGCCTGGAAATGTACGCGAACTCAGAAACACCATCGAAAGACTGTGCCTGCTGGCAAAGAGCGAACGGATTTCCATGTGGGATCTTCCACCGGACATCACATCTCCGGATGACGATATGATCCTGCCAGCCGGCCACGTACCGGTACCTGCTGACAAGCTCAACCTCGACGACATTGAATCAATCGCGATACAGCGGACAATTGAACTTGAAAACGGGAATCTGTCCAAAGTTGCCGCCTCGTTGGGCATCTCACGCCCTACTCTCTATCGAAAGATAAAGTTATACGGGCTTGAACGAGGAAAATAGAACGCGTTATATGCGTACTGCAAATTTGAAATACAAAACAACAGTACCGAAAAAAAAATCCAGAATACTAGTGGGCGACAGAGATGATACTGAATGTCGCCCACAAATCATATTCTACTATACTTACGGAACGATCACACCTCGGCCAGTGAACTTGCGATTTTTGAAATCGTCAATCGCCGCATTGATGTTGTCCAGCGAATACTCAGTGTAGTGCATCTTCACCAAGCCATCGGCATTCAGCTCCATCAATTCAACCAACTCGGTATAGTCTCCGACGAGGCTGCCGCCGATTTTTATTTCGTTTACAACAAGTTCAACCGTTGGAACTTCGATCTGTCCGCCATACCCGACAACAATCAATTCCCCGCCCTGGCGCAGCAATTTCCAGCAGATGTTCTCCACGCCCAGTTCGCCGACAAAATCGATCACCACCTGACTTCCGCCACCGGTGATATCTTTGATCTGTTCGATCAGGTCGGGCCCGCCGTCGAGCACAACATCAGCGCCCAGATCCCGGGCAAGTGCCTGCGCGCCCGGCTCACGATCCACCGCAATGACGCGGGCACCACAGAGGTGTTTCAGACACTGGATCGCAATATGTCCAAGCCCGCCCACGCCCAGGACGGTGACATATGCTCCCGGGTAAACGAGACCGGCTGCCCGTTTTGCCGCACGATAGGCGGTAATACCGGCATCAGCCATCGGCGCCACATCCAGAGGAGTGACATTGGTGTTCAGTTTGATCAGTGAACTTTCGTTTGTCAGGAAATATTCCGCGAAACCGCCATCCAGTCCGAGCCCCGGAAATTGCCCGTGGTCGCAATACATGTCGTGGCCATACCGGCAATTCAGGCAAATTCCGCAACTTCTATGAGGGTGTACGATCACCGCATCACCAGGTTTTACGGATTTCACGTTGCTGCCGACGTCTTCTACCCAACCGGCATTCTCGTGGCCCATAATGTATGGCAAGAGGCTCCCTTCGACATCCATGATGTCCTTCCACACCCCTTCAATGATATGCAGGTCCGTGCGGCATAAGCCGGCCGCCCCCACTTTTACGACAACTTCATCAGCTGCGTTGATCGTCGGCGGTGCAACATCTTCAATGCTGAGTTGGACATTCATTGCCGGGTCATATTCATAAAGCCTAGCAGCTTTCATAACAGGTTCCTTCCGCAGGAATGAGGTCGACGGGCGCAGAACGCGAATGCGCCCGAATTGATTTCTTATGCGCGTCCCAGAAGTTCGGCCCCGCCACCCAGCGCCGGACCTGCAGTCGGATCCGCTTCGCCTTCGTCAAGGTCACCGATCAGGGTTTCCGTGGTCAGTATCAGCGTCGCTACCGAGGTCGCATTTACCAACGCACTCGCCGTCACACGTACCGGGTCGATTACACCTGCTTCGAACATGTCCTGGAATTCGCCGATTTCGGCGTTGAACCCCTGTCCCGGCGCCGCGGACGTGACCGAGGCAACAACTGAATCGGCATCCGCACCGGCATTGCTGGCGATCCTGGCGACTGGACGCGTCAATACCGAGCGAACGAGTTCGACACCGGCCCTGACATCGGCTTCGTTGTCGGAGGCGAGATCCTGCAGAACCCAGTCAATCTGCGCCAACGCCGTGCCACCGCCGGCAACGACACCATCCTCGGAAGCAGCCCTCACGGCCGAGAGCGCGTCATCTATCAGCTGGATCTTGCGTTTCTGTTCGACGGGCGTGAAACCACCGGCGTAGATGACGGCTGTTCCACCGGTCAGCTTGGACAAACGCTCACGCAGTTTGTCCTGCTCGATATTCGGCGGGGCAACCTCGATCTGACGCTGAACCTGGGCACGACGTGCGGCAACGAGATCCGGGTCTCCTTCGCCTTGAATGATGCTGGTCAACGAGGCGGATACTCTTACCTTTCTCGCCCCGCCCAATTGCTTGAGCGTTACGTCCTCGACCTTCTTGCCCAGTCCCTTGGATATGACCTCGCCACCGGTGAGAATTGCAAGGTCATCCATCATCGCTGAACGCCAATGACCGTATTCTGGCGGGTGCACAATCAGGTATTTTCCGGGACCACCGTCGTCCAGCAGACTGACAACCACTTCCGGTGCGATTTCTTCTGCAACAACAAGAAGGGGCCGACCGGCAGACTTGGCAATTTCACGCGCTTCGTGCAACACGTCCGGCGACGGGATCTTGTGATCCGTCATCAAGATCAACGGGTTCTCAAGAACAGCTTCCATCTGCTCCTGATCAGTCACCATGTGATGCGAGATGTAGCCGCGGTCGAAGGAAATTCCCTCGATAATTTCCAACGTCGTGTCGATGGTCACGCCGAAATCGGCAGAAATTATTCCGGTGTTTCCGACGCGCTCGAAGGCTTCGGCCACCAGTGCGCCCAGTTCGGGGTCCGATGCGGAAACGCGCGCAACCGCTCTCAGGTATTCCGGATGTTGCTCACAGGAGCGGGACGACTCGTCAAGACCCTCGACAATCCCTGAAACGGCAAGCTCGATACCTTTGCAAAGGTCGACGGGCTTGACGCCATTCGCCGTGATCTCAACGCCCTTTTGTATCAGCGCGTTCGCCAGCACAATGGCCGTTGTCGTTCCGTCTCCCGCGACCTCGTTGGTTTGCATGCTCACTTCGCGTACGACCTGGGCTCCCATGTTTTCAAACCGGTCGGTCAATTCGATCTCCGAAGCGATCGTGACCCCGTCCCTGGACACGATCGGCGTGCCCACGGGACGATCTATCATTGCATTGAGCCCCTTTGGCCCGAGCGTCGGCTCTACCGCTGCAGCAAGTTTCGCGACACCATTTGCCAGCGCAGAACGCGCACTTCCGTTATGGATGAGTAGCTTGGCCATCATCTGTCTCCTTGAATTTTTTGAGCGCCGCACGCGGCGCATCTGGCTCCGCCTGGCTTAGACAGACTCAAAATTTTGTGGGGGGACACGCCCTTGAATGAAGTCCACCAGAGTGGGACCGTCAGGCCCGATCTCAACTTCCTTGTAGCGGGTGTTGCTCAGTCCACGACAAAGTGCCCCGTTGAATTCCATGTTGATCCGCACGGATCGCAATTCGCTGAGGTGCTGGCGCAAGTTACCCGCTTCTATCCGCTGGCCGGTCCAGGTCACAAACGCCGGATCATCCGAACCGGAAGCCAATTGGCGAGAAACCAGCAAGGAGCGGTAACGCGGTTTCTGCCTGACTTCTTCTTCGCCCTGAAACTCGATCAGGTCGAATTCCCCAAGCGTCATGGAAACGATTGCTTCGGCGGACAATCCAGCCTGCTGCAAGGCAAGCAGAACGGTTTCCTGCCGGCGTATGAAAGCCTTTTCAAGGAATTTGAGATTGACGCTCTCCAGCTCTTCGCCGTTGCAATATTTGGAGAAAACCTCGTCAAAGCTGCAGCTTCCGTTGACACCCTCATTTACCTGAACGTCGAAGCAATGATCCTTGAGCGTGACGGTAACCTCACGCACCCAGTTCAGTTTTTCCACTTCCTGCCGGATGCCGAACGCCATGAGAAAGGCGAAATTCGGCGAGCACCAGTAGGTAGGAAGCCGAAAATCGACTTCCACCTTTTCAGAAGTAAAAACCTCAACCCGCTCGACAAAACCCATATCGGTGATGGGTTCGTCGAGTTCTGGATCGGAGACATTTTCCAGCTGTTCCCAGACGGTTGTCGCCAATTCAGATTGTTGAATTTCCTTCAGCATCTACTCACTCCGCTGCGACTTGAATTGGCGAAGCATTCAGTTGCTTGAGTTTCGCGGCGGCATCGATGCCGTACAGACTTGCAGCATTCAGGCCGAGTATCTTTTCCTTGACCTCGTCCGTGAGCTGAACGCCGCCGCGTTCTGCCGAAATGTCTTCCGGAATCTGATAGTTCCAGAGCTGGTCAACAAGCCAGGCAGGTGTCCAGATTGCATAGTCGGAACCGAACAGGAGCTTGTCTTCCCCGACCCACCAGAGCAATTCTGCCATGACCTCGCCGAAGTAACGGGGGCGGGAGTGGATGAACGGCAAGGCAACGGCCAGGCCTGCGTAGACGTTTGTCTCCTGCGTGGCGATCCAGCAGAAGTCATCGAGTCTCGGAAGGCCGCAATGCTCGATGATCCAGTTCAGGTTCTGGAAATCTGTCGCCGCATAGTCGACATCGTGAACATCAAAGGCATCCTTGTTCAGAGGAATGATCGTCGGACCCTTGTGAACATGGATATTCCGTATCCCGAGTTTGTCGCAAAGCTCGAAACACTTGTAGGCTGCCGGATCATTCAGCGCCCAACCCTTGCTGTCTCCGTTCCATTCAGCGGTGTACATTTTCACACCCTGAATATCGAAGTTTTCCTTCATGTAGTGGATGTATTCCAACGCCTTTTCACCGTCGCGCGGATCGAATGTGCCATTGACGATGAAGCGCTCGGGGTGGCGGGAAGCCATCTCGGAACTGCGTTCAATGCTGGAAAAGCCGTTCTTGTAAAAGTCACTCAGATAAGTCGACTGAATGATCGCCATGTCGTCCGGACCATCAATGAACAGGTCACGATAGACATCGTCCGCAGTGTATTTTTCGAACTTGCTCTTTTCCCAAAGCTCCTCAGCCGGGCTCAGGTTGGTGTGATAGGCGTAAAAACAATCAATAAACTGCTTGCCATGAACATTGGCCTGGTTTTCCGGACTTCCGTCCCAGAAGTGTGTGTGGCCATCGAGAACAAAGATCTCTCTTCCGTCTTCGGTCTTATACATCATGCTCCTCCATCATTTTGCTTTGCTTCCGGATCTAAAGAGGGAGCCGCGGCGCAGCGGTTACGCACCGTCGCGCCGTGGCAATCGTGTCACTCGATGTATTCGAAGACTTCATCCATGTTGCCGAACAGGATGACCGTGTTGTCGTCAACACGGACCATTCGGCCGTAGTGGGTTGACGTGTTGACCTCGAAGATTTCGGCGGTCATTTCACGACCCAGAAATTCGCCGATTTCATCCATCCTGAAGATCAGCTTGCCTTCACCGTCGATGCGGATTGTTGCGGGGTTGTATGTCACGGTGACCTTGGGGTCCTCGCCCATAAACTCGGCGATGGCGCGCGCTTCCACGCTATCGTTCATCGTGACACCACACTGGTGGGAAATTGTCCTCTCGAACTTGATCTCGTCCATCGACTTGAAAATGTTCTGCTTCGACGCGTCGCGAGCGATATTTGACATGGTGAAATCTCCTATGATTAGCGGCTGAGACCGAGTTCACCGAGGATCTGATCGATACGCTCGTGCGATACGGCTCTAACGTCTTCAAACGCGACGGGTTTTGAGTGGGGTTGCGACCAGATGGGTTGCAGGTTCTGCACGGCCTTTTCGGCAAGCTGGCCATGCTTGGCGATCCAGGACTGAAACAGTTTCCTGTTGTGGTCCGCGTGCTTTTCGTCGTTGACGAGCAGGAACATCAGGTCAATCGCGTTGGCGAGATTTCGTTCGTAATCCGCTTCGGCCGCCGAGATGACCGGAGGTGTGATGAAATCGTTGTTGGCCGCAGCCACCTGCATGAAGAAGCCGGAACGGATCAGCTCGCCGACAAGGGGTTCGAAGATGATGTTGATCGCGAAGTATTGCTCAAGATAGTCCTCGCTCCCCATGATCGCTTCAATTGCTTCACGCGTGGGCTGCCAGACTGGATCTTCAAGCCAGCTCTTTTTGCCGAGATCGTCATCCCAACCATCGATATCCATGCCGATTTCGGCGAGATACAACGTAATGTCCTGAGCCAGACGCAACTTGTAGCTCGAGTTGGTGAGCGTCGCGTTGTTGATCATCTGCGTGTAGCCATACCGCTGTGCCTGCATCAGCGACGTCCCAAGACCGAATTCGGCATGTTTCCAGGCGCCCAGATGTGCCTGCAGGACCCGGCACCAGGTTTTGTCAAAGGCTGCCGGAGCGCCTGCCTTGCGCGCATTCGAAATGACGTTCTGCACCATCGTCACGATCTTGGACTGACGTTGATAGTGCGTGCGTTCCCATTCCTGATCCGGTGCACGAAACGCGTGCCAGTTCGAGCTGAGCGCTGCGGTGTAGTCCTTCTGATAGGCACCACCGGCCTTGCCACCTTCAAACTCGATGATCCAGTCCTGGATCAGATAGCGTTCGGGATCGGGCTGCACGTCCACCGTGACGTCTTCATAGTGCGTTGCACGCTTCCCGCGCGGTTCAAAATAGTTGTACTTCCTGCTGTTTGATCCAACGAATGTCGCTGCGCCTGCAGCGCCGGATCCAACTGAGCTTGATGTTGCAACCATCGAAGTATTCCTCCCTGTGATAGTCCTTCAACTAGCGATCAGCCCGAATGTCAGTGGGCCGATGAACCGGTAGTTGGAGTGAATTTGTCGAAGAAAACGCGCTCGGTATCGAAGTCGTGCATGAACAGCACCGGCGTCAGGGCGTCTATCATCGGCGGTGGCCCACACGCGTAGACGTCTCCGTCGCCATCGATGCCCAGTTCCTTCAGATAGCGATCGACGCATTCGTGCACGAAGCCCCGTTCGCCTGTCCAGGTGCCGTCTTCTTCTGCATGGCTGAGGACAGGGATGAACTCGACGGACGGATTTTTCTCCGTAATGTCCGTGATTTCCTTCATCTTGAAGAGATCATTCCGGGTGCGGGCGCCGTAGAAGAAGTGGACCGGCCGAGTTTCCCCACTGGCCAGGTGATCGTTCAGGATTGACCAGACGGGTGACATTCCGGACCCTGCTCCCACTAGGATAAGTGGTCCTTCTCGTCCTTCTCTTCGGAAGCACATTCCGTAGGGTCCCGTGACCTGGACTTTGGCTCCGGCCTTGATCCCGCCTTCATCGAGTTCGTTGGAGAACTTTCCGTCGGGATACTTTTTGATGATGAAGGAGAGGTTTTCGGTTTCGCTCGGCGGATTTGCCATGGAGAACGAGCGTGTAATCGTCTCCCCCGCTTCCGTGGTGACCGTGATGTCGACATACTGTCCGGCCCAGAACTTGAGCGGCGAATGCAGTTTGATCTGAACGCCGCGGATATCATGCGTCAGTTTTTGAAAATCGACGATCTCGCCGGCATATTCCTTTACCGGGATCGACTTCGACAAAACTTCCTCGTCGTAGTTCAGCAGCTCTATTTCAATGTCGCTGAAGGCCAGCGTCCGGCACATGAGGACGTGACCGGTATCTCGCTCCATATCGTTCAGGGCGAATGTCGAGTAGTTCAGCATCTCGCTTTCGCCATCCAGCTGCACGCATTTGCAGGCAGAACATTGACCTTCCTTGCAGCCATGCGGCAGCGCTATTCCCTGACGAAATGCGGCATCGAGAATCGTTTCGTTCTCTGCCACCTCAAATTCCACACCTACCGGTTCCAGTCGGACATTGTAGGTTTCTGACATCAGCTCAGTCTCCGTATTCCAATATGCCGTGGCGCGTCTCACGGACTTGGGAAAACGGAGGCCATTTCTGGCCTCCGCAATTGTCTTAAGTGCATGGATTGATGGTGAAGCCCTTGCGGTACTCGCCCACATGCGCATCCCGCTCGGCATCGGACATTGCCCGCAATGCGTTGAGGGGTGAGGCCAGCTGATGCCCGCGCACGTGCTCAAGCTTCCACTGATCCTTGTCGTCGAAGCGCAGGTGCGGCTGAGGCACCAGGGTTTCGCCGTCATCGCGGACAAAGTTGAGATCCTTGATCGCGTCGGCGAGGTCCCAGCCGTCGTAAACGGTTTCCCATTCACGCTTGCCGGAAAATTTACCCATCGCCGGTGTCGGCCGACCCTGATACTCGTCGGAGAAGGCATCCACGGCGGTCCAACGGTCCAGTTCGTGCGCGAAGGTGTGCCATTTGCCATCGATCTGGTCGATCACCATGTCCTCACGGATGAGGCACGGAACAAGGCATGACCAGCAACGGTGCGGATACACATATCCGGTCTCTTCATTGAAGGTGATCACCTTCTCGCCGGGCTTGCTGAGTTTTTCGTACCACTTCCAGAAGTCGCCAAATTCGGCGTACCAACCCGGATACTTGTGCTCGAACCACTCGAAGTCCTTTTCCGTCTGGGCTTCGATCCGCCAGAAATTTACCGGCCAGCCGACAGCGAAGAACTGTGCGACCTTGTGGACGTATTTCTTGTCGGTGATACGCTTCCAGGCTTCCTGGACGTCATCGTGGTGGATCTTCACACCGTACTTTTCAAGCGGCAGCATGTAAGTCCGGTAATAGTCTTCAAAGATCCAGCGGTGCCACATCTCCGCGTAGGATTCTTTCTCCTTGTCGCGGTTGGTTGTGCCGTACTCGATGAACGTACCGATCGCCGCGTCGACAATGGCGTGGTTCTGCCAGAACGCGTAGCGGAGATCCCGCTCGAGAAGCAGGTGGTTTTCCGGTTCCTTCAGAGCTGCCATCAACAGGGAGTGACCATTCCCGATATGACGGCTTTCATCCGACTGTACCGACAGGAACACGGTCGGCAGCGCATAGTCGCCATTTCTTGCCGCCTCGGAAGGCATCGCAACGAAAAGGGTATTGGTGAACGCCGTTTCTGCGACAACCGTCAGATACATGCATGCAGCAGTCATGGTATCGCCGGTGATGAAACCTTCACCGAATTGACGGCCGATCGTCGTGGCATAGCACTTGCCGAAGGCTTCTTCGGTGATATCGAATCCGGCAGGATCGATGTAGTTTTCCATGTACCACTTTTTCAGATTCATCTGGATCGTGGAGTGACGGAACTCGTCGACCATCTGCATGGTGAAGCCGGTACGAAGGTCCTCGCCCGGTGCCAGGCGGGCAACCATTGCCATGGACCGTGCGGCGGAGATTTCCGGAAAGGGAATAATCGCAAGGAAGAGCTTCATCCACTCGATCCAGCGCGGCTCCACATTTCGGAACATGTCGCCGCGCAAAGCGGCATCCAGGGCACCGTAGACACGATTGTCCTTTTCCTCTTCCATCGGGAAGTAGGAACGAAGCACCTGCTTCATCGGATCGCGCGGGGCCTTGGTGATCTTGTAGTCGGTCGGAAATGTCGAGGCTTCCTGCACATAGGTAGGATTCCAACCAAGGTCAGATATTTTCTTGGTGGCCTCACCCACCGAGATGCCTCGTTGAGAGGTGATCTTGTTCAACGTTATTGCCATTCCTGGAGCCTCCTCAGCTCGTACCGGCGAACCGGTTCATGGATGGCAGCAGACAGCTGCCTGACTGTCGGACCCGAAACATGCAGGTAGCAGGAGCAGGCACTCCCCCACTGCATGGGATCAGACGAATGACGGCAAAGGTTGAGCAGATTCACGCTGCAACGCGTGTCTCCTGGAATTGCACCATGACTGCCGGCTGCTGGCCGTCCGGTGCTTAACCTCCCAATTCCTTCGTTCTTGGTGCACCTTGCTAGACAAGGCGCTGTTTTGTGCTTGAGGAATTGCAAGGATGATTCCAGTTTTGGAACCAATCGAAGAAATCAAGAAAAATTAATCTCTCGAAACACATAAGAGACTGTTTTTTAAACGAAAATTATTTGAAGAAATATTTCCGGAAAACTACTTCGAGACCTCCGCCCGTCGACTGAGAAATTCTGACAGTGTAAAAGTGTTATGAAACTTTACGTCTCTTTACATAGTTGTCCGCGCCAACTGATACATTTCTTGCGCCGGTCAGAAATGTTGGCAGCCGTACTTGGTTTTTGATTGTCTTCAGACCAGAACATCGTAGAAATATCTGAACCCGGTCGCAGACCGGTTATCGAACCTGCTGTCGCCTTCTCGACCTGCACCAAGCCCCCTCGTCGTCGATGCCCGGGGAAAGGAAGAAATGAAGCTTGATAGGATATCTTTTGCAGGCTGCTATCGCGGTGCATCGCCCCAGTTGATCGCACACACCCAGCAGCTGTGGTCTGCAAGGGGATTGGATCTGGAAAGCACCTGGCTTCGGACAGTCGGATCCTTGCGGGGGTTCCGGGCCGCCGATTTTCCGGAAGAAGAAGACAGCAGTGCCCCGATGGATGCGTTTTTCCTGTTTGATCAGGCGATCATCTGGGTGGCCTCGCTCCACTCTGCGGCCAACTGCATTGCCTCACTGCAGGATGTGCAGCTTGATCGGGCTCAATGGTCAAGCCTGCAGGCAGTCACCTATCGACTGATGGAACAGCTCGACGCTGTCCGGATGCTGTTTCTGTCGGACTTGCCGATTCCGTCGATGCAGATCGCACGTTCAATTTCGGAAGATGCCGACATGGCATTGGCATTTCTGATCCGCCGCAAACTTGCACAACGCTTTACGGCGTGCCGCACAACAGAAGAAGCAAACGAGTTCTGGCGTCGTCATATTTCAGGAGGCCGGGCGTTTCGTGTCGTTGCAGACCGGTTGTATGAAGTCGGCCTGGATTTCGGCAAGCAGGGAGACTATTCCGACTGGCGTCGTGACACGCTGGCGATCTTGGGTACAGCCGCCCATACGTCGTTCCTCAGGCACTCACGCTCCGATGGTGCCGCGACTGAAAACGGGCAATTCAGGGATACCCATGACTGTCTTGAATTCGTGACGCTGCGTCTTCACGAGATGTGCGCCTATTCAAATGTTTTGCAGGAGCGGCTGTCGAAAGATCTGAAATACATCAGCAAACAACAGCCGCAGCCAGGCCTAAACCAGTCTCTTGCCATCTCGGCCGCAGCAATCAGCGAAATCACCGTGGAACACTGGCGCCGAACAGTTGCAAGAGATCCATTCGGATTGTCAGGTCAACGAGAGAGCTAGTGGCGACTTGTGTCGCTACCCTTTACTTCTCCGCGTGCAATCCATTGAGCAGCCATCACCAACGTACCCATGGCGAAGTCCTTGCCGTGTTCTTCAATCATTTCTTCGGAAATTTCCGATACCCGCCTGAAGAACTCGTCCTTGCTTTCTTCTTCGGGTGTCAGCTTTGGTTTCACGTCCTGCATTTTCTTCCTCCTACGTCCTTATTTGAACATCTGTTCGGGAAAGGCGACGATGCTGCTTTCCCCAGCCTTGTCGCCGACGGAAAGGTTTTCTCCATCCGGCGACCAACTCATTGTGGTTATTGCCTCGTTTGACGCATTCCTCAGCAGAAGTTCGTCTGGATCTCCAATGGAGGTCAGCGCGATCATTCCGTTTTCATATCCGGCTGCGACCAGGTTTCTTGTTGGGTGTGAAGCAATGGCCTCCAGCACCACGAAACCAGGTTTTCCCGATGACAACGGAGATCCCGGATGGTCGTTTTCCGGCAAATCAGACACTTTCCATCCGACAAGACGGAAGGCTCCCGATGCGACGAGGGCACCTCCGGCGTCGTTAAAGTCGGCGTTGCGAACCTCTCTCGGAAAATTGCCAATTTTCTCCACCGTCCTGCCGACGCAATTAATCACCAGCATCGCTTTTTCTGCACATCCGCAAGCCACATGAGTGGATTGCGAATTCCAGTTCATCGACAAAATTTCGCCAACGCAGTCAGCGCTCCACTGTAGTTTCAAGTCTCTTGAACGCTCCAGGATCGAAATCGAGCCTTCTCCCCACGCCGCGATTTTTCCATCCCCGGCGATGCCGGAAAGGCAGGTAACCTGATGATCCAGTTTCAACGAAACCAGTTGGGCATCGTTCCCGGTGCCGGTGACGAAGACTTCGTTCTCGCGGGCGAAGACCAGGTGCTCGCCCGAGGGATCACCGTTGAATGCGCAAATGGGTCCGCTTCCAGACGACACACGTTCAATTACAAGTCCGCGGGCCGTTGCCTGTCGTATCGTGCCGTCCTTGCATGCGATCGCAAAACCCTGGGCGCCGAAGCGCGCAATTGGCAGGTGCGTCAGCGCAGACACATCCAGAATTGATGCCGGTATCGGGTCGACTTTTCGCGGCCGGATCGTCGTTCGGCCACTCTCCTTGTCGATCACGGTCCGCCGGGCCGGCGACTCAGCGTCCGACGTCCGGACGATCGCCAGCTTGCCGGATGTCAACAGGAATGCAGCAAAGCTACCGTCTTGGCTAAAGATCGAATGAACCGGCTCTTCGTCAAAGGACCAGGACATGGCCAGCAGTTCAAATGCTGAGAGTCCTCTGGAACTTTGCTCATTCATGATGTTTCCCCTTCGTTTTTGTTTCTTCGAGCAACTTATCGACCTGCTCCAACTCCGCCTCCAGCTCACTCAGGCGAGTAGCATTCGCTTCCAGATCGGGGGTCGCAGGCCTTTGATCAACGACCTCTTCCAGATCCGTCGCTGACAGGAGGGACAGAAAATCAGCGCCCCCGGAGACCTGCAAAAGACGATGATGTTCAGCGTTGGCGGCCGACAATTCCTGCACAATGTGAAGCCGCTGGCGAAGAAGGTCCCCGATTTTCTGAGATTGACCTGACATTTGGCTTTCCTACATTTGGCGCGTCGAGTGAGATCGGATCGGAGGACAGAAATCATGCAGCAAACAGCAACCAGACAGTTCATTACGGCCGTAGCTAGCGTTGGCCGGGACATCCTTGGCGCCGGTCATCCGTTGATTTCCAAAATTGAAGCAGCCGGCACGACTGTCGATGCGGAGACAGTCGACGAGATACAAAAAGCGCTCTCCGCTCTTCCTGAAGAGACGCGCGACACTCTCATGAGCGCCGTTCACAAACACATGCGCGAAGATATTTCGGCAATCTGGGGGCAACTTCCTCACGCCGAGAGCAATGAGCCCAACTAGCGGTACGAAGCTCGCTTGTTGTCTGGCAATTGCTGGCAACTCGCCAGTCGAGACCATTCTCATGACTTTGCCCAAAATTGCCTGTGTTGAAATATTGCGTACATTTTCACGCACTCGTAATCCGGCTTCTTCACGGGGCACTTGCTGCTTCAGCAAAAGAACAAATACCGCAAGACACAGACACGAAATTATAATACATGCTTCAGGAAAGCAAAAATAATGATCAATATAATAAAATAAAATAATTACTGTAATTTTTCTTTACGCATTTGTTTTTGAACGTAACGAAATTTTACATGTTTGATCGGTTTTAACTTCAGTTTGTCATCGCACGCATGCAATCCAGATGCGTCCAACACCCAAGTCCGATCTTTGTCTTTTCTCGACGGGATCAGTCTTCGGGACCGCAGATGTAGATTGCCGCTCACAGCCCCGAGACGATACGCGAGACCTGAGACCGAAGAGGCTTCTACCCGTCATCCGATGCAAATGAATGTTGGCCGACTACGACTGATGTTCGTCATCTTTCAACGAAGGTCGAACCACGAACAGGGGACGGGACCAGTCAGACATGGTCCTGGACTGCTACTTCGAAGAATAGTTTTTTTCGAGATCGTCATAGAAGCTCTTGTGAACCGCGTTCTGGCGAATTTCGAAGCTCGCAACCGGTCCGTCTTCATCCATGCGCCCATCGCTTTTCAGAAGGGACAGCGCGTCATGCATACCCTTCAGGGCCCCCTGAAGCGCGACATTGGCGTAGAGCACAAGGGCGTAACCCATTCCATCGAGCTCCGAAAAGTCGATGATCGGTGTCTTGCCGCCGACGACCAGATTGATCAACTGCGGCGTGCCTGCAAGCCGCGCCGGTATCTCCCGAATGTTTTCCAGTTTGTGCGGCGCTTCGATGAAGGTGACGTCCGCGCCGTCTTCGATGAAGGCTTCCGCTCTTTCGATGGCAGCGTCAAACCCGTGTACCGCGCACGCATCGGTGCGCGCAACGATCATGAAATTGGGGTCGATACGGGCGTCAGCGGCCGCCTTTATGCGGCTGCGCGCTTCTTCCAGGTCCACAACATCCTTTCCGGAAAAATGGCCGCAGCGTTTCGGATTGACCTGGTCTTCAAGCTGAATTGCGCTTGCGCCTGCCCGTTCGAGCGTACGAACCGTGTGATGGACGTTGAGGGCATTTCCAAAGCCGGTGTCCGCATCGACAACAATGGGCAGCTGGGTCGCGTTGCGGATCGTCGAGGTGTGCTGCGCAATCTCCGGAAGCGAAACGAACCCCAGGTCCGGCATGCCGAGATATGTGTTGGTCAACCCGGCACCTGAAATATAGACTGCCTCGAAGCCCAGCTGGTCAATGACACGTGCCGCCAGCGCATTGGCAGCGCCCGGCATCAGAATGGCGCCGCCCTGATCGAGGCGCATGCGAAACGCCTTGTTGATTTCATGGTTCATCATGGCTGCGTTCTCCGGGATCCTGCAATTGCAATGTGCGTAATACCCGTTCACCGGATTGGCAAGCTGCAGCCAGGAACGTTCTATCAGGCAAAATCGCGTGGCTATGTCGTGGTCAGGCCATGAGCAAGTCTCTCCAGCAGCGGGATCGCGCGTGCGCGCGCTTCCTCGTCAAACCGCGTTGCGAGGCCTGATACCGTAAGCGCACCGACAAGTTCACCGGCCGCGCTGAAAACAGGCGTCGATATGGAAGAGATGTTGGGATTCGTTTGCCCGACAGAGCTTGCGGTTCCGTTTTCATTGAAGCTGCTGAAGTCGTCCATGTCTTCTCCGGAGTATCGGCGTAGAACCAAACCGGATGCCCCCGTTGAAAGCCGAAGACGCATACCCTCCTCGACATGAAAGCGCAGCAAATTTGGCGAATTTTCCCTGTACAAACAGACGCGTTCATTGCCTGCTCGCACATAGAAAGACGCTGTCTCACCTGTCGCTTCGGCAAGGATCCTGAGCGCGGGTGCCACATGTTCTCGCTTGGTGAAGTCTCGCCGGAAGATCAGAGCAAGACGCCAGACACTTGGACCGACGCTGAACCTGCCGTCTTCGTCGCGCTGAATGAAACCATAAATGCGCATCGAATTGGTCAACCGCAGGATCGTGCTCTTGTGGAGGCCTGTCTCCTCCGCGAGTTCCGCCAGCGACATAATCGGCTTCTGCGTCGAAAAGGCACTCAGGATCGACATGGCGCGTTCGACGGATTCAGTGCGGTTGGTGGCCATTCTCGTTCTGTCAGATGAAACGCAACAAGGAGCACCTTGCAGCAATGCCGGAACCCTGTCTAGCTTGCCGGTAGTTCAGGAGAGGCTAAGTGACGTTCAAGATCATCCCCAATTCCAAATTTTCGGCAACCGATTATCGCTCGGTCATCGGCGACGGGTATCGCAGCCTGCCGCATTCCCTGCGCCTGCTGGCGGAGAACGCGGCGCGCCATTCCGAAGGCGGTGAAGCGGCGCTGGATGTTCTGGCGCGCGAGGGAGATGCCGTTCCGTTTCGTCCTGCGCGCCTCTTGTTGCACGACATGCTCGGGATTCCGGCCCTGATCGACATAATGGCGATGCGGAACCTTCTGGAAGAACAAGGGCGCGACCCGCTCAGTGTCGATATGAGCCTACCGGTGGACCTCGTGATCGATCATTCCATGTCGATCAACCACTGGGCGGACAGGTTTGCACTTCAAAAGAACATGGATCGCGAATTCGAGGTTAATCGTGAACGGTTCGAATTTCTGAAGGCATGCGAAACCCGGTTCCCGCGCCTGCGCGTCATTCCTCCGGGTGGTGGAATCTGCCATCAGGTCAACCTTGAGTTCCTGGGACAGACTGTTCTGCCATCCCACGAGGATGACAATCTGCTTGTGCCCGACTCCTGCCTCGGGACTGACAGCCATACACCCATGATCAATGCGCTCGGCATCATGGGCTGGGGCGTCGGTGGCCTCGAGGCAGAAGCAGTCCTGTTCGGAGAAACAACGCCTGTCAACGTGCCCCGTGTCATCGGACTGGAACTTACAGGCGCCCCTTCTGATGAAATCATGGCGACCGACATCGCACTTGTCATTGCAGAGAAACTGCGCGCAGTTGGCGTAGTGGACACATTTGTTGAACTGTTCGGGCCAGGCTATCGCACGTTGAGCGTCGCGGACCGGGCGACGATCGCAAACATGGCTCCCGAATATGGATCAACAATGGTTTTCTGCCCGGTCGACGAGCGGACAATCGGCTATCTTCGTGACACCGGACGCGGCAGGAGTGCGAACCTCACCGAGATCTACAGCAAGGCACAGGATCTGTGGGTCGATGGCTCCGACACGAATGTGGAGTATGATGAGGTCGTCGGTCTTGACCTCGGCCGGATCGGGCGTTCGGTGTCCGGGCCGTCTCGTCCCGAACAGCGGATCGACCTGGCGGATGCCAGCGAGCGGTTGAAACTCAAGGGAGAAACGGAGCGCAGGGTACCGGTTCAGGGCACGTCACATGACATCGGCGATGGCGATGTGATCATTGCCGCGATCACCAGCTGCACGAATACCGCCAATCCCCGCAACATGGTGGCCGCCGGCCTGATGGCCCGAAATGCGGTCGCACGGGGCTTGAAGGTCCCACCTCATGTCAAGACGTCTCTCGCTCCCGGATCAAGGGTTGTGGCGAGCTATCTGGAGGAAAGCGGTCTGCAAGGCCCGCTTGACGCGCTCGGCTTTGAAATCGCGGCGTTTTCCTGCTCGACCTGCAACGGCATGTCGGGACCTTTGCATCCTGCACATGAGGCAACGATCAAGGCCGATGATGTCAAGGGCATCGCAGTGCTGTCCGGAAACCGGAATTTTGCGGGACGCATTCACCCGCTCGCGTCGCGCAACATGATAGCTTCGCCTCCCCTCGTAGTTGCCTATGCATTGACAGGCACGATCCTGAAGGACATCACCTGCGAACCACTCGGATACGACCATGACGGCGATCCGGTAATGCTGTCGGATTTGTGGCCGTCGGCAGATGAAGTGACAGAGATTGTCGAAAAATTCGTAACTCCGACAGAATTCAGCAGAAACTATGCCGCAATCAACGATGTAAATGTGCACTGGAATGATCTGGCAGCAGATGCGGGCACTTACGAGTGGGTGCCCTCGAACTACGTGTCGTTCCCACCTTTCGTCCGAAAGATCGACAAGGTCGCCGGACCTGTCGGGCCACTCAAGGGCCTGCGCCCTCTGGTCATCCTGGGGGATAGCGTCACGACCGATCACATTTCTCCTTCGGGCATCATCACGCCGGAGTCGGAGGCCGGCAGGTATCTTCAGCAACAAGGTGTCGAGCCAAGGGATTTCAATTCCTTCGGGACGCGGCGCGGCTGCTCCGACGTTGTCGTCCGCTCCACCTATGCGAACTACAGACTGCGCAACGAGATGACCCCGGACAACGAGGGTTCCTGGACCAGGATCGAGCCGGAGGGTGAGATCACTTCCGTTTTCAAGGCAATTGAGACCTATCTCGACAGGGACCAGAAACTCGTTGTGATTGGCGGCAAGGAATATGGTTGCGGTTCTTCAAGAGATACGGCGGCCAAGGCGCCCTGGCTTGCCGGTGTCCGTGCAGTCATTGTGGAGAGTTTCGAGCGGATCCACCGCTCGAACCTTGTGAACATGGGCATCGCTCCGCTCTGCTTTCCCAAGGGTGTCACGCGCCGGACACTGCGCCTCGACGGAAGTGAGACATACGATATAGATATTGACGAGGATCTGCTGGGAGCCAGGCTGACAGTGCATCGCAAGGACGGCAGCTACGACATGACACCTCTTGACCTTCGCCTTTACAATGATGGCGAGCGGGACACATTCGCTGCCGGCGGCCTGTTGCCGCGCGCATTCCGAAAATTCCTTGCAGGAGCGGCATGATGCAGAAGCGGTTGCGGGCTGCCTTCTATCGCGGAGGAACATCCAAGGCGGTCGTGTTCAACGGCAAGGACCTGCCGGACGACCGTGCGATTTGCGACCGGATTTTCCTTCATGTCTTGGGCAGTCCCGACGCCTACGGCCGCCAGCTGAACGGCATGGGTGGCGGCCTGTCCTCGCTGTCCAAGGTTGTCATCGTCAGGCCTTCGGACCGTGAGGATGCCGATGTCGATTACACCTTTGTCCAGATCGCAGTCGATGAACCGCTGACCGATTACGGATCGGCGTGCGGGAACATGGCCTCCTGCGTCGGGCCTTTTGCCGTCGAAGAAGGCATGATCAGCCTGCAGCCTGGACAGACCGAAGCGCTTGTGCGGATCTATGACACCAATACCGACCGGCTCTATCACGCCGGTTTTCCGGTTCTGGATGGCAGACCTGTCGAGCAGGGAGAGGTCCGGATACCCGGCGTTTCGGGCACAGGTGCACCCGTCGTGCTCGACTTTCTTGCGCCGGGCGGTGCGGCGACCGGAAAACTGCTGCCCAGCGGCCGGCCGATCGACGACCTGAGGGTGGATGGGGTCGGACCTGTCACGGTGTCGCTGATGGATGCGGCAAACCCAGTTGTCTATGTCCGGGCGACGGATCTGGTAAAAACAGCGACAGAGCGTCCCGAAACCCTTGACGGCGATGCCGTTCTCATGGCCCTGCTCGAGAAAATTCGCTGCGCGGGTGCAGTCGCGATGGGGATGGCAGATACCACCGGCGACGTAAAGCGTTCGACCCCCAAGGTCGCCCTCGTCGGTGCCGCGCAAACGTTCACCTCTCTTGACGGCGAAACGCACGGGCCCGAAACCCATGACCTGAATGTACGGCTGGTGTCCATGGGCAACTTTCATCGGGCAATCACACTGACCGGCGGCATGTGTACGGCGGTTGCGTCGCAGATACAGGGCTCACTGCTGCAGGAAGCCTCGAGCGCCGCCGGACCCGACCTGAGAATTGGCACGCCTTCAGGTGTGTTGACCGTGACAGCTGACGTGCGCACCGGTGACCAGGGTCCGGAAGCCGTGACCGCCGGAACCTACCGGACACAGCGGCGGATCATGGAAGGTGCCGTCCTTTATCCTGCCGAGTATCTGGAGGACGCGTCATGAGCAACAGTTTGGCCGGCAATCTGACCGGGTTTTCAACCTGTGACCTGAACGATGCCAATCCCGGCAAGGTCCACTTCGTGCATTTGTCTTTTCGTGACTTCGGAGCGAAGAGGCGATTTGCCGGAAGACTACGAACCGCGGTCATGGTCGAGGACACAAAGCTTGCGCAAGAAACGCTCTTTTCGTCAAAAGGCAATGGCGATGTCATCGTGCTGGACGGAGGAGGTTCACTTCGTACCGCATTGCTGGGTGACAGGATGGCTGAACGACTGATCGCGAACGGTTGGGCGGGCATTGTCGTCAACGGTGCAGTGCGGGACGTCCGCCGCCTCGCCGATCTGGACCTTGGCGTGAAGGCTCTCGGGACAAGCCCGATACGCTCGGGCAAAACGGGAAGTGGAGCAATCGATGTGCCGGTTGCCTTTGGCGGCGTTCTCTTTGAACCGGGAAAATACATCTACTGCGACGAGGATGGCGTTCTTGTTTCTCAGGAGCCCCTGACCGCCTAGGCGCCCCTAGGGCTGAACCATGGCGTTGAGCCACGCCCGTATGAAGGTTCGCCGTTTCAACTGGTCCAGATACACCAGCAATCCCGGACCAAGCCGTATCGGACGGAAGGCGGCCTCACGTTGCAGGACACCCGGATCAATGGCCGGTAGCCCGGTCAGATCCTCAATCAGGTCGCGGTTGTCTTCCGACACCAGGAAATCGACGAATTGTCCGGCCAGATCGAGATTTCCGGCTGTCTTGGGTATCAGCACGGTGCGCAACATCACGGTCGTGAAATCACTGAACTGAAGAATGCCCAGATCCGTGTTGTCGGCAAGGTGCGCAGCTGCATAGCTTCCAAGAACATTGTAGGCGAGCGCCAATCGCCCCTCGACCACATCACGGATCATCCGGCTGGAACAGCAATAGAGCCGGGCGTCGAGCCGGCCCATTACTTCTGCCATGCGCCAGAGCGACTCGGACTGGCGCGAATCCTGCGTTGCGAACAGATAGCCGGCGCCGCTTTCCCGGATATCATAGGTACCTACCCTGCCCTGGAAACGGTCCGGGTTTTCGCGCAGCAGGGCGATAAGTTCATCACGATTTGTCGGCTGTGGAAGACCTTCGAACGCAATCTTCGAGTACACAAGGACCGCCGGTTCCTGTGTGAAGGCGTAAAGGCGATCTCGCCACTTCGCCCAATCCGGGAGCGACGCGGTTTCCGTTGAAACATAACGCTCTGCGAACCCGTCATTCACGAGCTTTGTCTGAAGATCCATGGCAGATGAAATTGCAATGTCGAACTCCGCGTCCTCTTCATAGAGAGCTTTCATGAGTTCGCTGCTCGACGCGGTCACATAATGTACTTCAACAGTAGGATTGCGGGCCTGGAAGGCTTCGACCAACGGCGCAAAAACACTGAGGTCCGCGGTTGACAGAATGTTCAGTGTCGCCGCCGGACGATCGACTTCAAAGAGGCGTTCCTCTTCGGCAACAAAACCGTGGGCGGACGTCATCTGGACCCAGATCCATCCGATCAGGCCGAGGGCAATGTAAGAGACGCGCATGTTCCCCTCCTTTCCGGATTGTCGGTCAACGCAAGTGACCCGCCATGAGCGCTCACGACCTCCTCCACGATTGTCAGCCCCAGCCCCGATCCGATAATATCGCGCACGTTGTCGCCCCTACCGAAGCGTTCCGTCAAGCGGCTGCGATCACCGTCTCCCAGACCCCTGCCCTCATCAAGGACATCGATCCTGACAGTTGAAGCGTCTTCGGATATTTCCACCTTTATCCGGCTGTCCTCCGGCGAGTATTTGACCGCATTGTCCAGAAGATTGCGCAGCGCGTTCTGCAACAGGATCGGGTCGCCCTCGACCGCGCTCGTCGTGTCGGATCCGGAGCAGGTTATGCGGATATCCTTGAGATCCGCCGTCGGACTGATCGACCGGATCACGTCTTGCGCGAGATCCTTCATGTTCAATTGTTCTTTCTCCAGATTGTCGGAGCGCAGGGCAACCATCGCATGATCGAGCAGCTGTCCGGCAGAGCGCGAACTTTCGTCTGCCGCGCGGATCACCTCGCGCAGGATCTGCTTGTTTTCCGGTTTTCGCACGCTGCGCAGGGCAATTTCCGATTGGGTTCTGACGGTCGCCAGCGGGGTACGGACGTGATGGGCGGCTTCAGCTATGAAATCCTCCGTTCGTGCCAGCGAAGCGCTCAGCCTGGCCATGAAGGTGTTGAGTGACTGAAGCAGCGGCACGAGTTCCGTCGGAGCTGATGTCGCAACCGGGCTCAGGTCCTGAGGACCACGCCGCTCGACAGATTGTGCCAATCGATTGAGCGGACGCATTGCATTGTTGGTGGCAAACCAGCTGAGTGCACCGGACAACAGGAAGAAGCCGATGCCGGCAGCGGCCGCAGCAATGGAGATCTGCAGCGAAACGGCGGCGAGGCCAAGGCGTGTCTGCGCGACGAGTACTGTCAGGATCACGGTCTCGTCCCCGACGGTCAGTCGCCGCGGCAACGCGGCGATCCGCACTTCGTCATCCCGGTAGATTGCCGTTGCAAATACGGGCTTTCCGGTCTCGGCAGCGCTGGCTGGTGCCGGCAGATCATCGTACCCGGTGACCGTGAGATCATCGGCGGTAACCCGATAGAAAACGCGTTCCTCCGCGATCGAACCAAGCATGGAAAGTGCCGAATAGGGGACGTCGACCAGAATCTGTCCACGTTCTGCCCTGGCAGCTTCGGAAATCGCCGTTGCCGACGCGATCAGGATATTGTCCTGGGTGGTCTCGGCCGCTTGCTGGGCGAGCACGCGCACAGTGAAATAGAGCGCAAATGACAGAATTGCGGCGACCAGCAGCAGCTGTAGCAAAAGCCTGCGTCTCAGTGACCCTCGTGCGTGTACAACGGTCATGTGGCGGTCATCCGGTAACCGACCCCGCGCACCGTCTCGATTCTGACGCGTCCCCCCTGCAGCTTTTTCCGGACGCGTCCGACATAGACCTCAATCGCATTTTCCGAAACTTCCTCGTCGTAGGAAAACAGCCTGTCGACCAGGTGAGACTTCGAAAAGATCATGTCGGGGGCGGAAAAGAATACTTCCAGCAGACGCAACTCGCGGTTCCTCAATTCGAAAACACTGCCGGCAACGGCGACGGTTCCGGCAAGTGGATCGAAGACCACGTCCTCATAGGTTTTCTGGTTGCGGGCGGCGCCCTGTCGCCGTCGCAGGACGGCCCTGCACCGGGCTTCCAGCTCTGAAAAGTCAAACGGCTTGGTGATGTAGTCATCAGCGCCAAGGTCAAGCATACGGACGCGGTCGGAAACTTCAGAACGCGCCGTCAGCACGATCACGGGTGTGTCGTTGTCGCAGGTCCGGTGCCATTCCAGAAAGTTTCGCCCATCGCCATCCGGCAGCATGATGTCAAGCAGTATGAGTTCGTATCCGGTGCCCGCCAAACAGTCCGCTGCTGTCTCCAGATCCGGCGCGTGGTCAACGACATGCCCGTCAAGCCCCAACCGTTCAACGATGGCTGCAGCCAGTTTTTCATTGTCCTCGATCAGCAGGAATCGCATTTATTCGGCCATTTTCCCATTTTTTTTGTGACGTGACAGGTTCGTGTCAGCTTTCCCAATACTTTTGGTGTTTGCAAGGGGCTCGTGAAGCCCCGGCGTGTCCGGGAGGAAAACATGACACTTATAAAGATGACCCGTCGGGTCGTATTGGCGGCGGCTGCCGCATCCCTTTCATTTGCAACGCCATCATTTGCCGAAGAAGCAGTTGACAGCATTCACTTCCTGATTCCGGGTGGTGCTGGCGGCGGCTGGGACGGTACAGCGCGCGGAACGGGCGAAGCCCTGACCAAGGCTGGTCTCGTTGGCTCCGCGTCATACGAGAACATGTCAGGCGGCGGCGGCGGCAAGGCCATCGGGTACCTGATCGAAAACGCAGACAGCAACCATGGCACGCTCATGGTCAATTCGACACCCATCGTGATCCGCTCACTCACGGGAGTGTTTCCGCAAAACTTCCGTGACCTGACACTGGTCGCCGGCACGATTGGCGACTATGCCGCTCTCGTTGTGCCCGCCGACAGTTCGGTCAAGGACGTCAACGGTCTCATCGACGCCTTCAAAGCTGATCCTGCGGGAACTGCGATCGGTGGAGGTTCGGTTCCGGGCGGAATGGACCATCTGGTTGCTGCCATGGTGTTTCAGGCAGCCGGAGCTGATCCGGTCGCTATGAAATATGTCCCCTATGATGGTGGTGGCAAAACGATGGCCGGCTTGCTGTCCGGCGAAGTCCAGGCTGTTTCGACCGGCTTTTCCGAGGCCGTAGAACTGGCAAAGGCCGGTGAAGTCCGCATCATCGGTGTCACGGCGCCGGAGCGCGTCGATGCCTATCCGGATGCCGCGACCATGGTCGAGCAAGGAAACGACACGACATTCGTCAACTGGCGCGGGTTCTTTGCCGCACCCGGTTTGCCGGCAGATAAACTGGCCGCATATCAGGCTGCGATCGCAAAGATGTACGACACCCCTGAATGGGAAGAAGTCCGGGCACGCAACGGCTGGGTGAACATCCACAATCCCGGCGACGACTTCCGCGTGTTCCTGGAAGGTCAGGAACAGACCATCGGCGATCTCATGAAAAAGCTGGGCTTCCTTTGAGCCACGACCGGCAACGCTGACAAGAAAGATACGTTCGGGCTCGCCCGAACGTATCACCCATGAAAACTACGGGGGGAACGATGGCGCTCGATCGCTGGCTGGCATTGGTCATCTTGCTGATCTGCCTGGCCTATGGCTACGCAGCTTACTTCACCATGGACGCGCTTTTACCGCCGATCATGAAACGCAGTCCAATCTGGCCATCAAGCTTTCCGAAAGTCTTGGTTATCGGAGCCATTCTGCTGTCGCTGAGCATCTTGCTGGGCCTGGAAAAATCTCCCGACAAGTCGGACGCGGCGGATATCAATCTGTCGCGTTTGCACGAATACAAGGTCGGCCAGGCGGTTCTGCTCCTGGTCCTGATGGTGGCATATGCGCTTCTGCTTCGTCCTATCGGTTTTCTTGCGGCGACCTTTCTGTTTCTGAGCGTCGGCAGTTTCATTCTCGGTGAGCGCCGCTTCGGTTTGATGATCCTCGTTGCGGCAATCGCTGCCGGCACGGTCTGGTATCTGGTGGACGTGGTGCTTGGAATATTCCTGAGCCCGTTCCCGATGTTTTTGAGTGGAGGCTGAGATGCTTGAAGGACTTCTGGCAGGCCTTTCGACGGCCTTCACATTTACCAACATCATGATGGTGATCGGAGGCTGCCTGATCGGCACGTTCATCGGCATGCTGCCGGGTCTCGGCCCGATGTCGATCATCGCCATCATGATCCCGGTCGCCATCACGATCGGTGATCCGTCGGCCGCCCTGATCCTGCTGGCCGGAGTTTACTACGGCGCGGTATTCGGCGGGTCGACTTCGTCCATTCTCATCAATGCGCCCGGCGTCGCCTCGACGGTGGCAACGTCTTTCGACGGATATCCGCTGGCACGAAAGGGCCAGGCGGGCAAGGCGCTGACCGTAGCTGCGATCGCGTCGTTTTCAGGAGGCACCATCGGTGCCATCCTGCTCATGGTCTTCGCGCCGGCGCTGGCGTCGGTCGCACTGCTGTTTCATTCTTCCGAGTATTTTGCACTGATGGTCGTAGGCTTGTCGGCGATCGCCGCATTTGCCGGGACGGGCCAGGTCAGCAAGGCTCTGCTGATGACATTCCTCGGATTGATGATGGCGACTGTCGGGGAAGGTGTGCTCTTCAACGCGCCACGCTTCACGATGGGGGTCATGGACCTTCAATCCGGTTTTGGTTTCATTACGCTGGCCATGGCGATGTTCGCATTGCCGGAAGCCATCTTCCTCGTGCTTGATCCGGGTCGGTCCAAGACCGGGGATGGCAGCGACAGTGGCAAGATCAAGAATTTGCGGATAACCAGGGAAGAGGCGCGCAAGATTACACCGGTCATCGGGCGCCAGTCGCTCCAGGGGTTCTTCATCGGGGTTCTTCCTGGCGCCGGCGCAACAATCGCCTCGTTTCTGGGTTACGCGGTCGAGCGCAACATCGCATCCAAGGAAGAACAGGAAGAATTCGGAAAAGGCTCCGTCAAGGGCATTGCCGCACCGGAGAGCGCGAACAACGCAGCCTGTACAGGGTCCTTCGTTCCGCTTCTTACCCTGGGTATCCCGGGATCCGGAACAACCGCGATCCTGCTGGGTGCGCTGATTGCGCTCAATGTCAGCCCGGGTCCACGCCTGATGGTGGACGAACCGCAAATCTTCTGGGCGGTCATCATTTCCATGTATCTCGGAAATCTGGTGCTTCTCATCCTGAACCTGCCGCTGATCCCCTATATCGCCAAGGTCCTGGCGGTTCCGCGCAACTACCTGATCCCGTTCATTTTGTTCTTTACGCTGATGGGTGCCTATATCGGACAGAACAACGCGACCGAACTCCTGCTTCTGGTCGGATTCGGGATCTGTGCGACGCTGTTCCGTTTTGCGGACTACCCTCTCGCGCCGCTCCTGATAGGGTTCATTCTCGGCCCGCTGCTGGAGAACAACTTTTCGCGGGCAATGCAGCTTTACGACGGAATTGGTTTCGTCTGGGAACGTCCGATGACATTGGGATTGCTGATACTGGCCGTCATGCTGGTGGTGTTGCCCGGATATCGGGCTCGCCGCGCGCGGCTGCGGGCAGAAGGCGTGGCCGACGGGGATTGAGCCGGACCGAACAAAAGGAAACGCCAGGTGTCAAAACCCCTTGCAGGCATTCGGGTTCTTGACCTGACCAATGTTCTTGCCGGCCCTTTTTGCTGTCATCATCTGGCACATCTCGGTGCCGAGGTCATCAAGGTCGAGGCTACCGGTCGAGGCGATCTTGCGCGTCGGCTGGGCGCTGATCCGGACCTGAACGACAAGGGCATGGGCGTTTCCTTCCTCGCGCAGAATGCCGGCAAGAAATCCGTCACGGTCAATCTCAAGCATCCAAGGGGAAAGCAGCTCTTTCTCAAGCTGGTGAAGACCGCAGACGTGCTGGTTGAAAACTTCCGTCCGGGAGTGATGAAGCGGCTTGGCGTCGGTTACAATACGCTCAAGAAAGAAAAGCCTCAGCTGATCTATTGCGCGATCTCCGGGTTCGGACAGGACGGACCCTGGGTCCACCGGCCGGCTTACGACCAGATCATTCAGGGTGCATCCGGCGTCATGTCGATCACGGGTGACAGCGAAAGTGCGCCCCTGCGCGTCGGATATCCGGTTGCCGATACCGTTGGAGGCATAACTGCCGCATTTGCCGTCGCCTCTGCTCTGAACGCCTCGCCGAGAGGTAGCTTCATCGACGTCTCCATGCTTGAATCGGTGCTGGCCACCATGGGATGGGTGGTTTCGAATTATCTGAATGCCGGCGTTGAACCGGCCGCCAACGGAAATGAAAACGTGACGTCTTCGCCCTCCGGGGCCTTCGAAGCAGAACACGGACTTCTCAATATTGCCGCAAACAAGGACGAGCAGTGGATTTTGCTAACGGACCATCTGGGACTGGGCGCGCTCCGCGAGCGACCGCAATACGCCACGCGTGAAGACAGAAAGCGAAACCGCCTGGCTTTGAAAGCCGAGCTTGAAACAGTTCTGAAAACACGGCCTGCGCGCGATTGGGCCAAGGAACTCAACAGGATAGGTGTTCCATCCGGTGCGGTGTTGACTGTGCCGGAGGTTCTGGCAATGCCACAGGTCGCAGATCGTGGTTTTCTGAAGACGTTCCAGGACGTGCCCGGTGTTGGCCGGGATATTTCCGTGACGACGACAGGGATCAAACTGGACGGAGAAGCCCCACGTGTCGACGATCCTCCGCCTCTTCTTGGCGAACACAACAATGAAATCTGGACTGACCTCGGTCTCAGTGAAGCGGAGTTGACCGAATTGGAGAACGACGGCGCGCTGTGATCCTTGTGAGCAGCCACCTGTCCGATTGATGCCCGACCGAAATACCAGGCATGGCGCCAGGGCAGACCCCTCGTCGTCCTGTGCTCATGCCCGTGTTCCCGTGTGCAGCCTGCGGACGCGGGAGTTGGGCCGGTGTTCAGATGTGCAGGATCATCGCGGCCGCGGGACCGTTGCAATACAGCGGCTGCATTCGTTTGACCCTTGCTGCTGCGGCTTGCTCGCAGAGTGCCTCCTGGCTCAGAAATTGTCCGCGGCCGGTGAGTGCGATGTGATGGCGCATGGCCATGCCGAACAGGGAGCGTGTCGGTCTGTCAGCACAATAGACAAGAAAGATGTATCCACCGGACCGGGTCACACGCACGAACTCGCTCAATGCCGACTGAGTTTCGGAAATCGTTTCGATGCCCCAAGTACAGGTCAGAAGATCAAAGCTGTTTTCCGCAAACGGAAGATTTGTCATGCATCCCAGCACCCGGGTCGCTGGAATGTCTGCGCAGGTTTCCAGCATGGTTCTGGAGGCATCAAGCAGGACGAACTCGATACTCCCATCGGTTCCCGACATCAGGCGGCGAGCCATATCGCCGGTTCCGCATGCAACATCAAGCACATTCATTCCGGGTCGCAGCGAAGCCGTCAATGCTCCTTCGATTGCGCACTGCGCCTCACCGCCGGCATGACGTAACCATCGCGAATGCGATCTTGCATAGCGACTGCCGCTGAACACGTCAGGGCGAGGCAACCGACGCAAACGCAGGGCACCGGGATCACAGGTCCGCATCATTGCCTGGTACAATTCGAACAACAGATCCCATCAGCCGACCAAGACCGACGCTGTGATGCTCGATGCCGGAGCCCTTCTTGTAGACATTCGTGCAAAATGTTCTTCCAGCCTCGACAACGTCAATGCAGTAGCTTGAGTCGGCTGAAAGCTTCCAGGTTCCGGTAATCTTTCGAGCAGGAAGGTCCGCGGCGAATGTCCCGTCGTGACCATAGTAAAATGGAGACAGACCGCCTTTGCCGAACGCACCGTCACCGGGCAGGACATCAATGTAGACCGTGTTGCCCTGCAGATAGCCTTCCACCTGTTTTCCAGCGAGCCTTTCAGATTTGTCCGCAGCTGAACCAGTGCTGAGACCTGCGGCCAGAACGGCAAGGACAAGTATGTGTTTCTGGAATGTTTTGAACATTTTTTCCCTCTTGAATACCATTGGAGATCCGTAGGTCATTCGCGCAGGGCAAAATTCACACGCGCAAATCCATAAATCAAATTGATAGAATTTATAAATAATATATACTTTTGATTATGTTGGATATTCGACTGCTCCAGACACTGATTGTTCTTGACGAAGAAAGAAGCGTGACATCGGCCGCCCGGCGCATGGGGGTCAGTCAACCGGCCATGAGCACAACGTTGCGGCGCTTGCGGGATCTGTTTCAGGACCCGTTGTTCGTTCGTGCATCCAACGGCCTTCTCCCGACAGATACCGTCGTCGACTTGCTGAAAAAAGCGCGGGAAATCGTGCGCTTGGTCGACACGCTGGAAGCGGAGAAAACTCCCTTTGACCCAAAGATAGCGGAGATGGAAATTCGCATCTCGGCATCGGACTTCGCGCTGTCGAGCATCTTGCCAGGTCTGATACGGAAGCTTCAAAACGACGCTCCGAATGTCAGGATAACGGTTGCTCCACTGGTGATCGACACAGTCGTCGACTCATTGGAAAATGGGTCTCTCGACCTGACGGTCCTGCCGAATTTTCTGGCGCCGGACAACATGCAGATCAGAAGGCTTTTTGAAGCTGATTTCATTTATCTCATGCGGGACGGTCATCCATTGCTTGAGGAGCCGGTCACGCTGGCAGCTCTGTCCCGATGCGAGCATCTGAGGGTTGTGCCGATATCCGTCCATCGTGCGAACCGCATCGAGAAAATATTCGGCAACGCCGGCCTGAACCGCAGAGTGCGACTGACGCTGTCCAACTATGTCTCGGCGTTCGAAGTTGTGAGAAACACCGATCTGATCATGTTGACACCACGCAACATCGTTCGGGAGCTGGGTGTCGGGTTTGCCACGTGCGAACCACCCTTCAAACTCGACCCGATCGCAATGAGTCTGATCTGGCATCCGAGGAAACAAAACTCGAAATCGCATCGCTGGGTGCGTGATTATCTGGCCGAGGCGGTCAGGTCTGCTCCGGAGGCGATGTGTCCGGCCGATTGATTTCTCGAGGTTCATGCGCAAACAGGCAGCGAACCATCCGGGCCTTCGCACGCGAGAACACCGCGTCGGTGGAACGGACACCGGAATAAACAGACAGTGTGGCTGGATTCCTCCGGTTTCGCAGAGCCATATTGGCGCTGGCCCTGCTGACCGCTTGCGCCGAGGATCATCGAAATTTCCTGATCCGGAGATATCTGGCACTGGTTCCCGCTAACGACTAGTCTGCTACCCAGGAAAATCATCCGATTGTCTTCGCAGAAAAATGCGGGAGCTGGTGCCCATTCTTGAATACGTTCTCACATATTGCACGCGCGCCGTACCTTGTGTGCTGTTGACGCTGTTTTTCAATGTGGCGTCGCATGCCGGGTCGCCGTCCAGTGCCAGGGACTGGATCCGGCAAGCCACCACGCATGTCTGCGGCAAGGCGGATATGAGCGGTCTTCAGATACAGAACGCTCTTGCAGGCAGCTGGCTGCTTGAAGAAAACTACCAGCCAAACGAGACCGCGCCTGTCAGGACAAGCTTTCGACTGGCATTGCCGGGAGGCGATGAGATGACACTTGAATCGCGCCTGGCCAACGGAATGCTTCGTCAATTCCGCGCTTCCTATTCAAATTTCGACGGCAATGAACTCAGACCGGCTCTTCTTGCGATTGCCGATGGTAGCTGTACGGTTCGCTCTGCCCGCGAGATCCGCGAGGAAGAAGGCCCCTGGATCTTTCTCGATCAGCTCGAGGATGACCTTGAAACACTGAGGTGGGCAGAAACACTTCAGGCTCCCTGGCCGGAAGGTGATGACCCGGGTGGTGTCAGGGTCGCACTCGTCGATTCAGGACTTGCCTACGATCTGCCGCTCCTTGCGAGCCGCCTTGCGCGCGACGACGACGGGGAGCCAATCGGATTTGATTTCTGGGACATGGATCCCTGGCCTTATGACGGAGACACTTCCCGCGGGCCATTTCTGCCGATACGGCACGGAACGGCTGTTGCCTCCATATTGGCACGAGAGGCCCCGAACGCCGCGCTCGTCCCCTATCGCTATCCACGGCCGGACATGAGCAGACTGACCGACCTGGTCGAACACGCTCTCGAACATGGGATAAAGATCATCGCCATGCCGCTCGGGAGCCGGAACCCGGATGATCGGAAAGCATTCGAAGACGCGCTGAAAGACAAGGACATTCTGGCAATCGTCTCCGCCGGCAATGACGGACGGGACATCGACAATGACCCTGTCTACCCGGCGGGGCTGGAGCTTGAGAACATCCTGACGGTCACGTCCGCAGATGCCTTCGGCAGACTGGCGACTGGTTCCAACTGGGGTGGCAAAAGCGTCGACATCATGCTGCCTGCGGAAAACATCGAGGTGACGGATTTCAGAGGCGCCACCGGCGTGACATCGGGATCAAGTTATGCGGTGCCTCGACTTGCCGCGCTGGCAGCGCGCATTCTTGCCGATGACCCGGGTCTTACGGTACCGGAACTCAAGGCAAGGATCCTCGAACGCGCATCACCTTCCCCGTTTGAGCGGCAAGGCGCTGTTGCGACAGGATGGATTCCCGACCCGGATACAGATTGAGCCTTACCTGCGCCGCGGCGCGGGCGGCGCACTGTCAATGAAACGGCGTGCCGCCTGTGCTTGCCTCGGATCTGCCTTCAGCAACGCCCGATATCCCGCTTCGGCCAGTTCCGGATCGCCGCCCCAAACACCTGATTGAATGGAAAACCGAAGCGCCTGCGGGTCGTCGGGCGCAGCCTTGAGAAGCCAGCGGGCATGGTCGGTCATGTCTTCAAAACGGGTCGCCAGTTGCAGCGAAACCAGAAGAGACATCCGGGAATTGATGGAGTTCGGCACCTGATCAGACGCTTGTCCATGAAGGCTTATCGCGGCGTCGAAGTCCCCCGCCTGAGCCAGAAGGCGTCCTGCTTCCAGGAGCTGGCCATGGTTCGACGACGCTTTGCATGTTTTGGAAAGCTGTCCAAGCGCCTCTTCCTGCCGTTCACCTGCCAGAACGGAATCGATGGCGGTCGCACACGCGGCGAAATTGATCCCGAGCCGGTTCGTCATCCTGGTGGCTTCGGGACTTTCCCGCTGCTGGAGGAGCAATTGTATCGCCGCGACAGGTATGGCCTCGTACCTGCCGTCTCCACCACCCACTGCGATGCCTGCAAGGTCTCCGTCCCCGTCGACCAGAGCTCCACCGCTGACGCCGGGTTGCATGCGGGCACGCACGTGGAGCCGCCCGAGATCGGCTCCTTCCGCAGGTGCCAGAATAAGTTCACCCGGCTCGAAGACACGCACTTCCCGTCGCGCAATGTCGGCACCAATTGCGTAGTATGGTCCTTCTGCCGGTCTTGCCGACGCCGGATCTAGTATCTGTCCGTCTTCGGGCAATCCATCCACCTTCAAAAGGACAAGATCACCGCGAAAGGCTGACGGAACGACCTTGGCGGTTTTCGAACCGCCGGGAGTATGAACCGTTGCATCCTTGCGGTTCCCAACCACATGCCGGTTGGTGACGAGCAGGTCGCTCGCGATCCTGGTCGCACTGCCGACCGGATCGAAACTGGACACCGGAAAGACAGCCTGGCGCAGCGCGCAGACTGCAGACGGATGCGGGCAATCCGGATCGGAATTTTTTTGTACATCCAAATCCGGCTGCCTGGTCGGCTCAACGAACGACAAACTGACAGTCTTCTCCGCACCACCTCTCAGCACCCCGACATCCACAACGGTCGTTTGTGGTGGCAAAAGCGCGAGCGCCGTGAGCGCGTCGCGTGGTGTGCGTGTTCGACGGGATCCGATCTCCAATATCAGGTCACCGGTTTCGATACCGGCGGCGTGCGCCTTGCCACCTGCGCGCACCGTTCCAACAACGGGTGCGGCAACCTTTGCAAGTTGGGCGTTGTCCGCGGAGCCGAGTCTCCAGTCAGCAGACAGGTATTCGACCTTGCCATCTGCAAGAAGGGCGTCGGTCACACGCATCAACAACTTGGCTGATACGGCAAAATTCACGCCGATATTCGCATCCGCTCCGGACGCAAAAATGGCGGACATCATGCCGATCAACCGGCCCTGCGCGTCGACCAATGCGCCACCAGAGGAGCCCGGGTTCGCCGCGGCGTCTGTTTGAACGAAATCCTCGACCGCATTGAAGCCCGCATTTGTGACCCCGACCGCTGAAACGACGCCGCAGGTGACGGATAGTCCAAGTCCGAATGCATTGCCGATCGCGCAGGCCGGCTGCGCCAAACCAGGGGCAGGGCTGATTTCAAACGGCACCAGATCCGTCTCGACCGACAACAGCGCAATATCGCTTGCCGCATCGCCGGCGATCAGGCGAGCCGGCAATACTCTTCCATCTGAAAGACGAATATCGACACGCTCTGCAGGTTCCACGACATGGAAGGCGGTTGCGATTACTCCGCGCCGCACGACCACGCCACTGCCTTCCGGCGCGGTACCGGGAGACGCGCCTTGTCCGCCTTGCTCGTGTCCGGGCCATACAGGAAGGACGGAGACGACGTGTTCCAGCGTTTCCTCAGGCGTTGCCGATAACGGAGCCGTGGTCAGGAACAGGCACACAATCAAGGCAAAAAAAACAGAAAAACCAGTACGACGAGGCATCCAAAGCTCCGGAATTGGGATGAAACGCAAGTCACGTTTTCAGGTCGTTTGAACTTAGACCTATCGGAGCTTGTCGAAAAGCCGGCCCTGACATCTTCGACCTGTCAGTAGCTGGTGACACGGACTGACATGCATGGCGCCCCGAACCGGGCAAGCCTGAACGAAACTCTGTAACCAAGAAGCTTCGAAACAGTAGCCTACCCAAGACAAGCCCGCGCTCATCTGACCCGGCATGAGCCTGAGGTTGTCACTCGGCAAAGCTGCTTTCCGGAGTTCGTTTCGTCAGGCCGCGTCGGTCTGGTCGAGATCGCCAAGTGCCGCACGATTGCCTTCCTCGATGTTGTACATGACAATTTCTATGGCATGCTCCGGTGACAATCGCGTTTCGTCCTGCAGGGCAATCAGGTTGCCGACAACCTGGCTGGAGACTGCAAGCAACTCTGCAGGGCAGAGCGTATCCTGGTATTTGCAAAGGACTCCGACCAACTCCTGACGCAGAGTAAAATGTGTGTTCGACGGGACAGCATACTTCATGACCTAACTTCCTCTAAACGCACTATAAAAAACAATTCACCATCAAAATTCGGCTCGAGGCCGGATGTTCGTCATGTTGCAATCGGGTGAAAGAAGGCGTCACGAACCGCTCGGGTCAACCAACAAAGGTCGCCACCTTCCAAACAATACTAAGCACTACTAACAATAGAGCGTGAATTTCAATAATCAGACACGCACTTAACAGGTGACAATTTCACTGCAAAAGCCACCTATGGAATATTACTTGAAAAGTTACCTAATTTCAATTTTGGCTCATCAACGCCACATCCCCGTTCAAATTGGCCTGTCGAGACCGAATTGATCAATCGCGGATGTCCAGTGACTGTGACAGTCAGCACCTGGGACGCAGTGCCAACTTGGCATAAGAGGCAAGGGAAACATCAAGTTCCGACTTTCAGCATCCATGCGTAAACAGAGGAAGAAGATTGAGCACTCAGATTTTGAGTTGCATCGTCCCGTCAGCTTACGCGTATTTCAGGCGCATCAGATTTCGCGAAAAATTTCATAGCCCATTCGGGTGATGTACCGTCTCGAGCACGCGATATAATTTAACAATTACTTAATGAATGTATTTTGAGGGGGAATTCCAATGAAAACCATTTTTGGACCTGCACTCCTGCTTGGCGCGATTGCAATCATGCCTGTGAGCGCGAACGCAGCGCCGTCTGTTCTTGCAAATACGCAATTTACTCTCGGCTCGACCTGCAGTTTCAATTCCTCCGCTTCGGGGAGCGTTGCGGCCTCCTGCGGGTCCTATTCTTCAGGCGATGGCATTGATGCCCGTGCCAGTTTCGGCAGCATCGGCATCAGAACGAAGGCTGCAGGACCGAGCAGTGTCATCGGCACAGGCACACCAGAGGAAAATGACTTCTGGCGCGGCGCAGCAGCCATGAACGACACGCTTTCATTTTCGGTCGACAGCGGAACCTTCCGGCTTTTCACCGATATCGCGATCTCCCTGATCGAGGAAGTCAGCGGTTCTTTCGGCGGCAGTTCCCTGCCCTTTGGCCGCAACATTTTTTCTGTAAGGATCGGCGATGAAACGATCTTCCAGCGTAGGCACGAATACACGAACAGTTTGACAACGGGAGTTGCCAGTCTGTCGTCCACCGACGACTTCGGGTCAGCCGGAAGAGGTTTCGTCGATCTGGCGTTTACCGGAGGATCGCTCGACCTGCACGCAAGCCTTTTTTCGGAATCCAGATGCGGAGCCATGCATACCGGGAACTTTTTCAACAAGACCGGCTCATGCCTGCTCGGGGTAGACGCCTTCAACAGCTTGCGGCTAATCGGGTCGTCCGTCTTCGATACGGATGGCAAAGAGGTATCCGGTGGCTTTACGAGCTCGGAGAGCGGATTTGACTATTCTGTCGGCGTCCCGCCGCACGGCCCTGTTCCAATTCCTCTTCCAGCCACACTTCCCTTGCTTGCCGGCGGCTTGGCTGTTTTCTTTTTCGGCCGCAGAAAGACAACACAGACCGGTTAAGCCCAAGCTCAGACAGACAATAACTTCAAGCTTACTCTTCCTGTCACCCTGACGCAGGTAACTGCGTCAGGGTGACTTGGCGATTGGCCATCTATCAGCGCTTTCGTCAGCTGTTAAAGGCATACACCGACTCACGTCTCATCCGTACCGACTTCCGTTTTCCGTTACGTCGGCTGACGTGATCAGCGTCTTTCAGGCGCTCGCGCGCGTTCTTTGCGGGTCCATGAAAGGAGTGTCGGAAACGCTGGCACCAAGACGCTTCATGCGCCCGTCGAGTTGACCGATTTCGAGATACGTTCCGTTTCCCGCCTGCTCGACGGCGATCCGAGCCATTGCAATTGCACGTTCCAGCGTTGGCGAACGTGTGGCGGAGGTGACGATGCCAACCTGCCGCTCGCCGGCATAGACCGGGGCACCATGCGCAGGTACATCATCACTATCGATCAGAAGCCCCTTGAGCAATCGGCGAGGGTCGCGGGCATTCCGTTCCAGCGCCCGCCTGCCGGTGAAAGATTTCTTGGCAAGATCGACCGCAAATCCCAAACCGGCCTCGAAGGCATCTATACCCGGCGCGATTTCGGCGTTCCGTGCGGCCAGCCCGGCTTCAATACGCACGATTTCGAGGGCAGCACTTCCCATCGGTACAATGCCGAATTCCTCACCGGCTGCCATGACTGCATCCCAGATTTCAATCGCGTCGGATTTGGAGCAGAAGATTTCATAGCCGAGCTCACCGGTGTATCCGGTTCTGGACAGCAGAAATGGCGCTCCCTCGCGATCCCTTAGGCGAGACATTGTGACACCGAACCATTTCAGTTGATCGAGAGCCGGGACCTGAGGCTGTGTAAACACGATCTTGCGCAGCAGATCCCGCGCTTTCGGCCCCTGAAGTGCCAGATTCGGAAGGCTTTCGCGGACATCGTGAATACGAACCTGCAAGCCAAGTTCATGCGCAAGCGCTTCAAGCGCCCGGGCGCTTTCTTCCGCACCGCAGCACCAGCGGAACAGGTCCGGTCCCAGGCGCAACAGGGTGCCGTCATCGATAACGGTTCCGCTGTCGTCACACATCAGCGTGTAGGAGGCGCGCCAGACCGCAAGTTTCTCGACATTGCGCGTCGTTGCGAGCTGCATCAGTTTCATGGCGTCCGGGCCGACAATGTCGTATTTGCGCAAACCGCTCATGTCCTGAATCGCCACAGCCTCCCGGCAAGCCCAGTATTCGCCCAAGGTTCCAAAAGCGGGATAGCTGACCGGAGCCCAGAGATTGCGTGCGGGTGCGAAATGCTGTGTCAGAACAGACAGCCGCTCGTGGAACGCGGAGTTCTGACTGGTGGTCATGGGAGCGTCTTCCTTTTCGCGATAGGCCACGGCACGTCGCATAGGTTGGTCCGGTCGGTAAATGCGCACGTGAACATCCGTCGGGTTCCAGCCGTTGATCGCGTCGATGTCATCCGGGCAGGCCGTAGACACACAGACAAGATTTTCCATCGCCCGCATGGCGACATAGTCACCGGGACGCGAATAGGATTCGGCGGTCTGGATCGTGTGGTCGTCCGGATCTATCCAGGTATTCCAGAAGAAGTTGATCGCAGGCCAGGCCGACCGTCGCGCGATACCATATGGGTCGAGTACTTCTGACATGTTGTCCGAACAGTTCACATGCCCCGGATAACCCCGCTCCTCGTAACCACGTGCTGTACAGGCCAGGCCGAACGTATCGTGGCGGCCGCAGGTATCCTGTACGACATTGAGCATCGGACGCATTTCGCGATCATAGAACTTGTCGAACAGACCAGGGCCGGGATAGGCGCGTCGCACCATCGACCGTGTCGCGGTGCTGTCTATCATCCACTCCTCTCCGGCCATCAGGGCGTCCGATCTGAAGGCCGTAAAGTCGGAACATTGCTGGCCTTCAACATCAATGATCTGAACGATTTCACCCTTCTTCAATTCATAGGCCAGTCCCGTACCCCGAGACACGGTGAATTCGTCGCGCGTTTCGCCCAAAAGTGGGGGCAGAACAGGACCTGAAACCACTGCAGGCTTGTGACGAACAGACACGGGTCCACCCAAAGAACCGCAGACCAGGTCCTGCGAGGTCGACTGGTAGATCAGCCACAGGTCAACAGGCCGTTCTGCCTTCAGGACCAGCACTCCCGACGAAACCGCAACCACGTGAGCGGCGATTGCATCAAAGTCCCGACCGCCGTTTGTGGAGATCCAGCCAGCGAGTTCGGCACTGTCGAATTTGCTAAAATTCATTCTGGAATTTGAAATCAGCCCGAGCGCATCAAGAGCGTCGCCTCCTGCCCCATCAAAAGCGACCAATGCCAACTGGTCCTTCGCGGACATATCTTCGAGCGAAAGAAGATCACCGGGTTTCACTTCGAGATGGACAGATTCACGCGGGGCCAGCCAATAGTCCCTTGCATGCGTCGGCTTTCTGAAGCCGGGAAAGCTTCTTCCCGGTGTTTCATGGCCGACATTGTTGAAAGCGTAAAGTACGGATTGGCCGCGCATTTCAGGGTTTCCGCCGAATGTAACTAGTTACACAGCTTGTTTACCCGGAGTGCCTATGTCAAGTTTTTCTCAATTGCGATTTACTCATTGGGCAATTTCAGAGGCACATGGCGAACACCAGATCCCGCAAACGCGCCAATCTCAGGGATGTTGCAAAACTGGCGAATGTATCGGTTGCGACCGTTTCCCGTGTCCTGAATACACCAGATTCCGTTGCAGAGGCCACCAAGGCCGCCGTCACCGCGGCGATCGCAGAGCTGCGTTTCGTGCCGAGTGCCGCGGCCCGCGCGATCAATTCCGGTCGGTCCCGCGTGGTGGGCGCACTCGTGCCGACGCTCGATCATGCGATCTTTGCACGTTACCTGGCGGCGATTGAACAAACGCTGTCCGGCTATCGTCTCTCCCTGGTCGTTGCCACCACGAAGGGCGACGCGGCAATTGAAGCCGAAAAGGCGCAAACTCTTGTCGATATCGGCGCGGAAGGACTGATAGTCTCCGGGGTCACCCATGAACCCGGGCTTTATGATCTGATCGAACGCTGCCAGCTGCCTGCTGTTGCGACATCCTACTACGATCCGGACTTTCACCTGCCGACCATCGGTTACGACAATGCCGGCGCCGGCCGGATCGCGCTGCAGCACCTGCTTGACCTTGGACACTCACGCATTGCCGTGGTGCATGGCTCCCTGATCGGTAATGACCGCACACTTGCGCGTCTCAAGGGTCTTGAAGATACGGGCGATGCTGAATTGAGTTTTGTCGAAGCCGATCTATCAATTGAAGACGGTTGCAAGTCCGCGCAAACCATCCTTTCGGCCGCACACAGGCCTACAGCCATTTTGTGCCTGTCGGACGTGCTTGCGACCGGTGTCCTTTATGAAATGCAACGCCAGGGCGTCGGAGTGCCGCAGGACGTGTCGGTCATCGGGATCGACGATCTGCCCGGATCGGCGCATGCGTCACCCAGCCTGACAACAGTTCACCTTCCTGTCGTCAGAATGGGGCATGCAACAGCCGTTGCAATTTCCGAATGGATTGAAAACGGACTGAAGCCGTCCGGGATGCTACTTGCAACTGAACTGGTCGCCAGGGATTCGACCGGTATCCGGCGCCCTGCTTGAAACAGGAACAGGCGCAGTATCACCGCGCCTGCCGTAATCTTCTCAGTGTCAGGCCCGGCCTTTCCAGGGCACCAGAACCCGCTCGGCCATGCGCATCAGGATATCGATGCTGTAGCCGACGATACCGATCAGGATGATGCCCATGATGACGATATCCGTGAGCTGGAACTTCGATGCAGCGATAATCATCATCCCCGCACCTTTCTGCGCGGCAACCAGTTCGGCGGCCACGACCGTTCCCCAGCAGACGCCCATGGCAACGCGTGCACCGGTAAAGATCTCGGGGAGGGAATTGGGAACGATGACATAGCGCAGGATCTGGCGCTTGTTGGCACCGAGCGAAAAGGCCGCGTGGACTTTACTGATATTGACACCTGAAACGCCGGCCCTGGCTGCAATCGTCATGATCCAGAGCGCTGCCAGGAACAGCAGCACGATCTTGCCGGTTTCCCAGATACCGAACCAGATGATGACCAGCGGGATCAGCGCAAGCGGCGGAACCGGGCGCATGAATTCCACGATCGGATCGAACCAACCGCGCACCCAGCTGGACAGGCCCATGGCGTATCCTAGCGGGATCCCGATAATCGAACCGGCGACAAAGCCACCGATAACGCGCAGCAGCGACCAGCCAAGATGCTCCCACAGCGTGAAATTCTGATACCCTTCGGAAGCGATCTCCGCAAAGCGACTGACCACAGCTTCCGGTGAAGGCATCCAGATGGGTTCCATCTGCAGCCCCTTGCTGGGTTCAAAATTCAGTGACCCCTTGGGTGTCATGCTTACCCTGCCGTTGGAAACGCTGACACTTTCGCCAGGTGCGATTGGCTGACCGTCAACTTCCGTAACGCGCGCGCCCTCACCGTCATTGCGGGTTACACGCAAAAGCACGGAGCGCCAGGCACCAACAGTTCCTGAATCGTCCTGTGCAAAGCCTTCCTTTGGCGCCACCTCGGGAGCATCGATCTTTTTGCCGGGTTCGTGGACGATGACGTCCACATTGGCTTCACTGGTTTCACCAGCTTCGTTGGTAACGGTGTAACTGAAACCCGTCTCACCGGTAAAGGGACCGGGCACGTGGAAAGGAACCAGCTTCGAACCGGTGAACGCACCCCA
Organism: Roseibium album; assembly: GCF_001404515.1. Lineage (GTDB taxonomy): Bacteria > Pseudomonadota > Alphaproteobacteria > Rhizobiales > Stappiaceae > Roseibium > Roseibium album. The sequence goes on from NZ_CXWE01000008.1 coordinate 282,674, forward strand.
GATGAAGAAGATAACGAGCACCGAAATTACGGATGCAGCCCTGTTTGGGCGGATTGCGCTCTCGTCGCCAAACGTCACCGTTTTCAGGCTGGTGTAAGACTGCCCTCGCTGCATCAGCGTGCTCAGATAACTGACCAGAAAATAGCTCGCCAGAAACAGCGCAGCGTAAGTCAGAAAAACAATTGACCCGGTCATGCCGCTGTCTCCGATCGACCCATGATTTCCTCTTCCATTTCCCAGATCATCGAGAGGATTTCTTCACGGGTTTCACCAAAACCCTCGCTTTTTTTGACTTCCCTGAGATCGGCTTCAACACCGCGATCGGCAAAAGGCAAGCGGTATTCCTTGTGAATGCGTCCCGGTCTCGGGGCCATCACCAGAAGGCGTTCTCCCAGAAGCAGGGCCTCTTCCACCGAGTGGGTGATCAGGATGACGGTCTTGCCGGTTTCTTTCCAGAGCTTCAGGACAAGACCCTGCATCTTCTCGCGCGTCAGTGCGTCCAGAGCTCCCAGGGGTTCATCCATCAGAATGACGTCGGGATCATTGGCCAGGCACCGTGCAAGAGCAACGCGTTGCTGCATGCCGCCTGAAAGCTCATAGACAGCCTTTTCCTTGAAGTCCTGCAGACCCACTGTTTCAAGCAGATGATCGACAATCTCGTCACGCTGCTTCTTCGGCATGGATTTCATGCGTGGACCGAAGTCGACATTCTTGCGGACATTCATCCATTCGAAGAGTGCGCCTTTCTGAAACACCATGCCACGTTCGGCATCGGGACCGGTGACGATGTGACCATTCAATCGCACCTGTCCGTCCGTTGGAGCCAGAAATCCGGCGACAATGTTCAAAAGGGTGGTTTTCCCGCAGCCCGAAGGACCCAGTACCGACATGATTTCGCCGGTGTTCAACTCAATGGAAACGTCCTTGAGTGCCTGAACGTGCGTTCCGTTGGGTAGGTCGAAACGCATGGATAAATTTTCGATATGGAGGCCGTCCATTGAGAGTCATCTCCTGCAGTGTGAAGAATGGGAAATTGGGGCGACGTCAGTTGCCGCCCCAAGACTTGCAGGGATGCTGGCTTATTCTGTTCCCGTCGCAGCCAGGTAGCTTGAGTCCACGGCATCGACATAGCTGTCGAGGGCCTGCGGGATCGAGCCGGCTTCCTGGAAGACATCTGCAACACCGAGCATGAATGTCTGGACATTTCCGCCCATCCACTTGTCACTCAGCTTGTCCTCAACGTTGGGGAACGTGAATGTCGCAAGCGTGGCTTCGGTCGCATCGACATCCATGCCGGCGTCCTTGGCGATGACTTCGATCATTTCCGCCTTGTTCTCACCTGCGTTCCACATGGCATTCGCCTCGGCTGTCACCTTCAGGAACTTGGTCAGCATCTCGGATTCTTCAGCGGCAAAATCAGCCGGAACGCTGATACCGTCAAAAACGAGAATACCGAGCTCTTCCTTCTCGGCGCCGGTCAGGAGGACATTTCCGTGTTCCACCATGCGGCGCAGGGCACCGCCCCAACCGCAGACCATGTCAAGGCTTCCCTGCGCGAAGGCTGCCGCACCATCGGCCGGAGCCATGTCAACGATCTCCATGGTCGAAATGTCGACGCCGAAGTGCTTCATCTGTGACAGGAAGCCATAGTGCGCCGCTGTCCCGATCGGCACGCCGACCTGCTTGCCTTCCAGTTCCTTGGCATTGTTCTTGTCGATTTCCAGAGCCTCGGCAACCACACAGTTGTCGTTTTCCGAGTAGCTGACCGCAATGTCCGTCAGGATGAGATCCTGACCGGCGGAAGCTGCGACAACAAATGGCGGCACGCCCTGGCTGACGGCAATCTGCACATCGCCAGACGCCATCGCTGCGGACATTGCAGTGCCTGTGTCAAACGAAACCCAGTTGATCGGAACGCCCAGGGCTTCTTCGTAATGGCCCTTTTCCTTGGCGTATTGGAACGGCATCGGCCATTCCAGGAAATACGCGACTGTCAATTCCTGAGCCGCGGACGTTGCCGGCAAGCCGCTCATGAATGCCAGAGCTGCCAGAGAGCCGATTAGTTTAGATTTGTAGGTCATTTATGCTTTCCCACTGTTCCCTCGATACTTTGCAGACGCGCAGGTATTCCTGTCTCTTGCCACCTTCGTCGAACGTTGGCTTGCCTGCATATGAAAATGGTTACGGCAGAACGACGCGGTTACAATAGAAACACTCAACTGGATCTAAAGTAAATCCAGATCTGGCCCTATATGTCCCCACGCCCCCGTGTTGACTGAAAATAATTGATGCAATGGTCTGCTTGAATTGTGAGCAGGCGCACAAAAAACTGCTTGCGCAGTCCAGCATCGAATTCGACAAGTTTCGAGCATGCCGATGAGAGACGAAAGGACATTGCCATGAACGTTGCAGCTTCTCCGAATGATCTGTGTGAAATCATCGAAGCCGACCGCAACCACGTTTGGCACCACCTGCTTCAGCACAAGGGGCTGGAGATCAATGATCCGAAAATCATGGTGGAAGGCAACGGTATGCGGCTCTGGGATGCGACCGGAAAGGAGCATCTGGATGCTGTTTCTGGAGGTGTCTGGACCGTGAATGTCGGCTACGGGCGCGAATCCATCGCAAATGCGGTGCGCGATCAGCTGATCAAGCTGAACTACTTCGCCCATTCGGCCGGATCGATCCCGGGATCGCTGTTTTCCGAACGCCTCATCTCGAAAATGCCGGGCATGAGCCGGGTGTACTTCACCAACTCCGGCACAGAGGCGAATGAAAAGGCGTTCAAGATGGTCCGTCAGATCGCGCACAAGCGCTTTGGCGGCAAGAAACACAAGATCCTTTATCGGGAGCGGGATTATCACGGTTCCTCAATCACCGCGATTTCCGCCGGTGGCCAGCAAGAACGCAATGCCCAGTATGGCCCCTACACGCCAGGCTTCGTCGAGGTGCCTCACTGCTGCGAATACAGGGCCCAGTGGGACGTAGACCATTACGGCGAACGTGCCGCCGACGCGATCGAGGAAGTCATCCTGCGCGAAGGCCCAGACACGATCGGTGCGCTCTGCCTGGAACCTGTGACCGCCGGGGGCGGCGTCATCACCCCGCCTGAAGGCTACTGGGCGCGTGTGCAGGAGATCTGCAAGAAATACGACATTCTTCTTCATATCGACGAGGTCGTCTGCGGTGTGGGACGCACCGGGACCTGGTTCGGTTACCAGCAATACGGTATCAAGCCGGATTTCGTGACAATGGCAAAGGGCGTCGCTTCCGGTTACGCCGCGATCGCCTGTCTGGTGACGACTGAAGATGTCTTTGAAATGTTCAAGGACGATGCCAGTGACCCGATGAACTTCTTCCGCGACATCTCCACCTTCGGCGGCTGCACTGCCGGACCGGCGGCAGCGCTCGAGAACATGCGGATCATCGAGGACGAAGGCCTGCTCGACAATACCACCTTGATGGGTGAGCGCCTGATGGCAAACCTTCACGGCCTGATGGAAAAACACCGGGTCGTCGGCGACGTTCGTGGCAAGGGCCTCTTCTGTGGCGCAGAGCTTGTGGCTGATCGCGCGACCAAGGAACCGGTTGCTGAAAAACTGATGCAGGCGGTTGCAGCAGACTGCATGGCCCAGGGTGTGATCATCGGCGTCAGCAACCGGGCGGTTCCCGGCCTGAACAATGTGATCTGCCTGTCGCCCGCCCTGATTTCCACGTCGGATGACATCGACAATATAACAGACGCCATCGACGGTGCGCTGACGCGGGTCTTCAGCTAGCGAGCTCCGCGTTCCCTCTCAAAACCACCAGGGCATGGCAAGTATCATTGCCATGCCTTTTTCCGTTTTTTGATCCGCGTTCAAACCAAAGCCAAATTGTATTTGCCAATTCGAATGCGGCAGCTAATTATAAGTCCAGCTGCAAACAGAATTAGGGCCAGATATGGCAATTCCAGCCGAAACGTTTTTTCTGCGCCCAGACAACGAAACGTCGCTCCAGCAGCAGATCCAGCGGCTTATCGTTGAAGCCATCCTGTCAGGTCGCTGTCTGCCTGGTGAAAAAATGCCCTCCAGCCGAAAACTGGCAGAGCATCTGGGTGTTGCCCGCATAACTGTCACAATCGCCTATACCGAGCTTGTCTCCAACGAATATCTCGTTTCGAAAGGGCGCTCCGGCTATTTCGTTTCCCAGACCGCACCAAGCAGGCCGAAATTCAACCTGCCGGATCAAGCCGACAAAACTCAGGTGGACTGGGCGCGGACCATTGGACAGCGGTTTTCCGAACACGTTCCCCTGGTACGGCCGGACAACTGGCGCGATTACAAGTATCCTTTCATCTACGGTCAGTCGGACGCCAGGCTTTTCGACCATCACAACTGGCGAAACTGTGCCCTGAAGGCAGTCGGCCGCAAGGATTTCGACACGCTGGCGACAGATTATTACGAGCGTGACGATCCCATGCTCGTCGAATTCATATTGCGGCAGATCCTGCCACGGCGTGCAATCACCGCACGGCCGGAGGAGATCCTGATCACGATGGGCGCACAGCACGCGCTCTGGATCACCGCGCAAATCCTGCTGACACAGCGACGCACGGCGGCAATCGAAAACCCCTGTTATCCCGGTCTGCGGCAGATCCTGAGCCAGACCCGCTGCAATACCGTATCGGTAGATGTCGACGCCGCAGGCCTTCCACCGGAAAACCTGCCGGAGACTCTCGACGTGGTCTTCACGACACCCAGTCATCATTGCCCGACCAATGCCACGATGCCCGTTTCCCGCCGGGAGCGCCTGCTGGATCTTGCTGCCCGAAAGGGCTTCATCATCGTGGAAGACGACTACGAGTTCGAAATTTCCTTTCTGAAGTCTCCATCACCGGCCTTGAAATCGCTCGACCCGACCGGATCGGTTATCTATGTCGGGTCCTTCTCAAAATCGCTCTTTCCAGGCCTGCGGCTCGGGTATCTGGTTGCGTCGGAACCCTTTATCCGTGAAGCACGGGCCTTGCGTTCCCTCGTCCTTCGACACCCTCCCGGACTGATCCAGCGCACCGCCGCCTATTTTCTGTCCTTGGGCCATTACGATGCCCAGATTGCGCGGATGGGCAGGATCTACCGCAAACGAAGGTCCATCATGGAGCAGAGCCTGCACGAGAACGGCCTGACCCAGACCGGCCAGGGAACGTTCGGCGGCTCCTCGTTCTGGATGCGTGCGCCCAATAGTGCCGACAGTTCGAAGCTGGCGATGAAACTCAGGCAGGACGGTGTGCTGATCGAGGCCGGGCGTGCCTTTTTTTCCGAAGGCGAAGAGCAGCCCGGATACTACCGCCTCGCCTATTCTTCCATTGCCTCGGCCCGGATTCCCGACGGCATTTCGCACCTCGCCAAGAGGCTCGAAGAAGCAGTCCCGTAGGATGCTTTTTCACGGCTGAAATCCCCTTCCGACACCCGTCTTGAGAATGCGACTGAAAAAATTCATTCGCTCGTGAAATTTTTGTTGATTTTTTCATTTTGAAGCGTGAAATTATCTTCGAAATTTTCACGAGCAGGCCGACATGATGAACAGCAACAGTCTGGGCGAAGACCTCAGGGCTCTCAGGGGAGCCCGCAAAATGACGCTTGAGGATCTTGCCCAGAAACTCGGGCGGTCGGTCGGCTGGCTCTCCCAGATCGAACGGGACATCTCCACGCCACGTCTGTCTGACCTGCGGCAGATTGCAGATGTTTTCAACGTACCGCTGTCGATTTTTTTCGGCAGTACTGAAGCACCGGACGAAGAAAAGGGCCGCATCGTTCGCTCTACCGCGCGCCGCGTGATCGGAGAACGGGACGCCGGCCTCGTCGAAACTCTTGTGTCTCCAGACCTGACCGACAGTTTCGAAATGATCCACTCGACGTTTCAACCGGGATCGCGACGCAGCAAACCGATCTCGCGCGCCACGCAGGAAGTCGCCTACATGATTTCCGGCAAACTGGACATCTGGCTGAACGAAGACGAATTCACAGTCGAAGCCGGAGACAGTTTTCGTATCCGCAACGCATCCTATCGCTGGGCCAATCCCTATTCCGAACCCGCAGTCGCCGTCTGGGTCATTTCCCCGCCGGTCTACTGACCCTTTTTCGAGAAGGAAATCCGAATAATGTCCGTCCCGTCTACAGCCCGTGTCGTTATTGTCGGCGGTGGTATTGTCGGTGTGTCCACCCTTTATCACCTGGCCAAAAACGGCTGGTCTGACTGCGTCCTCCTGGAAAAGAACGAGCTCACCGCCGGCTCCACCTGGCATGCCGCCGGTAACTGCCCGAATTTTTCAGGCAGCTACGGCATCATGAACATGCAGCGATATGCGCTGGAACTCTATCGAGGCCTTGCCGACGAGGTCGACTATCCACTGAACTATCACGTCAGCGGTTCTCTGCGACTGGCACATAGCCATGAGCGGATGATGGAATTCGACCATGTTGCAGGAATGGCGCGGCACATGGGCCTTGAAATGGAAATGTGCACACCGCAGCAATTGCAGGAACGCTACCCCTTCCTTGAACTTCACGATCTGGAGGGAGGCCTCTGGGATCCGCTGGATGGTGACATTGACCCTGCCCAGGTTGCACAGGCGCTGGCAAAGGGAGCGCGCACCCACGGCGCCAAGATCCTGCGCTTTACACCCGCGACCGGTGTCAGCCGCGAAAACGGTGAGTGGATCGTACACACTGAAAAGGGAGACATCCGCTGCGAATACGTCGTCAATGCCGCTGGCTACTATGCCGAACGGGTCGGTGAATGGTTCCTGCCTTTTGGCGGCCGCCAGGTCCCGATGGCCGTGATGAGTCATCAGTACTTCCTGACCGAACCGGTTCCGGAAATCGCAGAGTGGAGTGAAAAAAACGGCCGCAAACTGCCGCTGCTGCGTGATGTGGACACATCCTACTATCTGCGCCAGGAAACCACCGGCTTCAATCTTGGACCTTACGAACGCAATTGCCAGACAGCCTGGACGAGAGCTGATGACCCGATGCCGGACGACTTCAGTTTTCAGCTCTATCCCGACGACCTAGATCGTCTGGAATGGTACATCGAAGATGCCATGGCACGTGTTCCCCTTCTCGGAACGCAAGGGGTCAGCCGCAACATCAACGGTCCCATTCCCTACGCACCTGACGGCCTGCCCATGGTCGGCCCGATGCCGGGTGTTCCCAATGCATTCGAGGCCCATACCTTCACATTCGGGATCGCACAGGGCGGTGGCGCAGGCAAGGTCGCAGCCGAGTGGATCATGCATGGCGCTACGGAATGGGACATGTGGTGTGTCGACCCGCGGCGCTACACGGATTACACGGACAAGCAGTATTGCATTGACAAGGCCAAGGAGGTCTACGGCCATGAATATGCAATGCATTTTCCGCATCATGAATGGCCGGCTGCGCGTAACAGGAAAACCTCTCCCAACAATGACAGGATCCTGGAACTCGGCGGCCAGATGGGGAGTTACAACGGCTGGGAACGGGCCAACTGGTTCGCCAAGCCCGGGGACGACGCGTCCGAAGAGGCGACGCAAACCTGGTCCCGTTCGGGGCCCTGGGAACCTCGCGTTCGCGAAGAGTGCGAAGCTGTACGCGACACGGTCGGCGTTCTGGATCTCTGCGGTTTTTCCCGCTTCAGCCTCTCCGGGGAAGGCGCTGCCGAGTGGTTGCGTGGGAAAATCGCCGGTGGCCTGCCCAAGTCCGGACGCATGAATCTCGGCTATTTCCCGGACAACCGGGGGCGCGTCCTGACCGAAATGTCGATCATCCGGCATGGCGACGACGACTTCACTCTCATCACGGCTGCCGTTGCCCAATGGCATGACTTCGAGGTCCTCAAATCGGATCTGCCAGATGGGCTGACGCTCGCCGACCGGACCAGAGACATGACGACCCTCATTGTTTCAGGTCCGAAGTCCAGGGATCTCCTGAGCAACCTCACGGATGCCGACCTCGGTCTTGGCTGGCTGACCCATCAGCAGACCACGGTTGCCGGAAAACCGGCGATGCTTGTCCGGGTCTCGTTCGCCGGCGAGCTCGGATGGGAAGTCCATGCGGATATGGAGAATATTTCCACGATCTATGACGCAATTCTGGCAGGAGGCGCCAGGCCATTCGGAATGTATGCGCTCAATGCACTGCGTCTTGAGAAGGGCTACCGCGCCTGGAAGGGTGACCTTTCTACCGATTACACCCTTTTCGAGAGCGGCCTCGGACGTTTCGTGAAACTCGACAAACCCCAGGATTTCCCGGGGAAACAGGCTCTCCAGATCGAAAAGCAGCAGGGCCCAGCCAAGGGTTTCGTGACGCTGACGGTCGATGCCGGGGATCTTGATGCGCCGTATATGTCCAGCATCTGGAAAGGCGATGAGATTGTCGGTGAGGTGACCTCCTGCGGCTGGGGCTATCGGGTCAACACCTGTATCGCACTCGGCGTCGTGCGATCCGGCCTGGACGCGCCCGGCACCGACCTCGAGGTCGAAATCTACGGACAAAGATACAAGGCCGTCGTTCAGCCGGATCAACCGCTTTGGGACCCGGAAAACGAACGGCTTCGGGCGTGAGCCGGACTGCCGAAGAATACTGCAACCAGTCGGCATTGAAATCGGAGGAATGCGCATGACCGGGAGTGAAGTCAAACAGCGCCGCCGTTCCGGTGGGCGTTCTGCCCGCACGGCAGCGCGCGCGCGTCCGCTCGATGAAGCGATCCGGCCGGTCCGGCCGGGCATGCCGGGCGGGCAGCTCCGGCCGTTGAAGGAAACGGACGTAGAGCGCATCAACGAGGCCGCTCTGCAGGCTCTGGAGGAAATCGGTTTCGGCTCCGCTCCAGCTTCCGGGCGAGCCTATCTCAAAGAGGCCGGTGCGATCGAGGGGGATGACGGGCGAATTCGTTTTCCGCGCGCGCTTGTCGAGGACATGCTCGCAAAGGCGGCCCGGAACCTCACGCTGCACGGCAGGGATCCGAAATTCGACCTGAACCTGTCGGGCACGAATGTTCACTATGGCACGGCAGGTGCTGCGGTTCATATCGTCGATCCGAAGACCGGCGACTACAGGCACCCGACAGTTCAGGATCTCTACGATGCAGCACGCCTGGTTCAACGGCTGGACAATGTGCACTTCTTTCAGCGCCCTCTTGTCTGCCGCGAATTCGAATCGTCTCGAGAACTTGACATAAACACTGTCTACGCAGCGTGCGCAGGGACAACGAAACACATCGGAACCTCGTTCACCGAGGCCGCCAATGTAGCTCCGGCCATGGAGTTGCTGCACGGGATCGCCGGCGGCGAGGACGCCTGGCGGGAGCGCCCGTTCGTCTCGAACTCCAATTGTTTTGTTGTGCCTCCCCTGACCTTCGCCGAGGAAAGCTGTGAGGTGATGGAAGCGTGCATTCAAGCGGGAATGCCCGTGCTGCTGCTGTCGGCCGGTCAGGCCGGGGCTACCGCACCAGCGCCAATCGCAACGGCCGTCGTGCAGGCTGTTGCTGAATGTCTTGCCGGCGTTGTTTATGTCAATGCCATCAAACCCGGTCATCCTGCGCTGTTCGGCACCTGGCCATTTGTCAGCGACCTGCGGACCGGTGCAATGTCCGGCGGCAGCGGCGAACAGGCCCTGCTGAGTTCCGCCTGCGCGCAGATGCATCAGTTCTACGGCCTGCCGGGTGGCGCGGCAGCCGGGATCGCCGACAGCAAGTTGCCGGACATGCAGGCCGGCTGGGAACAGGGCATCAGCAATGTCATGGCCGGGTTGTCCGGTCTCAACATGGTCTACGAGGCTGTCGGCATGCATGCATCGCTCCTGGGTTTCTGCCTGGAGTCCCTTGTGCTCGGCAACGATATGCTTGGTCAGGTCTTGCGCTGCGTTCGCGGCATTGATGTCAAGGACGAGTTCGTCAACATCGATGTCATACGCTCGGTGGTACTCGACGGTCCCGGCCACTATCTCGGCCATGACCAGACGCTTCAACTGATGCAGAGCGAATATGTCTATCCCGACATTGCGGACCGTTCGAGCCCGAAGGAATGGGAGGAACGCGGCAGACCCCGTCTGCTCGACAGCGCCCAGGAAAAGATGCGTAGCATCCTTGCAGACGACGGGCACACGATCGACGCAGCGACCGAAGAAGCGTTACGGGCAGTCCTGCCCCTTGCTGAACTTTCAAGGCCCTGAAGGCAACTCATCTCAAAAAACCAAGAACAGAAAGAGCATAAAGTGACACCTCCATCAAAAGCCCGCGTCGTCATCATCGGCGGTGGCGTTGTCGGATGTTCCGTCGCCTATCACCTGACCAAGAAAGGCTGGACCGACGTTGTCCTCCTGGAACGCAAGCAACTGACTTCAGGCACCACCTGGCATGCGGCCGGACTGATCGCCCAGTTGCGGGCGACGGAAAACATGACGCGTCTCGCCAAATACAGTCAGGAGCTCTATGGCAATCTCGAAGCGGAAACGGAGGTCGCGACCGGTTTCCGCCGCTGCGGCTCGATCACCGTGGCGCTGACCGAAGAACGCAAGGAGGAGATATTCCGGCAGGCATCGATGGCACGCGCGTTTGGTGTGCAGGTGGAAGAAATCACGCCTGACGAGGTGAAATCGCGCTACGGGCACCTGAATACCGATGGTGTTGTCGCCGGTGTTTACCTGCCGCTCGACGGTCAGGGCGACCCGGCCAATATTGCGCTGGCGCTTGCGAAAGGTGCCCGCATGGGCGGTGCAAAAGTGATGGAGCGTGTCAAGGTTACCGGTCTGCAGAAATCCGGCCGCCGGGTCACCGGTGTCGAATGGCAATCGGCGGCAGGCAACGGCACAATCGAGTGCGATCACGTGGTCAATTGCGGCGGTATGTGGGGACATGAACTGGGACGCATGGCAGGCGTCAACGTACCCCTGCACGCGTGCGAGCATTTCTATATCGTGACCGACAGCGTTCCCGGACTGACGCACCTGCCTGTTCTCAGGGTCCCAGACGAATGCGCCTACTACAAGGAAGACGCCGGCAAGATTCTTCTGGGAGCCTTCGAACCCAATGCCAAGCCCTGGGGCATGAACGGTATTTCGGACGATTTTGAATTCGACCAGTTGCCGGAAGATTTCGACCATTTCGAACCCATTCTGGAAGCAGCGGTCAACCGCTTGCCGCTGCTTGCCGAAACCGGCATTCATACATTCTTCAACGGACCGGAGAGTTTTACGCCGGACGATGCCTATCACCTGGGTCTGTCGCCGGAAATGGACAATGTCTGGGTGGCCGCGGGGTTCAATTCCATCGGCATCCAGTCTGCGGGCGGTGCGGGAATGGCGCTGTCCGAATGGATGGATACCGGAGAAAAGCCGTTTGACCTCGGCGACGTCGACATTTCCCGTATGCAGCCCTTTCAGGGCAACCGCCACTATCTGTTCGAGCGGTCCAAGGAAACGCTCGGCCTGCTCTATGCAGATCATTTCCCCTATCGGCAGAAGGCAACGGCAAGGGGCGTGCGCCGGACACCGCTCCACGAGCACCTCAAGGCGCAAGGTGCCGTTTTCGGCGAACTGGCGGGATGGGAGCGGGCCAACTGGTTTGCCGACGAAGGTCAGGAGCGCGAATACCGCTATACGTGGAAACGGCAAAACTGGTTCGACAATGCCGCCCGCGAACACTTGGCAGTCCGCGAAGATGTCGGCATCTACGATATGTCGTCCTTCGGCAAGATCCGTGTCGAAGGTCCCGATGCCGAAGCCTTCCTGAACTATGTCGGTGGTGGCGACTATTCCGTGCCGGACGGCAAGATCGTCTATACGCAACTGTTGAACGATCGCGGTGGCATAGAAGCCGATGTGACGGTGACCCGCCTCTCGGAGACCGCTTATCTTGTCGTCACTCCGGCGGCAACACGCCTTGCCGACGAAACCTGGCTGCGGCGACATGTCGGCGACCACAGGGTCGTGATCACGGATGTTACCGCCGGCGAAGCGGTTCTGGCCGTCATGGGACCGAAGTCGCGGGAGCTCCTACAAAAGGTCTCGCCGAACGACTTCAGCAACATCGTCAACCCGTTCGGTACAGCCCGGGAAATCGAGATCGGCATGGGCCTCGCGCGCGCGCATCGGGTCACCTATGTCGGCGAACTCGGTTGGGAAATCTATGTTTCGTCAGACATGGCCGCGCATGTGTTCGAAACACTCCACGAAGCGGGCAAGGAGCTAAATGCCAAACTGTGCGGAATGCACATGATGGACTCGTGCCGGATCGAAAAAGGCTTCCGGCACTTCGGCCATGACATCACGTGTGAAGATCACGTGTTGGAAGCCGGCCTCGGGTTTGCGGTCAAAAGAGACAAACCCTCGTTCATCGGTCGCGATGCAGTGCTGCGCAAGCGCGAAGCAGGTCTCGAAAAGCGGCTGGTACAGTTCCGCCTGACCGACGCGGAACCGCTCCTCTACCATGCTGAACCGATCCTGCGGGACGGCAATGTGGTCGGTTTCCTGAGCAGCGGAAACTACGGGCATACTCTTGGGGGTGCCGTTGGCCTCGGATATGTGCCCTGTCCCGGGGAAAGCGTGGAACAACTGCTGAGCTCGTCTTACGAAATTGAAGTCGCTGGTGTGCGGGTCAAGGCCGATGCGTCCCTCAAACCTCTTTATGACCCGAAATCGGAAAGGGTGAAGGTCTGATCAACTGACGTAAAACTCCCTCGAGCGCAGGGCTTCAGCTTGTGAAAATCCAAGTCCGACTCGTCTATCAATTAATTTTTGAGACCTATTGTCTCAATTTTTAATATCCGGTAACAATGACCTGACGATGGCGAAGGATCGGATTTGACCTCTTCTGGCCTTATGATGCTTCGCAATCTGGCCCTAAGAGTGCGATGGAAAGTCGGGTTAAATCTCTTCCCAACGCATTATTTGCGAAAAGAGATTTTCTTGAATTCACGGGAGTATTCGACATGAAAATGACGACCGAGGAAGCCTTTGTCAAAGTGCTTCAGGCGCACGGAATAGAACATGCATTCGGCATTATCGGCTCTGCCTTCATGCCGATTTCCGATCTGTTCCCTCAGGCCGGCATCAAATTCTGGGACTGCGCGCACGAGGGATCGGGCGGGATGATGGCGGACGGTTACACCCGTTCCACCGGCAAGGTCAGCATGATGATTGCCCAGAACGGGCCCGGCATCACCAACTTCGTCACGGCTGTCAAAACCGCCTACTGGAATCACACACCGCTCCTGCTCGTCACACCGCAGGCTGCGAACAAGACGCTTGGCCAGGGCGGGTTCCAGGAAGTGGAACAGATGGCACTGTTCAAGGACATGGTCGCGTATCAGGAAGAAGTCCGTGATCCCACGCGCGTTGCCGAAGTGCTGAACCGCGTGATCTTGCAGGCGAAACGCGCAAGCGCACCGGCCCAGATCAACATGCCCCGTGATTTCTGGACACAGGTTGTCGATATCAACCTGCCTGCGATCGTTGATTTCGAACGCCCCGCCGGCGGCGAAACCGCGATCCAGGAAGCGGCCGAACTGCTGAGCACCGCGAAGTTCCCGGTCATCCTGAATGGCGCGGGCGTCGTTATCGGCGGAGCCATTCCTGCTTCGATGGATCTTGCCGAACGCCTGGATGCTCCGGTCTGCTGCGGCTACCAGCACAATGACGCGTTCCCCGGTTCACACAGGCTCTTTGCCGGCCCGCTCGGCTACAACGGTTCGAAGGCCGGCATGGAACTGATCTCCAAGGCGGACGTCGTTCTCGCATTGGGTACACGTCTCAATCCGTTCTCCACACTGCCCGGATACAGCATGGATTATTGGCCGAAGGACGCCAAAATCATTCAGGTCGACATCAATCCCGATCGTATCGGACTGACGAAACCCGTCTCCGTCGGAATCGTCGGAGACGCGAAGAAAGTGGCTGAGGCGCTTCTGGACAAACTCTCTGCGAGCGCCGGAAACGACGGTCGCGACGAGCGCGTGCACACCATCGCGCAGACCAAGTCCCGTTGGGCACAGCAACTTTCTTCAATGGATCACGAGGACGACGATCCCGGCACCACCTGGAACGAACGTGCCCGCGCCGCAAAGCCCGAGTGGCTGAGCCCGCGCAAGGCATGGCGGGCCATTCAGGCAGCCCTTCCCAAGGAAGCCATCATCAGTTCCGACATCGGCAACAACTGTGCGATCGGCAATGCTTATCCGAGCTTCGAAACCGGGCGCAAATACCTGGCGCCGGGCCTGTTCGGGCCGTGCGGTTACGGCCTTCCGGCCATCGTCGGCGCCAAGATTGGCTGCCCGGACACACCTGTCGTCGGTTTTGCCGGGGACGGTGCCTTCGGCATTGCGGTCACCGAACTGACCGCAATCGGACGCAACGAGTGGCCGGCAATCACAATGGTCGTTTTCCGGAATTACCAGTGGGGGGCGGAAAAGCGCAACTCGACACTCTGGTACGACGACAACTTCGTCGGCACCGAACTCGACGAACAGGTGAGCTATGCGGAAATCGCCAAAGCCTGTGGTCTGCAGGGTGTTCAGGCACGCACGATGGATGAGCTGACGCAGATGCTCGACAAGGCAATTGACGACCAGATGAAACACGGCAAGACCACCCTTGTCGAAGCTCTGATCAACCAGGAACTCGGAGAGCCGTTCCGCCGCGACGCGATGAAGAAACCGGTCGCGGTTGCCGGTATTTCGGCGTCCGACATGCGTCCGCAAACGGCAAGCTGAAAGGCCGGTTTGCAACGCAATGGGTGATGTTCTTGTCCTGAATTCCGGATCCTCCTCGATCAAGTTCGCGCTTTTCGGCGCGGACCTGTCGAAAAGGACCAGCGGAAGCGCTGTCGAAATCGGCGGCGCTTCCAGCCTGGTTCTGAACGGCACCCGGCAAGAAGTCAGCCTGCCAGATCACGTTGCAGCACTTGAAGCGATTTTCCGGTCGCTAGAGGAAGCAGGCGTGGACCTCGTCAATCTTGCGGCCGCCGCGCACCGCGTCGTGCATGGCGGCCGCAATCTGCGCGCGCCCTGTCTGGTGACACCCGACATTGCCGACGAGATCGGGCGCTGTTCACCGCTTGCGCCCCTTCACAATCCCCATAATCTTGCCGCCATCCGGGCCGTTGCGGAGCTCGCGCCAAACCTGCCGCAATGCGTCAGCTTCGACACTGCTTTTCATGCGAGCAATCCCGACGTTGCGAGGCGATACGCAATCCCGGACAGCGCAGTGGAAGACGGACTGCAGCGCTACGGGTTCCACGGCATTTCCTATGAAAGTCTCGTGCTGAAACTGCCCGAACTCTCTGCAAACGTGCTGCCGGACAAGATCCTCGCCATGCACCTGGGTAACGGGGCGAGCCTGTGCGCCATCGGGAACGGGCGTTCGGTTGCCACGACGATGGGCTATTCACCCCTCGAAGGATTGACGATGGGCACCCGATCCGGGTCTATCGATGCCAACGTGGTCCTGAAACTTGTGGCCGACCACGGTCTCCAGCGCACGTCGGAGATACTCAACAAGGAGAGTGGATTGCTGGGGCTTGGTGGCGAGTCCGACATGCGCAAGCTCCACCAGATGGGGACGACGAAGTCCGAATTTGCAATCGATCATTTCTGTTACTGGGTCGTCCGTCACGCAGGATCGATGATTGCCGCGATGGGCGGTCTGGATGCCATCGTATTTACCGGCGGGATCGGCGAAAATGATGCCGTTGTCCGCCGAAAGATCCTTGAAGGGCTTGCCTGGCTCGGCATAGATCTCGACCCGAACGCAAATGCGTCGGGAGCCAGCAAGCTGCACACACCTTCCTCGAAAAAAATGGTATGGATCGTCCCAGCCGAAGAGGAAGAGATGATTGCACGCAGCGCGCAAGCGATCATGGAGGAACATTGATGTCACTAAGCGAACCGGTACTCAACACGTCGCCGGAAGTGTCGGACGAAGTCCGCAAGACGACCTGTTACATGTGTGCGTGCCGGTGTGGCATCAACGTGCATCTCAAGGACGGCAAGGTTGCCTATATAGAAGGAAATCGGGATCACCCGGTCAACAAGGGCGTGCTGTGTGCCAAGGGCTCGTCGGGCATCATGCAGGTCAACGCTCCCTCCCGATTGCGTGCCCCGCTCAAGCGGACCGGGCCGCGCGGTTCAGGGGAGTTTGAGGAAATCTCCTGGGACGAAGCGCTCGAACTCGCGACCTCCTGGCTGGACCCGGTTCGCAAATCTGCCCCGGAAAAACTCGCTTTTTTCACCGGACGTGACCAGTCGCAAAGCTTTACGAGTTTCTGGGCGCAGAATTTCGGAACTCCCAACTACGCTGCACATGGCGGCTTCTGTTCGGTCAACATGGCAACCGCAGGCATCTACACGATGGGAGGCGCCTTTTGGGAATTCGGCCAGCCGGATTGGGAGCGCACCAAACTCTTCATGATTTTCGGTGTCGCGGAGGATCACGATTCCAACCCGATCAAAATGGGTCTCGGAAAACTGAAGGCGCGCGGCGGCAAGGTGATCGGCGTCAACCCGATCCGCTCGGGCTATAATGCAATCGCCGATGAATGGGTCGGAATAACTCCGGGCACAGATGGCCTCTTCATTTCCGCCCTGATCCATGTCCTATTGAAGGCCGGCAAGATAGACCTGACCTACCTGGCCCAGTTCACCAATGCGCCGTGCCTGATCAATGCGACCCCCGGTTCGCCCGAGGAAGGGCTCCTCCTGCGGGACAATGACGACAAGACGCTGGTGATCGATCGGGCCAGCGGCACGCTTCAACCCTTCGACAAGGAGGGGGTCAACCCGGATCTCGCCGCCAGCGTCGACATGGACGGGGTCACCCACAAGACCGTCTTCCAGCATCTCGCCGACCAGTTTCTGTCCGACGACTTCAGCCCTGAGGCCGTGGCCGAGCGGTGCGGCGTCACCGCTGGACGCATCAAGGCAATCGCGGCCGAACTGGCCAGGGTCGCTTTCGAGGAAGCATTCGAAATCGACCAGCCCTGGACGGATTTTCGAGGCAAACGGCATGAGAAAATGCAGGGGCGGCCCGTCAGTTTTCACGCCATGCGGGGAATCTCGGCGCATTCAAACGGGTTCCAGACGTGCCGCACGCTCCACATCCTGCAGATCCTGCTCGGAACGGTGGAAGTTCCCGGTGGTTTCCGTTTCAAGCCTCCCTACCCCAAACCCGTCGAGGCGCATCCCACGCCACATTGTCATTCCAAGCCGGACTGTCCGCTCGACGGGCCCCATCTCGGCTTTGTGCGCGGCCCCGCGGACCTGGCACTGAAGGAAGACGGCACACCGGCAAGGATCGACAAGGCATTTACCTGGGATAACCCGCTTTCGGCCCACGGGCTGATGCATATGGTCATATCCAATGCCCATGCCGGCGATCCCTACAAGATCGACACCCTGTTTCTCTACATGGCCAACATGGCCTGGAACTCGTCCATGAACACGCGCGGCGTCATGGAGATGCTGACCGACAAGGACGAAAACGGTGACTATGTCATCCCGCGCATCATTTACTCCGACGCCTATTCTTCGGAGATGGTCGCCTATGCGGATCTGATCCTGCCCGACGCGACCTATCTGGAACGGCATGATTGCATTTCTCTTCTGGACCGGCCGATTTGCGAGGCCGATGCGGCAGCCGACGCGATCCGCTGGCCGGTGATCGAACCGGACCGGGACGTTCGGGGGTTCCAGTCGGTGCTGGTGGATCTCGGTGCGCGTCTGAAGTTGCCCGGCTTCACCAACGAAAAGGGCGAGCCCCTTTACACCGATTACGCCGATTACATGGTCAATCACATGCGCCGGCCGGGTATCGGACCGCTGGCCGGCTTCCGCGGCAACGGCACAGAATCCGGTCGTGGCGAAGTCAACCCGAACCAGCTTGAACGGTATATCGAGAACGGCAGCTTCTTCATCGAGCACGTTCCGGCCGAAGCCACATTCTACAAACCATGGAATTCCGCCTATCAAAAATGGGCGGTTGATCTCGGGTTTTACGACAAGCCTCAACCCTACCTGTTCCAGCTCTATGTCGAACCCCTTCGCCGCATGCAGCTTGCTGCCGAAGGTCATGGCGACAGGCAGCCGCCGGATCACCTGCGCAAACAGATCATGGACCACCTGACGCCCTTCCCTGTATGGCATCCGCCGCTGGAAGACGCGTCGGTCGATACCGAAGACTATCCAGTCCATGCGCTCACCCAGCGGCCGATGGCGATGTACCACTCCTGGGGCAGCCAAAACGCCTGGCTGCGACAGATCCACGGCCGGAACCCGCTTTATGTTCCGACGAAGATCTGGAAGGAAAACGGATTTGAAGACGGTGACTGGGCAAGGGTCACGTCCGTACATGGCGAGATCACCGTTCCTGTCGCGCATATGGCCGGACTCAACGAGAATACGGTCTGGACCTGGAACGCAATCGGCAAACGCAAGGGGGCCTGGGCGCTTGACGAAGATGCACCGGAAGCCACCAAGGGCTTCCTGTTGAACCATCTCATTCACGAGTTGCTGCCTCCAAACGGTGACGGCCTGCGCTGGTCGAATTCCGATCCGGTTACCGGTCAGGCGGCCTGGTTCGATCTCAGGGTAAAAGTTGAAAAGGTGAAAGCGCCACCGGAAAGCCAGCCGGTCTTCAGCGCGCTGAAGTCACCGGTTGGCACTGGACCCGCAACTGTTCGGCAGAAGGTGACCTCATGACCCGGCTGCCTGAAACAACACAAAAGAAACTCGGTCTTGTCATCGATCTGGACACCTGTGTGGGGTGTCATGCGTGCGTCACGGCCTGCAAAGGCTGGAACACGGAAAATTATGGCGTCCCGCTCAGTGACACGGGTGCGTATGGCAGCGAACCGGTCGGAACCTTCCTGAACCGTATCCACAGCTATGAAGTCGAACCGACGGGCGGCGGCTGCAGCCAGACGGTGCATTTTCCAAAATCCTGTCTTCACTGCGAAGACGCCCCGTGCGTGACGGTCTGTCCGACCGGCGCCAGCTACAAACGCTCCGAGGACGGCATCGTTCTTGTCAATGAGGATGCCTGTATCGGCTGCGGTCTTTGTGCCTGGGCTTGCCCGTACGGTGCACGGGAGCTGGACCTTGCAGCCGGCGTGATGAAGAAATGCACGCTCTGCGTCGATCGTATCTACAATGAAAACCTGCCCGAAGAGGACCGGGTACCGGCCTGCGTACGAACCTGCCCCGCCGGCGCGCGGCATTTCGGTGATTTTGCGGATCCGGAGAGCAATGTCTCAAAGCTCACCGCAGAACGCGGCGGCATCGACCTGATGCCGGAACAGGGAACGAAACCGGTCAACAAATATCTGCCGCCCAGACCAAAGGACCAGATGAAGGACATGGACGTCCTGACGCCCCTGATTGAACCTGTCTGCGAAGAACCCAAGGGTTTTCTTGCCTGGCTCGACAAACGACTGGAGGCGCTCTGATGCATCCGGCTCCTTCCGTTATCATCTTTACCGTGTTGTCCGGACTGGGCTTCGGCTTGCTGACCTTTCTCGGCCTTGGTCTCCCCGAAGCCACCGGTTGGGCTGCGTTTTTCTATTTCGCAGCCGGATTCGCGCTGGCCGTCGGCGGTCTTCTGGCCGCCACGTTCCACCTCGGCAATCCCCAACGCGCCCTGAAGGCCTTCACGCAGTGGCAGACAAGCTGGCTTTCCCGGGAGGCGTGGCTTTCGACGGCTGCGTTGATCGTGCTGGGCGTCTATGCCTTTGCCGCTGTCTTTTTCAACGCTTCGATCACGTTGCTTGGCTGGCTTGGCGCTTTTCTTTCTTTGGCGACAGTTGTCGCGACTGCCATGATCTACGCCCAGCTGAAGACCGTGCCACGCTGGAACCACTGGCTTACGCCGCTTCATCTGCTGACAATTTCATTGGCTGGCGGGGCAATGCTTGCACAGCAGACGGGCGCAGCGGCGGTGCTTCTCCTGTTCGCCGGCGCAGTGCAGATTTTCCATTGGGTTTTGGGGGATCGACGATTTGAAGAACGTGGCCACACCATCGAAACGGCGACAGGTCTTGGAGACCGGGGCAAGGCACGCCTCTTCGAACCACCGCACACCGGCTCAAATTACCTGTTGAAGGAAATGGCCTTTGTTGTCGGCCGCAAACACGCGCAGAAGCTGCGCCTCATTTCATTCGTTGCAATGATCGTGCTGCCGCTGGTCATCGTAGTTCTTTTGCCGATGAACCCTTTCACAGCCGTCATCGCGACACTGTTCTATCTGGCCGGAGCCTTTGCATCCCGATGGCTGTTCTTTGCCGAAGCACAGCACGTGGTCAGTCTCTACTACGGCGCGTCCGGCTCCAATCCGCCCTATCAACCTAGCTTATCTCGCTGAATTTTCTTAAGGTATTTGAATGAAAAGCGAGACCAAAAGGCGCAAGATAGGTTTCCTGTTGATCGAGGGCTACGCCCTGCTGTCCGTTGCCTCCGCGATCGAACCGCTAAGGGCGGCAAACAAGCTGAGTGGCAAAGCACACTTCAGTCTCAGCTACTTTTCGCAGAATGCCGGCAAGGTGCGCGCTACCTGCGGTGCGCTGTTTGAAACCGAGCCTCTTGGGATCCTGAGCAACCAGGTCGATATTCTGTTTGTCGTTGCGGGCAACAACCTGGGAGACCATGAGGACACCACCCTTTATGCGCAGCTCAGGAAACTGGCGGCACACGGCGTCGCGCTTGGAGGCATCTCGGGCGGTGGCGCATTGCTGGCCAAAGCCGGGCTCATGGAAGACCGGCGGTTCACCGTTCATTGGGAGCACGTTGAGGAACTCAACGCCCTTTCTGACAGCTACTTCCTGGAGCGGCGAATTTTCGTCGTCGACCGCAATCGTTACACATGTGCGGGCGGCGTTGCCTCGCTCGACATGATGCTTGCCCTGATCAAGACGGAACTCGGAGCGGAGCTTGCAACGACCGTGAGCGACTGGCTGGTGCACAGCGGGATGCGCAGTGCGGACGAACCGCTTCGTTCCCGCTACCTGGGCAGCAACAGCAGCCTGAACAGTTGCGTCGCTGCCGCCGTCGAACTCATGGAAAGCCATGTCACGGATCTGCTCACGCTTGACCAGATCGCGATGTTGGCGGGCGTCAGCTCCCGCAAGCTGCAGCGCAATTTCAAGTCCGATCTCAGTATCAGCGTCATGCGCTGTTACATGGACATCCGCCTGCACAAGGCCGATGAACTGCTACGCAAGACAAGAATGGCCGTCGCACAGGTTGCCTTTTCGACCGGATTTGTCGACCAGGCGCATTTCGCCAGCGTCTACCGGGAAAAATTCGGGTTTTCCCCCACGGAGCGGCGCAAAAAGACCCGTGTGTCTCCGCCGGTTGTCCGGACTGCAGTCCTTACCGAGGATTCGGAAGACACCGTGGCGCATGCACATCACTGAACGCTGACAAAGCTTTCACGCATGCCCTCCGGCAGATCGACGCCGAGCAGCGTCAGCACCGATGCGGCAATGCCGAGCTGTGAAAGTTCTTCGGTCTCGGCAGGCGCCTTAGCATCGGAAAACAGGTAAAACGGCACTTCGGTTGCCATCGGGACCGTTCCCCCGTGCCAGTGATCGGCGGTCATGCCGTGATCAGCCGTGACGACGATGTCGTACCCGAGGGAACGCCACAGCGGTATCGCGCGCGACATTGCATTGTCGATGTGCCAGATCTGCCGGCGGTATTCCATGCTGTCACCGCCGAATGTGTGTCCGAGCGTGTCAGCCGAGCAGGAATGCAGAAGCATGTAGTCAGGCGCATGGCGCTCCATCAGCACCGTTGTCTGGGCGCAGAGGTCAATCTCCGCAGGAGCGACCGCGTTGATCGGACCATATCCTTCCATGGAATAGAACCGGCCGTACTGGATGTCGGCGGTCTCGTCTTCGTGTTCGACCGATCGCAGCCTGTCCCAGACCTGATCGACGTAAAGCCGGTGAAAATACTCCTGGGCGACCGCACCGGTCGTTTTCCCCGCTGCGTGCACTTCGGAAAAGATGTTCGGCGACGACGACCTGCGCATGCCTTCGTTCGAGACAATGCCATGTTCGTGCGGCCATAGCCCGGTATGGATCGTTTCATACATCGGGCCTGACAGGCTGGGCAGAGCCGTGTGCATCTTCCAGCGCCTGGCCTGCTCCAGCCTGACCGCGCCTTCCAGATAACCACACTCGCTGAGGACCGATGCGTAACCGGCACCATCCATGATCACGAGCAGCACTTTTCTCATTTTCCGTCTTCCCCTGGAAACGACCGGGCATCCGGCCTCTTTTCAGCATTGCCGGCACGGTTCGATCAGTCGTCCAAAAAAATTACGTCGACCTCAAGAGAAATCGCCCCTGCCACCACGACGGATGTATCGGCGTGAAATCGTTCTGTAAACGCGCATTCGACCCGTTCTCTTGCACATATGCGACACGTCCGGCGACATGTATCCCAGACATCTGTTTTCGGCGCTGTTCCCCACCTCGTTCCGGTATGTACAAATCCGCTGTTGCCAGGGTGCGGGCATCTAGCCATTTGTTTTTCTGCGGTTTCACCTTGCCTTTTGCCGCATTAACCCGTATTCAGCGCGGCCATTCCAAATTCGAGACTGCATATCCTGCCCGAACTGCCGCTCGTGTGGCGGAATTCAAATCCACACTGGAGACGGATGCCTGCTCGTCACATTTTTGAAACTGAAGTTCGATCAGAGAATGCTGAAAATGAGACGAACTTCAGCTTCGGGTGACGAACGGATCGTGGTGCGTTTGCGCGTCGCTAAACGAGGACGGCTGAAATGACTGAAACAATCGGACTTGATTTTGGGACCTCCAACACCGTTGCGGTGGCGGCCCGGCAATCAGCAACGCAGCCAGTTCATTTTCAGGACAGGCAGGAGACATTTACCTCCTTGCCGACGGTCCTGAGTTTTCTGGATCGCGGCGCTGCCCGGGCGCTTCATCCCGAAGTCGGCCCCTGGGCGATCCGGCAATTCCTGGAAAGCTTTGGCGATGTCCGCTTCATCCAGTCGCTCAAGACCTTCGCTGCCAGCCGTCTTTTCAAGGGCACGGGCGTTTATGGAGTGCGTTTCGAATTCGAGGACCTGATGGCAACATTCCTGCGCTGCGCCTTTGAGCGCGCCGGGACACGTTTCGATCCCGCCGGTACCCGGCTGGTCGTTGGCCGCCCGGTTGAATTCGCAGGTCACAATCCGGACGAAACCCTGGCGATGGAACGTTACCGCAGAGCATTTCGCAAGGTCGGTTTTGAGGACATTCTGTTTGTCATGGAACCTGTGGGAGCAGCGTTTTCCTATGCACAGTCGCTGGAAAGAGACACGACCATTCTCGTGGCCGATCTCGGAGGCGGCACCACGGACTATTCCATCATGCGGTTCGAGACTGCGGCCGGGCACCTGAAGGCAACGCCTCTGGGGCGCGGAGGCATCGGAATTGCCGGAGACACGTTCGATTACCGCATCATCGACAATGTTGTCCTGCCGAAACTGGGCAAGGGATCGGCCTACCAAAGCATGGGCAAGGTCCTTGAGATCCCGCCAAACCTTTTCTCCAACTTCGCCCGCTGGCACATGTTGTCGATCTTCAAGACGTCCGACGATTTCAAGGAAATGAAGAAGCTGCTGCGCTGGTGCCTGGAGGCGGACAAGATCGAATTGTTCATCGAACTCGTCGACGAGGACCAGGGTTATCCGCTCTACAAGTCCGTGTCCGAAACGAAAGCCAGGCTGTCGTCAGATGACGAAGCGGAGTTTTCCTTCGCCCCTCTCGGTGCGGATTTCCGGGCGATGGTCTCCCGCCAGGAGTTCGAAGGCTGGATCGCCGCTGACCTTGCCAAGATGGACAAGGCCCTCGACGCAACGCTTGCAAAGGCGGGACTTTCTGAAAACGACATCGACCGTGTGTTCATGACGGGCGGAACCTCCTTCGTGCCCGCCGTCCGCCACCAGTTCGCCAACCGGTTCGGAACGGAGAAGATCTCCGGCGGCAACGAACTCACGTCCGTCGCCAACGGTCTGGCGCTGATCGGCGCTCGGGAAGATGCCGGAGATTGGGCAGTAGCTGCTTAGTCCGCCGGCATGTTCGCGAACTCGTCGTACAATTCCGTGGACATTTTCCTGTAGGCAAAGGCCTTCTGAATACCACCTTCACCGCCTGAGGGAAGAATTATCGTCGGAACGTCATAGACCCTGAATTCAGCTTCAAATTGGCTCGCTCCCTTCGCGTGTTCAGATTCCTCAAAGTTGTGCAGCTCAGCAAAGAGTTCCGATGCAATGTCATCGAAAATTTCCCGATTGACCTTGTTATCCTGATCGAAGGCGATGACGAGCTTCCAAGCTGCTGAGTTTTCATGCACTTCAATAAAGGCTTCGGTCATTGACTGCGGAATGCATCCGAGCAAGGCTTGGGATAGTGCAGACGTAGCGATCAGTAACGTGACGTCCAGGCCCTCGCCTTTCCTTTGCCGACCGGGTTCATGCATACCTTCAACACTTCTAGCAACTCGTTTTCTTCAACCCAGGATCGCGCAAATCCGGCGAACCGACGCCTGATAACAGGCGATGATATGTTTCCACCAAAAGCAGTCTGGAGCCAATCAACGCGCAGGACGACGCGGGGATCGGAGGCTGCTCAGTCACCAATCGGCACCTCACGATCTGCGCGAAGTTCGTGCACTGGAAGCGACCTCCAGTATGACCTTGAAATAGCGTGGACCGCGGTCCCACCATTGGCCGTCTGTTATCGTCTCGCCGGCATAAAGTGCCACGTCCCCGATCAGCTCCACCCATTGACTGAACGAATACTTCCTGTCCCGGTTGAGAAGCCTGCCTGCGTTCGAGATAACCAGCAAAACGCCTGCCTCGTGGTCATCGATGACGTCACGCATGCAGTCTCTGTAAGCCGCCAGCACGAAATCGTAACCGTTGTTCCCGGATTGGAAGCCCAGGCCCGCCCCCATCTCTTCCACTAGTTCCGGCCACGTTCTCATCAGGTTGCCGTCGAAGTCGAATTTTTGCGCCCGCCGGGCTTCGTCGACTGTCTCGATGACGTCAGCCGCGCCTGCGAGACTTTCGACCTGCAATATCGTTTGACGGGATAAGGGTGAAAGGCCTGCTGTCAGCCCTTTGATGTTTCGCTTCATCTTCTATCCGCCTGGCTCATCCAAGACTGTCATGTTCACCTCGACCCTGTCGCCAACTGCGACCTTCTCGGTCTTGCGCACTGCGGCCTTGACCGGCAGCAGGAAAGAGCCAGAGGCCTTGTCCGGCCAGATCGTGGTGCGCCATGTCGAGGAGCCGATGCTGGCCTTGACCTTGATCATGCCCCAGCTTTTCGCCTTCCGGCCACCAGCCAGAAAACGAATCTGGTCGGCGCATTCCACCGGCAGGGTGATGAACGTCCAGCCACCCGGTCCGGGCGACACCCACAGGTCACCAGAAAATTCCAATTGATCAAGCACGATGGTTCGACTTCGGTTCGAGGAAGAAGAAATTGCAACATGGCGGTAATTTCAGAGAACCAACATCGCCGTCAACCGCCTACAGGCCTTGCAGATAACGCTGCTGCCATTTCCTGAAAAAGAGATTGGACCGGGCGCCGGAAAACCCGACGCCCGAAGCCATCTTCAGCCAAACGCCCGGCGCAGCATGGGCACCCGCTTGATGATCAGATAGTCGAGTGCAAGCACGCTCAACAGCGTCAGACCGACCAGCGGAAAAGCCAGCGACAGAAACAACATCAGGATCATTGCGCCGCGCCAATGCGGAAGATCCTCCGGTGTTTTCGGTGCAAAAACCCGCAGCGCCATGCCTTTTGGCCGGCGAAGCCACCACATCACGGCGCCGCTGACACACAGGAATATCACCGACAGACAGACCAACGTGTTGAGTATCAGGTTCCAGAGACCCATCAGACCCATGTGCAACGGAATGCCGACCGCCATTGCCTTGCCTGCTGCCGAGTAATCGGCAAAGGCGACATTGGCGAGGACACGGCCGGTGTACTGATCGACATGAACGGTCCTGTCGGAAAACGGGTCTTCCGCATCAGCGCTCATCGTATCCTGGTTGATCGTCCAGACGCCGGTTTCGCCCCTGGGATAGGAAATGCGATATCTTGCATTGAAGCCCAGCGCACCGGCCAGTGTTGCAACGCTGTCGATGTCGACCGGAACACCGGGCGCTGTTCCCTCGATACCTGCCTCGGAACCTGATGCCGGCATCCGGGTCTGCTCCAGAGCCCAGGGCACCTCGGAAACCGCGCCGTGGTTCATCGCGGCGTGGGTTTCGTCCGACAGGGGAACGTTGTCCCACTTTTCGGCAGGAAACGTGCTCCAGGCCTGAACGAACTTGCCGCCCCAGATGCCCGTCCAGGCCATGCCCGTGATCAGGAACGTCAGGAGAAGCGCGGAAACATAAATGCCGATGTTCACGTGCAGCGTTTTCAGAAGCGCTCGTCCCTTCTGGGTCAGGTCCGGAACAAGGGCTCTTGCCAGAGAAACATCGCGCGGCCACCAGAGGTATAATCCGGTCACGATCAGGACGAGGGAAAGACCCGCCGCGATTTCAAGGAGCCGGTCTCCGGGCATCCCCAGAAGAAGATCGCTGTGAATGCCGTCGGCGAAATCGTACCAACCCTGACGCCGGGTCCAGCTTTCCACGATGTTGCCGGTGTAGGGATCGACGGCAACCATTTCCTGCGCGCCGTCCTGATTGATCCGGAAAACCGAAACGCTGTCTTCCGACCGCCCCTTCAGCCACTCCACAGGTGCGCCGCCCCGACGGCTTTCAAGGGCAGCGTTGGCCTGATCCGAAATGGAGAGGACAATGCTGTTTGCCGGAACCGGAACGGCAATCCTCTCACCATCGCGGCCGTCAAAGTAGCCGATATACATCATCATCAGACCGGTGACAGCGAGAACAGTCAGGAACGGAATGGCGAAAAGACCGGCATAAAAGTGCCAGCGCCAGGCCGCCAGATAGAAACGGCTGGGCCTGGACGCATTGTTGGCGTCCGGAGAAAAAGTGCTCATGGGAACTCCATTGAAAACCTGCTGCAACGGGTCTCTGCCCGGCAGGTTTCAGATACGATTGGGGGTTTTGACTGGAGGTTCAGGCCCCATGAGGAGGTGCGCGCGCGCCCAGAGAGCCGGCTATCGTGGTGGGCAGCCAGATGCCGTGATGTCCCGAATTCGATACACCAGAGATATGGGGTCGAAAGTCGAAACCGGTTGCTTGCGGAGTGTCGAGAAACGCACCGACACCTGCAAAAACACAGTGTCCATGCGCGAGTGAACTATCTTCGTCATCTTCCGAAGGCGCAGGAATTTCCAGACCATTGGCGTCCAGAGTTACCGTTCGCAACCCGTCCGTGGTACAGAGCGTAACGGTGAACCCACCATCCGCCTCGACAGCAGGCATGAAACCCTGAGGCACGAGTGCGGTGAACAGGAAGGGCAGCAACAGCAGCGCCATGCCTGCTGTTCTCAAGTCCGGAAAATTTAGCCGGAAGTGCCTCACACCCGAATGCCCCTTTCAAGATGCTCAATTCATTAGGTCAGATTCCGGAGAAAAACAAATCCTGTCATCCAATGTGTCTGTTTCGACCAATGGATGTCGTTTTCTCGCTTGATCCGCCAATAGCGCTCCCCTAGATTGCCGCAACTTGACGGCGTCCTATCAGGGACTGAAAGCGATTCTGGATGCGGTTGACCCACTCAGGGGACCAAGGCCGGAGCTGTCCGAAGCAACACGATGTTTGGCTGATTCAAAATCGGCCAACGTTGGTTGCATGCTTTCATCTCCCTGTTTCGCGGTCATTCAACTGCCGGTTCCGGCACCTGCCTTTGGGAGATAAATTATGATCAACCGGATTGTCCTCGCCAGCCTCGCTGCAGTTCTTTTACCTTCGGCAGCCTTTGCGCATGGTGGTCACCTGGGTGAACTTGCCGGACACGCGCACTGGATCGGCGTTGCAGCTCTTGCCGGGGCCGCTCTCGTTGCAGGCGTCGTCGCTTTGAAAGACCGCAAGAAACAGGACGTTGACGACGCAGCCGAAGCAGATGGTGCAGAAGAAGACAACGCCGGTGAAGCCGCTCAATGAGCGGAACACCGGTCTGGGAGCAATATTTGTCAGATCGACCGACACCAGCATACCGGTACGAGAAGGACCCGTCGGCGATCTATCGTCAGTCCTTTTCCATTGTGCGCGACGAAGCGGATCTCTCCTGTTTGCCGGAGGAATTGCACCCGATCGCCGTGCGCCTGATCCATGCTTGCGGGATGACGGATCTGCCAACTGAACTGGCCTGGTCGGATACGGTGCTTGACGCGGCAAACGACGCTTTCCGGAACAAGGCACCGGTCTTGTGCGACGTCGAGATGGTGGCGCATGGCATCATCCGTTCCCGTCTGCCCGCGGGAACTGATGTCGTCTGCACTCTCAATGATAAACGTGTTCGGGAGTTGGCAAAGCACCTTGGCACGACCCGCTCTGCAGCCGCCGTTGAATTGTGGACGGACCGCCTGGAAGGTGCCGTCGTCGCGGTTGGAAATGCGCCGACGACGCTGTTCCATCTCCTTGAAACGATCGCCTCGGGTGGCGCCAAGCCGGCTCTTGTGCTTGGATTTCCGGTTGGATTTGTCGGAGCTGCCGAATCCAAGGACGCTCTGATCGAGAACCCGTTCGGCCTGCCGTTTCTGGCCCTCAGAGGCCGACGCGGTGGCTCTGCGATGGCAGCTGCGGCGGTCAATGCTCTTGCTGCCGGCCTGCCGGAAGAAAGTTGAGACAGCGGTGACCGAAAACAAAAAGGGCCTGAGATCGACAAACACCGGCAAGCCGATGCGATCGCGCGGGTTTCTGTCCCGTCCTGGCGTTGTGGCTCAAAACAGTGCAGAAGACACAGGCGGTCACGCTGGCGAAAAAACGATGTCGCGCGGGACAAGACAGGTTTCGGCCACTCTCGACGGCAGGCCGAAATCCCTTTCCTCGAAAACAAAGATCAAGCCCTATCATCTGGAGGACAAATGACCTCTCCCTGGCTGACCCTGATCGGCATTGGTGAAGACGGCGTTCTGGCTCCGGGGGGAAAGGATGCACTCGTGCGCGCGGAAATCGTCTATGGCGGATCCCGTCACCTCGACCTGGCAAGTGTCGGATCTGCCGAGAAGAGAACCTGGCCATCGCCCTTTGCATCGGTTTTTGAAGACCTTTCACAATTGCATGGAAAGCGCATCGCGGTGCTGGCAACCGGCGATCCGATGTGGTTCGGCATAGGGTCATCGCTGGTCAGGCGTTTCGGTGCCGGTCAGTTGAGAGTGTTTCCGTCCCTTTCCGCCTTTCAGCTTGCCGCCTCGCGTTTGGGATGGCCGGTGCAGGACTGCGAGTGCCTGTCGGTTCATGGCCGGCCCGTCGACCTGTTGCGAAGCGCACTCTATCCGGGTGCCCGGCTTCTCATCCTGACAAGCGGTGCGGACACACCGCGTGAGGTTGCGGACCTGTTGGCGGATGAGGGCTATGGCCAGACCCGGATGACCGTTCTGGAACATCTTGGCGGCGAAAAGGAACGACAGGTTGTCTCGACCGCTGAAGACTGGTCCTGCGAAGTCGCGGCCTTTCATACGCTTGCCCTCGATGTTGTCGCCGAACCGGGAACCCACATCCGTCCGCGGACGCCCGGACTGTCCGATGAAGCCTTTCACCATGACGGCAAGATGACCAAGCAGGATGTTCGCGCTGTCACGCTAGCTGAACTGAAGCCGCATCCCGGCGCGGTTCTCTGGGATATCGGCGCCGGTTGCGGTTCCGTTGCCATTGAGTGGCTCAGGGCCGCGAACCGGACACAGGCGTTCGGACTTGAACCCCTTGCCGAGCGCCGGCAGATGGCCATGGACAATGCCGTTGCTCTCGGTGTCCCTCATCTGAAGCTGATCGACGCAACCGCACCGGAGGGCCTCCAGGGTCTGCCCGAACCGGACGCCGTTTTCATCGGTGGAGGTTTGACGGTGCCCGGCATCATCGATGCTGTGCTCAAGGCGTTGCCTCACGGAGGTCGGCTCGTCGCAAATGCCGTGACGCTGGAGAGCGAAGCCGTTCTGCTTGCGGCCTATCAGACACTTGGAGGAAACTTGAAGAAAATTTCCATACACCGCGCAAGCGCTGTCGGCGGTCTGACCGGCTGGCGCCCGCTCATGCCGGTGACGCAATGGAGCCTGACCAGATCATGAGCGGAACACTTTACGGCATCGGTCTCGGCCCCGGCGATCCGGAACTGATGACCCTGAAGGCACATCGGCTGATTGCGTCGGCAAAAGTTGTTGCCTATCCGGCGCCGGATACGGGCGAAAGCTTTGCCCGCTCCATCGCCGCCGGCACGATCCCCCACACTGCAAGAGAAATTCCAATTGTCGTGCCGATGCGTGTCGATCGTTTTCCCGCCCAGGAGATTTACGACAAGGCATCGGATGAGATTGCAGCAGTTCTTGCAACCGGCGAAGACGTCGTAACGCTGTGTGAAGGCGATCCGTTCTTCTACGGTTCCTTCATGTACCTCTTCGACCGTCTGTCCGATCGCTTTGCGATTGAAATCGTTCCAGGCGTCACGTCGCTCACAGCCTGTGCGGCCCAGCTCCAGCGTCCGCTGACGTCGAGAAACGATGTTCTTACAGTGATCCCGGGACCGTTGCCGGACACCGAGATCGAACAGAAGATTGCGGAAGCGCAGGCAGTCGCCATCATGAAGGTCGGACGCCACCTTTCCCGTTTGAGGGCTCTGCTTGGCCGGATGGGTCTTCTGGAAAGAGCCGGCTATGTGGAACGCGCCAGCCTGGCTGAGCAAAAGGTTCATCGCCTCATTGACCTTGAGGCCGAAACCGCCCCTTACTTTTCCATGATCCTCATCTACAAGGGAGACGAAGCGTGGACGCTTCCCCCATCCTTTTCGTCCTGAACGAAGCCGGTCTGGACACAGCCGAAGACGTTGCAAAGCGCTTTTCAACTGCGCGCATTCACGGCCTGGCGGGCCGCGTCCCAACGGCGGATACGCAGTTCAACGAAACCATTGAACATCTGCAGCTGCTTTTCAGGGCCGGTCATCCGATAGTCGGTTTCTGCGCCAGCGGCATCCTGATCCGCGCACTTGCACCGATCCTGTCGGACAAGCGCAACGAGCCGCCAGTCATTGCGGTATCGGAAGACGGTTCCAGCATCGTCCCGCTGCTCGGCGGGCATCGCGGTGCAAACGAACTTGCCAGGATCCTGGCAAAGTCTCTGGGTGGCCACGCTGCGATCACCACGGCGGGTGATACGAAACTCGGCATTGCCCTCGACGTTCCGCCAAAGGGATGGATCCTTGCCAACCCGGAAGATGCAAAACCGGTGATGGCCGAACTTCTGTCCGGCGCGGATGTTCGCATAGAAGGCCAGGCGGACTGGTTGCTGGAAGCCGAACTCAACCAGTCCGACAACGCATCGATTGCGCTGGCAGCAACCGAAAAACCGGTAGAAGGAAGTCCCACCCGGCTTGTCTACCACCCGCAAAAATATGCGGTTGGTGTCGGCTGTGCCCGGCACTGCGATCCGGCGGAACTCATCGGCCTTGTCGAAGGCCGGCTCGCGGAAGCCGGGATTGCCCGGGGTGCAGTCGCCTGCGTCGTGACCATCGATCTGAAAGCGGATGAAGCTGCCGTCAACGACCTGGTCAATTATCTCGGCGTGCCGCTGCGCGTCTTCTCCGCCGAGGATCTTCAGCGTGAAACACCGCGCCTCAAGAACCCTTCCAACATCGTTTTTCAGGAAGTCGGTTGCCACGGTGTTTCGGAAGGGGCGGCGCTGGCAGCGTCCGGTGCCTTCGGCGCACTTGTCGTTGAAAAACAGAAAACAGAAAGTGCCACATGCGCCATCGCGCGCGCACCCCAACCGATAGACCCGGCCACCATCGGCAGATCCCGGGGGCACCTTTCGGTGATCGGGATAGGACCCGGCAAGGACGAATGGCGGACGCCGGAAGCCACGCGGCTCCTGTCTGCTGCAACGGATGTGGTCGGTTATTCGCTTTACCTGGACATTGTCGAAAGCCACATCACCGGAAAAAAGCACCACAATTTCCCGCTCGGCGCAGAAGAAGACAGGGTTCGTTTCGCGCTCGAGGAAGCCGGCAAAGGCAAGAATGTCGCCTTGATCTCGTCCGGAGACGCCGGCATTTATGCAATGGGTTCGCTGGTTTACGAGCTGCTTCACCGCAATGAGGAATTCGGCGGCGTCTCGGATGCTGCAAAACGCGTGAGCATTACCAACGCGCCGGGCATTTCGGCGCTGCAGGCCTGTTCGGCACGGATCGGAGCACCACTCGGCCACGACTTTTGCGCAATCTCGCTCTCCGACCTGCTGACGCCATGGGAGGCCATCGAAACACGGTTGAAGGCAGCTGCGGAAGGTGATTTCGTGATCGCGTTCTACAATCCCGTTTCCAAGCGCCGCCGCACACAATTGGCAGCCGCGCGCGAGATCCTCCTGAAACATCGCCCCGCAACAACGCCTGTCGTGCTCGGTGTCAATCTCGGGCGGCCGGAAGAAACACTGCGGGTAACCACCCTTGAAGCGCTGACTGTCGACGAAGTCGATATGCTCACGACCGTTTTGGTCGGTTCCTCGAACTCACGCGCGATCATGAAGGGTGACGGCAGCATTTTTGTCTATACGCCGCGCGGCTACGCCAAGCGGATCGACGCGCCCAAACCCGCAAACACAGATTTACCGCCGGAAACCGAAAAGGCAGAAGAAAACCAATGACCGTTCACTTCATCGGCGCAGGACCTGGCGATCCAGATCTCATTACCGTTCGCGGACTACGGCTGATCCAGTCGTGTCCGGTCTGTCTTTATGCCGGGTCTCTGGTGCCGGAACAGATTGTCTCCGCGGCGCCTGACGATGCGCGCGTCATCGATACAGCACCCATGACGCTGGATGAAATCATCGACGAAATCAGGGACGCACATGACAAGGGTCTGAATGTTGCCCGCGTGCACTCCGGCGACCCGTCGGTCTACGGTGCGACGGCGGAACAGATGCGCCGGCTGGATGCACTTGACATAGATTACGATGTAACCCCCGGCGTGCCTGCGTTCGCGGCGGCAGCGGCGGCCCTGAAAACCGAACTGACGATCCCGGAAGTCGCCCAGACGGTAATCGTCACGCGGACGGCAATGCAGTCCTCCGCCATGCCGAACAATGAGGACCTCGATACGCTCGGCAAGAGCGGCGCGACGCTCGCAATCCATCTTTCGATCCGGAACCTTCGGGAGATTGAACGTCAGCTTGTCCCCCATTACGGACCGGATTGCCCGGTGATTGTCGCCTATCGCGTGGGGTGGCCCGACGAGGCCTTTCTTCACGGCACGCTTTCAACGATTGCGAACCAGATACGCAAGTCCAAGATCACCCGGACTGCCCTTGTGTTCGTTGGCCATGCCCTGAAGCCGGGACAAGACTTCCGCGACAGCGCGCTCTACGACGCCGATCACGTGCATGTTCTAAGGCCGAAAAAGAAAGCGAAAGCCTCCTAACATTTCGGTGCGTCATTCCGGATGGATGCAGCAAAAGCTGTGTGCCAATCCGGAATGAATTGGACCGACGACTGTACGGTTTCGGTTTTTCCAGGTCCTTACCGATCCCGTGACGGGTTCGATACAGGCAGGTTGCCTGCCTCATCTTCTTGCATTTGAGGCGGGTCAAAAAGACGAAATCACATGGGCAAATGAGCCCATCACATTGCCGCTCCGCAATCCCATGTCATCTCGTTTGTTGCCCTCGGCATCTTGCGCGGAAAACAGGCGGTCAGCCCTTCCCTCGGATACGATAGACGCATAATGAAATTCATGCCCGGCGAGCGGAGATGTCCAGGGCAACCCGCCAACGGGTTCCAGCATGCGATATCCGAGGTGACGCTTGCGATCCTCAAACGACGTCACCAAAGGCAATAGACCCAGCATACCGTGCCTTTCGCCGGACGCGTCGATGAGACCTTCGCCAAGCGTCATGTAGCCACCGCATTCGCCGTAGATGAGTGTGCCCGCATTCGCAGCCTGCCGCATTCCTGACTTGAAGCCTTCAGCCCCTGCCAAGACCGCTGCATGGAGTTCCGGATACCCCCCTGGGAGAAATATCGCATCTGCATCCGGGCCTGGGGCTTCGTCGGCAAGCGGTGAAAAGAAAGCGATTTCCGCACCCTTTCGTTGCCAATCGTGCAACAGGTGCGGATAGGAAAAAGCAAAGGCTACGTCGCGCGCCACCGCTATCTTCCGCCCCAGAGGCGGCGGCAGGTTCATCCGAATGGCTTCTGCAGCCGGAATACAGGTCGCCGCGCTTTCAATGGCAGCCAGATCAACATGTGTGCGGCAAAGCTCTGCCGCCGTTTCCAGAAACGTCTCCAGATCCTTGTGCTCACTCGCCTGCACCAGACCCAGATGTCGTTCCGGCAACGTCAATTCCATCGAACGCGGGATGGCCCCGAACACGGTCACACCCAGCGGTGCGAGCGCTGTACGAAGCATTGTTTCATGACGCGCACTGCCAACGCGGTTAAGGATTACACCTGCAATTTGAACATCGGGCCGGTAATTCTGAAACCCGAAAACCTGCGCTGCGACAGACTGAGCCTGCCTGGCACAATCAATGACAAGGATCACGGGAACAGTGAGGACCGCTGCAAGCTCGGCGGCGGATCCCTTCCCGTTCGCCGCGCCGTCGAACAATCCCATGGCGCCCTCAACCAGAAGCAATTCATGCCCTGCTGCCCGGTCCATCGCCAGGGCGCGCAGCGTATCGGTGTCCATCGCCCAGGCATCCAGGTTGATGCAGTGTTTGCTGCTGGCTGCTTCGTGAAACTTCGGATCGATATAGTCCGGACCGGATTTCGCTGACGCCACCAGACGACCGGCATTGCGGAGGGCTCTTAGCAGTGCGAGAGTAAGCGTCGTCTTGCCGGCACCGGAGGAAGGTGCCGCAATCAACACCCCTCCGGGATCCTGGAATGTCTCGCTATCCGGCATCTGCCGTTCGGTTCTTTGCGCGCAGATCCAGTGGATCGGATGTCAGTATCTTGCCAGACATGGCCCCGAGCCAATCCAGGCCATTGCGCAGTCGCACGACTTCTCCGACGCAGACTATCGCCGGAGGCTGGATATCGGCAGCTGCAGCATCGACCGCACAGCGACCCAGCGTCGTCTCCAGAACCTGTTGGCCGGCCAGGGAAGCGTTGCACACGATGCCCACAGGCTCGTCAACAGATCGCCCACAACTTATGAGTTTGCCGGCTATCGTCTCCAGATGTTTCATTGCCATGTACATGACTATTACCGGAGATCCCTTTGCAATCCCGTCCCAATTGATGGCATCGGGGGTCAAACCGGTCTGGTCATGACCGGTCAGGAACGTGACTGCCTGATTGCAATCACGGTGAGTTGCCGGGATGCCCGCGTAGGCGAGACCTCCGATACCGGCAGTGACACCCGGAATGATCCGGAACGGAACACCTGCCTCGACAAGACCGAGGGCTTCTTCGCCGCCACGCCCGAAGACGAATGGATCGCCGCCTTTCAAGCGAAGCACACGCTTTCCTGCGCGGGCATAATCGATGAGCTTCAGTGTGATATCGCGTTGTTTCGGACTGGGTTTGCCGCCGCGTTTGCCAGCAAAATCCGTCACTGCACCGGGTTTGACCCAGTCGAGAATGCTTCTGTCGACTAGAGCGTCATAAACAACAATATCCGCCTGGCGCAGACCGTTCACGGCGTGCAGCGTCAGGAGGCCGGGATCGCCTGGACCGGCACCGGCAAGCCACACCCAGCCAGATTCAAAAACCGGCAGGCCATCGGGAAAACTATTGTTCTTGTCAGTACCGTTCATGAATTCTGTTTATCCGGCATTTTCCGGAACGCCAAGCACCTGCGCGATGGAAAACACAAGGAATGCGACATTTAAGAGCAATGTCGCTCAGGAGCGCGCACCGGTCTGCAACATCAGCTATAGAGTTTGCATGTCGAGGAACGAACCGAAAGAACTGAGACGAGGCTGGACGACGGGCGCATGTGCAACGGCTGCGGCCAAGGCTGCCTATTGTGCACTCATAACCGGCACATTTCCCGACCCTGTTGAGATTTCCCTGCCAAGAGGCGGCACCGCCGATTTCATTCTCACCCGGCACAGTATTTCCGGTGATGTTTCCAGCGCGACCATCACCAAGGATGCGGGTGACGATCCTGACGTGACACATGGCGCCCTGATCACATCGACCGTGCGGATTTTGGAACCCGGATCGGGTGTCCGGTTCAAGGCCGGCGACGGTGTCGGCACGGTGACGCGGCCAGGCTTGCCGATCCCGCCGGGCGAACCGGCGATCAACCCGGTTCCGCGACAGATGATGCAGACAGCGATCGGGGAAGTCGCGGACAAATACGGCGCAACAGGTGATGTGGAAATCGAAGTCTCGATTGACGGCGGCGCGGAACTGGCGCTCAAGACAATGAACGGGCGTCTCGGCATCGTCGGTGGACTGTCGGTGCTTGGGACAACCGGTATCGTGCGCCCGTTTTCCTGTGCGGCCTGGATCGCTTCCATCCATCGCGGTATCGATGTCGCGCGCGCAATCGGTCTGACTCATGTCGTCGGCGCCACCGGAACGTCCTCCGAAGATGCGGTAAAGGCGCGATATTCTCTCGACGAGACAGCCTACCTGGATATGGGTGACTTTGCCGGTGGCCTGCTCAAGTACCTGCGCCATCACCCTGTCGACAGGCTGACCCTCGCCGGAGGGTTCGCCAAGTTCTCAAAGCTGGCGCAAGGTGCGCTCGACCTGCATTCAGCGCGGAGTTCCGTCGATTTTTCCTTTCTGCAGGACCTTCTTGCAGAAGCCGGTGCGTCTCCTTCTTCCATCGTCGATGCCGCCCAGGCAAATACGGCAAAGGAAGTACTCGACCGGTCACTGGAGGAAAATGTCGACCTGAGCGGTTTGCTGGCAAAACGAACAAAGCTGGAAGTCCGGAAAATTCTCAAGGGTGCGCCGGTTGCACTGGAAGTTCTGATAACCGATCGGCAGGGCAACGTCCTGGGAGAAAGCGGCTTTGACGGCACCTGATCACATTTTGCTGCTCGCGGGGACTTTCGAAGCCCGTCAGCTCGCCGAAAGGCTGAGCAGCACGTTTCCCGGACTGCACCTGACCGTTTCCTTCGCCGGCGTTGTCAGAGATCTACCGGATCTTGGAGTACCCACACGTATCGGCGGATTCGGCGGGACAGCCGGGCTCGCAAAATTTCTTGAAGATGAGAGCGTCACCCTGGTCATCGATGCGACGCACCCTTTTGCGGCGCAGATGAGCCGCAATGCTTTTGAGGCCTGCAGCAACTGTCGACTGCCCCTTCTTCGCCTGGAACGTCCGGCCTGGAAACCTCTCGAGGAAGACCGGTGGGAACCGGTTGTTTCGATAGAGGATGCGGTTTCAGCGCTGCCGTCTGCGTCCCGCGCATTTCTGGCAGTTGGACGCAAGGAAATCTCCCGTTTTTACCCTCGTTCGGACATTTTCGGTGTTGCGCGCATGATCGAGCCGCCTCGCCAACCTTTGCCGCCACAATGGGAACTGGTTCTGGCACGGCCATCAAGTTCGGCGGAGGAAGAGATGTCACTGCTGCGTAAGCGCGGCATCACGCATCTGGTTGCGAAAAACAGTGGTGGGGAACGGTCCTACGCCAAGATCGAAGCCGCTCGCAGACTGGGATTGCCGGTAATCATGATTGACCGGCCGAAACCGCCATGGACAAAGACATCAACGACCGTCGCGGACACGGTTGAAAAAATACGCATTGTCCTGGCGAGCAATAGATCCTGAACGCGGTTCGGCGCGCTAGTTTTCTGTGTCTGACTTTCCAAATTTAAGCTTCAGAAGTGCGATGAAGAAACGCGGAATCCCTATGATGTACCTGCGAAACAAGCGGCGTGGTTCCTGCAACAGGCGGAACAGCCATTCCAGACCAATGGACTGTACGAATTTCGGTGCCCTGACGACTGAACCGGACATGAAATCGAACAATGCGCCGACGCCGATTGCCACCGTGGCATTCAGCCTGACGCGATTTTCGACGATAAATTTCTCCTGCCTCGGATTGCCCATGCCGACAAGAAGCAGATCCGGTCGGGCGCGATTGATTTGCTCGCAGACGTGCGAGCATTCACCCAAGTCAAAATATCCGTTCCGGGCTCCGACAACATGGTGCATCGGATAGACCGTTTCGATGTGTTTTTTTGCAAGCTGAACGTGGCGGTCCGTCGCTCCCAGCAAAAAAATCTTCAAGGGAAATCCGACTTCCGTGAGAATATCCGGGATCAGATCTGTACCGTTCAAATTGTCCGGGAAAGATTTCCCGTTCAAAAAGCGACTTGCCAGGTCGACGCCGATTCCGTCGTTCAACAATGTCATGTGCCGAAGCGTTTCGGCAAATGCCGGATTATCCAAAGCGGTCAGTGTTGTGTGTGCATTGCAAATGGCGATGTCGAGCGGATAGCTCATCTGGACAGATGACCGCACAAGCTGAACAGCTTCCTCACTGCTCATCCTCAAGATCGCCAACGGACCGATTGGCGATGTACCGGCCCTGATCGGAAGATTCAGATCCACCTTATTCATCAAAGGAGAGCCACATGGTATTGAATGCACTTTATCCGTCTTGTCTTTGTTCAAGATTGAATTGTCTTATCTCGAATACAATTAAAATAACTTAATTCAGAAATGGCGCCGATATTATTATTAATACTTGGTTTTCGTGACACTCGATTTTCTAATTAACCTAGAAACTTCTTCTAAACGCTTGCTCGAAGTTGAGGCGGTTCCGATCTGCTTATTTGCGATGCGTTAATCATGTTTGTTTACCAATGAGGATGGTGACCGGTCTTCTGGCTAAGAACCCGGAAGATGGCGGTCATGAACTCGGCATGCAGCGAATGCGACGAAACTGAAGACCGATGGCAGTATGATTGATTTGTCAGAGATACCGGCGATCCTGCGGCGCCACCTGGTCTGGTTGATCGTGTGCCCGATCGTCTTTGCGGTCCTTGCCCTCACCTACGCCGCTCTCAAGACGCCGGTCTACCAGACCAGCGCGGAATTGCTGGTGCAGCCGGACGGGGTTCAGATCATCGGCACAGATCCGACGGCGCCGGGCAGAAGCCAGACCTTGCAAGCGATGGATCTTGATAGCCAGACCTTCGTGATCCTGTCCGCGGGTGTCCTGAACGAAGTCGCCAACAACCTTAAGCTCGATATCGATCCGGGTTTTTATCAGCCCGGCCTGCGAAACAGGCTGCTTTCTGTCATCGGAGGTGGCCTTTCCGGCAACTCCAGGTCTTCTTCCGATGTTCGGGCCGCAACGCTGGAAGCCCTGAGAGAGGCGATCAACGTCTTTCGGCTGGGCCGATCATTCGTCTTTTCGATCACTGTCAGCCATCCCGACCCCGAGCTGGCAGCGTCAATTGCCAACGAAACCGCCCGGGTCTACATCGAGCAAAACCGAAGCACCCGGACCGAAGCATTGGCCCGAGCCAGCACGACCCTGGGCAAGCAGGCGCAGCAATTGCGTTCACGCGTCGAAACAGCGGAAGCTGCGGTGGAAGCCTACAAGGCGCGACAAGGTTTGATCAGCACCTCCGGCGGGTCCGTCATCGACCAGCAGCTGGACGCGCTGAACACCCAAATCACCGATGCACGGGTCGAACTGGAGCGCGCAAAGTCACTCTATGACCAGATGGCGCCCCTGACGCTGTCCGACGTGGAGGCAGGTGCGGTTCCGGGTGGCACAGAAAACACGGTCCTGAGCTCACTGAGGGTCCAATATGCCCAGGTGGCGCAACAGGTTGCAGAAGCCGCAACAACCCTTGGATCAAACCATCCAACGCTGCTTGAATTGCGTTCGCAACTATCAAATACGCAAAGAGAAATACAAAGTGAGTTGCAGCGTATCAAGCAGTCTGTCCGCAACCGTTTTGAACAGGCCCAGTCGACGGTCAACGCTCTCGAGCTGCAGTCGAAAAATCTCCAGTCGCAGAATACGGTGCAGGGCAAGGCCCTGATCGAACTTCGGCAGCTGCAAAGTGAAGCCGGTGCGAGCCGGGCGGTCTACGAAGCCTTTCTGAAACGCTCCAGAGAACTTGAAGAACTTCCGGAGCTCGACACAAGCACGACCCGTATTTTGTCCGAGGCTCCCGTTCCGACCACTGCGAGCGGGCCCAAGAAAATTCTCGTGCTTGGTGCCGCCCTGGTCTTCGGATTTGCTGTTGCGGCGTCGGGAGCGGTGTTGCTGACAGTTCTCAGGGGACCCATGAT
The DNA here is from genome assembly GCF_001404515.1 of Roseibium album. GTDB lineage: Bacteria > Pseudomonadota > Alphaproteobacteria > Rhizobiales > Stappiaceae > Roseibium > Roseibium album. Next base: position 323,047 of record NZ_CXWE01000008.1, read on the forward strand.
GTCCGAACGGCAACTTGTCACGCAAACAAGTGCCCCCATCCTGGCCAACCTGAACAAACCGGCGCAGGAAAGCGCGTCCCTGATAAGATTGCCGCATCTGGCCGGAACCGATCGAACACAGCTGGAGTCCAAGGCTGCAATCGCACGGGTTCGGGTCGCCTACGCACTCAGAAATGCAATCGCCTATAATCGCCCAGCCAACATCCTTGCTCTTTCGGTCGGACGCACCGGCGACACCTCCGAGTTTGTTCGCAGCGTCGCGGAAGAACTCCATGATATGGGTGAAGAGATCCTCTTTGCTCATACGACCAACAATCGCCAGGACGAAACCAAAGTCCCCCGTAAACCTCAACCGGTCACTCCGGGAATAGACGCCATTCAAACGATTGCCGCCAAGCTTTCGAGCTCAAGTGGCGCGGTGCCTCGGTCAGCCGGTGACGCCGATGCGGCCGGTCTTGCCGGGTACCTTCGTGTGGAGCACATCGATCCTCGCAAGAAATATGCGTCAGGCGGCGATCTCGGCTCCGCAAATGAAGATATTCTGCTTGTCGACGCAGGGAACATCGATGAAAGCCCGATGCTGCCGGTCCTGCTACGGCATTGCGACGGCATCATTCTGATCACGGCAGTAGGAGACACCAACGAGACCGAGTTCGAGCACGCGGCCGCCTTCCTGGAACCCTGGTATGACCGGATCATCGGAAATGTTGTCCTCAGCGCTGCATGAGCACCAGATTGCGGTCCCGACAGCACCGGACCTGGAGCGGACACAGTACCGGCTTTGGCTGAAAGCCGTCTATGCAGTGGTCGTCGGAACTCTTCTTTTCAATTTTGTCCTGGCCTTCGTGAACACCAATGTGTTCCGAATTTCCGAAAGCCACGTGATCCTGTCGGAAATGGCATTGCTTGCAGTCGCACTTTTCCTGATCTTCAGCCGCAACACCCTGCTGTTACTGATTTTACTGCTCTATTTCAGCTACATGGCGCTGATCCTCACCTTGCGACCCGAGCTGGATCTCAAGGCGATCCGCGATTTCCTGATCCCGATCGTCTTCTATTTGATCGGCAGGAACTTCAGACAAATCGAGGATGCGGACCGACTGGTGTGGATCAGTGCCCTTGTCGTCCTGTCGGTCGGGTTTTTCGAGTTTGTCTTTCTTGATGTCTATACCGGACTCGTGAGCATCTTCGACTATTACGTTGCCCGTGGGACGCTGAGTGCGGATGCCAATTTCATCGAAGGCTCCAATCTCTTTGTCTCCAGCACACGCGTAGACGGACGGAATTTTCTTGAATTCCTGGGGAACGTTCGTGCCTCGTCGGTGTTCCTGGAACCTGTGACAATGGGCAATTTCGGCGCCTTCCTGTGCCTCTGGGCGCTTTTCCGTTCAGGTATGCGTTATCGCTCACTGATGTTTGCTGCCGCTTTCGCAGCCGTCATTCTCCCAGACGCCCGTTTTGGAATGTTCGTTTGCATTGCAATGGTCGCCGCAGCGGTGGCCGGACTCTTTCTGCCCAGAGTGACCTGGTGGAGCTTGCCGCTGCTGATCGTTTTCGCACTCGGCCTCTACGGAGGCTGGTCGACACAGATCGGATGGAGTGACGATTTTGCAGGCCGACTGGTGCACGCAAGCCAGTTGCTGCAGAAAGTCACGCCGGAGATCCTGTTCGGTGTCGACGGAAACGTGCCGTTCCTTGCAGACAACGGCTTTGCCTATTCACTCGCGCAAATCGGCGCCATCGGTCTTATCGCCCTGTGGACCTGCTATGTTTTCGCACCTTACGAAGATCAGCGCGCAATACAGTTCAAGGCATTGGCCGCGACCTACATCGCGCTGCTCATGACAATTTCCAACTCATTTTATTCGATCAAGCTTGCTGCGCTCTTCTGGATAGTTGCCGGCGCGGCCGACGTTGTCCGCCTCTCAGCCGTAAAACCATCAAGGCGGCCATCAAAACCTTCGCAAGTTGCCGAATTCCCCGGATCTGAGCGCATGAAGCGAGCCTGACTGGCTGCATGGCGAGACTCAAGCTGCAAAGATAGACCGGTAGAGATCTTCGTACTGGCGCGCCCGTGAAGGCCAGCCATATGCCCGGGCGGCATGAACGGCGTCTTCGCGCAGATCCGGTCGCTGTTCCAGCTCCAGATATTCCGACTTTACAACATCTGCTGCCTGACGAGGCTTCGAATAGTCAACCGTGCGAACAACCGAATGTTTCTCCGCAATGACCCTGAAGGCTTCATTGGCTTCAACAACGGGTATCAATCCCGCGCTCAGCGCCTCAATCAGGACGAGCCCGAAACCTTCATACTCGGACGCACTGACAAATAAACTGCACCGCGTGATCAAGTCCCTCAACTGTGTATTCGTCAACCCGACATGAACGTCGACATTACCGGACACTCCGCGGGTTTCGGCCATTTGCAACAGTTCATTGCGCGTCAGATCAGACTCCATGCCAGCGATATCGAGATGCCAACGGGGATCTTCGGCACAAAGCACTGCCATCATTTCAATCAGGCATTCCAACCGCTTGTTCGAAGAAAACCGTCCAAGTGTGAGCAGTCTTCTTTCTGGATGAAGCGTGGCGGCGTTCCGGAATTTTTCAATCGCCACGCCGTTTTCAATTAGGACCGACTTTCCTGGAGATATCTTGTTGAACAAGTCAAGATCACTGGTGCTGCAACAAGCAAGCGCTGAATACTGCGACGCTGACAAGCGCGTAAGCGTATTGAACCAGACAGATTTCAGCCTGGCGAAGTTTCGCGTATGAAAAAATCCGCCATGTGTCGTGGCCACCAGTTTCCGGCGATGTACCGGTCTCGTTATTGCAAGAAAATCGAAAAAGAAATCGATTGCGTGGACATGGACCAGATCAGCATCAGAAATCTGTCCGAGTACCGAAGGAGCGAGCGGATACCGCGAACTGCCTGAATAGGGAATACGGATCACTTCAATGCCGTCGATGACATCGTGGTGCAAAAGACTTGTCCCCGGATCGGTGAACAGGCGGTCGAGTGTAACGATCCTGACGCTGGCGAACCGGTCTTTCTGCTGAACCGCCAGATTTCTGACGACATCTTCCAGCCCACCGATGCTCGGCGAATACTGCCTCACGACGTGAACAATATTCTTTCCCGAAAGGCTCGTGGGGTTGTTTTCCGCGATGTCCGGCTGACCTATTGCGTCCATCCAAGTTATCCGGCGATACTCGCTAAGTGGTGTTATCAGGAACCACATTATCATCCGCCCATCAACAATACCTTTATCGCCAGTCCATTTGACGCAGAAGCCTCCGAAACAAACGCATGTTCAAGCCCACTTCCGCTCTTCCACCGTCTCCTCCTCGGCTTGCAGCTGCAATTCGTCCTGCGTTCCTCTTCTGGTTCATTTGCGCCCTGGTCCAAATGCCTGCATCGGCTCAGGCGACCACATGCCTGCGGGGCGTTAATATTGCCGGCGCAGAGTTCGGAGATCCGGGTTCCATTCACGGTCAGGGTTACATCTACCCTTCGGAAACAACACTCGACTGGGCGGCGCAGCAGGAAATGACCGCGATCCGGCTTCCATTCCTCTGGGAACGCCTGCAGCCGGAGCTTTTCGGCAACTTCGATCCTGCCGAACTCGCACGCCTGCAGGTCACCGTTCAAGCCGCCAACAGCCGTGGCCTAAGCGTTGTTCTGGATCTGCACAACTATGCCGAATACAGGGGTCAGCGGCTTGGAACCGGCAAGGTCACGAGCGAAGCACTTGCCGACTTCTGGAGGCGGCTGCCTCCTTATTTCGCTGGAAACGACATGGTCGTCTTCGGCCTTATGAACGAACCTGCCGACATCACGGCCAAGACCTGGTTCGAGGGAGCACAGGCGGGTCTCGATGCGATCCGCGACAGCGGCGCGGATCAACTGGTGCTGGTTCCGGGCACGATCTGGACAGGCGCATCACACTGGTTCGACGAACAGGATGGAGGGTCGAACGCGGATCATTTCCGGAACATTTCCGACAAGGCGGACAATTTCGCTTTCGAGTTCCATCAATATCTGGATGAAGACTACTCCGGAACGCATGCATCCTGCCCACGCACGCAAGATGCGCTCAGCGCACTAAAAAAGGTAACTGACTGGATGAGAGACCACGATTTCAAGGGTTTTCTCGGTGAATTTGGTGGCAGCCAGTCGGAAGATTGCCTGGAGGGTCTCAAGGACGTTGCCGGATATCTCAACAACAATCACGATACATGGATCGGCTGGACGGCATGGGCCGCTGGCGACTGGTGGGGAGACTATCCCTTGTCCCTGCAACCGTCTGCAGATGGTGAAAAGCCTCAAACAGTGGCGCTTAAACCGTTTTTCAACGGCTTTTCCGGCCAATGTGAATGAATGGAGCTCAATAAACACGTACATGCGTTGAAAGGTCTTTGAATGCCTGAGGAAATCCTGCTGGTTTCACGGCACGACTACCGGACCGGGTGGCGCGCAAACCTGCATTTTCTTGCCGATGCCTATCGCGACCTCGGCTGCAATGTCCGTTTCGTGTCCACCGGCTTCAGCCCGCTGTCGCTTCTTTCGAGCGATCACCGCAAGGGTTTGTTTTGGGCCGGCAACACGTGGCAGAACATAAACGGTGTCGATTGTTACCTCTGGCGCTCGATCATTCATCCGTTTGGCAAGGGTCTGGGCAACCTCAAGTCCCTGACCAGTGGCTTGTTCAAATGGTGGATCAACTCGACATGCAACGCCCTGGACGACGCTGCAGCATCTGCAGACGTCGTCATTGTCGAGTCGGGCATCTCGGCGAGCCTGGTCGGCCGGATCCGCCGCTCTGCTCCAAAGGCGAAAATCATCTACCTTGTGTCTGACCTGCTCGATACTGTGGGGGCACATCCATTCATCGAAGAACAGCTCTTCCGGGACAGGGACGCCATCAGCCACATCGTGGTCGTTGCACGGGCGATGGCGGCACATTTCGAACCGTATCGTCGGCCCGTTCATTTCATACCGCACGGATTGTCGAAATCCGAATTCGACAATATAGGTCCAAGGCCCTATTCGGCAGGCAGGAACGTTGTCACCGTCGGTTCGATGTTGTTCGACCCCGGTTTCTTCCATGTCGGTGCCAGGAGTTTTCCGGACGTCCAGTTCCATCTCATCGGAACCCCACAGATGGAAGAGAAACCCGAAAACGTAACGGAATACGGCCGCATGCCATTTGACCAGACACTGCCGTTCCTGAAGCATGCAGATGCTGGCATTGCCCCTTATCACGATCAGGACCATGCCGAATACCTGTCCGATTCCAGCATGAAGCTCATGCAGTATGACTACCTGCAGCTACCGGCAATCTGCCCGGACTTCGCGGCCGGCGACAACGTGAACCGGCACGGGTACCGACCGGGAAACGAACCGTCGATCCGGACTGCCATTGAAAACGCCCTGCAGACGCCATTCAAAGCAAACACAACCGAAATGCTTGACTGGAAGGATGTGGCAACAAGATATATTGAACTCTAGGGCACGGTCTCCGGTAATCAATCATCAAATCTTAATTGCTCATATCTATAAGTTGTTTCTGCTTGTACGACGGCAAATAACGTAAAATCCGGTGCGGAATCGCGGATACCGGAAACCGTTAGGGCACCAACAAAAAGACACGCCAACGGAATAACTGCGATGGGCCCCACCTGATGGCATCCATGTTGCGAATGTCAGTTGTGAATACTTCAGCCGGCATGCTGTCGATGATCGCAGGCTTTGTCTGCAGCATCATCGTTGCCAGAACCCTTGGTGTGGATGGAACCGGTATCGTTGCCTATGCGTTGTGGTTCATGTCGGTGGCCACGCTTGTTGCGGATCTGGGCATGCCCCAGGCGACATTGCGCTTCATTGCTCGGGACACCGACGGCAGTCCGGAACTGAGAAGCGGCTTGTTCCGCAGATTGTTTTACCGCTTTGCATCGGCGTCCGTCGTGGCTGCGCTCGCAATGGCCTGTTACGCTTTCTGGTTGCTTCAGCGCGGTCTGGTCGAAAACGCGACTGTCTGGTTCGTCACCATCGCCCTCTATCTCAGCTATGCCTATTCGACCATGGCGATCGGAGCGGCCCAGGGACTGGGGCAATTCGACCGGGCAGCGCACCGGACGCTGGTCGGCTGTCTGATCCAACCTTTTGCCGTTCTGGGCGGTGCTCTCGTTCTCGGACCTGCGGGTGCCATTCTCGGACACGCGCTTCGGCATCTGCCGCAAGCAATGGACCTGAAATCCTATCTGGCAAAAAGACCCTCCGAAAGAAAACCAATTCCAACTGAAATCCGCAGGTATGCGAAAAACAACTGGATTTCAGGGAGTATCCTTGCGTTGTTCGGAGCGCGGATCGAGCTGGCGATCATCGGGTTCTTTTTTTCGATCACCCAGGTTGGTTTTTATTCCATCGGCCTGACGATGGCCGGCATGATCGCGCAGCTGGCGCTCTTCATTGTCGCGTTTGTGGTTCCCAAATTCGGGGAATTGCACGATCAGGCGAACGACCGGGCCTTTGCCGATGCTTTCGAGAGAACAATCCGTTGGTTGTCCATCGTCATTGCACCAATCACGATCGGTGGAGCCGCAATTGCTCCCGAACTCATCCCTCTTGTCTTTGGTTCCGACTTCTCCCCAGCCGTCGGTCCGGCGGTGATACTGCTTGTCTTTTCCATTGCTCAGGCGCTGGCCGCAGTTCTTTCCCGCGCTATTCTCGCAAAGAACCGCAGCTCCGATGAACTTCGAATGTCACTTGTCTGGTGCGGCCTTTCAATTGTGGCCCTGATGATCGTTATTCCATCTTTCGGACAAACAGGCGCTGCATGGACGAGAGGCGCTGTGAATACTCTTCTGCTGGGCATTCTCACGATCTATTGCAGCCGTGTGCTCAACCTCCACGTTCCGGTTCTGACACTGACCAAGAGCATTTCAGCCGCCGCCCTTTGTGCTGGAGCCGCACTTGGCGTTCTGCAATTTGTCTCCGGCATTCCGGGTCTCGTTCTGGCGGTGATGGCTGCCGCACCGGTCTATATCGTCGCGCTGCTCATACTGCGAACGGTGCCCTCGTCCGAACTTGAACCGCTAGCGAACGAGGTCAGATCCCGTCTTGGGTTGAATAATTTCTCCTGAGGCTCAGCACGATCCAGAACTGCGGAGGTCATCGGTGACCGGAGTTTGTCCCGAAGTCGTTTAAGCAGTTATTAGCCAGACTTTTTTATGGTGATGGTGGTCCGGGGTCTACGGGGCCGCATCGATACAGATCGCAGGCGACCACGACACAGGATCATTGGGCTCGTCTCATGGGACGAAGACCGCCGCTCGTTGCCTTAACAAAGAAGATTGTTCCAAGTCATGACTATCGAAACCGCATTTGGCCATCGGTCCGGCCCCCTCTCGAATGCGCTTGGCCGGATCTTTTCCACGAACGTCGTGAACACCATCTCCGTAGGTGTCTTTTCCCTGATCGTACTGGGTACACTCGCGCTCGCCTATTTCAATCCCGTCTACAACTGGGACATTCTGGCGTATGTCGGTATCGCCGTGGAAGACAGGCTTGAAACGGCGGAAGAAATTCATGCAACCGCCTACAAGGAAGTTCAGGATGCCGCGTCCGATCTTCAGTTCTACAAGGTAACAGCGAGCATTCCCTACCGCGTCGGGCAGTACGAGAATCCGGAGCACTTCGTCTCCCTGTTTCCCATGTATCGCGTGAAGGTTGCCTATACCGAGGCCATCAAGATACTCGGGGATGTGGCTGGGCATGTCCATGCCACAACCATCATCTCGACCGCTTCAGCTGCGCTTGTCGGGTTCATCATCATCGTCTGGAGTTTTCGTCGGGACTTCGTGCAGGGCTTGCTTGTTGTCGGACCTGTCGCCATCCTGATCGGATACGTGTTTTCAGCTCGTGAAGCGACACCCGACCTCATGATGGCCGTCTTCAGTCTCCCGGCCATTTACTTCGTCTGCCGCGAAAAGCCGCTCTTTGCCGCACCGTTTCTTTATCTGATGTTTCTCGTGCGTCCGGACGGCATCCTCTTGTTTTTCGCTCTCCTGCTGGCTTCGCTTGCACTCGGCAAACACAGGCTGATTTATCTCGGTCTGTTCGTCGCCTGCGTCTTCCTGTATTTTCCCGTCGTGGGATCCGCAGACCATCCTGGCTGGTGGACACACTTCTATTTCTCGAACATCGAATACCAGGACGATATGCGCGGATTTGCTCCGGCGTTTGACGCAACCCTTTACGTGAAGGCGCTTGTCGTCAATCTCGCCAGAACCGTGCAGACTTATGACTGGTTGATGCTTCTCGCGGTTTTCCTGTTCGGATTCGTGCTGCTGGTACGCAGTGGCAGGGAGATCTCCAAGGGGCAGTGGATCGCGGTGATTGCGCTGACACTTTGCATCGGCGGGAAGTTCGTTACCTTCCCGCTTCCGGACGACCGGATCTACCTGCCGTACATGCTGCCTCTGTTGCTGGTGCTGATGGAAATCTGGAGGCCGGAATTTTCATATCCGGCTGAAAGGATCAGGTCGGATCAGTAGGGGCGCCTGATCGCGATCCTGGAAGCAATAAACGCCGCCCGATGAGGGCGGCGCTTTGGTTTGTAATCCTGTGCTCGACATTGAGCGCTGAGACGGCAAATGCGCGTCACATGCCGCGTTGAATTCAAGCGCTCTTGCGGGACCTGAACAGCGCCAGACCACCAAGGGCCGACAGGAGAAGTACGGCGCCAGCCGGTAGCGGAACAACCGTTGCATGGACTGACCAGTATCCGTCTTCGATGGGTGGCAAGCCGCCTGCTGTTGCATCGACCTGGAAGGAATGTGTTCCTGCTCCCAGAATGCCAAGCACGCTCGGTCCACCCGTCCCTGCGAAGCTGAAGGTATTTCCGCCCCAATTGAAATCGCCGTCAAAAAGGCTACCTGCATGGGGTGCCCATCTAAAGGCGATTTTGTAGGCCCTATCCAGGGTCATGGTCCAGCCGTCTTTGAAATTGGTGCTGCTCGCATGTCTGACGGTGCCGAAAATATGAGTATCGCCTACAAGGCTAAACGACGGATTCCCGGTTCCATTGCTGAAATCGTCGTACAAGGGTGTACCGCCCGGCGCCCACGGGTTAAGTGGTTTGGGACCATTTTCCTGAACGTTGCCGGATATATTGCCCGAAATCGGGGCCGCATTTGCTATTCCTGCGGTTGCCAGGGGGATAGCCACTGCTGCGGCCAATGCTAAGCCAAGAATTCTCATGTGAAGCTCCTACCAATACAAAATCTGCCCCAAATGTAAAAAAACCGAGTTTCCTTAGATGAAACTTTCTCTTTTCATGCGGAATATTAACATATTATTAACTCTAAGGAAATGTTCGCATTGAAATAAAAAACATTACAGAACAATGGGTTACATGTTTACCCTGCAATCTCTGCGTTATCCGGCGGACGCTCAAGCTTCAGGCGATATTTTTTCAGCGAGTCCGCTCTGGAGAAAATCACCCCACACGCCTGGATGGCGTTGGTACACACCGCAATGCAATCTGTCGTTTCACCAGATGGCATTTGCCTGATTTTCGCTCGTCCGAGACATTGCTCGCACTCAGCAAAAAACACAGGCTCACGCATCTTGCGATCGACACGTTTCACCGTGTTGTGGTGCTTGTCGTCAATCTGGCCATAATCCTGACGGCGTGTGGCTGGCTGATGTTTCCGGCGGTCTCGTACTGCCGGTCAGACGCAGCAGGGTGATACCCACGAGATGATGGTTCGCGGTGACCTGCCCGACGCTCTTCGTCGGCGGCACGTTCGTCTCATTCCACCTTCCGCACGAGCAGATCCACCCAGCTGCGAACTGCCGTTGTTTACGATGCCCGTTGAAAGGTGATCCAAGTTCTCAATCGGCCGCGCGAGGTCGTGGAACGATTTGGGCGGATTCGGAGCGCAACCTAACCCATCTGAAATCAAAAGGCCCGCTCGATCTGAGCGGGCCTTTCAACTTGTTCTCCAACCGGCGGCAGCATGAAGCGCTCCGGCATCCGGCAGTCTGCCGGTTATCCCTTTTGCGACTTGATAAAGCCATTGACGATGCTGACGATCCCCTTCGACAGGAGGTCATCAAGAGCGTCACAGAACGTGTCGACGTTCTCTGAGGTGCAGACCAGCGGCGGCTCGAGTCGGATCACATTTCGGTTGTACTCGGTAAAGGCAACCAGGATGTCATAGTCCCTGAGAAGCTGCGCGCCGATAAATCCCGACAGCGATCCCTTCAGCTTGTCATCCAGAAGGGAAATCATCGGTCTCAGCACTGCCGGCATCGTCTTGGAAAAGTCCTGGAACTCCAGCCCCACCATCAGGCCCTTGCCGCGCACGTCCTTGATGATCTTCGGGTATTTTTCCTGAAGAGCCTTCAGACGGGAAATCAGATGGTCACCGACACGCGCGGCGTTCTCGATCAGGTCTTCATCGTAAAGAACATTCAGGCCTTCGATCGCGGTGATGCTTGCCTCGCCTATTCCACCGAAGGTGGCCTGGGCATGGATCATCGCCGTTTTCGGCGACCCGTAGGCCTTCATGTAGACTTCGCGTTTTGCGATCATCGCTCCGACGGCGGCCTTGCCGGCGCCGAGAGATTTGGCAAGCGCAGTCACGTCCGGAACAACACCATAGTGTTCGAATGCATAGAACTTTCCGGTGCGGCCATAGCCGCATTGAACCTCGTCGGCGACCCAAAGGACATCGTGTTTGTCACACAGGGCCCGCACGCCCTTCCAATAGCTTTCCGGGGCGGAAATGATGCCGCCGCCGCCCTGGACCGTTTCCAGCACGACAACGCCTATGTCCGGATCCGATTCAATTGCGCGGGTCAGAGCCTCCAGATCTCCAAACGGAACCTTGATGCGGTTCTCCACCAGATTGAAGTTGCCCTGGTAGAGGTCGGAGTCCGTGATTGACAAGACGCCCTTGGTCTTGCCGTGGAAGGAGTTCCCGGCGTGAACGATCTTGCAGTTCGGCCGACCGGAGGCCCGTTCCGCGACTTTGACCGCGGCCTCCATCGCTTCAGACCCAGAAGACCCGAGAAACACCATGTCCAGTTCACCGGGAGAACAGGCTGCCAGGTTCTTTGCCAGCGCAGACGCGTATTGCGACAGAAAGGCAATCGCGATCTCGTGTCGACCTTCGTCCTGAAATTTCTGACGGGCTGCAATCACGCGCGGATGGTTGTGACCGTGCGCCAGGGAACCGAAACCACCGAAAAAGTCCAGGATCTTTCGGCCGTTCTGATCGACATAGTACATGCCTTCGGCAGTCTCGATCTTGACCTTGTGAAATCCGAGCAGCTTCATGAAGTGAAACTGCCCCGGATTGATGTGCTCCTTGAAAAGATCTGCCATCGACTGGGGATCAAGGGCTTTTGCCTCTTCGACCGTCAGAAGATCCGGCTTTGCGGTGTTCACGGGTTCGGCGTCAACATCGACTTCGGAGAATTCGGGGCGGATCGCGGTATTCTGCAACATCTGGAATTCCTATTCTGCGGGCTGGGCCGTGCCGTGGTCGACGCTGGTTCCGTCTTCTTTTTGTGTGCGATATTCGTCATATGCGGCAATGAGCATGTCTTCGTCCCGATACGCGGGAACCCAGCCGAGGTCACGTTCGCCCTTTGAAACGTCCAAAACGCACATTTCGTCAGCAATCAGGTACTGTTCGGGATCCATCAGGGGCAGATTGATCGCGTCCAGAAAATCGAGGGTCCGCTTCACGGCAAATCCCCATGTGGGCAGCAGGATCGACCTTGAATTTGCGTGCTTGACCAGATCGCCGAGCAATTTCCTGACAGGTGGCGGATCAATGGAACCCAGATTGTAGGCCTGGTTCGGCACGCCCGCCTTCCAGGCCTTGTAGGCCGCATCCGCGCAATCATAGACCGAGATGAACTGGTAGGGATTTTTCCCCGATCCGATCATGGGCACGGGCAAGTTCATGTCGATCAGCTTGAAGAGCTTGGTGAGAATACCAAGGCGGCCAGGACCGATGATAAGCCTTGGCCGGAAGAGCGTGATATTCATTCCCCGTTCCCGCCACTCGGCCGCCAGAATTTCGGTATCCAGCTTCGACTGCCCATATTCGCCGAGCGGTGCGACGCGATGATCTTCTGTCATCGGAAACGTGACCGTATGGCCATAAACCATGTCGGTCGTATAGTGCACCAGCTTACGCGCACCGGCACGGTCCATCGCCTCGATGATGTTCTTTGTGCCGTCAAAGTTGACCGGATAAAAGAAGTCGTGCCGCTTTGAACGCACCTGGATCGGCGACAGCATTTTCGCCGAGAGATTGTAGACTATATCTTCGCTGCTTATCGGCACGGCAGCGACGGCCTCGGGATCCGTTACGTCGCAATCGACAATCGTTGCCTTGGCATAAAGATGCCGATGGCTGTCCGCGATGTCGGCGACGATGACTTCCTCGCCGTGCTCAAGCAGGCGCTTTGCAAGCTGCCGGCCGACAAAGCCGTCACCGCCAAAAAGGATATGTTTCACTTCGAGGTCTCCTCAAGAGCAGCTGTTTGAACCTTGGTGGATGTTCCGGCGCGATCGTGGTTGGATCCGCCCTGCGCGATGAAGACCGTTCCGACACAAATCAGAGCAATGCCGAAAACGCGCATCGCGTTCAGATCTTCCTGAAAAATGAAATAGGCGTAGACGGCGACCACGACGTAGGCGAGCGACAAAAACGGATAGGCGTAGGACAGTTCCACCTTCGACAACACGTATAGATGAGACGCCATGGAAATCACGAACGTGCACAGCCCCAGGAACACAAAGGGCGAGAAGACGACCTGCAGCAGTTTGATGATCAGATTGCTATGCAACGTGCTGAAGTCACCGATCCGGACCATGCCGTATTTCAACAGGATCTGCGCAGCGGCGTTGGTCAGAACTGTAAACAATATGAAAGGAAGGTAGGTATTCATGCAGGGCCATCTCCGCGCGCGCTCGATGTATCAGCGAGATTATTCAACGAATTCAATTATTTTGTCTTAATTTTAAACTTGCTCCAACCACCCAACTCGACATGAATAATTAATTGTTACCACGAATTATTGTTCTTACTAATAATTTTAACTCCTGGTTTACTTAATATTTTCATTGCAATGCTGTTCGCCGCCAGAAATCTGAAAGCAGCAAGGGGTCTCGCAGCAATTCAAGACGCTGCCACTCCGGAAACGAGGCCTTGAAGGTTGCAGCCGACATTCGCCGGTCCTTGTACGGATTGACCGCACCGCCGGCGGCAAGTGTCACTTCGTCGAGTTTTTCCAGGAGCCGGTACGTCGAAGCTCCCTTGTCCGGAAAGTCCAGTGTTAGCGTGAAACCTGCGTGCGGAAAGCTCATGAATCCGGGACTTTTCATTGACCCAAAGCGTTTGAGAACCGTCAGGAACGAACCGTGCCGACTTGCCTGAGTGCATTCCAGGAGGGTTTTGACAGTCTCAAAACCCTGACTTTCCGGGATCACGCTTTGATGCTGATGAAGCCCGCGAGGACCATAAAGGCGATTCCAGCTGCCAATGCTATCAAGTGGAAAAAAGAAGGTGTCGAACGGAACGCGTTTCGACGACGTCCCCTCCGGTGCATTCCGGAAATAGGTTTCGTTGAACATCCTCAAAAACGGACCCTGGAGCGGGCTGATCGGTGGCGTGAACGGTATGCTGAGTCTCGATGCGGCTCCGGTTGCAGGATGTCCCCCCGTCTGTTCGTGATCACCTGCGATCAGGTGACCGCGCCCGAAACGCCCTCCCTTGCTGAGAGAGTCGATCCAGGCGACCGCATATTCGTGTGTTTCGTCAATCCTCGGCGCGAGCTCGAAATAGGCTTCCAGGTTGTCGAACCGTGTTGTCTCCTGTCTGATCCACGACGAGCCTGCCTTCATGAGTTGCAACGAGGCCTTGCGGATCAGCCCCGTCAGGCCCAGTCCGCCAATCGTCGCCTCAAAGAGCCCTGTTTCATCACCCTGGTGCAGCACAAGGCTTCCCGCGTCGGAACGATCCAGGTGGATCTCGGTGACATGGCAACCGAAGGTGCCTTTCCGGTGATGATTCTTGCCGTGAATATCATTGGCGATCGCACCGCCAAGGGTCACGAATTGCGTCCCGGGAAGAACCGGCGGAAACCAGCCATGGGGTGCGACTGCATCGATCAGGTCGGAAAGCAGAACGCCGGCTTCTGCCTCGACAATTCCCGTGACCCGGTCAAATGACAGGATGCTGTTCGAGCTTCGGTTCGCAATCGCAGTTCCCGATGCGTTCAGACAGCTGTCTCCGTAACTGCGGCCGTTACCGAATGGCAGAATGCTCCCTGCCGGTCTATCCGATTTCAGAAAGTCCTCAGGCTCAAGAAGATCCGGCGCTTCGACCTTCAGCCCACCCCAGCTCTGGATATGATTTGTCACGGCGACCTACCAGATCGCTGCGATGAGGAACAAAAGGGCTCCGCATCCGATCATCAACTGGCTGCGCCAGTCTTTCAGGATAAAGACAATCGGGTCCTCATGCATTTCGTCCCGACGCGCCAGTATCCATATTCGCATGATGATGTAGAGAATGAGGGGACATAAAAGCCAGATCATCTGCGGCAAGGCATAGGCCTGCTCGATGGCGGGGCTCTGAATGTAAAGCGCGAGCACGAGGACCGCAGCGAACCCGGAGGTCATTCCGGCTTGCGAGATCGTTTCCAGATCCACATGACGATAACCGCGCCCTGTCACTTCCCTGGAGGCGATCTCGCCAACCTGCTGCAATTCGGTGAAGCGTTTTACAAGCGCAAGCGACAGGAAGAAAAACACGGAAAAGGCAAGCAGCCAGAAGGAATATTCGATACTTGCGGCCACTCCCCCCGCAAGGACGCGGATCGTGTATAGCCCGGCCAAAACAAACACATCCAGCAGCAGCATACGCTTGACGGAAAGAGAATAGGCCGTCGTGATGAACAGGTAGAGAAGAAGAATTCCTGCAAATTCGATCGGCAGAAAGGCGGAAATGACGAATGCCGCCACGATTGATGCGAATGCCAGCATGAGGCCATTCGGCACGCTCAAGCGCCCACTGGCGAATGGCCGTTTCCACTTGGTCTTGTGTTTCCGATCTGCTTCAAGATCCATCAGGTCGTTGAGGATATAGATGGCAGAGGCCGATAGTGAAAAGGCGACAAACGCAAGAGCCGCACTGAGAAACACAGAGCCTACGAAAATATCATGCGCCAGAACCGCCGGAACGAAGATCAACGCGTTCTTGAGCCACTGATGGGGCCTCATTGCCTGCAGTGCAGCTTTCAATTCACTTTCCGACGCATCGATGCGGTTCGCGCCAGACTGTTTCTGCCACTGGTTGGCGGCCCGGTCCGGAGCGACAACGATCGCTTCCGACGCTGCTTCGAACAAACAAATGTCGTGGTGCGAATTGCCATAGTACTCGAAGCCGACGCCGCCGGATTCCGCCTCGATGCGCTCCAGTTTGCGCACCGAGGTAAGGTTTGTTTCCTCATCCGATGCCAGAACACCGTCAAACAGGCCGAGATGGCCTGCAACTGCGTGAGCCAGCTTCTCATTTGATCCGGTTGCCAGGACAATGCGCCGGCCCATGGCGCGCTGGCTGTTGAGCTGTTCAACAACTTCGCTTCGATACGGCAGTGCTGTCACGTCAATTCCGGCGATCTCCGCAAGTCTCGCCTTGGTGAAGGCAATTCCCTTCATGAGCCAGCCAAACAATGCGAAAATCACCAATGGGTTCCGTCGCAGGGCCTGAAACAGGCTTTCCCACAGCAGATCCGTGCGGAGCAGCGTGCCGTCCAGATCGACGTAGATTGCCCTGTTTGAAGTTTCTAAGCGCTGATCCATCACGCAGACGTCCCAAGATCAAACAACTGCTCCGGCTTTCTATCGAGCCCAGCAAACCTGATCTTTTCCCTGTTAGCCATTTCTAAACGCACAGTAATCGTGCTTCATTTTGGCTGAACGCTATCGTAAATTTCTTATCATGCGCTTTAAGGCAAAGTGGAAGAGTACGAAAGCTTGCACATTTTACGCAAACAACCCGTATTTTTGCCAAATCGATGCCGATATACTTAGCAAATCGTAAATTAAAAAATTCGAATTTTAGCCTTACAAGGTATGTGCCTGTTCAACAATTCACACGTGGAAAGGCAGCGAAGTCGATGTGACCGATCCTGACGCGGATCTCTCCGGACGCAGTCTGATCCGACCTAAGCCTCCGCCAGTCCTCCAAAACGTTGCAATCAAGACCTTTCCTCAGACCAAGACCTGCCCATCCATTCAGGAACTCCTCCAGAAAATCCTTCTCTGACGCGTCGACACGCCAGTCCGACTGACCCTGCAAGACGTTGTATCCCCTCGCCTTGAAAAGCTCGACAGCGCAGGGAGCCGCGCCAGGTCCCAGGGCAGGGCCGAAGCCTTTGTCCAGCAGCTGATCGGTGTTGAGGGCTTCCCGCATCGCCCTGTCCAGGGTTGCGGGAGGCGCGAAATCCGCCTGCCCGTCATACGTCAAACTTGCCAGGAACGGCTTCCTTGCGCTGACGATGCAATCCACGAGCCGCGTGAGAAAACTCTCGGAGACAAGATCAAGAAAAGCAGAGGTGCTGACGGCGTCTACTTCACCAAAGGGCAGATCCTCAAGCGCCCCGGCCAGATCAACCTGGCGGAATGAAAGGTCGCCTTTCAACCGGTTCTTCCAGCGTTTCGAGGCAACGTCAATCAAGCCCTTGTCATGATCCGTCAGCAACCAACGGGTGTTGGCAGGAAGTCGATCTTTCAAGGCGGCCACGGTCGATCCCGCCCCACTGGCGAGATCCAGAATTTTCGGTGAGCCGCCGGGCAACTGCTCCAGGAAAGACTGTTCCACCGCACGATTGCGGGCTGCTATGTCGAGTGGTTCCCGGAGCGACAACCATTTGGAAGAAAATCCGCTCATGCGTCCCCCGCCTCCAAACTCAGCGCGAACTGGGTGGCTGCATCCCGCCAGCTTGGCAGTTGCGCCGCGGAGATCCTGGCCGCTGCAGACATGTCCCTGCGCCTGCCTTCATCAAGGATCAGCAACTGGAGCGCCTGGCGCAAACTGTCGATGTCTTCGGTACCGCAATAGACACTGGCGCGCGGAGGCAGCGTGTCCTTCACGGCGCCGCCGCCACTGCCGATGACCGGGAGCGCGTATGCAAGTGCCTCGGTGTAGGCCATTCCATATCCTTCATAGCGGCTGGCCAGCACGAAGACGTCCGCGCTCCGGTAGAAATCCGGCAACATTTTCGGCGCAACAGCACCATGAAAGGTCACCCGGTCGCTCAACCCAAAGTCAACGACCTGGGCCTGAAGAGCCGAATAGCAGTCAGGATCTGCGTCCAGGCCTCCGACAACATCGAGGTTCCAATCCAATTCCGCAAGATCCGCCAAGGCGGCAAGCAGAAGATCATATCCCTTGCGGGGAACAACGGTTCCGACAGATAGAAGCCGCGTTGTGCCGGATGCTGCCCGCGAGACGGGGGCCGGAATGTCGGTTCCCGGAAGAACCACCGTGATATCCTTTTGCGCGATCGCAAAGAGGTCCGTCACCTGATCGGATGTTGCATGGCTTGTGACGATGACATGTCTTGCATGCGTCAGGGATTTTCGTTCGCTCTGGAACAGTTCGGCTGCCTGATCGGGAGAAAGTCCCGTTTCACGGCACAGCGGGTGATGCACCAGTGCAATCAGGTCCAGCCGTTCAGCTTGTTCCGCGGCCGCCTCATCCATGACGCCAAGGGCCAGCCCGTCAACGACCAGCCTTCCACCATCGGGTACGCGTGCGAACAGCTCCCGTGCCTTTGCCAGCGTCGACTGCGACGGAAACGGGAACCCGTCGCCGAGCGACACAAGATCGACCTGCCACCCGAGGTCTCTCAGACCCGCGATGACCTTCCTGTCATATCCGTAACCGCCGGTGGGTGTTTCGAGATCCCCCGGATAGGCAAAACAAAGTGTTTTCATGCGGGATCAGATTCCGGCTTCGTACCAGGCCCGTGCGACGTGCGATTCGGAGATCGTCACCCGGATAGCCTTCAGTTCGTGCCCAGGCCGACCCAGACGGTCTTCTCGTGCCGCGTGCGCCAGATGGTCGTGAATGTGTTTGGTCAGAAATTCGGTCGTCGTGTTGACGCCCGCAAATTCGGGAACATCATCCAGGTTCTTGTAGTTGAGCGGTTCAAGCACTTCCTTCAAAGCCTCATGCGCGCGGCCAATATCGATTACCACGCCGTTTTCGTCGAGCTTTTCTGCCAGAAAGGCCGCATCGATGACGAAAGTTGCTCCATGCAGTGCCTGGGCGGGACCGAAGAGGTCTCCCTTGAAGGAGTGCGCAATCATGACATGGTCTCGAACTTCAACAGCAAACATATTCCGGTTCCTGAAACTTCTGTGCAAATGGCGGGAAGGCCGTCGATCGCTTTCTAGCAGGCTTTTGCGTCATAAACGACAACAGCTGCCAGGACATCTGACGCTTTGTTCAACAAATCGGGAAGTTGATCCGGCAATGCCCGGAAGGGCACCTCGTGCGTGATCAGCCTGTCGAGCACCGGGTCCTTCAACAGGGTCATCGCCACTTCCAGGCGCCGCCTGTAGGTCCAGCGTGGCTGGCGTTCCAGGGGAATGGAGCCCACCTGGCTGGACACGAGTTTCAACCGCCGGCTATGGAAGTCCGCTCCGAGCGGCGTGGCAACGCTCCGGGCGCCGTACCAGCTCATTTCAATGATCGATGTCCCGTCCCCGGCGCATGCCAGAGCCGTCGCCAGGCCTGCGGCACTCGCGCTGGTGTGAAACACGAGATCCTGATTGTCGGGAGCGTTTTCCGGCAGGGCAAAGGAAAGTCCCAGTGCTCGTGCAGTTTCTTCCCGTTGAGGGTTTGTATCAATGACGGTGACGGTTGATCCAGGCAACCTGCCGGCGACGTAAGCGGTCAGGAGACCGACAACACCACCGCCAACCACGCAGATGTGATCCCCAGGTGATGGTTTTCCGTCCCATATAGCGTTAAGCGCTGTTTCCATATTGGCAGCAAGAACAGCACGTTCCGGCGAAACGCCATCAGGAACAGGCATGCAGGAACTGGAAGGGAGAGTGTAAGCGCTTTGATGTGGGTAGAGCGAAAAGACGGTTCGACCAACCAGATCAGGGTCTCCTCCGCGAACCGTGCCGACATTTGCGTACCCGTATTTCACGGGAAACGGGAAGTTGCCCGCCTGGAAAGGTGCGCGCATGCGCAGCCACTCGCTTTCGGGAACCTCACCTCGGGAGACGAGGCCCTCCGTTCCGCGACTGACACCGCTAAAAAGAGTTTGCACGAGAACCTCATCCGGTTTGGGTTCTTCAACCGCAACCGGTTCAAGTTCACATTGCCCGTTTCCGACGTACCACAGCGCCAGCGGCGTGGTTGTGCCGTGCGTCACCAGCCTTTTTTCCGTCATTCCCGTAACATTCCGCTTGCTCGCTTAGCCGTTGTCAATATTAGGACATTTTGACATGCGCACTATCGCCACGATTGCCCGGATTGGAAGTCACAAAAATGTTTCGAGTCACTGACACCTCCATTTCAGACAAAACAGCGACCAGAATGACGATCAGACGACTGATCTTCGCAATTCTTCTTGGAACCAGCTTTGTCGCACTCACTGCACTCATGGTGGTCACGCTGTCACCAGGCGGCCTGACACCGCTCGATCTGTTCATTGTGCTGTGCTTCATGGTCACGCTGCCCTGGACGATCATCGGATTCTGGAATGCGGTCATCGGCTTGCTGGTCATGCGGCTTTCGCGCGATCCGCTTGCCGCTGTCTGTCCCATCAATGCAGGCGATCCGAAGATGCCGCTGAAAAGCTCGACGGCGCTCCTGTCCTGCGTGCGTGACGAGGACGTGGAAAGCCTGGAAACCAATCTCAGCGCGATGATGACCAACCTGATCCGTTCGGGTCAGTCGAAGCATTTCAAACTGTATGTTCTCAGTGACACGTCGCGCGGTGCAATTGCCCTTCAAGAGCAGGAAATGGCAGCGCGAATGTCCGAACGGTTCCAGGGCCAGATGGAAATCATCTACCGGCGCCGCTCGAAGAACACGGGCTTCAAAGCCGGCAACATCGAGGAATTCTGCGACAGTTGGGGCGACGATCACGATTTTGCGCTTGTGCTGGACGCCGACAGCTACATGTCCGCGGATGCAATCACGGGCCTCGTCCGACGGATGGAAGCCAATCCCAAGGTCGGTATTCTTCAAAGCCTCGTCGTCGGCCTGCCGACGGACAGCGCCTTCGCGCGGGTTTTCCAGTTCGGCATGCGGCTGGGGATGCGCTCCTACACAATCGGAAGCGCGTGGTGGCAGGGCGATTGCGGACCCTATTGGGGCCATAATGCACTTCTGCGCCTGAAACCCTTCAAGGAGCATTGCAGGTTGCCGGTCCTGCCCGGAAAGGGGCCGTTGGCAGGCACAATCCTGTCACACGACCAGGTCGAAGCTGTCCTGATGCGCCGTGCAGGTTATGAGTGCCGCGTGCTGCCTCTCGAAACTGGCAGCTACGAGGACAATCCGCCGCATCTGCTGGAATTCATCCGCCGCGATCTCCGCTGGTGTCAGGGCAACCTTCAGTATCGCCGCCTTCTGGGAATGAAAGGTCTGAAACCTGTCAGCCGTGCCCAGCTGTTCCTGGCAATTCTGATGTTCCTGGGTTCTCCCGCGTGGATCGGTTTCATGGTCGGCGCCGCAACACTTGGCATGACGACTGACTATGCGCCGTTTCGTGCCGACACCGGAGCGGTGCTGTTCTTCATGATCCTAACGATGGTGTTCGCGCCGAAGCTTGCGACAGTTGCAGATGTGCTCGCCCGCAAGGATTTGAGAAAGTCTTTCGGCGGGACGGTTCGTATCCTGATCAGTGTCGGTGCGGAAATCGTCTATTCGGCCATGCTGGCACCAATCATGGCCGTCGCACATACCCTGTTCATGGGAGGGCTGGTATTTGGCAAGAGCATCGGCTGGGGCGCTCAGGCGCGCGGCGTTGCGCGCCTTCCCGTGCCGCTAGCCGCAGCCAAGCTGTGGCCGCAGACGCTGTTCGGCCTCGCCGGATTAAGCTGGATCTCCACCCAGCCGATCGGTATGGTCTGGCCCGTTGTTCCGATTGCCATCGGACCATTGCTCGCCGTCCTCATCGCTGTTTCCACATCGACGAGATTTCTCGGAAAACTCGGGATCCGGTCGACATTGTGGCGCATTCCGGAAGAATCCAACCCGCCTTCCGAACTTGCCGACCTTTACTTGCCGGCTCTGTCCAAGGGGGCGATTCAAACGGTTGCCCAGCCCGGCATGGTTCAAGGTGATCCCAACCCGGCGGAAGTCTGACACAGAAAAGACCTGCCCGGTCGGCAGGTCCTTTGTCATTTGAAACGATTAAGCTGCGTTGGAAGACGCCAGAGGCTGCGTCAGGTAACCGAATATCTGTTCAGCGTCCGAGGACGCGCGGATACCCTGGGTGACCGAAGAATCGCGTAACTGGCGCGCAATCCGGGCAAGAGCCTTCAGATGGTCAGCACCTGCCCCTTCTGGTGCGAGCAGCAGGAAAACGAGGTCGACCGGCTCGTCATCCAGCGCATCAAAATCCACTGGCTTGTCGAGCTTCGCAAATATCCCCATCAGGCGGTCAAGACGTGTCAATTTGCCATGCGGGATCGCAATGCCGTGACCTACTCCCGTAGATCCCAACCGCTCGCGCTGAAGCAAAGTGTCGAAAATTTCGCGTTCGGAAAGACCGGTCAGTTCCGCCGCACGGCCGGAGAGTTCCTGAATTGCCTGTTTCTTGCTTTTGGCTTTCAGGCAGGAAACCACCGCATCTTTACCCAGAAGATCACTAAGATCCATTAGTTTGCCTACAAATTTCGGAAGCCGGCTCCGGCGTGGATGCCGGCTTCTTCCGCATCATTTTATTCGGCGGCCTCTCCGGCCACCAACGCTGGGTCTATCCACCCTATATTGCCATCTGCTCTGCGGTAGACAACGTTTACACCGCCATTTGCCGCATTTTTGAACAGAACCACCGGTGCTTCGGTCAGATCCAGCTCCATCACCGCCATACCGACTGTCATGGTCTTAACCTTGGCAGAGGTCTCGGCAATAACAAGCGGATTGAAATCCACCGGCACTTCCTCGTCGTCCTCCGGTGACGCCAATACGTAGGATGCTGCTTCGAACGCCTCACGACCGTTGCCGTTGTGGCTGTGGTGATCCTTTAGCTTCCGCTTGTAACGGCGCAATCGCTTTTCGATCTTGTCCGCAGCAGCATCGAAACTGTTCCGCGGATCCTGATCCTGCGCCGACACCTGTAGCACGATTCCCGTGTCCAGGTGCAGGTTGCATTCAGACTTGAAGCCTGTGCCCTCCCTGCTAAGCGTGACGTGGCCAGTGAATCCGCCCGTGAAATACTTGGACAGGGCATCATCGATTCGGTCTGTGATGTGCTCGCGAAGTGCATCGCCCACATCAACATTCTTACCCGAAATCCGCAAAGCCATGGGGACCTCTTCTTTTTCTATTGGCCGATAAATCATCAGCAATTGCCGATGTCGAGACGCGAAACGTCTCAAGTCCACAGAATGGACCAGTCAGCGCGTCAGCGCCATCCCCTCATTACGTCATGAGGGCGGTGCTATAATTGCGCTAACGCAAAGTGTCAATTCTTAATAAACAGGTCGGCAAACGCATCGGAAGAATGGTGTAGTTCCAATAAATTGTCTCAGTGGATATTTCGATTTCAGTTCGAAATATTGCCATCTTTGGTCCTGTTGCTCGGCCGATCGTGTCTCAGATATTGGAATTTTTTTCGCGGCGGCGCTGGACCGATGAGCCGATTTTCATCGCTTCGCGATATTTTGCGACTGTTCTTCGCGCAATGTCGATCCCGTCATTCTTGAGAGTTTTCACGATCGTGTCATCGGACAGAATCGCCTTCGGGTCCTCAGCATCGATCATTTGCCGAATGCGGTGACGAACCGCTTCTGCCGAATGTGTGTCGCCTTCAGAGGTGCCGGAAATGGCAGACGAGAAGAAATACTTAAGTTCAAAAATCCCGCGAGGCGTTGCCATGAACTTGTTGGACGTCACGCGGCTGACTGTTGATTCATGCATGCCGATCGCTTCGGCAATGGTCTTCAGATTCAAAGGGCGCAGATGGGCAATCCCGTAAGTCAGAAACCCATCCTGCTGGCGAACGATTTCGGTTGATACCTTGAGAATGGTCTTGGCCCGCTGATCGAGGCTTTTGGCAAGCCAATTCGCGGTTTGAAGGGAATCTGTCAGATATTCCTTCTCGGTTTCATTTCGTGCTGTCTTGATGACCTTGGCAAAATACGTCTGATTTACCAGAACCTTGGGCAAGGTATCCGAATTCAGTTCCACTGCCCAGGTGCCGTCGTTGGCCGGGCGGACAAACACGTCCGGCACCACAGGTTGCACGAGCGATGACCCGAACACGCTGCCCGGCTTGGGATCCAGAGCCCGGATCTCGGCGATCATCTCCGTCAGATCCTCGTCGTCGACACCGCAGATCTTCTTGAGCGCGGACAGCTCACGTTTTGCGAGCAGCTCGATATTGTCGATGAAAGCTTCCATCGCCGGATCAAACCTGTTCCTGTCAATCAACTGCAGCTTCAGACATTCGGCAAGACTGCGTGCAAAGACACCGGCGGGTTCAAAGGTCTGAAGGATGTTCAGCACCCATTCAACACGATCCGGCCCGACACCCAGCTGTTCAGCCGTTTCCTCCAGATCCAGATAAAGATACCCGTTTTCATCGAGAGAATTGATAAGATGACCGGCAATCAACCTGTCCGCCTCGTCGCTCAACGCGAAATGCATCTGCTCTTCAAGCGAAGTGACCAGAGAAGCCTCCTCGGCAACGAAGGCTTCCAGGTTGTAGTCTTCCGACGCGCCTCCGCTCGAGACGTTCTTGTAGCTGTCACCGGTTTTCAGGAGGGCAGGATCCGGAGATGCGGGCACGCCAGGTTCATCCGGAAATACATTGCCAAGATCGGTATCCATGCGCGATGCAATGGCCTCGGACCCGGTTTCCAGGTCGTTTTGCATCCAGTCCCCGGCATCCGGTTCTTCGCCAGCCGGAGAAGAACCGTCGGGATTGTCGGAGATCCGGTCCGAAGTGACGGAAGTGTCACCCGTATTTCCGTCGTTGGCCTCGCCGTCGGTTTTTTCGAGCAACGGATTGCGTTCAAGTTCGGATTCAACATAGGAAACAAGATCGAGATTGGACATCTGCAGAAGCTTGATCGCCTGCATCAGCTGCGGCGTCATCACCAGCGACTGGCTTTGCCGCATCTCCAGCTTTGTTGAAATGGCCATCGAGTTCCCGGGCGCCTATCAGCTACTTGTGGTCTGTTTTTTGCTTATAACTTGCAGACCTGCACTATACCCTAGCTCGCCACCCGTCATCAAAGCGTAAATTGTTCGCCCAGATAAAGCCTTCGCACGTCGGGATTCGTGACGATTTCCTGCGGCAACCCTTCCGTGAGCACCTCGCCGGACGCGATGATATAGGCCCTGTCGATCAGACCGAGGGTCTCGCGTACATTGTGGTCGGTGATCAGGACGCCGATCCCGCGTTGCGTCAAGTGACGCACCAGTTGCTGAATATCACCAACCGCGATCGGGTCGATGCCTGCGAAGGGTTCGTCGAGCAACATGAAGGACGGACGGCTGGCCAGCGCCCGTGCGATTTCAACACGCCTGCGTTCTCCGCCGGAAAGGGCAATACTCGGCGACTTGCGAAGATGAGTCAGGCCGAATTCAGCCAGAAGCGAATCCAGTTCTTCGCGGCGTTTCTGACGATTGGATTCCACCACTTCCAGAACCGCACGGATGTTTTCCTCGACCGTCAGGCCCCGGAAAATTGACGCTTCCTGCGGCAGATACCCGATCCCCAGACGCGCCCTTCGGTACATCGGCATACGGGTGATGTTGAACCCTTCAAGCAGTATCTGACCCTGATCAGGCCTGATCAGGCCCGTGATCATGTAAAATGTCGTGGTTTTGCCGGCGCCATTGGGACCCAGCAAGCCGACGGCTTCACCCGGCTTAACCGACAAGCTGACATACTTGACAACCTGGCGGCGGCCGTAGGTTTTGCCTATCCCCTCAACCACCAGCGCCTGTGACAGATCGTCTTCAGGCAAAGCAGGTTCCGGCATACTTCCATGCAATCCATTGTAGTCTGAAGAGCTTCTCTTCACGTAACAAAAATCCATCCAAAAATTGCCGGCGCGTTTCAGGTCAAGTAGCAACCAAATCCGTCATGCCCGCAGGGTAATAACTCAGTTCTCTTCCACGCTGTTCGGCAAGATACGAACCTTAACACGTCCACCACCGCCGCCCGAACCGGACACGTTGCCGTTGGCAGCCGTCAAATTCGCCTGTCCGGTCTTCAAGTTGACCGTCAGCTTCTGGCCGACAACCACGTTCGGACCCTGACTGAGAACGACTTCACGGCCGGTCATCACCATGATTTCCTTGTTCATGTCGAAGCTTGCCGCATCCCCCTTGGCAGTCTGGTCCTTGGAGGTCACGAAAACCCCTCCTTCGGCTTCCAGGCGAGAAATACGTTGCTGCACCGCCCCTTCGTCTTCCGAGGAATCAGACCCGGCATAAAAAACTTTCAAGCGTTCGGTCTTAAGGCTGGTTTCGCCCTGGATCACGACAACGTCACCGACAAATGTCGCCGTGTTGTTGTTGTCTTCCACCCTGAGTTCACTCGCTTCAATCTCGATCGGTTCACCTTCGTTCGATCCGAAGCCCGCAAAAGAGTCCGAAAATGTCTGAGCGCCGGCAGTGCCGGTCAGCAGAACCGCAACAGAGGCGATCGCGAAAAGCTTGGAAAATGTCATCTGCTACTGTCCTTCCGATGCCGGTAGAATGGTCATCTTGATACCATCCGAAAACCGGACGAGACCTTTAGCCTTATCATATGAAAGTTTACCAGACTGAACACGACCTTGTTCCGACCGGATAGAAACCGGTTCCGACGTGCGCATCGCGCCATCCTTCAGATCGATATCCACTTCGGACAGATCCACGGTATATCCTTCGCTCCATTCGATCTGGATACCTTCAAAAAGACGCAAGGTCTCTGCCGCATTGTTGTAAGTGCCTTTAAGCGCAATGATTTCAGCGCTCTCATCCTCGTCGAGCACGATATCGGCGCGAATCGTCTCAAGATCGATGATACGCGGATCACTCAATCTCTGGATCGCGCGGCGCGCGGTCACCTTGTAGGAACGCTCGCCGTCATGACCGGACAATTCCGGATGATCCATCACCAGCCCGTCACTGGTCAGCATCATGTTCGCCGCACCAAAACCGCTCAATACGTTGAACAAGACCACCAGCCCGACCATGACGGCCAGGATCAACAGGCCGATTCCGGGAAACAGCCAGCGTAAAACGCGCACCATAATGCTGTGCCTGCGGGCGGCCCGCTGTGCACGGCTGAACTGGTGCTTCGGGACCGATTGTCCCGTGTCTTCGCTGATGACTGTCAATGGTGTCTCCAAAAGAGCGACGCCGCCAGAACCCCGGCAACCACTCGCCCTGGTCAGGAATGAGCGAAAATGTCGTTTTCGTCCCAACCCTTGAGATCGAGTTCGGCACGAACCGGCAAAAATTCAAAGCAAGCCTTTGCAATGTGCCCACGTTCTTCCCGTTCGAGCATGAATTCCAGCTTTTCCTTCAATGCATGCAAATACAATACATCCGATGCGGCGTAGGCGAGTTGCGCATCCGAAAGGTTTTCCGCGGCCCAGTCCGAACTTTGCTGCTGTTTCGACAGCTCAACACCCAGCAATTCGCGAGTGATATCTTTCAGGCCGTGCCTATCGGTATACGTGCGCACCAGTTTGGACGCGATCTTTGTGCACCAGACAGGTGTGACCTCGATGCCTAAATAGTGCCGCAACACGGCAACATCAAACCTGGCAAAGTGAAAAATCTTGGGCTTCGTCACGTCGGTAAACAGCCTGGCAAGGTTCGGCGCATCAGTCTGGCCGCGCGCGATCTGCACGACATCCGCGGTTCCGTCCCCAGAGGAAAGCTGGACGACACAAAGCCGATCTCTGTGCGGATTGAGGCCCAGGGTTTCCGAATCGACCGCAACCGCTTCCGCCGCCTCATAGGCCTTCAGATCCGGAAGGTCCCCCTTGTGGTACCGGATGGTCATGTCGAACTGTCTCCTGTTGCCGTGCCGTTGCAGCTTGTTTATCAGCTTTGTTTGACCGTCAGGTAAAACATGCTGCCCCATGTGGCAAGCAGATTGCTGAAGTCAACCGCTGAAGACGCGGCGTAATTGGCGACAGAAACTATTTTTTTATGCGGAATGCCTCGTGACAGGCTTTGCAGGTTCCTGCCATCTTCCCAAAGGCGGCCGCAACGGCTTTTTGATCCGCGCCTTGTTCTGCAAGTCCCTTCAGGGACTGCGCCGATGTTTGCAGACTGTCAGCATACCCGGAGAACTGCGTCCATTCATTCCAGATCGATGGGCTGGCTTCCGATGGCGCCTTCAAACTGCCTTCGGGAAACAGCTTGATCATCGCGTCACCTGCATGAGTGGCTATCGCCTGACCTGCACGCGCAATTTCAACACCGTCGTAGGCCGCGTTGCCTTTCAGCATCTGGCCGACAAGTTTGACATTGCGGCTGATTTCCGTCATCGCATCCATGCGTTCCTTGACGATCCCCGTGGCTCCGCCATGGGCCCAGGCAGCTCCAAGGCCTGCAATGCCGGCCGCGATCGTCCACAAAACATGACTGGGTTTCATCAAGCTCTTCCTCTTCAATAGATACCGTTCGCCTGCTGAAGCGTACGCACATAGGCGACGATCTTGCGCACATCATCCTGGCTTACATCCGCAACAGGCGGCATGTCGCCGAACGGCCAGTGGTGTGACCGGACACCTTGTGCAGCTGCCAGAAAAAAGGCTGCATCGCCGTGATGTCCCGGTTCATAGATCTTGTGGACCAGAGGCGGCCCCAAGCCTTCACGTCCATCTGCGAGATTTCCGTGACAGGCAGCGCAATTCGCGCGGAAGACAGACTGTCCCTCCAAGGCAACCGGCAACAGCTCCGGTTCCGTCACCTGAACAAGAGGAGCACCTGTTTCGGCTGGCCGCGCATCTTCAACAGATTGCGAGCGCCAGGTAACAGCCCCCGCCAGTATTGCGGCAAGCAGTGCAGCGACGGCCACTCCGGTTCCGATACGTTTCATGTTCTCGCGCCTCCGTCAGTCCTGATCCAGATCACTCTTGCCTGCAAGATCATCAATGATCGGGCAGTCCGGTCGGTCGTCGCCGTGACAAGCTTCCGCAAGCGTTTCAAGAACGCGCTTGAGCGATTTCAGCTCGCTTATCTTTCGATCCACTTCCTGGATCTTGGCGCGCGTCAGGGCCTTAACGTCCGCGCTTGCCCGGTTGCGATCCTCATAAAGCGACAGAAGATCCCTGCATTCCTCAATCGAAAACCCGAGCCCACGGGCGCGTTGAAGAAATTTCAGTCTTTGGACATCCACTTCCGAAAAATCCCGGTATCCATTGCCGCTACGTGTCGGTTCGATCAGGCCAATCTCCTCGTAGTAGCGAATGGTCTTGACCGGCAGGTGGCTCAATTCAGATGCTGTTCCGATATTCATCCGGGTGTCCTCACAGTTTGAGGGTGCGCAAGCGCAACGCATTGCTGATCACGGAGACCGAAGACAAACTCATGGCGACCGCCGCCAGCATGGGCGACAGCAGAACTCCGAAAACCGGATAGAGCACGCCTGCAGCGACGGGAACTCCAACAGTATTGTAGGCGAAGGCGAAGAAGAGGTTCTGCCGGATGTTCCTCACGGTCTCACGGGCAAGGGTTCGTGCGCGCAAGATCCCTTCAAGATCTCCCTTGAGCAATGTCAGACCGGCGCTTTCAACCGCAACGTCTGCGCCTGTGCCCATAGCCAGTCCGACGTCAGCGGCTGCAAGCGCAGGGGCGTCGTTGACGCCATCTCCCGCCATTGCGACCGTGTGGCCACCGGCTTTCAAGTCTTCGACAAGCTTCTGCTTTCCTTCCGGCAAAACGCCGGCATGGACCTCGTCAATTCCCAAAACGGCAGCGACGGCCGCAGCTGTCTGCGGTGCATCACCGGTCGCCATGACGATTTTCACGCCATCATGATGGAGTGCAGCGATAGCCACCTTGGCATTCGGCTTTACCGGATCGGAGACAGCAATCAGGCCTTGAAGAAAGGCTTGCCCCCCAAAATCCTGAACCAGGAACATGACGGTCCTGCCCAGTTCGGAAAGCTCCTCAGCACGTTCGTCCAGTCCGTCGAGATCAACACCGGTCTCCCTTGCAAAAACTGCATTTCCCAGGAAAACACGGCTGGTGCCGATTTTTGCGGTCACGCCCTTGCCGGTCACCGCTTCAAAACTGTTTGCCACCGGAATGTCGAGCTGTCGTTCTCCAGCTGCATCGAGGATGGCTTCGGCCAGGGGGTGTTCGGACCCTTTTTCGAGCGCTGCGGCCAGTTCCAGAACATGATTTTCCGTGACACCGGCATTGGGAAGAATATCGCTTACCACCGGACGACCTTCCGTAAGCGTTCCGGTCTTGTCGACAACAATCATATCGACCTCGGCAAGACGTTCCAGGCTTTCGGCGGTCTTGACGAGGACGCCCGCCTGCGCACCTCTTCCTGTTGCGGTCATGATCGACATGGGCGTTGCCAGTCCGAGCGCACAGGGACAGGCGATGATGAGGACGGAGACGGCGGCAATTACGGCATGCACCAGTGACGGGCTTGGTCCAAATACAAGCCAGGCACAGAACGCCAGCACTGCGACACCGACGACAGTCGGCACGAAATAGCCCGCCACGCGGTCAGCAAGACCCTGGATGGGTGCGCGGGACCGCTGTGCTGAAGCCACCATGTCGACGATCTTGGCGAGCATCGTGTCTTCGCCGACCAGCTGCGCTTCCATGACAAGGGTACCGGTCTTGTTGAGTGTACCGCCCGTGACCCTGTCGCCAGGTTCCTTTGCGACCGGAACCGGTTCACCTGTGACCAGGCTCTCGTCGACCGATGATCCCCCCTCCAGTACAACTCCATCGACCGGAACCGCTTCACCGGGCCGGACACGCAGCCTGTCGCCGGCCACGATGTTTTCAAGCGGTGCGTCATATTCGTCGCCATCAGCAACAATCCGCCGAGCGGTCTTCGGTGCAAGGTCAAGCAACGCGCGAATGGCGTCACCCGTGCGTTCCCTTGCATTCAATTCCAGAACCTGACCGACGAAAACCAGCGCAACAATCACCACTGCCGCCTCGAAATAGACCGGCATATGTCCGCCTGCACCCTTGAGGGTGTCTGGAAAAAGGAACGGCATGAAAGCGGCTATCATGGAATAAAGATAGGCGGCGCCGACACCGATCATGATCAGCGTCCACATGTTGAAGTGACGTGTGACGAGCGAAGTCCAGCCGCGTTGAAAGAACGGCAGGGCCGCCCAAAGCACAACGGGTGTGGCAAGAATCGCCTCGAGATAGATTGCAAAGCCTTCCCCGATCCAGTCGCGTACCGGCACGCCGACCATGGGTCCCATGGTCAGGACAAGAAGGGGGATGGCAGCCAACGCGCTGACCCAGAGACGACGGGTGAAATCGATGAGTTCGTGATTGGGTTCGTCTGAGACACCACTCATCGGTTCGAGCGCCATGCCGCAGATCGGGCATGTGCCCGGGCCCTCCTGCACGATTTCCGGGTCCATCGGGCACGTAAAAAGAGCGCCGGTCGCGGATCTTTCGGCTTCCAGCTCCTTCTTTTTCAGATTGTTGCCTGACAGGTAGAAGTAAGGGTCCGTCTCGAACTTGTCGTGACATTTCGGATTGCAGAAGTGGTAGTCTTCACCCTTGTAGCGAAGTGTCGGCTTGCCCTTGCCGAGCGCAACCGTCATGCCGCAGACCGGGTCGGTGGCCTCGCGGTTTTCCTCTGTTGGGACAATTGAGGCAACGGTTTCCTGCATGATCTGGATACTCTTTCCAAGTTGACTGCAGGTGTCAGTTAGGGCTTCCAGTCACTGGAAGGTCAATCTGAAAAATCACGTATGCCTGTTTGATCCGCCAGCGTTTGCAAAGACTGCGCCTTGAATTTTCACTCTGCCTTGCTTTTCAGGCTTGCCATCAGATTGTGAAACTTTTCGCCCTGAACCGCGACATGATTGCGTAGCGCATTGGCGGATTCCTCCGGCTTGCCGGTGGCCAATGCATCGACAATAGCCTCGTGTTCGGCCATGGATTGGGCCATCCGGCCGCGGAACTTCAATTGCTGCCGCCGGAACGGTTTCAAACGTTTGTGCAGTTTGGCCGCTTCCTGTTCCAGGAAACGATTACCCGACTGCCTGTAAATGGTTTTGTGGAAACGTTCGTTCTCGGTGTAGTAGCCGTCCGTGTCCCTGGCATCGACCGCTTTCTGGCACTTGGCATTCGCATCGCGAAGATCGTCCAGTGCCTCTTCCGATATCCGCATCGCCGCCAGGCGTCCGCACACGGCTTCAAGCTCTGCCATGACCTCGAACATTTCCATCAGCTCGATCGGTCCGGGCTGGCGAACGAATGCGCCCCGCCGAGGCACCAGTTCGACCAGGCCGGATAGCGCGAGTCTTTGAAAGGCCTCGCGTAACGGGGTGCGGGAGACACCGAACTGTTCGGCGAGCCTGACTTCATCGAGGCGATCCCCGTCCTGGAAAGAGCCGCTGAATATATGCTCTTCCAGCGCTTCAGCTATGTTGTCGGCGCGGCGTTGTTCCATGACATTTCTTGTAATTCGATCCCTTCTGAAACGCAAATTCGAATTTTTTGTATACAAGATTGTTGACTAAAAATACAAACCAACCTTAGATTGGCCACATCCACCCGGGTAAGCCTCCCGGGCGGACACTTCGGGAGGAAATTATGAAAACTTTTATGAAAGGTGCGGTGGCAGCCCTTGCCATCATGAGTTCTGCATCGATCGTCAACGCGACAGAACTACGATTGTCGCACCAATGGTCAAACAAGGATGTTCGCCACCAGGTGGCACAGATCGTTGCCGATGAAGTCGCAGCGGCGGATGTCGACCTGAACATCAAGATCTTCGGATCGAAGTCACTGTTCAAACCCCGTGAGCAATACAAGCCGCTCAGCCGCGGTCAACTCGACATGACCGTGTTCCCGCTGAGCTACGCCGGTGGCCAGCAGCCAGCGTACAACCTCACCCTGATGCCGGGCCTCGTGAAAAACCACGATCACGCAGCCCGTCTCAGCGACTCGCCGTTCATGGACGCCCTTGAGGCGAAAATGGCGGAAGACGATGTGATGGTTCTCGTCCACGGCTATCTCGCCGGTGGCTTTGCCGGAACGGACAAGTGCATCACGAGCCCTGATGACGTCAAAGGCCTGCAGACCCGTGCGGCCGGCAAGTCATTCGAACAGATGCTCGCCGGAGCAGGTGCGTCCATCGCTTCGATGGCCTCGTCCGAAATATACAACGCCATGCAAACCGGTGTTCTGCAGGCGGCCAACACCTCGTCCTCGTCCTTCGTTTCCTATCGGATCTACGAACAGGTGAAGTGTTATACACCTGCTGGCGACGTCGCGCTCTGGTTCATGTATCAGCCGCTGTTGATGAACAAGTCGAGCTTTGAAGGGCTGAACGAAGCCCAGCAGCAAGCGCTCCTGGCAGGAGCCGAGAAGGCCGAGGCGTTCTATCTGGAAGAAGCGAAGAAACAGGACGCCGCCTCGGTTCAGGTCTTTGAGGAAGCCGGGGTTGATATCGCCGAGATGAGCCCGGAGGACTTCGAAGCCTGGCGCAAGCTGGCCATGGAGACTTCCTACAAGAAATTCGTCGAGGAAGTGCCGGGCGGACAGGATCTGCTCGACAAGGCTCTGGCTGTCGAATAACGGCATTGCGGGCGGCCCAGGCCGCCCGCCCTTTCTTTCAATCCCGGATCTGGGGGAGTCGGTTATGGCCGGCCATAGCTCTGCTGTTGCCGCGCGCACTGGAAACAACCCGTTTCTGCGCGCCGTTGCAGCCATCTCAACCCTGGCAGGCTGGTGTTCCGCGACCATGATCGTCGCGGCCGTCGCCATTACCTGCCAGATGATATTCGTGCGATGGGTACTCAATGCCTCAACCGTCTGGCAGACCGAGGCCGTGATCTATCTTGTCATTTCCGCAACGTTGATCGGGCTGCCCTATGTGCAGCGCCTGCGAGGTCATGTGAATGTCGACCTCATTCCGCTTTCGCTTCCACCCCGGGCACGATTTGCGCTCGCCATTCTCACATCGGCGCTGTCTATCGTCATAATCTCGATCATGCTCTGGTATGGTTACGAATACTGGCATTTCGCCTGGGATCGCGGCTGGCGTTCCGACACGGTTTGGGGCGTCAGACTCTGGATCCCCTATCTCGCCCTTCCGATCGGTTTCGGCCTCCTCCTGCTGCAGCTTGTCGCTGACCTGGTGGCCGTACTGACCGGAGCAGACAAACCGTTTGGCCTGGAGTAACGGCGATGGACCCTCTTCTTCTTGGCGCAATCGTTGCCATTGCGACCATTCTGGTTCTCTTTTCCGGTGTGTCCGTTGCCATTGGACTGTTGATCGTATCCGCCGGTTTCCTGATCATTTTCGATGGCCCCCGCTCACTGGAACTGATGCCGGAAATCCTTTTCGGCAAGCTCGACAACTTTGCACTGCTATCGATCCCGATGTTCATCATCATGGGCGCTTCAATCGCGTCCACCAGGGCAGGTGCAGATCTGTATGAGGCGCTCGAGCGGTGGCTGACACGGGTCCCGGGTGGGCTGGTCGTCTCAAATCTCGGCGCGTGCGCGCTCTTCGCAGCCATGTCCGGCTCTTCACCGGCAACATGTGCAGCCATCGGCAAGATGGGCATACCGGAAATGCGCAAGCGCGGATATCCGGATGGTGTCGCTGCCGGTTCCATTGCGGCGGGAGGCACGCTTGGCATTCTCATTCCGCCGTCCGTCACCATGATCGTTTATGGCATTGCGACCGAAACCTCGATCGGCCGCTTGTTTCTGGCAGGCGTAATCCCGGGCCTGATGCTGGTCGGCCTGTTCATGGCCTGGTCACTCTATTCGACCTGGAAATCCGGTGACGGCGGGCAATTGAGTGCGGGCAGTTACAGCTGGGCGGAACGATTTGAAATTCTTCCGCGCGTTCTCCCGTTTCTGGCCATCATCCTTGGCGTGCTCTATGCCATGTATGGCGGTATTGCGACCCCGTCCGAGACCGCAGCAGTCGGTGCTCTCCTGTGCCTGCTGATCGCCATGATCATCTACAAGCTCTGGCAGCCGCAGGCGCTTTGGGTGGTCCTGCGCGACAGCACCAAGGAATCGGTGATGATCCTCTTCATCATCGCCGCGGCCGGTGTGTTCTCGTACATGCTCAGCTCATTGTTCATCACGCAGTCGATCGCCGAATGGATCGGGACCCTTGATGTGAACCGCTGGATCCTGATGGGTGCCGTCAACATCTTCCTGCTGATCGCGGGCTTTTTCCTGCCGCCGGTTGCCGTCATCCTGATGGCCGCTCCGATCCTGTTGCCGATCATAACCACAGCCGGTTTCGACCCGATCTGGTTCGCCGTTGTACTGACTATCAACATGGAAATCGGACTGATATCTCCCCCCGTCGGTTTGAACCTTTACGTCATCAACGGCATTGCGCCGGATATCTCCCTGAAGACAATCCTGACCGGCTCCCTGCCTTTTGTCGGGTGCATGGTCCTGGCGATCATTCTCCTTTGCCTTTTCCCCGAGTTGGCGACCTGGCTTCCCGACGTGATCATGGGGGCGGCGGTATGACACTGCTCGCCGACCTTTTGTCCACCGTCTTCGAGCGTCGCTACCGGCAACCCGCACGATATCTGCGGAATGACCGGCCACTTGAAGAACTGGCTGGCGATCTGGTCGGCTCGGCGGGTGAAACGTCGGGACTGGCGCTCGCGCAGGACATCCTGTCGGGCTTCGAGGATCTGAACGATGAAGACAAGCTCGTCTTCTTCCGCACAGTCGCCGGCAGGCTCAACATTGACCCGGAAAAAGTGCGAACCGCACTGGATGCCTATGAGAAGAACCCGTGCAAGGCGAGTTACCGGGACTTCATGACGGCCTCAGAACCTCGAAGACAGGAACTCTTCCGGCGCCTGAACAGGGTGCCGGGAGCAACGGGCACACTCGTCAACATGCGTGCGGATCTGTTGAGGCTCGGCGACAAGGATCCCGAACTCGATGCCCTGGATCTCGATCTGCGGCACCTGTTTGCATCCTGGTTCAACCGCGGGTTCCTGGTTCTCAGGCCCATCAACTGGGAAAGCCCGGCCCATATCCTGGAAAAAATCATCGCTTATGAAGCGGTTCATGCGATCCATAGCTGGGATGATCTTCGCCGCCGCCTGGAACCGGCCGACAGGCGTTGCTTCGCTTTTTTTCATCCGTCGATGCCTGATGAGCCGCTGATCTTCGTCGAAGTCGCTCTGACCAAGGGAATTGCAAACTCCATACAGTCTCTCCTGGCGGAGGACCGGGAAGCGCACCCGGCCGAAGACGCCGATACGGCTGTTTTCTATTCGATATCCAATTGCCAGGCTGGCCTGGCAAATATTTCGTTCGGCAACTCACTG
Organism: Roseibium album; assembly: GCF_001404515.1. GTDB lineage: Bacteria > Pseudomonadota > Alphaproteobacteria > Rhizobiales > Stappiaceae > Roseibium > Roseibium album. The sequence goes on from NZ_CXWE01000008.1 coordinate 358,842, forward strand.
ATCAAACAGGTCGCTTCCGATCTGGCCGCCGAACTCGGTGGACTGAAGACCTTCGTGACCTTGTCACCCATTCCAGGACTTACGAGATGGCTGGAACGCGAAGGCGTCGAGTGGCATGCTGCCGCGCCGGAAGAGATGAAGGCCACGGCGGCCCACTACCTGCTGAATGCAAAGTCCAGGGGCACCAGACCCTTCGACCCCGTCGCCCGATTTCATCTTGGCAATGGCGCCATCATTCATGCAGTCCATCCAGATGCGGACACGTCGGACAAGGGCCGCGCACAATCCGGTGGAACGATGGTCAACTATCTTTACGACCTCGCCAAAGTCGCTCAAAACCACGAAAAGTTTGCAACGACGCAGGAAGTGATGGCCGCGGATGCAGTCAAGTCACTAGCCAGATCCGCTGCGCTCCAACAGACAAGCAAAGGTAACGCCGATGCCTAATCCACTCTTTGACAGCCTGTTTGGCGTTCATGCCGGCAAGACGACACCGTTTCTCCACCTGCTGGACGGAAGCACGATCACGCATCAGGATTTCCTGGAAATGGCTGCGAGAACCGCCAATGTACTTGCGCAAATCGGGCTGACAGCCGGTGACCGGGTCGCAGCACAGATTCAAAAATCGCCGGAAGCACTCGCGCTCTATGCCGCCTGCGCCCAGGCGGGATTGGTGTTCTTGCCGCTCAACACCGCCTATACGGTCGATGAGCTGACCTATTTCATCGACAATAGCGGTGCTTCGCTGATCGTGTGCGATGGCCGCAGCAAAGATGCTCTGGAGCCGGTCGCGGCGTCACTGAACGCGAAGATCGAAACGCTGAATCCGGACGGAACAGGCTCTTTGAGCGCGCGCGCCGCCGAGATGCCGACACGTTTTGCCACTGTCGACCGATCAGGCGACGACCTTGCCGCGTTTCTCTATACTTCAGGCACGACGGGCCGGTCCAAGGGAGCAATGCTGACGCAGAACAATCTCCTTTCCAATGCCGAGACCCTTGTCGGGGAGTGGCGTTTCACCAAAGGCGATGTTCTTCTGCACGCACTGCCGATCTTTCACACGCATGGGCTGTTCGTGGCGACGAATGTCGTCCTGGCATCGGGGGCGAGCATGGTCTTCATGCCGAAATTCGACCTGGACCAGATCATCGCACACATGCCGGACGTGACCGCGATGATGGGCGTTCCAACATTCTATACCCGGCTGCTTGACGACCCGCGGTTCACCCGGGAACTGACGGCTCACATGCGTCTATTTGTGTCCGGGTCCGCTCCGCTCCTGGCCGAAACCCACGTCCAGTTCGAAAACCGGACGGGTCATCGTATTCTGGAACGATATGGCATGACCGAAACGAACATGAACACGTCCAATCCCTATGATGGCGAGCGCCGCGCCGGAACCGTCGGCTTTCCGCTTCCCGGCGTGGAACTCAAGATCACCGATCCGGAGAGCGGTGCAACCCTGCCTCCGGGCGACGTCGGCCAGATCGAGGTGCGTGGCCCCAATGTGTTCAAGGGCTATTGGCAGATGCCGGAAAAAACCGCTGCCGAACTGCGTAGCGACGGATTCTTCATCACAGGAGATCTCGGGCGGATCGACGAGGACGGATATGTTCACATCGTTGGCCGCAACAAGGACCTGATTATTTCCGGCGGCTACAATATCTATCCCAAGGAAATCGAGCTTGTCCTGGACGATCAACCCGGTGTTGCGGAAAGCGCAGTGATCGGTGTTCCTCATCCGGATTTTGGCGAAACGGTGCTGGGCGTGCTTGTGCCGGAGAAAGACGTGGCCCCGGATATCGAGTCGATCCACGAAGCGGTCAAGACCTCGCTGGCGCGATTCAAGCACCCGAAAAAGCTGATCGTGATTGATGAACTGCCGCGCAACACCATGGGCAAGGTTCAGAAAAACATCCTGCGGGACAAATTCCAGGACATGTTCGCGCCGGCCTGACCTTCCCTGACGCGCCCGGCGCCCCTCTGGCTTGACGGTCTCCTCAAAGAGGTCAAAAGGTTGCCGGGATGATTGACTTGACGAAAAGACCGAACTAGCGTTCCGGACAGTCCACACGAACCAAGGGAGGATCATTTGACGTATTTCCGCTTCCATGATCGAACCCGAGGTCCTGTCCAGGCCCTGCAAATGCGTTTGTAGGGCTGATCGGAGGACAGTTTTTCAAGTCACCACGATCTGCCCAGAAGGCAGCTTTATTGCTGCGAATCCCGGTTCGAAAGTTGTGACACATGTCCCTGATCAATCTGCGCAATCTCGGCGTTATTTACTCTACACCCCTGTTTGAAAACCTGAACCTTAGCCTTGGCAAAGGTGAGCGGATCGGTCTCGTTGCGGCAAACGGGACAGGCAAATCCACTCTGCTCCGCATAATCGCCGGTGAGACCGAGGCGACACAGGGTGACATCATCCTTGCGCGGGGGACGAAGGTCGGACTTGTTACACAGGATGTTCCAGACGACCTTGTGGAACTGTCGCTCTTTGATGCGGTCCTGTCCGCTCTTGATCCCGAGCAGATCGAATCGGAAAGCTGGCGTGCCGATATCGCGTTGAATGACCTGGAGGTTCCGGAGATTCATTGGAGGCGTCCCCTGAACAAACTGTCAGGGGGCTGGCAAAGGGTTGCGCTGCTTGCAAGGGCCTGGGTGAGTGAGCCAGATGTGCTTCTGCTGGACGAACCGACGAACCACCTGGATCTGAACCGCATCGGGGTTCTGCAGACCTGGATTTCGACCGTCGCGCGCAGCACACCGATGATCGTGGCCAGTCACGACCGGGCATTTCTGGATGCGGTCTGCAACCGGACCCTTTTCCTGCGCCGCGAAAAATCGCATGTCTTCGCGTTGCCTTACACAAAGGCACGCGAAAGCCTTTCTGAACAGGATAGCGCTGCCGAACGTCAGTTTCAGAACGACTTCGCCAAGGCGAGCCAGCTCCGCCGCAAAGCTGCGAAGTTGAAAAACATCGGCATCAATTCAGGGTCTGATCTGCTGCTTAACAAGACCAAACAGCTGAACGAGCGTGCCCAGAAGATAGAAGATACGGCCCGACCCGCTGAAAGGCATCAATCTGCAGGAAAAATCCGCCTGGAAAACTCAGGAGCGCACGCCAAGGCCCTGGTCAGCCTTGCCGAATCTGCCGTGACAATTCCGGACGGCCGTACGCTGTTCAAGCTTCCACCGCTATGGATCAACCCCGGAGACAGGGTCGTTGTTCTTGGCGCGAACGGTACCGGCAAGACGCGGCTGCTGTCGCTGGTGACGGGCGCACTTGATGCCGAAGTTGCCAATATCCGCGTTGCCCCTTCTGCAATCCCTGGTGTTTCCGATCAGAACCTTTCCCAGCTCGACAGGTTCAAGAGCCCGATGTCCGCGGTGACGGAGATGTCGGATGTCGGCGACCACAGAGCACGCGCGCTCCTGGCCGAAGCAGGCCTTCATATCGATCTGCAGGAAAAACGAATCTCCATTCTCTCGGGAGGACAACGCAGCAGGTTGGCGATGCTTTTGCTGCGCCTTTCAAAGCCGAATCTCTATGTTCTCGACGAACCCACCAACCATCTCGATATCGATGGCCAGGAAGCGCTTGAGCGGGAACTGCTCATCCACGACACCACAGCGCTGATTGTCAGCCACGACCGAACTTTCGTGCGCAATGTCGGCACACGTTTCTGGCTTATCGACGGTAAACGGCTTGCGGAAACCGACAGTCCCGAAACGTTCTTTGACGTGCAAATGGACGGAGCGGTCTGAAACTCAGCTCAGCACAACCACCTTGGTGCCGAGCTCGACGCGCTTGTAAAGATCGATAATGTCCTGGTGCCACATGCGGATACAGCCGCTGGACGCATTGGTCCCGATGCTGCTCGGCTGGTTGGTACTGTGGATGCGGTAGAGCGTATCCTTGTTGCCCTGCCAGAGATAGAGCCCGCGGGCACCGATGGGGTTTCGCGGTCCACCCTCCTGCCCGTCCCGATACTTTTCCAGTTTGGGGTCACGCTCGATCATCTCGTCGGGCGGGAACCATTTCGGCCATTCCCGCTTGAAACGGATGACCGCTTCCCCGTTCCAGGCAAAGCCCGCGCGCCCGACACCGATGCCATAGCGGATGGCGCGCCCGCCGGGTTGAACAAGATAAAGGAATTTCTTTTTCGGATCGACGACGATTGTCCCTGCAGGATATTTGGTTGGATAAAACACCGTTTGCCGCAGGTATTTCGGATCAAAAGACTGATAGTCGATCCCCGGAAGTGAAAATCCACCATCCCGGACCGGCGCGTAGGCGGACGCATAATTCGGTGTTCCGTCTGAAAGAGGGGTCAGACCCGCCTGAACAGTCGATTTCTGCTTGCCCTGACAGGCCGCCAACAGAAACGGAACTGCAAAAACCAAATGACGGCGGCTCAGTTTTGATGCCATTTTCAATTCCCTTTGCGCTCGGTCGAGCGGACAATCCAGTTCAACATTGCAACTTCGCGCCATCTGACCCCGGATCCGGGACCGAAAGGGCACTCTTCAATACGCAACGCAGAGTTCAAGCGAACAATATTATGGTAAACGGCAAATTAATGGCCGCTTCAAGTCATTGTGTTCTCAACCGGTTCCTTGACATCAATTCGGTTACCTTGGCGGAAGACAACGTCAACCGGGTTTGCGTTGGAGCACCCGGCAAATCCGTTCGGGAGAAAAGCCTGACTTTGCAAGGCTTCCGGTCTTCGCCGCCGCCCCAACTTTATCCGTCCCCGATGATGTCAAACTCCACCGACGGCAGCGTCCGGAGCTGGCAGAAAATTCACACGGATATTGCGCGAGGGAGCATTCTCGTGACAAACAGCGGATTGAACCGCACGTGTTCCTGCCAACCGACTTCGGTCCGTTTCGGTAGCCCTTCGCCTCCTTTTGCAAGTTAAAGAGCCGCACATGCCCGCCAGCCCGATCGCAACCTACCTGTTCCTGGGTGCCGCCATCCTGGCAGAAGTCATCGCGACCTCCGCATTGGCAAGAACCGAAAACTTCACGCGTCTTGTGCCGTCGCTCATTACGATTGCCGGCTACGGTCTGTCATTCTGGCTTTTGTCCTACCCGATCCGGGTACTACCCACCGGTGTGGTCTACGCCATCTGGTCGGGTGCCGGAATCGTTCTGATCACCATGGTTGCCTGGCTGGCATTCGATCAGAAACTGGACCTTCCCGCCCTTGTCGGTCTCGGCCTGATCATCGCAGGCGTCGTGATCATCAATGTCTTTTCGAAATCGGTCGCTCACTAGAAGCAGATACCTGCATGGCCTCTCTCCAAGACGCTGCCCTTGCCTGGCGATGAACAGGTTGTAGGCGGAATCACACCATGCTTTCGCCAGCGCGGTCGTATACCCGCCTGTCGCTGGATAACAAGGCCGAAGGCATCTTCGATACAATCAAGGCACGACATTTCCCTTTTGTTTAAAGAGGTTGCCGCCATTTCGTAAGGTAATGACAATAAAACTCAAATGCACCTCAACAGCCGCGTTGAAAATTACAAAATTCAGCAATATAATATCAATATACAGTTTGCTTTATTTTAGAACATTTCAATTTTTTCTCTTTTTGGTTGTGAGGGCGCGTGTATGTTGGCTTCAGACGACGAAAACAAACCTGAAATTACTGACAATATTGTTGGAATTACAAAGTGGGAGAAATACAGGAGCGAAAGAAACGGAGCCGACCAGGAGCGCAAGGACTTCGAGCGCTTCGCCCATACGATCCTGAAAGTTCAGGACAAGGTCCGTCGCAGATCCGGTGCGCTGCGCATCGATCGCGCGCAACACGCCAAGGCACTTCTGGCGATTGACAATGCGGTGCTCAAGGTTTCCGAAGACCTGCCGGATGATCTGTCCGTGGGCCACTGGCAAAAAGGTGCGGAACTGCCTGTTGTCCTGCGCCTGTCCAACGCGAGCGGCCAGCACCAGCCGGACAGCGATCGTGACCTGCGAGGTGCGGCGCTCAGGGTGGATACCGGCGCCGGTGTCCAGGACCTCCTGATGACGAATTTTCCCGTTCCGCACGCCCGTGATGCCGAACAGTTCATCGCATTTGCCTCCGCCATGGCCGGAAACCGAATTGTCGGTGTCATCAAGCTGGTATTCGCGGTCGGTCCGCGGGAAGCCATTCGGATGCTTCGCAATGTTTCAGGTGGCACCAAGCGTCCCGTCCATTCGCTGACGGAGGAAAGCTTCTGGAGCCGCGGAGCGGCGCTCTGGGGTGACGCCGGTCCCGTGCGATACTTTATCCGGCCTGCCAACAGTGCTGCCGTAAAAGAGGGCAATACTGAAGTCCCGGACAATCCAAATTACCTGCGGAACGAAATCGCCCAATTGGTAAGTGAAGGGGACGCCAGCTGGGAATTTTGCGTCCAGCGCTTCGTGAACGAGGAGATCACACCGGTCGAGGATGCTGCTTCGGAATGGCCTGAAGACAGATCGGCACCGATAGTCGTCGCCGTCCTGACCGTGCCCGAGCAGGACGTCACCACGCTGGAAGCGCAGGACAAAGCCGTTCAGATCGACGGACTGGCCTTCAACCCATGGAACACCCGACCTGAATTCCGTCCACTCGGAAATCTCAACCGCGCTCGCAAGGCCGTTTACGCAGCAAGCGCTGCCCATCGTGCACGGAAACGGTTTTACGAACCAGTTCCGCTGCGCAACCGGATTGTCACGGCAGTACTCGAACGCGCCTTCGGGCTGCTCAACCGCTGGCGACCCTGGTACCGTCTGCCGCATCTGCTGGCGCTTTTGAACCTGTCCCTGCTGCGTCATCAGCTGCGCCGGGAAAACCTGATTGACCGCGAACCGGTCGAACCGAACCCGCAAGCGACGCAGCCCGGGAACCCGACACCGGAAGAGGCCTGGGACCGCAGGTCCTTTGACGGAACGCAGAACGACCTCGGCGTTCCGGACATGGGTAAGGTCAAGGCCGTGTTCGGTCGCAATCTGCCACCTGATCCGCGCCCGGACGATATCAATACGCCGAACCCGGTCGAAGTCAGCAAGCAGTTGCTCTATCGAAAGTCGTTTATACCGGCGACTTCGCTGAACGTGATAGCAGCCGCCTGGATCCAGTTCCAGGTCCATGACTGGGTTCAGCACAGCCGCCGTAAATTCGGGGAAGACGACATCCAGGTGCCAATGCCCGAGGGCGAAACATGGAAAAACACGCCCAAGGGTAAGAAAGAGACCGTCATGCGGATCTCCGGCGATGTTCCCATCGGGACTTCGGATGATCAGAAACTGACGTTTGAAAATACCGTTTCCCACTGGTGGGACGGATCGGAGATTTACGGCAGCAGCCTACAGAAAGCCGCACGCTTGCGCGACGGCACCGGACCGATGCTGCGTCTGGAGGAAGGCTATCTGCCGGAAAACAATCTCGGCATGGAAGTTACAGGCTTTAACGAGAGCTGGTGGCTTGGCCTGTCCGCGTTACACACGCTGTTTGCCCGTGAGCACAATTCGGTTTGTGACGCTCTCCGGCGTGAATACAGCACCTGGAGCGACGAGCGGGTCTATCAGACAGCAAGGCTGGTGATCTCCGCGCTGATTGCCAAGATCCATACGGCTGAATGGACGCCCGCCATCCTGGCAACTCCGGAAATCGATGTCGCCCTGAATGCGAACTGGTCCGGTCCGGGCGGGGCATTCACCCGGATGGGTCTGTGGCTTCAGGAAGCGCACGCGCTGCGTGGCATTCCCGAAACGCTTCCGGACCATCACAACGCGCGATATTGCCTGACCGAAGACTTTGTCACGGTCTACCGGCTGCATCCGCTTCTGCCTGACGACTATCATATTTACGATTCCGCGACCGGCGGTTTCCGGGAGAAACTGGAATTCAATGATATCCAGGGGATCAGGACGGACGAAGTGATGCGCAGGGTCGGGCTGTCCGACGTGCTCTATTCGATGGGCAACTCACATCCGGGTGCGATCACGCTCCACAATTATCCCAGGTCGCTTCAGCACTTCACCCGTACATCGCCGGACCTCAAGACCGAGATCATAGACCTGTCGGTCGTCGATCTCGTGCGGGAGCGCTCGCGAGGGATACCGCGGTACAACAAGTTTCGTCAGGGACTTCACAAGTCGCCGATCCGGCGATGGGAAGACATCACGGCGAACAGCGAGGATGTGCGGCTCCTCAAGGACATCTACGGCTCGTTCGACAATGTCGACACGATGGTCGGTCTATTTGCGGAAACGCCACCACCGGGTTTCGGCTTCTCCGACACCGCCTTCCGGATCTTCATCCTGATGGCGACCCGCAGATTGCAATCCGACCGTTTCCTGACTGTCGATTTCCGACCAGAAATCTATTCACCGCTTGGAATTGCCTGGGTTCAGGAAAATACGATGACGAGCATTATCCTGCGTCATTTCCCTGAATTTGCGAGTGTCCTGCCCACGGGACAAAGTGCCTTTGCGCCCTGGCGCCCTCGGCAGACCTGAGGAGAACAGCTCATGCCAGTCTCCGTCCCTCGTCTCAACTATGTCTGGCGGGTCGCCCTTTGGGTATTGAACATCGCCATTCTGATCGCCGTTCTGGCGACCGGCTACCTTGTTTACATCGAACGAGGCTGGGCCAAGCCGATCTATCGGGATGCGCCTCAGGCGTTTCGCAATGGCACGATCGGGACCGAAGTCATGCCGCTGCCCGTGGCGCTCGTCCTGCCGGATCTGTTTCCGCATCATTTCCAGCCTGGCGGCCAGGAGGCCGGCACCTGGGTGGAACAATTCGGATTTCTGGACGATCCGGACAATCCCGACGGCCTTCCTGTCGGGTTTACCACGACCAACTACCGGCCGCAGACGGCGGCCCCATCGCCGGTGCCGTTCGTCGCGCTTACCTGCGCGCTTTGCCACACAACCGAATTCAGCACGTCCGATGGCGCAGAACCCGTTCGGTTGCTTGGCCCCGGAAGCGTCTCCATCAACCTTTTCGCGTGGCTGGATGCCTTCCAGTCGTCGCTGATCGAACGCATGCCGACGGCTCCTGGAGAACCGGTGGAAGACGCCCCGTTCCGGCTGACGGTGCCGGCAATCATGGCCACTTACGAGGAAAAGACGGGAAAGAGCCTCAGCCTGCCCGAACGGATCATGACCGGCCTGTGGCTCCGTCAGATCCGGGAACGCCTTCTTGCAAACATCGAGCGATTTGACGAGCCATACGGCTATGGCCGCTCGCGAGATGAAGATGTCACTCCCACAGGGCCGACCCGAACACTGGCCTTTCGCACGTTGCTTCGAAACGTGATGCACTACCCGGCCAACAACCTGCCGATCCACTCCAAGATCGCGACAATCTACAATCAGGGCTGGCGCGAACGGGCTCAGTTCGACGGATCTGTTTCGAATGTGGAAGCGCGCAGTTCGCTTGCTGCCGTCGCGGCCGGCGCGACCGAGGTCAACCTCGCCCACCCCGAGATCGTGCACAATATTCGCGAAGCGATCGCCTACACGATTTCGCTGGCACCACCCAAATTCCAGGACCTGTTTCCCGAGGCCGGGCAACCCGACCCGGGTGCCGTGCAGCGCGGACGGCAGGTCTACAGGAATTCTTGCATGTCCTGCCACGGCGACCGATCCGGCGAAGGGTGGGAACCGGGCGAAAGAACGCATGAAGTGATCCCCTTGTCTGAAATCGGCACCGACCCCGAACGGGTCATGTTCCGCCACTATGGCGAGATGCCGGATGCGCTCCACGCCTATTTTCCGAAGGAGCATCCCTTCGCCTTCGCTCGCGACGAGGTTCATCCTCAACCCCAGGACGCCGACAATCTGGCCATTCGCGGCTACGTGGCGGGGCCGGTCGACGGCGCCTTTTTGAGAGCACCGTTCCTGCACAATGCGAGCATTCTGACCCTGGCAGAGCTTATCAATCTCGAGCCGAGGCGGGCCCAGTTCTATCGCGGCTGGAACACCTACGACACCGACCGTGCAGGATTTGCCAGCCCATCGGCAAAAGACAGCCGGCGTTACTTCCTGTTCGAGACGTCAGCACCGGGAAATTCGAATGCGGGGCATAACTACCCGTGGGCGATTGACGACCCGGAGCGGGATCCGGCTGCCCTGTCCGACCTGCTTGCATACCTGAAAACCCTGTGAGGTCCGCCATGACCCGTGACAAACCTACCGCGCTGACGCTTGCGCAAATCACCATAGTGAACCTATCGGCAGGCCTTCTGATCATCTGGTGCATGATTGCGCCGGAGCTGGATGGTGACCTTGAGATGGGTCGCACAAGGCTGACCATCTGGGCGACCACATTCCTGCTGATCCCGGCGCTTGGCCTGTGGCTTATCAGGACCGCCGGCCAGACGGTCGCCAATCTGGCCTATCTTTTCTGGACAGGTGCCTGGGTGCTGTTCGTGCTGCATGCCTATTGGGCGATCTTCATAATTTTCGACGGTGTAGCCGATACGTTCGTACAACAGGGAACGTTGATCGCGGGCGGCAATTTCCTGCTGCTCGGCGTCTGGACACTCGATGTTCTGATGATCTGGCTGCTGCCAGCCAGAATGCAGTCCTTCTGGTTCCAACTGATCGCCAGACTGCTCGCCTTTCTAATCTTCGCCCTGACCCTTGTCATCCTGAGAGGGGGCGCGATCCAGATCCTGGGTTTTGTTTTTGCCGGCACACTTGTCGGCGCGGCCCTGGTGCGGGCGATCGTCCAAGTACCGGCCAAAGTAACGGAGACCTGAGATGAACAAGCAGGCGGATATTCACAAGGGATTGGCAGACCTCCTCGCGCGGCCGTTGCTGGAAACCATCTGGCGCCGCAGAACCCACAGGGTTCCACGCGGCGTGGAGGAAGTCGCCGCGGGATCGATGACCTACCGTTCCGGTCAGGAGCCCAAACCCCTGTCCGATCTCGAGGAAGCCATCCTGATTGCCATGACCGGCGCAACGGGTCTGACGATGCCGGACCGGCCGTTCCAGGACCCCGAGACCGGTCGGCTGGTCATGGCCAAACCCAACCTCACCATGACCGGACGAACCGCGGGAAGCCCCGACAATGCACAGGGAACGCATTTTTTCCTGATCAACGACAGTGGTACCTATTTCCTCAGGCAGTTGCCGCCAAGCAGCGAACCGTTTTCGCCCGAGTTGCTGATCGAGCGCGCGAACCAGGCGAAAGTCCGTTTGCTCGACAAGCGGCTGGATGTTGAACAGGGCGGGCGCAACTTTCCGGCCTATCTGGATTCCAACCGCCTCTTGTCAAATCTGCCGGGGACAACGATCCTGGTCCCGGTCGTCGACCTTTCGCATCAATATATCAACGGCCTGATGTATCTTCTGACCCAGCCGGACGGTTCGAGACCGGCGCTCGTAGACGACCGGAATTTTTACTTTTCCGCCGGCGTCAAGAACTGGGTTCGCCGCAAGTTCCTGAATGATGACATCAAGGTTCCACTCGGTGTGATCGGGTCTCTCAGAACCCAGCTGGAAGCACCCCTCCTCCTGCAGAACCTGTTTCTCGTGGCCGAGGCCATGGGACTTGGTGCCTGGATACACGCCACCATCAGTCCGCCTGTTCTGACGGGCGATCCAAAATTCAGCGACCGGTACGGACCCATGCTGGGATTTGACCATCACATACCCCGATGGCGGCTGCCGGACATTCTGCGCTGGCATGTCCCCTTGCCGCGTTTTGCCAATCTGAGGTCCCATCCCGTCGCCCTGCGCCACAATGGCGAAGACCTGATCGTCGCCAAGTGCCCGCCCAACTATGCCAACATGAGCGATGCGGTCGACGCGGTGCTTGCCAGGAAGTTCGGAGACGGTGGCGTCTACCAGGACAGGGACACTTTCAAGAAGATCTACAAGGGTGATTTTGGCGAACGCTACCTGCAGGAAGCTGCCGAATACAATCAGGACGTGATCAACTGCGCCCGAGATGTCTGCAACTATATCTACGACACCCACGGTCGCTTCCCGGCTCATTGCGAAGCCATTCACGTGCCTGGCGTCTGGCTACAGGTGCATCACGTCGAAATTCCCTATTACGAGAAATTCTTCGAGGATGGCCTGACCGACTGCCACCGCAATCACGATGAGCTTTGGGATGGCGAGAGAGATTCCGATTGAGGTTTAGGAGCCATTCGACGAAAAGGTTATTTACTCTGAGCCGAAGTCGTGTGCAGAATAAAGGGACCAAATCGCAAAAGAGAATGTGAGCTAAAGCCCCTTGACTAAGGCTTACTCAATGATTTCTAATCTTCAGGACAATTCGTTTTGGACGGTCATATCAACTTGAATAGCCCCGCGTTTTCTAGACGCCCTCGGCTTTCATTTTCTGCTGTCGTTCGAACTCTAT
>NZ_CXWE01000009.1 GCF_001404515.1 Roseibium album
AGGTCGACGCCGGCTCCATGCTGCACGACATCCACGGATCGGCAGCCTACCGCGCAAACCTCGTCACGGTCATGGCAAAACGCGCCGTCAAAGCTGCTGGGTAAGAGGTTTGCCCAAGTCGTCATGAAGTTGAGAGCCCGGCTTGCTACAAGCCGGGCTTTTGATGTTGATTGGTCCGTTATCCAAAACTTTTCATATCAAATCGACACAAGATTAGAGTTGTGGAGATCCGAATTATGTATGACAGAGGTCACAGTTTCAGCGTCTTCTAAATGCTAACAAGAGCACTGAAACTCGGGTAAAAAAGACTAGTGAAGCCCAAAAACGCACATATTGGACATCTAGGCACACGCCTGGATTAATTTGACCTTCAGTGTTGGTTGGCATAGTGCCCGAAGGCAATGAGCGGCGGGATAGAGGTATAGATGGCTGGAACAAATCAGCGTGCTCCCAAATCGAGCACTGGGCGGGACAATCCCGTTTCTGTTGCATTCCGACCAATTCGTTCTGCCTTTTGGGGAGTCGCGGTCGTCAGCTTCGTCATCAATATCCTGATGCTGACCGGTCCCGTTTTCATGCTGCAGGTCTACGACCGGGTTCTTGCCAGCGGTTCCGTGCCCACATTGGTCGTCATTGGCGCACTTGCGATAGTGCTCTACATCTTTTACGGAATTCTTGAAGGTGTCCGGGGACGTATCCTCTCTCGTCTCGGTCAGCGCGTTGACGCCAGATTGTCAGGCATTGTCTACAAGGTTTCAAACAGTCTGCCCGTTCGTTTGGGACGCCAGGCAGCGCGTCTTCGCCCTGTTCAGGACCTTGATACGATCCGGCAGTTCCTTTCCGGCCCCGGTCCCGCGGCAATATTCGATATTCCCTGGTTGCCACTTTACCTCGGTATCGTGTTTCTGTTTCATCCGCTTCTGGGCCTCGTCGGACTTGCCGGTGCCGTCATCATCTCGGTGCTGATCGGCCTCAATGAATTCATGTCCCGGAGGCCGACTGAAGAGGCGGCGGGTCATGCCGGTCGTCGATCTGCCGCGGTTGAAAGCGGTCAACGCAATTCGGAAGTCGTGGCTGCAATGGGCATGCAGAACACGCTCACCGCAAAGTGGGACGCGCAAAATTCCGAGTATCTTGCCACACAGAGACGCGCTGCGGACACGACAGGGATCTTCGGCACCACCATCAAGACGATCCGGTTCATTCTGCAGTCAGCGATCCTTGCCGTCGGAGCCTGGCTTGCGATTCAGCAGGAAATCACACCCGGTGTGATGATTGCGGCATCCATCATGACATCGCGCGCCCTGGCACCGATCGAGCAGGCAGTTGCCCAATGGCGCGGTTTTGTTGCAAGTCGTCAGGCTCTGCGGCGCCTTCGGGAAATTCTTCAGGTCTCGGAGACGGAAGAAACCAAGATGGACCTGCCGCAACCGGAAAAAGGCATCACCGTCGAACAGGTCTATTGCGGCCCGTTCGGGGAAACCATGCCGTATGTACAAAATGTGACGCTGGACCTTCAGGCAGGCGACGGCCTTGGCGTGATCGGCCCGTCCGGTTCAGGCAAATCGACATTTGCCCGAGCCCTGGTCGGTGTCACCTTGCCGCTCAAGGGAGTGATCCGCTTCGACGGTGCCGAACTCGCCCAGTGGGACAACGAAAAGCGCGGTGAATTCATCGGATACCTTCCACAGGATCTTCAGCTGTTTGATGGGACGGTTGCAGAAAACATTGCGCGATTCAGGGAAGATGCAGAACCGGAGAAAATTATCGAGGCGGCAAAACTCGCGGATGTGCATGACATGATTGTCGCGCTGCCGGAGGGATACAACACGATGATCGGTCGCAGTGGCAGGTCGCTGTCTGCCGGGCAGCGCCAACGGCTGGCCCTGGCCCGGGCACTTTATAACAATCCGTTCCTGGTGGTTCTGGATGAGCCGAATTCCAACCTTGATGCCATTGGAGAAAGCGCTCTTACAAACGCGATCAAGGCCATGCGTGAAAAGGGATCGATTGTCGTGGTCATTGCTCACAGACCGAGCGCGATTGCGACTGTCGACAAGATCCTTTGTCTGAAAGACGGGAAGATGGCGGGCTTCGGTCCCAAGGAAGAAGTTCTCAGGCAGGTGGTTCAACCCGTACAACCTGTACGCCAGGGAGTAGGAGCTGCCCAATGAGTAATGCGAACACCCAGAACGATGCGTCGCCGAGCAACCCGGCGGATGAGGCCCTGAGCAAGACGGTTCGCAGTCATCTTTATTTTGCGGTGCTGGTCACGATGTTCGTGGTCGTTGGCATCGGTGGCTGGGCGACATTCATGGAGATTTCGGGTGCGGTGGTTTCCTCCGGCACGGTGGTCGTAGAGGGAAATATCAAGGAGGTTCAGCATCGCGAGGGCGGGATCGTCAGCGAAATCAAGGTCAAGGACGGCGATGTCGTCAAATCCGGCGATCTTCTGATCAGTCTCGATGATACCGTCACGAGGGCCAACCTTGCCGTCATTACCAAACAGTTGAGGGAGCTGACGGCGCAGGAGCTTCGCCTGGAAGCGGAGCGGGATGACAAACAGGCGATTTCATGGTCCGGAGACCGCATTGAAACGCTGGGAGATATCGAGCGTGGCCAGCAATTGCTGCTGGAAGCCCGGCAAAAATCCAAGGACGGCCGGAAGAACCAGCTACAAGAGCAGATCCGGCAGTTCAACCAGCAGACACGTGGGCTTGATGCGCAGGTTTCGGCCAAGGACACCGAGATCGAGCTTATCGCAGAAGAACTTGTTGACCTTGAAGGACTGCTGAAAAAAAATCTTGTTCCAAAAAGCCGTGTTACGGCTGTTCAACGTGAAAAAGCGCGCCTGCAAGGCGAGTATGGTGACCTGATCGCGCAGATTGCGCGAACAAAGGAGGCTATCAGCGAGCGCCAGATCCAGATGCTCCAGATCGAGGAATCCTATCGGGCGGAAGTTCTGGAACAGCTGCAGGAGGCCCGCTCGCGCATTGCTCAGCTGGAAGAGCAGAAGATCGCCGCAGAAGACGAATTGACCCGGGTCGACATCGTCGCACCGCGGGGTGGTTTTGTGCATCAGCTTTCCGTACACACGATCGGCGGTGTAATCGCACCCGGTGAGACCGTGATGCACATCGTTCCACGCGAAGACCAGCTGATTATCGAAGCCCAGGTTCAACCGGTCGATATCGATCAGCTGGCACCCGGTCAGGAAGCGAGGATCCGGTTCCCGAGTTTCGACCAGAGAACAACTCCGGAACTGAGTGCAAAACTGTTGACGGTTTCGGCCGACCTGACTGAAGACGAGCGAACCGGAATGAGCTATTACACGGCAAAGCTCATCATCGCCGACAAGGAACTGGAAAAACTGGGAACGCAGACACTGGTTCCCGGAATGCCTGTCGAGACATTTCTTCAAACGGGTGATCGAACGATCCTGAGCTATCTCGTCAAGCCGGTCACGGATCAGATAGCGCACGCAATGCGGGAGCGGTGATTTGCGGGAATTTCCCGCCTGTCGATCGTTGGCGAAGCCAACCGCTTCCGTTTGCCTCTCCGATTTCTAAAGGACGAGGACCTCAGTTCCCGAGCCGGCACTTTGCGCAGGTGCGTGTGGTGGCCTGATGATCAGGGCTCCCGACTTCGCAAGCAGTGCAAGCATGGAGCTGTCCTGCTTGGTGAACGGTGTCGCAACAAGCCTGCCGTCCGGGTCTTCGTGCAGTGTTGCGCGAATGTAGTCCTGACGCCTGTCGTTTTCCGGAATGTCTTGTCCGAGAATTGCCTGTTTGGGGGCCGTTGTGTCGGCACTGTAGCCAAGCATTTTCTGGAGGAGCGGTTTCAGGAACAACAGTCCGCAGACGAGACTTGAAACCGGGTTCCCGGGAAGCCCAAGAACCTTGGTTGTTCCAAGTTTGCCTGCCATGAGCGGCTTGCCCGGGCGCATCGCAATGCGCCAGAAGGCAAGATCCATACCCTGCCGCCCGAGCACTTCCTGAACCAGATCGTGGTCTCCGACCGACGCGCCGCCAAGTGTCACCAGGATGTCAGCCCTTGCCGTTATGGCCCTGCGTACATGACCGGCAAGTTCAACCGGATCATCCGGAGAGATACCAAGGTCCAGGGAAATCCCGCCACAGTCTTCGACCATGGCTGCGATGCCGGCATGATTTGACGCGATGATCTGGTCCGGTCCCGGTTCATCGCCGGGGCGGACAAGTTCATCACCTGTCGCAAGGATTGCCACTTTTGGCCGTCTCACGACCGGTATCAGCGGATAGTTCATTGCCGCGGCCAGCGCCAAGTGCCGGTAAGTCAGTTTCAAAGGCGGAGTCAGAAGGACCTGGTCCTTTTGAAAATCAAGTCCGGCAGGACGCACAAATGCCCCCTTGTCCGGAATTTCAAGGACGGAAATCCGGCTCTCCTGCCGGTTTGCGTTTTCCTGGATGAGGATCGTGTCAGCTCCGTCCGGCAACGGTGCCCCGGTAAAGATACGAACCGCCTGGCCGATGCCGACGGAGCCGGTGTAGCCATGACCTGCAGGTGCTTCACCAATAACTTCCAGCTGCGCTCCGCCGCCGGCAACATCAAGGTGACGAATTGCGTACCCGTCCATCGCAGAGGCTGCAAAAGGTGGCTGTGTGCGCCTGGAAAGGAGGTTTTCCGCCAGGGCACGCCCGTTTGCCTGATCAAGCCCCGCAAATTCGGTATCGAGTGCATCGACATCGGAAAGAAGTTTTTCAAGTGCCTCGGCGACCGGCATCAAGCTCATCAGGTTCCGCCTTCGCTGCCATCTTTTTCAAGCGTCCAGTGACCAGACTTTCCACCAGCCTTTTCAACCAGCCGGATGTCGCCAATCACCATGCCGCGGTCGACCGCCTTTGCCATGTCGTAAATCGTCAGACAGGCGAGGGAACAGGCGGTGAGAGCCTCCATCTCGACGCCGGTCTGTCCGCTTACCTTCGTGGTTGCCGTAACAACAAGGCCAGGCAGGTGGTCGTCAACCTCGATATCGACCTTGACCTTCGACAGCATCAGAGGATGACAGAGCGGTATCAGTTCGTGAGTTCTTTTTGCCGCCAGAATGCCGGCAATCCTCGCCGTGCCGATCACGTCGCCCTTTTTTGCGTTGCCGGAGCGAATGAGTTCAAGCGTTTCGACCCGCATCGAGACAGTTCCGCGTGCAACCGCAGTCCGGTGTGTCGCTTCTTTCTGCGAGACATCGACCATATTGGCGGCACCTGCTTCATCCAGATGCGTGAGCTTGGGGTCTTTATCTGACATGGATGTCAAACCGCTTCGGGCAAAGATGATCGGGCGAGCAGGCTTCTGGTCGCTCCAGCAACATCGTCCTGTCTCATCAGGCTTTCGCCAATCAGGAAGGTCGTTATTCCGACCTTGTTCATCCGTTCAAGGTCCTTCGGCGTGAACAGGCCGGATTCGCCGACAATGATACGCTCTGAGGGAACCAGAGACGCCAGTTCCTCGCTGGTCTCAAGCCTGGTTTCAAAGGTCTTCAGGTTACGATTATTGATGCCTAAAAGCCGCGAGGTCAGTTTGAGTGCCCGCTCCAACTCCTCCTGATCGTGTACCTCCAGCAGGACATCCATTCCGAGGCCGAAGGCAGTCTCTTCCAGGGCTCGTGCGGTGTCGTCGTCGACAGCTGCCAGGATAATCAGGATGCAGTCGCCACCCCATGCCCGTGCCTCAAAGACCTGATAGGGATCATAGAGGAAGTCCTTGCGGAGTGCCGGAAGAGATACGGCATTCCTTGCAGCTGTCAGAAATTCAGGCTTTCCCTGGAAGGAAGGGGCGTCTGTCAGCACCGACAAGCAAGCAGCTCCGCCTTGCTCATAGGCTTTCGCCAGAAGGGGCGGATCAAAGTCGGCACGGATCAAGCCCTTTGAAGGACTGGCCTTCTTGATCTCTGCGATGAGAGCATATTCGCCAGCACCGGTTTTTGCCTCGATGGCAGCCTGAAAACCGCGGGGAGGAGATTGGTCCGCAATCCGGCTCTTGAGATCGTCAAGCGGCACGGCAATCTTCGCTGCCGCAATTTCCTCGCGCTTGTACGTTTCGATTTTCTGGAGAATGTCAGCCATGGCCCTATCCGTTCGACGCTGCGACCAGCTTTTCCAGGGTGTCGGCCGCCGAACCGTTGTCGATGCTTGAGGCGGCCATTTCAACCCCATCGCTCAGACTACCGACCTTGCCGGCGACCAGGAGTGAAGCTGCAGAATTGAAAAGCACGATGTCGCGATAAGCGTTCTTCGTACCGGAAAGAACGTCGCGCAACGCCCTCGCGTTTTCCGCGGGCATGCCGCCTTTCAGTTCTTCGGCCTTCGCAAGAGGCAGACCTGCGTCTGCAGGTGAAATCTCAAAGGACCGGACCTGGCCATTTTTCAATTCGCTGACAAAGGTTGGACCCGTCGTCGTTATCTCGTCCATGCCGTCTGACCCGTGAACAATCCAGGCTGTTTCAGAACCGAGCTCCTTGAGAGACTGTGCCACGGGATCAACCCATTTTCTTGCGAAGACACCGACCATCTGTCGCTTGACACCTGCCGGGTTCGAGAGCGGCCCGAGCAGATTGAAAATTGTCCGTGTTCCGAGCTCCATGCGGGTCGGACCAACATGCTTCATCGCCGCGTGATGAAGTGGCGCAAACATGAAACCGATGCCTGCCTTGTCGATACAGTGCGAAATCTTTTGCGGGTCAATGTCGATATTAACGCCCAGTTCGGAAAGAGCTTCTGCGGCCCCGGACTTTGAAGACAGGGATCTGTTGCCGTGCTTGGCCACAGGTACACCGCAACCGGCAACCACGATTGCGGTGCATGTCGAGATGTTGTAACTGCCCGAGCTGTCTCCACCGGTGCCAACAATGTCGATTGCGTCTGCCGGTGCTTTGACGGTGAGCATCTTTGAACGCATCGTCGCAACGGCGCCCGTCACTTCGGCGATGCTTTCACCACGTACGCGCAACGCCATCAGGAAGCCGCCCAGCTGTGACGGTGTGGCCGACCCGGAGAGGATGACTTCAAATGCCTGCCGGGCTTCATCCGGTGTCAGTGTCTGACCATCAGCGACTTTGGCTATGAGGTCCTTGAACACAGTCATGGTGTTTATTCATCCGTACCAGAATCAGTTTTGTGTCAAGCCGATCACCTGGGCAACGCCTGCCTGGTTGATCTCGACGCCAGCTTCATTTTCGCGGTCAGTGATAAATTGACCAATGAGAGAGTCACGCATCTGCTGAGACAGTTGCTCGTCGAGCGCCCCAATGGCCGGCGATGCGGCATCGAAGGCAGGTACATTGGCCGCGGACACTTTCAATACCAGACGAGTGTTCCCGTCCGACGAATTTGCCACCGCACTTGTACCGACCGGACCACCAAAGACCTGCGAAATTGCTTCCTGGCTGAAATAGCCGGACGGGGCATTGCGAGCAATGTTCTCTTCCGTTCTCACTTCCAGTCCGGTTTCCCCGGCAAGATTTTCAAAAGATGTTCCGTTGTTCAGCTTGGTCAGATAGTCGGACGCCGTTTCGTTCAGCCGCCTGGTCATCTCGTCTGATTTCCAGGTTGAAACAACTTCGTTCCTGACTTCATCGAGCGTCTGGTCGCGTTCAGGAATGACCTTGTCCACTTCGTACCAGAGAAATCCCTGCTCTCCGAATTGCAGGACATCATTTTCAATCCCGATGTCGCTTTCAAAAGTTCCGGCGACTAGTCCGTCGGCAGCAGGCAGGTCTACGTCGCCACCGGAACTGGACTTCCCGTTCTGGTCGAATGCTTCAACCGACACGACCGGCAATGAAAAGCGTTCGCCGATTTCCTCCAGCAGAGCCCCGCCGGCGCGCGCGTCTTCGACTTCGTCCAGCAGGTCGAGTATCTCGCGCTCGGCCTGCTCGGTGGCGAGCGCCTGGATGATTTCGTCCTTTACCTCGTCAAAAGGACGAGTGCTTTCCGGCAGAATTTCCTCAACGTTCAGGATGACAGTCGAAAACCGACCTTCAACCGCACCGCTCGAGGCGCCTTCTTCAAGTGTGAATGCGGCACTCCCGAGGGTTTCGTCCAGGAAGTCGTTTCTTGCCATTACGCCGAGCGCGACGTCGTTGTTCGTCAGGTTGCGCTCGCTCATCAGCTCACTGAATGTCTTGCCGCCGGCCAATTCGGAGGCGGCCTCTTCCGCGGCCACCTTGGACGGGAACGACATTTGGAGAACTTTGCGGCGTTCAGGCTGGTAATAGTCCGATGCCCTTTGTTCATACTCGGCGCGGGCGTCTTCTTCAACAACGTCATTGGGCCGTGCAAGGGTTTCCGGGGTCAACGCCAGAAACTTGATTTCCCGGTATTCCGGTGCCCTGAAGCCAGCCTTGTTCTCCTCAAAATACGCGTTGAGAATATCTGGCGACGGATCTTCGATCTCGCCAACAGATTCGGGAGTTACAAGAAGAAAATCTACGGTTCTGGTCTCGGATTGATATGCAGACAAGGCCTCGAGATAGCTGATTGGCGCGTTCATGTTGCCGGCGAGAGCTTCAGCGAGCTGATTTCGTTCCGCTATCTTGCGGCGCTGCACGACATATTCGTCTTCCTGATAACCATTTGCCCGGAGGACCTGATCCAGTCTGCTGCGGTCATATGTGCCGCTGAGCCCGCGAAATGCCGGGTCGGCCTGAATGAGAGCGGCCAACCGCTTGTCCGAAATGCCAAGTTGCAGATCCTGAGCTGTATTGTTCAGCGCAGCTTCTGCGACCAACCTGCCCAATGCCTGCTGGGGAACGCCAAGCGCAGCCCCTTCCTCGCGCGTGAGCGGGCGGCGCAACTGCTGCGACAGCCGATTGAGGTCCTGCCTGTAGGTGCGGTCGAATTCAAGGAGCGAAACTTCCGTGTCACCTACCTTGGCCGCCGTGTTCTGACCGAAACCCTGCAGAAAATCCGTTACGCCCCAAATGGCGAAACTAAAAATCAACAGTGCGATAAACAGTTTGGCAAGCCAGGTACCGGCGCCTTTGCGCAGCGCGTCAAGCATGACGACTCCCGTGTTCTTTTCTTTTCATCAGCCGTTTCTCAACGTCAGGCCGAAGGACCTGCCGCGACCGGAGCGGGCGGATCATAATGACGTGGAAGCCTCGCCGCAAGGCGGCCCGGCATAAAGTTCAGATCAGAAACAGGTTTCCACGACCTTGAGTGATTGCAACGTACGCAAGCTTCTGCTCTATAGGCGCAAAATCAATGTTGATCAGCGGGAGATGAAGACAAATGAGCGTGAAGATCAAACCGCTTCTGGCCGGGAACTGGAAAATGAACGGTCTAAGGACCAGCCAGGCCGAATTTCATAAAATGAAAGCGGGATTGACCGATACTCTGGCCGATAGCGCAAATATTATGATCTGCCCTCCGGCCACGCTGATTCCGGCGCTGGCCGACATCGCCGCAGGGAGCGCGATTTTGGTTGGCGGCCAGGACTGCCACGGAGAAAAATCCGGCGCACATACCGGAGATATTTCTGCCGAGATGCTCAAGGATGCAGGTGCCACTGCCGTGATTGTCGGTCACTCGGAGCGCCGGACCGATCACGGTGAAGGGGATGGTGTTGTCAACGCAAAGGCGCAAGCAGCGTGGCGGGCCGGACTGGTCGCAATCGTTTGCGTTGGTGAAACAGAAGCCGAACGCAAGGCAGGGCAGGCAGTGTCAATCGTTCAAGGTCAGTTGAACAATTCCGTACCTGATGGAGCAACAGCGGAAAACACGGTCATTGCCTATGAACCCGTCTGGGCAATCGGGACAGGCCTGACGCCGACTGCCCAGGATGTTGAGGAAATGCACAAGGCGATGCGCGACAATCTGGCGAGCAGATTCTCAGATGCCGGGGCAGCGATGCGCCTTCTGTATGGCGGCTCTGTAAAGCCGGCGAATGCCGCTGAACTCATGGCGGTTTCCAATGTCAACGGGGCTCTTGTCGGTGGTGCCAGCCTGAAGGCTGAAGACTTCCTGGGCATCCTTGACGCTTATTCGTGATCACGAAGCTCTTGAAGCTTCTGTGACGAAGGCTCAATTGAAGGGTGGAAAGCTGGCGGCGTCTGGTGTAGAAGGCCGCCAAACCTGAATTCAATACAGAATGGCGCTCGATGGAAACCGTAGTCATCGTAATCCACCTTATGGTCGTCCTGGCCCTGGTGCTTGTTGTCCTCCTGCAGCGCTCCGAAGGCGGAGCGCTCGGCATTGGCGGAGGCGGAGGCGGAGGACTGATGTCCAGTCGTGGAACGGCAAATGTTCTGACGCGGGCGACGGCAGTTCTTGCTGTGGCCTTCTTTGCCACATCGCTCACATTGAGCCTCATCGCGCAGAACGAAGACAGCCCCTCTTCGATTCTGGACGCCTCGCCGGCGGCATCCGATGGCACCCCGGTCACGGGTGAGGGCACGACCGGTGGCTCCGGTGGTATCCTTGATTCGCTGAAACAGCAGAGCGAACCTTCCGGTCCACAGGTCCCGGCCGCACAGTAAGCGGCTCCGGCGGCCTCCGGGCCTTTCAATCGATATCTGCCCTGCGGCCTGTCTCGCAGGGCATTTTTATGTGTTAAGAACGCAACTCCCGAGTGGCCAAACGGCGCTCGGCAAGGATATGGTATTGGTCCATGGCGCGATACATTTTCATTACCGGCGGCGTGGTCTCCTCGCTTGGAAAAGGTCTTGCTTCTGCTGCTTTGGGCGCATTGCTCCAGGCACGGGGCTACAAGGTTCGTTTGCGCAAGCTCGATCCTTATTTGAACGTGGACCCGGGGACGATGAGCCCCTACCAGCACGGAGAGTGCTATGTGACTGACGACGGGGCGGAAACGGACCTCGATCTCGGTCACTATGAACGCTTCACGGGACGTCCGGCAAACCAGCAGGACAATATAACCACCGGTCGCATTTATCAGGACATAATCGCCAAGGAACGGCGCGGAGATTACCTCGGCGGTACGGTTCAGGTCATTCCGCATGTCACAGACGCGATCAAGAATTTTGTCCTGACCGGCAACGAGGATTACGACTTCGTGCTCGTTGAAATTGGCGGCACGGTCGGCGATATCGAAGGACTGCCGTATTTTGAAGCGATTCGTCAGCTCGGAAATGACCTTCCGCGCGGCAGTGCAGTCTATGTGCACCTGACATTGATGCCTTACATACCCAGTGCCGGTGAAATGAAGACCAAGCCGACACAGCACTCGGTCAAGGAACTACGGTCGATCGGCATTCAACCTGATATCCTGATGATCCGTTGCGACCGGCCGATCCCGGAAACGGAAAAACGGAAGCTGTCTCTTTTCTGTAACGTGCGCGAAAGCGCCGTTATTCCGGCCTATGATGTCAAGTCCATCTATGACGTGCCGATCGCCTACCATCAGGAAGGGCTGGACGACGAAGTTCTCGCCGCATTCGGATTGACCGGGTCCCCGACGCCGGTTCTGGATCGTTGGGAAGGGATTTCTGCCGCTATTGCCAATCCGGAAGGAGAGGTAAAAATAGCGATTGTCGGCAAATACACGGTCCTGAAAGATGCTTACAAGTCATTGATCGAGGCTTTGGTCCACGGTGGTATCGCCAACAGGGTCAAGGTGAATCTGGAGTGGATAGAATCGGAGACTTTCGAGAAGGAAGACCCGAGCCCTTATCTGGAAGGCGTGCATGGCATTCTTGTGCCTGGTGGATTTGGTGAACGCGGCGCGGAAGGAAAGATCGCAGCCGCGCATTTTGCCCGCACCCGCAAGATACCTTATTTCGGCATCTGTTTCGGAATGCAGATGGCCGTTCTCGAAGCTGCACGCAACATGGCCGGTATCTCAGAGGCAAATTCAACCGAATTCGGTCCAGCAACTGAACCCGTGGTCGGCCTGATGACAGAGTGGACCAAAGGCAATGAAATGGAGGTCCGCGACAAAGACGGTGATCTTGGCGGCACAATGCGGCTCGGAGCCTATCCCGCCGCTTTGAAGCAAGGGTCCCGCATTGCGAATATCTACGCGGCCACAAACATATCGGAGCGTCACCGGCACCGCTACGAGGTCAATATCGGCTACCGTGAGAAACTGGAAGACTGTGGCCTGATCTTTGCCGGAACTTCGCCGGACGGTGTTCTGCCTGAAACAGTTGAAATCGAGGATCATCCCTGGTTCATCGGAGTTCAATATCATCCGGAACTGAAGTCACGTCCATTCGACCCGCATCCTTTGTTCGCGTCCTTTATCGGCGCAGCGTTGCAGCAGAGCCGTCTGGTCTGACGCTCGAACCCCGAAAGGAACACCCATGGTGCGTGGCCTTGATCATCTCGTCGTTGCGGTAAACGATCTCGAGGCAGCCGGCCGGGCCTATGAGGCCATAGGATTTACGGTCACTCCTGAGAACCAGCATCCCTGGGGCACTGCGAACAGGCTTGTTCAACTCGACGGGTTTTTCATCGAACTACTGACGGTCAAGGAACCGGAGGCGATTGCAGAGACCAATGGTACGGCATTTTCTTTCGGCGCTTTCAACAGGGATTTCCTGAAAAACCGGGAAGGGGCAAGCATGCTGGTGCTGGAGAGCCATGATGCTGTTCAGGACCGGGAAGATTTCAAGAAGGCGGGGTTGAAACTCTTTGATCCGTTCTCCTTTGAACGTGTCGCCAACCTGCCGGATGGAAAAACCGCGAAAGTTGCGTTCGATCTTACCATTCTTCAAGATCCGCTTTGTCCGGGGATCGGCTATTTCACCTGCCACAACAAGTATCCGGAAAACTTTTGGAAGCCGGCATTTCAAAAACATGAAAACGGAGCAAGGGACATCAAAACCGTATTCCTGGTCGCCGGCGACCCCTCAGACCACCATGAATTCCTCGGCGGCTTTACCGGTCAACGCGAAATGAGAGCGACCAGCCTTGGACTTGAGGTTCAAACACCAAGAGGCGATATTTCTGTCCTCAATCCGGACGCTTTTCGGGCACTGGTTGGCGAGGATGCCGCTGACGCGCTTCAAGGGAGATTGCCGCAGATTGCCGCTATCGAGATAACTTCAGCCAAGGTAGTGGAGCCAAAGATCCTTCCGGCCAATCAATTTTTGGGCCTGACACTGATTCTTTCACCTGAAAGCAAACAGTAGACGGGCTGTTACAAAGAACATCCGCAAAAGAACCGAACCGGTCATGAGGATTGAAAACGCAGGGTAATTTTCTTGGCTGCGAACAGGCTTCAAACGAGAAAATTCGCTTGTTGAATCAATCAGTCCTTTTATAGTGAACTCCGATTAAACGCGCGACCCACAGGTCTGACAGCGGAGTTCTCGAATGCCATTTTTGCGTTTTGCCCCATTTCCACGCCGCTTCGTTCTAGCAGCAACTGCGTTGAGCTTTCTCGCAGCCTGTTCGGACGATTCAAAGCAGGCCCAGGCCCCGGCAGCGCCTCCGCCCTCAGTCACAGTCGCCAAGGTAGCATCTCAGGATGTGCGCCAAAGCGAAACATTTGTCGGGCAGATCGCGGCTGTTGACCAGGTTGACCTTGTGGCGCGCGTCAGTGGTTTTCTCGAGAACAAGGCTGTTCCTGACGGCTCCTTTGTCAAGAAAGACGATTTGCTGTTCACGATCGAGAAGGCCGAGTACGAAGCGCAGCTGACCAAGGCGAAGGCGGATCTTGCCAGTGCAAAGGCTGATGCAGCCCTCAAGGCGGCGGACGAAAAACGCGACAAGGACCTTCTGGAAAAAGGGCATGTTTCCGAGGCTGCCTATGAAGCGACACTCGCCCAGAAACAACAGGCGGAAGCTTCCGTGGAAGCAGCCCAGTCAGGATTGCAGCAGGCAGAACTGAACCTGAGCTACACCGACATTTCAGCACCTTTTCCCGGCCAGATCGGCAAAAGCACCTATAGTGTCGGTGAACTGGTCGGTCCGAGCACGAATGCACTGGCCAAGTTGATCCGCCTGGCGCCGGTCTATGTCAATTTCTCCGTGAGCGAAGCGCAGTATCTTAACGCCGTTAAGACACACGACATCAGCCCTGCGGATTTGTCTCCTGAGGAAGCGCCGTCTATCAGCCTGGTGCTGCCGAACGGTGACAACTACGGAGAAAAGGGCAAGATCGTCTATATCGACAATGAAATCGATACGGCGACCGGAACGATCTCGTTCCGGGGAGAATTTGAAAACAAGGACGTCCGTCTTCTGGCGGGAACCTATGTCACCGTGTTGCTCGAAGCTCCGAATACCGAAACTGCGCTTGTGGTGCCCCAGGCCGCGATCCAGCGAGATCAGCAGGGTGCATTTGCGCTTGCCATTACGGCGGACAAGAAGGTCGAACAGAAATACGTCGAACTCGGTCAGCAGATCGGGACGAATTTCGTTGTCACCAAGGGACTTGAAGAGGGCGTAGAGGTCATTACCGAGGGGCTTCAGAAAGTGCGGCCGGGCGTGGAAGTTGAACCGGTGCTTGCATCTCAGCCGGCGGAGCAAAGCTAAATGTTTTCTCGCTTTTTTATCTACCGGCCAAAATTCGCGCTGGTCATTTCCATTGTCATTACAATTGCCGGCATTCTGGGATACGTGTCGCTGCCGGTCGAACAGTTTCCGAATATTACCCCACCGGTCGTGAATGTTTCGGCAACCTATACCGGCGCGAATGCGGAAGTTCTTGAAGAAACGGTTGCGGCGCCCATCGAAGGCCAGGTGAATGGCGTCGACGACATGATCTACATGCAGTCGACCAGTAACGACAGCGGCAACTATTCGCTGAACGTGACATTCGCTGTCGGGACAGACCCGGATATCGCCACGGTCAATACGCAGAACCGTGTTTCGCAGGCAACCAGCCAATTGCCGAGCGAAGTGACCGCCAATGGCGTGACCGTGCAAAAAGCCAGCACAAACATGTTGCTGGTCATAACGCTCTATTCGCCAAACAGTACTTTTGACCCGGTTTTTCTGTCCAACTACGCGTCCATAAACCTGAAGGACTCCCTCGCGCGCGTTCAAGGCGTCGGACGCGCCGACGTCATGACGGATTTCGCCTACGGTATGCGCATCTGGCTTGATCCGGACAGGCTCACCAGCCTGGGCATGACACCCAGCGATTTCATCGCTGCCGTTCAAGACCAGAACATTCAGGTTGCTGCCGGTCAGATCGGCGCGCCACCGGTGCCTGACGGCCAGCAGTTCCAGTATACGATCAAGGCCAAGGGCCGCTTGTCGACACCTGAAGAATTTGAAGAAATCGTGCTTCGAACCGGTGCAGACGGAGCTGTTGTCACGATCGGCGATGTGGCCCGGGTTGAACTCGGCGCACAGTTCTACAATGCGTCGGGTGAATACAACGGCCAGCCGTCAACCGTCCTGGCAATCTATCAGGCTCCCGGTGCGAATGCCCTGCAGGTGTCGGAAAACGTTCTTGCGCGCCTTGAGAGCCTGTCAAAGGCATTTCCGGATGACATGGAGTATGCGGTTCCGTTCAACACGACCGACTTTGTTCAGGCGTCGCTTGATGACGTGATCGCCACGTTGTTCCTCACGTTTCTGCTCGTCGTTTCGGTGGTCTTCATCTTTCTCGGCAACTGGCGAGCGACGATCATTCCAACGGTTGCAATTCCCGTATCGCTGATCGGGACATTTGCGGTTCTGCTTGCTCTTGGGATGTCCTTGAACACGATTTCGCTGTTCGCCCTCGTTCTGGCAATCGGTATCGTGGTTGATGACGCGATCGTGGTAGTTGAGAACGTTGAACGCATCATTGCGGAGGAGGGACTTTCTCCAAAGGACGCGACAGCAAAGGCGATGGAGCAGATCACCAGCCCGGTTATCGCAACCACCCTGGTTCTGCTGGCTGTGTTCGTGCCGACGATCTTCATGCCTGGTATAACCGGCAGGCTCTATTCGCAATTCGCGGTCACGATTTCCGTATCCGTGGTGATCTCTTCCATCAACGCGCTTACCCTTTCACCTGCGCTGTGCGGACTTATCCTGAAGGCCCGTTCGGGGCCGCCGCGCGGCATCATGGGATTGTTCGATCGCGGCATAACCGGTATTCGCGACGGCTACACAGCGATCATCCGGCGTCTCGTGCGGGTTGCGTTCGTTGCCATCATCATTGTCGGCGGGGCGATCGCCGTGATCGTGACGCTTGGCGGTACGCTCCCTCAGGGTTTTCTTCCGTCCGAGGACCAGGGCTATCTCATGGTTGATGTCCAACTGCCGGACGGGGCCGCGCTCGAACGCACCGAGGAGGTAACGAAACGCGTTGTCGAATTGACGCAAAAGACGCCGGGCGTCGAGAATGTTGTGATCGTGAACGGGTTCTCGATCCTCAACGGCGCGACGTCCTCCAACGCCGCTCTGGTGATCGCCACCATGAGCAACTGGGAGGACAGGCAGGAACCGAATCTGAAAATCAACGCGATTCTGGCTAATTTCTGGGCCGAGTTCTCGACCATTCCCGGCGCCAACATCATCGCATTCAATCCGCCACCGATCCCGGGTCTCGGGACAACCGGTGGTGTTCAGATGATGCTTCAGCAGACAGGTGGCGGAACGCCTCAGGAACTTGCGTCAGCTGTCGGGTCAATGGTCTATTCAGCCAACCAGAGCGCGGAAATCGCGCGGGCCTATTCCACTTTCAGGGCGAATGTTCCGCAGGTCTTTGTCGACCTGGATCGGGAAAAGACCAAAACGCTCGGCGTCAACGTGGCGGATGTTTTCACAACACTCCAGGCCTATCTCGGATCCTACTACATCAACGATTTCAACATATTCGGCCGTGTGTACAAGGTCATGATCCAGGCCGAGGGCCAGTACCGCGACAAGATCGATGACATCGGCCGGTTATATGTGCGCTCGACGGATGGAACGATGGTGCCGCTGCGCAGTGTGCTGACGACGGAAAACGTTCTCGGTCCGCAGATCCTGACGCGCTACAACATGTTCCGCGCAGCCGCCGTGATGGCGGATCCTGCGCCCGGGGCGTCGACGGGTGTTGTTATCAACGAGGTTGAAGGCGCGGCGCAGGAAGCCCTGCCGCCCGGCTATTCTTATGAATGGACCGGAACAGCACAGCAGCAGCTCGGGTCCGGCAATATCGTCATGTTTATCCTGATGTTGTCGATCCTGTTCACCTATCTGTTCCTTGTCGCCCAGTATGAAAGCTGGACGATGCCGGTCGCTATCCTGATGTCGGTGTCCTTTGCGATCATGGGGGCGCTTGTGGCCGTGTTCGTGACCGGCGGGGACGTCAATCTCTATACGCAGATCGGGATGATCATGCTCGTCGGCATGGGGGCGAAGAACGCCATCCTAATTGTTGAATTTGCGATGGAGCAGCGCGACAGCGGTAAATGCATCACCGAGGCGGCGACAGAAGCGGCACATCTTCGTTTCCGTGCCGTCATGATGACAGCGCTGTCGTTCCTGCTCGGTGTCGTGCCTTTGATGACGGCCTCGAGCGCGGGCGCTGCCAGTCAGAAGGCGATCGGCTTTGCGGTCTTCGGCGGCATGTTGTTTGCGACCGTGATCGGCGTGCTGATGATCCCGATCCTCTATGTCTGCCTGCAGTATCTGCGCGAAAAGGTGAAGAGCATGTTCGGTGGGGAAGAGAAGGTATCCCAAAGCGCTCCGGCGACTTAGTCCGGATCGGACAATTTCGGGTCAATTCACCGGGCGGAACAGTGTTCCGCCCGGTGTGTTTCATCTCAAGGCACTGAATTTTTTGTAGCAATCCCGGCTGGCTGGAAATTGCATCGCCGCAGGTCAGTGTGCGGTCCACACGGGTCAATCGGTGGATTCGAAAACCGTTTCGATGGCCTGGAAAATCGTATGGTAGAGGCCGACCTCGTCTTTCGCGAAATCGCCGTGAGGCACCGCCTTCTTGGCCTCGTTGAGCAAATCCGCCTTGATGGCATCAAGATCCACGATGTTGCCGTCAGCGTGCTTTTCAAGCTCAACGTAGAGCCGCTTGGCGATGCCAGCATAGGCAACAATTGCGGTGACCATGTGCGTCGGCTCGTCCGGTATCTGGATTTTCATCCGTGCCGCTTCCCTCGTTAAAAACAGTTCCCTTTCCGATCAGATATAGTGGTTTCCTGAAAAGCAGGCATGAAAATCTGAAAGTCCTTGAGTTGGAGAACATCACAATCCTGTTTGCCGAAGGGTCGAATTGAACCACTTCCCCGATTGTCTTCAATCATGAGTTTGCTCCGTTTGCGGCCTGACAGGATCGCATCCCTGTGCTGTTCGCTCTTTTGTCTCATAGTTCATTCCCGACAAGTAGAAATGAGCCAAAGCCTTGTACCTGGGCAATCAGCTTGTCTGGACACTGGGTGTTGGCGGGGAGCACAAGGGCGGAGTGAGTTTGTTCGGAAGGTGGACAGCGCTGACAAGCCTCTGGTGAAAACCTCGAGCGGTGAATTTGTTTTCTGATTTCAGTGCGATTAGGCGGATCCTTCGGAAGGGCTATGGCGCAAGGTCAGACGCGAACCGGCGAATGTAGCGGTGACCCCAGCCAACGAAGGACGGAAGATTTGCGGATCGACGCGGTGGAGGTTAGGGCGAAAGCTGTCATGACATTCAGTTCGCGCCGGCAGCGATACCCAGCCTTTGTCACCATTGAGTATATTGCTTAGTCGTCTGTCTCAAATCGCATTCGATCGGCAACCCAGGGAATGACAATGGTTTCCAGTCGTTCACCAATGAATTGTCGGTGATCACCCGCGTAGATGTCCAGAAGATGGGGAATGCGTTCATCCCCAAGCCGTTGCGAGAATTCCAGTGTTCCTGCCGGGATATGCAAAAACTGATCACCAAGACCGACGTCCAGTGCCAAACCGCGCAAGCTCCGGAGGTTCTTGCGGGCATGGCGCACCTGCCGTACTGGCAAAGCATCAAGGTATTTGTCGAATTGAACATCGTCGATGACGATCTCTCCCCGCACAACATCGAATGGAAATTTTCCATAGATGGGCGCAGCATCAACATCGGGACTGAATGCTGCCAATAGGCCCAACGCTGCAATCGGATAAAAGTCGCGACTATCAATCAGTTGTTGCAGATCTTCTGGTCCCTTGATCTTCGCGGCCCGCTGCCACGCATCGTTTCCGAAGCTCAAGTCATCAACGGCGGCAAGGCAACACGGGCTGAGCGCCCAGACCACTGAAAAAATTCCGGGCCTGTTCATGGCCAGATTGAGTGCTCCATAGCCTCCCATCGAGTGACCGACCACGGCGCGGCTTTCCTGATCCGACAGCGTGCGATAATTCTCATCGATGAAAGAGACGAGGTCATCGGCAATGTAATCTGCCCAATTGCCGCTCACCGGAGAATTGCGGTAGAATCCGCCTCCATACTTGTTGCCGCCATTCGGCATGACCACAATCAGTTCAGGTATTTTTCCATCCGCAATCAATCGGTCGAGAATTTCCGGCACATTGAAGTTTTCAACCCAAACGCCATGATCATCGAATATGCCATGGAGAAGATAGATAGTGGGGAAGCGGCGATCCCGGTCTTCGTCATAGCCCGGCGGAAGGTAGACGGCGGCCTCCTGGACAACAGAGCTGTCAAGAAGATTGCCATCGAGTGCTGGCGCCGGAACATCGATCTCAACCACATTTCCGGTTGTGGTTCCATCTGATTGGGCAGTTGCGACCGAAATGGACATTACAGCAACCGCGATCAAGGTGCCAAGAATTGACTTTCGCATCGAAATCTCCAAAAGGGTGAGCCCTTTTACATCTATGCCCGGGTTGCATAAGTACAAGCGTATTCCTCTCCTCTTTCGTCTTTAAGTCTGCGTGGGAGATAAATTTCCAGGCTCACGTCTTGAATAATACAACCTGCCTTCCCAGGCCCGCTACGGTCATTCGCTGCAAGACACTCAAAGGGGGTTTCTTGGCAGAAGACACGATTTGCGGAGACAGGGGCTTTTTCGATTCCGGTTTAGGGACAGCATCTAGCCAAACACAAAGCGGTGGACTGAGCGTTTTGAGCCGCCAGAACAGTCCCTAGTGCAGTGTCTGAAGTCCCGAAGTCTGCCTTGAAATCCCAAACTCGAGCGACATGCCGGAGCGAGCCGGAATATCCCACGCGGTTGACAACGCTGTGGTCATCAAGGGCGGATCTACCGAGAACATCAAGATCGGCTCTGGCTGGATGTCCGAACACTTCGCCGAGGGCAAGATATCGTGGTAAGCGCTGGTCGATATGGACGCGGTTCAAAGATCATCATGCGATCGCGCAAGAGCAGTTGCGCCGGCTCTCAGAATCCGTCCAGATGTTCGGCATTGGCCTGAAGACCTGGCACTGAGCGGCTTTGCGGCCTTACTGATCTGAACCCGAAAAGCCGCATGAGCCCGGACCAGAAACGGTGTGAATGCCAATGATAAGCCTAGAGCGAAGCAAAATTTCACACGTGTGAATAGTGAGGCCTTTTGGGCTTTACACGGCCTAATCCAGTTTCCTGAGGCAAAATGGTACTAGCTTGATTTTTATGTGGAATTTTTGGTGAGCCGACAGGGGCTCGAACCCTGGACCTACTGATTAAAAGTCAGTTGCTCTACCAGCTGAGCTATCGGCTCTCACCAAATTCCGGTGCAGTCGAGCGCTTTGTGTGTTGCGCCGCCGCGTTGGTGGCGTGTGTTTATGCCGACATAGGGGACATTGCAAGAGGCAAATTTCATTTTTTCAACAGCATGGCGGATAACTGGCAGGTTTCAGCATTCGACTTGATTTGACAACGGTAAATTTGGCTAGATAAATGTTCTCATGAGTATAAATAATGATTTATGAATACCGATTGGTAGTATAATTTACAGTCAGTTCACTCTATTCTATGAATCTTTGTTCAGTATGTTCGTTATTAAGAAAATAAAGATCATTCTCCTGCAAAAACTGTCAGGTAGCGCAATATAGTTTTGTGATGTACCTTCACCAGTAACCAGAGAGGTTACATGCACTCGACACCCATAGACACACACACGAACTCGGTCGAGTTCGATTTCGTCAAGGGCCACATAGCGGCAACGATGACGCTGATTCACGGACTTATCGATCAAGGTGTGATTGACCGCGAACAGCTTGATGCGTTCTTTGCGGCCTTTATCGGTGAACTTCCCCACAATCGCGAAACACTCGGTCTGCGGTTGATCCTGGATCAGTGGCGCCAGGGCCTTCGGGACGGGGATTGCGATGAAGAGCTGAAAGGCATGCTTTTCGAGGTTATCCGGGGAGGCAGATCAAACTGAATTTCCAAATGTGTTCGGCCATGGGTTGGGGGCCGGAGCATTTGACCAGGGTGATGAAACTGTCCGGGGCGCTCAGGCGCCTTTTTTGATTCTGTTGAAGTCCTGTCCCTGCAATGCAGCCAGTTCCCGTGAAGCCTGCTGGTCAATGTCCGGCAGCTTTGTTATGCGTAACAGCAGTCAAGCCGTCCGGTGTTGGCCTTGTGATCAGGTGTCGTACCTCATGCGTCTGTCGAAATTCACAAACAAGCTGCTCTCCGCGTTGAGTTGCGATCAGCTTTCCAGTTTGATCCGCCGCCGGTTTCTGGCAAGTGTGAGCGCAGTATTCGTATTCTTCCAGTTCGGGTTCGGCTACGCAGACGAACAACAGTTCGTAACGATTGGAACCGCCGGCGTGACCGGTGTCTATTATCCATCGGGAATTGCGGCCTGCA
The DNA here is from genome assembly GCF_001404515.1 of Roseibium album. GTDB lineage: Bacteria > Pseudomonadota > Alphaproteobacteria > Rhizobiales > Stappiaceae > Roseibium > Roseibium album. Next base: position 21,670 of record NZ_CXWE01000009.1, read on the forward strand.
AGATCGTCAACGAGAGCAGAGCAGAGCACGGTGTGCGCTGCTCCGTGGAATCTTCACTCGGTTCCATTTCGAACATCAAGCAGATCAAGTCCGGTGAACTCGATTTCGGTTTTGCCCAGTCGGACTGGCAGCATCATGCCTTTCTCGGAACGTCGGTGTTCGATGACGCCGGAGCCTTTGAAGATCTCAGAACGGTCTTTTCTCTCCATGCTGAGGTCGCAACCATTGTGGTCAGGGCCGGATCCGCCTTTCGCTCCTTTGAGGACCTGAAAGGCGCCAAGATCAGTACCGGCAGCAAGGGGTCCGGGTCGGCAGCTTCCTGGAATGCCCTGGTCGGTCAACTGGCCTGGACGGATGCGGATCGGGAAAACTTTACAAACCGCAGCAGTTCCGAACTCGCAGAAGCCCTGTGCGGCGACCAGATCGACGCCTATTTTGCGTTGATCGGCCATCCTGCCGCCCTGATCGAGGAGACGCAGGATCTGTGCGATATCCGCCTGATCGGTATTGAAAGTGACGACGTCAATGCGTTTGTCGAAGAGGAACCCTACTACATGGCGGCGACCATACCCGCGGGTCTTTACCGTCTCGCCGAACCTGTCGGGTCATTCGGGGTGGTTGCCACCGTGGTGACCTCGGTCGAAATGCCGGACGAGATCGTTGCGACACTCGTCGCGGCCGTCCATGACAATTTCGAAAACTTTTCAACGCTGCATCCGGCGTTGAACCGCCTGACCCGTGAAGACATGGTCGCGTTCGAGGCTGCCGCGCCGCTTCATCCTGGCGCATTGAAGTATTTTCAAAGTCAGGGTTTGTTGCCGGCTGATTGATTGCATCTGCCGGTTCACGGTCTTCATATCGATCTGCTCTCCAAAAGGTGAGCGGATTTTGTCTTTGTGATCGTGCGTGTTGGAGCTAAATCAATGCATCTGAAGCTGACCGGTCTATACCGGAATCACATTGAACCAGGCCGGAAGTACAAATGATCCAGGACGTGACGATAATTGGGGCCCTGCTTGCCGGGGTTTTGTCTTTTGTGTCTCCTTGTGTGCTTCCGCTTGTTCCGCCCTATCTCGGTTTCCTGGCCGGCGTGTCGCTCGATCAGTTGACCGGAGAAGATGACGAAGATCAAACGGCGTCGCGCAGGGTGTTTTTCAGCGCTGTTTTCTTTGTGCTCGGGTTTTCGACCGTCTTCGTCATTTTGGGAGCGACCGCGAGTTTCCTTGGTCAGTTCATCAGAGGTTATCTCGACTATTTCGGATATATCGCCGGAGCGGCGATTATCGTCATGGGGCTTCACTTCCTTGGCGTTTTCCGCATCGGTCTTCTTTACAAGGAAGCGCGCGTTCACGTCGAAAAGAAACCGGCAGGAGCTCTCGGGGCCTATGTCATCGGCCTTGCTTTCGGATTTGGCTGGACCCCGTGTGTCGGTCCGATCCTGGCAGCGATCCTGTTTGTCGCCGGTACTGAAGACACGGTCGGGCAGGGCGCTCTGTTGCTGAGTGCCTATGCGATCGGGCTTGGTATTCCCTTTCTACTGGCGGCCCTATTCGCCGGACCGTTTCTCGGTTTCATGAAACGGTTCCGCAAGCACATGGGAGCGGTTGAAAAGGCAATGGGCGGTGTGCTGGTTCTGACAGGAATTCTGTTCCTGAGCGGGCATATGGCGAGCATGTCCTATTGGCTCCTGGAGACCTTTCCCGTGCTTCAGGCGGTCGGCTGAGGAGCGATACTTCAGGGATGAGCGTTGTTCGATTGTCTTTTTTACAGCGAGCCAAGGCGCGTGATCAAAACGCGCTATCCCTGAATTCGGCGGCGGTCACCAGCGGGTCGCCTGCATAAAGGGCAGGTCGGCACACCTCGGTCGTATCCAGCAGGCGCAAGCAGGCGACAGAAGCGTCCGCGGCGTTTGCGAACGGGCCTATCATCAGTGCGACGCCGCCTTCAGGTGCTTGCCGCTCCCTGATCAGAGGGCGAAGATCCCGCATACGATCCTCATTCTGTTCCTTGAAATCCGCCCAGGCCTTCGCCGCACCGGCGCTGGTCCTGTAGTGGCCGATGACGGCGCCAAAATCGCTGCGCTTTATCTGGCTGTCGCCACCACCGCGGATCTGACCGGCGGGGTCCGAAGGTGTGACCACTTTGGGTGCGAGTCCTGAGCGCGTCGGGATCTCGTTGAATGTCTCAGTTTCTTGGTCAACGACCGTCGGTATGGACGCCGTCGTCAAGGGTGCGCTTTCATTTTTGGATTGTGTGATGATCCGCACCGGTTCTTCGGTGCCGAGTTCAGGAGCCGGAATGGTTTCTGGCGGAGGAAGATGTCGGGAAACGTCAGTCTGCGCCTTGGGAACGGGCTCCGCCTTTGCATGATCAGTCTTCATCGGATCTGAGTTCAGGTTCTTCTGAACCTGGCCCACCGAATTCGATGTCGGTTTTGCCGAAGGCATGGCTGGCTCGTGCTTCGCGATCGCAGGTTTCCGAGGTGTTTTTGTCACGACAATTCCCGGGCGGGGGACAACTTCCTGGATGGCAGCCAATTCTTCTGCGGATGTGGTTTTGCCGGCGTAAGCGAGCTTGGTTCTGGCAACTTCCTGCTCGAGAGCTGCAATGCGTCTGGAATAGATCAGGTTTTGCTCCGACAGCGCCACCAGACGTCTGCGCAACCCGACAACTTCCCGTTGAAGAACTTCGATCTGGCTTTGCTCTATGCTTGACGCGACGCCACGCTGTTGGCTCCCGGGCAAGTTCATTACTGCGACAGGATTGTTGATTCCGATCGACGCCGTCGTCTCGACACTGCCGTTGTCGGGAAGGCGCATTCCGGCGGGAGCCACACCCGAAACCATTCCCGGTGAAAAGGATCCACCGCTGAACTGATAGGAAGCAACTCCGACTGTGCCCATCAGGATGGCAGCAAAAGCCCACGACAGCATACCGATCCGCGGAGACGTGAACGTGTCCCGGACAACTGCGCGTTTCGTTTTTGGGGCCTGTGGTTCGAACAAGGCGTCTTTTCCGGATCCTGATGGCGAATCTGAATAACGATACTGCATCTGAGGTTCATTATGGTTAACGAAACAAAAACGGAAATGCCCTACCGGTCAGATCTTTCAATGTTCTGTGGATCGGGGCATATAGAGGTCCGCCCGTTGGTCTTGCACGCGCACTGTTAAAGATGGAATTTTCATGACCGCACGCACTTGCCTGTCAATTGTACTTGCCGCAGGTCTGGGGACCCGGATGAAGTCGGACATGCCCAAGGTCCTTCACCAGATTGGTGGCCTGCCGATGGTGGGTCATGTTTTGAAAGCGCTCGAGGAAGCCGGGTCGGAACGCGTCTCCGTCATTACCGGTCCCGATATGCCGAATCTCGAATCTTTGGTGCATGAACTGATGCCGACGGCACATTGCCATGTCCAGGCAGAACGTCTTGGAACCGCGCATGCAACGCTTGCCGCCAAATCGGATTTGCAAGACGCGGCAGATGATGTTGTGGTGATTTTCGGCGATACACCGCTCGTCACATCCGGGACCATTTCAAAAGTACGCGGGCAATTGGCGGAAGGAGCAGATCTCGTCGTGCTCGGGTTCGAAACTCCCGAACCACTCGGGTATGGCCGTCTTCTCATCGATGATGGCAGGCTCGTTGCTATCCGCGAGGAAAGGGATGCTTCGGAAGAAGAACGGAAAACAACCTTCTGCAATTCCGGCATCATGGGATTCTCGGGCGCACATGCACTCGCCCTGATGGAAAGTGTCGGCAACAAGAATGCCAAAAACGAATTCTACCTGACCGACGCTGTCGAGATTGCAAATCAGCGAGGGTTGAAGGTTGTTGCCGTTGCCGGCTCCGAAGTGGAAACACAAGGTATCAACACCAGAGCCCAGCTGGCGTCGTGCGAGGAAGATTTCCAGAACCGGATGCGTCTTGCCGCCCTGGAAAACGGGTGCACGCTTCTGGCACCGCATACCGTGTTTTTCTCGCATGACACGATTCTCGAAACGGGTGTGACAGTCGAACAGAACGTCGTGTTCGCTCCCGGCGTGAAAGTTGCTTCGGGTGCCACTATTCGTGCCTTCAGCCATCTTGAAGGGGCAGACGTTGGAAGCGGAAGCGTTGTCGGTCCATATGCGCGTTTGCGTCCCGGAGCCGTCCTTGGTGCAAAGACCAAGGTCGGCAATTTTGTTGAAGTCAAAAACGCAACCTTCGGGGAAGGGGCCAAGGCCAATCACCTCAGCTATATAGGCGATGCCACCATTGGCTCCGGATCCAACATTGGCGCCGGAACGATCACCTGCAACTACGATGGATATCTCAAACACCGAACGGAGATCGGCGAGGGGTGTTTTGTCGGGTCCAACTCCACGCTGGTGGCACCGGTGCAATTGAATGCCGGCGCGTTTGTCTCTGCCGGCAGCGTCATCACGGATGATGTTCCAGGAGATGCGATGGCGTTCGGAAGATCGAGACAGATCGTCAAGGAAGGCAAGGCCGCGCAGCTGCGAAGCAGGTTGCAGAGCGAAAAGGATGCGAAGTCCAGGTAAGGAGTTCGCGACCCGGTTCTGTCATTTTCTGAAACACGTATTTATTTCCATTGGAAGTGTTCCCTCGTCTAAAGGAGGGCAGTTTTCGATGATTTGAGAAGGATTTTTCAATGTGTGGCATTGTTGGTGTTCTGGGAAATATTGAAGCTGCCCCGCGCATTGTCGATTCACTGAAACGCCTGGAATATCGAGGCTATGATTCTGCCGGCGTCGCGACGCTGATCGATGGCGGCCTCGTGCGCCGAAGGGCCGAAGGCAAGTTGCGCAATCTTGAGGCCGCTTTGGAACGGTCACCACTTTCCGGAACGTCCGGCATCGGCCATACCCGTTGGGCGACCCACGGAGCTCCGACCTTGTCCAATGCGCATCCGCATCAGGCAGGATCGGTGGCACTCGTCCACAACGGTATCATTGAAAACTATCTTGAACTGCGTGACGAAGTCGTTGGCGCAGGTGCCGTGCTCAGCACCGATACCGATACGGAAGTAGTTGCACATCTGATCGACCTTGCGCGGACGAGGGGATTGTCTCCCAGGGAGGCGGTCGCGGAGACCCTTCCGCGTCTGAAGGGCGCATTTGCGCTTGCATTGCTCTTTGCAGGTGAGGACGACCTGATGATCGGTGCACGAAAGGGATCACCACTGGCTATCGGTCACGGTGAGGGAGAAATGTTCTTCGGATCGGATGCGATCGCCCTTTCTCCCTTCACCGACCGGATCACCTATCTGGATGAAGGGGACTGGGCAGTCCTGACGCGTGATGGGGTTCAGATTTTCGATCGCGACAACTCACCGGTCGAGCGTCCCGAGGCAAAATCGTCGGTCACCTCCAGCCTTATGGACAAGGGCAACTACAAGCACTTCATGGCCAAGGAAATCCATGAGCAGCCGGAAGTGCTCGGGCACACCTTGTCCCGTTATTTCGACTACACCACCAACACGGCGAACGTCGCCGGTGCAGAGAAGCTCAATTTCAACAAGCTATCCCGTTTGCTTATTTCAGCTTGTGGAACGGCCTACCTTGCCGGTCTTGTCTCCAAGTACTGGTTCGAGAAATACGCCCGCCTGCCTGTCGAAATCGATATTGCCAGCGAGTTTCGCTACCGGGAGACCCCTGTGAGCGGGAATGATGCGGCGCTCTTCATTTCACAATCGGGAGAAACCGCAGATACGCTCGCTTCGTTGCGGTACTGCAAGGAGAACGGTGCAGCGATCGGTGCCGTGGTGAATGTGCCGGAGAGCACGATCGCGCGGGAGGCCGATATGGTCTATCCGACCATTGCAGGACCGGAAATCGGTGTCGCGTCAACCAAGGCCTTCACCTGTCAGCTTGCGGTGCTGGCTGCGCTTGCTCTTCAGGCCGGCAGGGAGCGCGGCGTATTGTCGGCCGAACGCGAGCAGGAACTCGTTTCGGAACTTACCGAAATTCCGAGCCTGGCCTTGAAAGCACTTGCCGCAGAAAGCGAAATCGAGAAACTGTCGCAGCCATTGTCCAAAGCGGACAATGCTCTTTATCTCGGCCGCTCGACAAACTACCCGCTTGCGCTCGAAGGTGCACTCAAGCTGAAGGAGCTCTCTTACATCCACGCGGAAGGTTACGCCGCCGGTGAGCTGAAGCACGGCCCGATTGCTCTGATCGACGAGAATATGCCGGTCTTTGTCATCGCACCGTATGACTCGATCTACGAAAAAACCGTCTCCAACATGCAGGAAGTGGCTGCTCGCGGCGGCAGGATCGTGCTCATCACAGATCGCAAGGGCGCGGAGGAAAGCGGCGGAGCGGCTGAAAACACGGTGATTATGCCGGACATGTCCGACATCGTGGCGCCTATTATCTATGCCTTGCCTGTGCAGCTGATTGCGTATCACACGGCTGTCTTCATGGGAACGGATGTCGACCAACCGCGCAACCTGGCAAAGTCGGTGACGGTGGAATGACAGATGTCTGTTGAAGATGAAACGGCAATCGTGCCCTTCGAAGAACAATTCCGGCAAGACGTATTGGCACTTTGGACCAAGTGCGGGCTTGTGCGCGCCTGGAACGATCCGGGCAAGGATATCGACAGGAAACTTACCGACAGGAACGGCAGGTTTCCTGTTCTTCTTGTCGGAAAGCGTGTCGTGGGATCGGTGATGGTAAGCTATGACGGTCACAGGGGATCTGTCTATTACCTGGCGGTTGATCCCGAGTTTCAGGGGCGGGGATTTGGCAAGCAGCTGATGGAGTATTGCGAAACATTTCTGCTGGAAATCGGTTGCCCCAAAATCAATCTGTTCGTACGAAGCGACAATGAGGCCGTACTGCGTTTTTACGAGGATCTGGGGTTTTCACAGGACGCTGCGATGCCGCTTGGAAAACGCCTTATTCCGGACGATTGATCTTGTCCCTGCTGCGTCTGTTGTTTGTTGGTGTGCCAGCAGCCCGACTTTCAATGCCCCAACATTAACCTGGCGATGCACCCGGGGTCTGTGCCTTGGGTCCGGAGGGGCGGGAAAGCACATAGGCCGCGCTGCCGATCATGAAGAGAGCCACGATCACGGCGAGCCAGAGGGCAGGCGAAGCGGACCAGTAGAACATTGCATATCCGAATATCATGCCCATGATCGCAATCACCTTTGCCTTTGGCTGAATGGCACCATGCTCCCGCCATGCGATCACCGGCGGACCGAATACAGGGTGATCGAGTATCTTCGCTTCAAGGGCAGGAGAGGACTTGGCAAAGCAGGCGGCGGCCATGATGAAAAAGATTGTGCTCGGTAGGAGCGGCAGAAAAGCGCCGGCGATTCCGATGCCTACACATCCGGTTCCCAGAAGTTTGAATGTGATCCGCCGCAATCCTGCCTCCGCAATCGGCATTTTTAGGGTATATCGCTGAAAAATAAGTCAAGCCAAGGATACCGCACCGAGATAAAGATAATTATCTAGTGTGTGTTACACGGTAAGACGAGTACTCAAAAGGACCCTAGTCAGGTTGCATCCATGAGCCGCAATAAACATAAATCAGATGACACGTCGATCATAGGCCATCGGCCGGGTGCGGCAACTCGCCTGCGAAACTATTTTTTGACCGGCCTCGTGATCACCGGCCCGATCGGTATCACACTCTGGTTGACCTGGACCTTTATCAAGTGGGTTGACGGCTGGGTGAAGCCCTTCGTGCCCAAGGTCTACAATCCAGAAACCTACCTGCCGTTTCCTGTACCCGGCTTCGGACTGATCGTTGCGATCTTCGTTCTGACGATCGTCGGATTCCTCGCGGCGAATTTCCTGGGGCGGAGCATGATATCTTTCGGCGAAGGCGTGGTCGGAAGAATGCCGCTTGTTCGCAATATTTACAGTGGCTTAAAGCAAATATTTGAGACAGTGCTTGATGAACGCGGAAACAGCTTCACCAAGGCGGCACTTGTCCAATATCCGCGCAAGGGGCTCTGGGCTATCGTCTTCATTTCGACGGAAACCAAAGGAGAAGTCGCAAAGCGTCTGAAAGACACGGCAAAGACAGTCTCCGTTTTCCTGCCGACGACACCCAACCCGACATCCGGCTTCCTGCTCTTCGTGCCCAAGGAAGACATCATCGAACTCAGCATGGGTGTTGAAGACGCGGCGAAACTGGTCATTTCGGCGGGTCTTGTCAGTCCTGATCTTCCGGATATCCTGGAAGATGTCATTGCCGAACCGGAAAAACTGGAAGAGATCCGGAACAGGGAGAGTGCCTGATCAATCGTGACAATCGGCTTTGAAGGTTTCTTCATCGGGTAACTGTTTTGCGAGGATATTCATTCCGTTGAGCTCAGATGCGAGATCAATCGCGTGCGCGCGGGTTCGGCAATCGATTGTCGGTCTTGCGCCCAGAAAGCATAGCTCAACCTTCTGTGCGGCGTCGGCCAGACCGCAGCCGATGGAGTTTCGGATCGCCTTGATTGCCGACAGCCTGTCAGCGCCTTCTGCCAAAGGCGCTTCGAACAAAACACATACAGGTAAATCTACATCAAGCCGTGCTACGAAATCTGCGTTGCTAGCATTCCAGGTATCAATGCGTTTTTGCGCGATTGCCCGCGCTTCATCTCTGGAAATCAATACCGGCTCCTGAAATACGATCTCAGACCAGTGTTTCACAAAAAATTCCCGACGATCAACCCGCTCTCAACAACCTGATCGCGGCATCCCTGCCGAACAGGTATAGCAGGCATCGAAGCGCCACGCCGCGCTCGGACTTCAACTCCGGATCCATTTCCAGGATGAGCCTCGAGTCGTCGCGGGCGACTTCCATAAGATCGGCGTGCTCGTCCGCCCGCGCGATGCGGAAACCAGGTGTGCCTGACTGGCGGGTACCAAGGATTTCACCTCCTCCTCGCAGCTTGAGATCCTCTTCGGCAATCAGGAAGCCGTCATTGGTTTCGCGCATGATGTTGAGGCGTGCGCCAGCAGTTTCGCCCAATGGGCCCTTGTAGAGCAGGACACAGGATGATGGCTTGTCACCGCGCCCGACCCGTCCGCGGAGCTGGTGAAGCTGGGCAAGGCCGAAACGCTCGGCATGCTCGATGACAATGATGGTCGCGTCTGGAACGTCGACCCCGACCTCGATCACCGTTGTGGCAACAAGTACCTTTGTTTCTCCGTTTTTGAAGGCGGACATTGCACTGTCCTTTTCGTCCGCGCCCATGCGGCCATGCACCAAAGAAATGCGTTGTCTTAGCGCGTGCTCCAGAACGCGGTGTCGGTCTTCAACGGCTGCGAGGTCGATCTTTTCCGATTCCTCGACAAGCGGGCACACCCAGTAGACTTTTTGACCCTCGGATATAGCCGCGCCCACGCGCGAGATGATTTCGTCCAGACGGTCGAGCGACACGGAGACGGTCCTGATCGGTTTGCGTCCGGCAGGCTTTTCGGTGAGGCGGGAAACATCCATGTCGCCGAAACAGGTCAGGACGAGCGTGCGCGGAATGGGAGTTGCGGTCATCACCAGGACATCGACCCCCTGGCCCTTGCCCGAGAGGGCCAGCCGCTGGTGGACGCCAAAACGGTGCTGTTCGTCAACAACGACCATGCCAAGGTTCTTGAACGATACGGAGCCCTGAAAAAGCGCATGGGTTCCGACCACGAGATCGACTTCCCCTGCATCCAGTCTTTCCTGGAGCAGGCGTCGTTGCTTCTGGCTGTCCTTGCCCGTCATCAGCGCGAGACGGATGCCGGCCTTCTCGCACAGCGGCGTCATCGAGGCGTAGTGTTGGCGCGCAAGGATTTCTGTCGGTGCCATCAGGCCGCCCTGAGCACCTGTTTCGATCACCTGGGCCAACGCTGCAAGGGCGACAACAGTCTTTCCGGAACCGACATCGCCCTGGAGGAGCCTTAGCATCCGGGTAGGTTCTGCGAGGTCCTCGTTGATTTCCCTGATGGCATTTGACTGGCTGTCCGTCAGATGAAAGGGAAGGGCATCGATGACGCTCTGCTGCAAGGCGCCGTCCGGTTTTCGGGCGGTACCGCCGAGCAGGCGCATATTGGCCCTGACCATCGCTAGCGCGAGCTGACTGGCGAGCAGCTCGTCATAGGCCAGCCGTTGCATGTAGATTGATTGCGGTTCCATGTCCTGGCGCTCTTTCGGCATGTGCAGCGTCTGCAAGGCATCGCGAAAGTCCGGCCAACCAGTCTGACGCAGATGCGCATCGTTGAGCCATTCAGGAAGATTCGGAACACGTTCCAGAGCGGCGCGCATGGCTTTCTGAAGCGTTTTGGATGCAAGGCCGGCCGTCAAGGGATAGACGGGCTCGATCGAGGGCATTTCGGCGGCCTCTTCCGGCTTGAGCGAATAATCCGGGTGTACCATTTGCGGGCGGTCGTTGAACCATTCGACCTTGCCCGACACTATACGCCGCTCACCTTCGGGGAATGTCTTTTCCAGCCAGTCCCTGCGTGGATGAAAGAATACGAAACTGATCTCGCCGGTCTCGTCATGGGCCGGGATCTTGTAGGGCGCCTTGGAGTTTCTGGGTGGTGCCTGATGCCGGCCGATCGTGACATCAAGGGTGACGATGTCACCGCTTTCTGAGTAGGCAATTCCCGGCTGGTGCCGCCGGTCAATAAGATTGTGCGGTATGTGGAACAGAAGATCCGAAACCGTCGCGTCCCTGTCCGGCTGGCCACCAACCAGGCCCGAGACCAGCTTGGCGATCTTGGGTCCGATCCCGGGCAGTGTTGAGACGGGGGCAAACAGCGGGTCGAGGATCGGCGGGCGCATCTTTTCCTAAAGGACCTATCCTTTTGCAGTGCTCACTTGTTGGAACACAGTGTCTGTTTTGCCATGAAGCGAACGATCGGTGCAACAGGTAGAACAATATGTGAACAAATAACTGCATTCAAAGTCGAGAAAGCGCTGACAATCTTCTTTTGCAGCGTTATATAACCGTCACGATTTCACACCGGGTCGGCAATCTGTAGAGACACCCCGTCTCCAGTCCCTGCCGGCTCATTTTCAGATAGGCCACTCATGTCCAATCCGACAGGCAGCACAGAAGAGCCCATACAGCAAGACCGCGATCCCCGGTGCAAGCGGATACTGTTCCGCTGCTGGCACAGGGGCATGAAGGAAATGGACTTGCTTCTGGGGGGCTTCGCCAATGCTGAAATCGACCATCTTTCGGAAGATGAGCTCCTGGAACTGGAACATCTTCTGACCGCGCCCGATCAGGACCTTTATGCCTGGATGACCGGGCGCAAGCCTTTGCCGGCGGAATGGGACGGTCCGCTTTACCGACGTATAATTGCCTATCACGATGTGGCCGGCCCGGCCGGTTTCGCCAAATAACAACAGGACGTTTTGCTGTGTTTGACAGCCTGCTCAAAGACCAGACCAACGTCACGTTGGCCGGTGTTCCCGATGGTGCTGAAAGCTATGCGCTCGCCAGACTGCTTGCGGAAAGCAAGAATGACGGTCTTGCACTGGTGTTCGCGGCACGCGACGCGACCCGCATGGCCATGGTCAGCGAGGCGCTGGCGTTTTTCGAGCCCGACGTCGAGATCCTGCAATTGCCCGCCTGGGACTGTCTGCCATATGACCGGGTCTCGCCAAACCCGTCGATCAGCGCCAGGCGATTGCTGGCGCTCGGTATGCTGGCGCGTGGAATACAGGGCGGCCGAAAGACGGTCCTGATGACAACGCTGAATGCTGCGGTTCAGCGGATGCCGGAACGCGGGTTCATGGCCGAACAGACATTTTCGATGGCGCCCGGCAACCAGGTCGACATGACAGCTGTTTCCGGCTGGATGGAAATGAACGGGTTCTCCCGTACGCCGACGGTCCGGGAAACGGGTGAATATGCGGTTCGCGGCGGCATCATCGACCTGTATGCGCCGGGATCCGAAGAACCGGTCCGGCTCGATTTCTTTGGCGATACGCTGGAATCAATTCGCTCTTTCAATGCCGAAACACAACGTACGTCGAAGCAGCTCAAGCGGCTTGATCTTGTTCCGATGAGTGAAGTTGTACTTTCAGACGAGGCAATCTCAAGATACCGCCGGTCATATCTTGCAAGCTTTGGCGCGACCAGCCGTGATGATGTGCTCTATCAGTCGATCAGTGACGGTCGGCGATACGCGGGCATGGAACACTGGTTGCCGTTGTTCCACGAACGACTTGAAACGCTTTTCGACTATATCGGCGATACGCCCATCGTTCTCGACACAAACGCAGCGGACGCTGTTCGCGAGCGTACAGAGCAGATTGCGGAGCACTACAAGGCGCGTCAGGACGCACGGGAATTGGGGACCAGTTCCGGCACTGTGCCCTACATGCCGATCGAGCCCGAGAGACTTTACCTTTCAGAAGGCGAATGGGTGTCCGCGATTGCGGATCGGGCCAGCGCGGCGCTCGATCCATTCACGCCACCGCCGGGAACCGGCAAAATCGTTATTGAGCTGGCAGGCAGGCAGGGCCGCAGTTTCGCCGCGGAACGTGCTGCAGGAGACGTCAATATTTTCGACGCCCTGACAACGCATGTGCGAGATCTTCAGTCTGAAGGCAAACGAACGGTGATCGCCTGCTGGTCAGACGGGTCTCGCGACCGTCTGGGACAGATCCTGAGCGATCACGGCCTCGGTTCCGTGCAGGAGGTCGACACGCTGAGGGAAGCGGAACAGCTTCCAGACAAAACCTCCGCATTGTGTGTGCTGGGCATCGAACACGGTTTCGAGCTGAAGGAGGTTGCCTTTGTCGGCGAACAGGACATTCTCGGCGACCGATTGGTGCGCAAGTCCCGCCGTAAGTCCAAGGGTGCAAATATCATCACGGAGGCCACAGGCCTCTCCGAAGGGGACCTTGTTGTCCATGTCGAACACGGCATAGGCAGGTTCGTCGGGCTGAAGACCATCGAGGCCGTGGGGGCGCCGCACGATTGCCTGGAACTGCAATATGCGGGTGGTGACAAGCTCTACCTTCCGGTGGAAAACATCGAACTTCTGTCGCGCTACGGCTCGGAAGATCAGGAAGCCCAGCTGGACAAGCTCGGTGGTGGCGCCTGGCAGGCGCGGAAGGCGAAGCTCAAGAAACGTATTCTCGAAATCGCCGACGGCCTCATCAAGACGGCCGCCGCGCGCGCCTTGAAGACCGCGCCCGTGGTCGAAACGCCGGACGGGGTTTATGACGAATTCGCGACGCGATTTCCCTACGAGGAAACCGACGATCAGCTTACCGCCATCGATTCGGTCTTTGACGACCTGGCCTCCGGCCGGCCGATGGACCGGCTGATCTGCGGCGACGTCGGTTTCGGCAAGACGGAGGTGGCACTGCGTGCGGCGTTCCTCGCCGCAATGTCGGGACGCCAGGTCGCTGTTGTTGTTCCAACGACGTTGCTTGCGCGTCAGCATTACAAGACCTTCTGTGAACGTTTTCACGGCCTTCCGATCAATATCGGTCACGCGTCAAGACTTGTGCCGACGAGGCAGCTGACCCAGACCAAGAAGGGTATCGCCGACGGGTCAATCGATATCGTGGTCGGAACGCACGCGCTTTTGGGGAAATCGATCCAGTTCCGCGATCTCGGGCTCCTGATTATCGACGAAGAGCAGCATTTCGGGGTCAAGCACAAGGAACGGCTGAAGGAACTGAAGTCCGACGTCCATGTGATGACGCTTTCAGCCACACCGATCCCGCGTACGCTGCAGCTGGCGCTGACCGGTGTCCGTGAGCTGTCGCTTATCGCAACACCGCCGGTCGACAGACTTGCGGTACGGACCTTCGTGTCGCCCTTCGATCCGCTGGTAGTGCGCGAAGCTCTGCTTCGGGAGCACTATCGCGGTGGGCAGAGCTTTTACGTTTGTCCGAGGCTCTCGGATATTGCCGACCGGCTTGCATTCCTGGAAGAGCAGGTACCGGAGCTGAAGGTTGCTGTAGCTCATGGCCAGATGCCACCGGGTGAGCTTGAAGACGTTATGAACGCCTTTTACGAGGGCAAATACAACGTTCTCCTGTCCACCACGATTGTCGAATCGGGACTGGACATTCCGACCGCGAACACGCTGATCGTTCACCGCGCGGACATGTTCGGTCTGGCACAGCTCTACCAGTTGCGCGGCCGTGTCGGCCGGTCAAAGACCAGGGCCTATGCGCTCTTTACGGTCCCGGCCAACAAGACGCTGACGGCAACAGCGGAACGGCGCCTGAAAGTCCTGCAGTCGCTCGAAACGCTTGGCGCCGGTTTTCAGCTTGCCAGCCACGATCTGGATATTCGCGGGGCAGGGAACCTGCTCGGTGAAGAGCAGTCAGGGCATATCAAGGAAGTCGGATTCGAACTTTATCAGCAGATGCTGGAAGAGGCGGTGGCTCAGCTCAAGGATGGCGGTGCCGATTTCGGCGAGGAGCAATGGTCGCCGCAGATCAACATCGGTACGCCTGTGCTCATACCGGACGACTACGTCGCCGACCTGCAATTGCGCCTGCAACTCTACCGACGGCTGGGCGATGTCACGGAGGCCGAGGAGATCGATGCTTTCGGTGCGGAACTGATCGACCGGTTCGGCCCGTTGCCCGAAGAGGTCCAGCACCTGTTGAAGATCGTCTATATCAAGGGGCTGTGCCGCAAGGCGAATGTGGAGAAGGTGGATGCGGGGCCGAAAGGCATCGTCGTTGCTTTCCGTAACAGCGAGTTTGCCAATCCGGCCGGTCTCGTCTCCTATATCGCCGAGCAGGGGGTTCTTGCCAAGATCCGTCCGGATCAGCGTGTTGTGCTGACCCGGGACTGGGAAAAGACAGATTCGCGGCTTAAGGGCACGGCCACAATCTTGACGAAGCTGTCGAAACTGGCAGCTGCGTAGGGGAAGAATTGACCACCTAGAAGCGAGATGCGAGAGGTTTGCTTTGATAAAGAACCCAAATTTGACAACATTTTGGTTTGAATTTGCGGATTCCGATCAAAATGCAATCCCAGCGACCTGCCGATATGGTGTTGGAATAACTGCGGAAAGCGATAAAGACGCATTTTTCTTGTTGCAGCATGGTCCGTTCAAAGGCAACAAGCCACCAACTCCTTCAGTATTCAAAAGAGCTGTGAAGATTGACGATCTGGACCAAAATCATGTTGTTCCGAATATGAAACCGATGGTGTTTCGTGGCGTGTGGTTTCCAATCGGATACTTTGAAGACATCGCTCCATGAAAATCGAGCTGGTTTGAGCGAATGTTCCTAGTTTGCCCAACCCATCTCACCAATCAGCGGCACAAAAGCGACACCGCCAAGGTTTTCCGTTTCGAACGAGGTTTCCGAAGTTCTCCTGATCCGGAGAAGGTCCTGACGGGATTGTGTGGTGCCGACTGGAATAACCAGGCGGCCGCCTGGTTTGAGTTGCTGCATTAGCGAATCCGGTGTCGTTGGGGCGCCAGCCGAGACAAGGATCGCATCATAAGGTGCTTGATCAGGAAAACCCAGGCTGCCATCGCAGCAATGGACTTCTACGTTCGGAACTTCGGCCTCGACAAGTGTAGACCTTGCCTTGTTCGTGAGTTCCGGAATGCGCTCGATGGTGATTACCTTCTCGCACAATTGGGAAAGAACAGCGGCTGCATAGCCGGACCCGGTCCCGATCTCCAACGCTGTGTCGGTTTCAGAGAGCTGTAACAGTTCGCACATCAGGGCAACGACGTACGGCTGGGAGATTGTCTGGTAATGGCCGATGGCCAGCGGCATGTCACGGTAGGCATGATCCTGCAGCCGTTGAGAAACAAACCGGTGCCGGGGAACCTTGCGCATTGCAGCCAGAATTCTCCCATCTCGAATACCACGACCTTCAAGCTGACGCAGAACCATGTTTTCCCTGTTTTCTGCAAATCGGTCCATGCCCGTGCCTCAAGCCATCGTGGATATTGCGTGCAATTGAAGGGCTGCTTCAAGACTCTATTAAGCCTAACTCCGCATAGTGGTGAAACGAAGAGGCCATGAGTTCAGCGTTAAGGTCCCATAGAGTGCCCAGAGCAGCTACCCGTCAGCGAAAACAATCCTTCATTCGCCGCCTTGTCACGCCTGCAATCGCGATTGCCGCGTTGGGGTATTTCGGCTTCCATGCCATGAGCGGTGAACTCGGTATGGTCGGGCGAGCTATGATCGAGCGTCAGGTGTCCGAACTGGAATCAGAGCTTGAGCTTCTGACGGCTGAGCGACAGGAGCTCGTCGCTCGTGTTGGACTGCTGCGGCCCGAAAGCCTCGATCCGGATATGCTTGATGAACGTGCCCGGCTCAATCTCAACCTCGTGCATACCAACGAACTCGTCGTGCTTCGTCCCGGGCATCGCTACAATGTAAACTGAAAAACAGTTTATTTCTTGAGATTAACAATAATATAGTTAAACACTATTTTTGTTATTTTTTACAGTTATTTAAATCGCTTCAACTCCCCATATTGAATAGATTGGATTGACAGGCGCAACAGGATAAGTTGCAGCTACCTGTCTTAGGGGAAACGTCACGCCGAGAAGAGGGTTATGGCCACAGCATCAAAGACCACTCCCGCTCGCTCCAAGAGCGCCAGCCGGACCCGCAGCTCCGCCAAGAAAGCGAAGCCTGCAATCGCCGAGTTCGACAAGGACGAAGAACTCCACGCTTACCGCGAAATGCTTCTGATCCGCAGATTTGAGGAAAAAGCCGGCCAATTGTACGGCATGGGCCTCATCGGCGGGTTCTGTCACCTTTATATCGGGCAGGAAGCTGTCGTCGTCGGTATGCAGATGGCAAAGAAAGACGGGGATCAGATGATCACCGGCTACCGTGACCATGGCCACATGCTGGCGATGGATCTGGAACCGAGTGCCGTCATGGCGGAACTCACCGGACGGCGAGGCGGCCTTTCCAAAGGCAAGGGCGGCTCGATGCACATGTTCTCCAAGGAGAAGCATTTCTACGGTGGTCACGGTATCGTCGGTGCGCAGGTTTCGCTTGGAACCGGACTCGGTTTTGCCAACAAGTATCGTGAAAACGGTAATGTCTCGATGGCTTTCTTCGGCGATGGTGCTTCCAACCAGGGGCAGGTCTATGAGAGCTTCAACATGGCTGAACTGTGGAAGCTGCCGGTTGTCTACGTGATCGAGAACAACAAATACGGCATGGGCACAAGCATCAGCCGTGCTTCTGCAACAACCGATCTCTCCCAACGCGGCGCGTCCTTCGGTATTCCGGGCGAGCAGGTTGACGGCATGGATGTGCGCGCCGTCAAGGCGGCCTCCGAAAAGGCGCTGGCCTGGTGCCGGAACGGCAAGGGTCCCTACATCCTGGAGATGATCACCTACCGCTACCGGGGCCACTCCATGTCCGACCCGGCGAAGTACCGCTCCAAGGACGAGGTCCAGAAGATGCGAACCGAGCACGACCCGATCGAGCAGGTCCGCAGCCGTCTGATTGAAAAAGGCTGGGCAAGCGAGGACGACCTGAAGGCCATCGACAAGGATGTGCGTGCCCGGGTCGCCGAAGCAGCGGAATTTGCTCAGAACGATCCGGAACCGGATGCGTCTGAACTCTACACCGATATCTTGCTGTAACGCCGGGGGACAATATGCCGATTGATATTTTGATGCCGGCGCTCTCGCCGACAATGGAAGAGGGCAAGCTTGCCAAATGGCTCAAGGCCGAGGGCGATGCTGTTACTGCTGGCGATGTGATTGCCGAAATCGAAACCGACAAGGCGACGATGGAAGTCGAAGCGGTTGACGAGGGAACTCTTGGAAAGATCCTGGTTCCGGAAGGAACGGACAACGTCAAGGTAAATGAGAAGATTGCCGTTCTCATCGGTGAAGACGAAGACGCGAGCGCAATCGATGCGTCAGCCTCTGCACCGGTCGCGGCTCCAGCCCCGGCGGCAGAGCCGAGTGCGCCGGCGGCGTCTGCTGTTCCAGCCGCGCCTGTCGTCTCCGAACCTGCGGAAGATCCGGAAATCCCGGCCGGAACACAGATGAAAAGCTCTACCGTGCGTGAAGCATTGCGTGATGCGATGGCTGAAGAAATGCGCCGCGATCCGGACGTTTTCGTCATGGGTGAGGAAGTCGCCGAATACCAGGGTGCCTACAAGATCACCCAGGGCCTGCTCGACGAGTTCAGCGCCAAGCGAGTGATTGACACGCCCATCACCGAGCATGGATTTACCGGCCTCGGTGTCGGGGCCGCTATGGCGGGACTGAAACCGATCGTCGAGTTCATGACGTTCAACTTCGCCATGCAGGCAATCGACCAGATCATCAATTCGGCCGCCAAGACGCTTTACATGTCCGGTGGCCAGATGGGTGCTCCGATCGTATTCCGGGGAGCCAATGGCGCGGCCGCCCGCGTGGGTGCGCAGCATTCGCAGGACTATGCGTCCTGGTATGCAAACGTGCCCGGACTGAAGGTGATACAGCCCTATTCCGCAGCCGACGCCAAGGGTTTGCTCAAGGCAGCCATCCGTGACCCGAACCCGGTCATCTTCCTGGAAAACGAGATTCTTTACGGACACTCGTTCGAAATTCCGGATGTGGACGACTTCGTCCTGCCGATCGGCAAGGCGAAGATCGAGCGCGGTGGCACCGATGTCACACTGGTGTCCTGGGGTATCGGCATGACCTACACGTTGCAGGCCGCGGACGAACTGGCCGGCATGGGGATCTCTGCCGAGGTCATCAACCTGCGCACTATTCGTCCGCTCGACATCGAAACGGTTCTCGCCTCTGTTCGCAAGACGGGCCGGGTCGTGACGATCGAGGAAGCCTTCCCGATGTGCTCTGTTTCTTCGGAAATCGCCTATCAGGTCCAGGAACAGGCATTCGACTATCTCGATGCGCCCATCATGCGCGTCACAGGCAAGGACGTTCCGATGCCCTATGCGGCCAATCTCGAGAAGCTCGCGTTGCCGAGCGTTTCGCAAGTCATCGAAACGGTCAAGGCCGTGACCTACACAGCCTGAGGCGAGGGAGACGGATATGCCAATTAATATCACCATGCCGGCCCTTTCTCCGACCATGGAAGAGGGCAACCTGGCCAAATGGCTGGTCAAGGAAGGCGATCAGGTTTCGTCCGGCGATGTCATCGCCGAAATCGAAACCGACAAGGCAACGATGGAAGTCGAAGCGGTTGACGAAGGCACGGTCGGAAAGATCGTCGTGCCGGAGGGCACCGAAGGCGTCAAGGTCAATGAGCTGATTGCCGTGCTTCTTGAAGACGGCGAGGATGCCGGTTCCATTGATACGTCCGCTGGTAGTGCGGCTCAAGCACCAGCGGCCGCCGAGGTGCCGGCAGCAGCGGCATCTACTGCTGCACCGGCAACACCGGCGCCGGCAGGCCCAGCGCCCGTCGCCGCCGATGGTGCCCGTATCTTTGCATCGCCCCTTGCACGGCGTCTGGCGAAGTTGAACAGTCTTGATCTCAAGGCACTGTCAGGCACCGGTCCACATGGCCGGATCGTCAAACGGGACATTGAAACCGCCATTGCCGCAGGCACCGGGAAAGCTGCCCCTGCAGCCGAAGCTCCGAAGGCTGCCTTTGCGCCTGCACCGGCAACCGGGCCGTCCGCAGATCAGGTTCTCAAGCTCTTCGACGAGGATTCGTACGAGCTCGTGCCGCATGACGGTATGCGCAAGACGATCGCCAAACGCCTGACGGAGTCCAAGCAGACAATTCCGCATTTCTATGTTTCCGTGGATGTGGAACTGGATGCGCTCCTGTCATTGCGCGCTCAGCTCAATGGTGCCGCGGCAACGGACAAGGAAGGCAAGCCCGCCTACAAGCTTTCGGTCAACGACATGACCATCAAGGCCCTTGCCCTGGCGTTGCGTGATGTTCCCAATGCAAATGTCTCCTGGACCGACGAAAACATGGTCATGCACAAGCATGCCGATGTCGGTGTCGCAGTCTCGATCCCGGGTGGCTTGATCACTCCGATCATTCGCGCGGCGGAAGAAAAACCTTTGTCCGTCATTTCCAACCAGATGAAAGATCTCGGCAAACGGGCAAAGGAACGCAAGCTGAAGCCGGAAGAGTACCAGGGCGGTACGACTGCGGTTTCAAACATGGGCATGATGGGCGTGAAAGACTTCTCGGCCGTCGTCAACCCGCCGCATGCGACGATCCTGGCGGTCGGCGCGGGTGAGAAACGACCCGTTGTCAAGAACGACGCCCTGGCGGTTGCGACCGTCATGACGGTGACGCTGTCAACCGATCATCGCTGTGTTGACGGTGCCCTGGGGGCGGAATTGCTCGCAGCGTTCAAGGGCTACATTGAAAACCCGATGAGCATGCTGGTTTGATCCATGCTCTCCGGCGCGGCGGCAACGCCGCGCCGTTTTTGAGTGATGACTTCTTCTTTCGCCGGGGAAAACACCATGGCTGATACAAACTACGATGTGATCATCATCGGCTCCGGGCCGGGTGGTTACGTGACTGCAATCCGGGCCGCACAACTCGGTCTCAAGACAGCGATCGTCGAACGCGAGCATATGGGGGGCATCTGCCTCAATTGGGGCTGTATTCCAACCAAGGCTCTGCTGCGGTCCGCTGAAATCTACCACTACATGCAGCACGCCAAGGACTATGGCCTGTCTGCCGAAAAGATCTCCTTTGATCCCGCCGCAGTCGTCAAGCGCTCACGCGGCGTCTCCGGCCAGCTGAATGCCGGTATCGGCTTCCTGATGAAGAAGAACAAGGTCGACGTCATCTGGGGCGAAGGCAAGGTGTCGAAAGCCGGTGAGGTCACCGTTTCCAAAACGTCCAAGAAGGCAATGGAACCTCAACATCCTGTGCCGAAAGGCACGAAGGGTGAGGGTGTTTACAAAGCGAAGCACATCATTGTGGCGACCGGCGCCCGCCCGAGGGTCATTCCGGGTATCGAACCCGATGGCAAGGACATCTGGACGTATTTTGAGGCAATGGTGCCACCAGCAATGCCTAAGTCCCTGATTGTCATGGGGTCGGGTGCCATCGGTATCGAATTTGCGTCTTTCTACAAGACCATGGGCGCCGATGTGACGGTCATCGAGATGATGCCGACGATCATGCCGGTTGAAGACCCGGAAATCTCTGCTCTTGCCAAGAAGCAGATGGAAAAACAGGGCCTCAAGTTCCTGCTCGAGGCCAAGGTGTCTCAAGTCAAGAAGGTCGCGAATGGCGTAACTGCGACCGTGGAGACCAAGGACGGCAAGAAACAGGACCTGACGGCCGACAAACTGATTTCAGCTGTCGGTGTGGTCGGCAATATCGAAAACCTCGGGCTCGAGGAACTCGGCGTGAAAACCGACCGGGGCTGCGTTGTGATCGATGGATATGGACGCACCAGCGTTCCAGGAATTTACGCCATAGGTGATGTCGCCGGACCGCCGATGCTTGCGCACAAGGCTGAGCACGAAGGTGTCATCTGCGTCGAAAAGATCGCCGGCAAGGACGTTCATGCCATGGACAAGTCCATGATCCCGGGATGCACCTACTGCCATCCGCAGGTGGCTTCTGTCGGTTTGACGGAGCCAAAGGCGAAAGAAGCCGGATACGACATCAAGGTGGGCCGTTTCCCGTTCATCGGCAATGGCAAGGCGATTGCGCTTGGTGAACCGGAAGGGCTCGTGAAAACGATTTTTGACGCCAAGACAGGACAACTGCTTGGCGCACACATGGTCGGCACCGAAGTCACCGAACTCATCCAGGGTTATGTCGTTGCAATGAACCTTGAAACCACGGAAGAAGACCTGATGCACACGGTCTTCCCGCATCCGACACTGTCAGAGATGATGAAGGAGTCCGTGCTGGACGCCTATGGCCGTGCACTGAACATGTGACAAGGATGTGCGGGTTGTCCCGACTTGGCAAGTCGGGGCAACCTTGCTCTTTCACGGAGGCGTTCACGTGTTTACCTATCTCCTCGATGGACTCAAGTTCGTAACTTTTGAGGGGAGCTGGTCGCTCAAACCGCACGAAGCGATGACGCTTGAGGCGGCATTGAACTGGATGCCGGCCGATATGGCTGATCTCGCACGCAAACAACTTTCCCAACGCTATTTCGTCGAACGTCAATCGCATGGCCGCATACCTTGCTTTCGATATTATCGGATGGAACCCGGTCTGCGATTCAACGGGCGCTTCAGGGATGGTGACCACTTCATCGATGTGAAGCTGAGGACAGGCAAACGCAAGGTGACGGCCAAATGCGTCTTGCATGAAGGCACCGTTTTTGGGCTCGAATTTCCAAAGCCGAGCAGTTTTTTCAAGAATATGACGGTCGAAGTAGCCTCCGTGAGTTGTGAAGAGTCTTCCTTTAGCTACACTGATGTTCTCAATAGGGCCGAGCACGGTCCTGATTAGGAAGACGGAACGAGAGGGGGAAATGTCATGGATGCAAAGGCAATTCTGATCTGGGTCGCTATCGGAGTAATCGCCGGGTGGCTGGCGAGTTTCCTCGTTGGCGGTGGTGGCATTATTCGCTACCTGCTCACAGGCGTTATCGGTGCATTTGTTGGCGGGTTCATTTTCAAGTTCGCCGGCATCAACATCAACCTCGGCAATGCCTATGTGAATGAAATCGTGGTTGCCGCGATCGGAGCGGTTGTCGTTGTACTGATCGCCAGGTTTCTGGGTTAAGTTGCGCACTTGCGTTTCTTTCCCGTTTGAATCAAAAATCTGGCAACGCGTTCGCGCAAAACGCGGAACGCCTTGCCGAATTGATTGCGGATAAACCTGCCTTCATCGAGGAGACTTTGATTTGGCAGTCTTTGTTGTTGGGTCAAACAGGGCCGGGCGGCACGGAAAGGGCGCCGCACTCTACGCAAAAAAGCACTTCGGTGCGCAACAAGGAATTGGCGAGGGGCGGACGGGAGACGCATACGCGATCCCGACTAAGGGGGAACGCCTTGAACTTCTGGAATGGCATCAGATAGAGCCTTCAATCGAGCGCTTCGTTGAATATGCGCGCACGCATCCCCATGTCACGTTTCACCTGACGCCAGTCGGAACTGGGTTGGCAGGGCACTCGACCGAAAAACTCCGGGTGACGTTGAAGCGCTTGGGGATACCGAACAACATTCTTCTGACTGCGTCCTGGGTCAATGATTCCTGAGAGGAAATAGGTATGGGGCTGATAATTTCAGCAATAATAGGCCTGATCGCCGGAGCGGTTGCGCATCGTGTCCTGAACAGCCGCGGCGGTTTTCTGGGGAGCCTCGTGGTCGGATTGATCGGCGCCCTCATTGGTGGTGAGCTGGCTTCAATCCTCAACCTCAATCTGGCCGGAGGCATGATTGACAGGTTGATCGTCGCTATCGTCGGTTCAGTCTTGTTTCTGTTTGTCTGGAAAAAGGTATTCAAGTGACAATATCGACGAAACAAACAAAAAGGTATCGGGGGCAAGACGATTGAGTTGTCCCCCTATTGTCGGAAACTGCCCGTCGACTGTTGGCGGACCTCCTCAGACCTTCGCAGATCTGCACTCAGCACATAGCAGTCTCAACGCCTTTATGGCTTGACCTTTCAACGGAATAACGACACTTAAGGCGCATGGTTACGATCGTCGACACGCTCAATCGCCCGCAGCAGGAAACGGCTGCCCGTCCGCGCCATCCGGAAAAGGCTCATCGGCCTGACAATCCAATCCAGCGCAAGCCAAAATGGATCCGCGTCAAGGCGCCGACGTCACAGGTTTATCGCGAAACGAAAGACGTTGTGCGCGACAACAACCTCGTGACTGTTTGTGAAGAAGCCGGTTGCCCCAATATCGGCGAGTGCTGGTCAAAGAAGCATGCGAGCTTCATGATCCTTGGGGATACCTGCACGCGGGCCTGCGCCTTCTGCAATGTTAAGACAGGGATGCCCGGACCGGTTGATCACAACGAGGCGCAAGGTGTTGCTGATGCCGTGGCGACCATGGGTCTGGAACATGTCGTTATCACCTCCGTCGATCGTGACGATCTGGAAGACGGCGGCGCCCGACACTTCGCCAATGTGATCGCCGCGATCCGTAAAACCGCGCCGCAGACGACAGTCGAAGTTCTGACACCGGATTTCCTGCGCAAGGAAGGTGCCCTGGAAATTGTGGCGGCCGCGAAACCGGATGTCTTCAACCACAATCTCGAGACAGTCCCTTCGAAATATCTGACCGTCCGGCCAGGCGCACGGTATTTTCATTCCATTCGTCTTCTCCAGAAGGTGAAGGAGCTTGATCCGGAGATGTTTACAAAGTCCGGTATCATGGTCGGGCTTGGCGAGGTTCGAAACGAGGTTCTGCAATTGATGGATGACTTGCGTGCTGCAGACGTGGACTTTCTTACGATTGGTCAATACCTGCAACCTTCAAGGAAACATCATCCGGTCTTGTCGTTCGTAACGCCGGACGAGTTCAAGGCTTATGAGCGGATTGCGTACGCAAAGGGTTTTCTGAAAGTGTCGGCCAGCCCGTTGACGCGGTCCTCACATCATGCGGGTGAGGATTTTGCGGACCTGCGGGCTGCCCGGAAAGCCAAACTCGGTCATTGAAGACACTTACTGTACGGAACCGGTTAAAACTGCATGCCGAGTTTTTCTTCCACTCACAGGGTCAATCACAACGCCGAGGACATGTTCCGTCTTGTCGCGGATGTCGAGCAATACCCCCAGTTCGTGCCGCTCTGCCAGGGGCTGCATGTGCGGGGCCGTAAAGAGATGGAAGATGGCCGCACGGTGCTTGTCGCCGACATGACGGTTGCTTACAAGCTGTTCAAGGAAACCTTCACGAGCCGCGTAGAACTGCGTCCCGAGGACCGTTCGATTCTCGTTGAGTACCTGGATGGCCCCTTCAAGCACCTGGAAAACAAATGGACTTTTGAAGACCAGGGTGAAGGGAGCTGCGATGTCGGCTTTTTCATTACCTACGAATTCAAAAGCAGAACGCTCGGATCCCTGATGGGTGTCATGTTCGACAAGGCGTTCCGGAAATTTTCCAGTGCGTTCGAGGCGCGTGCCGACGATGTTTATGGCACCTGACGCGAACTCCTGACAAATGCTTACTTGAACTGCTTGAATGCGTCGCGGATCGTACGCAGCCGACTGGATTTCATATCGAGCGGCTCATTTGCACGCCGAATTTTCGCGACTTCCCGCCTGGAAAGGCCTAGGTCGTCAAGCGTCGCAAAGGCTGCGTTGTCCGAGCAGACGATGGTTCTGCTGGAGCCGTCGTTTTCTTCCAGAACGAGGGTTTGGCCCGCAGCGTTCTGCTCTTCGGTCCAGATCACCGTGGTGGAGGATACCCAGAAAACCCGGTCGCAGTAGCTTACCTGGTGGTAACCGGGTTCCGGCTCGGTCAGAATTTCATGAAACCCGGTGAATTTCCCATTGGAAAACTGGGAACGGATGTAAAAATCACTTTGACCGAATGCAGTGCTCGTAAAAGCGGAGCCGGTTACCAACGCAACTATCAGACATGCCACAGAGTGTTTCATGCTCGAATTCCCTCTACGAGCCCGGTTTCACCCCCAACAAGCTTGATTATGCATTTATTAACTTACTCGATCGTTACCGGCTCATCGACAATTCGATTTACTCGTCATGGAACGACTGTGCAGCGTTTTCCGTTCCCTTCGGGTTGAATGCCTTTCGGATCGCCGCAAAACGCTTGACCTTGTCGACGGTCGGCCCATCGTTTTGGATAACGACCCGTGGATCTTCAGTAATGCCAAGATCTCTCAGCGTGACCTGTTCTTCCGGATGGCTGCAAATGGGACGCCAGCCTTTGCCCCGGTTAAACTCCACGCGCACAACAAAACTTTGCTCTACTTCCAGCTGTGTCCACGCGACAGTCGCGGCACGCACCCAATAGGATCGGTTGCAATATTCGACTTCAACCAATCCGTCGGCTTGCCTTGTGTAAATCCTGTGTGACCCTCGAAAAATCCGGTTGTCGTCCCGCGAGATAATATAGATATCGCCAATTTTCGGGATTGCGCTCTGTGCGATGGCACCGGAGGCAGAAGCAACGAGAATTGCTGTCGTGAACAATAGTTTTTGAAACCACATGATTAGCTATCCCTATCGCGAAATCCGTTCGCGTCATTGCTTTGTCCAACGAGAATTTCTGTCTTGTTTGCTTGAAAATAAAATGGGTTCTTGTAGATCAGATTGAGAGTGGACAGGGCGTTTTATTAAAAGTTTAAAATACCAGGAGTTACGTCTTCCCAGGTTCGGATCTGGCATCGACCAGACTCAGTGGCTGTGGAAGCTTCCGTCAGATTTATCTGTGGTTTCTGCGCGAAAAATTGCGCCGATTGCTGCAAGGCGGTTGATCGGTGGTTCGCCTTCTTCAAGGCTCGCAAGATATTCGCGGGCGCTCAGTTTAACTCCGATGTCAGTGAGTGTGACCTGGCGCTCGGGGTTTGCGCAGATAGGACGCCAACCGCGACCGAAATTGAACTCGACGTGAACCGTATTGCCACGTTCGACCTCGATCTGTGTCCAGGCAATCGAATTGCCGCGCACGAAGTATCGACGGGAACAGTAAGCCAACTGATGGGTCTCGGCGGCGCGTTCCTTGAACAGTTTGTGGCTGCCGAGAAACTTGCCATCCGGATCTCTGGAGATCAGGTAATAGTCGCCCGGTTGCGGTATCGTCTCGGCAAGTGCCGATGTGGCCAGGCTCAAGACGGCAAAAAGGATCGCTATACGGGTTTTCATTTGCAGGATCTGTCCGGGAAAAGTTGTCGCCCAATCTTCGTGGACTATACTCTGTCACAGGATCAGAACCCAGCAAGAATGCGAGGGAGCGTTAATAAGTGCTTTCAGAATCAAGCGAATTTAGAACTGACGTAAGTGCAGTCTGCACTGTCTCAAGACGAATTGTCTGTCGACCGCGATCTGCAAACCAGCAGTGAAGGTGCCGGGTGGACCCATCACGTGTTGCGATTGCAATGTGAACCGTACCGACCGGCTTTTCGTGTGAACCGCCTCCTGGACCCGCAATGCCCGTGACTGAAACAGCAATGTCCGCACGGGAGCGGGACAGGGCTCCTTCTGCCATTGCAACGGCAACTTCCTTGCTGACGGCACCCATGGTTGATATGAGATTTGCCGGGATGCCCAACAGTTCCGTTTTTGCTTCGTTTGAATAGGTGACAAAGCCCCTGTCGACCACAGCCGATGACCCGGCTATTTCGGTCAGGGTCCCGGAAATAAGGCCTCCCGTGCATGATTCTGCTGTTGCAATCATTTTGCCCCTGAACTTCAGCTCGTCCAGAACCCTGACAGCAAGAGGTGCAAGGTCATCCAATCCAGTCAGTGTTTTTTCAGTCATCTTGGTGTTGCTCGTTTTCGTCGAAAGGCAGACGCACCGTAACACTTGCAAGAGCGGCAATCCCCTCTCTGCGGCCCGTGAACCCCAGTTTTTCAGAGGTCGTGGCCTTTACTGAAACGCGGGACACGGGAATGTCGCAGATCCGGGCCAACGATTCACGGATCTCGCTTCTATATGGTCCAATCTTCGGTTCCTCGCAGACGATTGTCACATCCACATGCGCAAGTCTTCCGCCGAGCTTGTTCACTCTGCATAGCGCATCGCGTTGAAAAATGTCTGACGAGGCGCCTTTCCATTGCGGATCACTTGGAGGAAAGTGGCTGCCGATGTCGCCCTCACCAATGGCGCCAAGTGTTGCATCTGTAACCGCGTGCAGCACAACGTCGGCGTCGGAATGTCCCTTCAGTTTCCGTGTGTGAGGAATGCTCGCGCCAGCGAGTATGACTGCATCCCCTTTGTCGAATGCATGCACGTCATAGCCGATGCCTGTGCGTACATCCTGGAGTTCAGACAGTGGCCTGATTGAACTGGTCCTGATTGCCATTGAATATTGTCTTGCCTGCCGGTCTGCGCGTTTGAGATCACGTGCTGTTGTTATCTTGAAGTTTTGCGGGTCGCCCTCGCTGAGTAGAACGGTTTCCCCGGCCCATTCCGCGAGACTGGTATCGTCCGTGAACTCCGTCTTTTCTTCCTCGGCGGCTTTCAGGTGCGCAGTCAGAATTTTCTCCAGCGGAAAAGCCTGAGGTGTCTGGGCCGCCCATATGCCGTTTCTGTCAATTGTTTCAAGCGGAGTGTCGGGTGCAACTGTCTTTTTGAGAGTATCGGCAATCGGTACAGCGGCAAGCACCCCGTCTGCACCGTCATCAAGCGATGACAGGATCGCGTCGACAACAACAGGTGAAACAAACGGGCGTGCGGCATCATGAATGAGAACGAAATCGCATCCGGTCTCGCCAAGGGTCTTCAGGCCTTCCAATACAGATTGCTGGCGGGTCTTCCCGCCATAGGCAAAGGGCTGCAGCTTTGCGGACGTTTCAGGCGCCGACACTTCGACAGCCGCTTCATAGAGCGCTACGTCGTCCGGATGAATGACGGTCAGGACAACGGAAATTCGGGGATGACGTGCCAGGGCGTCCAATGTATGTGACAGGACCGGCCTACCGGCAATATGCCGGTATTGTTTCGGCTGGGTGTTTTCAGGATCTGCCAGGCGTGCGCCACGCCCTGCCGCAACGACAAGAGCAGCAGCTGTTTTTTCCATATGCGATCTCCTTGAACCCGGTCCGGATAAAATCACTGACCGTCTTTAACGACGAACGTTGTCAATTCGCAAATTTTGACTTGTTGCGCTGCAGAAAATGTCTACAATATAGGCATATTAAAATTTGCACAGGTAATAAGCAGAAATGAGAGCCTTGTGCCGGAACCAATGAAAACTCTTACGATCGGTCAACACGTTTTGCCGAACCGTGCGGTTCTTGCGCCAATGTCGGGCGTGACGGATCTGCCATTTCGCAAGCTTGCCGCGCGGTATGGCGCCGGCATGGTCGTCAGTGAAATGGTGGCCAGCGAATCCTTTGTGAAGGGGGATGCCGAAACCCAGATGCGCGCCGAAGCCCAGAATGGCGGACTGCACGTGGTTCAGCTTGCCGGCCGGGAAGCCCGCTGGATGGGTGAGGCAGCCAAGGTCATCGCAGACATGGGTACCGATGTGATCGACATCAACATGGGATGCCCCGCCAAAAAGGTGACCTCAGGTTATTCCGGGTCGGCGTTGATGCGAAACCTGGATCATGCGCTGACGCTCATTGAAGCGACAGTTGAAGCTGTCGATGTTCCGGTGACCGTAAAGATGCGGCTGGGTTGGGACGACAGGTCTCTCAACGCAGCTGAGCTGGCACGACGCGCAGAGAGCGCAGGTGTTCAGTTGATTACCGTCCACGGCCGGACACGTTGCCAATTCTACAAGGGGACGGCGGACTGGTGCGCAATCGGGGACGTTAAGAGGGCGATTTCGCTGCCATTGATTGCTAACGGCGACTGCAAGAGCATCGAGGACGCGGAAGCCATGCTCGAAGCCTCCAACGCTGATGGTGTGATGATCGGACGGGGCGCTTATGGCCGTCCTTGGCTTCCGGGGCATGTCGGGCATTATCTCGCGACAGGAGAAAAGCTTTCTCCGCCTTCGGGACACGAGCTCGCGGATCTCGTCTCGGAACACTACGAGTCAATTCTTGGTCACTACGGACAGTTCGCAGGTGTGCGCATCGCCCGCAAACACCTGGGCTGGTATCTCGACGAGGCGTGTTTGCTTGGAGGAGATCAGATGCCTGGAGCGGAACGGAAGGCTCTCATGACCTCGAACCAGCCGTCAGAAATTTTGCGCCTTGCATCAGATTGGTTCTCTGCTTCAAAAGATCGGGTAGCTGCGTGAGTGAAATGACATCCGAGAGCGCCAGAGCGGCCTTGCTCGCAAGTGACGGGCCTACCATTTTGGATGCGCTGCCGCACCCGGTCCTGCTTGTCGCCCCTGACGGTGTGATCGAATCCGCCAATATGGCAGCCGAGATATTCATGCGGTCGAGCGCGTCCTTTCTCAGGCGCCATCCCATCAGTGAATTTGTCCCCTTCGGCAGTCCCTTGCTGACGTTGATCGATCAGGTTCGTGAAAGGGCTGCTCCGGTCAACGAGTACAAGGTGGATATCGGTTCGCCTCGCATCGGCGCACCCAAGATTGTCGACATCAACGCCGCCCCGGTCGCCGATCGTCCCGGCGCGGTCGTGTTGATGTTTCAAGAACGCACAATGGCTGAAAAAATTGATCGGCAACTGACTTCGAGAGGCGCAGCGAGAACCGTAACGAGCCTTGCCGCGATGCTGGCGCACGAGATCAAGAATCCCTTGTCGGGAATAAGAGGTGCGGCCCAATTGCTCGAGCAATCTGTTGTAGATGACGACAGATCCCTGACACGGCTCATCATGGACGAAACAGACCGTATCGTAAGACTGGTCGACCGCATGGAGGTCTTTTCCGATGAGCGGCCTATCGAACGGGACCCGGTCAACATTCATGTAGTCCTGGATCGCGTAAAAAGCCTCTCCGACAAAGGGTTTGCACGCAACAAGCGAATTGTTGAAATCTATGACCCGTCTCTGCCGCCGGTCTATGCGAACAAGGACCAGCTCATGCAGGTTTTTCTGAATCTGGTCAAGAATGCCAGTGAGGCAATCGGCGATGACCCGGATGGAGAAATCCGGATTTCAACGGCCTTTCGTCCAGGCGTCAGGCTGTCTGTGCCCGGCACCGAGGCCCGCGTGAGCCTGCCGCTGGAGTTTTGCGTGCAGGACAATGGTCCCGGCGTACCGGACGATCTACTGCCGCACCTTTTCGAACCCTTCATCACGACCAAGACAAACGGGTCCGGGCTGGGCCTTGCACTGGTTGCCAAGATCATTGGGGATCACGGCGGCGTCATCGAGTGCGACAGCCAGCGCGAAAGAACCGTTTTCCGCATCCTGATGCCGGCTTTCACCGAAGGTGGAAATCCGGTTTCCGATCTGAATAGCCGAGGAATTGAATGACAATGCCGACGGGTACAATCCTTGTTGCAGATGACGACGCTGCCATTCGCACCGTTCTCAATCAAGCGCTGTCTAGGGCGGGATATACGGTTCGCCTGACCTCGAACGCCTCGACGCTCTGGCGTTGGATCTCGTCCGGTGACGGGGATCTGGTGATTACCGACGTCGTGATGCCGGATGAAAACATCTTTGATGTCCTGCCACGCATGAAAAAAATGCGGCCCGAGTTGCCTGTGCTGGTGATGAGTGCCCAGAACACCTTCATGACTGCAATCAAGGCGTCCGAAAAAGGTGCTTATGAGTACCTGCCAAAGCCCTTTGATCTGAAAGAGCTCACGAACATCGTCCAGAGGGCCATGGAGGAGCCCAAGAAACGGCCGGCGCTTGACATGGACGATGCAGGCGAGGGCATGCCGCTCGTGGGCAGATCACCCGCGATGCAGGAGATCTATCGCGTCCTGGCGCGCCTTATGCAAACCGACCTGACAGTAATGATCAATGGGGAGTCGGGAACCGGCAAGGAACTCGTGGCACGCGCGCTCCATGACTATGGCAAGCGGCGAAACGGTCCGTTCGTGGCAATCAACATGGCCGCAATACCTCGTGACCTGATCGAGGCTGAATTGTTCGGGCACGAGAAGGGAGCGTTTACCGGCGCTCAGAACCGTAGTTCGGGCCGCTTTGAGCAGGCAGACGGTGGTACTTTGTTCCTCGATGAAATCGGCGACATGCCGATGGAGGCACAGACAAGGCTTCTGCGCGTCTTGCAACAGGGCGAGTACACGACCGTTGGCGGGCGTACACCGATCAAAACCGATGTTCGCATTGTTGCGGCGACGAACAAGGACCTCAGGCACCTGATCAATCAGGGCCTGTTTCGGGAAGACCTGTATTTCAGGTTGAATGTGGTTCCAATCCGACTGCCTCCGCTGCGCGAACGGGTTGAGGACATCCCGGATCTGGCGCGCCATTTTTTCTCCCTCGTGGAAAAGGAAGGCCTGCAGGCCAAACAGATAGATCAGGGCGCGCTGAACATGCTTCGGCGCTACCGTTGGCCGGGAAACGTGCGAGAACTGGAAAACCTCGTCCGCCGTCTCGCAGCGCTCTACCCGCAGGATGTTATCAGTGAAAGCCTTCTGGAGCAGGAACTCAGCCAGCAGGAAACTGCGACGGCAACAGAGGAAGTCACCGAGACAATCAATTTGGGAGGAGCCGTCGAGAGATATCTTTCCGGATACTTTGATACCTTTGGGGAGGCACTTCCACCTCCGGGGCTTTACCACCGCATTTTACGGGAAGTCGAATATCCATTGATCAGTGCAGCACTGGCCGCGACCCGGGGCAATCAGATCAAGGCGGCAGAGCTCCTGGGTGTCAATCGAAATACCTTGCGGAAAAAGATCAGGGATCTGGACATTCAGGTTCTGCGTTCGGCTCGATAAGCGGAACTTTCCACCAGGTTTCATGCACGCGG
This sequence comes from Roseibium album, assembly GCF_001404515.1. GTDB lineage: Bacteria > Pseudomonadota > Alphaproteobacteria > Rhizobiales > Stappiaceae > Roseibium > Roseibium album. Next base: position 54,007 of record NZ_CXWE01000009.1, read on the forward strand.
CTCCATTCCGTCTTCAGCTCGTGGGAGCGGCAGGGAGGGGTGTTCCATATCTAATCCCGAGGCAATCTCACGACATGTTGTAGTCGCACAAGGCAAATTCGGTTACGAAAGAAAGCTGAATCTGTCCGATTTTTCAGGCGTTTGATTATAATACACCGCTCGTCCACCGCAAAATTCCAGGCGTGGGACAAGTCTGTCGTAATTTCGCAACATTGTGTGATAAGTTTGCAGCAAATATTCGTTCGAGCCGCATTCATTCAGCGGCCAGAGATGTTCTAGAGGCTGCATGATACTGGAAACAGTTCAGCAATCCGTCGTGCAATCAAGTGCTTCGGGCAAGCTTTGGCGACGAGCCGGTCTTGCGGTGATGGTGGTCGCGCTGATCTCCATTGCGGTGACATTTGTCATCCTGATGGGGCTGACCTCGGTCGATCCGACACGAAATGTCATTATGACGGCGATGGCGATCAACGGTGCTCTTGCCGTTGTGCTTCTGGGCGTGGTCTCCGTCGAAATTGTGAAGCTCTGGCAGGCGCGAAGGCGAGGGCGCGCGGCAGCGCGGCTTCATGTTCGTGTGGTTGCCCTCTTCAGCCTGGTTGCAGCGGTGCCCGCTGTGATGATGGCAATCCTGGCAGCGGTTACGCTCGACAGGGGGCTTGATCGCTGGTTTGAGGATCGTACGCGGCAAATCATCGACAATGCCCTGACAGTTGCGCAGGCCTATCTACAGGAGCACGCCAGAGTGCTTCGTGGCGATCTGATCGCAATGACGAAGGATATCGATCGCGCCAAGGCGATTTACGAATTCGAGCCGACACGCTTTGACCAGTTCTTTGCGACACAAGTATCGCTTCGCGGGATCCTTGGCGCGATGATACTGGACGGAAAGGGTGATGTCGTGACACGGGTCATACTTGATCCAAACGCCAAGATCCCGTTGCCACCGGCCGACAGTTTCTTCAAGGCAAAGTCGGGGGATCCCATCCTCATTGCGCCCGGCAAGTCCAATCTTGTCGGCGGGGTCATGAAGCTGTCCGCGTATGACGACTTTTATCTTTATGCGGTGCGCGTGATTGATCCTCGGGTGGTGGAATACCTGCGTCTTGCCGAAACGGGGGCATCGCAGTACCAGCAGATGGAGAGCAGCCGATTCGGCGTGCAGGTTGCCTTTGCCCTGGTTTATCTGGGCGTGGCCCTGATATTGCTCCTGTCGGCGATCTGGATCGGTTTCGGTTTCGCAAATCGTCTGGTCTCTCCGATCAGGGTTCTGATTTCTGCTGCCGATGAAGTTTCCAAAGGCAACCTTGCGGTAAAGGTACAGACCGACAAATCCGGTGGTGACCTGACCAACCTCGGCCAGACATTCAACAAGATGACAGGCCAATTGCTTGGACAACGTGATGCCCTGCTTGCGGCAAACGAGCAGATTGATCGAAGGCGCAGGTTCAATGAAGCTGTCCTGTCAGGTGTTTCGACGGGCGTCATCGGTGTTGATGACGAAGCCTCGATCATGCTGATCAACAGGTCAGCCCTGGAACTCTTGCAACTTGACGAGGTTCAGATCCTCAACAAACCTCTGACAGAGGTGGTTCCCGAACTTGCTGAATGCATCGGCAGTGTTCTTGAAAACAACAGCGAAAAACTGCCGGAAACCCAGATCGAAATAACAAGGGGCGGGCGACTCAGAACGGTCAGCGTTCGCATCACAAGCGAACAATCCACCCGAAGGGAGCATGGGTTCGTCGTGACGCTGGACGACATCACCAATCTGGTATCGGCACAGCGCAATTCGGCATGGGCGGATGTTGCGAGACGTATTGCCCACGAAATCAAAAATCCGTTGACCCCGATCCAATTGTCGGCGGAACGCATTCGCAGGCGTTACGGCAAGCGGATCGAAGAAGATCGCGAAGTCTTCGATCAGTGTATCGATACGATTGTCCGGCAAGTCGGCGACATCGGTCAGATGGTGGACGAGTTTTCGTCCTTTGCGCGAATGCGGAAACCTAACAAGGTTTCCGGCGATCTTCGAGAAGCCGTACGCGATGCTGCGTTCATGCAATCAGTCGCCAATCCGGAGATATCGGTTACGGCAGATGTTCCAGGCGATCCGGTCAAGGCGGTTTTCGACCCGCGTCTCATCGGTCAGGCACTGACGAATGTCGTCAAGAATGCGACGGAGGCCGTCGCTGCGCGCTCTGGCGAGGATACACCGAAAGGTGTGGTTTCCGTTCATCTGCGCGGTGAAACGGATAACAATTCTGGTCGTATTGTCATTGATGTGATCGACAATGGCGTCGGTTTACCTGAAGAAAACCGAAGCCGACTGCTAGAACCATACATGACGACCCGCGAGAAGGGCACGGGCCTCGGTCTTGCGATTGTCCGCAAAATTCTGGAAGACCACGGTGGTGGCGTCGAATTGCTCGATGCCCCCAAATCAACCCCCGATGAAACAGGCACTCTGGTGCGTTTGACGCTGGCAGCTGATGCTGCGTCCGCATCGGAAAGCGAAGAACAAGATCAAGCAGTGGCAGCACATGGCGCATGATATTCTGGTCGTAGACGACGAAACCGATATTCGTGAAATGATCGCGGGTATTCTCGATGATGACGGGTACGGCACAAGGACCGCACGTGATTCCGACAGTGCGCTTGCCGCGGTCAAGGAACGCAAGCCGTCGCTTGTCATCCTGGACATCTGGTTACAGGGAAGCCGTCTTGACGGACTTGCCCTCCTGGATGTTTTCAAGGAAACAGACCCGGATCTTCCGGTCGTGATCATTTCGGGTCACGGCAATATCGAAACCGCTGTCTCGGCGATCAAGCGTGGTGCCTACGACTACATTGAAAAACCGTTCAAGGCGGACCGTCTCGTCCACATTGTCGAACGCGCACTTGAAGCGTCCAGCCTGAAGCGGGAGATCCGGGATCTCAAGCAACGCAGTGGCGAGACCAGCGATATCATCGGCAGTTCGTCAGCAGCGCACAATCTGCGCCAGACGATCCAGAAAATAGCCGGAACGAACAGCCGCATCCTGATTGTCGGTCCTTCCGGCGCGGGAAAAGAACGCGCCGCGCGGATGATCCACGATCAGTCGCTTCGCACGAAGAGCCCGTTCGTGGTGTTGAACGCGGCAACAATTACGCCGGCGCGGATGGAAGAAGAGCTGTTCGGAATCGAGGACGAAAACGGCAATCTGAGGAAAATCGGCGCGCTGGAAGAAGCGCATGGCGGAACGCTCTATCTTGATGAAGTTGCCGACATGCCTGCCGAGACACAGGGCAAGATCCTGCGCGTTCTGGTCGAGCAAAGTTTTGCGCGTGTCGGTGGGACGCAAAAGGTTCAGGTCGACATCCGGATCCTGTCGTCCACCTCAAAAAATCTTGAAGAACACATCACGTCTGGATTGTTCCGGCAGGATCTTTATCACCGCCTTAGCGTCGTTCCGCTGCGCGTGCCGGGACTTGCTGAACGCAGGGAAGATATTCCGGTTCTCGTCCACCATTTCATGGAACAGATTTCCGGAGCTTCCGGCATACCTCTGCGTCCGATCGGAGACGATGCCATGGCTGTCTTGCAGACCCATGACTGGCCGGGGAACGTGCGTCAGTTGCGCAACAACGTCGAGCGACTCATGATTTTGAGCCGAGGAGAACCTGACAGCACGATCACCGCTGATCTGCTTCCGTCGGAAATCGGTGAAACCCTGCCCAACCTGCCGACGTCAGGAACCGGCGAACACCTGATGTCCGTCCCGTTGAGAGAAGCACGAGAGATTTTCGAGCGCGAATACCTTCAGGCGCAGATCAAGAGATTTGACGGGAACATCTCGCGCACCGCGGAATTTGTCGGTATGGAACGCTCTGCGCTGCACCGCAAACTGAAAACACTCGGAATGACCTGAGAGCGGTGAAGCCTGGTCGTGGAAGTCCATAGCGGAAAAGGGGTCTCCCCATGAAAATCGTCATTTGCGGCGCCGGTCAGGTCGGTTACGGCATCGCAGAACGTCTCGCTGCAGAGCAGAACGATGTCTCCGTGATCGATTCCTCGCCGCAGCTGATCAATGCCATAGGTGATCAACTCGATGTGCGCGGCTTTGTCGGGCACGGCGCTCATCCCGATATTCTGGCGCAAGCTGGCGCGGAAGAAGCGGACATGATCGTGGCGGTCACGCTCTATGACGAAGTGAACATGGTTGCCTGTCAAGTGGCCCATTCCCTGTTCAATGTGCCGACAAAGGTCGCGCGCATTCGCGCACAGTCCTATCTTCAGGGGCGCTGGCGCAATCTCTTTTCGCGCGATCACATGCCGATCGACGTTATCATTTCGCCAGAAATCGAGGTTGGGGAAATGGTCTTGAGGCGCCTGGCATTACCGGGTGCAGTCGAAACCGTGCGATTTGCGGACGATCAGGTCGTTGTGGTCGGGATCATGTGTGAAGAGGATTGCCCGGTTGTTGATACACCGCTGCGCCAGCTGACCGAACTGTTTCCGGACCTTGGTGCAGTCGTCGTCGGGCTTTACCGCAACCATCGTCTTTTTGTACCAAAAAGCAGCGATTCCATTCTGACCGGTGATCTTGCCTATGTTGTCGCCCGGCGTGATCAGGTGCGGAGAACGCTGAGCATTTTCGGTCATGAGGAGCCAGAAGCCGCAAAGGTTGTTATCGCGGGCGGAGGCAATATCGGCCTTTACGTGGCCAAGGCTCTCGAACAGCGCCAGAGCGGAACAAAAATCAAGCTGATCGAGTCGTCACGAGAACGGGCAATGTCTGTTGCCGATGAATTGAAACGGTCCGTCATTCTCCACGGTAGCGCCTTGGATCAGATCATCCTGAACGAAGCCGATGCCGGTGACGCCGATACGATGGTCGCGCTCACAAACGAGGACGAAGTCAATATTCTTTCGTCAGTCATGGCCAAGAAACTTGGTTGCCGCCGGTCGCTGTCGCTGCTGAACAGTCCCAGCTATCCGGCATTTGCCAATGCGCTTGGCATCGATGCCTTCATCAATCCGCGCGCCGTGACGATTTCCAGGATCCTGCAGCACGTCCGCAGAGGGCGGATCAGAGGGGTTCATTCTCTGCAAAATGGTGCAGCCGAGATTGTAGAGGCTGAAGCGCTCGATACTTCTCCTCTGGTCGGAAAACCGTTGCGCGTCATCGACTTGCCTTCCGGGATCAGGGTTGGTGCCGTTTTCCGGGGTGGAGAAGTGCTTACGCCCAATGGAGACCTGCAAATTCAGGCGCAGGACCGCATCGTTATCTTTGCGGTGGCGAACCGGGTCCGGCAGGTAGAACAAATGTTCCGCGTCAGTCTCGATTTCTTTTAGGCCGAATTGCCCGTTTTCTGTTCTTGCAATTACCCGACCGAACAGTCAAAACTGCGATCGGAGCCTAAAGGCCGTGTTGTTTTGTTTCGCTTGGAGGGGCCATGAGCCGGATCGCCTATGTAAATGGCCAGTATGTTCGGCATGCCGATGCTGCGGTGCACGTAGAGGATCGCGGTTATCAGTTTGCCGATGGCGTTTATGAGGTGTGTGAAGTCTGGCAGGGCAAGATCGTCGATATGCCCAGGCATCTGGACCGCCTGCACAGATCCCTGAACGAGCTCCGGATCGACTGGCCGATGGCCAGAAGTGCCGTCGAGTTTGTTATTAGGCAGGTCATTCGTCGCAATCGGGTTGTCAACGGGTTGGTCTACATACAGGTGACGCGAGGCGTTGCGAAAAGAGATCATTTTTTCCCTGCCGAAGACGTTGCTCCATCAATCGTGGTAACAGCAAAGCCGACCAGTCCTGCGGCATCACAGGTGCAAGCCGAAAAGGGAATCGCCGTCGTCAGCTATCCGGAAAATCGCTGGCCGCGGGTTGATATCAAGACTATCGCGCTCCTGCCGAATGTTCTGGCGAAGCAGCACGCAAAAGAAAACGGCGGCAAGGAAGCCTGGTACATAGATGCCGATGGAAATGTGACGGAAGGCGGTTCGACAAATGCCTGGATCGTCACGAAAGAAGGTGCACTGGTCACGCGTCCGGCCGAAAATGGCATCCTGCGCGGGATCACCCGCGCAGTCGTTCTTGATCTTGTCCAAAAAGAGGGGCTGACGTTTGACGAAAGGCCGTTTAGTCTGGCCGAGGCCTTCGAGGCCAAGGAAGCGTTCGTGACCGCAGCATCCACGCTTGTGATGCCTGTGACACGTATCGATGGCAAAATAATCGGAAATGGGCATCCGGGTTCGGTTGCAACCCGATTGCGTGAATTGTTCCATACTGCTACTGATTTGCAGACGGCATGATTCGATTAGCCTTGTCTGGCTGTATAAATGAGACACGAAAGAGTTGGGGCAGACGGCTCTTTCTGGTGGGCAAACTAAAAGCGGGCAGTTCGTCAAACCTTAGCGTTTGAAATTGAATAGCTTTTGAAGGTAAGCTGCCGATACGCCGGATGCTCGGCCGCATCCGGGGGTAAAACAGGATAAAAAGACTGATGGCTGAGCGCGCACAAAACCTCCAAGACACTTTTCTTAATCACGTTCGTAAACAAAAAACTCCCCTCACGATTTTCCTGATCAATGGTGTGAAATTGCAGGGAGTCGTGACCTGGTTCGATAATTTTTGCGTCCTTCTTCGGCGTGACGGACATTCTCAACTTGTCTATAAGCACGCAATTTCCACAATTATGCCAAATGGTCCTGTTCAACTGTTCGATCAGGCTGAGGAAAACGCTGAAAAGGCTGGCTGATTGAAACCGAAGTCTCGCGCAGACGATTTTTCTAAATCAAACGGTGCTGAAGAGCCGGGGCAAAAATCGCTTGGAATGAAAGATACAGGGGTGGACCGTCTGCCCCAACCCTTCCGTGCGATGATCATCGAGCCGGTTCTACAGCTGCGTGGTGATGCCGGCCAGCAGGACCTGCGCGGCAACAGAAGCCCGGAAGCGCGCCTGGATGAGGCAATCGGTCTGAGCGCAGCGATCAACCTTCAGATATTTCACGCAGGTGTTGTCAAGATAAACAATCCCAAACCGGGAACTCTTTTCGGCGACGGGAAAGTCTCGGAACTTGCGGGCATCGTTGCCAGTGAAGACCTGGATCTGGTCGTGATCGATCATCCGCTTTCTCCTGTTCAGCAACGGAACCTGGAGCGCCGGTTGAAGACAAAGGTCATTGACCGGACAGGGCTCATCCTGGAAATCTTTGGAGACAGGGCTCGGACCAAGGAAGGTCGCCTTCAGGTGGATCTTGCGCACCTGTCCTGGCAAAAAAGCCGGCTCGTCCGCTCGTGGACACACCTGGAACGTCAGCGAGGCGGCGCCGGTTTCATGGGTGGACCGGGGGAGACCCAGATCGAGGCCGACCGTCGTCAGATCCAGGACAGGATCATTGCGCTTCAAAAGCAGCTGGATGGCGTTCGTCGCACGCGGAACCTTCACAGGAGAAAACGCAAGAAAATTCCCCAGCCTGTCGTCGCACTTGTGGGATATACGAATGCCGGCAAGTCGACGCTGTTCAACCGACTGACGGAATCGGATGTGTTTGCAAAGGATCTTCTGTTCGCAACGCTCGATCCTACCTTGCGCAAGATAACCCTGCCGCATGGCAAAGAGGTCATCCTTTCCGATACCGTCGGCTTCATCTCCGATCTTCCGACGCATCTTGTGGCTGCGTTCCGGGCAACGCTCGAAGAAGTTCTCGAAGCGGATCTCATCCTGCATGTGCGGGATATTTCCCACTCCGACACCGAAGCGCAGGCCGAGGATGTAAAGAAGACGCTCAGTGACCTGGGTGTTGATGCCCTGACGGGCGCTCCCGTTATCGAGGTCTGGAACAAGATCGATTGTCTTGACGAAGCTTATCGGGAAAAACTGCTGTCGGAAGCAGGGCAGGAAGGGCCGGTGGCCTTGTCGGCCCTTACCGGCGCCGGTATCGAGCAACTCGCAGGGAGGATAGATGCCTTTATCGCCAGGCATGACGATATCCTGAGTGTCAAACTGCCGGTCGTGGAAGGCGCATTGCTCGCCAAACTCTATCAGATGGCCGACGTGATGGAGCGTGTTGACGGGGAAGACTTCGTGACCGCCGAGGTTCGTGTTTCAGACAAGCAGCGCGGACCGTTTCGGGAATTGTTTTCCGACTATGTTTTTTCTGATGACAGCGACGATCAACCGAATTCATGACAAAGTCGGGTTTCGGTTGAGTTCGCCGAGGCTACGGCAACAGCATAGACCTAGATCTTTCCGGAAATCGTTGAGAGTTCGTCTTGCCGGTTACGTGTCACGACCAGACTCACGACCGCGGCAACGAGACTGGCGAGTGTGATAAAAATGATTGCCCAGACAGTTTCCTGAAGATGTGCCACGGCAGCCAGAGTTGCCGAAAGGCAAATCATCATGATCCGGACAAACGATCTTGCCACCGCAATGCCGTTCACGCGCTGATCCTTGGGTGCGATATCCATGTAGTAGAGGTTTAGCACAGTGATTATTCCCCTGACGGCAACTGTCACCGTGAAGAGTGCCGCAGCGTGGATCCTGACATCATGGTCGATGTCATAGATATGCAGGATCGCGAGTGTCGCCCCTGCAACGGCCACCAACAGGGCGCTTGCGACCATGACAAGCCGGTGCGAGACATTGTTGAGTGCACCCCACAGCGGGCCTGCAACTATGTAACCCATCGCATAGGAAATTATCAAAGCCGTCAGTCCCTTGTTCGATGCGTGATGCGATTCCGCGGAGATGAGCGAGAAGAAGGGTACAGAGAGAACGACCATGGCAAAGATCAATCTCAAGGCAATGAATTTTCTGAACCAGCCGTGCCGCATCATTGTGACTGTGTTGGAAATGTAGTTTGAAAGCGCCTCAATCGGGGACCGGGTTGCTGGCTCTCTCATTGAAGCACTGGCAGAAAAATCCCTGACAGCCAGCACAGCGCATGCCGAGAGCGTGAAACATGTGACCCCGATTGCGACAACGATCGAGTGCCGGTGAAGTGGCGGCAAGTCGAGTGTCAATTCATGCGCAAGCCAGGTGAGTGCGACCGCGATGCCGCCGCCCAGCGCCATTTGTGCATATTTCAGTGTCATCCTTGAGCGTGAATTCAGGTTGTCGCTGATGAAATCAGTCTGCAGCAGTTGTTGAAATTCATCGACCATCCCCATCACGAATACACAGGCAATGAAGACAAGCATTGTCTGCAATTTGTCACCGAACAGGACGGCGATAATCGTCGCACCGAAACACACAGCCAGCGTCATGTCGGACAATGACAGGGCGCGTTTCCGATTTCTGATCCTGGCGATTGCGTCAAAGAAAAAGATGTCTGTCAGCGAACTTGCCGCCTGGCGAATGGAAACCAGAGCGCCCACGAGAAAGATGGGCATGTCCAAAGACACGGCGAGAAATGTCAGGACGATTGAAGGGCTGGCCATCATCCATGCAGCCTGAGCCAAAGTGCTCTGACCGGTCAGCAGTGGAAGGTTTCTTCGTTCCTTGGAGGCCGTTTTCTTGTTCATTGTCTAGCCTGTTCAATGCTGGAAAACCTGAGTACCAATTTCTGGCTCTAGACGAAAGTGTCCAGGCCATCTGTGGCGTCAACTGCTCGAAATGAACTTGAAATTGCCGGAGGGGCTGCAAATGGGATCTGCCGCGTTGGAGCAAATATGCAGAGACACGCGGCTGGATTCGAGGCCGGCAAAGTCAGGACACGGAAATGAAGTTACCTGGCTTCAGCGTCGGAAGGGGGAGTGTCCAACAAACAGCAAACGACCTTTGGCCCGGTGTCTTTTTCAATTAGCTCATTCAGCAGGTCAAGACGTTCCTCGTAGCCCGAGGACCGGTGGATCGCGAGCGACAAAGGCTGTATTTGCAGTATTCCGGTACTTTTATCTATTCCGTTCAGCGACAGCTTGTCGGCCAGATGCAGGATGACTTCCGGGTCGGTCAGGGCGGCATCGATGCGGCCTGCTGCCAGGATACGAGCGAGGTCTTCCTCGTTTTCAGTACCGTCTTCAGGCTGATAGTGCTGATAGATCAGCCTCTGCAAATCCGCCGGATAAACATGGTTGCGGACAAACCCGATCCTGTATTTCGCAAAAAGGTCTTCAACGGTTGTCCAGGAAAGTGTCGACTCGACTCTTTTGACGATACCAACCCTTGAAAATGCAACGGTTTTTGTCGAAACAAAACCAACACCAACCTCCGAAGGCCAGGCTGGAAAGTACCCGACAAAGTCCTCAGAAGCGGAGATTGTTCGTGCCCTGGTCCAGGGCACGAATTCCACCTCGAGTGATATTCCTGCCCGGGCGAGGAGACTGCGAAGCCGGGAGATCGCCGTTCCCTGGCTACTTAGTGAAGAACTCGAATAAGGTGGCCACTCGAGTGAAGCTATTTTCCAGGTTTCCGCGTGAGCCATTTTCGCGCTGAAACCAGACTGAAATATCAAGACGAGGCATATCCTTAGCCAAGTCATGTAACTTGACCGCAGTTTGAACTACAACTGCCTGTTTGAATAAACACCCGTAATCGTGCTCTTTCGCTTAAAAATCTATATTAATTCAATATTTTAATATTATAACTCAACGTCAATTACAAATTGTTATTGCGTGAATTCGAGGCGGCTGAATTCTCAATTCTTATGGGCTCAGCTCAGAAAAAGTGCTGCAAATTTTTCGAAATCGATTTCGTGTACCCTGTGCTACTGAGTGTTACCCACGTATCTGAACTTGAGTATTACGTGCCGTTCTTCCGTGCGATTTGTACAGATGAAAACCTTACAGTTTTTGGCCAGTTGTCTTGTTTCCAATATGTGAGATCTGAGCAAGAACACCCTGTCGATGATGCTGACGTCCAAGGCCATCGTTTATGTCCCAATGCATTGAATTCGTCGTTACCGTTTCGCGGCTTGCCAGGCACTTTCCATTTCCTCCAGTGACATGGTTTCCAAACTCACGTCAGCCTCTCGGGCGTGGGTCTCGATCGCTGCGAAACGGTGCCGGAATTTTCGGTTTGTTCGCCTCAGGGCTTCTTCAGGGTCGATGTCGAGATGCCGGGCAAGATTGGCAAGTGCAAACAATGTGTCGCCGAGTTCGTCGGTAATGCGATCCTTGTCGGGCTCGCCTCTGGAAAGTTCTTCGTCAAGTTCGTGGGTTTCTTCGCGGATCTTGTCGAGCACAAGCCGGGCGTCATTCCAGTCAAAGCCGACCTTGGAGGCGCGACGTTGCAGTTTGTCGGCTTCCTGCAGCGCGGGGAATGCGGTTGGGACGTCGTCCAGGAACCCCTTGTCCGCGTCTTCCAGTCCCAGCGCCTGTCTTTCTGCCCGTTTTTCGGCCTTCTCCTCGGTCTTGATCCGTTCCCAGATCCCCTTGACCAGTTCGGGCTTGTCACCGTTTTCATCGCCGAAGACGTGCGGATGACGACGGATCATCTTTTTGGTGATACCTTCAACCACGTCACCGAAGTCGAAATGCCTGTCTTCTTCCGCCATGCGGGCGTGGTAAACCACCTGAAGGAGCAGGTCTCCCAGTTCCTCGCGAAGGTCCGGCATGTCGTTCTTGGCGATCGCATCGGCAACTTCGTAGGCTTCTTCCAGAGTGTAGGGCGAGATCGTTTCGAAAGACTGTTCCAGATCCCAGGGGCATCCGGTAACGGGTGTCCGCAAGGCGGCCATGATTTCGATAAGACGGGCGATGTCACGGCTTGGTGTCATGAGAGAACCTGTTTCAGATTGCTTGTCATTGCAGCGGTGGCGGGACCGCTTGAGCCGTGGCGCCGGCTAATCGACTTGCGTTGACGTGGCGAGCACCGGATCCCGGATTATGCCTTTTGACATATCCGGGAAGACAAGTGGAGCGGCAATTTATCCGCGGACGGACGGATGCCAGAAAGTGACCGCCCGTTCAATGAGGGCGATTATGCCGTAGAAAAGCGAGCCAGCCAGCGCGGCAACTGCGATCTCGGCCCAGACCATGTCCACATTCATGCGGCCGACTTCCGTGGATATGCGAAACCCCATACCTACGATCGGAGTTCCGAAGAACTCGGCGACGATGGCCCCGATCAACGCGAGAGTGGAATTGATCTTCAAGGCGTTGAAGATGAAAGGCATTGCCATCGGCAGGCGCAGTTTGAACAGTGTCTGCCAATAATTCGAGGCATAGGTCCGCATAAGATCGCGTTGCATAGCATCAGATGCCGCAAGTCCGGCGACCGTGTTCACCAGCATCGGGAAGAATGTCATGATGACGACGACGGCTGCCTTGGACGGCCAGTCGAAGCCAAACCACATCACCATGATGGGAGCAACGCCAATGATCGGCAGAGCCGACACAAGGTTGCCAACCGGCAACAGGCCGCGCCTCAGGAACGGGACCCGGTCCACGAGAATGGCTGCCACGAATGCCGATCCGCATCCGATGGCATAGCCTGCCAGAACGGCCTTCATGAATGTCTGTTGAAAATCCGCCCAAAGAATCGGGACCGATGTCGCAAGGCGGACACCGATTTCAGACGGGGCAGGGAGCAACACCTTGGGGACACCTGCACCGGTGACAATGATTTCCCAGAGCACAAGAATGGAAATGCCGAACAATGCCGGTATCGCAAGATTGATGATCCGGGTGGAGAGGGGTGACCTGGTTTTCCAGATCGCAAGGCGTTCGACGAACAGCCAGGAGGCTGCCCATGTCGCGGCTGTCAGTGCCCAAAAGCCAAGGGCCGCGTCGCCTTGATGATTTGAGACGGTTGTCACCAGGAGCCAGGCGGAGATTGCCGTCACCAAGCCGAGTATCAGATCACCGACCCAGTTGCGCATGAACCCAAGTTCGTAGCGGACGCCGGCAATTGCCAGGATCGCAAGGCATATGGCCAGGCGAGGTATATCCATGACACCGAGGTCAGGTTGAAAAATCCGGCTGAAAAGGCCGACGACCACCATGGCGACGACGAACCAGGCGAGCACGGCCGGCATATCAATGCGCCGTTTGGAAACCGCAGTCGTTGTCATCGTGCCATCCCCATGCGTTTCAGCGCGATCTTTTCAAGTATCCCGATCAGTGCGACGAGTGAACCCGCCAGGAAGGCGGCAACGATCAACGCTGACCATATCTGGATCGTCTGACCGTAGTAGGAACCAGCGAGCAACCGGGCGCCCAGACCCGCTACAGCGCCAGTTGGCAGTTCACCGACAATGGCACCGACAAGCGATGCTGCCATGCCGATCTTCATGGAGGTAAAGAGAAACGGCACGGCATAGGGCAGACGCAGCTTCCAGAAGGCCTGGAAACGGCTTGCGGAATAAGTGTGCATCAGGTCCATGTGGATGATTTCCGGCGATCTAAGGCCCTTGACCATGCCGACAGCGACCGGAAAAAACGAGAGATACGTGGAGATCATTGCCTTGGGCAGCAGCCCGGAAATGCCTACCGCGTTCAGTACCACGATGATCATGGGTGCGATTGCGAGGATCGGAATCGTCTGTGAAGAGATGATCCATGGCATCAGGGATTTGTCGAGCACTCTGGAATGCACGATGCCGACTGCGAGCAGTATTCCCAGCGAAGTGCCTATCAGGAAACCGAGCAACGTGGAAGAAAGCGTGATGCTGCTGTGGTAGATCAGTGATCGTTTCGACGTGATTTTCTTTTCAACCGTCGTGTTCCAGATTTCGACGATGACTTGATGCGGGGCGGGCAAAACGGGTCTTTCCTGAGCCCAGGTATCGGCGATGAACCGGGTGAACTGGACATGTTCCTGACCTGCGCGCTCGTACATCTCCTGCTGGAACGGCGTGTTAAGGACCGCTGCGGAGATGTACCAGATTGCCAGGATTGACAGAACGACAACCGTTACAGGCCCGACGGTCCCGGACATGAGCCCGGCGAACGGGTTGAGGTTGTTGCGAGGCGACGGGAGGGTGGTGTCGGTCATGCGGTTGCTCCGTCCGGCTTCCAGGCAAACAGGATGTCAGGCAGGTTTTCTTCGTTGTCACCGTCAGTGCGCCGGACCTCTTTGAAACCATCCCGCTTGTAGAAATTTTGCGCGCCGGAGTTGGCGACGAAGGTCCAGAGGCTCAATCCCGCGGGGTTTTCTTCCTTGATGCGTTCGAGCATCAATTGACCCAAGCCCTTGTTACGCGCCTTTGTGGCCAGATAAAACCCGGTCACAAAGGCATCGGTGCTTGTTGCGGCGAAGCCGTGGATCTCGTTGTCATCCGTTTCCGCTACCAGAACGTCGCGGTTTTCATAAACGAACTCGCGGTGGTATCGGACAACGTCTTCATGCGAATGGACGCGCGGCATCCAGGGGGTTTCATCGATCCAGTCGTTCAGGATCTCCCCGCACCGAGCCATGTCAACGCGGTTTGCGTTGCGGATCTCGTATGTTTCCTCTGGCTCAATCCTCATAGGAATGTCCTGCCCTGAGACCATCCCTTACCCGGTGCGCGATCTTGAGGAATTCCGGGGACTCGCGAATATCCAGATTTCGCTCGCGCGGCAGGTTGCTTTCGATGACATCGTAAATGCGCCCGGGACGGGGGCAGAGGACGACGATCTTTGAGGACAGGAATACGGCTTCGGGTATGGAGTGGGTGACGAAGACCACAGTCTTGTTGGTCTTGGCCCAGAGTTGAAGAAGCTGTTCGTTCAGGTGATCGCGTACAATCTCGTCAAGCGCTCCGAAAGGCTCGTCCATGAGCAGGAGATCCGGTTCGACGGCAAGAGCGCGGGCGATCGAGGCACGTTGCTGCATGCCACCGGACAGTTGCCAGGGGTACTTTTTCTCAAACCCGGCAAGGTTCACGAGTTCCATGTTCCTTGCGATGCGCTCTTTTTGCTCCGCCCTGGAAAGCCCCATGATCTCCAGAGGCAAGGCAACATTCTTGGCAATGGTCCGCCAGGGATACAGCGCCGCGGCCTGAAAGACGTAGCCGTAAGCCCGATTGAGCCGAGCTTCTTGCGGAGACACCCCGTTGACGGTGATCGAACCGGCGGTCGGCTGTTCAAGGTCGGCAATAACGCGCAGCAGCGTTGTTTTTCCGCAACCTGACGGACCGATAAAGGAAACGAAATCGCCTTCATCGATCTTGAGATCGATGTCGGACAGCGCGTGAACCGGACCGTCATTGGTCTGGAAGGTCAGCGACAGGTTGTCTATGTCGATCACCCTGTTCGGGCTTGCGCTTATTGTTGTTTCCACCATTCCGGTGTCCTTTGCGCTGGCAAGAGCAGTCATTTGTTACCTCGCTACACGAGTCGGGGCCGTTCCACGGGAAGGGATCGCGTCTTCCCTCAACGAGAAGACGCGATCCATGTCAGACACCGCTTGCCGGAATGCCGGTGCGTTCCACCTTCCGTGGCGCGGTGACCTCCTTCCAGGTGCTGAGGGCTGTGTTGACGGCCTGGAACGGTTCTCGTGCCACGAATTCGCCATGGCCCTGCTGGTGGTTGACTGCGCCGTCTTCCACGGCGACACGGCCGCGCGTGAGGGTGTAGCGCGGCAGTCCCTTGACATGCTTGCCCTCGAAGACGTTGTAGTCGATCGCCGACTGCTGGCTGTTTGCGGAGATCGTCTTTTCCTTTGCCGGATCCCAGACCACAAGGTCCGCGTCCGCGCCGACCAAAATTGCTCCTTTTTTCGGATAAATATTGAGGATTTTTGCAATGTTGGTTGAAGTCACAGCGACAAATTCATTCGGTGTCAGGCGACCCGTGTTGACGCCATAGGTCCACAGCATCGGCATGCGGTCCTCAAGGCCACCGGTGCCGTTGGGGATCTTGGTGAAATCGCCGACACCTGTGCGCTTCTGGTCTGTTGTAAACGCGCAGTGGTCGGTGGCAACCACCTGAAGTGATCCTGCGGCAAGACCAGCCCAGAGCGAGTCCTGATGTTTCTTGTCCCGGAAGGGAGGTGACATCACGCGGCGCGCGGAGTGGTCCCAGTCGTGATGAAAATACTCGCTGTCGTCCAGGGTGAGGTGCTGGATCAGCGGTTCGCCGTAGGCGCGGATACCGTTCTGACGCGCCCTGCGAATTGCCTCGTGGGCCTGTTCGGACGACGTGTGCACGATATAGACCGGCACGCCTGCCATGTCGGCAATCATGATGGCGCGGTTGGTGGCTTCGCCCTCGACTTCAGGCGGGCGGGAATGAGCGTGACCTTCCGGACCGTTGTGGCCTTCCGCGAGCAGTTTCTGCTGCAGGGTCGCAACGACATCACCGTTTTCCGCATGAACGAGGGGCAGGGCACCGAGTTCGGCGCAGCGCTGGAAGGAGGCGAACATCTCGTCGTCGTTCACCATCAGGGCGCCCTTGTAGGCCATGAAGTGCTTGAAGGTGTTGATGCCCTTCTTCTGAACGACTTCCTGCATGTCGTTGAAGACCTGTTCACCCCACCATGTGATCGCCATGTGGAAGGAATAGTCGCAATGGGCCATTGTCGACTTGTTGTCCCACATCTGCAGCGCTTCGAGCAGTGACTGACCGGGCGAGGGCAGGGCAAAGTCGACAACCATGGTGGTCCCGCCGGCGAGAGCGGCGCGGGTGCCACTGTCGAAATTGTCGGAGGAGAACGTTCCCATGAAGGGCATTTCCAGGTGCGTATGCGGATCGATGCCGCCGGGCATGACGTAACAGCCGGTTGCATCCAGCGTTTCATCGCCAGAAAGGTTGGGACCGATCTCCACGATCCTGCCGCCCTCGATCTTCACATCGGCTTCATAGGACAGGTCAGCGGTCACAACCGTGCCGCCCTTGATCACTTTGCTTGCCATCATCGTTCCCCTTTTTGTGTTGCCTCTATCTGGCGAATGTCTAACTCCTGCGTGTTCAGGTCCCGGCGCAGGGCCGGGACGGCGAAGAGATTTTGGAGCGCACCGATCAAAAAGGAATCTGACCGCTGAGATCCTTCCATTGCGGATTGAACCTGGCGATCATGTCATTGATCGTTTGTTTTGGCGCGCTCTTGAGCTGTTGTTCCTGTTGAATAGCTTCATTTTCGTCCGAGAGGACCTCAAAATAGACAAGTGTTTCAAAGCGTGTCCCATCGGCACTGCCGTTGGACATAGCCGCGGCACTGTCCCGTGCGATCCCTTCGCGCAAATCGCTCGCCGATCCGACATGCACGTTTCCGTTTGGCTTGTCCGCGAGAATGTAGACGAAATAGGCCATGGTTCCTTACTGATATTCGCTTCTGATCCGGTGCAAAAGTTCAAAACCGGGTCTTGGCTCCGCGCCGAGACGGCGATGGTTTCATCTGGACTGCCCGGACCTGATCCTGGGCCAACTCCAACGGTACTATTCCACGATTTCTGCGGTCTCGACCACGGCATGGAACAGGACGTCCGCGCCGGCCTTGGCCCATTCGCGCGATATCTCTTCCGCCTCGTTGTGCGAAAGACCGTCGACACAGGGACACATGATCATGGCTGTCGGGGCAACCTTGTTGACCCAGCAGGCGTCATGACCAGCGCCGGAAATGATGTTGCGGTGGCTGTAGCCAAGACGTTCGGCGGCGCTGCGGACCGCGTCAACGCAGCCGTGGTCGAATTCAACCGGGTCGAAGCCGCCGACTTTCTCGAACTCGACCTCGAGCCCCATGTCGTCACAAATCGTCTTGCCGCCGGCCTTAAGTCTGTCCTCCATGTCCTTGATGACAGCGAGATCAGGCGAGCGGAAATCAACGGTGAAGACGGTTTTGCCGGGAATCACATTACGCGAATTCGGATAAACGTCGATATGACCGGCGGCTCCAACCGCGTGCGGGGCATGCGACCAGGCGATCTCGTCGACGAGTTCCAGGATTTTTGCCATGGCAAGACCGGCGTTCTTGCGCATGGGCATTGGAGTTGAACCGGTGTGGCTGTCCTTGCCGATAACAGTGACCTGGGTCCAGGAAAGGCCCTGGCCGTGGGTGACGACACCGATATCCTTGCCTTCGGATTCCAGGATCGGGCCCTGTTCGATATGAAGTTCGAACATGGCGTGCATCTTGTCCTTTCGGGCTCCGACTTCCTCGTCACCTACCCAGTCGATGCGCTTCAGTTCATCTCCGAATTTCTTGCCTTCCGCATCTTCACGATCATAGGCCCAGTCCTGGGTATGGACCCCTGCGAATACCCCGGATGCGAGCATCGCGGGTGCGTAGCGCGTGCCTTCTTCGTTGGTCCAGTTGGTAACAACGATCGGATGCCTGGTCTTGAGGCCAAGATCATTCATCGTCCGCACCAGTTCCAGTCCACCGAGCACGCCAAGTACACCATCGTATTTGCCGCCGGTGGGCTGCGTGTCGAGGTGGGAGCCGACATAGACCGGCAGGGCATCGGGATCCGTGCCCGGGCGGGTCATGAACATATTGCCCATGGTGTCGACGGCCATCGTCATGCCGGCTTCCTCGCACCATTTCTGGAAAAGCCTGCGCCCCTCGGCGTCTTCGTCTGTCAGCGTCTGACGATTGTTGCCACCTGCGACACCCGGACCGATCTTGGCCATTTCCATCAGACTGTCCCACAGACGGTCTGCGTTGATCCTCAGGTTTTCGCCCGGAGCTGCCATTGGAAATCTCCTATTTCAATTCGGTTTCAACAAAGGACATGGGTGCGTCCCCGCCATTGATTACGTTGTGTTCCACGCCTTCATCGCGGCGATAGACGGTGCCGGAGGGAATGAGAACTTCGCGGCTTTCACCACCCGGTTCCTCAAGCAGCATCCGGCAGTCCGTCAATGTCGTGATGACATAGTCCATACCATGCCGGTGCCAGCCGGTTTCCGCACCCGGTTCAAAGTCGAAACGGGTCACACGGACCCTGTCGTCGTCGATCAGTTGCGTGGCGGTCGCCGGTGGTCTTTGCATCACGCTAAGCTTTCGTCTTTCTGGCTCAGTCGATGGTGTTGAGAACTGTCCTGAGTTTGTCGAACAGCTCGTCGATCTGATCCCTGGAAATGATCAAGGGTGGGGAGAGGGCGATGATATCGCCCGTCGTGCGGATCAGGATGCCATCATCGTAGGCCTTGAGGAAGGCCGAAAAGGCGCGTTTGGTCGGCTCTCCCGCAATGGGTTCCAGTTCGACAGCACCAATCAGACCGAGGTTTCGAACGTCGATTACATTCGGACAGTCCTTCAACGCATGCAGGCCGTCTTCCCAGTGTCGTGCAAGTTCGGCTGCACGGGTAAGCAGGTCTTCCTCGTCATAGGTGTCGAGTGTTGCAAGTGCGGCCGCACAGGCTACCGGATGACCGGAATAGGTGTAGCCATGGAACAACTCGATCATGTGGTCGGGGCCGGTCATGAAGGCCTGGTAGATGTCGGAGGAACAGAAGACGGCCCCCATCGGGATGACGCCCGAGGTCAAGCCCTTCGCTGTCGTTACCAGATCTGGCGTCACACCGAAGAAATCGGTCGCAAAAGGCGATCCGAGGCGTCCGAATCCGGTGATGACCTCGTCGAAGATCAGCAAAATTCCGTTCTGCGTGCAAATCTCCCGCAGTCGTTCCAGGTAGTGCTTGGGCGGGATGAGCACGCCCGTTGATCCGGCGACGGGCTCGACGATCACGGCGGCAATCGTTGAGGGGTCGTGAAGCTGGATGATACGGATCAGATCTTCCGCGTATTCGGCTCCATTTTCCGGCATGCCGCGCGAGAACGCATTGCGCTCGGGATCGTGCGTGTGGCGCATATGGTCGACACCGGTCAGCATCGTACCGAATGTTCTGCGGTTGGCGACGATGCCGCCGACCGAAATGCCGCCGAAACCGGTCCCGTGATAGCCGCGTTCCCGGCCGATCAGCCGTGTCCGGGTTCCCTGACCGATGGCGCGTTGATAGGCCAGGGCGATCTTCAGGGCCGTGTCGACGCTTTCAGATCCGGAATTGGTGAAAAAGACGTGATCGAGCGGAGAGGGCATCATGGCCGCAAGTCGGGCGGCAAGCTCGAATGCCTTCGGATGTCCCATCTGGAACGCCGGCGCATAATCGAGTTCTGCTATCTGGCTTTGAACCGCCTCGACGACCCTTGGTCGTGAGTGTCCGGCATTGCAGCACCAAAGACCCGCCGTACCATCAAGAACCTGGCGTCCATCGGCGGTGGTATAGTGCATGTCCTTTGCGGATACGAACATGCGCGGCGCCTGTTTGAACTGCCGATTGGCCGTATAGGGCATCCAGAAGGCTTCGAGGTTATTGGTTGCAGCATGGTTTGGAGCTGACATGCATCCTCCTTGCGTCTGCCTGAGCAGATCGTCTGTTGATTGTCATGTGAAGGAGAGAAAGGCGCGGATCGCCGTCCTGCAGCATCGGCAGTTCCGGCAGCACTGGTCCTCTCCCCACGCTGTTCAAAGCGCCTCGCGAGGTAATCCAACCCGAGCGAAACGCCTGTTATCCTCTGTGCGGCCTTTGGCCTTGTCCGGCTTTTGCCGGTTTTGTTTATGATGGTCAGATCCAGCCGAACCTTCAAGACTTCTCCCGTTGCGGGTCGTCTAATGATCGATTAGCCTTCTGACCACTTGGTCAATTTACCCTAGGTGTAATTTGACCAAATGGTCAAGATGCAATTCCGATCTATGTGACCAAATTCTGGTCTAACGCTGTCGGAAGCGTCTGGTACGATCCGGTGCGGAGCGAATTCGGTTGGGGGATTCGCCCGCAAAAATGGCAATCGGAAGGGCAGCCATTTCGGCTGTGATCGGAATTTTTCATGATGAGTCTTGGCGGGCAGGCGTCTGATACACCAAAGAACGGAGGCTTGAGCCGGATCCAGGAAAGGAACCGTTCTCTTATTCTAGATGCCGCGTTGAGTGAGTTTTCCAGAAAAGGCTTTTCCGGGGCAACAGTGGAGCGGATCGCGGCAGAAGCGGGCATGTCGAAGTCGAACCTGCTTTACTATTTTTCGTCCAAGGAAGCGATCTACAAGGCAACACTTGCGCATATCCTTGAGGTCTGGCTCGCTCCGCTGAAAACTCTGGATCCCGGAGGTGAGCCGGCGCGGGAGCTTGCAGCGTATATTCGCCAAAAGATAGAAATGTCGGCGACATTTCCCGAAGCCTCCAGACTGTTTGCAAACGAGGTCATGCAAGGCGCGCCGCAGATCCTTCCGATACTGGAAGGAGATCTCAGACGCCTGGTCTCGGAAAAATCCAGGGTCATCCAGGACTGGATCGACGCCGGGAAAATGCGTCAGGTCGACCCGGTGCAATTGATATTCATGATCTGGGCGACCACGCAGCACTACGCCGATTTTTCGATCCAGATCAGGGCCTTGACAGGCAAAGACCTGAGCGACCCAGTGTTTTTCAAGGAAACGGAAACCTCTATTACAACGCTGATCTTGAACGGGGTCGGCCTGACAGCACCAGGTAACGACGACTGAACATGAGCGATGATCCCTCGGACCCTTTTGCCTCCAAACGTATTCCGGTTACCGGAAGTCTTCATATCCTGAAGGATGATCTCACGGAAGATTTCGTTCGCGCCTCCGGACCGGGCGGTCAGAACGTCAACAAGGTTTCAACGGCGGTCCAGTTGCGGTTCAATCTGGCCGGCAACGAAACCTTGCCGCAGGACGTCAAGTCCCGGGCCGCAAGACTGGCCGGCAGCCGGCTGACACTGCATGGTGAAATCATCCTTCAGGCTGACCGGTTTCGAACCCGTGAACGCAATCGCGAGGATGCGCTCGAACGGCTGCTTGAACTGCTGCGCAGGGCGACCGAAAAACCAAAACCGCGCAAGGCAACAAAGCCGACGCTCGGTTCAAAAAAACGACGTTTGGATGCGAAGAAGCAGCGCGGTCAGATCAAGAAGATGCGAGGGCGGGCAGGGAAGTTGGACGACTGAGCACTAAAGGTGGGCTTTTCCGGTCGTACATTCGTTTCAGGCCGGGGCTGTTTCTGTTCTTTGAACACGTGGTGGGGGATTGCTTGTGTGCACGTCACTGATTTACAGGGACGCCAAGGGGCGTGTTTATTGCGGGCGCACGATGGAACTCGGTGCGCAACTGGCCTATGAGGTTGCCTTTGTTCCACAGGGCCAGGCCTGGACTTCTGAAACAGCAGGTAGTGACACGCCTCTACGTTTCGTCACAAACTACGGAATTATCGGGGTTTTTTACGCTCCGCCAGAGGTGCGGCCAGCGCCACGGACCTTCCAGAACCATACCATTGTGGATGGCATGAATTCTGCCGGACTTGTATTCAATGTCCTCGCGTATCCCGATTCAGGCGGACCGCAACCGGAGCGTCTTTCCAAGGCATCGGGGCTCAATGTGATCGATCTGGGCGCCTGGGCGCTCGGACAGTTTTCGACCGTCAACGAAGTTCGTGCCGCGTTGGAGGCGGTTACACTGAAGCTGGAACCACTTGACGGAATGGGCAGCCAGCCGCCATTTCACTATTCGCTCTACGACCGTGAGGGCGACGCGATTGTCATCGAGTTCCACGAGGGAAAGCTCACAATTTACGATAATCCTGTCGGTGTTATGACAAACGGACCGCAGTTCTCCTGGCACCTGATCAACATCAACAACTATGCACATCTGGACAATCGGGACCGGTCAGCCGGAAGACTAGGACAATTGGATTTACGCCAGCCGGATGCCGGTATTTCAATGGCGGGTATTCCGTCAGACACGACGTCTGTCGGCCGGTTCGTCAAGGCTGCCTATTTTGCAACGTTTGCCGAGAAGGTTTGCGACCCTGACGTAGCCGTGCGCACACTCAGTCATATCATGAACAATTTCGATCGGGTGCGCGGGTTGTCGGTTACGGATCCCGAAACAGGCGACGCGTTCGGCGAAACCCTGGGGCTTGAGAACAGCGAGAATTCGACCGAATACACCACGTGGACCCAGCTCTCCGACACGGCACGCTGCCACTATCATGTCAGGGCTTATGAGGCGCTCAATTTTACGCGCTTTGATCTGAAGGCATTTGACGGCGCAAGCCGCATACTCTCTGCGCCGCTGGCAAGTTTGCCGGACCTTGGTGGTGATGGGATCGGTCTGCTCCAGGACGTTTACTAGACTGGTCTTGAAAATCCGGATCCGCCAATCGCCGGACACAAGGCCGTGGCTGTTTGTTACCCGCAAGGTTCTGAACGCGCTAGTATGTCCTGCATGGAACCCGAACATTTGTCTGGGAGCGCGCTGTCTCACCCAGACGTTGGTTTTGAAGATGCTTTCATCAGGGTGAGATCCGATCCATCCATCAGGGGAGATGGAGACCGGCATCGACAGTGTGACCACAAGTGTATGGCCATTTCGCATAATCAATATTATGGAATATTTTTATACAAGTGAAACGGCGCGCGTTCTCAGAGGTTTAGCCGTGTCTATGCATCCGTGTCCTGACAAAGCGCACTAAGCGCCTTCGTCTTCGTCCGTTGCATCTATGACCCGCCTGGAAATGTCGAACGCAAATCCCGCACGGCACATCGCCGCCAGATCCCTGTCGCGTCGCTCAATCCTGTCGGCGGATTTTCTGAACGGACCAAGCCGACGCCGTCGTGCATATACATTAGCTGCTTCGGCATCTGACGCCTGGTCGTCGTTGAGTACAGATTGGATTGTGTCGCGATCGACACCCTTGGCTGACAGCTGTGCTTCAATCTTGCGCCTGGAACCGCCGCGACGTCTGAGACTGGCCGTCTTTGTTTCCGCGTAGGTTCGATCGTTCACAAGACCGGCTTTGACGCATTTTTCAACGACGGTTTCGATCATCTCCGTGAATTCGCCAGGGTCACGTTCATGATGTCGACAAGCTTTCAGAACCCGGCGTTCCAGGAGCTTTTTCAGGTTGCTTGCAGATGAATTGTAGCGTTCCAGATAGTGGATCGCCACTCTGGTCAATCTGTCCACGGTCGGTAGTTTTGGTCGTGACTTATCCGGCATGTGTTGGTGTGTGGATTTCTTCGGCCAGCTCGGTCAGGTCGATCTGCATATTGTCGAACGCCGGTTCGATGTTCTCCGGCAACTCGTCACGCAGAGTTTGATAGTCCAGATCGCAGTGCAGATTGGTAAAAATGGTCCTTTTAGGTGCGATACGCCCCGTCCAGTCAAGCGAGTCTTCCAGGCAGAAATGGCTCGGATGTGGTGCTCTTCGGAGGCAATCCAGGATCAATAAGTCGAGTTTTTTCAATATGTTGAGGCTATCTGGAGAGATATCCGAGACGTCTGGTACATAAGCGGCATCGTCTATCCGGAAACCAAGCGCATCAATTTCACCGTGCGCTACCGGTATAGGCTCAATGGTCAGTGTTCCGCCGTCGCCTATGATCTCGACATGCTTGCCAGGTTCGATTAGCCGATGTTCAAGAATTGGCGGGTAATTGGAGCCGGCCGGCTTTTCAAAACAGTATTTGAAGGCCTGACGGGCGTGACGATAGGTTTCCGTGTCCATGTAGACAGGCATGCGACGACGACTGAGAAGCCAGAATGCGCGCAAGTCGTCTATTCCGTGCAGGTGATCGGCGTGTGGGTGGGTGTAAAGGACAGCGTCCACATGGAGGACATTTGCTGCAAGCATTTGTTGCCTGAGGTCAGGCCCCGTGTCGACCAGCACCGTCGTGCAGCCGTATTCACCGCGTTTTTCAATCAGCAGAGAACAACGTGAGCGCCGGTTTTTCGGCTCATCGGGATCGCACGCGCCCCAGTCGTTGCCAATTCGGGGTACTCCGGCAGAAGATCCTGAACCGAGAATGGTCAGTTCTACACTCATGACGAGACAACTCCTGTCTGCCCTGCGTTTCCGGGTACTTTCTTGAAGAGGCGGAAGAAGTTTTCAGTTGTCTGGGCCGCTATTTCTTCTGCCGAAACACCCCGAACCTCAGCAAGAACGGCAGCAGTCATCGCCGTATAGGCCGGTTCATTGCGCTTGCCGCGCCTTGGTTGCGGTGCCAGGTAGGGTGCATCGGTCTCAACCAGGAGCCGTTCCGGCGGCAGTACCCTCGCGATTTCACGCAATTCTTCGGATTTCTTGAACGTCAGGATGCCGGAAAAGGAAACATAGAGACCAAGTTCAATGCCGGTCATCGCAAGCTCGCGACCGGATGAGAAGCAGTGCAGGAGGGCCGGGAAGGCCCCCTTCCCCATTTCATCGCGCAGAATTTCGGCCATGTCTTCATCGGCATCGCGGGAGTGAATGACCAGGGGCAGACCGGTTTGCCGGGCGGCTTCAATGTGGGTGCGGAGACCTTCAGCCTGGGCGTCGCGCGGGGACTTGTCGTAGAAATAATCCAGGCCTGCTTCTCCAATCGCAACGACCTTGGGATGCGCGGCCAGGGAGACAATTTCCTCGACCGGAATTCCGCGTTCAGCGCCGGCATTATGCGGATGGGTACCGACTGAACAATAGACTTCCGGGTATTCTTCGGCGATCGCCCTGATCTTGTCGAATTTTCGGATATGGGTGCAGATCGTCACCATCAGGCCGACGCCAGCCTCATGCGCGCGCGCGATCAAGGCGTCTCGCTCGCCGTCAAAATCCGGAAAGTCTAGGTGGCAATGGCTGTCGACAAGCATGAAGTGTCCTGGAACTGAAAATGTCTGCAAAGCGATATGTTACGGCGCGCCTTGATACCCGGAATCGGATTTTTACCCAAGTACAGTGTTGCTCACGCAGCGCGCAGCGCGAAAAAAAACTCGAGAACCACTTGTTTCCGGTCCAGATTGAGCGCTTCGGCATCGCTTATTGCACGGTTGGTCTTTTCCCACAGTTCGACATATCGATAGGCCTGCCGCACTCCACTTTGCACGTCCTGACGCATGCGTTCGTGAAGCCAAACCCCAAGAACATGCCGGAAATTATCCCAGTTGTCCGACTGTCCTCGCGCGGAAACGAGATCGGCAAGCGTGTGTACGGCGGCAAGATCCAGTTGCGCGGAATTGTCGGCCAGACGGCGTAATCCCTTTGCAATTTCAAGCCCGTCACCCGACAGCAATGATATGGCCGAGCGCAGGCTGCCATCGGCAATGCGGGCAAGGTCGGTCAGATCGTCAGATGCAGGCGCAGCATTGCCGGCAAGAGCCTGAAGTCCCTCGCAAATCTCCGTCACAACGAGGAGGGACATGTCCAGGCGGCGGCACCTGGAACGGATCGTCGGCAGCAATCGTCCCGGCGCGTGACTGAGAACCAGAAACAGGCAGCGCTCCGGGGGTTCTTCCAGGGTCTTCAAAAGCGCATTGGCGGAACTTGCATTCATGTCGTCCGCAGCATCGACAATGCAGATACGCCATGCCTTGGCTGAGGCAGTCGTGCCGAAGAACGAGACTGTACGCCGGACCTCGTCAACCGGAAGATCCGCCTTGAAACGCTTCGCTTTTTCATCCCAGGGACGCCGAAGATGAAGAATGTTGGGATGTCCACCGGCTGTTACCTGGCGCGTAACGGGGTGGTCCTCCGGTATGCTCAGATTCTGCGCCGCGGCGGCAACACTTCCGAACCTGTCAGGGTTCGCAATGACGAATTTCGCGAACCGAAATGCCAGCGTCGCCTTGCCAATCCCCTTGGGGCCGCCCAAAATCCAGGCATGATGCAAACGTTGCGAGCGATAGGCGTTCAGCAGTGCAAGCTCTGTATCACGATGCCCGATCAGCAATTTCTGTTCATGTGGCAGCGGATATCCCGCGATTGCATCGACTTCCGGAATTTCGACCGGTTCGTTTCTGCGAGCCATCAGAGATGAACCTCTGATCTTTGCGACAACTTGCCCATGTCGACGAGATCCCCGGAAAATGCCTCCAGAACCGCCTTGCGGACTGCCTGTTCCGTGAAATCCTCGTCCCTGGAACCATCCACGATGGTGAACCGGTAAGCTTCTTCCAGAGCCAACTGAAGGAACAGTTTCCGGCGCCGTTCGTGTACTGCGACAGCCTCGTCTTCGAAACGGTCCGGCCCGCCGCTTTCATCGCTCTCGGATCTTTTGGCAACACGGCTGAGACCTATTTCAGGTGGAACATCGATCAGGATCGTCATGTCGGGATGCAAGCCGGCAATGGCAGCTGTCTCGAGCAGTTTCAGATAGTCCTGATCGACACCGGCCTCGCCCTGATAGACACGCGTTGAATCAGCGTATCTGTCGCAAAGGACCCAGTCACCGCGTTCCAGTGCCGGTTTGATGGTCACGTCGACATGATCCGCACGGGCTGCGGCAAACAGCATTGCTTCACCGCGCGGTCCCAGGTCCTTTGCCCCGCCGGACAGAAGCATTGAACGGATCTTTTCTGCTCCGGGAGAACCACCGGGCTCCCGCGTGACGATGACGGATTTCCCGAAACTCTCCAGGAAGGCCTTCAGCCGAACAATCTGAGTCGACTTGCCTGCGCCCTCTCCACCTTCAAATGTTATGAAATGTCCCGGCAAACTGTTCCTGGCTCCACTCGCAAGTTTCAATCGTTCCCGATCGGATACCCATTGACCCGCAGGCTTTTAGCAGGGATTTGCGCAAATGTTTATGGTGCGGAGAGCAGTTATCCGATCCAGCCGAAAAGAAGTTCCTGCAGACCGTCGACAGCCCTGTTCATCATCGTCCCTTCAGCCACCGCACCACCGGTGACCAGCGGCGCCCGGTAGACGACGCCTTCCTTGCCAATGACCCGTAATTCGCCCACCCGCGTTCCCTCTTTAACGGGGGCCATCAATGGACCATCGTAGACCACACGAAGGCGGTACTCCAGGCTGCCTCCACGCGCCAGCAGAACGTCGATATCGGTTTTCGCGACAAGCGGCACGGTGCTTTCCATACCTCCGTAAACCTTGCCGTCAGCGATTTTTTCACCGGCCGGATAGATTGTCTGAACCGAGTAGAATTCCCAGGCGCCGCCAATAACCTCGTTCAGCGACTGAAGCCGATGCTTGTCGGAATTCAATCCCGCCACTGCGGCGATGATCCTTCTGCCGTTCCGGTCCACGGATGCAAGTCCCGAATAACCGTCCTCGGGGACATTGCCTCCTCCCAATCCATCCAGATTTCTTATTTCTCCGAGAAGCGGGTTCTTGTTTCTTTGATAAATCCTGTTCCAGGTGAATTCGGGCAGAGAGAACAGAGGATAAAGATCCGGATGGTTTTCGATAACATATTCAGCGAGCTTGGCCTGATCTTGAACCGTCGTGCTGTTTGGCTGCTCGGTGAAGCCTGTCGGATTGGAAAAACGGCTGTTGGTCATGCCGATGGACCGGGCAAAATCCGTCATCCGGCCGGCAAACTCTTCTTCCGATCCGTCGATGCATTCCGCCAAGACAATGGCAGCATCGTTGGCGTTGTGGACCAGCAGTCCCTTGAGCAGGTCTTCTATCGCGATTTCCGACTTGATCGCCGCAAACATCGTGGATTTGCGCGAGGGAGCGCCACCGGTGCGCCAGGCATGTTCGCTGACGGTACATAACTGATCAGGTTTCGCCTCGCCTTCCTCAAGAAGCTGGAAGACTGTGGCCGCTGTCATGACCTTGACAAGTGATCCGGGCACAAAAGGTTCATCAGGCGCCTTGGAATAAAGGACAGTGCCGGAACTCGGCTCCAGAAGATAAGCCTTCGGCGCTTTCGTCACGATTGATTCTACCGCGAACGCGGATGAAAAAATTCCGGTGAATCCAGTCACAACCAGCAGGCTGGCCATGCGTTTTGCGAAGGCCAGCATTCCGCGTCCCGAAATTCTATCTACCGGTTTACGCATGCGTTCAATCACCCTGACACGTCAGTCTCGAAGGGCAAATGATGGAATGCCGTTTTTCCGTTATTTGCCTTCTGGAATACTAGCAGCCAGTTGGCGCATGGAAAGCCCGGATGAACCGGCTGTGGACAAGAGACCATGCGCTTGTGAAATTCGCGTGTTTGCGGAATAAGAAGATATTGCGCTTCCCGTTTCAAAACTGGCCGGTTGGCCGGGAAAAGGGGTTCCAAGTGTGCCGTTCGACGGTGCGAAGCTGGACGAATACGTGCTTGGTTCCTGCTTGAAGCGATTGTTGGAAGCAACCTTGATCGTCCGGTCGCCCGCTTCGAAGGCGATCGCCGGATCGAAGGCAGCTGCGAAAGTCCTGCCGGTCTGAGTTCTGGAAGCGGAAGCGACCGTGGATGTGGCGAAATACGGCCGTGTTGCAGGTGCCGGTACCTTGCCAAACACGATTTGGGGTGGCGCGGCCTGGGCCAGCAATGTTCCAGGCTGGGTGCCGCCCGGCACAACGGATCCCGGGCCGTTATAGGAGGCCATCAGGTACTCTTCATCCTCGCCGTGAAGTGGTGCCTTGCCGACGTATTCCACTTTCACCTTGCCGACACCGGCAGACTTGGTGCCCAGCATCGTGGCAACCCGTTCGGACAGGTCGATCACGCGGTTGCCGTGGAACGGCCCGCGGTCATTGACACGCACGATCATCGAGCGGCCATTCGCGGTATTGGTCACCTTGGCGTAGGAAGGCAAAGGCATGGTCGTGTGTGCGGCGGTCAGCGCGTTGCGATCGAAAATTTCACCATTGGCAGTCTTGCGGCCATGGAACGTCGGTCCGTACCAGGACGCAAGGCCGGTTTTCTTGTAGTTCGGATCATGCTCGGGATAATACCACTTGCCGGCAATCTTGTATTTCTTGCCGATGACGTATCTCCCGCCACCCTTTGGAACGGCTTTGCCGGAGGCGACCATCCGCGGGCTGGCTTTGACGCCGTATTTTTCAGGACTGAATTTAGCCTTCTGCTTTGGTGCCGAACTGCAGGCGGCAACAACAGAAAGCGCGGCAACCGCAAGCACCACATTGCCAAGCTGTCGCCAGCTGCTGCGGTCCCTTGTTTCCCCGGTCTGCTTCCCCAAAGACGATCCTGCCCACCGGCAAGTTAGCACGCCTGTCCCTAGCATTCTGCCGTCCTACTCACTTACGCGTTGGCGGCCCCGCAGCTCACGCGATAATCCGGCACTTCTTGCAAAGTGATCCGGTTTCCAGGCTACGGTCCGGTCCTCAGGACCGGTTCCCTAACAGACACACTGCCCCCGCGGTGCGTCCCACACATAGCGCCTGTTTAGATCGCAAGTTTATTACTTCAAAGTAAATAGGCCGTCGAGGCCATGGTCGATCGTTTTTCGATCGTTTGGGCAAGAAACTTTACGAGCCTGATTTCGGTTTCCTGAGGATGTTAAATAAGCACTTGTTTTCAAAAGAAAAATTCCTCAATTGAAATGCAATTTTACGCTGTTGCAGACAGGGCACAGTCGCGAAAAAAACATCAAAGGATCAGCTTGTGATGTGCGTCACATCCGCCATTGTCAGTTCCGCCTAGAGTGACCTCATTGCTGATGACCGCCCTGTCACAGCAACGCTGGATCCCACCTCCAGCATTGGCCGTCGGTTCAAAACCCTGCCCACGACACCGGACCGGCGGCCCCCACACTTTGGCAATGTTCCGGAGCCGCTGCGCTCGTCCTGCCCTACCCAACCCTGAAGGCGCCCGGCACCGGAACAATCCAAAGCATCTACCTTCCGCCGTGATACGGCTTCCACACCAAATTTTCTGTTTTGACACAATGTCGGAAAACCGGCTCTTGACTTTCTGCGCCAGACAAAGGAAACGGTGTGAACGAGCAGCGATGTGCGAGACATACCCGCTGCTTAGGTGAGGTGGCCGAGTGGTTTAAGGCAGCGGTCTTGAAAACCGCCGTGCGTGAGAGCGTACCGTGGGTTCGAATCCCACCCTCACCGCCATTTTCTTTTCTGATTTGTACTTGGAAACGTAGCTCACGCGCCCATTGTTCATGGGTGTTCTTGTTTCAATGAAACACAGCCAATACCGTCCAATGTTTCTTCCAACTCGTAGTGCCTTGCCGGTCTGTCAGCGATATTCGGAAACGCGTAGGACGGCCATCGATTGCGAGACAAAGTCAGACCGTGTATTTTCAAAAGATGCGGAATTCCGAACAGGTTCGCCTGGCACTGTTTTGCTGGAGTTTGAGTGCTCTCGTGGTCGTTTTTGGAGGTTACATCCTCCAACAACACGTTGTTCTGGCGCTCCAGACCGGAATGCACTTTGGTCAGAGAAGTGGTTTCGTTGAGCAGGCAAGTGAACCATGGTCGTTCTGGACCTCGATCCTGCTCTTCGGGTCAATCGGTACTGGCATTGTAATTGCGGGCCTGGCATATCCCGTTTCGATGCTGCTGTCCTGGTTCCGCAAAGACCGTCGCGAACACTGAAACGGATTGACTGAATATCGGCGTTGGGGCGGCGTTGAAGCCAAAGCCGACGTTCCTGTTTCGCTTTCATGCCATCGTGGACCTTTCCACAATTGTGCTGTATCGACATCTCCATGACACCTCACTTCCGGTCCGGACAAACAACAGATGTCGTCGCATGCGTCGATATCCTGCGCGATTGGGCAGAAGAAACGCCGTGGATGGCGGAACTCGACGAACGCGGATCCATGCAGGCTTTCTGGCGAGATATCTTTGAGACCGATAAGGTATGGGTTGCGCAAACGGGGAGCCGCATCGTCGGATTTTGCACCCGCGATGACGATAACATTGGTGCGCTCTACGTGATTGCCGGGGAGCGAAGCACGGGTATTGGAAAGCGTTTGCTCGACTTGGCGAAAGCAGACTGTGACTGGATAACCGTTTGGGCTTATGAAAAGAATAAAGATGCATTGAGGTTCTATCACCGCGAGGGACTCGTCGAGGTGAATCGAGAAATCGAAGTAGAATCAAATCTTATGAATATCGAGCATCGCTGGACCAATCCTGATCAAATCTGATTATTGGCCATGGGTTCAATTCGATCATTCACTCGGATCGACAGACACGTCCACAAGGGTGGCTTGCCTGCGCCCTGAAGTGCCATGGCGTTGTAGACCCATATTTTTTGGTGTGATTGTGAATTAAAGACCACCGTGCCCGAGGCCGCATCACGGTGTCGGATCCCATACGCGCCGCTATGCGCTGAAATGCCGGGATGGATACACCTTCTCCGGCAATAATCTTTCCAGTGACGCTGCGTCTTTTAATTGCCGGTACTGTGAATGGAACCGCCAAAGCGGTTACAGTGCAAGCTTGATACGTCCGCCGTTTCGGGAGCGGGAGCAGCAGGCGATCATGCGCCGGTTCCCGGCCCTTTCGGAGCGCGTCATCACTTTGTCCCGGTGATCAATGTCACCCTCCAGAACCATCACTTCGCAGCTTCCGCACAATCCCTCACGACAATCGGATGCGACATCGATGCCTTTTGCATGAAGGGCGTCGAGCAGCGTTTCATATGCGGCGACCTTGATGGAAAGTCCGGAATCCTGCAGTTCGACATCGAAGCCTGCTTCCTTTTCCGGATCGAGACCGGTGTCCCGCGCAGAAAAATGCTCGAAATGCAGTATGCCCTCGGGCAGGTCCACGGTGAGGTCTTCCAGGGCCGAAATCATGCGTTCCGGACCGCAGACATAAATTTGCCCCTGCTGTTTCAGTGCCGAGACGAGACCGGCAAGGTCTGCACGCCTGTTTTCATCGGCGGCATGAACCGTCAAACGGCCAGCGTGGTCCTGTTCCAGGCGAACGAGGTGGGCCATGCTCCCGCGCGAGCGGCCGCAATAATGGATCGTATAGTCTTTCCCGAGTGCCTTGAGCCGGTCTGCCATGGCAATGATCGGCGTGATCCCGATGCCCCCGGCAATCAGGAGATAGGAGTTCGCCGTCTCGTCAAGCCGGAAGAGGTTGCTGGGGCCGCGCAGTTTGACCTCCATGCCCTTTCTCACGGTTTCGTGGATATGTTTCGAGCCTCCTCGCCCGCCATCGTCTCGCAAGATGGCAAGGTCGTAACCCTCTGCTCCGGGGCGGCTGCAAAGGGAATACTTGCGCTCGTAGTCTGCAACGCAGAGTTCGACGTGGGCACCCGCACTCCAGTCAGGCAACGGTCGCCCCCTGGTGTCCTGGAGCGTCAGTCCGAGGACACCTTCGGCTTCCCACCGAACATCCGCGACACGCACCTTGCGGGCGATGTCGCGACGCGAAGGCGCGCCGACCGGATAGTGGACTTCGGAACCCGCGATTTCCGGTTTTTGGCGTTCAGGGTTCTTTTCAGGATCCCACTCGACCCAGACGTGGTCCGGACCTCTGAAAGATGTTGTCGGCAGATACCTGAACTCCTGATCGGCAAGCTGCAGGTGCGGGATCCTGCGCGAGACTTCCTCCAGGAATACCCGCATTTCCATGCGGCCGATATTCTTGCCCATGCATTGATGGCTGCCATAGCCAAAGGTCAGATGATCGACAGCGTTGTCGCGATAGATGTCGAACGTGTCGCCATCCTCGAAATGCCTCTCGTCCTGGTTTCCGGATGCCTGGACGATGAGAAGCTTTGCACCTTCAGGCAGATCAACGCCTCCCAGGCGGGTCTTGGCAGTTGTCTGGCGCCGCCAGGCGACGATTGAACCTGAATAGCGCAGACATTCTTCAACGGCATTCGGGATCAGGCTGGCGTCCTGGCAGATATCTTCCCACGCCTGCCGGTGGCTCAACAATGTCTTGAACATGTTCGCCGACGCGAGCGAGGTGGTTTCGTGGGCTGCGACGATAATCGCCATCATCATCGAGTGGACATAGCTGTCGGGTACGATATCGGGCATCTCGGCGTTCTTGCGGATCGTTTCATGCATCCAGCCGGTGCCTTCCGGTTCGTTCTTCATCCTTTCTATGATTTTGCCGGCATAGACCCAGAACTGACCGACGTCGTGCGCAACGGCGAGCTGTTTTTCATCCGATGGCCTGCCCCAGGTATTGACCGAATGGGCGACCGAAAAATTCCGCAGGACGTTGATGTCATCTTCCGGAACACCGAGAAAATGCAGCGCTACATTCAAGGGAACTTCGTAGAGCATGGCCTCCACCAGATCGACCCGTCCCGAGTCGATAAAAGCGTCAACTTTTTCCCGTGTGAGCCTTCGCACCATTTCCTGCTTGGCTTCCAGGTTTTCGGGAAAGAAGTGATCCATCAGAACTCGCCGACGCTCCATGTGCGCAGGCTCGTCCTCGTTTACCAGGGTCCGGTTCATGGCGTAGCCGTAGGTCTTGAGAACCTCGACCGCCTCGGGTGTCGCAGGCGTTATCTTTTCAAGGGCAATTCGGGGTGAGAAGATGCTGTTGTCACGAAACACGGCCTTGATGTCATCGTAACGGCTGACAACCCAATAACCGAGTTTCGGGCTGAAAAAGACCGGTTTCTGATCCCGCGACCAGCGGAGCGCCTCGGCAGGGTCGGACTGATAGCGATCGGAAA
Organism: Roseibium album; assembly: GCF_001404515.1. Lineage (GTDB taxonomy): Bacteria > Pseudomonadota > Alphaproteobacteria > Rhizobiales > Stappiaceae > Roseibium > Roseibium album. The sequence continues at coordinate 88,220 of NZ_CXWE01000009.1, forward strand.
ACGCGTCAAATTCCTCAGCTTCCCGGGAGAAAGGGCATTTACCGGCCGCATCTTCGGCTTCGCTTTTATCGCCGGACCTGTTGTCCGTCTGGTTCTCGGACCGTGCCAATTGGCCTCTCCTGAAGTCATTTACTTTTATCGCACAAAATTGCGCGTTATAATCATTGTGCAAGCTTCGACTTCGCGGTCAAGTCCCGTTTCGAAACGGAAGGTTTTGATGAAAGACAATGTCAGGCCGAAAGGAAATCTGCTGCAGACCCTGCAAAGAGGGATGGAAGCACTCACTCACGTAGCAGACAGCCCTGATGGACTTTCCGTCGCGCAGTTAGCTGACAAGCTGCAGGTCGACCGCGCGATTGCTTATCGAATCGTCGCGACCCTGGAAGCGGATGCTTTTGTTTGGCGCGCGGCAAACGGCAACATTTTTCTCGGAAGCGCCGTCCTTGCGCTTGTCTCAAGCCTGGAACCCCAGTTGCGCTCGATCGTGGAGCCTGAACTGAACAAGCTTGCTGAAGAAACCCGGGCGACGGCCTTCCTGTCGGTCGCGCGCGGGATGGATGCCGTTGCCATCCTTGTCGCTGAATCAAACTCAGGTCTCATCCGCGTCGGCTACCGTGTCGGCAGCCGACACCCTTTGACACGCGGTGCCGCCGGTATCGCAATTCTCGCAGGGCGTGCGGAACGGCCCGAGGACAGTGATGAGGTTCGTGCCGCAAGACGTGATGGCTACAGCATTACACGGGGCCAGCTGCAACGCGGTGCTGTCGGTATTGCTGCTCCCCTTCGTTTGTCCGGGAAACGGCTGGTTGCCCTTGAGGCTTCAATTGGTGTTGTGGCGCTTGACGATCTGGATACCGAAATGGCGGCGCCACTTCTGATGAATTGCGCAGCGCAAATTTCTCAGGGCTTTGGCGGTACATCGAAACTGAACAACTTGAAAACCGTTTAGCGGGTATCCGGCGATCCGGGTGGATAAAGGAAAGTGTGCAAACGACTGCTTGCGCGCTGTTTGCACATATCCTGCCCGTATCGGTGTGAATCATCAGGTGATCACGTCGGGTCCGGGACGACCAAGTTTGGCAATATCGGCTATTTCATGTGCAGCCTCGATCACAGGCGCAAGGGCCAGTTGAACGTCCCCGTTCAATTTCGAAGGCTCCGTTTCAAGGTATTCGACGTAAAGGCGGACCGTTGCTCCCTCGGTTCCCGTGCCAGACAGTCGGAACACGGCACGTGCGCCACCGGAAAACTGAATGCGCAGGCCCTGGTTGCTGCTCTTTGAGCCGTCAACAGGGTCTTCGTATGCGAAGCTGTCGGCCTTTGTAACCTCCAGTCCGGCAAAGGACTTACCGGGAAGGTCATTCAATTGCCCGGAAACACGCGCCATCAGAGCGTTTGCGTCGGCGATCGGAAGTGCTTCGAAGTCATGTCTTGAATAGTAGTTCCGTCCATACTTTTCCCAATGGGTCAAAAGAAGCTCCGACACGGAGCATTTCCTCGATGCCAGGATGTTGAGCCAGAGAAGGACCGCCCAGAGACCATCCTTTTCGCGGACGTGATCGGATCCGGTTCCGAAACTTTCCTCACCGCAGAGCGTTGCCTTGCCTGCATCGAGAAGATTGCCGAAAAACTTCCATCCTGTCGGAGTTTCGAAGCACTCAATTCCAAGTTCCAGCGCCACGCGGTCGACGGCGCAACTGGTCGGCATGGACCGGGCAACGCCGGCAAGCCCATTTGCGTAACCGGGCGCCAGATGTGCATTGGCAGTCAATACGGCAAGACTATCGGAGGGCGAGACATAGCAGTTCCGTCCCAAAATCATGTTCCTGTCACCGTCGCCGTCTGACGCAGCGCCAAAGTCAGGTCCGTCATCCGACATCAGTTCGTTCATCAGATCCTTGGCCCAGGCCGGATTGGGATCAGGGTGTCCACCGCCAAAATCTTCCGAAGGGATCGCGTTGATCGCCGTTCCTGAAGGTGCGCCAAGCGCGTCTTCCAGGATCGCTTTTGCGTAAGGACCGGTTATGGCGTGCATGGCATCGAAGCGGATTTCAAACCCGTTGGCGATGTGTTCCCGGATCGCTGTGAAATCAAACAGCTCTTCCATCAACTCTGCGTAATCCGCCACTGGATCAACGACGCTCACGGTCATCTTCCCGAGCAGTGTTTCACCGATTGTTTCAAGATCAATGGCGGGCGTGTCCAGTGTCAGATACCGGTTGATGTTGCAGGTGGCCTCGAAGATTGCGTTCGTGACGGATTCGGGAGCCGGACCGCCATTTGGAATGTTGAACTTGAGGCCGAAGTCTTCGTCGACCCCGCCTGGATTGTGGCTTGCCGAAAGGATCAGACCACCGTCGGTGGCATTCTTTCGGATCAAATTGGATGCCGCTGGCGTCGACAGCAGGCCCCCTCGCCCGGTGATTACATGCTTTGCCCCGTTTGCAGCGGCCATGCGCAGGATTGTCTGGATTGCCTCGGCATTGAAATATCGTCCGTCGCCACCGACAACAAAGGTCTTGCCCTCAGCTCCTCCTATCGCGTCGAAAACGGACTGAACAAAGTTTTCAAGATAATGCGCTTCCATGAAAACGCGTGTCTTCTTGCGTAGACCCGAGGTTCCCGGTTTCTGTCCGTCGATCGGCGTGGTGGGAATCGTTTTGATTTCCATATCAGTTTTCTCCTTCCGGATAAAAATAGGCACGTCCGGACGCGCGCATCAGGTCTGCGGTGTCGGGAAGCGCGGAATTTGCTTCAAGTTTCTCAACAGGGACCGAATAAATCCGGCGCCAATTCGGATGCTCATCAATTGTCCCCGGTAAATTTTGAGCTTCCTCTTCTGCGAGGATGTCGTCCAATTGCACGGATGTCATTGCGGCCGGTGACCGGGCCAGACGGTCATGAATTGCCGTACCCGGATCTGATCCTTGCGGAACCAGAGCGGCAACATCCGCCTTGCGTTCGTCGCGCTGGTGGGTTGCTGTGTCTGCATCGATCCAGCCGAGCCGCTGCCACCAGTCAATGTCGCGGCCAGCGCAATATCCGTGCAGTGTCGGCGTGTCATGCGTTGCAAAACAGGCCAGACTATGCGCGCGCAAATGGGACGGATCCCGGAAAGACCGGTCCCATTCTCGTTCATACTGCAATACCGAGTATCCGTAGATGCCGCGCGCAGCGAGCATTTCGCGAAATCCTTCCGGCACCAGCCCGAGGTCTTCTCCAACGACGACACAATTTGCCTGATGCGCCTCGATAGCGGTAAGCGCAAGCAGCGTTTCGAATGGTTGCTGAATGTACGCCCCGGGACTGCCATCGTCTGGAAGCCAGAAGCTGCGATTCAGACCGAGCACGTGATCTATGCGAATGATACCGGCCGCGCGCATGGTCTGCCTGAGCACGGAGCGGAAATTGCGATAACCACTCAGCGCACTAAGCTTTGGTGCGAATGCTGTCAGTTGCCAGTTCTGTCCCTGGGGGTTGAGATGATCCGGCGGCGCTCCAAGGGAAACGCCCTTGGCTACACAGTCTTGTCCCATCCATGCTTCCGCGCCATTCCGTCGGGATCCGACTGCAAGATCCAGATACAGACCCATCGGCATGGTGTCGCTGTCTGCTATCCGCCTCAATTGCTCAGATGCGATCCATTGCAACCAGACGTGAAACTCAATTTCATTCGGGCTGCAGGCATCATTGGGCAATGAGGCTGGATCCTGGAGCGCAATTGGCCAACTTTCCCAGTTTTCACCGTTCTTGACGGTAAGCGCCTCGAACACCGCAAAGCGACTAAGTTCGTCGTCGCACGTACGGACATATTCCTCGAAATGCGCCTTGGCAGATTCTGAAGCCGCTTCCCGGAATGTTTCGTACAGGGACCACAGAAGCGACTGGTGACGGGCTCGGACGACCTGATAGTCGATAAGGCCGTCGGACATATCGAGCTGACCACGAGCTTCTTCCATCAAGGCGATCGCGGACGTGTTGCCGTCAAGTCCGGGTATGCTGTCGAGAGCAATATGCAACGTATTCAAAAAAGCACGATGGGACGGTGAATATGGGCTGGCAATGTCGGAGGTCGACCAGCCCCAGCTATGGATCGGATTGATGCCGAGAAAACTTGCGCCGCGGTCGCCTAGCATTGCGGCAAGACTTGCCAGGTCGGTGTAGTCGCCCACGCCCAGATTCCGGCTGGAACGCAACCCGTAAAGCGGGGCAGTGACACCCCAGACGCGGTCCCTTGCGGCAAGTGAGGCCACCATTGGCGCTTTTACCGGCGCTGCGGGTATCATCGCGATTTGCGTTTCACCCTCCGCTTCCACGTTCAGATGATAAACGCCGACTTCGAGTGCAGGCAGATCTACCTGAACTTCTGCATATCCATCTGCAAGATACTGATTTTTCTCGTCCTTCAATATCCATGCGCATGGCCGGAAAACCGGAATTGTTGAACCATATCCAGCAGTCACCACAAATTCAGGCGGTACTATGTGGCCAAGCTGCTCTGACCTGATTGCTTCGAGTGATATCCGTGTGTCGGTGTCGGTTTCCGCTGAAACACCCATCGCCTTTAGCAATGCGCGCCGGGTTTCGTCATTGGTCCAGTGTTCGTGACCGCCGAGGTCGTGGAACATGGGCAAGATACCGTATGCTTCAGCCAACTCATGCAATGGGTTGGAGCTCATGAGACTTCGTCCGCTGAAAGGGCCAGGACGACAACCGACTGGCCTTGAATGTTCATGTTGCCGCTGTCAATGCGCCTTGCTGGGAAGGACATCTCGGCCGAAGTGTCAAGTTCCAGTCTCCAGGCATAACCACCTGGTGGAACGGGCAGAATTGCCGGCAGGTCGTCTGCGTCCCGGTTGAACAGAAGAAGTAGCGTGTCCTGAACCTGTCTTTCAGGCGCGCACTCTCCAGAACCTCGCAGGATCAGACCGAAGGTGGACAGACCGGGGTCACGCCAATCGAGAGAGCGGCCGTTGAAATCAAGCCATTCTACATCGGGCATTCCGTCGCTCTCGCGCACTGCCCCATGCAGGAAGCGTGACTGGCGAAGGCTGGAGTGTGCCTTTCGCAACCGTGACAGACCGCTGACAAATTCAACGAGGCTTTCATCGCGGTGCTGCCAGTTCACCCAGCCTATCGTGTTATCCTGGCAATAGGCGTTGTTGTTGCCATTTTGACTGTTTCCGATTTCGTCTCCGGCCAATAGCATCGGAGTTCCTTGCGAAAGGAACAGCGTGGCGAGCAGATTTCGTTGACGGCGGGACCGGTTGGCTTGAACAACGGGATTGTCACTATCGCCTTCAATACCGAAATTGTCACTGTAGTTCGCGTTGTGACCGTCTCTGCCATCTTCGCCATTGTCGAGGTTGTGTCGATGTGCATAGCGCGTGACGTCGGCAAGCGTGAATCCGTCGTGCGCGGTCACTAGGTTCACCGAGGATCCGGCAGGCCTCCCGCCCCTGTCAAAATACCCGGCCGAGCCCAGAACACAGGCAGCGAGTTCCTGTGCACTGTGGTCGTCGCCGCGCCAGTACCGTCGTGTCGTGTCACGGAACCTGTCATTCCATTCGCCAAATTCCGGAGGAAATTGACCCAGCTGGTAACCGCCCGGCCCGATGTCCCACGGTTCGGCGATCAGGCGAACTGTTGCCAGGATCGGGTCCTGTCGAAGGGCATCGAAGAAACCGCCGTTTGGATCGAAACCATGATCCTCCCGACCGAGTGTCGTTGCCAGGTCAAACCTGAAGCCATCCACGCCCATGACCTCAACCCAGTAGCGCAGACTGTCGAGTATCAATCTCATGACGTACGGGTGAGAAACGTTGAGCGTGTTTCCGGTTCCGGTGTCATTGACATAATAACGCTGCTGGCCCTGAACCAGTCGATAATAGGATGCGTTGTCGATGCCACGGAAACTCAAAGTCGGGCCCAGATGGTCCCCTTCCGCGGTGTGATTGTAGACAACATCGAGAATGACCTCGATGCCGGCAGTGTGGAAGCGCTGCACCATGGCACGGAAGCCTGCGCGACCTGCGGGACCGAAGTAGCGCGGCTCTGGAACGAAAAACCCGATTGAATTGTAGCCCCAATAATTCTTCAGTCCTTTTTCGACCAGGAAACCGTCGTCGACAAAGGCATGAACGGGAAGCAGTTCGATTGTCGTGATACCCAGTTTTTGGAGATGCTCGAGCATCGGGTCCGACGCCAGGCCCTCATATGTTCCGCGAAGGCTTTCCGGGATCGCAGGATGCTCCATTGTCAGCCCCTTTGCATGGGCTTCATAAATCAGAACTTCATCGGAGCGCGGGACCGGACGCTCGCTGGACGGTGCGTGTGTCTCGGGCGCTGTCACAAGTGACTTGGGTACAAAAGGTGCACTGTCGCGTGTGTTGAAGGACAGATCTCCTTTTGGATCAGAATTAATAAACCCCAGTAAGTCACCGTAAGAACGGTACTTTCCTCTCATTTCGCGCGTGTAGGGGTCGAGGAGGAGCTTGTTGGGATTGAAGCGATGGCCCCTGTCGGGGTCATAGGGACCGTGGACACGATAGCCGTAAAGCGTTCCCGGGCGTATTCCGGGAAGATACCCATGCCAGACCGGACCGCTGCGTTCCGGCAACAGGAGCCGGGACGTTTCGGATTGTCCATCGCTTGAGAAAAAACAAAGTTCCACTTTTTGTGCGTTGGCAGAGAACAATGCGAAATTCGTTCCCTCACCGTCAAAATGCGCACCAAGCCTGCTTGGCGTGCCTGGAAGCATCGGGGTGTTCATTCAGCGTCCTTCTCGGCCCCGTCCAGAAGAGATTCAAACAGCGATTGATATGCAGTGGCGGACGCGTCCCACCCAACTTGATGTCGCATCGCGTTGCGCATCAGTAAAGTCCAGATTTTGCGGTCGCCAAAGAGATCGCAGGCGCGGTCAATCGCGTGAACCAGGTTTTCTGCGGTGACAGGTGCAAACTGAAAACCAGTCGCACTTCCCGCCCTGATGGCTGCATCATTTGCGTCGATAATCGTGTCGGCAAGACCGCCTGTACGAGAGACCACCGGCAACGTCCCGTAGCGAAGACCGTAGAGTTGCGTCAGACCGCAGGGCTCGAAACGTGACGGCACCAGAATAGCGTCCGAACCCGCCTGCATCAGGTGAGACAGGTTTTCATCATAGCCGATGATCGTTCCGACCGATCCGGCATGATCCGCCGCTGCTTTTCGAAAGGATTCCTCAAGTTTCTTCTCACCACTGCCAAGGAGCGCGAGACGCGCACCACGTCCCACGAGTGCCGGAATTGCGTCCAGCAGAAGATCGAGACCCTTTTGTTCCGTCAGTCGGCTGATCACACAAAAGAGCGGTGCGTCGGGATTGCCTGAAAGACCGAAGCGTTTTTCAAGCGCTTGCCGATTTGCAGCCTTTCGCTTGAGCGACCTCGCGCTGTAATTTTCTGCAATCGCCGTGTCGGATTGCGGATCCCAGGCCTTCAGGTCAATCCCGTTGAGGATACCGACCAGGTCTGATTTGCGAGACTGGAGCAACCCTTCAAAACCCATACCGAATTCGGCGGCCATCAGCTCTCTGGCATAGGTCGGACTGACCGTCGTGATCCTTTCCGAGGCAATTATTCCAGCCTTCAGAAAGCTTATCTGTCCGTAATACTCATAACCTTCCCTTGAGTATCCTGCAGGATCCAGTTTCAACAACCGTGTCAGTGCGGCCGGGAACAATCCCTGAAATGCAATGTTGTGGATCGTGATTACAGACGGCATGCGGGAACCGGCCTGCCGCAGATACCAAGGCGCCAGGCCGGCCTGCCAGTCGTGAGCATGGAGAAGGTCGGGCCGCCAGTTTTCGTACCCGGTGAGCGAAACCTGCGCTGCAGCGTTGCTCAATGCCGCGAAGCGTTGGGCGTTGTCGGTCCAGTCGTTTCCGCTTTCATCCAGGTAGATGCCACCTTTGCGTTCGAATAGATCTGGAGCTTGAAGCAAAAGGAGTGAAAGTCCTTCTGCCTCGATCGCCAGCAGCCGCGCGGGACTGCCGAACAACGTGCCCAGGTCCATATCGGAAGTTGCCTTCCTGGCAAGCCCTTTCAAAGTCGGGTAGAGAGGCAGGATGACGCGGCATTCGATGTCAGCCTCTGCCAAGGCCTTCGGCAAGGCTCCGACGACATCAGCCAAACCTCCGGTCTTGACGAACGGTGCGCACTCGGAAGCCGCAAGCAGCACCTTCATGTCAGGCCTCCAGCTTGTCGATCATCGCTTTCGTGATCAGACAGATACCGTTTTCGGTGCGGCGAAAACGCTTGGCATCCATCTCCGGGTCTTCACCGACGACCAGGTCTTGCGGTATCTGGACGCCCCGGTCGATGACAACATTCGTCAATCGAGCGTTCCGGCCGATATCCACGTGCGGCATGGCAACAACTCCTTCAAGGCGGGAATAGGAGTTGCAGCGGACACCGGTGAACATCAGACAGCGCAACAGACTGGAACCGGATATGATGCACCCGCCGGAAACCATTGACGAAATTGCCTGGCCGCGCCGGCCTTCCTCATTATGGATAAATTTCGCCGGCGGGTTCAGTTCCTGATAAGTCCAGATTGGCCATTCCGTGTCGTAGATATCCAGATCGGGTGTGAAATCCGTCAGATCGAGATTTGCCTGCCAGAACGCGTCGATTGTGCCGACATCGCGCCAGTAAGGTTCTCTTTCCAGTCCACTCTTGACGCAGGAACGACTGAAAGGGTGCGCGAACGCGGTGCCGGCTTTCACGAGCCTTGGAATGATGTCCTTGCCAAAGTCGTGGCTTGAGTTCGGATCAGCGGCGTCTTCCTTGAGAATTTCAAACAGAAACTGTGTCTCGAAGACGTAGATGCCCATGCTGCAAAGCGCCTGATCCGGATCTCCCGGCATCGACGGTGGATTTGCAGGTTTTTCAACGAATTCGGTGATCCTGTCTTCGGTGTCGACCGCCATGACACCGAAGCCTTTCGCTTCTTCCAAAGAGGCTTCTATACAGCCCACCGTTACATCGGCAGCAGTTGCTACGTGCTGTTCGAGCATCTTGGAATAATCTTGTTTGTAGATGTGGTCACCGGCGAGGACGACCATGTATTTTGGCGCATAACTCTCAACGATATCGATGTTCTGATACACGGCATCCGCGGTGCCCAGATACCAGTTTTCCTCATTTACCCGCTGAGAAGCAGGCAAGATATCCATGGATTCATTGCGTTCCGGGCGGAAAAAACTCCAGCCCCGATGCAGGTGCCTGATGAGGCTGTGTGCCTTGTATTGCGTGGCCACGCTGATACGGCGAATACCGGAGTTGATTGAATTGGAAAGCGCGAAGTCGATGATCCGCGTCTTGCCTCCAAAATACACGGCCGGTTTCGCGCGTCTGTCCGTCAGTTCCTTCAAACGGCTTCCCCTGCCGCCCGCCAGGACAAATGCCATCGATTGACGCGCCAGGCTGCCTTGATCTTGCGTGGACATCCATTTTCCTCCCGTATTGGCGGCGCCGATCAGGTGTCCGGTGCCTCAAACTCAAACATAACAGTGCTCAAAGGCGGCAATGTCAGGCAGAGCGAAAACGGTTGACCTGTGACGGCTATTTCGTCCGCAACTACTCCTCCCAGATTCCCGAGACCGCCGCCGCAATAGCATTCTGCATCCGTGTTCAGTCGTTCTGTCCAGCGCCCCTTGAGAGGCACACCTATCCTTCGGCCTTCTCGCCCGACAGGTGTGAAGTTGCACACCACGAGCACAGGGCGTTTGCGTTCCTCGTCGAAGCGCAGCCAGGCAAATACGGACTCGTCCGCGTTGGATTCCACCAAAGCGAATCCTTCAGCCTTGCAGTCAAGTTGGTAAAGCGCAGGCGTTTGCGCATAGACACGGTTTAGATCCCGAACAAGCGTCTGCACTCCCTTGTGCTGATCATCGTCCAGCAGGTGCCAGCCGATGCTTTCGTTGTGGTTCCATTCCCAGCCCTGCCCGAATTCAGATCCCATAAACAGCAGTTTCTTGCCTGGATGTCCCCACATGAAGCCGTAGTAGGCTCGCAGATTGGCGAACTTCTCTGCCCCCTCACCCGGCATTCGATCCAGGATTGACCCTTTTCCGTGGACGACTTCGTCGTGGCTGAGCGGCAGAACGAAATTCTCGGAGAACGCGTAGTGAAAGCCGAATTCGATCTTGTTGTGATGATATTTGCGATGGACCGGATTCTCCTGCATGTAGGACAGAGTGTCGTTCATCCATCCCATATTCCACTTGAAACCGAAGCCCAGACCGCCTGCGTCGACCGGAATGCTTACTCCGGGAAATGCGGTGCTCTCCTCAGCGATTGTCATCACACCGTCCATGTCTGCATAGACGAGCGTATTGGTACGCTTCAGGAAATCGATCGCCTCGAGGTTTTCCCGACCTCCCTGATCATTAGGAACCCACTCTCCTTCGGCGCGTGAATAGTCGCGATAGAGCATTGACGCGACCGCATCGACCCTCAGGCCATCGACATGATGTTCGCGCATCCAGTAGAGGGCATTGGCGATCAGAAAATTCTGAACTTCGGTTCGGCCATAATTGTAGATGAAGGTTCGCCAGTCGGGATGCCATCCTTCCCGGGGATCGGCATGTTCGTATAAGGGTGTGCCGTCAAAACGTCCAAGTCCATGTTTGTCTTCCGGGAAGTGTCCCGGCACCCAGTCGATGATCAAGCCCAGTCCGGCACGATGACAGGCATCGACAAATGTCCTGAATTCATCCAGCGTTCCGTAGCGGATTGTTGGCGCAAACAAACCGATTGGCTGATATCCCCAGGAGCCGTCAAAGGGGTGTTCCGAAACAGGAAGCAACTCGATGTGAGTAAATCCCATGTCCTTGACATAGGAGACGAGGTCGCGGGCATTTTCCAGGTAGGACAGTGGACGGTTGTCTTCTTCCGGAATTCGGCGCCAGGAACCGAGATGCACTTCATAGACTGAAACCGGCTGGTCGATGCGCTGCCTTGCACCGCGCGATTTCATCCAGTTTTCGTCCTGCCAATCGTATTTGTGCAAATCGCGCACGACCGATGCCGTCCTGGGAGGATGTTCGGCACCAAAGCCGAACGGATCGGCTTTCTCCGGGAGCAATTGTCCCTGATCGTCCTGAAGCTCGAACTTGTAGACCGTGCCGTCGGCCAGTCCGGGCATGAAGATTTCCCAGACGCCGCTGCCACCAGTCTTGCGCATCACGTTCCTGCGCCCGTCCCAGGCGTTGAAATCGCCAATCAGTGACACGCGTTTCGCATTGGGAGCCCAGACGGCAAAATGGGTGCCGCGCACTCCTTCGTGGTCGATTATGTGGGCGCCGAGCTTTTCCCACAATCGCAGGTGCGACCCCTCGCCAATCAGGTATTCATCCAACTCGCCGAGAACGGGCCCATGCCGGTAGGCATCTCCGGCATCCCAGCTTTCGGTCCCACGTGTAAACCTCAAGCTGTATGCAAACCGTTTCGTTCTATCTGTCGAAGAATGGAAAACACCGTGTGCGTCCGGTTGCGGTACCAAGGCGGCTATCGACTGTCCGGTTTCAACGTCGATTGCCTCCACGGCATCTGCGTCCGGATGAAAAACAGTAATGCACTGCATACCGTCAATCTCATGCAGCCCAAGTACGGAGAATGGATCGTCAAAGCTGCCCCTGCTGAGTTCCTGAAACGCGCCTTGACCTTTTGCACTCATAGTCAGCTTCCCGATTTGTCCAGAAGAGACGGGGTATTCCAGATGTCCTTTGCATATCCTTCTATCGTGCGGTCAGAGGAGAACCATCCCGAACGAGCCGTATTCAACGCCGCCATTTCCGACCAGCGTCTCCGATCAACAAACGCGGTGTCAACCTTGTTCTGCGTTGCGTGGTAATCGTCGAAGTCGCACGTCACCAGAAAATAGTCGTGCTCGTAGAGCAGCGTGACCAAACCATGGTATCGCCCTGGGTCTCCCGCAGAGAACAAACCGTCGGCAATCTGGTTGAGCACGCGTGCCAGATGCGGGCTGTTCGCGATGGCCGTGCGCGAAAAATCGTGCTGTGTGCGCCGGTTCACGACTTCCTCGGCCGTCAAGCCGAAAAGAAAGAAATTCTCCTCGCCGACGCGCTCGCGAATTTCAACATTAGCGCCATCTAGGGTCCCGATCGTCAATGCGCCGTTGAGCGCGAATTTCATGTTCCCAGTGCCGGACGCCTCCTTGCCTGCGGTTGAAATCTGTTCGGACAGGTCGGCCGCCGGGATCAGGACTTCGGCCATCGAGACATTGTAGTTTGGCGGGTAGATCACCTTGAGCCGGTCACGCGTCACCGGATCGGTGTTAATCACCCTGGAGACGTCGTTGATCAGGTGGATGATCTCCTTGGCGACAAAATACCCAGGTGCGGCTTTGCCGCCGAAGATCTTCAGCCGGGGCGTCCAGTCACCATTCGGGTTGTCCCGAATTTCATTCCAGTGCGCGATTGTCTCCAGAATGTTCATGAACTGGCGCTTGTATTCGTGTATGCGCTTGATCTGGATATCGAACATTGCGGCCGGATCGACCGTCTGCCCGACCTGTTCGCCGAGCCAGTTCGCAAGGCGTTTCTTGTTGGCCTGTTTGGCCGCCATGAAGTCTTCCAGGAAACCAGCATCCGAAACATGCGTTTCCAGTTTCTTGAGCTGGTCCAGGTCATCGACCCAGCTCTCGCCGATCGTACGGTTGATCAGTTCCCTGAGAGGTGCGTTGCAGTTATAGAGCCACCGCCGCGGGGTGACACCGTTCGTCTGATTGATGATGCGGCCGGGATAGTCGCGATTGAGGTCGGCAAACACAGTCTTTTTCACCAGCTCGGAATGCAATGCCGAGACCCCGTTGACACAATGGGCCATGACGAAGGCCAACTCACCCATCTTGACCGAATGATCCTCGATGATGCGCACATGACTGCCGGTTCTGGACAGATGATCTGCTTCAATCGTCTCAATAATCTGAAGGTGCCGTGGAAGTGTCCGGGCAAACAGTCCGAGATCCCAGCGTTCGAGTGCTTCTGGAAGCAGCGTGTGATTGGTGTAGGCAAGACAGTCGCGCGCAATTTCGATCGCTCTGGCCATTTCGACACCATGGTCATCCGCCAAAAGCCGTATCAGTTCCGGGCCGGCAATGGCCGGATGTGTGTCATTCAACTGGATGGCAACGTGATCGGCCAGCGTGTCGATGTCATAGCCTTCCGATCCGAACCGGCGTACGATGTCCTGCAGTGAAGCGGAAGTGAAAAAATATTCCTGCTTCAAGCGCAGTTCCTTGCCGGCCTCGGTCGTGTCGTCTGGATAAAGAACGCGAGAAATCGCGCGCGCGAGCGCCTCGGGGACAACGGCTCCCACAAGGTCACCACGGTTGAAGCTTCCGAGGTCAAACAGGACAGTCGGTTTGGCCGACCAAAGGCGCAGCGTGTTGGCCCACCTTCCCTTCCAGCCAAGAATTGGAGTGTCATAGGCGTTGGCAATGACCGTTTCGGCAGGTTCCCAGTTTCCGTTGACATGTCCGCCGAAGCCAATCCGGTATGTCACTTCCGGGCGTTCGAATTCCCAGGTATGGCGCTGGGCAAGCCACCCTTCGGCAACTTCGATTTGCCGGCCGTCCTCAAAATGCTGTTCGAAAAGTCCGTGTTCGTATCGAATGCCATATCCGTATGCCGGAATGCCGAGTGTCGAGAGACTGTCCAGAAAGCAGGCGGCAAGCCGGCCCAGGCCACCATTGCCCAATGCGGCGTCGGGTTCATCGCGGACTACCTTGTCGTATTCAAGTCCAAGATCTGCCAGTGCCTTTCGGGACGCGTCCTCGGCACCAAGGTTGATCGCCACATCTTCGAGCAATCTTCCGATCAAAAACTCCATTGACAGGTAATAGACCCGTTTTCCGGCCGCTTCGTAGGTTTTCCGCGTGGAACGAAACCAGGGGTCGACAACAAGATCGCGCAAGGCGAGAGACAAGGATGTGCGCCAATCGTAGAGCGTCGCGTTTTGTGTATCCTTGCCGAGCGATTTTTCCAGATGTTGCAATATGGATTTTTGGAGGTCCTCTGGTGCGATCGTCGTATTCGTCACTTTTTCTCGCTCTCTGTTCCGATTGGCCGATACATGTTTCGTTGCATGGAAAAACCACACATGATCTCGATAACATAAACGACGCGACAGTCGCCTCGGAATCGAACAAAGCCGGGATTTGTTACCCGCAAATCGACGCATTCGAATTTCGAAGACCATTTCTGATGACAGGGGTCCAGCGTTCCCGGAGCTTCAAAAATCAGATCGGCAGGAGGTCGAACGGTCTACCGGCCGGTTTGAAACCGGAATTCGATTTGGATCTTCGGAAGCGATTTGATTGCCAGACCGGCGGGGACAAACCAAAGCCGGCCGTTCAGCAGTCTGTTTTTGGCAAAGGGATTGAGAATGCCTCTGTCCTGTCAAGATCAGAGGCAACCTGGAAAATTGTTCTTTCCTCAAAGTACCTGCCAACGAGCTGCAGGCCGATCGGCAATCCATCGGAGTGCATGCCACATGGCATCGTAAGGGCCGGATGACCGGTCATGTTGAAGAAACTGGTGAAGCGCGTGATTGCGTTTCCAACGGCCTCGGACACGCCGTCCCTGGTTGTTTTCACCGTTCCGACCTTAGGCGCAATCTCCGGAGTTGCCGGCGTCAGGATCAGATCCACGTCGCGAAAGATGGCGTTGGTCTGTTGCCGATAGCATTCTATGAACCGTTTTGCCTTCACATAGTGCTCGGCCAGCAGGCATTGCCCCAGTGCAAGACCGGCTCGAAAATCGCGGCTGTAGAGATGGCCGTGCTCTTCCAGGTAAGCCGAGTGCGCGCTCAGTGCTTCCGGCAACTGGACTGTCAGCGATACGGTTCGGGTATGTTCCATGTCGGGCAAGGTAACTGGTAACAGCATGGCTCCGCGCGATGACAGATGCTCTTTTACCAACTCCAGGGCCGCAAGGATTTCGGGGTCCGCGCGTTCAAAGAAAAACCTTGTCGGGATGCCTATCCGTATGCCGGAAAAATCCGCACCGAGGTTCGCAGAATAGGGTTCTTCCGGAAGGCTTACCGAGGCCGGATCTTTCGGATCGTATCCGCTGATGATTTCCAGGATATCCGCGCTGTCGGCAACCGTTCTGGTCATGATGCCGACGTGGTCCAGTGTCCAGCAATACGGCACAACTCCGCGTGTCGACACGCGGCCGATAGTCGGTTTCAAACCGACCAGACCATTGAGCGCAGCAGGCGCACGAACAGAGCCACCCGTGTCTGTTCCAAGTGCCGCGGGTACCATCCCGAATGCGACGGCCGCGGCGGAACCACTGGATGACCCGCCGGCAAGGCGCGTCGGGTCATACGCATTGACGCAGGTGCCATAGACCTCGTTTTCGCCCGTTGCGCCATATGCGAACTCATGGAGGTTGGTTTTGCCCAAGCCAATTGCATGCTTCCTGCGAAGGCAGTCAATCACAAAAGCGTCTTCTGTCGCGATCCTGTCTTGAAAAACCCGGGAGCCTGCCGTCGTGCGTATGTCTTTGACATCAAAGAGATCCTTGCTGGCATAGGGAATGCCGGCAATCGATGACTTTGAAAGATCCACCTTGTTCAAGGAACCAGCCGTGTTGGCCGCCTCCTCGGCCGTCACTGTTATGAATGCCCGCGAGATGTCATTGAAGCACTTGATGCGTTCCGAAAAGATCGAAACAAGCTCGGTGGGCGTGATCCTGCCGGTGTCGAGCAGACTATTGAGAGACCGGACATCGCTGAAGGCAATTTCTGAGGACATCGAGCTTATGATTTCTGGACGCCGAGTGCAGGCGGCGTGGTTCCAAGATCCGTATTTCGCAAGATGTCCAGTTCCTCCAGAAGGTCCTGGAAACCTGTAATGATACCCAATTTCGGATCGACCAGTTCTTCCAGTTCCCTGTCCGACCAGGTATGGCTCGCCATTTGTTCGCAGATCGCTTCAAGAGTTGTTTTCGCAAGCGGTTTCACTTTTGTCTCCCGGTTTCCGGCACTCAGAACCAAGACGTCCCACCTCGGTTTTCCCGTTACCGGACAATTAGCGTTTCCGGCGTCTGCGTGGTGAGGACCTCTGCGCCACTTTCTGTCAAAAGAACGGTGTTGGAGATGAAATAATCTGGGACCGTGGTGTTCGTGAACCAACTGTGTGCGTGAAACACCATGCCCGGCTCCAGAATTCTTTCCGAATTAGGGAACAGCGATGTAACCATCGATCCTCCGGTCCAACTGGGCGGAAATCCTATTCCAACCATGTAACCGCAATGATGCCGTTCATAGTCCATCAGGCCCGCCGACACGGCAACTTCACGCCACGCCGCATATGCTTCCCCTGCCCTGCGACCCGGTTTCAACGCGCCACAGATTGCTTTCATGCCGTCGATCGCCAGTTGTACCGAGGCCTCTATTCCGTCGGGAGCGCTGCCGACATAGACCAGTCGCCCCATCGGTGCCTGATATTTTCGATAGGCAGCGCATGTTTCCAGAAACACAGCATCGCCGTTTTTGAACACATCTCCTCGCCAGGTCGTGTGTTCTTCTCCAAGTCGCGTTGTCGGTCGGATGAATGGACCGAAGCCGGGGTATTCGCTGCCCTCCAGGATCACCCTGTTGTGAAAGGCTGCGGAGACCTCATAGTCGCTCGCGCCGTTGCCTGCCGCCTCGATTGCCGCCAATGTTCCAAGGTCTGCAGCACGTGCTGCCTTGCGCGTATACTGCATTTCGCGTGCTGACTTGATAAGGCGCAATTCGTCGATGATGCCCGAAGCATCCACCCACTGGGCCGATCCTTTCTGGATCAATTCGGCATGGCGTGGCGTTAGAAACAAGCTACGTTTTTCGATGCCCACACGACCGCCCTTGAGACCCAGATCGGCTGTGGCGGCAAGCACGTAATCGGAAAGCTCTTCGTGATCGCCATGACCGTAAAAGGTGGCATTCCGGACCTGGTTTTCGACAGTTATTCTTTCCATGCCGCGACAAACAAGGGCCATTTCGCCGTTGCGATTGACAACCAGAACATGCGCGGCAAAGAAACCCCAATGATCGAGACCTGTCAGCCAGTAGATGCTTTCCGGTACAGAGACCAGAATGCCGTCGAGATCATTGTCAGCCAGCGCACTGCGAACGCGAGCAACTCGATGTTCCAGTTCTTTCGCCGGAAAGGGATCGGTTTCCGTCATTGAATCGCTTTCCCCCAAATTGCCCTCTGGCGTCTCCCACGAAGGCGCAGTTTCAATGTTTGCTCAGCAATATTTCTCGCGGATAGTCCGTGATGTAGTCGCATCCGTTTTCGGTGACGACGACGGAGTCTCCAATGCGGCCAGCAGTGACACCATCCACCGAAATGCCGCCATCCACGGCAAAGGTCATGCCGGCTTTGAGGACAGTATTGTCCCCTTCCTTCAGTTCAGGTGCTTCCAGATAAGCAACCCCTATCGATCTGCCTGTCCGATATCCTGTCTGGTATCCCCGTTCCCGGTAGACTTCATTGGCGGCTGCCGCAATCTCCCGGGCAAGTACGCCCGGCCGGATCGCGGCGATGGCCGCCTGCTGTGCCGCGATCGCCGCTTCCTGCACGTGACGCGCCTGATCGGTCACCTCGCCGATGTGAAACATCCGGTCGAAACCCAACTTGTATTGCTTGAACTGTGCCATGTTGCAGAAGCAGAAATAGACGGGGTCGAATTTCCGGTATGTCCTGACGCCGGCCCGGCGATGCACCATTGATGTTTCGGCACCGCTTTGCAGGATCTGGAGATTGTGGATCATCGGCGACACGAAGCGATCCCAGCCCTCGTCGGTCAGAAAACCGGCTGCCTTGCGGGAACCGGCCTCGATCACAGCGAGTGCCGATTCATACTCCCTTGCGCCTTCCCGCAATGACTCGTGTGCGGCAGTCATCATCGCGCCCGCAATCTGCCCGGCTTCCTTCATGACGCCGATTTCAAATGGGGTCTTGATCATGCGCAATTTGCCGAGCAGCGGAGAAATATCCTTGAGCGCCACACCTGGATAGGTGTCGTCCAGGTAATTGCGTACACTTGCCGGAATAGTGCTGCGCTCAATCCAGATCCGGGTCGGCTTGTCACCCAGGGCGCCGGCAAGAGCGCGGCCCCAGGTGCGCTGGCCAACGTCCTCCCAGACCCTGACATCCGTGACCCAGGTCATTTCCGCGACCATTTCGGATTCCATCAGCGGCGTGATGACCACCGGTTCGTCGTCGGCATCAACGACAAGCAGCGTCGGCCGTCCGAATTCAATACCCAGGTACCCCCAGAATCCCGCCAGATAGGCAATCGAGCTTTCATCCGTAAAGACGGCCTTTTGGACACCGTTGTCCTTCATGTGCCTTTGTAGCTGAGCGGTTCTCGTTTTTGCTTGTTCGAGCATCTGTCCTCCCTCCCGTTGAACAGGTGACAACGGGGATCTCCATTCCCCCATTCGATCGCGGTATCTTCTGCGAGGCCTCCTGGACCTGGTTTCATCCGCTTTCGTCAAAAATCGATCGTGAATGCGCAGATCAATTCAAAAAATCTTTGACATGCATACAGCATAGCGTCAAATCTAAAAATAGGATACCTTAATGTCCTTCAGAGACGCAAGATGTATACAGCTATGAATTTTGTGAAAGATGATCTGTTTGACGAAGGACGCCACACCCGCGGCAAGGTTGGCTTCGTGCTTCTGTCGAGTGAACAGACGATCGAAGGCGATATGTTCCGCCTGTTTCCCGCTGATGTCGGTCTGCATTTCGCCCGTGTTTCAAGCGCCGATGACATCACGGTTGCCTGCCTTTCGTCGCTGACCCGGGAACTCACGCGGTCCGCGTCCACTCTTTTGCCTGATGCAGGTCTGGACGTCGTCAGCTATGCGTGCACCTCGGGCAGTCTGGTCCTGGGAGAAGACAAGGTTGTTGATGCGCTCAGGACAGGAGCACCGAAGGCCCGGCCAACATCGCTTATCACTTCGGTCATCAGGGCGCTAAAGGCGCTGGAGGTTTCAAAGATCGCGGTTGCAACGCCGTATCTTGATGAAGTCAACGACCGGGAGAAGAACTATCTGCAGGACAGAGGATTTGAGGTGACCCGGATCTGCGGACTGAATTTGCGGTATGACAGCGAGATGGTGAGAGTCAGGCCCGAGCGGATCGCTGATTTTGCAAAAACCGTCGATACAACAGATGCGGAGGCAGTCTTCATCAGCTGTGGCGCGTTGCGTTCCCTCGATATTGTTGACGAACTGGAGCAAACACTGAAAAAACCCGTCATCTGTTCAAATCAGGCGATGGCCTGGGATATTCTGAGGCTACTTGGAATTCGAGACAGGGTGGCTGGCTATGGCACCTTGATGAGATCGTGTTAGGAAGAACACCTTCAGGCTCATGTTCTCAACTGAGAACGAAAAAAGAAAAATCCCAAATGGACGATCCCAACCTTAGCGGAACCGGTACAACTGAAATACGCAAGCCTTCCGTGGATCTCATTCAAGAGACGATCCTTCAACGGATCTGTTTCCTGGAGTACACGCCGGGAGATCAATTGAAAGAAGCTGTGCTGGCAAAGGAATTCGGGGTTAGCCGGACACCGGTGCGTGATGCGCTAAGCCGCATCAGCCATCTGGGGCTGGTGGAAACCCGGAATGGCGTGGGAACCGTGGTCGTGGAAATGTCCGCTCAACGGATCCGGCATCTTTATGAAACCAGGTTGGAACTTGCCTCTTTGATCGGCCAGCTTTCACCGACCGCAATTGATCAAGGACAACAATCCGAGGCGCGCGCGCTTCATCTTCAGGCCGTTGAGCTGCAAGATCGGTTTGACCCCCAGGAATTCGTGAAACTGAATCA
This sequence comes from Roseibium album, assembly GCF_001404515.1. Lineage (GTDB taxonomy): Bacteria > Pseudomonadota > Alphaproteobacteria > Rhizobiales > Stappiaceae > Roseibium > Roseibium album. The sequence goes on from NZ_CXWE01000009.1 coordinate 108,125, forward strand.
ACGCCTGCAGATCCTGATCAGTTCGCTGATCGGCAATATTGTTCTTCGGGACCTTTGGAACCAGACCTTTCTGCAGGCCGCCAGTCTTTGGCACCAGATGGCGGAAACCGCCGGCGAACAGGCAGCGCGAGCTCTTGTGAGTGAAACTTCCGATCTTGTCGTCGCGCTGGAAAAGGAAGACATCAGAGCGGTTGGCTACATACAGAGAATTCACATCGGTTACGGATATCAGCTGATCAAGGACAAATTGCTTGACCGCGCAAAGGCAAATCCTTGAACCCAATCGACATCCAGCCGCACATTACCGAACCTTGATCTCAGTCATTGCCGAATACACTCGATGGCGCTCGGTAACGTTTCTCCAGGTCAGTGATCCCCTTCAAATTTATGCACCGCATTCTTCCCGTCGCATTAAGGAAAAATCCGAAATCTGCTTGACGATCGACCTGAATCTTTCCTTACGTTAGGGAGATACGCGCATTTTCGCTCGGGCTCAAAAGACATATGACCATTAGCGTACCAATCTCGTTGGGTGACTTTTTCGATCGGGTTACTATCCTCGAAATCAAGAGTGAGCGGATTTCGGATCAGGAACAACTTGAGATCGTCAATGAAGCGCTTGCCGAATATCGAGCGATCATCTTCGTCTCCGTTCCAAGACACACAGAGATCACCGATCTTCTGGACGAACTCAAATGCACCAACAAAATGATTTGGGATGCTGAGAACAAAATCAGGAGTCTTGACCGGCAAGGCGACTACGGTGACGACTTCGTCGAGGTTGCCCGCTCCCTGTGCCAGGTCAAGGGTCGTCGGAACGATATCAAGTGTGAGATTGACAAGGCTCTTGGCTGCGAAGTCACCGAGGTCAAGAGCTATCGGTGTTCGTGAGGCACTGTTTTGCGTCTATTAGACAAACGCTATGTTTCATTTTGAATTTGCAGGTTGCTTCTCAGTGATCGTGTTGATCGACTGAACACAAGTTTGAACGATTTTCGCTCAACGCTGCCCTATTTTTGTTCAACCCTCGTATCGGCATGACCAATTCAGAGACGTGCCGACCTGCAGCTTCTTTTAACTGGCTGTTTTTATTATATAAAAAGTTCACGGAAAATTCTGGCATCTGGTTTGCTTTGATGAATGCGTGCAGCGCACCTAGGGATCCGGTCAATGAAGACAAAGGACCGAGAGGTGCAAACCGGACATCCAGCGGCCTTCCAGTCGACATAGTCCGGTGACACGGCGGGACAAAAACCCGGGAGACTACTGCACGAGGTTTCGCGCGCGCGAGCCTGCTCCCGGACGTGCGCAAGAAACTCAGGACTCAAGCCCGACAGGTTCCTCCCGGCGGGCCGAAGACAGGAGACGCGCACAGATGTTGAAATCACTCGCAAAAGTTTCGCTGCTAGCAGCCGCTCTTTCACTGCCCCTTTCGATCCCTTCAGTCCAGGCCGCAGAAAAGAAGGACTTCAAGGTCTGCTGGTCCATTTACGTCGGATGGATGCCCTGGGGCTATCTTCAGGATAGTGGCATCATGAAGAAGTGGGCAGACAAGTACGACATCGACGTCGAGATTGTTCAAATCAATGACTATGTTGAATCGATCAACCAGTACACAGCCGGAGAATATGACGGGTGTTCGATGACAAACATGGACGCCCTGTCCATCCCCGCTGGTGGAGGTGTGGATACGACCGCGCTAATCGTTGGCGACTATTCCAACGGGAATGACGGCATTCTCCTGAAGGACAAGACCGAACTTGCCGAGATCAAGGGCCAGACGGTCAATCTCGTCGAACTTTCCGTATCGCACTACCTTCTGGCTCGTGCGCTCGACACCGTCGGACTTTCCGAAAAGGATCTGACGGTCGTAAACACATCCGACGCGGACATGATTGCTGCCTACGCGACACCGGATGTAACTTCGGTCGTGACCTGGAACCCGCTTCTTTCCGAGATCGAGGCCCAGCCAAATGCGACCAAGGTGTTCGACAGTGCCGGGATCCCCGGCGAGATCATTGATGTCATGATGGTCAATACCGAAACGCTTGCAGACAACCCGGATTTTGGCAAGGCACTGGTAGGTGCCTGGTATGAACTTATGGCGGCCATGGCGACGGATTCAGAAGCCGGAATTGCCGCTCGTACCGCAATGGCTGAAGCATCTGGAACCGACCTTGCTGGTTACGATGCGCAGTTGGCGACGACAAAAATGTTCTACACCCCGGCTGATGCAGTCGAATTCTCCCGTGCTGAGGAACTGCCGGCAACCATGAAATTTGTCGCCGAATTCCTCTACGACAAAGGCATCCTTGGCGAAGGCGCACCGAGCCCAGAGTTTGTCGGGGTCTCCTTTGCGGATGGTTCGGTGTATGGCGACAAGGCCAATGTAAAGCTGCGCTTTGACCCGACTTACATGCAAATGGCCGCTGACGGCGCCCTCTAGGTCAACAGTCGCACTTGCCGGCCCGGCCGAACGTGGCCGGGTCCCGTTCATCGACGCCGTCAGGACAGTGAAATGCGCATTATTAACCGGAAGCCCTCAAGGGTGGCCGCACTGGCTCTTGGCTTGCTCCCCTTTGTGGCAACCATTGTTGCCTACATGGTTGCCAGCCACTACCGGCGGCTTGATAACCCGGCTGACAAGTTGCTCCCTTCGCTGGAAAGCATGGGGCAAGCGTTCTGGCGCATGGCCGCGGTTCCCGACCGGCGTTCCGGAGACCTGCTTCTCTGGGTCGACACGTTCGACAGTCTCTGGCGACTTGGAACAGGTATGGCGGTGTCCGCGTTTCTGGCACTGATGCTCGGCATTGCCATTGGTTTCATTCCGCATATCCGCAGCTCTCTGGCCCCGTATCTGGCAACTTTCTCCCTGATCCCGCCGATCACGATCCTTCCGATCCTGTTCATTACGTTCGGTCTTGGTGAAGTTGCAAAAATCGCATTGATCGTAATCGGAACGGCGCCAGTGATGATCCGGTCGACTGCACAAGCCGTCCTCGACATTCCTAGGGAAATGATCATCAAGGCGGAAACGCTCGGTGCATCCGTCTGGCAGATGATAACACGGCTTGTCTTGCCCCAGGTTCTGCCAAAGCTGATCACGGCCTTGCGCCTAGGGCTGGTGCCCGCCTGGATCTTCCTGATCTCAGCTGAGGCGATCGCGTCCACAACCGGACTTGGGTACCGGATCTTCCTTGTCAGGCGTTATCTCGCGATGGATGTAATTCTTCCGTATGTGGTCTGGATTACGTTGCTTGCCTTTCTGCTCGATCGATTGCTTTTGCTGCTCTCCCGACGCGCCTTCCGCTGGCATCATGTCGGAGGCGACGCGCTATGACCGAAAAGAACATTCAAAAACTCTCAGTTCAGGGTGTTGCCAAGTATTACGATGGCTTGCCGGTTCTGGAGCGGGTCAATCTGGACGTGGAAAAGGGTGCCTTTTGCACGATCGTAGGCGCGTCCGGCTGCGGGAAATCCACCTTCCTGAGAATGTTGCTTTCCCAGGAGCGTCCGACAAGGGGTGAGATCTTCCTGGATGGCATTGCGTTGCCGGAGGAACCGACGCCGGATCGTGGCATCGTGTTCCAGAAGTATTCCGTCTTCCCGCACCTGAGCGTTGCGGAAAACTTGATACTTGCCCGAGAACTGGAAGAAGCCCCGCTCACTGGAAAACTGTTCGGATCCTCAAGACGATCTGCGTTCTCTGACATCGGCGACTTGCTTGAGCAAATCGGTCTGAGCGGGGCTGCCAACAAATATCCTGCCCAGTTGTCCGGAGGAATGCAGCAACGACTTGCCATTGCTCAGTCCCTCGTCAAACGCCCGAGCATTTTGCTCCTCGATGAACCGTTCGGAGCTCTCGATCCCGGAATTCGGCTGGACATGCACGAGTTGCTGCTTGGGCTCTGGAAGGATCTGGACATGACCATATTCATGGTCACGCACGACATACATGAAGCCTTCAAACTGGGAACGCGGCTACTCGTGTTCGACAAGATCAGGCACGACCCTCAGGCCCCGGAAGCCTTCGGTGCGACGATAACCTACGACCTGCCGCTAAGCGCCCCTGAATTCGGCGCTGAAAACACAAGTCCCGAGGTTATCGCAGGCACCATTTCAAGGGAGAAACAGCTCCCTCTCAACTCTTCAAAATCAAACCTATCGTGAGGAACGTCCATGCACAAATTCGACCAATGCGGTCCTGCAACACGGTCCAGGGCTGCCGGTGCTTTCAATCGGCAACCGGCGAAAAAAAATCATCACCCCGATTTCGACAAGCTGCAGCTTCGCGGCTGGAAATCTGCCGAGAAGGAAGGCGCTCTGCCAACGGCTGCCTGGGAAAAGGAGAAGGCCTGGGCGCTGCGCATGGGGCTTACGGGATCCGACAGTCTTACCGACAAGTCGATCCCGACATTCGCACGTGGTGAACTCCCGCATTACGCGGGGATCAATACATTCCTGAAAGCGCCTTATATCGAGGATGTGACACAGGTCGGTGCCTATGACGCAGCTGTCATCGGCATCCCGTTCGATGGCGGCACAACCTATCGTCCCGGAACCCGTTTCGGGCCGCAGGGGGTGCGCAAGATCTCCGCGCTCTATACCCCGTACAACTACGAAATGGGCGTGGATCTGCGGGAACAGATGACGCTATGCGACGTCGGCGACATCTTTACCATCCCCGCCAATATCGAAAAGACGTTCGACCAGATCACCCGGGCGGTGTCCCACGTTGCCTCCTCAGGCGCCTTGCCGATCATGATCGGCGGCGACCATTCCATCGGCTTTCCGTGTGTTCGCGGTATCGCGGAGTGCACGTCAAAGCGCATCGGCATCGTGCATTTCGACAGGCATATAGACATCCAGGAAAAAGACCTGGACGAGCGCATGCACACCACCCCGTGGTTTCACGCAACGGATCTCGTCAATGTTCCTGCCGTCAATCTGGTCCAGATCGGCATTGGCGGATGGCAGGTGCCACGCGAGGGCGTTGAGGTCGCGCGCGAGCGCAATACCAACATCTTCACGATGCGCGATGTGGAAGAACTTGGCCTGGCCGAGACTGCGGCGCGGGCCCTCGAACTGGCGTGGAAAGATGCTGACGCCGTCTATATCTCCTTCGACATTGACAGCGTGGATTGCGGTTTCGTGCCCGGAACCGGTTGGCCGGAGCCGGGCGGTTTCCTGCCACGCGAGGCGCTTGAACTTGTGTCCCTGGTTGCCAAGGAAGGGATCTGCGGCCTCGAAGTCGTTGAGGTGTCGCCGCCTTATGATTGTTCCGATATCACGGCGCTGCTGGCAACACGTGTGATCGTCGACGTGCTTGGAACGCTCGTTTCTCACGGCAAGATGGGATCCCACAAGTCGATCATAGACAAACCGGTTTCCATCCCGGCTGGTCCGGAGGTGGCGTGACGACCATGAAACATCATCATCACCACGACCACCATCACCACCATGATCATGACCACCCCCATCCGCATGATCACAACCATTCAAGCCCCGATCATCTGCATTCGCACGTTCATGGAGCATCGACAGCGGAAAAAGCGGATGAATTGCAGGCGCTTGCAACGAGCTTCATCGATGGGTTCAGGGCAGCTGAAGACAAGACCAGCTATCTCAGGCTTGCCGGAGTACCGTTCCACCGGCCCGGCTCCGACACTCTGATCCAGCATCTCGTCGACACCAGGGTCGTGTCGAACTGGCAGATCGGAACAGCATCGCCCGCATTTGCCTCCAGGGAACTCGTCTATATGCCCTTCCCTGGCGCCATGGTGTCGGAGCGTGAAACGATGACGTTCACCTATGTTTCCCTCACAGAGCGACGCGATATTGACCTGATTGACATTTTGACTGAACGCCTCAAACACGGAGAAATAGCAAAATGAACCGTATTATCCTTGCTTGTCTGCTGACGACAGTTTCAGCACCGGTCATGGCGCACCCCGGAGACCATCACGATGTCTCTGGCTGGTCGGGAACTCTTCAACACTTTGTAGAATCGCCGTTTCACGCGGCCTTGCTGGCAGGGTCGCTTGCCGTGGGTTTTGGTCTTTTCAAGGTGGTCAGGAACCTGAAGAGACACAAGGCAAGATAAACAATTGTGCACTTCCGGGCGGTTACCCTTTGCTACCGCCCGGCCTGCCCTGATCTTTGCTCCGATTGAGATTTCGGAGCGACCAAATTCGGTACACATTCTCGCCGTCTCGTCGTGGCTGTGAATCTGGAAATCATCTGAAACTTGTGACTTTGTTTTCCGTTTTCGCAAAACCCACTGGAATTTTGCGCATTCCATTTGCCGGTGCGTGGATAGACTGTCATCGTTATCAGATAGTTATGCCGTCGATCCTGTAAATCGAACGAAAACGGGTATGGTCATGGCTCTGAAACAGTTGGTCCGCAATGGTATGTCGGCTTTCAGCCTCGTGGTCGCCGTCAGCTGTTTCGGCGCGGCGCTCACTCCGTCGCTGATGCCGCGCGATCCAAATGTTCAGGCGGCGCTCGCCGCGGTGGCCGCCAGCCTTGGTTATGAGGCAGGTTTGCTTGTACGTAGCTTGTGGCGGTATCTGGAAATTCCTGATTTCAAAGGCAAGGTGCGCAGGGTCTGGTGGGTCCTGTCGCTCGCGGCAAGTACCGGCATTCTGGTCTATTCGCTTGCCAAAGCCGCATCCTGGCAAAATGCTACGCGTGCAGCGGTGGAACTGCCTCCTCTGGATACAGCTGCGCCGATTTATTTATTTGCTGTCGGCGGTCTCATCTTTCTTGGCCTGTGGTTCTTGTTCCGCATTGCAGGCGGGCTCCGCAGACTTGTCGCCTGGCAACTGGATCGTGTCTTGCCTAGAAAAGTCGGTGTCGTTCTCTCCGTTGCGCTCGTCGGCTGGTTCTTCTGGGCACTGATCGACGGTGCACTGGTCCGGTCCTTGTTCCGGGCAGCAGATGCCTCGTTTGAAGCTGCCGATATCCTGATAGAGCCAGATATCGCGCAACCGCAGGATCCGATGAAAACCGGCAGCGCCGCCTCGCTGGTCAAATGGGACGAAATGGGCCGCTGGGGTCGGCACTTCGTTGCCTCAGCGCCAACAATCAAGGAAATATCCGAATTCCAATCCGGCACCGTCATGGAGCCTGTACGCGTTTACGTCGGCAGACGCTCGTCGGAAACTGCGAAGAAACGGGCCGAACTGGCGCTTGAGGAACTGATCCGCGTTGGCGGCTTTGAAAGATCTGTCCTGATCGTGATGGTGCCCGTCGGAACAGGGTGGATGGATCCGGGAGCACACGACACCCTCGACTTCATGCTGGCAGGTGATGTGGCAACCGTTTCGGTCCAATACTCTTACCTGACCAGCGTTCTTTCGCTTCTGGCACATCCGGACTATGGCGTTGCCCAATCCAGGGAGTTGTTCGAAACAATCTACGATCACTGGACCGAACTTCCAAAAAACAACAGACCGGCCTTTTATGTACATGGCCTGAGCCAGGGTGCTTTCAATTCCCAGGCGACGCTACCCTTGTTCGACATGCTCGGCGATCCGATACAAGGAGCGATGTGGGCCGGCTCCCCTTTCTTTTCCCTGTATTGGTCTGAAGTGCGTGACAACCGAAATGCCGGCAGCCCGGCCTGGAGGCCGACTTTCGGCAACGGGTCCCTGGTTCGCGTCATGGACCAGTACGGTGGCTTGCAGGGCGACTTTACGCCCTGGGGACCCTTGCGCGCGGTCTTTCTCAACTACGGCAGCGATCCGATAGTCAATTTCACCTTCGACAGCTCCGTGCGGCCACCGGCCTGGCTCAATCAGCCAAGAGCGCCTGACGTTTCAGAAAAACTGTCCTGGTTTCCGGTCGTCACAATGCTTCAATTGGCTCTCGATTCCATGTTCGCGCTCGATGTTCCTCGGTATGGGCACTACTATGTTGCACCAGACTATATCGATGCCTGGGCTGCCGTTGTCGAACCGGACGGGTGGTCGAAAGGACGTGCCGACCAGCTCAAGGAAATCTTCTCAAGGCGCGGACCGGCGTTCTGAGTTCATTTTTTTTCCAGGAGTCTGGACAGTTCCTGCTTGAAAACCTCCTTGGCCGGATCCGCAGCTTCCAGAAGTTCCTCGATCTTGAAAAAATCCATTGTCTTGAATTTGCCGATGGGTGGTTCGATCAGCAGGTCCGGTCTTGAGCATTCCAGCTTGGCGGCAACGAGCGAGTGAAGCGTGATGGAGAATGATCCGATCCAGGTGTCCATTCCGCTCGGAAGTCCGCTCTTGCGGGAATAGTCGCTGCCGGTGACATCGATACCGACTGTCAGGAGCTTGCTGTCATCGAAAACGTCGAATGGTGTCGGATTGACGAAACCGCCGTCAATCAGCACGAGGCCGTCGATCTCGACCGGCGTCAGAAGCATCGGCAACGCCGATGAGGCCGCTATGGCCGGCAGCAAGGGGCCTTCCTCGAGGACAACCTGGGACTGCCGGTAAAAGTCAGTCGCGATGATCTTCATTGGAATGCGAAGCCCGGAAAAATCCGCGGCCAACTCTGCTGGAAACACCGTTTCAAACAGCACGATCGGGTCGATGATCGCGGGTCGCACCACGTTGAAAAGAGATGACCATGTCCGACCATCCTTCAAAAACAGTTTCCGGAATAATTGCGTTTTCCTGGTGAACAAATCGACGGCGTATTTTCGAATTTCCTTGCCGCTCATCCCGCTTGCATAGAGCCCGCCAAGTATGGATCCCATGGAGGTTCCGGAAATTTCCGTTGGCGTAACGCCGAGCTCATCCATAGCTTCCAGGATCGGAATGTGCGCAAATGCCTTTGCTGCACCTCCTCCGAGCGCGAGTGCAAATCCGTCGGTCGGCATTTCGTCGCTTTCTTTCACCGGAGTTTCCGTCGAAGCTTGAACGGGTTTCAATGTCTTTATCGTTGTTCCGCCGGCAGCCAGAGCTCCGAGCATCAGTTCACGTCGCTGAATCATTGTCAGGTTTCCCATCGCATGAAAGCCAACATTCACATCAGGTATCGTGGCAATCAAGACAATTGAAGCGGTACCAATGCCCTTCGCGCGACACCAGTTGGATTGGGTGTTTGACGTATTAATCGCCTGAGACGAACAACTCTACTGACTGTTTGAGTATCCATCACACGTTCAACACAGTCTCAAGAAGTCCTCGACGCCATTCTCAAGGTTTCAATCGCGAGAATTCTGATTTAAGCGAATCAAAAAATGTCGGCGAGACATCACATCTAGTTTTCCTAACGTCAACGTGTGCCGACCGTGTGTCGAAGTGAGCAGAGCGGATCAGCGGTTCCCTTAGTGTTCAAGCCGCACCCCGATCGGGGTGTTTGAACACTGTTAATGTGGAGAGCGACATGTCAAAGATTACCTCGCTGCTTGGTGCAAGCGTGATAGGCATCTTGGTTGCGGGCTCAGCGAACGCCGCAACAATTGATATTACTTTCAATAATTCCAACGGCTTTGGTTTCCTGGTGACGCCTGTTTATACAGGTATTCACTCAGGTGGCTTTGATGCATTTGATGAAGGTGCCTCGGCTAGCGCCGGCATTGAACAAATCGCGGAAGTTCCGGTTCCGCCAAACCCACCCAACCTTATTGCGCCTGAGCGTCTTGCCGTCGAACCCAATTCACAAGGCGGGTTTGTCTTCGGTCCCGGAGGACCGATCCTGGATGGCGAATCCGGTACATTGACCATTGATGTCGTCGATCCGACAGTGAACCGCTACGCGACATTCCTGTCGATGTTTGTACCGTCAAACGACACCTTTCTGGGCAATGACGATCCGCTTGCCTACGCGATATTTGATGCAGCGGGCAACGTGATCGAACAGACGATTGAAATCACGGGAAGATCCATCTGGGATGCCGGAACAGAGGTGAACCAGTTGTTCGGGGCTGCCTTTCCGGGCCAGGACATTCAACTCGGCGACACGGAAGGTGGCACCATTACGCGCCTGATAGACATCGATGATGGGTCAGGTGGGAATGGATTTAGCGCGCTTGAAGCCCTGTTTGGTGTAACCGGTGCCGGATCGATTACGGCGGATACTGTCCTCTTCACAATCGATATTGAGGCCGCACCGACAGCTGTACCGCTTCCTGCGGGTGCCGGATTGCTGCTTGCCGGCCTCGGCGTACTTGGTTTTGCAGGGCGCAGCCGCGCCAGGAAAGCCTAGACAAAACACTTCATCTGGGCGTGTTCACTCGCCCAGATGATACCCAAAGGGTTGCCGATATTGCCGAATGCACTCGTGGCATCTTCGATGCCGGGCCCTGGACAAGATCTGCAACGCAATCCGAAAGATCGTCAAAACCGTTTTTTTTGATGGATGGGATTGAAGTTGAAGCATTCAGGCATGAACCTCCAATTTTTAAAAATGTACTTGTACGGCGTTTCATTTTTCGCCTTCGACCCAAACTCATTCTGACCCGACGTTTCCAAACAGCGGTGTACCGTATTCCGGGATGGAGATCCTTGCCTCGGCGGTGATCCAGTGTCTAGGCTTGGGCAACGTCATGTCACCGACGCACGTTGCAAGTTTCATCCCGGGATACAGGAAGAAAACCGTGAAGATTGAAGCCGTTGAAACACTGCGACTGGGCGCTCATCCCAATCTTCTCTGGGTGCGCATACACACAGAGGATGGCTGCACCGGTCTGGGTGAAACGTATTTTGGTGCCGGGCCGAGCGAAGCGGATGTTCACGAACGCATCGCACCCATAATTTTGGGACAGGATGCCAGCCAGATTGAATTCCTGAACATGAAGATGCAGCCATATGTCGGCTTCACGGGAAGCGGCGCGGAAGTGCGGGCGCTCGCAGCGATTGACGTGGCGCTTTGGGACATTGCTGCAAAATCGGCTGGCAAACCGTTATGCGATCTTCTGGGGGGAAGAACCCGGACCGGAATTCAGGTCTACAACACTTGTGCTGGAGCGGACTACGTCTCCAAGACCTCGGCGGTGAGACCCGATAATTTCGGGACTGACGGCACGAAACAGGACAACGGTCTTTATGACGATCTCAATGGGTTTTTAAACCATCCCGAAGACCTTGCCGCGTCCCTGTTGGACATGAACATCTCCTCCATGAAGATCTGGCCGTTCGATCTGGCAGACGGCGCCGTTGATGGCGTCGATATTTCCCTGCCGGATTTGAAAAGGGGTGTCGAACCGTTTGAAAGGATCCGCAAGGCACACGGTGACAAAATCCGCTTGAAGGCGGAGTTGCATGGATTGTGGAGCCTAAATGCCGCAATAAAAATCGCGAACGTACTTGAACCACTCGACATGGACTGGATCGAAGATCCGGTCTGGATGGACCGTCCCCACGAAGTGGGCAATCTGGCGAGCGTGACATCGGCCCCGCTGGCAGGCGGAGAGACGCTCGCAAGCCTCGGACAATTCAAGTCTCTGATCGACGAAGGCAACATTTCGACACCCATCGTGGATGTCGTCTGGGCGGGAGGCGTCACGGCTGCACGAAAAATAGCTGCTCTTGCCGAAGCGAGTTCACGCCCGATCGCCTTTCATGACTGTTCCGGTCCCGTCACCCTCGCCGTTTCGACACATCTCGCACTCAGCCTTCGAAATGTCAGGGAACAGGAGATAGCGCGGGGCTTCTACTACAACTGGTATCAGGATTTTGTCGATCATCTGCCGCCAATTGAAAACGGGATGATATCAATTCCTGGCGGCCCCGGTCTGGGAATGGACCTGCAGCCGGATATCTTCAGGCGCGCCGACGCGATCCACAGGACAACCAGAGTGGAATGAAGCAGACTTGACCAAAGGGAAAACAATGGAACGTCCAGCAATTCCCTGAATCGAGACCGATCGTCAGATCTCTTAGGTCCGGACCGGGACGTATCCCGGTCCGGTGGTATTGCATATTACTCCGGCAGCTTGTCGTCGACACCCTGGATGTACCAGTTCATGCCGAGGATCGCGCCATCATCGAGTGTGACGCCGTCTTCAGCAGCTACCGAACCGTCCTGCTTGGTGATCGGACCGGTGAAGGGTTCCCAGCCGCCCTTTATCTTGGCTTCAGTCGCCTTTGCCATCTCAACGACATCCGGCGGAAGGTTCGTGTAGGGCGCCATCACGACGTGACCTTCTGCCAGACCGTCCCAAGCGCTGCCTGCATGCCATTTGTCATCCAGAACTTCCTGCACACGCTCTATGTAATACGGGGCCCAATCATCAATAATTGCGGTGTATTGTGCATCCTTGGCGAAATTAATCATGTCGGATGCCTGACCGAAGCCATGGACTCCTCGTTCCTGAGCCACCTGAAGCGGCGCTGTGGAATCGGTGTGCTGCGTGATGATATCGGCGCCCTGATCGATGAGTGCCTTGGCAGCATCAGCTTCCTTGCCCGGATCGAACCAGGTGTTGACCCAAACAACCTTGACCTTGAAATCAGGATTGACCGACTGCGCGCCGAGCAGGAATGCATTGATACCAGCGACAACTTCCGGGATCGGGAATGATGCTATGTAGCCGGCAGTTCCTGTCTTGGATTGTTTGGCAGCGATCTGACCGATGATGTACCGGCCTTCGTGAAATTTCGAGTTGTATGTGGCAACGTTGTCCGCGGTCTTGTAGCCGGTTGCGTGCTCGAACTTCACATCCGGGAACTTCTTCGCGACCTTGATCGTCGGATTCATGTAACCGAAGGAAGTGGTGAAGATGACGTTGCAGCCTTCTCGGGCGAAACGCTCGATAGCGCGCTCGGCATCCGGACCTTCCGGAACGCTTTCAAGATAGGCGGTTTCAACCTTGTCACCGAACTTTTCTTCGACTGCCAATCGGCCCTGGTCGTGCTGGTAAGTCCAGCCGAAGTCACCCACGGGACCAACGTACACAAAACAGGCTTTGACATCAGCAGCGTTTGCAGCCGAACCGGCAGCAGCGAATGCCACGGCTGCGACAGTGGCTTTCAAAAGAGATTTCATGTGTTCATTCCCCTTTTCTTTGATCTCTTTTTGCGATCTCTTCTTCAGCCCGCCCCCTGATCGCTAACGGGTTCGGACAGGACCTCATGCTGAATGGATTACCGGTCGGGTACGAACGGTTTTCCGAGACAGGCCGGGGTATTTACCAGTGTCAGTCTGCGGTTTGCGGAGATAAGGACAAGTACTCCAATAGTCGCAAGATACGGCAGGCTCGACAGAAGCTGGGACGGTATATCAAATTCGAGCGCCTGAGCGTGAAGGTTCAGGACACTGACGGCACCAAAGAGATAGGCCCCGACAACGACTCGCAGTGGCAGCCACGAGGAGAAAACCACGAGCGCCAGGGCGATCCATCCGCGGCCAGCTGTCATGTTTTCCACCCACTGCGGCGTATAGGCCAGCGAAAGATAGGCTCCGGCAAGTCCTGCGCAGGCACCACCGAACAAAATTGCCATGAAGCGGATTTTCAGCACCGAATATCCAAGAGCGTGTGCGGAACCATGGTTGTCGCCGACTGCCCGCAACACAAGTCCAAGACGGGTGCGGAACAGGCAATAGGCGACTGCAGCCACGAGGGCAAAGCTCAGGTAGACCAGCGCATCCTGCTGGAAGAATACCGGTCCGATGAAAGGAATTTCGGAAAGCACGGGAATATAAAGCTGTGGCAGGTCGAGGCCGGGGACGCCGATGAACGCTTCCCCGATCATTCCCGAAAGCCCAATTCCAAGGATAGTCAGTGCAAGTCCTGTCGCAACCTGGTTGGCGACAAGAAATAGCACCAGGAATGCAAACAGCGCAGACATTGCCATGCCGGCGACAACCGCCGCAACAACACCCAGAGATCCCGAGCCGGTCTGGTTGGCGACTGCGAATCCGATCACTGCGCCCATGATCATCATACCTTCAACGCCCAGGTTCAGGACACCGGAGCGCTCCACAACAAGTTCCCCGACGGCTGCGATGAGCAGAGGCGTTGCCGCGGTGATGACTGTCAGCAAAACAGCTTCAAACATGAGATGCCTCCCCGGTTGGAACGCGCCGGGATACCATGCGGATCCGATAGAGAATAAGCGTATCGCATGCCAGCACGAAAAACAGAAGCAGACCCTGAATGACGCTGGCGATTTCATTGGAAACGCCCATCGCCGACTGAACACCTTCTCCACCAATATAGGACAGTGCCAGGACAAACCCGGCAATGATGATGCCGATCGGATTGAGGCGCCCCAGAAACGCAACGATGATTGCCGTGAAACCGTAGCCTGGCGATATCGACGGCAACAGCTGGTTCAAGGCGCCTGAGACTTCCATGGTTCCAGCCAGTCCGGCCAGTGCACCTGCGATTGCGAAAGAGAACAGGGTCAGTCTCTTGGCGGAAAATCCTGCGAAACTGCCGGCGCGCGGGCTTTCTCCCATCACCCTGATTTCAAATCCCTTCAAGGTTTTGGCGAGAACGATTGCCAGCACGATTGCAATGACGATCGTGATCGGTGCCGACAAGCTCATGGCTCCCCCGAACACTTCGGGTAGCGTCGCTGCGTCGGAGAAAATTCTGGATTCCGGGAAGTTGTATCCGTCCGGGTCTCGCCACGGCCCTCGGACAAGGTAATCCAGAAGGAGCCCAGCCACATAGACAAGCATGAGACTCGTCAGGATCTCGTTGGTATTGAACCGGGTCTTCAACAGGGCTGGTATCAGGGCCCATAACGCGCCGCCGATCGCGCCGAAAAGCAGCATGAGAGGTAGCGTGATGACATTTTCAAAAGATGGAAACAGGATCGGCAGCGCCGAGCCGAACAAAGCACCGACAACGAACTGGCCTTCCGCGCCGATGTTCCAGTTGTTCGACAGGTAACAAACCGCCAGGCCACAACCAATCAGGATCAATGGTGTCGCCTTGTCTATGGTAGCTTCGAGCGACCATTGTTGTGTCAGCGGCTCGATAAAGAATTTATATAATCCTATCAGAGGATTATGACCAGTTATTGAGAAAAGGATTGCAGCTGAAAGTGCCGTGAGAGCAACAGCTATCAATGGCGACAGCAGTGCCATCGTCCGGCTGTGTTCTTTTCTTTTGACAAGCTCGATACGCATCAGGCCACCTCTCCTTGCGTCTCGGCGCCACCCGCCATCAGCAGTCCGACGCGTTCCCGCGTCATGTCCGTTGCGGGTTCGGCCTCCGACAGGAAGCCCCGCGAGATCACGGCAATCCGATCGGCAATTTCGAAAATCTCATCGAGATCCTGACTGATGACGAGTACGGCTGAACCGGATCGAGCGAGATCGATCAGCGCCTGACGAATAAGGGCGGCCGCCCCGGCATCAACACCCCATGTCGGTTGATTGACAACGAGGATGCCCGGGTTGCGATCGAGTTCCCTGCCGACCACGAATTTTTGCAGATTGCCGCCCGATAGCGATCTTGCCTCCGGATCGTCATGGGACATGCGAACATCGAATGCCTGCTTGATCCGCTTTTCCAATACGCTCGCCTCGACGTTGGAAACAAAACCGGCCCCAACCAGTTTGTCGCCGGTTCCATGACGTGTCAGAACGATGTTCTGGGACAGTTTCATGCCCGGAACCGCACCGTGCCCGAGCCGTTCTTCCGGGACGAAGGCAGCGTTCTGTTTGCGTCGCCAGTTGATATTCTTGTTGCCGCACGCTGTTCCGTCGAGATGGATCATGCTGGCGGCAGCGGGCATTTCACCTGAAATAGCGTCGAACAATTCACCTTGCCCATTTCCTGCTACTCCGGCGATTGCGACCACTTCGCCGGCCCTAAGCTCCAGCGAGATGTTGTTGAGTGCGGTCGCAAAAGGAGTTGCCGCCTTGGCACTCAATCCTTGAAGGGCGAGCCTGGTTTCGCCAATTTCGGGAGCCTGCTCGCCTGCGCTTACTGCTGCTACGTCTGCACCCACCATCATGCTGGCCAAAGAAGCAGGTGTTTCGAGTGTCGGATCACATTCACGCACCACCTGTCCATGGCGCAGGATCGTGGCGTGGTGACAGATCCGCTTCACCTCTTCCAGACGGTGGCTGATATAGAGCACCGCGCAGCCTTCCTTGGCGAGCCGTTGAAGGGTCAGGAAAAGCTGGTCGGCCTCCTGCGGGGTCAACACGGATGTCGGTTCATCCATGATGATCAGCCGGGGTTCCTGCAGCAAACAGCGCACAATCTCGATCCGCTGGCGTATGCCGACTGGCAGATCGGCAACGATATCCTCCGGATCGAGCGGCAGGCCATAGTCACGGGAAACAGTTTCAATGCGCTTTGCGAGATCCTGCATGTTGCCCGGGTTTGGCAGTGCAAGCGCAATGTTTTCAACGACATTGAGGGCTTCGAACAGCGAGAAGTGCTGGAATACCATGCCGATGCCGAGTTCCCGGGCAGCCGCGGGGTTCCCGATGGTGACCCTTCGATCACCCCACAATATTTCGCCATCATCGGGTTCGAGCGAGCCGTAGAACATCTTTACAAGCGTCGACTTGCCTGCACCGTTCTCGCCGAGCAGTGCATGGATTTCTCCCTTGTTGATGATCAGGTCGACACGGTCGTTTGCAAGTATGTCGCCGAACCGCTTCGTCAGCCCTCGTGCGTCCAGCAATGTGTCCTTTTCGGATCTGTCCTGCTGCACCGGGTGTTCGTCTACCTCTGGAAGGGTTGTTTCTGCCACGCTATCCCCCAAGCGAATGCCGCCTTATTGACCAAGTGTTATTTTTTGTGCAAGCCCCTGACCAATGAAGGCCTGGTGTTGCAACGTTTCGTCCCGTTCCAAAAGATCGACAACAATTCCGGCTGCGATAGCCGCCGGATGCTTTGACTTTATCGCCGTATTCCCAACCGGACAGACCATTTTCGACACAAGCGCTTCGTCCAGACCTCTGGCTTTCATTCGTCGCTGAAACCGTGCTCTCTTCGTCTTCGAACCGATGACACCGCAATACGCGAACCTTTGCCGTAGCAAGGCGCGTGCCATGATATCCTCGTCAAGCGCATGTGAGTGGGTCATGGCGAGGATGAAGGTATTTTCGGGCGCCGTGTCGACAAGGGTGGACGGGTTCTCAACGCACACCTTGCTCACGTTGGCAGGTACCCGCCCTGGAAATTGGCCTGCACGACTGTCGATCCAGGTTATTGCAAACGGGAGTGGCGCCATGGCAAGTACCAACGCCTTGCCGACATGACCGGCTCCGAAAAGATACAATGGACGCCTCGTCTCACCGAATCTTTCCGTGACCACGGAAGTACCGGCTTCGGAAAGATCATCAAACGCTATCGCGCTTTCAGGTGGTTGTTCCAGGACACGCCGCTGTCCAAGACGACCGTCCCGTAAATTCGCGATCGTGCCGAATGCACTTCCCGCTTCCTCGCGCGCGGCAAGGGTCTCGGCAAATGTCAGTGTTTCGGATGTCAGGACTTCGATAGTCAGCTTTGCTCGTCCGCCGCAACATTGCCCAAGATCGGGTCCCAGTGAAACCGACTGGTGTAAAAATGCGGGCTTTGCTTCACGGGCGGCAGTTGCCGCCTTGCGGATCGCCTCGAATTCGAGAGTGCCGCCTCCGATGGTGCCGTAGAATGAAGTGTCCGGCCGCACCACCATCCTTGTTCCTTCTTCGCGGGGCGTCGAACCCTCAACACGCGCAACAGTGACAAGGGCACAGGAACCGCCGTTTTTCAAACAGTCGACGATGTGCCCCCAAACCATCATGAGGGAACCTTTCTCCGGCGCATGTCCTGCACTGCCTTCATGATCGCTTCGGGTGTCGCGGGCGCGTTCAGGTTCGGAACTTCTCCCGGGATCAGGCTGGCGACCGCATCAGTGATAGCGCAGAAGACAGAGTTCGCCAGCATGACCGGTGGTTCCCCCACAGCCTTCGACCGGTAGACCGTATCCTCGGGATTGCCGGTGCTTTCGTAGAGTTGAACGTTGAAATCGGCCGGTAGGTCTGATGCCGTCGGTATCTTGTATGTCGACGGTGCATGCGTTCGAAGCCGGCCTTCTTCGTCCCAGACGAGTTCCTCGGTCGTCAGCCAGCCCATGCCCTGGACGAAACCACCCTCGATCTGACCGATGTCGATGGCGGGATTGAGCGAGTGTCCGACGTCATGGAGTATGTCGACGCGGTCGACCGTCATTTCACCGGTCATGGTGTCGATCGTCACTTCCGAACAGGCACCACCGAATGCAAAGTAGTAGAACGGCCGTCCGGAGACACTGTCCCTGTCCCAGGTAATGCCAGGTGTTGCGTAAAAACCGGCATGCGACATCTGGATGCGGCCTACATGGGCCTGTTTCGCTATCTCGGAGAGTGGAAAGCTCTTGTCACCAATGAGGACCTTGTTGTCGCCGAAATGAATTGCTTCCTCACCGCACTGATGTTGTTCGCACAGGAAGGTTACAAGGCGCGTCTTGATCTCCTTTGCTGCAATCTTGGCCGCCATTGCGTTGAGATCAGTTCCGGAGGACGCGGCCGTTGGTCCGGTATTTGGCACTTTGGATGTATTGGTTGCGGTGATGATGACCTTGTCCATCGTCACACCGAATTCCTCGGCGACCACCTGAGCGACTTTCTGGTAAAGCCCCTGCCCCATCTCCGTGCCGCCATGGTTCAGATGGACCGAGCCATCCGTATAAAGATGCACGAGTGCACCGGCCTGGTTCAGATGTTTCAGTGTGAACGAAATGCCGAACTTGACCGGTGTCAGCGCGATGCCTTTTTTCAGAACTGCATTGGCAGCGTTGAACGCGGTTACCTCTTCCCGGCGCACCCAGTAGTCGCTTCCGACTTCCAGTCTTGAAATGAGGTCATGCATGACTTCGTATTCTTCGACCGGCATGCCATAGGGTGTCACGTTGCGCTCGCCGTCGTAGAAATTCAGTTTCCGGATTTCCAGAGGGTCCTTGCCCAGGTGAATGGCAATCGCATCGATCATCCGCTCAGCGGCGAGCATTCCCTGGGGGCCGCCAAAACCGCGGAAAGCGGTGTTGGAGCAGGTGTCTGTCCGCAATCTGCGGGACCGGATCAGCGTGTCGGGATAGAAGTAGCTGGAATCGGCATGGAACATGGTGCGGTCGTTTACACCGAGCGAGAGATCCGCGGAGTAACCGCATCGGGCCAAAAATTCCAAATCCGTAGCGCGGATCCTGCCGGAAGCGTCATGACCGACCTGCCAGTTGACTTTGAAATCGTGACGCTTGCCGGTCATGATCATGTCATCATCCCGGTCAAGGCGCATCTTGCAGGTTCGGCCGGTTTTGCGTGCTGCCAGTGCAGCGAGGGCAGCCCATTGGTTTGCCTGAGACTCCTTGCCGCCAAATCCGCCACCCATACGGCGGATCTCGGCCGTGATGGCTGCATCCGGTACGCCGAGTACCTTTGCCACCGTATGCTGGATTTCCGTCGGATGCTGGGTGGATGAATGGACAAACATCCCGCCATCTTCCTGAGGGATTGCCATGGCAACCTGACCCTCGAGATAGAAATGCTCCTGGCCGCCGATAAACATGGATCCCGACAGAACATTTTCAGATGCCTGCAACCCTGTTTCCGGCGAACCCCGGCGGAACTGATAGTCAGGCAGCACAGTGGTGTCGGCGTGGTCAGCGTCTTCCGGTGTGAGGATAGGCGTTATCGGTGCGACTTTGATTTTCGCCTTGAGGGCGGCCTTGCGTGCAATCTCCCGACTTTCGGCAACGACCGCAAAAACGACCTGTCCAAAAAAGAAGATTTCCTCCTCGGCAAGGACCGGGTCGTCGCCAAATGCGGAAGAACAATCGTTGGTGCCCGGGACATCACCGGACGTGAGTACAGCAACGACGCCCGGTGTTGCCCGAACCGCGTTCAATTCAACCGACAGCAGCCTGCCCCTGACCGCGTGTCTGGCCCATCCCGGCACGACATGAAGCGTGCCGACCGGCTCGACGATATCATCGATATAGGTCGCGGTACCCGACACATGCTTGATGGCACTGTCATGCGGCAGAGGCTTGCGAATGTGTTTTAGCGGCGCGGTCACATGTTCCCTGTCAAGCGGCGCGGTCATTGTCGGCCTCCCGCCTTGCAAGGACACGTATATCTTCCGGTGCGGTCCCGCTGATTTCCATGAGCGATTTTGCAAGCAGGGCCCGCGCCGTTTCCATCCTGTAGTCGGAACTGGCACGCATATCCGTCAGTGGATCAAAATCTGACAAGAGTGCCTGCATGGCCGTCCCCCAGCTTGAGGGATCGTCCAGGGTCGCTCCCGCCAGGGATTTCTCCGCACCGGCAGCGCGCATCGGTGTTCCGGCCATGCCGCCATAGGCAATGCGCGACGCAACAATAACGCCGTCCTCGATCGTGAACCGGAACGCTCCCATGACAGAGGAGATATCCTGATCAAATCGCTTGGATATCTTGTAACAGCGGAAAGCCTGGTTGCTTGAAAGACGCGGAACGAACAGACCGGTGACAAATTCCCCTTGTTTCCTGTCCTGTCTGCCGTATTCCAGATAAAAATCTTCCAGCGGCAATGCTCGCGAGCCTTCCGAGGATTGCAATTCAAGCGTTGCTCCCAGTGCAATCAGTGCCGGCGGCGTATCTCCGATTGGTGACCCGTTGGCAATGTTTCCACCGACCGTGCCTGAAGCACGAACCTGTTTGGAACCAATTCGTTTCCAGAGTTCACCAAGATCAACTGAAATCTGGGTAACGGCATTTTCTGTCGCGGCATAGGTCGCAGTCGCACCAATCAGAACGCCAGATGCGCTTTCTTCCACGCGGTCGAGGCCTTCAATCCGGCCAAGCCAGATCATTTTCGGCAGTTCACGCAGATGCTTGGTAATCCAAAGACCTACATCGGTCCCCCCGGCAATGAGCGTCGCGTCCTTGTGCTGGCCATAAAGAGCCGCCAGCCCGTCGAGCGTTGAAGGCGCGGAAAAGAAGCCCGTGTCATCACCGATGAAAATATCGCGGCTGTCCGCAAGGAACTGCAATCTTTCCTTTGTTTCGTTCGCGCGCCACGAAAAAGCATCGTCGGTTGCCCGAAAACACGCCTCGAGCGCGGCATCCACGATCGGACGATACCCGGTACAGCGACAAAGATTGCCAGCAAGCCATTCCGTAACCGTCTTTCGGGATTTCTCCACATCTGCGGCATGATAGAGCGTGAATAGCGTCATGATGAAGCCTGGCGTGCAAAATCCACATTGCGAGCCATGAAGTTCGACCATAGCGGTCTGAACAGGATGCAGTCGGTCGTCCTGGGCAAGATCTTCAACGGTCACGAGTTCTGCGCCGTCAATCATGCCGAGAAGCAGAATGCAGCTGTTGACCGGTTGATAGACGAGTTTTCCGTTGATCATTCGGCCAATGGCAACAGTGCATGCGCCACAGTCTCCCTCACCGCACCCTTCCTTCGTTCCGGTCTCGCGTCTGGTGAGCCGCAGGTAATCAAGCAACGTCTCGGTTGGCCCTACATTCTGGAGTTCGATGATTTCGCCGGCTTTCAGAAAGCGGATGGTATCGCGCATCATTCAGCTCCCGCGGTAGGTCGAATAGCCGAAAGGCGATACAAGCAGCGGCACGTGATAGTGGCCATCCGGTTCCGCTATACCGAAGCGTATTGGAATAATGTCCAGAAACAACGGGTCGGGAAGAGATTGTCCTGTGGCCTTCAGGTAGTCACCTGCATGAAAACGCAGTTCGTACTCACCGGTCTTGAAAGCCTCTCCTTCAACAATCGGACCGTCGACGCGACCGTCCGTGTTTGTGACATGTGACGAGATGCGAGCCGGGTTTTCGCCCTGCGACCATAGTTCGATTTTTAACCCGCTCGCAGGCCTGCCCAATGCAGTGTCAAGTACGTGGG
Source organism: Roseibium album (assembly GCF_001404515.1). Classification (GTDB taxonomy): domain Bacteria; phylum Pseudomonadota; class Alphaproteobacteria; order Rhizobiales; family Stappiaceae; genus Roseibium; species Roseibium album. Next base: position 129,951 of record NZ_CXWE01000009.1, read on the forward strand.
TCGTCAAACGCCCCATCAGCTTTCTCCCTCGCGCAGCAAAGTGCCGCAATTCCTTCGAAAAATGTGCCTTAAAAATCAACGCAGACAAAGCGCTCATTTGAGACCTTTATGATGCCTTTTTGGCATCATTGGAAGAGTTACGGTCCTTTAAGGCGAGCACTGAGTGGTCGAAAAACATCCCTGGGGCAAGCGCGAGTGCGCGCAACGACGAGGTTATCACACATAAACGGTCTGCTTGAAGTGGCGCATCCGTGAGTGGCTTGAATACGAGGGCGCCGGAAGAAAGGTCATCCTCACACCCAATCATTGTCTGGAAACCAATGACACCGTCTTCTCTTGCAAGTGCCCGCATCAGGCGCAGCGAATTGGCTTCCACGTAGGTTCTGGAAACACCCGCTATACGATTGCGGACCATATCGAGGCGTGTACGCAACGACAGGCCCTCTGCGGGAAGTGCCACGGGAAATTTCAGGCATTCCTCAAGATCCAGGTTTTCGGCCTTCGCCAGCGGATGATCCGGCCTCATCAACGCGCCGATGACCAGCTCCTGTTGAAAGGCAACAGTCAATGCGGAGTTCTCTGGTGGGTCGAACGTGAACCCGACATCGGCTTCGGCAGTCTCGACTTTTCGAGCCGCCTCCTGGGAGGAAGAAACGGAAACATTGACATGAATTCCCGGAAAGCTCTTGCGGAAACTGCTTATCACGGCAGGTAGCAGTTTTTCCGAAACGCTTTCGACCGAGGCGATCGAGACGGTTCCCCGTCGCAATCCCTTGAGCGCATCGAGCTCCGCGACAGTGCCTTCAAAATCGGAGAATGTCCTGCGGACATGTGCGAGCAACAGTTCTCCGGCCTGTGACAGCCTGATACGTCGTCCGACACGGTCGAAAAGCTGGAGACCCAGGGCTTCTTCCAACCAGAGGATCTGCCGGTTGACGGCAGAAGACGCGACATTGAGTTCTCGTGACGCGGCACGGATCGACCCTGCTTCCGCGGCGGCGAGAAAGTACCGCATGGCGGGACTGTAGAGATTTCGCGAAAGTTCCTGGGCCCGTCCGGAAAGCATCGACATTCCAATTATTGGTGGATCAAGACGCCAGTTTTAGGGAATCAAGACGGTTGTGCCGGTGGTTTTCCTGCCTTCGAGATCTTCGTGAGCCTGGATGGCGTTGGCCAGACGATATTCCTGGTTGAGCTCGATCTTGACTATCCCCCTCTGGACGACGTCGAAAAGTTCGCCTGCCGTCGCCTCCAGCGCGTCACGGGTCGCAATGTAGGTAAAGAGGGTCGGCCTTGTCGCGAACAATGATCCTTTCTGTGCCAGGAGACCAAGATTGAAATCTGTAATGGGGCCCGATGACTGGCCGAAGCTGACCCACGTTCCCAATGGCCTGATACAATCCAGGGAGCCCGGATAGGTGTCCTGGCCGACAGAATCATAGACGACGTCGCAGCCCTTTCCCCCGGTGATCTCCTTGACGCGCTCAACAAAGTCTTCCGTGCGATAGTTGATCATGTGCTGGTAGCCATGGGCTTTCGCCAGCGCGATTTTTTCGTCTGAACCAGCTGTGCCGATAACGGTAGCACCCAGGTGGGCAGCCCATTGGCCTGCGATCAATCCGACGCCGCCTGCAGCTGCGTGAAACAGCAACGTTGTGTCTGGCCCCACGGCAAATGTCTGCCGCAGCAGGTACTGAGCCGTCATCCCTTTCAGCATCATTGCTGCGGCTGTCTTGTCGTCAATGCCGTCCGGGATCACGACAAGATTGTCAGCGGGGACAACTCTCTCCTGCGCATAGGCACCAAGAGGACCGGCATAGGCAACGCGATCTCCCGGATTGAGATGCGCGACGCCGTCGCCGACCGACTGTACGATTCCCGCTCCTTCATTTCCGGGCGAAAACGGCAAACCGGCTGGAGACGGATAAAGTCCCGAGCGAAAATACGTGTCGATGAAATTCAGGCCAATCGCGGTATGACGGATGCGGACTTCGCCGGGGCCCGGTTCTCCGACGTCGACTTGTTCCCAACGCATGACATCGGGACCACCGGTTTCGTGGACGCGGATTGCCTGAACCATTCGAACCTCCAAAAGGCTTACGCCTCAAAAACTAATGTGCCTGACCGGAACATTAATGAGTTCGAGGCATGCCGGAAAGGTCAATATGGATTTCAATCGACCCTGTCGATCAGTTGCTGGATGGCTGAGATGGAAAACAGGTAGATACTCGATACGGTGAACAGCAATGAAGTGATGCCGTTGAGGGACATGTTGTCCACGATCGCCAGCGCTGCCAGCGCCATCCAGAGCAAGGTGACAGGCAGGGTCACGATCCGCCAGCGCCGAACGCGTACAGGATGGACAAAACGGATGGGCGCAAATGTAAGCGCGCAGCAAAGCAGGATGATTGCAATTGTAAATGCTTCGGATGGAGACAGGACCATCAGGCCGAAGACAACCATGTTCCAGCCGGCAGGAAAGCCCTTGAAGGATCCATCAGGTGTCTTCATGCCATTGTCAGCGAAATAAAGCGCACCGGTGAAGACAACGAGGCCGCCGCAGATCCAGTTCCATGGCTGAGACAGCATCAGGCTCCAGGACAATGCAAATGCGGGCAGGAATACATAGGTCGCATAGTCGATTACAAAATCAAGTGATGCGCCGGACCAGCGCGGCAAGCGCTCGGCGATATTGAAACGGCGTGCAAGCGGGCCATCAATTCCGTCGACAAAAAATGCGAGGCCGAGCCAGGCGAACATTTCAGCCCAATTCCCCTGCGCGCCCGCCAAAAGGGCAACCAAAGCGATGGGAGCACCGGAAGCCGTCAGGACATGAATTAGAAATAGAGCGGGTTCGGGCGCCGATTTGCCCGGGGTGATGTCCGTCACGGGGTATCCTCACACTAAATGAACGCGGCGCAGATCGTAATCAGGTCCGGTTTCAGGCAGATTTGCCATTGTCCGGCAAGCATCGCTCTACCGCGTCCGGGGAGTAATATTGCAATCGTATGACAGTGTGAACCGAAAAAACAGCCCCAGTGGCAATTCTGCGATAAACAATTTTCGAACTCAGAAATAAATGGCAACTGTCAGAAAACCGGCCCAGACGAGCAGAAAAGCACCGATTGCAGCCGGAAAAACCCTGTTCGGGACCGCCTTTTCCAGCGCCATGACGCCGCCTAAAAGAGCTATCCAGACAATATTCATCAGGCCGACGGCAAACATGACGGTCATAACAGCCCAGCAACAACCGAGGCATGCCCAGCCCTGAACGAGCCCTTCTCGGTATCCGGACAGGATAGTGGATTTTCCGCTGTCGGCCGAAAATACCCAGCGGGGATACCAGCAGCGTTGCAGGCACGATCTTTTGGCAGGTGTGAACTGATAAACTCCTGCTGCGAAAAGGACGGATGTGGTCAAAGCCAGGCTGGCCGGCGCCATCATGTCGTTCAGTCCACCTGTCATGAAAAGTAGCCATTGGGCCACGGTCGCGATGACAGCGTAACCGAACCATACGGAAAGATATCCAAATGTGGAGCCAAAGACGGGCCAGAAAGCTCGTTGATCGGGACCTTCCCGGCTGTCAATCCAGTCGGTATAGGCCTTTAACATGGGAATTGACGTTGGCAGCATCATCGCCATCGACATCATCGCCCACATCAGGAAAACCTTCGCGAGGTCGATCGCGGTCATGGCCTGGGTCGGCATGCCGAAGGTCGCACCCGCCGGCAGGCAGAGAACTGCAAGTGCAGCCCTTGTCTCGGCGGACAGACCCTTGAACAGATTGAACTGATTGAATATTTCCATGCCGGGGCCAGCCTCGGCCATGTCCATTGCCGGAACCATGTCGGCGATCATTGCAACGAGATAGGCCCAACCGCTGACACTGAGCGTTGCGACAAGCAAAAGCACAAAAGGCCAAGTGCCCGCCCCCGCTGGTCTTTTTCGCTGCTGGTCGTGCGAACCGGTAGTTGTCGTGGCTGTCGTGATACTCATTTTTCAGTTTGCTGCTGGTCTTCCCGGCAATCCACTATATCGGGGATTTTCCAAAAGGGTTTGATCTTGCGCATTCGAGACTGATTTCCTGTTCATGTTATACAAACTCGCACCGCCCTGCGTGGTTTCGTCCTGTTGAAAAATACAGTCATTGAGGCACTTTCTATGCAATCAGATCACAGATCGGGACAAACAAATGCCAGACTCCTCACCGCCGGTCACGCATGATGTAGTCGTTGTCGGGGGCGGTCCCTCCGGACGTATCGCCGCGCTGAGGCTCGCACAGCTCGGGCTTTCCACAGTGTTGATTGCGCCTGAATTGCGACGTGTCGACGGACGGACGACTGCTCTTTGGCAAAAATCCATATCGCTTCTTGATGATATCGGCGTGTGGGCGGATCTTGCCGGTAATACCGCTCCACTCAAGAAGATGTGCATGATTGACGATACGAAGCGACTCATCAGGGCTCCTGAAGTTGTCTTCGACGCCAGTGAACTTGAACTTAATGAATTTGGATTCAATATTTTAAACAGTGATCTTAACAAGGCACTTGAGAAAAAATGCAATTCTCAAGGTAACCTGGACTGCATAATTGGCAGCGCGGAAACGGTCAAATACTCCGAGACGCTAGTCGACGTTCATGCGTCCTCTGGAAATCAGGCGCGGGCGCGTCTTGCTGTCGCCGCGGACGGCAGAAATTCAATGCTTCGACAAGCCGCTGGAATTGAAGTGAAAACCTGGTCTTACCCTCAGGAGGCTGTGGTTCTCAACGTCGAACACCGGTTGCCGCATCAAAGCACTTCCACGGAGTTTCATACGCGCACCGGACCATTCACACTTGTTCCTCTGCCTGGTCGTCAATCTTCGGTTGTCTGTGTGGAAACCGCGCAGGGAGCGCGTGACCTGATCTCGATGGCTTCGACAGACCTGGAGCTGGAACTGGAAAAACGTGCGCACTCGGTCCTTGGCTCGTTCAAACTGGCATCAGAGATTCAAAGCTTCCCGCTTTCTGGTCTGAATGCGCACAAGCTGACCGGACAAAGGCTGGCTCTTGTCGGTGAAACGGCACATGTCTTTCCACCGATCGGAGCACAGGGCCTGAACCTGTCTCTTCGCGACATCCATGACCTGACGTCGGTTATCCAACGCGGGCTCCTGCGGCACAGCGACCCGGGAGATCCGGCAATCCTGATGTCCTACGAGCAATCACGCATGCGCGACATCAGGCTGCGAACCAACGCGGTTGATGCATTGAACAAGTCCCTCCTCACCTCGTTCCTGCCGGTACAGGTGGCAAGAAGCATCGGCATGTACATGGCCGACCGGGTCGGCCCTTTCAGGCGTTTCCTGATGCGTGAAGGAATGGCACCCAGTGTGGGGTTTCGAATTCCCGGGTAGTTTCCAGCCGGATGTCAAAGCCTGCCGCGCTGACTACCGTTTCTTGACGTGGTAAGTGAGCGCCATTGAGATCATCTGGTAAATTTCATTTTCCGGAAGCGGATCTTCTGCCTTGAAATGAACGCTTCTGTTGCCGCCGAATTCGATGTGCGGATAAAGAGCGCGCCAGTCGGACACGAGCGAAGTCTGGCAATTTACATACAAAGCGACATCACCCAGATCGGAAGTGTCCTTGTCTATTCGGATTGTCGTTCCCGATTTCGGTTTGACGGTCAGAAAGCTCGGCTGCCCCCATTTCAGCGTCTCCTGCACTTCACCGACATGTTCACTTTTCAGGGCAGTTTCCAGGATAAGGCCCCGGAGTTGCATCAAGCGGTTTCGAACAGGGTCCGGGTAAGTTTCAATCACATCCAGTGTGGGGTGTTTTTCAGTCATCGCGTTGAAACGCAGCCTTCCTTGCGTTGCCGGTTGGGCGCATCGCTTCAACCGATGGGCAGAACACCGGAGGTAATTGCCCAGATAAACGCCGTCACTGTCACGATTGAAAGCGCAGTGCCCACCAGTACGAAACTTGACGCGCGTTGAACATAAACACCGTACTGCTGCGCAATCACGAAAACATTCGTTGCCGGTGGCAGGCACGACATCAACACCGCCGTTGCGATCCAGCCCGGATCAAATCCACCAAGCCACGTCAACAGCAGGAAGACGAGTATCGGGTGTAACAGGAGTTTTACCGACAAGACCAGAGGAAGCTCTATCGGTATCCTTCCAACGGGGCGAAGAGCAATACTGACACCCATGGCAAACAGGGCGCAGGGAGCGGCGGCATTGCTGAGGTAAAGCAGAAGCGTGCTTGCCGCTTGCGGCGGGCGGAATTCAAAGGCTGCAGCGGATACACCGGCAATGGTCGCCAGGATGAAGGGATGCGTGAAAATCTTGACGAAGATCTGTTTCAGAGTCTGGGCAAACGTCTCGTTTTCTGTTCCCGCCAAAGCCATGAGCAGCGGCGCAAGAATGAACATAAGTGCGTTGTCGAAGGTCAAAATGAGCGCTGTCGGTACCGTTGCCTCTTCACCCAATACAGCAAGGGTCAATCCTGGCCCCATGTATCCAACGTTCGAATAGGCGCCGGCGATGCCCAGTATCGTCGATTCGCCGATACTGCCCCGCGTTGCTACCACGCCAATACAAAAAGAAATCGCGAACACGACGTAGGTCGTGAAAGTCGTTGCCGCGATGAACGACAGGTTGGCCAATTGTTCAAAGGGTGTTGCGGATAACAGCCGAAAAAACAGCGCGGGGAGCGCCAGATAGATGACAAAGAAATTCATCCAGGCAAGCCCGGACTCAGGTATGTTTTTTGCCTTTCCTGCGCCGAAACCAAGAAGTATCAGTCCGAAGAACGGCAAGGCCAGAGTTATGACGTCCAGCATTCAGTGTCCGAGACTTGGTGTTGCGATCGGTAGGTGGAGCGTTCGGGTAAAGATACTTGCATCTGTCGTTGAGCTTGGATAAGGACGCGTCACTTGCTGGACTGTATCAATGTCCCGCATTCCAAGCAGGTCTGAAGCCCTACCGCAAGGGCTCAATTTGACAGATACGTCCTGAAGCCGCCCGCCGAAAGAACCGGGTCAGGCAAAATGAAAGCATCCGGCCGGAATGTCGCGAAAAAAAAGACAGAGGAAACATCCCAAACGGTTTGCGTTGCAAAACCATATCGAAAGCATCGCTTTAAAGTCAGCCATATTCCTTTTTCGTCTCATACCGGTCGATCTTGCCTCGTACCTGATGGGCAAAGGCTGGCGGGCGTTTGCACCGTTCAATGCGCGTCACAAACGCGCGCTGAAACATTTGAAAAACGCGTTCCCTTCAATGAAGGAGAGCGAGAGAGAGGAAATTGTCCGAGGAATGTGGGAAAACCTCGGTCGAGTGGCAGTCGAGACATTCCATACCGACAGGCTTCTCAAACAGGATTTCCGATTTGAGGCCGTTGCCGATGAAACGACCGAGAGAGTTCTTGCTGGCGAACAGGCCTGTGTCCTCATGTCGTTTCACAGTGGCAACTGGGAACTTTGCGTTCAACCCGTCACAAGCCACGGGGTGGATGTAACCGGCGTTTACCAGGCTCTGCGCAATCCGGAGGCAGACAAGGCGCTGCGCTCGCTGCGGCAGGACCTCTATCGTGGCGGCTTGCTGTCGAAGGGACCGGAAACGGCGCGAAAGATACTGGGAACGCTGAAGAGCGGTGGTGTCGTTGCAATGATGGGGGACCTGAGGGAAGCCAGAGGCGTACAGGTTCCCTTTTTCGGTCAGATGGCTTACGCGAATACCGTGCCGGCCTCAATCGCACGATCCTGCAATGTACCGATCGTCCTGGGTCGTGTTGTCCGGAAAAATGGCGTGAATTTCCACATTGAAGGGCGCGCGATCACAGTGCCGAAAACAAGCGACCGGCAGGCGGATATCAAGGCGGCCACCGCCGAGATACACCAAATCTTCGAAGCCTGGATCAGCGAACATCCCGAGCAGTGGATGTGGATACACAAAAAATGGGCCCCGCCGGGGAAAAGCCTGGCTCGACGGCAGGCTGACCGAGCAGCCGTCTCCAAGGCGCAGGAGGGTTGAACCCGATCCCCTCTCCTTCACCTATCGGGGGATGGTTGCAGCGCAACATAAGCGTTATAGCTAGCTTACGAACAGGAGGAGGAACACGATTTTCATGAAAACCCCAAGCGCATTCTACAAACCGCTCGCAATTGGTGCTCCCACCCCGTATCGAGAGATGCCTATCTCGCTTGAGCGAATGATCCATTTTGTTCCGCCACATATCGAGAAGATGCGCGCCAAGGTGCCGGACCTTTTGAACAAGGTCGATGTTGTCCTGGGCAATCTCGAAGACGCCATTCCGGCAGACGCCAAGTCCGACGCGCGGAACGGGTTTATCCAGCTGGCAAGGGAAAATGAATTCGGATCAACCGGACTGTGGACGCGGGTAAACTGCCTGAACAGCCCCTGGTTTCTCGATGATGTCATGGAAATCGTCCAGGCCGTCGGTGACAAGCTGGATGTCGTGATGTTGCCCAAGGTCGAAGGCGCCTGGGACATTCACTATCTCGATCAGTTGCTTGCTCAACTGGAAGCTAAGGGTGGACTAGGGAAACCGATCCTCATCCATGCCATTCTTGAAACCGCGGAAGGTGTCAAGAATGTCGAGCAGATCGCAGCAGCCAGTCCGCGCATGCATGGAATGAGCCTGGGACCAGCCGACCTTGCGGCATCCAGAGGCATGAAAACAACGCGCGTCGGTGGTGGCCATCCTGATTACGCGGTGCTTTCGGACACTGACAATAGTGGTGTGCGGACCGCATTCCAGCAGGATCTTTGGCACTACACTGTCGGGAAAATGGTCGATGCGTGCCTGTCATATGGCCTGAAACCCTTTTATGGACCATTCGGGGACTTTTCTGACCCGCAAGCTTGTGAAAGCCAGTTCCGCAATGCCTTTTTGATGGGGTGTCTCGGTGCCTGGTCGCTTCATCCCTCGCAAATCGAAATCGCAAAGAAAGTCTTTTCGCCAGACCCGGCGGAAGTTGCCTTTGCGCGCAAGATCCTGGATGCCATGCCGGATGGCACAGGTGCCGTCATGATCGATGGCAAGATGCAGGATGATGCAACCTGGAAGCAGGCCAAGGTCATCGTCGATCTTGCACAGCTGGTTTCAAGCAAGGACAAGGAGTTGGCCGAGGTTTATGGTTTTTAGAGATTCACAAGGTCTCTTGTATAGAGTTTAATGTTACAACGCTTGCAAGCAGGTTGCCGAAACGGTATCCCGGCATTGCATGCAGTAAGCGGACGAGTAACCATGCGAACGGCGAAGTTTAGAATAGGTCAGGTCGTCCGGCACCGGATTTATCCCTTTCGGGGTGTGATTTTCGATGTCGACCCGACGTTCAGCAACACGGAAGAGTGGTGGAATGCGATCCCTGAGGACGTCCGTCCGGTCAGGGACCAACCCTTTTATCATCTTCTCGCCGAAAACGAGGAGACCGAATATGTTGCATATGTCAGCGAGCAGAACCTGGAACCCGACATGACCGGGGAGCCTGTCCGCCACCCGCAGGTCGAGGAGATTTTCGAGGAACAGACCGACGGATCATATCTTCCGCGCAGTGTCGAGATCCACTGACACGACTGAAAATTTGCGGGTTTGCCCCTCCGAACAAAAAAAGGCCGGGACTTGCGTTCCGGCCTTTCTGTTTGAATTGCTTGAAAGCTACTGGTTTTCCTGCTGAGCATCGATCAGTTTCTGCCGTGCTTCGTCAGCGCGCTTTTGCAGCTCGCTCTGCAGTTCTTCCTGTCTCTTCTGCAGTTCTGCCAGGTCCATGGGCTCTCCATCATAAACCTTGGTGAAGCCGATAAGGGTCATCTTGAAGACGATTTCCTTGGCTTGCTGGTTATACGGTGCAACCCGCATCTCGCCACCCTGCTTCATTGCGTTGATGAACGTATCGTCAATCGCAAGTTCCGCGTAACATGCGTTCGGGGCGCAGATGCTGTATTTGGCCTGAACCGGCTTGCTGTCATCAATCTGGATGCGAAGTCCGGGCTGGATCAATACACCTGTCGGTACAGCGACAAGAAGTTTCTTGCGGGCTTCGCCTTCGGTTTCCTGAATGGCAATGTTGCTCAAGAACTGACCGGTATTTGTGCGCAACTCAATCGAAATGAAGCAGATTTCCTTCTGCGTATTCGGATTGGTATTACATGCCTTCGTCCAAGGGCTTTTCTCTTCCTGGGCGATTGCAGGGGCGGCAGCAAAAGAAGACACGGCCACGAATGCAGCTGCTGCGCATCCGAAGAATCCTCTTTTCAAAACACTCGTCATTGAAACGTCCTCAATCGTGCGTATTCGAAATCTTCGCGTTGTTCTGAGGCATTCCGGAAACATCCGCAAGGCCCGTTTGAACATTAGATCTGTGAAATGCATGGTAAGGCACTGAATTTGGGCGAGAGGGTGGCCGAATTGCAACGCAATGCTCAGGTTCGATTCAAATCTGTATATCTTTGTCTTTATGACTTGTTGCTGGCGCCTTCACATTCACCATGTGCTAGTCTGAACCGCGAGAATCAAGGGAATCTCCGGTGGTGGTTATGCGTTGCTTTGAATTGGTCGTGTCTGTTTTCTGCAACAACAGCACTAGACGTAGTGTGTTCGCGGTATTTTGTCTCTTGCTGCCCTGGTTTTCCGGGCCGGCCTTGGCCGACGACGAAACGGTACCATGGTCACACGCGATCTCCATGCATGGTTCACCAGCGCTTGGCCCGGATCAACCCTTTCCCTATGCAAACGAGAATGCACCCAAAGGTGGCACGATCACATTGGGTGTTCAGGGAACTTTTGACAGTCTGAACTCGTTTATTGTCCAGGGAGGCTGGACCTCTGCACGCGGAATGCGCGAGCGCCAGTTCGGCAACAATGTTCTGGAAAGCCTGCTGGTTCGTTCCTACGACGAACCTTTTTCACTCTACGGATTGATCGCGCAGCGGGTCCGCATGCCGGACAGCAGGGAATGGATCGAGTTCGAACTCAATCCGAATGCCAGGTTTTCCGACGGAACTCCGGTAACCGTCGATGATATCGTGTTTTCCCTGGATATTATCCGAGACAAGGGCCGCCCTCCGTATCGGAACTGGTATGCGGCGATTGTCGAAAAGGAAATCACGGCTCCTAACCGGATCAAACTGAAATTCGAGAACGGTGAAAACAGGGAATTGCCCCTGCTTATCTCGCTCGCCCCCATCTTTTCCAAAAAACACACCGATGCGGAAAAGTTCGACAAATCTTCGCTCACACCTCCGGTAGGAAGCGGTCCTTATACATTCAAGACAATCCAGCCCGGACGGCTTGTTGTTTATGAAAAGAACCCGGACTACTGGGCAAAGGACCTGCCGGTCAAAGCTGGGTTCGACAATTTCGACGAGATCAGGATCGAGTATTTCCGTGATGAAACCACGTTGCAGGAAGCATTCAAGAAAGGCTTGATCAAGGCCTTGCAATTCCGTGACCCTGCCCGGTGGGCAACCGGATTTGATTTTCCGGCGGCTGAAAGTGGTGACGTCGTCAAGATAGAAATCCCGCGCGGCGTTCCCGCTCCCATGCAGGGTATTGCGTTCAACACCCGCAAGGAACAGTTTTCCGATGTCAGAGTGCGTAAAGCCTTGCGGATGCTGTTCGACTTCCAGTGGGTAAACCGGAACCTCTACTATGATCTGTTTACCCGAACCGCCGGATATTGGGACAATTCCGAATTGTCTTCGATCGGACGTCCTGCAAGCGATCGGGAAAAAGAACTTCTGGCCCCCTTCCCTGATGCAGTTTCCCCGGAGGTGATGGCAGGAAGCTGGCGTCCGGCCGATGCTGACGGATCGGGACGTGACCGGAAAGTCCTGCGTGCTGCACTGGCTGAACTCAAGAATGCCGGCTACGCGCTGAAGGACCGAAAACTCATACACGAGACAACCGGCAATCAGCTTGCCTTCGAGATTCTCGCCAAGAATGAGGATGAGGAAAAACTGGCGCTTGCCTATATCCGGACGGTTGAACTTCTGGGTATCGCAGTGAACGTGCGTAGCGTCGACCCGTCGCAATTCGAGGATCGCCGGACAAAGCGGAACTTCGATATGGTTTTCAATACCTGGTATGCTTCACTGTCGCCCGGCGCCGAACAATATGGCCGCTGGAGCACGAAGGCGGCGGACGCCGAAGGATCTTTCAATTTTGTGGGTGCCAAGGAACCGGCGATCGATGCCTTGATCGATGCCATCGTCGGGGCTCGCAGCCGTGACGACTTCATCGATGCGGTCAGGGCGTTCGACAGAGTATTGATTTCGGGTACCTATGCTGTCCCGCTCTATCACGTATCAGATGACTGGGTTGCACACTGGAAAGATGTCGTGCCACCGGAACACCATTCCCTTTATGGTCATGAGTTTGACACCTGGTGGTCATCGACCGCGCAATAATCGGACCTATGGACGAAGGACACAATGAAAGCGACTGTTGACAGCCTCACCAAGGAGTATCACGAAAGCGGAGTTTGGTCCGATGTACCGCTGGATGAGCTCTTCAAGACAACCGCAGCACAGCATCCTGATCGGCTGGCCCTTGTCGATGCGCCGGACCGCGCGGCCTGGACCGGCGGCGAACCGCGCCGCTTGACCTATGCCGAAGCTGACCGGGAAATCGACCGGCTTGCCGCATTTTACAACACTGTCGGTCTGTCCGCAGACCATGTGATCGGCGTCCAGGCTCCCAACACTGTGGACACGGTCATCGCAGTTCTTGCGGCGCTGCGTGCGGACCTGATCGTTTCGCCTCTTCCATTGCACTGGCGGCAGAAAAATGTGCTGGAAGCCTTGAATTCCATCGGTGCAAAGGGGTTCATTGCCGCTGACAGGGTCGAGACGAGAGACGTCGGTACCGCCGCCCGGGACGTGGCTGCGGATTTGTTTTCGCTGCGTTTCGTTTTCGGTCTGGGCAAAGATGTTCCGGACGGTTTGATCGAACTGGGACCGATGCTCGCGGAAATGGGAGACGGCCTTAGTTTCGTTACCCGTGACAGACCTGATCCGGCTGACCATACCGCAACAATATGCTGGAGCCGGAGCGGAGAAGAAAACGTACCTGTCAGCCGATGTCACAACCACTGGATTTCGGCTGCGCAGATGATCGTGAACGAAGCGGAGATTTCGGAAAACAGCACCATTCTGGTGCCTTATTCGCTCAGCGGACTGACGGGACTCGGGGCCGGACTTGTACCGTTTCTCATGACAGGCAGCACCTTGCACCTGCACCATCCGACCTCTCTTGCCAATCTTGCAACACATGCCAATGACGTTGAAGCCGACATTGTCATGACGCCCGGGCCCCTCGCACAGACGCTCGATCGGAAGCTGGGCAGTACCAAAACGACCGTTCTTGCGGCGTGGAATATTTCAGCCCCACACCCGACAACGTTTGTTGCAAGACGTCGGCTCGTCGATGTTCACATAGCGGACGAATTTGCACTGGTTGCCAGAGCGAGAGGTCCTTCAGCGAAGATCAAGGCGACCGCCTTGGGAAAGCATAACGGGTCGATCGGGTGTGAAAACAGGCCAGCCCTTCTTGAAATAGCAGTCACCGAAGAGGGCGAGGCACAGACCCCTACCCTGCTCGTGAAAGGACCCATGGTCCCCGAGATCGGGTGGCGCACGATCAACGGCGAACGGCGGCGTGTCCGCTGGGAGGGAACCGGGTATCTCAAGACCAACATCAAGGTTGATCTTGTCGACGACGGCATTGCCGGCTTCGGAATTCCAGGTTCCTATGCCCTGGGTACCGGCAATCTTGAAACAATCGATGTGATCTATTCGAGTTATCCCGGGATTCGGGAAGCCGCTGCATTCATTGTCGAAGATCCAGTTCTTGGAGCCAGAATGTACGCAGCATTGGTCCCCGAGACTTCAAATGTCCCCGACGCTGCGTCCTTCTTTGCCTTTCTGGACGCGGATGGAGTGGATCTTGCGAAAATCCCGCATCGTGTCCTGATATTGCAATCGCTGCCACGCAATGCCGATGGAACGATCTGCAGGGAGAAACTGACCATGCGGACACAACGGCTGCCCGCTGCGGTGGCCTAGACGGCGGTTTGGGTGGCGCAACTGGACAGACATCTATTGGTTGATCCAAAGCGGTCAGTCGGGGCATCATACCTCCGGCGGGAAATGTGCAATTTGCTCCAGGTGGGGACAGGGCATGGATTATGAAACGTCGCTTTCGTGGCGTGGACCTTACTGGTATGCCGGGCGCCGGCCAAAACGCAACAGCAACGGTGACGCGCCCGAAGACCTGGACGTTGCGCTCCTCAATATGTTCGAGCGTGACGGTACTCCGCCTACAGCTCTGCCTGCTGCGATCGTTGTCGATATCAAGAACCTCATTGACGGCGACAATGAGGCCTTCTTTGACTGGCTCCAGCGGCATATCAGGGCTTTGCCATGCGATGTTCCGTTTTATATTCTGTCCGATGGAGACGACCTTATCCCCGACGGGCTTCAGGTGACCGCGATCATTGATCGGGTCGTCCCGGATGATGTCCTTCTGATGCTCATTTGTATCCACCAGCGCTCACTCATGCGCTCGGAGGAAGCGCAGCTCCGGCGGAAGGTATTTGGTCGCATACCCGATTTCGGGACAGCCCCTCACCACACCGGTTCCAGCAGCCTGATGGTGGTCGGCGTGAGCGGGCGCTTTCTGGAATGGCAGGATGCCAGCGATCAGAAGGTCGAGGTCGTCGGAGCATTTGACGGCAAGATGGCGATGGAATTCATGTCCATGCGTGCATTTGATGCGGTGGTAATCGACGCGGCATTTGATGATGCAGTTGAATACATCCGCCAAATCAGAAGAGATGCCCGTTTTGCAGGACTACCTGTTCTTGCTGTTTGCGAGGGAGAAGAGGATTCCGCACTTTTGTTCCGTAACGGGGCATCCGACGTGATCGTGGGCGAGAACCGCAAGGAAACTCTGGCGCGACGGATCACTTCGGCGATCCGCTTCGGCAAGCGGCGGCGCCTCGCGGACAGAATTCTTGCTGAAAGCCAGATGTGGCTCCGCCAGCAGATCACGGAAGGCGGGCTAAGCGCCGGCGAATACACAAACTATCTTGAAACATGCAGCAATGCCCTTGCGGTGCGTGGCCTGGATTTGTGGGAAATGCGTCTTCAACCGGAAAGTTTCGGACTTGAAGTGTCTTCTGCGGATGAACTGGACGAAATTCACACAACGCTCCTGTCGATTGCGGATGCAACCAGCCGGGATGAGGACCTTGTCTGCCTGGTGAAGGACCTTGGGCCCGTCGCCGTGCTGAAAAACGAGGCCGGGACCGTGCGTCTGCAAAAGCGCATCAGCTCCATCCTGACCCATACAGTACGCTGAACGGCGGATTGGACTTGGAAACCTGACAGAAAGCTCTAACTTGTTGGTTCAAGACACAACAAACGGCCCATTCATGAACGCAACTCCTCCACTAACTGTCGACGTCGTCTCCGATGTCATGTGCCCCTGGTGTTTCATAGGTAAAAGACGGCTGGAGACTGCACTCCGGTCTGTTCCTCAGTTGAATGTTGATGTGCGCTGGCACCCATTCCAACTTGATGCAACCCTGCCAAAATCAGGCAAGGACCGTCAGCAGTATCTCGACGACAAATTCGGCGGCAAGGAAAATGCTGATGCCGTTTACAGTCGCATAAAGGAAACCGGTGCGGAGGAAGGCATCAATTTCGCCTTCGACAAAATCAAACTGTCGCCGAACACGCTGGACAGTCACCGGCTGATTCTCTGGTCGCGGTCCGACAATGTTCAAAGCGACGTCGTCGAGCGATTGTTCAAGGCATATTTTCTGGATGGTGAAGATTTGACCAAAGCGGCTACGCTTGTCCGGATTTCGGAAGAAGCCGGTATGCAATCCGATCTAGTCGAACAGTTGCTGGAAACAGAGACCGACCTGGACAAAACGGAAGCTCAGATCACAAGGGCGAGCGAGTCTGGAATATCAGGCGTGCCTTGCTTCATTATTGACGGCAGATTCGTGCTGGCCGGTGCGGAAAAACCGGAAACCATCGCGGCGGCGTTGCAGCATGCGGAGGAAACCCGGACAGATCCCGAAGCGGAACAGTCAGGCTGACGTAATTCGCGCAACGATACAAAAGACAAAGCCCCGCCAGATCGGCGGGGCTTTTCTTTGAACAAGGATTAGAAGGAAAGTCAGCCTTTCAGGATAGACTGGCCGGCATAGATTGCCTGAGGACCCAGTTCTTCCTCGATCCGGATAAGCTGGTTGTATTTTGCCAACCTGTCTGAACGTGCCAGGGAACCTGTCTTGATCTGTCCGCAATTGGTTGCAACCGCAAGATCGGAGATGGTCGAATCTTCTGTTTCACCGGAGCGGTGCGACATGACGGCGGTGTAGGCAGCCTTATGAGCGGTTTCCACCGCGTCCAGAGTTTCCGACAGTGTGCCGATCTGGTTGACCTTGATCAGGATCGAGTTGGCAACGCCCAGATCAATGCCCTTGCGCAGACGTTCGGAGTTGGTCACGAAGAGATCATCGCCGACGAGCTGGCATTTGTTGCCGATCAGGTCGGTGGTTGCTTTCCAGCCGTCCCAGTCGTCCTCGGCAAGACCATCCTCGATGGAGATGATCGGATATCGGGACACAAGGTCGCCAAGGTATTTAGCCATTTCCTCAGGCGCCAGTGACCTGCCTTCACCTTCAAGGACATACTTGCCGTCCTTGAAGAACTCCGTCGATGCGGCATCAAGAGCCAGGTACATGTCTTCGCCAGGTTTGTAACCGGCAGTCTCGATCGCTTTCATGACGAAACCGATTGCCGCGTCTGTCGATTCAAGATTGGGGGCAAATCCCCCCTCGTCGCCAACATTGGTATTGTGACCGGCAGAACTCAGGGCTTTTTTCAGGGTGTGAAAAACCTCTGTTCCCATGCGTACGGCTTCGGAAAGCGATTCAGCCCCCACCGGCATGATCATGAATTCCTGGAAGTCGATCGGATTGTCCGCATGGGCGCCACCGTTGATGATGTTCATCATCGGTACCGGAAGTGTCCTGGCTGACGTACCGCCGACATAGCGATAAAGCGGCAGGCCCGATGCCTGTGCCGCAGCTCTTGCAACGGCCAGCGAAACACCCAGGATGGCGTTGGCGCCGATACGGGCCTTGTTGCTTGTGCCATCCAGATCAATCATTGCCTGATCGATCTGCAGCTGGTCTTCCGCTTCCAGACCCCCGACGGTTTCGAAGATCTCACCGTTCACCGCATCGACAGCCTTCTGGACGCCCTTGCCCATGTAGCGGTCACCGCCATCGCGAAGTTCTACCGCTTCATGCGCACCGGTCGACGCACCGGAGGGAACCGCAGCGCGTCCAAAAGATCCGTCTTCCAGAAAGACATCGACTTCAACGGTCGGGTTGCCACGGCTGTCGAATATTTGACGTCCGACGATATCGATAATAGCGGTCATGGAAAGAACTCCCTTGTCGCATGGACCTTAAGTGATTGCGCACTGGCGGATTTGCCCGCGCACTCCGTGCCGATTGACCGGCGATTAACCTGGGGCACATGCCCCATTTTGAACGCGCACGCAGCGCGGATGTATTCTAATTTGTGGCGGATGCCGGTTTTACCACGGTGTCGATTGCCTTGAGCTGCCTGAGCAATGCTTCTAGTTCATGCATAGGAACCATGTTCGGGCCATCTGAAGGTGCCTTGTCCGGATCCGGATGCGTTTCAATGAAAAGTCCTGCGATACCGACCGCAACTGCGGCCCTGGAAAGAACGGGAACCATGGTCCGGTCGCCACCTGTGGAGGCACCCTGCCCGCCGGGTTGCTGAACCGAATGGGTCGCATCGAATATGACCGGCGCACCGGTCTCTGCCATGATAGGCAAGGCACGCATGTCGCTGACGAGCGTGTTATAGCCGAAACTGGCGCCACGCTCGGTCAGCAGAACGTTCGGGTTTCCGGATTCCGTAACCTTGGCAAGGACGTTTTTCATGTCCCATGGGGCCAGAAACTGACCCTTTTTGACGTTTACTGTCTTGCCCGTTTTTGCTGCAGCAACCAGAAGATCAGTCTGTCTGCAGAGAAATGCCGGAATTTGCAGAATATCGACAACTTCTCCAACCGGAGCGCATTGCTCAGCGTTATGAACGTCGGTGACAACCGGCATGCCGAAGGTTTCCCGGATTTCTGCAAATATTGGCAGCGCCTCACGCAACCCTACGCCGCGCCCACCAGAAAGAGACGTTCTGTTGGCCTTGTCAAAAGACGACTTGTAGACGGTCGCTATGCCAACCTTCTGTGTAATTTCCCTGATTGCTGCTGCGCATTCCAGAGCATGGTTGCGACTCTCAAGTGCGCAAGGCCCGGCGATGAGGCTTACTGGTGCATCATTCTGGAATGTTACGTTCCCGACTATAACTTCGCGGTTCGCCTCGGTCATTGATCACCTTGCTTCATCAGACAGCCGTCAGCTGCCATTGCCTGCGCTATTTTGCCCCGCAGCATTTTCGGGTGTTCCATAGCGTTCTTTTGTTCAAGCTGCAACTCTCTGGTTTCTGCTGCTCAGATATCGATTTAAATCGATTGAATTGCATATTTTTGCCAACCCGCCCCCGATTATCACAAGACTTCCATCTTTGCGTGAGACGATCGTTGCGTTACAGGACCGGAAGGCGGCAATTGGAAATTTAACCAGGATGCAAATTTTAGCGCCTATCGTCCTTTGTATACCCGGTCAGAACCCTGAGTTTATTGTTGTGTTTATTTATTCGTGACAGATGGATGTAGAAATCTCTGTAAATTGGAGTTGGAAGGCCTGAAATGAACAAGCCCATTCGCAAAGCCGTTTTGCCTGTTGCCGGTCTTGGCACCAGATTCTTGCCGGCAACCAAGGCGGTCCCCAAGGAAATGCTGACGATCGTGGATCGGCCGATTATCCAGTATGTCGTTGATGAGGCCCGAGCAGCAGGTATTGAACACATCGTCTTTGTAACGGGTCGCAACAAGCACGTAATCGAAGATCACTTCGACATGGCTTATGAGCTGGAAGATACGCTGAGAGCGCGCAACAAGGCAGCTGCGCTTGAACTGCTTGAAAAACACAGACCTCAGCCCGGATCAACCAGCTTTACCCGTCAGCAGGCTCCCCTGGGGCTCGGACACGCAATCTGGTGCTCCCGGGATATTATCGGAGATGAACCATTTGCGATTCTTCTTCCCGATGTGATCATCAAGTCCAAAGTTAGTTGTCTTCGGCAAATGGTTGATCTTTATGAGAAAACCGGTGGAAACATCATTGCTGTGGAAGAAGTGCCTGACGATCAGACTCATCAGTATGGCATCGTCGAGCTTGCAGAGCAGATCAACGACAAATCGAGCCGCATTTCGAACATGGTGGAAAAGCCGGCACCCGGCACCGCACCTTCCAACCTGATGATTACCGGGCGATACATCCTGCAACCTGAAATTTTCGACCTGCTCTCCAGCCAGGGGCAAGGCGCCGGTGGCGAGATTCAGCTGACCGACAGCATGATTTCGTTGATGTCGAATCAGAGTTTCTCCTCACTCAAATTCGAGGGCCGCAGCTACGATTGCGGTAACAAACCGGGTTTCCTGAGTGCCAATATCGCCTTTGGAATGGATGATCCTGCCCTGGCCCAGGAGCTAGTTCCGTTCATGCAGGAGATGCTTCAACATCCTGTCGCTGCGGAATAGCAGTTGAAAATGGACAAGTGATCACTTTACCGCACTGATATTTGCCGGACCGGGTCTGACCAAGATCCGGTCCAATTGTTTTCATGAATTCAAACGCCTTACGAAATTTTTCGCTGTTCGTACAACGCGTAAGCGTAGACAGGGGGCAAGGTGAAGAAAAACTTTCTCATTGTCGGTGGCACTTCTGGAATCGGCCTGCAACTTGCCAAAATTTATCTCGACGAAGGACACACCGTCTGCGTGACGGGGCGCAAACGTCCCGATCTGACCAAGGCCAGTTTTCAGAAATTCGAGATAACCAGAGACACGGCCAAGCTGGCACAAGATACTGATCGGGTTCTCTCCCGACTTGGGACCGTCCATACGCTCATTTATGCTGCGGGATTTCTTCAAAGGGGACGTATCGACGCACTTGGCGACGAAGATCTCGAAAGTATGGTCAACGTTGGCGTTTTGGCACCCATGATGTTGATTCAGCGTCTCAAAAGGCGATCGCAGTGGCCGCTGAAGATAATGCTCATCACCTCAAGCTCGCAATATACGCCGAGGGAACTTGAACCGGCCTATTGCGCAACCAAATCAGCTTTGGGAATGCTTGGTGCGTCACTGGTCAGGGACAAAGCGCTCGGAAAGGTTCTGGTTGCCGCTCCTTCCGGGGTCAGAACACCGTTCTGGGAGGGAACCGACGAAGATACGGACACCATGCTCGAACCTGCCTGGGTTGCGGAACGGATTGTCGAGCTTTCAGGTGGTGCCTTCAAGTACAAGTACGCCAAGATATTGCGCGATCCGGCCAGGGTGGAGATCGTTGAATGCCTGAACAACGACATGAAACCGATACAGGCACTCCCGCAGCATCCCTGACAACGCTCCGGATCCAGCAATTCCAACGAACGACAATCCCAATTGCCTCAGGACGGTCAACGTTTCTGATTGAGCATGTAATGCAGAACCGGCCTCTGCCCGATCGCAGGCGTCCGCTCCTATCCGGGATAATATGACTGTCCACCAATCCAAAATCGCGATTTTGCCGTACACTTTCAGAGTTTCTGAGAGAGAGGCAGCGATCATGGCGAGATTTCGTTTCTGGAAAACAATGGTGAGTGCGGCGGTCCTGACAGTGTTTTCGCTGGGGCCGACGGTCGCAGAAGAAACGCTCGACAGCAACGCGTTTCAGCGCATTATCAAGAACCAGATGAACGCTTTTGCAGCCGGAAATGCCAAAACGGCATATTCCTTTGCGACAAATTCGCTGCAACAGAAGTTTCAGTCGCCGGAACTCTTCATGGAAATGGTTCGGCAAGGCTATCAGCCGGTCTACAATCCAAAAAGTGTCACGTTCGGACAGTCCAAAATTACCAAATTCGGACCGACGCAAGAGGTCCATGTTGTCGGGCCAAAAGGAAAGAACTGGCTCGTACTCTACAGTTTCGAACAGCAGGAAGACGGCAGTTGGCGGATCTCAGGCTGCTATCTGACCAAGTCGGACGGTCTTGCCGCCTAGGATATCCAGGTAGCGTTACTCACAATGCGGCAATATCGCCTCGCGCCCAATCTTCCTTGGTGCGCGCGTAGAATTCGTCGAAACGACCTTCTTCTATTGCATCCCGCATGCCCTGCATGAGTTGCTGGTAGTACGCAATATTGTTCCAGGTAAGCAACATACCCGCCAACCCCTCACCTGCCCGCACGAGGTGGTGCAGATAGGCGCGGCTGTAGACGCTTGACGCAGGGCATTGGTTTTCCGCGTCGAGAGGACGCGCGTCGTCCTGGTGGCGGGCGTTTTTAAGGTTCACCTTGCCGAATTTCGTATATGCCAGCCCGTGCCGGCCTGCGCGTGTCGGCATAACACAGTCGAACTGGTCAATGCCGCGCTTTACGCTTTCCAGGAGATCGTCCGGCGTTCCCACGCCCATCAGGTATCTGGGCTTGTCGACAGGCATCACAGGAGTGGCTATGTCCAACATCTGGAGCATGACATCCTGCGGCTCTCCAACGGCCAGCCCCCCAACCGAAAAGCCTTCAAAGGGCAGCTTGCCGAGACTTTCTGCAGACCTGATGCGAAGATCAGGTTGGTCTCCGCCCTGGACGATGCCGTAGAGGCCCTGCCCTTTCGCGGGGCCGCCCATTGCCTCAAATTGTGTCCTGGAACGTTCGGCCCATCTCAGTGACAATTCCATCGCCCGTTGGATCTCCTCCTTGGGGCTTGGAAGCTTGATGCATTCATCCAGTTGCATCTGGATATCGGAACCGAGCAATCCCTGGATTTCCACGGAACGTTCCGGGGTCAGATGATACTTCCGGCCGTCAATATGGCTCTGGAAACGGACACCTTCTTCGTCGAGTTTGCGCAGCTGCGCCAAAGACATGACCTGAAAACCGCCGCTGTCGGTCAGGATCGTGTGCGGCCAGTTCATGAACGTGTGCAGTCCACCCAGCCTGTCGACACGTTCCGCAGTGGGTCTCAACATGAGGTGATAGGTGTTGCCCAGCACAACGTCGGCACCGGTTTCACGTACCTGTCCCGGATACATGGCCTTGACGGTTGCCTGAGTACCAACCGGCATGAACGCGGGTGTGCGCACGACGCCATGTGGGGTCGTTATTTCCCCCCGTCTGGCCATGCCATCGGTTGCGATCAGTTTGAAATTGAATTTTTTTGCTGTCTCGGACATGGGATCTACTGTGTCACTTTTGCCGGGAACAAAAGGGAACCGTCCCCGTAGCTGTAAAAGCGGTATTGCTCCTCAATTGCATGTGCATAGGCGCCACGCATCGTTTCAAGTCCTGAAAACGCAGACACGAGCATGAAGAGCGTCGACTTTGGCAAATGGAAATTCGTCATCAGGGCATCAATTGCCCTGAACTTATAGCCTGGTGTGATGAAGATTGATGTTTCTCCGGCAAAGGGTGCGATCGAACCTCCTGCCTGGGCAGAGCTTTCCAGTATTCTCAAGGACGTGGTGCCAACGCTGACAACCTTGTTTCCTCTCGCCCTTACTGCAAGAAGAGCCTTTGCGGTGGCGGCTGAAACGTTCCCCCATTCCGCGTGCATCTTGTGGTCACGTGTATCATCGGCTTTCACCGGCAGAAATGTTCCCGCGCCAACATGCAGGGTTACAAGATGTCGCTCAATCCCCCGGTCTTCGAGAGCTTCAAGAAGTTCCTGCGTGAAATGAAGGCCGGCAGTCGGCGCTGCGACCGCACCATCCTTTTCAGCAAAGATCGTTTGATAGTCCTGGCGGTCCTGAACATCCTCGCCTCGCTTTTGCGCGATATAGGGCGGCAAGGGAACGTGACCGACTGTTGCAATGGCGACATCCAGCTCCGAACCGGACGCCTCGAAGACAAGCAGCACCTCGCCGCCATCCGATTTTTCTGCAACCCGCGCCCTCATACTGCATACTGAATTTTCGAAGACGAGAACGTCGCCGGCAATCAGTTTCTTTGCCGGACGGGCAAAGGCTCTCCACTGATCTTGAGCTGTGCGCATATGCAAAGTGACACTGATCCCTGCGGAAACGCCACCACGAAACCGCTGTCCTTCCAGTTGGGCCGGAATGACCTTTGTATCGTTGAATACCAACGCATCGCCAGGCTCCAACAGTCCCGGCAAATCCCGTATGCCCATGTCCTTCAAGACCGGATATTCGGCCGGATTTACAACAAGCATTCGCGCGGAATCTCGCGGACGTGCGGGACGCAGGGCAATCCGTTCATTCGGCAGGTCAAAATCGAATTCTTCGACGCGCATGTCGTTCAGGTCTGTCCAATGGCAATGGGTGGGTCGATGTGTGTGATCGGCGTCAACTGACGGAGCCGGATGCTCAGTGTGCGGCTCTTAAAGGTGCAACGTTTGGAGGTCAACACTTGCCGTTCCGGCGCTACAAGCAAAAACAGCGCGGAAAACTTCCGCGCTGTCCGAATTTTTTGCAATTTAGCGGTCAGGACGCGTCTGCAGCAACCTTGAGCGAAACAATGTTGTCGGGATCCGTTACGGGTTCGCCGCGCTTGATCTTGTCGACATTGTCCATGCCGTCAATCACTTCGCCCCAGGCGGTGTACTGACCGTCAAGCCAGGGTGCGTCGGTGAAGCAGATGAAGAACTGGCTGTCGCCGGAGTTCGGATCCATGGCGCGGGCCATGGAACATGTGCCGCGAACGTGTTTGTGGTTGCTGAATTCAGCTTTCAGCTTCTGGCCGGAACCGCCGGTACCGGTTCCCTGCGGACAACCGGTCTGCGCCATGAAACCGTCGATAACCCTGTGAAACACGATACCGTCGTAAAAGCCTTCCCGCACAAGCTCCTTGATGCGTGCAACATGACCCGGGGCGAGATCCGGTTTCATTTCGATTACGATCGGTCCCTGGCTTGTTTCCATGAGAAGGGTGTTTTCGGCATCCTTGATATCAGCCATGTCTGACTCCTTGGGTCTTTAGAACTGGGGCTATTTTTGGTTTATTGAGCGTCTGCTGCGATCTGCATCTTGACGATCTTGTCAGGGTTCGCAGGCGGCTCGCCAAGAGCGATATTGTCGATATATTGCATACCGTCAACAACTTCGCCGAAAACCGTGTATTGACCGTTCAGCCAGTCGCCGTCGGCAAACATGATAAAGAACTGCGAGTTGGCACTGTTCGGGTCGGCAGCACGGGCCATGCCAAGCGTTCCACGGCGGAAGGGTGTGTCCGTGAATTCGGCTGCAATATTCGGTTCGCTGGAGCCTCCGGTCCCGTTGCCTTTCGGGTCACCGGTCTGTGCCATGAAGTTGTCTATCACCCTGTGAAAAGTGAGCCCGTCATAAAAACCTTCCCTGGTCAGTTTCTTGATCCGTTCAACATGATTCGGGGCAAGGTCAGGACGGAGCTGGATGACGACACGGCCGTCTTTCAAATCAAGGAAAAGCGTATTGTCCGGGTCCGTACCCTGTGCACTGGAAATGGCGGGAACGAGAACGATCGACGCGAGAATGGCAATCATTGCGATTAGTCGTGACACTGGAGACTCCTTAACCAAGGTCAGTGGAATTGATTGTCAACTGTCCGGTCTTGCGCGGCGCCTCAAAGGCGACGCGACCGGTTCGGGTACAAATGCGGAAATCTCTCCGCCCATCTTTGCGATTTGCCGTACCAAGGTGGCGGTGATGTGGCGTACATCTGGAGACGCTGGCAGGAAAACGGTCCGGATGTCAGGCTCCAGCGTACCGTTCATTCCGGCCATCTGCATTTCATAGTCAAGATCAGTGCCATCTCTCAAGCCGCGGACCAGATACGCCGCCCCCTGCTCGCGCGCGGTGTCGACAACCAGGTTCGAAAAGGAGATCACATCGATACGGTCGGCTTCCGCAGCAGCAAATTCCGCACGGGCTGCTTCATGAATCAGGTTGAGCCGTTCCTCGAACGAAAACAAAGGTGTTTTTCCCGGATGGACACCTATGGCGACCACGACCTTGTCTGCCAGCGCAAGTGCCTGATGCAATATGTCCATATGGCCGTTGGTGACCGGGTCGAAGGACCCGGGATATAGCGCAATGCGTTTCATGGCCAATTCCATACTCCGCCTTCCGGCGGGTCACAAGGGAAACACTGAGACAACTGCAATTTTTGTCCACACGAGACATTGTGTGACTGGCATCACATAAGTCTTCTCATTGTTGGTCCAAGGTGTGTTCATCGAAAACACGGCGTGAGCAGGAGCCAGGACCATGAGGAGTTACGTTACATCGGGCCCGACTTTCAATGAGAAGTCGGCACAACCATTCAGTATTCAGGCAAACGCTGCGGATTCCGCGATGCACGTCAAGATGGCCGCCATCTTCGTTCTGGCATTGCTGACAATGATCGCTGCGGGCGTGATGAGCATGCACCCAAGCAATGCATCTCAGGCCGAAGACCTGACCAGCCTTGCGACACAGGGCCTTACAGCCACCAAGACGGATCGTATTGCCGTATCGAAGTCATCCGACACATGCAACTCTCAGGCGTGGGGCGCATGGAGTGAAGAGTGTGCTGCTTCCCTCACGGGAGCCAACAAGGTACGCAACGTTTCATTCGTTACGATCGAGCAAAAGGCTCCGACCGCCAACGAAACAATTCTTGCACGCTACCCCACCGTCAACTGATACGCCTACCTCCAAGTTATTCCCCGTAACGGCAAACAGCGGCACAGGTTCCACCCTGGCCGCTGTTGTCGTATGTGCTGATGCTTTCCTCGCGTGTCATCAGAGCGAGTTGTTTCCAGCGTATTGGGTGTTCGGAGCCGATCATGGTTCTCTCTCTGATCTTCTTCAAACGAACATTGATGTTGTTTTGGGTATTGTGGTGGCTGGCTGCGTTTTTGACGGATCTGGGAGGCGCAATGTTTCAGCTGGGGTGGTTTAGCGAGAACTGGCTTCCCCACTCAATTTATCCCTACCTTGTAAAAACCATTGCCTTGTATGATCCGCCACAGTTTCTTGCCCGGCTCCTGTTTGCAGGAATCATCTGCTGGTTGTTTCTCTCGACGGTGTTTTTTGTCCGCGCCGTGTTCACTTCTACCCTTCGAAGGGACGTGTGGATTGCGCGGGTCAACAGTACCTTCATCAATTCGCTGGCATTGTGGCTGGCAATTGTCACGGCCGATCAGGTTGTCAAATAAATCGATCTTGAACAAAATCAGATGGTGCAAGCCGGTTTCAAGTTACTTACCTTTCTGGCTATTCACACACTTCCAGACGCGTAACGTTTTTCGTCAAGACAGAAACAAAAAAGACGGCAACACGCCGCCTTTGATGTCGTTTGTCTATTTAAGTGTTTTGTCAGCTGTCACCGTCCGGGGCAGCCGCTGACGGATCGCCGTCAGAACCCTGATCGCTGTTGTCACCGTCCGTGACTTCGCCTTCCTCATCGAGATCTTCGTCGTCATCGACTTCCGAGATACCTTCCACAGCGACGACTTTTTCTTCCGTGGCCGTCTTGAAGACGATCACGCCCTGCGTCGCGCGGCCAGCAATGCGGATACCGTCCACCGGACAGCGGATGAGCTGACCACCGTCCGTTACCAGCATGATCTGGTGACTGTCTTCGACCGGGAACGACGCGATCAGGCCGCCATTGCGATCATTGACAGCCATAGCGGTAATGCCCTTGCCTCCACGCCCGGTCACGCGATATTCGAAGGACGAAGTCCTCTTGCCGTATCCATTTTCGGAGACAGTCAGGATAATCTGTTCGGCAGCACTCATTTGCGCATAGCGCTCCTGAGGCAAGTCGCCCGCAACGACGCCTTCTTCATCAGCACCGCTGCCGCTCTCGTCTGCTTCCCCGCGCATCGCTCTCGACAGCTTCAGATAGGCAGCCCGCTCTTCAGCGTCGACGTCAATGTGATGAAGGATCTGCATCGAGATGACCCGATCCTCTTCTGCCAACCGGATCCCACGGACACCAACTGAGTTCCGGCCCGCAAAAACGCGAACATCGGTGGTCGCAAAGCGAATGCACTGACCGGAATTGGTGGTCAGCATGACGTCGTCGTGTTCTGAGCAGGTGTCAACACCGACAATACCGTCGCCGTCTTCCAGCTTCATCGCAATCTTGCCGTTTCGGTTGATATTGACGAAGTCGGAGAGTTTGTTCCGTCGCACTGTCCCGCGCACGGTTGCGAACATCACATCGAGATTTGCCCAGCTGTCTTCGTCCTCAGGCAACGGCAGAATAGACGTTATCTGTTCGCCCTGCTCCAGCGGCAGCATGTTCACTAGCGCCTTGCCTCGAGAGGTCGGCCCTCCCAGAGGCAGACGCCAGACCTTCATCTTGTAACAGATGCCACGTGAGGAGAAGAACAGCACTGGCGTGTGCGTATTGGCGACGAATAGACGTGTGACGAAATCCTCATCCTTGGTCGCCATTCCAGCGCGACCCTTGCCGCCACGGCGTTGTGCCCGGTAGGTGGCGAGAGGTACGCGCTTGATGTAACCGCTGTGTGACACGGTAACGACCATGTCTTCGCGCTGGATCAGGTCCTCGTCGTCAAAGTCGGCGCCGCCCTCGACAATCTCCGTTCTGCGCGGCGTTGCGAACTCTTCCTTGATCTCCAGCATTTCATTGCGGACTATTTCCTGGATTCGTGCCCTGGAGCGCAAGATATCCAGGAAGTCGGAGATTTCGCCACCGATCTTCTTGAGTTCGTCGTCGATTTCGTCGCGGCCGAGAGCTGTCAGGCGCTGCAGGCGCAGATCCAGTATCGCCCGTGCCTGCTCTTCAGAGAGCTTGTAGGTGCCATCTTCGCGAACCTGATGACGCGGGTCATCGATCAGTCGGATCAGAGGTTCGACATCCCTTGCCGGCCAGTCGCGTTCCATCAACTGGGCTCTTGCCGTCGCCGGATCCGGAGCAGTCCTGATCAGGTGAATGACTTCATCGATGTTGGCAACTGCAATGCCCAGACCAACCAGGATATGGGCACGGTCACGGGCCTTTTTCAGCAGATAGCGCGTCCGCCTCTGGACAACTTCTTCGCGGAAGGCGACGAAGGCCGTGAGCATGTCGGACAGGTTCATCTGTTCCGGTTTGCCACCGTTCAGGGCGACCATGTTTGCGCCGAAGGAAGTCTGAAGCTGACTGAAGCGATAGAGCTGGTTCAGAACGACATCCGGCACCGCATCGCGTTTGAGCTCGATAACGACCCGCATTCCGGATCGGTCGCTTTCATCGCGGATGTCCGAAATTCCCTCGACACGTTTGTCACGGACAAGTTCGGCGATCTTTTCGATCATGGTCGACTTGTTGACCTGGTACGGTATCTCAGAAACGATCAGCGCATTCCGGTCCTTGCGCACTTCCTCGATATCGACTTTTGCCCGCATGACGATAGAGCCACGGCCGGTTTCATAGGCATTGCGTATACCTGCTCGTCCCAGGATCATGCCGCCGGTGGGGAAATCGGGTCCGGGCACAATTTCCATGAGCTCCATCAGCGTCATGGCCGGATTTTCCATGATGGCGATCGCCGCGTCGATAACCTCCCCCAGATTGTGGGGCGGTATGTTGGTTGCCATGCCGACGGCAATGCCACCGGCGCCATTTACGAGCAGATTGGGAAACTTGGCCGGAATAACGACCGGTTCGCTTTCCGAGTTGTCATAGTTCTCCTGAAAGTCGACTGTTTCCTTGTCGATATCATCCAGGAGCTTGTGAGCGACCTTTTCCAGCCGACACTCGGTGTAACGCATCGCCGCCGCCGGATCACCGTCGACGGAACCGAAGTTTCCCTGGCCGTCGATCAGTGGCAGTCGCAGCGAAAAGTTTTGCGCCATGCGAACCAGCGCATCGTAGATCGCGCTGTCACCATGCGGGTGGTATTTACCCATGACATCGCCGACGACACGAGCTGACTTGCGATAAGGCTTGTTCCACTCATAGCCGTTTTCGTGCATCGAATAGAGGATGCGCCGGTGAACCGGTTTCAGGCCATCTCGGACGTCGGGCAATGCACGCGACACGATCACGCTCATGGCGTAATCGAGATAACTGCGTTTCATTTCGTCGACGATAGAGACCGGTTTGATATCGGACGGCAAACCGTCCGAAGGGGTGCTGTTGTCCTGGTCGGCCAAGGAAGAACTCATTTCATTGTTATTGCTGGTTCTTTTATATCCGATTCAACTGCATGGGCCAAATTTGAGGCAGTTTTCCTCTCCAGTAATAATCCTTGTAATTCAATATGTTATAAAGAGTATTCACAGGGTGCGAAAATGAATTTCGGAAAGCGGCTCGAAGTCGGCGTCAATCCCCTGTAACAAGGCCGAATCCGAGCCACCATCAATGCCGTGGAAGCCCAGAATGCTCGACTATTTCATCAACGCGTTTGCCACACTTTTCGTTACGATCGACCCGGTCGGTCTTGCGCCGATGTTTCTGGCTGTCACAGCCGGAATGAGCAGAGCGGACCGAAGGAAGGTCGCGGTTCGGGCGACGCTGACTGCAGCTGGAATTCTTCTGATCTTCTATGCTTCTGGCCAGACAGTTCTGAATGTGCTCGGCATTTCGGTATCGGCGTTTCGCGTTGCAGGTGGCATTCTGCTCTTTCTGATCGCGATCGAGATGATTTTTGGAAAGAGACAGGAGCGCAAGGCGGAAACGGCAGAAAAAGCCGTGGAGTCCCAGGGACATCACGGTACAGTCAATGAAATTGCCATCTTTCCGCTTGCTATACCGCTGATTTCGGGCCCGGCAACCATTTCCGCAATCATCCTGCTGTCGAGCCAGGCTCCCGACACGGTCGCCTATGCGGGCCTTGGCGGCGTGATCGCGATTATCCTTTTGAGCTGCATGGGTGCCTTTCTGCTGGCCGACAAACTGGAAAGACTGCTTGGCGAAACTGCGCAACTCGTCATCACGCGCCTGTTGGGGGTTCTCCTCGCTGCGCTTTCGGTTCAGTTCGTGGCAGATGGCGTGTTGACACTCGTGCGCGGTTAGCGCGGCAAGGTTATCCGCAATTCCTGGCCTGATACACCGTGAACGCTGTCCCGGGCACGGATAATCACTTCATTCAGATCGTCGGGTATGGAAACACCGGAGAGTGAACGTGTAAACGGTTGTTCTTCCACATGCGGATGATGCAGAACACGCTCTCCCAGAAGGTCACCGCCGGGAGAATAGACCTGCCACAGGTCTGCGTAGTGATCCCATCCGGTATCACCATGTTTGAGGGTCACGGAGAATGACCATGTGTCTCCTGCCTGGCGTGCCGTTGCGTCGACGATTTCGACTTCGTCGGCATAAGCCGATGTGGCTATTGCCAGTGCCGCAAATAGCAGCGCATTCGACAGCTTCATTCCCGGAACATACATTTTCAAACTCCTGCAGATTTGCACGGCATCTTCGCAAACGCTCGCAACGAGATCAAAGTCACGACTGCGTCATCACCGTATTCGTAACAGTGGAGTACGAGATTTCACTTTCTCGAAGAGGATATGAAATTCGATCTTGTCTGCAACAACATTGAGGGTTGCGGAATTTCATGCGGGTTGCAGGTTTCAACGGACTTCTTCATTCTCAATACCGGAGGAAGGTCATGCCGGTTGATGAAGATGGCGTTCGAAAAATACTGACCAAGCTCAAGGCCGAACTTGAAGCCTATAGCGAAATTTCCGAGGAGGCGCGGGCAACGGTAACACTTGACCAACAATCGGTCGGTCGGTTGTCACGTATGGATGCCCTGCAGGGTCAGGCGATGGCTCAAGCGTCCGAGCGGCAACGTCGGGCGGACATTCAGAAAATTGCTGCGGCTCTTAGCCGCCTTGAAGAGGGGGAATACGGATTTTGCGTCGAGTGCGGAGAGGAAATTGCCGAAATGCGCCTCAAAGTCGATCCGGCTGCAGCTTTTTGCATCAGGTGCGCGCAGTAGACCTTGCGGTTAGGTGATGTTGCAGCGACCGCAGAAAGTCGCTCACCCGCTTGTTGGTTGCAAGCATGGGAAATTCCTCGAGCGCCTTTTCTGTCCAGGCCGTTTCCGGATCGAGAATACTTCTCAGTGTTTCGAGCTCCAACAATTCCCTGTCGTGCAAGGGAAATGTCTTAGCTGAGTCGAGCAGCAAGAGCATTTCATGAATTCGGCGCAAGACGGACAGTGCACTTGCCATTTGCTCCTTAAGTGCTGGATCTTGCCGCCATCCGATACCTTTGAAGACTTCGTTCGTTACACGTTGTCCAGCACCGTGACAATCATATGAAACACATCCTCTGAATCCCAAGTCTTCCCTCTTGTCAAAGATGCTGCATCTGTCTGTAGCGTCCAGATTTGGACAAACCTCACAAGCATCCTTGTCGATACCGAAGGATTCTGACTTGTCGAACGCAAACACCACGCAGCAAAGGGCTGCACAGGATGTGCAGTCAGGTGTTAGTTTTTCCTGAGGATCCATTTGCGAAGTCGAAACTCTCCATAGCTAACCGTATGTCTGCCTAACGACGAATATATTAACTACCAACGCCATAGATTTCGTTTCTTGAGCGAACGTTTGATTTTCCAGAACTTTTTGCTCTTGCGTATTTTCAATGATTGCGGTGGCAACAGTTCCGAGTACAATTCACTGCGCTTGTCCAACCTTCCAAGACCGGTCCAACCTCGATAAATTGTCAGATCGAGTTGTTGCATGTTGGATTCGAAAACACAGTTTATGAACTTCAGAATGCGTCGATTCTCAAGCTCTACATAGTAACTGTCCAACTCGCTGCCCTCGCAATAGGGTGCGCTATCGATGTCGTCGAAAAAAATCACGCCGCCTTTCTTGATGTAAGGAAAAAATCCGTAAAGCTCTTTGTAGACGTGTTTCGTCGTGTGCAACGAGTCAATGAATAGAATGTCTATCCCATTTTTAAGAATGGGCGCTTCGGTCACTATGTTCTCTACGTCAGCTGAATCTGATCTTATGAATGTCCACTTAGAAGAGGATGCAACGCCAGAGCAGTTATCAATATCAACGGACACAAGTGCGCCTTTTTGGCTGTCTCCCAATGCATTCAAAAACAACTTTGTTGAATTTCCGGACTGAACACCTAGTTCAAGAATCGTCGGATTTGAGAGACTTACGGCATGCGAATGCATTGTGAGGTAATGCTTTGCATTGAAATGCAAGTTTTCACTGCCTTTGACGGTATTTTTGTATTTTTCGATTACTTCCTCGTACATATTCAAAAAATCCAACAGCTCGATTTAAGTAAGACCTACTCATTTTCATGTTTAGCGATAAACGAATACTTCCAAAGGGGCTTTGATCAAACAAATCCTGTCGCCCGCGGCGTCGATTGGCAATTCGGGTCTCACTCCCACTCAATCGTGCCGGGAGGCTTTGAGGTGATGTCGTAGGTCACTCGGTTGATACCCTGCACCTCGTTGATGATCCGGGTTGCCGTTTCACCCAAAAACTCGTGCGTGAAGGGATAATAATCTGCCGTCATGCCATCGACGGACGTTACGGCTCTGAGAGCGCAGGCATAATCGTATGTGCGCCCGTCACCCATGACTCCAACGGTGCGAACGGGCAAGATGGCGACAAACGCCTGCCAGATTTCATCGTACAGGCCGTGCTTGCGAATCTGATCGATATAAACGGCATCGGCCTTGCGCAGGATTTCGAGCTTTTCTCGCGTGATTTCTCCCGGACAGCGGATCGCAAGTCCAGGACCGGGAAACGGGTGGCGGCCAATGAAACTCGCCGGCAAACCAAGCTCGCGGCCAAGTGCCCTCACCTCATCCTTGAACAGCTCGCGCAGGGGTTCCACCAGTTTCAATCCCATCTTTTCCGGCAAACCGCCGACATTGTGGTGAGACTTGATGGTGACGGAAGGCCCGCCTGAGAAACTCACGCTTTCAATGACATCCGGATAAAGAGTTCCCTGAGCGAGGAATTCGGCTCCATCGATATCGTTGGCATATTTCTGAAAGACATCGATGAACAGTTTACCGATTGTCTTTCGCTTTTGCTCCGGGTCGGAGACGCCCTCCAGCGCGTTCAGAAAGAGGTCGGCTTCATCGGCATGGATCAATGGAATATTGTAGTTGTCCCGGAACATGGACACCACTTCATCTGCTTCGTTCAAACGCAGCAGCCCGTGATCGACGAAGACGCAGGTCAACTGATCGCCGATGGCTTCGTGGATCAGGACGGCGGCCACCGAACTGTCAACACCACCGGACAGACCGCAAATGACTTTCCTGTCGCCAACCTGATCACGGATCTTAGCGATCGCGTCGTCCCGGTAGGCTCCCATGGTCCAGTCGCCCTTGAAGCCTGCAAGACGCACGAAGTTTTCATAGAGCTTCTTGCCGTTCGGCGTGTGATGCACCTCGGGATGAAACTGTACGGCAAAGAAATTGCGCTCGGTGTCTGCAGTAATTGCAAATGGCGCATTCGGTGACGTTCCGTAGACATCGAAGCCTGGAGCGATCTCGCTGACGTGGTCGCCGTGGCTCATCCAGACCTGTTCCCTGTCATCTGCGAACCAGCCTTCCAGAAGCGCCAGGTCCGAGCCTTTCGGGGTGACGAAGGCGCGGCCGAATTCAGCGGTCCCGTGTCCCCTTTCCACTTTCCCCCCCAGACAGTGCATCATCACCTGCTGGCCATAGCAGATACCGAGTATCGGAATGCCCAGGTCGAAGACCGAAGCAGGAGGCATGGGTGCGCCTTCAGCGAAGACCGAGGAAGGGCCGCCAGACAAGATCACCGCTTTGGGCGCGAACTCCGTCAGAAAAGATTCGGTGACATTCTGAAATGGATGAATTTCGCAGTAAACACTCAGCTCTCGCAGGCGACGGGCAATGAGCTGGGTCACCTGGGAACCGAAATCGATAATGAGAAGGCGATCATGATGTGTCATGGCCAGCTTCTACCCGGTCTTTTTTGCAAAATGAACCCGGATTTTTAGCGTTGTGGCGTGTCGCACAGGATTTTTATGACATGATCGGGTCGATTCTGATCGCTGGAACCGTCCGGACCGCGTCCCGTTTACTGCCCACAAGCTGTGTACGGGCAAATTTCCGTTTTGACCCCTGCCGAACTGGTCCACTAAAGTCGGCCAAACGGCAACTGCACCCACCACAGGATCGGGCATTGGTCAGGTCTTCTAAAAGTCGGAACTTATATGACCGCAACTGCTCGTGAAACATTCGAAGAAGCTATTGCTCTGGAAAAGTCCGGTGAGCTGGACAAGGCGCTGGTCTCCTATCTGAGAGCACAGGAACTCGCGCCACGGGACTCCGAAATAGCCTACCGAACGGCATCCGCTCTTCTGCAGGCCGGCTATCTTGAGGAAGCGCAGTCCCAACTTCGCCGTATCGTCTTTACAGAACCGGACAATCTGGACGCCCGTGCGAGTCTCGGCAATTGCCAACTTCTCATGGGCGACACGGAAAATGCAGGTCTGAATTTCCGCGACGTACTCACGCTGGTTCCCGACAACAGAAATGCGCTCTACGGCTACGCAAGTGTGTGCATTCGGGACGATAGACCCCACGAGGCAGCAGAAACGGCAAAACGGCTGGTTCATCTGTTGCCTGGTTCACCGGCCGTTCTCGCACTTTTTGCAGAAACACAAGCAAAAACTGGACAAAGCGCTGCTGCGATTGCAGCTTTCCGCAAGGCGCTCAAGGTCGATCCGGATCATTTGCCTGCATTGCTCGGTCTTTCTGAGGTCCTGTTCCGCCGCAAGCGCTATGACGAGGTCATCGAGCTTACAATCCGGGCAAATTCCATTTCACCCGCAGACCCTCTTCCTCTTGAGCTCCTTTCGGACGCACTTGCCGGAAAAGGAGCCGCGGATGACGCCTATGAGGCCGCCGAGGCAGCACTCAAGCTCAGTCCCGCATCCCTGTCCTGCCTTGTCCGTCTCAGTGTCCTTAGCCGCAAACTCGGCAACTTCTCCGCTGCACTCAGGTATGCACTTGAGGCGCATGACCTCAATGAAGGCGCCCAGGAACCACTCAATGCGCTAGGAGCTGCTCTCGCCTCTCTCAAATATGCCGAAGAAGCCCGATCGGTCCTGACAGGCCTGAGTGCCGGAAGAGGCCTGGACGATCGCGTCAGAAAGGTTGCTGAAAACCTTGTCGCTTCTTCGATCGGCCATCAGCGCGAGAACGTATCTTCATCGGAACGGCGCAAGTCGGAAATCTACGAAGAAACCTTGCCGGCAGCACCAGTTCAATCTGAAGCCGGGAGCCTGCGACCGGTGTCCGAGACGGTGAAAAGCGAACAGTCGCGACCTTCTGATGTTGCCCGGCCGGACGATGGTCCGGAACCCAACATACTTGGGCTACAACGCCGCGATCGCACGTGACATCCGGAGGGACCTCCCCGAAAGGCCATTCAGATACTGTTAAGGCGCTGCTCGCTCAAACATGGCAACGAAAAAACCGTCCGTACCGGTAGACGCAGGCGTCAACAGGATTTCACCGCGCTCAGAAACGTATTTCGGCTGCGGTCGCGACGGCAACAACTTGTTCCAGCTGTCGATAACGGACCTTGATTCAAAATCCCTGTTTTCCCCCAGGAACCATTTCACCTGTTCCTGGTTTTCCCGGGGCAACACGGAGCAGGTCACATAGACCATCCGGCCGCCGGGTTTGACGTATCTGCTCGCATTCTGGAGAACGTGTTGCTGATCTTCGACACGGGCAGCAAGTGACTTGTCCGTCAGGCGCCATTTTGAGTCCGGTCTGCGGCGCCAGACGCCGGTGCCTGTGCAAGGGGCGTCGATGAACACCAGGTCCATCTGGCCTTCCAGATCCGCAAGTGTCGTGCTCGCCGGATCCCTGACCTGGATATTCCGCGCACCCGCGCGCTGGAGGCGTTCATGAATTGGCGCGAGGCGCAGCCTGTCCGCGTCGTATGCGTAGAGTTGCCCCCTGTTCTGCATCGATGCCGCGAGAGCAAGCGTTTTGCCGCCACCGCCCGCACAATAATCCAGAACTTGTTCACCCTGACTAGCCTGAGCCAGAATTGCCGCCAATTGACTGGCCTCGTCCTGCAGCTCGAACCAACCTTTCCGGTATCCTTCCTCTGCCTGGACGTGGGGCATGCGCCCGAGCCCGGGCTTTGCCTCGATGCGGATGCCTTCCGGCGAAATACCGGCAACAACCGCGCCCGTATGGCTGAGGCGTTTCAAGACCTTTTCCCGGTCCGCCTTCAAGGTATTGGTTCTCAGATCCACGGGCGCACGTGTGGCAAGCGCGCGCCCCTCTTCCACGGCACTGTCATTGAAGGCAGCTACGAATTCAGGCCACAACCACTCAGGAACGTCTGCCCGATCTGACGCTGACATTTCCAGGTCGAAGCTATCCTCAAGCCGGGCAATTTCCTCTTCTGTGAGTTCCTCAGGCGCGTGGCGGTCCTGCACAAGTGCATCCGACAGGGCTTCGATGCCTTTTTGCCAGGTTATCGCATAAGTCGCGAGCGTAATGGCC
The DNA here is from genome assembly GCF_001404515.1 of Roseibium album. Classification (GTDB taxonomy): domain Bacteria; phylum Pseudomonadota; class Alphaproteobacteria; order Rhizobiales; family Stappiaceae; genus Roseibium; species Roseibium album. The sequence goes on from NZ_CXWE01000009.1 coordinate 166,623, forward strand.
CGCGGCAGGTCGCTTGCCATTCGCGCAGCCAGCGATGCCCTGTTCCGCAAGGCATCAAATACGAGGTTCCCGATCGCGGTACGGTCGCCCGAACCTGCAAATCTGTGAGAATTGCCCCAGTCCTTCAAGGCGACCTGGGCCGGTCTGTGCCGGCTTTCTATTTCTGTCAGGACTTCAATTGCAGCCGCAAGGCGTCCGCCATCTTTCATGTCGATCCCCGGGTACGGTCCGCGATTTGAACAAGGACCAACAATTCAATTTCAAACGTTTGACGGATAATTCGGACTTTCGCGCGTGATTGTCACGTCATGAGCATGGCTTTCGCGCAATCCGGCGCCGGAAATTCGCACAAAGCGCGCCTTTTCCTGATAATCCAGAATATTCTTGCCGCCGACATATCCCATGGCAGCGCGCAGGCCACCGGCAAGCTGGTGCAAGACACTGCCAAGAGCTCCCTTGTAGGGCACCTGCCCTTCAATACCTTCAGGAACAAGCTTGAGACTGTCCCTGACTTCAGCCTGGAAGTAACGATCCGCAGACCCACGCGCCATGGCACCGACTGACCCCATGCCGCGATAGGACTTGTAGGAACGGCCCTGGTGAAGATAGACCTCGCCCGGGCTTTCCTCGGTGCCCGCCAGAAGGGATCCGACCATGACGGACGCGGCCCCGGCGGCGATTGCCTTGGCAAGATCACCGGAATACTTGATGCCGCCATCAGCGACCACCGGCACACCCTGCTTTTCCGCCTCGTTGACCGATTCCATGATCGCCGTGAGCTGGGGCACACCCACTCCCGCCACGATCCGTGTCGTACAGATAGAGCCAGGTCCGATCCCGACCTTGACCGCGTCTGCGCCGGCGTCGATCAACGCCTTTGTCCCTTCGGACGTTGCAACGTTGCCCGCCAGAACCTGCACCGAATTGGACAGTTTCTTCACGCGGCCCACCATGTCCAGAACCTTCTGGGAGTGGCCATGCGCCGTATCGACCACGACCATGTCGACACCGGCATCAACCAGACGTTCCGCCCTTGCAAAACCTTCCTCGCCGACACTGGTGGCTGCCGCAACGCGAAGCCTGCCCTGTGCGTCCTTGGAGGCATTCGGATTGAGTTTGGCCTTCTCCATATCCTTCACGGTGATAAGGCCGATGCAGTTGTTGTCTGAATCGACCACCAGCAGTTTTTCAATCCTGTTTTGATGCAGCAGGCGCTTTGCATCTTCCTGACTAACGTTGTCGCTGACGGTGACCAGGTTTTCACTGGTCATCAGTTCGTGGATTTTCTGCTGCCGGTCGGAGGCAAAACGAACGTCCCGATTGGTTAGGATGCCGACGAGCTTACCGGCAACCTGGCCTCCGGAACCGCCGTTTTCCACAACAGGAACACCGGAGATGCCGAACCGTTTCATCAGGTCATTGGCATCTTGCAATGTCGCTTCGGGCCCGATGACAAGCGGGTTTACGACCATGCCGGATTCGAATTTCTTGACCATCCGGACTTCTTCGGCCTGTCGGTCCAGTGTGAGGTTCCGGTGGATGACGCCAATGCCGCCGGCTTGCGCCATCGCAATTGCCAGGCGTCCTTCCGTCACGGTGTCCATGGCAGAAGACAGGATAGGAATATTGAGTTCCAGCTCGCGAGTAACCCTTGTTTTCAGGTCTACTTCACCTGGCATGACTTCCGAATGGCCAGGGATCAGAAGGACATCGTCGAAAGTCAGAGCCTGCTGTCCGGTTGGTGGGACAAAGAAAGACGCCATGGCCAATTCCCCTTTAAAATAGCTAGAGACGCAGTCTTGCGGGTGAAGGCTGCGTCTGACGAGTCGCTTCGGCTGTGCCGGAGAAGTTGGCGCGGGTCAATAACACGCAGGTGACAGAAAGAAAAGAGCCGTCCTTCACAACTTGGACAGGAATTCGCAGTCCTCTCGCCTGCCGGTATCAATCCGGATCGAGGTCGCTGCCTCGAAACCCCTTTGCAATCACATAAAGTTCCGGGCTTTCCTTCCTGCTCGCAGGCGGTTTCAAATGCGCAACGGTCTTGAAGTCACGCTTCAGGTCCTGAAGCAACGCATTTTCCGTGCCGCCGCGAAACACCTTTGAAAGAAAGGATCCGCCGGGAACGAGATTCCGTCTGGCAAAATCGATTGCAATCTCAAAAAGGTGGGTCGTGCGCAAATGGTCTGTCTGCTTGTGTCCCGTGGTCGGTGCCGCCATGTCCGAAAGCACAACGTCCGGCCTGTTGCCGCCTAGTGCCTCCATCAAGGCCGCAGGTGCATCATCGTCGAGAAAGTCTTTTTTCAGGAACGTGGTGCCACGCACATGATCCATGTCGAGATAGTCAATTCCCACGACCTTGGGCGCCTCGACGCTTGACTGAACCCGTTCGACGGCCACCTGGCACCATCCGCCCGGTGCACAGCCGAGATCGACCACGCGATAGCCGGGTTTCAGCAGCTTGTGCTTGTCGTCGATTTCAATCAGCTTGTAGGCTGCCCGTGATCGATAGCCGTCTGCCCTTGCGCGGCGAACATAGGGATCATTCAGCTGACGCTCTAGCCAGCGGGTTGACGACTCTCGCCGGCCGGCCGACGTTTTGACCTTGACGTGAAGACCGCGATCGCCGGTTCCCTTTTTCGAACGGCTCATGTTCTGTTCCTCTGGCGCCTTCTCTCCGGGCGCCTTCCGGGTTTTCTATGCGCCCAGACGCCATCGGCAGCCATCAATTCTGTCAATATGCCCTCTCGCAGGCCCCTGTCGGCAACGCGAAGTCTGGAGCAGGTCCAACGTCGCCGGATCGCCTCGAGAATTGCGCATCCCGCAAGAACGAGGTCAGCCCTATCGGCACCAATACATGGGTTCTCCACGCGCGCCTCATAGGGCATGTCGCGCAGTTGATCAATCATCTTCGACACATCAATGTCATCGAGCCACGTCCCGTCGACACGTCGGCGGTCATACCGCCTCAGCCCAAGATGAACGCCGGCCAGTGTCGTTACCGTTCCGGAGGTTCCGAGCATGTGCACGCGTCCGGACGAAATCGCTTCGGCCAGATTGTCGGCCAGGCTGAAGGAAGCCAGGTGTTCCGCCGCATCTTCAACCATCGCTTCGAAGATATCAGGCGTTACATGGACGCCACCATGGCGTTCGGCGAGATTGACCACTCCGACCGGAAGTGAAATCCAGGACCGGATGAAACGGGTCAAGGCATAGCCGCGAGCACCGCACCGATTTCGAAGATCCAGCCAGACGATTTCGGAAGAACCGCCGCCGATATCAAACAGGATAACACCGTCAGCTTCATGATCGACAAGCGATGCGCAGCCGGCAACAGCGAGCCGGGCTTCGGTTTCCCGGTTGACAACTTCAAGGGCAAGCCCGGTCTCCGCCTTGACCCTTTCGATGAATTCAGCTCCATTTTCCGCGGCCCGGCAGGCTTCCGTGGCAATGAGACGGGAGCGCATGACACCCCGATCGGCGAGCTTCCTGTGACAATTGGCCAATGCATCTATCGCGCGATCCATTGCCGCTGAACTCAGAAGTTTGTTGGATCCGACCCCTTCGCCCAACCTGACGATACGCGAATAGGCATCCACGACCCTGAAGCCCCGTTCTTCAGGGCGTGCAATCAACAATCGGCAGTTGTTCGTTCCCAGATCGAGCGCCGCATATAGGGGGGCGTTGTGCTGCCCGTGTCTCGGACGTCTGGCATGGTGTCCACGTTTCTGTTGACTGCCATCTTCAGCACCACGTACCGGCAGGCGGATGTCTGTTTCCCTCGGGCGGTGTTTCTCTTTCCCGCTCCTGACAACGGTTTCCGCGTCCGTTCCCGCCAATTTGGTCCTTGTCTCTTCGTTGCTCTTTTCAGCGGAATCAGAATGACCGTTCTTGGCATTCCTGGAGTTTTGCCAACGGCGCCTTCCGCGTCGATTCGCAGCTTTTTTGCCTTTGGGACTGGTGACCGTTTCAGAATTCGGATGCGCTTCGCCCGGTGGATGCGGTTGGTTCCGGCCTGAATTACCACTTTCTGCATGGTTGTTCGCAGTAGCGCGGCCCCGCCGCCGCTTTTTCCGGCGTCTTGACGAACCGGATAAATCTCCGCTGCCCTGCGCAGGGCTTTCCTGCACACTGCTTGTGTTTTCAACGGGTCCGGTCGCGCGTTGGGTCGGAATTTCTCCCGCTCCCCCAGGCAATGCCGCAGTATTGTCCTCAGGACCTGCAACATTACCTTTCGGGCCCTGCCCTGCACGGCGCTTGCGACGCCGGCGGTTCGGTCCCTTGAACTCAGAAAGAGTTCCGCTATCTCCGGACTCGTCAGCGGTACGTCGCCCGGTTCCGGGCGGTTCCTGACCTGACTCAGTCACGTTTTACCTTTCAGGCCGTACGCGCACGCCTGTCGGGCGGCGCTTTTGACGGCCATATCTGTCGTTGGCAAAACTGTAACAGGTTGCCAGCCAATGGAAAAGCTCTCGCGCTCACAATCTTCGCGTTGCGGATTGGCGCTCACTCGGCTGAAATTTCACAAAAAAGTCGAAAACGGTACTTGAAATCAAGATTATGATAGATGTATATCCGGCTCACTGTTCGGCTGCGTCTTAACAAACACGCTTTCGACTGTCTGGCAGCTGGATTTTCCAAGCGCTGTTGGGGAATAGGTTAACGGTAGACCCACGGACTCTGACTCCGTTAGTCCTGGTTCGAATCCAGGTTCCCCAGCCACTCACTTTTCCATGACTTCTGCGATTGCCGAGTTTTTTTGAGCGGCGAATAAACGCGGCACAACGACGAATTCAGAAGGTCTGTGCGGCACAAATGTCGGCGCTGTTTTAGCTTTCTTCCTTTCGACTGTCTGGTGTCCCTAAACTTGTCTGGCTGGTGACTGATATGAATTTCTCGGGCAAATGCCTTTGTGGCGCAGTATCATACGAAGCGGATAGTGCTCCGATTGTTGTCGCGCAGTGTCACTGTGATGAGTGTCGCCGTTTGAGTGGAACTGGTCACACCGTCGGAGCCATGTTCCATACCAAGTCAGTATCGTTGAAGGGGAACTTGCATAAATTCACGTATATTTCAGCAAAAGGATCAGAAGTAACAAAGGCGTCTTGCGCGACCTGTGGCAGTCCAATTTTCGGCACCAACTCACATACTCCGGATCACATAACCATGACGCTTGGTTCGATGGATAATGCGAATGGCCTGGAAGTTGAGGTCGTAATATTCGAACGCGACAGGCAACACTGGGATCGGCTTTCAGAAGACGTTGCCTCATTCGAGACCCAACCAGATTGGAAGCCTGATAGCTGAAGCGATCGGTAGATCGGACAATGCCCCGGGCAGCGGCAACGTCTGCTGAGCCGACCTTGGTGCTGATCACTGCCAATGTCTGCAATGGTTACGAACAAAGCCGCGCCCTGGAGCGCGGCTCTTTTGTTCCGCAGCGGATGTTCGATCTTGGAGAGGATCAGCTCGTCAGCATCCCGTCGACAAATTCAGTTCATGTTTCCCGCACTGGCGATTCTGCTCGGCCCAAACGCCAGAGCGCCGGACAAGCCCGCGGCGGGATATTGCAACCCTGTCAATTTAGTCACTAGCCATTCGTCGCATGCGTGTACTCCCTGTCGTCATTCGGGTCACTTTGAGGTCCGAAATCGTATGCCATTGTCGAAAAAGCCAATGGGTGAAAATTAAATTCCAGCTTCAATATTGACGCTGCGGAATTTTCAGCATCTGATTGTTCTACCGATAACCAAGGCATTGGTGTGTTTCACTTTTTTGAAACGCAAACAGTGTGCAGGGGAAGGAATGAGTCATGAAATTCAGGTATAATCTGCTGGCCGCAAAACTGGCTGTTTGTGCGGCCGGAGCGCTTGCGCTGGCCGAGTTTGCGCCCGCGATGGCGCAATCGGGAGACAAACCCAACATTCTTGTCATCTGGGGTGACGATGTCGGGCAATCCAACATCTCCGCCTACACATTTGGCCTCATGGGATACCAGACGCCAAACATAGACCGCGTTGCCAAGGAAGGCATGATGTTCACCGACTACTATGGTGAGCAATCATGCACGGCCGGACGTTCATCCTATATCATGGGGCAGAGCGTGTTTCGTACGGGTCTGTCGAAAGTCGGATTGCCGGGTGCCGATCTCGGCATGCAGGAAGAAGATCCGACGATAGCCGGTCTGTTGAAAGCACAAGGCTATGTTACAGGCCAGTTCGGCAAGAACCATCTTGGCGACAAAGACGAGCACCTGCCCACCAACCACGGGTTCGACGAATTCTTCGGCAACCTCTATCACCTGAATGCGGAAGAAGAACCGGAAAACGAGGACTATCCAGGCAATGCAGTCATGCCTGACGGCCGCACCTTCCGCGAAACCTTCGGACCTCGCGGGGTGATCAAGTCTTCGGCCGACGGCACTATCGAAGACACCGGCCCCCTTACCAAGAAACGGATGGAAACCGTCGACGAGGAGTCGATTGCCGGCGCTGTCGATTTCATCAAGCGCGCGCATGAACAGGGCAAACCGTTTTACGTCTGGTGGAACGGAACGCGCATGCATTTTCGCACGCATGTCAAACCGGAAATGCGGGAAGAAGCGAACAAGATCGCAGGTCGTAACGTCGATGAATACACCGCAGGCATGATCGAACATGACATGCAAGTCGGGCAACTGCTCGATCTGCTGGATGAACTCGGCATCACCGACAACACCATCGTCCACTATTCGACGGACAACGGTCCGCACTACAACACCTGGCCGGATGCTGCTTCTACGCCTTTCTTTGGTGAGAAAAACACCAACTGGGAAGGTGGCTGGCGCGTTCCGTCCATGGTGCGCTGGCCCGGCAAGATCGAAGCGGGCTCGATCTCCAACGAAATCATGCACCACATGGACTGGCTGCCGACATACCTGGCAGCAGCTGGTGTCCCGGACATCAAGGAACAGTTGAAGCAAGGTGGCGTCCAGGCAATCGGGCGTGAGTACAAGGTGCATCTTGACGGCTACAACATGTTGCCTGTCTTGCTGGGAGAAGCCGAAGAAGGGCCCCGTCGGGAAATCTTCTATTTTTCCGATGACGGAGATCTGACAGCGCTTCGGTACAACGACTGGAAAATGATCTTCATGGAGCAGAAGGAATACAAGACCTTCCGGGCATGGATAGAGCCGTTCACCGCGCTGCGTGTGCCGCTGATATTCAACCTGCGCAGAGACCCTTATGAACGTTCCTACCAGACTTCGAACACCTATTATGACTGGCTGATCGACCGGGCGTACCTGCTTGTTCCGGCACAACAATATGTCGGACAGTTCCTGGCGACATTCCAGGAATTCCCACCACGTCAGAAAGCGGCGAGTTTCTCGCTGGACCAGGTCATGGACAAGCTCAGCACGCCTGGCGGCGCGCAATAGGTTCTGTCTCACTTCGGATCCGGGCGGCGGAAGATCACGCTGCCCGGATCCTCAATACGCGTACACAGCGCGAGAGTTTACAGCGACTAACCTTCAGCCCCAAGATCGCAAACGGAGAGAACAAGCAATGATTGACGCAACATTGCGAGTGACATCGGTGGGTGCGATTGTCGCCTGCATATTCAGCCCGACAGCGTATGCCGACGACGGACATCCAAGGCTTGTTCTCCAAATCACGGTCGATCAGTTGCGTGGCGATCTTATTGACCGGAACCTGAAGCACTTTGGTGAAGGTGGTTTTCGCTATCTTCTGGACAACGGCACCTATTTTACCAACGCACATCACCGTCATGCCAACACTGAAACCATTGTCGGACACACCACTCTTGCGACCGGAACAGACCCGTCGATCCACGGAATGGTTGCCAATCTCTGGTTCGATCGCGAAACCGGCACCCCTTTCTACAATGTTCAGGACCCCGACTACCCGCTCCTCGCGCAGGCAGGCATAGACCAATCGACAGAGATTGACCCCACGCAGAGAGCCGCAACTTCGGATGGACGGTCGCCGGCCGCGATCCTGTCGTCGACATTCTCGGACGAAATCGCGATCGGCATTGGTGGCAACCCAAAAATCTTCGGGGTTTCGGTCAAGGATCGAGGTGCCATCTCAATGGCTGGTCACAGCGGTGACGCCTATTGGTTCTCCAAGAGTGAAGGTCGTTTCGTAACTTCGAAATATTACATGGAAGCCTATCCCGAGTGGGTCGGCAACTGGAATGATTCCGGGCAAGTTGCAGCATTCGCGGAGACGAACTGGAGCCTGTCGGACAAGGTCGATACCTACCGGTTCGGCAACATGGACGACGCGGAATGGGAAACGGACTTTCCCGGCTTCGGACGCGTTTTTCCCCACCCCTACGGTGCTGGTGACGGGAAATACTATACCACGTTGCTGACGCTCAGTCCCGCCGGTGACGAACTGACGGCATCGTTTGCGAAAGAACTCCTGGACGCCGAGGATCTGGGCAAGGACGACGTCACCGATTACCTGTCAGTAAGTTTTTCCTCGACAGACTATGTTGGTCATATCTTCGGCCCATCGAGCCTTGAAGCAGAAGACAACCTGCGCCGTCTCGACGCTACAATTGCCGGGTTGCTGAAACACGTCGACGAGACAGTCGGTCTTGAGAATACCCTTGTTGTTCTGTCGGCTGACCATGGCGCTGCCGAAGTGCCTGGTTATCTGAATTCGCTCGGCATTCCCGCGAGCTATTTCTCGTTTGACGACGTCGACACGCATTCTGCAGCCGCAAACCTTCGACAAGAATTCGGGTTTGCGAGTGAGATGATCGAGAGTTTCTCGCAACCATACGTTTATCTGGACGAGGCATTTCTTGACGAAAACGACCTGGACAAACGCATCGTAGCGAGGCGTCTGGCGGACGAACTTCAAAAAATGCCTGGCATTGCTTTCGCTTTTTCAAGCGACGATCTCCGGTCCGGTCGTGTCGCTGTCACGCCCGTTTCCAGCGCGGTCTTGTCCAACTTTCACTCCGAAAGGTCTGGCGACATCTACATCGTGTTTGAACCACATTGGTTTGTCGGCGACTTCGATGGACTGCACGTGGCGTCACATCACGGGTCCCCTTGGTCCTATGACACGCACGTGCCCATAATCATTGCCGGTCAGGGCATCGACAAGAAACGAGTTGCAAGGCGAGTTGAAACAATTGACCTTGCTCCGACTTTGTCTGCGCTCCTGAAAATCAAGGAGCCGAGTGGATCGTTGGGGATGGTTCTGCACGAAGTCCTTAAATGAGCTTGCCCGGATCAGACAGGAAGCCGCAGATGTCAGAAGCACACCAGCAGATCCAGCAGCTCAAGGAGCGCATGCAGAAATCGATTGTTGGACAGGAAGATGTGATTGATCGGCTGATCATCGGCCTGCTGGCCAATGGCAACCTCCTGATCGAGGGGTTGCCCGGACTTGCAAAGACACGTGCGATCAAGGCCATGGCGAAGAACATGGAGGCAGATTTCAGCCGTATTCAGTTCACACCGGACCTGCTTCCCTCCGATGTGACCGGCACCGAAGTCTATCATCAGTCAGGCGGCAGCGGCACGTTCCGTTTCGAACCTGGACCCATATTCGCCAATATCGTGCTGGCGGACGAGATCAACCGCGCGCCGGCCAAGGTACAGGCTGCCCTTCTTGAGGCTATGGAAGAACGGCAGGTGACCGTCAGCGGCAAGACACACAAGATGGAACCGTTGTTCATGGTGATGGCAACGCAGAATCCGGTTGAACAGGAAGGCACTTATCCGCTCCCCGAGGCGCAGATGGACAGGTTTCTCATGCACGTGCTGATCACCTATCCACCGGTCGACGATGAAATCAGGATCATCCAGCTAGTCCGATCCGAAGAAACGGCAGCGCTTGTGCCGGCGGCGAAAGAAGCTGAAGTCGCCGAACATCCGGATAAATCTTTGTCACCGGTTCCACAAGACGCCGTTTTCGCGGCCCGTTCGCAAATAGCCGGAATACACGTCTCCGAAGCGAGCGAGCGATACATGGCCGACCTTGTGCAAGCGACGCGAACGCCGGAAATCTACGGCGGCGAGTTGAGACGCTGGATTGAAGTCGGGGCCAGTCCCCGTGCGTCGCTGGCGCTCGACAAGTGCAGCCGGACCCATGCCTGGCTGAACGAGCGTGACTATGTCGACCCGCTGGACATCAGAGCGATTGTTCACGACGTACTCCGGCACCGGCTCACTTTGAGCTTCGAAGCCGATGGCGACGGCGTGACACCGGACAGGGTCGTGGACGAAATTGTCACCTTGGTGGCCCTGACCTGAGGAGCAGGCGATGCGTGATGTCTCCGCGCGCACCAGAAGTGGCCTAAACAGGCACGTTTCCCGGCCATCGACCCGGATCGACCCGAGGGTACAGGTCGATGTGTCACATCTGCGCGCGCTCGAGGGGAAAGCGAGGAACCTGACACTTTTGCCCGCCCAACCGGTCTCAAGTGTCTTGAACGGCCGTCATGCGTCGAGGCTAAGGGGACGCGGACTGAATTTTGAAGAACTGCGCGGTTACCTGCCAGGCGACGATCCACGAATGATCGACTGGAAAGTTACGGCCAGAACAGGTGCAGCCCATGTCAGGGTCTATAGCGAGGAACGGGACCGCCCCGCCCTTCTGGTCGTGGACCAGCGGATGTCCATGTTCTTCGGCACCCGGCTGAACATGAAATCGGTAACGGCTGCCGAAGCTGCGGCGTTTATCGCATTTCGGATTCTCGGTCAGGGTGATCGCGTCGGCGGCGTCATATTCGGCGACAATCAGGTTTCCGAACTGCGACCCAAGCGAAGCCGCGCCGCAATTAACCGGTTTCTGGTTTCCCTTGAACGTGCAAACGGACTGTTGCATGCCGAGGCGCCGAATGTCGAGCGCCCGCTGCTTTTGAACCAACCGCTTCAGTCAGTTGTGCGCATCGCTCACCGCGATCATCTTGTCGTCATCATCAGTGATTTCGATGGCCTGGATCAGCAAACCGGCAGGCTGGTCAGTTCCATCGCACGGCACAATGACGTCGTCCTGTGTCCGGTGACAGATCCGATTTCAGAAGATGTGCCCCGGAACATGAAACTTGTCGTTTCCGATGGTGAGTTGCAGGTCGAGTTGGATACCGGGCCCTCGGAAACATTCAAGAGACTGTCGGATTTTGCTTCGGGCCGAATAGCCGAAATTCTGACCTGGCAAAGGAAGTACGGCATTCCGGTGTTGCCGTTGAGCGCCGGAGAAGACACGGTTGACCAATTGCGCCGTCTGATGGGCCAGCGGCCGGGGTCTCGGAGGGCTGACCGGTGAAAGAAGAATGGAAGGGCTTGAGCCTTACCGAGCTTATTGCACTGCTTGAGCCGGTACCCGAGCCTGATTCAGTTTCCATGCTGCCTCAAACCGCCGGCTGGATATGGCTCGGTCTCCTGTTACTCGCGGTGACGGTCTTTCTCGTGCACCGTATCTGGCGTCATCGACAGAAGAACGCCTATCGACGTGAAGCCTTGAGCGAACTTGCCCTTTGCAGAAACGATCCTGCCGCCATGGGCCTCCTGCTGCGACGAACTGCGCTTGCGGCCTATCCAAGAGCAACCGTCGCCTCGTTGTTTGGCAAGGAATGGTTGCGTTTCCTCGATAGCACCTATGGTGGTGAAGGGTTTTCCACTGGACCTGGCCAGGTCCTGAGTATGGGGCCTTACCAACACACGCCCGCTGACACGACGGTCGCGTCACTTGTTGAGGAATGGATCAAACAGCACCGAATTGAGGGCTTTGATGTCTGAATTCGAACTGCCCATTGTCTTCCTGATGCTTCCACTGCCACTCGCCGTCTATTTTCTGCTGCCATCCTACAAGGAACGCGTTTCATCCGTAAGATTTCCGTTTTTCCGCAATCTCGTCTCGGCTGCAGGACAGGAACCTACCCCAGGGTCGGTCGTAATTGGCCGCACCATGATTCAAAACGTGGCCGCGATTCTTGTCTGGTGTCTGCTCGTCTGCTCCCTGGCTCAACCCGTTCGGGTCGGTGAACCTGTTGTCCAGGAAACGGCTGCGCGAGATGTCATGCTTGCCATAGACATCTCCGGGTCCATGGACCAGACCGACTTTCAAACAACTGATGGTGAAAGGATCCAGAGGCTCGACGCGGTAAAGCAGGTTGTCGGCGACTTTATCACCGAGCGCGATGGGGACCGCGTAGCCCTTATCGTCTTTGGATCGAAGGCCTATGTACAAGCGCCCTTCACCGAGGACCTTGTTTCCGTCAGAGCGTTGCTTGAACAGACCGAAGTCGGGATGGCAGGACCCCAGACGGTCATAGGTGATGCCATCGGGCTAGCGATCAGAACCTTCCAGTCCAGTCAGATTGATCAGCGATTGCTGATATTGCTAAGTGACGGATCCGACACGGGAAGTCGCATGGCGCCCAGAAATGCGGCGGGAATTGCATCGAGTGAAGGTATTGAAATTCTCACGATAGGCGTCGGAGATCCCGAAGGTTCCGGCGAACAGCGACTTGATGAGCAGAGTTTGCGCGAGATCGCCAGCGCGGCAGGCGGAAGGTACTATTTCGCCAATGATGAAACTGCGCTGAGCGCTGTTTACGAGCGCATCAACGAACTTGCGCCGCGTGAAGTTGAGACAGCCAGCTACCGCCCCCGCGAGCCACTGGGGCACTATTTTCTCGGACTTGCACTCCTCATTGGACTGATGACGCTGTTGCTGCTCCAGCTGAATTCCCTCAAGAGGAGGACAGTGTGAGCACCGATCAGCTTTTCCAACAATTCGAAGCATTCCATTTTCTACGGCCGTGGTGGCTGCTGGCACTGCCGGCAATCGGATTGCTGTTTTGGCTCGTGAGGGTTCGTCCGTCTCGCCGGTTTAAGCTTCCTTCTGTCATAGCTCCGCATCTTGCAGCCGCCCTGACTATCGGCCAGGAAGACCGGCGGCGCTTGCAGCCTGTTGATACGATCGCAATGATCTTGTGCCTGTTGGCGGTCGCAACGGCCGGTCCCACCTGGTCTCGTGTCCCAAACCCACTCGTGTCAGATGCGGCTCCGCTCGTTATTGCACTCAAGGTTTCCGACTCGATGATGCAACCCGACGTGCCACCAAACAGGTTGGAACGCGCCAAGCAGAAAATCCTGGATCTGCTGAAGGACCGAGCCGGGGCAAGGACCGCACTCATTGCCTATGCAGGATCGGCGCATCAGGTGGTTCCGCTTACCGAGGACCCCGGCGTGATCAAGCCGTTTCTGGAGGGTCTTGACCCGCAGGTGATGCCTCAGGAAGGTGATGCTGCAGGAGAAGCGCTGGTACTTGCTCAGACCATTCTGCAAACGCAGACGGAGCCGGGCTCGATCCTGTTTCTTCTCGATGGCATTTCAAGTTCTGATGCGGCCATGATTGCCAAGGGGAACACGGAAACGCACACGCCCCTCCATTTCTGGGTCTTCAGCCGTGATCCAAAGCCAGTTGATACTCCGTCCGGGCTAGGGGTTGGACAAGCAGTCACCGTGACGGCTGATGCGCGGGATGTTCAACAGATCATTCGCAACATCGACACGACGTATCAGGCCGCGCTTTCTCAGGATGAGGATGCGAAATGGCGCGACCAGGGAGTGCTGGTTGCCTGGCCGGCCGCTCTTCTGCTGCTCTTCTGGTTCAGACGTGGCTGGACCATGCGATGGTCTGCGATCCTGTTCCTGGCATTCCTGTTTCAACCACCTTCCAACGCACACGCGGAAGGTTGGCGCGACTGGTTTTTCACTCCCGATCAACAAGGCCAAATGGCATTTGACGCGAAGGAGTACGAGAAAGCGTCCGAGCTCTTTCAGGACCCCGAGCGGAAAGCCTATTCGCTTTACAAACTTGGCAGATATGAAGAAGCGGCAGAACTATATGCCTGGCAGGAAAGTTCAGACGCTGCACTGGGTGAAGGCATGTCCCTGATCAAGTCGCGTGCTTACCGGCAGTCCATTGCCGCGTTTCAGAAGGCGGTCGACAGAGATCCCCTCAACGAGGCAGCTCAAAGGAATCTGGAGCTGGCCGAGTACATTCTGGAATACATTGAAACCACGCGAGAACAATCAGATACCAGCGAAGAAAGCGGCATTGGTGCCGATGACACGGTTTACGACAATGAAGCGGGACGCGGGACGGAAACCCAGCAGCAAGCCGGCGAGGCTGTGCCGGAGACTGCAGACCAATGGATGCGTACGGTCGACACACGAACCGGCGACTTTCTGAAGAGCAGATTTGCGCTTGAAAACGCAAGGGGGTCGCAATGAGATATGCGCTGCTCCTCAATGTTTTTTTCATGCTGACTGGTGTACCGGTCGCCGCACAGGACGGTCAGGGTCCCGAGGTCAGAACGTCACTGGAAAACGACACGGCCGTTCCCGGTCAACCGCTGCTTTACCGTGTTACCGTTCTGGTCCCGACCTGGCTGCCCTCACCTCCCGAATTTCCAAGCTACGAAGCACCCAACGTTGTCGTTCGCCTGCCTTCCAGAGCTTCAGGTCCTGCCAGCGAGACAATTGGCGGGGAACCCTGGTCTGGTGTTACGCGTTCGTACAGGCTCTACCCGATGATCGCAGGCACCTTTCAAATACCTGCCGGTCGCATCAAAATCACATACTCAGATCCTGATACTCAGGAGCCGGTCGTCACGGAGGTCACGACAGACAGCTTTGAAATAACCGGTCAGATTCCACCTGGTTCAGAAAAACTCGATCCGTTCCTTGCAGCCAATTCGGTCACCATGGAGCGGTCCGTTGAAGGTAATCCGCAAGAAATGGGTGTAGGCGATGCCCTGACACTCACAACGGTCGTCAACGTAGCGGGTGTGGCGCCCATGTTCGTGCCTCCCTTCGGTCAGAACATTGAGACCGGCGGATTGGCCGTCTATCCGAAAGAACCTGTTCTTGAGGAGAGAGAAGATCGCGGACTTCTCTCTGGAACCAGAACGGAAGAAACCGTTCTGGTCGCCGAAGCGGATGGAAGCTTCACGGTTCCGGAAGCAACACTATCCTGGTTCAATCTGAAAAGCGGCAAGATCGAGTCGATTGCAGCGCCTGCAATCTCCATAAACGTGACCAGGACAGCCGTTCCCGAACCACAGCCAAAATCGGCTGCAATTGACTGGAGGCGCCTTTTCGGATCGGCCATGATTGTGGTCCTGATTGGTTTTGCTGCTTTCTTCGTTTGGCGCAGATATGCGTCATTGTTGATGGCCTACGCGAGGGAACTCAAAAACCGACACCGGGCCTCGGAAGGATATTTGTTCAAAATGCTCGTGGCTGCGATCAGATCACGTGACCTGAACCTGTTGATGAGACGCAGCCTGGACTGGCAGCGCACCGTCGAGCGAAAGGTTCCGAACTGCGACTGGTCGGCTTACGATCTGGCCATCCATCAATGCTGTGCGCTCTCGTTCTCCAGACAGGTGCCGAAATCATCCGGCGAAAGCAGGAAATCCTGGGATCACTTGCTCACTGCTGCAAAATCGACCCGCGATAGTGTACTAAATTCCCGTCGAAATACTGAAGTGCAAAATCTTCCTGATTTGAATCCACGATAGTTTTTTCAGTAAATCATGTATTATCCATGATTAAATATCAATTTTATACTTTGAGATTTCAATCGATTTGATAATCTTTCAAACGCGAGATTGCTATTTCTTAATTTGTATTTCCTTAGAACTCACTCATCTCTGAAACAGATGGCACTCATCGGCAACTTGAACCGTATTCCAGAGAGAAAGTGAACCAAAATGAGAGGAATGACTGGAACCCTGTCCGCCTTCGCGGTCGTATTCATCGTGTCAGCTGCGCAAGTGCAGGCTTCTGAGCTTGTGAATTCGTTGTTACCCGCCGCAAGTGTGGATTCAACGGGCATGATCAAAGACCCCCCTGCGCTTGGAACGCCGAAATTCCACGAGGAGATGTCTACCGTGCTTTGGCTTCAGGAAACCCGAACACCGCAGCAAACGAAATTCGTGGAAACAACACTCGATCTTGAAAGGTTTGCACCTGTTGTCGGCGATGCGATCTTTGAAGTCGACGGCCCTGCCCTGAAAGTGTTGATCGACAACGCAATCGACGAAGTCCGGGCAGATTATGACGCCGTCAAAGGCATTTATGATTATCCGCGTCCGTTTGAAATCAGCTCGGCTGTCGAGCCCCTTGGCGATGCGCGGCCTGTTGCGTCTTATCCGAGCGGACATTCCATTCGAGCCGTCGTATATGCGAGGCTGCTCGCAGAAATCTTTCCCGAAAAAAGCAATGAACTCATGGATCTTGCGACTCGCATCGGACATGGGCGTGTCGTTGCAGGCGTGCACTACCCGATGGACGTGTCTGAAGGTCAGAAACTCGGGCACGCTTATGCGGATGCAATTGTTGCCGGACCGGTGTTTCAGCAAACAGCTTCCCAAATCCGTGCAGCCGGCTCATCCTGAGAAAACCTTGCCGGCGCGTGTACCCGAGCGCGCGCCGGTTACCCGGCCTTGGCGGTCTGTCCCATCAGAACAGGTACAACCTGAGACGGCGGCCCCATCATCGCGATCTGGCCCGCATTGAAGACCACAACACGATCGGCCATTTTCATGTGGCTTGGACGCTGGGTGTTGATCAGGATGGTCGCCTTGCCGTGAAGCGCCTGCATCATGTCCATGAATTTACGATCGCCATCGAAATCCAGATGCGTTCCCGGGTTGTCAAACAGATAGAGGGGCACGTCCTTGACAAGCGCACGGGCCAGCACAATCCGCTGCTTCATGTTGTCCGGG
The DNA here is from genome assembly GCF_001404515.1 of Roseibium album. Classification (GTDB taxonomy): domain Bacteria; phylum Pseudomonadota; class Alphaproteobacteria; order Rhizobiales; family Stappiaceae; genus Roseibium; species Roseibium album. The sequence continues at coordinate 183,390 of NZ_CXWE01000009.1, forward strand.
ATCTGTTTGAGAATTTCCCCGTTCAGGCGTGTTTCGAGACCCTCGAAATTATCGTTCAGATACTGCAGCAATCCAAGCTTTTCTGCGATTTCTTTCAAACGGATGTCGCTCGCTCCAGGTTCCGAGAGCAGAAGGTTCTGCTTGACCGTTCCATAAAAGAAATCAAAATCATCGGTCGCATATCCGATTTTGGAGCGCCATTCACCGGCATCCAGCTGGCGCACATCGAGACCGTCAAACAGTATCGAGCCGACCTGCGGCTGGAAAAGACCGGTGATTGCCTGGAAAAGCGTAGACTTGCCGGAACCGCTCGGTCCGGTGATGGTGATCATTTCCCCCTGTTGCACTGTCAGGTCGACACCCTTCAAAGATGCCTCCGTTGCACCTGGATATCTCAGAACGAGAGAAGAAATTTTCAGGTCACCTTGCACATCGCGGGTGATCTTGGACATGTGGCCCGGTTCACGCTCGAGCGGCACTTTCATCAGATTGTCGATCTGCTCCAGAACCGTTCTGCTCTGGGCTAGCTGCGTTATGCTCAGGAAGGCCTGGTTCATCGGATTGAGAACACGCCAAGACAACGCCATCGTTGCGATCAGGGCACCCAGACTCATGTTGTCGTTCATGACCTGCATTGCGCCTATTCCAAGTACAAGAACGCCGCAGACTGTCATGAGTGTCTGGGAAATCGTTTGCAGCAAATGCGTCAGGTTGCGGGCGTGAATATTGAGCCTGTTGAAACTGGCCGATAGGTTGGAAAACCTGTCCAGCCAGGTGTCTTCCACAGACAGGTTCCGCAGCGCGCGCTGGTTCCGGAAGGTCTCGATCATGAAACTGTTCAGTTTCGATTTCTGCTCTCCGACGGCAGCGACCTCGCGCTGAACCTTTGGCAGTACATAGACCGCAATCAGGGCATAGATCGTGAGAAGGGCGAGCGGTGGCAGAGCCACAGGTCCACCGATCAGGAAGATCGCAACGATGAAGATCAGCGTAAACGGAAGATCGATGACCGCGTTGAAAAGCGAACTCTGAAACATATCACGCACACTGTCGAAATAACGCAAACGCATGACCTGCGTTCCGATAGGTGCTTCCGACAGCATGGCATAGGGCAGATGCAGAATGCGTTCGAATGTCATGTTCCCGACGATGGCGTCAATTCGTCCACCCAGATAGGACTGCAGAACGTTTTTTGTTCGTCGAAGCGCTATTTCGCTAAGCAGAACAATACCGATCCCGACAGCCATCGTGATCAGAACGTCTATGGATTTTGCGCCCATGGCCTTGTCGTAGATAGCCATTATGAACAAGGGAGGCCCAAGTGCGACGATGTTAAGAACAAATCCGATTGCGAGAATGGAGACAATGCTGGCCCTGAATTGCTTCGATGCACTCGATGACCAGCTGCGATTGCCCTTGACCTGGCTGTTTTCTTCCCGTTCTTCGGAAACGACGTATACGTCCTGCCGGGCAACCTCCCTTGCCGTCAAGACAACCGCTTGGCCCGTCTCACCGGAATAGGCCCTGAACTCTCCACTTTCGGTCTTGCTGGCCAGAACCTGAATGTCGTTGTGTGTCACCCGCAAACAGGGAAGCTGGGCTTCCGTGAGTTCCGTGGCTTTGCCGCGATATAACTTCGAAGAAACATTGATCCGGTTCAGAACGATCCGAAAGTCCTCAATAGTTTCAATCCGGTCGAAGTGGGGAAGCGCTTCAAACAGCAGACGATCGTTCCCCTGCCAGTTCATCTCGCGCAAAAGCGGCACAAGGCACCTTTCGGCCGGCGTGGTGCCTTCACTCAACCTGCTGAATGCCGTGTCGTTCGCCAATGAGGGATTCAGCTCATCTGACAATTCATTCCATTGCCGGTGAACCGGATTTGTCTGCGGATTCAAGTCATTCAGATCAAAAAGCGCACGGGTCACGCTGAAATTCCCACATTTCTCGATTGAGAGGTGCCGGTATCGCCGGCAAGTTCGTGTAGTTGGCCATTCTGGAGTTCTATCTGGCGATCCGCGATCGCAAGCATCGATGGCCGGTGACTTACGATGACAACGGTCAGGGAGCCCTTCAGGCGCTTCAGAGCCTCCACAAGTGCCTTTTCGGCGCGTTGATCCAAAAGTGCATTTGCTTCGTCAAGAATGAGTATTTTCGGCTCGCCAGCCAGCGCCCGGGCAATGCAGATCCTCTGCACAGTGGATGCAGGAACCTTTCCACCCAGATCGGCACCTATCTGGGTGTCATAACCCTTTGGCAGCAGGTGAATTTCCTTCTCAAGACCGATAAGCTTTGCCGCCATCCTTGCATGCGCAATATCCGAAACAGCACCGAACATGGTTATGTTCTCGAGAATTGTCCCGTTGAAGACAGCCGATTTACTGTCGACATAGGCGACCGATTTGCGAAGCGTCTGTTTGTATGGGCCGGAAAAATCATACCCGCCAACGAGCACCTTGCCACGCGTCGGCGACTGCTCACCGGAAAAGAGTTTCATCAGACTCGATTTGCCGTTTCCGTTCGTGTCCCTAAAACCGACGAACTCACCCGGATTGATTTTCAGATCCAGACCCGAGAGCAAAGGTCTGCGTCCAACCTGATTTTCCAATGAGGCATCGACCAGTTCCATCGAGCCGTCCGGATCGATGCTGCCTGCCTGGTTTTGCTCCACCTCGGGCAGTTCGAACAAGTTTTCTACGTGATTGTAATCGTGTCTCAAGCGCTGCATGTCGGTGAGCTGATTGATCGCGCGCAAAAACGGTTGAACAAACTGGCCGGAAAGCAGCGTACTTGCTGCCACGCCACCTATGCTGAATTCGTTGTTTATGACCATGGCAGCGCCGAAAAGGACGACAAAGACCGTTGTCATGGTTGCAAAGAGCGTTGACGCGTCTCTCGCCTGGCCCGCCAACCGCATGTATCTCGCGCTCAGTTTGGCGGTTTCTTTCTGCAAACGTTCAAAGCGTCGCATAATCAGCGATTCCATCGCCTGCGATTTCACGGTTTTTGCACCGGACAACACTTCGAGGATAAAATCGGATTTCCTGTCGTCCTGCGTGGCTCGGTCTGCAACCAGTTTCTGCAACACTCTGTTCCGGTTGACCGCAAACAGAATAAAGATGCCGAGAAGCGCTACAGGAACGATGGCAAGCGGCCCTGCAATGAAGATCAGCACAGCGAGATAGATACTGCCTGCGGGAAGATCGATCGCAAGAAGCCTTCCCTGATCTCCGTAATGGTCTGCGATCGATTGAAGCGACCTGAGCTGATGCACCTGAACGGACACGGGGGTTTTGGCAAAGCGCTCGGGTTTTGCGTCCAGCACACGCCGGAACAGTTCTTTGTGGGCCTGGTGGTTGAAGCTGGCTCCAAGACGGCCAACGACCGCAGCACGCGCGACCTTGATAACGCCGTCTGCTGAAAGTACGCACACCACGCCAAGCATCAGGACAAGAAGTGTGTCGGTAGCGGCGTTCGGCAGCACCCGATCATAGACCTGCAAAATGGCGAGCGGCATCGCCAGACCAAGAATGTTTGCAAATATCGAGCCGACGATGACGTCGCGCGGCAACCGTGGTGATGAAATCCACTTGTCGCTCGGCGAATGCTTCACCCTCATGCGGGGCAGAAAGAAAGACGAAAGGATTGATTTCAACATAAGTTAGCCAGAGTGATGTCCACGCCTACACAAAGTGTGGTGCTCCGGTTTAAAAACAGTTTACCTTATAGGGTGTTTTCAGAAATATATTTCCAACAATTCGAAAGTTTCTGCTCAAACTTTTTCGCTTTGTTAAGAACGCCGTCGTTCAGTGTCATTATCGGAAAATGTGCGGACAGGCGACCGAATGGCAAACGACTCCGAAACCCGGGATCCCAAAAACAACAAGCAGCCAGATGAGGAAAACGGCGGATCCGATTCGACCGTGAGTTCCGATGACTATCTTCATTCCGGAATGCTTGATACCGGGAACGAGCATTTGGGAAAGGCCCACGACTATCACCTGGACCAGGATATGGGCGTATCCAACGAACAGGTGAACGCCAATCTTCACCTCGGCAGCCATGAGGGTGAACCGAACCACGGCGAAGAAACCCACAACTCCGAAAATACTTCTGATCTCTCGAGGGATTCAACCGCCAGTTCCGATCTCCCCTCCACCCCCATTGCCGACACCCAGAATGATGCCGGGCAGATCGCAAACGGCGTGTCAGGACTTGCGATTGCGCCGGATGAAACCCTGAAGGGCAACGCACAGACTTCGGAAATCCAGCAGAACGGTTCGACCCCGCGTGTCACCGAGCCCATTCTTCAGCAAGCTTCCAGCGAACAACAACAATCGCAGCCGGAGTTTGGCACTCCGGGCGGCGTTCCGACCTCTTCGGGGCAGTCGGAGGGCAAGTCCGAAGATGTGACCAGGACACCGGAAGCAACAGCTTCGGAGCTGTCCCCCCTCACAGACGTGGACGGTACCCAGAATTCGGTAGATGAGGATGCCGCGATCGGCTCGGCAATAGGTATCACCGCAAATTCGGATTCGTCCGATGGATCAAGTGTGACTTACAGCCTGCTTGATGATGCGGGAGGATTGTTCGCGATCGATCCCGATACGGGTGTGGTGACGGTAGCCGGCGAGCTGGATGCAGAAACCGCCGGAACACACGACATTGTGGTTCTTGCAACAGCGCAGGACGGTGCGTCGCGATCGGAAACGTTTACGATCGCGATTAGCGATGTCGATGAAAGCGATGTGTCGGCCGTATCCGATGTTGACGACTCGGCTAACGAAATCGCAGAAAATGTGTCCCAAGGGGCCACCGTCGGCATAACCGCACATGCGAGCGATCCTGATGCAACGGCTTCCGTTCGCTACCAGATTGATGATCCCAGATTTGAAATCGACGATGACGGCGTTGTCACCGTTGCCGGAGGCGCGACGTTCGATGCCGATACCGAAGGTGACATTTCATTCACGGTAACCGCTATCTCCAGCGATGGGTCAACCTCATCGCAGGTCTTCAACCTTGCTGTTTCGGATATCAACGAGTTTGCCGCTTCCCTGGTCGTCGATACGGATGCGACTGACAATTCCATCGCTGAAAATGCCGCTGCTGGCGATATCGTCGGTATCACAGCCTTTTCCGAGGACGCTGATGTCTCCGACACTGTGACTTACTCGGTGGATGACAACCGCTTCGTGGTTTCAGGTGATGGCGTCGTCACGATCGCGGACGGGGTCAAGTTTGATGCGGAGAGTGAAGGCTCGATCGACATCACCGTGACAGCCGAATCGACCGATGGATCCAGGTCTGAAGAAACTTTTTCCATCGACGTCACCAATATAATCGACGAGACACCAACCGATATTGAAACTGCCGGCGGGGCAATCGATGAGAACAGCTCGGCGGGCGCTGTCGTGGCTACCCTTTCAACGACGGACAAAGACGCCGGAGACAGTCATACCTACTCTATCACGAACGATCCTTCCGGTTATTTCGAGATTGTCGGAGATGAAATACGGGTCAGCGATGGTGCAAAACTCGATCATGAACGTGCAGACACTCACACGATCACTGTTCAAGTTACAGATGCAGCTGGTCTGACATATTCCGAAGACGTCACGATCACCGTAAATGATGTGAACGAAGCGCCGGCTGCACTGGTCTTGAATGCAAACACCGAAGCCGATTTTTCGGCTGTGGACGGATACACCTCCTCTGCCAGTATTTCCGACCGTGGACTTGAGAGCGACAGCAATGTCTTCTCGCTCTCGTTCACGACGGCAGACGATGTGACAACGCCTCAAACCCTGTTTGAAACCGGCGGAAATGTGTACGGGTTGAACGTCGTCATCGAAGATGGGCGCATCAATGTCTATGCGGGTGACGGGAATGATCTGGAACTGAGCGCGGAAATCACACCAGGCACCGAATACAATCTGGCGCTCGAGCTCGACAAGAACTCCGATACCCTCACTCTGTTGATGTCGGACGAGTTGCCGCTCAACGAAATGGATACTTCCAACAGCCTGGCTGACATGCAAACCGGTTGGACGGACCACGACTGGGATGGCGGCAACCATATCGGCGTCGGCACAATCGGCGGCGGAAGCAGCCAGGGCAACACCGGCGGCGATTTTCTTGGCACCATCAACGGTGATGGCCTGTCTGTCTACGCGAATGCGGGACTTGAAGACTACCTGAAGCCGCTTGTCGATGAGAACAGCGCGTCCGGCACGGTTGTTGCCACGTTGTCAACGGTGGATGAAGACGAAGGAGATACTCATACCTACGAGATCACCGACGACCCATCCGGTTCCTTCGAGATTGTCGGCAACGAGATTAGGGTCAAGGACGGTGCTTCACTCGATCATGAAGCGGCCGACAGCCACACAATCACCGTTCAGACGACCGACTCAGAAGGCCTGACCCATTCGGAAAGCGTCACCATCGCGATCGGAGACGTGAACGAGGCACCGACAGCGCTTGTTCTGAATACCGACAATCATGCTGATTTCATTGCCTGGGACGGCTTCACTTCCGGAACCAGCATTTCGGACATGGGTCTTGAAAGCGACAGCAACGTGTTTTCGATGTCGTTCACGACGGCATCGGACGTGTCCTCAACACAAACCCTCTTTGAGACCGGTGGCAATGTCTACGGTCTGAACGTTGTCATCGAAAACGGGCGCATTCACGTCTATGCCGGCGAAGGCAACAATCTCGAATTGAGTGCCGAGATTTCTCCCGATACCGAGTACAACTTTGCGCTCGAGCTGAACAAGGATGTCGATACCATTTCCTTGTTGTTGTCCAGCGTTCTCGGGCTTGGAGAGATGAATGTCTCCAACAGTCTGGTTGCGCAGCAGACTGGGTGGACAGATGGCGACTGGGATGGCGGCAACGACCTGGGTGTGGGCACCATCGCCGGGCATAGTCAGGGCCATATCGGCGGAGACTTTCTGGGCACGATCAATGGTGAGGGCCTTTCGGTCTATGCAAACGCAACGCTTTCCGATTTCATGGGAGGCACCGTTGCAGAGAACTCCTCAAGTGCAACTGTAGGTGCCTTGTCTGTATCTGATCCGGATGCCGGAGACACACATACCTACACGGTTTCAGATGATCGCTTTGAGATCCTCGGCGGCTCATTGCGCCTGAAATCTGGCGAAAGCATCGATTTTGAATCGGAGCCATCCGTTGAAGTTTCAGTCACCGCGACGGATGCCGGCGGGCTTTCCGTAACTGAAACCTTCACTGTCACATTCGATGATGTTGCTGAAGATCTTCGGCTAAACGACGACGGCGTTACGTTTGTGGATACGGGAGTTTCGGAAACGACCATTTCCGGCGGATCGGGCGACGATACGATTACGGCGCATGAAGACGGTGGCAACATCAAAGGCGGAGATGGTGACGACACGCTTGTCAGCGGAGCCGGCAACGATGTGCTTGATGGTGAAAGCGGCAATGATACGGCGTCCTTCAGCGGCAATCGTGAAGACTACGACGTTGTGGAAAATCCGGACGGCAGCTTTACTGTCACCGACACGCGCGACGGTTCTCCGGATGGCGTAGACACGGTTCGGAATGTCGAAAATTTCCACTTTTCCGACGGCGATATTCCTGCGAGCGATCTTGTCGCACGCGATATTGGTGCTGTGACAGACACGAATGATGCGTCAAATTCGGTTGCAGAAAATGCGGGCACAGGCGCGGCTGTTGGGATCACTGTCAAAGCTACAGACGAAAACGAAAGTGATACAGTCACATATTCCGTCGATGACAGCCGATTTGATGTTGCCGACGATGGAACCGTGACTGTCGCTGCCGGTGCTTCCTTCGATACAGAAACCGAAGGTTCCATCGACGTTACGGTGACAGCCACATCAAGTGACGGTTCTTCGTCGCAGGAAACTTTCACGATCGATGTTTCCGACGTGAACGAAACAGCTGTCTCGAACGTGACGGACACGGATGGCGGTGCCAATACCATTGCCGAGAACGCGATTGAGGGAGCGACAGTTGGCATCACGGCCTCTGCGGCCGACAACGATGCTTCCGACACGGTCTCCTACACCGTCGACGACGACCGATTTGATGTTGCAGATGACGGAACCGTTTCCGTTGCGGCCGGTGTTTCGTTCGATGCAGAAACGGAAGGTTCCATCGACGTCATGGTGACGGCGTCATCCTCTGATGGTTCCACATCGCAGGAGACATTCACGATCGGTGTTTCCGACATCAACGAGCATTCCACTTCCGAAATCGTTGATACGGACAGCACTTCCAACACAATTGCGGAAAACGCAACGGAGGGATCTGCAATTGGTGTCACAGTTGCTGCCTCCGACGACGATGTTTCCGACAGTGTTGCCTATTCAGTCGATGACGGTCGATTTGAAGTGGCAGATGACGGCACAATTACTGTTGCTGCCGGGGCCTCATTCGACGCGGAGACCGAAGGTTCAGTCGACGTTACGGTGACTGCAACATCCTCAGATGGTTCCACATCCGAAGAAACATTCACGATCGATGTTTCCGATGTGAACGAAACGGCCGTCTCCGACGTGACGGATACGGATACCGGTGCCAACACTATCGCCGAAGACGCTGGACAAGGTACTACAGTCGGTATCACCGCCTCTGCGTTCGATGCCGATGTGTCCGACACTGTTTCCTATTCCGTTGATGACGACCGATTTGAGGTTGCCGACGACGGAACAGTTTCCGTTGCAACCGGCGCGTCCTTCGACGCGGAAACGGAAGGTTCAATTGACGTCGTCGTCACCGTTGTCTCAACAGATGGTTCGACGTCCCAGGAAACATTCACGATCAGTGTCTCCGATGTCAGCGAATACACAGTTTCCGCGATTTCGGACACCAATGCAGACCTCAACACGATCGCAGAAAATGCCGTTGAAGGGAGTGAAGTCGGCATCACGGTCTCAGCCGTGGATGACGATATTACCGACACGGTCACCTACTCCATCGATGATGGCCGCTTCGAAGTTGCGGATGACGGTTCCGTCACGGTTGTCGCCGGCGCTTCCTTCGACGCGGAGACGGAAGGCTCTGTCGACGTCACCGTGACCGCAACATCCTCTGACGGGTCCACGTCGGATGAAACCTTCACCATCGCTGTTTCCGATGTGAACGAAACAGCCGTCTCCAGCGTGACGGACACGGATGCCGGTGCAAACGCGATTGCCGAAGATGCAGCCGAAGGAAGCGAAGTCGGCATCTCGGTTTCAGCCACTGATGACGATGTTACCGACACGGTGGCCTATACCATTGATGACGACCGCTTCGAAGTTGCAGATGATGGTACCCTTACGGTTGCTGCCGGTGCTTCTTTCGACGCAGAAACAGAAGGCTCTGTCGACGTCACCGTGACCGCAACATCCTCTGACGGGTCCACGTCGGATGAAACCTTCACCATCGATGTTTCCGATGTAAACGAAACAGCCGTCTCCAACGTGACGGATACGGATGCCGGCGCCAACGCCATTGCAGAAGATGCCGGAGAAGGCACGACGGTTGGCATTACAGCTTCTGCATCCGACGCCGATGTGACGGACACGGTGACTTATTCCGTGGATGATGCCCGCTTCGACGTGGCAAACGATGGAACCGTGACGGTTGCCTCAGGTGCGCGTTTCGACTTTGAAAGCGAACCGACAATCTCGCTGACACTGACCGCAACTTCCTCAGACGGTTCCAGTTCGCAGCAGACGCTCGACGTCAACGTTACAGATGTCGCAGAGTCTTTCCAATTGAGTGCCGGTCAAACCGAATTCGTCGACGAAGGCGTTGCGGAACCAACGATTACCGGGACAGATGCCGCGGAAACCATCACCGCGCACGAGGACGGCGGCACCATCTATAGCGGCGGCGGCGATGATACGGTTTATGGGAAAGCCGGCGACGACGAAATCATTTTCGGCGAAGGTGCCGACACTGTTTACGGTGGCGGTGGAAACGACTTTATCGACGATCAAAGAGGTGCACAGCCCAACACGGATGCCAACCATCTGGATGGTGGCGAAGGCAATGATACCATCTATGGCGGCGGTGGCGACGATACCATCATTGGAGGCGAAGGCGCGGATCGGCTTTCAGGCGAAAACGATGATGACACAATTGATGGTGGCAGCGGAAATGATGCCCTGTTTGGCGGCTCCGGCGACGACACACTGGAAGGTGGTGCAGGCAACGACTACCTGAGCGGCAGCAGCGGCAACGACACGGCGGTTTATTCCGGAAACCATGCCGACTACTCGATCACCGATCATGGCAATGGTTCTTTCACAATCGCAGACACGCGCAGCGGCTCACCGGACGGGACGGACACTGTCTGGGATGTCGAAAACTTCGAGTTTGCCGATGGTACGCTGTCTGCCTCGGACCTGGTCAATTCAGCTCCGACCGATATCTCATTTTCGGCGAACGAAGGACTTGCGCTGACGGAGACCGACGGCGGCAACGGGGTCGTAACGGGTGAAATTGTTTCTGATGGCAGCGGCAACAACTCTGTTGATCATTGGTCTATCAGCCATGATGGCGGCGATCTGACGATCGATGTGCTGGCCAGCGGATTCAATGGCGGCAACCTGGATAGCAAGATATTCCTTTACAAGGACAATGGCGACGGCACGTTCACGTCTGTGACCAGCAATGACGACGGCGCCGCGGGAAGCGACGGCAGCACAAATTCCCTTGATAGCCTCATCAGCCGAACGGGACTTGAAGCCGGCGATTACATGGTGGTCATCGGTAGCTATCCGCTGAATGACAGCGAGGCGCTGAGCACTTCTTCCAATCACCCCGCATCAGGATCCACCACAGGTCCCTACCAGATTACCATCACAGGTGATGCATCGATCACCGGTTTGACGGAAAACCCCTCCGGTGGCGGAGGCTGGGGAGATCCGGCAAACAACGCTGTTGTTGTTTCCACCGGAGCAGATGCATCGACGATTGCATCCGGCTCGGTTGTTGCCGGAATAGCATCGGTTGCAGATGCCGATGCCGGTGATTCCTTCCATTTCAGCTTCACGGATGACGGCGATGGCGCGTTTGAGATCGACGCGACCTCCGGCGATATCTCAACCACGTCCGAACACGATGCAAAGACGTCCCTCAGCGATACCGTGACCGTGCAGGTGACGGATGCAAACAATGAGTCCTATCAGGAAACGCTCGGTATAGAACTCGGGACGAGTGGTGACGACACAATCAACGGCACTGAAAATGAGGATGTCATTTTTAATTTCGGCGGCAACGATACGGTTGATGGCGGTGCTGGCAAGGACACCATGGTTCTGAGCGGAAATCAGGGTGACTACAACATCTACGACAACGGTGATGGAAGCTACACCGTAATCGACACGCGTACAGGATCGCCTGACGGCACCAATACCGTTTCCAACGTGGAAAACTACAGGTTCGCCGACGGCGACGTTCAGGTGGGCGACCTCTCGATGAGTACGGACATGATGCTGTCCGACGCCAACACGACCGGCAACACCATTCATGAAGTGGCTGATGCCGGCACTGAAGTGGGCATTTCGGTATCGTCCATGAACCCGGGTGGAGGTGCCCTCGCCTACTCGCTCAGTGACGACCGGTTCAGTATCGATTCCGACGGTGTTGTGACCATCGCCGACCATGCGTTTTTTGACAGCCAGGTGGAGTCGTCTATCGATCTGACGATCACAGCCAAGTCGACTGACGGTTCCGAGGCGTCCGAGACCTTCTCCATTTCAGTTTCCGGCGACTATGATCAGGATTTTACCGGCGGTCTCGCAAGCGGAAACTTCAGCCGGTCCGGACAGTCCTACTCCGTCGACGGTGTCGGCGGTAATGACACGATCCAGACGGGTGACTTCAACGACAGGATCGAAGGCGGATCCGTTGCGGGAGCCGACCAGATCACTGGCAATGGAGGTAAAGACCTTCTCTTCGGCGAAGGCGGCCAGGATACGATCATGGGTGGTGACGGCAACGACATCATTATCGGCGGAGCTGATGACGACAGCCTCCATGGCGGAGATGGATCCGATCTTTTCATGCACGGACTCGGGGACGGCAATGATGCCATCTACGGCGGTACCGGAAGTGCGTGGACCGACGTTATCGATCTCGGAGGTGGTCCCGGCGTCACATCTGCTGGAGAATACGGGACAGACTGGACTGTTACGATAACCAGCGGGTCGATTGAAAATACCGACACGGACAGCGGTCGTCTGGAACTTTCAGACGACGCTGTCGGCTCGATCGACTTTACCGATGGTTCAAAGGTCGAATTTGCAGAGATTGAAGAAATACGCTGGTGAACGTTAGATCCTTTCTTCAAGATTGAAATACAATATGATTGCGCAAGACCCCGCCAGGAGAGCGGGGTCTTTGTTCATAATTCAGCAAATCATGGTTTGGAAACTTGTCGAACTATCGTTCGCTCAACGGATCTCCGATGGCGCGCGTGACCGGTTTCAACAGGTATTGCATGACAGATTTCGAACCGGTGACAATCTTGGCGTCGACAACCATGCCGGGTGAAATCGTTTCTTCTTGTGACCCCTTGCCGATCATGTTGGACGACAATGGAATCTTGGCCTTGAAATAATAGTTGCCGTATTCATCTCTGAAACTTGATGCGGACACGACAGAAACTTCGCCCTTCAACGTCCCCTGAATGTTCGGGTCAAATGTCGTGACGGCTATCTCCGCCTCGTCGCCGACTTCCACATGCCCGATGTCTCTGGGGGATACCCGGACTTCCGCTACAAGGTTACTGTCGCTTGGAACGATTTCAGCGACCACATCGCCCGGAGCAACGACACTGCCAGGACCCTTGAGGTTCAGCGTCTTGACATGACCGCTGGCAGGCGCTCGGACGTATAGCCGGTCAAACCGGTCTCTTTGTTTTTCCGCCTCGAATGCCAGTTCACTGCGTTCCTGAACCACCCGACTGCGTTCTTCCGCCAGTTCTTCTGCTTCGACCGCGATGAAACGTTCCAGGCTTGCCTTGGCTTCAGCCAGTTGCGCCTCAGCCCGGCCTTTTCGTCCGATAAGTTCACTGAGTTCACTCTGCGCGATCTGGTGCGCTGACTTTGCGTCCAGGAAACGCCGCTTGGACGTATATCCCTGATCAAAGAGTGACTCCTGAATTGCGAATTTTTCCTGCTCGATTTCTACCTGCGTCCTTTGAAACGAGATTCGCTCAAGGACACTGGCCAGTTCAGCTTCCTTTTCGTTTATCCGAGCCTTCAATGCCTGCTGCTCTTGCTCGATAGCCTTCTTTTGAGCTTCCAGAGCGGCCTGCTGCGCTTCGCTGAAATCGAAGTCGCCGGAAAACCTCGGGTCTCCGTTCTTCTCTTCCCGAGAGTAGTTCGTTAGGCGTTGTTCTTCTCGCGCAAGGAACTGGAGCCTGGTGCGGACTTTTTCAAGGTCGTTTGAGGTTGCGGCTTCCTGCAGCCGGACAAGGGGTGTTCCCTTTTCGACCAGTTGCCCTTCTTCAACTAAAACTTCTGCAACGATGCCGCCTTCAAGATGGCCGACGGTCTGAATCTTGCCGGCAGGGACAATTTCGCCCGAAGCCTTGGCAACCTCACGTACCTGCCCAACGATGGACCAGCCGAGAAAGGCGGCAGCTCCAAGAGACAGCACCTGCAGGATGCGCCTGTAGGCGAAGGGCGGCGGCCCGTCTTCCAGTTCCAGGGGCATGTCCAGGGAATAATCTTGCTTGGCGGATTTTCGGGAAAACATGACGCTCTACTATCACTCGGTACCTATGGTGAGAACTGTGCGCCCTTAAAGTAAACATCTGCTGAATCAACTCGTTAGAAAGTCAGCACGATGTGCAGGACACACAAGTCTCATGGAGGAGCAACTGAGGTGTCGTCGTCGTTGGTTCTGTCAATGGTGTTGAACATGACCAGGCCGGTGTTTCATTTCTTCCTTGCCTCAAGGGGGCGCGCCGGCATCAAGGCCTCCCTGAAACTGGGATGGGGTAGACCTTCCTGAGACCATGTCCTTTGTATGGATCCAAAACCTCATCGGAGGTGGTCATCCGGAAGGATGGGACAACCCCAGATGGAGACGTTCTTCTTTCTGCGGGTGTAAACATCGCGTGCATGTTTGAGCGCCATGGCGGTGTCCGGTGCATGAGGGGACCCGACATGCCTGTGGTTCAGGCCGTACTGTCCCCGGATGAACGCTCCCCAAAGCGGCCATTCGCTTCCCATCGTCCAGACTTTCGATCGTCAGGCGGCGGAACTATCACACGACTCAGTTCTCCAGAGGCCGGACGACTTTGCGTAGTCCCAACCAAATGCCTCGTCAGATGCGCCCTGGGTGTTGAGCATCTCAAGTCTTGCCAGGGCCTCATTCAAATCCGGTTTGTGCCCGGCGGACACCGGCCACATGACGAAGTGCATCTTATCCATGGCATCAAACCACTCCGCCTTGCGTGCATAAATGCGCTTGTGGATCGTCTGGAATACAAATCGCTCCAGTGAATCGATATCTCTCCATACCGACATGTTGGCAATGATGTGCGGATCATTCATCACGACCACGTCTGTCGCGGTGGCATCAAGCTCAAGACGCCAGATGAAGCCGTCACTGCGTTCAGCGGCGGCATTCACACGGTCGAGGTTGTTGACGAAATCAGCAATCCGCGGGTCGTTAATGTCGTGCTTGAGACGAGCGATATTCAACTCTGCCACGTGTTGATCTGCCATCTTGACCATTCCCACATTCCCTTCCCGACCTGACCCTGAAAGACGCTTGCGTGGATGATATGTGAACGTTATAAAGTTACGCGTTATAAAATTACATCCACCGGACACCTTCCCGAATGGCCTCTTTTATCATGATTTCAAATCCCGTTCGCAATTCAAAGCGCTTGCTTGCACAAACCGCAATCGCCGGATCCTTCGCGCTTGCGGCAACGACCATGTCTGCACATGCCGAAGCGCCTAATGTCGTGACGACCATCAAGCCGCTCCACTCGATCGCCTCGGCGGTCATGGAAGGTGTCGGCAAGCCGCACATCATCATCGATGGCGCTGCCTCGCCGCACGGCTTCGCGCTCAAGCCGTCCCAGGCGTTCCTGCTGCAGGGAGCCGACGTCGTTTTCTGGATAGGACCGTCCCTCTCTGCTTCGCTTGCAAAGCCCATCAGCGCCATGGCTGCCGATGCAACTACCGTTGAACTGATGGATGTGGCCAATATGGATCATCTTCCCTATCGCGAAGGTGCCAATTTTGACTCTCATGATCATGGAGATCATGAGGATCATGCGTCGCATGAAGATCACGATGAGCACAAAAAACACGCTGATCACGAAGAGCATGATGGTCATGATGAACACGCGGATCATGAGGATCACGGCGACCATAGTGAGCATGCGGATCACAAGGACCATGACGAACACGAAGAGCATGACGAACATGAGCATGAAGGTGCTGAAAAGGAACATGCGCATTCCGAACACGCCCATGATAGTGAGCACGAGCACGAAAAACATGCGGATGCAGGCCATGCTGACGAACACGGTCATGATCACGAAGGCGCAATGGACCCGCATATCTGGCTGAACCCGGACAATGGAATTGCCATTGCTGCTGTCATGGCAGAAACGCTTGCCAAGGCTGACCCGGACAATGCCGAAATCTACAAGAAGAATGCAGCCGCATTTGCAGAACGTATTGAAACGCTGGAAACGAAAATCGCAGAGACGCTAAAGCCTGTCGAAGGCAAGAAATTTGTCGTTTTCCATGACGCCTACCATCATTTCGAACATCACTTCGATTTCGAAGCAAGCGGCGCGATAACAATTTCGCCGGAAACCGTCGCCAGTGCCAGCAGGGTTGCCGAAATACAGGATCAGATCAAGGATCTGTCCGTGACCTGTGTTTTCCAGGAGCCACAATTCGATGCGAAACTGGTCGATGTCGTCCTGGAGGGAAGCGATGCCCGCAAGGGAACGCTCGATCCTCTCGGTACGGAACTTGACAACGGGGCGGACCTTTATCCTGAACTTCTGTCCAGCCTGTCAGCCTCACTGAATTCCTGTCTTTCAGGCCAATCATGAGTAAATGAAAACGCCGGGCGCGTTGCCCGGCGTTTTCATGTCTGGTCGTTCGATTTTTTCTCAGCTCGCGTTTCTGGCCTTTTCCCGCGCTGCCTCGGTCTTTCCGATCGCTTTCAGCAAGTGGCGGTCGCGGTCGTAGATGTCAGAGTAGTAGGCGATCCCGCTGCCTTCCTGCTCCGGCCATGCGGTGAAGTAGGAAACATAAACAGGAATATCGCCTGTTACCTGTTCCTGCTCGTTTTGCCCCTCGGCAATCCTTGACGCTACGTAGTCCTTCGACTTTCCAAGGACAGCGGCGGCCATGCCTTGAGGGTCGTGCAGCCTGATACAACCGTGGCTGAAAGCACGTACATCCTTGTTGAAGAGGTTTTTCGACGGCGTGTCGTGCATGTAAATATGATGCTCGTTCGGGAACAGAATTTTGACAGCGCCGAGAGCATTCGAACGGCCGGGATACTGACGTACATTGATGGATTGCTGTTTGGCGGCGACTGCATACCAGTCCACCGACGCCGAAGAGACCTTCCGCCCTCTTGGTGTCGTGACTTCGTATCCGGCGCGGTCGAGATAGGACGGGTCACGTGCGAGTTTCGGCAACATTTCATTGACGATGATCGAGTATGGCACCCCCCAGTACGGGTTGTACTCTACGACCTCGATCTGGTCGTAAAAGAAGTTTGTCTGGTTTGACTTTTTACCAACGACCACCCGCATGGACAACGGGTCCTCACCCGGGGCCGTGTAGGTCGCCGTGAATGCAGCCTGGTTGATGAACACCTTGCGCGCGCCGAGTTCCTCCGGGATCCACCGGCTGCGCTCCATCGCAAGTTCCACCTTGGCGATCTTGGCAGCGTTGGTCTCTCCGACCAGGGCATTGATCGTGTTTTTTCCGACGATCCCGTCCGGCGTCAGGTCAGCCTCCTTCTGAAAGGCCTTAACAAGTGCAATCAATTCCGGGGAATAAAGATCGCTGTCATCGTAGGCTGAAAGCGTCTCGGCATGTACAGTCAGCAGGTCCTGCGATCCGTTTTTTGCAATCGCAGCAACGATATTCTTCATTTCCGGGCTGGATTTGCCGGCTTTCAGGAATGTCCCTGGTGCGATGACAATCTGCCCGGCATCCTCATCTTCCGATTTCAGCCGTTCCAGTTCTGCAGTCAGCTTGCGGAAATGCTCGTTCTGCGGCTGATGGCCAGCCAGTTCTTCCGGGACGTCTGCTGCTTTTTCGAGATCCGAGAGGGCGCCGACCAGATCAACATCGTGTCGCGGCAGATCATGGTATTGCGAAATTCTGTTCGGGTCGACCCGGCCGCGCGTTGCGTCCAGCACATAGGTCATCGCCGCCGCACTCAGTTCCATTTCAAACCGCATCAACGCAGCTTCTTTTTCAGCCGCGTCGAGACCTGAAACAGCTGGGGGCGCAACAAAATAATCTTCCGGGACGAGTGCGAATTTGCCAGTCGCCGCCATGGCCTTGCGCATCTGCTCGGCCTTGGGTGTTGCTTGTCCGTCTTTCACCCAGACAAAATCTGGATGTTCCCTGTAATAGGCGATCAACGCTTCTCCGACTTCCGGCAAAACAGTCAGGGACAGTTCCTTGAGTGCCGGGCGTGCGCGGTCGAAGTTCGTAAGCACGACGGGTTCGACCGGAACAATGTCTCTTTCCACCGTTGTCGTGTCGGCAGGCTCGACGCTCGCGCCTGCCGGCTTGATCTCTGCGGTTTTCTTTTCAGAAAGCGGTGCGAGCGAAACAACTTTCCACTTGTCGGGTGTGTAGTTGAGATAGCGCGGTGCGGACACTTTCACCGTGGCGGCCTTTTTACGCAGCTGCTCCTGCTTCTGGCGTTCCTGCTGCCTGCGATGATTTTCAGGATTGAACAGGCGCTGAAACAGTCCCTGAGCGGCGGCGTGTTCGGTGCTTGCGACACCGAACCCCGTTGCAAGCACCGACGCCATGAGACAGGCCTTGATCGAGTTTTTCATCGCCGTTCGGAAGTGGTTTCCAGTGTCCGTTTCATGGAACCCGTTCACGCGCACGTCTTGTTTCATATCGCTTGCCTGCATTGCCTAAACCCACAAGTCAAAAGTCGGCCTGATGTCAGATCCGTTGCCCATTCAGCCGGACACCACATCCTCTCTGCCGTCAAGAAATCGCCCGGAAGACCGTCCTTCCGCACCTTCTTCTTGCATCGGTTTCCGGCTCAACTCCGCACATCTTTGCTGGAACTGTGACGCGAAACGCAAGAAGCAAACTGGTTAATACTATAACAGGCTTGATCAGGGGGTTAAGGGCAAGCGTCATTCACACCTTTTAAATTCAATTCAGTGTGACGATTTTGTCTCTAAGAGAATATCCCCTGTGTTCGGTAGATCATTTTTTTAAATTGTATGAATAACTTAGTGCCAACAAAAAAGCTCTCACCCGTGATGTTCATCACGGCCACGCGGCGCTGTTAAAACTAGGAACGTGAGTACAAAACCGAACATTATTATCCGGAGCGCAGCGAATGCCGTTTCAATTCAACATCGGGGATCACGTTTCGCCCCAGGCCGGATTCGTTGAATTCAGCGCGCCACAACACGACCAGTTGAAATGGTGCCGGAGCAAATTGTTCAAGATGGTTGCTGGAAACCTGAGCTGCGACGACTATTTCCGCTCACTGCCGAACAGCAGAACGCTCACCGACCTGATAAACGACAGCAGCATCTGGGTGAATTACGGGCCGGGTATCGCAACACCGTTCTACGGCAAAACGTATTCTGCCTCCGGCGAAATAGGTATTGCGGACAGCGCTTTCAGGATGGGCCGCTGGACTGTCCTTGCAACGATCATCCATGAGCTTGCCCATGTAAATGGTGCGCCCGGTCGGGGTGGAGATACGCGCGCTGAGGAGGCGGTCTATCATTGCGGGCTGGGAACTTCAGACGCGTATTACGGTCTCGACGAGGTTCCTGGAACACCCTGCTATCCGGAATACGGAGACTGAAAACAATGTGCCGCCCGGAGCCATCTGACCGAAGGCTCCAGGCCGAAAACATGCCCTAGAACGGGATTTCGTCGTCCATCGGACCGGCACCACCGCCACCGGATCCGCCAAATCCGCCGCCACCGGAACCGCCGCCATGGCCGCCACCGCCGAAACTTCCGCCGCCGCCGCCGCCGCCCTGGGATTCATTGCCGTAATCAGGAAGGCCGCCGGACTGACCGCCTTCGCCACGCCCGTCGAGCATCGTCAGATTCGAATTGAATCCCTGCAGCACGACCTCGGTTGAATAACGGTCCTGACCGGACTGGTCCTGCCACTTGCGCGTCTGGAGCTGACCTTCCAGGTAGATCTTGGAGCCCTTGCGCAGGTATTGCTCTGCGACCTTGCAAAGTCCCTCATTGAAGATGACCACGCGATGCCATTCGGTTTTCTCCCGGCGCTCGCCGCTGTTTCGGTCCCGCCAGGATTCAGATGTGGCAATACGCAGGTTGGCGATAGGCCTGCCATCCTGTGTCCGGCGAATTTCCGGATCAGCACCCAAGTTGCCGACCAAAATGACTTTGTTGACGCTACCCGCCATCCTGCACTCCTGTTTGTTCTCGCAGCTATTCCGGTTCCGCGATTGTTTCCGGAACTTGTTTTAACGGAACCATTCTGCCCGCCTTGGCGCTAGAAAGCAGAACCGTAGCGGCACTCCAACCGTTTCGCCCATGTTTTCGTTCACGTGCACCCATTTTCCACAAGGCAAAGGAATTGATGCGCATGAAATCGCGGAATTTTGTGCCGTTTTCGCAACCGACACCTCGTTCATCGTTCCACACCACCTGAAAATCGAGATACAATGCCGTCGACAACCGTTTTTTTCCGTTATATGTACTTGTTTTGTTCTTATCACTTCTATAAAAAAGTTGCAATCGAACTGAGCAAATATGCGTGTTTCCATCCGATGACCAATTCACCCGACTGGATGTTACGCGGTTAGCTGCTATATCGGGAAAATGACAGACGGGTTCGGGATCACCAACCCTCAATGCAGATAGACCAGCGGCAGGCGTTCGGCTTGCTGCATGTTTCGCAGGAAAATCAAGAATGTCGACAAATGACGGCACTCGCCCGGACGAGTCTCGAACTACGGATCCGACAAAAGTGATCAGCATTCGCGGCGCCAGAGAGCACAATCTCAAGGGGGTGGATCTTGATTTGCCGCGCGACCGCTTGATCGTCATGACCGGTCTGTCCGGATCGGGCAAGTCGTCTCTCGCCTTTGACACAATCTACGCCGAAGGACAACGACGGTACGTGGAGAGCCTGTCGGCCTACGCAAGGCAGTTTCTGGAAATGATGCAGAAGCCGGATGTCGACCAGATCGACGGACTTTCGCCGGCAATTTCCATCGAACAGAAGACGACGTCGCGCAACCCGCGCTCGACCGTGGGGACCGTCACCGAAATCTATGACTACATGAGGCTTCTCTTTGCCCGTGTCGGCATCCCCTATTCGCCGGCCACCGGCCTGCCGATCGAAAGCCAGACCGTGAGTCAGATGGTCGACCGGGTCATGGAACTGGAGGAAGGCGCCCGCCTCTATCTGCTGGCACCCATGGTACGGGGACGCAAGGGAGAATATCGCAAAGAACTTGCCGAACTCATGAAAAAGGGGTTTCAGCGGGTCAAGATCGACGGAACGTTCCATGAAATCGCGGAAGCCCCTGCCCTCGACAAGAAGTACAAACACGATATCGATGTTGTCGTGGACCGCCTTGTCGTACGCGATGATATCTCGGGCCGGCTGGCAGACTCCCTTGAAACAGCCCTGAAACTTGCCGATGGTATCGCGATCGCCGAATTTGCAGACAAGACGGATGAAAAGGGCAATCCGGAACGTCTGATCTTTTCCGAAAAATTCGCATGTCCGGTATCCGGCTTCACGATATCCGAAATCGAACCGAGGCTGTTTTCGTTCAACAATCCGTTCGGTGCCTGTCCGACGTGCGACGGCCTGGGAACGACACTTGCCTTCGAAGAAGACCTTGTCGTCCCGGATCACTCGCTGTCATTGCGTGAAGGTGCGGTTCTGCCCTGGGCCAAGACGGGGTCCACCTCCCCATATTATGCACAGACCCTGGAAGCGCTTTGCAGCCATTTCAAGGTCACGATGTCGACACCCTGGAAAGACCTGCCCGGAGAGGTTCAAGATGCGATCCTGCACGGAACCGGCAAGACACTTGTTGAATTTGTCTATGACGACGGCGTGCGCAGTTACCGCACTGAAAAGACCTTTGAGGGCGTGATCGGCAACATCGAACGTCGCTGGCGGGAAACGGAATCTTCCTGGGTCCGCGAAGAACTGGCCAGGTACCAGTCGGACCATGCCTGCCCGGCCTGTGGCGGTTTCCGTCTGAAACCGGAGGCCCTGGCCGTCAAGATCGCGGGAAAGCATATCGGTGAAGTGACCGAACACTCGATCCGGCATGCCAGGGACTGGTTCGATACGTTGCCCGACCAACTGAATGAAAAACAGTCGGAAATTGCCGGACGGATCCTCAAGGAAATCCGTGAGCGTTTGAAATTCCTAAACGATGTCGGCCTTGAGTATCTGACACTGTCCCGTTCTTCCGGGACGCTTTCAGGAGGAGAAAGCCAGCGCATCCGCCTTGCGTCACAGATTGGGTCCGGTCTGACGGGTGTCCTTTATGTCCTCGATGAACCTTCCATCGGCCTGCATCAGCGTGACAATGCCCGGCTTCTGGAAACACTTAAACATCTACGGGACCTCGGTAATACGGTCATCGTGGTCGAACATGACGAAGATGCTGTTCTGACTGCAGACTATGTCGTCGATGTCGGTCCGGGTGCCGGCGTGCACGGCGGTGAAGTGGTTGCGAAGGGCAGTCCTGCAGAAATCATGGCCAACACAAGGTCGTTGACCGGGGAATACCTTTCCGGAGCGAGAATGATTTCGCGCCCGGACGGCAGACGCAAGATCAACAAGAAACGGAAACTCTCTGTCCGCGGCGCACGAGGCAACAACCTCAAGGATATCGATGTCGATGTGCCTCTCGGCACATTCACCTGCGTCACCGGTGTCTCAGGTGGTGGCAAGTCGACATTCCTGATCGACACGCTCTTCAAGGCTGCCGCCCGCCGTCTGAATGGCGCCAGAGACAATCCTGCCCCGCATGATCGTATTGAGGGGTTGGAAGTCCTGGATAAAGTAATCGATATCGATCAGTCGCCCATCGGGCGCACACCGCGCTCCAATCCGGCAACCTATACCGGTGCCTTTACACCGATCAGAGAGTGGTTTGCCGGCATGCCGGAGGCCAAGGCTCGAGGCTATCAGCCAGGGCGTTTTTCCTTCAACGTCAAGGGTGGACGTTGCGAAGCCTGCCAGGGTGACGGTGTCATCAAGATCGAAATGCACTTCCTGCCGGACGTTTATGTGACCTGCGACGTGTGCAAGGGCAAACGCTATAACCGGGAGACCCTGGAAGTCGAATTCAAGGGAAAATCCATTGCGGGCGTTCTCGACATGACCGTTGAGGAGGCCGCAGAATTCTTCGCAGCGGTTCCTGCTGTTCGTGACAAGATGAAAACGCTCGCGCGTGTCGGGCTCGGCTATATCAAGGTCGGTCAGCAGGCGACGACACTCTCCGGTGGCGAAGCTCAGCGTGTGAAGCTTGCCAAGGAACTGTCCAAACGGTCGACCGGGCGCACGCTATACATACTCGACGAACCGACGACGGGTCTTCATTTTCATGATGTCGCCAAACTTCTCGACGTTCTTCACGAACTTGTCGATCAGGGGAATTCGGTGCTGGTCATCGAGCACAATCTCGAAGTCATCAAGACCGCAGACTGGATAATCGATCTTGGTCCGGAAGGCGGTGATGGTGGCGGTGCCGTGGTCGCGACGGGTCGTCCGGAGGACGTGGCAGAGGTTCAGGCAAGTTACACAGGACAGTTCTTGAGCGAACTTTTGCAGCGCAGGCCGCAAAGAGCTTCCGATGCTGCGGAATAGCCCAATGGGTTCCGCCTCTTGAATTTCTGTGCATCGCACCTAAATCTATAAAAGCATGCGACGTAAGCGATTTCCGGAATATGCCCTAACCATATCCCATGAAAATGCTGCATTGCATCATTTGCATGTCTGGCATGCAAAGATGGCACTTCTTTTAATTCACTTGGTGAATTATATGTTTGATCAACAGAGACAAAGGCGCGGCATCGCCGTGTTGATCAAGGAATAACAAGATGTTTGACAATGTGCGTAGTAAGTACAGCAGCTGGGTAAACTATCGTCGTGCGATCGACGAATTGTCCCGCCTGTCAGCACGTGAACTGCAGGATCTCGGCATTTCCCGGAGCGACATCAAGTTTGTCGCCCGCCGCGGATTGAGCAGCTAAAGAATACCAGATCGCGTCCAAGGGCATCCTCCTCCCAGCCTAAGGACGTGTGACACGCAGGGCATCCTCCTCCCAGCCCTGCCAGTCGAAACGACGCCCGCCAGTACCTCCTCCCACTGGCGGGCGTTCGTTTGTTCAGACACACGTTTCAAAGACATTCCCGAATAAAACAAGCACACACGGCATAGTCTTCGCATATGCGATACGGCGCCAGATCCGTGGCTATGCGTCAAACAATTCCTCTACCGTTAACTTCTTGTTGTCTTGCATTTTTTGCATATCAGAGTCGCAAAAAAATCACTTCTTCGCAATGCACAATTTTCCTATATAGCGATTGTAAGAGATGAACGGGCCAGACGCCGATCCGCGGTGCCATGGCCATGAGATAGCGAAAGGCCTAAACCATGATCGATAACGTTGTACGCAAATTCAACAACTGGAAACGCTTCCGTCAGACCTATGGCGAACTTTCCAACCTGACCAACCGCGAACTGGACGACCTGGGCATTGCCCGCTCCGATATCGCCCGTTACGCACGTCAGTCTGTAAAATAATCAAGTTTGCGGTTCGGGGGCATCCTCCTCCCAGCTCCTGAACTGCAATCCCTCTGCGAACCTATCGCAGAGCAACCAAAAACGCTTGCCGGATCCTCCTCCCCCGGCAGGCGTTTTTTTTGATTCAAGAGACTATCCGGCAGCCAATTGTCCACCACATGTCTTGTCATAAAAACTGGCGTTGTTTTCGTCCTTGAACACATGAAGACGCGAATGCTGGATCTGTGCCGCAAGATGTTGCGGCAAACATCCAATCCCTGTAATCAGGGCACAAACTTATTGTCTGGATGGTCTCACAGTTTGTTGCTGTTTGAGATTTCCGGCATCTGCCCCAAGGAATTATCATGACTGCGATCCACGTTATTGGCGGTGGCCTTGCCGGATCCGAGGCTGCCTGGCAGATCGCCGAGGCAGGGCTGGAGGTCGTACTGCATGAGATGCGACCGGTACGAAAGACCGACGCCCACCAGACAGAAGGTCTTGCCGAACTGGTCTGTTCCAACTCGTTCCGGTCAGACGATTCACAACAGAATGCGGTTGGACTGATTCATCATGAATTGCGCCAGCTCGGATCACTGATCATGGCTTCGGCCGATGCCCATCAGGTTCCTGCAGGCAGTGCACTCGCAGTCGATCGAGACGGATTTTCAAATGCGGTTACCGAGGCGTTGAATACGCATCCACGCATTCGGATCGAACGAGAGGAAATTGCCGGACTTCCGCCGGAAGACTGGGAAAAGGTAATCATTGCAACGGGTCCTCTGACTTCCCCGGCACTTTCTCAAGCCGTTCTGGAAAAATCGGGAGAGGACGCCCTCGCCTTCTTCGATGCCATCGCCCCGATTGTCCATTTCGACTCGGTCGATCTGAACAAGGCATGGTTCCAGTCCCGGTACGACAAGGTTGGTCCCGGAGGAACGGGCAAGGATTATCTCAATTGTCCGATGGACAAGGATCAATACGAAGCCTTCATAGATGCCTTGCTGGCGGGAGACTCTGCAGATTTAAAGGAATGGGAAGCCAACACGCCCTATTTCGATGGCTGCCTTCCAATTGAGGTCATGGCCTCCAGGGGACGGGAGACCCTCCGACATGGCCCGATGAAACCGATGGGGCTGACCAACGCACACGATCCGGATGTCAAGGCATATGCGGTCGTTCAACTACGCCAGGACAACGCGCTCGGCACACTTTACAATATGGTCGGTTTTCAGACCAAACTGAAATATGGCGCGCAAGCCGACATCTTCCGCATGATTCCCGGGCTCGAAAGTGCCCAGTTTGCGCGGTTGGGCGGACTTCATCGCAATACGTTCCTGAACTCGCCAAAAGTGCTCGACAACACGTTGCGCCTGAAATCGGATCCGCGCTTGCGGTTCGCCGGTCAAATCACCGGTTGCGAAGGGTATGTGGAATCTGCCAGTGTCGGCTGTCTGGCCGGACTTTTTGCGGTCATGGACGTTCGCGACCAGGCCATCGTTGCGCCACCTGAGACGACGGCCATGGGGGCTCTTCTTGGCCATATCACCGGCGGACACATCCTGCGCGAGGACGGTGCCGGAAAACCAAAATCCTTCCAGCCAATGAACGTCAATTTCGGGTTATTCCCCCCTATCGAGGCACCGACACGGGATGAGGAAGGCAAACGGTTCAAAGGCAAGGAAAAGGCAAAGGCCAAGAAGCTTGCGATGACCAATCGCGCGAAAGCGGATTTTTCTGACTGGATGTCCGGACTTGGGCTCACGAAGTTGGCAGCTGAATAACGCAAATTCAGACAAGCCAGATATTTGTCTGCCTCAAAGACGCAGCAGGGGTTTCGTAGAGGCACGCCACAATATCCACTGTCGCCTGAGCTGAGATATCTCGGCAATTTCCTGCAAGGGGTCGAAATCCGGAGCTTCAAGTTTTTTCAGGAATGGTTCCACTAGCACCAGTGGCAGGAAGGCGTTGCTGCACTCTTCGGGTATAGTGTCGGCAACCTGTCTCACACGTTTCAGGTGATGCCGAACGTGTTCAGCCAGTTCCCTGAGAACGGATCTCAATTGCGGTGAAATTTTTCCCTGAAAAACACTTTCCGGATCAAGACCATGCCTGGAAACAATATCGTTGGGCAAAAACATCTGTCGACGCGACGCGTGCCACGGCAAGGCGCGCATCAGACCCGTCAGACCATAGGCGACACCGGCATGTCCGGCCGCGGTGGCAGTTCCCGGATCCCTGCCATTGTTGAGAACAAGACAGGCAAGCTGGATCAAACCGGAAACCGTTTCACCGAGATATCCTTCCAGATCATTCAGGCTCGGCATCGGATCATCATAGAGATCGAAAATTCTTGCCTCTGTCATCGCCAAAAGCCCCGGGCGCGGCAATCTGTACGTCGCGATCGTCTGTGTGAGCGTATTGGCGACCGGATTGGATGCTACGGCTCCGTGCTCCGTTCCCTCCAGCAGATCACGCCACCACTGCAGGCGCACTTCACCGGGCAATGGCTCCGACACGACTTCGCGAATGCGCGCAATTTCCGCATTGAATGCAAAAAGCGCCATCAAAGCCGGTCTTTGCGCCTCCGGAGCCAGCAACGTCGCGAGATAACGGTCCCTGTCGTACTGGCGAACAATATCGGCGGCATAGTCATCATCGGTGGTCATAGGCGCCCATATGGTTTGAAAACCGGATCAGTCTACCGCCAATAAAGCCGCTGCCACTGCCCGGTCCTCGGACAGGAGAACATTGAATGTCCGAACTGCCGCTCCCGTTGACATGGGGTCTGCCAGGATTTCGACTTCGCGGAACCGGAATTTCAGGTCCGCCGGAAGCGGACGCAAATCCTTGCCGGTTCCCACGAGCAGCACCTCGATGTCTGCATGTTCTTCGAAGACACGCTGGAAAGCTTCATCGCTGAATTCGGCCGGATCACCTATGTTCCAACCATAGATCCCACTGGGGACGCATAACAGCGACCCCAGGTGGGACATGTTCGCAAATCTGAAGCCACCGTCGCCGTAGGCATCAATTGGCGCCCTGCCGGGAAAATGAGCTTTCCGGATTTCCATCTGGAAAGATCCTTAAACAGTCGCGTTCGCCTTGGCTTCCTTTTCATCATCGCCATCATTTCGGGACAAGGCGTCCGGACGAAGGTTGAGCAGGATAAGCAAAGGAGCTGCCAGGAAGATCGACGAGTAGGTTCCAATCACGATGCCGAAGATCATCGCGAGCGTGAACGACTGAATGACCTCACCACCGAAAACATAGAGCGCAATCAGGGCCAGGAGTGTCGTGACCGATGTCATCGTTGTCCGCGACAGGGTCTCGTTGATGGACTGATCCAGAATGTCCGCCAGCGGCCGTTTCTTGTATTTGCGCAAGTTTTCCCTGATGCGGTCGTAGACGACCACGGTGTCGTTGAGTGAATACCCGATAATCGTCAGAACAGCGGCGATGCTGGAGAGAGAAAAGTCGAGCTGAAGCAGAACGAACAGTCCCACTGTGATCACGACGTCGTTTGCCGTCGTCAGGATCGCCCCAACAGCGAACTGCCACTCAAAGCGGAACCAGATGTAGATCAGGATGGCAAAAAGCGCGGCACCTACAGCAATCGCGCCGGCCTGCGCCAATTCACCCGATACCCTGGGCCCGACAACTTCAACGCGGCGGAAGTCTACGTTGTCATCAGCAAATATGGTGCGGACACGTTGAACCACCGATTGCTGCGCGAGTTCGCCGCCTGGCTGTTCCTCGACACGGATCAAGATATCGTCTGATGCACCGAATTCCTGAACCTGAACATCACCGAGATTGAGGGCAGACAATTCGGAACGGATGGCACCGATATCGGCAGGCCCATCAGTCTTGATCTCGATGATGGTCCCGCCCTTGAAGTCGATCCCGTAGTTCATACCAACGGTGAAAAAGCCTGCAAGCGAAGCGATTACAAGGAGTATGGACAGCGGGAAGCTGAATTTCCGCAACCACATGAACTTGATGTGGGTGTTGTCCGGAACGAGTCTTAATAGCATTTCTTATTTCTCCCGGATCAGATCGGCAACGCGGATGGACGACGGCGGCGTATCCAGAGCGCCACCAGCAACCGGCTGAACGTGAATGCCGAGAAAACTGTCGTGAAAATGCCGATCGCAAGCGTGACGGCAAATCCGCGAACCGGTCCGGATCCAAGTTGGAAAAGGATCACGGCCGCTATGAGCGTGGTGATATTGGCATCAAGAATTGTACCGAGCGCACGGCTGTAGCCGGCATCAATCGCCGAGATCACCGAGCGACCAGCCCTTGATTCCTCGCGTATTCGCTCGAAGATCAGCACGTTTGCATCCACCGCCATGCCGATCGTCAGGACGATACCGGCAATTCCCGGAAGGGTGAGTGTCGCCTGAAGGACCGTCAACGCACCGAAAATCAGGAAAATGTTGGTGGCAAGCGCCAGGTCGGCAATGACGCCGAACCGGCCATAGGCAAGGATCATGAATACGATCACAGCTGCACCGGCAATGATCGATGCCAGTTTACCAGCTTCGATCGAGTCGGCTCCGAGGCCAGGTCCGATCGACCGTTCCTCAATCACTGTCAATTGTGCAGGCAGCGCGCCAGCACGCAGCAGTATTGCGAGATCATTCGCACCTTCGACAGTAAAGTTTCCGGAAATCTGACCTGACCCACCCAGGATCGGCTCTCTGATCACGGGCGCCGAGATGACTTCATCGTCCAGGAGAATTGCAAAGGGGAAATTGACGTTTTCTGTCGTGACCCGCGCAAATTCCCGAGCCCCCGACTGGTTGAAGCGGAAGGTCACAACCGGTTCGTTGGTATTCTGGCCAAAGGCAACCTGCGCGTCGACAAGGTCTTCCCCACCCAACAAGGGTTTGGTTTGCAAGAGATAGGGAATGGGAGGATCGTCAACTGACATGAACACCGATGTGCCCACCGGCGGGCGGCTCTGAAGCGCCTGTTCACCCGTCATGTTTCTGTCGACCAGATGGAATGTCAGTTTCGCGGTTTCACCGATAAGATCCTTGAGGCGTTCAGGATCTCCCTCACCCGGCGCTTCCACCAGGATCCGGTCTGTCCCCTGCCGTTGAATATTCGGCTCGGTCGTGCCGAGCTCGTCAACACGTTTGCGGATGACTTCGATGGATTGCTGGACGATCGACTGAAGCCTGTTGTCCAGGCCTGCCTCTGAATAGGTAAACCGGACCAGTCCATTGTCATCGACGCTCAAATCGAACTCGTCGACCGGCTGACCTCCAAACAAGCTGGAAACAAGAGGATTTACCAGTGGCGAAAGACGCTCCCTTGCCTCATCCAGGCGTGTCAGATCCCGAATTCTGACTTGCGCGGACTCCGGTCGAGCGTCCAGGCCTGTATAGCCAATTCTCGGGTTTTCCCGCAGAACGTCCCGAATTTCGCCTTCAAGCGCCTTAAAACGATCTTCGATGTATTTTTTCTGATCCACTTCATAGAGCAGATAAGCGCCACCCTGCAGATCGAGCCCAAGAACCATCTGGTTCTTCGGCAGGAAGTCCGGCCAGCTCTCGAGTTGTTTGGCGGTAAAGAAATTCGGCAGCGTCGTGAGAATACCTGCGGCAACCACAAGCACGATCAGCACGATTTTCCAGCGAGCGAAATGAAGCATGACAGAGCCTTAAAAACAGCCAGGCCGATAACGCGCCGGCCTGGCAACAAGATCGATACGGTACCGTTGCACCTCAGGAATTGTCTTTGGCTGGCTCGGACTTGGAGCGCACTTCCTGAATCATGGATCGCACAACGCGGACCTTGATGCCTTCAGACAGTTCGACCTGCAATTCACTATCGTCTACCACCTTCGCGACTTTGCCGATAAGTCCGCCGGTGGTCACAATGGTGTCACCGCGACGCAGGTTGGCAACCATCTCCTGGTGTTGTTTCATGCGCTGTCTTTGCGGCCGTATGATCAGGAAATACATGATCGCGAAAATGGCCACGAAGGGCAGGATCTGAATCAGGAATCCCGGACCCATGGCTCCGGCGGACTGCGCATACGCTGGGGTGATCAACAT
Source organism: Roseibium album (assembly GCF_001404515.1). Classification (GTDB taxonomy): domain Bacteria; phylum Pseudomonadota; class Alphaproteobacteria; order Rhizobiales; family Stappiaceae; genus Roseibium; species Roseibium album. The sequence continues at coordinate 213,483 of NZ_CXWE01000009.1, forward strand.
TCAACTCTCCTAAGGGGCGTCTTTCAGCCGGCGTTCCGCTTGGAACGCTGACAAAACGCTCTGAATTCTGGTCGCGCGGACTATAACGGCGGCGCGCCTCATTTCAAGCGTTGCAAGCCGATTCCGGCGTACCGGTATGGGAATAACTGGCGTTTTCGCGCTACCTGCCCCATGCTACTGCTCTCGCAACACGTTTCAGGCTCTCAAATGGGCCTTTTTGACTGGGGTTGCAAGAATTATGAGTGCGCAAAACGACCTTGCCGCATTGAACGCCAAACTCGATTCCCTGATTGAACTCGTCAGCCGCGCCGTACCGGCCAGTGCGAAGGAGCCTGACTGGTCTGCCGCCGAGGCCTTTGTCTGGATTCCCGAGCCGGGCGACCTGCACGCGGTGGAGAAAGTAAACCGTGTCGATATTGCACTGCTGTGTGCCGTTTCCCATGTTCGAGACCTGTTGCTCGACAACACCAGACGGTTCGCGGACGGGCTCCCGGCCAACAATGCCCTTTTGTGGGGCGCGCGCGGCATGGGTAAATCGTCATTGGTGAAGGCTGCGCATGCGGCGATCAACCGGGAAGACGATTCGAGCAGTCTGAAACTTATTGAAATACACCGGGAAGACATCGAATCGTTGCCGAAGCTCATGGCGTTGATCCGCTCCGCACCTTTCCGGTTCATCATCTTTTGCGACGATCTCAGTTTTGACAATGATGATACGTCCTACAAGTCGCTCAAGGCTGTTCTGGAAGGCGGCATCGAAGGACGACCGGAAAACGTCATTTTCTATGCAACATCAAACCGTCGACATTTGTTGCCCCGCGACATGATCGAGAACGAACGCTCGACCGCGATCAATCCGGCAGAAGCAGTTGAGGAAAAAGTCTCCCTGTCCGACCGTTTCGGTCTCTGGCTCGGCTTTCACAAATGCAGCCAGGATGACTATCTCGACATGGTGCGTGGGTATGCCGCTCACTACGGACTGGAAATTCCCGAAGATGACATGCGCTCGCAGGCGCTGGAATGGTCCACGACCCGCGGCAGCCGCTCAGGACGGGTCGCCTATCAGTACATACAGGATCTTGCCGGCCGTCTCGGCAAGGCTCTGACATGAAAAAACCCGGCATTGCCGGGCTTTTTCTCGTGTGTGACGCAAGACCTAGCGCTGTGGCAGATGCTTCAGCGGATCGACTGGCTTGTTGCCCCTGCGCAGTTCGAAGTGCACCTGGGGCTGGTTGACCGACCCCGTAGCACCGGCAAGACCCACCACGTCGCCGCGCCGGATCGTGTCGCCGCGCTTGACTTTCAGTTCGCTGTTATGCGCGTAAGCCGAAACCCAGCCTTCGCTATGCCTGACCAGAACGAGATTGCCGTAGCCTTTAAGCTCATTGCCCGAGTAGATCACGGTGCCATCATCGGCGGCCTTGACCGGAGTGCCTTCCGGCACAGCAAGGTTCACGCCCTCGTTCTTGCCTCCGCCGGGTTTGGAGCCGAAGTCGGAGATGATCCGGCCACGCACCGGCCAACGGAATTTTTCGCTGGAAACGTCGGCATCCTGCTTGAGGCTTGCGACGGTCGGCGTCTTGATCGGTTCTGTCGGCCGCGGTTCTTGGGTCAAGGCAGGTTGCGGAAGCGAAACCTTTTGGACCGGTGCCGTCGGCGTAGCAGCTACCTGTTTCCTGGAGTCCGTTGAAATCGATGCAGTCGTGACCGGGCGCCCCGAAGCGGCGGGTTTGCGTTTCGGTAGCGTACTGACACGAATGACGTCAACGTCCTCGACGATGGTTTCCGTGGTGCTTATCTGCGTGAATGTCGGCTGCCTGAACGGTTTGCGAACCGGTCGAGGGGCCGCTCCCGAATTTGTAGAGACCGAACCGGTGACAACAGTTTCGTTCCTGCTGACCTTCGGCAATTTGACCTTGCCGCTCTCACCTTCGGTAGCGCTCGCAAGACCGTTTCGATCGGAATAGACATAAGTCGGTATGACGATGCTCTGACCAGGACGAACCTGATCGGCATTGTCTATCCCGTTGACGGAAGCAAGCGCTTGAACCGGCACGCCATAGCGCCGAGCGATCGAATTCAGGTTGTCGCCCTGGCGAACATTGACCCTGGTTCCGCCGGCCGAAGTCCAGCCTTTCCAGCTTTTTGCGTTTGTTGCGTTAACTGTTTCAGGTGCCGGAGCCGCGGCAACCGGAGCGGCCTGTACAGGCGCTGGCTGCACGACGGCAGACTGTGTAGGCGCCGGCAGCGGTGCTGACTGGATGTCCGAAGACTTTTTGGGAATTGATCCGGTCGTCACTGGCGCTGTGCTTGCCTGCGGAAGCCCTGCGGTGGTTCCGCCAGGCCCGTTGGCAATGTCCTGATAGGTCGGCTGCTTTGGCGCGCCGTTCAGGATCTCACGCTGGTTTTCCGTGTTTCCCGTATAATACGGAGGTTCTCCAAAACGCTCAACCGCACTGGAACAACCTGCAAGGGATACCGCGATCAAAGATATTGTGGCCGCTTTTCCCAGTAGATCCCCGCGGAGGGTACGCATCCGCTTTTTCATCGCCTTAACTCATAACGCTAACTGTGGCTGCTATGGTTAAGAGTAGACGCCAGTAAGGTTTATAAAGACTAAAGACACCTGGCGATTGCGACCAAACCCGCCAATTTCTTTGACTTTTTTGATTCAACAATGTGCCCGGTGTGGGAGATTATAGTAAATCGGGCACCGAATCCTCCCCGAGATTCGCACTCCTGACTGTGAGTTCGATGATACGATCCGCGGCTAGAGTCGCTGTGCGACCCCCGGTTGAAGCATGACGGTTCTGACGGGCATCAAGGTTTCCGCCGTCATCACACTTTCCGTCTTCACAAACCTGATCAATGACTGGGGCTGCATGGATTGACCGACAGGTGCGATCAGAATACCACCCGGCTTGAGTTGCTGGACCCAGTTGTCAGGAACCGAGGGTATAGCGGCGGTCACAACGATACGATCGAAGGGGCCTTTTTGTTTCAAACCTTCGAACCCGTCGCCTTGCCGAGCTGTCACGTTATCAAGTTTCAAAGCCGCAAACCGTCGTCTTGCAAGGTCGGCAAGCGTGGCAAACCGATCGACGGTCTCCACTCTCTCCGTCAAATGCGCCAAAACTGCAGACTGGTATCCTGAGCCTGTGCCTATTTCGAGAAGGGCATGCTCAGGAGACACGTCCAAAGCCTGCGCGGTGAATGCAACAAGCGATGGAGAGGAGACGGTTTGTCCGCATTCAATCGGAAGAGTCACGTCTTCATAGGCGAGGCTGTGGTGCCGCGCAGGCAGGAATAGGCGCCTTGGAACGCGTTCAATAGCCGAAAGAACGTCCCGGGCTCCAACACCCTGTCGGCGCAACGAAAGCACCAGCGCTGCGCGCGCCTCCGCCTCATCCGGCAAAGCGGATGACCGCATCGTCTGTTCTTCGCCAGGCGGCGTTCCCGCCATGCGCTCTTCCTCTCTGCGGACTTTAGGCCAGTGCCTCGGCAAGGTGACCGACCAGATCATGCGCCGTCAAATCTATGCGTAGCGGTGAAACGGATACATAGCCATCGACAATTGCCTGCAGATCGGAATTATCAAGAACGGATTTGCCCCGCTCGCGGAACCGAAGCCAGTAGTAAGGATAGCCACGTCCATCCTGACGTTCGTCAATGGAAAGTCCGCTTTGTTCGTGATGCCCCTGAACTGTGACTTTCAAGCCCTTGACCGCTTCCGGTGCACAGGCTGGAAAATTCACGTTCAGCAGCGTGTATGGCGGCAGTTGAAAATCAATGAGCCTGGCGAACAATTCCGGTGCATGAGTTTCTGCGATAGAAAAGTTCGGTTCCGCTTTCACGTCCCAGTCATATGCCTGGGATACGGCAATTGAGCGTATGCCGAGAATTGCGCCTTCGATCGCACCTGCCACGGTTCCTGAATAGGTGACGTCTTCGGCCAGGTTCTGCCCGCGGTTGATGCCGGACAGGACCAGGTCGGGCCGTTCCGGCAAAATCTTGTGTACACCCATGATGACACAATCGGTCGGGGTACCCTTGATGGCGAAATGCCGATCGTCGAGCGCTCTGGAGCGAAGCGGATCGCTCAGTGTCAACGAATGCGCAACTCCGCTCTGATCCGTTTCTGGTGCAATCACCCAGACATCGTCTGAAATCGTCCGTGCAATGCGCTCCAGAGACGTCAGCCCCGGCGAGTGAATGCCATCGTCATTCGTTATCAGGATGCGCATGTGAAAGTCTCTCCATTTGCATTCAAATCAAGAAAAATCCCATCCTTCGATTTTCCGTCTGAAGATGGGACGATCCCGGGCGGCGGCCTTTGTGAATCTACCGCCAGGGTCATTATTCATTCACGCAAATGATCGATCGGATCAGGACGACCTGGCCTCTCCTGTCATCCGATCTTTTCCAGGCCACCCAAATAGGGGCGCAGGACTTCCGGCACCGAAATGCTGCCATCGCCGTTCTGATAGTTTTCCAGAACCGCAATCAGCGCACGGCCGACGGCGATACCCGAGCCATTGAGCGTGTGCACGTGCACCGGATGTTTGCTGTCCGCCGGCCGGAAGCGCGTATTCATTCGACGGGCCTGGAAATCGCCACAGACCGAACAGGACGAGATCTCACGGTAGGCGTCCTGACCCGGCAACCAGACTTCAATGTCATAGGTCTTGCGTGCCCCGAACCCCATGTCGCCCGTGCAAAGGGTCATCACACGATAGTGCAATCCCAACTTCTGCAGGACCTTTTCGGCGCAGGCCAGCATGCGGTCGAGTTCTTCGAGCGATTGTTCGGGTGTTGTGACCGACACAAGCTCACATTTCTGGAACTGGTGCTGCCGCAACATGCCACGTGTATCTCGGCCTGCAGAACCAGCCTCGGAACGGAAACAGTAAGTCAGTGCCGTGACACGGAGCGGTAGCGTATCCTCCGGGACAATCTGGCCAGCGACAAGATTTGTCAAAGGAACTTCGGCCGTCGGGATCAGATAATGTCCCGTCGTCGTTTTGAAGAGATCCTCTTCAAATTTAGGCAACTGGCTTGTGCCATAAAGTGGCGCGTCGTGGACCAGAAGAGGTGGCGACACTTCCGTGTAGCCGTTCTCCTGCGTGTGCAGGTCGATCATGAACTGGCCGAGTGCACGCTCCAGCCGCGCGACCTGCCCTTTCAGAACAACAAAGCGCGATCCGGACAGTTTGGCAGCCGTGGTGAAATCCATGTCACCGAGAGTTTCACCAAGTTCAAAATGCTCTTTCGGCCGTTCATTGAACGTGAATTGCGGCTTTTCGCCATGGGCCCTCAGGAGCACATTGTCATTTTCATCCTCCCCCTCCGGCACGTCGTCGTGCGGCAGGTTCGGAATAACGGCCATTTCCGCTTCCAGATTCGAATTCAGCCGACGCTCTTCTTCCTCACCCGACTGGATGAACGCCTTGATCTGGGCTACCTCGTCAATGAGTTCCTGTGCCCGGGCGTCGTCTCCCGAACCCTTGGCCTTGCCGATTTCCTTGGAGGCAGAATTCCGCCGTTCCTGTGCTTCTTGAAGCTTGGTGATGTGAGAGCGACGGGAATCGTCCAGCGCTATCAGCCTGGCTGCGGAAGCTTCAAATCCCCGCTTTGCCAAGGCCTGATCAAAGGCGTCTGCATGTTCCCGAATCCACTTTATATCAAACATCTTCGCTTCCCGAACGACGGTCGTTGTCAACACATTCCGTCCGGCAAACTGAACAACGTCAGCTATACGTGGTCAGGCCGTAGCGTCTTCGGCTTCGCGTTCAGCTTCCCGCTGCGCGCGTTGGCGTTCCACCAGCCTTACGGACAGAATGGAGACTTCGTAGAGAAGCAACGTTGGGAGCGCAAGACCGATCTGCGAGATCGGATCGGGGGGTGTCAAAATTGCAGCAGCCGCGAAGGCGCCCACAATTGCGTATTTGCGCTTCTTTTTAAGGTCTTCAGACGAAACCAGACCTGCCCGCCCCATCAGTGTCAGCACCACAGGCAACTGAAACACCAGGCCGAACGCAAAGATCAGGACCATGATCAGACCGAGATATTCGCTGACCTTTGCCAAATGCTGAATGGCGACCTGCCCTGCCCCGGCCAGCTGTTCCTGTGACAGAAAGAAGCCCATCGCCATCGGCATAACCAGGAAATAAACCAGACATGCACCAATGAGAAACAAAATGGGTGTTGCAATCAGAAACGGCAGAAATGCGCCACGTTCGTTTTTGTAGAGGCCTGGCGCAACAAACATGTAGATTTGACTGGCCACAACGGGAAACGCCAGAAACAGTGCCCCGAACAAAGCAAGCTTCAATTGCGTAAAGAACCATTCCTGCGGCGCAGTAAAGATCATCTCCACTGGATGGCCTTCGCCGACGGCACGCAGATACGGGATCGTCAGGATATTGTAGATGTCCGTCGCAAAGTAGAAACAGATTACAAACATCACCAGGATTGCGGCTATCGACCACATCAGCCGCTGACGTAATTCGATCAGGTGTTCGATCAGAGGCGCCTTGGAGGCTTCGATATCATCCTGGCTCATGCCTTAACGTCTTCCGTCACCGGTTTCCTGTCCGGATTGTCCGCAGGTTCTGCTGCGGCAACCGCTTCTGGCTGCTCGGCGTCCCCTTTTGCGGGCTCAGCCGGCGCTATCTCTTCAACGGCGGTCTCTGACTGGGCGGATGGAGGCTTTGTGGTCATCGGTTTCGACGCCTTTTGTGCCGCATCTTCCTCAATCGACTTTTTGAGATCACCAAGTGGATTGAAGTTCGCTACGTCTTCGACCTGCTTTTTCATGTCGGCAATGTCGGCTTGCTGCTCTGCTTCGCGCAAAGCATCATTGAACGTCGACTGGAACTCGCGCGACATTCGCCGTGCCTTTCCGATCGTCTGTCCAAGTGTGCGCAACATGCGCGGAAGGTCTTTTGGCCCTACAACGATGATCGCCACACAGGCAATCACCATGAGTTCGGTCCAGCCGATATCGAACATGAGATATACCGTCCCTTAAGGAGACGCGATGCAGATTGAGATCAGCTCGCCTTGGTCTGATCTTCAGCTTTCGCAGACTGTGCTGGTTCGCCGGCCTGATGATCGATGGTCTTCGGGGCGTCGGCAGTGTCGTCTTCTGCCATGCCTTTCTTGAAGCTTTTGATCCCCTTCGCAACATCACCCATCAGTTCGGAAATCTTGCCACGTCCGAACAGCAGAACCACCACAACTGCGATGATCAATATCTGCCAAATACTAATGCCCATACGCCAAACTCCTGATAATTGGCTTTAAAGCCCTACGGCCCTTGTACAAAAACGGACCTGACCCTGCAACATACACCTTAAGAACATTTTCCGCTCTTAGACAGAATGATGAAATAGGGCCGGTTTTGTGTCCTAGACTTGGGACTCCCCGCGCGAAAAAACAAGCACGTCCTTCGGATCCGTCTCCACCGAAACATTCATTCCGGCTTCCCATGAGCTACCGGCACGAACCCTTGCCTGCAACGGATGGTCGAGTCCATCGATCACGACAGACAAGAGTTCGACCTCGCCGACGAATCGTTTTGTGAGAATTCGACCGGGTACACCACACAACCCCGCCTTGTTCAAACAGATCCCCTGGGGCCGGATGCAAACGTCGACCTTTCCTTTGGTCTCCGCACATTCGGATTTTACAACACCGAGCGGAGTTTCGACACCCGTCACGGTGACCTGCCCTTCTATCTGGTTCAATTCCGAGAAAAAGCGAGCCGCAAAGAGATCAACCGGGTCGTTATACAATTGTGCAGCCGTTCCGAGTTGAACCAGTCGCCCCCGGCGCATCAGGGCAATCCGGTCGCCCATGCGCATCGCTTCTTCCGGATCGTGGGTCACGATGATGCATGTTGCCCGTGTTTCCCGGATGACGGCCAGCGTCTGGTCCCGAACGCTGTCTCGCAAGCGCTTGTCCAGACCCGAGAACGGTTCATCCATAAGCAGAATTCCCGGTCGCGGGACCAGGGCACGTGCCAGCGCAACCCGCTGCTGTTCACCGCCCGATAGGGAGTGAGGATAATCGCCGGCATAGTCGGACAAGCCAACCCGCCCCAACGCTGCAAGCGCAGCGGCCTGCGCCTCCTTGTGCGGAAGCCCCGTCAAGCCGAACATCACATTGGCAAGAATGGTCATGTGGGGGAAAAGAGCGTAGTCCTGGAACATGAGGCCCACGCCTCGCCGTTCAGGCGGAAGAAAGAAACTGTCTCCGGAAACTTCACGTCCGTTGATGAGAACCTTGCCGTGGCTCTGTCTTTCAACACCTGCAGCAATGCGCATCAACGTGGTCTTGCCGCAGCCCGAATGTCCAAGGAGACACAGAATTTCGCCCGGTGCGATCGACAGACTCAGATCGCGTACAGACATGACACCATCATAGTCGTGCGAAATGTTCTCAAATACCAGACCGGCTGCAATGGTCGCGCCGGCGGTTCCCGGCGCGCCCCAGCTCAACTGGTGTCCGTTTCCATTGGACGGCAGCGACGTATCTTTCTGTGGCATCAAGCTCCGGCGGTCTCTTCCGCATCTTCGTCAAAGAGAGACCCGTCTTCTAATGGATCTTCGTCCTCCGTCAAAGTCACTTCGTCGTTCGGTGTGGGAACGATGAAGGATGCCGGCACGGCACTGTCCAGCAAGCCAGCGCCCTTCAACTCTTCAAGGCCGGGAAGATCCCGGACATTCTCGAGACCAAAATGGACCAGGAACTGCTCGGTGGTTCCATATGTCACAGGTCGCCCAGGTGTGCGCCGGCGCCCGCGCATGCGGATCCAGGTGGTTTCCAGCAACACGTCCAGCGTGCCCTTGGAGGTTGAGACGCCGCGTATTTCCTCTATTTCCGCCCGTGTCACCGGCTGGTGGTATGCGATGATGGCAAGTGTCTCCAGAGCCGCGCGGGACAGCTTGCGTTGCTCTTCGACATTTCGGTGCATCAGATAGGCAAGATCCTCGGCGGTGCGGAAGCACCATTTGCCGGCGACCTTGACCAGATTGACGCCGCGCGGTGCATAAAGCGCCTGCAACTGGTCAAGCAACCCCAGCACATCCGTGCCTTCAGGAACCCTGAGCGTCAATTCTTCAAGCGACAGCGGCTCGGACGATGCAAACAGCAATGCCTCGATCATCCGCATGCCGGTCAAATCGTCCGCTGATCCGCCGGCTTTTCTCAGATTTGGATCGACGAGGTCGAGACGGTCGGTGTCAGACGTCATCGCCCTCATCCTCTTCCTTCACGATGGAGCGAATATAAACCGGTGAAAACGCTTCACCTTGCCGGATTTCCACCTGACCCTCGCGAACCATTTCAAGACTGGCGGAAAAGGTACTGGCGACAATTGTTGCCCAATCCTTGTTGTCATAGAGGTATTCGCGCAAATAGGCATTCAAAGGCGCCCACTCGCTTACCCGGCCAACCAGCCTCATCAGCAGTTCTCGTGCCTCCTGCAACGACCAAACCGTTCTTCTCAGCACCCTCACAGACGTGACGGACTGCCTTTGCCTCTGTGTCGCATATGCAGACAGAAGGTCGTAGACGGACGCATCCCATATGCTTTTGTGCTGAACGGACATCGTTTCAGGAGCGCCACGATGGAATACCTCGCGGCCCTGACGGTTTCGGTTCATCAGTTTTTCGGAGACTTCCCGCATTGCCTCGAGACGACGCAACCGAAATGCCAGCGCTGCGGCAAGTTCTTCACCTGTCGGCTCGTCCTCGTCCCGTTGTTCGGGCAGAAGCAGCTTGGACTTCAGGAAGGCGAGCCACGCAGCCATCACAAGATAGTCCGCCGCCAGCTCCAGGCGCATCCTGCGGGCCTCCGCCACAAACTCAAGATACTGTTCGACCAGTTCCAGGATAGAGATGCGTGCCAGGTCGACTTTCTGCGTGCGCGCGAGGCCGAGCAACAGATCGAGCGGACCTTCGAATCCATCAACATCGACGACAAGCTGCGGATCCGTTGTGGCGCGCTGTTCAACAGAATTGACTGTGCTCAACAGGTCATAAGAGCCGTCTTCTGCAATCTGCCTATGGGTTTCCAATTCCGCCATTCACGCTCCGGTCAAGCACCCTGCCACCCGGTCAATTTACAAAACTCATCCCAGGCAGCTTTTTCGTCAAAGCCGGGTGCCGGTGCCTTCAACTCGTTCAACGCTTTCGCGCACCTGCGTTCGGCCTCACCAGCAAGGTGTGGCACAGCTTCGGCAACAGCTATCATTTCGTCCATATCACCGTTGCAATGCAGAACAATATCACAGCCTGCCTCGACTATTTTCCGGGACCGTTCGACAAAGTCACCTCCGAGTGCGTTCATCGATATGTCGTCGCTCATCAGGCAGCCATCAAATCCGATTTCCTTCCGGATAATATCCTGAACTACTTTCTTGCTCTGTGTTCCTGCCGTTTCCGGATCGATCCCTTCGTACACAATATGGGCAGTCATACCCAATGACACGCTAGAAAGTGCCTTGAAGGGCCGGAAATCCACGCTTTTCAGCTCCAAAAGACCTGCTTCCACCCTGGGAAGCTCAAGATGACTGTCGACGCGTGCGCGACCGTGCCCCGGGATGTGCTTTATGACAGGAAGCACCCCTCCCGCTCTTGCCCCGTCAATCATGGCCCGGCCAAGTGTCGCAACGGTTTCCGGATTCGCAGAAAGGGACCGATCACCAATAGCATCGACAGTGTCGGGAAAACGAACATCCAGACACGGCAGACAGTCTATCGTGACACCGACTTCAAACAGATCCCCGGCAATCAGGCGCGAACCGAGCCAGGCTGCTCGCAACCCAATTTCAGGGTTCTTGTCGAACAAGTCGCCAAAGAGTTTCGGCGCAGGATACTTGGGCCAATGCGGTGGTTTCAGGCGCTGGACGCGCCCTCCTTCCTGATCAACCAGAACCGGAGCATCTGCGCGCGCAACGGCTTGCCGAAACGTGGACGTAAGTTGCTTCACCTGCTCGGGCGACTCTATGTTTCGCGCAAACAAGATGAGGCCCCAGGGATCTGCGTCCCTGAAAAAGGCGATTTCGTCTTGGGTCAGAAACGGTCCTGCGCACCCGGAAACAAAGGCTTTGGTCATGACTTCCGGCTTAACGGGCAGCTTCGAACCCGTCAAGAAAGCCTTCCTGTCCTCTTGCGCCCATCCCCTGAACTTGCAATCTAGTCACATATGCACTCAGTCAGGATTGGAGCCTCCCATGCGCGCGCGTCTCGATATTCCAGCCGGCACGCTGCACCGGATCTCGCACCGGTCAGAGATTCTTGGCCAGAACAGACTGGGTGACACGGCTACGCGCGAGATTGTTGTCTATACACCCCATGGTCACGATGGTGCCGATTTGCCTCTTCTCGTGGATATTGTCGGTTTTACGGCCGGAGGCCCCGCCCACACCAACTGGAAAAATTTTGGAGAAAATGTACCGGAACGTCTCGACCGTCTTATCCATGACGGAGACCTTCCTCCCGTGGTTGTGGCGTTTCCCGACTGCTTTACGCGCCTCGGCGGAAATCAGTACATTGACAGCCTTGTCATGGGGCCCTGGGCAACATGGCTAACCACCGAGATGCTCGAAGACATCGAGGGTCGTTTCGGATGTGGTGGTGCCGGGATGCGCGGTATATTCGGCAAATCGTCCGGTGGGTACGGTTCGATCGTTCACGCCATGAAGCACCCCGATGTATGGTCCGCAGCCGCGTGCCATTCCGGAGACATGGCATTCGAGCTGTGCTACTTGCCCGAAATGGCAAGCGCGCTGCGGGTCATCGCAAAAGCAGGATCCATTGAGGCCTTCGTCACTGACTTCGAAAAAGGGCCAAAATATCCGGGTAACTCACTCCACGACCTCATGACATTCGCAATGGCAGCGACCTATGATCCTGATCCCGATCCGGAAGTGTTTTGTGGCATCAGGTTGCCCGTTGACCTGGAAACCTGCGAGGTCATCGAAGAACGCTGGGCTGCCTGGCTGCGCTGGGATCCCGTCGAGATGGTCGACGATCATATCGCCCCCCTGAAATCAATGAAGGGTCTCTGGATCGATTGCGGTTATGTCGATCAATACAATCTTGTCTACGGGGCGAGAAGATTGCAGAGAAAGCTGGTCGCGGCCGGTGTTGAGCACGTCTATCAGGAATTCAATGACAACCACTCTTCAATCGATTATCGCCTCGATGAAAGTCTGCCGTTTCTTGCAAACAAACTGCTGGGAAAGTGAGTCAGGAAAACAGGCTCAAACAGGCTTCCGTCCCTTTCCGGCTGTTAGAGGAACCGACAGGACAACCCCGCCCAGAATAATCAGGCAGGCACCGACGGCTGCAAGCGGAGACGGGATTTCGCCCCAAAAAACGTAGGCAAAAATCGCCGCCAGAACGACGCTGCCATAGTAAATCGGTGCAAGTGTCGCGGCGCCCGCGCGCCGGTAAGCAGAGATATTGAGAGACTGGCCAATGATTGCAACAGGACCGAGCCACGCAAACACCAGCAGACTGTTCCAGGAGATGTCCTGTGCACTGATGAGCCAGAGCACCGGCGCCGTCAGGATCACGCTGGCGAATACGTTCACATAAGCCAGGATTGTCACGGTATCTTCACGCTGCGCTATATAGCGCATGATCAACGCCTCGCATGCCATGAAAACGGCCGCGAAAAGAGCGGCAATAATACCGTCCAACGCAAGTGACGTCCCGCCCTCCGCGTTGTTCGCGGCCCGCACGACCAGATAAGCGCCGATGGCACAAAGGCCGCCTGCCAGCCAGTGACGACCGGTAATCATCTCCTTCAAGATTACGCCCGCAAGCGCAATGGCGATAATGCCTTTTGTCAATCCTATGGCGGTCGCGTCGGCCAACGGAAGGATGCTGGCGGCATAAATCGTACATGCCAGTCCGCCAACACCGCAGAACGCACGCATCAGGTGAAGCTTCCAGAGAGGACTTAGCCGTGAGAAAACCGGGACACGTCTGACGGCACCGTAGCCGACAATCGTCATGGCCCCGCCGAGAAACCGCAACCACACCAGAACGGCAACCGGCAACAAGCCGTCCGCAATCTTTCCTGCAGCGAAAACAGGCGTGAAAGCCGTCATTCCGGCCAGTGCAAGTGCAAATGCAAGTACAGTGTTTTCCGGACGTGAGTGGATCGACGTTGGTGGCATTGGTACTTTCCTCGATACCGGTTGTCTGTCTCTAACACCGAAATCGCGCAAGGGTCAGACACAATATCGCTATACCTGCCATGCAAAAACGCATCGCATTGCAGGTTTGTAGCCGTTTATGTATATCTCTCCCATGAACTGGGATGACTTGAAACTGATCGATGCAGCTGCACGGATGAGATCCTTGTCCGGTGCTGCAAAAGCACTGGACCTCAGCCAACCTCAATTGAGCCGCCGCCTGAAGCGTTTTGAAGATCGGGTGGGCGCGCGTTTGTTCGACAGAACACCGACCGGTCTCAAACCGACCGAAGCCGGCCTGCGCCTGATACCGCTGGCGGCAGAAATGCGCAAAAATGCGGATGCGGCGAGCCGCGTTCTTCCGGATCTCTCCGGATCCGCGCTGAAGGTCGTGCGCGTTGCAGTCGACGAAGTGCGCGCACGGATTCTGACCGACAGTTTCTGCGATCTGACCGCGCTTCTCGATGGTGTCGAATTGGAGATCATTTCAAGTCACCTGCATGCCGATCATCAATCGCGCGGCATTGAACTGCAGATACGCAGCTGTCTTCCCGAGACAGATACCTTGATTGCACGCAAGGTCGGAGACCTTGCTTACGGCGTTTACGGATCCGGTGCTTATGTAAATTCCAATCCCGATGCACTGAATGACTTGCGATACAAGAATTGCGACTGGCTGGGATTTGCTCCGGACGATCTTTGGTACCCTTCTCAGGTTCGCTGGATGGAAGCAAAACAAGTCGGCCGACCGAAAATGCGCACCAATACGATGACGACATTGTTGAACATGACCGTATCTGGCAAAGGTCTCGCGGTACTGCCGGTTTTCATGGGTGACGGTCATCCTGACCTTGTCACGCTGACCGGCCCGCTGGAAGAGTTGACGAACTCCGAGCACATAATCGTTCACAGAGACGTGCGAAGGGAACCTGCCGTGCGGCGCGCAATTGAAGCCATTGCGAGCGTTTATAAGGAAATGTCGCCAAAACTGACCGGTGCCGGTCCGTCACGATCACTGCAAGCAGCAGAATGAACGGGTCGGAAATCCGACCCTTTGTCTATGTGCGGAATTGATCTGCAAAAGCGCTACTGCTGCCGCCTTACGAAGCATTCGCCTCCAGCTGCCGTCAGGCTTTCACAAAGCCTGTTGGCGTCTTCACGCGAGTTCGTTGGAATTCTGGCACGATAGTAAACTCCCCGGTCGCCGAGGTCAGCCGACACGATGACCGCATTCCGATTGCCAAGCACACCCGGGTAGCGCCTTTGAAGGCCTGCAAATGCATCGCTCGCTGCAGAGGCGGAGCGTTGCGACGTCACCTGGACAATGTAGGTGCCGGAAGGAATCGATCCACTTGTCGAGGTTCCGCCGGATGTCGTAGCGGCAGGCGCCGGGGCACTTGAAGCATTATTCAAGTTGAGCGGGCCATCGGCCTGCGCCGGAGTTGAAGACGTGTTTTGTGTCGCAGGTGCGCTGGCAACCCGCACAGGCGGAACGGGTTTTTTCCTGGGAAGAACCGTGGGAACTGGTGCGGCCGGCTCCGCAACAGCCGGCTCCGTCACTGTCGGTTGTTGATTGTCGTTGACGATTGCAGGCACATCAGGAGCAGCCGGTTCGGCTGCCGCGACTGGTGCCGGTGCTTCGTCCTGCGTCTGAACCGGCAATGTTTCTGTTGGCTCGGGTGCTGATACGACTGGTTCTGCCGTGGCAGCATCCGCAACTACAGGTGCAGCAGGAACAATCCGGGATGTATCAACGGATACCGACGGGGCCTGGTTCACAGGAGGCTGCGGTACAGGTGCAATCGGCTGAGTTGGGGCCGCAGTCGCCGCTTCATCAGCCGAAACGATTGTGCCATCGGGACGAACGATAACGGTTCGCACCTGTTTGGGTGTTCCCGGAGCCAGTTCCGTGTTGTTGGTGGAGGCCGGTGCAGGCGGCAATTCGACAGGCTGCGGTGTTTCCTGAACGTCCAGACGATCCGGAACAGTTTCGGCTGTACTGTTGACCCGATCCAGAATTTTCGTCTGTGTCTGGCTCTGTTCCGGATAGATCTTCAAAGGCTCCTGCAAACCGCTGATGACAGGTGGAGGGCCACTCGGGACCTGAACTGCATCTCCATCGACAAGAAAGAAGCCGGCTCCCCCGAGCGCAGCAACGCCGACGATACCCAGTGTAACGTAAAGACCCCGACGCGACCTCTCCTTCGCCTGCGGGATTGCTTCCTTTTCCGCGGCTGAATGCGGAGGCAACACACCGGCTCCATTGAGGCTGGGGTCACTTTCCTGCATCGCTCTGGCGACTGCATCAAGATCATACCCTTCCGGCGGTGGAGGTGTCTCTTCTTCCGTTACCTGCGGAACAGCATTGGCCGCAGCAGGCCAGGCCATGTCGTCGATATCGTCAGCCGTTGCATCAAGGTCCTCCTCCGGAACCTCGGGTTCAACTGCGACAGGTTGCCTGTTGTCGCGCTCCGGGAAATCAAGGTCAGCGAACAGGGCGTCAATTCCGGCGGGGCTTTCCTTTTCCTCGATCGCAGGCGCTACATCGCGAGATTGCGACGCGACTGGTTCGGGATTCAATGCAGCGAAAAAGTCGCTTTCATCAATCGCCGGCCGCCTTGTTTCGGAGGCCGTGTTCAATCTCCGCTCAACAGTGCGCTCAGGCTCGGCGACTTGAATCGGATGTTCACGAGGACGTTCAACAGGAATTTGGCGCTGCTCTGCGATGTGAGTATCGTCGGAAGGCGCTGTCTGCCTGACCTGCTCCAACAACTCTGCAGGCGTTCGCACATAAGAATTGTTTCGCGGCAGCGAGTACGCGGCCGGCTGCGTGCTGGCCAATTCGTCCGGGGCTTCGAATTCGGTGATCTCGTCAAACGGGTCAGACGAAACCAAATTATCTTCGGCTTCGGCCGGTACCGGCGCAATCTCCTCATCCACAGACTGACGCAACGCTCCGATGAGTTCGTCTTCCAGTTCCGCGGTCAAATTCTGCTCAAGGTCCAGAGCAACTTTGGGCGCCAGTACCGTGCTTTCTTGAGTAACCTGCCGCACCAGCGGGTCACTCGCAGGTGGTACAGACGCTGCTGAAGATTCTGCCGGAGTCACTTTCTGCAGGAAACTGGATTCAACTAGCGGTCCTGCAGTTTGGGGATCCGCTATTGTCGGCTCTGAAGGCTGTGGATTGTTGGGCCTCGGCCACAAGGGAGATACGTTTTCGGTCGGCTCAACAGGGGTTGGTGCGAATCTGTGGTCTTCAGCAAGCGGAAATCGCGATGCCGAATCATCGTCACGCCTTGCGAAAAACTGGTTACGGATTTCGCCAATAATAGGTGCTTGCGAAGACTCGGGATGAAACGCCGCCGGTTCCTTGACGGAGGGTTTCACCGTGTCCGCAGCAAAGGAAGGCTCAACTCGCCCATGCGCAGGCTCTACCGTCTTTTCCGCGTCCGGGGCAAAGTCGTCAAGTTCTGCAAAATAGTCTGTACTTTCGACCCGACCACTGCTCACATTTGCCCCCAATTGTTTGTTTTTCTGGACAATCCGTGCCAATTCAAGAAGCGGATCTTCCATGGCCGGTCGCACCGCACCTTCCTCGGCAGAGGACGCGGGTTCATCAGCTTGATTATTTTCGTAATCGTTTGCCATGAGCCTTACGAAAACCGGTTCAGTTTTTCCGCGCGCGCTTCACCTTCGGCACACGGGACAGCGACATTTGCCTAACGCATTTCCTCAGGTGCATTTACACCAAGAATCGAAAGTCCTGAAGAGAGCACCAAAGATATTGCACGTACCAAAGCAAGACGTGCCAGGGTTAATTTCGGGTTACCGGCGTCAATAAAACGTAAATGCGGCATTTCCTTGCCTCTATTCCAATGGCCATGGAGTGAACTCGCCAAATCATGTAGATAAAACGCGATCCTGTGCGGCTCATGTGTTTCCGCCGCTGCATTCACCACTTTGGGCCATTCAGCCATCTTGGCAATCAATTCAAGCTCACCGCTGTCACCGAGCAAAGTGAGGTCCGCATCAGCAAGGTCGCTGTCCGCAGTCTCCAGGTCTGGAAGTTCTTCCGACGCCTGTCGCAGCACAGAACAGCACCTTGCATGCCCGTATTGCACATAGAAAACCGGATTGTCTTTCGACTGCTCCGTTACCTTGTTGAAATCGAAATCCAGCGGAGCGTCGTTTTTCCGGAACAGCATCATGAAGCGAACCGGGTCCGAACCGACTTCATCGACGACTTCTCTCAAAGTAACAAAGTCGCCCGACCGTTTGGACATTTTGACCGGCTCACCGTCACGCATCAGTTTCACGAGCTGGCAAAACCTGACAATGACATCGGTTTCGCCGCCGGATACTGCCTTGCCAACAGCCTGCAACCGTTTTGCGTAACCACTATGATCGGCACCCAGGATATAGATCGTTTCCTTGAAACCCCGTTCGAACTTGTCCTGGAAGTAGGCAACGTCGGCTGCGAAATAGGTATACGACCCATCAGACTTTTTCAGTGCCCGGTCCGTATCATCACCAAAATCGCTCGCCCGAAAGAGCGTCTGTTCGCGGTCTTCCCAGTCTTCCGGCACCTGTCCTTTGGGTGGCGGCAAGGTCCCCTGATAGATAAGCCCCTTTTCCCGCAGCCCATCCAGCATATGGTCGATCTTCGAACCATTGGCACCGCTCCTGTCATGGAGCGTTTTTTCAGAAAAGAAAATCTCGTGTTCGACTCCAAGTGCCGCAAGGTCTGCTCTTATAAGATCGAGCATCGCCGCCATCGCGGCCTCCTTCACGATTGGAAGCCATTCGGCATCCGGCATTCCCAGCAGTTTTTCGCCAAACTGGTCCTTGAGCAGAGACCCTACCGGCTTGAGATAATCGCCTGGATAAAGACCAGACGGGATTTCGCCTATGTCTTCACCGAGAGCCTCGCGGTACCGAAGGTATGCGCTCCGCGCAAGAGTTTCGATCTGCGATCCCGCGTCATTAATGTAGTATTCCTTGACGACATCGTTGCCGGCAAAAGCCAGCAGATTGGCAAGAGCATCGCCAACGACGGCACCGCGAATGTGTCCGACATGCATTGGTCCGGTCGGATTCGCCGACACATATTCGACATTCACCTTCGGAGAAGGCTGCAGAGCAGTCGCTCCAAAGCTCTCACCAAGACCAAGAACACTGCCGAGAACCCGCTGCCAAACGGCAGGTGCGACCCGGAGGTTGATGAACCCAGGTCCAGCTATCGTCGTCTCGGTTATGTCCGGGTCCTGATTGAGTTTTTGGACGAGTTTTTCGGCAAGGTCGCGCGGTTTCATCTTGAGCGGTTTTGCAAGCACCATTGCTGCATTGGTTGCGAAGTCGCCGTGATCGGGATCCCTCGGGGCTTCGACCACTACGCGCGTCAAATCCGGTGAAACTCCATTTTCATCATGAAGTTCAAGCTCCTGGAGTGCATTTTTCACGCGCTGCGTGAAGTCTGCGAAGATATTCATTTTACACCGATCAAGTTTGGTCTTCCAAGCACGGGATTCCCGTGAACAACAGGGCAGCAAATTCGCCCCTGCGCCTACCCTAAATCCGGAGTGTCGTCAAACAGCCTGCGGTGCTCCTCGATGGCGTAGCGGTCGGTCATGCCGGCAATGTAATCGCATATTCGCCGGGCTGTTTCGGTATCGCCCAGGGAACCCAGACCAACATTCCATGGATGTGGCATCAATTCGGGGTCCGACTGGTATTTGCGAAACAGATCCTTCACGATGCGGGCAACGAGCTTGCGAACGGCCAAAACATCCGCATGGCGATAAACACGGGCGAACAGAAATCTCTTAACTTCCTTTTCCGCAAGTGCCATTTCATCGGAAAACCCGACAAGACCCCTTCCGGCCATTCTGATATCGTTTGCAGATTTCGGATCAAGTTCGGATATGTTGCCGACGGCTTCCCTGATGACGTCCTCAACCATTCTTGTGATCGATCTGCGGACGATCTCGTGGATTCGCCTGCTTTCCTCCAACCCGGGATACTTTCTGTCAACATCTACCAGAATGTCGGCAAGAAACGGGACTTCGCGCATGTCTTCCACAGCGAAAAGACCCGCTCTCAATCCGTCATCCAGGTCATGAGCGTCATAGGCAATGTCGTCCGCGATTGCGGCCGCCTGAGCCTCGCTGCCCGGCCAGGTGTCCAGCAAGAGATCCTGCTTGTCTGCATATTCGCTGATCGCAAACGGCAGTCGGCCGCCCTTGAATTTTCCGATCGGGTTGCCGTCTGAATCAAGAAGAGGCCCATTGTGTTTGACAAGTCCCTCCAGAGTTTCCCAGGCCAGGTTCAATCCGTCGAATTCCGCGTAGCGTTGTTCGAGATGCGTGACAACGCGCAGGGACTGGGCATTGTGATCAAAACCATCAAAGGGCGCCATGCACTCGTGCATGACATCCTCGCCTTCATGTCCAAACGGGGTGTGACCGAGATCATGCGCAAGCGCCAAGCACTCTGCGAGGTCTTCGTCAAGGCGCAGCGCTCTTGCCAGCGACCGGGCGATCTGGGAGACCTCGATCGTGTGCGTCAGACGTGTACGGAAATGATCGCCCTCGTGATATACAAAGACCTGTGTCTTGTGCTTCAATCTTCTGAAGGCCGAGGAATGAATGATCCGGTCGCGGTCCCGTTGAAAGGGTGTCCGGGTAGGACTTTCGGTTTCCGGAAACAGGCGCCCTTTGCTCAGGCGCGGATTTTCGGCGTACACCGCCCGGGTCTGAGCTCCGAAGCCAATGTCAGTTTTAGTTGTCGATCCGTCGCCATTCACAGCATCTTCACCCAGTCTAACCGCGCCGCAGATTGACGCGGGCGACTTCAAAACTTACTTATCTGAATAAATCAGGTTTCACGCTCTTTGCCAGCAGCAAGAGCCTAGCGAGTCAGCAGAACATGACCGATACACCAGAAAATCGAGTAACAGTCAGCGAACGCGCTGCCAAGCGCATTGCCAAAATATTGTCGAACGAGGCCGAAGGCAGCATGCTCAGGGTCAGTGTAGAAGGTGGCGGCTGCTCCGGGCTTCAATACAAATACGACGTCGTCGACAGTAACGAAGACGACGATTTTGTCATTGAAAATCCAGGAGCGATCGTTCTGATCGATACGGTATCGCTTCAGTATATGGAAGGATCGGAGATTGACTTCGTCGACGATCTGATCGGACAGTCTTTTCAGATAAACAACCCCAACGCGGTCGCCGGGTGTGGCTGCGGCACCAGTTTTACCATTTGACCTGAGCGCACACGTGTTTCAAGGCCGGAGTCTCCGGCCTTTTTCTTACATGAGGCAAATCGAACGATGAGAATCGCGACCTGGAACATCAACGGCGTCAAGGCACGTATCGATACGGTTCTCGAGTGGTTGAAGGAAACGTCGCCGGATGTTGCCTGTCTTCAGGAAATCAAATCGGTCGACGAGAATTTTCCGCGACAGCCCTTCGAGGATCTCGGCTACAACGTCGAAACCCACGGTCAAAAGGGTTTCAACGGGGTCGCGCTGTTATCCAAGCAACCGCTCGAGGACGTCGAACGCAGGCTTCCCGGCGACGATGGTGACGAACAGGCGCGTTTCATCGAAGGAGCCGTTTCGAGCGACAAAGGTGTCATTCGCTTTGGATGTCTCTATCTTCCGAATGGCAATCCGCTCGGAAGTGAAAAATTTCCCTACAAGCTGGCCTGGATGGATCGTCTGATCCCACATGCCGAAAGGCGGCTTCGCGAAGAAAACGCCTATTTGCTCCTTGGCGATTACAATGTAATTCCGGATCCGATTGACGCAAAAAACGCGAAAAACTGGCTGGACGACGCGCTCTTTCAACCAGAGAGCAGACAACGTTTCAGAGCGCTGACGAACCTCGGTTTCACAGAAGCCGTGAGAGCGTGTACCGAAGCAGCGGAGACATATACTTTCTGGGACTATCAGGCTGGTGCCTGGCAGAAAAACAATGGCATCCGCATCGATCACATCCTGCTGTCACCGCAAGCCACGGATCTGATATCCGGATGCGGCATAGACAAGCATGTTCGCGGGTGGGAAAAGCCGTCCGACCATGTGCCGGTCTGGGTCGAGCTGGCAGCTTGAGCCCGGAAACTGCGCACGTTTGCATCTCGTCGATTTTCATCCCCGGAAACTCGTATACAACGACGCGGACCGGCGTCCTACTTGCGGTAAACCTTCTGCATGATATTGTTTGAGACCATGGGATAACGGTAGGCCATCTCCAGTCCGCACCGGCAAATAGCGGACAAAAGCACTATCCGGCGTCGCTCGTTGAGGCCGGAGCTTCTTATTTTTGCTGTTTTGTCAGAGCCTTAGCAGCAACGGCGTTTTTAGGCGGAGTATGTCTCGCTTCTGTTGCCAGTGCCCAAAGTATCTCGTGCACCTGTCGATACCAGGGTGAGGATTACGGTCTGGGCGAATCCATTTGCCTGAAAAGCCCGAATGGTTCGAAAATGGCGACATGCGCCATGGTGCTCAACAACACGTCCTGGCAACTCAGCAACGCCCCCTGCCCGCTGTCGCAGCTAAGTCCGGCTTCCGTAGAGCAGGTCGAAAATGCGACACCCCTGCCAGCTGGCGACAAAACAAAGCCAATGCCAGTCAGCCCGGGATAGGCCCAAGCCTTCATTTGGGGTTGTCGTTCTGTCTGTTCTATTGAAAAACGAAAACTCTACTGTGTCTTGAGTTTCTGCGCGGTAAGCATGTCAGGCCGGTTCTGTTCGATCCAGCCGTCGGCAAGCGAGCGGGCTCTCTCACGTACATGCTCTGGTGACACAGCAAAATATTGCTCATGCATGGTGTGGATCCAGTCGGCTTCCGAGCCCACAGCCTGTTCCCTGGCCACCGTCAACCACATCAGTCCACGCGCTTTCTTCTTTTCCGAAGACCCTATGTTGTAAAGAGTTTCACCGAGCCGTGCTTGTGCCCCGACATGCCCCTTGAGCGCCGCCAGATTGTACCAGCGCACGGCCATACGGCTGTTGTTGTCCTGATACATCTGACCCAGTTCATATTGCGCCTCCGCATCACCGAAGTAAGACGCGGCATGTGTGAAAATCTGACGCGCACGCGCTTCGTTTTTCGGAACAGTTCCGTCGATTCCATTGAGATAATACGTGCCGAGAGCAACAAGTGCACTGGAAACAAAGGGGGCATCAGGTGCGCTCGGGCTGTCGTCGCCATGCTCGCGGACAATCTGGCTGTAGTATTCGAACGCCCTCAGGTCGTCTTCCTGGACACCGTCGCCCTTGGAGTACATTTCTCCAAGTTTCCACGCTGCCATGGGCTGTCCGTTTTCAGCAGCATATTGCAAGGAATTAAGCGCTTCGACCTTGTTGCCCGAATAATACTGGCGAGCGCCCTCACGCAATGCTTCGGTAGGAGACAGATCCTGCGGTCCAATCGAAACGTTCGGTGCTGGCTGTCCGTCAAAAGCGGCGGCCGGTTCGGCGAGACCCAGAAACAGCAGAGAAGAGAACATGACTGTCCGCATTCCCGAGCCGCCCAGTCTCGAAACCTTCTTTCGCATACCTGTCACACAATTACGCACAGTACGATATTCACCGCTGTGCCGTTGGTCGTTGACGGCATTTATTGTTGTTCGCGCCTCGCGCATTTCCTGTCTCTTCATACCGTCGGCCACGACCTGACGGTTCTTTTTTTTCACGGTCTAACGTGGCCAATCAATTCGGCCTAAGTTGGGCCATTCTTGGTCCAATTAAGACCATTTGCGGGATTCTTCCTCTCGTGGCCGCTCGGCGATCAATGCATACATCAATCGCTGGACAACCGGACTTTAGCGTAACGGTTGCTGCTCAAACATGGCTGAACATGGGCAATATCTTCATTCAGCCCTTTCAAACGGGACTCTGTCTGCGAGTGTTGCCGAATTGGCACAATTCTCACACCGCCAGGGCATCCCTCCGCAGTAAATTCAACCACATCGAAGTTGTTGATCAGTTTCCGGGTTGGAAGGTTCATCTGGTCTGTTGAAAACGTTGCCTTTATGGCAAAATCCTTTGCCGTTCTGCATTTGTCCTTCAAACTTGGTTATGATTCGGTGTAGGTACCAGCGCTGAACCTCTACAACAGAGCTACGAACCCATTCAGGCGAGACGGAATGAGCGCAAAAGACGATCTATTTGCTGGAAATGCGGCGATATCGGCACCTTTGAACGAGCCGCCGACAACACCTGCACCTCAAAAAGCGCGCCCGACATCACCTGTTTCGGTTCCGGATGACTATTCGGCCGCCGACATTGAAGTCCTAGAAGGCCTGGAGCCCGTTCGGCGGCGTCCGGGAATGTACATTGGCGGCACGGACGAAAAAGCCCTTCACCATCTGTTTGCCGAAGTAATCGATAACTCCATGGATGAGGCGGTCGCAGGGCATGCTACATGGATCGATGTTTCGCTTTCAAACGACGGATTCCTGACAATCGTCGACAATGGTCGTGGCATACCGGTTGATCCGCACCCCAAGTTCAAGGACAAGTCCGCGCTCGAAGTCATCATGACCACGCTGCACGCGGGCGGCAAATTCGACAGCAAGGTATACGAGACTTCCGGCGGATTGCACGGGGTCGGCGTGTCCGTCGTCAACGCCCTGTCCGAGGAGCTGGTCGTCGAGGTTGCCCGCAGCCGAAAACTATACCGGCAGACGTTCCGCAGAGGCCAACCACAAGGCCCTCTTGAGATGGTCGGCGACACGCAGAACCGACGTGGCACGCTGGTACGTTTCAGGCCTGATGATCAGATCTTCGGCAAGGGGGCAAGGTTCCTGCCTGCCCGTTTGCACAAGATGGCGCGCTCCAAGGCCTATCTTTTTGGCGGTGTCGAAATCCGCTGGCATTGTGCACCCGACATGATATCGGAAAAGGATCCGACACCGGCCGAGGCAGTGTTTCATTTTCCAGGTGGGCTGAAGGATTTTCTTTCCGAGCGCCTGACAAATGAACGCCGCGTCGTTGACGAGATTTTTGCCGGCCGTACCGACAAGACCGGCAAGCACGGTTCCGTCGAATGGGCCGTCAACTGGTTCGCTGGTGATGGCTTCGTCAATTCCTATTGCAATACCGTGCCGACACCGGAGGGTGGCACACACGAAGCGGGTTTCAGATATGCGCTGCTGCGCGGTCTCAAGGCATATGGCGAACTGACGAGCAACAAGAAGGCCAGCATCATTACGGGAGACGACGTGATGACGTCCGCCGGTGGAATGCTTTCGGTCTTTATTCGTGAACCCGAATTTGTCGGTCAGACCAAAGACAAACTTGCCTCGAACGAAGCCACCCGTGTGGCTGAAACCGCAGTGCGAGACGCATTCGACCACTGGCTTACAGCTTCGCCGAACCAGGCGAACAAATTGCTGGAATGGGTCATCGACCGAGCCGAGGATCGCCTGCGCCGGCGCCAGGAAAAAGACGTTGCGCGCAAAACGGCCGTCCGGAAACTTCGCCTTCCAGGAAAACTCGCGGATTGTTCTGCCAACCAGTCCGACGGCACGGAACTGTTCATCGTGGAGGGCGATTCGGCGGGCGGCTCAGCGAAGCAGGCGCGCAACCGCTCAAATCAGGCAATCCTGCCGCTGCGTGGAAAAATTCTGAATGTCGCCAATGCAGGCCGGGACAAGCTCGTCGCGAACCAGCAATTGGCGGATCTCATTCAGGCCCTCGGTTGCGGTACAAGATCGCAGTACCGGGAAACGGATCTGCGATACGAAAAGATCGTCATCATGACCGACGCGGACGTTGATGGTGCCCACATCGCGTCGCTTTTGATCACATTCTTTTACCGCGAAATGCCAGAGCTCATTCGAGGAGGCCATCTTTTTCTGGCGGTCCCTCCCCTTTACAGGCTCAGCCAGGGCGGCAAAACACTTTATGCCCGCGATGACGCGCACAAGGACGAGTTGCTCGAAACAGTTTTCAAGGGAAAATCAAAAGTCGAGATCGGCCGCTTCAAAGGCCTGGGCGAGATGTTACCGGCCCAGCTGAAGGAAACGACGATGGATCCGTCGAAACGCTCCATGTTGAAGGTCGATGTGGATGAGGCTGATATTGGCACAACGAACGATGCCGTTGAAAGACTGATGGGTAACAAACCGGAAGCGCGATTCCGGTTCATTCAGGAAAATGCGGAATTCGCGGATGATCTTGACATCTAGATTCAACAAAAGCCGTGTATGACTTTGCTCAGCCGTGAAAAAAGATCTCACGCATTCAATCTTTCAGGATACCAAACTGGTAACCCGGGAAGCCGTACATTTGGAATGCCGGCATGGCAGACATCTGATTTGATGGCACCACAGCGCAGTTACGTTAGGTAAAGCATCATGCAAATCCAGCGTAAGTAACCGTCACTCTCAGATTTTCTGTCGGCACATGAGGTCACAGGTACAGAAGTCCGGCAACTCATTTGGAATGTCACTTTGGATCTTACTGAGTCATGTTGTGCCCTTCAGCATCACTCCTGGAAGTGCTTTGACGCTGCAATATTAACTGAGATCGCAATTCTAGCGCGGAATTACTCGATTTTCTTGACATTTTACCTCTTCGGCGCATTGACACTGGGGCACATGAATGTAGTGTGTGCGCACGTTGGCACCAATGGTTTCCTAAGTGTCGCCGTCTAACAATCACAACATCCGGGCAAAACGCTCTATGTCATTTGATACTCTCGGTCTTAGCGAGAAGGTCCTCGCTGCAGTTGATGCGGCAGGTTATAAGGAACCCACAGCCATTCAGGCAGGAGCGATCCCGCAGGTTCTGGAACGGCGGGATATTCTCGGCATCGCGCAAACAGGCACAGGCAAAACTGCCAGTTTCACGCTGCCCATGCTGACTCTTCTGGAAAAGGGCCGCGCCCGTGCGCGCATGCCCCGGACACTCATCCTGGAGCCGACCCGTGAACTCGCGGCGCAGGTTGAAGAAAATTTCGAAAGATACGGCACAAATCACAAGCTGAATGTCGCATTGCTCATCGGCGGTGTTTCCTTTGCGGATCAAGACCGGAAACTCGATCGCGGCACAGACGTCCTGATTGCGACGCCCGGCCGTCTTCTGGATCATTTTGAACGCGGCAAATTGCTGCTTCAGGGCGTAGAGATCCTCGTTATCGACGAAGCCGACCGTATGCTGGATATGGGTTTCATCCCGGACATCGAGCGGATCTGCAAGTTGATCCCGTTCACGCGCCAGACATTGTTCTTTTCGGCAACCATGCCGCCGGAAATCCAGCGTCTCACAGACACGTTCCTGCAGAACCCGGCACGGATCGAAGTCGCGCCGACAGCTACGACAGCCGAAAACGTCAGCCAGCACCTCAAGGCATCTCCTTCAAAGGATTACGAGAAGCGCGCAGCGTTGCGCGATCTCCTTGAAGGCGCTGAAGACCTCCAGAACGCAATTGTCTTTTGCAATCGCAAGCGCGATGTTTCGACGCTGTTCCGCTCTCTTGAACGCCACGAATACAATGTCGGCGCACTCCATGGAGATATGGATCAGCGCACACGCATGATGATGCTGGACAATTTCCGCAAGGGGAATATCAAGCTTCTTGTCGCAAGTGATGTTGCCGCACGTGGCCTGGACATCCCGGAAGTGAGCCACGTTTTCAACTTTGATGTTCCGATCAACGCCGAAGACTATGTGCACAGGATCGGTCGTACCGGCCGTGCCGGACGCAGCGGTGCTGCATACACGCTTGTTACTGGCGAAGACAAAAAATACCTGGAAGCGATCGAAACTCTCATCAAACAGTCCATTGAGTGGCTGGGTGAGCCGATCGACTTTGAAGCGGCCGCGAAAGAACGCAAGGCAAGACGCAAAGGCGGCAAAAGCGCCAAGAGCGAGTCGAGCAACGATAATGACGCGCCGCAGGCAAAAACCTCCGGACGTCGCCGTTCGCAATCCAAACAACGTGAAACCGTATCCGAACCCAGCCAGGAGCAACAGGACGCCTTGACCCCAGCATCTGTTTCTGAACTTCCGCAAAAGGCAGTCAACAAAAAGCCCAAAAGCGGGAAGCATGAACCGGCTTTCGGTGCTGGCGTTCACATCCCGGCATTCCTGCTGCGGGAACCTCGCCCAAAAAAAGCATCGTAACGTAACTTTTAATGCGGGATATGTCTTAAGCTTAACCGCTCCTTAAAACTTCCAGTCGAGTTTGGGACCTAGATCTTGCGGCCGTGTGGGGCGGATTCGCAAGGCTAAGGTGAGAGAAGTTTTATGTCGGAAGAAGACGACCATAAGAGGACCATCCAATATGGTGAGTCCGCAATCAGCTATATAAAAAAGAACACATTACCTGCTTACCCGCGTTCTTACGAACTTTGGTACACCTATTCTGCTGGATATAATCAGGGCCTGAACCGCGCCGTAAATGATACGATAAAGGACAAAGGCCGCATCAGCACTGACGAAATGCTGAACCTTTATGGACGGTTTCTGTCTCCGACACGTCTCGGCGACCGGCTTGACGAAGTAGGCTCAAGAGTTTCCAGGGAAGTCGAGGAGCTGATCGACTCGCTGAAACTCAGTGCAGATGCAACTTCGGATTACGGCAGTGCGCTTGAGCAGGCGGGAGAAAAGATCAAGGGTGTCGCCGATCCAAAGAAACTTCAGCTTTATGTAACTCACCTTGTCAAATCCACACAAAATGCAGTTGCATCCAACCGGAAACTAGAAAGCCAGTTGCTGGAGTCCAAAAAGCATATCGAGAATTTGCAGTCTTCGCTCGAAGCCATTCGTTACGAGTCCTT
Organism: Roseibium album; assembly: GCF_001404515.1. GTDB lineage: Bacteria > Pseudomonadota > Alphaproteobacteria > Rhizobiales > Stappiaceae > Roseibium > Roseibium album. Next base: position 241,491 of record NZ_CXWE01000009.1, read on the forward strand.
GACCGACGAGCTAACGACACTCAACAACCGAAAACACTTCGAAGTCTCGCTTGAAAAGATTATTGAACAGTCCAAGGAAAGCGGTCGAGGTTTTGCCTTGCTGATGACTGACATCGACCACTTCAAGAAATTCAACGACACCTACGGCCACCAGACGGGCGATCAGGTGCTTCGTCTCGTCGCGCTCGCAGTCAAGCAAAACATCAAAACACAAGACGTTGCCTGCCGATATGGTGGTGAGGAATTTTCAATCATCTTGCCGCAATCCGAACTGGAGGAAGCTGCGGAAATCGGCGAACGGATACGCTCGGCAGTCATGTCCAAGGAACTGGTCAAACGCTCAACCGGTGAGAACCTCGGTCGCGTGACGATCTCGGTTGGAATCGCAACGTTCGACACATTGGACACAGGGCACTCTATCGTATCCCGTGCCGACGAAGCACTTTATGCCGCCAAGAACGCGGGCCGTAACCTGGTCAAGACGGAAATAGATCTGCAAAGGTCCGGTGATAGCGAAGAAAATGTAGCTTAGCCTGCAAACTGAGATGGTCCGGTCAGAGCTACATTCGTGAAATGGCTCGTCCGGCTTTCCGCCACTCTCATTGCGTTGCGTTCAGTCCCATTTGCCAGAAATCACTCTCCAGACGACACGCCTTTTCAAACAGCGACAAGACGCGTGGGTACCGGGCGGTTGTCAGGACCTGTTCACCGGTTGTATCAAACCAGGCCTCAAAACCATCTGCCAGGCCCTGGTACCCCTCCCCGGCATACTCCTGGATCCACCGTTGATACGGGTTTTCAGGAACGTCGCTCCCGGCCAATTGAAGGCGTTTACCGATTTCGGCGTAGCCAAGAACGCAAGGTGCAAGCGCGGCCTGGAGATCCAGCAAGTCTCCTGACATACCGGCATCGAGAACAAAGCGCGTATAAGCCATTGTCGGTGTATCTTCCGAAGCGAGTTCAATTTCCTCCCGTCGCATCCCCCAGCGTCCGCAGATTTCGATGTGAAGCTCGAGTTCAACGTCAAGGATGGCTTTCACACCCTCCAGCGAGTGACGCATATCGGAGATTGCCGGACTTTTGTAAATGCCAAGCGCATATGCCCGGGCGAACTGGATCAGGAACAAGTAGTCCTGGACAAGGTAGTGTTTGAAACATTCGAGCGGCAATTTCCCACTGCCAAGCTGCTCGACAAAAGCGTGCTTGGTGTAATCTTGCCATTGCGGCGCGGCATCAACCTTGAGCCGTTCAAACAGGTTCATTGAGATCTCTTGGGAGGGAGTTTGTCCGCTTGCAGCTTTACCGCGCCAGCTCATTTACATCTGCTGCCTGAAGCGAAACAGACTCGCCACAGCCGCAAGCAGATACTTCGTTCGGGTTCTTGAAGACAAAGCCAGACCGGAATTTGGTGACCTCGAAATCCATTTCCGTGCCAAGAAGAAACAGCACGGCAGAGGGATCAACGAAGAGTTTTGCGCCCTTGTCCTCGATCACGTCATCGCCCGGCTTGGCATCTTCCACCAGGTTCATGGTGTATTCCATTCCGGCACAACCACCTTTTGTGATTCCGACACGCAAGCCAGCGGCGTTCTCGTCCGTGTTTTCGACAAGTTCCCTGACACGCTCTGCGGCAGCGTCAGTCATGGTCATGACCTGGAATTTTCCACCGGAAGCCATTCAGTCCTCGCTAAGCGTCAACTATCCAAAACCTGATATAGGTTGTCAGCTTATCGGATAAAAGGTTTCGAACTCAATACCAGTTAAGGGCGACTTTCGCCTCGTCCGACATGCGATCCGGTGTCCATGGCGGATCGAACACCATATCGACATTGACCGGGCCGACGCCGGCAACTGCCGAAACAGCATCCTGCACCCAACCAGGCATTTCACCGGCAACAGGGCAACCTGGTGCTGTGAGGGTCATGTCGATGTTGATCGACCGGTCATCTTCGATATCGACCTTGTAGATCAATCCCAACTCATAGATGTCACACGGGATTTCCGGATCGTATACCGATTTCAGCGCGCCGACGATATCAGTCGTCAGGCGGTCGAGTTCGTCAACAGGAATGGCGCTTTTGGCAGTGACTTCGGCCTGAAGTTCCTCGCCATCCGCACCCGTGTCTATCGTCGTCGCGTTTTCCATCTTGGGTCCGTCCTTACCCGAAAAAGCTCTGTGCCTTCAAAAGAGCATCATACAACGCGTCAACTTCTTCGCGCGTGTTATAAAGCCCGAAACTTGCCCGACATGTAGAGGTTACACCATATCTTGCCAAGAGCGGCTGTGCGCAATGCGTGCCCGCTCTGACTGCAACCCCTGCCCGGTCGATAATCGTGGCAACATCATGTGCGTGCGCACCCTCGATCTCGAATGAAACGATCGCGCCCTTGCCCGGTGCCTCACCAAAAATCCTGAGGGAGTTGATTTCCCTGAGTTTCTGGTGAGCGTAGTCTTTCAGGTCCGCTTCGTGGCGTGCGATGTTCTCACGCCCGATTTCATCCATGTAGTCCAGCGCAGCGCCCAGTCCGATCGCCTGAACGATGGGCGGTGTACCGGCTTCAAACCGGTGCGGAGGATCATTATAGCTGATTGCCTCTTCGGTAACGTCGAGGATCATCTCACCGCCGCCATTGAACGGTCTCAAAGCATTCAAGCGTTCAGGCTTGCCCCAGAGCACACCGATTCCAGACGGACCATAAACCTTGTGGCCAGTGAAGACGTAGTAGTCGCAGTCCAGATCCTGGACATCGACCGGCAAATGCACTGCAGCCTGGCTGCCGTCGACCAGAACCGGGATGCCGCGCTCATGCGCAATCCGGCAAATCTCCTTTACGGGGACCACCGTCCCAAGCACGTTCGACATGTGCGTGATGGCGACCAGCTTGGTGCGGTCGCTCAGCGTATCGACAAATGCGTCCAGATCGAAGGAACCATCTTCCCTGACATAGACCCATTTCAGCTTCGATCCGTGCCGTTCTCGATGAAAATGCCAGGGTACGATATTGGAATGATGCTCCATTATGGAGATCACGATTTCATCGCCTTCGCCAAAATAGTCCGGACCAAGGCCGTAGGACACCAGGTTGATCGCTTCCGTGGTCGACTTTGTGAAGACGATCTCGTCGACTGATTTGGCGTTCAGGAAACGACGAACCTTTTCCCGTGCCGCCTCATAATTGTCAGTGGCCGTATTGGACAGGAAGTGCAGGCCCCGGTGCACGTTGGCATACTCTTCGGAATAGGCCCTGGTTACGGCATCTATGACAGCCTTCGGTTTTTGCGCGGACGCACCGTTGTCCAGATAAACGAGTGGCTTTCCGTAAACCTCCCGCGAAAGGATCGGGAAATCACGCCGGATCGCCTCGACATCATAGCCGGACGTCTGTGTCATGTCTTGTGCAGTCGCGACCGTCATTCGGCACTGCTCCTTATTTTCAATAGGCCGGCAAGCGACCTAGTGACTTGCAAGCCAGTCGCGTACGCGCGCTTCCAGCCCTTCCGTCACATCGTCTTCGCCATATTCCTCAATCGCTTCAGAAAGAAACGCGAGCACCAGCAGCGTTTTCGCTTCAGCCTCGGGAATGCCACGAGCACGTAGATAAAAAAGAAGGTCCTCGTCAATCTGTCCGCTGGTCGCACCATGCGCACAGATTACGTCGTCGGCAAAAATTTCCAGCTCGGGCTTGTTTGCCATTTCCGCTTCTTCGGAAAGGAGCAAGGCCTGGGTCATCATTTCACCGTCGGACTTTTGGGCATGCTGGGCAACATTGATGCGCCCCTGGTAGACACCCTTGGCCCGACCGTCGAGTACCGTCTTGAAGAACTCGCGACTGTTGCAATGCGGAACCGCGTGATCAACGATCAGCGTCTGATCGGCCAGATCATCGCGACCAACCATCGTGACACCGTAAATCTTCGCCTCGGAATTCTCTCCAACGAAATTGATGAACTGCTGGTTTCTGGCGAATTTCGGACCGGCCATGAAACCCAGTGACCTGAATTCCGCTTCCGCACCGATGGTTGCGATGGTCGTGAGCAGTCGCGCTGAATCGCAATTGCCAACGATAAGTCGTGTCGCTGCAAGATGCGCCTTGTCGGCTATGTCGTAGTCAAAGACGGAATTGACCTCGCCCTCCGCCGTATCGCCGATGAAGGTCTCAAGCAAATGCAGGCTTGCGCCGGCCCCCGCTCTCACCTTGATCCGGGTTGCCTGTGCGCCGGAAGACGCGGCGACCTGTACCAGTTCGACCGGCTTTGATACGGCTGCACCCTCGGCGACATCGACAATCACGCCACCTTGAACAAACGCGGTGTTGAGCGCAACGACGCCATCATTCTGTCCCGATTTGGGGGGCGCAAGCAGCTGTGCGCCGTGCTCACCTGAAAGAGCGTCGTTCAGATTTGTTACCGTTACACCCTCAGTTGCCAATGCATCGACGTCAGACAACGTCGGCAGATATGAACCGTTGGCAATGACGATCCTGTACCGCTCCAGTCCACCGAAAAGGTCTTGATCTTCAAGAATGGCCTGAACACGGGAAAGATCTGCTGCAGTTGCGAGCAGCGCAGCGGCTTTCATGAAGGCGCGCAGATCGGAATACTTGTATTCTTCAACCCGGCGGTGCGGCAGTCCCCGATCGCGAAGCTGGTCGACGGCCGCCTCGCGAAGTGCGGAGACAGCAACCGACCCCGCCAAGGCCTCTCTGGCGCTCTCAAAGCGGTCGAAAAGATCGCTTTCAGCCTGAGTGTGTTTAATGGGCACGCTGGCATTCATGTCGCGTTACTCCCTCAGGCTGCCGCATCGACGTAATCTGCATAACCGTTCTTTTCCAGCTCCAGCGCCAGATCCTTGTCGCCTGTCTTGACGATGCGGCCCTTGGAAAGAACATGAACGACATCCGGAACGATATGGTCAAGCAGACGCTGGTAGTGCGTGATCACCACCATGGCGCGCTCCGGCGAACGCAGCGTGTTGACACCTTGCGACACGATACGCAGCGCATCGATGTCGAGACCTGAATCCGTTTCATCGAGGACGCAGAGCTTCGGCTCCAACAGCGACATCTGCAGAATTTCAGCCCGCTTTTTTTCACCGCCCGAGAACCCGACATTGAGCGGACGCTTCAGCATGTCCATTGAAACGTTGAGATGGTTGGCTGCCGCCTTAACCCTTTTCATGAAATCCGGGATCGACAATGCATCCTCACCCCGCGCCTTGCGCTGCGCATTCATCGCCGTCTTCAGGAACTCCATGGTCGCGACACCCGGGATCTCGATCGGGTACTGGAACGCCAGGAACATGCCGGCGGCCGCACGTTCGTCGGGGTCCATGTCCAGCATGTTTTCACCGTTGAACAGTACTTCGCCTTCGGTGATCTCATAGTCGTCCTTGCCTGCAAGAACATAGGACAACGTTGACTTTCCCGATCCGTTCGGCCCCATGATGGCGTGCACTTCGCCCGGATTGACAGTCAGGTTGACGCCGCGCAGGATTTCCGTTTCGTCTTCCGCAATGCGGGCGTGAAGGTTTTTGATCTCAAGCATTCTTCTACTCGTCGGTTCATATCCAAGCGGCAGTTTTAGCCGCATTAACTGGCTGGGCTGGTTTCAGATCTCCGAAGCGCTAAACTTTTGGGTCACTTCGATCAGCCCTACGATCTTGCTATTGAATTCTTCCAGTTCCTCGGCAGGCACCCAGAGTTCCTCGTGTTGACGGCCGCAAACGATCTTCCGATCGAATTTCGAAACGTAGTCCGCATTGACATCAAAACGCGTCACATATCCTTGGCGGGAGCCGTGTTTCGTATTCCAGTCCCGGGCAATTTGCGCGGCATATTCCTCATTGGTCACTGGATAGAAAATCGGCTGTTCTGGCAGACGTGGCGGGAATGGCTCCCAACCGCTGTCTTCGATAAGCTTCAATTCGTCCGGTCCGACCGGTCGGTAAAACGTCACGGTTTTAGACAAGAGTTTACCCCACAGATCCTTCCAGGCTGATCGAGATCAGCTTCTGCGCCTCGACAGCAAATTCCATCGGCAGTTGCTGGATGACATCCTTGACGAAACCGTTGACAATCAGTGCAACCGCTTCTTCTTCTGACAACCCCCGCTGCAGGCAATAGAACATCTGGTCGTCCGAAATCTTGGAAGTCGTCGCCTCGTGCTCGAATTGTGCGGATGCATTCTTGCTTTCGATATAGGGCACGGTATGAGCGCCGCAGTCCTGTCCGATAAGCAGCGAGTCGCACTGGGTAAAGTTGCGTGCGTTCGACGCCTTCCGGTGCGCAGAAACCAGTCCGCGATAGGTGTTCTGTGATCGGCCTGCAGAGATCCCTTTGGAGATAATCCGGCTGGAGGAATTCTTTCCCAGATGGATCATCTTGGTACCGCTGTCGACCTGCTGATAGCCGTTGGAAACAGCGATGGAATAGAACTCGCCGCGCGAATTTTCGCCGCGAAGAATACAGGACGGGTACTTCCAGGTGATCGCGGAACCGGTCTCGACCTGTGTCCAGGAGATCTTCGAGTTCTTGCCGCGGCAATCACCACGCTTGGTGACGAAATTGTAGATACCGCCTTTGCCGTCCTTGTCTCCAGGGAACCAGTTCTGCACCGTGGAATACTTGATTTCCGCATCATCGAGCGCAACAAGTTCGACAACAGCGGCATGCAGCTGGTTTTCGTCACGTTGCGGCGCCGTGCAGCCTTCCAGATAGGAAACGTAGGACCCTTTTTCGGCAATGATCAGCGTACGTTCGAACTGTCCGGTATTCTGTTCATTGATGCGGAAATAGGTCGACAGTTCCATCGGGCAGCGAACACCTTCCGGGATATAGACGAAGGATCCATCGGAAAAGACGGCCGAATTCAGCGTCGCGTAGAAATTGTCGGTAACCGGAACCACGGAACCGAGATACTTCTTTACAAGGTCCGGATATTCCCGCAGTGCCTCAGAGATCGAGCAGAATATCACCCCGGCCTTCTTCAGCTCTTCCTTGAAGGTTGTGACGACGGAAACCGAATCGAAGACGGCGTCGACCGCGACGCGGTTTTTCGGCTCCACACCGGCCAGTATTTCCTGCTCTGCAAGCGGAATACCGAGCTTTGCATAAGTTTCCAGGAGCTCTGGGTCGACCTCATCAAGGCTCTTCGGGCCCTCGACGGATTTCGGCGCCGCCCAGTAATAGAGATCGTCGAAATCGATCCTGGGATAGGAAACACGTGCCCAAGTCGGCTCTTCGAGCTGCTTGAAACGGCGCAGCGCGTCGAGACGCCATTCCGTCATCCATTCCGGTTCGTTCTTTTTGGCAGACAGAAAACGGACGGTCTCTTCCGAAAGACCCTTTGCGCCTTTTTCCGACTCGATGTCGGTTACAAAGCCGTATTTATACTGGTCAACATCGATGGCTTTCACCTGATCGATGGTTTCCTGTACAGCTGGCATCCCTTGCCTCCATTTGACGGGCACCACGCCCGTTTCTTGATCATTCAGCGCGCAGGATCATTTTCTTCCTGCGCCATTACTCAGGCGGTTTCCCGCCGAACTATCCGGTCACGCCGCCTCGTGGCGCGCGTCGGGATTGAGCCTGTCGATTATCTTCGGCCAGACATCAAGAAAGCCGGCGATGTCTGCGCTGGAAGTGTTCCAGCCCAGACTGATCCGTAAAGCGCATCGCGCAAGGCTCTCTTCCACACCCATTGCGGTCAGCACATGCGATACCGAAACTTTCCCGGAAGAGCAGGCAGATCCGGACGAAACAGATACGCGCTCCAGATCAAAAGCGATCAATGCAGTTTCGGCGGGAATGCCAGGCACGGCAAAACAGCATGTATTTGCAAGACGGTCGACATTTTCACCGAAAATCACCGTTGACGGACAAATACTTCGAAGCGCTGCTTCCAGCTGGGTCTTCAGATCAAGCACATGGCGCGTTTCGGATGTCTCTTCAAGTGCTTCAATTGCCGCAGCACCAAATCCCGTGATTGCAGCAACATTTTCCGTTCCACCCCTGCGCCAGTTCTCCTGACCGCCTCCAATCATCAACGGAGAAGGAGCCCGCGCAGTTGAACGAACGACAGTCGCACCAATTCCCTGGGGCCCGCCGATCTTGTGAGCGGAGAGCGTCACAATATCGGACTGCCAGGCCTCCATATCTATCTTGATGCGTCCTGCCGCCTGCACAGCGTCCACATGGAAAAAATGGCCGCATTCACGCGCAGCCGCGCCGATTTCCGCGACCGGTTGAATGACGCCGGTCTCGTTATTCGCAGCCATGACCGACACCAATCCCGGTTCTGCATCTTTCAAGACTTCCTTCAGTTCCTGAAGCTGCAAGACGCCATCGCAATCCACTGGAATGACGACCTGGTCGGCGACAGCGAACCTTCCACCAGTCAAAACCGATGAATGTTCGACCGCGCTTCTGTAGAGCTTGTCGAGGTAGACTGGAGCGCCCTGGTCCTGCCATACCGGCGAAAGCGCCGTCATGTTGGCTTCCGTGCCACCTGAAGCAAATGTGACAGCCCTGGTTTTTTCGCCGCAAAGCCGCGCAACGTGCTCTCTTGCTTCTTCTATCCGGCCGCGCGCCCGGCGCCCGTGTGCATGCACCGAAGACGCGTTCCCCGTGTCGTTCAACACCTCGATCATGGTCTCGCGCACACCGGCACGCAAAGACGTACCGGCGTTGTGATCGAGATAAATCGGGTCTGATCGACGTGACATGAGCCCTCAAAAGTCAAGATCGACGGTTTCACTGCATCGAAAATTCACTGAAATGCCAAGCACATGTTCGAAAAACTTGATATTTTCCGCTGTGATGACGATAACACCTCCCAACCGGTCGAACCGAGCTCGCCTGCCTTTTGGGGGGTGGTGCAAACTTTCGAATAATTCTAAACAGGGTTCTAGAAACTTGGAGGCTAAGAGTCAAGTTTAGACTTACGGGAAACCACGTAGACAGAACTCCAATTCCCGCGCCCGCCCAACGTGGCGCGACAAAATGACAAGGACATAGCGCTTCATGCCTGAGGTGATCTTCAACGGTCCCGCCGGCCGGCTCGAGGGCCGGTTCCATCCCGCGAAAAAACGCAACGCACCAATTGCCCTGGTTCTGCATCTGCATCCGCAATTCGGCGGTACAATGAACAACCAAATTGTCTACCAAATGTATTACATGTTCGCGCGGCGCGGATTTGCTGTCCTTCGGTTCAATTTTCGCGGCGTGGGCCGGTCTCAGGGCACATTTGATCATGGACAGGGTGAATTGTCCGACGCGGCCGCGGCACTCGATTGGGTGCAGACTGTTCATCCAGATGCTCGTGCCTGCTGGATCGGCGGATTTTCTTTCGGCGCTTGGATCGGTATGCAGTTGCTTATGCGCCGTCCCGAAGTCGAGGGCTTCATTTCAGTCGCTCCACCGGCGAACCTGCATGATTTCTCGTTTCTTGCCCCCTGCCCTTCTTCAGGTCTGATCATTCATGGTGACAACGACAAGGTTGTCCCGCAAAAGGATGTCCAGACCCTGGTCGACAAGCTGAAAACCCAAAAAGGCATTGTGATCGATCACGAGACAATCCCCGGCGCCAATCATTTCTTTGAAAACGACATGGACGATTTGCTCCAGCGCTGCGGTACCTACGTCGATGGCCGCCTGGGACTGACACCCGAAGATCACATCAACATAGACTGATTGTTCTTTTGGAGAGCCCGCCTGTCAGGCGGGCTTTTTTGTTTATGCAACGAGAAGCGAATTCATCAGAAAATATTGTGATCCGGCCAGCCGGACGAGATGACCTGCCAGGCATTCTTTCGCTTTATCACGACCTCAACGCGGAAGACCTTGATGCGCCTCTATCTCTCAAGGAAAGAACATTCATTCAAATGCTGGCACAGCCAGGTCTGAGCATATTGCTGGCTCTGCTTGACGGTGAACTTGTTGCGACTATCACCGTGGTCGTCGTGCCGAACCTGACGAGAGGTTGCGCCTCTTACGCACTGCTTGAAAACGTTGCCACGCTGTCTTCCTGTCGCGGCAAGGGTATCGGGGGTCGGTTGCTGGCGGAAGCGATTGACCTTTGCTGGAAGGCAGACTGCTACAAGATCATGCTGATGTCAGGGTCGCAAAATCTGCGCGCCCACCGGTTCTACCAAGCCCGGGGTTTCAAAACGACCAAGACCGGCTTCGAACTAAGGAAACCTGGCTACGCGGTACGAAAAATTCGCTGACTACAACAATTTTCACGGTCAGTTTTGAATCCCCCTGACCACCGTGATAGATATTGGAGCCGACCAAAACGAAAAATATGCGCCGCGATCAACCTATTGTATGCCATTCATCAAGAGAGGCCTCGCTGGAGCGACCCAGCGAACGAAACCACATTTCCAGGTTGAGCGCAGCCCAGGCAACCTCGCGTTCGCGCCTGCTCATACTTTCCGGTTTACGCGCCTTGTCGACAAAATCGCGTCGAACGATCTGATGGTTCTCGAGATGACCATTTTCGAAAATCTCACCGTGAGCGTTGAGCAACGCATTGTACCAAGCATGTACGGGCGGTTCGAAACCGCGCTTCGGCCTGTTCAAAATCTCGTCTCCCAAGAGATCTCGAACACTTTCCTTCAACAAGTGCTTGGGAGGCAATTGATCGTCACGAGCATGTTTTCTGAGTGAATAGGCCCGCGTTTTCTAGACGCCCTCGGCTTTCATTTTCTGCTGTCGTTCGAACTCTAT
>NZ_CXWE01000010.1 GCF_001404515.1 Roseibium album
CTCGTCAGGCTCATAACCTGAAGGTCGCAGGTTCAAATCCTGCTCCCGCAACCAAATACGCCAAAGGCCGTCCAACAGGGCGGCCTTTGGCGTATCTGGACAGTGGATACAGGCGAGAACCTCTCCGGGCCCATCAAGGAGGGCAAAGCCCGACGCAGAAGGGCAAAAAAACACCAAATCCTGCTCCCGCAACCAACAAAAAAAGCCGCCCACATCGGGCGGCTTTTTTGTTGGAAGGGGGCGCCGATCTTGACCTGACGGGGGCCCCGGAAGGAGGACATAGTCCGACGCAACCGGGCAGAAAACATTCAAATCCAGATCCCGAAACCAAACAAGTTCAAGCCGCCCTCAAGCGCGGCTTTTTTGTTGCACCCGACAAGGACCCGGACCTTGCAAAACGCGACCAAAAGGCCAGGCTCACGACAAGCGCCTAGACCCAAAGCGCAACGCGAAAGCAAAATCCCGATCCCGCAAACAAACAAAGCCCGCCGAGAAATCGGACGGGCTTTTTTTCGTTCTGACCTACAACAAACCGCGCACCCTGATCCTTTGTTTTCCTAAACATAACGGACGACCTCCTCAAAGGTGGAGGATCAACAAATCCGGTAAGACCCAATCGCTGCACAAGCTTTGACGCAACCCATCCTGAGGCAAGTTACAAATACCGAAAAGCAGCATCGGATGCTCTAAGAACAACAGCGTGTGTGTCTGCCAAGATTTCCCGGTTGGCCAGGGTCGGATCTGATGTGCGCTCTTCAAGATGAACGAGAGTGAAATCATCCAGCGATTAGTTGCTTTGAGTAAGGCCAAGCCGCCCGAGCCGGCCTCGCTCCTGGCTTCAGACGACCTTGACGGACAGTGTTCCGACGGATTCGATGCTCGCTTCCATGGTGTCGCCTGGCTCCACGGCATTTACGCCCGAAGGAGTCCCGGCCATGATCACATCTCCCGCCGCGAGTTCGAAGTATTCCGAGAGATAGGAGATCATCTCCGGCACCTTCCAGATCATCTGGTTCAGATCACCTTCTTGTCGCAAGTCGCCGTTGACTGTTAGTTCAATCCGGCCCTGATCCGGGTGGCCAACATCGGAGACCGGATGCAATGGACCCACTGGTCCGGACCGCTCGAATGCTTTGCCGATTTCCCAGGGGCGTCCCATCTTCTTCATTTCGCCCTGCAAGTCCCTGCGCGTCATGTCCAGGGACACACCGTAGCCCCAGACGTGGTCGAGAGCATCTGACAGGGCGATGTTGGTACCTCCACTCTTCAGTCCAACCAGGAGTTCGACCTCGTGGTGTACGTCAGATGTGTGCGGTGGGTAGGGAAATTCTCCGGAAGCGTCCAGATTGTTTGGGTTCTTTTGAAAAAAGAAGGGAGGTTCGCGGTTGGGGTCGTGTCCCATTTCGACAGCATGCGCCGCAAAGTTCCGGCCAATGCAGTAGACGCGACGGACGGGAAAAGACCCTCCGTCGCTGGTGGGAATGACGTGTACCTTTGGTGTCTCGATTACATGCTCAGACATCGCTTTCCTCGCTTGCGGTCAGTTGTAGTTGGGCCCGCAGACTCGCGATACCGACTTAGGACCGCTCGCTTTATGACTTGGACCGAATGCACAAAAAATAAACTCGTTGGCAATGAGTTTTGATCAACCAATTCTTGAATCGGTTGGGGCTTACCCCTCGCCCAAAACGACTTCTGGCATCATCCGCGAATAAACCGAGCGCAGATGTTGCTGCATCATTTGCATGGCCAGTTCACCGTTTCCGGACGAGATCGCCCGCACGATCGCATCGTGTTCGACGAAGCTTGTATAGCCGGGCACGGGCTTGCGGGTATCGCGCGGTTGACCCCAGACAATTGAGCGGCGCACCGAGTTCAGCGTCTCGAAAAAGTACAGGTAAAGCTGATTGCGTGTGCTTCGCGCGATAGCGTGGTGCAACTTGTTGTCCCATGCTTCGTAGGCGCGCCAGTCAATGGCTTCGCGGCATTTCTCAGCGCAAATTTTCATTTGTTTACAATCAGATTTGCTCGCATTCTTTGCAGCGAGCCGCGCCAGTTCGGGTTCAATGCTGTAGCGGACCGTGATCACCTGTTCGGGCTTTATCTGGTCGCGGAGGTAGGTGACATCCTGAAGGTTCAGGACGGGCCGCGAGCCGACGAATGTGCCGCGTCCCACATGCCGCCAGATCAACCCCTGCGCCTCGAGGTCGGCAAGTGCTTTACGCAGTTGGTTGCGTGTCGTGTCCAAACGTTTGCACAGTTCGCGCTCGGGCAAAATGCGGTCGTTCAACCGATATCCGGCACTATCGATCAGGTCACGCAGTCTTTGTGATAGTTCGGTTGTCTCGTTCATGTCGCCACCCAATTTGCTGATTGGTTGATTGAATTAGAGCGAGAGTCAATCAACTCTTGTCAGCAAGGTTAGCAAGAGATCGCGAAACATCGCGACACTCTGCCGCAAAAAAAGACGGTATCGGGAGGAAAATGTCGTGCGTCTAGCCACAGTGTCATCAGGTGGAGAGAATATCTGTGCGGCCGTTCTGAAAGACGACCGGCTTTTGAACCTGTCCAAAGCCGCGCACCACCTGACGGGCCCTGCTGCCGAGGCATTGAAGGCAAATTCAATGCTCCTTCTGATTGCCGGATCGCCGGAGACGCTCGATACCGCACGCAACCTTGTGGACGACGCTGAAGCCGGTCTCCTTGACGCGGCGATTCTGCCCGAGGGGGCAGATCTGCTGGCGCCAATTCCCGTCATTCGCAAGAACGTTCTATGTGTCGGGCGCAACTATGCTGAACACATCACCGAGGGGGACCGGGCGCAAAAGCAGCAGGTCGGCGTAACCGAGTATCCGGTTTTCTTCACCAAACCGCCGACGTCCATCGTAGGCCCGGGCGGCGATGTGCTGACCTTTCCGAACGTCTCAAAGCAAACTGACTACGAAGTTGAACTGGCCGTGATTATCGGCACGCCGGGGCGCAATATCGCCAAGGCGGACGCAATGAAACACGTCTTCGGCTACACTATTTTGAATGACATCTCCGCCCGCGACGTACAGCGCCGCCATGGCGGGCAGAATTTCAAGGGAAAGGCCTTTGACGGCTCTTGCCCCATGGGTCCTTGGATTGTGACCGCGGACGCCATTGATGACCCGCATGCTTTGCCGATTTCGCTGACCGTAAATGGTGAGATCCGGCAGAACGGCAACACCGCGGACATGATTTTCGATATCGAGACACTTATCGCTTCGTTGTCGGAGGGCATGACGTTGGAGCCCGGTGACATCATCGCGACCGGTACGCCGTCGGGCGTGGGATACGCCATGGATCCACCAAGTTTCCTGAAGGATGGCGACACCGTCGTTTGCAACATTTCAGGGATCGGCACGCTCACGAACTCGGTGCGTGCCGTATAAGCGATCTTCCGAAGACGTCGATAGGACGAGGGGGATTGGAAAGAACGCGAAGGGAGGAATAAGCGTATGATGAACCGCAGAACATTAACATCTTTACTGACGGCAGCGCTGGCAGCCGGATTGTTTGGAAAGGTTACGTTTGCGCAAGACTTGCAAGAAATTACTTTCGTGCAGCCGAGCCCGTCAGCCATCAACTCGTTTCCGGTCTTTGTCGCCATAGGCGAAGGGTTTTTCGAAGACGAGGGCTTGAACGTTACGGTCGAAGCCATCAATGGTTCGGGTGCGGTTTTGCAGGCGTTGTCTGCAGGTCAAGCGCAGTTCGGCCGTCCGGGCCCCGGCCCGCTTATCGCAGCGCGTTCACGCGGTGTGGATGCCACACATATCTACAACGTGGCTGCACGGAGCAATTTTGGAATCGCAGTTCAAGAAGGCTCCGATTTTCAGAAGATCGAGGACCTGCGCGGCAAGGTTATCGGGACCGGTACAGCGGACGGTGCTGAGGTGGGCTTTGCCCGCAACGTGCTGACCGGGGCTGGAATGGTCGAAGGCACTGACTTTGAGTTCCTCACGGTCGGTGACGGTGGCCCGGCAACCGCGGCGTTCCTGAACGGTGAAATTGACGCCTATTCTGCGTCCACCGCAGATACAGCGGTTCTCAACCAGCGCGGCATGAAGGTGCGTGACATCACACCCGCCGAGTTCGGCCGGTTCTTCGGCAACGGCATTGCCACCATGGCCGATACGATCGCCAACGACCGTGAGCTTGTTGAAGCATGGAGCCGTGCCTTTGCCAAGGGCCATGCCTTTGCACTGGACGACGCCAATCGCGATGCAGTTCTTGCCCACCTTGCCGCAGGCAATCCGCAGGAAGGTGAAGACAAGGAGTTCCAGGCGGCACTGTTCGATGCGGTTCGTTCCAAGACAATTGCTGCTGGCGACAGCCCGCATCTTGGCTGGTATCCGGCGGCAGTCTGGGAAGAATGGCAGGAAGCTCTTGTCGCTGGCGGTGAAATCCCAGGACCTCTCGATGATCTGAGCGTGATCTGGACCAATGAGTTCGCAGAGCTCGGAAGTGCAGGCGTCGGAAAATGAACGCCTCATTGGCAAATGACTACTCCGGCGCTTCATCTGAAGCGCCGGTTTATGAGTTGACCAATGTCAGCAAGACGTACGCGCGCAATGCGGTGATCGCGCTGGAGAACGTGGACCTCACCTTGCGCCACGGGAGCTTCACGTCGGTTATCGGATCAAGCGGCTGCGGGAAATCGACCCTGTTGAAGATCATGGCGGGGCTCATCCCACCCACGAAAGGCCGTGTGATCCTTCAGGACAAGCCTGTCACCGGTCCGCGGCGCGACATCGGAATGATGTTCCAGCAAGCCACGCTCTTTCCCTGGAAGACCGCGGTCGAGAACATCGTGCTGCCGATCGAGATCCGTGACGGGAAAGCGGCCGCCAAGCAGGCGAGGGAAAAGGCGCATGACCTGCTCGACATTGTCGGGCTGAAAGGGTTCGAGAACGTTTATCCCAATGAATTGTCCGGCGGCATGGCGCAGCGAGCGTCGATCTGCCGGATGCTGATTACCGAACCGGCAGTTCTGCTTTTGGACGAACCGTTCAGCGCGCTGGACGAGCTGTCTCGCGACATGATGAACATGGAATTGCAGAGAATTTGCCGTGAGCAGGACGCGACGGCCTTTCTGGTCACGCATTCCATTCAGGAGGCGGTGATACTGTCGGATGAGATCGTCGTAATGAAACCCCGCCCTGGCCGAATTGCGGAGATCGTCCACGTTGATCTGCCCCGGCCGCGCACGCTTGATATGATGACGACACCGAGATTTGGCGAAATCGTGGATCATATTCGCAGCATGTTGGACAAGGGAGAAGACATGTGACTGATGCGCCCACCAATCAGCGGCTAGAGGCCGAAGCAGCGGACGATACCGTCTGGGTTCAGGAAGTTGCATTCATCGATTCCGTGCCCCGTTGGATCGCCATGACATTTGTGTTCGTGGTTTTCATCGGCACCTGGGATCTGGTAACACGCTTGGAACTCGTTTCGCCGATCATTTTGCCCACGCCGTGGGAAACCTTCGACGACATGATCTTTGTCGGAAACAATCTTCTTAGCGGCGGCTATATGCTTGTTTCTCTTTGGATCACAGTCAAAGAGGTGATCTACGGATTCGCGCTGGCCATCACCCTCGGCTTCTCGCTTGGCGTACTCGTCGGCGAAACAGTGTTCGGCGAAAAAGCTGTCATGCCTTACCTGGTAGCCATCGACACCATGCCGAAGGTTGCTTTTGCGCCCCTCTTTGTTGCCTGGCTGGGCTTCGGCATCGAATCCAAAGTGGCACTGGCGGCGTTTATCGCCACCTTCCCGATCGTGGTGGGAACGGCCGCAGGTCTTCACTCGGCTGATGAGAATGCCCGCATGCTCTTCAAGACCATGGGTGCGAGCCGGATGCAGACGTTGATCAAGATGAAGCTTCCCACCGGGCTGCCGCAGATCTTCACAGGGCTTAAGATCGGCGCCGTCGGCGTTATGGCCGGCGCGATCACGGGCGAATTCCTGGGCGGCGGCAAGGGCTTTGGCGAACTGATTCGGGTCGCTGCATCCCAGCTCAACACGCCCCGGGTATTTTCGCTGATCCTGTATCTGAGCCTCGTCGGGCTTGCACTGTACCTGATCGTGCAATGGACACAGCGCAGGATCGTCTTCTGGCAGAAGGAATCCGTAGGTGCACACGACAACTGAAGAATCCGCCATACCGGTGCAAACCCTGCGCGATTTCGTTTCAGCTGCGCTGCAGTCGAAGGGCGTCCCGCATGATGATGCCGTCACAGTCGCCACGCTCATGGTTGAGGCGGACATCTTTGGGTATGGCACGCATGGTGTTTTTCGCCTGCGGCAATACCTGGCGCGTTTGGACGGTGGCGGCTGCAACCCGACGCCGTCTGTGACTGTGGCGCAGGAAACAATTGCAACGGGGGTGATCGACGGGGACGACGGGCTTGGCCATCTTGCCATGTCCGCTGCGCGCGATCTTGCCATCGAAAAGGCGCGCGCCGCCGGTATTGGCTGGGTTGGTGTCCGCCGCGGCAATCATGCCGGGCCCTTGGCGCTTTATGTGCGCACGCAGGCCGAGGCCGGTCTGCTTGGCATGGCGGCTGCAGTAGGAAGCGCGAACCACGTTCCTCCATACGGGGGAACCGACCTGCTGCTTGGGACCAACCCGATCGCGTTCTCGGCACCTGCAGCCGGTGCCGATCCATTCGTATTCGATATGGCCACAACCGTTGCAGCGATGGGAAAGATCAAGACGCTTCTGCAACAGGGCAAGGAGATGCCGGAAGGCTGGATGGTTGGACGGGACGGCAAACCGCTCACGGATCCAGCCCGGAAATCAGAGGGCTTCCTCCTGCCGATCGGCGGCCCAAAGGGATTTGGTTTGTCGATTGCAATTGGGCTCATGGCCGGTGTGCTCAACGGGGCTGCCTTCGGCTCGGATGTGGTCGACTTCACGAATGACACGAGCTCTTCGACAAATACCGGGATGTTTGTCATGGCACTTGATCCCGCTGCCTTCGGAATTGGGGACGATTTTGCGGGTTCCGCCAGTCGGGTCTTTGACGAGATGCGCGCCTCCGACCCGCTTCCGGGTCACGACCCTGTCCGCTTGCCAGGAGACGGCAAGACCGCGGCGGCTGATGCCCGCCGGTCAAGCGGCCTTGTTCTGAACCCTGCTCTGCGGCGTGACCTGAATGTGCTTGCAGCTGATTGCGGGCTCCCTGCTCCGTTTCCGGACGAACCCGCAAAAGGCTGACAACGCGGCTGCGGGGAACCCTTGCTTGCGAGAAGCGATGCCGGCGATGTCATTCATACAGAGCCACGTCGAAAGCACACCCGGACCTGTTCCCTAGTCGGCTTCATGGTCGGCCGCGTTCTTCAACCAGCGCAGCACTGAATTTTGCTTGTTTTTCATGTGAACGCTCAGGATTGATGCCAGCATCTTGCCGTCGCGCGCTTCCAGCGCTCTCATGATTTCATTGTGTTCGTCCACGGCTTCGCTCCAGCGCTCGTCAGACATGTTGGCCGCATATCGTGCGCGCTGCATACGTGCTGACAATGCCATGCTGGAGTTGGCCAGGGTTTCGTTTCTTGCAGCAGTAAGAATGCCAAGATGGATGTCTTGGTTAAGTTTGAAATACGTGGCCAGGTCCCTGTCGCGATAGCTTTTTATCATTGCGTCGTGAAGCGAGCGGATCCCGGCTATTTCCTCGTCAGTGATCTTTGCGCAGGCCAGCTCACCCGACAGGCCCTCAAGAACGGCAAGCACCGGAAAGACCTCTTCAACCTCTTCTATGGTGATCAAGGTGACCCATGCGCCGCGATTTGGTTCCAATCGGACCAAACCTTCCGCGGCCAAGACCTTCAATGCCTCGCGCATTGGCGTCCGCGAGACGCTGAATTGTTCACAAAGGGCCTTTTCGGGAACTTTCTTGCCCGGGGCAATTTCGCTTTCGATGATCAGGGGACGCAGACGTTCCACCAGTTCAAGGTGAAGCGATCTTCGCTCGATGACCATGTTTGCGGATAAATCAGTCATTTTGCACCGTGTTGTCCGGATTCAGTGCCAAGTCGAGAAGTTGGGCCATGTGCATCGGATTGCAATCGGTGTTGTCCGCTATTTGGTGGCGACAGGACGTGCCATCTGCCACGACAATTGCATCGCCAGATGCGGCGCGAGCAGCGGGAAGAACGTCCAGTTCGGCCATCTTTATCGACGTGTCATATGTGTCCACACCATAGCCAAATGCACCGGCCATACCACAGCAACTGCTGTCGATCTTGGTTACATTGGTGTCCGGCAACAGTGCCAGCATTTTTTCGATTGCGGGCATAACTCCCATTGCTTTCTGATGGCAGTGCCCGTGCAATATCACCTCGGGCGCCGGAGATTCAAGGCGCGAGATGAAGTGCGGATTGTCCCCTTGATCGGCAATGAATTCCTCGAACATCCGTGCCAGTTTAGCGATCTTTTCGCTATCTTCGCCAGGTAAAAGCGCAGGTATCTCGTCGCGAAGGGTCAACAGGCAGCTTGGTTCCAGCCCGACAATGGGAATGTCAAGTTCCGCATAAGGCATCAGGGCATCGATAAGCCGTTTTGCCTCTTGCCGTGCCTGATCAACCAATCCGACCGACAGAAACGTGCGGCCACAACACAATGGACGGCTATTGCCGATAGGTTTTACCACATCGACCACACTGCCCGTGGCGTTCAGAACTCTGACTGCCGCGCGCAGGTTTTCGGGCTCGAAATAGCGGTTGAAACTGTCGACGAACAGAACCGCGTCCGGTGCGGAGGTCGCGCTGACCTCGGTATCCTTGAACGGCTTCGCGGCCCATCTGGGCAAGGGGCGTTTTGCTGTGAAACCCGTCAGGCGTTCGGTTGCCATGGCCAAACCCGGTACCTTGTCCCGCAGGTTCAAGAGAAATGGCATTTTTGCCGCCCAGGGCGCATATCGCGGCAAATAGCCGATGAGGCGATCATGAAGGCTGGAGCCATGCTTTTTGGCGCGCGCAGACAGCACCTCAATCTTCATCCGCGCCATATCCACGCCGGTCGGGCACTCGCGCTTGCAGCCCTTGCAGGACACACAAAGCTTCATCGCATCTGCCATCTCTTCCGATACCAGTGCGTCGGGCCCAAGCTGTCCGGAAATCGCAAGGCGGAGGGTGTTGGCGCGGCCGCGGGTCAGGTCCTTTTCCTTGCGCGTCACTCGAAACGAGGGACACATGACGCCGCCTCTCAGTTTGCGGCAGGCGCCGTTGTTGTTGCACATTTCAACCGCACCCTGAAATCCGCCATCTTTGCCGGACCACTCGGACCACTCCAGTTCGGTTTTCAGTTGCGAGGCCCGGTATTCCGGTCCATAGCGAAACAGGCGACGGTCATCCATCTTTGGCGCATTGACGATCTTGCCGGGGTTAAACACGCCGGTCGGATCGAAACGGTCTTTCACCTCCTCAAAGGTTGCGACCATCCGAGAGCCAAACATCTTTTCATGAAATTCCGAGCGGACGATGCCGTCACCATGCTCACCTGAATGCGACCCCTTGTAACGGGCAACAAGATCAAAACACTCTTCGGCAATCGCGCGCATTGTGGCGACGTCATTGTCCAGCTTCAGGTTCAACACCGGGCGCACGTGCAGGCACCCGACCGACGCATGTGCGTACCATGTACCTGTGGTGCCGTGGCGTTCAAAAATCTCCGTGAGCCCAGCCGTGTAGGCGGCAAGGTCAGGCAGTTCAACCGCGCAATCCTCTACAAACGATACGGGCTTTCCCGCGGTCTTCATGGACATCATTATGTTGAGGCCAGATTTGCGCAGTTCAGCGATCTGTCCCTGCAGGCCTGCATCCGTCACCGCGGTGACACCGCCCCAGGCCTTGCCGGTCCCGGTCCAGGAAAACCCGAGATCGCCCATCATCTGCTCGAGATCTTTTAACTTTTGCACCCCGTTGGCTCGCGTGAATTCCACCAGCAGCAAAGCCTCTGGTGTGCCGGTCACAAAATTTTCGATTGTCCTGGCAAAAAGCGGAATGTCGCGAGCCAGCGCGATCATCGTATGATCGACCAACTCGACGCCCTCGGGATCAAGTGTCACCAGATGCTGCGCCGCGTCCATTGCCTGATGGAAGGTCGGGAAGTGGCACACACCCAGGGCTTTGCCATCCTGAAGCGGGGAGAGTTTCAGCTCGATCGCGGTTGTGTAGGCAAGCGTGCCTTCCGAGCCAACAAGAAGATGAGCGAGGTTCTGGGCGTCCAGTCCAGAGGTCAGCGCGTCGATGTTGTAGCCACCCACGCGGCGCATGACATTGGGGAACCGGGCAGCGACTTCAGCCGATTCCCTCTGGCCGATCGCCGCAAGATCGTGGGAAAGCGTGTTGTAAGCCGTGTTCTGCTCGGCAAGACCTGCCCCAAACCTGTGTTTGCTGCCATCGGCCAGGATCGCGTCGATCGACAGGACATTGTCCCGCATCATGCCGTACCGGATGGATTTCCCACCGCAGGAGTTGTTTCCCGTCATCCCGCCAATTGTTGCGCGCGACGCTGTGGAGACATCGACCGGGAACCAAAGTCCATGCGGTTTGAGCACCCGATTCAGTTCATCGAGCACGATGCCCGGGCGCACGACACAGCGTTTGTTTGCGACGTCAAGTTCGAGAATTTCGTTGAAATGCTCGGAGTTGTCCAAAACCAGCGCTTCGTTGACGGTCTGTCCACACTGTGATGTGCCGCCGCCGCGGGGAAGGATCGGCACGCCTTGATCGCACGCGCAGTCAATCGCCGCGAGAATGTCGTCTTCTGATCTGGGTGTCAGCACGCCCACCGGCATCATCTGATAAATCGATGCGTCCGTCGCATAGCGACCGCGCGAGAACGAATCGAACATCAGATCGCCCGACACCCTTTTTGAAAGCTCACGCGCAATGTCGTTCAACGCCGGGATCCTTGGTTCGTGTAATCTGAAAATGAATTATGAATTAAAAATTGCATATTCACAACTTCAATGTCATTCTGTGACGCACGTTCAAACGCAGGTCCCACAAGGTTCGATTTATGAGACAAGCTGGTCGTCATTTTCTGCAAATTCCCGGCCCCAGTTCGGTTCCGGATCGCATACTGAGCGCGATCTCCGGTCAGGTGATTGACCACAGGGGGCCGGCGTTCGGCAAAGTCGGTGCGCAGGCGCTGGAAGGGATCAAAACCATCTTCAAGACCGAGCAGAACGTCGTGATCTATCCATCGTCGGGCACCGGCGGTTGGGAGGCGGCGCTGGTCAATGTGCTGTCGCCGGGCGACCGGGTTCTGATGTTTGAAACCGGGCATTTTGCGACGTTGTGGAAAACGATTGCCGAGAAACTGGGCTTGAAGCCTGAGTTCATAGAAGGTGACTGGCGCGGCGGTGCCGATCCGGACCAGATCGAGGCATATCTGGCTGAAGACAGAAATCATGAGATCAAGGCCGTCTGCGTTGTCCACAACGAGACATCGACGGGGTCCGTCTCGCCGATTGCTGCTGTCCGCAAGGCAATCGACAACGCCGGACATCCGGCACTGTTCATGGTCGATACGATCTCGGGACTCGCGTCGCTCGACTATCAGCACGATGAATGGGGCGTTGATGTCACCGTTTCCGGATCGCAAAAGGGACTGATGTTGCCGCCGGGTCTTTCGTTCAACGCGGTAAGTGCCAAGGCCATGGCGGCGAACGCCTCGGCCGCATTAAAGCGGTCATATTGGGACTGGGCGGATATGGTCGGTCCGAACAAAACAGGATACTTCCCGTATACGCCTGCCACGAACCTTCTTTACGGGCTGAACGTCGCCATTGACATGCTGCACGAAGAAGGACTGGAAAATGTCTTTGCCCGACATGCGCGTCACGGGACAGCTGCACGTGCTGCCGTCCGCAGCTGGGGGCTGGAAGTTCTCTGCAACAAGCAGGGGCAGGAAAGCGGCGTGCTGACGGCTGTCATGGTCCCGGAAGGCCACAGCGCAGATAGGTTCAGGGCAACGACCTTGGAACACTACGATATTTCTTTGGGTAACGGCCTGTCGAAGGTTGCCGATAAAGTATTCCGCATCGGCCATCTTGGTGACTTCAACGATCTCATGTTGGTCGCAACATTGGCGGGCGTCGAAATGGGTCTGACAAAGGCCGGAATTCCCCACAACGCAGGGGGAGTCGGAGCTGCGATGGCGATGCTGGAGAACACGCAAATCGCGGCAGAGTGACGAAAACAGTCACATTTCCAAGGGAGGAAACACACATGACCATCAAGGCAATTCTTATTGCAACAGCCGCTGCGATTGGCGGAACAAGCAGTGCCTTTGCCGCCGACATCACGCTGAAGTTTGGCCATGTCGGCAATCCTGGTTCACTGTTCGAAGCAAGCGTCGACAATTTCGCGGAATGTGTGAATTCGTCGATGGGCGGCAAAGTCGAGGTTCAGACGTTCGGCTCTTCGCAGTTGGGCAAGGACAAGGAGCTTTTGCAAAAGCTGAAGCTGGGTCAGGTCGACTTCGCGCTTCCGTCGTCCGTCATGTCTTCGGTCGATGACACGTTCGGCATATTTGAGATGCCCTACATCATCCGCGACCGCGATCACATGCGCCGTGTCCAGGACGCGATGATGGACAAGTTTCAGGCCGCTGCAAACGGTGGCGGATATCACATCGTTGGCCTGGCCGAGAACGGCTTCCGCCACATCACCAACAACACGCGGGCAATCAATGTGCCGAGTGACCTAGAAGGCATCAAACTTCGCACTCCCAACGGTGTGTGGCGTGTCAAGATGTTCACGGAATACGGCGCAAACCCGACGCCAATGGCATTCTCGGACGTGTTTACCGCGTTGCAAACCGGCGTGATGGACGGCCAGGAAAACCCCTATGCGCAGATTGCATCCGCAAAATTCCAGGAAGTCCAGAAATACCTGTCAATTACCGGCCATGTTTACACGCCTGCCTACATCCTCGCTTCGCAGAAGGGATTTGCGAAACTGCCGGAGGATGTGCAGGCCGGCCTGACCGCCTGTGCGGCGTCCACGCAGGACTTCACCTACGAAAAAGCGGCACAGCTCGAAACCGAATTGCTGGACGTGATCAAGGCTGCCGGTGTCGAGGTGAATGAGGCGAACAAGGATGCATTCGTCGAGGCATCCGCGCCGATCTACAAGGCATTCGCCGACGAGGTCGAAGGCGGGCAAGACATGATTGACCAGGTTCTGGGCCTGGCGAACTCAAACTGACGCTTGTATCGGGCAGCGGGCAATCCGCTGCCCTTTCATTCTTGTGGCTATACAGATCCGCGTGAGCCTCCCTTTGGCTCCTGCAAGAAGACAAGGCGCGAAGTGAACCAGCTCTCAATCTCACTCCTACCTCGGATTGTCACGATCCTCGGCAAAGTGCTTGAATGGATCACGATCTCGCTGATGGTGCTTCTGACCTTCGTCGTGATTTCGGCGGTGATTGCGCGTCTCTCGGGCCAGAGTTTTTCGTGGTATGACGAAGTCGCCGCGATCATGCTCGCCTGGATAACCTACTACGGCTCGGCGCTCGCTGCGCTTCACCGTCGTCACATCGGGTTTGATACGGTGCTTCTGGCGATGCCGGTCAAGGCGCGTCTGGCGGCCCTGCTGGCGGGCGAGGCAATCGTGTTGATCTTCTTTGTGCTGATGGCGCGAGCCGGGCTTCAGGTTCTCGAAGTTCTCGAAGGCGACACGCTGATCTCACTGACCTGGGTTCCGGTTCAATTCACCCAGTCGATTATCCCGATTGGCGCGATCCTGTTCATCCTGTGCCAGCTTCTCAGCCTGCCGAACTACTGGAAAGTCACCGCCGCCGGCGTTTCGCTGGAACACGCGGAGATCGAGGAAGAGGTTGAGGCCGAGATGATCAAGAACAAGGATCGTAACTGATGTTGATGGCTGCGATCTTTTGCGCACTGCTGGCGATGATCTGCATTAATGTGCCAATTGCAGTTGCGCTGGCCATGTGTGGCGTGATCGGCCTCCTGGCGGTCGAGGGCACAGGCAGTTTGGTCACGATTGCCCTGGACATGTATGACGGATCCACCAAGTTTTCGTTGATCGCGATTCCGATGTTTGTGCTGGCAGGTGCCATTATGAACGCGGGCGGGATCACGGATCGGCTGATCAATTTCGTGTCCGCCATCATAGGCTTCATCCGCGGTGGTCTGGCGATGGTCAATATTGGCGTGTCGCTGTTCTTCGCGGAGATCTCGGGATCGGCTGTAGCGGACGTCGCTGCAATGGGCTCGATTCTGATCCCGCAGATGAAAAAGCGCGGCTACTCAAAGGAGTTTTCCGCCGCCGTCACGTCGTCCTCGGCCTCTCTGGCGATTATCATCCCGCCATCGATCCCCATGATCCTTTATGCAGCCTCAGCCAACACCTCAGTCGAGCAATTGTTTGTGGCAGGCGTTGTGCCGGGGCTCCTGGGCGCTGCCGGGTTGATGGGCGTCGCCTATGCTTTCGCGAAACGCTATGACTATCCGGTGGAAGAGGCATTCAACCTGCCGCGCGTACGCGAGACGTTCAAGGACGCGCTGCCCGCTTTTGCGTTGCCTGTGATCATCCTGGGCGGGATATTCGGCGGATTTGTCACCGCAACCGAAGCCGCAGGGTTGGCCGTGCTTGCTGCACTTGTTGTCTCTGCCTGGTATCGCAACCTGAACTTGGCACATTTGCGCCGGGCGATGCTCGACGGCGGCATACAAACCGCCGTGGTCATGCTTTTGGTTGCCGCATCGGTTCTTATGGGCGGTTTCTTGACCCGTGCGCAGATCCCTCAGCAACTGGCGGAAGCGATCTTGTCCGTCACCGCTCAGCAATGGGCGATCTTGCTGATCCTGAACTTCTTTTTCCTGATCATCGGGTTCTTTCTGCACTCGGCGGCCGCGATCATTCTGGTTGTCCCGATTGTGATCCCGCTGATCTCCGCCGCGGGCATTGATCCCGTGCATTTTGGTCTCGTCGTCACCCTGAACCTGGCAATTGGCCAACAGACACCGCCGGTCGCTTCCGTTCTGATCACGTCCTGCTCAGTGGCCCGGGCGAACATCTGGGCCGTGTCGAAAGTGAATATCTTCTTTGTCGCGGTTCTGTTGGCCGTGCTGATGCTCTGCACTTACGTGCCAACGGTGCCGATGTTCCTCGTCGAGTACTTCTACCGATGACCGAAGAACTTACCCAACACCTGAATGACGGTGTCTTGTGGGTGGCGTTCAACCGCCCGGAGACGCGCAACGCGCTGACATTTGCGATGTACGACGCGCTCGCAAATCTCTGCACATCGCTGCCAACCAATGGACCGATCAGGGCCATCGTTATTTCCGGTAACGGCGGAAAGGCGTTCGCGGCCGGCACCGATATGAGCCAGTTTCGCGACTTCAAGACTGCGCAGGACGCGCTGGACTACGAAGCCCGGATCGCACAGGTGCTGGACGACTTGGAACGTTGTCCGGTACCGACGATCGCAGCGATCAATGGCGCGTGCACGGGCGGCGGGGCCGCGATCGCGGCGGCGTGTGATCTGCGTATCACCTCTTCCAGCCTCAAGTTCGGGTTTCCCATCGCACGTACCTTGGGAAACTGCCTTGCCAGCGATAACCTTGCCCGCCTGTCGGATCTGATGGGAGCAGGCCGCGTCCGCGAAATCATATTCACTGCGCGGCTGATCCTGGCTGAAGAAGCCCAGGCGATTGGTCTGGTGAGTGAGGTTCTGCCGGATGAGGCGGCACTTATGGCGCGCGCCAAGGAACTGGCACAGTTGGTCGGCACCATGGCGCCCCTGACCTTGCGCTCCACAAAAGAGGCCATGCGTCGCCGGCGAGCTGCGATTGCAGTTGAAGACGACGACCTGATCGCGATGTGTTACACCAGCGATGATTTCCACATCGGTATCGATGCATTTCTGAGCAAATCCAAACCGGATTGGACCGGAAAATGACGGCCGCAACCGGACCCTTGACCGGTATGAAGGTCATCGAGCTTGCGCATATCATGGCAGGTCCGGTGTGCGGCTTGATGCTGGCGGACATGGGCGCGGATGTCATTAAGGTGGAAAAGCCGCAAGGCGATGATTCTCGCCGGTTCGTCCCACCCGAGATTGAAGGTGAATCCGCCGCATATATGATGATGAACCGCAACAAGCGGGGAATAGCACTGAACCTCAAGGACCCGTCGGCGCGAGACATATTGCACAAGCTCCTTTCAGATGCGGATGTCGTGATAGAAAATTATCGCCTTGGCACAATGGAACGGCTGGGTCTCGGCTATGAGGATCTGGCGGCAGTCAACCCGCGCCTGATCTATTGCGAAATCTCCGGGTTTGGGCGTACCGGTCCGTACGCTGAGCGTGGCGGTTTTGATTTGATAGCCCAGGGCATGGCCGGTCTGATGTCGATCACCGGCGAGGGACCGGGGCGTCCGCCGGTCAAAGTGGCTGCACCGATTTCAGACATCAATGCCGGTATTCTGGCGGCCATGGGTGTGAGTGCGGCATACGCAAATGCGTTGAAGACCGGCCGGGGGCAAAAAGTTGACACGTCGCTGTTTGAGGCCGCGATTGTGCAAACATACTGGCAATCGGCGATTGCTTTTTCTACAGGTGAAAATCCACAACCGCTTGGCTCAGCGCATCCGCTCAACGCACCTTACCAGGCGTTCGCAACCAGCGACGGCTGGATCAATGTTGGCGCCGCGAACCAGAGCAACTGGCTCCGTTTGCTGGATGTCATCGATACGCCTGAGCTTGATGCCGATCCGAGATTTGCGTCGAACCAGTCGCGGATGCAAAACCTGCCTGCGCTCGTCGAAATCCTGAATGAGAAACTTCAGCGGGACACGACCGCCAACTGGTTGGCCAAGATGGAAGCCGCGGCGCTTCCAGCCGGTCCGGTCCTGGGCATTCTGGAGATGCACGAGGACCCTCAGGCGGTTGCACGTGATATGATCGTGGAGACAAATCACCCCATCGCTGGCGATGTTAAAACCGTTGGACACCCGGTCAAATTCAGCAAAACACCTGCCAAAGTTGCCAGAGCCGCGCCGGTGTTGGGACAACATAGCCGAGAGGTGTTGCAACAGCTTGGGTATGATCAGGAAACTGTCGCGAGCCTGATGGCAAGCGGGGCGGTCATAGCCGCATAGTCTCCTAATAGGCCAAGGCGTAGACGTAGATCGGGGGTCGGAGTGAAACTTGCTTTGGATACAGCGCAGAAAATTGTCTCGGCCGCTTTGGACTGGCGGCGCGTCCAAGGGATGAAGCCCATTACGGTAGCTGTTCTTGATAGCGGCGGATTTTTGATGGCGCTGGCCCGCGAAGATGGCACCAGCAATCTGCGTCCTGACATTGCTCAGGGCAAGGCGCGGGGGGCTATCGGTATGGGGCTTGGCTCGCGTGCCCTGTTTGAACGGGCAAAGTCACAGCCCTATTTTATCCAGGCAATGAACAGCATTGCCGAAGGATCGCTGGTGCCGGTTCCCGGCGGCGTTTTAATCAAAGAGGACGGCCAAATCCTGGGGGCAGTTGGAATAACCGGTGACTCGTCCGACAATGATGAAACTTGCGCAATCGCGGCAATTGAGGCAGCCGGATTCACGGCAGACGGAGGCTGATCGACGCCCGAGCCGACGAGAACGGTTCGGCCGCCTCAACGTCCGGCATTCCAGCCGTGTTGCTCCGTTGAAAATCATGCTGCCGCAGCAAAAAACTCCACAGCAAGACCTAGTAAAATCAAGACCTGGCGAAAAAACGCACTGCGTGTGTGGCGGCGGCCAATTGAATCCACCGCATCACTAGGCGATCTTCCCCCTATTTGGTTGGCTTTCGATTAGCAGTGTTCGTGCGTGATTGATCAAATGGCGGTCGGAATTCTTCAAGTAGCGCTCGCCGGATGCGGTCGGAGATCGAATCTGCATTGCACTTGTGGGTTCAGCACACCCTACTTGGACAAAAGGACTCATCCGGCCGATTGCAATAGGGCAGGTAAAGCAGTGAAACCGCCTCGTGCAAGCTCTGGTCTTGTCAGGTGGCAGCTGAAGACACCACACAGGTTCCCTTGTCCTCCCTCTGATCCTCCCCATTTGAAGCGGCCCAACGTTCCACTCCGGAATGCTCTGAAAGCAATAGTCTCGGTGTGATCAGGCTCCCGCAACCAAACAGGATCAAGTCACCCTGAAGGGCGTCATTTTTGTTGAATTGGACAAGGCACATCCCCCCGGCAGAAACCAGAACAGTGACCAGGCCCGGCGCAAAAGGAAAAACTCTCAAAGCAAATCAGACAAAATTCGCTAACTCGACCTGAAGCTTCGATCTTTGAACGAAACTCTGGCCGTTTGTGCCGACAGTTGGACAAACCCAGAGTAGATTCGATAGCCATGGAACCATTTCCGAGAAGCATGTCGGAGCAACAACGCCTTGATACCTGTTCAATGACCGTTGTAGAAAGCGTCCACAATCTGTGGACTTGGTTTCAAGGGAAACAAAGCCAATTTAGTCCGTCGCGGGCCGCTCTGGAACTCAACAGGAACGTTTTTTGGAAGAGATCTACCTTACGCCGTTGACCGGATCCATTCTTGTTGTCCTGGCAGTCGGCTCCGGTCACCTTTTTCGGGACAACTGGAAAAAGCAGGAAGATGGATGGCAACGCAGAGCCTGGCTCTACGGAGTGCTCGCAGGAGGAAGTCTTTTGACGCTTGCCTTCGTTCCCTTGAAATTCTGAGACTTTCTTGTGGTGCTGAAAGGGCGCGGGCTCGGATGGGGTGGAATCCTAGGTTAAGGTATTTTGATCTCTATTGAAGTTTGTGGATGACATTGTCCTCTGCCTCCTCACCTCTTCGTAAAATTCCTTATACGGTTCACAATCGCAAGCATGGCGTTTTTTAGACCCCCGGGTCGCGGTCGTTCCACCGGTAGGAGAGGCCGTCTTCATACGGAGTTCGAATGTATCACCGTTATGTATCTCAATAAGAAAAACCGGCAACTGATTGCCGGTTTTTTGTCTTGTTCGTTTTAGCCACCAAAGTCGTCGAGCATGATGTCTTCCCGGTCGACGCCCATTTCTACGAGCATGTTGATGACCGAGGAGTTCATGATCGGCGGTCCGCACATGTAGAATTCACAATCCTCCGGAGCGGGGTGGTCCTTCAGATACTGCTCGAAAAGCACGTTGTGAATGAACCCGGTGTAACCGTCCCAATCGTCACCGGGCTGCGGATCCGACAATGCAACATGCCATTCGAAGTTCGGGTTTTCCGCCGCCAGCTGGTCGAAGTCTTCAACGAAGAACATCTCCCGCTTTGAACGTGCGCCATACCAGAAGGTGATCTTGCGCTTGGAACTCAGCCGCTTGAGCTGATCGAAGATGTGGCTGCGCATGGGTGCCATCCCGGCACCGCCACCGACAAAAACCATCTCCTTGTCGGTTTCGCGTGCGAAGAACTCACCAAACGGACCGGAAATTGTGACCTTGTCGCCCGGTTTCAGATCGAAGATATAGGAGGACATCTGGCCCGGTGGAATTCCCTCTGAACCGGGTGGAGGCGACGCGACACGGACATTGAGCATGATCATGCCCTTTTCTTCCGGATAGTTCGCCATCGAATAGGCGCGTTCTATCGGAACGTCGACGGTGGACTTGTACTGCCAGAGATTGAACTTGTCCCAGTCCTCCCGGTATTCCTCCTCGATATCGAATTCCGTGTAGGACAGGCTGTGCGCGGGTGCCTCGATCTGGATGTAGCCGCCGGCCCGGAAATTGACATCTTCACCTTCCGGCAGGTCGAGAACCAGCGCCTTGATGAAAGTTGCGACGTTTTCGTTCGAGCGGACGGTGCACTCCCACTTTTTGACACCGAAAACCTCTTCGGGAACTTCAATGTCCATGTCCTGCTTGACCGCAACCTGACAGGACAGGCGGTCGCCGCAGGAGGCCTCGCGTTTCGTGATATGGCTTTCCTCCGTCGGAAGAATCGATCCGCCACCGGAGTGAATCTTGACGCGGCACTGCGCACATGTTCCGCCGCCACCGCAGGCAGAGGGAACGAAGAGCTTCTGTTCGGCGAGTGTCTGCAACAACTTGCCGCCGGCGGGAACCGAAATGGTCTTCTCCCCGTTGATGGTGATGCTGACATTCCCGGTCGACACAAGCTGACTGCGCGCGACCATGATTATGGTCACCAGGGCTAGCACGATCAACGTGAACAGGATGACGCCCAGGCTGAATGTTTCCATTCCGATCGTCTCCCTTAGAGTTTGACGCCGCTGAAGGACATGAAGGCCATGGCCATCAGACCGGCGGTGATGAAGGTGATGCCGAGGCCCTGCAGGCCGTCGGGTACGTCTGAGTATTTCAGTTTTTCCCGGACACCTGCCATTGCGGTGATTGCGAGAGCCCAGCCGAAACCAGACGCGATACCGTAGGTGGTCGACTGCGCAAAATCGTAGTCGCGCTCCACCATGAACAGCGATCCGCCGAGAATGGCGCAGTTCACCGTGATCAGCGGCAGGAAGATGCCGAGCGCGTTGTAAAGCGGTGGGAAGAACTTATCGAGGATCATCTCCAGGATCTGAACCATGGCCGCAATGACGCCGATATAGGAAATCAGGCCCAGGAACGTCAGGTCGACATCGGGAAAGCCTGCCCAGGCAAGGGCGCCCGGCTTCAGCAGATACGTCAGCAGCAGATTGTTTGTCGGCACGGTAATCGCCTGAACGACCATTACCGAGATGCCGAGACCGATCGCCGTGGAGATCTTCTTGGAAACGGCAATGAATGTGCACATGCCGAGAAAAAATGACAGCGCAAGGTTTTCAACGAAAATCGCCTTGACTGCGAGTGCGACCAGGCCTTCCATCAATGAGCCTCAACCGTTTGTATTTTGAATTCACGTTCTTCGACCTGCTTCGGTTTCCAGGTCCGGAAAGCCCAGATCAGAAGCCCGATGACGAAAAATGCCGACGGTGGCAGCAGCAGCAATCCGTTCGGTACGTACCACCCGCCATTGTTGACGGTTTGCAGGATCGTAACGCCGAAAAGCGAACCTGCGCCGAACAACTCGCGAATGAAACCGACGAGCATCAGGATCAGTCCGTAGCCGAGCCCGTTGCCGACGCCGTCCAGGAAAGAGGCGACTGGCGGGTTTTTCATCGCGAATGCTTCCGCACGGCCCATCACGATGCAGTTGGTGATGATGAGGCCAACGAACACGGACAGTGTCTTTGAGATCTCGTACGCGAATGCCTTGAGGATCTGATCCACCAGGATCACCAGTGAGGCAATGATCACCATCTGCACGATAATGCGGATCGAACTCGGAATGTGGTTGCGCAGCATGGAGATGAACATGGAGGAAAAACCGGTCACGGAAATCACCGCCAGTGCCATCACAAAGGACACCTGCAGCGACGAGGTGACCGCCAGTGCCGAGCAGATCCCGAGAACCTGCAAAGTGATCGGATTGTTGTCGACCAGGGGATCAACGAGCAGTTCTCTGCGCTTGTGTGCCATCAGATGTCTCCTGCTTGAAGGTTGCTCAGAAAGGTTTCGTAGCCTTCTTCGCCCATCCAGAACTTGACCAGATTGTCAACGCCGCGCGAGGTCAGGGTGGCCCCTGCAATGGCGTCGATATGATATTCGATACCGGCTGCCGGCGGCGCCTTGTCGACGGTGATCTGCAGGTCACCATTGTCGTCACGCAGTTTTTTGCCGGTCCAAAGCGCCTTCCAGCGTGGGTTGTCGACTTCGGCGCCGAGGCCGGGTGTTTCGGCGTGCTGGTAGAATTGAAGTCCGAAAATGTCGTTTCCATTGGCCTCGAGCGCAATGAAACCGTAAAGCGTCGACCAGAGCCCATATCCGTGAACCGGCAGTATGACCTTGTCGATGGAACCGTCTTCCTTGCGAAGCAGGTAGATGGTCTTGAAATTCGACTGACGGCCGATGCCTGCCGGGTCGCTGGAAAGGTCCCGGCTGAGCTCCGGGTCATCGGCGGCTGCCCGTTCGTCGAATGTCGCGACGTCAAATTCATCGGTGAACTTGCCGGTCGTCAGGTCGAGAACATGCGGTTCAAAGGCCTGAAAGGCTTCCCGGATGTTTTCGCCCGGCGTGTAGACACCCGCGACCTGCAGGATATTGATCCTCTTGTCGCGAAGCTTGTTCTCCTCCTGGATCGGCCGCAGCGAAACGGCCGCGACAGAGACGATCATGGAAGCGAACAGGCACAGGGTAACTGCAACGAACAATGTCTTGGGAACCGAGTCGGCCGGAAGATCGAGAAACCGCCGCAAGGGCCCCTTTCGGGCATTCGTGTCAGGAGTGTTGTCAGCCATACCGGCGCATCCTCCGCTTAATATTGGCTTGAACGACAAAATAGTCGATTAGCGGCGCAAACACGTTTGCAAACAGAATGGCGAGCATCATGCCTTCAGGGAAGGCCGGGTTGACCACACGGATCAGTACGACCATCACGCCGACCAGCGCCCCGTAGAAATAGCGGCCTGCGTTGGTATGCGACGCGGAAACCGGCTCGGTGACCATGAAGGCAAGGCCAAAGGCATAGCCGCCGATCACGAGGTGCCAGTACCAGGGCATGGCAAACATCGGGTTCGTGCTGGACCCGATCATGTTCAGGAGCAGCGAGAAACCGATCATTCCGGCAAGACAGCCGACGATCAGGCGCCAGTTGGCGATCTTCGTGACTAGCAGGAATGCGAGTCCGATCAGGCAGGCGAGTGTTGAGGTCTCGCCGAGACTGCCCTGCATGAATCCGAGAAAGGCGTCCATCCAGGTAATCCCGGCGGACGTCAGCTCCCGGTAGCCCTCCGAAGCGCTGATGGAGAGAGCGGTCGCGCCGGAAAATCCGTCAACAGGTGTCCAGACCGTGTCGCCGGACATGTAGGCAGGATAGGCGAAATAGAGGAAAGCGCGGCCGGTCAGCGCCGGATTGAGGAAATTCTTGCCGGTTCCGCCGAACACTTCCTTGCCGATGACAACACCGAAGGCGATCCCGAGCGCCACCTGCCACAAGGGCGTGGAAGCAGGCAGGATCAGCGTGTAGAGCATGGAAGTGACAAGAAACCCTTCGTTGACTTCATGACCGCGGATGGTCGCGAAAACAACTTCGCAGATGCCTCCTGCCACCAACGTCGCGATGTAGATGGGGAAGAAGTAAAGCGCCCCGTGTATCATGCAGGCGAATATGTTCGACGGATCCAGCCCGATGCCGAACATCTGCAAAATCCAGATCCGCCAGCCGGTCTGGGCTTCTGGACCGAGTGCCGCAAGCGCCGAGTTCGCCTGGAAGCCTGTGTTGTACCAGGCAAACAGGATGCAGGGGATCGTCGAAATGACCACGTAGGTCATGATCCGCTTCATGTCGACGTAACTACGCACATGCGGTGCGTTCTTGGTTACTGTTTTCGGCGTGTAGACGAGGGATTCCACCATCTCGTAGATGGGGAACAGTTTCTCGTATTTTCCACCCTTTTCAAAAAGGGGCTCAATACGGTCAAAGAACCTGCGCAGACCCAAAGGATCAGCCCTCCTTCTCGATCTTTTCCAGGCACTCGCGAAGGGCAAGGCCATATTCGTATTTTGCAGGGCAAGCGAAACCGACGAGACCGAGGTCTTCTTCATCGAGTTCAAGCGCGCCAAGCGCCTGCGCGGCGTCGGTGTCCTTGATCAGGAGCGCCCTGAGCAACTGCGTCGGAAGGAAATCCTGCGGCATGAGCTCTTCAAACGTGCCCGTTGGAACCATTGCGCGACGCCCGCCATTCAGATTGCTGGTCAACGCATAGAGTTTCTTGGAAAATGCAGAGGCAAGAACCGGCTGGAATGCATATTTTCCGGGCATCGGACGGATCCATCCGAGCGGGATCTGCTTCTTGTCTTCCTCGATCATCGAAACCTGCCGGTGATACCGGCCGACATAGCTCATCGGGCCGTCAGCTGCGCGTCCGCTGAGAACGGAGCCAGACAGGATACGCGGAATGCAATCCGCGGCAATCTCGCCCTCTGCAAGATCCTCAATGGATGCACCGGACAACGTCCGCACCAGACGGGGGTTTTTTGCAATCGGACCGCAGATCGAAATCACGATGGTCGGGTCAAGGTGCCCGGTTCGTGCAAGAGCGCCGATTGCCAGGACATCCTGGTATGAAATTGTCCAGACCGACTGTTCCGCCCTGGGGGGTGTCAGAAAATGCATATGCGTTCCCGGCAAGCCGGCCGGGTGCGGACCGGTAAAGCCAACGGGAGTTACGCCCGCGGCCGCGGCCCCGTCGAATGACAGGTCCGGAGACTGGCAGAGATAGGTAGGTCCATCCGTCAGCTTTGAAACGGCAAGGAGACCCTTTGCGAAATCATCGACGCGTTCCTCGATGATGACGTTCGCCTCCGCTGCAAGCGGTTCACTTTCCAGGGCGGTCACATAGATGGCGAGCGGTTTGCCGTCTGTCTGCGGAACCTTTGAATAAGGACGGGACTTGAAGGAGGTCCAAAGGCCTGCAGCGCAGATTTTCGTTTTGACGTCATCTGCACTCGCATCGTCCGCCAGTGCGCCGAAGTCGATCCCTTTGTCGTCGACGTTGTCGACCTCGACCACAATGCTTTGCAAGACGCGACGTGCCCCGCGATTGATTGCACGGACACGGCCGGTCACGGGCGAAACGATCATGGCCTCCGGATTGTCCTTGTGAAAGAACAGCGGAGTTCCCCGTTTGACCTCTTCGTGTTCCTGCACAAGCACCTTGGGCTTGAGACCGATGTAGTCCGGTCCGACAAGTCCGACGGAGCGCACAGGCTGTCCCTGGTGGATTTTCTGCTCTGGCGCGCCCGCGAGTGGCAGATCCAGGCCTTTTTTGATGTTTATTGTATCCATCTTAAACCCGCTGCGGATGTTCAGGAGTGCCGCAGTTTGAAACTTGCTTCATTGATGGTGATTTCGACTGGTCACGCGAGCATGACTGGCTTTCACCGAGAGGCCGACTTCTGAGGATTTATTGGAATGCCAGCAGAAAAACAACTGGCGTTTCAAACTAAAAAACAGTATCAGCCCCGTAACAAAGCCCCCGTGTTGATCCCAGACTGCACCATGCATCCGGCAAGGTTAACGCATCCTTTGGCTTTTGCCCATTAGATCGAATATCTACCTTGTGATTGACACCATGAAAAAGACCCTCTTCGTTCTTGCGGCCCTTTCACTTTCTGCCTGTATGGGTGAAGAGCCGGCAAAAGTCATCACACTTTCAGGCAAGACGATGGGGACCACCTACAACATTACGGCGGTAGGTGTACCCGATGATCTTGAAGAGGCGGCTCTGTCCGGCGACGTGGAGGCAGTCCTTGCGGATGTCAACGCCAAGATGTCGAACTGGGACAAAAACTCCGAGGTGTCACGGTTCAATGTTTCTGAAGAAACGGCACCGGTTGAAATTTCAGCGGATTTCGTAACCGTGATGACGGCCGCGAACGAAGTTCACAAGCTCAGTGACGGCAAATTCGACGTTACTCTGGGACCACTGATTGAACTCTGGGGGTTTGGTCCGCGCAAGCCTGACGACCCCGTGCCCTCGGACGAGGACATCGAAGCGGCACTTGCATTTGTTGGCCAGGCAGAAAAGCTCTCGCTTGATCCGGAGGCTTCGGTGCTTTCCAAATCCGCGCCTGAAGTCGGCATCAATCTTTCAGCCATTGCAAAAGGCTTCGGTATTGATGCCGTTGCCGCGAAGCTCAAGGCGCTCGGTATCGACAATTACATGGTCGAGATCGGTGGCGATCTTGTCGCGTCCGGACTCAATGACAAGGGAGCCGCCTGGAAAATTGGCATTGAAAAGCCTGAACCTGGAGAAAAGGCGGTCGAGCAAGTCGTCTCGCTTGAAGACAAGGGCCTGGCGACATCGGGCGATTATCGCAATTTTGTTGAGCACGAAGGTGTGCGCTACTCCCATATCATCGATCCGGTAACGGGAAAGCCGATCACGCATTGGACAACATCCGTCAGCGTTGTTGCCGATGATGCCATGATGGCCGATGCCTGGGCGACCGCAATGCTGGTTCTGGGGTCCGAACGCGGTCTTGAAGCTGCGGAAGCCAACAACATTGCCGTGTTTTTCATTTCCCGTGATGAAACCGCAGACAAAAGCGCATATGTTACACAGGAGAGCAGCGCCTTCGAGGCATTGCTCAAAGAGAAGTAATTCGGTAACCGGCGTCGCTTAGAAATCTCATATGGCTACTTTCCTGATTGCATTTGTCCTCCTGCTTCTCGTCGTGACGGGCATGTCGCTTGGTGTCATTCTCATGGGGAAGACAATCAAGGGCAGTTGCGGCGGTCTTAACGCCATTTCCGGAGCGGACAAGTGCGTGGTGTGTCACAAGGACGTCGATCCGGACAGTCCGCTACGCGACAAACTGCAGTGCCCTCGCGCACGCAAGATGCTGGAAAAGATGGATAAACCGGCGGAAGTTGTCTGACCGGACTGTACCCGATATTGCCACTCCTCAAAATCCGGACCGCAACACCGAAGGCCCCCCTCTTGTTTTCGGCGTGTCACGGCTATCGGAAATTCCTTTGCCCTTTGGACGTTTCCTATTGTGAAATCCTGTCGTAAGCTCGAACGGCGAACGCTGAATTCAACGGTGAGAAGGAAGTCCCCATGGCCCCAAGTTCCTACCAGGCTCCCATGCGTGGCGACACGAAAGAAAAACGGACGGTCAGCCAGTCTGTCGATACCAATCTAGGCTCTTCGACCAGCACCGTGGCCAAGATACTTGAGAAAAAGGGTTCGAACGTCTACTCCGTCCTGCCGGGCGATACCGTGAAGACGGCTGTTGAAGTGCTCAAGGACAAGCGTATCGGTGCGCTTCTGGTGACGGACGAAAACGGCGAGATGATCGGTATCTTGTCAGAGCGGGATATCGTTCGCAAACTTGCCGAAACGCCCGGCCAGACGCTGCCTCAGCAGGTCGACGGCCTGATGACCCGCAACGTCAAGACATGTGCTCCTTCCGATCCGCTGGTAACCGTTTTGCAGATGATGTCGGAAGGAAGGTTCCGCCACCTTCCGGTCATGGATGGAGGCAAGCTCTGCGGCATGATCACCATCGGTGACGTCGTCAATTTCCGCCTGACCGAACTGGAATATGAAGCTCTGAAGATGAAACAGATGATCGTCGGCTGAAGCCGGTTGCGGGCGCCATGTTCAAGAGTCTGAATTGACCTCCCGTGCGGCCGATGTGCCGCGCGGGAGGTTTTTTGTCGAAGTACCGGTATGCCTCAGTGGTAGCATTTGCGACGGGACATTTTCCCGATGCCCGGATTTAGGGTGTTGGTCGGGTCGCATTCCTTGTAGAAATTCGCAAGATCCGGCTTTGCGGCATAAAGATGCCCGACATTGTGTTCTGCCGGATATTCGGCGCCGCGTTCGTCCAGGATTTGGAGCATTTTTTCCTTGAGCTTTTTCGGATCGACGCCCTTTTTCACGATATAGTCCTGATGAAGGACATGGCAGAAGAAATGCCCGTAATAGAGTTTGTGGATCAGACCTTCTTCCAGCTCGGCCGGCAATACTTCGAACCAGTCGCGGTCGTCGCGGCGTAGCGCAATGTCGAGCGCAAGAATGTCTTCAACCTCGTTTTCGTGGACGGCATGGTAACGAACGGCGGCACCGGCCGCCGCGAAACGGTGCAGACCGGCAATCTTGCCTTCCCGGGCCGTGCAGACGAACCAGTCGCCGTCTTCTTTTTCAAAGAACTCAGAAAGAAAACTCTCGGCCTCCGCAACACCGCCATCGCGCATTTTCAGGATCAGGTGATGCTCATATTGGCTACGGAATGCCTCCATGCGACCCGGCAAGACGTTCGGCCAGATCCGGCTGAGGGCCTGCATGAACCTGTCGGTGAGATTGTCGGGAAGAAGCGGCACGCGGGACAGCCTTGCGTCGACCCAGCCCTTCATCGCAAATATCCCCGGCAGCCGGTCCGTACCCAGTTTGTCGATCAGGACCAGGGTGTCTTTACCGTAGCGTTTTGAAATGTCGTAGATTTCGGCATGCATATACTCACCCGAGACGGGCAGGTGCTCGAATTCGGCCAGGATATGGCGGCGAAGACGTGTCAGAACCTGGGTGTCGTTAGTGCCGATATAGAAAACCTTTTCCGCTTCCGGCTTGGGATAGGTGTCGAGCCTCGCTGCAAAGACCGCCAGTTTGCCCGCGCAGCCGGAGGCTTCATGCAGACGTTGCTTGTCAGCATTGAAACGCGCCGGACTTGGCGAATCGATCTCGCGGACCCTTCGGTGGTAGTCCGAGTCGGACGCTTTCAGGTTGGTGTCTTCAACGTCATCGGATGAATAGTCACCTTCTTCCAGGCGTCTGAGGATTGTCTCCGGATCATCGCCGAGACGGATACCGAGATGGTTGACCAGTTCAAGGCGCCCTTCTTCGGTAATCTGCGCAAACAGGGACAACTCGGTATAGGACGGTCCGCGTTCGACCAGGGAACCGCCGGAATTGTTGCAGACGCCGCCGATAATCGACGCACCTATGCACGAAGAACCGATCACCGAATGCGGTTCACGGGCGAGGGGAGCCATCAGTTTTTCAAGCGAGAACAAGGTTGCTCCGGGAAAGCTGACGATTTGCTGGCCGTCGTTCAGGAGCTGGATCTTGTCCATCCGTTTCGTGCTGATAATGACAGCGTCTCGATCATACTGACCATTGGGTGTCGACCCCTCGGTCAGACCGGTGTTGGCCGCCTGCATGATGACGATCTTGTCCGCATCGACACAGGCCTTCAACACTTGCCACTGCTCGAGGAGGGTGCCTGGTTGGACAACCGCAACGGCCTCCCCCTCACCGGACCGGAAGCCTTTGCAGAAGCGTTCCATCGATCTGGGATTCGTGATCACGTGCCGTTGGCCGACGATTTGCCGAAATCGGTCCACCAGCTGCTTGTTGGTCGTCGAAGCGGTCGTGTCGTGCATCTGATTTTCCCGTTTGGCATCCTGTTTCGGTGCGCGGTTCCAACTGGCAGCGCCTGTGTGCCGTGGATGACCTTTGCTGACAAGTATCGCAGGACCGGGTTTTTCCAACGGCCAACGTTCTCGTGATGACTACAGTGATTAGCGGCAATGCCTGCTTGGAACAATTAGCAATGTTCCGGACGGGATTTTGAAATGAGGGCGCGAGACCTTGCTCGCACCCTATGTCCTGCTGCAGGCCGTTGTCAGTCCTTGTTTTCAGAGCGGACTTCAGGGTTGATCATGTGGATCGGCTCGCCCGCCGCATAGGCAGTCACCTGATCGAAAATGTCCGAGAACTGGAGATTGAACTCGTCTTCGGTCACATAGCCGATATGAGGTGTCGGCAGGACATTCGGATGCGTCAGCAAAGGGTTGGCGGCATCTGTCAGGGGTTCGGTGTCGAATACGTCGATCGCGGCAAAAATCCGTCCGCGGTCTATTTCAGCTTCCAGCACACCCGGTGCGATCAGGCCTGAACGGGACGTGTTGACCAGGAGGGCCCTCGGCTGCATGGCAGACAGGTCCTGTGCGGTTAAGATGCCGCGTGTGTCCGGTTTCAGCCGGACATGCAAGCTGACGATGTCGGAAGTTCCGAAAAACGCGTCCCGGCTTTCGGCCACATTGGCACCATCGGCAGACGCGCGCGCGCGGCCGGCTTCTGACGACCACCATTGGATCTTCATGCCGATGGCTTCGGCGTAACCTGCAACAGCCTTGGCAATGCGGCCGTATCCGTAAAGTCCAAGCGTTCTGCCCCGCAGGCTTCTTCCGACACCCATCTGCCAGTTTCCACTGCGGACGGAGGCAACCTGTTGCGGTATCTGGCGATAGCTTGACAGGATGAGAGCCAACGTCAGTTCCGCGGCGGCGTAGGATGGTGTTCCCGCGTGCATGTTGGAGCACAGAAGGACCCCGTTTCGCGTACACGCCTCAACGTCGATATGCGGATAGACGCTCCGTTGGGAAATCAGTTTCAGGCCGGGCAACTGGTCCAGCAATTCCGCGGTTACTTTCGTGCGTTCGCGGAACAGGACAACAGCATCGGCGGGTCGAAGCCTTGTTGCAAGTTCACCAGGGTCTTCGACGTGATCCGTCCAGACCGTGACATCATGATCTTTCAGCTTGGCGAAGCAGGGAAGACCGCGCAGCGTGTCGAACCAGTCATCGAGAATATGAACTTTCATCGGCTTTCCACACCGCTGCCTTCAACCAGCGTCCGGGGTGTCGGCACGAAGACATCGGTCTGCAGCACGCTCAGTGCCTTGGTGATCTGGGTTCGTTTGGAAAGAAGGTGATTGTACTGGGCATCGCAGCCTGAAACCGGGGTCGGATAGTCCCTGATTTCGTCGGAAAGAAGCTGGCGCGCCGTATCCAGCGCAAGAACAGCTGCGTCGATGTTGTCTTCGTAGCGCATCATATCCTCCAGTCGTTCGAAATTGGCGATGTCAGTCACGGGACCAGATGTCACCCGGAACGAAAACGTCGCCGCTTGCCAGCTTCCGCGCGGTTCGCAGCAGTCCGGCAGACTTCACGTGAAAGTCTCTCCCCTGATGTTCATAGTCTATCACGACTTCCATATTACCCATCGGGTGTTCGAGCCGCAGATTCGCAGGAGATTGTGGCATCGGTGCGAGAAATCCTTCCCCTATGGTACCGCTCATTAGAAGGCAAGAGGCAAGGCATTGGGACCCGGTGACCGCGAGAGTCGGGTGACATTTCCACGGCATGAAATAACGGACGCAGGCAGAGCCGCCATCGCGCGCCGCGGCCAGCAGCCCGAATTTCGGCGTGACTGATTTCGTGACGTCGCCCAGTCCCATCCGTTCGCCCGCAATCAGGCGGACGGCTTCCATTTTTTCAAAGAGTGGCTTGTTCGCGTCCAGATCTGTCGCGCTTTCATAGCCGGTAACGCCGAAATCCTCCGCGCGCCCGATCACCATCGGCATTGCGACGTCCATGCAGGTTACCTCGAGCCCGAGGATCTCTTCCTTCGGTTTTCCGGTCGGCAGGATCCCGCTCGTCAGGCTGCCTTCCACTTTCATGAATTTTAACTCGATGGGCGCAGCGTTTCCCGGAACCCCGTCAATCGCGGCATTGCCGTCATAACGGACCGTTCCGCCCGGCGTTTGAACGCGTTCAGTGACGAGGCTGCCGGTGTTTACTGCCCTGATCTTGACGTCTGTGACATCTCCAGCCGGCTCGACGAGGCCCATTTCGATGGCGGCGGGGCCGACGCCCACCAGAATGTTACCGCAGGAAGGTTTGAAATCGACGAGCCTTTCTTCCACGCCGACCTGGGCGAAGAAATAGTCGATGTCTGCCCAGTCGTCGTCTGATTTTGACAGCATGGCAACCTTGGTCGTCACCGCGGTGCCGCCACCGATGCCGTCTATGTTGAATGGATGTCCGGCTCCGACGATGGAAATCAGAACAGCGGACAGTTCATTCAGATCCTCCGGCAGATCGTTGCGCCGCAGATAGGGGCCACGGGAAGAGCCGCCGCGCATGAACACGAAAGGTGTGGGTGTCTGCATCATGTGTCAGCCTCCTGGATGAGATCGACAAGGACTTTGGAAAAGGCCTGCGTTCCGAGTGGTCCTCCCAGATCGGAGGTTCGCGTTCGGGGGTCGGCGATCGCCTTCTTCAGGGAAACTTCGATGAGTGCTTTGGCCCTGACCAGTTCCAGATGACCGAGAAGCATGGCAGCCGACCCGATCAGTGAGGTCGGGTTAGCCCGGTCATGGCCCGCTATATCGGGAGCCGATCCGTGCTGCGCCTGGGCGGCTGCATTTTGCGGTCCGAGATTGAGTGAAGCGGCAAGTCCGAGACCGCCGGCAAGTTCGCTCGCAAGGTCGGACAGGATATCGCCGAACATGTTGGTCGTTACGATCACGTCGAACCGGCCCGGGTCGCGGACAAGCAGCGCAGCGGCGGCATCGACGAGAACCTCGTCATATTGAATGCCGGGATACCCTGTCGCGATGCGGCGCATGACGTCGAGAAACAGGCCGTCGCTCGTGCGCATCACATTGGCCTTGTGAACCG
Organism: Roseibium album; assembly: GCF_001404515.1. Lineage (GTDB taxonomy): Bacteria > Pseudomonadota > Alphaproteobacteria > Rhizobiales > Stappiaceae > Roseibium > Roseibium album. The sequence goes on from NZ_CXWE01000010.1 coordinate 32,086, forward strand.
CCGTGACCTTCTTTCGGCCGTTTGCGGCCGCATGGTCAAAAGCCGCCCGGCCGATGCGTTCGCTGCCGCGTTCGGTGATCAGCCGCATTGCCATGGCAACACCGGGAACCGGCATGAACTCGCCTGGTCCGGAATGCAGGTTCTTGTCCGCGTAAAAGCCCTCGAGATTCTCGCGAAAGATAATCAGGTCGACCGGTGCACCGGTTGGCGTCGCAAGGCCCTTGAAGCTCTGTGCCGGGCGAATGTTGGCAAATAGATCGAGTTCCTTGCGCAGTACACCGGAGGGATTGAGGCCGCCGTCTTCCCTGGAAGGATAGGCATTGTGGGAAACCGGTCCGAGAATGACACCGTCTGCGGCAAGCGCGGCTTCAATGACCTGTTCCGGTATCGTCGAACCTTCCGCATTGAGCGCCGGAAAACCGATTTCCCCGTCAGCAAGGCTGACGGTCTCGCCGCTCCTTGTGCAGGCTGCCTCGACCACCACCTTGGTGGCCGCCATGATCTCCGGGCCGATCCCGTCTCCGGCAAGACAGAGGAGCGAAAGCGTCATCTGCTGTTCCTCATGTCAGCGGCCATGGCAGATCGACGTAGGACTGCAGCAAACCAGGTGGGAAATCCCGATTGAGTAGCCAGGCCATGCCACACATGAAGGCGATCCCGCAGCCGCCGTAAACAAGCGCATACGGCAGGCTTCGTTTTGCACGGTAGTGGATGAAGGAAACCAGGAAACCGGCCAGCGCGAGGATGAAACCAACGAGCGAAGTGAGGATCAGAAGACCCGCGAACCAGGCAAGCGTTGCCCAGAGGCCGTGCTGGTTGCCCTCGGGATTGCCGGCCTCGCTGTCGCAGAAAAGCGGGCTTTTCTCAGAATTTGTTCGCATCCGGACCAGCAGGATCAGGCAGCCGATGATTGATATCAGCCCGACGAATTGTGGGAAAACACGGTCAGCAGAGGCGTAGTCGGGTATGAGGGAGGCATTTGTGAAGGCGAATGCGATGTAAGCCAGAATGGCGACCAGGAAGATCAGCGGTGCCCGCTTGGTTCCTGTCGGCAATTCACCTTCCGCGCGGATGTTCTTCGACTGGCGCAGGCCAACCACGACCGAAACGATCGTGATGATGATGAGAACGATCACGATCGGCGAGAAAATGTATTCCATCCCTTCCGCAAAACCCTTGCGGAAGCGCGAGGCCGCGATCTGGACTGCCTGGTTGGTGTAGGTCTCCGCCGGGTTGGACAGGACGAAACCGATCAGGAAGGCAGGTCGCGACCAGTCAAACCGCCGCATCAGGATGCCGAGAAGCCCGATGGCAAACAGTGCCACCAGATCCATCAGGTTCTGGCCTGACTGGAAGGCGGCGAAGGAAATGATCATGAACAGGAACGGGGCAAGCAGTCCGAACGGAATGGTCGTCAGGCGGGCAATCCCGCTGGATCCGAGAATGCAGATGATCGTGCCGACCACGTTTGCAAGCGCCAGCAACCAGACGATCGCGTAGGTCACGTCGAGATTGTTTTTCAGCATCGACGGCCCGACTTCGATCTGCCCCGAGCCCAGTAGTGCGACGGCACCGATGAAGACGGCCATGGATCCGGAGCCCGGAATGCCGAAGAGCAGTGTTGGTACGAGACCCCCACCTTCCTTGGCGTTGTTTGAGCTCTCCGGTCCGATGACGCCCCTGATGTCACCATTGCCGAATTTGGACTTGTCCTTGGATGTCTGAACGGTGTGACCGTAGGCGATCCAGTCGACTACCGACCCGCCGAGACCGGGAATGACACCGACTGTAACGCCGATCAGGGAGCAGCGTATGCTGAGCCAGATGTTGGAAAACCAGTCGCGCACACCGTGCAGCCAGCCCCCGCCGAGCATGGACCGTTCGGAAATCGCACGGTCCTGGCGCAGCAGGGCGACGATTTCCGGTATCGCGAAAATGCCAAGACCGACAATGACCAGTTTAAGTCCGTCGGTCAGGTAGGGCATGTCATAGGTTGCCATGCGCAATGCACCGGCACTGTCACCTTCACCGATCGTGCCGACCATCAGGCCGAGACCGGCGGCAACGATGCCCTTGATGGCAACCTGCCCGGCAAGAATGCCGACCATCGACAAGCCGAACAGCGTGATCATCAACAGTTCGGGTGTCCGGAATTCCAGCACGATCGGGCGGGCAACAAGAATGAAGACTGTGAGAAAGGCAGCACCGACCAGCCCGCCGAACAGGGAAGACGCGAACGCTGCAGAAAGGGCGCGTGCCGCTTCACCCTTCTTTGCCAGCGGAAAGCCGTCGAGAACGGTTGCCTGCGAAGCCGACGAACCTGGAATACCCATCAGGACCGAGGCGAATGTGTCCGAAGTCGGTACGACCGCGACCATGCCGATCATCAGGGCAAGTCCGAGAACCGGATCCATGCCGAACATGAAGGGCAGCAGGAGCGACAGCCCCGCGATGCCCCCAAGGCCCGGAAACACGCCGACGCACAGGCCCATCACGACACCCAGGATCAGGTAGCCGATGACGGCAGGCTGCAGGATCATCGCCGACGCGTCGGCGAGCGCGGGTAAAGCGGTGCCAAGAATGTCCACTGGATCGCCCCGGATTATGTTTTCTGGAAGAAGGGGCCCGTCCGGTTCGTCCGGACGGGCAGAAGTGTGACTACTTCAGGGAGACGCCGTAGCGCTCCTGTAGCCAGCCGACCACGAATTCTTTCGCGCTGGCAGGCACTTCGGTCGCACTTTTCAGCGCGGCGTCAGCTTCCGCACCGGTCATCTGCGGATATTTTCCAAGGCGTCCCGCGGAGATTTCGGCGAAATCGCCACGTGCCTTCACCGCTTCAAAGGCCTTGGAATAGGTATCGATGGCGTCCTGGGTCGCGCCGTTCGGCAGGAAAACCATTTTCTGAGCGGGAAAGCCTGCAATGAAGAAGGCCTTCCAGGCATCCCACTTTTCGCCGGACGTTTCGCAACCTTCGGTCGCCTCGCAGACTTCCTTGAAAGTCGGCATGTCGGGGAATGTCGGGTCGCGGACGATGTTGCCATCTGAGTCAAGAGCGCCCCAGCTCATCATTGGAACAGCCGTTCCGGCTTCCACCAGAGGCGTGACGCCTTTCAGATAGGAAGAGGATGTCTGGTAGTCGATATTGGCTTCGCCGCGCTCGAACATCAGGCGTCCATCGCCACGTCCCTTGATACCGAACACCGGTTCGACATTGAGGCCGAGCATTTCCCAGGCCAGCAGCGGCACCAGATCGAGCCGGGTCGCACCCTGGGAACCGTAGATAAAGTCGGTTTCTTTCAGCGCGCCTGCATCATTTCCGCTCATCTTTGCTGCGAGATCCGGCGGCAGGTAGGCGACGCCGCCGGTACCGGAGGCCAGAACCACGTTCCAGTCCTTGTAGTCGTAACGCACACGCGGATCACCGAGCAGATACGGGAACTGTGTCGACCCTGAAGAACCGAAGATTACCGTGCCTTCGCTGTCGCCGAATTTCTGGTTCTGGAACCAGTTGGCACCTTTGGTGGACCCGGCACCCGGCATGAACTTGACGACGACGGTCGGCTGTCCCGGCAGGGCTTCGCTCAGAAGCGGGGCATAGAAATTCGCCCACTTTGCGGAGCCGCCGGTCTCGGAGAACGGGATGACCCATTCGACGGTTTTGCCCGAAAGATCGAGATCAGCAGCAAGGGCCTGGGCCGGTAAAAGGGTACCGGCAACACACGTCACACTCAGCGCCATCTGGCGCGCAAGCTTCTTCAAAACCATGATTTCCTCCCGTTGGTGTGGACAACCCTCCCGGTTGCCGCACTCTCAGCGCTTTCAAAAGCGGCTTGATGCGGAGAGTTTTCCCTGCGAAGCTTGCACCAAGCTTTCATCGACAAAAGAATAAATAATGCGGATCGCTCTGGTCGAAGATAATGTAAGTCTCGCAAAAGGTATTGCCTATCAGCTGCGCGATGCGGGCCACTCCGTCGATGTCCTGCATCACGGAGACGACGCAGACATGTTTCTGCAGCAGGAAGGCGGTGATCTTGTCATCCTCGATATCAACCTGCCAGGGAAAAGCGGTCTTGATCTGCTTGCCGACCTGAGGGACCGGGAAGATCCGCGGCCCGTAATTCTTCTGACGGCCAGATCGGAAACCGAGGATCGCGTGCAGGGGCTTGATGCCGGTGCCGACGATTACCTGGTCAAACCCTTCGAGATGGAGGAGCTCGCCGCGCGGATACGTGCGCTCGGGCGGCGCAAGGGCGTTGCGCCGAGGCAACTGATTGACATAGGAACTCTTAAACTCGACGTCGGCGCGCTGCAATTGCTGGACGGTGAAACCGCACTGGAGCTCCCGCGGCGAGAACTGGCGCTTCTGGCGGCACTTTCCCAGGCGAACGGGCGAACGGTTTCGAAGGCCGGTCTTCTGGACCAGCTTTACGGTGCCGGCAGCGAGACCGATGAGAAAGTCATCGAGGTTTATGTGTCACGGTTGAGAAAACGACTGGTGCCGTATGGTGTGAACATCCAGGTACATCGGGGTATCGGCTATTCCCTTGGCAAGTCCCGCCAATGAAGAGAATCTATTCTCTTCGCCTGCGCCTGACCCTGATCATCCTGGTTCCCCTGCTGTTTGTGGCCGGCGCGACCGGATTGTGGCAGCTCAACAACGCGCGTGTCACGGCGGGTGATGTTTTTGATCGCAGTCTTCAGTCAGCTGCGCTTGCCGTTACCAATGATGTGGCGCTCTCCGGAGGGGATGCACTTGCGCCCAACACGCGCAAGATTCTCTCCGACACGTCCGGCGGCCCGGTGTTCTACCATGTCTACGCACCCGACGGTGTCATCGTCGCCGGATACGCGACACCGCCAGTGGGTATCCCGCTTGCAGGCGACGGTGATCTCAATCCTGTTTATTTCAATGCGGAATATCTCGGGCGGGACGTGCGCGGCTTCAGGATGCGTACGCGGATGCAGGTTGACGGTTTCAGCGGTATTTTCACCACGACTGTCTGGCAGGACGTTGCCATCCGAGAAACGTTTGTCGAAGACCTCATGCTGCGCTCGCTGATCACGATATCGTCGATCATCACCTCCCTTGCCTTGATCGTATGGTTCGGCATCCGGATCGGGTTACACCCGCTGAACGATCTTCAGCAGGCAATCGACCTGCGTTCCGGCGCGGTTCTGAAGCCGATTCAAAGGCCGGTTCCAGTCGAGGTGGAAGGCATTGTGCGGACGCTCAACAGGTTGCTTGGCCAGGTCTCCGAAGCGATGGCCACCCAAAGCGAATTCATTTCAAATGCCGCGCACCAACTTCGAAATCCGATTGCCGGTGTCCTGGCATTGGCTGAATCCGTGCGCTCGGCTCCGAGCGATGCAGATATGCGCGAACGTGCGGACGATCTGGTCGACGCCGCCAAGGAAACCAGCCATCTTGCGCAGAAACTTCTGACATATGAGCGGACCAAATCGATCAGCCCGACGTCGGCGAAGGAGAATTTTTCCATCAATGACCTGCTAGTCGGGATCGTGGATAGTTTCCGCCGAAAGAATGCGGACACCGTTGCGGTTGATCTCAGAATTCCGGAAGAAGATATCTCCGTCACGGGGGATCGGACCATGATCCGGGAGGCAGTATCGAACCTGATCGACAATGCCTTGAAGCATGGCGGTTCGCAATTGTCCGAGATCACGGTGAGTCTGGAGGCTGTTTCCGCAACAACTACGATTGTTGTCCAGGATAACGGGAAGGGTCTTACGGATGCGCAGATCCAGACTGCCCTGCAACGCTTCGGTCAGGTATCGGAGCGCAGTGATGGTAGTGGCCTCGGATTGCCGATCGTCGAGCGTGTCGCGGAGAGGCATGGCGGTGGATTGAAGCTGCACGCCGGACAACCGGGCCTTGAAGCCCGGTTCACCATCGCGCGGTAGAACTGCCTGCGGAAGCGGACATGGGCAACGGGCCTAGGTGATCACATTCAACTGCTTCGTGTCCGCCGCCAGAGCGCTGGTGAAAAATCCCAGAAGTGCTTCTATGTTTCGCTGTTGCCTGAAGTCCTTGTGCGTCGCCACCCAGATGCCGGTTTCCGGTTCGCCTCCGATGGTTCCAAACGGCACGAGCTGATCGGTTTTCTGTCCGACGAAGGCAGGCAGCAAGGCAAGGCCAAGCCCCTGTGCCGCGAGGGCAGCAAGCATCAGAAAGCTGTCTGCGGAGAATTCGAACCGGGTCCCGACGCTGGAAAGTTGCCATTCTCCGACAGTGGATTTCGCGAAGTCCGGGGCGACACCCAGCCATTTGTGTTCGCTGATGGTCAGATCCCGGTTTCTCTCCAGGTATCCCGAAGCTCCAAAGGCACGGAATTCCACGGATCCGGCTTTCGCCCCGCTGAGTTCCGGTGGCAATTCGGTTCCGGGTCTTATCAGGATCTCCGCACCGGAGAGCGACAGGTCGATCGGATCATTTGATACGGCGATTTCGATGTTGATGTTGGGATGAACCTCTCTGAGAGCAGCCAGGTAGCCCGGTAACAGCAAACAGGCGATCGCGTCGGTGGTGGCAAGGCGAAAGGTTCCTTCTATGCCCTTGGATGTTGATGTCAGACTTCTCCTGATCCGGGCGGAAGCATGATCCATCAGCTTGAGCGAAGCCAGGAGTGCCCGCCCTTCCGGACGCAGCCGATATCCGTCATTTCTCCGGTCGAACAATTTGACCTCGCTGGCGGCTTCCAGCAGAGCGATCCTTCTCAGGACTGTGGCGTGGTTCACACCGAGCACGCGTGATGCGGCCGACAGTGACCCCTGGTCTGCAACGGCATGGACATATTGAAGGTCATCCCATCGTATCCTGTGCATCAGTGCACATCCTTTCGTGTCAAATTTGAGAATTTACCCGTCTATCTAATCATGAGATGTAGATGGTGTTCAATTTTGCACAGCAAAGGAGTGACCGATGAAATACGGATTCAAGTTGGTCTGCGCGCTGGGATTTGTCGCCGTCGCCGGCATGAGCACATCCGTTGCCGATGGACATTTCGACAATGCGATCAAGGCACGCAAAGCGGTCATGACGCTATATGCGTGGAATTTGGGACAGTTGGGCGCGATGGCCAAGGGCGAGATCGAATACAACGCCGAGGCCGCCGAGATCGCCGCGGAAAACATCAGGATCCTGGCAACCATGAACAATGGCGCGGTATGGCCGCAAGGATCTGACAGTACGGCATTGCCAGGAAAAACCCGCGCGAAGGTCGAGGCCTGGACCACATACCCGGAAAGTGCCGAGATCAGCAAAACCCTGGCAACGGCAGCCATCGCCATGAGCGAAGCCGCAGGCACCGGTCTTGAAGGTGTCCGGGCCAACATCGGAGCGATTGGTGGTGCGTGCAAGGAGTGTCACACCAAATTCCGCGAGAGCGAATAACAGATCCGGGTCTGTCGACAATGAAAGCATGGACAAAGTCGGGACGTCTTGCCGTCTTGGCGCTTGTGATCGCCGGGTTGGCGCTGGTGTCTGCCAATGCCCGCGATACCCGACTTCCAAATAGGGACGGTCCGACACCTCGCACGACGACAGGCGTTCCGCATATCCAGATCGGCGCCAGGAATTCCCCCCGGATTTCGGAGCGTCTTTTGACACGCGTTGCGACCCTCCCGGAAGTGAAGATTCGTGCCACGGTCATTTCGCTACCGGGAGCCAGGGGGTTCTGGCTGAGTGAAACCCTCGACCTGGCGCATCCGGAAGCGATCGTCGGGGGCCGGGAATTTGCGCATCTGCACCCGGATGGAAGTCTTCATGCTTCACTGTCCCCGAAGCGCGCACGCGAAGCGGTTAAGGCCGGCTGGGCAACCATGCACCCCTGGGCAAACACACGGCCGGGCTGGGAAGGTTTTGTCCTGCTCTATACACCTAGGACTGCGGACGAGGCGGATATTGTTTTCCAGCTCGTTGTCGATGGTTACAACTATGTGACCGGCCGGAATTTTTCAGCACCGGACCTTTGATCGGGAAATGATATTCCGGCCTTGACTGCAGTTCTGTGTTGGCTTCGTTCTCCGTGTGCTTCCCGGTCTGTTGGTTGTGATGCGAGTCCCCGGTCAGCCGAATCGCCGTGAAAGTTCCTTGATGTGGTCCGGACCGACTTCGCAGCACCCGCCGACAATGGTGGCGCCGGTATCGATCCACTGGTCCACATGGTCAGCATAGGCTGATGGCGTCAGATCGATGCGCGAGGTCAGTTTCGTCACAGCGCTGCCCTTCTTCTGAAAATCTGGACTGATACCGGTAAAACCGTTGGCATAGGCGCCGAATGGAACGCCTGCATTGCCAATGCTCTCAAGCCCCATCGTTATGGCTTCGGGTACAGAGCAATTCAAAAGGATGGCCTGCGGCGGGTTCGCCGCGATTTCATCCAGTGCAGCGGCAAGACTTTCGCCGGACCGCAGACGTGTCCCGTCAGTATCGTCGACAGTCAGCGCCAGCCAGACCGGCTTGCCGTTTCCAAGTGCACCCCTGAGCGATGCCCTGGCCTGTTCGATCGATGCGATTGTCTCGATCAAGTAGACGTCCACATAGTCTGACTGGATCCGGCATACTTCGCCGTACAGCTCCGCAGATTGATCTTCAGGCGGCGCGCCGTCATGACTGTAGGACCAGCCAAGAGGGCCTACGGATCCAACAACCAGTCCCGTTCCGTGGTTGTCGCGGGAACGGCAGGCCATTTCGCAAGCCAAATGGTGCAGTTCGTCGAAGCGATCCTCGATTCCGGCAGGGTGCAATCGATCGCGGTGAATGGCATAGGTGTTGGTCGTCGCGACATGTGATCCGGCTGCGAAGAAAGCATCGTGAATGTCCCGCACCAGATCCGGCCGTTCCATCATGATCTGGGTGGACCAGAGGCCGGTGGGTTTCAAGCCGCTGCGGCGGACGAGTTCCTGACCCATGCCGCCGTCCAGAATTCTGATCGATGTCATTTCCACGGTCGCACCTTGCTAACTGTCGCCTGTCGGCAGCGGCTCCAGCATATCCTCAAAAAACCAGGCGGTCAGCTCGTTTCGGCTGGAAACACCTGCTTTCCGGTAAACGGCAGAACCCTGTTTGCGCACACCGCTCCTGTACCCGGCAGGCTGGCAACCATCAGCCGCCCCGCAAAACCGAGATAATCAACACCCGGGACTTCGTACTCGATATGGACGGGGATGAAGGTCACGGTGCCCATTCCGGTCATGCCGCGATGGACATGACCATCAACGGCTCGGCGATGGACATGAATGTCATCAACGAGCAGGTCAGGCGCGGCGTCTGGGAGCGATGGCGCATTCGCTCAAATCAGGGCGCGCATCCGTTTCACGTGCATGGGTGTTCATTCCTTGTCGAACAGATGGAAGGTGATGCCGCGACGCCTGACCAGCAGGGTTGGAAAGACACCGTCGTGCTGGATGATGACGACTGGTCGGAAATCGTTGTTCGCTTTGATCATCAGGCAACCGAACAGCATCCCTACATGTATCATTGCCACATCCTCGAACATGAAGATCGCGGAATGATGGGCCAGTTCACGGTGACTGATTCCACCGGATAGACAACCCGCAGCGTGTTTACCCCGCCGACTTTCGCTGTTCGTCCCTGATCAGCGCGGCGAGGCGGTAGAACCCATGCACCATCTTGGTATAGGGCGTCAGCAGGAAGAAGCTGAGGACGGAGCCGAGATGGATTGCCAGGAGGGCGGGCATCGCGGTGGTGCCGCCGAGCGCATAGAGCCCCAGGCCGGACAGTGCGACCAGAAAGAGCAGCAGGATGAAGCCCATCTCGCCGCCCCATGCAGAAGGTGCGCCAAGAGACTGGTCAGCCTTCAGTTTCAACGACGCCAGCCAGATCGTACCGATCACCATCAGAAGACCACCGGGGATGCCGAGCAGTTTCGGCAGCGACCAGAATGGATAGGGCGCAGGCATATCGAAGCCATAATGAAGGATCGTGCCCGCCGTGGTCGAGGCAAAGCAGAGTAGAAAGCCGTACATGACTGCCTGATGCGCAAACCGGCGGGCCTGGCTGAACCGGTCTTCATCCTCGAAATTGCAGCCATCGCCGTGTCCACCGGCAAGGTTCTTCATCTTTGCGGCGGAAGCGAAGGCATCGACAATCTGGTCGTGTGTGATCCTGCCGCCCTCTGTTGCCGTCCAGTACCGCCGGAGGCTGACGGCAATGCTCATGAGTGGAAACAGAAAGGCGGGCAGAAAGATCGCCACCATCGCTGAGTGCGACAATACGGCATAAAAACCGGAGCCGCCCGCTGACCCGAGCATCCGGAACGCAAGGAACAGAACGCCAAATCCAAGCACGGTCGCCAGCGCAATCATCACGCCGCTCTTTTGAAAGCGGCGCGCCAGCGGAGCCGGCCATGCGAAGCTTTCCCAGCTGTCCTGGCGCACTTCAGCAAGCGCTTTCGGCAGGTTCAGATCGAACTCGTGGGGTGCAGTGTACTGGCAGGCATAGTAGCAGCCCCGGCAATTGTGGCAGAGATTGGCCAGCTGGGTGAGATTGGCCTCTGAAAAGAAGCGCTCCTGGTGTAGCGCCGGGAAGACGGAACAATAACCTTCGCAATAGCGGCAGGCGTTGCATATCTCGGCCTGGCGGCGGGCTTCCCGCAGAAGATCAGTTTGCATGATTGGCGGCCTCCTGACCTGCGATGCGTCCGAAGACGGTGCCTATGGTCATTCCGAAACCGGCGAGATATCCCTGACCGAGGATCGACCCGGCCATGGTTTCGCCTGCGGCCCAAAGGTTTCGGATCGGACCGTTTTCCGTGCTGCAGCGGGCTTTTTCGTCGACCTTCAGTCCAAGATAAGTGAAGGTCACGCCTGTCCTGAGGCTGTAGCCGTAAAAGGGCGCCTCGGTTATGGGCCGTGCCCAGTTGGACTTGGGCGGGGTCAGGCCGGACGTGGTAACGCCGTCCAGTTCGGTCGGGTGAAATGTCGATGTGTCGCCGCAGGCCGCGTTGAAAGCGGTTACGGTTTCAAGCAGTTTTTCCGGCGGCAGTCCCATCTTGTCGGCAAGCTCTTCAAGCGTATCCGCCTTGACCGGTGGAAAGACCGACGGCATGAACAGGTCGAGGGACTTGGCGTCGATGACAACGTAGCCGATCTGATCCAGCTGATTGGCGATAAGGCGTCCCCAGATCGCGTATCGCTTGGGCCAGACATCCTCACCCTCGTCGTGGAACCGCTCTGCATTCTTGTTGACAACAATGGAAAATGGCACGCAGTCGAGCCGGGTGACGATACCCCCGTCGAATTTCGGTGCGCGGCCATCGATCGCGACCGCGTGGCACTGGGTCGGATCGCCAACGGACCGGACACCCTGATCGAGGAGATCCGCCAACACGACACCCCGATTGTAAGGCGTGCCGCGGATCAGGAAATTCTGTGCCGGAGGACCCCAGGCCCGGGTGAGCCAGTCGGTATTCGCCTGGAACCCGCCGGAGGCGACAATGACTGCTCGTGGTGCAAAGCTACGGTGCTGACCCTCGTGGGTGTAGTCAACCCGGCTGATCCGGTCGCCCTCGAGTTGCAGATGCGTGACATTGGCTTCGTAAAGAACGTCAACACCCAGTTTGCCGGCCGTGCGGTAGTAGGCATTCACCAGCGATTTTCCACCGCCCATGAAGAACGCGTTGGTACGCGCCAGCGAGAGGGTGCCGGACAGGGAGGGCTGGAAACGGACACCGTGGGCTTCCATCCACGGCAGGCATTCTTCGGAAGTGCGAATGGCAATCCGCGCCAGTCTTTCATCCGTCTTTCCGCCAGTGACCTTCAGAAGATCCTCGAAATACTCGTCCTCGCCGTAGGCCTCGACAAGTGGCCCCAGCGGTGTTGAGTGCATGCACCTGAAATTTCTGGTATGGCGCGAATTGCCACCCCGGTAGGTTTTCGGGGCGGTTTCCAGCACGACGACCTTCGCGCCTCTTTCCGCCGCTGTCATTGCTGCGCACAGGGCGGCATTGCCACCGCCTATGACGGCAATATCATATTCGCTGGTCATGGTGCTTGTCCTCTCGGAGCGGTCATACCAGCTGATTTATTATTTTGACTATTGTCGGTTTTCTTGAAATTAATGCGCAATGCGCATTAATTATGATTTCAACGACCTGGAGGCCTTTCTTGCAGTCATTGAAACGGGCTCGTTTCACATTGCGGCGGAGCGGTTGAACCTGTCGCAATCGGCAATCACGCGCAGGGTGCAGAAATTGGAGGGCGTGCTCGGGTCAACGCTGTTTGAACGCACGACGCGGGCGGTCAGACCAACTCTGGCGGCCAAGAGGTTGCAGGCCCGGGCCGAAGTCATGCTGGAAAGTGCGCGCGAAACCACGCTTGTCATGCGCGACGAAAGCGTTGCCTACGAGCACCAGCGCAGCGCCCTCGTCACCATCGCATTGATACCCACGGTGGTGACCTACCTGTTGTCGCCCACCCTTCGCCTGCTTCAGGAAAGTGGCATGTCGGTACGCGTGCGCCTGCTTGACCATGCGGCGAATGAGGTGGCTGGGGCCGTGTCGCAGGGTGAAGCGGATTTCGGTATCTGCTCCATCGGATCTTTGGAACCCAACACTCATTTCGAACCGCTCTTTGACGATCTCATCGTGCTTGTCCTGCCAGACGGTCACCCGTTGGCCGGGCAGGATCAGCTGACATGGTCAGATCTCAAGGCAGAGCCATTGATCCTGCCGGCAAGGGGAACCGGCAACCGGCTGTTGATCGACGAGGCGATGGCGAAAAGCCGGTTGACGGCGCAGTGGACCTATGAAGTCGGACGTTCAACGACGGCGATGGAGCTTGTCAACGAGGGTATCGGCGTCGCTTTGCTGCCACGTTCGGCCATGCTGTCTGCTCAAGGCCGGACACTGGTTTTCAGGCAGCTCCTCGAACCGGCTGTTGCGCGTCCTGTCGGCTTGCTGACCAGAACGGGCGTCGCCGACAGCACGGTCGTCGGCGCCTTCAAGGATGCCATCCGGCAAATCTCGGGCAGGCTTGGGGCTTTGTCCCTGTGAAGGGCCCTGTTTCGATCGCAAAGGGGCAATTGGCTGCCGGAATTGCGTTACAACTCAGATTGCCAATGGCCCGTATGCAGGACTTCCGGTGGCAGGCCATATTGACAAAAATGCGCCTATACAGAAAAGCTTGACACGCAGCGGATCCCGCAACCCAATTTGCAAGTAAAGCGAGCATTGTAATAAATCTTCTAGAACATTCAGTGCTACTGTTGACGTAAAGTAATTCTTGTACCTACTATTCCAGACTGACGATTTTCTATTCTAATACATTTCTGATCGCCAATTTATGGCGAGGGATACCTTTGTGTTTTCAAAGGCCTTCTTGATTTTTTGGAAAAAAGAAGTGGTGCTCGACCATGATAAGTGAGGCACTCGAATTTGTCCGCCGGGAGGTGCGCGATCATCTTGCCGTGAGCGATGCGGAGGCACAACTTGAAAGTGCAAGAGTGCTCACCGAAGAAGGCTCCGAGGGACTGACGATCACCCTGATCAATGTCGAGGAAGAGGCCGCGCTCCGCAATACACCGAACATGTTTGTGGTCGATGGACTTCCGGTTCAGCGTCAGCCTTCGGTTTTCATGAACCTGTATCTTTTGTTTGCCTTCGATTTCCCGAATTACGGCACCAGCCTGTTCAATCTTTCAGAGACAATCGCGCTGTTTCAGGACCGGCGAATATTCACGACGGCGGACGACAGGACCGACAATCCGTTTCCCGAACGCGCGGTCCAGCTCGCCTTCGATCATCACAACATGAGCTTCGAGGCGCTCAACAATCTCTGGTCGATCATGGGCGGGACGATGTTTCCCTGCGTGATTTACAAAGTCCGATTGGTCGAAATCCGCCGCGATGTTGCGGACGAAACCTTGCGGGAAATCGACACGATCGAACTGGACATGAGCGGGATATGAGTTTCATTCGCCAATATCGCCGCTTTGTGCGGGTCAGCTTCGAAGATGACGGCGGGCAGCCGGTTGATGCCTTTGACGTGCGCCTGACAGGTCACACGCGCAGGGTTCTGTCCGACCACGCCTTGATCTTCCGGCCCGGAGTCGCGGGGTTTTCAATTTACAGCCGCCGCAATCCGGACGAAGCGGATCCGCTTATCGGACCGATAACCGGGCGAACACGTCTGAGTTTCGGTCTCCGCCTGACAGATCCGCAGTTTCATGCACGCTATCATCCGGACCTGCAGCCTGCCGCCCGGCAGATCCTCCTGCACAATCTGGACGCTACAGGGACGGTGCAAACCTCCGGAGCGCTGAGCAGCGCGGCAACGGTCGAGCAGGCGGATCTTGTCCGGGTTGGAGCAGCGAAGAGTTTTCCTGTCACCCTGGATCTGACTGCCGGTGTTCCTGACCGTCTGCAGGCAAGGAACCGTTTCGACAACAGCCTTCTTGTCGAACAGGAGTTCACCGCTCCAGCCGGCCCGGTTCTGCGGCTGAACGCAGACCTGAATTCCCTGGAACATCCAGCGGTGCGCCTGACGACGCCGGTGGCAGGTGTCCTCGACCAGCTTGTCTATGCAGACGATGAAATCAGCAGCAGCGGCGTTGAATTGATCCTCGATCTCTGGTGGGAGCAGCGTCAGGACGTCGTACCCACACCAGGCGGGGCTCAATTCACCGCATCCTTTCGAGCAAGGGACGGGGCGTGACAATGAAATCGGTCTGGCGGCAGAAATGGCAAAACCCCGCAGGGAAGAATGTGAAGAGCGTTTGTTCTGCCAGGTCAAGCGCACTGACACAGCAATGCAAAACCTTATTCCGTCAGTCGGATTTGTTCGCCTGGGACCCCTGCTGCAACGCGAATGGCTTGAAGATGAACCAGGTTTCTTCGCTCACGCTTCTGGCATCTGGCCAAAGCGCTCCAATCCAAATCCACTTCGTCAATGGGTCCTGACCCTGGAGTAAGCCCCCGAGAGGAACATCGCCATGACCAACCTGATGCTATCGACGCCCGGCGTGGCGATACAGGAACTTCCGTTCAACACGCCAACGATTGCGGGTGTGGCAACGGCGATACCCGCCTTTATCGGTCCGGTGAGAAACACCAACGCACCGGACGGAACGACCCTGATTGGCAGCACCTGGCGCATCAGCTCATTGCCGGAGTTTGAGGCCTTGTTCGGCATCCCGGCCGCGAGCAGCTTCAACATACGCGCCGACAAGCGCATCGACCAGAACGGAGCGCTCCTGGGGGTTGATGTCAGCTACCAGGTTGCCCCCGAACGCATTCCCACCGGGCAGCGGCTTTTTTATCACGCATTGCAGCTCTACTTCGACAATGGCGGCGGCCCTTGCCACATACGCCCGATCGATACCACCGCAAATGCTCAGGCAAATTTTGAAGACGCCATAACCGCGTTGGAAAGTACCGATGAAATAACACTCAACGTCATCGTCAATACGATCGGTGCCGACGCCGCAAACTACGGGACGCTGGCGACCGCCTCCATGCAATCCTGCAACCGCATGCAGGACCGTTTCACGATCGCGGATGTCATTGACGCCCGCCCTGGTGGAATCGTCGACAATTCGGGCATCCCCTCGACACTCGGACAGGACGTTACCACGGAGTTCCGGGACAGGGTGACGGCCGTGTCGGAGGACGTGCTGAAATATGGCGCTGCGTATATTCCATATCTCAACACGAATATGCCGGTTCTTTACCAGGCCGGAACGGTTGATATCGACGCTGCTTCACAGTTGATCACGTTCGATGCGGAGGGAAACCAGACAGGCACCGCGGATCTGTTCACCAACGGTGGTGCGGACCTGCCTCTTTCGGACGATTTCTTTCAAGGAGTCGTCGATCTGGTGACGCCGGCCAATTCTCAGCCCGGTGAAAAGCCGGTTGTCGAAGCGGTGCTCAATCTCCTGACCGGCACCACGCTGATCATGCCGCCTTCTCCGGCCATGGCGGGGATCTATGCGCGTGTTGACCGCCAGCGTGGCGTTCAGGTGGCACCGGCAAATGTCGGTGTCATGAACACGATCGGCCCGGCACTCGCGATCACCGACGAAGAACAGGGACTTTTGAACGTCGATCCAACCTCGGGTAAATCGGTAAATGCGATCCGTTTCTTTACTGGCCGGGGCACCGTGGTCTGGGGAGCTCGCACGCTCGCCGGGAACAGCGGCGACTGGAAATTCGTCAACAGGCGCCGGGCGGCAATTTATCTTGAAGAAAGCATCGGGGATGCGCTCGAGGCTTTTGTTTTCGAACCCAATGTGTCCAAGACCTGGGTCCGCGTAAAGCGCATGATTGAAGGTTTCCTGCTCAACGAATGGCGCGCGGGAACCCTTGCAGGACCGACCGCTGCCGACGCGTTTGAGGTATCTATCGGCCTCGGAACGACCATGAGCCAGCAGGACATCGTCGACGGCATCATGCGCGTACTCGTGCGTGTTGCGCTGCCGGGTCCGGCGGAAAAGATCATCCTCCAGTTTACGCAAAAGGCGCAGGCGGCCTGAGCCGTCGCATCCGAAAGGATCTGAAAAATGGTCAACTATCCGATCGCAAAATACAATTTCGAGGTCGAAATGGAGGGGTTCACCCGCATCGGCTTCACTGAAGTTTCCGGACTGGACATCGAGACAGAGGTCATCGAATACCGGGAAGGTGCCTATCCGGAACCGTCAAAGGTGCAGATACCCGGCATGAAGAAATACGGAACGGTGACCTGCAAGCGCGGCATGGTGCGGGGCGACAACGAGATCTACGACTGGTTCCAGACGATCCTGGATCCGTCAAACCGGCGCGATGTTCAGATATCGTTGCTCGACGAGATGCGCGAACCGGTTTTCGTCTGGGTGATTTCCAATGCGTTCGTCACCAAGATTGCCTCGACCGATCTCAAGGCGGACGGAAACGAGATCGCGATCGAGTCGATGGAATTCAAGGGCGATTCCATAGCTATCTCGACACCGTGAGGTTCGGATCATGGCGCTGACCCACCCTTACAACCTGCCGCTCATTCACAACTTCCGGGTGGAATTTGATTTGCCCGGAGCCGGCGATCTGGATGTCCGCTTCCGGGAGGTGTCGGGCCTGTCCATGGAGCTTGAGCAGGAGACCGTGACAGAGGGTGGTGAGAACCGCTTCGTCCACAAGGTGCCCGTGCGTGCAAGCTATCCCGATCTCGTTCTGAAACGCGGACTGATTGGCGAAAGCGCGGTCACGCAATGGATCAGAGATGCCATTCAGAACCTCGTTATCCGTCCGATCACGATGAGCGTCGTCCTCCTCGATCCGAAACTGGAGCCACTGCGCACGTTTTCGGTAGTGAACGCCTGGCCGAAAAAATGGTCGGTATCCGATTTCAATGCGGAGACAAGCGAGATCGCGGTTGAAACACTTGAACTTGCCTACGCCTATTTCCGGGAGGTTTGACATGGCAGTACAGATCAATCTGATCGAATTTCGGGGACGGATCGAGGGAAGCCCCGGGTCAAAGCCAGACAATGAGATGTCTGCGACCGAAAAGGCCACGGAACGGGAACGTGTGATATCCGCAGCGGTTTCGGAAGCCATCTCCGTCATCAGACGTCGCGAGGAACGCTGATATGCCTCCGGCTGATGGTACTTTGGTGAAACTGATGATTGTTCCCTACGAATCGTCCAAGGCGTTCGCTGACAGCCTGCCTGCCGGACCGACATTCGAGGCGCAGATCAATCCTGCCGAATATACAGACGCCGTCGAACTGGAAATGAACGCCGATGAAACGCCTCAGGGCGCTGATGGCAATGAGGCGAAGATCAAGGGTATCAAGCCCCGGACATTCACATTCGACCTTCCTCTGGAAGGTTCAGGTGTACTGAACGCGAACGGCCGGCATGGCGGGGACCTCGGGTCTTCCGAAACCCTGATCGAACGTCTCGATGCCTTTCGGGAAACCGTCGGGTTTTCCGGTGAAGTCCACAGGCAACGGTTCCTGCATCTTGCCTGGGGGCGCTTGTCCGTCACCTGCGCGCTGGAAACTTATTCTGTCAATTTCAAGCTGTTTGACCCTCAGGGCAATCCACTGCGTGCCGTCCTGAGCGCAACATTCAAGGAGCACAAGGATCCTGAAGTTCAGGAAAAGGAGAAAAACCTCGCCAGTCCGGACATCATGCATGGTCATTTGATTCACGATGGCGACACGCTTGTGAACCTGACTTACGGGGTCTACCGCGATCCGGGTCTTTACATCGCCGTCGCGGAAGTGAATGGCCTCGACACGGTCCGCAATCTCGACTCGGGATCGGACTTGATCCTGCCGCCGGTGAGGTAACGGATGCCGCTCGAACCCACCCGCAGCGCTGCCCTGACCACGGTCACGATCCGTTCGAACGGTTCGGAAATACCTGGCACGTTCGCGTTGCTGTCGCTTGAAGTCTCGCAAGTCTGCGGCTGCATCCCGTATGCGCACCTCATCTTCCAGGATGGAGATCCGGCAAAACAGAGCTTTGATGTGGCAGCATCCGATGAATTCGCACCTGGCGCTGAAATCGAGATCGACCTTGGCTACAACCGCGAGGAAAATCTGGTTTTCAAAGGGCTTGCGACACGATTGCGCGTCGAGGCTCCGCTCAATGGATCATCACGGTTGCATGTTGAAGTCAAACATGCCGCGTTCCGTATGCACCACGCACGGCATTCCAGGGTCTGGACCGATGTGACGGATGCAGACGCCCTGTCTGATCTGGCAGCCGGTTATGGCATCGGCTTTGACGGCAGCTCGGAAACAGCGCGACCACAGCTTGTGCAGCACCAGGCTAGCGATTGGGACTTTTCGGTGTTGCGCGGGGAACGGATCGGGCAACTGTTGCTCGGCGGACCTGACGGGCTTCGGTTGTTTGCTCCCGATTCCAACGCCGAGCCGTCGGTGACGCTCGAATATGGCCGCACGCTCTTCAGTCTCGATCTGGAATTGAACGCGGAAGCTCAGGCGGCCGAGATTTCAGTCGGCGCGTGGAGCCCGGCAGACGCTTCGATCGAAACGGCGGAAAGTGCGGCAGGCGATGTCGCGGGGCCCGGCAATCTCGATGGGTCTGCTCTGGCGGAAGCCTCCGGCGTGAAGCCGAAACCAAGGCAGGCGGGTGCGCGCGACCAGGCAGAACTCGACGACTGGGCTCGCGCGGCGATGCAGCGCCGACGCTTGTCGGCGGTCACCGGGATGGTGGAGGTGCAGGGTTCTTCAAGTCTCAACGTCGGCGACACGGTCGACCTGAAGGGATTGGGTCCGCGCTTCGATGGACCGGCGTTTGTTTCCGGATTGCGTCATTCGATTTCGCGTGGCGATTGGCGCTGCTTCGTCCAGATTGGCCTCGATCCTGCCTTCCACGATGAACGGCACGACATCTGTGCACCACCTGCTGCTGGTCTGATCCCGTCGATATCGGGGTTGCAGATCGGCATTGTCGACGAAGTTCACGATGATCCTGCAGGCGAAGACCGTGTCGCTGTCCGGCTTGCGACGGAAACCGAGACATCCGAACCCATCTGGGCACGACCGATGAGTGTAGGCGGCGGTGCGGAACGGGGCCTGGTCATGCTGCCGGATCCCGGTAGCGAATGCCTGCTCGGATTTTTGGACAGCGACCCGCGCGATCCTGTGCTGATAGGCGGTCTGCACAGTTCTGCCGCCGCTTCACCGCTGCCAGGTGCGGACGGTAATGATCTCAAAGGCCTGGTGTCGCGTGCCGGCACCCGCATCGTCTTCGACGATAGCGGACCTTCGCTGGTGATCGAAACGGAGGGAGACCGGACGATCGCGCTCTCCGACGACGATGGCACGATCGTCATATCCGACAGGGCCGGCAACAAGATGGAATTCGACGACAGCGGCATCACGCTTTCCAGCAATTCCGACATCACTCTGGATGCCAGGGGCGATGTCCGGATCGATGGCATGAACGTCAACGCCGCCGCGAAAATTGGCATGGAGGTGAAGGGGAACACCTCGGCCAATCTGAAAAGTTCGGGGTCGACCGTCGTGCGCGGCGCGACAGTCGACATCAACTAGGAACACGGGAGGATCGACATGCCACCGGCTGCCCGGATCAGCGACTTCCATACCTGCCCGATGCAGACCCCGGCTGTCGTGCCGGTCCCGCATGTTGGCGGGCCGATCGGTGGTCCGGGCGTGCCGTTGGTTAGGATCGGCGGCTTGCCTGCAGCGGTTCAGGGAGACATCGCAACATGCGTTGGCCCGCCTGACACAATCATCAAGGGATCAATGACGGTCAGGATCGGAGGCCGTCCGGCCGCCCGTCAGGGAGATCCGACAGCACATGGCGGAATGATTGCCATGGGGCTTCCAACAGTCCGGATCGGAGGGTGAGAAATGGCCGTCGAGGACCGCTTCATCGGTACGGGTTGGGGGTTTCCGCCGACATTCGAAAATGGTGCGGTTGAGATGACCCAGGGCATTCAGAACATTCGCGAAAGCCTCAGAATTATCCTGACAACGACACTTGGTGAACGGCTCATGAGGCCGGATTTCGGGTGCAGGATCAAGGAAGAGGTTTTCGGGCCGATGAATTCCACGCGCCTGACGATGATCGAAACGGTGATCCGGCGCGCTATCCTGCTGCATGAACCGCGTGTCGAGGCAAAACGCGTCGCCGTGGAGGCCCGGCAGCCGGAAGGCATTCTGGAGATTTCCCTGGAATACGAGATCCGGGGAGCGAAGTCGCGGTTCAGTCTGGTGCTGCCTTATGAGCTGGAGGCCGTATCATGAGCACCTGCGATCGCCGTGGCCCCTTGTCAAGAACCGGAACGGCGCAGCCGGACCGCGACATCGCCGAACGGCGGGCAGATCATTTCCAGCTCGATGAACGGGATGTTGCGGATCTGATCCAGTTCGGAAGGCGATTTGCGCGGCAGATCAGGTTTTATCGGAAAGACGGTGCTGCGGCAGGTGATTGGGCAGCCTTCTTCGACAGCGACATCTCTGCTGTGCTGGCGTCTGTCGCGCGGTTGCCGGTTGAGCCCTTCCGGCGTGCGCTCAGCGACGCACAGGGCTTTCTTGAAAGCGATCCGGCGCGGCCGGAGGCGCAACTGCGTGCGCATTTTGCACTGGTATTTCATCTTGCGATCGCGCTTGTACAGGAGTTGACGCTTCGCTTGTCCCCACTTGAGGCCGAGCATCCCTTCCGCCGCAGCATCACGAGACTTCTGGTGCAAAGCGCGGCACCCCGTCTGGCTGAACTTGCCCGGTATCACCAGGGGGGGGTCGACGAGGGCGTTGTCCTTGCGAGTGCGCTCAGCAAGAGCAATCTCAACACCTCCGACAGCCCAGGGCCCGGACCACGTATCGCCGACGAGGTTCGCGACATCATCTTCAACGGCGAGGCCTTTGAAGTCACATCGCTGCCTGTTCATGTCGTGAGCGGCTTCGCACCCACCGGTTGGAGCGATTTCTATGACGCGCAATCTCCGGATCCCTCTCCCTATCAGGACGGTTCGGACGTATACGCGCAGATTTACGATGCGTTGAACTACAATCTGCTCGTCTCCACCATGGAGCGTATTTTCCAGGCGCTGGCCCGTGCCAGGAAGGAAGCGGAAGCCCAGCTCAAGCAAAGCCTGCAAGACTTTGCCGGCCATACGCCGCACTACGGACTTTGGCTTGCGTTCCTGTCGATATATGACCGCGCAAGGCGGGAACTGAATGACATTACCGGCCGGCACATGGACTTCTACTATCAGGACGTCCTGCGTCTTGCGCGCAAGGCTCCGGACGCGGATCACGTGCATCTGCTGGTCAAGCTGGCACGGGGAACCGAAGCGCATTTCCTGCCCGCCGGCACTGCCGTCAGGGCAGGGAAGGACGACCAGGGAACAGACGTCGTCTACGAACTTGACGAGGATTTTGTTGCCAATCGCGGCCAGGTCGCGGATTTGAAATCAGTAAACATCGAGACAAAGACATCCGGTGGCAAGCAATATGTAACCGCCCGCGGGTCTCCCGTCACCGCGTCAGCAGACGGGCTGGGGTCCGAACTCCCGGAAACATCGCCACACTTTACCCCCTTCGGTCCGGCGAACGCCCCGTTTGCCCGCATCGGGTTCGCCGTCGCCGATCGCCAGCTTTTCATGCGCGAAGGAAGTCGGATCGCTACCATCAGCTTCAAGACATCGGTGTCCGCTCCGGTTTCGTCGCTGAAAGGGTTCAAGACACGGCTGACAAGCGAAGACGGTTGGCTGGAACTATCTGCTCCGTCCGAACTCAAGGTCAAGATTTCAAAGGAATTGCTGGTCTTCACGCTGACACTTGGCGGCGATCATCCCCCGATTGTCCCACACGATCCTGACGTGCATGAAGGTCTCTACCCGGCCGGACTTCCGGTGGCCGAGATCCTGCTTGACTGGGACGGAAACGAAACTGCGGCCTCCGGAACGATGGCGCTCTTGAGAGATGCCGATCGCAAGAGCGTGAAGATCCAGACCGAAGCCTCCGGACTACGGCAGATGAGCATCCGGACGGATGACGGTACCGCAGACCCGTCTGCAGTTTTCACGCCGTTTGGCGTGCAGCCCCGCAAGGACGCGCACTGGATAATTGGCTCAAGCGAAGTGTTCTGCCGTTCCCTGGATACGCTGACGGTCAAGGTGAAATGGGCGGAGACCTATGTGAAGGGGCAGTTCTTCGACAATCTGGACGCCGGCTCATATCAGGTCGGCTTTGACTATCTTTCCGGCGGCATGTGGCGGAGCGGCGATACGAAGACGGCGTCCCTGGATCTGGGCGGCACGGGCATGCGGACTATCGCGGCAATAGAGCCGGGTACGGCTGCCGCGGACGCAGAACTGTTGCCTGAAGATCAGCAATTCGACGCGAAACAGCGCTCGGGTTTCATGCGATTGACGCTGAACCGCGATTTCGGACATGACCGCTATCTTGATGCCAAGACGCTCGCGCTGATCAATCTTGCCGGTGGCGGTGGAACCCAGCCGGTCATCATGAGCGCTGGCAATGTTAAGTCTCCCGAGGTTCAGATCCATCCAAGTGTTGCACCGGGTTTCGAAGCCCTCACGCTGTCATCTGGATTGCCGGATCCGCCATACACTCCGGAAATTGCGGAAATCGCCCTGGATTACAAGGCAAAACAGGTCACCGCTCAAGAAGTTTGGCGGCTGCATCCGTTCGGCATTGAACCGGCCAACGGGCAGGGTCGAATCCTGCCGGACCTGCCCTTCGAAGGAGCCCTGTTTATCGGTGTCATGGCTCTCGATCCGCCCGAAACTCTGTCTTTGTTGATGCAGGTTGCCGACGGCACGGGCGATCCGTTGCTTGAATTGCCTGAACTCGACTACGCCTGGCTGAGCGATGGTGGCTGGAAGGCATTCAAGGCTCAGGACGTCATAGACCGGACCGGAAATCTGGCAGGGTCCGGACTCTTGTCGTTTGCCGTGCCGCAGGAAGCATCGACGTCGGCACCCCACATGCCGTCCGAACTGCACTGGTTCAGAATATCGGCACCTGCAAACGATGAGGCGGTCAATCACCTTCATCTGGTTGCTGCCCAGGCACTTCAGGCAACCTTTGTCGATCAGCGCAACGATCCTGCATTTCTTGAGAACCGGCTGCCGCCCGGAACAATCGGCAAGCTCTTGCGTCCGGATCCGGCGGTCAAGGGATTCGAGCAGCCCTTTGCCGGTTTTGGAGGTCGTGGACAGGAAACGTCGGAAGAATTCCGTCGCAGGGTATCAGAGAGACTTCGGCACAAGGATAGGGCCGTTACCATGTGGGACCATGAACATCTTGCCCTCGAAGCGCTTCCGCATGTCTATCGGGCAAAGTGTCTCAATCATACGGAACTGAAGCGTCAGTCCGGCAAGGTTGTTGGCGACAACGAGATTGCACCCGGCGCCGTTACCTTTGTCGCTGTTCCCTACACGTTTGGTGCCGATCTCAGGGATCCTTTGCGACCCTATTCAGATCGGGCGACGTTGCGCGACTTGCAGGCACATCTCTCGCACCGCTGTTCTCCGTTCGTGAGACTGGAAACCGCCAATCCGAAATTTGAGGAAATCCACGTGACCATGAATGTCGCGTTCCGGGCGGGCATCGCGGACACCGACTTTTATCGCAAGGAGATCGAAAACGCATTGATCGGTCACCTTACGCCCTGGAAGGAGAAAGGATCGCGCGGCGTCGAATTCGGCGGCAAGGTCTACAAGTCGACTGTGATCGACTTCGTCGAGGAATTGCCGTTCGTCGATTACCTTGAAGACGTGAAACTTTTTCACAGGCCGGACCTGGAGGGACCGATCCTTCAGGTCGATCTTGAAATCATCCAGTCCTCGACGGCGCGTTCGGTTCTTGTCTCGGCGCGGACACATAAGATCGGACTGGTGTGATGGCAGACGATCTCTTCATTTTGCAGGGAAACAAGCCGGCCGGCGCACAGGACTACGAGGCTCTGCGCCGGTTGGGCGTCGAACGCATTACCGCCTTGTGCGGCGAAATCTGGAGCAATCACAACTCATCCGACCCCGGCATCGCGATGCTCGAAGCGATGGCATATGCGATAACCGATCTTGGATATCGCACGGCTTTTCCGGTTGAAGACCTGCTGACACGTCCGGACGGCCTGATCGGGCCTGCTTCGGAAACGGGACTTTTCCCTGCGCACGAAATCCTGACCACGTCACCCGTTACCGTCAACGATCATCGTCGTCTTCTGATCCGGATCGAAGGTATCCGCAATGTCTGGCTAGACCCGATGACCGATCCGGAAGAGCCCGACAATTTTCGCCTTTCCGAAACGCCTGTTTTTGCCGACTGCCTGGCAGATGCCTTGTCGCACGATCCGCTCAACGTGGAGGGTCACGACAATCACCCCGTCAATGTAAGTGGTCTCTACCGGGTTCTGGTGGAACTTCCGGTTGATGATGCGCTTGGCTCTCTGAACGAGGCGGCCCTGGAAGTAACCCTGAGAGCGGGACCGCTCAAGGGCGTGGTCCTCACGCTAAATCTGCCTGGTGATACAAATTTGCCCTTCGAACAAGAAGGTCTTCCCGACCCGTTCGATCCTGATGCAGTGAATGTCAGTAATGTCACGGAAGTCGGCAACGGCATCGAGTTCAGTGCGAACATCGAAGTTGAGCAGGGTGGAAACCCGATTGCCTCGCTTGCCGGGCTGGAAATCACGGTTCTCGAGGACCGGCCCAGGCCCGCTGGTGATCCCGTGGTCGTCACCGCTGCCGATCTGCAGGATGCATTGGAAGAAACAGGTCCCGCCGGTCCGGCAGGCCTCTTTTTGCGCAAACGTGAAGCACGCCGCCGCGCCCTGACCGCCGTCAGGCGGGTGCTCCATGCCCACCGTCCCTTGTGTGAAGACTATCTGTCCATCGACAGTGTCGCGCCCTATCGCGTGGGACTGTGCGCTGATGTCGATGTGACACCCGCCGCCGATCTTGAAGAAGTCGAGGCGCGAATTCTGCACGCTGTCGAACTCTACCTGAACCCGCCGCCGGTTTTCCGGACACTGGATGCACTTTTGGCCGAGGGTGTTCCCGCAGACGAGATTTTCAACGGACCTTATGTCAACTTTGATTTTGAAGTTGAAGACCGCCCCGTCTTCACCAAGCCTGGGTTCATATCCGATGACGATCTGGCCGCTTGCGAGTTGCGCCGAAAAGTTCACGTCTCAGATCTGATCAACATTATCATCGACCTGGACGGCATCGTTGCCGTCAGGGACCTTACGCTGAGGGCTTACGATCTGCAGGGTGTGCCGCTTGGCGACACGGAGCATTGGACACTGGAGGTTCCGCCGGGACATCAGCCGGTCCTGTTTTTCTCCGGTACCAAACTGACCCTTTACAAAAACGAGTTGCCTTACCGTGCACAGCCCACCGAGCTTGAACGCACGCTCGAGCACCTTCGCGCGTTGTCAAAGGCAGAACTTTACGTGCCACCCGATCAGGTCCTTCCGCCGGTCAGAGGCCGCTGGCGGAACCTCGACCAGATCCCGACCCTGCAAAACGAGTTGCCGAGGAATTTCGGCACGGATCGCTTCGGACTTCCGCCCGATGCAACGAAAGAGCGGGTCGCACAGTCGAGGCAGTTGAAGGGTTACCTCACGTTTTTCGATCAGGTTCTTGCCGACTACCTTGGTCAGCTCGCGGCCGCGCGCCGCATCCTGTCGCCCGACAAGTCCCTCGAACGGACCTGGTTTCCACCGCACCTTGGCCATTTTCCGGGACTTCGCGAGGACTTCCCGAGCGAGTTTTTCGTCAATCCGGGGCAGATGACAACGAGTGACATGTTCAGGGTCCGGCTGAACGAGACGGAAGAGGCGTTTCTGGACCGCAGGGCCCGGGCATTGAACCATCTGATCGCCCGATTTGCCGAGCGTTTCGCCGACTATGCGCTGATTTCATTCCAGTTGTCTGGCGACCGGCTGATGACCGCTCGGGAATTGCTCGACGAAAGATGTGATTTTCTGGCTGAATATCCGCTTGTCAGCCGCGAGCGCGGCGAGGGTTTCAACCAGTTGCCTGAAGCCCCGGCGGAGATTTGGAACAGCGGCAACATATCCGGTCTGGAACGCCGCGCAGGACGCCTTCTGGGCATCTCCGACCTGGATCGGCGCGACCTTCATTGCGGCCAGGTATTCGATGTCTTCTTTGCAACTCGGGAGGACGGCGGGAGTTTTCGAGTTGCAATCGTGACGGACGATGATGAAACGCTGTTTTCCTCCGAGGAGACCTTCGCCACCGCCGGCGCTGCACTGAATGCGGCGCGGCCGCTTGAATTCCTGATGGCGGATGAAGACACATATGTGATCGACGACAGTGCGGGCGAGGGCGCCGTGGTATTGCGTCTCGAGGGTGGCGGGACAGTGCTGACGCGGCAAGGGACGTTCACCGAACCTCATGAGGCTTCGGACGCCGCCCGGCGTTTGCTGTTTCACTACAATGCGCTTTTGCAGCAGGACTTTTGCGAAAGCGAAGGCATGCATCTGATCGAGCATATTCTGTTGCGGCCGCGTGCGCCGGGCGATGCCCTGATGTCCGTCTGTCTCAGCGAGGATTGCCAATTCTGCGGTGAGGAAGACCCTTATTCCTTCAGGGTTTCCATTGTCCTGCCCTATTGGCCGGAACGGTTCAGAAACCTGCATTTCCGGCGCTTCGCCGAACGGGTCATTCGCGAGGAATGCCCTGCTCATATTCACCCGCGTATCTGCTGGGTGGACAACGCCGATATGGCAGCGCTCGACGCGGCGCATCGGGCCTGGCGCGAGGCATTGGCCACGTGGCCGCGTGACGATGCGCTGCTTGCCGGCGCCGCTGCGGAACTGATCGAGATTCTCGACAATCTGCGCACCATCTATCCGCCCGCCACGCTGCATGACTGTGACGATGGCGGCGATGACAACATCGTCCGGCTCGATGAAACCAATCTCGGATTTTTCTGAGGGAGAGACACTATGAACGACCATGCATTTGCACATTTCGTTTCCGGTCAGGTTCTGGGCGCACGCGCCTTGAACGATCTTGTCTCCTACCTCGAGGGTCAGGACCGGCTGAGCCGGCGCGCGCTATCAGGTATTGGTGTGGTTTGTGGCTTCGACGTCGATGCCGAAGGCCCGCTCGTTCATATCTCCAAAGGCGTCGCCGTGACATCGGAAGGCTATCTGATCGCGGATGAGGCAGAAAGCTATGACCGTTTCCGCCCCTATGAATTGCCGGTCTCGGACGCCGAGGAAGTGTCGGAAGACCAAATTGCCGAAGAACGCTATCCGTTCTTTTTCGTTGATGATGAACAGATCCCTCTGTTTGAACTGGTCGATACCGATTTTGCGCCTGCCCCCGGTGAAGATGAACCCGAACCGCTGACGGCTGCTTTCCTTCAGAACAAGACAGTGATGCTGTTTCTCGAAACGCGGCTTGAATCCCTCAAGAGCTGCGATGTCAACGACTGTTCGGACAAGGGGGCTGAATGGCGTTTCACCGTCCGTCGGCTTCTGCTGACGCGGGATCAGGCAGACGCGATCCTCGTACGGGAAGAAGAGATCGCAGGCAGGCCGGTCGATCGGGCAACGCACCCCATGAACGAGCTCGTTCATCTGCGTTTGGAAAAACTCAAGATCGCTGCCACCGGCACGGACAACTTTGCCGGACTGATCCTCAGGATCGTCGGAATTGCCCTCAAGTTGAGCCAGCACCTGCCGAGTGCCTTGCGCGATGCCTATGCCGCCTACGGCTATCTTCTTGAAGACATGTACGACGAAAACGCGGATGTGTTTCCAAATACCTATTTTTCCAACGTCTGGGGGCAGCTTGCCCAGAATGTTTTCATGGCGCAGTACATGTACGACTACATGCGCGACGTTGTCATGGCCTACAATGAATTCGTCCAGGCGGCCGCAAGGTTCGAGCAGGAATGCCTGCCGAATTCGGGCCGGTTTCCCCGTCACGTTTTTCTGGGCGATGCGACCGACAAGCCGGATGCGTTCACGACAGACTTTCCAACTCCACAGGACGTGATTACCTGGAATCCGTTCAAGGCAAGCACCGGGTCCGGACTGAGACCGCGCGTGGCCGAACGCCGGACGCATTTCATCGCGTCGCCGGCACACACTCATGGCCCCCGGCTGGAGGAGGTCCGGTCGCTGTTCCAGCGCATGCACCTCCTGGCGTTGACCTACCGAACGACATCCAGGGTACAGGCACCCATTCGGCTGACACCCAGCAAGACTTGGGATGCGCCGCTCAGCGACCGGG
This sequence comes from Roseibium album, assembly GCF_001404515.1. GTDB lineage: Bacteria > Pseudomonadota > Alphaproteobacteria > Rhizobiales > Stappiaceae > Roseibium > Roseibium album. The sequence continues at coordinate 60,850 of NZ_CXWE01000010.1, forward strand.
CCATCCCGTTTTACTATGCGTTTCAGCCCGGCTCGGACCTCCACGCCAACTGGAGTTTCACGAAGACACGGACGCGGCTTTTGAACACCGTTTATTCCTACCAGTTCAGCGCGCCGACCGACGCGCATCCGCTTCATTTCCGCCTGGACGGCCAGGATTTCATCCGCATCGAAGGGGTCGTCGGAAAGCCGCTTGGGTCCGCGATGGCACAACTTGCCGGCTGGAAGCAGCAGCTGGGCCTGTCATTTTCCATTGAACCGGTTTTCATGCCGCTGACGCTTGGCCCGGATGACGGGACAGGAAACAAACTCGACGATGTCGCGCGCAGCCAGATGCTTCAGGCAGCCCGACAGCTTTTCCTGTGTCGTCTGAGCGATATCGACCTGATTTTTCTTGTTGTCATCAGGGCGATCTTTGCGTTCATCGTTCTACTGCTCCAGCGGCTCTGGCGACAACCTGTCCGGCCAGGGTCGGTCATGAGGCGCGGCGATGACTTCAGCGGCCCGGATCTCGCGGACGGAGTCGTCGCCGGGGGGCTGCTTGAAGTCACAACGGCATCTCGTTTTGCGCTCGATCTCGATCCGAAGGAAACGGAAGTTCTCAGGCAGCGTTCCGACGTGCTCCGCTCTGATATCATTTCCCGTCCCTATAGCGTTGACGAGGTGCTGGGCCGGGTTGCCGGCAAGCAGGAAGACGGAACCGCGGGGGACCTGTTTGCCAGGGTAGGTGATCCGGGAGGTGGCGGCAGCCTGTTCGATCGGACGCAGCGAGCGATTGTCGCCGAAGGTGGAGACGAGGTCGACGTCAAGGCAGCTTACGCGCCTGTCAGCCTCATGTCCCAGGGCATCGGTCTGATGAACATGCTGTCGGTCGACAGTCTGGCCGAATTTCAGGTCAATGAATTCGGGCGGTTATACAGAGGGTTTTCGCAAGCATATCTGAACTACACACAGACGTTTCGTACAGCCCCGATCGAGGATCCGGAGGCGCGCCGGAACCAGGCACGCGTCGTTGCCTCCGCAGGGCTCGTGGCGGCTCAGAGCAGCGCCTTTGCGGCGGCCAATATCAATTCGGAGATCACCGCAGCTCTCCAGCGTATGCTGTCGGATTTGACGCTCGGAGGTTACGCACGGCGCCATCCCGGACTTGAGCATCATTGCGGTGTCAACGTCGGCGGAACGTTCGTGCTTGCCTATTGCTCAATCGATGCGCTTGTTGAGCAGGCCCGGCCAATCGACGGGGTCACGACCGGTCCGATCAGAAAGCTGGATGACGATCGGGACAACGGCAATGACGCCGCAATCGACGGAGCGTTGTCAGCGGTGGGGGCGGCGCATGCCTTTGCCACACGTGATCCGCTCGACCGTTTCGTCGTGCTCGCCGATTTCTGTCTGCCCTATCATTGCTGCGATACGGATTGCTCGGACCTGTACCTGCGTCGCCGGTTCTCCGCCAATCCGTTTGACCCGAACGGCAATCCGGGGCCGATGGGCGTGCCGCCCTATGACGACGACGAACCTGGCGGTGGTGGTCCGGACGATATTGTGTCCCTGATTGATCAGCCGATCGTCAACGATCTCAAGTCAGCGGGCGGCATTCTTTGGAATCCGGGAGACTTTGTTGTGCCTGACAGTGACCGCGACGATGACGACGATATCAGGGACGACCCGCCGCCGGACAGGGCACGCGCAATTTTGAGGGGCGTTGTCATGCTCGACTCGGATCGCAATCGGGACCCGGTTCCCGAAACGGAGGTCATCCTGTCCGAAACCGGGGCGCCGACCCGCCGGGTCCCGACCAAGGGAGGCAAGTTCGAAATCCCGGTCCGGGCCGGCATGCTGGCAGTTGGAGCTGCGTCACCGGACCTTCAGGGGATCATGACCACGCTGCATCTTGATCCGGGCGAGGAGCATGAGCTCACGCTGCTTGTTTCCCAACGAAGGAGATGATCGATGTCCGGTGAAGCACACCGGGTGGGCAGTGCCCGCTTCCACATCTCCGGCCCGGACCATGCAGCGCTGCTGCAATGGCGAACGCGGCTCGAAGCGGTGGGCCCGGGTGAACTTGAACAAGCGCTTGACATTGCCTTGAGGGATATTCTGCCACCAGACGAACTTCTGGTTATCGATCGGCTGGAAGTGGATCTTGGTGAATTCGCGGCGGACGAGTTTGACTTGCCCCGGCTGACCTCGGCAACCCGGGAAGCACTTCATCGGCAGGCGATTCACGCTATCCGCCGCCCGGATGTGCCGATTCAGCCGCCGGCGGATAGCCACGCCGGCGCTGCAGAAGGACACCCGGCCTATCGGGTGAGGCTGTCACGTTCTGCCAACGCTGTCCTGATGACTTATCTGGCGACAGGACAGCTCGACCGCGCGGCCCCTTTCACTGATCTTGCGGCGCTCTATGAAGCACTCGAGATTACGTCGGCGACCTTGGAGGCATTCCGGCATCTGCTGATTACGGGCACAATGCTGATGCGGCGGGCAGCGCTGTTGCGTTTGTACGCAACAGCACCTCGCAATGTGGCGCAAGCGTTGATGACCGGAGGTTTTCCCGATCTGCCGACGGCGGTTCGTGCCGACGATGATCTGCGCTCGTCCAGACTTGAGGCAAGACCTGTTGACTACAAGCGTCAATCGTCTCGTCTGGAGCAGGTGATCGACGATACACTTGCAAAGCTGGACACCGAACACCCTTCTTCTGCCGTTGCTGAGGAGCCTCGGACCGAGAATCCGGAATTTCAATCGCTATCTGGTGCCCTGCCTTGCGCAAATGCCGGTCTTGTTCTTCTGCATCCGTTTCTGAGGCCGTATTTTGAGGGCACCGGGTTGATGCGGGAGGGCGTCTTTGCTGGCTCGCGAGAGCGGATTATCGCGTCCAGAATGCTGCATTTCATCGCGACCGGCGAGACCAGCCATGAGGAACCGGACCTCGTCATTCCGCGGCTTCTTTGCAATGTTCCGGACGAACGGCCCGTTTTGCCGATCGATGGGCTCGATCCGGAACACATAGCGGAAGCACAGCGCATGCTCGTGGCTGCGATCGATGCCTGGGAAGGTATCGGACATGCAACACCTGACGGCATCCGGGAGACTTTCCTGCAGCGCCCCGGCGTGCTGAGGGGATCGTCAGATGCACTCCAGCTTACCATCGAACGCAGCGGTATCGATATCCTGCTCGACCGGCTTCCCTGGGCGTTAAGTCTGGTCAAGCTGCCCTGGATGCCAGCTCCCCTGAAGGTGGACTGGTCATGAAAACTGCCGCGCGGATACAGGCAAAGACTGAAACCGGCCGTGCTACCGGGCGGAAAGGACCGTTTTTCGCCGGCCCTGCCGTGCAGACGAAGCTGAACGTTTCGCGGCCGGGTGACCGCCATGAACAGGAGGCTGATCATGCGGCTGATGCGGTTGTCCACGGTCGCGGACCCTTCAGCGGCGCCGGTCCGGTCGCCGCGCAGATGACGCCGCTGGGCCACCGGTCTGCGGACACAGCTGCCCGGTCGGTCCATGAACGTGCCAGCGACCCGCAGTATGACGAGCATGAACCGGTCTTGCGGCCGGATTGCCCTACGGTCGAAGACGAACCGGTGCAATTGGCAGAGGAAGAGGAAGCCCAGGCCGCGCCCGTGGATGAGGTCCAAAAAGAGGAGGAAGAAGCCCGGTCCGTAGCTGACGACGCGCAGTTGGCCGAAGACGAAGAAGCTCAGGCACAGGCGGAAGAGGACGTCCAGTCATCGCCCGAAGAAGAACTTCAAATGGCTGCCGAGGAGGAGGTGCAGAAAGCTGACGAGGAAGAAGAGGTGCAGATGCGCGGAGAGGCTCAGCAACCGAGCGCGCGTGCTGTCAGGATGGGCATTGTCGAGCGACAGTTGCGCGCTGCAAGGGGCCGTGGAAATCCTCTTTCCGAACCCGTCAGGCGCAAGATGGAAGCAGGGATCGGCGCAGATCTTTCCGGAGTGCGGATCCACACGGATACGCCAGCGGCGCTTATGACCAAGATGCTGAACGCCAGGGCCTTCGCCTCCGGACGGGATATTTTCTTTTCACCTCACTGGTTTGCGCCGGGCACCAGGCGTGGCGATCATCTGATCGCCCATGAGTTGGCACATACACTTCAGCAAGGGGCAGTGGAACTCAGCGACAATGCCCCCGCCGCGCGTATGCCGGAAGGCGACAAGGTAGCCTCAAGGCCGGAAAGCCTTCGCGCCATTGGATATGCCAGGCAGCATATCGGCAAGATCAATTCCAAGGTGACCGATGCCGAGGGCAACCGTTTTGGCTGGCAGCGCTTGCTTGCGATTTTCCGCGGCGCCTTCGATGGTGACGTTGTCGACCCGACCTTGATCAAGAAACCGATCATGAAGGATCCATACGGACTGCCACACTGGTGTGGAATATTCGCCTGGTCCAATCTGCGCAAGGCGGGGTTGCCCCTGCCTCCCTGGAAACTCGGTGTAAGCATTCTGCCGCATGTCGGAGTTCGTCCACCTGACAGGTTGCCGCAAAAGGGTGATATCGCCTATCGGAAAACCTGGCCGGGTGTCAAACCGCTTACACATCACCAGGCGCTCGTGACCGGGGTTGAAAGCATTGAGACGGCTGCCGGAAAACCGTTCGATTCCATCATGATACGAACAATCGATGGTAACACGGCAGGAAATGACAATCTCGGTGGCCAGGTCGAGGAAAAGTGGCTTCCAGCACGTCTCTGGGATCACTTTTTTGACCCGACCGAAAAGGTTTCCCTCCCGGAAGTGCCGCTGGTTGTTACCGACCGGGCCTCGGAAGATCTTGGCGGGCTTGGGGAGGGCGCGGAACAGGGTCCCGAAGCAGCCGAGGAGACGGGATCAGGAGTGGAACCGGCGCCGGAAGTGGTGGAAGAGCCGCCTCCCGCGACTCCGGCGGACGTCCTGCAGCCACCGGACGAAGACGTCGGCGTCGAGTTGCCACCTGAACCCGATGCCTCTGTCGAACCGAGCGCCAAAGTCGAGACGCTTGCACTTGAAGGGCCGTCTGACAAGGCCATGACATCGTTCCTGGATGCAGCGCCGAGCCGGATGGCAATGACGGCGCCGACAGTTGGCAGCACGCTCGACGGCAAGGCCGATACCGAAAAGAAAAAGGCGTCGGACGAAGCGCCGGTCCTTGAAGCCAGGACCGGCGGGGAACTCAATCCGGAAATAACCGCGCCCGGCGACATACCGACCCCTCGGGACACGACGCTTGCTGCTGATGGCAGGGGGCCGGAAACCGGAAATCTTGCGGCAGATCCTTATCAGGAGAAAGGCACGGCACCGACAACCCGGACCATGCGGGACAAGGTCAAGAAACAGCCTGAAGGCGGCTTCCTGGACTGGTTGAAAAACCAGTTCACCAATCTGATGGCCAGTATCCGGACGACCGACGGGAGCGTGAACACCAGTGCCGGATCTCGAAAGAGGGTGGCATTGACGGGCAAGGCCGACCCCGGTCAGATGGGACGGCAGCGGGCTGAGGGCACCGAAAGTCTGCGCGCTGAGCGCGACAAGCAGACGGCGGAGTTTCGCAGTCACCCCGGACAATCGAACATCCAGCCGCGCAAGGTAGAGGAAAAACGCACCGCGCCCGTCTCGAAGGAACCTTCCGAACCGATTGACGAATTGCCGCCAGACGAGGGAGCCGCGGATTATGCATCTGCCGAGCTGCCCCAACAGGTACGCGATGCCGCCGACGCCAAGATTGCGCCCGACCTTCACGCCAACGTTGCCGAAGCGCGCTCCGAAACGGTCGCCGCCGCTGCCAAGCGGGACGCCGACAGGGATGCGAGTGTCACCGAAGCGGAGAGTCGCGCGGAAAAAGCCAACATCGAGGCGGACGACAAGCAGCGTCAGGCTGTGGTTGCAGGACGAGGCGATGTCGCCCGCAAACAGGGCGAAGCCATCGGGCAGGCCTTTGAGGGCGTTGCCAGGTTTGCAGGTGATGCAGGCAAGCGCGAAACGGATGACGCCAAGAAGATCCGCGACAATGTGAAAACCGAAGAAGGCAAGGCTGACAGGGAACTTGAGAAGGGCGAGGAAAAGGCGCGCCAGCACAAGAAGGATGAAGAGGCCAAGGCGGCAGCCAAGAAGAAGGAATTGAAGGAAAAAAAGGAGAAGCAGGGCCTGCTCGACCGGGCCGTCAGTTTCGTCAAGGAAGCCATCAACAAGATCACCGAGGCAATAGACGCGATTTTCGAAGGATTGCGCAAACTGGTCAAGATCGCCATAGACGCCGCCAAAACACTGGCAATCGGCCTGATCAATGCCGCCCGGGCGACGGCTATCCTGGCGCTCGAAGGCTACCGGACGTTCGCAAAGGGACTGATTGATATAACCGTGGGAACCTTTTACCCGGACGTTGCCAAGAAGATGAATGACGGGATCGATGCGGTGGTCGACACTGCTGTCGATGGCGTCAATGCGGCTGCGGACGGCGCGATTGCCGGGGTTGAGGCGGCTGCCAACTGGCTCGGAAAGAAGCTCAACCAGATTCTCGACAAGTTCAAGGCAGGGCTCAAGGGGGCAATCCGGATGGCCGGTGCCCTGATGACGGGCGATTTCGCCGGTGCCGCACGCATTGCAGTGGAAACAGCCTGCGAGATCGCCGGCATCGATCCGCAACCGATCTTTGATTTCTTCGACCGTGCCAAGTCACAGATCATGGCAATCCTGAAATCACCCGGCAAGTTCATCAACAACGTCATGACCGCCGTCGGCATGGGTGTGCGCGGGTTCGCGGAACGGTTCGGCCAGCACTTCAAGACCGGTGCAATCCAGTGGCTGACGGGCGCGCTGGCAGCCGTGCCCATCACATTGCCCGCCAAGTGGGACATAAAGGGGATCTTCAGTCTCGTCGCCCAGATCCTGGGTCTCACCTACGAGAACATCAAGGCACGTATCATCAAGAAATTCCCGAACGCCGCCAAGATATTCAATCTGGTCGAAAAGGGTTTTGCCTTGATCAAGAAGCTGGTCAACAAGGATTTCAGCGGGCTGTGGGAGGAGGTGAAGGCGAAACTGGCCAGCCTGAAGCAGACGGTGATCGACGGGATCAAGAACTGGGCGATCGTCAATGTCATCAAGGAGGGCATCATCTGGCTGTTGAGCCTTCTCAACCCGGCATCCGCACTGGTGAAGGCCCTGAAGCTGCTCGCGGAGCTCGTGTTCTGGCTGATCGACAATTTCAAGCGGATCAAGGACTTCGTGATGAGCGTTTATACCGCAATCACGAACATCGCGGCGGGAGTTCTCGGGCCGGCGGCCAAGGCCGTTGAAGATGCAATGGCCCGTTCTTTGCCGGTCGTGATTTCCTTTGTCGCCTCGGCCATTGGCCTCGGCAACATCGGTGAAGCCGTTCAGGGAGTGATTTCCAAGATCACGGCGCCGATCAACAAGATGATCGACGCGCTGATCGACAAGGTTGTTGCGTTCGCCAAAAAGCTCTGGGGCAAGACCAAGCAGGGTGCGAAAAAGATCAAGGACGCGGTGTTGAACTGGTGGAAGGCAAAGCGGAATTTCACCTCAAGGGACGGCGGTGAGCACAAGCTTTACTACAAGGGAACGGGGAGCAATGCGGACCTCTGGATTGCATCGAAACCCACCGCAATTCAAGCCTTCCTGAACAAGAAGATCGCCGAGACAGACGATGCGACGCAAAAGGGCATTTTCAAGACTGCGCTCAAACAGTACCAGACCGTGCTGACGCACGAATCCGCATTGCAGAAACTTGTTTCCAAGAACGCTCCGAAGTCGCAGATCACTTCCGAGGAAGTCAAATTCCGTGCTGCTCTCGACAAGGTGACCGCGACGATGCGCACCGCCGACCTTGGATCTGCAGAGGACATTCAGACGCAAGTCACCTTCACGGACGGATCGACCAAGTCGGCCTATGCAATTCCGCTGACACGGTTGGAAGGCAATACAAAGGGATCGTCGCCAAAGTCATCTGCACAGAGCGCGGAATGGTCTCATGCCGTCAAGCTGGATACCGGACCGGGCGACAAGCGCCGGTACATCTGGGTGCGGGGGCACCTGCTGAACGACAATCTTCACGGGCCGGGCGAAAACCGCAATCTGGTGCCGATCACCAAGACCATGAATTCGAAGATGGCAACGGGTGTTGAGGCCGGGGCAAAAACGCAGATGACCAAGAGCGAGGATACGATGTTCTACAAGGCCGATGCGACATTCTGGTCCGGCGCGGCTCCGGTGAACCGTTTCCCCAAGTCAATCAGCGTCAAATGGGGTTTGTCGGAAAAGAACGGCGCGAACTTTCGGCAGAAAAAGACGCTTGGTCAGGACACGATCACCATGTCCGAGAAACCTCCGCTGACGGCCACGGCCCAAGCACCCAGCATAAAGCAGGGCGGAACCAGTCAGCTTGTCGGAGGCATCATGCCGCATGGCACAGTGACCGACTATTTTGTCTCGCAGCATCTGGCCGGGAAAACATACTCTTCCAAGACAAACATGCGGTCCGCGCTCTACACAAATGTCAGGGCCGATCTGATCGCACAAGGCGGTGATACCTTGGCCGACAAGCGCAGGGGCTATGTCAACGCCACGTATAATGCACTTGCGGCGGGGGACATCCGGCTATGAATCGTCCGACCAGGCATACGGAAGATCTTGGTGCCGACAACACGGCCAATCTGGAAGTCGCAATGGAACTTCTGACGCGTCTGGTTCGTGCGAGGATCGGCGGAGGAAACATTGCACCGGAAGGCGAGATTTCACTGAACTTCTTCGACGACGGATCGGAGCTTGGCAACCTCATTCGCGACCGTCGGCCCGGTTTTTCCGAATACGTGATCCTGCTGCTCGCCCTTGCACCGCACGCCATGCCCGCCCTGCTGGACAGGGAAATAAGGGACGCGCTGAACAAGCAGGGGGATTTCCCCGAGATCGGTGGCAGTCGACATACGGACTCCAGGACTTTCATACCGACAGGCCAGACAGCGGCCTATCTGCTTGCGGACGAGGATATTCAGGGGCGCTTCGAGGTACAGAGGCTGTTCCGGCCGGAGCATTGGTTTGCCGAAACAGGACTGCTGCGGCTAGAGCCGCCGGAGGACGGCGCTCCCGCGCTTGCCGGTCGGATTGTCATGTCACGCGACTGGGCTGACAGGCTCACGGTGGGTGCTGCCGACGCTCCGCCATTCTCGGCCGCTTTTCCGGCTCGCCGGATCGAAACGAAACGCTCCTGGGACGATCTGGTGTTGCCCGCCCAAACCCGCGAACAACTGGATGAATTGCTTCGTTGGGCACGTTTTGAAAAGACACTGGCGACGGACTGGGAGTTCGGCGCCCGGCTTCGACCGGGTTATCGAGCGCTCTTTCATGGCACCTCGGGAACCGGAAAGACATTCGCTGCGACGCTCCTTGGTCGCTCGACAGGCCGTGATGTTTATCGGGTGGACCTTTCCGCAATCGTGTCAAAATATGTCGGTGAAACGGAAAAGAACCTGTCCGCCCTGTTCGAGGCAGCTCACCGGCGCGACTGGATCCTCTTCTTCGACGAGGCGGATGCCCTGTTCGGCAAACGCACGGCGGTCAAGGACAGCCATGATCGATACGCCAACCAGGAAGTTTCCTATCTTCTTCAAAGGGTTGAGGAGTTTGACGGGATCTGTATCCTGGCCTCGAACCTGAGAGCAAATATCGATGACGCATTCCTGCGGCGCTTCAATGCAATTATCCGTTTCCCCGAACCGGGTCCTGACGAACGCAGCGCCATCTGGGAAAGGGCCCTGCCGAATTGTGGTTCAAAAGATGCTAGAGACCGTTTGATCGCAAGAATCAACGGTTATGAGCTTACCGGTGGCGGGATCGTCAATGTTGCCCAGTTCGCGGCGATCGAAGCTGCGGCGCGAAGCGACAGGGAATTGATCCTTGAAGATGTCGAACTCGGCATTCGCCGCGAAATCGAAAAGGAAGGCCGGGTCTTCAAGCAGAGGTCCGGCACTTCCTGAAAACAGCTTCAAGTCCTGGCTCAGCGGTGTGCGTCGACCTCGGTAATTTCGACCTTGTATCCCCAAAGCCGCTCGACATGTTTGAGCGTTGCCAGTTTGCTGTCGGCGTCGAGCGGAACCGAATTGCGTCGTACCGCCTTCAGATGCAGGCAGCGATCGCCAAGAAGATCGGCATCCGCGACCTGAATGTCAGGTTCGAGTGCGGAAAGGTCGTGATCAAGGGCAAGGGCGTCCCTCAGGTGTCTGTAGCCGTGGGAATTGTGAATGCCGGTCACCGTGCAGTACCGCGATGAGGACTCGTCGGATATCGCAAACATTCGAAAACGGCGCATGACAGCCGGCGACAGAAACTGCTGGATGAAGCTTTCGTCGCGATAGTTGGCCCAGGCGTGCTTCAGGACATTTCGCCAGTCTCCGCTGCCGGCAATGTCCGGAAACCACTCGCGATCTTCTTCCGTGGGGTTCAGGCAGACCCGCTTGATGTCCTCCATCATGGCAAATCCGAGTGCATATGGATTGATCCCGGAAAATCGCGGATCATCGAAGTCGGGCTGGGTCAGGACGTTCGTATGGCTGTGAAGAATTTCCAGCATGGCGCCATCGCTGAGGCGCCCCTGTTCGTGCAGCTTGTTGAGAATGTAATAGTGGATGAAACAGGCGCAGCCTTCGTTCATCACCTTGGTTTGTTTCTGCGGATAGAAATACTGGCCGATATTGCGAACGATCCGCAGGATTTCGCGTTGCCAGGATGTGAGCACAGGGCTGTAGTGTTCCAGGAAATAAAGCAGGTTTTCTTCCGGAAGCTGCATATCGCGTTTGCGGTCGAGAAGGCCTGAATCCTGTGACTGCTGCCCTTCGTCCGCATCTGGGATGGTGTTCCAGAGGTAATAGACATTCTGTTCCGCTGCGGCGATCCTTGCCTGCCGTTGCTCCTCGGCTTCCCGGAGTGACAATTGCCTGGGTCGGCGATGCCTGAACACGCCGTGCGGCATGAGCGAATGTGCTGCATCAAGTGTCGCCTCGACGTCCTCCAGTCCGTGCTTTTCCTCGCAACTGGCGATGAACCGTCTTGCATACTCCAGATAATCGAGAATGCCGTCGGCATCAGTCCATTGTTCGAACAGATGGTTGGACTTGAAGAAGTGATTGTGCCCGAAGGCGGCATGGGCCATCACCAGCGCCTGCAGCGGCATGGTGTTTTCTTCAAGGCAGTAGCTGATACAGGGGTTCGAGTTGATGACGATTTCATAGGCAAGTCCGCGCGCGCCCTTGCGGTAAAGACGTTCGTGACCGAGGAAATGCTTGCCGAATGACCAGTGATGATACATTAGCGGCATTCCGATGGAGGAATAGGCGTCGAGCATCTGCTCGGAGGATATGATCTCGATCTGGTTCGGATAAAAATCCAGCTCAAGGTCTTCCCGCGCCACCTGCTCGATTGCATCAAAGGTGCGCCACAGCGTATCGAAGTCCCAGTCGGCCTGATCGAACAGCAGTCCGGATTCTGGTTTTGTTGCGCGCTTAACCATGGTTTTTCCCCGCAGGTTCGCGTGCGAACAGTTCGCGGAAAACCGGATAGATGTCGGCGATCGCCGAAACGCGCTTACGTGCAAAATTGGGCCAGATCTCCGCGACCCGGCCATAGGATTCCCAGAGTTCCATGCCGGTGGCTTCGCTGTTGATCAACTGGGCTTCGTCTTCGCCGACGATTTCGACATAGGCAAAATACTGGCAGACCCGCATCAGGTCTTCGCTCAGCAGTGAGACGCACTTCTGCGAATCGCCGCTGAAATTCTCGCCATCGGACGCCTGTGCTGCATAGATGTTCCACTCCGACGGCGGGTACCGCGCTTCGATCACCTCCTTCATGACCACGAGCGCCGTGCTAACCACGGTGCCGCCGGTTTGCGGCGAATAGAAGAAAGTGTCCTCGTCGACTTCCGACGCATCATGGGTGTGACGAATGAAGACGATCTCGGTCTTTTCATATCTGCGGCTCAGGAAAAGGTGCAGCAGCATGAAAAAGCGCTTGGCGAGATCCTTTTCGCGCTCCCCCATCGAGGCGGAAACGTCCATCAGGCAGAACATCACCGCGTTGGCGTTGGGTTCCGGTTGCTGTTCGAAATAGTTGTACCGCACATCCAGCGGATCGATATAGGCGACCACCTTTCGCCGCCTGACGACTTCTTCGTATCTGGCACGCAACGCAGCCAGTTCCTCACGTTGCTCAGAGGTGGGAGATGCGGCCTTCTCGAGTTTGAGAATTTGCTTCAGGAGGTCCTCGGCTTCCTTGTCCTTGGGCCTTTTCAATCCGATCCTGCGTCCGAGCGCATTGCGCATCGTGCGCGTAATATTAATATTGGCCGGGGCACCGGATGTGGAATATCCGGCCCGGTGCGGATGGGTTCGGGTGATCTCCTTCAGGCTCTGCTTGATCAGGTCCGGCAGTTCTAGATCGTCGAAGAAAAAGTCCAGAAATTCTTCCCTGGAAAGGGCGAACAGGAAATCGTCTTCGCCGTCACCGTCCGCTGATCCCTGCCGTCCACCACCGCCACCACCTCCTCTGGGCGGTTTTTCGATCCGGTCGCCTGCCTGGAACGACTTGTTGCCGGTAAAAACCCGTTCCCGGAGCCCACCATCGGCGGACTTGCGGAAAGACGGTTCGGCCACCCCCTTCGTCGGAACGGTGACATCTTTTGCCCGGTCGACATCGGCAATACCGCGCTCTCGAACGGCGTCCTCGACCGCTTTCTTGATCTGCGACCGGACCCGCTTGAGAAATCGGCGTCTATTGCTCAGGCTCTTGTCTTTCGGGTTCAGTCGGCGGTCGATGAAATGTGCCATCTTTCAATCGGCCTCCCGGGCTACCCGGCCTTGTTCACACGCATGTACCACTCGACAAGCCGCCGAACCTGCCGCTTCGTGTAGCCGTGCCCGGTCATGCGTTCGACGAACTCGTGGTGCTTCTCGTCGGTCTTCTTGTCGCGCTTGGCACCGAAGCTGATCACGGGAAGCAGTTCTTCCACCTTGCCGAACATGCGCTTTTCGATGACCTGGCGCAGTTTCTCGTAGCGGCGCCAATCCGGGTTCTGGCCCTGGTTCTCCGCCCGGGCCCTGAGCACGAATTTTACCACTTCATTGCGGAAGTCTTTCGGATTTGCAACGCCGGCCGGTTGCTCGATTTTCTCCAGTTCCTTTTCCAGCACACCCCGGTCGAATATCTGGCCTGTGTCCGGGTCCTTGTAGTCCTGTTCCTCGATCCAGGCATCGGCATAGGCGATGTAGCGATCGAACAGGTTCTGGCCATAATCCGTGTAGGATTCCAGATAGGCCTTCTGGATTTCGTTGCCGATGAATTCGGCGTAGTGCGGGGCCAGTTCGGTCTTGAGGAAATCCAGGTATCTGCTTTCGGTTTCCGCATCGAACTGCTCGCGCCGGATGGCCTGTTCGAGCACATACATCAGGTGAACGGGGTCGGCGGAGATTTCTTCCGTGTCGTGGTTGAAGGTTTCCGACAGGACCTTGAAGGCAAAGCGGGTGGAAATACCGTTCATGCCCTCGTCGACACCGGCCGCGTCACGATACTCCTGCAGCGATTTCGCCTTGGGATCGGAATCTTTCAGCATTTCACCGTCATAAACACGCAATTTGGAATAAAGCGTCGAATTTTCGTGCTCGTGCAGTCTTGTCAGGACGCTGAATCGTGCCAGCAGCGGCAAGGTTTCGGGGGCACATGACGCGTCGGCGAGTGCACTCTGGCTCAGTAGCTTGCCGTAGATGTCGGCTTCGCCGGTCGCGCGCAGGCAATAAGGTACCTTGACGACACTTATCCGGTCGAGAAAGGCCTCGTTGTTCTTGTTGCTCTTGAACTGGCTCCATTCGGATTCGTTCGAGTGCGCAAGGATCAGTCCCTGGAAGGGCAATGCACCGATGTTCTCCGTACCGACATACGACCCTTCCTGGGTCGCTGTCAGCAACGGGTGCAGCACCTTGATGGGGGCCTTGAACATTTCGACGAATTCCATCAGGCCCTGGGTGGTGCGGTTCAGGGCTCCGGAATAGCTGTAGGCATCCGGATCGTCCTGGCTGAACTCCTCCAGCTTGCGAATGTCGAGTTTCCCGACGAGTGCGGAGACATCCTGGTTGTTTTCGTCGCCGGGTTCCGTCTTGGTGACGCCGATCTGGCGCAATCGGGAGGGATAGAGTTTGACGATTGAAAACTTGGAAATGTCGCCATCATATTCATCCAGCCGCTTGGTTGCCCACGGTGATATCAGTCCGGTCAGCAGACGCCTGGGGATGTTGTACTTGTCTTCCAGCAGGTCGCCCACGCGGTTGGCACTGAAAAGACCGAGAGGAGATTCATAGACTGGGCTGATCTGGTCGCCCGCCTTCAAGACATAGATGGGTTCCTGTTCAATCAGTTTCTTGAGAATTTCGGCAATACTGGACTTGCCGCCGCCGACCGGGCCGAGCAGGTAGAGGATCTGCTTGCGCTCTTCCAGGCCCTGGCTGGCATGGCGGAAAAACCCGACGATACGTTCGATCGTCGCTTCCATTCCGAACAGATTTTTGAAAGGTGCGTAACGCTTTATCGTCCGGTTCATGAAAATCCGGCCAAGCCGTTGATCCTGGCTCGTATCGATGACCTCGGGCTCTCCTATCGCAGCCATCATGCGCTCGGCTGAGGTCGCGCGCATCAAGGGGTCGTCCCTGCATCCCAGCAGGTAATCCTGGATTGAAATCTCTTCCAGGTGTCTATTCCTGTAGTCCTCGGCGAACCGTGCATATATCTCCATGTTCCACTTCCAGCTAGGCGCTCCCAGAGTACCTGCCCCTCTTAAATTAGATGGGGCTTTCAACCGTCGTGGCAACTTAAACTTTCGGGTTTCGCAAAAATTTCGCCTTCAAAAAAAATTGCAGGCGATTTTGATCGATTTTGCCATCATGAAGGCAATATCGGTCCTGAATCCGGGAGCGGCATCAGGACAAATGCTGCGGTACCTGATGGAATAAATGTTGATCTGCGAAACTGGAGTTGATGCCAAATAATAATACAAAGTATTGAAATTATTATATTATTGGAAATCTGCTGCTTCAACAGGATTCGCTGAAGGCCTGATGCAGGCAAGGGGAGGAGCTATAGTTTACTGACCCGATGGCCTGTAAGCCTCGCCAGAAGCACGGCAACGTTTTTCACCTTGAATTTCTTCAAGAGCCTTGCACGCACATCTTCGACGGTGCGCGGCGAAAGCCCCAGAACACGCGCCATTTCCTTGCTTGTCTGCCCTTGCGAAAGCAGCAGCAGCACGTCCCGTTCCCGGGGGGTCAGTTTGGGACCCTTGCTGGTGTCATCGATCGGCGCGAAGCTGAGGACCGTACGTGCGAGCGGCATGTCCGGAGTAAGGGTTCTGGCCCGGAACCGACACCAGATACGGGTTCCGTCGGCCCTTCGCATCAATCGCTCGTCAATATATGGAAGCGATTGGCTGAGGGGTTTGAGCCCGATATCCCGGATCTGGTGAAACTCCTCGTCGGACCCGTAAAGCAGGCGAAAGCTGCGCCCGATAAGGTGCTCCTTGCCGTAGCCGAACATGTCGGCAAAGGTCTGGTTGCAGGTTCTGATGATGCGATGCTCGGTCAGCGCGAGACCCATTGGCGCATAGTCAAAGGCAAGTGCTTCAAATTCATGCATGGGTCACCGTGTTCCTACGGTATTGGCACCGTAGGCGAAGAATAGCATAGTTATCCGCAGTTTTGCCAGCAAAGGGCCCTCTTCCATGGCATTGGCCGAGCAGTTGATTCGGGAAATTGATGAAAGGCGTGACGACCTTGTCGTGCTGACACAGGAACTGTTGCGCATCCCGACGCTCAATCCCCCGGGTGAGAATTATCGGGAAATCTGCGACTATCTCGCCCGCCGGCTGAAGAAGAGCGGTTTTGAAATTGACCTCGTCCGCGCATTTGGAACCCCGGGTGACAGCGACAAGTATCCCAGATGGAATGTCATTGCGCGGCGCGACGGAAAGCGGTCGGGTGAATGTGTTCACTTCAACAGCCACATCGATGTCGTCGATGTCGGCCACGGCTGGAGCAAGGATCCCTTCGGCGGCGAACTCGAAGACGGCAAGATCTATGGGCGCGGCGCCTGTGACATGAAGGGGGGACTGGCTGCGAGTATCATTGCTGTGGAAGCCTTCCTCGCGACCCTTCCGGATTTTTCGGGGGCGATTGAGGTCAGCGGAACGGCGGACGAGGAGTCCGGCGGTTATGGCGGTGTTGCCTATCTGGCCGAGAAGGGCTTTTTCGATCCCGAGCGCGTACAGCACGTCATCATCCCGGAGCCGCTGAACAAGGATCGGATCTGCCTCGGTCACAGGGGCGTCTGGTGGGCGGAGGTCGAGACCTACGGTGAAATCGCCCACGGTTCGATGCCATTCCTCGGAGATTGCGCCGTCCGGCATATGGGTGCGGTTCTGGACGAAATGGAAAACAGCCTGTTTCCGGCTCTCGCGGAAAAGCGGACGGAAATGCCGGTCGTTCCGGAAGGGGCGCGGCAGTCGACGCTCAACATCAACTCAATCCACGGCGGTCAGGCGGAAGGCGATGACGACTTCACCGGACTTCCCAGTCCGTGTGTCCCCGACAGTTGCCGGATGATTGTTGACCGACGTTTCCTGCTGGAAGAGAACATTGATGAGGTGCAGGCGGAATTTCTCCAGGTATTGAAGGATGTTGAGAACAAACGGGCGTCATTCAGGTATGATGTCCGGGAGTTGCACCGGGTCCTGCCGACGATGACCGACAAGGAAGCGCCGGTTGTCAGGACGGTTGCCAGGGCAATCGAGGAAACGCTTGGAAAAGAGGCGGAATATGTCGTGAGTCCGGGAACTTACGACCAGAAACATATCGACCGGATCGGGAAACTGAAAAACTGCATCGCCTATGGTCCGGGAATTCTGGATCTTGCACACAAACCGGATGAATATGTTGGTGTGGAAGACATGCTCGATTCTGCGAAGGTCATGGGCCGGTCGCTGATCGAGCTACTGGCACAGCCGTGAAAAGGCGGCGTCGAAAGATGGGGAGAGCTATGCGTTTGAACAAGTTTGGGAGTGGGTTGATCAGCGTCCTTGCACTGGCCGCGAGCATCGGTATGGCGGAAGCCAAAAGCGACATCATCGTTGCGATGCAGCTCGAACCACCACATCTGGATCCAACCGGTGCTGCTGCCGGAGCCATCGATTCGGTACTTTATTCGAATGTGTTTGAAGGCCTCACGCGCTTTGGCCCCGACGGCTCGGTCAATCCGGGACTGGCCGAAAGCTGGACAATTTCGGACGACGGCAAAACCTACACATTCAAGCTGCATGAAGGCGTCACGTTCCACGACGGATCTGACATGACCGCGGAGGATGTGAAGTTCAGCCTCGACCGCGCGCGCGCCGACGACAGCGCCAATGCCCAGAAGGCACTTTTCGCCGGTATCGAGAATGTCGAGGTAGTCGATCCGCAGACTGTCGCGGTGACGCTGAAGGAAGCCAACAGTAGCTTCCTGTTCAACCTGGCGTGGGGCGACGCGGTAATCGTTGCCCCGGAAACGGTCGCCGACATCAAGACCAACCCGGTCGGAACCGGTGCTTTCAAGTTCTCCGACTGGGTGCAGGGAGACCGGATCGACCTGGAAAGGAACCCGGATTACTGGGGAACGCCGGCAAAGCTCGACAATGTCACATTCAAGTTCATCTCCGACCCGACGGCGGCGTTTGCCGCGGTAATGGCCGAGGACGTCAATGCCTTTGTCGGTTTTCCTGCGCCGGAAAACCTGCCGCAGTTCGAGGCTGATCCGAGATTCCAGGTGCTCGTCGGTTCGACCGAGGGCGAAACAATCCTGGCGATGAACAACAAGCTGCCACCGCTTGACAACGTCAAGGTCCGGGAAGCCATCGCGCACGCGATTGACCGGCAGGCGATCATCGACGGTGCGATGTTCGGCTATGGCACACCGATCGGAACGCACTTCGCCCCGCACAATCCGGACTATGTCGATCTGACGGGATCAAGCCAGTATGATCCGGAGCTTTCGAAAAAACTCCTGGCCGAGGCCGGGTTTCCCGACGGCTTTGAAACAACGCTCAAACTCCCACCACCTTCATATGCGCGCCGGGGCGGTGAAATCATTGCCTCTCAGCTCAGGGCGATTGGCATCGAGACGGAGATAACAAACCTGGAATGGGCGCAATGGCTAGAACAGGTATTCCGGGGCAAGGATTATGGCCTGACCATCGTCAGCCATACCGAACCGATGGATATCGGCATCTATGCGCGTCCGGACTATTATTTCCAGTACGGCACTCCGGAATTCCAGAAACTGTTCGCAGCAATCACCAGTGAAAACGATCCGGAAAAGCGCTCTGCGCTCCTGAAAGAAGCGCAGGAGATGATCGCCGCGGATTACGTGAACGCCTACCTGTTCCAGCTGGCCTTTCCGACGGTTGCCGATGCTCGGATCAAGGGGCTCTGGAAAAACCAGCCGACCCAGGCAACAGACCTGACTGCCGTCTCCTGGGAAGAGTGACGCCTTGACACATGGGCGCCCGCTCCAGGTGGGCGCCTTTTTTGCTCCTTCATCTTTTCTGTCCCGGAGACAACCTGCCGATAGGCGCGCGACCGGCTCATGCTGCAATATTTCCTGAAACGCCTGCTGTCTCTTGGGTTGAGCCTCGTGGCTGCATCCATCGTGATTTTCCTGGCCCTCGAAGTCGTGCCCGGAGATCCTGCCGCGTACATGCTTGGCATCAACGCACAGGAAGACACGCTGAATGCCCTGCGTGAACAGCTTGGTCTGAACGGTACGATCCTCCAGCGTTATCTGTCCTGGGCCGGCGGTCTGCTCGTTGGTGATTTCGGCACGTCCTACACCTACAGGATACCGGTGGCGGAATTGATTGGTGAACGTTTGTGGGTATCGCTGCCGCTTGCACTCTATGCCCTGACGCTCAGCACGATGATCGCCTTTCCGGCCGGAATCTGGGCGGCTTCCAGGCGCGGTTCCTATGTGGACACAGGCGTGATGGGGGTGACCCAGCTTGGTGTGGCGATCCCGAATTTCTGGTTCGCCATGCTGATGGTGCTGGTCTTCGCGATCAATCTGCGCTGGTTTTCCGCAGGCGGCTTTCCAGGCTGGGACGAAGGTGTGCTTGCAGGTCTCAAGGCTCTGACTTTGCCTGCGGTTGCGCTTGCGCTGCCGCAGGCAAGCATTCTGACACGCGTCATGCGCTCCAGTCTGCTCGATACGCTCGGGGAGGATTTCATACGCTCCGCCCGGGCAAAGGGGCTCACTAGAGGTCAGGCAATGTGGCGCCATGCCTTGCGCAATGCCCTGATTCCGGTCCTCACCATCATGGGGCTCCAGTTCTCGTTCCTGCTGGCCGGCGCGATCATTATCGAGAATGTCTTTTATCTGCCCGGTCTTGGTCGCCTGGTCTTTCAGGCGATCAGTTCCCGCGATCTGATTGTCGTCGAAAGCGTGGTGATGCTTCTGGTCTTTGCTGTCATCCTCGTCAATTTTTCCGTCGACCTCGCTTATGCACTTGTCGATCCGCGTTTGCGGGGTCGGAGATGAAAATGCTCCTGCACAACAGGTCCATGCTGCCGGGTGTTGTCCTGACAATTGTCTTTGCGGGTGCGGCGATTGTCAGTCTGGTCTGGGTGCCCTACGACATTACCATCCTGAACATCGCCGACCGGATGAAGACGCCAAGTCTGATACATCCATTTGGAACCGATCAGTTCGGCCGGGATAT
Organism: Roseibium album; assembly: GCF_001404515.1. Lineage (GTDB taxonomy): Bacteria > Pseudomonadota > Alphaproteobacteria > Rhizobiales > Stappiaceae > Roseibium > Roseibium album. The sequence continues at coordinate 80,646 of NZ_CXWE01000010.1, forward strand.
CCTGAGCATGATCATGGTCGGTGCGCGCACCTCCATCGCAGTCGCGCTGGTGGCGGTCGGCATCGGCATGCTGGCGGGAGTGCCACTTGGTCTGGCAGCAGCTGCCCGGAGGGGCAGCCTTCCGGACGAGATCATCATGCGCACGAACGATCTTGTTTTCGCCTTCCCCAGCCTGTTGATCGCGGTGATGATCACCGCCGTTTTCGGGGCATCGGCACTGAATGCGATCATCGCCATCGGGATCTTCAACATTCCGGTCTTCGCGCGGCTGACGCGCGGCGCGGCCCTGACGCTTTGGAGCCGTGAATACATCATGGCGGCGCGGGTCGCCGGAAAGGGCGCGGCCCGTATCTCGGTGGAGCATATCCTGCCGAACGTGACCAACCTGCTTATTGTTCAGGGAACCATTCAGTTTTCTCTCGGCATCCTTGCCGAGGCAGGTCTGAGCTATGTCGGGCTCGGGGCGCAACCGCCGACGGCGAGTTGGGGGCGCATGCTCGCGGACAGCCAGACAATGATCTCTCTTGCACCGCATCTGGCTTTGTTTCCGGGCCTCGCCATCCTGCTGACGGTTCTCGGTCTCAATCTGCTGGGCGATGGTTTGCGCGACCTGCTCGACCCGAAGCTCAGGAGGGCGCGAACGTGAGCCTTCTTGTTGTCGACAACCTGTCGCTATCGATCCACGGGACACCCATCCTCAAGGATGTCTCGATGAAGGTCGATCCCGGGCGGATTCTGGGCGTGATCGGCGAAAGTGGCTCAGGCAAGTCTATGACCGCGTTCAGCGTTCTCCACCTGTTGCCGAACGGCGCGGACCTGAGCGGGAACATATCGCTGGCGGGACAAGATATTCTGAGCTGCAGCGAACAGCAACTCTGCGGCATCCGCGGACGGGACGTCGGCATGGTGTTTCAGGAACCCATGACCGCGCTGAATCCGCTGCAGACTATCGGCGCACAGGTCGCGGAAACGATCCTAATTCATGAACGGGTACCGAAAGCCGAAGCCCTTGCGCGGGCGGCCGAGGCCTTGCGCCGGGCAGAGTTGCCCGAGGAGAAATTCCCGCTGTCGCGCTATCCGCACGAGCTGTCAGGTGGTCAGCGGCAGCGGGTGGTAATTGCCATGGCAATTGCGCTCCGCCCGAAACTCCTGATCGCGGACGAACCGACAACGGCACTTGATGTGACCACCCAGGCGCAAATCCTGGCGCTTCTGAAACGGCTGGTCGCCGAGGACGGCATGGGACTGATGCTGATAAGCCACGACCTGGCGGTCGTCGCCGATCTGGCAGACGACCTTGTTATCATGCGCAGGGGCGAAATCGTCGAGAGCGGCGCCGCGCAACATCTTTTTCGCAATATGCGGCATCCCTATTCACGCGCACTGCTCGAAGCTTCAGGTCATGTACCCGAACGAGCAACCTCGGCCAGGACAATGCCGCTGCTTCGGCTACAAAATGTGGTTCGGGAATATGAGAGCCACGTTCACGGGTGGTGGGGAAGGACAGATCGGTTCCGCGCGGTTGACGAGGTCAGTTTCGAAATTCGCAAGGGTGAAAGCCTGGGGCTTGTCGGGGAATCAGGTTGCGGCAAGTCCACGCTGACCCGTGCAATCCTTGGTCTGGAAGAAATCCAGGGCGGTGAGATACTGCTCGATGGAAAGTCGGTGGCAAGTGATCACCAGGCCAACAGGGATGTGTGCCGGCGCATGCAGGTTGTCTTTCAGGACCCCTATGGCAGTTTCAACCCTCGATGGCGCGTTGACCGTCTGATAACGGAGCCGTTTCACTTGCTTGACGATCCCCCGCGTGGATCCGTGCGTGAGGCGGCAATCGTCGAAGCGTTGGAAAGCGTCGGGATGACCGCAGATGACAGCGACAAGTACATTCACGAATTCAGCGGCGGACAGCGTCAGCGGATCGCGATCGCGCGCGCGCTCATCATCAGACCCGAGTTGATCATACTGGACGAGGCAGTTTCCGCGCTCGATGTATCGGTGCGCGCTCAGGTGCTGGACCTCCTTGCGGATCTCGGCGACAGATTTGGTCTCACCTATTTGTTTATTTCCCACGACCTCAGTGTCGTGCGCTCGATTACCGAGCGCGTGCTTGTCATGAAGTCCGGCAGGATCGTCGAGGAGGGGCCAACAGATCGTGTTTTCGACAGGCCGCAGCATGACTACACCAAACAACTCGTTGCCGCGACGCCGGTTCTGCCGGCTGATGTAGCCTGAAGGAGGCACCATGACTGACGTTCTGGACCTGTGGTTTGATCCGTCCCGTTGCCTGATAAACGGCAACTGGGTTGCTCCGGCGGGCGGTCGGCACCTGCCGCTGCACAACCCCTCGACCGGCGAAAGGATAGGCTCGATTGCAAGGGGAGCGGCTGAAGATGTCGATGCGGCGGTCGCAGCCGCACACGTCGCCTGGCAGGGTACATGGGGCAAAACGACTGCGGTTGAGCGCGGGCGTCTTCTCTTAAAGCTGCGCGAACTGGTCCTGGAAAAGGTGGAGGATCTGGCGCGCATCGAGGCCATTGATGTGGGCAAGCCGCTGAAGCAGGCCCGGGCGGATGCGATCGCCCTTGCACGATATCTCGAATTTTACGGCGGTGCTGCTGACAAACTTCATGGGGACACCATTCCCTATCTGGACGGCTACACGGTCTACACATTGCGTGAACCGCACGGCGTCACGGGACATATCGTACCCTGGAACTATCCGATGCAGATCATCGGCCGTTCGGTCGGAGCTGCGCTTGCAACAGGCAATGCATGCGTTCTGAAACCTGCCGAAGATGCCTGCCTGACGGCGCTTGCCTTTGCTGACCTGGCTGTGAAAGCCGGGCTGCCTGCAGGTGCCCTGAACGTCGTTCCGGGTCTTGGCGCCGAGGCAGGCGCGGCGCTTTCGGCCCACCCTGGGGTGCATCATGTCAGCTTCACCGGTTCGGTGGCCACGGGAGCCCAGGTTCAGACCGCGGCAGCAAGAAACGTCGTTCCCGTTACGCTTGAACTAGGCGGCAAATCCCCACAGCTCGTATTCGCGGATGCGGACCTCGATGCCGCGCTTCCCTTTCTGGTCAACGCGGGGATCCAGAACGCCGGTCAAACCTGTTCGGCCTCATCCCGGATACTCGTTCATCGGTCGATTCAGGATCGGCTTGTTCAGCGCATGGCTGAAAGGTATACGGCGCTCAAGGTGGGTCCGGCGCTTGCCGACCTCGATGTCGGTCCTCTGATCTCGGCCAGACAGCAGGGGATTGTCTCAAGCTTTCTGGATCGGGGCGATGATCTTGAGAAGGTGGCCGAAGGGTCTTTCCAGGATGCCCCGGAAGGCGGAAGCTACGTCAGGCCGACACTGTTTGCAGGTGTCTCGCCCTCCCACACCCTGGCGCGTGACGAGATCTTCGGTCCGGTGCAGGTCGTCATTCCGTTCGATGATGAGGATGAAGCCGTCGCGATAGCCAATGGCACAGACTACGGGCTTGTTGCCAGTATCTGGTCGCGAGACGGCGCACGGCAGTTGAGACTGGCCAGGAAAATCCGCTCCGGGCAGATTTTTATCAACAACTACGGTGCGGGCGGCGGTGTCGAATTGCCTTTCGGCGGCATCGGCAAGTCCGGCCATGGGAGGGAGAAGGGCTTCGAAGCGCTTTATGGCTTCACGACACTGAAGACGGTCGCGGCCTATCACGGGTGAAGGACATGTCTTGAAGCGCGATGCGGATCGAATTTGGCACTATCAAGAAGAGACAGGCATACGAAACCACGGTCCGTTGTTGTTCACGATATGCCCGCCCTTGCCTTGAGCCGGGGTCGGTCAACCTGGTGGTGACCAGGTCCCGGATCAGGTCCGTGACAGCATCCAGACGGCACCCTCGCGTCAACGCGGCAGGCAGCGCCGGACATTGCGCGACCCGAGCCTGGATGACGGAAGGAAAAGGCAGGAGAAACAAATGAGATTGCAGGGAAAAACGGCCATTGTCACCGGAGGTGCGTCGGGCTTCGGGGCTGGAATTGTACGCAAGTTTGCAGCAGAAGGCGCGAAGGTTCTGATCGCTGATCTCAATATGGACATGGCGGAGGAGATTGCAGGCGAAGTCAGAGGTGTCGCCATGAAAGTCGATGTGGCCAGCAATGCCAGTGTTCAGTCGCTGGCTGAAGCGGCAGCACACAGCATCGGCTCTGTCGACATTCTCGTGAACAACGCCGGGGTGACCCATCTTCCGATGCCCATGCAGGACGTGAGCGAGGAGGAGTTCGACAGGGTATTCGCGGTCAATTGCAAGTCGGTCTACCTGACCGCACGCCATTTTGTGCCATTGATGACCGCCGCAGGGACCGGTGCGATCTTGAATGTTGCGTCCACGGCCGGTCTCAGCCCGCGTCCGAGACTCAACTGGTACAATGCATCCAAGGGCTGGATGATCACAGCGACCAAGACGATGGCCGTGGAACTCGCACCTTCAGGGGTACGCGTCAATGCAATCTGCCCGGTTGCGGGTGAGACGCCCTTACTGAAGAGTTTCATGGGAGAAGACACACCCGAGATACGGGCGAAATTCCTGTCAACGATCCCGATTGGACGATTCTCGACACCGGAAGATATGGGCAATGCAGCCTGTTTCCTGTGTTCTGACGAAGCTGGAATGATCACGGGCGTTGCGATGGAAGTTGATGGTGGGCGTTGCGTGTGACAGAACCACACAAACCGAAGAAAGCAACGGCCATCGTGAGGCCGGCCAAGGTGTAACCGAAACAAGCATTTGAGGAAAAGATGATTGAACGCAAGCACGTCTCTGCCCGCATGAGCAAGATTGTGAAGCACAACGGCGTGGCCTATCTGTGCGGCCAGGTCGGAAACGCTGGCGACAGCGTTGCTGACCAGACAAGCGAATGCCTGTCCCGCGTCGACGTATTGCTTGAAGACGCCGGGTCTTCAAGAGAAAAAATGTTGCAGGTGGTTATCTGGCTTGCCGATATGTCGGACTTCGCCGAGATGAATGCAGTCTGGGACGCATGGGTTCCGGAGGGGTATGCACCGGCCCGTGCGTGTGGCGAAGCAAAGCTCGCAAGACCTGAACTCAAGGTGGAAATCATTGTCACGGCGGCATGTGACTGACTGCAAGAGTGTTTCCCCAAAACGGGTGACATTTCGAATTGGGTGAGGCCCTGCAGAATGCTGAACGAGATGACATGGCTGAGAAAACAATCGTGACGTCACTCGCCTCTGTATGACGGGCAATCAGTTTGGGTCTTTCGATCACGTCTTTGTTTGAAAAAGGGGTTTGTCAACGGCGCGGAAAGGGTCAGTATCCCGAAGCTTCGCTTGGGAAGCGGCATGAGTGTTTACAGGGATACTGAAAAAATGATCAAGGTACACGGCCGTATTTCGTCCGCCAACGTTCAGCCGGTGATCTGGTGCCTGGAAGAGCTCGGGGTTGAGTACGAGCGACTGGATGTCGGTGGCCCGTTCGGCGGCAATGACACCCCCGGGTATCTGGCAATGAATCCCCTCGGACTGGTGCCGGTTCTCGAACAGGATGGGCAGGCTTTGTCCGAATCCGCCACAATCCTGCGATACTTGATGCGCCGCTACGGTGGCCATCCGGCCGACCCCATGGCCGCTGCACAGATCGAGCGCTGGGGGGACATGTCGAGGCAGCATATTTACACACCCCTGATCCCGACAATATTCTGGCAGACCATCCGGACACCGGCGAATGAACGCGACAATGCAGCCGTTGCGAGTGCGGCCGGCGTGCTCAGGCAATCGATGCAGATCGTTCAGGATATGATCGAAGGGGCCTTCATCGGCGGCGATTCGCTGAACCTGGCTGACTTCCAGATTGGCAGTCTTCTTTACCGCTACTACGAGCTCGAATTTGAGCGGGCAGACCTGCCGGGCCTGCGCGCCTATTATGATCGTTTGTGCGATCGGCCCGCGTACCGTGACTTCGTCATGATCGATTTCATGGGCATGAAGGTTCCAGGCGCCTGACAACGGTTACCTGCCAGGCAAAAAAAGAGGCCGCCCGGTGGGGTGGGCGGCCCGAAGTCGAATTGCGGGGTAGAGGGAATTTTCCGGACCGGCCCCGCATATCGGTCCAGAGAAAATCTGCATCGGCTCCGGCTCAGCCACCTTCAGTCAGAAAATCCAATACGGCACGGTTAAAGGCTTGCGGTGCGTTGATGTTGGCAACGTGAGCCGCGTCCGGAATCTCGACGTATCGTCCACCCGGCGTCGCATCGGCCATCGCACGCATGACGTCCGGCGCAGCGCCCTTGTCGTGGCTGCCGCCCACATAAAGGGTCGGAATAGTGATCTTGTGGAGGTGCCGGTAGTAGTCAAGACCTTGCAACGCCCGGCAATTCGAAATGTAACCTTCCGGTTCGTGAGACAGGATCATGCGCTGAATTTGCCCGGCCGCTTGTGGATTGGCCTCGATCCAGTCAGGTGTGAACCACGTTGCCATCGTTCCTTCGACGATCCCCGCCATGCCGTTTTCTTCGACCTTGCCGATTCGATCGTCCCACATGGCCCTGAAGGGCGGCGGCGCGTCCGAACGCCCGTCTGCACAGACCACGCGCTCGATCCGCTCCGGATACGTGATAGCAAGTCCGAGCCCCGTCATGCCGCCTTTGGAAAGACCCATGAATCGGGCCGTTTCAATTCCCAGTTTGTCCATCAGGCCGATCACGTCGCCAACAAGCTGATCAAAGGTGTAAGGACCTGGTGGAACGTCTGATTTGCCGTGACCGCGCGTATCATATCGCAGCACCTGAAAATGTTTTCCGAGCTCGGGAATTTGCGGGTCCCACATCTCCGCACTTGCACCGAGAGAATTCGACAGGATCAGCCAGGGTGCGCCTTTGGGGCCGTCTATATAGGTTTGAAGGCTATGATTGCCGAGATCGACGCGTCCCGTCATTGCGCAGCCTGCGTTTTGGAGGAAATGGCGGCGTTGAACGCGGGTTTCACCTTTTCGGCCAGCAGGACCATTGAGCGTCTGCCAAGTTCCGGATCGACCCAGTCCTTGCCGGCATAAAGCAATATGCCGAAGTCGCCGACGGTCTCCCTGTATGCCAGGAGGTCATCGGTCACCTTGTCGGGTGTTCCCCAGGTGACCAGGTTTTCCAGGACACTCTCCAGCGTAACTTCCTCGTCGGGCTGATCGCGGTGTGTCTTGAAAAGGCCAAGGCGGTTGTTCTTGCGCATCTTGGTGAGGATCTGCTTGTAGTAGAACCGGTACGGACTGTCCGGGCCGAGTGCATATTCACGGGCGGTGTCCAGATCGTCGGCAACAAAGACAGACCTTGCAACACGCCAATTCTCGGTCAGCGCGGGCCGACCGATCCGCTCGCAGCCCTCGACATATTTCGGCCAGTGGCTGGCGACCCACTGAGGCATCAGAAAGTTCGCGCTGATCGGATCCCAGCCTCGGGCGGCCGCCTCTGTGACGCCCTTGGAAAACGGTGCGACGGCAGTCACGACGATGGGCGGATGCGGTCGCTGCAGAGGCTTCGGCATGATGCCCTGGCCGATTTCGGCCATGCTGGTGCGTTCGGTCGTGATCTTCCAGTGCTTGCCTTCGATGTTGTAGGGCGCTTCACCTTCCCAGATCTTCAGGACGGTGTTGATGCCTTCCAGAAACATTTCGTTGCGGTCAGCGTCCAGATTGCCGAAAACTTCCGCGTCAGACAGGAGACCTCCAGGCGAAATGCCGAAATTGAACCTGCCGTCCAGCATGTGATCAAGCATGGCGACCTGAGCTGCAACGGCCGCCGGATGGGCATTGGGCATGTTTACCGTACCGGTTCCAAGGCGCATGTTTTTGACGGCGCTCGCCAGCGAAGCGATGAACATGGCGCAGGAAGTGATGTTTTCGGCCTGGTCGGTGACATGCTCACCACAATAAGCTTCCGTGAAACCCAACTCGTCCGCGAGCAGGAAAGCTTCCCTGTCTTCCTTGAGCGTCAACCGCCAGTCTTTATCCAGCGGGTGGATCGGCATCGTAAAGAAACCGAGTTCCATGGGCCTTCTCCTCCAAAGCGCGTGTCATTGATCTGGATCAAACTTTATTCCGGGGCTGGTGTTTGGGAAAATTATAAGTACTAAACTGAGTTATCAAGAAATCTAATGAGGTTCGGATGATATCACTCCGGCAAATGCGGTCAGTTGTTGCAGTCGCTGAAGAGGGGTCTTTTACGCGGGCTGCGGCGCGGGAGAATGCGACCCAGTCTGGAATTTCACAGCATGTCGCGGCCGTTGAGGATGTCCTGGGAATTCGGCTTTTCGAGCGGACAAGCGACGGTGTGCTTCTGACACCTGCCGGAAACCGGTATTATCAGAAAGTGCTGGCGGTCTTGCGCGGTGCCGAGGAGGCGATCATTGATGCCCGGAACCGGCGGGATACGCTTTCAGGCGTCGTGCACGCCGGGATCATGCCGGTGCTTGCCCGGGCAGCTCTTGCGCCGGCACTGGATCACATGGCCTGTCACCATCCCGATGTGTCGATCCACATCATCGAGGGCTATAGCGGTGCGTTGACAGACAGTGTCAAGGCGGAAGAGCTTGATTTTGCGATTGTTCCCGCCTTCGGAGGCGCTGTGGGCCTGAATGTGCGCCATCTTGCACAGGACCGGGAAATGATAGTTGGCGGGGTTCAAAGTGGAGTCGTGCACGGCAAGCCGGCGCGCCTGCAGGATCTTGCCCCCTTGAAGCTGGTTACGCCTTCAAGCATCAACATTCGCAAGACACGCATCGAGGAGTATCTCGCTACCCATTCCATTCGCGTGGAACGGATCATGGAACTGGATGCAATGCTCGGCACGCTCGATTTTGTCGCCCGCTCGGACTGGGTAACGATCCTGCCGGGCGTCATTTGTGCCCCGGACAGGGACGGATCGGTGCGCCGGATCGCCCCGCTGGACCAGCCGCCGCTCTTCCTGGAATTCGTCCAGATCGAACCCGCCCGCCGCCCGCTGTCTGCGCAGGCACAGGTTTTTCTGGAAGAGTTGAAGAAGGAAGTCGCCAAACTCGTTGCGCGGTAAGTGATTGGGCACCGATTTGCGATCAGCGGCAGCGTCCGGCTAGTCGACGGTAAAAGCGCCGAGTTGGCCTTTGCCGAAGGCGAGTGGGGTTTTTTCGCTGCTCATGTGGGCAACGACCCGGCCAATGAAGATTTCATGGTCTCCGCCTTCGTGAACGGCATGTGTCTCGCATTCGAGTGAGGCCGCGCAGCCGGCGATGCAAGGGACACCGTGAGTTCCTGCAGTCCACTCCAGTCCCGAAAACCGGTCCCTCTCGGCGCTGGCAAACAGTTTGCAAAGTTCCGCCTGTTCAGCTGAAAGGATGTTGATCGCAAATCCCGGATGCGCCCTGTATTCTGGAAGGCTGCCGGCCTTGCGGGCAAGGCTCCAAAGGACCAGAGGCGGGTCCATTGAGACGGAATTGAAGGAACTGATGGTTACGCCGACAGGATCTCCTGTTCTCGACAGCGTGGTTGCAATCGCAACACCAGTCGGAAAGCAGGACAGCGTCTGGCGCAGCGCTTTCGGGTCGATGGCAAAGTCTTTGGAACCGGTCATTGCGTTCATTGATCCCCTCCTTTGGTTGCCTTCGAACATAGTGAGGTGCGACATTATGACAAATTATAAGATGTGATCACGAAGATCAGAATTATTGATATTTCGATGTTCACCCATGCGCGGGCAACAAGCCCGTAAACTGCCACCAGAAAATTGTCAGTGGCAGCCCCAAAAGCACAACGGCGGCAAAAAGTGCCAGGCAGATCCGGGTTAGCAACCCGGTGGAGATATCGGCAAGCGACATGGCAATGAGAAGTGGAGGTGCCTGGTAGGGCAGAAGCGGGCTCGCAATCCCGATCATCTGGACCATTGCGACAGTTACGATCGGCAAACCGGTCGCCGTTGCCAGCGGTTCGGCAAACGGCGCAAGAACGAGCGGTGCAGCCGGTGCCGTTGTCAGATGCGACAACACGACGGAAAACCCGAATACGGCATAGATGTTCCAGAAATCCCGACCCGGCTCCAAGGCCAGCTTCCCGATCAGTGTATTGGCCAGCGCAACATCCAGACCGACGTGACGGGCAAGCGCGCTGACGCAAAAGATCGCGCTGAACAGCAGTGCCGGTGTGAGGTCAATCTTGTCCTTCATCGCGGACTTGGGAAGAATTTCCATCTTCGGCCAGAGCACGAGAGTGGCAACCGCGAGTGCGATCCAGGCTGGCTGGATACCGTGCGCGAAGTCGCTCGCCCAGAGCGTGATTGCGCACACGAGCAGCACGAGAAGACGTGTCTGGGGTGCCGTCAGCTTTGCTCCGGCGCCGGGCTGGAGGTGTTGGGGATCGGGTTTGTCCGTGCTGAACCGCCACAAGACGGCCAGAAGGACGGCAAAGCGCAGCAGATTGACCGGAAACTGGGCCAGAAAATAACCGGAATAGGTCGTTTTCAGGCCATACAGGCTTTCCAGAGCGCCAAACTGGACGATTGTCGGCAGGTTGGCCGTGTAGATGGCGTAAGTCGGCAACAAGGTGCTGACGGCAGCTGTGGCACAAAGGCCCATCGTCCCGCGGCTTCCGGCCGGAAAACCAAGAGAAGTGCCAAGTGATACGGCGACCGGGATCAGGATCAGAACGCGTGGAATGGTGGAGGGAATGAGAATACCAAGCAGGAACCCGGCTGTTGCCACGACCAGAACGGCCCTCTGATAGGACAGGCCCGAAAGCGCGAGCATCCGGTTCGAGATTTGCGTCCCGAGTCCCGTGGTAACGACCGCGACCCCCAGTACGATGCCTCCGACGAGAAGCCAGAATCCCCCTGACGCAAGTCCTGAAAAGACGATTCCGGCCGGTGCGACCGCAACGGCGAGGCTGATCAGAAACACCAGCAGGGTGGCCACGATGTCGGGGACGACCCGTGTCGCGAACAGGGCGATCGAAAAGAGCCCGGTCCCGGCTACGAGAAAGAGATCTTGCCGTGTTGCCTCCGACTGGAACCCAAAGGCCATCAGGGTCGCGGCAGCGAGAGCCGCGACAATCAATGCTGCTGGGGCAAGGGAGAGTTTCACTGACAGGCCCTAGGGCAACAGCAGGGACGACCCCGTCGTTGTTCCCGCCTCCAGTGCCCTGTGCGCCTCGACAACATCCCTGAGCGGCCATGTCTGGTTGATGTTCACCGACAGATGACCCGCCAGGATCATGTTGAACACCCGGTTTGCCGAGTGCTCGAGATCCGCACGCGGGCCGACATAGTTCGCAAGCGTCGGGCGGGTGAAATAGAGCGAACCGGCCTTCTGCAACAGGCTGGGCGGAACGGGGGGAGCCTCTCCGGTCGTTGCACCGAAGGAAACGAACATGCCGTAAGTGGCAAGCGAAGCGATGGAAGTATCGAATGTTGCCTTGCCGATACTGTCATAGACCACCGAAACGCCCTTGCCATCCGTCAGCTGGTTGACGCGTTCCGCGATGTTTTCCGATGTCCGGTCGATCGCGTCCGTGTAGCCCAGTTTTCTGATCGTTGCACAGCTCTCCGCACCGGAGGTGACGCCGATCATCCGGGCACCAAGATATTTGCCCCACTGGCCGGCAAGCTGGCCGACGCCTCCGGAGGCGGCAAAGAACAGGACATCCTGCCCGGACTGGACCTTGAAGCAGCGTTCCAGCAGATACTCAGCGGTCATGCCCTTCATCAGGACGGCGGCGGCAGTCTGGTCCGTGATGCCATCGGGTATCTTCAGAATGCGTGCAGATGGTGCGTTGCGCACTGTCGCGTAAGCGCCCAGCACGCCGCCATAGACGACGCGGTCGCCGACGCTGAACCCTTCCACCTCGGGGCCGAGTGCCGTGATCCGGCCGGCGGCCTCAAGTCCGAGCGGGCTCGGAATGACGAGCGGGTAGTGACCTGAGCGCTGATAAATGTCCATGTAGTTCAGGCCGATGGCCGTCTGCTCGATCTGGACTTCGCCCTTTCCTGGTGGTGGAACGTCGAAGGGTTCCATCTTCATGACTTCGGGCGCTCCTTGCCCGGTCAGCATGATACGTTGCGCCTGCATGGCGGTCTCCGATGTGTTAAAAGTGATCAGACGGTTGCATCCCCGGATTCAACGACGACGGTCTGAACTTCACCGGCCCCGTTCGCCCTTCGATGGGCAGCTGCCTTTTGGTACTCATCCGACTTGAAGCAATTGACGCCGGCTTCAAGTGTCGGGAATTCTATGACCACGAAACGATGGAAATGATCTGGTCCTTCCATTATCTCGTAGTCACCGCCGCGCGCAAGAACCTTGCCTCCATGATCCGCGATGATATCCGGAACAAGGTCGGTGTATTTCTTGTATTCGACCGGATCGTTGATCCTGGCGCGCGCCATCCAGTAAGCGGGCATGTTTTCCTCCGGTAATCTACATCAGGGTTTCAGGGAGCCAGTTGGCGATTTGCGGAAAGGCGATCAGCAGGATGGCGGCAAACAGCATGATCCCCCAATAGGGGATCGAACTGAGAAAGATTTCCTGCACACCGACCTCGGGGTCCTCGATGGCTGCCTTGACCGTGTAGACAAGCAGCCCGAATGGCGGGGTCAGGAGCCCGGCCTCGATGGCCAGGATACCGACGATCGCAAAACTCAGACGGTCGAAACCAAAGGCAACCGCGATAGGTTCGACGATCGGAACCGTCAGCAGCATGATCGAGATACTGTCAATGACCATGCCCAGAATGAACCAGATCAGCAGGATGACGGTCAGTACCTGCCATGCCTCCAGTCCGGAAGAGATGAAATACTCGCGAATAGCTGTTGTCACGCCGGTCATGGCCAGCGTCCGGGAATAGAGCGCTGCGCAGAACAACAGGATCAAGATTGGGGCCGCGGTCTTGCCGACGGCATAGACTGCTTGCATGAATTGCGGCCAGGTCAGTCCCTTCGTCATGGCGAACAGCAGGGCCAGTGCCGCTCCGGCTCCGGCACCTTCCGTCGGAGTGAAAATTCCGAACCAAATGCCGCCAAGCACGGCAAGGATGATGCCGAAGACGCCGGTCATGCTGGACAGGAACTGGCCGGTGCTCATCTCGACCCGGTCGGCGGCAGCTTCCCGCTGCTGTGAACCGGAACGGTTTTCGCCGACAACCTCCGGGTTCATGATGGCCGAAACGATTATGTAGCCGAGGAACAGACTTGCCAGCAGGATGCCGGGTAGAACGCCCGCAAGAAAAAGTCGGCCGATCGACTGCTCGGTCAGGATGCCCCAGACAATCATCAGCACGGACGGCGGGATCAGCATGCCAAGGCAGCTGGAACCCGCGATTGCGCCGAGCGCGAAACCACGCCTGTAGTTGAAGGCTTTCATCTCCGGATAGGCAATACGTGAGAAGGCAGCAGCCGAGGCGATCGACACACCGGTCACAAAGGAGAAAATCGTATTGCCCAGAACGGTTGCTATGGCGAGGCGCCCGGGCAGGCGCCGGATGCCCCGGTTGATGCCATTGTAGACATCGGTGATCGCCCCGGATCGGCCGATAAATTCACCCATCAGCATGAAAAGCGGAATCACCGCGAAGGTAAAGTCGCGCAGAGCTTCCGCGGCAGTCGAGGCAACGGTAGCCTCCACGATGCGCATTTTGCCGGTCACCAGATAGATCCCGACCGCGCTGGAAATGCCCAGGGCGACGGCCACATGAACGCCGAGCAGTACAAGGCCCAGCAAACCTCCGATGACAATGAGGGCAGTCCCGAAATCAAACAAGAAGCTTTACCCTCATCGGAATTTCAGTCGGTCGGATAAGCCAAAGGCTTCGATAACCGCCAACAGGAGATAGTTGAAGGCAGCCAGGCCGCTGCCGAATATGATCGTGAATCGTGCCGGCCAGACCGGAACGCGCAAGGCGCCCTCGCCATCGAATTCGCCATTGGCAAAGGACCTGACTGCCGGTTTGATGCCGGCTTTCATCAGGAACAGGAAGAAGGCGGCTCCAAGAAGAAGGCCCAAAACCACGATGAATTTGCGGAGAGTCGGGTTGAAGGCGTCGATCAGGAAATCCGCCTGTAGCATCGACCCGGAGCGGACCGCAAACCCCAGCTGCAGGAAAACGATCATCACGACCGAATTGGCGACGATCTCCTTTGTGCCTTGCAGCGGCATGTTCAGCGCGCGGAAGATGATGTCCGCAAGAATGAAAAAACACAGGATAAACGCCCAGGCGGCGGCCAGGATCATGAGAAGTTTCGTAAGGCGGTCGGTCACCTTGATCAGGAACATGGATCTTCAGCCGTTTCGAAGGTCGGCCGCGGCAGGGCCGCATCGCCTGGAGGGAAAAGAGATGCTGCAGCCTGTCCGGCCGCAGCATCAGTTGGCTGCGCGTTGTTACTTGATCTCGTAGCGGACCGGCCAGTTGTAGCCACGGTCCTCGGCCTTATCGAGTACCAGGTTCAGCACCTGTTTGGCCGGCAGACCCTGGCCTTCTAGGTCATCGGCCATCTGTTGTGGCCAGTCCTTCAGGCTTTCCGCCCAGGCCTCGCGAACCGCCGGGTCTATTTCGGTCACCGTGATGAGTTCGCGCAGTTCTTCCACCAGCCGCGCGTATTCCTTCTGGTTCACGATCCCGGTCTGCTCTTCGTAGTCCGCCGCGACCTCGTGCAGGATCTCCTTAACGTCGTCGGGCAGTTCGTTGTAGGTATCCTGATTGATGGTAAGGCCGTGCCAGGTCATCGAGCCGAATCCGATCAGGGTATAGTAGGGACCCGGTTCATAGAGCTTGAGGTTTACCCATGCCGACGGGAACATGATCCAGCCTTCGTAAACGTTGGTATTCATTTCCGTATAGGCGGTGGCCAGCGACGACTGGACAGGCGAAACACCGGCGTATTTCAGCCAGTTCAGATTGAGCCCCGCCCCGGCGATCTTCTGGTCTTTCAGATCTGCAAGCTTTTCCCAGGAAAACGACGTGCCGAGATTGTAGCCGCCGTCGGCGATGCGGGACAGCAGGACCTGGTTGAACTTCTGCGGGAAGACATCCGTCAGATAGGGAACTTCGGCATAAACATCCTGGGCAATCTGCAGGGACTGAACCGGGTCCATCGTACCGAAGGGCATCATGACCTGGAACGCATGAAGCGGCAGATTGGACGGCTCGAAGCAGTAACACATACCGCCGATGTCGATGATGCCGTCCTGGACGCCTTCCAGAACTTCGGTGACCTTGACGATTGAACCGGAGTAGCCTTCCACGAAATTGATCGTGTGGTCGGTGCGTTCTTCGACGCGCCGTTTCAGTTCAGGCTGAAAATAGTCGATCATCAGCCCGGCATAAACGACACCGGGCGGGTGTCCGGAACCGATCCGCAGCGTGATTTCCTCGGCGATGGCCGAAGTGCCCGCCAAGGCAAGCGTTGTTGCCAAAGTGGCACTGGCGATTATCTTCTTCATGGTTTCCTCCCGTGAACATTGTTCAAATGCACCGGATCAGCGGTGCCACCGGGAGCCGGCCTTCTTGAACGGGGCCGGTCTCCCAATCCGTTACGCGGCTGTTGCGCCGGGGACCTGCAGCCGGACGCTGTCCGGCACCTCAAGGGGTGTATTCGGCCCATCGAGAAATTCGACGGTCGTGAACAGCAGTTCAGTGTCACCGATGTTTTCGACTGAATGGAGCATGTACTCGCCTTCTCCGTAGAAGAAATGCCTGGTTTCACCCTCGTAATGCTCGACATCCTTGATCTCGCCGCTGGAAAAGTACCCGCGCGCTTTCCCGGCCCTGTGCGCGGACCAGAAATACGGGTTTACGTGGCGATGGAACGGACAGCGTTTGCCCGGTGGCAGGCGAAGATGCCAGACGCGCACCTGGTCCGTTTCGGAAACCAGTGTGGATCCGACAACGCCATTGAACTCTTCGGTTTTCATTGCCCCGTAAAGACCTTCCGGCCAGTGGGCGAAAGCTGCGGGATCGGTTGCCGTCTCGATGTGGTTGGGTCCGGGCTTTGCCCGTTGGGCTTGTGCCATGGTCGTCTCCGTTGGAACTATTCTGCAGCGTCCCGCGCGCTGAGGAGCGCGTCCAGATCGGCGCGCAGCGCGGCTTTCTGACTGTCATTGAGTGCGACGAGTGGAGGTGCCATGCGTGTCCAGCTGTCGTCGCCCGCTCGCCAGGCTTCCAGTTGTTTCATCGCCGCCATCAAAGGGTATTTGGCGGCCGTGGCACGTGCGGCCTTGACGTGTTCAAAAGCCTGTTCTCGATTGTCCCCCGATGCGGTCAGCGCAGTGCGAACGATGTCACCGAAGGCGTTTGTCGATCCGGAAATGATGCCGGCACATTTTGCGTCCAGAGCATCGAAAACCATCGCTTCGCTGGAAGGATAGACGTCGAAGTCTCCATCGATGCCACCTGTGGCGTCTACAAATGCGGTGGACTGTGAAAAGTCTCCGCTTGAATCCTTCAGTCCGGCGATGATCGGCCCGAACTCCCCTTTCAGGCCTGCCACAAGCGTCGGAGACAGGGGCGTCATGGACATTTGCGGAAAGTGGTAGAGATAGATCCGCAATGCATCGGAATTCACCCGGTCGATCAGGCGTGCGTAGTAGGCATGGAGTCCCTCATCGCTCGGATTCTTGTAATAGAATGGCGGCAGGACCAGGACGTTCGGAAAGCCGGCTTCAAGCGAAGCGCGTGTATAGGCGACCGCATCGTCTGCTGCGCAGGCACCGGTTCCGAAAATCACCTGATCGGCGGCGAAACCGGCAGACGCGAAGGCGGCGGGAAGTGTCAGCCGGTCCTTTGCTGCTATGGAGTTGCCCTCGCCGGTCGTTCCCGTCGGTGCAATGCCGTCGCAACCGCCCTCGCTTACAAGGTGGCGGCAATAGGCGATCAGTTTGCCGGCATCCACACGGCCCTGATCGTCAAAGGGTGTTACGGCAGCGGCATAAATCCCGCGGCGGGCTTTTGACATCAAACAGCTCCTTCTGACGCAGCGTCTGCTGCCGCGTGACTATCTTTCATGGAAACGACCACCTTGATGGCATCGTCGATACGCTCGCGTGCGTATTTCAGTGCCGTGGGAAGGTCTTCCATGGGAAACGTGTGCGTATGGATCTTGGTGGCGTCGAACCGTTTCTCGGCCATGAAGGCCATGGCCCGGTGGGTGGCGGATCTGCCCTCGCCACGAATGCCGTAGAGATAGATGTTGTTGACCGCGAGATACCCCAGGTCGAATTCGACCGGCTTCTTCGGGAACGCGGCAAGACAGATCTTGCCGCCGCGGTTGGTCATGTGCACTGCCTGGTTGACCGTCGTTTCGCTGCCCGCGCAGTCGACCACGTAGTCGGCACCCTTGCCCCCGGTGAGGTCCATGATACGGGCAACGACGTCTTCGTTCCGCGCATCTATGGTAATGTCGGCGCCGAGTTCCAGGCCGATCCTGTTCCGGTTTTCGCGCGTCCCCACGAGAACCACTGGCGAAGCGCCGAGCGACTTGGCGACAGCAACAGCCAGGAGACCGATGGGGCCGGGGCCGATCACTACAACGCTTTCGCCGGCGACAAGTCCGCCCAGTTCGGTCAGGCCATACATCGAGGTTCCGGCGGTCACCACAAGTGTGGCTTCCTCGTCGGACATTGTGTCCGGCACCTTGATCATGGTGTTGATGTTGTTCACCGCATATTGGGCGAAGCCACCATTGGTCGTGAAGCCGTTGGCCCGGTGACCCTTGTCCTGATCGCCGTAGTTTTTGCCGTAGTTGTGGCATGAGGTGTACATGCCCATGCGGCAACGCTTGCATTGGCCGCACCCTGCATGGATCTCGACGGTGACCCGGTCTCCGACACTGAATTCGTCAACGCCCGGTCCAAGCGCCGCGATGGTCCCCATATATTCATGCCCCGGGGTGAAGTTCTTGTTGAATGGCGGGCCACCTTCGATCAGGGCCGGTGTTCCGTAAGTCAGGATTTCCAGATCGGTCGCGCAGATGGCAACGGCATCGATCCGGACCAGGGCTTCCGCCTTTCCGGGTACGGGAACGCCCTTGTCCACGAGTTTGATGTCGTCCGGATCGCCGAGAACCCAGGCTTTCATCATGGACGGGACGGTTGTTTCTGGCGGCGCGTTCACACGGTCCTCCCTGATTGAAGTGAGCAAGCCATCGAGGGTGTTTCAGCTGGTGCGAGCCACTGGAAACAATTGTTCGATGCGTTGCACCTCGAAATTGACATTGGTTAACCAATTTGGTGTGTTGGTTCTATAATTTCACGATAAAAATCGATCTGTAAAGAAAAAATCGATACTTGTCTCTGTTTTGCGAGTGTGGCTAAATTGGAATAGATCATTTTTGCCACGAAGTTTGAATGGTGAACCAAATTGGTGCTGGACTTGCAATCGCCTACGCTTCCCGTTCTGGATCTGGTCAGGGGCTGGCTCGATCAATCCGGGCTCCGTCCCGGCGGACGTTTGCCGCCGGAGCGGGAGCTGTGCGACACCCTCGGTGTTTCCAGGGGTGTTTTGCGAAAGGCCCTGACGGTGCTTGAAGCCGAAGGCGTTGTGCATAGAAAGGTCGGTAGAGGGACATTCCTCGGTGACGCCTACGCCGTGGCTGGAGCGTCATCTGAAAATCTGGTCTTTCTTGCTGATCGGACCAGCCCGCACGAGGCAATGGTTGCCCGACTTGTTCTGGAGCCCGAACTTACCGCCATGGCTGCGGTGCACGCCACCCCGCGCCAACTTGCCAGGCTGCGTGAGCTGACACTGGAAATGCGGTCTGCAACGTCCTGGCCGTCCTATGAGGAACTTGATTTCGCATTTCACACAGAGATTGCAGAGGCTGCGGGTAACACGTTGTTGAGCGAGCTTCACTGGCTGGTCAACAAGGTCCGCGTGTCGGTGGTCTGGTCACGTCTGGATGTACCCGAGGGCGGTCCTCCGCCTGATTACCACTCGTTCGCCGAGCACGAGGCCATCGTTGCCGCCCTGGAACGCCGGGATGTCGCGGGGGCCAAAAACGCCATGCGAACGCATTTGAAGTCTGTCCGGGCAACATTCCTGCCGGAAGACTGATATTCACCTGCGAGGGCAGGCCTGACTTTATTGAAGACTTCTGAAACCGAGAGGCATATCGCGTGATCGATTTTTATACCTGGACCACCCCGAACGGACGGAAGGTTTCAATCCTTCTGGAAGAACTTGGCGTCGACTATACCGCCTACGCGATCGATATTACGAAGGGCGAGCAGCACGAACCGGACTTTTTGAAGATCTCTCCAAACAACAGAATTCCGGCGATTGTCGACCACGAAACCGGCGTATCGATGATGGAAACCGGAGCGATCATGCTCTACCTCGCCGAGAAGTACGGCAAGTTCCTTCCGCAGGGAAGTGCCCGCTGGCCTGCGATCGAGTGGTTGATGTGGCAGATGGGCGGCCTCGGGCCGATGCTCGGACAGGTTCATCACTTCGTCAAATACAACAAGGGCAAGTCCGAATACGGAGAAGAGAGATACGCCACCGAGGGCCGTCGTCTCTACAAGGTCCTTAACACCCGCCTTCAGGACCGCGATTTCATCGCCGGTGACGGCCGCGGTGAATACTCCATCACCGACATGGCCTGCTGGCCATGGGTTTCCCGTTACGAGTGGCAGGAAATCGATCTCAACGAGTTTCCAAACGTCAGGGATTGGTACGTGCGGATAGCGGAGAGACCTGCGGTTCAGCGCGGGTATCACGTTCCGAAACACGTGAACGACATACCGATTCCGTAGGAATGAAAAATGCCCCTTGTCCCGTCACAGTCCGGAAATCAACGCAGACAGTATCTTGCCGATTGGAAGGTTCTGGTTCGCAATGCTGAGGCCGGCCCACAAGAGAGCGGGCAGGGCGGCAAATGTCATCAATGTCGAGGCAACAATCAGGCCGGCAACCTTTTCAGGATCCCGGCCGTAGCGCTCGGCAAAGACGTAGGTGACGATGGCCGACGGCATTGCCGCCATCAGGAACATGCTGCCTGCGACGGTACCCTTGGCGTCAAGCAAGGCAATCGTCGCAAGCCCTGCGACAATTCCGATGACGAGCCGCGCGCTTGCAAGCAGGATGGCCGTACCGATATCGCCGACCTGAAGGCGCGCAATGGCCGCGCCAAGCAGAATGACCATAACCGGGATCATCATGCCTCCGAGCAATCTGGTCGTCTCGCTGACGACTTCGGGTGGGTCGATCCCGGTTGCCTTGACAAGGAGAACAGCGGTTACAGACCAGACCAGCGGCTCTTTCAGCGTTCTTGTCAGGGAAAAGGTGCCGGCGGTCACGATCGGCATGACCGTGTATTGCAGGATTGCGATTACGAAGAAAAAAGCGACGCCGATGGCAAGACCTTCCTCGCCAAAGGCAAGAAGCACCACGGGAAGACCGATGTTTCCCGAATTGGGCATGGTCAGGCTCGGCAGGAAACTGCGCAGGTTGAAACCGGACACGATGAGAAAAACGGTCGCAAGGAACCCTGCCACGATGCTGGTACAGATGGCGCCGAAAGACATCTGGAAGAGCACTTCCTCCGGAAGGTCGGTGGACGTCAGCGACGAGAAGACCAGCGCTGGAGTGCCGACCATCATGACCAGCATGCTCATGCTTTTGGTTTCCAGATTCGGCCCTGCTTTCTGGATCCAGTAGCCGATCGCAGCCATCAGCAGTATCGGCGCGATGACGCCAACAAGTTCACCTGTCAAATCAATATCCCTCGGAAGTCCGATGCGATGGGCCGGGTGGGTCGCCGTTTGTTTGCGGAGTTGGATCTGACGGCAGGATCGCGGCTTGCGTCAAGCCCCGGTTGGGGGCGCGAGCTTCAGAATTGCCAATACACGCTATCAGTAATGCTGATTTAGAAATGCTCTCGTTATTCGATATTCATGTAGCGAGTGAAGAAAACTCGATTTTATTTGGAGGTGCCGATGGCACACGTAGCACCTGTTGATCTTGAGGCAAGTCGGGAAGCGGCAGAGGAAATCAAGTGGCTGGCCGGTCAGACCGGTTTCGTCGCCAACTCCATGCTTACGCTTTCCCACCGCCCCGAGATCGCAACGGCCGTGCTGAATCTCATCCGTGCGGTTGTTCGCAATCCCAATTCAACAGTTGACCCGGCCCTTTTGTGGATGGTCGCCCACGTGACCAGCCTGTCCAACGGCTGCCGGTATTGTTCGGCGCACACGTTCAAGAACGGTGCGGACAACGGCGTGCCGCAGGACAAGCTGGAGGCCCTGTGGGACTTCGAAACCAGTGCGTTGTTTTCGGATGTGGAGCGGGCCGCGCTGCGGATCGCCCTGACCGGTGGCCAATGCCCGGCGTCTGCGGATGCGGCCGACATGGAAATTCTCAGAAACCATTTCTCGACGGCGCAGATCGTCGAAATCTGCTCCGTCATCGCGTTGTTCGGCTTCAACAATCGCTGGAACGCTCTGATGGAAACGGAACTGGAGGAGAGTGTCGTAACGTTTGTGAATAGCAAGAATTACCACGGTCCTGACGCAACCGCGTGAGGACAAACGGGCTGTTTGAGGAGGCGGTCCGAAGAAGGAGGAGGAAGAAGCGTGAGTGAGAACAAGAGTGGCGCGAGCCGCAGATCGTTCCTTGCAGGTGCCGGCGCAGCAGCCGGGATGACGGGACTTCAGATTACCATTCCAGGCATCGCATTGGCGGCAGGGTTTCCCGAACGCCCGATAACGCTGGTTGTCATGTATTCCGCCGGAGGTGGAACCGACACCATCATGCGCAAGATCGCGCAGGAAATGGCGGATGCCCAAGGCTGGAACGTCAATGTGATCAACAAGCCGGGCGCCGTCGGTGGCATCGCGACGCAGTTCGTTGGCGGACAGCGCCCGGACGGCTACACGGTGCTCGGAGGGGCCAATTACAACCGTTTTGTCCGGGTTCTCGGACATGCGGACTTTACGCCCTGGAAGGACTGGGTGCCGTTCAAGGCGGCGAATGCGCTGGCCTCGTGGTCGGTCGCCGCGGACAGCCCTCATCAGACAATGAACGATGTCATTGCAGCTGCCAAGGCGAACCCGGGAAGCGTGACCATTTCAACGTCGGGTACAGGTGGTGTCTGGCACGAGCTTGCCATGATCATCGCGAACATGGCCGGTGTCGAACTGAAATACGTTCCCTACAAGGGTGGCAAACCCGCGACGCTTGCAGGACTGCAGGGAGAAACCGACATTGCCGGCGGCGGTCTGCACGAGCATATCGACCTGATCCGTGCCGGAAAGCTGCGCAATCTGTGCCACACCAGCATCGAGGACATCACCCTGGACGATGGCACGGTTCTGCCATCAATCGCATCGATCATTCCCGAAGCACGCGCCCTGCTGCCGGTGGGTGCGACCTATAACTTCATGGTGAAGCGTGACATTCCCCCTGAAGCCATGCAGGCCCTTGCTGACGGTTTTGTCGCGGCTGTCAATTCCGACGGTTTCCAGGAACTTCTGAAAGCCAAATTCTTCCAGCCAGACATCAAGATCGGCGAAGAAGCGGACCGGGAAGGCGCGCTGATGGAAGCGGTCACCGTTGAAATCTTCAACAAGTTCAAGGACCAGATCGGTGCCGATGTGAAGACGGCCGAAGAACTGGGCCTGCCGAAACCGGAAGATTTCGATGCGTGGTGGCCGCCCGAGGGCTACACGCCGCCCCCGATCAAGTCGGGCGCATAGCGACGGTCAGACCCCGGCTCGTCAGGCCGGGGTCTCCATGCTGAAACATCCAGAAAAGCCGCAAGGGGACGCCCGTGAGCGAACACACTCACTCTGATGTCAAATTCGAGGGTGAAGAAGCCGGAACCGGGTATGCCTCACCGGCTCTCGATCTGATTGCGACACTTCTGCTGATCATGCTGTCCGTTGCCGTCATGTTTGGCAGTCTGGCGTTGCCTGTGCCTGCCGATCTGCAGACGGCCCCCGGACTGTTGCCGTTCATCGTCGCGGCCAGTCTTCTCGTCATGGCGCTCGGCCTGGGCGCTTCTGCCTTCGGTCGCTGGCGCCAGGGTGTACGAATGCCTGTGCTCGCGGGACGGGACATTTCGACGGATCTGAAGTCTCTCGTGCTTGCGGCCGCAATCGCCGTCTACATTGCGGGCCTGCAATATCTTGCTTTCCGGCATGACATCGTCGTCGGTGAATTTCGTCATTCGATAACGGCATTCGAACCGGTGACCATCCTGGCACTTGCCACCATCATGCGCATGTCCTGGACCGGCGCGCTCTGGATCATTTGCTGCGTGTCGATTGTCTGGACCCTGCTGTTGAGCACCGTATTCCAGCATGTCTTCAACATACCGCTGCCGGGGTCCTTCTGATGATCGACGCGCTTCTCGCGGCCCTGCAGCCGAGCCTGCTTGTCATGTCGCTCTGCGGCGTTTGCCTCGGGATCGTCTGGGGTGCGCTTCCGGGCCTTTCCACGACCATGGCGATGGGTTTGCTGATCGGACTGTCCGCCGGCATGTCCCAGGATGTCGCCATCAGCTTCATGCTCGGCGTATACACCGGCAGTGTTTTTGGCGGCGCGATCTCGGCAGTCCTGATCAACATCCCCGGAACACCGGACGCCGTGCCGACCATGATCGAAGGCCATCAGCTCGCCCAGCGGGGAGAGGGAGGGCAGGCGCTCGGCATGTCCATTGCCGCGTCCTTTGTCGGCGGAATGGTTGGCATCGCGCTGCTGATCCTGCTGATCCCGCTCATTCTGGCATTTGCCCTGAATTTCAAGTCCTGGGAAATGTTCTGGCTGGCGATCATCGGCATCATGGTTGCCGGCTCAATGGCGGCCGGATCCGTCCCGCTGAAGGGCTGGATTGCGGGTTGGATCGGCATGTTGATCGCGTTCGTTGGTCTCGATGCAATCCATGCCGTGCCGCGTTTCACATTCGGATCGTTTGCGCTGTACGACGGCGTGTCTTACGTGGCTGTGCTGATCGGGCTGTTCGGCCTGTCGGAAATCCTGCGAACTTTGCCGGCCAAGGACATGCCGACAATACCCTCGGAAGTCGGGCGTGTGTTTCCGCCCCTTGGCAAACTCGCAAAATATATTCCAAGCGCCCTGCGCTCCGGAACAATCGGTGCTTTCGTCGGGGCCATTCCAGGTGCGGGTGCCAACGTCGCCTCGTTCCTGGCCTATGACATCGGCCGCCGCTGGGCCAAACCGGAAGAAAAGGCCAAATGGGGCAAAGGCAGCTACCAGGCGATTGTCTGCGCCGAAACCGCAAACAATGCCAACATTGGCGGGTCGATGCTGCCAACGCTCGCACTCGGAATTCCCGGCAACGCGGCGGCAGCAGCCCTTCTGGCGGCACTGACACTGAAAAACGTTGTCGTCGGACCGACGATCGAGATTGATCATCCCGGTCTTATCTACTTCATTTATGCCTGCCTCATCGTCGCGAACCTTTTGATGTATGTCGCGGCGTTCGCGCTGATAGGGCCTTGCGTGAAGCTCTTCAGTCTGCCGCGTGGCATCCTGATGCCAATGATTTTGCCGGTTTGTGTGATCGGCGCATTCGCGGTCAAGCTGACTATGGCAGACGTCTGGATCATGTTCGCTGCCGGCGTCTTCGGCTGGCTGTTCACGATAATGCGGTTTCCCACGGCACCGGTCGTGCTCGGTGTGATCCTGGCGCCGCTCGCCGACGAAAATCTGCGACGCTCGCTGCTCGTTTTCGAAGACAAGTCCCTCGGTTTCATCCTGTCCCAATGGATCGGCACCGTGCTGATGCTCGCCGTGCTCTTTGTCATCATTGAAGGCGTTTTGCGTGCCCTTTGGTCTCTCAGAAAGGGAACGGATGATGTGGAACCGACACTTTCGTCCCCACAAGGTTAAGGAGTTTTTTGGTGCCAACGAAGAACAAGGAAATCGGTCTGGCCATAGTTGGCTGCGGTACCATCGGCCGTATCCGGGCCGAGATTGCACGCGCCTATCCGGGCGTCGGCTGGATCGGCCTGTGCGATATCAAGTCGGATATCGGCCAAAAGCTCGCCGAGGATGTGCAGGCCGATTTTTTTACGACGGACTTCAGGGAATTGCTCGCACGGCCCGAGATCACGGCAACCATTATCGCAACGGACGAGAATTTTCATTTTGAACCGACCATGCTGGCCATTCAGCAGGGGCATGATCTGTTCATCGAGAAACCGCTTGCCACGGACGCGCGTCAATCCGCACAGATCCTTTCTGCGATCGAGGAAACCGGCGTCGATGCGGTAATCGGTTACACCCAGCGTTTCCGTCGCCGGTTTCTCGCCATCAAGGAACGCCTGATCACGGGACAGATCGGAGATGTCCATTCCGTCGTCACAAGGGCTTTCATGAACCGGATGGTGCCGATCGCCACGGTCCAGCGGACACAGGAGCGCGCCACGCTGACACCGATGGTTGTTTCGGGAACACACAGCCTCGACATGTCCCTCTGGCTGATGGAAGGAAAGAAGCCGGTCAGTGTCTATGCCCGCTCGACCGACAGGGTACTCGGCGCCTGGGGCACGAAAGACTCGACGTTCGGCATCTTCACAATGGACGACGGCTCGATCTTTTCAATGAACATTTCCTGGGCTCTGCCCGAGGTATGGCCGGGTGCAGTCTACGGCATCGAGATTGGCATCGTCGGTTCGGAGGGTGTCATCGACATTGAGGACACACACCGTGATCTCGTCATGGCGACAAATGTTGCACAAGGCGCAGGCTATGCACCTGAAGGTTACAAGGCTCCAGATCGCCATGTCGAATTCCTGACGAGCTACCCGCCGGGTGACCTTCATCTCGGTCAGCTCTGGGGCCCCATGCGTGAGGAAACCAACGCCTGGTATCAACGGCTTTATGCCGGTCTCGATACGCCGCATGCCACTGCGCAGGACGGTCACCGGAACCTGCTTTTCACCATGGCGATGGATGTCTCGGCGAAACGGGGCGAACCGGTCGCCTTGCCGCCGGACCCCGCCGAGTTGATGGCGGAACTGTCCTAGGAGGAACTTGGATGACAATCAGGATCAGGTTCGGGGGATACCAGGGCGAAAAGTCCGTGCACACGAGGGGCGGACGAACGCTGGCAGCGGAATTGGCTCGGGTAGGCGGCGGCGACGTTTCGCTGGAATTTGACGAGAACATAGTCGTCCGTGGCCACAAGGCCGCGGATCTCCTGTCGATGACCGAGGAAGGTGCGCTCGACGGGTGCTATTTCTCCTCCAGCTATCTGGCAAAGAGGGTGCCGGAACTTGGCATCTTCGATCAGCATTTTGTTGTGCCGGATCGTCGGCGTGCCTACGCCGTTCTTGACGGTGAACTGGGTGAGCGGCTGAAGAATAAAGTTGCCGCTGCAACCGGATACACCGTGCTTGGATACTGGGACAACGGTTTGCGTCATATCTCCAGCCGCAAGGCAATCCGAACACCGGACGATTGTGAAGGCCTGAAGCTCAGGACGCTGGCGAACGAAGACCATCAGCGCGTCTTCCGCTCGCTCGGCTTTGACCCGCGCGCAATTGATGTACGTGACCTGCCCGCAGCGGTGGAAGACGGCACCGTCGATGCGCAGGAAAATCCACTGACGAATATCTACAATTTCGGTCTTCACAAGACGCATCGCTGCATCACGCTGTCCCGGCATCTTCTGGGCGTCGCACTTGTACTTTTTCGTACTGAAAGCGTGGAAGCCTGGCCCGACGAAACGCGCAGTGCGGTTGAAAAGGCCGTCGCCGAGGCGACCCGGGCTCAGCGTCGTTTCGCAGAGGAAGACGACGATATCTGCCGCCGTGCTCTCGTGCAGGACGGTGTTGAAATCATCGACCTGGGCGATGCCGAGCGCGCCCGGTTCGCCGCATTGTGTCGCCAAGAAGTAGATACGACCAGAAAAGCGTTTGACGAGGAGTTAATCTCTTTGTTTGACAAGGAGTTAGATGCGGCATGAGCACTATTCGTGTTCTGCATTCATCTACGCAAAGTTAGCATTTCGGATCGTTTTGGCAGGTCGCTAGTCTGGTGCTTGCAGGAGGAAAAGCACAGATGAACTCTGTTAATAGACGCGTTGATCCGGAGGTGATTGTTTCGGCTGTCCTGGGCGTGGCGTCTGCCTTGTCGATCGTGTTCATGACGCAGCTCGTGGCGCCACCGAAAGTTCTCTTCGGCCGCTCGCTCACTGCGATTTCCCCAAGCCTGTTTCCCTACCTGGTTCTGGGCGGCCTCGTGGTGCTGAACATCCTGTTTCTATACCGCTGCAATATCCGGCCCGAAGGCATCTGGTCCGAGCCGGTCTACAACGAGCACAGCCGTATCCGTGGACTGATGCTCTTTGCAATCATGCTGTTTTATTCCCTGGCAATGGTACCGCTCGGTTTCCTGATCTCAAGCGTGCTGACACTGGCTATGATCTCTGTTCTGGTCGGCAACCGCAGCCCTTGGCAGATCGCGCTGATCGCCCTTGTTCCGCCGGTTCTGCTTTATCTCGGGGCAACGCGATTGCTCGCGGTCGCGCTGCCGGAACTGTCTTCGATCGAGTTTTTCTACGCCTACATTCTCGGTGAATCCGACGGCATCGGAGGAGCTGTTCAATGATCGAGCAGTTCACACAAGGTCTCGAACTGGCTTTTCGCCTGGATACGATCCTTTTTATCTGCATGGGCCTGTTCGGCGGCATGCTGGTCGGCGCGCTTCCCGGGTTCACGACCCTTATGGCAATGGCGATCCTGTTGCCGATTTCGTTTTTTCTCGACCCGCTCGTCGGCATTCCGTTTCTTCTTGGAATCTACAAGGGCGGCATGTTCGGGGGCAGCGTTCCGGCGATCCTCGTTTCGATGCCTGGTACGGGGGCCGCCGTTGCAACAACGCTGGATGGCTATCAGCTCACCAAAAAGGGTCAGTCTCGCAAGGCGCTCGACACCGCCCTGGTCTCTTCCGTTTTCGGGGACACATTTTCCGACATCTTCACGATCTTGATGATTTTTCCGATCGCATTGCTGGTCATGCAGTTTGGACCGCCGGAGATCTTTGCCGTCCTCCTGCTGTCTCTGGTGATCATCGCAGTCACGACAGGCGGGAACGTCCTGAAGAGCCTGATCATGATGCTGCTCGGGATCTGGTTGTCGTTTATCGGGACCGACCCGCTCGGTGGCGTGGAGAGATTCACATTCGGTCTCTTTGACCTGAAGTCCGGCATCCCCTTGCTGCCGATGTTGATCGGTGTGTTTGCCATCCCGGAGATCGTCAACGTGGTCATGCGGTCAACCCGTGGGCAGGCGCTTGCGGCAGTCGTCGGGGACCGTTTGAACTGGTCGGAATTCAAAAGTATATTCCGCACGCTTTGCCGGTCCTGCGTGATTGGAACCGGTATCGGTATCATTCCCGGCCTTGGCCAGGTTGTTGCAGCCATGATGGGATACACTGCTGCCAAGAACGCTTCGGATGATCCTCAGAAATTCGGCAAGGGCGAGATTGAAGGGGTTGCGGCGGCGGAATCCGCCAACAACGCGGTCAACGGACCGACGCTCGTGCCGTTGCTCACGCTGGGTATCCCGGGCGATAATGTCACTGCGATATTGCTTGGTGCCTTTGTTGCGCAGGGCCTGCGCCCCGGGCCGCAATTGTTCGAAGAGCAGGGCGCCACGGTTTTTGCGATCCTGATCGCGATGGTGCTGGCAAATCTGCTGTTCCTGGTCATCGGCTACCTGTCGGTTCCCTTTTTCGCGCGTCTTGTGACGCTGAAGAATTCGATCCTGGTGCCGATCGTGATCATGTTCGCTTTTGCCGGTGCCTTCGTATTCAGGTCCGACTCGATCGATCTTCTGATGCTCGTCGGCTTTGGCGCCTTTGGCCTCATTGCGCGGGCCGCAAGGTTCGACGTCATGCCGATGGTCATGGGATTCATACTGGGCCCCCCCATGGAATACGCCTTTGGCCAGACGGTCGCGATGGCACAGAACGCACCGCTCGCGTTCCTGCTGACCGAGCGGCAGGGCATGCTCATTCTTCTGGCTCTCATTCCGGTCATCGGTTTTGTCCTTTGGAGGAGGATGAAGAAGCTGGCCACGGGCTAGGAAAACGGAAGCGGCGTCCGCATCGTCCGCGGCTTCCGAATAACTCGATCGATGCACACGGAGGAGGAAATAATGTTCAGGAAACTTTGGAAAGGCGCGGTATTTGCCGCGGCGGCGACCCTCACGGGCGCGGTCTCCCCTGCGTTGGCAGAATATCCGGAAAAGCCCGTAACGATGGTGATCCCGCTTGGTGCGGGCGGGTCTCATGACCTCAATGCCAGGGTGATCACTTCCACGATCCCGTCATTCCTCGATCAGGCCATGATCGTTCGGTTGACACCGGGAGCAGGTGGACAGAAGGGAACGCAGGAAGTCGCTAACTCCAGTGCGGATGGCTACACCCTGCTTTTCAGTCACAACTACATCGACATGCTTCAGCAGCATGTGGAGAACCTTCCGTACAAACCCATGGATGATTTTGTCCCGGTTGCGCGGATCAACTATGCGCCGATCGCCGTCGTGGTTCGGGCAGACAGTCCTTACAAGACCTTCGAGGAACTGATCGAGGCAGCCAAGGCAAAGCCGGGTGAAGTCCGCATGGCCCACTCCGGCAACTGGGGTGCCTTGTTTGTTCCGGCAGCGCAGATCATGAAGGCGCGTGACGCTTATTTCAATATGGTGCCGTATCAGGGGGGAGGCCCGGCTATGCAGGCGCTTTTGTCCGGCGATGCGGATCTGACGATGGGCTTCCCGTCGACGCTTTCATCGCTGCTGGCTTCCGGGGACGTCCGGGTGCTGGCAACTGCCGGTGCGGAACGGATTTATCCTGATGTCCCGACTTTTGGCGAAGTAGGTGTGGAAGGCGATGTGGGATTCATGCACCGCGTGGTGCTTGCACCCGCCGACACGCCTCCTGCGGTTCTTGAAAAACTCGAAGCGTCATTTGCAGCGCTTCTGGAGGACAAGACATACAATCGCATGATGTCCCGCCTTGGCGAGAACGTCGACTACATGTCGGGTGCCGATTACCAGAAAATGCGCGAAGAGCAGGCAGAGGCCTACAAGGACCTCGTCGATTCGATCACGCAATAAGAGATGAAGGACCGGCCGGTTTCAGGCCGGCCGGTCCCGGCAATTCGAAGGCGTTACGCTTCCTGCCAGTGGAGGCGGGGAACAATCTGTGGCCTGCGAGAAAGGGTTCCGAATGAAAATCAGGGAAAAGCAAATCTGGACCTTCAAGGTTACGGGTCGCCAGGAAACCAACACCAAGTCGGTCGTACGCGCACGCGACGTCGAAATGATTATCGACGAGCCGGTCGAGCGCGGCGGAACCAATCTCGGACCGATGCCGGTCGAGACGATGATTGCCGGGCTTGTCGGCTGTACGCACGTCATTTCCAACAAGCTGGCCAACGCGAACGGTGTCGATATCACCGCCATGGATATAGATGTTGTCACCACGATGGATAGCCGCGGCACACGCCTTGTCGAGCCGATCGACATTCCATTTCCCGATGTAAAGATCGCGATCACTGCCGAAATGAAGGGGAGTGACGAGGGCATTGCCGCCGTTGTTGAAAAGCTTCGTCATCATTGTGCTGTCTCGAAGATGCTTCAGATGTCGGGCAGCCGGGTGTCCGAAAACTGGACGATCAACGGCCGCAACTGGTCGGCAGAGGCTGCCTGACCGGTATTCGGCTGAACAACCCGTCACGGTGTGAAACCGGTCCTTGCCGATACGTCTGCGTATTATGGGCCACGGACCGATTTATGCAGGCGCGGCCTGGCGTTCGAGCCTGGCAACACCGTTGGCGTCGGCAAGATCGTCGAGAACGGCAAGCAACGCGGCGGGCAGGGGAATCCCGTTGACAGATCTATCCTTGAGAGTCGCGTCAAGCCGCTCGCCGGGCAATCGGATTTCCGCGATGCCGGGAAGGCGCTGCGACGACTTCATCTCGTCCCAGACATCGTCGATGGAGGACCTGAATGCAGCCGGATCCGTAAAGGCGGCAATGTTGAGCATGAGGATGAATTGACCCGTATTGGTTTTGCTCTGCGAATCCGCATTGAAATCGACCACATCGCGGCCGAAGGCGGCCCCGTTGAGCACACCGGCAAGGATCCCGAACACCAGCGAAAGCCCGTAGCCTTTCGGTCCGCCAATGGGAAGCAGAAACCCCTCGGCCGATTTTGTGGGGTCGAGGAGCGGATTGCCCTGCCGGTCGATCATCCAGCCTTCCGGCATCATTTCGCCGCGCTGTGCTGCGGTCTTGACCTTGCCGTAGGCAGCAACCGTGGTCGCCATGTCGAGCACAATCGGCGGACGTTCGGCCGCCGGGATTGCTACCGCAATCGGATTGGTGGACAGAAGCATGTCCGTCCCGCCCCAGGGAGGCATGTGATTGGCACTGCCGACGGCGACATAAAGGCCGATCATGTCTTCGCAAAGCGCTTTCATGGCATAGAGAGATGCGGGACCCGCGTGGTTCGAATTCCGCGACCCGACCCAGGCAACCCCGGTTTGCCGGGCCTTTGCAACCGCAATGTCCGTCGCATGGTTCATCACAAGGTGCCCCATGCCATTGTCGCCATCCAGAACCGCGCTGGCGGGAAATTCCTCGGCCAGGGCAAACACTGGTTTAGGATTGATCCCCCCTGCCTTGAGGCGCTTCACGTATTGCGCAAGGCGAAAAACACCATGACCATCCTGTCCAATGAGGTCGGCCGTTACCATCAGTTCAGCGATGGTGCAGGCATCGTCCTCGGGCAGACCATTTGTCGAGAGAACCCGGCATATGAACCTCTCCAGGTTTTTTTTGGTTACACGTGTTTCAGTCATTCGCCAGTTCCACCTACATTTGGGGTCAAGCCCCGCTTCTCAAAGAGGATGAAATCGTGTCCACCGTCATCACATACAAAGACATCAGGCCTTTCCAGCGCGGGGACGGGGTCGAGACGCGGCTTCTGATCGGAAAGGCCGTCAGCGACACTGTCCCGTTCACCACGGGAACGACTGTTTTCCCCGCCGGCTGCAGCGCACCGATGCACACCCACAATTGCGACGAACAGGTCACAATCCTGGAGGGCGAGGCCGAGGCCAGTATCGGCGGGAACGTCTACAATCTGACCAAAGGCGACACGGCCTTTGCCGAAGCCGGATCACCGCATTATTTCAGGAACAGGGGTGACGGACGCCTTGTCATCTTGTGGGTCTATGGCGCTCGTGACGTGACACGCACATTTGTCGAAACCGGTGAGACCGTTCCGCATCTGTCCGCAGGCGATCAAGTTTAAAGCAGGCCGGATTTGCCGGCCAGTCCGACAAGTTCGCTGACACGTTCGGCATTGTCCTTCGCAAGTGAGCCATTCCTGTTCCAGAGTGAGTTTTCAAAGCCGATCCGCGCCTTGCCGCCGAGTTCCAGAGCCCGCAGCAGACAATCTGTCTCCTCCGGTCCGAAGGCACACAGCATCCAGTCAAATGATTGCTGCTCCTCAAGGTCCCGCATCGGTTTGACCAAGGCTTCGATATCCTCGGGACGGCTGGTCCGGCCGCCGTCATAAGATCCAAGGACAAGTTGTACCTGGTGAGCGGACCCGGGCACCGTTCCGTCGGCAATGAAGCCGATGAGCTGGGTGAGCTCGGCTTTCGAATAGCAGATATGCTGAATCGCAACGTTGTGGTCACGAGCCCAGTGATAGGTTCTGCGGGCCTCGGGCAAGGTTTCTTCATTCGGCACGAATTCGCGAACCGCGACGGAAATCGAACTGGGACGCATCGTCCGGATCAGGTCCTGCTGATCTCTGGCATTGAAGCGCCCTGCGGTTTCGCTCGTGATTTGCACGAACCACCCTGGCAACTCTTCGGCAATTCGAGCGATCACCTCACGATATCGAGCGGCATCGAGACTGTGCAGGCCGGCATCATCGCGCACGTGGGCATGGACGCCTCCGGCACCGGCGGCGGCACATTGGCGGCAGGTTTCGACCAGTTCTTCAACGCTCATCGGCAACGCAGGATGGGCGGACTTGTCCCGGCGCGCACCATTGGGTGCAACGAGAATTTTAGGCAGTTCGATCATTTATGAATTCAGATGGATGGTTTCACGATGTTCGGCAGACTGCGCAATTGCTTCGAGAACTTCAATATTATGGATCATTTCCTGGTGGGAAACCCTGTATGGACGACGCCCGAGGCAGGCATCCCTGAACGCCTCAAGGTTGTGAATCACGGTATCGGTCCACTCGAAAGCGGTTTCCTTCAGCGGCATCCCTGTCACCGATTCCACATAACTTACCTTGCCGCCCGGCGTGTCGGGATGGGTGTCGTTGCGCGCTTCCACCCATTTTTCAGTTCCGAACACGTGCATGCGAATGAAGTGAGGTGTGTGCAGGATGGCGCTCAAGGTCGCCGTCATTCCTTCTCTGAACCCGAGTTGCACCGTAACAAGGTCACCGGTTTCCCAGCCGAGTGAACGATCCGCTGTCATCGCCTGAACCGTTTTGACCGGCCCGAAAAAGGAGATCAGCAGGTCGGTGAGGTGGATACCCATCGCCGTCATGCCGGCGGCCGGACAGGTGGATTTTGACGTGCGCCAATCGCCCGAGGGGACACCGATCAGCTTGTCGTGACTGAAGGCGGCTTCGGCATGCATGATCTTGCCGAGGCCACCCCGTTCAATCTCTGCCTTGAGAGCTTCCATGGCCGGCTCGAACCGCCGTTCGTGTCCTATGCCAAGCGTGACGCCTGCCTCTTTGCATGCCTTGACAGAGCGGCGCGCGCTCTCACCGGTCAGGCCCAGAGGTTTTTCACAAAAGACATGTTTGCCAGCAGCCGCGCATTGGCGCACCTGTTCCTCATGCAGTGGATTGGGGGTTGTCAGAACGACGGCATCAATGTCTGGGCGTTTTAGAACGTCTTCGAAACGTGTGTAGGGCGCTGGGCCGGCATCCCGGATCTGATCGTGGGCGGTCTCGTTCGGTTCGATTACGACAGGTACGGCAATTCCGTCGGTCAGCTTGAGGCGATTGACAATGTGGCGCCCCCACCAACCGAACCCGGCGACCGCGATACAAAATGATTTATTCTGTATGTTCATAGTTTTACCCTGTCCACCGGTCCGGCCATTCTGCTCTTTTGGTGTTTTCTTCTGTTAGTTAGTAGGTCTTGCCGCCTTCAACGCAACTCATTATCAATGATATTTGCCAACAGAAAAAGTGATGGCTTGAGATGAAGCTTCAGCAACTCAGATTTTTCGTCGCCGTCTATGAGGAAGGTTCTTTCTCGGCTGCGGCCAACCGGGTTAACGCCACCCAATCCGGTATTTCAATGCAGGTCCGAGAGCTTGAGGACCGGTATGGTGTGCAGTTGCTGATCCGCAAGTCGACCGGTGTCACGCCAACCGAAACCGGCATGCTGTTCTACAAGAAAGCGGTCGATGTCCTGCGGTCGGCTGCCGATGCAGACGAGACCTTGAAACGTGCGTCCGGAACCATGACGGGGCAGGTGCGTGTCGGCTTGATCCCGACCCTTACGCGTAGCGTTCTGTCCGAGGCGATGCTGCAATTCACGGAAACTTATCCGATGGTGCGCCTTTCCATGGTGGAGGCCTATTCCTTCCAGCTGATTGAAGCGGTTGGACGTGAAGATCTTGATTTCGCTATCGTTCCGGCATTCGAAGGGCATGACAATATTCGCGCGGAACCCATGGGAACCGACAACGAATTTCTGGTTGGTGCCCCCGGTGAGAGGCATCTCCAGCCTGTGGACCTGAAAGATCATGCCCCTTTGCGTTATGTTCTTCCCAGTCCTGCAAATTCGCGCCGCCGTCGCATCGACCGCTACTTTGCTGACCATCACATCAAGGTGGACAGTGTTCTGGAACTCGACGCGATGTTCGGCACAATCGACCTTGTCGCCCGGTCGGATTGGCATACGATCCTGCCTGGTATCATGTGCGCTGCAGATCTGGACGGGCAGCGCCGCCGGCTGCATCCGATCGTCAGGCCGGAGCTTTCCGTGAGCTACAGCAGGATCGAACCGGCAGCAAAACCACTCAATGATGCAGCACAGGCCTTCTGTGACATTTTGCAGGAAGAGCTGACCAGAACGATTGCGTCGACCCGCAAAGCGGCGCGATGCGGAGTTTGAATATCTCAACGCAGATTCAGAATTTTACCCCGTAAGTCCGTTTGCCCAACATGCTTCTGACAAGAGAAGGGGTCTGTCGTGCGGCGGCTCCGCGATCAGGGGAGCCAGGGTATGGAACAGATTGAACTGGGTGTGATCGGTGCGGGCTGGTGCGGTGGTATCCGCATCGAAGCGGCAGCCCGCAATCCGCAGGTTGCGTCGATGCACATTGCCGAGACGCGCAGTGAACGCTTGCAGGAAATGAAGGACCGCTATGCTCCGGCAACCGCGACGGACACTTATCAGGAGATCATTGAAAACCCGAACATCTCTTCCGTCATCATTTCCGCAACGCCTGAAGACGTTCACTACCCGATGGCCAGAGCTGCCCTCCTGGCAGGAAAGCATGTTTTTCTTGAAAAGCCGATTGCGATCACCCTTGCAGAAGCCGATGATCTGGTTGCTCTGTCGAAGCAGAACGATGTCAAGTTCACGATCGGCTATTCGCAGCGCTTCAATTACAAATATGCCTATATTCGCGAGAGCCTTCTCAATGGAACGCTTGGCGATCCTGTCTCCGCTCTGGTCAGCCGCCACATCACACGCGGTCTCGGCAACAAGATTTCGGGTCGGACCAAGCTGTCGCCCGCCGCAATGGAAGCAACTCACGATCTCGACTTTGTGCTCTGGTGTCTGGAGCCGGCCAGACCGGTAAAGGTCTACGCCCAGAACGTCTACCGCTATATGCGGGGCAAGGGGGTCGATGCACCGGATTGTACCTGGATCATCGTGACCATGGACAACGGCATTTCCTTTACCATCGGCGCCGGCTGGATCCTGCCACTCGGCTATCCGAACTATTCCAGCACCACGCTGGAAATGGTCGGGACCAAGGGTGCCCTGATGGTGGATGACAGCCACAAGGATGTTGTCCTGAACACGGAAGACAACGGTATCCAGTTCCCGATGTCTTCCATGCCGGGAGAATTCGTCGGACATGCCTATGCCGGCCCGATGGCGCCGGAGACCAATCATTTCATAGATGCCTGCGCCCGGGACAAGCCGGTTCTGGTCACTGCCGATCAGGCCCGTCAGGTAATGGAAGTCTATATTGCTGCTGATCTGTCTGCCGAGCGCGGCGAGCCGGTCCACCTGCCATTGAACGACGCCAGCCTGAGTTCGATCATGGCCTGAGAGCCGCTAACGCGCCGAAACACAACGGTACCGTTTTGGATGCGGCGAAGCGAAGATCCGGTCTCCGGGGGCCGAGAAAAATGTCTCGGCTCATGCACGCCTTGCCGAAACTGCGGAGCGTCGACGCTTGATTGAAGCCGGGTTCCCGGCAGTCACTCTGTAAACGCGGACTTCAGACAATCGACCAGTCTCTCGGTGAGTACGCGCGGCGGACTGCCGCGCCGCCGGATGATGCCATAAGAGAGCTGGATCGGCGTCGCCAGCGGACGAATGACCAGACGGTCCTTCAGCATGTCCGCGACCACCTTGTGAATGATGGCGACCCCCGCATTGGCTGCGACAAGGTTTGCCACGAGCAGGGTTGAATCTGTCTCGCATATGGATCCGAGGCGGACACCCGCACTGCTCAAGGCCTCTTCCAGCCGGTAGCGAAGGATCGTATGTGTCGCGATGCTGATCAGGCGCTCGCTGGCAAGATCCCCGAACGAGACGACATCCTTCTCTTCCAGATGATGACCGGGAGGCAAGACACAGACTGTTTCCTCCTGGCACAGTGGTTCGATATGCAGCCCGTCATCCGAGAGTGGCAGGGTTACGAGGCCAAGATCGCATTTGCCGTTGATGACCAGCGACTGAACCTCCGACCTCGGCTTCAGGTCCACCTTGAGATGCACGTTGGGGTTTTCGTCGAGGAAACGGCGTAGTGGTTCCGGCGTCATGCAGGTGCCGATCGCCGGCATGGCGGCAATGCGGACGGTGCGGGTACTGAGTTGGCGGATATTGCGCGACATCAGGTTGATGCGTTCGATTTCGGCAAGGATACGTTCGGCGATTTCCGAAAAGTCCAGTCCTTCGGGTGTGAGGGTCAACCCGGCGCCCTGACGGTCGAACAGCTGGTAGCCGATATCTTCTTCGAGTTGGAGTATAAGGCGGCTTGCGGTCGATTGCGTCACACCGATCCTGTCGGCAGCCAGGGTTGTCGAACCTGTATCGCGAACCGCGCGAAATGCTTCCAGTTGCCGGAAATTCATGAGTTAACAGGTTCCTCCCGTTGCCGGCGGATTAGTCCGCCGGCGGCGCCCCAACCGCATCCGGGTGAGCATCCACAAAGGCATTCATTGCATTTGCCGCGTTTGCGGCTTCGCCAATTCTCCGGAAATCGGACGTGTCGACACCCCACCGTTCAGCGTTGTAGAGCTGCGGTATCAGGCAGCAATCGGCCATGGTTGGCTGGTTGCCAAAGCAGAACGGGCCTTCGTCGGCACCCAGCAGCCGTTCGAACGCGCCCAGACCTTTTGAAATGAAGTGGCGCATCCAGTCGACCCTGACCTCATCACCGCCGCCGGTGAGATCCACAACACGCTGCGCAACGCTGAGATTGCAAACAGGATGGATTTCCATCGCGATGGCGTCGGACAGCTGGCGAATCCGGTACTGACCGTCGATCGAGTCTGGCAGCAGCTTCGAACCAGGTGTCGTGGCGTGCAGATATTCGATAATGGCAAGCGACTGTGTCAGCCGCTTCCCATCGATCTCCAACGTCGGCAGGAGACCTTGCGGGTTCTGGTCAAGATAGACAGCTGACCTGTGGTCCCCGGTCAACAGGTTGACCGGGCGATACTCGATCGGGATGCTCAACAGATTCAATGCGATGCGCACACGATAGCTGGCTGACGATCGCCAGTAATCGAATAGAATTGCCGTTCGCTCCATCAAAGGTCTCCGGTTGGTTCACGGCTCCTTGATAGACCTTGGCAGGCGTCCCGTGCAATGGGCTTGCATCACATACGGTCATTGTTGCGGCAGTGGGTGTTAGCCCGGTGTCTTGATCGGCGTGGAGCTGACCCAGAGTTCGACGGACTCCTCATCACCGAGAACCTTGGAAAAATGTGGTTTGCTGGTGTCGTGGTGAATGCTGTCGCCCGGCGTCATGATGAAAACCTTGTTGCCCAGGTGATACTCCAGGCTTCCGGAGAGCAGGTAACAGAACACCTCGCCTTCATGCTGCATGTGTTCCGAGACATGTCCGGGTGGGCGGTGGATGATGCAGGGATAGGTCAGCGCACCTGGAAATCCGGGGCCGAGTTTTTCATAGAGGCGTTTCGATTTGCCCAGAACATAGGTTTGGCGCGAGTCCTTCGGAACATATTCCATATAGGGCTCGGGAACCTTGAGAAGCTCCTCCAGACTGGTCTGAAGGGCACCGGCAATGCGCATGAAAGAGGAAAGGGAGGGCGCGCTGATGCCACGTTCCACTTGGGACAGAAACCCGATCGTCAGGTCTGTTGCCTTGGCGACATCGTCCAGTGTCATGCCCAGAGCCTTGCGTCGTTGGCGGATGACGGGACCGTAGTTGGGCGTGTCCTGCACTGTGTCCTGCGTGGCTTGCCGCCTGCTTGTTGTCATGCATTCCTCCGTTCAGGCACACACTTATATCGTTCCGGGCGCTGTAATTCCAGCATTCGATAGCTTGGAGAGTTTATCAATACTAAAATTTTTTTTAGTAACTCGAGAATTTGTTGATGATAGAAAAAACATATAAAAAACAATAAATTATGAAAATTATCAATTCTTGATTTAAAACAAATATTGGATCCAATATGCAAAATTGCTAAAAAATGCCTTGCGGAAGGGGCCTGTTCGGCTAATCTCCGTCGCACCATCACATGTGCATCTGGGAGGACATACCATGAAGGCTGCAGCACTTGCCCTCGCGCTGGCAACAAGCACGGCTCTAGGCGCATCTACCATTGGGTTTGCCGACGCGCAGGAGCGTGGCGGAACTCTGAATTTTGCTCGATATGACGGTTCGAAGCTTGTCGACCCGATCTACGCCGACCGCAATCCGGATATCTGGATGGTCGGCAGCCTGTTCAGTACACTGCTGTCACCGACTGAAGACGGTACCGACCTTGTCGGGTCGCTCGCTGAAAGCTTCGAGGTCTCATCTGACGGCAAGACCGTTTCCCTCGTGTTGCGCGATGGCCTCAAGTTTTCCGACGGAAGCCCGCTCACGGGTGACGACGTTGTTTTCTCGCTGGAACGCGCCCGCAACCCTGACCTGGGTCCATGGTCGGGGCTTCTGTCCGCTGTCTCTTCCGTGAGCGCGGACGGCCGCAATATCACCATTTCTCTTGAGAGGCCTGACCCGGCATTGCTCTCGATGCTGGCGACATTCAATACGGCCATTGTTTCCAAGAAAGCTTTTGATGCTGCGCCGGGTGCGAATGATCAGGAAAAATCGGCTGCGATATTCGCAGCGGGTGGTCCAGGTGTCGGATCGGGCCCCTTTTATCTGAGCGGTTTCGAGCAGGGATCGTCCATGACCTTCACCGCGAACCCGCATTACTGGAAAGAAGGCAAGGACGGCAAGCCGTTGCCTTATCTGGAAAAGGTCCATTTCGAAATCATTCCGGACGATGCGACTCGTGTGCTGAAACTGACGGCAGGCGAAGTTGACATCGCCGAGTTCATCCCGTTTTCGCGCGTTGCGGAGCTGGATGCCGACCCGGCAGTCGACATGAACCTCTTCCCGTCCACGCGGATTATCTATTCACCGATCAACACGCGTGAGACCAGGGCCGACGGAACGCCGAATCCGCTGCACGACAAGCGGGTTCGCCAGGCATTGAACTACGCAACAAACAAGGAAGCGCTGATCGGTCTCGTCCTGCAAGGCGCGGGTAAGCCGATGTCGTCGCCGGTCATGTCGTCTTCAACCCGGCTGGCCGCGGACATGAACCCGCTCTACGGCTACGATATTGAAAAGGCGAAGGCCCTTGTTGCCGAAGCTGGCCTGAAAGCGGGAACGGAAGTCACGCTGACGACCCTTGCCGGATCTGCAGACGATGCGACCATATTTGCCGCTCTCCAGCAGATGTGGGCACCGCTTGGCATCAATCTTGTTGCCGAACAGGTCGACAACGCGACCCGTGGCGCCAAGAACCGCTCAGGTGAGTTCGACATTCACACCTATGGTTGGGTTGACGATGTCAACGAT
This sequence comes from Roseibium album, assembly GCF_001404515.1. Taxonomy (GTDB): domain Bacteria; phylum Pseudomonadota; class Alphaproteobacteria; order Rhizobiales; family Stappiaceae; genus Roseibium; species Roseibium album. Next base: position 120,954 of record NZ_CXWE01000010.1, read on the forward strand.
CCTAGCCAGGTGACGGGCTGGCTCGGATATTTCCCGACGGCAAAAGCAGTCGGAACCGGTTGGAACAACGCCGATTTCAACACGCTGTATGAAGCATCCTCTTCGGAAATGGATCCCGAAAAGCGGGCGGACCAGTACAGGAAAATGCAGGACATTTATGCCGAAGCGGCACCACTGCTCTTCATGTACGAAACGCCTTTCGCAGTCGCGGTTTCCGGAAAGGTGGACGGGTATCTGCAGACACCTCTGGGCAACAACGTCTTTGAGAACGTTTCCCTGGAACGTTGATCCGCAGAACCCGTGAACAGGAAGGTGAGGGCGCGCTGAGCTCTCCCTCACCCTCCGTGCTTGAGTGAGAATTGGCGACGACCTCCATGGCCGGTTTGCAATACACCTTGAACCGTATTCTCCTGATGATCCCGACCTTTCTGCTGGTCATGATCATCATTTTTCTGCTGGTCAGGCTTTTGCCGGGTGATCCCGCGATCGCGATTGCCGGAGACAAGGCGTCCGATGCGGATATAGCCGCCATCCGCGAGCGACTGGGTCTGAACGCACCGCTCTGGACCCAGTTCTGGCTATTCCTGACGAACACGCTTCAGGGTGATCTCGGACGCTCGATTTTACTGCGCGCACCAGTGACGGAGGTAATTCTTGCCCGTTTGCCGACAACGATTTTCCTGACGCTTTATGCGGTCACCCTGTCAATCCTGATCGCGGGCCCGCTTGCCTTTGTCGCTGCACTCAATCGCGGAAAGTGGCAGGACAATCTCATCCGGGCGGTCTTTCAGGTTGGGCTTTCGATGCCGGTTTTCTACATCGGTCTCTTGTTGCTGACGTTTCTGGCTGCACAGCTGCGGCTGTTTCCGGTCGGAGGATACGGCGAAACCTTCCTTGATCGCGCCTATCATCTGTTTCTGCCTGCCGTGACGGTCGCGCTCTATACCTCGGCCATACTCATGCGGAACCTGCGTTCGGCGATCATTGAGGTCCTTGATGCGGAATATGTCCAGTTCGCCCGCGCCAAGGGACTGCCGCCGCGTCTGATCCTTGGTCGCCACGTTTTGAAGAATGCCCTGGTTTCGACAGTCACTCTGCTCGGACTTTCCATTGGACAGCTCATGAGCGGGACGCTGGTGACCGAGACCGTCTTTGCTGTCCCCGGTGTCGGACGCATGATGCTGGAGGCTATTTTCGCCCGGGATTATCCCCTTATCCAGGGCCTTACGCTGACCTTTGCCGTTCTGGTGTCGCTGGTTTTTCTGATGACCGACATATTCCAGAGCTGGCTTGATCCGAGGATGCGTCTGTCATGAGCGACACGACAATCTCCCGCGGGAATGTTCGAAGCCAGCGGCGTGGCCGCGTGCAGATCGCCTTTCGTAAGCCCGGCTTCATGGTCGGCTTCACCATCATTGCAATTTCAACAGTTCTGGCGCTGTTTCCGGGTTTTTTTGCGCCCTACGATCCCAATTTCATCGATTATCAGGCCGTACGCCAGCCGCCAAGCTGGCAGCATCCTTTCGGTACGGACCTGTTGGGTCGGGATTCCTTTTCACGGGTGATCTGGGCCTATTCGGTCAATATGCAGATGGCCGTCCTGGCTACTGTCTTCGCGCTGGTGATCGGCGTTTTCGTCGGCGCTCTGGTCGGCTACTATCGCGGTATCGCCGACATGATTTTTGGCCGCGTCGTCGATGCCGTCATAACATTTCCGTTTCTGGTGCTGGTGATTGCCATCGTCGCGGTGCTGGGCCCGGGCCTGATCAACATGTACATCGCAATCACGCTGGTCGGCTGGGTCTACTATGCCAGGCTCATGCGCGCGGAGGTCATATCCCAGATGGCCAATGACTACGCCTCGGCAGGCATCGTCATGGGATACTCTGATCTCCGTATCATTTTTCGCCATCTTCTGCCGAACGCGATCACGCCGGTCATTGTCTATTGGATGACCGACATGGCGCTCGCTATCCTGCTCGGTTCCTCGCTTGGATATCTTGGTCTCGGTGCACAGCCGCCACAGGCAGAGTGGGGTGTCCTGATTGCTGAAGGCCGCAATTTCATCACCACGGCCTGGTGGCTCAGCCTGATGCCGGGCATTGCCATCGTGTTGACCGGGCTCGGGTTTTCCCTGATCGGAGACGGATTGGCGGACTTGTTGAGGCCACGCGGATGACCCTGAGAAGCGTAAAAACCCCCTTGCTGGAAGTTTCCGGTCTGTGCACCACGTTCGGAGCGGGTGACACCTCGGTTCCGGCTGTCCGTGATGTCGGGTTCACCATCAACAAGGGCGAAATACTCGGTCTCGTTGGCGAGAGCGGATCGGGCAAGAGTGTGACCCTTCGATCGGTCCTCGGCCTGTCCCGCCGCTATGGCAGGACAACTGGCTCGGCGCTCTGGCGTGGCGAAAACCTGGTCACCCTGCCCGAGTCCGATATGCGCCGGATCCGGGGCGGTGAAATCGCAATGATCTTTCAGGAGCCGATGACATCGCTCAATCCGTTGCTGACGGTCGGAGTTCAGATCGACGAGACGCTGAAGGCGCATACGGACATGTCTGCAGGCGAGCGGAAGAAGCGCGCAATCGAGATGCTTGACGTCGTCGGCATTCCGGCTGCCGGATCCCGGCTTTTCGAATATCCGCATCAGTTTTCCGGCGGCATGCGGCAACGGGTGATGATTGCAATTGCGCTTGCCGCGAGGCCGAAGCTGCTTTTGGCGGACGAACCGACCACCGCGCTGGATGTGACAATCCAGGCGCAGATCCTCGATCTGATCCTGTCGCTTGCCAAGGATTTCGACATGGGTGTCATTCTTGTGACCCACGATCTGGGCGTTGTCGCTCAGACATGCGAACAGGTGGCTGTGATGTATGCGGGCCGTATAGTCGAACAGGGCAGTGTCCGGTCCGTCCTGAGAGAACCGCGACACCCCTACACTGTCGGGCTGATGCGTTCCGTGCCACAGAATGTGCCACCACGCACCCCCCTTTACTCCATCCCCGGAACACCCCCCAGCCTGTTGTCGCTTCCCGATGGCTGTGCTTTCGCAGCACGCTGCCCGCAAAGGACGGCCGGCTGCGAGACCGGTCGGCCGGAACTTGAGACGTTGAAGGGCGGACGGTCTGTTGCCTGCTTCAACAGGGTCGAGGCAAAGGGAGGCGCGGCCGCATGAGCGAAGCAGTGCTTGAAATTCGAGACGTCAGCCTGGCGTTCAAGGGCAAACGATCTTTGCTCGATGTTCTCAGCAACACACCGGTGAAAAACGTCAACGCGCTCAACGGGGTCAGTCTCGATCTGCGGCAGGGAGAAACCCTTGGCGTAGTCGGCGAGTCCGGATGTGGCAAGTCCACGCTTGCCCGTTGCATCGTGCGTCTTCACGAACCCAACGGCGGCAGTGTACATTTTCACGGCATGGATGTGTTTGCTTCGCACGAACGTGGCGACCGGACCTACAATCGCCGGGTCCAGATGATGTTTCAGGACCCGTATTCGTCTTTGAATCCCCGCATGACGACCGGCCAGATTCTGTCCGAGGCGCTGCGTGTGCATGACATGTGTCCGGAAGATGATGTGCCGGCGCGTCTTGCGAACCTGATGGACCTCGTCCAGTTGCCCGGGGACGCTCTGGAAAAATATCCGCATGAATTTTCGGGCGGGCAAAGGCAGCGGATCGCGATTGCCCGTGCTCTTGCAGTCGAACCGGAGGTGTTGATCGCCGACGAACTCGTGTCTGCGCTCGATGTTTCGGTACAGGCACAGATCGTAAACCTCCTGCTGGATCTGCAGGACCGGCTTGGGCTCACGATCCTCTTCGTCGCTCATGACCTTCGTCTGGTGCGACATGTGTCCAATCGGGTGGCGGTCATTTATCTCGGCCGGATAGTTGAGATTGGCGACAGCGAGACACTGTTTGCCAGCCCGTCGCATCCCTATTCCCAGGCGCTTCTGAGTGCGGCGCCGTCTCTTGATCCGGACGACAAGGGCAGGAAAATACACCTGGAGGGTGAGTTGCCCTCGCCGCTTGATATCCCGCCCGGCTGCCCATTCCACGTCAGATGCCGTCACAAGTCGCCGAAATGTACCACCGAGCAGCCGAAGCTTCGTCCGATTGCGGGACGCGGTTCGGTCGCCTGTCACCATGCCGAAGAGATCGAGAATGTCTGAAAGCCAATTGGCCGAGTTGACCGACCACGTGACCGCACTGCGCGCTGAAATGAAAATGCGTTTGCTGGATGCGTTCATTGTGCCGCGCTTCGATGCACATCAGGGTGAATACATCGCTCCTCACGATGAACGTCTTGGGTTCGTGACGGGATTCACCGGATCAGCCGGGGTTGCCATCGTGACGCAGTCCGAAGTGCGCCTCTTCGTTGACGGCCGTTACGTGGTGCAGGCCGGCAACCAGTGTCCCGCCGGTTTGATCGACCGCGATCACATTCACAATCACCCACCGGAACACTGGCTGTCGGACGTCGCGCAACCCGATTGGGTGATCGGCTACGATGCCATGCATCTGCCGCCAAACTGGGTGAAACGGTTTGAAAAGGGTGCAAACGCCGCCGGAGCCTCGCTGAAGGCGATGAGCGAAAATCCGGTGGATGCTGTCTGGGGCGACCAACCGGACGAACCCCTTGGCACGATCAGCGCCTTCCCGCTTCAGTTCGCCGGGGTGTCTTCTAGCGACAAAAGGGACCTGTTTCTCAAGGAGATGGCCGCGGAGGATGCGGCGCTTCTGGTCGAGACCCAGCCGGACAACATCGCCTGGTTCCTGAACGTTCGCGGGGACGATGTCGCCTACAATCCGATGCCCCAGTCCTTCCTGCTTCTGGAAAGGTCCGGGGCAGCTCACTGGTTCGTGGATCAGGGCAAGTTCGAGGAGGGACTTGCCGACACCCTGCCGGACTGGGTGTCCCTGCGAGCAAAGTCCGATCTTCTGGAATCTTTGGCTGCTAAGACAGGGAAGGGGGCCAGGGTGCTGGTCGATCCGGATTTTTCACCGGCAGCTGTTTCCCAACGGATCATCGAGGCCGAAGCCGTGCCGGTTCCAAAGCTGAGCCCGATGACGCTCGCCAAGGCCAGGAAAAATGCGACCGAACTTGAGGGTCTGCGATCCTGCCATATTGAGGACGCGGTGGCCTGGATCGAATTCAGCGAATGGCTGACGGATACTGTCGCTTCACGCGCAGCGGATGGCGATCCGGTCACGGAATTCGAGGCGTTGGAAAAAATCCTTTCATTCAGAAGGGAACGGCCGGGCTACCTGAGCGAGAGTTTCCATACGATTTCCTGCGCCGGGCCGAATGCAGCTATGTGCCACTATGCGGCAGACAAGAACAATTCGGCACCGGTCCTGCCGGCCGCACCGTATCTGCTCGACAGCGGCGGACAGTTTGAAACCGGTACCACGGACGCGACGAGATCATTCAGTTTCGGGTTCCTGCCGGACGGCTACGCTGAAGCGTATACTGCTGTCTTCAAGGCACTGGTCGCGCTTGCGACCCTGCGGTTCCCGAAAGGCACGCAAGGTCATCACATCGATGCCATCTGCCGCCGCCCGCTTTGGGATCTGGGCCTTGACTATGACCATGGCACCGGCCACGGCATTGGCCATCGTCTTTCGGTTCACGAACATCCCCAGCGCATTGGCAAACCGCACAATCCGGTCGATCTTGCGCCTGGAATGGTCCTGTCCATCGAACCGGGCTACTACAAGGCGGGAGCCTTCGGCATCCGTCTTGAAAACCTTTTCGAGATCCGAGAAGCAGACGACGGCTTTCTTTACTTCGACAACATGACCTGGATTCCGATCCAGAAGGATGCTCTCATTCCGGAGCGCCTTTCTGTGGCTGAAATCACCTGGCTAGACACTTATCATGAGCAGACGGAAAAACTGGTCGGTCCCAGGTGCCAGGATGGCGCAAGGCACTGGCTGGCCGACACCTGCCGTCCGCTGGGACGCGCGCCTGCGCCATGGCAGCAGGCGGGATAGGCCCGGACCTGAACAGCATTGTGACTCAGCTACAGTAGTGTATTGCGAATAAGCGGACTTTGCTGTGCCGCAGGAATGTCGTCAAGCTGGCATTCACCCTAAGGCCGCTGAAAGTCAGAACGGTGTTTATTACGTTCGGTAACAACAACATCGTCCGGGTACGTGAAAATTCACGCAGAAAAATCACGAAATTCGTTGACATATGTCCATAAATCGAGATATTTCGATTTATGGACATTGAAAAAGCGATAGCAGCGCTGAACAATCCAATTCGGCGAAAAATCCTGGAATGGCTGAAGGATCGGTCGAATTTCCCGCCTGCACTGCCGGAGCACGCCGACCTGGAAGGCGTTTGTGTGGGCTATATCCAGGAAAAGGCGCAGCTCTCGCAATCGACGGTTTCCAACTATATGGGCCTTCTGAAGCAGGCTGGCTTCGTCGTTGCAGAACGCCACGGGCAATGGACTTTCTATCGTCGAGACGAAGACAACATTCGATCGTTTCTTGCGGCGGTACAGAAAGAACTTTTGACGCAGTAATCCGCAAGGGCACGATTTGACGGTTTTTCGGCAGGCAGGAAATGTGAATTTCGAGATATCTCGATAAAAGGAACTATAGAATGGCAAAAAATGAAGCGACAATGCTCCTGGACAAGCCTCTGGTTCTCCCCTGCGGTGCCCGCCTGAAGAACCGGTTGATCAAGTCGCCGATGTCCGACTCGCTCGGTGACGGCACCGGAAACCCGACCAAAGCGCAGACAAGACTGTATGAGCGCTGGGCCGAAGGCGGTGTGGCGTTGTCCCTGATCGGTGAGGTGCAGACCAGTCCGCACTATCCGGAAAAGCCTGGAAACCTTGTGCTGGTGCAGGGATCAGACACGGCTGGACTCCGCATTCTTGCGAAACGTGGTTCTATCAATGATGCCCATATCTGGCCTCAACTCGGCCACGCAGGCGCCCTTGCACACTTGCCTGTCAGCAAACCGAAAGGGCCGTCACCGCTGAACGTCGAGGGCCTCCAATGTCAGGGGCTGTCGCTGGAGGAAATTCATGAACTGCCAGGCCTGTTTGCGCGGGCTGCGACCATGGCAAAGGACACCGGATTTGGCGGTGTGCAAATCCATGCAGGTCACGGGTTCCTGCTCAGCCAGTTCCTGTCGCCCCTGTTCAATCACAGGGCTGATGCCTATGGCGGCTCGATCGAGGGACGTTTTCGCGTTATTGGCGAGGTAATCGATGCAGTCCGCCGAGCCGTCGGTCCGTCTTTTCCGGTCGGCATAAGGATCAACTCGACGGACAAGCTCGTCGGAGGCTTGACCGATGAAGACGCTTTGCAGGTTGTCCGGATGCTCGACAGGACCTCGATTGATCTCATTGATGTAAGCGGAGGAACATATTTCCCCGGAGCTGCGTCTAGTTCTGATGGCGTATCGGCGTCGGGGCCGTATTTCATCGAGTTTGCCCGGCGTGCGAAGAAGATGACCGAAATTCCAATCATGGTGACCGGCGGCATGCAAACGCGCGCCGATGCCGTCGCCGCGCTCCAGACAGGTGCCGCGGACGCCATCGGTCTGGCTCGAGCAATGGTTCTCGACCCGGCACTTGCGAATTCCTGGCTATCAGGCCTGGGTGGTGATCCGGCGTTTCCCAGGTTTGAAACGCCGCCACGCGGTGGCATCACAGCCTGGTATTCAATGCGTCTTAAGGCGTTGGGCGAAAATGAAGAAAGCCAATTTGCTCCAACTCTTGAAGAGGCACTGGAAGCGTATGAAGCGCGCGATGCAGAACGCTGCCCGAGGTGGCTGGAACATTTCGGATCGTAGTAAAATCAAGTCTGGTGGTTTCAGCCGCGCCGGTAGATGCTCATGACGACGCCGTTCGCGCAAGGTTCCGATTTGGCCAGCTTGAGCGTTTCCGGTTCCGCCGGTTTTTCGAACAGCCGTTTGCCGGAACCGGCAACGACCGGAAATGTCCAAAGTCGGAATTCGTCGATCAGGTCGTGCGCAAGCAGGAACTGGATCAGCTCCCAGCTGCCATGAATCTGCAGGATAGGCCCGTCTTCAAGCTTCAGATCCGAAATTTTCCGCGCAATGTCGCCAGAGATCGCATGGGAGTGCTTCCAGCTCAGGTTGTCCGGGCGCGAAGTGACAACATATTTGCTGGCGGCATTCATCATGTCGGCGACCGGGTCACCTGCAGCATCGGGCCAGTGTCCAGCGAACAGGTCGTAGGTCTTGCGTCCGAAGAGCATGTCATACGGTTCGGACATTGCTTCTTTTTGAACCTGTTCCATCACGCCGTTCCAATAGGGAGTTGCCCAGCCACCCCGCTCGAAGTTTCCCGAGCGGTCTTCGTCGGGCTTGCTGGGTGCCTGCATCACGCCATCCAGGGTAATGAAGGTCAGTATGGCGATGTTTCTCATTGCTGGGTCTCCCGAATGAAGAATGCGTCCAGGACGGACAGTGTCGCTTCCCAGCCGTCGGCATGTATCGAGCAGACGCTGTCTGACGGGATGCCTTCATGAGTAATCACGACTTCCGTGGCATTTGGTTTTTCCAGAAACCGAAACGAGACCTTCATCGGCACGTTTTCAAGCGGATCCGGGGCTTGCCATTCCCAGGTCATCACGATCTGTTTCGGCCGGTCGATCACTTCGAATACCCCGGCGACAACCGGATTTCGGCCATCAGGCATCCTGTACCGGAGACGAAAGCGGCCACCTGGTGTGAAATCATATTTCAAGGCCTCGACAGTGATATCCGGGCTCGGCGTGAACCAGCATGTCAGGGACGCCTCTGTTGCAAAGGCGTCGAAGAGCGGGCCGGGAAGAGCTTTTATCGTGCGGCGGACAACCAGTGGAATGGCGACTGACGTCATGTCTTGTCCTCCTGTCCGTCCGCGGCATTGACGAATTTTTCCAGACGCTGAAGGGTGCCTTCCCAGAACGTCCGGTGCCTGGATATCCAGTCCTCTGCTTCCCTCAAGGGAGCCGTTTCCAGATGAAACAGGTGAACACGCCCGTTGATTTCCCTGCGAACCAGCCCTGCCTTTTCAAGCACTTTCAGGTGCTTGGAGATCGTGGGTTGTGCCACGCTGAAAGGCGAGCGGAGTTCGTTTGCCGACAGGGCACCGTTGCGCGCCAGCATTGCAATCATTTCACGCCGCGTGCCGTCGCCAAGTGCGTGAAAGGAGCGGTCCATGGAAGTTTGATAATGAATAGCCATATGGCTATATAAATTCAAACCATGTTCGCTGTCAATGTAATCCTCGTTTGGGAATTCATCGCTGTTCAGGAGACACAGAGACCGGTTGTTCCGCCAAGGACCCGATCAGCGGTCCTGAATGTGGGCAAGAAGTGATTTCTTTGCACCCAGGATATGCTCACCCGTGAGATCGGCGGCAAGATCCGCGTCTCCGGCCTCGCAAGCGTCCATGATGCCGAAGTGTTCGCGGCCCGCGCGTTCCATGCCATTGGACATGACCAGCTGGGCGCGGATCTGGCGTTCTACACGGTCAATTGCATTGTGAGCGATTTCCCTGAAGAACTTCAGGTCACTGGCGCTGTAAAGTGTCTCGTGGAAGTCGCGATTGAGATCGCCCCATTCCATCGGATTGTCCGATGCGGAGAATGCCGCGCATTTTTCGCGCGCACTGGCGAGAATCTCTTTCGACATCCGCGGCACGGCATTCTTGATGATTTCCGGTTCGACCAGGGCTCTCAGGTCGAAAATCTCTTCGGTTTCCTTTGGCGAGAGACCGGCGACGACCGCACCCTTGTAGCGCTGTGTCTTGACCAGTCCCTGCTCCTCGAGACGGGAGATGGCTTCGCGGACCGGAATACGGCTGGTGTTGAAGAGGCGGGCAATTTCATCCTGGCGAAGAGGTTCGCCTTCTTCGAGTTGTCCCTGGATAATGGCTTTCCGCAGCGCGTCGAACACGATCGAGGACGCAGATGCTGTCGTGGAAATGTCCATCGATGTCAGTTTCATTAGCCGTCACTCCCTGGATCCGTCTTTTAAGCGAACCTCCCGAGTCGGGGAAGCGGAAAACTTTTTGAATATTTTATATTGAATATTGGATCCGAAATGGTTTATCAATCTCCCGCCAGAAGAAATTCTTCGAAAAATGAAGAGGGGAACCATGTTCAAGAAAATTGCGGCAGCTGCCGCCCTGACGCTTGTTGCCGCAATGCCGGTAAAGGCGGATACGCTCGATGATGTTGTTGACCGCGGCGAACTGCGCTGTGGTGTTGTTCTGGATTTTCCGCCGATCGGTTATCGGGATGCCAACAACGAACCCGCCGGTTTTGACGTCGAATACTGCAACGATCTCGCTGCGGCGCTGGAGGTGGAACCCAAGATCCTGCCTCTGACATGGGCCGAACGCCTTCCGGTTATCGTCACCGGCCGCGCGGATGTGGTTTTCGGCGCAACTTCCGACAGCCTCGCGCGGGCCCGGACTGTCGGTTTCACCATTCCCTACGCGATCTATTACGCACAGGGCGTGGTCAATTCCGAAAGCGGAATCAAGTCGTTTGAAGATATTCGCGGCAAGCGTGTCGCGGCTGCCATCGGCACGGTGCCGGAGCAGGAATGGCTGAAAATTGCCAAGGAATGGGGTGAAGAAAACCTCTATCAGGGCTACCAGTCCGAAAACGAGGTGTTCCTCGCCGTGGCCCAGGGCAAGGCCGATATCGGCATCACCACAAATACGGCTGTCAAGCCGATCACGGAACAATACGATACGATTTTCGCCGGACCGCGCATGCCCTGGACCACAGACTACACGTCTGTTGTCGGCAAGCGTGAAGACGTGACCTGGCTCAACTTCCTGAACCTGTTTGTCACCCATCAGGTACGCTCGGGCCGTTACGGGGAACTCTGGGGCAAGTATGTCGGCGGCGAGGCTCCGGAATTGCGCATTCCCGGCGTGATGTACTGATCCTTCCCGACTTGGGGCATGTCCGAAAGTCTCCGGATTGCCGGACGTGCCTCCCTTTTGTATTCACCTGTTTCCGCAAGGCGACCGCATAGGTCTCATTCGGAGGCAGGGTTGTGTGAAAACCGCCCTCCGAAGCCCGTGACATCTGATGTTCGACTATAATTTCCATTGGCGACCAGTGCTGAAAAACCTGCCGGACCTGCTGGGTGCGGGGCTGCTGACCCTTCAGGTTGCGGTGCTTGCCATGGTGGTCGGCATCGTCATCGGTTTGGCGCTCGCCCTGATCCGCATGCACATGCGCGGCCCTCTCTACTGGTTGGCGACGGGCTGGGTTGAGCTGGCGCGCAACACGCCGGCCCTGTTCCAGCTGTTTTTCTTCGGTTTTGGGCTTGGGGCCTTCGGTCTTCACCTCAGTCCGTTCGCGATCGTGCTTTGTGGTCTGAGCTTCAACTGCGCCGGCTATCTCGCCGAAAACTTCCGGGGCGGGTTTCAGGCGGTGCCGGAGACACAGTTGCGCGCGGCGCGCAGCCTTGGCATGACCGCCTGGCAGGCCTACACGCGCATCATCATTCCGCAGGTTTTCAGGATCGTTTATCACCCGTTGACCAACCAGCTGGTCTGGGCGGTGCTGATGTCCTCGCTCGGTATGCTGGTCGGCTTTCGCGAGCTCAGCGGCGAGACGCAGTTCTTTGCCAGCCGAACCTTCCGCATTTTCGAGTATTTCGCGGCGACCGCCGTGATCTACTACGTGATTGTCAAGATCATTCTGCTCGCATCCCGGCTGCTCGCCGCGCGACTGTTCCGGTATTGAGGAGGCTGACTTGCAGGAAACGATAAGCTTCTTCAGCGGGTTCACCCCAAACGACCTGTGGTTCTTGGGCGAGGCTGCACTCAGAACCCTTTGGATCTCGGCGCTGTCGATCACGATCGGCACCATCTTGGGGGGTGTGTTTGGATGGATGCTCTATGAGGGCAAGCTGACCGCCGCACTGACCCTTGCCCCTGTCCTTGATATCTTCCGCTCCGTGCCGCTCATCATTCAGCTGGTGCTGTTCTACAATTTCGCCCCGATTGTCGGATTGGACCTCGATCCCTTCGGGTCGGGTGTGGTGATCCTGACGATCTACACGGCCGCGCTGGTGGCCAATGTTGCACGCGGCGGGATCGAGGCGGTCGGCAAGCCCATGCGCCGGGCGGCCCGTTCCCTCGGCATGAGCTATTGGCAGGACATGCGCTACGTGGTGCTGCCGATCGGTGGCAGAGCGGTCTTTCCCGCATGGGTCGGCGTTGCACTCGGTGTGATGAAGGACAGTGCCCTCGTCTCAGTGCTTGGTTATGTCGAGCTTCTCAAGGCCAGCCAGATCCTGATCACCCGGACACAGGAACCGTTCCTGATCCTTGCAATCGCCGGCGCATTCTATTTCGCGCTGTCTTTCCCGATCTCGCGCTATGCCGCAAAACTGGAACAAAGGTGGGCCCAATGATCGAGATACGCGGCCTTGAGAAATATTTCGGCGCGCTTCAGGTGCTCAAGGGCATCGATCTGGATGTAGCAAAGGGCGAAGTCCTTTCCGTCATCGGCGCATCGGGCTCCGGCAAGTCGACTTTGCTTTATTGCATCAACGGCCTTGAGCCCATCCAGAAAGGATCCGTCATTGTCGACGGTACGGATGTCCATGCCAAGGGTACGGACATAAACAAGCTCCGGCAGAAACTCGGAATGGTGTTTCAGCAATGGAACAGTTTTCCGCATCTGACCGCGTTGGAAAACGTCGCGCTGGCCCCGAAAATCGTCAAGGGGAAGTCGAAAGCAGAAGCGCGCGACATCGCCGAAAAACAACTCAGGCATGTCGGTCTCGACGACAAGTTGAACGTTTTTCCCAGTGCGCTGTCCGGCGGCCAGCAACAGCGCCTGGCGATTGCCCGGGCACTTGCAATGGAGCCCACCTACATGCTGTTCGACGAGGCAACCTCAGCGCTCGATCCGGAGCTGGTGGGCGAAGTTCTCGATACCATGCGCCTGCTTGCTGAAGAAGGCATGACGATGATCTGTGTCACCCATGAAATGGGATTTGCCCGCGATGTCTCCGACAGGGTCGCCTATTTTCACCAGGGTGTGATGGAGGAGATCGGGCCGCCGGAACAGATCTTCGGCAATGCCACGTCCGGACATACCCGGAAATTTCTTGCTAACGTGCGCTGATTCGGCGCGCATCTTTGTGACGCCAGGTCTGCGGCCCCATGCGGCGCGGGTTAACCTTGCCCGGCAGACCTGCATCTGAAGGAGTGAATGATGACAACGAATATCTTTTCCGGCTGCATGCCGGCCCTGATGACACCGTGCAAGGCCGATCGCTCGCCGGATTACGATGCACTCGTCAGAAAGGGCCAGGAATTGATCGCTGCGGGCATGTCTGCCGTGGTCTATTGCGGTTCCATGGGCGACTGGCCGCTCCTGACGGACGAAGAGCGCATGGAAGGCGTTGAGCGTCTGGTTGCGGCCAGGGTTCCTGTCGTGGTTGGAACCGGTGCGATCAACACAAAATCCGCTGTCGCACATGCCGCTCATGCCGCAAAGGTCGGAGCGCATGGATTGATGGTCATTCCGCGCGTGCTGTCTCGCGGCAGCTCCCTGGGTGCACAGCGACACCATTTCAGTGCCATATTGTCGGCTGCGCCGAACATTCCGGCCGTCATCTACAACAGCCCTTACTACGGATTTGCGACACGTGCGGACCTGTTCTTCGAGCTGCGCGCACAATTCCCCAACCTGATCGGTTTCAAGGAATTCGGCGGCCTCGACGACCTGCGCTACGCAGCGGAAAACATCACTTCTCAGGATGACAACGTCACGCTTATGGTCGGTGTCGACACGGCCGTTCTGCATGGCTACGTCAATTGCGGCGCGACCGGTGCCATAACCGGCATCGGCAATGCCATACCGAAAGAAGTCCTGCATCTTGTCCGGCTCTGCCAGAAAGCAGCCCAGGGACATGTCGAAGCGCGCCAGCGCGCGGCAGAGCTGGAAGAAGCGCTCGCGATCCTCTCAAGTTTCGACGAGGGCCCCGATCTCGTCCTTTACTACAAGCACCTGATGGTTCTGAACGGTGAAGGCGAATACAGCCTGCACTTCAACGAAACCGACGCCCTGAACGACGCGCAGCGCAACTATGTCGAAGCGCAATACAGTCTCTTCAAGACCTGGTACGCGGGTTGGTCCAGGCAGGGAGGAGTGATCGCCGAATGCGCGTGATCGACAGTCATACGGCTGGTGAACCGACCCGTGTCGTGATCGACGGTGGCCCCGATCTTGGATCGGGATCGCTGGTCGAGCGTGCTGCGCGCCTGGAGGCTGAGCATCTCGATTTCTGCGCTTCTGTGGTGCTCGAGCCGCGCGGTCACGACGCTGTCATCGGTGCTCTCCTGTTGCCGCCCTCGCGGGATGACTGCGTTGCCTCGGTGATCTACTTCAACAACCTGCAGAACCTCGGCATGTGCGGCCATGCATCGATTGGACTTGGCGTTACCCTGGCGCATCTGGGTCGGATCGAACCCGGACGTCACAAGCTGGAAACCCCTGTCGGTGTGGTCGAAATTCATCTGCATGATGCGAACACGGTCTCCGTGGTCAATGTTGAAAGCTACAGGCATCTGAAAGATGTCATGGTAGATGTCGACGGGTTTGGCCAATTCACGGGTGATGTCGCCTGGGGCGGCAACTGGTTTTATCTGGTGAAAGACAGCCCGGTCGCCCTGACACCAGCCAACATCAGACCGTTGACGGATTTGACGCTAAAGATCCGCACGGCGCTCGAAGAGCGCGGGATCACGGGTGCGGACGGGGCCTGGATCGATCACATCGAGCTCTTTGGTCCACCGCAGGATCGTGCATCCGACAGCCGCAATTTCGTGCTGTGTCCGGGCGGAGCCTACGACCGTTCGCCCTGCGGGACCGGATGTTCCGCGAAGCTTGCCTGCCTGGCCGAAGATGGTGTCCTGGAACCGGGCCGCGAGTGGGTACAGGAAAGCGTCATCGGCAGCAAATACACGATCAGCTACCAGCGCGGATCGAAAGGCGCCATTGTGCCGTCTGTTACCGGTCAGGCATTCGTCACGTCCGATGCGACCCTGATTTTCAATCCCGCGGATCCATATCGGCTGGGTATTCGGCCCTGAGAGTTGAGAAGGTGATGTATCGACCATGACGGACAACGCCGTCCATGACATCGTGGTGGTCGGTGCCGGGATCATCGGCATCAGCACAGCGCTGGCCCTGCAGGCACAGGGACGACACGTCCAGGTGCTGGACAGGGACGACGGCCTGAAAAAGGCATCGGAAATGAATGCCGGCGCCTTTGCCTTCACCGATATCGTGCCGCTGGCAACACCGGGCATCATGCGCAAGGCACCCAAATGGCTTCTCGATCCGTTGGGTCCACTGTCCGTGCCGCCCGCCTATGCGCTGAAAATCGCGCCCTGGATGCTGCGCTTCTGGCGGGCGAGCTGGCCGGACCGCTACCGTCACTCCCTGAATGCGCAAGCCAGCCTGATGGATGCTTCCCGGCATGCGCTGGATTGCCAGATCCGGGAAACGTCTGCGGAGCAATTGTTTCGCCGGGATGGCCAGCTGCAGCTTTACGAAGGAGAGCGGGAATTCCGTGCCAGCATGGACGCCTGGCATCTCAGAAAGAAACACGGCATCCCCTTCGAGCTTCTGGAAACAAGAGACGCCATTGCCGCTATCCAGCCGGGTATAGACGCGCGTTTTACTCATGCAGGATATACGCCGGAATGGATGAATACCTGCAATCCGGCCAGCTTTCTGAAGCATCTCTCCGAAACTTTTCTGGCACGCGGAGGACGGATCGAAGCCGATGACGTCATGTCAGTCACACCTGGTGAGGCATTCGTTTCTTTGTCAGGACGGAACGGAGAAACGCGAGCAGCAAATGTCATTGTCTGTGCCGGTGCCTGGTCCCGTCATCTGGCGTCAACGGTCGGAGACAGTGTCCCGCTGGAAACGGAACGGGGTTACAACACAACCCTTGCCGACGGCGCGTTTGATCTGAGGACACATTTGACGTTTGGCAGCCACGGGTTCGTGGTGACACGGATCAACGACGGTATCCGGGTTGGCGGTGCTGTCGAGCTGGGCGGATTGAAGCTGCCCCCCAATTACAAGCGCGCGGAGACGCTGCTGAAAAAGGCCAAGAGTTTTCTGCCGGAGCTGAAGACGGAACCCGGGACGCAGTGGATGGGATTCCGCCCTTCCATGCCGGACAGTCTCCCGGTCATCGACCGCTCGCCGAGGGAGCGCAGGGTTTTCTATGCCTTCGGGCATGGTCATCTGGGCCTTACGCAGGCCGCCGGCACCGCAAAACTTGTCACCGAACTTGTCCAGGGTCAGACCCCTTCAATCGATATGAGCGCATTCTCTGCGCGCCGCTTCTGAGGAGACGGAAATGAAAATTTCGGCCATCAATGTGTTTCAGGTCGGCCTGCCACTTAAGGAAGGACGCTACAGCTGGTCCAACGGCAACTTCATCGAGGTTTTCGATAGTACGGTCGTTGAGATTGTTACGGACGGGGGTCTGAAAGGCTACGCGGAGTGCTGCCCGCTCGGGTCGGCATATCTGCCGAGTTTCGCTCTTGGAGTTCGCGCCGGCCTTGAGGAGCTGGCGCCCCATCTGATCGGGCTGGATCCCCTGAATATCGGCGAAATCAACCGGGTCATGGATACGGCTCTGCGCGGACATCCTTATGCAAAGGCGCCCATTGATATTGCCTGCTGGGATCTACTTGGCAAGGCAACGGATCAGCCCGTCTATACGCTGCTTGGCGGTGCTGCACAGGACGATGTGGTCCTTTACCGGGCAATCAGCCAGGAAGCGCCCGACGTGATGGCGAAAAAGATCGAAGGCTATGTGGCGGAGGGTTACACCAAGTTTCAGCTGAAGGTCGGCGGTGATGCCAACGACGACATCGACCGCATTCATGCGACCCGCGCGGTTCTGAAATCCTCTGATCTGCTTGTCGCGGACGCCAATACCGGTTGGACACGTCACGAAGCGGCACGCGTGGTCGGGGCGGTGTCTTCGCTTGATGTTTACATCGAGCAGCCCTGCATGACCTATGAAGAGAGTGTGTCGATCCGGCGCCGGACCGGCCTGCCGTTTATTCTGGACGAAGTCATCGACGGTCCGAACATGCTGGTGCGCGGCATTGCGGAAGATGCCATGGATTGCATCAATCTGAAGATTTCCAAGGTCGGTGGCCTGACCAGGGCGAAACTGATGCGCGACCTGTGTGTGGCCCATGGCATCCCGATGACCATTGAGGACACGTGGGGCGGAGATATCACCACGGCCGCCATCGCCCATCTTGCCCGCTCGACACCGCCGGAATTCACGTTCTCGGCAACCGATTTCAACAGCTATGGCACCGTCGACATTGCGGAGGGGGCACCGAAGCGCGTCAACGGCCGGATGACCGCGGCGGATCGGCCGGGCCTCGGCATAACACCGATTTTCGAAGCTCTTGGCGACCCGGTCGCCAGCTATTCGTGAGGCAGGATCATGCGCAGCAGCAAAACCATTCATGTGATCTCCTGCCATGCGGAAGGCGAAGTCGGCGACGTCATCGTGGGCGGTGTGACGCCGCCGCCGGGAGACACGATCTGGGAGCAGCGCAGCTTCATTGCCAAAGACCAGTCTCTGCGTAACTTCGTTCTGAATGAACCGCGCGGCGGGGTTTTCAGGCATGTCAATCTGCTGGTGCCGCCGAAGCATCCCGAAGCTGACGCGGCCTTCATCATCATGGAGCCGGAAGACACGCCGCCCATGTCCGGCTCCAATTCCATCTGTGTGTCGACTGTTCTGCTTGATGGCGGGATTGTCCCGATGACCGAACCGGTAACGGAACTGGTTCTGGAAGCCCCGGGTGGTCTGGTGCGTGTCAGGGCAGATTGCAGGAATGGCAAGGCAGAGAGGATCCACGTCCAGAATGTAGCAAGCTTTGCCGACAGACTGGACGCAAATCTGGAAGTGGACGGCTTGGGTACACTGACGGTCGACACGGCCTATGGCGGCGACAGTTTTGTTGTCGTCGATGCGAGCGCTCTTGGATTTGCCATCGAGGAAAGCGAAGCTGCGGATATTGCCAGACTGGGTGTGCGCATTACCAATGCGGCGAATGAGCAGCTTGGTTTCTGCCATCCCGAAAACGCCGACTGGAAACACATTTCGTTCTGTGCATTTTGTGGCCCATTGACAGCAACCGACAAGGGACTGACAGGACGTTCCGCAATTGCGATCCAGCCGGGCAAGGTGGATCGCTCACCCACGGGAACGGCGGTTTCTGCGCGCATGGCGCTGATGGCGGCGCGTGGGCAGATGTCTGTCGGACAGGAATTCGAGGCGCGATCCATTATCGGATCGACCTTCACCGGCAAGGTCCTTTCGGAGGCGACTGTCGGCGACAGACCGGCGATCATTCCTCAGATCAGTGGCCGCGCCTGGGTCACCGGCATTCATCAGCACATGCTGGACCCGAGCGACCCCTGGCCGGGCGGGTACAAGTTGAGTGACACATGGGGTGCGTAAGGCGATCCTGATATTTATGGTGACAACTTGAATTCAGTTGATAAAGAGACAGCGAACTAGTAATTTTCCGTCATATAGTCTGGAGGTTGAAGTCTGGAAATAGTTCTAGGAGCAATAATCGACCTTGTTTTGAAGGTTATGAAAAACTCATTCGCGCAAAAAGTTCTTCTTTCAAGTATACTTTTTGTCGGTGTGTTATGGGCTCTAATTAGCTACAGGATCTGGTTTAACGTATGAATTTTGTAGCTCGACTTGTCAAAAGCTGATGATGTTGACTGCAAATGGTATTTCATCAATCGCTAGAGAATGACTATTGAGCATCGCTAAAGGTCAAGACTGTCGATGAATAGGTCTAATATTCACAAAGACAAATTTAACAAAATCGACTTAGGTTTCATTTTTTTCATTTATATTATTTCGGGTTTTGTTATTCAAAAACTTTGATGACAGCGGCAGCTTCAACTACGAATTTTTCGCAGGCAATGTGACTTCATTGATAGTGGTTCTCTAACGGAATGTGGGCGTCAAACCTAATGATTGAGTATTGGGCGAGTGTCTTGTTTTCTGCGGTGGTTTGCATCTTTGTCGCTCTAACAAGGAATGCGACATATGGACGGTTGGCAAGATAAGGGCGATGGTGCTTCAAGCTTTGTTTCCCGTAGCGGCGACGTTATCACGGTTGGAGAAATCACCAGAAGCAACCCGGATTATCATGATATCATGCTCAGACGAACTTCTGGTACAACGCAGGAAGTCCAGCTGTTCCTTCTGAAGTTGTCAGCGACGGACTTCGGGCAAACCCGACCTCCCGGGGTTCTTAGAATTGGGTGCTTGGTGTTGTTTCTCATTATTGTCCAAATGAACGCACCGTCGTTAACATCACCACAAATTTTCGCTCGCTAGACACCGGCGTCGTGCAGCGAGAAATCGTCGTTATCGCTGGACAATATTAACGCAAAACGACCGGTATGGGCACGGGTATCCTTCCGGAGTTGAACAGTTGGGCGGCTCCTCCTGTGTGGACACGGACGGATAGGAGCATCATGCTCCAACCCTTGAAGGTAGTGGGAGTGGCACCCAACCCGCTGCAAGCTGGAGACGTTTACCCAAACCTGCATCGCGTCAACAAATGTTTCTTCACCGGAACGCCAATTTCCATGTGGGACGGCATGGAATAACCAATTGAGCATATCAAACCGGGTGATGTCGTAACGTCTTACGACGAGAACGGCAAACTGGTTCCGGACAACACCTGGATCAACGACGGTAATATTGTGCTTTTGGACGAGATTACCATGACGCCGTTCGTCGGGACCTTCACCAACCAATTGCCGAAGCCAGAAGACTTCGTCATGCAACGCAGTCAGGTGACATTGGCGGACATTTACGAGGCGGATGAATGGGAAGCCGTTGCACCGCAGGCACCGCCGCTTCACCGGGGTGAAGTCGGGCCATCGTTCGAGAGTATCAGCGGCGGCCTTCAAGCGCCCGGTCGTGAAGACAATCGACCGCCGAATATTCCGATTTCCATGTAGGGAGCTGCTAACCAGCCAACCATGAGCCGGATGTAGCGTCGGGACTATGAGGCCAGGCAACGAAAGCAGGCTAGGCGCAAGACTCGAACGGCGCAATGAGGCCCGTTCGAATGGACTTGGCGCTTCAATCTGAATCCGAATTGAGTAGCCGTCAGAAACAAATTCCCCTTACCCTTTGTTGGCGAAGACCTCGAAGTGCTCAGTGGCCGGGCGGGTACAAGTTGAGTGACACATGGGGTGCCTGATCAATCGGGATTCGAATTTCCCTGCGGATATTGTCGCGATTTATTGAAGCGGGGTCTGACCTGATTGGTGTAGGCTCTTTCACGCAGGAATGGCTGGGGAGCAACGTTTGGTGAGCCTTCCCTTGTACATCTGCGATTCTCTGTCGGACCGGCTAGGCATTGCCCGCGGGAACAAGAGAGCTTAACTAAAGCTGCGCATTCAGTTGGGTGACGTTTCTCGCCCCCGCAGATACCTGAAAGGATTCTTCCAAATGTCTCTTCGTATCAATGACACAGTTCCGGATTTCACGGCGGAAACCGACCAGGGTCCGATCAGCTTTCACGAATGGATCGGTGACAGCTGGGCTATCCTGTTCAGCCATCCGAAAGACTTCACACCGGTTTGCACGACCGAATTCGGTGTCGTCGGGCAATTGAAGGACGAATGGGAAAAACGCGGCACCAAGGTCATCGGTGTTTCGGTCGACAACGCGGAAGATCACCGGAAATGGAAGCTCGATATCGAGAAGGTGTCCGGCGCGACCCCAGGCTTCCCGATCATTGCCGATGAAGGCCTCAAGGTCTCCAAGCTGTTCGACATGCTTCCCGCAGAAGCTTACATGCCCGATGGACGAACGCCTGCGCACAGCGCGACAGTGCGCTCTGTTTTCATCATCGGCCCTGACAAACAGCTCAAGCTGTCCATGACATATCCGATGACCGTCGGACGTAACTTTGCCGAAGTTGTTCGTGCGCTCGATGCATTGCAAACGTCGGCCAAAGGCGTTGCCACACCCGCGAACTGGAATGTCGGTGAAGATGTCATCATTCCGCCGAGCGTCAATGACGACGACGCCCGCGCGAAATACGGTGAATTCAATGCCGTGCTGCCTTATCTGCGCAAGATCAAGGCACCAGCGTAACGCCGGGGTACGACGCGAAGTGATGGGTCGGTGTCGCTGAGTGTTTCAACGCCATGGATTCAAGTCGGTTGGACGAGCTGACTAACGGTGCCTGCCTTCCGAATTATCTTCCACAATTGTCATCCCGGTCTTGCCGCATTGGCGGCAAGACCGGGATCCAGTATGCCGAGAGGCTGTGATGAAAAAGGCGGTCAAACAGGAGTTTACTGGATTCCAGCCTTCTGCTGCGCTTCTGCCGGAATGACAAGCTTATTGGGATGAGATCATCCTGGAGGCCGAAACGCGGTCAGCCAGGGTGACACCGATAGCGGGATCTCAGCCGATCGGCGAGCAGATCTGCAACAGCGCCGCCAGATGATCCGGCGTCGCAAGGCCGATGCAGCAGGCATGGACAGTCAGCAGGAATGCTGTCAGCACGGAGCCGGTTGCCAGGGCAAGCACAAGCGAGGGATCCTGACGGAGCTCGCGAGCCGCGGTCGCTATTGAACCGGAATTCTGCGTCTTTTTCATGTGTTCCTCCCCTTGAGTGCGAGGCGTCCGGACAATTTTCCACCCGGACGCAGTAAATTTCAAGCAGCTGGTTCTTCTGCGGCCGGGTCGGCTTTCTTTCCACCGAAAAGACCGCCCAGCCAGCCTTTCTTTTGTTCAGGTGCCTCGGCGTTGATTTCTTCTGTGGCGTGCTCTGCCGGCTCCGTCGGCGCCACCTGCTCGGCAAAGGCGGCAAAAAATTCTCCGGCCAGCCGTTTTGACGTACTGTCGATCAGCCTTGCGCCGAGTTGTGCAAGTTTGCCACCTACTTTCGCGTCAACTTCATAATTGAGAATGGTTGCGTCCGGTCCATCTTCTTCCAGGCGGATCTTGGCGCCGCCACGCGCGAATCCGGCAACGCCGCCGGAGCCTTCTCCCTCGATCGTGTAACCGTTGGGCGGATCGAGATCATTGAGAGTGACCTTGCCGCCGAACGTCGCCTTCACCGGTCCGACCTTGAGCTTGACCTTGGCCTCCATCTCGGTGTCCGAGTGTTTGACCAGTTCCTCGCAGCCCGGGATTGAAGCTTTCAGCACGTCCGGATCGTTGAGTGCTTCCCAGACCTTTTGCCGGGGGGCTTCAATACGTTGGCTGTCGTTCATTTGCATGTAGGTGTCTCCGATTGAAATTTCAGATGTACTGTATGTTTGTCTGGCGTTGACCTGTGCGGCGGATCACGAGCAATTCGGCCAGGATCGAAAGAGCGATTTCTTCCGGCGTAATGGCCCCGAGATCTAGGCCTGCGGGTCCTTCGATGCGCTCAAGGTCTTGTTCGCTCAAACCTTTTTCGCGCAACTTTTCCTTTAACGTTGAGATTTTTCGACGGCTTCCGACAAAGCCGATATGCCGGGCAGGTACGTTCAAGGCCCCTTCCAGGGCAGCGAGATCACCACGCCCCTGGGTGGAGACGAGGATATAGGTGTCCGCGTTTCCGATTGCATCAAGTCCGAAGCCGTCGATCAGTCTGCCTGCGCCCGGGAAGGCGGCATGGTCTTCCGCCGGTGCGCAGATCGCCACGTCAAAACCGATGGTCGGCGCCTGCTTGGAGAGCGCGAGCGCCACCGGGCTTGCACCACAGATCACCAGGATCGGCCGCGGCAGAACCGGTTCCACGAATATGTCCATGGTTCCCTTGCTGGGACACATGTTTTTGGCAAATTGCACGCCTTCACGTTCCTCGCCTGATTCGACACCAAGCTCGGCAAGCAGGTCCTCTGGCTGGATCGAGACCAGCCGCGCTTCACCATCTTCCAGTGCGGCCCGGGCCGCCTTGATCACGGCAGACCGCGCACATCCGCCTCCAATCCAGCCGCCGGCAATGCTGCCGTCTGCTGCAATCACTGCCTTTGCGCCCGCCTTGGCGGCGGTCACGGATATTGTTCGCACAACGGTTGCGAGCGCAAATGGTTCGCTTGCGTTTTGCAACCTGTTCATGAGGGGTTGCAGGTCACTTGTCAGTTCTGGTCCGGCATTTGAATGCGGTGTCGGAACGGAAGAATGTTTCATCGATGCATCTCCCATGGCATCACAACTTTGCCAGATAGGGTTCAAGAGCGGCGAGACTGTCGAGATTGTGAGCCGGTGCAAACAGGTCGACATGCGGCAGAGCGGCCTCCATGCCGCCCGCGGTCGGCTCATAGCCCTGCCAGCCAATCAGCGGATTGAGCCAGACAATGCGTTTGCACCGGCGCCGCAACTTTGCCATCTCCACGCCAAGCGCTTCGGGAGCACCGGTATCGTAGCCGTCGGAAAGGATCAGCACGCAGGTGCGTGAATGAATGACCCTGGCAGCATGCCAACGGTTGAACTCGGCGAGGGCCTCACCGATTTTTGTTCCGCCACCGATGCCCTGTGCCATGAGGCCCATGCGATCGAGCGCCCTTGCGGCGTCCCGTTCCGAGAGCGCCGAGGAGACGTGAACAAGCCGGGTGTGAAACAGGAAAGCCTCGGCTTCCCGGAAATTGTCCAGCATGCCGTGTACGAAGCGGGTGAAGACAGCGGTGTAGTTATTCATCGATCCGGAAGCATCAAGCAGGATCACCAGCCTGAGTTGCCGGTGGCGTGGACCCTTCCGGATGAGTTCGATCGGTGTTCCGCCATGGGCGATCGAATGCCGGATGGTCCGGCGAAGATCAAGTCGGGGTCCTTTCCGTCTCTGCTTGTCACGGCGCGTTAGCCGGACACGCATGGATTTTGCCAGCCGTTCGGCAAGTTCGTGCGCCTTTTCAGCGGCCTCGGGATCGTGAAGATTTCGGAAATCGACCTGTCCGAGACTTTCGGCGATGCTGGCGCCCTCGCGTCTGCCGGAGGGCGTGTCGTCCGTGTCTTCATCTTCTTCGCCTGGTTGACGCTCCACATCGCCGGCGATCGTGTCCTGTCTTGAACCCTGTGCATCCATCAGTTCGCGGATCGTCTTCATGCTTTTTTTCGAACTGCTGCCGGACACTTTCACACCCGACTTCACACCTTTGCCGAACCAGTAGGCATCAAACAGGTCGTCGAATGTGTTCCAGTCCGACAATCGACCGCAGAACAGGGCGCGGAAAGCTCCCTTGAGATTGTGGGATTTTCGCATGAGCGGTGACCGCAATAGTGCAAGTGCGTCGCCTGTCTCCGCTAGCCCGACCTTGAAGCCGCTGTCCCGGAGCGAGCGGACAAAACCGGCAAGTCGCAGGCGCAGCACAATTCCGATGTCCTCGTGCGTTTCTGGACTTGCCGTGGTCATCACGTCAGGCCACCTTGCCCAGAAGCCGATCGGTAACTTCCTGTGTGACGCGCGTCTGATCCTCACGTGTCTTCAGCACGCAGGCGAGCGTGTCGAACACCAGCTCCCGGTTTTCATGAAGGTTTCCGGCACCAAGTCCGAGCAGTGCTGCCGCCCAGTCGATCGTTTCGGCGACACCTGGCACTTTCGTCAGGTCTTCCTTTCGAAGCTTGCCCATCAGCTCGGCAATCTGAAGAGCAAGCGAGGCATCAAGGCCGTCGACACGCGCAAGCAGGATGCGCGCTTCCCTGTCAGGTGTCGGATAGTCGACATAGTGATAGAGGCATCGCCGGCGAAGGGCGTCGGAGAGTTCGCGCGTGCCGTTGGATGTCAGCACGACACGAGGAATACTTGTGGCATGGACGGTGCCAAGCTCGGGAATGGACACCTGATAGTCCGAGAGGACTTCCAGCAGGAAAGCCTCGAATTCCTCGTCGGCCCTGTCGACTTCGTCGATCAGGAGAACCGGCGGGCTTGCCTGCCGGATCGCGGCAAGCAGGGGACGTTCAAGGAGATACTTCTCGGAAAACACGGCTTCCTCAACCTGGTCAGCATCGTCGCCTGACCCTTCGCGCGCCTTGATTGCAAGAAGTTGCCGTTGGTAGTTCCATTCATAGATGGCATCGGAGCGGTCGAGGCCCTCATAGCATTGCAGGCGGATGAGATCGGTGTTCTCCAGTTTGGCGAGTGCCTTGGCAACCTCGGTCTTGCCGACACCGGCTTCGCCCTCAAGAAGCAGCGGACGGTTCAGCATCCCGGTCAACAGTAACGCGGTCGCAAGTCCGTCATCGGCCAGGTAGCCGGTCTCTGCGAGCGCTTCCGCCAATTGTTCTCTGGTTTTGCTCATCCGTTCCGCTGCAATCTGGTGTGTTCAGGGTACAGGCTCAGTCGGGTCCGAAGCACTGATCCCGGATCTGAAAGCCAGGCATGCGCCGCGGGCAATGCCCGCGGCGTCTTTGATGAACTCAGCTGTGCGCGCCGAGGTTCTTTGCGGCTTGCCAATTGCGCCAGGCATCATGCGGCATCTGGATATGCGTGTTGCCCAGGAACTGGAAGGCATCGTTGACCGCATTCGAGAACGCCGGAACACCGCCCACATTCGGGCTCTCGCCGACACCCTTTGCACCGATCGGATGATGCGGGCTCGGCGTCACCGTGTGGTCGGTCTCCCAATGGGGGGTCTCGACGGCGGTCGGGATGAAGAAGTCCATGAAGGACGCTCCGAGCACGTTGCCGGTCTCATCGTAACGGATCTCCTGACCCATCGCGATGGCAAAGGCTTCGGTCAGACCACCATGAACCTGTCCTTCGATGATCATCGGATTGATGCGGGTGCCGCAGTCGTCGAGCGCATAGAAGCGCCGGGTCGTGGCAACACCTGTATCGACATCGATATCCATCACGCAGAAATAGGCGCCGAACGGATAGGTCATGTTGGGTGGATCATAGTAGCTGACCGCTTCCAGACCCGGTTCCATGTTGGGCGGCGGAGCATGATAGGCTGCCCAGGCGATCTCCTTCATCGACTTGCGTGCTTCCGGATTGCCCTTCACCTGGAAACCGTCCACATCCCATTCAAGGTCGTATTCCGAGACTTCCAGCATGTGTGCCGCGATCATCTGTGCCTTGTTGCGGATCTTGCGGGCGGCAAGGGCGATCGCAGCGCCGGCAACAGGTGTCGAGCGGGAACCATAGGTTCCAAGGCCATATGGTGCCGTATCGGTATTGCCTTCCTCGACCATGATGTCGGCGGCGGGAATTCCGATTTCCGTGGCGATGATCTGCGCCCAGGTCGTCTCGTGGCCCTGGCCCTGGGACTTGGTTCCCATACGAGAAATTACCGAACCCGTCGGATGCACGCGGATTTCCGCACTGTCGAACATCGCAACACCCAGGATATCGCAGTTCTTGGACGGGCCCGCGCCGACGATTTCCGTGAAGAAGGAAACGCCAATACCCATGATTTCGCGCGTTTCTCCGCGTTTGAAGGCCTCCTGTTTGGCTTTCTGCTCCACGCGGAGTTCCCGGTAGCCGATCGTGTCCATCGCCTTCTGCATGGCGGTGTGATAGTCGCCGCTGTCATACTCCCAGCCAAGTGCGGACTGATACGGAAACTGCTCCGGCTTGATGAAGTTCTTTATGCGAAGGTCGGCCGGATCCATTTCCAGCTTCTGCGCCAGAATGTCCATCCCCCGTTCGATGCAGTAGGCCGCTTCCGTCACGCGGAAGGAGCATCGGTAGGCAACACCGCCCGGTGCCTTGTTGGTATAGACGCCATCCACTTCCAGGTGCGCCGTCGGGAAGTCATAGGACCCGGTGACGATGTTGAAGAAACCGGCCGGCCATTTCGACGGATCGGCACAGGCGTCGAAGCCGCCGTGGTCGGCGAGCACGTGCACTTTCAGGCCTGTCACGGTGCCATCGCTCTTGGCGGCGATTTCCGTGGTCATGTGGTAATCGCGGGCGAATGACGTCGTGGAGAGGTTCTCCATGCGGTCCTCGACCCACTTTACCGGGACACCGGTGACGATGGAGGCGACGATAGAGCAGATATAGCCCGGATAGGCACCGACCTTGTTGCCGAAACCACCACCGATATCCGGTGCGATAACGTGGATCTTGTGTTCCGGAATGGTGGAGAGCAGCGAGGCAACCGTGCGGATCACATGAGGAGCCTGGAACGTGCCCCATACCGTCAACTCGCCCTTCACCTTGTCCATGGACGCCACGCACTGGCAGGTTTCCAGCGGCGACGGGTGCGTGCGGTGGTAGGAGATCATCTCGTTGATCGTGACATCAGCTTCCGCGAAGGCTTTTGCTGTCTCGTCCTTGTCGCCGACTTCCCAGTTGAAAATGTGATTGTGGTGCTTTCGCGGACCGTGCGCACCTTCCATCTTGCCTTCAAGATCGGGACGCAGAACAGGTGCATCGCTATCCATCGACTTGAACGGATCGGTCAGGACCGGCAGTTCTTCATAGTCGACTTCAACCAGTTGGATCGCATCATCGGCAATGTAACGGTCTTCGGCAACGACGAAGGCGACTTCCTGGTTCTGGTAGAGCACCTTGCCATCCGCAAGGACCATCTGGACATCACCGGCAAGCGTCGGCATCCAGGCGAGATTGACACCCTTCAGATCCTCTGCCGTCAGGACGGCAATCACGCCGGGCAGTTTCAGCGCCTCGGATGCGTCGATCCTGGTGATCTTCGCATGGGGGTAAGGTGAACGGACGAAATCGCCGAACACCATACCCGGCAGCTTCAGGTCGTCGACATACTGTCCTTTTCCTTGTGTGAACCGTACGTCTTCGACGCGCTTGCGCTTGCAGCCCATGCCTTCCAGGGCGGCTTCACGCTGTTCCCGTGTCGGGGTCATGTCATTCATTCTGCAGCCTCCTGGGTTTCAGGCTGATTGAGCTGTTCGGCGGCATACTGGATCGCCTTGACGATGTTTTGATATCCGGTGCAACGGCAAAGGTTTCCGGCAATACCCATGCGAATTTCTTCCTCGCTCGGGTTCGGATTTTCTTTCAACAGCGTGTGCGCGCGCGTAATCATTCCAGGCGTGCAAAAGCCGCACTGAAGTCCGTGCATCTGGCGAAAGCCTTCCTGAAGGGCCGACAGTGTTCCATCCGGATTGGCCATGCCCTCGATCGTGGTCATTTCCGCGCCGTTGGCCTGGGCCGCGAAAACCGTGCAGGATTTCACCGACATTCCGTTCATCTCCACGGTGCACGCGCCGCAATGAGACGTCTCGCAACCGATATGAGGGCCGGTAATGTTCAATTCCTCGCGCAGAAAGTGGATCAGAAGCGTGCGCGGTTCGACGAAACGTTGCACCTTCTTGCCGTTGACGGTCAGCGTGACCGGGATCTGTTCGATATCGCTCATGGTGTTCTTCCTCGGTCCCGGTCTTATGCGCTTGCGCGTTCTGCGGCACGTGCCAGTGCGCGCTGCATCATGATGCCGGCCATTTTGGTCCGGTACTCGGCTGGCCCTCGTCCGTCGGATGCTGGGTCGGTGATGGCTTCTGCGGCGGCGACCGCCCTTGCAACCGTAGCTTCATCCAGGGTCGAGCCATTGAGGATATCGCCGGCATCTGCTGCATAGAGCGGCGTGTCGGCGACATTGGTCAGGGCGACCGAACAGCTTGTCACCGTGCCACCCGACATGGACAGCATGACGGCGGCGGCTGCGGTGGCGTAGTCGCCGACCTTGCGCTTCAGCTTCTCGTAAGCCCAACCGTGTCCGGCCGGGGGTGTCGGGATTTTCACCGCGGTCAGGATCTCTTCCGGCGCAAGCGCGGTGAAATAAGCAGCCTCATAGAAATCCCGTGCAGCCACTTCGCGGTTGCCATCCGGGCCTGTCAGGACATAGGACGCGTTGAGGCACTGCATCAGGGCAGGCATGTCATTCCCGGGATCTCCGTTGGCAACATTCCCGCCAAGCGTGCCCAGGTATCGGATCTGGGGATCGGCGATCAGCAGCGAGGTCTCGCGGACGATCGGTAGTTTTTCGCTCAAGAGATCGGACTCGATGAGTTCATGCTGGGTGGTCATGGCACGTATCGTGATGGTGCCGCCGTCTTCGCTGATACCTTTCAGGTCGGCGATACCGCCAAGGTCAACCAGATGTTCCGGGGCGGCCATCCGCAGCTTCATCATGGGGATAAGGCTGTGGCCGCCGGACAACGGT
Source organism: Roseibium album (assembly GCF_001404515.1). GTDB lineage: Bacteria > Pseudomonadota > Alphaproteobacteria > Rhizobiales > Stappiaceae > Roseibium > Roseibium album. The sequence continues at coordinate 150,159 of NZ_CXWE01000010.1, forward strand.
CGCGCTTCGTCACCGTGGCTCACCAGTATGGCAACGGCTTCGGCCACCGATGATGGCCGGTGATAGGTGAATTCACCAGGGATCACGTTCTTCTCCTCCCTCTGACGGCCTGGGTTGTTCCAGGCCGAATGCCGGTCACTGCCTGGTTGCGTCCAGTGGCAAGGGACCGGCCGATCCGTGCATTGCCGTTGGCGTCGAACGGCGGAATGTCACATGTTTCAAGGTTGGGGAGGGGTGCGCTGCACACTCAAGCACACATGCACCGATCGCATCCTGGAATACATCGATCGCTGAAAATCGAACATGAAAAGCGTCAGACACGCTGACGTTTTTCATGAGTTGCGACGGTGCTATTCGCGGAATTCAATGGTTAGACACTGATAATGATGAGAGAATTGGAATTGAATTCGAATGGAATTGGATCTGAATTCAATTGATCGCCATTCGTGCAATTTGCACGAATGGCGACAAGATCAACGCATTGCTGCATCGCACACTAAGCTTTTGGGGTGTTTGATTGGGCGTTGTCATTGTGCGGCAGCCGGCTGCCCTTGCTGTTCAGGCTTGTCTGCCAACGCAGTCAGTCTATTGCGAATCCGGCCCCATCTGGAACGGCTGACCGGAACGGATTGGGCTTCGGTGCCTTCGAGAATGAGGACGCCGCCATCACCGGAACGCTTGAAGCTGGTGACCCGTGACAGGTTGACGATGTGGCTGCGGTGAACCCGTTTGAAGATCTTGGAATCAAGCAACTGTTCGGCTTCGCTGATCGACAGCGGACAGAAATACTCTCGCTGCCCGTCATACAGCTTGGTGTAGTGCGCATCAGCATGAATGGCGGCTACATCCGAAATGCCGATCTGCGTCTTCTGTCCATCGCGCTCAATTGGCAGGGTCCGTTTTGATGCGGTCGAAGGTTTCCTGGGGGATGAAGCTGCAGCCTGCAGACCTGTCGCAGCTCGCTTGATTGCTTCTTCGGTCGGCTTGTGATTGGGCTGGTGTGTGTTCGGAACCGTTTCGAATTCCAGGTCAACTTCAGCATCGCCGCCGTTTGCCTCCGCGGTCGAGGCATTCTCCGCCGGAACGAGCGCAAGCAAAAACAGACCGGAAACGAGGAAGGCGACACAAGAGACGAATATCGCCAGTGTTCCGGGGCCGAGCGATGGCGCTGACAAACCACCCGCCGTTTGGGTCAATTCGTAGGTCATTCCGGACATCGCGGTGTAATGCATTGCCGAAATTGCCAGCGCCATGACGGCAGCCGATATCACGATCGGCGGACGTTTGCCGAGCCCGAACAGCAGCCAGAGCGCAAGGCCGGCCGCATTGAAAGCGATCAGGAAACTTGCCAGAACATAAGTCGGATTGTGTACCATTTGCAGAGATTTATGCAGCGAGTACATGCCGAGATAGTGCATCGTGCAGATGCCGGCCCCCATGACGAAGGCTGCCAGACCGAGGCGGACGGATGTCAGACGTCGGTTGCTGGCTGTGAAAACGGCAACTCCGACAACCAGTACACAGACGAGAAAGGACAACAGTGTCGGCAGGACCAGAAAATCGACACCCAGCGGAAACTTGACGGCAAGCATGCCGACGAAATGCATGGACCAGATGGCAAGAGCAAGCGTAAGCGCTGCGCCGACCAGAAGCAGGCGGCGCCTTGGGTCGGCCGCGTTTCTGACCTGTACCGCCAGACTCAGGCCAACAAAGCTTCCCTGAAAGGCCATAACCAGGGAAAGCGCGACGAGCCAGGGCTCGTGCGTCACTGTCATGCCGAGGCTCTCCTCCCTCTTCGCCTGCTTTCGCCTCTCGAACAGGCTCTCGAAAACCGATGATAAGGCAAAGAAAGGACAGCAGCAATCGTGTCCCGCAATCGTTATCGCTTTGCGGCTAAGGCAAAAACCAGTCCCGTGCATTTTCAAAACAGATGCGCCGGATCAGGCCGTCCGTCAGTTCCGGTTGATCGGGAACGCTGCCATCTTCGATCCAGCGGCCCACGATCCGGCAGACCAGGCGTCTGTAGTATTCGTGACGGGGAAAGGACAGAAATGATCTGGAATCGGTCAGCATTCCGACAAACCGCGACAGCAATCCCATTTGGGCAACCTGCGTGAGATGGCGTTCCATGCCTTCCAGCTGGTCATTGAACCACCAGGCCGGACCCGACTGGATCTTCCCGGGCTCGGAGCCATCCTGAAAGTTGCCTGCGGTTGTCACGAGAACTTCATTCAAGGCCGGATTGAGGCAATAGAGAATGGTCCTTGGGAGCCCCTTGTCTCGATTGATCTGATCCAGAAGCGCATTCAATGGACCGCCAACGGCTTCATCGGAGATGGAATCGCCACCGGTATCGGGTCCAAGGCTTCCAAGGAGCTTGCTGTTGTTGTTGCGGGAGGCCGCAATGTGAAACTGCATCACGATGTTCCGCGCCCGGTACGCCTGCCCAAGTTCGATCAGGACAGCCGCCTTGAAATCGGCCTCATCCTGAACGGAGATCGGCCCACTCTCCATCCCGCGTTTCAAGATGGCATCAAGATCACTGCGAGCGCGAATCGAGAACGGCCGGATTTCGTTCAAGGCATGATCGCTTGCCTTGCAGCCGAGGGTTATGAAGTGGTCAAGGCGCTTGAGCAATGCCTCTATGAGATCGTCGAAGCGACTTATTGCATGATCGGAAGCGATTTCGAGCCGGCGGCAATACGCGGCAAAACCGGCATCGGACGGGACCAGGGTTTTGTCGGGCCGAAAGCTCGGAGCCATTTTGAACGTCAGGTCGGCGTTGTTTTGTGCGCTTGCATGAAAGGAAAGGTCATCACACGGGTCGTCTGTTGTCCCGACGTAACTCACATTCATGCTGCGAAGCAGGCTGCGTGCGCTATGGCTGCGGTTCGCAAGCTTGTCGTTGGCGAGTTCCCAGACCTCATCTGCGGTCTCAGGCCCAAAAACACCCTCCCAACCGAAGTAGCGACGCAATTCCAGATGGGTCCAGTGATAGAGCGGATTTCCAAGGCAATGTGGAATTGTTTCAGCAAAGGCGTTGAATTTCTCGCGGAATGGAGCCGATCCGGTCACCAGACTTTCCGGAATTCCGTTCCAGCGCATGGCGCGCCATTTGTAGTGGTCACCCTCCAACCAGATTTCGCCGATTGAGTCCCAGTTGCGATCTTCCGCTATTGCTGACGGATCCAGGTGATTGTGGAAGTCGACGATTGGCAGCGTTGATGCGACCTCGTGGTAGAGGCGGCGGCTCGCTGGCGTGTCGAGGAGAAAATCCGGTCCGAGAAAGGGGGCGGCCATGAAAACGTCCTGATTGCTAGCTCAAGGTGGAAAGTGACTTGACGACCCCGTCCGTTTCAAGTTGCGCGTATGCAGCGTGAATCCGGCTCGTGAAGTCCTGGCTTCCGACCACCTCGGTTTCGAAGACCGCCGTCAGCGTCAGCATGTTGCTAACATATTCAGGACCATCGGACTGTGTTGCAAATTCCGCGATCCTGGCTGCGAGCGGATCATTGACCGGCAGGAATTCGCCGGTTTCCGACTTTCCGCGACAATAGTGCATCCACCCGGCAACGGCCAATGCCGCAAGCGGCCAGGCGCGATTTGCCTCGAGATGTTGCCGGATTGGGGCAAGCAGTCGTTGGGGCAGTTTCTGACTGCCGTCCGACGCAATCTGCGTCGTCTTGTGGCGAAGGGCCGTGTTGGAAAACCGTTCGATCAACGCATCGCCATAACTGGAAACATCGATCCCGGCCGGAACGTCCAGCGTGGGCGCCTGCTCCTCCAGCATGAGTCTTTTCGCTGCGGTCTGAAAGACCGGGTCTGCCATGCAGTCCGAAATTGTTTCCTTGCCTGCGAGCGCGCCAAGATACGCAAGGAAGGAATGTGTTCCGTTGAGCAGCCGAAGTTTCATCTCCTCGAAGGGAGCGACTTCAGCAACGAATTGTGCTCCGGCAAGGTTCCACGCCGGTCGGTCTCCGGCAAAGCTGTCTTCGATGACCCACTGGCGAAACGGTTCGCAGAGAATACCGTTCGGGTCCGGCCGGCCGAGCGCAGTCTCAAGCTTCTGCTGCGACTGATCGGTCATGGCGGGTGTGATGCGGTCGACCATGGAACTGGGGAAACGGCACTCTGCATCCACCCAAGCGGCCAGTTCCGGATCGAGACGGTCGGCGAAATCCAGAATTGCCTGCCGGCAAAGACGACCATTGGAGGGAAGGTTGTCACACGAAAGCACCGTTAGCCCAGCCAGACCGGCGGTTTTCCTCAGGTGAAGTCCCCTGGCAATGATGCCTATCGCCGTTGCGGGATCGCCGGAAGCGGCAAGGTCCTGTTCGATACCCGGGTTGTTCAGATCCAGGCGGCCATTGGCAAGGCAATACCCCTTTTCGGTAATCGTCAGGGTAATCACACTCATGTCCGGGTCCGCGATCTGCGCAAGCAGGGCGGAAGTTCCGTCCCGCTTGGGATGGAGTGTCCTGATGACGGAACCGATTTCGCGAAGCATGATGTCGTCATCCGACATCTCGCCGACCGTGAACACGCCGCCAGCCTGATCGAGCAGCGTGAGTTCATCCGCTCCGGAATTGAGTCGTGCGGCGACAACGCCCCAATCGGTCGGATCAAGCCTTAGCGCTTCGTCGTGGTAGACCATGACATGCGCCTTGGCGAAGGCTCCGAATCCGATGTGAAGGATCCTGGGTCTCAGCATCGAACGGTCGTAGGGGATTTTCTGTACCTGGAAAGTCGGATCGGACATGGCATTATTGCTTCTGGTCAAGGGAAATGGAATCACCGGAGGCCTGCAGCGTATCATTGACGACTAGATTCTCGTCTCCTGCAAGCCAAAGCTGGATATCGGTAAAGGCCGGGTTCCAACTGCCTGAGCGTTGCCAGTTCAAGTGAACCCGGCCATTTTGTCTGAAGAGCGTAAACCGGGTGAGAGAGTGCCTCTGATGGATCGCATCTTCCGATACACCATCGTCATCATAGGCAAGTGAATGGCGCAATCCATGACCTTCCGGCTGCGGGTAAATCCGCCAGGAACGCGTCCTGTCTGACTGTGCGTCAGCACGTGGGTTGGCTGCTGCCATCGGAATGACGGCGCCGCCACGAACGAAGAGCGGGATCGTGTGCAGCTCGACGGGAACGTCAATCGTTTGGCCGCCGGGATACCAGCCGCGTCCGTCGAAGGACCACCAACCATCGTCATTGGCCGGCAGCGTGACCTGGCGGACCCGTGCTCCCCTTTCGACAACTGTCGCAACAAGCAGGTCTTTGCCGACCAGAAAATCGAATTCCGTTTCGCGGCAGTTCGGGTCGTTCGGGTGATCAAGAAACAACGGTCGCAGGATCGGTTCGCCTTCGCTGACTGCCAGATACAATGACGTATAGAGGTATGGCAGCAGCATTGCCCTGAACGCGAGTGCCTCTCGCACGAGCGGCGTGAGATCCGGGTACATCCACGCTTCGTTGGCCGTTCCATCGTCATTCCAGGAATGGATCGTGAAACGCGGATGAAAAATTCCGTTCTGCACCCAGCGCAGGAACAGCTCCGGTTCGGGCCGTGGTCCTGCAAAGCCACCGACATCGTGACCGATGTTGTAGAAGCCTGACAGGCTGAGGCCGAGCCCCATCGGAATGTTCCAGCGCAAGGTGTCCCAGCTTGTGAAATTGTCGCCTGTCCACGTCTGGGCATAGCGCTGCGTTCCGGGGGCCGCACAGCGGGAAATCAGGTACGGCCGCTGACCCGGTTGATCCTGCTTCTGTGCCTCGCAGGAAGCCCTGGTCATCAGTTGGCTATGCAGCGGCCGGACGAGGCTGACTGGAATGGGCTCACCGAAACCTGCGCAGACGGCGTCATCATCCCAAACCTCGTACTCGTTGTTGTCATTCCAGGAGCTTTTGATGCCCCTTGCCAACAGCTTACTGGTCACATTGGCCTTCCACCAGGCAACAGTCTCCGGATTGGTGAAGTCCAGATGCGAACCGGTTCCGTCCCAGAAAGGAGACTGTTCCGGTGCGCCACTCTCGCTGTCACGAATGAAAAGGCCCTTCGACACCGCTTCCCCGTAGAGCGGGTGATCGTCCAGCAGAACCGGTTTGATGTTGGCGATCAGGTGGATCCCCGCCTCCGCGTAGGCAGAGGTCAGGGCTTCGACATCCGGGAAACGGTCCGCGTTCCAGTTGAAGACATAGCGCCTTCCTTCAATCGCGGTGTATCCGGAAGACAATTGAAAACTGTCGCAGGGGATATCTTCTTCCCTGAGCTTGTCCAGAAACGACTGCACCCGCTCCTGCGCGTTTTCCGAATCCGTGTAAGACATCGTTGACCCGGAGTAGCCGAGCCCCCATCGCGGCATGAATGCGGTGCCACCGGTCAGCCAGTGATGGCGCTTGACGACATCAAGTACGGTTGGCGCCCAGCTGAAATAATAGTCGAGATCACCGTCAGCTGCGCGAAAGGCTCTGAATGGCGGATGATAGTTGTCTTTTTCGTTGCCGAGATCGAACCAGCAGGTCGCCAGCGTGTCGTAGTAAAGGCCAAAGGCACCAGGTTCACCCTTGTCCGTGATCGTGAAAGGCACGTGCTTGTAGAGCGGATCGGTGGTTCTTGCGTCGTAGCCGAGTGCGTCGAGGTTCCGCATTTCAAAGCGGCGCCCCGAGCGTTCGAGCGGCCCCGATTTTTCGCCGAGACCATAGTGGAATTCGCCCGGGTCTCGGCAAAGGAAATGCTGGTTGCGATGATCCTTCCGCCCGATCATGTAGGCATCCTGGGGACGATCGCGGGCGATCTCCTGCCAGGCGCTGTCAGCGTTGGTGCGTGCTTCCCATGTCAGGCAAAGTGGTCGGCCAATTGTCAGGCGCAGGCATTCCGTTTCCAGAACGAGATCGTTTTCATCTGTCTCGAGTTGAAACTCCGGGCAGGAAAATCCGCTGGTGTCTGTCCGCACGCGTCCTTCGAAAGGGACGTCCTGATCCGGTGCGATCGCCCAGGTCCGGTTCAGCCTGTATGTTCCGTCTTTCAGGAGCGTGACCCGCACCAGATCCTGTTCGAGCACGGTCACGGTGAACCTGTGTCTCTCTTCGACGAACAGGGTGAAGCTGCTTTCCGTACGCTCGGCAAATTGCCATCTCTTGAGAGATTTCATGGTCCGTCCTAGTAGCCGAGTAGAACGCGCGGCAGGAACAGGCTGAGCGCGGGAAAATATGTGATCACCAGAAGCAATGAAACCAGGACGGCGTAGAAGCCGATCATCGGTTTGATCACCTGCCCAATCTTCACTCCTCCGACCGAGCATCCTACGAACAGGGCCGATCCGACCGGTGGCGTACAGATACCGATACACAGATTGAACGTCATGACCACTCCGAAATGAACCGGATCCATGCCAAGATCCTCGACGACCGGCAGGAATATCGGCGTGAAGATCAGGAGCGCCGGGGTCATGTCCATGAAGGTGCCGACCACGAGCAGCGCGATGTTGATGATCAGCAGAAGAACGATCGGGTTTTCGGATAACTTCAGCAATGCGTCGGAGATCGAATAGGGGATATCGGCAAATGCCATGGCCTTGGACATGGCTATCGAACACCCGATCATCAAAAGCACGATGGACGTCGTCACCGCACTGTCCAGAATGATGCTCGGCAATTCTCTCCAGGTGATCTCTCTGTACCAGACCACGGCCAGGAAGAGCGTGTAGACAACAGCGACCGCGGAGGCTTCCGTGGCTGTGAAAACACCCCAGACAATGCCTCCCATGACGATCACGATGAGGCCGAGCGGTAACATTGCATCAGCTGCCTTTCTGACGACTTCCACACCGCTCGGACGTTCTGCAACCGGATATCCGCGCCGCTTTGCAATGATGCCGGCAACCACCATCAGGCTGAGCCCCATCAAGAGACCGGGAATGTATCCGGCAACGAACAGAGCGGCGACGGACGTACCGTTGGTGATCAGGGAATAGACGATAAAAGTGGAGCTTGGCGGGATCAGAAGACCTGTCGGGCAGGAAGCGATGTTGACGGCGGCGCTGTAGGCCGGATCGTATCCTTCCTTTTTCTGCAAGGGAGCCATGACGCCACCAACGGCGGCGGCGGAGGCGACCGCAGAACCTGAAATCGAGCCGAACATCATGTTTGCGATGACGTTGCAGTGCGCCAGTGCGCCCGGTAGCCGTCCACCGATCACCTTTGCGAATTCGATCAGGCGCATCGCAATACCGCCCCGGTTCATGATGTTACCGGCAAGAATGAAAAACGGGATCGCCAGCAGCGTGAAACTGTCGAGACCCGAGGCGACCTGCTGGGCGACGATATAGACCGACTGATCGAAAGACATGAACAGCAGGAAGGTTGCAAAGGCCGAAAGACCGATCGAAAAGGCAATCGGAACGCCCAGCATCATGAGCAGTGCAAATGTCCCGAACAGGACGAGGACAGACTGAATATCCATTTTGTTCCCTTGTTCCCGTTCTAGTCCAGCGGGCCGCCGGCCTTCGGTGTACCTTCCTGATCATTCGGTCCTCGTCCGCTCCGGAAGAGGTCGGCCAGAAAGGTCAGGCAATAGTAGAGAATGCAGATTCCGGAAAACGGGATCGCGATATAGACGAGCCCCATGGGCAGCCTGAGGGCAGGTGAGACCTGTCCGGTCGAAAGCGTCCGGTTCACCAGGTCCACGCCGCCATAGATCATCACCAGCGCGGCGAATGTGGCGATAGCCAAGATGATCGCCGCGTTGACCGTGAGCCGGACGTTGCCACTCGTGACTTGCGGAAGCAGGTCGATGGCAAGATGCCTCCGTTGTCCGAGCGTGTAGGCTCCGCCGAGAAGCGCAACCCAGATGAACAGGAACCGGGCCATTTCGTCCGTGACGGTGCTGGGACTTTCCAGAACGTAACGCGAGAATACCTGCCAGATGACGCAGGCGACCAAAACGGCAAATGCGAAGGTGATGACAAGGCGCAGCACGAGATCCACGCCTTTGGTAATGGTGTTCACGATTGTCCTCCCAATCCGGCCTGCAATACCATTTTGAGCAGATGGTAGCGGGGCACGGCAGCACTAGAAATGCGCTATCAACTCAAACTGGTCAACCAATTTCGTAAAAAAGGTTGACTGATTTGCGAAATTGGACGAACAATTTGCCATCCGTGGCAGTCACTGCCGCGAAAACCGCAGCCGGCATCCCGTTCAAGTCAGGGCGGAGAGTTTCGGCCAGGCTGCATTGGGAGGAAATCATGATGAAGTTTGTAAAGCTCGCGGCCATTCTGGCCGCAGGTGCTGTCGCAATGGGTTCGGTTGCCAACGCCAAGACCCTGCGTCTCAATCACAACAACCCGGAAGATCATCCGCTGCACAAATCCATGGAGCATATGGCGGAGAAACTTGAAGAAGCGACCGGCGGCGATTTGAAGATCCGTATCTACGCCAATGCGCAGCTCGGTACCCAGCGTGAATCCATGGAACTCATGCAGAACGGTTCCCTCGACATGGCCCGCTCCAATGCCTCCGAACTCGAAGCCTTCGAGGAATCCTACGGCGCACTCAACCTGCCCTATATCTTCGTGGATGCCGACCATTACTATGATGTTTTGAGCGGAGATATCGGCTCAGACATTCTGGCGGCATCCGAAGACAAGGGTTTTGTCGGAATTGCCTTTTACATCGAAGGTGCGCGGTCTTTCTATGCCAACAAGGAAATCCATTCACCGGCAGACCTGAAGGGAATGAAGATCCGCGTTCAGCCAAGCCCGTCCGCGATCCGTATGGTGGAGCTTCTTGGCGGCAACCCGACACCGATCGCATGGGGCGAACTCTATAGCGCCCTGCAGCAGGGTGTCGTGGATGGTGCAGAAAACAATCCGATGGCGCTGACGTCGGCGCGTCACGGCGAGGTTTCAAAGGTTTATTCAAATGATGGCCATACCATGATCCCTTCGGTTGTCATGATATCTTCCAAGACCTGGAACGAGTTGTCCGACGAGCACAAGCAGGCACTGACCAAGGCCGCGCGCGAATCGATGGATTTCCACCGCGAACAGTGGGATGCCATGAGCGCTGCTGCTGTTGAAACAGCGAAGACCGAACTCGGTGTAAAGTTTATCGAAGTTGAAAAGGGACCGTTTATCGAGGCTGTCCTGCCGATGCACCAGGAGGCGGCCGAGAAATCTGCTGTCGTTTCGGACCTGATCGACCGCATCAAGGCAAGCGCACCGCAATAAGCAAGGTCCAGGCTGGAGACAGGATAGATGCTCGAACGCTCGAAACTCGCCGACAATGCGCTGCAGGCGCTTCATGATGAAGACTATGATGTTCCTTTCAACACACAGTCCTTGAAGCACGACGGCCTGATCTTCATGGGCGGGCGGGCATCTGAAAGTCTCAACGGCGACTGGAATTTTTGCGTTGATCTACTGGACACCGGCCTCCGGCAGAAATGGTTTTCCATGCTGCCGGAAGCACCGGAGAAGCGCTGCGAGCCCTGGGATTACGACCCCTACATGGGCGAGACCGTTCCGGTTCCCTCCAATTGGGCCATGCTCAAGGACAAATGGTATTTTTTTGAAGGCAGCGCCTGGTATACGCGCACGCTCGATATTGAAGACATTGACGAAACAAGGCGCCAGTTCCTTCATTTCGGAGCTGCGAGTTATGACTGCAAGATTTTCCTGAACGGCGAATTTCTGGGCAATCACTACGGTGCGTCGACGCCGTTTTGCGTTGAACTGACCGGCAAGTTGCGCCCGGGCCGGAACTGGATAATGGCCTGTGTCAACAATACCCGTACCCTGGACAGGGTGCCTATGCGCAATACCGACTGGTTCAATTACGGCGGCGTTTATCGAGACGTCCGATACTTTGAAACTCCAAGAGATCTGATCAGGGACTTCTTCCTGTATCTTGTGCCCGACGGTACCTATTCCAGCCTTCGTGCCGAGATAGCCACATGTGGCACCAGGTCGGGTGTCGCACGACTGTCGATCCCGGATCTCGTTATTGACTGCACAATTCCCGTCGAGGACGGCAAGGGCAGCATCGAAATCTCCGCGCGCCCGCGACTTTGGAGCCCGGATGATCCGATGCTTTACGAGGCGGTCCTGTCATTCGGTGAGGATAAGGTCGCAGATCGCGTTGGTTTTCGCCAGATCGAGCGTCGGGGCACCGAGATCCTGCTAAATGGTGAACCTCTGTTCTTGCGCGGAATCTCGGTGCATGAGGACGATGCCGACCTGGGCAAGGTGACGACCGAGGAAGATCTGCGCCGGCGCTTCGAACATGCAGGGGAACTTGGCTGCAATTACCTGCGCCTGGCCCACTATCCGCATCACGAGCGCGCGGCGGAACTGGCCGATGAGCTCGGATTTCTCCTGTGGGAAGAGATCCCGGTCTACTGGGCGATCGACTTTGCCAATCCCGCTACCTATCGGGACGCGGAGAACCAGTTGATGGAGCTGATCAAGCGGGACAGGAACCGCGCAAGCGTCATCATCTGGTCGGTTGGCAACGAAAACCCGGATACGGACGCCAGGCTCGAATTCATGAGGGGACTGGCCGAAAGGGCTGTTCAACTCGATCCGACCCGCCTGACATCGGCTGCCTGTCTCGTCAATCACGCAAACAACTGCATTGAGGATCGGCTCGCAGAGCATATCGATATCATCGGCCTCAATGAATACTACGGCTGGTACGAGGAGAATTTCGATGACCTTGCGGAGATCGGCCGGAACTCTGATCCGGACCGGCCGGTCGTGATTTCCGAGACCGGCGCTGATGGCGTGATTGGCGTCAAAGGTCCGCAAAACGGCCTCTTCAGCGAGGACTACATGGCCGAAGTCTATCGCAGGCAGATCGCTACCTTGCGGGAACTGGACTACGTCAAGGGCATGTCGCCGTGGATACTTTATGATTTCCGAGTGGAACGGCGCCAAAACATCTTTCAAAATGGATATAATCACAAGGGGCTGATTGCGGCCGACAAAAAGACGAAGAAAAAAGCGTTCCATATTCTGGCGGATTACTATCGGAAGATTGCTGCGGACGCGAAGAGTGCAAGGAAGGCTTCATGACCAGCGATGGTTCAAAGCGCCGATATCAGGAAATTGCCGAATCCCTGGCACGGCGGATCGCGGAGGAAGGGTACCGGCCCGGTGACAAGTTTCCGACGGAAAGGCAGATTTCCCTTGAAATGGGCATCAGCCGTTCCCTTGTGCGCGAAGCCTTCATCATGCTCGAGATCGAGGGATATCTCGACGTGCGCAAAGGCTCGGGCAGCTATGTCGCAGCCGGTGAAAAAATTTCGCTGAACATCCAGAAGTCCGACTTCGGTCCCTTTGAACTGCTGCAGGCTCGGCAGCTGCTGGAAAGCAGTATTGCGGGTTTTGCCGCGTCAACCATTACCAAAAGTGACATCATAAAGCTTCGGGAGACGCTCGAACTGGAACGCAGGGCGATCGAAAACGGCGAAGAGGACTATTTCGCCGACCGGCAATTCCATCTTCGGATCGCGGAGGCCACCCAGAACAGCGTTCTCGTCGATCATGTCGAGGAGCTTTGGAAGAAACGGGAAAACAGCCCCATGTGGGCAAGGCTGCACGATCGGATTTTCGACCTGAGTTACCGGACAAGTTGGCTGGACGACCATGCCGCCATTCTGGAGGCCTTGCGTCATCGCAATGCGGAACAGGCCCGGCTTGCCATGTGGCAGCATCTTGAAAATGTGCGCTTGACCCTTCTTGAACTCTCCGATGTCGGAGATCCGGAATTTGACGGGTATCTCTATACGCCCACGGTCGCGTCACCTTAAAGAGCACGAATAGAAAGAATAAGGCGATGATCGAAAGCTGGCGCTGGTTCGGACCGCACGATCCGATTTCTCTGAATGACGTTCGTCAGACCGGTGCAACCGGCATCGTGACTGCATTGCACGAAATCCCGAACGGAACTTTCTGGCCGGAGGAAGAAATCGCGGCGCGTCGGCAGATGATCGAGGATGCGGGTCTGACCTGGCAGGTCGCCGAGAGCATTCCGGTTCATGAGGACATCAAGACCGGTGCGCCTGGCTGGGAACGCTGGGCACGGAATTGGGCGGAAACCGCAAACGCTCTTGCCCGGCAGGGCATCACGACCATTTGCTACAACTTCATGCCGGTCCTGGATTGGACGCGCACCGATCTCGACTACTGTCTGGAGGGTGGCGCCACCGCCTTGCGGTTTGAATTCGCCGCCTATGCGGCCTTCGACCTTTTCATCCTGGAAAGGGATGGCGCCGAAGTTGACTACAGCAGCGGCGATATTGCCGCAGCCCAATCCTACCTTGCCGCCTGTTCGCATGAGGACCGGGACCGGTTGACTGCCAATATCATTGCAGGTCTCCCCGGATCAGAAGAAAGTTACACACTCGATGCCTTCAGGGACCGGCTTGCCGCCTATCGGGACATCGGACGCGAACAACACTTTCAGCATCTTCGGAATTTTCTGGAGACGGTCATTCCAGCGGTCGAGGATGCCGGTGTCGTCCTTGCGCTCCATCCTGATGACCCGCCGCGCCCCCTGTTCGGACTGCCGCGCATTGCCAGCACGCTTTCGGATCTGGAGCGAATAGCGTCGATGAATGCTTCCCCGGCAAATGGATTTACCTTGTGCACCGGTTCGCTCGGTGTGCACCCGGACAACGACCTCCCCGCGATCGTCGAGGCCATGGGCGATCGTATTCACTTCGCCCATCTGCGGGCAACTCGCCGGGAGGGCGATCCGCGCAGCTTTTACGAAGACGCTCATCTTGGCGGTGACATTGATATGGTTGCAATCATCCGGGCGCTGCGCCGGATGGAAGCAGGATCCGGAAAACGCATTCCCATGCGGCCGGATCACGGGCATCGGATCCTGAACGATCTGAGCGGAGCCTCCACACCGGGCTATCCGGCAATTGGACGGCTCAAGGGTCTGGCGGAACTGCGCGGCGTGATCCGTGCGGTGGATTCCATTGACAACCTGCGCTCTTGACGAGACGACCGGTTGCGGCAGGTGACTTGACCTGCGCCCGCTACCGGCTACATCCATGTCCTGAAACCTGAAGCAAGTTCCGAAGGACAGGAAGTTTGATGACTGAAAGCCCGGTGAAGTCGATCGGCCTCGTTGAAGACGGTCCGGATGTGGTCCTGATCGAAAATCTGCTGGTGCCGGCAGAAATCGGCGTACTTGATAGCGAGAAGGGGCGCAGTCAGGCGGTCCGCTTCGATGTCGAGATCGAGACAGTGGCCGGTTACAGGCGTGTCGTGCGGGAGAGCGGAACTTATGTTTCTTATGCGGACACGGTCACTTTCATACAGGACAAGGCGCAGCGTGGCGGGCATGTCGAGCTCGTGGAAGAATGGGCCGAAGCCATTGCAGAGTTTGTGCTGTCAAATCCGCTCGCCTCACGTGTCACGGTCAAGGTGACCAAACCCGATATTTTCGAAGACGCCGGCGGGGTAGGCATTCGGGTCACGCGCAAGAAGGCTTGAATTGACTTGCATTGCAAAGCACCCTTCCTTTGTGACCCCGGGCTTTTGAAACCAAAGCCGAACCATCCGGAGACCTGCCTTCATGATTTCTGCAGATCGCATTCTGCCGCTCTGGCTCAAGTATCGCGACGCTCTCGAAACCCCCGTCAGAACATTCGATTTTCCGAAATTCGGCCGCAGGTTCGAAGACAGAACCTACCAGATGGGTGTCCTGAACCTTTCGGCGGACAGCACCTATCGTGAAACCGTCTGTCACACGTTTGAAGCGGCGCTTTATCGAGGGCGGCGGATGACGCTTGAAGGTGCGGCAATGGTCGATATCGGGGCCGAGTCGACAGGCGATACGGCCGACATCGTATCCATCGAGCGGCAGATAGACCGGATGCGCCCGGTGGTTACGGCTCTCGCAGAGGAGAACATTCTGGTTTCGGTCGAAACCTATCACCCCGAGGTCGGCGTGGCGCTGCTGGAAGCAGGTGCAGGTGTTGTCAATCTGACCGGCCGTGTCGATGACCCGGCCTTCTATGAAGCCATAGCTTCTCATCAGGCAGGTGTCGTTCTCTGTTATACACCGGGAGAAAATGCAAGGTCCGGCGACTACCTGCCACCGGCGGAAGACATTTTTGATCATCAGCTGACTTTCTTCAGGGAGCGGATCGGCATAGCGACCGATGCGGGCGTGGAGCGTCTTTGGGTGGACCCGGGTTTTGGGTTTGCATTGCATTTGCCCGATGGCCCGGACAGGATCCGCTATCAGACAGACAGCATTCTGCAGTCTTTCCGGTTGCGTGCCCTTGGCTGGCCGGTGACGGTGCAGCTGACTGGAGCGGTTTACCTGTTTCGCGACGAGGTACGTGTTGCGCAGACCAGTGCTGCGACGCTTGCGGTGTTGTCGAAGGCCAATCTTGTGCGCAGTCATGAAGTTTCAAGGGTGCAGCCGGTATTGAACCTGCAGGATTTTGCCTGACACAAACTGGGGGAACGACTATGGCATCAAATCACATTGCGTTGGTAACAGGAGCGGGAAAGCGCCTCGGCAAGGCCATTGCCAAGGGTCTTGCCGACAAGGGATACGCGATCGGACTTCATTTCAATTCGTCGGTTGGTGGCGCTCAGGAACTTCATGATGAGATCCGCGCTTCTGGTGGTCAGGCAGTTCTGCTGCAGAAGGATTTGAGCCGGCCCGAACTTGCAGGCGAACTGATTGCCGAAACTGCCGCCGCACTTGGCGGCCCGGTTTCGGTCCTCGTCAATTCTGCGTCTGCTTTCAATACGGACAGCCTTCACGACCTGACCCATGAAAGCTGGCAATTCCTGATGAACGTGAATGCGGCGGCTCCGGTCTTTCTGATGCAGGCCTTTGCCAATCAGGATCCGTTGCCCGAAACCGGGTCGATCGTGAACATGCTGGACACTCAGATGCTGTCGGCATCACCTGAAAGGTTCAGTTATTTCTGTGGCAAGTTTGCGTTGGAAGGGGCGACCCGGCTCGCGGCCTTTGAGCTTGGGGCGAAGAAGATCCGTGTCAACGCCATCGCACCGGGGCTCATACTTCCGAGTGACCAGACGCAGGAGAACTTTGACAGCCGGCAGAACCTGACACCCCTCGGGCCCGGGCTTGGACCGGATGACATCGTTGGTGCGGTGCAGTACCTGGTCGATGCGAAACAGGTGAGCGGACATACGTTTGTTGTCGACGCCGGCCAGCGGCTGATGGGTTTCGGAAATTCACCGATCGGCTGAGCATGGCGCCCGGTTCTGAATTAGCTAATAGATGGTTAATATCCACCGGTGGGGCACCAGGGAAATTTTTCCCAAAAAAATTCAATTAGCCTGTTGACGTTATAAGATGTGGTGCGTATAACCGCGCTCATCGACGGCGGCGATGTCGCTGGCGGCAGGGTTTTGTGACCTTAATTCCAGAAAATTGGTCTTTGTTGGCCGGGTCGAGAGGTTCGGTTAAGGCTTGTTTTTGTTGTGATTTTGGTTTTGCCTTTTGAGGTTTTTCCTCGGTTCTTTGACAATTTGGTAATGAAGGAAGGGAAGCGTAGGCGGCGTTGGCCTTG
>NZ_CXWE01000011.1 GCF_001404515.1 Roseibium album
TTGATCCTCCGTTTTCCTAAACATAACGGCGGACCACTTCAAAGGGGGAGGATCAGCTGGCGCGTATCGTCAAAGACTGGGTGAAAGGCGCGTCGCTCCCTGATCTGGCGGAAGCCTATTTCTCAGGCGATGGCGATGACGCGACTGCGGCGATCTCTAAAGCTTGCCGGCTTGTATATGGCCGTCTCACCTCAACGGCATCCTGGGGTCTCTCCGCGATCCAGAGCCTGACGATTGGCGATGCACTCGATGGCATGACCGAGGCCGAGCAGAAGCACTTTCGGAACCTCCCGTCGCGCATCTTCTATGGCGTAAACTCTGATATGGCCATCGACCTGCGCCTCCTAGGGGTTCCGAGAAATGCTGCCCAGCCACTTGCTGATTATCTGGCCGAGCAGACCGTTGGTGGTGGACTTAGGTCTATCCGCACTACTCTCAGTGGTTTGACAGATGCAGATTGGCAGCGCGCAGTCGGCCCATCTGGCCCCACTTATCAGAAGGCTTGGAAAATTCTTGAAGGCTATTCATAGGCCTGCGCTGTCAAGTTCAGCTGCATAAGCTTGGACATTCCATCAGTCAGAGCGCATGTTTGTTCTCGAGGCCCTGAAGAGAATGTACGCGCTACGCTTTCGATGGCTCTTTAAGGCTGATAACGGCCCTGAATAGTCATATGGCGCCGGATTTTGGCTGATGTCAAAAATAGATATGCACTCAATCAGACGTGATCATCATGCGAGGGCTATGGGGTGAGGGTAGTGACCCGTTTCATACTTATGACTCGGTATCGAAATCCGTCGGAAAATTCTCAGGCCTATAATCGGTTTCATTCATCCGATCGACAACGGACGTATGAATGAGTGGCTTCCTATCCGTCCCCTCGATTTTTCGTGGTTCTGCAAGCGGCAGGTACATCCCAGCCAATTTCCGCCGAGTCCATTCCATCCATTTTGCAGATTTCGGGAGATACTCGAGGGGACGCCAGCCCGCAGTGAGGGAGTCATGCGCATCTGCCAAATGATCCGGCTTTGTATAGCGTACACTTGAGCCCATTCGCGCTTTGCCAAGAACGATGTAGTTTCGGGTTGCAGGATTGACTTTCAAGCCATGGGCTATCGCCTCTCGAAGCATCCAGTCGAGGGGGAATTTTGCCAAGCCACTCTCTTCTTCCGGATAGCCTCCTCCGATATCGGAATGGCATCCCGCAAACCAAACCTGTTTTATGTCCTGGGAAACAGGTTCAGCCTTTTTGTCGAAGGGATTTTTCACGAAAGGCTGCGGTTCCTCCCAGCGATTGAGCCGAAACATTCGCCGCCTTTCGTCAATCGCCATTGCGTGGCGGAACACTTCGACGCTTGGGTTATTTCGTGTGTAGGGTAGGGTGAGCAGTTGGGGGATCAGACGATCTGGGCGCGGGACAATGACAGAGGCCACCGTGTCCCAGACACCGAGGAATTTGATACGTGCAGGTTTGGCACCAGATACTTTTGCAAAGTGCCAAGGCACGGTGAAGTCGCCTTCAAGACTGGCTTGTTTGTAGGCACGAAGGGCGTAGTTCGCGATATTTAGCTGGTCGATAGGAATGAGCCCGACCATATGGATGAAGCCTGCAAGTGCTCGTGCTGTGTAAGCTCCACGGCTGAAGCCGAACAGGAATAATTGATCGCCGTCAGCATAATTGCGGCAGATGAAATCATATGGAGCAAGGATATCGTCATCCAGGCCATACCCTGTGGCCAGTTCAAAAACGGCCTTTGCGTTTTGGCGGTATCGGGCCCATGCATCGCTGGAGCCAATTGTTCCAATGCCAGCGTTGTAATAGACGCGCTGCTCTTCATGTTTGCGGCAGACACGGAAAAGTTTCAGAACGTTGGAGAGATTATTTTCAATCTGGTTTCCAGTGCCATCACAGCAAACGACGATGTTCTTCCCCATTTGTCCACCCTCGATTTGGTCGGCTTAATCCTGGTGAATGACAGAGGAATTAAATCAGTAATTGAAATTTCTATCAATTGCCCGTGATAATGTATTTGAGCAAATTCCTGAGTGGTTCAATGCTTTCGAAAACAGACTTCATACAGTATCTCAACTGCCCAAAGTCGCTCTGGCTCAAGCAACGCAAGCCAGATGTCTATCCTGAGGGTGAGCAGTCCGAATATGCTAAGAAGTTGGCTCGAGAAGGCTATGAGGTTGAGCGCTACGTGCAGCGGTTGGTGCAATCCCGACCGGATGCTGACGCCTATTCGTTTCAAGACGTATTCGAGACGGGGGAGGGGCTATATGCTCGAGCGGACATGCTACGCAAACACGAAGACGGATCCATCGATATATTCGAAATCAAGTCTTCGACGAGCGTTAAGGACAGCAACCCTCACAACCAACTGAAGGACGCGGCGTTTCAGGCGATCGCTGTCGCCAAAACTGGTCGCGAAGTCAGAAACATCTTCATCGTACATCTGAACAAGGACTACATCCGGGACGGCGAGATAGATCCCGCTGGGCTTCTGATTTTTGCAGATGAGACCGCACGCGTTAAGGGGCTGATCGAGGAGACCGAACAGCAAATTGAGGATGCGCTCTCTCTTTTAGGAGAAGCCACGATCGACGAGAGTTCATGCACCTGTCTGAATTTCAGCCGTTCTCACCATTGTGACAGTTTCGATTACTTCAATCCGGGAATCCCGGAGCGTTCCATCTACGCTCTCCCACGATTGTCTGGTGCCAAACTTGCGTCCTTCGTTGCGGATGGCCGTTTCGCTCTGGATCAAATCCAACTTGATGAGGTCACTAGGCTTCAGCAGCCGATTATTAAGGCCTACATTTCAGGTGCTCCGTATATCGATTTGGCTGACATTGAAAACTTCATTGGTGTTTTGAAATACCCACTCTATTTCCTCGACTACGAGACATACGCTTCTGCCGTTCCAATCGTTGATGGCGCAGGGCCCCAGGAGCAGGTTCCCTTTCAGTTTTCCCTTCATGTCCTCCAGGAGGACGGAGGGTTCGAACATGTGGAGTATCTGGCGGATCGGCCAGAGCAACCACGTCCATTGGTGGAGGCTCTGGAAGGGGCTATTGGTGCGACTGGCTCCGTCATTACCTGGAACAGGGCTTTCGAGAACACACGAAACAAGGAGATGGCCGAAGCCTTTCCTGACAAGGCAGATTTCCTCCTAGGTCTTGTCGAGCGAACTGTCGATCTGATGGACGTGTTCAAGACGGGGTATGTCGATATCCGTTTCAACGGATCGACATCCATCAAGAAGGTCCTTCCCGTTGTCGTTCCGGAACTTAGTTATGAGGGGATGGAGATTGCCGACGGAACTGCGGCAATGGATGGCTGGAACAAGATGGTCAACGAAGGCGATCCGGAAAAGCGCGCGCTACTGCGAAAGGCGCTTTTGGAATACTGCAAGCTCGATACACTCGCTATGGTCCGGATTTTTCAATTTGTACGGACGCTTCACGGGTGAAGACGTGCTTACCTAAATTGATAATATCTATGGTTGTGTTATTTTGGTTTCATCAACATGCTGGGGAGCGGTTGCATGGAAAAACATATTCCAAGAAATCGTTGTCTGCGGGTGTATTCGTTCGATCCTAGTCTTGCGTCCGATATTGCAACTTGGGGAATAAATGAGATCACAATTAGTGTTCCATGGGAGATTGATGAGGATGGGGAAAGCCGTCTGCAACCGGGACCAATTGGAGAATACATAGAAGTAATTGATTTTGATCCTGCGAGCGAACTTTTTTACAAACCTGTTGATCTCAACGACCGCAATTTACTCGGACAAAACGGACTACCCGCATCGGAGACCAATCCGCAATTTCACCAGCAAATGGTCTACGCTGTAGCGATGGCTACGATTGACCACTTCGAGAAGGCGTTCGGGCGGAAAGTTTTTTGGGCAAATAATATAATTCGCGAGCCTAAATATCGCGAGCAGTTCGTCGAGAGACTGCGGATCTATTCGCATGCGTTGCGGGCGCAGAATGCGTTTTACAGCCCTTCGAAGAAAGCGCTTTTGTTCGGGTACTTTCCAGTTACATCGAAGGACGAAAAGAACACTCCCGGAACTACGGTTTTCACCTGTTTGAGTCACGATATTATCGTGCACGAGATGAGCCATGCGCTTTTAGATGGTATCCATCCGCGCTTCAATGAGGCATCAAATCCAGATGTGCACGCGTTCCACGAAGCTTTCGCAGACGTTGTGGCAATTTTTCAGAGGTTTTCTTACGAAGGGGTCCTTGAAAGTCAGATTTCAAGGACTCGAGGTGATCTAGCCGGGGAAAACCTGCTTGCTCAACTCGCTCAGCAGTTTGGCAGAGCCACTGGGCGCGGTACTGCATTGCACGATGCGTTAGGCGGACTTGATCCTAAAACAGGTCACTGGATTCCGCGCCTACCAGATCCTAAGGCCTTGGAGGGGATCTACGAACCTCATGCGCGCGGTGCGATCTTGGTAGCTGCCGTTTTCCGCGCGTTTACCTTAGTTTATCACCATCGGGTCGCGGATCTCTTCCGCCTTTCTACGGGAGGCACTGGGATACTGCCGGACGGAGCAATTCACCCAGACTTGGTTGGCTGTTTGGCTGGCGAAGCTCGGGAAATTGCTGCCCGTATCCTCCGGATGTGCATCCGTGGTTTGGACTATTGCCCTCCGGTTGACTTGACTTTCGGTGACTACCTAAGGGCAGTCGTAACTGCGGATTGGGAATTCAATCGTGAGGATCCAGACGATTGCCGTGTTGCTTTTGTCCAGAGCTTTAGAGAGTGGGGGATAGCCCCAGCCGGGATACGATCAATGTCGGTAGATGCATTGATCTGGGACGAATACGCGACAGCGGGCGCCAAACACGATCTGCGAGAAATGCAAGGGACCGGCGACGGCGAAACAAAAAAACGCACTCCGGATGCGCAAATGCTATCGAGTCGAAGGCGCGAGTACCGCGAAAACTATAGCAAACACAAGCGCCTCCTTCATCAAGGTTATTATGAAACCGGAGAGGAAGATGCGCCCAGCGAACGAAGTGGCCGTAAAAGCCAACCCAGACGCCGCCGGAAGATACAGTCTATTAAGGGTTGGGGAGACCGAAAAGCCATTTGGGCATCGGCGCAAGACAGTACATACCCGATATGGGCTTGGCTAAACGATCCTGAGAATGAAGAAGTTGCTAGCGTTCTGAACTTAGAGTTGGATCCGAATATTGCACCGCCCACCGTCTATCGGAATTCGCGGGGGAACCCTACGGTTGAAGTTCATGCTGTGCGCCCGATTTTGCGTCGGCCCTATGAATTGACCGGCGAAGTCTCGCTAGTTGTGGAGGTATTGCAACGTCGGCGAGGATTTTTCGATAACGATGAGCAGCAAGTGATGGATAAGCCTGGCCAGATTCACGATCGGACGTATCGTGGCGATTTCACTTACCGTGCCGGCTGCACGTTTTTTCTCAATCCCGAGACACTGGATATCTACTCAGTGATCAGAACTCCCGGAACCATCTCCAACGATGTTGAACTGGCGCGAATGCGGGCTTGGCTAACCGGCGAGGAAATTCCCCTACACCATGCATTTGACCGCGGGCCCTTGAGTTTGAGTGAAGAGGCTGATCCCTACCGCAACGAGCCCTTCGCATTGCTGCATGAACATGACGAGGAGTGAGGTCATGGCACGTCGAAACACCAATCGCACTGCGGTAGATAAAATGGAGCCACCCGAAAATGGAGTCGCTATACGCATGTACCGCCAGGGCCATGGCGACTGCTTCTTACTAGCTTTCCCTCGCAACGACGGTGGCGATCCAGTTTATGTGATGATCGACTGCGGTTACAAACCGGGGTCACAGATCACTATAAACGGACGAAAGGTGACTGCGGATGATGTTGTTAAGGACATCAAGGCTGTCACTAAAGGAAAGCTGGACGTTTTAGCTGTGACCCACGAGCACCAAGATCATGTGAATGCGCTGGGCAAGTTCGAAGACTTCGACATTGGCACAGCTTGGTTTGCTTGGACGGAAAACCCAAAAGACAAAGATGCTAACGAGCTCAGGCGACGTCACAATGACCAACTGCTGGGACTTCTGGGAGCCCGGAACCAATTGCGTGGGCTGGCCGGGAATGCTGCAAAAGGTGCAGTAGCCCGGTTGGACGAGTTGCTGATGCTTGAACTTGGCGGTGAGGAAGAAATGCCGAAGGTTCCGGTCCAGGCGCTGTCGATGGGATTCGGCGCTGGATCAACGTCGGATCCTGCAAAATCGCAGAACAAGCAGGCGATGGAGAAGATCAAGAAGGCGGCTCGACTGATTGAGTATATTCTGCCCCATGATCGGATTATGGAGGTGCCGGGCGTTAAGGGTGTCAGGGTTTTTGCATTGGGGCCACCCAAGAAAGAGACACTGCTGAAAGACGAAGATCCTCAAGGTGATGCTTCTTTCCCTGGTCATGAAATTGCTGCGGGTAGCTCGCTTTCCTTTTTTGCCGCTGCCACCCAGAGCACTGCAAGCAGGTCAGGCGCCCCCTTCGCTGTTGAGTATGGAATATCTAAAGACGAAGCTTTCGCCGCTGACCGTCCGGACATTGCTGACAGCAGGGAGAACAAAGCGAAAGCTAAGGCTTTGAACGAATTCTTCCGGAACCACTATGGCGACGGACCTCTAGTCGATGAAGGCGATACGGTCGCCTCAAACGCCGAGTGGCGCCGTATTGATGAGGAATGGCTCTTTGCTGCGGAATCATTTGCGCTGAAGTTGAACCGGGGCATCAATAATACCAGCTTAGTTTTGGCCTTCGAGTTGATAGATACGGGCAAGGTGTTGCTGTTTGCTGCCGATGCCCAGAATGGTAATTGGAATTCTTGGGACGACGGTTATTGGATAGAAGACGGCAAGAACGCTACAGATGACGGCGCGAAAATAACCGCCAAAGATCTTCTAGGCCGCATTGTGCTCTACAAAGTCGGCCACCACGGTAGCCATAATGCGACGCTGAATGGCGAGCGGTCCAGCAAGTACCCAAACTTGGGGTGGATGGGCGTTGGCACCTATGCGCGTGAATTCACCGCTATGATCCCTGCCCATCGTGACTGGGCGCTCGAAAAGGCCAAGTGGAACCATCCCTTGCCCGCGATTAAGCAGGCGTTGGAGGACAAGGCGTCGGGCCGGGTCCTGCAAATGGATACCGGGCTGCCACCCCAGCCGAAAGACGTTTCAGATAGCGAATGGCGGACGTTTGAGGATCGAACCAAAGTCACAGATCTCTATATTGAATACCACGTGTCCGGCACGTTCTGACGTTGGGTACATTCATATGGGCGGCATGGAAATGGTGAAATGGAGAGCATCGTCCGAAGCCGGCCTGTTCAAGCCCGGAGAGTTGTCCAGCTATGACCCGACAGCAGTTGGTTTCAGTATGTCCGGTGGAGGTTACCGGGCAACCCTTTTCCACGCTGGTGCCATATTGCGACTGAATGAACTGGGCGTGCTGCCCCGCATTGACCGGATATCCAGCGTGTCTGGCGGCTCGATCACCAATGGCATTTTGGCAAAGGCGTGGCTCAAATTGGATTTCGATCCTGCGACGGGCGTGGCAAGCGAGAACAGCATACGGACGCATTTCCTGGATGTTGTGCGCAATGCGACGTCGCGTACGCTGGACGTACGAACGGGCTTTGCCGGTTTCCTTCCCTTTGTATCTGCGGGGAACCGGTTGGCAAGCCTCTACGACCGGTACATCTTCGATGGGATTTGGCTTGCAGAACTGCCGGAACACCCGAAGTTCATTTTCAATGCAACAAATCTGCAAACCCAGGGACTGTTGCGGTTCACCAAGAATTATTTGGCTGATTGGCGAGCACTTAAATCGACAACCCGGGGCATTCGCGTCGCCGATGCCGTCGCCGCCTCATCGGCCTTTCCGCCGGTGCTATCGCCAATGCGGTTAGATCTGCGCGATGAGGACGTCATTGTTCCGGATGGCGCGCGTTTCAATGAACCGGAATTACTGAAAGAACCAATTCTTGTTGACGGCGGCGTTTACGACAATCTGGGGTTGGAGGCGATCTGGAAGCGGTGCGGCGTGCTAATCTCGAGTTATGCTGGCCTCAACAGCGCGGCAGAACCTAGCAATTTCAACTTTGATCATATGCTCCCAGTTATCTATTCCTTCCTTGCTTCCTCAATCGACTGGCGTGAGAGAATGCTGGTGTCGCTATTCCAGCACAAGTTGGCCGATGGCCTGTGCGAACGAATTGGAGCCTATTGGACTGCGGGGACGGACATAACGAAATACAAGGTTCCTGTGGGCTGGGTGCCATCTTCCGATGAATTAAATCAAGCGGCGAATACTCCGACGCGACTTGAGGCCTTGAATCGGCAAGAGCAGGATGTGGTGATCCGCGCTGGTTATGCCTATGCCGATGCCGGAATGCGCCGCTACCTACTCACAGAGGTCGAACCACCAGCCGGCCCACCTGTGCTTGCTTAAAGAGACAAATTTTCGCTTTTTGAGGTTGTAAGATTTGGAGTGCACAACGTGGCAAGTGAAATACACCGGGACAGCCTTTCTGCCTGGAACGCGCTGCGCCAAATCGGTGGCTTGGACATTGACGATCGTGACGTCGATCTAGTCCGTATGCTTAAACAGCGGCTCGACGCGACCGCCCCCGATTTGGAAAGCGCGCTTACTTGTTCAACCATCGACCAGTTTCTTGCTGCGCTCTTTGAATCAATCCAGCCTTTCGTCTATATGTTTAGAGATATTCTCACGTTTTTCGAGGCGGCCGCCGCGCGGCAAGGCCAGTCACAGTGGCGCGTCAGCGTCAGTAACGAATTTGTTGAATTCCGTCACTTTGAAGAGTTCCTTGAACATTGGAACACAATTGACGCAGACTTCGTGGTACCGGCACTTGATCACAGGCATGCATTCATCTTGAATGATGTTCGTGCTGAAATTGGCGGCTATGATTATCTTGTCGATGGAATGGACTATGGGAAGCCTGCGGCAACGGGTTTGCAAGACGTTGACGATTGGCTCGGGGAGTATGATGAGGGGCACTACGAACCGTTTCCCTGTAGCCTAATGCCCCAGAACTTTCCGGAAGGATTGTCTGAATTGGCTGCGGTAATGCAGGCGGCCGTTTCTATCCTCCGTCGCCAAGGGTTCACCAGGCAGGAGATGCTCGAGCGGCATCGTGCTCGCCACTATAAAGCTGTTAACGAGGATGCTCTCCACCCGTGGACTATCGCGCAGAGCGAAACCGACTTTTGGCTTCGCTCCCATATCGGTTACCTCGCCAATATCCGGCAGCGGCCAGATGTAGAGGTGCAAGCGCTTGCCACCAAGGCGAAAGAGAAGTTAGCTCAGTTCCCGCTGCGGCGTTTACCGGGTAAGATAGACGTTAAGGACATCGAGCGACTTTTGTCACTGCCAGTCTGGACGCATCACTATGAAACTTATGGCGTTTGGATCGCGACACGGATCATTGACACGCTCAATGACCATGACGTGGTAATAAATTCGAATAACGGTGAATTAAGATTTGCGTTCGGTGAAGCAAGGATAGCAGATATCGAGACTGCAAATCCGAGACTCAGTCTTTTTGCAGAGCGACGCGTGGCATTGGCCAACCCTGTAGGTAAAAGTCGAAAAGAGGGTGCTCAGCCTGATTTCAGTATCTGGACGCAAGACGCTCGATACCCTGAATGCGTTTTGGTCGTCGAAGTCAAGCACTATAAGAAGCGCTCGCGGCGCAATTTTCGCGACGCTCTTATCGACTATAGCAGGGCTCATCCTCAGGCCAAGGTCATCCTAGTCAACTATGGCCCTGTGGGGGAAGAGTTCAGCGATCTGTCCGATTCAATCCGTAAACAATACCAAATGATTGGCCCACTGACGCCCGAGAGCTATCAGACGCTCTCCGATTTCCGCAAATTGGTACGTTCCATCGTGGGTGACCCAGTTAAACGCATACTAATCGATGGCTTGGCAGTTCCTGATCAGATTATCGTCCTTGATATATCGAAATCAATGCAATCATTGCTTTCTTCCGAGGTGCTACGGGACTTTCTCGCCATATCACTTGATGCAGGCAGTAAGATCGCTTTGATTGACCAGAAAGTAAGAGTAATCATGCTTGCTCACCAGCTTAATCGATGGTTAGTGGAAAATGATTTAGGCAATTCGACCTCGCTTGCTGAACCAGTCAGTGAGCTTCTAACTCAATATGAGCAGATTATCCTAATCACCGACGAGGGTGGCATGCGAAGCCTCAACGCGTTAGACTTCGAACGTTTACTGGACCCGCTGAGCGAGCTTGGCGAAGCCATCTTCTTGCGAGTGAAGCGATGATGCACTTTATCAATTACACAAGGCAGTCACCTTACACGGCAAGTTCCATTTCGTAGTCAATGTTCTCCGTCTCACTTCAGTAGTTGAACTTAAAAAATATGCTGCTCAGGCATAGTTAACAATTGCCTATGCTGGCTCTTCAGGCCTTGGATATTCAGCAAGGTTTATTCCAATCCCGTCGTCTCCCACGATCAGGGTGATGGCAGGGACACCGTCGGCCCTAAGGATAAGGGAAAGCTCAGCCAATTGCGCGAGGTCTGTAGCGCTCGGCTGGACCGATGCTCCGATGGGATGCGAGTGCCATTCCCCAATGTACCGAGCAAGCCCACCAGTTTGGTCTATGGCAGCATCAACAGCGCGGAACAGTCCTCGGGTTCCCCGAATAAACTCGTAAGGTTGGCCTCGGCTATCTTTCGGTGCGGGTAGGGCATCAAGGATGTCGACCCGCTTCCGCTCGATGTCGACCAGGCCAAGAAGCGCGCCTCCGGTCTCGTTTGGTAATGCGTCCAACCTTTTTTCTGACAAAACGCCTGCCAAGGAAGCGGGTGCTATGATGCTCCAGTCTCTCGCATTCCCCCGGGTGACGGCGATCGTAGGCCTAATTTCTTGGAGTTGTAGCGAAGCATCGAGCTGCCAGATCCGTAGGAGTGCGTCATCGTTGGAGATCGCATCCGAAATACCCGCGGAGATCAGGCCCGCAAGAACCTGGGTTCGAGAGGCGGGGATCCGATTGGTCACCGCGCGGCACGCACCAGCATACGGCAGGAAGTCCGTTGCGGAGAGGTGACCTATCAGATCGTCGTTGACGAGCAATTCCCTAAGGTACACCGCCTCAAGATCGCGCAGCTTATACTCCCGACACGCATCCTCGACCATCAGGACGGCAGCCCCCCGTCAGGCGTGAAGAACGCACTTATACGACGGGCTTTGGAAGCCCAATCCGAAATCGCCCGAGCGGCCGGGACAGATGCCGACGCGTCGATAACGAAGTCTGCATCATCAAAAGCTTGATTCACCTCGTCGCTGCGTTCGGCGTCAAAAAGGTTGGCCACTATGGCGCGGGGATCGGTATCATGACGGATCATATGCAGACGGCGCGCGAGCATTCGCGCCTTCAACTGTCCCATGGCACCCGCGTTGAGAGTGTGTCGCGACAAGTTATGCGGCAAAAGTACGTCGTCATCCAGGATCGTCCATTTGAACAAGCCTTCCCGGACAAGCGCCTCGGCGATCGCTGATCCCAGAGAGCCAGCGCCGACCAAGAGGACGCGCTCTGCCATAGGAGTAGTTCGTCCCGAGTAGACCGCCGCCGCCGCACAATCAAAATCGCGGTGCACGATGCCGGGAAAAAGACGTACCAAATCCGCCTTCTCCAGGTTCGGCGTAGCGAACAGTTTCCGCGAAAAAGCTGCGGTTGGCCTCACGTCTCGCTCATTCCTAAAGAGCAGGCCTAAGACTTCTCCGACTTCGCCAGCGCTTCGGTCTGTTACGAACGCGACGGTCGAAACCGCTCCGGTGTCTCCTGACTCTGGATGGAGGATTGGCATTGTAACGAGGAAACAGAAGGGGGCGTTTTGATGGTGAGCCTGCTCCTCGGAGCCCTGCCAGGCGTCGATGGTCTGTTTAACCTTGCTCGGTAGGTCGCATCCTCCAGAGGTGAGCAAATTTGCAAGTTCACGCAAGTCAGCCGGAGCATGCCTCATGCGTTTCATATGGGTGGGGTTCAACACGCAGCGGACAAGGTTGAAGCTGGCGGCAGTCTTGTGCTCTTTGCCCGAGCTCCTTGGCTCTACGAAGAGATATCTGGCGTCGTCATCGTATCGATAAACGGCCAGATCGTGGTTCTCTGAGTTTTCGTCTTCGGCAGCGAGCCGGAACACAATCTCGAACGAATTTCCAAAAATCGTAGGGTCGAGAGGCTGACGAGCATCATGCAGTTCCCCTTGAGTAGCTCGGGCGAACCACGAAGCTACTCGTTGCAGGATCTCCGATGCCGTGTAGGCAGACTTCACGTCTTCCCAGGGGCGGTCGTCCACGCAAAGCTGGTATGGAAAACCGCGCGCGACCAAGCTTTGGTGCGGCGTGTCCGGGAAGTCCGCTCTTGCGACCAGAATGACCGGAGCTAATCCGTTGTCCATAAACAAAACCGACACCGTCTCATGGTCATGGAACGGGTACTCAGGCCTTTGCGGGATCTCAATCTGGAGGCTAAATGAGACGATCTCGTGATCGCCATTCTTCCTGCATTCGATAAACTTTGCGAAATCGGCATGCCCCTTGCGGACGTAGTCGGCAAATTCACGTGCGAGGCGGACCTTCAGGTCTTTCGCCTCGATGGCTTCGCTTCCTTCGGGCTGCCAGGTAAGCCGCGTCATCCGGCCCTTGTCGGTCTATTCGTGGCGGCCGCAGTTGCCGTCGCTGCCGCGGCCAGCATGATCGCGGCCCCCGCCGCTGTGATCTTCACACGGATCGGCTTCGGTCTCGCTTCGCTAGGCGTTTCCATAGTCACCTTGAACTGACCCTGGATGTCGCGTGTCACGCCCTTGTAGTAGTTCGCGGCCTGACGATGGGGGGGCTGGACATCTTCGTCCTCCTTCGACCCCTGCGCCGGGATTGGTTTGCTCGGCGAGATGACGATCGCGCGGTGCGCCGACTGCTCCTCCATGAGCCATTTAACTTCGGGAACGGGCACCGTCTTATCGCTGCCTTTCTCGTTGCTAAGCGACTTGTAGGAGCAGTGGTGGAACAGATGCAGGATGGCCCATTCTAGGCGCTCATTGTTCCCGTGCCATCTGGTGGTATTGACGATCCGGGTAAGCGCCTCGTGATCGACATCGGATCCGAGAATTGTGCGGGTTTTGTTGACGCCTTCCGCCATCGTGAGCTGCACGACGATCGAGTCCCGATTGCGGTCCACGAGTTCGCCTTCCTTCGTCCGGGACGCGAACGGGCTGTGGACGAAGAATTCGGCTTTCTCCGGGCCGTTGATGGAAAAGGTCGGAACGAGTTTTCCGGCATCCACAATACAATGCATGCGGTCGGCCAACTTGATGCCGTTTTTATCGAAGAAGTCCTTGAGCATGCCGGGCCGAGAAAAGACTTTGATGCCCTTGCCTTGCTTCAGGCGGTAGCGTGCCTCCTGCCTGATGATCCGGGCCTCGTCTTCAAGCCCGTCTTCGACGATGGCGGCTGCCGGCACCCAGAGCTCATCGATCTTGACACGGTCGCCGCCCTGGTACTTCGACGCATGTTCGAGCCAGAAGAATTCCGTCGCCTTGCAAATGTGGTCGTCGTCCAAGTGTGTAAATGCGACCGCTGAAAAGGATTCCTGTCCGGCGTCATCCATCGCGTCCCTTACCTCCTTCGGAAGGTTACAACGCTTGTCGTTCGGATTTTCCGGGTTGCCTTGGTGGGCGAAATCCATCATGACGAGCCTGTCGTCGGCCAGCCGGATGAGTGTTGCGTCTGCGTTCCCGATAGGGAAGAAGGTAATGTAAGCTGTCATTGCTTTCTCCAGTCTCCCCCGCGCTTTCCAATCGTGTTTCTGTTTCGTTCTTTTTTGGTCTTCCGGACGCCCAAGAGCGTCCGGATTTTTCGTTTTGAGCCGCTTATTGGCCTAAATTGGCCATCCTATGCGACTCGGGACAACTCCCGACTGAACCGTCAGCTGCAGCCGCTTGTCGAGCCGCAGGTGTCGCATTTCAGGCAGGTACCATTGCGGACCATGGTGAAGTTGCCGCATTCGGCGCAACTTTCGCCCTCGTAGCCCTTCATGCGCGCCTGGGCGATCTGCTGGGCCGCTGAGGAGACCTGCGGAGCAGGGGTCGTGCTGATTTCAACAGCTGCGACGCCTTCAGAGCCCCGTGCAAAGGCCGTTGCAACAGCGGAGACCTGTGCGGCGGGTGTATTGGCGGTCTGGACCGAGATGGCCTCGGTGGTTTCGCCTGCAGGTTCACCTACGCTGGACACCAGCCGGAAGCGTTCGGTTTGTCCGCGGACAAGACCGTGCGAGACAATCTGCCCGCTTTGACCGCGATCGTCGCCGGAAGACGCGTTGTCTCCAGAGGTGCCGAAAATCTCCGGCGGGACATGGGCGAGGTCGTGACGCCCAAGGTAGGACACTGCAAGTTCCCGGAACACGTAGTCGAGGATCGACGTTGCGTTCTTGATCGCATCATTGCCCTGAACCATGCCAGCCGGTTCGAACTTGGTGAAGGTGAACGCATCGACATACTCTTCCAGCGGCACACCGTATTGCAGGCCGAGCGAGACGGAGATGGCGAAGTTGTTGATGAAGGCACGCAGTGCCGAGCCTTCCTTGTTCATGTCGAGGAAGATCTCGCCGAGGCGACCGTCATGGTATTCGCCCGTGCGCAGGAACACGGTATGGCCGCCGATCTTGGCCTTCTGGGTGTAGCCCTTGCGGCGCGCCGGCAGTTTTTCCTGTTCGCGGACAACACGTTCAACGATCCGTTCGACGATGCGTTCTGCCACGACTTCAGCCTTCGCCGCCAACGGCTTGGCTGCAAGTTCTTCAGCAACCTCATCCTGATCTTCGTCGTCGTCGGCCAGGAGCTGGGAATTGAGAGGCTGGGACAGTTTGGAGCCGTCACGATAAAGCGCATTTGCCTTGAGGGCCAGCTTCCAGGAAAGCATGTAGGCTTCCTTGCAGTCCTCAACCGTTGCATCGTTCGGCATGTTGATCGTCTTGGAGATCGCGCCGGAAATGAAGGGCTGGGCCGCTGCCATCATTCGAATGTGGCTTTCGACCGACAGGAAGCGCTTGCCGATACGGCCGCACGGATTGGCACAATCGAAGATCGGGTAGTGCTCTTCCTTGAGGAAGGGAGCACCTTCCAGGGTCATCGCGCCGCAAACATGCGTGTTGGCCGCTTCGATCTCGCTCTTTGAATAGCCGAGGAAGGACAGAAGATCGAATTCCTGGTCTTCCAGCTGCTCGTCGGAGACGCCAAGTGCCTTCATCTGTTCATCGCCGAGGGTCCAGCGGTTGAAAACGAACTTGATGTCGAAGGCCGACTTCATGCCGTCTTTCAATTTGCCGAGACTTTCCTCGGAAAACCCTTTGGTCGTAAGGCTCGCCGGATTGATTCCGGGGGCCTGGTCAATGGTTCCGTGACCGACCGCATAGGCTTCAATTTCGCCGATTTCGCTTTCTGAATATCCAAGTGCGCGAAGGGCCTCGGGAACAGCACGGTTGATGATCTTGAAATAACCGCCGCCGGCCAGTTTCTTAAACTTGACCAGAGCAAAGTCCGGCTCAATGCCCGTGGTGTCGCAGTCCATGACAAGCCCGATCGTGCCTGTTGGCGCAATCACGGTTGACTGGGCGTTGCGGAAGCCGTTCTTTTCGCCGAGTTCAAGAGCCCGGTCCCAGGCCTTCCTGGCCCGCTCCACCATCACCTGGTCCGGGCAGGACGCATGATCGAGAGCAACGGGATTCGTGTTGAGACCTTCGTATCCACTTTCTTCGCCATGAGCGGCGCGGCGGTGGTTGCGAATGACCCTGAGCATGTGCTTGGCGTTTTTCTTGTAGCCGGGGAAAGACCCCAGTTCGCCGGCCATCTCCGCGGACGTCGCGTAGGCAACACCGGTCATGACGGCGGTCAGTGCTCCGCAAATCGCGCGGCCTTCGGCCGAGTCGTAAGGAATACCGGAAGTCATTAGCAAGCCGCCGATATTGGCATAGCCGAGACCCAGCGTGCGAAACTTGTAGGACAGCTCCGCGATTTCCTTGGAAGGGAACTGCGCCATCAGGACCGAGATTTCGAGCACGACCGTCCACAGACGTACCGCGTGCTCGTAGCTGTCGATGTCGAAAGAGCGATCTTCCTTGCGAAACTGCATCAGGTTCAGGGAGGCAAGATTGCAGGCCGTGTCATCAAGGAACATGTATTCCGAGCACGGGTTCGACGCACGGATCTCGCCATCAGCAAGGCAGGTATGCCAGTCGTTGATGGTCGTGTGGTACTGCAGGCCAGGATCGGCTGAGGCCCAGGCCGCGTAGCCGATCTGCTCCCAGAGTTCCTTTGCCTTCACGGTTTTCAGGGTTTTACCCGTGCGGCGCGCTGTCAGGTCCCATTCGCTGTCCTGGATGACGGCAGATAGAAAACCGTCGGTCACACGTACGGAGTTGTTGGAATTCTGTCCGGCGACCGTCAGATAGGCTTCGGAATCCCAGTCCGTGTTGTAGGTCGGGAATTCGATCTTGGTAAAGCCCTGTCTGGCGAACTGAATGACGCGCTGGATATAGTTTTCCGGCACCATCATTTTTTTCGCGGCACGGATTTCACGCTTCAGGGCCGGGTTCTTGGCCGGATCAAAGCAGTCACCGTTATCCGCCTCGCAATTCACGCAGGCACGCATGATGGCAGACAGGTGCTTCTGGCAGATCCTGGAACCGGTGACGAGCGCCGCCACTTTCTGCTCTTCCTTGACCTTCCAGTTGACGTATTCCTCGATATCGGGGTGATCGACATCCACGACGACCATCTTTGCCGCCCGGCGGGTCGTCCCCCCGGACTTGATTGCGCCTGCTGCACGGTCGCCGATCTTCAGGAAGCTCATCAGACCCGAAGACTTGCCGCCACCGGAGAGCCTTTCGCCTTCGGAGCGGACATGGGAGAAGTTTGAGCCGGTGCCGGAACCGTATTTGAAGAGGCGCGCTTCGCGGACCCAAAGGTCCATGATACCGCCTTCATTTACGAGATCATCCTGCACGGACTGGATAAAGCAGGCATGCGGCTGAGGATGCTCGTAAGCGGTTTTCGACTTGGTCAGCTTGCCGGTCTGAAAGTCGACATAAAAGTGCCCCTGGCTCGGACCGTCGATGCCATATGCCCAGTGCAGGCCTGTATTGAACCATTGCGGTGAATTCGGTGCCACCTTTTGAGTCGCCAGCATGTAGCGCAATTCGTCATAAAACGCCTGCGCATCTGCTTCCTGGTCGAAATAGCCGCCCTTCCAGCCCCAATAGGTCCAGGTGCCGGCGAGGCGATCAAAAACCTGACGGCCATCGATTTCAGAGCCGTAACGCTGATCTTCCGGCAGGTCGTCCATTGCGCTGTCATCAGCTTCACGGCGCCACAGCCAGGACGGGACGGTGTTTTCTTCGACCGGTTTCAGTCTGGCAGGCACACCTGCCTTGCGGAAATATTTCTGAGCCAGAATGTCCGAGGCAACCTGGGAGAACTGGGCTGGAACCTGGATGTCCTCCAGACGGAAAACGATCGATCCGTCCGGATTGCGAATCTCGCTCGTCGCAGTCCGAAATTCAATGCCGGCGTAGGGCGATTGCCCTTCCTTGGTATAGCGCCGCTCAATCCGCATTCTCTAAGTCCCCTTGTGTCCCCGACCGGTTCGGCCCGAACCGGTGAATTCCGCTTCTCACCCGGAAAGACGATGTCGTCAGTCCCATCGCCGGGTGTCACCCTTTCGCCTACAGGCGCCGTCTGTATGTAGCGTTTCTTTCATCGTGATGCACTATATATAGTGTTCATCAACAGGTTTGTCACGATGTGCGCCTTGTATTCGGCGCGCAGAAACTCCTCTCCCGGTTTACCTGTAAAACGCGGAAGCTGTACGCTGATACTTTAGTGTTTTGGATGACCGGAGCGCCCGGAAAGGCTCCCGACTACGCACATCGCAATGATAGGAAAGGTAATGTAAATGAATTCTTAAGGTCAAGGCGTGAGTGACAACAGCTTGTGCCAACATTGTGGGCAAACGCAAAATATTGTGTGCCTGTGTGGATTGCGGGGAGTGGAGTGGGGACAGCAGGAACGCTTGATAATTTGCGCTTGCATTCCCATTGCAGAAGTGCCGGACCCATGCCCGAACTTCGCTGTGGATGACGATCATCCCGCTTTTATGAAAATTTGACGAAAATGGAGGTCGGTGGTTTCAACCCGGTTTAAGCCAGGTCTGATTAAGTGCGGAAACGAGAGGGAAAGGGATCCGCATTACATGAAGCATCACGCCGCCTTTGGCCTTGCGATGGAAGATATCGACGCGGTCGTCGTGGAAGACAGCAAGCCAATGCAGACGATCATCCGGTCGATTCTTCTCAGCTTCAAGGTAGCGCGGGTGCGGGTGTTTGATTCGGTCGAAGAGGCTCTTGAAGCGAGCCTTGCTGAGCCACCGAACGTGATTCTGACCGATTGGCGGATGGAACCGACATCCGGATACCAGTTTTTGCGACTCGTCCGGCACCGTCACATGGAACCCCTTTGCTATGTGCCGATTCTCTTCATCACGGCACACGGTACACGACCCCTGGTCGACAAGGCCCTGCGTGCAGGCGCACACCATGTACTCGTCAAGCCGCTTTCGCCGTCAACCTTGTACAAGCGACTCAGATGGCTGTTGACTGACGACCGGCCGATGATCCTTGAGCATTCCGGTTTCTACAACATCAATGGCATCCAGAAATCCATGGATGAGCAGGCGGAAAAAATGCAAACGCTGGCCGGTGCACGCATTCAACACAAGAAAGCGATACAAAAACGCGCTGAGGTTGAGGAGGTTGTCGAAGAGGAATTTGACAGGCAAGAGAAAAAGGAGCCCGTGTTTGCAGGGGTGAAGAAAGGTGGCGTGAAGAAGCAGCAATCCGCCGCTGCCAAGCACATCCGCAATGCGGAATATGTAAAATCCAAAGACCTGAAGCTGCACTGACCAGCAGGGCATATCCCGGAAAATCCGATCCGGCAGCCTCGTTTGCAGATCGTCGTGCGGATTAGGTCGATTTCTCCGACCCTGCGGCAGCCCGGCACTGGACAGACGCCACTCTTGACGCCATAGTCCGCCAAAATCCGGCCGTGGGCATTGCCCGTCCGGGCTCAAGTCATATGCTATCAAGGGACCTTTCAAGGGCCATGAAAAATCTGCTGCTTGAAGTCTTTACCTGGTGGAACAGCCAGACCATGGGAACCCGCTTCTTCACCTGGCGTAAAGGTGAATTTGTCGGCGAGGATGCAGCCGGCAACAAGTATTACAAGGAACGTGGCGGCAAGAAACGATGGGTGGTCTACAACGGCCTCGCAGAAGCCTCGGCAATTCCTCCGGGTTGGCATGGCTGGATGCACCACAGGGTCGATACCCCTCCTTCAGACGAGACCTACCATCCGAAACACTGGCAGAAGCCGCATGAGGTCAACCACACCGGATCACCGGCGGCCTACCGCCCACACGGTTCGATTCTGACACCGGAAAAACGTCCCGAAGTGACTGGTGACTACGATGCGTGGACACCGGGCGGCTGAGTGACCGATATTGCAAGTACAAGCGAGCCCCGCTTTCGCGGGGCTTTTTTGTGTGATCGCGTACAGCATCAAAGACTGGTCGATTTTCAAGCCGACTTGCTTCTGGCTTTGGCCTTTGCCGGTGTTTCGTGGGCACCGAACAGGGTGCTTGCCGACGAGATGATCCGATTCAGGATCAGGATGACCAGCGAGGTGCTGTAACCCAGCACGAAGGGCATGATCAGCAGCATGGACTGATTGGTGAACGCAACTTCCGACTTTGTCGGAACGGTTGTCTTGTTGAGAGCCGCGGCGCTGAGGCTTTTTACAAACGCAAGAAACTCGTGAAAACCAAATGGAAGCGTGAAAAAAAGTGCAAACAGCGCACCAAGCACAATCCTTTGCACAATGAGACGGGAGTCGGAGATATCGAACGTGATATCACTGGTCACAGCGATTGCGTTGAATCCTATGAATGCTGCAGAGCCAATTGCCCCCAGAGACATGAGCCAGAGCAGAAAAAACAGGACCATGAGCGCGCCGTCGAGGCCTTTGCTGAGGAGCGTGACTTCCGCCATGAAAACCGACAGGATCATTGATCCGATCGAAACAACAACCAGCCAGACCGCAAGCCTTGGCAGAAAGTTCGGCATCTGGGACGCCAGGTAACTCTTCCTGTCGGCGTCGCTCAAGTGTGCAAACAGGACCTGTGTTTTCTCCTCGAGTGCTTCCCATTCGCCTTGATCGGGCGCACGGCCCTTTTGACCGGGGCCAGCAGCCTTGAGACGGTTCAGCCGTCCGAGCTTGAAATTTTCCGGAAGGGATGTTGCTTCGCGGATCAGAAATGAATGCAAGCTGGTGAGGGTATTCAGATCCTCATTGAATTTTTCGTCCTTGATCATGTTTTGAGGATCACTGGGCGGATCGGCGTCGGCGAACATGAGCGTCGCCATGTCCTTGATCTTCCCGGTTGCTTGCTTGAAATCCGAACGAAAACCTGTCGACTCGTTTGTTGCAGACGCGTCGGTCAACTCACCGGTCTCTTGTCCGGCAATGTTTTTCTCGGTCGAAGGTTGATGCCCTTGCCTGGGTTGACCGCTCAAGCGGGTGTCCAGTTTGGTTTTGTCCGCCGCCTTGCTGTCGGCAGCGTCCTTGATGTCCCCAGCCATGTTGTTTCCCTAAAACAAGGATTACGTTGGGGAATTCTATCAATAATCGTTTTTTAAGCAAATACAACCAAGTGAGCTCGCAGGAGTTGCGCGGCGACCAATCTCAAATGTCAGCAATAGCGGTTGTCTGCGGAAGGCACGAATTCAGCCTGAATGACAAACAGTTATTCGGAATGCCAGGAGTCCAGAACTGTCAATACCTCCTGGCCAGTTGCCTGGGGCGATAACGCGTAATAGTCGGTTTCGAGCTTGAGAGCCTCGGCCAGCAGACTGTTGTAGTCGGCCTGCGAGACCTCCTGTGTGCCGAACCTGGTCAGATGATCGGTCACAAACTGGGTGTCCAGCAGGGAGTAACCGCCGACGATCAGTCGGGCGACGAGATGTGCAAGACACACCTTTGACGCATCGGTCCGGAAGGTAAACATGCTTTCGCCGAAGAAGGCACCGTTCAGGCTGACACCGTAAAGTCCACCCACAAGTTCGCCGTGCTGCCAGGCTTCGACCGTGTGGCAATGCCCCATCTCGAACAGCTCTCCGTAGAGCCGTCGGATTTCCCGGTTTATCCAGGTTTTCTGACGACCCGGCATCGGTTCCGCACAACCGTCAATAATGCCCTGGAAATCGGTGCTGACCCGAATTTCGAAGACATCATTTCGTATCGTGCGTCTCAATCGCCGTGGCATATGAAAATCGGCAAACGGCAGAATTCCGCGGTGCTCAGGCTCCAGCCAGAACAAGCCCGGATCATCTGCGGATTCAGCCATGGGGAACAGGCCGCAGGCATAGGCTTTGAGAAGCACCTGCGGTGTTATTTCCATTACAATATCGTCTTTGTAACCAGCCATGAGGCCTCGCTTTCCGGGTGGAAGGGACGGTCCCCTTCGCCAGAACCCGGTCAGTTCGACTTGTCAGCCAGGTATTTTTCCAGCCAGTGGATGTCGTACTGACCGTTCGCTATATCCTGATTGTCCACCAAATCGCGGAAAAGCGGAATAGTCGACTTGATTTCGTCAACCACAAATTCGTCAAGACAT
Source organism: Roseibium album (assembly GCF_001404515.1). GTDB lineage: Bacteria > Pseudomonadota > Alphaproteobacteria > Rhizobiales > Stappiaceae > Roseibium > Roseibium album. Next base: position 21,812 of record NZ_CXWE01000011.1, read on the forward strand.
CGGCGCAAGCGCATCATGCATTCCACACGATTGCGGCCATGAACGATCAGCTTGCCGATCAGACTGTCATAATAGGGTGGAATCTTGTAGCCCTGATAGACGCCTGAATCGACCCGCACACCAAGACCTCCTGGCGGATGATAGTAGGTTATCGTTCCAGGTGATGGAGCGAAAGTCACGGGATCTTCCGCGTTGATGCGGCATTCGATAGCATGGCCGTCGAATTTAATGTCTTCCTGGGTCATGTCCAGATCACCGCCTGCGGCGATGCGGATCTGCTCGTTGACGAGATCGATGCCAGTGATCATTTCGGTGACCGGATGCTCGACCTGAAGACGGGTGTTCATTTCAATGAAGTAGAATTCGCCGTTCTCGTAAAGAAACTCAACGGTACCGACGCCCCGATATTTCAGCTCGCGCATCGCATCGGCGACAATCTGACCTATCTTGTGACGCTGTTCGGCGTTGAGACTGGGCGAGGGGGCTTCTTCAAGGACCTTCTGGTGGCGGCGCTGCAAGGAGCAATCACGTTCGCCGAGATGGACGGCATTTCCCTTGCCGTCACCCAGAACCTGGATTTCGATGTGGCGGGGTTTGCCGAGGTACTTTTCCATGTAAAGAGCATCGTCGCCGAATGATGCCTTGGCTTCAGAGCGGGCGGTGGATAGCGCGGTATCCAGTTCAGCCTCGCTCTTGGCGACCTTCATGCCGCGTCCGCCGCCACCGGCCGCAGCCTTCACAAGCACCGGATAACCGATTTGCCTGGCAATCGCATGCGCATCGTCGTCGGCAGTGACTTCTCCGTCAGATCCCGGAACCACCGGGATGCCGAGGTCCCTGGCAGTCTGCTTGGCCTGGATCTTGTCTCCCATGACGCGAATATGTTCAGCGGTCGGGCCAATGAACTCGATATTGTGTGCTTCCAGTATTTCCGCAAAGCGGGCATTTTCGGACAAAAAGCCATAGCCCGGATGGACGGCGTCTGCACCGGTTATCTCACACGCGGCGAGTAGTTGCGGAATGTTGAGATAACTGTCGCGGGCAGCGGGTGGTCCGATACAAACGCTTTCATCTGCCAAGCGCACATGCATGGCATCGGCGTCCGCCGTCGAATGTACGGCAACCGTTGGAATGCCGAGCTCTTTACACGCGCGCAGAATGCGCAGAGCGATTTCACCCCGATTGGCGATAAGAATTTTGGAGAACATGGCCCTGGCGGCTCCTTATTCGACGACTATGAGCGGTTCGCCGAATTCCACCGGCTGGGCATCGTCGACAAGGATCTGTTTGACAGTGCCGGTTTTGGTGGAAGGAATATTGTTCATGGTTTTCATGGCTTCAATGATCAAAATCGTCTGGCCCTCGGTGACCTGGTCACCAACCTGAATGAAAGCTGCAGTGCCAGGTTCAGGCGAAAGATAAGCAGTGCCAACCATAGGCGAAGTGACGGTCAGTCCCGACTGTGTCGGCTTTTCCGCGACGGGTTCCACCGGCGTTGCCACAGGTGCCGAAGCGACAGGGGCCGCCGAAGCGATGGCTGCCGACGCGGGAACGTTGACCGGTGCATTTATCGATACCTGGCGGGCAACACGGATGCGTGTATCGCCCTGTTCCAGTTCGATCTCGGAAAGGTTCGTTTCGTCAAGCAGAACTGCGAGATCCCGGATCAGGGCCGTGTCGAACTTCTTGTTATCATTACGCATCATATCGTTTGGCTCTCGTACTCGCTCCACAAAAAGCGGGGAAATCTGATTGACTGATACCGGATGCCCCTCTTCGGCGACGTCCTTCCGGCAGTTTCCGGGTTTTACGAGGCATTCTCCATGCAAAATCCGGTTCAATCCGCACTTTTTGTTCCGCCAAAATGTGGCGGTAACAGATCATTGGCCCGCATTCGGCCGAATGCGGGCCAAGCTTCTTATAGGGATTCAATTGTGTCAGGAAAACCCCTGATTTCCCATTGATAACGCCGGGATGCGGTTTCCAACAGCCTTGCGTGTTTGTTGCTCAGCAGGTTGCCTCGCCGCAATTCTTCAAGGCACTCAGTTTGGCGGTCAGCTGGTCGTATCCCACTGCGCCCATCACGACTTCGTTTCCAACGACGTAGGATGGTGTTCCTGTCAGTCCGAGACGGTTTGCCAACGCGTAGACTTCCTCGATGGTCTGGCCCGCCTCATCGGTTGCCATGGCAGCCTGGAGATCGGCCTCGGAAACACCTGCTCCTGTCGCAGCAGCCATCGCGCTCGACAGGTTGGCCTGGCCACGGCTCAGAAGCAGAGCTTCGTGAAAATCACCGTATTTTTCCGGCGCAACCGAGTTTACGGCGACCGCCACCTGTGCGGCTTCGATCGAGCCCTGACCAAGCACCGGAAATTCCTTCAGGACGACTTTGAGATCAGGATTTTCATCAATCAGCCTGACCATGTCGCCATAGGCGCGCTTGCAGTAGCCACAGTTGTAGTCGAAAAATTCCACGATTGTGACAGACCCTTCCGGATTCCCGAGGACGACCTGACGGGTGGAATTGAAAAGGACGTCGGCACTATCGCTGAGCACCTGCAGACGGGCGGCTTCTTCAGCTTCCTGTTCGCGGCGCTGAAGCTCGTTGAGAGCCTCGGCTATGATCTCCGGGTTTTCGAGCAGGTAATCACGCACGATCTTTTCAACGTCGCCGCGATTGAGGTCCTGCGCCGCCACGGTTCCCGCCATCAATGACAGGATCAGTGCCGCTGCAGAAAGTATGCGCAGAACCACTGGGGGACACAGTCGCTGCGAAAGTGTGAAAAGTTGGGCCATTGAAAACTCCTTTGGTGGTCGGAATGTCCAGTCTCCACCACCATGCGTGATTTTCGGTATCACCGGCGATTCGGCAGATCCGGTGGTTTGTACGCTACAATGTCGTCTGCTTGAACCCATGCCGGCGATCCACGCTTCAAACTTTTTTGAGCACGCGCCGCATAGCGTTTCGCTGCGTCGAAGTCGCCGCGCACCATCAAACCTTTCGCCGTTGCCAGATCTGCTTCGGCTCGCTCGCCTTGCCGGCCATGGGCTATGGCAAGCTGGCCATAGGCAACGCCGGAATTTGAATCCCGTTGAATGGCTTTTTTCAGCACGCGTTCTGCTTCCGGCAGATAGGTCGAATTGTTTGCGCCAACCAGAGCATAACCGAGCCAAACGAGGAACTGCGGTTCGTTCGGTTTGAAAGACAAGGCCTTGCGGAACGGCGCAATCGCCCGCTTCGGGTCTCCGCCTTCCAGCAGCGCCTGACCCTTCAGTTCGTAATAGTACGGGTTGTTGGGTTGCGTCCGGATCAGGGCATCGATTTCCTTCACGGCACCTTTGCCGCGGCTTTTCATTGCCGCAATTGCCCTCGCGTATTGTGCAGCAGGGCTCTTGTCACTTCGAGGGAAGGCGCGCAATGTCGCCGAAGGATGACTGGAAAAGGCAAAAAGCTTGGCGCGCACCTGATCGTGCCGGTATTGGAGTACATAGTCTTCCGGTTGATTGAAGTACTTGGATTTCTGCGCCTGGTTCAAAAGACCGTTGTACCGTTCCTGGGCCATTGGATGGCTTTGTGCATAAGGGTCTGCATATTGACGGGAAAACAACTGTTGTTCGGACATGCGCTGGAAGGTCTTCAGCATGCCCCGCGGACTTTGCCCGGTTGCATTGAGATATTTAAGAGCTGCCCGGTCAGCCGCGGCTTCTTCGCCACGCTGGTAGGAAAGCAATGATCTTTTGCCGACTGATGTTGCTCCCAAAGCAGCAGCAGCGCCGCCGGACGCGGCCTGGCCTGAACCCGAAGCAGCGCCCGCTGCGGCTGCGCCTGCACCCAACAGCATGCCGATAACCGCTATGATCTGGGCATTTGCAGCAGCGGCACGCAAGCGAACCAGATGTCGCCCGGCTATGTGACCGGTTTCGTGGGCAATGACACCGATCACTTCACTTGGCGCCTCGGCTTCCATAAGGACACCGATGTTAATGAACATGCGGCGTGAATCGGGAACGAAGGCGTTGAAGCTTTTGTTGTTGACCAGAATGATTTCCGGCTCCGAATGTGCAATGCCCGCAGCCTTGAAGATCGGTTTCGCATAGTCTTTCAACAGAGCTTCCGTCTCTGCGTCGCGAACAATGGGAATCTTGCCCCGCTGAGCATTTGCGGGAACTACGACCATCGGCAACACAATTGCCAAGGAACACACAATAGCCACTGCCTTGCGCAGGAGACGCAAAAGCGACTGCTTTGGAAAAAAGGCAGAAGCGGGCGAGGAAAGCAGCAAGTCGTAACTCCTGTCCGGTACCGGGAAGATTAAACAATTCAAGGTGAGGCGAAAGTATGGACGTGTTCGGTTCGGGTCAAGAATTCCTGCATGACATTTCGGAAAGGTTTGGTCGTCTCATGCTCATATGCCACGGCTTTGATTCCGGGATGCATTGCAAGCGTGCGGAAAATCCGCAATACGGTCAGCAGGACAGGAATAGGCCGGAAGTACAGCATCTCCATGACCAATGAAGCATTTCAACCATCTCGGCGCAGCGACGTTGCTCCCTTTATAGCCATGGATGTTCTCGCGGAAGCTGCAAAGCTTGAAGCCGGGGGACGATCGATCATCCACATGGAAGTTGGTCAACCATCCGCTCCAGCCCCCAGGCTGGCACTTGAGGCGGCACGAAAGGCACTGGAGCATGGTCGTCTCGGTTATACGGCAGCTGCGGGCATTCAGCCGCTCCGTCATGCGCTCGCCGAGCACTACAAAAGAGAATATGGGGTTGAGGTACCTTCGGACCGCATCATGGTGACGACCGGCTCCTCTGCCGGGTTCAACCTTGCTTTTCTCGCCGCATTCGACCCTGGAGACAGAATAGCGCTGACGGCACCCGGATATCCGGCCTACCGCAATATTCTGCGATCGCTGGGTCTGGTTCCAGTTGAGATAGAAGTGAGTGAGGAAACGCGGTGGTGCCTGACGCCGGAACACATTGAGCAAGCCCTCAAGGACGGGCCCGTACGAGGGATACTGGTGGCAAGTCCGGCCAATCCAACCGGGACCATGATGAGCTCCGATGCGCTGACCGAATTGATCAAGTTTGCCGAAGCGGAAAAGATCTGGTTCATTTCAGACGAGATCTATCATGGACTTGATTATTCCGGAGACCAGAAGTCAGCCCTTGAAATTTCGGATAATGCGATAATCATAAACAGCTTTTCCAAGTACTACTGCATGACAGGCTGGCGCATAGGCTGGATGGTTTTACCAGATCAACTTGTGCGTCCGGCAGAGCGTCTTGCCCAGAACCTTTATATCTCCGCACCGGAGATGTCTCAGCTTGCGGCAACCGCAGCATTGGGCTCTGTTCAGGAACTTGAAGCAGTCAAGGCCGGGTACGTCGCCAATCGAGAGCTGTTGCTTGAAGGGCTGCCTGCCATCGGTTTCGATCAGTTACTCCCTGTTGATGGCGCCTTTTACATTTATGCGGATATCAGCCGTTTCAGTGACGACAGCCTCCGGTTTGCAAGACAAATGCTGCATGACGCAGGTGTCGCAGCAACTCCGGGCGTCGATTTCGACCCTGTGCACGGCCATAAATTCCTGCGGTTCTCATTTGCCGGCGCGCATGAAAACATGAAGGAGGCTCTTGTCCGCATGTCGAATTTCTTGTCTCGCTGAAAAATTGAATTTCGGACCAGTAGTTCACAAGGTTTTTCTCGTTCGGAACACAAAAAAGGCGGCCATCGGCCGCCTTTTTCCTATTCACCGGGCATGATCAGAAAAACGATCGGCCACGTTGCCACCAGCCGACCCGCTTCGGCTTGCCTTCCTGATCTTCATCAGAAGTTTCGCTGGTTACAACCGGCTCAGCAGGCGCTGAAGGTTTGGTATCGGCCGTCTCCTCGGTCGTTTCGTTCGGGACAGGCTGTTCGGATGTCGGGGTTTCGACAACAATGTTCTCGGGCGCGGTTTCCGCTGTAGCCGATGTTTCGACTTCAGGTGCATCAGATCCATTGTTATCGCGGGCTTCGGCGACAGCCGCCTGCACGTCCGGTACCTCATCAACCTCGGCGGAAACTTCAACTGAAGCATCTGTTTCTTCCGAACCAGCAGATGTTTCTGTATCCGTCTCCGGTGTTACCGAGGTCTCGGGAACTGCGGCATTGGCTTCGCCTGTTTCAGTCTCAACAGGGTCGGTTGCTTCCGTCGTTTCGGTTCCGCTTTCAGCATCGGCCGATTGCTGGACATCTCCGTCGGACATGTCGTCGCCCTGGAGTTCCGTACCTTCTCCATTGCGTCGACCACGCCGTCCGCCGCGACGGCCACGACGACGCTTGCGGCGCGGCTCATCGCCGTTGCCGTCTTCGTCTTCTGCCTGTGCGTCCTGCGACGGAGCTTCGTCGCTATCTGCATCCTCCGAACTGGATGCTACCTGACGTTCATCATTGCTTTCGTCGCCATTGTCGGACCCGCCTTTCCGGCGTTTCCGGCGTCGCTTGCGGCGGCGGTCTCCACCGTCCTCGTCTTGCGCCTGTTCTTCGACATCAGGTTGCTCGGTGTCTTCGTCGATTATTTCGACCGTGTCCGGTTGCACCATCGGTGGGGGTGCCGGAATGCGATCCCGATCAACGGGTGCACCACGTTCAAGCACATATAGCTGACCATTCACCATGTCGTCGGCATTTACTTCTATCTCAACGGCAAAACGGGTTTCCAGATCGAACAAGTTCGAGCGTTTCTGGTTGAGAATATAAAGCGCGACCTGTGTCGTTGTACGTATGATCAGGTTGTGTGTCGCACCCTTGAGAAGATTGTCTTCAATGGACCTCAAAACATGAAGTGCGACCGATTCCACGGAACGGATCATGCCGGTGCCCTGACAATGCGGGCAAGGCGTTGTCGAGCTCTCCAGAACACCTGTGCGGATACGCTGGCGCGACATTTCCAAAAGGCCAAAATGGGAGATCCGTCCAACCTGAATGCGCGCACGGTCGTTTTTCAGGCAGTCTTTCAGCTTTCGCTCAACCGAGCGGTTGTTTTTCGACTCTTCCATATCGATGAAGTCGATAACAACCAGACCTGCCAGATCCCGCAAACGAAGCTGGCGGGTAACTTCTTCAGCAGCCTCGAGGTTCGTCTGAAGCGCCGTATCCTCGATGTTATGTTCGCGCGTCGATTTGCCGGAGTTCACATCGATCGACACCAGTGCTTCCGTCTGGTTGATTACGATGTAGCCACCGGATTTCAGTGTAACCTGAGGCGAGAACATCGCATCGAGCTGTGGTTCGACGCCATTGCGGATAAACAGAGGCGAGGGATCGCGGTAGGGCTGAACATTCTTGGCATGGCTCGGCATGAGCATGCGCATGAAGTCCTTGGCTTCGCGATAGCCTTCGTCACCTGAAACCAGGACTTCGTTTATGTCCTTGTTGTAAAGGTCCCTTATGGATCTTTTGACAAGACTGCCTTCCTCGTAAACAAGACTTGGGGCACTTGATTTGAGTGTAAGCTCCCGGACATTTTCCCAAAGCCGCATCAGGTATTCGAAATCGCGTTTGATTTCTGCTTTCGTCCGGCTGGCACCTGCCGTTCGCAGGATTACACCCATGCCTTCCGGCACATCGAGTTCGGAGGCAATTTTCTTAAGGCGCTTGCGGTCTGTCGGTTGTGTGATTTTCCGCGAAATTCCGCCACCACGCGCGGTGTTCGGCATCAGCACGGAATAACGACCCGCGAGCGACAGGTAAGTGGTTAGAGCAGCACCCTTGTTCCCGCGCTCTTCCTTGACGACCTGAACGAGAATGATCTGGCGGCGCTTGATAACTTCCTGAATCTTGTACTGCTTGCGAAGCGGAACAGTACGTTCCGGAACTTCTTCCATCGCGTCTTCGGCACCAACCGATTCAACGGCGTCATCGTCGTTTTCAATCTCGTCGTCGTCGTCTCGATTGCGCCGCCTGCGACGGCTGCGTGCTCTTACAGGGGCCTCTTCGTCATCGCTCGAAGCGTCGGAGGATGCATTCTCATCGGCTTCGGAATTTGAATCGTCTGCAGTAGACGCTTCCGAGTCGTCGTCACTCGATTGATTTTCGGAGGACCTGGCTGAAATTTCTTCTACGGCTGTTTCGTCACTATCCGAGGAAGTCTCAGTTTCTGCTCCGGCTGCATTTTCCTCGCCGTCGCTCGTAATGTCCTCAGCATTGGTCGGGTCTTCGGCAACACCGTCTTCAGCACCTGCCGATTGGGTGTTGTCCTGATCAGCTGCGCCATCGGCGTTGTCGGAGTCATCATCAGCAGCGGTTTCCACTTTTTCGCTGGCAACAGTTTCCGATGACTCGTTTTTCGCTGCCCGCGAGCGGCGGCGGCGCTTTGGCTTTTCTTCAGCTTCCTGATCTTCACCCTGGCGCTCTGCTGCTTCTGCAGCCAGCAGCGCTTCCCGGTCGGCGACCGGGATCTGATAGTAATCGGGATGGATTTCGCTGAAAGCCAGGAAACCGTGGCGGTTTCCGCCATATTCAACGAAAGCTGCCTGAAGCGAGGGTTCGACCCGTGTTACTTTCGCCAGATAAATGTTACCGCGAAGCTGTTTCCTGTTCGCCGCTTCGAAATCGAATTCTTCAACACGATTGCCACGTACGACGACGACCCGGGTCTCTTCCGGGTGGCCCGCGTCGATCAGCATTTTGTTTGCCATTATTGAACGTCTCCACGGCAGCGTTGCTGGGCGCGTTTCGTAAACGCGCATCGCCCGAAAGGAGAAGGGCTGCCGTAATTGTTTTGCTAAGATTGGGAAGGGCGTCTGCGCCCTGCGCGGTCGTCAGACCAACAAAAGCGGCCGCTGAAGCGGAGCCTTGCCTTGTGTTGGTCACTGTGTTCATCGCGCGGGTCCTTCGGGGCAACGCAGGCCCTTAAGTTAAGTCGTTGTACCTTTGCCGGAGAGCAGGGAGGGGAATGCCGCTTCGTCTGCTATCGCCGGTTCCGGAAAGATTCGTCTTTGTTTTCCGCCAGTTATCTCGCTCTGAACCTTGCCGCAAAGGCAGGTTTCAATCTGGCGAGACATCGCGGTCTCAAAGATTTGCCGCTACCTTCTCTTCAGCAACAAGGCACTTCTCGAAACGGCAGAACGGCCTCTGTTCCGTCGCTTGAAGGCCTTGGATTGCGATGACGTTGTGGATAGATACCCCGTTGCGTCATCCGGGAAGGTATCGGTTTTGAACCGAAATCCGTAAGGTACTTTTACGATCCGCTGACTGGCTTTGCAAGCAATGTGAAATGCATATGCCATTTTCCTTCGCACACATATAGCGTATGAGGGGAGCTGCGGGGCCTCAGCGTTGGCAGATGATGAGCGACATGGCCGGAGAAATTGTGAAAAAAATCGGGACAAAACCTAAGGTGGCCGGTGTTGCAGCCACTTTCGGCAGGGCCGTCACATTGGCCATTGCCCTGATAACACTGTTTTTTTTCAACATTCCCGGATCCGGTCTCATATCGGGTGCCGAAGCGGCAATGCCCGAGGTGATCGGGGCTCGCGTCGCCGGCGATGAAAGCCGAACCCGATTCGTACTTGATATGGATACACAGGTGACCCCGTCCATATCCGGGCTCGCCAAACCCTATCGGCTCATTCTCGATCTGCCCGAAGTGAAGTTTTCCTTGCCCGATGATACGGGAATGTCCGGCAGAGGGATGGTTGAAGACTGGCGGTACGGTCTGTTCGCAGCGGGAAAATCCCGCATCGTTATGGATCTGTCAGGACCCGTTCGCGTCGACAAGACGTTCTTCCTGCCCGCTGTCGATGATCAACCGGCACGCCTGGTTGTGGACCTTGTTCGATCGACACCGGAGCAATTTGACGCCTTCATACAGGAAACTCGCGGTGCCGGACCGGCAAAGGACAAGAACTCAGCGCCGAAAACCGACCGAATGAAAGCGAAGAAGGCGAGGGAAAAGCCTCTCATTGTGCTGGATCCGGGTCATGGTGGCATCGACAATGGCGCGACTGGTGTCGGTGGTACCCTCGAAAAGGCAATCGTGCTGGATTTTGCAAGTCTTTTGAAGAGCAAGCTCGAGGAAACAGGCCTCTATGAGGTCCGGTTGACCCGAGAGGACGATACCTTTGTTTCTCTGTCACGGCGCGTGGAAATCGGCCACGAACTTGAAGCCGACCTGTTTATTTCCATTCACGCCGATTCGGTGCGTCGCGGCAGAAAATTCGCCCGTGGTGCAACCGTCTACACGCTGTCAGACAAGGCTTCCGACCAGCTTTCGGAGGAACTTGCGGAAGTGGAAAACATGTCGGATGTCATAGCGGGTGTTGAACTGGATGACGAACCAACCGATGTGACGGACATTCTGCTTGATCTGGCGCGCAGGGAAACAAGGTCCTTTTCGAGCTACTTTGCCAAGACGCTTGTGAGCGAGCTCAAGAGCGCAGTCCGGCTCATCAACAATCCGCATCGTTCGGCGGGTTTTCGGGTTTTGAAAGCGCACGATGTGCCTTCTGTTCTGGTCGAACTCGGTTATCTGTCCAATGAGCATGACGAGAAGCTTCTGATAACCGAGGAGTGGCGGGAACGCATGGCAAATGCCATGAACGAGGCGATTCACGGGTTTTTCCGCCCAAGACTTGCGCGGCAACAGGAATTACCGTCCCAGTGAAAAGGCTGAATTGTCACGTAAATTGAGCGTCTTGTGTGCCGATTGCCTCAGCATCGCCATATTGGTGCACGAGGTAACAATCAGGACATTGTGAAAACAGGTGCCTGAAGGTGCCGTATGAATGTTTCCGTGCTAGAACGCGATATGCAGCAATGACGGGGAAAGACGAGCCCGCACTATGAAGTTTTTGGTGAAATTTTTCGGTTACCTTTTCGGAATTGGGGCCGCGCTCGCACTGCTGGTTGCAGCAGGCGTGTGGATGTATCTGCAACATCTTGATGAAGACTTGCCGGATTACACGACCCTGAAGAATTACGAGCCGCCCGTGATGACCCGCGTACATGCGGCAGACGGCAATCTCATGGCCGAATACGCAACCGAACGGCGCATGTTCCTGCCGATCCAGGCCATGCCAGACCTCGTGAAACAAGCCTTCATCTCTGCGGAAGACAAGAATTTTTACTCTCACATCGGGGTCGACCCAGAAGGGATCGCACGCGCGGCCGTTCGATTTGTACAAAACTACGGATCCGGCCGGCGACCGGAAGGTGCCTCGACCATAACGCAGCAGGTCGCAAAGAATTTTCTGCTTACCAATGATCTTTCCATCGTTCGCAAGATCAAGGAAGCAATACTCGCCCTGCGTATCGAGCAGGCTTACACGAAAGACGAAATTCTCGAGCTTTATCTCAACGAGAACTTTTTCGGCTTGGGGGCCTACGGAATTGCGGCAGCAGCACTGATCTATTACGATAAATCGGTGCATGAACTGGAGCTGGACGAAGTTGCCTACATGGCCGCGCTTCTCAAAGCTCCCAACAACTACCATCCTTTCCGACACACAGATCGTGCGATTTCACGTCGAAACTATGTCCTCGACCGCATGGTTGCCGACGGCTATGTGAGTTTCGAGGAAGGCGAGGAGGCGAAAAAGAAGCCGATTGTCGTAAAGCCGCGGCAAACTGGTTCACGGCTGTTCGCCGCAGAATACTTCACCGAAGAGGTTCGCAGGGAAGTTGCGGAAATCTTCGGAACCAAGCGGCTCTATGAGGGCGGCTTGTCGGTTCGGTCAACCCTCGATCCGGAACTGCAGAACATGGCGCGCAAATCGCTGATGGACGGATTGATCAATTTCGACCGCCAACGCGGCAGCTGGAATGGTCCCGTCGATCGGTTGACGATCGGTGCCGATTGGGGTGTGGATCTCGCAAAGGTCGAAGCACTTAGCGACATTCCCGAATGGACGCTGGCAGTGGTTCTCGAAAGCGGCAGCGACCAGGCAACAGTGGGCGTTCAGCCGGAAACGCTCGTCAGCGGCAAACTTTCGGACGAGCGAAAGAGCGGCCCCCTGTTTCTCGACGCCATGAAGTGGGCACGTGTCAACGGTCGTGCGCCAAGCGCCGTCTCGGATGTGCTGGCACCAGGCGATGTGGTTTATGTCCAGGAAAGTCAGGTCGCTCCGGGGACGTTTGAACTGAGACAGATCCCCAAGGTCTCCGGCGCCCTGGTCGCAATGGATCCCTACACGGGACGTGTTCTGGCCCTCGTCGGTGGATTCAGCTTTGCTCAGAGTGAATTCAACAGGGCGACGCAAGCTTACCGGCAACCGGGATCGTCCTTCAAACCATTCCTCTATGCCGCAGCACTGGACAATGGATATACACCGTCTTCGGTCATCATGGATGCGCCGCTTGAGATAAGCCAGGGACCCGGTCTGGGAACGTGGCGGCCGCAAAACTATGGCGGCAAGTTCTATGGACCGTCGACGTTGCGAACGGGCATCGAGCGGTCGAGAAACGTGATGACCGTCCGGTTGGCACAGGACATGGGCATGCCATTGGTCGCCGAGTACTCGAAGCGGTTCGGTATCTATGACAATATGCTTCCTGTCCTGTCCATGTCGCTCGGCGCGGGAGAAACAACGGTTCTTCGCTTGACGACGGCCTATGCGACCATCGCCAATGGCGGGCGGAAAGTTCGCCCTACGCTGATTGACCGCATTCAGGACAGGTACGGGCGTACAATCTACAAGCATGACAGTCGTATTTGCGACGGATGTACCGAAAACGTCTGGGAAGGGCAGCAGGAACCGACGCTGATTGATGATCGAGAACAGGTTCTCGATCCCATGACGGCGTATCAGATCACCTCGATGATGGAAGGTGTGGTCCAGCGTGGTACTGCAACTTCCGTGCGGGCGGTCGAAAGACCAGTGGCCGGCAAGACCGGGACGACGAATGACGAGAAAGACGCGTGGTTCATGGGTTTCACACCGGATATTGCGGTCGGTGTTTTTGTTGGTTATGACAATCCCAAGCCTATGGGACGCGGAGCAACCGGAGGGCAGGTGGCAGCACCGATCTTTACAGACTTTGTGAAGAAAGCGCTGGTCGACAAGCCTCCGGTCGAATTTCGCGTTCCTCGCGGTCTTCAGCTGATCCCGATCAACCGTCAGACCGGGTTGCGTACCGCAGCCGGGACACCTGGAGCAATTCTGGAATCGTTCAAACCCGGTATGGCACCGCCGGACAGTTATTCGGTAATCGGTTTTCAGGACACCATGGGTGTACCGACTGCCGTTTCACCCGCAGCGCAGCAAGCGGTGACTGTGGGTACCGGCGGCCTTTACTGATTTTCTTCGAGCCAGCGGAACATCATCTGCAGCTGACCTGCTTTCGATAGCCGGTTTACAGTGACCGGCTCCGCGGCTAATGTCCCGCTCCAATTCTCGGCCCGGTGCTCCTGACGGAAGCCGGGCCGTTTCACTAAAACAGAGAGGTATCCGATGCGCGCCGAAACGGAAGCGATCGTAGATGAAATCAAGCAGGCCATAAGCCTGCTGAGGAGGCATCTTTGACTGGGATCAGGCTCTTGTCCGTCTGGAAGAACTGAACGCTCTTTCTGAGGATCCGGAACTGTGGAATGACGCCGCCAAGGCGCAGAAGCTGATGCAGGAACGGCAAAACCTCGACGACGGCATCAATGGTGTCAAGCAGCTTGAACAGGACCTCTCCGACAATGTCGAGTTGATTGAACTTGGCGAGATGGAAGACGATTCTTCGGTGATACAAGACGCGGAGAACGCGCTTCGAGAGCTGAAGGAAAAGGTCGACAAGCTTCAGCTGAATTCATTGCTTTCCGGTGAAGCGGACAGCAACGACACCTATATTGAGATCCACTCGGGTGCTGGCGGGACTGAAAGCCAGGACTGGGCTTCCATGCTTTTGCGGATGTATCGCAGGTGGGCCGAAAAACGTGGCTACAAAGTCGAGGTCCTGGAGCACCAGGACGGAGAAGAAGCCGGTATCAAATCGGCAACGCTTCTGGTCAAGGGCGAAAACGCCTATGGCTGGCTGAAATCGGAGTCCGGTGTTCACCGTCTGGTACGAATTTCCCCTTATGACAGCAACGCGCGGCGTCATACCAGCTTTTCCAGTGCCCGGGTTTATCCGGTGATTGACGATTCCATCGAGATCGATATCAACGAAAGCGATTGCCGGATCGACACTTACCGGGCATCTGGTGCTGGTGGGCAGCATGTCAATACGACCGACTCGGCTGTTCGCATAACGCACCAGCCAACCGGGATAGTGGTCCAGTGCCAGTCTCAACGGTCGCAACACAAAAACCGCGCAACTGCCTGGGACATGTTGAAAGCGCGGCTCTATGAGGCTGAGCTAAAACGACGTGAACAGGAAGCGAACGCAGAAGCTGCGTCGATGACCGACATCGGTTGGGGGCACCAGATCAGATCTTATGTTCTGCAGCCCTATCAGCTGGTCAAGGACAACCGAACCGGTGTTGAAAGCACATCACCTGGCGACGTCCTCGATGGCGATCTTGACAAGTTCATGGAGGCGTCCCTGGCGCAACGGATCTCTGATGGAGATACGGCCGACACCGGCGGCAGCGACTGACAGGTCGTGTGGCAAATCAATCCAATGTCAACGGGGCCTTCGGGTCCCGTTTTCGTCAAAGGGCGAGTTCGGCAAGTTTCTCGCCAGCGGTGAGAAATGCTGCTGGATTATGAGGTTTGTCGTCCTTGCGGATCTCATAGTGAAGATGCGGGCCGGTGGAGCGTCCTGTCGATCCGACATTCCCAATCAAATCGCCTGCAAGGACATGATCACCTTCAGCAACGTGCAACCGGCTCAGATGGGCATAGCGCGTGACAAACCCGTTTGCGTGGCGCACCTCTACCATCTTGCCGTAACCACCGTTCCATTTGGCGCTCAAAACCGTGCCGGGTGCGGTAGTGTAGACACGAGCCCCATAGGGAGCCTTGAAATCGATCCCGGTGTGCATGGCAAGGCGCCTGAGGAACGGATCAACTCTCGGACCATAGCTGCTGGATATGCTTCCGTTTCGAACCGGCCGCTTCACAGGCAATCTCAGTGCGGTGAACTTGACACGCCGAAGCGTTTTCAAGGCACTTTCCGCGCGCTGGAGCCGAGTGGGAAAGGTCTTTTCCGATATCGGTGCAAAAGGGCCACCGATGGAGCTGTTTTCGCGTAGCGCGGCATTCAGAGCCGGCGCAATGTTCCTCGTCGTTATAAGGATATCTTCAATCCGGCCTTCCGTGGCGACGGTTATGGCGTCGACCGCAGCCGTGCTTTCCACATCCATCTCGGAGATATCGGCTTTCACCGCGTCGAGTGCTGCCCGTTTCTCAGTGTTTTTTTTTAACTCTTGAGGATTTTCCGCAGTGTCTTTCGCGGGTTTTTGCAGCAAGGACAGCGGATCGATGGATCTGGGAGTGCTTTCACGCAATCCCAGCGCCTTCACAGGCTCGTCAATCAGTTCGCTTTCCCCACCGATCGCCGTTTTGTCATTGGTTCCGATCGAGGCAAGGTTCCGTGAGTCGAGGGAGGGCTTTTGCGGCGGAAGCGGTTTGTCATTGCTGAGATAAATGCCGACACTTTCGGCGCGCGCAACAAGGTCGGCGACGATTGCATGGCGCTGATTGAGATCCTGCTGCCGGCGAAGAACATCCATGACCTGGATTTCGACAGTTTCCCTGTCCACCATCTGGCGGCTCGTCAGCTTCTGGATTTCCGCTCTCAGCCGGTCGATATGATCCTGATATTCGAGAACCAATTCAGTCCGCTCCGCGGTGGCTTCCGCCACCATGTCGCCGCGAACCAAATAATAGCCGGCTGTTCCGCTTACGCCGAGTGTCGCCGCGACACAGGCGAGGGCGCCGCATATGAGGTGAATGGGCCGCACGCTATAGGTCGTGGATTTCGCACTCTTGTCCAAAGACGAATGGTGTGTCGCCATTCTTGGCTTTCGATTTGTTTGCGTCGTTGTTTGGCGCTGTCGCATGATCACTCAGTCACTGTCTGCATTCTGCAAATGAACTGAGGATGATTAGAATTTGGTAAGGTTAATAAATCGTCTGCAATCGAGGTTAATTTATCCCGAGAGTCGGGCGAGAGGCTTGTAAAATCCGGGGGTTAGGCCTGCTTCAGACCTTGCTCGATCATTAAATGGCGGTTTCAAATTGCCACGAAAATGCCGGCGAACGTATTCGTGGAAGGCCGATTCAGGTCTGATTCCCTGCCGGTCACACAAGAATCGGAACCACTTGGCACCAAATGCAACGTGATTCTTTTCATCGCGATAGATGACATCAAGACATTTTGCGGTGTCTTCATCTCCGATGTCGCGTGCCTTTTTGATCATGGGGGGTGTTATGTCGAGGCCACGCGCTTCGAGCACCAGGGGGATGATGGCGAGACGTGCAGCCAGATCATGTCCGGTATCCTGTGCTGCTTGCCAGAGGCCGTCATGTGCCGGCATGTCGCCATAGCAGGCATCGAGTTTTGCCATCCGGTCTTCAAGCATCGAAAAATGTTTGGCCTCCTCGAGACCAACACGAACCCAATCGTCATAGTAGGAACGTGGCAGACGCACATGCGCAAAGCGGCCGACAAGGTCCCAGGTCAGGTCCACGGCGTTCAATTCGATGTGGGCGAGTGAATGGAGCAGCGCGACACGACCGGAAGTTCCGCCCAGATTACGTTTGGGCATGTCACGTGGCGCCCGGAGGTCGGGTTTGTCCGGGCGGCCTGGCCTGTCCGGCATACGGCCGTCCCTTGATGGGGTTCCAAGCGAAAGATCGCGCTGGAACCAGGACTTTGATATCGCATAAGCCAAACGGACTTTTTCAGTCGTGTCAGACGCTGAAACGATGGCCCGCGCGCCTGCCACGAGCGTGGAAGGCTGACTTGGAGCGGAAGATTGCGGCATGGCACCCTTGGCAGGATTGAACTTGATGGCGGTTCTACAGAGCCTTTGCAGCCTCGAGGACTGCTTCAGCGTGACCGGGAACTTTTACCTTTCTCCAGATCTGGGCAATTTTCCCTGTCTTGTCCACGAGGAAGGTTGAACGTTCCACACCCATGTATTTTTTCCCGTACATGGATTTTTCCACCCAGACACCATAAGCCTCTGCGGTCGATGTGTCGGTATCCGCTCCGAGACGAACAGCGAGATTGTGTTTGGCAATGAAATTGTCGTGTTTCTTTGCGGAGTCGGGTGACATCCCTACGATCGTGACGCCCAGATTATTGAAGTCCTCGATCAATTCGGAAAACGCAATAGCCTCTTTTGTGCACCCGGGAGTGTTGTCCTTGGGGTAAAAGTACACGACAACCGGTTTTCCCTTGAGGGCGTCCAGAGAAACGCGGGCACCACCATCACTTTCCAGATCAAAATTTGGTGCGGTGTCACCTATCGCCAGCTGCTGCATTCTGTCATCCTTCTGTCATAATTTAAGCGTCATTGCCGGAACCTGAATCCGATATGTACACAGCTGTCGATTTTGCTGCGAGATTCGAAGTATCATAGGACGTGCTGCGACTCGTTCAATGCGCGTTGAAGCAGGTATTTGAGGCTGTGCAAAGGCCGCGGGCCTGTTGGCTGTCAACGGTCAGGAGAATGGACTGAATTTGTTTCGACGATCTGGCGGCAATACCAGGCAGGAAAAGACCCGTACGCAGAGACGATTTCGCAGACGCTTCTGGTACCTGGCGGCTTTCGTTGTTATTTGCGTGGTCGCAGGCCTTGCAGTTCTGTTTGCCTCCGGACCGGTGCGGATCCCTCTCCTTGGAAGTTTGCTTGCGTCACAGGGTACGCGTGGTCCCGTGCAGCTTTCCGTCGAATTGGCGCGCATTGATTTCACAGCTCACGACGGTATTGAGATCATTCTGGAAGATGCATCCGTCGATATTGGAGGGCCTGCACCCGTCAACATAAGTTTGCCGAGGCTCGTCGTTCCGCTCGACCGGGATGAGCTGCTGGCCGGTAAGCTGCGGTTCTCCTCGCTGCTGCTTGACAGACCGCGCGTGCGTGTTGCGCTCAAAGGCGGTCCGGCCAAGGTTCCTGAAATCGGTCCGCTCATGGAGGCCGTCGACCGGACGAGTGATGTCGTCGACGACCAGTTTGCAAGACGCGGACTGAGGTTCGTCAAGATAAGAAACGGGTCCTTCGAATTGGCGGGAGCATTTCCGCGCAGCTTCGAGGGAATCGACGCTGATGTCGTGCGCCGCGAAAATCGGGTTATACGGGCCAATGCCAAGGTCACGGGAAACGTCTCGACTTGGCGTCTGGAATTAGCCAGAAGTGCTCCGGAAGATGGATCAGGCAAAAACATCGGTGTGGTGGTGAATGGTATCACACTTGCCGAATTGCTGGGTCCTGACGCTCTGGAAAGACAAGGCAAGGGCCTTGGTTTGCCGGCCTCGGCAAAGGTTGAAACGCGCCTGGACGGGGACGGCAATTTTGTTTCGGCAAATGTGGTTGGCCGTGTTCGAAACGGATGGTTTCAGCTCGGAAAAACGATCGTCGCCTTCGACGATGCTGCTCTGTCGTTGCTCTTCAAGGGCGGGCAGGAAGCCATTGAAGTCACAAAGTCCCATGTTATCCGCGGCAACACCCGGATCTTCTTTACCGGCCTGATCGAGCCTGACGCAGACGGTGGCATGGATTGGAATGTCGGCATCGACATGGACCACCCCCAGTTTGGTTCATCCGATGTGCAAGAGCCGCCGCAGATGCTTGACGGGGTCAAGATCCGTGCGAGGTTCAATCCGGTTGACAGGCTGATTTCAGTAGACCGCTTTATTGCCAAGTCCGGCAAGGCGATCGCTCAAGGGGTGGCCAATATTCAGATTGCTGCGGACGGGCCGTATCTCGCGATCGCTGCCGAAGGGGAAAATATCCCGATTGGCGTTGCCAAACAGGTTTGGCCGATCACACTTGTCCCGCCGGCGCGCAACTGGGTGATTGAAAACATCAAGCAGGGAACCGTCGACAAGTTTTCCTATACGGCTGCCATCAGGCCACCGGCCTTCAATCACCGTGACCCGGATGCAGGCTGGTCTGGTGACGACATGCGTATGACCATGTCATTTTCAGGAGGTGCCGTCACGCCTTTCGGTGACTTGCCCGAAGTGACCGGGCTTGAAGGAACCATGACGGTTGCCAATGAGGTACTGACCGTTTCCGCTTCCAATGGCGAGGCGACGGCTTCGAGCGGCGGACAGGTAACAGTCCCGGGCAGTGTGTTCGAGATCTATGATCTACCGCTTCGTGACGGCAAGACCGCCAAGATTTCGGCAAATGTAAAAGGTGCTGCCAAAGATCTGGGGGCCGTGGCAAACAGTGAACCCCTCAGTGTGATTGACCGTGTCGGGTTGAAAAAAGACGGAGCCAGCGGAACCGGAAGCATCGACGTTGTCGCTTTGTTTCCCCTGAGAAAAAATATCGATGTTGAAGATATCGATTGGCGTGCCAGCGGTCAGCTGGATGGCTTTAGCGATACCAATCCCATCATGGGGCATACAATCAAAAACGCCGATGTCCAGATCGATGCGAATCCCGGTCAGGTCGCAATCAAAGGCAACGGCATCCTGGATGGATTGCAGGCTGATATTGATCTTGTCGTGCCGATTGGTGAGTCCGGCGTTGCCGGGAAGCAGGATGTCGTTGTCGCTGTTACCGCGAAGAAATTGAAAGAAAAAGGAATTGACCTGACCGCCTTCCTGGACGGTGGCCTCAGGCTGGAGGTTGCCGGTTCAAGTGAATGGCAGGCATTTTCCGTAGATTTGAGGCAAAGCGTTATCAAGCTGGAGGCGCTTGGCTGGCGAAAGGCAAAAGGTGTTCCGGCCACGGCCACCTTCAAGCTGGTCGAGACGGAAAAGGCTCAGCAGGTTCGCGATTTCAGGCTTACGTCGGAGGGAGCAAGTGTTGTCGGATCGATGCTGCTTTCCAAATCCGGTGAACTGATAGAAGCCTCATTCGATACATTCAAATTGCGACCGGGTGATAATGCGGACGTTGCCATCCAGCGATCTACGGATGGGCGCTATGACATCATTTTTTCCGGAAGTTCATTCGATGGCAGAGGGTTGATACAAAGCCTGACAAGTCCTGGTGGCAGCCAGGGGGCAGGTGACTTTGAGAAGGGTGCCCGCATAGCCGCGTCGATCGACCGCGTGACCGGGTTCAACAACCAGACGCTTCAAGGTTTCACAGGGAAGATCGAGACAGGCCGGAAGGGACTTCGAACCGCGGACTTGAACGGAAAGATCAACGGCCAGTCCGACTTTGAGTTGAAGGTCATTGAACAAGGGGCGAGCCAGCTCGCAACCGGCCAATTTGCCGACACGGGCGCGACGTTGAAATTCCTGGATTTTTATGAACGCATGCAGGGAGGCAGGGGTGTTCTCAGCGTGGCCATGGCGGATGAAGACAGTTGGGCAGGTGACTTCAAGGTTCGGTCACTGCGAATTACCGAGGATCCCGCAATCAAGAGCATCCGTGAACGGGAACGATCAAATCTTGATCCGGACAGTACCATTGCCACTGCGAGGGAAACGGATGGTTCTGCAAACTTCGACACAATGGATATCAATTTCACTCGCGAAGGCGACATACTGACGATTATTCGGGGTGCGCTGCGAGGGAATGTGCTTGGCGGCACAGTCAGCGGTAAAGTGAACCTCACGGAACAGACATTGAGCCTGAGCGGAACATTCGTGCCGATTTATGCGTTGAACAACTTCTTCGCGAAAATTCCGATCCTGGGTTTTGCACTCGGCGGCAATTCGGGCGAAGGACTTATCGGCGTAACATATCGTTTGTCCGGGTCGGTGTCGGACCCGGTGCTGTCGGTCAATCCGATATCCGCGATTGCCCCCGGTATCTTCCGGAAAATGTTCGAATTTCAGCAGAACTGAAAAAGCCGGAGTTGTACCGGCAATTTCAATGTTCCAACGAAACTCAGACAGGTTTGAGCAAAACGTGTTTTTTCTTGCCGAGTGACAGCTTGATGATGCCATCGTCCATCACATCCTCGGGCATGAGCATACGCTTGTCGTTCTGCTCGCCCTTGTCGTTGATCTTGACGGCACCGCCCTTGATGTTCCGGCGCACTTCTCCATTCGAGGCGCAAAGACCCGCAGTCACGAATGCTGACAGGACACCGAGACCGCCGTCCAGATCCGCTTTTGGAATTTCGACAGTTGGAAGACCTTCGGCGGACTGGCCTTCCTCGAAAGCCCTGCGTGCGGTTTCCGCAGCTTCTTCCGCCTTGTCACGCCCGTGGATGAGAGCAGTGGCTTCTGTTGCCAGGATTTTCTTGGCTTCGTTGACTTCTGCCCCTTCCAGTGCGGAAAGTCTTGCGATTTCTTCGATCGGCAAAACCGTGAAGAGTTTCAGGAAACGCTCGACGTCAGCATCTTCCGTGTTGCGCCAGTATTGCCAGTAATCATAGGCCGATAGCTGTTCCTCGTTGAGCCAGACGGCGCCCGCCGCAGTCTTGCCCATTTTTGCGCCGGAAGCTGTCGTGAGGAGCGGGGAAGTCAGCGCGAAGGCTTCGTGTTCCGATAGTCGGCGAACAAGGTCGGTGCCGGACAGAATATTGCCCCACTGGTCGGAACCTCCCATCTGCAGGCGGCAGCCCGTGCGCCGGTAGAGTTCCAGGTAATCGTATCCCTGAAGCAGCATGTAATTGAATTCCAGGAAGGACAGGTGCTGCTCCCGCTCAAGCCGCAGGCGAACGGAATCCCGCTGGATCATCTGGTTGACCGAAAAGTGCCGACCGATATCTCTCAGAAAATCAACATAGTTCAGCTTGAGGAGCCAGTCTGCATTGTCCAGCATGATGGCATCGCCAGGACCGTCGCCGAATGTCAGGAGTTTCTCGAAAACTTTCCGGATACCGGCCTTGTTCTCTTCGATTACATCTTCGGTGAGGATCTTGCGGCTTTCGTCCTTGCCGGACGGATCGCCGACACGCGTTGTTCCTCCGCCCATCAAGGCAATCGGGCGGTGCCCTGTTTTCTGGAACCAATGCAGCATCATGATCGGAACGAGAGACCCTGCGTGCAGGCTCGGAGCAGTACAGTCAAATCCGATATAGGCAGTGACGGTTTCCTTGACACACAATTCATCGAGCCCTTCAGGATCCGAGATCTGGTGAATGAAGCCGCGTTCCGAGAGAACGTTCAGAAAGTCCGATTTGAACTTGCTCATATTTTCGTCCGTGCCTGTCTTTGGTTCCAGCCAACTGGCCTGTCTTCAAACGTGCTCTAGCGCGAGACATCAGTGTTGTAAATTGCAGAAGGGCTGAATTCAGGCTGGTGTGCGGGTTCTGCGCCAACTTTCGGCACGGCGGACCTGCGCGCGGATCAGTGGGTCAACCCAAACCGGACGGGCACGAAAAGACTGGTGGCCAATCCGGCCACGATCAGGATTGCGAAAGAGATGGCAATCAGAATTATTTGTGTCGGCAGGGCCAATTTTTCCATTTCCATCTTGGAGCGATCGTGTTTCCGGTGTGGCTGGTCCTGCGCCACGTCCTCATGCCCCTGGTGCAAGTGGCCGGACATTGCCGGTTCCGGAGATCTGTGACCGAGAGCCGGTGTGTCTGCTCCGGGCAGGGTCATGCATCCGTGTTTGAGATGTGATTTCACGAGCCAGTAGTTGACCGGATAGGCCGTGAACAGACCGACAATCGAGGCAATGCTCATCCGGAACCAGAATTCCGGCCCGGACGGTTCTGTTGACGAGGGCCAGACGCTTGCAAGCACGATCATGGTCGGCAGCATGCCTGCCATGACGCAGTTCATGGACACGGTTTCTGCGAAAAACGTCTTGCGTACCGCTTTCCAATAGTCGCCGT
This sequence comes from Roseibium album, assembly GCF_001404515.1. Lineage (GTDB taxonomy): Bacteria > Pseudomonadota > Alphaproteobacteria > Rhizobiales > Stappiaceae > Roseibium > Roseibium album. The sequence goes on from NZ_CXWE01000011.1 coordinate 44,657, forward strand.
CATACATGCCGCGCATCATCAGTGCCTGGAAAATGAACAGTCCGCAAATGAAGCCCGCAATGTACTCAAAGACACTGTCCCATCCGTTGGTCAAATGGAAAACGGGAACAATCATGGCGGCAATGACAATGCCCGTGGCGTCTCCGGCCAGGCAATGCATTTCGCTGTTGACCGACTGTTTCCATGTCTTTTTGGTGAATTCGTCATGGCCGCCCGGAAATGGCCGGCGGCAGGTCATCAGATAAAGAAAGCAGCCGACAGGCCCGGTGTAGGCAACCACGAGGATCCAGGCGAGTTTCTGAACCCAGCTTGTCACACCGTTGAAAACTGAATCCCAGATGACGAAGACGAGGCTGGCGGCCGTCAGCAGAAACCAGACGATCATGGCACCCTGGAGCATCGAAAATTTCCGGATGATTTACGACGAAGGGCAGCGTGCCGTGGCCAAAAGTGAAAGTCAACGAAACCGGCAGTCGAGCGAATAACGGTCGTTTTGGTTTGAAGCGTGGCAGACCAGTAATCCTATGTGTCGCGCTTCTTGGCACAACATGTTCCCGCGTGATGCAGGGCTGTTTCGGCCAGGCTCGCAAGTCCGCAAGTGCCCGTGCAGGTCAGACGTTTGATCCATACAGAACCCGATTGGTTACCCCGAAATCACTCACATGACGACCGTCTGTGTTGAAGTTCCTTTGCTTCGGCCCTGCCTGCCAATTTCATTGATTCAAGTGAATGTGACGTTGCGTGATGACTATCACAACAGGACGCGCCAGTTGATCGTAAGGTCTTTTCATCAGCGAGAAAGATACTTCTAAGGATCAGTTGAGAGGACTTGTTATGTTTCGTAAATTTGCTATCGCCGCCGTTACTGTCGCCACCGTTGCGACCGCGGCAGTCGCCATGTCGCCGACCGACGCATATGCCAAGAACCGGAGAGGCGCTATTGCCGCAGGTGCAATTCTCGGGCTTGCCGCAGGAGCCATAATCGCTTCTCAGGCCCAGCCGCGTTACTATCAGCCCGTTCGCTGCCAGAATCAGCCGATCCGCCGCTGGGATCCCTACTACCGTCAGTATGTCGTCGTCGGGTACCGCCAGGTCTGCTATTGAGCCTGAGAAACCCTCGCGGCTCTGCCGCTGAAAACCGGACATAACGAAGAGCCTCCTTCTCGGGAGGCTTTTTCGTGTTGTGAGGACGTTCAAATTCCCATTCAATGAAGAAAATCGTCTCTCGGATCCGGTGCCCAATGTCCTTAGAAACCACTTCTCCCGCGCGCTCCCATGGTCTGGTCTGCGGTGACATGTTGCCCGGAGCGGGCAACAGGATCACGGACGTTCCTGGCGTAAAGGTGGGACACCAGACCGTGATTGAGGGTAATCTCAGAACCGGGTTTACAGCAGTTCTGCCCCATTCCGGCAACATCTTCTTGGAAAAGATTCCCGCGGCTGCGGATGTGATCAATGGCTTTGGGAAAAGCGCCGGTCTCATGCAGATCGAGGAACTCGGCACCTTGGAAACGCCGATCCTGCTGACCAACACATTTGGCATTGGCACTGGCATCAACGCCTTGATCCGGCGGGAACTTGCCGAAAATCCGGAGATCGACAGATCCGGAGGAACTGTCAATCCGCTCGTCATGGAGTGCAACGACGGTTATCTGAGCGATATCAACGCAATTGCACTGACTGAAGCAGACGCGTTTTCCGCGCTTGCAGCCGCCTCAAGTGACTTTGAGCAGGGCAACGTCGGTGCCGGGACCGGCATGAGTGCATTCGGTTTCAAGGGGGGAATCGGAACGGCTTCGCGTGTTTTTGAACTCGACCGGGGACAATTCACGCTTGGAACGCTGGTACAGGCGAATTTCGGCAAGCCCGGTGATCTGACACTTCCCGATGGCCGCAAGCCGCATCCGAACAATACCGATCAAACAGAAGAACGGGGATCGGTGATCATCGTAGTCGCGACCGATGTGCCTTTGGAAAGCCGCCAGTTGAAGCGCGTTGCACGCAGAGCAGCCGCCGGTCTCGGGCGATTGGGGGCCTTTTACGGCAATGGCAGCGGGGATATTTCACTGGCCTTTACCACAGCGTACAGAGTGCCGCATTTCATCGAAGGCGACTTTGTCGCGCGCGAGATATTGCAGGAAGGCAGAATCGATGTCCTGTTCAAGGCGGTAGCCGAGACGACACAGGAAGCCGTGCTGAATGCCATGATTTCGGCACCGGCAATGCGTGGATACAAAGGGCGCAGCCGGCCCTCCTTGAGAGACTGGCTCAACGGGTTGGATTGAAAGTTCCTGGCTCAAACAAAAACCCCGGCCGAATGGCCGGGGTTTTCCGTTGTCTGAAGAGTGGTGGTTCTTAGACCGAGTAGTACATGTCGAACTCGACCGGATGCGGCGTCATTTCAAAACGCTCGACTTCTTCCATCTTCAATTCGATGTAGGCGTCGATCTGGTCGTCGTCGAAGACACCGCCGGCTTTCAGGAAGTCGCGGTCTGCATCAAGGCTTTCCATTGCTTCGCGGAGCGAGCCGCAAACCGTCGGGATCTCGGACAGTTCTTCAGCCGGGAGATCGTAGAGATTCTTGTCCATGGCATCGCCAGGGTGAATCTTGTTCTTGATGCCGTCAAGACCGGCCATCAGCAAGGCCGAGAAGCACAGATACGGGTTCGCGGTCGGATCCGGGAAGCGGACTTCAACACGCTTTGCCTTCGGAGAGGAGCTGAACGGAATGCGGCAGGACGCAGACCTGTTGCGCGAGGAGTAAGCCAAAAGAACTGGAGCCTCATAGCCCGGGACCAAACGCTTGTAGGAGTTGGTGGACGGGTTGGTGAAGGAGTTCAGGGCCTTGGCATGCTTCAGAATACCACCGATGAAATAAAGGCAGGTTTCGGAAAGGTCCGCGTACTGGTTGCCGGCGAATGTCGGCTCACCGTTGTTCCAGATGGAAAGGTGGCAGTGCATGCCGGTGCCGTTATCGCCAAAGACCGGCTTGGGCATGAAGGTCGAGGTCTTGCCGTAGGCGTGAGCCACCTGATGAACGACGTATTTGTAGACCTGCATGTTGTCGGCGCAGCGCGTCAGATGATCGAATTTCATGCCGAGTTCGTGCTGAGCTGCAGCCACTTCGTGGTGATGCTTTTCGGTCGGAACACCCATTTCGCTCATGACGGACAGCATTTCGGAGCGAATATCCTGAGCGCTGTCAACTGGTGGAACCGGGAAGTAACCGCCCTTGGTGCGCGGACGGTGGCCAAGATTGCCGGTTTCGTATTCGGAACCCATGTTGGAAGGCAATTCAGAGCTGTCCAGAATGAAGCCGGTGTTGTAGGGATCCGCATTGAAGCGAACATCGTCAAACATGAAGAATTCGGCTTCCGGGCCGACGAAGATCGTATCACCGAAACCGCCGGACTTCACATACGCTTCTGCCTTCTTGGCAGTCATGCGCGGGTCACGGTTGTAGCCTTCACCTGTGATCGGATCGACGATGTCGCAGAATATTGCCATGGTGGACTGCGCAAAAAATGGGTCCATATGTGCTGTTTCCGGATCGAGGATCAGCATCATGTCGGACTCGTTGATGGCCTTCCAGCCTGCAATCGAGGAGCCGTCGAAGGCAACGCCTTCCGCAAACATGTCTTCGTCAACAAGTGCAACATCCATGGTAACGTGCTGCATCTTGCCGCGCGGATCCGTGAAACGGAGGTCTACGAATTTCACGTCCTTTTCCTGAATTTCCTTAAGGACGTCAGCGGCAGTGGTCATTATGTCCATCCCTTGATTATCTTGTGAACGGTTGGGTTTTGGTCCGGGCCCTCAAGGAGGCGTTTCCCTGCTTGAGAAGCCGGAGTTGGGATTACCGGCGAATGCCGGAATTCTGAGGGTTAGATGGCGTCGATGCCGGACTCTCCGGTCCGGATGCGCACGGCCTCCTCGATGTTTGAAACGAAGATCTTGCCGTCGCCAATTCGGCCTGTCTGGGCGGCTGTACGGATCGCGTCAACCGCCTTTTCAACCATGTCGTCGCCCAGTACAATCTCGACTTTGACCTTGGGAAGGAAGTCAACGACATATTCAGCGCCGCGGTAAAGCTCCGTGTGGCCTTTCTGCCGGCCGAAGCCCTTGGCTTCGGTAACGGTGATACCCTGAAGGCCGACTTCCTGCAGAGCTTCCTTGACCTCATCCAGTTTGAAGGGCTTGATGATCGCTTCGATCTTTTTCATCACCTTGTTTCTCTCTCCACGTAACAGGCCGGACTTGTCGGCGGGCTCGTTTTAGTCCGGTGGGCCGGGACGAGCGTTCCCGCTCACCGGTGCGAACCGATAAGCCCCAGAAAGCACGATGCGTGCCAACCTTGCGTGGTTGATTTCGTTATTTCATGAGTCCGGGAATTCCGCCAAGAAAAGCGGCATTTTGAATCCAAAAAAGGATGCCACACGCAGGGACTTGACGAGATGCTGCTCAAAAATTATGCGAAACGACAAAAAAATAGGCAGAAAATCGATTAGCTTGTCATCAGTCGGATGAAATCCGTAAAATTCAGACCCTGACCGCCGTGTTCTTTTTTGTCTGGAGCAATAATACCAAATGACATTCGAAACCGGAAATTCCGAAGCGGCTCTCCTGACGCCAGAGGAAATGGGTCGTGCGGACAAGCTGACTATCGAGAGCGGCGTGCCGGGTATCGTCCTTATGGAAAGAGCCGGACAAGCTGTCGCGCGCGCCGTTGGAGAACGTGTTGCCACTGGCGACAAAGTGCTGTTTTTGTGCGGTCCCGGGAACAATGGCGGCGACGGGTTTATAGCGGCCAGGTGTCTTGCGGCCGCCGGATATGCCGTCAGGATCTTTGTTTTGAAGGACCCTGCCGAACTCAAGGGAGATGCGCTCGAGGCATTTGAACGACTCGGTCCGGTTGCAAGCAATCAATGTGGAAAAGCGATCGAAGGCGATGATATCGCAGACGACTTTATCTCAAGTCTCGGGTCGTCGGACCTTGTCATTGACGCGCTTTTCGGAGCCGGGCTCGACCGGCCGCTTGCCGGTACCGTTCTAAAGTTGGTGGAACTCGTCAACCAGTCCGGTGTTCCGGTACTGGCCGTCGATCTGCCGTCGGGCGTGAGCGGAGCCAGCGGACTGATCCTCGGTGGCGCGATCAAGTCGTGCGCGACGGTAACGTTCTTTCGGGCAAAGCCCGGACATCTTCTTTTGCCAGGAAGGGAACTGTGTGGTGAAACCAAGGTTGCCGATATCGGCATTCTTGCACAAACGCTTGAGGAGATCTCTCCCGACACTTTCCGCAACAGTCCGGAGCTCTGGTTGGGCTCCTGGCCACGTCCGGAGACGAGCGCGCACAAGTATTCCAGAGGACACGCGGTTGTTTTCGGTGGGCCGATGTCATCCACCGGGGCAGCGCGACTGTCTGCAGGGGCCGCGCTGAGGGCAGGGGCGGGGCTCGTGACCCTTGCTTCGCCACCGGATGCGATGATGGTGAATGCCTGCCATCTGACCGCTGTCATGTTGAGGAAGGTTTCAGATACCGGTTCCATCACCGGATTCCTCACGGACGAGCGATTGAATGCATTGCTGATCGGACCCGGTTTTGGCGTCGGGGCAACAACCCGCACGGTGGTCGAAGCGCTTTTGGCCGCGAACCGGGCAATCGTTCTCGACGCAGACGCGTTGACAAGTTTTTCCGAAGATCCGGACGCTTTGTTCGGGATGATACGGTCGTCCCCCGGACCGGTGCTGCTGACGCCGCACGAAGGCGAATTTTCCAAACTGTTTCCTGATATTGCCGGCGATAAACTTCAACGGGCCCGGCTTGCTGCCGAAAGGTCCGGTGCCATCCTGGTGTTGAAAGGTCCGGACAGCGTCATAGCAGCCCCTGATGGCCGTGCAGCTATCAATCGGAATGCGCCCCCCTGGCTGGCTACTGCCGGGTCTGGTGATGTCCTGGCGGGAATTGCCGTTGGTCTGCTGGCCCAGGGTGTTCCGGGCTTCGAGGCCGGCTGCCAGGCTGTTTGGCTTCACGGGGAGGCGGGGCTGGAATCCGGTCCGGGCCTTACCGCCGAGGATCTCGCGCCTGCACTCAAATCAGTGATCCGTGGAGTTGTGGACAAGAGCAGCGTTGGACACAGGTGAACGCATCTTTTTCCTTTGACGGGCAAATCTGCGGTGGTATAGAACCCCCGCTTTAGACGCAGGGCCAAGCGGCCTGACGCGACGCGGATGTGGTGAAATTGGCAGACACGCCAGATTTAGGTTCTGGTGCCGCGAGGCGTGAGGGTTCTTCTATACGCTAGAAGAATTCTTACTTTTAGGATGACGTTGAGAATTGGTTTTATGCGCGTGTGGCGAAATTGGTAGACGCACCAGATTTAGGTTCTGGCGGGGAGACCTGTGGGGGTTCGAGTCCCTCCACGCGCACCACTCTCTTTTTGGTTTGGTTAATTGATCTACTCTGTGGCGAAAGTCATCCAATTCTGAAATAAGTCCGATCTTTTATATGTGTGCGATGCCAAGGCGCTTCTGTCCGACAATCTCGGATCAAGTTTCAAGTACTATCGTGTCGGCCGGGAGGCCAATTCGTCCAGGATGGGCAACGATCCTAGCTTGATCGAGCCTTGTCAATAAGACACGGTGCAAGGCAATAAAATGGCGCCAATGAAACTTGCAAATGCTGTGGCGCCAATTGGCTAACTAGTTGCAGTTATGTCTGTTTCTGCATCCTTGAACGCATGCTTCATATGTCTTTCTGCATGCTTGCACTGTGCTGTCGTTTCCACCTCGGTTGCCAGTACAAGCCTTCCATCGTGTGTCGCAGCTAACGCCACAGGCATTGAATGCTGAGAGGTTGCACGTTGCTTGAGCAAGGACGCTAGTAGATTCCGAAGTAGCGGTAATTGCAGGCTTTGTGCTGTTTACATCGTGACTCAATCCATCGAGAGTTTGGGCCTGTGGCGACGCGATATAGAAGCACTGAATCGCAATTGTAAACAGAACGGTTTTAAGTTTACTCATGAACAGTCTCCTGTATTTATTATCGGATATTTTTGTAAGTTTAAATTTTTCTACATTTACCCAAATAAATTCAAAGTAGGTCGCATCATGGATTGATAAATTTTCGCGTGCATCACCCAAATGGGGGATGACCTTTGGTTCATATTGATTTGGAACGTTGCTTAAGTTTTCTACGGACAAGCGAGAAGGGCAGCTCATGAGGCTGTGTATGGCAGTTTTCTTTCTACAGTACAGACAATCAAGATCGGTGGGACAACCTGGTAAGCCAATCGTCATGCCTCGGCGATCCTCAACGCAGGCCGCATGGGAAAACGTGTCTGGTCGCCGATGAGTTTCTCTTCAAGATCATCAATAACATCGGCGACATCTCCGGCGTTTTTGTATGCCGGGAAATTCTTCTTGAAGATTTTCGTGTGTAAACCGACGTTGCGGGAGTCTTCGACCACTCCAAGTTGTTTGCTACATCCAAAATGCTCTATATGAAATAGTGGGGACTATTTTTTCGAACTTGTGATAGTCCACTGTGGCGATCATCCCTTTGCCTACTGGCGAGGGGTCGTTGAAGGTGATGGACATACCGTTTTTGGTTGGTTCTACCCCAGTCATCACAATCATATGTCCTGTGCCACCGTCATTGCTGAAGTAGTCTGAGATGCTGTTGATGAAGCTGTGGGCCATGGGGCCTTTCATCAGTTGCGCGTGAAGTGCGGGCAGGGTCCAGCACTGTTGTATCGAGTATTTTAGGTTGTGGGCTGCAGCGAACTTCTTGGTTTCCTCAACTATGTCACTTGACCCGCTGTGGTTTTGCAGTCCCCCATTTGGATTGATCAATTCGCGAGGTGTTGTTTCTACAATCTCTGTAATGGTTTTGCCCTTTAGCATCGCGATCGCGGCTGCCCAACATGTGGCTTTTGTTGGTTGCGGAATCAAAGGAACATTATGTTGGGCAACTTGTTTGAGTTTCATAAGAAGCACCTAAAAGAAATTACGAAAGTAAGTTTTGCAACATAAACTACAACCACAGCTTGGTAAATATGGATTACACCTTGAGATGAGGGGGCTCTCATGCAAAAGAGAGTGTATCTTTGAGCCTGCAAAGGGACAGTTTTGAAGTGCCTAATCAATAGATTGACAACGCATCTACGAGGGCAGGCAGTCTTTACAATTCCGAACCAATATTCTTTGATCAGTTGTCTAGGCTGGGCGATACCTAGATACGCGTCGAGAGGATATTCAAACGGTTGCTCACAAGTTTGATATCAAGCAAGGTTCGAGGGCAGTGCATTTGTCGACACAACGAACTCAGTGGAAAATACTTCGCGATCTATGCTGCTTGCCAGTTGGCGACAAAAGATAACGTGGCTTTTAAGGAGTCGTTGGTTCGAGATCACTCCGCGCCACAGCGTCGAAATTGATGCACAAAATGATGTACAAAATGGTGTACAGCTCTAAGTAAACTCTATTAACTTATTGAAAAATAAGCATTCAATTCTTCGCTCCAGTCCCTCCATCCGCACCATCAAATACTTTTGAAATATTGCCTGTCCAATCACTTGTGCCCGGTGCCGGCACTGTCGACACTCGAAATCGGCTGCCGTTGGTTCAGTTCATATCTGGTGAATTGGGTATCCGGTGACCTAGATCGTCCGGTTGTCCGTATTTGCGTTTGCGCGCGACCAGGTGCGCCGGGACCGAGAGCGCATATCCATTGCTTCGAATTCATTATGTTCATCAGCGTCTCCAAGCTCAACGGCACACATTGCGGCGAGGGTGCGGCAGGTCACTTGTTGCGTCTCAACGTGATGTCTATCACCATTCGGCCAGACGAATGGGCGTAAGGGTATGTGACCAGTTTCGATCGTTCAGCAGGATCGGCGCATTTTTCATGTCACTGTCTGGAGTTCATTATGAGTACTCTGCCGAAAATTCAGATTGACCGTTCTGTCGGGCATCGGGCGCAAAACAATATTGCGGACGTGCGCAAGGTGCAGATCCAGCTGAACCGGCTTCTGGATCCCGGCCGGACATCCCTGGTTGAAGACGGTTTTTATGGTCCGAATACCAAAGAAATGATCGGGGACTTCCAGAGCAAAGTTCTTGGATTTCAGTTTCCAGACCATCGCGTTGACCCCGGTGCAAAGACCATCAAGGCTTTGAATGATGAAGCTTCAAGGCAGAAGTGGAAAATTACTCCGGATACTCCAAAACCCGTCGAACCCGACAAACCGAAGCCGGTGAATCCTGTCAATCCGGAAGACTTGCCCAAAATCGTTGTCCATGGGCCGATTGACCAAAAGGGCGGTTTCGACAGCTATCCGGCACCTGTCCAGGTGCTGGGACCAACGCAGGTGACGTCGAATGTCGACAGGGACGGTGCCTGGATCATGGTTCCAAACGGTGGTGAAAGAACAATACGCCTTGGAATTTCACCTGATGCCCCGGTGGAGTTCGTCAGCAACGGCGTCGATGAGAACGGTGTCGTGAGATCATTCAAAAAACAGGAATTGATCAAGGTAACGTCGCATGGGCAGAACCTGACCATCAAGGGATTGAATCCCTGCAAGAACTGCAAGGTCGACATCGTCAGCAACGGGCGGCATCTGAGACTCTACGTTTCGGTAAAACCACAGCGAATCGTGCCTCTTTTCGTTTTTCATGTCGAACATGGACCGGGGATGAAATCCCGCGTGTCTGCAAGTGAACTCAGAACTGTGTTGAAGATTGCCAACTCCGAGATACTGCGGCCACAATGCAATGTAGAATTTGATCTGAAGGATCAGCGCGCGCTATCGCACAAGGATATCGGCAAACATCTCGGCACGATCGTTCGCGACGATACCTTCAACAGCAAGAAAGACGAGTGGAAGTATCTCAGACCATTCGTGAACAGCAGGAAATTCCCGCAACCCAACGGCGCTGAACCCACAACAACAGTCAATTTGTTCATCGTGCGAAACATGCGCAGTGTTCAGGAAGAGGGCAAGCGTCCCATCAAGGTGTGGGGTGCGATGGACAGCAGTTCAGGAATGTGCGTCATGCAGGATCGATCCATCGGACGATTTACCGGTGTGAACGGTCTGGCGCATACGCTCTGCCACGAACTTGGTCACCTGCTCATCGGGCAGATCTATGTACACGGCAACGACATCGTTCAACCCGAATCTCACAATCCCTACTCTGACGCACTGATGTATGCCGGCGGGAAGGGGAACAAGCTTTACCGAATCGAGATCGAGGCAATGAATCCGACGCGTCATCAGCCTCCGCCACTTGTGATCGGCTGAGGATGTCGTCGCCTTACCCGCGCGAATTGGAAACAGTATCGGGAATCTTGTCGATCCAGGCTTTTCATCCCACCATTCGAGTCCGGTCGTCAGATAACGACGACCCGTTTTCAGGCGGGTCCTGGAATAATGTCATTTCCGCTTTTGATGGTGTTCGAAACGGCCACAATCAGGCAGGGCGGTGGCCAAATTCCCCGCTCTCCCCTTGACACTTTGGGCCTCAGCCTTTATCGCGCTCCCATCGTGCGTCCCGGAGTCCGCTTCGGGGCGAGGTGCTGCTTTTTGAACGCTTCCGGCAAAAGGGGAGCGCGAGCGGCGCGGCACACGGGATTGAAAACAAAACCTCCAGGGCGAATTGGCGCTCAGGACCGAGGACGACAAAACCCATGCAGGTAACCGAAACCCTCTCCGAGGGCCTCAAGCGAGAGCTCAAAATCGATATTCCGGCCGGTGATCTTGCCACCAAGCTCGAAGACTACATGGCCGACCTGAAATCCAAGGCCAACATCAAGGGCTTCCGCCCGGGTAAAGTGCCGGTCGGACACTTGAAAAAAATGTACGGCCGTCAGGCGATGGCGGAGATCCTGTCGAACACCATCCAGGAAACGACCCAGAATGTTGTCGAGGAACGCTCCGAGCGCCCGGCTCTGACACCAGAAATCGATCTGCCGGAAGAAGATGCCGAGAAGATCATGGCTGGCGACGCCGACCTGTCCTTCAAGATGACCTACGACGTTCTGCCGGTCTTCGAAATCGTTGATTTCGCCGGGTTTGACATCGAGCGTCCGGTCGTTGAAATCGCCGACGAGGAAGTCGAAACCCAGGTCGCGGATATCGCCAAGAACAACACCCCTTTCGACACCAAGGATGGAGTGGCTGAAGACGGTGACCGGGTCACCATGTCCTATCTCGGAAAGATCGACGGCGAAGCGTTCGACGGCGGTGCGGATGAAAACGGTCAGCTCGTTCTGGGCTCCGGACAGTTCATTCCCGGTTTCGAGGAGCAGCTGACCGGCCTGAAGGCTGGCGATGAGAAAGTCGTTGAAGTCAATTTCCCCGAGGACTATCCGGCTGCGCATCTGGCCGGAAAGGCTGCTGCCTTCGACGTCGAGGTCAAGGAAGTTGCAGCTCCTGGCGAAGTCACGATCGACGACAAGTTCGCCGAAGGTCTCGGCCTTGAGTCGCTCGACAAGCTGAAGGAAATTGTCCGAGGCCAGATCGAGAGCCAGTTCGGTCAGATGACTCGTCAGCGCGTGAAGCGTCAGCTCCTGGACAAACTCGACGATCACTATTCCTTCGAGCTTCCCGAAAAGCTGCTTGAGTCGGAATTCGAAATCGTTTGGCGCCAGGTCGAAGAAGACATGAAGCGCAACGAAAAGACCTTTGAGGACGAAGACACCACGGAAGACGAGGCCAAGGCGGAATACCGCAAGATTGCCGAGCGCCGTGTCCGTCTCGGACTTGTTCTTTCGGAGATCGGCGAGAAGAACGACATCCAGGTGACCGACGAGGAACTGCAGCGCGCGCTTTATGACCGGGTCCGTCAGTTCCCGGGTCAGGAGCAGCAGGTGTTCGATTACTACAAGAACAACCAGCAGGCACTGGCGTCTCTCCGTGCACCGATCTACGAGGAAAAAGTCGTCGACTTCATGCTCGAGCTTGCCAACGTTACCGACAAGACGGTGACCAAGGAAGAGCTGGAGAAACTGGTTGCGGAAGACGAGGAAGACGCATAATCGTCTTGCCGGTAATCCCCAGGCGCGGTGATGGCCTTAACCTTGCCTTCATACCGCGTCTGCCATGAGTTTGCGTTAAGGGCGACATCCCATATATACGGGGTGTCGCTTTTTTCGAGTCAGACCCTTGATCGATGCGCTTTTAGGGTCTGTGTCCTGCCCGGTGTCCCCGGGCATCATCTCAAGCATATGGATGAGGTATGAAGGATCCTGTCGATATCTACATGAACACTCTCGTGCCAATGGTCGTCGAGCAGACGAATCGCGGCGAGAGGGCCTTCGATATCTACTCGCGCCTGTTGAAGGAGCGCATCATTTTCCTCACCGGTCCGGTTGAGGATCACGTGGCAACCCTGGTAAGTGCCCAGCTTCTCTACCTGGAAGCTGACAACCCGACCAAGGAAATCGCGATCTACATCAACTCTCCGGGTGGTCTCGTGACCTCCGGACTGGCGATTTACGATACGATGCAGTTCATCAGGCCCTCGGTCTCCACGCTCTGCATTGGCCAGGCAGCTTCGATGGGCTCCCTTCTTCTGGCGGCCGGTCAGAAGGATATGCGTTTCATTTTGCCAAATGCACGTGTCATGGTGCACCAGCCTTCCGGCGGATTCCGCGGTCAGGCAGCCGACATCATGCTTCATGCACAGGAAATTCTGGCCATGAAACGCAGGCTTAATGAAATCTACGTGAAGCACACGGGTCAGAGCCTCGATCAGGTTGAAGAGGCGCTGGAGCGTGACAACTTCATGACTGCCGAAAAGGCCAAGGAATTCGGCATTGTCGACAATGTCATAACCGATCGCACGTCGCTTGGCGGCGAAAGCGAGGCCTGATAGGAATTACCCGGTCTTAAGGAAGGTTTCAATTTCCGTCCAATAGACCGGAAATTCCCCAATTGATGCCGGGTTTTCATCTTCGCCTTAAACCTATATTGATTTTTAATGGTGAAGCATGATGACATTATATAATGAAGTAACGTTTCCGGGCGAAGCTTCATATCCGGATAAGCCATAATTTGGCCGTAACCGGAAACATAAGGGGGAAGGCCCCATAAACGCGAGGTTGAATACATGACCAAGGCCAGCGGCGGCGATTCCAAGAATACGCTCTACTGCTCCTTTTGCGGCAAGAGCCAGCACGAGGTTCGCAAGCTGATCGCCGGCCCGACTGTTTTCATTTGCGATGAATGTGTCGAGCTGTGCATGGATATCATCCGTGAGGAAAACAAATCCTCGCTGGTGAAGTCACGGGACGGTATCCCGACCCCTCAGGAAATTCGCGATGTTCTCGATGACTATGTTATCGGACAGGGCAGCGCAAAGAAGGTCCTGTCGGTCGCCGTTCACAACCACTACAAACGCCTCAACCACGCGTCCAAGAACAACGATGTGGAACTGGCTAAGTCCAACATACTTCTGGTGGGACCGACAGGGTGCGGCAAGACGCTTCTTGCGCAGACACTTGCCCGAATCCTGGACGTGCCCTTCACCATGGCTGATGCGACCACGCTGACAGAGGCCGGCTACGTTGGTGAAGATGTCGAGAACATCATCCTGAAACTGCTTCAGTCCGCCGACTACAATGTCGAGCGTGCGCAGCGAGGCATCGTCTATATTGACGAAGTGGACAAGATCAGCCGCAAGGCCGACAACCCGTCGATTACCCGTGACGTGTCGGGCGAAGGTGTTCAGCAGGCCCTGCTCAAGATCATGGAAGGAACGGTCGCTTCCGTGCCGCCACAAGGAGGTCGCAAGCACCCGCAGCAGGAATTCCTGCAGGTGGACACGACCAATATCCTTTTCATCTGCGGTGGGGCGTTTGCGGGTCTGGACAAGATTATCTCGGATCGGGGAACGCAAACCTCCATTGGTTTTCAGGCGCAGATCCATGCCCCTGAAGACCGTCGGATCGGTGAACTGTTTGCTGAACTTGAGCCTGAAGACCTTTTGAAATTCGGCCTTATTCCGGAATTCGTTGGCCGTCTGCCGGTAATTGCGACGCTCGAGGATCTCGATGAAGATGCCCTGGTGACGATCCTGACAGAGCCGAAAAATGCTCTGGTCAAGCAGTACCAGCGTCTGTTCGAAATGGAACAGGTCGAACTGGCCTTCCACGACGAGGCGCTCAAGGCGATTGCCCGCAAGGCAATCGAACGCAAGACCGGGGCTCGCGGACTGCGATCGATTCTGGAAGCGATCTTGCTCGATACCATGTACGAGTTGCCGGGTCTCAAGGGTGTAAAGGAAGTGGTGATATCGCCTGAGGTCGTCAAAGGCGAAGCCAGGCCTCTTTATATTTACGAGGACCGCGAAGAAACATCTGCGACCAGTGCCTGACCTCCGGTCTTGCACTTTTCGATATAAGTGAATAAATGCCGCTCTAAACGAGCGGCATTTTGTTTTTAGTATCTGTTTGTGAAACAGCACCGGTGTTTTCCACCGGCTGTGCGAGTCGTCAACAGACTAGACCTATTTGGGACACAGCCTTGCCTTGACACCGGCAGGTGAGGTGTCCACCTAATAGACCTTAAGGACGGCTCGTGCGAACCGTCAGCGCGCCCAGTCGGGGTGCTGTGGTTCGGCCTGTCGGGAGAGTTTCCGAAAGCCGTTTTCCAGTGTTCTGGTTGCTTTTTTACAATGGGGCCGGAACACGCTGAGAAAGGATAAAAAATGAGCGACGCAGAAATCCGCGCCACCGATCCGGACAGCACCGCTGTCTATCCCGTTCTGCCCCTGCGCGACATTGTCGTCTTTCCCCATATGATCGTTCCGCTCTTCGTTGGCCGCGAGAAATCGATCAAGGCGCTGGAAGAGGTGATGACGACCGACAAGCACATTCTTCTGGCAACGCAGATGAATGCGGCGGATGACGATCCCAATCCCGATCAAATCTACAATGTCGGCACGCTCGCTACCGTGCTTCAGCTGTTGAAGTTGCCGGACAACACCGTGAAGGTGTTGGTGGAAGGCGGCGCGCGCGCGCAGATCGGCGAGTATTCGGACAGGTCCGACTATTTCGAAGCCTCCGCAACGGTGCTGCCTGAGCGTGACGGCGAGAATATCGAGGTCGAAGCGCTGGCGCGCTCCGTCGTTTCCGAATTCGAGAACTACGTGAAACTGAACAAGAAGGTTTCGCCGGAAGTTCTCGGCGCAGTCAATCAGATTGACGACTATTCCAAGCTTGGAGACACGATCGCATCGCACCTGGCAATCAAGATCCCGGAAAAGCAGGAGATTCTTGGCGTCGTTTCCGTTGCTGAGCGGCTCGAGCGGGTTCTTGGCATGATGGAGAGTGAAATCTCCGTCCTGCAGGTTGAAAAGCGTATCCGGTCGCGCGTCAAGCGTCAGATGGAGAAGACCCAGCGCGAGTACTATCTGAACGAGCAGATGAAAGCCATTCAGAAAGAGCTCGGTGACAGCGAGGACGGGCGTGACGAAGTCGCCGAACTTGAAGAAAAGATCAAGAAAACCAAGCTGACCAAGGAAGCACGTGAGCGTGCAGCGGCCGAGATCAAAAAACTCAAACAGATGAGCCCGATGTCCGCGGAAGCGACCGTCGTTCGCAACTATCTGGACTGGTTGATCGGCATTCCATGGAACAAGAAGTCCAAGGTCAAGCACGACCTTGCGCTTGCCGAAAAGGTTCTCGACACGGATCACTACGGTCTCGACAAGGTCAAGGAGCGCATTGTCGAGTATCTAGCCGTTCAAAGCCGCGCCAACAAATTGCGCGGACCGATTCTTTGTCTTGTCGGGCCCCCGGGCGTTGGCAAGACATCTCTCGGCAAGTCCATTGCCAATGCGACCGGACGTGAATTTGTCCGCATGTCACTTGGTGGCGTCCGTGATGAAGCCGAGATCCGCGGTCACAGGCGCACCTATATCGGTTCGATGCCCGGCAAGGTCATCCAGTCGATGAAAAAGGCGAAGAAATCCAATCCGCTGTTCCTGCTCGACGAGATTGACAAGATGGGCATGGATTTCCGTGGCGATCCATCCTCGGCACTTCTCGAAGTGCTTGATCCTGAACAGAACTCTTCTTTCATGGATCATTATCTGGAGGTCGAATACGACCTTTCCGATGTCATGTTCGTCACAACGGCCAATACGCTGAATATCCCGGGTCCCCTGATGGACCGTATGGAGATCATCCGGATCGCCGGCTACACCGAAGAGGAAAAGGTGGAGATCTGCCGCCGTCACCTCATCCCGAAAGCGGAAAAGGATCACGGCCTGCGGGAAGGCGAGTTCAAGATTGAAGACGACGCACTCCAGTTTGTCGTTCGCCGTTATACTCGCGAAGCCGGTGTGCGTAACCTTGAACGCGAAATGGCGACCCTGGCCCGGAAGTCGGTCAAGGAAATCCTGATGAGCGACAAGGAAAGCATCACGGTAACCCCGGAGGTGGTCGAGGACTATCTGGGCGTGCCACGTTATCGCTACGGCGAAGTCGAGTTGGAAGACCAGGTCGGCGTGGTGACCGGGCTTGCGTGGACAGAGGTCGGCGGCGAATTGCTGACGATTGAAGGCGTGATGATGCCGGGCAAGGGCAAAATGACCGTGACCGGCAACTTGAAAGACGTGATGAAGGAGTCGATTTCAGCTGCCGCATCCTACGTCCGCTCGCGTGCGGTCGATTATGGGATCGAGCCGCCGAAATTCGACAAGACCGACATCCACGTGCACGTACCGGAAGGCGCAACACCAAAGGACGGTCCATCGGCCGGCATCGCAATGGCAACGGCGGTTATCTCGACCATGACCGGTATTCCCGTTCGCAGGGATGTGGCCATGACCGGTGAAATCACGCTACGGGGCCGCGTTCTGCCGATTGGCGGCCTGAAGGAAAAATTGCTGGCTGCGCTACGTGGTGGCATCAAGCTGGTGATGATTCCGGAAGACAACGCCAAGGACCTTGCCGAGATTCCTGACTCGGTCAAAAACTCGCTCGAGATCATCCCGGTTTCGGGTGTGGAAGAGGTGTTGAAAAACGCGCTTGTGCGTCAACCGGTGCCGATCGAGTGGGATGAAAATGCTGCTGAAGCTGCCGCAAAAGCAGCTGAGTCGGACAAAGACAAGACCGGTGTTTTGGCCCACTAAAGTCTAATTTGCACCGCACAAAAAGGCGAGCCCCGGAGATTCCGGGGCTTTTCTTTTGAATAATCGGTCGAAATGGCGGTTTTCTGCGAAAAAACCACTTGCGTTTCGTTTCAATTCGCCCGAATTTCGCGCAACGGCGCTGACAAGAATCGTCGGCACTCTGCCGTTTCTTAGAAAGGTATCTGCTATGAATAAGAACGATCTGATCGCAGCTGTTGCAGAAAAGACTGGCCTGACCAAGGCGCAGGCGGGCGAAGCAGTTGACGGGACTTTTGATGCAGTCACGGAAACGCTGAAAGGCGGCGACGAAGTCCGCATCATCGGCTTTGGCAACTTCACGGTTTCCGAACGTGCAGCGACTGAAGGCCGTAACCCGCGGACTGGCGAAACGATCCAGATCCCGGCTTCTAAGACGCCGAAGTTCAAGGCCGGCAAGGGCCTGAAAGACGCTGTTAACAGCTAAGCGTTCATAGACGACTCGTCTTTTTAAACCCCGCATCCGGATTGCCGGATGCGGGGTTTAATTTGTTCATCCGGAAGGGTTCTCGCAAGGCTGTAGATCCGTAACGAATGCCGAGTCCGACAATGCCGGCCTCATGTTTCACGTGAGCTTCATCCACATTCGAATACAAGCCACGCATTTTTTCGAATTTGTTCTTGCCAAGTTTCATCGGACGACCTAAAAGGCGTCTCACCTCGTTGAGGGCGATTAGCTCAGTTGGTAGAGCGCTTCGTTTACACCGAAGATGTCGGGAGTTCGAGTCTCTCATCGCCCACCATTTCCTCCGATTTTTCAATGCGATTCAAAGTACGCTGATACGATCAATTCGTATCTCGTTTGCTGGGCCACCAATTGCGGTTGTCTGATCTTGCGGCTGCGCAAACAGCGGCTGATCTTGCGAATCCGTATCGAGCTCCCTTTGATCCTGCCGGGTGTCGCCAGACCCTCTCGAGGCGAGGATTTGGGTGGTGACCATGTGCAAAACTTCCTTGAAAACAGTCAATCTGCACTGAGTGCGCTTTTTTCTTGTTTTTCTCGTTCCCTCAGTCTATACATTTCACTGGCTAAGTAAAAAATCCCTAAAAATTAAAAGCTTATCAAAAATGGCCTTTCTAATTTTGCTGAAAATACTCGGCGCGGTGATGTTGCTGCTTTATGCCGTTCGCATGGTCCGGACAGGTTTTGAAAGAGCATCAGGTCCGGCGTTGCGCCGTGCAATAAGCAAGGCTGCGTCCGGTCGCGTGACCGGTGTTTTCTCCGGAATGGCGGTTGCAGTCTTGCTTCAAAGCGCAACGGCAGTCGCGGTACTGGCGGCCGGCTTTGCGACGTCCGGCATCTTGACCACGGCCGCCGGCCTTGCGGTTCTTCTGGGGGCGGATCTCGGTTCGTCGCTCGTCGTTCAGTTTCTGGTCTTTGATCTCAGTTGGCTGGTACCGCTGTTGTTGGCGGTCGGAGCCTGGTTGTTTCTCAAGATTGAGTATCGCACTGCCAAACAAACCGGACGGATTCTTGTCGGGATCGCGCTGGTCCTGATTTCGCTGCAAATGATTGGAGACTCGACAGCGCCACTGAAAGAAGCGCGGTTCATGCCTCAAATCGCTGCGTATCTGGCATCCGACGCGCTCACCGCTCTTGCACTGGGCGCCGTGCTTGCCTTCCTGATGCATTCAAGCGTGGCGACCGTGCTCATGATCGCAGCATTCGCGCAGAAGGCCGGTCTTCCCCTTGAAGCTGCGATACCGCTGGTTCTCGGGGCAAATGCCGGTGCAGGAGCCGTTGCGATCTGGTTGACAAGAGGGATGGATCGAAAAGCAAGGCTTCTGCCGCTTGGAAATTTCATTTTCAGGTCGGCCGGGGCGGTTGCCGCGCTGTTGCTGGTGACCTCGGTTCATTTACCGCTTGAGGAAATCAGCAGTCTGCCGGCGCAACAGCTTGTTGCAGTACACATACTGTTCAATCTGGCGCTGGTATTGATCTGTACGCCTCTGACCGCTCCGATGGCCTGGTTGGTCGAACGCATCTTGCCCGAGGACGTGTCAACGGGTGAAGGTGAGCCCAATGCGCCCAAGAGTGCCCTGGATCAAAGGGTCGTGCACGTGCCTCGACTGGCGCTTGCAAGCGCAACGCGTGAGTTGCTTCGCATGGGTGAGCAGGTTGAAGCCATGGCACAGCCTGTGATGATGATGCTGGACAACGGCAGCGTACCGGAAATTCGCAGACTGCAGCAGATGGATGGCAGCATCAACGTGATCCATTCGGACATCAAACTCTATATTGCGGAGTTGAACCGCGGAGAACTCACCTCCGAAGAGGCCGAGCAAAGTCTTGAACTTGCAAGCTTTGCGATCAACCTGGAACGTGCAGGCGATCTCGTTTCGAAAAACCTGCTGGAAAGGGCCCTGGGGCTTCTCGAAAACGGTGTCAGCTTTTCAGAGGAAGGCCGGCGGGAGCTGGAAAGAATGCACGATCGGGTTCTGGCAAACATGCAGCTGGCGCTTAATGTACTTGTGTCGAGTGATGTGGCTTCCGCGCGCGAATTGATAGCGGAAAAAGACATGATGCGTCTGTTGGAAAAGGAATGTCATGATCGACATCTGGACCGGCTCAAGTCCCGTCTGCCTGAGAGCATTGAATCGAGCAATGCGCATATGGAAGTTGTCAGAAGCCTGAAGGAGATCAATTCTCTTTTTGCGACGGTCGCTGTCCCTATCCTGGCAAGGGAAGGGCAGCTCAGAGACAGCCGACTGGTTCCGGCCGAATAGATATCTTACTGAAAGTAAACATCAAAACGGGTAAAGCCTCTGTTTGTTCGTCATCGTTCGAATTGAGCCGGGTAACGAAATCAACCGGGATGCATGTCTGAAAACTCGGCTACCGGGGGCAGGTTTTCCACATTGAAAAATCGTCTTATCCGGAGTGGAAAAAGCTGGTTGTCCGCGGCTTTGTCAAAAATCGGCAATTTGGATGCGACAGGGCGCTTGACTTCCCCATCCAGCCGCCGTACATCAGCGCCACTTCAGGGCGACGTCTCGTCGCTGAACGAAGCGGGTGTAGCTCAGTTGGTTAGAGTGCCGGCCTGTCACGCCGGAGGTCGCGGGTTCGAGCCCCGTCACTCGCGCCACTTCCCAACCAAGGTCAAATCGGCCGGATCGGGATGGCGCAAACTACCGTGAATGTGCGGGTGTAGCTCAGTTGGTTAGAGTGCCGGCCTGTCACGCCGGAGGTCGCGGGTTCGAGCCCCGTCACTCGCGCCACTCACGGTACCTGGATCTTTCCCAATGCCTCGTTGAACGGCAGTCCCCAGTGAACGACTGGCATGTGGTTCTGGCTGTGTTTTCCCGTTTTCGTATCCCGACATTTACCGTTCAAAACGCCTGTAAACGAGTGACAGGTGCAATGTGTTCAATTTATTGTATTTTTGCAGGTTCGGGCGACTCAATCCACTTTCCGGCTTTAGAGTGGTAATCATGGATGGGTGCGGCATAATTGCGCTCGACTTGTGAAGAGAATTTACATTGGTGCAAACTGGCTGGAACCGGGGAGTTGAAGAGGGTCTTCTGGAATTTGGTTTGAGTGTGGCAAGAGTTTGACCGTATGGGGGTCTTGCGTTGCACCATATCGTAAGTTAAGCGTGCGCTCGCATGTTGGTTCAATTGGCCGACGGGCTCTGCACGATCTGCCTGCTGGGAGGGGTGATGCGCGGGAGCCCAGGCTCCGGATCGCCTCCCGGTCCGCCTCCAAATGCAAGGACGCGAAAGACATGGAAGAATTGCTGCGGGAATACATCCCGATTGTCGTGTTCGTCGGCATTGCGCTGGTGATCGGCCTTGCGCTGCTGATTTCTCCGTTTTTGCTGGCCTACAGGAATCCGGATCCCGAAAAACTCTCTGCCTACGAATGCGGTTTCAACGCTTTCGACGATGCGCGCATGAAATTTGACGTGCGTTTTTACCTGGTGTCGATCCTGTTCATCATCTTTGATCTCGAAGTTGCGTTCCTGTTTCCCTGGTCGGCCGTGTTCGGTGAACTCGGATGGTACGGGTTCTGGTCGATGATGATTTTTCTCGGCGTCCTGACGGTCGGATTCATCTATGAGTGGAAAAAGGGAGCGCTGGAATGGGACTGACCACGACAGAACCGCTCGTTGCACAGCAACCGAAGGGCATCATTGATCCGAACACCGGCAAACCTGTTGGTGAAGACGACGCCTTTTTCCTGGAAGTGAACAATGAGTTGGCGGACAAGGGCTTTCTCGTAACGTCGACCGACAATCTCATTCAATGGGCGCGCACGGGATCCCTGATGTGGATGACTTTCGGGCTTGCCTGCTGCGCCGTTGAAATGATGCAGATGTCGATGCCGCGCTACGACGCTGAACGCTTCGGTTTCGCCCCGCGCGCATCCCCCAGGCAATCCGACGTGATGATCGTTGCCGGCACGTTGACCAACAAGATGGCGCCGGCTCTGCGCAAGGTCTACGATCAGATGCCCGAGCCGCGTTACGTCATCTCGATGGGTTCTTGCGCCAATGGCGGCGGGTATTATCACTATTCCTATTCTGTGGTGCGTGGCTGCGACCGGGTTGTGCCCGTCGACATTTACGTGCCCGGTTGTCCTCCGACGGCTGAAGCGCTTCTTTATGGTGTTCTCCTTCTTCAAAAGAAGATCCGTCGCACGGGAACGATCGAACGGTAAGAGATCTTTCGCCAATGATTTGGTGTCGGATTTTTTGTAATAAGACAGGCGCTCCGCGTCTCTTGAAAATGGCTCCTGGGGAGTGAGGTCGAACACGATGGACGAGACGCTGAAGGAACTCGCTGAGCATATCGAGCTTGGCCTGGGTGAGTCTCTTGTGTCCTACAAGGTCGAATATGGTGAGCTGACGCTTTCCGTGAACGCGACCGACATTCTCGATGTGGTCCGTTTTCTTCGTGACAACAGTTCATGCAAGTTCGTCAATCTGACTGATATTTGCGGGGTCGACTATCCGGCACGCGAAAAGCGTTTCGATGTCGTTTATCACTTCTTGTCCCCGGTCCAGAATCAGCGGGTCCGAGTGAAGCTTGAAACCGACGAAGACACAGCTGTGGCTTCGCTCACGCCCTTGTTTCCCGGCGCGGAATGGTTTGAACGCGAAGCCTATGACATGTACGGCATTCTGTTCACCGGCCACCCGGATCTCCGCCGGATACTGACCGACTACGGCTTTGACGGTCACCCGCTACGGAAGGATTTCCCCGTTACCGGATTTGTCGAAGTCCGCTACGACGACGAAAAGAAGCGTGTTGTCTACGAGCCGGTGCGGCTGAACCAGGAAATGCGCTCATTTGATTTTCTTTCGCCATGGGAGGGCACTGACTACGTGCTGCCAGGCGACGAAAAAGCAACGACGAATTGAGGCGGGCAGGGATGAGCGAGCAGCTAACTGGCGGTTGTCTTTGCGGGGAAGTCAAGTTTACCGCTGTTCCCACCGATGGCGAAATGGGTGTCTGCCACTGCGAAATGTGCAGACGCTGGACTGGCGGCACTTACATGGCAGTTTCCTGTGGCACGAGTGTCTCGTTTCAGGATGAAGCAGCGCTCGGCGTCTACAGGTCATCGGACTATGGGGAGCGCGTGTTTTGCAAGACTTGTGGCTCCACAATCGCCTGGCGCCTGCGGGACGGCTCCCACACTTCGATGTCGGCGCAGGCGTTCGACGATCCTTCGATCTTCAAATTCACATCTGAAATCTTCGTGGATGAGCAACCGGAAAATTACGCGTTTGCGAATGAAACCCGCAAAATGACCGGTCCGGAAGTCTTCGCGTACTACGTCCAAAAGCAGGACCCTCAAAATGGCTGAGGCTCAGGTCAGAAACTTCAACATCAACTTCGGACCGCAGCATCCGGCGGCACACGGGGTTCTTCGCCTGGTGCTGGAGCTGGATGGCGAGGTGGTAACCCGCGTCGACCCGCATATAGGTCTCCTGCATCGGGGAACCGAGAAACTCATCGAGCAGAAGACGTATCTGCAGGCAATTCCTTACTTCGATCGCCTCGACTACGTGGCGCCGATGAACCAGGAACATGCATTTGCGATGGCTGTCGAGCGGCTGATTGGGATCGAGGTGCCGAAGCGGGGCCAGCTGATCAGGGTTCTGTATTCTGAAATCGGTCGCATCCTGTCGCACCTCTTGAACGTGACGACACAGGCGATGGATGTCGGTGCCCTGACGCCGCCGCTTTGGGGGTTCGAGCCTCGCGAAGAACTGATGGTGTTCTACGAGCGTGCCTGTGGCGCACGCATGCATTCCGCCTATGTACGTCCAGGCGGGGTTCATCAGGACCTGCCGCGCGATCTTCTCGACGATATCTGGGATTTTTGCGACCCGTTTCTGCAGACACTGGATGATATTGAAGGACTGCTGACCGACAACAGGATCTTCAAGCAGCGCAATGTCGATATCGGTGTCGTCGATCTGGACGATGCCTGGGCATGGGGCTTTTCCGGTGTCATGGTGCGCGGGTCAGGAGCGGCCTGGGATTTGCGCAAGTCGCAACCCTATGAGTGTTATCCCGAACTCGAATTCGACATTCCGATCGGCAAGAACGGTGATTGCTACGATCGCTATCTCATTCGCATGGAAGAAATGCGCCAGTCGGTTCGGATCATGAAACAATGCCTCGAGAAACTGACTGTGGAAACAGGACCTGTTTCTTCGGTAGACGGCAAGATCGTTCCACCGAAGCGCGGTGAAATGAAGCGGTCGATGGAAGCGCTAATTCACCACTTCAAGCTCTACACCGAGGGGTATCATGTCCCGGCCGGGGAGGTGTATGCCGCCGTTGAAGCGCCAAAGGGGGAATTTGGCGTCTATCTTGTTTCGGACGGTACCAACAAGCCGTACAGGTGCAAGATCAAGGCACCCGGATACGCACATCTGCAGGCGATGGACTTCCTTTGCCGCGGCCATATGCTCGCTGACGTCTCGGCGGTGCTTGGTTCAATGGATATCGTGTTCGGTGAGGTCGACCGCTGATGCCGGCGACCAACTACTCTAATTCGACCCTGGCAGCCGCCGAGCCGGCTCCGGTCACTGTGACAGAACGGGGATAACACCATGGCGGTTCGCCGACTTGCCGCGGAACAACCAGAAAGCTTCGAGTTCACCGAGAAGAACCTCGCATGGGCAAACAAGCTGATCGATCGTTATCCGGCGGGCCGTCAGGCTTCCGCGGTCATTCCGCTGTTGTGGCGCGCACAGGAGCAGAATGATGGTTGGGTCAGCGAGCCTTCGATCCGGTACATCGCCGAACTACTCGACATGCCGAACATTCGTGTCCTGGAAGTGGCGACATTCTACACGATGTTCCAGCTGCAGCCTGTCGGCAAGAAAGCGCATATTCAGGTTTGCGGAACGACGCCGTGCCAGCTGCGAGGATCAGAAGATCTGATCAAGATCTGCAAGTCCCGCATTGCGAATCACATGCACGAAATCTCCGAGGATGGCATGTTCTCCTGGGAAGAAGTCGAGTGCCTGGGAGCCTGCGTCAATGCGCCGATGGTGCAGATCTACAAGGATACATACGAAGACCTGACCCCGGAGAGCTTTGAAAGCCTGCTTGACGACATTGAAGCCGGTAACGAGGTAACACCGGGACCACAGAATGGCCGCCGGTTTGCAATGGCCGAGGGTGGCCTGACAAGCCTGAACGAACTTGACGATGACACCAAGGGTGTTCTGCCGCTGCCGCATGTCGTTGACGGCGCGGAAAAGGCGTCGCACGAGTTTGCAGGTGCCGCCATCAACACGGGTGGCAATGACTATGACGGTGTGCCGACGCCGGCTGAAGATGCCGTCGCGAAAGTGAGAGCGGAGTTCGCTGCGAAAGCGGAGAAAAAGGCTGAAAATCCGGCTCCGGCTGCAGCCGAGAAGAAAGCCGAGGCTCCTGCACCAAAGACAGAACAACCAAAGACGTCACCTGCGAAGAAAAAGGGCACCGCTGCTGCAAAACCGAAAGAAGTTGCAGCCGAAACGCCCGCAGTTGAAGAACAAGCGCCCGAGACACTGGATGGGCCTCGTGGTGGTAAGGCGGACGATCTGAAGAAACTGAAGGGTGTCGGACCGAAACTAGAGGCGACTCTTCACGAACTCGGGTTTTATCACTTCGATCAGGTTGCCAACTGGGGGCCGGCCGAAGTCGCCTGGGTGGATAGCAGATTGAAGTTCAAGGGCCGTATCGAGCGTGATGGCTGGATCGAGCAAGCCAAAACTCTTGCTGCCGGTGAAGACACTGAATTTTCCAAGCGCGTGGAAGCCGGTGAAGTGGCCTCCTCGAAGAGCGAAGAATAGGGGGAAGAGATGCTGAAAGATCAGGATCGGATCTTCACCAATATCTACGGTCTGCACGACTGGGGACTGGACGGTGCGAAAAAGCGCGGCCAGTGGGACGATACCAAGGGGCTGATCGACAAGGGCCGTGACTGGATCATTCAGGAAATGAAGGATTCCGGTCTGCGTGGCCGTGGTGGTGCAGGCTTTCCAACGGGACTGAAATGGTCATTCATGCCCAAGGCAACCGACGGGCGTCCGGCGTATCTCGTCGTCAATGCCGACGAATCCGAACCTGGAACCTGCAAGGATCGGGAAATACTGCGTCATGACCCGCATACGCTGGTCGAGGGATGCCTGGTAGCCGGTTTCGCCATGGGGGCCATTGCCGCCTATATCTACGTGCGCGGCGAATTCATCCGCGAACGAGAGCGACTGCAGGCGGCAATCGATCAGGCATACGATGACGGACTGATCGGCAAGAACAACAAGAACGGTTACGATTTCGACATCTATGTCCATCACGGCGCAGGTGCCTACATCTGCGGCGAGGAAACAGCGCTGCTGGAAAGTCTTGAAGGCAAGAAGGGCCAACCGCGTCTGAAACCGCCTTTTCCGGCCAATGTCGGCCTCTATGGCTGTCCGACGACCGTAAACAACGTTGAGTCCATTGCCGTGGCGCCAACAATCCTGCGACGGGGAGCCGCCTGGTTCTCCGCTCTCGGGCGGCCAAACAACACAGGCACGAAACTCTTCTGCGTCTCCGGACACGTCAATCAGCCGGCGACCTTTGAAGAAGAACTCGGGGTTCCGTTTTCGGAGATGATCGACAAGCACTGCGGCGGTATTCGCGGTGGATGGGACAACCTTCTGGCGGTTATCCCGGGTGGGTCCTCGGTTCCCTGCTGCACGGCGGACGAGATCAAGGACGCGCCGATGGATTTCGACACCCTTCGCGGCATGGGGTCTGGCCTCGGAACCGCGGCCGTGATCGTGATGGACAAATCAACCGACATCATCAAGGCAATCGCGCGCCTTTCCTACTTCTACAAGCATGAAAGCTGCGGTCAGTGCACGCCATGCCGGGAAGGCACAGGCTGGATGTGGCGGGTGATGGAACGCATGGTCAAGGGCGAATCCTCCTACGAGGAAATCGACATGCTGTTCAAGGTTACAAAGCAGGTCGAAGGCCATACGATTTGTGCGCTCGGGGATGCGGCTGCATGGCCGATCCAGGGTTTGATCAAGAATTTCCGGCCGGTCATCGAGCAACGCATCGACGACTATGTTGCCAAGTCGAAGACGTCTTCGACAATGGTGGCGGCTGAGTGAGCGGAACGGGATTTGGAGAGCAACGGATGACGAAGCTCATCATCGACGGCAAGGAAGTTGAAGTCCCGGCGGACTACACGCTGCTTCAGGCCTGTGAAGAGGCGGGCGCCGAGGTTCCGCGCTTTTGTTACCACGACCGGCTGTCGATAGCCGGCAATTGCCGCATGTGCCTGGTGGAAGTGAAGGGTGGGCCGCCCAAACCGACCGCGTCATGCGCCATGGGCGTAAAAGACCTGCGCCCGGGGCCCAATGGCGAGCCTCCCGTCGTCGAAACCAAGTCCGAAATGGTCAAGAGCGCGCGCGAAGGGGTGATGGAGTTCCTGCTCATCAACCACCCGCTCGATTGTCCGATCTGTGACCAGGGTGGCGAGTGCGACCTGCAGGACCAGGCCATGGCCTACGGGGTCGACGGGTCGCGCTTTCACGAAAACAAGCGTGCGGTCGAGAACAAGGAAATCGGTCCGCTGATCAAGACGATCATGACGCGCTGCATCCATTGCACCCGTTGCGTCCGCTTCACCACAGAGGTGTGTGGCGTAACCGACATGGGTCTTGTCGGTCGCGGTGAAAATGCCGAGATCACCACATATCTTGAAGCGGCCCTGTCATCGGAGATGCAGGGCAACGTGGCGGATCTGTGCCCAGTCGGTGCTCTGACGCACAAGCCTTATGAATTTCATGCGCGTCCATGGGAACTGACCAAGACCGAGAGCGTGGATGTCATGGATGCGGTCGGATCCGCGATCCGTGTCGACTCCCGTGGCAAGGAAGTCATGCGCGTCATGCCGCGCCTGAACGAGGAGGTCAACGAAGAATGGATCTCCGACAAGTCCCGGTACATCTGGGACGGTCTCAAGACGCAACGCCTTGATCGCCCCTATGCCAAGAAGGACGGCAAGCTGCAGCCTGTCTCCTGGACGGAAGCTTTCCAGATCATCGCCGAAAAGGTGAAGGCTACGTCGGCTGGCAAGATCGGTGCGCTCGCCGGGCAGTTGGCCAGTGTCGAAGACATGTTTGCGCTGAAATGCCTGATGGAAAAGCTGGGCGTTGCGAATATCGACAGCCGTTTCCCGGGGTCGCCTTTGCATCCTCGAAATGGTCGTGCAAGCTACATTTTCAACTCCACGATCCAGGGCATTGAAGACGCTGACGCGATCATGCTGATCGGCACCAACCCTCGGCAGGAAGCGCCTGTGCTGAATGCGCGTATCCGCGCACGCTGGACGAGGGGCGATGTTCATATCGGGCTTATTGGCGAAAACGCCGATCTGACGTATCCGGTGACTTACCTGGGTGCCGGGCCTGAAAGCCTTAAGCAGTTTGTCGACCACGCTCCGGCAAAGGCTGAGCGTCCCATGTTCATCATCGGGCAGGGCGCTCTCAACCGTCCGGATGGAGCTGCCGTTCTGGCCACTCTGGCGGCAGCTGCAAAATCGCTCGGAGTTATCAAGGAAGGCTGGAACGGTTTCAACGTGTTGCACACAGAAGCCTCCCAGGTCGGCGCGCTCGATATCGGTTTTGTTCCGGGTGAAGACGGCAAAGACACTGGTGCCATGCTGGAAGAAGGAGCGCTTGATTTGCTCTTCCTGCTCGGTGTCGACGAACTTGATGTTCCGGAAGGTGCCTTCGTGGTCTATCAGGGCACACACGGTGATCGCGGAGCACATCGTGCCGACGTGATCCTGCCGGGCGCTGCCTACACCGAGAAATCCGGGATCTATGTCAATACCGAAGGCCGTGTCCAGATGGCCGACCGGGCGGCGTTTCCGCCTGGCGACGCGCGAGAAGACTGGGCCATTCTGAGGGCGCTTTCCGGAAATCTCGATCAGACGCTGGAATTCGACTCGCTCGCCGAGTTGCGTGCGAAACTGTTCGAAGCCCATCCTCACATGACCGGTATCGATATGATCGAGACGGGTAATGGCGCGGATGTCGAAAAGCTCGCCGACACGTCTGCCCGCATGGACGGTGCCGGATTTGCCAATGTGATCCGAGACTTTTTTCTGACCAACCCGATCGCTCGTGCCTCGAAAACGATGGCCGAGTGTTCGGCGCTCGCAAAGTCGCGAGCGGCAGAAGCAGCTGAATAAGGGGTAGGGGACCGAAATGGTTGAGTTCTTCACGACGACCTACCTGGGTCAGTTTCTCCTGATGGCGCTTCAGAGCGTTCTGCTCATGGTCGTGCTGCTGGTGATCGTGGCCTACATTCTTTATGCCGACCGCAAGATCTGGGCCGCCGTCCAGATTCGCCGCGGTCCCAATGTCGTCGGACCATGGGGCCTTCTGCAAAGTTTTGCCGACCTTCTGAAATTTGTCCTGAAAGAGCCGGTCATTCCGGACGGATCGAACAAGATCCTGTTTTTGCTGGCTCCGCTGATTTCCGTGCTGCTTGCCCTGTCCGCATGGGCCGTGATCCCGGTTGCTGACGGCTGGGTGATTGCGAATATCAATGTTGGCGTCCTGTTTGTTTTTGCCGTGTCCTCGCTCGAAGTCTATGGCGTTATCATCGGCGGATGGGCTTCCAACTCGAAATATCCGTTCCTGTCCGCGCTTCGGTCCGCCGCACAGATGGTGTCCTACGAGGTTTCCATCGGCTTCGTGATCGTGACCGTTCTTCTGTGTGCAGGAACATTGAACCTGTCCGGAATTGTCGAGGCGCAGCAGACAGGTCTGGCGACCCTGCTCGGCGTGCCTTGGCTGTCATTTCTGAACTGGTACTGGTTACCGCTCTTTCCGATGTTCGTGGTGTTCTTCGTTTCTGCGCTCGCAGAGACAAACAGGCCCCCGTTCGACCTGGCTGAAGCTGAATCGGAACTGGTCGCCGGCTTCATGGTGGAGTACGGATCCACTCCGTACATGATGTTCATGCTTGGCGAGTATGTCGCGATCTGTCTGATGTGCGCGCTGATGACCATCTTCTTCATGGGGGGATGGCTGCCACCCTTCGACTTCGCGCCCTTCACATGGGTGCCCGGGATTGTCTGGTTCATTTTGAAATGCCTGCTCGGCTTCTTCATGTTCGCCATGGTGAAGGCGATGGTTCCGCGCTACCGCTATGATCAGCTCATGCGCCTTGGCTGGAAGGTCTTCCTGCCGCTGTCGCTTGGCATGGTGGTTGTGGTTGCAGCTGTGCTGATGGCCACGGGTTGGGCACCGGGCGCATCGTGAGCGTGTCGCTTGCCGGAGTGATCGGTGCCGCGATCGGGTTTTATGTCGGATGGCTCGACTACAAGATCCTGAAGGGCATGCTTCAGGCAACAGAGACGAAGAACAGGCAGGCCGGCGGTGACGGTGGCCGGGCCGCAAGGTACAAAGCGCCCTTGAGCGCACTGATTTTTGGAGTTCCGGTGATCGGCTTCCCGATTGTCGGTTATTGGGCCGCCAGCCAGCTGGCTGGTTGAGGAAAGAGAGGCAAGAAGCGATGGGACTTAATCAAGCCGTCAAATCGCTGTTTCTGCAGGAATTCGTATCGGCGTTCATTCTGGCGATGCGTTATTTCTTCAAGCCGAAGCCAACGGTCAACTACCCTTTCGAAAAGGGACCGGTTAGCCCGCGTTTTCGGGGAGAACATGCTTTGCGCCGTTATCCGAACGGCGAAGAGCGCTGCATAGCCTGCAAGTTGTGCGAAGCCATCTGTCCGGCCCAGGCGATCACCATCGAGGCAGGGCCACGCCGGAATGACGGCACACGCAGGACCACCCGATATGACATCGACATGGTCAAATGCATCTATTGCGGCTTCTGCCAGGAAGCCTGCCCGGTGGATGCGATTGTCGAAGGGCCGAATTTCGAGTTCGCCACGGAAACCCGCGAAGAGCTCTACTACGACAAGGAAAAACTGCTTGCGAACGGCGACCGCTGGGAACGTGAAATCGCCCGGAACATTGAAATGGATGCTCCTTACCGCTAGGAGCTAACCCAACACTTCGACGTTAGCCCGGCAATCCGGTCGGGCTCCGCATTTCCGGCCTGAACGGGCCACACGACAGACAGGTCTTTGAAATGATCCTGAAAGCCCTCTTCTTCTACCTGTTTGCCGGTGTCACACTGGCGTCAGGGTTCATGGTGATCGCGGCCCGAAATCCGGTGACGTCGGTTCTGTTCCTGATCCTGGCCTTTGTGAATTCAGCAGGTTTGTTCGTGCTTCTCGGTGCTGAATACCTGGCGATGCTTCTTGTGGTCGTCTATGTCGGCGCGGTCGCGGTGCTTTTCCTGTTCGTTGTGATGATGCTGGACGTTGATTTCGTCGAGTTGCGGCAAGGCTTCCTGCAATATCTTCCGATCGGTGGTCTGGTTGGCCTCATTCTCATGGTCGAGCTCCTGATGGGCCTGGGAGCCTGGGTCATCGTACCTGACGTTCTTGGGCATGGCGCGGAACCGACACCGGACCTTGCCCAGACAAGCAACATCGAGGCGCTCGGGTCGGTGCTCTACACGAAATACATCTATTTCTTCCAGGTCGCAGGCCTGGTGCTGCTGGTGGCGATGATCGGGGCAATTGTCCTGACCCTGCGCCACAAGCCGAATGTCAAACGTCAAAGCATACCGGATCAGGTCGCACGCACACGCGAGTCGGCCGTCGAAGTCCGGAAGGTGGAGACGGGCAAGGGTATCTGACGCAGAACACTGCGTCATTTTAGGAAAGTCTGGTAACCGGCACGCTCCTCCGTGCGGTTTCCAGTGGGGTAAACGAGGGGAGCACGGCGAGGCGCCCATGGAAATCGGTCTGTCGCACTATTTGTCTGTCGCGGCCATCCTGTTCACGATCGGAATATTCGGGATCTTCCTGAACAGGAAAAACGTGATTGTCATCCTGATGTCCATCGAACTGCTTTTGTTGTCGGTGAACATCAACTTTGTCGCCTTTTCGTCGTTCCTCGGCGACCTGATGGGGCAGATCTTCACCATGCTGGTCCTCACCGTGGCCGCCGCGGAAGCGGCAATCGGGCTTGCGATCCTGGTAGTGTTCCACCGAAACCGCGGTTCCATTGCCGTGGAAGACGTCAACGTGATGAAAGGGTAGGAGCTGATGTATTCCGCAATCCTGTTCCTGCCGCTTATAGGCTTTCTGATTGCCGGCCTTTTCGGCCGTGCGATTGGCGACAAAGCCTGCGAATACCTCACGAGCGGGCTGGTCATACTGGCGGCCCTGTTGTCCTGGATCACGTTCTTCGGTTTCTGGCTCGGCGGCTCCGAACTGCAGATCGAGCCGTTGTTCCGCTGGATGGACGCAGGTGACCTTAAAGTCATGTGGTCCATTCGGGTCGACACCCTGACAGCGGTCATGCTGGTCGTGGTCAACACGGTTTCCGCGCTGGTGCATGTCTATTCCATCGGCTACATGCACCACGATCCGCACCGTCCCAGGTTTTTCGCCTATCTGTCGCTGTTCACCTTCGCGATGCTGTCGCTGGTAACGGCAGACAATCTTCTTCAGATGTTCTTCGGCTGGGAAGGCGTGGGTCTGGCTTCCTATCTGCTGATCGGTTTCTGGTACAAGAAGCCGTCAGCGAATGCGGCTGCGATCAAGGCCTTCGTCGTCAACCGGGTTGGCGACTTCGGCTTCGCACTCGGCATCTTCGGCATTTTCTTCATCTTCCAGAGCATCGAATTCACAACGATCTTCAACGACGCGCCTTCCTTCATCGAGGGGCAGGGCGAAGTGATGACCTTCCTAGGGTATCACCTTGATCCGCAAGCGGCGATGACGGTTATCTGCCTGCTGCTCTTCATGGGAGCGATGGGCAAGTCGGCCCAGTTCCTGCTGCACACCTGGCTGCCGGACGCAATGGAAGGTCCGACACCGGTTTCAGCGCTGATCCATGCAGCAACCATGGTGACCGCGGGTGTCTTCATGGTGGCACGCCTGTCGCCCCTGATGGAACTGTCCCAGACCGCGTTGACGGTGATCATCTTCTTCGGTGCGACAACCGCTTTCTTCGCGGCAACGATCGGCCTGGTCCAGAACGATATCAAACGCGTGATTGCCTATTCGACCTGTTCGCAGCTCGGGTACATGTTCGTGGCACTCGGTGTTGGAGCCTATTCGATCGGCATTTTCCACCTGTTCACGCATGCGTTCTTCAAGGCGCTTCTGTTCCTGTGCGCCGGGTCCGTGATCCACGCAGTTTCCGATGAGCAGGACATGCGCAAGATGGGCGGTCTTCGCAAGCACATCCCGATCACCTACTGGACGATGATGATCGGCACGCTGGCACTGACCGGTGTCGGTATCCCACTCACTCATCTCGGATTTGCCGGGTTCATTTCCAAGGACGCGATCATCGAGGCCGCTTACGCCAGTGCCGGTGGTGAACATGCGAACCCGATGGCGCTATACGGTTTCTGGATGACGGTGATCGCTGCGGCGCTGACGTCGTTCTATTCCTGGCGCCTGACTTTCATGACTTTCCATGGCAAGCCACGTGCTCCGGTGGACGTGATGAAACATGTTCATGAATCGCCGCTTGTGATGACTATCCCCTTGTTCGTCCTGTCGGCCGGCGCTGCGCTTGCAGGAATGATCTTTTACAGTTCATTCTATGGTGAAGGCTATGAAGCCTTCTGGAAGGGCTCGCTCTTCACGTCGGAAGCCAATCACGTCCTTCACGAAATGCACTCTGTCCCTGCTTGGGTGAAAGTGTCACCATTTGTGATGATGGCTCTCGGTTTCCTGGTTGCCTACCAGTTCTATATCCGCTCTCCGGAAACACCGAAGAAGCTCGCGGAACGCCATCAGGGCCTATACCAGTTCCTGTTGAACAAGTGGTATTTCGACGAGATCTACGATTTCCTGATTGTCCGTCCCACGATGTGGCTTGGCCGTGTTCTCTGGAAGAAGGGCGACGGTACGGTCATCGACGGCTACGGTCCTGACGGAATTTCCGCACGTGTCCAGAACGTCACGTCCTGGGTTGTGAGGCTTCAGACCGGATACCTCTATCACTATGCATTTGCGATGCTGATCGGCGTTGCAGCGCTTATTACCTGGTCAATGTTCACCGGTGCCGGCACCGGCGGAGGTGCGCACTAATGATTGCCTGGCCAATTCTGTCACTCACGACATTTCTGCCGCTGCTTGGCGTGCTCTTCATTCTGCTCGTTTCGGGGGATGACGAAGGAAGCAAGCGCAACATCCGGATGGTCGCTCTGGTGACCACAGGTGTGACGTTCCTGTTGTCGCTTTTCATCTGGGGCAATTTCGACTACGCCAATCCAGGCTTCCAGTTCGTGGAAAACCGAGACTGGCTCGGTGGTGACATCAGCTACAAGATGGGTGTCGACGGGATTTCCGTCCTGTTCGTGATCCTGACCACCTTCCTGATGCCGTTCTGCATTCTCGCGTCCTGGGAAAGTGTCCAGAAACGCGTGAAGGAGTACATGATCGCGTTTCTGGTTCTGGAAACGCTGATGATAGGCGTGTTCTGTTCGCTTGACCTTTTCGTCTTCTACATCTTCTTCGAGGCAGGCCTTATCCCGATGTTCCTGATCATCGGCGTGTGGGGCGGCAAGCGCAGGGTCTACGCGTCCTACAAGTTCTTCCTCTATACGCTGCTCGGATCGGTCCTGATGCTGATCGCGATCATGACGATGTACTGGGACGCCGGCACAACCGACATTGAAAAATTGATGGCGCATACGTTCCCGTCCGGCATGCAGACGTGGTTATGGGTGGCGTTCTTTGCCAGCTTTGCAGTGAAGATGCCGATGTGGCCGGTACACACCTGGTTGCCCGATGCCCACGTGGAAGCGCCGACCGCGGGGTCGGTCATCCTGGCCGGCATTCTCCTGAAGCTTGGTGGTTACGGTTTCCTGCGCTTCTCGTTGCCCATGTTCCCGATTGCCTCGGACATGTTCGCACCGTTCATCTTTACCCTTTCCGTTGTGGCGATCATCTACACGTCGCTGGTTGCGCTCGCCCAGGAAGACATCAAGAAGCTGATTGCATACTCATCTGTCGCCCACATGGGTTACGTGACCATGGGTATCTTCACGATGACAGAGCAGGGTGTACAGGGCGGGATCTTCCAGATGCTGTCGCACGGTATCGTGTCCGGAGCGCTCTTCCTGTGTGTCGGGGTTATCTATGACAGGATGCACACCCGCGAAATCTCCGCTTACGGAGGGCTCGTCAACCGCATGCCGAAATACGCCGTGGCCTTCCTGATTTTCACCATGGCCAATGTAGGCCTGCCGGGCACGTCCGGTTTCGTGGGTGAAATCCTGACGCTCATGGGGGCATTCCAGGTCAACACCTGGGTCGCGTTCCTGGCGACGTCCGGTGTGATCCTGTCTGCAGCCTACGCGCTTTACCTCTACCGCCGTGTTGTGTTCGGCGCGCTGGAGAAGGAAAGCCTGAAGTCGATGCTGGATCTCAATCTTCGGGAGAAGGTCATACTGTTCCCGATGATCGTCCTGACGATTTTCTTCGGATTCTATCCAATGGCAATCCTGGATGTGACACAGGGCTCCGTGGACAATCTCATCAATCACTACACTGCAGCGCTCGAGGCGGCCGGGGTCACCCAGCACGCCGCGGCAGCTGCAGCGGCGCATTAAGGTATCGAGGGCGAGACAGAGCTATGTCAGATGTGACTCAATTGCCAGATCTCATGCCGGTTCTGCCGGAGATCATCCTGGCCGTCGGCGCCATGGTGCTTCTGATGATCGGCGCCTTCGGTGGAAAAGGCGTTAGCTACGCGGTCTTCGGCTTTGCTATGGGCCTGCTTGGCACAGCGTTCCTGATCCTCCTGCTCGTTCCGACATTTGGCGAGACGTTCGGTGGATCCTTCGTCCTGGACGAGTTCGCCTATTTGCTGAAACTCATGGTGCTGGTTGGTTCGTTCTTTGCCATTGCAATGTCCTGGGCTTATGCCAAGAGCCAGTCCTTCGATCATTTCGAGTATCCGATCCTGATCATTCTTGCGACGCTCGGCATGATGTTGATGCTGTCTGCGAACGACATGATTGCGCTTTATCTCGGTCTGGAACTGCAGAGCCTGTCGCTCTACGTGGTGGCTGCAATCAACCGGGACAGTGTGAGATCCACGGAAGCCGGGCTGAAGTATTTCGTTCTCGGGGCGCTGTCCTCAGGCATGCTGCTTTACGGAATGTCGCTGGTTTACGGCTTTACCGGACAGATTTCCTTTGCGGGCATCGCGGAAGTTCTCACGGATGACGGAGCGTCCATTGGTCTTGTCATTGGCCTGACATTCATCCTGGCAGGTCTCGCGTTCAAGATATCCGCCGTGCCGTTCCACATGTGGACACCTGACGTTTATGAAGGTGCACCGACACCCGTGACAGCGTTTCTGGCTGCGGCGCCGAAAGTCGCCGCGATGGGCATGCTGGTGCGGATCGTCATCGAGGCGTTTCATCCTGTCACCAGTGACTGGCAGCAGGTTATCGTCTTTGTCTCGATTGCTTCCATGGCGCTTGGTGCCTTTGCCGCAATCGGTCAGCGCAACCTGAAACGGCTGATGGCCTATTCCTCGATCGGGCATATGGGCTATGCGCTTGTGGGGCTGTCCGCGGGAACGCAGACCGGTGTCGAAGGCGTCATTTTCTACATGATTGCCTATCTCGGCATGACGCTTGGTGTGTTTGCCTGCATCCTGTCAATGCGCCGCAAGGACGGTATGGTCGAAGAGATCGATGACCTTGCCGGATTGTCCCAGACCAATCTTCCCATGGCGATCCTGCTCGCGCTCCTGATGTTCTCGCTTGCCGGTATTCCGCCGCTCGTCGGTTTCTTCGGCAAGTGGTACGTCTTTGTGGCTGCCGTTCAGGCCGGTCTCTATCCCCTGGCCATTATCGGTGTGCTGATGTCCGTGGTCGGAGCCTACTATTATCTGCGCATCGTCAAGGTGATGTTCTTTGACGAGCCGGTAGAGGGCTTTGAAACCATGCCGATGGAATTGCGCGTGGTTCTTGGCCTGTCGAGCGTCTTCGTGGTGCTTTTCTGGCTCGCGCCGGGACAGGTCGTCAATGCGGCCAGCACCGCGGCACAATCACTTTTCTGACCAAGCGCATGGCAGATCATTATTCCGAACGTCCGGCGCCTGGTGCGCCGGATTTTCTCTTTGAAGACCATAAAATCGTCGGATCCACCAATGCCCTTTGCTTCGAACGGGCTCGAATGGGTCATGCCGGCGGACTCTGGATCCGTGCACAGGAACAGACCGAGGGGCGTGGGCGCAGGGGTCGAGAATGGTCCTCCCCGACGGGAAATCTCTTCACCAGTCTGCTTCTGGTCGACCCGAAACCCGCGGACAGGATCGGTGAATTGCCTCTTGTTGCGGCAGTTGCCCTAGCGGAAGCAGTTGACAAAGCAGCCGGAACGCTCCATCTGGTGGAATTGAAATGGCCGAACGACCTTCTGGTCAACGGGGCTAAGCTCTCGGGCATTCTGCTTGAGGCAGAAGTGCTTGCCGATGGCCGTCAGGCTGTTGTTATCGGCTTCGGGGTCAATTGTATTTCCCACCCGCCGCTTTCGCTGTATCAGGCAACCGATCTCAGGAGCCTAGGGTTCCAGGTGACGGCTGAGCGTCTGTTCGAGGCGCTGGCGTCATCTCTTTCGGAGATGCTTTACGGTTGGCGGAAACCGGGCGGATTTGAAACGATCCAAAAGAACTGGCTCAAACGGGCGGCCCATCTGGGCAAAGAAATTACCGTCAGGACGGCCAGAGAAGAAATTTCCGGCATTTTTGCCGATCTGGATGCGCGTGGCCATCTCGTGCTCAAGCAGGATGATGGCGGAATGCGCACCATTTATGCAGGCGACGTGTTTTTGTCCGGCGAATGAGTTCCGGCAAATTGCCTGCCTACAGGTTTGAAGGAGCAATCCATGGCTTCGGCCAACAAGAATAAGAATGATATCGTATTCCTGCCTCTTGGCGGGGTCGGTGAAATAGGAATGAACCTCGGTCTTTACGGCTATGGTCCGGCGAACGACCGCACGTGGCTGATTGTTGATTGCGGGGTAAGTTTTGCGGGGCCGGACCTGCCTGGCATCGACGTAATTGTCCCCGACATCAAGTTTCTCGAAGATGAGGTCGACAATATTGCCGGGATGGTGATCACCCACGCGCATGAGGATCATTATGGCGGCATACTCCACCTTTGGCCTTTTTTGAAGGTTCCGGTTTACGCGACCGCATTTACCGCGGGGCTTCTGGCTGCGAAGTCAGAGAGCGAACCGGGGGCGGAAGAGGTTCCGGTAACTGTCGTGAAACAAGGCGAACGGCACAAGATCGGTCCGTTCGATGTCGAATTCGTCGCAATGGCGCACTCGATACCGGAGCCCTGTGCACTGGCGATCCGGACACCGGCCGGACTGGTGCTGCACACCGGTGATTGGAAAATCGATCTGACGCCTGGCGTCGGCTTGCCCATTGATATGGACCGTCTGGCCGAGCTGGGCAGGGAAGGCGTCATGGCTCTTGTGTGCGACAGCACCAATGCGGTCAGGGATGGTGTCAGTCCCAGTGAGGCGGATGTGGCCGAAGAGCTGAAGAAGGTAATGGCGAAGGCCAAACAGCGTGTCGCGGTTACAACCTTTGCATCGAACGTCGCGAGGATACGAGCTATTGCAGAAGCAGCGGTAGCCAATGAGAGGGATGTTGTTGTCGTAGGCCGGTCGATGCACCGCGTGATCGAAGTGGCAGGCGAACTCGGTTACCTGGATGGCTTGCCGCAGTTTCACGATGAAGAAGCTTTCGGTTATCTGCCGCGAAACAAGGCAGTTCTGCTATGCACCGGTTCGCAAGGCGAAAGCCGGGCTGCACTCGCGCGCATTGCCGCCGGCGACCATCGCAATGTCGCGCTTTCGAAAGGTGACACCGTGATTTTCTCCTCCCGGACCATCCCAGGGAATGAAAAGGTGGTTGCAGAGGTGCTCAACAACCTTGCCGACAAGGATGTCCGGATCGTCACGGACAAGGACGCGCTTGTGCATGTGTCCGGTCATCCGCGCAGGGGTGAACTGGAGCAACTATACAAAGTGCTCAACCCGAAAGTCGTGCTTCCCGTACACGGCGAACCGTTGCATCTTGCCGCACATGCCGCGTTTGCGAAGGAACAGGGTGTTCCCGAAGTTGTGCGTGGCAAGAACGGGGACATCATCTGTCTGAATGCGGGCAAGGCTGCGGTCATTGACGAAGCGCCGTCGGGAATTCTCGTCAAGGATGGAGACATTCTTGACGATCCGGAAGTGACCGGAGTGAAAGAGCGGCGCAAATTGTCGTTTGCCGGCGCTGCCGTGATTGCACTGGTTGTCAACCGGGCAGGGGAACTGCTGACTGATCCGCACGTTACCCTGCTCGGGTTGCCGGACACGGATGATGACGGTGATCCGATGGAAGCCATCGTTGTCAAGGCTGTGACAGGCGCGGTAACGAGTATTCCGAAGTCCCGGCGCAAGGACAAGGATCTGGTCGCGGAAGCTGCCCGGCGGGCCGCTCGCGCAGAGATCCTCAACGTGTGGGGCAAAAAGACGCTCTGTAAGGTGATGGTGACCCAACTATAGTCCATCCGG
The DNA here is from genome assembly GCF_001404515.1 of Roseibium album. Classification (GTDB taxonomy): domain Bacteria; phylum Pseudomonadota; class Alphaproteobacteria; order Rhizobiales; family Stappiaceae; genus Roseibium; species Roseibium album. Next base: position 83,981 of record NZ_CXWE01000011.1, read on the forward strand.
CGGCCATGACAGCCGCCCATGCGGAGGAAGTGATATGATCGGTCGGCTAAATCATGTGGCCATTGCTGTCTCGGATATCGATGCTGCAACGGCGATTTACCGGGATACGCTTGGAGCGGACGTCTCATCGAGGGAAGAACAGCCGGATCATGGTGTGAGCACTGTGTTCATTAACTTGCCGAACACCAAGATCGAGCTGCTGGAGCCCCTGGGTGACGACTCGCCTATTGCCAAGTTTCTGGAGAAGAATCCCTCCGGTGGAATTCATCACGTCTGCTATGAAGTCGATGACATCCTGGCTGCACGGGACAAGCTCGTGGCGGATGGTGCACGGGTCCTGGGCGATGGTGAACCGAAGATCGGGGCGCACGGCAAGCCGGTCCTCTTTCTTCATCCGAAAGATTTTCTCGGCACACTTACGGAACTGGAAGAGGCCTGAATAATGTCGGTGGCGTTCGGACTGGCAATCTATTTCATGCTCTGGTGGATCATCCTGTTTGCGATCTTGCCGTTCGGGATTCACCGTACCCAGGAGGAGGCCGGAGACATTGTTCCCGGTACAGAGGCAAGCGCGCCGAACAAGCCCAGATTTCTGAGGGTAATCGTGCTGACAACGGTGGTAACCACAATCGTTTTCGGTAGCTACATCGCCTTGCGGCAATCCGGCTTCGGTCTCGACGATATACCCTTCCTGAAACCTCCAAGCAGCAGCGACAGTCAATCTGATTGATGCCATCGCAAATTCGCAGACCCTGAATTCAAACAAGAAGGCAATCGTTCGTGGAAGCGGCCCCTGAGGGCCGCTGCGTTCGTTTTAGAATGACGCCGGACGTTGAAGTTCAGTGTTGACGCTGTCTTCTTCGCTGCGCCACGAAGCCAAGCAGACCCAGTCCTCCTGCAAGAAGTGGCAGCGCAGCAGGCACCGGGACAGGTGTCACCCCGTACACGATGTCTATGGATGTCGAGGCAAGAACATCGCCATTCAGCGCGGCAGACAGATTTATGGTGTAAAGGCCCTCGGCCTGTGGATCAGCAATGCCGGGGAAAAGGGTGCTGAATCCCAGGTTCCATGAGTTCTGTGCGACATTGTAGTTTCCGACGATAGCGGAATACAAAAAAAGATCTGAAACACCAGCACCGTTTGCCGTGGAGTTGTTCCCCAGGGCATGATCTGCAAAGAGAGTATTGATTGGGTCGAAGGATTGGAAACTTGTTCCTGAACCCGGATCCAGGTCGACCTGCAACAGGTATGTCAGGTCGGTCAAATTACGCGTTCCGATGCCCGATACATTTGAGTTTATCGACCATTCGAAGTTGAAAGCAGAGCGATTTGAGGGTGCATTGCTTGATGCGGGCGAAAAGGTGTAGGTGCGATCGCCGTCGTAATTGAAGGTATTTTCCGGAAGCCCACTGTTGTTGTAGCGAAGCTTTCCTCGAAGACCCAATTCAACATTGTTGGCATTCACACCTGTGAACGCGCCATTTGCGTTGCCGGAACCGAAAATGACTTCCGGTGTGACCAAACCCGTTCCGTTGACCGGGCCAGCCTGCACAGTTGCCGGTACGATTGTTCCGGCAAACAACAATGTTACACCCATCGTGAAAGATCTAAGCATGGATCGATTCATTCCCCAAAAAGAGTCATTAGTATTATTTTCAATGAAATTTATGCGGATTCTCTTTTGTAAATCAACCTATGGTTAATCTGTTTTGCCCGCTCGCGTAACAATCCGCGGCAAAAGTGTTGCAAATGTTGTGGAAGGTTTCGGTGTGTCCGAAAAGGAACCCGATCTCAGTCGTCGTAAAGCGTTGAAAAAAAAGAAAAAGGCAGAGCCAAGCTCTGCCTTTGGTAGTTCCGCGTCTAAATTGACCCCAATCCCTTACCGGCTGTTTGACCAACCTGGTCGGGCGGCTGCAATCTGAAGATGCGCCAGAGGGCCCTTCCTCCCAAGACTCAGACCGCGATGTCCTTGAGCATCTTGGCATTTCTGCCGAGACTTCTTTTTGTTATGAGGACGGAACCTATCGGATTGTTTTATGATTGTCACCTGTTTGTCGCACTGAGTCTATTTTTTTTGCTTGCCTAATTAATTTGCAGTCCCGAGCGTTCGCCATTCGGCTGAAATTCTCGACGAGACAGGGGTAGAAAATCGACGGATTGCTCCCGATTTCAGTCTGCAAAGAAGACTATTTCCGCAAATGAATGGGTGGTTTGCGTAAAGGGCTTGTTTTTAAGCGCGTCATGCGGTTTGACTGCGCACAAATTAGGCCAAGCGCAAATCGAGAGTATATTGATGCGTCTTTCCAGATATTTTCTGCCCATCCTGAAAGAGACTCCCAAGGAAGCCGAGATTGTCTCCCACCGGCTCATGTTGCGCGCCGGAATGATCCGGCAGCAGTCGGCAGGAATTTACTCGTGGCTGCCGCTTGGTCTGAAGGTGCTGCGCAAGATCGAACGGATCGTTGAGGAGGAACAGGCACGGGCCGGCGCCATACAGCTTCTGATGCCGACAATTCAATCCGCCGACCTTTGGCGTGAAAGCGGCCGCTATGATGCTTACGGCAAGGAAATGCTGCGCATAACGGACAGACACGAGCGTGACATGCTCTACGGTCCGACAAACGAAGAAATGATAACGGAAATCTTCCGCAGCTATGTGCGCTCCTATAAGGACCTTCCGTTGAATCTTTACCACATACAATGGAAATTTCGTGACGAGGTCCGTCCGCGTTTCGGCATCATGCGTGGCCGTGAATTTCTGATGAAGGACGCCTATTCCTTCGATCTCGATCAGGAGCGGGCCGTTGAATCCTATAACCGGATGTTTGTCGCGTATCTGCGTACATACAAGCGCATGGGCCTGACCGCGATTCCGATGCGGGCCGAGACCGGTCCGATCGGTGGAGACCTCAGTCACGAGTTTATCGTTCTGGCTGATACCGGCGAGAGCGAGGTCTATTGTCATTCCGACTATCTGACCAAGGACACTCCGGGTGAAGAGGTTGATTTTGACGATGATCTCACGCCAATCGTGCAAGACTGGACCTCGCACTATGCGGCGACAGAAGACATAGTTGACAAGGCGGAGTTCGAGGCCAGCGTCCCGGAAGACAAGCGGATTGTTGCAAGGGGTATCGAAGTCGGACAGACCTTTTATTTCGGCACGAAATATTCCGAACCGATGGGTGCGAAGGTAGCCACGACGGAGGGTACCGAGGTCCCGGTTCACATGGGATCATACGGTGTTGGCGTATCGCGCCTTCTTGGCGCCTTGATCGAGGCAAATCATGACGACAATGGAATCATATGGCCGAAATCAGTTGCACCTTTCCATGTCGGTCTGATCAACCTGAAGCCGGGAGATGAGCTGACGGATACGACGTCGGAAAGCCTTTATTCCAAGCTCGAGGCAGCCGGGATCGAGGTTCTCTATGATGATACGGATACACGCGCCGGAGCGAAATTCGCCACAATGGACCTGATCGGTTTGCCGTTTCAGGTTGTCGCCGGTCCGAGGGGACTGAGGGACGGCCTGCTTGAAGTCAAGGAACGCTCAACTGGGGAAAAGGAAATGCTGACCCCTGAAGCAACCTTGAACAAACTCACGGCGGCATTGACGGACTGATCCGGTCCGGTGATCCTCTAGGCGGGGATTCGGCCGCAACAAGTGCGGTTGCTCGGGCATTGCTGAAGTGGATTTACGATGACGGCAACAGACACTGTGGACGTTGGCCAAGGCCGGAAAGCGGCTCAACCCACTCGGGCTTTCTCCACCTTTGAGTGGATGATTGCAGGCAGATATCTGCGTTCCCGCCGAAAAGAGACATTCATTTCGGTGATCGCCGGATTTTCGTTTGCCGGAATCATGCTCGGGGTTGCGACGCTCATCATTGTCATGGCAGTGATGAACGGTTTCAGATCCGAACTTCTCGGCAAGATATTGGGCATCAATGGTCACATGCTGGTGCAACCCATTGACCTGCCGCTGAACGACTATGATGCAGTGTCGGCGCGCCTTGAAGGTGTTCCAGACGTCGTCGCCGCCATTCCGTTCATCGAAGGGCAGGCCCTTGTGTCAGGACCGGCAGGAAACCTCGGGGCTCTGGTGCGCGGCGTCTACGAAAGCGATCTGCGTCGGATACCGCTGATTGCCAACAATATGCGTTCCGGTACGATCGATGGCTTCGATGCGGGGGAAGGCGTTGCGATCGGGTCGCGGATGGCACAGCAACTCGGCCTGGTCGTCGGCGACAACGTAACCATCATTTCACCGCGCGGCAGCGTCACGCCGATGGGGGTGACGCCGCGGGTGAAAGCCTACCCGGTCTCAGCGATCTTCGAAATCGGCATGAGCGAATACGATTCCACATTTCTGTTCATGCCTTTGGAAGAAGCGCAGGCCTATTTCAACATGGGTGACAAGGCAACCGGTATTGAAATCTATGTGGTCGATCCGGACAATGTCGGAGTGATGACCAATGCGATCGAGGAAGGCGCGAACCGCCCGGCATTCGTGACGGACTGGCGTCAGCGGAACGTCACATTCTTTTCGGCTCTGGAGGTGGAGCGCAATGTGATGTTCATAATCCTGACCCTGATCGTTCTGGTCGCTGCGCTTAACATCATTTCCGGACTGATCATGCTGGTGAAAGACAAGGGCAGGGACATTGCCATCCTGCGCACCATGGGTGCAACGCGGGGCTCTATCATGCGGATATTCCTGATCACCGGGGCGAGTATCGGATGCGTCGGTACGCTTGCCGGGTTCTTTCTGGGACTGATCGTCTGTTTGAATATCGAGAGTATTCGTCAGTTTGTTTCATGGCTTACATCGACCCAACTCTTCGATCCGACGCTTTACTTCCTGTCCAAACTGCCAGCTGAAATCGACAGCGGTGAAACCATGACCGTGTTGCTGATGGCCCTGGCTCTCTCGCTGCTGGCAACGCTCTATCCGGCATGGCGGGCGGCGCGTCTCGATCCGGTTGAAGCTCTGAGATATGAGTAAGGAGCGGGAGATGAATATGGCAGTTGATCCGCAACCGGTTCCCGAACTTGCACCGGCCGCGCTGCAGCTTTCTGGTATTACCCGGAGCTTTGACGAAGGCGCCAGGGAGCTTCACATTCTCAAGGGGGCTGATCTGCGGATCGAGGCAGGGGAGATGGTCGCCCTGGTTGCACCGTCCGGTACAGGAAAGTCCACTCTCCTTCATATCGCCGGTCTTTTGGAGAGGCCAGATGGCGGAGATGTCTTTCTCGGCCCCGTAAACTGTTCGGATCTGTCCGACGACGAACGCACCGCGATCCGGCGCAACGATATCGGATTTGTCTATCAGTTCCATCATCTGCTGCCTGAGTTCACTGCGCAGGAAAACGTCATGATGCCGCAGATGATCCGTGGCTTGCCCCGCAAGGTCGCCGCCGAACGGGCGGACGAGCTACTGGCGTATCTGCGCCTCGGTGAGCGCGGCAGCCACCGCCCGTCGGAACTGTCGGGCGGTGAACAACAGCGGGTAGCGGTTGCCCGGGCGGTTGCCAATGCACCGCGAATTCTGCTTCTCGACGAACCGACCGGCAACCTTGATCCAAACACCGCCAACTATGTGTTTGAAGCGCTTTCAGCCCTTGTGCGCGCGTCCGGTGTCGCGACACTGTTTGCCACCCATAACCTGGGACTGGCCGGACGCATGGATCGTGCAATCACTCTGGAAGACGGCCTGGTTCAACCCCTGAGCACGACGGGGTAGATTTCCGCAGTGATTGGCTCAGGCATATCGTCCATGTACTTGGCTCGAGGAACAAAGCAAAAACGTAATGTTTAAAAAGCCTTTGATCTCCCCCAAGGCAAGGGGAACAAAAAGTGGTTGCATAAAGAACAAAGATGGAACATAGTCATTCCTAAGCAAGGATTGAAAGTTGGAGGACAACATGTTCCACATCGCTCGTGATTTTGCAGCATTTGCGTCCCTGGTCTTTTTTTGCACCACACTTGCCGTTTGGGGTGATGTGTTGCTCGCTGCCAGCTGAATTGGACCGGTCGCTCGACAAGTTTGACCTTTTGCGAGTACGGCTGTTCGAATTGAAGATCCAAACCCAGGAAAGAACATCGGGTACAAGTTTGCGGACGGGTCGACAGGTCCCCGCAGACACGTTTCACTAGGAGCTGATTCCTTGAATTGAAACGAGCCCCGATATGATCGACGTCGACAATCCACCTGCTGGTTCTTTACAAGGTTCAGGTGTCAAGGAGCGGTTAGACGCCGGGGTCGGTTTCGTTCATTTGAGAGTGCATTCGGCGCTGTCACTCCTTGAAGGTGCTTTGCCCATCAAGAAGCTGATGGACCTTGCCAAGGCGGACGAGCAGCCCGCGCTTGCGATCGCCGATACCAACAATCTGTTTGGCGCGCAGGAATTTTCCGCGAAAGCCTGGGGCGCAGGTATCCAGCCAGTCACTGCATGTCAGCTATCGATCCATTTTGACGATGGCCTGGAGAGCGGCCGCCGCGGTGAACTCGCGCTTGCCGATCTCGTGCTCATCGCCATGACGGAAACCGGTTACGGCAATCTCATGGAGCTGACGTCAAAAGCCTTTCTCGACACCGATACCGGTCTCAAACCCCACGTCACGATCGAGAAACTTCTTTCCAAGTCAGAAGACCTGATCGTTCTGACAGGTGGGCACCTTGGACCGATCGGCGCGGCACTTCTGGCCGGGCAAAAAGACATTGCACGGTCACGCCTGAACAGGCTTTCAACGGGATTTTCTGAGCGCTGCTATATTGAAATTCAGCGACACGGCATGGAAGGCGAACGCAAGACGGAAGACGCTTTCATCGATCTTGCCTATGAGTTCGGTTTACCGCTTGTTGCGACGAACGAGGCTTTTTTTCCCAAGAGAGAAGACTACGAGGCCCATGACGCGCTGATCTGTATCTCCGAGGGACGGGTGTTGATCGAGGATGACAGGCGGCGCCTGACACCGGAACACTATTTCAAGAGCCGTTCGGAAATGTGCGCGCTGTTTGCGGATTTGCCGGAAGCTCTCGCCTCGACGATTGAAATTGCAAAGCGGTGCAGCTTCAGGCCACTTCGCCGGGAGCCGATCCTGCCGAGGTTTGCCAGCGCCGATGCCGACCCGGAAGAAGCGGAGCGCGCGGAATCCGAGGAATTGAAGCGTCAGGCCAGGGAAGGGCTTCAGGCCCGGCTCGATGCCCACGGACTGGCGCCAGGCCTTGAAGAAAAGGACTATTGGGAGCGTCTCGATTACGAAACCGGCATTATCGAGCGCATGAAATTTCCCGGTTACTTCCTGATTGTCGCCGATTTCATCAAATGGGCCAAGGCACAGGATATACCGGTTGGTCCGGGGCGCGGATCAGGTGCTGGTTCCCTTGTTGCCTGGTCGCTCACAATTACCGATCTGGACCCGATGCGGTTTTCGTTGCTGTTCGAACGGTTCCTCAATCCGGAACGGGTCTCGATGCCGGATTTTGATATCGATTTCTGCCAGAGCCGCCGCGAAGAAGTCATTCGATACGTACAGGAAAAATACGGACGTCAGCAGGTTGCCCAGATCATCACTTTTGGATCGTTGCAGGCGCGTGCGGTGCTGCGAGATGTCGGGCGTGTGCTGCAGATGCCATACGGTCAGGTCGACAGGTTGTGCAAGCTGGTTCCGGCAAATCCGGCCAACCCTGTCACGCTTGCCCAGGCCATCGAGGACGAACCGCGCCTGCGTGAAGCAGCCAAGGAAGAGGAGATTGTCGAACGACTGCTGGGAATGGCGCAGAAGCTTGAAGGCCTTTACCGGCATGCGTCAACGCATGCGGCCGGTGTCGTGATCGGTGACCGGCCGTTGGAACAACTGGTGCCTCTCTATCGCGATCCCCGCTCCGACATGCCGGTTGCGCAGTTCAACATGAAGATGGTCGAGGATGCCGGCCTCGTTAAGTTTGACTTTCTCGGATTGAAGACCCTTACGGTCATCGATACTGCGGTCGGGTTGATCGAACGGCGCGGAGTGAAGGTTGATGTTGCCGGCCTGCCAATTGACGACCTCAAGACGTATGAGCTGCTTGCGCGCGGCGAAACCTTCGGCGTGTTCCAGCTGGAAAGTCAGGGGATGCGCCGAGCCATTGCAGGAATGAAGCCGGACCGGTTCGAGGACATCATTGCACTTGTGGCGCTTTACCGCCCGGGCCCGATGGAAAACATTCCGGTCTACAATGCGGTAAAACACGGCGAACAGGATCCTGACTGCCTGCATCCTCTACTTGAAACAATTCTGATGGAGACGAACGGCATTATCGTCTACCAGGAACAGGTAATGCAGATTGCGCAGGTTCTTTCCGGATACTCGCTCGGCGAAGCTGATCTGCTGCGTCGGGCGATGGGCAAAAAGATTGCCGCTGAAATGGAAATCCAGCGAGCCCGTTTCGTCGACGGTGCTGTGGAACGCGGCATCAACAAGGCCCAGGCAGGAACGATTTTCGATCTTGTTGCCAAGTTCGCCAATTACGGGTTCAACAAGTCTCACGCTGCAGCCTATGCGCTCGTTTCCTATCATACCGCCTGGCTCAAGGCGAACCATCCGGTTGAGTTCATGGCCGCCTCCATGACACTCGATCTCGGCAATACCGACAAGCTAGGAGACTTTCGGCAGGAAGCCCGGCGGATGGGGATTGTCATCGAGCAGCCATCGATCAACCGCAGCCAGGTCTTTTTTGACGTCGCGGACGACAGGATCCTTTATGCAATGGGCGCGATCAAGGGGGTCGGCGAACAGGCCGTTGAACATATTGTAGACGTCCGTGGCGATGAGCCCTTTACGAGCCTTGGCGATTTCGCACGCCGAATTTCGCCGAAAGCACTCAACAAAAGAACACTTGAAAACCTTGTTGCTGCAGGCGCTTTTGACGAGCTCGAGCCGAACCGCGCACGGGTTTTTGAAGGCATTGACCGGATCATGGGATTGGCACAGCGAACGGAAGAAAACAGGACGCTGGGTCAGGATGAGCTGTTTGGGGGCAGCGACAGTGAGGAACCCTTGCAACTCGATGAGGTGCATGGCTGGACCAACGAAGAGAAACTTCAACGGGAACTTTCCGCGATCGGGTTTTATCTCTCCGCGCATCCGATTGATGAATATTCAAGCGTCCTTGAAAAAATGCGCGCGCAGCCCTGGACGCAATTTGCCGAAGCGGTGAAGCGCGGTGCATCGCACGGGCGCCTGGCCGGTACGGTGGTTTCCATGCAGGAACGCAAAACCAAATCCGGGACCCGAATGGGGATTGCCCGGCTTTCGGACGCAACCGGCCAATACGAAGCACTTTTGTTTCGGGAAAAGCTGGAACAGTACCGCGATGTGCTTCAGGCTGGCCGGTCGGTCGTTGTTCTTGTCGGTGCCGACATGAGGGACGAAGAACCTTCGCTTCGCATTGAGCAAGTTGATCCGATCGACAAGGTGGCTGCTCGTCTCCAGAAAAGCATGCGCGTGTTTGTTCGCGACGAACGTCCGATTCAAAGCCTTGCAAAACAGCTTCACGTCAGAGGCGAGGGGGACGTTACGGTGATTGTGCTTCTGGAAAACGGGGCACGCGAAGTCGAGGTGAAACTTCCCGGAAGATTTCGCCTGTCACCAGAAATCGCGGGGGCGCTGAAGGCTGTCCCTGGGGTGACGGATGTTCAGGTTGCTTGATCGGTAAATTTCCATTCAACCAGACGATTCTCCGGTGCATGCAATTGACCGGCAGGCGAGACGCGTCAGGATTGAATCGAATTCATTGGATTGAGAAAGTTTCGTAATTGAGGTTTTGGAGCAGACTTTTAGATTTCAAATGACTTTATTAATGCAATGTTAGATTAATTGTTCTTCCGATTTCTTAATGTTTTGAACAGTACTTGAAATTTTGGCAAATTGTTAATGGTAGAATTAGTTTCTATCGCGAAGTTGTTTATATTCGAAGCCAGTTCCCTGTATTGTCAAGATGAAAACAAAAGTGTGTGCTGGGAATATGCAAATTGTGGACGACGCTCGCTAGGATATTTGTACTGCTCGTATCCCTTGGCGCGGGATATCAAGCCTTCCAGTTTGTAAGGAACTCTGAGGAGGTCGCCATTGCGCCGCCACCTCCGGCACCGGTCGTGCACGCGCAGGTTCTGGTTGCTGCCAAGGATATTCCACAAGGTGGCAAGATCACCGACAGGGACTTTGCCTGGGTGGAATGGCCGAAAAACGCTGTGCCGAATGGCGCATTGACCAAGCAAACCCACAATATCGAAAACCCCGAAGTGCTCGGTAGTATCGCCAAGTCAGCAATTTACTCAGGTGAACCGATCCGCGGGGAGCGGTTGATTCGAACCGACAAGGGATACATGGCGACGATCCTGCCAAAGGGAAAAAGGGCGATCGCTGTCAAGGTGGAGCAGGAAACCTCAGCAGGCGGCTTCATTCTTCCCGGAGACAAGGTCGATCTTATCCTGACGCAACGCGTCGATGGTGTCGGGGTGACAAGTGAAACGATCCTGGAAAACATTCGCGTTCTGGCCATCGACAGTACAACCGCCGGAGAGCAGGACACCAAGAACCTTTCGCCCAAACGAACCGCGACGCTGGAACTGACCCTGTTTCAATCCGAAGTCGTTGTTCAGGCGCAACAGGTAGGTTCGATCGCGTTGGCTCTGCGCAGTGCTGAAGATTCGGCCGAAGATGCCGAGGTCAACGACCGGCGTCGGGCGCAGGTCTTTGTGCGCGTCCAGCCAGACCACTGGTCTGCCGGCTCGCAGGGCGCGAGTGTCATCGACTGAGTGCGACTGAGATTGCCCGGGATCGTCGTTCTTCCATCCGTGCTATATGTTTGAAGCGTTTCGTAGGGCTTGCTTCTCTCTCCGCTCATCTGAGTCCGGTTTTCTGCGCTCGCCAGGATATGGGCGTGGCTGGAATTTTGTCGTAGTGACCCAATCTTCCGAAATGCGTTAAAGAAAACCGGGATTTGGGTCTTGAAATAAATTCCCGCCCCAACTATAAGGCGCCAATTCCACACGCAAGGGGCGGAACCTGAGCTTATCGGGGTCCATCCGGTGGCCGAAAGGAGTGATCCTCCGGCCCATACTCCTCTTGCGGAGGTTAAACCGGAAAACTCAGGAGATTAAGGGCCATGGCATTGCCCGATTTCACCATGCGTCAGCTGCTCGAAGCTGGCGTTCACTTTGGTCACCAGAAACACCGTTGGAACCCGCGCATGGGTCAGTACATCTTTGGTGTACGCAACGATGTTCACATAATGGATCTGTCCCAGACCGTTCCGCTTCTGCACCAGGCGCTCAAGACAGTATCCGATACTGTCGCTGGCGGTGGCCGCGTGCTGATCGTCGGGACCAAGCGTCAAGCACAGGACGCTGTCGCGTCTTCTGCACGCAACTCTGCCCAGTATTTTGTCAACGCTCGCTGGCTCGGCGGTATGCTGACCAACTGGAAGACCATTTCCCAGTCGATCCAGCGCTTGCGCAAACTTGAAGAAACCCTGTCCTCCGATGCGGCAAATGCTCTGACCAAGAAAGAGCGTCTGTTCATGGACCGCGAGCGCGAGAAGCTCGAACGGAACCTCGGTGGTATCAAGGATATGGGCGGTATTCCCGACCTGATCTTCGTGATTGACACAAACCGGGAAGCTATCGCCATTCAGGAAGCCCGCCGTCTGGGTATTCCGGTTGCTGCTATTTTGGACTCCAATTCCAATCCGGATGGCATCACTTATCCGGTACCGGGCAATGACGACGCCGGCCGTGCGATTTCGCTTTATTGCGATCTGATCGCCCGTGCAGCGATCGACGGCATTTCCCGTGCACAGGGTGCTGCCGGTATGGACATCGGAGAATCGGAGGAGACTCCGCTGGAAGAAGCACTCGTTGAATCTTCCGAGGAAGCTGCACCAGTTGCTGAAGAAGCTGCACCGGTCGCTGAAGAAACGGCACCTGCCGCAGAAGAAGCTGCGCCTGCAGCTGAAGAAGCAGCATCGGTCGCTGAAGAAGCTGCGCCTGCAGCTGAAGAAGCTCCGGCTGAAGCCAAGCCTGTCGCGGCTGAAGCCTAGGATATTTCTGCCGCGGCTCTCGCGGCAGTTTTATGTTGAATTCGCAAGGCGGACTGCACTTTGTTGCAGTCCCGTCATATAGACGCGCGATGCAATGGGCTAAACCGCGTCTTATCTGAAACCTCCCATCCACGAGGCAATCGATGAGCATTACCGCTGCGATGGTAAAAGAGCTCCGTGAGAAATCCGGCGCTGGCATGATGGACTGTAAAACCGCTCTGAGCGAATCAGGCGGTGACATGGAGGCGGCCGTCGACTGGCTGCGCACCAAGGGCCTGGCAAAGGCTGCCAAGAAGGCAGGCCGAGTTGCTGCTGAAGGCCTGGTAGGTGTTGCTGCTGACGGTGGCAAGGCTGCCGTGATCGAGCTGAACTCCGAAACCGACTTCGTCGCGCGTAACGAAGGCTTCCAGGAACTTGTCACCAAAGTTGCCAAGGCAGCCGTCGGAACCGATGGTTCGGTTGAAGCCGTTTCTGCGACTGATCTCGATGGCAAGTCGGTATCCGATGCGATCACCGATGCAATTGCAACCATCGGCGAAAACATGACCCTTCGTCGCTCTGCCTTGCTTGCAGTCAACGAAGGCGTTGTATCTGTCTATGTTCACGGCAAGGTTGCCGAGGGTCTCGGCAAGATCGGCGTTCTCGTTGCGCTTGAGTCGTCAGGTGATCAGGCAAAGCTTGATGCGCTTGGCCGGCAGATTGCCATGCACGTTGCCGCAACCAGCCCGCTCGCTCTGAATGTTGCAGAGCTGGACCAGGCGGTTGTCGAGCGTGAAAAGTCGGTGTTCTCCGAACAGGCGCGTGAATCGGGAAAACCGGACAACATCATTGAAAAAATGGTGGAAGGACGTTTGCGCAAATTCTACGAGGAAGTTACCCTCGAGAAACAGGCTTTTGTAATCAACCCGGACCAAACGGTTGAACAGGCTGTAGAGGCGCTTGCCAAGGAACTGGGTACAGAAGTCAAACTTTCCGGCTTCGTTCGCTTCGCACTGGGTGAGGGGATCGAAAAAGAGGAACAGGACTTCGCCGCAGAGGTGGCGGCAGCCACCGGGCAGTAAGCTCAAGGAAAGCGCCGGTAAGACCGGCGCTTTTTTTTTAGGAAGACAATTCTAAATCAGGTGAACCCATGTCGAATTCTTTGCGTTGGAAACGGATCCTTCTGAAACTTTCCGGCGAGGCCCTCATGGGCTCGCAGGCTTTTGGAATTGACCCGGCCATTGTGCAAAGGATCGCCAAGGAGATTGCCGATGCCGTCGCTCTTGGAGCACAGGTCGGTGTCGTCGTCGGCGGCGGCAACATTTTCCGCGGCGTCGCGGTTGCTGCAAAGGGCGGCAACCGGGTCACAGGCGACCATATGGGCATGCTGGCAACTATCATGAACAGCCTGACGCTGGCGGATGCCCTTCGCCGTCTGAAGGTCAATGCACGTGTTCTGTCCGCCGTCGCTGTGCCTTCGATCTGCGAAACCTTTTCCCAGCGTGTCGCCGATCGCTACATGGAAGACGGAGATGTCATTATCTTCGCCGGAGGGACAGGAAATCCCTTCTTTACGACCGATAGCGGTGCTGCCCTGCGCGCTGCCGAAATGAAGTGCGATGCCTTTTTGAAAGGTACACAGGTGGACGGGGTCTATTCCGAAGACCCCAAGGTCAATCCCGAAGCGGAACGGTACCAGACCCTCGGCTATGAAGAAGTCATCACACGCAATCTGAAAGTCATGGATACGACGGCGATCGCCCTGGCGCGTGACAATTCAATTCCGGTTATCGTGTTTTCAATCCACTCGCCTGGTGCGTTGGTGAGTGTGCTGCAGGAAACGGGCACTTATACAGTCGTTGGAGACTGAAACTTTTAGGCCCGTTCAGCCTTCAAGCTCTTGTGTTTCAGCGCGTTTGTGCCATGTTGGCGCGCGCTGAGACTCTATTTAGCCAAGCACAAATCAATAGTGAGGACAAAATGTCGGTAGAAGGTGTCGATCTGGATGATTTGAAGCGCCGTATGCAAGGGGCTCTTTCTGTACTGAAGACAGATTTTTCCGGCCTTCGTACCGGCCGCGCCTCAGCGTCCATGATGGATCCGATCTCCGTCGATGCTTACGGTCAGGCAATGCCGATCAATCAGGTCGCAACTGTGTCTGTTCCTGAACCGCGCATGGTGGCGGTGCAAGTCTGGGACAAGAGCATGGTTGCTGCCGTCGAAAGGGCTATCCGCGAATCGAATCTCGGCCTCAATCCTGTCGTCGATGGACAGCTTCTTCGTCTTCCAATTCCAGAGCTTAATGAGGAGCGTCGCCATGAACTTATCAAGGTGGCGCACAAGTATGCCGAACAGGCGAAAGTTGCTATCCGCCACGTGAGGCGTGATGGAATGGACGACGCAAAAAAGGCTGAAAAGGACGGCGAGATTTCTCAGGATGACAGTCGGGTCGCCTCGGAGGAAGTCCAAAAACTCACCGATCAGATGATTGGTGAAGTGGACACCATGCTGGAGAAGAAAGAACAGGAAATTTCACAGGTCTGAGTGTTTCTTGAACCAGTGAATTGGGGGAGCCGATGAGCGTCAGCCCACATCCGCAAAGACCTGTCGAAGATAGCTCCAGCGGCAAGATGCCGAAACACGTTGCCTTCATAATGGACGGCAACGGACGTTGGGCCACCGCAAGGGGGCTGCCGAGAACGGAAGGTCACCGCCAGGGACTCGAAACCTTGCGCAGTATCATCCGTCATGCGGGCAAGGTTGGTGTGGAGATCATCACGATCTACAGCTTTTCGTCTGAAAACTGGAATCGTCCGGCGACCGAAGTTTCCTTCCTGATGGGGCTCTTGAAACGTTTCGTGCAACGCGACCTGAGTGAATTGCACGAAGCAAATGTCCGCATACGCATCATTGGGGGCAGGAGCGATCTGGACCCGGGCATCCTGTCTCTGCTTGAAGAAGCGGAGGAATTGACGCGCCGCAATTCCGGGCTGGAGCTGGTTGTTGCGTTTAACTACGGCTCCAGAGCCGAAATCCTGCGGGCTGCCCAGCATCTTGCACAACGTGTTCAGGATGGTGACATACGTTTGGAAGAGATTACCGAAGAGGCTTTCTCACAAAGCCTGGACACTGGTGGGCTGCCAGACCCGGATCTGATTATCCGAACGAGCGGAGAGTTACGCCTTTCAAATTTCCTGTTGTGGCAAGCAGCTTATTCCGAGTTCTATTTCTGTGATCTGAACTGGCCTGATTTTGATGAGGCCGCGTTTGACGAGGCGCTTTCATGCTTTGGCAATCGTCAACGGCGATATGGCGGTCTGGATGCCAAGGCCTTATGACTTGCGGCCTGCCTGATGGCTGACATTGAAAAGAAACAGAATACGTCGTCGGATCTTCGGTTGCGCCTGATTTCGGCAGTGATCCTCGGACCCCTTGTGCTGTTTATCGTTTATCTCGGGGGAGCAGCCTACGTCCTGCTTGTACTTGTCGCTGCAGCGCTGTTTCTTTGGGAATGGATCACCATTACAGGAACTCGCGATACGTTCGCCGTTCCGGTAGTCGGCCTTGCCACGCTTGTCTTGCTTGCCGGGCTGGAGCTTGCAGGCATGCCCGGATTTGCGCTGCTTGCGATGCTGGCAGGCGCAATCGCGACTTTTGCCGCCGCCGGTCTTGGCCGGGCTGGTCGCTGGGGTGCGGAAGGCGTGCTTTACAGCGGACTGGCGCTCTATTCGCTGCTTGTCATCAGAGATGGCACCCACGGTACACTTTTCACCTTCTTCCTGATGTTTGTCGTATGGGCGACCGACATCTTTGCCTATTTTACCGGTCGCGCGCTCGGCGGACCCAAACTGTGGCAACGAGTGTCCCCCAAGAAGACGTGGTCAGGCGCTCTCGGAGGGTTGATATGCGCAACCTTGTTCGGAACGGGCGTTGCTCTTGCTGCCGGGTCTCAAAGCCTGCTTGCCTGGGCGGCTCTGGCCGGTGTGTTGTCGATTGTATCGCAGGCGGGGGATTTGCTGGAGTCTGCCATAAAGCGGCGCTTTGACGTGAAGGATTCAAGTCGTCTGATCCCCGGTCACGGCGGGATCATGGACAGAATTGACGGTCTGGTCGCAGCAGCAATCTTTGCAGTTGCTATCGGACTGGTGTCAGGCGGCTCGCTCTCGGATCCAGTTGCCGGCCTGGGGCTTGGTTGAGTTGGAGAATAATCAATGACGGCTCAGGCCGAAAAGATGGGTGTGTCTGGACCTGTCAGGGTAACAGTGCTGGGTGCAACGGGGTCAATCGGCCAAAGTCTGGCAGACCTGATTGAACGAAATCCTCACCGTTTTGAAGTCGTTGCACTTGTTGCAAACAAGAATGCCGAAGCACTTGCCGAGATGGCAATTCGGCTCAAGGCGTCGTCTGCCGTTCTTGCAGAAGAGGGACGGTACCTGGAACTGGTTGAGAAGCTGAGCGGACGGGGTATTGCTGCGTCAGCCGGTCGAAATGCAGTGTTTGAAGCAGTGGACAGGGAAACCGACATAGTGGTCGGGGCGATTGTCGGCGCTGCGGGGCTGGAGCCGACTTTCCGCGCCATTAAGCCAGGCAGAAGAATTGCGCTTGCCAACAAGGAGTGTCTTGTATGTGCAGGCGAGCTCTTCATGTCCCGTATCCGTGAAACCGGTGCAGAACTCCTGCCGGTGGACAGTGAACACAACGCGATATTTCAGGTTTTTGAAACGGAACAGGCAGATCAAGTCGAAAAAGTCATACTGACTGCGTCGGGCGGCCCCTTCAGGACGTGGTCGCATGACGACATGACCCGGATCACGCCCGAGCAGGCACTCAACCACCCAAACTGGGACATGGGCGCACGCATCACGGTCGACAGTGCATCAATGATGAACAAAGGCCTGGAGGTGATTGAGGCTTCACATCTCTTTCCGGTATCGCATGATCAGCTGGATGTGCTTGTTCATCCTCAATCGACGGTGCATGGCCTGGTCCAATACAAAGACGGATCGCTTCTCGCTCAACTCGGCAGCCCGGACATGCGCACTCCGATCGCCCATTGCCTGGCATTTCCGCGGCGCATGGCAGTGCCGGTCAAACGCCTGGATCTTGCCAGCCTAGGAACATTATCCTTTGAACCCGCCGATCCCGAACGGTTTCCCGCGCTGCAACTTGCTTTGGACGCCATGAGGGCAGGCGGTGCAGCCCCTGCTGCGTTGAATGCGGCTGACGAAATTGCGGTTGAGGCGTTTCTTTGCAAGAAGATCGGCTTTCTTGATATCCCACAGGCAATAGAAGCTGTATTGAAACAGCTGTCGGCAAACGGTCATCTTTCGGTTTCAAAAAGTGTTGAAGACGTGATCAAACTGGATGTCGAAGCTCGGCAAAAGACCCTAGAATGGGTGAATTCGATCCCGTCATCGCATTGATGCGGCGGGAAAATAATGTGCCCTACCATTAACGCGCCGTAATTCTCTTATTAATAGAGTGGTGCGATAATTGCCAAGTTGCGTCAGATCGGACCCCTTCATGGATCTACTAGTTTCTGCTTATTCCCTCGTTGTCGGCACGATCGTTCCCTTCCTGTTCGTTTTGACAATTGTGGTTTTTTTCCATGAGCTTGGGCATTTCGCGGTTGCACGCTGGTGCAACGTGAAGGTTGATGCATTTGCAGTGGGGTTCGGCAAGGAAATTTTCGGGTGGTATGACAAGAAGGGTACGCGCTGGAAACTATGCATGATCCCCTTGGGCGGGTACGTGAAATTTGCCGGTGACGAAAATGCGGCCAGTGTCCCCAGTCGGGAACTCATTGCAAGCATGAGTGAGGAAGAGAGAAAAACGGCTTTCATCGCGAAAGCTGTCTGGCAGCGGGCAGCAATTGTTGCTGCCGGCCCGATTGCCAATTTTCTGCTTGCCATCGTGATTTTTGCAGCTCTGTTTGCATCCGCGGGTAAACAGGGTCTTGTTCCTGTCGTCGACGAGGTCTTTCCGGACGGCGCTGCAGAGCGCGGCGGTATACATGCCGGAGATATCGTCAAAGAAATCGACGGGCGAGAGATCCACACTTTCGGAGAATTGCGGCAGATCGTTCTGATGAACGCGAACAATCCGCTTGTTTTCGAAGTGGACCGTGGCGGAAAGCTCGTGAGCTTGACGGTAACGCCCGATGCCAAGGAAAAGGAAGTCTTCTTCGGTGAGCGGCAGATGGCAGGTGACATCGGTTTGCGTGGCAATGCCGATCCCGAGAATATCATTCATATCAAGTATGGTCCGATCGGGGCTCTCGGCGAGGGCGTCAAGGAAACCTACCGGATAATGGATGGCACAGTCAGTTACATCTGGGGTGTTATCACGCAGCGTCAGTCAGCCGACCAGCTCGGAGGACCGATCCGGGTGGCGGAAATTTCGGGAAAAGTTGCGGACCACGGAATTATTCCGCTGATTTCGCTTGCAGCGGTCTTGTCGGTCAGCATCGGACTTATAAATCTGGCCCCGATACCAATTCTTGATGGCGGGCACCTGGTCTTTTTTGCCGCTGAAGCCTTGCGTGGCAAGCCGCTCAGTGAGCGCGTTCAGGATGTCGGATTCAGGATCGGATTGGGCTTGGTACTTATGCTGATGGTTTTTGTAACCTGGAGGGATATTTTGCGTCTCGTATCAAACGATTCCTAGCAGCCGTGACATTGACGCAACGTCTTCAGACTAAATCGCTTTCGGCCTCGAACGGCTGTTGCGTTATCGGCAAAAACCTATAAAACGATCGTCGGTTCCGAGAATCCGCTGGGGTGAGCGCGATTTCTTGGATGGGGTACTAAAAAAAGGCATAGCGCAATAATGCAGCGATTGCAGAAACTTACACGGGCCGTGTTTCTTGCGGCAGCCGTATTTTCAATCGGGTCGGTTCTGCCTCAGTTTGTGGGGCAACTATCTTTTGTAAATGTTGCAGAAGCAGCCGTCGCCAGAAGCATTCAGGTGCAAGGCAATACCCGTATCGAGGATGAGACAGTCATCAGTTACATGACGATTGTCCCGGGGCGCTCCTACAGTGCGTTCGACATTGATGAGTCTCTGAAAGCCCTCTACGCGACGGGTTTGTTTGCCACGGTTGATATCACCCCGCGTGGCAGCACCGTCATTGTGACGGTTTCCGAAAACCCGATTATCAACCGGGTTTCTTTTGAAGGTAACCGGAAAATCAAGGACAATGCGCTCGAAACGGCAATCCGTTCTCAGCCGAGGTCAACACTTTCACGTGCCAAGGTTCAGGCCGATGTCCAGAATATTCTAGAATCCTACCGTCGCTCCGGTCGCTTTGGTGCGTCCGTTGAGCCGCAAATCATTGATCGCGGACAGAATCGTGTCGATCTGGTGTTCGAGATCAACGAAGGGTCCAAAACCGGTGTCGAGCGTATCAGTTTCATCGGAAACAGCGCGTTCAGCGATGGTCGTCTTCGTGACGTGATCCGCACACGCGAAAGCGGCCTGTTGAGCTTCCTTCGCAGCACCGATACCTACGACCCTGATCGTCTGGCTGCCGATGAGGAGCTGCTGAGGCAGTACTACAACAAAAAAGGCTATGCCGATTTCCGCATTGTTTCCGTGAGCGCCGATCTCGATCGTGAGCAGAATATTTTCTACGTCACATTTACGGTCGACGAAGGCGAAAAGTACAAGATCGGTGAAGTGGAACTCGTTTCGACGATTGCCGAAGTGGATCCGGAAGATCTGCGCAAACTGGTGCGGACGCGTAGCGGACAGACCTTCAATTCCCTGCGTGTCGAGCAGTCCGTTGAAGACATTACACTGCGCGTGTCGGAAGAAGGTTATGCGTTTGCAAGGGTTCGTCCTCGCGGTGCACGCAACTATGACGACAATACAATTTCGTTGATCTATTACATCGAGGAAGGGCCACGGGCCTATATCGAGCGTATCAACATCATCGGCAACGACCGGACGCGTGAATACGTCATTCGTCGCGAGTTTGATATTGTCGAAGGCGACGCCTTCAATCGTGCACTGGTTGACAAGGCAGAACGCAGACTTCGCAATCTCGGATTTTTCGAAAACATCTCGATCACAACGCAGCAGGGCAGTGCGCCGGACCGCGTTGTCGTCAACGTGCGGGTGGAAGAGAAGCCGACCGGTGAAATCTCGTTCGGTGTTGGGTATTCGACCGTTGACGGTATTATCGGTGACGTGTCGCTCACCGAAAAGAACTTCCTCGGCCGGGGGCAGTTCGTGAAGCTTTCCATCGGTGGAGGCACGGACACGCAGTCCTACGAATTCCGCTTCGTTGAGCCTTTCTTCATGGGGCGCCGCGTTGCACTGGATCTCGATGTCTATAGAAGAGTCGACGATGCGAACGATTATCGTTCGTTTGACCAGAAAAGAACCGGCGGTGGGTTCGGCTTTACCTTGCCGCTGCGCGAAGAAGAACTTTCGCTTCGTTTGTTCTACAGCATCTTCCAGGAAGAGAACTCCGATCCGGACAACCAGTCTACGAGCATCAACAACTGTAACACGTCAAATCTGTCTCTCGCCGTCTGTGACTCGCTTGGCACCTATCTGACGTCGCTTGTCGGCTACGATCTGCGCTACAATACGCTCGACCGCAACATCGATCCCTCCGACGGCATATTTGCCTCGTTCGGTCAGGAATTTGCCGGTGTTGGTGGCGACAGCTATTACATCAAAACAGAAGCCCAGGCCCGCGCTTACAAGGAAATCCTTGCTGATTATGGGCTCGTCGGCAGCCTGCAGCTTCGCGGTGGTAACATCATGGCTATCGGCGACGAGCGTCTGCGCGTGTCGGAACAGTTCATGCTTGGTGGTAACCTGATCCGTGGTTTTGAGAACCAGGGTATCGGGCCGCGGGATGCCTCAACAGATGATGCAATCGGCGGCAGGTTCTACTTTGCGGCAACCGCCGAGGGAACCTTCCCGTTCCCAGTCCTACCGAAGGAATTCGGTTTGAGCGGAGCCGTGTTTGCTGATGCAGGTTCTCTCTGGAACGCCGACAGCGATCTGGTGGGTCTCGTTGAAAACAACGGCGGCACGATCGACTCTGATGATTTCGCCATCAGGGCATCCGTAGGTGCCGGTATTCGTTGGAGATCGCCATTCGGTCCAATCCGCGCTGACTTTGCATATCCGCTCGTAAAGGAAGACTCAGACAAGACGCAGTTGTTCCGATTGAGCGGCGGTACCCGCTTCTAAACTGCGGTCTTTTACGGTAGAAAACGGCCGCCGGGTCTCTACGGCGGCCTTTTTTGTTGGCTGGTAACAAGGATGACATCATGTCCGAGCCGAGGTTTTTTGAACTACCAGCTTCCGTTTCCCTGAAAACGGTCGCCGCCTGGGCGGATGCGGAGATTTATCGGGGAGATGAGACTCTCGAGATTTCGGAAGTTGCGCCGCTGGAAGATGCCGGTGCCGGGGCCTTGGTGTTCTTCGATAACACGGCCTACCTGAACCAGCTCGAAGCAACGGGTGCCGCAGCCTGTCTAGTCGGAAAGCGGCACAGGGAGAAAGTCCCGGAAGGTGTCGCCGTTTTGGTCTGCTCGGAAGCCTACCGGTCCTGGGCCATGGTTCTGGCACATCTGTACCCGGCTGCCATGACGCCCAAGGATCCCTTGATATCAGGTGTTTCCGAACGTGCAGTTGTTGATCCTGCCGCAATTCTTGAAGAAAATATCACCGTTGAACCGGGTGCTGTCATAGGTGCCGATGTTGAAATCGGGTCGGGCACCGTAATTCGGGCGAACGCTGTTATCGGGCGGGGTGTCAAGATCGGCCGCGACTGTGTCATCGGGGCGAATTGCACAGTCCAGCACACCGTTTTGGGAAACCGTGTCTGTCTCCATCCCGGTGTTTGCAGCGGTCAGGATGGCTTCGGTTACGCGATGGGACCACAGGGACACCTGAAAGTTCCTCAGGTCGGACGCGTTATCATACAAGACGATGTTGAAATCGGTGCGAATACCACGATCGACCGCGGAGCCAATCGGGACACCGTGATTGGCGAGGGAACGAAGATCGACAACCAGGTACAGATTGGTCACAACGTGGTTGTCGGGCGCCATTGCGTTCTCGTCTCTCAAGTGGGGCTGTCCGGGAGTTGCACGCTGGAAGACTTCGTTGCCATTGGCGGCAAAACCGGTGTTCGCGGGCACATAACAATCGGGATGGGTGCCCAGGTGGCCGCTGTAAGTGTTGTAAACGACGATCTGGCAGCCGGCGGCCGCTACGGCGGGACTCCCGCAAAACCGGTCAAACAGTGGTTCAGGGAAGTCGCGGCTGTTAGAAAACTTGCAGAACGCGGCGACGAGTCGTAAACGGGCCGATGAAATAGAACTTTACGGAGTCAATCCGCCAAGGGGCACTTCATGGAAGACGCAGAAAAACAGACGCTTGCCAGTGCAGACATCATGACAATCATGAAGCTTCTGCCACACCGGTATCCTTTCCTGCTTATCGACAAGATCATCGAGATGGATGGGGATAACAGTTGCATTGGAATAAAAAACGTCACAATCAACGAACCGCATTTCACCGGTCACTTTCCTGAAAGACCCGTATTTCCAGGCGTGTTGCTGATCGAGGCGATGGCACAGACGGCGGGAGCGCTTTGCGTCCATGCCAGGGGTGCGGACGCTCCGCCGCAACTGGTGTATTTTCTGACTATCGACAAGGCAAAATTTCGCAAACCTGTAGAGCCGGGTGATCAGGTTTATTTTCACGTCAAGAAAATCAAGCAACGCTCCAATATCTGGAAGTTCGACGCCGTCGCCCAGGTGAACGGAACAAAGGTTGCAGAAGCAGAAGTCAGCGCCATGCTGGTAGATGCGTGAGGACAAATGACAGATATACATCCAACGGCCATCGTTGAAGACGGGGCCGTGATCGGCGAGGGTGCTCGCATCGGTCCATATTCAATTGTCGGACCGAACGTCAAACTTGCGGATGGCGTAATTCTTGAAGCTCATGTTGCCGTTGCCGGTCACACAAGCATCGGATCGAATACCCATATTTTTCCATTCGCGAGTATTGGACACAAGCCACAGGATCTGAAGTACTCCGGTGAAGTGACGAGACTTGAAGTCGGGTCGAACAACCAGATCCGGGAACATGTGACAATGAGCCCGGGCACTGAAGGCGGCGGTGGTGTGACAACAGTCGGCGACAATTGCCTGTTCATGATGGGCTCCCATGTCGGGCACGACTGCCAGGTCGGCAATCATGCCATTCTCGCAAACAATGCTACCTTGGCTGGGCATGTTGAACTGGACGATTTTGTCATTCTGGGCGGGCTGAGTGCGGTCCGCCAATGGTCGCGCATCGGCACGGGCGCAATTGTCGGCGGCATGACGGGGGTTGAATTCGACGTCATTCCCTATGGTTCGGTGATTGGTGACAGAGCACGGCTTGCCGGTCTCAATCTGGTGGGCCTGAAGCGCAAAGGCCTGCCCCGCGATCAGATACATGCGCTCCGCGCAGCCTATCGAGCGCTGTTTGAGAGCGATGAAGGCACGCTTCGCAGCAGAGCGGAAACACTTGCCGCCGAGAGTTCAGATCAGCCCCTTGTCAAAACGGTGACGGATTTTATCCTGGAAAAGGAAGATCGGCGGTTCTGTACACCGCGTACTGAAGACTGATGCGATGGCCAACCCGGTCGAAGAACAGATTGGGCGCCTTGCCCTGATTGCGGGAAACGGCAGTTTGCCTGGACAAATCGCTGACGCTCTCGCAAGTGAGGGGCGGGAATTTGAAGTTATCGCGATAAAAGGCGAGGCGAACGCCGCGACAAGACATATGGCAGGGGTCATACTTGGCTGGGGTGAAGTCGGACGCCTTTACAACTTTCTGAAGAACAACGGGTGTGATGACGTGCTGCTGATTGGTGGCGTGACACGCAGACCCGACTTTACCTCGATATTCGGAGACTTTGGTACGTTTAGGCGCTTACCGTCGATTTTTCGCGCACTCACTGGCGGGGACGACAGTCTGTTGACCAAGGTCATTCGTCTTTTTGAAAAGGAAGGGTTTCGTGTCGTGGGTATCAAGGACGTTGTGCCGCAGCTACTGGCATCGAGCGGGGTCCTCGGAAATGTCCAACCGAAATCGAAAGATTGGCACGACCTTGAACTTGCCCTCAAGGCGACCGAAAAACTTGGCGAACTGGATATCGGACAAGCCGCAGTTGCCGTCGGTGGACGTGTCATTGCGCTCGAAGGCGCTGAAGGCACAGATGCAATGCTTGTGCGGTGTGCGGACTTGAAGAACAGCGGCCGGGTAAGAAACAAGGGCCGTTCGGGGGTTCTCGTAAAAACAGCAAAGCCTGGTCAGGATTTGCGTGTTGATCTGCCGACTATAGGACCAAAAACGATCGAGCTTGCCGTGTCGGCAGGGCTTTGCGGAATTGCCGTCGAGGCGTATGGCGCTCTGATTTCCAACAAGGAAGAAACGTTGAAAAAAGCCGATTCCGAAGGGTTGTTCCTGATCGGGATTGACGGTTCCAGTGACGCCGAAGAGGCAGGCAAGTGAGCGTCAGCTTACCGACAATCTGCCTGGTTGCCGGAGAGGAGTCGGGAGATCAACTCGGATCCGAGCTGATGAGGGCTTTGAACGGGAGGCTGGACGGCAGCGCACGGTATTGCGGCGTTGGCGGTGAACGCATGCTGAAGCTCGGGTTGACAAGCTTCTTCAACATGTCGGACGTGTCGGTCATGGGGATCAGCGCGGTGCTGGCACGCTTACCCTTGATCGTCCGGCGCGTGTACCAGACGGTTGATGCAATTGTTGCCTCCAATCCCTCCGTGCTGGTGATAATCGATAGCCCGGACTTTACTCACAGTGTTGCAAGGCGGGTCAGAAAACGCGCTCCGCACATTCCCATCGTCGGATATGTTTCTCCGTCCGTCTGGGCCTGGCGGCCGGGCAGGGCGAAGAAAATGAGCGCTTATGTAGACGAGTTACTCGCTCTTTTGCCATTTGAACCCGGTGAGCACAGCAAACTCGGTGGCCCTCCCACGCACTATGTCGGTCACCCTCTGAGCGAAAATATTGCTGATCTTCGACCATCAGGTGATGAACGAACAGCGTTGAGCGCAGGTAAGAGCGTTCTGGTCGTGTTGCCGGGCAGTCGGCGCAGCGAAGTTGACCGATTGCTCGGCGTATTTGGTGAGACTGTTGCGCTTGTGAAGAGGGACGTTCCGGGGCTCGAAGTGTTGCTTCCAGCGGTCGGACATCTTGAGAGCAGGATCCGGGACGGTGTCGCCGACTGGCAATGCAAGCCAGAGATCGTGACAGGTCCGCAGGCAAAACAGGCCGCTTTCCGAAGGGCGCATGCCGGACTTGCAGCGTCCGGAACTGTCTCGCTTGAACTGGCACTGTCTGGCGTGCCGATGGTTGTGGCCTACAAGGTCGATTGGTTTTTCCGCAGGCTCAAGGAACTCAATCGTGTTTTCAAGCTGGCCAAAGTGGATAATTTCGTGCTGCCGAATATCATCCTTGGAAAGAAGGCAATTCCACAATTTCTTGACGAAGAGGTCGTGCCGGCCGTTCTTGCCGGCCATCTGAAAGAATTGCTGCAAGACGGCCGTGAGCGCAATTTGCAGCTGGCGGAACTTTCGCGCCTGGATGATCTCATGCGGCTGCCGGATGGGCACAGTCAAAGCGACACAGCTGCTGAGATCGTCTTTCGCACAATGAGAACTTGAGCATGCACGGTTCAGTTTCCGGTTCTGCACGAGTGGCAGCGGCGCAGCAAAATTGCGCGAAAACCAATCAATGCAATGGATGCCTGCCTCCACCAACCCGGTTCCCGACCGGCAGGGCGCGTATCTCGGTTCTATCGGTCTTCGACCAAGTAGATCGCAGCGCGGTTGAATGGATCAGGGAACGGCTCTGGCTGACGTTTTCCGGATCTACGGGTTTTTCATGGCTCGACCGGCCAAACAGGCTCTCCCGTGAAACCGGAAAACGACATCTGACAATATTTTTCTCTCGACTGGATCATGGCTGAACGATCGCGTTTTGTGCTGAAACCGGTCTTCTCAAGCGTTTGCGACATTGTCCAGAAAATGCCCGACTTCCTGGTTCAGCACTTCAGTTTTTTGGGCCAGTTCCGAGGAAGCACTCAGCACCAGGCTCGCGGACTGACTTGTCTGAGATACGGCCTGTGAAAGATCAGACATGTTGGTTTTCACAGAGCCGGTTCCTTCGGCGGCGCGTTGAACATTCACTGAAATCTCATTGGTGGCCGCGCCCTGTTGTTCAACGGCTGCAGCAATGGTTGACGTGTATTCGTTGACTTCTTCCATGGTGTCGGTGATTTCCTGGATCGCGGAGACGGCATCATTCGTTGCTCTTTGGATCTCCGAAATCTGTGAGCCGATTTCTTCCGTTGCCTTGGACGTTTGGGTCGCAAGCTCCTTGACCTCAGCTGCTACAACGGCAAATCCCTTGCCGGCTTCACCGGCACGGGCAGCTTCGATCGTTGCGTTCAACGCGAGCAGATTTGTTTGTTCTGCAATGGCCTGGATCAGACTGACGACTTCCCCGATTTTCGTTGCAGCACTGGAAAGACTCTGGACCTTTTCGTTGGTCACTTGAGTACCTTCCGTCGCGCGTCCAACGACATGTGTCGTCTGGCTGACCTGCCTGGCGATTTCGGCAATAGACGCAGCCAGTTCTTCCGCCGCGCTCGCAACCGTCTGAACGTTTTGCGTTGCTTCGTCGGTTATACCGAAAGTGCTATCTGCGAGACTGGAGTTTTGGCTGGCGATCGAATTGAGATCCTGAGCCGTGCCATCAAGGGTGCTTGCGGTTTCACCAACAGAATTGAGGACGGTTGAAGCCTTTTCCCGAAATCCGGTGATGAGCTGCTCGATCGCTGCCTGGCGCTGTTCGCGAATTTGCTGTTCGTGCTCCGTGTCCGACTGCAGTTGGACACGCTCAACAGCGTTGTCCCGGAATACCTGCAAGGTGCGGCTCATGTCACCGATTTCGTCGCCTCGGGTCGTACCCTCGATATCAACTTCGGTATCACCGTCTGCAAGCAGTGACATGGTTTTAGTTGTACGTCTCAGCGGCCTTGTAACAGCGAAATTGAGCGCAAATGCGAGGCCTGCTCCGGCCGCGATTGCTGCGAGGAGAGCAATGCTTATGACACTCAATGCACTTGTGCTGGAGGCTTGTGCTGCTGCGCTTTGGCCGGCCGAGATGGCTGAAATCCGGGCCTGGACCGTTTCGGACAGGTCTTTCATCGCGCTGATTTCAGAGGCGAGCGAAAACTGATTGGCCGCAAGGCCTTCAAACGTCGAACCATAAGTGGTCAGAGCGGAAAGCACTTCGGGGACTTTCTCGACGATTGCCGGGAAATCCTTCGCACTTTCTTCAAGACGCGTCGTCAGGTCGTTCAAACTCGAAAGACCCGTCAACACTGCATTTTGCGTCTCTTCATCAGGCGATACCATGAAATAGAAGATTGCAGCCTTGACCGCGTTCGCATCCGCTTCGAGCTGCATCACGGTGCCGGACACGTTGTCCGCGGCATAGAAATTCTGATTGATTTCCTCTGCCTGCTTGTTGACTCTATCGATCGCAACCGCCGTATCCGTCTGGATTTTCTTTACGTTGGCAACCAATTCATCGAAACCAAGTTTTGCGCTGTCAGTAAGGTCGAAGATTGCGATGTAGTCCTTCGTCGTCGACAACTTGTCGAGAATTGCGACAACTTCTTCCGTCTTTGCAGCGAGATTTTTGAAATCCTCCCTATCGATGCCGTCGAAGCTGTTTCCCGCCATAGCCATTGCTGAAGGCGACAATGCCTGCAACCGGGCCTTTACCTCGGCGATCTGCGCGGCATTGTTTGCAGCGGCGGCAAAAAGGTTTTGCAGGGTCAAAACTTCTTCCTGAAAACTCGCTGCCGCCTGACCAACCTTGTTGGCGCCAACCATCGTTTTGCGCGCATTTGTATCGTCAGAACTGATACCAATCCGGGCAATGATCGCCTTGCCGAGAATATCCCCTGCAGCTGCTTCAAATCCGGTCACGGCTTCTTCCAGCTGTGCTCTTTTTTCAGCTTGCGACTGGGTGAGGGCAACGACGTTCTCGAAAATCTTGCGGAAGTCCGTTACTGCGGCAGCAGCTTCCGCAACCTGAATTTTTGCGGTGTCTTCACTTTTCAAACGTTCTTCAAGGACTGCCAGTTCCTGTCTAAGCGTGTCGATGTCAACAAGTGCGGCATCTGCGGCTTCAACATTTCGGGACGCGAGGAAGTTTTCACGCTTACCGGCAAGGTTTTGCAGTTGCGCAATTGCGGATGTTGACTGTTTTGAAATTTCCATTCTCTCCGACAGGGTCATGACACTGTAGGCGCCAACGCCGCCGACGATCCCCGTGAGAGCGACCACGGCAGCAAAACTTCCGCCAACTTTCACGCCGAATTTGAGATCGGTTGCAAATTTCAGAAACTTCATGTCATCCCCTCGAAGCCCCAGACGCCGAAACGTCAAATAATCTGTCCAGAGGATAAGCAATGATTCCTTATTATTTAGTGTAATTCAAAAACCTGTTTGAATAATTCAGTTTATTACTTATGTAAATATCAAACTTCTTATTTTTACATGAAAAATAGAGTATAAAAATGAATAATACATATTCATGGTGAAGGGTATTGGTGATATTTTTTGGCGTTGTTTTTCATTCGAAAATGAATATTCAATAGCACCCTATGGTTGCCATCCTGAAAATTTCAGCTCTATTAACTTAAGGCGTTTGGAGGAAAAATATTCCTATTCCAACTATTTTTCCTTTGCGTAAATAAAAATGCTCCCGAAGTTCGGGAGCATTTGTCGATTGGCAAAATGAGGAAGATCAAGCGCCCCACACTAGCGGCGCTGGTCGATTGGAGTGTAGTCGCGTTTGGTTGCACCGGTGTAAAGCTGCCGCGGACGACCGATTCGCTGGGACGGATCTTCAACCATTTCTTTCCATTGTGCGATCCAGCCAACCGTACGCGCCAGGGCAAACAGAACAGTGAACATGGTTGTCGGGAAGCCGAGCGCTCTCAGTGTAATACCGGAATAGAAATCGATATTCGGATACAGCTTCTTTTCGATGAAATATTCATCGTTGAGCGCGATCTTTTCCAGTTCAATGGCTACGTCAAGAAGCGGATCGTCCTTGATACCCAATTCTCCGAGAACCTCATGCGTTGTTTTCTGCATGATACGGGCGCGTGGGTCATAGTTTTTGTAAACCCGGTGGCCGAAACCCATCAGACGGAAGGGATCGTCCTTGTCCTTTGCGCGTTCGACATACTCGGGAATATTGTCCACGGACCCGATTTCAGAGAGCATGTTGAGAGCAGCCTCGTTGGCGCCCCCGTGTGCCGGACCCCAGAGGCAGGCGATTCCGGCGGCGATACAGGCAAAAGGATTGGCACCAGAAGACCCTGCAAGGCGAACCGTCGACGTTGACGCGTTCTGTTCATGATCGGCATGAAGGATGAAGATACGATCCATCGCGCGTGCCAGAACCGGGTTGACCTTGTATTCCTCACATGGAACCGCAAAGCACATGTGCAGGAAGTTCGCAGCGTAGCCCAGGTCGTTGCGCGGATACACGAACGGTTGGCCAACATGATATTTGTAGGCCATTGCCGCAATGGTCGGCATTTTCGCGATCATGCGCAGCGACGCGACCATGCGCTGGTGCGGGTCGGCGATGTCGGTTGAATCGTGATAAAATGCTGACAATGCGCCTACTGTTCCGACCATGATCGCCATTGGGTGGGCGTCGCGGCGGAAGCCGGAGAAAAAGCGATTCATCTGCTCATGAATCATCGTGTGGTAAGTCACGCGACTGACAAAATCGTCTTTTTGAACTTTCGTCGGCAATTCGCCGTAAAGCAGCAAATAGCAGGATTCCAGGAAGTCCCCGTGGTCCGCCAGTTGTTCAATAGGGTAACCACGGTAGAGAAGCGTGCCTTCATCACCATCGATATAGGTGATCTTGGACTCACAGGATGCAGTTGAAGTAAATCCCGGGTCATACGTGAACATGTCGGTGTCCTTGTACAAGGACGATATGTTCACGACTGACGGTCCGATGGACCCGTCAAGAACGTCGAAGTCGTGGGCGGCGCCACGGACGTTGAGCTTGGCGTTGTTGTCGGCCATACAGAAACCCCTTTGCGTTATCCTGGTGTCCCGTCAGATTCGGACCTCGCAATTTCCACCAGCGAGTTCGTTGCCGGACGGCACTTGAGAAATTTTCGGGTCTTGCGTAGCCCATTTACTGCACTGCCGCAAGCTGACCCTTATAACGCTTTGGTCAAAGGCGGACTTGCCCGGTTGCCAGACCGGGCTCGACTTCAATCCTACGAGGAATGCTGCAACCCGCCTGAAAAGTCTCAAGCGGACTGGTCTTCTATGCGTTTGAGAGATTCTTCTCTGCCAAGCGCAATGAGAACGTCATAAATTCCGGGTGATGTTCCCCGCCCGGTCAGCGCGGCACGCAGTGGCTGTGCAACTTTTCCAAGCTTCAGTTCTCTTTCCTCTGCATAGGACTTTACCGCTGCCTCCAACGTCTCCGAGCCCCAGTTCGGCGCCGTGGAAAGAACGTTGTGCAGTTCCTTGAGAATTGTTCGGGCTTCCTCATTGAGGATCTTTTGTGCCTTCTCGTCCGTGTCCAATGGTCGCTGCCGCCAAAGGTAAGACGCGCTTTCCGTCAGTTCGACGAGTGTCTTTGCCCGCTCCTTGAGGCCGGGTAGCGCCGTCAGAGCCGTTTGCTCATTGTCACTTTGCGATAGCCAGAAGAGCGCAGCGTCGCCACCATCTGCGTGTTGAAGATAAATCTTCCAGTGCCCGAGCAATTCTGCGTCCCCGGTGGCGCGCATGTAATGGCCGTTGAGATTTTCAAGCTTCTTGAAGTCGAAGCGGGCCGCGGATTGCCCGACTGCATCCATTCCGAACCAGGCGATCATGTCCTCAAGTGAAATGATTTCATCATCGCCATGGCTCCAGCCAAGGCGGGCCAGATAGTTCCGCATGGCTTGAGGAAGGTACCCCAGCGCTCGGTAAGCTTCTGCGCCGGTTGCGCCATGGCGTTTTGACAGTTTTGCGCCGTCCGGTCCGTGTATCAGCGGAATATGCGCCATTTCAGGCACGTTCCATCCGAGGGCTTTGAAAATGAGTGTCTGTCTTGCCGCGTTGGTCAGGTGGTCGACACCGCGAATGATGTGTGTGACACCCATGTCATGGTCGTCGACGACGACCGCCAGCATATAGGTTGGGGTTCCATCCGAACGCAGGAGAATCAAATCGTCGAGATCCTTGTTCGGAATGACAACGCGGCCCTGGACCATGTCGTTGATGACCGTTTCACCCTCCTGGGGCGCCTTGAGCCGGACAACGGGATTGACGCCATCTGGTGCCAGGGAAGGGTCACGATCTCTCCAGGTGCCGTCATAGCGTGGCGGTCGTCCTTCAGCGCGCGCTTTCTCACGCATCGCCTCAATCTCTTCCGGCGTGCTGTAACACTTGTAGGCGGTGCCGGAGGACAGCATTTGCTCGACGGCTTCCTGGTGTCTGCCGACACGGGAAAACTGGGAAATGGGGTCTCCCTCCCAATCGAGGCCAAGCCAGGATAGCCCGTCAATCAGTGCATCAACTGCCTCAGGAGTGGAGCGCGCGCGGTCAGTGTCTTCAATGCGCAGCAGCATTTTTCCGTTATTGTGTTTTGCAAACAGCCAGTTGAACAATGCTGTGCGGGCTCCGCCAATGTGCAGGAAACCTGTCGGGGAAGGAGCGAAGCGCGTGACGATCTCTTGTGTCATGGTGATTTTTTTGGAAGTCTCATTATGAATGGGAGCGCCTGCTGCGCCAAGTGTGTGGCGCGGTCTTAACACAGGCGCGGTCGGGGCTAAATAGTGTCTCGTTCGTTTCTTGTGTCAGCACGGGAAGAGCTGCGACTTGAGGATCGGTAACGATCGACCGCAAAAGAATGAAAATCGCCTGCCTGCGGTTACCTTTGACGATTCCCATCTTGAAATAGAAACTGACCGCGGCAGCGGAAGTGATCGGCGAAGGACGTCCCGGAAATCTGTGTGGCGTTTCTTTTCGAATTTCAACAAACAGCAGTCGGATTTGTTTACGGTCAGTCACTGGGACAATCAGGCGCTGCTCTGGATCTGCTTTTCGTTTGCTGCCGGGATTGCAGCTTACGTTTTGCTGCCGGTGGAACCTTTCTGGCCTTTTCTTGTGCTTACGCTTCTGGTGTGCGCGCTGTTTTCGGTCTGGCGAGGATACCGCGACAGACTAAATCCGCTTATCCTTCTGGGCGTTGCCTTCTGGGCCGGGCTTACCTGCGCTACTCTTCGAACAGCCTATGTCAGCGCTCCGCGTCTTGGCGAAGAAATGAACGTTTCCCTGACCGGCCGTGTCCTTGAACGACTGGAAAGAGCCAACAGTGTCCGATTGGTTCTCGCCGTTGAAACGATCAATGATCGCCCGATTGAGGATATTGTCTTTCCGGCGAAAGTGCGTGTCAGCGTTCCTGCTGCAACGCTGGCAAATTCCGGAAACAGAGTGCGATTACGCGCACGTCTTTTCCCGCCGTCAGGTCCAGTCCTGCCTGGCGGGTATGATTTTTCCTTTCGTGCGTTCTTTTTGCAGATTGGCGCTACCGGGTTCAGTTTTGGAGCGCCGCAGTTGCTTTCAGATGGCGAAATGCCTGTCTGGCAAAAGGCCGATGTTCTGATTCAGGTCTTACGTCAACGGATTGCTGACAGGATAGCGACACATCTGCCCGCAGAACAGGAGACTGCTCTTGTTGTTGCCCTGCTTGTGGGAGACCGCAGCGGGATTGACGAGACCCAGGAGGAAAACCTGCGAGCGGCGGGCTTGGCCCATATCCTGGCGATATCTGGACTTCACATGGCGCTGTTCGCCGGTGGTGCATATGCCGCTGTTCTGTTTCTTCTTGCTCTTCTGCCGCCGTTGACCCTGCGTTGGCCAATTCACAAGTTTGCAGCCGTTGCAGCTCTTCTGGCGGCTATTTTCTATCTGGCCGTATCAGGTGCTTCTGTCGCGACACAGCGCTCGTTCCTGATGATCACGCTTGTGTTTCTGGGGATCCTCGTCGGACGCAGGGGGTTAACTCTGCGTAGCGTCGCGCTTGCCGGTTTGCTGTTGCTGCTGCTTGCCCCGGAGAGACTGTTTTCCCCCGGTTTCCAGATGTCTTTTGCCGCGGTCATTTGCCTCGTAGCTGTTTACGAAACGTGGCGCGATCGCCGCGAGCCTTTTGCCGGGAAAAACCGGCGTCAGCAAAAACTGCCAGGCCGTGTCGGGTCCACCATTTCAAACTGGATGGTCGGCCTCGTCATCACCGCGCTTGTTGCCGGCCTGGCAACAGGCATCATCGCCGCATATCATTTTGGCCGCGTAGCGCCTCTCGGCATGCTGGGCAATCTTCTCGGCATGCCGGTATTCACCTTGCTGGTGATGCCGATGGGTGTTCTCGCAATGATAATGATGCCTTTCGGCCTGGCATCCCTTCCTCTTGCGGCCATGTCCCTAGGGATCACTCTCTTGCTCAAGATCGCGGCCTTCGTTGCCGAACTTGACGGAGGCGCCGGCGCAATCGGACGCTTGACTGCATTCGAGGCGTTTGCCTTTTCGATCGCACTCTTTGCCTGTCTGCTACTGCGGGGACGGTGGCGATCATGTGCATTGGTACCGTTCACAGTCGGGTTGATTCTGGTTCTGTTTTCTCAGCCCCCTGATGTTCAAATTGCTGCCACCGGAACAAGGATATCGGCGAGGGACATCAACGGAGATCTGAATTGGCTCGGCGGAAGGCGAACGTTCCTGGTTGATGTCTGGTATCAGACCGAAGGTGTTCCAGCGCACGAAATCATGTCGTACAAGATGAAATCGCCCCAAAAGACATGCGATCCGGATGGGTGTGTCATCAAGGCATATACAGCTCGAGGGGGAGACGAGGAGCTGGAACGGCCTCCCGCACCGCTTCTGATAGCAATGCCCAAATCGCAGAAAGCACTTGCGCTGGATTGCAGGTATGCCGATCTGATCGTAAGCGATCTAATCGTGCCGGCGACATGCGGGGCAAAGCTGGTTATCGACGGCGGCACAAGGCAGGTCAGGGGCGCAGTCTCGCTCTGGTTGAGCGCGGAGGTTCTCCCCGAGATCAATTCTTCTCCAGATACTCCAGCCACTTATGATGACACCGAGATTGCCAACGCAATCCATGTCGCCAAGATTCGATATGCAATCGCTGCAGCGCCACGACCATGGCACGAGCGAGGGGGTGTGACGCGCGCCGAATTGCAATGACGACGTGCAACCCTGCACGCCACCGCACTGCGATCCAGTTTTAGAATGCCGTTTCCGGCTTCAGCGAGAGCCGATGTGACCGGGCAGGGGTGTCAATACTGACGAAACAGCGCAACCAGGCGACCTTGCACGCGAACTCTACCAGGTCCGAAAATACGGGTTTCGTATGCGGGATTGGCCGCTTCAAGGGCGATCGAGGCACCTTTCTTGCGCAACCGCTTCAAAGTGGCTTCTTCTTCGTCGACCAGCGCCACAACAATGTCACCACTGTCGGCACTATCCGTTCGCCTGATGAGCACGGTATCGCCGTCCAGAATACCCGCCTCGATCATGGAATCACCGCGCACTTCCAATGCGTAGTGTTCCCCTTTTCCAAGGAGTTCCTGAGGGACAGTAATCGTATGGCTGTGTGTCTGAATGGCCTCGATCGGAACACCGGCCGCAATTCGACCCATAACGGGAATTTCGGTCGCGGCAACTTCAGGGGCAGGCGCGGTGCGCGCCGGCTCGGATTTCCCCAGTGACCCCTCAATAACCTCCGGTGAAAAACTCCCGCGGGGTCTGGGTGTTCCAAGACCCGGAGCAATCGAGTCCGGCAGCCGAACAACTTCCATCGCCCGCGCCCGGTTCGGTAACCGTCTGATAAAGCCACGCTCTTCAAGTGCAGTGATCAGCCGATGAATTCCGGATTTCGATCGAAGATCCAGTGCGTCCTTCATCTCATCGAAAGAGGGTGGAACACCGGTTTCCTTCAGTCTTTCATGAATGAACATGAGCAGTTCATACTGCTTGCGCGTGAGCATGTCGGCTTCCCCTGACCACAAGAACGGGCTGGTACAAATCAAGAACAATCTACCTGTTCCCATTGTGTTCTGCAAGGGTAAATGTTCTCTTACTGTTCTATTCCGGTCCGACCGTAGCCGACTTGAATTCTCCGGCAACATTTTGCGGCATCGGGTCTTTTGGCACTGGGTCCCAACTTCAGTCTCAATTGGATTCAGGTGTTTTTTGAATGTGTTGCGGACTGTTTTGGTATGCGCGGAAGGTCATTTCGCATTGTCGGGTTTCGGGTGTCGCAACAAATGGGCGACCGAATATTCTGTTGCCAAATGTTGTCGTCAGGCGACCAAGTTGGACGTGGCGCCAGTCAACTTAACCGAATTCGATTAATTCGATTCAAGTTATTTATTTTCGTGGATGATTGGTCCGCAGGCAATTCCCGAAAGGCGATTCCCAGCAGATGATTTCCGGGCGCGCCGATGTTTGCATCGTGGTTATTTGCCACAGTCCAATTGAAGTGTCTCCAGGACGGACTGTTGCAATCGGTTGCAACTCTGCAGGTGTCGAAGCGCCCGTTTCCGCGGAATTTTCGGGGATGTGGACTGGAGGTTCTTGTCGTTCAAGGCCGCTGCACTAATTATCGGTTGCAATTGAATTGCACTGCGACGATTCGTTTGCAGGAATTCGAACTTAATCTGGTATTTGAACTCCCTCAATAACAGGCGAAGCCGAAATTCGAGGAACAGATCGATTGCTGACGTCGACTTCTCGATTAAATACTTGGGAATATCGGTAGCTTCGACAGGGTGGGGTAAGTAATTGACCGAAGCAACTCATTCGCAACTCGAATCTGTTGTCGATTTCTATTCGTCGATAAACGAATTGCAAACCCCGTCCGAGCTTTACAGGAAATTGAAACTGATCGCTCAGGAATTTCAGTTTGATCATTACGTTGCACTGAACGTTCCTCAGGTTACCGAGAAATTTATTCGCCCCAGCTTCATTGCATCCAATTGGCCGCGGAGCCTGGTTGCCCAATATGATCGTTTGGGTCTGCTGGAAAACAGTCCAATCATCGACGGATTGCGAAGGAAACATACCCCGATCGTGGTGGACCTCGAAGAAGGGGGCGTTCAGCGGCCAATGGACGAGCAAAGTGCCACCATCAGCCTGTTCCTGGAGCATAAAATGCCGCGCCATTTTTACGTTCCTTGTCACGACAAGACCGGAAGGCGAGGAGCGATAGGGTTTTCCGGGACACGTTCACTACCTTCCCCTAGCGAAGGTGCGCTGTTGCACATGATGGGCCTCTACGCGTTTTCCCGCTTGTATGCGCTGATCAGCGAACTTGGAGACAAAACTGTCCTCAGTGCCAGGGAAATGGAGTGCCTGGTGTGGTCTGCAAGGGGCAAAACCTCCGCCGAATGTGCAGTTATCCTGGGTGTTGCCGAATCAACGGTCGCAGGCTACCTCGCTTCGCTCAGCAGAAAGCTGCACGCTCAAAACAAAGCTCAGATGATTGCGATTGCGTACGAATTGGGGCTGATTTCTCATGCAAACATCAATCTGCGATAGTTTGCTGCGATGTGCGCAGGATTGCTGTGACCCCCCCCCTCGAAATTTGCAACCCGATTTGCAGGGCCGGTATTTACTTCGCCCAAACGGAGATTTTCAAGCAGATGACAAATAAATTTTTAGCTAAACTACTCAGAATTACATTGTAAAAATTTTTCGATTAAATATGATTTATTTATGATTCTATTTGATGTTTCAGAGAAATCATAAAATATTACTTTTTCGATGGTGTATTTCATTTCTGTGTTCATTTGCGGACACATAGTTTTGTGAACAGTTGGCTGTTGTCTGTGGAGTGATATGTCAGATGCTATCAATCAGGATCAGTGCGATACGTTCCCGTCGGTCGGGTGTCAGCGGATTTGTCTGACCGAGTTGAAGAAGCCAGTTATCTCCGACGATATCGTCTCGACGCTCTGCTCCATCTCCTGTGCGGCTGTCAAAAAGGTGTTGCTTGTATCGTCTGCGGAATCGATAGCCTGAAGGACACCGGAAATGTTTCCTGTAAGAACGTTCGTGCCGTCGGCAACGGTTTGTACGCTTGCGGAGATTTCGCCAGTTGCCGCACCTTGTTCTTCGACCGCGGCGGCAATTGACGCCGTCATTTCGTCGAGTTGTCTTACAACATTGGCGATGGTTCCGATCGAGGAGACCGCGTTTGTTGTGGCGCCCTGAATTTCCGCTACCTGGTGGCTGATTTCTTCGGTTGCCCTGGACGTCTGTGTCGCGAGTTCCTTTACCTCCGCAGCGACGACCGCAAACCCTTTTCCTGCGTCACCGGCTCTTGCAGCCTCTATGGTTGCATTGAGTGCCAACAGATTGGTTTGTTCTGCAATTGCTTGAATAAGCCCAATCACGTCTCCAATTTTCTGGGCAGCCCCGGAGAGACTTTCCACTTCTCCGCTTGTGCTCTCGGCATTCGTGCGCGCCTGGTTTGCGATTTGCGAGGCACCGGTCACCTGTTTGGATATCTCCAGTATTGAAGCTGAAAGTTCTTCCGTTGCGGAGGCTACTGTCTGGACGTTGATACCGGTTTCTTCCGATATAGCGGTTGCTGATCCGGTTTCGGATTTCGCGGATCCGCAGACCTGCAGGAGCTGCCCCGCGTCCTGAGCGACCGTACCGGCTCTGATGCCGATATTTGCCAGGGGTTCTTCGACCGACGCCTGGAATGTCTCGATGGCATCATCGAGTTCGCGTGTTCTGGTTTCCTGTGCCTCCATGAGAATCGCCTGATAGGTCGAGATGGCCATGTCCAGATCCAGAAGCACGGCTGTCGTTACATGAGACAGCGCGCGTGACAGTTTGCCGGGCGAGAAACGGAACTTCCGGACGACCAGTTCCTGCAGTCTGACGAGAACGAATTTGTACCCTGCGATGTACCATCTGGGTTCCAGGCCGATCCGGCTGTGTACGCGACCGATCCGGTTGATACTGGCTACATAGTCATCATCAAAGCCTTGTAAAAACAGCTTTTCCCAATGTGCTTTCTGGGCGGTTTCCAGCCTGCCTTGCTGCTCTCCGATCATTGTCGCCAATTCTGAATACTGCAGCAGATGATCGTAGAAATCGGTCAGTATGCAATCAAGGTCATTTTCGATGACCGGCCAAAGAGACTGGAGCCCCAAAATGACAGTTTCGTCCACTTGCGCAAAGCGTAGGCGACAATCAAAAACTTCAACGTCCTGAGTCATACTGACAATCCCAATCTTGTGACATACGCCGACTGCAAGCCACACATTTCCAGTTTGAAGCTGGAATGACTTCGATGCTGACGATGATCAGGGAACAATCAGGTCTTTCAGTGAAGAAAAGGTCGTAAGTTTCTTCTTGTTAAAACTTACAATTGCTACGTTGTAATACTTACTCTGATTGGTTGTTGCGTATGCGTATGTGCAGTAAGTGGGTAAATTTCATGTGTTTTCATTGCGTATATTACTTGGCGGACTGCTGTTTCAATTTTGCTTGCTTTCAATCAATAGGAGTTCGCAGGTCACAAGTGTCGGAGCTTCGCCTGCCTGCAATTTCCCCTGATGAAGCCGTCCATCCAGGTCAACACAGCGTATCGGGATTGCGCACTTGTTGTCGGCTTGTACTCTGCATGTCGGTTGAAGCAATATTTCTGAAATCAAACCCTTCATTGGCGCTGCGTCCTCAAAAGCCGCTCCGGCGAGACTGCCAAGGCCGAGAACTTCTATGGATCTTGTGTTCAGGTTTTCAGACAGTTTCAGGATACTCACAGTCAGGTCTTCGAATGGAGCCAACGTCGAAATGAGCGCGTTCGGAACGATTTCCTCTTCGCTACTCTCAACGCCCCTGACCCTGAAAAGCGTAAACTCAGTTTCAGGGTCGGGCGCTGCAACAAAGGCGGCGCCTTTGATGCCGTAGCCGCTGATTTCCGTACCTTTTTTGAGTATCAGACTGTCCGGCAAAAGATGACCGAGGTGACCAACGCCACCATCATTCCAAAAGGCGTGAATATGAGCGAACCAGTCACCTTCCTTTCGTCCGACGATTGCGACTGCTTCTTTCAGTCTCGCACCTTCAGATGATCTGGTATCGCTGTACCAGGCTGCATGTCTGCTATCGACCGCCCGGTCAGGCATCACATATCGAAATGATTCGAGTGACAGTCCGGAAAGATCCAGAACGGCTGAATGAAAGTCCCTTGTTTCAATCCAATCCGATATGGCTCTCAAGAGAGGGACGTTTTCGGGAGGTCTAAACGAAACCTTGTCCGCCCTGCCCAGTCTGTAGGGTAACCTGTCCGGGCATCTGGGGCCGGGATGTTGTATGTCACTCAGTTTTTTCGGTGCAGGGCGCCTCATATCAGCCCCTGTTCGGTCAAATGCTCCCGGACGAGCTTCTTGGTAACTTTGCCGTAAGCACTGGTCGGCATCGCGTCGACAAAGAGATACCTGGCCGGCATCTTGTAGCGGGCGACCTTGCCGGTCAGAAACTCGGCAAGTTCAGCCTCCAGAGTTTGCAGTTCGACATTCGCGACACAGACCGCCAACCCGACTTCGCCCCATTGTGGGTCGGGAATTCCAATTATCGCAACCTCCGAAACACCGTGATGAGTGAGCAGAACTTCCTCGATTTCCTTCGGATAAACGTTGGATCCTCCGGAAATGTACATGTCCGAAGCGCGTCCGGTCAGATAGAGATACCGCTGTTCGTCCATGTGGCCCAGGTCACCTGTACGAAACCAGCCGTCTCGAAAGGACTTTGCGTTCGCGGCCTCGTCTTCCAGGTAACCGGAACACACCGCCGCGCCGATGACACAGACTTCTCCCGTTTCGCCGGGCGGAAGGATTGTTCCTTGCTCATCCTGAATACTGATTTCGATCCCTGTTCTCTCTGTTCCGCATGTTCCGCTTCGTGCATGCGGCACGTCATCGGCGCAGTGGTCCTGCGCCCGCAAAACAGTGATGTTTCCGGTCACTTCGCCAAGGCCATAATACTGAACCAGAACGGCGCCGAGTTTGTTCAGTGCCTGTTTCTGGTCTTCCCGGTACATTGGTGCACCGGCATAAATGACTTGGCGCAGGCTGGAATGGTCGTAGCGGTCGACAGCCGGGTCGTCGACCAGGCGTTTCACGATTGTCGGAACCGTGAACATGTTGGAAAT
Source organism: Roseibium album (assembly GCF_001404515.1). GTDB lineage: Bacteria > Pseudomonadota > Alphaproteobacteria > Rhizobiales > Stappiaceae > Roseibium > Roseibium album. The sequence continues at coordinate 124,391 of NZ_CXWE01000011.1, forward strand.
CCGATGCTTTTCTATCAATTCAAATGCTTTTGACGGACTGAACCCTCCACCCGGCATCAGGACATGAGCGGACCCGACAGGCAATTGCGCGATCTGTTGCAGCCCTGCGCCATGCGAAAGAGGTGCAATGACGAGTGAAGCGTCCAATTCGCTGCTACCGGGAAGCAGGTCTGCAAGATAGTTCACGGTTACGAAACCGATCTGACCGTGGGTCAGGACAACGGCCTTGGGTCTGCCGGTGGATCCGGATGTAAAGAACAGCCAGCACGGGTCGTCATAGTCGACGGAAATGTCCTTGAACCGGTTCCCGAGGAAACGATCGATGAGCTCCTCATAAGAGCTGCCAAATGTTGACGCGCCGATAGTGACAGTTCCGGAAAGAGCCGGCTGTGCGTCCTGCACAGCCTTGGCCTGGTCCTTGAATTCGGCGTCACAGACAAAGACTTTTGCTCGTGCTTTCCTGCTGGCAAATGCCGTTTCTCCGGGCGCTTGACGAAAATTGCAAGGGACCCAAACCGCACCCAATCGAAAGGCTGCGAGCATGATTTCGGTCATCTGATTGGAATTTTGCGCCTGAACGAGAATCCGATCACCTTTCGTGACCTCAAATTCTTCCTGCAGCGAATGGCAAAGTGCCGAGACCCGACGGTCCAGATCCTTCCAGGTCCATGTCCGGTCTTCCCAGATGATTGCCGGTCGATCCGGCCAGCGGGCAGCGTTTCTGGTCAGATAGTGCGCCAGATTGGTTACGCGATTGGAACAGCGTTCCGTCATCCGAGTGTCATTCCCTTGTTCCTGATTGCCGTTCAGGGACGTTAGGCCGCTCTTGCATTATTTGACAAGCCATCCCGTTGCACCGCATTTCTAAACGCCCGCACTTTATGAAACATGTTTGGAAAACCACTTCCTTGCCGAGGCTTCTTGATGACGGACAACCTGGTTACCGATTGGGACGACGCTTACGCCAATGCAGCACATATCGAGGGAGCTGAAGATTTCCCGCCCAGATGGGCTGACGGTGCCGCCGCGTTCAGAAAAAACTGGGCCTCAAAGGAATTGGATATCGGTTATGGAAGATCGAGCCGGCAGAAGTTCGACCTTTTCTTTCCCACACAAGCCTCCAAGGGGCTCGTGGTTTTCGTCCACGGTGGGTTCTGGCTGAAGTTCGACAAGAGCTACTGGTCGAAATACGCAAGCGGTGCACTGGCACATGGCTGGACAGTCTGCCTTCCCAGCTATGACCTTTCACCGGACGTGAGGATCAGTGACATCACACGACAGATCGGTTCTGCAATTTGTCTCGCGGGGGAACGTGTCAACGGCCCGATAAGGCTGACAGGCCATTCTGCCGGCGGGCATCTGGTGACCCGGATGGTCTGTGACGATACTCCGCTTTCCGATGCCGTCCTCAACCGGGTTGAGTCCGTTGTCTCGATCAGTGGTCTTCACGATCTGCGTCCGCTCAGAAAGACAAAGATGAACCTCTCGTTTGGATTGTCTGAAGATGACGCGGTTGCCGAAAGTGCCGCGCTTAAAAAGCCGAAGAAGAACTGCAGCGTGACTGCGTGGGTCGGTTCGCTGGAGCGGCCGGAATTCGTTCGGCAGTCGCGCCTGTTGTCGCAGACCTGGCCGGATGTCATGTACCACGAGGAACCGGGAAAACATCATTTTGATGTTATTGACGACTTGCAAATCGCCGAGAGCGAACTGATGAGCGTATTGGTCGGGGAGTGAACGCAGTTTTCGACCCAACGCGCTAGGTATCGGCTGTTATCCTGTCGGCGATTGCCTGGTTCAACATCAGCATGTTGCGCATCTTGGCACGGGCCTGTTCGGCATTCGCAGCATATATCGCATTTGCAACATTGATATGGTTTTGCCGCGAGAGTGTTTCTTCGGGAACCCCGTTGCGGCCAGCTGCATAAGACAACACCAGAACCGCATGGATCAGGTTTTGAAAATGCGCCAGCATCAGGCTGCCGCTCGCCTGCAGGATCGTGGAATGAAAGGCATAGTCGGCGCCGATCATGGCATTTGCACCATCATTGGAGTGAAGGTTCCTGGCAGCGGCGACAATTGTTTCTCTTTGCCTTTGGCTTGCATTGAGCGCCGCCAGTGCGGCTGCTTCGGGCTCGAAGATAAATCTCAGCTGGGTTGCTTCGGCATAAATCCTTGCCGTCATTGGACACTCGGGTGTGTGCCAGCGGATTACATCGGGATCCAGAAGGTTCCAGTCACTGAATTGGCAGACCCTCGAGCCATACCTGCGCGCAGTCCGCACAAGTCCCTTGCCGCAAAGTACCTTCACGGCCTCGCGAATTACGGTTCTTGAAACTCCCAGCGAACCGACAAGTTCCTCCTCCTTCGGGAGCGTGTTTCCCAAGGGATAGTAACCAAGGACTATTCGCCGCCCCAATTGTTCAACCGTGTCTTTTACAGCACCTGTCGGCAGGGAAGTCAGAATTTTGTCCGGTAATTCAAAAAAATGTCGATCTCTTTCGATCATGATACATGCTCGATAGTTCCAAGTATTGGCCTTGGAAACGGAGGGCAGACCAAATCACAGCATTTCTATTCTAAAATAAATCTGAACGAAAACCTACCGCCAAATCCTGAAATGCTGCTGCTAAATCCTTAGTTTTCATTTTTGACTTGTTTGGAATATCTGTCGAACAGGAAGGATCCGTCTATTATTCATTCCGAAATTCGGGTTTCGTCTTGGTGGCTCACTCGAGGAAAAATACTTTGCCGATCTCGGTGCAACACTGCTGGTATCAAGTTTTCCGTCAATAAATTTCAGAGTCGAACTGGTTCAATTTACAATTGATTTTTATGGAAAATTTAGAAAACCTGAGCAAGATGCGTATTCAGGGGTAGAGGCGAATAAATCGAACTGGCCATCTTGAGAAAAGTGTTGCGTCATGGGCTGATCAATCGTCCCGGGTGGCGTATGAAATCGATTGTCCGGAAAGGCGACGCAATTTGCTCGAACTAGATGGCGGCAGGTACGATTCGGGGCGAATTTCGGAGAGTTTCTCTCCGCTGGTCTGGAGTGAATGTCTTGAGTGTTAGCGACAGCGCGTCGTTGCCATATGCTCCAAAGGAGATGGGGCGGGTCAGTCTGTCCCGCACGTTTATTCTCTATACACTGGGCCTTTTCGCTGTTCTGGGCATAGTTTTCATTGCCATTTTGACAAAAATAACCTGGGACGCCTCCCACGCTCGGGCAATCCGCGTGACCGAAGCGTTCTTTCAGGCAACCAAACGTCCTTTTGAAAGGGCGATCTGGACAGTAAATGCGGATGCGACTTTGCAACTCATCCGGGGATTGGAAAGTCTGGAAGTCGTGGAACGGGTCTGGGTGGAGACGCCTGACACCGGAAATTTCGGAGAACCGGTTGAAGGAATTCGTCGCAGCGAGGCACTGAGCTACACCTTGAATTCGCCAAGTGCGATCTTGCACAAGGACGCAATCGGCCAGGTCTTCATCCTGATCGACCGGAGCACGATCTCTCGTGAAATCGTGTCGACCGTGGGTTACATCGTTGCGGCGATCATTGTCTATCTTTTACTGCTGGCTGTCGTTATCCGGGCTGTGTTTCGCCGCCTGATCGGGCGACCTCTGTCGACAATCGTCGGATATCTCTCAACCCCGCGTCTGATCGAGGCGCCACCTGATGCGCAACTTATGCCGGGAAGAGCGGACGAAATCGGAATACTTGCTTCAAGCCTTCAGTCAATGGTGCAGCGCAGGCACTTCGACCTTCAGAAAATTCAGGAATACCAGACGAACCTCGAAGATCTGGTGGCACATAGAACAGAGCAACTGAAACTTGTTCAGGAAGAGCTTATCCAGGCCGACAACCTTGCAGCGCTCGGTGCGTTGGTTGCGGGTGTCTCGCACGAGCTGAATACACCACTGGGCAATGCGCTCATGGCTGCGACGACAATCAAGGATGCAACCGACTATCTCAGGACCGAACTTGATGAACAGCGCCTCAGCAAGGAAACGCTGGAAAGCGAAGTTCAAAGAATTACGGATACCGCGAACATTATTGAAAAGACTCTCGGGCGGGCAAGGGAACTCGTCGGAAACTTCAGGCAGGTGGCAGTTGACCGTCAAAGCGAGAAAATGCGGTCGTTCAATTTCGATCATATTGTTCGCGAGACGCTCGCAACACTTCAGCCAACCTTGAAAAAAACCGCCTTCAAAGTCGAGCTCGACCTGGATGCCGACGAGGTGATCGAAAGTTATCCCGGCGCCGTTAGCCAGCTTGTTTCAAATCTCGTTGAAAACGCGATGAAGCACGCATATGAAGGCCGCAGCGAGGGCGTCATCAAACTCTGTTCGAAAGTCAGGCCGTTCATTGCCAATGATGGGTGTGACGGCAACACCAAGAAGATCGTGTTTACCTGCAAAGACTACGGGGTCGGAATTCCGGAGAAAAACCTGAAGAAAGTTTTCGAGCCTTTTTTTACAACCAAATTTGGCAAAGGGGGCTCCGGACTCGGAATGGCGATATGCTACCAGCTCGTGACGGAAGCACTAAAGGGATCAATCTCAGTGTCTTCCAAGGTCGGATCCGGAACAGAGTTCGTCATCGAGCTTCCAGTCAAAGTGCAGCTGCACAACAAATCAACGACGAGAGAGATGGTGCACTGAAATGGTGATGGATTTCCTTGCGCCTTCCGAACCCGATAACAAGAGGGATACGAAAACCCCCTGGAAAATTCTCGTTGTTGACGATGATCCCGATGTGCACGAAGTGACGAGGATTGCGGTCGCCGGATGCTCATTCGAGGACCGTTCCTTCGATCTCTTGCATGCCTTGTCCGCACAGGACGCGCGGCAGCTGCTTGTGGAGCATGACGATGTTGCCGTTGCGCTGATCGATGTCGTGATGGAGAGCGACACGGCAGGGCTTGCTCTTGTCAGCTGGATCAGATCGGAGCTCAAAAACAATTTTACGCGTCTTATCCTGAGAACCGGTCAACCGGGCTACGCTCCGCAAACAGACGTGATCATGAAATTTGATATCGATGGTTACGCGGAAAAGGCCGAACTTTCCCGAACCAAACTGATTACGGCGATCGTTACGGCGTTGCGTGGATACAAACTCGTCATGTCGCTGGAGGACAACCGGCGGAAATTGAAGCAGTTGAATACCCAGTTTTCCGCGATTGTTGAAAAGAATGCCCTCAGCGAATTTGCGTCAACCGTGCTTGAGCATTTTTCCGATCTCGTCGGTGAGCCGATTGATGGGTTGCTTTGCGGCCTTGAAGCCATGCCCGAATACGGAACCGCTGACATTTCAATGGTGCGCGTTCTTGCTGCTGCAGGTGAATTTGAAGACAAGGTCGACCTGCCTCTTGAGGTCATCGGCGAAGATCTCGTTCGAAAATCGATCCTGGAATGTATTGAGAGCAAGGGAACCCATTCGACAGCTCAAGGCGTGGCGTTGCCGTTGGTAACCAGGAACGGAATGGCTGGAGCGCTCTACGTCGCACTTCCCCTCGGCATACTGGATGAGCGGATCGGGTCTGAAGTCGTTCAGCTTTTCGTCTCCAATGTTGCTTTGGGTTATGAAAAAACCGGTTTGCTCGAACATATTCGGAACCTGGCCTATGTCGACCGGATGACCGGGCTGTCGACCTTCTCGGGTTTCATTGAAGCCTTCCAGCGCCATGCTGGTGATGGCCGCCCACTCCTGGTGGTCCATTCGGACATTCAACGGTTTCGTGTCATTGTCGACGGCATTGGTGATGAACAGGCCGGCGCCGTGCTTAAGCGGACCGGGCACAGGCTATCCCAGACTTTCCCCGATGCATTGACGATCGCGCGAAAGGAAAAGGATGAATTTCTCATTCTTCTCAAGGGTGGTGAAGAAAACAAGATACAGGATGTTGTCGCCAGGGTTGAAGAGGCCTTTCAGGAACCGATCACGCTCCACGAAAATCAGATTACGCTAAGATTACGCTTGGGTTTTGCCGCTGCTGACGATGAAAAAAGGGGCGCTGAGGAAACTGTCAGGTATGCTTCGATCGCACTGAACGATGTCCGGCAAAAGGGATTGACGAACCACGCCGTTTTTCACCCGCTTATGCAGGAGGCCGCGTTTGAAAGATTGCGGTTGGCATCGCTCCTGACCGGTTCTGGAAACCAGACCGAGTTTTCTCTGAACTATCAGCCGATAATGCACGCGACAGACGAGAGCATCGCTTCCTTCGAAGCTTTGATGCGCTTCAGGACAAAGTCCGGTAGTTTCCTCAATACAGCGCGAATGATCGAGGCGGCCGAGGCCAGCGGGTTGATCATCGAAATCGGTGCCTGGATGTTCAAGACCGCTTTTTCCGAATTCAGTCAGTTAAGCGGCGTTTCGGAGCATGTCAGGCTCAATGTCAATCTGTCCCCCAGACAAGTTCAGGCGAACAGGATCTACAAGGATATCGAGGATGCGGCTGCGGCTGCCAACTTCACCTTGGATCGGCTTGTGTTTGAAGTCACCGAGGGACTGTTCGTCAGCAACGACCAGGTAACGATGTCGCTTTTGACCTGGCTGCGCAACAAGGGCGCAAAGGTGGTGATCGACGACTTCGGGACCGGATATTCTTCTTTCAGTTATCTTCGCAAGTTGCCCGTCGACGGTATCAAGATCGACAGAAGCTTCATCATGAACATGGAGCAGGATGCGGATGCGCTGGCAGTGGTGAAGTCGATAATCGCTGTTGCGCAGGCGCTGGATCTGAGTATCACGGCCGAAGGTGTCGAAACATCGGATCAGCGGCAAATAATGCAGGAACTCCGCTGCGATTTTCTTCAGGGTTATTTTTATGCCAAACCTCTTCCGAGTTCCGAGCTCGGCCCCTTTATTCAAACTGCCGTAGTCCCGGGCGCTGCGGCCGGCTGAAATCGCACAAGAATACGCCTTGCTCCAAAATCTTCTTGCAACAACGGTGCGCAAACCCCGTGCGACTGCCGGTTGTCCGGTTTTCTTTCGTGACCGGGACATAAGTGATTGAAATTTGTGGCGAGGCAGGCTCTCATAGATCCAAATCGATTTTACGGACAAGCGCGACAACACGCGATTTGAGGGGGAACACTATGGATATGAACGGCTCCCACCGAATACCGGCAAAACGAGAGGCCGTCTGGGAGGCTCTCAACGATCCTGAAGTGCTGAAGGCCTGCATTCCTGGTTGCGAGAGCTTGGAAAAGACGTCCGAGACGGAAATGAATGCTGCGGTGACGACGAAGATCGGGCCGGTTAAGGCGAAGTTCAAGGGAGCGGTCACGCTTGAGGATCTCAACCCGCCCGAGAGTTATACGATCAGGGGAGAAGGCAAGGGCGGCGTTGCCGGTTTTGCCAAGGGATCGGCGCAAGTCCGGCTGTTGGAAGAAGGGGCTGAGACAGTTCTGAGCTATGAGGCGAAAGCTCAGGTCGGCGGCAAGCTTGCGCAGCTTGGTAGCCGGTTGGTCGATTCAACTGCAAAAAAGCTGGCTGACGAGTTTTTCACCAAGTTCACCGAGCGGGTCGGTGAGGGACAGGGGGCACCGGAGGTGAGCCCACCTGCCGACGATGAACTGGATGCCGGGGTTGCCGAGGAAGCCAAGCGCATAGCGATTGAAGAGACACCCGGTGAAGTTCTGCATGCGATCGAGGAAGCCGAGCATGCGGTCGAGGAGTCGTTGCAAAAGGCGGAAGAAAACCTGGAGGTTGCCGCGGGGCGCAACGCATATGGCGGACCGATGGTGTGGGGCCTAGCGCTGCTTGGCGTGCTGATCCTCGTGCTTGCGCTTGCAAGCTGAGATCATTTGCAGTGACCGGCCTTTGAAAAATGGCACCAAGGGATACGAAAGAGACGCGAATAACCAGATTGACCGGGCCGGAATTTCGGATCTGGTCCTGACAGTATCATTAGGGAGAGGATTTTATGTCGAAGGTATCGATGGTCTTGAACGGGAAGACGGT
>NZ_CXWE01000012.1 GCF_001404515.1 Roseibium album
TGGATCCTCCGTTTTCCTAAACATAACGGCGGACCACTTCAAAGGGGGAGGATCAATTCTTCGGGCTGTCCCAGCCTACATCAGATCGGACAACGGGCCGGAATTCGTTGCTCAAGCCGTCAGGGACTGGATCAACGCTGTGGGTGCCAAGACCGCGTACATCGAACCTGGTTCGCCATGGGAAAACGGATACTGCGAGAGCTTCAACGCCCGTTTCCGAGATGAACTGCTTGACGGAGAAACCTTCTACAGCCTGAAGGAAGCGCAAATCCTGATTGAACAATGGAGGAAACACTACAATACCAAGCGTCCACACAGCGCCTTGGGATACCGACCACCGGCACCGGAGACCATCATCCAGATGGACCGCAGCCCAGTCATGCACTAACAATCAAAACGGACCACTCAAGTGGGGCTGATCAAGGTCAGTGGCCGGAGAGAAGCCGGCGACGAATTTGAAATTTGATCGCCTGCCGTTATGAACTGCACCTAAACTGACGACAGCAAAATCTGGAAGTGGAGATTGTGGTGTATAGCGATATGCGCGAGAGACTTGAGCAGGCAACAACTGGCGGTGAAGCGGCTAATCACGGCGCAGCACATTTACTTGCAATGTACTATGAAATTGTGCAAAGGGATCAACCAGTTGTTCTGGAGCTTGGTACGCAGACAGGTAGTAGCACGCGAACATTTCTAGGCGCAATACAAGAGGGAGATGGGGGCCAACTTGTGTCAATCGATATAGAAGATTGTTCTAATGTCGCAGAATCACCTCATTGGACATTTATTCAATCAGATTCAGCCGATATCAAAGGAATAGTATCAGCGGCGCCGATACTAAAATTAGGAATAGATGTACTGTACATCGATTCCTTGCACCACGTAGATCACGTGAAGAAAGAACTTTTCGGTTTCTTCCCCTTCTTAAAACGGGGTGGTGTCATTTTCTTCGATGACGTCGACAGTTTACCGTACATGCGTGGTCGTGAAAAAGATAACATTCACACTGAAATTGGAAACAGGACCATCCTTAATTTTTTGCATGAGGTGTTCGAAGATAATGTTGAGAAATTGTATTTCTCAATAAGTAGAGGCGCGTCAGGTCTCGCTCGATTAGAAAAACGATCAAAGCTCGGGGATGAACTCTCAGATGAACAAATGCCGCGAGCGCGAACCAGTAAGAGATATTGGAAAACTCGGCGATCAATATTGAAAAGACTCGGTCGTTTGCTTCCAAGCATCAATTCATAGTGTCCTGTTCAGTTTGCAATTGCGATACAGACTCATAAAGAGCCGTAAGTCATGGAAGAAAGCCGCTATATTTGTCTTGAAGACGCTTTAGCCCCCCTCCAAGAATACCTCCAGTTAGGTTCTGTTGACAAAGTCGCGTAACCAGATGCGTGCGGCTGCGAGATTGAGGAAGGCGGCAAAGGATCTTTTGGTTTTGTCGTATCGGGTGGCAATCCTGCGGAACTGTTTGACCTTGTTGAACATTCGCTCTATCCGGTTCCTGTCCTTGTAGGCTCGGAAATCGCAAGGTATCGGCTCCCTGCGGTTTGACTTTGGCGGAATGACCGGGCTGATACCAACGAGCAGCAAGCTTTGACGCACGACATCGCCATCGTATCCCTTGTCGGCCAGGAACAGTCGGGGCTTGCGACAAGGCATCTCCAGAAGGGCGGGAACGGCACTGTAGTCGGAGATCTCGCCGCCGGTCAGGACAAAGCCGAGAGGGCGTCCTTGACCGTCTGCTCTGGCGTGGAATTTCGTCGTAAAGCCGTCGCGTGATCGACCAAAAGCCTCCTTATGAGTCCCCCTTTAGCGCCTGCTGCCTGACTGTGGCCGCGGACTGTGGTGCTGTCGATCATGTGTTGCCAGTCATCAGTAAGCCCGAGGTCCATCAGTGTTTCCAGCAACCCTTCCCAAACGCCTTGCTCCGCCCATCTGCGAAACCGGACATAGACCGAGTTCCATTTCCCGTAACGCTCACGCATGTCCCGCCAAGGGCAGCTAACACGCAGGACATGCAACATGCCGTTCAAATAACGACGATTATCCTGAGCCGGGCGGGACTTTCGGCCTCGCTCCGAAGGAAGCAATGCTTCAATCAATTCCCATTCTGCGTCTGTCAAATCGCCACGTGCCAAGACTGCCTCCTAAAAGACAGTCTTGAAACACAGCTTAGCTGATTTGGGAATCCACTTTGTCAACAGGACCTAGGCATAAAACCTATCGACTGTCCGTCATCGGGGTATTTGGAATAGATAGCCGCGTGATTTAGCGGAGAGATTGGCCCATCTTGTTGGTTGATTTTATGCGGCTTGATTGCGGTATTGCAAATGACCTGAGACCCTCAAACTCCTCCAGTTTGATGTAGAGTCCGTCGCAGTCAGGAGACGGACGGAATGAAGCGTTCACGGTTCACAGAAGAACAGATCATTGGCATTTTACGAGAGCAGGAAAGCGGCCAGAAGACGGCCGATGTTTGCAGACGGCACGGTATTTCGGCAGCGACCTTCTACAAGTACAAAGCCAAGTTTGGCGGCATGAATGTATCTGATGCCCGCAAGCCAAGCGCTCTGGAAGATGAGAACGCGAGGCTCAAGAAACTGCTGGCCGAAGCCATGCTCGACAACGCTATGCTGAAGGATGTTGCTTCAAAAATGGTAACGCCCGGTGCAAAACGGGAAGCTGCGGCTCACCTGTGTGGAGCACATGGTGTGAGCCAGCGCCGGGGGTGTGCGGTCTTGGCAATTGACCGATCGAGTGTTCGGTATCGAAGCCTTCGATCTGATGATGCCGATCTGCCTGAAGCCATGAAGAAGGTTGCCGGAGAGCGCCGGCGCTTCGGCTACAGGCGTATTCACGTGATGCTGGAACGTCAGGGCATCCGAAAGAACCAGAAGAAGCTGAGGCGCCTCTATCGCGAGGAAAAGCTGCAAGTCCGTAAACGTGGTGGCCGGAAGCGAGCTTTGGGCACCAGGCGGCCGATGGTGTTGCAAGGCAGAACAAACGAGCGGTGGAGCCTGGACTTCGTGTCGGATGCCTTTACGGACGGCCGCCGCTTCCGGGTTCTGGCGGTGGTCGATGATTACAGCCGCGAATGCCTGGCGCTTGTGGCCGATACTTCATTGTCCGGCTTGCGGGTCACCCGTGTGATCAGCCCCATTTGAGTGGTCCGTTTTGATTGTTAGTGCATGACTGGGCTGCGGTCCATCTGGATGATGGTCTCCGGTGCCGGTGGTCGGTATCCCAAGGCGCTGTGTGGACGCTTGGTATTGTAGTGTTTCCTCCATTGTTCAATCAGGATTTGCGCTTCCTTCAGGCTGTAGAAGGTTTCTCCGTCAAGCAGTTCATCTCGGAAACGGGCGTTGAAGCTCTCGCAGTATCCGTTTTCCCATGGCGAACCAGGTTCGATGTACGCGGTCTTGGCACCCACAGCGTTGATCCAGTCCCTGACGGCTTGAGCAACGAATTTCCTCACAGCCGCGTCGTCCCATGCAAATGTCAAAAGCGGCATGTGTTCCGCGACCCTGGGGTCAGACATGTGAGCCGCAATCTCGGCTGGCTCAATTTCCGACAATCGGGCAAAAGCGATATTATGTTTCAAGTTGGCATCCACTCGCACTCTTGAGGTGTCTATCCTGATGATTCCGTTCCAGACAGGACAGGAACGCTATTTTATGCGTTTTCAATCCACTTGAGTCTCGCATAAAGGCTCCCGATTTCGCTGTCACGGCATCTAGGTCGGCGTTTGGGATCAGCAACGGGTTGTTGCTGTGCTTAATTCGGGGTCGGCTCTCGACAATGCAATGATTTCGTTTGAATAACCTGTCTTCCTGAAAGAAACTCGGAGCATGATTGCCTATGTCACAGTTGGTGCGGATGACATCGCCCGGGCGAAACGGTTTTATTCCGCGATCCTGCCGGCCCTTGGTTACGAGCTGGAGGAGGGGCCAGAGGGCCTGAGTTGCGTGTTGCCCGTCGAACCAGGTCAGTCTCCCGTTCTGCCTGACTTCTACGTCAAACCAACCTTTGATGGTCGTCCTGCCTCGGCCGGAAACGGTTCCATGGTCGCATTCGAGGCGCGCAATCAACAGCAGGTTCGGGATCTTCACGCTGCAGCGCTTCTTGCCGGCGGTTCCGACGAGGGCCAACCGGGCTTCCGGGTCTCGTACGGTCCTAACTTCTTTGTTGGCTACCTTCGCGACCCTCAAGGCAACAAGATCGCACTTTTCTCCAGCGATCCGAACGAACCCGGACGAGACGGATAACGCAGTTTCTCGGGTTGCCAGACCCATGAGCCGCATCGCGAAAATCCGGGATACCGCCTCATGGCAGATCTTCACCGCACATGATCCGGACGACACCTATGCACCCTCACGTCGGCCGTCCTCGGCGTAACCGCCCATTTCCGAGCGCTGTCATTCGTAGTGTTCAGCACAAAGTGATGATGTGTGGACAAAGCCGCCATTCGCGACGTCGTCGTGAAAGTCAGCTGGCTGTGCCAGGATTACCGTGCGGACTCCGTCCAGGAGCAGTACGGAACTGTGCTCCCTACAGATTATTCCTTCTCCACCCAAGGTTGAGGTGACATGGGAGGGCCTAATCAGCTGTTTTGCGCAACAAAACAAGATTGTCGAGGACGAGGTTGGAGGACCAGATAAAGTCCGCGTTCGCGCCAGGCGTGTCAAATATGTCTTCGAAGTTGGTAAAGGCCTTTTTGTTGTTTACGCCGACCGTCTCGTTGCTAAACGTTACGGCGGCCGGCCAGATGCTGTCATCGAAAGATGGCATCATCCAGTCCGATGGAACTGCCCAATGTGCCGCTGAATACCCTGTCGCATCATCGACGCCCTCTTGACTACAAGCCGAACTGTCGCGGGAATGGCCGTCAACAACGAGGCAACCTCGATCGTTCAGAGGGGACGTGTAGAAAGTCTGAGCACGCCAACTGTCATCCGTTATTGCGACAGTCGCGCCATTCGCATCCTGAATATGCGCAACCAGGCCGCCATCTCCAGGGTGGAAAGCCTTGCCACGGTTGTCTTCAGAGCCAAGGCCAAGGTTCTCTTCCCAATCCGCCATCATTATGGCCAGTGTCACCGGACGATCCGCTGTGAAGCGGACAACATTCGAGTTGAATTTCGTAAACGGGACAGGGTCGACCGCGATCAGTGTGCCATTTACATATAGTTCAAAGTAATTGTCGGCGAAAACATATGCAGTGAATTGCTCGCTGCCACCCGCGTCCATGATAGGCACACTGTCCAGATCAAGCTCTGCCAGGGAGTCCAATCGGTCGCCTCCGCATTCATTGAAGAGGTCGGTGGCAAACGGTGCCGTTCCGTAATTCGTCGCGGCAGGAACCGTCCAGACCGTACCATCATCGGATTTTATTTCTCCAACCGCACTCGCGCGCGTTCCCGGACCGCAGTCAAACAGGCCAGGGTTGATTTCCGTGGCAAGCCCGGTTGTGAAAGTGGCCTCTTGAGCCTCCGCCCCGAATGGGGCGGTCGCAAACAGGAGGCCTGCTAGGGCGTATCTCATAGTATCGTTTCTCCCTGGGTTTTGACTTTTCTACACACTCACAAAGCAAAATGCAGAGATTGTGCAGGGATAGCCTCTCCACTTTCAAAAGCGACACCTCGCGGTATCCTGTGGAGCCAACGCGACAGCATTGCACCACGGATCCATTCGGCGTTGGAATTAGCTTGTGTCACCAGAAAATAACGGGATTGATTTTGCACTGCAACATTTTGCTTTGCATAAAAAATAGCACTGCGCATAATAGAGGCATGAGCAGTGGTATTTCGATCCTCGTCATCGATGACAACAAGATACGTGCATCCATCATCGAAGAGGGATTGCGCGATGCCGGGCACGACGAGGTCATCCTCGTGCATCAGATGGACGGCCTGGTGCGCCAGATTGCGGACATCAATCCGGATGTCATCGTGATCGACCTGGAAAATCCCAACCGGGATCAGTTGGAACACATGTTTCAGGTGTCCCGGACCGTGCACCGGCCAATCGCCATGTTTGTCGACAAGGCGGACAGCCTGTCGATTGAGGCCGCAGTCGATGCCGGGGTTTCTGCCTACGTCGTCGACGGCCTCAAACGCGAACGTGTGAAGCCAATTCTCGACATGGCTGTCAGCCGGTTTCGCGCCTTTTCCAAGCTTGCCCAGGAACTGGAGGATGCGCGCACGGAACTGGCGGATCGGAAATCGATCGATCGCGCCAAGGGAATACTGATGAAGTCGAAAGGGCTGTCGGAGCAGGAGGCCTATGAACTTCTGCGACGCACCGCGATGAACCAGAGCCGCAAGATTATCGACGTGGCGCAAAGCCTGATTATCGCCAGTGGACTGCTGGCAGACTGATACGGGACTGACTGACACCTGAATGCGCTCGCGCATTCGAAAAGGAACGGCCAATTTGGAGATCGGAGGGAAATGGAAACCCGACTGACATCTGTTATTGCAGGGTTCATTCCTCTGTTGGACAGCGCGGTTCTCGTTGCGGCAAAGGAAATCGGCTTTGCTGAAAGGGAAGGGATTGCGCTGAAACTGGTCCGCGAGTCCTCCTGGGCCAACATCAGGGACCGGATCGCCGTCGGTCACTTTGATGTTTCGCACATGCTGGCACCCATGCCGATTGCCGCAAGCTTGAACCTCACCAGCCTGTCGGTTCCGATGCTGGCGCCCATGGTGCTTGGTCTTGGTGGTAATGCAATCACGGTTTCATCCACACTGTGGATGGAGATGGCTGACCAGGGGGCTGACCAAAACGGCGATCCGGCATCGACCGGATCCGCCCTGGCCAGGGTGATCCGTGCCCGGGGCGAGGCGAGGGGTTCTTCCATTCGGTTTGGCGTCGTGCACCCTTTTTCCGGCCATGCCTATGAATTGAGGTATTGGCTGGCTGCGGCAGGAATTGATCCGGACAGGCATGTTGAAATCACGGTGCTCGCCCCGCAGCTCATGGCCGACGCCCTGACTGCGGGCCATCTGGACGGCTATTGCGTCGGTGAACCTTGGAACTCGGCAGCCGTCGTGGCGAAAACCGGCCGCATCGTCACGTGCAAACAGTCGATCTGGCCGAACAGTCCGGAAAAGGTTCTCGGAGTGACACGGAAGTGGGCCTTGGCCAATCCTGAAGTTCTGGCGGCATTGATGCGAGCCATGTCGGCTGCAGCCGACTGGTGTTCCGATCCGAACAATGCGAACCACCTGACCGAAATACTCACCGGGCCGCAATACCTGGCTTGCACACCCAGCATTTGCCGCCCGGCGCTCTGCGGCGAGATGCGCTTCGACCTGACAGCAGCGCAGACGATCCCAGATTTTCTGACGTTTTCCGGCGGAGAGACTGCCGCGCCGATGCCGGCCCACGGACGATGGTTTTACGAGCAGATGGTTCGGTGGAGACAGGCGGAGTTTTCTGATGACCAGGTCGAAGAAGTGTCGTCCATCTTTTCGCCCTCGCTTTATCGCGCCGCATTGGGTCTTGGAGAAAAGGCGGCAGAAGGTTCGATCCGCTTATTCGACACTCCATGAAAAATACCGGCGACACTGAGTTATTCATCCTGGTCCATTCTGGTAGTGCACTGCACAAAAAACCGTCATGTGCCTCTAACCTCAGCCAACAATTCGAGCAAACCGACTGGCATGGCTGGAACGAAGAATCCATTAACCGACTATGAAATATACATAATTCAAGGTTCGTCCAGTTTGGCACACTTCCTGCTTTCACATTTGACGAGGCCGACGCTGGCCTAATTCATATTGCGCCCATTGACGGGCGCTCAGGCAAAGCCGCCGTTCTGATCTGCATCCTCTTCTCCCGGGCGCAGGTCAAGACGGCGGCTTTTTGTTTGGAGCCAGCGTTCGATCAGGACGCGGAAGACAAGAGGGAACAGGACGTGACGCACGTGAAAAAAATCCGGATGACCCGAAGGATTGCGCTCGCTGCAATGTTGACGGCAACCGCCATGGTGCCGGCATCGGCAGCCTTTGCCGAGGCGCTGGACGTCGAAAAGGACGAACTCACTTTCGGATTCATCAAGCTGACCGACATGGCGCCACTGGCCGTCGCCTATGAGCTCGGCTTTTTCGAGGAAGAAGGACTTTTCGTGACCCTGGAGCCTCAGGCCAACTGGAAAGTGCTGCTGGACCGTGTGATCACGGGCGAACTGGACGGAGCGCACATGCTTGCGGGCCAACCGTTGGCAGCAACGATCGGTTTCGGCACAAAGGCCCACATCGTCACGCCTTTTTCCATGGACCTCAACGGGAACGGCATAACCGTGTCCAACGAGATCTGGGAAATGATGAAGCCAAACATCCCGACAATGGATGACGGACGCCCGCAACATCCGATTTCGGCCAAGGCCCTCAAGCCGGTCGTCGACAAGTTCATTGATGAAGGAAAACCCTTCAACATGGGCATGGTGTTCCCGGTCTCGACGCACAATTATGAACTGCGCTACTGGCTCGCTTCCGGCGACATCCATCCGGGCTTTTATTCCGAGACCGACATTTCCGGTCAGATCCAGGGCGAAGCTCTTCTTTCGGTGACGCCACCACCTCAAATGCCGGCAACGCTGGAAGCAGGCACCATCTATGGCTATTGCGTTGGCGAGCCCTGGAACCAGCAGGCGGTCTTCAAGGGGATCGGTGTTCCGGTGATCACCGATTACGAAATCTGGAAGAACAATCCAGAGAAAGTGTTCGGGCTCACCAAGGAATTCACGGAAGAGTATCCCAATACGACACTCGCCATCACCAAGGCCCTGATCCGCGCGGCCAAGTGGCTGGATGAAAACGACAATGCCAATCGCATGGAAGCGGTCGAAATCCTCGCCAGGTCCGAATATGTCGGGGCGGACGCGGAAGTCATCGCCAACTCCATGACGGGTACGTTCGAGTACGAGAAGGGCGACAAGCGCGACGTACCGGATTTCAACGTCTTTTACCGCTACTACGCGACGTATCCCTACTATTCCGACGCGGTCTGGTATCTGACGCAGATGCGTCGCTGGGGCCAGATTCCGGAGCAGAAACCCGACAGCTGGTACGATGATGTCGCCAAATCCGTCTATCTGCCAGAGACCTATCTGAAGGCTGCACGCATGCTGGTCGAGGAAGGGCATGTCGCCGAAGAGGATTTTCCCTGGGAGTCCGACGGCTATCGTGCGCCGACACCTGCCGCCGATATCATCGACGGCATTCCCTACGACGGCAAACAGCCCAACGCCTATATCGACAGCCTGCCCATCGGCCTCAAGGGCAAGCAGGTTGTTGACGGCAACGAAGTGGTTGGCGGCTGACGTATCTATCGGAGCGGTGGCCAAAGGAGCCACCGCCCAATCTTCCAGAATTCCAGAATTAGATTACAAGGGACCGTTCCCATGGCCAATGCCGATACCGCAGGATCGACGGATCTTGCCCGGGCCGCCCGGAAAGAAAAACTCTTCACGTTGATCAACAAGGCCGGCGGATGGCTGGATGCGCTTGGATTTTCCTGGCTCGTGCCACTCATGAAGATAGCTGCGGGCGACAATCCGAAAGAACAACTGGGCGAACTGAAACGCGGGTTCCTGATCCCGTTGCTCGGAATTGTCACCTTCCTGGTTCTGTGGGGAGCGCTGGCGCCGCAGGTCCAGACGTCACTCGGCGCGGTTCCGGGCCCTGCACAGGTCTGGTCGCAATCAGTCAATCTCTGGCATGATCATGTTCGAGAACGCGAAAAGGCAGCCGCATTCTACGAGCGTCAGGATGCCCGAAACGCCAAATACGAGGCAGAGGGTAAGACCGACAAGATCAAGTTCCGCAGCTATACCGGCAAGCCGACCTATATCGATCAGATCGGTACCTCCCTGCTGACCGTCGGTCTCGGCTTCCTGATCGCAACAATCATTGCTGTTCCGCTCGGCATCGCCTCTGGCCTGTCGAGGTCGTTCAACGGTGCAATCAATCCCCTGATCCAGATCTTCAAACCGGTATCACCCCTGGCGTGGTTGCCGATCGTCACCATGATCGTGTCGGCAACATACGCCAATCCCTATGACTGGTTGTCAAAGTCGTTGCTGATCTCGGCCGTGACCGTGACGCTCTGCTCCATGTGGCCGACCCTGATCAACACCGCACTTGGCGTGGCTTCGGTCGACAAGGATCTGATGAATGTTGGCCGCGTGCTCCAGTTGCCTACCTGGAAAACCATCACGAAACTCGTGCTTCCCTCTTCGTTGCCTCTGATCTTCACCGGTCTGCGCCTGTCATTGGGTGTGGGTTGGATGGTTCTGATCGCGGCTGAAATGCTGGCGCAGAACCCTGGCCTTGGAAAATTCGTCTGGGACGAGTTCCAGAACGGCTCCTCGCAGTCGCTGGCCAAGATCATGGTCGCGGTCGTGACCATCGGTCTCATCGGCTTCATGCTCGACAGGTTGATGTTCGCCCTGCAACGCGCCTTCACATTCAGCGCCAATCGCTAAGGAGGCCGATATGTCCTTTCTGGAAATCTCCGGTGTCTCCAAGTCCTATGGCGAAGGTGCCGGCCGCACGGATGTGCTTGAAGACATAAACCTGAAAGTGGAAGAGGGTGAGTTCATAGCCATCGTCGGCTTCTCCGGCACTGGAAAGACGACGCTGATTTCCCTGCTTGCAGGGTTGATCGAGGCCGACGCGGGCGGGGTGATCTTCAATGACAAGGAGATCGATGGTCCAAGTCCGGACCGGGGCGTGGTCTTTCAGTCCTACTCCCTGTTGCCCTGGCTCTCGGTCACCGGCAACGTGGCGCTCGCTGTCGACACGGTCTTCAAGAAGAGGCCTGCAAGGGAACGGAAGGCCATCTGCGACAAGTATATCGAGATGGTCGGCCTTGCACATGCAAGGGAGCGCAAACCGGCCGAACTTTCCGGTGGCATGCGTCAGCGCGTCGCCGTTGCGCGGGCTCTCGCTATGCAGCCTGAATTGCTGCTTCTCGACGAGCCGCTCAGCGCTCTTGATGCCTTGACACGGTCCAAGCTTCAGGACGAGTTTGCGGCGATCTGCGAACAGGAAAAGAAAACCATCGTCCTGATCACGAACGATGTCGACGAGGCCATTCTGCTGGCCGACCGGATCATCCCCCTGAACCCGGGAACGACCGCAACGCTCGGCCCGGAATTCAAGGTGCCGTTCAAACGACCGCGCGATCGCGGTGAACTCAATCATGACGAAGACTTCATCAAGCTTCGAGCCGATGTCACCGAGTACCTGATGGCTGTTGGTGCCGAACGCGGGACCGATCTGGAGCGCGATATAGTCTTGCCGAATATCGTCCCCATCACGCAGCGGAGCAACCCGGAAGACCCGTTGCCACCTGCGTACGCTCGTGCTGCGGAATCCGTCAAGGACGACCGTTTCCTCGAATTTTCACAGCTCAAGAAAGTCTACCCGACTCCGAAGGGACCATTGACCGTTGTCGATGATTTCGAGCTTAAGATGAAGAAAGGCGAGTTCATTACACTCATCGGCCATTCCGGCTGCGGCAAGTCGACTGTCCTCTCCATGGTGGCGGGATTGAACCCTATCACCGAGGGGGCGATCGTCCTCGACGGAACCCACGTCACCCAGGCCGGACCTGACAGGGCGGTGGTTTTTCAGGCCCCGAGCCTCATGCCCTGGCTGACGGCTCACGAGAATGTCGCTCTGGGTGTCGACAAGGTTTATCCGGATGCGTCCAAGTCTGAGAAGCGGGACGTCATCGAGTACTACCTTTCAAAAGTTGGTCTGGCCGATGCCATGCAGAAGAGGGCTTCCGATCTTTCCAACGGTATGAAGCAACGCGTCGGGATCGCGCGTGCCTTTGCTCTTTCACCCAAACTTCTACTGCTCGATGAACCATTCGGGATGCTTGACAGTCTGACACGTTGGGAACTTCAGGACGTTCTGATGGATGTGTGGAAACGCACCCAGGTGACAGCGATCTGCGTCACCCACGACGTCGATGAGGCAATCCTTCTCGCGGACCGGGTGGTCATGATGTCCAACGGTCCGAATGCCAGGATTGGAAACATCATGGACGTTGACCTGCCGCGTCCACGCTCGCGCAAGGAGTTGCTCGCCCATCCGGACTACTACGCCTATCGCGAAGAACTTCTGGACTTCCTGGAAGCGTATGAAGGCGGGGCGGATCCGAGCGAGGATCAACTCAAATCCATCCAGGAAAAACGCGCCACCCGCATGGCACGCCAGAAGGCGGCCATGGAAGCGGCCGAGTAGTCCGTGGAGAAAACTATGAAAAAACAGAAACTTGTCATCGTTGGCAACGGCATGGCGCCGGGGCGGATGCTCGAATACCTGTTTGAGAAAGACAGGCACGCCTACGACATCACAATCTTCAATGCTGAACCGCGGGTGAATTACAATCGTCTCATGCTGTCGCCTGTCCTGTCCGGCGAAAGGACCTATGAAGACATCATCACTCACGGTGACGACTGGTATGCCGAACATGGTGTGACACTGCACAAGTCCGCAAAAGTCTCCGAAATCGATCGTGCGGCAAAAACGGTGACGTCCGAGACGGGTGTCACGGCATCCTACGACAGGCTGGTCATTGCCACAGGGTCCAATCCGTTCATCATTCCGCTGCCTGGCAAAGATCTGGATGGAGTGCTTACATACCGGGATCTTGATGACGTCGGAAAGATGCTTGATGCCGCGAAACGCGGCGGGCGGGCAATCGTCATCGGTGGCGGGTTGCTTGGTCTGGAAGCGGCGGCCGGTCTCAAGATGCAGGGCATGGAAGTCACGGTTCTGCACCTGATGCCGACACTGATGGAGCGACAGCTGGACCCGGCCGCCGGATATCTCCTGCAGGAGGAATTCGAGCGGCGCGGAATTGAAGTCCGTACCAAGGCCAACAGTCACGAGATCGTCGATGACGGCACGGGCAAGGTGAAGGGTATACGCCTGGATGACGGCACCCAAATCGAGGCGAGTGTTGTTGTCATGGCTGTCGGCATCCGCCCTTCGACAGAGCTTGCAAAGGCGATCTCTCTTGACGTCGGACGCGGCATTCTGGTCGGTGACGACATGCGCACCAGCGATGCGGATATCTTCGCCCTCGGCGAGTGTGTGGAACACCGTGGCATCTGCTACGGGCTTGTTGCGCCGCTTTACGAGATGGCGGAAGTCATCGCGGATAACCTGTTGAACGGGACTTCCGAATACACCGGATCCGTAACGGCAACCAAACTCAAGGTCACGGGTGTCGACCTTTACTCCGCAGGAGATTTCTCGGAAGGGGAGGACCGCGAGGAAATCGTGCTGCGTGACGCGGCGGCCGGGGTCTACAAGCGGCTTGTCCTGAAGGACAACCGGATTGTCGGTGCTGTCCTTTACGGTGAAACATCCGACGGACCGTGGTTCTTCGATCTCCTGAAAAAACGGTCAGATGTTGCCGAAATGCGGGACACCCTGATCTTCGGCCAGGCGTATCAGGGGGGCACCCCCCTGGACCCTACGGCGGCCGTTGCAGCCTTGCCGGATGATGCGGAAATCTGCGGCTGCAACGGCGTTTGCAAGGGAAAGATCGTCAATGCGATTTCGGAAAAGGGCCTGACGTCCCTCGACGATGTCAGGGCTCACACCAAGGCGTCGGCTTCTTGCGGGTCCTGTACCGGTCTGGTCGAGCAACTGATGCAGGTCACGCTCGGAGATGCCTACAATCCGGCTGCCGTGACTCCGATGTGTGGCTGTACCCATCTGGGACACAGCGATGTCCGCCGACTGATCAAATCCAGGGAACTGAAGACCATTCCCTCGGTCATGCAGGAGCTTGAGTGGACATCGTCAGGTGGTTGCGCAAAATGTCGCCCGGCGCTGAACTACTATCTCGTCAGCGACTGGCCGGACGAATATGCCGACGACTACCAGTCCCGGTACATCAACGAGCGCGTCCACGCAAACATCCAGAAAGACGGCACCTATTCGGTCGTGCCGCGTATGTGGGGAGGCATGACATCCTCCACCGAATTGCGCGCGATTGCCGATGTTGTCGACAAATTCAATATTCCAGCGGTCAAGTGCACCGGGGGACAGCGGATCGACATGCTCGGCATCAGCAAGGAAGACCTTCCCGCTGTCTGGGCGGATCTCGGCAAGGCAGGGTTTGTATCGGGTCAGGCCTATGCCAAGGGGCTGAGAACGGTGAAAACCTGTGTCGGGTCCGACTGGTGCCGGTTCGGCACACAGGATTCCACCGGGCTTGGAATCCGGATCGAAAAATTCATGTGGGGCTCCTGGACGCCGGCGAAATTGAAATTGGCGGTTTCCGGCTGTCCGCGGAATTGTGCTGAAGCAACCTGCAAGGACATTGGCGTTATTTGCGTCGACAGCGGTTACGAGATCCATTTCGCCGGCGCCGCCGGTCTCGACATCAAGGGCACGGAAGTCCTTGGTCTCGTCAAGACGGAAGACGAGGCGCTCGAGCACATCGTGGCGCTGACCCAGATGTACCGGGAACAGGGACACTATCTCGAGCGGATCTACAAATGGGCCCGACGCGTCGGATCTGACGAGATCCGTACCCGGATCATGGAGGATGCCGACCAGCGCAAGCTCTATTTTGACCGGTTTGTTTTCAGTCAGAAGTTCGCCCAGGTCGATCCGTGGTCGGAGCGTGTTTCCGGCAAGGACAAGCATGAATTCAGGCCGATGGCGGTTCTGCAGGCGGAGGCGGCCGAATGAACGCGGAAACGAGAAGTTGGGTTGCCATTGGAGATTTGATGGACATTCCCCGCGAGGGTGCCCGGGTCGTCAAAACCGCTACAGGCTGTATCGCGGTTTTCCGGACCGTTGATGACGAGGTCTATGCGCTTGACGATCGATGCCCGCACAAGGGCGGGCCGCTAAGCCAGGGGATCGTACACGGGACGTCCGTGACCTGCCCGCTGCACAACTGGGTTTTTGATCTGGCAACAGGTCTTGCAAAAGGCGCGGACGAGGGGAGCGCAAGGACGACGGCGGCTCGTATCGAAAACGGCAAGGTTCTGCTTGCCGCCGATGATCTCGCACGGCGGACCGGATGACCGGCAAATCAGGTGATCTCGGCCGCCTGAATAACAAGGCGCCCGGGTCTGGGGAGGAAGTTAACGGAGGGGCAGGCGTGAACGCCCGAACAATAAACAAGACGGTCAGGACGACATGCCCATATTGCGGTGTCGGTTGTGGTGTTCTGGCCACGCCGCAGGCCGACGGAACTGTTGCGATCGCCGGGGATGAGACTCATCCGGCAAATTTCGGCAGACTGTGCTCGAAGGGGGCGGCTCTCGGAGAGACGCTTTCCGTTGAGGACCGGCTGCTGCATCCTGAAATTGATGGTGAAAGAGCAGATTGGGACACGGCGCTCGATCGCGTGGCGCAAGAATTTTCAGAAGCCGTTCGGCAACATGGTCCTGACAGTGTCGCTTTTTATGTTTCCGGCCAGATCCTGACTGAAGACTATTACGTTGCCAACAAGTTGATGAAAGGCTTCATCGGTTCCGGCAATATCGACACAAATTCAAGGCTCTGCATGGCGTCTTCGGTTGCGGGCCATCGCCGTGCGTTCGGTTCCGACACCGTGCCTGGAACCTATGAAGATCTGGAAACATGCGATCTGCTGGTGCTGACCGGCTCCAATCTTGCCTGGTGTCATCCAGTTCTCTTTCAGCGGATCGAGGCTGCAAAGGCGCAAAATCCACAGATGCGGATAGTTGTTATCGATCCGAGGGAGACTGCAACCTGTGCGCTTGCCGATCTGCATCTGGCATTGAAACCTGATACCGATGTTGCACTCTTCAATGGCCTCCTGGCGTTCCTGGCAGAAACCGATGCGCTCGACCGCGCCTATGTTGCCGCACATACGCACGGTTTCGACGAGGCGCTTGCAGCATCGGGGCCTTGCGAGATCAACCGTATTGCACGAGAAACGGGGCTGGCACCGAGGGATCTCGCGACATTTTACACGATGGTCGCGCGTACCGAAAAAACCGTCACCGTCTACAGTCAGGGTGTCAATCAATCCGTTACGGGTACGGACAAGGTCAATGCGATTATCAACACGCATCTGGCAACCGGACGGATCGGCAGGCCCGGTATGGGTCCGTTTTCGGTAACAGGTCAGCCGAATGCCATGGGTGGGCGCGAGGTTGGTGGTCTTGCCAACACGCTGGCAGCGCACATGAGTATCGAGAATCCGGATCATCGCGCGCTTGTCCGGGAATTCTGGCAGAGCCCGTCAATTGCAGAAAAGTCGGGCCTGAAGGCCGTTGATCTCTTCCGTGCGGTCCGCGCGGGCAAGATCAAGGCGCTCTGGATCATGGCCACCAATCCGGTCGACAGTCTGCCAGATGCCGACGGTGTGGCAGACGCCTTGAAAAAGTGTCCCTTCGTTGTCGTCTCCGATGTGACACGTGCCACCGATACGGCTGCCTATGCGGATGTTCTGCTGCCTGCAGCTGCCTGGGGCGAAAAAAACGGGACGGTTACCAATTCTGAACGCAGGATATCCCGCCAGCGAGCCTTTCTGGAGCGGCCAGGGGAGGTCAGGCCGGACTGGTGGCAGGTAACCGAGGTGGCACGGCGCATGGGCTTTGCGCAGGCGTTCGACTATGACGGACCGGCTTCCGTGTTTCGCGAACATGCCGCGCTTTCCGGCTATGGTAACAACGGGCTGCGAGCCTTCGACATAAGCGCTCTCAAGCACGTGTCATGTGCAGAATTTGACCGCCTCAATCCACTGCAGTGGCCTCAATCGCAGGACAGGACTCAACAAGAGCAAACGCGTTTTTTTGCCGGCGGCGGGTTCTTCACGCAGGACCGAAAGGCTGTTCTGGTTCCCGTCAGGACAACGGAACCGCGCAAGCAGGGGCGGCAATATCCTTTCGTACTAAATACGGGCCGGATACGTGATCAGTGGCACACGATGACGCGGACGGGCAAGAGCCCGCGTCTTTCAGCACACATCGCAGAGCCTTATGCAGAGCTCCACCCGGTAGACGCAAAGAAGTTAGGTCTCTCGGCTGCGGATCTCGTTGAAGTCAAAAGTCCTTTTGGAACCGTCATGCTGCGCGCGCAGGTCACGGAACGCGCTCAACCGGGCTCGATCTTCGTGCCGATGCATTGGACCGATCAGGTGAGCTCACAGGGCAGGGTCGACGCGGTTGTGGCACCAGAAACTGACCCGGTTTCCGGTCAGCCGGGTTCCAAATTAACACCAGTCGCTCTTCGTAGGCTCGTCTTTGACTGGTACGGTTTCGCAATCCTGAGGAAGAAGCCGGAAAAGCTTGAAGCCGATTACTGGTCGGTGGCTCCGACCTCTGGAGGTTGGCGTGTCGAAATGGCCGGCTCGGCCGCGCAGGACCCGGCTCTGCTTGCAAGAAGGCATCTGGGCGGTGATGCAAAACTGGCAAGGTTTGAAGATCGGTGTGCAGGATTGTTGAGAGTTGCCGGATGGAGCGACACCGGACTTGCCGGTGCGTTTTTCATTGCGGGTGAACCTGTCGCCGTTTCCCGGCAATGGGCTTGTTCTCTTTTGACCGATCCATTTCTTTCCGCAGCTGATCGCCTGAAGGTTCTGGCAGCCGGGCCGTCGGCGGACATGCCCGATAAGGGGGCGATCATTTGCTCCTGTTTCCAGGTCGGGAACAAAGACATCGAGACGGCAATGGCGGAAGGCGCCGTCACGGTGCAGGCGATCGGGTCCCGTCTGAAGGCCGGCACCAATTGTGGTTCCTGCCGATCCGAAATCCAGTCCATCCTCGATGCGCATGGCAAGGAGGACGTTCATGAGACCGACATCGCGCAAGCCGGCTGATGCAACGGGCAAACGGAGGCCTGCCCGCGTCGGCGAGCTGGCATGTCTGCCGCTGTTCTTTCCGCTGAAGGGTCGAAAGGTCGTGATTGCAGGCGGGACGGATGCAGCCGCGTGGAAGGCGGAACTTCTGGCCGCCGCAGGTGCAAATGTACATATCTATGCGGAGCGTCCCGGGGCCTGTCTTGAAGCATTGCTCGAACAGGGTAGTCCGGGAGGAACACTCAGCTACCATCCCCATTCGTGGACCCCGCAGTGTTTCTCCGGTGCCGCTCTTGCCGTTGCCGACGCGGCAAGCATCGGGGAGGCAAAGGCTTTCCAGTGCGCCGCCAAGGCGGAAGGCGTTCCGGTCAACGTGATCGACAATCCGCAATTTTGCGAGTTTCAGTTCGGCTCGATTGTCAACCGTTCTCCGGTCGTCATCGGAATTTCGACCAACGGTGCGGCTCCGATCCTCGGACAGGCAATCCGCCGGCGAATCGAAACCCTGCTGCCTCACTGCCTCAAGGACTGGGCAGCTCTTGCCAGGCGTGTTCGGTCCACGGTCCTTGACACGCTTTCATCGGGTTCACAAAGGCGCAGCTTCTGGGAACGCTTCACGGATCTGGCATTTTCTGGTCGGTCGGTACTGGAAGCGGCAGAGGCTGGTGGCTTGGAACCGCTTCTGGTCGAAGCCAAAAGTGCCGCATCAGGCAAGGTTACATTTGTCGGAGGGGCGCATGGCGACGCAGAAGACCTGACATTGAAGGCGGTGCGCGCACTTCAGTCTGCCGACGTGATCCTGTTCGACGAACGGATCGATGACAGTGTTCTGGAACTTGCGCGCCGCGAAGCCACACGTGTTCCGGTCGAATTGCGGAGTGGCAGGGAAATCTGCCTTCAGGAAGGTAGCGCCGAAATGATGATCTCTTTGGCAAAACAGGGCAGGCATGTGGTGAGACTGAAAACCGGGGACCCGGTGAACGACAGCCATGCCGGCAAAGAGTTTAGGCGACTGGCAGTTGAGGGCATTCCGGTGACAATTGTTCCCGGCATTGCCTCCACGTGCGCAATGGTTATGGACAGGTGTTTGACGCAACCCCTGCAACCAGGTGCAATCGGTCTCTCCTGCGATACGGCAGCGGCACAACTACACTCTGTTACTGGTTATGAGCCCAGGCACGGAAAAGGCAATACAAACTGAATTCAATCAGGTTTGGTAACCGGCCAGTCTCATGACTTCCAGGCGGTGCAGTAAGGACAAGGGACATACCGTCTCGTTTCCTTAGGTGCTGACATCAGTGATCTTCAGAGGCCAGGAAGCCAAAGCGCGATTTGCGGAAACAGGACCAGCAAAGCGACGAGCAGAAGCGAGCAGCCGATAAAAGGGAACGCTGACGTGTAGATTGTGCGCATCGTTGTTCCCGGTGGCGCAACACCTTTCATGACAAACAGCAGCAACCCGAACGGCGGGGTGGTGAAGCTGATTTCCAACGCAAGCAGCATGATGAGCCCGAACCAAACAGGGTCGTAGTCGAGGCTCAAGGCGAGTGGAAAGAATATCGGAACGGTCAGGAGCATCATGGAAATCTGCTCCATGAACATGCCCAGCAACAGCAGGACCGCAAACATCACCATCAACATCGCGAGTGGTGCAAGATCAAAGGAAATTGCCCAGTTGACGAGCCCGCGCGAGGCTCCCGAGAAGGCCAGCAGCTGGCTGAAAGTCGCTGATCCGAACACGATCAGGTAAGCCATCAAGGTGACCTTGAGTGCACCGGTCACGGACTTGCGCATTGCCTCCCACGTCAGGCAGCGAAACACCGCTGCCAGCACCAGGACACCGAGCGCACCGAAGGCTGCCGCCTCTGAGGGCGTCACGAAACCGGTGATCATGAGGATGATGATGACAACCATCACGCCTACCATCGGGACCACTTCACGCAGGAGCAGCGTGATCTTGCTCAAAAAAGACAAGGGTTCTACGTCGTAGGCCGGCGCCGCGGAGGGGTCCAGTCTGGTCTGGAGCCAGATGGTACCGATGTAAAATGCAGCCAGGATCAGGCCCGGCAAGACGCCGGCGATGAGAAGGGCACCGACATCGATCTGCGCCAGGGTGGCAAGCAGAACCGCAAGCGCCGAGGGCGGGATGATGATTGCGAGGCCGCCGGTTCCAAGAATGGGACCGATGCTCATGTGTGATTTGTAGCCGCGCTGGCTCATCTCGGGAACCATCAATGATCCGAGCAGGGCCGTGGAACCCATGGATGACCCTGACAGGGTGGAAAAGGCGGTTCCACCCAGAACAGTGACGTAGCTTAATCTTCCCGACAGCCTGCCGAGCAGCTTGTCGATCGCATTGAACATGCGGCCACCCAGGCCTGTGTGAAAAAAGATTTCACCCATCAGCAGAAACAGCGGGATGGGAACAAGCGCGAATTTGGTCAATGACCCCAGGCCATTGTTCAGGAGCTGGCCAATGCCACGCTCGCCGCCCATGAACACCCAGGCACCGATGATATTGGCAGCGAGAAAGGCCAGTGCCACCGGCATGCCCATTGCCATGAGAAAGACGATGACACCCAGAAGCAGGGCGAGCGCTTCATACCACTCCATTATTCGTGGATCCCCGCATCACCGGTATGCAGCAGGTCGGAGCCGACGACGAAGCGCATGAATTCCACCGCCATGAGGCCGAAACTGAGGGGGAACGTGATCGTCAGAAGCCAGCGGGGGTAGTAATAGGCGCGGGTGTCGTAGTCGCCCCGTTCAATGTTTTTCAGGAACAACTCCAGCCCCTTCCACGCGAGGATGACGCACACGAGAACGCAGGTAAACGCGACCAGCCGGCTGACAACGCGCCGGGAACCTTCCGGCAACGCTGATGTGACCAGTTCTATATGAACATGACCCTTTTCCCTCACGAGCCAGGGTGCGCCGAGCATTGTCATGTAGAGCAGCCCGTATTCGGATGACGTGAACAGCCAGGCAAAAGGTTGCAGGCCAAGGTTCCGCATCAGAACCGATACCACCACGGAAACCATCAGCCAGACCAGCGTGGCCCCGGCGATCACCGCCATGGCATCAATCAGCGAGCTGTAGATCCTGGAGACAAAAGTCATTCGAAAGCCTCGGGGTGCGACAGATCAGGCCCGCCAAGTTGGCGGGCCAGTCATGCATTCAATTTGCGGCGTTCAAATCGTAGAACAACTCAATCAGCTTGTCGTAATTGTCTGTTCCACCTGGTTGATCCGCCATCAGGCCTTTCATCCGCTCCCAGGTTTTTTCACGTGCGGCCGCCAGGTAGTTGGCTTTTGCGTCACCTTCCAGCGAGACTACTGTCATGCCTGCTGCGTCAAGCGCGGCAAAATCCTCGTCCCGCTTGGCCCTCAGTGCCGCGACGCTGTCCTTTTCATGCTGGATCGCAACATCCTGCAGAATTTTCTTGGACTCGTCGGACAGCGAATTCCACTTTTCAAGGTTGATGATCACGCCCAGATCGGTCGAAAAGAAACATGGCTCGATACGGTAGTTCAGGAACTCGTTCCATTTCAGGTCGATTAGCCCGATTTGCGTCCAGCCGGTCGCGTCAACGACCCCGCGTTGCAGCGCGGAATAGACTTCACCCGTCGGCAAGTCGATAACCTGTGCGCCGAGATAGTTGGTGAAAAATGCGTTGTAGACGTTGTTGCCGCGCAGTTTCAGGCCTTCGACTTCGAGATTGCCGCTCTCGTCGAAGGTCGGCGCGTTGCGGGTCCAGAGATTGTAGCAAACGCCGCTGTCGAACCAGCCGAGATACTTCAACCCCATCTTTTCCTGGTGGATCTGGTCGATAAGTTCAATGCCGCCATTTTCGCGGGTTTCGACGGCCGTCAGGTTTGAGGCGACCATTGCGTCTTTTTCCGGCAAAGCGCCGCCGTAGAAGGAACCTGGAGTGTAGACCATGTCGACGATGCCGTCCCGGACCGCATCTGGTTGCTGGAACATGCCAATCGCCTCGGGCCCACCACGCACCTCGATTTGCACAACTCCCTTACCGGCCTCGTTCACCTTGTCCACGAAGGAAAGGAAGCTCTTGGTGTAGATGAGAGTTTCCGGGAAAGCATGCACCGCGGTAACCGTGTCTTCCGCCTGCGCGGACACATTCAACAGTGTCGATCCGGCCATGAGGCCAGCCAGTAAAATCCTCTTCATAGTCTCACTCCACTTTACAGGGTGGCTTTTGCCTTATCCCTCTGGTTCTCAGGCTGTAACCCTGATGCTGTTTGCTCTTGCGGTTTCAAGAGCCTCACACGTCCGCCGCCGGCCGGGACCAGGGCGCTGTCTGTTTCAGTTTTGTCTTGTGGTTTTCAATGTCCACCAGGTGCTGCATCGTCAGATCGATGTCGTCCCAGCCATTGATTAGTTTCTTCCGCCAGCTCGGATCGAGCGCGAACGGGACCTGAACGTTGCCTATGCTGAACTGTCCACGGTCCAGCGCGATCATCGAAAGTTCAGCACCATCTCCCAAACACCGGATCAGGAGGTTGAAGTCGTCATCGGACACGCGTGCGGGCAAAAGACCGTTGTTGACTGCGTTGCCTGCAAATATGTCGCCGAAGCTTGGAGCGAATACGGCCTTTATGCCGGCATCAACCAATGCATAAACGGCTGCCTCGCGCGACGAGCCGCTGCCGAAATTGCGCCCGGCGATCAGAATACTGGCGTGTCGGTGACGGTTCAGCGGGAAATGCGGATGATCCTCGCCGCTGGCGTCTTTGCGCAGATCGTGAAGCAGGAACCGGGCGTAGCCTTGACCGCGCGGTGTCGACATGAAGCGAGACGGAATCAACTGGTCCGTATCAACGTTGTGCAACGGAAATGCGATCGCGTGGCCATCATGTCTGCTCCAGCCCGGCATCACACCCTGCCTCCCTTGAGGAGTGGCCGAACGTCGGTAATTGTTCCGGTAACAGCGGCCGCGGCAACCATCGCCGGTGACATCAGATGTGTCAGCGCGCCTGGCCCCTGTCGGCCGCGGAAATTACGGTTCGTTGAGGATGCACAGCGCTTCCCGGGACCAACGACGTCTCCGTTCATGCCGACGCACATTGAACAGCCTGCGGCTGCCCATTCCAGTCCGGCTTCAATGAATATCCGGTCGAGGCCTTCCTGTTCGGCCTGCGCCTTGACTTGCGCCGATCCTGGCGAGACCAGACCGGGAACCTTGGCTTTTCGATCAATGAGCACTGCAGCAGCACTGCGCAGGTCTTCAATCCGGCCATTCGTGCAGGAGCCGAGAAACACCTGATCAACGGGTGTTCCTTCTATCGGGTCGCCTGCGGAAAGATGCATGTAGTCCAGGGAGTCACGAACCGCTTCCGCTTCGCCATTTGCAAATGTGTTTGGATCGGGAATCATGGACGTGACCGGAATAGCCTGTTCGGGGCTCGTACCCCAAGTGACAGTTGGCGCGATTTTGTCTGCGTCAATATGAATGTCCCGGTCGAATTCAGCTTCTGCATCCGTGTGCAAATGCCCCCACGCTTTTCGCGCCTCATCCCAGGCCTCGTTCCGGGGGGCGTGCGAGCGCCCCTCGAGATACAAAAATGTTGTTTCATCCGGCGCAATCAGGCCGAAGCGCGCACCACCTTCGATCGAAAGGTTGCAAAGTGTCATGCGGCCTTCCATCGAAAGTTCACGGACGGCGCTGCCGGCATATTCGATCGCGTGGCCCTGTGCGCCGTCCGCACCAAGTCCGGCGATCCAGTTCAGCGCGATATCCTTGGCACTGACGCCTGGACCAAGTTTTCCGTCGATGTGCATACGCATGGCTTTAGGCTTCTTCTGCCAGATCGTTTGCGTGGCCAGTACGTGGGCGACTTCGGTAGCGCCGATGCCGAAGGCGAGGGCTCCGAAGGCACCATGGGTGGATGTATGGCTGTCACCGCAATTGATCAGCAGGCCGGGAAGCGTCAACCCTTGTTCAGGTCCGACAACGTGGACAATTCCCTGTCCGGGATCGTCCAGATCGAAAAGACGCAAGTCGTGTTTCATCGCATTGTTGCGCAGGTTTTCGACCATGTAGCTGATCTGCGGGGCCGCAATCTGTGCACGGCGTCGGGTCGGCGCATAGTGATCGACCACAGCAAAGGTCAATTCGGGTTCGGCAACAGGCAGGCCACGTGATTCAATCCTGGCGAAGGCATGATGCGACCCTTCGTGCACCAGGTGGCGATCGACCCACAACAGGGACGACCCGTCTGCGCGCACCACGATTTCATGTGCAGACCAGAGCTTGTCCAGAAGTGTGCGCGGCACCGTCATGCAGGCTCACCAGGTGGTTTGCCGATGGCGGGTTCCCAGTGCCGCAAACTGCCGTCGCCCACTCGCGTGAGCGGCATTTCAAGCCGGAACATATCTGGCCGGTAAAGCCCCGACAGATATTCCACGCCATTGTCATTGACGTCTCGCACAACGCGTCGCAGGGACAGCAACGCAGAGCCAACGGCAATGCCAAGGGCTTCGGCGACATCCGGTCCCGCCAGAGTCGCTGAAACCGACTGATGTGCATCCTTTATCTGAACACCGCTGAGTTCCAGGAGCTTGAAAAGGGGTGTTGTTGCGAGATCGTTTTCAGAATAGTTCGCGGCAATGGCTGCTGGAACATAGGTCGTCAGGTGGGAAAAAGGTATTCCGTCGGTACTGCGCACGCGGGTCGCAATCTGTACCTGTTCCTTCGCCGCGAGCCTCAAGGCACTTGCGGCGAATTCGGGTGCTGCTCCGTAAGAAAATGAGAGGAGACGAGCCGTTGTGGATTGACCCATTTCGACAAGTTGCGGCATCAGGGTTGCCAGGTTCATCGCCATTGGCTTTCCCGGCTGGCCTGACGTTCGGACTGTTGTTCCGCTTCCGGCACGTCTCACCACGAGGCCTGCTGCAGCCAGAGCGTCCAGTGCTCGGCGGACGGTCACCCTGGATACTCCGAACAACTCAGCCAGTTTCTGTTCAGGAGGCAGGTTTTCACCGTCTTCCAGCCGCCCGTCTGCAATCTGGTCGCGCAGCGAGAGATAGACCTGGCGCGCCTTGGTTCCTTCCGGAAGCAGCGATTTTGCAGGCTTGTTCACGCCGGAATTCCTCCCTAATCCTTGTTCAATGTTATCGCCGGTTTTGAAAAGATCAAGCTTCTGTACGTTGTATTTGTTTTTTTCTGTATTAACAATACATCTGAATCTGTATTATAGATAATACAAATATCGAGAGGGAAGCTGGATGCCAATCGTTGAACTGCATCTGTTGCAGGGCTATGGATCTGAAGAAAAACGCCGGCTGCACGACGGATTGACAGATGCCGTTCGCCTTGTGGTACCCGCTCTGCCTGATGCGATTACCGTCCTGATCCACGAGATGGAACCCGACAACTATTCACGCGGGCGTAAGCATCGTGTTGGAGCGCCCGCCCTCAAGGATCCCGGCAATATCGTGAAACGCTATCTGAAGGCGATGGAAGCGCGTGACTTCGACTCGGCCCGATCAATGCTGGGCGAAGGGTTTTCGATGCAGTTCCCGGGAGCTGAACCCATGGCGAGCCTGAAGGAACTGCTCGACTGGGCAGGGCCCCGTTACCGCATCGTCAAAAAGACCTATGACGGATTTGATGTCATGCAAAGTTCCGGGCCGGAGGCCCTTGTCTACTGCCGGGGCAATCTGTCTGGCGAATGGCCAGACGGAACGGCATTTGACAGCATTCGATTTATCGACCGGTTTGAAATCGAGGGTGAAAAAATCATGAGACAGGATGTCTGGAACGACATTGCGGAAGCCAGGGCGAAGGCATGAGCGAGATTGATCCCATCACCTTGTCTGTCTTGTCTGGTCGAATGGAACAGATCGCGGACGAAATGGATGCGACCCTGTTTCGGGCCGCCTTCAATCCGATCATAGCCGAGGCGCATGACGCCAGCCACGGCCTCTATCATGCGGTCAGTGGCGACACGCTGGTTCAAGGCAAGTCCGGACTGCCGATTTTCGTCGGTGTGATGTCCTTTGCCGTAAAGGCGGTAATCGAAAAGGTGGCTGCCGACGGTGACTTGCAGGACGGTGACATCTTCATCTTCAACGATGCGCATATTGGTGGCACTCATCTGTCGGACATGCGACTGGTCCGCCCATATTTCCGGGATGGAGAGCTTTTCTGTTATCTCGCTTCCGTCGGACACTGGCATGATGTTGGCGGTGCAGTGCCCGGCAACTACAACCCGGCGGCCACAGATGTCTTTCAGGAGGCGTTTGTCCTTCCGCCTGTAAGGTTGGCTCGTGCCGGTGAGGTCAACCGGGACATTATCGATATTCTCCTGCGCAACACGCGTCTGCCTCAATCGGCGATGGGCGATCTGAACGGTCAACTCGGCGCGCTGGATCTGGGTGTCCGGCGCATGGACGAACTGTTGGATGAGTATGGAGCATCCACGATTACGGCTGCCTTGGATGCCCTCGGACACAGAGCGGAAGCCTTGATGCGAGCAGAGCTAGAAGCGATGCCCGACGGCCGATGGGAAGCGCTGGATTATCTCGACAACGACGGCATCACTGATGAACCGCTGGCAATTCGGGTCGGGCTGGAGATCAATGGTGACAGTATGACCCTGGATTTTGCCGGGTCCGCGCCGCAATGTGCAGGTCCGGTCAATATCGCGCTTCCAACGACGGTCGCGACAGCCTATGTCGCGATCAAGCATATCTTCCCGGGATTGCCTGCGAATGCGGGCGTGATGCGCCCGATTGAAGTCAAGGTGCCCGAAGGCTCGCTCCTTTCCGCGGAATTTCCAAGTCCGACTGGTGGATATACCGAGACGATCCTGCGGATGATCGATGTGATTTTCTCCGCCTTCGCCAAAGTTGCCCCGGACCGCGTTGTTGCCAATGCCTATGGTACGATCAATGCCCTGTCGATCGCGGGCAAACGCAGCAATGGGCAGCCATGGGTCATGTTCAGTTTTTACGGGGGCGGCCATGGCGGTTCTCTCGAAGGCGATGGTCTCAATCATGGCAACGCGCCTATTTCAACGGCCACGATCCCGCCGATGGAGATACTTGAAGCCGCTTATCCGGTCATGTTCCGGCAATGGGCGCTGCGGCCCGACAGCGCGGGGGCGGGCAAGCATCGTGGCGGCCTGGGTGCTATCTACGAAATTGAGGTTCTTGAAGAAAATGGCGCCGAGGCCTTTTTGTTTGGCGAGCGCGGGCGCTTTGCCCCCAAAGGCATTGTCGACGGACAAGACGGTGCGATGAACAGGTTTTCCTATGAGCAGGACGATGATTGGAAAGTGCCGCCTCTGGCTTCAAAGATGCGCGGCATCAAATTGCGGCAGGGTCAGGCGGTGAGACTGGAAACACCTGGCGGCGGCGGATATGGCAAAACCGAAGACAGGGCTGCGGAAAACGTTGCAAGCGATGTTGCGCGAGGTTTTGTCGATGCCGAAAGGGCCGATCAACTCTATGGCACCGCCTGGCGGGAGATTTCTATATGACCGGGCGCATGGTGGGCGTTGACGTTGGCGGTACATTCACGGATGTCTTTGTCCTCAACGAGGCCGACGGTACCGCGTCCGTGGCCAAGGTGCCGACGACACGTCCGGATCAGTCAGGCGGGTTTCTCGAGGGCATCTCGCAACTGGGATCGGATTTTTCGAAACTGTCGGTTGTTGTTCACGGGACGACCGCCGGTACCAACGCACTGCTCGAGCGCAAGGGTGCAGTCACCGGTGTCATCTGCACGCAAGGTTTGCGTGACGTGTTGGAAATGCGCCGCCGCGACCGACCCAGAACCTGGGGCTTGCGCGGTGATTTCGAGCCTGTTGTCGATCGGCGGAACCGGCTCGAAGTCCCGGAGCGAACCTTGGCAGATGGAACAATCCGCACGCCTGTTGATCTGGAGGCCGTCCGCGTTGCGGCCAAAACATTGCACGACCAGGGGTGCAAGGCCGTGGCGATCCTGTTTGCCAATGCATATGCCAATCCGGCAAATGAGCAAGCGGCTGTCGCGGCGGTGCGCGAGATCTGGGCAAACCCCCATGTCTCGGCCTCATCGGAGATACTGCCCGAAATTCGCGAATTCGAACGCTTTTCGACCACAGCACTGAATGCCTATCTTCAGCCGGAAGTGTCTGGTTATCTGGACCGGCTTGAACGAGCGCTGAATTCACGCGGATTCGACGGTGAATTCATGATCGTACAATCCAATGGCGGGGTCATGGCCGTGGAAACGGCTTGCCGTCTTCCGGTGCGAACGGCTCTTTCCGGACCGGCAGCGGGTGTTATCGCCGCTGGATATATCGCATCGTCTGCTGGCTTCGAAAACGTGATAACGGGCGATATGGGGGGCACCAGCTTCGATGTTTCCCTGATAGCCGGCGGACACTCCATGTTGTCTCCGCAAACATCCATTGATTTCGGCATGGTTGTACGGACACCGATGATCGAGATCACGACGATCGGCGCCGGTGGTGGCTCCATCGCCTGGGTTGACAAGGGAGGGTTGCTCAACATCGGACCGGAGAGCGCTGGATCGGATCCAGGCCCGGTTGCCTACGGTCTGGGAAACACGCGACCGACGGTAACTGACGCCAATGTGGTTCTGGGTCGGATCGACCCTGACAATCCGATCGGCGGGAAACTGAAACGGCTCGATGTTGACGCCGCACGCGAGGCTATCGACCGGCATGTTGGTTCTCCGCTCGATCTTGGAACAGTTCAGGCTGCAGAGGCGATTCTTCGGGTCGCCAATTCGCGCATGGCCGGGGCCATCCGGCTCGTCAGTATCGAGCGCGGCTTCGATCCCAAGCATTTCGCCTTCATGCCGTTTGGCGGCGGAGGGGCCTTGCATGCTGGGGCGATGCT
This sequence comes from Roseibium album, assembly GCF_001404515.1. Taxonomy (GTDB): domain Bacteria; phylum Pseudomonadota; class Alphaproteobacteria; order Rhizobiales; family Stappiaceae; genus Roseibium; species Roseibium album. Next base: position 28,702 of record NZ_CXWE01000012.1, read on the forward strand.
GAAAGATGTCGGAATCGCACGCGCGCTCGTCCCGCGCTACCCGGGTGTCACATCCGCCATGGGATGCGTGATTGCGGATATGCGCCAGGATTTCGTGCAGACGATCAATTCGCTTGTGGCAACGCTCGATGAAAGCGCGCTCGGTGACTTCATGCAGGCGCATGTGGACCAGGGACTGGCTCTTCTCGAAGCGGCCAGGGCAACCTTTGAAGCGCGTGATTTGAGCTTCGAGTTGGATATGGCCTATATCGGCCAGACGCACACGGTCTCCGTGCCAATGAATGTCCTGACAGAAAGCAGCAATGTCATTCCCCCCACACGAGCGGACATCGAAAAGGCGTTCGACGCTGCCTACAAGGCGACATTCGGGCGACTGCTGGAGAATGGTGTTAGGCGGATCATAAATCTGCGCAGTTCGGTCACCGGTATGCGCCCCAAGTTCGATCTTCGGAGCCTTGCCCCCGAAACGACGGATCCTGCCGTTCCGAGAGCCACACGCCAGGTACACTTTGAAGAATCGTGGCTCGAAACGGAGATCTTCGACCGACTGGCGCTTCCCGTTGGAACCGTGATCAAGGGACCGGCGATTCTGGAACAGCCTGACACCACCGTGCTTGTCGAGCCGGATCTGCAAGCGCGGGTCGATGCATTCGGCAATACCATAATCGAACCTTTGGGGGATCAGTCATGAGCGAGCCGAGAACTTGGGACCATAGAAGGACGGCGCTCCTGACGATCGACCTGCAAAATGACTTTATCCATCCCGCGGGTGCTTATGGACGCGCCGGACAAAGGGCGGACAGCATCGCAGATCTACCCGGCCGGATTGCTCCACTTGCAAGAGCGATCCGCAAGCGGGGCGGTCACTACATTTCTGCCCAGTTCACACTTGTACCCGATGCCAGTGGCGCCCCTTTGATCGCACCCCATCTCAAGAAGCTGCGCCCGTTTCTCGGAAAAGGGGACTTTGCACCCGGCAGTTTCGGCAACACATTGGTTGACGAACTCTATCCCGCCGATTTTGTGATCGAGAAGGTCGCCTATTCGGCCTTCTATCAGACCCGGCTGGAATTCATCATGCGTGCAGTCGGCATCGATACACTGATCGTAGGCGGCATTGTTACCAACGGCGGAGTGGCCTCGACGCTTCGGGATGCACACTTGCGCAACATCGATACGGTTCTGCTTACCGATGGCAGTGCCGCATTCGACAGCGAGGTCCATGACGCAACACTTCTGTCGCTGGCGACCGTCACCGGTCAGATGACATGCGTTGAAGCGCTGGATTGGCTGGAGCAAGCATCATGAGCCTGAAAACACGACTTCAACAGAAGACAATTCTGGTGGCACCGGGAGTCTATGACGGCTTGACCGCGTCGATGGCAACATCTGCCGGGTTCGAGGCGCTCTATCTGAGTGGGGCAGCGGTGTCCTACACTCGCCTCGGCCGTCCTGATATCGGCCTCACCTCGGTGACAGAGATGACAGAGACCATGGCTCTTATTGCAGATCGCACGGACCTGCCTGTGATAATTGACGCCGATACCGGTTTCGGCAATGCGCTCAACGCTCAACGGACCTTGCGCCTTTATGAGCGGGCAGGTGCTTCGGCGATGCAGATCGAAGATCAGACTTATCCGAAAAGGTGCGGTCATCTTGCGGACAAGTCACTCATCCCGGTTAGTGAAATGGCCGGAAAGGTGAGGGCGATGGCCGATGCGCGAAACTCGGATGAAACGTTGATCATTGCCAGGACAGATGCCATTGCGGTTGAAGGGTATCAGGCGGCGATTGATCGCGCAGAAAGCTATCTTGAGGCCGGTGCCGATGTGCTCTTCATTGAAGCGCCGCAGTCACGAGAACAACTTTCGGGTATTGCCCTGAATTTCGAAGGCAGAGTGCCCTTGCTGGCGAACATGGTCGAGGGTGGCGCGACACCGATAACAGGGGCAGAGGACCTGGAAACGCAAGGCTATTCGATCGTCATATTCCCGGGTGGTATTGTCCGCGCAATTGCGCGAACGGCAGGCGATTATTATGAAAGTCTGCGGAAAAACGGCAGCAATCGGCCTTTTGCTGACAGAATGTTCGATTTTGACGGTCTCAATGGAGTGATCGGAACGTCCGATATGCTTGCCAAGGGCGTAGCTTATGACCGAAACGAAAGCTGACGTCGCGCCCGCTCCAGACAACTTTGACCTTTCGTGCGAAACCCTGATTGTCGGGGCAGGGGCTGGTGGACTGGTTGCTGCACTCGCCGCACAGGAGGCGGGACAATCAGTGCTTGTGATCGAAGCCGACCCGGTGCCGAAAGGCTCAACTGCCCTGTCAGCCGGTCTGATACCGGCGGCTGGAACGAAGATACAGGCCAGCGCCGGGGTTGAGGATAATGCCATTGTGTTCGCGGCAGATATTCAGGCAAAGGCTGGCAACGAGAACGATCAGGCGCTTGTCAACCGGCTTGCCTGCAATTCAGCTCCCGTGATCGACTGGCTGAGCGAGACGTTCAATCTGCCATTTTCGCTGATAACAAATTTTGACTATCCGGGTCACAGTCGCAGCCGCATGCACGGCTTGCCGACCAGATCCGGTGTCGAACTGATAGATGCGCTCCGGGCAACTTGTGAGGCAGCCGGGATCGATATCGTTTGCGAGCGGCGCGCCGGTCGCTTGTTTATTGAAAACGGGCAGGTACGCGGCGTCGCCGTTATGCGGCCGGACGGTGGTGTCGAGACGATCGGTTGCGACAAGCTGGTTCTTGCCTGCAATGGCTTTGGAGGCAATCGCGAACTTGTGCACCGGTTCCTGCCGGAAATCGAAAACGGCCTTTGGTTCGGACACGATGGCAATCGGGGCGAGGCATTGCTCTGGGGGCAGGCCATAGGTGCCGGTCTTGCGCATCTGGGATCTTACCAGGGGCATGGTAATGTCGCTCAACCCCACGGTATTCTCATCACCTGGGCCGTCATCATGGAAGGTGGTGTGCAGGTCAACAACAAAGGCCGGCGTTTCTGGAACGAGGCCCAGGGGTATTCCGAAGCCGCACGCGTGGTGTTGTCGCAACCGGACGGAGAGGCGTTCGCAATCTTCGATGGCCGTATTGCCGGGATTGCAAGGCAATTCGAAGACTTCAAGCATGCCGAAGCTCTTGGAGCGGTCAAGCGAAACGATACGCTTAAGGGGCTTGCCTGTGACCTGGGTTTGCCGCCTGAATCCCTGGTGGAAACGGTTGCCTCCATTCCGTGGAACGGTGTCGACAACTTCAATCGAAAATTCGGAACCGAAGCTTTGCGCTCTCCCTATTGCGGTGTCCGGGTAACCGGCGCCCTTTTTCACACCCAGGGCGGACTTCTAACCGGCGAGGGAGCACGCGTCATCCACTCCGATGGATCGGGCTTTGCCAATCTTCATGCATGCGGCGGAGCGGCATGCGGTGTTTCAGGGCGAGGCGACAGGGGCTATCTTTCCGGAAACGGCCTGTTGAGTGCAGTGGTTCTCGGCAAGCTGGCGGGAGAAGCACCCACGGGATAGGTCATGACCAGTTGTTGTATCAAACGGAACGAGGCAACGAGCGGGTGTGCAATAGATGGTGCATGCCACGGATAGCGCGTACGCGAACGACCCGGACAGCTTACTCTGACGCAGAGGGCGATAACAGTTTAGTAGAACAGATTCGATCAGATAATTGTAATATAGAGGGAATTTCTGAAAATAGATCAATTTTTGTAAAATTTGCTCTTTAGCTCTCAACATGAAAATGTAAGAAATGCTTTTTGACTCTACATAGTCGATGTGAAGATCAATCACTGGAGCATTTGTAAAAAATGAGTGCAAAGAGTGTTCTTATTATTTTTCTATTGATTTTCTTTCAAGGCAGTGCACGCGTGCTGGCTTGCGTTGAGCCCGTTAGGTTTGAGGACACGCAAGAATATACGCTCTACAAAAGTATTGAAGCAGAATCCAATTCTCAAGACGAGCTATTTAGTAAGTTTGCTGAAGTAAGCGAATTGGGAGTAGCGTTGTTTGATTTCAGAAAATTTGTATCAAATTCTGAATACATGACCTTCAATGACATTGGAAATCTACGCGAGAAATGGATTGCAGGAGATAGTATTGTTTTACAACATTTTATTATGAATATTTTGCTCATGGAAACAGAGTATATTGTAAGCAATGAATATACAGATTTTTTAGAAGAAATTTTAACAAATAATAAGAAAAATTGTTGGATCGATGATGAGGAATTCAGTATAGAATTTTTAAAACACCTGCTTCGTTCGTCGAAATATTTTCCGGAAATCCCACCGCTTGAAGAGACTGTTTCTTTCTTAAGAGAACTGTCGCGGAACATGGGTGATAATGAAATATTGCAAAACTATTTCGACTTGTTGCGTCTGGGTGGATTCGACATGACAAAACAGGAGTTAAGTAAGTGGAGTGGAAGAAATTCTTCAGATGAATTTTGCAGTGGTGTTGCACACTGCATCGAGCAGATAAGAATTGAATTTGAAAATGTGAAAGAAGAGAACGCGAAAGTTACGAAAAGAAAAATGAGAAAGTTGGAATGCGAGGTCAACTATGTGAATTCTTTTGGAAATTCTGTCAGAATAGAATTGTGTTGATCGTAAATTTTTGCTTGAAATTGTGTAACTTCCCGGAATTCTTGTCTTTTTGCGCGCTTTAGAAAGATTTCGCGAATTACGTCCGACATGAGACCAAGAAGTAAGCTGGAAGATGAACGAATTTTGTATCTACCGACAAATCGCCCAGATTTCAGACTCAAAACATGAGCAAAAGCTTGCCTAGAGGCTGAAAGCGGACAGGAAATTGGTGCCGTTCCTTTCGTCTCGCGTTGCAATTCTTCGAATTTCCTTGAGCCTACCGAACTTCCTTTCGATGAAGGTTCTGCCTTTGTAAAGGTGTGGTGAGAAACAGGTCTTCATTTACGTGTTTTGAGGAGCGGGATGTTTGGACGAGAGCCCAGCGCTTTCACGGTCCTGCGGATACGATCGCTGCCGTAACCATTGTAGCTATGCAAAACACCTTTTGCCGGAACATGCGGCAAGAGTGCCTCTGCTCCGGTGAAATCTGAGACATTGGCACCGGCGAGGTGGAAGGCGATTGGCCTTCATTTGTTGTCGCTGAGCGCGTGGGTTGCGGTTCCCGGACCAACACGAACTCAGCCCTCAGCATTGACCAGAGTCCTTTTGGTCACCATGAGCGACCTGGTGCGTCCAAATTGCTGTACTGTCGATCATTACTTCAAACGTTCGGTCGCCGGTTTGGGACAGCGTGTTGACGATAACTGTCCAGACACCCTTCTCAGACCGCCGGACATAGCTATTCTAGAGTGTTTTCGTCGGTCCAAAGACACCTGGCACAACGACCTAACGACCTAACGACCTAACGACCCAACGACCGCTCGACTCAAGACTTGTATAATACCGCTGATCTTTCGCCGAGCATCGACGCGAACCTTGCCTCGTGTATCAGTAAGTAGAAGCGGTTGTAACTTTGAAAACTGCTCATCGCTGAGCCAGAAGAACCCATCAGATATCGACAAACGCCAGTTCAAGAGTTTGAACTTGGACTTCATCTGATTTGCTTAGCGACGATACGGTTCCAAAGCCTAGGCGGATAGCTGCGAGTTCAATAAGAGTCAGGGATTTTTCCTCTGTCCAAGTGTGCCACCGATGTGTTCAGGAAAACAGAGGGTGGGCTGCCCGCCGGCTACTGAGTATCTGTCGTCCGCTTCCGTCAGACGATGCCGCCACCAGCCCCAGAGACCTCCGGTCGCGTTTTTGCGACCGCGGCCCGGTAGCCGGAGGTGCGATAAGCGGAGACGGGATCGATGGCACCGTTTTTTTCAGCTCGCGCCATTGCCAGGATCGGTTCGACATCCGTGCGGAAGGCGCGTTTCAGCGTTGTTGTCGCCATCAGCGCATCATTGCTTTCCTGGTGTCCCTCAAGTGCCTGCCGGTCGACCAAAAATGCCTGGGCATAGGCGCGCTGGACCTCCATGGCACTGATCATCAGGCTTTCGATCGGATCGGTCACGTTGTGGGACTGGTCGAGCATATGCGCCGGATCGAAACCGGAAACATTGCGCGTCTCCGCATCCACGAGTTCGTTGAAGACCAGAAAGAGGCGGTAGGGATCGATGGACCCGGTATCGAGATCGTCGTCGCCGTACTTGCTGTCATTGAAGTGAAATCCGCCGAGCTTTCCGAATTGTATGAGGCGCGCAACGATCATTTCGATATTCACGTTGGGCGCGTGATGGCCAAGATCGACAAGGCAATATGCCTTGTCTCCGAGTTCCTGCGCGATCAGGTAGTTCGTCCCCCAGTCCTGAACCACGGTTGAATAGAAAGCCGGCTCGAAAATCTTGTGCTCGGTAAACAGCTTCCAATCGTCCGGCAGGGCGGAGTAGATCGTTTTGGTCGATTCCAGGTATCGCTCGAATTGCCTGATGAAATGGGTCTGGCCGGGAAAGTTCGCCCCGTCGCCAATCCAGATTGTCAATGCCTCCGAACCGATGGCTTTGCCGATCTCGATGCATTCAAGATTATGGTCAATCGCCTGGCGCCGGGTCGCCGCATCCGTGTGTGTCAGCGATCCGAACTTGTAGGAATGGGATTGGTTGTCCTGGTCCTGGAACGTATTGGAATTCATGGCGTCGAAACCGAGGCCGAGCGAAGCCGCCTTGTCTTTCAGGCTTGCCGGGTCTGCCTTGTCCCAGGGGATATGCAATGAAACCCGGGGTGTGGCCCGGGTGAGCTGCTGGATGACGGCACAGTCCTCAAGCTTGTCAAAGATGTGACGCGGTTCACCTTTCCCTGGAAAGCGGGCGAACCGCGTACCTCCGGTGCCAACGCCCCAGGAAGGAATCGCGACGCCGTACGCGGCAACCTTGTTCTTGATTTCTTCAATGGCAATTCCCCGGCGATCAAGTTGTTCTCCGAGTGCTTCATAGTCGCGCTTCAGCTCCGCCGAACGCGCATCGTTTTCCTGAGAAACAAGAGAGGCGTCGATCATGGTCATTGCTGTCTCTTTTACCGTGTGAAGGATTGAACGTTGCCGGCGTCGACATTGACGATATTGCCGGTCGACTTTGATGAGGCTTCAGACGCAAAGAAATAGGTCGCCTCGGCAATATCTTCCGGAAGGACGGACCGTTTCAGAAGCGACCTCTGCCGGTAGTGGTCCTCCAGTTCCGAAGTGTCCTTGCCATAGGCCTGCGCCCGTTCCTTCAGCCAGTCGCCAGACCAGATTTTCGAGCCGCGCAGGACAGCGTCCGGATTGACCACATTGACGCGGATGCCGTCCGGTGCACCTTCCAGTGCCAGGCAGCGCGCCAGATGAATTTCCGAAGCCTTTGCCGTGCAATAGGCACTCGCACCGGGTGAGGCTGCCAGGCCATTTTTCGACCCTATGAAGACAATGGAGCCACCCAGGTTCTGTGTTTTCATCATCTGAAACGCAGTGCGCGATACCAGAAAGTAACCCGTCGACAAGATGGACATGTTCAGGTTCCACAGATCCAGGGTGGTTTCCTCGATCGGGGCGGAGGAGGCAATACCGGCATTGGACACCAGAAGATCAATGCCGCCAAACTCCATGGCCGCAGCCACAAATGCCTGCGCAACAGCGTCTTCTTTGGTCACATCCATCACGACGGTGCGCACGACATCCCGTGAATGCCGTGCAATCAGGGTGTCCGCCGTACGTGTCAGTGCCTCCTCATCGATGTCGGCGAGTACGACACAGGCTCCTTCGCGCAAGAACCGTTCAGCCGTTGCCGAGCCGATACCGCCGGCCCCTCCGGTGACGAGCGCGATCTTGCCAGCGAGGCTCTTGGGTTGCGGCATGCGTTGCAGCTTTGCTTCTTCAAGGAGCCAGTATTCGATGTCGAAGGCTTCCTGTTCCTGTAACCCGCAATAGGTGGAAACACTCGACGCACCGCGCATCACGTTGATGGCGTTGGTGTAGAATTCTCCGGAAATTCGGGCAGTAGCCTTGTCCTTGGCAAAGGTAATCATGCCGACACCTGGCACAAGGTAGACAACCGCGTTCGGATCACGAAGGGCAGGGCTGTCGTCGTGGCGGCAGCGCTCATAATAGGCCGAATAGTCCTTGCGATATGCATCTATCGCTTCTTCAAGCCCGGTCAGTGTCCTGTCCACGTCTGGTTTTGCGGGATCGAATGCAACGACCAGCGGCCGGATCTTTGTGCGCAGGAAGTGGTCCGGGCAACTGGTGCCGAGCGCCGCAAGGGTCTCCATATCGCTGGAACAGATGAATTCGAGCACGGCGTCGCTGTCGTCGAAATGACCGACCATGTGTTGCTTGCCTGATATCATTCCCCGAATGGCCGGCATCAGCCGTGCGGCAACCGCGCGACGGTCGGCCGGGGCAAGGGCCCTGTGCTTCAAACCGCCGAACGCGTCAACGCCATCCGTCTTATTTTCAAACCAGGCGATTGCGCTGTTGATGATTTCAAGCGTTGTCTCATAGCAGTCTCTTGCATCGTCGGCCCACGTGAAAAGGCCGTGGCTTTCCAAAACGACACCACGTGCGTCTGGGTTCTCAAGACAGAATTTTTCAAGCCAGAGTCCGAGTTCGTAACCAGGCCGCTTCCAGGGAAGCCAGCCTATGTCGTCACCGAATATCTCCTGTGTGATCGCCTTGCTGTCGCTGGCGGCTGCAATCGCTATGATGGCGTCCGGGTGCATGTGATCAACGTGTTTTTTCGGAACATAGGCATGCAGGGGCGTGTCGATCGACGCTGCGCGCGAATTGAGATTGAACGTGCAGTGAGGTAGATAGCCGACCATCTCGTCTTCAAAGTCAACGCCGCGGTATAGCCCTTTAAGCGCATGCAGTTTTTCCATGTAGAGCGTCGCAAATCCATCCATTTTGATCGTGCCGACATCTCCGCCCGATCCCTTTACCCAAAGGACTTCCGCCGTCTGGCCGGTCAGAGGATCCGTCTCCATGGCCTTGGCGGACGTGTTGCCGCCGCCATAGTTGGTGATGCGCTTGTCAGAACCGAGAAGATTGGACCGGTAAAGCAAAAGTTCCGGGTCATTCATGCCAGATGCTTTCCCCTTGTCCCAAAGATTTTCAAGTCGGGACCCGGCCGTGGAATTCAACATCATGTCCTCCCAGTATATGCCTGACGGCATTTGCGTGTTTCGCTAAATCCTCGCTTGAACCAACCCTCATGTCAATCAAAAACGCGCAAAATCAGTCATATTGCACTGCAAAATGATCAAATATGATGTTTGGTGATTGACAATGAGTGATTTTGGTGAAAACGTTTGATGACTGGGAGGACTGCATGCACGAAAAAGAACGTCACAGGATCATACTATCCGCGGTTCAGGATCGTCCGGTCGTGACGGTGCAGGAGCTCGTGGCATTGACCGGGGCTTCTGAGGCGACCATACGCCGGGATATTGCACAGCTGCATATGCAGCAGAAGCTTCGCCGAGTGCGTGGTGGCGCGGAATCGATCCACCCGCCGCAATTTGTCGGGTTGGCCGGACGACCGTTCAGCGTCAATGAGACAATCAATATTGCTCAAAAACGTGCAATTGCGCTGAAGGCAGTCGAGCTGTGCGAGGACGGTGATGCGATCATCATAAACGGCGGCACCACGACATTTCAGATGGTGCATCCGCTTGCGACCAAACGGTTGCAGGTGTTCACGAATTCATTTCCGATTGCTGAGCATCTTCTGAAGAATTCAAAAAACACCATCATGCTTTCCGGTGGAGTGATCTACCGGGAACAGAATATCATTCTCAGCCCGTTTGATAACGATGTGACGCGTAATTTCTATGCGAGCCGCATGTTCATGGGTGCGCAGGGCCTTGGTGCGCTCGGCCTCATGGAAGCGGATCCTTTGCTCATTCAGGCCGAACAGAAACTGATCGGTCAGGCTGACGAACTGGTTGTCCTCGCGGACAGCTCGAAATTCAGTGCAAGGTCGAGCCTGATCCTGTGCCCGCTCGATCGCATTTCCACCGTCATCACGGATGACCGGATGCCCGACAGCGCAGCCAGCATGCTCGAACAGGCAGATATCAAGGTGATTGTTGCGGACGTCAGTGCCGCACAGACCAAGGCGACCTCTAACGGGTAGCCGACTTTCTGCCGGACCTTGGGAGGGCGGCAGTCATACAGGGAGGAAGCAATGAAACTATTCAAGTCACTGTTGACCGCGACGGCAGTCGCTGCGGTATGCCTTGCCGGACCTGCGCAAGCGGAAGACAAGAGGATCGCACTGGTCGTGAAGGCCCTTGGCATCGGCTTTTTCGAAGCTGCTGCAAAGGGAGCGGAGGAAGCCGCCAAGGAATTGGGTGATGTTGAAATCATCTATACCGGTCCGACAGACACCACAGCGGAAGGTCAGATTGAAGTCATCAACGCGCTGATCGCCCAGAAAGTGGATGCAATCGCCATCTCCGCAAACGATCAGGATGCGCTGGTTCCCGCACTGAAGAAGGCCATGGATCGGGGTATCACCGTGATTTCCTGGGATTCCGGAGTTGCGCCGGAGGGACGCCAGCTTCATCTCAACCCGTCTTCAAATGAGTTGATCGGCAATATGATCATCAAGCTGGCTGCCGATCATTTGCCGGATGGAGGCGACGTCGCGGTGCTCTCGGCGTCTGCAACCGCCACGAACCAGAACATCTGGATCGAGGAAATGAACAAGGTCAAGGACAACTATCCCGGCATCAATGTCGTCGCCACCGTCTATGGGGACGATCTTGCCGACAAGTCCTACCGCGAAGCACAGGGCCTGATGCAGACCTATCCGGATCTCAAGGCAATCATTGCGCCGACGTCGGTCGGGATTGTTGCTGCAGCACAGGCTGTTTCAGACGCGGAGAAGGCCGGACAGATCAACGTAACCGGTCTCGGCTTACCGTCCGAGATGGCCGGTCACATCGATTCCGGCGCGTCCAAGTCCTTTGCGATCTGGAACCCCATTGATCTCGGATACTCCGCCACCATGCTTGCCTACAATCTTGCGACCGACAAGGCCGAGGCAAAGCCGGGCGGTGAAATTCCGATGGGTCGCATGGGGTCGTTGACCCTGAACGACAAGAACGAAGGCGCGATGGCCGATCCGTTCACATACGACAGTTCGAACATCAACGATTTCAAGGACATCTTCTAAGCTTGGCCCCGAGCCAGACTTGAAGGAATGGTCAAAAACCCGGTGCCTTGTGCACCGGGTTCTCCAACACAAACAATACCAGGTTCCAGGACATGGTCATGCTTGCGAATATGCAGGGCATAAGTGAAGTGCATTCGCAGTCAGGCGAAAAAATCGAGCCTCTCCTGTCATTGACGGGGATCTCCAAGTCCTTTCCTGGCGTCAAGGCACTGTCAGATGTTTCTCTGGAGCTCTATCCCGGGACGGTGACCGCGCTGGTTGGTGAAAACGGTGCCGGTAAATCGACTATTGTGAAGATCCTGACGGGTATCTACCAGCCGGACGAAGGCGAGATCTCGATTGATGGACAACCTGTCACCTTTTCAACCGCACAGGATGCGGGCGAGGCAGGTGTCACGGCCATTCATCAGGAAACAGTTCTGTTCGACGACCTGTCGGTTGCAGAGAATATATTCATCGGCCACGCTCCAAAAACCCGGTTCGGATTGATTGACCGCGCTGCGATGGCCGCAAGGGCACGAGCGTTGCTGGAGCGTGTCGGTGCGCAGATCGATCCCGCGGTCACGTTGAGAGACCTCGGCATTGCAAACAAACACCTCGTTGCAATTGCCCGTGCACTCTCGATTGACGCAAAAATCGTCATTATGGACGAACCGACCGCATCGCTGTCCCACAAGGAAATCGAAGAAACATACGAACTCGTTGAACGGTTGAGAGCGGAAGGAAAGGCTATCCTTTTCATCAGCCACAAGTTCGACGAAATTTTCCGTATCGCGGACCGCTACACCGTATTCAGGGATGGGCAGATGGTCGGCGCCGCCAGGATCGATGACGTCAATGAAAGGGAGCTGGTCAAACTGATGGTCGGCCGCTCCGTCGATACGGTCTTTCCAAACCGGTCGCCACAGCTTGGTGAAGAAGTCCTCAGGGTTGTCGGTTATTCACATCCCACGGAATTCGAGGACATCGGCTTCACGTTGCGAGAAGGGGAAATTCTCGGGTTTTATGGCCTCGTCGGCGCTGGTCGCAGTGAATTCATGCAGGCGTTGTTCGGTATCACCAGACCTTCCAAAGGGGCAATCCGGATTGACGATAAGATTGCAGTCATCCGCGATCCAAACGCGGCGATCAGTCATGGCATCGTCTACGTTCCAGAGGATCGCGGGACACAGGGAGCCATCAAGGGACTGCCGATTTTTCAGAACATTTCGCTGCCGTCGCTGAAGGAAACGTCAAAGAACGGTTTCCTGCGGTTGGCAGAGGAATTCAAACTCGCGAGAGATTACACGCAACGCCTAGACCTGCGAGCTGCAGCGCTTGACCAGGATATCGGCGAGCTATCCGGCGGCAACCAGCAAAAGGTCGTGATCGCAAAATGGCTGGCAACCAAGCCGCGCGTCATCATTCTCGATGAACCGACCAAAGGGATCGACATTGGTTCCAAGGCCGCAGTTCACGAATTTATGGCCGAACTGGCCGCCGAAGGTTTGGCGGTGATCATGGTGTCTTCCGAAATCCCTGAAGTTCTCGGAATGTCTGACCGTGTGATCGTCATGCGGGAAGGGCGCATTGCAGCCGAATTCAATCGTGAAGAGATGACCCCGGAACAGCTGGTTCGGGCTGCCGCCGGTATTACTGAGGTCCTGACATGACCTGGTCCGGCTGGAAATCCCGGGAGGTGATCCTTGCAGGTGCAATCATTCTTCTCGTCGGCATGATTGCATCAAGGTTCCCGGCTTTCATCGCGCCGTCCAACCTTGCCAACGTCTTCAACGACACTTCTCCCCTGATCATACTTGCGCTTGGGCAGATGGTGGTGATCGTAACCCGTTGTATCGACCTGTCCGTTGCCGCCAACCTCGCGTTGACCGGAATGGTGGTCGCGATGCTTAACACCGCCATGCCCGATTTGCCGGTTCCGGTCATACTTGCAATCGCGATCGGTCTTGGTTCCCTGATGGGGCTCATCAATGGGCTGCTTGTCTGGAAGCTGAGCATTCCGCCCATCGTCGTTACACTTGGTACCATGACAATTTATCGGGGGATCATCTTCCTGATTTCCGGAGGCGAGTGGATAAACGCGCACGAAATGAGCGATGCCTTCAAGGCTTTTCCCCGTGAGACCATTCTCGGATTGCCCCTGCTGTCCTGGATCGCGATCCTCGTTGTTCTGGCTTTTGTCGTTCTGGTGGGACGAACGGCTCTCGGCAGGGCTTTCTTCGCAGTTGGCGGCAATCCGCATGCCGCCGTCTATACGGGCATCAATGTCGGCCAGACACAATGTGCGGCCTACGTGATTTCCGGCGCTTTGGCGGGTTTGACCGGTTATCTCTGGGTGGCGCGTTACGCAGTGGCCTATGTCGACATTGCCGGTGGTTTTGAGCTGGAAGTCGTTGCGGCTTGTGTGATCGGTGGCATATCGATCGCCGGTGGTATCGGATCGGTCGGCGGAGCATTGCTTGGCGCACTGTTTCTCGGCATCGTCAAGAATGCTCTGCCAGTCATCAACATTTCGCCTTTCTGGCAACTCGCCATCTCCGGTAGCGCGATCATCATCGCCGTTGCCTTCAACGCTACGTCAAGCCGGTCCAAGGGCCGCGTGATTTTGAAAAAAGCGGAGCATGCAACATGAGTGTCACCGCAAACGAGACCGGCAGCATCGAGCGCCAGATTCCGGACCGGCTGAAGTCTCCGGCGCAACGCTTCCTGGCAAGTTGGGAACTGCTCCTGCTTGGTGTCGCGGTGGCGGTATTCACATTGAACAGTTTCGCGTCGCCCTATTTCCTCGATGCCTGGAATCTCTCCGACGCGACCTACAACTTCACCGAAAAAGCGATGATTGCCTTTGCGATGGCACTTCTGATCATTTCAGGTGAAATCGATCTCTCGGTCGCCTCGATCATCGCACTTGCTTCAACAGCAATGGGGTTTGCGGTTCAGATGGGAGCCGATACGTCGGTCCTGATCCTTGTCGGCGTTGGTGTCGGGCTTTTGTGCGGTGCCTTCAATGGCGTGCTCGTGACCGGCCTCGGGTTGCCGTCCATTGTGGTTACCATTGGTACCATGAGCCTGTTTCGCGGCATTTCCTACATCGTACTGGGTGACAAGGCCTACACGGGGTACCCGTCCAGCTTCGCATTCTTCGGACAAGGATATGTCTGGTGGGCGGTTTCGTTTGAATTCGTGCTGTTCGTCCTGTTCGCGATTTTCTTTGCCATTGTTCTGCACCGCACCAGTTTCGGCCGTCTCGTTTATGCAATCGGCAACAATCCGGTAGGTGCCTTGTTTTCCGGTATTCAGGTAGCGCGGGTCAAGTTTGTGTTGTTCCTGCTGACCGGGGCAATGTCCGGCGTGGCCGCGATCTGTCTCACGTCTCGCCTTGGCGCGACACGTCCTTCAATCGCCTTTGGCTGGGAGCTGGAAGTCGTGACCATGGTTGTGCTGGGTGGCGTCAGCATTCTTGGCGGCGCCGGATCAATCCCCGGAGTGGTGATAGCGGCCTTCGTTATGGGCATGGTCACGTTCGGTTTTGGTCTGTTGAACGTTCCAGGCATTGTCATGTCGATATTCATCGGATTGCTGTTGATTGCCGTCATAGCCCTGCCTCGTATCGCGCGACAGGTTCTTGCTCGAAGGAGGGGGTGATTTCATGGAAAAACTGGCCTTCAAGATGATCCTCAATCCTGGAATGGAAGCGGAATACAAGAAACGGCACGACGAAATCTGGCCCGAACTGGCCGCCCTGCTGAAGTCTGCCGGAATTCGTGACTATTCAATCCATCTCGACCGGGACACCAACATTCTGTTTGGGGTGTTGTGGCGTGAGGACGGGCACAAGATGGAGGACCTGCCGGAGCACCCTGTCATGCAGAAGTGGTGGGCACACATGTCGGACATCATGGCTTCCCAACCGGACAACAAGCCGGTGGTCAAGGAGCTTGAAACCGTCTTTCATCTGGATTGATATCAAATGGGCTCAATCCGGCATGTGGGTGTGATCGATATCGGCAAGACCAACGTCAAGGTCGCTGTGGTTGATCTGGAAAATCAGACCGAGATTACGGCTCTGAAACGAGCCAATACCATTGTCGCTGCCCCCCCTTATCCGCATTACGACATTGATGGCCATTGGAATTTCATTCTTGAGGCGCTTGCAAGTCTGTACAGCCGATATCCGTTTGACGCGATTGCGACTACAACACATGGCGCAAGCATCGTTCTCCTGGACGCAACGGGCAATCTCGCGACACCTGTTCTCGATTATGAGCACGATGGTCCTGACGCCCTGGCTGAACAATATGACGAGGTCCGACCGAGTTTTGCCGAGACCGGCTCACCACGGCTTTCTGTGGGATTGAACGTTGGTGCTCAGCTCCATTGGCTGCTTGAGACCGATCCTGCACTGGCAGAGCGTGTTGCCGTGATCACTACTTATCCGCAGTACTGGACCTATCGGCTGACCGGCAAGCTTGCCAACGAAGTGACTTCGCTTGGTTGCCACACGGACCTGTGGAATCCAGAACAGCACCGCTATTCTTCATTGGTCGAGCGACTTGGCCTGACAAGCAAGATGGCACCCGTTCGGAAGGCGGTTGATATTGCGGGGACCCTGTTGCCCGACGTCGCTGAAAGTGCCGGTCTGCCACCTGATCTGGTTGTCAGTTGCGGCATTCACGACTCGAATGCCTCGCTCCTGCCGCATCTTCTGCAACGCCAGGCGCCATTTTCCGTCGTATCGACCGGAACCTGGGTGATTGCTCTTGCTATTGGAGGCGAGGATGTCGTGCTTGATCCAGAGCGCGACACGTTGACGAACGTAAACGCATTCGGCGATCCTGTTCCTTCTGCACGTTTCATGGGCGGGCGGGAATTCGACACCGTCATGGAAGGACGTCCTGGTGTTGCGTCCGAAACTGAAGTCTTAAGTGTTCTTCAAAAGCAAATCATGCTCTTTCCGGCAATCGAGACACGATCCGGTCCCTATCAGGGCCGATTGGCTCGTTGGAGTATCGAGGAAGCCTCGCTGACCGATGGCGAGCGTTTTGCAGCCGTGTCCTGTTACCTGGCAATGATGACCACGGAGTGCCTGAGGATGATTGGAGCAAGTGGCCTTGTCATCGTCGAGGGGCCTTTTGCTCAAAACGCGCTTTATCTGGACATGCTTCGGGCTGCGACCGCGAGGGACGTCGAGGTTTCGCAAGGGGCATCGACTGGCACGAGTATCGGCGCTGCCTTGCTTGCTTGCCATGACAAGTCAGTTGCTGGAAAGAACTATTCTTCTTTAGAGGGAAAACGAGTGCCGGATCCATTGCTCAAAGCCTATGCCGATGCCTGGATCAGGCAGACGGTGAACTGAGACAGTTCAAATCGACGGCGATTACGATCGTTATTCGGTTCGAATACCCTGAAAGCTTTCCGGTTACGCGGACTTTCGCTCTCCTGTTCAAAAAGAGAAGGAACTGGAGCCAATGTGCCTCACCGGGATCAGCGAGAAGTGGCTCGCAAACGAGGACCGAATCCACTTTATGGTACACACGCTCGTCACACCAAGGTATCGCGTGTCATTACTGAATGATGATAAGCAAAATGGTGAACACGATTAGTTAAAATCAGTGTCGTATCGGGAATGTGTGAAAAAGAGAGTGTTTTATTACGGCACACCTGCTTCTGTTTGGGCCTGGTTTTGCGAAGCTCAATTTGAGAAATTTTTCAAAAAAACGCCCAAGCGTTTGAATTAAAACAAATAAAACGTTTACTTTACGTTAAGTATGATTTGGTCGGGGACTTGCAAGTGAACTTCCAGAACAAAGGCCTGGAGGAGAAACCTGATGTTGTCCAAAGCCGAATTGATGACCCCCGATCATGTTTCCGGGGTAATTGGTAATTCTCGTAGTGAAGATGTATTTCTATTTGATCTGACTGCCATCGTGCCGGGTACTTTTTGTCAGATCGATCATGATTTCGCCGACTACTTGCTTGAGTTCGCGCGCCTCAGGCCATGTTACCTGCTTGCCAGCGTCAGCTACAACGACCTGCTGTCTCGCCTGCCGTCCAGAGTCAGATTTGCTTTCAAGGGAATATTCGTTTCTTCAGGAGCAGAATTGTGGTGTGAGGACGAGGTTCTGGAACGGCGCGAACACCGTTTTTCAGACGATCTCTACGAGCACCTGGTCAAGGTTGTACAGAACAGCGGCTATCAGGAAAAAGTTGCGCCGTTGATCGAAAACGGACCGGCGACCCTGAGGGTTTGCCTTGCGGGTACGCAGGCCACGATCGGTCAATTGAAGGCCTACCTCAAGTGGGAAGAAGAGCATTGCGAGTTACCCAAAATCGTCAATGAACTCAAGGCAAAGTTTCCCGATCACGAGGTTTGTCAGGATTCAGGCTCCAGTCTTCTGATTTCACCCAATACCTTTTCATCTGCTCTAGTCCGCCAGCACATCACGACTGAACATGAGGGCGCACGTTTCATCGGTTACATGTCCAACCGGGCGGTGAACAGTTTTGCCAGGCCGTTGTGTGACGTCTTGTCGGGGGCGGATCTGTTGACGGAAGTCGGCGGACCGAGTGATCTCAGTCAGCTCATGAGCTACGATATCCGCCGAGCTTCTGCGCGTGACTTGTTGGCAGCTGAATAGCGGTTGCGACTTCGGACTTTGAACTGCCATTGTTGGTGACGCGGCTGGAAGAAAATTGCATTTCGGAGGATGCCGGGAAAAGCTGCACGCGTCGCAAATGAGTGCACAAGTGTGCCTGGACTGGAGCAACACCGGGGACATTTGTGCGCTTGGTCAGGACCGCGAGTATTGCCTGCATATTTTGTTCTTTTGAATTAGATGTTGATCGAAGCTCTTTCGTCAGTCGGTTTGATATTTCGCTTCAAACCGCGACGCTCCATCCGGTCAGATAAAGTGTCCACTCAATGACAACGGGAGAAGCAGTGGTTACTGCGGTTGCCGATCAGCGATCTTGGGACGCATGCTGTCCTGTACATGCCGAGGCTTTATCGCGAAACCGGTGTCAACAGCATCTGGGGAGCCTCTGGCCGAATCTGATTTCTGTACGATTTTCGATAACGCAACGCCGGTTTCCAGTTTGACACGGGACCCTTTCACCAAACTTGTCTTTTTGAGCAAATTGATTTGTGATGAACGGCAAAGCGGTAAACAAGGGGAGGCGCGTTACCCATGGACAGCTGGGTTGCACAGGCCGTGGGCAGGATAAACGCGGATTCCCACAGATCCGCCGATACGCACCTTTTCAATCTCCGGGTCCCTCGGCTCGAAGGCATTGATATATACCTGAAGGACGAAAGCACTCATCCGACCGGAAGCCTGAAGCATAGGCTGGCCCGCTCCCTGTTTCTTTATGCGCTTTGCAACGGCAAGATCAGGGAAGGCACAACGATCGTCGAAGCGTCGTCGGGCAGTACAGCAGTATCTGAAGCCTATTTTGCCAGGATGATCGGCGTTCCCTTCATTGCGGTCGTTCCGGAAAGCACGGCCCACAGCAAGATCAGGTTGATCGAACTTTACGGCGGCAAGATCCATTTTGTCGGATCGGCGCCGGAAATGCATGACGCATCGATCGAGCTGGCACAGTCGATTGATGGTTATTTCATGGATCAGTTCACCTATGCGGAGAGAGCGACAGACTGGCGCGGCAACAACAACATTGCAGAGAGCATTTTCCGGCAGATGGATTTCGAACCGCATCCGGTGCCCAGGCGGATCGTCATGAGTGCGGGAACAGGGGGTACATCGGCAACGCTTGGGCGTTACATTCGCTACAATAGCTACGAAACGGAATTGACGGTCGTCGATCCGGAAAATTCGGTTTTTTACGACAGTTATAAAACTGGCGACGGGTCGCTCGTTTCAGGCAAGTCGAGCCGGATCGAAGGTATCGGCAGGCCGCAAGTGGAGAAGTCATTCCAGCCGGGTGTCATTGATGACATGATCAAGGTGCCGGATGCTGCCAGCGTTGCAACAATTCTCTGGCTGGAACAGATCATCGGCCGTAAGGCAGGGGCGTCGACCGGTACGAACCTCTGGGGTGTCATGCAGGTGGCAGGCGAAATGATGGAAAAGGGCGAACGCGGCTCGCTCGTAACGTTGATGTGTGACAGCGGCGAACGGTATCTCGACAGCTATTACGACCCGGCATGGGTGCGCACGCATATTGGTGATGTCAGCGCTTATGCAGAACAATTGGCCCGCTGGAACTGACGGAAGTATTCAGGAAATTCAATTGAATGATGTAATTCGGCAATGAGCCGGGACAATGTCTCTTTGTCTGATTGCCGCCAAAATCAATGCGGAGTTTGAGATATCATCTAGCGGTCGAAGGCCTGAAGGAGGAGTGACATGACATTCAAAAACTCGTCCCGTCTTTCGTGAGGCAATTCGTTCACGTTTGAAACGTGGTAGTCGAGCGTGAGGATCATGTCCCACATCTCGGTCAGGTTGGCCGCGTCGACCGCCGTCTTGAGCTTGACCGATGACATTGTGGCCGGGGTGACGTGCTCGGGTACATACGCCCCCAAAGACTTGTGAAATGTATGATGCATATGTCCCGCTCTTGTTTTGATTGTTATGTCTTTTCAAGCCTTGCCGGCAGGCGCTCAGTTTTTGTGTGATCGTGTCCCATCACGATCGACGCCATTGCTCCGGCTTCCCGCTAAAGTAGCTATTAACACAATATGCATGCAGGTGTCATCTCAACAGCTCGTCATTGTCAGGAAAGAGTGGAAAGAAAACAAGACCCGGTTTGTGGACACAAGAAAGGCTCTCGGAGCGTTGAACCGCAAGATCGGTGTTGACTTCCGGGCAAAAGGTGGGAAAAAGCTTTTTCAGCAGATGAGACTCTGACGAACCGATTTGAGGCATTGTCATATGGTTGCGCGCATCTATCGTCCGGCAAAAACCGCTATGCAGTCCGGCAAGGCGAAAACCCATCGATGGGTTCTGGACTACGAGCCGGAAGTTGCAAAGTCTGTCGAGCCGCTGATGGGCTATACCTCATCTTCGGATATGAAACAGCAGGTCCGGCTGTACTTCGATACGCAGGAAGAAGCCGTCGCTTATGCCAGACGCCACGGCATCGCGCACCGGGTCGAAAAAGCACAGGAGCGAAAGGTTCGCGGCGCTGCTTATGCAGACAATTTCAAGTTCAACCGGGTCGCGCCCTGGACGCATTGACTTAACCGAACTGCCCGGAACGTGACGCTGTTGGCAATCAGATCCGGAATGCCTGTTGAAACCTCGAAACACGGATCGACAGAGACGCAAAAAGTATTCTAAGGCATGTCGCAACGTTTTTAGGGCTGCCGCACAATCAGGCCCCGTAGCTCAGCTGGATAGAGCACTCGCCTTCTAAGCGAATGGTCACAGGTTCGAATCCTGTCGGGGTCGCCATTTTTCAAAAAAATCATAATATGTAATTACAAACAATGACTTGGAAATTTGGGGCGTGGCGGAATTCAGCCCAGTCGGTGTTTATGTTTCAGTGGAATTTTACAACCCGGAAAGGGTTCGCACGATTCGCGCAGCTGACGACGAAACGTGCTTTCCGAAGAATTGAGAAGAAAGTTGTTTCGGTTGGGGGCGAGCTACTTAAAATGAATACGCCCGCATGCGGATCCGTAGCGGGCATCTGCGCTGCCGCAGCGCACTAACGGTTCGTCCGTAGTGCGGATCATTGCACAGAGCGCAGCGAAATTAGCCTAAAGTGACAGCTTTCGGCAATGCAGCTATTGTCCATTCCGACACCGCCTTGAAGTGTCTTGTGTTTGCCCTGTTAATCTGAAGTTGGCGGCTGCTCTGGAAACAGTACGAGAGCTTGAGATGTCTAGAAAAGTTGAATACTCGACACCAACGAATACGATGCGGCCTATAGGTCCATACAGCCACATCGCAAAAGTCGGCGAATTCATAACAATTGGTGCGACGGCAGGTGTGGACCCAACAACAGGAAAATTGATTGGGCCAGATATTGCGTCACAAACGCTACAGATATTGGATGCGTTTGAGGTCATGTTAGCTTCTGTCGGATCAGATCTTTCTCATGTCATCCATGTCAATGTCTACATGAAGGACATGAAAGATTTCGACGAGATGAATGCTGCATATGAGAGCAAAATGGGCGCGCGGAAACCAGCACGTACGGCGGTCGCTGTTATAGACGTACCAAAAGAGAATGCACTGCTTACAATGAACTTGACGGCAGTTGTAGCAGGATAAATCTGCGTTCGAAGCGGACCTTCGAAGCCCGATCCGAATTGGCAGCAATGTCCGAGTTTCCTTCCTACCCGGTCGATTGATTAGCCTCGGAAAATTTGCTGGACGCTGTCATCTGCTCTCAAATGTTGCAATAGGCGCTATATGTATCGCTCGAGCGTGAAGTATCTTTTTTGTGTGCGGCAGGCATCAAAAATTCTATCGGTATTTCAATGATGACTTTCAGTGATCGTTCAGGGGGGCGGGGCGCCATTTGATTGGTTTTCAGCCTGAAGACCAAGGTTACAGATTGTGCCGGAGACACCTGGTTCAATTCCGCCTCGAATGGATCGTCGACCAATCGCATCGGGGCGTGATAATTTTTGTGAACTCAAGAGCAACGGATGCCCGAAACGGATCCTGATTTGATCACTCGGTGGATTCGCGTTCACTCAGAATGCGATCGACCAATCCCCACTTCATCGCTTCTTGCGGCGTCATGAAACGGTCCCTGTCCATCGCGAATTCGAACTCCTCGTATGTTCGATGGCAGTGTTCGGCGTAAAGACGGGTCATGTGCTGCTTGGTACGCAGGATTTCCTCGGCATGGATCGCCATGTCCGACGCCTGGCCCTGGAAGCCCCCAGACGGCTGGTGGATGAGAATACTGGCATTGGGCAGTATCGCACGCTCGCCCGGCTCGCCAGCCATAAGGAGGAACGATCCCATCGACCTGGCCGTCCCCATGCACAGTGTATGAACCGGTGCCTTGATGTAGCGCATGGTGTCATACATCGCAAAGCCGCTGGTGACCACGCCTCCGGGCGAATTGATGTAGAGCTGGATGGGGCGCGTTGAACTGTCCGCCTCAAGAAACAGCAATTGTGCGCACACAAGCGCCGAAACCGTGTCATTCACCTCACCGTTCAGGAATATGATCCGCTCTCGAAGAAGGCGGGAATAGATATCGAAAGAGCGCTCCCCGCGGTTGGATTGTTCCACGACCATCGGGACGAGTTGCATCGCTTCGCGCATGGGCGAACTCCTGTGTTTTGAAGATGTGGACTTCGGAACGAAAGTCAGGCGGCTTGCATCAAGACAGGTTCGTTGCTGTTCGCAGCCCCTGGCATTGGCGAAACAAGACGACTATCGATGAGGCGATGCGTAACCCTGAGGACTGTCCCGCCGTTCCCTTGGGGCGTGAGCTGAAATGTCACGACGCTTTCCAGATGGGGCGGATCGCTGTCCCTCATTCGGAAGCAGATTTGCTCACCCGTCACTTCAGCCATGGGTTCTACCGCCGCAAGGTCGCTCCCGGGCAACCATCTCTCTCTGTATTCCTGGATGGTAAGTGCCCGCCATATCTTCTCCGGTGGCGCTTCAAGTTCGTATTCCAGAACCATGCCCACGGTTTCTTCATCATCGATGACAGGTGTTGAAGCCCTGGCGTCAGTCTGTCTTTTGCTCATTGATCCATGTCCTTCAGCAGGTCTTTCAAGGCGTCGATACGCGCTGGCCAGTAGGCGCGATACTTCGCCAGCCAGTTCGCAATCATTGCCAGCCCGTCGGGATCGACCTCGTAATTCACGAACCGGCCGCTCCGTTCCTGCCGCACAAGCTTTGCGTTGCACAGGATGGCAAGATGCTGTGACATTGCGGGCTGACTGATCTCCACTCCGTCGCGCAATGAACTTGCGTTCATGCTGCCGGAGGCGAGTTTTTCGAAGATCATGCGCCGTGTCGGATCTGCCAGGGCCTTGAATATGTCGTTTTCCATCATGCCAATACATAAGCATACACTTATGTGATTCGCAATGCCTTTGAATTTTGAACTTTGCCGGCTGAAAACGTGACGCTGTGGGCGTTGGGAGTTGGGAGTAGGCAGAAACCATCTTCGGAGAAAACCGGAAAAAGGAACACCAGCACTCGTCTGCTGGCAACCAATCATTGCGTTGGACCTGATCATCCACGTAACGCTTCAAACCTCTGAATTCACGCGCTTTCTCACTGTCTCGATCGATTTGTTGACCAGGCCCGGTAGGCGCACTAGCCTTTTTGCAATGGTCCTTCATAAGGAAGGCAAACCCGTGGATGGGCACCAATGTATTTCTCTTGTCTCAGAGCATCACTGGCATTGACCATCATGGCATCGCTGACTTTGTCAGCCGGTTCGGCGTCGTTGGCGCAAACTGCCTTTGAGGCAAAACCACCCGTCGCACCGGAAGAGGGAGGCCCGAGACGATGGGTTGTTGTCGGGGCGGATGTGCAATTGCAGTCCAAACCGTCAAGCGCTGCCGAGGTGATTAGGCTCCTTGAGAAAGGAGAAGTTCTTTCCAACGATGGATGTCAGGAGGCGGGCCACCAGATCTGGTGCAATGTGCGTTCATTCCGCGGAGGTCGCGGAGGTTTCGTCGGATTTCAGAACCTTCAGCCGGCGAGGGGGCCAGACGGTATCGTGCCAATGGGCGTTGATGACAGCAGGCGCCGCGCAGGAAAGCGCGATTTTGACGCGAAAAGCAAGATTGCGTGCGCTCAAGAGCGTGGTCAGGCATTGGGATCTTGCGAGGCCGCGACAGCACAGAGCGACGGCGGCGACGCGGCGGTGGTCGTGACGTTTCCAAACGGCTTCCAGAGAAAACTCTACTTCATTCACGGAGAATTCGTGCGGGCCAGTGCGACCATGTCGGGCGTGGGCACCGATTTTGCCTGGAACCTGACAGACGATCTTTATTCCATTCGCGTTGACGATCAGCGTTTCGAGCTGCCAATTCGGCTGGTTTTCGAGGACTGATGGGGTCCATAGATCGGTTGCGCCACTACAAGGTGGCGCAACCGGGGTCTCTGGTCAGGGCGTCAATTTGTGGATCATGCCCTCGTCAATCGCCGCATAAAGGCTTCCATCAGGCCCAACCACGAGCGAGCGGAACCGGCCAGCTTCCATTGGCAACGTCATTTCCGTCACGTCTATGACTTCGGTGCCGTCGTCCGTAAGCTGGAGGACGTCGATACGTTGACCCAGTGGTGTGCCGCCGAAGCCGATCCCCATGAGACCGACCACCATGGCGCCATCCCAGTCACCCCATGTGTCACCTTCAAGAAAGGCTGCAGAAGATGTGCCTTGCGACCAGCCATTGTTGTTCCAGATGGGCGGCATGGCGCTCGGATAGGTCTCGAAATCGGTCATGGGCATCCAGGATGCACGCGCGAACCTGTTTTCACCAACCATTTGATTTGGGCTGTAGCCGCAGTAGTTGTCCGGACAATCGCCACGTCCGGCCATGTTCGGCCTTGGATCCCAGCCAGCGTTACCGCCATTCCTGAGAACGGTGATCTCGTCCGAGTGCCATGGTCCGTGTTCAGCGGCAATCGGCGTGCCTGTTCCCGGATGGAATGCAATGCCCTGGACGTTTCTGTGCCCATAGGTGTAGGTCCGCTTGTCGAAACCGACCGGCGGCGTATTTTCGGGTGCAGCGGTTCCGTCCGTATCGATCCGCAGCACTTTGCTGCCCATCATTGTCGGGCTCTGCGGTACCTGACCGTTGTGCGTGTCGCCGGTCGTCAGATAGAGGTAACCGTCACCCGGGTTGAAACGCACCCTCCCGCCATTATGAGCTCCCGGGCCACCGAACGGATGGTCTGAGGCTTTCATCTTGTACGGGACGTCGTCAACAATATCGGTCCGCCCTGACACATTGGAGAAATCGTCACTGACCTCCAGGCGCATCAACCTGTTGGTGTGGGGTGTAGACATGTTGGACGTCGAGTAAACGTAAATTCGCCGGTTGTTGGCGAAATTCGGATCTATCGCGACACCCATCATTCCGGCTTGACCTTCACAGAAAAGGTCGTCGGCCGTAGAAGCAAATCCTTCGGATCCACCCATGCCGAGAAGTGCTTTGGTCTCACCTGAAGGCAACAGGACGGACAGCCCCTTGCACTTTTCGGTATAGAACATTGTTCCATCGTCCAAGAACGCCATGTCCCAGGGGTTTTCGAGATCTTCCAGCACAAGAGTATGTTTGAGGCTGGTGGTATTTTGTGCAAATACCGGCGCAGAGAAGACTGTAGCGCCCAACAGGAGCGTCACAAGACTGGTAGCATTTCCAATTTTCATTGAATCCTCCCTTTTTGTATGTCGTGCGTGCGGTTGGTCGAATGTTCCGTCCTGCACACTTTCGACGCGAAAGAGGTTAGGCCTTTAAGGCGATCGGATCAAATAAATTAACCTAACGTAAGTATTGGCCGAATTGGCGGTAATTCGCCGTTTTTGACAAGGTCACTCGAAGGTGGTGACGATAAACGTTACGATATTGGATATGTCTTCGTCGGAGAGTTTTTTGGCGCGCGGTGCCATCAATGGCGTGTTCGGGCCGAATTTCTCGCCGGCACGGTATCTCTCAAGCCGATCGACAAGGTATTCGGCAGGGTGTCCGACGAGTTTGGGGTAGCTGGCAAGCCCCTTTGCCGTCGGTCCGTGGCATGCTCTGCAGTTCTTTTTGTAAAGCGATTTGCCTACTTCAACATCTTGAGCTGCCGCCTGAGACGTTCCGAGTAAGATCGTCAACCAGATCACGATGATTGAACCAGTTTTCATGTCGTGTCTCTCCCAAATCACAACGAGATGCGGTAGTCTGAACGAAGGCAAAAATATCAAGAATTCCCAAACCGGCGGAGACATCAAGTCCACAATGTTCGCAGCAGAGTGACCAGCCTGTAGTGAAATTGGAAGACGATGATGCTTCGAAAACACTATTTTGCAGACACAACCTTGTCTGCAACCACAGGTGCTCCATGTGTTTTCGGAATGGCTTCCTTGAAAACCTGAATGAGTTCCATGTCCTGTTCTTCGATGTCGCTGGTGGGGGTCAGGGCGAGGTCGGAATAATTGCGCCGGTCCTCGTCGGCCAGCACCCGCTTCATGGCCGGGCGGAACTTCAGAAACAGTCGTGCCCACGATATGGCAACAGAAACAGCTTCGATTGCCCGTTTGGGATAAAACACGAGTGGGTTTTCCAGTTTCATCCCGTGGCGACGTTGAGTTCGGTGTTTGCGCCTAACAATTCCACATTCAAGGGGGTGGACCTTTTCGATCAAGATTGCCCCAAGGAAATGGATCATCGAAGAATAAAGCGCCTTGGTTCGGGCACCGCGCGCCGCATCGCGCCGAAGAACCGTCTCGACATGCTCTGGAGTGTAAAACTGTTTCCAGCTGTCTAAGTAGACCTTGTCCCATTCCTGGTCTGTCATCAGTGGATGATGGGTGACGCGGTGGTTGAGGTCGTATTTGTTGAAGTCCGGATCCATCCAGACACCCCTGGACGCGAGGATCTTGTGGTCTTCCGAGCCTGGAAGGGGTGTCAGAAAGAAAAACTCGATCAGATCAAGTGGCATTTCCTTCTTGATGATTTCGATATTGCGGCGGATTTTCTCCGGTGTGTCATCCGGGAAGCCGAGAATGTATCCGGCATAGGTGATAACACCTGCGTCCTTCCAGGCCTGAAGCATCTTGCGATACTCCCAGATCTTGTTCTGGCGCTTCTTGGCGGCGGAAAGGGCATCGGGATCGATGTTTTCCAGGCCAATGAACACTCTCGCACATCCGGCACGTGCGGCCTTTTCGATGAAGCCGGGCAGACGGTAACACAGGGTATCGACCTGCAGTGTCAGCTTGAATTTCAGGCCCTGGTCTTCGCGTAGCCAGATCAGCCGATCGAGAATGACCTCCCAGTTCCTGTTTCTTGCAAAATCGTCGTCAGTGATGAAGAACCTGCGGATATTCTGCTTGGCATTGGCACGAATGATGGTCTCGATATCATCAGGTGTGCGGAACCGTGATTTCCGCCCCTGGACATTGATGATCGTGCAGAAGGAACATTGAAACGGGCATCCACGCCCGGCGTCGAAACTTGTATAGGCACCTGCCATCTTGCGCACCGCATCGGCAGGCAGGATCGGATGCACAGCACCTTCAAGATGAGGCAGGTCCTTCATGAAGTTGTAGAGTGACTTCAACTCTCCGGACCATGCATCCTGAAGAAGCGCATCCATTCGCCCCTCGGCTTCGCCGGCATAGATGGTAAGGCCCATTTCCTGGGCTGCGATTATTTCCGGTGTCAGTTCGGGCAGCATTGCTATGCTGCCAGCGGCGTGAAAGCCACCGGCTGCAATCGGAATACCTGCAGCAATGAATTCCCTGGCGATATCGACAGCCCTGGGGAACTGGTTGGTTTGAACGCCGACCAGCCCGACAAGGCACCCGTCCGCTTGCTTCAGGGACTTGATCAGGCTCCCGATTTCGACCTTTGTGTTCGTTTCGTCGATGACATCTATTTCAATTGAAACATCATCGCCGAGCGTTTTTCTTTCGCTGCAGTCCTTGATGAGACCATAGATCGACGCGAGTGAATTTGAAGGGATCGGTGCCCGCAACCACTGGATGACGTAACCTTCGTCATCATAATGTGAAGGTTTGATCAAAAGGACTGAAAAGCGCTTGGACATGGAATTCCAGGCTCCGGTCGAAGGTTTGTTCATCGCGAAGGCGAGAGCACCCCGAGACGATCATTCTTGCGGAACCACGAAGTTACCGCAAGGGAATTATCAGTGCAGCCGATGTACGCGAGCACCGGTACCACCGACTTGGCAAGAAACAGCGAACCAAGGCGAGGACCAATCTGCCTACTGCTTCCATCCGGTATGCTGATCTTCACTTGCAGATTTTGGAGCTACGTTCCGAACGCGACTTGTCGCTACCTATCAACGAAACAATGACCTGTGTGCCAGAAGCCACCGTCTGGCCAACCGGTCATCGCTCGCTCGATTTCACATCCCGGCACGACGATTGTTGCACTTGAAAAATAGCGTGCAATGTAAAGATCTCATTGAAATTAGAGGAGGTTCTCAATATTGATTTCATATAACTTGTGCAATGCAGTATATTTAGTAGTAATTTTTATGCACATATTATCAACAGCTACGTAAGTCTCTGTTGAAAGATTCGAATGCAACTAGACATCAAGCAAGTAAACAAGCAACATAAACCTACTGCTGGTTCGGAACTGATGGCGGGGTGGCAACCGCATAACAGCCCGAAAAGCCAGTAGCCCATGCCAGGGTTTCTGAGCAGTCCGTCACACGGAATGAGCAAGCGAACTTTTGGATGCCACATGGGATGCGCCGGACGCATTCACGTGAAGCGAAGGGCGTCCCGGTAGTCCGGTGAACGGCGGGTTATCCGTATGATCGGCGCGGGTGTTAGGTCGAAAGATCTTGTGTTCGTGGATCGGAAGTCTCTTCGGAAACTTCAGGTCAGTGTAAAAGCGGAGAGTTTTGACGTGTGGTGAGTGATCAGCACAATTCGTCAAAAGCAATCTTCCTTTAACGCAGGGGGGCGCTGGTTACGGCCAGCGTCCTTTTTCTTTTTTAGGCCTCCAACAACCTTGTCCGATACAAAACTCGCACGGATGCGAATGCCCAGGTGCTGCGAAACGGCAACGCTGTGACAAGACCGGCCTGGAGACAGGAACCCTGAAAAACGGATCCGGTCCCGAATTGGGTTGTCTATCGGGCCAAGGCTCCGTCGAACATCGGAGCGGTGAAAGAGGGGAGGAAGTAAATCGGGAAGCTTCTGTTGATAAGTTCAACAAGCCGCACCGGCCCATGAATCATGGACCGGTGTTGGTGTTCAGGTTTTGATGCAGCCGTCAGTTGGAATCTGACTTCCTTGACTCTGCAGTCGACTGGCCAACCATCAGAGGCGTGATTTTGGTCTTGAGAATCATATCGAGTTCTTCAGAACCATCCTCCAGCGACTGAAGTGCCATATCAAGGCAATAGGAGCAGAAGGTGCGCCCATCCTTATCAGCTTCCTTCTTGGTGTAACGGATCATCCGTTTGATCGCTTCAACCGCCGGTTCCAGCTCTTTAGCAGGGCGATCTGATTTACTGACTGTCTTTGACATTCTACTACCCACCAGTATTCGATTTACCGTTCGCAGCGATGCTGCCGTAACCATCCACAAGAAGCATGATGTTGCAGCGTGATATTAGCGTGATAAACTGCTGTTGCAAATCAGGTTGTGAGGCATTCGCATTAGAGTGTGCAAACTTCTGATAGCGTGCGGTTCAAATACGGGGAATTAATGGCAGTCGCCTCCTGTTTTGCATGTCTTGGGCGCCCGTTGCTCCTGAGCAGAAATGAAGACCCTGTTGCGGTCAAAACCCGTAAAGCTCTGGCCATCATGGGCTATTTGAGCCGCGTGAACTCCATGAGCTCACCTCGGGAAATGCTTTCCGACCTGTTGTGGAGCAAGGCCGAACGGACAAAGGCGATGCAGTCGCTCAGGCAGGCTTTGCGTCAGTTGAAGACCGCGGAAGACGAAGCCGGTTTTGATGTTGTTCGCACGTCAACAGGGCACGTAAGGCTGGACCCTGAGACCTTTTCCTCCGATTTGATGACGGTTCTGACGTTACTGGAAAGGGGTCGGGCCGATGATTTTCGCGAGGCAGAAGGCCTGTGGCGCGGCGATTTTCTGGCTGGATTTGAGGATATAGATCCCGAATTTTCCGATTGGCTCCAGGTCGAACGGGAACGGGTGCGGTCCGATGTGGTGACGGCCGCCTTCAAGCATCTTGATCAAATCTCGACAGTTGACGGTGGATTGCAGGTTGAAGCCGGCGGCCGGTTCCTGCTCAAGATCGACCCGGCGCTCGAGTCGGCACATCGCGTCCTGATCCGCCTTTATATGAAACTCGGCCAACGAGAACGGGCGGAGCAACAGTTCAAGGCCTGTGAACGGGAGATGCGTCTTCATCTGGATGCGGAACCGGACGAAGAAACTCACGACATTCTTGTCGACAAGGAAACTGAATCTGCGGTCTTCAGGCGACCTGCCGAAATCGGACCGACTGTCGTTTCGCTTGCGAATTCCCGAAATTCGATCCAATTGCCGGAAAT
The DNA here is from genome assembly GCF_001404515.1 of Roseibium album. Classification (GTDB taxonomy): domain Bacteria; phylum Pseudomonadota; class Alphaproteobacteria; order Rhizobiales; family Stappiaceae; genus Roseibium; species Roseibium album. The sequence goes on from NZ_CXWE01000012.1 coordinate 59,069, forward strand.
TTCAATCCTGTCCTCGTCTGTTGCTAAATCAGGTTTGAACGACGCAATTTACATGCGCGAAGAAATTGTCTCGGGACTTTCATCTTTCAGATCCTACAATCTTTATCAGTCGGAGTATTTTGGTGAAGAAAATGCACCAATGCCGACCTTGATCGAAGGACACGAGCTTGGAAGCTATCTGCTTCGGTTCAGACACGATGAACGATCAGGTAAGGTTGTCGTTCAATTTGAAGATCGAGAAAATGGCCAGATTATCTTCAACGAAATCGTCGATATCTCGATGTGGGATGGTATCGTTCCAGCTGCTGGCCATATTGTTAATCGGATACATACGCATTCGATAAGCAAGCTACAAAACCCGTCAAATACTGCCACATTTGCGCGCTGGTGTCAGGCAGAAGCCCTGTTGTGGGATTTCACGCCTTCGTCAGACGATAAAGCGATGCAAATTCTGAACGACCTGGAGCGCACAAACAGCGCATTTTCCATGACGTATGCCGGCAAGGCGTCCATTGCCATTAAGCAGGAGTTGCATTTTCCACTTTACGATAAAAAAATTGCTTCAAATGTTTCGACCGGTCCGTTGGCTTTGGCAGAAAGGGCGATAATGCTCGACCCGTGGCAAGCGTTTAATCTGCGCGCATACGGTTGGGCGACAATCATTTCAGATATGCCCGACGAAGCGAGACGCGCATTTCGGAATGCTAGTCGTTTGAGTTCCGCGGATCCCACAAACCTTATGTCTGTCGCCGAAGGGCTGGCTTACTCTGGTGACGTTGAAGAGGCGCGTTTGATCGCTGATCGCGCGTTCTCACTTTGCACATTCGTTCCGAGAGCGTTTTACGAATATTTGGCGAACATATATTTTGCTGCCGACGATTATGAAAATTCAATCCGCCAAATAGAACGCTGCTCAGGCGTTGGCATCAGTGGTTTGACGACAAGAGTAGCCTCACTTATTTGCATCAACAGAGAAGAGGAAGCACTCCAAATTCTACAGCGGTACTCAGAGCATCGAGCACAACTACTCAAGAGCTCACCTGTTGGAACAGAAGACCTGACGCTTTGGCGCAAAAGAATCAACTTCTTTCAGGACGAAACCACGCGAAGAAATTTTGATCGCGGCGCAGCATTCGTTCAACGTTTCCTTTATGAGGGAACTGGTTCAGTTTGACGCAAACATGTTTGACAGACCGCTTAGGTATGTGGTGTCGGCTTGGTGCAGTTTTTCAGCGTTTAGCCTATATGGTATGGCCACGGCTTTAGGGTTGTTTCTTTTTTCTACAACCTCAAATCTGATGAGCTGGGTTGTCTGTTCAGGCAATCCGATATCGGTCAGGTACGATAATGGATCCTTCTTGAGACGGGCCAGCAAATCGCTATCGACGGCAGCCTGGGCAATCAGTCTTCCAAGTGCTCCAACGTTTTTTTCGTAGTACGGAAATCGAGCCATGTGAAAAGATCCTGGAATTGAGCCCGAATAGCATTGTATTCGGGCCAGTTTTTAGGGGTCTTGGTCTTACTCAGGAAGGTCGTGGTAGACACAGTTGCCAAGTGCAGCGCGACCCAACTCTTCGAAATAGGTTTCATCTTCAGCTGCGACGCGGGCCACATCGACCTCGGCCGGCACGATCAGATGCACCAGGTCGACCGTATCGGCAAAGAGCGTCACGTCGGATTTGACGCCAACACCTGCCAACACCTCAGTCGGGTTCTCGATGAGACTGTTACGTGCGTCTGGATCCTGAATGATCGCGCCAAGTTTTGCGCCAAGTTCCAGTTCTTTTTCGGAAGTTGTTCTTACGTGCATGGTGAGCCTCTTGAAGTTAGAGTTGAGTTTTGACTTGGCTGGTGGGTGGATGGTCACTTTGCCAAATCGAAAAGGGTAAAACTTTAGTAAAATGTTATAAGAGGGTATGTTTTACTGTTGTTTGACCGCTTTCGAGAAGAATATTTGTCGATAAAAAGCATCATCTCAATAGTAGGGCGCGCAATTTACAATAGACACAATTGCAGGGAGAGCTTTTGTATTTTAAGGATACTTGTGGTGATGTAATATTGATGACCTGAGAAATGAGGAGATGTGAAAATCGACGCCGAAGTTTCAAAAATTCCGGATCAGGTTTTTTCGGATCTCGTCAGGATTGGCCTGGCGCGGTCTGACAGCAGCGGGACGACCGGCGTGGGGCATATGTTGCACGGCGATCTAGCGCTGTTTTTGCCCTTGCTGACGAATTTTGATGTCAGATTGGTCCCGATGATGCGTGCGAATTGCCCGGTCAAATTCTGTACCGGCATATTGAAACTGCCGGTCAGTCGCGTGCCGGGTGACAAAAATATGCGGACACCGATTCCGGCAGGCGGACAAGCAGATACATTAGTTAATGCATCTTTTGGTTGTATTGGCGAACTGACTGAGCGATTGAGTCTTTGTTCGATGGGTGAAAGTGATTCGAGGATCGGCGAGGAGCTGAAAGAACTACCACAGGTAGAATTGCCAAGTGTTCTTGGTCTAAGTGAAACTCAAAGCAGAAATGCAGTTCGTCAATTGGTCTCCCGGGGTCTCGAGCTGGATGCAGATGCTCCGGACTGGAGAGGGATTTCAGAAGGTCGATTGTGCTTGACGCAATTGGGCTTGGGAGCGCGCGCGCAGGTGCCGGGCATTTGTATTTTGTTTGGTGAATTGGAAATCTCGACAGGCCTGGATCATGGGTTTGCCTCGTCGGTGGGGTGTGCTGTCTGGCGTAACCTCGAAGGCGCCAGGCAGCGTGCCTTGCTTGAGCTGGTCGAGCGCGACGCAGTGGCGCAAGCTTGGTACAACCGCTTGGGGATAACTAAGTTGGACCGTGACCAGGTCAAATCATTTTTGGCTGAATCCTTGAGCGACTTTCTCGACACTGAATCCAGGTCCTGGGGACTTTACGTTGTCGACACCGAGCTACACGTACATGTCGTGATGGCGATTTCGTACGACTCAGGCGGGCGGAGGGCCGCTTTTGGCTCCGCTGCCGGTTGGGACATGTCATCAGCCTGCACATCCGCGGTCGAGGAACTCCTTCAATCTGAAAATGCTCTCACCCTGATGGAAAGGGCTTATCCGGATCGACCAAATACGGTCACACGCGCGCATGACGTGCCAAGACATCTCGTCTATGCGAGACAAAATTCCATCACGGATGATTTGCTGACCTGCGCAGAAGCCACCACAGACGCGTCGTCCTATGAGGTCAGTTATTCTTACGATAATCTGCTGCAGAGTTGCCTTGATCGGAACATCGAGATCTGGGAGTTCGATGCGACACGTCCCGATCTGAAAGTTCCTTGTGTCAAGCTGATCTCCAAGGACCTCTGCAGCTGGGAGCCGCGTTTTGGCAAGGAAAGGCTCTATCAGGGCGTCGTTGATCGTGGATTTCGCAAAGAACCCGGCACGGAACCCGAATTTGCACAGCGCCCGTTTCCCTTTTGAAATAAACCTGAAATCAGGTTTGACAGGAAAAGATCGTCGCGATAGTAAAATATGACACTGATACTCAACTTTTTGAGAGCGGTGTTCGGATGACGACTGGGTCATCCGATCTCTGGAAGAAACTGGGCGGGGTCAACCCGCCCCTTTTTATTGGAGAACTGGGCGTCCGTCGGCCTTGGGCCTGGCGAGCGTCAAGACCCAGAAATTACGCCATTTGCCTGTATTCCGGTTGGTTCTGGCAATTCCGACGCGTGTGACATAGGGATTGAGCAGGTTTTTGTTGTGTCCTTCCGAGCCTTGCCAACCCCGGAAGGCAGCATTCAGGTCCGCATACCCGGCTCCCAGGTTTTCAGCACCCGCATAGTTGGCATAGCTGGCTTTGCTGAGACGCTGAGAAAGTCCGAATGCGCTGTGGGCCCACGTATCCATGCTGTCCCGTTCGGCTATGTGACGTGCCATTTTTTGCGAGACATCGTCAAGCGTGGTGTCGTGTTTCAAAGCAGGCAGGCCGTTTTGCTTTCGATAGGAATTGATCATCGAAAGCATCTGGTTCTTGTCGACGTTTTGGTTCGTCAGAACTGTTTCGTCTTCCAGTTCGCCGCTACCTGGCAACGCGCCGCAAGACGCCAATGCCAGGAAGGCAAGGAGAACAAGACAGTATCTGAACGGATACAGAGCTGCGGCCTTTGCGTGCATCAATTCTCGTCTCCTGGCCAGGTGACGCCCTGGTCGGCAAAGAAATGGTAAGGCCCCGGAAAATTCTCGACATAGGCCATATGGGTAACAATGCCGGTTTTCTCGGAGTGAGAATGGAGAAAATAGGCAGCGGGTTCGAAATTGAACATTGCGGGGCTGTTTTCCCGTAGATCGAGGGCGACCTGGTGACCGGTGCTGGGGGCAAGTGTCATGATCTTGCCCGCGAAACTGGTCACGATCGGCCGGTGGACGTGTCCGCAGAGAATTCTCTGGACATGTGTGTGGGGACTCAGAACTTCCTCAAGTGCGGCTGCGTCGTTCAGACCCATATTGTCCATATGCTCAATGCCTGTAAGTGCTGGCGGATGGTGAAGGGCAATTATTGTCGGTGCATCGCACTTACGAAGGGCTGCTTCGAGCCAGCTCAGCTGTTCGTTTCCAAGGTATCCCTGAGGATGGCCGGAAAGATGTGAATCGAGCGCAATCAGCTGAATGCCTTCAATCATCGCGGAATAGAAAATCTTGCCGTCCCTGTTTTCACCTATGCCGGGATAGCCGGCCATTTCACGACGCATGCCTTCACTGCTGTCATGATTGCCCGGCAGGAGAAATACCGGCACTTCGAAACGAGAAAGAAGTTCCCTGGCAACGGCATATTCTCTTGGATCGCTGCGGTCGGTCAGATCGCCCGTAACGACGATTGCGTCCGCTTGTTGCGTCAGTGAAAGGAGAGAGCGGACAGCACGCTCTGCCATCATGTTGGTATCTGATACCCGATAACAGGCCAAGCCTTTGGGGCGCAGATGCAAATCGGTTATCTGGGCGATCAGGGTCATTTGCAATCCAGGAATCTGTGAGCGTTTTTGTGAGTATCGGACGATAGCTCAGCGTTTGATAAGGGCAAGCACTTGTTTCCCTTTTTGGAAAGCTCATGTAGGAGAGTGCTTTTTAGAGGTAGGTTGCAGGCTGCTACTGCGCAGCACCAGACTTTGGAAACGGCATCTTATGGCAGAAAAAAGCGACGCTCCAAGGCTGCGGGTGTCAGAACCGGCAGAAGACCAAGGCGCCGGGAAATCGAAGACAACTACCGGGATTCGCGACGAAAATCGGGCGGAGCCGGAAATGGATGACGGTTCGTCGGACACAAAGTCCGCAATGATGCGCAAGCCGATCTGGCTGAAAATATTCGGCCACGACATTACCGCCCCTTTATTACTCCTGATTTTGTCGCTTCTGCTCTTTGTGCCGGGACAGTGGACAGTGCCGCCGCTTGACAGGGACGAACCTCGATATACGCAGGCGACGAAGCAAATGCTCGAAACCGGTGACTATATCGATATCCGGTTTCAGGAGCAGGCACGGCACAAGAAGCCCGTCGGAATTTACTGGTTGCAGGCTGCCGCGGTCAAGCTGACAGGTCATGATGCGGAAGCCCCGCTCTGGGTCTACAGGCTGCCATCACTCATCGGCGCCGTGTTCTGTGTCTTTGCAGCTTTCTGGATGGCGCGAGCCTTCATGGGACCGGCAGGGGCGGTGATCGTTGCCGGGTTTGTGGCCTTGTCGATCATCGTCGGTGTCGAGGCGCGACTGGCCAAGACTGATGCCGTTCTGTTTGCCACGGTCATCGTTGCGCAGGGCGCGCTTGCACGCATCTGGCTGAAAGCAACCACAGAACGGGCTTGGGGGTTGAGTTTTCTGTTCTGGACGGCTCTGGCCGGCAGTGTGCTGATCAAGGGCCCGGTCGGCTTGATGGTTGTCGGTCTGACCGTGCTGGGACTGATGGTCCTGAAGAGGAGTTTCTCCTGGTTCAGGGCAGCGTCGCCTTTGATCGGTTTCGTTTGGTTTCTTCTGCTTGTTTCGCCATGGTTCGTGGCAATCTGGATTGCGACCGACGGCACCTTCTTCACAGAAGCTATCGGACGAGACCTGCTCGGCAAAGTTGGGCAGGGCCAGGAAGGGCACGGTGCACCGCCCCTGACACATTTGGGGGCGATGTTTGGCGTCTTCTGGCCGCTTCCCGCGTTTTTCCTGATTGCTCTGCCGTTGATCTGGAAGGAACGGGCGAGCCCGCTTGTGACATTTGCAATCGCCTGGTTTGTTCCAAGCTGGATCGTATTCGAACTCGTCGCGACAAAGTTGCCGCATTACACGATGCCGCTTTTGCCGGCGCTTGCGCTGCCTGTGGCGGCCGCTCTGCTTGAGGGAGCCGGTGAACACTCCAGAAAATGGGTTCGTGTCATCGCGGCCGTGCTGTTGGCGCTCCCACCGGTCGGATTGGCGGCAATCGCTTTCGCGGGACCAATCGTGCTCGGGATTTGGCCGTCGCCACCCGGTGCGGTGATTGTCGCACTTGGAGCCGTCTTCGGCATTGCTGCCGCCTCCAGGTTGTTCCGCGGTCCGGCACTTTATGCCTTTCCAGCAGTAACCTTGAGTGCCATCTGTGTTGCTGTCGGAATCTGGGGTTTCGTTGGTCCTGCACTGACACCGGTCTGGGTAAGCCCGAGACTGGTCGCCGCACTGGACGAAATTCCCGGATGTATGGATGCGTCTTCGCGCCAGGTCGTCACCGCGGGCTTCCATGAGCCGAGTTTCATCTTTCTGGAGGGAACAGGCACACGCATCATATCACCCGCAGGGGCTGCTGAATTTCTGGCAAAGGCAGGGGCGGGTGGTCAGGCAACTTGCCGGGTTGCTGCCATAGAAAGCCGGGAAGAAGCAGCGTTTTTGGCGGAAGCTAAGGAGATTGATCTTGTGCCGGAGGTCAGAATAAGGGTAGACGGCCTCAACATTAACGGCGGCGATGAGGTCGACATCGCGCTTTACCAGAATGCGACCGCGACAAAAGGTGCAGAAGACGGCAATGACGAGCAGCAGTAACAGCGTCCGGAAAGTGCTGGCGCGAATGCGCGGGAACATCCGCCGCGCGGGAATGCTGTTTTCAGGCCGCAAGGCACGAGCACTTAACAGCCTTGATCCGTTGCCACCTGGCCAACGACCACAGGACATACTCGCAATCCTGTTGTTGACTGTGGGGGTTGCGGTGGTCGTGTTCGATGTACCGACCTATCCCTGGCTCCGGTCCCTCCCGGGCGAATACCGGAACGGCTTCAGAGCCTTTACAGATTTTGGCAAGGCAGACTGGATACTGATTTCGACAGGACTGACCTGTCTGTTTCTTCTGGCCCTGGATGCAGGACGCTATGCCTTCCGCATTCGCATGGCGATAGGATCGGTTTTCACTTACGCTGCATTCATATTCTATTCGGTCGCTGCGACAGGTCTGCTTGCAATTGCTTTCAAGTGGTCCCTGGGCCGGGCCCGGCCGAAGCTTTATGAACATGTCGGCCCGGTTCGTTTCGACTTTCTTGCCTTTGATGGAACCTACACAAGCTTTCCATCCGGCCACTCCACCACGGTGGCTGCGCTCGCAACCGCACTCGCGTTTATCTTTCCCGCCTACCGGTGGCTGATTATCGTTGCAGCCTTCTGGCTCGCCTTCAGCCGCGTTATGGTTGGAGCCCATTATCCGAGCGATGTTATCGCTGGCACGCTTTTGGGCATGACTTTCACATTCTTCACGGTAAGAGCGATGGCGCGTCGGCGGATAGGCTTTCACCTGTCGTCTTCCGGAAAGATTGAACCCAATATGAATTCACGCTCTGCGAAGGCGTGTGTACGCGCGGTCTGGCAGACCCTTCGTGGCCAGCGTGGTATCGACAGGGTGCCGGTTGAAAGTCCGGACGCAGAGCGGACAGAACGGACAATTTCATGACACAGAGCTATCTTGAAGGCTTGGCGGCCAACAAGGGAACACTTGCCGTGACGGTTGTTGTGCCGGCAAAGGATGAGGCACAGAACCTTCCCATTCTCCTGGACGAGATCGAAGCCGCCCTGGCGGGACGCAAGTTCGAAGTCATCGTTATTGACGACGGATCTTCGGACGGAACGGATATCGTGTTGCAGGACTATGCCGCAACCCATGACTGGCTGAGGCCTGTGCGTCACGAATTGTCTTGTGGCCAGAGCTGTGCTGTGCGCACTGGCGTGCAGCATGCGCGCGGCGATATCGTTGCGACAATTGACGGTGACGGCGAGAATGATCCGGCCTATATCCCCCAGCTTCTGGACGCGCTTCAGGCTGCGGGAGCCTCAACCGCTCTTGCGGCCGGCCAGAGGCTTGGCCGCAAGGCAAGTCTAGCCAAACGTTATGCCTCAAGGTTCGCCAACAGGCTTCGCGGTGCGATCCTGAAGGACAAGACCAGAGACAGCGGCTGCGGTCTGAAAGCGCTGCGCCGCGAAGTGTTTCTGCAACTGCCTTACTTTGACAGCTGGCATCGTTTCCTGCCCGCGCTCGTGATCCGTGAAGGATTCGATGTCGTTCATATCGACGTTCAGGACCGGCAACGGCGCCATGGCACTTCAAAATACGGAATATTCGACCGGGCACTGGTCGGCGTGCTTGATCTGTTTGGCGTGTGGTGGTTGCGGCGGCGCCGTAAGAAAATTCCGACTGTCCGGCCGCTGACGTGACGGACAGCTGAAACAAGAAGAACGACGGGCCTTGTGCCCGATTGAACCGATTGGATCTGCCCAATGACTGCTCTTTACGACTGGCTGTATACTGTTTTTGTCGAGCAATTCGATTTTTGGATAATTCTGGGTTTTTTCGCTCAGGCCATGTTCATGATGCGCTTCGTCATTCAATGGGTCGCCTCTGAACGCGTCGGTCGATCAATTGTGCCGGTTGCCTTCTGGTTCTTTTCCATCGCAGGCGGGTCGCTGTTGCTGATCTACGCCATTCAGCGCCAGGATCCCGTGTTTATCGCAGGGCAGGGGCTTGGCCTTGTTATTTATTTTCGGAACCTGTGGCTGATCTTCAAGGAAAAGCGGCAGGACCCGACGATCTGACCCTGCCTGTTCGCGACCTCCACTAATTAGCCGAATGCCCTGGCTAGGGCCCGCTCGATGTCGTTGACCAGATCTTCCGGATCTTCGAGACCGATGTGAAGGCGAACCGAACAACGTGTTTCATCATAGGACGTTGCGGTCCGCATGCCCTTGAGCCTTGCTGGGATAGCCAGGCTCTCGAAGCCGCCCCAAGAATATCCCAGGCCGAACAGGGTGAGGGCGTTGAGGAACACGCCGGCCTGTTCCTTTGTGGTTCCGGCCTTGAAATCAAATCCGCACAAACCTGAACTGCCGGTGAAGTCGCGTTGCCAGATTGCAAAGCCGGGATCTGATTCAAGCGCGGGATAACTTACTGCCTCGATTTGAGGCTGGTCTTTCAGCCAATCGAGAACAGCAAGCGTATTCCTCTGATGCCGCTCCAGCCTGACCGAGAGTGTGCGCAATCCCCGGAGGCCGAGATAGACGTCGTCCGGTGCAACGTGGCTGCCGATCGCACCGTGAATGTCATAGAGGCCTTTCCACGCTCTTTCGCTCGCAGCTACGGTACCGAGCATCGCGTCGGAGTGACCGACAATGTACTTGGTACCTGCCTGAATCGAAAGATCGACACCGAGGGCAAGCGGCTGGCAGAACAGGGGAGTGGCCCATGTATTGTCCATGAGAACGGTCGCGTCGATTTCATGCGCCGCAACTGCAATTGCCGGAACATCCTGCATTTCGAACGTAAGGGATCCCGGGGCCTCGGTGAAGACCGCGGATGTTTCTTCCCTGAACAGGGTCTTGATGTCTGCGCCGAGCTTCGGGTCGTAGTATTCGGCGGTTACTCCGAATTTCGGCAGGACTGTATCCGCGAAATGCCGCGTCGGCTGGTAAGCCGTGTCCGTGATCAGGATGTGGTCACCGGATTTCACGCAGGAGAGGAGCGCGAGAGCGACTGCGTTCAGGCCGGAATTGGCAAGTTTGACGCCGGCTGCCCCTTCCAGTTCCCGCAGGGCATCTTCAAGTGAATCCGTCGTCGGATTGCCGCGGCGGGCATAGGAATATTTCTGACCTCCGGGAACCATTGTCTCCACATCTGGATAAAGAACGGTCGACGCGTGAACAACCGGCGGATTGACAAACCCGTGAAACGAATTGGGGTCACGACCGGCATGCGCCAGCCTTGTGTCGGGTTTCAACGGGGACTTGCTGGCAGAATTGGACATGGAAGCTCTGTTTAAGGGGGTCGGTATCGGGAGTTTGAGTTTCGCCCGGATGGGAAAGGCTATTTTAGACAATTCGCAGGGCTCTCAACAAGGGTGGTTGAGGGTGCTTCGCGCTTCAATTCAACGTGTAACTTACGATTAAGGTTAATGGGGTGCCGGAAATTCGAAGATCCGGTGAACATGTTTAAGGCATTGAATGAATTCGAACTGAGCATGTTCGCTATTTGTGCACTCGGCGGATGCAGATCGAGTGTTTCCCTGCGATTTTTGTCGAGATAATGACAGCAAGTACTTGACCCGAACAGCCAAATGCAATCGTATGGGCTCGTTGGGTGGAAAGGGAGAAATCTGGAGGAAGCCGTCAAAAAGGCACACGCTCGTTTACGAACGGGACGTAGAGGATTTCTTACAACGAAGCCCAGCATAAAAATAAAATGGGTAACAAATAAAGGCTGCATATCCATGTCCAAAAAAATCCTTCCACTCGTACTCGGCGCTGCAATGGGCGTCGCCGCGACCACGGCTGCGAGTGCGACAACCTTGGAAGATGTCAAGGCAAAAGGTTTCATCCAGTGTGGGGTGAGTCAGGGTCTGCCGGGCTTCTCCAATCCAGATGCACAGGGGAACTGGACCGGTCTCGACGTTGATCTCTGCCGCGCAATGGCTGCTGCAGTGTTCGGTGATGCGTCGGCTGTAAAATTCACGCCGCTGTCTGCAAAAGAGCGTTTCACCGCACTGCAGTCAGGCGAAGTCGATGTCCTGTCCCGCAACACCACGTGGACCATGTCCCGTGACACTCAGCTGGGTCTGAACTTTGCCGGCGTCAACTACTATGACGGCCAGGGTTTCATGGTTCGCAAGGATCTCGGCGTCACCTCGGCGCTCGAGCTGTCCGGCGCTTCGGTCTGCACCAACACCGGTACAACCACCGAGCTGAACGTTGCTGACTATTTCCGTGCCAACAATATGCCGTATGAAATCGTCGCCTTCGAAAAGGCAGACGAAGTTGTTGCTGCATATGATGCCGGTCGTTGCGACGTGTACACAACGGATGCTTCCGGTCTGTACGCACAGCGTCTGAAGCTGACCAACCCGGGCGACCACATGGTTCTGTCGGAAATCATTTCCAAAGAGCCGCTTGGTCCGGTTGTGCGTCAGGGTGATGACGAATGGTTCAATATCGCCAAATGGACCCTCAACGCGATGATCAACGCTGAAGAACTTGGCGTCTCGTCGGCCAATGTTGACGACATGAAGTCTTCCGACAACCCGTCCGTAAAGCGCTTGCTTGGTGTTGAGGGCGCTTATGGTGAAGGCATCGGCCTGTCCAACGACTGGGCTTACAACGTCGTCAAGAACGTCGGTAACTACGAAGAATCCTTCAATGCCAATGTCGGTCCGGACACTCCGCTCGGCATCTCGCGCGGCGTGAATGCGCTGTGGAGCGATGGTGGATTCCTTTACGCTCCGCCGGTTCGCTAATCCTCGTTTGTTCTGAGGAAAACAGGGGTTCCGGCAGTAACCTGCCGGAACCCTCAAAATAACAAGGCCACGCACACAAATCCGGAAAACCGGTAAAAGCGTGGGGGGAACAAACTGCTTCGATAGTCGATAGGGGAGTGCGCGACAGCGTGCTGCTGAAGCAGTCAAGACGCGAAAGAGGAGAGGCGGATTGCCGGGCTCTTTCCGTAGAAATTTGGCGAGGTTCTATGTCTGTAATGGAGCAGGACTCGGCGAGAGCGCCGGCACGTGCTTCGCTGTTCAACGATCCAAAAGTCCGCGGCATTTTTTTTCAGGTCGTCCTGGTCGTCGCGCTCGGTTATGTTGGATACAACATCGTTGATAATACGCGTATCAACCTTGAACAGCAAAACATTGCCTCTGGCTGGGGCTTCCTTAACAACACAGCTGGATTCGGTATCATCCAGTCGCTGGTATCCTACTCGGAAACGTCGAGCTACGGGCAAGCGCTGTATGTTGGATTCCTGAACACTCTTCTTGTCGCGATTGTCGGTATCTTTGTCGCGACAATTATCGGATTTGTTGTTGGTATTGCCCGTCTTTCCGACAACTGGGTTATCAGCCGGCTGGCATATTGCTACGTTGAACTGATCCGCAACGTTCCGCTGCTTCTTCAGATTTTCTTCTGGTATTTCGCGGTTCTCAGGGCTGTTCCCGGGAAACGTGAAAAATGGTCGTTCTTTTTCGACAGCTTCCATCTGAACATCGCAGGATTCCGCGGACCGAAACCGATCTGGGAGGATGGAGCGTCCTTCATCGGTATCGCCTTAATCATTGCGATCGTCGCATGCATTGTGATTGCCCAATGGGCACGCAAACGGCAGGAAGCAACCGGTCAACAGTTTCCTGTCTTCTGGACGGCCGTGGGGCTGATAATCGGTTTGCCGCTGATCACGTATTTCGTGACGGGTATGCCCATGCACCTGGAACATCCGGTGTTTGTCGACACGGGACCTCGGATCCGTCAGGGGTTTCAGTTGAATGTCGGCTTCAACCTCATACCTGAATTCCTCGCATTGACGGCTGCTTTGTCAATCTACACCGCATCGTTCATTGCGGAGATTGTCCGTGCGGGCATTCAGGCGGTCAGCCACGGGCAGACGGAAGCCGCGCATGCCCTTGGCCTGCGTCAAAGCCCTACGCTCAGGTTGGTGATCATCCCTCAGGCGATGCGTGTCATCATTCCGCCGCTGACAAGTCAGTATCTGAACCTGACGAAAAATTCGTCCCTGGCTGTTGCGATCGCATTTCCTGATCTTGTTTCTGTTGGCGGTACGGTCCTCAATCAGACCGGGCAGGCAATCGAAATCATCGGAATCTGGATGGCGATCTATCTGACGCTCAGTCTGGTCACGTCGGCCTTTATGAACTGGTACAACCAGCGCATGGCGCTCGTGGAAAGATAGGGGGCGCTAACAATGGCCAAAACTGAAACATTTCAGATTAGAACCGAGGAGGCGCCGCTTCTGCCGGCGCCTGTCTCGACCACCGGTCTGATCGGCTGGATGAGGCAGAACCTGTTTTCATCCATCAGCAATACCGTTCTGACAGTCATTGGCGTGATTATCGCCTACTGGATTATCGCACCCTTTATCCAGTTTGCTTTCATCGACGCGATCTGGACAGGTGATGACAGAAAGGCATGCCTTCCCCCTGAAGGGTCGGAAGGGGAACACATGGGCGCCTGCTGGGCCTATGTTGAGGCCTATTTCCCGCAATTCATCTATGGTCGGTATCCGACCGACGAGATCTGGCGGGTGAATATCGTCTATGCACTCTTTGCCTTGTTGCTGGTTCCGCTGGCAATGCCGAGTATGCCGCTCAAGAAGTTGAATTCCATTCTCTTTCTTGGCGTGTTCCCTATTGTTGCCTTCGTTCTTCTGACTGGCGGCAACATCAGCATCAGCTCCTACACGTGGATCTTCGTCGCGTTGATCGCTGCTGTTGGTGTTGCAATCGCGGCAATCCTGATGGTTGCCGGAGGGCGGGATTTCAATGGCGTCAAACCTGTTCTGATCGGATTTGTCGGAACGGCTGTGGTACTTGCGATCATATTGGGTTTCGTGTCGGCCAACCTCGGACTATCAACAGTTGATACGCCTGTCTGGGGTGGTCTTCTGGTGACACTGGTGATTGCCGTCACCGGCATCGTGGCTTCTCTGCCGCTCGGTATCGCCCTGGCGCTCGGTCGACGGTCCACCATGCCGATCGTTCGGCTGGTTTCCGTCATTTTCATCGAGTTCTGGCGCGGTGTTCCGCTGATCACCGTGCTGTTCATGTCCTCGGTGATGTTGCCGCTTTTCCTGCCGGAAGGCGTTACGTTCGACAAGTTGCTCCGTGTTCTGATCGGCGTCACCTTGTTCTCCGCCGCCTACATGGCGGAAGTCGTGCGCGGTGGTCTGCAGGCAATTCCAAAGGGGCAATATGAAGGGGCCATGGCTCTGGGTCTCCGCTTCTGGCCGATGATGTATCTCATCATTCTTCCTCAGGCGCTGAAACTGGTGATCCCTGGTATCGTCAACACCTTCATCGGCCTGTTCAAGGATACGACACTGGTCCTGATTGTCGGCATGTTCGACCTGCTTGGCCAGATACAATCGTCCTTCACGGATCCGACGTGGTCGACACCCACGCAGGGACACACGGGCTATCTCTTTGCAGCCATTGTGTTCTTTGTTTTCTGCTTCGGCATGTCCCGCTATTCCATTTTCATGGAGAGGCGGCTGCACACAGGGCATAAACGCTAGAAAGATCTTCGGGGCGCGCGAAACTCCGCTGCGCCCCGGCCACTGAAATTCTGGAGTAAAAACGCATGTCAGAAAATGCTGTAAACGCGGAAGAGCTTGCCGCCGATCGCTCGAAGATGATGATTTCCGACACGGATGTGGCGATTGAAATCAACAACATGAACAAATGGTACGGTGACTTTCACGTACTTCGCGATATCAACCTGAAGGTCATGCGCGGCGAGCGTATCGTTATTTGCGGACCATCCGGATCCGGCAAATCCACCATGATCCGGTGCATCAACCGTCTTGAGGAGCATCAGGCCGGCCAGATCGTCGTGGATGGGATCGAACTGACCAACGATCTCAAGAAAATCGATGAAATTCGCCGTGAAGTCGGTATGTGCTTTCAGCACTTCAACCTGTTTCCGCACCTGACCATTTTGGAGAACTGCACGCTGGCTCCGATCTGGGTTCGCAAGATGCCGAAGAAGGAAGCCGAAGAGGTCGCGATGCACTATCTTGAGCGCGTCAAGATCCCGGAGCAGGCACTGAAATACCCCGGTCAGTTGTCCGGTGGCCAGCAGCAGCGTGTCGCAATTGCGCGTTCGCTCTGCATGAGCCCGAAAATCATGTTGTTCGATGAGCCGACTTCCGCTCTTGACCCGGAAATGATCAAGGAAGTCCTGGACGTGATGGTCGGTCTCGCCGAAGAAGGCATGACCATGCTCTGCGTCACCCACGAAATGGGCTTTGCGCGCAAGGTCGCGAACCGCGTGATCTTCATGGATGCGGGCCAGATCGTGGAACAGAACGAACCGGAAGACTTCTTCGTCAACCCTCAGCACGAACGTACCAAACTGTTCCTCAGCCAGATCCTGCATCACTGATCTGGAAAGGGTATGCGACTGGCAAGGATATTCAGAAACGCGTTCCTCTGTTTGCTCCTTGTCGTTATTGCGGTGATTGTTGCAATTGGCCTTGGAACACTTGTTCCAAGGCCTTTGTCTTTTTCGCCGTCGGCGGACGAACAAGGAGAGGCCGGCAAACGCAGCATTCTTGTCCTTTCCAATCCGATCCATACCGACATAGCGCTCCCGGCGGATCCTGACGTTCTTGAAGCCTTGTCTTTTGTGTCGTCGCAGGGCCTGGAGCTCAACCACCCGGGTGTCTTCTGGATAATTGTCGGCTGGGGGAGCAGGTCATTCTATATTGAGACACCCACATGGTCCGAACTGAAACCGGGGCCGGTGATTGATGCTTTGACCTGGGACAGGTCCGTCATGCACGTTCGACGTGCCGGGCAGATTTCACCATCGTTGCCGAGTGCTCGCGAGGTTGAACTGAGCGAAACGGAATTCGGCGGACTGTTGCGCGACATTCGGTCGAGTTTTCAGACAGACAAAGGCGAGCAACCAAGTGCGATTTCAGGCGCGGCCTACGATGCGCACGATATCTTTTTTCCTGCCAATGGCGGTTTCAATGCACTGTTGGGTTGCAACACCTGGACCGCACGCATGTTACGTCAGGCGGGAATTAGAACCGGGTTCTGGACACCTTTGCCCTTCACTCTGAACCTGTCCCTGGATCTGCATAATGCCGACTAGACCAAGTTCTCGAAAACGCGATTTTGCACGGTTGCTCATGCGAACGCCCGGTTGGTAGCCAACTCATTCCTGGGCAATTTCAAGCTCAACGAATTCACAATGAAAATGAAACTGCAAATACAGGCCGCATGAGGCCAAAAATCAACCGGAGAACTCCGCGCTGAAGCGGATGAGGACCGGGTTTAAGGTCACAGACATGACAGTTTGTTTGTGAGCAGTCGATGATCTATCGAATATTCAAAGCGGTTCGCAAAACAGTTGCTCCGGATACTCGCATCTATAACCTGAAAAGAGAACTTGCTTCATCTATCATCGTCACAGCTACAGCCAAGATAATATGGCTACAAACACGGAAAAGCGAACATGTTGAGTGACAGTTTCGTCCTTTTGACTGGTTGCTCATGCGGGGGAAAGTCAACACTGATAAGGACTTTGGGCAAACTAGGGTTCGCAACCGTTCCAGAGCCTGGACGCCGCATAGTCTCGGAAGAAATCGCTGGTGACGGCAAGGCCTTGCCATGGGTTGATACAAGGGCATTCGCGCAGCGCGCCATCGAAATGGCGCAGTCCGACTTAAAATCAGCTGATCCCTCAGAAGGCCTTGTTTTCTTTGACAGGGGGCTCATTGACGCTGCTGTTGCCTTGGAATGTGCGGGCGGCCAGGCGGCGAGGGAAATACTCGGCGGAAAGAGGCCTTACGCGAAAAAAGTCTTCGTTGTTCCGCCTTGGAGAGAACTCTTTGCGAGAGATGAAGAGCGCAGGCATGATTTCAGCATGGCGGTTCAAGAATATCATCGTATCAATCGCGCTTTGGATGATCTGGGGTATACAAAAAGAGAGTTGCCGCGGGTACGGGTTTCCGAACGGGTAGATATGATTTTGCACGAGTGTGGTGCGCTCTAGTTTTTTGCTCTGCTTCGTCTGAATATTTACCGTGTGGATTTATCGCCGCGAAAATTGCGCTTGGGAGTATGGTGAAAAGCGGTGAATAGCCGAACTGACGCCTCAAACCTGTCGTTCGTCTCATCTTTGGCGGAAGTCTTCATTGGGCCAGACGAAGACAATGGCTCCTCCGAACGGTTACGGGTTGGCCAAACTGGTTACCTGTATCCAAGTGCCACGTTCACAGCATCCGGATAGACCAACCGGTTACCCCGGACATACGCGGCAAGTGACTTTGACACATCATTGACAAGGTCCTGTTTGGCATCATCGTCAAGCGCCATGAAGGCGCCTGCGATTGGCATTGAACCAAGATGAAGGGGGACAAATTCTTCTGCCAGCGGCACATCAATCATCAGTTCCTGCCTGTGGACTGAGACCCTGGAAAATCCGGCGCTGGTCAATTGTGCGATCAACTCGTCGGTGGAGGGAGTTTCTCTTTGAGAGCGCTGCTTTTCGGCAATTTCGGGTGAAACAAACCTCTCAATAGCACGACATATCGCGTGAGTGTATGGGCTGTGACCATCCCAGATCGAAACAGCCATCCTTCCACCTGAGGAGAGCAATCGACGAAATTCGCTGAGCGCTGCCGGCTTGTCTGGAAAATAGTGATACCCGTGTTGCGACAGGATCACATCGTAGCTGGCGGAGGGTAATCCAATGTCGTTGACGTCACTCTCGATCCACCCGATGTCGAGCCCATCTGCGATTTCTTTTGCTTTGGCGAGCATGGCAGCATTTATGTCGACGCCATCGACCCGCCCCATTGGTCCGACCTTGGACTTCGCCAACCTTGTCGTGACGCCGGTTCCGCAGGCAACATCAAGGACGTTCTCGGATGCTTGCAGCGAAAGCTTGTCAACAAGAGCTTCTGCCCATCTTCCGAACCACAACGGTACCATGACCTTTTCATAAATTTCCGGGCCGCTGCCCACCAATTGAAATGTCATTTCAATTTCCTTGCTGCTTGGTGAAACGAGCAATGTTCGAGGCAGGGCCCACTGGGCATGATCTGATCAACCGAAAGCCTAGTTACTGTCGATCCTGAACGTCAAGCTGGTTCACAATTTGCCTTGCCCAATGTGTCAAAACGACGGGCAAGGTAACCTCGGGACCGGGATCATTCCGATCGGTTCATCAATCGGTTCAAACATTGCTGGTGGGTTGCTGCCTTGTGCGACCAACTGGCAGCAACATTCCTCGCATAGACCAAGTCGGCTGCGCCAAGATCATGGCCGGGTATTCACGCGTTCATGCCCGGGTCAGTTTCCGTTCGAAAAGGGAATGATCTTGTCGACGGCACTTTCCGCAAGCCTCTTCAAAACATTGGGTGTTTCACCAGCACGCGCGCGTATCGACAGCCCGTGCAAGATCAATGCAAGATGCTGAGCGGCGGTGCAGATTTCTTGCTCCGTCATCGAGCCTTTGGTTTCGTGACGAATCAGACTGGCAAACCCCTTGTCCATGCGCGCGATGACGACGGTCAGGGCCTCTTTAAACTCAGAATCCCGGGGCGACTCGGTCTGAAGGGTTGATATTGCCAGGCACCCGTAGGGGGCATCCGTGAGATCGGTCTGACCTGTATAAAGATCTATCGCGGCGATCAGAATAGCCTTGAGTCGAGGATTGGCACCCGCGGTCTGCTGGCCAGCTTCGGCCAAATAAACGTGCATGCGATCTGCAAATCGACTGATGACGTTCAGATACATGTCTTTCTTGCTGCCAAAGGCAGCATAAAGGCTTGGCCGGTTCAATCCGGTAGCCTCGGCGATCTGATCGAGGCTCGTTGCCGCGTAGCCATTCCTCCAGAATACCTGCATGACCTGATCGAGGGTTACGTCCTCGTCAAATTTGCGTGGCCGCCCGCGTCTCGTTTCCGTTTTCATTTTTTACCAATTCGCATAAAAAGATCGACATGTCTATTTTTGTGCAATACGGTACAAAAAAATGGAGGCGGGAATGGAAGCGTTTTGCGAGAGACCTGAAAAGGACGCGTTCATGGGTACCGTTCAGTGGGGAAAACGCACCGGACGTTTCAGCAGGGGACGGCTGACGCGTCCGGAGAAAGTCAAGGTACTGGTCAATCTTGCTCGAATGGCCGCATTCGAAATCAAGGATGTAACCATGGCACAACTGGGACTCATAAACGCATATGGGACCGATCTGGAAGGGTTACAGCCACCCGACACCGCTCTTGTTCGTGACGCATTCGATTTCGCGGACGACGTTCAGAATGTTGAGTTGATGCGCCATAGTTGGCGAACCTACTACTGGGCCATGCTGATCGGTGGACATCAAAACATTGCTGTCGACCGGGAAGTGCTGTTTGCAGCGGCCATTCTTCACGACGTGGGATTGGCCAAGGGCAGAAGCTCGGAACCCAGGGAGTGCTGCTTTGTCGTTTATGGCGCAGAACGCTGCAAACATCACCTCGTAAGCAAAGGGCATGACAGGGCAAAGATCGGCAGGATTTCAGATGCAATAGGCCTGCATCTGAACGGTTATGTCTCAAGCCGTGTGCACGGTTCAGAAGCACATCTGCTTTCCCGGGGGGCAATGTGTGATGTGTTTGGCATGGGGCGGCGCAGAATTGAAAAGTCCATCCGGCGCCAGATCCTCCGGGAGCACCCGGTAGGGGACCTGCGCTCGGAACTGGAGATTTGGCCTGGTCACCACCTTGAAGGAACAAGGGGAGATTTCCTCATTCGTCTCGGCAACAGAAGCAAGCAGGCATCGAACAATGCGAGCGTTCCCCAGGCCGGTGAATGAATTTCGTCTCCGGAATTGGCCGGTTTGCCCTTGAGGCAACTCAGGATGGGTCGGAAACGATTTCGGTATCTTCTCTTCCACCCCAGTCGGTCCAGGAGCCATCGTAAAGCGCAAGATCCCGTGATCCCAGGACCGTCAGGCCAAGTGTCAGGATCGCGGCGGTCACACCGGATCCACATGTCGTTGTGACGGGCTTTTCCAGGTCCACCCCGGCTTCCTGATATATCTGCTTCAACTCGTCCTTGGTGCGAAACGTGCCGCTTTCATTGATCAACCGCGTGAAGGGCAGGTTGAGCGCACTCGGCATGTGCCCGGATCTGAGCCCGGCACGCGGCTCGGGAGCCACGCCCGAAAAGCGGTCTACGGATCTTGCGTCGAGAATTTGCCTGGAAGAGGCCCGGATGGTGTTTCGAATTTCAGCAAGGTCGGCAACCGCGCCATGATTGAGCCTTGAGGTGAAATGGCTTTGAGGTTTTCGCGGAACATCGTCCGTTACCGGCCTGTTTTCTGCTCGCCACTTCGGAAAGCCGCCATCAAGCACGAATACGCGCTCGGCCCCCATGGTACGCAAGGTCCACCAGACACGTGGCGCGGAATAGAAACCAAAATCATCATAGACGACGATCGTTTGCCCGTCCCCGATACCGAGTTTGCGCATCGCTGATGAAAACACATGAGGTTGCGGCAACATGTGGGGCAGGTCTGAGGTCTTGTCGCAGATTTCATTCACATCGAAAAATACGGCGCCAGGAACATGCGCGTTTGGATAGACAGGTGGTGCGTCCGGATGGGTCACGGGGGGCATCCAGGCGTTGATGACCGCAAGATCGGGAGACTCCAGATGGTCGGCCAGCCATTGAGTTGAAACAAGAGGATGGTCGGACATTACAGCTCCTTAAGTTTCGTATAGTCCTTTTGATTTGTGCCACTCTTCAATGGACAAATCAGGATATTTCCCAAAATGGATGTCGTTGGGTCCTTCCGGAACCCCGATCCAGTCCGGCTTGTATTCAAGCATGATATGGACGGTTTCCGGCGGCCTTGGCAAGGGGGTGTCGATGACGCCGGCATGCGGGTGCAGGAGCCCGGGCCAGCGGGGGTCCCAAACCCACAAATGTGTGCCGCAAACCTTGCAGAAATGTCGTTCGGCAGGGCTCCGAGTGCCGTCTATCAACGCGTTGTAGACGAGTTTGGATTGCTCTCCGCTGGTCTTGAGACTTGCCGCATCTCCCATGAGATTGATCGCAAAACCTGCGCTGCCACCAATCTTTCGGCATATCGAACAGTAGCAGCGCATGTAAGGGTAGGGGGTCTTGCTTTCCAAACGGAATTCAACCGCCTTGCAATGGCAACTTCCTGTCAGCTGCATATTCGTGTCTCCTGAAGACTGCTCAATCGTTCAGGCGTATGCGGACCCGCCTGTTTTGCTTGCCTTTTTTCTCGGTCTTGCCGAGGGCAAGGTCACCAATTTCCGAAGTACTGGAAACATGCGTGCCACCGCAAGGCTGCAGGTCGACATCCGCTCCGATCCTGACAAGTCTTACCCGTCCGGATCCCCTGGGCGGTTTGACCGACATGGTCTTGACCAGACCCGGGTTGGCGTCGAGTTCCCCATCCATAATCCACTCGGTGGTGACGTCGTGATCACCGGCCGCCAATTCGGTCAGTGTTCTCAGCAAGATTTCCTTGTCGATTGTTTCGTCGCCCATATCGAAATCGAGTCGGCCTTCGGAATCGCCGATCTGTCCGCCTGTTACAGGATAGGGCAGTGCAACAGACAGAAGATGAAGTGCGGTATGAACACGCATCAAACGATATCTGCGAGCCCAGTCGACATGTGCGGTAACACGGGTGCCTGGTTCCGGAAGCGGTTGATTTTCTGCAGGTACGTGAACGATCGTGGTCTTGTTGTCATCGAACACGGTCGTGAAAATCTCTGTCCGGCTGCCATCGGAATATTCCAGGTGGCCCCTGTCGCCCGGTTGCCCGCCACCTGTTGCGTAGAAGACAGTGCGGTCAAGCACGATACCTCCGCGTTCATTCACACCCACGACTTCCGCTTCGCACGTACGCAGGTAGGCATCGTCACGAAACAATGGTGTGGTCATAGAAGTCTCCTGCAGAATGGAAGATGGTTGGAAGGATAACTTGGCCCCAAAACACGACCTCTGGATTTTACATCATTTCAGGCAGCAATAATCCATCACGATGGTTGCGGCGGCAAGATTGCCCATGTGAAGCGCAGTCGGTGTGTTCTGATGACCCGGATAGACGAGATCGCCCGCAGCATAGAGACCGCGAACAGATGTGCGAAAGCCTGCATCGACGTCGACATAGCCTGCATCGGTCATGGAAATGTCGAGTGATGTAACAAGACCGGTCTGCTGCTGGAAGGGGAAAATCAACAGGCAATCCAGGTCAATTGTCTCTCCGCCTGGCATTTCGATGTGGGTCAATGCACCGTTTTCGGCTCGCAAATTGATCGGCAACTCATGGTAGATGGCTGTACTCAACCGGGAAACCTGTTCAATTCGCTCTGGCGTCACGAATATGTCCGGACCGATAAAATAATGCAGGTCATCGCTCCAGTTCCGGTAGACCTCGGCAGCATCGATGACGTCTTGGCGATGCGCGTAAATTCCCCATCGTTTGTTGTGCCACTCGATTCCGTGACAGAAAGGGCAGTTGATAACACTGCGGCCCCAGCATTCTTCAATGCCGCCAAGTTCCGGGAGCAGGTCAACCATTCCAGTCGAAAGCAGAACGAATTCGGCCGTCAACAACGAACCGTCATCCCTTGAAAGCGTAAATCCATCGGCCTCGCGTCGGATGCCGGTGATACCCGTTTGCTCAAAATGTGCGTAGGGATACGAGACAATGTCGCGATGAATGGTGTCTCGGACATCAGCAGGCGTATTCCTGTCGAACCCGGGAAGCGCTGCAATGAAGGGAGACGACGCGTTTCTCGGAGGAGTATTTTTGTCAAAGACAATCGATTTGATCATCGACCGGGAAAGCGTCAATGCGGCAGCAAGTCCCGCTGGCCCGGCACCGACAATTGCAACCTGAGTGTCCATCCAAATTCCCCTTTGGTATTCAGTTGTTCGCCTGTGCCATCAGCAACTTGAACGCAAAACTGCCCAAAATCCCTGCAAACGCCCAGTCAAACGCACGCATGAACGAAGGGGAGGATTTAAGGAACTTCGTGAACGCACTTGCGCCCAGAACCATCAAGACACAAACAGGCAGGCAGAGTGCAACGAAGTATGTTCCCAGAAACAACAGTTTGCCGGTGGCGTTTGGATCAGAAGCACTTACGAACTGGGGAAGAAACGTCACGAAGAAGACGACAATCTTGGGGTTGAGAATGTTGACGCCCAGTCCTTGAAGCCACACTCGACTGAAGGATTGTTGCGGAACGCTGACAGGGTCCACAGTCAGAGACGATCCATTCCTTATGGCCTGGAAGGCGAGCCAGATGAGATAGGCGGCCCCCACGATTTTCAGGACCGTAAAGGCAAGGTCGGATGCTGCCAGAAGTGCAGACACACCGACTGCCGCGAGCACGGTGTGGACAATCAGGCCGCATGTTGCCCCCAGCACGGATGCAAGTCCAGATTTTCTGCCCTGTGTCAGCGCTTTGCTCAAAAACAGCGTCATGTCGGGACCTGGCGTGATCGTCAGGATCAGGCCCGCGGCAGTGAAGGTGAGGAGGATGGAGACATCCGGCAAACATGACATTGTTCCACGAGATCGATCTGTTCGCCCTACAATCTTTCTTAGACGCCGGGCGCTTCAGTCTGTCAACGTCGTTTACCGAAAGTGGCACGGTTTGCCGGATGACCTCCTGAATGGGTTGGAACATGCGGAGGAACATGCCTCGCTTGCTGCAGTGGTGGTGCAGCGTGCTGCCGCGTTTTACCCAGATATTTCACCAGCGCCCAGAGAGCGAGGCCTGGAAAAAGGAGAATTGTCAGGATCCTGTTCCAAAGATAGTCCTGCCCCACATCGGAGGTCAGGACTCCAGATTTGGTTCCTCTCAACAAAACAAGTGTTTCGGGAGGGCCGAACGACATGAAGAAGTATGACTGATCCAGATCCTTTTGATTGTCGGTATAGTCAAAACTGCAGCTTTGAAACAGATAGAGTTTCGAGCGGCACCTCCGATCGGAGGTTGGGACATTGGCGGGGGAAAGTGTCTCGGACTTCAACTTGATGTCTTTGAGAATTGCACCGTCCATAAAGAACAGTCCAGGTCCCAGCATCAACACAAACAGAAAGCTCAAAATCAGTTTCATGAAAACCTCATTCGGAAAATGACCGGGAGGACCATGAAAAGATCGCGTTAAAATAGATTTAAACGAAAAGTGTAATTTATAGGTGTAGTGTCATTTTCGTTTTCACGAAGCCCTTAAAGGATCGGTGACAGCAGGCGCGCACCCTGGGCAAAGACGCGAAAAGCATAGCTTCTTGAGCGGAAAGCGTCGGGCCACGTCAGTTTCGAACTTTGGAAATCGGTCTCGAGCATCGTTTCGACGTTCCCGATCATACGTTCGTGCGTAAACCACAGCGTGAGTTCGAAATTGATCTGAAATGATCTGTTGTCGAAATTCACTGTCCCGATCGATACAAGATCATTGTCCATCAGCGTAACTTTCTGATGCAGAAATCCATCCGTGTAGCGATAGACCTTTACCCCTCGCTGTACGAGCGTGTCCTCATAGGCGTGGCTCGCCAGCCAGACGGTCCAGTGGTCCCGTTTTTCCGGGAGCAAGATACGCACATCGACACCGCGCATCGCGGCTGCCGCCAGTGCAGTCTGTACGTCCAGAGACGGCACGAGGTAGGGTGTCGTGATCCAAAGGCGTTCCTTGGCTCTGGCGGCTGCCTCAACAAAGGCCAGGGCACATTCTTCCAGTTTGTCTGCTGGCCCGGTCGGCATGACCAGAACGGCCTCGTCTCCCGGCATGGGAATATCCCGGACCTGCGGCAGCTCGATCCGCTCGCCGCTTGCCCAGAGCCAGTCCTCGACAAAGGAAAGCGCACACGCAACCGCTGCCGGGCCCTCCACCTTGACGTGAGTGTCGCGCCAGTGACCGAACCATTTGTTGCGTCCCACATATTGATCGGCAACATTGTGTCCGCCGACGAAGGCTTCACGGAAATCGGTTACGACCAGTTTCCGATGGTTCCTGTAATTCAGACGCATCGGCCCAAAGAGACGCAGAAACTTGTGATTCTCGTTGAAGCCGCACACTTCGACGCCCGCATTCTTGAGCTTGGAGAGAAAGTCTCTTGAAAGGGCGTGGCTTCCGACGTCGTCGTAAAGAAGATAGACCTTCAGTCCGTCTTGCGCCCTTGCGATCAGTGCATCGGCCATTTCGCGCCCGAGGCCATCGTCTTCAATCGCGAAAAACTGGAAAAATATGACTTGTTCGGCGCGTGCAATCGCATCCTTGATCGCAGTGAACGTCGCATCGCCATCAATCAGAAGATCTGCAGTATTGCCGGCCAGAAACGGCACGCCGGCAACTCGCGTGAGGACCGGCCAGTCGCGTGTTTCTTCGTGATCGGTCAACCCGAGTTCGTCAGCACGTCTCGCCCGTTCTGCCCGGCCGAGCAGTGTCTGTATCCGGGCATAGTCGGCGAATGACTTCCAGCCGAACACGAAATAAAGCGGAACGGTGAGATAAGGCAGGAAGAACAGCGACAGCAACCAGGCAACCGAACCCTGCGATGTCCGGGAATTCATGATTTCACGAACGGCACAGACGCCCGCGACGATATACATGGCGGCAACAAACGCAGCAACAAGGCCGAGATTGTTGGCCATGACATCCAGGATGCTGACATCGACGACCGCATCCTGGATCACCGCTTTGGCGTCGGCTCCATCTTTGGCGAGGGTCGGGTCAGCTTGCCCCATGTGTTCTCATACCGCGCAATCTTCCATTCAGGCAAAAGGCGCCTGAATGGTAGTCTTTCGCTCCAGCCACTCCGGCACCGGCAAGTTCTTAGACCGCAGGAAGTCCGGGTTGTAAAGCTTGGATTGATAACGGGTGCCGTGGTCGCACAAAATGGTGACGATGGTTTTTCCAGGGCCAAGTTCAGCTGCCAGCTTTCGTGCTCCGGCTAGATTGATCGCCGTGGACCCCCCGAGCAACAGGCCTTCCTTTTCGGCGAGGTCAAAGACCAGTGGCACGGCGTCGGCGTCATCGATCGTGTAAGCATGATCCACCTTGACGTCCTGAACAATCGGTGTTTTGCGTCCAAGTCCGATGCCTTCGGATATCGAGCCACCTTGAGAAGCCACCGCTTCGCCCGTCGTGAACAGCGACTGCATTGCAGCGCCGCGAGGATCGGCACAACCAATGACAACACCGGGTTTGTTTTCCTGAAGGTATTTGGAAACACCCGCAAGCGTTCCACCCGAACCGACCGCGCAAATGAACGCATCCACACGCCCACCTGTCTGTGCCAGTATTTCCGGACCGGTGGTGAGATAGTGTGCCTTGCGATTATCGAGATTGTTCCATTGGTCTGCAAAGATAACGCCGTTGGGTTCGGTCTTTGCCATTTCCTGGGCCAGACGTCGCGCCACGTGCTGATAGTTGTTCGGATCCTTGAAAGGCTTGGCTGGAACCTCGACAAGCTCCGCACCACACAGGCGCAGCATGTCCTTCTTTTCCTGGCTCTGTGTATCCGGCATCACGATCACGGTCCGATAGCCTCTGGCGCTGGCAACCAGGGCAAGACCAATTCCGGTGTTTCCGGCGGTACCTTCCACGATGACGCCGCCCGGTTTAAGATCGCCCCGCGCTTCTGCCTCCAGAATCATCTGTCTGGCAGGCCTGTCCTTGACCGATTGACCCGGGTTCATGAATTCAGCCTTGCCCAGGATTTCACAACCGGTTTCTTCGGAAAGGGCTTTCAGGCGGATCAGCGGCGTATTGCCAATCGCATCGACAACGGAAGCGGACACAGTCATTCTTTCAATCCTGGCTGATCTGGACAGAAAACAAGGCATGGCCAGATAAGATTCAATGGGCTCCGGACGCTAATGGGAGCTGCATCCGGGATCAAGTTTGCAATTTAAGGGCTCGTCGGAGGAATGCCAGCGACAGGTACGTTTTTCTGATGATTTTTCCGCAAAACGATTGAAAGTGAGCATGGAGTTGTTCTTCAAACCCCCTAGATGAAAATTCAAATTTCAATATTTTTAGTGTAAATGATGATCTAGAAAACCTTGCACGGCGTATCGGCGTTAGTGCAAAGATGGTGTTTGGAGCTTGATGAGAGCGAAAATGGAAAAAAATGTGACCGGGATGGATGAGCTGCTGGCCGGGTATGCGGCCGGAACGCTGTCTTATCCTGCACAGGCGCTGGTTGGAGCGCACCTCGAACTCAGCGACCTGAACCGTGGTTATGTCTCGTCTCTGGAAAGCCTCGGCGGCGTAAGCCTGGGCGATGCTGATCCCGTAGCCTTGAGTGACAGGGACACGTCGCTTTCTGCCATTTTCGACGATGAGACGCCATTCTCGAACGACAACGAGCCGATCGCGAATGACAGTACCGGTCTGCCACAATCCCTGAGATCAATTGTCGGAAACTCCATGGAAGGCCTTCCCTGGAAAGCGCTTTTACCCGGTGTGAAGGAATGCAAGTTCGGCGAGATTGACGGCTGTGCAACCAGTCTGCTCTGGGTGCGCGCAGGTCGTGCCATGCCGTCCCACACCCATCACGGGACGGAGCTGACGCTCGTTCTGCAAGGCGGTTTTCGCGACGATGACGGTCACTACGTTGCCGGCGACGTCGCATTTGCGGATGATGATGTCGACCACAAGCCAATCGCCGATGAAGGCGAAGACTGCATCTGTTTTGCGGTCACCGCTGGACGCCTTGAGCTGACTGGTCCTGTCGGCAGGTGGTTTGCTCCATTTATGCGGTAAGAACAAATCCGCACTCCATGTCTTTTGCGTAGACACTGCAAAGGCCAAGGAGATCGTTATTGCCTCAGAGAAAATTTATAGCGCATCCGTCGCACGGAGTTGCATGGGTTACCGGAGCAAGCTCCGGTATCGGTCATGCGCTTGCGCTCGATCTAGCCAATGAAGGATGGCGGGTTGTTGTAACCGCACGTTCAGAAAAGGCACTGCAGGAGCTCAGCTGCAAGGCTCAGGAAATGCCGGGAGAGATAATCGCGCTTCCAGGTGATGTTCGAAACACGCAGCTGATGAAGGACCACTGTAACGCTATCGAACAGGAATTTGGCGGCGTAGCTCTGCTTGTTGCAAATGCCGGGATCTATCTGCCACAGGACGGTCTAAATGCAGATGTAGAGGCATTTCGGACGAGCTTCGACGTGAACCTGATGGGTACCGTCAATGTCGTCCTTCCGGCAATCGACGCAATGAAGGAGAGGGGACGTGGGCAGATTGCCATAGTCTCTTCAGTGGCCGGATATAGGGGGCTGCCGACATCTGCGGCCTATGGCGCGTCCAAGGCCGCGCTAATCAATTTTGCAGAATCGCTGAAGTTCGATCTCGACCTGGCCGGTATTCGCATCCAGCTGATCAATCCGGGATTTGTCGATACGCCGGCAACGCGATCCAATCCGTTCCCGATGCCGCATCTCATCACAACCGGCGAGGCTGCCAGGGAAATCCTGGACGGAATGAAACACCCCACACGCTTCGAAATCGCGTTTCCCAAAGCTTTCGTCAGACAACTGAAAGCGTTGGGGCTGTTGCCGTATCGCGCCTATTTTTCACTTGTTGCAAGAACAACCGGCTGGAACAAGAAACACCGGGCCGGATAAGAGCCGGCCCGGATGTTCCTCTGCAACAGGAACGTCCTCAGGGAGCTTTGACGTACACCATCTGTCTGACGTCAATGTTCCCGGCGCGAAATCCGGCTTCGCAATAGTGGAGGTAGAACTCCCAAAGTCGCTTGAACCGTTCGTCGAAACCAAGAGGGCGTATCTGCGGCCAGGATTGGCAGAAACGTTGCCGCCACTCCGCGAGCGTACGGGCGTAGTCCTGGCCGAAAATCTTCTGCTCTGCCAGGTCCAGTCCAAGAGATTTGCCGATTTCGACGAGTTTTCCCGGTGGCGGCAGCATGCCACCTGGAAATATGTAGCGCTGAATGAAATCCGTGCCGCGCCTGTAGTCTTCAAACATCTTGTCCTGGATCGTTATGATCTGAAGTCCTGCCTTTCCACCGGGTTTCAGACATCTGGACAACTGATCAAAATAGGTCGTCCAATATTTTTCACCAACTGCCTCGAACATCTCGATTGAGGCAATCCGGTCGAAAACTCCGCGTTCATCGCGATAGTCCTGAAACACGACGTCCACTTTTTCATTGAGGCCGGCTTTGAAGATACGTTCACTTGCATATTCGAATTGCTCTTGCGATATCGTCAGCGCGCGAACATGCGCCCCGACCGTTTTTGCTACATGTTCTGCAAAACCGCCCCAGCCGCACCCGATCTCCAGGACCGAGTGTTCCGGTTCGATTCCGGTTTGCCTTACCAGGGACGCATACTTCTCCGTTTGTGCCTGCTCCAGGTTGTTGGTCTCGTTGCTGTAAATCGCCGATGAATAGGTCATCGACGGATCGAGCCATTTCTTGTAGAACGCGTTTCCAAGGTCATAATGCGCCGAAATGTTTCGCTTGGACCCGCGCCGGGTATTGGAATTCAGCCAATGTCGGGCAGAAAGGAGAAGGCGGGTCAATGGCTTTCCCTGAATCGCTTCCAGCGTCGATTCCTGATTGATGCAGAACACTTCAAGAAACGTTGTCACGTCGGGCGAGGACCAGTATCCGGCCATGAACGCTTCCCCGACGCCGACATCCCCTGCCTTGACCACCATGCGGAAAAAGCGCCAGTCGTGAATGTGAAGAACGCCGTTCGGTCCATCCTCACGTCCGTGAATGCGGAATGTCCGGCCGTCGGGAAATCCGATCTCGAGCGTTCCATACCGAATTTTGAGCGCAAGTCCGGCTGCCATGCGGGCGAGGCGGGGAGTGCCTTTTAACTCCTTGCGCAAATTGTCTCTGTTCAGAACAACAGGCTCACTCATCGCAAAACCTCTTGAAAACTCATTTGTCAGAAGCGAGCGTCATTTCACGCTCTCCCAGTCCGGCCTGGGGTTTGTTTTTAGCTGGTCGAGGATGGAATGGTACACGCTTGAGCCAGATTTTAAAGGCTTGCCAGTGGATCGCCAAGATCACCTTCGCTGTAAGAAATGGAACCCGAATGCATTCCTTTAAGATAGAGCTTGAGGACAGTGGCACGGCCTTGCCGGAAAATGTCGCGGATAGAAGCGGTCCCTGCCGGTCTTTTTCGAGTATTCGAACCCTGACGGTTTCGCCGGGGGGCAACATTCGAAAGTGATATTCCTGTTCCATGCCGATGAACGGTGAAACGTAGAATTCCTTTCGCTGGTTCTGGCGAACACCCGCTTCACTGAACTGACCCGGTTCCACGGGAAGGGCGTATGTATGTAACCCGCCGAAGGTGTTGCGAACCTCATAAACGATTGCCAAGAGATGATCATTTTCATCGTACGCGTAAAAGACACTGAGCGGATTGAAGCCGTAACCAAGGAGTCTTGGATACGCGAGCAAAAGGATCCTTGAAGGCTTTGCAACAAGTTTTTGCTGAAGCACGTTTTCCACGTGTCGTCTGAGACTTGATCCATCTCTGGGTCCGTGGTCACGCTCGTGAAATGACAGCAGATTGAAGCGATTGACCGAAAACCATCTGCTCAAGCGTCGCGCCGCATCGAGTTGGTCCAGATCTATCAGAAGCGTAAATACCGAATAGCTGAACCGGTGTACTTTGGGCTTCATGCGATGATGCATGACCTTACCCGGGTAAAGCGAAGCTGCCCGGCCCGGCGCCGGTCCGTTATCGCAAACGGTATTTGAGGGCTTCGCCGTCATTCGGCAGCTTCCCTAAACTCTGTCGGTGCACTGGAGGTTTTCCACGGCAGTTTGGCACCCAGTTGTCTGGCGACAGCCAGCCCCGATGCGAGACCGTCTTCGTGGAAACCATGGCCATTCCAGGCGCCGCAGAACCAGGTGTTGTTGACCCCCTGAATTTCATCCAGCCGCCTTTTCGCGCTCAGTGCACGCGCGTCGAACTGCGGATGATCATAGACATATTTCTCAAAGGTCTTGTCTTCTTGTGGCGCCTCAAAGGGATTGAGTGTCACGAACACGGATTTGTCGCGAGCGATGTTCTGCAACCGGTTCATCCAGTAACTGACGGTTACATCGCGCGTCTTTCCCGCTTCCCGATCCGACATGTAATTCCACGACGACCAGACTTTCTTTCTTTTTGGCATCAGGTTCTCGTCCCGATGAAGATAAACCTCGTTGGGTCGGTATCTGATGGCACCCAGAATTTCGCGTTCGGCCGGACTGGCGTCACCGAGCATTGCCAGGCTCTGATCGGTGTGACTTGCAAGGATGATTTGGTCGAATTCATCGGTATGACCGGAACGATCCTTCACCTGGACCTTGCCGTCGTTGCGAAGAATTTCGGTGACGGCGCATCCCAGCCTTATTTTTCCTGCGAGCGGTGCCAGCAAACGGTTCACATAATTTCTGCTGCCACCCGAAATCGTTCGCCAAAGTGTTGTTTCAAATGACAGCAGGCGATGGTTTTCGAAGAAGGCAACGAAACTCTCTGCAGGGTAGGCGCGCATTTCATCAATCGGCGTCGACCAGATCGCAGCGCCCATTGCCAGGAGGTAATCGTTGGTGAAACCCTCCGAGTATCGGTTATTCTCCAGGTATCCACCCAGTGTTTCTCCCGATAACCGTCCGGAATGAAGATCATTCACCGCCTGCTTGTTGAAACGGAAAATGTCTTTCAACATGACCAGAAAACGCGGCGACAACAGATTGGATCTCTGCGCGAATACGGTGTTGAGCGAGTCGCCCGACCATTCGAGTTTTCCATTGTCTGCCGAAAGCGCGAAACTCATGTCGCTTATTTCGGTCTCGACATCGAGATAATTGAGAAGGGCGGTGAAATTGGGATAATTGCGTTCATTGTAGACAATGAAACCCGTATCTACCGAAATATGAGTGCCGTCATAGTCGATGTCAGCCGTAGCGCTGTGCCCGCCAGCCCTTTCCCGCTTTTCATACAACACCACATCGTGGTTTTTGCTCAGGGCCCAGGCTGCACTGTTTCCGGAAATTCCGGAGCCGATAACGGCAATCCGCATGATCGATCCTTTTTTTTATTGATCTGGATAGTCCGCAGGGACTTGCGGCCAGCAAAATTTTCTCCGTTTTCTCAAGCGAATACGGCGGAGAAAAGAAGGCGGATCACGCCGGGCGATGAAATAATTAAATAAATTCCGTAGATTGGCGAATGCAACAGCTTGTGCGTGGCATTGGGTGCCGGCAAAAAAAGGGTCCGTTCTTGGAACGGACCCGATTGAACACTAAAAATGTGTCTGGCTGAATTGAAGGGTCAGGCCTGCAATGAATCGACCAGCCAATTCCAGGCGACTTCGACACGAATTTTTGCCGCATCAAAAAAGGCTACGACCTTGTCCCAGACGGATTGGCCGAAATCCGCAACCTGAAGCATTGTTCCACGCTTGATCGGTTCGTTCTCGGTTTCAATTAACTCGACAGTGGTTGCTTCCGTGCCGTCATTGACGACACGTCGCGTAACCATCAGAGCTCCTTCTGTCACCAGCCGTGATTCGTCCTTGCCGGCAACAACCGTCTCCTGGTCCATGGCTCGGACAACAACAGCCCGACCATCCGGAAGCAAATGCGTTTCGTTGGTATTCACCTCGGAATCGTAAATCACTTCTCCATAGGAATCGATCAGCTCGACCCAGACGACATTTTTGCCGTCAAGTTCGATTTCACCGACCCATATGGTCAATTCGCTTTCCAGCGGATCTGTCTGGTCCACTGTGGCCGACGCGACTGTTACCGCAAGACGGTCCTCCGGCAACGTAATTGTTTCCTGAGGAAGTTGTTCGGCAACTGCGCCCCCTGCCAGGGCAAGGATGAGGCCAAGCGCAAATGTTCCTGCTTTGGTATTCCGTTGCATGTTCGCCTCCCAAGGCTAATACAACTGTTATTACCGCGCTCGGGGCACTTGCAGATCCGGTCTGTTTCGACTCTTTTCCGCAATGTTTATATCAGTTTAGTGTGCGTGCGCCCCACGCTGCGCGGTCACGATTTTGCCATTATCGCACCACATTCTGCTTTTTGAGTGTAATGAACATCACATTTTTCGGTGTTTTCATTTACATTTCATTAATATTTGGGGTTCGCGGCCGGTCATTCAAGGTTAATCACCGCGACGTGACCTAAATCCTCCTGTTAAAATTAACTAAGCAACACGAATGCTGATGCTTTAACTGGCAAAGAGTTCGTTTCTAAAAACGTGGATAAGCGTACCTGTAATTAAATTGTTGGGCAATCTAAAAACTTTTCGTAACGTTAATTAGGTAGCTGGCGATGCAGGGCAACAATGAGGAAATGTTGCCGGTTCGTGACACCATTTGTGGTTTAAATCAGGCAAAAAAATTCTAGTCACTGTTGGTGAACGAGTTTTCAACGGCCGCCCGAAGCGCTTGAACAGACTTCGCGCTGGTGGACATTAAACCAGATGTCGGAACAAAACCCAGGCGCGTTTCCACTCCGTCTGAGGGGGAGGGAGGATGCTGGACAGAGCAGGAAGCATGAAGTTCGTCGACCCTGGATCTGCAGAGGATCATCGATGCATTCTCCGAAGTGATGCCGGCACCGGCCATAACCGAAAGGCGTCCTTTGGCACAGCTGACGGTTTCTGCAAGAATGTCGAGACCCAGCTCGGCACGCAAGGCGTGCCCTGAAGTCAGGATTCTTTCAAAGCCCAGTCCAACGGCATCTTCAACACCAGCGGAGACATCGGTCAGGGTGTCGAAGGCGCGGTGCAGCGTGGCGGGTAGTCTGGTTCTGCCGAGCGCCGCTGACAAAAAGTCAAGATCCAGACGGCGTTCGGGACTGACAGCACCGATCACGATACCGTCCAGGCCCGTGTCTTCCGCGATCTGGATATCACGCAGCATCAATGACTTTTCAGCCTCTGAATAGCTGAAGTTGCCGGAACGCGGCCTTATCATTGCGTAAACAGGAACCGAAAGCTCAGAGGCGGCGCTCATCAGGCCTGTAGATGGCGTCAACCCGCCCTCCGAAAGTGCGGCGCACAGTTCAATTCTGTCAGCTCCGTATTTTTCGGCAATCACGGCGCCCTCAATTGTATCGACGCAAACCTCCAGATTTACCCTGATCATGAATGCACATTCCCAAGGTTCCTGCGCGCAAAAATTCCAGCGCCATGCAGACCGCCGTTTTCGGCAAACTGGCCCCTGACAACCAGGGGTGCAGAATAGTGCGCGAGCACCAGAGCGCGGGTTTTTTTGTCGATCAGTTCAAGCAGCTTCGTGTCATTCGACAATCCGCCGCTGACCGGAATGACATCGGGTCCCAGCGTATTCACAAGGACAGACAACGCACGCGAAAGGAGTGTTGTGAAGACCTCGACGGTTTCGGTCCCTGAAGGGTCATTTCGGTGCCAGGCACTGGTGATTTCCTTGCTGGAAAGTGTCTTGCCGTGCAGCGACGCATGTATGCGTTCCATGCCGCGTGCGGAGCCAGTGGCATCGACGCATCCGACCTGACCGCAGCCGCAGGCATAATGCTCAATGCCAGAGAATTTGCCGCCGGCCGTTGGGTCAACAATCGGCCCATGACCCCATTCGCCGGCCATTCCGCCAAAACCGTTGACAAGATCACCGTTGATAACGAGGCCTCCGCCGACACCGGACCCGAGGATCACTCCGAAAACAACCGGCTTTCCATTTCCAACCCCGTCGACAGCCTCGGCAAGCGCAAAAGCATTTGCATCGTTGATAATGGCAACAGGCCTGTTCAAGGCGTCCGACAGTTCCCTTTGCACATATCGACCGTGAAGGCACGGAATGTTGGCGACATCCGCGATTCCGGTTCGTTCGTCGTAAGCGCCTGCAAGAGAAATCGAAATCGGAGATCCGGCCTCTCCCGAGCTCTGGCCCACCGCATGGATAAAATCCGTCCAGTTGTCTCTTGGTGTTTCAACCCGTGCGGTCTCTGCAACAGTTCCATCCAACTGCATTTCACCATGGCGTATGAAAGAACCGCCGATATCGAAACAGGTAATCATTGCCTGTTCTTTCGCTCCTGATGCATGACAATTTCAGCCAATTATAATACCAATATGCAACCAATTACAGGACTAGTAAACCCGAAAATGTGCGTGCTTAAGCAAGGTCACCTGTTGGCGCAGCTGTTTGACAACTGAAAAACGACTTGAAGCGTCCTCGTCCTCGAACTGGTTATCGACCGCTGACAGCACGGAGCGTTGGTCACTCTCTTACTCAAATGGTGTAGTCAGAGAAAAGGTCGCAGGTTTCCGTTGTTCAGAACAAGTGCGTTTTCCGCGCCACTTACGTCGAGGCCCTCGCTCAGCATCAGGACGGCGACTTTCACGCGGCCGTTTGCTTTTTCCAGCGCGTCTGCTGCTTGTTCAGGACTGCAATCCGTAAGGTCCTGCAGTATCCGTTGTGCGCGCTGGCGCAGTTTATCATTGTCCGCCACGAGATTGACCATGTGCCCGCGGACTGCGTGTCCGAGCCGCAAGGCGACAAGAGTCGAGATCATGTTGAGAGCGACCTTTTGCGCACTGGCTGCCCCCAGACGGGTCGAACCGGCAATGATCTCGGGCGGCGTTTTCAAAAGGATCGGATGGTCTGCTTCATTCAGGATCGGAGTGTCCGGATTGTTGGCAATCCCGATCGTGTGTGTTCCCGCAGCTCGCGCTGCCTTGATTACACCAAGCGTATAGGCGGTCGACCCACTTGCCGACACGCCGATCAGGATATCGTCCTTGCCTAGCCCTGCTTCTTCGAAGTCGTTGGAACCGGCTTGCTGATCGTCTTCATGGGTACCTTCCAGGTGCAAGAGATTCTTTGCGCCACCGGCATAAAGAATTCGCATTCGATCTGGCGGAAATCCGAACGTGCCCGGGAGTTCGAGGCAATCTGCAAGCGCGGTCAGGCCAGCGCTTCCGGCACCCGCATACCCAATCTTGTTTTGTGCTGCCGCAGCGCGTTGCAGGGCCGCCGCGGCTTGCGTGATTTGCGGAATGGCATCTGCTGCGGCCTTCAGTGCTTCGACCTGCCGCTCCAGAAGAAGGGATAGAACCTCGGCGTCTGTTTTTTGCGATAGTCCGATCGATTGGGGGTCACGGTCTTCTGTTGTCGGCAGTTTCATGTTCCGGAAACTCGGGAAATCTGGAGTTTACGCCACGAACCGGACACGGCCAGCTCATGCGTTTCGTTCAAATGAAGGGTTCAGTTACAGACGATGTCTGAATGGACCAAATTCTTTTAACACTTGATTTTCGGTTTCGATAGAGTTTAAATTGGTATCTGAAAGGTATTATTTTTTAAGCCGAGGCGCCACTTTCCATGACAGAATTCATCTCAATGCTGGAAAACGGCGATTGGCTTGCCGGGTCAAGCGGGCCGAGATATCTGCTGCTGCGTCGGCGCATTCTTCAGGCGATTGACGATGGTGTGCTGAAAGAAAATGAGCCACTTCCATCCGAGCGTGAAATTGCAGCTATCACCGAACTTTCCCGCGTCACAGTTCGTAAGGCCGTCGCAGGCCTCGTCGAAGATCAGGTCGTCGTTCAAAAACGGGGGAGCGGTTCTTTCGTTGCGCCAAAAGTGC
Source organism: Roseibium album (assembly GCF_001404515.1). Lineage (GTDB taxonomy): Bacteria > Pseudomonadota > Alphaproteobacteria > Rhizobiales > Stappiaceae > Roseibium > Roseibium album. The sequence continues at coordinate 95,712 of NZ_CXWE01000012.1, forward strand.
AGAAGGTTGAACAGCGTCTCTCCAGTCTGACGTCGTTCAGCGAGGATATGGCGAGAAGGGGAATGGAGGCGAGCAGCGAATGGCTGCGGCGAGGGCTCTTTCCCGCATCGCCGGAAGAAATCTTTACGCTCGGATTGACGTCCGGTCAGCGCGTTGCGCGCGTCGACCGATTGCGCAAAGCGGACATGACGCCGATGGCAATCGAGCGTGCGTCCTTGTCGGAGAAGGTATTGCCTCATCCGGAATTGGTTTCAACGTCGCTATATGCCGTTTTGCGAACATCGGGAATGCAACCGGTTCGCGCCATACAACGTATTTCGGCGAGAAATCTGGAACACTCGGATGCCGAAATCCTAGGCGTTCCCATTGGGTCCGCCGGGCTCAAGATTGAGCGCGTCTCCTATCACGCCTCCGGGCAAGTCGTTGAGTTTACGCGGTCTGTCTATCGCGGAGACGCTTACGATTTCATCGCCGAACTTCAAATCGCGGAAAATTAGGTCCATGTCAGACACCACGTCGCAGATCGATCGGACGCACATGCGCCGGGAGATCGAGGAAATACCGGACGCTGCTCGCCGGCTCCTGAAAGAAGCCCATCCCAAAATACGCGAGATCGCGTCGAAAGCAGGGTCACCTGTCTTTCTGGCAAGCGTTGCTCGCGGATCCTCCGACCATGCCGCCAGCTTTCTGAAATACGCTTCGGAGATTTATCTGGGTCTTGCTATGGCATCTCTCGGACCCTCGGTTTCTTCCGTTTATGGTGGCAATGTTCAACTCGCTCAGGCGCTCGTCATATCAATATCCCAGTCCGGGGCCAGTCCCGACATATTGTCTGTTGTGGAATCGGCCACGAAACAGGGCGCCGTGTCGGTCGGGCTGACCAACACGGCTGACAGCCCGCTCGCACGCATCTCTTCATCAGCAATTGATATTTGTGCGGGACCTGAAAAGAGCGTTGCCGCTACCAAGACATACGTCAATTCCGTACTTGCGGGCCTTCTGCTTTTGGCGGAAATCGGCGGTGACAATGAGCTTTTGAAAGCTCTTGCAGAAGTGCCAGATCATTTTGAAAATGCGATCGGCAAGGACTGGGACGCGCTGGCGGACCCGATCGAAAAGCGGGGCTCGCTTTATGTGATCGGACGCGGCCCGGGCCTTGCCGTCGCAAATGAAGCGGCGCTCAAATTCAAGGAAACCTGTCAGATCCACGCAGAAGCTTATTCATCTGCCGAAGTCATGCATGGACCGGTTTCGATTGTCGAAGATGACTACCCGGTTCTGGTGCTCGGTGTCAGGGATGCCGCAGAGGACGGATTGGCGGAGGCTGCCGACCGCATGGCTACCCAGGGCGGAGTCGTTTTTGCGACAACGGACAAGGTCAAACGTGCAAACCGTCTTGAGTTCGAGGCAGCGGGCCATCCGTTGACCGACGCAATTACGCAGATTGTTTCATTCTATGCCTTCATAGAATGGTTCGCGCGCGAGCGAGGGTTCAACCCGGATGTCCCCAAACACCTGAAAAAAGTAACCCAGACCGTATGACGGACGCCACCGCACATATCTGCCGCGAAGTCTTTGATGGGGAGTCCCTTCGGCAGGACGCAGCTGTTCTTGTTGCAGATGGCAAAGTTACCGGAATTTGCGGGCGGTCCGAAGTACCGAATGGCTACAAACCCGAAAACGCAGGTGAGGGTATCCTTTCGGCAGGTTTTGTTGATCTGCAGGTAAACGGCGGCGGCGGCCTAATGCTTGGCGATGCCGAAACGCTCGAAGATATTGAGCAGATCTGTGCCGCACATTTACCGCTTGGAACAACGGCGCTGACACCCACGCTGATCACGGATACGGCTCAAACGACCCGCAAGGTCGTCGAATTGGCGATCCAGGCATGGTCCGCGCGCGTTCCCGGTTTTCACGGCCTGCATCTTGAAGGTCCGCATCTTTTTGCCGGTCGGAAGGGCGCGCACGACGCTGATTTGATCAGACCGATGACGGCCGAGGACTTGGAGCTTTACATTTCTGCGGCGCGAACTCTTCCAAGTCTGATGGTTACGATTGCCCCTGAAACGGTCACAGAGAACCAGGTCAAGGACATGTCGGAAGCCGGCATTCATGTGAGTCTCGGCCATAGCGGCGCTTCCTACAGAGCCTGCAGACAGATCGCGGAAGCGGGGGCAAACTGCGTTACGCACCTGTTCAATGCCATGAGCCCGTTGCAGCATCGCGAACCGGGACTCGTTGGTGCCGCGCTCGATCTTGGTGACCTGAACGCGGGTCTGATTGCTGATGGTGTGCATGTTGACCCTGTGGCAATCAAGGTGGCACTGAAATCCAAGACAGGACCAGGCCGGTTGTTTCTGGTGACCGACGCAATGTCGCAAACAGGAACGGATGTCACATCCTTCACGCTCGGCGGGCGTGAGATTTTCCGGCGAAACGGAACACTGACACTTGCCGACGGCACGCTCGCCGGCGCTGATATAGACATGCCTGCATCGGTTCGTTTCCTGGTTGAACAAGTCGGGCTTGATCCGCAGACGGCCCTGAAGATGGCCACGAGCATTCCAGCGGACGTCATCGGTCAGCCTTTGGGCAGGTTGCAGGAAGGCAAGGCGGCTGATCTTGTCCTTCTGGGTAAGGACTTCTCGGTTGAACGGGTCTGGCTTGCAGGCAAAGCTCTTGAAATGCCGTCCTGAAGCGGTATCCGCAAAGCTGAGAAATCAAGTTCCAATGAGCGGACGATGATCCGTTTCAGCCTCGCATGCGCATATGGTCCGGATCATAGGGCGATGGCTGTATGACAGTGGCCTCTATTGGGTCGCCGCACAAATCGAGCTGCATGGTCGTCCCCGGCGTCGAGAGTTCCGGCTCGACAAAGGCATAGGCGAGGTTCAGACCGACCCTGTGCCCCCAGTCCCCGGACGTGACGGTGCCAACCACGGTATTGTCCAGCATGAGTGAGGCACCTCCGTGAGCAGGAGCGTGTGCGGTGTCCAGTTTCAGTGTCACCATTTTCCTGACAGGACCTCTGTTGATCAGGTCCTGCAAGGCGGCTTTTCCAACAAAGTCGCTCTTGGACATTTTCACGAACCGGTCCAACCCGGTTTCGTAGGGATCGAACTCAGTCAGCAGGTCCGCCTTCCAGTGGAAAAAACCCTTTTCCATGCGCATGGCCTCTACGGCACGCGCGCCGAACAGCGACAACCCGAAAGGTTCTCCTGCTTTTCGAACCGCAAGATAAGCTGCGTAGAGCGATGAATTTGGAACATGAATTTCATACGCAAGCTCGCCAGAAAAACTCACAGCCATGACGGTTGCAGGTGAATAGCCGATAAAACACTCGCGAACGCTCAGCCAGGGAAAAGCGTGGTTCGACCAGTCGCCCCTTGCACAGGCCGACAGGACCTTGCGGGCGTTCGGTCCGGCAAGAACCAGGATTGTCTGTTCGTTGGTGAGGCTCCTGACCTGAACGTCTTCGTCTTTGCGAAGATGCTGGGTCAGCCAGTCCATATCATGAAATTCGCTCGCCGCTGCCGACCCGTACCAGATACGCGCTTGCCCTCTGTCGGATTGCGGTAAATTGGCGATTGTCGCTTCGCTTTTTATCCTGCCCTGGTGATTGAGCAGGTAGGCAAGGCCGACGCGGCCCTCTCGTTTGGAAACGGTCCCGCAAACCAACCGGTCAAGAAATGCATGCCGGTCAGCACCGGTGATTTCGAAACGGTTGAATCCGTTTACCTCGCAAAGACCGACATTGTTCCGAACGTTTTCGACTTCCCGTCCAACCACTTCGAACGCCTCATCGAAATTGAAGGTCAGGGACGGATGAAAATCGGCGCGCGGTTTTATGTAGTCGACGCGCTCCCAGCCATTGACGACGGTAAATTCCGCTCCCTCAGCTGCCATAACGGGAGTAAGCGGCGTTGTCTTGGCGGGCCGGCCGGCCGGTCTGTGTTCGTGTGGAAAGTGAAAGCGAAATTCGTTCTGGTAGTCTTCGATTGCCTTTAGCGATGTAAGTTCGACATTGGTGTGGCCGGTAAACCTGCGCGGGTCCAGGCACCACGTGTCGTAGCAGGCCTCGCCGTGGACGATCTGTTGCGCAAGCAGCCAGCCGTGACCGCCCCCCTCTCCAAGACCGGCGCGCAATCCAATGATGCAAAAGGCGTTTCGTTTGCCCGGTATCTGGCCAACGAGCGGCGCGCCGTCGATCGTATATGTGATCGGACCGTTTATAACTGAGCGTATACCGGTTTCCAAAAGTGCCGGCATGCGGTCGAACGCGCCTTGCAGAACGTCTGTTATGCGATCCAGGTCATCCGGACACAGGGCATTGACAAAATTCGGATCGATGCCGTCCATCCCCCACGTTTTGCATCCCTGTTCATAAAATCCGATCAGCAGTCCATTCTTTTCCTGCCGGCAGTAATAGTCGCTGATCGGGCATCGGAGCAGTGGCATCCGGTGACCTGCCTGAACGATCTCCGCAATGTCTTCCGTGAGGAAATACTGATGCTCCATGGACGCGACGGGATGGTGCACATCCATCATCGCTCCGACTTCGTTGACCCTGTACCCACCTGCATTGACGACGATGTCGCAATCAATGTTTCCATGTTCCGTGTGAACGGTCCAGGTGTCGTCCCGATGCTGGGTCAATTCCGTGACGGGAGTGTTCCGGTAGATCTGCGCGCCGGCCTTTCGGGCATGGTAGGCAAGGGCCTGACACAACTGAGCTGGATCAATGTCACCGTCAAGCGGGTCCCACAATCCACCCAACAGATTGCTGGTTGATACCAGGGGATGACGGCGTGCGCATTCCTCAGCATCAATCACTTCAAATTCGACATCCATCCCCCGGGCCATGGAGGCAAAATGACGGTAGCCCTGCATTTGCGCATCCGTGTTGGCAAGCCGTATCCCACCATCACCGTGATGATAGTTGATGGGATATTCCGGATCTTCCGCGAGTCCCTTGTAGAGCCGGATGGAGTGGGTTTTCAGTCCCACCATCGTCTGGTTCATGCCGAAATTGGTTACCTGGGCGGCAGAATGCCAGGTTGTTCCGCTCGTGAGCTCATTGCGTTCGACCAGAACAACATCGCTCCAGCCTTCGCGTGTCAGATGGAAGAGTGTTGAACAACCGGCGATGCCGCCTCCGATGACGACAACCTTGGTACGCGATTTCATGAAGTGAGACTCCGGATCCACAATATACCGGCATAGAGCCCAAGATGACTGCTTGTCACAACACGGTTTGAGATAAATTAGAAAAAATCAAATCATTGAACCTAAAAAACAGAATTAAGTCTAATTCGGTTGCAAGTCGCCAACGATCTCAATGATATCCATGTCAACTCAACCTGGAGGACTGGATATGGCAAAAGGCCGGGTAAAACGGGGAGGGCGCAAGGAACGATTGGCAATGCGCGCTGCCAAGCCCCTGGTTGATCCGTGTCCACCCGGCCAGACCGGTGGGCAGTACAAACCGCTTCAGGAAGGAGAACTCCGGCAGATTTATGAAACTGCACTCGAACTGCTTGAAAGACTGGGGCTTGGTGAAATCCCGGATCGTCTCAAAGGCGATCTCCTGGCCGCCGGTGCAACGGAATGTCTGGAAAGTCGCCTGAGTTTTCCGAAGGAACTTGTCGAAGAGGCAATCTCTCAAGCTGCCAAGACCTTTACGTTTCACGGTCGCGATGAGACCCGTTCGATCGTTGTCGGCGGAAATAGAGTATATTTCGGTACCGGTGGAGCCGCCGTTCAGACGCTTGACATGCAAAGCGGTGTGTATCGCCCTTCCACGCTTGAAGACCTGCATGATTTCACGAGGGTTCAGGATGTTTTGCAGAATGTCAGCTGGTTTACACGGTGCTGCGTTGCAACGGATGTAGCCGACAACTACGACCTCGACGTCAACACGGTTTATGCTCTTCTCAAGAACACGACAAAGCCGGTCGCCACGTCCTTCACGATTCCCGAGCACGTGGCGCCAATCGTTGAAATGCTGGATATCGCTGCCGGTGGTCCGGGAAAATTCGCCGAGCGGCCGTTCCTCAAAGCGCATATCAGTCCGGTGATTTCACCGTTGCGCTATGGTGAGGACGCCGTTGGCGTGGTTTACGAATGCATCAGGCACAACATTCCAATGTCATGCATTACGGCCGCTCAGGCGGGCGCAACCGCGCCAGCCACTCTTGCCGGGTTTCTCGCACAGTCGCTGGCGGAAACCCTGGCAAGTCTTGTGATGGTGCACGCGATTCAGCCCGGTTTTCCGATGATTTTCTCAAACTGGCCGCTGGTCATCGATCTCCGGACCGGGGCGTTTTCCGGCGGCGGCGGAGAAACGGCCGTCCTCAATGCGGCTTCCGCGCAACTGACCAACTGGTTGGGTCTGCCATCCGGCGTTGCATCGTCAATGACCGATGCCAAGGCCATCGATGCGCAAGCCGGTGTTGAAAAGGGCATTACCAGCCTGGCGGCGGCCCTGGCGGGTGGAAATCTGATCTATGAAAGTTCGGGCATGACTGCGTCATTGCTCGGCGCCAGCTTCGAGGCATTTGTTCTCGATGATGAAATGCACTCGCTGACCTATCGGGCGTTGCGCGGAATTGAGGTGTCACCCGAGACCCTGGCATTTGAGGCCATTCGTGATGCCGTGCTGGGAGAAGGACACTTTCTGGGTGGGCAGAATACCTATCAAGCTATGGAGCGGGACTATTTTTATCCGTCACTTGCCGACAGGGACGAACCGAGGACCTGGGCCCGGAACGGAGCACAGGATGCGTGGAACCGCGCACGCCAGCGCGCCGCAGATATTCTCAAAGACCACCATCCAACCTACCTGACACCAAAGCAAGACGAGCAAATACGAGCCCGGTTCAAGATTTTGTAAATGGCAATCGGAATACCAGTATTACAAACAAAAACAAATAATTATTCAATAATTTTAAAGTCTTCTTTTAGCCATGGATTTGATCCGTGAAGAGGTTCGACAACGGCATCCTGGATCAGGGTCCTTATTGCCGTGTCCACAAGATCCAAGACTGATCGTGAGCAGTCTGCATTCGCCAGAATTGCGAGCGTTCGCGCGAAGCCCTTGCCGGGAAAACGATGCATTTCGACATCGGACTGAAAACGACGGGCTCTTGAAAACAACAGGGGTGTCGTGATGGTCCAGCCCGTGCCGGCTGCGACCATGGCCAGAAGTGTCTGGTTGTTTCCGCATTCGAACCTGTGTGGAGGTGAAATTTCCATCCTGCGCAACTGGGCTTCGATCTGCCTGGCGATGAACAGATTGCCTGAAAACCTTAGGAACGGGAGATTTGCACCGCCACCCACGATCTCTTTCGGTGTCCGTCCCGTGTTTTTTGGAACAACGAGAACAAAGGGATCGCGCATCAAGGGCCGGTCAATGAAATCCCGTGTCCTTTCTGTCGGCGATGCCGCGATGCCGATATCCAATTGGCGATTGCGCAACATCTGCACAATCATGTGGCTGGAATCCGTGTGATAGAGAAAGTCGCAGTTCGGCATCGTTCCGAAAAGGGAAACGGCAAGCGAGGGAATAATGTCGCTGTCAAAGTCCTCAATCGTCCCGAGGCGCAGATACCTTGCTTCCGACATGTTCCCGGCTGCAGCTTCCGCTCTCGCTTTTCGAAGTTCGTGCAGCGCATTGTCGATATTGCGAAGAAATATCTTGCCTGTTGGTGTCAGGATGAGAGGGCGCCGGGAATGATCGAATAGATCAGCGCGCAGCGCTTCCTCCAGACTGCGAAGATGATGTGAGACGGTGCTGGCTGACAGGCCGGTTTCGGTGGCAACAGCCTGAAGTGATCCTCTGTGGGCACACAACTGGAACAACTCCAGACCCTTGAGACTCAGATCCCTGATATCCGTTTGTTGAAGCATTGCTGCCCTGCGCCTGTAAAAGTCGATCATGTAATTCTATCTTTTCGAAGTAATAATGCAATTTTTTCACAAAATCGAGTTGCTCCTGTTTCTGCGGGAAAATGTGTGGAAGCGTAGTCATCGAACAGCGAAATTGCGGACTTTGATCGGCGCGAGCCAGGTGCAAGACAAAGATTGCCCAAGTGGTTTTGATCGAGTGGTTTTCATTGTCCCGGCTGATCCTTGTCGACATACGCAAGCAAAAACCAACAAGCGGGTACCAACACGGAAAGTCTCAAGACGGGAGGAAGCAAATGAACGAGGGGCTGAAAGCGGCAGGATCGATGAATCGCCGCACTTTTTTACAGACAACAGGCGCTGCCACTGTTTTGGCGAGCAGCGTTTTCCCGCGTTCGGCGGTGGCCGCCCCGAAACGTGGCGGCGTCATTCGTGTCGCCAAGGGACACGGACAAACCACCGACACGCTTGATCCCGGAACCTGGGAAAACGGGTTCATGATCGCCCTGGCCTATGGTTTCAACGGGTATCTGACGGGTGTTGCCGCGGACGGTTCGGTGGAGCCGCAGCTTGCCGAAAGCTGGGAGGCTGACTCCGAAGCGAAAATCTGGCGATTCAAGTTACGCCCGGGTGTCACCTTCCATTCAGGAAAGTCGATAACGCCCGAAGATGTCGTGGCTTCGATCGACTTTCACCGCGGAGAAGCTTCGACATCTGCAGCCAAACCGTTGCTTGGCTCGATTGAGGACATCTCGATTGACGGGCACACGATTGTCTTTGCACTGTCTGCCGGGAGCGCCGATTTCCCGTTTACATTTACCGATTATCACCTGGCCATCCTGCCGGCCGGAAATGGATCCATTGACTGGCGCTCGCAAGATGGTGCGGGTCCCTACAAGCTGACCGATTTCGATCCGGGTGTTTCCGCAACGCTGACGCGCTTTGACAATGACTGGGACAGCGAACGTGGTTTCTTTGACGGTGTCGAGTTGCTTGCCATTGTTGACCTGAATGCGCGGACAACGGCCCTGATTTCCGGGGACGTTCATGTAATCGACAAGCTGGATCTGAAGACCGTTGGCCTGATGGGGCGCCGGCCGGAACTGACCATCCACTCGGTAGCCGGCAATCAGCACTACACCTTCGCCATGTCCACAAACAAGGATCCCTACACCGATAAGAATGTGCGGCTTGCGTTGAAACACGCCATCAACCGCCAGGAACTGGTCGACAAGATCCTCTTCGGCTACGGCGCCGTCGGAAACGATCATCCGATCGGACAAGGTCAGCAATTCTTCAACAGCGAACTTGAACAAAGAACCTATGATCCGGACAAGGCAAGGTTCCATCTGAAGGAATCCGGACTTGACGGCTTGTCAGTATCGCTTTCGGCGGCGGATGCCGCATTTCCCGGAGCCGTGGATGCCGCGGTCCTTTACCAGCAATCGGCAGGCGCAGCGGGGATAACTCTCGACATCAACAGGGTGCCGAATGATGGCTACTGGTCGGATGTCTGGATGAAAGACCCGTTTTCGGCGGTCTATTGGGGTGGTCGTCCGGTTGAAGATGCCATGTTCACGACCGCCTATGCCTCAGGTGCAGCGTGGAACGACACATTCTGGGACAACGCGAAATTCAACGATCTTCTGGTCGCTGCTCGTGCCGAGTTGAACACCGACAAGCGACGGACGATGTACTATGAAATGCAGTCTGTCCTGAACGAGGATGGCGGCGCGATCGTTCCGATGTTCGCCAACTATGTCTTTGCAACGGCAAAGGACGTGGTTGTCAGCGAGGCCATGGCCTCCAACTGGGACATGGACGGTGAACGCTGGATGGAACGCTGGTCGTTTGTCTGAAGCAAATTGGTGAGGGCGGTTCACCCGACCTTGCCACTTCGCTTGTCAGACGCTCTACGCTCATTCAGACGGCATCATATGTTGCTGCCGGCACGCGCGAACTCGAAATTGTTTTGGAAAAAATGGCTCCCCAGGCCGGACTCGAACCAGCGACCCAGCGATTAACAGTCGCTTGCTCTACCAACTGAGCTACTGGGGATCACCACGTCGGGGCCGGTGCGAAACCGATCCCGTCGATGGAGATGCGTATATCAAAGGCTTGATCCGTTTGCCAAGCCCCCGCGCGTGTTTTTTTCACCCTGTCATCATTTTTTTGTTTCTGGAGTGGAAAATTGCAAGGATAACAGGGCGTTAATGATAACCTGGACTTTGGAAAACTGTTCAAACCACTGAGCTCGTTTACCGGCTTCAAACCGTCTTTCCGCGAGGGGCCTGCGCCTGGAAGGCGTGGGTTCGGCGCCTGCCGCCGTTGCCGAGACCTTTTCTGAAGATCGATTCCGGTGCTTGTCTCCGGCTGAATATGTGTTTAGGAAGGATTTCGACGGTTTCGGTGACGGCAAATGGCCTGATCCGGATGAAACGGGAATCCGGTGTCTGCGTCTGACGCCAATCCGGAGCTGCCCCCGCAACTGTAAACGGCGAGCGACTGCACGAAAACCACTGGTCAGGGAAGACCGGGAAGGGGTGCAGGAGGCAACCAGCCGTGAGCCAGGAGACCGGCCGTCAATTGTGCAACCCTTGGCGCTGTCGGGTGGACAGCGGGGAGAAAGATGTGAGCGAAAGTTCAGGATCAAGGTCCACGCTTGTCTTCGGCGGTGCCCGTTCCGGCAAGAGCCGTTTCGCCGAACGCCTTGCCATAAATTCCGGTCTGGAAAGGGTCTACGTTGCAACCGGTGCAGCGTATGATGATGAAATGGCGGACCGGATTGCCGCGCATCGGCAACAGCGTGGCGACAGCTGGATCACGATTGAAGAGCAGCTCGACATTGAAAACCTGCTTTTGTCCGAGTGCCGTCCCGGGCGGGTGCTGCTGGTGGACTGCCTGACGCTCTGGCTTTCCAATATGACGTTCGCCGACAGGGATATTCCGGCCCACGCCGCAAAACTCTGTGCCGCAATCAGGCAGGTGCGAGGTGCCTGTATTTTCGTATCAAACGAAGTCGGCATGGGGATCGTGCCGGAGAACAGTCTTTCAAGGTCGTTCCGCGATGCGCAGGGACGACTCAATCAGGATATCGCTGACGCTTGCAACCAGGTCGTCTTTGTGGCTGCCGGTCTGCCCTTGCTGATGAAACCCCACACGCAATTGGAAATCACACCATGACGACACAGAACCTGCAGCCGGGTCAGAAAATTCCGGCAACGATTGTCACCGGGTTTCTGGGCGCCGGAAAAACGACGCTGATCCGCAATCTCCTGCAAAACGCCAACGGCAAGAGAATTGCCTTGATTGTCAACGAGTTTGGCGACATGGGCTTTGACGGATCCCTGGTCAATGGCTGTGCCGACCCGGATTGTGCTGCCGAGGAAGTGGTGGAACTCACCAACGGCTGTATCTGCTGTACGGTTGCCGACGACTTCCTGCCAACCATGGAAATGCTGCTTTCCCGGGAAACACCACCAGAGCATATTGTCATCGAAACGTCCGGTCTGGCACTCCCCCAGCCGCTCGTGCGGGCGTTCTCGTGGCCAAGTGTCAAGACCAGGGTGACGGTCGACGGCGTGGTAACTGTTCTTGACGCTGCGGCCCTGGCGGAGGGCAGGATCGCACTCGATGAGGAAGCCCTGGAGGCACAGCGCGCCGCGGACGAGGCGCTGGATCACGAAAGTCCGGTTGAGGAACTGTTTCAAGACCAATTGCGTTGCGCCGACCTTGTTGTTCTCAACAAGGCGGATCTTGTGGCAGCAGACACATTGAAGTCGGTCGAAAGCGGCATTCAGGCAGAGATCCGCCCGGCTGTTCACATCGTCTCCTCGGAAAATGGCACGCTGCCGATCGAGGTATTGCTCGGCCGCCAGTCCGCGGCTGAAGATGATATGGCGGCGCGGCACGAGCATCACCATCATCATCACGATGATGACCACGAAGATCATGATGACCACCATAACCATCATGATCACCACCATCATGACGATTTCGAGAGCCACGTTCTTGAGGTTCCCGCCTTCGACGCACTGAAAACAGCCGAAACGAAGGTTCTTGAAGCAATGGCACTTAAAGGTGTGCTTCGGATCAAGGGTGCGATTCGGATAGAAGGCAAATCGGCGCCGGCCATGGTTCAGGCTGTTGGCCCACGCGTGGAGACCTGGTTTGCGGCTGGCGCCGAGAGTTCCGGCAGATTGGTCGTGATCGGTCTCAAGGGTTTCGATCTTGAAGCTGTGAGCGCATTGCTTGGCACCCTAAGGGCTGCCGCCTGATTTCGGCGAACTTTCCAGGGAATTGGTCCTGCTCGGGAAACTCCCCGTCGGGAAACAGCAAGAAGAAGACACGACCTGATGCACATTCTCGCCAGCCAGACGCGAAGAATTGACGACGGCGGTGACGCTGTCGATCTGGGGCAGGCACCGGCCGACATCCTGTTCCTGTCTGCAGCTGACACGGAATTGGGCAGTTTTTCTGCCGCACATTCTGCGCTGGGGACCGACAGCGCGAGCCTGAGACTGGCCAACCTCATGGCGTTGTCGCACCCCTATTCGGTGGACCTTTATGCGGAACAGACCGTTCGAGGGTCAAGGTTGGTCATCCTGCGCATTCTGGGGGGCATTGAATACTGGCGATACGGGATCGAGCGTTTCGAAGAGGAAGTTCGGGCGTATGACCTCGATCTCATTGTTGTCCCGGGCGACGACAAATGGGACGAGGCGCTGACGGCAAGATCGACCCGGACGAAGGCGGAAGTGCACCGTTTCTGGCGCTACTGTGTTGAAGGCGGTGCGGGAAACTATGCCAACGCGCTACGTTTTGCTGCCTCTCTGATCGGCTCGGGGGACGAGCCTGCGCAACCGGTACCGCTACCCCGTGCAGGGATCTATCAGAAAGGCCAACCGGCAGCCGACCTGGATACGCTAATGGCCACCTGGACAGAAAAGTCCAGACCGGTCGCAGCAATCACCTTCTATCGGGCGCTGGTCCAGGGCGCGCAGACAGCGCCTGTCGATTCGCTGGTCGAGGTACTCGACCAGGCCGGCATCAACGCGTTGCCGATCTTTGTTTCCAGTTTGAAGGAAGCGGAATCCGTTGCGATCCTGGAAAGCCTCCTAGCCGGAGCAAAGCCGGACGTCATCCTGAACGGCACGGCGTTTGCGGTCTCCAAGGCAGGAAGAACACATCAGCCGACACCCCTGGACAGGATCAACAAGCCGGTATTGCAGGTGGTGTTCTCCTCGTCTTCGAAGGAGGGCTGGGAGGAAAGTGATCAGGGCCTGTCGATCCGTGATCTGGCGATGCATGTGGTTCTGCCCGAAATCGACGGACGCATTCTGTCCCGCGCGGTTTCCTTCAAGGAAGAAGGCGTTTTTGATGAAGCCACCCAGTCAACTCCCGTTCGCTTCACGCCGGTGCCGGACCGGATCCGATTCGTATCGGACCTGGCGGCCAACTGGGCAAGGCTTGGAAGAATCCCGGAAAGCGAAAAAAAGACAGCACTGATCCTGGCGAATTATCCGAACAAGGATGGCCGTCTTGCCAATGGAGTCGGCCTCGATACCCCGGCTTCCTGTGTGTCGCTGCTGGCTGCAATGCGCGCTGCGGGATATGACATCGGCCACGCTCCGGAAAGTTCTGCCGGTCTTCTGGACATTCTTACATCCGGCGTCACCAATGCGTTGCCCGGGCGAAGGGAACGCGTGTATTTCGAGGAACTTTCCCTTGTCGACTACCAGCGTTCATACAGCAGGTTGCCGGACAAGCTGAAAACAGCCGTGACCGGTCGTTGGGGAGCTCCGGAGGAGGACCCGCACCTTGTCGACGGGAAATTCAGGCTGGCACTTCATCGCTTCGGCAATCAGATCGTCGGTATCCAGCCCGCACGCGGTTACAATATCGACCCGAAGGAAACCTATCACGATCCGGATCTTGTTCCGCCGCACCACTATTTCGCTTTTTACATCTGGCTGCGACAGAGTTTCAGCGTCGATGCAATAGTTCATCTCGGCAAGCATGGCAATCTGGAATGGTTGCCGGGAAAAGCACTTGCCCTGTCGGAGAATTGCTATCCGGAAGCTGTGCTCGGACCTGTTCCCAATATCTACCCCTTTATCGTAAACGATCCGGGCGAGGGCGCGCAGGCAAAGCGGAGAACCTCCGCTGTCATTGTCGATCACCTTACGCCGCCGTTGACGCGGGCCGAAAGTCACGGCGTGGCAGAAGAGCTGGAAACGTTGCTGGATGAGTATTATCTCGCCAGCGGCGTCGACCCGAGGCGTCTGAAAGCACTGACCAGCGACATTCTCGATGCGGCCACACGTCATGGTCTCGACCAGGACATCGGCATTGACGACACGATGGATGAGGACACACGCCTTGCTCGGCTCGACGCGCATCTTTGCGACCTGAAGGAACTCCAGATCCGGGATGGACTGCACATTCTTGGCCAAAGTCCCGTTTGCGATCAGCTTACCGATCTTCTTGCTGCACTCGCCCGCGTGCCGCGCGGCAAGGATGCCCATCAGGACAGCTTGCAGCGTGCCGTCGCGCGTGATCTGTCCTTGCACGGTTTTGACCCGCTCGATTGTGACTTTTCAGACACCTGGACCGGGGCGAAACCCGAAGTTCTCAAGGATGTCTCCAGCGCACCCTGGCGCTCCAACGGAGACACGGTCGAACGGATCGAGCTGTTGTGCCGTGACCTGATCGCAGGCAGCGTGATCGCGAAAGAAGCATGGCTGGAAACAAGGGCAGTCCTGGGCGATATCGAAGGTTCACTTCGACCCTCGGTGATGACGTCGGGACCAGCTGAAACGCACGCCGTATTGACAGCGCTGAGCGGAGGTTTTGTCGAACCCGGCCCGTCCGGCGCACCATCGCGCGGGCGCCCTGACGTCCTGCCTACAGGCAGAAACTTTTATTCTGTCGACGTTCGTGCCGTCCCGACTGAAACCGCATGGCGGCTAGGCAGGCAATCGGCGGATCTTGTAGCTGAGCGCTTTTTCCAGGAGGAAGGCGAGTGGCCGCAATCACTGGTCCTGACCTGCTGGGGCACTGCCAACATGCGCACGGGTGGCGACGATATCGCCCAGGCGATGGCGCTTATCGGCGCGCAGCCGGTTTGGGAACAGGGATCCGGCAGGGTGACCGGATTTGAAATCCTGAAACTCTCGGACCTCGGGCGACCGCGTATTGACGTCACTTTAAGGGTATCCGGGTTTTTCCGTGACGCGTTTCCCCACCAGATGGACCTGTTCGACAGCGCAGCACGGGCTGTCGGAGCTCTTGAAGAACCCGCTGACGCGAATCCTGTTGCGGCTCGGATGCGGTCTGAAAGAAGAAGATTGGAGACGGAAGGCCTGAGCGCCGACGAGGCAGCGATACGCGCCGGGTACCGTGTCTTCGGCTCAAAACCGGGTGCATACGGAGCCGGGCTCCAGGCCCTTGTCGATGAAGGGATCTGGCAGGAGAAAAGAGACTTTGCCGATACTTTCCTGACCTGGGGAGGATACGCCTATGGCGGGGGCGTATTGGGCGAAGGAGCGCGCAATGAACTGGAAACCCGTCTGGCCTCTGTCGATGCCGTTCTGCACAATCAGGACAATCGTGAACATGACCTTCTCGACAGCGACGACTATTACCAGTTTGAGGGTGGACTTGCCGCGACGGTTGAAACGCTGAAAGGCGATGCTCCAAAGGTCTATCACAATGATCATTCACGCCCGGAACGTCCGGTCGTGCGCTCTCTCTCCGAAGAAATCGGCCGGGTCGTGCGCGGACGCGCCGCCAATCCGAAGTGGATTAGGGGCGTCATGCGCCATGGTTACAAGGGCGCATTCGAGATGGTCGCAACGCTTGACTATCTTTTTGCATTTTCCGCAACAACCCGGGCGGTCAAAGACCATCATTTCGACCAGCTTTATGCAGCCTATATAGAAGCCGAAGAGGTTCGCGATTTTCTGAATGACGTCAATCCGGCCGGATATGCCGAAATGCTCGCCCGGTTTCAGGAGGCAATTGACCGAGGTCTCTGGACGCCAAGGCGCAATTCGACCCATTCTGCGCTGAAGGACTTGAAATCAACACTCGAAGGGAACCCTGCGCCGTGACAGCCGATAACGAAAAGCCGGAACTGACCGAAGAAGAACTGAACGCCCGTCACGCGGAAAAGATGCGCAAGAAAAAGGCGGCGCGCGACAAGATCATGGCGACCAAGACCATCGAAAAGGGGCTGCTGATCGTTCATACGGGCAAGGGAAAGGGCAAATCCACTGCCGGCTTCGGAATGGTGTTCCGTTCTCTCGGTCACGGTCACAAGGTAGGCGTTGTCCAGTTTGTCAAGGGACGGATCGAGACGGGTGAGCGCATGGCCCTGGACCGGTTTTCGGACCTTGTGACCATAAAACGTATGGGTGAAGGGTTTACCTGGGAAACGCAGGACCGGCAGCGGGATATCGAAGCTGCCGAACAGGCCTGGGAAGCTGCCAAGGAGATGATCCTGTCCGGTGATTACCGCCTGATCTTGTGTGACGAACTCAATATCGTCTTGCGCTACGACTACATTGATATCGCCGACGTGGTCGACTTCCTGAAAAACGAAAAGCCTAACGATGTCCATGTTGTCATCACGGGCCGCAATGCAAAGGACGAACTGATCGAGATCGCCGATCTCGTCACTGACATGACCCAGGTGAAACACCCGTTCCGGTCCGGCGTGAAACCACAGGAAGGCATCGAATTTTAAGGGAACGCAAATGGACTTGTCTTGTTTCGAGATACGTCCTGCCGAAAGACCTGAAGCAGGCGAAATGGCGGCATTGTTGCGTCGATCCATTTCTGAACTATGCACCGCAGATCACGGCAACGATGCCTTGCGCCTCGAATCCTGGCTCAGGAACAAGACAGAAGAAACGGTGCTCCACTGGATTGATGGTCCAAGACATATCCTCGTCGCGCGGGCCTGCAAATCTCCGCGACGATTGCTCGGCGTTGGAATGGGAATGCCGACAGGTGAGGTCGTTTTGAACTATGTCCTTCCAGAGGCTCGCTTTTGCGGTGTGAGCAAAGCACTCATGAACGCGATCGAAACTCGGTTTGCCGAGCAGGGCATCGCGAAGGCTCGTTTGAGAAGCACCTGCACCGCCGAAAGGTTCTATCGCTCCATCGGCTATGTACTGATTGATCGCCCTCGTGACCCGGGTGACCGTGCTTCGGCCGTTTTTGAGAAAGACCTCGCACCATGACAAAGATGTTCGATCATGCCCTTCGATCTGCATCGCCTGACCATTCAGAGCTGGTTCGAAAATATGAACTCTACCGGACAATCGTGGAATTTCTGGCCGCACTGACCTTCATTGTCGGAAGAGTCCTCTTCTTCTTCCCGGTACTTGTTTATGCAGGAACCTGGCTGGTTCTTATCGGATCGATTCTGTTCGCAGTTCGGCCAACCATATGGTTGATGCTCGAACCTCGCCTTGCCAATCTGCCGGTACCGGCCGAATTTCGGCCATATGGTGTTGCGCAACTCAACAAAGTCACAAGCGCATGAACAAATCCGGTTCTGGCGGCAGCACGGCCGCCGTCATGATCCAGGGCACCGGCTCGAATGTCGGCAAGAGCCTGATCGTTGCCGGCCTTTGCCGTCTCTTTTCAAACCGTGGCCTTGCCGTGCGTCCGTTCAAGCCGCAAAACATGTCCAACAATGCTGCGGTGACGGCCGACGGCGGTGAAATCGGACGGGCCCAGGCGCTGCAGGCCATGGGGTGCCGGGTGCCTTTGTCCGTTCACATGAATCCCGTTCTTCTGAAACCGGAAACGGATACTGGCGCACAGGTAATTGTTCAGGGCAAGCGCTTCGGAACCATGAGGGCGCGTGAATACGGAAGGCAGAAAGAGACGCTTTTACCGAAAGTTCTGGAGAGTTTTTCAAAAACAGAATTAGAATCGGATCTGGTCATTGTGGAAGGAGCCGGAAGTCCGGCAGAGATCAATCTGCGTGCCGGCGACATCGCCAATATGGGGTTCGCCGAAGCTGCAGACTTGCCGGTCGTACTGTGTGCGGACATTGACAGAGGCGGTGTGATCGCCTCAGTCGTCGGAACCCATGCGGTTCTCGAAGCACAGGAACGGGATCGCATCAAGGCCTACTTCATCAATCGATTCCGGGGGGATCCAAGCCTCTTCGAAGATGGTATGCGCGAAATTTCCAGCAGAACACACTGGCAGGGCCTGGGGGTTGTTCCCTGGTTCGCTGACGCAGGAAAATTGCCGGCGGAAGATGCCCTCGGCCTTGAGGATGGATTTGGCAGCGGAGGTCTTAAGATCGTCGTGCCGGTCATTTCCAGAATTGCCAATTTCGACGATCTCGACCCGCTGCGTCTTGAACCAGGTGTCACGTTGGAGTTGGTTCAACCTGGAGATCCCTTGCCGGGAGATGCGGATATCGTCCTCTTGCCGGGTTCCAAGTCGACGATCGGGGACCTTGAATTCTTCCGCAAGCAAGGTTGGGACACTGACTTGAAGGCGCATCACCGCAGGGGCGGACATATTCTGGGTGTGTGTGGTGGCTACCAGATGCTCGGCAAGACCATTGCGGATCCGATTGGTATTGAAGGCTCTCCGGGACTGGTTGAAGGACTTGGCTACCTGAACGTTGAAACAGTGCTGACGCCTGAGAAATCAACCGTATATGCGGAAGGCGAGCACATCGGCAGCGGTGCCGGTTTTTCAGGGTATGAAATCCACATAGGCCGCACATCGGGTCCCGATTGCGAACGGCCGATGATGCGTTTGAGGGACGGTCATACCGACGGTGCAATTTCTGAAGAAGGTCTTGTCTCGGGCACGTATGTCCACGGTCTCTTTACCAGCGACGGTTTCCGGTCTGCCTATCTCCGATCCTTCGGAGCCTCTTCAACTCTTGCCTACGACAAGAGCATCGACCGCGTCCTGGATGATCTGGCGGCGCACCTGGAGATTGTGCTGGACACCGAGGCGTTTCTTAAAATCGCCAAAGCTCGATAAACTCAAGGGAACTCGCAGCGATGACACCTTCGCTCTATGAAATCCCGGTGGATACCGCCGGGAGATTTTTCATCATGCCCAAGCCCTCCGGTGAATGGCTCGATGACGACTTAAAGAAACTGAAATTGATCGGCATCGACCACATCGTCTCGATGTTGACACCAGAGGAGGCAGATAGCCTTTCGCTTGCGAACGAAGGTGAGGTTTGTGAGCGCAACGGAATCAACTTCACCAATGTTCCGGTTGTTGATCGGGATATACCGGAGACTGCAGCGGCAAAGGAACTTGCGCTATCCATAATAGCTGACTTGCACGCAGGATCGAGTGTCGTGGTTCATTGCCGGGCAGGCATCGGCAGGTCTGGTCTTGTCGCCTGTTGCGTCTTGATAGGTCTCGGAACTCTTGCGGAAGATGCCTTGGCAAAGGTGTCGGCGGCCCGCGGTGTCCTGGTACCGGACACAGAAGAACAAAGGAAATTCATTCTGGAATTCTCATGAAACAAGATTCGACAAAATTTCTTTGTGTTGTTCTGCGGTAGTCATTGGAGAGAATTATGATTATCAAGATGGCGTTGGTTTTAGTTCGCTTGTTTACGATATATTATTTCATGAGTATTCTTTATTATGTTCCAGCCATGATTTTGAATGTTACTTCTGATGCGTCTATTAGTATGCATTCCCTGTCTGTCATGTGGCAATTTCTGATTTGTTTTTTGTTGTTCTTCTTTCCGCGCGTTGTTTTGATTGGCCTTCGCTTTCCAAAAGGTGAGACTGACGCTGGAGACGCCTGCAATGCCAGGGTTTTTCAGTCTGCAGGTGTTGCGTTGATCGGTTTGGGATTCGCAATGTACGGTTTGCAGGGCCTGGTGAATATCCAGTTCCTTCAATGGATGACTTCAGAATACAATTTGGGAACCAGTGTCCTGTCACCTCACGAAATTGCATCCTTTTGGACCTCAGTGTTCGAGGTCGTCGGTGGTATTTTATTGATTGCGACTTCCAGCGGAATCTCCGGCCTCATCACCTGGTTGCGCGAACTGAGGCCGGCTGTCGATGCGGAGCGGGAAGAAAAATTGGACAACTAAGCTGCGACTGCAGCGAGCAATCCGATTGTCAGACCCTGTATGACGCACGCCCCGATCATGACCATCCCGGCACGATCAATGTCGTTTGCCGTTGCTTCCTTTCGCCCCGCTTCGTTGAGATAGGGATCATCTACCGTTTGCCCTGGATAAACACGTGGCCCGGCCAGGGCTATGTCGAGCGCGCCGGCCATGGCAGCCTCCGGCCAACCGGCATTGGGAGATCTGTGCTTTCCGGCATCCCTGATGATGCAGGTCAGGCTCTTGCGAGGAGAGCCGTATGCCAACGGAGCTGACAGGGCGATGAAGAGGCCTGAAAGGCGCGAAGCGGGCAAGTTGATCAGATCATCGAACCTTGCCGACGCCCAGCCGAATTCGCGATAGGTCTCGTTCTTGTGTCCGATCATGCTGTCAGCGGTGTTGACGGCCTTGTAGGCAAGTAAACCCGGCAGGCCAAACAGGGCGAACCAGAATACAGGGGCGACCACGCCGTCGGAAAAGTTCTCTGAGCAGGATTCAATTGCCGCCCGGGAAACGCCGGCCTCGTCGAGCTGGTTCGGATCCCGCCCGACAATCATGGCAACAGCCTTGCGCCCTCCTTCAAGCCCCGATTGTTCCAGCCCGTCCCGAACAGCAGCCACATGTCGGTAAAGACTGTTCTGGGCAAGAAAAACTGTCGTGACGATGACGATCAGGATGTCGCCAAACGGGATTTGACCCGAAATGCTTTCCAGAGCCGAGCCAAGACCGAGACCGCCGAACACGAGCAGCAGCAGGGTTATCAGACCGCCCGCCTTGCGTTGTCCTGCCGTCATGGTCGGGCGATTGAGGCTGTCATCTAAAATCGAGATGATGCTGCCGATTCCTACAACCGGATGCGGCAGACGGCGCCAGAGCCAGTCAGGGTCGCCGATGAGGGCGTCAAGCAGGAGCGCTGCAAGCAATAGCCAAAGTGCATTGTCGTAAATCAGCATATCGCGTCGCTACAGCAATTCCGTGAAAAGGGGAACCCGGAATTCCCTCGGCTCTTGCTGCCAGCAAATAGTCAAAGTTCTTCGCGGGCGTCCGACAGGGCGTTTGTGAGACGCTGCAGGTTTTCCGCACCGCCCGGCAAACCAAGTCGGATCCAGGTTGGCGCGTAGTCGAATATCCGTGTCCAGATATGTCGCCGTGCCAACGCCTCGTGAAGGCCCTTGGCGTCGCGTAAACCCGCCAGGGCATAAAGCGGCGTACCACCGAAAACGCTCAACTGCTGTTCAGATACCGCGATTGTAAGATCGGCCATTTCGTCAACAAGCCGGCGAACAGTTGCTTCCTGCCATTCCGTATCCCGCAAGGCCCTCGCGCCGATCTCGAGCGCCGGACCGCTTACGCTCCAGCTCTCCAGAAGTCCGGACAGTTTCTCGACGATCAACTGCGGACCGGCCAGGAACCCGAGCCTTAGCCCGGCCAGCCCGAAGAACTTGCCGAACGACCTGAGAACGACGACGTTCTCGTCACGCAGATGTGGCAGGATGCTTGCGCCCGGAATTACATCCGCAAAGGCCTCGTCAACCACGAGATAACCACCGCGTTCAGTGAGGGTTCCTGCAATTTCCAAAAGACTTTTCACATCAATCAGCTGACCATCCGGGTTGTTCGGATTGACCAGAATGACAATCTTCGCGTCAGCGGGCAGGGCATAGACGCTGGAGAGTTCCATTGGCATCCGGCCATCGCGTTGCCAGACGGCCTTGTGGCTCGGATAGGTTGGTGAGGCGAGGGCCGCCGGTCCCTCTGGCAGGATGGACGGCAAGAGCGACAACAGGATTTGTGTGCCGGGCGCGGCCGCAAGGCCAAGATGTGCGGGCACCTGATAGGCACGGCGTGCCGCTGAAATCAACTGTTCCTCTGCAACACGGGACGGAAGCGATGTCCATGTCCCGAAAGACAGTTCCTTTGGTACAGGATAGTGATGCGGATTGATGCCCGTGGAAAGGTCAAGCCAGTCGACTGCACTCCCGCCGAAACGTTCGATCGCCAGCGACAAATCACCACCGTGTTTCACGAAATCATCCTTCGAAAAATCCTGGGATCGCCAGAAAGCTGTCCAGCGCCCCGTCTTGTTACCAATTGCCGATAGAATTATCCGATTTGCAATGATCGGTCAGCGCGTGAAACGACACATACCTTGTCAGAAACGCAAATTGACAGGGAGAATCCGGACCTGATAAGAACAAAAAGAGAACAAAAAATGGAGTTGACGATGGCTGCTGAGCGCCGGACCCGAGGTCCAAGGGAATTTGATCGCGATGATGTACTGGACGCACTTTCGCACGCGAGAAAGTCACTGATCGAGGCACAGCGCGCAATGCGTCCCAAGTCCGGGCTTGCGAGGTCCGCCGACGCAGTTATTTCGGAAATTGACGAATTTGCCTTTGTACTGACAGGTGAGCGAACACACTTTCACGCAGCCGCCCACGGCTCACCCCACAGAAAGCCGGATGGCGCCGGTTAAACAGGTCTTACAATCCGGACAGGGTCTCGCTCATCAGGTGGTCGACGATCCTGTTGAACGCGTCCTTGGGAAGGAGGCCGTCATCGGCAATCACCCCGGCAAGCTTCAGCTGCTTGTCCGCTGAGGTGCCTTCTGCCGCAATGGTCCGGATATGTTCCAATTCGCTTTCACAGCCGAAATGGATTGCATCTGGCCTGACGAGTTCGATCAGTTCCTCTGCCAGGTCGACGAACGGTGCTGTTTCGTTGCGGCCAAAGTCGATCAGGCCGGCCGAAGTTCCATGCCGTTGCGCCTGCCACCGGTTTTCCGCAAGGAGAAACCTTGAATACGGCCGCCAGCTCTGGTTCGCGCGGCGAAGGCGATACAGCATGCGGCAAAGGCACCTGTAGAGTGCGGCAATTGCCACAGCGTCATCGAGCTTCGGGCAAACGTCCGTTATGCGCAGTTCGAGCGTGGGAAACCGATCGGACGGGCGAAGGTCCCACCAGATCTTCGTTGCATCCTCCAGAGCGCCTGCATTGCTGAGGATGTCGACGATATGCCGGTATTCGTGATGGCTTTCGAAACGTGGTGGCAATCCGGTTCTCGGCATCTCGTTGAAAACCGCGAGCCGATAGGATTTCAAACCGGTGTTGCGGCCTCGCCAGAACGGGGACGATGTGCTCAGAGCCAGGAGATGCGGGAGGAAATAGGCAAGCTGATTGAAGAGATCGATCCGCAATTCTTCGTCTTCGATCCCGACGTGAACGTGCATGCCGCAAATCAGCATGCGTCTGGCAACCACCTGCATGGTGCGCGCAATCTGGTTGTATCGTTCCTTGTCCGTATGCGGTTGGTCCGTCCACTCGGCAAAAGGGTGTGTCGAGGCGGCGATCGGTGCAAGGTTGTGATCCGAAGATTCCTTGGCAACAGTCTTGCGGAAGTAGGCAAGCTCCGCTCGCACTTCGCCGAGTGTCATGCAGACCGGCGTTCCAACCTCGATCTGGCATCGCAGGAATTCCGGACTGACCCGTCCTTCAAGGGCGCTTTCGCAGGCCGAAAACAGCTCCTCTGGCGGGGAACTCGCCAATTTTCGGCTGGTCTTGTCGACGAGCAGATATTCTTCTTCGACGCCGACACTGAAACTGGGTTCCTTCATGGGGAAAGCATCCGCAGTTTTGAAGGCTCAAGTCAAGAGCCGGTAATGCCCGGCACGCGCCGACGCCAAAATCAATACCGGTTCAATTTACCAGATGTTCCCGGCTCCGGGCGTGTAGGATGCGCTGATCACGGCGTTCGCCTGCAGGGTGTCGCATTCCAGAACGCCCGAATGTTTGGCGAGCGGTGCATTGGTCTCGGTCATGGCGGCAATGACCTTGACTTTGCTCCCGGCCGAGATCTCGACGGTATCCATGCCCTGGATCAGGACACTTTTGGAGGCGCTGATGATCACGTCCTGATTCTGCAACGTGATGACGCTTTCCAGATCGCCAATCCGGGCTTCAAGATCGTTGATACGCTGGCGCAACGTTTCCACCAGGACTTCGGTATTGTTGTTTTCCGAAACGATCTGCGGTGATTTGCGCGGGCGGGGCGGTTCGACCCGCTTCATTGTCGACGTCGTGACCACGCGCGCCTGCTTGGCCGCGTGCGGTACGGTTCCACCTGGTGTCTTCATTTGAATTCCCCCTGTCTGTTTGAACAGGTAAAACGCTATCATGACGCTAGGGAAAGAGGTAGCGTGCAGCTAACAGAGCTCACGCGCTGCATGCGTTAGGTCGAATTTTCCGGAGAATTTGGAGGCCCCGACCGGAATCGAACCGGTGTACACGGATTTGCAATCCGCTGCGTCACCACTCCGCCACAGGGCCACCGAGGTGGTGTGCCGCGCCTTATCAAACAGTTGCGCGATTTGGTCAAGCCCTGAAATCGAACCGGTTCGAATTTCCACCGCTGCCGCGTCAAGACCAGCAAAGGTGCTGGATTCGGTGGAAACTCACGCTGGCACTCGCGGGTTCGATGGACTGTCCTGGGCCTCGTCGGGAGAATCCCCGTGTCAGGGCGCAGATCACTCCGGGAAGTCTGCTTTTGGCCATGTCCGGAACCCGGGAAGGAACACGACGGATCTTGGCGGGATATGCACTTTTTCCTTGCTGTGCGGCCGCCTTTTGCCGAGAACGAACTTGACGGATACTTGTCAGGCGGCATCTGTCTCGCTAAGGAACGTTCTCAAGAGGCGCCGGGTGTCCGGCGAGGCAAAGTGAGGGCCGAAATGACGGACTACAGTCAGTCCCGCCGCAAGATGGTGGACAACCAGTTGCGCACCAACGATGTAACCGATCATCGGATCCTTGATGCGATGGAGGCCATTCCCCGTGAACGGTTCGTACCGGCGTCGAAAAAGGCGATTGCCTACATAGATGAAGACCTTCCGGTTGGCCCGGCTGATTGCGGGCGGGTCCTGATGAAACCGCATATTTTCGGCAAGCTGGTTCAACTTGCTGAAATCCGCGAAGATCACGTCGTGCTGGTCGTTGGCGCCGGGGCCGGTTACAGCGCCGCGGTCCTTTCGAATTTGGCTGCGTCGATCGTCGCCCTTGAGGAAAACGAGGATCTGGTCAAATCAGCGACCGATGTTCTTGTAGATCTCGGCATCGAGAATGCCGTTGTTGTCGATGGTCCGCTCGTCAAGGGATATGCATCGGAAGGCCCTTATGATGTGATATTCGTCGACGGTGCAGTGGAGACATTGCCAAGTGTTCTGACAGACCAGTTGAAGCCGCTCGGGCGTCTGGTGGTTGTTGAAGGGCAGGGTGGAGCCGGCGTAGCGCGCCTTTATCAGAAGTCGGGAGAAGCAGTGAGCAGTCGATTCGGCTTCAATGCCGCGGCCGGCCTGTTGCCCGGCTTTGCTGCTGCGGAAGAATTTGTTTTTTAACCAATTGGCCATACTTTGAAAAAGAGACCTGAGTGGGGACGCGGGTTTCTGGAGTTGAGAGAGCGGTTTATCGGAAGTTCGAACTTGTTGCCTTAAAGCCGCACTAACAGAATTTCCGATTTTCTCGCTCGCAAACGGTTGAAGAATAAAACCCTTCAGTTTACTCAACAGACTCAAGTGTTGTGATCCGGAAGGAGCGTTGGGTGATTTGTCGTTCGACAATTAAGGCAGCAACTGTCGGCTTTGCGCTGATGGGTGGGGTTGCTGCCGTTTCGTTGATTGGATCTGCAGTAACTCCTGCAAGAGCCGAAACGATCCGCGAAGCGCTTGCCCTGGCCTATACCAATAACCCGTCATTGAATGCTGCGCGGGCTGCGTTGCGCGGCACCGATGAAGGGGTTCCACAGGCGCTGTCAGGATGGCGGCCGACTGTAACGGCCGGAGCGAGCATCGGTCGTACCTGGGCAGATGCCAATTCCGGCAACCTGTCGAACGTCCAGAACAATGCATCCATTTCACTGTCGATCAGTCAGACATTGTTCGCCGGATTCAGAACGGTCAACTCTGTGCGACAAGCCGAGTCGATTGTTCTTGCTCAGCGTGAAAGTCTGATTTCTTCCGAACAGGATACACTCCTATCTGCCGCGTCGGCATATGTCGGAGTGATTCGGGATACTGCTCTGGTGTCCTTGCAGCGCAGCGATCTTGAGTTTCTTCAAGAGCAGGTGCGCGCTGCACGGGACAGGTTCGACGTAGGTGAAGGCACGAGAACGGATGTCAGCCAGGCTGAGGCGCGTGCCGCCGAAGCACAGGCGAGTCTCAATTCCGCGCTCGCCAATCTGAATTCGAGCCGTGCGGTTTACCGGCAGGTGATCGGAATCGAGGCGCGCAACCTTTCAGCCGACGCTGGAATTGCGAAATTCGTTCCCAAGTCACTGGACAGTGCGCTTGCTGTCAGTGCCGAGGAACAACCCCTTATTCGTCAGGCTCAGCATCAGGTCGACGCAGCGATCTACAGTGTAAAGACCGCAGAAGGTGCATTTCTGCCGACAGTTTCAATGAGCGGCAGTGTTTCCAGAAGCATTAATCCGAGCAGTTTTTTCGCGGAAAATCAGGACTCGGTTTCAATAACTGG
Organism: Roseibium album; assembly: GCF_001404515.1. GTDB lineage: Bacteria > Pseudomonadota > Alphaproteobacteria > Rhizobiales > Stappiaceae > Roseibium > Roseibium album. The sequence goes on from NZ_CXWE01000012.1 coordinate 122,272, forward strand.
AAATGTGAGCATTCCGATCTATCAGGCAGGCAGCGCATCTTCGGCTGTACGTCAATCCAAGGAAGCACTTGGTCAGACGCGCCTTCAGCTGGACGTAACCCGGGATCAGATCAGGGCGAACGTGATTTCGGCATGGGGGAATTACCAGGCGGCGGAAGCTTCGATTATTGCGGCACAGGCAGCCGTCGAGGCTCAGAAACTTGCGCTGGAAGGCGTCATAGAAGAGCAGAGAGTTGGCCAGCGGACGACACTCGATGTGCTCGATGCGCAGCGTGAACTGGTGACGCAGCAATCGAACCTGGTGAGCGCTCAGAGCAACAGGATTGTCAGCGGGTACCAGCTTGTTGCGGCGGTAGGCAAGTTGGATGCGCGCGGACTCGGCCTCCGGGTCAAGATTTATGAGCCGACACAGCACTACGAGGCGGTTCGCGGCAAATGGTTCGGACTCAGGACGCCCGACGGCCGCTGATAGAACAGATATTTTTGAATCTTTCGGACGGCTGTAACTTAGGTTGCAGCCGTTTTTGGTTCTGATACGCGCCCTCAAGGTTTCGCTGTTTGGCTTTGGATATTCAATGTGACTCCCGTTCACCAAGTCGATGACTGACTTATGAGGGGATAAGGCAATGGTATCTGATGCGTTTGCTTTGCGGCATAGGTGTTGACCCGCATACTTTCCATTAACGAATCATTCGGGAAAATCTGAATGGTGCGCGGCGCGATCGATTTGCACAGGGGTAGCCATGTCAGAGGCTAAAAAGGCTGAAGAGCCGTCGATGGAGGAGATCCTCGCATCGATCCGCAAAATAATTTCGGACGAAGATACCCAAGGCGCTGAAAATGGTGAGGCTGACGCGGTCGAAGAAGCTGAAACACCGGTAGAAGAAGCGGTTGAAGATATGGGCGATGCCTCTGAAATGTCGCAGGACGACCTCGACAAGCTGTTTGATATGGATAGCAGCGGTGGCGGTGACTCGTCCGATGACGATGCGGATGATATGGCAGCCGCAATGGAGGCCGATGCCGCCGAAGAAGAAAACGACGATGATGTTCTGGAACTGACCGAAGAGCTTGCCGTTTCCGAAGACAGTGAAATGGACATGGTCGAAGGTCTGGCGGATGAATTTGACAGCCCTGGCGGTGACCTTTCATTCGCCGAGCAGCCAGAACCAAAATTCGAGGCAACTCCGGAACCGATTCCAGCCTCATCGATTGACACAACACCAGTGCCGGACGAACTGCCGGACGTTGCCGGCGATGCCCCGTTGACGTCCGACAACACCGGCGAAGCCGTCCACGCCGCTTTCGATAATCTGTCGAACATGTTTGTTGGTTCACAAGCCCAGACGGTCGAAGAGCTGGTCAAGGAGATGCTGCGTCCCATGCTGAAGGCCTGGCTTGACCAGAACCTGCCTGGAATGGTGGAGCAGATGGTTCAAAAAGAAATTCAACGGGTTACGCGTCGTCGCTAGACTCGTTTTTCTTCGAGCTGGCCGCACCCGTCAGGCGACAGTGCCTGAAGTTGTTTTCGGCGATTGAAGTGCAGAATTCTTGCCATTGGCAACCGGAACATGCAGCCCTCAGAGTCCCTTTTCGAAAGCGTGACCTCAGTTTGGAAATCCGCTCCGGCGACAGGCGGAGAATGTGACCGGCCCCGACATCCTCGCCTATCACAGGAACGATTTGTGAAAGCGCGTGTGCGTCGCGACCAAGCACGTTTTCATTGTGACAATGGCAGTCAGCTTCCGGCAACATGGGTTTGCAGATGTCGTCCGGCCCGTTGACGATCTTGATGGCTTCACCTGAATTTATCCGTTCAACTATCTTGTCGTAGTTGACGACGAATTGCGGCGTATAGCCTTTGCCGAGATATGTCAGCATGCAGAGAAGATGGTGTGGCCGGATTGAAATCGTCATGCCGGGCTTATGACAGTAAATGCGAGTGAGCCCAAGTCCCACGTTTGATCGGACGGAAAATCGGCGCGATGGCTGACGTATCGCATCCTGGTAGAGTGTTAACCGGTTGACTTGCGGGGGCGCATCCGATTTACACGGGGGCTCACGAATTTCGAAATACATCTCCCTTTGAGTGACACTGATGCTGGATAAGACCTACGACGCGGCCAGCGTTGAGCCGCGGATTTACGAAAACTGGGAAAAGGCCGAGGCCTTTAAGGCCGGAGCGGGTGCCAAGAGTGGCGCACCTGCCTTCTCCATCGTAATTCCGCCACCCAATGTGACGGGTTCCCTTCACATGGGGCACGCACTCAACAACACGCTTCAGGATATTCTGGTGCGTTGGAAGCGCATGCAGGGATTTGACGTTCTCTGGCAACCTGGCACCGATCACGCCGGTATTGCGACCCAAATGGTTGTCGAGCGTGAGCTGATGGAAACTCAACAACCTGGTCGGCGCGACATGGGGCGCGAGGCCTTCGTCGAGCGGGTTTGGGAACAAAAGCGCAAGTCGGAAGGCACGATCCTCGGGCAGCTCAAGCGCCTCGGGGCATCCTGCGACTGGAGCCGGACGGAATTCACCATGTCGCCGAACCTTTCGGCGGCGGTCTTGAAGGTGTTCGTTGACCTTTACAATGAAGGCCTGATCTACAGATCCAAGCGACTGGTCAACTGGGATCCGAAGTTTGAAACAGCGATTTCCGATCTCGAAGTCGAGAACATCGAAACCGACGGTCATATGTGGCACTTCAAGTATCCGTTGGCAGGTGGCGAGACATACGAGTATGTCGAAAAGGACGAGGACGGGAATGTCACTCTTCGGGAAACCCGAGACTATATCTCCATTGCCACGACGCGTCCGGAAACGATGCTCGGCGATGGGGCGGTTGCGGTTCATCCTCGCGATGAGCGTTACAAGCCAATCCTGGGCAAGTTGTGCGAAATTCCGGTAGGCCCGAAAGAGCACCGTCGGTTGATCCCGATCATCACGGATGATTATCCGGATCCGGATTTCGGCTCCGGTGCGGTTAAGATTACGGGCGCACACGATTTCAACGACTATGGCGTCGCGTTGAGAAACAAGATCCCGATGTACCGCCTTATGGATACAAAGGGTGCCATGCGCGCGGACGGCGCACCCTATGTTGAAGAGGCGTCAAAAGCGCAGGCCATCATTGATGGCGCCGAGATGACAATCAACGAAGTTGACCTCATCAATATCGTTCCGGAGGAGCTGCGCGGCCTCGATCGCTTTGAGGCGCGCAAGCGCGTCATTGAACAGATCACCGCAGAGGGGCTGGCGGTGACGGTTCCTGCCGAGCATCCGGAGGTCGCCTGGATGAAAGGGCAGGCACCGGACTGGCATCCTCTCGGACGCGCAATCCTTCGTCCGCTTGAGGAAGACCAGACCGGGCCGGAGCGACTGCCTCTCGTCGAGTCGAAAAAGATAATGCAGCCCTTCGGCGACCGCTCCAAGGTTGTTATCGAGCCAATGCTCACGGATCAGTGGTTTGTCGATGCAAAGAAGCTGACCGAGCCTGCCTTGGAGGCAGTCAGAAACGGTGAGACGAAACTGATCCCTGGAAACGCCGACAAGATCTACAACAACTGGTTGGAAGACATTCAACCCTGGTGCATTTCGCGCCAGTTGTGGTGGGGACACCAGATTCCGGTCTGGTACGATGAAGACGGCAACGAATACTGCGCCCAGACGGAAGAGCAGGCTGTTGCTCTCTCCGGAGGGAAGGCATTGACGCGAGATGAAGATGTCCTGGACACCTGGTTCTCCTCCGCGCTTTGGCCGTTCTCCACACTGGGCTGGCCGCACAAGACTCCTGAACTTGAGCGCTACTACAAGACGGATGTACTGGTCACGGGTCTCGACATCATCTTCTTCTGGGTCGCGCGAATGATGATGCAGGGCATCCACTTCATGGGGGAAGTGCCGTTCCACACGGTCTATTTCAATTCGATCGTTGTTGATGGCAAGGGCAAGAAAATGTCCAAATCCACAGGCAACGTCATCGATCCGCTCGATCTGATTGACCGTTTCGGGGCAGACGCCACGCGCTTCGCGCTGGCCAGCCAGGAGGTTCAGGCGCGCCGGATGTTGCGGATGTCCGATCAGGCGGCGGAAGGGGGGCAACGCTTTGCCACCAAATTGTGGAACGCGGCGCGTTTTGCCGAGATGAACGGTTGCGCGCGTGTTGAGGGATTCGATCCGGCTGCGACCAAACACACGTTGAACCGTTGGATCGCAACAGAAATGGGGCGTTGTACGGCTGAAGTAACCACTGCGCTTGAAGATTATCGCTTCAACGACGCAGCCGGAGCCGTCTACCGGTTCACCTGGAACACGTTTTGCGACTGGTTTCTCGAACTCGCCAAGCCGGTCTTCAACGGTGATGACGAGGCAGCCAAAGCCGAAACGCGGGCGACTGCTGCCTGGGCTATTGATGAGATTTTGAAGGTTCTACACCCCTTCATGCCGTTCCTGACGGAAGAGTTGTGGGAACGTCTTGGTGATGAAGGGGCGAGCGCAGACGGTCTTATCATGCTGACGGCCTGGCCGGTAGAGTGTGTTTCAGACGCGGCGGCAGCCGACGAGATCAACTGGCTGGTAAAACTGATTTCTGAAATCCGGTCGGTCCGGGCCGAGATGAATGTCCCGGCAGCGGCAAAGGTTGCGATTGTCATCAACGGAGCGAACGACAAGACAATATCCCGATTGAAAACGCACGAGTCGGCCATCCTCCGTTTGGCGCGTGCGGAAAGTGTGCAGCTTGCCGACGCAGCACCTTCCGGGTCTGCGCAGATCATCGTTGGAGAGACGACGGTCTGCCTTCCGCTGGCAGGTGTCATTGATCTGGGAGCGGAAAAAGCACGGCTTGAAAAGGAAGTCGGCAAGCTGGATGGCGAGATCTCAAAAATAGAGAAGAAGCTTTCCAATCCGAAATTCGTCGAGAAAGCGCCTGAAGAGGTTGTCAACGGTGAACGCGAAAAGATCGCCGACTCTCGAGAAAAACGCGCAAAAGTGCAGGTCGCGCTGAACAGGTTGGCGGAAATAGGCTAAGTCGTGGGCTGGGTTCCGGGCAAGACGACGTCTTGTCCGGGCCGCAATTCGATGCTAGCGCCAAAGCATGGAAAGCAAGTAATCTAGCATCAACGACTCAAAAACTGATGGCAGACGTGTTCAAACCAAAAATATCAGCAAATCGGCTTATTGCGCGTTTGGCAATATCAGTGCTTTCCGTTGTTGCTGTGAGCAATACCGCAAGCGCTGAAAAGATTGAAAATCCGGTTGCCGTTTTCTCGGGCCTCGACAAGATCACGGGCAGGATTATTTCCTTCGATGTCTATATTGGCGAAACGGTCCAGTTCGGCGCGCTGCAAGTAACGCCGAGAGTGTGCCACACGCGTCCGCAAACGGAATCTCCGTTGACTACCGGCTTCGTGCAGGTCGACGAAATTACACTGAACAACGAGGTCCGGCGAATTTTCTCCGGCTGGATGTATGCAGCAAGTCCGGGGCTGCATGCGGTTGAACATCCTGTCTACGATATCTGGCTGACCAACTGTAAGCTGGCATCCACCGTGCCACCTCCAGAAGATTATGATGGCCCGCCGATCAAGGGCGTCGTGGCAGAGGGTGAAGATCCTCTTGCTGGGCCGGACGATGGTGTCGATTCCGGGCCAGGCATCCCCAGGAAAAAGCCGTTTCAGGGGTGATGCACAGGCCAATCAGCGCTGTGCGGGAATATGCGATCGCTGATTTAACCGATGCCACACTGTTGGTCGAAAAGAAAAACTCTCTCCGATCACGTCTGTCACCGGTTGCTCCAGGTGTTGTGAGCAAGGTTGGTTTGTTTGCTTCAGACAAAAATTTTCAGACCTCTTGTGGCACACAACCATCGGGTTGCACATGTCTACCAAATTGCCGAAATGTGTGGTCTAACGGCGCAGAAAACGAGTAGCGAGAAAGCACGATGTGCGGAATTTCCGGAATTGTCTCCAGACACACGCAACCGGCCTTGGAAGATCTGTTGGAACTTCAAAGAAGCCTGGCTCATCGAGGACCGGATGCAAGTTCGCACTACTGCAAAGGTCCCGTCGCACTCTCTCACAATCGCCTGAGCATTATCGACATCGATACGGCCAACCAGCCGTTTTTCGATAAAGACAAGTCTCTCTGTCTGATTGCCAATGGCGAGATATATAATTTCAGCGATATCCGTGCGCACTATCAAAAGCACGGCTACAGTTTCACGTCGAAAAACTCCGATTGTGAGGTGATCGTTCCATTGTACATCGAGCATGGAATTGATTGCCTGGAAAAGCTGCGCGGCATGTTCGCCTTTTCTCTATGGGATGCCGAACGTCAAAAACTGATTTTGGCGCGCGACAGAATGGGTGAAAAACCGCTCTATTTTCATGTTTCACAAGACCACTTCGTTTTTTCATCTGAACTCAGGTCGATCGCATCGTCGCGTCTTGTCGACACTTCAGTGAGCCACAGGCAGATCGCAAGGTATTTCCGATACAAATACGTTCCCGAACCCCATACGCCGTTTGAACATGTCCAGAAACTGCCTGCCGGGTCATATCTTGAATTGGATATTGCGACCTGGAGCTACGAAATCAAACAATACTGGAGCCCCTGGGACGCAAAACCGGTTACCGGAAACCCGACTGAAGAAATCAGGCAATCACTCGAAGATGCCATCAAGACGTGTATCGTCTCGGACGTTCCCATGGGACTGAGTTTAAGCGGAGGCATCGACTCGTCGATCTGAATAGCCCCTAGATTTGTAGACGCCTTCTTTCCTAATTTTGAGGCAAGGAGGCCATGATGGGCACGAGCAATTTCAGTGACGACTTCAAGCGGGACGCGGTGGCGCAGATCACCGAGCGTGGCTATCCGGTTGCGGAGATTTCGAAGCGTCTTGGTGTCAGCACGCATTCTCTCTACGCCTGGAAGAAGAAGTTCTCCAAGTCACCCGATCCAGGCGAAGGCGATCAAGCTGTGGAGATCCGTCGGCTGAAGCAGGAACTGGCTCGAGTCACTGAGGAGCGTGACATCCTAAAAAGGCAACCGCGTACTTCGCCAAGGATGCAAAGTGAGGTACGCGTTCATCGATGA
>NZ_CXWE01000013.1 GCF_001404515.1 Roseibium album
CGCAGCCCAGTCATGCACTAACAATCAAAACGGACCACTCAAGTGGGGCTGATCATCACCCGATAAACTGATTTGGGAATCCCTAAACGACTCTGATTGACGTCAAAACGCTCTAGAATTCGTGAATTTGCCGGACATTTTTTGGTTAAAACGTTAGAAAATGGGCGGTTACCTGAAATCTAATGCTTGGTATCCAAGTAATTTCTCTTTCCCCATGACTGCCGACTTCGAGAAGCGCCTGCTAGGTCCTTTTTCTGGCAACCATCGTGTATCCGCTCGTGGCGGAATCGGAATTAACCAGCAACTTTCCAAGAAAGAGCAGCGGGGCAAACACCACGCTCAAAACAGCGAAGCAGACCCCCACACGCTGGCTGCTCTTGTCCGCAGCCATTCCCAATCGAAGCAATATCACAACAACACTTTCTAAATACGAATTTCGCTCTAAAATCTTCAAATCATCGAATTCCTTGAAGAGAAATTGAAGACCAAATTTTGTGTACCTGAAGTAATCGTGCGGTGCGTCATGAATTCCAAACACGAACGGTGTAGATAAATAAAGATGTCCTCCGGGCTTCAATACTCTGTGTATCTCGGTAACGGCTAAATGAGGTGTTGGAACATGCTCCAGAACTTCAAACATCAGTACTGCATCAAAAGTGCCATCCTTGAAATTCAGATCGCAAGCGTCCATCACAATATCAGGTTGGCGGTTCGCATCCAGGTCAATGCTGGTCAGTCTTAAATCATAGGATCTCAATATCGCTTCGATTTCACCCCCGGAGCCAATGTTTAGGCAATCAGCATTGCTGCGCGACAGGCTTGATGCACTGCTTGAAATGAACTCATAAAGGTTTTTTCTGGAAACCTTCTTTGACTGCGTTCCGGCAAAATTTCTTAGTTTCTTTGAAATCCACGACATACCCGCGCCCTGCTTTTCTATTTTGAACTGCAAATCCCCGAACGGTCTTACGTGGCGCCTTTGTACAGCAAGAAATTTTCAAGCGCCGGGCTCTTTCTCATCAAGCCGTTGTTCAAAAGAGATTGGACGTTTTCGAATCGTTCACTGCCTTCAAAGAAAGCGCCTTCTGACATGATCCTGTCAAGGTGTGGAACGTAGTCTTTGTAAAACCGACTTGAAACCGCATGCTGCTGCCGATCCAGAGCATCGTCCACCTTGGTCTTGAAATCTTCCAGGTACTTGAAGTGCAATAGCGCACCCCAATCGGGCGCCATCTTCAACTCCTGAGTCAAATTGTGAACACCGCCCGAAAAAGTGTAGCCCTTGCGCCACTTTACGAGCGGAACCTTGCTCATTAAAGGGTCCACTCCGGGCAATCCGTTTTTGACCAACTTGAACATGCGGCGGTCGAGATATTTGCCGAAATCTGTTTCTGGCACCCGGCTCTCTATTGAGAACCTTGTGGCCAGCAACAACTTGTCGAGGACGTTCTGGCTGCGTTTCGCGGTATGATGAAACAGGCGCTCGCGCGCGCCGCCGAACACATGCCGCATTGGTGTCTTGAAGTTACGCCCACCGGCTCCCTTCAACGGCACATGCCGATAACCGCCGGCATCGAAATAGGGGCAGACTTCTATGAAGGAGTCACCTGCCTTGTAGGCCAAGTCTTCGAGCGACCCCTTCGGATACATGTCCACCATTGTCGAAAACAGGCAATCGTAGCCTTTCTGATCTAGGTACTTTACAAGAGTATCGACGCCGATTTGCGGCCACCCGGGAAACACAAGAAGTTCGTCAACGTCTGGGAAAACAACCCACTTTCCATCCAAATACCGGTCGCAGATTAGATGGCGCCATTTGGACTTGAATTCTTTGTAGGGCAGCCCAGTCCTCAGCCAAAGAATGTCTTCGCAATGGCTGACGATACTCTCAGTACCATCATCTGAGTTGTTATCAACGACGATAAATTTGCTTATGCCCAGTTCCCGATAGTGCCGCAGAAAAAACGGAAGCCGAATCGCTTCGTTGTAAGCCAGAATAACAGCCACGACTTCATGCTCAGACGCACGAAATTCCGGCGGCTCTGTGCATTCAAATGCGTCACAAAACGCTTCAGATGTAGTCAATACTCTATTGCTCGCTGGCTTCGATAAGGCGCTTGCATGCGAGTCACAACCTCACGCGGTTTGCGCTAGTTTTGCGAAAGTGTGGTCCTGCCTTGCTGCGGTACTGCACATACCAAATTTTCTCGTGTGATAACTAGTTTTTTTAGTAGTTTTTGACGAACACGTGCGCGGTTAACTGTTGACCGATGACGGCGATGCATATCTTTGTGATCGGCTTAGCGCGAATACGACCGGGGAAGCACAGCAGCTTTTTTGTAATCACACCTCTTGAACCCATCAGGGTTCAGTTGCAATTCCTTTAAGGCGAAGCACTACCTTGATGCAGTTTTCCAATCCATCCAATTGAACGGATGCGACGAATATCGTAGCAAACTCCGTGGGCAGATAGCAGTTCGAAACTATTTCGCCCCAAGGAAATATACTTTTCTCGAATAACTCCACATCCAGATCCGCTCCGGCCGGGTTATAGATTACTACGGTCGGCGAGGATTGCTGCAAGTCTTGTACGTATTCGTTGACCGTGGTTTCATTTGTGATCAGATTCGCGAGAAAGTGTCGGGAACACGGCTTGGTACCTGTATAGAGGTAAGCGGTACCAGCAGCCCAGCCATAAGCTTGTTGCAAGCAATCTCCTTCTTGAAGGTTACTGGACACAAATCGATATCTCGACAGGGCTTCTTCGCCCTCCAATTCCGGAATCGAAAATCCACCTCCCCTTATGTGGGACACGATCTGTTGCGACGTTTGAGCAGGCAACTTTAGTCCGGGTGTCAGCACCGCGCAGAACCAAACCAGCAACACCATGCTAATGGTTCCCGTTCCGAGACCCATTTTCTTTGGTTTCGCGATTGCCGGAAGCATTTCGCGAAGGGCCGCGAACCAGGCACAGATGAACAACATATAGGGAAAGAAAATGCTGACAGCGTAGTGGCCGCTGGGAGGCTTTCCCTGCCACGCAAATCCAACTATCACCGCAAGGAGCAAAAGTGCAAAAACGCTGGCGATATGTGCCCTCGAACCGGCGCGCAATCCAAACGGTTTCCTTTGCGCATGAATCCACCAAACAAACACAATTAGCAGGATGAGAGAGGGAACGAAAAACAGGTAGAACTTGAGCCTCGACCCGCTAAACGCAGCTAGGCCCTTAATCATCCGCAGTACCATTGTGACAAGATCCTGAACCCGAAATGCATCTGCCTTGAATGCCAGGACATCGAGGTATGCGACGTGCGAGTCGCTCGAAAATAGTAAAAAAAATACTACCAATCCACCGACGCACCAACCCAAAAAAGCAGTCAGCGCCTCTCTCAAATAGAAACGGTTATCAAGCCAGACAAACGCCGCGAAGATAATCGGCGTGAACGCGTAAACTTCTTTCACCTGGCCCGCGAATTGCAGCAGCATTCCGGCCAAGAACCAGCTTTTCATGCCGGACTGTTGTGAAAACGCCAGCAAGAGCGAGAAGAACACGAAAACAAGCCCGACCGTTTCTGTTAGTAGCATCAGCCCAAACAACCGGTAGCTCAACGCATAGACAAGCGCATACAAAAAAATAAAGTAAACAAACAAGTCTGATTTGCAGATCGACAAAAGCCGAAAGAACAAATAAAACAACAAAAATAGCGTAATCGCGTCTAGGACGACCATACTTATCAAAGAGAACCCGAAGACACCTGTCCAAGGGACAAGAAAAAATATTGCCACAGGCGGTTTAATGTCAAAAAAATCAACATAAGGCGCACCGTATCCTTCGATATAGGCGACCGCCGGTGCTAGGTAGGAAGACAGATCGTGCTTTATTGTCGCCTCGACTGTCTGCGTCAGAACAAACGCCACACAGAACACGGTCAGCAAAATCGCACAAACGTGTAGAAGAGATCTGTGAATGGTAATCCGTGTTCCGTGCATTGGTTTGAATCCAGGCGAACTTACAGGTTATTTCGACGTTAGCAACAGACTGGAGAGCCTGCTTTTCTGCGCTTTTTAAGACATCTCACTGCCGTTTGCCAAGCCATCGCCGCCATCTTGAGGAGCGCATGTCCTAGTCAAACGACATCGACCGGTCAAATTCGAAAGTTTAGTTGTTGAAGAAAAATCTTTTGAAGCGACCCAGTATTTTCTTGTTTTTTTTTCTTAAATCTCGTGACCTCCCACCCTTCAAACTCTTTATGTATTTTTCAAATGCAAGCAAAGCTTCGGGCGACTCCTTGATGATTTCCGGGTAATGCAAATCACGCTGTTCGCTTAGCTTCATGGCTTCGAATTTCTTTTTGGCCCACTTTTTGGCACCGTGCTCGCCGCTGCCATCCGCACCGATGTTCGAACAGTAGGAGTTGACCGGATTCAGGCAAAAGCCATTTCGTTCAAATATCGTTGCGTACCAGTATATCGCCCACGTATCGATCTTGCCGCTCTGATTGTCCAAAACCTGACGCCAAAAATCGTGACTTCCGTTCAGGTTGAACCGGAAAATGTCTTGCTCGTCAAACTTTTCTATAAGTCTCTCGGGATCCCGAGTGAAATGTTTCCAACGGTCAGCCCAGGTCCCCCACCCCCAACAAATCATGAGCCGCCAAAAAAAAGCGTCTGCACCGACCTGTATACCCATCGGATAATTGAATCCGCTCACATGCCAGACCTCTTTGTTCTCCTTGAATATCTCCAATGACTTGTTCATGTAATTCAAAAAATATTTGCTCGAAACCACATCATCCTCGACGACAATTATCTTGCCATGGCTATCAATCACATCAGAAACACCCGTGGTGATGGATTTTGCGAGGCCGTAGTTCGTATGCCGCTCAATGATTTTCACGGACTTGAATCCGTCGATACGCGCTAGCAGTTCCCGGACGCCGTCTACCCCAGGCTTGTCGTCCGGGGTTTTCGGCGCATCGCTGTAGACAATGAGATCGGAGAACCTGGCCAGTTCGTTTTCGCGCAAACACTCCAACGTTCTTTTTGTATGATCAGGCCGCTTGTAGGAAAATAGAACAACAGGCGCAGCGTTTAGCATTTTTTGCGTTTCCGGACAGAGAGGATTCTTCGCTTTATTGCTAAAGCTCCTTGATATTAAATATTTTGCGAAGTTTTCTTTTGATGCGCTGCCGTTGCCTAATCCACGGCCCAAGATCCTTGTCGCGCATCGCCAGTATCGGATATTCCTTCAAAGCCTCCCAATCCGGTTTCTTAGAGCCCGGCTGCGGATACCAGTACTCGTATGCCGACACCGTATCAATTTCGTTCAGTTTGCCGAGAATAGAGAAAATCGCCTGATCATGCCGGTGTGCAACAAATTCAGGATGATTTTCAGAAACGGAAGGCGTGTCATCAAGTAGCGCAAAGTTTGTTTCGATCACCGCTTTCCAGTCATTCAGCAGTGCCAACGACCGAGCACATTTGCGAAAGAAAATAATGCCCGCACCAATCGTCTGGCTTTGCAAGATGTCCTTCCTCGACCGGAGAGCAAAATGGTCCAGAAGATCTCCCTTTATCCAGCGACAGTCCCTAAGATCCAACAAACTGCGGCCATCATGCAAGAACGGCAACTCGGGAGCTCTTGCCTGGAACCCCAGCACCCCGGACGCGGCGTCCTTTGTCATGTCTATGTAGTTCTTCATCCGCCATGTTCCACGGATATTCAGATGACAGCCGGCATCCAGATAGAGCAGAATATCGCCTTCATCCATATCCAGCAGGGACTGAATCACAATTTGCGGCTTCCAGCACCAATACCCGAAGCCCCTGGTGTTCCGCTTCAAATGCGCCTGAAAGCGTTTTTGGAAATCAACGCTCAAGTCGCGCTCGTCACTTCCGATAACGGTATCGAAAACACCCATTTCGTCGGCCTGGCGACAGAGCCTAAGCACAGAGCGATTCATGTCTGAACTTGCAAATGTAAGCAATGTTTTCTTCATTTGTCCTTACAACTTCGGCACGTTTTTTCTTGAACACACATGCCCACTGCGAATAAAAGCCTATGTTGGTTGGCTCTGAATCACGCGTTCTCGTTTCGATGATCGCATGAACGCGGGAATTCAAAAGACCCCCGCTCAGCGCTGCCCACCGTGTGTTCCATATCTGAAATGCAACCGCATTCCAACAACGTTCGGCGGCATCGCGACATTGGTGTGCAGCAACGCAGCGCTATGCAAATTGCCCGCCATGCCCGATGTGAAAACGGAGAAAACTTGATGGGCGGAAAACCAGACGTGAGTTCAGTTCTCCTGACGGGTGCCCGGGGGATTGTTGGCGGCCATCTCTTCCATCATTTGGCACAGTCCGCCAACGAGTTTCATGTCACACGATTTTACGGTGACATTCGATCGAAGCACGACGTTCGCCGCTGCATTGCGGATATTGGGCGCATCGATGTCGTCATAAACCTCGCGGCAAAGGTTGAGGTGAAGTCCACCAAAGAAAGGCCTGACATCGCATATTTCGTGAACGCTGGTGGCGTGCTCAATCTTTTGTCGGAGCTAGAAAGTAGCGGACAGTTCCCTTACTTCTTTCAGTGTTCCACATCCCATGTCTATGCACCCAGCGAGGGCGCTATCCGTGAGACCGACAGAACGGGACCGGTCTCTGTCTATGGACGCACCAAACTCATGGCGGAGGCCGTGACGCAAGATGTCTGTAAAGCCAACGGGTTGCCTTTCTGCATTGGACGCCTGTTCTCGATCCACGATCCGAACCAAACTGGAAGTTACCTGCGGCCGAGTATCGAGAGGCGATTTCGGGACGAGGATCTAAACGAACCATTTGAACTCCACGGTGCCAATAGCGTAAGAGATTTTCTGACTGCAGAGGATGCAGCACGGTTAATCGCTGAGCTTGTTTACAAGCGTGCGGAGGGGATCATCAACATCGCTTCCGGCAAAGGAACAAAGGTACGCGATTTCGTTCAATCGCTTTGTTCCCAAAAACTTAATATCGTTCATCTCGGAGCAACTGACTCACTCGTTGCCGACACTCGACTTCTGAAGTCGATCGTGGGAACAAACCCTTGAAGGCCAAACATGGACCAACCGCGTGCATCAATAGTCATTCCCACGTTCAATCGGGCAGACCTGCTCCCGAAAGCGATCCAGTCTTCACTTGATCAGACCGCAGATTGCGAAGTCATCGTTGTCGATCACGGTTCAAGAGACTCAACCCCGCAGGTTGCTGGTCAATTCGGTGACTCTATCACGTATATCCGCCGGGAACGTGACTTCGGACCGCACTTCTGCTGGTTGGAAGGTGTCCTGCATGCGCGCGCGGAGTTCGTGCACCTGCAATATGACGACGACTGGATCGAATCGGATTTCATCGAAGCTTGCATCACCCAGATCGACTCCGACACCGGTTTTGCGTTCAGTGCAGCTAAAATTGTTAGAGAAACATCTGGCGACGTCATCGATATCCAATTCGAAGACTGGCTTCCCAAGACTGGCATTTATCCGGTCGCAGCGCTGGAAAAAAAGATCCTGTCGTCGTTGATTTCGCCGGGCTCAGCAATCTACCGCAAGCAATTGATGATTGACGCCCTCTATCAGGGCCAGTTGCCGTTGTCAGAGTCGACGTATCACGGGGTTGGGCCCGATTGCTTCGTATCGCTTTTGGCGCTCCTGCGATACGCCAAGATCGGGTACGTCAAAAAGCCGCTTGCGGTCTTTCAAGCGCATCCTCAATCCATCACGATCGACGCAAAGTCAGATCCTGAAAAAAAGCAACGAATTAATGATGCATACCGGGAAGTGAAGCGCTATTACAGTGACCTGAAGCTGGTAAAAAAGATCCGACGACTGAAGGGATTGATACAAAAGTGAATGAAGCAAAAAAAGCCGTTATGTTGGCGGAAGACACGATCTCCCGGCAAGAACTGGAACACCTTTGCCAATGGATCCTTGCGGGCAATCGTCTAACGAAATCCAACCAAACACTCGAATTCGAACGTGAATTCAGCGAGTGGATCGGAAGCAAGCATGCTATCTTCACCAACTCCGGCTCTTCATCCAACCTCCTCATGATCGCTTCCCTTAAGGAATCCGGACGGCTGCGCAACAACAAGGTCGTCGCGGCTTCGGTCAGCTGGGTTACGACGGTCGCACCGTTGTTGCAACTCGGTTTCGACGTAACGCTATGCGACTGCGACAAAGAAAATCTCGGCCTGGACCTAATGCAATTCGAAAAGATTTGCGAAAAAGAAAAGCCCTCTGTGGTGGTTCTGTGCCACGTGCTCGGGCACGCGAACTCCATCAACGAAATCATGGAAATCTGCGACCGTCACAATGTGCTGATTGTGGAAGACAGTTGTGAGGCGTTGGGAAGCGTATACGAGGACAAGAAGCTTGGAACGCTTGGGGTAACGGGTTCGTTCTCTTTCTACTACGGTCACCACATCTCGACGATCGAAGGTGGCATGGTGGTAACCGACGACACCGACCTGAACCAGGTTATGCTTTCGTTGAGATCTCATGGCTGGTCGAGGGACCTGTCCCTGGAAAGGCGAAACCAGCTGACCGCCGAATACGAGGTGGATGAGTTCAGGAACCTTTATACGTTCTACTATCCAGGTTACAATCTGCGATCAACAGATTTGCAGGCCTTCCTCGGTCGTTCGCAGTTGCAAAAACTCAACGAGATCGTAGCCGCCAGACAAAAGAATTTTAATACTTACGCCGAACTCCTGCCGGAATACTTCTGTCAATCAAGCGACACCACCATTCTTTCGTCTTTCGCATATGGAACATATGTGAAAAACAGGCTTGAAGTCTTCAATGCGCTAAAGAGCGCCTCGGTTGAGTGTCGCCCACTCATTTGCGGCAACATTGCAAAACATCCGTTTTGGCTGAATTCGCAAGGCCCACTTGTTTTGCCGAATGCCGACAAGGTACACGACTACGGAATCTACCTTCCGAACCATCACAACATAGCGCTGGACGATATCGAGCGTGTTGCCGAAGTCTTTGCGAAAGTAGCAATTGCCGCCTAATTGACGACGAAAGATCGTTTCAGAATCGGTTCAGGAAGCCTAGTGTCACATCGGACGATAGCAACATCCTGGGTCATTCCGCGTTGAGCGCAGGATTGTTATCTAAGAGGACTTTGAAAAAACCAGCTGCCAACCGACATCCCTCCCGGTTTTTCCAAGGATACCGAGCCATTTCGGCAACTCCCTCTGCAAATTCCGCATCGCTGACCGCAGCGATTGCATTTCCGTGGGACAGGAGAGTCTGCATTGCAATGCCCTTTGAATGGATGACAAATTTTTCTGCCGCGACCGCGTCCTGGATAATGCCGGAGCCCTGCAGACCATAGACTTGCGGGTCATAAGGTAAAAGGATCACATCTGTCGAAAGGAACCAGTCCTTGAACTCCTCTGGGCTCAATCTATCAGAAAGCGCGGCAACACGAACTGGCGCTTCGGCCGCAGCATATGCCCGGGCGAACTCATAGACACCCCCAGGGCCGTAGTCGCGCTCGCTGCCCTGCAACAGGATTTCGATCGGCAACGGAAGCGACCGTGTCCCGATCAGGTGTTCAAGGCTGGAAACGATCCGAGGAACCCGGTCATAGCCCTTGCCGGGACGCGGTCCTCCGAACAGTCCGACCCTGAACGTCGTCTTGCGCTTTCTGCCCGGACGGGCACTCGGATCGGAGGGATCGAAACTGCACGGAAGATAAAAACCTCCGCGCACATTCAGTCCGTAACAACGCTTCATCTCGGACGCCATCTCCTCTGTTTCACAGAAGAGCGAAAGGCCACCATGCTCTGATATTATCTCAAGGACTTTCTCTAGGCGTGCCAGTCTTCGCGCCAGCTTGTGTTCGCCCAACTCCATATCAAGAAACCGAACGATCATACGCGGCGTTTTCGCCTTTTGGGCGCTGACTAGTTCACCCAGAGATTCGAGCGACTCTAGGTCCGCGGACGGAATCACGATCACGTCGGACTTGCCAATTCCAATCCTGTCGCACGCATCCAGCAGCGCGTTTCCGTAGGGTGACGCCGGCAAGGAGCGCAGACGACCGGCCGCCAAGGCCCGGAGAAAGGCGTCCGCTTTCTGGCGGCCCGACCCATTCGACATCCGCCAGTGCAAAGTCGACAGGGCTCGGGTGCGGTTCGAAATCCTGGCCGCTGCCTGACCCAGAAACCCGTCATAATCCTCACCTGCTACGAGGTGGCAATCGAACCCGCGAAAAAGCTGTTTCAACGCCGCGATTTGAGTGTGCTGATGACCGCGATGCCGGATAAGCTTTCGCTCCACGACAAGCAATATTCGGTTTTTGGCAGCATTTGTTAGTGTGGACATCGATGACAGTCACTCATTTTCGAATATCGCGTTCGCATAAGTCTGGGCAATTCCATCCCTGATACTGCGCGCCCTGTCCCATCCTAGCGCGTGGAGAAAAGAGGTGTCGGCAAGTTTTCTCGGCACGCCATCGGGCTTGCTGTCATCAAACACCAGGTTGCCAGTGAAGCCGACAATCTCGCAGATTAGTTCCGCCAGTGACCGGATGCTTATCTCCTCGCCCGATCCGACGTTTACCGGCTTGGGTCCCGAGTAGGTTCTTGCCAGATGGACAACAGCGTCGGCTAGGTCGTCAACATGCAGGAATTCACGCAAGGGCTCGCCGCTGCCCCAAACCTCCATCGCCTCACTGCCGCGGCACCTGGCATCATGTGCCTTCCTCAAAAGAGCGGGCAGGACATGACTTGATTGCAAATCGTAGTTGTCACCCGGTCCGTAAAGGTTGGTAGGCTGGATCGAGATGTAATCGCACCCGTGCTGCGCACGATAGGCTTGGCACAACTTGATACCGGCGATTTTTGCAATAGCATACCACTCGTTGGTCGGCTCAAGCGGCCCGGTCAAAAGGCTATCCTCGCTAATCGGCTGCGGTGCTAGTTTGGGATAGATACATGTCGACCCCAGAAAGACCAATTTCTTGACCGACGTCTGATAAGAAGCGTGGATGAGGTTGGCCTCGATCATCAAGTTCTCATACAGAAAGTCGACCGGTTGCGAGCTGTTCGCCAATATGCCGCCCACGCGCGCGGCTGCAAGAAACACCACGTCCGGCTTGGCTTCCGCCATCCAGACCTCAACTTCACCTTGCCGCCGCAGGTCGACGTCATTCCGACCCACTGTCAGGATGTCGCACTGTTCGCACTGCAGCCGGCGCACCAGAGCGCTCCCGACCATGCCCGTGTACCCGGCGACGTAGACCTTTTTTCCGGCAAGGTCGAACACAGCTTTGTTCCCCTGATCAGTCTGCAGTACCATCTGCATCGAAGCCCAGCATCAAGCGCCTGTTCGTGACGACTTAGTGCCTCCGTTCAATTCGCCTGTAATGGTCTCCAGATCGGAGCGCACCATCTGCGCGACCATGTCACCGAACGCCACTTGCGGAGACCAGTCAAGCAGACGTTCCGCCTTGCGTGCATCCCCAATCAAAAGATCAACCTCCGTGGGTCGGAAATAGCGTTGGTCGACCAACACAATCAACTTGCCGCTGGCCGCGTCATATCCCTTTTCTTCGACGCCCTGACCTTGCCAGCGAATCTCGATACCCACTTCTTCGAAGGCACGCTCAGCAAAATCCCTCACGGAGTGCTTTTCGCCCGTGGCGAGCACAAAGTCATCAGGAGTGCCGTGTTGTACAATTCGCCACATGCCTTCGACATAGTCTTTCGCGTGCCCCCAATCGCGCTCGGCATCCAGGTTACCAAGGAAGAGTTGTTCCTGAAGTCCCAGTTTTATCGCGGCGGCCGCCCTCGTGATCTTTCGCGTCACAAAAGTTTCCCCACGGATCGGGCTCTCGTGATTGAACAGGATGCCGTTGCTTGCGTGGATGCCATAGGCTTCCCTGTAGTTTACAACCACCCAATAGGCATAGAGTTTGGCGGCAGCGTAGGGGCTGCGCGGATAAAACGGGGTTTTTTCGGTTTGAGGGACTTCCTGAACCTTGCCGTAAAGCTCAGACGTCGACGCCTGATAAAACCTTGTCTTTTCCGTCAGGTTGAGAAGCCTTATCGCTTCAAGAAGGCGAAGCGTTCCGAGCGCATCTGCGTTTCCCGTATATTCCGGCGTTTCGAACGACACCTGCACGTGGCTTTGTGCGGCCAGGTTATAAACCTCGTCCGGCTGTACTTCCTGCATGATACGGATCAGATTGGTCGCGTCCGTCATGTCGCCGTAGTGAAGGTGCAAACTGACGTTCTGCTCGTGCGGATCCTGATAAAAATGATCGATGCGGGCCGTGTTGAAAGACGATGACCTGCGTTTGATACCGTGGACCGTGTATCCCTTGCCAAGCAGAAGCCCGGCAAGGTAAGCACCGTCTTGGCCTGTGATTCCGGTTATGAGTGCTGTTTTCGTCATTTTTCTCGAATTTGTTCGAATTGCGCTTTTTTGTCCGCATCCAGTTCCTGTTGACAGGAAGATCACGGGTTGATTCAATTGAACTTGAATGCTCATGAAGTTCAACGAGCAACCGGCAATCCAACGAGGTGCCATTCGCTGCCTTATAGTCGCTCACCAATGCAAAAAAAAGCGCAAAGCTCCAAAATTCAATCGAAGCTGGCGGCTTCCGGCGATACGGTCCTGCCATCGTCTCAAGTCCGCCCCCCAATCCTAAGACAATTAATTTCTGGAAATTCGACTTTTGCTTAGGCATAAGGGTATTACTTTCAGTCGTCATTCGCCGGTCAAGTCCATGAGACAGAAGATTTCAATTGACGTAACGCTCGTCTCAGGTGCCAGACCCGGTTTGCTGAAGAAGACACTCGACAGCTTCTCCGAAAAGCTGTTCCGGCATTTCAACATCGAAACGCTTTTCGTCAACATCGACCCATTTGAAGGTGGTCAGGCCGAGGTGGACGAATGTGAAGCGATTTGCCGCTGCTTCTTCCCTTCTATCGAAACACGCAAACCCGAATGGCCGAACTTCACACGTGCGGTGAAATGGCTCTGGCAACAACCGCGCGCAGCGTGGGTCTTCCACCTCGAAGACGATTGGGTTTTGAACCGGGACGTCACCTATGAGGAATTTACTCAGTCGATCTCGCGGCGCGTGTCGCAAATTTCACTCATGACAAAAGAAAAGAACTGGGGCTACCGATCCCCCTACCATTTTGAACCAAACCGGTTAAAACTCCTGGGAAAGGATCTCGGCAAGGGTCTCAACAAGAAACGGCCGATCTTCACCACAAGTCCGAGCTTCGTGAAACGAGATTTCGTACATCGGTGCGCAGCGCTGATGCTGGACGGCCTCGATCCTGAAAAACAGCTGAATGCACTCAATCCTGAGCTCAACACATTTACCGCCCAATACCGCAACCGCTTCATAGGTCAGCGCCGCGAATACGTCGCCGTCGACATCGGCAGGAAACACCGTAAAGACATCGGCCTGACGAAACGGATTGTCAAGGGGATCAGCGTTTGGGCCGAGGAGCGCTGATGCATTCCTCCCCAAATCAGGCACTTTCCGTAAACACGGTGCCGCATTGTGCAGGCGTATCGAAATCGAATCTGAACATCTCGATATCGGATGCATACCAATCGGCGATCAGCTGGATTGAGCTTTCGGTGTAAAATTCCTTGTACGACACGCCCACATTCCGAGAGACATTGCGATTCTCCAGTCGTTCGCTTACGCTAAAATAGCGTGACACTTCCTCACTCAGGTTTTCCTGACGCAATATATCAACCGAGCATACGCCCGATTCGTCTATGATGTAGTCGGACTGGGGATACCAACCGAGCGACGCCCGGTGCCAGTAATACTCTCGCTTTCCGAATTCATGCCGCGTATCCAAAAACTCCTCGAACCCTTCGATCGACAGCGCCCGTTGCGGCAGGTCACCACCACCGGTCTGTAAATGGAACTTGTAGCGGGAAAACGTGCGCGCCCAAGGATTTCTGACGATCGCAAACGGGATCGTGCCTGCCCGAACGGAATGATCGATGTCGCGCAGTCTCGCGTGCTCATATCCAGGGTGCAGGCCGTTGGAATTCTTGAATGCGAGGAGGTCATTGGCGTATTTCTTGCTTATGAGGCGCCTGCGGTGGGCAATGACAATCTTGTTCTTCAGCGCCAATGCTTCACGGATTGCAATACCGCCATTTTTCGGAATGTGCACCAAGAGACGCTTTTTGGGAACAAGCCCGAGGCGCGAGGGGGCGAATTTCAGAAAATTCTTGAGTTGATACTCGTCCATGATGTCTTCTGGATCTTCTTGGCGGCCGGATGCAGGAGGAAACGGCTACCGCCGCATATCAATCTGGTGGTGCCTTATCCCAATCTTCCAGTCCTGTCCATTCATCGGCTCTCCATCCAGATTGAACTGGACCGGATTGGCTGTCTGGATATTGATATCCCGCGCCTTTCGCTGAATAAGACCGTTTTTCATGCCATCCACACCGCTGTCCAAAAGGGTTGAAAGCAGATCGGTAACCTTCCCGGACCTGGGAAATGGCAGGATCGTCAGATCAAGAAATCCGTCATCCAGTTTTGCCCGAGGGCACAGACGGATACCGCCGCCCGCGCGTCGACCATTGCCGATCGCCAGAGCAAGGAACGCACCTTCCCAGGAAAACCCTTCCGCTTCGATCCGTCCTTCGCAGGCCGCAAGTTCAGAAAACCGGTTCAGGCCCGTGAACAGATACGCTGCGCCGCCGAGCACGCGCTTCAGTTTGGGATCTGTCTGTGACGTTACTTGCGTCCCGAACCCACCGGTCGCCATGTTGACGAAACAGCAACCATTGACTTCGCCAACATCCATCGGCTTTGCGCTTGCACGTGCGGCAAATCGCAGGCAGCCCGGAACATCGGCCGGGTCCAGCCGGATGTGGCGAGCGAAATCATTCGCCGTTCCAAGCGGCAATACCGCAAAGGCAAAGGGCGGTTTTGCGCCGTCTTCCAGTTCGTGCAGCACGGCATCAACAACCTCGTGGATCGTTCCATCTCCACCACCGCTTACCAATGTGTCAATTGCATCGGCCTCGTGATCCCTGAGTGCCTCCTTTGCGAGACGCACGGTATCACCGGCTTCATAAGTCACCCTGACGGACACTTCATGTCCCATGGACCGAACCGCACTGACGGCAGTGCGCACATCATTACGAGACGCCGATTTTCCGTTCAGGATCAAGCGCAAATGCTGCTTTTCGTTTGTCCTCATACTTTCCCAGTCTCACTTTGCCTCATTCAGGCAACATCATTTCTCGTTTGATCCGGGCGGTTCTTGCCTCTTCCATCAGCCAGTTGCGGAATGCCGCCACAACGGGCCGCATGGTCCGGCCTTCCGGATAGACGAAATAATAGGCAGTCTGCTGGTCCAGAGACAGATCAAACAAACGCACCAAGCGCCCTGATGCAAGCTCGGCTTCAACGAAGAAACGCGGGATCAGGGCAGCGCCCGCATGATGGATCGCCGCTTCCGATATCATGACAAATTGTTCGAAACGTGCTCCCTGAAAGGCTGCATCCGTTTCCACGCCGGCGAGATCGAACCATTGCCGCCAGGCCAGCGGCCGTGTCGCCAATTGCAATCGTGGCACACGTGCCAGATCCTGTGGCGTCCTGATCCCGAACCTGTCTCTGAACGCCCTCGAAGCAACCGGGACAACCTCTTCTGCAAACAGTCTTTCGGTGATCGCGCCCGCCCAGACCGGGTCTCCGTGGTGAATTGCCCCGTCAAACGGCTCCTCGTCGAAA
Source organism: Roseibium album (assembly GCF_001404515.1). Taxonomy (GTDB): domain Bacteria; phylum Pseudomonadota; class Alphaproteobacteria; order Rhizobiales; family Stappiaceae; genus Roseibium; species Roseibium album. The sequence goes on from NZ_CXWE01000013.1 coordinate 15,793, forward strand.
TCAAACGGCTGCAAGCGGACACTCAGGTTCAATCCGGCATCCGGATACCGGCGGCCGAATTCGGCCAGTCTGGGAGCCAGCCAACGGGTTCCGAACGTCGGCAGGACCGCAAGATTCAAAACATCCGCGCTGCCGGCATAGGACATGACCTGACGTGTGGCTGCCGTCATCTGTTCCAGGGCACCACGAATGTCATGCAGGTAGAGCCGGCCCGCATCGGTGAGCACGATCCGCTGTCGCACCCTGCGAAAGAGTTCGACGCCGAGGCGGTCTTCAAGATGGCGAACCTGTTTCGAGATTGCGCCCTGTGTCAGGTGCAGTTCCTCGGCCGCCCGGGTAAAACTCAGATGCCGGGCCGCGCATTCAAAAGCGATCAGAGTGTCTGCCGACGGGATAAAGGCGCGCTTCATTCAAATGCCCTAGTTCATTCCATTTCGTCATGAATGATGAACCAGCTTTCGCTTTTCCGCAAATAAAAATCCGTCCACACTTGCTCAAACAGAATGACCTCGAGCATCAGCACATCTTCAATTTGCCCCAGGCTCAAACTTTTGCCGGGACACGTCACAGGAGACACCCATGAACGCCCCAGCACAGATAAAGTCCTCTCCTTCCGGCGGCGGCACGTTCGACTGGCAGGATCCGTTTCACCTTCGGGAACAGCTTCAGGAAGACGAGCAGCTCATCCAGGACACGGCCCGCGCCTTCGCGCAGGAAAAACTTCTTCCGCGCGTGATCGATGCCTATCGGGAAGAAAAGACCGACCGGGGCATCTTCAATGAAATGGGTGAACTTGGCCTGCTGGGTGTCACGCTGCCGGAAGAATACGGCTGCGCCGGGGCTTCCTACGTTTCCTATGGGGTTGTCGCACGTGAGATCGAGCGCGTCGATTCCGGATATCGGTCAATGATGAGCGTGCAGTCCTCGCTCGTCATGTATCCCATCCATGCCTATGGCTCCGAAGACCAGCGACAGAAATACCTGCCAAAACTGGCGAGTGGCGAGTTCGTCGGATGTTTCGGCCTGACCGAACCGGATGCCGGTTCTGATCCTGCCGGAATGCGCACCCGTGCGGAAAAAACGGATGGTGGATACAAGCTCACCGGCACGAAGATGTGGATTTCAAATGCGCCCATCGCCGATGTGTTTGTCGTGTGGGCGAAATCGGAGGCCCATGACGGCGCCATCCGCGGTTTCGTGCTCGACAAGGGCATGAAAGGCCTTTCGGCGCCAAAGGTCGGCGGAAAACTTTCGCTGCGCGCTTCCATCACTGGTGAAATCGTCATGGATGGCGTCGAAGTCGGCGAAGGTGCTCTTTTGCCCAATGTCTCGGGGCTGAAAGGACCGTTCGGTTGCCTGAACAGGGCACGTTACGGCATTGCATGGGGCGCCATGGGAGCTGCAGAAGACTGCTGGATGCGCGCACGCCAATACGGCCTCGATCGCGAGCAATTCGGCCGGCCGCTGGCGCAAACACAGCTGTTCCAGAAAAAGCTTGCCGACATGCAGACCGAAATCACCCTGGGTTTTCAGGCAGCGCTGCGGGTCGGGCAGCTTTTCGACGCGGGCCGTGCCTCACCGGAAATGATCTCGATCATCAAGCGTAACAATTGCGGCAAGGCCCTGGAGATTGCCCGCCAGGCGCGCGACATGCATGGCGGTAACGGTATCCAGGAAGAGTATCACGTCATGCGGCACAGCCAGAACCTTGAAACCGTCAATACATATGAAGGCACGCACGACATTCATGCCCTGATCCTTGGCCGTGCCCAAACCGGCCTGCAGGCATTCTTCTAAGTCAACCAGGCACCAGGCTGCGCGGTCAACACGTGCCGAGCAGCCACACTCCATCTCCAGGAGGCGACATGGCGCAACGAACTGCGGACGTGGTCATCATCGGTGGCGCCGTCATGGGATCTTCCGTGGCCTGTCATCTCGCTCAGCGGGATGACTTTCGCGGACGCATCATCGTCGTTGAAGCCGATCCGGTTTACGAAATCTGCGCCTCCGCAAGATCAGCCGCGTCGATCCGCCAGCAGTTTTCAACTGCCGTCAATATCGAGATTTCGCTTTACGGTATCCGGTTCCTGCGAGAGATCGGTGCAGCTTTAGCCGTTGATGGCGACAGACCTGACATCGGACTGCAGGAAGGCGGCTACCTGTTTCTGGCTACGCCCGACAAGGCGGAAATCCTTCAAAGGAATCACCTGCTCCAACAGGAGCTGGGTGCCGACATCGCGCTGCTCGATACTGGCGAGCTCAGGTCGAAATTTTCCTGGCTTTCCGTTTCGGATCTCGAGGCCGGTTGCCATGGTCTTACGGGTGAGGGCTGGTTCGACGGATACGGGCTGATGCAGGCCTTTCGCAGGAAGGCACGATCCCTCGGGGTGGAATATGTGTCGGCTCGCGGAACGGTCGAAAACAATCCGGAAGCCGGCTGGTCCGTTCTGTTGTCTTCCGGTGAGCGGATTTCAACACCAGTGCTCGTCAATTGTGCGGGAGCCTCTGGTGGAACGGAGATCTGTGCGCAGGCCGGCCTGGATGTTCCGGTTGTTCCGCGCAAACGCTGCGTCTTTACCTTTGACTGCAAGGAACCGCTCGAGAACTTTCCCTTGTTGATCGATCCGACCGGAACTTACGTGCGTCCTGAAGGTCCGGGCTACATCTGCGGATCGGCTCCACCGGCAGACCGGGACCCGGACTGCACGGACCTGGATGTCGACTACACTCTCTTCGAAGATCATATCTGGCCAACGCTTGCCGCACGCGTTCCCGCCTTCGAAGCGATCAGGCCCGGTGCCGCCTGGGCCGGAACCTATGACATGAACCTCTTCGATCACAACGCCTTTGTCGGCAGTGTTCCTGGAATGGAGGGTTTCTTTGTTGCGCTCGGATTTTCGGGCCACGGCCTGCAACAAGCCCCTGCCGTCGGGCGGGGCCTTGCCGAACTGATTTCAACCGGAGCATACCAGACGCTGGACCTGGAACCGCTCTCCATCCGGCGCCTGACGGAAAACGCCCCCATATCTGAGAAGAATGTCGTTTAGAGGGTCTGGAAAGACCGCCTCATTCAGCAACGAGAAGCGGGAATTGTCCATCCCTGCTTGATGTACTGTCGTCACCCAGGGACAGTTCAGGTGATGTCGAGGGTTCACCCAGATCACTCTCTTGCGCTTCATTTTCAGGCTGAGGAGAATTGAGACTCGTTGGCCGGGTCTCCTCATCATCGGCCTCATCAACGAAATCTGCTGCCGGGCCTTGAGCCTGTACCACGCTTTCCATGGTCGCAGATACGGTCAACGGGTGCGGATCCGGGGCATCCGCCTGTGCGCGTGCCTGTATACCGGCCCAATCCAGGATCCTGGACAAACCGTCAGCGAGAACGGTCTGGAGGCGCGCGACCCGGGCCTTGTCCGGCTCGAACGGCGGCGATTCGTGTCGTAGATAGGCACGCTGTGCCAGAAGAAGCGTCAAACAATGCAGACCACGCTCGGGTCTGCCATAAGACTGCACGATGAATCCGCCGCTGGTCTGTTCATCCACTGCAGCCGTGTAGCCTTTCACTCCGCTGAAGGAGCCTACAAGCAAATTGCGAAGATCGGTATCGCAGGACGTTCCTCCGGAACTACCGATGCTGGCGATCGGCAGTTCCTTGTCCACGAAGCCTTTGATCTGCGAACGCATCGACTGACAGTCCAGAACTATGACATTGCGGTGGATGCGCATCAGCCTGTCAATCTGGCGGCGCAACGCCTTGTGGAACGGCGCATGAAACAGAAGGACCCGCTGTTCTATTTCTGTAGGACCCGGCTCTTCCCCGTCCTGATAAATCCGTTTGCCGTCAAGTGTGGTCGCAGGACAAAGCGCGACGGCAGGATCGGCAGCAGCGTGGAGTTGCGTGCCCGGATCCTTGTCCAGATCAATGACGTAGCGCGAAATTGAAGACCGCACGACGGTCAAATCGAGATCAGAGCGGAGGCCAAAAACCCTTTCCAGCCGCCATCCGAGATCCGCCTGCAGACGGCCGGTCGCGTTAAAACGATTGCCCACGGCTTTCGGCACCTCCGTGCCGCTATGCGGCAGGCACAGGATGAGCGGGCTCTGTCCTTCTTCGACCAATATCATGTTGCAACGCCTAACTGACGACACCGGGCCGCTGCTAGATTGAAGAATTTACTTAACGGAAACAAGACATTTTCTTTGCGGCTCTGACACAACTGCCAACAAGGTGAACGTCGACAGCTCCAGCAATTGCTTGTGAATCATAGACTTATAGTAGTCTATCCTTCTTTCCAAGATATTATCAGAATCCGCCGACCCGTCTGAACACGCCAGGTTTGGTAGTTCGCACTTGCACAACCAGAATGGCAAACGACCTGATGCGCTCAAGCTCCCTTGACGTGGCGATGATTGCGGGCAATTTTCATTTCATTCCTTCCAGCCCGCCGGGTTCCGGTAAACCAACCATTCCATCGTGACCCGCATTTCGACAGAGGAAACCGGATGTCTCTTCGCCATGGCAAAGAATTCCTGATGATTCCAGGACCGACCAACGTCCCGGAGGAGGTTCTGAGGGCCATGCACCGCCCTGCGGTCGACATCTACGAGGGCCCGCTGCTGGAAACGACAGACTATTGCCTCACGAGCCTCAAGCAGCTTTTCCGCACGCAAGGCAGAACCTACATCTACGCCGCAAACGGGCACGGTGCGTGGGATGCCGCTTTGTGCAACACGTTGAACCGGGGCGACAAAATACTCGTTCTGGAATCCGGCCGATTTGCACTAGGCTGGGGCGAAGCAGCGGAAATTACAGGCCTGACGGTCGAGATTCTGCCAGGCTCATGGAAAGCAGGCGTCGACCCCGCCCGGCTGGAAGATCGACTGAAACAGGACACCGCACACGAGATTGCCGCTATCCTGGTCGTTCAGGTTGATACCGCGTCCGGAGTCTGGAACGACATCGAGGCGTTGCGGAAAGCAATCGATGCTGCCGGTCATCCGGCACTCTTCATGGTCGACACCATCGCCTCGCTCGGATGCATGCCCTTTGAAATGGACGCCTGGGGAGTAGATGTTGCGCTGACCGGATCACAGAAAGGCCTCATGTGCCCGCCCGGTCTGTCCTTTGTCGCCGCAAGCCCAAAGGCTGACAAGGCGCACGAAAACGCAAACCTTCGAACCAACTACACGGACTGGACGTTTCGCCAAGGTCCGGAGCACTACCAGAAATATTGCGGTACGCCGCCCGAACATCTCCTTTATGCATTTCAAAAGGCACTTGAGCTTCTGTTTGGCGAAGGGGTCGAGAACGCCTGGAACCGTCACGCCCTGTTGAGCGAGGCGACCCGGCGAGCCGTTGCCGAATGGTCCAGGGAGGGCGCGCTGGACTTCAATATCAGTGAACCGCATGCCCGCTCCAACAGTGTCACGGTGGTTCGTCTCGACAGCGCCCACGCCACCGCCCTGCGCACCTTCACCAAGGAAATATGCGGCGTGACAATTGGCGGAACAATCGGCGAGATCTCCGGCGAAGGTATCCGTATCGCGCATATGGGACATGTCAACGCGGTCATGTTGCTCGGAACCCTTTCCGCAATCGAGCTTGGACTTGAAACCCTGAAAATCCCCTATGGAAAGGGAGGTGTTCAGGCGGCCATCAGCTACCTGTCAGAAGCCATTTAGCAACGCAGGACCGAACCCGATGCTGGCAGGACGGACCGTGCCGGCATCAGGCCGATTGCCGATCAACACGAAAGTGATCCCGCTCCCCCAGCCGCGAAACCAGATGCAAACCGGTGTTCCAAACGTCGATATCGCCTGGCGCCAAACGATGTTCTGGTTGGAGAAAGACGTGAACGGCCTGTCCTAGAGCCGCTCTTCCAGACGATTGCAAATGGTCTTCAGCACCTTGATGCGTGCATGTCTCTTGTTTTCCGAAGAGACAAGGGTCCAGGGTGCATAGTGCGTCGATGTCCGGTCGACCATGTCACCGGCAGCGATGGTATACTGGTCCCATTTCAACCGGTTCCGCCAATCTTCATCGGTAATCTTGTGCTGCTTGTATGCAGTGTCTTCCCTGGCCTTGAACCGGCGCAACTGCTCGTCTTCGGAAATGGCCAGCCAGAACTTGCAGACGATATAGCCGAAATCGGTCAGCTCCTGTTCGAACTCGTTGATCTCGTTATAGGCGCGCAGCCAGTCGTCGTGTCCGGCAAATCCCTCGACCCGCTCGACCAGAACACGTTCATACCAGGACCGGTCAAAGATCGCGAAGTGACCCTTGCGGGGAACACGACGCCAGAACCGCCAGAGATACGGTCTGGCTTTTTCCTCGTCGGTCGGGGCTGAAATCGGATGCACCTTGTAGAGGCGCGGGTCGAGCGGACGAATGACACGCCGGATCGCACCGCCCTTGCCCGCGGCATCATTACCCTGAAAGGCGAGGACAACACCGGTTTTCGACATCGACTTGCGGTCGGAGAGGTCGGACAGGATCCTCTGGTATTTTTCCCGAAGCTCTTGGTACTCTTCCTTTTCGAGCTTCTCCGTCAGGTCGATCGTATCGACTGCCGTTTCGCGTTTCACGCCGCTGACCACGGGTGGTGCTGAAACGGAGCGCGTCTCACCGTCATCCAGCTTCAGGCTCATCGATCTTGCCACCGTCTGGGCGAGCGCGGCGTCGCGGTATTCAGGATCCTGCGATGGAATGACGAACCAGGGAGCGTAGCCCTTGCTGGTTTCCAGAACGATCTTTTCGCCCGCCTCGCTGGCTTTCTTGTGGTGTTTCAATGCCGCCCAATCCGCAAGCACATGCCGCGCCGCGTTTTTTTTCTCGATCTTCTTGAGGCGTTGTTCCTGAACATCCTTGGGCAGAAGGAACCAGAACTTGAGGATCAGAACGTCTTCATTGGACAGCATTTCCTCGAACCGGCGAATGCGGACGAGTGCCTTTTCGAAGGCGTCTTCGTCGATTTTCTTGTAAATCCAGTCCCGGAGCACGGATTGATACCAACTGCCGAACACAATGGCGGTCTCCCCCTTGGCCGGCAAGTCGCGCCAATACCGCCACAGCGGCGGGCGGAGGCGAGCCTCGTCTGTCGGTTCGCCGTAGGCATTGCAGACCAGATGACGCGCATCCATCCAGCCGTACAGCCTGGCGACCGCCTCACCCTTTCCCGCACCGTCCAGACCGTCAACCAGTATCAATGTGGAATACGGCTTGTTCTCGATGACCGGCAGTTGAGCCGAAAGCAGCGCCTCCCTCAGTTCCGGTTCCATTTTCTTGAATATCTTTTTGGTCATCTTTTGCGGCAAACGGGCAGATTCAAACATCAAAATCTCCTAAAAAAGGCGTGCTGAGTGCATCTTGTCCTAGCCGGCATCAAAAAACCATTGTTCAGATCTTACTGCCCAAATGAAGGAGAAACAGAAATTTCGCTGTTGGTTGAGCCGTCGGACGCTTATATGAAGCTGTATCCGAATCGCCAGAGTTCAATTTCACTCCGGAACTGGGTCCGGGCACAATATGGGCTTTCACATGTTGATTTACAGATCAGACTGACAGACGTCCGTGACAGAATTTCTTGATCCCGTCCTGAACTTTATAGCGGAAAATCCGTCGCTGGCCGGTCTGATCTGCTTTCTGGCAGCCATGGGTGAAGCTCTATTCATTGTCGGTCTGTTTGTGCCGACCACGGTCGTACTCGTCGGCGCCGGGACGCTTGTGGGCCTCGGCAAACTGGATCCGGTACCCCTCTTCATCTGGACGACGCTCGGTGCGACAGCCGGCGATGCCATCTCGTACTGGATCGGATACCGGTTCAAGGACAAGATCAAAAGCATGTGGCCTTTGAACAAGTACAGCCACATGATCGACAGCGGTGAAAAGTTCTTTCAGCAGCACGGCGGCAAGAGCGTTTTCATCGGTCGTTTTGTCCCTGGCGTCAAATCGGTCGTTCCCGGGATCGCCGGCATGGCGGGTATGAACTTCACCCGTTTTTCCATCGTCAACGTCACATCGGCCTTTGCCTGGACAATTGCCCATATTGGTCCCGGCATTATTGCCGGATCCGCGCTTAGTGCCGTTGGCCAGATCAGCGGACGCCTGGCCTTTGTTCTCGGCGCACTGCTCCTGATCATCTTTCTTTTCGTGATATTGGGACGGTGGCTCATCCTGATTATCCTGCCACTGTTTCCCAATGCCCACGCTTTAATTGTCGCCTGGTTTTCCAGGCGTCCCGACCGGGTATCACAATGGATTGCGCGCAATTTCGACCCGGACCACCCGCGCTCCGCCGGGATGCTTGCCTCGGCAGTGCTGCTGTTGATCACGATGCCCGCGTTTTTCTGGGTCGTTGGCCAGGTAGCACCGGGAGAACCAATGGTGCGCGCCGATCTGTCGATCCTGAACTTCTTCGACAGCCTGCGCACGCCCGTCGGCGACAAGATCATGGTGTTCTTCACCACGCTCGGAGACGGCGTGGTGGTGGCGGCCGTAGCAACTGCGGTCGCCGCATATCTTTTCCTGAGAAAGGCCTGGCGCCGCGGCATTGGTTTCATCATCGCCATGGCCGGAACGGCAATGTTCGTTCCCCTGTTCAAGCTGCTCCTGCACCGGTCGCGTCCCATGGAACTGTACGCCGGTGCCGACGCCTACAGTTTCCCGAGTGGTCATGCGACCCTTACTGCCGTCCTGTTCGGCATATGCGCCGTCCTGATCGCTCATGATCTCAATCGATGGCTGAAGGCGAGCGTTTTCAGCATTATCGCAACTTTTGTGATCGCCATTGGCTTTTCACGTGTCTATCTCGGCGCGCACTGGATGTCCGATGTCCTGGCCGGGCTCCTCTTCGGCACTGCCATGGTGTCCGCATTCGCGTTCGTGTTCGGCCCGATTCACAACGAGAAAATCGGCCGGGCAACGCTTGCGGCAATTGTCGTCGCAACACTGACTGTCTTTGGCGGTTGGCATATCTGGTCGACATTCGACAAGGCCTTGCTGACCTACCAGCCAAAAGCAGACACGGAAGTCCTCACCGCTTCCGGTTGGCGGGACAACGGATGGCAATTCCTGCCGGCCCGCCGGATTGAATTGAACGGCGACAGGGAGGAACCGCTGGTCATCCAGTTTGCAGGCCCGTTGCCACAATTTGCCAAAGCAGCCGAAAAGGATGGATGGCAACTTCCACCGAAATGGTCGCTCACAACAGCCGGCGGATTTGTTGAAGGCAAAACACCGCCGGATTCCCTGCCGATATTGCCACGCAGTCAGAACGGTCGACAACCGGATCTGGTGTTGATCCGCAAGGATACCGACGAGACCAGGGGCGGCCGCTGGGTACTTCGTCTGTGGCCAAGCCGCTACCAGATCCTTCAGGGCGGCAGCCTGCAGCCACTTTATCTGGGGAGTGTGGTCCACGAACACATTCTCAGGCCAATGGGAGAGTTCTCCGGCCCGCGAACGGACCTCGAGGTGCCGCCGGCGTCCGACAACCCGGCAATTCTCATGTCCGGTGCAATGTCAAAGAAACGGCAGGATGGAACGACAGTGGTTCTCGTTCTGAAAGGCTCCGGAGCGCAATAGCCCCGAATTCTTCAACATTTCATCCTCTTGCCTGGCCGACAGCAAAAGCTTCAAACGCGTGAATCCAACAGGGGATCCCGAACGAGCGTGCGCTAAGTGGAATTACTTGCGTCAAACTGTCTACTTTCATATATTCGAATATAAACTATCTATGGAGGCATGATGACCAACTTTACCCCTTTCCTCAGCCTCGGAGGCGGCCTGTTGATCGGTCTGGCAACAGTCGCCCTGATGGCTTCGCACGGGCGAATCGCCGGCATCAACGGCATCGTCAACGGATTGCTGACAACCCGCCTCAGCCCGGACTGGGCCTGGCGGTTCGCCTTCCTGGCCGGCATGATCGCCAGTCCGCTGATCCTGCTCGGGGCCACTGGACAGCTGCCGCAGATAAGTATCCCGTCCTCGCCGCTTCTGCTTGTCATAGGCGGATTTCTGACCGGCGTCGGGACAACCCTTGGTTCCGGCTGCACCAGTGGTCATGGCGTCTGCGGCATGTCGCGCCTGTCGGTGCGATCCATCGCGGCAACACTTACGTTCATGGCAATGGCTGGCATGACCGTTTTCCTGATCCGCCACGTGTTCGGAGGATAAGACAATGAGGCTTCTATCCGCATTTGCGATCGGGCTGGTATTCGGTTGCGGCATCCTGATCTCCGGCATGGGTAATCCTGCAAAGGTGATGAATTTTTTTGACGTCGCAGGAACATGGGACCCGAGCCTTGCCTTTGTGATGGGCGGCGCGCTGCTTGTCACTGCCATCGGCTACCGGCTGGTCTTCAAGATGGATCGCCCGGCTTTTTCCAGCACATTTTCCTTGCCGACGAAGCAGGATCTCGATGTCAAGCTCATTGGCGGTTCTGCCATCTTCGGCATCGGCTGGGGCATGACAGGCTTTTGCCCGGGTGGCCTGGTTCCTGTGCTTGGACTGGGACTGGGTGAACCGCTTCTGACGGGCGCCGCAATCGTTGCCGGAATGCTTGCCGCCCGACTGGCCACGCGAATGACCATCAAGGAACAGCCGGCTGGCGCCTGACCTGGAGCACGCTGCCGGCCCTATCAGGGAGAAAAAAATGCTCGCTTCGAACTATCCCGTCGACTTGGCTGTCAAACCGGACGTGAAGGCCTTTTTCGATCCGGCAACAAACACCATCAGTTACGTCGTCAAAGACCCGTCTTCAAACGCCTGTGCCGTTGTCGACAGCGTCATGGACATCGACTATGCGGCGGGCCGCATCAGCTACGAACATGCAGACGAAATCATCGACTTCATTCAGAAAAGCAGCCTCGAGCTTGAATGGCTGATCGAAACGCATGTTCACGCCGATCACCTGTCCGGGGCTCCGTATATCCAGCAGAAACTCGGCGGCAAGCTCGGCATCGGCAACCAGATTACCGTCGTCCAGGAAACATTCGGCAAGGTCTTCAATGAAGGCACGGAGTTTCAACGGGATGGCAGCCAGTTCGACCGGCTGTTCCAGGACGGAGACACCTACAAGATCGGCAACATGACGGCCTTTGCCATTTACACGCCCGGCCACACGCCGGCATGCATGGTACACGTGATGGGCAACGCCGCGTTTACCGGTGATACGCTGTTCATGCCGGATGGCGGCTCGGCTCGCGCGGACTTCCCTGGCGGGGACGCCGCGACGCTCTACGATTCCATCCAGAAAGTCCTGGCGCTTCCGGAAGAACTTCGCCTGTTCATGTGCCACGACTACGGCCCCAACGGCAGGGACATCCAGTGGGAAACCACGGTCGGAGACGAAAAGCGGCACAACATCCATGTCGGCGGCGGCAAGACACGTGAGGAATTCGTCAAGTTCCGCACGGACCGTGACGCCCAGCTGGACATGCCAAAGCTGATCATCCCGTCCCTGCAGGTCAACATGCGTGCCGGGAGACTGCCACCCTCGGATGAGAGCGGAAAGACATTCCTCAAGGTCCCGGTGAACTCGCTCTAAACACCCGATTCAAGACGCCGGGAGGCATACGCAATGGCAGGCAAGAAAATCAACGGTCAGATATCCGTTGCCCCGCAGATCGCACCCAAGGACCTTGCAGATATCGCGCAGTCGGGCTTCCGCTCGGTGATTTGCAATCGGCCGGATGGTGAAGGCGCCGACCAACCGACTTTCGAGGAAATCGAGACTGCGGCCGAAAAATTCGGCATTGAAACGCGTTATCTGCCGATTGTTGCAGGAAAAGTGGCGGACGAGGACGCTGCAGCCTTTGCCGATCTGCTGGACAATCTGCCAAAGCCGGTGCTTGCCTATTGCCGGACCGGTACACGTTCGGCAACGCTCTGGTCGCTCTCGCAGGCCGAGACCCTATCCGTTGCCGATATCCTGGAACAGACACATTCCGCCGGATATGACATGGCAGGCGTGGTCAGACGGATTGCAAATGGTGGACGGACACCTACGGAATCAACCGAAGATGCCCGCTTTGACGTGGTCGTTGTCGGAGGTGGCGCCGCCGGAATTTCGGTCGCCTCAAGCCTGCTCTCCCGCAAATCCGATCTTGAGATCGCTATCATAGATCCAGCCGACGTCCACTATTACCAGCCGGGCTGGACTATGGTCGGCGGTGGCGTGTTCGAAGCGTCCGACACGGCCAAGACGATGGCGTCGCTGATCCCGCGCGGCGTTCACTGGATCAAATCCGCTGTTGCCGCTTTCGAACCAAAAGACAACGCAGTCATTCTGGACGGCTGCCGGGTCGTCAAATACGGGCGGCTTGTTGTCTGTCCGGGTTTGAAACTGGATTGGCATCGTATCGAGGGGCTGGTCGAAACACTCGGAAAGAATGGCGTGACCTCGAACTACCGCTACGACCTTGCCCCCTATACCTGGCGGCTGGTGCAGGAAATGCAGGCAGGCCGAGCGCTCTTTACCCAGCCACCGATGCCGATCAAGTGCGCCGGTGCCCCTCAAAAGGCGATGTACCTGTCCGCCGACCATTGGGTCCGAACCGCACGACTAGGTGAAATCGACATCCAGTTCATGAATGCAGGAGGGGTTCTATTCGGGGTCAAGGACTATGTCCCGGCCTTGATGGACTATGTGAAACGGTATGGCGTTTCCCTGAATTTCTTTCACAACCTGATTGCAATTGACGGGCCCGCGAAAAAGGCCACTTTCGAAGTGATCGCGCCGGGGCAGGAGCCGCTGCAGGTCGGCGTCGAATTCGACATGATGCACGTCACACCGCCTCAGATAGCCCCGGATTTCATCCGCGTTTCGCCGCTCGCCGACAGCGCGGGCTGGGTGGATGTCGACCAGGCGACCCTTCGTCACAAGACACATGACAACATCTGGTCGCTCGGCGATGTCATGAACGCACCCAATGCCAAGACTGCGGCTGCCGCAAGAAAGCAGGCACCCGTTGTCGCGGAGAATGTGGTGTCCGATATCAGGGGACACAGCGCCACGGCCCAATATGACGGTTATGGCTCCTGCCCCCTCACAGTCGAGCGCGGCAAGATCGTGCTGGCTGAATTCGGCTATGGCGGGACGCTGTTGCCGAGCTTTCCGCGTTGGCTGGTTGACGGAACCAGGCCGACACGGACGGCATGGCTGCTGAAGGAGCGTATCCTGCCGCCGGTCTACTGGCGCGCCATGTTGCGCGGCAAGGAATGGATGGCAAAACCGGAAAAGGTATCCGCTGCCTGACGCTAAAATCTGCCGCAAAAAACTGGACCATGCGACGGGCCGGGTGACCGGCTCGTTGCTTGTGAAGGCAACCAAGTTGATCAAATGACCCTGCTCCAGCGCTATTTCCCCATTCTCGACTGGGGCAAGAAATACGACAAGTCGACCGCGACAAGTGACCTGGTGGCCGCCGTTATCGTCACCATCATGCTGATCCCGCAGTCCCTGGCCTATGCACTCCTGGCGGGGCTGCCGCCGGAAGTCGGACTATATGCATCCATCCTGCCGCTGGTTGCCTATGCCATATTCGGAACAAGTCGTGCGCTGGCCGTCGGGCCTGTTGCCGTGGTCTCCCTGATGACGGCCTCGGCAGTCGGCGAACTGGCACAACAGGGCACCCCCGAATATCTCGGCGCCGCGATCGTCCTGGCGCTGCTCTCCGGACTGATGCTTGTTGCCATGGGCCTGTTCAGGCTCGGCTTTCTAGCCAATCTCCTCAGTCACCCGGTGATCTCCGGCTTCATCACGGCTTCCGGCCTGCTGATTGCCTCAAGTCAGCTGAAACACATTCTCGGCGTACCCGCACACGGCCACACGCTTTACGACATCCTCCTGTCGATCATCAGTCACCTCAACGAGATCAACTGGATCACGTTCGGCATCGGCGCGGCATCCGCCATCTTCCTGTTCTGGGTCCGCAAGGGCCTCCGGGCACTGTTGCTGAGAAGTGGTCTCCAACCGTTTCTTGCCGATGGACTTGCCAAGGCCGGCCCGGTTGCCGCCGTCGCCGTCACGACGATTGCCTCGGCAGTCTTCCAGCTGGGTGACAGAGGTGTTCGCATCGTCGGCGACATTCCTTCCGGTCTGCCGGTGCCGCAACTGCCGTCTTTCGATTCCGACCTCTGGTTGGCGCTTGCAGGACCTGCCCTGCTGATATCGGTGATCGGTTTCGTGGAATCGGTTTCCGTCGCGCAGACGCTGGCGGCAAAGAAACGGCAGCGGATCGAGCCGGACCAGGAACTGATCGGGCTCGGAGCTTCCAATATCGCATCCGCGATTTCAGGCGGTTATCCGGTCACCGGCGGGTTTGCGCGCTCGGTCGTCAATTTCGACGCGGGCGCCGCCACGCCGGCTGCCGGCGCATTCACGGCGATCGGCATCGCGCTTGCCACGCTGTTCCTGACCCCTCTCCTCACCTACCTGCCGCAGGCTACTCTTGCCGCGACCATCATCGTCGCGGTTTTGTCGCTGGTGGATTTCGGTGCCATCAAACGCACATTCGCCTATTCCAAAAGCGACTTTACCGCCATGGCCGCGACAATCCTGATCACACTGTTCTTCGGTGTGGAACCCGGTGTCGTCGCCGGCGTCACCTTGTCGATAGCGCTTCATCTTTACCGGAGCAGCCGTCCTCACATGGCCATCGTCGGTGTCGTTCCGGGAAGCGAGCACTTCCGGAATGTCGACCGGCACAAGGTCGTGACAGGAGACCGCGTTCTGGCACTCAGGGTCGATGAAAGCCTGTTTTTTGCAAATTCAAGGTACATGGAAGACAGGATCTACGCGCTGGTGGCGGACAGGCCCGATATCGAACACGTTGTCCTGATGTGCCCGGCAGTCAATGAAATCGACGCCAGTGCCCTGGAAAGCCTTGAAGAAATCAACCACCGGCTCAAGGATTCAGGCGTGTCGTTCCACCTGTCCGAAGTCAAGGGCCCTGTTATGGACCGGTTGAAACGCACCGATTTCCTCGAGAACCTGACCGGCGAGGTTTTCCTCAGTCAGTATGATGCACTATGCGCACTCGATCCCCTGACGGCACATATTGCCGAATCGAGACTACCCAAAAAGACCGCCCGTTCGGACCTCTGGGCAGGACCGGAGATCTAGAACAAGTTCACCGGGCTGCCTGGTTGTTCTCCGCGGCCTTCAGCACCGGCGTGATCTGTTCGCAAAAGCGGAAATGGACAGGTGGTCTTTCGCCCTCCTGAACGATCAGCCCGTTGGTACCGCGGGGCTGGACCGTGACGAGTTCGATCGACTGTGCACCATTGTTCAAGAGGCAGTTGATGGCCGCGCGTTGTGTATCCCGGCGTCCGAGTTCGGCGCCGTAAACCTGGCAGATCCGGTCCGGCATTTCCCAGAGCCCACGATAAATCGCCAACGCGCTCCCCGGTGCACTCCGGTCGATGCGTTTTGCCGGGCAATCTTCCAGATCCCGAACCCAGATACCCTGTGCAAAATCGGCAAAACGCAGATCAAGCGTCCGCCCCTTCAGAAGCGGTGCGGATCTCGGCACCTGGACCTTCAAATCACCCTTGGCCGCAAACGCAAGCCCCGGCAGTGCCAGGACCATGGCGGCGAGCAGCACACCCCGCAAACCAAAATCAAAATGCATAACCCCTCCAGGCTCAACGTCGCTCAACATAACCGTGCAATTCAATTCCCGAAACACGCAATTGCGCGAGAACGAGCAATGAACCCTGCTGAAAATCTTGCAACAAGCGAACAAAGATGGAACAAATACACAATGGCAAGCGATTTTCAACACTCTCCAGGCCGCATTCAGCTGGACGATCCGCTGATTGACGGCCGTCAATCGGAAACTGCTCTGAAAGTGTGGCGCGGAACCGCACGATTGCTGCGCCAACTCGATTTCGCCTGCCTTCCTGAAGTTACACTTGCCTCTAACCGGCGAGCGGACCTGCTGGCGCTCGGCCCCAAACACCAGTTGTGGATCGTCGAAGTCAAATCCTCGATCGCCGATTTTCGTGCAGATACCAAATGGCCCGACTACCGTCTGCATTGTGACCGGTTGTTTTTCGCGACCCACCCGGATGTTCCAGCAGAGATCTTTCCCGAAGAGGCCGGACTTATCCTGTCCGACGGATTTGGGGCGGAAATTCTGCGGGAAGCACCGGAACACAAGCTGGCGGCTGCCACGCGCAAATCGGTGACCCACCGCTTTGCACGCCATGCCGCCAACCGCCTGCACGACCTGTCCGACCCGGACGGCAGGCGGTTTTTCGAGGGTCTTTGAATATTTGTGTCAATAAATTCCGGGTGCATGTGTTTGTCATCCCGGTCGCAACGAGCCTGAAAGCCGAAACCCGGTGATCTGTTCGAAACGCCGGAGGCCAATCCTTTGCCTCGGATGGCCGGATCCCTGCCTTCGCATGGATGACAAACAACACGTTTCAGCGCACTGAATTGTCCGCATATTGGAGCTGCCTCGAACAAGCACAGTGCGTCTTCGAGGCAGATCAACTCAAACGAACAGGTTCACGAGGCTTTCCAGATATTCCTGCCGGCCAGACTTCGGCTGAGGTTCCAGGTCGGCTGCGTGGACACGGTCCGCGAGGGCTTCGAGCGACGAGCCACCATTCAGGATCTCCGCATTTTCCGGCTTCTGCCATCCAGCATAGCGATCGTCAACGAAGCCTTTCAGACGGCCATCCTCGAGGATCGCAGCCGCGGCCTTCAGGCCACGGGCAATGGCATCTGCCGAGCCGACATGAGCCTGGATGAGATCGACCGGATCGAGTGATTGACGGCGAAGTTTCGCGTCGAAATTGGTCCCGCCGGTCGTAAAGCCGCCCGCCATCAGGATCTCGTAATAGGCAAGTGCCAGTTCGGGCACGTTCATGCCGAAATGATCCGTATCCCAGCCGCACTGGTAATCATTCCGGTTCATGTCGACCGAGCCGAGAATTCCGAAGGACCGCGCCATGTGCAATTCGTGTTCGAAGGAATGACCGGCAAGAATTGCGTGTCCCTGCTCGATATTCATCTTGACTTCGTTTTCCAGGCCGTAGGCCTTCAGGAAACCGAATACCGTGCCGACATCGTAGTCATATTGATGCTTGGAGGGTTCCTGCGGTTTCGGCTCGATCAGGATCGTGCCGGTGAAGCCGATCTTGTGCTTGTATTCGACCACCATGTTAAGGAACCGCCCGAGCTGGTCGAGTTCCTGCCCGGCATTGGTGTTGAGCAGGGTTTCATAGCCCTCGCGGCCACCCCAGAGCACGTAGTTTGAACCGTTGAGCCGATGGGTCACGTCCATCGCATTCTTCACCTGGGCTGCCGCGTAGGCGAAGACGTCCGGATCGGGGTTTGTTGCCGCGCCCGACATGAAGCGCCGGTTGGAGAACATGTTGGCGGTGCCCCAAAGGAGCTTGATACCAGTGTCCGACATCTTGCGTTCGAAGATATCGGCAATCGCGTTCACATTGGCATTGCTTTCGGCCAGGGTCCCGCCTTCCGGCGCGATATCGCGATCATGGAAAGTGAAGAACGGCATGTCCAGGATCTGGAACATCTCGAATGCGACGTCGGCCTTGAGCCTCGCCTGATCCATCGGGTCACCACCAGCAGCCATCCAGGGCCGCAGAAAGGTCTCTCCACCGAAAGGATCACCACCCGGCCAGCAGAAGTTGTGCCAGTAACAAACGGCGAACCGCAGGTGATCTTCCATGCGCTTGCCGAGAACGACTTCGTCCTTGTTGTAGTGGCGATAACTCAGCGGATCCTTGCTGCCCGGTCCGGCGTATCGAATCGGCTGCAGATCGCCAAAGAATCCAGTGCTCATATTCATGCTCCTCAGAAGCCGGCTTGCTTGAATGCCGGATACAGATTGCGCCAGCGGCCATAGGCCTCGGCATAGTTTTCACTCAAGGAAGCAACGGGATCGATGCTTGCCTTGATTTCCGGCCTGGCGAAAATCCCGTCCGTTGTGCCGAGCACCGCTGCCTGACCAAGGCGCGCCGCGCCGAGCGACGCCCCGAAATCGCCGTCGACCGGAACATCGACCGGAACATTGAGCAGGCTGGCGATGATTTCGAGCCAGACGCGGGAACGCGAGCCGCCTCCGACCGCAAGCAGGCGGTCAATCCCGGTGCCGGCCACGCTGAGCGCGTCGAGGCAGTCCTTCAGGGCAAACGCAACGCCGTCCATAACGGCGTGTGTCAGCACGATCTCGTCGGTCTCGTGCGAAATTCCGGCAAACCCGGCGCGGATTTCGACATCATTGTGCGGCGTACGTTCGCCTCCAAGATAGGGTAGAAACGAAACCTGGGAGGGCCCCGAGACACCGGTCAATCCGGCCGTAAGCTTTTCCGGCGATGCCTTTACGACACGGGAAAGCCAGTTGAGGCTGTCGGTCGCCGACAGAATGACTCCCATCTGGTGCCATGTGCCTGGAACGGCGTGACAAAACGCGTGGACAGCGCCTTCGACATTGGGTGAAAATCGATCGTTGGTGACAAAGAGCACACCGGAGGTGCCAAGCGACACGAACGCCGAGCCGGGATCGACAGCACCGACGCCACAGGCAGAGGCAGCGTTGTCCCCGCCGCCGCCGGCGACAACCGGTGCGGTTTGCATCCCCCAGCGGTCGCGAAGATCCGCTTTCAGCGTTCCGGAACTCTCCGACCCTTCAACAAGGCGCGGCATTTGACGACGCGAGAGACCCGTTGCGGCGAGAAGGTCATCGCACCAGTCCCTTTTGGCGACATCCATCCAGAGCGTTCCCGCGCTGTCGGACATGTCGCCCGCATAGTCTCCCGTCAGCATGAAGCGGACAAAATCCTTGGGCAGGAGAACCATTGCCGTCCTTGCAAATATCTCCGGCTCGTTCTCGCGCACCCATTGCAGTTTCGGCGCAGTGAAACCCGGCATCACGAGATTGCCGCCCAGCGACTGAAACTTCGGCTCTTTGCGGGTCAGTTCTTCACACTGCTTACCCGATCTGCCGTCATTCCACAGCATGCATGGCCGAAGCGGATTGCCGGCCTCATCCAGAAGCGTTGCCCCATGCATGTGACCGGAAAGCCCGATGCCTTTGACAGCTGCCATATCGACCGGCGCCTGGTCCTTCAGCGAGTCCAATACCGTCTGGCAGGCTGTCCACCAGCTCCCCGGGTCCTGCTCAGACCAGCCGGGGAAGGGACGCTCGACCGTCAGGTCCGCGGTCGCGGAGGCGATTTGCGACTGATCCTCGCCAAGAAGGATGGCTTTGACTGAACTGGTACCTATGTCGAGACCGATATACATGAGGTGCGTTCCTCAAAATTCATCAAAAAGAAGGCCGATACCCGCTGAAGGGCCTCGGCAAGAGCATTGCCAGCTGTCCGCCTGATCCGACTGGAATGACCTGACAGGAGTGGGTTGCAGATCCGATCCGGAACCGGATCAGACCTGCAATTCCTTCCGGTTTAGCCGACCACTTCCTCGTCCACAAGCGCACCCGGTCCCGGAGTCGCCCCCGGTGGACACTTGCCAAGGATGATCATGCCAAGCACATCATCGTCGGTGACATCCGTTGTCTTCGCCGATCCGACGAGTTGGCCGTTTTTCATGACGGCCAGCCGATCGCAGAGCTGGAAAACGTCATGAATGTCATGGCTGATCAGGAAAATGCCGAGACCCTGCTTCTTCAATTCCTGAATCAATTCAGCCACCATTTGCGTCTCGTGGACACCGAGCGCCGCGGTCGGTTCGTCCATGATCAGGATCCTGGCGTTGAAATAGACCGCCCGTGCAATGGCAACCGATTGTCGCTGACCACCTGACAGGGCCTTTACCGGCGCATGGAACTTCTTGAAGTTCGGGTTGAGCTTGCTCATGATCTTGCGAGTTTCCGCTTCCATTGCGTCGTCATCGACGAAACCGAACGGCGTGGTCAGCTCCCGCCCGAGGAAGAGGTTTGACGCGGCATCGAGGTTATCGGCCAGCGCGAGCGTCTGGTAGATGGTCTCGATATTGTAGGAGCGGGCATCACGCGGCGAATGGATGTGCGCTTCCTCGCCGTTGATCATGATCTCTCCGCTGTCGGCCTTGTAGGCACCGGACAAGATCTTGATCAAGGTCGACTTGCCGGCACCGTTGTGGCCGAGAAGACCCACCACTTCCCCAGGATAGAGATCGACGGTTACGTGATCCACGGCGTGCACTCCACCGAAGGAAATGCACATGTTCTTCATTTCTACGAGAGGCGTATCCATGTCTTACTCCCCCGTGCGCTTGCGGTAGACGATGTCTACAAGAACAGCCAGCACCAGAACGACACCAACAACAATGTTCTGCAAAGGAGCATCGACACCGACCATTGCCATGCCGGACTGGAGTGACTGCATGATCAGTGCCCCCAGAATAGCTCCATAGATTGTGCCGACACCGCCGGAAAGAGCCGTTCCCCCAATTACCGCTGCGGCAATGACCCGAAGCTCGTCCAAAGTGCCCAGGTCATTGGTCGAAAATCCCAGACGGGCAGACGCAACCGCGGCCGCAAGCGCGCACAGACCGCCCATGATGGCGAAAATCTTGACCGTCAGAAACCGGGTGTTGATACCCGACAGTTCAGCTGCATCCGGATTGCCGCCGGTCGCGAAGATGTAGCGGCCGAGACGGGTTCGTCGTGCTGTCACCGTCATGGCCACCGCGACTAGAATGAGCAAGACCACCGAGTACGGGATACCGTATCCGATCTCCAGACCTTCCGGCATGGTCTCGCCTGCCGCCTCGAACATCCGCTTCAGACGGGCAGTCGGGATATGATACGCGTTTAGCGTCCCGACAAATCCCAGAATTGCGATTGATATGATTGCCCCGAGCGTGACTTCTGCCCAGACGGGTTTGACCGGAAAGCCATGCGACGCCTTTCGCCGCCTGGACGCAATCTGCAGCCAAAGCACAAGTGTGACGGCCAAGATGCCAAAAATCCAAGACGCACTTTCACCGAGTGTTCCGCCAATACCACCGAGCATTGTAAATGTCTCGTTGAGTGGACCTATGGTCTGACCGGACGTGATGAACCAAGCAACGTTTCTCCAGACCAGAAGGCCGCCGAGGGTAACGATGAAAGCCGGAATTCCGAGATAACCGATCATCCATCCCTGGAATGCACCGATGGTAACACCGACTATGATCCCCGCGATCAGCGCTAGAACCCAAATTGCCGGGTGGCCGAGGCCAAGGGCATCCGGGTGCGCCAGAATGTCTGTCTGGACAACCGCCATGACGGCGGCAACCGTCGCCAGCAGGGAGCCGACCGAAAGGTCGATATGTCGCGTGACGATGACGAAAACCATGCCGGTCGCCATAATAGCCACGGAGACCGTCTGGATCGTCAGATTGAATATATTGCGCGGTGTCAGGAAGCGGCCCTCTGTCACCACGTTGAAAATCAGGCACAGGACGATGAACGCCCCGATCATGCCCAAAAGACGGGTGTCGAGCTGCAGTGCGGCAAAAAAGTTTCGGGCTGCCGGGCCTTTCGGACCGGGCAGAGCTGTGTCGGACATCGAGGTAACTCCTGCTTGGAGACCATTGTGCATTCGCATCGGGTGGTCCGCCCGGGGAACTGCAGTCGCAGCGTTCCCTTCAATGGCCCCGGTTCTGCAACCGGGGCCGCGCGTTGGCGTTTCTATCAGTTACAAGGTGCCGGACCGTTGGAGACGCCCTGGCAAAGATCATCCTTTGTGATCCAGCCGGCATCGACCACTGCGCTCAGGTTGTCCTTGGTGATCGGAAGCGGAGCAAGGAATTTGGCTGTCAGCTCGGTGCCCGACGGTGAGGACCATTTTCCGGCACCGTCAACGTCGGTCATGCCGGAACCACCAGCAAGCGCAACCGCGATTTCACCGGCAGCCTTGCCGAGTTCACGAGCGTCCTTCCAAACGGACACGGTCTGGGTTCCCTTGGCAACACGGTTCAGCGCAGCGTGATCACCGTCCTGACCGGAAACCGGGATGCCATCCATGCCTTGTGCCGTCAACGCGGCAACGACGCCACCGGCAGTACCGTCATTGGATGCGACAACTGCGTCGACCTTGTTGTCGTTGGCCGTCAGGATCTGCTCCATGTTGCGCTGGGCGTTCGCCGGCAACCAGCCATCGGTGTAGGCTTCACCTACGATCTTGATGTCACCGGCATCGATCGCTGCCTGCAGAACTTCCTGCTGACCGCCGCGAAGGAAATCCGCATTGGGGTCGGTCGGTGATCCCTTGATCATGACGTAGTCGCCTTTCGGCGCAGCCGCCAGAACCTCTGCCGCCTGCATGCGGCCGACCTCGACATTGTCGAAAGTCAGGTAAAAGGCGCGGGAATCGTCGATCAGTCGGTCATAGCCGACGACGGGAATGCCTTCGTCACTCGCAGCCTGGACAGCCGGGCCGATGGCCTGTGCATCCTGAGCAAGGATGATAAGCGCATTCGCACCCTGGGCTATCAGTGCCTCTACATCCGAAAGCTGCTTCGCAGAAGAGCTCTGGGCATCGGCGGAAATGTATTTTGCACCGGCAGCCTCCAGGGCGGACTTGATGGCTGCTTCGTCGGTCTTCCAGCGTTCTTCCTGAAAGTTCGACCAGCTCACACCCACAACGACATCGGCAGCCTGAGCTGCAGTCATTGCGGTCGCGGACATAAGGGCGCCCGCCAGCAAAATGGTAATTTTACGCATCGCGATGTTTCCTCCGGTTGGCACGGTCTCCAGTTTCGCCGCGCCTGTAAATGCGTCTTGTTTGCGACCGGCAATTGTGCGCCGCCGCATATAGGACAACCTTGTTGCTATTTTTTTTGGTGTCCGAAAAAAAGTTGCAGGAAAGCGTGGCTCCTGTCAACATGGTTTTGCAAAACTCTTATTTCGGGAATTGAAACTTCTCGCAAAAACGGCGAAAATCCGGGAAAAATCCGGTTGGTGGAAACAAACAGGGAAGAGCTGAGCGCACATGACACGCAAGGCAGACCGGGATCAGATCCGGCGGCAAAACCGAAGTATTGTTCTCCAGGCCCTGCGCCGAGGAGGCTCGATGGCCCGGATCGATCTCGGCCAGATCACACGGCTCAGTCCCGCGACCGTGACAGCCATAACCTCGGACCTGCTTGACCAGGGACTTATCCTCAGCCTGGAAAGCGAGGAACCCAAAACACCGCAGGCACGCGGACGCCCCAGAACGCTGTTGAAACTCAATCCGGATGCCGCATTCATCATCGGCGCCCGGTTGTCGGTAAACAATATCGACCTGTCCCTGGTCGACTTTGCCGGCGAAGTGGTTCGTGAAAACCGCACAAAATTCGACAGCGCCGCTGCGGATGCGAGCAGTTTTCCGGAGATCCTGATCACCGCAATCAGCAACTTCCTCAAGGAGGCCGGTGTTCAACGGGGACGCGTACAGGAAATCGGCATCGCCGCTCAAGGTGTGGTGGAAACGGAAACCGGGCAGGTCGCATGGAGCCCTGCCTTTGCCGGTCGAAAAATCCCGATTGTCTCACCACTGCAGGACGCATTCGGTGCGCAGTGCTATATCTCCAACGATACCAACATGATCACCGAGGCCCTGCACTGGTCTGATCCGAACCGGTATAGCGGTACCTTTGCCGTCATCATGCTCGATTACGGTGTCGGCATGGGACTTTATCTGAACAACCAGCTGTTTTCCGGGGCAAGCGGAACCGCCGCCGAATTCGGCCACGCCAACCATATCCCCGGTGGCGCGTTGTGCCGGTGCGGCAAACGGGGATGCCTGGAGGCTTATCTCTCCGACTACGCGCTTGTGCGCGCCGCAACCCACCTGCCGGAAGATACCGATCCGATGACCATCAGGGCCGGTGTGCGCGGCCTCGCCCAACTGCTTGAGAAAGCGGCTTCAGGCGATGAAAACGCGCTCAAGGCATTTCACGAGGCAGGTCGGGTTCTTGGCTATGGCGTTGCGCGGGTTATCGCGATGATCGACCCGAAGCGGCTCGTTCTGACCGGCGCGGCCATGCGCGCCTTTTCCTTCATGGAGAAGGGCATGCAGGACGGGCTTGAAGAAGCCCTGGTTGCCGATCTGCGCAACAATTTTTCACTCGATGTCATGCCCTGGAACGAGGACTTCATTCGCAGCGGGCTCATCGCGCAGTCTATGGAACGTCTCGACAAGGACTTTTTGGGCGCGGCAGAAAGAACTGCAGAAGATGCGCCAAGACGGGACAACGCGGAGATGCCGGCGTGACCCCGGTCTCGAGAGCCGCCCTGTTGAGCCTTGTTTTTACACTAGTCTTTGACTCAAAGGTTCTGGCAGATCCCGACCTACCGCCCTGGAGCGAAAGGGCGATCCAGGACGATATCGACATCGAATCACTGGCTACCTCGGGCCAGGACCCCATCCCCCTGCTTCAAGCGCTCGGGGAGCATCTGTTTGCTGCCAAGTTCACCAGTCTGGACGGAGCGGGACGTCCCGACGCGACCGGAGCGAGCGTTCCAACCAAAGTGCGCCGGCAATCGCACCTCAGGTTTCAGCGGCTTGCCGGACCGGATGCAAATGCCTGCGCCTCCTGCCACAACGAGCCTGTCGTCGGGGGTGCGGGTGCTTTTACAGCAAACGTGTTCGTTTCAGAAGGATTTGAGAGCGCGGATTTCGATACGATCGACCCGCAGTTTTCCAACGAACGCAACACGAATGCGATCCAGGGCGCAGGCCTGATCGAACTGCTCGCCCGGGAAATGACCGCAGATTTGCGCCGCCAGCGACATGACGTGCTCTCCTTAGCGCGCCGCAACGGACGGCCGGAGACGGCAGATCTCGAAACCAAGGGAATATCCTTCGGCCGCCTGACGGCCTACCCGGACGGAACGCTTGATGTTTCGCGCCTAGACGGGATCGATGATGATCTGACCATCCGGCCTTTCAGCCAGAAAGGTGTGTTTGCCTCGCTTCGTCAGTTCACGGTCAACGCCATGAACGCCCACCATGGTATTCAGGCGAGCGAGCGTTTCGGCCCCAGATGGACCGGGACCGACGATTTTGACGCCGACGGTGTCTCGGCCGAAATGACACCTGGCCAGATTTCCGCGCTTGTCGCCTGGCAGGCAACGCTTCCGGCTCCGACACGCAAGAAAAACCTGCCGGATATCTGGCAGTCCGCCAGTACCAGGGGAGAGAGTGTCTTCGGCGAAATCGGCTGTGCCTCCTGTCATGTTCCGGCGCTGCCGCTTGAATCGCTGATATTTCACGATCCAGGCCCATTCGACACGGCCGGAACGCTTCGCCAGAGCGACATGGAAAAACCCCTCGCACTGGACCTTGCAACGCTGGACTGGATCAAGAGCCTGCCGCGCGACGAAAGGGGCCGCACACTGGTGCCGCTTTTCGGAGATCTCAAGCGCCACAAAATTGCCGATGCACAGAACGAGACTTACGGAAACGAACTACTCGCGCAGAGATTTGTTGCAAGAGACGTTTTCATTACGGCAGAACTCTGGGGGATCGGCAGCACCGCTCCATACGGCCATCGCGGCGACCTGACGACGCTCAACGAAGCAATTCTTGCCCACGGCGGCGATGCAACGCAGTCCCGGAAAGACTATTCGGCGCTTTCAGAAAGCGACCGGCAGTCCGTCATCGCCTTTCTGCGTAGCCTGGAGATCGCACAATGAATTTTTGGCATCTGTGCTCCAATGTGCTGCTGGGCCTTGCGGCGACCACCGCTTTCAATAGCACGGGACATGCCGACAACCGAAGGACCTCACAGGCACCGGTTCCCGTCTTTGCGGAAGAAGCAGGGGCAGCCGGCATAAATCACACCTATGATGGTGCATGGGAGTTTTTTGTGGGTGGCGGGGTCGCGGTCTTCGACTGCAACGGCGACAGACGTCCCGACCTTTTCCTCGCCGGCGGCAACAATCCGGCGCAGCTTTTTGTAAATCAAAGTGCGTCGGGCGGTGCCTTGCGTTTTTCACCGAAGGAGACCGGTCTGAGCGGAAAGCAGTCCGCGAAGGTTCTCGGTGCCTATCCGCTCGACTTCAACAACGACGACCGGCTGGATCTCGTTGTATTGCGCCTCGGCGAGAATCTTCTGCTGGAAGGCAAGGGCGACTGTACGTTCGAAATTGCCAATCGAGCGCTTGGATTTGACGGAGGCCGCGAATGGACGACTTCCTTTTCCGCGACATATGAAGCCGCCAGCGACCATCCGACGCTCGCATTCGGAAATTACGTCGATCGCTCCCAGCCCGGATCTCCGTGGGGCACGTGTCATGACAACTTTCTGTTCCGGCCGGAACTGTCTGCCGCGGGACAGGTTAGCTACCCGAATCCCGTCCGTCTTTCACCCGGTTACTGTTCACTTTCAATGCTGTTCACCGATTGGAACCGGTCAGGTGAACAGTCCCTGCGCATCTCCAACGACCGGCACTACTATCGTGGCGGACAGGAGCAACTGTGGGCAGTTTCTCCAAACAGACCCCCTCGTCCCTTCCGCAAGACCGACGGTTGGCAGCACCTGAAAATCTGGGGAATGGGCATTGCGTCGATCGATCTCGATGTCGACGGATTTCCCGAATACGCGCTCACAAGTATGGGTGACACCAAATTGCAGACGCTCGATGTCGAAGCGGATGAAACAGTGCCGGTTTATCAGGACATCGCATT
Source organism: Roseibium album (assembly GCF_001404515.1). GTDB lineage: Bacteria > Pseudomonadota > Alphaproteobacteria > Rhizobiales > Stappiaceae > Roseibium > Roseibium album. The sequence continues at coordinate 42,438 of NZ_CXWE01000013.1, forward strand.
TGACCTCGGCCTGACCGCGCACAGACCCTATACCGGCGACGATCTGAAACCTTCCACGGGATGGCATTCGGAATTTCAGGACGTAAACAATGACGGGCTCTGGGACCTTTTCATTGCCAAGGGCAACGTTGAAGCCATGCCGGATTTTGCCGCCTACGATCCTGACAATCTGCTGATCGGGCAATGGGACGGAAAGTTTGTCGAGGCCGGCGATGTTGCTGGAATTGACCTTGACCGTCGGGGCCGAGGAGCCGGTCTTGCCGACTTCAATGCCGACGGACTTCTGGACCTCATTGTCGTCAATCGTGCCGCTCCGGTCAGCCTGTTCCGGAATCTGGGAGAAGGGACCACCGCAACCGTCAAGCCGCTCGGCAACTGGATTGCTATCGACGTTCGCCAGCCCGGCCGCGCCAATACGCGGGCTGTCGGCGCGAAGATCAGTGTGAAGACCGGGAACCGGACCGTCGTGAAAGACATCCAGATCGGCGCGGGTCATGCGTCCGGTCAACTCGGCTTTGTGCATTTCGGCCTCGGTGTTGCGGAACGGGCCAATATCAGGATTAAATGGCCTGACGGTGACTGGAGCCACGGCTACCGCGTTTTCGCCAATGGTCACGTGATCATTGAACGGGGTGCGGAAAAGGCACACCTTTGGTATCCGGAATGAAACAGCGACACCTGACGCAGAACTTCGTGTCATGGCGGCCACTTGAAACAATCCGGCTTTTTTTGGGTATAACCTGAAACAAGATCGCAGGCTGCCCTTCCATGCGGCGCTTCGGCCACATTTCACGCTATTGTTGCAAGTGTTTGTTCATCGGCGTTTTATCGCTTCCGGTTAAACGGGCAAGTTTACGGATAGCGGTTTCGCGTAGCCGAAAGTGGGCCGTGACATGTTTTTTGGATTTCTTATCGGAGCCATTCTTTATGGCGCCTTCACATTGGTCGTCTTGATTATCTCCTCGGCGGAATTGCAGGAAAGCTGCACCAGCACGGCGTCACGACTGGCGCGTGTTTTTTTCATGTCCGTCTTCTGGCCGGTCACCATCGTCATTCTCACGATCGGGGTTCTGGTGACGCGCCTGGGCATTCAGTCCTTTCGCACCGGGCAATCGCAACGCTTCGGCTTGACGCACCGCCCATATTGATCGGCGCAAAAATCACCACCAAAACGACAAGCCACTTTGCCGCCAACACATTTTGGTGACTGAAGCCTTCTATGGTGAAAATTTAATCAGGCTCGCTTTTGCGCCTAACTCACTGTGATTTAAGCAATTTAATCTTTGAGAAAAATACTCAAGTTTTTAATTGTTCTAAAAATATTTGACTAACTGTTCAAATTTTTGCCCAATAGGGACATGAGCCTTCTCAAAAAATGAAGAAGGCCGTCTTGAAAAACGATCGCCAACCTTCCGGAGATCTACATGACCCAGTCAAAAGCCGGCCCGGACATCGCACCCGGACGCCTGCACGAGGACGCATATTCAGAGAACTTCAGCGACCTGCATCCGTTGCTGGAGCCGCACGAAGCTCAGGTCGAGGCCGACCGCTGCTACTTCTGCTACGATGCACCTTGCATGCAGGCGTGTCCTACAAGCATCGATATTCCCCAGTTCATTCGGCAGATCTCGACCGGCAACCCGGACGGGTCCGCCAAAACCATCTTCGAGCAGAATATCCTCGGAGGCATGTGTGCCCGTGTCTGCCCGACAGAAACCCTGTGCGAACAGGTTTGCGTCCGCGAGGTTGCCGAAGGCAAACCGGTGAAGATCGGACAGCTGCAGCGTCACGCCACCGACCACTACATGGCCGGGCACGACGCGACCCCGTTTGACCGCGCAGCCGCCACCGGCAAGAAAATTGCGGTGGTCGGAGCAGGACCGGCCGGACTGTCCTGTGCACACCGCCTGGCCGTACATGGCCACGATGTCACACTGTTCGATGCACGGGACAAGGCCGGCGGTCTGAACGAATTCGGAATTGCGTCCTACAAGTCGGTCGACAATTTCGCACAGCGTGAAGTGGACTTCGTGCTCTCCATTGGCGGTATAGAACTCAAGACGGGAATGCGTCTTGGCGACAACCTTGATCTTGCCGAGCTCAGAGCAACACATGATGCCGTTTTCCTCAGTGTCGGGCTTGGTGGTGTCAATGCACTCAACAAGGAACACGAAAGCCAGAACGGTGTTTTGAGTGCCGTCGACTACATTTCCGACATCAGGCAGGCCGAAGACCTCGCGCGGCTTCCAGTCGGCCGACACATCGTCGTCATCGGTGGCGGCATGACCGCCATCGACATCGCTGTCCAGAAGAAACTGCTGGGCGCAGACGACGTCACGATCGTCTATCGTCGCGGGCAGGAGCGCATGAACGCGTCCCGCTATGAACAGGAGCTGGCGCAAACGTCCGGCGTCAAGATCCTGACAAACGTGCAACCGCACAGGTTGGTCGTCGACAACGGACATATCAGTTCCATCGAACTTGAACGAACCTCAACCGACAAAGACGGTGCCCTCAAGGGAACCGGCGAGTACCTCACGCTTGCCGCCGACATGGTGTTCAAGGCGGTCGGTCAAACCCTCGTTCAAGAAGATCTGGATGCGTCGATCACGATCGAAAAAGGACGCATCGTTGTCAGCGCGGACCGCAGGACCAACCTCGACGACGTGTGGGCCGGAGGCGACTGTGCACTCGGCGGTGAGGACCTGACGGTCACGGCTGTTGAAGATGGAAAGATCGCGGCGGAAAGCATCCACACTGCCTTGAGCGAACAAGCGCACGCTACTACGGAATCAAGGGAGAGGGTCCATGGCTGATCTGCGCACAAACTTCATCGGAATCAAGTCGCCAAATCCGTTCTGGCTGGCCTCGGCCCCGCCGACAGACAAGGAATACAACGTCGTTCGCGCCTTCAAGGCCGGTTGGGGCGGCGTCGTCTGGAAGACGCTCGGCGAAGATCCGGCGATCGTCAATGTCAACGGTCCGCGCTACGGCGCCATTCACGGCAAGGACCGCCAACTGATCGGCCTTAACAATATCGAGCTGATCACCGACCGGCCGCTGGAAGTCAACCTGCAGGAAATCAAGCAGGTCAAACGCGACTGGCCGGACCGTGCCCTTGTGGTCTCGCTGATGGTTCCCTGCGAAGAGCAGAACTGGATCAACATCCTGAAGCGCGTCGAGGATACCGGAGCCGATGGCGTCGAACTCAATTTCGGCTGCCCTCACGGCATGAGCGAACGCGGAATGGGTTCCGCTGTTGGCCAGGTTCCCGAATATATCGAGATGGTCACCCGCTGGGTGAAGCAGCACTCGCGCATGCCCTGTATCGTCAAGCTGACACCAAATATCACGGATGTCCGCAAGCCAGCACAGGCAGCAAAAGCCGGTGGTGCCGATGCCGTATCGCTGATCAATACGATCAACTCGATCATGGGTGTTGACCTGGATATCATGTCGCCGTCGCCATCGGTTGACGGCAAGGGCGCCCATGGCGGCTATTGCGGACCGGCGGTCAAGCCGATCGCGTTGAACATGGTGGCCGAAATTGCACGCGATCCGGTGACACACGGTTTGCCCATTTCCGGGATCGGCGGCGTTACAAACTGGCGCGATGCAGCCGAATTCATGGCACTGGGAGCCGGTTCGGTGCAGGTTTGCACAGCCGCGATGACCTACGGGTTCAAGGTCGTGGAAGACATGATCGAAGGGCTCAGCGACTGGATGGACAGCAAGGGCCATACATCTGTCGACCAGTTCATCGGCAGTGCGGTCCCCAATGTCTCGGACTGGCAGTATCTGAACCTGAACTACATCGCCAAGGCGAAAATCGATCAGGATCTCTGCATCCAGTGCGGCCGCTGTCACATCGCCTGCGAAGACACCTCGCACCAGGCAATCACGAACATGGTCGACGGTGCACGCCGCTTCGAGGTGATCGATGAAGAATGTGTCGGCTGCAACCTGTGTGTCAGCGTCTGTCCGGTGGAGGATTGCATCACCATGGAGCCTATGGCCGCCGGCAGCATCGATCCCCGGACCAAGAAGGTGGTCGACAAGGACTACGCCAACTGGACCACACACCCGAACAATCCAATGGCAGTGAAAGACGCCGCGGAATAAATTTCGCGGCAACGGTCTTCCAGCGCAGGCAAGTCTCAGGACTGCCTGCGTTTTTTCATTCAGACCGGCGTTGATGTCGGCCTGCCATGTCGTTAGCGTGAACAGACACGGACACGAGGTGGGCTCACATGCAGGATTCCCGTCTGCTTCTGGCAGCATCGATCGGCCTATGCGCGATCATCGGCATTTGGGGTGTGGTCGATCCAGCCAGCTTGCAGAGTATCGCAAAGACAATTGTCGACCAGTATTTCGTCAGCCGCGGCTGGTTCGTGATGTTGTCGGTCACAATCATGCTGCTGTTCTGCCTGGGCCTGACATTGACACGGTTCGGAGACGTCCGCCTTGGTGCGGACACGGACCGTCCGGAGTATTCAACACCCACATGGATCGCCATGCTCTTTGCTGCGGGCATGGGTGTCGGTCTCCTCTTCTGGGCCGTTGCTGAACCGCTCACCCATTTTTACGTCGCCCAGGAGCACATTCCGACGCCTATCGCTGCGGAGCAGGCATTGCTTGCAGCCAATTTCAACTGGGGCATTCATGCCTGGGCGATCTACGGCACAACAGCACTTACAATCGCCTATTTCAGTTTCCGGCGTGGAACGCCGATGCTGGTCAGTGCGCCAGTCAAGAACCTGTTCCCGGGTGAACGCTGGGCCAGCATGGTTGGCTGGTTTTCCGATTTCATGGCGATTGCAGCCATTGCCATCGGCGTTGGCGGTTCCGTCGCCATGGGCGTGTTTCAGGTAGCCGACGGCGTTACCGTGCTGTTCGGTGGTGAAACAACGTCCGGTTATCTGGTCGGGGGCGTCTTTCTTGTCATGGTTGCCGCCTACATACCACCGCTGCTGGTCGACCTCGGCAGCGGGATGGCACGGCTGTCCAATATCGCGATGGCCCTTGCCATCGCTCTGGTCGCCTACACCATCATCCTCGGTCCATCGGAATTTCTGCTGAATTCCATCATCGGCGGGATCGGCACCTACATTTCGCAAGTGATACCGCGCGGCCTGCAGACCTTTACGTTCTACGGTGACGAAACCAATCAGTGGTTCCGGGACTGGACGCTGACCTATATGGTCTGGTGGATCGCCTGGGGGCCATTTGTCGGCGTGTTTGTCGCCCGGATTTCAAAAGGACGCACGATCCGTGAGTTTGTCCTGGGCGTGCTGATCGGCCCAACGCTGTTTTCGACCATCTGGTTTGGAGCATTCGGTGGCGTTGGTCTCTACGAAACGATCAACGGTCAAGGCGAACTTCTGGCCCTGACACAGACCAACGTGGAGCGCATGACCTTCGCATTGCTCGACCGGTTACCGTTCGCCACGCTCACGACCCTCGCGACGATTGCCGCGGCGTTTCTGTTTATCGTCACCAGTGTCGTCAGCGCCGCCTTCGTGCTCGGAACTTTCTCCACCGGCGGCAACCCGGACCCAAGCGCAAAGGTCAGGGTCATCTGGGGCGGCCTGCTGGGCATGCTGGGAGCTGCAATGATCCTGTCGGGCTCGATGAACGCGGTCAAGACACTGATCGCGCTCGGTGCCTTGCCGTTTGTATTTATTACCGTGTTGCTGATGACCTGCCTGACCAAGGCACTGCTGCAGGACAGCAAGGGAAAGAAAGGCAGTGATGCGATTTAAGGGCTTTTTTCTCATAGTACTTTTAATACAGAGCATATCTATGCCGTCTGCCGCGCAAGCGTGCAGGATCGCAAGCAGTGAAACCCAGACTTTTCTAAGCTATCTGCCAACTGCCGCAGCCAATGAAGATGTCATCGCGCTCGTTTCCATTGAGGAGAAATCTGTCACTCACGAGAAGCCGTTCTTGAAAGTTAAGGTGATCAAGTCCATGTCGGGCGTGACGAATGGACAGTTTCTAAATGTTGCCTGGGCGCGCCATTCCTGTTCTCGTGACCTTAATGCTTCAACAGGAAAAATGTACTTCATTGCAGGCTCTATTGATCAAAACAACCTGTTTCACGGTGAGTGGAAACAGATCCCAGAACTCGGCGTGTCTGCGTCAGGCCAGCCCTCAAAAGTGTCATGGCCTCCTAAACCAAGCTATCTTCTAAAATAGAGAAAGGTGCAACATGCTGATCGGTGATCCGGTTGATACTCTGCTCAATATCGGGACCTTCGCCTTCATCGGAGCGATGATCTGGATCCTGATGCGCAAGTCGCCGAACTGACTTGCCAGCCTACTACAAGGGAAGATCGGGACGCGTCAGCATCAGCCAGACGATGGCAAGGACCGCAATGAAAGCCGGAAAACCGCAGACGAACCAGATCCGGTAGAGCCTCTGGTATTCCGCCGGAAGCTCCTCGCCGGCAAGTGCGGCACTTTTCGCCAGCCGACGCAGTCTGATCTGGATCCAGACCACCGGAAGCCAGAACAATCCGACGATCACGTAAAGGCAAAGGGAAACCAGGACCCACCCTTCCAGGAGCGGCCAGCCGACTTCACGTGTCAACAGATAGCCCGTTATCGGCTGAAAGACAGCCGCGGTTGCCGTGAAGACCGTATCGGCCAGGACGACGATCCCTGCAACATGCGCAATCAGGACAGGATCTTGCGTCCGGTTTGACATGACCATGAAAAATGCGATGCCTGCCCCTGTTCCCAACAGAACACAAGCGCCGATCACATGCGCAAATCGAAGGAGCTCGTACCACATCAGCGATCCTCCAGAACCAGCGTGACAAGGAGCGCGAGCACCATTGATGGCAGAACCTTGACAAACACCCCCAACGGATCGGCCCAAAGATGCGGTGTCAGCAACGTGCCGGCTGCAAGGTAACCTGCGGAAACCGCAATCATTCCCAGACAGGCAGTTTTCGTCCAGCGCCGGAAGAGAACCGCGACACCGAGCAACAGATCCGCCATCGATCCACCGAGGACCGCGGACCCGGCAAATCCGCCGGACATACCCTGGCCGGTAAGCACGGCCTTGGCAGCACTAAATGAAATCAATCCAAAAACACCTGACAGGAGCCAGAACAATGACAGGCATCCGATCGCCAGCGGCAGCATCAGATAAAGCCGCGCGAAACTGCGTTCCTGCACGGTCGCGGGCATTTGTGCCAGTGATTCACCGAGGGCCCTGAGCGACACTCCGCCCAAGCTTTTCCAGATTTCCGGATCGCCTGTTATTCCGGATTCGAGCGATAAAAGCGCATTGGTCCTGAGCGGTGAGCGCCAGCCCAGCCAGCCGAGAGCGTCCGCGCACCGTCCCGACAAGGTCAACATCCATCCCGGGATTGCGACCTGGGTTGACCAGGCGGGATACCCAAGCCAGGCGCGCAATTTGGCGGTCAAGTCGGGAAATGATTGCCGCCCCTCCTCGGCAAGCTCAGCTACAAAGCAGCCTCCAAGTTCGCCCTGGGCCACCTGCACAACAGCTTTTGCCAGGTCATCTACGTGGATCGTCTGGACCTGCGCATCCGGGTAAATCTTCGGCCCGACCAGGGGAAAGGCAGCGGCAGCTCTCAAAAGGGCGGTTCCCCCATAGGCTTGCGCCCCGAATACCAGTACCGGCCGCAAGACAACCCAGTCCAGCCGGGAGGACATAACCCTGGCATCGCCCCTGGCTTTGCTGCGAAAGAACTCGGTCGGCGCCTGATCCGACACGCCCGCTGCGGAAATCTGGATGAATTTCGTCCTGGTTCCCTCAAGCGCCTCGCACATGGCGACGACCGCCGTTTCGTGGATCGCCGTCAGATTGTCACGCGTTCCGTCCTGAAGCGCTCCCGATGCGTTCACAACGATGTCCGCTTCAGAAAAAATATCTTGCCAGTCGCACACTGTCGCCGTGGCGATGTCACGGATTATCCAAACGAGATCGGGGAGAATTTTTTGTGCTGTACTGAGCGAACGCCCGACCCCGCATACCGAAAATCCTTCCTGCTGCAAAGCACGCACGCAAGCAGCACCAATGAACCCATAGGCTCCAAGAACGACGGCTTTCTTTGTCATCAGCAATGCCCTGGCAGTTCAGTTCGCGGCCATGTCCCGAATTCGAACACCCGTCTAGTAAAACACAAAAAAGGCCGCCTCATCGGGCGGCCTTTTCACGCATTGCTTCATGCCCGACCCAGGGTCAGAGCTTGTCGGTCACGGCTGTCGACGTTGCACCTTCCGGTTCCTTCGTGATGACCGGGTCGGAGCCACCGGCCAGCAGCGACTTCACGGTACGGTCATAGGCACTCATGTCGAGCTTGCCGTCAGATCCGTCAACCAGCTTGACGATTTCCCCGACCATCCGGACCTGATGTTTTTCGGTCTGGGCGCCTGTCGCGTCGTTTTCCAGAACGATTTCAGCAGCTTCTTCCGGATTTTCGGCGGCGTAGGCCCATCCCTTCATCGACGCACGCACGAACCGGGCAAGCTTGTCGACCATCGCAGGATCGTTCAGGCTTTCATCGAGGACATAAAGTCCGTCTTCCAGTGTCGCGACACCCTGGTCTTCATACTTGAAGACGACCAGTTCGTCAGCGGGGATCCCCGCATCAATGACCTGCCAGTATTCGTTGTAGGTCATCGTGGAAATGCAGTCGGCCTGCTTTTGCAGAATCGGGTCAACGTTGAAGCCCTGTTTCAGAACCGTGACACCACCGTCGCTTCCGTCAGTCGGAATCCCGAGCTGGCTCATCCAGGACAGGAAAGGATACTCGTTTCCGAAGAACCAGACACCAAGCGTCTTGCCCTTGAAGTCTTCCGGCGACGAAATACCGGTGTCCTTGCGGCAGGTCAGCATCATGCCGGACTTCTTGAACGGCTGCGCGATGTTGACAAGCGGCACGCCCTTTTCGCGTGATGCCAGGGCAGACGGCATCCAGTCGATGATCACGTCGGCACCGCCGCCAGCAATCACCTGTGGAGGTGCAATGTCAGGTCCACCCGGCTTGATCGTCACATCAAGATCTTCTTCTTCGTAAAAACCCTTGTCCTTTGCGACGTAGTAACCGGCAAACTGGCCCTGTGTGACCCATTTCAGCTGAAGTGTCAGTTCATCGGCAGCCTGGGCTGCTCCGGAAATCAGACCCGCTCCCATCACAGATACAAGTGCAAGACTTTTAAGTGTCTTCATTGCCATTCCCCTACTGGTTATGGACCCGACTCGATCAGCGGGGTCCTTCTCTGGTTTTTTTGTTCGCTGCAGACCCAATCATCATGCGATTCGCAACCGTTTCAATGGGACGCAGCACATTGATCTCCATATGGACACCGGGCATTCTGCCTTCTGAGTGTCCACGCGCTGACCAAATGGTCAAGAAAATCTAGAAAGGTGCTGCATCACCGGTCAAGGTTATTTTTTGATCACGGGCCATTTGGTTGCTCATTGTGCATCAAAATTGCCTTTTTGCGCGCTTTGCCGCAGTCAATTGTCTCCACATACGTAGCTTACCAACACCGTGGAACAATTGTTCCAGTGCGCCTTGCCGCACGTTTTTACAACCGACTGTGCCGCGGGCGACTTCAGCCAACATGTCGCCGGTGGATATCGAAACAAATCAGAGAGTTGTAGAAATGAAAACGCTATTCCTATCCCTTGCTGCCAGCCTGCCGCTGGCACTTGCCACGACCGTGGCCTCGGCAGCGCCAAATAGCCTGCCGACCTTCGACAAAACGCAGACTGCGATCGTAATCACTGATCCGCAAAATGACTTTCTGTCGCCTGAAGGCAAGCTTTACGGGCTTGTCGCCGAAAACCTGGCCGAACTCGGCACGATCGAGAATATCGAAACGCTGATGAAGACGGCAAAGTCGCAAGGCGTTGCATTGGCAGTCGACCCGCTGGTCTACACAAAAATCGACATCGACTGGTCGAACGCCGGTGCCTTACAACGCCAATTGCTGGACATGAAGGCGCTTTACCGGGATTCGCTCGACGGTCCGGAAGGATTCGAAGGGTCCGGAGCCGACTTTTTCGAACCATTCAAGCAGTACATTCACGACGGTGAGACCATCGTTGTCGCGCCTCACAAGATGTATGGGCCGGAAAGCAACGACCTGATCTATCAGCTGCGGGCACGCGGGATCAATACGGTGATTCTCGGTGGGCTCGTGGCCAATTTATGTGTCGATTCACACATGCGTGCGCTGATGGAAAACGGCTTCAAGGTCTATGTCGTCAAGGATGCTGTCGGAGCACCCGGCAGCGAGGCATACAATGCCGCACTGGTCAATTATGGCATGATCGCCAACGGTGTTCTGACAACGAAGGAAGCCGCCATGGCCCTTCAAAACTAGAACACCCAGCGCCAGAGAGATGGACGGGCTCACTGGCGTTTTTCATAAATACGACGCCTTACCCAATCAGGCTTCCGATCCATGAAATGATTATGCAATTCATATGAATTTTGATTGAAGCTCCTGAACAGGAGTTTGTGATGCCTGATGGGTATTTCTTGCTCAGCGATGAGCAGTTTTCGGGGGATGTGGTCGCTTTTGCGGACCGGCACACAGGGCGATAGCGGCTACGACAGAAATGCAGCCAATTTCCTGTCCGCTATCTGCATGTTGCAACCGTTTGCTATTGGCTGTGTTTCTGAAACCTACTCTGCTGAACATTTAGTGAGCAACATCTTGTTAAATTCTTCGACTTCGTGATTGGGAGCCAAAAAACTGGAATCGAAATGATAGCTTGAAGCTATAAAGTATGCCAATCTACCACCTTTTTCCAATTGATTTGATAATTTTTCTTCTGGCACACCCAGAACACCTTTGCTGAACGATAAAAAAAATCCAAAATAGTATTCACTTCCACAGCTATACCTAAAATCATTCAATGTATAATACTTCGCTACATAGAACGCCAATCTATCTACCGATTCCAAATTGAATTTACCTTCAGTTTTTTCTATGTATTCAGCGGGAAATAGAATAATCAATGAAAAAAGTGCGAAAATCAAAGCAACAATCGGACATACCAAGTACTTAATTCTCATCTAAACTTAGATCCAATAAGCAAACGAACACAATAGATTCGAATTTCGCCGATTTGCAAAAACAAAGATACCGCGATGAAGACGGCGGAATCCACCAGTTTACGCTTCATGAAGCGATCATCCACAAAGCTGTGCACGCCCTTCAATACGAAAATGGATGACTACCAACTTTGGCGTGTGAAGAAAGTACGGGGTTTTGGTGGTTGTCCATCCTCAAATGCCTGCGCCAGTGACTATGGATAGCGGGCCGGTTCAGCCGCTCTCCGTCCAGCAGTTCGACGATATGCCCCGGAACAACCCGATTGGTCTTCAGAACAACTCCGCATCAAGTGAATTGAAGCTGAACCGGAAAGCCCGCAAGGCGGAAGCTGCCCGGCAAAGGAGAAGCACGAAGGCACAACAGAATGCGGACAAAGCCTTGGGCACGCTGCACTAATTACTGATTGCTATGACCACGGGCAATCCGCCCGTTGCACATCATAGATTGATACAAAAAGTTTCTTTTTAGTAGAACATGTTCGTCAGTCTGCTTCTGTCGCCCGGATCAAGGCCTTCAAGCGGTCTTTGTCCAGAATCGTGATCCGTTTGGGCGCAAGCGATATCAGGTTCTGAACCGCGAGGTTGCGCAACAACCTGGAAACAACTTCACGCAGTGTACCGAGGTCACGGGCAAGCCGCTCTTGCGACAGGCATACAACTCCGGTTTCGTCCGACCGGGCCAACAACAACAGGATCAACCGGTCTTCCTGTGGCAGCCTCATGGTCTGCTCAAGGCTGCTCAAGAGGGAAAAGACCCGTCCGGAGAGTTGCTCGAACAGAAACCTCTGAACAGCCTGGTCCCTCGCAAAGAGTTCCCTGAAAACCGCGCCTGACAAGGTGAGAAACTCCGCGCCCTGCGTATCCGCAGCAGCCCAGGCGGGATAGGGCATCTCTGAAAACAGGCTGTTCAGGGCAAGAACGCAGCTTTCTCCAGGCTCTATCCAGTACAGCGTCCCCTCGCGGCCTTCCGGATCAATGTAATAGACGCGGATGCTGCCCGACTTTACCAGATAGACACCGTTGACGGCGTCACCCGGATGCAGGATGTCATTACCTGGCGCAACGACGGCTTTTGAAATGTTGTTTTTCAGATAGGTCAGCGTTTCCGGCTGCATGCCGCTCGCAAACGGTATGATTTTTTCGATGTCATTGTCCATGTGAGTAACAATCAGTCAGGTTTTCGGGGACCTGACGCTCGCTCCCCTTCACCTCGCAAATCAGGAAATCAAGCCTGATTCATGCGAGTCGGCGCAGCATGCAGGTTCCGGTTGATCTTCTCCAACAGGTCCTTGCGTTCATTGCTCCCGTCCGCCGAGTAGTTGAGGTTCTTGAACGTTGATGTCTGTTCGGTGAAGAACGTCCGGACGGCATCCTTGTCCCCGAAGGCGAATTCGGTCGTCGCGATCCTGTAGACGAGGTCGAAGGTTTCCTGCTGGCGTGTCAGTGGAGCGGAAACGTCGACGTCGTCGAAGGCATCCTGCTGCAGATAGACCATGTCCAGGAACAGCGCTTTTTGCTGAAGCACGAAATCCTCGGTCGATATGCCCTCCTCCCCGGTGACCTGCATCATTCGGGTGATCTCGTCGCCCTTGCGCAACAATTCGATCATCTCCTCAACACGCGGCACCCAGTCCGGGCCGATGTTTTCCCGGTACCAATCTCCGAGTTGGCCTTGGTATCTGGACCAGGACAGCAAGGGGTCGACCGCCGGATAAAACCGCTTGTAGGCGCGCTCGGACGACAGACCAAGGAAGGTCTTGACGGTGCCAAGCGTGGACTGGGTGACAGGTTCCTCAAAGTTGCCGCCCGCGGGTGAAACCGTTCCGATCATCGTGAGACTGCCGGTGTCACCGGTTGCGGTCTTCAGGACACCCGCGCGCTCATAAATTCCCTTGATGGCAGAGTCGAGATAAGCCGGGAATGCCTCTTCTCCCGGGATCTCTTCAAGACGGCCGGACGTTTCACGCATTGCCTGCGCCCAACGCGACGTGCTGTCGGCAATCAGAAGCACGTCATACCCCATCTGACGGTAATATTCGCCGAGTGTAATCCCGGTGTAGATCGACGCTTCCCGGGCGGCCACAGGCATGGAAGACGTGTTGCAGATGATCACCGTGCGGTCCATCAACGTGCCGTCACCTGACGGGTCCGGCTGATGCGGAAATTCCGTGATGGTCTCAACCACTTCCCCGGCACGTTCGCCGCAAGCGACCACGATCACGATGTTCACCGCCGAAAAGCGGGAAATCAGCGACTGCAGAACGGTCTTGCCGGCACCGAACGGTCCCGGGATGCAACCCATCCCGCCGCGCGCAATCGGAAAGAACGTATCGATCAGACGTAGTGTGGTGATGAGAGGTTCGCGCGGATAAAGCCGTTCGCTCTGCCCGGACCTGACAAGGCCCTCCGGTATGGCCCGGCGAACCGGCCAGTGCTGTACCATGGTCAGATCACGTGTCTCGTCCCTGTCGTTCCTGAGCGTGATGACGACCTCGTTGATTGTGAACGTTCCTTCGCGCACCCGTTCAACCGACCAACTGCCGGTCAGGGTGAACGGCGCCATCACCTTGTGCTCGAAACGGCCCTCGGGGACCGTCCCGAGTGTATCGCCCGCCATCACGGGATCGCCGGCCTTGACCTTGGGTTCAAAGGCCCATTTCCGCTTCTGGTCCAGCGCGTTGGTCAGAACACCTCTTGGCAGGAAAAATCCGTGCTCTGCCGCAATGTCCGCAAGCGGGTTCTGCAATCCATCGAACACCGTGCTGAGCAATCCCGGTCCGAGCGCGACGGACAGCATTTCACCGCTCTGGATTACCTTGTCACCGACCCTCACACCGGCGGTGCTTTCGAAGACCTGCGCTTCGGCCGACTTGCCGCGCACTCGGAGCACCTCGGCCTTCAGATATTCGCGTGGTTTTCCCTCCCGCTCCGGCCCGTGCGGAATGATGTAGACGACTTCGTTCTTGATCAACGGCGCGTTCTCGAGCGGAGCAAGCGTGACGAGGTCATCCTGGACTGCAATGATCTCGGCAGTCGGTTCGGGAAGCTGAACATGGCTGGTCACGAGGTGGCTCCCTCAAACGCGAATGAGTTGTCTGTCGGAAATTCTGTGACGGCAGGGTCGATGCCGGATGGAGAACCGTTGCCCAGCGCTGCCTCAACAAGGGTCGCAAGTCGGTCCCTTGCGTCGTCTTCGTTGTAACGTGACCAACGTTCGACAATAACCCAGCGCAATACGTAGATCGCGACGGCTTCGAAATCGAACTCGTGCAGCGCGCCGAAGTGGTCCAGTTGACGAAAAACCTGGGTCAGGGTCAAACGTTCCATGCCGATGTGATCGCCCGCCTGCAGGAAGCGATGCGCATCCGAGATCCACGGCATGAAATGCCCGAGGCCAAACGCGGGATCGCTCCAGTTGGCCTTGATCCGGCCGCACCAGCGACCGTAGCCCCAGGAAGCAATGTCACCGGCTGTTTCCTGGCCGTCGCGCCTCCGGCGAAGAGCCGCGATCAGGGTGCGGGTTTCCATGCGCGTTCCTACAAGATGCTGCAGATCCGGATAGTCCTTCAAATCATTGACCACCTGGTTTGCGCGACGGATCACCTCAAGGTCCTGGTCGTATTTGGCGACGCCTGCCCAGGCAGTGATTTCCACCAGTTCCTGCAAGAGCCCTGTGTGCTCCGCTTCCAACATCGACATGCGCTGCTTCAACCGGAACTCGGAGATCGGCACGCTTTTGCGCGTGAACAATTTGCCCAGATCGGGAAGACTGGTGACAAGTGCGATATATTGGTGCGGTTGCGACATGGCTACCTGAGGACCCCTTCCATCACGGCCCGCAGGCGTGGCTGCAGGTGGCGTTTGAGCAAAGTCGCGACGGCTTCTTCGGTCAGATCGATGGAAACGTCCCTGTCGGTCAGCTTCACCTTGATTCCGGCGAACCCCGGTGCGGTTGAAAAGGTTACACCGCCGCGCAGCGCCTCGCCCGCCAGGGCAATCACGAAATGCGTCAGCGTTCCCGGTTCTACCGCTTCGGGAGACTGTTTCAGTTCCTCGAAGGTGACGACCTTTTCCGGAAGCACAATTTCCATTGGTTCGGTGTTGCTCACCGAAGCATTTTCCTTCGCGTTGCCGGCCATCGCCAGAATGAGTTTTTGCAGGAACTGCTCATCTCCGAGCGTGGTGCCCACAAGGCGCCCGGCCTCCTGTTGTATCCGGTCACCAAGTTCGTTTCGCAGACTGAGCACCAGATCCCTTGCAGCGACCTTCAGCCCGTCCTCCGTCGCGGCCTTCTCCCTGGCTGCTTCAGCCCTCGACTCGGCCAGCAATGCGTCTGCTTTTTTCTGCGCCTCCGAGACGATGGCCTCTGCCCTGGTCTTTGCCTTGGCAAGGATTTCGTCGCCTTCCGACTGGCCCGCCGATACGCCCTCGGACTTCAGCCGGTCAATCAGGGCCTGGACCCCGGCGCCGGCTGCATTTTCCAGATCTGTCGAGCCACTGTTCTTGGACATAACTGCCTCCGTTTCCGTCAATTGGGCTCTAACTCGGGATCGAGCCGGCAAGAACCAGCGCGAAAACCAACGCGAACACGGAAAAACCCTCGAGCACCGCGGCCGGGGCCAGCGAAATGCCGAAAATCTCCGGCTTGGCCTTGGATGCATGAATAGCGGAAGCAAGAACCTCGCCCTGACGGATGCCGGTAAAGAGCATCGTGAAGCCGGACAGTACGCCAATACCGAAGAGCGCTGCGCCATTGGCGGCGTCAATACTCGATTGCTGAAGCGAGAACATGATCACGATGCCGTAGATCACCTGCGAGGACGGCATGAGCGAAACACCGATAAAGCGACCGTAGCCGCCTTCACTGTCGAGCATGGCGCCAATCGCGGCACTGCCACCCAGCGCACAGCCCCATGCGCTGCCGATCGCACCCAGAGCAACCGGTGCGTAAAGCCCAAACCAACCGAGAGCCACAACGAATTCGTTCACAGGCGTGTCTCCTCTTTCTTGAACGGACGGAAGGGCGTGCCCTCGTCTTTCAAACCCCAATTGAAAAATTCAATAACGTTCAGCCGCAATCCATGGACGCAACCTGCAATCAGACCGAGCCCGATATTTATGGCGTGCCCGATTGCCAGAACGAGAATGGCAATCAGAATTCCGATACCGGGAACAGACTGGTTGAGCTGTCCGGAAAGCGAATTGATGGTTTCTGCAAGCGATGCCGCGGCTAGTCCCAGCGCAAACAGACGCATGTAACTCAGGACATCGGAAAAGATGTTGACGATCCTGGCCAGCGCCGTGAAGCCGTCGAAAATCCGAAGTCCGCCGGCCTTGACGGAATCGACCTTCCGGTCACTGCCGAAAAAACCGACGACAAGCAGGCCGGCAACAACACACGCCGGACCGACAGATGCAAAAAAGGTACCCTGACCCAGGAATGTCGACAGCCCTCCGAGTGCAACAAACGACCAGCCGACCGGCTGGAACCTGCCGCTTGGTGTCTTCTCGTGGACAGCCCGCATGAGATTGGCGAGAACAATGTGGACCACGCCAATCGTCAGCGTGATTTTCATCATTGTCTGCACATCCTTGAGATCAAGTATCTTCAGATGCGCCAGAAAGCTTCCTTCAGGTGGTGTGACACCGAAGTAGCTGCCGGTGGCCACACCGAAGGCTGCGGTCGAAATCATCAGCCAGGTCGACATTCGCAACATGCGTTTGCCAAGCTCAGATCCGGCGAAACGCTTGCGAAACAGGAACAGGACCAGCAGAAGCAGCAAACCGTAACCCGCGTCCGTCATGATCATGCCGAAAAAGACGATGAAGGACACGTAGACGATGGCAGACGGATCCCAATCCCGGTAACCGGGCGTCTGATAGAATTCCACCAGGTTTTCGCCACCTTCCATTGCATGTGTGTTTTCCAGGAGTGTCGGCGGTTTGTCCTTGTCCGTAATCTCGTCGAACACGGCGGCGATACCGAGGTCGGTGGCAAGGTCCCGGATCTCGTTGACCAGATCCCGTCTGGCCCAGGCCTGAAGTACAAAAACCCGCTCTTTGTCCGCGGTTTCCAGCGCTGCGCGGTTGCGCGCGGATCTGTCGCGCGCGGCAGCCAGGTTCTGTGCCAGGACATAGCGCCATTTCGTCAGGGACTGGCGCTCCAACTCCAGCTCTTCGAGTTCTATTGCCGACTGCTCGGATCGCCGTCTGAGTTCGGAGAGTGACAAGGCACCAAAATGAACCCGTGGAACGGGCATGGAATTCACAGGCGGCTCTTCGGGTGACAGGAGTACGATATAGCTGCGGTACTTGTCCTGATGCACAATCTCGATGATCTTGTCTGAAGGGTCGATCAGCTTCAGCTTCCCTGCGGGGACAACATAGAACCACAGTCTATTGTCACCGACTTCCGCCAATTCGGAGAAACTGAATTCACCCCAGGGCTCAACATCCTGGATTCGATTGTCCAGTTGGGCGAGCCGGTCCCGGCATTCCTTCAACGCCTTCCTGTTTTTCAGTGTGGCATCGACAACTTTTTCAAGATCGAACTCGTCAGGAACGGTCACCGGGCGGCGTTGGGTGGCACAGTCCACCAGCCAGCGCAACGCCTCGACGGCCTCGCGTCCCAGTCCGGGCGGAACGGCTTCCAGATCCTTTTGTGCCGAGGCAAGCGGTACAAGATGAAAAACTCCGAAGGATTGGGCAGCCTCAAGCACCTTTTCCTTGTCATTCAGAATTCCGACAAGACTGACCTTTACGAGCGGAACGATGGTCATATGCGGGCCATCCTTTCCTCGGCACTGCGAGCAGCCGTCTTACGCTTGGAAATCTTGGCACGCACAACAGCGTCACGCTCCGCGTCGGCAAGCGCCATCCGTATTTTCTTTATGTTCCGCTCAGCGCGCGGGATCAGGACCTTCTCGAACAGATTGACACGCCGCGATATCACGGCCTCGGCTTCAATCAGCTTGTCGATACGTTCTCGCGCCACATCGCGCTTGAGGTTCAGTCGCAGCAATTCGCGCATGCCATCGACATACGGATCGACCCAATGGGGACGCGCAAGCAGGGAATACGGCTCAACTTCAACATCGATTTCACCAAGAACCGGCAAAACAGTGCCGGAAAGATTTTGCTCCGACCGCTCGACACCTTTCAACCGTACCAGTCCCTCAAGCGGAACGTGCTTGTTCGCCAACATAGGCAGGGCTGCCGCAAGATCGGCAAAACGCTGCTCATAGTGTTGCTCAAGCCGCGCCAGGGTTTCCTTTGCCTTGGCCCGCTCCGCTGTTATCTGAAGCCGTTTCAGCTCGAGAGACGGCAGAAATCGCCGATATTCCGCAAGCTGCGTGCTTTCCCGTGCGAGTGAGGACTTGTTGAGTGCAAGCTTTGCCATCAGGCGGCAGCCTCCCCGCTACTGTTTTCCCCCGGCGGTGTCTGTTTCTTTGGATAGTACTTGTCGATCAGTCCCTGTTTCATCAAGAGTTGCGCGGGCTCGAAACACTCCGCAAGCGTCTGCCAGCAAAGATCGAGAGCCTCTTCAAGCGGTTTTGACACTTCGATGTCCATGAAACGCTCGCGGAACAAGGCACCAAACTTGAGGAGTTGCCTGTCGTAACCGGACAGTTCAAAGGCCATCGACTGCTTTTGTTCCGCGTCGCGAGCGCCGGAGTAAAAGCGTATCATGGTGTTCATGATCTGGTTGTGGTCCTCACGCGTGACCTTGCCGATGACATGCTGCTTCAGTCGCGAGAGCGAACCGAACGGGTCAAGGACACCGCTGTGCAGATAAAACTGACCTTCGGTGATGTAACCGGTGTTGTCCGGCACCGGATGCGTTACGTCATTTCCGGGCATGGTCGTGACCGTCAGAATGGTTACCGAGCCCGAGCCCTTGAAGTCGCATGCCTTTTCATAACGGCGCGCCAGTTGGGAATAGAGGTCGCCGGGATACCCACGGTTCGCCGGGACGCGCTCCATGGCGATGGAGACCTCCTTCATGGCATCCGCAAATGCGGTCATGTCGGTCATGAGCACAAGAACGCGCTTGCCCTCTTCAACAGCAAATTTTTCGGCAACCGCCAGGGCCATGTCGGGCACTTGCAGGCGTTCGACAACCGGGTCGGATGCCTGATTGATAAACATCACGGTTCGCGGGAAGACGCCTGCGTCCTCGAATTGTTTCCGGAAAAATGCATAGTCGTCGAATATCAGTCCGAGACCGCCAAAAACCACGATATCTGCATCCGCCTGGATACCAATCCGGGCCAGAAAAGGATTGTAGGGCTCACCGGAAACCGAAAAAATCGGGATCTTCTGGCTCTCCACCAGGCAGTTGAAGATGTCGATCATGGGCACGTCGGTCCGGATCATGCGAGAGGCCAGAACGCGTTTCATGGGATTGGCCGACGGTCCGCCGATCGGAACGGTCGGGTCACTTCCCAGATCGGGACCTTGATCTATCGGGTGTCCTGCACCGTCGAAAACGCGGCCAAGAATATTGTCGGAGTAGGTTACCTTGGCCGGTTCGCCCAAAAATCTCACAGATGCATTGTTTGCCAGCCCCTTCGTGCCGGAGTTCACCTGAAGCGAAACCATGTCGTCATCAATGTTGATGACTTGCGCCAGAGATGTGGTTCCGTTCCCGGCGTCAACCAGTGCGAGATCCCCCAGGCATGGCCGCCCTTCGGACTCCGATTTCGACGCCGACACCTGAATTCGGATGATGTCACCGACAATATCGACGATACGGGTATGGGAGACGAGCATTGTTGCCCCCTTGGGAATAAGACGTGAACGACGCATGTGCCAGGCATGCAGCACGGCGCCGCCTGTTCACACGCACTTTATCTTATGCGGGTTGATCCACCTGACACAACCTGAACGATGAGTTCGCCGCTACGCCAATTTCAACAGCAGCGATGTTAAAAGGGAAATTGTTACGCGCATATGACCTGAATCATTTCCTGCAAAATCTTAAAAACGTGACGGGACTTTATTGAACCGGGCAGAAAGGATCTCCAGGCCGGACATATCTCATTGCGTTCCGAGCGGCTTCGCGAACCAGTTCGGCAGTGCCGTGTCTGCGACACAGGAAATACAGAATCCACCGTGGCAGTCCCGGACAGGTTAAACTGGTCATATTGTTATTAGTTACGAGCGCAGCCGGAAATGAGACACGCATAAAAGAGTCCATGTTAAAATGAACAACAAAAAAGCCAAACCAGCTTCACAACCCGCTGTACAATTAACAGTTATATTCGCATGCTAGTGAATTTTGCGCAGGCACAATGAATTCATTAATTTACTCACACTTACATATTTTGACATTTGTTCATTTTTTTATTTATTTTTGCGATGAAATCATGTTTTTTTAACTTAGAAAATTTAAACCCTGTTAATATTTCGCGCACGAATCAGAATCTGATTTTGTTTCGTTGAATCGCTACGCGTGGAGAGAAACTTGACGGACCAAGTGACAGATCACACCCTTGAACTCACTCCTCCACCGAACTCGCAAGACCGCACTACGCCGGGCTCCAGACATAACAGCTCCAGGAGAGCATCGGGATCACCCGACGCGCCGAAGGCGCCCGTTCGGAGCGACCTTGGAACAATCCTTCTCCACTGGACACTGGTGATTGCAATCGTCACCAGCCTGGTTACAGGGCTCAGACTGTCTTCGGATGCAGAGGGATCCTGGTTTGCCAAACTTTTCGAACCTATCCTGCCGCAAGGTGAAATCTGGACATGGCACTACGTGTCCGCGGTCTTCGTACTGGCACTCATTTTTGCCTATGCCGCCTATATGTCTGCCGCGCGGCTGAAACGCCGCATTTCATCCAAGAAAATCGTCGTGCTGTCGCTGCCGGCCAGCAACAAATTGCGGATCGCGGCCATCAACGTCATCGCCTACTGGATCCTGTTCGCCGCGATTGTTGTTCTTTCTGTGACGGGGGTCCTGCTTTTTCTTGGTCATGGCGGCCTTTGGGTCACTGTTCACTACGTCTCGGCACTTACTGTGCTGACCTACATCGTTGCGCATGTCGGGCTGCACTACTTCTATGGCGGTGTCGCTCAATTGCTTCGCCTGTTTAGGCCGCAGTCGCTGCGTCAGTTTCCGGGCATGAGCCGCTATCCGCTGTTGAAGTCGGCAGCCCTCGGCGGCGTGGTCATCGCCGGTGCCGTTGCTCTCGATTTCGGTACGCGAAGTGATCTATTCGTTTCCCAGGCATCGGTTCTCCCCAAACTGGATGGTGTGCTTGACGACGCGACCTGGCAAGGAGCACGGCCCGTTTTTGTGCGAACCCATCAAGGTTCCAACTTGAACGGTACAGGCGAGTCCACGGTTGAGGTCCGTGCAGCCCAGGTCGGCGACAAGATTGCGTTTGCATTCCGCTGGGAGGACGGCAACCGGTCCTTGAAGCGGCATCCCATCATCAAGACGGAAGAGGGGTGGCGCATGCTCAACAACCGGGCCGACATCTCCGACGAAACGGCGTATTACGAGGACAAGTTTTCCGTCGCCTTTTCCAGGACCGACGCGTTCGGCGGCGGCGATTCCACACACATGGGACCAAAACCCCTCGGCGACAAGCCAGCGGCACTCCACGGCCGCGGACTGCATTACACAACCGACGGCAGCCTGATGGACGTCTGGCAATGGAAAGCCGCCCGCGGCGGCATGCTGGGCAAGGTTGACGACATGTGGTTCGGAACACCGCTTGAGCCTAATGAAGCGCAGGCAGCCGGCAAGAAGCGCTACAGTGCCGGCTATGCCGCGGACGAAGGCAAGTCGTTCTACGTCTACAATTACAAGAAACAACCGGGATCAGACTATGAGGGCACCGTGGACGTTTTGCGTCTTCCTGCCGACCATGTGAGAACGGCTGCCCTGATGGGCAATCTCGACATGTCTGTCGAGGCAACCGATGATGCCGGATCGCAATGGTGGATGTTCGATGCCGAAAGCGTCCCGTATTCAGCAGAGAAGGACGCGGACATTCCGGTCGGAACGGTTATTCCGGGTGTCCTTATCACGGGAGAATATCTTGGCAGCCGCGCGGACCTGAACGGCGGTGCCAAATGGCAGGACGGCTATTGGACTCTTGAGGTCATTCGCGACATGGACACCGGCAACCACCAGGATCTTCCCATGGAAGACGGTCTTTATGTCTGGCTGTCCGTTTTCGATCACAATCAAACACGCCACACGCGACACTCGCGCCCAGTGCGCTTGACTTTCAACTGATACAGCCAAGGCCAGTACGGACAAACCCAATGTCGAAGAGCACCTGTACCGTCACGATCAACGGAAAAAAGATCAAGGCAAATGTCGGGGACACACTGATTGACGCAGGCCTTGGAGGAAGGCTGGTCCTGCCGCATGATTGTTGTTCGGGCCAATGCGAAACCTGCCGTGTGCGCGTGCTCGACGGGCAGGTCGATTCCCTGGGAACCGACGAGAAGAATACCGTACTCGGGTGCCTGGCGGTACTGGAAGGAGATGCCGAAATCTCCTACGACCCCGTGCCGATCGTCAAAACCATCAAGGGAACTGTCGAGAGCATCCAGAAAATCAAGGATGACTATCTCGAGGTTCGTGTGAGAACCGTCAAACCCGTTACCTGGTTGCCGGGACAATATCTGCGTGCAACCTTTTCCGGTTTTCCGGCAAGAGACTACAGTCCGACAACACCGCTCAATCTCGATGCGGAACAGGATGTGATCGTCTTTCACATCAAGGTCTATCCGAACAGCGTCGTCTCCTCGAAGCTCGGTTCTGAAATCGCCAAGGGCCACAGCGTCAAACTGCGCGGGCCGTTCGGAAACGGCTTCCTGCGCAGACAGCCCGAGCCAATCGTCCTGACATCGACCGGAACAGGGTTTGCCCCGATATGGGCGATCGCGGTCGCGGCGATTCTCGGTCAGCCGGAGCGAGACATCAGGCTTGTCGTCGGCGCCAGAACCAAGGACGGCCTTTACATGCGTGACGCCATACGCTGGCTGCGGAACCGTGGCGTGTCCGTGACGCTGACCGCAAGTGATGGCGATGACGAGACCATCTTGACGGCCAGGCCTTGTGAACTGCTCGGCGAGCTGACAGAAGACCACGTCATCTATTCGGCAGGCGCCCCGTCTCACGTGGAAGCAACACGGGAGGTCGCACGGCAGGCAGGCGCGACCTTCTACGCAGATCCGTTTTTTGTCGCGGAGGAAAGCAGCGGGCTGAAAATGCTTGCGTCGGCCCTGCTGCGCAAAGCGAGAACGCCGTTTGCAACGGCCGCCGCCAGCTGATCTCTTTCGGATTCTTTGTCGCAAGCTGGCAGGAGAATCCCTGTCAGCTGAAAACTGGTACGCGATGTTCCGGTTGAACTTGTCCGGGCGCGGTTACTGCGCTGCGGCAGTTATCGGTCCCTGACATTCGAAAAGCAAATCGTCCATCTGGGAAACCGGCATCGGATGACCGAGGAAATATCCCTGGGCGTCCGTGCATCCGATATCCTTCAACATCTCCAGAAGCAACTCGGTTTCCACACCTTCGGCGGTCGTCGTCATGTCCAGGTTCTTGGCCAGATCAATGACCGCCTTGACGATCGAAACCGACTCGTCCGAATAGGCCATCGAACGGACAAATGACTGATCGATCTTGATCTTGTCGAAGGGGAAGCGGCGCAGGTAACTCAGCGACGAATATCCGGTCCCGAAATCGTCCATGGACACCTTGACACCGAGCGCTTTGGCCTGGTGCAGCGCATCCAGAATATCGTCGGACTCGATGAGAAGAACGCTCTCGGTGACTTCGAGTTCCAGCCGGTCGGCCCGGAGTTCGGATCTGGCAAGTGCTCCAATCAGCACCGGTCCGAAGCCGTGACCCCGCAACTGGCGCGGTGACAGATTGACCGCAATGCGAAGATGCTCGGGCCAACTCGCCGCCCGCCGGCAGGCTTCGTTCAGGACCCATTCTCCCAGCGGAACGATCAGACCGGTGTCTTCCGCAAGAGGTATGAATTCCATTGGCGGCACCATGCCGCGTTTCGGGTGGTTCCAGCGTACGAGCGCCTCAAACCCTGTCACGGCATTGGTTTCGAGCGAATATTGCGGCTGAAAATAGAGTTCCAGTTCCGAATTTGCGATCGCGTGCCTCAGATCGGTGATCAGTTCCCTGCGTTCGCTGACAGCTGTTCCCATGTCCGTTTCAAAGAACCGGTGGGTGTTGCGTCCGTCCTCTTTTGCCTGGTAGAGCGCAAGGTCGGCCTGCTTGAACAGTTCGTCACCTACAACGTCATTGCCCTTGGAAACGGAAATTCCGATGCTGACACCGATAACGATCTCATGATCCGCAATCTTGAATGGCTTGGACAATTCCCAGATGACGGATTGTGCGAGTTCGTCAACCGCGTAGAGGTCAGCCGGCAGATCGGACAGGATAGCAAACTCGTCGCCTCCCAGACGGACAACCAATTCCCGCTCACTGATCAGGTCCTTCAGGCGATCGGCAACCTGGCGCAACAATTCGTCGCCAATCGGATGACCGAGCGAGTCGTTGACCGTTTTGAATTCATCCAGATCCAGGCACAGAATTGCGAATTCACCACCTTGAGATTTTTGCCGTTTCAGCAAGGCCTCGAGCTGATCCCTGAATTCTATCCTGTTGGGCAATTGCGTCAGCATGTCATGGCGCGCAAGGAATGCCAGCCTGTCGCGCGCTTCCTGCCGCTCGGTAATGTCTTCCGAGATCGCGACCCAGCCGCCATCGCAAAGCGGTTGCCTGGTCGTCAGGACGATCCTGCCGGATTCGATACGAACCATTTCCGTGCTTTGCGGACCAGCCTTCGAACGCATCAGCGGAAATTTCATTTCCACGCCTACCGGCACATCGGTTTCAACAACGTCAACCTTGAGAACCGCTGCAATTTCTGCTGCGGTCATTCCCGGTTTCACCGCGTCCTGATCCAGCTCGAACAGCTCGTTGTATCGTTGGTTCGAAACAATCAGCTTGCCTTTGGCGTCGAACATGCACAGCCCGTGCGACATGTTGTTCAACGCAGCGTCGAACAGGACATTCTGCTCGCGGAGCTTGGCTTCCTGAGACTTCAATATCGTGTTTTTCTCATGAACCCTGACACGTAGCGCATCGCGTTCCTTGACCGACCTTTGAAGCGATACAACGGATCTGGCAATGTCTCCAACCTCGTCGAGACGTTCCGTGCCGACCACCCTGTTTTCAAAGTCACCGGCGGCAATTCCCGACAGGACCCTGGTGATCGTGGTCAAAGGGCGCGTGATCTGGCGCGACAGGAGAAAGGCAACACCTGCAAAAGCGACAAGGGCAAGAAGACCGAACAGAAACAGCCGCTTCAGAAGCTTGGTTTCTTCTTCCACGCCAATTTTGGTGAGTTCGTTCTGTGTCTCCGTCAACTGCTCAATCGGCAACAAGGCGCAGATCGTGACCGGTGTGATCGGCATTCCGCACTTGATCACGTGGCTGCCGTTCAGCGTGATATTTGGTGTTTCGGGAGAGACCTCGATTGCAGAAAGCGGTCCGTCGAAACTGGCTCTGGAGATAATCTTGCCATCATAGACGATTGCCAAACCGAACGAATTGATATCGGTCAGTCCCGCAAGCATCGGTTCTTCTTCACGAAGCCAGCGTTGAGCCAGCAATCCGCCGACCACGTATCCGAATTCGTCGAAGACCGGGACAAAAATCACCTGCGAAACCGCATTCACATTCTTTTCAGGAACAAAAACCTGCGATTCTGTCTCTGGCAGAACGCTTGAAAAAGTGATGACTTCGCCGGGAATACTTTCATACAGGGACCGGGAGATGTCCTCAATGAAGCTGTAGTTGGATATCCCGGCTCCGAGAGCAACCAGATCGGCCTCGTAGGACGATGCTCCGATGACCCTGCCCTCTTCATCCAGAACCACAATGCCATCGATATCATCCAACTCTGCCAACGGCCCGAGCAACTCGGACATGGCAACATTGTTCCGCGATTCTATCGCCTTGACGATATTGGGGTCCGCGGCAATTGCACTGACGCGGCGAAGCCTGTCTTCAAAGAGAAGCTCGAGCCTTTTTCCGGCAAGCTTCACATCCGCGGTCAGGGTTTCGAGCAGTCGGGATTGTGACAGCTTCAATAGCTCCGTTTGCTGCCGGGCCATGCTGTCTTCCAACTGATACGCGACAAGCCCGATCAAACCTGCAAACGCACATAGCGCTGTGAAAACAGCGCCATATGTATAGTTCCAGAGGAGTGACGAGTGACGTATCATGTTTGCTCAGAGCACTAGTTGGTTGTCGGAACACCACCGAAATTTTCGATCAGTTCGCGAGCCTTGTCCGAATGGCTGTAGTCGACGAAGGCCTCCATCTGTGAGTCCATCGTTCCGTCCTTGTAGATCAACGCCAGGGTCACCGCGCTCGGATAGTTGTCGTCAGTCGGATGATTGCCGTCGATTTTCAGAACGGACAATCCTTCTTCCAATGTCCGAGAATAGGGACCAAAGGCGATTGCGCCCTCGACGCTTCTGGCGGTATTGATCGCGTCCTGTGTCGTGACAGCCGTCTTTGATCGCGGCGAGAATTCCAGATCATTCCAGCCAGGCATGGAAGCGCGCAATACCTGCAATGTACTGTCGGCGTCTTCACGCCTCACGAGCTTGACGCGCAAGTCAGCACCGCCGAGTTCGGACCAATTCCTGATCTTGCCAGAATACACTTTCACGAGATCTTCGCTCGACAAGGCCATGATGCCGGTCGAAGGATGCGCGAATATGGCACTCGGTATTTTTGCAATCGGCAAGTAAACCAGACCAAACTCGACTTCGCTTTCCTTGAGCGGACGGGCAACCCGTCCCAGCCTCTCCGCACCTGAACTCACGGCGGCGATACCGCCACCCGATCCGATGCTGGGGGGAATTGAAAGTTCGATGTCGGGATGCTGCGAAGAAAAGCCTTCGCCAATTTCCCGAAGCATTTCAAGGCCATCTCCGGTTCCAACGACGTTCAGTCCGGAATCCGCTTCGACTTTTTCAATTTGAAAGACCATGAAGCTTAGCGACAACGCCAAGCTCAGCGCAAATATCCGCATTTCGACCACCCATGGTTATTTTGTCGATCAGAGTGCCTTCTTCAAGTTAATTAAAAACTAAAGTACCGATAAATTTTACAATTAACATGTTGTCATAATTAGTGAATGCAATAAATACGAAGCCCAATACAACTGCATCACAACTTAATAATGTAAAATATTGCCCATCGGTAATAATTTCCTATCGGGTGCTGCAAATTGCAATCAACTTCAACAGGGCAAAATTTGACAATGTGCCGATCGACCGAGAGTTTCTCCTTGTGGACTGACTGCACAAGCCGGGGAACACTTCCAAACGGCTCGGGTTTCAGCTAACGGGGCCTATTCCACCCGTCCGTCGTTCCTTTTTCCTGACTTGCCGCAACCGGAGGCTGCTCCATCCCAAGGGCCAATCCGTTCATGCCATTGCAGTGCTGTGACGAACGATGAGTTCAACATCGACAATAACCGGGGTTTTCCTGTGACCATCCGCTGTAGATTGGGGATCGATACACTCCAGAAGCAGCGATGCCGCCCTGGTGCCGAGGGCGTGCCGGTCCTGACGGATGGTCGTCAGGGATGGAACGTAGAAGTCGGAAAGCTCGATGTCATCGAAACCTATGACAGATATGTCTTCCGGAACCCTGAGCCCCCTGGCTGTCAGAGTGGACATCAGTCCGAAGGCGACCTGATCCGACGCACAGAACACGGCGGTGGGCCGGTTTTCCATTCGGATGATTTCTTCTGCGGCCTCGCGTCCGGATTCCAGCGAGAAGTCGCCGCGGATAATCCATTCATCACGCGCCGGAAGCTCCAGCCTTCCCCGCTCGATCAGCATTCCCTCTCGTCTTGCATGTGTCAGAACGTTGTCGAGCGGGCCGGTTACGTGAGCAATCTTCCGATGCCCAAGCTCGTAAAGGTGGCGAACCGCCAGTCGGGCGCCCTGGATATTATCGCTTCGAACCGAGGGCAAATCGGTGTTTTGTACCCATTCACAGGCAAATACGATCCTGTCGGCAAGGCCGTTGTCCCGAAACTGCTGCAGGTCGTTTTCCGGCAATCCTCCATCCAGACAGATCATTCCGTCGATCTGGGAATCGAGAAAATAGTCGACCAGGGACTTGCCGGTGGCCACACGATCCATTGTATCTGCGATCAGAACAGACGTTTCGTGATCTCCCAATCGCGCGCTGATGCCGGCCAGGATGCGGGAAAAGAACGGATTCCCAAGATTTGGGACCAGTACAAGTACCGCCCCGGCCTGACGGGTTCTCAAGGTTCGCGCCGCCTTGTTGACCCGGTAGCCCGTTGCCCGTATCGCGGCAAAAACATTTTCGCGCGTTGCTTCTGCCAAAAGATCCGGAGTCGTCAACGCCCGACTCACCGTCGCTGTTGATACACCTGCCTGTCTTGCAACATCGCGAATGCGTACGTTTTTCTGTACCAAGACCTTCTCCGGAGCGCTTGTTTTTCGCTTTATTCACATTCCGGGTTGACACAGAGCCGTTTCCCGCGAATGATAAATGTAATCGATTACACGAAGTATACAACAATATGTAATCGATTACAAAGCGCAAGAAACGCAACATCGTTAGGACATTCGAACAATCTGGGTTCGATGGGAGGACAACATGAAAGCATTACGCGTGGTTTTTGCCGCATCCACGGCCCTTTGTGCCGCGACAGCTGCACAGGCGACCGATCTTGAGGTGACACATTGGTGGACATCCGGCGGTGAAGCTGCAGCAGTTGCGGAATTCGCCAAGGCCTTTGACGCAACCGGAAACAAGTGGGTTGACGGAGCGATAGCAGGTTCCGGCGGCACCGCACGACCGATCATGATCAGCCGCATTACAGGTGGCGATCCGATGGCGGCCACTCAATTCAACCATGGCCGGCAGGCTGAAGAACTCGTCGAGGCCGGCCTGATGCGCGACCTCACCGACATCGCAGAAGAAGGCAAATGGAAGGAAATCGTCTTTCCGTCATCCCTGCTCGACAGTTGCACACTTGATGGCAGAATCTACTGCGTGCCGGTCAACATTCACTCACCGCAATGGCTTTGGCTGAACAATTCAGCATTTGAGGACAATGGCCTGGCTGTTCCCACCAATTGGGACGAATTTGTCGCCGCTGCGCCCAAGCTTCAGGAAGCCGGTATCGTACCGCTGGCAATGGGTCAGCAGCCCTGGCAGACAACGCTGGCGTTCCAAACGCTGCTGACTGCGCTGGCGGGCCCGGAAACATACACAAAGGTATTCGGAGACAAGGATGCAGAGCTTGCTGCCGGTCCCGAGTTGACGAAAGTTTTCCAAGCCGCGGCGACAGCGCGGGATCTTGCCAAGGATTCCAATGTCCAGGCCTGGAACGATGCCACCAATCTGGTGATTACAGGCAAGGCTGGCGGACAGATCATGGGTGACTGGGCGCAGGGTGAGTTCCAGGTCGCCGAACAGGTCGCCGGCAAGGACTACACCTGTCTGCCGGGCCTCGGCGTCAACGAGGTAATTCAGACGGGCGGCGACGCATTCTACTTCCCGAAAGTCGACGACGAGGCCATTACCAAAGCGCAAGGCGAACTTGCCAAAGTGATGATCTCTCCAGAGACCCAGGTGGCATTCAACCTGAAAAAGGGCTCCCTTCCCGTTCGCGGAGATGTGGACCTTTCAGCGGCAAATGACTGTATGCGCAAGGGCCTGGACATTCTGGCCAAGGGCAACATCATTCCAGGCACTGACCAGCTGATGTCGGCAGACAGCAACCAGCAGGTCAACGATCTCTTTGTCGAGTTCTTCAACAACCCGGAAATGTCCGCTGAAGATGCACAGGCGCAGTTCGCGTCCATCATCAGCAGCGCCGACTGATCCCGGGGCGCTCCGCCGCCCGGACAGTCGTCGTCATGTCTCGCCCGGGCGGCGTCCTCCAGCCCTGCGCGCATTCCTGCGCGCAGGGTAAGCCGAGCGCGCGCCGAAAGACTTCTTCGACAAGGACACAGCAACATGGCCGCAGCAACGGGTCCAGCAAGATGGCACAGGAACCTGAGTGCCAAGATAGCCGCGATCCCCATGATCACGACCGCACTTGTTGTTTTCATAGGTGGAACAGCGTGGACGGTGCTCTACTCGTTCACCAGCTCGAAGCTTCTCCCCAAAGAGAAGTTCGTCGGCTTCGCACAGTACGAACGGTTGTGGAGCAGCAGCAAATGGCTGATATCCATTGAGAACCTTGCCATCTACGGTGCGTTCTCCCTGATCTTTTCCCTTCTTATCGGTTTTGTTCTGGCAGCTTTGCTCGACCAGAAGATCAGGTTCGAGGACACATTCCGAACGCTGCTGCTTTATCCCTTCGCCTTGAGTTTCATCGTCACCGGACTTGCATGGCAATGGATCCTCAATCCGGATTTCGGTATTCAGCAAGTCGTGCGTAATCTCGGGTGGGAAAACTTCTCCTTCGACCCGCTCTACAATCCCGACATCGTGATTTACGGCATCCTCATCGCCGGTCTTTGGCAAGGCACGGGACTGATCATGTGTCTCATGCTTGCCGGTCTGCGCGGTATCGACGAGGACATCTGGAAAGCTGCCAAAATCGACGGCATTCCGATGTGGAAGACCTACATCTTCATCATCATTCCGATGATGCGAGGCATCTTCATTACCGCCATCGTTCTGATCGCTTCAGGCATCATCAAGGTCTACGACCTGGTGGTCGCACAGACAGGTGGCGGGCCCGGCATCGCCTCTGAAGTTCCGGCAAAATATGTCTATGACGCCATGTTTCTGTCGCAGAACCTTGGACAGGGATTTGCCGCTTCGACCATGATGCTTCTTACGGTCATCGTGATCGTCGTTCCCTGGGCCTATCTCGAATTCGGAGGAAAACGCCGTGGGTAACGTGACCAGAGCCTCCGCTGACGTCCAGGTCTCCCCTGTCCCGCAAGAGATGACCGGACCTCGCGGACCGAAACCGCGCACCGTACTGTCGCGCCGGAACATAATGATCTACGGCACGCTGATCATGGTGTCGCTGTATTACATGCTGCCTCTTTACGTGATGATCGTGACGTCGCTGAAGGGCATGCCCGAAATCCGTCTTGGCAACATCTTCTCACCGCCTGTCGAGATAACCTTCCAACCCTGGGTGAAGGCCTGGGCGGAGGCCTGTACCGGGCTGAACTGTGACGGCCTTTCAAGAGGTTTCTTCAATTCCGTCAGGATCCTCATACCCTCTGTCCTGCTTTCCATCGCCATCGCGTCCGTCAATGGCTATGCACTTGCGAACTGGCGCTTCAAGGGTTCCGAAACCTTCTTCACAATCCTGATCGTCGGCGCATTCATTCCCTATCAGGTGATGATTTACCCGATCGTCATCATGCTGCGGGAAGTCGGTCTTTACGGCAGCCTGACAGGCCTGGTTATCGTGCACACGATCTTCGGAATGCCGATCCTGACGCTGCTGTTCCGGAACTACTTCGCGTCCGTGCCGCAGGAACTGTTCAAGGCGGCCCGTGTCGACGGCGCCGGTTTCTGGGGCATCTATTTCCGGATCATGGTGCCCATGAGCCTGCCGATCTTCGTAGTCGCGATGATCCTGCAGGTGACCGGTATCTGGAACGATTTCCTGTTCGGTGTCATCTACACCAAGCCGGACCTCTATCCGATGACGGTTCAGCTCAACAACATCGTCAACTCGACACAGGGCGTGAAGGAATACAACGTCAACATGGCGGCAACGATCCTCACCGGCCTTGTTCCGCTCACCATCTATTTCATCTCCGGCAAACTCTTTGTCCGCGGCATTGCCGCCGGCGCCGTGAAAGGCTGAGGAGACGCTCCATGGAAACCAACCAAAGCATATCCATCAAGAACCTCGCCCTGAGCTTCGGGGCGCTAGATGTCCTGAAGGACCTCAACCTGGATGTCGGGCAGGGCGAATTCCTTGTCCTGCTCGGATCTTCCGGCTGCGGCAAATCCACCCTGCTCAACTGTATCGCCGGACTTCTCGATGTCTCGGACGGACAGATCTTTATCGGCGGGCGCAACGTGACCTGGGAAGAACCGTCCGAGCGCGGTATCGGCATGGTGTTTCAAAGCTATGCGCTTTATCCGCAGATGACGGTTGCCGGAAATCTCAGCTTCGGCCTCAAGAATGCCGGCCTGCCGAAAGCGGAAATCGAGGAACGGGTCAACCGGGCGGCAAAAGTCCTGCAGATCGAACCTCTCCTGAGCCGCAAGCCGGCGGCTCTATCCGGCGGCCAGCGCCAGAGAGCCGCGATCGGGCGGGCGCTGGTACGCGACGCGGATGTCTTTCTGTTTGACGAACCCCTGTCCAATCTCGACGCAAAGCTTCGGGCGGACCTGAGGGTCGAAATCAAGCAACTTCACCAGAAGCTCAGCAACACGATGATCTACGTCACCCATGACCAGATCGAAGCCATGACACTTGCCGACCGTATCGCCATCATGCGCGGCGGCCAGATCCTGCAGCTTGCTTCGCCGAACGAAATCTATAACCGGCCTGCCAACAAATATGTTGCCGAATTCATCGGCTCTCCCACCATGAACTTCTTTGAAGGTGACATCGTGGGAGGCGACGGTTTGAGATTTTCCACCGGTGACCAGTTCTTTCCGCTCGAAGGATACGAATTCCACAATGGTACACCCGTGCAGGGACCTGCCTGGTTCGGGATCCGCCCTGAACACATGGTTACCGGGGCCGAGGCGGACACCGCAGCTATCCGTCTGAACGGCAGCGTGGAACTGGTTGAACCTCTGGGTTCGGACACCCTTGCCCGTGTTGCCGTCGCCGGCCGCTCCCTGTGGGTTCGAATGGACGGACAGGCACTCGTGCGTGACGGAGACAGCGTGACTGTCGGCTTTGACCCTGCACGTGCCAATCTCTTCGACAAATCAAGTGAAAACCGCATCTGACAGAATACCCCCAACCTTCAGGACAACAGTCATGGACGTTTCATTTCAACTCTATTCCGCCCGCAATTTCTCACCGTGGGACAATGTGCTCAGTCATCTTTCCAACCTCGGATACACGCAGGTTGAGGGTTTTGGCGGCAATTATGAAGATGCCGCCGCTTTCAAGGCGCTTCTCGACAAGCATGGCCTGGCAATGCCTTCCGGGCATTTCTTCCCGCTCGAGCAATTCGAAGACGATCTCGGCACCGTGGTGGCGACCGCCAAAACGCTCGGCAT
This sequence comes from Roseibium album, assembly GCF_001404515.1. Taxonomy (GTDB): domain Bacteria; phylum Pseudomonadota; class Alphaproteobacteria; order Rhizobiales; family Stappiaceae; genus Roseibium; species Roseibium album. The sequence goes on from NZ_CXWE01000013.1 coordinate 75,834, forward strand.
GAAGCGATTGTTCTGTCCGGCCCTCCCCCCGGAACAACGGGTCGCCGACGCGGACGCCTGGACTTCTGTCGGGAAACGGCTTGAAAACATCGGCAAGCAGGTCCGCGACGCAGGATTGCGGTTCGGCTGGCACAATCACGACTTCGAATTTGCTGCCTGTGCGGACGGTCGTCTTCCGATGGACATTCTTCTTCAAAATGCCCCTTCCATCGAATGGGAAGCGGATATCGCCTGGATCGTCAGGGGAGGACAGGACCCGCTCGCCTGGATCGACCGGTATGCCGAGCGCATCACCACGGCTCACGTGAAGGATATTGCCCCTGAGGACGAGTGTATTGACGAGGATGGTTGGGCCGATGTCGGCTATGGCGTCATGGACTGGAAGACGCTCACTGCGGCCCTGCGCAACATCGATGTCGACCTGTTTGTCATGGAACACGACAACCCGTCGGACTTCGAACGCTTCGCCAGCCGCTCGATCGAGACATTTCAGAGATTCTAAGGACGAAAAATGACTGACAAACTTGGTATCGGCATCCTTGGATGCGGAAATATTTCGGCTGCCTATATGCGTCTGGCGCCCCTGTTCCGGGGCATTGAGGTGCGTGCGTGCGCCGATCTAAGCGACGACGCTGCAAAAGCGCGCGCCGAAGAATTCAACCTCAGGGCAGAAACCGTGGACGGCCTGTTGTCGGCAGACGATATCGACATCATCGTCAACCTGACTGTACCTGCCGCGCATTTCGAGGTGTCCAGGACAATTCTGGAAGCAGGCAAACACGTCTATTCCGAAAAACCATTCGTTCTGAGTGTCGAAGAAGGCCAGGCCCTTGCCACCCTTGCTGGGGAAAAAGGTCTGCGTGTCGGCTCCGCACCCGATACGTTTCTTGGTGGCGCACACCAGCTTGCCAGGCATCTGATCGACCAGGGCTCCGTTGGCGCCGTGACGTCCGGGACATGTTTCGTTCAAAGTCCGGGCATGGAGATGTGGCATCCGAATCCGGACTTCTTCTTCAAGCCCGGTGGAGGTCCGATCCTGGACCTGGGCCCCTATTACGTGTCCAATCTGGTTCAGCTGCTCGGGCCGGTCAAACGGGTCACCGCCATGTGCATGTCGGGATCGGACTACCGGACCATCACCTCAGAACCGCGACATGGTGAAAAGATCAAGGTCGAGACCCCGACAACAATCCACTCAATCCTGCAGTTCCATTCCGGTGCGCAAGTCACGTACTGCGCCAGTTGGGATGTCTGGCAGCATGGCCATTCCAACATGGAACTCTATGGACGGGACGGGACGATTCACGTTCCCGATCCGAATTTTTTCGGTGGTGAACTGCGCCTGACCGAAAAAGGCAGTTTCGTAACTGTTTCTGAAGACTGGAAACATCCGTTTTCGATTGCCAATGACGGCCCTCATGCGAACTACCGTGCGGCAGGGCTCGCGGATATGGCACTTGCAATCCTTCAAGGCCGCCCCCACCGGTGTTCGCTTGAATTCTCGCTCCATGTCGTAGATGTGATGACATCCATACTCGCCTCTGGCGAGACAGGTGAGTACAAGGATATTCTCACCACATGCGACCGTCCCGAGGCCCTTGATCCCCAAGCGGCGAGGGACCTGTTGGCTCATTCGGAGACATTATGACCTGGCAAGCTGCGCAAGCACGTTACGATCACATGGAATATCGCCGCTGCGGAAGATCCGGCCTGAAACTGCCGGTAATCTCGCTCGGCCTCTGGCACAACTTCGGAGGCGACACGCCGCACGAACGCAAGCGTGACATCGCGCGAACCGCATTCGATCTCGGGATCACCCATTTCGACCTCGCAAACAATTATGGTCCGCCCCCCGGTTCTGCAGAAGAAGCCTTCGGCGACCTTATGCGAACCGATTTCGCCCCTTACCGGGATGAAATGATCATATCGTCCAAGGCCGGTTATGGCATGTGGGCCGGACCCTATGGCGAGTGGGGCAGCCGGAAATATCTGATTGCCTCTTGCGACCAGTCACTGAAGCGGATGGGTCTCGACTACGTCGACATCTTCTATTCCCACCGTTTCGATCCGGAGACGCCGCTCGAAGAGACAATGATGGCGCTCGATCACATCGTTCGCTCCGGACGCGCACTTTATGTCGGCATCTCGTCCTACAATTCCAAACGGACGCGGGAGGCCGCTGCAATCCTGAAGGAACTCGGCACGCCCTGCCTGATCCATCAACCCAGCTACTCGATGATCAACAGATGGGTGGAAGAGGACGGACTGCTCGATACTCTCGAGGATCTCGGTATCGGGTCCATTGCCTTTACACCCCTGGCCCAGGGAATGCTGACCAGCAAATATCTGAAGGGCATTCCGGAGGGCAGCCGTGCAACCCAGGGAAAATCCCTGAAGAGTGAGTTCCTGACCGAAGAGACCCTGAACGCGATCCGGGCCCTGAATGCAATGGCAGAGCAGCGCGGACAAACGCTGGCGCAGATGGCGCTTGCATGGGTGCTGCGCAAAGGCCGGCTCACAACGGCTCTGATCGGTGCCAGCCGTGCCGAACAGGTGCGGGATTGCGCCGCCGTCGTCAAAAACATGGATTTCACCGAAGCGGAACTTCAGGAAATCGATGCCACGACGGTGGAAGGAAAAGTCAATCTGTGGGCCGCATCGTCAGAACGGGAAGGACCATCCCGCTGATGATCCGAAACCCGATCCTGCCAGGCTTCAACCCGGATCCGTCGATCTGCCGTGTTGGCGATGAATTTTACATCGCCACCTCGACGTTCGAGTGGTATCCGGGTGTCCAGATCCACCGGTCGACGGACCTGGTCAACTGGGATCTGACCTGCCGGCCGCTAAACCGGGCCAGCCAGCTTGATATGCGTGGCAACCCGGACAGCGGCGGGATCTGGGCGCCGTGCCTGAGTTATGCCGACGAGCGGTTCTGGCTGGTCTTTACGGACGTCAAGCGGCTGGATGGAAACTTCAAGGACGCGCACAACTACGTTGTGAGCGCGCCGTCAATTGGAGGCCCCTGGAGCGATCCGATATATCTCTCGTCACACGGGTTCGATCCTTCGCTCTTTCACGACGATGATGGACGAAAATGGTATCTCGTTCTGCAATGGAATCATGTGTCCAGCTCCGTTGGCGGCAAACCGGAAACCTCCGCCTTCGATGGCATCCTGCTGCAGGAATGGTCAGAAACCCGCGGGTTGATCGGCCGCCCGAAAAAAATCTTCACCGGCAGCTCACTGGGCCTGACAGAAGGTCCGCACCTTCATAAACGCAACGGCTGGTATTACCTGACCGTAGCCGAAGGCGGCACCGGCTACCAACATGCAGTCACAATGGCAAGAGCCCGGTCGATTGACGGCCCCTACGAGCTGCATCCGGCGACCCATCTTATCACCGCAAAGGACAATGCCGACTGGCCGCTGCAGCGGGCCGGGCACGGACAGATCGTCGAAACTGCTGACGGTCGGACCTATCACACGCATCTTTGCTCCCGTCCCCTGCCCGGCCGATATTCACCGCTTGGACGGGAAACCGCGATTCAGAAGTGTGTCTGGAGAGACGACTGGCTCTATCTCGCCGACGGCGGTCAACTTCCGCAAGCCGATGTCCCCGGCCTTGGTGAGACTATTGCCAAACCGCCGCAAAAACTTGAAAGAACCTTTGACGGCACGGAGCTTCCTCCGGAATTCCAGTGGTTGCGAACCCCTTTTCCGGAGCGCCTGTTTACGCTCACCGGGACGGCACTGCGCCTCACAGGACGCGAAAGCATCGGCAGCTGGTACGAGCAATCTCTTGTCGCACGCAGGCAAGAACACCTGCACTACCGGGCCGAAACCACTCTCTCCGCCTTCGAACCGGAGACCTATCAGCAGGCAGCCGGGCTTGCGACTTACTATAACCGTCACAAATTTCATTTTCTTGCAGTGAGCTGGAACCGGGAACTCGGGCGTTGTCTGACGTTGATGTCGTGTCCCGGCAGCTGGCCGGACGGGCGCATGGAATTTCCAGCGGAACACATTGCCATCGATGGCGGCCCCGTCGATCTTGCAGTCGAAGTCAATGGCACTGATCAACAGTTCTTCTGGCGCCAGGCGAGCGACTGGCGTTCTATCGGACCAACGCTTGATGCGCGTGTGATTTCAGACGAAGGTGGCCGCGGGGAACACGCTTCTTTCACCGGCGCTTTCGTGGGAATGCTTGCTTTCGACGTGACAGGCAGCGGCAGAACGGCCGACTTCACACATTTTTCTTATGAACCTGAAGGAACTTGACTGCGGTTATGCATCGCGCGTTCCTAACTGAAACCGGGAGGACCCAATGGCTGGACTGATCAAAGGACCTGCAATTTTTCTGGCGCAATTTGCCGGTGACGAAGCACCATTCAACAGCCTCCCGTCGATCGCGAAATGGGCAGCGGGTCTGGGATACAAGGGTGTTCAGATACCGACTTTCGACAGCCGCCTGTTCGACCTGAACAAGGCCGCGGAGAGCCAGGCCTATTGCGACGAGGTCAAAGGCATCTGTGCGGATGCAGGGGTCGAGATCACCGAACTCTCGACCCACCTGCAGGGCCAGCTGGTTGCCGTTCATCCGGCCTATGACCTTGCATTTGACGGATTCGCCCCGGCGCACTTGCACGGCAATCCCGACGGGCGGCAGGAATGGGCGGTCGACCAGATGAAAAAGGCAGCAATTGCCAGTCGCAATCTCGGCCTCGACGCTACCGTCAGCTTTACCGGCGCTCTGGCGTTTCCATATCTCTATCCCTGGCCACAGCGCCCGGCCGGTCTTGTCGAAGAGGCTTTCGCGGAACTTGCCAGACGGTGGAAACCGATCCTGGATGTCTATGAGGATCACGGGGTTGACGTCGGTTACGAAATTCACCCGGGCGAGGACGTATTCGACGGCGCGACTTTCGAAATGTTCCTCGACGCGCTTGGCGGTCACAAACGCTGCCAGATCAATTACGACCCGTCCCACTTCCTGCTTCAGCAGATGGACTATCTCGCCTTCATCGATATCTATCACGAGCGCATCTGCGCCTATCACGTGAAAGATGCCGAGTTCAATCCCGACGGACGCCAGGGTGTCTATTCGGGATATCAGAGCTGGATCAACCGTGCCGGACGCTTCCGCTCCCTCGGTGACGGACAAGTCGACTTTTCCGGCATTTTCTCCAAACTCGCACAATATGGCTACGAGAGCTGGGCGGTGCTGGAATGGGAATGCTGCCTGAAGTCACCCGAGCAGGGAGCAGCCGAAGGCGCCCCCTTCATTGAAAGCCACATCATTGAAGTGACCGACAAGGCCTTCGACGATTTCGCCGGTGGCGACACCGATCAGGAGCAGATCCGGAAAATGCTGGGCCTCTGATGATCAAGACCCGCACGGCGGGATCTTCGGTGGTCGAGAGCCCTGGACGCCTTCACGCGGTCTACACCAGTCCAGACAGAACCTCGTCGAGCGACGTGAGGAAATAATCACAATTCTCAGGGCTGAACGGCGCCGGCGGCTTGATCTTCAAAACGTTGTCGTGAGGTCCTTCGCTGGACAGCAGTATCCCGTGGTTCTGCTTCAGTTTCCGGATTACCGTGTCGAGCTCGTCCGGGGCCGGCTCTTGCGTCTCACGGTCACGGACAAGTTCGATGCCTATGAAGAGGCCGAGCCCACGCACGTCGCCGATGATTTCGTGCCTGTCTGCCAGAGCCCGGGCGCCGTCCATCAGCCGATTGCCAACGTCGTGGCAGTGATGCATCAGCCTCTCGTCCCGGATCACGTCAAGGACTGCGAGACCGATGGATGCAGACACGGGGTTCCCGCCGAACGTGTTGAAATATTCCATGCCATTGGCAAAGGTGGCCGCGATCTCCTCGGTGGTGATGACGGCTGCCATGGGATGTCCGTTTCCGATGGGCTTGCCAAGGGTAACAATGTCCGGGACAACCTCCTGGGTCTCGAATGCCCACATGTGGCTGCCGACCCGGCCGAAACCGATCTGAACCTCGTCGGCCAAACACAGGCCGCCTGCCTCGCGAACGTGACGGTAGGCATGCTTCAGGTAGTCGTCGGGCAGAACCAGCTGGCCACCGGTCCCGAGAACCCCTTCAGTGAACATCAATGCAGGTTGCCTGCCTTCGTGTGCGAGTGCTTCGACTTGCCGCTTCACATCCTCTGCGTATTTCCGCCCTGCGCCGACATCGCCATGGCGCCATCTGCCGCGATAGAGATCCGGCATTTCGGCAACGCGGACATGTTCCGGGCATCCCGCTCCACCCTCGCCGGCGAACTTGTAGGGACTGACGTCGATCAGGCTGGAAAGGTGCCCGTGATAAGCGTGGTCAACGGTGATGACATCGTGGTTGCCGCCATGATTTCGTGCCAGCCGTAGCGCCAGATCATTGGCTTCGCTTCCCGAATTCACAAAGAAACAGACATTGAGCGGGTCAGGGAACTGGGCCGTCAAGCGCCGCGAATACTCCACCAGCGTATCGTGCAGGTACCGTGAATTCGTGTTGAGCGCTGCCATCTGCCTCTGTGCTGCCTTGACGACGCGCGGGTGGCAATGGCCGACGTGGCAGACATTGTTGACCATGTCGAGCCAGTGCTTTCCGGCATCGTCGATCAGGTAGGCGCCTTCGCCGCCGACGATTTTCAGGGGCGCATCGGAATAGGCAATGCTCAGAGCCCTGCCGATCCGCAAATGACGCTCGCGTATGAGTGTCTCCTTGTCCTGCGCGACAATTACCGATGCCGGAACCGGCAGGCCCAGAATGACACTGGGATCCGGGCTGATATCGCGCCAGACGGCCCATTGCCGGCGCACGCCGACCCCATGCATCCGCGCTTCCAGTCCAAGATGGTCGGTGACGATCTGAAAGTGAAGATGCGGCGGCCACTCGCCATTTTCCGGACGTGGGCCGAATTCTGCAAACGCCTCCCCTGTTTCGACTGTCTGCCCGATTGTCAGCTTCTCGCAGCCGCGCCGTGAGAGATGACCATAAAGCGTCCAGAAGACATCCCCTTCATCGGTTTCGTGTTCCAGAAGAACCGTCGGACCGAAACCGTTCGACACGGCATCATCATGGAAAAAGGCTACCTTGCCGGCGAAGGGTGCGTAGACCGGTTCATAGTCGGGGGCGAAGATATCTATCCCCAGGTGCACCGAACGGCGAATGGCAGGGTTCGCCATTTCAAAAGCGTCGCTCTTGTAGACGGTCCGGTCTTCGCCATAAACACCGATGCCGAAGTCTGCACCGGCGTCGCTGATCGCATCCTCGCAGAACCTGTCAAATTGCGGGCCGTCAAATCGCGACAACTCCTCTGCATATGAAGCGTTTGCCGTAAAATCGAATACAACGGCCTCGGGTCGCTCATTTTCCGGTTTGACGACGGATGCAAAGTCATGAGCATTGCGCTCTAGCCAGCGCATGACACGTGCTGCCGAGGGAACCGGCTGAAAGCCACAGGCCTCTCGCAATCTCAAAACCGCAAGACGCGGGTTCTCCCTGGCCAGGTGCTGCAATTCCCGCCAGACATCTTCCTGGCTGACGAGCAGATAACGGTTTTCGGGAAACTCGCGGATCTGCTTCGCTGCCATGCACATGGAAACGGCATAGCGAGTCCTGACCAGATCAAAAATCAGTTCGACTTCCTGTTCCGTGACCGGGTTCACCCGGTGATACGCACTTGCGATCCTGCCGATCGTCCCGACAGGATCCTCAGAACCAATCAGAGCGTATGCCCCGGCGACTGCAATCTCGATGACCCGGCAGGTTTCAACCATGTCGCCGAAGTCCAGAAGACCGCTGACGTTCCCTCTTCCATCGAGCAGAACGTTGTAGTCATTGGCATCATTGTGGATTACCTGGTGCGGCAGGTCCTTGAGACGCGGCAGGACCCTGTCCTTGAAGTGCGCCAGGATTTCCAGAACAGCCCTTTTCTTGTCCGGATCTTCGATGAAATCGACTTGGTCGAGAAGAGATGCGGCCTGCGCAATGTCCCAGTTGTAGATCCGTTTGGCGCCCGGATGGGAAAAAGACGTCAGGCTCCGGTCAAGCTCCCCCAGGAGCGTGCCGAGCGTTTGGGCGGAGGCACCATCGCGGTTCCTGGATTTTGCCCAGACGTCACCGGATAGCCATGTCAGGAGCCGAGCCCTGCGCGGGCCGCGAAATTCGACATTCGTGACCGTTGCGCCTTTCCTGTCCGGGACCGGCCGCGATACCGGCAAACCGGGCGCATGTTCGGCTAGATGCTCAAGCACCTTGACTTGCATGTCGAGCTCTGCCTCATCACCGGGGGCGTGCAGTTTCAGCAGGAAGTCGTCGCCACGCGGGGTGTGAACATGAAAATTCAGATCGTGTTCGCCGGGCAGCTGCGAGATGTTTCCCTGAATGGCGAATAACTCGTCCAACAGTTCGTGAATTCCATCAACGCAATCCGGTCCATTAGCGGCGCTCTTGTTCATGTATCCGAAGCATCCTCATCATGCGATCACCGAGCCATCGAAAGCTCTGATGCTGCCTGTATCCGACATAGTCATGCCGTCGATCAAGGAGATTAGTCCAGTTGCGCTTTCCACGACCGGAATTACCGCTTCGCTGCCACCCGTTTCCGTCCTGAACCATCCCGGGTGAACCGGGACAACTGCCATGTTCTCTGCCCACAGGTCATGGGTCAGTTTACGTGTTGCTCTGCAATGAAGGCTCTCGACATTCAGGTCGAGCATGATGACAAGCACCGGAATGCCGCGGATCGTATCGACAATCAGCTCGGGGCCGGAGGCAAGCGGATGACACCTGTGCAGGTAGCCGCCGAATGTCAGCAGTCCCGCCACGATTGCCGGCACGATTGCCAGCATGACGAACGTGATTTTGGCCAACCGTTCCCGATCATTCAGGGCTTCGACTGTCCAGATTTCAGTTTGCCAAGACAAAACCCGGTGATGACACGGTGGCAAAAAGCCTTGCGAAAAATTCTGAAAACCGGAGCTAACGGTTTTCCGCGCGGCCACCGGCGAAGGTGACAACACCAACGATGATCAGCCCGGTCAGGATCAGGCGGAGGCCTGCTGCTGCTCCAAAGGTGTTCAACATGGCAACGAGCAGAAACAGGAACAGTGCCGAGCCGAAGATCCCGGGAACATTGGAATTGCCTCCGGCAATCGAAGACCCGCCGATCACCACGACCGCGATGGAGGCGAGCAGATACTCTTCCCCCATGTTCAGCGAAGAGCCGCCGGAGAACCCGGCCAGGAAAACACCGCAAATGGCCGCCAGAACAGCGGACAGTGAATAGGTCAGGTAGCGGATACGTTCAATGGGAACGCCGGCGAGACCTGCGGCGCGCGTGTTCTGTCCAAATGCCGTCACGGATCGACCGTAGACGGTACGGTTCAGGAGAATGGCCATGCACACCGCCAGGGCGATCACACCCAGCGACAGGACGGGCACGCCTGTGAGTTTTGCCGTCGCGACCCATTCGAGCGCTGCAGGCGGTTTGATCTTTACACCACGTCCCAGCGCAATGGCGCTCGACTGAACCAGAAAGCTTGAGGACATGGTCGCGATAATCGGCGGAATGCTGAGCACCCGGATCAGGCCGTAATTGAAGAGACCGACCAGTGTCCCGACCAGGATCGCAGCGAGGAAACCCGGCACGATCATGGCATTGGAGCCGTCCATCACCATCATGGACACCACGGCCGACAGCGTGATTGTCGACGGAATCGACAGGTCGACATTGCCGGGACCCAATGTGATGACGAACATCTGCCCGATGCCGACCATCACGAAGAATGTCGAAAAGGACAATGCTGTCGAGGCGAGTGCCAGTCCGCCTGTCCCGCTGATATATGCTGCCGTTGCAGCCCAGGTTAAAAACGCGGCAACGAAGGACCAGCTCCAGGGATGGTGTCGCATGAAGGTTTCAATCGATCTCATCGACGCGCCTCCAACCGGTTGACGATCGCGCGCAGTGCCAGAACGATGATCAGGACTGCTCCTTGAGCGCCTATCTGCCAGTCAGGTGAAATGCGCAGGAACGACAGGAAGGATGCGGTCAATGTGAGCGTCATTGCGCCAAGAACCGCGCCCACTGGAGAGATCCGACCTCCGACAAATTCACCGCCGCCGAGAATGACACCCGCGATCGACAGAAGCGTATAGCGGAGTGCGATGTTTGCATCGGCAGACGTTGCCAGCCCGACGAGGGTCAGACCTGCCAGGATGCCGAAGACTGCGGTGAGCGCATACATCACCATCTTGAGTTTCAGGACGGACCAGCCTGCGCGCGTGATCGCCTTCTCGTTTCCACCGACCCCGCGCATGAGCACCCCCCAGGATGTACGCATCAGCCCGAAGTGAACGACCAGACCGAGAGCAACCGCTGCCAGGAGTGGCATGGGAACATAAGACGGCTTGTAGGAAACAAGCGTCCTGATCCAGTCCGGGGCACTTCCGCCGGGAGTTGGCAGCAGGAGAACAGCACAGCCGGACCAGACGAACGACATTCCCAGTGTGACCACAATGCTGGGAAGTTGCCTGATGTAGATCAGCGCCCCAAGGGCGGCATAAACGGCAACGCATCCCAACAGGGCAGCAATTCCGAGTAGCGGTGTGTCTCGCAGCCAGGTTGCTCCGATGCAGGCCACAAGCGAGACGAAACTGCCGATCGAAAGATCAAGGTCATTAACCGCTATCACGAACATCTGGGCGATCGTTGCAAGCGCGATCGGGACAGCCAGATTGAACAGAAGATTCAGGCCGAAATAGCTCATGGCGCGCGGCTGCAACCAGAATACGCCGACGAGCACGAAGGTCAGAGACAGCGCGGGCAATGCGCCTCGCCAAAATCGGGCAGAGGCGAAAAAACGAAGACCGTTCATGCTGCTCCGCTCACCTGCTTGAAGGACGCCTGCAAAACATTCTCCTCCGTGATGTCGCTGCCGGTGAGCGTTTCACTGACGATCCCGTCCCTGAAAACATAGACACGGTCACAGTAGTCCAGCTCTTCCATTTCGGTTGTGTACCAAAGGAACGTCCGTCCCTGTGACGCTTCCTGCCGGATGATGGTGTAGACCTCGTTCTTTGTGCCGACGTCGACGCCACGCATCGGGTCGTCCATCAGCACGATTTCGGCAGCCGATCCAAGCGCCCGGGCAAACAGCACCTTTTGCTGGTTTCCACCCGACAAGGACAGGATCGGCGCTTCCACGTCAGGTGCGCGAATGCCGATCCGTTCCTTCCAGGCCTCGGCAAGCTCAAGCTCGCGTTCACTTTGAATCAGCATGCCGGACCGCATCCTCCCAAGTGAGGAAATTCCGATATTCTTGCGGATGGACCAGAGCGGCAGGACTCCATCCACCTGCCTGTCTCCGGCAATGAAACAGCATCCCGCGCCCCTGGCTCCCGACGGCAGAACGCCATGTCCTTCGAATACGGAAAGCAGGGCCTCTGTCTGCCCCTGACCGGCAAGACCCGCAAAACCGACAACTTCACCGGCTTGCGCGCGAATGCTCTGGTCATCGGGCTGTCCCGATGGACGCATATGGATACGTTCTTCGCCGATCGTTGCACTGTTTTCCTCACCTCGGCGCGGTGCTGCTCCTGCGACCACGGTACTGCCCATGGCTTCCACCAGGCTGACGCGATCGAAATCCGCGGCGTTTCTGCAGGCGACGACACGACCGTCCTTCATGACTGCAATCCGATCCGAAACCTGCAGGATTTCGCCAAGCAGATGGGATATGAGAATAACACTGACACCCTGACCAGTGACCTGGTTCACATAATTGAGAAGCTGGTCAGCAACCCGCGAATCCAGCGAGGAAGTTGGCTCATCCAGAATGACAAGGCGAATGTCCGTGTCGGTGACGGTGAAAGCCCGGGCGATCTCGACCATCTGGCGTTTCGAGATCGAGAGATCCCCGATGACATCTGATGCGGACACACCATGACCGGGGAACACCTGGTCGAGCTGTTTCATGATCAGGAGGCCGGCACGCTTGCGCCACCCGAAACCTTTCAGAACGGGATGAATGATCCGCGTGTTCTCGGCAACCGTCAGATTCGGGCACAGCGACAATTCCTGGAAGACACAGCGGACGCCCAGTCTCCCGGCGTCCTGTACCAGGTAACCCTTGCCGAGGCCGGTGCCTGCAATCGTCAGGCTGCCTTCACTCGCTTCGAGTGTCCCGGCGAGAATATTCATCAAGGTAGACTTGCCGGCACCATTGTGGCCGACAAGTCCCAGGCATTCCCCGGCATGGATTTGAAGATCCACGCCGCTCAGGGCCTGTACCGCCCCGAATACCTTCTGAATTCCCCCAAGAGAGATCAAAGGGCTTGCAGTTTCCGTCGTCATTGCTCCTCCGGAATTCCAACGGACGGCACAGGCGTACTTCAGTTCACGCTCTCAAGATATGCCTTGGCATCATCAAGCGAGTATTCGACGTTGGACACGCCACCGGGTTCCGTGTTGGCCAACCCGTCTTCAAGATCCGCCTGATCGATCTGCAGGAATGGCACGATCAGATCTTTCGGCACATCCTGTCCGTCCAGGATCTGCTGTGCAACCCAGAAGGCCAATGTCGACACACCCGGCGCGATCGAAACAGACATGGTTTCGTAACCGTTGGCGTCTTTCTGTTCCTTCCACCAGGTGAGTTCATCGTGGCGATTGCCCATGATGATGATCGGTGTCGGTCTTCCCGCAGCTGCAAATGCCTGGGCTGCACCATAGCCATCACCGCCCTGGGTCACGACGGCAACGATCTCCGGCATGCTCGGCAGAATACCGGCGACTGCCTTCTGGGCAACGGTCTGCGTCCATTCTCCGTGAACCGAACCTGCGATCTTGAACTTGTCGTGATTTGCGACGCCAGCCTCGATACCGGAATGAATTTCGTCGTCAACGAAGACACCGGCAAGACCCCGGATTTCCAGAAGGTCTCCACCATCGGGCAGGCGCCCGGACAGATAGTCGACCTGAATCTCTCCCATCTTCTTGAAGTTGACCGCGATGCGCCAGGCGCAAGGTTCCGTCACGACACCGTCGAAGGAGACGACAACGATACCGGCATCGCAAGCTTCCTTGACGGCGCCGTTGAGGGCGGTGGGTGACGCCGCATTGATAACAATGGCATCATAGCCCTGAAGGATCAGGTTCTGGATTTGCGCCGCCTGTTCCGTGGCCTGGTTTTCAGCCGTCGTGAAGGCATCGCCTGCAGCGACAACACCGTCCTTGACCGCCTGGTCCGCGTTCTTGCCCCAGGAATTGAGCATGGCCTGGCGCCAGCTGTTTCCTGCGTAGTTGTTCGAAAGTGCGATCCGCTTGTCCGCGGTATCGGCAAAAGATGGCTGCATGCCAGCCGTCGTCAGGGCAAGCGCAGCTGTAGCAAATAGAAGTGATTGGCGTATTTTCATGATTTCCTCCCAGTCATCAGTAACTTACATCGGAGTTTCAGAGAGCCTTTCTCCTGGTTAAACCTCTTACGCCGACGTAAATGGCGTAAAGCGAAGTCGTTGCGGTAATGAAAAGGCGATTGTTCCTGGACCCGCCGAATGTCAGGTTGGAAACGGCTTCGGGCACTGCAACCCGGCCCAGATAGTCTCCATCGGGCGAAAAGACCTGAACACCGTTGCCCGAGCTTGACCAGATGTTGCCGAATTCGTCGAGCCTGAAGCCATCGGGGACACCGGGCGAAATCTCCGCGAACACCTTTTCTTTTTCCGGGTGTCCGGTTGCGTCCAGGTCGAATGCCATGATGTGATGGGGCCCGCCGGTCTGATGAGACACGCCGGTGTCGGAGACATAGAGTCTTCGTTCGTCCGACGAAAATGCAAGCCCGTTCGGCTTGACCATGCTGCGAACGACCGCTTCGACTTCGCCAGTCTCCGGCTGGAGCCTGTAAACATAGCACCCATCCTGCTCCGGCTCGGCGCGCTCGCCTTCATAATCCGTCAGGATGCCGTAGGTGGGGTCGGTGAACCAGATCGACCCATCCGATTTCACGACAACATCGTTCGGCGAGTTCAGCCTTTTGCCGTCAAAATGAGTTGCCAGAACCGTTCGAGATCCGTCGTGCTCCCGGCGCGTGACCGCCCGCGCCTGATGTTCGCAACTGACCAGACGGCCTTCCCTGTCAATCGTGTTTCCGTTTGCAAAGTTGGAAACATTTTCGAAAGTACGTGTTCCAAGACCTTCAACCCACTGCAGGATGCGGTTGTTGGGTATGTCCGACCAGACCACACAATCTGCCCCGGCCATGTAAGCCGGTCCTTCCGCCCAGAGGCAGGCGTCGAAAAGGCGTTCAAGGCGGCAAATGGGAATGACGAGATCCCGCATCCGGTCGCACGCAATTTCGATCCCCTCATGCAATGGCCAATCGCTCCCTCTTCAACCCCGGTTTCAAGAACCTGATCCGGAGCCAATTCGTTTCCTGTCCGAAGAGCTTTCCATGCGGCTCGCAGAATGTATGCTGTAGTTTCGACAAGAGTCTTGCGGGAACCCGCATCATTGATTGCAGGTTTCAACGGCGACTTGGCGGGAATGGCGCGGGAGATACGAACCGGAGACCGGTATCCTTGACTGACGAAAGCACAAAAACCGGAGCAAGTGCCATTAGCGCCGAAGCCATGCTGCAGCGGTTTCTGCTGATCTCGAGAGCAGTGGCCGGACAACTGGACTTTCAGTCCCTGATCCAGAAGGTTTCCGAGGAAGTCGGTTTCTTTCTTCCGCATGACCATATCGATGTGTGCATCCTGACGGGTGAGAGGGACATGCATGTTGCCTACGAAGCCCGACTACACACGGGTTGGGGCGAAGCACCGGAACCCGTGCCGGTCTCCTTCAGCCCTATCCGCAGCATCCTGCGGGGAGAGGAAGAATTCATTCTGACGGCTGATGCCCAACTTGACGAACGCTTTCATTTCGACGGCGCCTTCAGCGATCCCATCTTCGATGCCCGCCTGCGCAGCCGGTTGCATGTCCCGCTCCAGGTGGAAGGCAAGGTGATCGGAGCGCTTTCCTATTCCTGTCACGCCCGCGGCATCTACGAGGACAGCCATGTGACGATTGCCCAGTATGTCGCGGACCTTCTGTCATCGTATATCCACGCCTTGAACCAGGGAGAGCGTGCCCGCAAGGCCGCCATTCGGCAGGCGGAAATTCACGCTCATGCCGAGGGCCTGAGGGCTGGCGCGCTGCGTCTGACCGAAGCGCTGGAGCAGGAACGCCAACGGATCGGCATGGATCTGCACGACCAGACGCTGGCCGACCTGACGCGCCTCAATCACGAATTGCGCCGATTGCGGCAGTCACCAAAAATTCCCGGCGAGGCCCTGAACTCCCTGACCGACCGTCTTGAAGGATGCCTTCAGGAACTCAGAAGCATCATCGAGGATGCGCGGCCGAGCGTTCTGAAACTGTTCGGCTTCGAAGAAGGCATCGAGGCGCTGCTCGAAAGGGCGATCGCCTCTCAAGCGCGCCCGATTACCGTGAAGTTCTCGGACGAAACAGACGGGACCGGCAACTCTCTTCAGGAAACGCTGCAGATCGCGCTCTTTCGAATAACCCAGGAAGCGGTCAACAACGCCATCAAGCACGCCGACGCATCCAGGATCAGCGTCTGTCTGTCACAGGCTGACGGGTACCTCTGTCTCTCGATCACCGACAATGGCCTTGGTCTGGTGAGCGATGATACCGATCATCTGGGCGGCATCGAGAATATGCGGACGCGCGCCACATTAATATCTGCGGAATTCAGCATCGAACCGGCAGAGAAATCATCGGGAACGTGCGTGCGCGTAATGATGCCAGTCACCAATCTCACAAAATGCCCCATCACCGAACCAGAACGAAACAATGCGTATCTTGATAGTTGAGGACGACGTCCTTCACCGTTCCTTTTTGCGTGAAGTCGTCGAACGGGAACTGCCCGACGTAACCGATCTCAAGGAAGCCCGGAATGGCGATGAAGGTATCGCACTTGCAATCGAACATCGCCCGGATGCGATCGTCATGGATCTGCAAATGCCGAACCGGACCGGCGTCGAGGCAGCCCGGGCGATCTGGCGACAGGAGCCCGAAACGCGCATTCTGTTCTGGTCGAACTACGCAGATGAGGCATATGTACGGGGGATTTCGCGGATTGTGCCACCGGGCGCGTCATACGGTTACATCCTGAAATCGGCTTCCGAAGATCGTCTGAAACTTGCCATGCAGGGCGTGTTCGTCGAAGAACAATGTATCATCGACAGAACCGTTCGAGGTGTCCAGCAACGGGCAGACGACCGCCTGCAGGGGCTCACGGATTCCGAGTATGAAGTCCTGATCGACATCGCTCTGGGCCTGACCGACAGGGCGATATCCCGGAGGCGGGGAATTTCCCTGCGCAGCGTGCAAAGCCGGTTGCAGTCGCTCTACGAAAAACTTGGTGTCGATCAGGAAACGGACCGTGATCCGGATGGAGCCGCAATTTACAACAGCCGTTCACGGGCCGTCAGCATCGCCTTCTTGAGACGCCTGGTGAATGGAAAGGCTATCGAGGCCGCGGAACTTGACTACCAGGCGTGGGCGGGCTCGACAGGCTGAGAAGACCCTCACAAGAAAATTTGACGGGATCAGGTCGACCGTTTTCCAGGACGTTTGCGCATACGCCGTGTGACGCTAGTTGAGTGGATCCGCCACCGCGTATTTCGCAAGCTTTTCCGGATCTACCCTGACCCCGAGGCCTGCCCCTTCGGGAACATGCACCCGGCCGTTTCTGACCGGGAAAGGTTCTGTCAGAATGTCGTCCTGTGCGTAGTAGGTCGACATGTAGAATTCGCATTGCAGTATCAGGTCCGGCACCGCCGCCATCAGGTGTGTTCCGGCGGCATGGGCAAGACCGGTCTCGAACATGCAACCGCCATAGACCTCGATCCCTGCTGCACGCGCAATGGCTGCGACTTCGAGAGCCCTGCGGATGCCGCCAGACTTCATGATCTTGAGCGAGAAGATGTCGGCCATCCGGATGTTGGCCGCATAGAGCGCACCCCGCGGATCGAAAACGCTTTCGTCGGCCATGATCGGCGCATCGATCACGTGGGTTATATGCGCCATCACCTCACGCTCGTGCATCTTGACCGGCTGTTCGACGAAGGTCGGGCGGAAAACTTCCAGATCGCGCACGCGTCTGACGGCATCATAGGCCGCTAGGCCCTGATTGTAGTCGATACGAATATCGGCTTCCTCGCCGTAGATCTCCCGCATTTTCTCAAGCCGCATGAGATCGAAGCGATGGTCGGCGAAACCTGTCTTGAACTTGAAGATCCGGACCCCGTCCGCCCACATCGCGGCAACGTCTTCCAGATCCTTGTCAAAGTCCGGATTGGCAATGGAAAAGCTCATGCCCATGTCATCGCGCATCCTGCCGCCGACGAGTTCGCAGACCGAAAGACCCGCAATCTGTCCGGTGATGTCGAGCAGCGCCATTTCGAGCGCAGCCTTGGCTTCCGGATGCCCGACAACGATCTTGTCGGCCATGGACATGTGCTTTTCAACCTGAACAGGATCGCGGCCGATCAGATGAGGCCGCAGATGAACATGCAAAGCTGCAGCGCAACCTTCCGCCGTGCCGGTGAAAACCGGCCAAGGCGACGCTTCGCCCCAACCGGTGATGCCGGTGTCGGTGGTCATTTCCAGGATCGCAACGTGAATGCCGGCAACATCACCACTGCCATGCGAATGGACGGCCTTGGCTGGAATGTTGATCCGGTGAACCCGGATTTGTTCGATTTTGTGGTCGCTCACGCGAAACTCCGAGCAGATTGGGAAGTGATCCGTGGGAACAGGGTTATTCAGGCCGGACAACCAGCACACAACATGATGCAAAGCGCGACACTCTCGCGGCATTCGGCCCGATGAACAGGTCCTTGACCGTCGGGCGACTTGCACCGATGACGATGAAACGTGCAGACAGTTCATCCGCATGCTCGATCAGTTTCTCATAGACGACACCACGCAGGACTTCCGTGGTGCATGAAATACCGTTCCAGTCGAACTCACCCGCATAGGCCTCAAGGTCCTTGCGCGCGTCAACTTCGACCTGATTGCGCATGTCCTCGGGAATGTAGGCCTGCACATACGTGTTCTGCTGGTCCGGTATCACAAAGACAAGCTCGACGGCGGCCTCATGGCTCTGTGCCAGCATGATCGCCTCGCGGACCACACAGGCATCCGCCTCCCTGTGGTGCAAATCGACGGCTGCGATGATCTTGACCGTTGCCATGGCGTAATCCTCTTGAAGGGTATTCCTGTAGGGGCCGGAGGCGGCGCTCGACCGCCTCCGGCAATTGTCATCCTCGAGGCCCGCGCATGTTTTCCGGCAGGAAGGTGGCCAACTCGGGGAAGAAAATCATCACGAAGACCATGAGCACCATGATCAGAAACAGAGGGATTGCTGTCTTGGCGATGTAGCCCATTTCGTGATGGGTGATTCCCTGCATGACGAACAGGTTAAAACCGATCGGTGGCGTGATCTGCGCCATTTCGACCACGATCACGATGAAGATCCCGAACCAGATCAGGTCGATCCCCGCGCCAAGAACCATTTCCTGAACGATCGCCATGGTCAGCACGACCGACGAAATCCCGTCGAGAAACATGCCAAGCAGGATGTAGAACAGCATGAGCGCCATCAGCAGCGAGAATTGTGAGAGTTGCAGGCTCTCGATGAATTCCGCCAGTGCACGCGGCAATCCCGTGAACCCCATCGCCAGCGTCAGGGCAGTCGCCCCCATCAGGATCAGCGCAATCATTGCCGACGTTCTGGTTGCTCCGAGCAAGCTTTCGATAAAGGTTTGCCTGGTGAGCGATCCTTGAACTGCCGCCAGGATGAATGCCCCGATCACGCCGATGGAGGCCGCTTCGGTCGCCGTTGCCCACCCCCCGTACATGGACCCGATGACAACAAGGATAAGCAGGATGATCGGGATCAGAAACCGGCTTTCGCGCAGTTTCTCGGAAAAACTCATGCGATTGGCAATCTTCGGCACTTCACCCGGCCGGAGAAAAGACCAGCCGGCAACATAGGCCATGAACATGCCCGCAAGCACGATGCCCGGCAGAATACCGGCCATGAACAGCTTTGAGATCGACTGCTCAACGGCAACACCATAGACAATTAGCGTCAGCGACGGAGGAATCATGAGGCCAAGCGTCGCGGCACCGGTCAACGTTCCGATCGTCATGTACTCGGGATAGCCGCGCTTCCTGAGTTCGGGGATCGACATCTTGCCGACGGTAGTCAAGGTGGCGGCTGACGAACCGGACACTGCCGCGAAAATCGTACAGCCGACGATATTGACATGGACAAGACCACCCGGGAGGCGCTGCATCCACGGACTGAGGCCACGGAACATGTCCTGCGATAATCGACTTCGGAACAGGATCTCGCCCATCCAGATGAAAAGCGGCAGGGCGGTCAGGGTCCAACTGGACGAACCGGTCCAGATCCGCGTCAACATCGCATCGCCTGCCGGGCGCGAGGTGAACATTTCAAGCCCAAGATAGGCAACGCCGAAAAGCGCAAGCCCAACCCACACGCCAGTCCCGAGAAGCAGGAACAGAACGAACAGGAATATGAGAACGAGGTAGATCTCTTCCACGTGTTAATCCCCCTGCGGCTTCGAGCCGGGGGCATGGATATTGTCCCGACCGGTAAACAGCGTTGTCACGAGATTGTCGAATGCGCAGACTGCTAGAAGCACCGTTCCGATGGCCATGGACATCTGCGGTATCCAGATCGGCCAGGCATCGTGCCCCTGGCTGATTTCATTGAAGCGGTAGCTTTCATACGTGAACTTGATGGCATAGTGCGCGAACAGATAGGTCAGGTAGCTTGCAATAGCCCAGCACCAGATCTCGCCGTATTTGCGGTAGCGCCCCAACGCCGTCAGCAGCAGGCTGACGCGAATGTGGCTGCCGCTGTTCAGCGCGTAAGGCAAGGCAAGGAAGGATGCCGCCGCCATACAGTAGCCGGTAAAATCGGGCGCGCCGGTAATGATCCCGCCACCCCATCTTGCAACCATTTGCGAGGCCACAAAAAAGAGGATCAGAATCAGGAAAACTGCCCCCAGATATCCAGCGAATTTGTAAAGCGCATCAAGACTGGTGCGCAAAAGCTTGAAAATAGCCACCGCCGTCCCCCTTCAAAAGCATATGTGCCCGGCGGAAGCCGCCGGGCAGACGTTGTCATGCGGGTAGACTATTGTTTCGCCTTGAATGCATCGACGATGGCCTTGCCCTGGTCGCCTGCGGTCTCAAGCCATTCTCCGGTCATGGTCTCACCGATGGCCCGCAATTCCCCGGCCATCGTGTCGCTCACGCGGCCCGTGGTCATGCCATTCTTGCCCAATTCGTTCACGGTGAACTCGTTGTACTGGATGGAGCGCCAGTCACCGGCATATTCCGCCATGGCCGCACAGCCGTTGATCACGTTCTTGGTGTTGTCGTCCAGGCTGTTCCAGCTGTCCATGTTGACCATGACGTAGTTGCGCGGCAACCAGGCATCCGCCGAATAGTAGTGCGACAGGCTTTCCCAGATCTTGCGGTCATAACCGGTGGACCCGGAAGACACCATACCTTGTGCGACGCCCGTGGCGAAGGCCTGGCTGATTTCGGCTGCCTCGATCTGCACCGGCTGCATGCCGGCGAGTTCGGCCATCCTGGCGCTGGCGTTGTTGTAGGTCCGGAACTTCAGTCCCTTGACGTCTTCAAGGGAATTCACCTCACGGTCGAAGTACAGACCCTGTGCCGGCCACGGCACGGAATAGAGCAGATGCAAGTTCTGCTCGGCCAGGATTTCCGTCAGCGGCTCCTTGGCAACTTCCCAGAGCTTTTCGGAATCTTCAAATGACGTTGCCAGGAACGGCACGCTGTCGAAACCGAAGAGCGGGTTTTCGTTCTGGTGACCCGACAGCAGACGTTCACCGATCGGGACCTGTCCCGTCTGGATCGCACGCTTGATTTCGGCACCCGAATAGAGGGAGCCGCCCGGGTGTGTCTTGATTTCAAGAGCACCACCGGTGCCGAGCGTTACGCATTCGGCAAACTTTTCACCAGTTGCAGAATGGAAGTTGGTCGCCGCATAGGCCATAGGCATATCCCAGGATTCAGCGGATGCAGAACCAGCTGCAAGCACGGAAACGGCGACACTAGCCATAAGAATTTTCGTCATTCCGGACATGGAAAACCTCCTCGTTTTTGTCCCCTCATGCCCCACGTCTGCGGGACACGCTGCTCTTGTGTCGTCTGCCTAGAACCGCTGCGGGTTATAGGCAGACAGGTCGATGTTCTGGCGATCCCCGGATATGAGACCTGCCAGAATTCGCCCGGTCTTGGGCCCGGCCGTGAGGCCGATGTGATGATGTCCAAAACCAGCAAAGACGCCGGATGCCCCGATTTCTCCGATCAGTGGCAAGCTGTCGGAAGGAGCCGGACGGTGACCGAGCCAACTCTCTTCCTTTTCGAACGTCAATTTCGGAAAAGTCTGCGCAACTTTCCTGCGCAGAAACTCAAGAGGCGCCTTTGAGGCCGAAGCCTCGAGACCACCAAATTCGACGATACCGGCGCAGCGCAATCCCGCTTTCATGGGTGTTGCGACAAACTTGCCGGTGGTAATCATCATGGGCGTTTCCGGACCGTTTTCAGCGGACCGGAACACGATATGGTAACCGCGCTCGGACTCCAGCGGCACTGCAAGGCCGAGTTTCTTGGCAAGCCCGCCTGACCAGACCCCGGTCGCCAGGACGACCTGCGTGCAGTCCAGATCTTCACCCGATGTCACAACCTTGCTCACCCGGCCATCCGTGAGCACAAAATCCTTCACCTCAGCCTGAACAAATTTCGCACCCAGTTTCTTCGCCTCTTGCGAAAGTGCCAGAATGTACTTTCCAGGATCGCGGACATAACCGTGGTCATGCATGACTGCCAGCAGCTTCATGTCCGACGAAAGGTTCGGCTCGAATTCCTGAACTGCCCGCCCTTCAAGCAGTTCCGGCTCGAAGCCGGCCGTGCGGCGGAGCATCCAGGTATACCTGTCTGCTTCAAAAGCCTCGCGTGAAGGATAAACGAAGCTGTAGTCGGAATTGACCAGCCATTCTTTCGCTTCGGTTCCCTTGGCCAGCGCTTCGTGCTGGGAAGGGGAATCGTAGAGGATCGGCGCAAGACTGTCTGAAATCCGGCGCGTATCCTTGTCATTGGCGTGGGAAAGATACTTCAGCAGCCATGGCGCCAGTTTCGGCAGATATGACCAGCGCAGGAACAACGGAAATTCCGGGTCCAGCAACATTTTAGGGCTTTTGGCAATCATGCCGGGCGCTGTGACAGGCGCAACAGAACACGCCGCAAGCACGCCGGCATTGCCATAAGATGTCGACGCGGAGGTTCCCGGCTCAACGCGGTCCACGACCGTTACATCTATACCGGCCCGACGCAGCCAGATTGCGGTGGAGACGCCGACGACACCTGCGCCGATGACCACGACATGTGTAGACGCCGCCCCGCTCATCGCATCAGCCCATCCAGCGCCGCACCGGGGCAGCAGCTTCTTCCAGAGGTTGACAGATGACGTCGATCAGTGTGGGGCCGTCATGGGCGAAGGCTTCCTTCATGACACGGTCCAGATCGTCCGTCTTTTCCACTTTCCAGGTTTTCAGTCCGAAGGCCGCGGCGACTGCCGCCTGGTTGGTGCGGTTGAAGTCGACATTGTAGTAGCGCTTTTCGCAGTCGGCGTACTGGCTCGCCTTGATCCAGCCGAAGGCCGAATTGGAAAAGACGATATAGGTGATCGGCGCGTTGGCGCGTACGACGGTTTCGAGTTCACCACAGGCAAAGGCAAAGGACCCGTCTCCCATCATGGCCACGACCTTGCTGCCGGGGCGGCCATACCAGGCCCCGATTGCAGCCGAAAGCGAGTAACCCAACGCGCCGTGTGCACGGTTGGTGATATACTGACGTCCGGGATGTTTCTGCTGCGAATAGGCATTGTAATAGGGGCAGCTTGTTCCAGGATCCGAAACCACGATGGCGTCATCTGGAAGGTTTTTGTTCAATGTGTCAATGATCTGTTCGGGGACGATCAACTCGGCATCGTTTTGAACCAATGCCTGGAACCGGGCGAATTTGCGTTCCTTGATATCGGCAACCTTCGCGGCCCCGCCGAAAGACGGCAGATCTCCGTCACGTGTGTCGAGATACGCATTGACTTCGGCCAGAGCCAGTTTCAGATCACCGACCACGCCTACTTCTGTCGGGTAATTCGCGCCGATGGTCATCGGATCGCTGTCGAAATGCACGATCCGCTGACCGGGCTTGGGAGCTTCCCAGCGCGACGTCGTGGTTGAACCGGCCCGGCACCCCATGAAGACGACAAGGTCTGCGGCTTCCATCATCTCCCAGGTTTCGTCAGTGCCACCATTCGAACCGACGACCCCAAGGGACAGGGGATGCGTATCCGCCAAGGATCCCTTGCCCGATACCGATGATGCCACCGCCAGATCCAGCCGGCTTGCCAACCGGTTCAGGTCTTCCATGGCACCGGAAATGACAACGCCGCCACCGCACACGATCAACGGTGACTTTGCCGTCAGAACCGCTTCGACGGCAGCTCCGACAGAACCCGGTTCTGGAGCTACCCGATAGGCGGGAAAGGTCTGGTGTTTGGGAT
The DNA here is from genome assembly GCF_001404515.1 of Roseibium album. Taxonomy (GTDB): domain Bacteria; phylum Pseudomonadota; class Alphaproteobacteria; order Rhizobiales; family Stappiaceae; genus Roseibium; species Roseibium album. The sequence continues at coordinate 99,550 of NZ_CXWE01000013.1, forward strand.
CGCCCCAGATATCGTCGACCGGAACCGGATCGTATTGAATGTCGTAGGGCAGTCCGAGATGCGAGGAACCCGAACGGCCAGTCGTCATTGCCCTGAACGCCTGGCGCACCATGCGCGGAATATGATCCGCGCGCCTGATGACCGTGTTGAACTTGGTAAGCGGCCGCATCAGTGCTTCCTGATCAACCTCGGTCAGGGGATACTTTCCGTAAGACGCAACTGAAATATCGGTCGTGATCGACAAGACGGCGTAGGAACTCTCGTTTGCCTCGATCAACCCCGGCAGGATGTAGGTTGCGCCACCGCCGGAAGGTCCTTCGCACACGCCGACACGTCCGGTCACGCGCGCATAGGCATCTGCCATGTAGGTCGCGCTGCGCTCGTCCCGCGTCAAGACGTGGGTGATATTGTGGTCGAGATTGTGCATGGCATCATAGAACGGCAACGTCGTGTCGCCGCAAAGACCGAAGATATGCCGTACGCCATGCGCCTCAAGGGAGCGCACCATCGCTTCGGCGCCATTCAGTGTGTTTCGCAAGGTTTCCCCCAAGCTTGCCGCCTGTCCGGACGGGCGTTTTTGTCCTGCACTCAATATTGTATACAGCTCTGTAGGCAAATGTGAAGGCGCAAATGTTCACAAAGCGAATTTTTTGATCTATCAGGGGACACAGAGTTTGGATATGCACGGCAGGACAAAGATGACAAACCGCCTCAGCAGCGTTGACCGCGTTTACGAGACGCTGCGCGACATGGCGATCAATTTCGACTTCAAACCGGGCGAGCGCATAAATGAATCCGCGTTGACGACAAAGCTCGGTGCAAGCCGGACGCCCCTGCGTGAGGCGCTCAATCGTCTCGTAGCCGAAGGTTTCCTGACACTCGCCAAAGGTCAGGGATTCTTCTGTCGGCCACTGGAACCCGTCAAGGTTCTGGAACTCTACCAGGCCCGCTGCGCCATCGAGACCGAAGGCATCATCCGGGGCATCGAAAACGCCAGTGACGAAAAGATTGCGGAGCTCTGCGACTATCTCGACGAGTTCGAAAAGACATACTTCACCTGCACCGACCTGGCCGAAGTGCTGCAGCAGGACGAAGAGTTCCACCTGCGCCTGACCGCTCTGTCGGGCAATGGCGAACTGGTCAGGTTGCTCAGCAACCTGAATGAACGGATACGTTATGTCCGCCTGATCAATTTCCGCCAGATCCGTGAGCAGATGGAGGACGGTGTCGATGTTGACCCGTCCCTGCCCGCACACCGCAAAATCGTCGATGCCGTGAAAAACAGGGACACGGAGACCGCCGTCAAGGCACTCCGAAACCATATCGAACGCCGAAGCGGAGAGACCATAGAACTCGTCCGCCTCGCCTATTCCCAACTCTACGTGCCGAGTTACTGATCGGTTACGCCGGCACCCAAGGTTCGTTTCACCCCCAACGCGGATCATCCAGCTCGACCGGAAAACGGGCCGGAGCAAGGCTTTGCTGGAACCAGAGAACGTAGTTGTAGATCGAATAGACGGGCAGGCCGGTCAGCCGGCGGATGTCGGCGGCATAAGGCACCATGTTGGTGCATTCCAGCACGATTGCGCCAAGATCGCCGTGTGTCGAGACAAGCTCTCTTGCCGCGTCACGCATGTCTTCCAGACATGCGGCAAAGTCGATCTCCGGTGCGTCGCCCAGAATGTCCCGGGTTAAGACCCTGCCATTTTCCGTACCGACGATCGGCGTATTCAGCGGCACGTTTGCCGCCGTCAGGTGATCGTCCGTCAGGGTCTCCCTTGAGATGGTCAGAATGCCGACACGTTTTCCAGGAGGCAGGGTCGACTGCACCATAGGAACCTGCATCAGCGACGAGGTCGCCAAGGGAACTTCGATCTCCGCTGCCAGCTGATCCTGCAGGATCGACAGGAAGCCGCAATTCGTGGTGATGCCGTCGCACCCGCTTGCAACGAGATCCCTAGCTGCCTCGATGAATTTTTCGAGGAGGGGGCGTGCATCGGACCTGACGACGAGATCCGGTGAGGCACCCCGGACCACGCGGTACTGGACCGGAAACGGCCAGGTAAGGGCGTTGCCCATGTCTCCCGGAATGCGCGGAAACCGTGTTTCCAGCATCAGGATGCCGACATTTGCGCCATATACGGTCTTGCCGCCGCGTTGAGACTTCACTGCACTACCCTTTGCATCTCGTGATCCGGATCAGACTCAATATACAAATTTGAACGCAGATCTGTATACAATTTTTATGTATCTTCAATAAAAGACTCGTGCAGCAAGACGGTCCATTGGCGAGACACTCGCCCACCAGATCAACATCGTTACGATCCATGGCAGACCGGCGACCCTGCAGGGTTCCTGCCGATCATTCGCCAGCTGCGATTTTCTCCAGGGCCTGCCTGTCTTCAAGTATCAGCCAGCCATCGCGAAGCTCAATCAGTTCAGCCTTTTGCCACTTGCGAAGACATCGGTTCACGTTTTCGCGTGTATTGCCTGTCATGCCCGCCAGTTCCGACTGGGACTGGGAAAGTTTCTTCAGGGGCCTGTCCGCCGAACCGGGTGCTGCTTCCGTCAGCCTGAGAAGTAGCCTTGCCAATCGAACCGGAAGCTCAAGAAAGGCGATTTCAATCATGCGCTCATCGGAGCGGCGCACCCTGTGGCACAGAAGTTCGATCAGATGGATGGAGAGTTTCGGATTACGTTGCAGCACATCGAGCAACGAGCGCCTTTCCAGGACGATGAGGGTACAGTTCGTCAATGCCTTGACTGTCGCCGAGCGTTCACCGCCGTCGAGCAGCGCAATTTCCCCAAAAACCTCGCCGGACTGAAGGTCATTCAGTGTGATTTCACGCGCACTCGGGGTCAACATGCTGACGCGCACCGTTCCTTCCGCGATCGCCATCATGCTTTGTCCGGTTGCCCCCATGGAGAATATGGTTTCACCGGACTTGAAACGTTTCACGTATGCAAAACTGGCAAGCTCCTGTCTTGCCTGGCCGTCAAGCGCTTCGAAGACAAAGCTCCTGCCGAGGAGCTTCTCCTTGTTGAAATCACCATCGACTTCCATGTTGCTCTCTCTTTCTGCATCCATGTATCGTACAAGGATGGCTACGGCGGTTGTTGCACTTTGGTTTCAAGATGGTGGTATGAAATCAATCCGGGGCGATTGAAAGGCACATTACGGGACAGTGACTATGAGAAACAACGTCATTCTAGCGGCACTCTCGCTACTGGTCATCCTGCCATTGCAAAACCTGTCGGCGCAAACCCTGACAGGCTGCACCAGTACGGAACTGGCAGATCCTGCGAGAGTGGTCTACCAGTGTCCAGGCGGGCTTGTCCTTGAGGCCGAGGCCGCTGCGGCTCTCGGCGTCACGGCAACCGCTACGGACGGGCGGCCTACCGAAATCGATGTGTCATCCGACGCCGTTCTGATCGACATTGCTCCGGGCAGCGGCTCGTTCCAGATCCGCACACCACAGGCAATCGCGGCTGTGCGCGGAACCGTCTACACAGTTGAAGTCGCCGACGGGACAACGGCTGTCTTCGTCAGTGAAGGCGAGGTTACCGTCTCCAGGTCCGATGGCTCCGACCAGGTCGTGCTGGCGGCCGGCTTCGGTGTTGATGTCACGCCCGGCGAACCTGTCGTCGTTCGCGAATGGGGTGCCGAGCGCGTCAGAAATCTCTTCAGCCGCTTTGGTCGATGAAATCCTCTCTGCCGGGCTGGATAACGGCAATTGCGCTGATTATCGGCCTGGCCTGGACCGGGTTTCTTGCAAGGGGCCATCTCGCCGGCAAAGCAAGCGTGATCGACCGTTTCGAGACGGTCCTGCTCGACCTGCGCATCACGATCAGGGGCGAACGAACAGCTCCTGAAGAGATCACCATTATTGCAATCGACGACAGAACGGTTTCCAAGGCAGGGCAATACCCGCTCAGCCGGAATCGTCTGGCTGACCTCATCGGCAAGATCAGGGACGCTGGCGCCAAAACACTGGCTGTCGACATCCTTCTGTCCGGCGGACCGGAGAATTCCGACATCGTGCCACTTGCAAAGTCGTTGGGCTCAATCCCGGCAGTCATCGCTGCTGCCGGTCTTGTCGATGAAACAAGGTCATCGGTCAGCGCCGTGCCGGTTATCAGCAAGGTCCTGTTGCCTGCTTCCGAAATTGGCGAAACCGCTTCCATTGGCCTGGCGAACATTGTCACCGACAGCGGAGGCACTCCGCGACACATCCCGCTCCTGTTCCTGACAGAGACCGGGCTACAGCCGTCTTTCAGCCTCAAGGCGATGGAACTCTTCTTGACCGCGGCGCCAAACGTCACCGAAACGGGAATTCGTCTTGGCGACCGGGTTCAGGAACTTGATATGGGCTGGCACCTGGCCTTGAACTACTATGGTCCCCGAGGAACGATCACAACAGTCAGTGCAGAAAGACTGCTGGAAGGAGAACGGATTGACCTGGCAAACCGGATTGCCGTTCTCGGGGTAACGGCAACGGCGGTCGGTGATCGTTTCGGCACACCTTTCGATCCGGTCCTGCCGGGGGTCGAAGTCCAGGCGACGGGTATTGCCAACCTGCTCGACGGATCCGCTCTCTCAAGGAACGAAAATACGCGCCTGGCAGACAGCGCGGCCGCATTCGCGGTCACACTTATTGGGTTGGCTGCAGTTGCTTTCCTGCCGCTTGCACCTGCTTCGATAATCTATCTGGCCATGCTCGCCGGATGGGTCGCGATTACATTTTTCCTGTTTGGGCAGGGTCAATGGTTAAGCGGGGCACTGCCGTTCGCAGCCAGCCTACCACCCGTTATCGCCCTGATTGTCACCCGGCAGATATTCGACCGGTTCCAATCCAACAAACTGATGCAGGCCCAAGAGGCCCTGAGCCGGTTTCAGTCTCCCCGGCTGGCAAAGCGCGTTGCCGAAGATCCGGATTTCCTGATGGTGCCGAAAGAGCAGGAAGCAGCCATGCTGTTCGTTGATCTATCGGGCTATACTACCCTGAGCGAGCAACTCGGCCCTGCCAGAACGCGTGATTTTCTCAAGAGTTTTCATACGATCGTGGTCGACGTTGCCAACAAGACCGGCGGCATCGTGCTCGATTTCATGGGTGATGGAGCGATGCTTGGGTTCGGAATTCCCGAAACATCGGAAAACGATCCTGCCAACGCTGCCCTGTGTGCGTTTCTGCTTCACAACGGTATTGGCGTCTGGTTGAGCGAGACCGGAATGAGCACCCGAATCAGCAGAGTTAGGGTCGGGGCACATTACGGACAGGTCGTTCTCTCCCGGCTCGGTCACGACAGGCAGCAACAAATCACAACGACCGGGGACTGCGTCAACGTTGCCAGCAGGCTGCTGGAGGTCGCCAAGGATCTCGATGCTTCCGTTGTCATTTCCAAGGACCTGCTCGACGCGACCTCATTCGTGTCTGACGACACCGTCATTCCCCCGCGGATCGAAACCGTCACCATCAGAGGCCGCCAACAGGAACTGCAGGTCGGTCTTTGGCGATCCGACGAATGTCCGACAACTTCAATCGAAAACGGCAATGTCCCGTTGCCCCTGGTCTTCAGTCAGGCCCGTTCAGATAATGTTCTGCCGCGCAAAAGTTGAACGGCCGGCACACAAGTGCCGGCCGTTCCCGCGCTTCGACAGTGCAAATCAATCGCTTAAAGTATCCTGTAGAGAGTCATGTCTCTCTTAATCATGTGATGAAACAAAACTGCACCAATATGAAGCGCGAACAGGGCGAGCAGAATCCAGGCACTCCACTCGTGGATGGCCGAGAGGTTCCAGGCGATGTCCGGGCTCTTGCCAATCGGGCTCCAGACTTCCACCAGGCCGAACCAATTCAGGGGAAACCCATGGGCGTTGGTCGCCAGAAAACCCGTCACCGGCATGATGACAAGGAAGGCATAAAGCAGGCCATGCACCCCAGAGGCGGCCACCCGTTCCAGGGCGGAGCCTTCATGCTTCGGGGCCTTCGACGTAAGCTTGTATCCGACCCTCAGGAGCATCAGCCAAAGGATCAGAAATCCGAAACTCTCATGCAGCAGGTAAAACGTCGAAACAACGTCTTTCTTGGCAAAACCGATCATCAACCCAAGGGGCCACGTGATCAGAACCAATATGGCAACGGCCCAGTGCAAGAGACGCGCCGGGGAACCGTAACGCTCAGACGAGACAGACACCGATTGCAAGGAGCTTGCTTCCGCTTCAACCGTCATTCTTGCTGGCACTGACTTCTCCTCTGGCGCTTTAACCTGTTTCACAAGCGCTGAACCACCGATGAACGTTTTGTCCTTCGATAACCTGAAGATAGTCAAAGCCGCGAGAGATGCCTGTGACGCGCAGCACTTCACCGGCACGCATACCGGTCCCGCAGTTCAGGATTTTGACCCGAAACGGCGTCCCCTCTCGACAGATGAAATCTCTGCCGTTGCTACGTCCGCGCTCTTTCGAAGGCTGCCCAGGCTGCCTCGAATTTTTCGAAAGTGAACCCGGGTTCGCGTGCAGGTCCCAGAACGAGATGTTCGGTGTCGAGGAGTTTGCGGATTGCTTCGGCCAGATCCGGCATGACTGCAGCTGGTATGACCAAAGCGCCGTGCCGGTCCGCGTGAACGAGCTCTCCGGGATGAATGTCCAGTCCGAAAATCCTGACCGGCGTATCTATTTCCCTGACATGGACAAAGCCGTGGCTTGGACCGACCGATCCCGCAACGACCGGGAAACCGTCCGGCAAGTCGCCAAGGTCGCGCATGACACCGTTGGTCAGGGCGCCCGACAGGCCCAGCCCCTTGTGAACCGTCGTGTTGATTTCGCCCCAATAGGCCCCGATTGCGTTCGGATAGTCTATGTCCTCGACGACAGCCAGTGCCGGACGAGGTCCTTCGGACATATGACGATAATAATCCATGCGCCGGGCCTTGATGACGTCAGCCGGCTCTGTCGGTGGCGCCAGCGCCGAAATTCGTGCGGTTCGGGCAAACCCGACCATGGCTCCGGAGGTCGGATCGGACGACAGCATGGTGCCGCGGGTGAAGCGGTTGAAACCACGCCTGCCTTCTGCAACCTCGATCGCGTTGCAGACCGTCGGCGTGTCGACGGTTTTGAGAAGATTCAGAAGGTCAGCTTCCATCAGAGTTCCAACCAGGTCTTGAAGGCCTCATTGACGGCCTCGGGTTGTTCCAGGGTCGGCAGGTGCCCTGCGCCCTCGACGATATTGAGCACGGAGCCCTCAATGAGGTCATGCATCCGTTCGTGTCTCTCCAGCGGACAGAGCCGGTCTTCCCTACCCATCAGGATCAGGGTCGGGATTCCGACCGCCCGCAGGGCTGCCTGCTGATCGGGCCTGGATTGCAAGGCTCGCGACTGACGCTCGAAGACATCGGCACCCAGGTCGAGTGCCATATCCATGCAGATATCGAGGACATCCTCGCGGAGTGGCCCGTTCGCCAGATAGTTCGGCTTGAGTTCGTCCCTCATGACCTCGCGCAGACCGCCTGCCCGGACCTTGTCGATCTGAGGCTCCCGGCGCCGCCTGACGTCTTCCAGCTCGGCACGCGGATTGGTATCCAGAAGGGCCAGCCTGTCGATGCGCGCCGGAGCCTGTCTCAGAACCTCCATTGCAACGATGCCGCCCATGGAAAGGCCGGCCAGGGCGAATCGCGGCGGGGCCTTTTCCAGAATATCGGCAGCAAGTGCCTCGACAGTCGCATGCTCAGTGATCGGAGCAAGATGAATTGTCATTCGCCCGGACAGCGCGGCAACCTGCGGACCGTAAAGCCGCCCATCGCACATCATGCCGGGAAGAAGGACCAGTGGGATCACGCACGTTCTCCGGCGATTGCAGCACCATCGGCAAGTGCCTTCAGTTTGGCGAAGGCGATCTCCGGATCAACTGCGCCGTAACCGGCGAAGGTGCCGAAGCCGCAGTCGGATCCGGCAATCACCCGATCGGCTCCGACGATTCCGACAAACCGGTCAAGGCGCTGCGCAACCACTTCCGGATGTTCAACGAAATTCGTTGTGGTGTCGACGACACCGGGAACCAGCACCTTGTCGTCGGGAATTTCGGATCGCCGGTCCCTGAAAACAGTCCATTCATGCGCATGCCGCGGATTGGACGTTTCAAATAGGACGTAGCGCGCGCGCGCCGACATGAGTGTTGAAAACACCTTGTCCATGGAAATATCACAGACATGCGGCCCTTCGTAGTTTCCCCAGCAGATGTGAATTCGGACATTCGCCGGATCGATGTTCTGGAGCGCATGGTTCAGTGCTTCGACATGGCCGGCTGCAATCTTGAGAAACTCCTCATCAGAGAGGTCGGTAAACAGCATGTGACGCGACAAGGCGAGATCCGGACAGTCAAGCTGCAGTTTCAAGCCGGAGGCGACGATGGTCTCGTATTCGGTCTTCATGACATCGGCAAGCGCCTGCAGGTAGGCCTCCCGCGTGGGGTAATAGTCGTTTTGCAGAAACAGCGAGATGACCCCAGGCGATGCGGCATTCATGAACCCATGCTGAGCACCATGTTCGGACATTGCCCCCTTTAGATGCCGGATGTCCTTTACCAACTCCCCCTGGCCCTTTGAGCGCACTTCACCAGTGCACATCGGCCTGGCATATTGCGGCGTACCACCGCTTTCGGCGATCCGCTTCAGAAAACCGGGATAGAGCTTAAGGTCCGCCGGAGCGTTCCGGGGACTGTCACCGGAGAACCCCGTGTAGCGGTCTTTCACGTATGTAGCGTAGGAAATCTTGGAGGTCTCGCCATCGCTGACGACCGTCACACCGGCGTCGACCTGTTTGCGCACAGTCTCCGAGACAGCGGCAGCCATCGCCGCGTCGAATGCCGCCTCGTCGTAGTCCTCACCCTTTTCGCGTGCAAATATGAAGTCGACGACTTTCTGTGTTCTCGGCAACGAGCCGACATGGGTAACGTCAATATTGCTCATGATCTCCCCCGGTGTGTCTGGCAGGATTTCAGCCGTGCCTCTGGTTTTCTTCAAATGCGTGGTTCCCATTCAGGTCTTCGCTGCCAGGCGAAGTACGGGCCGGGAACACCTGGCCTGTTGTTCTGCTTCCAAGCTGGTTTCCGCGTTGCCGGATGATGGTCAAGGTCCGGGATCTTCGCGGTGCTTCGCCTGGACGGCACCCCGGAGCATGCCGCCAGATCGAAACAATATCGCCAGTGAGGCGGTGCATTTTCTTCATCAGCCGACCCAGGTCGGTCCCGCCTGGTCTTGGGTATTCAGGACGCGATAAAGGCTCGCTTCTCCGCTCATGGACGGCACAAGGCTGTGCTCGAGACCCGGCGGAACAGCGCAGGTATCACCTGGTGCCAGGCCTTTCTCACCACCTGACCAGCAGAGTTTCCAATGGCCACGCACAACCATCAGAATTTCATGACAGTTCAAGGTGTAGTTCGTGTCCGGAATTGATCCACGCGTAAGGAACTCGACCTCGAAGCCAGGTCTGTCCTTCAAAAGCCCGGCTTCACCGATCACCTTGCATGGCGAATTGGCAGCAAGTGCCATCAGATCCCAATAGCGGGCAACATAGTCGCGGACAACGGCACTATTGCCCGGTTCCGGATAGGCCTTGAGCTCCTCGTCGGAAAGAAGCGGCATCGGCCTGATACCATCTGGAAGTGACTGGCCTTTCTTGGTGTCGTACAGAACTCCGTTCTCACCAAGAACAAGGCCGTGATCGCTGGCATCCTCGATGACCTGGGGCGCCCAAGTGACGCCCCCACCTGCATCATCGCCACCAAGAACCGCCATGATCATTCCGTAGTCGGTGCCTATGTTTTCGAACCCGCGGAAAATGCCTGTCGGTATGTTGAAGATGTCGCCCTCTTCCAGAACAACTTCTCCCGCAGTTCCCCAACGCCCCCAGAAAAAGCGCCAGCGGCCCTTCAGGACGTAGAAGACCTCCGCCGTTTTATGCGAATGCAATGAATTGCGGCACTTTGGCGGTTGCCCGGCCGCGCCGATATTGAAGCCCGGCGTGTCCTTGATGTGAACATGCTGGTCCGGACTTTCAGATACGCCGCCACCGATGATCGTGAAGTTTTCCTTTTGATCGGAGCCGGGTGTGTGTGCATCGATAAAGGCCGTTCGGCACGGCTTCAGGTCACCATAGCGGACAATCCGCGTTTCCATCTCGTCAGGGCTCATTACCATACCTGTCTGTTTACCTATCCGGTCTTCAGTGCGATCTGTTTCCAGACCACCGTTTCATCGAGAAGCGTGTATTCGCGTCGCAGACCCCTGGGTCCGAACTCGGCGTGTGATGCGCCCATGATGTGGACGTCGGCACCGGTTGGTTCGCCGAATGCCCCCCAGCCGTCATGCCTGCCGGTGAGCGACCAGCGAATGGCGGCGCGCGGCGGCATCATGGGATCGTCCCGGCCGATCTGATGCTCGATCCGGAAATCGGCAGACGGAAAGCCGGCTCGCAGACCCATCCAGAAGCGGTCCGCAACGTCCCAGGAATAGCCGGCAGTTCCACCTGGATAGGCGAGTTCACACGCGCGATCGTATTCAGCTTCGATGGCGGCCATGTCTGCATTCATGATCCGGCTCAAAATGTCGGCGTATTTCACGCCCCATTCATTGTCGTTCCCTTTGCCGGTGTACGGACCAATCTTGTCGATCGCGGGTGTGAAAGGCCGGCTGCAGTGTTCGGGGCCACCTTCGCGCGCGATCAGATCCAATGCATATTTCTTCGGTTCCCAGCCCATCTGACGCACGATCGCACCCTGGTCGCGGATCAGCCACTCATCGTTGATCTGGTTGTTGATGGCGTGGCAATCGGCAATAATCCGGTATTGCAGTTTCTTGCCCGTCGCGTTGCCGTAGACACCATCGCCAAGGTGGGTCGCGGTGGAAACAATACGATGCGAGGAAAGCATGCCTTCCTCAGGAGTGCCTGACCAGATGACGTCCTCACCGAACAGGGTTCGGTCAGGAAATTCCGACAAGGTGGCCATGGTCGCACCGATCACCCCCTTGTTGCCAACCACAAGCGAACCCGGCGAGCGTACGATAATGTCGTCGGAATAGTAGTGGTGAAGCGTTGCGATCTTGCGCTCTTCCCAGATTTCCCTGGTGATCCCGATAATGTAGTCGGGGAAATCCTTCCAGCGCGGGTCAAAGCCTTTCATCGAGCCATCCTTCGGGTATGCGGGCTGAACCGCGGACCATCAGTGGTCCGTCTATCTGAATTTTCTGGACGTCACTGCTGCCCTCCTCGATCCAGCCGAGCAGCGTGGAGACCGTTGCCTCGACCATCCGGTTGGAGGGCTGGCGCAAAGTGGTGAGATTGTAGGCGGGCCATGACGCGAGGGGCACATCGTCGTATCCGACGACCGAAACATCGCCCGGAATGTCGAGGTTGAGTTCGAAACGCAAGACATCCATGACGGCAAATGCCATGTGATCGTTGCCGACAAACACCGCATCCGGGCGGTCGTCACCTGCAAAGATTTCGCGCGCAGCAGCGGCGGCTGTCTCCCGGTTGTACATACCGTCAACGCAGGCCGCGAGCCCGACCCCCGCCGCTTCCAGTCCGGCACGAAAGCCGGCTTCGCGATCCCTGCCTGTGGAAGATCCGGACCAGCCCGCGATATGAGCAATCCTGCGGTGTCCGCCTGCGGCGAGAAAATCCGCAATCTTGCGACCACCTTCCAGATTGTTGGACGTGACCTGATTGAGGCGATGATCATCCTGACCGCGGTTGAAAAGAACCACCGGAACGCCGGCAGCAGCGCAGCGCGCAGCCAGTGCGTTGGACATGCCAACGGATGCGGTGATGATGCCGTCGACCTGATAATCGAGCAATTCCCCCATCACCCTGTCGACACCTGCGTCGTCATTCGACACCATGAAAACGAGAATGTGGTACCCATGCGCCTGAAGCGCAGTGGACAGTCTTTCCAGGGCGTCGGGATAGAACTGGTTTTCCAGATAGGCCACCACCAGCCCAATGATCCGGGAACGGCCGGTGATGAGCGAGCGCGCCAGAACATTCGGCCGATATCCGAGCTCCTGAGCAGCTTTCAGCACCTTTTCCGCCATTTTCGGTGATACCGACGCTCCCGGTGTGAACACGCGGCTGACTGCGGATTGGCTGACGCCGGCCCTCATGGCAACGTCGACGGATGTAACTTTCTCAGCGCGCATCAGTCCGCCGTCCAACCTCCATCGACCAGAAGCGATGTTCCCGTCACCAGGGAAGACGCATCGCTAGCCAGATACAGCACGGCGCCCATGATGTCCTCGACGGTGCCCGTGCGGCCCAGTTTGATCTTTTCCTCGATCCACCTGACCCGCTCAGGGTTATCGAAGGTCACCTCGGTCAGTGGCGTTCGGATGAAGGTTGGGCAAATCGTGTTGACGCGTATCTGCTTCGGACCAAATTCCAGTGCCATAGCCTTGGTAAAACCCTCGACCGCGAACTTGGAGGCGCAATAAACCGCCCGGTCGATGCCCCCTACATGAGCCATTTGAGAGCTCATGTTGATGAGTGACCCGGGTTTGCCCGCCGCCATCAGGCCCCTGGCCACACACTGCGTGACAAAATAGGCACCGCGCAGGTTGACATTCATCACCGCATCGAAATCTTCAGGAGACGTTTCAATGGCCGGCGTGTGCCGCGCAAGACCTGCACTGTTGACAAGGACATCAAACGGGCCGTGCCGATCTATGCTGACCTGAACTTCAAGAACATCGGCTACATCGAGTTGCAGGAAGGACGCCTTCCACCCCTTGGCCGTCATCGTGCTGACGGCTTCCGCCAGTTTTTCCTCCCGCCGCGCAGCGAGAACCACATCGCCGCCTGCTTCGGCCAGGGCCGTTGCGCAGGCAAGGCCGATGCCCGATGAAGCTCCTGCAACCAGGACCTTTTTGCCAGCAAGGGAAAAACTCGGGGTAGAAGGAAGTTCGATCATGTCAGGGATACTCCGGTTTCAGGATCAAAGCCCGCGCGGGCCTTGTTGAAATCCCGAAGTCTGTTGAAAACGTCAACACCCAACTGGGCATAAGCATCCAGAAGATCAACAAGAACCCAGTTTTCGCGGATCAATCCGTTTTCCAGGCGCCAGAAATCGAGGCTGCGCATGGTGATTTTCCTGCCTGAAGGCGCAATCCCCATCCAGCCATCGTGAGACACGGTCTGGATCATGTTCGGCCAGCCGGTCACGGCAGCATATTGCCGATCCCCGAAGAAATGGTAGGTCACCTCGTCAACATAACGACCACGATCCGGCATCCCGTTCAGGAACGGGATCTGATGCCAGTTGCGAAACCCCTTGATGCCCCGTCCCGTACCAATGCCCGAAGGACCGTACCAGCTCATGCGGGGGTGCCAGAATTTCGGCAATTCCATGACTTCCGGTCCGCCTTGGGAGGGATGCCGTTTCATGTAGGTCAGCATGTCGATAATGTGCTGGCAAGTAGCCCGACCGGCGTCTGCGTCGTAGGGACCCTGAACGATGCCATCTTCCGTAGCAGGCCCCGGAACGTGCCACTCGCGTCCCAGACTGGGCGCCATCGGCCAGGCATTCGCCTGCATCATGACTTCCGGAATATCCCAGAGCGCCTGGAATTCAACGACCTTGCCATCCATGAAACGGTAAAACTCATGAAACCGCATGGAGACCTGGTGGTTCGTGGCCGGAATGTCCAGCCAGGGCGTCTCAAAAGACCCTGTGTAATAACCACCGCAACCGACCCAGTCCTGTCCTTCCGGCGTCGGGCCGGCCATGACGATGGTATCGCGGCGTTCCAGATCCGGAATGGCCCTGAAGAGAGGTGCGTAGGCCTTTTCGTAAAACGCGTCCGGTCCGGTCGTATCTCCAAATGGATGGCAAAGTCTGAAAAGGGAATCCGGAGCGCACAGATCCTTCAGGGCCTTGCGGACGTTGTTTTCTTCAAAGTCATACATCGCTGCCCGCAGCGAAGAGATCAGGGCCTTGTGCTCGGTATGCCTGTCCATCGCTATTCGGCGGCCTCTCCGTAAGGGACGTTGCCGCCTCCGTATCTGCGGACACGGACATTGGCCTGCTCCGCGTGACCGACAAACCCCTCGAGCATGCACAAGCGCGAACAATACGCGCCGATCTCGGCCGCTGCCTCGTCCGTCAGGACCTTCTGGTAGGAGTGTGTCTTCAGGAACTTGCCGACCCACAGCCCACCCGTGTAGCGCCCAGCCTTCTTGGTCGGCAGAGTGTGGTTGGTGCCGATCACCTTGTCACCATTTGCAACATTGGTGCGCGCACCCAGAAACAGGGCGCCGTAGCAGGTCATTTTTTCTAGGAACCAATCATCACGGTCGGTCATTACCTGCACATGCTCCGAAGCGATATCGTCCGCAACAGCGAGCATCTCGTCGTAAGTGTCACACAGGATCACCTCGCCATAGTCCTCCCAGGATTTCGACGCCGTGTCCGCAGTTGGCAGGATCTTCAGGAGCCTGCCGATTTCAGCGAGCGTTTCGGTGGCAAGCCTGCGCGAGTTGGTCACCAGAACCGCAGGGGAATTGTAACCGTGTTCGGCCTGCCCCAGCAGGTCCGTCGCGCACATTTCCGCATCGACCGTCTCATCCGCAATCACCATGGTCTCGGTGGGTCCCGCGAAGAGATCTATGCCGACCTTGCCGAAGAGCTGGCGTTTGGCCTCGGCAACGAAGGCGTTGCCCGGACCGACCAGCATGTGCACTGGATCAATGGTTTCCGTGCCGAGGGCCATGGCGCCAACGGCCTGGATACCGCCGAGAACGTAAATTTCATGCGCACCACCCAGATGCATCGCTGCAATAACCGCCGGGTTCGGCGCACCCTTGAAGGGAGGGGTCGCAGCGATGATGCGGGGAACTTCCGCAACTGACGCTGTCGCAACAGACATGTGGGCGGAAGCAACCATCGGAAACTTTCCACCCGGAACATAACAGCCTACCGACTGCACCGGGATGTTCTTGTGCCCCAGGACAACGCCAGGCATCGTTTCGACCTCGATGTCGAGCATCGAAGCGCGTTGCGCCTCTGCGAACTTACGAACCTGCTGCTGGGCAAATTTGATGTCTTCCATGTCTCGTGAAGAGACCTGGTTCATCAAAGCCTCGATGTCTGACGCACTCAAACGGAAGGAAGGTGGCGTGTAGTTGTCGAATTTTTCCGACAATTCGCGCACGGCTGCGTCGCCGCGTGCCTCGATCTCCTTGAGCGTTCCCTCCACGATGGAGCGAACCTTGGCATCGTCCTGCGAGCGTTCCGCTTCCGGCTTTCCACGCTTCAGATACTCAATGGCCATGTTTCATCCCTTTCAAAGTGCCGGCAGCCGCTCTCCTGGCGGACTTCACTCGACACTCGCCTTACCGTTTCCATTCAACTTGCATACGTATGCAGAAAGATCAAGCAGACTTCTGCGAAACACGAAAAACTACGTAACCGCGGTCACGCGGCCTTGTCCGGAGCTGGAGGAACACGATCTCCCCGATCGAACGCTTCCCAACCCTGACCATCAAAAACATCCTTGCCAAGTTGCGCCAGGACATGCGGGAAATCGACCATCACCCAGTTGTCGACGATCTTGCCGTCGACGACTTTCCAGAAGTCCATGTAGCGGATCTCGATCCGTTTTCCTGTTGGAGCGATCCCCATGAACTCGCCGGAGTGAGTTGCCTCCTGGCGCCCGAACGCCGCAGCCCATTCGCCCATGTAAAGTCTTGCCTCGTCGACGCAGACCTTGTCCGAAAAGGCCGCCTGAAAAGGCTTTTGCCAATTGTCCTGGAATTCCTTCAACCCGGTCTTGGTGCCACAGCCGGTATTGCCCAGCCAACGGAAGCCTTCGGAAAAAAACTCGCCAATATCGACAATCCGGTGGTCGTTCAAACCATCGACCATGCCTTCAATCACACGGCGGGTCACTTCCGTCTTGCTCATATCCGTGTCACGGCTCAGGACCGCCTGCTCGGGACGTGAACCTTTCATACACAATCCTCCGATATCATCTCGCCGGCCCGATAGCCGATCATCATTGAAGGCGCGTTTGTGTTGGCCGATGTCACCGCGGGCATGACCGAAGCATCCGCCACCCAAAGTCCCTCGACACCTCGCACGGAAAGGCGGGGATCAACAGGTGCGCTTCCAGCGCCCATACGCAGCGTGCCGACCGGATGATATGCCGTTGCCGCTCGTTCCCTGACATGAGCGCGTAAGGCCTTCTGCGATTGAACAGAGGGGCCAGGAAAGGCTTCCCGGCCTCGATGGCGCCCGAAATCCGCCTGCTCCATCAGGTTCCGCAAACGTTTCAAACCAGCCACAAGCGTGTCGAGATCGGAACTGTCGTTGAAAAGACCGAGATCAATCTCGGGGGCGGCTCCAGGGTCGCTGTCGGACAACCGCAATGCACCGCGCGATTTCGGGCGGCAGATACCCACGTCGGCGAAATACCCTGAACCATAGACGTAGCGTTTGCCCTGCCAGCCCAACATGAACGGGATGAAGTGGGTCTGCACGTCGGGAGCTTCATTCAATCCGCGTGCATTGAAGAACGCACCGCCTTCAACCGTCGGTGATGCAAACCGTCCCCGGCGTGTGATCAGGTACTGAAATGGCGCAAGCGCCCAGCCCGGTATTTGCGACGCAGTCAGACCGTAGCCCGAGCCCGTGAAATGCAGTCCGGCGGCAGGATGGTCGTGCAGATTTTCCCCGACCTCTTCGGCGTCATGTCGATTGTCAATCCCAAGCCTGTCCAGGTCTGCCTTCGGACCCACACCCGAGCGCATCAGGATTGAAGGAGACCCGATTGACCCGGCCGACAGCACCACACCCTTGTTCGCCTGCAATTCGCTGCCGTCAACCAGCCGCACCCCCGACGCCTTGTCGCCAGTGAACAAGATGCGGTCTACCTCCAATGATGTCTGAAGTGTCAGGCCTTTTGGAGCGGGTTTGATAAACCCGTCCGCGGCAGAACGGCGGCGACCATCGACCATGTTGAATGCAAATACTCCGGCGCTTTCGTATTCAGGTGTCGGAGGTTGAGTTCCATAAGCGGGGAACAAGCTGTGCAGCGCTTCGGTCAAGGGGTGTGCGCCCTGCATTCTGCCTGGAGTCAACCTGGTCTCGACTGCCTCAAAGGCAGGGGCGACGTCGCTCCATGACCAGCCCGGCACTTGCCACGTGTCAAAGTCGTCCTTGCGTCCGCGGAACCAGACCATCGAGTTGATGGACCCCGAGCCACCGACCATGCGGCCACGGGTGACGTTCAGGCGGCGCCCGCCAAGGTGTTTTTGCGGCGCTGATGAATAGCACCAATCCCGCCGCGTGTTGCCTATCATCCAGACCAGCCCAAAGGGCATTTTTACCAAAGGCGAATTATCCGGGGGGCCGGCCTCGATCAAGAGCACCTTGCCGGCCTCGCGACGGACCAGTTCAGCCGCTGCAATACAGCCGGCCGAACCCGCCCCGACAACTATGAAATCATGCTCGGCGGTCATGATGCGACCCTGACTTTTGGTGGCAATACGTCGAAACCGAATTGCAACAGCGCGTGCGGCACATCGACGAAAACCCAGTTTTCCACCAGAAGATCGCCTTCGCGCCGCCACCAGTCACAAACCCGGAAGAAGACGCGTTCGTTGGTGGGGCCAAAGCCCATGAAGGGCTTGACGTTCACGCCTGTCAGCGATGGCCAGCCGCCGGAGCAGGTGTAATTGCCTTCGCCGTAGCGGGTGAAATGCCGCGTCATCCCGTTGTTTGCAGACCCGCCCGACCAGCCGTCGAACTGGCTCTCGAAGGGAACCTGGAAGGATCGGAAATGCTCGATCCCGACGAAAGACCCCCACGCGCCTGGGCCGTACCACATCATGTTCTCGTGCCAGTAGGGGCGCCAGGCTTCAGCCCTGGTCGCCAGCCCTGCGAGCATGTCGGTCACCATTTGGTAACTTTTCTGCCCTTCGGCGGCATCCATCTCGCCGCGCATGATACCGTCCTGCGACACGGGCCCCTGGACCATGCCCGTGTGGCCGAACTCGTCTCCGGGCACGTAGCGCAGCGGCCATTGCCCGCAGGAGATCATCATCTCCGGGACGTCCAGAAAGATGTAGCTTTCCACCGCCTGTCCATCTTCCATGCGGAAGAACTCGCCAAATCGGATGTAGGTCAGCCGGCCAGTGGCGCGAATGCCGATCCAGTCGCGTTTGAAGTGCCCGGCGTAATAACCGGTCGTGCCAATCCATGTCGCCCCTTCGAATGCGCCAGTCATGGCGATGTACTGGCGACGGTGAAGTCCCTCAAAGGAGGACTGCAGCGGCGCAAGAAAGTCGTCGCAATAGGCGGCCGCCCCGGCAATTGCGTTGAAGGGGTGAACGACGTTGATATTGGCGGCGGCGGCGAAGAAGCTCCGGGCGGCTGCGAAAAAATCTCCGGGATGTTGAAGCGCGTCCGAATAGGCGAAATAGGCGGTTTTGGCGGAAAACATCTACCCTGGTCCTGTCATGTGTTCAGAGGTGCGTGGAAAGTCGATACTCCACACAGTCTGGCCCCGCCCGCATGAGCGCAAATGGTATCCGGCCCGGTCTACGTGACCTTGTGACGGCCAGCCGCAGGGCAGCATTTCGCGAATGCTCACGAATTGCCGCCGCACCGAGTTTTCCCATCGGATCATCCCTTCACCGCTCCTGCGGTCAGACCACCCACGATCTGGCGCTGAAAGAACATGATCATCAAGAACAGAGGCGCTGTCACCGAGACAACCGAGGCAACGGCAAACATCACATTGCCCTTGGTCTGCGTCGTGCCAAGAAAACTCGCGACCTTCGGAATCATCGTCTGGTTTTCCTTGGACAGCAGCATCGCCGTCACGGCAAAATCATTGTAGGCGAGCAGGAACGAGAACAATCCGGTAGTGATGACCCCCGGCCACATCACCGGAATGATCACATTGCGAAAAGCCTGGAAGCGCGTGCATCCGTCGACCATCGCACTCTCGTCCAGCTCGGCAGGAATATTCTTGAAAAACGAGTGCAGCATCCACAGCGTGAAAGGCTGGTTTATGGCGACCAGAACAATGATCGTCGTTGCCGTGTGCCCCCACAGATTCCACTGGAAGAAAACCGGCAGGTAGCCGGAGACAAGAGTTATCGGAGGCATGGCCCGAAAGATCAGCGCGGCCAGCAGAAACCAGAATGCGTAGCGATAGGTTGAGCGCGCCAGAGCATAGCCGCCAAGTGTACCCAGTGTCAGCGAAATCGTGACCACGAAGAAGCACACGATCAGGGAATTCAGGGCCGCGCGCCAGAATTCTTCCTGAACCCAGGCACCGTAATATCCGTTGCCGGTAAACCTGCCACCGGTTTCGGCGACCGTCAGGGTCCCGGTGAGGGCGTTGAACCAGTCGGCTTTGGAAAAGAAATCGCCCTCTACCTTGAATGACCCCCACAGCGTCCAGAGAAAGGGAAAGGCGGCCAGGGCCATCCATGTCGCCAGAACTGCGACGACCAGGAGGGTGATTGCGGCGGGTTGGCGTTGTGCTTTGCTCGACATTTTTCTACCTACTTCCGATCGAAATCACGCCATGTGCGCACCAGAACCGGTGACAAGAGAATGGCCACGCCGATGATTGTCAGCACCGAAGTTGCCGCCGCGGAGGAAAGTTGCCGGGTCTCCCCGCCAAGATCGTTGTAGATCGCCCAGCTCAACGAGGTCGCATGGGCATTGGCCGCAAAACTGACGATGGGTTCGAACACCCTGAAATTGTCCATCAGCTGCATCAATGCGATGAAGGTCGTCAGTGGCAGCAGATGCGGGATCACCACGTGGCGGATCTGCAGCCACCGATTGGCGCCGTCCACGCGCGCTGCTTCCAGTGTTTCCTTGTTGACGGTCTGAAGGCCGGCATAATAAACGATGAATGCAAACGGTGCCGCGTGCCACACGCCGTAGACCATCAGCATGATCCACATCAGCGGGGTTGAGGCTTTGACGGACAGTTCCGGGTCGCCGGCAAGATGCTGCAGGGTGGCACCGATGATCCCGCGTGCATCAACCATCCAGAACAGGATCAGCGCACCGACCAGTGGCGTGATCATCATCGGCAAGAGCGAGAAGAAGATCAGCGGGCCCCGCAATTGCCTGACTGCGCTGTTGACTGCTACCGCAATGACAAAGCCAACGATGATGACCAGGGGTGTCACGACAAAAGTGAATGTCAGCGTGAACCCGATTGCCTTGTAGAACGGCAAATTCAACATCTGCGCACCGAAGTCACGCCAACTGTTGGTGTTTTTCCAGGTTGTCCCGACCTCCTTTGTCGCAAGGTGGTTCCGGTCGAGATAGGTCTTGAACCCCGCAAACTGACCCAGTGGCTCGGCCGCCCGCAAAGCAGCCGTGGCCTCCTGGTCGATTGTGGTCGATTCCTTGCACCCGAACAGATCGCAGGATTCGACCTTGCGGATCACCTGTTCATGCTCGACATGAAGCGACTGAACAATCACCGAAATGATCGGGAAAAAAATGAACAACATCATCGCCATGGCTGACGGAAGAACAAACCAAAAGAACGATTTATGTTTCACTTCCCGGTCCCCCAAAAGCGTTGACACGTGATGCACAAGGTCATCCGGGGCAGACAACGCCGCCCCGGATAATTGAATTGCTTACTTGAGGAAGCCTTTTTCCTTGGCCGCAGTGGTGTAGGCGGCCTCCGTATCGGCAAGTGCCTGCTCTGCGGATTCCTTGCCCAGCAGGAAGTCAGCCAGGTTGTCGCCGAGTGCGGTATGCAGCAAACCCTGGTAGGGCAGCATCGGATAGGATCTGGTGCCGGCGGACATGGCCGCAAAGACACCGTCGTTTACCGGTGCAGGCTTGTAGCCTTCGATCATCCAGACTGCCTGGCTCATGGTCTCGTCGTTCAGAATTGCCGGGCTTGTTCCGTGCTTCATGGCCAGGAATGTTGCCACAGCATCTTCATCGGAAATATTCTTGGCGACGGTCCAGCCATCCCACCAGAGCGTGGACGCCGGGGTGGTCCCACCCCCGACGGTCAGCGGCGCACCGACGGTGATGTTGGAGTAGACCTGCTCTTCTGCACCTTCGGCATCCATCAGATTTCCCATGCGAGAGCCCCACATGTTCATGAGGATGACGTTGCCGGCTTCCATCTCGGCACCGGTCGCGTTGGAATCATGGGTCAGGAAATCGGGGTTCATGTATTCGGTCAGCGCCTTCATCATATTGAGCGCTGCAACACCCTGCTCATTGTTGATCGCAACTTCAGCAGTGCCCGGTACAAAAAATTCGCCGCCATGGCCGACATACATGTTGACGAATTCCTCGGCCAGATTCCAACCTGCAGCATAGGCGCCGCCAACCGGATATTGGCTGATGCCGGCAGCCCGGATTTTTTCCGCCGCCTCCAGCACCTCTTCGTAGGTCTTCGGAACGTCAACGCCAATCTCTTCCAGTACGTCCTTGCGATAGGCGAGGGTCTGGGCGTTGGCCATGAAGGCTACCGCCATGATGTTGCCATCTATGGTGATCAACTGGCTCTTGGGAATATCCTGTCCGTATTCCGCCACCAGATCGTTCAGCGGCCGGATAACGTCCTCGTTCATGAGGGCGACAATCGAGGAATTGGCGATAATCGCGGTGGAATACTCTGCCGGGTTGCCCTGCATGCCGGCGACATTGATCTTCTGGTGATCCGCCGTGAGGTTCGCCTTGACCTCGCCACCGGCACATTCAGCTGCACCCTTTGCAACTGTATGAATGGCCGGAAATTCATTCCCGACAATGCTGACATTGCCTGAAATCTCGCACGCCGCATGAGCGGACCCGGCCGTGATAGCCATCGCGCCCGCAAGCGCTATCTTTTTCAGGAACATTTCGTCTCTCTCCCTAATGTTGGATGCATCTTCGAAGCCTTCACCCGCTTGCCCGTCAAAACGGTTGTTTGGAGGACATCACCCCCCGATCCGCGCGCCCGTTTCCGCGTCAAACAGGTGGCAGTGACCCTGGTGAACCTCGATGGATACCGGGTCATCGATCTCCGCACGGAAAGTCTTGTCGGCTTTCACGCTGACAAGCGCTCCGCCAATGCGCACGCTGACCATGGTCGCATCGCCGAGAAGCTCCATGGTGTAGATCGGCGCATTTATCTGGCCACCGTTCTGCACGACGTTCGCGTCTTCCGCACGAAACCCCAGAACGACCTTGCCATCGGCTGCGCTCAAACCGGGGATCGAAACATTCGGAGCGTGGAACGTGCCGTCTGCCACCTCCCCTTCCACCAGGTTCATGGCCGGGTTTCCGATGAAACTTGCGACAAAGGCATTGGCAGGTCTGTCATAGATCTCGGTCGGGCTGCCGATCTGCTGAACCACTCCGTTCTTCATTACGACGACCCGGTCGGCCAGCGTCATCGCCTCGATCTGGTCGTGGGTCACATAAATCGTGGTCACGGCCAGCTCATGGCTGAGATTCTTGATTTGCGCACGCGTCGAGACCCGCAGCTTTGCGTCCAGGTTCGACAGCGGCTCGTCCATCAGGAACACGTTCGGCTCACGTACGATTGCACGCGCCAGCGCCACGCGCTGCCGCTGGCCACCAGAAAGTTCCGCTGGCTTGCGATGCAGGAAATCGTCCAGTTCCACCATCGCACTGGCACGGCGGACTTTTTCGTCATGCGTGCCAGGATCCACGCGCCGCACCTTCAACGGAAAGCGGATGTTTTCATAAACATTCATGTTCGGATAGAGCGCGTAGCTCTGGAACACCATGGCCACGTCCCGGTCCTTGGGTTCAAGATCATTGACACGACTGCCGTCGATCAGGATATCGCCGCCCGTCGCATCCTCCAGGCCGGCAATCATGCGCATGGTCGTGGTCTTGCCGCATCCTGACGGACCAAGCAGGACCAGAAATTCACGGTCGGCAATGGTGAGATCGAAATTGTCGACACCGACAAACGACCCCCAACGTTTCGACACGTTTTTCAGCTGAATTTCAGCCACTGCGTCCCCTCCTAAACTGACCGGCAGCCAAATTTGCATTCCTATGCAAAATAACTAGACACAGAGAAATGACTTTCGCAATATCTTTTTGCATACGAATGCAAAATAGTTGATATACGTGAAATTTCATAGACCTGACAAGGTATCAAATGTCCGACTTCCGACGCCCGACAAACACCTTTCTGAACGCCGTCCTCACTGTTCCCCGAAACGAGTTGGATGCGTTGATTTCCAGATACTTAACCGGTAATTCGATCTGGAATATCGCCCATCCGGTGAACAGGCTTGCGGGACACGAGGAAGTCCGCGACGGCTTTTTCCTGCCCCTCCGGGAAGCCCTTTCTCACGTGCGCCGACGAGACGAGATTTTCATCGGCGGACCAAACCGGCGTGCGCCCGGCGGTCACTGGGTCGCTGCGGTCACGCACTATCTGGGTAACTTCGAGAATCCGCTTTTCGGCGTCAAACCGTCGAACAATCTTGTCTTCCTGAGATCGGGAGAGTTCTATCGCGTCGAGCCGGACGGACGTATTTCGGAAGCCAAGATCATCGTTGATCTCATCGACCTGATGCGACAGGCCGGCAGGTTTCCCCTGCCGCAGATGCTCGGAACAGAAATGCTTTTCCCGGGACCGGCAACACATGACGGCATTTTGCCTTCAGGACAGGTGAACGGTGAGGAGACACTCGATCTGTGCGAAGCCATGCTCGCCGATCTGAAGGCTTTCAACCCTGAAACCTTCACCTCCGCGGGGCAGACGGGAGACAACGGATACTGGCATGACGACATGCTTTGGTACGGACCGGGCGGTATCGGGTCGAATTACCGTTGGAGCGGCTTTGAAAAGGATCACCGCGCGCCGTTCCTCACGGCTTTTCCCGATCGTGTCGGCGGCAATCACTATTGCCGCATAGGAGACGGAAACTATGCCGCGGTCAGCGGCTGGCCGTCCATGACCATGACCCACAAGGGTGATTATCTGGGAGTTCCAGCCTCTGGCAAGTCACTGACGCTTCGCGTCATGGATTTCTATCGCTGCGCCGAAGGCAAGATCATGGAAAACTGGGTTCTGCTCGACTATATCGACCTGTTCCGTCAAATGGACCGGGACCTGATCGGCGAGCAAATATGAAAAATCCGGCGCCGCCAGTACGCGCGCGCCGGACTTCAGTTTCACCTCTTACCCAGCGGCTTTGACGGCGCGTTTTGCCATGACCGTGACGAGGTTCGCGCGGTAGGCTGCCGATCCGTGGATGTCGTGCAGCATGGAGCCGGCGTCGACCT
>NZ_CXWE01000014.1 GCF_001404515.1 Roseibium album
CAGAGCCTCCACTAGATTAGGCCGCCGATCTGCTCAAAACCTCTGACGACGGACAGTTCAATCTGGATTTGCGCTTCTTTAAGGCTGTAGAAGGCGGGGAAAGGATGTTCGAGGTAAGCTTGTCGGGCGTCTGCAGTGAGTGCTGTCGTTTCAAGTCGGATGCACCGCAACTTGGATTAGTGGCTGATCATCCAAGGGCGTTTTGATGGAAATGTCTTGCTGCCGTCCGCCTGGTATACCGCACTTGAGCGAAAATTTCCTTTTGATCCAGAACAGCAAGAACAGCCGGCCGGATGACGCTTTCTTGTCTCCCGGTTAACATCCTCACGTTCCTGTTTTGTCGAAAAATTCGGGTTGTGCCGCGAGGTTTCGTTACGTTGATGTGCCTGCCTGTCGCTTGTTGATAGTCCTGACATGTTGGGAGCCTGCAGGATTGCGCGCGGGGCTACGGCCTTGCAGGCCGGGCAACTGATTGGAGCATCATGCTCAGACATGGGACGGCGAGCTGAGATCGGCCCACAGGTTGCGCAAAGATAGTCATAAACGGGCATGGGTTCGTCCTGAACAAACTGATCGCTTGAAGGACCGGAGCAAGCCGGACGACTTGCTCCGGTTTGGTGATGTTGTGACAATCGTCAAAGGTCCGGTGCAAGCGGAACGTCGACCGAACCGTCAAGATACTTGGATGGTCCATCCGCGCCGGGCATCATGTCAAATTCGAAGACATCTGTTGGCAGCCAAAGCGTTGCGCAGGCGTTCGGAATGTCGACGACACCCGAAATATGGCCCTGAACGGGCGCGGTGCCCAGAATTGCGTAAGCCTGGGCGCCGGTGTAGCCGAATTTTTTCATATACTCGATCGCGTTAAGACATGCCATGCGATATGCGATATGGACGTCGAGGTAGTGCTGTGTCCCTGCTTCATCCACCGAGATGCCTTCGAAAATCAAATAGTCATCATATTTCGGCGTAATCGGCGACGGCTTGAAAATCGGATTCTTGACACCGTATTTCGCAACACCGTCCTTGATCAGACTAACGCGGATGTGCAGCCAGCCCGCCATTTCAATAGCGCCACAAAAGGTAATCTCACCATCACCCTGGCTGAAATGAAGATCACCCATCGAAAGACCGGCGCCATCGACATAGACAGGGAAGTAGATCTTTGAGCCACGCGACAGATCCTTGATGTCGCAATTGCCGCCGTGTTCGCGTGGCGGAACGGTACGGGCAGCTTCTGCCGCTGCGGCTTGCTTTGCCTCTCCCTTCAACTGGCCCATATGAGCTGACTGGGTGTTCGGCAGTGCCGCCAGCGCAGGAACGCGGTCAGGATCGGTGTCGAAAAGTGCCTTTTCGCGTGTGTTCCACATGTCCAACATCGATCGATCCGGCAGGCAACCGATCAAACCGGGATGAATAAGGCCCGCATATCTCACGCCAGGTACGTGGCGCGAGCGAGTGAACATGCCTTCTATGTCCCAGATCGATTTCTGCGCCTCCGGAAAGTGTTCAGTCAGAAAACCACCGCCGTTTTGCTTCGAAAAGAAGCCATTGAAGCCCCAGAGCATTTCTTCCTTGGCACCGATGTCCAGAATATCGACCACAAGAAGATCGCCAGGCTCCGCACCCTTTACGCCGATCGGGCCGGAAAGATAATGAACCTGTTCGAGTTCGACATCACGCACGTCTGCGGCGTCGTCGTCATTCTTGATCTGACCTCCCGTCCAGTCGTAGGTCTCAATCCTGAAGTCGTCGCCCGGTTCCACCCAGACCGCAATCGGAATGTCCGGATGCCAGCGATTGTGAACCTTTTCATTTGTATGCGGCGACTCGCTCAAGTCCACCGAGATCAATGTATCTGCCATTGGGCTACTCCTCATTAATGCGTGTGGTATGGGTTTTGTTGATCGTGTATTGGGATCAAACCGACAGGAACGCGGCGACCTTTTCCTCGTCGACGCTTTCTCGCGGCTCATCGTGCACAAGCCGCCCGTTCTCAAGAACGAGCACGCGGTCAGCGACGTCGAGGGCGAAGGACAGAACCTGCTCCGATACGACGATGGAGAGCTCGCGTTCATCGCGGATACGCTTCAGAACGCGGGCCATTTCGCGGATAATCGACGGTTGGATGCCTTCGGTCGGTTCATCGAGCAGCAGCACCTTCGGATTGGT
Source organism: Roseibium album (assembly GCF_001404515.1). Taxonomy (GTDB): domain Bacteria; phylum Pseudomonadota; class Alphaproteobacteria; order Rhizobiales; family Stappiaceae; genus Roseibium; species Roseibium album. The sequence goes on from NZ_CXWE01000014.1 coordinate 2,173, forward strand.
TGCGAGTGCTCGTGCAATGGCGAGCTGTTGTTGCTGTCCCCCTGAGAGGTTGCCGCCACGACGGCTCTTCATGTCGAGCAGCACGGGAAACAACTCGTATATGTCTCCAGGAACTTTGCGTCTGCCGCTGAGGGACAGGCCGGTCTCGATGTTTTCCTGCACGGTCATCGTTGGGAAAATCAATCGACCCTGCGGCACATAAGCGATGCCGTTTGCCACGCGCTCGTAGCTCTTCATCGTCGTGACATCGACACCGTCGACGGCTGCTGCGCCATCCTTGGTCGGAACGATCCCCATCAAGGATTTCATGAGCGTTGTCTTGCCCATGCCATTGCGTCCCATGATGGCGATAATTTCGCCAGGGGCGACTGTGAAGTCGAGGCCATGCAGAACTTCGCTCTGGCCGTAGGCGACGTGGTAGTGCGCAACATTCAGCATTGGAGCCTCCTAGTGGCCGAGATAGACGTCGATGACATTCGGGTCTGCTTGCACCTTGGCCATGGAACCTTCAGAAAGGATCTTTCCCTGGTGTAGAACGGTAACTCGGTGGGCGATGTCTTCGACGAACTTCATGTCGTGCTCAACCACCATCACGGAGCGGCCTTTGGTGATCTCGTTCAAAAGCTTCGCGGTCTGCTTGCGCTCCGAAACGCTCATTCCGGCGACCGGCTCGTCCAGCATTAGAAGCTCAGGGTCCTGGATCAGCAGCATGCCGATCTCCAGCCACTGTTTTTGACCGTGGCTGAGAAGAGCCGCTTGCTTGTCGAGAAGCTCGTTGAGGAAGACCATTTCGGCGATTTCATGAACACGGATCTTTACGTCCTGGTCTCTCTGAAATGTCAGTGCACCCCAGACGCTTCGTCCCCGCGGGAAAGAGAGTTCTAGGTTCTCGAAAACCGTCAAATCTTCATAAATGGACGGATTCTGGAACTTGCGGCCGACCCCTTCGCGAACAATCTCGTGTTCGCGCATACTGGTCAGTTCCTTGTTACGGAATTTGATCGAGCCGTCTGTTGATCTGGTTCTACCGCATATGAGGTCGAGCACAGTGGTTTTGCCGGCCCCGTTCGGGCCGATGATCACATGGATCTCGTTCTCGTCGACGTAAAGGTTGAGATCGTCAACTGCTTTGAAGCCATCGAAGGAGACCGTAAGATTTTCAATCGACAGCAGAAAATCGGTGTTGTTGTTGAGCGTATTCACTTGTACCTCCTATTCTGCAGCTTTTGCAGTCGTTTCGGCACCAAAGCCTGAGGATGGGGGAGGAGCAGCGTCGGTGCGGCTGTTGCGCTTGCCGGCAGAAACGACGCGGTCCACGAGAGGTGCAAGGTAGGACTGGTAGAGACCCGACAAACCATTCGGAAACACCAGCACCACGGCGATGAACAACCCGCCGAGACCGAAGAGCCAAAGTTCCGGGAATGTCTCGGAAAAGGTCGTCTTGGCCCAGTTGACAAGCAATGTCCCGTAGACGGCCCCCAAGATGGACAACCGGCCGCCGACGGCACAGAAAATCACCATTTCGATCGATGGAACGATGCCGACGAAGGACGGTGACATGAAACCGACCTGAAGCGTGAACATCGCTCCGCCAATTGCCGAAAAAACCGCTGCGAAACAGAAGACGAAGATCTTTATGTTGGAAACGTCATAGCCGGAAAAGCGGACGCGATCCTCCTGATCGCGAACTGCCACGAGCAATCGGCCGAGTTTACTCTTGAGCACGATCTGACTGAGCAACAGGACGCCGACCAGCAGAGCACCGTTGACATAGTAGAGGATATACTTCGCGTCATCTGTGCGGATGTCCCACCCCTTGAGTGTTCTGAGGTCGGTAATCCCGTTTACGCCGCCCGTATAGCCTTGTTGACCGATAATCAGGATGGTCAGGATTGCAGCGATCGCCTGGGTGATGATGGCGAAATAGACGCCGCCAACACGCCGTTTGAACATCGCCGCGCCGATGATGAAGGCGAAGACGGCAGGCACAACGATGATTGCAAGCAGCGTGAAAGTCAGGCTGTTAAAGGGCTCCCAGAACCAGGGCAACGCCGTGATCTGGTTCCAGTCCATGAAGTCGGGAATGCCCGGCGTCGACTGGATAGCCGTCGCCTCGGGCGTCGAGGACTCCAGCTTCAGGTACATGGCCATGCAGTAGCCACCTAGTCCGAAGAATACTCCCTGGCCAAGGCTCAAAATTCCGCACTTGCCCCAGCACAATACAAGGCCCACTGCCACAAATGCATATGTGAGATATTTGCCGAACAAGTTCAGCCGAAAGATGTCCATTGCGAGCGGCATAACAATGAAGAGAAGTGCCGAAACGACAAGGATGCCTAGTAGCTCTTGCCGGGACATGAAGGACTTGTTGCTTGTCATCAGAACCTCCTCAGCGACGGATTTTGAGTGAAAACAAACCCTGAGGGCGCAACATCAAGATGCCGACGACAGTCAGGAGGGTCAGGACTTTTGCCATTGAGCCTGACAAGAAAAACTCCATTGTCGACTGCGCTTGGCTGATAGCGAAGGAAGAGGCGATGGTTCCAACCAGGCTGGCGGCTCCACCGAAAACAACAATGAGGAAGGTGTCGACAATGTAGAGCTGGCCGGCTGTTGGTCCTGTGGACCCGATCATTGTGAACGCGCTTCCCGCAATTCCCGCGATGCCGCAACCGAGTGCAAATGTGTTTCGATCAACCTTTTCGGTATTGATACCGACAGCACCCGCCATGACCCGGTTTTGGACAACCGCACGGGTTTGCATGCCCATCCGCGAGCGGAATAAAATGAAATAGACGGCGATGGCGATGACGAAGGTCAGGACCATGACAAAGATGCCGTTGATGGGAATTTCGATAATGTCAGTCAGCGGCACGGAACCAAGCAACCAGTTCGGCAGCGTCACTCCCACCTCGCGTGCGCCAAAGATCGACCGGTAAGCCTGTTGAAGAATGAGGCTCAGGCCCCATGTCGCCAGCAAAGTGTCGAGCGGTCGTTTGTACAAGTGCCGTATGAGCGACCATTCAACGAGCGCACCGAGCGTTCCGGCAGCCAGAAATGCCAGTGCCATGGCGAAGAAGAAATAGATACCAAAGAGGGCTGGAAGGTAGGCTTCAAAAAAATTGGAGCACAAATAGGTAACGTACGCGCCCAGAATCATGAACTCGCCGTGCGCCATGTTGATCACGCCCATCTGTCCGAAAATGATCGCAAGCCCCAGGGCCATCAACACGAATACGGAAAAGAGGATTAGCCCGGCAAATCCCTGCATGGCGAAAATGGACCCGAGTTCTGTCCAGGTATAGTCGGCGAACATTGCGCACGTCTCCATGTTCCGGGGCAACGCGTTAGGCGAAGCTCCCTAAGGATTTGGTGAAGGAAAATGACTGATGCGGCGCTGCGTGTGCTGCTTTCACGCAGCGCCGGTTCGGATTGCTTGTCTAGCCGACAGGCACTCCAGTTCCTCGGGAGAAGCCTGATCGAGGCTTACTGATAGCCTTCCGGGAATGGATCCGGTTCCATCAGCTCAGCTGTCTCGTACACCAGCTCGTATTGACCGTCGGGTTTTGCCAAACCTATCCGCGTCTTGGACCACAAATGATGGTTCTCGTGAACTCGGACATAACCTTCAGGTGCAGTCGTCAGCTCAATGCCAGGCGACGCGAGGCGGACTTTGTCAATGTCGAAACTGCCGGCTTTTTCAACAGCAGCCTTCCAGAGCCAAGGACCAAGATAGGCGGCCTGTGTGACATCGCCGATGACGATATCGTCGCCCCACATTTCCTTGAATGACTTGACGAATTCCATGTTGTTTTCATTGTCGAGCGACTGGAAATATTTCATCGCGGCGTAAGCGCCTTCGATGTTCTCACCACCAATGCCTCGAATTTCGTCCTCGGTCACGGAAATGGTCAGAAGCAGCGGCTTTTCCTTCGTCATGTCGATGCCCGCAGCCTTGAGCTGTTTGTAAAAGGCGACGTTGGAACCGCCGACGACAATCGCGTAGATGACATCGGGCTTTTTGAGCTTGATCTTGTTGATCACCGAATTGAATTGGGTGTGGCCAAGGGGATAATACTCCTCACCGACGACCTTGTGACCGAGTTTTTCAATGTGTTTGCGCGCAATCTTGTTGGATGTCCGCGGCCAGATGTAATCAGAGCCCAGCAGATAGAAGCTTTTGGCACCTTTTTCCTTCGCTACCCAGTCAATCCCGGCGATGATTTGCTGCGTGGCTTCCTGGCCCGTGTAGATAACATTCGGCGATTGCTCGAGACCTTCGTAAAACGTCGGATAATAAAGCATACCGTTATACTGCTCGAAGACTGGCAATACTGCTTTGCGCGAGGCCGAAGTCCAGCAGCCGAATACTGCTGCGACCTTATCATTCACCAGCAATTTCTTGGCTTTTTCTGCGAATGTCGGCCAATCTGAAGCGCCGTCTTCCTGTGTGTATTCTATTTTTCGTCCCAATACGCCGCCCATGGCGTTGATCTGCTCAATTGCCAACTTTTCAGCCTGCACCGATCCCGTTTCGGAGATTGCCATTGTGCCTGTCACGGAATGGAGAATGCCTACCGTGACCGTGTCATCAGTGACGGCAAGTCCTGTGGTATTCACTTCGTCAGCGAATGTGGGGGCGATGGAACTGCTCGCAGCAAGTATTGCCGCAGCCGCCGTCCCGGCAAGGAGTGACCGCCGGGACAACCGGCTTTGAATAACGTCTTTCACGCGTCGCATACTTGGACCCCTGTCTGGTTTGAAGTTGTAGCAGGGCTCCCTCGAGCGCCGCTGCATGGCCTAAATCTCTCCGAAAATTGTGCAGTGCCGCAATGCGTCAGTTGCTGTGGGTCAATTGACTGATTCCCTGATCTGTAAATTCATGTCAGAGTATTTGATTGCCTAGTAGCGTGATAAAATGGAGTATTCTAAAATGAACAAATAAAATACTGTTTTAGATCATGTTTAGTTTTGCCGCTTTCAGGAAAATATTTCAAAATTATAGAACGTAAAAAATATAATTGCCAAAACAGGCATGAAAATTGCAAAAATAAACGGAATACAAAGATATTTGTTTACGTGAGAGCATTTGTTGCTGCGAGATTGAGCGAGGAAGTGCGATCATAAGGTTGCAATGCACAAAATCTGAGCGACAAATTGAACGGCGACAGCAAGGCGGGGGTATATGGCAGGTTATCAACGAGTTGTCCGCTCGCGCAGAACGTATAACCAATGGGTCGCAAACCAGACCTTGGAAGACTATGCCCTGCGCTTTACGGCAAAGAGCGCCAGACGCTGGTCACCCATATGGGTTGCGAACACGGCACTCGGTGCCATTTCGTTTCTCGCTCTCGAGGCGATTGGAGCTGCGATTACATATAACTATGGGTTCTCCAACGCAGTCCCCGCCATACTGTTCGTCGGCTTACTCATTTTCGTGACCGGATTGCCGATATCCTACTATGCAGTAAAGTACGGAGTAGACATTGACCTGCTGACCCGGGGTGCAGGATTTGGGTACATAGGTTCAACTGTTACTTCGCTGATCTATGCAAGCTTTACTTTCATTTTTTTCGCGTTGGAAGCGGCGATCATGGCAACGGCACTCGAGCTGTTCCTGGGGATCCCGCTCAATATCGGTTACCTGATCTGTTCATTGATCGTTATCCCGATGGTGATTTACGGGATCACGCTGATCAGCCGTCTGCAGGTCTATACGCAACCTCTTTGGATCATTCTCCAACTGGTTCCATTTGCGTTCCTGGCATGGCAGGGGGTGGCACCCATTGAGGACTGGCAGCGTTTTTCGGGCCGGTTTGGCAATGAGGATGGCCAGTTCGAGCTCTTCTATTTCGGCGCTGCCAGCGCCGTGCTGTTTTCACTGATCGCCCAGATTGGAGAACAGGTCGACTTCCTTCGATTTCTGCCTCGGCAAAGACAGGGACGTCGTGCCAGTTGGTGGTTCGCGCTTCTAGCGGCGGGTCCAGGCTGGATTGTCGTCGGTATATTCAAATTGCTGATGGGGTCGTTTCTTGTCGTTGTCGCGCTTCAGAGCGGTCTCGAGCCAGACAAGGCCGTTGAACCGACACACATGTATCTGGTCGCCTTCAGCAAGGTAACCACACCCGAAGTCGCGATTGCTCTGACCGGTATTTTTGTTGTCGTGTGTCAGATCAAGATCAACGTCACCAACTCCTATGCCGGTTCGATTGCCTGGTCCAATTTCTTTTCCCGGTTGACACACAGTCACCCGGGCCGGGTTGTCTGGCTCGTTTTCAATGTCGTCATCGCTCTTACTCTGATGGAACTGGGGGTCTACAAGGCCCTCGAGCGGACACTGGGGCTTTATTCGATTGTCGCCGTGGCCTGGATCGGTGCACTGTTCGCCGATCTTGTGATCAACAAGCCCCTGGGCTTGAGCCCGCCTTACATAGAATTCAAGCGAGCCCATCTCTACGATATCAATCCCGTTGGGCTTGGTTCGATGACCGCGGCCAGCGTTATCGCATTTGTTGCCTACTCCGGCTTTTTCGGCCAGACGGCACATGCGCTCGCAAGCTATATCGCTCTGTTCACTGCAATCTTGTTGGCGCCGTTTATCGCCTACGTGACCAAAGGGCGTTTTTACATCGCCCGGGAAGCTGTGGAATTGGTTTCGAAAACCGGCGAGAAGAAGCAGAAGATCCAGTGTTGCATCTGTGAACACACGTTTGAGCACGAGGATATGACTCATTGCCCCGTTTACACGGGTCCAATCTGCTCCCTGTGTTGCTCTTTGGATGCCCGATGTGACGACGATTGTAAGGAAAATGCCCGATGGGGCGACCAGATTTCCTCGTTGCTGCATGCCATGCTGCCTTCCCAGACCGCCGCATGGCTCGGGTCGCGTGTGGGTATTTATCTTGGGGTCATGCTGATCTCAACGGCCTTGCTTGGCGGGATCCTCTATCTCGTTTTTGTGGAAGCGGGGACGCAACCGACATTGGATGGGAAGCAAGGCGTCGCGAGAGCCTTGACCCAGGTATTCTTTATATTGTTGCTGATCTCCGGGGTCATGGCATGGCTTTTCGTTCTGGTTCATGAAAGCCGAAAGTTCGCCAATGAAGAGACCCGGCGTCAGACCGGCCTGTTGATGAAAGAGATCCGGGCGCACAAGCGAACCGACTCCAAACTTCAGAAAGCCAAGGAAGCGGCCGAAGCAGCCAATCAGGCCAAGAGCAGATACGTGGTGGGAATCAGTCACGAATTGCGCTCTCCTCTCAACGCGATCGCGGGCTATGCGCAGCTGTTGCGCAAAGACCCTACGATCCCTGCGCATCGCCGGGATGCGGTCAAAGTCATTCAGCACTCCGCCGACCATCTGGCCGGTCTGATTGAAGGGTTGCTCGACATTTCAAAGATCGAGGCAGGTCACCTGACCATTTATCGGGAACGCTTTAACCTGCATGAGTTTCTCACCCAGATCGTTGACATGTTTCGATTGCAAACCGATGCGAAGGCGCTGAAATTCGCGTTCCTGCCCGCCGATAATCTGCCGCGATTTGTCTTTGGTGACGAAAAGAGGTTACGACAAGTTCTGATAAACCTTTTGTCCAACGCAATAAAATCGACGGAACGCGGGAGCGTAAGCCTTGTTGTGAACTATCACAGCCAGGTCGCCGAATTTTCGATCGTGGATACTGGTATAGGCATTGCCGAGGAAAATATTGATCGCATCTTCAACCCGTTCGAACGGATCGAAGAAGAAGGCAGTGCAAGCGTGCCTGGAACCGGCCTCGGTTTGACGATTACCAAGCTGTTGAGCGAAATCATGGGTGGCGACATTCAGGTCCAGAGCGAAAAAGGAGTGGGCAGTACTTTTAAGGTGCGCATTCTTTTGAGCGCAGCCAATGCTCCCAGGGAAGCCGTGCAGGACGAAAAGCGCGTCAGCGGCTATGAAGGCGCGATCCAGACCGTGATGGTCGTTGACGATGACGCGGCTCAACGGTCTCTTATTCAAGACTTCTTAAATCCGCTTGGTTTCAAGGTTCTGACTGCTGCCAGCGGCCAAGCCTGTCTGGAAAATGTCGAGACTGAAAGACCGAACGTATTTCTCCTAGATATCAGCATGCCAGGCATGAGCGGTTGGGAACTCGCAAGAATGTTGCGTGAAAACGGTCACAGCGATGCGGTGATCATCATGATATCCGCAAATGCGGACGAGAGCGGTCGCGATCCCCTGCATAGGATTTTTCATGATGACTATCTGGTGAAACCCATCCGATTGCAGGATCTCCAGGACAAGCTTCAACAAGGCCTGAAGCTCGTCTGGCGGACGACGCCGTCCAAGGAGCGCGCACAGTTACATTTCCCGACTTTGGCTTCCGGGCAAGTATTCCGTGAAAACGCCCTACCTTCCATAGAAAGCCTGGAAATGCTGAAACAACTGAGCAGCCTCGGATACGTTCGCGGCATTCGCGCCAAACTTGACGACATAGAGGCACATGAACCGAATGCAGCAGACTTTGTTGACCATATGCGCCGATTGATCCGCGAATTCGACCTCACTCAATATGACAAGGTACTGGAAGGGCTTGGACATGATCATGAATGCTCCTAGTCCAAGTGAAACCGTTCTTGTAGTTGACGATGCTCCTGCGTCCCTGGGCATGCTGACCAGTGCATTGGAAGAGGCCGGTTACACAGTGCTGGTGGCTCAGGATGGCCGGAAGGCGATCGACATCGCCACCAAAGTGACGCCAAGCGCAATATTGATGGACGCTGTCATGCCGGAACTCGATGGTTTCGAGACCAGCAAGCAGATAAAGCGGCACGAAGCGCTTCGCGACGTGCCGGTACTCTTTATGACCGGACTAAGTCAGACAGAACATATTGTGCGAGGATTGGAATCTGGCGGAGTAGACTACATTACAAAGCCGGTAGATCCGGAAGAACTGATTGCAAGACTGCGTGTTCACATTGCGAATGCGCGAAATTCACACAGTGCGCATGTGGCACTTGATGCATCCGGGCGTTTCTTGGTTTCAGTCGATCTTTCTGGAGCGATCTGTTGGGCAACCACGCAAGCCATGGCTCTAATCGACGACAGTTGGCGTCAAGGCGAGGTCCCCTCTGGTCAATTGACACAAGACACAGTCGAATGGCTGCGAAATTACCTCATCGAAGCAGGCAGGGGTGCGCATGTCTCCAATGATGTCGTGACCACCATGGGCGGTACAAAACTGCGTTTCAGTTATGCCGGGCAAATCAGTTCCGGCGAACATCTCCTGCGGGTTGCAGAAATGGTCGACGGCCGGCCCTCCGACATCTTGAGAAAGTCATTTGACCTGACCGAGCGTGAGGCCGAGGTCCTGATGTGGATCGCAAACGGAAAGTCCAACAAGGAAATTGCGGCGATACTTGAGATGAGCCCGCGAACGGTGAACAAGCATCTTGATCGGATATTTGGGAAACTTGGCGTGGAAAATCGGACTTCTGCCGCCGTCATCTCGTTAAAGCGTCTTCTGGAGAGTTGAGTTCCTTGCGCGCGACAACTGCTCGAGACCGCTGATGCGTTGAAGACAAGTGATCGCTTTGGCCGTCATCAATTCGTTTCCATTCGGGCGGCAAGCGTTTGTTTGTTGCGATTTGTTGCGTTGTCTGCGCAAGGCCGATGCTTGCGCCACCGGCTGGCATTTCTTGCGGATACCGAATTTCGAAAATGGATGGAATGCTTCTACGGTTAAATTGACGGTGATTGACGCGATTGTTCCGCAAGGGCTGATAGAGTTGAAGTTGCGATGAATCACCCGGGAAGATCTGAACACGACCTTCCAACTCCAGGGCAATGAACCGGAAATTTATGAGAAGGTCATGGTGCCGCTCTGGTTAGGTCGTTGATCTTCTTCGCATTTCAGTCCGACGTGTTCCTGACCAGTCGCAATCTCAATAACCTGCTGATCCAATCCAAAGTGACAGGGATCATTGCACTCGGTTTGGTTTTCGTTCTGCTCACCGCAGAAATTGATCTTTCAGTCGCGGCGATCCCCGGAGCCGCAGCGGTATTCATGGCCAAGATGGTTGTGGATACCGATCTACCGATTCCCCCCTGCCATCCTCCTCGGTGTGGGAATCGGTTTGCTGATCCGTATGCTGCTGGTCGGTTACACGATGGGGATCCGCTCCGAGCGTCGGCTGTGCGACGAAGTCCATCTCAATCTTGGCCTACCGCCGGTTTTGCCGCCTTGATCTGCGCGATCCAATACCGGACCACTCGACTTTCTCGAAGAACCGCCACGGACGGTTCCGGGACAGTGATCTGTTGCGGCATGTCTTTGAAACGGTCGTGGCCCGTTGCATTGAGGAAGGGTTGGTCAGTGGGCAACGACTTGCGGCCGATGCCAGTCTGATCCAGGCAGATGCCAACCGGCAGAATTCCATACCGCAAGCGGACTGGGAGCCTGACAAGATTGATCCTGCCGATGCACCGCGTGCAGTGCGGGAATATCTGGAAACGCTGGATGATGAAGCCTTCGGCGCAGCCAGTCCGGTGGGGCCTAAGTTTACCTCTCATTCCGACCCGGCAACCCAGTGGACCGGCGCACGCGGCGGCCCTGCTTACTTCGTTTATTCCGCAAACTATCTGATCGATACCGATCATTCGATCATTTTGGATGTCGAAGCCACGCGCTCAATCCGGCAAGCCGAACTCGGCGCGGTGCGCACCATGATAGACCGGTGGACGACAGGTTTGATCTGACACCCGAGCGCCTGATCGCTGAACCCGCCGATGGTGCTGGCCACATGCTCGATTGGTTGGAGCGTCAACGCGGGATCGCCCCGCATATCCCGGTTATCGACAAGTCCGCGCGCAACGACGGGACCTCGCCACCGGAACTCAAATGTTCCTTCAAACATGCGAAACACGGGGGTTTTTCAACGGAATTGGCTCGAAGCAGGCTTTCGCTGCAGATGGAACCAACAGCAACAACGCGGACAAATCCGTCGTTCAGTAATCACAAAAATCAAGCCGTTCAGCTGCCCTTCATCATGCCCCATGCATCGCGAGACATTCGATAGCTTGCCCAAGCGGGGTTTAATAATCCCAGTCGCAAGTCATCAACCACCTGAGCCTGAACATCTTCGGATCGCGAAAGTGCTTCGGGTAGCGCTGAAATAAGTTGCGCTACTGCAGTTTCAGGCTCAAGCAAGTCTTCTGCCGCAAGTTGCCCGATCCGTATCGAACATTGCCGGAGAGTCTCGTTGAACTCATCATTTTGGAGCCTTGACGCCCGCCAAAGATCAAAGTCCAGGACCTCCAGCATCCGCTGCTCACCAAATGTATCCCTGAGAGTATGTCGTTCGGCTGGCACGAAACCCAAACGGCGTTGAACTGCATCGCTCGCCGGATTCAGTTTGGGCCAGACACGTGTGTAGATCGCTTCTACGTCAGATTTCTCAAACACTTGTTGGCAAAGCAAGATCGAGGAATCGCCCGAAACGCCATTTCCCCAGTATGCTCGAGCGATTGCAACAAAGGTCGCAACTGAATTTTTTGGAAGTCCCGGTGCGACAAACACACCGCGTATTCCGACAAACTGATTGTCATTGGCTGCGTCGCGGATGGTCCAAAGACCAGTGTACACCGGATTGCCAGAATTGTTTTTCCCGTCAGCTGCAAGATTGTCAATCCATGCGTCCGTCGCAGCCAATGCACCTTCGGGCGACGATACATTGTGGACAAGGGTTTTGGCTACTTCGACGTCTCCAAATATGTGCTCAGCAACCTCCAATCGGTCCTCTGCCAAGCTGGGTCGGATGAGAAATCCTGAACGATGGAGACTGGCTTCCAACTGTTTTCCCCTTTCCAGACCAGTCTGTTGCAAATCAAACTCATGGGTCAAGTTCGAGGAGCAAGAACACCAACAACGGGAGTCCGCTTCGAACTCGAAGCAGGCTTAATGCTGCAATCCGCACAAGGGCTGCACTGCGGACGGAATGCCCCTTCGCTGCGGCTGCGCCAACGGCTGCCTTTGCTCTGCTGCGGAAGAAAGGTCCTCCGCAGCAAATCGAAATCAGGCATTGATAAACGCCAGCAGATCGGCATTAACAAGGTCGGGATGCGTAGCAAAGAAACCGTGTGACAGACCTTCGTAGGTCTTCAGCGTCCCGTTTTTCAGCAACTTGACCGCCTTGTGTGCTGAGTTGGCAATCGGCACAACCTGGTCATATTCGCCGTGCATGACCAGAACAGGCACATCGATTGCTTTGAGGTCCTCTGTCTGATCAGTCTCAGAGAAAACCTCGATACACTGATAATGCGCAGACGCGCTGCCCATCATGCCCTGGCGCCACCAGTTCTGGATCTGGCCCTGACTGACTTCGGCACCGTCGTGGTTGAAGCCAAAGAAGGGACCGGACGACACATCGAGGTAAAATTGCGCACGGTTTGCGATCAGGGCTGACTGGAAGCCGTCGAACACCTCCATCTGAACGCCATCAGGATTGGCGTCCGTTTTCAGCATCAAGGGCGGGATGGCCCCAAGCAAAGCGGCCTTGGCCACCCGTCCCGCTTCGGCGCGCGCTACGTATCTGGCAGCTTCGCCGCCGCCAGTGGAATGGCCGATATGAACCGCATTTCGCAGGTCCAGTTCCTGGATAAGTTCGGCCACATCGGCGGCATAGGTATCCATGTCATGGCCGATATCCGTCTGGTTAGAGCGGCCATGCCCGCGTCGATCATGGGCGATGACGCGGTAGCCCTCGGAGACAAAGAACAGCATCTGGTTGTCCCAGTCATCACTGCTCAGCGGCCAGCCATGGTGGAAAAAGATGGGTTGAGCGTCCTTCGGACCCCAGTCCTTGTAGAAGATTTCAGTGCCGTCGGTTGTTGTGAAGGTCGACATTTCTAGAACTCCTTTGATTTCACGTTGTGTTTGTGCGCACGCGACCGTCGACAGAAAGGTTGCTGTGGAAGCGACTGCACCGGTCAGCAGCACCTCTCGTCGGGTTGGTTCAGGTTAGTTTTGGGTAGGTTTAGCCATCTTGGTGCCTTTCATGAGCTTCGGTCAGGCAGCGACCTGCACCACCATTTCCACCTCTATTTGCAAGTCGGGACCGGCCAGTGCGGCAACGCCGATGCCGGTGAGGCTTGGCTGTGCGCCACGCAGAAAGCGCATGATCTCGGTCATCGCGATCTCTTGCGTCTCGGGCCGTAGGTCGGTCACGTAGATACGCATCTGAACAATGTCGTCCGGCGATGCTTGCAGTGCATCCAGCGCCCCTTGCAGGTTTGCGACCACGACTGCGGTCTGCTCTGCCAGAGATGCGGGCGCGGGCGTCCCATCGGCACTCCAGGCTACTTGGCCAGACACGAACGCCAGAGGCGCAGGATGTGTGATGGAAATCTGGGAATACCCGACATTACCTGCATCAGGCAGGGCGGGCGGGTTCATACGATCAATTGAAGCGGACATGTGTTTCTCCTGTTTTGGCTGTCATGCCCAAAGACATAGATCTGCAGCAGAGCGAACAGGGTTCGCCTCAGTAGCGATCCGTGTGCTACACTTTGGGTCAATGACTGGATCGAAGGTGAACGATATCCTTGTCTTTCTCTCGGTGGTCGAAACCGGGAGTTTCGTTGCTGGCGGCAAGGCATTTGGCCTGACGCGTTCAACTGCAGGGAAAGCGGTCGCCAGACTGGAGGACAGCTATGGGGTCCGGCTGCTGAACCGCACCACGCGCGCGCTCGATCTTACCGAGGAGGGCCGTAGCCTTTATGAGCATGGACAGGCCGTCCGGGCGGCCATCGAGGCCGCCGATGAAAGTGTCGCGGGCAATCCCACCACGCCGCGCGGCACGCTGCGGATCACTGCGCCAGATGGCCTTGGACGTCGCTTGTTGCTTCCAACTGTCTACCGCTACCTGGAGCATTGGCCACAAACGCAAATCGAGATCAGCTTCTCTGACCGCGTCGACAACGTTGTTGAAACCGGCTTCGACCTTTCGATCCGCATTGCGGTGAGTTCGCCCGAACAGGGTTTCGTCGTCCGGACGCTCTTGAGAAGCGAGACGCTGTTTTGTGCCGCTCCGTCCTATTTCGAGACGCGCGAAAGGCCATTGAACGCAGAACAACTGAGCCGCCACGACCTTCTACAGTTTGCAAGCGGACATGAGCGGCAAAGCTGGATATTGCACGAGGAGGACGAGACGGCGTTCCGCGTCCAGGGACGCGTTCGCCTGAGGTGCGACAGCGGCGAAGCCCTTCGAGAAGCGGCACTGGCAGGGCGCGGTATCGCGCTGCTGACGCGGATCATGGTGGGCCAGGACATCGCGGAAGGCCGCCTCGAACATGTTCTGCCGCGCGTGAAGTTCGGCGCGGTTCCTATCGTCGCCCTCTTTCCACACAAGCGTCTTCTCGACGCGCGGGTCCGCCGTTTCATTGACATGCTGAGCGAAGATCTGCGCAAACAAGACGCTGATTAGGGTGCTGACCCATTGTATCGCAGCCCCTGAATCAACAGATCGACCATGCGGCGAATGTGGGCTGCCCCATCCGCGCCAGACGCAACAGAAAGGTTCCCGATGGCGCGAAGCAAGTCGTAGGGCTCAACGTCACCACCGATGTCTCCCGCATCCGCGGCTTGATTGAGCAACGCGGCGAGGGCGGGTTCAAAATTCTCGCGAAAGTAATCCGGCAGCGTCGCAAAGGCCGGGTCACCGGAATGCAGGGCGGACGCGAGCCCCTTCTTCGTCGCGATGAACTGCGTATAGCGATGCAGCCACAAGGACAGAGCGTCGCACGGGGGATGCGTGTTGGCGAGGGTGGTCGCTTCGGCCACGCAAGCGTCAACCTCGCGGCGAAAGACGCCGGCGATCAAATCTGACCGCGTTGGAAAGTTGCGATAGACGGTGCCGATTCCCACGCCTGCCCTCTCGGCAACTTCGCGAACCGGAGCATCAACACCGGATGTCGCAAATACCTTCTTGGCAGCCTCCAATAGGGCGTCTGTGCTGCGCTGTGCATCGGCGCGCACCCTTTTTTCCTTTGTCATCGCGGGCTTTGCGCCATCGGCTGGAATTGTTGTTTCGTCGCTCAATGAATCCTCCAAGAACAATCAAACGGAACGCTGATCCGTTAAATATTGACAATCGGAACATCGTTCCGTATCTGTATACGGAGCGTCGTTCCGTTTATTTACTTCAACACGACGCACTTGACCAGTTTTTTTGCCAGAACGGACAATGAAACCATGAACAACCTCATCACCGACGCCCGTCATATCCCAATCAATGACCCGACGCAGACCATTTCCATCAGCCCCGTGACGTTGGAGGCGCCAGATCGCTGCGTGCCTTTGGAAATGCGCATCACAGCGCCCGCAACGGGGCGCAACCTGCCGATCATCCTGCTGTCGCACGGGCATGGGCCCTCGCTTTATATTCCATCAAAGGACGGCTATGGCCCGCTTGCGAATTTCTATGCCGGGCATGGATTTGTTGTGATCCAGCCAACCCACGTGAATGCAAAGGTCGCCGGACTGCCCTCCGACGCGCCGGGCGGTCCGCTGTTCTGGCGCTCGCGTGTCAAGGACATGTCGATAATCCTGGATCACCTTGATGACATCGAGGCTTTGGTTCCCACCATCGCCGGACGCCTTGATCATAGAAAAGTCGCAGCAGTAGGGCATTCCTTGGGCGGGCAGACCGTTGGTATGCTGCTTGGCGCGCGGCTGACCGACCCAAAAGACCCGGAAGCAACAGACGTCAACATGATCGAGCCGCGGATTACGGCCGGCGTCCTTTTGGCCGCCCCGGGAAACGGTGGTGACAGCCTAAGCGATAACGCAAAGGAAAACTATTCGGCTCTGAACCCGGACTTCTCTCATATGACTACACAAACTCTGGTGGTTGCCGGTGACGCCGACGTGGCCGCACACCTCACGGTGCGTGGCGCGGATTGGTACAAGGATCCCTTCCGCGAGAGTCCCGGCGCGGACGCGATGCTGACCCTGATTGGCGGAAAACACGGGCTCGGTGGCGTTTCAGGCTATGATGCCAAAGAAACAAGTGACGAGGACCCCGACCGCATGGCAGTCGTCCAGCGCATGACATGGGCATACTTGCGTTCAGCGTTTGACGACAAGGACCAATCGTGGGCAGAGGCATGCAGAGCATTGAAACGCCACGCCAGCGCGCACGGCTACGTCGATTTCAAGTAGCCAAAATAGCCCATGGAAATTCGGTTGCGTTTCTCGAACAGGTCCGGAGTACCCCGAATGACACTGCTAGAAGCAAGGCATGTCGGGAAGTAAAAGGGCCCGCAAGTCTGTGGTTTTCCGTGAAGCCGACATCCGTGCATCGCGCAGCATCGGTGACTATGGGCTCGTTTCCGACTTTCCCCGCGATGGATACTAGCGACCGCTCCGGGCCGTGAGCGACCAAATTCACAGGAGGGCGGGGAGCGGACTTTTGCTGTGCGTTGTTGGAATGTCCGAAACTGGACCGCAATCGGATTGGTGATAGAAGGAGCCTTGCATGCCAATGCTGGTTTCTGGAAAGGGTGCTCAGAATAGGCTTAAGTCGTAGTAGAATTTTGGCCTTCTTTTTTTCACTCGATGCGCTTCGGGACAGACCAGCGACAATCTATGAGCTCTCAGATCCAACATTTTTGGATGAAGTCCGATCGACCTCCAAATCGTTGAGTGGCCTCAAATCTGATTTGCCGAGCCAGCCTGTTCACATGCTTGTGCCGCTTTGGCCAGTGCCTCATCGGTCTGCTCAAGATCTTCTTCGGTGAGAGCCAGGTGTGCATAAAGCTTGCTGTCCGGCTTGAGGATGCCATTCGACCTGAGGTTTGTGTTGAATGCCTTCGATTTTGCGGTGTCGTTGTTGAACATGTCCCGGTAACTCCTGACGGGGCGGTCAGTGAAAACCACGTCAAACAGCATCGGTTCACCAACAATCTTATGTGCCACGCCGGCTGCTTCCAGGTGGGTTCTGAAACTCTGCATGAGCCTCTCGCCATTTCGGCGCAGGGTCTCGTATGCACCGGAACGTTTCAGAATTTCCAGTGTTTTGAGGCCGGCAACGCTTGCAACAGGATTCCCGCTGAGCGTTCCGACCTGGAATGTGTACCCCTCCGCTCCGACCAAAGATTTGTCGAAGTGCGCCATTATTTCAGACTTTCCTGCAATCGCGGCCAGGGGAAATCCGCCGCCGATGATCTTCCCAAGCGTACACAGGTCGGGTACCACCCCGTAATATTCCTGGGCACCGCCATACGCAAACCGGAAGCCGGTTACAACCTCGTCAAATACGAGAACGATGCCATGCTTCGTGGCAAGATTGCGCAAGGCCAGCAGAAACCCTTCCTCAGGCGGGATCAGGCGTTGCAAAGGCTCCACGATAATGCAGGCAATCTCGGCGGCGCGTTCCTCGATCAGCGAGGTTGCGAAGGCGACGTCGTTGAACGGGGCAATCAGCATATTGTCGCGAACGCCGTCCGGAATTCCGGCAGAGTCTGGGACCGCCTGCGGAAAATTGACCAGCTGTGTTGGCGCGAGACTCATCAATGCTTCGCCGGACATTCCGTGATAGCCACCTTCGAATTTCAGGATCTTGTCGCGTCCGGTATGCGCCCGCGCAAGGCGCATGGCATACATGTCCGCCTCACCGCCTGTGGAGACATACCGCACCTGATCTGCACATGGCACCGCTTCCACCAGCACCTCCGCCAGCTCGATGCCGCGTGCATTGCTGGTGAAGAACGTCAGGCCCTTGCCCAGCTGCTCCTGAACGGCCTCCAGTACTTCCGGGTGGCCATGGCCCACCAGCATCGGACCCGAGCCGATGAGGTAGTCGATGAACTCGTTTCCGTCCTCATCCCAGACGCGTGATCCTTTGCCTTCGCGAATGATGAGGCCCGGATCGAAATTGCCGAAACCGGCCGCGGGCAACACCTGCGCCGCGCGGTCTTTCCAATCCTGTTGAGAGATCGAGGTTTTCATGGATACGCCCTCCTCAGGCGGCAATGGAAAGAACAGGCACCCCGAGCGCATCCGCATCGGGCCAGACACCGAGGCCAGGTCCGACCGGCGGCGAAATCCGCCCCTTGGAGCGAACGGGAGCATCGGCATCAATACGCGGGCTGACATAGCCCGACAAATCACAAACGTTCATGATGGCTTTCGGCGGTGTAGCGGCCGCAACATGCAGCGCCGCCGCTGTTGCCACATCCGAGCCCCAGGTGTCCTCGATACACATCCGGGCACCAAAATAGAGGCAAAGGTCCCGGGCCCGTCGAAGCTCAGAGATGCCACCGAACTTGCTGAGCTTCAGGGCGACAGCATCCATGCACCCCAGTTCATAGGCCTTCAGGAGCGTTGCCGTGTCGTGAGCATTCTCGTCCAGCTTCATCGGCAGGTTTGTCGCGTGTCTCACGGCCGCGCATTCTTCAAGTGTTGCACAGGGCTGTTCCAGCATGATGTCGAGATCTGAGACAGCACGCCCGACACGGGTGGCATCCAACCGGGACGCACCGCAATTCCAGTCGCCATAGACAAGAGGGCCAGCACCGGCGGCTTCCCGCACAAAACGCAGGCGTGCAACGTCTGCCTCCCAGTTGTCATCAGCTCCGAGCTTGACCTGGATCTGGCGCATGCCGGCAGAGATCGCTTCCTTTGCGATCCGGGCCATCTCCTCCGGCGCGATGCAGGTTATGGAATGATAGAGCGGCAGGTCCTGGTTCTGTTGACCGCCCAGAAGCGTATAGACCGGCACACCGCAGGCTTTTCCCGTCAGGTCCCAAAGCGCAATGTCGATCGCGGACTGCGCGTATGGGTGGCCCAGAAGATGCGACTTGCAGGCCGCCATCAGGGCGTCCACGCCCACGGGGTTGGCACCGATCAGCACCGGCGCCAGTTCCTCCAGAGCCGGAGCGACCCCGTTGGCATAGGCCGGCAGGTAATGCGGGATCGGGCAGACTTCACCCCAGCCGGAGATCCCCTGGTCGGTTTCGATCCGGAGCACCATGCTGTCGACCGTTGCGCAGGTTTTGCCCGAGGCCATATTGTAGGTCTCGTGGCTGGTCAGCGGCACCCGCCACAGTGTTAGTCCGGAAATGCGGAAATCGGGAAAGTTTGTCACTACTCGCCTCCATAAACAGCAACGGGGTCTCCAAGAAGGCCCGGGTCCGGATTCAGTCCGACACCCGGTGTTTCGGACAGTTGAACAAGGCCGTTTCTGTTCCGCCCGCCCTGGTCGGGCACGGGGTCGCGCGACAGGTGCGCGTGGCAAAGCCAGCTGGCCAGCCTGTTGACCTCTGGCGTTGAAGCTGCCAGATGCAGGGCGGTCGTATCTGCAAAGGCACTGCCGCCGGTATCCTCGATATGCATCTGCCAGCCGACGGAAACACCGAAGTCGCGTATCTGCCGGGCCCTTGTCAGGCCGCCGACACGGTTGGGTTTGACCTTGACGCCCTGGCAGGCGTTGCGTCTCCAGGCATCCAGATGGTCCTGGAAGGTGTGCAGGCACTCGTCCAGCATGATCGGTTGGGGCACTTGCGCTGCGACCACAGCACACTGATCCAGGGTTTCACAGGGCTGTTCGATCCAGTCCCTTGCACCGACCGCATTCAGAACCTGCAGCGCAACGCCAGGGGTCCACGCCCGGTTGACATCGAAAGTGACTTGTTCGCCCTCTGGCAGGGTCCGTGAAATGGCTTCGATGCGTTCAATATCGGCTGCAAAGTCACTGCCTCCGATCTTGGCCGAGTGGGTTCGGTAACCTAGCTCGCTCGCTGTTCTGATATCGGCGATCATCTCCTCCGGTGACCCGGTAGAAATGGAAGAATTGATGTCCACCGGCGCGGCAGCTTCTGCACCCAGGAGACGCCAGAGCGGTTGGCCACTTGCTTTGCCGAGCAAATCCCAGCAGGCAATGTCGAGCGGTGACTTTGCGTAAGGGTGCCCCGGCAAGGTGACGTCCATGAGCCGATTGATGTCGTCCAGCGCCCTTGGGTCACGCCCGATCAGCGCCGGTGCGAGCAAACCAAGAGCCGCCCGCAAACCCGATCCGTGCGCCGGTAGATAGGTGTGCCCCCACGGGCAGCCTTCCCCCCAGCCGACCAGGCCCGTGTCGGTTTCAAGGCGCACGAAGGTGCTGTCGATTTCCTCGAATTTCAAACGGCCGCCGGAGAGCCAATAAGGCTTGGAAAGAGGCAGGGACACGGCCCAGACAGAGATGCGGGAGATCTTCATGGCAACACCACGATGTTGCCCGTGTGTCTCTTCTCGATGAACGCGGTCTGGGCCGCATGAAATTCCTCAAGCGGATAGGTTGCCGCCAGGACCGGCCGGACTTCGCCGCGCTCGATGTAACCGACCAGGTCATTGAAGATATGCGGTTCAACGACTGTCGAGCCGGTAAAGGTCAGGTCACGCAGGTAAAATGTCCTCAGATCGAAATCGACCATCGGGCCCGCAATTGCGCCGGAGCAGGTGTAGCGGCCGCCACGTTCCAGGGCATCAATCAACGTGCCCCAGTACGAGCCGCCGACAATGTCGGCGACAACAGAGACAGTGTCATTGCCAATCGCTGTCTTGAGCGCCGCCTTCAGATCCCCTGGAGTCCGTTCCAGAACAACTTCGGCTCCGAGTGCGCGTAGGTCGTCATGTTTTGCCGGAGACGCCAGCCCGACAACAGTGGCGCCACGCCGTTTGGCCAACTGGACCAGGGCCGAACCGACCCCTCCGGAAGCACCGGTGACAAGGACCGTATCATCCCCACTCACATTGGCCCGGCTGAGCATGCCTTCGGCAGTGGTGTAGGAACAGGAGAAGGTCGCCAGTTCCGCATCGCTCAGCGAAGAATGGATGGCAGCTACATTGCGCGCATCAACCTTGGCATATTGGGCGTATCCGCCGTCGCATTCCGACCCGAAGTATCCCGTCTTGTCCCGGTTGAACGGGTCGTCCCAGCCGCGCAGCCAGCAATCCACCATGACGCGCTTTTGCAGAAGATCCTCCGGCGCACCATTGCCAACAGCAACCACTACACCGACGGCATCTGCTCCTTGAATGCGCGGAAATGTTATCGGCCGACCGCCCCAGGTTGGATCGCTTTCGTCTACCTCGTCATAAGCGCCGCCGGTTGTCGCGTCAGACACGGTTTTGGAGTACCAGCCCGAACGCGTGTTGATATCCGTGTTGTTGAGACCACAGGCACCAACCCGGATCAGGACCTCGCCTGGGCCCGGCACCGGCACCGGCCAGTCTTCATGCCAGACCAGTTGATCGAGACCGCCATGCCCTTCCAGAACAATGGCATTCATGGTTGCCGGTGCGTTCATTCAGCAGCCACTCCAACCGGTGCATCCGTGCGTGGCAGAATGCTTTCTGGATCATAGGCCGGGACGTCCAGCACGCGGGCCTTGCGGGTCCCGTTCATGATAACGACTTCGAGCGTCTTCCCGGGAATGGCAGCTTCCGGTTTGACATAGGCAAAGGCCAGGATCTTGCAGACGGTATGCCCATAGGCGACCGAGCTCGTCGCGCCAACGGCTTCACCATCGAGCAGGACCGCCTCACCGCCGTGACCATCCTCAATCCCGTCCGGCTCGATTTCCAGGTAGACGCAGACCCAGGGAAGCGCTTCAGACCCGGCACTTTCTTCGGTTTCCGCTTTTCCCAGAAAGTCGCCTTTGTCCAGTTTGACGAAACGCATCACGTCGGCTTCCGGTAGCGTGACTTCGTTGGTGAGTTCACCGGCTCCCTTGAAACCCTTTTCAAGGCGCAGCGCATTCATCGCAAAGGAGCCGTAGTCCGTCAGGCCGTGCGGTTCGCCCGTTGCACAGAGCGTGTCATAGACGGCGAGCATATCTTCGCGCGGAACATGTAACTCCCATCCCAGTTCACCGGCGTAGGACATGCGGAAGGCCCAGAGCTTCCGGCCTGCAACTTCAATTTCCTGCGCGGTCAGCCAGCGGAAGGAATGGTTGTCCAGAGGTGCCAAGGTGTTGGGTTGCAAGATCTCGCGCGAGAGCGGTCCGTTGAGCGCCATGGCTCCCCAATCGGTCGACAGATTACGCAAGGTGACGCCGTCCGCATCAATGTTCTGTGCAAGGTGATCCAGCAGTCTCTGTTCAAAGAACGCGGCACAGACCAGATAGAAACGATCCTCTGCCAGTCTGACCACCGTCAGCTCCATCTCGATGCGACCGCGACGGTTCAGCATTTGGGTAAGCGCAATACCGCCCACCTTCTTCGGCAACCGGTTGGCGACCAGCCTGTCAAGGCTGCCCTCTGCATCAGGCCCCGACACTTCAATCTTGGTGAAGGCCGAAATGTCCATGATCCCGGCGGTTTGACGGACCGCACGCATTTCCTCCGCGACGACGTCGTGCCACGCAGCGCGTTTGAAGGAGTAATAGTCGCGCTGCTCCAGGCCGCCACGCGCAAACCAACGCGGTCGTTCATGTCCAAAGACTTCCTCGTAGACGGCGCCCTTTTCCCTGAGGCGTTCGTATAGCGGGCTTGGCTTGATCGGACGGCCTTCGAGGCGATTGAAATGCGGGAACGGAATCTCGTGACGAAGACAATAATCTTCCTTCGCCTTGATTACCTGCCAGTCCTTGTCGGCATAGTCGCCGAACCGGCGCGGGTCGAATTCGCGCATGGAAATGTCCGCCGAACCATGCACGATCCAGCGGGCCAGCTCGCGCGTAAGACCTGGTCCCCAACCGATGCCGATCTGTGTGCCACAGCAGCACCAGTAGTTTTTCACGCCGGGCGCCGGTCCAATGAGCGGATTGCCATCGGGCGGGTGCGAGATCGCACCATGGACCTCGCGCTTGATACCGAGTTCGGCGAAAATCGGCATGCGGTCCATGGCGTTCTCGAGCCACGGCATGATCCGGTCGTAATCGGCCTCGAACAACTCGTTTTCGGCTTCCCAAGGACAGAAATCCTGCCAAACTGTGTTCGGGTTTTCCTTTTCGTATATGCCGATGAGACCCGACTTCTGCTCCATGCGGATGTAACCCGACACAAGCTTGTCATCGCGGATGACCGGCAGTTCCTTGTCGAGTTCCAGGAATTCGGGCACGGTATCCGTGACGATATAGTGGTGAGTCATGGAGGTCATTGGAAGCTGCAGGCCACTCCACTCGCCCATCTGCCGGGCGTATGTGCCACCGGCATTGACGACGTGCTCACAGGTGATGTCCCCGAGTTCGGTGGACACTTTCCACTCGCCGTTCGGCTGCTGCTTGATATCAGTGGTCCTGCAGCGGCGAATGATCTTTACGCCGAGCTGCCTTGCGCCGATTGCCAGGGCTTGCGTGATCCCGGACGGGTCGGCGTGACCGTCGTCGGGCGTGTGCAATGCCCCGAGAACACCATCAAGATTATAGAACGGGTGCGACTCCCGGATGCGATCCGGTCCAACCAGCTCCATCGGAAACTTGAGGGCCCGGCCGACACTCATCGTGTGCCGAAGCCAGTCCATCTCATCTTCGGAATAGGCAAGCCGGAAAGACCCGCAGCCATGCCAGGTGACCGACTGACCCGTCTCGGCCTCCAGCGCGCCGGAATAAAGATCGATGTTGTAGCCGACACATTTACCGAGCCCGAAACTTGACGTGGAATGGGTGATCTGGCCCGCAGCGTGCCACGTCGAACCCGAGGTCAATTCCGCCTTTTCCAGGAGGACGACATCACTGCAGCCCTCATGCGCCAGATGATAGGCAAGGCCACACCCCATAATGCCACCGCCGACAATGACGACACGTGCCTGAGACGGCAATTTCGAGGTTCCTGTATCCGCCACGACGTATCTCCCTGGCCGGTGATTTTTCGATGGACAGCGTAATTGTACAAATGTACTCTCGTCAATCATGAATGATATGAACGTACCAAAACCTGATCTGAAGGCCCCGCAAACGGTTCTGGAAGAACTCGCATCCGAACTGGACGAGCTCACCCCGGAACTGCGTAAGGCCGCTAGTTATGTGCTTGAAAACCCGAATGATGTCGGCGTGAGTTCAATCCGCGAGATCGCCGACGCTGCCGGTGTCAAACCAAACACCTTTGTGCGCATGGCACGTTCCGCCGGGTTCGAGGGTTATGAGGATTTCCGGCATCCCTTCCGGGAAGCGATCCGCAGCAGGGGGACCGATTTTCCCGATCGCGCCCGCTGGCTGCAGTCGCTTGCCAAGGGTGGTCAGCTTGGCGAGTTGTTTGCCGAGATGGCGGCCTGCGCGATCTCGAACATCGAGAATACCTTTGCCTCAACCAATGCCAACGCGATGAAGGCGGCCGCCGACGCCATCGTCAATGCACGGCATACCTATGTGCTTGGTGTCGGCGTCAACAATTCCAACGCCCGCAACTTCTCCTACCTTGCGGACATGGCCGTCGACACGATCTGGACCATCCCGCGCATGGGATCGGTCGCAACCGATGACCTGGCGAGGGCGGACAAGAACGATGTCCTCCTGGCCATGACCTGCAAGCCCTACAGGACGGATGTTGTCGCCGCTGTTGAAGTCGCGCGGGAACAGGGGCTGACAATCATCGCGATATCCGACAGCCCCGCTTCGCCCATTGTTGTAGGCAGCGATCATGCCTTTGTCGTCGATGCGGAAACACCACAATTCTTTCCGTCATCCGTTTCGACGATTGCCCTACTCGAAACACTGCTTGCGCTTGTCATTGCCGATGCGCCCGAGGAAGTCGTGGCCAGCATCGAGCGTTTTCACAATCGGCGTCACGCCATGGGACTTTACCAGGAAGAGTGGAAGGACCGCTCATGAACGTTCACAGCCAGCTCATTCACTCGCTTGAAGCACATTATTATACCGACCCTGCGCATTTTGAGGTCGAGAAGGCGGGATTGCTGGCGCGAACGTGGCAATTTGCGGGTCACAGCTCGCTTCTGGAAAGACCCGGTGACTATTTCACCATTGATATCGCAGGTGAAAGCATCGTCTGTCTGCGGGACAGGCAGGGAGAACTGCACGCCTATTACAATGTCTGCCAGCACCGGGCTCACCAGCTGGTGCAGGGCGAAGGCAATACCAAACTTCTGGTCTGCCCCTATCACAGCTGGACCTATGAACTCACCGGCCGCCTGCGTTCCGGGCCCAATGTCCGGTCCGTGCCGGGCTTCGATCGCAAGCAGATATGCCTGACCTCTGTCCGTATCGAGGACTTTTGCGGCTTCCTGTTCGTGAATCTCGATCCTGACGCCAAGCCGATGGACGACTGGTTTCCGAATGTCCGAAATGAACTTCAAGCCTTCGTCCCGCATATCGACAGGTTGCGGCCGCTCGAATGGGTGGAAATAGAAGAAAACTGCAATTGGAAAGTCTCCGTCGAGAACTATTCCGAATGTTACCACTGCCCCATCAACCACCCCACTTTCGCCTCGGGTGTCGTCAAGCCCGAGACCTATGACATCCAGCCACAGGGTTATTGCCTGCGCCACACAACAGAGTGCCAGAATCTCGAGCGCATGACCTATGACATTGATCTGGAGTCCAACGAGCACGCCGGCGACTACTCTTCCTGGTTCCTGTGGCCATTGTTTTCCTTCCAGGTCTATCCCGGCAACATCCTCAACACCTATCACTGGCGTGCAGTCGACGTGGACCACGTGGCGGTCTGGCGCGGCTGGTACACGATCGATGGCGTTGATTCAGACGTGGTGCGCCGCCTCGCGGTTCAGGACCGGTCAACAACCGTGGAGGAAGACATCTATCTGGTGGAATCCGTTCACAAAGGCCTGCACAGTCGGGGCTACAAGCCGGGACCACTCGTTCTCGATCCCGGCTGCGGCGTGAACTCTGAACATTCCATCAAGACTTTGCAGGCCTGGATGCGGGAAGCCTGATGTCCCAAGCCGCCGCCGCCTCGATGAACATGCCGCAAAAGTGGACGCCGGAGCAGAAACTGTTTCCGCATCAGGCCGGCTTCACCTGCCCGCCTCACGATTGGGATGCGGCTCCCTCGGACTTCCTTTTGCATTTCACCCACGCTTTCCTGATCCGGGACCCGGCGCTGACAATCACCTCCATGTATGCCAAGTGGCCGGAATTCGATGCTGCGGAAGTCGGCTTCCCGGAGCAGCGTGCCCTCTATGATTTGCTCACCGCGCTGAACGGAACGCGACCCACGGTTGTTGACAGTGGCGACCTGCTTGAAGCACCCGCCCTGACGGTCAAGGCTTTTTGCGAAGCGGTCGACATTCCCTTTATCGAAGACGCCCTGAGTTGGGAGCCCGGAGCCGACACGGGACAATACAGCTGGTGGGACGGCGGTTCCTTTCATGCCAACCTGAAGAACTCGACCGGCCTGCGTCCCCAGAAGCGGAAATATGTCGAGATCGCCGAGGCGCTTGACCGGGTGCAGCATGTCTACCGGCGCATGAAACCTCATTGTGACCGGCTCTATGCAAACAGGACCAGACCTCAGTGACAGAGATCCCCGCCTACTCGCGCAATTACATCGATGGCGACTTTTGCGACGGCGGCGCCGGTCGGCTGGCCGTTCTCGACCCTGCAACGGGCGAGCCCGTGGCGGAACAGGCACTGGCGGATGCTGCGGATGTAGATCGTGCTGTTGCCTCCGCGAAGGCCTTCAGCGAGACAGGTGGCTGGTCTGGTCTCCGTCCGGTGGAACGCGGCCGGATCGTGCGCCAGATGGGCGACTATCTTCTTGAGCGCATCGACGAGATTGCCCCCGTCCTTACCTGCGAGGCCGGCAAACCGCTGTGGGAGGCCCGCCTCGAAATCGAGGGCGCAGCGCGTTATTTCGAGTATTACGGCAATCAGGCCGAGACCATGGAGGGGCGGTCGATCCCGCTTGGCGACGGCTATTTCGACTTTACCACCCACCAGCCGTTCGGCGTTTCCGCGCAGATCATTCCCTGGAACTATCCGATGGAAATGACGGCGCGCTCCCTGTCTGCCGCCCTGGCTGTCGGATGCGCCGTTGTGGTCAAGACGCCAGAACTCGATCCCTTGACCAACCGGTTCATTGCCGAAGCCGCGATTGCCTGCGGCTTGCCCAAGGGGGTCTTGCATATCCTGTGCGGTCTTGGGCGGGAGGCAGGGGCAGCGCTGGCAGCGCATCCGGATGTCAACCAGATCGTCTTTACCGGTTCGGTCGCAACCGGTGTTTCCATTGCAACAGCAGCAGCCCGCAACGTCGTGCCCTGCGTTCTGGAACTGGGAGGAAAGTCCGCAGCAATCGTTCATGACGACGCCGATCTGGATGCCTTTTTGTCCGATATGCGCTGGGGGATCTACTTCAATGCGGGTCAGGTCTGTTCCGCCATGTCCCGCGTGATCGTCCAGGAGAAGGTCCACGATCAGCTTGTCGAGGGAATGGTCGATCAGGCCAGAAGCCTGACCGTCAGGCCCGGGCTGGAGTTTCCGGACTTCGGACCGAACATGGGCCCGATGATCTCCGAAGCGCAATGCCAACGGGCCACTGGTATGGTCAGCGACGCCGAGCGGGAAGGTGCACGCATCGCAGCTGGTGGACATCGCATGAACCGGCCGGGCTATTTCCTGGAACCGACTGTCCTTACAGATGTCACACCGGACATGAAGATCGCTCAGCAGGAAGTGTTCGGACCGGCACTTTCCGTTTTGAAATTCCGCGAGGATGACGAAGCCATTAAGATCGCCAACAGCACCCCCTATGGGCTTGTTGCCGGTGTCTTCACCTCAGATCTGGACAGGGCGATGCAGGCCTCCCGGCGCCTTCGCGCAGGACAGGTCTTCGTCAACGAGTGGTATGCGGGCGGTGTCGAAACACCTTTTGGCGGCTTTGGCAAATCCGGCTACGGTCGGGAGAAGGGTCGCGAAGCCCTTCTGAATTACGTTCAAACCAAAAATGTTGCCATCAAGCTGAGGTGAATTATGGACCAGGATCTTTTTGAAAAAGGCCTTGAACAACGCAAGGCCACTCTGGGAGCCGAATACGTCGAAAAGAATCTGGAAGCAGCAGACGACTTCACCCGGCCGTTCCAGGAAGCCATGACGGCCTGGTGCTGGGGTTTCGGTTGGGGGGACGACGTGATCGATGCCAAAACCCGCTCCATAATGAACCTTGCGATGATCGGGGCGCTGGGCAAAATGACCGAATGGGAGATCCATTGCAGGGGCGCGATCAACAATGGTGTCACCAAGGACGAGATCCGCGCGATCATCCACGTTGTCGGCATCTATTGCGGCGTTCCGCAATCCCTGGAATGTTTCCGCGTCGCCAAGAAGGTTCTTGAAGAACATCGAGGTTAACCGGGCTTGGGTTTGCCACGCTGGCGTGCGGTCAGGGTACCTGATGAGCCCAAACCAAAAGTCCGCTGTTCAGTAAACGACCAGTGAGCCATGAATAGTCAAAATTGTTGCATAAAACCGTCGTTTGGTGACGGAGCGAAAGTCTGCAGCGGGCCAAAAGTCCCAGCACACGGACACCGCTGCGATGTCCGCTTTGTTGATCCAACTGCCAAAACCAGACAGTCAGCAGTCGGCCCCAAATCTGCCAATCATCCTTCACGCCTGTTCCATACCAAGAATGCCGTTCCTTCTTCCTCAAAAAGGGCTGCCCGGATTGGATTGGAAATACTTGGATCGTCCAACAGCACGCTTAGGCACTCTCTGGACTGCTGGTCGTTGGTCTTCGATTTCCACGCAGCGCCAAATTCAGCGCGACCGCCGTAGACCTGGAAATCCGGCGCACCTTCGGAACCTTTCTTGTCATTGGCGACAATGTTGATTTTGACGTTGATGGTTAGCGTTCGGATTGTGCCCTTGTAGCCGTCTTTGGTAGCGGTGAAACTTCCGATTGTTGCCATCATAGTGTCTCCTAGGATTGGTTCGGAAAAGATTGAGATTGCTGTTCGGCAAGTTGTTTTCGCGCTCGCCTGAACCCGGCGTCTATCTCCATAAAGGACGCGTGCATGAACGGGATCAGGTAGGACACAATTTCCTTTTGTCCGTAAGCCTGACGGTAGATTTCAGCGCAGTCGTTCAGCGCAACTTTGAGCTCCGCATCAGCGGTGAAGGTAATTTTCACGGCTTCACGGTCAGGGAGCTTTGAATAGCCCCGCGTTTTCTAGACGCCATCGGCTTTCATTTTCTGCTGCCGTTCGAACTCTACGGGCGACAGTATCCCGTTTTTGACGTGTTTGCGCATTGGGTTGTAGAACATCTCGATGTAGTCGAACACATCCCGCCTCGCGTTTTCGCGGGTTTTGTAGGTTCGTCGCCGCACCCTTTCCCGCCGATCGCGACCTGATCGGCTTCGACTTTGCCAGCAGTGAAGTCAACGAGGCGCTCGTGCGCCAGCTTCACCGCTGCGAGTTCATCGAGCAGGCTCACAATGCCGTCTTCCTCGGGGGACCCGGAACCGGGAAGACGCATCCGGCAACAGCGCTCGGTATCCAGGCCATCGAACATCACCGCGAGCGTGTCTGCTTCTTCTCCACCGTTGAACTCGTCAATGTGCCGGAACAGGAAAAAGCCCAGGGCAAGGCGGGACAGATCGCCAACCGACTCGTTCATTCCGGTCTTGTCATCATCGACGAGCTGGAATACCTGACGTTCAGCGCATCAGGCGGTGCTCTGCTCTTCCATCTCCCGAGCAAGCTCTATGAGCGCACCAGCGTCATCATCACCACCAACCTGAGCTTCTCGGAATGGGCCGCCGTCTTTGGCGATGCCAAGATGACCACCACGCTGCTCGACCGGCTCATCCATCACTGCCACATCCTTGAAACCGGAAACGAAAGTTTCCGCTTCAAAAACAGCACCGCAAATCAGGCCGACAACGAAGGGAGGAAACCAAAATCTTGACCTCAGCGTAACTGCCGTTCCATACGCAAAAGGCGGGTCAATTCCCGGTGGAAATACCGGGTCAGTTCTCAGTGAAAATCACCAGTCCGGAAATCCCCGACGACGGACAAGCTCCCCAAATGGGAAAAATCTGTCCAACACAGAAACTTGCGACAGGCACGTGAATGGCAACATTGGTCGGAAGCTGAAGATGTTGTTGCCAACTTTCGCAAGCAAGCTCAAGGGCCAGACGCCAACTAATCAGGCCGCAAGGCGCGCTTCAATGTCCCTGATCGCGCCGAGAAACTCAGCGATTTCCGGCAGCGTGTTGTAGTGGCACAGCGAAACTCGCACGCAGTCAGCTAGCCCCAGTGGCTCCAGCACGTTGCCGCTATAGTGGTCTGCCTTGCGTGTATGGGTGCGAATGCCCTGCATGTTGAGGGCGTCCACCACATCCGGCGACGCAATACCGGCAACTGCAATCGACACCAGGCCTTCGCGGGCCGGATTTTCGACCCCTGCGATGATCTTGACGTGCTGTAGATCCTTTAGCCCTGGGAGATTGCCGGTGCCGTGGATCATCGCGTCGACAAGGAACCTCTCGTACTGATGGATCGCGCGTCCCGCGGCCTCTATCCTGGCGCGGCGCTCCGTCGCCGGCGACACCTCACCGCCCAGCCATTCAAAATAAGCGACAACATCGGAAATGGCCGCATACGCCCCTGCGTCGCGGGTGCCGAATTCCCAGCCGGTCGCGGGAGCATCGATGAGCCTGTCATGAGGGAGCGCGCTTAGCCTGTCGGAAATCCACGCGATCCCATAGCCGTGCCTTGAAAAGACCTTGTAGGGCGAGATCGCATAACCATCGATATCGTAGCTGTCCAGGTCGAGCTGCCCGTGGGCGGCGTGTTGAATTCCGTCGACAATGATAACGCAGTCCGGAGCAACTGCGCGGATCGCCCTGGATATCGCAGCGACATCCAATGCCATTCCTGACACCGGAGACGCATGCAGGATCGTGGCGAGCGCAACATCCGGGGTCATCAACGCGGCATAGTCCCCAGCGGTGACCAGTCCGGTCTCATCGTCGTGCGGGACATTCACATAGCTTAGTCCTGCGATGTCCGCCCAGCGGCGTGCGGCGCTGCGGGTTGCCGGATGCTCGATCGACGAGCCGATAACCTTCGCGCCTTCCGGCGCGTTTACGCAGGCCGTTCTGATCAGCCGGAACAGCAGCTCGGTGCCGCTTTCGCCGGCAAGGAACTGCCCGGAAGAGGCATTCATGAAGAGCGCCAGATCGGCTTTCGCCTTGTCGATAGTGGTTTGAGTCGCCTGACCTGCAGGATTGATCCGGCCAGGATTGTCCGGTAACGCGGCGTGGAAAGACGAAGTCTCGACGACGGATTTGAGGGTCAGAGCGCCGCCGGCATTTTCGAAGAAGATGCGCGGTCCCTGGAACGGACAACTGTCCACGTGGGCGAAGCGGTCCCTGATTGCGGCAATCAGGGCGGTGTCGTTCTGAATCATTTTATAGTCCTGAAATTTCTAAAGAGCCCGGCTGACGATGGTGCGGCACAGCTCCGCGATGCCGCTATGACTTTGTCGGGGAAAGCCGTCTACACTGTCGTCGATGATTCCGTGGGTGGAGTTGATCAGACCATTGGCAACCATTGTGTCCAGCAAAAGGGCTTCCCGTTCCGGGGTGTGCAGCAATGCAGAGCTGCCCGCGCGCGCCGCCATGGCGGCACAAATCGCGGTGCACGCCCAGTTTGAGCAGGCTCCGGTGACCAGGACATCGCACCCCGTGACCGCCCCGATGCCGCCGCCGCAGCCGCATTGGCAGCGGTCGCCGTAAGGAACATGCTTACGGACATGTTCCGCAACTTTCCCCATACCGATTTCATTGCCGCCATCTCCAACAGCCACCACCGGAATGCCGCGGTCCAGTGCCTCGTCGAACAGGAAATCCACACGCGCACGGCCCATGCCATAATCGATGCCGCGCATCGAATGGTAGATGCCAAACTCGTTGCGCCCGACGCGCTCGGTTGAAAACAATAAATCCGGCTTCAGTTCGTCGAGAAGAGCTGCCGCTTGTGCCTTTCCGGCCTCGTCTCCGGTCGGATAGGTCCGCATTACGATAGTCGCGAGGCTCTTGTCTGCTCGTGCGATGCCCGCCTGTTCCAGCGTTACCGGAAATAGTCCCGCTGCCTGCATGACATTGCGGATCGCCGTCAAAAGTGTGTCTTCGCAGAGCATCACAACTGTCGCGTTGCGCCCAAGCACAAGCGCGCGGGCAACGGCCGCCGCACCGGAGGGGCCATCATTTTCGCCAAGATGAGGCGTTATCCAGGCTCGGGACACCGAACCCGTCGTCATGACAACCGTTCCACCCTCAGCCACAGCCATCAATTGATCGGCCGCTGCCCCGATGAGAGAACCGCCCTGGAGATCCCGGGCGGCAACGAACAGATGCTCAACGCCCCGTTCACCCATATCAATGTTGACGAGTTGGTCGAGCCGGGCGTCCAGCCGCGCGGTGAGTCCGTCTTGCGACATTCATGTGCCTCCAAACAACAACTCTGAGAACCAGTCCGCGTCCTCGAGGTGATTGGCCGTTTCGGTCATGGCGGCCTCAAGGCACTGAGCGATCGCCGAGACACCGCCTACACGTTTCAGCGCACCGGCAGTCGGTTTGAGTCGCAGGGATACGCGCCCTCCAGGTTGACCATGCGTGTTGACCGTGACGATGCCAAGCGTCTGCAGCATGAGCATGCCGATCGCCGCGGTGGTCTCGGCGGGAACACGGGTCGAATATTCGGTGCCGGCAACTTTCAAAACATGCGCATGGGCATCTTCTTCGCTGATTTTCGGTCCGAGCGGCGAGCGCGTAACAGCCCCGACACCGAAAACGCTCTCGAGCGCGTCCGCGAGGAGTTGCCCGTCTTTCACTTCCGCGATCAGAAGGTCCGGTGTGAAGGCCATCAGGGAACGCATCGCTCCAACGGCCACCGGCGCCCGCGCCTCCATGCCAAGTTCCGAGGCCTTTGCGGCAACAGAGACTAGTGCATCGGCCTCTCCGCAGAGGACGCCCGCCCGGGGACCCGGCAAGCCCGCCTTGTCGGTGTTGGTGATGACAAGATCAGCACCGAAGGAAAGAGACGGTGCTCCGTCATGGAGAACCGGCCTGAACCGCGCGCCATAGGCCTCGTCCATCAGAACGCGGGATTTGGCTGCCTTGGCCAGTCGAACTGCCTGCAGCGTTACGCTGTCGGCCAGCATCGAGAGTTCGGACGTTACTGTCGTGATAATCGTCAGGGACGGCAGGCGTGCTTCGAGCACCTTCTTGAGTTCCGGAATTTCGTAGACTTCGATCACCGGAACACAGGCAAGCCGAGCTCCCCGGCCAACCGACGCGTGAGACCTGTCTCCGGAAGGAACGAGCGAGACGACTGGCCGTCCGTCAGACAACGCCAGAACAGCAGCGACAATGCCCGCGCTCGTCCGGTTTACCACAGTCGCTTGTTCATGCCCGCGCCCGCCGAGATGGTTGATCGAAGCCTTTCTGAGATCTTCACCAAAAAGCCCTGGCCCGACCCATTCCTCGCACAGCTCCTGCACGTCCTCCAGGCTTACCGGATAGTAACGCAGATTGCCCGTGAAGACGCCGATGCGCTCCACGCCGTTGCGAGCAACGAAGTCCGCAGCAAGTTTGCCGGCATGTCTCAGGCGCCGCACCTCGTCGGCAGATGATCTCAGCAACTCGCCTCTCGCGTAACCGACGCCTGGGTCGAGCGCATTGCCAAACCGGTCGGATGTCATGCACCGGGCTCCACATTGACCGTGACGCATTTGCGATAGGTATAGGCCTCCAACGCGCCTTCGATGGAGTATTCGCTGCCTGTCCCTGACTGCTTGGTACCACCGTACGACATGCCCGGGATCTGGCCGCCGCCCTGATTGACCTGAATCCAGCCCGCATCGATCGCCCGCGTCAGACGGGTAATCCGGCTGAAATCATGCGTGAAAATAAAAGCGGCGAGCCCGTAATGCGTATCGTTCGCCATCTCGATCACTTCGGCTTCGCTTTCAAACGGAATAGCGGCCATGACCGGCCCGAACACTTCTTCGCGGGCTATCCGCCAGGTGTTGTCAACACCGGCGATAATTGTCGGAACCGGATTGAAACCAGCCGGGTCTTCAGCCGGAATCCCGCCTATCAGGAACTCCGCCCCCTGTTCCGCAGCCTCCACCACATAGGCCCTGATCTCACTGTAGCGCTCTGAATTGACAACAGCTCCCATGTCCACATCCGGGTCGAGCGCATCGCCGACTCTCAACGCCGCCGACTTTTCCGCAATCCGCGGCATCAGAACGTCCCAGACGTCCTTATGCACGAACAGTCGGGAACCGGCGGTACAACTCTGGCCCTGCCGCGCAAACCGCATGGCGTTGGCAACCTGCTGGGCAGTCGCATCAAGACGCTCGTCTTCGACCGCGTCGGGAAAAACAATCGTTGGCGACTTGCCCCCCAGCTCGAGCGTTAGTTTGGCGATACGGTCAGCCGTTGCATGCCCGATCAGTTTGCCGACTTCGGACGATCCGGTGAAGGAAACCTTGTCGATACCCGGATGCGATGCCAGGGCAGCGCCCGCTTCTTCTCCCAGGCCGGTGACCACGTTGAAGACACCCGGCGGGAACAGGCCATCTGCCAGCTCGGAGAGTTTCAAAATGGCGAGTGGTGCATCTTCGGCGGGTTTCAGCACAAGGCAATTGCCTGTCGCAAGCGCCATTGAAATCTTGACCGAACCGAGCTGCAGCGGCGAGTTCCAGGGAATGATCGAGCCGACGACGCCGTGCGGTTCGCGGGTAGAGTAACTGAAAACCCCCGGTCCGAGCGGTAGTGTCTCACCTTTTTGCTCGACCGCAACACCACCGTAATATTTCAACACGCCAGCGGCCCCCGTCGCTTCCCCGCGCGACTGGGTCTTGATGGCGTTGCCGCTTTCCGCAGCAAGGACACGCGCGACTTCTTCCGCATTTTCTTCAAGCCGGCGCCCGAGTTCTGCAAGCAACTTGCCGCGCTCGCTTGCCGGTAGTGCCCGCCACGCCGGCAGAGCCTTCCGGGCTGCCTTGACGGCAAGGTCGATCTCAACCGACGTACCGCGCCCGACGTCACAGATAGGTTCCCGCCGTGAAGGGTTCTCGATGGTGAGCTTGCGCCCGTCCATCGGCCGGTGCCAGGCTCCATCGATGTAACTTCCGGCAAGGCCCGCTTCAGGCAGTTTGTAGTCGAGCAGCGCCATGGTCAGTCGGTCCCTGTCGTTTTTGTCTGCTGTTTCAGCGCGGTGAAATATGAAGAAAAGTCGAGATCCCCTCCGGTCGCTTCGGCAAATCGCGTGAAAGCGCGCGCCGCTTCCGCACCGAATGGCGTGACTTGCCCACTCATCTGCGCCGCCGCCTGGGCAAGACGGAGATCCTTGGCCATGAGGCGCGCGGCAAACCCCGGCGCGTATCCGTTCGAGGAAGGTGCAGCGGGAACCACGCCGGGGATTGGACAACGATTTTCAAGGGTCCAGCTTTGCGCGGCGGCGCCTGCGCACAATTCGTAAAACTGGTCGGCATCAAGCTTGAGGGCCTCTGCCAGCGCGAAGCCTTCGAAAACGGCCATTGCGGTGATACCGCAAATCATGTTGTGGCAGGCTTTTGCCGCCTGGCCAGACCCGGCAGCTCCAAAATGGGTAGTCTTCTTGCCGAGGTTTTCAAGCAGGGGCCGAGCCAGCGAAACGTGATCCGCGTCACCCCCGACCATGAAACTCAACTCACCGGCCCCGGCAGCCTCCGGTCCGCCGGAGACCGGCGCATCGATCTGCGCAAATCCCTTCTCCACCGCCAGTTTATTCAGGGTCCTGGCGGTTTCCAGGTCAATGGTCGAGCAGTCGATCAAAACGGCACCCGAGTGCGCATTGGACAAAATTGCCCCTTGATAGACATCCATCACCTGCGGGCCTTCGGGCAACATTGTTACGACGGCATCGACGCCGGAGAAATCCGCTTGCTGAGGCGTCACCGCCCCCGAAAACCGGTCACGTGCGCCTGGGTCCAAATCAACGCCGGTCACTTCATAGCCTGAACGTGACAAGTGCAAAGCCATAGGTGCGCCCATGGCTCCGAGACCGATGATGGCGATGTGTTTCAGCGGATCCATATCAGACCCTGCCACGAACGACGGCCCAGGCATCATCGAGCGCCGCCTTGAAACGGTCTGCGGCGATCTCGATTTCGTATTCCTTGATGATCAGCGGTGGCATGAAACTCATTCTGTCACCGATCGCTCTTAGGTAAAGTCCCCGATCATGGGCGAAGTTCTGAACGAGCTCACCTACTTTCCAGGAAGGGTCGAACGGTTCGCGCTTTGTGGCGTCCTTCATCAGCTCGAGACCGCAGAACAGACCGACGCCGCGCACTTCGGCGACCAATGGGTGATCTGAAAGCGCGCGACAACGGGCAAGAAAAGTTTCGCTGACCTTGCGCACATGGCCGACAAGGTCGATTTCATCGTAGATGTCGAGCGCCTCCAGCGCGACAGCCGCTCCCACAGGATGGCCAGCATAGGTATAACCATGCCCGAAAACGCCGACTTCATCGGAGTTTTTCATCATGTCGGCATACATCTCGTCCTTGAACATCAGAGCGGAGATCGGAAAGAAGGCCGCTGAAAGCGCCTTGGCGCAGGACACCATGTCTGGTTTCAGCCCCCAGGTTTGCGATCCCCAGAGATTGCCGGTGCGGCCGAAACCACAGACCACCTCGTCGGCCACAAATTTGATGTCGTATTTGCGCAGGACCGCCTGCATCGCGTCCCAATAGCCTTCAGGCGGCATCAGTGCGCCACCACCGGATATTGCCGGTTCAGCGAAAAAGGCCGCAACGGTTTCCGGGCCTTCGGACAGTACCAGGTCCTCGAAGTGTGCTGCCATACGATTTGAAAATTCGATTTCGCTCTCACCGTCAATGTGGAAGCGATAATAGTTCGGCAGTTCCGTATGCTTGAATTCCGGCAGTGGCAGGCCGAACTTCCTATGCATGTGCGGCTGACCGGACAGCGAAACGGTCGCCACCGTGTTGCCGTGATAGCCGCGAACCCGCCCGATGATCTTCCTGCGGTTCGGGTTGCCGTTGGCGGTGTTGGTATACCAGAGCAGCTTGATTGCCGTGTCATTCGCCTCCGATCCCGAGCACTGGAACATGACGCGGTTCATGCCGCCGGGAGCCAAGCCGATCAGGCGCTCGCCCAGCTCCGCCACCCGTGGATGCGACCTGTTGTAGAAGGTGGGTGCGAAAGGCAGGGTGTTCATCTGGCCCATCGCCGCATCGGCCAGCCGCTCATTGTGATAGCCGAGACTGACACAGCCAAGGCCGGAAAACCCGTCGATGATCTCCCGCCCCTCGCTGTCGTAGATAAAAACGCCCTTACCATGTGTGATCATGGTCGGCCCTTTTTCAGCATGCTGGCGCAGGTTCGACTGCGGGTGAACGTGATGGGCGATATCCGCTTTGATCGAATGCTTGGCGTCGGCGTTCATGTCGGGCTCCAATCGAATTCACCGATCCGATTTCGCACCCACCTTGACTGAAAACCAATCTCGAAGTTTTCTCACTTTCGTGAATCAATTTCAGGCTACTCGATGAAACCTCTACTCGATCTGCGACATCTACAACTGATCCAGGCCATCATTGAAACAGGACGCATAACCGACGCGGCTGAAAAGCTCGGCGTTACCCCGTCGGCCCTGTCGCACCGCTTGCGCGAGGCGGAGCGCCGGCTGGACGTGCCGCTGTTCACACGGATGCACAAGCGCCTGCGCAAGACACCGGCGGCCGAACACATGGCTGTTGTCGCGGAAAGGATCCTGACTGACCTCAGTCGCGCGGAACAGGACGTCAGGCGCATGAACGCCGGTATCCAGCACGTCGTGCGCCTGTCGGTCGAAGCCTACAGCAACTATCGCTGGTTGCCTTCCTTCATCCGGTATCTCAAGGCGCGGACCGACGGGATCGATCTTCAGATCATGGCCGGTGCCAGAAGCAATCCGCTCGCCGGAGTCCAGAACCGGCATATCGACATTGCGGTGGTCTCAGGCAATGTCACCCAGGCAGGACTGTCTGCCATCCCGCTATTTGAAGACCCGCTTCTCTATATCATGTCGCCGACGCACAGGCTCGCTGACCGCGACTTCGTCGAGGGCTACGATATCGTCGGCGAACCCTTCATAACCTATACAAAGGTGCCCGAACCCGACCGGGAATTTGCACGCCTGTTTCGCCCCACTGACAGCTATCCTCAATGGGCGGCGACGGTTGAACTGCCCGAAGCCATTGTGGAACTGGTCGCCTCGGACCTTGGAACAAGCGTGCTTTCGAGCTGGGCGCTTCAGACCGCGCTCGACGAAGGACGCATTGTCGGCGCACGTGTCACCGAGGAAGGCGTGACCGTGCCCTGGTGCGCGGTCATGCGCACCGAAGACATGGACGACGACGATCCCATCCACAGCGTTGCCAGGCTTCTGGCCGACTGGTGCCGTGAGCCGGATGCAGGATTCCACCTAAGATAGCGGTGCAGGGTCTCAGCCGCGCATTCTTGAGTTGGACGGATCATAAAACCCGCGCGCACTTGCGAACGCATCAACCGCACGTCCGGCCACCAGGATCCGATAATCGTTGGCGACCAACTGCTTCAGTGAAACACCCTCGGGCCAGGTCACGTAGCCCATACCGATCGCTGACCCGGTTGACCAGCCGTAGCTTGCGGACGTCAATCGGCCGACGATTTCACCGTCCCTCACAATCGGTTCCTTGCCGAAGACCAGCGCATCCGGGTCAGCAAGCCGGAACAACAACAGCCGGGAATCCGGACCACTCTTCCGTCTCGCCAGGATCGCTTCCTTGCCCCTAAAATCCGTTTCGAAATCGCAGGCAAAGGTCAGTCCCGCGTCCACCGGGCTGTCGAAGGGGCCAACATCGTGTCCCCAATGCCGGAAGCCTTTTTCGATCCTGCAGGAGTCGACCGCCATGCCGCCGCCAAGCCTCGGTGCTTCAGGTGAAGCGGCCAGTGTCTCAAAGACGTGCTGCGCAAACTCGCAAGGAACATGCAATTCCCAGCCAAGTTCCCCGACATAGGTTATCCGCTGTGCGCGAACAGGTGCATAGCCCACATGGATGTTCTGCCAGCTGGCAAACGGAAATGCGTCGTTTGTAAGGTCAGTATCTGTCAGTCCTTGAAGGAAGTCTCGCGAGCGCGGCCCCATGATGGCCAGTGTCGCTTCCGAGGACGTGATGTTGGCGACACTGACGCCGGTTTCCAGCAAAGACGTCTTCAACCAGTATTCTGTCTGAGGCTCAGCTCCCGCCGACGCCATCACCAGATATTGATTCGCTGAAAGGCGCGCAACCGTCACGTCGGCTTCGATCCCGCCCTGGTCGTTGAACATGTGAGTGTAGATCAGCACACCTGGCGGTGCGGACATATCTGCTCCGCACAGGCGCTGCACCTGTTGTTCCGCATCCGCGCCTTCTACCAGAAATCGTCCAAAGGTCAGGTCGATCATGCCAAGATCGGTCCGCAGCGCCTCATGTTCATCACGCCATGCATCGAACCACGGCTGACGGCCAAACCCATCGGTGAATTCGGCCCCGTAGACAAGCGGCCTCTCCCAACCATTTGCACTGCCGAATTGCGCTCCAGCGGCCTTCAGATGTGCGAAGTAAGGTGTTCGGCGCAGGCCGCGCGCCTGGTCCTTGCGCAGGTATGGCCAATGCATGGCGTAGGCATGGGACAGCGTCTCGGCCGCCTTGACCGCGGTGTAATTCGCCGCATTCAGACCGGGCACGACACGGCGGCTGTCGACATCGGTCAGATCCATGGTCATGTGACCGGCCATTATCCACTCGGCCAATGCCTTGCCGGCGCCTGGCCCGTTTTGAATGCCGGTGGAATTAAACCCGGCCGCTACCCAAAGACCCTTTATCTCGGCAAACGGCCCGAGGTAGTGCCTCGCGTCTGGTGTGAAGCATTCCGGACCGTTGAAGAATTTTCTGATCCCTGCATCTGCAAGTGCGGGAACCCGCTCCATCGCCGCTTCCAGAACCGGATAAAGATGCTCCTCGTCACAGGGCAGTTCGTCAAACTCGAACCGGTCAGGAATGCCACCTTCAGGTAACCATGGCGTTGCATTCGGCTCCGAGCAACCGATCAGCAGTTTGCCGGCATCTTCCTTGTAGTAGGCATACTCGTCCATAACCCTGAGGACAGGCAGATCGCCGGAAAGCCCCTCAATCGGGTCCGTGACTACATAATAGTGATTAGTTCTGTTCAGCGGCACCTGAACGCCATGCGACAGTCCAAGGTCCCGGGCCCACATACCGGTGGCGTTGACGACGTGCTCGGCCCGTACCATCCCTCTTTCCGTCTCGACGCCGGCAACTTTGCCTCGTTGCACAACGACGCGCTCGACCTTGCAATCTTCGAAAATCTGTGCCCCGCCGGCTCTTGCCCCCTTGGCGAGGGCCATGGTCGTGTCGATTGGATTTGTATAGCCGTCTCCGGGATACCAGAACGCGCTTTGCGCTCCGTGCGCCGACAACAACGGCCATCTTTCCACGGCTTCTGCAATGGAGATTTCTACCGCCCGGATACCGCAGCCATGCGCGTAGTCAACCTTGCGCCGCAATTCTTCGGTGCGCGCCTCGGTCAAGGCAAGCGTGATCGAACCGTTGCGCTTAAAACCGGTGTTCTGGCCCGTCTCGCTCTCAAGGCGCTCCATGAGATCGAGACCATACCTGGCAAGCGTACACATGACCGGAACGGCCTGGGTCTCGCTGACAAGCCCGGCCGCATGCCAGGTCGTGCCACTGGTCAGTTTCTTGCGCTCAAAGAGCGCAACGGACCAGCCGGCCCTGGCCAGGTGATAGGCGACCGCACAGCCAACAATCCCTCCGCCGACGACGGCGACCTGAACATCCGTTGGAAGGTGTTTCACCATTGGTCGCCTAGCTCTTCAAGCGAGTGTTTTCTGGATCATAGAAAGGTAATGTGGTCACCGTAGCGCGCTCAGGGCTGCCCAGAATTTCGATATCGAAGACCTCACCTGGCTCAACATCGATTGTGAGGTATCCGAGCGCAATTCGCCTGCCGATGCGAAAGCCGGTGCCGCCGGAAGTGACATAACCGACCGGTTTGCCTTCCCTCAGGATCGGTTCGGATGACAGTGGATCGGGCCCGTCATCGTCCAGCACAAACCCGGCGAAATGGTAATCCTTTGGCTGTTTGACTTGTTCAAGAAACGCTTCGCGACCAACGAACCGGTCTTTCTTCTTGCTGACGAACCGGTCGAGCCCGGCGTCGAGCGCCGTATACTCGATGCCAAAATCCGCCCCCCAGCCGTGGTAGCCCTTTTCAATCCGCATCGCGTTGAGTGCGTAGGAGCCAAACTGCACAATTCCTTCACTTCGCCCTTCACGCATGATCGCGCCATAAACCGTTTCGAGATCTTCACTGCGCATGTGAAGCTCCCAGCCTAGTTCGCCAATGTAGGAAACCCGAAGGGCAATTGCCTCCGCATCGGCAATCGTAATCTCCCGCACCGACATCCATGGAGCCGCGTCCCTTGAAAGATCGGCATCGGTCAATGGCTGCAGGATATCGCGCGATTTCGGTCCCATGACCATCAGGGCTGCATCGAAGGCCGACCCGCGTCGCAACGACACTCCCTCCTCCGGAAGGAATTGGGTCATCCAGTCATGATCACGCTGATCGGCAAGCGTCGGGCCGCAAAGCAGGAACCTGTCCTCTGCCAGCCGCGCGATTGTCGCTTCCGACCAGACCTTGCCTTTTGGTGTCAGCATGTAGCTCAGCTTGACGCGGCCGACTGCCGGCATCGCGCCGCAAAAGACATGATCCAGGAAATCGGTCGCGCCCGGTCCTTCCACCTCGTAGCGGGTGAAGCCGCCATGGTCCATGACACCGGCACGATCGCGTAAGCCTTCGCATTCTGCGCGGACCGCCTCGTGCCAGACCTCATGATGGAAGGAGAGTTCGCCGTCATCTTTGGCTACATCTGTCTCGAACCAGAACGCACGCTCCCAGCCAGCGACCTGACCGAAAACGGCACCTTGTGCTTTCAATGTGTCATAGAGCGGCGTCCGCCGGACCGGACGGGCCGATTTCCAGATCCGGTGTGGATAGGGGATGGCGTACTGGTGCTCATAGAGCTCGCTTGCCCGCTTCGCAGTGTAATCGAAAGTCGCCCAGTCGCCGAAGCGGCGCGGGTCCCAATTGGACATATCCCATTCCGGCTCACCCTCGGTTATCCACTCCGTCAGGGTTTTGCCCGCTGCCGCCGAATGAGTGATGCCGACCGGAAAACAGCAGGCATGATAAAAGTTCGGCAGCCCGAAGGCCGGCCCGCAAAGCGGTGCTCCGTCCGGACTGTAGGGGATGGGTCCATTGATGAAGCGGCTAACGCCGGCCTCGCCCAGGATAGGCACATGGCTGAGCGCCGCCTCAAGCACCTTGGCGATGTCATCGATACTATCGGGAAACAACTGGTTGGCGAAGCAGTCAGGTGTTCCGTCCAGCCAGACTGGACGCCCTTCGTGGCCGTAAGAGCCAAGCAGGAGGCCGTTCCGCTCGCGGCGGAGGTAATACATGATGTCCGGATCACGCACGAGCGGGAAATTCTTCGGGTCGGCCTCCAGCTCCGGTAGACTTTCAGTCACCAGATACTGGTGCTCGAGTGTCACTACCGGCAGGCTTTGTTCGACCATCTCGCCGACCGCACGGCCATAGTAGCCGCTGGCATTAACAACGCTTTCACAAACCACATCGCCCTTGTCGGTCGAAACATGCCACTCACCGCCGGGCTGGCGCGTTATGCCGGTTACTTGCGTGAAACGCGCGACTTCCGCACCAAGATCACGCGCGCCCTTGGCAAGTGCCTGGGTCAACTGACTCGGATCGACGTCACCCTCGTAAGGATCAAAGATGCCCCCCATGACGCTCTCTCCGGACCTGAAATAGGGATGCATCGCATCCATCTCAGCAGGCGAAAGCATCGCAAGATCGTAACCGAGCCCCTTGGAAATACCGACCAGATGGCTGAAAAAGTCGATGCGCTCGCGCGTGTGCGCTGGCCAGAAGGCTCCCGTATGGCGATATGTGATCGGATAACCGACTGTTTCGCCGAGATCCTTGTAGAGTCGCCAGGCATAGTTCCCGGCCCGCATCCCGCCCCAACTGTTGGCATAGGTCGGAATGTTGCCAGCCGCGTGCCAGGTGGAACCGCTGGTAAGCTCGTTTTTCTCGATCAGCAGGCAATCGCTCACCCCTGCCTTGGCCAGATGGTAGAGGACTGAAACGCCGACGGCACCGCCCCCGATGATGACAACCTGAGCGTGGGTTTTCATGGGCTAAAGCCGTTCTGAAAGATGAATTGGTAGACGCTCGCGCAACGCGGCCTCGATGTCGCCTGGCAAATGCGTCGGCGCCGGCAATGCCTCGATTTCCGAAACCCGGGCGATCGCCTTGTCCCAGACCGTCAGGGCTCCAGCCTCCAGCCAGTCGCTGACGCTCTGACGGTCGCCGAGGCTCGGATAAAGATACTCCTTGGTCATGAGATCCAGGGTCTGTGCGGTTCCAAGGAAGTGCCCCTCGCCGGTCACCACCTGTTCAATCATGTCGAGATCGATAGAGCCGTCGAGCAATTCGACGCCGCGCACCGTGCGCATGATTGCGCCGCACATGTCATTGTCGATGACAAGTGCTTCCTTGCTGGCAACCATGATCGAGCCGAGCATGCCGACACTGAGGTTGATCATGTCCGCGCCTGCCTGCGCAGATAGCGCAATGGTATAGCCCTTTTCATAGCCCGATTGCGCATCGGCGGTCTTGGCGTCAGTCATGCCGGCGGAGACTGTGGAAGGAAGTCCGAGGTTCAACAGCAGTTGGGCTGCAGCCGCATTGGCCACAGCGGCCTCGCCGGACCCGCCTGTCATTGCCCCTGTCCGCAAGTCGGAAACAAACGCCAGAAACGCAAGAATGCAGGGGAATCCGGGTTTCATCATGTTGACCAGCACCAGCCCTGCCAGCGACTCGGCAAGCCCTTGCGCCAGAGCACCAGCGAGAGCGGCCGGGCTCGTCGCCCCGGCCTGCGCAGCAGAACAGATCTGCAGCGGCATTCCCAGACGGACACATTCCTGCATGACCCCGCAGGCCTCTTCAGCAAGCGTCAGCGGTGGCACAACGTGGCAAACCGAGGCAAAGCAGAAGGGCTGCGCGGCAAAGGATGTTTCCCCCAGAGCCGCATCAAGCATTCCGACCACCGGCGCAACATTGGCCGGTTCAAAGAAGCTCGTTCCGATGGGTTTGGACGTTGCCTTCAGCCCCGCAAAGGCCGTGTTGATGTCCAACACAAAAGGATCGGTCATGTCTCGGGCGACAACGGGGCGCAGCGAGTAGTGAATGTTGTCACATGCATCGACGACACGCATCAGGGAATAAAGATCTTCAAGCGTGCTGTCGCGAAATATCTCCGTTGCCGCCTCCAGAACCTGGACCGCCGCCCCGCCTGTGCCGATGTGAACGCGGCCGCCGCCGACCTCGATCCCGCGCTCCCGTAGAAAGCCTGGCAGCTCCACGCGTTTGCACGCGCGTTCAATCATGTCCTCAACAAGAGCCCTCGAAAAGGTGATCCGTCCGTTGCTGCGTTCTCCCGCACCGTTCTCGAGCGCCAGCGATCGAATGTCAGGAGGTGCACCGCCGACGCCGATCTGTTCCAGAATTGCGAAGGCCGAATTGGTAATGTCGATCAGCTTTTCAGCCGTCAGCGGAGCGAAGCGTCCGCCAACCTGCGGTTGAAGCGGCGTGGCTCTTACACTGCTTGCCTTGCGTTTCAGTCTTGACCGGCGCATCGATGACTTTCCGAATTCACTGCAATGGATGGAGTGTCCCCGAAGAGTTCCTTAAATCCAATTCAAAAAAAAGCGGAATTAGATGAATCAATTTCACGTAATTCGCAACGCAAACCATTTGGGCGAAACTGTCTCGCGCACCCGAAA
Organism: Roseibium album; assembly: GCF_001404515.1. GTDB lineage: Bacteria > Pseudomonadota > Alphaproteobacteria > Rhizobiales > Stappiaceae > Roseibium > Roseibium album. The sequence goes on from NZ_CXWE01000014.1 coordinate 47,105, forward strand.
GCGCTAGTCAAAACGAGCTAATTTTGTGATCGCTGCGGGTCACAGCTGCCAATTCCACTACGTTTCAAACTGACCTGCTTCCAATGATTGGGGCCGTTTGAGGTGAGACTTTTCTCGTAAAGTGCCAGGCAAACATCGGCACACTGATTGCGTATGCCATCCTGGTCTTTTCGCTGGTTTATCTGTTTGCTGCAGGACAAGACATTGGCCCTGCTGGAAAGGAGCTCATGGACGGACTCTATTCCAGCTTTGTGCTCCTGACTGTTCCGTTATTTATCGTCACTGCAAACATCATGAACACAGCTACGATCAGCGATCGTCGATCAGCTTCTGCAGATTTACGTCGCGCTTGTCGGTCGCTTTCGTGGCGGGCTTGCGGGCTACGCAGCTGATAGAGGGAAACAGGTTGGCACAGTGGTTTTCCAAAGGTTTGATGGACACTGGCAACAAACCCGACGTTTATCCGTTTCAAATCAGTTTCTTGCGAGAAAACAAAACCACCACAAAGTGGAAACCACTGGGTTGGGGGTAGTGACTGTAGCGGTCCTCCGCTACCAATTTCAGCCAAGACGATCCTGCTTAATCAAGTATCACACCCGGAGCGGCAGAACGAAGCGTTCAGCCGCCGTTTCAGTCTTTCGTAATGCCTTTTTCAAAGGTGTGGTCGGGGTAACCCAATATCGCTCCGATCAAAACGATCACTTTTTCCGGAGTTTCCCGACGCCAGAGTGCCAGATCCAGCTGTGCATAAAGGGCTTCACAAAACCAGGACAAAGTTTGTGATCAGCCCTCTTACACTGGAGACAAACTCAAAAATTCGCAATCAAATCGGACCGGTTTTAAGGGTCAAGACCAGGGGTGACTGCTTCGATTACTATTGCAGTCGCGGCTCAAAGGTCCTCGACGGTGCTGTCAGCAGCTTTCTTCACGAGAGCCTTGATCTTTGAGAAAGCCATCTCGATCGGATTGAGGTCGGGGCTGCAGGGTGGCAGGAAGAACAACCGCGCGCCTGTGACTTCCATAGCGAGGCGCATCGCGACGGGTTTGTCGGCAGGCAGGTTGTCCATCTCGACGATGTCTCCCAGCTTCAGCGTCGGAGCCAGGATCTGCACGAAATAGGCCAGGAATGCTGTACCATTCATGGCCCTCCCAGCGTCACCGGCGCTGTGATCCCCGACAACCGGCAAGGCGCCACGAATGTCGTCGTCTTCCAGTGCCCACGTGGAACCGGTGCGCGACACCGTTCACCGCGCGGCGAGCGCCCGTGAGTTCGAACCATATTGGTGGAGATGCCAGTCTCGTCAATGAACACCAGACGCCCTGGATCGAGATCGGGCTGAGCCTCGAACCAGCTCTCTCGCCTGCGCTTTACATCCGCGCGCTCCTGTTCGCTGGCATTCGCTGTCTTTTTTGAACGTGAGAGCATTACGAGCCAAGAAGCAATCATCAGAACTGGTCGATGTTTTCAGACCGAATTTCTTGTGTAGATGGTCCACGATTTCCGCGAGAGTGATATCGGGCCTTGCCTCTGTCAGCTCAAGGATCTCATCACGAACCGCCTCAAGCGGACTGCGCGGCGAACGAGGCCCCATCTCTCAACTCGATGCGGCCGGTGCGCCGACAACGCTCCACCCATCGGATTGCCGTCGCTTTCTCAACACCGAACAGCTCTGCTGCGGCCCGACGGGACATTCCACCTTCAACGACATCAATCAAACACTTGCGTAAGTCAATCGACAGAGATTGATCAGCCCCAAGGGTTGATGGAAGCGCGCGCCTCCGCAGCGGCGGGTAGAAAAGAATCTTGTACAACAAGCTCTCTTGTCCACGGCGCGGCGATCGAAAGGTTAGGAAATCGCGATCAGGAAAGCATGTCCTATTTCTCTCTCGCCGAAAATTGTCCCCGCAACGCTCTTCAAGTATATACTTGAGAGCCGACGGTTCGCGCAACGACAACGAGCACAAGCACCTTTGACCAAGTCCCTGCACAAGAAAATTCTCGACGATGTTCATAGCAAGATCGTGACCGGCGAATGGCCGGCGGGTCACCGAATACCTTTTGAGACCGATCTTGCAAAACACTATGGCTGTTCGCGCATGACAGTGAACAAGGCCTTGAGCCAGCTGTCCCGGGCCGGCCTGCTGGAACGCAACAAGAAATGGGGCACCTTTGTCAAGGAACCGCAGACACTGTCGGCAGCGCTGGAAATCTCCGATATCCGCAAGGAGGTCGAAGATGCCGGGAAAACCTACAGTTACACACTACTTAGTGACACGATCAGAGCCTCCACTGATCGGGAAGCGCAGCAGCTTGACCTCTCCAGAAGCGACCCGGTGCGAGACATCACATGCCTGCATTTCGCTGACAGCGAGCCGTTTTGCCTGGAGGAGCGGATTATCAATGTCGGCATCGTTCCAGGCTTGAAAGAGATCAGCTTTGACAGCGTCTCGCCTGGCCTTTGGATGTTGAGGAACATTCCCTGGAATATCGCCGAACACCAGATCCATGCGCTCGCAGCCGACGGCACTATCGCGGAAATGCTCCAGGTTCCCGATTGCTATCCATGCCTCGTCGTCGAACGCAAGACCAGGCAAAACGAAGGGTTTGTGACCATCGCCCGCCTGTTCTATCCCGGCGACAAGCACAGACTTGTCGCAAGTTTTACACCGACCGGTGCCGGTTAGAACCATGAGCGCATAGCTCTGAAGGAACGTGGATGCTTAGCGGCAAACACCTTTGATAACAGCCGGTGATGTGAAATCCCGCACCCCTCCTGTTCCAGACTTACAACACCTGGAGTGTGCCCGCTGCCGAAGCGCCACGACATCCCCCTCCCCTCCGGCACAGGTTCACCGCTGGAGAAGAACACCTTTCGGCTGAAACGACTCAGTCTGCCCCAGGCTTGCCGCTATTGGAAAATTCAATCAGCGTCTTGATGCCAGTCGCTTTACCCGAGCATATCCGGTCGTATTCTGCCGGTGTGTCTTCCGGCGAGATCCTGTGTTCAATGAGGGGTCTGAAGCGATCGGGATGCCGTTCAAGCAACTCCACAGCGCGGGGCAATTGATCTTTGAATGCATGGCAACCGACAAGTGCCAGCTCCCTTTCAACTGCGCCGACAGGATCGAACGGAAACGTTCCGGAACCAATTCCGACCATCGCCAACGTCGATCCGCTCAGCTTCGCTGCCAGATTGCAAATGACCTCCACGTTGCCGGTCGTGTCGATCACGTGGCGTACGGTTTTCCCGGGCAGGCTCTCGAACTGGTTGAAGGCCGCAAGATCGACCGGATACCCCGCACATGCCGTTGCAACGGTTTCAACGCGGAGGCGGTCGCGATCACATAAGAGGAGCGGCCGTTGGCAAAGAATATCGGAAACCACCGCAATCAATGCGCCAATCGGCCCGCAGCCGACCACCAGCAACGGATCATGGTTTTCGATCCGAACCCGATCGAGAGCATGAAGTGCGACTGCCAGCGGCTCGGAAAGCGTTGCAATATCCAACTCCATCGCGGGATCACAGGCAAGGACCAGCCGGTCAGGGAGCGTCGTGAAATCGGCAAACCCGCCGTCGATGCTCTCACCGACAAATCCCAGCTTGCTGCACAGATGATTGTTGCCTTGCAGGCAGTTGACGCATTTCGTGCAATAGTCCCTGGAATCGGCGACAACCTTGTCACCGACAGACACTCTGGTGACCCCTTCCCCGACCGCATCAACCGTCCCCGCAAACTCGTGACCGGCGATCGATGGCCGACAGGAAATCCATTGACCTGTCTTGTAGTTGTGAATGTCCGACCCGCAGATGCCTGCAAAGGCCACCTTGATCCGGACCTCGCCCCTGCCCGGCGCGGGTGCCGGATCAACATGCTCAAACCTAATGTCCAGCGGATCATGCAGTCGCACGGATCTCATGCAAATCACCCTTCCAGGTAAGGGTCGCGCATCTCCGACACGGCATTTTCATGCGATGAAAAACCTTCGTAATGTGCAAGCACCCTGGAATGCTTCGCCATTTCGGCATAGGCAGGACGGGTTACGTAGCCAACGGAACTGCACTTCACGAAATCATGCACCGACAAGGGACCATAGGTCCGTGCACCGCTGCTGGTCGGCAGAACCGCATTCGGTCCAAGTGCGAAGTTTCCAATGCAAACAGGGGTGTGCGGCCCCATCAGAATCTCCGCGGCTTCGGTTATGTGTCCCAGATGCTCAAAGGGTTCCGTCGACAGCAACTCAAGATGTTCGGGCGCATAGTCGTTGATGAAACGGTAGCTTTCTTCCACGCCGGAAGTGAGCACAACGCCCCCATTCTCGCCGCACAGCACCGCTCGCGAAAACTCGACCCGCTGTTCAGTCATCTTCGACCAATGTTCCGGCAAGGCCGCAAGCGCCTCTTCGGCAACGCGTCTCGAATGGGTCACCAGATAGGCGGAGCTGTCGGGCCCGTGCTCGGCTTCGATGAGAAGGTCAAGCGCCGCAAGACCGCCATGTACCGTATCATCTGCAAAGATAATCGCTTCTGAGGGACCAGCTGGCAGGCCGGGATCAATGACGTTCGACAGCAATTGTTTGGCGGCCACGACCCAGGGGCTGCCTGGCCCCACGATCTTGTGTGCCGGCCTCACTGTTTCGGTACCGAATGCCGCGGCCGCCACGGCCTGCGCGCCGCCGCATTTATAGACCGTCTCGACACCTGCGATCCGGGCGGCCACGAGGGTCGCCGCATCGACACCGCCATCCGGCGTTGGAGGTGTGAAGATCGCCAATTCGGGAACCTCCGCCACCACGGCCGGAACAGACGTCATCATGGTGACCGAGGGAAAGGCCCCCTTGCCGCGCGGAACATAGAGCGCGACGGAGCGGATCGGTGTGTACCGGTCCCCGGCAAATGCACCCGGCTTGATCTCCTTGAACCACATCGGTGCCGGTTTTTGTTCCTCGTGAAAGCTGCGGATGTTGGCAATGCCATGCCGGATCGCCTCGATGACCTCGGCATCGACAGCATCGAATGCGGCGTCGAACTCCGCCTCGCCGACCTTCAGCGTCGCAGCGGTCAAGGATGTCGCGCCGTCGAGATCCCGCCCGAAACGCACAAGCGCTGCATCGCCTTCCGTTTTCACCGCCTCGATGATCGGCTTGGCTCTTTCCATGAAACCGGAGAGATCCGCTTCCGAGCGGCGCAGAAGATCTTGATACGCTTCGGAACTCACGCTGCTGAGTTCATGGAAGGATATTTGAGACATAGACCCACACCTTTCGAGCGCCAACCGGCGTTACTTGGACTTCAGGAACACTTCCAGACCGACGATCCTGTCAAGAATAATGATCGCCAGCGCAGCGACCGCGATAAAGACGACGGACACCGCCGCAAGGTCGGGCGTTATGATTGCCCGGATCGAATTGTAAATCTGAACGGGCAGCGTCACGATCCGCGCATCAACGAGCAGCAGGCTCACCAAGAATTCATTCAGCGAAAGAATGAACATCAGCAACGCCCCGGTGATCACTCCCGGCGTGACCGCCGGCAGCGTCACGTTGAAAAAGGTTTGCAACGGACCCGCACCGCAGCTTTGTGCAGCTAGCTCCAGATCCGGATCCAGCGACGCGGCACTGGAGGACACAGCCCATATCATGAATGGCAGGTTGATGACCGCCGTCGCGATACCGATCGGCCAGAGGCTTCCCAGAAGTCGCAATTCGCCGAAGAGAAGCATCAGGCCGATGCCCGACCCGATGAGGGGCACAGTGAACGGCAACAGCAGATAGATCTGCAGCGCTCCCGCCCATTTCACCTGATACTTGGACAGGGCAATCCCCGCGAGCGTTCCGGCGGGCACCGACACGGCAACGCAAATACAGGCAACAATGACAGAGCGCAAAAACGCCTGCTGAAGATCGCGCTCTCCCAGTATTGCCACGTACCACTTGAGGGAGAACCCGTCGGGTGGAAAGTCTATGATGTTGCCGGCCGTGAAGGACGCTCCGAGAACCACCAGTGTCGGCGCGGACAATGCCACGACGCACAGGATTGCCACGGACCAGAAGACAATTGTTTGCGTGGGTGAGCGATTCATTTCCGGTTCGCCCCCAAGGCCAGCGTCCCGGCACCGAATACCGCAAAGATAAGGCCGACAGTCATTGATCCCACGGCAATAAGGATAAGCGTTAGCGAAGCCCCAAAGCCCTGATCGGACGTCCTGAAGAACTGGTCGTAGATCGCGTTGGCGACGAAGTCCTGCGAACCACCGCCCAGAATGGCTGGCATGGCAAAGTCTGTCAGCGACAAGGTCAACACAACCACACCGGCGCCGATCAGGCCGGGCCTTGCCATTGGCAAGACCACATGGAAAAGCGCTCTGACCCAGTTGGCACCGAGAGACGTTGCAGCCGCTTCGATATCTTCGGGAATTGCCGTCAGAGCAGGCGCCAGCATCAGGACACCGAAAGGCAGCATGTATTGAACAAGTCCGAACAGAACCGCCGGGTAATTGAAAAGAAGACGCAGCGGTTCAACGCCAACGAGAGCAAGCGCATCGTTAACGATGCCCTGATTTCCAAGGATGATCAGCCATCCATAGGCGCGCACGACCTGACCGATGAAAAACGGAAGAAACAGCGCGACAAGAAGGAACTTTCTGAGCAACGCGCTTGATGTCCTCACCATCACGTAGGCGTACGGAAAGGCAAGCAGCAGCGTAACCGCGGTTACGATGACAGCGCCAACAAGGCTGCGCCAGATGATTGTCGCCGTGAAACTCTCCGAAAAGGCACGCTGGTAGTTTTCAAGTGTCCAATAGTCGGAAAAGAGGAACGTGCTCCGGTCAAGTACGCGCAGAGACGAATCTCCTATGTAAAGCAGACCGACCGCGAGCGTGCCGACAAGAAGGACAGCTGGCGTCAGCAACAGGTAGGGCGTCAGCCGGCCGCCGCCTCGAGGCAGCACAAGGGCGAAGGCCGCCTCCAGCACGTCCATGAAACGCCAGCTGATCGGGTACGAAGTCTTGTATCTGCGCATAAAGAGCTCGAATGGGTGGGATGCCGGGCAGGCCTCACCTGCCCGGCTGGTACCAGTTTTATTGCGTTCAACCCTGCATGATCTGCTTGAATTTCGAGAACCACTCGCTCTCGTTTTCCACCTGGATCTGGCCCGAAATACGGATCAGGCGTTCGAAATCCTCGGGCTTGGTCGGGTAGGACGGATCTCCAGCCAGACCTTCCGGAGGTGTCAGCCCGGGCACAACACCCGGCAGTCCGAGCCCGTCCAGCCAGACCTGCTGGTTTGCTTGGGTCAGTGCTGAATTGATGTACTCCCTGGCCCAGTAAAGATCGGATTCGGAATGACCTTTCGGAATCCACAGACCATCCGTATCGAACTTTGCGCCTTCTTCGGGAACCGTCCAGGCTATGTCGACACCACTTCTTTTCGCACCGAGCGCATTCGTGGAAATCGTGCACGCAGCATCGATCTCGCCTCGCTGGAACCAAGTGACGAAATCCGGATCCTCACCGAGCAACGGGTTCTGCGCCTTGATCTTTTCAACGAACTCCCAGCAGGCATCCATGTTGCCCGGGATATCCTCGAGCGCACCGCCGCCCGCGACCTGCGCCGGGAAATGAAAGCCGATACCGTCGTTGTAAAAGGCGATCCGGCCCTTGAATTTCGGATCGAGAAGATCGTGATAGGATTTCGGAGGCCCATCGGGGAAGGCTTCCGGACGATAGGCCAGAACATAGACGTAGCCGTAAGTGTTGACGATCGGATAACCGTCCACGCCGACCGGCTTCGCAAGATCGGTGGTGCCCGAGAGGTTGGACAGGTCGGACAGATCTTCGCAAACGCCCCGGAGGGCCGACTTGGTGGCGTTCGTCGTCGTGTCCCAGTTGATATGAATGGGCGGTGTGCGGTTCTGCGCAACCGCGGCCCAGACTTTCGGCTGGATTTCATTATCCTCCGTCAGGTCGTGAATGATGCGGATGCCCGTTTTTTCGGTGAAGGGATCCGAAACGCCATTCTTGAGCGCTTCCACCCAAGGACCACCCCATGCACGGATAATGAGTTCGCTCGGCTTGTCCGGTTCAGCCGCCCGCAGCACAGAGGGCATCGAAACAGACGCGAGGCCGGTTGCGCCGACAGCGGCCGATGCTTTGAGAAGAGATCTTCTGTTCAGTTTTCTTTCAAAGTTCATTTCGTTCCCCTTTTCATGGACTGACGGCACTTTATCGCACCTTATTGTTTCGCCGGGAAAATCTGCAGATCCCGGTTCTTCCACCCTATGTGCACGAGGGCGCCCGGTTCGAGAGCGCTCTGATCGTTCCGATCGTGATGAATAATTTTCAGCGACTCGCCGCCGAGTTCCGGGACCTCAACCTCGTACACATGGCGTTCACCTTCAAAAATCGCGTCCAGAACGGTGCCCCGGAAATCGGCATCAAGTCCCGCCATCGACTGTTCGGCTGAAGCAATACGTATCTGTTCCGCTCGTATCGCCCCCTTGATCGGCGTTCCATCTTCCAGGGCAACGGCCCCGCCGTGAACGCCCATCAACTCGACATTGCCGAACCTTGCAGTCGCGTCAGCGCTGGTAACCCGCGTAAGGATGCCAGAAAGGTCGTTGGTCACACCGATAAAATTGGCAACAAAGGGGTTGCTTGGCATCCTGTACATCTGCGTCGGCGCCGCATTTTGCTGGATTTCACCATCATTCATCACGATGACCTGGTCGGAAACGACCAGGGCTTCGCGCTGGTCGTGAGTCACGTTGATCGTGGTGACGCCGAGTTCCTTCTGTATTCTTCGGAATTCAAGCTGCATTTCTTCCCGCAGCTTCCGGTCAAGGGCGGCCAGCGGTTCGTCGAGAAGAAGAAGATCCGGTTCGAACACCAGCGCCCTTGCAATCGCCACGCGTTGCTGCTGACCACCCGAGAGTTCATGAATCCTCCGGTTTTCGAAGCCGTCCAGCCGCACCAGCTTAAGATACTGCGCCACCCTGTCCGGGATCGTGCGCGCATCGAAGCGACGCATCTTGAGGGGAAAGGCCACGTTCTCCGCAGCCGTCATGTGCGGAAACAAGGCAAGCTTCTGAAAGACCATGCCGATCGAGCGCTTGTTCGCCGCCACCGCTCGAACTGAACGGCCGTTGATCAGGATTTCGCCACTGGAGGGTGTCAGAAAACCGGCGATCAAGCGCAGAAGTGTTGTTTTTCCGGACCCGGACGGGCCAAGGATCGTCAGGAACTTGCCGTTCTGAAGTTCGAAGCTTGCGTCTTTAACAGCTTTGAACGTTCCGAACGTCATCTCGACGTTTATAGCCGAGACTGCCGCCGCTTGGATTTCAGTCACTCTTTGCTGCCTTTGTGCATCGCGAGACTTGACAGGTCTGGTCTGCCGATACGCTATGTATATACATGAAATCGAAATTGCGAATTCTTGTCAAGACACGTGAGCCCTCTCCGGAGCGTATGCCGCCAGGCACCCTCCCGTTGGGTCAAATTGCGGCAAGAAATCCGCCGTCGATCCCCAGGCATTGCCCCGTGATGTATCGCGAGGCATCGCTGGCCAGGAACACGACCGCACCCTTGAGGTCCTGCGCATCGCCAAACGTCCCGAGCGGGATTTTCGCGAGCATCGCGGCCTTCCACGCATCATCCTGATAGAAGACATCCGTCAGCTCCGTTCGAAAGTAACCTGGTGCAATCGCATTGACGCGAACCTTGTGCGGTGCCCATTCCGCGGACAGGGCCCGGGTCATTCCAAGCAGCCCGGACTTAGATGACGTATAGGGCACTGCGGTTGGCACACCGACATAAGACGTCAGGGAACAGACGTTGATGATAGAACCGCCACCGCTCTCAAGCATGTGTCGAGCCGCTTCCTGGGCGCAGAAAAAAGCACCTTTCAGGTTGATCGAATTGATCCGGTCCCAAAGAGCCTCATCGACGTCGAGAGACGGACAGACCTCCTCGTAGCCGGCATTGTTGATGAGAATGTCCAGGCGACCCACATCTCTTGAAAATCCGGCCACTGCGGATTTCATAGCTGGGACATCCTGAACGTCCAGCTGCATATTAAGCGCTGTTCCCCCGGCTTTCTCCACGAGCGATTGCGTCTCCTCAAGGGAGCCCAGGATCCTCGATGTGATCGCAACGGTGGCTCCGGCCTCCGCCAAGCCCACAGCCATCGCCTGTCCGAGGCCCCGGCTTGCGCCCGTCACCAGTGCGCGTTTGCCCGTCAGATCAAAATTAGCCGGTGCCATGGTCTTGCTTCCTTCTGGTTCATGCTATTATGTATATACATAGACGCTTTCAAATCAACTGATCCCCGTCTGAAACGAGCACGAGCCCGCGATGACCGATCTGGACAAGATAATCAGGCCAAGCCTGAAACAGCTTCAACCCTACAATTCGGGTCTGTCCATGGCGGCGGTCCAGAAGCTTTGCGGACTTGCGGAAGTAAACCGCCTGGCGTCGAACGAGAACCCTTTCGGACCTGCACCAGACGTGCTGGAATATATCCGCAAGCAGCAGGATCATTTGCACATTTATCCGTCAAGCGAGGCATCCGACCTGCGGACCGGGCTTGCAGCGTATCTCGATACAGATCCGGACCTGCTCGTTTTCGGCAACGGTTCTGAAGAACTGTTGTCGATCATTTTTCGCAGCGTGATCGAACCTGGCGACAGAGTGATTACGCTTTACCCCTCCTTCCCGCTCCACGAAGATTATGCAGTTCTCATGGGTGCTGGCATCGAACGAGTGGGCCTTCGCGACGACCTGACCATCGATGTGGACAAATTGGTCGCGGCCGCCAGCAAACCCACAAAGCTCCTGATCTTTTCACATCCCGTCAATCCGGTGGGGTGCTGGATGTCGCGCGACGACCTTATGAAGGTGCTGGATACCCGGCATCCAGATACGTTGCTTGTGCTCGACGAGGCCTATTTCGAATTTGCCCTGAACGGGAACTACTGCAGCGGACTTGACCTTCTGGCTTCGGGCAAGGGACACTGGATCGTTCTGAGAACATTTTCCAAGGCCTGGGGCCTTGCCGGCCTCAGAATAGGTTATGGCGTGTGCAGTTCCCCCGACTTGGCAGCGGCCCTTGACCTGACCAAGACACCCTTCAACACAAACACGCTCGCCCAGACCGCTGCCTTGCTCGCATTGGGCAACGAAGCCCACACGAAGAAAAGCGTCGCTGCGATTGCCAAAGAGCGCGACAAGATGCGTACGGCGTTGATGGAACGCGACCTTCGCGTCGCACCGACGCAAGCTAACTATGTTTTCTTTGAAACAGACCTGCCCTCCGTCGAGGTCGCGGACGCCCTCATGCGCCTGGGCACATTGGTCAAGCCCTGGAAACAGGAGGGTTTCGACAGGTTCATCAGAGTGACCGTGGGACGACAAGAAGAAAACCGGCTATTTCTTGACCATCTGGACAGCATCAGGGTTCAGAATACACACAATGGGCGAAGACTAAAAAACACTGAAAACGCAAGCAAGTAGATGGAAGTGCGAAAGACCAGGACTGATCTCATTCCAACTCCACATGTTGCGCCAGAAGCCTAACCATGAACGGCAGAACTCAATCCGTGGTTCTGGATACAAAATTGAACAAAATGGCTTTCCACGACAAGGAGCAAAAGGACTGGATAGGGTTTGATGCAGCAACGTCATTGCTTCGATCAGAGTTCGGCCTTGGAAAATATGCGCCAGGCGTCAGTGACAAGGTCGATATTTCAATTTCAATTGAAGCTATGAAAGCGGAATAACCAACCGGCAATATTGTCTGCTCTCCCACAACATGATGAGAAAGCGGCGATTAATCCGCTTTGTTGAAGCGTCTAAATCTCGATTGGGCGGACAGAATTGCTTTGAGATGTCCTCCCGCAAATTTCGAGGATACGTCTGCCTTGCGCCCCCATACCGGTCGTTCGCCGCATTGAAGCCTGAGCCTGATATCAGGCATTCATTTTCGACGCAGCAATGTTACGTACGGGATGGGCGGCTTGCAGACGTTTGTTGCAGTGTGAACGAATGACCTCTCAGTGGATAATGCAAACAGTGTACACCACTTGCTACAATGGGTTCGTTCTGTGGCGATGCGCGCGTTAAGATGGTCGACGGGACAATTGTCCGAGCACACCAGCACGCCACATGCATTGGGCATGATACATACGAAGGACTTGGCCCGGTCCGCGGCGGGTCGACGACCAAGATCAACGCGGTGGTCGATACGAATGGCTTTCCGATCAAATTGGCCCTGGCGCCCGATCATCAACCTGACAGCCTGAAGGCCCCCGACCTGCTCAGCGAAGGACCTGAGAGCGGGTTGCTTTTGGCCGAAAAGTCTTACGACCCGGACTTCATCGGGTCTCTTGTCACTGCCAATGGCGGTTGAGCAAACATTCCTCCTCGACGTAATCGGCGAGCCCCGACCTGAGTCAGCCCGTTCCTTTCTCGAGATCGGAACATTATCGCACGGTTCTTCAACCGGATCAGGCATTGCCACTGCAACGCCACACGTTATGAGCAGCGCGCGATAAACCTCCCCGTATTCGTCAAGATCGCGGCAACCCGAATCTGGTTGCACTCTTATAAGTCCACGGCTTAGCGCCCTCGAAAACTTGGGCCATCCTCGACGCGCGCAACAAGAGAATGCTGTTCCAGGTTAACTCTTTAGATATTACGTTTCACTTGATGCTGCTTAGCTTTCACCTGCTTTGAATTTGATCGCAATATACACATTTCCCGAACAATTTTTACTTGAAACAATGCCCTTGTCTGGACGACACGTTCTGGAGGCATTGTTTGTTGCCGGCTTGTCAGCACTAGAACTTTCCAGGGTGAAAGTAGCGTTTGGCTCTCGTTTCTTATGAGCCAAATCAAGGCACAGGATTTACGCCTGCCTCAATAATTGCTCCAATAGAGAGTAAATCCGGCAAAAACACCATTGGGGAGAAGTCGAGATGTCAGAGGAAACGTCGACTGCGGAGGAAAAGAAGTTTCAATTTCCAACCGCGTTCACAATTCTGTTCGGACTGATCATTCTCGTTGCCGCGGCAACCTGGGTCGTTCCCGCAGGTGAGTATAACCGGGAGATGAATGAATCTCTCGGGCGGGAAGTTCCGATCCCTGGAACCTATCACAGGGTTGAAGGTGACCAGCAAGGAATTGCCGATGTTTTCCTGGCTCCGATCCGCGGTCTTTATGACCCGGATACGAACGAAGCCAATGCGATTGACGTTGCCGTTTTTGTTCTTGTGATCGGCGGCTTCTTGATGGTGGTGACCCGAACCGGCGCGATCGATGCCGGGATCGGCAAGGTCATGACAGCGCTTCGGGGACAGGAAAAGTGGATGATCCCGATCCTGATGGCATTCTTTGCCGCTGGAGGGACCATTTATGGCATGGCTGAGGAGTCATTGGCGTTTTACGCACTCATTATCCCGGTGATGCTGCGAGCAGGATACGATTCCTTGACGGGTGTTGCTGTCATCATGCTGGGCGCAGGCATGGGAACGCTGGGCTCGACGATCAATCCGTTCGCAACCGTGATTGCTGCGAACGCCGCAGGCATCCCGTTTACCGAAGGCATTATTGCCCGTTTCATCATCTTAATTCTTGGATGGCTCGTGTGTGTTGCCTGGGTCATGCGCTATGCAGAAGGTGTCAAAGCTGATCCAATCCGCTCGCTTGTCTATGACATGAAGGCGGATAATGAAGCCCATTTCCTGAAGGGTGGAACGGGCGGGGATACCAGCGAATTCACAACCACGCACAAGATCGTTCTTGTCGTCTTTGTCGCCAGCTTTGCACTCCTGATTTACGGGGTTTCGGTCCTGGATTGGTGGATGGGCGAAATGTCTGCGATGTTCCTCGCTGCTTCCATTTTGGTCGGTGTAATTGCGCGAATGGGCGAGCATGAGTTTGTCGATACGTTTATCGATGGAGCCAAGGATCTCCTGGGTGTGGCTCTGATAATAGGCGTTGCGCGCGGGATCGTCGTGGTTATGGATGCAGGCAAGATCACGGACACCATCCTGTATTGGTCTGAACAGGCCGTCAGCGGACTTGGAACCATTGCTTTCATCAATGTGATGTTCTGGCTCGAAGTCGCACTCTCTTTCTTTGTACCTTCGTCTTCCGGTCTTGCAGTATTGACGATGCCAATCATGGCTCCGCTAGCGGACTTTTCAAATGTTTCCCGAGATGCGGTGGTCACGGCCTATCAATCCGCGAATGGTCTTGTGAACCTGGTCAACCCGACATTTGCGGTGGTCATGGGTGGTCTGGCGATTGGGCGTGTGAGCTATGACAAGTGGCTGCGATTCACCTGGCCGCTTTTGCTGATTTTGACCGTCCTCATCATGATTGTCCTGAGCGTTAGCGTGTAACGCTCCAGACAACCCATGGGTGCTCTAACGTTCAATGAGGCTGGAATGGACCAAAAGGTCAACACAAGCTCCGGGACACTGCCAAACAAAGCGAAGTCAGGTCTCGGTTTGATCGCCTGCATTGCGTTGGTGGTGGGCAACATGATCGGCTCCGGTATCTTTCTGTTGCCAGCTACGCTTGCGCAGTTCGGAGCGATATCGATGGGGGGCTGGGCGCTTACATCGCTCGGAGCGATTGTGCTTGCCCTCATCTTTGGACGTCTTGCACGGCTTTCCTCGAAACCCGGTGGCCCCTACGCCTACTCGCGGGAAGGTTACGGTGATTTTGCAGGCTTCCTGATTGCCTGGGGGTACTGGATTGCCCTTTGGTCGGGCAATGCGGCCGTTGCCGTGGCCTTTACGGGATACCTCGGGTTCCTGTTTCCGGCGATTGCCCAAAACAGCCTTTATGGCCTCGGGGCCGCGCTGATTGCGATCTGGTTCCTCACCATGATCAACATCCGCGGTATCAAGGAGGCCGGACTTGTCCAGATCATCACAACGGTACTGAAAGTTTTGCCCCTTGCCGCAATCGGACTGCTGGGCTGGTTCTGGCTTCAACCGGACAATTTCACACCTGCCAATCTTTCCGGCCAATCAAATTTGTCGGCGATTTCTGCAACCGCTGCGCTGACACTTTGGGCGTATCTTGGACTGGAATCCGCCACCGTTCCGGCTGGCAATGTCTATCGTCCCGAAGTCACGATCCCGCGTGCGACTATCTTGGGCGTCTTGTTGGCTGCCGCCATCTACATGTCGGTCACTGCGGTGGCCATCGGGGTCCTGTCAGCAGATCGCCTTGCCCGGTCAGAAGCACCTCTTGCGGATGTCGCGGTTGTCATGTGGGGCGGCCTCGGCGGCATTCTGGTCGCCGCCGGCGCTGTTGTCTCCACGTTCGGAACGTTGAATGGTTTCACACTCTTGTCCGGTCAGGTTCCCTATGGTGCCGCATTGGACAGGGTATTCCCGGATATCTTTGCGCGGGTCACGGAGGCCGGCACACCTGCAAATGCTTTGATCATCTCGAATGTACTGGCCAGCTTGTTGGTGGTTATGAACTTTTCACGCGGTCTGGTGGAGGCGTTCACCTTCATCATCCTCCTTGCGACCATGGCCAGCCTCGTGCCTTACGCGTTTTGCGCCTTTTCCGAGATCGTGATCCGCCTCCGCCGGGGAGAGACGCTGCGCGACCGGTCATTGATTGGCATCACAGGACTTGGAATGCTCGGGTTTATCTACTCTTTGTGGGCCATCTATGGGTCTGGGGAAGATGTTGTTTTTTACGGTTTTCTGCTGCTGCTCGCGGGCATTCCCGTTTACGTGCTCATCCGCGTCCGGCAGGCAAATTCCACATCAACCGAAACACTCTATTAAACTGGGAGGCCATCATGGCGACACTAGGTGTTCATTCGGAAATCGGAAAACTTCGAAAAGTTATGGTTGCGCGGCCTTCCGTCGCCCATGAACGGCTGACCCCCGGCAATTGTCATGATCTGCTCTTTGATGATGTCTTGTGGGTACATCAAGCCCGGGTAGATCACGATGACTTCCGGCTCAAGATGAAAGCTCATGACGTCGAGGTGTACGATCTTCAGGATCTTTTGGCAGAAATGCTGGATCAAGCTGTCGACGGGCGGAAATTTGTTCTCGACCGCCGGATCACGCCGAATATGCTTGGCCCTGGACTTGCGCATATTTTGCGACCCTGGCTTGATGAATTGGAAGGCGCCAAACTGGCGCGCCTGCTAATGGGCGGCATTACCATTCACGACATTCCCGAAGAGCTGGTGACACCTCTTATGAGAGAGGCAATCAGCCCGACGGACTTCCTTTTGAATCCCATCCCCAACTCACTTTTCCAGCGCGACCCGTCCTGCTGGATTTATGGCGGGGTTACAGTCAATCCGATGTATTGGCCAGCGCGCAAACCGGAAACGCTCTACCAGCGCGCCGTCTATAAATTCAATCCGATGTTTACGAAAGAAGACTTTGACATCTGGTGGGGTGACAGCGACGAAGACTTTGGCCATGCCAGCATGGAAGGGGGCGATGTCATGCCAATCGGCAAGGGTGTTGTCCTGATCGGTATGGGCGAGCGGACAACCCAGCAGGCGGTTCAGCAAGTAGCCCGAAAGCTGTTTGAAAAAAATGCCGCTGAAAGGGTGATCGCCTGTGCCATGCCCAAAAGCCGGGCAGCAATGCACCTAGACACAGTATTCTCCTGCCTCGACCATGACAAAATCACGGCATTCCAGGAAGTCGTTGATGAAATCACCTGCTACAGCCTGCGGCCGGGCGAAGAAGATCAGATTGTCGATGTCAGAAAAGAAGAACGGCATTTGTTTGATGTCTACAAGGAGGCGCTTGGTCTCGATGATCTGATGGTGATCGGGACCGGCGGCAACGAATTTGCCGCAGAGCGTGAGCAGTGGGACGATGGCAACAACGTTGTCGCGCTCTCTCCAGGTGTCGTCGTCGGATATGACCGTAACACCTACACAAACACCCTTTTGCGCAAAGCAGGCATCGAAGTCATCACCATTCGTGGAGCCGAGCTTGGCAGAGGCCGCGGTGGGGGTCACTGCATGACCTGCCCAATTGTGCGCGATCCGGCTTACTGAGCCTGACATGCCTCGCGGTGGGACCTGCGGGGCCTATTCAACCAGAAAATCGGGAGACGGGAAATGGCCTTTAATCTTCGTGGACGCAGCTATCTGAAAATCGCTGACTTCAGCCAGCGGGAAATGCTTTACCTGTTGGACCTTGCGCGTGATCTGAAACGGGCGAAATACTCCCGGTCGGAAACAAAGGCGCTTCGGGACAAAAACATCTGTCTGATCTTTGAAAAGACCTCGACCCGTACGCGCTGCGCTTTTGAAGTCGCAGCTCATGATCAGGGGGCGCATATTACCTACCTTGATCCATCGGGCTCGCAGATCGGTCACAAGGAATCCATGAAGGATACGGCCCGTGTGCTCGGTCGAATGTTCGATGCCATTGAGTTTCGCGGTTCGGGTCAGGACATGGTCGAACAGCTGTCGGAATACGCCGGTGTGCCGGTTTACAATGGCCTGACTGACGATTGGCATCCAACGCAGATGCTCGCCGACATGTTGACGATGGTTGAAAACTCCGACAAACCGCGCAGCCAGATTGCTTACGCATTTTGTGGTGATGCCCGCAACAACATGGGCAACTCGCTTTTGATGCTCGGCGCAATGATGGGCATGGATGTGCGTATGGTCGCACCCAATGAGAACCAGAACCACGATGATGTTGTCGAAATGGCAAAGGCCCGGGCGGCAGAAACCGGCGCACGCATCACCATCACTGATAATGTCGAAGAGGGCGTGAAGGATGTCGATTTCGTACACACTGATGTCTGGGTGTCGATGGGCGAACCTGCGGATGTCTGGGAAAGCCGGATCAGGCTTTTGACGCCCTATCAAGTCAATATGGATCTGATGAAAAAGACCGGCAATCCAAATGTGAAATTCATGCATTGCCTCCCGGCCTTCCACAATACGGAAACCAAGGTCGGCAAGGACATTCACGAAAAGTTCGGCATTACGGAAATGGAGGTCACCGAAGATGTCTTCGAAAGCCCGATGAATATTGCCTTCGAGCAGGCGGAAAACCGCATGCACACCATCAAGGCGATCCTCGTTGCGACCTTGGGAGCCTAGAGTCATGAGAGTTGTTGTCGCGCTCGGCGGCAACGCTCTTCTCCGGCGCGGGGAAGAGATGACCGCCGACAATCAAAGAGCAAATGCACGTGTTGCTGCCAGGGCACTTGCTCCAGTCGCCGAAGAGCATGAAACCGTCATAACTCATGGAAATGGTCCACAGGTCGGCCTACTTGCGCTTCAGGAAGCCGCCTACGAAGAGGTGGAAGAATATCCGCTGGATGTTCTCGGCGCCGAGACCGAAGGTATGATCGGCTATATGATCGAGCAGGAGCTCGGCAATCTTTTGCCATTTGAAAAACCTTTGGCGACGATCCTGACAATGGTTGAGGTCGATCCGGATGATCCGGCATTCAGCGATCCGACAAAATTTATTGGGCCTGTCTATTCAAAGGAAGTCGCTGAAAAGAATGCGGCTGAAAAAGGCTGGTCCATCAAGGCGGATGGTGACAAATGGCGACGCGTGGTGCCATCCCCCTTACCGAAGCGGATATTTCAGCTAAAACCGATCAAATGGCTGTTGGAGCACGGATCGGTTGTGATCGCCGCCGGTGGCGGTGGTATCCCAACCATGTACGATGCCGCGGGCAAACTGACCGGTGTTGAATGTGTCATCGACAAGGATCGTTGCACGTGTCTGCTGGCCCAGGCAGTAGAAGCCGATGCCTTTGTCATCGCGACCGACGTGGATGCTGTTTATCTGAACTGGGGCACGGAAGAAAAAAAAGCGATCCGCAGGGCTAGTCCGAATGCCATGGATACCTATGACTTTCCGGCAGGGTCCATGGGCCCGAAAGTGGAGGCAGCCCAGATCTTTGCACGTTCTACTGGCAAGACCGCCGTCATCTGCACATTGGCTGATATCCCTGAAGCGCTGGCAGGACGGAGAGGCACAACGATCTCGGAGCATGTTGGTGAAATCGAATTTGCTTTGTAAATCTTTGGATACAACTGCCCCTTTGCAAGCGAAAGACACTCTTACCAAGGAGCGAAAAACGCAAACAGTGAATTTGGCTTTGAAGTTGTAACACGACAAGAAAACGACACCGATCCAGTTCGGCCTATGTTGGTGCGTTCCAATGAGTACGTTACTTCTTCAACCAAATGCGTCGAGGATTTTTCGCATCTAATTTGTTTCGTAGTCCGCTGCCAGTCAAACCAAGGAAACCAAACACACGGAGAATGGAGAGCGCATGACCGCTGCGGGCCGAAAGCGACCGCCTGCATATTGACGTCGATGTCTGAGTGAGCACCTTACGCGCCTTCGACACACAGTGATTGAACGGCAGTTTTGGGTCGGAATTGCCAAAGCATTGGGGACAGATGAAAGTGCGAATAACCCTATCAAAGCAAGTCACCAGTGTCCTGTCGGCCTTAATTGGAACCCATGTTGAAACCGCAATGAGAGATTCACGACCGGAATTGAACAAGCCGAACGGCTTGAGGCATCGCAATTGATTGCCTGGGGTGAGGATCACGGGCATCGCCTAATTTCTATTGAAAACTAATGACTTGTGAGAAGAGGTACCAATACGGAAAACAATCCAGGTAAGTGGAAGTATTGGCGGCAGCGGTCCTCCACCTCCAATTCCAGCCACAACAGTCGAGCTGTGTTACAACCTAATCTCTGAATGAAACACCGAATGGTGGCAAGTGGATTTGGATCCACCCTGTTTTAGGTCATCGTAGCTGAGCCAGCTTCGATGTGCCTGAATTCTTCCTCTATGAAAATCGCTCAATTTGCCCCATTGATGTTGAAGTCAAACAGCGGTGGCGACGCAACTTCACCGAACCGATTGCAAGTGATCTGGATGGGTAAACGTATTCTGGTCAAGGGACTGGTACAGGGGGTTGGGTTTCGGCCGTTCGTCTGGAGGTTAGCGCGGGAATTGGGTGTCACCGGACACGTTTTCAACGACGGTGCCGGCGTTCAGATTGAGGTCTATGCTCGGTCTGAGACCCTGGACACCTTTCTGGTTCGCTTGAAAACCGAATGTCCCATTCTAGCTCGAATTGACCTGATCGATGTGTCATCTTGCCAAAACAAAAGCCCGCCAGGCCTCTTCAGGATCATTCACAGCGAAGATGGCCATGTCTCTACCGGCGTTGTTCCCGATGCTGCAACCTGTCCGGCCTGTCTCGCCGAAATCATGGATCCTGCGAACCGGCGCTACGGGCATCCGTTTTCCAATTGCACGCATTGCGGACCGCGCCTGTCTATTCTGCGGCACATTCCTTATGACCGGGCCTCGACAACCATGTCGGTCTTTCCAATGTGTTCCGCCTGCCGGTTGGAATACGAAAATCCTGCGGACCGCCGGTTTCATGCCCAACCGATCGCCTGCCCGGATTGCGGTCCTGATATTTGGTATGAGAATACAGACCGAAGCATCTCAAAGCGTGATCCGATAAAGACGGCAGCGTCCAATTTGAAAGCCGGAAAAATTCTGACCATCAAAGGTCTGGGAGGCTTTCAGATCGCGGTTGATGCTGGCAATGAAAAGGCAATCGCGGAGCTTCGGAAGCGCAAGCACCGCCCTGACAAACCTCTTGCCCTGATGGCACGGGATCTTGATCAGATCCGCGATTACTGCCGCTTGAATTCCGATGAGGCCACGCTTCTGGCAGGTTCGGCAGCCCCGATCGTGCTTCTTCAAAAGTTTGGGCAGAACCTTGCGCAAAACATTGCCGACGGACAAGACAGCCTGGGTTTCATGCTTCCGGGTACGCCCCTGCATCACCTTCTGATGGCCGAGCTTCAGCGGCCAATCGTTCTGACATCAGGCAACTTGTCGGACAATCCGCAGGAGATTGGAAACGAAGGGGCCCGACGCCAGCTCGCCGGCATTGTCGACGGGTTCTTGATGCATGATCGGGAGATCTATAATCGCCTCGATGACAGCGTAGTGCGTTCTGACCGTGCCGGCCCGGCCGTTCTGAGGCGTGCACGTGGACTTGCTCCAGCGTCAATACGTTTGTCACCGAAGCTCGCCGATGCTCCAAGAGTGCTTGCCATGGGCGGTGAGTTGAAGGGGTCCTTTTGCATGTTGAACGGTCAGGACGCTGTCTTGTCGCAACATATCGGGGACTTGGAAAACGCCAAGACTTTTGCCGACTACAAAAGGATGTTGAAGCATTATCTGGAGCTCTACCGGTTCGAACCGGAAGTGATCGCCGTCGACTGTCATCCGCAATATCTTTCAACGGTCTACGGCGAACAACTGGCTGATGAACAGGGAGCTGATCTTGTCCGGGTGCAGCATCACCATGCTCACTTCGCGGCATGTCTCGCAGAACACTCCGACACTTCAGGTTCCATCGAAACGGTTCACGGGATCATCCTGGACGGCCTGGGCTGGGGGGATGACGATACAGTCTGGGGGGGTGAATTGCTGAAGGGGGGCTTTTCCGGTTTCGAACGCCTGGGCCACTTCAAACCGGTCCCCTTACCTGGTGGTGCAGCGGCAATCCGTGAGCCCTGGCGAAATCTTGCCGCTCATTTGTTTGATGCGTTCGGCCCAAACTATCGTGATCGACTTGGCGGAACTCAATTGTCAAAAGCCTTCGCCGAAATGCCGGTATCGGTTCTTGATCAGATGATGTTGACAGGGGTGAATACACCTGCGTCCTCTTCGGCGGGACGATTATTTGATGCAGTTGCGGCCGCGCTGGGGATCTGTTTTCACCGCCAGAGTTTCGAAGGCCAAGCTGCCATGCTCCTGGAAAGTTTGGCGCGGAGCCACGTAGAAACGCAAATTGCGTATCCCGTCACAGCAAGCCTGCAGCCTGCGGTTTTGTTGTCATTTGGCGAGATGTGGCTGGAGTTGGTGACCGATCTGAAAAGAAATATCCCGATTGAGCAGATTGCGGCCCGGTTCCATCTCGGATTGATCGATGGTCTTGCGAAGGCCGTCCAACTTTCCGGAGCAAGACCTCCGGAGACGATCGTGCTTTCGGGCGGCGTCTTCCAGAACGCGATCCTGCGAGACGGCGTGTCGCGCAAACTGCAAAGAGATGGGCACAACGTCCTAACCCACCATATTGCTCCTGCCAATGACGGCGGCCTCGCCCTCGGGCAGGCGGTGATCGCGGCCGCAATAAGCACGGATGTCCAGGTTCCTATCCTCGACTAATCGTCGGATCAGATCTGTTTTCTGCCAAGTTGATGTGGCTCAAGGACAGGGTGATGCAGCTTTGAGAGCTTAAACAGTCAGGAAACTTCCATGAGCGAATAGACGATTTCCGGTTGAACGGAAGCGTTCATCCCGTTCAAATTGATCTCCGCGATGACACACTGCGATGGAAAACAGAAGGAGAATGTGCGCCATGGAAAATGGTCGCAGCAGTTCTGGCAAAAAAGACACCTCCGTCTGTGAGATACCATCTGTAGCGGCTGGTGAAATTGCGGCGATCTGCAAGACTCATGGCAATGACAAGCACCGCATGCTTGATATTCTGCGCGATGTTCAGGACCGCTATCGCTGTATCTCTCCTTCGGCCCTTAATCGGATCGCCGAGGCGACCGGGTTGACCCGGATCGAAGTCGAAGGTGTGGCAAGTTTCTATTCATTCCTGTCCCTGACGCCCAGGGGACGCATCAGCATTCGTCTCTGCGACGACATTGTGGATCGTTATACGGGGCTGGAAGCTGTCACTTCTGTCTTTGAAGAAGTTCTGGGAATCCGGGTTGGGGAAACGTCTCCCGATGGTGCGTTTTCGCTTGAATACACGCCCTGCATCGGCATGTGCGACCAGGCTCCGGCGGCCATGATCAATGATGTTGTCCTGACCAAACTCACCGTCGAAACAGCAAGGCACTTTGCGAAAACGCTCAAATCGGGCCAGTCGCCGGAAGATCTGATCAGCGACCGGTTCGCGTCACTGACACCTCATGAGCGGGCAACACGCATGGTCGACAATAATGTCCGCCATGCCGGGGACGTTCTCCTTGGGCCTGTACCGGAGGAAGCCGGCTTGAATCATGCCATAGGCATGACACCGACCCAGATCTTCACAGCGATTGAAGAAAGCGGCTTGCGCGGTTGCGGCGGAGCCGGTTTTACCACGGGCAGGAAGTGGCGTTTTGCCGCCAGCGAACGGGCTGAACAACGCTTCGTGATCTGCAATGCGGATGAAGGCGAACCTGGAACATTCAAGGACCGGGTGCTGCTGACCGAACGCCCGCAGTTGATCATTGAAGGCATGACCATCGCAGCGCGGGCTATTGGTGCGAGCGAGGGCATTCTTTATCTGCGTGGTGAATATGTCTATCTGCGCGAGCTTCTGGAACAGGCATTGGAGGAACGCAGGCGACGTGGTCTTCTGGGAGAAAACATACTCGGTATCAGGGGGTTCAACTTCGACGTCCGGCTTCAATTGGGTGCTGGTGCCTATATCTGCGGTGAGGAAGGTGCCTTGATCAGTTCCTGTGAAGGTTTGCCTGGCGAACCCAAGACCCGACCACCGTTTCCAGTCAACCGGGGTTATCTTGGTTTTCCGACGGTGGTCAACAATGTCGAGACCTTTTGTCACGCCGCGCGTATTCTGGACAGGGGCGCCAGGTGGTTTCGCGACATTGGTACCGAAGGCTCGCACGGAACCAAACTCTTTTCCATCTGTGGCGATTGCCTGAACCCCGGCATCTATGAACTCCCCTATGGCCATACGGTCTGGGAAATCCTGGAAAGAGTTGGAGGCGAGGATGCGGCAGCGGTCCAGGTGGGGGGCCCGAGTGGAACGATGATCGCGCGCGACAGCTTTCACCGCAAGCTCACCTTCGACGATCTGGCCACTGGCGGGGCGATCATCGTGTTCAACGGCAAACGCAATATCCTGGAAATCGTCGAATACTACATGTCGTTCTTCGTGCATGAGAGCTGCGGCTATTGTACCCCCTGCCGGGTCGGCAACGTTTTCCTGCAAAAAGCCATCCGGAAATTCCGCAAGGGTCTCGCCAACCCAGAGGACATCGAATACCTGAAGGATCTTTCCGGCACGATCATCGAGACGAGCCGTTGCGGGCTCGGGATGACGTCGCCCAACCCGGTTCTCACCACCTTGCAGAATTTTCCGCTGGTCTATGCGGCAGTCACCAAGCCGAACAAGGACGGGATCCGTGACACGTTCAATATCCAGTCGGCCATTGATGGCGCGCGCAAGATTGCCAAGCGCCGTTCCTACATCTTCGACAGGGATTTCACTCAATGAGCGGGACAAAAAAGGAAACCGGCTTCTCCTTCACCATCGATGGGGTGGAAGTCACGGCATATGCGGGTCAGACGATCATGGAAGCGGCCGATGAAGCCGGGGTCTATATCCCGAGGCTGTGTGATCATCAGGGCCTGCGCCATCAAGGCAGCTGCCGGGTCTGCACAGTGAAGGCCGGCGGGCGCAGCGTTGCCGCCTGCACTCAGCCAGCAGCCCCAGGTCAGGCTGTTGAAAACGAGACCAAGCACTTGAACAAGATGCGGCGTGATCTCGTCGAAATGCTGTTTCACGAGGGCAATCACCTGTGTCCGATCTGCGAAGCCAGCGGCAATTGCGAACTTCAGGCCATGGCCTATCGACTGGACATGACCGAGACCACACGTTTCCCTTATCTGGAACCCTGCCGCGCGCTTGATGCGTCGCATCCCGACATTGCTCTCGACACCAACCGCTGCATCAGTTGTGGACGCTGCATTCGGGCTTCCCAGGATGTCGATGGCAAGGGTATTTTCGGCTATGTAGGGCGAGGCATCCATCGGCGCGTTGCCGTTAACGGCGAAAACCTCGCAGATACCGATGCTGAAGTGTCGGATCATGCGATTTCCAGGGAGGTTTGCCCGGTCGGATGCATCATCCGTAAGCGCGTCGGCTTCGTGACGCCGATCGGTGAACGGGAATTCGACAATGGGCTGATCGGTCACGAGATCGAGGAGAAGCGTAAATGAGTGAGCTTCCCAAGGCTCGCATCGCGACTGCCTCTCTGGCCGGATGTTTCGGTTGCCACATGGCGATCCTGGATATCGACGAACGGCTGATCGAGTTGATGAAGCTGGTGGACGTTGATCGCTCACCGTTGACCGACAAGAAAAGGTTCACGCAACGCTGCGACATAGGGATCATTGAAGGCGGATGCTGCAATGAAGAAAACGTGCATGTGCTGCATGATTTCCGGCGCAATTGCGATGTTCTGATTGCACTCGGACAATGCGCGATCATGGGTGGGTTACCGGCCATGCGCAACGCCATCATGCATTCCGACGCACCGCTTCGCGAATGTCTGGACGAGGCCTATATCACCGGCCGCTACATTCGCAATACAACCCATAACGTTCCCAACGACCCTGCTCTCCCTCTTCTGCTCGACGAGGTCTATCCCTGCTCGCAGGTGGTTGAAATCGACTACCAGATCCCGGGATGCGCACCTGGCGGAGACATCATCTTCGACACGTTGTCCAGGCTTCTGACTGGCAAGTTCCAAGGCTTCGAGCGTGAAATGATTAGGTTTGACTAGGGCGGAAGATCAAGATGACTGAACCCAGAATGATTGAAATTTCGCCGGTTACCCGCGTGGAGGGGCATGGCAAGGTGACCATTCACCTCGATGAGGAAAACCGTGTCGAAGAAGCACGACTGCACATTGTTGAATTTCGAGGGTTCGAGCGGTTCATCCGAGGCCGATTAATGTGGGAAGTTCCGGTTATCGTCCAACGGCTATGTGGAATCTGTCCCGTCAGTCATCACCTGGCTGCTGCGAAGGCCATGGACATGATTGCAGGGGTCGATGAGCTGACACCGACCGCTGAAAAGATGCGCAGGCTCATGCATTACGGTCAGGTGATGCAAAGCCATGTTTTGCATTTCTTTCACCTGGCAGCCCCCGACCTTCTCTTCGGCTTCGGAGCCCCCGCAGAAAAACGAAACATTTTCGAGGTGATCAAGGAAAAGCCCGAACTTGGCAAACGGGCGGTCTTGATGCGCAAATACGGTCAGGAAATCATAGAAGCGACGGCGGGCAAGAAGATCCACGGAACAGGCGCGATCCCGGGTGGCATCAACAGGAACCTCACAATCGAGCGCCGTGATCATTTTCTCGGCTCGATCGATATGATGATCGAGTGGGCTCTGGACGCAGTCAAGCTCGCGCGTGACTACACACAGGAACATGAGGCCCTGGTTGCGGAGTTTGGCTCCTTTCCGTCGAATTACATGTCCCTTGTCCGGGAAAGCGACGGAGCGTTGGATCTCTACCATGGCAGCCTGCGGGCGCTGAGTTCCACCGGTGATCTGATCTTCGATCAAATACCCTACACCAGATATCATGAACTGATTGTGGAGGACGTTCGCTCCTGGTCCTATATGAAATTTCCGTTCATCACGGAACTCGGTCCAGAAGCCGGTTGGTATCGCGTTGGACCTTTGGCGCGTATGAATACGGCAAGCTTTATCGACACCCCCTTGGCAGATAAGGCGCATGCCGTTCTGAAGGCAGAAACCGGCGGCGTCCCGAACAACTCGACACTTGCCAACCACTGGGCGCGCATGATCGAGGTTCTGCACTGCATTGAAAAAATCCGCGAGCTGCTTAACGACCCTGACTTGCAAGGTACGGACCTGATTGCAGAAGGCCAGCGCCGTGAAGAGGGGATCGGCGTGATTGAGGCGCCACGCGGCAACCTCATCCATCATTACAAGGTCGACGAGCACGACCAGGTGACCTATTGCAATCTCATTGTTTCCACGACCCACAACAATGAAGGCATGAACCGGGCGGTGAAAGACGTCGCGGTCAAACACCTTTCCGGCCAGGCCCAGATTACCGAAGGCATGCTCAATCATGTCGAAGTGGCCATCCGCGCTTACGATCCTTGCCTTTCCTGTGCGACCCACGCGCTTGGACAGATGCCGCTTCAGGTGGAACTGTTCGATGCGGAGGGCAGCATGGTCGACAGCAGGAGGCAGTCGATATGAATTCAAGAGTACCTGACAGACCAAGCATCTAGTGGAATTGGAGGCACTGGAAGAACATGCTTTTGATCGGCTACGGCAACCCGGGACGCGGTGACGACGGACTTGGTCCGGCATTCTCCGAACGCATTGCCGAGCGCTCCCTGCAGGGCCTTGAAGTCGATACCGATTACCAGCTGGTCGCAGAGCATGCGCTTGCGATCTCAGTACATGAACTCGTGATATTCGTGGATGCGGAAATTGAAGGGGAACACGCTTTTTCCTTCAAAGAAGTCCAGCCCGCTTTACCGCAGACAATCGGCAGCCACAGCTTTGTGCCAGAGACCGTCTTGAGCCTTTGCACAACACTCTTCGGCGTCACTCCTTGCGCCTATGTGCTCGGAATATCCGGACTGGATTTTGGCGAGATCAAGGAGGGACTCTCCACGCAAGCGTCCGAAAACCTGGTTGAGGCCGAAGCATTCTTTTTGAACTGGCTAGAACACCGGGCACTCGAAAAGGGGGCCGCGCATGCATGAACTGTCATTGTGCGAAAGCATTCTGGAAATCCTGAAGGACCGGGCGGCCAGAGACAATTTCACAGAAGTCAGACGGGTCTGCGTCGACGTCGGTCCACTTTCCTGCGTTGAACCGGACGCACTTCAATTCGGCTTTGACGTTGTCATGAGGGGATCCCTGGCTGAAGGCGCAAAGCTCGAGATTTTCCGGCCTCCGGCAGAAGCGCTTTGCCTGACTTGTTTCAAGACCGTCCCGGTGCAACGCAGATTTGACACGTGTCCGGAATGTGGTGGCGAAGCATTGCAGGTCACAAGCGGTGAAGAGCTCAAGATCCGTGAATTGGAGGTGGTGTGATGTGTACGGTTTGCGGTTGCAACGACACGCAAGGTCACAAGCATGAAGCCGGTCAGGTTCATTATGGCAAGGGCGAAGCAGGCACATCTGTCGCAGGCATGAGCCAGCAACGTCTGATCCAGATCGAGACGGATATCCTTGGCAAGAACAACAGTCATGCGGACCGCAACAGGAGTGTGTTTTCGAAAAACGGCATCCTCGCGCTCAATCTGGTTTCAAGCCCGGGCTCCGGCAAAACCACGCTTCTGGTTGAAACCCTGAAGAGGCTATCCGGAAAGGCACCAGCGTCCGTTATTGAGGGAGACCAGCAAACCTCAAACGATGCCGACCGGATCCGAAAGACAGGAGCAGCAGCCGTACAGATAAACACCGGCAAGGGTTGTCACCTCGATGCACATATGGTCGGGCATGCGCTGGAAAAGCTCCCCCTGGATCCGGGCAGTATTCTCTTTATCGAGAATGTCGGCAATCTTGTCTGTCCTGCAGGTTTCGACCTTGGTGAGGCCGTCAGGGTCGTGATCCTGTCTGTGACGGAAGGTGAGGACAAGCCCCTGAAGTATCCGGATATTTTTGCCAGCGCGGATCTAGTGATCCTCAACAAGACAGATCTTTTGCCGCATCTGGACTTCAATGTCGAACAGGCAATAGCCCACGCGAAAAGGGTCAACCGAAAAATAGAGGTTATTCAAATGTCTGCAAAGACCTGTGAAGGCTTCGATGATTGGCTCGGCTGGCTCGAAGATGCTCGCGAGCGTCAGGCTTTGCGTGACTGCCAGACCAAGGCTGCAGAATAGGAGCGCCGATCATGTGTCTTGCCATCCCTGCCCGCGTGGTTTCTCTGGATGCCGACGATATGGCCACGGTAGCGCTTGAAGGCATCCGCAAACTGGTATCAACCGCGCTCATAGATGACGTCGCCGTCGGTGAGTATGTGCTTGTTCATGTAGGTTTCGCCTTGCACAAACTGAGTGAAGAAGAAGCCGATCGAACCCTCAAACTCATGATGGAGGCTGGTGTTCTTGCCGAAGAGCTTGAGGAAATGGCTGCAGCCGGTTCAACTGGGGACGCGCCATGAGATATGTCAGCGAATTTCGCGACGGTTCGCTCGCCCGAAAACTGGCCAGGGCGATTGCGCAAGCTTCCGATCGCACACGGAACTACCACCTAATGGAATTCTGTGGTGGTCATACACACGCAATTTTCCGGTACGGTGTTCAAGACCTTGTCCCTGAAAATGTGAAGTATGTGCATGGCCCGGGTTGCCCCGTTTGCGTGTTGCCGGTGCGAAGGCTTGATGATGCCGTTGAACTGGCGCTCAACCATGATGTCATCCTGTGCACCTATGGCGACATGATGCGCGTGCCGGGCACCAAGCAGAAAAGCCTGATCAAGGCCAAGGCGGAAGGGGCTGACATCCGCATGGTCTATTCCACGCAAGATGCGCTCAGGATTACCCGTGACAACTCTCATCGCGAGGTCGTTTTTTTCGCAATCGGCTTTGAAACGACAACACCCCCCACAGCCGTTGCCATACTGCAGGCCAAGGCCGAAGGCTTGAAGAATTTCACGGTTTTCTGCAACCACGTGCTGACCCCGCCAGCAATTGCCCACATCGTCAATGCACCGGCGGAAGAAGGAGAAGACCCGGTGCGGATTGACGGCTTTCTAGGCCCGTCTCATGTCAGCTCGGTCATCGGGTCGAAACCATACGAACCTGTTGCAAGGATCTATAGAAAACCTGTGGTGATTGCCGGTTTCGAGCCGCTGGATGTCATGCAGTCGACATTGATGCTTATCCGCCAGATCAATGAAGGCCGTCATGACGTGGAAAACCAATACACGCGGGTCGTCACCCGGGACGGCAATCGAAAGGCGCAAAGACTGGTTGAACAGGTGCTGGAGCTGCGGAGGGAATTCGAGTGGCGTGGTCTTGGAACAGTGCCGCAAAGCGCGTTGAAAATTCGGAAAGACTTTTCGGATTTTGACGCGGAAAAGCGTTTCCCGGTCAGCCCCAAGACTTCACGGGAAGTAAAATCCTGTGAGTGCCCGGCGATATTGCGCGGTGCGAAGAGACCGACAGAGTGCAAACTCTTCGGAAACATCTGCACTCCGGATAATCCCATGGGTGCCTGCATGGTGTCGTCCGAGGGCGCTTGTGCGGCCTACTGGACCTATGGACGCAAACGCGATGCTGCAGCAGCAATTAAGGAGGCTGCTGTATGAACAACACTGGAAAAGGGCAAAGCTTCAGAACCGGGACGGTCGACATGACCCACGGTGGTGGTGGTCGTGCCATGGCTGTACTGATCAAGGATCTGTTTTACCGGCATTTGAAAAACCCCGTCCTCGATCAGGCACATGATGCCGCCGTGTTCGATATACCGCCAGGACGTTTGGTGATATCGACCGATGCTCATGTTGTCTCGCCTCTCTTTTTCCCTGGTGGAGACATCGGTTCGCTTTCGGTGCACGGTACGTTGAATGATGTTGCAATGGCTGGAGCACAGCCTGTTTCCCTTACTGCAAGCTTCATTCTGGAGGAAGGATTTCCGCTAGCGGATCTTGAAAGGATCGTGATGTCGATGGCGCAAGCATCAAGTCAAGCTGGCGTTCCGGTTGTTTCAGGAGACACCAAGGTGGTTGAGAAAGGAAAGGGTGACGGCGTCTTTATCACAACAACAGGGGTCGGCGTTCTTCCTGAAGGTGTTGCAATTTCACCTGGTGCGGCCCAAGCCGGACAGGTCGTTCTGCTGTCCGGGCCAATCGGCGATCACGGCGTTGCCATTCTCTCAAAACGGGAAAACCTGGAATTCGAGACCGAGATCAGGTCTGACAGCGCAGCCCTGCATGGACTTGTCGAAAATATGATTTCAGCGGTGCCCGACATTTCGGTGCTGCGCGATCCAACCCGGGGAGGACTGGCAACGGCGCTCAATGAAATCGCACATGCCTCAGGTGTCGGATTTGTCCTTCAGGAAAAGGAAATACCGGTCAGACCGGATGTCCGCGCGGCATGTGAACTTCTGGGCCTGGACCCGCTCTATGTCGCGAATGAAGGCAAACTGATCTGTATCTGCGAGGCTGCGGATGCGACGCGGCTCTTGGACATAGCGCACGCCCATCCTCTGGGGCGCGAAGCTGCACGGATTGGTGAGGTGGTGGAAGATGGCGACCGAATGGTTGTCATGCAGACTGACTTCGGCGGCGCCCGTGTCGTCGACTGGCTTTCCGGCGAACAATTGCCGCGGATCTGCTGACGCTGGCAATTCCGGAACCACATTCTTTGGGTTCTCGGTGTTTTGCCCTGCCACAATTCGCGGCAGAGATCGTTCAGATACATTTGCCGACGTAATGCGCGGCACAACTGAATTGGTGCAAAAATGACTATCAAACTGACGTTTCTAGGTGGTGTGGGAACAGTTACCGGTTCAAAGTATCTGCTGGAAGCGGACGGCCTCCGCGTTCTGGTCGATTGCGGGCTATTTCAGGGATACAAGCAGTTGCGACTTCGCAATTGGGAGCCTCTGCCAGTTGACCCCAAAACGATTGATCTTGTTGTTCTGACACACGCCCATCTGGATCATTCCGGCTATCTTCCCCTGCTTGTGAAAAATGGTTTCGATGGACAGGTTGTCTGCACCAGCGGTACACGTGACCTGTGTGAAATCTTGCTCCCGGACAGTGGCTTCCTGCAGGAAAAAGACGCAGAATTTGCCAATCGTCATGGCTTTTCCAAACACCATCCCGCGTTGCCGCTTTATTCGAAAAGAGATGCTGAAATCTCCTTGAAGCAACTGTTTCCGATTGACTTCTACAAAGAATTCGACTTTCGCGGAAAACTGAAAATCAGTTTCCACGGGGCCGGTCACATACTAGGTGCGGCAATCGTCAGATTGACCTGGCAAGGGCTTACGGTCGTCTTTTCTGGCGATCTTGGTAGATACGAAGATGCAATTATGCTCGACCCCTCTCCGGTCGACCATGCAGACTATCTCCTCGTTGAATCCACTTATGGAAACAGACATCACGAAAAAACTGATCCAGAGGATGTACTCGCCGACGCAATCAACCGAACGGCTCATCGCGGTGGAACAATACTTATTCCTTCATTTGCCGTTGGGCGTGCGCAATCGCTCCTATTCCACCTGCATCGTCTCAAAACAACGCAACGCATCCCCAATCTACCCATTTTTCTTGATAGCCCAATGGCCGTGAAGGCTACGGACGTATTCGGCAAGCATATTGGCGACCACCGATTGACAGCAAGCGAATGCGACTGGTCCCACAACACGGTGCACTACGTGAAAGATGTCGAGGAATCAAAGGCACTTGACTGGAACCGAATGCCTAAGGTGATAATCTCGGCCAGCGGCATGGCAACTGGTGGCCGGGTTCTGCATCATTTGAAGCACTACGGACCTGACCATCGCAACATGATCCTGTTCGCCGGATACCAGGCTGGCGGTACGCGAGGAGCAGCGATCACGTCCGGTGCCAAGAGCGTAAAGATCCACGGTGCGCAAGTAGAGATTCGTGCGGAAGTTGACAATTTGCACATGCTCTCGGCTCACGCTGACTGTGATGAAATCATGCGGTGGCTCGGCCAATTTGATCACGCACCCAAAATGGCATTCATCACGCACGGAGAAGCTGACGCCGCGGATGCGTTGCGTCATCGAGTGGAAAGTGAATTCGGCTGGCAGTGTTCCGTGCCGTATTACCGCGAAGAAGTTCTGCTGGCATGATTACCGAGACCAAGACATCGACAGGCGAAACAAAGCAGGGCGTCAATATCCTGCATGCAAGACGGTTGGGTATCGACACGCAATACGAAGCAATTGTTTTCATGCGAAGCGATTGTCCCATCTGTCATTCGGAGGGCTTTAGTGCTCAAACACGAATTCGCGTGTCATACAAGGACCAGTCGGTCATTGCGACGCTCTTTCAGACCGCGCCCGATATGCTGGAGCACGGTGAAATTGGACTCTCGGAATCCGCCTGGCATCGTCTTGGTATTCTAAAGGGCGAAACTGTCTCCATTTGCCATCCTCGTCCGCTTGATTCCCTCAGTAATCTGAGAAGCAAGATTTATGGCCGGCCGCTTGAGGCAAATGCAGTCAGATCCATTTTCGAAGACATCGTATCCGGCCGATATTCAGACATTCACCTGGCTTCTTTCATTACCGCTTGTTCTGCACGCCCGCTCGATCACTCCGAAATGGTGGCTTTCACAGGGGCCATGATCGATGCGGGAGATCGTCTTCAGTGGGACACGTACCCTGTTGTCGACAAGCATTGCGTTGGCGGTCTTCCAGGCAATCGCACCTCGCCAATAGTTGTGGCGATCGTGACGGCTTGCGGACTGACCATGCCAAAGACATCCTCCCGCGCCATAACCTCTCCTGCGGGAACAGCCGATACAATGGAGACACTCGCACCGGTAGACCTCGACATCGCGGCCATGCGACGTGTTGTTGAAAAGGAAGGGGGGTGCATTGTGTGGGGTGGTGCGGTTCGGCTCAGTCCAGCAGACGACACACTTATACGCATTGAGCGGGCACTCGACCTGGATAGCGAGGGCCAGCTCGTCGCCTCGGTTCTTTCCAAAAAAATTGCGGCCGGTTCGACTCATGTCATTCTCGATCTGCCGGTTGGTCCAACGGCTAAGGTCAGAAGTCAAAATGCTGCACACGCACTTTCAAGAGACCTGGTAGCTGTCGCCCTTGCATTTGACGTGGAAGCACGCACCGTTATTTCCGATGGCCGGCAACCAATCGGCCGTGGTATCGGCCCTGCCCTTGAAGCGCGAGACGTGCTTTCCGTATTGCAGGGCGCCACAGATGCACCACCAGATCTCAGAGACAAGTCAATTGCACTTGCCGGGCATTTGCTGGAACTTGGTGGAACGATAGAAATGGGTTCCGGTGTCAAACTTGCCGAACGAGCTCTGGCCGACGGCAGCGCATGGAACAAGTTTCAAGGTATTTGTGAAGCCCAGGGAGGAATGCGAAGACCACCTGAAGCGCTCCATCGTCATCCCGTTTTTGCAAAGGAATCGGGAAAGGTGACCGCAATAGACAACAGACGCCTTGCAAAAGTGGCGAAACTCGCCGGGGCCCCAGGAGCCAAAGCGGCCGGTCTTGAAGTTCACACACGCATCGGCACAGCAGTATGTGTCGGAGAACCGCTCTACACAATTCACGCGGAAGCACCTGGAGAACTGGATTACAGTCTCGAGTATGTGCAGGAAAACAATGATATTTTTGAGCTGACGGAGTTATGAATGCAGCCTCTGCTCGTATGCCTTCAAGACGATGACGGTCTTGCCGCTGCAGTTGAAACGGCAATCGGAGCGAGACGCGTCCAACTTGAAAGACGGCAGTTTCCTGATGGCGAAACATACATTCGGTTTGATACCGAATTACGAGATCGCGACG
The DNA here is from genome assembly GCF_001404515.1 of Roseibium album. Lineage (GTDB taxonomy): Bacteria > Pseudomonadota > Alphaproteobacteria > Rhizobiales > Stappiaceae > Roseibium > Roseibium album. Next base: position 81,471 of record NZ_CXWE01000014.1, read on the forward strand.
TCATCTTGTTTTGGTCGCTCGACAATCCGGATCGCAAGACTCTGCCGCTCCTGTTTACCGCCATGGCTGCACGGGATCTGGGTGCAGCGTCGGTTGGTCTGGTTTGTCCTTACCTTGCCTATATGCGTCAGGACGAACGCTTCCGATCGGGTGAAGCCATCACTTCAATCCATTTTGCCAAACTTCTGTCGAACCATTTGGACTGGCTCGTAACCGTCGACCCTCACCTTCACCGGCATGATTCACTTTCGAAGATTTTTGATATTCCTGCCATCGCCGTACATGCAGCGCCCCTCATTGCCGAATGGATCCAACAGTCAGTGGAATGGCCTTTGCTCATCGGCCCGGACGAAGAGAGCCTGCAATGGGTTGCCGCCGTTGCGAAAACGGCGCAAGCGCCTTTTACTGTGTTGCGCAAAACCCGTCACGGGGATCGCAAGGTGGACGTGTCATTTCCCGAAGTCGACCGGTGGCGTGGATATACACCCATTTTAGTGGACGATATAATTTCAACCGGTCAAACGATGATCAAAACGATCCAGCACCTTGTTGAGGACGGCATGCAGCATCCTATCTGCATCGGCGTTCACGGAATTTTTTCAGATGAAGCATTCCACGACATTATGAAGGCTGGAGCGAACAAGGTCGTAACAACAAATACGATTTGTCATCAGTCCAATGCTATTGATCTGAGCCAGTTGCTTTCCGCCGCGGTAAAAGACGTTCTCTCAAAATCGTAACTTCCATGCTTATTACGCACCGATATCTCCGTACGTGCATGTACCAACCTGATCAGATTGAGACCTGGATTGCCGAGAAAGGTTAACTCAGCCAACCAATTCGTACATGCGGCCTAATCCTGTGTTTCTGCTTTTGTAGTAATCTGGCGCGTCAATACCTCAACCATCGTCGGTATTTCATCTGCATTCAGACGACCGTGGTTCATTAGATACTGGGAAACAATCTGATCCGAATACCGGCCGATCAGCCTGCCATCGCGTATAACGAGTTTGCGACGCGCCAGTACCTTTGCACTCACGTGACAGATCCTGCATTTGCGAAAGAACAGCCTCCCCGATCGCGAGATGTCCGAGAACAAATCGACCAAGACGTCGACCTCTGCCGCAGACAGGCCTCCATGCCCTGTTTCCAGGACTGCCGAAACCGGCCGATGTGACATCCGGCTGACGAGGTCGTTTTCGCGGTTCTCCAATACCTCAAAAACGAACTCCCCGGCATGTGCTGCATGACATCCAGAGCAAGCTCGCTCGTACAGAGCGTGTGGGTCGATTTGTTGTGCCCCGCCTGCGCTGCTCCAGAAAACCAGAAACAAAAGCAACAATGGGATTTTCATGGATGGCATTGCTTGCTTTTTCACGCTGCAATTACTTTTAACCATTGCACTTGCTTCATCGAAGGCTGTTTCCCGGCCGCACATGTATGTTATCGCCGTCCAGGATATCGCGCCTTGATAAAGGTTAGTTCGAGGGATGAATTTTGCTGGCGCGATCACACTGCGCTTGCAGGTTCGAACGGTACCTCACAAAATTTACGGCTCTTTCAATCAGTTGCTTGGCACTGGTGACACTGCAACTTCGAGAGGGGATTCACCGGCTGGATGTGAGCATTACAGACAACAGCGCAGCAAAGCTGCTGCGCCTGAAGCCATCGAAAACAAGCATTTCAATTTCTTTTTTCACCACCTCCCGCCAGTATCAGGCGCAAACGTTTTTCCGTCTCTATAGTGGCGAAGAAGACCACACCAATCCCAATGATGACGATGCCGTCAGTCAATGGAACTGCCGACGTCCCGAGTATTGGTTGCACCGCCGGCAGATAAGTTATGGCGAATTGCGCGGCAGTGACGACGACCAGACTGATCCAAATCGCGGGAGTTCCCTTGAAGGCTTGCATACTGATGGAAGTGCTAAAGATGTTTCTGACGTAAAACAGATGAAATATTTCCAGCACAACCAGCATATTCATTGCCATTGTCTGTGCCAGCTCTAGTGAATACCCCTTTTCGATCGCATAGCGAAAGAGGCCAAATACTGCAGCCAGAAACAGCCCTGTCACGAAAAGCACATGCCATACCAAAACACCGGTCAGCAGCCCTTCATTATGCGGACGCGGTGGCTGACGCATGGCTTCTGCCTCTGCAGGCTCATAGGCCAGCGCAAGACCAAGGGTGACAGCGGTAATCATGTTTACCCAAAGTATCTGGACCGGTGAAACAGGCAATGCAAACCCGAACAGAAGTGCTGCGGCGATCGTTGCAGCCTCGCCGGCGCTGGTCGGCAGAACCCAACTCACGACCTTTCTGATGTTGTCCCAGACAGTGCGACCTTCGCGAACTGCAGATGCGATGGAGGCGAAATTATCATCCGCAAGGACGAGTTCAGCAGCTTCCTTGGTCGCATCTGATCCGGTGATACCCATGGCAACCCCGATGTCCGCGCGTTTTAGGGCGGGTGCATCGTTTACTCCATCACCGGTCATGGCAACAATCAAATCACTCGCCTGAAGCGCCGTCACAAGACGCAATTTGTGCTCCGGAGACGTCCGGGCGAAGACATTCGTATTCAGTGCAGCTCCGGCCAGCACCGTGTCATCCATCTGCTCGATATCCTCGCCCGTGAGAACCTTGTCCGGGCTCTTCAAACCGATCTGCCGACCGATTGCGGCGGCGGTTCCCGCATGATCTCCCGTTATCATTTTGACCTTGATACCTGCACGGTGGCACTCTGCAACGGCAGCAACGGACTCTGATCGCGGTGGATCAATAAGGCCCACGAGCCCGATAAAGCTCAATTTGCCTTCAAGATTGCTCTCAAGCTCCTCCTCTGGGCTGACCCTCCCCTGCGCGAAGGCAAGTACGCGCTGACCCAGTGCAGCAATGCGATCCATCTCGATCTGCCAATAGTCATGGTCGAGGGGGCTGCTGCCATCACCTTTCATTTCCTCCGAACACATTTCCAAAACACGCTCGGGTGCGCCTTTGACCAGAACCAATCGGGTGTCTGTGTCTTTTTCAACCAGAACAGCCATGTAGCGACGATGCGCATCGAACGGAATTTCCTGTAGGCGGGCCCATCCATCCTTCGTCACACCCGCCTTGGCGGCGAAAGCAAGCAAAGCCCCTTCCATCGGATCGCCTTCAAACCGCCACACATCATCAGTGGCATGCAAAGCGCCATCATTGCAAAGCAGTGAAGCACGGGCGATTTCCATCAGATCACTGTCAGACCGCTCGCCGCATTCGATCTCAATCTCGCCGAAAGGAGCATAACCTTCACCGGCAATCGTGAAGCTTTTCTCCTTGGTAACGACTGACGTCACCATCATTTCGTTGCGCGTCAACGTGCCGGTCTTGTCAGTGCAGATCACCGAGACTGCCCCAATCGTCTCGATTGCAGGCAAGCGGCGGACGATGGCGTTTCGTTTCGCCATGGCCTGCACCCCGACGGCAAGCGTTATGGTCATGACTGCGGGAAGTGCCTCGGGGACGGCCGCCACGGCGAGACTGACGGCTGCCATGAACATTTCTTCGAAAGCGATATGCCGGACATGGTACCCGAATAGAAGCAGGCCGACGGACGCCAGCAAGATAAGAACAGTCAACCATCGTGCGAACCTGTCCATCTGGACAACGAGGGGCGTTTTCAGCACCTCGACTGAACCCAGCATTTGACTTATCCGACCGATCTCGGTTGCTGTTCCAGTTGCTACAACGACGCCTCGGCCAGTACCTGAAGTGATCAGCGTGCCGCTGTAGGCCATTGACTTGCGGTCTCCTAGAACCGCGTCTCGAGCAACCGGGGTGGTTGCCTTGGCGACAGGAATCGACTCACCGGTCAGGATGGCCTCCTGCGCGTTCAGACCATGCACATCCAGTAGGCGCAAATCCGCGGCAACCCGGTCACCTGGCTCCAGCACCACAATATCACCAGGAACCAGATCGGCTGCGTCAATGCTGATGCGCTTCCCACCTCGCATTGCCGATGCACGGGGAGCCAGCATTTGCCTAATCGCCGCCATGGCGTTTTCGGCACGGCCTTCCTGGATGAAACCGACAATCGCATTGATCAACACCACGGCCAGGATCACGCCGGTATCAATAACCAGGCCAAGTATAGCGGTCACAATTGCACCGCCGATCAGCACATACATGAGAACATTATGAAAGTGCCGAAGGAAACGTAACATCAATGAGCGACGAGGCGCACTCGGTAGAATGTTCCGCCCATGTTTGGCCCGCTGGCGAACGACACCATCCTCAGACAACCCCTGCCGGAAGGAGGTGTCGAACTTTTGCAAACAGTCTTCACCGGTCAGGGCATGCGCGTCAAACTTGACCGAAGACATCAAAAACTCCCAACTTTTCAAGCTTGACCAAAGGCGTTTTCAATGTGACCGCCATGTGAGCACCTTCATCCTCGCTGGAACGAAATTCATGACTTTTTTGATCCGCATGCAGCACAACCTGTACCCATTTCAAACAAACTTGGTCCAGAAAGGTGCCTAGCGGTCCTGCGTGATTGATCGACGAAAAGTAAGAAGGCTGAACAAAAGCAGCGCAACGCCGAGCAAGGCGATCCACAAGAACTCAGGCCAGACGGTTTCCAGGCCCGCGCCCTTGTAGACGACAGCCTGACTGAATGCGATGAAATGGCGCGACGGCAGAATGACAGTGACTGATTGTAACCAATCCGGTTGGCTTTCAACGGGTGTCTCGCCGCCCGACAGCATTAGCATGGGCAATACCGTCAGCATAACCAGCAGAGCAAACTGCGCCATCGAACGTGCCAGAGTGGCAATGAATACACCGAGTGCTGTGGCCGTAAACAGAAACACCGCGGTGCCGGTCAGGAAAAGAACCTTCGAGCCGACGATGGTGACACCGAGAAAACCCTCCAGCACAAACGTTATCGAGAGCGACGCAGCAACAAGAACCACGGCCGCATTCGCCCAAATCTTGGCGGCAGCTATGTCGAATGGAGCTATTGGCATTGCGAGCAGGTGCTCAATGGTTCCATGTTCTCGCTCGCGGATCATGGCGGCCCCCGTCAGGATTGTCGTCAGCCACATGATCTGGCCGATGATCGAAACAACACCTGCAAATTGCACGGTGTCACGATTGGGGTTGAAGGCACTGTGAATAACAAGGTCGATCAGCGACCTTCGGGCAAGATCCGCGCCCGAGGCGAATTTCTGAATCTCCGCGCTCAAGATATTTGTGATGTAGTTTGATCCAATTCCAGCCTGTTCCATTGCCGTGGCGTCGATCAATATCTGAATTTCCGGCGTACGTGCTGCTCGCACATCCTGTTCAAAGCCGGGCGGTATCGACACAACGAACAGAAACCGGCCTGCATCCATCTGACTTGAACCTGTTCCCGGCTCGATCTGGACTACGGGTTGGAATTCAGGTGGAAAGAATGCAGCAGCAAGCGTGCGCGACAATGGGGAATTGTCCTCATCTGCGAAGGCAATGGATGCATTGTTTACGGACGTCGACACGCCTGTCGCCTCCATTACCGGCGCAAGTGTGAAGGAGTATAAGAGAAGCGCCATCATGACCCAGTCGCGCCTCAGGCTCACCATTTCCTTCAGACCCAGCCAGAAGATTATTTGCACTCTCCGCATCTTATCGCTCCTGCTGACGCAGCAAGATCACCGCCAAAAGCGTGAACAAGGGACCGAAACACGCAAGCGCCAAGACATCAGGCAGCAGCGCCTCCCAACCGAGCCCTTTGGTGAAGGCACCCACATTGAGGTGCAGGAAATAAGAAGACGGCCACAAAGAACCGATCGTTTTTGAAACGCCGTCAAGGGTCGATACGGGTTGAAGCAATCCCGAGAACTGGATTGTGGGAACGACCGATGCGATGGTTGTCGCAAAAACGGCGGCAACCTGACTTGAGGTCAGAGTTGCGACCAACAGCCCAAACGAAGTTGCGGCCCAGATATAGAGTAGTCCGCCAATGGCAAGCGGCAACGGGTCGCCCTTGAGAGGCACGTCGAAAACCAGAACCGTCATGGCCGCGAGAAGAAGAAAATTGGCGAACCCTATGACGATGTAGGGGGTTTGTTTTCCCACTAGGAACTCGAGGCGTGTTGTCGGCGTCACATAGAAGTTCGTGACCGAACCAAGCTCTCGCTCACGGGCAACGCTGACGGCAGCGAGTATGGCCGGCAGCATGATCAGCAGGATAGCCGGAATACCCGGTGCCATTGAGGCAATGCTTTCAAAACTCTGGTTATACCGAAAACGTAGTTCCAGCCGTGCAGGCGGGTCAGATGTCAGCCCCAGGCCGGACGCGTAAGTGTCCAAAAAGTCTTGATGCAGCCCGTTGACATAGCCTTCCACCGTCTCTCCCTTGAAAGGGATCGCGCCGTCGACCGTTACCATGACCTCAGTTGGTTCTCGCGCCTTGATTTTCCGGCCGAAATCGGGTGGCAGCTCAAGCACGAAAGACACGTCACCTTCGCGCAACCGGCGATTGCCTTCCTCGACTGTCGAAAGCGGATCCGTCGGCACGAAGTAACGCGATCCTTCGATTTCGGCAATGTAGGCGCGGCTTTCCGGCCCTTTGGAATAATCAAGGACGGCGAACTTCAGATCCTCGATATCGAGCGAGATGCCAAAGCAGAAGACTAGCATAAGGAATGCTGATCCAACGAATGCAAAAGCAAGACGCACGGGGTCGCGAAGCACTTCGATGCTCTCGCGCAAGGCATAGGCGGAACTCCTCTGGATAAATCCTTCTGCAGACCTGTTCGCACTTTGGGGCGGAATTTCTGGAGCAATGACAGGTGACGGCGGCTCGGCGGTTTTCAGTGCCTTCACAAACGCCTCTTCCAGGGTTTCGGCTGCCGCAGCTTCGGTCAGTTCAGCCGGTGAACCAATTGCCAGCACCTTGCCGGCATGCATGAGCGAGACCCGGTCACACTTTTCTGCCTCAGTCATGAAATGCGTCGAGACGAAAATGGTAACGCTGTCCTGTCGCGAAAGCTCGAACAAAAGCCTCCAGAAATCATCGCGCGCCTCAGGGTCGACACCTGATGTCGGTTCGTCGAGAATAAGCACACGAGGCCGGTGTATTACCGCGACCGCAAGAGACAAACGCTGTTTGATGCCAAGAGGCAAAGCGTTGGCAAGCTCATCGAGGTGTTCCGCGAGCCCGAAGCGGCGGGTTAATGCGGAAATGCGTGCTTCCTTGTCGGAGAGTTCGAAAATTCGCGCGTGAAGCCAGAGGTTCTGGCGCACCGTCAGTTCTCCGTAAAGAGAGAAAGCCTGGCTCATGTAGCCGGTCAGGCGCCGCGCTTCGCGATCGCGTGCATCTACCGGCTTGCCAAACAGAAGTGCCTTGCCGGCAGTCGCAGGGAGCAAGCCTGTGAGCATTTTCATCGTGGTCGACTTGCCACAACCGTTCGAACCGAGAAAACCGAAAATTTCACCACGATGGATTGTGAAATCAACGTTATCAACGGCCGTAAAGTCACCGAAACGACGCGTCAAACCCTCCGCAACAATGACCGGTTCGTTATCGTCGTTCCATTCAAACGTTCTGGTGGTTGCGGTCAGATCGGATTGGCCACTTTGCAGCAGGCTGCGATAAGCGGTTTCCAGGTTGTTCGAGCCGCCCCGGAGACTGGCCGGGCTGCCGTCAAACAGTATCCGGCCCGCATCCATGGCAACGATCTCGTCAAATTGCTCGGCCTCATCCATGTAAGCGGTGGAAACCAGCAAACTAAGCTGCGGGCTTTGAATGCGGATCGCGGAAATCAACTCCCAGAATTGTTGCCGCGACAATGGGTCGACACCGGTCGTCGGTTCATCCAGCACGAGCAATTGCGGATCGTGGATCAACGCACAACAAAGGCCCAGCTTTTGCTTCATGCCGCCTGAGAGCTTTCCCATCAATCGGTCTGAAAATGGGGCGAGACCTGTCGCTGAAAGGAGGGGGGCTATTCGCGCCTCACGTTCGGTCGCATCCTGGCCGAAAAGACGGGAGAAAAATTCAAGGTTTTCCCGAACGGAAAGTTCAGAATAGAGGTTCCGGCCCAGCCCTTGCGGCATGAACGCAATTGCCGGACATATGTTTCGACGGTGCGATGGATCGGACATCTTGCCACCGAGAACACTGACTTCTCCGGTCTGCAGTGCCTTGGCTCCAGTCACTAAACCAAGCAAAGTCGATTTTCCAACGCCATCAGGCCCGATCAATCCCACAAGACGTCCTGCCGGCAGCTCAAGCGTTACATCGTCAAGCGCCGTTTTTTTGCGATATCGGTGAGTGACCCCCACGATACGGATTGGGTTGGCTGCCGCCGATTTCATTCGAACAACTCTGGCGGGATCCGGCGATTGAGACTTTCTGGCCAGGGGGCATCGGCGTCCACGCGGACAACGGCCACGCCGCGCAGCCCGGTCTTTACATGCTCAATTCGCCCCGCCACCAGCTCCGGAGGTATCCGAACGCGAACACGAAAGACAAGCTTTTCGCGCTCATCCAGCGTTTCCACCTGTTTCGGCGTGAACTGAGCCTCGGGTGATACAAAACTGACCGTCGCCGGTATCGCGTAATCAGGCAATACGTCGAGCACGATACGCGCCTCCGCACCAATCGGCAAAAGCCCGGCCTCGACAGCCGGTAGAAACACTTCCATGTAAATATTTTCTAGACTGAGCAACGTCAGGATCGGTCCGCCGGCGCTGACCACTTCACCCGGTTCCGCGAGACGATACAAAACACGTCCGGACATGCGGGCGCTGAGTTTGCTATCCTTGATCTGGGTGTCAATCCGGCGAACTTCGGCTGCGGCTGCAACGATCCGGCTTTCAGAGGTTTGCACCCGCGCCTTGGCCGCACCCAAAACGGCCTCGGCCACACGTAACGTGGTTTCGCGCTTTTCGAAAACCGATTCCGGCATATGCTCGCTTGCAAGCAGGGATTGAGCCCGCTCGTAGTCCTGCTCTGCCAAGCGCAACTCGCTTTGACGCTGCAAAACGAACGCTTCGGCTTCGGCCTTGGTTTGGCGCGCCAGTGCAACATCGGCCTTCGCATGGTCGAGAGCGGCTTCGAGTTCGTCTGTATCCATCTCGACCAGGACGGCGCCCATTTCCACGAGATCGCCTTCAGCCGCCAGTACCCTGTCAACACGGCCTGCGGATTTCGGCGCAATCTCGACCTGCTCGGCCTCGATCCGGCCGTTTCCCTGAAAGAAGCCCGCAGGCAACTGTTCGCGGCTATGCGAAATCCGAAAATAGGCAATGACAGCGCCTGAGATGGCAACCAGCACTGCAACAACTACGATGCGTGAAGCTTTCATATCTCCACCTCTTCAACCCGGATGCCAAACACCCTAGCTGACCAAGAGGCAAGTCGTTTTGCGCTGTGTCAAACCTCGGTGTGAACTGCCCCGAACCAACCAAAAATGGCGCTCGGTCCACTCAGGTGGCTTTCGTTTAGGTGGGGAAACAAATCTTCAGGGGTGCTGGTTCAAGTGTGTTTGCTCAAGAATCCGCCGCGTTCGAGGCACCAAATCCACTCTCAGAACAACGGTCTGCGAGACTTCAACGTTAAAAAGAAACAAGGTGTCGATACGTGGACCCATCGACGGTAGCGGTCCTTCGCTACCAATTTCAGCCAAGACGATCCAGCTTAATCAAGTATCACAACCCGGAGTGGATGAACTCAAGGTTCAAGCTCTGAATGAATCTTTCGACGAAGATTTCTTCAAAAGTGTGCTCTGGGCAATCCGATATCACTCCGATCGAGACGATCAGCTGTTTCAGAATTTCGCGACGCCAGAGTGCCAGGACCAGCTGTGCATAAAGGGCTTCACAAAACCATGACAAAGCTTGTGATCAGCCCTCTTAAACTGGAGACAAACTCAAAAATTCGCACTCAAATCGGACCAGTTTTAAGGGTCAAGACCAGGACCTTGGCTGCATTCACGGAACACCATCAGCAAACCACTGCAAGCAGATAGATCGCAGTTTCGTAAGTGCGACGGGCAACGACCCCATTCAGGCATGTCGCGACGCCACTCTTGGCTGGTGAGATCCTACATGGTCAGTCATAGACATAGGTAACCTTTCCGAACCGGTCACGGTCCGTGTAGGTCTTTTCGAAAAACACTTTTGGCGTGTCGACAACCGTGGTAGCCAACTGGTCAACCGCGAACCGTCCTGCCTCAGCGTCGTCAACGGCTGCCTGCAAGTCCTTGCGGAGACCGAGACAGTTCCCGATCAGCGAGATATTGAATACGAGCATGCTTCGCGTGAACTGCCCGACTTCCACAGTGTTCCCGAGCGGCTCCTTTCCGACAAGATGAGTGTGCTGGTCCGCTACCCCACAGGTCGTGTAACGGCTGCCGAATCCCATCAGGGCAAACAGACCCGGCATATAGACGTCACTGAAAGGATCGATCACGGCGTCAAAGGTACCCTTCTCTTTGACATGATCCCCGACAGGTCCGCTAACGCTCCATCCTGTATCGGATGGATCAGTCACAATCAGTTCGGAAAGGCCAAGCGCCTTCAGACGATCTGAGTGACGGTCGGACGTCGACAGACCAACGACCTCGACATTCCGGTGCTGAAGTGCCGCAATGACGAACAGCGAGGTATTCGACTTCGCACCTGTAACCAGAACCCGTTCTCCTGGCTGAATATTCAGTTTTCGAACCATGCTGTAAGCGGTCTGCCCACCGATTGAAAAACTCCCCGCCGCAGCATCTGAAAGACCGGTCGGAACCTTCATCAGTTTGGTGCGATGCAACACCTGGATTTCCCGGGAGCCCTGATTGGTTGGAATGCCGGGATTTACGCCGTTGACCGGTTGAAGGGACGAATAGTCATTGTCCGCGATGACCCGGTCTCCCGGAAACAGATCCGTCACGCCGGAGCCGACTGCGATCACTTCGCCGACAAAATCCGATGCAACAACGTAGTAGCCTTTCCGGCGCTCGGATGTTGCCGCGTTGAGAATCAACGCCCGGTCGCGGTAATTGCACTGTCCGTCGTCAGAGGTTTTGAGCAGATCGGCGGCCTAATCTAGTGGAGGCTCTG
>NZ_CXWE01000015.1 GCF_001404515.1 Roseibium album
AAATCCTCCTCTATCCGTTAAGCCGAATTTGTCTCATTGGCGCTGAACCCGGACAATGCGTTCAGGATGTTATTACACGAACTGGAAATCATCCTGATGTAGATCAGCAAGCAGGATGCTTTGCAGCACGATGCTAGTCTCCGCATCAATCGCGATCGTCGTCTCCGCTCCGTCATCCGTCGCAGCCGCCAGAACCGCCGCGAAATCGGCAAATTGGTCAGTTCCGAACTCGATTACATCATGTGATCCTGCACCTGCACTGAAGTCCGTGATTGTGTCGTCTCCACCGGCGGTATCTGTGAATACAAAAGTATCGTTGCCACCTCCACCGGTGAGTACGTTGTTGTCAGCCGAAGTTATGATGCGATGACTTCCACTACCAGCAATCAGGTTCTCGATATTGGTAAACTCTTCAAAACCTGTTCCGTTCCAGAAAATCTTACCAGCAGTAAAATCAAACGTGAACGAACCTGAACTGTAGCTCAAGTCCAGGGTGTCGTTACCCTCACCACCATCGAAGTAATCCCAACCGGAGTTGCCTATCAACAAGTCATCTCCAGCCCCTCCATAGTGATAGTCATCCCCGTTGCCGCCATTTATGGTGTCGTTTCCAAGCATGCCATAAAGGGATTCGTGAGCGGATGTGCCCGAGATTGTCTCGTCGCCGTCCGTACCATTTACAGGTTGAAGCGCAGCACCCATCAAGTCTCGCCGTCCCCAAACGACACCATCAGCAAACTCCACCCTGTCAATGCCCCAGTACAGATGGTTATAGAACTGTTCATCCAACGTAATGGTTTCGCCGGTGCCTGTAACTGTGATGACCAAGTGAGACCAGGATCGCGAGAACGTCAGGTCGTCGGCTGTCAAATCCTTGAATCGCAGCACATCTGTTTCTGAAGTTGAACCAGATTCTTCGTCGATGTAGTCGTTGCCGTCTCCAGAAGAATAGAGGAAAACATCGCTGCCCGAGCGGCTGTTGAACCGATCATTTCCCAATTCGCCTTCAAAAATGTCGTCGCCGTTGGTCCCATTCAGCGTTTCATTTCCTGAAGTGCCAACGATTGTTGGAACAAGTTCGTCACTGACTGTGACCGAGCCGACAGAAGTGTAAACGCCGTCACTCACCAGGTATTCAAACGTTGCCGGTACATCTGGGTCGTCGAGGGTCACAGTGACGGTGTCGTTGACACCAATTGAAAGTTGACCACCAATGACATTGCGGAAACCGACGATCGACAAGGGCGTACCGTCCGGATCGCTGTCATTTTCCAGCAAGTCGCTGTAATTGATTTCGACCGGCGTTCCGGGGATTAGAGCTGAGAACGAGTCATCGTTGATGTTTGGTGCAGCGTTGGTCACAGCAGCATTCACCATGTCGCTGCGGCTCCATTCTGTCCCATCAGCAAAGACGACCTTGTCGACCCCACTGCTAAACCAGTTCCTCGCGGTATCTATCAATTTGATACTGCCGCCATCACCCACACCAGGGCTACTTTCAGCGATGGAGAGAAGAAGATGATCACCATCCCGGTAGACCATTACCTCGGACGGGCTGATATCAGCGAAGGAGACATTGTCATTGTGGCCGGAGAACGAGCCATCAATGATCGTATCATGACCATCTCCTCGTGAGTAGACATACGTGTCGTCGCCACCGAAACCCTGAAGCAGATCATTTCCGAGGCCGCCATCCAGGATATCGTACGTGCCGTAACCACTTACGATATCGTCGCCTTCAGTCTGGGAAGCTTCAATCAGTTTGAGCCTGATATCTGCTCTGCTCCATATCGTACCATCGGAAAATTCTACTTGTTCGACACCTTCATCGAAGTCCTCATCGAGGCTCTCAAGAAGTACTATTGAACCGCCGTCTCCAGCGCCTTCGACCGTATCCTGAATAACAATCCGTGCTGCGTTTCCATCGCGGCCAAGTATGACATCATCTGGTAGCAAATCGACAAGTACCAGCTTATCAGTGCCGCCAGTCAACCTGCCATCTGAAATGGTGTCGTTACCGTCACCGCGCGAATAGAGGTAAGTGTCGCCATCGCTGCCACCATAAAGCGCATCGTCTCCCAGACCTCCTTCAATCGTGTCAGCGGTGTTGTAGCCTACGACAGTGTCATCTTGGTCAGTTTGAGAGGCGTTGATCAGCTCAACTCGCAGATCTGCCCTGGTCCAAATTGTTCCATCCGCAAAAACAACTTGTTCAATGCCTTCGTCGAAGTCTTCATCAAGGCTCTCTTTCAAGAGGATTGATCCGCCGTCGGCAGCACCCTCGGCGCTCTCTGCAATGACTATTCGGACATTGTTTGAGACTCGTTCGAGAGAAACTTCACCTTGCAGTACATCTACCAGTCGAACTCTGTCAGTACCGCTGGTAAGGCGGCCTTCAGTGATGATGTCGTCGCCGTCGCCGCGGGAATAAGTATAAGTGTCACTTCCACTACCACCCGCCAGGTCATCATTCCCAAGCCCGCCATCGATCAAATCAGATGAGTTGAACCCGGAAATGGAATCATCGCCATCCGTTGAAGCAGCCACAAGTAACATTGACCGCATGTCCGCACGGGTCCAGACAGTACCATCCTCGAAGATTACTCTTTCGATTCCTTCGTCAAAGTCCTCATCCAAGCTTTCTTTGACCAGTATCGAGCCACCATCTCCTGCTCCAGCTGATGTTTCCTGAATGACAATGCGCAGGTCATTTCCAACCCGCTCAAGGGCGATGTCACCTGGCAGCATGCCTTCAAGCCGAATGGTGTCGTCACCTTGTATCAATCTCCCTTCAGTAATCGTGTCGTCACCATCACCACGAGAATAGAGATAGACGTCGCTGCCACTTCCCCCATTGAGCGCGTCATTGCCTTGTCCACCAGAGAAAATGTTTGCACCAGACATTCCACTAAGGGTGTCATCACCTGTAGATCCAGCCTGATCTACAAGCATGTTCCTCAGTGTCTCGCTATTCCAGAATGTACCGTCCTCAAACGATATTCTTTCGACGCCCTCACCATTGGCACCGTGAAGACTGAGATCCAGCGCGATTGAACCGGCGTCACCAGCACCTTCTGTGCTCGATGCAATTGTCAAAAGGACGGTCTCCCCGGAAACAGACACAGTTACATCGTCCGGTGCTACTCCGATTAGGGTCAGTTGATCGATTTCTCCAACACCTGACTGAAGTTCTGTAATCCGGTCATGACCGTCGCCGCGCGTATAGACATACGTATCCGCGCCCGCACCGCCTCTTAGATGATCGTTCCCAAGACCGCCAATCAGCGTATCATCGCTGCTGGCACCCCAAAGCACATCATCGCCATCGGTGTCGATGACACCATCAACCAGATTACGAACGAAAGAGCTTTCCCAAACCTGTCCATTGTCAAAGACAATCTGCGCGATTTCATTGACAGAGCCGGAGACTGCATTCCCCTTCAGCGTGATCTTGTCGGTAGTGCCCAGAAAAGAAAGCTGAAGATCATTTGTTCCCGCAATTTGGCTGATGACCACTTCTTCAGGTGTATATCCGTGAAGAACAATTTTATCGGCTTCGCCTCCAAAACCACCATCTTCAATGAGATCGGCTCCATCACCACGGGTAAACACATAGGTGTCAGCGCCTCTACCGCCGACGAGGAAGTCATTACCGACGCCACCTGTAATCGTGTCATTGCCCAGGCCACCGTAAACTTCATCGTCACCGAGTGCGCTGTCAATGGTATCGTCAGTGGCATAACCGACGAAATAATCATCCTCATCGGTAAGGTTGGCCTGTGCATAGTTCGAGATAAGATCGGTTTCCGTCCAGACCGTGCCATCGTTGAAGACAATGCTTTCAACACCGGCTCCACCCGAACTGCGGATTTGATCGTCAAGTACGATCTCAGACCCGTCTGCGAGTTCCAGTACGACGTCTTCGATGTCATTGAGATTTCGCTTTACGACAACGTCCGCACTGTCGATTGCAGCACCAAGTTTCAGAGTGTCATTTCCGCCGTTATAACGTTCTGAAATGATATCGGAACCATCGCCGACCTCGTAAAGATAGGTATCATCACCGCTACCACCGGTTATGTGGTCGTCGCCGGCACCGCCCACATAAATGTTGTCACCACTAAATCCGAAGATGGTGTCGTCGCCGCCTTGCGCTCGTATTTCACCACCAAGTTCACCAAAGCCTTCAATTGAATCATCACCGTTGGAAACAGCCCCTTCGACATAGCGGGCCATGAGCTCTGGTGTTTGCCAGAGGGTTCCGTCATCAAACAGAACCTCTTCAACAGTGTTGAAGCTGAACCCGAAGATCTTTGATCTGTAATTGTTGATTGTGATCGTCTCGCCAGTCTCGACCGTCAAAACCAGATCAATGTCATCTTCACTTGACCAGGCAACGCTGACTTCCGAAGTCTCGATCCCAGCACCGAATACAATTCGGTCATTGCCACCGATAAAGGCAGATGGGGCGTAGTCATTTATCCGGTCATGGCCGTAGCCGTAGCCGAAGTGGTATGTGTCCGCGTATTCGCCGCCATGATAGACATCATTACCCGCACCGCCATCGAAGACATCTTCCGACGCGAAGCCATAAAGGACGTCATCTCCCACTGTCGGCTGAATCAGCTGATCCTTGATCTCCTGAAGGGAAATTGTGCTTCCGTCTTCAAATTCGAAATGCTCGATCGCATAGTGTTTGTTGCCGAAATTATCGATCGTAAACTGGCTGTTGATCGTCAGCTGGCTGCCATCTGTAAGTGTCGCAATCAGATTGTTGGAATCGCCGTTTCGGGACCAGGTCACATCTGCCTGGGTAACGCCCGGGCCGAACAGAAGCTTGTCGTTCTCGTTGGTAAAGATCGAAACGAGCTCGTCGTAGACAACATCTTCCCCGTAACCAAAGCCGAAGATATAGGTGTCATCACCATCACCACCATTCAGGTAGTCGTTACCGGCCCCGCCATCGAGCACGTCATCACGCCAGAAGCCGTAGAGACTGTCGTCGCCTGTCGTCCCTTGCAACATTCGGTCATAGATAGCCGTCTGATCCCAAACGGTGCCATCGGCAAATTCAAAGTTTTCGATCGCAAAGATATGCGAACCGTTGGTATTGAGAGCGAAGAACTGGCGCAGAAGCTTGAATTGGCTGCCATCGGATAGTCTGACGATCAGATCGTTGCTGTTGCCCTCGCGTTCAAGCGTGACGTCGGCTTCCGTGACACCGGCACCAAAAAGGACCCTATCTGTATTCTCAAAGCCGACATTGATGATTGCCCCGCCTTCGTCGAAGACGTCCGATCCATAGCCGAAACCGAATTTATAGGTGTCATTCTTGTTGCCACCGATGAGCGTATCGTTGCCCGCCCCACCATCTAGAACATCGTCGAAGGTGAAGCCGTAGATGGTGTCGTCACCATCGGTCTTTGCCTGTGCGACCAGTTCCCGCATGACGTCTTCATGGCTGAAGCCCAGACTTTCGGCATCATTGATCTCAAACTGGAAGGATTCGATCCGGTCGATCCAGAATTCCTGCCCAAGCGCCGTGCTGCCGAAAAACTGTCCGTGGATCGTCAGGCTGTCGCCGCCGGTGGTGTTGATGACAAGGTCATTGCTGTTGCCATCGCGATAGAAGGAAAGGTCTGCTCGCGTCAGGCCTTCGCCGAACGTTACAACGTCCCGTCCTTCCGAACCGACATTCATCTGACGGTCCAGGATGATGTCTTGGCCGTAACCCGCATCAAATCGATAGACGTCGAAGTTGTTTCCGCCCTGAAGGAAATCATTGCCAAGACCACCGTCGAGCACATCGAAGTGGTCGGTACCGATCAGAGTGTCGTCGGTATCGAGCGGATGGGAGACAGCGTCAGCGATTTCACCTGCGCCCCACACATCGCCATTTGCGAAGACGATTTCCTCAATACCCTGGAACGGCCCGACCTGGCCGCCAAAAAACGAGTAATTAATGTCATGAAACTGGCCGGTGACCCGCACGCTGTCGCCGGTCGCGGTGACAGTCAGGACAAGATCCTTACCGTCACGTGTCGCAACGATGTCTTCCGGCGTCAGATGAGCAAAGCGAATGGTATCGAAATCGTCGGCGCCGCTTTCATAGTCGTTGATAACGTCCTGACCAAAATTCTCGCCGAACACGAAGACATCACTGCCTGCCTTGCTTTCCACCACGTCGTCACCGGTCGACATGTAGAAGATTTCCTGGTCATTCGTGCCAGTGCGCGTGCCGCTGCCATAGTCGACAATGTCAGGGGAAATTCCGAGACTTTCTGCGGCTACTGCCAGGCTGACCGGCGAGCCGATCGTCTCATAGGCTGCCACGACATTGGTGAAGATAAATGGCGCGTTGATATTGTTTCCGCCTGGGCGCTCATAGTCAGACAGAAGCGCATCGATCAGCGGCTTCCAGGAATCCAGCCAAGCCTCGGCACCGGCAGCATCGGCCGGCGATGTCTCGAAGACCTTCTTGAAGAATGGGATCAGCTCGAAATCCGTTGTTGGCCGGAAGCGGTCGTCTTCAACGGAGTACTCAACACCATCAAAATAGTCCTTGAGCCCACCCTGCATGGCAAGACGGAGCGTCAGCTGTTCGGATATGCGCTCCGTGGTTTCCAGAATGGCGCCAAATCCAGAGACGGAACTACCGGAAAACCCGGTCGGATCGTTGATCGGGATTTCCTCACCGAAATACCGCTCCATAAACGCAAGTTTTTCCGCAGAAACCATTTCCCAGGTCAGATCGGCAACGCCACTTTGATGCGCGAGCAACTGCTCCAGGGTTGGGTGTTCGATCGTCTGCCCCAGATCGTCCTTGATCGGTGTTCCACCTGCCGTTTTCCAAAAAGTAACGTTAACGGTACTGTCGTCGGGAAGCGTGATCGTTTCGGTTGTTTGGTAGGCAAAGTCCTGAACGTCGATCTGGCCGTCCGCGCGGCTGATAAATGCAGGGACATCCGAGTAACTGCCTGTATTGGGTGCAACCGGTGCAGCATTGGTCCAGGCGTTCAAAATGGCGGTCGCACGCTCATAGAGCACGTCCAGATCGACCACGTTTAGGGTTGGCAGAACTGAATTAATCGTCTGCGCCAACGCTCCGTCGATCCCGTCAAGCGTAACAGAGACCTGAAGATCGGCCAGTGTACCGTGCCCTTTGAGCTTCGGCATGGTTGCCATAACTCCAGGCGCAATCGTGGTGTCGCCGGTATAGACAGTGTCATAGTTGTTGATGCGGAATGTGACATCCCCCACCTCGCCGGTTGTACCATCCGCGTAGGTGAAGGAGCCGGTGCGTTCCACGACGTTGAGTGCGTTTGCACTACCGTCGTCGGTCGCCTGCAAACCGATGGATTGAATGTTGAGGTCGGTCAGCGAGAACAGCTCGCCATCGTCAGTCTCGCCATCCCTGTCGAGATCTCGCCAAACCTTGAGATCGGCATAAACAGCATCATTTGCATCGATGACGCCATCCGAATTGTCGTCATGAAGTGCAAGTTCGGCAAAGCCTGACTGGCCTGCGCCACCAAACAGTTCACCGATATCGTCGATCACGCCGTTGCCGTTGCCGTCCAGCGCAAGCATGCCATCATCGGGCGCGACCCAGCCGGTATGCTCGGCAAAGCCGTCGCCATCCATGTCGAACATCGGGCTGACGCCGGTCACCATGGATGTGAGCTCAAGCCCGTCACCGTCCAGGTCGAGTACAAGCGGGTCGACACCACCAACTTCGTCCCTGAAATTCACATCCTTCCATGCAGTGGGAATGAAGTCCCACATCGAGATATCGCCATCGAGCGCATCAATGCCAGGGAATTTGAAAAGTTGCCAAGCACCTGTAAAAACGGTCACCATACGAACGCCGGCCGTTAATACCGATGAAGCTGCACTAAGCGAATTAACGTAATTCGCTAAGTACATGAAGGACTCTTCGTCCCCATCCTTCGACAAATGATCGCCAACGGCCAACTCACTATGGCCATTGATCCCGAGTTTGATTGCTCCGCCGAGTCCGTATGTGTACTTGCTTTCAGAATCAACATGTCGACGATAACTGCCGGCCAGATCCCAGTTGGTGTACATGAGGACGCTGTCATAACCGTCCAACCCGATACCAAGGGTGCCGCGCAGTCCCTCCATGTTAAAATAGTCTGTGTCCGTCGAACCTCCTGGCCCTGCATCAATTGTAGATCCAACTCCTGCTGCCCCGATTTTGTCGGCGCCTTTTCCGAGATAGATCTCTGCGGCCCCTTCAACGGTAACGGTGTCATTATCGTCACCCGCGTCGATGATCAGCTCAGACCGTTCATCTTCATAAGTTTGAGGAGCACCTGGATCGGTGGAGTTAACCACGTGGATAACGTCGTCACCCGCACCAGTGCTGATAGTTCCCCGTAATTCATTGCTGTTCTCGTCAGACGCAGTGGCATACGTGATAACGTCATCAAGTCCGGTGCCAATCAAATCTTCAAAATTCTTAACAGTGATGTTTACTCCCTCTATGATTGCAGTGCCTGCGCCCTGCATCTGAAGGGTCACGCCTTTTCCAAGGGATGAAAAATCCAATGTGTCAACAACTTGCTGCTCACCCGCATCAATAACCAGACCATAATCTTGGGCTGCTAAATCGAGATCATCGATTAATACAGTGTCATCTTTCTTCCCCAAAATAAGTTCATCGATGGAATACAAAGTATTGGCAACACCATTACCCGTTACTTGAACATTTCTGAGAACGCTACCGTCTTCTTGCTCAAAATGAACAACTAATTCTCGATCGATTTCAGAAAAATCTACAGTGTCAACGCCTTCTTGTTCTTCACTAGCAACACTTCCGCCAAAAATGAGGTCGTTACCGATGCTCCCTTTGAATGTGTCATCTTCCTGACCACCTATGAGTAGATCATTTCCCTCCTCTCCTTCAAATTCGTCTTTGCCCGCACCACCGATCAAAAGATCGTCTCCAGCGCCGCCGACTAGTTTGTTGCCGCCGTCACGACCAACAATAATGTCTGATTGATCTGTGGCTGTGATTTCGTTAAAGCCGTCACCGCCGAAAATCAGGTGTGACCTTTCACTCCATGTTCGAGCAATTGTGTGATCTAGACTTGCGTCAAACGTCAGACCTGCACCATCTTCGCCCGCTTGTGAGACAAGAATTTCCCAGTCAAGGCTCAATCTGATACTACCAGCTGCAAAATAATCATGAACTCCTTGTATGTTAGGAGCACTCACTATTTTTTGAGCATCAAAAAACCAAGGTTCTAGAGTTTTCTTAAATACTGGATCTGTTTTATCGCCGTTATTGTCTCGAAATATTTTCTTAACAATCTCAAACTCAACGTCGGATATTCCGAATGCTTGATGACTACCATTTATTATTTCATTATCAACAAATTTCTCAGCATACTCGCCAGTTCTCTCTGTATTAATAGCCGATGTATTAAAAATCACAGCATTTTCATGATCTCCCGCGAAATAATACTTTTTACTATCTTCAGTTATGCTGAGAATTGATGCTAGATTTGATTCAAAGTCCTCTACTTTTTCTTGATCTTGAAGACCGTCTCTAAGTATTTGAAGTCCTATTTCTACCAAACCTGCATGGAGAGACAGTTCATCGCTCCCAAACGGATTTCCGCTTGTTTCTTTCAAGCCATCTGACGCAATACCTTTCTGCAATTTTTCGCCAAATATTTCAAAAAAGTGATTATAAAAATTTTCATTTGAAGTATTAACGTTACCGGCACCGTCCAACGCAATAGCCTTCATTAGAGCCCGTTGTAAGATGCCGACGTTTGGGCCCGAAGCATCCACTTTGCTCGAGACGTCCAACGGGTCGGCACGTTGGTGATCTTGCGAACCCGCGACACCGGTATTGACGAGCATGCTGTCCCAAAACGCCTGATCGCTGCGATAAAGATATGCAAACTCATGGTGGTCTTTTGCAGTTTCCGAAGAACTTGCCTTCGTCAATGCACCGATCGCATGTAAGGTAGGTGAGTGTAGACCCACACTTACTACGGATGTATCCGCTACAATTGGATCTATTGGCCCAAAATCGAATAGTACATCCTCTGCAGTGCTTTTGATGTATGAAGAAGAAAGTGCTGGAATTGCAGGACTAGAATTAATAATTAATTCGACGAGCGCGCCGCTTAATATTTCATCTTTCACTCTAAAGGAAGTCTGATTTTCTTCGATATTAACCAGATATTGATTATATATTAATTCATATCTTGTTTCTTGCTCCAATTGAAGCACTTCGAATAAATAATATGGATTTGACGCGTCCGCCTCCGGGACGAAAACATCTTCAACACCTTCAAAATTGTCTTGCAAGTCACCAGGTATCGCGTCGTGAAAAACTCCGAATAATACTATTTTCTGAGTATGATCGTCTAAATCGTTGAATTTTTGTGTAAAAATAGATGAGCCATTTGCTTCGATTATTTCCTCAACTGCGCGAAGGTGAGCTATTACTTGGATCTGAGAACCAAAAAATGCTGCAGCGTATGTGTGTGATTTCAATCCAGTGACCGCACCGACAACTCCGGCTAACCCCCCCCCAAGACTTTGCCCAGTTACAACAATCTCCTTGCTTTCTCCCACGGCGTTTTGCACTGCCTCAGCAATCTTGATGGCATCAAACGATGTGGCGTTCTGATCTACCGTTCCAACACCCTGCGCACCATTCCAGAACCAATCAGCGTAGTTTGTTTCTCCAGGATTGTGATGAAAATTACTACTATCTGACTGGCTGTTGTTGTTCGCTGCGTACAAGATGCCGCTACCAATTCCACCAAGTATGTTTCCGGCTTCATTCGAAGCGTCATCCGACCCCCTATATACTATGAAAACTGTACCACCTGTTTCCACAACCCTAGCGACAAATCCATTGTCTTTTCCATTTCCCTCACCGAGCGCATATATGTACCCCTCGGGATCTACGAAATACTCAGGCCCAAGGGCACTTTCAAAGTCAGGATCAGAGAACTTGGAGATGGGTGAAACACCTCCGAGATTCGCAAGGTCATCGTCGGTGAGTTGCATATCAAGGTCATGCCGTTGATAGACTTGCTCGCTGAGCAGCGCCGTAATAATTTCATGGTTTTTATAAGCCATCGTTATTCCTGTTCGAAAATAAAACCTCTTGAGAACGAAAAATAAATCGCACTACCAATCGATTTATCTTTTCGAATTAAGTAATTATCGAATGCATATAAATCATTCGAATTAATTACGAGTTTTCCATTCACATTTAATTGCGAACTTACTTCGAGGTTATCTAAACCCTCTCTCCTCGCATCAACGAGCCCTAAGTAACACGCAGCAAAACCTTTCAAATCTGACCTGTAGTTTAAGTCAAAAACTCTATGAAGAATCCCCTGACCGGACTCAGGTACAAGAAGATCGTCTTTCACGAAGAGTGGATAGTGCTCTGTTGGTAAAAATCTATAACTTAGGTAATTGCTAAGTTTACTTTTGTTTCTACCAACAATATCCCAAGTACTGCTAGCATTTTGCCAGTCAAATTTCTTCTCGTATTCAATTATACGCGCGCTCGCATTGCCAAATGCCTGCAATTTAACTTCACTCGACTTTTCAATCCGTTCATTCAACTCCGCTCGCTTTTGATTTGTTAGATTTGCATCAGTCCAAAATTCCGGACGTCCTCTTGGCCAAAACGCATCTAGCAGCTTCTGTCCTTCACGATTTAAACTTGCAAACCCAATTCCGTAACAGCGATTTGAAAATGGTAGGTCCTTATACTCTCGTAAGACTGGATGTATTTTTAAGGCCGGACTATCGTCCTTGGAGATAATCAAATTGTCATTGCGATTAGCACTGTACCAATCCTCAAATTCCTCCCTGGACGCGTAACGGACACTGGAACTCAGAACCGTTAGTCGTGCGGCAGTGTTTTTGTAGGAGTGATTTGAGGTGTACCCCAAACCCATCTCGAGGTTATCTGCATCCTGAAACCAGATGGTCAAAGGAAGAAAAGAACCATCAAAAGCGCCTAGCCGTTGGCCCAGATACCGATCTTTGATCGTGGTACAAAAATACGGCAAACTCATCAAAACAGCATGATTGTCTTTTGTACGCTTCAAGAATAGTGATGGCACGATTAAATTTTTCGAAAAAACTTCTTTGGGCCGGTTCGTTTCACAAGTGACGACGACATCAAAATTCAAAGGTTCAATATTATCCACTAAATACTGTGTCGTAACTCTATAGTAAATTCCACGATTAACAGCAGTTTCCGAGGGGGCTTCTCCTCCGCTGAAGTATAAAGCGAGAGCGAGCGGCAGCCACGGCAGGAATCCTGCGAAATTTTTTACGATATAGATGATCCCGACAACAAACGCGGCAGCAAACGAAACTAACAAAAGCCGCTTAATTGACATGTCCACCTCCGAAAAACTCGAAGGTTACAAATTCTGCAACGGCTTGATCGGCAATCAAAAAATGCGGTAGTGCAAGCGGTTTCTCTATTGCCTCGTATGTGGTGCTTCCGACATCATCAACGATGTTCAGATCAATTGACTTTCCGAACTCAACAAGTTTCGGCCCATAATTTGAACCGAAGTAATATCCGTAAAGCTGCTCAAAATTTTTCGTTCCGTACCCAATAGGATTGTAAGTTGAATAGCAAGAAAGCAACCCTTTCTTTTCACGCCGAATATCGACAATGTATTCTACACGCTTTCCTATAAATGAATCTTCCTGAACGAAAGGATATCCATCTGAACGTGTTACCGGATAAATGTCTGGCCGGTCGATTGTCCAGAGGTCTTTGCCTCCCTCTTCGAGCTTGGTACGTCGAAGAAAATTAAATCCAATAGGAAATTCTTGAGAGGGGCTGCTGTCGTAATACTGCTTTTCCAGCACGGGAACCAAGTCGAGCTTGCTGATCCCATTATCCTTGTTCGTATCCGGTAAAGTGTCAGGAGCGAACCAATATCGGGAAGACAATGAACTAGGATAATATCTATCAGCGATTTCACGGCTGCTCTCGTCAATATGAGGAATTATCGCAACGCCAGTACAACTTAGCGGTAATAGCGACTTGGCAGGATCGAAATGCGCCCAATATTCCTTGTGTCTCCGATCAGTGACGAAACGTGGTCCAATCTGAATCTCTTCCAGCAAATTGCCGCTATCCGATGAAATCCAAGAACTGAAATGATCTGCTGTGGAAGGCTCTACTTTCGCGTCTACAAACGAAATTCGGCTGGTTGGATTGTCAAATGCACTTGACGATGCAAAACCAGTCCCAATGGCAAGATTTCGCTCATCTTCGAACCAGACTGTAAATGGGATGAAGTTACCTTCTAATACGCGTGTCCAGGACCGCCGGAACTCCTGTGTATCTGCAACCTGTCGATCTTCGGCATATCTAATAGCGTCACAAACTCTCGGTGTTGCAATCATGACAGCAGCGTCCGAAGTCGTTCTCTTCGCATAAAGAGCCGGTAAATAGCCATGAACGACCCGTCCATTCTCGAACGTGTGGTTCCCGCAGGACACCTGCAAATCAAAAACTAGGGGCTCCGATCCGTCGATCAAATACTCGGCAAAAAGACGAAAATACGTTCCCTTTGCATCACCAGACTCACCAAATTCGTTCGGTGGTACAATTCTGGTCCGAGGTAGCGTTTTTGCCGTGTCAGCAACCGCTGCTACAGAAGATCCAATAACGCAAATCAGGGCGAATATGATCCTACATGCGACAAAATCTGAGCGCCAAGAGAGTTGGAAGAACGTCCATATCCTTGAATTATCGCATCCCAACGCTTGCATAGGAAAACCTTTCAGTATCGAGGTTGACTACCCATGCTTTAAATTACGACGAGACATCTGTCTTCAGCGCTTGGCTCACGATCGTTACCAAAGAGTTTAGCCAAGCTGCTATTCCCTCGCTCACTGTCTTCGGTCAATCTAAATATGTATTTATTTTGCTTTCCGTAACAAAAGAGCAAAAATAAACCAATTTTAGCCAAGTTAAACTCCAACCTATGCGCTCCAAAAAACAAAATCTTTGATTTTTCGGAGAGATATTTAGCAAATACTAATGAATTTATTGTTTTCACATCTTTTGTCAGCGTAATTTCTTGTTCTTTTACCACTGCCCCACCCCGACCAATCACTATTTGATCTTCTCTATTAGATTCAGTCCAAAAAAGATCTTGTAGAAACACTGAGACTCTCATATTGCGCGAGCCTGTCACGATTAGCAAAGGTTGTAAATATAATCGGATTCTCCTGAAAAGGTTGCACAACCATAGTTATAATTGTCCATTTTCGGCGAAAATGCGCGTGATTGAGGACAACTCTACACTCAATTCAGGAGTGCAATTTCGACGAAACTTTTGTTGACAAGGGCGAATTGTGATCAGTTATCCACAGGCACATTGTGCCTAGCCATTTGTGGTAAACACCAGATCACTGCCATGAAATCTGGCCTGCTCCCCCGATAACTCCACGTTATAAGGTTAGTCTGTTTCCAACTTGCAGTGCCACCCAAAGTGCCCTCGAGGTGGGCTAGAGTTTTCTGGACCAAATCAAGAACACGGGCTGGCTACGTGTTCTGATTTCATCAGGTCCACCGGCACTTTGTTGCCGATGGCGCCATGTGGTCTGTGTTCGTTATAGTCCTTGCGCCAATGCTCCAATTTTTCGACCGCATCCGCAAGGCTCAGGAACCAGTGCGCATTCAGGCACTCGGCCCTGAACCGTCCGTTGAAGGCCTCGATGAATGCGTTGTCCGTCGGTTTTCTAGGCCTGGAGAAGTCAAGCGTGACGTCTCTTCTATAGGCCCACAGATCGAGATCCCGGGAGATGAACTCGGAGCCCGGATCGTCTTCGGATAGCCAATCTGCTTACAGACGATCTCCAAGGTTCTCACCACATCCTCACCCCGGTAGCTGAAACGTGGGTCAAGCGCTGGCACATAGCGAGAATACTTGTCGATCACTGTCAGAACGCGGATCTTCCGGCCGGTGGCGAGTTGGTCATGCACGAAATCCATCGCCCACACATCGTTCGGCTCGACAGCTTCCTGCCGGTCTTCGCGCAGCTTTGCCTTCACCCGGCGCTTGGGATGCTTGTTCCTCAGTTGCAGGCCCAGTTCGTTGTAAATCCGGCGGGTTTTCTTCTGATTGATTATCCAGCCCACCCGGCGCAACAAAACATACACACGCCGGTATCTGAACCGAACACGCGTCTGGCAAATCTCTCTGATCCGCTGTTCCAAAGCGGCTTGGCCGGATCGACGAGATTTATAGCGATAGGTTGTCGGGTCAAGCCGGATCACCGCGCAGGGACGGCGAATAGACACCGACCAGTCCGACCGCATCTCGTCGACCAGCGTTCTCTTCCGGGCAAGCCCTAGAGCTTTCGTTTGACGATGTCCTGAAGCATCTCCTTATCGAGAGACAAGTCCGCGACGACCTTCTTGAGCCGAGCATTCTCCTGCTCCAGCTCCCGGAGCCGCTTCATCTCCGACGACATCGAACCCGCATACTCCTTGCGCCAGTTGAAATACGTCGCCTGGCTGATCCCGGCTTCACGGAAGATCTCAGCCACTGGAACACCTTCTTCACCGCGCTTCACGATGAACGCATTCTGCGCATCCGAAAACTTCGATGCCTTCATCAATTCCGCTCCTTCCCAGCCAGGAAAATCATCGCGGAAAACTCTAACTCAAATCGAGGGAAATTTGCTGGGGCACATCATAGCCCAAGCGTGGATCAAGTGCCGGCGCCAGTGAGACGATTGAATCAGTCGGCAATGCTGATCGCAACAGTTAGTTTTTCAACAGAATTGGCTCAAACTCGACTTTCGATGCACAATGAACGAACCAGGCGTCCCGCAGAGCCGAGACGACCTCACAAGATATGTTTGTGGCAGGGACTGGACCGCCGGGGATCGTACTGTTGACGTTCTGGTTGCAAGACTACGGCGGCGGATCCCACCAGGCACAGCGAAAATCGTCACAATTCACCGGTTCGGCTATGTGCTCAACCGGGTTGATTAAAGCCTTGCAGCAGGACCCGTCGCAAGACCGGAACCATTGGTCAAGCGCTGCTGTTTTTTGCAAAGAGGTGGATCGTAGCGCGGCAACCAAAAACACACTTGAATCTTGAGATGCTTCCGTTTGGACGGGCGCCGGTCAGGAGCCGACTTGAAGTCAAATCAGTTGATTTCCGACAAACGAAGGCAACCCGACGAAAACTGGCTAACGAACACCTTGCCGAGACTGGACCTGTACATTTCGGTTCAGACATGCCCCGCACAGTCATCCGCTGGGTGCGGTCACGAATTCACTCCTCCGAAATCTGGAGTTCTGCCACAAAGTCATAGGCATCGCCGCGATACACGGATCGTGTGAATTCAACAACTTGACCAGTAGTTTGATAGGAAACCCGTTCGATCTTCAATCCTGCGGAACCGATCGGGATCTTCAGAATTTCCGCGTCGACCGCCTCCAGGCATCTTGCGGAAATGCGCTGAATGGCACGAACCGGTTGCATGCCTGTTGACCGCAAGACGGCATAGAGCGATGAGGACACTTTTTCAGGGTTCGGCAGGATTTTTTCCGACAGCGACGCCCTTTCAATCGCCATTGGAATACCGTCCGCCTTTCGCAAGCGCTCAACCCTTGCAACTCTCTCTCCCGAACTCAGCCCGAGCGCGAAAATTTCTTCCGGGGATGCAGGACACAGCCCGCGTTGCAACCATTCGCTACTGGCCGCCAACCCGCGTCGCGCCATGTCTTCGCTGAATGATGTCAGGCTGGAAAGACGTTGTTCGACCTTCCGGACCCTGGGCGCGACAAAGGAGCCGCTACCGCGCTTCTGGACTACGGTCCGGTCCTCCACCAATCCGGCAACGGCCTTGCGGACCGTTACCCGGGACAGGTCCGTGATCACCGCAATTTCACGCTCTGACGGCAGCGGTTCATTCTCTTTCAGCACTCCCTCGTCGATTGCCAGTTGAATGCGCCGCCGCAATTGCAGGTACCGCGGACCACGGGACCCCGTCTGCCAGTCACCGTTTTCCAACATGGAAATGAAGTCATTCATGGAGCGAGGCACCTCGGGTAAAGAAAACAATACCTTTCAGATACCAA
The DNA here is from genome assembly GCF_001404515.1 of Roseibium album. Classification (GTDB taxonomy): domain Bacteria; phylum Pseudomonadota; class Alphaproteobacteria; order Rhizobiales; family Stappiaceae; genus Roseibium; species Roseibium album. Next base: position 17,144 of record NZ_CXWE01000015.1, read on the forward strand.
TTAAAGCTCTCCTTTTTCTGAAAAGCAAGCATCAAAACTTTGACCGGGGCGCAGTATCTGTCATTCAGGCGCTCGGACGTCATCAGCATGCTTCGCTGCGGTCCATCAATCGATCGTCCTGACGCATAGCAATTGTCTGGATAAAAGCTTTTCTGGAAACAATACCCTGAAAGCCGTTGTACTGACTTGCCGCGCTCGAATTCACCGGCAAATTTTTCTTTTTTGTCGCCAACCAGAACGCCTGCTTCCGTGTCTTGTATATGAAATCGGCTGTAAGGCACGATTTGCGAATTTGTTCGCAAGGCCACGGAGTACGGCGCGCAGATCTGTTGAAATGCGAAGTTCAAATCTCTTTCCAAACGCTCCGAATGCGTTCCACGTTCGCGAGCCATTTCGTTAAAAAGACGATGCCAATTATTTTTTTGGTTTACTCTGAGACTGATTGGTTGCATTTTGGTATTATAGAAAAATGCTAAGGTCTACAACCAGGGGCGTTTGAATATGCGATGATCACCTGTCTTGATATCGACAAACCCTTTATTCGCCGCGACAATTCGCAAGGGCACGGCACGGTTCGGAAAATCCGCCCTGCCGCATCCATGGCAATGGCTGGACTTGGGTTGTTTCTGACAATTGAATGCTGCATCGAAAAAGGCAGCGCTCAAACCCCGATGTCGCTGATCAAGGCAAATGATGACGGCTCCTGTGACGCCGATGTTGCCGTTTCTGCCCGCCTGAACAATCGTCCGTTTCAACATCGACCCGAACTGGTGTGTGGCCTTCCGGGTCGCATCATCAACGATGCCGGTGTTATCGCGAGCACCAGGTCCGGACCTGAAAACGGGCCCGTTGCCGATCTCAGGTTCGCGGCCCTGATGCCAAAGCAGGTTTTTCGAGATACCATTGCCCCTTGTCTGGAGACCGCAGGATGAGAACCGGATATGTCGGCCTCGGCGCGCGCATCGCCAATGTCAGCAACTGCTTGCAGAACGTCTCGAGCGAGATCGATCCCTGCGCCTATGTTGATCCCTCACCCGCCGGTTTGAAGCACGTTGAAGCCAGGAGTGGAAACACGCTCACGGCGTATGATGATCTAGAAGGCATGTTGCGCCTTGAAAGTCTCGATCTGCTGATGATCGGATCACCCAATTTCATGCACATGGATCACCTCAGAGCAGCGCTGAAATCCGACGTCCGCTACATTTTTTGCGAAAAACCGATCGTCACGAGCGAGGCTGAAACCTTTGAACTGCTCGAGCTGATGAAGGCTCATGATGGAGCCAGGCGGGTTCTGGTCGGTCTGGTGCTTCGGTATTCACCGCTTTACGCGGAACTGAAGAAGAGCCTTGCCGCCGGCCAGATCGGAAAAGTCGTTTCCATTGAAGCCGCAGAACATATCGGCCCGTATCATGGCTCGTTTTTCATGCGGGACTGGCGCCGGTACGAAAAGAATTCCGGCGGGTTCATGCTGGAAAAATGCTGTCACGACCTCGATCTGTATCAGGGAGTTGTTGGCGCCAGACCCCGCTTCGTTTCAAGTTTCGGCGGACGCAAGAGTTTTGTTCCGGAAAACAGGCCGGACCAGGATCACAGCTTTCCCGCACCCGAAATCCGGGACCGCGTCGACCCCTTTACACCCCGCTGGGGGGGCGGCAACGCGGACTTCGATTCCGACGGCGACCTGATCGACTACCAGACTGCCCTGATTGAATACGAGGACGGCGCAAACCTGTGCTTCCACACCAACATGTACGTGCCGGATGAGTTCCGCAGGTTTGCGGTCATGGGCACCAAGGGAATGGCCGAAGGCGATTTCATTCGCAACTTTTTCAAGGTCCACGACGCCCTCACGTCAAAATGCCTTGTCGATATATCGGAACTGCCGGGAGAGCGCGAAGGACACTATGGCGCGGACGACGGAATGGCCCGCGACCTCAACCATTACTTCAAGATGGGAGGCGGTCTGCCGGTCGATGTTATGGACGCGCTCGAAGCCGGACTGACTGCGATCAAACTGGATGAAGCGCGCCGTGCTCGATCGGTCCTGGACCTCACCGAAACCTGGCAGCAATTCGACAGCTACGGGCTGACTTAAGGAGCACCCATGGCACATACGGCAAAGCAGAAAGACTATTTTCCATATCTGTTGCTGGTTCCGGCGACACTCGTGATGGTGTCGATAGTGGCGTATCCGCTGATCGAGACATTCAGGCTGTCCTTCACCAACACGGGCATGAGCCAGAACTATGAATATGTCGGGTTGGCGAACTACGAGAAAATCATGTCCCGGCGTTTCCCGGAAGTCATCGCCCGCACATTCTACTGGATGGGTCTTTCAGTCGCGCTGAAAATGCTGATTGGAACACTCGGCGCTGTTCTGCTGAATGCGATGGTGCCCGGAAGGGCTTTGTTTCGTATTCTGGTGATGCCCCCATGGGTCATTCCGATTGCCATCGGTGTCTTCATCTGGGGCTGGATGTATAATGGGCAGTTCGGCATGCTCTCGGGCATGGCGCAGCGCATCGGCATTCTTGACGCGCCCTTCGAGTTCCTGGCCTACAAGAATTCCGCCTTCATGGCGACGATTGTCACTGACGTGTGGATCGGTGTGCCGATGGTTACGCTTTACCTTTTGGCCGCCATGCAGTCTATCTCAAGAGATCTTTACGAGGCAGCATGGGTCGACGGTGCGTCCCGGTTCTACCGGTTCCGGCGTATCACGCTTCCGCTCATCATTCCCTCGATTGCCACGATGGCCCTTCTGTCCGCAATCGCGACGTTCAATTCCTTCGACATCATCTGGATTCTGACGGAAGGTGGTCCACGCGGGGCCACGACCACGATGATCATCGACACCTACAAGACCGCTATCAGCCGGTTCAAGTATGGTGAAGGCGCTGCCCGGACTGTCATGATCGTGTTGTTCCTCGGCTCCTTCACATTCGTCTATTTCGTGCTGCTCTCGCGCCTTGCCAAAAGGAGCCCTAACAATGCTGCATAAGTATCGCTGGTACGAATATGTGCTGATCTATTGTGGGCTGGCGGTCTTCCTGACGTTTGTGCTGGCGCCGTTTGTCGAGGCATTTGTCGTGTCACTTCGCCCGCTCAGCGGCCTGTTTTCCATTCCCTACAGGTTCATCACGGATGATATGAGCTTCGAGGCCTATTTCTCCATGTGGAAGAATGTGCCGCTGCTGTGGCGCTACATGCTCAATTCGTTCTTTATCGCGACCGTGGTAACCATCCTCGGTCTGCTGTGCATCATTCCGGCCGCTTATGCGTTCGCCCGGTTCGAGTTTCCGGCCCGCAATTCGCTTCTCGGGGTCTTCATTGCGGTGAACATGTTCTCGGGGGCTGTCCTGATCATCCCGCTGTTCAAGCTGATGCAGCAATACGGGCTCCTGAACACCTATTTTGCGATGATTGCACCCGGAACGGCCTTTGTGATCCCGACAGGCATCTGGCTGTTGCGCTCTTATCTGGTGCGCATTCCGAAGGAGCTGGAAGAGGCGGCCTGGGTTGATGGCGCGGGCAAGATATACACCCTCGTTCGGGTGATCATTCCAGTCGCATTGCCCGGGATCGTTGTTGTCACGATTACCGCCTTCATCACGGCCTATGCTCAACAATTCATCTACGCGCTGACTTTCAATTCCGTGAACGAGCTGAACCCGCTGCCGGTCGGCCTGTTCCAATTCTTCGGACGCCAATCGGTTGTCTGGAACGAACTCATGGCCGCCAGCCTCGTGGGCATCCTGCCCGTGCTGTTCGTCTATGTGTTCCTGCAACGCTACATCGTCGCCGGGCTCACGGCAGGCGCTGTCAAGGAATAACAACAAGAAAAACCAACCAGAAAGGGAAACAGATGACACTAAAATCAGTGCTTTTGGGCGGAGCTTTCGCCCTGACCCTTGCAACCGCTGCCCAGGCGGAAGACAAGGTCATTCACATGATCAATTGCGGTGACAACACCGGGGCCGGTATTCCACTCCAGGAACAGCTGATCAGCGATTGGGAAGCTGCGAATTCAGGCTACAAGGTCCAGGTCGAATTCGTGCCCTGGGGCCAGTGTCAGGAAAAATCGACAACACTTGCCAGCGCGGGCAATCCTCCGGCGGTCGCCTACATGGGCTCGCGCACGCTGAAGCAGCTTGCCGCGAACGACCTCATCATTCCTGTCGACATGACCGAGGAAGAAAAGGCGACCTATGCACCGCCTATCCTTGGCACAATTACTGCGAACGGCAAGCAGTGGGGTCTTCCGCGCGCCTTCTCCACCAAGGCTCTTTACTGGAACAAGGACCTCTTCAAGGAAGCCGGGCTCGATCCGGAAGCTCCCCCGAAGACCTGGGATGAAATGTATAACGCCGCCAAGATGATCAAGGACAAAACCGACGCAGACGGTTTCGGTCTGGCGGCAGCTTCCTTCGACAACACCATGCACCAGTTCATGAACTACGTGTATACGAACGGGGGCGAAGTCATAAACGCGGACGGAGAAATCGTCTTCAATTCTCCCAACAATGTCGAAGCTCTCGATTTCTATGGGAAGATGGCCAGCGTCTCACAACCAGGTCCGGTTGCCTATGATCGCGCAAAACTGCGCCCGCTGTTCTCCGAAGGCAAAATCGGCATGTTCATCTCCGGCCCGTGGGAGCGGGTACGCGTGAAGGACGTCAACTGGGGAGTGGCACCACTCCCGCACGGACCGAGCGGTGGCGCAGGCACTCTGCTGATCACAGACTCCCTTGCAGTGTTCAAGGGATCGGGTGTCGAGGATCAGGCCCTGTCGCTGGCCAAGCTCCTGACCAATCCGGAAAACCAGATGGCGTTCGAAATCGCCGAAGGTTACACGCCGCTGCGCGACATGCCGCAGGTTGCGGAAATCCTGCAGGAAGATCCGACCTGGAAAGCCTTCCTGGACGCCATCCCGACCGGTGGCCCAGAGCCGTTCGTAACTGACTACGTCGGGCTGCAGGACACGATCAACGAAGCTGTTCAAGGTGTTGTCCTTGGCGAGGTCGAAGCTGCGGAAGCAGTCGAGATCGCCGCTGAGCAACTTGAGGAATTCAAGTAACACCTTGAGCACTGACCGGGCCCCTGTTTTCCCACGACAGGGGCCCGGCCACCTCTTGTAATAAGGAATGACCATGGGCGAGTTGCAGCTGCGCGACGTGTATAAAAACTATGGCCAGATGGAAGTCATCAAGGGCGTTGATCTCGATGTGGATCATGGCGAATTCATCGTCTTTGTCGGGCCGTCCGGATGCGGGAAATCGACCCTGCTGCGCATGATTGCAGGGCTTGAGGAAATTACAGGCGGCGATATCACGATCGACAGCAAGATCGTGAACAACCTGCCGCCCGTCAAACGCGGCATCGCCATGGTGTTTCAATCCTATGCGCTTTACCCGCATATGAGCGTTTATGAGAACATCGCGTTTCCCCTTCGGGTCGAACGCCTGTCGAACGACAAGGTCGAGGAAAAGGTCAACGCCGCAGCCGGCATTCTTCAGCTGACCGAGCGTCTGAAGCACAAGCCGGGCGAATTGTCAGGCGGGCAACGTCAGCGTGTCGCGATCGGTCGTGCCATCGTCCGTGAACCATCCGTATTCCTGTTCGACGAACCGCTTTCCAATCTCGACGCGGCCCTGCGGGCCGAAATGCGCGTCGAGCTGGCGAAGCTTCACAACAACCTCGATGCGACCATGATCTATGTTACCCATGATCAGGTCGAAGCCATGACCATGGCAGACCGGATCGTGGTGCTGGACCATGGCATCATCTCGCAGGTCGGGACACCGCTTGAACTTTATCACAAGCCGCAGAACCTGTTTGTCGCGGGTTTTATCGGTAACCCGAAAATGAATTTCATCACTGTCACGGGCAAACAGGCTGACGAGACCGGGATTGTGGTCACCCTCCCCTCCGGCCAGGATCTCGATGTCAAGGTTTTGCCACGAGACGACATAGCCGGCCGATCCTTCACACTTGGTATTCGGCCGGAGGATCTGACCCTGAAACAGGCCGATGCGACCATTGAAATCACACCCAGCGTCGTGGAACATCTGGGCATACACACCGTAACCTACAGCTCGGTGGAAGGTGCCAGCAATACGTTCTGCGCCCTGCTGCCCGGTTCAGCTCCGGCAAAAGTCGGTGCGTCGATTTCCATGGGTCTGAATGGCGCAGACTGCCACTTGTTTGATGAAAACGGCCTTGCATTTGACCGGCGACTGGCGGTGTCAGCGCTTGATCCGGCTGAAATGCATCTTTGAAAACCAACCGAAATGAGCAAAAACGGCCTGCTTGAAGGCGGCCGTTTCTGTCTGGACTTCAAAGAGGCGGGCAAGTCCTCTGGAGGACTAGACGACTTGCCCACGGGCGGCGACATGCTCAATACGCGTCACCACGCCGTCCCGGTGAAACACCAGTTTGTCAAACATGTTGGAGACCACACAGGTGTGATTGGGGATGATCCGTATTCTTTCCCCAACCTCTGGTTTGCGGTCTGTTTTGCTCAAATCCACCACGGCATGTTCTTCGCTCAACCCGGCAATTGATGCATCCGGGTACTCAACGATCAGCCCGTGATCGGAAAAACCCAGCAAATCGGAGGTCAGCGCCTTCGAACCGGCGTCGAGAACAGCACGTGTTTCCGTCGGCCGCGAAACCACCGTCGCAAGAACATGCATTGCGCAATCGTCAAAATCGCACATGCCTGCGCGCACCATGGAACGATCATTGAAGATGTAGGTGCCGGCCCTGTGTTCTGTCGCACTGGAAACCAGATCAGAATCATAGAGGCTTGGCGATCCGGCGTGTGAGACCACGGCGCACTGAAGTCCGGATTGATCCAGAAGCTTGATAGTCTCCGAGAAAAACGCCTCGACGGCAGCTTCGGAGCCAGGTTTTGGATAGGTCAGCAAGCCATGGAATGTCAAACCTGCGCACCTGTCTATCTGTTGCGACAGTTCGAGCGCCGCATCCGGCGTCTGGACGCCGTTCCGACCAGCACCGGTATCGCACTCCACCAGGACCTTCAGCGGCTGATTTTCTGAAAAAGTATCCGCAAGTCCATCCACGACGACCTTGTTGTCTGCAACAACCTGCAAGTTCACCCGGGCATGAAGTGCCTTCAACTGCTCCAGCCGCGTCTTTCCGAGCATGTTGAAGGTAATCAGAATGTCGGTGAAACCCGCGTCGGCAAAGACTTCGGCTTCGCTGACCTTCTGACAGTTGATACCTTTTGCACCAGCTGCGACCTGTTGCGACGCCAGCGCCGGGATCTTGTGCGTTTTGATATGTGGTCTGAAGTTTCGTCCGATCCGGTCGAAATACTCCTGAGCGACCGAAATATTTGTTTCCATGACGGTTTCGTCGATCACGGCAACCGGTGTCAGCAAATCATGAATGGAAAGTCCAACTGTCATTACTCACCTTCCCGGTTTGCCTGCAAAATAAAGCCTGTCTGCCGTCACACTTTCATGGCCAGGATCGCCTTCACAAATTGGCCAGATATCTCGAGGGGCCTTTTTGTATGGCGTTTTACGCGGATCATTCGGATACGGGCCTCCCGCAGAACAATAAAGGATCAGCGGACTCACTCTCGCGAAAGACTGATGAAAGTGATTGGTGGATTTCACGACCAGGATCTTCCTGTCTTCGGGAGTGATCCCGAAATTGCGAAACAGGCTGATGTCGAAACACTGGGCCCGGGTCGAGTTCAGGATAATCTCGACGCCCGCCACCCTGATCAGGCTTGCATCACCGATCGGAACAACACTTTCACCGAAATTTTGTTCAGCGTTTCTGATGTTGCGGATCACGACGGTTTCCGCGTCGACCGGATCGCCGGTATCCGGCGCCGATTTCGCCCCGAAGCGCAATTGCATGCGGGCGCCCTCGCCCGCGGCATGACACAACTGCACCGCCACGGGGTCCCAGATAGACCCGAAGGCAATGTTGCTCAGTTGCCGATCGAGAGCTTCTCGCAACAGAACCGTCGCATCACCAGCGGTTCCGCCTCCAGGATTATCCCACATGTCAGCGATGGTTACCGGACCGCCATCAAACTCAAGAGCGCGATCAAAGGCTTCCGAAGGATCAAGCTCGACGCTGCGAACTTTTCCGCGCATCGCGTAAAGCGTCTCTCCCAACTCTCGCGTGATGGCTGCTCCGAGAGCCTTGTCATTGTCCGTGACAGCCAGAACTTTCGTGCCCATCTCCGGAACGTCACCTGCCATGAAACCATGAATGACGGAAAGAGACAGGAGACCGGGTGTCTCTTCTTCCCTCTTGATCATGCCGTCGACGAATGCGCGCATCGGTTGGCTGGAAGTCGGGAAAACCTCGATCATTTTGGGATCATGGACACTCATGACCGGTGTGACGGCTCCGGCAACCGTTTGTCCGGCAATCTTCCAGGCATCGACGGCCCGGTCAACGAAGTCGGTATGCGGAAATTCCTTGAACGCGATCAGCGCATCAGTGACGGCAACACGCTTCGCCGTCAGGTGACTGTGCGGGTCGATTGTCGCGACAATCGGGGTGTCTTCGCCGACGATAGTGCGTGCCCGTTCAAGAAAGTCCCCCTCCGGATCGTCATAGCCATCGGCAACCATCGCCCCGTGAAGGCCGAGAACGAGAATGTCAAACGGTCCCTGTGTCCGGATCTGATCGAGAATTTCGTCGCGCAGGCTTTCAAAGGTGGCTCTGGCGACAAGGCCGGCCGGATCAGCCCAGGCTGCGGTTCCCTCGACCAGATCCCAATTGTTTTCCCGCGCAAACCGCCTGCCTTCCGTAATCACGGCCGAACACAGGGTCGGCGTATCGGGGTGCTCACCCGGCCGGGCCAGAAGAGACGCCCTGAAGGCTTTCATATCAACACGGATCGGAGAAAACGTGTTCGTTTCGGTTGCAAGAACAGCGGTGAATGCGCGCGGCGGAGCCATTATCAGGACACGGCTCCGAGTGGATTGGGCAAATACCCTGTGAAACTGCAGATTTTCCAGGACCCGTCACGGCGGACGCAATAGTAAAGGGTCTGCCAAAGCAGACGGTCTTCACCGCCATCGACCTTCCTGATTTGTCCGTCGAATTTTTTCCGCGCAATCGCGCGGTCACCATTGATTTCAATGTCGGTCAGCTGTGTGGCACTGAAAATCGCAGCCCTGGCATCTTCGGCAAACTCGGTCTGTGCGAAGTCCCGTGCCTGGCTCAACCATTCAGAGCGATAAGTCGCAAGATCGGGAAATCCGAGTGCCCAGTCGTCCGGGTTCGACTGTTTTTTTGCATCCACGCCGAAAAATGCATCTTCATCGAAATCTCCAGCGACCATGGACCAGTCTTCGGACACGAATGCATCGATATCGCGCGAAACCAGCATGTCCCATATTTCCGCACGATCTGCGTCCACGTCGGCAAAAGGGTTACATTGACTATCAATTTCGTTGCGCATTGCGGAAACCATTTTCATTTTGGCGGTTGCATTTTCGAAAATATAAGAGTGAAATAAAACCAATGTCAAACCACTATGTAAATCATTTTCAGAAACGGAGTCCAACATGACCATCAAACGCTATGGGGCCGAAAAGTCCGGCGCCGGGGGACAGAACCTGCCCTTTGCCCGCGCGGTGGAAGCCGATGGCTGGCTTCATGTGTCCGGCCAGGTCCCCATGAAGGATGGCGAAATCGTCGGCGGCGGCATCGTTGAGCAAACGCACCTGACGATCAAGAATGTCATCTCCATCCTGGAAGAGGCCGGTTATGGACTTGAACATGTGGTGCGGGTCGGAGTGTGGCTCGACGATCCCAGAGACTTCTGGTCATTCAACGGCGTTTACAAGGACTATTTCGGCGAACACCCGCCGGCTCGCGCCTGTGTGCAAGCCACGATGATGGTCGATTGCAAGGTTGAAATCGACTGCATAGCTTACAAGAAGCCGGACTGATCAAATGCGGGATATTCTGTCCGTATTGCAGGAAGTGGAACCGGATCTTTCCAAGTCGGAACGCATTCTGGCAACACTCCTGCGCAGCGAGGCAAATTTTATTGTCAATGCGGGCATTACCGAAGTCGCCGAGCGCGCTGGTGTTTCCCCACCGACAGTAACCCGCTTCTCCCGGCGCCTGGGCTGTGACAGCTTTACCGCCTTCAAGGTCCAGGTTGCCAAGGTTGCCTTTGCCGGGTCCCGATACCTGACTGCAAAGACATCTTCTGTGGCCCCTGTGGATGTGGCTGACAGTTTGCTGGCGCAGCTTCAGGAAGCAGCTGCAAAAACACGGGAAACGCTGGACATCGATGCGGCTTCCAGGGCCGCTGACATGATCGGCGACGCCGGGCTGGTTGCCGCCTTCGGAGCCGGCGGAACGTCCTCGATGATCGCAAACGAAATGCAGAACCGTCTGTTCCGCCTGGGGTTGCGAACCATCAGCGTGACAGATCATGCGATGCAGTTGATGCAAGCCGCGACCTTGCGTCAGGGCGACGTCATTGTCGCCTCCTCCGTTTCCGGACTGAATGATCAACTCGTCCGGGCACTTGAAGCGGGAAAAACATACGGTGCCAGGATAATCGCGCTGACGCGCCCGGGCCGGCCCGTTTCGGACCTGGCAGATATCACGATCGGGATCGACTTGCCGGAGGGTGAGAACATTCTGCGCCCCAGCACGAGCCGATATGCCTACCTTTATGCCACCGATCTGCTGGCGACCTTCGTTGCCATGAAACTGGGTGACGAATCCAGGGAAAGCCTGAGACGCGTCAAACACCAGCTCAGCAACTCTCGCGACGTAGATGACAAGGAAGTTCTCGGTGACTGATGACAATATTGACCCGGTTGCCATTGTCACCGGCGCTGCCGGCGATATTGGAGCTGCAATTGTAGCCCGGCTGTCAGCGACGCACAAAGTAGCTGCAATCGACCTGGATGCGGACGCTCTGTCGGCTGCAGTTGCACGTCTTGGGGTCAGTGGCTCGAAGGTAACATCGATCCGTTGTGACCTCACGAAACCGGACGAACTTGCGCGCGCGGCCGACGAAGCAGCTGATTTGGGCCCGGTAAACATTCTGGTCAACAATGCCGGCGCAGCCAGGGCCCTGTCCCTTCATGCCATGACCATGGACACCCTGTCTCATGACCTGTCGTTGAACCTCGAAGCGGCTCTCAACTGTTTCAAGTCGTTTGAAAAACCCCTTGTCGAGAGCGGCTCGGGCAATGTTGTGAACATAGCCTCGGTGAATGGGCTTTCAGCGTTCGGCCATCCTGCTTACAGCGCAGCCAAGGCCGGTCTCATCCACGCGACAAAAGCGATTGCGGTCGAGTACGGCAAATACGGACTGAGAGCCAACGCGGTTGCTCCCGGCACGGTCAAGACGCAAGCCTGGAAAGCACGCGAGGCGGCCAATCCGGGTGTCTTCGACGAGGCCTTGAGCTGGTATCCCTTCAAGCTCCTGCCTGAACCGGAAGATATTGCTGCTGCAGTAGCCTTTCTCGTCAGTCCGGCAGCCCGTTGCATCACGGGGGCGTGCCTCCCCGTCGACAGCGGTCTTACCGCCGGATCAACGGCCCTGCCGCGAACCTTTACTCAATCAGCAGACTTTGACGGATCCTGAAAAATGACCAGTTTAGTTCTCGACAGTTTTTACCAGCCGGCCGAAACCCTTAAGGATGCCCGTCTCGAACTTGCACTGACCAATGTCGGCTCAAAGCCGCTCAAAGCCTTCTCTCTCGCCTATACCGCACTAACCCGTGCCAGCGCGGAAGCTGTTCTTGAAAATGCGGATAGCTTCAGGCGCGTCGCGAACTTCCATGAAATCGCACCTGTCAAAGGGTTGGAGCTGCAGCCGGGAGAAAGCTGGCGGTTTGCCATCAAGGGACTGGTCAATCCCGCAAGACATCGGCTCGATGGTCCCAAGTCCGGATATGTCACTGCAAACGGCAACATCATGGAAGTCCAGTGTACTGACCTGAAGGCCCCGGTGGAACTGATCACTGGCGACCGAAAGATCCTTCCCGACGGACGGGCAACGGATCCGCTGCACATCGTGCCCTGGCCTCAATCTGTTGAAATCGATGCGTATCGGGATGATGTGTCCGGTTTTCACATCGCGACCACGACACCAGAGGACCTGGCGGCAGCCTCCAGGATAAATGCCCTCTCCGCCCGCCTGTTTTCAAATGCACCCCTTCCGTTCCTTTTCACGGAATCCTCGAACCTGTTGACGCTGGAATTTCATGAAGATCCGCGACTGGCAAATGATGGCTACACCCTGGACTGGTCAGCTCGATCCGTCACACTTCGCCATGGCGGTGCCGTCGGACGCGACTACGGCCTGACAGTGCTGGCTCAAATCTCCTATGGCGTCTACTGCGCGCCGGAGCGCTTCAAGTTTCCGATGACGGGAACAATTGCCGACGCACCGCGCTTTGCCTGGCGTGGCACGCATCTGGATGTCTCGCGCCACTTCAGAGACGCCAAAGACGTGAAGCGGTTGCTGGATATCCTTGCCTGGTGCCGGATGAATGTCTTTCAGTGGCATCTGACTGACGATGAAGGCTGGCGCCTGGAAATCAGGGCCTATCCGGAGCTGACCACGAAAGGATCACGGCGTGGTCCGGGAACCATGCAGGAGTCGCAACTCGGATTTGCTTCTGAAAGCTATGGCGGATTTTATACGCAGGAAGACGTGCGAGAAGTTGTGGCGCATGCTGCCGGTCTCAACATTGATGTCCTTCCCGAAATCGATATCCCCGGCCATTGCACGGCGGTCCTGAAAACCTACCCCTACATGGCGGACCAGGCCGAACCTCCGGAGAGCTATCACTCCATTCAGGGCTACCCCAACAATGCGCTCAATCCGGCTATGGACGAGACCTATGGTTTTCTTGAAAAGGTCTTTGCTGAAATGGCGGACCTGTTTCCCTTCGAGTTTGTCCACATCGGCGGGGATGAGGTCGACGACAGGTCCTGGCTGTCGTCACCGAAAGTGCAACGCCTCATGGAAGAGCGCGGCCTCGGAGACACCATGGAAGTGCAGGCCTATTTTATGGGCCGGGTCAGGGGCATTTTGAAAAGTCTCGGAAAGAACCTGGCCGGCTGGGACGAAGTCTCCCATGGTGGTGGCATCGACCCCGATGGCGTCCTGCTGATGGCGTGGCAGAAACAGGAAGTGACAAGAGAGCTCATCGAACAGGGCTACGAGGTCATCTGCACGCCGGGACAGAATTACTACATGGACATGGTTCAGGGTACTTGCTGGCAGGAACCGGGTGCAAGCTGGGCCGGAGTTGCAACACCCGAGGAAACATATGCCTATGAACCCGCAGCCGGACTTTCCAGCGCAGGCAAGGATCTTCTCCGCGGCGTCCAGGCCTGCATCTGGTGCGAACACATGACGAGCAATGAAATCTTCAATCACATGGTTTTTCCGAGGCTCTTTGCGGTCGCCGAAGCCGGTTGGACGCAGCCCGAACACAAGGACTGGCAACGGTTTGCATACCAGAGTGCACTGTTTCCTGCGCTTTGAATGCAAACGGGAGACCGGACGATGAAGATAGCCGTCGGGGGCATTCACACCGAGTGCAGCACCTATTCTCCGCTGCACCAGGAAGTCGAAGACTTTGACGTCGTCAGAGGCACCCAACTGCTTGAGCACGCAGGACTGGGCAAGGAACGTTTTCCCGATGCCACCTTCTGTCCCCTGTTTCACGCCCGTTCGATCCCGGGCGGGCCTGTGTCCACCGGCTGCTACCTGACTTTCAAATCCGGGTTTCTGGCAGAGCTGCAGGCGTCCCTTCCCGTCGATGGCGTGTTGCTGATCATGCACGGTGCGATGCATGTGCCCGATATCGGCGACCCGGAGGGCGACTGGATCTCCGCGGTGCGGGAAGTCGTCGGACCGGAAGTGCCAATTGCCGTCAGCTATGACCTGCACGGAAATGTCACTCAGAAGATCATCGATCAGATCGACATTTTCTGTGCCTATAGAACCGCGCCGCATATCGATGTCAGGGAAACCCATTTGCGTGCCGCAGACAACCTAGTTGACCAGCTCGCAGGCGGACCTCGAAGAACTGTTGTCTGGGCAGCCATACCGGTTCTTCTTCCCGGAGAACGAACCAGTACGGAAGACGAGCCGGTAAAATCGATCTACCGGGAGCTTCCGCGCTACGACACGCAACAAGCCATCGCCGACGCAAATCTGATGATCGGATACGTCTGGGCCGACACCCGCAGGGCAACGGCTGCCGCCGTCGTAACAGGAACTGAAGCCGACAAGGCGGCTTTGGTCGCACAGGAGATCGCAGCCAGGTACTGGGCGGCACGAAATGATCTTGATTTTGGTGTTCCGACAATGCCGTTGCCTGATTGCCTGGACGACGCCGACCGTGCGGAAACTTTTCCCTTCATACTGGCCGACAGCGGAGACAATCCGACAGGCGGCGGCGTAGGCGATCGCACCGATATCCTCAAGGCCTGGCTGGACCGTGGATTGACCGGGGCTGTCTTTGCGGGGATTGCTGACCCCGGCGCCACCGTGAAGGCCTGGGAAGCGTTCGAAGGCGATGTCCTCAGCCTGGATATCGGCGGCTCATTCGGCAGCGATTGCCCGCGATTGACGATCAGCGCGGTCGTCGGAAAAAAGGTGGGTACAAAACCCGGTCGAAACAGGGAGGTGCTGATCCATGTTTCCGAAAACTCAGTCATCCTGACGGAACGCCGTCGTCCGTTTCACAACATTGTCGATTTGACGCGGTTCGGCATCGATCCGGCGTTGACCAGATACCTGATTGTCAAGTCCGGCTATCTGTCACCTGAACTTGCCCCGCTGGCCAACCCCGCCCGCATGGCGCTCACCGACGGAGCAGTCAACCAGGACATTTCCGCATTGAAAAACGAAAACAGGATCAATCCGACATATCCTTTCCAGACCAACTTCGACTGGCATCCAAAGTCACTGTTTTCAAGGCGTCTCATTGTGAAATAGGCACGGTGCAGGGTCTGTGGCCGGGATCTATTGATTGATCCGGAACAAGACTGCAGCAGCAAGGGACATGGCTGACATGAAGGTGCGGGCAAAGCGGTCAAGTCGGGTTTCGAGAGCCCGCCAGTTCTTCGGTATCGCGAGCACGTTTTGAGTTTATGACGCTGCTTGTGCAGCATCCTTGATTTGTGCTTGGCGCTGTCCGGTTTGATCCTGGCAGGATGCGGGCATTGATCTTGCGGGCACTCAAACCGATCCGGAACGCTTGGTTGCCGTCATCTTTATTGCCAACCTGGATCATGGCGCTCGGCAGGCCGGTAAGATCAGCTCGGCTCCCACAAGATCCGGTGGCCGGCCTTCGATCAGGCAGAGAACAGGCCTTCGCTGTGGGCGAACAATCACGTCGCTATGGACGCTGCCGCCGTCGGTGGGGTGTGTTGGGCATCGCTCCATTGCCTCGGAGACCGACCGTAAATGCGTTTGAATTCCCGGCTGAACTGAGATGCGCTCAGGTATCCCACTTCCATGGCTGCCTCACTCACGGTCATGCCCCCGGAAATTTTCATTGCGGCGTTGTTGAGACGCATCGACTTCACGAACTGGATGGGTGACATCGTCGTTGCCTGTTTGAACTTGCGGTGAAACACGGCACGGCTCATGCCCGCGCGTTTGGCCATTTCGTCTATGGAGATCGGCGCGTTCAAATTTGCTGAAACATGCGCAATGGATCGCGCGATTGTATTGCCGACACCAAATGCCTGTCTTGCAAAACGTCCTGCCTCGCCTTTCAGGACAGCATAATAAAGTTCTCTCAGCCGAGTGTCCCCAAGCACAGCCGTATCCGTTTCACTATCGCCCAATTCCAGCAGCCGAAACAGCGCGTCCGAGAAGGCCCCATCCCAACCAGCGAGCCTGATCCCGAACGAATTCGGGCTCCCCTTGGCAGTCGGAATTACGCCACCTGCGTTTTCCATTTCGATGGCAAGTTCGCTCATCACGCGCGGATTCAAGGAGATGAAAACACCGAAGAGAGGATTTTGCGCGGACGCTGCTGGTGTTCCTGCCGTCACCGGCATGGACGTGGGACAACACAGATATTGGGTGTTGTCATAGACGTACCGCTTGCCGTCCAGCACGGCTTCTTTGCTCCCGCTCGCGATGGCCACGATACAGGGTTCATAGACCGCAGGAGCACAAGGCACCGGCTGTGTTGCGCGGAACAGCTTCACACCCGTCACACCGGTTTCCACGAGGCCGTCATCGTGGATTCTACCTTCGATGAGTTGCCTGACCTGTTCTTGTTTCATGCGGCCAGGTTAGTTCTTCAATGTCTATTCTCGCAACTGGTTTGATACAATTAGGCAATAATTCGCGACAATTTCGTCTGTTTTTGCTCCAAACAGAGAGTTATCTACAGTTTCAAGGCAGAGCCGCACATCGCTCGATACCTCAGTCGACGGCAACAGGAACAGGAAGATGGCAGACACCCAATTCGGCCCAGATGGCTGGACGCCCGGACGCCTCGGCTCACTTGCCGGAAAGACCTACCTGATTACCGGAGCCAATGCCGGTGCAGGATTTCAGGCATCGCGGATCCTCTTGTCGAAGGGCGCAAAGGTGGTCATGCTCAACCGCAGCACCGGAAAATCGATCGACGCTATCGATGAACTGAAAAAGGAATTCGGCGCAGCCGCCGACGTGAGCTTTGTCCGCATGGACCTGGCCGAGCTTGCAAGCGTGCGCGAAGCCGC
The DNA here is from genome assembly GCF_001404515.1 of Roseibium album. Taxonomy (GTDB): domain Bacteria; phylum Pseudomonadota; class Alphaproteobacteria; order Rhizobiales; family Stappiaceae; genus Roseibium; species Roseibium album. The sequence goes on from NZ_CXWE01000015.1 coordinate 33,884, forward strand.
AGCACAAGTGTTGAGGACTGTCCCACAGGTAGACGCACTGATCTGTAACGCCGCGATTGCGCAGGTGCCCAAACAGAAGCTCACCAAGGACGGCTTCGAAAGCCAGCTTGGCACCAACCACTACGGACATTTCCTCTTGTGCGGAATGCTCTTCAGTCGCATCGAAGACAGCAAAGGGAGGATCGTCGTCGTTGCCAGCCTTGGCTACAAGATGGGGGTAAGGACAATCCAGTTCGACGACATGAACTGGGACAAGAACTATCGCGCCAATTCGGCTTACAGCCAAAGCAAGCTGGCACAGATGATGTTTGCATTTGAACTGCAAGACCGGGTCAAGGCGGCAGACAAAAACGTCGAGGTTTATGTCTGCCATCCCGGGTCATCCGCAACGTCGCTCATCAAAACCAGCGGCAGCCTCGCCTCCAGAACCCTGTTTGGGCTCATGTCGTTGTCGCCATTGGTTCAATCGGCTGAAAAAGGTGCCTATCCGGAGGTGATGTGCGCCACCGAGGATGGCCTGGAGCAGCGGGCACTCTACGGCCCAACGGGTCGCATGGAGTGGGTCGGTCCGGTTGGCAAAGGCACGCTGGAACCCTATGCCTGCGACAAGTCCGTAATGGCAAGGCTCTGGCTCAGGTCAGAGAATGAAACAGGGTTCAGTTGGTGCTTGTGAGCGAAAGACGGGCAACGATCTGCCGGCATTTGATGTTCTTGTTTGGCTTGGGGCCTTCCCTGTGAATTTTCCCGGTCGAATAGTGATATCAGTGGCTGACTTTTGCCTGCAAACTGGTGTATGTTTACGTTAACATCGGAGAGGTTGACGTGACGAGAATTCAGATGGTTCACATCTCGTTCGCGATGGCCAAACGCAAGGATCGGAATGATGCGGCTGAAGTCCAAACGAGTTGTCGTCACGGGAGGATCTTCCGGTATTGGCAGAGCGGTATGCGAACTGTTTGCCCGTGAAGGTGCAGAGCTTGTAATTGGGGATATCGACGACGTCGGTGGCGCGCAAACAATGGCCTCAATTGACAGAGATGGCGGCAAGGCCAGTTTTCGAAAAACCGATATTTCGAACGAAGATGATGTCCGGCTGCTTGTAGAATTTGCCGAGGGCGAACTGGGTGGCATCGACATCGTGATGAACAACGCGGCGGCGTTCGTATTCGGCAAGGTGGAAGACGTCACCAGGGCAGACTGGGACAAGGTGATGGGAGTGAATGTTATCGGTTCGGCGAATGTCGTGCGTTTCGCACTGCCTCACCTCAAAAAGTCAAATGCAGGCGCGGTCGTAAACATGGCCTCGGTCAGCAGCTTTGTCGCCGCTCCTGCCTTCGTTCCCTATAACGCGTCGAAGGGCGCGCTGTTGCAACTGACACGGTCGCTGGCAATGGACCTGGCGGCTGACGGTATTCGTGTCAATTGCGTCTGTCCGGGTGCCATCTACACGCCCGCAACGGAAAAACATTTCGAATTTACTGGTCAGGACCGGGGCGAATTTTTCGAGCAGGAGGCCAATGAAAGTTTCCTGAAGCGGTTCGGAACGCCTGAAGAAGTCGCCTTCGCAGCCTTGTTTCTTGCCTCAGACGAAGCCTCCTTCATCACCGGGGCGCATCTCGTCGTAGACGGAGGGGCGACCGTTTGAACGGATCACTCTTCCATGCGCCAGATCAGGGGCAGCAGGAAGGGGAAATTCGTCGACGGATCGACTTCAACCTTCATGATGGGAGCCATGTATTCATCCCATCTCCGGTTTGCTTCACCATCGTTCAACATTCGGATTGACCGTTCAAGGTCGTCGGTCTCGAAGTAGCCGACAAGGGTCAGGCCATGGCGAAAGATCGAATAGTTTCGTATTCCGGCGGCGCGGGTTTCCGAAACGACTTCCGGCCAGACCTCGTCATGCCGTTTTTGGTATTCGTCCTCGTATCCGGGCCGAAGCTCCAATATCCAGGCGTGTTGTGACATGATTTGCTCCTGAGCGGATGCGTGTGCGGTTCATCCGGTCCATGCACGAAAACAGTCGCGCATCTTCACCGTTTCCGACAGCACGTCGTCGAATTGGGAATTGGTGCCGGCTTCGTGTTCATATTCTATCGTCACCCAACCATCGTACCCGCTGTCGCGGAGCGTTCCGAAAAGACCGGGGAAGTCGATGATGCCTTCTTCCATCTTCGACTGGATCAAACCGGGTCTTGCCTGGCGGACGTGCACATGACCGGCGATACTTGCAAGCGGCTCGATATCCGTCTGACAAAATCCCATGGCAATGAAATGGGATAGATCCAGAACAATGTTCAGGCCCGGAACCCGATGAACGAGTTCCTGCGTTATGTCGGGCGAATTCAGGATACTGCCGAGATGCGGCTCGATCAGAACGGCGGTTTCATTCCTCTGCCCTGCTTCGACCAACGGCTTCAGTGCCTCCGCCGATGCGTCGATCGCCTGCGAACGACTTTGACCCGGATTGATCATGCCGGGAAGCACAAAGACCGACGGAATTGACGCCGCCCGGGCAAATTTCAGCACCGACCTCATATCCGCCAGGTGTTGCGGATCGCGGACACGCGCAAGATTTCGATCTTCGAGATCTTCGCCGAAAAGATGGAACAGGTTGACCGGTTGAACGGGAAGCGAAGCCGATACTTCCGTGCCATACGCTTCCGGATCCGCCAACACCCGGTTCTTGTCGAGGGACGGTTTGAAAAAGTAACCGAGGTCGATTGCCTCAATTCCAAGCGCCCGGACGACCTCCGTCGCCTCAGCCAATGTCAGATGCGGAAATGACCAGCTTGATACGCTCAGTTTCATCTTGCTTCTCCACGGGGGTCAACCGGTGCCCGGAAACTTTCAGTGTTGATGAGCCCCGGAAACCGACATCCGATTTCACGGAGCCCCGGCTCACGCCACTCGTGAGGGCGCAGACAATTCAGGGGAGTATTCCTGCGCCGAAGACAAAAGGGCGTCAGTAGGTTGCCCGGCCTCCTGAAAGATCGAAGACACCAGCCGTGGTAAAGCTGTTCTCGGACGAGGCCAGCCAGGCAATCATGTGTGCAGCTTCTTCCACTTCCAGAAAACGGCCCCGTGGGATTTTCGACAACATGTAGTCGATGTGTTCCTGTGACATCTGGTCGAAGATGCGGGTGCGCGCGGCGGCGGGTGTAACGCAATTCACTGCAATGTTGCCACCGGCAAGTTCCTTGCCGAGCGACTTTGTGAAGCCGATCACACCGGCCTTGGACGATGAATAGGCTGCAGCATTCGGGTTGCCTTCCTTGCCCGCCACGGACGCTATGTTGACGATGCGTCCGTAGTCACGCGCCTGCATGTCGGGAACGGCAACCTTGTTCACATGAAAAGTGCCCAGGAGATTGACCGCAACGATGTCGTGAAATTCCTTCACGCAATAGTCGGCGACCGGACTGTTGGAACCGGCGATGCCGGCAGAATTCACAACGATATCCACCGGTCCCAGTTTGTTTCTGGTCTGCGCGTAGGCAGCTTCGACGCTCTCCCAGTCGGCGATGTTCACCGATACTGCCTGGGCGCCTTCGCCCAGCGAATGCGCCGCCTTGACGGCAAGGTCTTGGTCCATGTCCCAGATGGCGACACGAGCACCGCCCTCCGCCAGGGTTTTCGCCACGGCCCAACCAATCCCCTGTGCGCCACCGGTTACAATCGCAACGCGCTGATTGAAATCGTATCTGTTCATCCCAACTGATCCCGTTTGATGCCGGTCATCCGGCAAGCTCTTTGTATGGTCGCCTCAAGTGCAGCGCCTCACGGTTCAACTCCAAACCGAATCCGGGCGTGTCAGGCAGCGTAATATAACCATTTTCCGGCAATGGTTCGTGCAAGAACATTGTTCCGAAATTCGGCTCGATCCGGTCTGCGCGCTCACTCATCATCATGAATTCAGCCATGCTCACCTGGCCCAGCGCCATGGCCATGTAGTATCCGTAGACACCACACCCATGCGGAACAAGGTCTACCGAATGGGACGAGGCCAGTGCCGCGACACGGAGAAACTCAGTCGGCCCTCCCATCCACATCACATCGGGCTGGAGCAAGTCGACACCGCATTCGATCAGTTGCGCATATCCGAACCGGGTATATTCATGCTCGCCGGTGGCCAAAGCGGTTCCACCGGCTTGCGCGTGCATCTTCCCTGCAAGTTTCGCGTGCCCGGCATAGTCGTCCGGCATCAGAGGCTCTTCGATCCACTGAAGCTTGAAGGGCCGAAGGCGCTCCGCCAGTTCGGCAGCGTAATTCGCCGACATCGACATGTAGCAATCGAGCATCAGGGGAAAGTCGGGCCCGACCTTCTCACGCCAGTCGGCAATGAAGGCGACATTTTCGGACATGCCCTTCGCGCCATTTCCAGGGCCGTAGGGAAGCGGGACCTTGGCACCGTGGAAGCCCAGGTCCTGCGCAATATCCGGACGCGAGGTGGTCGCATAGACCGGCACCCGGGACTTGGTACGTCCCCCCATCAGGTCAAAGACCGGCGCACCGACCGTTCTGCCGTAAAGGTCCCAAAGCGCGATATCAATCGCGCTGATCGCGTGAATGGCGAGCCCTTTCCGGCCGTAGTGGATCGACGCACGCCACATCTGCTCCCAGATATGGCACCGGTTCGCCGCGGTCTGTCCTTTCACGAAGAGAGACAGGTGCCGCTCGATAAGAAAGGCAGCTGCCTCGCCTCCCGTGCTGACCCCGATGCCCACCCGGCCGTCTTCGTCTTCGATCTCGACTATGACTGACGGAACATTCGCGACGCCCCAGCTTTGACGCGATCCGGAATATTCGGGATAGATGGACATTGGATTTGCGATCGGTGGATGTGTTGCCGCATGATCCCATTTTCCGTCCGGACCGGGACATCCTGCAATCCAGTGACTGTTTGGTGTGTCGTGAACATCACTTGCACCGTAAATCTCCGGATTGCTGACAAGTGCACGCACATCCATGATGGCAGGCTGGCCCGCCTGCGGAGCGACCGCGTCAATTTGCATGGGATGAGAGTACATCAATGTCGCCTTGTCTTTATGCTTGGAATTTGGAGACTTTTTCCTGCCATCCGGCTAACCGTCGTCCACCCTGCCGCGGCGAAGTTCGTCATACAGAACCGCAGCAAGCAGAATGCCGCCCTTGACGACCTGCTGCCAGAACGACGGCACCTGTGCCAGCGTAAGCCCGTTGTTGATCATGAACAGCAGGATAAGACCGATTGCGGTTCCCAGCAGCGTGCCACGTCCCCCTTTCAGGCTCGCACCCCCCAGGATCACGGCCGTGATCACGTCGAGTTCGAAGCCCATGGCGGCAGCAGGACGTGCGTTACCGGTCCGTGCTGCCAGCATCAGGCCAGCCAGCGCCGCGGTCGCGCCACAGGTTATGTAGATCAGCAGCCGCCACCTCTGCGTCGATATCCCGGCCAGCCTTGCAGCGCGTGCATTCGACCCGATGGCGTAAATGTACCGGCCAAAGGTCGATCGCGGCAGGAGAAGCAGAAATGCAAGGTAGACCAGCACAAGGATCAAAACGATATAGGGAATTCCTGCCAGTTTACCGGTGCCGAGGTTAAGCCAGGTCTGGTTCGTTATGACGATCTCGCGACCGTTCGAGATGACGAAAGCCAGACCGCGAATGATTGCGAGCATTGCAAGCGTCGCGATGAGCGGGTTGATCCGGAAGTAGGAAATCAACACGCCATTGGTCGCTCCGATACTCATGCCCAATCCGATTGCGGCGCAAAACGCGGCCGCGACACCAAATCCTGAATCCAGCATGTAGGCGGCCAGCATTCCGGCAGCCGCCATGGTCGACCCGATCGACAGGTCAAAACCACCTGCAATGATGACGAGGGTCTCCCCAACCGCGGCAATTCCGACGATGACAAGCGCCTTGGCGACGTTCAGAAGATTGGTTGCCGTCAGAAAATAGGGCGAAATGAAACTGAGTGCGATGAAGACCACAACCACGGCCAGCACAAGGCCGGGGTTCAGTGCAGTTGCACCACGGCCCCAAATTCTTGAATTCATAAACGAGTTCAGCACGTTCACGCTTCTGCTCCATTGCCAACGGTGTCACCGGTCATCATTTCGGTCATCATTGCCATCGTTTGAGCCGGTGGAAGCTCGTGCGGCATCATTTCGCCTGCAATGCGACCGGCGCGCACAACCACGATCCGGTCGCAAATGTTCAGGATGTCGGTGAAACGGTGGCTGACCAGGAGAATGGACACGCCCCGCTGCTTGAGCCGTCCGATCATTTCCCAGAGCTTGCGGATCTTCTCCGCAGACAGGGCTGCCGTCGGCTCGTCCATGAGAAGCGCCGCCGGATCGAATTGCAGCGCCCGCGCCACAGCTACCATTTGGCGTTCACCTCCCGACAGCTGACCGACTTCCCGTTCAACATCAAAGTCCAGCCCCATGTCGGCGATGTCGTTGGCCGCGGCCTCTGTCATTGCCTGACGGTCGAGAACCCTGAAGGGGCCAAAATTCTTCTTCAGCTCACGACCAAGGAAAATGTTCTGCGCCACATCAAGATCTTCGCAAAGCGCAAGATCCTGGTAAATCATCTCGACGCCGTTGCGCCTGGCGTCAAGCGGACTGCCGAGGGTGAGTTTCTGGCCTCGAAACAGCATTGTTCCACTGCTGGGACGATGGACCCCCGACAACACCTTCACCAGGGTCGACTTGCCCGCTCCATTGTCACCAATGATGCCGACAGCTTCTGCCTCACCGATCTTCAAATCGACCCCGTCGAGTGCGGTGTAGCCGCCGAATTTCTTGGTGATGCCACGAAGCTCGATCAGGGGTGGCCGGGCGCCACTGTCGGCGCCCGGATTATGTCCGCTCATTTCACTCTGCGGGGTAGGCATCGTTGATGCTTTCTTCTGTCAGGAAAACATGGTCCAGGTGCACCTCTTGTGGCACAGCCTTTCCTTCCAGGATATCGGCGGCAATCGAAACCGCGTAGTCGGGATATTTCTCGGGGAAATAGGCCACGCAGCCAAGGAAGTGGTTGTCTTTCACGGGCACGCGCGTTGCCGCAACTCCGACCTCGTCGCAACCGATGCCGACGGCGACTCCTTCGCGACCAGCCTGTGCGATTGCGTTCGACATCCCGAAGCCGCGCGGATCGTCAATTGCTGTTGCCAGGACGAAACCCGCCCCGGGGTGGGCGGTCAGCCAGTCCGTCACCACGGTCAATGCCTGGTCGGTCGTGCCTGCATCGATCAGTTCGTCGTCGATCCTGTCGGCAGGAAGGGCACCACAGACCGTCTGGACACCATCGACAAAACCGGACAGCCGTTCATTGGCGGCCTCCCCCTCACCGGGGTTGATGCCGACGAGCACTGTAACATCATCGCAGCGGCCAAGCGCCTTGGCATGTTCGGCAGCTGCCTGCCCGCCAATCAGGCCACTGGCGTAGTTGTCGGCTCCCAGGAAAATGGCATTGGGATGAACAACGTCGACCGACATGACCGGAATGCCTGCCTCGTTGAAGATATTCATCACCGCTGCTGCAGCACCCGATTGCCAATTGGATTCAATGACAACATCAGCCCCTTGCTGAACCAGAAGCTCAGCACAAGTAACAGCCTGGTCGGCCTTGAAGGCATTGTCGCAGTAGACCACCTCGAACCCCAACTCACCGGCAAGCTCATAAAGCCTCTGGTTGATCGCGTAAGAGAACGGAATTGCCGCCCAGCCCTCGGCAAATCCGACTTTCGTGCCGTCAGGCAAAGCCCGCGGCGATGCTTCGTAAGCGGCCGAAGCATCTCCTTCGGTGGGTTCGAATTTCCTGGATCCGGTATCATAGACCCAAAGGGAACGCTCTTCGGGCAACAACGCACCCGGGATACCCCCCTTTGGCCGGGCTTCAAAATCCTGTGCAAAGGCTGTCGGAACCAGCACCGTCGCCCCGAGGAACACCTTTGTCATGAGGCGTATAGTAGATGTTAAGCTTAACATTATCAGTCCTCCCTTTTTAGAAATTCTCCACCATTCTTATTGTTCTTTTTTGGTACGAATGACGCTTGTATCGTGTATAGACAACGAAACCAGCTTGATGTTAAGGTTAACATAGACTTTCACGAAACGAAAATTTAGTCAAGCGCATTGGTTATCGAGGTCGATTTGTCAGACAAAAAAGGGAGTTACAGGCAGGAACGCGCGAACCTGATGGCTGTAGCCAAATATGCGGGCGTGTCGGCGATGACGGTGTCTCGCGTGCTCAACCAGCCTGGAAAGGTGGCCGAGGCGACCCGCAAGAAGGTCCAGGCAGCGGTCGACGCTCTTGGATATGTGCCGAACCTGGCGGCAAACACTCTGCGCCGGGAACGCAGCGGTGTTATCGTCGCGCTGGTCCCAACACTCGAAAACTCCGTTTTCAGCGACACCGTGCAAGGCATTTCAAATGCTCTGGAGCAGGAGGGTTGCCAGTTGCTTCTGGGCTGTTCGTCCTATTCCCCCGAGCGTGAGGAAAAACTGGTAAGGGCCCTGCTCGGCCATCGTCCCGACGGGATCATTCTTACCGGAACCCTGCACACGGCCGAAACGCACAAATTGCTGGAGAGTGCCAGGATCCCGGTTGTCGAAATGTGGGACATTGCAGCTGATCATATCGACATGGCTGTGGGGTTCGACAATTTCGCTGCCGGACATGACATCGCCAGCCACATGATAAGTTGCGGCTATGAATCCCTGGGCTATGTCGCAACCAGCCCTGAACACGAAATCCACGAAAATCGGGCCGCCAAGCGCAGCAAAGGCATTTATGCGGCAGTTGCCGAAGCAGGCATCGGGATGCCTGCTCGCCAGAATGTTCGCAATCCCCTTGATATTGCCGACAGTGGCGTGATCGCAGCCGATTTTGTCGTCGCAAATCCCGGTCTGGATGCGATCATTTGCGCAAATGAAATCATCGGGGTCGGCGCGATTGCGGAATTGCAGAACCGGGGTTGGCAGATTCCCGATCAGATTGCGGTATGCGGTATCGGCGATGCCAACATAGCCGCGCTGGTCACGCCTGGCCTTACAACCGTACAGTTTTATGGTCAGGATATCGGGAAACGTGCGGCAGAGCTTATCCTGGATCGACTGAATGGACAGCAGGCGGCCGAAGGAAAACAGGATGTCGGGTTCAGGATCGTCAGTCGGGCAAGTACGGCTGAAAAACCTTCCTAGACTTCGCCATCGGGCGCGCTTTTCAGACTTGGCATCCGGCCGGAAAAAGTCGCGGACTTACCTGAATAACCCGAAGGAACGCGCACGGACCTTCGGGTTTTCGTGTCAAAGGGATGCCAGGTCCCGCAACATCAACGCAATGCCCGGGAAGAATATCAACAAGGCGGACATCACGAACAGGATCACGAAAAACGGGAATGTTCCCTTGATCACTTCCATGTATGGCTTGTTGAATATCGCGATCGCCGTGAAGATGTCACAGCCGAACGGCGGTGTGGCCGATCCGATTGCCATCTGCAGGGTGACCATTACCCCCACCAGCACCGGATCAAGACCTGACGATTCGACGATCGGCACGAAAATGGGTGTCAGGATGACCAGCACCACCAGCGAGTCGACAAACATGCAGCCGACGAAGAAGCTCAACGCGATAATGGCAAGAATATAGGCGTCGGAAGCCCCCTCCAGATCGAGCGGCTCCAGCAGGCCTTGCGGGATCTGCTCGAATGAGATGTACCAGGAAAATGCCTGCCCCATCCCGACGAGAATGAACACCACAGCCGTTATGAGACCGGTACTGAGGGCCGCGTTCAGGACGTCATTCAGCTTGAGTTCGCGATAGATCAAACACTCGACCACCAATGCGTACAGCACCGAAAAGGACGCCGCCTCGGTTGGCGTGACTGCGCCGGAATAAATACCGCCGACAATCAACGCCGGAAATCCGAGTGGAAGCAGGGCTCTTTTGAGAGCCGCGATCCGTTCCGCACCCGTTTTTCGTTCCACAAGCGCAATCGTGTCGCCCTGAAGCAGGCTATAAACGTAGCAGTAGACCGAAAACAGTACAGCCAGCACGATCCCGGGCCCGATGCCGGCGATAAAGAGCTCTCCAACGCTGGTATTGGCGAGAGTGCCGTAAAGGATGAGCCCGATACTTGGCGGGATAAGAAAGGCAATGTCGCTGGCGTTGATGATCAGCGCCATGACGAAACTGTCCTTGTAACCTGCGGCCAGCAGTTTCGGACGCATGATCTGGCCGACCGAAACGACGGTTGCCTGCGTGGAGCCGGAAACGGATCCGAAAAGCGTGCAACTGAGGCAGGCCGTGATCGGCAGTCCTCCCCGGCGGTGACCGAAATAGGCTTCGATCAGACCCAGGAGATTGTTCGCCGTATGCCCGCGCGCCATGATGTCTGCCGCCAGGATGAACATGGGCACGGCGATCAGCGCATTGGGTGAAATGCCGGTGACAATCTGCTGAATGATGACACCGGTATCGATCTGCGAGAAGTGAACGAGCCCCACCAGCGCCGCGACGGCCAGGGGCACCACCATTGGAAAACTGAGAAACAGCAGGACCACCATGGTCACAACAAGTGTGAAGGTGATGACGTAGATATCAAGTTCACCAGCCACGACATCACTCAGGAAATTCATGATATCGCTCATGTCAAACCCCGATGTCTTCTGCGTCCCCGTCCTGGACGGACAAAGACAGATAGGTGCCTTCATGGGTGACGTTCATCAGAAATGCGATCAGGTATTGCAGGCTGGCCATGGCCAGACCGACGGGGATCACCGCATAGATGATATAGACGGGAAACTGCAGCGCCGGTGACAACCGGTTTATGTCCTTGACTTCCTGAACATAGATCACTGATTTGTAGGTCAGGAACATCAGCAACAGGCCTGTTGTCAGCGATATCAAGGTCAACAGGACCTTCTTGGTGCGGCTGGAAAGTGCATCGTAAACGGCGGTCATTCGGATATTCCTGCCCTTGCGAACCGCGTAGGCAAACCCGACAAATGTGACACCGACGATCAGAAACTGGTTCAGCTCTTCTGCGAAGAACAGGCTTTGGCCGAATGCATACCGACCGATAGCGTTTGCGGTCGAATTCACCATCATCAACAGGATTGAAAAGATGATAATGGCCTTTTCGGCGAACTCGATCCCCCGGTTGGCGGTCAGCAACAACGTCTTCATGATGATCTCCCGATTGCTGGCCGAAGTTCGGCGCAGCCGCGCCCTCCTCGCGCGTTCAAATGCAAAAAGCGCGGGAACAGGTCCCCACGCCCTTCGCGTATCGTTGTTCGCCTATGAGGCGTCTTTTACTTCGCGGACAAGATTTTCCAGGATCTTCCGCGCACGCGCGCGCGCCTCGGATTTCTCTTCCTCGCCGTAAGCATTTTCGACAACCGTGTAGTAGGTTTCATGCAGACCGCTGCTGAGATCCCTGAAGACAGCGCGTTCTTCATCCGTCAGAACCACGACCTTCAGATCCGGGCGTTCAGCCAGTATCTTGTCCATGTTTTCCTTGTTGATCTGGAGCTGGTAGTCGTGTGCGGCCTGTTCGGCAGCTGCGATCGCCTTGTGCACCATCGCCTGCTTGTCGGCGCTCAGGCCATTGAACCATTCGCTGTTGGTCGAAACGGTGCCGACGTAAGGCTGCTGGCCAGGAAACATCAGATAGTCCTGAACCTCGTGCCATTTGGCGTTGTAGATAAAGTAGATCGGATTGACCATGCCATCGACTGTCTTGAGCTGCAGCGCCCCGTAGACTTCCCCCCATGAGAGCGGTGTCGGGGTTGCACCGAAGGCCTTGTAGGTCTCTACCGGGATCGTCGAGGTGAAGGTGCGGATCTTCTGGCCGTCAAAATCGGCCGGGCTGCGGATTTCCTTGTTGGCCCCCCAGGCCATTTCACCTTCGGAAATCATGGTCAACAGCTTCAGATTGACCTTTTCGAACCGATCGCTGAGATCGTTATAAATCGTTTCACTGCTTGTCAGAACCTCGCGAATGGCATCCACATCGCTGCCCAGCACATACGGAACACTGAGTGCCTGGACTTCGGGAACATAGGATCCCAGATGACCGGTACCGACCGAGACAAACTGGACGGTTCCTCTGGCCGTCAGCTCGACGATGTCGTTTTCGGTGCCGAGCTGGCCGTAATAGAAAATCCGGACTTTGATGTCGCCGTCCGATTCCTCCTTGATCGTCTCGGCGAAGGTCTTGGCGAATATGTCCTGTACATCGTTCTTGTCTTCTTCGGACGCGAACTTCCACGTTTCAGCACTGGCGCCTGTTGCCAGCGCTGCGGCCAGCAATGCCGGAATGGCGAGTTTTGAAATCAGTTTCTGCATTTTGTTTCCTTTCCCGACCCGCTCAGGCGGGTCCCTCGGAGATGATGACAAGGGGCAAAAAATCCTTGCCGGTTGAGCTTTCGGGGACCTGTGCACACAACGCGCCGAAGCCGGCTGCGCCGGATGGAGTGGTGGTTATGCCGAGCTTCGTCACGGCCTCGGCTGCGGCTGCGCCGTCTTCTTCGGAGAGCGTCTGATAGGTGACCTGGCAGCGCTCAAGCACCTGCCACGCGACGATCGAAGGTTCCTTGCAGTCCAGGCGCCCCATATTGGAGTCTGGTCCGTCGGACCGGGTTGCCTTGCCTGCGTCATGACTTGCCTTCAGGCAGGCCGCGGCTTCGGGCTCGACCACGATCAGGTCCGGTTGTACGGTCCAGTTCAGCCTGATCATGTGCGCCATTGCGGCTGCGAGACCGCCGACGCCGGCTTGCAGATAAACGTGGGTAGGCCAGCGTCCCGACACCTCGAACGAGGCGCGCATTTCTTCGGCTATGACGCAGTAACCTTCCATCACCCATTTGGGGATCTCGGTGTATCCGGACCACGTACCGTCGGCGAGCAGAGTTGCACCGGTCCGGGCAGCATCCGATATCGCAGCCGCGACACTTTCATCGTAGACCTCGCCTGACCGCACGACCTCTGCACCCAGCGCGCGCAGGCGCTCTGCAAAGTTCTCCGGAACGGTTTTGGCCAGATGGATACGTGACCTGGCGCCAACATCCCGGGCTCCGGCGGCAACGCCCAAACCGTGATTGCCGGCACTTGCGCAAACAAAGGTCTGCGTTTCGGCCAGCAACCGCACATCCGCATCCTTGAAACGTGCGGGCGTCAGGGTTTCTCCGGTTTTGGCAAACCAGGCTTCTCCGAGCAGCCGGGCAACAGCATAAGGTGCGCCGAGTGCCTTGAAGGCCCCCAGCCCCATCCTGTCGGTCTCGTCCTTCGCCAGGATGCAATAGCCGTCAGGTCCCTGCACTTCCCGCAAAGGCGAGACTGCATAGTTTCCTTGTGCCTGGAAGAAGGCTAGAGCCCGCTCGAAGTCCGGATTAAAATCAAGAATGTCTGCGTGTTTCATGCTCCATGATGTAGCATTTTCACATTATTTGATTTTTTCAATTATCCATCTAAACTCAACTAAATTTCTTGATAGAAACCAAAATCTCGAGAAAAAATATCATGGATGATAATTTTGATGATGCCGACAGAACGATCCTCAGATTGATGCAGTCCGACCGGCGGATCGGGTTGGAAGTCATGGCCGAAGAATGTGGATTGTCGGTACCGTCGGTACAAAGACGACAGAAGCGATTGAAAGACGCAGGTGTCATCAAGCAGGAAGTCGCTATCCTGGATCCTGCCCGGCTGGACTACAACATGACATTGATTGTTCTGGTCGAACTGGAACGCGAAAGCCTGCAGCAACTGGACATGTTTCGCAAACTCGCGCGCAATGAGCCGCAGGTCCAGCAATGCTACTATGTGACCGGAGACGCCGATTTCATTCTGATCTGCACGGCAAGGGACATGCAGGATTTCGAGGAATTGACCCACAGGCTGTTCTTTGAAAATTCAAACGTCCGGCGATTTCGCACTTCCGTGACGATGGAACGAACGAAAGTCGGGCTGACGTTGCCGATCTGAGTTGTCGGTGCGTTCACAGAACGTCGAGCGATACCTTCACCCTGTCCATCACCACCGATGTTCTGAAACGGCTGATGTTGGATTCATCAAAGAAATGCTCCTGGGTGAATTCTTCATATTCCTTGATATCCCGGACAGTGAGGATAAGCGTGAAATCCGCTTCTCCGGTCGTGTAGTAGCATTGCTGAACACAACGTGCGGAGCGCATCTTGCGCTTGAATTCATCCAGGTGCCGGCGGCTTTCTCGTTCCAGAATGACATCGACAATGATTGTCATTTCGCGTCCCAGTCGTGAAGGTGACAATACCGCGATGTCTCTTTCGATCACCCCGCTTTCGCGGAGCCGCTTCAAGCGTTTTTGCACCGCGGGCGACGACAATCCTATTTCCTGACTGATCGTGTCGGCCGTCAGACGTGCATCGCGCTGCACAAGGCGAAGTATTTCAAGATCCTTGTCATCCATGGTCCGAATTTGATCGCCTTTTTTTCGTGTTTCAATGTTTTTCGTCATCAATCAGACAAAAATCAACGCCCACCAACCGAGCAGACATTGTAAATAGAACTCTGGGATACGGGAGGCGTATGCATGAACGCGCTTGAAGAACGTTTGACGGAGCGGCGGCGGGATTTTCACCGCAACCCTGAACTCGGATTTCAGGAGAACAGAACCAGGCTCGAAGTTGCCCGCGAATTGCGCGCAATCGGCCTGGAGGTTCACGAGGGTGTCGGTGTTGTCGGTGTTTTGCGCAGCGGCAAGGGCAATCGCGCCATTGCATTGCGGGCGGACATGGATGCGCTCCCGATCACCGAGACATCCGTCCATGACCATGTGTCGGAAACGCCCGGCGTAATGCATGCCTGCGGGCATGATGGACACATGACAATGCTGCTGGGCGCCGCTGCCCGACTTGCCAAAAATCCGGATTTCGACGGGACTGCCGTGTTTTTGTTCCAGCCCAACGAAGAGCACGGGCTCGGTGCCCGTGCCATGATCGACGAAGGCGTTCTGGAACGCTTCCCGGTTGACGAAGTTTATGCGATCCACAACCTCCCAGGTGCCCCGACAGGACAGGTTTCCTCCCGGACCGGCATCATCTGCAACAGCGAAACACTGTTTGAGATCGAGGTACAGGGCCGCGGCGGACACGCTTCCATGCCGCAAACGGGCGTGGATGCGATAACGGTCGCTTCGGAAATCGTTCTCGCGCTGCAGACCATCGTTGCACGCAAGCTTCCTCCCGCGGCCGGAACAGTGGTGTCCGTCACCGAATTTGTGACGGACGGCCAGCGCAATGTGCTTCCCGGGCAGGCCATCCTGAAAGGCGACTTCCGCGCCCGATCTCCGGAAGATCGGACCGCCGTGAAAAAATTCATGCGTCAGATCTCCGAAGGCGTGGCCGCGGCACATGGCGTTACGGTTTCGGTCAGTTTCGCTGCAGAATTCATCGAGACAATCAATGCACAGGAGCCGACGAACGCGGTTTACCGGGCTGCAGAAGCAGCCGGATGCGAAACCGTGAGAGAACGTCCGCCCATGAGTTTTTCAGAAGACTTTGCGCAGTTCTCCAATGCGGTTCCCGGTTGCTTTCTACTGATGGGAAATGGCGAAACGGGTGCACATGGGCAACCGTTGCACGCCTCCGACTATGACTTCAACGATGAACTTCTGCCCATCGGGGCCGAATTCTGGGTGCAACTGGTTCGCGACCGGCTGCCATTTCGAAAGGACTGATCGTGACCGGGTCACCCATGCGCGGATTTCCCGAAGCTGAATTTGCGGCTCGCACCGAACATGCCCAGACAGGCATGGCCGCAGCGGGTCTCGGTGGATTGTTGCTGATGACGGAAGCGGAGGTCAGGTATTTCACGGGCTTCCATACCCTGTTCTGGCAAAGCCCGACCCGGCCATGGTTCGTCTTTGTGCCACCGGTCGGCAAACCGGTCGCTGTCATCCCCGAAATTGGTGCGGAATTGATGCGCAGTACATGGCTGGACGACATCCGCACCTGGAGTGCACCCTGTCCGGACGATGACGGGCTGAGCCTGTTGACGGAATTGCTCGCGCCTATGGCTCAGGCGGGAAAAACAATCGGTGTGATGAAAGGCCATGAAACAGCGCTGCGCATGCCGTTGGGCGACTATGAACGCCTGGTTGCAGGTCTGCCTGGCCTTTCGATAGCGGATGCGACCGCGCTGATCCGGGGTCTGCGCATGGTAAAGTCCGATCGGGAGATCGAGAAGCTTGCACACATTTGCGCGATCGGTTCACGGATATTTGCGAGCGTTCCCGAGCTGGCGCATGAAGGTCAGCCCCTGGAAGATCTGTTTCGGGCCGTCCGGCGTGAAGGCCTTGCCCTGGGTGCCGATGACGTTCCTTATCTGGTCGGCGGCGCGGATCAGGGTGGCTACCGGGACGTGATTTCCCCTCCCTCCCGTCGCCCGCTTGCCAATGGCGACATTCTTATGCTGGACACCGGCGCGGTTTGGGACGGGTATTATTGCGATTTCGATCGGAATTTTGCCATCGGGACAGCCGACGATGCCTCCCGCCGTGCCTATGATGTGCTCTGGCGTGCGACCGAAGCCGGACTTGATGCCGCGCGTACAGGTGCGACCTGCCGGCAGCTCTTTCAGACCATGCAGGCTGTCATCGCAGAACTGGACGATCAGGGTGGCGATGTCGGCCGCCTTGGACACGGACTGGGTATGCAGCTCACAGAATGGCCCTCGCACGCTGCCTTCGACCACACTGTGCTTCAGGAGAATATGGTCCTCACACTCGAACCCTCACTGAGTTACGGCGATGGTCGCATCATGGTGCACGAGGAAAACATCGTGGTGCGCAAGGACGGTCCGGAGTTGCTGTCAGAACGCGCTCCCCGCGATCTGCCCGTTATCTGAGGAAGACCCATGAAGCTGGAATTTGATACGGACATCGGGATCGGGACCCGCGCAACGATGGGCATGATCGTGCTGGAAACCGACGAAACACTCGAGCCCGAGTTTTCAAGAATAATGGCACTCGAGGGCGTCGCGCTCTATCACAGTCGTATTCCGATGGTGCCCGAAGTCCGCGCAGACACATTGGCCAAAATGGAAAGGGACCTCCCGGCCTCCGCACGACTTTTGCCGAGTGCGCCGGACTATGACGTGATCGGCTACGGATGCACATCGGCATCCTCGGTGATCGGTTCGGAAAACGTTGCCCGTGCCATCCGGACGGTCTATCCGAACGCTCTGGTGTCCGACCCGCTTGCCGCTGTCATCGCGGCTGGACGCGAGCTCAAGGCAAAACGGCTCGGCTTCATCACGCCGTACATACCTGAAGTGTCTGAACGCATGCGGCGGCGACTTGTCGAAGCCGGATTTGACATCGCCGGATTTGGATCGTTCGAAGAAGGCAATGACCGGACTGTTGCCAGAATTTGCGAGAAGTCGATCGTCGCTGCGGCAGAAAACATTGCTGCGGCAGCCCCCTGCGACGCGATCGTGATTTCTTGCACCAGCCTTCGAACCCTGAATATTATCAAGGAGATGGAGCGGAAAGTCGGCGTGCCGATCATCAGCAGCAATCAGGCGCTGGCCTGGCACATGCTTCGCCTTGCAAAAATCAGGGACCCTTTGCCCGATTTCGGTCTCCTGTTCGGCTAGCGTGAAGCCGGCCATTCAAATCCCTGGCCACGGTCCTGTATCATTCAGCGCCCAACGGCGACGGCGCTCACTCGCTGCGAAAAGACCCAGCCAGGAATGACCGGCTTGATATTGATACCCGGGCGCGGCGAGCACACGGATTGCTTCGACGGATTGCAATTCGCTTCCCTTGGTTCTTGAGACGTCACGGATACGTGCGCTTCTCGATCGGTGTCTCGCGATTTTTGGTCAGCGACATATCCAGAAGGGCTTTTACGGCGCGGTTGAGCCTTGCCTTCGGGTTCCGTTCGCACGCTGGCCACGTCGCCCTGTTTTCCTGTCACGACCGGCGAGATAGCCGACAGGCCTCGGATGCGGCCGAAGCAGGCGCTGTGATCTTGCATCTTCACTCCAGAAATCCGGAACATGGTCGTCCGTCCGTCGGCAAAGGCCGCGAATTATCACTGCTTCATGCTGCAAAAACAGGCCATTTGCGACCTGGTTACAGCGTGACGACGGGCGGTAGGGTAGCCATGGTGGTGCAAGAACGACTGAAAAATCCGCTCCGGCGCGAGCCGGAAATGTGATCGCGCAAACAGGATACGATGAATTTCGCACTGTACCCGCAGGCCGACAGCCACGATGGCCGGACGTTTGACTGGGAAAAGCCTTTTCTGGAAACCACGGACGATCTAATCTTCAAAAACGCACCAAGAAACATCGCGTCGGTTCTGAGACGCCCGCCGTACAACGGCAACCGCGGCTGCGGCAAAGACCATGCTTGCCCTGAAGCGTTTGGCGGAGAAGCATTCTGATCATGAACGGGATCTCGATCCGGAAAGCAACGGCAACCGATGCAGATCCGCTCAATCAGGCGCTGCAACAACTATCGGCTGACCTCGGCGAAACACACCGGGCCGGGACAGAGGATCTTGTTACACATGGTTTTGGTGACAACCCGGCTTTCTTCGCGCTGGTTGCAGAACGAGGCAACGTGTTTGAGGGCGTCCTCATCGCGTCGCCGGTTTTCTCGACCAGTCTGGGTGGAGCGGGCCTTTATGTTTCGGACCTTTGGGTTTCCCGTCTTGCCAGAGGGAAAGGCCTGGGACCACGATTGCTGCAAGCCGCACTGGTGGAAGCGCCATCCGCCTGGCGCATATGCTTCTTGAAACTTGCCGTTCACAACCACAACATCGAAGCTCGCCGTTTCTATGCGCGACTAGGGTTTGAAGATCTGCCGGATGAAACCGTGCTTTCCCTCAAGGGAGTAGCGCTGGAAAGCCTGAGGAAACGCTCATGAAAGCCATTTTTGACGACCGTCAGCGGAAACATGATCCGAAGCATTTCATGGCAGCCGGTACGCGGCTTGCCAATCCGGAACAGCCTCGCCGAATAGAGGTCCTTCAAAATGGGGCGATCGAGGCAGGTTGTGTCTTCCAGACACCGACTGACCACGGCTTGGGTCCGATCGCCGCCTTGCATTCCGCTGAATACCTAGTCTTTTTGCAGACAATCCACGCACGGTGGCGCCGGATAAAGAACGCCTCCGACGAAGTGATCCCGAACGTCCATCCGGACCGGCGAACTGCGAGTTATCCGCGCTCGGCGGTCGGACAGGCCGGTTTTCACCAGGCGGATACCAGTTGTCCCATCGCCGAAGGCACGTGGGACGCAGCCTACTGGTCTGCGCAAAGCGCCGTTGAAGGTGCCGACCTGATGCTTGAAGGAGAGACGGCAGCCTATGTCCTGTCCCGTCCGCCCGGCCACCACGCGTTTTCCGATCTGGCCGGCGGATTTTGTTTCTTGAACAATTCCGCCATCGCGGCAGAACGGTTGCTGATGGCTGGGAGGCGACCTGCAATTCTCGATATTGACGTCCACCACGGCAACGGCACCCAGGGGATCTTCTATGAACGAAGTGATGTTCTTACCGTTTCCGTTCACGCCGATCCGAGCGGCTTCTATCCGTTCTACTGGGGGCACGGCCATGAGCGTGGCGAGGGGCCTGGCAGGGGAACCAATCTCAACTTGCCACTGGAACGCGGGACCGGCGACGACGCCTATCTGACAACACTCGACACAGCACTTGAGCGCGTTCTGGCCTTTGGTGCGGACATCGTGATTATTGCGCTCGGTCTCGATGCCTACGAGAATGACCCGCTGAAGGGCCTTGCCATCACCACACCCGGTTTCGCCCGCATCGGAGCGGCAATCGCCGGGCTCGGCCTGCCCACACTGTTTGTCCAGGAAGGCGGATACCTGGCCGATGAGCTTGGCTACAATCTGACCAGTGTCCTGACGGGATTTCAACGCGCATGACACTCCGGTCTGAATTTCTGATTATCGGCGGCGGTATCGCCGGCGCCGGCGCAGCTGCGCGTCTTGCGCCAGACGCATCGGTCACTCTGCTTGAGATGGAAGATGCGCTCGGCCGGCATGCGACAGGCCGTTCGGCGGCGATTTTCATTCGCAACTACGGCAATGCCACCTTGCGGGCGCTCAATGTGGCCTCTGAGCCGATTCTGGAAACACCCGAAGGATTGTCCGGGCATAGCCTGCTGACGCCGCGCGGTGAAATGCTGATAGCCACTGAAGAGGAGCTCGGTGCGTTTCAGGCCTATCTGGATGGCGCAGACGGTATGGATCTCTTGACGGCTGAAGAGGCCGTCACTCTATTCCCGCTCCTTAAAAAGGACAGGATTGCTGCAGCGGCAATCGAGCGAGCCGCCAGGGACATTGACGTTGACCGGTTACTTCAAGGCTTTGTCCGGCTTGCCAGGCAGCATGGGGCAAAAATTGTAATACGGGCACCGGCAGAGACGATCCGGTGGGCACAGGGCGCCTGGCGCGTGGAGACACCAGCCGGCAGCTTTGAGGCTCCGGTCCTCATAAACGCGGCCGGAGCGTGGGCGGACGTGATTGCGGCACGGGCACAAATTCAAGGGATTGGGCTTCAGCCGATGCGCCGGTCTGCGGCCATAGTTGCACCGCCGGACGGGTTCGATATCACGTCCTGGCCTTTGGTCGCGAGCGCATCGGAAAGTTGGTACGTGAAACCGGACGCAGGTAAATTCATGGTCTCTCCGGCAGATGAAGACCCAGTGGAGCCTCATGATGCCTGGGTAGACGACATGGCGCTCGCGGAAGGACTGCACCGTTTCGAACAGGCTGTGAAAATGCAGATCACACGTGTGGAACACAGCTGGGCAGGTCTTCGCAGTTTTGTAAGGGATCGAACGCCTGCCGTCGGCTTTGCTCCGGACGGGGACGGATTTTTCTGGTTGGCCGGACAGGGCGGATACGGTGTTCAAACCGCACCTGCCTTGTCGCAGCTCACGGCGGATCTTTGTCTGGGACGGAAACCGGAACTGGCACAGGAGGTTGTGCAGGCTCTCGATCCTTCCCGTCTCAGCCAGAATTGATTGAACGGTTGAGCAAACAATATGACGGAAATCAAACGGTTCGGGATCGGTCCACGCATGAGCCAGGCCGTTGTCCCTGGCAACATGGTCGGGCTGGCCGGACTGGTCGGTAATTCTGGAAACGATCGAAAGACTTCTGAGTGACGCAGGCAGCGACAATTGCCGTATCCTGCAGGCAAACATCTGGCTTGCGAGCATGGCCGACTTTATCGAGATGAACGAAGTCTGTGACGCCTCGGTTTATCCGGCCAATCCTCCGGCCCGGGCCTGTGCGCAGTCCAAACTCGCAACACCGGACTTAGCGGTGGAAATCATCGCGGTTGCAGCGACCTGATCAGCGGCAGGTCGCTGCGACAGACCCTGATCAAATCAGGGACGTTCTTGTGCATGCCTCGGGGTAGATCTTGACGGAATAACGGGTGTCTCAAGGATCTGCTCATTGAAGACATCAACAATGCCGACATCGCTCAGGCGTGGACCGGCATTGCAGACGAGAGATGCTCCAAAGAGCGCCTTGAAAACAAGGTAGGGTGGCTCCCAGTCGACCAACGTGTCGAGTGACCGGCGCAAAGCGGCAAAGCTTTCGGCCGTTTCTGAGAGTGGCGCCTCACTGACAAGGCCTGCCAGGGGTAGGGCTAGATGCCCAAGCACCTTGCCGTCGGAGACGACACACAACCCGCCATTCGATGAGCGGACCGTGTTTGCGGCCAGCGCCATGTCGACCGGATCGCAACCGAAGACGGTGAGATTGTGGCTGTCATGAGAAACGGTTGTCGCGAATGCGCCGCGCCATGTTCCCCAGTTTTCCAGAAATGCCACACGCACGGGCAGATTTCGACCGTACCGGTTGGCGATAGCCATGCGGATCATGTCATCGGGAAGCGACAATTTCCCTGCCTTTACATCCACCGTTCGAGCACCCCAAGCCGGAAACCTCGGTTTGGAGAGGGTTGCGATCTCAGCTGTTGATCCCTTGGCGGCAACCTCAAAATCATCGGGCCGCAGTTCACGGACCGCAACTGAGTTCCTGAGCGCGACTGGAGGAGCAGCCGCGAGACAAGGCCTGACCATCTTGCCGCCCTCGGAAACCAGGACACCGTCTGCGACTACCAGACTGGCTTTCACGCGCTCAATGTCGTCGAGGATTGCGATATCGGCACGTTTTCCAGGTGCGACAAGTCCCAGATCTGAACGCCGGATACGCGTCGCTGCGTTGAGTGTCGCCGCGCGGTAAGCCCATGAAGGCGGAAGCCCGTGACCGATCATGCACCTGACCATATGATCCAGCCCGCCATGATTGGCCAGGTCATCGGGAAAAACGTCGTCGGTGCAAAAAGTGAGTGTCTGGGGAAGATGTCCCAGCTCCAGAATTGCCTCCGTGAATTCCGGCAAGAGATGTTCGTGGGAGCCCCGAAGTTCAACCGTCATACCCGCTTCCAGCCGCGCAATCAGGTCCTGCGCACTTGTCAGCTCATGGTCGCTCTCGACGCCTGCCGCCGCATATGCTGCCAGGGTGCCGTCCTCAAGGCCGCGTGCGTGTCCACAGACCCTCTTTCCGCTTGCCAGTCCCGCATTCACGATGCCCTTGACCCTGGGATTGCCACTGAGCAGAGGCTGCATTGTCATCAGCTCCGCAGCGCCGTGGATATCTTCGCGGGTCAACAGTTCCGAGAGCACCTCCGGGCCGAAGTCGCCACCGCACGTCTCGAAACCTGGAGCAGAGGGAACACAGGTTGGCGCAAGTGTCAGAAAGCGAAGCGGTAGGTCCCTGCCTGCCGAAACCGCGTAGTCGACCCCTGCAAGACCACAGGCGTTCGCGAATTCGTGCGGATCCCAAACCACCGTTGTGACGCCTCGTGGAACCACGGCTGCCGCGTATTGAGCCGGGGTCACCATGGAGCTTTCCACATGCATGTGCGTGTCTATCAGACCCGGGACCGCGAAACGGCCACCGGCATCCAAGAAGGCATGCGCCTCACGCGCCCTGTCCGGAGAATGCACGCTGGCAATGAGCCCCCCTGTCACGCCAATATCCGCGTCACGTTCGCGGCCCGTGACCATGTCCAGCAAACGCGTGTTCGCAATCAGAAGGTCGAAGGGAACTTGGCCCTGGGCCGCTCTGACTGCCCGGTCTCTCAGTTCCGGCGCGTTAAGGTCGCTATCTTGGGCCATTTAAGGCCTCCCGTTTCAATGCGCTGAGACAGAGTTGCGCCAGATCCGCATTCGCTTCGGTCGCAATTCTCGTTGTGGACGAACTTGTTTCGATGACCTTGGTGGCCCCATAGCTTTCGTCCGTTTCCGTCGACACCTCAATCTTGCAGGACGAAAAGCCGATACTGTCCGGGTCCGCCACAGCCAGTGCCGCAAGAGGGTCGTAAATCGCCATGCCCGGGCGAGCACGCTCCAGCGCGATATCGAGGTAGCCTCCCAGCAGGTCGCGGGTCAACTCATCTGTCTCGGGCATATCTTCCGGTCCGAAAGTCACCTTTCGGCAAAACGTAAGGTCGACGATGTCGACTGCAAGACCGGATGCAAGGACACAATCCAATGCTTCGGCATCGGCCACCGCGTTGAATTCGGCCATGGGCGTATGGTTTCCCGCGCCCGCACTTGCCCCCATCCAGACCAATCGTTCGATCCGGCCTGTCACCTCGGGTGACTGCGTCACGAGCTGCGCGATATTCGTGAGTGGACCGAGAGCCAAAATCCGGCATTTCGCGTCATTGGCAGTCTGAAGCCAATCCCGCATCGCGTCCGGTGCGCCCTTGAGCGGTGCACCGGATCTGGAAACCGGCAACCTGGCTCCCCGGCTCCGCATTCCGGTGGGGCCGAGTATGCGTTCGGCGGTCTCCGGCAGGCGTTTCAGCGGCCGATCAGCGCCTTGCCAGACAGGCCAGTCGAAGCCATAGGCCTCTTTGGCTCCCATGGCATTGGCACAAACCTGGGCGAGCGGGGCGTTGCCCGCGACAAGGGAAACACCGGCGACCTCATGTCCCAGGTGCCGCAGCAGGAGAAGCGCCCAAAGGTCGTCAAACCCGAAATCAGTATCAACCCAAATTGCTGTCACGCTGCCAAATGCCGTGCGGTTGCCTGTGGAAGATCGAATGCGACTTGCTGGCCAAGTAACACCTCAGGGAGATCGATGGAAGCATCCGCCTTGATCTGACCCAACGGACTGTCGATCACATATTCCCGGTGATCACCTGCGAAACTGCTGGCAATCACCCGGCCAACGTGAGGCCCCTTCCCGACCGCGACACCGCCTGGCCGCCAGGCCAGTAACGGGACCGCAGCTTCGGTGCCGAAGGGTAACCGGCCGTGATCCGAGACCAGGTCCGCACCCTCCAGGCGGAAGATGTTCTCGAACCCCATGAAATTCGCCGCGAACGCGGTGCTGGGCTCGGCATAGAGTTCTGCAGGCGTCCCCAGTTGCTCTATCTTGCCGTCCTTCATCAGCACCACACGATCGGCCAATGCCAGTGCCTCCGATTGATCATGCGTGACAAAGACCATTGTGATCCCGGTGTCCTTCTGGACCCGCTGCAACTCGTTACGCATCTCAAGTCTCAGGCGTGCGTCCAGGTTGGACAGAGGCTCATCGAGCAGCAGAACTTTCGGTTCCATTACCAGCGACCGGGCCAGCGCCAATCGCTGCTGCTGGCCACCTGACATTTCAGAAGGCTTTCGCGTTTCGAAGCCTGTCAGGCCGACAGTCGCCATGCCGGCTTCGGTCTTGGCACGGACTTGTGCATCGGGCTGTTTCTGGAGCCGCAACCCGAAAGCAACATTCTCGAAGGCGCTGAGATGAGGAAATAGCGCATAGGACTGGAAAACGAGGCCAATTCCACGCTTGTTCGCAGGTGTCCGGGTTACATCCGCACCGTCGATCATGATTTTTCCGCTTGTCGGAGCGAGGAGCCCTGCAATGGCCCGCATGGTGGTTGTCTTGCCGCATCCCGAAGGACCGAGAAGCGCAATCAGCTCACCCTTTCGGATATCCAGGTTCAGCTCCGGCACCGCGACCGTCTGCCCATATGAAAGCGTTAGACCGGTCAGTGAAACGTATGCATTAGACATAACGAGAAAACCCCAGGAGTCGTTCGGCGACGAAGACGATGGCAACCGACATGAAGGCCAATAGAGCCGAGAGAGCCGCTACGGAAGGATCGAATGTGATTTCCATGTAGGAAAGCATGTCGATCGGCAGAGTGCGCACCCCCGGCCCGGACAGAAAGAGCGAGGCCGGCACTTCATTGAAGCTGGTCACGAAGCCCAGAATAAAGGCTGCAAGGATACCGCCGCGAATATTCGGCAGAACGACTTTGACAAATGCCTGAAAGCGCGTGCAGCCAAGAATAACAGCCGCTTCTTCCATGTCCGCACGCAGGTTGTTGAGGCTCGACGAGACGACACGAACCGCATAGGGCAGGACCAGCGCGGTGTGCGTCACGAAAAGCGCCATGGTGATTGTCACATCAAGCGGCACGACGAAATAGCGCAAGAGCGCGAGACCCACGATAATCCCCGGGACGATGATGGGTGCGGCAACAATCGTCCGGATGGCCTCGGCTCCGGGCAAGTTGTAGCGATTGAGCGCATAGGCGGCCGGGATGCCGATCAGCAGGGCCGTCAGCGTGCCGAAGATCGCAAGGAACATCGACAATGCAAAGCTGTCTCGGAAGCTCTCCACCGTGAAGACCTTGGCGTACCACTTGAGCGACAGGCCCTGGGGAGGAAAGGTCAGAGTTTCTCCCGCAGAGGCTCCTGCGAAAATGACGATCAGAAAAGGCCCGATCAGGAAAGTGAGCGTTGTGCCCAGGATGAGCCAGATTGTAAGGCGGGACATGGTCTAGCTCCGCACCGAGGCAATACGTTTCAGGACCAGATTGGCCGAAAAACACATGACAATGAGGATCATGGCGATGACGCTTGCCGATACGAAATCATTCGACACGTTGACCTTCTGGTAGAGCAAAGTCTCCAACATCAGGACTTTCGATCCTCCGAGAATGGCAGGGGTGATATAGGCTGTCAGCGCTCCGGTAAAGACAAGTGTGCCTCCGATCACCAGCCCTTCCTTGGTGAGCGGTAGAATGACCCGGAAGAACACCTGGAACCAGCTGGCGCCCAGCACGCGGGCGGCTGGAACCACATCCCGCGGGATGTTCTCCATTGCCGAGACAAGGGATATGATCATGAGCGGCAGGAACAGTTGGAGAAGACCGATGAAAACCGCCGTTTCGGTAAACAGGAGGCGAATGGGTGTTTCCGACAAGCCCAGCCCCACGATCACGTCGTTTACGATGCCGGTACGGCCGAGAATGACAATCCAGGCATAGGTCCTGGCCACGGGCGATATCATCAGCGGCAGCACGACAAGGCCGAAGATGCGGCCGCGCGACGATGCCGGCAAATTCACGATACAAAATGCCGCCGCATAACCGATCACCGCGGAAGTGCCGGCAACCAGTATACCGAGCTTCAGGGTGCGCAAGAAGACGCTCTGGTTCAGGGATTCTGAGAAAAAGTCGACATATCCCTGCAGGCTCCAGACCCCGGGTTCAGCCTGGAATGCCGCCGACAGCAGAATACCTACGGGAACCAGGAACACCAGGAAGGTGAAGAGCGCCGCGGGCAGGGCAAGCGCAAATCCTTCTGAGCGGTTTAAAAACATGAAAAGGCTCCGGCCACAGGGACACGCAAGGGCGACCGGAAAGGCCGCCCTCCAACGTGTGTTATCGGATCACTTCGTTGTTCCACTGTTCGACCCAGGCATCGCGGTTGGCGATGATGACCGACGGATCCAGGATGTTGAGCGAATTGATGAGCTCCGCACCATAAGTGAGGTTCTCGGCCACCTCGTCGCTCACCTTCACTTCCGTGTTTGCAGGACTGTCGATCAGTGCCTCCGCAATGCGAGTCTGCACTTCGGTTGAAAGCCAATAGTCCATGAGCTTGTAAGCCAGGTCCTCATTGCCGTTGTTTGCGGTCATGATCATGACGTTCATGCCACCTGCCTGGCCTTCCTTCGGTTCCGCCCACGCGAACGGAAGTGGCGAACTCTTGAACCGGCTCCAGGCGAAACGCCCCACAGGCGCTGCAATGACTTCCTCCTGGTTCATGAGCTGAGCGAGCTCGGAGGATCGGGAATAGAAAGTGACAATGTCGTCGGCATGTTTGCCGATCGCCGAAATCGTGCCCGCGAATTCGCCCGGTTTGCCGCCCTCGGCCTTGTTGAGCATCATAAGTGTGAGCGGTCCCTGTGTGCCGGTGATATTCGGCAAAGCGACATTGTCGGCAAGCTTTTCACCCAGCAGATCGTTCCAGCTCTCTATGCTCACCAGATCGCTGCGATAGACGATCGAACTTGCATAGAAGGTGTAGCCAACCGCCATGTTGTCGCCGATCGGATCCTGCGCGGCGGTGTAGAGCTTGTCGAAGCTCTGGAGCCTGGATGTATCGATGGGTTGCAGAAGGTTTTTCCGCGCCAGGCTCAGCGCGTCGTGGGAAGAAATCACGGCCATATCGATGACGGGATCAGCGGCATTTGCCTCGATCTTGGCCATGCGCTCCACCGAGTTGCCGGTCTCGATGACCAGCTCACAGCCGCACATCTCTTCGAATGGATCGTAGAGCACCTCTTTGTAGGCATCCTGAGCGAAAGAATAGACTGAAATAGTGAGCTTTTCTTGTGCCGCCGCGCCTGTCGCGGTGAGAGCAGTGCTCAGCGCAAGGATTGATATGTACTTGGTCATCGAGGTGGTCTCCTGCTGAAAATGTGGTTCGGGATGGATGTCGATTGCCGCACGACGAGCTGCATTGGCACGGTTTCCCCCTCGTGATCCGGCATGTTGCCGCTGATTTTGGCGGAGATGATATCAATCGCTCTGCTTGCGATTTCGTCGACATTCTGGGCAACTGTCGTAAGTGCCGGATGCATGATCGATGAGAACGACATATCATCGAAACCGGTCAGGCTGACCTGATCGGGAACGGATATTTGCGTGCGCATCAGTTCCGTGCGTACCTGAAGAGCAATCAGGTCGGAAGTGGTCATGATCGCCGTTGCACCCGTCTGAACCATGGCGACCGATTTCTCAACACCTGCATCTCCCCAGAATACGTCGACACCAATGTCGGATGGCAGCGCATCGGTCATGCCGGCAATGCGATCGCGTTGCACTTCCGAGACCTGATCTCCGCCAAGGATCACCACCTTGCGATGTCCGATATCCAAAATGTGCCGCGCAACCAGGGCACCGCCGCCCGAGTGATCGGCCGAAACCGAATTCCCGGGATCTGAAGCTGTGTTCAGGACAGCGACCGGCACGGGCATAGGATCCGGCGTCGTCCCCTTCTGTGGAACGACGATGAGCCCATCCACACCTCTGTCCAGTAGCCTTCGCAAGGCTTCGCTTTGCTCATCTGCACTGCCGCGCGAATCCGCGATCAGAATTCCGAGTTTTCGTTTGTCCGCTTGAATTGACAGTGTTTGGGCAATGCGCGGAAATAGCGGGTTGGTAAGATCCGGCATCACGAGACCCAGTATGCCGGTCTGCCCGGTCTTGAGTGCACGCGCCGCAATGCTGGGGCGATATCCGAGCTCTTCCGCCCTGGTCTGGATGCGCGTGACCAACTCCTGCGAAACACGCCCCTTGCCGGTCAACGCATTCGAAATTGTTGCGGTCGACACGCCCATGTCGCTTGCGATTTGCTTGATGCTGACCATCGAACCCTCTTGCTTTAACGATTAAGCAATCAAGTTCCATCCAAGTCAACGGCTAAGTTAATCGATTAATCAAAATTTTGACGCAAGAACCCAAAAAGTGCAAATGGGACGATCCCACGCTCGCCTTGCCATTGGCCCATGAACGCAAGTTCCAGGATGTTGCTTGTGATGCGTCACACAATAACGGTGACTACCGGCTCGAGACGCAAGGCAGAACGGATATTTCTGGCAAGCTGTGATGGTGGGACCGTGGAGCCCGTTGAGCCTCTCAAACGGTTCCAAGGGCGACACGCCTGATCGACTTCACCGAGTTAACCGGCGATCAGCCATATGGCTCAGCTGTGACGCCTGAGCGGCCGCAGTCCGGGATCAGCCGTAGCGTTTGTGTCAAAAGGATCTGCGGTACCGAGAGCTTCCAGTTTCTTGACCTCGATCACGGCCTGCGTCCTGCTTGAAACACACAATTTGCGCAGGATTTCCGAGACGTGCGCCTTGACCGTCGTTTCACCGACCTGAAGCTCATAGGCAATCTGCTTGTTGAGCAAGCCGCTGCAGATCATTTGCAATACCCGGATCTGTTGCGGTGTCAGACTGGACAGTCGCGCGATCATTTTCCGGGTCTGATCGTCAATCGGTTCATCATCGGTGTCGTTATAGTTCTCCGGCAAATAAGTGGCACCGTTCATTACCTGTTGTATCGCCTGCGCCAGCGTTGTCTTTTTCGATGACTTTGGAACAAACCCCGCTGCACCATAGGCCATGGCCTGGGCAATGATGGGCGGATCTTCCGCGCCTGAAACCACGACAACCGGAAGCCGCGGATAATGGGTTCTGAGATGCAATAGTCCGTCCATGCCTTTGACACCGGGAATGGACAGGTCAAGAAGTGCGAGGTCAAAACCAGAATCGTGATCCAGGAACTCGCAGGCATCGTCGAGCGACGCTGCATCAAGCGTGTCCGAGTTGGGATAGGCCAGCTCCACGGCACTGTGCAGAGCCTCTCGAAACAAGGGATGATCATCGATGATCAGGAACTTGTTTGCGCCGTCAGTCTCAAGTGACATGATCCTTTTCCTCCCGGCTTCGGACGATGGGTACCGACAGGTTCTTCGCGCGCAATTTCGCGCCAAAGACGGATCACTTCCGGCGGCAAGCCGCCGGAAGTGTCGAACCGTTCCGTCTTAGTTCGACGATGCCAGCTGCTTTGGCAGCTTGAACACCCAGATCGAACCACCCTGGTTCAGGTAGTTCACCTTCTTGGCGACTTCGCCGCCCCAGAGCGGCACAGCACCGCCCCAGCCGGAAGCTACGGCGATGTATTGCTCGCCATCCATGTCCCATGTAATCGGCTGGCCAACGATCCCGGACCCCGTCTGGAAAGACCACAGCTCCTTGCCCGTGTCAGCATCAAAAGCCTTGAACTGGCCTTCAGGCATGCCGGTAAAGACCAGCCCGCCGGCCGTGGTCATGACACCGCCCCACAGGGGAGCGTTGTTTTTGTATTCCCACTTGATGTCCCCGGTATTCGGATCGATCGCCTTCAGGGACCCTATGTGATCCTCGAAGATGGGCTTGATGGTAAATCCGGACCCGAGATAGGCCGCGCCCTTCTTGTAGGAGATGGGCTCGTTCCAGATATCCATTCCCCACTCGTTCGAAGGCACATAAAAGAGACCCGTATCCGGATTATGCGCCATCGGCATCCAGTTCTTGCCCCCAAGGAACGATGGAACGGCAAAGACCACTTCACCTTTCTTGCCGTCAGCTGCCTTGCTGGGGTCGCCCGGGCGGTTGCCTTCGTTGAACTTCGGACGGCCGTCTTCACCGATACCATCCGCCCAGCTGATCTGACTGACGAACGGCCAGGCATTGACGAAGGCGCCGTCGTCACGGTTCAGGATGTAAAAATATCCGTTCCGGTCCGCGGTCGCATACCGCTTGTTGCCGCTTGCGTCCACGAAGGGGATTACCTCGTTCACACCATCAAAGTCCCAGCCTTCTCGCGGGGTCGTCTGGTAGTGCCACTTGATATCGCCGTTTTCCGGATTGATCCCGATCCGCGAAGCGGCGTAGAGATTGTCTCCTTCCGTTCCGCTCGGGTTGCCTGCAGCACGAAGCCAGCTGTTCCATGGGGCCGGGTTGCCCGCGCCAAAGACCAGCGTGTTGGTGTCCTGATCATAGGTTCCGCCCAGCCACGTGGCGCCGCCACCGGTCTTCCAGAGATCACCTGGCCAGGTCGCATTGAGCGTACCCGTCATTGTGCTGTCTTCACCCTTGAAGGTCCCCATGTGACCTTCGATGACAGGACGGGTCCAGACCAGTTCTCCGGTTTCCGCATCGCGGGCCTGCACTTCTCCGACGATTCCGAATTCACCACCGGAATTACCGGTGACGATCAGACCGTTCACGATCACGGGTGCGGCGGTGTAAGAATAACCAGCCTTGTAATCCGCGATTTTCTTGCGCCAGACCACATCCCCGGTTTTGAGATCGAGCGCCACGATACGCGCGTCGAGTGTCCCGAAATATATCTTGTCACCGTAAATGGCCGCGCCGCGGTTGACCACGTCGCAGCAGGGAAGAATACCCTCTGGAAGGCGGGCATCATACTGCCAGATCTCTTCTCCGGTCTTGACGTCGATCGCATAAAGGCGCGAGTAGGACCCGGTGATATACATCACGCCGTCATAAATCAGAGGTTGTGTTTCCTGACCGCGTTGCTTTTCGCCCCCGAGGGAAAATGCCCACGCCGGAACAACATTTTGGACATTGTCCTTGTTGATGATTTTCAATGGTGAGAACCGCTGCTGGTCCCGCCCCATGCCATTGGTCAGAACACTGTCCGTCGTCGCCTGATCCTTTGCCAGGTCCTCTTCAGTGACGTCGGCGTGCGCCCCGGTCATCGCGAGTGCGCTGACCGCTGCCATTGCGAAAAACTTCCTCATCCTGTCTCCTCCCAGGTTAAGTTCGGATAGAGCGACGTGTCCGGCATGCGGATCGCCACACATAGCCGCTTCCTCCCAGATTTGCAGTCTAGAGGAAAGGTTGGCACACGAGAATTGCACCATAGTGCACCTTGGAAATCGCAGAATCCTGCAATTTTGAAAGGGTGCAGTGCAGCAAGTCGAAAATCCCGCTCCGTCCGCAGGCATCGGTGAAATAATGTAAACTTGACTAAACATGACGAGGCGTCACGTTCAGCCAACATCGCGTCAGATCCGACCGAAAGTCGAATTCATTGCTGGTGCGTGCCTGCTAAGCTGACTGAAAACTGTACCGGGAGGAAATCATGCATCGGCTCATGAGACTGGTGGCGGTCAGCCTATCGTGTCTGACGCTCAATTTTGCGGCCCACGCCGAAGAGGTACCCGTGCTCAAGGCAGCAGTGCTGAAGGTCGGCACCGTCAACTGGGAGCTCGACACGATCCAGCACAATGGCCTGGACACCCAAAACGGCTTTCAACTGGAAGTTATGGGTCTGGCAGGAAATCCGGCAACACGCATTGCCTTTCAGGGAGGGGAAGCCGACATTGTCGTCGCTGACTGGCTCTGGGTTGCCAGGCAGCGAGCAGACGGACACGACTATGTCTTTGTACCCTATTCGAAGGCAGTCGGAGGCCTGATGGTTTCCTCAGACAGCGACGCGAAGACCCTGAAAGATCTGGCCGGACAGAAGATCGGCATCGCAGGTGGCCCGGTTGACAAGAGCTGGTTGATCCTGAGGGCCTATGCCGAACAGGAATATGGAATAGATCTTGCGGCCGAGACCGAGCAGGTTTTCGGTGCACCGCCTCTGATCTTCAAGAATGCGCTTGCAGGTGAAACAGCCGGGGCCATCAATTTCTGGCACTTTGCAGCCAAGATGAAAGCCAAGGGCATGCGCGAGCTGATCTCGGTTTCAGACGCCGCGAAGGCACTCGGGCTCGATCCGGAGACGCCACTGCTCGGCTATGTTTTTCACGGTGACATGCTCAAGGAACATCCAAACCTCGTTCGCGGTTTCATGGCCGCCTCGAGAGGGGCCAAGGATATTCTTGCAAACGACCCGCAGGCTTTTGACCGCATCCGGCCGCTGATGCGTGCAAAAACAGATGCCGACTTCGAGGCGCTGAAAACCGGCTTCATCGCCGGAATTCCAGCTCCGGGGCCCGTTAACGAGGAGCAGGCGGAACGCATGCTCGAGGTGATGGCGCGATTGGGCGGTGAAAAACTTGTCGGGTCAGCAAAAACCTTGCCGGAGGGTGTTTTTGTCATCCCGGAAGGCTGATCCGCGGGTCGCCGGCTCCATAAGAACAAGACTGGTCTCGCTGGGTCTGCTCATCATGGTGTGGTCGGTTTGTGCCGCGGTCCTGGCCGACCCGGAAACACTCCCCTCGCCGCTCGAAATCGGCAGACTCACCTTGAAGGAGCTGTTCTCCGGACCTCTGCTCTACAACCTCGGCATCACCCTGGGCCGGGTCGTGGCGGCCTTCGTTCTGGCCATGGCGATTGGAACCGCATTCGGGCTTTTGATGGGCCGGCGCAAGTCCGTGGATACCTGGTTCGACCCCTGGCTGCTGTTTTTCCTGAACCTTCCCGCACTGGTGACGATCGTACTTTGCTATCTCTGGATCGGTCTCACGGAAGTTGCTGCCATAACCGCGGTCGCAATCAACAAGATCCCGATGGTAACAGTGTTGATCCGCGAAGGAGCGCGGACATTCGATCCCGCGCTCGATGACATGTCCCGGATATTCAGGGTTCCCCGACTAACGCGGCTGCGCCATATCATCGTCCCGCAACTGGCGCCGTTTTTTGCTGCCAGTGCACGCACCGGCACTGCCTTGATCTGGAAGATTGTTCTGGTTGTCGAGTTTCTCGGAAGATCCAATGGTGTCGGCTTTCAGATCCATCTCTATTTCCAGTTGTTCGATGTGGCCATGGTACTGACGTATGCCCTGTCGTTCATCGCTGTCATGCTGACAATCGAATTTGCGGTCCTTCAACCCTGGGAGCGCCGTGCAAGCCGGTGGCGCCACGCATGATCGGGATAGACATCAAGGGCAAGTCCTACGGGGATCAGCCCGTTCTGGGCAACGTTCGCCTGGAAATAGCATCCGGCGAGTGTGTCGCTGTGCTGGGGCCTTCAGGAATCGGCAAGACGACGCTGCTCCGGATTGCAGCCGGTCTTGATACGGACTTCGACGGTCACGTCACACGACCGGAACGCATTTCAATGGTCTTTCAGGAACCGACGCTCCTGCCGTGGAGAAGCGCGGGAGACAACATAAGCCTGATCACAGGTGCCTCTGACGCGGCGGTGGAAGAAGCCCTCTTGCGGGTTGGACTGGACGGGAAAGCCGACCGCCTGCCCGACCAGTTGTCTTTGGGCCAAAGACGACGCCTGTCCCTTGCCCGCGCGTTTGCCGCCAAGCCGCAATTCCTCGTCATGGACGAACCTTTCGCCTCCCTGGACAAGGGCCTTGCGAACGACATGATCGCATTGACGCTAGAGCTATTGGCGGATGCTTCCATCGCAACGCTTCTGGTTACCCACTCGGAGCACGAGGCGAGCAGGCTTGCCGGTTCGGTCTACCTGTTGCACGGGCAGCCGGCGAACCTGGCTCAAACAAGGCTTCCTTCCGGTTTGTCCTAGTAGACCCGCTGGAATTTCCATTCATCCGCATCCGGAGTGACGGCCTTCCAGTCATAGCCTTCACGCTTCAGTTCCCTGGCCGTTTCAAAACCCTGTTCCGCCGAACGATCGATAAATCTCCTGCCCAGATCAAGGTCCTGATCGACGCCATAACCACGCAGCAGATCCAGCCCGTAGTTGAACTGTCCGACCGGGTCACCGGCTTCGGCCGCCTTCCTGTCCCAGGCAGCGGCCGCTTCCGGATCTTCCGTTTTGCCGAGCCCGTTCTGATCCATGTAGGCCATCCAGGTCATCGTTCCCGTCCAGCCTTTTTCGGCGCAGGCCTGGAAGATCTTGCGCGCGGCTTCATGATCACCCTTCTTGGTCATCAGGTAGCCCTGTGCGCAGACGACCATGTCGACATTGCCGTCCAGCGCTTCGGCAATGGACCGGTTCAGGCTCATTTCGTCGGGGTTGAGGGTTCCACCGGTATCGACCTCTTCGGCCAGCGCTCCTGCACCATGGCCGCCTGCGACAAGCAATATCGTAGCAACAATGCGTTTCATTCCCGGCTCCTGTTTCAAATCCCGTCCGGACAGACATTCACGCTTTCCGCCTGACCATGCTGCGCGAAGGATCATAACCCCAAAGGCTGCCCGATAGGAATATGGCGAATGCCACCAGCACCCAGAGGAGCGCCATCCAGTCAACCTGACCATAGAGCGCGAACCTGATCAATTCGACGCCATGCGAAAACGGATTGAAGGCACAGATGTCGCGCAAGATGGTCGAGGCTTCCGCCATTTTCCAAAGAGGATAGAGTGCCGTTGACAGGAAAAACATCGGGAAGATGACGAAGTTCATCACACCGGCGAAATTTTCCAGCTGCCTGATGGTACTCGACAACAACAGTCCCAACGCGCCAAGCATCAGTCCATTGACAATGAGTGCCGGCAGGACTGCAAGATAACCGGCAGGAGAAAAACTGATCCCGGTAAGCGCTGCGATCGCCAGGAAGGTGTAGACCTGAAAGATGGAGATCGCCGTGCTGGCGAAGAGTTTGCAGAAGAGCAGCCACCAACGCGGGATCGGACTGGTCAGCAACAGCCGCATTGACCCCATCTCGCGGTCATAGACAAGACTGAGCGACGACTGCATTCCCGAGAAGAGCTGTACCATGCCGCAAAGACCCGGAACGATATAGATTTCGTATGTGATGTAGGTCTGGTAAGGCGGTTGAATGGAAAGGCCGAGTGCGGCTCTGAACCCTGCGGCAAACACGATCAGCCAGACAAGAGGCCGGACAATCGCGGCAAGGAAGCGGCCGCGCTGCGAAACGAACCGCAGCGCCTCGCGATGAACGATCGCAACAAGGCAAATCAGGGCAGCCCTCATTCGCCACCTCCGGTCATCTCCAGAAACCGCGCCTGCAGCGGGGTATCTCCAGCTATTTCGGCGGCACTTCCATCAGCTTGGATCCTTCCCTCATGCAGGACGACAAGCTGATCGTTTGCCCTGACTTCATCTACCAGATGGGTCGCCCAAAGAACTGTCAGGCCCTGTTCGCTTGCAAGGTTGTGAACGTGACCCGTGATCGAATTCCGCGTCTCCGCATCGAGGCCGACAGTCGGCTCGTCCAGAAGGAGAACCACGGGATCATGAAGCAGGGCCCGGGCGATTTCCATTCGGCGCCTGTGCCCGCCATTGAGGGCGCGAACCTTTTCGCCGGCGCGTTCCGCCATATTCACCTGCTCCAGCGACGTTTCAATTCTCCTGTCGGCATCCTTGCCGGCAAGACCGTGCAGGGCGGCGAAATATTTCAGGTTCCGCCGAACCGTAAGATCGAGATCAAGTGTCGGCTGCTGAAACACGACCCCGATCCTGGCAAGAGCCTTGCCCGGTTCACGGGCCAGTGAATGGCCGGCAATCATGACTTCCCCTGCATCCGGCACGAACAGGCGCGTCAGGATAGAGAACAATGTACTCTTTCCCGCACCATTGGGTCCGAGAAGAGCACAAAAAGTCCCCTTATCAAGGGAAAAACCGATGTCGTTCAGGGCGGTCTTCTTGCCATATCGGTGCGTGATGCCCCGAACATCCAGCCCGGATGTCACTTGATGGTTATCTCCACGTTCTGCAGATCGCTGCCTGGAACACCAAAATCATAGGTCCCGGGTTTGATGGCAAGAAAACTGATCTCCAGGGTTCCCGCCTCGTCGAACTCAAGACTGTCGACGCCAAGCGGACGGATCTCGATTCCTTCAATCACGATCTCGTCGATCCAGATAGCCCGGAAAAAGCCGGCCCCGGCAAGCGCAAGTTCCTGGCTGCCATCCGCTTCGATTTCGATCTCGTAGTAGGTCCCTGATTTCAATTCCAGCTTGCCGCTTTCGTTGAGCGGCATTCCGGAAGACAGCGTCAGCGGCGCAAGATCTTCCCGGTTGTCGCGCGACAGAATGCCGGCCGATCCGAAAGTCGGTGCGTCGTCGTCATCATCGCCGTCGGCTAGAACAGGTGCCGTCAGAATGGCAAGGGTCGTGATGCAGGCCAATAGAATTTTCATGTGT
Source organism: Roseibium album (assembly GCF_001404515.1). Classification (GTDB taxonomy): domain Bacteria; phylum Pseudomonadota; class Alphaproteobacteria; order Rhizobiales; family Stappiaceae; genus Roseibium; species Roseibium album. The sequence goes on from NZ_CXWE01000015.1 coordinate 70,826, forward strand.
TTCCTCCCGGTTGAATTCAGTTTGTCGGCCGGTAAGCCGCACCCCATGGGAAACGACCGACCTTGATGCTCTTGATGGGTTCAAGACTTTCCACGTCGATCACGGTCACGTCGCCCGACACACCATTGGTGGTGAAGAGCAGGCTTTCGTCACCGTTGAAGGCCATGTGCCAGACGCGCCGGCCAACAAGGATATAGTCCGTCACTTCATAGGTTTTCGGATCAACAACCGCGATGTGATTTGCCGGCCCAAGCGCAACAAAGACGTGTTGGCCGTCCCGGGTCATTTCAAAGCCGACAGGCTGGACACGATCCGGATGGATGCCCTGGATTTCGAATTCGATCTTGGCCTTTTCCTGCTGGTTTTCACGGTCAAAGACGGTGATCGTGCCGCCAATTTCCGAGCTTACCCAAAGCTCGGATCCGTCGTGGGTGAACTCGGCATGGCGTGGGCGCTGATCGACAATGGTATTGGCAAAGAGCTCCTGGGTCCCGGTGTCGATCCAGTGAGCCATGTTGGTGGTTTCGGATGTCGTGATCGCGATCTTTCCGTCCGGCGACACCGCCATGCCCTCCGGCTCGATACCGACGTCGATCTGGGCTATGACCTTGCGTGTATCGGTATCCACCACCGTGGTGATCGCATCATCCTCGTTGGCGATATACAGATGCTTGCCGTCCGGATGCAAAACGAACTGCTCAGGATCCTCTCCCGATGGCAGTTCATGCAGGATCTTGCCGGTTTCCGGATCTATGACCTGCACTGTGTCACTGTCGGAAGCACACAGATACAAAACGGAATGATCAATGGCGAACGTAATTCCGCGCGGGCGCTCACCAACGTCTATCGTGCGTGTGACTTCGAGCGTGTCGATATCTATCACACTGATCGTATCGTCCTTTTCATTGGAAACCCAGATCTCGTCAGCGGTCGCGATGGAAAGCCCCATCCCGATCGCAAGTCCGGTGATTTGCCACAAGATGCGCATGTTTTACTCCCTGAACGCGGTGCAGGCGCTTTCCGCCTCGTCTATTCCGAGCGTATCCAGCTCTGTTCGCTGATGCAGGAACCCTTCCAGCGGCGCTTGAGCCACCAGTGCCCGGGGGTGTACCAGCGGAATGGGTTGACGCAGTTGACCATTCCAGGTCCGGAAGGTCAGAGGCCTGCCCTTGAACCCGGCAAGCTCGAACTTCCCCGACAACAGATAGTCGCGGACAGCGCCAGCATCAGCCTGGTTGGTCCGCGTCACGGCCTCGCCTATCGCACGCATGGCTGCCCATGCCGCGTAGTCAACCGGCCTCATCGATCTGCCTGCAGTCTTTTCGAAACGACTTTGCAGCTGTGCGGCACCCCATTGTTCCACGGTCCTGTCCCAGGCGACGGGCACAATCCCCTCTGTTCCGCCGACCGGGCGCGGTACCCAGCTGTTATAGGGAACATATCTGCCGAAATCGTCGGTTTCGTCCGCGACGACGACAAGATCATGTTCGGGAAAATCCTGGGTGAAAAGAGGAAGCTCCTGAAATGCGCTGCGGCGCATATCGGCACTCACGTCCCAGGCCTTGCGTTCGCGGATACGGATGCCGAATTTGCGTGCCGATTTCTCAATCGCATCGGCAAATGCCTGATCAGCAGGATATGGACCGGCGATGACGACCCAATCCGTCCATTTCTTGCGAACGCCGAATTGCGCCAGTGCGTCTGTCCGCATGGCCCTTGAGGGCAACGTGTGAAGAATGTTGCTGCGGCACGCTGCATCTCGGAGACCCGTTTCCTCAGCGCTCGTGTTGAAGAGGATGGCTCCTGCCGCTTCAGGCAAATCAGCCACGCGAAGGAGCTGGTTTTCGGGCGCTTTCACAATCAGGAATGGCGTCACGGCCAGAAGTTCGCGCGCGGCGCTCTCGAAGTCTCCACCCTCCTCGACAACACGGGTCTCCAGAGCATAGGTCTGCTTCAGAAAACGTCCTGTGGTGGCATTGTCCTTTAGGCCAACTTCGACACCGGCAAGCCCCTCGTTTTCCGGAATCGGATCAAGGTTGGAGAGCACTGGAGGTTGTGGTTCGACCTGCTCCAGATAGCCGATTGTAACCGCTATATCCGCATACGCCGCGCTGCAACAAAACCATAATATCACTAAGTAATTCGCGATGACCCTGACAAACATTCAACCTCGCTCCCTGGTCCGAATACGCGCACCCGCAGGACAACTCACAGGTTAGGCTGAGGCTGATCGTCAAGGCAAGGAAACGAGACTTGTCCCTTGGTACAATAGCGCCTCTGTCCGAGCTGTGCGTATTTAAGTTTGACGATCTCGGGAGGAGAGAAATCATGAATTTTCGCAATTGGATGCTGGGCATCTTTGCGGCAGGAACTGCCCTTTCCCTGACATCTCTGGATCCGATCGGACGCGTGGAAGCACATGGAGATGTCGCTCCGCAGGCAGTCGATACGGCCGGTCTTCCGGACCTCGGTGAAGAGTGGCTGGTCGAGAACCCCTGGCGCGACCCGGACAATCAGTTCTGGGCGCTGGCAATCAAGGTTGGTGCCTCGGGCTATAACCAGAATTGTGCGCGTTGCCACGGTCTGGAAGTGATTTCCGGCGGCCTTGCCCCGGACCTGCGCTATCTGGAAGCCGATGACTTTGGCGACGAATGGTATCTGGAGCGGTATCAGAACGGATACACACAGAACGGTGTAACCAAGATGCCGGCCTTCGGTGAACTGCTCGGCCAGGAAGCCGCCTGGGCGATCCGCACCTACGTCGAGACAAGGCCCGATGAAGGTGCTCTTGACCCACATTCAGAACGGCTGAAAGCAATCCGGGACGTAATCCAGGAACTTGCAGAAAAGGCAATGCCGGCAGTCGAAGCCGAAGACACAATCGCACCTCTTCGCACTGAAATGGAAGAAATCGCGGATTCCCTGGAAACAGGTTCGGGTGCTCCACGCGCGGAATCAGTTGCTTCACGCGCCGCGCTGCAGTTGGATGGTTCCGATGATAGTCTCAAGAAAACAGCAGAAATCCTGACGATCGGATTGTCGGCCGCGAAGTAATGCTCCACCCCGGTTTGAAAGTAGGTTCCGCCGTTCTGGCCATGCTTTGCATAGCCGGCACGGCGGCATTCGCTCAAAATTGCGAAAATGTCCGTTTCGGTGATGAGGCGGAACGCAAGCCGCAGAATTTGAGCCGTGACATTGTCGGTCAAAGCATGGACGACATCCAGGAACGCGGCTTCATCAAGATAGCCGTCTATGAGGACTTCCCGCCATTCTCGTATGAAGAGAAGGGTGTTTTGAAAGGTGTCGACATCGACATCGGGCATCTGATTGCAAAGGACCTCGGGGTAGACGCTCGGTTCATCGCAACCGCTGCCGACGAGAATGTTGATGGTGATCTGCGCAACAATGTCTGGCGCGGCAAACTGATCGGTGGCCAGATTGCGAATGTCATGCTGCATGTTCCCTATGACCGGGAACTGGGCTGCCGGAACGAGATGGTCGTCCTTAACGGCCAGTACTACAACGAACAGCTGGCAATAGCCTATCGGAAGGACGAATACCCTGAAGACCCGCCGGTTCCGGCGTATTTTCGCTTCGACACGGTAGGTGTCGAAAACGACACGCTCTCGGATTTCTATCTTTCCGGGTTTGCACGCGGGCAACTTGTTGCAAACATGCGGCGTTTTCCGACCACGGACGATGCAATGGCGGCACTTGCGGAAGGTGACGTCATGGCCGTGATGGCACCGCTCTCACAAATCGAACACGGCCTCACCGACGCCATCGCTGTCCACTTGCCGCCCTTTCCGGGACTGGCCAGATCAAGCTGGACCCTGGGCATCGCCGTTCGACACAACTGGCGGCCTCTTTCCTACGCAGTCGACGACGCAATCCGTTACGCCGTTGAAGACGGTCGGATGGCGCGCATATTCAACGACCACGGACTGACGTTCACAAAACCGGACTGGTGACCGACTGCACTCTGGTTGCTCGGCGATCAGACCCTGACAAGCGAACCGTCACGATCCTCCAGCCAGATCGCCTGAGCTGCTCCCGAAACAACACATTTTTCGGCCAGTTCCCTCGACGATGTAAGCGCGAGCGCCGTCGACAGGCCATCGGCCCAGGTCGCCGTTTCCGCCTGCACGCTCACCGATTGCCATCGTGGTTCAGTGTCTGTCAGATCCGGGTGCATGATATGGCCGCTGCCGTTGCTGAACCGCGTGCCCGAAGGCGCGGATGTAGCCACGGCTGCATTCTTCAGGTCGATGCTGTCCAGGATGTTGCCGCTCTTACCGGCGACACCAATGCGTGCACTCTGTTCTCCTGCCCTGTATTCGCCGATGTGAACCAGATAGGGATCAAAGCCATGTGCGCGCAGCACTTCACTCGTGCGATCCGTTGCAAATCCCTGAGCAATACCGTTCATCGTCATCGCCATGCCGGGAATGGAATAGTGAAGTCGGGACGACTGACGGCGCACTTTGTCCCAGCCGACCAGTTCACCCAGTGCAGCCCGTTCTTTGCGCGTCAGGCCGTTCGGTCGCCTGGCCTGCGCCACCATGAGCGGCTGAATTGTAGGATCGAACAGACCTTCGGTTTGTCGGTTTATGCGATCGACATGCCCGATCAGGCGGGCGAATTCCGGCGGCATCTGCAGCGTGCCGTCTGAGTTCAGGCGATTGAGTGCGGAACCGGCTTGATACAGCGAGAAGTGCCTTTCCATCCGGTGGATCGTGTCGCGGGCAGCAGTCAGCGCCCGCGCTGCTTCCTTGCTATCCGAACTGAAGAGTTCGATACGGGCCTCGGCTCCCAGCGCTCTTCCGCGCCAGACGACCGGTTCGGCAGTTGCTGGTCTTGAACCTGTCGTCGCAAGAGCGCATCCCGCCATGATGGTCAGGAAACGGCGGCGTCCCCTGTTCATAGCTGCCTCCCTCTTTTGGCAAGCACAAGCGGCACACACCGGGCATCGTCATCATGGATGGTAACGCAATCAAGACACTGGAAACACTCGTCGTATCGAATACCGCCGGTCGGTTTGATCGCGTTGTAATTGCACTTCACGCGACAAAGCTGGCATGGACTGCCGCAGGCATCCCGGCGCGGGATCCAGTCGCGGATACGCAAAAAACCGCCAATAGCCATCACCGCTCCGAGCGGACAGATGTAGCGGCAAAACCCTTTGAACACCATTGTGCTCAACACGAGCAGACCGACGCAGTAAAAAACGAAATACCATTCGCGTACGAAGAAGGTCGTTACCGCCGTCTTGAAGGGTTCAACCTCGACTGCAGCATCCAGGTAACCCGGCGCGACGAAGGCCAGAAGAACAAGGCCCGCAAGAATGACATACTTGAGTTTGACCAGCCAACGGTCGATCCTGTCCGGAACGCGGATCTGCGGAAAGCGAAGGCTGCGACCCAGATGATGCATGAATTCCTGCATGGCTCCAAACGGACACATCCAGCCACAGAAAAAGCCACGACCCCAGACGAGGAATGTCACGAGAACCACGGCCCAGATCAGCAACGAAAACGGATCGTAGAGCAGGAAGGACAGGCTCTGTCCTTCGAAGAGACCCCGCATCACACCCAGTACGGTGACGATGGATAGCTGTCCCTGTCCCCACCAGCCGACGAAGCCGATCACACCTGCCAGTATCAACAGTCGAACGGCCGTGTAGTGCCGGTATCCGGCAAACCGGGACTGGCCGAACAAGAGCAACGGCACGAGTGCGGCCAGACCCCCGGCAAGTACCACGAGATCGCCCGATCTTGCCTGCATTGCCTGCCGCCAGACAGGAACCGGTTCGGGAGGTTCATCCCTGATGAAAAAACGTTCATCGGTCTTGTGAGTGAGAGCAAAGTCCACGGTTCCGATTTCCGGTCGGAAAGACCCGTGCTCGCGTGTCGCACGAACCGACAAGGACCAGTCGCCGGTCGGATCGAAGCCAAGCCTGCGGTCCGTGCGCAGAACCATCGCCACTTCACCCGGTATCCCGTCACGCAATTCGATATCCAGATCGGCATCGCGCAGGGAGATCGGCAGCCCGTCCTGACTTGCCGTGATCAGGTCGGGGCTGGTATTGCGCACGAAGTCTTCCGTAACCAGCCCGTGACGCCCGGCGTCGATCACCAGGATCGGTTCATCTTCAGGTGAAAGCTCCTGAAAATTGCGCAACTGGACCAGACTGTCCGGCTCAAGGATGGCTTCGGCGATTGCCGGCGGCCCGATATCGACCACCCACAGATCAAGGTAGGGCTCGTCGGGTTCATCCTTTGCCAGTTCATCGTCGTCTGCCCAGATGGTATCGGCGAAGGCGTCGTCAACCTCACGGTTGGTCACCAGTCGCCGGCCCACGAGACCCTCCTCGACAATGTCATCCCAGGTCAGCTGCTCTGCGTGATCCAGGTTGGGCTCGGCTGCCGCCCTGCCGCCAATTCCTTCGATCTTCTCTCTTGCAACCTTGAACGCGGCCGCCAGAAGCGTCTCGTGTGCAATGCGCACGCTCGCCGTCGCCTTGGTCACGCCGTCCAGATAAACCAGCGACGATCCGCTGCCTTCATCGCCGTAGGGAACGCCGATAACCAGGGAATCGGTGATGGAATAGCCCTTGTACTGGGCAATGAACTCCTGAAACGGAGCCTCTCCCAACCCTGACACGAAAATCGGTTCGTTATGCGAAACAAGATCGACATCGATCAGCCGGCCTTCGAGGGTCAAAATGACAAACAGGTTGATCGGGGCGCCCGAGAAGCCCGGAAGTGGGGCCAGCGGCGTTGTTTCGAAGGCATACCCTGCAACCCTGCCATCCAGGTTGATCAGCTCGTATATTCCTCCGTCGAGCAGATCCCCCAACTGATAGGGTGGTTGAATGTATTGCGCGGCCTCGGTGCGCTCCAGTTCCAGCGCATTTCCGGCAGACATCGCAAATACGAGTGCGGTGACCATGCAAGCCAAATGCAGCGCCAGCACGCCGACGATCTCACGCGACCTGTTGTGAATCTCCTCCATGAAGCGCAGTTTTTCCGCAGGCGTAAGCTGACGCAACTGTCCTTTAGATCAAGATGGCCTTCCGGATCGGTCTTTGCTTGTACGAAAGGCCAAGAATTTTCTTGATCAAGATCAACGTTTCCCGGGTTTGACTGTCGTTTTCTCCTCTCACTCTACGAGAGGAGAAAACGAATGTCGGTCCGCAACCTTCTTTTGGCAGCAATGACGCTTGGTCTTGTGCATTCTGCCCAGGCATCCGAAGTTTTTGAGCAGGCCAAGATCACGGCTGGAGAAATGCTCTACAGGGTGGAATGCCGGCGCTGCCACGCTCCGGACACCAACGACCCGAGTTACGGTCCCCCGCTTGAAAATGTCATTGGCCGCGGCGCCGGAACGTTTCCGGACTACGAATATTCCGAGGCGCTGGCGTCGTCCGGAATTGTCTGGACACCTGCTGCTCTGCGCGCCTGGATGGAGGACAACACCGGGTTTCTGCCGGGTACAAAAATGCGGCATGTCGGGATAACGGACAGGACGGTACAGGACTTCATCCTGACCTATCTGGCAAGCCTGTCGACACAGGCAAGCGATGGAACAAACGTTGATTGAAGGTGTTCCGGCAACAGATCACGCCAGGCGATTTTGGCTGTGCAGGCAGTGAATTCGAAGAAACCGCGAGGAGTATACAACAGATAGCCAGGGAGAAAGTCTGTTTGACAGACTTCTGCTTTTGGTGTCCCGGCTTTACTCTTGGAGGAAGAGTTAACGCCGGAAACCGTACTCCGTCACGAAGAACCGTGGCTGCATTGGCTCAAGGGTACCGCGCAGCTTTTCAAGTTCGTCCCTGGGACCGTGCACTTCCACGCCCGTTATCTCAACCAGCGCTTTAGTGCTTTCAAAAACATGCGCACCGATCTTCATATGTTCGATGATCGCATCGGCGCTCACATAGTCTTCGCGGGACACGGCGCCACCGTTGTCATCAAAACTGTACGCGGAAGCAAGATGACCGGGCTCCTTGTCTCGCAGCGCAACCATCTTCTCGCAATTTTTGCGGAATGCACTCGCGTTTTCAGCCGGTATCGTGAAGTACCCGATCAAGGAAATGATATGCGGATATGACATTACAGGCTCCTCAACGGCCACTTTGTTTTTCTGAAGTGCAAAGACCAAAACGGGAAACAACGGTCGCTGCCATTTCGTCGGCTGTCGCAACTCCACTATCAAGCATTAGGCAGTTCGGTCTTGGCGCAGGAGCGGGAACAAAAATCGAGTTGAATTCGTCCAGGCTCTGTTCCGTTGTGATCTTGCCGCGTTGAGCGCGCTCTGAATTTCCCAATCGTGACAGCACCTCCTTGCGATCACAGCTAATGTGAACAGGGAGTATCTCACCGTGGCATTTGTGCATGATGGCTGCAAGATCCTCGAATTGCAGACGGTCGCTCGCTGAATAACAATAAGTCGTAACAAGCATTGGAATGTCGTGTTTCGCGGCAGCCTCCACGACCGAGCAACGCACGGTATGGACAAGTTCCCAGAACCCGGGAGCACCGAAGTCAAAAACAGTTTGAGCAACGTCAATTGCAACATGATTGTCGAACAGACGACCAGGCACAGCCCTCAACAAAGCCCTGGCGGTGGTCAATTTACCGGTTGCCGGTGCGCCGTGGATAAAGACAAGTTTCATCACGAATACTGCTCTTTGACATTAGCGAAACGGGTCCTCTCAAGGTTCCCGTCTTCAGTACTGACACGGCAATAACCCCGGACCGCGTTACCTTAGGATAGTAACCCTCATTCTTGCCCCCACTTCAATCACACCCCTAAACTCCCGGAAAGCGCAGCTGTCAGGCAACTGGAGACCAGGTGCTTTTCTTTCCATTTCTGCCCAGGGCAACATCACAGAACGAGTTTATCAGTCGAGACTGCTCGCGTTCCTTGAGAAAGGCCAGATAGTAGTTCGTCTGGATATCGGCGTCCGTGATCGGTATGGGGCGCAGGTTCGGGTGCGGGACAAACTCGAAGTCCGCCACGAACCCAAGTCCAAGGCCTTGCTCAACCGCTTTCCAGATGGCTTCCCGACTGCCCAGTTCCAGTACCGCATCCACTTTTACATTGCGATTGTCCAGCTCTCTTTCGATCGCGGTCCGCGTTGTGGATCCCGCTTCCCGCCGAATGGTTTTCTCGCCTTCCAACTCGTGTATCGAAATACTGGCGCGGTCATAGAAATGATGGTCCGAATTCACGAAGGCAACCACCTCGTGCACGCTGTAAAGCAGGGTTGTCACGCGCTCGTCCACGGGAACTTCGGCTATGATCCCCACATCAGCATCGAAAGACAGGATTTGCTCGAAGCAATGCGTTGAATTTCCAAACTTTACCTGAACATCAATTCCCGGATAATTCTGCTTGTAGGCAACGATCATGTCGGTTGCGTGAAAAGGCCCGACCGCAGCCAGGTTGAGTGCCCCGGCATGGAACCCGCGATAGCTGTTCAACAAGCTTTCCGCATCTGTTTCTGCCTGAACGAGCCGCGAGGTGATCTCCATGAGCTCCTTTCCCGGCCCGGTCAGGTGCACCTCGCGTCCGACGCGGTTGAAGAGTTCCACCTTGTAGCGTCTTTCCAGCGCCTTCACCTGTGTTGAAAGCGTCGGCTGGCTCACGTTGCAAGCCTTGGCTGCATTGGAAAAACCACCAAATCGAGCAACAGCGTGAAAAGCACGGAGTTCGGACTTAAGCATAGATACAGTATATAGAACACATCGAAACAATCAATTTGATATATGCATTAAGGCTGTTCATGCTCTCCTTGAATGTGACAACCGCGTCTCAAGTTTTCGAAATCAAAGGGACAAATATGTGGGCCTATAAAAACCCGGTTAACGTGCTTTTTGGTGAGGATGAATTCTCAAGACTCCCGGACACAATTGGCGGGAGGCGGTACGCGCTGGTGACCTATCCGGAGCCCGTATTTGCGGAGCTGGCTGACAAGCTCGCCAGGACGGCCGGGGAACCGGTTGTCAAGATAAGCGATGTGGCTCCCAATCCGGATTATGAATTGCTGCGTGTCCAGTGTGACCGTTTCGCGGTGGCAGACGATGTTGACGTCATTGTCGCGATTGGCGGTGGATCGGTCATTGATTCAGCCAAGGTCTTTGCCGCCGCCGGCGGAGATTTTAACCGCATTGTGAGGTTCCTGGAGACGAAGGAAGGCGAAGATGAGCTGTCCTTCCTTCCGATCGTTTCCGTCCCCACCACGGCGGGAACCGGCAGTGAAGTCACATGCTGGGCCACCGTCTGGAATGAGGCAGCGGCGAAGAAGTACTCGCTGGCCCATCCCCGGCTGTATCCCGAAATCGCCCTGGTCGACCCGGCCCTGATGCTTGGGAAGCCCTATGGACTTACATTGGCGACCGGTCTGGATGCATTGTCGCATGCTCTGGAAAGTATCTGGAACCGGAATGCCAACCCGGTTTCCGCGCAGCATGCCGTGGCGGCCGCAAAGCGTATCCTGCCCGCGCTCCCCAAGGTGCTGCGTGATCCAGGCAACATTTTCTTCAGACGCGAAATGGCCGAGGCTTCATTGTTCGCCGGCCTTGCATTTTCCAATACGAAGACTGCGATTGCACACAATCTCTCCTATCCGATCACCCTGGGATGGGGTGTCCAGCATGGCATCGCCTGCTCCTTCACTCTGCCGACAGTCCTGCGTTCCGTGTCCGGCATCGGGGGATTTCGCGAAGATGCGCTCAAGACGATTTTCGGCGACGACCTTGAGGAGGGTGCTGAATTTCTGACCCGGTTTCTGAAAGATCTGGGTGTGGGAACACGCTTTGTGGATCACTCGGTGCCCGAAGGCAAATGCATGCAGATCATTGACGAGGCCTTTGCCGGGGAGCGCGGCAAGAATTTCATCGGAACCAAGGAGAATTTTCTCGCAGCGGCCCGGCACCAGGGTCTGATCTGATCAACGGATACCCAAAAACAAGCGGGATCAACCCGTCAAATCAACCTACCGGAGGACCAGAAATGAAGCTAACAACCCTTTTTCAGACCGCCCTTGCTGGTACACTTGTTGCGATCGCAGGTGCAGCAAGTGCTGAGGAATGCAAGAATCCGGACGTTTTGCGTTTCTCGATGATCCCTACGGAAGAGACCACCCAGGAACTTGCGCTTTACGAGCCGATGGTAAACCAGCTGAAGGCAGCCACCGGCAAGAACATCGAATTCTATCTTCCCACGTCCTATGCCTCCGTCGTTGAAGCAATGCTTGGCGGCTTTGTGGACATCGGCATGCACGGTCCATATTCCTATGTCATCGCACAGGAAAAAGACCCGTCGCTGCAGGTGTTTGCAACTTATGCAAAACACAAGGGACACTTTCAGGAAGAAGGCCCTGGCTACAAGGCTGTGCTTGTCTCGCGTTCAGATTCCGGCATCGAGAAGATCGAAGACATTGAGGGCAAGGTTGTCGGGCTGACGGATCCCGCGTCGACCTCGGGAAACCTGCTGCCGCGCGTTTCCTTTACAAAAGTCATCGGCCAGGATCTGGAAGACCACTTCAGCCGCGTTGTCTACACAGGCGGACATGACCTTTCCGCAATCGCGGTTCTGGAAGGGCAAGTCGATATCGCCTTCGTCGCCACCCACCGTCTGGACAATGTCATCGACCGTGGACTGGCCAAGATGGAAGACTACAATCTCATCTGGTCTTCCCCGGTTATTCCGCAGGATCCGTTCGTGGTTTCCGGTCAGCTCTGCGACGAGTTGGTCGGTCAGATCACCGAGGCCTTTTTGACGTTAGGCGACAATGAGGAAGGGCAGGAATATCTGAAAAATGTCAACGCCAGCCGTTTCGTCGCCATGTCGGACGATGATTACAACATTATCCGCGACCTGAAAGCGGCAAAAGACGCCAAAAAATAACCAAAAACCTGGTGCGCGCCTTTCACGCGCACCAGATTTCCGAGGGAGGCGGATGATGGCCGTTTTGACCGTCGAGGGACTTAAGGTGCGTTACAGCGCAAAAGGCCCCGAAATTCTCAAAGGCATCGATTTTGAAGTGCAGGACGATGATTTCCTGGCGATCATCGGACCCAGCGGGGCGGGAAAATCCACGCTCATCCGGTGCGTCAACCGACTGGTTGAACCCTCCGACGGCAAGATCGTGCTTCTGGGAGAGGATGTGTGCGCACTCAGACCAAGGGCACTTCGCAATCTCAGACGCAATGTCGGTATGATTTTTCAGGAGTTCAACCTGATCAATCGCATGTCCGTCATGGACAACGTGCTTTCGGGCAGGTTGGGCTACACGGGCAACATGCGTTCGTTGTTCCGTGCCTTTCCTCAGGACGATATCCAGCTCGCGCTGTACTACCTGGACCGTGTCGGTCTCAGCGACCACATCGACAAACGCGCAGATGAATTGTCCGGTGGCCAGCGCCAGCGCGTCGGGATCGCCCGCGCCCTGATGCAACGGCCCAAACTGCTCTTGCTGGATGAACCCACCTCAGCGCTTGATCCCAAGATTTCGCGGGAAGTCATGGCTCTCATCCGGGACATTGCACTGGAACTGAAAGTCCCTGCCCTTTGCAATATCCACGACGTGCAGCTCGCCAAGGAATTCTGCAACCGCATCATCGGCCTGCAGGATGGCTACAAAAAGTTCGATGGTGCGACAGAGCAATTGCGAGACGCGGACCTGGATGACATTTACGCCATGGAGGTCCTGTGAGCATGGCAGTGATTGACGCAAATCCTGCGGCATTGGACCAGCAATATGAATTGCGCCGGCGTCGCTATGTGAAGATGGGCCTTATCTGGTTGGCCGTCATCGCCTTTGTTGCCTGGTGCGTCAACGGAACGATCATTGAAGATACCGACTGGTCCCGGATTGGCGGCCGCAGCGGTGTTCTCAGTTCGATCGGCCGCTACCTTTCACTCGACCTCGGGCTGTTGCCAGAACTTCTGATCCCCACTCTCGAAACTTTCATGATGGCCTCTGTCGGGACGGTTCTGGGGTGCTTCCTTTCACTGCCTGTTGCCTGGCTCGGAGCAGCGAATGTCACGCCATCGAAAACCATTCTTTATCCTCTCGGCCGATTTCTGATGGTCCTCAGCCGCTCCGTTCATGAAATCGTCTGGGCGCTTCTTTTCGTCAGTGCTGTCGGACTGGGAGCACTGCCGGGCATTCTGGCCATTGCCATGCGTTCGGTCGGCTTCATCTCGAAAATTTCAGCGGAAGCCATCGAGAACATCGACACCAAGCCGGTTGAAGCGATCCGGGCGGTGGGCGGCAGCCAGTTTCAGGTGATGTATTACGGAATTTTGCCGCAGATCTATCCGGTGGTTCTGGCCACCGTGATATTTGAGTGGGATATCAATATCCGCCGTTCCGCCGTTATGGGTCTGGTTGGCGCGGGTGGACTGGGTCTGCTTTTCTTCCGCCAGATGAACAGTTTCAACTATGGCGGCGTCACCATGGTGATCCTGGCAATCCTGTTCCTGATCATCATTGGCGAAATCATCTCTCACTACCTGCGTAAAGCTGTGATTTGAGGAGGCACCGATGACCGATCAGACAGCCAACTCGATTCCCGCGCGGAAGTGGTCGCGGTTCAAATACCCTGACTCCCTCTACAAATACGGCACATTGCTGATCGTATTGGTGTTTCTGGGTTATTCGTTTCACTTTCTGAACATCGACATCACCAGGCTTTTCGGCGCATTGGGTCGGCTGATGGGAGTGGTCAGCGACCGCTACTATCCACCCGATCTGGAGTACGTGCTGGACAAGGGCTACCTGGCAGCAATTCTCGACACGCTCCAGATGTCATTTCTGGGTGGATTTGCGGGCGTTTGCATCGCGATTCCCCTCGCCTGGTTTTCTGCAGCTAATGTCTCGCCCGCCCGTGCCTTGTTTCCGGTCGGACGCCTCGGCGTGATTTTCTGCCGGGCAATTCACGAAACCATCTGGACGATCCTCTTTGTCTCGATACTGGGCTTCGGAATGCTGGCAGGCGTCAGTGCTCTGACCATGTTCTGCATCGGCTTTGCAGGCAAGCTGTTCGCCGATGAAATAGAAGCCATTGAAATGGGGCCGGTCGAAGCCATGCGGGCAGCCGGCGCCAATCCGTTCCAGGTGTTCCTCTTTGCCGTCGTGCCCCAGGTTCGCGTGGCCTTCACCGGGATCGCGATCTACACGTGGGACGTTGCTTTCCGCGCCGCCACCGTGGTGGGCTTTTTCGGAGGCGGCGGCATGGGCTGGTACCTGAAAAGAAACGTTCAGCAGCTGGAAAACCTGCGGGTAGCCGCAATAATTCTCTCAATCATAGCCATGGTTCTCATCGCGGAATTCCTGTCCGGATATCTGCGTTCAGCAGTGAACCGTGCGAAGTAAGAAAGTCCAAAGGATATCCAAATGAACATCCAGACCGCCGTTGAAGCAAACGGGCGTGTTTACCCTGCTCCGAAGGTAGCGGCTGTTTCGATC
>NZ_CXWE01000016.1 GCF_001404515.1 Roseibium album
CGGGCGGGTTGAGATCCTCAAGCGTGACCGCTCCCTTGAACTTCGCCTTAACCGGTCCGATCTTTGTCGTCACCGCTGCATTCATTTCCGTCTCGGACGTTTTTTCCAAGCTCTCGCAACCAGGTATGCAGGCTTTCAAAACCTCAGGGTCGTTCAGCGCGCGCCATACCTCTTCACGGCTCGCCGGAATCAATTGGCTGCCCGAAATATCCATAGTGTCCTCCCACCTGAATATCTTAAAAAATCAGGATCACTAGAAAAGAACAGAGAATTGCGACTGTACACTGTACTTTAGGCCGGGTCGGGTCCCGCTTTACAAGTTTCGGATTCTAAAGCTACAAATTGAGCGTGGTGACGGATTGCCCGAAAACAAGGGACGCCGCACCGCGGGAGGAGAGATTGAACCCACACTTCGGGACGCGCCACGAGTGCGGCGTGGTGGTGCTGACCACCAGTCCGCAGGAAGAACATTCATTCTGGGTCGATATCGGAACGGCCGCCCGGTCGGGACGATACGCAATCGGACTGCTGTTTTTTTCACAAGACTGCTTCCCGGCCGATGCGATCAAGAAC
The DNA here is from genome assembly GCF_001404515.1 of Roseibium album. GTDB lineage: Bacteria > Pseudomonadota > Alphaproteobacteria > Rhizobiales > Stappiaceae > Roseibium > Roseibium album. Next base: position 574 of record NZ_CXWE01000016.1, read on the forward strand.
CGGATGGCCGAACACGCTCCGGAACTGACTTACGCCGCCTGTTCGACCGCAGGTGAAATCGGTGGGCCGGACGAAGAAGTCGGTCAATGTCTGGCCGTGTTGTTTCCAAAGGACCTTTTTCTGGCGACCGCGGTGCGCATCGACGGGATCCGTACCATCGGCTTCGACCGGATTGTTGCACAGGTCAAGGAGGCCCGGCAGACATTCGCAAATACCGGCGATGCGCTTTCGGGAACGAACGAACCCGGAGACGTATTCGCCATCTGCCTCATCGACGGCATGTCGGTTGTCGAGGAAATGGTAACGGCAGCGCTTCACTGGGCACTGGAGGATATCCCCTTGCTTGGAGGATCGGCCGGGGACAGCATGCGCTTCAAAAAAACGTCCCTGATCCTCGATGGTGAAATCGGAGACAATTGTGCGATCGTGCTTTTCTTCCGCAGCATAGTTCCATTCAAGATCTTCAAAACCGACAATTTCGTTCCGACCGATCGCAAGCTTGTCGTGACGAGTTCCGATCCCGAGCGCCGTATTATCTACGAATTCAACGCCACGGAAGCAGCTGCCGAATATGCCCGTGCCGTCGGCATCGATCCGGGAGCCCTGTCGCCGATGAGTTTTGCCTCCCATCCGCTGGTGGTGCGGGTCGGCGGCGAGTACTATTGCCGATCGGTCCAGAAGGTAAACCCGGACGGGTCGCTGTCCTTTTTCTGTGCGATCGACGACGGCATCGTTTTGACCGTTGCCGAGCCAACCGGCATGACAAGGTCGACCAACGAGGCCTTCGAGAATGTGGTTGGAGAAATCGGCGATATCGATTTCGTATTGGGGTTCGACTGCGTCCTTCGCCGGATCGACGCACAGAACCGTCAGGCAACACAGAGAATTCAGAAGATCTACCAGAAGTACAATGTTGTCGGTTTCAACACCTACGGCGAACAGTATCTGTCAATGCATCTCAATCAGACCTTTACCGGAATTGCTTTCGCACGCCTTCCTGAAGCTGCGGGAGAAGCATCATGAGCCTGTCCGACATTGACGACGTCATCCGACTGCAGAAGATCAACGCCGCGCTGGTGGACCGGGTCGAGCAGGCAATGGACCAGCAGAGAAACGCCTTTTCGCTGTTCCAGACCGCAATCTCCCTGGAAGGGCAGGTGCGGCGGCGCACGGACGAACTGACATCAACGCTCCGTACGCTCGAGGAAACCAATATCGAACTTGCCCGTCAAAAGGATATTTCAGAAGGTGCCAACCGATCGAAGACGCAGTTCCTTGCCGCTGCAAGTCATGACATTCTCCAACCGCTCAACGCGGCACAGCTGACGATATCATCCCTTTACGACCTGCAGGTTTCAGAGCAGGCCCGCCTGATGGTGAACCAGGTCGAACGGTCACTGGACACCATGAACGAGCTGCTACGTACGCTGCTGGACATCTCGAAACTCGACGCCGGCGTCACCACACCCCGTTTCGCGTCGGTGCCAATTCCGCCGATTCTTGCCAGTCTCCTGTCCGACCTGCGCCCCATAGCGGAAAAAAAGGGCCTTCGTCTGCGAGTCGCCGTGACCAACGATTGCGTCTACACGGACCGCCTGATGCTGCGGCGCGCGCTTCAGAACCTGATTACGAATGCCATTCGCTACACGGACCGTGGCGGCGTTCTGATCGGAACGCGGCGGCGTGGAGACGACATCTCGATCGAAGTCATCGATACCGGAGCGGGGATCCACGAAGACCAGCTAGAAATGATCTTCGAGGAATTTCACCGCGGACCGCTTCCTCAAGGCGACGCGGAGCACGGAACAGGGCTGGGCCTTGGTCTGGCGATTGTCAGACGATTGGTGACCGCGCTCAATCACAAGGTCTCCGTGCGCTCGGTTCCGGGAAAAGGGAGTGTCTTCCGTATCCGTGCCAGGCGGACAGACGCCCCTCCTTCGCTCGTCAGCACGGTTGCGGTTTCCGTGCCGTCTCCGGCAGCCAATGCAAATCTCGCCGGGAAAAAGATACTCGTGATCGAAAACGACCCGGCCGTACTGGAGGCCATGGAAGGATTGCTTGCCAAATGGGGATGTCACTACAGGATAGCGCGGTCAACGCCCCAGGCGCTTGAGGCGCTTGAAGGAATGACCTGGTTGCCGGATCTGATCATTGCCGATCATCATCTCGATTTCGGACATCTGGGGACGGACACGCTGGAGCGTCTGTTTGACGTTATGCCCTTACGGGTCCCGACGATTCTGGCAACAGCCGATTCATCGCAGACACTCGTGGAACACGCAAAACATCTCGGTGTCGAACATCTGCCCAAGCCGGTCAAACCTGCTCAACTCCGGGCTCTGGCAACTCACCTCATCAACTCGAACAAGTAACCTGTGCCTGCGTCGTTTCAACTGTGCTGCGACACCGGCTTTTCGCCCGGGTGCGCCGTTGCGCTGGTGTCGAACGGTTCTGCGGTTCCGAGAGCTTCCAGCTTCTTCACTTCGATGACTGCCTGCGTTCGGCTTGAAACACCCAGTTTGCGCAGGATTTCCGAAACATGCGCCTTCACAGTCGTCTCGCCGACCTGCAGCTCATAGGCGATCTGCTTGTTCAACAGTCCATTGCAGATCATCCGAAGGACCCGGATCTGCTGCGGCGTCAGACTGGACAGTCGCTCGATCATATCCCGTGTCACGTCATCAAGAGGTTCGTCATTCGTGGCACTGTATTTGTCGGGCAGATAGGTCGCGCCGTTCATGACCTGCTGAATAGCGTGCGCCAGCGTGGCCTTCTTGGAGGATTTCGGAATGAACCCGGCCGCGCCGTAGGCCATTACCTGGGCGACGATCGGCGCATCTTCCGATCCTGAGACGACGACAACCGGAAGCCTCGGATAATGCGCTCTCAAGTGCAAAAGCCCATCCATGCCTGTCACACCGGGAATCGACAGATCCAGAAGCGCAAGGTCAAATCCTTCATCGTCATCCAGCAGTTCACAGGCGTCCTCCAGCGACGCGGCGTCAAGCGCATCCGAATCGGGATAGGCAAGCTCCACGGCACTGTGAAGCGCTTCCCGGAAAAGGGGATGATCGTCAATGATCAGGAACCTCGTGGCGCTGCCACGCTCAATTGACATGCCTCTCTCCTCCAGGCTGTGGACAATTGCAGCGGTCGTTTCACATCTTCATGATCGTGCGGCAGCCGGAACGCGTCCGTCCGACAAGCCGCCGGATGTACCGAGCCGTGCCTTGTCAGGACATCACCGATCATGCGCGTTTCAAAACCCTGCATAATCCGTGCTGGTACGGGTTTGTGCCTCTCCCGCAGCATTACCACCCATGTCCCAGGCAATCGGTCGGGCGACGATACTCGAACCGGCCGGGAAGGACCAGACCCGGGATGGAATGACATGGACACTCCCCTGGCAACGGTCGCTTCATCAACCGCAACTAACGGCGTTTTGAGTTGGTCCAGTGGTGTGCGCACCTTAAGGTCCGATCGTCGATCCCAAAGGAAAATTGGTAACTGCCCATGAGATTTCTGACGGTCGCCGGTCTTTTGTTCATGACCTTTGGTTTTGCCGCCGGTCATGCCCAGGAACAAAAGGACCATCCCTGCGGGCTGGAAGCGGCATGCAGCGTTGACGAGCGATTGTATCGTGCAAAGCCGCCAGAGGGTTGGGACGGCAAACAAGCGCTGCCGGTTCTGATCCATTTTCATGGCTGGAAACGCGATTCCAAACATCCCCTGAAAAACCCGAAGGTTCTGAGCGCGATCAACCAGAACGGCGCACTGCTGGTGGCGCCGGAAGGTCTTGGCCGAACCTGGGACTTCTGGGATCGCGGCAACCGCGACGTCCCGTTTGTTCGCGCCGTGATCGAAGATGTGGCGAAACGGTATCCCATCGACAAAAGCAGAATCTTCGCAACGGGCTTTTCCTACGGCTCCGCGATGGCCTGGCGCGTGGCGTGCGATTCCGCGGATCTGATCGCGGGTATTCTGCCTGCCGCCGGCACGCTTTTCAGGCAGGAAAGCATGACATGCCCAACCGGACCGGTAAATGTCATGCATGTTCACGGTTTCAAGGACAATGTCATGGACCTGCCGCTCGGGCCAGACGGTGATCCGAACGCTGCCGTCGATCTCTGGCGCCGGACAAATCTTTGCGCGGCGGAGCCGGACGGACAGGAAACGCTGAACGGTCACGACTGCCGTACCTGGTCGACTTGTCAAAGCGGCAAGGAAGTCATGTTGTGCCTTCATCAGCGGGGCCATATCGTTCCCAAGGGCTGGATCGCCACCGCCCTGGAACGGGCCCTCAAGAAATACAGGCTCGGCGAGAACTCCTGACAGCATATTGCCGGATGAGCGCGTTGCCGGAAGCCCCGGACACGCCGGCCCTTTGCGTGCCGGATATGATCTGCCGGCTCTTGCCGGAACCGGGTCACATCTGGTTCGGAAGAAACAGGACAAGGGCGGGCAGCGACAGCAACAGAAGCAGCCTGACGATATCCACCATCCAGAACGGCGTCACGCCCTTGAAGATCGTTGCAGTCGGCACGTCTCTTACCACCGCCCTGAGCACGAACACGTTCAGGCCCACCGGCGGAGTGATAAGGCTGATTTCGGTAACGACCACCACGATGACGCCGAACCAGATCGGATCATAGCCAAGCCCCGTAACGATCGGAAAGAAGATCGGCACCGTCAGGAGCAGCATGGAGAGGCTCTCAAAGACACAACCGAGCGCAATATAGATCAACAATATGATGCACATGACCATCCAGGGCGGCAGGTCGTATGCGGTCACAAGGTTACTGAGGGCGGCCGGAAGACCTGCAACGTTGACGAAATTCGAGAAGATCCAGGCTCCGATCAGAACGGCAAAGAGACCGGCCGTCGTCATGGCGGTTTCCCGGAGCGCCTCGAAAGTTGTCGATATCGAAAGACGGCGCCGGGCTATCGCAATCAGAAAAGCTCCCATGGCGCCCATGCCGGCAGCTTCGGTCGGGGAGAAACTCAGGTTGAGAGGTGGAATATCAAAGACACCATACAACCCGCCGATCACCAGAAAGAATAGCAGCAGGACTGCCCAGACATCCTTCAGGGCGGACAGTTTTTGCGCGCCGGTTGCGCGCGGTCCGGCAGGGCCCGCATCCGGATCACGCCAGACCGTGAACTTCACGGCGACCAGATAAAGCAGGATACCGATGAGGCCCGGGATCACACCGGCAACAAACAGCTTGCCGATGGAGGTTTCCGTCAACAGGCCATAGATGACGAGGATGACGGACGGGGGAATGAGAATACCGAGTGTTCCGCCCGCTGCAATCGACGCAGTCGACAGCTTGTCGCTGTAACCGAAACGCCGCATTTCGGGCATCGCGACCTTCGACATGGTTGCAGCCGTCGCAAGGGACGAGCCGGAGATGGCGGCAAAACCACCACAAGCGACAATGGTTGCCATCGCCAGTCCGCCACGAAGATGACCGAGAAACGCGTTGGACGCTGCATAAAGCTCCCGGCTGATCCCGGCCTTGTTCACAAACAGGCCCATCAGGATAAACAGTGGCACAACGGACAGACCATAGTCCTGGCTGGTGTCGATGATCAGACGCGCCGCCATGGAGATCGACGCCCGATAGCTGGTCTCGATCATGAAGCCGATCATGCCGACAAAGCCCATGGCAAAGGCGATGGGAATGCGCAGCATCACCAGGGCCAGCACCGCTGCGAAACCGAGAAGACCTTCAAGCATGCGGTGCGCTCATCAATTTCGGGGCAAAAAGATATCCGAGACCCCGGACGATCAGGACAACGGATGTCACGGCAGTCACAGCAGCGATAAACCAGCCCACATAATGAAGGGACACGCCAAGATACTCCATGACATCACCGTAGGATCTGCTGCGCTCAGCCAGAACGAAGACGCGTATTGCCGGCCAGATCAGGATCACACCGCAAAAAAGGTTGGTAAATGCATCGCGCCAGCGCGCGAGGTGGTTCCGCTTGAAAAATCCATCAAGCAGATCAACGCTGATATGCCCACCTTGTGCCGAGACAACCGGCAACACTGAAAATACCATGATCGCCATCAACAATCGGGTCATGTCCGCGGCCACTTCAATCGGGGCGTTGAACACCGAGCGAAGCACGACATCGCAGAATGTCATGACCATGAGCACGAAGAGAGCAAGCGAAGCGAGGACGGCCGGCAGGCGGACCGCAAGCTTTAGGAAGTGCGACACAAGAGATCCCTTTGAAGCCGAAGGCCCGGCGCGAAGCCGGACCATCGGGTTTCGTCAGTTTCCGGCCATCTCTTTCTTGACCATTTCATAGGCGGACTTGGCATCCAGTCCGGCGTCCTGAAGTTCGGCCAGAACCTTGTCGGTCACATCCTTCGAGATCTTTTCGAAGGCAGCAACGTCGTCTTCGCTGGCAGGCGTTATCTTGGTTCCTTCGGCGTTCTTGGTCGCTTCATAGGCGATCTTGTCCGACTTGTCCCAGGCGGCACCCGCCATGCGGCTGGCCGGCTCTCCGAAGACTTTTTCATCGAGCGCCTTTTGAACATCTTCCGGCAGGCTGTCGAAAGTTTCCTGACTCATGATGATGGCAAAGGAGCCACGGTAAAGACCACCAGGCATGTCGTAAAGGTTCTTGGCAACCTCGTTCAGCTTGAAGCCGACACGCTCGCCCACGTTCATGGCGACGGCATCGGCAGCTCCTGAGTCCAGGGTTTCGTAAACCTTGGGTGCGGGAACGTTGATACCGATCAGTCCGAGGGCAGCGCCCACGTCGCCGGCAACACCACCGCCGATACGGGTTTTCAGACCGTTCATATCAGCCAGGCTTGCGACGTCCTTGCTGGAATGAATCTGTCCGGGACCGTGGGTATTCAGGGAAATGACCTTCACGCCGCGATGCTCGTCGAGAGCGGCAAGATGTTCGTCGTGAACACGCCAATAGGCGACGGAAGCCGCTTCTGCGCTGCCCTCGTATCCCGGCAGTTCGATCAGTTTGGTTCCTACAAACCGGCCCGGCTGGTAACCGTGAAAGATGATCGCCATGTCCGCTGCGCCATCAAGTACAAGGTCCATCTGCGCCGGTGGCGGGGCAAGACCGAAAACCAGTTCACCCGTTACTTCACCACCCGTCGCATCTTCCATCATGTCGACAAGGCCGGCAAATATCTCGGTATTGATGCCATGAGTTGGCGGCAGCCAGCTCGAAATCTTCAAAACGGTTTCGGCGGAAAGCGCCGATACGCTCAAGCAGAGCGAAACAGCCGTTGCCCCTGCAATCCTGACAAGCGAATTCATTTTCCTCTCCCTCGGAATGTGTGTCTCACTTCAGGGCTTTTCCTCCTCGCCCGAGACCAGACTTCAAATCTTCCCTTCAACCCGGCTGCTTGTCAAGAAATATGAAACTGCATATATTTTTTGCAACCTGTGAAGAGTCTTGTGACAAGAGACTACAACCCAAATCGTCAGTCGCGACAGTCGATCAGACGATGAAAACGTCAGCCGTCCCCTCGCTTTGCGCGATCATTCGGCGACCTGGCACGATTCTCTCGTTCGAAATTCACCGCATTCGTTTCGGCTGATGTATTATTGACCGACCGGACGATAAATGCAAACACAAATGTCGTGCATTTTCAATTCTTGTGCACCCGGCGCGCAATCCATTGTATATCTGGGAAATCAATTGGGAGGAAAGAATTGGAAATTCCCTTCAAAACCAAACGCATGCTCAATTTCGGCGATTGTGACATCTCCGGCACCGCCTATTTTCCATCATACCTCAACATCCTGAACGGTGTGAACGAGGAGTTCTGGCTGCATCTGGGCTTTCCGTGGCACAAGATCATCTGGGAGGAACGCTGGGGCACGCCGACGGTCCACATTTCGAGCGACTTTTCTAGTCCCTCGTTCTTCGGCGAAGAGCTGGAATTCGAGGTAACAGTCCAGCGCGTGGGCCGGTCGTCGGTCACCTTGCATCACGAGATCAACTGCAAGGGACAGAAGCGCTGGTCGAGCACTCAGGTGCTCGCGGCGAGCAACCTGGACGAACATACATCCATTCCGTGGCCGGACGACGTCAAGGAAGCCCTGCTCGCGTGCATCCAGGAAGACAAAACCTGAACGGGCTAGATCGCAAGTGTCCCGACGCTCGCGCCACCGCAGACATAAAGCGTCTGTCCGGTGACGAAGCTGTTCTCCGGATTGCAGAAAAACAGGAATGCATTGGTTACATCCTGCACCGTGCCAATACGGCCCACCGGAATGCGCTTTGCCAATGCCTCCTGCTGCGGACTGTCCTTTTCAACGATACCCCAGAAATTGTCAGTCAGGACCGGGCCCGGTGCAACCACATTTACGGTGATGCCGTGCGGAGCAAGTTCCAATGCCCAGGTGCGCGCCATTCCGATCATTCCGGCCTTGCTCGCGCTGTAAGCCGTCCTTGTAGGCGCTCCGAGCGCAGCACGGGAGGCATTGAACATCACACGGCCGAATTTGCGCTCTTTCATTCCGGGTAGTGCGGCCTGAAGAAGCGTAAGAGCCGACCCCAGATGCAGTTGCGCCAGGCCGGTAATGTCTTCTGGCCTTGCCTCCTCCACCAGGTTCGGCCAGATAAGCCCGGCATTGTGGATCAGGTGCGAGACCTGAAATTCGGCACCAATGGTTTCAGCTGCGGCTGCAACGGCCTCCGGATCCAGGAGATCCGCTTCAACCGAATGCAGGTTGGGATGGTTCTTTTCCGGAGCCGCGCGCGCCACCGACACGACGGTATAGCCCTGTCCGAGCAGCCTTTCCGCAAGATCGGCCCCGATGCCCTTGTTGCCACCGGTAATGACTGCCGTAAATTCACTCATTCGCTCACCATTGCCAGAACGCGGAGCGGGCTGCCGGTTCCGTTCTTGATTTTCAGGGGAGCCGCAATCAATACGGCACCGGTTGCAGGAAGCTGATCCAGGTTTGCAAGACACTGCAAACCGTATTTCCCGGCGCCGTGCAGGTAAAAATGCGCCGGATAGGGTGGCGTATAGTGAGCGCCCTGACCGCCATCGGTACCGACCGTTTCGGTTCCAAAGCCGCGAATATTCCGTTCTTCGATGAGAAACCGGATGCCGTCGGGGGTCGGGCCGGGGGAGTGCGGTCCATCTTCACGCATGTTCAGATAATCGGCACCGCTGCGTTTCGACCAGTCAGTCCGCATCAACACCCATGCATCTTCGGGAATTTCGCCATGCTCGGCTTCCCAACCGGCAATAAAATCAGGCGTCAGCTCGAAATCCTCGTTCTCAGCAGCGCCACTTGAACAGTCTATGACCACGACAGGACCGACGAAAGCCTCGATCGGAATTTCATCAACAGCCCCCCTGGGGACGTCCCGACCGGAAATCCAGTGGGATGGGGCATCGAAATGAGTGCCCGTGTGTTCGGACATCGAAATATTGTGCCATTTCCACGCGGGCCCACGATGATCATAAGCGCTGATTTCTTCCATTCGGAAACGGGCGCACTGATTGAACTCGGGCGGAAGCACGATTACCGGGAAATCCGGATCAAGAGTGTGCGTAAGATCGATGATCCTGACCGAGCCTCCAGCAAGGCCGGACACCAGGGTTTCCAGAGCCGTCATGCTCCCTCTACTCCTTGCGTGAGTTCACGTTCGAGAACCTTGGGATCCCTCCGCCAACGCTCACGGATTTCGTTTGCGACATCACCACACCAGACGTCTTCCAACCCCTGCTTCAATCCAGCAACCACAGCACGCGCAAGTGCGTTCGGAGCCACCTTGGGAGGTGGTAGTTCCTGATACCAATCGTCATCTGTCGGCCCGGTGAAGACGTTCATCACGCGGAGTCCCGATGTCCGGAATTCGCCGCGCAAGGACTGACTTAATGAATAGGCTGCAGCGTTGGAGGCGGTGAAGCACCCGTATTCTGGCGCGTTGGAAAGGGCATGAACGGACAGGATATTGACCCAGGCGGCAGCCGAATTGACACCGTCTCCGGTACGCGAGCACATTCCAGGTCCGAAAGCCTGTGCAAGGCGCATCGGACCAAGATAGTTGACGTCCATTTCTTCGCGGGCGAATGCAGTGTCGCCGCGATCCAGGGCCCCGCCCGGTCGCATGAAACGGGCGTTGTTGATCAGAATGTCGGTCTTTCCACCAATCTCACCCGCAAGTTTTTCGACCGAGGCCGTATCCGTCACATCAAGTGGAAGAATTTCAACATTCTCAAGTTCCGCGAGCGTGCTTCGGTTGGCATGCGGACGCCAGCTTTCAGATTCGCCCAAAAACACCGTTGCAGCGCCGGCATCAAGCAGAGCCCCTGCCAGCGCAGGCGTGTTGGGATTGCGCAGGTCGGTTATCAGGATACGGCGGTGCTTCGGGTCGGCAGACAGTGCGCGCAGTTGCGGGTCGTCGTCCATATTGTCCGTCCTTTCCGCCGGCACTGCCAGCAATACACCCTGGCCGGCTGCATCCAGCCGGTTGAGGATCGTCACTTTGTCGTCGCGGCGACAATCACCATGAAGGTGACAGAGGATCACCGGTCCGACATCCAGCCGGACAGATCCCATGCGCCAGGGCATGCGTTCGCGGAAATAGAGCTTTGTTGACGTGCGAACCGTCGTCTCCGCCAGCAACGTGCCGGACGAAGACTGATCCCGCCACACCAGGTCCGTCGACAAGCAGGCTTTACAGGCGTCACGCGGCGGATACTGGACGGTGGCGCACTCTTCGCAGACCTGTAACGCGAAGCGCCCCTCGGCGGCTGCGGCAGTCAGACCAAGCGCTGCACGAGACCGGGCCTCGGGTGGACGCAGTGGCGGCTTTGTTCGCTTCTGCGGATCCTTTTTGGAAGGCGGCCGGAGCGGTGGCGTCATGCAGACACTCCCGATTTCAGGATCGCTGCGCTGGTGCATACACCGCGATCATAGTTGATCATGCCGAAACCGGAGACCAACGCCTTACTGGCGTCTTTCACCTGGGTGCCGCCTGCAACGCCCTGAACCTGGCGGAGCGCTTCCACGAGCCCAATGAAGCCGCCCGCTGCACCTGCCTGCCCGGCGGACAATTGCCCACCGGACGTGTTGTGCGGGAAATCGCCCGTGACGGTCAGGTTCCTGGTGCGCACGAACTCGGGCCCACTCCCCTTGTCGCAAAAACCGAGATCTTCCATTTGCATCATGGAGATAACAGGATAGTCGTCATAGGTCTGCAGGAGATCGATATCGTCCGGCGTGCAATCAGCCATCTCATAAAGTTCGTCGATATCGAGCGTCCAGCCACCACGCAGCTGGATCGGGTCTTCCGCATGCGCATTGTGCCGCTCTATCGTGCTGCCGATGGTGGCAAAGGGAAGATTGCGACGCGTGGCTTCCTCCACGGACATGACAAGAAAACACTCCGAGCCGGCACACGGCATGACGCAATCAAACAGTGCAATCGGGTCCGCAATCGGCCGTGCAGACAGATACTGCTCAAGTGTCAGCTGTTTCTTCATCACCGCATTCGGGTTCTTCAGCGCGTTTTCGCGCTGAGCGACACAGATCCGGCCGAAATCCTCGCGGGTCGCGCCGAACTCCTGCATGTAGCGGTCGGTCATGAGTGCGAAGTTGGCGTTCGGCCCACCATAACCATAGGGATATGAGGCATCCTGCGCGAACCTTGAAAAACTCGAAAGCATATTCCGGAAACTGTCGATATGGTTTGTATCACCCGCCACGCAGGCAACGAAATCGGCATCTCCTGCCTGGACTGCCCGGGCGGCGCGGCGAAGTGCGACAACACCGCTCGCCCCACCCATCGGAATGTGGTCGAGCCATCTCGGAACGAGGCCGAGATGCTGCGTCAACCCGACCGCGGTATCAGGAAACAATGTGAAACTGGAAACGGAAAGGCCGTCGAGATCGGCAGGCTTCAACCCGGCAGCCCGCAAGGACCCGCGAAGTGCTCTTGCGATCCACCAATGCGCTGTCTCGATAGAATAACGCTGATAAGGCGTCGAAAACGGAGCGGTAACCGCGATCCCCTCATAACCCAAGCGCTTTCCCATCAACTGGCCTGCCGTTTCTTCAGGTACCCGGTGGCAACAGTATCGGGATCTTCAAGCAACTGCACAGCCAAATCTTTCAGAGCCGCCCGCTGAATTTTTTGCGTCGCGGTCAATGGCAGCTTGTCGACAAAGGCGATAAAGCCCGGAGCCTTGTAGTAAGCCATCTGTTCAAGGCACCAGCGGGTGATGGCTTCTGCCTTTTGCGGACTTGCGCCGCGAACCTTGAGGCAGGCAAACACTTCATCACCGCGAACAGGGTCCGGCACAGGTGCAATCCCGGCCGCCTCGATGTCCGGATGGCGCATGAGGATCGATTCAACTTCCACGGCCGCAATGTTTTCACCCGATCGCCGAATGACGTTCTTCTTGCGGTCGACGAAGAACATATTGCCGTCCCGGCCGCGTCGCACGATATCACCGGTGTGAAACCAGCCGCCCTGCCAGGCTTCGGCGGTTGCAGCTGCATCCTTGTAATATTCGGAAAAGAAACCGTAGCGCGGATCGCCACCCGCGCGGCGGACCAGCAACTCCCCCACATCAGAGGGGGTGCCACTGTCATCGACGATAAGACAATCGACGTCTTTCGCCGGCATGCCGATGCTTGCCTGGGCAACCAGCCGTTCCGTGGTTGACGCCGCAATCACGGCCCCCGCACCGGTTTCGGTCATGGCCCAGGCTTCCACAAGCGGAAAACCGAATCGTTGCTCGAATGCGACCTGCAGCTTCGGATCGACACCGGCCCCGAAGCCAAACCGGACGGAGTGCGCACGGTCGCCCGGAGATGGTTCGAAACCCATCAACATGGAGGGCATCACACCGAGATAATGCAGGCAAGTGGCGCTCGAGGCAGCGACATCCGACCACCATTGGCGCGGATGAAATCTGTCCAGGACCGTAAGGCAACCACCCACCGTCACCATCGCCATGAAGGAATAGGCCATGGCGTTCATGTGAAAGACCGGCAACGGCGTGATCATCCGCTCACCTTCTTCAGTGAGGTTTGCCAGACCACCAACACCGGCATACCAGCGCCCTGCGAGAAGAAAATAGGTATTGGGGAGAACGCACCCCTTCGGCTTGCCCGTGGTTCCGGATGTATAAAGAATGGCAGCTTCCCGCGCTTCTCCTGCATTCGGCCGCATCACCACCGCATCTCGCCTGGGTTCGGGGAACTCCTGCGATGGTCCGACAACAGCTGCCCTGACGCCCGCGGCCTTCGCTGCCGATCCGAGTTCAGCGTGACGGCTTTCGATCGCAACGATCAGCGCCGGCTCCGAGTGCCCGATAAGATATTCCAACTCTGCGGCGCGCAGATCCGGATTGATCGGCACAACGGAACCGCCGATACGATTGACCGCCAGCCAATAGAGAAAGAAGGAAGGGCGGTTCTCCAACAGAAGGGCAACGCGCATGCCTGCACCATATCCTGCACGCGCCAGGTCTTCTGCAAGGGCATCAATTTGCTGCAGGGCCGTACGGTATGACATTTCGCCAAGCGCAATGCCATAGACCTTCGCCGTTCCGGAAAGCACGTTCAGAACCGGGCGGTCTGGATACCTGGTTCCCGTTGCCGCAAAGGCTTCATATACAGTTGAAAGACCGGGCACGTTCATGGCAGCAGCTGAATATTGCCGAAAGCCGCATCGCAATTCAGGATATCGACACGCTTGTTCGCGATCCGCAGCACCCCGTCGACCACGGCAAGTTCGTGCACAGCAGTCAACGCCAGGAGAAACTGTTCGTCCAGCCGGGTTTCGACGTAGTGCATCGATGTGTTGGTCACGACCCGGTTGTCGGTCATCTCGTCTATGAAGGGGCGCTGAATCACGTGATGGCACCGGCTCTTCGGCTTCTGACTGAAGGTTCTGGCCCCATTCAGTCGCTCCACCCGCAGACGCAGCATGAACATGTCTTCGTAAAGCAGTGACGTCACCAGATGAGGGTCGGTCTGCTTGTAGTCAAGCGGCATCCAGTAGTGGCCGTCCTCCAGCCAGAGAGCCAGCCACTCGTCGTAGCGGCCCTCGTCGAGCATCCTCGCCTCTTCATAGAGGAAGTCGATGACCTGTTCCTTTGAAACGGCCATTACGCCTCCTCCATCGATACTGTCATGAATTTAACCCAGGCATCGAACTGGTTGCGCATCTGGCGTTCCGTTGTACCGTTCTCGACAGTCTCCTCGGAAAAGTCCTCCTCCCCGGTTCGCAGCCGCTGGATGTTGACCCATTCCATGCCGTTCGACATGAGGCCTTCCTGTGCCCGCTCGTACATTTCCAGATCGTCGTGCCCGACCATCGAGGTCGGAGCGTTGATCATCCGGTTGTACATGGCGGTACGAGACAGGAGTTGATCCGGTGCGCCGACCAGCCGGTAAATATAGCTTTCCACCAGCGTCTTGTTCGGCCCGAGCGGAATGAAGTTTCTGAGCTGCTGGATCGGTCCCTTGATCATGATGTTCGGAAAATAGACCGTGTTGTGCCGGTTTTCGTCGAGAATCTCCCTGGCACGCTCCTCGCCATGGGCCTCGCACAAGGCCTCGAAATAGCCGGGAACCGCCGAGTAGTCCGAATGGATCGAATGGTGGACGCCTGTGTGCCCGTGGCCGTTCGGCCAGGTGCGTATGCCCATCTTTTCGAAGAACTCGTAGGGTGACATGAAAGGAGCAATGATCTCCATCGCAGGTGGCCGCGGCTCTGGATTGCCCATTTCCTTCCAGATTTTCACCGCTGTGCCGGCAGAACTTTCGTGGGCAACCATCGGATGGCAGGTGTCCGTCTGGTTCTCCACCAGCATCTTCCAGTTACACTTGTGCATGTAGCGCAGTGGAGGCCCGGCAATCTCCAGTCGACCTGCCGGAGACCGGTCGACCATGTTGTCGATCGAACTCAGGCTGTCACCGAAGAACTCGTCGAAGTCGATCCCATCGGACGCGAGACGGGCAAAGACAAACCCCCGGTAGTTTTTGACGGCCCCGACCGGTGTCATGCCTTTGGCGCTTTCGCTTTCGGAAAAGCCGGTCTCCTCGTAGCCTTTCTTCAGAGGTATCGCGAGCAGGCATCCGTTCGTCTTGAACGACCAGGCATGATAGGGGCAGCGGAAGAATTTGCCCGTATTGCCATCCCGGTCGATTGCGATCTTGGTACCCTTGTGCGGACACCTGTTGAAGAGCACGTAGATTTCGCCATCGGAATGTCGAACCTGAATGACTGGCTGATCACCGATTTGCGTGGTGAAGTAGTCACCTTTCTTCGACGTCTGGCTTTCATGGCCGACAAACACCCAGGCATTCGCGAACAGGTGTTCCATTTCCAGCCTGTAGATATCAGGGCTGGTGTAAACGTCTCTGTGGACCTGCGGCCCGGTATACAGGGCGGTGATATCGCTAACTGTCCGCATGCTGGCTTCTCCTCCGGAATGCGACTTACTTCGGGCGCGTGACCTAGATGTCCAGAACCAGACGCGCCGATTTCGCACGACTGACACAAATCTGCATGACCTTCCCAGACGCCTTCTCGGCGTCAGACAACACGACATCCCGGTGATCGGGCGTCCCGCTGATCACATCCGTCTGACAGATGCCGCAATCACCTCTTTGGCAATCATACATGACATCGAGACCGGCTTCCTCGAGCGCCTCGATGATAGTCTGGTCTGGCGCGACGGAGACGACTTGCCCGGTATCGTGCACTTCAATTTCAAACGCTGAATCACCGGTCTGCACCTCCGGCGTGCTGAAAAGTTCGACATGCACGGCGTCGCCCGGAATTCCGGCAGCGGCTGCAGCGGTCCGCGCCGCATCGATCATGCCTTTCGGCCCGCAGATAAAAACATGCGAACCGGCCGTTTGAGCTTGCATGAGTTCGGACAGATCGAGGGGTCCGGTGTCGTCGAAGTAAAAATGTGAAGCTTCGCCAAACGCAGATTTCAGCTGATCCGCAAAGCCCATCCTGGACGAGGTTCTGGCTGAGTAGTGTAGTGCGAAGGACCGGCCTTGCGACTGCAGCCGCGTTGCCATGGAGATCAGCGGCGTGATACCGATCCCGCCTGCAAGCAAGAGGCTATGCGGTGCATCTGGTTCGAGCGGAAAGTCGTTTTTGGGCTCGGTTACGGAAACCGTCTGACCAACAGCGAGATCGTGCATGGCCTTCGATCCGCCCTTGCCATCATCCTCTCGCTGGACCGCAACGGTATAGAGATCAGTGGCTTCGGGCCAGTCGATCAGGGAATAGGCGCGGGTGCCTGCCGGTCCGAGATCGAATTCGATGTGAGCGCCGGGCTCATAGCCGGGCAAAGGTCCGTCCACCTTCGACCGAAACCTGAAGACGTCAATCTGATCCGTCTCCGGCTCCCTGCTTTCAAGAAAAAGTTTCACCGGCAGTCCCTCCTCGAAATAAATATGAAATTTCATATAAATTGAGTCAAGCCTCTTTTTTCCTGAAAGTTTCCGGGCTAAACGAATGAGGGGCGCATTTGTAGTCTCCCGGATTGCAGACGAGCAGGTTTTCGACCTGCCAACCTCGGTGTGAGGTGCGATGCGCTGTGAAACTTCGAGAGATGGGTTGCAAGCAAATCCACTTGCCGCGCATCCTTTGCAACGGACCTTGTTGTTCTTCCCGGGTTGAATTCCGGTCCGGTCTGACAACAATCAGGAAGGCCCTTGAGGGGACCTGAAGAGCAATTGCTCAAAACGGGGGGTGATGTTGGCTCAGACACCGGAAAAATTCGTTTCCTCCTACCTGCTTTATCTCCTGGCAGCGTCGAGTGAAGCGGCCAGCCATCAGTTTCATGCCAAGGTGCGCAAACTGGGACTTCGCGTACCCGAGTGGCGGGTCCTTGCATGCCTTTTCGATCAGGACGGATTGATGATAACCCAGCTGGCGCGGTTCTCGCTCATGGAACAGTCCCGCATGACGCGTATCGTCGACCAGATGGAAAAGCGCGGGCTTGTTGCCCGAAAGAGTGATGCGGGAGACGGACGCCGGGTCCGGATCTACCTTACCGATGACGGCCGTTTGATGAGCACTCAACTTGTCCTGGAAGCAAAAGACCACGAAAAAAGGCTGCTCTCGGCGCTCAGCCCTGCCGACGCGGAACGGATCAAGCCGTCATTGCTTCGGCTGCTGGATGCGCTCAACTCGTCGCTGATTTCCCAGGACTAGATCTGCCAACCTTGCTGTTTCACCGGAACCCATTGGATTTGCCGGGAGGCAAAACCATAGCCGGTCATTCAATTTACAACTGTTATGCGCCGGGTTTCAGCGGTTGAGACCGTTGGCTTTCCAGGAACGACCATATCGACCGCGTGACGCGGTTCGAGTTCGGCTTATGCCTGAACAGACGGATTTCGAGCGGCACTTCCCACTCCGGCGCGCCGGTCTGCACAAGGATCCCGGCTTTCATGTCCGGCGCGACCAGGCTTTTGGGAAGCCACGCGACGCCCATGCCGTCACGCGCCCGGATCCGCAGCGCACCTGCCATGGAGTTCTCATAGACAATCCGCAGACGGGCCGACAGACCCGCGCCTTTGAACAATGGCTCCAGGTGCCGTGCGATCGGTGCGTCTTCACCGAAACGCAGAAACGGCATCTCAATCTTGTCGGCGCTGAAACTGAACAGCGGATTCCCGTCCGATTGCGGTTTGGAAACCGGAATGAGACTGTCATATCCGATTACCAGGGACCCTGACTTGTCAGGATTACTTTCGGGAGACCCGGTTCCCTGTTCGCTGTAACGGACATGGTGGCTCTCATAGGCGATGACGAAATCGACATCGCCGTTTTTGAGATCCCGCAAACAATTCGGCAAGTCGTCCGCTCTCAGCCGCGAGAGAATGGGTCCGTACGTCTCCTCAAAGCCCTGAAGCCAGGTCGGGTAGAACCGCCAGCCAATCGAATGCTGAGCGCCGAACGTGACCACGTACTTGTCGGGAAGCGACTGAGCCTCGAGGATCTGGCTACGCTCCTGCTCGATCCGCTCGAGAGCCTGCTGGCCGGCCTCCAGTATCTGCAATCCCGCCGTCGTGAGACGCACAGGCTGTCGCGACCGGTCGACAAGGGTCACCCCAATCCAGCTTTCCAGCGATCTGATCCGGCGACTGAAAGCTGACTGGCTCAAATTGCTTTGATCCGCGGCCTGGGAGAAGTTCCCCGTGTTGTTGAGCCGGGCCAGATCCCGGAAGAGATATATGTCCATGAGAATCGAACATATTGCAAAAAACGCATAATGTCATGCAAACATAATATTGGATTTGAGCTTGGGTTTGCCTCAATTTTGAGCTTGAGGAAATTCTAATCAGAGCCATAAAATGTCTGTAGAAAAAATATTGCCGACCGTAACGACGCGTATTGAATTCGACCGGTTCCCAAGGGTGGATCTATGCCATCAGCCAACCCCCATCGAAGCCATGCCACGCCTGAGTGCGCATCTGGGCGGGCCACAACTTTTTATCAAGCGCGACGACTGCACCGGACTTGCGACCGGCGGCAACAAGACACGCAAGCTCGAGTTTCTGATGGGCGAGGCGCTCCGTGAGGGGGCCGACATCGTGATCACGCAGGGCGCTGTACAATCCAACCATGTACGGCAAACAGCTGCGGCTGCCTGCCGGCTGGGCATGAAGTGCCATGTACTGCTCGAACGCCGTGTCCCGGGAAGGACCCAGGCCTACGAGGAATCCGGAAACGTATTTCTCGACAAACTGTTTGCAACCACATTCGAATTCCGGCCGAGCGGCCTGGACATGAATGCCGAAGCACAGAATGTGGCGGATCGCATGAAGGCCGAGGGACACAAGCCCTATTTCATTCCCGGCGGCGGGTCGAATGCCACCGGCGCCCTGGGATATGTGAGCTGCGCCCAGGAAATCATGGACCAGTGCCTTGAGACCAATCAGCGTTTTCAATGGCTGGTCATGGGCACAGGCAGTTCCGGCACCCAGGCCGGCCTGGTCGCGGGATTTCATATCCTCGGCTATGATCTTCCCGTCATGGGGGTCAGCGTCCGCCAACCGCGTGAACGCCAGTTGAATGCTGTCCTCGCAACGACGCAGAAAACGCTGGCCAAACTGGACGGACCGCACATTGAACCGGGAACCATCCTGGTAGACGACGGCTATGTCGGAGAAGGCTACGGCCTGCCGACCACTTCCACCCTGGAAGCGATCCGGCTCACGGCCCGCCAGGAAGGCATTCTGCTGGATCCTGTCTATTCGGCCAAAGGCATGGCCGGGCTGATCGGCATGGTCCGCGAGGGTTTTTTCAAGCCCGAAGACAATGTCCTGTTCCTGCATACGGGAGGATCGACTTCGCTATTTGCCTATGAAGACCAGATAATCGGTAGCCTGGATTAAGAGAACAAACAAAATCAAAAAAATCCGGTCAACCGGCACCATCCACCAGAGGAGTGAATCATGAAAAACAGTTTGAAGTGTCTGACGGTCGCAACCGCAATGAGCGTGTTCGCGGTGCCTGCCCTTGCGGCCGAGGAAGTCAAGATCGGCGTTCCGTCCTGGACCGGCGCCCAGGCAATTGCACATCTGCTTGCCGCTGTGGTCGAAATGCGCATTGGCGGAAAAGCCGAACTGATTCCCGGCAACAACGCCACGATATTTCAGGCGATGGATCAGGGCAAAGGCGACATTGACGTTCATCCCGATGTTTGGCTGCCCAACCAGGAGAGTTTTACCAAGAAATACGTTGATGGCGCCGGCACCGTGACCCTGTCATCCAATCCCTATGAAGGTAATCAGGGCTTCTGTGTCTCCAAGGACTTCGGCGAGGCAAACAACATCACCGACATCGCCGACCTGGGACGCCCGGACGTCGCCGCTCAAATGGACAGCGACGGCAACGGCAAGGGTGAAATGTGGATAGGCGCACCCGGGTGGGCATCTGCCAACGTCAACGAGGTCAAGGTCCGCGACTATGGCCTCATGGATTTCGTTGAACCGATCCGTGCCGAGGAAAGCGTCAAGACCGCGCGTGTCAAGGACAGCATTGCCAAGGGTGAAGGCTATGCATTCTATTGCTACAAGCCTCACGCCATCTGGTACATGTTCGACGTCAAGATGCTGACGGAACCGACCTATGATCCGGCGAAATACGTCATGGTGCAGCCTTCGGACGACGCCGACTGGTTCGAAAAATCGAACGTGACAACCAAAGATGCACTGAAGAAAGTGCAGATTGCATGGTCCAACTCCCTGCCCGAACGGTCACCAGCCATTGCGGAGTTCTTTTCCAACTTCTCTCTTACCGCGGATGATGTAAGCGGTTTCGCCTTCGAGATCAGCGGAAATGGCCGGGAGCCAGAAGATGTCGCGCGGGAATGGGTGGAAGCCAACCCTGACCGTGTGGATGCCTGGCTGGGCCTCTAGTCCCGGACGCATTCGAGCATGACGTGGTGCCGGTTCTTCCGGCACCGCCTGATCTTGACGCAGCCAATGCTGCAAAACCGCGGGACGCCGTCAGCCATGAGCGATGAGACCGTCATAGAAATCTCCGATGTCTGGAAGATTTTCGGAGCAGATCAGCAAGGCGCGCTGAATGCGATCCATGAAGACGGTCTGACCAAGGCCGAAGTTCTGGCCCGCTACAATGCGGTGGTCGGTGTCGCGGATGTCAGCCTTTCCGTCAACAAGGGCGAAATCTTCTGCATCATGGGATTGTCGGGTAGCGGCAAATCCACTCTGGTCCGTCATTTCAACCGCTTGCTGGAGCCGACAGCCGGCCGGATCCTGATCGAGGGAACGGATGTGATGGCGCTCGGTTCAAAGGAATTGCAAAATTTCAGGAACCGGAAGATCGGGATGGTGTTCCAGAACTTCGCGCTCATGCCCCACCGGTCAGTCCTGGACAATGTCGCGATGCCCCTCGAAATTCGGAAAGTCTCCAAGAACGAGCGGATGCGGCAGGCGGCAGCTTTTCTCGATATTGTCGAACTCGGCGCCTGGGGTTCCAAATATGCGCATGAATTGTCGGGCGGGATGCAGCAGCGTGTCGGTCTCGCGCGCGCCCTGGCGGCCAATCCCGATGTCCTGCTCATGGATGAGCCGTTCAGCGCCCTGGACCCCCTGATCCGGCGCCAGTTGCAGGATGAATTCATCCGCCTCAGCAAGATCCTGAAGAAAACGACCGTCTTCATCACCCACGACCTGGATGAAGCTGTCCGGATCGGTGACCGGATTGCCATAATGCGGGACGGCAGGGTGGTTCAGATCGGCACTGCCGAAGACATCGTGATGCACCCGGCCGATGACTATGTCGCCGATTTTGTCGCCGGGATTTCCCGGTTGAAGGTCGTCAGGGCACATGCGGTGATGCAACCGCTGGCGGAGTACACACACGAACATGGCCCGCTACCGGAGAACACTCCGCGCGTTGCGGAAAGCGAAACACTCAGCACCCTCATCAACATGGCAATCGGCACGGACGATGCCATCATCGTTGAAGACGAGGGGACCGACGTCGGTGTGATCACAAGAGAAAACATCCTGCGGACGGTGATAGAGGGGACCGAGGTATCATGATGGACCAGAGCAACGTGCCCCTCGCCGATAACGAAGCCGAAGCTGAACGGGCCTATACCGAAGAGCGCCGGAAGAACATTGCCGAATTTGTTCGTACCAATCCGGATTACTATGTCACGAATTTCGACCGTATCGGCGAGAGCTCGAAATTCACGGCAACGCTCAATCTGATGGCAGGCCTGTTCGGGCCTGTCTGGTTCGGTGCGAGAGGGTTGTGGTCATGGGCCCTGCCGTTTCTGATCATCGAGACCCTGGCAATCGTCCAGATCGCGCGCGGATTGTTCGGCGACCTGGCTGCAGAAGCCATGGAACGGATTGCCTCGATCGAGGGAACGCTCGAATTGCGCCGCGAACAGCTTGCTGCGGCAATCGAAAGCGGATCCGACAAGGCGGATGTCTACAAGCGCACCGTGGATTCCCTGGAAGCCAATATCGGAGGAATACGCGCCGAAGCCGAGGCTCTTGCCGATCAGGGTGTATGGATCGCCCTGGCAGGCCTGGCGCTGCTCGTCCTGGCAAAAGGTGCACAAGCCATCTGCGCGAACTGGGCGCTGGAAAAGCGGTTCTCCGAATGGCTGTCCGACAACTCCATCCGTTCCGGAATGCCGGCATCCCAAATTGCTTTCAGCGCCGTTTTCATGGCGCTTATCGTTCTGGCTTCCGTTTTGCATTACAGCTTCCCCGGTCGGTTCTCGCTGCTTTCCGCTTTTCCGACCAATCCGGAATTCCGTATTGTCAGTATCGAAGCCGTGGAAGCCTTCTTTGCGTTCTGCGTCGCCAACGGTGAAGGACTGTTTGATGCCATCACCTATGTGATCCGCCTGCTGCTGGACGCTCTGGAACTGGTATTCGTCAGTACGCCGTGGATCGTGGTTGCCAGCCTGATCATCCTGTTGACCTGGCTGACGGCCGGCATTCGGACCGCGGTCTGGTCCGGAGCATTTCTCGCCTATATGGGATTGCTGGGCTTCTGGGACAAAGCAATGACCACCCTGGCTCTGCTGGGTACCGCTGCATGCCTGTCAATCATTATCGGCATCCCGCTCGGCATGTTCGCGGCCAGGCGCCCCCGGTTTTATTCCTTCATTCAGCCAATCATGGATTTCATGCAGACCATGCCGGCCTTTGTCTTCATGATCCCGGTGATCGCATTTTTCGGGACCGGCAAGCCGGCCGCCGTTGTCACGACCATGATTTTTGGCGGTACACCCGTCGTCCGCCTCACGGTGCTTGGCTTGCGAGGCGTTCCCGAGAGTGTTCGGGAAGCCGCAATCGCGTTTGGTGGCAACAAGTGGTACCTGCTGACCCGGGTTGACCTGCCGCTGGCAAGCCCGTCCATAAGGGCGGGGATCAACCAGACAATCATGCTGTCGCTTGCCATGGTGGTGGTCGCTTCACTGATCGGTGCCAAGGGCCTGGGTGAGGATGTGCTCGAAGCCCTGCAATATGCGAATGTCGGTCAAGGCATTCTCGCCGGTTTCTCCATTCTGTTCTGTGCCATGATCCTGGACCGGATCGTTCAAGGTGCCCGGAAATGATCCCACTGGTTCTGGTCCACGGGTTCATGGGTGGCAGCGAACAATGGAAAATGCAGGCACCGCTTGCGGACATAGGTCCCCTGGTGACGCCAGACTTGCCGGGTTTTGGGCAAAATGCGGGCGCTCCCCCGGTCAACTCGATCGGTGGGTTTGCCGATTGGGTTCTTCAGGACCTTCTGGACCAGGGCATTGAGCGGTTTCATCTCCTCGGGCATTCCATGGGAGGAATGATCGTTCAGGAAATGATGCGGCGCTCGCCGGAAGCTGTCGACAGGCTCATTCTGTACGGCACCGGACCCGTCGGAGTTTTGCCGGGACGGTTCGAAACCATTGAAACTTCCATGAATCGCGCTGCCAAAGACGGAGCGGCAGCGACGGCGCGCCGGATATCCGCCACCTGGTTCATGCGTGGGGAGCAGGCTGAAGAATACGCTGCCTGTGCAGCAATTGCCGAAAAGAGCGGCCTAGGCGCGATTTCGGCAGGTCTTGAGGCAATGAGGGACTGGTCAGGTGAAGACAGTCTTTCCGCGATCGAAGCCCCTTCGCTCGCGCTTTGGGGCGACGGCGACCGAACCTATGCCTGGCCACAGGTAGAAACTCTCTGGAAGACCGTCCCGAACTGCAAACTCGCCGTCGTTCCAGGATGTGCCCACGCCGTGCATCTTGAAGAGCCGGAAATTTTCAACCGCCTGATTGCGAAGTTTCTTAGCGACATGTGACGAACTTGGCCACATTCGTGACAACCTGACTGTCAAGCCCACCGCCGAACATTCGCCTCAGAAAAGATATCTGCTTTCCAACACCAGCCCGTAGCGCTGGTAGTTCTGTTCGAAGACCGCCTTGGAACCGTCGGAGACCCATCTGCGGTCAAAATTCGATTGCAGCCACCAGTAACGCCCCCCGACACCCACCTGCCAGTTTCTGGTCAGGTCGAGATTGAGCATCAAGTCGGTTTCAACGCCGTGTGTCCATTGGCTCTCCCAGGTTTCAACCCTGGTGTGGCTCCACGGTACAGCCGCCACATCAAATGACCAGCTGACCCTTTCGCTGATGTCTCCTTCCGCAGTCAGGCCGACGCGGATCGCATGCCATTGACGCGTCTGCTCAATGACCGTCCGGCCGTCCTCAGCGTCAATACTGTCATTCAGGTAGTGATAGCCGACGAAGCCCTTTAACCGGACCATCTCGTTCGCGAAGCTGGCAAAGCGCCAACCACCATCGACAACAACGTATCCAAGAGCACTTTCCTCCAGATCGCCGCTCGGATTGGTATAGAAGTCCCCTTCACCGCCAAAATTTCTGCCAAGCCCGACATATCCGCGCACAAAGGTGCTCGTGGTCAGGACTTCCAGCTCTCCGACAATCTCGGCGGTATGCGACGAGACGCCATCGACAGTGTTCCAGTTCAGGTCACCCGTATCCAATTCGGAGTTGTTCTGGCTATACCAGTACCGGAGCCCGATACTTCCCCGCAGCGTTGGCGCCTGATACTGCGGCGATCCCTTGATGTTGTAATCCGCTGCCTGAGCCTGAAAGCACAAGAAAGTCACGGTGAGAAGCGCGAAAAATCTTTTGAACATAGAACCTGTACTGCCGAGAATTGATGCGCGGAACTCGCGCTAAAGATGCAAATATCCATTGCAACTTATGGTTAATGGATGGTGAAAATTTCGCTTTCCAGCTCGGTTTTTCGCGAGAATCTCGACATGTCCATGAACCTGGGAACTGCAAATCCACAGCCGGCAGCCGGATTGGTGCCCCCAGTCTCGCCCGGTGCATCCGCCATCGCGAAAAGCTTTTTTATTATTAAAGTCAGATATTTGCGCAACCAATCTACCGACCGTCCGTCGACACCCCAATGAATAGGCCCTTTCCTGTTCCAGTTAAATTGCATTGCAATGCGCCTCATGTGAGAGTGAGCGAGTGCGGCCAGTATCTGAAGGGATATCCATGGAAAGCATCAATCTGTACCTGCCCGGAATCCTGCTCGCCTACGTGGCATTCCTGATGGCTATCGCGAGCCCGGGACCAAACATTCTGGCGGTGATGGGAACATCCATGAGCGTTGGAAGGTCTTCGGGGATCGCATTGGCGCTCGGCGTTGCGTCGGGCTCATTCACCTGGGCGGTCCTTACCGTGCTCGGTCTTTCCGCGCTTCTCGCTGCATATGCAAACGCGCTCATTGCAATCAAGATATTAGGCGGTCTCTACCTGTTTTGGCTGGCCTACAAGTCGTTCAGGTCGGCGATGTCGCGACACGACATTGAGGCCAGAGAGCTGGCTGGCGGCCGAAGGACACCGTTCGGATACCTGGCGCGGGGATACATCATTCAGATGACCAATCCAAAAGCCGCTCTGGCATGGATTGCGATCATATCCCTCGGAATGAAAGAAGGCGCGCCGATCTGGGTCGGTGCCTCGATTGTGCTCGGCACATTCATCTTGTCGATCATTATCCACGTAGTCTATGCGTTGGCCTTTTCGACACCTGTCATGGTGCACGTCTATGGCAGAGCACGACGCGTCATTCAGGGTACTCTTGGCGCTGTCTTCACGTTTGCAGGATTGAAGCTTCTGACCAGCCGGACGTGACGTGCGTCTGATCTTCTGGAACTGCAGCATGGCGCTTCATCGCAAGGTGGAGGCCCTGCTTTCGCAGAAACCCGACATTGCGGTCGTATCCGAATGTGCAAGGCCAGATATCCTGGCCGAACGCGGCGTCACCGACCTTGAAGCCTGCTCAGTGCTTTGGATGGGGGAAAACCCCCACAAGGGTCTGGGTATTTTCGCTTTCAACGACTTCACTGTATCGCGGGTGGAGCCTTTCTACCCGACACTCCGTTTTGTTCTTCCTGCACGCATCGAGGGGCCGCGGACATTCAACCTTTTGGCCGTCTGGGCCCAAAATGCCAGCGCAGGTATCACACGCAAACACCAAAGCGGTCCGCTACGCCGGGCCCTGACCAAATACAAGACTTTCATAGACTCCGGACCGACAGTCATCGGCGGGGACTGGAACAGCAACGCGATCTGGGACAAACCGGGGTGGCGGATAAATCACATGTCCAAGGTCAATCTGCTGGAAGGCATGGGCCTTTACAGCGCCTACCATGCCTTTCACGAAGAAGAGCACGGGCGCGAAACAATCCCTACGCACTACTGGCGCGACAGGCGCATCGACGGTCCGACCTATCACATCGATTATGTTTTTGCGCCTTTGCCGTGGCTTCGAAATACAAGGGAATTCGAGATCGGCACCTTCGACGACTGGATTGGAAACGGGCTGAGTGATCATGTGCCATTGATCATTGATTTTTAAGGCAAAGCGAGGTCGGTGCAAGCTTGCAAATTCTCACCGTTTGCTGATCCGTTTCATCAGAAAAGAGTTTCCCAATTCAAGGCCACCGCTTGTTGGCCCGCGACACGGGCTAACAAGCGGTGCATCAAAGAACCCGCAAAAACTGAAGCATTACACCTTGTTCAGGTCCTTGATCAGCAGCAGAACGTCTCCCGTGTAATAGGGCTGGCATGGATGAAGCCGAACGGGCGCGCTTTCCTTGAGATCATAACCAAGGCGCTGGTAGAGGCGAACGGCACCCGTGTTCTGGGCGTAAACCTGAATGCTCATCGTCGATTTGCCGTTTTCCCGCGCCAGGCTTTCTGCCGAGGCCAGCAACGTGGTGCCCAGCCCCCGGCCGCGATGCCCAGGAAATGTGGCCAGGGCATTGATATACCAGGTGCCGACCGAGTGTTTCTCTAGCTCCACAAAGGGCGCGATCGGTGCGGGAAGTGTATCGGGGTCATCTTCCGGTGCGGTATCGATAGGATAGCTCAGCACCATGCCCGTGACGAGATCCTTATCTTCCGTCACCAAAGCGTTCGTGAAGGAGAACCCTCCAGACGGTCTTCTTGCCCGGTCTGCACCGACATCAAGTGGCGCCTGATCGTTTTCGCAGGCCCGGCTCCAAAGCCAGTTCGGGATACCCTCGCCCGCGATATCGATGAGCTTGGCGAGCGGCTTCGCATCCAGTGCGGTGGCTTGCCGAATTGCACGGTTGGTTTGAATATTCATGTTTTCAACTCGAAAGTTACTATTTGGGAATTCAGTTGAGTACGTCCGGCAGATCACCGGCATGACGCCTGCGGTTCGCTGTTTTCAGTGCGCAGTGACCGGGCCCACCGGACCTCCTGAATCCCACTCCAGATGAGACTTTTCGACTTCCACGGGCGCGGTGTGATCATGTTGGTCCGAAGGAGCGGCCAATTCATTGATATTCAGTCTTGCGGCTCCAGCGAGCGGAACCACCAAATATTGGAAGCATTCGCCGTCGAGTGCTTTTCCGACCGCTGGCCGGACTTCATCAAGTAGCAGTTTGGTTGCTGCGAAAGAACGCTTCTGGTCCGCGGCAAGGTCGGAGGAAATGCTGGCCCCCGACTGAGCCTGACCGGCCAACGAGAGAACAAGCAAGGGCGATAATACAATTGATTTCAACATCTTGGTATTCCAATTCAAATAATGTGCAAATTCGAGACACGGCGGCTCAAGCTGCTGGTCGGAACTGATCATGTATAGCAATGCACCCGACATGCCTGTGATCCGTGCCACAGCACCCGCCAACGACACGAATGTTGGGCAGATGGCGCAAGAGGTCTGCACTCAACCGGCCGAGTTCGCCCGGGTTTCCGTCATCAAGGGTTTCCGCTTCATCCAGTTCGGCATGGCTCATCCGCGATGCGTTCGACCTGATGCCACCGACCCGCAGTTTCCACGATGCACCGGTTTCCAGCACCTCCCTGAAATGATCGGGGTGAGCACAGTTGATCATGTAGTAGTGCGGACTGCTGTCGGTGGCCTCATCAACCTCTTCGATGGCTTCACGCAACGGCTGGCCGGATGGCAACCGGCCATCGGTTTCCAGCGTAAAGGCGATCACGGCCGGTAGATCGATTTCCCTTGCGGCCTGCGCGATACCAACCGCCTCCCCGGCATGTGTCAGCGTCATTGCGCTGATCATGTCTACGCCGGCGCGTCCCAGGGCATGAATTTGGGGGGCATGGATCAAAAGCGCATCTTGATAAGAAAGTGTCGCGTCCGGGGCATAGGCATCGCCCGACGGACCTACGAGCCCGTTGACCAGGATCGGCAGACTGTCCGTTTCGTGCCGCATGCGGATCTCGGAGACAAAACCTACCGCCCGTTCGTTTGTCTGAAGAACGTCCGAGACCGATTTGCCCAATGGTCCTGCCCAGGCCACGCCCGCTCGCCAGGTCGGTGCATCCAGGATGAAACCACGACCCGACTGGCGCGCTATTTCGACAAAACGTTCATAGTATTCGACCAGATCCCGCCGCCCCTGATCGCTGTCCAGCAACACCGCTGCTGAAAAGCACGGCAGTTCATACCCCTTGTCAAAGATAAGATAGGTTTCCAGTCCGCCGTCGGATAGAAAGAAACGATCGGCCTGCATAAGCTCTTGAATTCGCATGAAAGCTGTCCTCTTGTGTTGATGACAAGAGACTTATTCGACGCCGCGCCAAGCTGATAGTTGTCGCGTGGTTCGGTTGCGCAGATAATTTTTTCGTTTTATTTTCAATGAGTAAGGGAAGATTTCCTCCAAAGGTGTTTGCTTTGGGGAGTGTCAACTGGACTCGCGGTACAGTCGGGATGCAGCCGATGAAAGAAAAAATCGACACACGAACGAGAATACTCGACATTGCGGAAGCCGCAGTTCTTGAGAAAGGTTTCGAGGCAACGTCCATAGAAGAAATTGTCGCCGGCGCCGAGATTTCACGCGGCGGTTTCTTTTACCACTTCAAGGACAAGAACGCGCTGGCACGTGCCATGCTGGAGCGATACATCGAAGTCGAAAATGCTCTCTACGACGATCTGTTTGCGCGCGCCCGCGAACTGAATGACGACCCGTTGCATTGTATGCTTATCGGCCTGAAGCTGCTGGCAGAAATGCTGGAAGAAATGCCGACCGGGCACCCCGGTTGCGTGATCGCGTCGACGGCCTATCAGGATCGCCTGTTCGACGAAGGTGTCCGGAACTTGAACCGGCAGGCCATTCTCGGATGGCGAAAGCGGTTCAGAGGCATGTTTGAAGACATCTCGGAGCTCTACGAACCCCGGGAACCGGTCAATCTCGACGCGCTTGGAGACATGGTATCAGGCGTGGTTGAAGGCGGTCTCGTGTTGCAGCGCGCCTTGCGGGAGCACAACAACGCTTCCGAACAGATCATGTTGTTCCGCACGTACCTGAAGCTGCTGTTTGCGCCCCGGTGATTGTCGCCGCCAACGACGCATCCCGAACGCGCGGCCCCAGCCGTTCCCGTTGCTAATCCTTCCGGAATCTGACCGGCGGCGACTTCTCAGGCAAGAGCCCCGAACGGAAGCGTTGCAGAACAAATTGCAACAGCAGGCCGACAAGCAGCATGCGGATGAATGAACTGCGGGTCGCCCATTCGGGTGGCAGGCGATTGGTGAAGATCTCCGTGACCGACCAGAGTGTCCAGATCGTCAGTGCGCCCAGAATGGCGCCCCTGTTGTTGCCCGAACCGCCGGCCATAAGCATCACCCAGACCAGGAAGGTCGTCAAAAGCGGGTCGGTCGCCGTTGGTGACAGGAAGCGGAAATAGTGGGCCGACAGACCGCCTGCAACACCCATGACCGCGCAACCAATGACGAAGGTCTGAATGCGGTATTTCTCGACATTCTTGCCGGCAGCCAACGCGGAGGCTTCGTTGTCCCGTATTGCGCGAAGGCTGCGGCCCCATGGGCTGTCGTAAAGCCGGGAGGTGGCGACATAAACCAGAAGCACGATCACCCAGACGAAGCCAAGAAAAACAACGTCCGACATGCGTCCCGTGGTGAAGTCGGAAAGTGGTCTCGGTATCCTGGAAACACCCAGGCTGCCATTCGTCAGCCAACTTTCGTTGACAAAGACGAGGCGCAGGATCTCGGCGATGCCGATGGACGCCATGGCGAGGTAGTCACTCTTGAGCCGCACGCAGATGCGGGCAACTGCCCAGCCCGTTATGCCCGCAACGAGCGCCGCACCGACAAGGCCGATCGGAACCGGCATTGAAAATCCGCCCAGGTGCCTGCCGGACGCCGCCGTCGAAAGGATCGCGGAGGTGTATGCTCCGACACCGTAAAAGCCGGCTATGCCTGCATTGAAGAGACCGCCCATGCCCCATTGGACATTGAGTGCAAGACAAAGCAGCGCGTAAATGCCGCCCATGATCAACAGGCTCACCACGTAGAAGAAAAGGCCGGTCAGTTCCATTACAAGAGCCTCCCCTTGAACAGCCCCTGCGGGCGGAAGATCAGCAGCGAAATCATGATCACGAAGGCGACTGCGGTCTTGTAAGACGGTGAGATCAGCGCTTCGTCGCCGATCCAGTGATAGGAGGACAATTCCTCTGCCATGCCGATGATGAAGCCGCCGGCCATGGCGCCCATCGGCTTGCCGATGCCGCCGAGAATGGCCGCCGCGAACATGGGCAGCAGCAGGTTCCAACCCAGGTTCGGGTGCGCGCTGGTGTTCAGCGCTGCGAAGGCTCCGGCGACGGCAGCGAGCGCGGCACCGATGATCCAGGTCCAGCGCACGACCTTCGCGGTATCGAGGCCGGAGACTTCTGCAAGTTCGGGATCATCCGCAACAGCGCGCATGGATCGGCCGGTCTTCGTCGCCGTCAGGAAAAAATGCAGCAAAACCGCGATCACCGCCGTCGTTACAATCGCCTGAAGGTGCAAAACCGATACCCGGAAGGTGTCGAACAGGATCAATGGCGGTCGAACCCCGGCGACAAGGACCTGGTTCTCCGAGCCCCAGACAAGCTGGATCAGAGAACGGAACACAAGCGCGATCCCGAAGGAGGAAATCACCGTGTAGATCGTCGGCAGGTCGCGGAGCGGGCGGTAGAAATAGCGGTCGACAAAAAGGGCGGCGAAAACCGTCAGCGCCATGCCGAACGGCACGAGCAGAAGCGGGTTCACCGGCATGAGCGCTGCGGCGGCCAGGATCCCGTACGTTCCGAGCGTCATCAGGTCACCATGGGCGAAATGCGCGAACCTCAAAATCCCGAAGATCATCGATATGCCTACGGCGCCGAGTGCATAGATGCTGCCGATGGTGAGTGCTGGAAACAGGTAGAAATTGATGAATTCGCTCATCCGGCAGCGCCTCCGAGAAAGAGACGGCGTACGTCTTTGTCGCCAAGCAGTTCCTCGCCTGTGCCGCTGACGTGGTTGCGGCCATTGACGAGGATGTGGCCGTGATCGGCGATCTGCAATGCCTGGCGGGCGTTCTGCTCGACCATCAGGATCGTGATCCCTGTCTTGCGGATATCAAGCAGAAGATCGAAAATCCGTTCCAGGTAGGCAGGGGAAAGGCCTGCTGTCGGTTCGTCAAGCAGCACCAGTTTCGGTTCGCTCATTAGGGCACGGCCCATCGCAACCATCTGCCTCTGCCCGCCCGAGAGTTCTCCTGCAGGCTGCCTGAGCTTGCCCTTCAGATCGGGAAACAGCGAAAGAACCCTTTCGCGCGTCGCCTTCTGATCGGCTGGCGGTGCCGCGTAGGTGCCGACATCGAGGTTTTCATCAACCGTCATGGAAGGGAACACGTTTCTGTTCTGTGGAACGGCGGAGACACCCAGCGGCACAAGCGCGGATGTCCTGCATTCGGTCAGCTCACGTTCACCAAGCCGGATGGTTCCGGCGGAAACGCTCGTGAGCGCAAATATGGTCTTCAAGAGCGTTGACTTCCCCGCGCCATTCGGACCCAGGACGACAGCAATTTCACCAGGCTCCACGCTCAGCGAAATATCCTCGATGATCGGCGGGCCGCCATATCCTGCCGTCAGCCCCGTGACGGAAAGCTGCTCGGTCATAGCTGGGCCTCGTACTTTCCGCCGCCGAAATAAGCTTCGATCACACGTTCGTCCTGCCTGACCTCGTCGACCGTTCCCTCGGTCAGCAGAGTGCCCTGCGCCATCACCAAAACGTGGTCGCACAGTTTGGAAACGTAATCGAGATCGTGCTCGATCAGGCAGAACGTAAGGCCCCGTTCCCTGTTCAGCATCAGGATCTTGTCAGCCAGTTTGCCGAGCAAAGTCCTGTTGATACCCGCACCAATCTCGTCGAGCAGAATGATCTTGGGGTCGCGCATCAGGGCGCGGCCGAGTTCGACCAGTTTCTTCTGGCCACCGGACAGGTTTCCGGCCTTTTCGTCAATCACATGTTCCAGTTCGAGCAGGCGAACAGTTTCGCGTGCGGTTTCATAGATCCCACGCTCTTCCTGCAAATACCGGCCACGCCGAAAAATGACATTGAATACGTTCTCGCCGTCTGGCGCCGCCGCAGACGCCATCAGGTTCTCAAGCACGGAAAGCTGCGAAAATTCGTGCGGGATCTGGAAGGTTCGTGCCAGTCCGGCCTGAGCCCGCTGGTACGGCTTCAGTCCCGTTACATCATGGCCATCGAAATGAACACGGCCAGACGTTGGCCGGATCGCCCCGGCAATGACATTGAATGCGGTTGTCTTGCCCGCACCATTGGGTCCGATAAGACCCGTGATGCGGCCTGCGCCGATCTCGAAGCTTGCATGGTCTACCGCCCGCAAGCCTCCAAAATCGACGCAGATCTCGTCCAGTTGGATCACGCTACGATCAATCCGGCTTATTCGATGATGGCTATCTGCTTGTAGCCGTCGCCGTCGACGACGAACTTGCCGATATAGCCCCCGACATCCCCGTTTTCGTCGAACTCCGCAGTGCCGCTGGCACCGTCATAGTCGATGTCCTTGCCTTCCTTGATCAGGGCGACGGCCTTGGCCCAGTCACCCGGCCCCACTTTCTCACCCGGAGCCATCGCGACTTGACGAAGAGCCTCGGCCATTTTGGCACGGTCCGTGGAACCGGCTTTCTCGATTGCCAGCAGAGCAAGGAATGTCGCGTCATAGGTCTGATCCACAAATGCCTTGTCGGCACCTTCGCCGTATTCGGCGTTGAAGGCATCGTGGAGCGTTTTCTGAGCCGGGTTTTCAGCCGGAGACGTCGGCGAAGAGAAGAATGACGTCTTGAGCGCATCGGCGCCGACATTCTGGATCAGGAGTTCGTCGCGCAGCCCGTCGGTTCCAACGAACCTGTCGAACAAGCCACCTTCGATCGACTGCCTGACGATCTTGCCGCCGCTATCTCCAGCGTAAGCAATCACGACGAGCGCCTGGGCATCCCCCTTGGCAAGGCTCGCCAGTTCAGAACGATAGGAATCCTTCTTTTCCTCATGCTTGTTTTCAGCAACGATTTCACCGCCGGCCTTCTTGTAGGCTTCCTTGAAGGTCTGGCCGATACCAACACCATAGTCGTTGTTCACATATGTGAGCGCGACTTTATCAAGACCTTCTTCAAGCACCATCTTGGCGAGAATTTCACCTTGATAGTTGTCGGAAGGAACAATGCGGAAAACAAGGCCATCATCCTGCAGTTCAGTCATGGCCGGCGAGGTTGCCGTTGGCGAGATCTGCGCAACACCTGCCGGGATAATCGCAGCTTCGGCTGCCGCAATCGTGGTTCCGGACATCAGCGACCCCATGACAATGGGGACGTTCTCGATGTTGACCAGTTTTTGGGCCGCATCGACGGCACCCTGCGCGGTCCCGGTGGTATCGCCATAGACTGCGACCACTTCTTCGCCCAGCAACCCACCCTGGTCATTCACGTGTTTGACAGCGAGGTTTGCCGCGTTTTGGAGCGGCGGAATGAAATTGGCGATCGGTCCGGTAATATCCATCAGGACGCCGATCTTGGTCTCCGCGTAGGCCAGAGAACTGGTGCCCAGCATCAACGTGGCGGCTGCAAGTGTAGTCAACTTCTTCATGCTTACTTCCCCTCATCGATTATTGTTATGTCCAATGCGCCCGTTCATTCCCTCCCAGACGAGCTCAGAACCTCGGTTTTGAACTGGCCCGGCAAGCTGACTTCAAGCAGCTCAAGGTCGGTTGTTGCGCCAGTGTATCGCGTCGCCATGTCCGGCGGGATCACGAAGGCGTCTCCGGCAGACAGGCGGTAAGGGTCTTTACCTTCGCCCTCCAGTGTCATTTCGCCTGCCAGCACAAAGTTGAAAAGAATGTCACAGTCGTGCCGCGTCCAGGGAGAAGCCTCCCCTGTTGCACGTGCAACCATAACAGATGCGACGCCCCTGGTGTTGTCCGAGATGCTTGTGTCCCGGACTTCGAAACCAGGAATACGGAAGGGTTCGAAAGTGCTCCCTCTGGCAAGATTGTGCACGAATTTCTGTCCTTGCCACTCCCTGTCCGGGCGTTCAACCGGCGTCGGCAGGGTCATTTCGTGATCAATCTCGGTAACATGCTCTGCCGGAACACCGATCTCGATCACCTCTATGCCGTCGGCAGCATGCATGACCCGGTGCCGGATTTCCGGCGGCTGAATGAAA
Organism: Roseibium album; assembly: GCF_001404515.1. Taxonomy (GTDB): domain Bacteria; phylum Pseudomonadota; class Alphaproteobacteria; order Rhizobiales; family Stappiaceae; genus Roseibium; species Roseibium album. The sequence goes on from NZ_CXWE01000016.1 coordinate 35,142, forward strand.
CAGTCGCCTGCCGTCAGCCGTCTCACATCACCCTGGTCCTCATAGAGAACATCAACCCAGCCCCGGACACAGAAGATCAGCTGGAAACCCACCTTGTGGAAATGGACCATATCGGGAACCGGACCGTCGGGCACCCGGATGTGCGAGGCGATCATTGCCCCACCCAGGCGAGTTGGCACGAGGTCCCGGTATTCCATGCCGGCACGGCCGATCACCCAGGGTGCCTGATCGGCCAGCCGGCGAACGACGAAGGCGTGTCTGGTCTCGGGCAAGACCAGCGGCGGATTGAGTTCATCGATCTCGATCCGCGTACCGTTGGGCGCGACAAGGACACGTTCACCACCTGCAAATTCGCCAGGGTCGTCCGTCAGGATCCGGATAGTGCCGGGTTTCTCCTGTGCACCCTTTTCAATCCGTATTCGCAAACCATGGCCGGAAAACACCGCGATCTCGGGACTGTCCGCCGGATAGATCATGTCGAGCCGCATCTTCAGCACCTTGGTAAAAAACGGCAGGTCCTTGCTGAGATCCTCGGTCGGCAATCGTATTTCCGCGCGTGTTTCCATCAATCCGTTTCCATCATCTTTTCCGTCTGCCAGCATCAACCGTTTCGAGCAGCAGTCGGCGTCTTGTGCTTCTGCGCTTCTTCGTGTGCGGCGAGATAGGCCGCCTCACCATCAAAAACGAAACGTAATATCCGGTCGGAAGCCGCAACGGCATCGCGTTGTCGAAATGCCTCAAAGAGCCGGGCATTGCCTTCCACGATGACCGGGTGATTTTCCGGATCGGCAAACGTCATCATGCGAACTGCCTGGACCTGGGTCATGTAGCGTTGCAGCGTCTTGCGGAGCGATGAATTCGAGACGGCATTCACCCAGCCGTTTCTGAATATCTCGCATGCCCGAAACAGGTTTTCCTGGTCACCTTCTTCCATTGCGAAACGGGCATCTTTCAGCGTCGCGTCCAGCAGCAGAATTTCCACCTCCGACAAGCCCTGTGCCGCCAGTGCCGCTGCCCTGGGTTCAAGCAGGCGTCGAAGGTCGAAAATCTCAAGAATCTCCTGGTGATCGATCCTCGGCAGAATGAACCCCTTGGTCGACGGCTCCAGATATCCTTCATGGGCCAGACGCATGAGAGCGTCACGCGCCGGCATCCGCGACACACCGAATTCCGCCGCAACCGCCGTGTCGACCAGCCGGTCCTTCAGACCGATTTCACCCTTTTGAATGCGCCCTACCAGAACGTCATGAATCTGAGCGCTGGTATTTTGCCCCACACCGGAAGACAGGGAAGATTTCAGATCAGGCAAATTCTCCCCCATACTTCGCTGCGGTGGCAAAATCGTATACTAATCTGGAGTGAAACTTGGCCTGATACTGCTTGTCAGCAATATTTTCGGCGCCATTCCAATCCTTTAAGCTTGAACTATTTCGAAAACTGTATACGAATAATCACCTACCGGTCAATACCAGCCGACCCGCAAAAACGCATCGCCCGAGAGACACGCATGACCGACAGGAAAGAGGGTTATTTCCTCTATCATTCCATAGGACAGTATCCTGGCAAGGAAGCCGACCTCAGCAAGGCGATGGCGGAACTTGCATCTGTGTGGAGTGCCCCGGATGATCAGCAGTGGTCCTATATGCTCGGCAAACGGGCCGAGTTCATTGACCTGTGGCGCGCGCTGATCGATGCTCGCGAAAGATCGACGACGACCTGCGAAAACGTCACGCAAGGGGTTCATATGCTGCTGACGTCCCTGCCGGCCGACCGATTGCGCGGCCGGACGGTTCTTGTCGCAGCGGATTGTTTTCCCTCCAATCACTTTCTGCTTTCAAGGCTGCAGGAGCGTTTCGGATTCGATCTCAAGACCGTCCACCCGAGGCAGGGTGCAAGCTGGGTTGCCGATGACGACATGATTGCCGAATGGGACAGCGATGTAGCATTGGCGCTTGTCACCTGGGTCAGTTCAACCACCTCGCACAAGACCAACCTGGAAAATCTCGCCACGCACGGCCGTGCGATGGGCAGCCTGATCGGGGTCGACATCACGCAAGCAGCTGGGTTGCTGCCGTTTTCGGTTGAGGAGCCGGAGATTGATTTTGCGGTTTCGACGAGCCTCAAGTGGATGTGCGGCACACCCGGTGCCGGCATGCTTTACGTTCACCCCAACCTGATCGCGGAGTGCCGGCCCGAACTGCGCGGCTGGTTCAGCCAGGACAACCCGTTCAACTGGGATATCGATGCATTCGACTATGCTCCCGATATCCGCCGTTTCGACAACGGAACACCCGCCATTCTGCCCGCGGCAGCAACGGTCCCCGCCCTCAAATGGCATGCGACGATCGACACGCGCGCCCTTCTGCATCACAACAGATTGCTGTGCGACATTGTTATCGAGGGCACTGACGAGTTGGGGCTGACCCTGCTGACTCCTCGTAATGAGCAGGAGCGGGGCGGTAGCCTGATGATTGACCTGACATCGGAAGGCATTGCATCAAAAACGCTCGCCACATTGAACGCGGCCGGATTTTCCGCCGATATCCGCGGCACAATCCTTCGGTTGTCGCCAGGCATCCAGACAACGGAAGAGGCAACGCGAGAACTGGTCAACTTGCTCGGCAAGTCACTCTCTGGTCGTTGAAATTCAGGCTGCGAAACTCTCGACAGTCTTAAGCGCCCCGTCCAGTTCACCACCCTTTTCCTCCTTGAGTGCTGCTTCCCGCAGCCGCGCGACCCACTGTGGACCGTCGTCCCGGTTTTCAACCATGCGTGCGCCGGACAGGACCTTGTCGAATTTCGACAAGCCGCGTGCATGGGTATCGGAATATCCCTTGATCAGGCGCCGGCAGCGCAGGATCTCAACGGCCATCCCGTACCGGTCAGGCAGATAACCCGACACCATCTGGAGCCATGCGTTCAGGTGATCCTGCTCCATTTTATGTCTCAGGGTCTTCAGCCGCCACTTTCGCAACCCGCCGAGAAAATACAGCATCGCGAAGCCGCGCAGGCTGTCGGTGCGGATGCGGCGCCCGCGATTGAACCAGCGGTCGATCCTTTTCATCCAGGCCGGATCGTTCTCCAGTTTCCGGCCCGTCTTTTCCGGCAGCAGCCCGACAATCTCTTCCGCGCGCGGATGAAGATAGTCGGTCAATTGCAGAACATTGCCGTCTCCAAGACGCATCTCGTCTTCGATCCTGTCAATGCGCTGCGCGCGTGTCTTGAGGTCGGCGACGCGGATCACATCATCATAAGCCATTGCGTTGGCGATATATTTCGCCGCCTCGCTGGACAATTCGAATTTGTTGTCTTCACTATCGGCCTCGATCAGGGGCGCCAGGCGGTCAAGGTATTCGGCCCCATAGGTGCAGTCCTGAAAGTCCACGACCTTGGTCAATCCGGCGGTTGCCATTTTACGGACTGGTTCGGGAAACGCCGCGATACGGGCTTCAAGGCTTGCCCACGCGGCCTGGCCGGCATCGGGTCCTCCGGGAGCAACGAGCTCCTGTTTTGAAACAACCGGTTCTGCCGGTTGTTCCCTTGCGCCGTTTTGCGCCAGGTCATAGCCCGCAGCAAAGGCGCGCAGGCTCGCTTCAACTCCCTTGCCACCCGCTCGGATTGCGTCCTCGAAGGCGGCGCGTTCGAATGGCAACGCCCCGGAGCCTGCGAGGGCACCAAAAAGCGAGGCCGATATCACCGAGCCGACCTTGACCGCTGCGGTGTCCATGTCGGCGAGTACCAGTTTCTGCGATGCAACTTCGGCCGCGGCTTTGACTTCTTCGGACGAGGCCATGCCGTCTCCCGGCACGGTTTTCTCCGAGACCGCCAGCATCCGGTGGGTCGAGGCGATCAGCGTGGTCCTGTCAGGGGTTACAAAACCGCGCATGATTGCACGACCCGCTTCCATCATTTCCGCGGCGATAGTGATGTCCACGTCACCAGCAGACGGCGCCAGCGAAAAGACAGGGGTTGTTACATCGCCGGGAGCCATCTCGATATAGTAGATGGTCGCACCTGTCCTCTGGGCAACGCCGGCAACACTGGTCGCCTGACAATGATAGCCCTGGGCACGTGCCAGAGACTCGATCCAGTTTGTCAGAACACCACCGCCCTGGCCGCCGACGGCCATGACGGCAAGCTTAATGATGCCATCCAGCGCCGGATCGGTGGGCTGCGCATCAAGTGGCAACACCAGCGACATCAGATGCCCTCCCGGGAAAATGTTAGACGTTTGCTCGTGCGCCGATCTTGCAGCCAGGTGATCACCTTCCTGCGGATCCCGGCGAGCCAGGTTTCAAATCCTCCAGGGTTATGGACCACTTTCGCCTCGTAGAAGGACGGGCACAGGATCGCGGCATCTGCCACTTCGCCGCAATTGCCACAACCGACGCAGGACTGGTCGATGTGGGCAACGGGGTCGTCCCTGAGCGGATCGTCCAGTTTCTTGAGCGACAAAGAGGGACACCCGGACAGGCGGATACAGGCGTGATCTCCCGTGCAGACATCCTGATCGACACCGAAACGCGGCAACTCCACCCTTCGTCCGTCTGCAATCGCCTTGTTGCGCTGTGGCTTTTCCCGTCTCTGGCGGTTGAGCATGCATTCCGAAGACGCAACAATCACCTTCGGTCCCTTGTAGTCCGTCGTCAGGGCCTCACGAATGGTTTCACGCATCTTGGTGACATCATAGGTTCTGTCGATCTGCCGGATCCACTCCACCCCGGCACCCGCCAGCGCCTTGGAGATCGGATTGTTGGTCGACTTTGACTTGTTCAGGGCACGGCTGGACGGGACATCCTGACCGCCGGTTGCCGCTGAATAGTAGTTGTCGACGATGATTGCGACACTGTCCGACTTGTTGAACACCATGTTGCCGATCGACGAACTGAGGCCATTGTGCCAGAAACCGCCATCGCCCAGGATCGAGATCGCCCGCCGTTCGCCACCGCCATCGAAGGCGGCATTCGAAGCAGGTCCCAGGCCGTAGCCCATCGTCGAACCTCCAATTTCGAACGGCGGCAGGCAGGCGAACAGATGACAGCCGATATCTCCGGTGATCTGGCGTGCGCCGAGTTCCTGTTCGGCAAGTTTCAGCGAGGCGAAAATCGGTCGCTCCGGGCAACCGGTGCAAAAGCCGGGCGGGCGGATCGGCACTGTCTTGCTGAGATCGGGCAATTGCGGCTTGGGAGAATTCGGCGCCAGCACCTTTGCCGGCAACAATTCCGGCGCGTATTGACGGACAAAGGCTTCAAGACCATCGAACATGATCTGGCCGGTATATTCGCCTGCCTTCGGGAAGATGCCCTTGCCTTCCAGCTTGGTGGACGCACCTTCCTTGTAGAGCATCGCGCCGATCTGCTGCTCGATGAATTCCGGCTGACCTTCCTCCACCAGAAGCACGGCTTCCTTGTTCCGACAGAAATCGAGAACATCGGATTTGACGACCGGATAAGTCACGTTCAAGACGTAGAGCGGGACAGAAGTGTTGCCGCTGATATCGGCGAGGCCCAGCCGTTGCAGAGCGCGGATGACACTGTTGTACATGCCGCCAAGGCACATGATACCGACCTTGCCCGCGTCCGGTCCGAACCGCTCGTTGAGCCCGTTTTCAAGAATGTATTTCTCCGCGGCGGGCCAACGGTTGTCGATCTTGTCATGCTCATGCGCATAGGACATGGGCGGTAGAACCACGCGCTTGAAATCCCGCTGCGGATTGGCAAGCGCCGTCTTGACCGGCAATGGCGGCGGGACATTGTCCGTGGTGTCGAAACTGCCCGTCACGTGACATGAGCGGATCCGTACCATCAGCATGACGGGAGTATTGCTTGCTTCCGACATGTTGAAACCGTCACCAACCGCCTTGACGATGGACGGCAGGTTCGGACGCGGATCCAACAGCCAGAACTGTGATTTCATGGCGAAGGCGTATGACCGTTCCTGCATGATGGAGGAACCTTCGCCGTAATCTTCCCCGACAATGACAAGCGCGCCGCCATTGACACCGGAAGAAGACAGGTTCGCCAACGCGTCCGACGCCACATTCACGCCGACGGATCCCTTGAAGGTCACGGCACCTCGAATGGGATAGTGAACCGAAGCTGCCAGCATGGCCGCTGCGGCGGCTTCGGAGGCGTTGGCTTCAAAACGAATGCCCAGTTCGCTCATCAGATCTTCTGCGTCAGCCAGGACATCCATCAGATGCGATATGGGCGCACCCTGGTAGCCGCCAACATAGCCAACGCCGTTTTCCAGAAGCGCCTTGGTGATGGCAAGGATGCCCTCCCCTGTGAAGACGTCTCCCGATCCTTTGCGAAGATGCTCTACCTCAGCCTTGAACGACCTTTCGGCCATCGGCTCCTCCCTCAGCGGTCTCTGGATCCCTTTCGAAGAAAGCGGATCTAAATCGGATGCTTGCGCACGTTTTTCAAAATGGTCTGCAATGTCGCAACAAAGGTTCGCTGATCAGCGTCGCTGATCCCGCGAAACATCTGCTGGTGGGCCGTTGCCAGATGCGGCCAGAGCATGTCATGCGTGTGCCGTCCCTCTGTCGTCAGGTGTATCCGAACAGCCCTGCTGTCGTCCTTGTCGGTGACCCTTTCCACCAGGCCGTCGCGCTCCAGCGCATCAAGGGCACGACTGAGCGTCGATGTTTCGACCACGGCGTAAATCGACAGATCCCGGATCAGCAATCCATCAAGCACGGAAAGGACCGCAAGCGCGCGCATCTTTGGCGTCGTGAGCCCGAGCTTTGCCATTTCATCGCGCAGCGCGGCATTGTAGCGCCCCATGATGCGGTTCATCAGGTAAGGCGGAAAATTCTCAAGTCCGATCTCACCCAGGCGCGGGACGCGGGCATTCTGCTCCATCAGCTCCAGCCCGTCTTCCTTTTTCATGCACCCATCCTTTTTGCCAGGTTGTAGCCGGACCCGCCGCCAAGCCCCGGACCCGGATGCGTCGAGGCACCGATCATGTGAAGGTTTGCAATCGCGGTGGCGCTGTTAACGGATTGGGTGAAGGGGCGCCAGACGAAAAACTGGTCAATGCTACAGGCACCGCCATAGGGATCGCCGCCCACAAGGTTCATGTTGAGATCATTCAGGTCGGCAGGTGAATAAGCGCGGTGCGCGAGCCTGATCCCGTCAAAATTCCGGATGTGCCTTCGCAAAATTCCCTCAAGCCTGTCGGCGAAGGCTTCACGCGAAGCCTCTGTCCATTCCGGGCCCGTCTCGATCTCGCCTGCGGCATCTCCCTTGATCACGCGCGGTGCATCGGGGATCTGGAGCCACAACACTGCTTTCCCATCCGGCACACGTGACGGATCCAGCCTGTGCGGCTGGCCGACACAGATTGTCGGCGTTACCGGCAACAGGCCTCTTTCGGCCTCGTTTGAGGATTTCGAGACACTGTCGATCCCGTCTGTCAGGTGGATCAATGCAACATCTTCAAGTCCGTCAGCAATCCATTCCGGCTCGCCGCTCAACGCGTAGTGCAACTGGAAATTTCCGCGCCCGTACCTGTAACGCTCCGCATGTGCCGGCGGCGGCGCGTCTTCGAGCAGCCGTTGGTGGAGTTGTGTCGGTGTGACCGAGGCAATGACGGATTTCGCTTCGATACTCTGACCGCCGACTGTTTCGACTCCAACTGCCTTGCCGTTCGTGACGGTGATACGCTCGACATCGACACCGGTGCGGATCTCGCCCCCATTTTCCTCGATCAGGCTTCGAAACACCTCTGGAACCTTTCCCGCGCCCCCCTTGGCAACGGGAGCCCCGGCGGCTTCCAGGGCAAACGCGATGACCCGTCCCATCTGGCCGGAATAGGTGCTTTCCGGAGTCAAGCCGGTGTGCAATACCCACGGCGCCCAGAGTGCCTGCACTGTTTCGCTGTCGTAACCGTGTTCCAGCCAGGCTCGTGCAGGCTGAAGGGCATCACCGAACCAGGTTTTCAACCCGTTCAATCCGAGTTTCCAGGCCTGTCTGGCCATGAGCCGCGCCATCTTGCCTGACCAGAGCGGACTGCCCAGCAGGGCAAACAGAAAATCCGCGTCCGCCTCAATGCCTCCGACATCTGCTGCATGCTGACTGCCATCTCCCGGCCCAAGGGCATCAAATGCGGCGACATTGGCTGCACGGTCCATCGTGAGGACGGCCGTCTGGCCGCCTGGGCGCAATACGGCGGTGGGATTGGCAGAGTGACAGAACTCAAGGCCGTGGCGACCGAGGTCCGCGGCGAGTTCACCGTAAGCCGGAGACGTCAGAAACAGAACGAAGGTGGCCGCCATCACATCATGATGAAAACCGGGTAGCGTGATCTCTTCGGTCCGCATGCATCCGCCAATGCGATCCGCTCGCTCGAGCACCAGAACAGGTTCGCCCTTGCGCGACAGCAATGCTGCCGCGACGAGTGCGTTGATCCCGGAACCGATAATCACATGCGGTGCGGACACGAAACCGGCCTCAGTTGCGCGGAACCAGGGCCAAAGCGCGGATCGGGCTGCCCGTGCCGCGTTCGATCTTCAATGGCGCTGCAATGAGGATAGCGCCCTTGGCCGGGAGCTTGCTCAGATTGGTCAGCGACGCAAGACCGAAACAATTGTCCCTGTGAAGAAGATTATGAGCCGGGTAGGGTGGCTCCATGCCACCGGCCTGGCCGGCATCCGTACCGATACACTGGGTCCCCCAACCGACAATCTTCTTCGACAGCAGATATTCGATTGCGTCCGGGGTCGGGCCGGGGCTATGCGGACCGGTCTCGTCGGTATTCAGGAACAGGTTCTCATCATGCGCCCGGTTATCCCAGTCGGTGCGCATGACGACCCATTCGCCGGCACCGATCGCACCATGCTCCGCTTCCCACGCCTTGATGAGGTCAGCAGTCAGAAGGAAATCGGCGTTTTCCGTGCTTTCCTTCGAGCAATCAATCACGTTTACCGGGGCGACGAGGCGCTGCACACTGAGCGTGTCGGTAAAGCCGTCTTCGTAGTCCTTACCCGTGATCCAGTGATGCGGCGCATCGAAATGCGTGCCGGAATGCTCACCCAGAACCATCCAGTTCCACGCGAAAAACGGTCCGTCTGAATCATATTCGCTGATCTTGTGGATTTCGACCTTGGGCGTGTTCTTGGCGAAATCTGGCGGCAGCTGAATGATCGGCGTGCCCGGTCCCAAAACGCCCGTGCAGTCCACCACTTCAACTTCGCCGGACAGAATTTTCGACCCCAGTCCGCTGAGTGCGCTCTCTGCTGACATCTCTTGCTCCCTCTGTACCACTTGGCCTGTCGGCTCGTTTTAGCAATTCAATGCTAGACAGATTTAGTTGTATTTGCAATTATCTATTTCGAGGGGACAAGGATTTGCGCGATGGATGAGACTCTGGACGGCGTGATCATCGGCAGCGGACACAATAGCCTGGCCTGCGCAGTCCATCTTGCTGCGAATGGCTGGAAGGTCGGCGTCTTTGAACGCGCTGCAACGCCCGGCGGGGCTGTAAAAACGGGAGAGTATACTCTTCCCGGGTATCGTCACGACTGGGCGGCAATGAACCTCTCCCTTTTCGCCGGATCCGGATTTTGCAAGGAGCATGGCGACGAGCTGCGAAGCAATGGGCTGGAATTTGCTCCGGCATCTGATTGTTTCTCTTCCGTTTTTCCTGACGGCTCCTGGTTGGGCGTCAGCAATGACCTCGAAACGACCGCAGGCAGGATTGAGGCGATCAGCCCGGAAGACGGGAAGGTCTGGCGAGAATTGACCAGAGAGTTTCCCGCCACCGCAGAAGCGCTGGTCGGTCTACTCAGCAGCCCGGCAAAAAAACGTGCATTTGCATATATATTATATAAAAAGTGGCGACAGTCCGGAACGGCTGGCGTCCTCGACCTTGGCCGATTCCTGCTGTCGTCGCCACGCGACTGGCTGAACGAGACCTTTGAATCCCCGAAAGTACGCGCGTTGCTCGGCGCCTGGGGAATGCATCTGGACTTCGCCCCCGACATCTCTGGCGGCGCGCTGTTTCCCTATCTGGAAGGCATGGCGAACCAGGCATTCGGAATGGTTCTGGGCAAAGGTGGCGCCGGAACCGCGACGTCCGCCATGATGTCGACGCTCGAAGCACGCGGCGGCACGGTAACCTGCGATGCAGAGGTTACCCGCATCATCGTCGAAAACGGCGAAGCAAAAGGCATCGAACTTGCCGATGGACGCAAGATCATGGCGAGCAAGGCGGTAATCGCGAATGTTGCCCCCAAGGCCCTTCTGAAACTCGCCGGAGAGACCGGCAACACACACTACGACGACGGGCTGAGGAAATTTTCCCATGCTCCGGGAACGATGATGATGCATCTTGCCGTCGACGCTCTTCCCGACTGGCGGGCCGGCGACGAACTCAAGAAGTTCGCCTACGTTCATCTGGCGCCCGAAATCGACCAGATGGCCCGCACCTATGCCCAGGCACAGGCAGGCCTGCTGCCTGACGAGCCGATCATCGTCTGCGGTCAGCCAACCGCGATCGATGCAAGCCGTGCGCCCGAGGGAAAGCACGTGTTGTGGCTGCAGATCCGGATGGCGCCGGGGAACATCAGGGGCGATGCCGCAAACAAGATCACGGCAACAGACTGGGAAACGGCGGCCGAACCTTTTGCGGAGCGGGCACTTGATATCGTTGAACGCTATGCGCCGGGAACACGCTCGAAAATTCTGAAATCGCATATTGTGACACCCGCCATGATGGAGGCGGACAATCCAAATCTGGTTGGAGGAGATCAGATTTGCGGAAGCCATCACCTGACCCAGCACTTCATGTTCAGACCTGTACGCGGCCATGCCGACGGAAGCACGCCGGTGGGGAACCTGTTCCATACCGGTGCTGCCGTTTGGCCGGGAGCAGGCACGGGAGCCGGGCCCGGATATCTTCTCGCTCGAAAGCTCGCCGGATAGCGAAAACGAAAACACGCACGGCGTTCAGATAAAAATGGGGAACGTAACAATGAAGGTTTCAAGACGCACGCTTCTTAAAAGCGCGGCCGCCAGCGGAGTGCTGACAGCCGTGGGAACTCCCGTATTTGCAAGCGATATCGATGAACTGGTTATCGCCTACAACGTCAATCTGCCGAGCTGGGACCCGACTGTCGGCCCTTCTGCGGTGAACCCGACAATCCAGGGTATCTACCAGTCCGTTTTCGACATGTTCATTCATCAGAACCCGGATCTGAGTTTCGGACCGGGCATCGTGACCGAGTGGGGCTGGAACGACGACAAGTCCAAGATCTGGATGGATGTGCGCGAAGGCGTGACCTGGCACAATGGCGATCCGCTGACACCGGAAGACGTTGTCTGGTCGCTTGAAAGGGCCGGCAACCCGGAAACGGGCAATCCAATCCAGTTCATCTGGGGCAAGATCGGCAATTTCCAGATCGACGGCAACCGGATTACGGCGGATGTGAAGGAATACGAACCCACGATCTTCAAATGGATGAGCTTCCTGACAGGCTACGTACTTCCGAAAAAATACTATGAAGAAGTCGGTGCGGAGGGCTTCGAAGCCAATCCGGTCGGAACCGGTCCCTATATGGTCGACAAGTTCGAGCGCAACGCGTTCGTGCGCTTGAAAGCCAACGAAAACTACTGGGGCGGTGCGCCGGAATTCAAGACGGTTACGATAAAATTTGTCACGGATGCTTCCAGCCGTACCTTCGAGGTCAGCTCGGGCAACTCTCACGTAACCCTTGAAATGCCTTACGAGGAATTCGACCGCCTGAAACAGCAGGACGGCATCGAGGGAACAGCGGCTCCGATCTCCGATATCGGCATGATATTCATCAATGATGTCGAACCGATGAACGATCCGAACGTGCGCATGGCAATGGCACACGCGATCGACAAGAAGACCATCATCGAACGGCTTTTGTCCGGCTATGGTGTTGCTATCGATACGCTTCAAACGCCTGACTACACCGCCTACGATCCTTCCGTCACGGTTCCCTATGACCCGGAAAAGGCAAAGGAACTGCTTGCTGCATCCGGATATGGTCCGGACAATCCGGTCAAGTTCAAGATCCAGACCACACGCGGTTTCAAGCCCAAAGACTACGAGATCATTCAGGTCATCGTCGGTCTGTGGCGCAAGGTCGGTATCGAAGCCGAAATCGAGGTCTACGAGATCGCCAAGCACTACGAACTGCGCGCGGCAGACACGCTCGCACCGGCTGCGTTCTACAACTGGGGCAACGCGATCGGGGATCCGACCACGTCGACAGGGTTTGCCATGTTCGGCCCGTCACCACATTCGGTCTGGGACGGGGAAGACCTGATGCAGATGATCATTCCGCTCTGGGGTGAAGCCGACGAGCAGAAACGCATCGACGGCTGGAAGGAAGTGGACAAGCACATTGCCGAAAACGCACTTGTGCTGCCGCTGATCCAGTATGTGCAGCCGATCCTGCACAGTGACAAGGTCAAGGTTACGCCGCATGCCTCCGGTGCCTTGCTGCCGCATCTGATGACCCGTTCGTAAGTCCGGGAAAGATCAACTCCGTCTTCGCCGCTGGACCTGTTCCCACCCTTTCAACGGGTCCCGCGGCGGTTCTCTTTTCCGAACGACAGGCCTGAACCTCACATGCAGATCGTGCGTGCGCTGCTGACGCGCCTAGCGACAACACTGGTAACCCTGTTGGGTGCAGCCATCATCGTATTTGTCGTGATCCGGGTCGTCCCAGGCAATCCGATTGCAATGATGTTGCCACCCGGTGCCACAGAAGCGGATATCGAGCGCCTGAAAACGCTTTACGGCCTGGACAAGAGCATTCCGGAACAATTCTGGATCTGGATCGTCAATGTCGTTCAAGGCGATTTCGGAACTTCGATCACCTTGCGCCAACCGGTCTTCGATCTTGTGATCGGCCGCTTGCCGGCGACACTGGAACTCTCGCTGATGGCCCTTCTGATCGCGGTACTCATCGGCGGAACCGCAGCACTGACCGCGACACTTTACCGGGATACCAAGATCGAGGGCGGCATCGATGTGGCGGGCGGCGTCGCCCTGTCGCTGCCTGATTTCCTTTGGGGACTGGCGCTCATCCTGGTTCTCGGCGTCCTCTGGCCGCTGTTTCACATCTCCGGGCGTGTGTCCCCGTCACTCGGCTTCGACTTCCAATCCAATTTCTTTCTGCTCGAGGCCCTGCTCAGATTTCGTTTCGACGTCGTTTTCGATCTGCTCGGACACATGCTGCTGCCGGCTTTTGCCCTGGCAATCCCGCTCGCCGCCATCATCCTGCAATTGCTCAAGCAGTCGTTGAAGGAATGCATGCATGACGACTACATCACACTCGCCCGCACAAAGGGCTATTCCGAAACGTCGATCATCACCCGCGATGCATTGCCGAATGCGATCCTGCCGACTTTGACTCTCATCGGTGTGCAGTTCACCTTTCTCATCGGCGGCACGGTGATCATCGAGAGGCTGTTTTCCTACGAAGGCCTCGGCAACATGGCGATCGATGCCGTCATCAACCGCGATCTTCCGCTCATTCAGGGCATCGTTCTGGTGTTCGCCCTGCTGTTTACTCTCGTCAATCTTCTGGTGGACATGACCTACGCCGCATTGAACCCGAGGTTGCGCCATGCGTGATGCCCGCGGAGACATTCGCCAATTGCCCGGTCTTCGGCTCTGGCTGAGCGGCGGCTGGCTGCTCCTCCTGGTGCTGGCGGCCATCTTTGCGCCGATGCTCAGCCCGCATGACCCGCTGGAGCAGGATCTCTTTGCGGCACGGCTTCCCCCTTTCTGGGAGCAGGGTGCCGACCCTGCCTATCTCCTGGGGACGGACTCGCTCGGCCGCGACCTGCTGAGCCGGATGCTCTATGGCGCGAGACTGGCGCTGACCGTTGCCCTTGTCGCCGGCACACTCACCTGCCTGGTGGGTGCGACGCTCGGGCTGATCGCAGGCTATTATCGCGGTTGGGCAGATCTGGTGATCTCACGCCTGGTCGATATCTGGATGGCATTTCCACCGGTCCTCTTCGCCATCCTTCTGATTGCCGTTCTTGGCACCGGCCTGACATCGATCATCATCGCTATCGTGGTCATCGACTGGACGCGGTTTTCCCGTGTCGTGCGGGCCGAGGCCATGAGCCAGGGCGCGATGGACTACGTTGCCTCTGCACAAGTGGCCGGCCGCAGCCGGCTCGGGATCGCGCTCGCGGAAATCCTGCCCAATGTGTTGCCGACCATCGTTGCGCTGCTGACCCTCGAAATGGGGATTGCAGTGATCGTCGAAGCAATCCTGAGCTTCGTCAACCTGTCCATTTCGACCGACGAACCGACCTGGGGCGGCATGATCGCGGAAGGCCGGACATCAATCTACCAGGCCTGGTGGGTGCTGGTATTTCCCCTCTTTGCGCTCTTCCTGACGGTGCTCAGTTTCTCGCAACTTGGCGAAGGCCTCAAAGAATACTTCGATCCGGTGCTGCGATGAGCTACCTCTCCATTCAGGATCTGTCGGTCCGGCTGAGAAACGGCCTCCCCCTGCTGCGCAAGGTCTCGCTCGATGTGAAGGCCGGGGAGGTTCGCGCCCTGGTCGGAGAAAGCGGCGCCGGCAAAAGCATGATCGGCAAAGCGGTGCTGGGTATTCTGCCGAGGGCAGTGCGCCTTACCGGCGGGAAAATCCTCCTCGATGGTGAAGATCTTCTGGCGTTGCCGCCAAAGACAAGACGTCAGAGGATCGGCGCAAAGGCCGCGCTGATCCCGCAGGATCCGCTGACTGCGCTGAATCCGTCCCGACGGATCGGACCACAGATTACGGATCGCCTCGTCGACATTCTCGGCTGGAAGCGTCCCGAGGCCGAAGCGCGCGCGCTTGAGTTGCTGGAAGAGGTCCACATTCAGTCGCCCGGGCGCGTGATGAAGTCCTATCCGCACGAACTGTCCGGCGGCATGCGGCAACGGATCCTGATTGCGTCCGCCTTTGCCGCCGAGCCCAAACTCATCATCGCGGATGAACCGACGACTGCGCTCGATGTAACGGTTCAAAAACAGATCCTTAAACTGATCCGCGAAATGCAGGAACGGCACCAGACAGCGCTCCTGTTCGTGACGCACGATCTCGGCGTCGTGTCAAAAATCAGCCAGTCTCTTTCTGTTCTCTATGCGGGAAAGGTTATCGAGGACACCGATGTTCGTGCCTTTTTCGATGCCCCGCGCCACGCCTATTCGAAGGCGCTTCTGGCAGCCACCCCCAAATACACCGATCCGGATGGCTCGCTGATGCCGGTCCCGGACAACATCATCGCTGCGGTGGAACGCGAAGTCGCCGCTTTCGATGCGCAAATGAACGAGTGATGAGAAGCCGTGAGTGACCTGATCTACCAGCTCAAGGACTTGAAAGTCTCCTTTCCGGACCTGTCGCAAAAACCGCTTCTAGGCGCCGCCCCGCGAACACAAGTCCTCAAGGGCCTGACATTCGATGTCGCAAAGGGCGATGTCCTCGGCATTGTCGGCGGTTCCGGCTCGGGCAAATCGACCCTGGGACGCACCATGATCCGTCTGCTGGAACCGGATTCGGGCTCGGTCCTGTTCGAGGGCAGTGAAATCGCGCATATGAACGAAGACGATCTGCGCCCCCTTCGCAAGAAGTTCCAGATGATCTTTCAGGATCCGATGTCCTCGCTCAACCCGCGCCGACAGGTCGGCGGTATTATTGCCGGGCCCATGCGTCTGCAGGGGTTCGACAACCTGTCTGCGCGCGTGAACGAAGCGCTGGAGATGGTCGGACTGCCGAAAACCTTCACGAACCGCTATCCGCACGAGCTTTCAGGCGGCCAAAGACAAAGGGTGGGGATCGCCCGCGCCATTGCACTCAGGCCAGATTTCATTCTGGCCGACGAAATCGTCTCCGGACTCGATGTCTCCTCCCAGGCCCAGGTCCTGAATCTTCTGGAACAGCTGGTTCGGGATCTGGGATTGACACTCGCCTTTGTCAGCCATGACCTGTCCGTAATCCGGCGCCTGTGCAGTCGCATTCTCGTTCTCCATCAGGGGGAGATTGTCGAAAACGCACTGACAGCAAATCTCTTTTCCAACCCGCAGGCCGACTATACCAGGACGCTGCTCGATGCCATTCCGCTGCCAGATCCAAATCAGGTCTGGGAATAAAGCAACCGGTGGCCGATCCAAGATCAAATCCATATCCCGACTTCTCTCTGGTTCGCGGTAGACTTTAGGCAGCAAAGCTTTGTCTGCAATGAAAGCTGTACACTGTTCCGTACATGACTTGAGTCAAACCCAACAATTCGAATTCCTGCTAGAAAACTTCCGGAGACTTCGAAGGAACACGTTTCGCTTCGAAACAGCAAAGCACTCCAAATCCGCATTTCGAAGTGCATGACCGCAACCGGCAAACGTGCACCAGACGGATCTAGGGGGGGCAGATTTACCTAGGTGAATCTGGAAGGGATCTTGGAAAAATGCCGAATGAACGCCGCAGGAAAATTGCGCAGAACTCTCTGCTGTTGAAAAGCTTCTCACAGGACATTCAGGACATGATCCTCAGCATGTCGAGCTGGCGCGAATACGACCGCGGCGAGACGCTGTTCCTGCAGGGTGAAACGGCCCACGCCATTCACATCGTGACGGGAGGGTGGGTGAAACTCTACCGGATCGCGCCGAATGGCGGCGAAGCGGTGGTGAATGTTTTTGCCAAGGGCGAAAGTTTCGGCGAGGCCGTCGCGTTCCGTGGCCATGCCTATCCGGTTTCCGCAGAGGCCGTGACAACCTGCGAGGTCATGCGCATTCCGAGCGTTGCGCTGGTCGAGGCGATGAGGAAAGATCCCGAGATCGCGGTTTCCGTGCTTGCCTCGACATTCACTCACCTGCACTCACTTGTCTCGCAACTTGAACAACTCAAGGCGCATACGGGTCCTCAAAGGGTTGCGGAATTCCTGCTCGGCCTTTGCGAACAGGAGGAGGGCAGTTGCGTTGTTACCCTGCCCTATGACAAGTTTCTGATTGCCGGCCGTCTCGGCATGAAGCCGGAGAGCCTGTCACGCTCTTTCGCGAAACTGAAGACTGTCGGCGTTCATATCAACCGGAACAATGCAGCCATAGAAGACATCGAGCGGCTTCGCGACTTCTCCGAAACCGACCCGGTCGAAGCCTGGCACAAGGCGCAATGACAGACCTAGAAAAAGCACTGAGAACCATAGACGAAGCCAACGCTGCCGACCCAGGTCAGGAAGAGGGTCAACCTGCCGCCCTGCTCTACGGACAGCGGATGAGTTCGGAGCTGGGACGGCTTTATCCCGGCGCACCGGATACGCTCCGGATCGCAGCACGCGGCCAGCATATCGAACGGTGGACCCTGCCCAGAGCTTCGTATCCGGAAGGCAAGGCCGGCTACCATGCATGGCGCGGCGCTCTTGCCAAACGCCATGCGGAAAGAGTTGGCGCAATCATGACGGACGCCGGGTACGGAAAGGAGGATATCGACGCTGCGCAGCGCATGTTGCGGAAGGAAGGCATCAAGCGCCACGACGATGTCCAAACGCTGGAAAACGTGATCTGCTTCGTGTTCCTCAAATGGTATTTCGCGCCATTTGCCGCCAAGCACACCGAGGAAAAAGTGCTCGGGATCGTTCAGAAAACGGCTCGGAAAATGTCAAGTGACGCCAGGATCCGTGTTCTGAAGGAATTCGATCTCCCGGAACCGCTCGCCGCGGCCTTCAGGGACTGACTTCGGGGATCAGAAACAATCCGAGCAACAACAGGCAAAACAGCCCGAGCGCCCAGTTGAAACCCGATAACCAGACCGGTGCCTGCCAGAGCCCGAGGTAGCGGGACAGGATCACGCGCGCCTTCATCCATGCAAAAACCAGCACCAATCCGCCAGTCGCGCCAGCACCAAGTGTTTCGGTGAATCCGGCGGCGATCAGGACGGATGCGGCGCTGAGAAAGAGCAGACCGAACCAGGCACGGGTTATTGTGTCGAATGTCATTTTTCTCTCATGCCAGCAGATAGATCACCGGAAACAGCAACACCCAGACAAGATCCACCATATGCCAGAAAGCGGTGCCGACTTCGACATTGCGGGACGTCCTTTTCCAGGACACCAAAGCCAAAATCACCATACCCGCCAACACGTGCAGGGCATGAAACCCTGTCAGAAGGTAGTAGAACGTGAAGAACGGATGTGTCTCCGTTGAAATGCCCTGCCCAGCGACGTCGGCATATTCATAGATCTTGATCGCCAGGAAGACTGCGCCAAGCAATCCTGCCCACAACAGGTTCCAGCGAACGCTGGATTGCCTTTGACCTTTGCTGAGATCGAGCGCGCGGGCGGCGAAATAACCGCTTGTGATCAGGACAATCGTGTTTAAGCCGGCAAGGGCCGGATGAAGATAGTTCCGTGCGGCGGCAAACCCATCCGGATCCACGACCCTGACACCCAGAAATGCAGCAAGCCCTGCCCCGAAGACCAGAAGCTCGCTTACAATCAGGACCCACATCATCAGGTCCCCGGGCAGTTCATCGAGCACTCCGGAATTATTCGTTTCCCCGGCCCTCATCTGCTCACCCACCGACGAGCTGGCGGTAGATCTGCGGCAACGCCTGGGTCAGCTTGTCGGGATGCGGGATCAGCGCGAAGCCACCCTGGCCAAACAAGCGCGGAAACCATGATTTAGCCGACTTGTCGATGGTAACACCGAACACGGCCTGCCCTGCCCTTCGGGCTTCCCTGACGGCCATTCGCGTATCCTCGATACCGTGACGGCCTTCATAATGATCGAGATCGTTGGGCTTTCCGTCGGTGATCACAAGAAGCAGTTTTCGCTTTCGGGACTGTTTTTCCAGTTCCCGGGAGGCATGGCGCATGGCAGCTCCGAGCCTTGTGTAGAATCCCGGCTTCAAACCGCTGATCCGGTGTTCGACGGTCCGGGACATGGGTTCGTCGAAACGCTTGCAATTTTGCAGGTAGACGCGGTGACGTTTCAACGACGAGAAGGCGGATATCGCAAAATCGTCGCCGCAGGCATTGAGTCCCCAGGCAAGCGCAGTGAGGGCTTCGCGTTCGATTTCAATCACCGCGCGACCAGATACGGCACTTTCGGTCGACCTTGAAACATCGAGCAGGATGGAGACTGCAAGGTCCCTTGCTTCTGGCCGGGTCTGCAGCCAGATCCGGTCATTGCCAACGCCGGAGGCAATCCGCTCAACCTGTGATCTGACAGCGGCATCCATGTCGAGGCCATCGCCTTCCAGATGGCCACGCGTCGTGACCCTGCCGGGCCTGAGCGCCTCGAATTGGCGTTTGACAGACCGGATACGCCGCGCGGCCCTGGGGTCCCTGGCAGCAATATCCTGTTCCGGATCAGCATCCGCGACGCTGGTGAGCACGCAAACGTGGTCGGACAGATACTTTCCGGTGCGTGTGTCCCATTCCGGATACAGGACACGACCGGACAGCCTTTCCCGATCAACGTCTTCCGGCGCAAGATCCAGATGCAGTTTCAGACGCGTCGCGGGTGCTTTTGAGATCTGCCCAAGGCCGATTTCTTCCTGATCTTCGGCAGCCTTCCTCGCATTGTCGTTGTCGTCGTCATCGACGCGGCGATTGAGATTCAGGAATTCGGTCCAGCTCAGGATCGCTTCGAACTTGTGAAGGATCAGGCTGTCTTTTCGTTCCGCCTGTTCGGATTTGCGACGTCTGGCGCGGATGGTCTTGCCGGTCGCCTGTTCCGGCGTTCCTTCCGTGTCGCGGTTTTCGACCGCATCTCCGGTTGAAAAGACGACATCACGCAGGCGCGGCCAAACCGGTACGGGCCGGAAGGGGTGATATCCTCGAGGCGCGGTAAATCCCGTCAGATCATCCTCTTGAAGAGCTGCCTTCATTGCTTCCGCGTCCGGCGGGAGTTCGGCCGGATCGCCAAGCAAGTGGCGCACGAGTGTTTCCACTGTCGCTTCAATGGCCGGCAGGGAGGCGGCATTCCGTTGCGCGAGTGCGCCGTGACCGAGTTCTCCATAAAGAGCACGCAGCCCGGGTGCCGCCGACAGCGTATCGTGAACCGTCTTTTCGATGAGTTGCAACGCACGCAAATCGGTGCGCAGGAGATCGTCCTCCACAAGATGTTCAGGCGCGTGCGCAGCCATGGCAGTCAGCCAGACATAAAGCGCGGCATTTGCTTCCCTGAACGGGAAAACGGCTAGCTTTTCCGGCAATCGGAGGGTCTCTCCGTCAAAGCTCGCCTGGGGAACGCTTTCTGCTTCCGTGCCGAGGCGCCTCAGGAATCCCAGCCGGTGGCGCGAGACTTCTTCGGAGACCGGGCGAACGTCCACACTGTGGCTTCCGCCCAGTCCCCGAAAAAGCACAGCAAGCCGCCCGCCGACCTCGGAGAGGCCGACCGCGGCTCCATGATGCACCTCAGGTGCATCGAGGCGGCTTGCAAATGCGTGCCACAGTTTCCCGACCGTTTCTTCGGGTTCCCATGGCTCGAAGTCGATCTTGCCCATCGGTCTGGCCTCACCCAAACACGGCCGTGACAAGATCTAGGAGCCCGCGTTTCACGTCTTCATCGTCGGTCAGCGGTTCGATCATCGCGGCCAGTATGGCCCGATCCACCGGCATGCCCTGTGCGACCAGGGTTGCGGCGTAAACAACGAGGCGGGTCGAAACCCCCTCTTCCAGGTCCTGGCCCTTGAGCGCCCGCAATTTTCCGGCAAGGCGGACCAGCGCGGTGACCCGATCCCGGTCCAGTCCGCTTTCTTCAGCCACGACCTCTACTTCAAGATCAACCGGCGGGAATTTGAATTCGAGTGAAATGAAGCGCTGCCGCGTGGACGGTTTCAACGTCTTCAGGATGTTCTGATACCCGGGGTTGTAAGAGGCAACCAGCATGAAACCGGGTGCCGCGGCCAGTTCTTCACTGGTCCGGTCGATCGGAAGCGTCCTGCGGTCATCCGTCAGAGGGTGCAGCACGACGGTGACGTCCTTTCGCGCTTCGACCACTTCATCGAGATAGCAGATTGCGCCTTCCCGAACCGCTCTTGTGAGTGGTCCGTCAACCCAAACCGTTTCACCGCCCTTGAGAAGGTAACGGCCGATCAGATCCGCCGCAGACAAGTCGTCGTGACAGGCAACGGTGTAGAGCTTGCGCCCAAGTTTTTCAGCCATGTGAGCGACGAACCGGGTCTTGCCGCAACCCGTCGGTCCCTTGAGCAGAACCGGCAGGCCATTTTCATAAGCAGCTTCGAATACCGAGCATTCGTCTCCCTGAGGGAGGTAGAAAGGGGCGTCGGCCGCCCCTTTTGCCAAGGATACAGAACCTTCCATGGTCTTACTCCGCAGGAACGTGGTCGGCTTCGCCGGGTTCGATGACTTCGTGTTTGGGCACGGCGATCGCATAGATGAACAACAGTGCACCGATCACGAAGACCGCCCCAGCGCCGAAGCGCATCCAGTAGAACAGGGCGATCTGGTCCTGGACGTCCATGAAGTAATCACCGTTGACCCTTTGCAGGTGGGTCTGGATGGTTCCGGCAAATGTCAGCACGAAGGTCATGAAGGTCATGCCGCCCGCCATCAGCCAGAAGGATGCCATGTTGAGCACCTGGTTATAGGGATCTCGGCCCCGCAGGATAGGCATGGCATAGGTGATGATCGCCAGGTTCAGCGAGACATAGGCGCCGAAGAAGGCCAGGTGGCCGTGAGCCGCGGTGATCTGTGTGCCGTGTGTATAGTAATTGACACCGTGCAACGTGTGCAGGAAGCCCCAGACGCCGGCACCAAAGAACGCGAGCGTCGCGCAACCGAGCGACCACAGCAGTGCCGCCTTGTTGGGGTGATCCCGCCGGCCCTTCCAGACCATGACAAAGGCAAAGGCCATCATTGCGAAAAACGGAATGACTTCCAGCGACGAGAAGATCGAGCCTATCCACTGCCAGTAGCCGGGTGTTCCGATCCAGTAGTAGTGGTGGCCGGTTCCCAGGATACCGGAGAACAGGGCCGCGGCGACGATGACATAGAGCCACTTTTCGACAACTTCCCTGTCGACGCCTGTCAATTTCAGCATCAGGTAGGCCAGGATGGATGCCATGATCAGTTCCCAGACACCTTCAACCCAAAGGTGGACGATGTACCACCAGTATTGTTTGTCCAGAGCCAGGTTGCTCGGATTGTAGAAACTGAACAGGAACAGCAGGGCGAGGCCCCACAGGCCCAGAAGCAGGATGTTGGTGATCGCGGTTTTCTTGCCCTTCAGCACCGTCATGGTGACGTTGTAGAGGAACATCAGCGCGGCAACGACTATGCCTACCTTGACCCACTTGGGCTGTTCGATGAACTCACGCCCTTCCTTGCCAAGCAGAAAGTTGCCTTCAAACGGGTTGAAGACATAAGTGACGACCGCGCCGAGCGTGCCGATCACCAGGATCGCAAGCTGAAGATAGGCGAGCCTGGGCGAATGAAGTTCGCGCTCCGTTTCTTCCGGAATGAGGAAATAGGCCGCTCCGAAGAAGCCGAGCAGCAGCCACACGATCAGGCTGTTGGTGTGCAACATCCTGATAATGTTGAAGGGCAGGACTTCCGAAAGAAAGTTTGGCTGAACATAGACCCAGCCGGCCAGCAATCCGCCCAGTACCTGGATGGCAAAAAGACCCAGGGCGACGGCGAAATACGCCAGGGCGACCTTTTGTGATTGATATTTCATCGTTCGTTCCCTTTGCTTTCAGATCAGCCGGCATCGTTCGGCGGCCAGTCCTGGGCGTCGATCTTGTCGGTCCAGATCAGGAAGTTCGTGAGATCACGGATTTCCTCGTCTGTAAGGTTGAAATTCGGCATCTGCCTGCGGCCTTCGATGCCGGTCGGCATGGATTCCATCCAACCCTTCAGCGTTTCGAAAGCTGCGTCCGGATCGTCCAGAACGCCCCAGCGCGTCATCACGTTCCCGACTTCGGGAGCGAAATAGGCCCCTTCTCCGAGGATCGTGTGACAGTTGATGCAGGCCTTGTCTTCCCAGACACGTTTGCCGGCGGCAACGCTATCGGTGATGCCGGCATGGTCTGTCGATGTCCCTGTAATATAGAAGTGACTGTGGACCGACAGTCCCAGGAAGATGATGATGAAGAACAGTGACCCGCCATAGAAAATATTTCGGGCCATGCTTTTGGTCATGACTTCGCGCATCGCGCGCTCCTTTCCCCCGAGTTGATCGTGGCCACGAGGGTGACAGGCAGTGCCTTTGTTTCCTTAACCAAAGTCAAGCCGATCCAAAGGAGGTCCGGATCACGGCACGCGGGCTGCGACAATGCGGTACAAGAATACCGCCCCCCCTTAAGGAAACTTGTTTATTTACAAAATCTTATCTTCTTGTCAGCAGACAAGGCCTCAAATTATTAATGCGAAAATTACGCCGCGGTGGCTCGTCTTAACGAAAGTCAAGGAAGCGGGCCGGTGATTGCGCAAACTCGCGAGTGCCTCACCAGCATTTGGAGTTTGGAGAATGTCACATCCAGGAAAACGAAAAGGGACAGGCTACGCGTTAGCGACCTGCCTCGCACTGCTGATGGGCAGTGTGACGGCGCCTGCCTTTGCTGAAGGCCCCACGTTGAGCGAGGAGGCCTTTGAAAGTTCCAAACAGCTCTATTTCGAAAGATGCGCAGGTTGCCACGGCGTCCTGCGGAAGGGAGCAACAGGTAAGAATCTCGAGCCGAAATGGAAAAAGACAGCAGCAGACGGAACCGTTACGGAAGGCGGTACGCTGCAACTGGGACAGGAGCGACTTGAAAAGATCATCTCCTGGGGGACTGAAGGCGGCATGAACAACTTCTCGGACATCATGACCGAGCAGGAAATCAAGGACATGTCGACCTACATCATGATGGAGCCGCCTACACCGCCGGAAATGTCACTGGCGCAAATGGAGGCCACCCGGAAGGTCTATGTCGACCCGAAGGACTATCCAACCGAGCCCCTGCACGGCCGGAACTGGGAAAACTTCTTTGTCGTCATCGAGCGTGACGTCGGCAAGGTTGCAGTTGTGGATGGTGACACCAAGGAAGTGTTGGCGCATATCCCGACCGGTTACGCGGTTCACGTCCTGAAAGCCTCCGAGCACCACTCGGTCACCGAGCCCGAGCATCCCGGCCGTTTCTGGTACACCATGGGTCGCGACGGCAAAATGACCAAGATCGACCTCTGGCAGAATCCGGAGAACATGCTGGTCGCTGAAGTCAAGATTGCGTATGACGCACGTGACGTTGCCGTCTCCGGCGATGGCAAATACGTGATCGGCGGCGGATACTGGCCACCTCATTTCGCGATCGTCGATGCGGAAACCATGGAGCCGAAAAAAGTCGTCTCCACCCGCGGCGTGAATGTCGATGGCGAATATGTGGAAGAAAGCCGCGTGGCCGCCATCTACACGACCCCGAACGAGCCCACCTGGATCGTTGCGGTCAAGGAGCTCGGCCAGCTGTGGCAGGTCGACTATACCGATCTCGACAATCTGCGTATCGACAAGATCGATTCGGCGAAGTTCCTGCATGACGGCTTCTTCGACCCGACCGGCCGCTACTTCCAGATCGCCGCGAATGCGTCGAACAAGATGGTGGTGGTCGACACGGAAACGCACAAGCTGGAAGCGATGATCGACACCGCAGCTCTGCCGCACCCCGGCCCGGGCGCCAACTGGGTTGATCCCAATTGCGGTCCGGTCGGTGGCACGACACACCTCGGTGAAGGCACGGTGACGGTCTGGGGCAATGATCCGGCTGAACATCCCGATCAAGCCTGGAAGATCTGCTACGAGGTGGAAACCGATGGTGCCGGGCTCTTCATCCGGACCCATCCGAATTCGAAATACATCTGGGCCGACCAGACCAAGCATCCGGAACCGGAAGTGCAGCAGTCCGTTCAGGTCATTTCGAAGGAAACCGGTGAAATCGTCAAGACGATCCAGATCACCGACGAAGAGGGCAGCGCTGCTGTTCATTTCGAATTCAACCAGGATGGTTCGGAAGTGTGGGTCTCCAAATGGAACCGGTCCACTTCACTGGAACCGAACGGTGAAATCGTGATCTTCGACGCCGAAACGCTTGAAGAAAAAGGCAGGGTCAAAGGACTCTTCGCCCCGACAGGCAAGTTCAACGTCTACAACCGTTCGAACCACGTCACCTGATGTGAGCCAGCACTCCGGAAGGGCGGGCACAACGCCCGCCCTTCCCATTTGCCAGCGGTGAAGGGACTGCATTGACCAAAGGTCGCCCGGAACAGGGCAAACGCTCCCCGCATCCGCATAGCGATCGCTGATGGCCCGGTCACAAGGGCCGGCGGAGAAATCCAAAACGGAGCCTGGTCATGACCGAGAGCAGCCAAGGTGACAAGAAAAAGCCGATCTGGCGCAGATACCTTATCTGGGGAATGCCGATCGGTGGTGTCGCAGCCGTGTTTGTTGGCGGCATCATTTTCTGGGGCGGTTTCAACACCGCAATGGAAGCCACGAATACCAAGCAATTCTGCATTTCCTGTCACGAGATGCGCGACTTCGTCTACGAAGAATACAAGGGTACGATCCACGACGTGAACCGGTCCGGTGTCGGTGCAATGTGCTCCGATTGCCACGTGCCCAAGGACTGGACCCACAAAATCATCCGGAAAGTTCAGGCCTCCAAGGAACTCTGGGGCAAGATGGTGGGAACCATCGACACGCTCGAGAAGTTCGAAGCCAAGCGCCTCCAGCTCGCCAAGAACGAGTGGGAGCGCATGAAGGCCAGCGATTCGCGCGAATGCCGGAACTGCCACGATTTTGAATCGATGATGCCGGAATTCCAGAGACCTCGCGCGCGCCAGCAGCACCTGAACGCCATGTCCAATGGCCAGACCTGCATCGACTGTCACAAAGGCATCGCGCATTCTGACCTGCGTGACCGGGCCGACGAGGAGTATCTGGAAGAACTCGAGGCTCCCCATCCCGGCTTCATTCGTGAAATTCCGCAAGAGTACATGGCCAGCCTTGCCCGTATCGAGGCAAAGGAAGCCGGAGAGGCAGAAGCTGCGAAAGCTGCGCAAAAGGCGCAGCAGGAAGCCGTTCAGACCCAGATCGCAGCGGCTGTGGAGGCCGCCGTTGCGGAGGAACGCGCCAAGTCGGAAGGAAACGGTGCGAGCCAGACCGCAGCAGCCGGTGATGGCGGTGGCAATGTTGCCCCGGATATCGACTGGAATTCGGTCGCAGCAACGGATTTGACGCTGTTCTATCCGGGTCAGGCCTCCTTCGAATGGGTCCAGAACGGAAAAACCCATGGCGGTGCGCGTCCGCTTACAAAGGGGGGCGATGCCTGCACGACCTGCCACGAGAAGGAAATAGAGGCAATCGGAACCAAGATTGTTGCCGGCGGCGAGATCGAACCGACCCCGATCCCGGGTAAGCGCGGCACGATCAATGCCAGCATTCAGGCTGCCCATGACGACGAAAATCTTTATGTGCGGATCCAATGGCCGGACGGCGGCCATAACCCGGCGCCATTCGTCGACGGTGGCAAAATGGATCCGGACAACCAGATCAAGGTTGCCATGATGATCACCGGAACCGGCATCGAAATGGGCGAAACGACCGGATGCTGGTCCTCATGCCATGCGGACAACACGTATATGCCATTCGATCCGGGGGCGGAGGCAATCGCCGCGAATGCCGATGTTGCAGCACAACTCGAAGCGAAGGAGACGATCACCAAATATCTGACCGAAAGCCGGACCAAGGTCGAGGTCAAGGGCCGGCGCGGCAAGGCCCAGGGTGGTTGGGACAAGCTGAAGACAGCTGAAGAGATCGACCAACTGCTTGCGGACGGCACCTTCCTTGATCTGCTGAGGGTCTATGCGGACGGAACGGCTTCCAACGGTTATCTGCTGGACCGCCGTGTTGCCAACGACGGTGAAATGTCCGCTGAGGCAAACCTCTCAGGTGGTGTGTGGACCGTCGTGTTCGCCCGGCCACTTGCTTCCGGGGCACCTGGCGACGTTCCGCTGGAACCGGGAAAGACCTACACGGTCGGGTTTGCGATCCATGACGATTTCGCGGCGGCCCGCTTCCACCATGTAACGCTGAACACCAGTTTCGCGCTGGATGACGACGCGACTCAGATCAATGTGATCAAACAGTAGCCACACGGGCGGCCGGGAAACCGGCCGCCCGTTTGTTCAAAAGGGAGAAATTGCATGTTGTTGAATACGGCCCGTCTTCCCGCTTTCCTGCTGATGTCACTATTCGCCTTTCCGGTCCTTGCGGATGATGAAGACACCGCAGCAATTTGTGCCGAAGCCGAAGCGCGCTACGTCGACATGTTCGGACACCCGTCAGCGGACGAGGACGGCGTAACAGTCGTCAAAATGTACAAGTACAAATTCTGCCCGGAAAACCTTTCCGTGCCGGTCGGAACCACAGTCCGCTGGGTGAATGTCGACAAGAGAACCAGCCACAGCGTGATCCTGAAAGAAGAAGGTGTACCGGAATCCGATCGCCTCTTTCCCGAAGAAAACTTCGAATTCACATTTCTGACGGCCAGACCGACACAGAACTACCTGTGCGGCCCTCATTGGGAAACCCAGAAGATGATCGGCATGATCACCGTAACACATTGATTAAAAACATCTTATTTCGATGAAAAAAGTGGCGGAACCCTTGACAATTATCAAGCAGATCGCAAGCGAAGTAAGAGACCATAAGCCAGAGAATTTTGAGGAGAAGCGAGGTCTTTCATGACTGGAAAAGTCTTTCTCATCGGAGCAGGTCCAGGCGATCCTGAATTGCTGACCGTCAAGTCTGTGCGCATGCTGCAGGACGCCGATGTGGTCGTGTATGACCGTTTGGTCTCTCCCGAAATCCTGTCCATGGCGCCAGCCGGTGCGCAAATGGTTCCGGTCGGCAAATCGCCGGACAACCATCCTGTTCCACAGGAACGGATCAACGAGATCCTGCTTGAATTTGCCCGGAAGGGTCAGATCGTGGCCCGGCTGAAAGGCGGTGATCCACTGATCTTCGGAAGGGGGTCGGAAGAGGCCGCGCATTTGATGGCCCGGGGAATATGCGTTGAGTATGCACCCGGTATCACCGCTGCACAGGGGGCAGCTTCCGTCAGCGGTGTCCCGCTGACACATCGGGGTCTGGCTTCAGGTGTACGCTATGTCACTGGCCACAGGCAGGCCAACGGGTCTCTCGACCTGGACTGGAAGAGCCTTGCCTGCGAGGACACCACGCTCGTCATCTACATGGGTGTTGCCAATATCGGACAGATCGCAATGCGTCTGGTTGCCGAAGGTCTGAGTGACACGACACCGGTCATGGCGATCGCACAGGCAACCACCCCGCGTGAGACAAGACTGTTTTCACAACTCGGCAGAATTACGCTTGATGTTCGTGCGTCGGCCCTGAAAGCCCCAGTCCTCTTTGTCATTGGCAAGGTCGTTACACTCAGCTCGGAATGGCCAGCTTCCGAATCCGACCTGCTGACGGTTTCAAGCCGCACAATCGCCGCCGGACAGCAGGCCCATGCCTAGACTGTTCGCCATCGGCCTTTTGTGTTGCACGCCTGCTCTGGCGGGAGAGACCAGTCCGTCGGCTGACCTGGTCGATCTTGTCCACCAGGACTGCGGGTCTTGCCACGGGCTGACACTCAAGGGTGGGCTTGGACCGGACATCAGGCCTCAATCACTGTCCCACTATGACGTCGAGACTCTTTCCACAGTCGTTTTGGACGGAATTCCGGAAACCGCCATGCCGCCCTGGCGTCCCTTGATGAGTGAAGCGGACGCGAAACGGGTTGCCGAATATCTCTTGCAGGGAGAATTGAAATGAATGCTCTCAGGGGTGTCTTTCTCGCAATTGCGATATCGGGAGCTGTGTTCTCAGGTGCCGCCAAGGCTGACACAATCGTTGCAACCGGTGACCTGGGGCTGGTGGTTGAACGCGCCAGCGGCTCACTCCTTCTGGTGGATCAGTCCGAACGCGCCGTGATTTCTCGGATAGAAGGCCTGGGTGACCTGTCTCATGCGAGTCTCGTCTACTCCCCGGACCAGCGATACGCCTATGTCTTCGGCCGGGATGGTGGCCTGACCAAGGTCGATATCACCGAAAAGAAGATCGTCAATCGCGTCGTCCAGTCCGGTAATGCCATCGGTGGCGCAATCTCGGATGATGGCCGGCTCGTGGCTGTCTCAAACTATGAACCGGGCGGCGTGCGGATCTTCGATGCCGAAACGCTGGATCTCGTTGCCGACATTCCGACCGGCTCCAAGACAATCGGCCTGGTCGACGCGCCCGGCCGGAAATTCGTCTTCACGCTTTGGGATGAAGGGGAAACATGGATCGCGGATCTTTCTTCCCGGGAGCTCAAGGTCACAAAGATCACGGAAATAGGCACCAATCCTTATGACGCCCTGATTACCGGCGACGGCCGTCTCTATATTGCCGGACTTTTTGGTGAGGACGGGCTGACGGCGATCGATCTTTGGGACCCCGAACCAAAACCAATCCGCGTCCTGCCGGAATATGGCCGCGGCCAAAAGGATCTGCCGGTCTACAAGATGCCGCATCTTGAGGGCTGGGCCCGCGCGGGACAGGAATTCGTCCTGCCGGCGGTCGGACATCACCAGGTGCTCTGGATCGACGCGGGCAATCTTTCGGAGACAGGACGGACCGACACATACGGGCAGCCGGTGTTTGCCATGTCCCGTCCGGACGGTCGTCAGGTATGGGTGAATTTTGCTCACCCACTCAACGATACGATCCAGGTCATCGACACGGTCTCGAAAGACATCGTCCACGAGTTCAAACCGGGCAAGGCGGTTCTGCACATGGAATTCACCCCGCGCGGCCACGAGGTATGGGTGTCGGTGCGCGATGCCGGAAAAGTCATGATCTACGACACGAGGACCTTCGAAAAGCGAGGCGAAATCGACGCGGAAAGCCCGTCGGGCATCTTCTTCACCTCACGGGCGCACAGAACGGGACTTTGAGCAATGGAACGGATCGGCGATCCCCTTGATCTGAAACTCCTTGACGACTGGCAGCGAAACTTTCCGCTTGAGCCGCGACCGTTTTCACGGATCAGCCTGGAACTGGGCTGCAGTGAAGCGGACGTTATCGGCAGGTATGAAAAACTGAAGGCTTCCGGACGAATAACCCGGGTGGGTGCGACCTGCGCGCCGAACTCGGTCTCCGCGAGCACACTGGCAGCGCTCGCGGCACCAGGTGAAAGACTGGAAGACATTGCAGAAATCGTCGGCGGCCAGCCCGGCGTCAACCATTCCTATCAGCGGGAAAATCACTGGAACCTCTGGTTCGTGGCCACCGGGCCCGACAGGGATCATGTGAACCGGGTCTTGAACGACATCCAGAAACAGACCGGATTGCGCGTTCTCGACCTTCCACTGGTCAGACCGTTCAACGTTGATCTCGGATTCAGATTGAACGGAGAAATGGACCGGCCACCAGCGTCCCGGCCGGTTCGTAAAGAGCGCCTGCAGGAGGGTGACAACGATCTCCTGCAGGCGCTCACTACCGGGATGCCGCTGTCCAGGCGCCCTTATCTTCAGATTGCCCAGGCTCTGAACCGGAGCGAAGAGGAGGTGCTTGAGCGCATTTACGTGCTGCAGGAGGCGGGAATAATTTCGCGTCTGGGCGTGATCGTCCGGCACCGTGCCCTCGGCTGGCGGTCGAACGCCATGGTCGTCTGGGACATTGAGTCTGGGCACATAGACAAGGCAGGTCCGGCTCTTGCCGCACATCCCGGTGTCACCCTTTGTTACGAGCGCCGCCCGGTGGAAGGCATCTGGCCATACCGGCTCTATTGCATGATCCATGCGCAAAGCCGCAACAAGGCGCTCGAAACACTGACGCAGGCCTCCGGACTGCCCGAACTGGCGGGGGTTCCCTATCAAATCCTGTTTTCCAGCCGCTGCTTCAAGCAAACCGGGGCGATGATTGCCCCGCAAGGGAGGGCAGCATGACCCGGGACCTCTCCAAGCTGGACAGGCAGCTGATCAACCGCCTCCAGGATGACCTGCCGCTTGTCTCAAACCCGTTTGCGACGATCGGCGACGACCTTGGCCTGTCAGAACAGGACATCGTCGACAAGGTGCGGCAACTCAGGGATGACGGCTTTCTTACCAGATTCGGCCCGTTTTTCGACGCCGAAGCGCTCGGCGGCGCCTTCTGCCTCTGTGCCATGTCGGTTCCCGAAGACCGGTTCGAAGACGTCTTAACCAAAGTCAATGCCCATGCGGAAGTCGCGCACAATTATGAGCGGGACCACAGGCTGAACATGTGGTTCGTGCTGGCGACCGAAAGTCGTGGCGACATCATGAGAACGGCCAAGGAAATCGAGCACGACACGGGACTTGAAGTTCTCCTGTTTCCCAAGAAACGCGAATTCTTCGTAGGCTTTCGGGTAAACGCATGACACTGGACACAAAAGACAGGGCTATCATTGAAGCCACACAGGCCGGACTGCCGCTGGTGCCACAACCGTTTGCGGTCGTCGCCGAAACCCTCGACATGAGCGAAAACGAGTTACTGGCGCGTCTGAAGTCTCTCAAATCCCAGGGGATCATCCGACGGATCGGTGCCGCGCCCAATCACTACCGGCTTGGAATGACGGCAAATGGAATGTCGGTCTGGGACATCGACGACAAAGTGGTCGATGAGCTTGGTGAGCAGGTCGGATCATTGTCGTTCGTCACCCATTGCTATCGCCGCCCGCGGGCGCTTCCGGTGTGGCGCTATAACCTCTTTGCCATGGTGCACGGCAACAGCCGGGAAGAGGTTCTGATCAAACGGGACAGGATTGCGGACCTGCTCGGCGAAGCCTGCAGGGCAAGCGATATCCTGTTTTCCACCCGGATCCTGAAGAAGACCGGAATGCGGCTGAGCGGCCAGAAAGGTTGAACCATGTTTCGCCTGACGGAATACATGCAGCAAATTGCCAATCCGACACCGGTTCGCGTCCGGAGAACCGACAGACCGGTGAAACCGGTGGTGATCTGGAACCTGACGCGTCGCTGCAACCTCAAATGCCGTCACTGCTATACAGTTTCCGCAGATGTCGATTTTCCGGGAGAGCTGACCCACCAGCAGGCAATGGAAACGCTTGAGGACCTCGGGCGGTTCGGGATTCCTGCCCTGATCCTTTCCGGCGGCGAGCCGATGGACCGGCGGGACCTTTTCGACATTGCCTTCAGGGCCCGAGACCTTGTGCACATGCTTGCACTGTCGACCAACGGGACGAAGCTCCATGGCGAAACGGCCGATCGGGTCGCCGAGGTCGGCTTCGACTATGTCGGCATTTCAATCGACGGTATCGGTGCGACCAATGACTGGTTTCGCGGCGTCGAGGGCGCCTATGAAGACGCATTGCGCGGTGTGCGGGAGTGCAAATCCCGCGGCATCAAGGTCGGGTTGCGTTTCACACTCACGGAAGGCAATCACAAGCACCTGCCAAACCTGCTGAAACTCTGCGATGACGAAGGCGTCGACAAATTCTATCTTTCTCACCTGGTCTATGCAGGGCGCGGAGACAAGAACCGCGGTGAAGACGCCGAGCATCAACGCTCCCGCTGGGCGATGGATCTTCTGCTCGAGAGAGCATGGGCCGGTGTCAATGGTGGACGAAGACTTGATATCGTAACCGGCAACAATGATGCCGATGCGGTCTATTTCCTGAACTGGGTCCGCGAAAAGTTCGATGATGCAACGGCAGATCACGTCAGGACACATCTTGTGGCCTGGGGCGGCAATTCCGCAGGTCTCGGCGTCGCGAACATCGATACGCTCGGCAACGTGCATCCGGACACCTACTGGTCCGATTACACGGTCGGCAGCGTCAAGACCGATCCTTTTTCAGCGCTCTGGACCGGCGACGATCCCATGTTGGCGCAACTCAGGACGCGGCCGCGGCCACTCAAGGGCCGGTGCGGTGCCTGCGCGCTCAAGGATGTCTGTGGCGGCAACACGCGCATTCGTGCGCTTCAGCTCACAGGCGATCCCTGGGCCGAAGACCCGGCCTGTTATCTCAGCGATAGCGAGATCGGCGTGCTGGACGATGCTTTCGACCGCCTGACCGTGACCCCATTCAGAGGAAAACGCCATGATCCGGCTCATCGTTTCGCTTAGCGCGCTCCTGATCGCGGTTTCCACACCTCTGGCGGATCCGGCACAGGACTATGCGGACAACTGCCAAGAGTGCCACGGTTCCGGCCGTCTGGGCAGCATTGGTCCCGCATTGATCCCGCAGACGCTTGGCCGGATGCGCGGCCCCAATCTGATCTCGGTGATCCGCGATGGCCGCGAAGCAACGCAGATGCCTGCCTTCGGCGACCTGTTGAGCGACAAACAGATTGACGCGCTTTCGGCTTACCTGAAACAACCGCTCGACGACGTCCCCCCCTGGGGTACCGAAGAAATCATGGCAAGCCGCGAACTCAATCCTGAGTATCGGCCGGCGGACGAACCTGTCTGGTCGTCCGATCCGTTCAACATCACGCTCGTCGTGGAAACAGGCGATCATCATGTCAGTGTGCTGGATGGCGATACTTTCGAAACGCTCGACCGGTTCCCGACACCTTTTGCCGTTCACGGCGGACCGAAATTCAGTCCGAACGGCCGATATGTCTTCATCATGTCCCGGGACGGCTGGGTCCAGAAATACGACCTCTACTCTCTTCAGGAAGTCGGACGCATCCGGGCGGGTCTTAACAGCCGCAACATCGCCATGAGCCATGACGGCAACTGGGTGGCGGTAGCCAACTATCTGCCGAACACGCTCACAATTCTTTCAACTGAAGACCTGAGCGTCGCCGCCGTTCAGGAGATCAAGGGCAAGGATGGAACTCCGAGCAGGATCTCCGCCGTCTATCAGGCCCCGCCACGCGAAAGCTTCGTACTGGCCCTGAAAGACGTGCCGGAAATCTGGGAAGTGTTTTATGGCCCCAACCCGCCACATTACGGCTTCGCCCACGATTGGCGCATCGAGGGTCCGGCACGTCACACGAAGCCGTTTCCGGTTCGCAAAATCACCACTCCAGACTATCTGGACGATTTCTTCTTCGACCAGAGCTACGAGTATGTCATGGGCGCATCGCGAAGTGGCGACGGCGGTCAGGTGATCGACCTTGTCATCGGACACAAGATCGCCGATCTGGATCTGCCCGGCATGCCCCATCTGGGATCGGGTATCACCTGGAAATACGGCGACACGACCGTCATGGCGACGCCGCATCTCAAGGACGGCACGGTCTCGGTGATCGACATGAAGACCTGGAAAACGGTGAAGCAGATCGAGACGCTCGGTCCCGGCTTCTTCATGCGCAGCCACGAAAACTCACCCTATGTCTGGGTGGATGTTTTCTTCGGTCCGAACAAGGACGTCATGCACGTGATCGACAAGGGGAGCCTGGAGATCGTCAAAACGCTCCGGCCGGAAGAAGGCGCGACCGTGGCCCATGTCGAATTCACGCGCGACGGCAGCCATGCACTGGTGTCCATCTGGGAGGATGACGGCGCGGTAATCGTCTATGACGCGGACACGCTGAAAGAAGTCCGGCGTCTGCCCATGCGCAAACCTTCGGGAAAATACAATGTCTGGAACAAGATCACCTTCTCCGAAGGAACCAGTCACTGAGGCCCTGATCGTATCGCACGGTCAGCCTTCGAGGCCGCAGGCGGGCGAGGATCATCTGAACGTCCTTGCGCGACAGGTCGCTCGTCAACTCGATGGCTGGGTGATCCGTTCCGCGACCCTGGCGGCACCGGACACGCTGGAACGGGCCATCGATGCATGCGCGGGCACACCGCTCGTCTTTCCCCTTTTCATGACCGATGGCTGGTTCACCCAAACCGCCCTCCCCGCGCGTCTTGCCAACTTCAGCGCCTACCAGCTGCCGCCTCTGGGAACACTTCCTGAATTGCCCGGACTGACTGCAAGGATGTTATGCAGAGCTATCGAACGGCGAAACTGGTTGCTGGAGGCTACCGATATTCTCATCGCAGCACACGGGTCCCCGAACGGTTCACGTGCTGCAAGATGTACCTACCGGTTTGCAACCGCATTGCGCCGGGTATTGCCTGTTCGGGACATCAGAACCGGTTTTCTCGAAGAGCCGCCTCATCTAGCGTCAGCTGCAGCGGGCAGTCATCAACAGACAGTTGAAATACCGTTCTTTGCGGCACCCGGTGGGCACGTGCGTGAAGATATCCCCCTGGCGCTGGATTCGGCCGGCTATCAGGGCGTACGGCTGCCCTGCATCGGACAGGCCGCGTTTATCCCCGAACTGATTGCAAACTCGCTGCGCAACGCGTCAATCAGGAGCGAAGCCGCATGACCGAGGTCGACAATACCTGGTCTGTCAAAAAATTGGCCATTGTGTTTTATCCGTTTGCAGCCGGAGCGGTCGCGATCAACCTGTTCCTCCTCGGTCTGATCGGAATCGCGCTCGGCTTTCCGGCAATCTCACCCGTCATGTCCGTTTGGCTCAGCATACCGCTGGGCATACCCGCTACGTGGTGGGCCGCAAAATGGATACGTGGTCTCATGGACGAAGCCGACGGCAAATGAGTATCCGCGAAATGCCCTCCACTGGTGCGGACCCCGCAAAATTCAAGGGATTTCTTGAACTCTCAATCTTAACGTTAAAATTAGGAAACTGTTTACTAACGCAACGTAATGATGTTTTTAGAACATGTTTCCAAGCAGAAATTTATTAGCCCCAGAAGCCGTCCCGGGAAACGGCTTTTGGGGTAAGTTCTTTCAAGCGTGATTTCAACCGCTTCGCCCGTTCAGCCAGCCTGCCGTGCCGGTGCTTCTCACAACAAACGCCTTCGCTTCCTGAACATGACCGAGCGCATCGGCAAGTCGCTGCTCACCACAAACGAGGGCTGCCGTGGAAAGCCCGTCGGCAAATGCGGCCGAACGCGCGATCACGCTCGCTGCTTCCAGATCACTTCTGACCGGAAGACCCGTCCTCGCATCGAGAATGTGAGATGACCTGCCGGTCTCGTCGAACGTCGTTCCCGTTCTGGCCGAACTGGCCACAGAGGCATCAACAAGCTCGACCCTGACCTGTGCCGATGGACGTGCCGGATCGGGGCGGAGTGTCAATGGCCAGCCATTTCTGGCCGGTTCTCCTTCAGCCCCGGCATGTCCGGTTGCCGAAATCTCGCCAAGGTCAACGACCAGGTCCCTGCATCCCCTCGACCTCAACAAGGCGGCGACCTTGTCGGTGATGTAGCCTTGAGCGATGCCATTCAGGGTGAGTGCCATGCCCTTGCGACGGAATTCGACAATTCCCGGTTCATAGTTGACGTGCTGAAAGCCGATGTTGTTCAGGATTGTCTGCAGCCTGCCGTTTTCTGCCTCTGCACCTTCCGGCGTGACGCCATGTGCTGCCAGTTCCGCATGGTATGCCCACAGCGGCTGTACTGTCGGATCAAACGCGCCGCCCGTCAGCGTGTGGATGCGGTGTGCCTGCCCGAGCAGGGTGACCATGTCCAGGGATGGAGCCTGCAGGCGGCCGTTGCTGTTGAGCCGGACAAGCTCGCTGTCCTGACGATAGAGGCTGAAAACCTGCTCCAGCCGCCGGATTTCAGCTTCGACAAGCCGGAACAAATCCAGCGCTTTCGCGCGATCTTCGTGAACAAGATTGATTTCCGCACCCGCCCCAAGAGCGATCCCTTTCCAGCGATGCAGGTCAGGTGCGGACCGTGCAATCGTCGATGGCAGGATTGTGCCTGCAGAAACCACGGCACAGATCTTGATGAAACGCCTTCTGTTCATGCGCCCTGCCGATGCGGGTTCCCCTGTCATTTTGCCGCCTCGCCCGATGTGCCGTGCGTCAACTGGTCGGCCGACGAGAGTTCGACCGGCGCCAGAACGTAGTCAACCGGGATATCATCAAGCCGAAGAACCCGACCGCCATTGGCCGCTGCAAATCCCTGTGCGCCTTCTTCAGTTCCGAACGGTATCGTCTCGGGCGCGCCCATGCCCCCGGCCCGTTTGCTTTCCACGACGAACCAGGCCGCCTCGGCTTCAATCCAGTTGTCAAATCCCGGCTCCTTCCAGCTGTCCGCATTGTCCATGTCATTTACATAAATTGCGGCAATGTTCTTCGGTTCCTCAGGTGAATGCATGAATGCGACCGCATCCCTCACCTGGGTGAACCAGAAGGGAAACGGGTTACCGGTCAGGTGGATCTGCGCCTTGGGACCATCGTGTTCCAGAACCGTCATCTGGCAATAGTGCCCCGCCGCCTCCGGGGTCAGCTCCAAAGCTGCCGGTCTCGCAATTTCCACGTCTTCCTGGCATCCGGCCAGCAACCCGAGTGCGAGGAACAACAGAACGTGCCGTTTCATGGCGTTATCCTCCGAATGAGAACTGCCGATGCCGTCAATGCCATGCCGGCAAACAAGACGAGAGATGCGAGAGCCAAAACAGGGTCGAATGGCAACGCCTCGGAGACACCGGCCATGCCGCCGACCAGATCGCTCGCACCCAGCGCTGCGAGATTGAAAAGACGGAACGCATCTGCCGGATTGAGCAGCACGGCATATGGAAAGACCTGGGAAGCAAAGATCCCGCTGGGATTTGCCACCAGCGCACCGAGGAGCGCCAGGTCATACAGGACGACAAGAACAAGCCAGGCGGCGATCGCGGCAGCCGCAGCCGTACCCGATTGACGGGTCAACGAACTCAGCACGTAACCGATTGCAAGGAAGCAGACGCCAAGCAACACAGATGTTGCAATCAACCGGGAAAAGTCTGCGAGCCCGGCCAGCGAACCGGTTCCCGTCGAAACCAGCAGAGCAGCGGTCATGCCATAGCCAATCACCAGAGCGAAGGTCAGGACCAGAGTATGACCGATGGCCTTGCCCAGCAGGAACTCCGGCCGTGATATTGGACAGGAGAACGTCATGAGCAGCGTGCCGCGCTCGATCTCTCCGCAGATCGCGTCAAAGGCAAGGAGCAAGGCGATCAACGGCACGAGATAAACCGAAAGGCTCGCCAGCGAAGCGACTGTGATCGTCAGGCGGTCCACGCCAAGCGATCCGGCCGGCGCAGAGCCGAGCAGGGCGAGTGCCAGGGAAAAGACCGCCAGGATCAGGGTTGCCAGGAGGATCCAGCGATTGCGGATGCCAATCCGGATTTCCTGGGCAGCAATTGTCAGGACACGGGAGAGCATGTCTTATGCCTCCTTCTGGGCTGTATTTGAAAAATGACGATAGACATCGTCCAGGCTCGGAGCGTGAACATCAACGTCCTCGACCAGATTGCCGAGTGCACTTATGGCCGACAGCGTGCGAACCTTGTCGTCGAGGCCGCAATCGAGTTCCACGGACGTGCCGTTCATCTTGCCTGCACCAAGTTGCTCGGCGACTTCCCGGACCGCCCCCGGTTTGGTCCAGACCTTCAGCCGGATCGGCAGACCGGCCTGTGCCCGCAGTGTCCCCAATTCATCATCGGCGACCAACTGTCCTTTCGAAAGGATCAGGATCCGGTCAGTTCGAGCTTCCAGTTCGGTCAATGCGTGGGAAGACAAGAGAACCGTCGCACCCTGTTCAGCGACCTCACCGATCAGTTCATAAACGTTCTGACGGGATATCGGATCAAGACCGGTTGTCGGTTCGTCAAGGAGAACAAATTTCGGCTTCCCGATCAACGCCTGGGCCAGACCCAGCCGCTGGCGCATGCCCTTTGAATAGGTGCCGACCCGCCTCCTGGCGGCATCCTCCAGTCCCACCCGTTCCAAAAGTTCAAGGGCACCGCCGGCATTTGCACCTTTCAGACGCGCATAGAACCGAACGATTTCCTCACCCGTCAATGCAGCTGGAAACGCAACGGATTCAGGTAGATAAGCTGTTACCCGGCGGGCCGAATTGCTGCCGGGAGCGGCTCCCATGACCGCAATGTCGCCTTCGTCACGCTTTAGAAATCCGAGTGCCATCTTGAACAAGGTGGTCTTGCCGGCTCCATTGTGGCCAAGCAGCGCAACACGCTCGCCCGGCCTCAGCGCAAATGACACCCGATCGACTGCGATATGGCTCTTGAAGCGCTTGGTGACCGACTGAACGGTCAGCGTGGAATTCGTCATCCCTGAACTCCTGAAATGGGGTCTTTGCGGTCCGGCGGCTGCATCAGTGGTGCATTGTCGACAATTCCGCCGGGCAGAAGCGCCGGGAACTGGGACTGAGTCCAGCGCAACAATTGCACTGCGGGACTGCCCATCAACAACTTGGCGGAAGGTTGGGTCCACAAGACCTGATCGATCAGATCGTTCGGCCGGTAGGCCGTATCGGCAAGCCCGTCACCGTTCATGTCGAAGGCGGCGTGGTCACTCCAGAAATTTCCGCGTCCGTCGGTGCTCCAGTCCAGGTCGCGGCTGCCCACATATTTGACCTGCGTCCTGTTGCGGATGAATGCATTGCCCTGAAACAGGTTCTTGGCGGACCCGGCCGTGAAATGCACACCAATCGGACACCCCTCGAACCGGTTGTCCGTAACTGTGTTTTTGTTGGCATTGTACATGAAGAGGCATTTTTCACCGCCGCCCGAGACCATATTGCCGGCGATCTCGGCCCGGTTGGCGTAGTTCAGCATCAGCCCGTGGTTGCGGTCTCCGATAGAAACGTTGTTTCTAATCTTCAGGCGATCGGAAAACATCAGCGCATAGCCGATATCATTGTTCCGTGAGACATTGCCCTCGATCACACCGCTGTTGCCATGCATGTAGTGGACAGCGAACCGCAGATCTTCGAAGCGGTTGTTGCGGAACGTATCCTTGTGACTGGTATTGACGAAGACCCCGTCCCGGCCAAAACGGATGGTGTTGTATTCCGCCAGCAGGTGCGGCGCGTTCCACACGTAAATGCCGTTGCCACGTTCGTTGACGCGCAGGTCTCGACGACCTTCAATCAGATTGTTCGAAACAGTCGCCTTGCGGGCTCCGTGAACATCCACTCCCGTCAGATTGTTGAGTATCCTGTTGTCACGAACGACCGCCCGGTGAGCCTGTTTCGTGAGTTTCACCCCGGCGTCAAGCGTCTCTTGGGAAAGACCCGAGCCGGTCAGCGTCAACCCCTGGACAGTGACGTCCGGGGCGGTGACCGTGATCACGCTGCCGGTTCCATTGCCGACGATGCTTGCCAGGCCCTCGCCAGTCAGGGTGATCGATCTGTCCACCGTCACCGGACCGGAGTGATCTCCCGGAGCAAGCCGGAGAACGTCCCCGGCCTGCGCATTTTCGATTGCCTCGCGCAAGGCGCCCTGCTCTGCCGGAACCAGCTGTTCAGCGGCAGCCAGCGATCCGCAGACCGCCAATGCCGAACAAAACAAAGCCAGTCCTCCGGTCAGGACATTCAGGGCGCGTTGCATGGATCAGGCTCCTCTTGGCTCAACGAACATGCGACCACGCATTTCCATGTGAAGCGCATGGCAGAACCACTGGCAGTAGAACCAGTGCACGCCGGGACGTTCTGCAATGAACGTTACCGAAGCCGTTGCTTGCGGGGCCACTTCCATGGCCACGCCATAATTCGACAGGCAGAAGCCATGAGTCAGATCATCGATGTCGTCGATGTTCGTGACATAGACCGTCACTTCATCACCCTGCTTCACCGTGAACTTTTCAAGACTGAAGGTAGGAGCGACCGAGTGCATGTAGACCCGGACCTTGTTGCCGTCGCGGATGACGTCTTCGGCATATTCCAGATCGACACCATCGGCCTCGGCCTGCTTGATTGCGTCCTGGAAGATCGGATCGGACCGGTCCCACACGATTGCCGGATTCACCTTGGACCGGTGAACGATGATGCTGTCATGCGGCTCGGCGAATGTCGGGCCGTCGTGAACGACCTTCATGTCATCGCCGGAGATGTCGATCAACTGCTCGTTCTCCGGTTTCAGCGGGCCGACATTCAGGAAGCGGTCCTTGGAGAACTTGTTCATCGAAATCAGCCATTTGCCATCCGCTTCCGCGGTTTCACCCATGGAAGTGGAGTTGTGACCCGGCTGATAATGCACATCGACCTTTGATATGATCGGGTCGACTTCCTCACCGGCATAGGCGCGTATGGCCTTGTCGATGTTCCACTTCGCAACCTGGCTGTCCAGGAACAGCGTCGTGAAGGCATTGCCCTGACCGTCGAAAGCGGTGTGCAGCGGACCGAGGCCGAGCTGCGGTTCGCCCACGACCGCGGAGCGCGGGTCGGCATCGTCGGCAAACAGTGCGTCCACCTTGGTGACATCGATGATGGAAACCGTCGGGGACAGCTTGCCGTTGATGACGATATGCTTCTTGTCCGGTGCCGCGTTACAGCCATGCGGACTGTTGGGGATCGGTATGTATCGTGTGAACTGTGACTTGGCTTCCTTGCGGCCATCAACCACAGGGACACCCTTCATTTCCTGATAATCGCCGGCCGCAACTGCTTTCTCGATCGCCTTGATGTTGAAGACAACAACATGATCCAGTTCGCTCTCGGTCATTTCGGCAAGGTTGGTGCCCATTTCCGAGTTGTAGCTGGTGGAAAACGCGTATTTGCCCTGATAGTCGGCGTCGGTGTTGTCGAGGTTACCCGACACGATCACCTGCCATGCGACCTTCATCTCGTCGCCGTCGATGGCGGTGAAAATGCACGAGTATTGTGACGGATCATCCAGGATCTTGCCGTCGTTCACGAGCGGCGCTTCATGCTCGCCGTTGGCGAAGATGTAGCCCGTGCGCGGATATTTCTGCGGCCGCATTCCGTGGATGTCATGCGCATTGGGGATCTCGATGATCTTGTCGCATTTCATCGTGTTGCAGTCGATGCGGGCAACGCGCGTATTCGCCTTGTCGTTGGCGAAGATGTAGCGCCCGTCATACGTGCCATCCGTGAAAGACATGTGCGGATGGTGCAGATCGCCGTTGTCGTAGGTGACCTTGCCCTGAGCCGCGAGATAAGCCTTCGTTTCGGGAAGGAGACCTTCGGTCAGGATTTTCAGGGACTCGTTGGTCTGTCCCCAACCTGTCGCCGAACAGCGATTGAAAACCGGTACCCGCATCAGCTCGCGCATCGACGGAACACCGAGAATACGCAACTCTCCCGCCTGCCCGGAGGACCAGAAGCCGTAGTATTCGTCGAGTTCACCCGGCGCCATTTCGAATTTCTGATGATCACCCTGGGCAAAGGCGGGATTGGCGCCGCTAACAGCAACCGCTCCCACGCCTGCCACCACGGCTGTCTTTGCGGTACCGCCCAACAGATCTCGGCGGGACATGCCCAGATTATTTTCCTTCTCCTTCATGGCTAATCTCCTTATGGCCTGTGAAGGTGTTTATCGAACCGGAGCCGGCTCTTCCGATTTGGCGGACGCCTCCGGCTGTACAAGCCCGGTTTGCTTTTCGAAACGCCGCCTCTTGGCGAGCTTCTTGATGCAGACGGGACATTTCTGATCGTGCTGATAGAGAACCTGGCAATGCAGGCAGTTCAGACACTCGTTTGGATTGATGTTGCCTTCCGGATGAATGGCCTGGACCATGCATTCCTTGGCGCAGCGGTGGCAGGGATTGCCACACTCGCGGTAGCGCTTCAGCCAGTCGAACATCCGAAGCCTTGCCGGAATGGCAAGTGCCGCACCCAGCGGGCACAGGTACCGGCAATAGAAACGCTCGATGAACAGTCCTGCGACCAGCAGGGCAACCGCGAACAGGACAAATGGCCAGGCACGCTGGAACTTCAGGATAATCGCTGTCTTGAACGGTTCGACCTCTGCGTAGTGTTCGGCAACGTCCAGCGAATAGAGGGACAGTCCGAACAAGCCGAGGAAGATCATGTATTTGAGTGGCCACAGACGTTCATGCAGACCCCAGGGAACCTCGATCTGCGGAACCCTGAACAGTTTAGCGAGACGGTTTGTCAGCTCCTGCAGGGCACCGAAGGGGCATAGCCAGCCGCAATATGCGCCCCGTCCCCAGAACAGAAGTGCCGCTGCCACCGAGAACCAGAGAAGAAACACCAGCGGGTCCATCAGGAACGCATCCCAGCTGAATTCACTGGTTATCGAGGAGAAAAATGCAAGGACGTTGACGACGGAAAGCTGCGCATTTTCAAACCAGCCGAGCCAGACAAGCGTGAATGTCAGGAAACCGATGCGGAACCAGAACGTGAAACGTTCGTTTTTCGTCACCTGCATCTGGAAAAAGAACACCAGGGTCAGCACGCCCATCGCTGCTGCGAGCACGCTGATGTCGAATACGCGCCCCTTCCAGATCCGTTTCCAGAGTTCCTCCGCACCACTGACTTTGGTCGTATCGTTTCCGGCAGTCGTCTGCTGGACCGTCTCCACCGTCTCCGGGACGGTTTTCAGGTAAACGTCCGGCAACTGGTATCCGAGGTCGAATGTCAGAAAAACCTTGTCGATCGGCCCGACAGCACGCTGCACGAGGAGCTGCAGGCGGAAATCCCTGGCCGGGTCA
This sequence comes from Roseibium album, assembly GCF_001404515.1. Lineage (GTDB taxonomy): Bacteria > Pseudomonadota > Alphaproteobacteria > Rhizobiales > Stappiaceae > Roseibium > Roseibium album. Next base: position 78,611 of record NZ_CXWE01000016.1, read on the forward strand.
AAGCCGATATCTGCCGGGATGATGAAGAGGTCCATCTCGGTGAAAGTGGGCGCACCTTCGGCGACAACCCCGCCGACACGGGCCTGCTGTTTGTCGAAGAACCGGGCAGAAACGTCGTGCTGGATCATCTGGATCCTGTCGAAGATGCCCCCCCGGACATAGCCAGATCCCTTGAAGGAATACCGCCCGCGCCCCATTACCAGCAGCGCGTGCTCACCTTCCTTGAGGCGCTTCTTCAAATTGGAGTATTCAGCTTCCCCCAGCAATGACAGGCCGATCGTGGGCACATCGGCAAGTGCCATGTAGAGATCAATGAAAGTGTCTGTTTCAGGCCCGGGTTCCGGGCGGGCGACTGCGCGCGGATCGCCCTGCCTGGAAAAGGCTGCATTCACCTGGGCAACATCGAGTGACATGCGGCGCACGGAGCCGTCGCCCGTTAATGTCATCCAGTCAAGAATGTCCCGGTGGCCGGTATCAATCTCTTTCTTCGGGCCCTTGTCGGCAATTTCAGGAGCAAGGCCACCAAGACCGAGAGCACGGGCAACCTTTAGCCCGGAGCGAACGATGGAATCGTCGATCACCATGATCGTGACAGTGGCACCGGAAATGATATCGAGTTCGTGCGCGGAGCCACCGCTTTCGGCTTCCTGCCTGAGATCAAGACCCGCGTAACCTTCCGTAACCGCCCTGATTTTCGAGTCCGGAATACCGATCAGCACGATCGGTTCGGAATGCTTGACCAACCGGACACCGGTGACGAACGCATCCTGATCCACGCCGACGAGTGTGTGAATCGGCTTGCCTGAATATCCCGTGGTTGAAACAAAGTCGGATGTCAGGAAAACCCAACCGATGGTTTCCCCGCGCTTGAGAGCGGGGACGACCGGAACATCTTCCCGCAAAGCGCCGAAACTGTCGGCGCCAGGGACCATATCCTCCGGCTGAACCTTGGCCAAAAAGGTGGCGACCAGTCCATCGGCGGCAAGGGCAACAGAGCCATGCGACATCGGCAATGCCAGGCCGGCAAGCAGTATGAAGAGACCGAGTATGTGAAAAAGTGGACGCACTTCGAGCGCTCCGACATGTGTCTTGTCTGACGTTGCCGCGATATTCCGCTTTCGCGCCGGAGAGAGTCTTGACGATAGTCAAGTGCCGCTGAATTTGACCTGTCCGCCGCACCACCGTCCGCGGCGATACCGTACCCGGGTCAATCAGACCGGCTTGCAGGCCTGGGCATGGCAAGGATCGGAAAGTAGACCCAGGCGAATAGTGCAAAAGCTCCGGTCCACAAAAAACCGGACACCAGCATCACCGGGAAATAATCGAAAGCGAGCGATCCAAAACTGCGGGTGAGAGCTGCTGCGACGACCATCAGGTAGGCAAGTGCGATCGGTCGGGAAACCTTGAGCGGCCTTCCGCTGTGCCCGAGCGATGCCCGGGTCATCATGGCGAGTGTCATGCTGCCGATTGCGCCTGCCGCAAGCAGATGAAGAGCCGCGGTTTCGCTCATAAATGACAGCATCAGCGCGCTGCCATAAAGGAGATAGCCAACCGCCAGCAGAAGATAGGCAACATGCAGGATCCACAGGATCGGGCTCTTGCGCACGGCCCATCCCCGCCAACCCGACAAACGCACCAGGTTTACTCCTCCGGCTGCAAAACAGACCGATCCGAACAGAACCTCCGGTACGAAGGGAAGGCTTCCAAGTGTCGCCAAAAGCGCAAGGAGAATACCGGCCCGATCCAGCCAGGCATTTGATTGCGGCAGGGAGACCCCGTAGCCCTCACGGTTGAGCGCGTTGCGGGTAAAGGCCGGAACAACCCGGCCGCCGACAATTGCGATCATTGCGGCGCTTGCGAAAATGCCAACCCGTACACCGGCTTCCGCAGTATTGTTGCTCCAGCCGATCCAGTCGAGATGCATCAGAAGATTGCCGAGGAAGAGCGCCGTGAGCAGAAACAGGAAGATCATGTTTCTCGCCTGGGACTTTTTTGCAAGGCGCCCGAGAATTGCAGTCGACAATATCGGAATGAAGGCAAGATCAACTAGGCCTACGGCGACCGGATCGAAAACCCCTGAAAACCAGATGCCCAGACGCCCCGACAACCAGACGCAACCACTGGCCGTGACAAATACCCTGCCTGCCTCCCTGGTGCCTGTCCAGTTCGGAACAGCAGTGATAAAGAAGCCGGCCATGACCGCAACCGTATAGCCGTAAAGCATTTCGTGGGCATGCCACAGATGCGGAGCCATCGACATCGGAACCGTCGCAACATCACCACCGGCCGCTTGTGCTGCCAGCCAGAGCGTCCAGGCGAGCATTGAGAATACTGCAAACAGGCCGGCAGACAGAAAGTAGAATCGGAAACCGGCCGTCAGGACCGTTGGGAACCGGCGCGGTCCTTTGACGTCTGGTGAATGGAGGGCTGCGGCCATGAACGTGCCTCGTGGTGGAATTCCAGCAATGAGGTCACCTGCCCGTCATGCGAGCGACAACCTGGAGAGAGGCATGGTCACAGGCTTGAGGCGCGAATGTCTTGACAATCGTCAAGTCTGCCCAAAAAACTTGACTGTAACATTCATAAAACATTCCCTCCCTGAATCTGCACCAACACCAGTCAAATCCGGAAAACGCAATGCTTGAAAATGGTTGGATCAACTATACGGCTGCCTTCGCAGTCTTCTTTGCCTCGCATATGGTGCTCGTCCGGCCACCGGTCCGCCCGGTTCTGGTAAGGTTTCTGACCCCCCGCGGCTTTTCCGCTGCCTACTCGCTGCTTTCCCTGGCAATCCTGTGGTGGATGATAGAAGCGGCGCAAGCAGCGCCTTATGTCGAGCTCTGGAGTTGGGAGCCCTGGCAAAACTGGGTTCCGATCATCGCGATGCTACCGGCCTGCCTGATTGCGGCATTCGGTGTTGCCGTACCAAATCCGTTTTCCTTTGGCGGTGCACATAACGAGCGCTTCGATCCGCAAAGGCCGGGTATCGTCCGATGGATGCGACATCCTATTCTTGTCGCACTGTTCCTGTGGTCGATCGCACACCTGGTTCCAAACGGAAATCTTGCACATGCGATCCTGTTCGGAGCGTTCGCCATATTCTCCCTTCTAGGCATGAAACTCATCGACAGGCGGCGCAAGCGGGAAATGGGCGAAGACTGGTCACGGCAGTTGAATGCCGCCAGGGCCGCTCACCTGACCCAACTTTCAAACCCCGGCGGCACCTTGATCAGATTGCTCGTCGGTCTGTTCGCCTATGTTGGTCTGGCGCATCTGCATCCCTATTTTGCCGGCGTTTATCCGTTTGCATAACAATGGCGCCTGCAAGAAACCCAAAAAAAACGCCCGGTGCCGGGAGAGGGCACCGGGCGACTGCTTCAGGAAGACTGAAAGGTCCTACCTGAAGATTTCCCTGAACCGGTCGATACAGAGCCGGAAACCGGCCTCGAAATCGCCG
>NZ_CXWE01000017.1 GCF_001404515.1 Roseibium album
AATCCTCCTCTATCCGTTAAGCCGAATTTGTCTCATTGGCGCTGAACCCGGACACCCGAACAAACGAGCCGTCCTTCAACGAAACCGTCTGGCCATCGGCCAGCAGCTGATCGAATTCCAGTTCATTCGCGAGCCAGTCCTGTTCCACGTCGCCGAGCAGGTATTTTCGGGATTTCGGACTGACGAGACTTGCAGCGCCCACCGCGGCAACGCCTGTCAAAAAGGTGCCAAGCAGCATTATTGTGCGACCTTCTTTTTTGTGATTTTGAGCGGGTAGCCAGCGACCAGTCGGCGAAACTTCTTTGCCTGAAAGAACGTTGCCGGATGCAGCAGTAGAGATTCACAGTGCGGCTCACGCCTGCGCAGAAGAATGATCCAGCCAATGGCGGGTGGCGTTGTCAGAACGGCAAGCGCAAAGCCCACAGCATTCCCGGCCAGGATCCCACCAGTGGTCGCAAGCAGGAGTTCGCCGATCATCACCAGGGCAGCGTGGAGCGGTGGCATGCCAAGGATTTTTAACGGCTCTTGAATGTGGAGAGCGATGGGACTTTGCGCTTTCATGGCTTGCCGCCTCCTCAAGCTGTCGAAAGGAGGGCGCGAAGCGCGGTCGGCCCGAAGATCACCAGAGCCCCGGCGCCAACCAGCTGAGCCAGCCGCATGATGTCGATGCGACCCGTGACCATGGCCCAGATGCCATAGATGATGACGCCGACGCCGATCACCGGCGCGGCAACGCTGACCAGACCACTTTCCAGGGATTCCAACATGCTTGTCGCTGGTGCGGACCAGTCCTGCGCCATCGCGCGCGCTGGAAACAGCATCGACGCGGCGAGAAACGTTTTGATAGCAGTCTTGCTAAAATCAACTTTAGCGGGAGGCGTCAGGCGGAGTCCGAGTCTCTTGGTCGTAGGCATTTTCAAAAAACCTTTTATTTCAGGATGAGATAGAAGGCCGCGACGGCCATCCAGTTGGTGAAGGCAAGGGCGCTGAAACCGTAGAAGGCTTTGCGGATCGTCCGGGTGATTTTGTCGGACTCAACGGCATGCTGTGCGACCGCCGAGACGACTGTCTGGATATTGTCGTTGCCGAGGTTCTGCGCGAATTTCTGAATGGTGTTCGCGACATCGTCGACCTTGTGGTCGATCGCCTCGTTGACCCCAGAAACGTCATTCTGGAACTGATCGGAAACCCGTTTCCGCTCGACTTCAAGAAGGCCCTGGAGACGATCTCCGAAGGCATTCAGGATTGAGACGACGGCCAGAACCGGATCATCCTTCTGATAGGAAATCCCGGTTTCCCGGTGGGCAATCTCGATAGCCTCTTCAAGCGACATCTGTGTCCATTGTTCGGAAGCGGTGGGCTCGATGTGTTGGACAGCGGCGGCACTCATTCAGCTGCTTCCGCAGAATGTCCGTCAAGGAATGCGGCACCGTCCAGGCGTTCAATCGCCTTGGACCAATAGATTTTCAGGCGCTGGCGGGCCATGACGTTGAAGTCGTTCGACCGGATGGCTTCATCGAAGGTCAGTTTGGCTCCCATCATCGCCCGGATGTCTTCGCCGAACGTGCCGGCCTGGACCTTCGGATGGCACATGACCGCCGCAATACGGTCCTTGTTGTCCTGGTAGATCTTACTGTCTTCAAAGCCCCGCCCTTCGCTTGCAACAGGGCCGAAGAATTCGTTCAACCAGACAACCACCGGTACGGCCGGGAAATGACTGAGAATTGCAAGCAGGCTGTTGAATGTGTCGTCGAGTGCAGCTCCGCCACAGACCGGACAATGAATGAAAACCCGGACATCGAAGCTCTGCAGGAGATCGAAGGCGTTGTTTTCAGCGAGATACGAACAGGTCGCAATGAACGAGGAAGTACCGGTGTCGATAACAGTGTGGGTCTTTTCCTGGCTCTCGAAAATCCGCGTCATGACATGGTCGAAAAGACGTGGATTGATATCGTCACCGCCCATGATTTGGATCGGTAGCGCATTCAAAGCCCTGATTGCAGAAAGCGTTGGTGTGGTTGGGTCCAGATCGATTGCCTGCACAGTGTGATCAGTGTAGCGGAGATATTGGACGAGCATGGAGGATGTTAGGCTTTTGCCGGCACCGCCTTTGCCCTGCATGACAATGTGGACAGTTTTCACCATTGATCCCTCACTCCGTCGGAGCCGGTTGGAACTGTGAATTTGTTGATCTCAGGAAGGGGCTTTCGGCCTTTGGGTTGTGTGTCCGAAGTTTCCTGATTTCCTACGGGCTTCTCCACGACCGTGTTCGTTGAAGCCTTTTTGGCCTTGTTCGCCTGCACCTTCTTCCAGGACTTGGCGAATGCGTCATATTTAACGGTGATCAGTCCCTCCGCCTTCAACCGGCTGAAAGCGGATCGGAGCGATGGGGATTGTTCGACGACGGTCTTGATCTGGGCATAGTTGGTGACAAGCTCCATCGGAGCCTGCCCCCATGGTGCCCGTCCCACACCAGAAGATGTAGACGTCATGGGTCGTTAACGTTCTCAAAGAAGAACGCCCTCAATGTTGTTGATGATTGTTGAAAGTTGGTCGTGTTGGCCGCATTTTCGGCGCGATTCAGCTAAAAACGCATCAGCCTGCCGAAAGCTGATACGGCCAATACAGACACAAATTGGAGTTTGTAGGGGTCTCCTTATGCGGACATCAAAGGACGAGTTTGGTGTTCGCTAGGCTCGGACGGTCCTGACTTCCACATAAGGGCCGTCCGAGCTGCTAACAGGACCTGTTTTACGATCCGAAGACTTGGTTGTACATCTTTTATTCTGTCTATCTAGGCGGGTTTTCCACAAGCATAAATTGATGCTTAAAGCCGGGTTAAACCTCCCGCGACGGAGGTTTTTGCGTTGAGCCAGAGGCGAATAAGTCTGCAAAATGAATGTGTTCTACGAGTTTTCCATCCAGAAAGTGCCTCACTTTCTCTATCTTGCCGTCTTACCTATTTCCCAAAAAGTACGTGAAATTCCTCAGTTATTCTCAAGTATATCCAAAGTTATCGCCGAATATCAAATCTCATCCGCTTTTGTACAAGGTTGTGACCATACATCCAAACAAGCCATTGAATTGTATTTGTTTTGATAAGAAGTTTTGGCAGATCCCCGAATTTTTCCAGAATTCAGTGCGATCAACGAGGATGGCTTAAGACAGCGCCAAAAAGTAGAAGATAATCATACTATTCAAAATTGGTCCGAATTTATCAAAATTCATCTGCGTAGTCTGTTTTTTGAGCGACGGTGAAAAAGAGGGTTTTAGGAGTGTTCGCGAGCTATTTTACTGGCGCTGACCTGCCCCTTTGGTCCAAGCTTTGGAATGGCTGAAAAGGGGCCGCTAACGGACAGTCGGCTTACGGCAGTTGGATCAGCGTTGCGGACGATCAAATCGACTGACTTCATCGTCCTTCTCACAGATTAGTTTTACCGATTTCCGAAACCTCAAGACACTAAAATCGCCCTGAAATCATTTACATTTGTAAGGGTCGGTCCGGTTCGGACGAGGGTGTCGAGCCTGTCGAAAAAACTGTAGCTGTCGTTCGAATCCAGAAAACTGCGTGCGTCATGTCCCAAGGCATCTGCTCGTGCAAGTGTATCAGGCCCGATGATTGCTCCCGCTGCTTCTTCGGTGCCGTCGATGCCGTCGGTATCGGCTGCAAGGGCATGAATGCTCTTGTCACCCTTCAACGCCAAGGCAAGTGACAGCAGATATTCGGTGTTTCGCCCACCTCTGCCAGGAGTGCTCTTTCCGATGGTCACGGTCGTTTCCCCTCCGGACAGGAGCACAGCGGGTTTTTTGACCGGCGTTCCATGCCTGGCGCAGGACAGAGCGATGCCGCCCATGACGGTTCCGGCATGCCTTGCCTCTCCCTCGATCGCATCTCCGAGCAGCAATGGTGTCACTCCGGCCGCGAGGGCCACTTCCGCGGCAGCACTCAGCGACATTCTCGGGGTCGCTATCAGGCGAAAGTCCGGTTCGGTCCCGGTTTGAGGCTCCGATGGCTCCAGAAGAATTTGACGTGCCGCCTGTGGCAATTCTGGTCCAAGCCACTCGACAAGATGTGACAGATCCTCGTGGGCGGTCGGATCAGGCAGGGTTGGCCCGGAGGCAATCGCTGCAGGATCATCTCCCGGAATATCCGAAATTGCCAATGTCACCACACGGGCTGGCTTGGCCGCTCTTGCCAGTCCGCCGCCTTTCAGTAGCGAGAGCCGCCTGCGGATCCGGTTCATGTCTTCAATTGCCAGTCCGGATTGCAGGAGCAGGCGGTGGACCAGGATCTTGTTTTCAAGCGTCAGCGGTGGTTTGGGAAGCGGCATCAGCGCCGATCCACCTCCGGACAATAACGCCAGAACGAGATCATCGGGCCCAGCCTCGCATGCGGTCTTGAGGATCTCGCGCGCGGCGGCCGCACCGGCGTCGTCAGGCACGGGATGCGATGCCTCCAGGACCTTCACGCGTTCGGTCGGTACGGAGTGGCCGTAGCGCGTCACGACGACACCGGAAATGTCGACGTCCGGCCAGGCAAGTTCCACGGCTCGCGCCATCGACGCTGCAGACTTTCCGGCCCCGACGACAACACACTTTCCTTCCGGTTTCTCTGGCAGTTTCTTTGCCAGAACTCTTGCCGGGTCTGCCGCTGTGATAGCCGCCTCAAGCAATTGGCGCAAAAATGCGTGCGCTTCCGGACTGTTCATGGTGATCAGGCGTTCTCGATGCGGATGGCTTCACACACCGCGTCCGTCACGTCCTGGGTTGAGGCCTTTCCGCCGACATCCGGCGTCAAGACCCCGTCGGCACACACTTTCTCGACGGCGCGCATCAGGCGGCTCGCCGCGTCCGGTTCGCCAAGGTGGTCCAGCATCTGGGAGGCCGTCCAAAACGTTGCAACCGGATTGGCGATCCCCTTGCCGGTTATGTCGAAAGCGGATCCGTGGATCGGCTCAAACATGGAGGGGAAACGGCGTTCCGGATCGATATTGCCGGTTGGGGCAACGCCGAGGCTGCCCGCCAGGGCGCCAGCGAGGTCCGAAAGAATGTCGGCATGGAGGTTGGTCGCAACGATCGTGTCGAGGCTTCTGGGTTTTTTCACCATGCGTACGGTCATCGCATCGACGAGCATCTTGTCCCAAGTCACATCAGGAAACTCCCTTGAGACTTCGGCTGCTATCTCGTCCCACATGACCATGCCGTGGCGCTGCGCATTGGATTTGGTCACGACTGTTAGGTGCTTACGCGGACGAGACTGGGCAAGCCGGAAGGCGTACCGCATGATCCGGGTCACTCCGACCCGGGTGAATATGGCGACTTCCGTTCCGACTTCCTCGGGGAGCCCCTTGTGAGCCCGGCCACCGTGGCCGGAATATTCCCCTTCCGAATTCTCGCGAACGATCACCCAGTCCAGATCGCCGGGACCAACGCCTTCCAATGGAGAGGAAATGCCTGGAAGGATCTTTGTCGGCCTCACGTTCGCGTATTGATCGAACCCCTGGCAGATCGGCAATCTCAGGCCCCACAAGGTAACATGATCCGGCACGTCCGGTGCGCCGACCGCACCGAAAAAGATCGCATCGAAACCCTTCAGCTGCTGTGTGCCGTCGTCCGGCATCAGCGCCCCGGTTTTCTTGTAGCGATCCGAGCCCCAGTCAAAATGGGTCACATCCAGCGCGAAACCGCCATCGCGACGTGCCAGCACATCCAAAGCCTGCAACCCCGCATCAATGACCTCCGGCCCAATACCGTCCGCTGGGATGGCTGCGATCTTGTAGTGTTTCATGGTTTCTTTCTGATCCTCGGAGGATGTTCGGAACCGGTTGGGTTGCCGGATTTGCTGGAGCGCCGCCCGGATAACCTACTGGACGGACGCATTTAAAATTCGACCCGACGTTAGGAGGTATTTGCTGGACGGCTCAACGCGCACAAGATTATATACAAAGTCGCAATAATTGGGGTTCATGAGTCCGCAGTGAATATCTATCAGCTCAGATGTTTTCTCAGCGTCGCGGATACATTGCATTTTGGCCGGGCCGCCCAGTCGATGGACATGCTGCCTGCGTCCCTGGGACGGCAGATCAAGATCCTTGAGAACCAGCTCGATACCAAACTCTTTTTCAGAACAACCCGCAATGTCTCGCTGACGGCGGCAGGGAGCGCTATCCTGGAAGATGCCAGGTCACTGGTCGCGCAGGCGGATCAGCTGGAAGAAAAGATCAGAGCCATCCGGAAAAATGAAAAGCCCCTACTCCGGGTCGGGGCGATCGACTCCGCGTCTGCGGGACTGATGCCTCAGCTCTTACAGTTTTTCCGCGCCGAGCACCCGCACATTGAAGTGCAACTCTTTGAGCAGAAGACCATCCATCTGTTGCCAAAATTGTTGAGCGGAAGTCTTGATATCGCCTTCTGTCGTCCGCCGGACATTCGCGATCCCCGAATTAATTTCCGGACACTTTTCTACGAAACGGCCGTGGTTGCTTTGCCAGCAGACCATCCCTTGTCGAAGCAGAGTGAAATCGTCATCGAGGATCTGGCCGATATTCCCCTTATCGTTCCGGACCGCAGGTCCAGGCCGCATTCGCATGACCTCACGATCAAATTGTTCATGGACGCCGGATTGACGGCCCGCATCGCCCAGATTGCGGAAGAAAAGCACACGATTGTCAATCTTGTTGCCACGGGCACCGGTCTGGCGATTGTTCCTCGCTGGACAGCACGCATCGCCATACCTGGCGTTCGTTTTCTGCCTCTTTCGATCCCACCCGGGGCAACGCGGTCAAAGCTCATTCTGGCCGCCGCCTGGACCCGGGGAACACGGGATCCGCAGAGAGACGCCTTGCTGGACGTTCTGGACAGGAACCTGCAAGCCATTGAAGACAGTGCCTGATAATAACGAAAAATAATATAATCTTCAGAGCGTTCTCTGCCGCCCCGTTCTTCTTCATGCTGCATCCAGTGGCATCGCGCAGATCGACAGCAATGCCGGAGGAAAACATGGGAGGAAACATGTCTATCAGGATTTCATCAGTGGCGGCCCTGCTTGCAGGCGCACTTTGCGTTTTGCCTGCCAATGCACAGGACAAGGAAGACTGGCCAAGCAGTGTCACGATCGGAACCGGCAGCCAGGGTGGCACCTATTTCGGATACGGAAGCGGGTTCGGAGCCATGATCAGCGAGGCATTGGGTATCAATGCCGGCGCGGAAATCACAGGCGGCCCGGTTCAGAACGTGACGCTTGTCGAAACCGGTGAACATCAGCTGGGCTTTGTTACGCTCGGCCCAGCCGATGAAGCCCGCAAGGGTGAGAGCCCGCTTATGCCGGGCGTGCCGCATGAAAATGTTCGTGCGCTGTTCCCGATGTATCAGACCCCCCTTCAGGCCGCGGTTCTTGCAAGTTCGGACATTGAAGGCTTTGCAGACCTGAAGGATGGTGTGCGTGTTGGCGTCGGTCCGGCTGGCGGCACGTCGGCGACTTATTGGACACGCTTCTTCGAAAATACAGACAGCGGCGTCGTCATCAGCAATGCCGGCGGTGCTGACACGGCGGGACAGCTCAAGGACGGCCTGATCGATGCGTTCGTCTATGCCGCGGGATTACCGACCGGAGCCTACGCCCAGTTGGCAGTCGAAAATGACGTGCGGTTCCTGTCGATGGATGACGAAACGCTGGCCAAGATGATGGAAATCGTGCCCGCGATGCAGCCGTTCCTCATTCCGGCGGACACCTACGAAGATCAGCCGGAAGGCCTGCAGACGGTGTCACTTTGGAACTTCGCGATCGCGCACAAGGACATGCCGGAAAGCCTGGCCTATGAGATTACCAAGCTGGCAATGGAAAACCATGAGCGCATGGTCCAGAACCACGCGGCCGCCAAGGAAACGCTCCCGGAAAACGTGGTCAAGAACACGGTCATTCCGTTCCACCCGGGTGCGATCCGCTGGTTCCAGGAAAACGGCTACGACTTTCCCGGTTTCAATCAGTAGATCTTTCCTTATTCGCTAGAGTGCACGGGCGGTCGAACCTGCTTCTCCGCCCGTGTTGCGTTTCCAATCCCTCTCCAGAGCAGCCCGAACATGACCGCATCGCCAAATACACCGACGCAGAATGAAGAAAAAAATCACGCGGCGTCTTTGATCGAAGAGCAGACCGCACGCGCACTGGTGGATGAAGGTCCCAGGTCGGGCAACCAGCGTGATTTTACCGGCCCGCGCAACGCAATCATCGCCTGTATGTGTGTCGCCTATACGGTCTTCCATCTTCTGGTGATGAATGTCTATCCGCTGGAAACCTGGACCTATCGCCTAACCCATGTTGGCGGAGGGCTTTTCCTGGGCTTTCTGCTCTTCGGTGCAACCTCGATGGACGCGAAGGGACGCACTTCCGGCTCACTCCTTGCCAACGCAATTCTTGCGATTGCCGGTGCTGCGGTCCTTTATGGCGCTGTCGGCGTCGCAGCTATCTGGATAAATGGCGAGGTGCTGGGAAAGGCACTTCCGCCAGCCTGGGCCATGACCAGCTTCGGGCTGCCTCTCGCCGCCGGGACAGCGCTCGCAATCGTTCACAGCTGGGTTTTTCCGCACACGAACCGGTCAAAATTTGCACCGTCGGATGTTCTCCTCGCGGTCGCCGCGGTTGCCTGCACTGCCTACCTGATCTTTTTTGCGCGTCAACTCCAGCTGCGCGCCGGCATGCCCATGGCTCTCCCGGGGGACATGTGGGCCGCCGTCACGGGTGTGCTCTTGATCATCGAGCTGACGCGCCGGTTGGCGGGATTGGCTCTTGTCTTTATCGCCGGTGTCTTCGTCGCCTATGCGTTCCTTGGTCCGTGGCTGCCAGGCATTTTTGAACACCGCGGCTATGATGCGAAGCGCTTCTTCTCCTACATCTTCACTGACAACGGCATCCTTGGCGCCCCGATCGCCATTTCCTCGACCTATATCGTCCTGTTTGTTGTTTTTGCCGCATTCCTTCAAACGACGCGCGTCGGCGAGTATTTCGTGAACCTCGCTTTTGCAGCTGCCGGGCATCGTCGGGGGGGGCCGGCAAAGGTGGCCATCTTCGCCTCGGGCCTGATGGGTATGATCAACGGTACGTCCGCAGGTAATGTCGTCGCCACTGGGTCATTGACGATCCCGATGATGAAGCGGGTAGGCTACAGGCCCCAGACAGCGGCTTCGGTCGAAGCCGCTGCTTCAACCGGTGGCCAGATCATGCCGCCGATCATGGGCGCAGGCGCGTTCATCATGGCCGAAATCACGGGCATCTCCTACATGGAGATTGTCTGGGCGGCGATCATTCCGGCAATTCTCTACTTCATTTCCATCTACTTCATGGTCGACCTTGCTGCGCAGAAGGCGAACATGAAAGGATTGCCCCGCGATCAGCTGCCTAAGCTTGGCATGCTCATCCGCCAGATTTACCTCTTCACGCCGATCGTGGTTCTCATCTACGCGCTGTTTGCGGGCTATTCCGTGATCCGCTGCGGGACGCTTGCGATGATCACCGCGGCCGTGGTCTCATGGCTGACGCCACACAGGATGGGGCCGCGCCAGCTGTTCCACGCACTCGACATCGGCGCCCGGATGGTCCTTCAGCTCGTGGCTGTCTGTGCCACCGCGGGCATAATCGTCGGTGTCATTGCACTGACCGGTATCGGCTCCCGCTTTTCAACCGTGTTGCTTGCTCTGGCCGATCAGAGCCAGATCCTGGCGCTTTTCTTCGCCATGATCGTGTCGATCGTACTGGGCATGGGCATGCCGACGACGGCGGCCTATGCAGTGGCGGCAAGTGTCATCGCGCCCGGAGTGGTGAACCTGGGCGTGGAGCCGCTCGTCGCGCATCTCTTCATCTTCTATTTCGCGGTCATGTCCGCGATCACACCACCAGTGGCCCTCGCCGCTTATGCAGGCTCCGCCCTGGCCGGGTCTGACCCGGTGAAGACAAGTGTCGAGAGTTTCCGAATTGGACTGGCTGCATTTGTGGTGCCCTACATGTTCTTCTTTTCACCCGCCATGCTTCTCGATGGAAACTGGTTCGAAATTGCGCATGTGGCCATCACTGCAATCGCGGGCGTCTACCTGTTGTCGTGCGCGGTCCAGGGCTGGTTCCTAGGACATGCCGGAAGGGCCGTTCGAGCAGGGCTTCTGGTCGGCGGACTGACAATGATCGCGGGAGGATGGGTCACCGATGCAATCGGCCTCGGAATCGCGATAATCCTTGCGGTCACCCAGAAGAAGATTGTTGAAGCCAGAGATCTTGCGCACGGGGCGGACTAGTACAAATGAGGGCGGCATCGGCCGCCCCCATTTGCTCTCAATGCGGGTATCAAGAACAACTGCGCATGATGGCAAATTCAAACGTGATGCCGGTAAAGGTCCTGAGACCTGTTCAAATGTGAGCGCATTGCACTTTCGGCCTCTTCAGCGACACCGCCTTCGATGCACTCGATGATCTTCGAATGCTCGGCAAGTGTGACCTTTTCTCGTCCCGACCAGATCAGCAGGTCCGTATGATAATTGAACAGCCAGTTGAGCATGGCGTCACTCACCGCTGCAAAAATCGGATTGCCCGAGATGGACGCGATCTTGCTGTGAAACGCGATATCGGCCTTGATGAAATCGGACGGATTGCCGAGCAGATCGTTTTGATCGATGACAAGCTGCTTGAGCTCGGAAAGGTCTTCTGGCGAGGCCTTTTCGGTCGCGATCCGGACCATGCCGACCTCGAACAGTCTGCGCGCCTCCTTGAGGTGTTCAAGATTGTCCGAAGAAGCGGACAACAGCATGCGCGCCACCATGTCCATCTGCCGGAACGCGAGATCCGCTGAGAGCTCGCTGACCCGGGAGCGCTCTCCTTGCGAAATCGAAATGAGCCCCTGGGTATGCATCGTTTGCATGGCCTCGCGTACGGCAGGCCTGCCGACGCCGAAACGTTGCATCAATTCACGCTCGGACGGCATGGGATCGCCGGGAGCAAGCTCTCCCCGCACAATCATTTCACGCAATCGATCGAAAACCTGATCGGAGAGTTTTCGCCGGACAATCTTGTCGTCACCGGCTCCCGTGCCGTTCCAGTTTTCCATGACCCGCCAATCTGATCCTTTCATCGTTGGGTTTTCTGCATATTGCGGCAACTCAACGTCACAAATGATTGCAGATTCATCACCCTTCGGAGGACTTATAGCCGGAGAACTTCGAATGGACCAAGCGTCGTCGGATCGTCACAGGCAATTTCCAACTCCTGGTCTGTCAGGTTAGAGGCAATCTTCAGAACCTCACCATCTTTCTCCACACAAAGAGAAGCTATTTTATCCGCTCCTACACAGTCGCATTTTATAACCTTTGCATCGCTCAGTGCAGCAAGGGTCGAGACCACCTCACCGACAGGCCAAAGAGATCCGTTTGCTTCGTCAACGATTCCTCTTGGGCCGGTGAAACTGGCCGGAACCCATTGGTAAATGTCAGCCTGTGCAATCGCGGAAGCATAGCCCATGGTCCAGGCTGCGGCGAAAAGGCCACGTTGGCGCGGATCGTCATGGGTCATGCAAAGTCGATTTTTGCCGGGATTGGCAAAAGTCCGGGAACCGTAAGGATTTTGGCGCATGCCGATGCTCGACGGTCCAAGCCTGTATTCCTTGTCCTTGCCGATGAGTGCCCGGGCAGAGCGCGTGATGTGCGGCAAGGTTTCAAGTGTTTCGATGACACTGTCGTCATCGGCCGCGTGAACGATCGGATTGGTTGAATGGTTGACAAAATCCAGCAATGACACTGGAGGCCGTTTGCGGTTCAACTCAGTGAAATAGCTGAACATTCCGCCGCCGAGCTTTGTCGTGGGAAAAGCTTGTCTTGCAGCTGCATAGATTATCGACAATGGAGGGCACTCGGGCCATTCACTTCCCGGTGGTGTCGACCGACGATCTACAGAAGGACAAACCGCGATTGAACTCAACTCAAGCCCGCTTCGTTTTACCATGCTGGCCAGGTTCTGAAATTCTGCCTCAAGGTCTCCATCACAGGCGACTACATATTCTAGATCGTAGGACGCCTGGAAAAGGTCTTGCAAGGACCGGAAATTCTCAAGTTCCTTCAATCCGTGCGATAGTGTTGGATCCAAATGACACAAGAGTGCGGCAGGGTTTACCTCTTCCAGAAGCCCGACGTGTTCGATGGCGGATCTGGTGTCTTCAGGGCTGATCAACAGTCCTATTTGCGGCAGATGGCTCTTTGTTGCTTCGCCTGCAACAATCTCAACAGCTCCGGTTGCATTGCCATGCCGTGCCGGGAAGACCGATTCACCTTCGATTTCACTCATCTCAATTTCGAGTGTTACCGACTGATTGACCTCTTGTCCCGCGTCCATGACATACGGCCAGGGTAGCGCCAACGGTCTCACATAGGTCTTGTAGGAGGCGTCGGACCAGTTGCGCTGGTCCTCCATTTCGAACTCGTCGCCGTCCATCCGGCATCGGGCCTTCAAGTGCGGCGCAGGTGCGTGGGTCAGCGACCGGATTGACTTGAAGGGTTGCCAGGGGTCTATGAGGTCGGGAAACCTGGTTCGATCGACCGCGCCGTTGCAATGCTCGACCTCGAGGGGTTCGCCGGCCACTCCATTGATCGGATGCAAAACGGTGAAACCGCAGCGGTTGGTTTCGAAGACGCCGTCGGCGACAGCCGAGGAGGCAAAACTCAAAGACCCGGTTTCCGTTCCGGTGATTTGTGCCTTGACGCTGAGATCCGCCCCCTGGTTCCGGTAACTGGAAACGTAGGATATCTCAAACTTCCCGGGCTCTTCCAGGATAACGAGATCGGAAATGGTCGCGGCAAGCGTGCCCCAGTCCCTGTCGCGTACAACGTAGGATATGGCCCGCAAAACTTCATGGCCTTCGAAACGGATGTACCGCAGATTTCCGTTTTCCAGCCGCACTTCCAGCGGCCCTGCGCGCAATATCCGGAATGGCTCCGGGGCCGTTTCCGTTCCGTACAGGCGAATGCGTCTCTCTTCGCTCATGTCAGGCGGTGTCCAGCTTGATTGTCCGGCTGTTCTCGGCAGCGGAAAGATACGCAGCCTCGACCAGTTCCAACGTATTGAGGTTGTCCAGTCCCGATGTCTCGGGCGCGCTGGAAGCATTCAGGCAATCGATGAAATGGCGCTGGATGTTGTAGACGCTTTCCTGAATGTTGTGCCAGGGGCGCGCCGCCCAAGAAAGCAGCGGGGGCGATACGTCCAGTTCCCGGGTGCCGGACGCGTTGTGCAGCACCAGCCTGTAACCGGGCATCAGCCTCAGCGTTCCCTCGCTGCCATCCACCTCGAGAAGGCTTTCGGGAAAGCTCTCCCGGGGGAGCCGTGATGCATAGCTGCAGTCGACAACACTGGTGACGCCGCTTTCGTGTACTAGCATCATGGTCGCGACATCTTCCGCCCGAATGGCCGGATTGACGCGTTTCGTGCTTGCGGAGATCGTGTGCGCGTCGCCGAACAGGAAGCGTGCAATGTCCAGGATGTGGATTCCCAGATCCTGAATGATGAAACGGTCATCCGTCGCAAGATAGGGCTGGCCGGAATAGACATCATAGGCCGAACGGAAACTGACCCGTCCCCAGAACGGCATTCCGATGCTTCCCTTGTCGAGTTCGGCCTTTGCAGCCCGGATTGCCGACTGCCAGCGAAAGTTCTCGTGCACCATCAAGGTCACGCCGGCGGAGGCCGCCGCATCGATCATTGCCTTGCCATCTTCCATCGCGTCAGCAAAGGGCTTCTGGCAGATGATGTGCACTCTCGATCCGGCCGCGAGTTCGACCAATGGCCGGTGGGTCTGAACCGTCGTGGCAATATCGACAAAGTCGAGCTCTTCCGATTTCAATAGATCGGCCGCATCGGTATAGGTCCGCTCGACGCCAAAGCGGTCCGCCGTCTCCTTCAGGCGGTTCTCGTCGCGGTCGCACAACGCGGTGATGGCTGCTCCCTCGACATCGGCCCATGCGTGCATGTGGTTCCGGGCAAAAAAACCGCAGCCGATCAGTGCGCCTTTCTTCATGAAATCCTCCTCATGCTGCGGCGGCCTGCTGCTGCAGTGCTACGCGGGCCTGCAACCTTTGCTGCGCCTGGTCGACAACAACCGCGGCGATGATCACCAGGCCCTTGATGACGGTCTGCCAGAAGGAACTGACACCCATCATCACGAGTCCGTCGGACAGCACGCCTATCACGAATGCGCCGATGATCGTTCCGCCAATCCGTCCGCGGCCGCCCGACATGGACGTGCCGCCGAGGACAGCCGCGGCAATCGCGTTGAGTTCGAAGGTCTCGCCCGTCGCCGGATGCGAGGCCACCAGCTGTGACGAGATGACAAGGCCGACGATGGCGGCGCAGAAACCCGAGAACATGTAAACGAACATCTTGACGCGGTTGACCTTCACGCCGGAGAGGGCGGCCGCCTTCTCGTTGCCGCCGACCGCATAGATATGCCGTCCCAGCGGTGTGCGCCCGGCGATATAGGCAGCGGCCAGCCCGACGGCAATCAGCAGCCAGATGGAAACCGGAATGCCGAGAAAGCTTCCCGTCCCGAGCAGGTGAAAACCCGTCGATCCGTAGGCCTCGTTGCCGACGAGGTTGGGGAAAGTCGCCCCGTCAGAGGAAAGCAGCGCCAGGCCGCGTGCCACGTAAAGCGTCCCCAGCGTCGCGATGAAGGGTGCCACATTGAGGCGCGTTATCAGCACGCCGTTTATCGCTCCGACAAGAACACCGACCGCAAGCGTGATGAGAATGATCTCAAAGATGTTGAAATAGAGCGAATACCCGATCCCCAGATCGATACCGTTGAGGATGAGAAAGCCCGCCACCATTCCGCACAGGCCGACAATCGACCCAACCGAGAGATCGATCCCCCCCGTGATAATGACGAAGGTCATGCCGATCGCCAGAAACGCGTTTAGTGCCACATGCTTGGACATGATGACGAAATTCGCGGTGCTGAGGAAATTCGGAGCCGCAAACGAAAAGAAGGCAAACACCGCGATCAAGGCGATGAAGGTCCTGAGCTTCAGCAGCAGCAGGATCATCGGTTGTCCGCCGGAGGTGCCCGAAGGCTGCAAGGTGGTGACTGATGTCATCCGTTACTACTCCCAATGACATGACCTGCCTCGGAGGCAGGAGCGTGACCGATCGCGGAAGCCGCGATTATCTGTTCTTCCCTGACGCTGGCACCATCGAACTCGCCCGTGATGCTGCCGTTCGACATCACGATGATCCGGTCGGACAGGGACATGACTTCTTCGAGATCCGAAGTGACGAACAGGATCCCCAACCCCTCCGCCGCCAGCCGTCGCATGGTGCGGAAGACTTCGGCCTTGGCACCGATGTCGATGCCGCGGCTCGGCTCGTCCATCAAAAGGACCTTGGGCGAGGTCATCAACGCCTTGCCGATCACGACCTTCTGCTGGTTGCCACCCGAAAGCGAACTGACCGGGTTCTCCATGCTGGCGATCTTGATGGCGAGGTCCTTGACGAACCGCTTCACCGTCTCCCGTTCCGCGCCAAGGCTGAGGTGTATGCCCTTTACGAAACTACCCAGGCTCGACAGGGACATGTTCTCCCGGATCGGCAGGATCTGGATCAGGCCCTCCGACTTCCGGTCTTCGGGGATAAGCGCCAGTCCCCGCCCGATACGGCCTGCTACATCGGGTTCGTTCAGGTGCCGGCCCTCTACGTAGAAATCGCCCGTGGAATGGGGGTGCTGAGCCATGATGCATTCGAACAGCTCGGAACGCCCCGCGCCCATGAGGCCGTAGATCCCGACAATTTCGCCCGCCCGCAAGGACAGCGACACATCATCGACAACGCGCTTTCCCGTCCGGCCCATCAGGCTGATGTTCTCGCAGCGGAACACCTCGTCGCCGAAGTCGTGTTCGACCGTCTTGGCGAAGTCCTTCGAGGCCGCACCAATCATGTTCTGCACGATCCAGGGCACGTCGACGCCGTCCATGCTTCTGGCACCGGTCCGCGCACCGTCCCTCAGCACCGTGATGTAGTCGCCGATCCGGATCAGCTCCTCCAGACGGTGCGAAATGTAAACGATGCCGACACCACGCTTCTTCAGGTCCGCGATGACCCGGAAGAGGATTTCGACTTCCGCCGCGCTCAGGGCGGAGGTCGGCTCGTCCATGATCAGGATCCGCGCATCCTGGGCAAGCGCCTTGGCGATCTCGACGATCTGCTGCTCGCCGATGCGCAGGTCGGACACCATCGCATCCGGTGATATGTCGTGCTCGAGGCGCTGCATGAGCGCCGCGGCTTCCGCCCTCTGGTCTCTTGCGGCGATATCGATTCCGGCGCGGGTCTTTTCCCGTGCGATGAAGATATTGTCGGCAACCGTCATGTTTGGAAACAGGTTGAGTTCCTGGAAGACGATGCCGATCCCGTGTGCCGCTGCCGTGCGCGTGTCGGGGAAGGTGACCTTTTCCCCCTGCATCAGGATTTCTCCCGAGGTCAGCTGCTCAACGCCGGCAATCACTTTCATCAAGGTGGATTTGCCGGCGCCGTTTTCACCGACGAGCACATTCACCGCGCCAAGCCGGACATCGAAGTCCACGTCCTTCAGCGCGTGCGTCCCTGGATAGACCTTGTTTGCGGCACGCACAGACAAGCCGATTTGGTGCTTTGCTTCTGTCATGATCCACCAAACTTCGTCGTCACCGGCGTGATCAGGTATGGCGGACCATCACCGCGCACCGTGAAGGCACCGAGCACATCAACAGTCTTGCCCACGAGATCGTCGCGGGGCAGATCTTTCAGAGCGCTTTCGTAGGCCTGTGTATTCAGGGAGCGGGAGAGCTGAGCGAACTCTATCTGATCCGTGAATGAAGAAAAATCGACAAAGGGAAGGATATCCCGAAGCGCCGTTCCACGGATCACCGGACCAAGTTGCAGGATGACATCCGCCTTGCCATCTGCGGTAACGTCCACATCCGCGGTTGCGGCACGTGTATCGGTTTTGGCCGCCAGGATTGTACCCTGTACCCGCGCGGCGAAGTTCCAGGGACTTCCCTCGCTGGACGGACGATAGCCGTACGCTTCACCGGCCGAACCTAAATCCGCTGCAATCGCGTCGCCGAGAACGGCCATGTCGGTCGCCGTTTGCTGAAGGTGTGGCAGAACCTGTTTGGTCCAGATGTCCGTAACCAGGGCATCCATGTCGCCGCCCGGACCGCTCGAAACGACTTGCTGGGCCTGACCGCCACTGTCATTCGTGGCAACATGCTTTTCGAGTTTGCAACCGCCCAGGCTGGCGACAGCCGCAAGGACTAACAACAGGGAAGGAACTGCGCCGCGATCCACTGTGCAACCTCCATGAACAGAATCCTTCCGGCAAAGTCCGGCAGGATTTTCAGGTTTTTCGTGGGAAAGATCACACCGCGGCGGAACAACCACTGCGGTGTGATATCGGGCCTAGTTCAGCGCGAACGTTTCGAGGTCACCGGCATTCGAGCTGTTGATCAGGACACAATCCATCAATTGCTTTTCGTCCTGACCGGTCGAACCCGTCCTCAGGTACTGGTCGGCCTGCTCCACCGCGATCTGAGCCTGGCGGTAGGCGGGTTGCAGCACGGTGGCCTTGATGCCTCCTTCCAGGATGGAGTCGCGCACATCGTTGCTGCCATCAAAACCGACAACGATCACGTCCGTCCGACCGGCAGCCTTGAGTGCCGCCCAGGCCCCCATGGCCATGGTGTCATTGCCTGAAATGACACCCTTTATCTCGGGGTTGGCCTGGAGGATGGTCTCCATCTTCTCGTAGGCTTCCGTCTGGCTCCAGTTCGCCGACTGCTGGGCGACCATCTCCAGATCCGGGTACTGGTCAATTACATCGTGATAGCCCGCCGAGCGAATACCGGCGTTGGTGTCTGCTTCGCGGCCAAGAAGCTCGGCATATTTGCCTTCCTCGCCCATCAGCCTGACAAACTCTTCCGCACCCAGCTGCGCTCCCTGGTAGTTGTTGGAGACGATCTGGGAAACGGCAATGCCTGTTTCCTTGATCTCGCGGTCAATGAGGAAGGACGGGATGCCGGCTTCCTTGGCCCGGCGTACGGGAGCGACGGTCGCGTCCGCACCCGCATTGTCGAGGATGATCGCCTTCGCACCACGGGCAATTGCCGTATCGAAGAGCTGGTTCTGCTTGTTCGGGTCGTCATCGTGGACGAGAACGAGTGTCTCATAGCCGAGTTCTTCGGCACGTTTCTGTGCGCCTTCAGCTTCCGCCTTGAAAAATGGGTTGTCATGCGACGGCGTGATGATCGCGATAAGGTCGGCTGCGGACGCGTAAGCGGGCGCAAGCAGGGTGGCTGCAACAGCAGCGCTGGCAAGCAGGATTCTTCTCGTGAAATTCATGTTGTCCTCCCAACAATAGGTTCAATTTCGTGGCTGATCCCGCGGAACTCCTCCAAGCCCCCCGGCACCAGTCTGAACGCCCGCCACACATCGTGGCGGCCGCTCAATCAGGTGATCTGCCGGATGCTTTCCCTGATTTCGTCCGGCTTGAACACGCCGATCCAGTCGTCCCGCATGAGACGTTTTTTGCCGTTGGTGATGGCCTTGTTGCAGGCGTCGGAGAAGACGCCGTCGACTTCTTCCATGACGACCGCGCCAAGAATGTTCATGTGCCCCAGAAGAAAGTCCCGGGCCGCCACGGGGTCGACACCTTGTCGAACAACTTCGTCCATGGCTTCCTTCATCACCACGAGAAGGGTCGCGCAGACGGTTTCGGAAAGGCCCGGTTCCAGAAGCGCCATCTGTTCGACCGAGACCCGGTGCGAGCGCAGGATTGGCTGGAAAATGGTTTTTGCAATCTCCTCGCCGATTGCATAGTCCTCTTCCGGCCCCTGCATGAGGGCGTTCACGATTGCCTGTTTGGCGGCGATACCACCGAAATAGTCGCGTTTCGCAGGCAATTGCGTTTCATCATTGAAAATCGGCGGATGGCAGGGATGGGTGACGAAATAGGTCACGTCCTTGCGTTCCGGAAAGTGCCCTGCGAAAGGGGCTGCCGCATCCAGCGCGATTAGCATCGTTCCCGGTGCAAGCTTGTCGATGATACCTTGCGCAACCTTCCTGATCGCGGTGTCCGGCACGGCGAGAATGACCGCACGTGCGTCTTCAAGCGCGGCGTCGGTGTCAACACATTCGACGCCGACCTCTGCCTTCAGCCGGTCTCTGCCTGCATCGCTGACTTCCACATGAGCAACGTTGAACCGGGAGCCTTTCAGGTTCTGGGAGAGTCGCACTCCCATTTTTCCTCCCGCACCGATGAGCGCGATTTTCATGTTTCCTCCAAATTTGTTGCCTGAATAAATTCACATACAAATCATATTGTCAACTGGTATGATAAGTTGATAATTATACGCTCAGTCAGTAACACGAAACAGGACAGAGGACAGGAATGGGGAGGCTCTTTGCAACATATGATCTTGAAACGCCGACTACCCTGGAGCAGGCCGCCAAGGTCATCGCAGGCGAACAATCCTCGGGAACGTTCCTGAAACTGCCGGGCGAAACAGACCGGCTGAGAGAGCGCTCAGGGGCAAGGGTCGAGCAAATCACGGCAACATCGACCAGCAGAACCCCCTCGCTGCCGTGCCGTATCAGCGCGGAGAGCTATACGCGTGGCGAGATCACTCTTTCCTGGCCGCTCGACAACATGGGCACATCCCTTCCCAACGTCTTGGCGACGGTAGCGGGCAACCTTTTCGAGCTGGCGGATGTATCCGCGCTTCGCCTGACGGACATTTCCTTTCCCAAAGAATTCGCCATGTCGTATCCGGGACCGACCTATGGCCGGCTGGGCACTCTTGCGCTCGCCGGTGTCAAGGACCGGCCGATGATCGGCACGATTGTCAAACCAAGCGTCGGTCTCTCACCCGTGGAAACCGCGTCGCTTGTCGAAAAACTCGTCGAAGGAGGTATCGATTTCATCAAGGATGATGAACTTCAGGCAAACGGCCCTCACTGCCCGTTCGAGGAACGCCTGCACGAAGTCATGAAGGTCATCAACTCGCATGCGGACCGTACCGGCAAGAAGGTCATGTATGCCTTCAACATCACTGACGAACTGGACACGATGCGCCGAAATGCAGACCTGTTGCAGCGGGCCGGCGGGACCTGTGCGATGGTAAGCCTGTTTCCACTCGGTCTCACGGGCCTGACCGCAATCAGGCGGCATGTCGACCTGCCGTTACATTGCCATAGGAACGGCTGGGGCATTTATTCAAGATCTCCGGATATTGGTATCTCGTTCCGGGTCTGGCAGAAGTTCTGGCGGCTCGCCGGGGCAGATCATCTGCATGTCAACGGGATCGCGAACAAGTTTACTGAAGCGGACGAAACGGTCATCGAAAACGCCCGCTCTCTAGGCAATCCATTGTCGGGCGAGCACGGATATCAGGCGATGCCTGTGTTCTCATCAGGGCAGACCGCCGTCCAGATGGAGGAAACCTGCCAGGCCGTCGGGCACACCGACTTCATTTATTGCGCCGGGGGTGGGATCATGGGACATCCCGGCGGTGTCGCCGGCGGTGTCGCGAGCCTGATACAGGCCGCGGAGGCGGCCGTAGGCGGAATTCCGGCACATGTTTTCGCGAAAGACCACAAAGAGCTCTCCCAGGCCCTTGAGCTCTTCGGGCGAAAAAACGGCGCCGGAGATGGAAAATGACCGGGGACCTCTTCATTTCCTACTACGGTGACGATTTCACCGGATCGACGGATGTGATGGAAGCCCTGACAACGGGCGGCGTCGAAACCGTCCTGTTCACGTCCATCCCCAGCGAAAAACAGCTCGAAAAGTTCAAGCGTTGCCAAGCAGTCGGCTTGGCAGGCATCAGCCGTAGCCAGACACCCGAATGGATGTCGGAGCACCTCCCGGCGATATTCTCCTGGCTGTGGACGCTCGATGCGCGTTTCTGCCACTACAAGACCTGTTCGACCTTCGACAGTTCGCCGGAAAAGGGCTCCATCGGCCGCGCCCTGGAAATCGGGCTGGCAACATTCAGCCAGAAACGGACCGCAATTGTCGTCGGAGCCCCGCAGCTTCGGCGCTACACCTATTTCGGCAACCTGTTCGCAGCCTACCGGGGCGAGGTCCACAGGATCGACAGACATCCCGTGATGAGCAAGCACCCGGCAACACCAATGCACGAGGCAGACCTTGTCAAACACCTGTCAGGACAGACGGATCTGCCCTTTGATTGCCTGACACCGCTGGACGGCTCCATCGCCGCCCAAAACGGCACAGCCCCGGATTCCGGTGAGGTGCACAATGCCAATCTGCTGATTGATGTCTACGACACGCTGTCCCAGGTGGCCGCGGGAGGCTATCTCGAGAGAAACAGGCAGGACCTCGGGCCTTTCATCGCCGGCTCGTCCGGCGTCGAATATGCGCTTTTGCACAACTGGCGTGAAGTTGGCTTGCTGCAGCCACCGGCAACTACTCTACCCCTGGCTGCCAAATCTCATATCGCAGTTGTCTCGGGAAGCTGTTCGCCGACAACCGCGCGCCAGATCGAAACCGCGGAAGACTTGGGCTTCAGGGGCATCAAAGTCGATTTCACCACACTGGCAACAGGTGACGGCCTGAAACAGGAAATCGAGCGCGTGTTGCAACGGGCATCCTCTGCATTCGAAACCGGACTAAGCCCGATCCTTTACACCGCCAAAGGTGAAACCGTCCAACCGGCTGCACGGTCTCTGAACCTCGACCGGGTCGGTAAAACCCTCGGGCGCCTACTGGCAACGCTCAAGGACCGGCATCACCTGGACCGCGTTGCCGTGGCCGGGGGCGACACGTCGAGCCACGCGTTGGCGGAACTTGATGTATTCGCTCTGACACTCCGCCAAGCCATCCCGACTACCCCCGGTTCACCGGTGTGCACCGCGCATACCCGCGGCGGTTCCGAATTCGAAATTGCGCTGAAAGGCGGTCAGATTGGAACCGATACGTATTTCGCAGATCTTCGTGACGGTGCTTTCTAAAGCTGATTAACGAAACCATTTAAGCAACCAAAGAGTGGCTTTTAGCGACTTGCCGAACACGCGCCATAAACTCCATCGATAGACCAATCCAGTAGTTGCCAAGTCCGCTTTTGACAGCGCAGAGCTTCCATTAGCCGACCGAATTGGGGCCGCGAAGCGGCAAGGCAGATCACGGCCCTGAGCGGACATTCGCCATCCAACCTAATTGCAGCAATTGCAGCTCGCATAGCGGAGGTTGGTGCGCAGCCGCAGACTCCTAGGCAATGCAAATTCCGAAAGAGCGAAATGGCAACGTCGGCAACGGCACAGTGGCCCCAGGCCGGGTACGATGCTTGTGGGATCGTGCGGAAGCCTGTTTGTGTTGCGGTCTAGGCACTCTTGCGAACGATCAGTTGCCCCTGGAATGCGTTCAAAGTGCTCTTGCGCTTCCGGCCCTCAAGGACATCCACCAACGCTTCTGCCATTTCCGTCAGAGGCTGGCGATACGTGGTTAATTCATAGTGCGGACTGGAGGCTTGAGGCGCATTGTCGAAACCAGTAACGGCGATGTCCTCTGACACGCGCAGACCAAGCTCAAACCGGATCGCATCAATCGCTCCCATAGCCAGCGCATCGTTTTCGCAGACCAAAACGTCCGGTAGTTCTGACTTTGGTGTATCCCGGAACCACTCAGCCACAAGATCGTATGCCAATTTGGGATCATACCGTTCGACCGACGCGAATTTGGGACGTGAGCCTGTGGTCTTTTCCCATTGCGAAAGGAAAGTTTCCTTCCGTTGAAGATGTGCCGATTGAGATTGTGGGCCTGCAATAAATACCGGATTGCGATAGCCTGCCGAGAATACATGCTGCGTGATTGCGGTCATCGCGGCCCGGTCATCGCAACAAATCGATATAGTGTTGTCATTGCTGGACATCCGGGCAAAAACGATCAGTTTCTTTACCCTTTTGGCCCCGAGCGCAGTTTCAAGGCTTTGGTCATTGAAACTGACCCCAATGAGAACGGCCGCATCCACCCGCCTTTGGCTTGCATTGAGCAGCGCGGCTGATGCGTCTTCTTCGTCGCTCGTGTTGACGAGCAGGGTGTCGTAGCCGTTTCTTCGCAATATGCGCGTAAGGCGTTCCATCATAATAAGCTTGTGAGGATTGGCAAAGTCATCGACCAGAAGCGCCACCAGATTGGTCCGGTCAGTGGCCAAGCTAGTTGCCAGAAGATCCGGTACATAGCCAAGTTCCTGGGCTGCCTTCATGACTTTTTCGCGTGATTTGGCGGAGATTGACGCGTCCTTCTTGAAGGCACGATTCACTGTCCAGCGGGACACGCCAGCAAGCGCTGCCACGTCATCTGCCGTTATGGAGCCGCCCTGATCGTTCATCTTTTTCGCCGACCTCCCTGTCTTCGAAACTCATGGAATCACAAACGATCCATGTCCGGTGGACAACGCAAGGCTAGCAGAAATTTGCACGCGGGTGCAAAAAAATATTGCACGCGGGTGCAGAGTGTGTATTTTAACTTTCTGTTGATGATTGGGAGGCCTCAAGATGCGGGTTGGTTTGCTTGGCGCAGGGCGCATTGGGAATGTTCATGCACAGGCGATTTCGTCGCATCCGGAGAGCGAACTGGCCGCTGTTTCCGATGCGTTTGAGACGAACGCTCAGGCTCTGGCAAAGAGTTATGGATGCGAGGTGCGTTCCTCGGATGAGATCATCGTGGACAGTTCCATCGATGCTGTTCTTATCGCAACATCCACGGACACGCACTCCGATCTGATCGAGGCCGCCGCGGCAGCTGGCAAGGCGGTCCTGTGCGAGAAGCCTGTGGACCTGAGCCTCGAGCGTGCGTCGGCCTGTCTTGGCAATGTTGGCGACAAGGCGTCCGGCATCATGATCGGTTTCAACCGCCGGTTCGATCCGAGCTTCGGCGCGCTCAAGGCCGCCATCGACGCGGGTGAGATTGGCAAGGCAGAGCTGCTGTCGATCACGTCCTTCGACCCCGCTCCGCCGCCGGTTGAGTACATCAAGGTTTCCGGCGGACTCTTCCGCGACATGATGATCCACGACTTCGATATGGCGAATTTCATCATGGGCGAAGCGCCGGTTTCGGTGTCCGCCGTCGGGACATCGGTGGTCGATCCCGCCATCGGAGCGGCCGGTGACGTTGACACCGCGGCGGTGACACTGATCTACGCGGACGGTCGCCTCGCGGTAATCAAGAACTCGCGACGCGCGGTCTATGGCTACGACCAGCGGGTCGAGGTGTTGGGTTCCGAAGGCTTGCTCCAGGCACAGAACGTGCTGGAAAACACGTTGGTAAAATCCACGACGGCCGGCGTGAATAGCGCCAAGCCCACCTACTTTTTCCTCGAACGCTACATGCCGGCCTACAAGGCCGAATGGGCCGCTTTTGTTAATGCGGTCCAGGGCAAGACGGACATGCCGGTCAACTTGCACGATGGCGTGGCAGCCTTGGCCATGGCCGAGGCTGCAACGCGGTCGGCTCAGTCCGGTCAGCCCATTGCGATGGCGGACATTCTGAAGACATCGGGTCGCGGGGAGGCGGCCTGACAAGAGGCACTCGCCCTAACCGGGCGATGCGGAACGCGCGACGATGTCGCGTGAAAGAGTCGCCGGGTGACCGGCGTGCAAGGCAAACCAAGGGAGGATCCCCAAATGAAAGCCATTTTGAAAGGCGCAGTTGCTGCCGCTGCAATCGCTATCGCGGCACCCGCCGTCGCACAGGACATTTCGGTCGTTGTTCACGGCCAGGCCAACGATGCGTTCTGGTCGGTGGTGAAGGCAGGCGTCGACCAGGCCGCTGCCGATACCGGTGCTAATGTGTCCTACAACTCGCCCGAAACCTTCGACATGGTTCTGATGTCGCAGCTGATCGACGCCGCAGTGAACGAAGAGCCCGATGGCCTCATCATTTCGTTCCCCGACCCCGATGCACTCGGGCCGTCAGTCGAACGTGCGATTGCTGCCGGTATTCCGGTCATCACCATCAACGCTGGTGGCGCTCAGGGCAAGGAACTGGGTGCAGCAATGCACGTGGGCCAGGACGAGTACGACGCCGGTGTTGCTGCGGGTAAGGCGCTCGCCGAAATGGGTGGCACCAACGGTTTGTGTGTAAACCAAGAAGTTGGCAACATCTCTCTCGACCAGCGTTGCGCCGGTTTCGAAGAAGGCTTCGGTGGCACCGTGACGGTTCTTCCGACCACCAACGACCCAGCTGAAATCGAGTCGAAAGTTGCCGCTGCTCTGGCATCCGATGAAAGTGTCGATACGGTGATGGCGCTGGGTGCATCCACCGCAGGCGAACCTTCTGTTGCGGCTGCAAAAGCTTCGGGCCGCGATGTGAATGTCGCAACTTTCGACCTGTCGGCAGGTTTCCTGCAGTCGATCGTCGATGGCGATGCCGCTTTCGCTCTGGACCAGCAGCAATATCTGCAAGGCTACCTGTCCGTATCCGTCATGGCGCTTCAGGCCAAGTACGGTCTGATGCCGGGTGGTGACGTGGCGTCTGGCCCGAACCTGATCACCTCCGACAAGGCCGCTCAAGTGATCGAGCTGTCCGCACAGGGCATTCGCTAAGTCTGATGACCCAAAAAGCGGGAGCGGCACAGTTTGGTGCCGCTCCTGGCCAAAACGTGAGAGGGCGCTATGAGTGATACCACACCAAATCCAACTACAGACGAGCGGATCAAGGCCGAGCCTCTGATTTCGCGAATGATGAAAAGGCCCGAGCTGGGTGCCATCGCGGGCGTCGTACTTGTCGCGATCTTCTTTCTGATCTCCGCAGATTCTGCGATGTTCACAACCTCGGGCATTATCAACTTCCTGACTCCGGCGGCTCAACTTGGCATCCTCGCCATCGGCGCTGCAATGCTGATGATCGGCGGCGAGTTCGATCTCTCCATCGGATCGATGGTCGCCTTCGCCGGTCTCTTCTTTGGTATTTGTGTGATGGTTTGGGGCTTGCCTCTGATCGTCGCGATCCCTCTGACGTTTTTGTTCTCCGCTTTCGTCGGCGCCATCAATGGCGTGATCGTGATCCGCTCCGGCCTGCCGTCCTTCATCGTGACCTTGGCATTTCTCTTTATCCTTCGTGGATTGTCACTCGTCGGCCTCAAATGGGCCTCCGGCGGGTCAACCCAGTTGCGCGGTGTACGCGATGCGACCGAAAATGATTGGCTTGCCCCAATCTTTTCTGGTGACGCTTTCCCGGGATTGTTCGCGTGGCTGGCAGAGCGCGGACTGGTCGAGACTTTCAAAAACGGTACACCCAAGGTTACCGGCATCCCGGTCGAAATCCTCTGGTTCATCGTGCTGGCTTTGGTCGCGACTTACATCCTGCTTCGCACGCCTGTGGGAAACTGGATCTTCGCTGCTGGCGGTGACAGCACCGCCGCATCGAACTCTGGCGTGCCGGTTCGGAAGGTGAAGGTATCGCTCTTTATGGTCACCGCGTGCTGTGCCGCTCTCGTAGCCATTATCACGGTGATCGATGCAGGCTCCACCGATGCCCGGCGCGGTTTCCAAAAGGAATTCGAAGCCATCATCGCGGCTGTGATCGGCGGATGCCTGCTGACCGGCGGCTATGGATCGGCCATCGGGGCTTTCTTCGGCTCCATCATCTTCGGGATGGTGGTCATCGGCCTTACATATACCGATTTCGATCAGGATTGGTTCCAGGTCTTCCTGGGTGGAATGCTGCTGATCGCGGTTCTTTTCAACAATGCCATTCGCAAGCGCGTTACGGGGGAGCGTTGATATGACCGATGACAGCAAATTCCACCACGGCGACGTGAAACAAAACGCGGCGCCTATTGTCCAGATGAAGGACATCGAAAAGCACTTTGGCAATATCATCGCTCTGGCCGGTGTCAGCTTCGACATCTGTCCCGGTGAGTGTCACTGCCTTTTGGGCGACAACGGGGCCGGCAAGTCGACCTTCATCAAGACCATGTCAGGGGTGCACCAGCCCACGCATGGAGAAATCCTGTTCGAAGGCAAGCCCTTGAGTTTCGCCACGCCGCGGGATTCCATGGAGGCCGGTATCGCGACCGTGTTTCAGGATCTTGCGATGATCCCGCTGATGTCCGTGTCGCGCAACTTCTTCATGGGGCGCGAACCGACGAAAGGCCGCGGTCTGACGAAGCGTTTTGACGTGGCCAAGGCCAATGACATCACCATGACCGAGATGCGCAAGATGGGGATCAACCTGCGTGGTCCTGATCAGGCGGTTGGCACGTTGTCGGGGGGCGAACGACAGACGGTCGCCATTGCCCGTGCGGTCTACTTTGGGGCCAAGGTCCTCATTCTTGATGAACCTACCTCAGCCCTTGGTGTGCGGCAGACGTCGAATGTTCTGGCCACCATCGACAAGGTGCGCAGCCAAGGCGTCGGTGTGGTCTTCATCAGCCACAACGTCCGCCATGCGCTGGCTGTCGGTGATCGCTTCACCGTGCTCAATCGCGGCAAGACGCTGGGAACCGCCAAGCGCGGAGAGATCAGCCCCGAGGAATTGCAAGACCTCATGGCAGGTGGTCAGGAATTGGCGCAGCTGGAAGGGTCTCTTGAGGGTACGGTCTGATCCTTAAATATCAACGCCATTCGTCCTCCTCCCTGTAGGAGCGAATGGTGGTGGGGTTGGTGGACGGAATTCGGTCAGCCCCAAGTCACGAACATTGAACTTATGGACGCAACTCATGTCTGACCTCGATCTCATCACCATTGGCCGTTCGTCCGTTGACCTCTACGGAGCGCAGATTGGCGGTCGCCTCGAAGACATGGGTTCGTTCGACAAGTATATCGGCGGCTCGCCCACCAACATCGCCTGTGGGACGGCACGGCTGGGGTTGAAATCGGCCGTCATCACGGGTGTTGGCGACGAGCATATGGGCCGCTTCATCCGCGAGCAGTTGGAGCGCGAGGGAGTGAACACCGAGGGCGTCAAGATCGACCCCGACCGGCTGACCGCGCTGGTGCTTCTTGGCATCCGCGACCAGGAGCAATTTCCTCTGATCTTCTACCGCGAGAACTGCGCGGACATGGGGCTGACAGTGGAGGATATCGATGAGGACTTCATTAAGCGCGCCCGCGCCGTGGTGGCGACGGGCACGCATCTGAGCCATCCCCAGGTGGAGGCGGCCACGCTAAAGGCGCTCGAGATCGCGCGGGCGGCGGGCATGCAAACCGCGCTCGACATCGACTACCGCCCGAACCTCTGGGGTGTGGCCGGGCACGGCGACGGCGAGAGCCGGTTCGTCGAAAGCGCCAAGGTCACGGCCAAGCTACAGTCGACGCTCAATCTTTTCGACCTAATCGTCGGCACCGAGGAGGAGTTCCATATCGCGGGCGGCTCCACCGATACCATCGCAGCCCTGCGCGCGGTGCGCGCGGTCACGAAGGCCACGCTGGTCTGCAAGCGCGGCGCAGCAGGGGCGGTGGCCTTCGAGGGCAACGTGCCCGACAGTCTGGATGACGGCCAGACCGGCCCGGGCTTTCCCATTGAGGTCTTCAACGTGCT
This sequence comes from Roseibium album, assembly GCF_001404515.1. GTDB lineage: Bacteria > Pseudomonadota > Alphaproteobacteria > Rhizobiales > Stappiaceae > Roseibium > Roseibium album. The sequence goes on from NZ_CXWE01000017.1 coordinate 28,551, forward strand.
GGGTGCCGGCGACGGCTTCATGTCCGGCCTCTTGAGAGGTTGGCTCGATGGCGAGGACTGGCCGACAGCGCTGAAATACGCCAATGCCTGCGGGGCCTTCGCGGTCAGCCGCCACGGCTGCGCCCCGGCCTATCCAAGCTGGGAGGAGCTTCAGTTCTTCTTCCAGCGCGGGATCAAACGCCCTGACCTAAGGAACGACGCGGACCTGGAACAGGTGCACTGGGCGACCAATCGTCCGGGCGATTGGCCGTCGCTCAAGACCTTTGCCTTCGACCACCGGCTGCAACTGGAAGAGATGGACGGCTACACCAAAGAGAAGGGCGCGGCCTTCAAGGAACTTTGTCTAGATGCGGCGTTGAAAGTACAGAACGGCCAGCCGGGGTTCGGCATCCTATGTGACAACCGGATCGGGCGCTCTGCGCTGCATCGCGCCACCGGCTCTGGCCTATGGATCGGTCGCCCGACCGAGCTACCGGGTTCTCGGCCCATCGAGTTCGAGCCTGAGTTGGGCAAAGACCTTGGCCGTTTGCGCGAATGGGCGCGGGAGAACGTAGTCAAGCTGCTGGTCTTCTGCCATCCCGATGACGACGAAAAGACCGCGAAGATGCAGGTGGCGCGAGTCAAGCGGCTGTTCACGGCGGCACGGCGCAACGGGCTGGAATTCCTGCTGGAGATCATCCCGTCGAAGGTCGGTCCAATTGATGATCAGACATCGGCAACGCTGATCCAGGCCTTCTACGACACGGGCGTCTTCCCCGACTGGTGGAAACTGGAGCCCTTCAAATCCGAGGCCGCGTGGGCAAATGCCGTTTCCGCGATCGAGCGCAACGACCCCCGGACGCGCGGGATCGTTGTTTTGGGTCTCGACGCGCCTGAGAAAGAGTTGGCGGAAAGCTTTGCGCTGGCCGCCAAACAGCCATTGGTCAAAGGCTTTGCCGTAGGCCGGACAATCTTCGGCAACGCCGCTCGCAACTGGCTGGCTGGGCATATCTCTGACGGCGAAGCTGTGATCGAGATGGCCCAAAACTATCAGCGCCTTTGTGAGATTTGGGACAAGGCCCGCGACCGGGCCACGGAGGATGCCGCATGAGCAAGACAATCCGACTGACCGCTGCGCAGGCCATGGTGCGCTATGTAGCGGCCCAATTGACCGAAGACGGCGAGCCGTTCATCGCGGGTTGCTGGGCCATCTTCGGCCACGGCAATGTCGCAGGTATTGGCGAGGCGCTTTATGCCAGCCGCGACGCTTTGCCGACCTATCGCGGGCAAAATGAACAGACGATGGCGCATGCCGCCATTGCCTGTTCAAAGCAATTGCGTCGTAAGCGGGCGATGATGGTGACGTCCTCCATCGGGCCGGGGGCGTTGAATATGGTGACGGCGGCAGGTCTGGCACACGTCAACCGCCTGCCGGTGCTGCTGGTGCCAGGCGATGTCTTTGCAAACCGAGGCCCGGATCCGGTGCTGCAACAGATCGAGGATTTTGGGGACGGCACGGTGTCGGTGAACGATGCGTTCAAGCCGGTCAGCCGGTATTTCGACCGGATCACCCGCCCCGAGCAGCTCTTGACTGCCTTGCCGCGCGCCTTTCGCACGATGACCGATCCAGCGGATTGCGGCCCTGTGACGCTGTCCTTTTGTCAGGACGTACAGGCTGAGGCCTATGACTACCCTGTCGCTTTCTTTGAGCCAAAGGTCTGGTATCAGCGGCGCATCCGCCCCGACAGGGGCGAAGTCAGTCGCGTGGCTGAGGTGCTGAAAGGTGCCAAGTGGCCAGTTATCGTCGCCGGGGGCGGCGTACATTATTCTGGCGCGACCGAGGCGCTTATGGCGTTTGCCGAAGCTCACAACATTCCCGTGGCCGAAACCCAGGCCGGAAAATCGGCGCTGCCGTGGGATAATCCGCTGAACCTTGGCCCTATCGGAGTGACGGGGGGCGAGCCCGCCAATGATGTCTGCGCAAAGGCCGATGTGGTCTTTGGTGTCGGCACGCGGTTTCAGGATTTTACGACAGGGTCGTGGGGGCTTTTCGCCCACGCGGATCGCAAAATCATCAGTCTCAATGTCGCCGCCTATGATGCCGTCAAACACGGCGCCATGCCGCTGATGGCAGACGCGCGCGTGGGGCTGGAAGAGCTGGGCGAGGCCCTTGGGCAGTTGTGTTTTGACGGAGAAGCGGCCCCTTCAAAATCCGACTGGTTCAGCAAGGTCGATCCGCTCACAGATGCGCCGGGCGAAGGCAATGCCTTGCCGACCGATATGCAGGTGATCGGCGCGGTGCAGCGTGCGGCGAACGACAACACCGTTGCGATGTGTGCCGCGGGCACCATGCCGGGCGAGCTGCACAAGCTCTGGAAGGCCGGGCGGCCGGGCTCTTATCACATGGAATACGGCTTCTCTTGCATGGGCTACGAGATCGCGGGGGCGATGGGCATCAAGATGGCCGAGCCCGAGCGTGACGTGATCTGCTTTACCGGTGACGGCACTTACATGATGGCCAACTCCGAGATGGCGACGGCGGCGATGATGGGCATATCATTTACCGTCGTCGTGACCGACAACCGCGGCTATGGCTGTATCAACCGGTTGCAAATGGCCGCCGGCGGGGCGGAGTTCAACAACCTGCTCGATCACGCGATCGGCGGCGAGAACTCAAATATCGACTTCGCCAAACACGCTGAAGCCATGGGAGCGACCTCCGTCAAGGTCGGATCCATTGCCGAATTGGAAGAGGCGCTGGCCAAGCGAGACAGCATCAAGGGCCCCTACGTGGTCGTCATCGACACAGACCCCAATCCGTCCACCGAACCCGGCGGGACGTGGTGGGATGTCGGTGTGCCGGAAGTCTCTGAGCGTACGCAGGTGAATGCAGCCCATAAGAAATACATCGAGAATAAGCAAACCCAGCGAGCAGATTGATGAGTGTTAAGATCGGCATATCCCTGATTGCCTGGCAGAACGACGATCTGCCGGAACTGACAAAAGATTACACCACCGAAGGTGCGATGGAGGATGCGGCGAAAATCGGCTACTCTGGCGTTGAACGCGGCCGCCGTATGCCTGCTGACACAGAGGGTCTGCGCGCTTATCTGGATCGTTACGGAGTGGCACTCTGCGGGGGGTGGTGTTCGGGTAACCTGATGGTGAACGAAATGGAGGCGGAACAGGCTGCGATCCGAGCCCAAGTTGAGCAGTTCGCCGCGCTCAATGCGCCCTGCATCGTCTATGCGGAATGTTCCAACACTATCCAGGGCAACATCGATCAGCCGGTCAGCCAGCGCCCCAAGCTGACCCGTGAAGAGGTCATCGCCTATGGCGCGAAACTCTCCGAGCTGGCGAAATGGTCGAAAGATCAGGGTGTTGTGCTGAGCTATCACCATCATATGGGCGCGATGGTGCAGGACGCCGAAGACATCGACTGGCTGATGGAAGGCTCCACCGAGGACCTGACGCTGCTTTATGATGCCGGGCATTTGCACTTTGCGGGGGCAGACCCTGTTGCAGTGCTCGACAAATGGGGGCATCGCGTCCACCACGTCCACTTCAAGGATGTGCGCCAGCCGGTGCTGGATTGGGTGCGCGCGGAAGACAAGAGCTTCCTAAATGGGGTCGCGGCTGGCGTCTACTCGGTGCCTGGCGACCCGGAAGGCTGCATCGACTTTCAGGCCATAACCGACCGGCTGAATGCGATGGACTATTCGGGTTGGATCGTCGTCGAGGCCGAACAGGACCCGGCGAAGGCACCGCCGTTCGAGTACTCTAAGCTTGGTTACGACTACATGACCCAAATCTGCGGCCGCTCCGGCTTGCAAATCGAGAGGTAATCGCTATGCCCGACCTCCTCAGAAGACCCTTTGGCACCCGCGGCAAGGTACATCAAATCACACCTGAAAGCGCAGGCTGGCGTTATGTCGGCTTCTCTCTGTATCGCATGAAGGCTGGCGATGCCGCCGCTGAAGCAACCGGCGACAGCGAGGCGATCCTGGTTATGGTCGAGGGCAAGGCGGCCATCACCGGAGCGGATCAGGATTGGGGTGTGCTGGGCGATAGAATGAATGTCTTTGAAAAGATCCCGCCGCATTGCCTTTACCTTCCGAACGGTGCTGATTGGAACGCAACGGCCGAAACCGACTGCATCATCGCGGTTTGCTCGGCACCCGGTATCGGAGGGCATGAGGCGCGACGGATCGGTCCGGACGGCATCTCTCTGACTGAACGAGGTACGGGAACTAACACGCGGTACATCAATAACATCGCGATGGAGAACCAAGACTACGCCGACAGTCTTTTGGTGACAGAGGTCTTCACACCCGCGGGTCACTGGTCTTCATATCCCAGCCACCGGCACGACGAAGACGACTTCCCGCGCATTACCTATCTGGAAGAAACCTACTACCACCGGCTGAACCCGGCATCGGGATTTGGCATCCAACGCGTCTACACGGACAACGGACAGCTTGATGAGACTGTGGCTGTATCGGACGGCGACGTCGTCCTTGTCCCGCGCGGCCACCACCCCTGCGGCGCGCCTTATGGGTTCGAGATGTACTACCTCAACGTTATGGCTGGCCCGATGCGCAAATGGCGCTTCGTGCCTGCACCAGAGGTCGAATGGATAATGGAACGAGACGCCTGAGATGACCGCAAGATTTCAACTCGCTGCCTGTGCAGAGATGCTTTGGCAAGACAAACCGATCGAATGGCGTGCGGCCAAGTTGCACGAGATGGGCTTTGGTGTCGGTCTATGGAACTGGCCAGCCTGGGACATCGAAAAACTCGAGAAAACCGGTGCGAAGTTTACCATCATGAATGGGTATCTGGAGGGGCGCCTAGCGGACGACGAGGGCGCGGACATGCTGCTGAAATCGGCGCGGGAGACGGCGCAGATCGGCAAGAGGTTGGGCGTTGACCGCCTGAACCTACACGGCACCGGGCTTGGTGATGGTGGCATCCCGATCCCGCACCATGGCACGTTTGCGCCTGGGATGGAGTTTCGCGCCCGTGATACGCTCAACCGTATCTGTGACATGGCCGAGGAAGAGGGCGTGACGTTTACGCTGGAGAACCTAAACCCGCTGGACCATCCAGGATGCCCGTTCGGATCGACCGAGGCCGTGCTCTGTCTAGTGTCCGCTGTGAACCGCCCTCAGCTGCGTATCAACCTGGACCTCTACCATACCCAAATTGGTGAAGGTGATTTGATCCGTTGGTGTGAAGCATGCCTGCCATGGGTTGGGGAGATACAAGTGGCGGACAATCCAGGTCGCTGCGAGCCAGGAACGGGCGAAATCAACTATGCTGCGGTTGCACGCGCCCTTTCGGATCTAGGGTATTCCGGTCCTGTCGGCATGGAAGCCTTTGCAAAAGGCGACGAGGAAGCCGCGCTGGAAGCCTTTCGCGACGCCTTTACCGCTATCTGAATGTCAGGTTGTCCAATATGAACTTACCGGCTCGCATCCGCGGCAAATGACCGCTTTCCACCCCTCTCTGCCGTTGCTGCTAGTAGTATCGAACGGCAGCTTCGGGGCGCTGCACCGAAGGGTTTAAACGACCGAAGTGGGGACGCGAAGCAGCCATTCATCAGCAGCGGCTTGACCGTTAGGACACTAATCCTTTCAAAGAACGTGTTTCGAGACGGCCTCATGTCGCAATTCTGCCGGCGGATGAGAACGCTGTATCCACGCGCTGAAAGTATCGCTCTGTTGTTCTTCCATCTTCGTGAAGTCGTCCAGAATTTCAGAAAGCCCGTTTCCCTCAATGAGGCGTGCGGCAAAACGGTCAGCCTCGTACTCCGTGAACCTCGATGTCGAATTAGTGAGCAACTCAGCGACCTTGGCCGGGATGCACAGGACAAGTGTTGTGGCGGTGAACAGCAAACCGACGAAGGGAATCCGGTTGAGCGTCCTGTTGGCAAGACCAGCGCCGAAATTGATGGGAAGATTGAGATAGTGATGCAACATTTGGATTCGAGTATCCCAATTGCGTAAGTGTCCGATTTCATGGGCGATGACACCGCTTAGACGCTCAATACCGGAAGGCGTGTCCTCATACTTGAGCAATAGCCCCTTGGTGAACACAACCCGATTGTGGGCATAGGCAAAAGCATTGAGCTCCCCGCTGTCCTGTATCCGCCAAACCAGCCTGGGAATCCTGACCCCCGTCGCGACAGACCGCTCTTGCAGAAACGCCTCGACTTCGCCAATCAACGTCATTTCCCGTTCAGAAGGACGCCTCGTGGCGAAGTCCAAATCAAAATTGCCTGCGGCGACGGATGGAACCTTGGCGACGAAAACAGCCGGCAGAACCGCCAATCCAAATGCGATTGAAAGGACCTGCCAGTCTTCAAGCGGAATTCGGCCAAAATAGAGGGACAAAGGAAGCGCCAAGATATAGTACGTGAGCATCACCATGCAAAAGGCTGACACTGAAGCCGCAACCAATGAGACGGCGCGAACGAGCTCGATTGCTGCAATTCTCGCGACAATTTTCATCATGAGCATTCCCAATTTCTTCGTCTGCATATTCGCGCAATGAGTGTTCTGTTCGGAGTTTCAATCAGGTTCCGGCTGATGTTTCAACAAGGATTCCAACTCGAGTTTGGGCCAGGTCGATGAAGCTCTTGGTATCTGCAACAATGGCTATTCCGCTGCGGTTATGCTGCCTCCAAATAGGCTGCTTGAGCGGTTTCCTGGTGTGCACTCGCTGGTAGTCTGCTCAGGAAATACGACAGGCAATCCTGCTCTTTGTCGGAGCCACATTCCGGAGGCCATCGCCCTGGAAGCTGGTACCCGGATGAGCCGTTGACGCTGGTTGCGAGATTGAACCTTGCCAGGTCGGGCAGGGTCTTTTCGGCCAGCCAGGCATTCCATTCATCGACCTGCCTGGCCTGAGCCGTTGGAAGGACGACGACGGGAATGGAACGGCGAGAGACGGCCTTGGCGCGCACCTCACGCGCGTTAGGTTTTTTATTTTTTTCTTTCTCTAAGTTTGGTGGACAGATTTGACCGCCTTTGCCGGACACATCTGGCCGCCTTTCGGGACAGACCTGTCCGCCTTCTGATGAGGCAAGGGGGACAGATTTGTCCGTCTTTTCTCGAAGCTCGGAGGCCTTTAGGATCGAGGCGTCGGTAGGGCAATACTCCGTATTGTGCCCGATGCCATTCCCGCGTTGAACGCTGAGCCATCCACCGATTTCCAGATCCCGGATGGCGCGTTGGATGGACTTGACGCTCTTGCCGTTTGCTTCGGCAATGGTCTTGTAGGACGGCCACGCCTTCTCGGTGTGGCCGTTCACATGTGCGGTCACGATATAGAGCGCAACGCACTTGGCATTGTCATTAATATTGGCATCACAGCTCAGCAGGCGCAGCCACTGAAGCTTCACTTCCCGGAATGGACGGCGCTCGCTCATGCGTGCCTCCCTGCCGAAATGCAGGCAAGGCGCGTGCTCATGCCGCCCCAAACTTCAGAAAAGCCCTGTACGGGATTTGTACGAGCACAACTCGAAAATCGACAGAAAATACTCGCAAAAATTTGCAGTGTCAGAGCGTCACTTTTTGAGTTCGTTTTGTAACTTGCTGAAATTATTGATTTTTTTGGCGCACCCGACAGGATTCGAACCTGTGACCTCTGCCTTCGGAGGGCAGCGCTCTATCCAGCTGAGCTACGGGTGCCAGGCCGGCGCGGAAAGACTGCGCGGCGGATAGAGAGGTCTGATACTAGATCCGGCGGCGTCGGGCAATGGGTTTTTGGCGATACTGGACAAGATATCTCGGCGAGCGACCAGCGCCTGGCTGCAGGTCAAGGTCACAAAGGCAGGAAGAAACGGAGCGCAAACGGAAAGAAATATCGCAGCAGGTGATAGGGCTGCCCGTTTCGTGCGTAGACGTCAGTAACAGACAACAGATCCCTGGCACACATGACGCATGAAACCGGTTGCCGAAATCTCGTTCTGATCCTTGGAGATCAGTTGACACCTTCGCTGTCGAGCTTGCGAGCCGCCGACAGGGCAATGGATCGCGTGCTTTTCGTCGAAGCCCATGAGGAAACGACCTATGTCCGCCATCACAAGAAGAAAATTGCCTTTGTTCTGTCCGCCATGCGCCACTTCGCTGAAGAGTTGCGCCGGATCGGCTGGTCTGTCGACTATGTGAAGCTTGAGGACGAGGGCAATACCGGATCTTTTCGCGGTGAGGTCGAGCGTGCCTGCCGTCGCCTGTCGCCGCAGAAAATTGTCGTTACGGAGCCGGGAGAGTGGCGTGTTCTGGAGGACATGAAAACCTGGCAGGCGGCGTCCGGGTTGCCGGTCGACATTCTGGACGACACGCGATTCCTCTGTTCGCGTGCCGAATTCCGGGCCTGGGCGTCAGGTCGCAAGCAGCTGCGCATGGAGCATTTTTATCGGGACATGCGCCAAAAAACCGGGTTGCTGATGGACGACGGCAAGCCTGCCGGTGGCAGGTGGAACTATGACGCGGACAATCGCAAGCCTGCACGCGCAGATCTGTTCATGCCGGAGCCACCTCGATTTTCACCGGATCCGGTCACCGTCGAAGTTCTGACGCTGGTCGAGCGTCGTTTCACCGATCACATCGGCACCCTGCGGCCCTTCTGGTTCGCGGTCACCCGGGCGGAAGCCGAAAAGGCGTTCGACGCGTTTCTGGATCACGCCCTTGCGGATTTCGGCACATATCAGGACGCGATGCTGAAGGGAGAGAAATTTCTCTATCATGCGGTCGTCTCCGCTTACCTGAATGCCGGTCTGCTCGACCCGCTCGATCTTTGCCGCAAAGCCGTGGCCGCGTATCAAAAGGGCGCGGCACCGCTGAATGCGGTGGAAGGCTTCATCCGGCAGATCATCGGTTGGCGGGAATATGTGCGCGGCATCTATTGGCTGAAGATGCCGGATTATGCAGCAAGCAACGGCCTTGGAGCTTCCCGCCCGTTGCCGGATTTCTACTGGACCGGCGACACGGACATGCTCTGCATGGCCGAAGCGATCGGTCAAACCATCGGGGACGCCTATGCGCACCACATCCAGCGTCTGATGGTTACGGGAAATTTTGCCCTTCTCGCCGGCATCGATCCACAAGAGGTCCACGAATGGTACCTGGCGGTCTATGCGGATGCATACGAATGGGTCGAACTCCCCAATACCCTCGGCATGAGCCAGTTTGCCGATGGCGGTCTTCTGGCGTCCAAGCCATACATGTCGAGCGGCAACTACATCAACAAGATGTCCGATTACTGCGGGAGCTGTCCTTACGAGGTAAAGGCCAGGAATGGAGCCGACGCGTGTCCCTTCAACGCTCTTTACTGGGACTTTCTCGCCCGGCACAAGCAATCAATGAAAAACAACCCACGGTTAGGTCAGGCCTATGCGGTCTGGAACAAAATGGACGGAGAGAAACGAGAGGCGCTTCGCGAGAGCGCGGCAATCTTCCTGAAACGGCTCGATGAAAAGCAGAAGGTTTGACGGATAAGTACCAGTTCGCCGGCAACGTTCAGATGCGTGTTCTGACCACAACTCCGGGACAGTGAAGACGGACATAAACGGTCAACAAAAAAAACGCGCAGCCCGAAGACTGCGCGAATAAAGTTACTGTGCACGTGGCCCCATCGACCACGGCGGCAACTCTAGCGGCATCTCCTGTGAATGTCATTACCGTAAAATATTTTATTTTTTGATTCACTGTAATGCGACTGATCGTTATTCATACTGAGTCAATCGTGAAACTAACGTGCGCGAAAATTACATATGTAAAATCAGTGAATTGACTGTCACAGGATTTGATTGACTGTTTCTGTGCGCTGACAGCTTCCCGGTAGTCTTGTAAAAAACTATCGGCATTTCTGCGTATGTTTGGCGATTTTCTTTGCATCGGCACTGGTGACACGCACCTTGGTGATGCCCTTGTTGACAAATCCGAGCTGTTTCGCGGCGGCCAAGGTTACATCGATGACACGTCCTTTGGCAAAGGGTCCCCGGTCATTGATGCGAACAGTCACGGTCTTGCCGTTTGCCAGGTTCGTCACGTCGACGAGAGTGCCAAAGGGCAGGGAGCGGTGTGCTGCGGTCAAGCCTTGCGGGTTGGCGCGTTCGCCGTTCGCCGTTGTGCCACCCAGCTTGTACCAGGACGCTTTCCCGCACTGTTGAAAAGCCTCTTTCGAGGTGGCTGTGCCTACACCTAAAAAGAGCACCGGGACAGCACAAAGTGCCAGTGTGCGGAAGGCTGGAATAACAAGACTGGTATACATGACGGAACTCATAACAAACGTCAGCGAGGAGATTTCTCACATGAAGGAACTGTGGCACTTCAGGGGAAGTACGAGCTGCCTCTACGTCAGTGAAATGATCAAATTAAGGCAAGTCCTTGAATTTAAGAGAATAATAGTAGAGAAAGGCACTAATTAGAATTAAATTTGAAAATGATTAGTAAATTTAATATTAACCATAATATTTTTAAGAGTTGTGAGTTGTTTTGCTTCGGCGATTTTAGTGGTTAAACTATGGTAATAATTTTCAAGGGGCGGCGCACATGTATTTGAGTTGGCGCCAATCATACAGACTATTTTGAAAGGGCTGTCTGGTGCAAATCAGCCATCGGTTGATGCGCGACCGGCGGGAAGATCTCGCTCGCGCGCAGAGCAATACATTGTCGGCATTTCATGCGTCTCTTTTGGACGCACTACCCTTTGCCGCTGCCTATGTGGCAAGGGATGGAAGCCTTCTGGTTCGCAACAAGCAGTTCGCTGCGACTTGTGACCGCCTCGCGGTGCAGTCTGCTCCCGAGGGGCTCCAATCATTACTTTCCGCTGAGAGCTGGAAGCGCTGCGAATTGATTTTGTCGGCGGCTTTCAGCGGATTACCGGCGGAGGTCAGCGGGGAAGTGCGTTTGGGCTCCGGCGCAATTTTCTGCCACCACCTTACCTGTACATCGCATGTCTTCTTGAAACACGACATCGAGGCCGTGCTTGTCCAGTTTGAAGCTGAGCCGGCTGACTGGGACCAGCTGACCTGCGAAGCCGGTAAGGTTGAGGACGGTTCGGTTTCAGAAGAATCCCTGCCGGATACCGCGCGGCAGTTGAACAGCAGGTTCCTTGACTGTTTTCCGGATGAGCTCCTGTTTTTTGATGGTTCGGAAAGCGCCGTTGCAATGGCGCACACCCTCCTGCAGGCAACCGGGGCCAGTTATGATCCGGGCCTGCTGGCCGAAACGCTGGAGTGCGCTGGCGGGAAACTGACCCAATCGGTTTATCTCCCGGAATCCGACCAACCCGATACCGATGACGGGTCGAGCGGGCCGAAAATGTGTGAAGTCCGGTTGGTTCCGATACCGGCCGACCCACGGGCAAACAAGGAGCAGCCAACCTTGATGGCTGTAATCCGGCACAACGTGGACAATCCTGGGGAGATTGCCGAAAACAAGAGGCTGGCCTATCAGGACCCGCTCACCGGGCTGGAAAACCGCAGGGCGTTCACGCGGTCACTGCGGCGCGAATTGGACCGGATGTGCTGCGATCGGGAAACAGGGCTTGCCGTTTACTACATCGATCTGGACGAATTCAAGAAGGTCAACGATCTGGGCGGCCACGATGCCGGGGACGACATGTTGCTGCACGTCGCCAACAGCTTGAAGCTGACCCTGGGAGAATTCGGGACTGTGGCGCGGATTGGAGGCGATGAATTTGCCGCGATGTTGCCGGTGACCAGTGAAGAAACGGCACTTGAATTTGCTGAAAGGATCCTGGAAGGGTTCAGTCGGATCAGGCTTGAGCTCAAGGATCGGGTCTTCACGATCAGCGGCTCGGTCGGAGTGGCGTTCCTGGACCGCTCGATCGAACTGAAAGACGAAGACGCAACGGCTCTTCTGGGACTGGCCGACAGCGCCTGTCTGCGCGGCAAGCGGATTGGCGGCAAGTCCGTCCAGGTTCACCAGGTTACATCCGGAGACTGTCCTTCGGGGAATGGCGAGCAGACCAACGTGCCCGCGCCGGAAAGTTTTTGCGGCAATGAGCTGGTGCTCTATTCCATGCCGATCGTCTCAATGGCGACCAGTCAAGTCTGCGGGATGGAGGTGTTGCTGCGGCTTCAGGGTGACCGTGCAAAGGGCCTTTCGTCGCGCGCCTGGATATCGGCGGCAGAGCGCTCCGGGTTCATTGCACAGGTTGACGCATGGACGCTTAACCGCGTTCTTGATGCGGCCGAACGGACCGCGACGAGAACATTGCTGACAATGAATGTCTCCGCGGAATCGGCGCGCGATCCGAATTTCCGGGACGCGCTTCATCACCGGCTCTCCGTCAATCCCTTGTTGGCGTCCCGGTTGTGTCTGGAGATCGCCGAACGGGACTTTCTGCGCGAACCTGCAACAGTCGAGTCGTTTTTCAGGTTTGTCTCCGAGTTCGGGTGCCAGACTGCAATTGACGATTTCGCCGGTCATTGGCCGGTCCTGTCGCGTCTGACCGGAATGCGGGTTGAGTGGCTCAAGCTTGAAGCGGGCCTAACGCGGCAGGTGATGCGCGATCCCTCAAAAGCGACGATCCTGAACGGCTTGATCGGTGCTGCCCGTGACCTCGGCATGAAGGTGATTGCCAAGCACATCGAAACACCAGCAGAGGCTGCGCTGTTGACCACGCTCGATATCGAGGCGGCGCAGGGCTTCCATTTCGGACGGCCTGCACCGTGGACGGAAACAGTGGCCTGACAAGGGGATCCGGAGCGGGAGAAGTGCGAAAGGAAAGAGGCGCGCCAGCCACTTTCTTGTAGGTGTTGTCTGAGTGGGCATAGTGAAGAGCCCACGCTTTCACGCACTTTATGGGAAAAAAAGGGAATCAAGTAAATTAATGTTCCAATTTACATTTGAGAATATTGTGAAAATAATTTGTCTACATATTAAAAAGAGAAAATACGGCGATTTGTTTCTTGATTTGCTCGTTTGACCAATAAAGTATCGCAGATTAAGCTTCAAATGCATTGCGCAAAAGGGGTGAAATGCACAATGCGCCCTTGCATCTTCATTGATTTTTCCTGAGTAGATTGATGGTCTTGCTTGGTATCTCGCCAAACTCTTGCCGGTAGTGCTTGGCGAAGTTGCTGACGCTTGAGAAACCCGATGCATGGGCAATCTCGGCAACGGTGTTGTATTGATCCAGAAGGATTAGATTGCGGGCGAAGTTCAAGCGCGCCGACCGGATGAACGAGGCGGGCGACTGCCCGCTGGCCTCTTTCAGTCGACGCCCCAGTGTCTTTTGACTGATCGCAAGGGAGGATGCGAGTTTCTCAACGCTGAAATCCTGATCTTTCACGCTGTCGAGCACGCATTCCGTGACACGGTCGAGGAACTGTTGCTTGGCGGACAGGTGCTGCCGCGTCTCCGGATCATCCGCCAGCGCATTCTCCAACGCTTCAAGCCGCGCGGTTGTCGTCTTCTCCGCCGCCCGGTGTTGTTGTTCGATATGTTGCATCTGCTGCCCCAATGAGGCGAGCTCAACGGCAGCGACATGCCGTTCGCTCTGCATGGAGCGCACCATTGTTGAGATGGCCAACATCATGAACAGCGTTTCACCGGTGATCGCGAGATAGTATCCCCAGGACAGGGGTCGCAGCAGCACCAGTTCATAAGCGTGGGTCGCACCGGTGATGTTCAGCGGGAACATGAACGCGAAGACTGCAATTGAGAGCCCTAAACTCAGCGACAGCAGCGCGCAGGCAATGGGTCTGGCCTGTGGCAGCCCCGTTATGATCTTGCGGATAGCAACCGTCAGCAGGATCAGTGGGCTGATGAAGTAGATCAGATGCAGCGGTCCGGACAGGCGCCAGGGGTCAACCACCGCCAGCCCGATCACGACGACCACCACAGCCGACAGCAGCGTGAACAGGTGGCGCCAGGCCCATGGATCGTCGTGGGCATTCAGCAGGATCCGGCAGTACTGCACGATGGCGAGGGTACTCAGCCCGGCGAATAACTCGGTGATCGGGGCGAGTGTGGTAATCGGCAGCGTGACGCCGAAGAATTTGCTTAGCCAGCCATCATAGATGAACGAATAGACAAACAGGCACAGGATGTAGAGCGTGTAGTACTGATAGAAGCGCACGTCGATCTGCCGGAAGAGGATCAGGCTGAACAGCGCGATTGTCGCGACATACCCCAGAAACAGGGCGGTCATGATCAATCTCAGCGTGCTCCAGCCGAAGAACAGGTCCGCCGACATGATCACGGCGGTCATGGTGGGCGCGAAGGTGCCTGCGAGACGCAGGTAAAACACCCGCTCATCTCCTGGCTGCATGGTAACTTCAATGCCTGTCCGGATAGCGGTGTTGTCCTTGTCCATCCAGGGCACCACGCGGCCCGTGCGTCCGACTTCGACCAGCCTGGCATCCCTCTCTTCGAACAGGGTCACCTCGTCGAAGATTGTCTCCATCAGGCCAATCACCCAGCGGTGGGTTTTGCCATGCGGGTTGGAGAGCGCAAACCGCAGCCATGCGGACTGGCCCGGCAAGGGCGCTTTGAAAATCCCGTTGCAGGCGGCGGGGGTGAAGGCCTCGGTGACAATGCGGTCGGGCCCGGCGTCTCCGGCAGGATCGAGATAGTATTCGGCTCCAAGAGGGCGCAGTTGGTCGGTCGGCCCGTCCGAGAGCGAAAAGGCCATTGGAGCCGTCTGCTCCGGCTGCTGGCATGCCGGATTCCGCGCGTCCTCAGCCCAGACGGTACCGCTGCCGCAAGTCAGCAAAAACAGCACGCAGGCGATCACAAATTTTCTGATCATCGTCCCCAATCAAGACTGTGCGTTTCGAAGGTTCTATGCGAATTCGCAGCATCCGACTGCACTCGTTTGGGACAAAATTGGCCACGTTTCGGTCAAAAGTCAGTCGCGCGGTTTTCTTCACACAGCAAAATTGACATTGATGATGCACGCAATCGCCGCCCACTTCAACCGAGGCGAGAACTCCCGTGAGGCGGGTGCACACCATGCCTTCGACGTAGCGCGCGCCCTCGTACCGAGCGGTCAAGGGGCCGGCGTCCTGCTGCGCCCGAACGTTCCAAAGGCCTGTCAATCAGGACCTTTCACAAGGAGACATAGAAATGACCATCAGGTCACTTGCCATAGCCGCCGCTCTGGTTGCACTGACAGCCACATCGGGCCTCGCGGCCACCGTGCAGTTGAACGTCGCCGGCGGCCAGCTGCTGGGCGCTAGAAACGTCGATGTCAACGGCACGTTCTACGATGTGGAATTTGTCGATGGCACCTGCGTGGCGCTGTTTAACGGGTGCACCAGCGCATCCGACTTTGATTTCTCGACACGCACTCTGGCCATTGCAGCGGCCACAAGTCTCATGAACACGGTTTTCCTCGATGGACCCCTGGGAGATTTCGACAGTGATCCCGCACTGACTGCCGGCATTGAACCAAGCACTTTGGACTTTGGCTTTATCAGTGTTCCGTATGAGTTCCTGCCGGGATCTGTGAGTGCAGGAACAATCAGCTTTTGGAATGAGCCTGGCGACACCGACAATCTTTCAACGACCTCACGCATAAAACTCACTACTGATACGTCCAATATCGACGAAATTGTCTTTGCCCGTTTCACCCCGTCGCAGATCACCGCCGTTCCCCTTCCTGCAAGTGGGCTTTTGTTGTTTGCCGGGCTCGCCGGGCTTGGATTGGTTCAAGCGCGGCGCAAGACAGACGAGGCTCGCTGATATCCGGCTAATCTCAGAAGGACGGCATCTTTGATGCCCGCAATCGCCACCCACTTCAACTGGGACGAGAACTACCGTGAGGCGGGCGCAGCCCATTTCTCGGACACCGTCGCGCGCCCTCGTACCGAGCGGTCAAGAGGTCGCTGTCTGGGTCCAAACGTCCCAAAGGCCTGTCAATCAGGACCACTCGCAAGGAGACATAGATATGACCATCAGGTCACTTGCCATAGCCGCCGCTCTGGTTGCACTGACAGCCACATCGGGCCTTGCGGCCACCGTGCAGTTGAACGTTGTCGGTGGCCAATTGTTTGGCGCCAGAAACGTCGATGTCAATGGCACGTTCTACGATGTGGAGTTTGTCGATGGCACCTGTGCGATCGTTTTCAATGGTTGCGATAGTGTGTCTGATTTCGAATTTTCGACATTGGACCTGGCTGAAGCGGCAGCTATAAGTCTTGGCGACACCGTCTTCGTAGATGGACCCTTGGGTGATTTTGACAGCGACCCCACACTGACAGTTGGCATCGACACGTTTGCCGGATCTGGCCGTGGAACGATCACAGTTCCATATGATTTTACTTCAGAATTCGGGATCGAGAGGATCGTAGCACGCAGCTTTGTGA
The DNA here is from genome assembly GCF_001404515.1 of Roseibium album. Taxonomy (GTDB): domain Bacteria; phylum Pseudomonadota; class Alphaproteobacteria; order Rhizobiales; family Stappiaceae; genus Roseibium; species Roseibium album. Next base: position 44,878 of record NZ_CXWE01000017.1, read on the forward strand.
ATCGTGAAACGAGTGACCTGTTGTCGTTCAGCTTAGTTCCAATAGGGGCTGATCTTTCCGATGATGACACTCGGACCTTTGCCCGTTTCACCCCGTCGCAACTCACCCCCGTTCCTTTGCCTGCCGGCGGGTTTCTCTTGCTTGCTGGTCTCGCTGGGCTGGGTGCGCTGCGAGCACGGCGTAACAAAGACACCGCTCACTGATACCTTACTGAAATCCAAAGGACGGCATTTTTGATGCCGTATCGCGCCCCATGGACGATCACGCCCACGCGGAGGCTTTCGCAGAGGAGACCAGCAGCCCCTCAGTCGCTGGCGCACACTGGCTGACCGACCTGCTGGCCATCCTCTCCGCCGGGCTGATCTGCGGTGTGCTCACCGCGATGTTTGCCATCTCTGCGGCGGCGCTGCTGTTTGCTTCGGTGCTGAGCGCGCACATCACGCTGGCCATCGGCATTTGCCTTCTTGGCACCATCGTGCTGAGCGTGGTAATCGCACTCTTCAGTTCGTGCCCGGGAATGCTGTCGGTGACGCAAGAGGTGACGGTCGTCACGCTGGCTGTCATCGCGGCTTCAATCCACGGCACCATGTTCGCGGCACACAGCGAAGCCGAAATCCTGGCCACCATCATCGTAATGATCGGACTGGCAACAACCGTCACCGGCGCAGCGCTCCTTGCGATGGGAGTGTTTCGCCTGGGCAGGCTGATCCGCTTCATTCCCTATCCGGTGCTGGCCGGGTTTCTGGCTGGTATGGGCTGGCTGATCGTCTCCGGAGCCATGGCGGTCATCCTTGGCACCCCTCTCTCGGCACAGACCCTGCCCACGCTGTTTGAGACCGCAAACCTGATCAAATGGCTCCCCGCTGTCGCCTTCGCGCTTGTCGTGGATCTTGCCGCGCGGCGCAGCGGAAGCCCGATGGTCCTGCCGCTTGCCATTGCAGCCTTCCTGGTGGTGTTCCATGTGGCGGTCTGGATGCTCGGCCTGCCAATGGCCGAACTGCAAGGCCAAGGCTGGTTCTTTGCACCTGCGCAGGGCGGCAGCATCACCCTGCCATTTCACGGCAACCCGCTGGCGCAGGCCGATTGGACGGCGATCTGGTCGGAGCTTCCGAAAATCAGCGCCCTGCTGGCGATCAGCGGCGCGGCGCTGCTCTTTGCATCCAGCGGCATCGAATTGTCTGTGCGGCGCGACGTTGATCTGGACCGCGAGTTGCGCGCCGCTGGCCTTGCGAATGTGCTCGCTGGTGCGGGGGGAGGGGCCGCAGGCTTTCAGGGGTTGGGCCTGACGATATTGGCACATCATCTCGGCGCGTCCTATCGCATCACGGGTCTGCTGGTGGCGGCCGTTTGTATAGCCATTCTGCTTTACGGGGCGACGCTGCTCAGCTTCATTCCAATCCCGCTCTTTGGCGGCCTTCTGCTCTGGATCGGTGGCGGCTTGCTGTATCAATGGCTGATCGGCATCTACGCCAAAATATCGCGCCGCGAGTACCTCATCGTCTTGCTTATCGTCGCGCTGATTATCAATGTCGGGCTTTTGGAGGGTGTGTTGGTGGGCGTTTTCGCGGCAGCGGCGCTCTTTGTGCTGGAATATGCACGCGTTGAGGTTGTGAAATACGCCATCAGCGGCGAAACCTGTCAAAGTCGCGTGGAGCATCATCCCGATGACCAGGCCTATCTGCGGAAAAATGGCTCGAAAATACAAGTGTTGAGGCTTCAGGGGTTCATCTTTTTTGGAAGTGGGCAGCAGGTGTATCATCGTGCGCGACGGTGTTTCGAGACTTCGGACGTTCGGTTCCTGGTTCTGGATTGCCGGGATGTTACGGGCTTTGACTCCTCCGCCATTCAGAGCTTGACCAGGATTTGCGGGATGGTTCGGGAAAAAGACGGAAGGCTGATCGTCAGTGGGCTCAAACCGGCCCTGTCCCAAAGGCTGAACAGGCTGAATTTGGGAGGCATGCATGCTTCAGCCGTTTTGCATTTCGATGAGACAGACCAAGCCGTTGCATGGTGCGAAGACTGTCTGCTGCATGAATGGAAGAACCGTCCCTGCACGCAGCACACCCAGCGCTTTGCTGATCGACTCGCGCACGATCTGGACGATCCGCACGCGTTCGGAGCCATGCGGCCATACCTGGAAAAAATCACGTACAAGACGCAAAACCGCATTATCAACCAGGGCGAAGGGGGGACAGATATCTATTTTATCGAAAGTGGTTTTGTCAGAGTTCAGCTCGAGACCCGGAATGAACAGCCAGTGCACTTGCGCACGCTGGGTCCAGGCACGACTGTTGGTGAGATGTCATTCTTCTTGCAGCGCGCCCGAACAGCTTCTGCAATAGCAGAAACCGACGCGGTTCTCTGGCGGCTCAGTCACCACGATTTATTGCAGATTGCCCGCTCGCAGCCGGAACTGGCCCATGCACTTAACAGCCACTTCATTCGCACGATCGCCGAACGTCTCGATCAGTCGAACGCACTTGTCCGGTCCCTGATCGATTGATGGCATTTGCAGCAGACGGATTTTTGGATCGATTTCGAAATCGAAAACCCGTTTCAAGGCGAAGTGAGACTCATGTCCCAGGAACTCGGACAGAGTGTTGGTTACTGCCTAAGGTGTTGTAATTTGTGAATGCAGATTGATGCCGGCCCGCCGCTTCGCAAATTTCATGCGCTCGGCGGCACCGTCCTAAGGTTCATCTGACCGGATAGACTTCGACCAAAACCATATTCGCAAAATCAGCCCGGAAATATGCGGTCGTGGCAATGCGCAGAATTTTCAGGTGAGCGAAAGATCGACCCATGTCCGGAAGGTTTCATCCCGATCATCGCATCGGCGATGATCCAGTGACTGTACCGCGAAAAGGCACCATATGAAGCAATTCTGGACAGGCTGGTGTTCATCGAATGCTCCTACAATTGGAACAGAGACCAGGTTTGATAGGTCAAGTTGGCGTCGTCACAGGGCTGGAGGGACAAAGGGCGCATCACATGGATGGGAGAGCCACCGCGTCCTTCCCGTTTTTCCGTACTGTTGACCGTTACGCACAGCTTCGGGTCGGCCTGGGTGACCAGATGTCCATTGTCTTTCAGGGTGAATTTCTGTGTGTCTGTCCCGGTACATGAGCCAAGCACAATCGGCGCTCCTGCTTCAACGGATGGAACTGTCATACAGACATCAAAATAGGGAATTCGGAACTCTCCCTTGCCGATGAGATCCGCGTCAAAGCCCTGATCTTCAAGGATGCCGCCCGTGTAGTTGTAGCAGGTGTGTGCCTGTAGTCCGCTGTCAAGCGGCGCATTCTTGCCCCGTCCACCAGCTATGTCCAGACAGTAGCCGCGCGCGTCGTCCAGCCTGTCAGTCAGTTGAACTTCAACAAGGTTTCCTGCTGCTTGAGCCGGTAAGGCGGGCGCTCCCAAGCCGAGGGTTGCTAGTGCGATCCCGATAAGCGGTTTCATGGTGTTACTCCTTGGGAAATCAGTAAAGGTGGGAGTTGCATGCCAATGTTTGTTCTTATCCAAACTATTTACATCAGAACATTATGACTGTTAAGTGTCGTGACCACCTTTTTGCAACGCGGTCAGGCCATGAAACGAACAGCAGTAGACCTCCACCCTGTTTTGCATTCAGCCACCTTGCTGGAAAAGCGGGTTGAAATGCTGCTGAGACCAACGGGGATCCGTCACCGACAGGCTCTTATCCTGGATGCCTTGTCCAAGATCGGACCGACCTCACAGCGGCATCTGGCAAAACAGTTCGATGTTTCGGCGGGCAGTATGAGTTCCATGACAGAACGGTTGGTGGCGCTGGGTTTCATCACGCAAAGCACAAATCCTGTAAACCGCCGCAGCGATATTCTCGACCTGACGCCGGACGGCCGGGCAGTGTTGGAAAAAGTATTGATCGTCTGGCAGGAGGCGGCTGCCCTGATCACCTTGGCACTTGGTGACAATCAGGCCGAGACACTCACTGCCCTTTCCACGAAGCTCCGGAATACCTTGGGTGGCACGCAGCCTGAAAAAGAGCAACGCGGGGCCTAGAGCGGTTCAAGCTTAGCTGGAATCATTTGATGGCGATTGCCGGATACACTTGGTCCCGATTACGTCGAAATCAGATACCGCTTCATCGATCCGCGATAACTGGCTCGGTGAAACGTTATACGCTTCCCTGTAAGGGATGAAGGGAAACGCGTAAAGTTTCGTTTGCCCTCTTGGAAAGTCAAATAGTTAGGAGAGTTTTGTACGCATAATTCTTCGCGGACTTAGCGCAAATAATTTGGCCTACGCAGCGCTAAACGCCAATCCTGGGAATTGATTCTTGATTCTCTAAACGTCGAGCACTGAATAAATGGCAAAAAGTCACGTACAAAAGGGGCTAATTGTGTAATGCACCGAATTCACAAACGGGCGGGAAAGGGGTCGTTCGCTGCGGTCACTTCAAATAGCTGCTTCTCGCCGCTTTTGTAATACTAGTTTTCGTGTTGTCGATAAAGGATCGACAGCCGAGTGAATTGTGGGCTTTCAATGAGGGCCGGATTAGACAGCTGTATCGCATCCAACAGTGGCTTCAGATTACCGTGCAAATACTTGACGTCTTGTGGAATAGTGGCGTCCAAAATGTGCAAGACTTCACTAGGATGGTTCGAGGCGACACCCCTTTCGGATAGTAGGCGAAGGAGGTGTCCGAAGTGATCTGTTTGACCCAAGTGGTCTTTAAAGCATTCAAACGCTGAAGGTAACTCACCTGCGGAAATTGCGCATATTTGTGCAAAATACCGGAAGGTTTCAGGTGTCCGAGCTTCAGGTTTATTCGGCCAAAACCTTTTCATAAATGGAATGATCCGATTTTTCAGGTACTCAGCTTGTTGATCTCCTGCACCCTGCAAGGCTTGGAACAAAGTCTCTGCGACAGTATTGATGTATTCGGCAGGAAGCTTGGAAAATACGTCCTTAAGTTCCGTGGAGCTAAAAACCGAAGCTTCGCCTAGGGCAATATAGGTTAAGAACCTCGTGTATTGCTTCAGGCACTGTTCTTCCAGAACATCAATGTGGTCGGGAACTGCTAGAAATGGCACTTCAAGTAGTTCAAGCAGTGGTAGATAGACTCTTGGAGCATGCAAAAAACTGTCCCACATCGCAGCGGCTTTTATGACGTCTGCGTCCCAATTAAACGCCGGTATCAAATACTGTTTGGTCCAATCCTGATCCACACGCAGCAACGGGATGATTTGTTGCGCAAGAATAACCGAGCCTATCCAAAGGGGTTGATCTTCGGCATTGCACATCTCCGCAAATCGATCCTTCAGCTCATCAGGAAGCCCTTGGTCATCTTCCAGTTCTATTGAGGACCACCAGTTCAAGAGTGAGCTTGTAGCATGGCCAACCGGATGGTTTATGGCGTGATTGAGCGAAAAATCGTCGGAAGCTTCGACTGTTATGGTGCCGGTTTCTATTATTCGATCAACAAGCGTGAAGAACGCCTCTTCATGCCCTCGAACGTTTTTTGATGCCCGACTTACCCACCAAGCAATCGCACGCAGAGCACCCTTGAAGCATTCGTCAGGCATGCCCACAATAACGGAGGAAGCATGTTTCCATGAACTGTCTACAAGCTCGTCACTAGACCACGCGTACAAAGCCTCAGCCCATCGTTGAGGGAGCCACACTTCTTCGCTTGCCAGTTTCCTTAACGCAAAGAATGAACGCCTAAAGTCGTCGCGACACCTTTCAGACCAGTTGTCTCCAGAAAAAGCACTTTCAGATGAAGGATTGTTGCGAAGCCATTCAACCAGCTTCTTTATGTTCTTGGGTGATTGTTCGACCGGTTGCTCTTCACCATTGGAACTCCACATTGGGAATTCATCGCGGTCATCAGGCGCTAATTGCCATTCAGGATAGCGTTTCTCTACCGAAGCGATGAACGCGTCCGCGGCTCCTGTTGCGGTTCCTCCATTTGAAAGAAGTTTTTTCAATCTCAACCAGCGCATTCGATTTGAAGAACTTTCAAGCTCATCATCGCCAATGTCATCTCGGAACCGCGTCCTGGGAGGTCCCTCGACTAATGCACCTTGGAGCTTCTGCATATGACCAGCAGCCAAAATCGGACCGAATGAAACCAGCAAACGCATTACCTCTCGCATTGTCGAGGGCAACCAAAGCCAATGTCCGTCGTCTGCCAAGAGCCACGAAATCGATGTGTCAAACGAAACGAGGTTAGGTTTCTGCGCCAACGCGAAGAAGACCAGTCTACGAAATACGGGGTGCTTGGAACTCGCCCAGATCGTTAGCATCGCTTTTGCATTTTCACTATTGTTATCTGCGGTCGCCAACCAAGCGTCGCGACACAGGGTCACCAAGAGTGTCCAGTCGTTGTAATCCTTGTTTTGATCATGGTCTGAAATCGACGGGCGTTATATGTAGCTGTAGTCCTCAAGCTCGGATGAAATCTCGGCTTCGCACATAAGCCCGAGTGTTTCCGACAACAACTCCGACATATCGGTCAGAATATGTGCCAGAAAGGCTTCGAATTGTTCGATTTTCCGAATGCGTTCATATGCTGAATGAACAAATCCGGATGCCAGCGCCACCTCAACGTTGGCAATCGATGAAATCCTTTTGCTTTTATCGCTGGAACTATTTGTTCTAAAAGAATAGGGGCGAGAAATCTTAAGTGAGGGGCGCAGTGCGTCCTTGAACTCCTGCCTTACTACCGATGTGTTTCCGTATTTCTTGAAACGGTCTTCCCAACGATGGAGACCGCCATTGTCCTGACGAGATCGGGCGTACCCTGAAACTACAAATTCCCAAAGCTTTCGCATGTTCGGACTAAGTTGGGTCGCATCCTCCAAAGCTTTCTTGAGATGCCGCTCAAAACGGGGAATTAGATTGCTGCCTTGCCCAACAACCCAGAAAAGGGTTTCGGTTCGTTCCAGGTGTTTTGCTAGCCACTTCGCCAGCGCATTCATTACGTTGTCCCAATCGGAATCATGCCTATCTTTGAGGTCTACAAGCGACATTTGAGGAGCCAGATGGGATGGTGCAGGTCTGGACAAAAGGCTGAATTTGAACTCCCGGTTATCACTTGTACTGAAGAAATTACTCTTGGGCACACCAAATCGAGGGAGATCAGCAATGCCAAATCTCCTTTTGGAAAACTCCGCCAACCATTCGATTGGTGGAACAGGGTCGAGTTGAGAGAAGTGCTTCGCGGGCAGTCCTGTTGGATCGCTCAGTGCCCAAACCATCCGCTTCACGAAATCATCCTGTATCGTGCTTCTATTTGGTTTGTGGTATGCATGGCGTGCTACGATAGCCGATTTGCCATTTACGCCATCTCGGTAGCTGTTGGCCCAAGCATGAAGTGTTTCGTGTAGATAATAGTGATGGCTATGATTTTTATAGAGGATGGGAACGACATTCTTAGTGGCCCATTCCGTTTCGGTCTGGTCCTTTTTGCCTCTTGAATAGTTTCCGAACGCGTATGCAGCCGGAGTATTCTCTCCCATCATGCTATCGGCAGCCAACGCGTCCATCATGTAGCGTAGAATTGGGTCGTTGATGCTATATCCAACAAAACAGACCGTATAATTGCGAAACAGTTCAGACACAAAGCGCGCAGCCCATCTCTCTATAAGGTAAGCCAAACCAAAGTCGCCGCTTGTGGCAACGAGGCTATTTAGGTTCGTTTCTGAGCCTGTGCCGTCTAGAAGGCCATGCAGGTAAATCAACCCATCCCACCTGTTCTTTGGGACCGGTAGCAAAGGAGCCGCATGGGTTGGTGTATCGAACTTTTGCTTCTCTATGACTTCTTCAAATACCCGATCAAAGTTTGTTGTAATGAGCCGCGTGGCACCTGAGCGTGTCTTGCTAAGTCGAAGGAGTGCCTCATGCGTCTGCGTCGATTTCTTCCCAGCTAGATTTGGGCGAAGCGTTTTGGCAATAGCTTCACGCACTCTCAGACGCCCATTAGCAAGCCTTTGTTCTAGCAAGCCAAGGGTCGTGTCGTACTTGTAAGACTTGAATGCTTCGGCTTCGGCGTCGCTGCGTTCTAAACCGTGTTCCTTGTAGACTGCTTGTACCAAACCGGAGAAGGTTGGCAATTTAGCGGGGTAAGATATCCCGGCACCACAAAAGAAAACTACATTCCCGTCTTCGTGAGCTTCTAGCAGGGCTTCAGGGATATCGGGACCATTGGCAATGTATTGCATCCAAAACCCATGAAACTAAGGTAAGGTCGCATTAGTGATAATCTCGTTATGGTTGTATAGCAAGAGCCTGTAAGAGATGCGGAAATCTGGAAGCGGACATTGCTTGGCAGAGCGTTCAACGACGGCATTGGGCCGAAATAGGTCCTTGATCGGCGAATGATGGGCAATGGCGGGGGCATGACTTTCCGGATCGACGCGAATCCGAAAACCCGTTTTGGGACGAGGTGAGGCTCATGTCCCAACAACTTAGACAGAGTGTTGGTTTTCGTCTAAGCTATTGAAAATTATGAAGACTGGTGAATATCAACCAGCCGCTTCGCGAAGCATCATACACCCCGCGAAACGCTATGCGCTTCCCTGCAAAGGTGTAGGGATGCGCGTAATGTTTCGCGCCCCATCCAGCAAAATCAAACGATTAGCGTAGCAATTGTCCGCATATAACTACGCGGATTGAGCGCATAAAATTTCGTTTTCGGACTACTTCGATCAAACTGGCCGAATTCGTTAGTCCAGACGATTATATTCAACGCAAAAAGTCTATAGTAAAGTCTAAATGAGGATAGGATTGTCGGCCCACACAGTCAATTGAAACAATCAATACTGTTTGAATCAATGTAGGGGCGTTTGGATTGGCTCGCTTGCTCTCAACGAAAATCAACTTTCTAGATATGAGTCTGAGCGCCCAACTTGTCGCGTACCTGCGCGAAGCAAATTTTGGCCAAAGCAAAACTCATAAGGCTTGGCTCAGTCCGACAACTCTTCCAGTGTTGCTATAAAAGAGCCAAGCAAGCATGAGAACTGCGCTTGGGACCAATCGCTTAAGGCTAACACTTTTTGCAAATGAAAACTGAGACAAAGTAAATAAAGGAAAACTATATTTTCTTGATTTAATTTGGGGTTATTAAATAAAAATTCTCTTCTTATAATGTCCACTGGATTGTTACTCGAAAATTTATTCGTATCCACGAGCTTAAATTTCGAAATACGTTCTCTCTCATATTTGATTGCATCTTCTAATTTAGTTACTTCTGCAAATTCATGTGCGTAACATCTAGCGCTCACCTCAAGAGAAATATAGTCTTTGAAGATGTGGTCTACGCCCGTGTATTCAAAATCAATCAACGATATTTTTGTAAGTTTTTCTCGTGTAATAATATTGTTCGTATTTAAATCACCATGACAAACACACATCTTTAATCTATCACCGTGCCACTTGTCTATTAAGTTACGTGGAACCTGGTAAATCTGCCCGCTATGAACTAATTTCTCGCTGTCAATCGAGAAATTGTTTTCAAATGACAAATTCGAATAATTTCTATTAATCGACGAATATCGACGATTGTCCTTTTCTGGCGCATATTCTGTGCGGTTCGAGAAATACAAACCCACAGGTAGTTCATCACTCTCTGGAAAACTCTCGTACCAACCAATATTTTCAAGTCCGAATATTCTCTTACAAATTGCTTCAAAGACCGCAGCGCTACTTCCTTCATCTTTCTCGCTAATTATTTTTGTCAATGTCGTGGCGTTTCCTTGACGGCCTAAGGCAAATGCGTACAGTGCGCCACCTGTTTCACCACAATACCCTTCGCCAAGTAGTTCAACACGAGAATTATGTGGCATCTGCAACCAGGCATATTGCTTATAGTTCGCAACTTCTTCTTCTATATCTTGTTTCGCAGTTAAGCGAAAAACGCAGGGGACGTTTTTCCTTTGATCAATGCCTGAAACATTTGCCAGGTAAACGCTGGCACCTGATTTTCCACCGTGCAACACAGAAAGTGATACATCATCAATTAATTTCTTCCCATATCGAGTTGCGGAGAAAAGGCATTGCTCCAAAATCACTCTAATTGTGTCTACGCTTATTGACTGGTCTCTTCTTTCATCTGCGTGAGAGAAATGTACGTTTTCAATCGGCATTCTCTTTAGTAATTGCTTTATTCTTGGCGCAATGTACTTTTCTCTATATTTTTCGTTTAAAATATGCGTTTTAGGGATTAATATGTCGGGGTTGGGGTAAATGTTCCCAAGTGTTTTTATTGAGAATGATGCTTGGGTAAACAATATAAATACAATTTCTGGGTATTTATCTTTGTATTTTGCTATGAAGTTCGCGCCTACGTCCACATTTTCGTGGTAGATATCTTCAGACACCACGTTGTCGACAATTACGATGTGAGGTTTGTGCTTTTCTATTTCTTCTGCGTCAAACTTCGACGTGAGCACTACATCAGATTTTTCACTTATTCGCCCTAGGGTTTCTTCCCAGATATCCCGCCAGTTGCCGGAAACATTTACCTCATCATCAAAATAGACTGCTCTTAGACAATTGTTCATCAATTCGTCCCTCTACAGCACATGAGAACCCGTCGCTAAACGTCCAAGTCTGATTCAGGCAAAAGAAAAGACAATCCAAACGGACAAAGGTTGTACTTATCACTAGGCCCTTCATTCGCAGAAAGCGCCAGACCGCCTATCATTCGTATTTGGTTTGCCAGTAAAAACAACCCATAATGGAATGTACCATCAGTTTCACTTATGGGCGATACACAAATTTGATAGGTTTTTCTCTTTGGCTCTTCCCACTGCTCCGGTCGATAGGAAATTAGAATTATTGGATCCGACTTAATCTTGCTTCCAGCAAACACTTCAAAGTGATCTAAAGAAAACTTTGAATGCTTTTCATTCGAAGCTAGTGTTTCAATTATCTCTTGAATTGCATAAAAATTACGAATAGAAATTTTCTTTAGCTTCAACAAAGGAAAAAACTTTAGTGATATTTCATGCTCAGATAAGTTCGGAAATAGTTTACACATTTTTTCAATTAATTCTGTAACACCCTCCACTGTATCCATGCTCGTATCACCGAAATTATCGGGGTCTTCGCTTACAGCTGCGGAACGCAAAATTTTCTGTAGTTCGTCTGCCACCTCAGGTAATGATTGCCGAACTTGATCAAGTATTCTCTCAATTTTGTGGCGGGCGGCGTGTAAAAACTGCATTCTTGTCAGCCACCCGCGATCATTTGCAAGTTCCAACCGCCTAAGCGCATCACCAATAACGCGGGCTATTTTAGTAATGAGTTGAGATGCGAGAGCTAGTGAACCTCTATCTTCGGAAGTGATCTCAAGAACGCCAATTATCACGTCGTGACTGGAAATCTGGTAAGCAAGAATGCTATTTCCCTTCTCACCAAAAGAATTTCGGAGGTAATCAGACTTTTCAACTTGCGCATTAATCTCGTCAGTTAAATCCAGACCTAACATCTTCTTCTTTGATATTTCATTAAAAACTTTCTTTTTGTGCCAAACATCTACAGATGAAGCCTTGTTGAAAGAAACTACAGATGCGTAGTCTTTGTCGGTGACTAAATCGAGACTATCAGCAACATCAGAAGCGGCACTATGGCCGCGACTAGAGTATAGTAAATCTAAACTTCGGCTAAATGGATTGAACAGTCTGACAGTAACGTCCGCGTCCAATTCGTAAATGCTCTGATTTCTGAATATTTGATGCAAAAGTTGTTCGTATTCGTCTATTAGTTCATCTCTCGTATAGACGGGAGTTTCAGAAAGATCGATTTCATACGCCGCGCATACATCATCGATGTCATCAAGTAACTCATCGCGTTCCACCTCGTGTACAGTTGCTATGTAATTCTCAATCAAAGTATCGGAAAAGAAAACCTTTTCAAGAGAAAGTTCTTCTCTAGAACTGTATACGCAAATGATATAAGGAGTTTTATGAAAACCTCTAATTTCTTCTTGATGAAAATGATTGAAATATTGCTTCTGAAAGCTAGAAACTAGATACTTAATTCCACTCCAAGAGCCGAATGATTGGTTGTTTCTTTGTATAGAATTCAACAAATCATTCTTGAATTGATCACTATAGAAAATATTGCTTAGGTCGGGGTTTTTTTCGAAGAATTGGCCTGTATCTTGAGGTCTAAACTCATCATTTATTGTTTCGCATGGTAGCAACACATCCTTAGGTGAGAAATCGCGTTCAAAATATATTTCATCTTTTTGAAGAAATATTTTTACAGAGATGCCGATCTTCTCATAAATATATTTTTGTAAATTGTTCCAAGAGTATACATCAACTTCGTTCCAAAACTCCTTTACAAATCGACTCGAAACACTGCGAAGAAAATGGGATCTATTTCCACAATTATGATAGTAGGTAATAAATATACGTTTTGTTAGGTTGAATAGTTTTTCATGGTCAAATTCTGTCGGGGCATCTGCGAAAAAGTAGCATTTCCTCGACCTAAATGAGTAATATGACTGTGATTTACAATGTTCAATGTGCTTGACGATTTCCTTCCTTCCGCCACTCTTAAAGAAATATGCTTTTTTGTTGCTTATGTAAAAAGAAAGGAATGGGAACAACAAATATTCTTTGTCATCAGAAGAATCACCGAACCATTTTTGCTCTCTGATGCCAAACAGTATACTTATGTCGTCAGGAATTAGGCTTCTATAACTATCAACGAGTTCTTGGAACTCCATCAAGGAATGGGTTTCGAAAACGTCGTCCAACAGTCGGCGTAGCTCAAGAAAAATGGTCGGTTCTGAGCTTGTCATATTCAGCCAGCCAGAAAATCAGTAACTATGCAATCTCTAAGTGTAGATATCTTTTAGCCTGACTACGCCTATCCCCGCAAGCGAACTATAGTATTTTGTGCGCTTTGTTAGTTAAATTGTCAGTGAGACATCATTGATCTAAATTAGCGCGCTCGTGATGATCAGTTTGAGTATCATGTGTTTTGCTCCTTTTAATAGTCGACCTCCATTCTATGCATGATGGCGGAAGCAATGATTTTGGAGTTGAAGGAGCTTGCTATGTTGCAATTTGTAAAGGGTGGATAAATACTCAGATAGCCGAGTACCTTTACAGTTTCACCCCATCCCAAACTACGGAAATCGGCACCAAGTGCCCCCGCACCGCGGGCCCGTCTTGGAACGACCCGACCGTTTGAATTCCGCGATCGTTGAAGCGTTTCAACAACGAACGCGACGATGTTCCTAGTTGCTTTGCAAGTTCCGATAGCGGGACATATTCCATTTGGAAACGGGCAAGGGCCTCGGGTTCGATCACCCGTCCAACACCTCCGGCATGGTCAAAAGCCTCATGCTTTAACAGACCTTGGCGGCACCATTCTGAAATGCACTGCCCTTTCCATCCGGTGAACTGGGCAACTTCCTGCATTGTCCATCCTGTCCCGTGCCTTGCTTCCGTAAGAACCGCATCGACCTCGGTTCTGGCAAAGTGGAAGTCAGCAAGCTTTCCGTTCGTGGTGCCTGATTTGGGTTTCAAGCGCAGGTTCGCGATTTCATCGAAGACCATTTTCAGGCCTGATGTATCTGTGGTGAAGCGCAGATTAAGATCCTTAAACGCGATTGTCTGGCAATCAACAATGGTCGCTGCTTTGGCGATCTTCGCGACGAGATCTCCAGCCACGCTACGGTCAAATACCCCATCTACAAGAGGTGGCAGTACCTCCGATTGAGATGGCTTCAGGAACCCGTTTGATATCAGGAATTCGCATTGTTTTCGGGATATCCCAAGATCCTCACGGAGGGACTTTTTGTCGATGAAACGCTGTCTGTTGCGTTTGATTTCTTCGAGAGTTGTCTGGTGAATAACAGTGTGACGATGGCCGATGCCGGAGTGATGCTGAGTGCCTGGGACCATACCTTTAGAGATCGCATCTACAATCCGCTCTGCGCGAATGCCGATGTCCCAGGCCGCTTGTGCAGCGCTGATCCATGAGCGGTCTTGAGTGCCTGCTTCAATGTTGCCGGAATAAACACCATCAAACTCATTCTTTACGACGTGTGTTAGTTCCGTCCTGAAATCAGAGTATTCGTCGCCATTGAACTCCATTAGGCGTTGGTACCAACGGCCTAGCCTGGCTGGTGCGGACGAGCTGGCGTGCTCATCGTTGGCAAGACGCCTGGACACTTCAATGCGGAATGCGTTTGGCCAGTCGCAAAGAACAGCCATTGCGCCTCTCAGGAATGCACGACTTTCCGCGACGGTTCTCGGTAGCCCAGCTTTGCCGTGTTTCCCGGTCTTGGTGTCCAGGTGCGCACTGGCCAGGAAGAACAAGAACTCGCCGATGTTCGGTGGCGTTTCTGATTTTAGCTTTGGCGGCAGCAACGAACGTGTTGGGTGCTTTTGCTCGCTGATCAGGGCGGCTATTGAGATTTCTTCCTTTGTTGCGGGTTCACATTCCAGACGGTCAAACTGGAAGCCACACGCGCAGCTTTGATATCCGCCACGCCCTGGCCGGAACCTTTCCAAACACATCGGGCAGGTGTCGACCAGACGGGTTTCATGCTCGACGCAACAAGTGACTAAAGTGTGCCGCCAACTTTGATGGTGCGGTTTTCCCATCGAAATGCAAGTCGGACACACTGGTGCGTTGTGGTGCCTCTCAAACCGCCATTTCAAGCGAGGGTTCTCTGGTGCCAGCGACGGTGTAATTGGAACCAAAGTTCCAGCTTGAAGCCCCAAAACCTGCTCAGCAGTATCGGAATTTTCAACGATCTGGCGCCCGTATTGCAGGCCATGACTGTTCAAGAAGTCATGGACATCAGCCCAAAATTCTGACTCAGCAAGACGGCGAAGATAACCGTCCAGGCTTTCCTGATCTGAGGGCATCATAATGGTTGTCATGATGCTGCCTTCACGTCCCAGACAACCTCCAGTCCGGGTATGGTCTCGGCATTAAATTCCAACCCCGCTTCGCTCATCGTCCCGGCAAAAGAGCGCATGAGCTCAATTTCGTCGGGTTCGTCATCAGCAAAGAATTGGGAAATCGGAATGCCGGATTGCTGCATGGCCTTCGCGGCTTTTCGCAGATCAGGCAAGCCGATCTGGTGCGTCAATTCGGTCGAGAGAGCCACCGACTTGAGGAGACGGGCAATCATGGGAACCCTGCCTCCGGAAGCTCCGTAGAGCCTGCGAACGAGATTTTCGAAATCAATCTCGAACTTGAACCCGGTATCTTCCAGACTACCGATTGCTGAATCGACGGCGGAAGCAAAGGACGCGCGGTCGCTTTCGAGTTGCCAATCATAAGGTTTGAACAAAATCGTTTGTTGAGCTCGGTCCCGCAATTGCTCGTTATCATCGATAATGCTTTGGAACCGGGGCAATCCGCTCAGGACAAGATTGATCCTTGTTGCGTCCGCAAGGGTTTTCAGATGGTCTCCGGCCATACGCGAGGGCAGGTTGGACCCGCGTTCGATTAGATGATGAATTTCATCAATGATGACCGTTTTGATGCCGTATGATTCAATAGCTCGGTAGAGCCTCTCTCTCGAGGTCGCCGTGTTTTCTTTCGGGGCTGTTCTCAAGTTGAGGGCTTGCAGGATGGACCTGTAGACCTCTTTGCCATTCGTTTGTGGTGGGAGGGTCGCCCAAACGGTGTCTTTCATCGGAACAAGGGACTTGGCTTGATCTGATGTATCAACAAGGCTGCTCATGACCGCGGACTTTCCAACCCGCGTGGGACCTAGAACCGGAATGATACTCCCGTGATAGGGGTCCTTACTGCGCATAGCCGTTTGCACCCCGGACAAAACCGCGCCGTAGGCATCATGGATGATAGTTTGGGAAAAAAGAGGGATACCGGAAGCTGGCATTTTACTTCTCCTTGGAAACGATCTCAGATCGGTTCCCTCTTTTGGGAACCGAGAGCTTTGGTGAAAGGGTGTTTGTTTCCGGCAAATCAGATGTATTTCCGACGGGTTTCTTGGAATTTTGAGTTATCTCCTGTCGCCGCTGCCGTAGCTTCTCTCTCGCCTTCGCGTTTTTCAGGGAAGTGATTTTGCCGCGGCCGAGGCTCTCGGCAGTTTTTTGCGCTGCCACGGCAAGTTTGGCTGCGGTGGCTCTCGCGCCCTTGTCGGTTTTTTTAGCTTCACGTCCCGGTTTATTGGCACGTTTCACCTCAGCGAAGCTCATGGCAGCAACGCCTTCAGTTTTTGGTGTGACGGTTATCGGCGTTGGCAGTCTAGGGTGGGTAACTCGTACTTCCCGGATGTCGAGCGGGTCATACATGACATCGACAGTATCGCCTCTTCCGACCTCACCAATAAGGTCTCGAAGTTCGTCAGAGTGGTACTGGATTCCTTCGACTTCGATCCCGTAGTGTTGAAGCTTGCAGCCCTTCTTTCGAACGTTGAAAAAGTCGCGGATGTCGTCGGGAGCAGGCGGTAGGACAGCCTTTTGCTTGAGGCCGTTCCAGCTTTCAGTTGGGCTCTCCGCCTGGCGCAAAGGGGAATGAATAAGCCGACGAAGCTTCAAGGCATAGCAATCGTATGCCCACTTGTAGACAGCAGCCTGAAGCTCCTGAAGTGTCAGCGACGCTTCCAGCATCCCCTTGTCGATCCGTTTTTTGTCAGGAAGATCCTTTGAGGTGGTTGCGCCAGGTAGAGTGTGAAGAAAGCCGTTCAATTCACGAATGAAACGTTCGACATGCGGTTTCTTCTCTGGAGCGCCTGGGACATTGCTCGCCCATTCCATACCTGTATTGCCGACAATGCTGGACAGGTGCGGGCCCGAGTTTTCCGCGCCTTGGTCAACGCTGACAATTTGAGGGGTACCTGTGACCTCAATCCGGTTCTCGATCTCGTAGTACTCGAAAAACGCTGCGCCTCGATCTGTCATTACGTCTTTCAGTGCCTGGACGGTGAGAGCTTCGGTTGCATTTTTGATCCTCCCCCTTTGAAGTGGTCCGCCGTTATGTTTAGGAAAACGGAGGATCAA
>NZ_CXWE01000018.1 GCF_001404515.1 Roseibium album
TCAGCGCATGCTTCAGGTCCCGGCTGATCCCATCGCAGATAACACCAAGTTTCATATTGTTCTCCAACTTCAACGATGCAGTTCGGCGCCGACGATTTCCTCAATCACCCGGGTGCAGACCCAGTTGTCGCCGTTCGGATATCTGGACTTGCCCGCATGGAAGATTTGCATCGCGGTCGAGGCGGTCTGCATGGGCACTTCGAGACCCTGGGCCAGATCGAGAGCGATCGTCAGATCCTTGTGCATGGTCGCTATGTGACTGCCGGTGCCTTCAAACTTCCGGTCGATGATATTCTCCAGAGCAGTTCTCGACACGCCGCAACCGGCGCCCGACGTGGAAAAGACATTGTAGATGACTTCACCGGCAACCCCGGCCTTTGCCGCCAGAGCCGCAGCCTCGAAGGTTGCGGAGAAAATCGACCCTATGAGCGACTGAAGGCAGGATTTGACTGTCTGACCTTCCCCTGGTCTTTCGCCGACAACGTGGATCGTCTGCGAGACGGCTTCCATGACGGGCCGCGCCTTTTCCAGAACGTCCGGCGTGCCTGCCGCCATCATTGTCAGTGTACCGCCCTGGGCGCCCGGGAAGCCCCCCGAGACCGGGCAGTCGATCAGGTTGATCAATCCACCGTTCAGTTCCTCGCCGATCTGGCGTGCTTCCGAGGGTTTGATCGTAGCGGTGAGGATTATGGTCCCGCCGTCCGTCATGTTGGCGGCAAGGCCGTCGTCTCCAAGGATCACCGCCTTGGCCTGGTTCCCATTCATCACCATGACATAGACGACGTCCGCATTTGCCGCGACATCGGCCACACTTCGGGCGGCCCTGCCACCCAGCGCGGTGAACGCTGCCAAGCGTTCTTCGCTCAGATCGAAGCCTGATGTCTCAAATCCGTTCTTGATCAGGTTCTTGGCAAGCCCGCTGCCCATATCCCCCAATCCGATGACACCTGCGCGTAACATTTCATGTTCCTATTTCATCCGGACATTCCGGAGGTTGTTGACTGGCACCCGCTGCCGGGTGTCGGCTGATGCGGGGGTTTCGGGCGCTGTTTGCGCCGGGCTGGTCCGGAAGACACCCCGCTGCCCAAAAAACTCCTCAGAAAAACAGGCTCGGAACCCACAGAACGAGTTGCGGGAAAATGCACATCAGGATGAGCACGAGGACATTGGCCATCAGGAAGGGAGCAGCGCCGAGGAATATCTCGCCGATCCCCATACGGGCGATCGCGGCACACACATTCAGGCAATTGCCGACAGGCGGAGTACACGCGCCGACGGCAAGGCCCGACACCATCACCACGCCGAAATGGACACCGGATATCCCGACGGACTGCGCTGCGGGAAGCAGCACCGGTGTCAGGAGCAGGATAGCCGGGCTGACGTCGATGAAGGTTCCGGCAACAAGGATGACGGCGGTGATCACCAGCATGAGCGCAATCGGGCCGAGATCAAGGCTGATCACGTAGGCAGCAAGCGCATCCGGGATCCGTTCCAGTGCCAGCACCCAGATGTAGAGTTGGGAAAATGCGATGATCATCATGATCTTGGCGCTTGTCAGGATTGCCGCCCGCATCGCACCCGGCAATTGTTTCAGGGAAGTCAGCCCGACGATAAGGAACCCGATCAGCAGACCGTAGGCAACGGCCATACCAGCCGTCTCAGTCGGCGTTGCGATTCCGAAAACGACGGAACCGACAATCAGCAGCGGCATGACGGCAACAATCGCCGAGCGGCGTATCTGACGCCAGGCCTCCGCAAGAGTGAACGGAACGGCTTCCGTCGGATAGTCGTTCTTCCTGGACAGATACCAGACAATTGCCAGCTGGAAGATACCGACCATCAACCCCGGAATGACCCCGCCGAGGAAAAGTTGACCAACCGACTCCTGAGCGGCGATGGCATAGATGACCATCGCCACGGAAGGTGGAATGATCATGCCCATTGTGGAAGAGGCAACGGTGATCCCGGCGGCAAATTGAGCGGGATAACCACGCTTTTTCATTTCCGGTATCAGGACCGATCCAATCGACGCGGTATCGGACGCTGCCGAACCGGAGATCCCGCCAAAGACCATCGAGGCGACGACATTCACCAGACCGAGCCCGCCCTTCAGGCGCCCGACGAAGAAATTCGAAATGTCGAGCAGACGGCCGGTGATACCGCCAGTGTTCATCACGAAGCCCATAAGGATAAACAACGGCAGCGAAATCAGCGCATAACTGTTGATGCCGGCAAAGAACCTTTGGGGCAGGACACCGATCAGCATTGGTTGTTCGACCAGAAAATAGGCCAATGCGGAAAGTCCAAGTGCGTAGGCGATCGGAACGCCGATGACCAGCAGAACCAGCAGACTGAGAAGAAGGATCAACATTGCATCAGTCCTCCGGCATCCAGAGAACGTCGATGCTTTCCCGGCCCGCTGCGGTAAGCACGATTTTCAGGCAGCAATAGAAGACCGCCAGCCCGCAGCCGACCGGCACGGCTGCGTGAACGATACCCTGCGGCCAGCCAAAGGGCTGCCAGGGATTATGGCCGGCAAGTGAAATCCAGCCGATAGAATAGGTCACCATCGCGCCGTTGATCACTGCGATCAGGGCGAGACCCATGATGTAAGTCCACTTTTTCGCTTCATAGGGCAGCATGTCGACAAAGAAGGTGATCGCAATATGCTCACGCCTGGTGATGCAAACCGCGCCGCCAATGGCACTGGTGAACAGGAAGGCGATCGTCACGAATTCGTTGCCGCCATAAATCGACGACGCAAAGCCGTATCTGAGAACCACAAGCAAACAGACAAGAACCAGAAATGTCGCAAAAAGCGCGATCAGAACCCACTCCAGAACAGATGTGAGCCGCTTGTCCAAGGCGATGAGAAAATCCATGCTTCCCCCCAATTTTGTCCGATCTGCCCGGCCGCCATCAGGCGACCGGGCTTCACAATCGAAGGTCAGCTGCAGGAAGCCGCCGCCGCACGGGCAGCGTCGATGTCTTCAGCTGTGAAGTGGCCCGCGTCGATCATCTGCTGATAGACCGGCTTGACCGCTTCCTGGAAACCGGCAAGCGCTTCCGGGGTCAGGGAATTGATTTCCATATACTCACCCAGTTCCCCGATCACCTTGCCTTCGGCCTCACGGTAGAGGTCATCGGACTGGTTGAGCGCTTCCACTGCAACTTCATCGAAGACCTGCTTCAGGTCATCCGGCAAGCCGTCGTACCAGGCCTTGTTGACGATCAGCGGATCGGGCCCGGTCATGTGGTTGGACAAGGTCATGAACTTCTGAACTTCGTGGATCTTGAAGTCCCAGATATTCTGCGGTGGATTGTGTTGGCCGTCGATGACGCCCTGCTTGAATGCCTGATAGGCTTCGGAGAAGGGCATCGCGATCGGGTTGGAGCCGATTGCGGTTCCGGTTGCGATCATCAGATCACTTTGAGGTTCGCGGATCTTGAGCCCTTTCAGGTCCTCGACCTTGGTAATCGGCCTAACGTTGTTTGTGTAGGCGCGGAACCCCTGGCTGATGCCGGTTGCCGGAACGTGGTAACCGTTGGTCGCGGCGCCTTGCTCGATCCCGTCGGTGAACCCGCTTGCGACAAGACACTGCATCTCGTCCCAATCAGCAACCAGGAACGGCAACTGGTAGATATTGAATGCCGGATTGGCATCGGCAAAAAACCCGCCACGTGTTCCCTGAAGGATCCCGGTCGTCACCTGGTCCATCATCTCGCGCTCGTTGCCGAGCACTCCGCCAAAGAAATTCTCGACATCGATACGACCATCTGAACGCTTTTCCAGTTCTTCTTCGAAGAATTTCATGGATTGCGATCTGATGGCACTTTCCGGCTGCGCATTGCCATATTTGAATGTGAAATCTGCCGCAGCAGCGCCCGATACCATCAACGCAGCCATTGCAACACCAGCTAAATACTTCACGCCATTCATCACCTTTTCTCCTCCCGATGTAGACGATGATCATGTGAGGGCGCTTTTCTCCGCTCAGGGCTATCGGGAAGCAAGCTAAAAAGCATCAATTTGACGTAATTGGTTGCTTTTGATGTTTTCATGAGTCGATATTTATGCAAAATTGATTGTTATTGGTGGAGTATTGATGTGTCTGAACCAACCCAGATCAAGCGTCGCGCTCGAGTGAACGAGATCGCCGGACTTGCAGGCGTCGGCACCGCAACGGTCGACCGCGTCCTGAACGGGCGCCCCAATGTGAGCGCTGCCACGCGTCAACGTGTGGAACAGGCCAAAGCGGCAATCGAAAACGGTGAACCTGTTCAAAAACGCCCGAGGCCCTGGCGCCTGAAAGTCTTTCTGCCTGAAGAGGCCGGCCCATCGACCGAGTATCTTGCAAGCTGTTTCCATGAGTTCGGCGCGCGGGGAAATGCCACGATCGAATGCGTTTTCACGAAAAAAATGGAACCGGCGCTTCTGGCCCGCAAACTTCAGGCCTGCGCCGGGCAGGGCATCGATGCGATTGCGTTTCAGGCTCTTGATGACCCGCGCGTACGCCAGGCTGTCGAAGACCTGGCCCATTTGAACATTCCCTGCCTCACCCTGATTTCAGGGCTCGAAACCCCGGCACTCGCCGGCTTCATGGGAATGGACAACAGAGCCGCAGGGCGCACCGCCGGATACCTGATGGGTCGCTTCGAACGGCAGAAAGGCGCGGTCGCGGTCGTTTCCGGGGGCCAGATCTACCGCGTTCACGAAGACAGGGAAATGGGTTTTCGCGCCTGCCTCAGGCGTGATTTTCCACACCTTGAAGTCGTCTCGACCTATAGCGGACATGACGACATCGACGGCAACTATACCGAGGTCCGGAAAATACTGGACAGCAAGCCCGATCTGATCGGGATCTACAATGTCGGCGGCGGCAACGAAGGCATTGTGAAAGCCTTGAAAGAAGCTGGCCGGGAAAAGGAAGTCACGTTTTTCGGTCACAACCTGACCACAAAAACCCAGGGCTATCTGCTCGACGGTACGATGGATGTCATCATGCACCAGAACATGAAGCGCGCTGCCGGACGGGCGGTGGATGCTCTGATCGCGCGGCTGGAACACAGGCCGTATCAGATCAAGCTCATCTCAACGGAAATCATCACGAAAGAAAACATCATGGGCGTCACGTTCGGCTGAAGAAAGAAAGGCCGGCAGAAACAATACGAGCGCCGGATTACCGGCGCTCTCTGAAAGTAGTGATCCCGAAGGCTACCGTCGAACTTGCCGCTCTTCAGGCAGCATCGCTTGTAGCGTCTGCCTGAACCGCATGGACAGGGATCATTGCGCCCAAGTTTTTCCAGAAGTTCCACATCGCCCGCGCACCTGTCGTTCACCCGTTTTTACACGGGTTTCGGATGGGAAGGATTTGCGCCGTTTAGACATCACCTCGAAAGGAAGGGCGATCTTCAAAGTTTACGCGTTTGGCCATGACAACCTCCTGCTGCCGGGAACGAGGTTCGCCTTGTAAGGCCGGCGGGTGAAATTTCCAAGAGATCAATCCAGAAAACCGCTCCCTTCCGCTCTGGCTTGCGGCGATTGCCGCCAGTGATGGAGCGCGTTTCAAAGGTTTTCCGGGGTTACCAGCTGAAAATCGATGATACCGTTTACTGTGCCCGACAACTTGCCGGTCACGGACTGTTCCATCAGATCAAGCGTTTTTGAAACGACCTGTGAAACAGGATTGGCAATCAGAAGATCCACCGTACCTTCGATCAGACCTTCATCCGCGTAGGGACTACGTTCGTGGCAGATGTAAAAAACATCACGAGCGCGTCCAGCCTCCGTGAGTGCCCTGATCACACCGCTGACACCGCCGCCGCAGTGATAAAGCCCCTTCAACCCGGGAACTGAACGAAGAATTTCGGAAGTCGCCTCATAGGCCACGGCGGCATCATCCAGATAAACAAGCGAATCCCGCAAACCTGCGTGTGGAGCATATTCCCTGAGCGCACTGCGAAAACCGGCTTCCAGCGCCTCGTGCCCCAAATAACGGTGGGATCCGACAAGAATACCGACTTCGTCGCCATGCCCCACGAATTTGGCCATGGCCCAGCCAGCCGTCCGACCTGCACGGCGCCCATCGATGCCGACGTAACCCGCAATCGCAGGTGTACTCAGCGGACTGAGCAGCGCGAATACCGGAACGTTAACAGATGCGCAGTCGCCTATCGCCGCGTGAACGGCGGGATGGTCTATGGAAACAAGGGCGATAGCGTCGACGTCATCAGCCATGGATCTCAGCGCGGCAGCCAGATCTCCAGGAGACAGGCTTTCGACAAACGCAACTTCGGCGGCCGCCCGAATACGTGTCAGGTCTGGCACCGAACGCATGATCTGCTCTGACAGGGCCTGATAAAACCACTTGCTCTTCTTCTGCAGAATAAAGCCCAGACGCTTGTGCGGTACAAGCTGGTCGACACGGCGCTCCATCAGGCCTTGTGCATGATAACCAAGCTCTCTGGCGGCACTCAACACCCGGTCGGCGGTCGACCGTCTGACCGGGGCCCTGCCGTTCAGTACACGGTCCACGGTTGCAACGCCGACATTTGCTTTTGCGGCGATCTCCTGAAGTGTCACTCGTCGGTTCATGCACTTCTGATAAGATCCATCATAGCTGAATGCAACAGAAATGATAGTTTTGATAGTTTCTATCACCACTGAATTGACGCCGGATACATTCTGAGAAATTTTCACGCAGCATTTTTTGAAAGGCTTCAAGGCCAATCGGCGTGGGAGGACCGGAATGACCATCTCCAATCAAACCCGTGACTACAGCCTGACAGGACAGGACTCAGGTCCCGGCTTTGCTCCAAGCCAATGGTACAGCACGCCTGTGCCCAGAAAACGGTTGAAGGAACTGATGCGCCGGTCGGACCGTCCGAGCCTGATCAACTACGGGAGCTGGTTCGGCACGGTTCTCGTTCTCGGTACAATTCTGATTTTCACCTGGGGAACGGTCTGGGCGGTTCCGACCGCGATCCTCTACGGTATCTTTTACGGATCGGGCGGCGACAGCCGCTGGCATGAATGCGGCCACGGCACCGTATTCAAAACCGCTTGGCTGAACGGCTTCTTCTATCAGATTGCTTCGTTCATGTCGCTCAAGAACCCTTGCCTCTGGCGCTGGAGCCATACAAGACACCATACCGATACCGTGGTTGTCGGGCGTGATCCGGAAATCGCCTTTCCGCGTCCGCCGAGCATCGGTCGGTGGATCCTGAACCTCATCTTCGTGCCGACGCTGATCGACGAACTCAAGAAGATGGTCCTCCTGAGCCTGGGGAAACTGACAGAAGACCAGAAGGATTTTCTGATCGAAGCAGACCGCCAGAAAGCCTACCGGATCTCCCGCATCCATTTGACAATCCTGATTGCCGTGACCGGACTATCTGCCGGATTGCAAAGCTGGTTGCCGCTCATGCTGGTAGGATTGCCGACATTCTACGGCTCGTGGCTCCACCATATCCTGGCGACAACGCAGCACGCCGGACTTGCGGAGGATGTCCCCGATCACCGGATGAATTCCAGAACCGTCTATCTCAACCCGTTCTTCCGCTTCATCTATTCCAACATGAACTATCACGTTGAACATCACATGTACCCGATGGTTCCGTTCCACGCCTTGCCAGCGCTGCACGAAGAAATCAGGAAGGATTGTCCACCGGCCTACCCTTCCCTGTGGGCTGCCTATCGGGAAATGGTCCCAGCTGTCCTCAAACAACAACGGGACCCGTATCACTTCATCAAACGGCCATTGCCGGCGGAAGCCAATCCGACGCCCGACTATCAGCGCCCCGTGTTGCAAGCCGCAGAATAGGAGCAAGATTTCCATGGTGAACTGGATAGAGGCCTGCGCTGCAGACGAAGTGGAAAACGAGGATCTGATCCGTTTCGATCACGGGTCCAGAACATTTGCGATCTACCGCAGCCCGGACGATGAATACTTTTGCACCGACGGTCTTTGCACGCATGAAGAAGTGCATCTTTCCGACGGATTGGTCATGGACCACATCATTGAATGCCCCATGCACAACGGTCAGTTCGACTACCGGACCGGTGAAGCCAGACGGACACCTGCCTGTGTCGCGCTGAAGACCTATCCGGTTAAAGTGGAAAACGAGACCGTCTTCATCGATCTGGGTGATCAACCATGAAACGTATCTATGACTGGGATGCCAAATTCTCCCTGCGCAACTACACCGCTGCCGACCTTCGAGCGATCAAGGGGAAGCGGAAACTGACCCAGACAACCGCCAATTCCATCGAAGAAGCTGCTGCCGCGGCGGATGCCGGCATCGATCTGATCATGGGAAATGCACAGAACACAAAGGCGGCGCGCGAAGGCGCCCCCAATCTCTTTTTCACGGCCGCAATCGCGTTGCCGGATTTTCCGACTGAAAAGGATGTTCTGACCGCCGCCTTCCAGGCCATGAAGGAAGGTGCCGATTCCGTCTACACCGCCCGCGGTCCGCATATCGTCGAGATGCTTGCCCGGGAACAGATCCCGGTCATGTGCCACCTCGGCCTCGTCCCGCGCAGGTCGGGCTGGAATGGCGGCTTGCGGGCAATCGGGCGAACCGCCGACGAAGCTCACAGTCTGTGGCAGGCGTTTCGCAGGATGGAGGATGCAGGCGCATTCTCGGTGGAAGCCGAGGTCATTCCAGCGCCGGTAATGAGAGAAATCAGTCGCCGGACTTCGCTCGTCACGATGTCACTCGGATCGGGGAGCGGCGGCGATGTGATCTACCTCTTTCAGAACGATATTTGCGGAGAACAACCCGAACGGCCCAGACATGCCCGGGCCTTTGGCGATATCCACTCCCTTCAGGAAAAAATCCGCGCCGAACGCCGATCGGCCCTGGGTGCCTTTCGAGACGCCGTTCACAATGGAGAGTTTCCGTCCGAAGCGGAAACGGCAACAATCGGCGATGCGGACCTGGAGGAATTCCTGGAGCGGATACCGGTCAAAGGAGACACCTGATGCGCGTCGTCATTGTCGGCGGCGGACAGGCTGCCGCCTCGGTCGC
This sequence comes from Roseibium album, assembly GCF_001404515.1. Classification (GTDB taxonomy): domain Bacteria; phylum Pseudomonadota; class Alphaproteobacteria; order Rhizobiales; family Stappiaceae; genus Roseibium; species Roseibium album. The sequence goes on from NZ_CXWE01000018.1 coordinate 9,034, forward strand.
GGCGACGCTGAGAAAGCCCGAGTTTTCGGGTGAGATACTTATGCTCTGTCAGGAAGACTGCCTGCCCTATGAGCGCCCTCCCCTTTCCAAGAAATATCTTTTGCCGTCCCGGGCAAACGAGCGGAAAACCATATTTCCCGACGCGTATTGGCCAGCTCACGAAATAACCGCAAAACTGTCCTGCACGGTCACAGGCATCGACCCGATCCGCAAGATCGCGAAAAGCGATCACGGGTCCATCGGATATGATCATCTCGTTCTCGCGACAGGATCATCACCGCGCAGGCTGCCGGAAAGGATGAAAGGCAATTTGGCAGATCTCTGTTATCTCAGGTCGCTGGAGGACGCAGGTCAACTGCGCCGGAGATTGGCATGCAGCAATTCGCTGATCCTGATCGGAGGCGGCTATATCGGGCTGGAACTTGCAGCAACCGCCAGGACAATGGGTCTTGATGTAACCGTTGTCGAGCGAGACGTCCGCATCTTGAACCGGGTTGCCTCGACTTCTCTCGCCGGGACCGTCCGGAACTGGCATCAGCACCACGGCGTCCGCCTTCTGGAAAGAACCGAAGTCAAGGCCTTTACCGATGATCACGGTGTCACTGGCGTTCTCCTTGCGAATGGAGAAAAATTGACATCGGATTGCATCGCCGTCGGCATCGGCGCTTCGCCCAACACGGCGCTGGCCTTCAACGCCGGCCTGCAGATCAACAACGGCATTGCAGTCGATGCGTTCGGCCAGACCAGCATTCCCGGCATCTGGGCCGCAGGCGATTGCGCCTCCTTTCCCTATTTCGGAAGGCGCATCAGGCTGGAAAGCATACAAAATGCCATCGACCAGGGAGAGGCAGTTGCTGAGAACATTCTCGGTTCGCAAAGGGAATATGTCCCGCTGCCCACATTCTGGTCGGATCAATTCGACCATACGATTCAGATCGCGGGCCTTATCGAGCCGCGAATGAAAGCAGTTATTCGGGATGCACCGTCCGGGCGATCCTATTGGCATTATCGCGACGGTCTGTTGCAGGCCGTCGAAGTCACGGATGACCCAAAGAGTTATTCAATCGGACGCAGGATGTTGTCGGAGCGATTGTCACCGTCCGCCGAAGCCATTTCGGATGGCAACAGGAACCTCAAAGACATCCTGAAAACGTGCCGTAAGCCGGTGATGGCCTGAGCGGATGCGGATGACGGACCCGTTAGAGATCGAGTTCGTAGTGCCGGATGAAGTCCCTGTCCGGCACGACACCGAGACCGGGCCCATCCGGGATCGTCACAAAACCACCTGACGATTTAACCTGTCCCTGGATATCCAGAGGAACCTCCAGCAGATTGTCCCTGAACCGGTTGTCTGTCGTGTCGAATTCCAGCATCGGTTCCCACGGATGAAGCCCGCCGGGCAGTGCCGGCATCGCTGCCAGCAGCTGGATATTCGTGGCGACGGCGATCGCCGATCCCCAGACGTGATTGATCACCGGTGTGAAATGAGCATGGCACAGTGCCAGGACCCGTAAGTACTCGCTGATACCACCAAGCGCGCACACTTCCGGTTGGGCGATATCGAGTCCCCGGTTTTCAAGGATCTGCCGCCATCCCCATCGGTTGAATTCCGCCTCACCGCCGGAAATGTTGACCTTCAGACCACGCCGCAATTCCCTGTATCCGTCGAGGTCTTCCGGTGCCACGGGTTCCTCGAACCAGTACGCTCCGAGTTCATCAAGTGCGCGCCCAACGTAAAAGGCATCTGATGTCGTATAACAATGATTGGCATCGACCATGAAACGGCCACGCCCTTCGACCGCCTCTGCGACGGCTTGACAGAGCAGGATGTCCTCTCTCGGTCCAAGACCGGTTTTCAGCTTCGCACCGACAAAACCCATATCCATGATCGCAGCCGCTTCGGTTTTGAAGCGGGAGACATGGTCGTCGACACTCTCGCGCTTGAGCATCATGCCGTAGCCGTAGGCGGGAATGCGCGTGCGGTGCGCGCCGCCGACCAGCTTGTGCAGGGGTTGACCGGTCACCTTGCCGGCGATGTCCCACAGGGCGATATCAACGCCTGACAAAGACTGAAGCGGCATCCCTTTCTGGCCGTGATCCCGTGTCAGGTTGTAAACCTTGTGCCAGAGGACATCGCGATCCATCGGATCACATCCCAGAACCATCGGCTGGATGACCTTTTCAACGATCGACTTGTTGGCGATCGCAATGTTACCAGGTCCAAAACACTCACCCCAGCCGGTAATGCCTTCGTCGGTCTCAACCTCGACCAAATGGGCGCTGCGTTTCTCGTAATATTGCTGCGAGTATCCCAACTCGCCGGGAAGATCGTATTGCAGAATGTGGCTGGTTACGCGGGTTATCTTCATGCGTTCAGCCCTCCGAATTCCGTTTTGTCGAGTGCGCGTGTGATCCGTTTCACAATCAGGTAGTCGTGCAAGGCCAGTGCCGAGCAGTCGTGGCCAATGCCTGACTGACCGATCCCGCCGTGCGGCAGGTCAATGTCGTACTTCACGCCGTTGATCTGAATTTCACCGTAGCGCAACGCCGCCGCGCAGGCTTCCGCCTTTGCGAGGTCGCGCGTGAAAACATATGCGGTCAATCCACCTTCGTCACAATCATTCGCCCGCTCGAGAAGATCCCCTTCACTGCTGAAGGGAACCAGGCTGACAATCGGACCGAATGTCTCTTGACGGTAAACCGGCATTGTGTCGGTGACCCGATCCAGAACGGTTGGCGCCAGAAAATGACCCGAATTGAGTTGCGCGGGCCGGTCGCCGCCCGCAAGCAGTTCCGCACCCTGCGAGACCGCGTCATCAATCAATCCCTTGATCCTGATCCAGGCCCGCCTGTCAACGACGGGGCCCGTGGTGATATCGGCTTCCTTGTCGAAGCCAACCCGGGCGGCACGGGCGCGGGCAACGACTTTTTCGGCAAATGCCTCATGGACAGCCTCCGCGACGAAGATCCGGTTTGGCGACACGCAGATCTGCCCGGCGTTTGAGAATTTGACACCGCAGACAATGTCGGCGGCAAGATCCAGGTCTGCATCCGCGAAGACCAGAACCGGCGCATTGCCACCCAATTCCATGGAATAGCGTTTGATTGAGGTTGCTCCCGTGCGCATGATGTGCTGGCCGGTGCCGGTGGAACCGATCAGTGTGATCACTTGCGGGATCGTTGATGCGGTGAGCGCATCGGCCACGTCATATCCGTCCGTGCACAGGATCTGGACGACGCCCTTCGGCAAGCCGATCTTTTCGCACAGCATGCCGACCGCGTAGGCCGAAACCGGTGTCTGCTCCGACGGTCGGATGATGATCGGACACCCGGCGGCCATCGCCGGTCCGATCTTGAATGCCAGGTTCAGAAGCGGGAAATTCCAGGCAAGATAGGCCAGCGCGACGCCGGCTGGTTCATGAACCATCCTGTGTGTGTGCGTTCCCGCCCTGTCTGCGAGGCCCACATCCTGAACACGTGCGATTTCCTCGGCATAAAACTCCAGCGACGCAACGAGACGGTCCCAGTCTTCATGGGTCTGTGCCCAGGGTTTGCCCAATTCATGGTGAACGCAGTCTCGAAGAAACTCTTCATGGGCAACAACCTCATCGCGGAGTTTGTGCATCCAGTTCTGGCGCTCCGAGATTGCAGTCGAAGACCACGCCGGAAAAGCCGATTTGGCCGACTGAAGGGCCCGTTCCACGTCTTCCAGGCCCGCCGTATGGACCGTCGCGATGATTTGCTCAGTTGCGGGATTGAGAACGTCTTTCCGACCCGATCCGCCGGTCAATGCGCCGTCAATGTACATTCTGGTCGGGAAATCCATGTTGCGCCTCAGTCGAACAGGTTAGCGATATTGGTTTTGATTCTGTCGCCGATGTAAAGCGCCAGAGCCTGGATCGTGGAGGTTGGATTGACCGCGCCCGAAGTCACGAAAATCGACCCGTCCACAATGAAAAGATTCTTCACATCGTGGCTCCTGCCCCATCCATTCACCACGGACTTTTCCGGATCATCACCCATCCGGCAGGTGCCCATCTGGTGCCAGCCGGCACGCCACCAGACCTTGTCGTCACCTTTTGCCAGAACTCGTTTCGCACCGGCGGCCAGAAGCAGTTCCGTCGCCTTCTCCTCGCCGTGCCTCAGCATCCTTCGAGTGTTTTCTCCTAGGCGATAGTTGATTTTCGGCGCGGGGATGCCGTCGCTGTCGGTCAGTTCGGGATCCAGCGTGACGCAATTGATCTCTTCGGGAAGGTCCTCGCTCACGACTGTCAGCCCGGCAAGATAAGGATAGACGGTGTCCATGATCTCCCGGTGCTCTGCGCCCCAGGGGATCGGATTGTCGATGCCATAGCCACCGAGTGCATAAGTCATCGGAGTGGTCGAACGACCGGAATGCAAGCCATACCCGCGGACAAAGTCTCTTGAACGATCCGTTTCGTAGAACTCCTGCGACAGGATCGAACAGGCCATCGGGCCTTCATGACCGAGCATCGGTTCGTCGAAGACGCCGGCAACTCCCGTGAGAGGATGGAACATCAGGTTCTTGCCGACGAGGCCGGATCGATTGGCCAGACCATCCGGAAAGAGTTGCGATTTCGAATTGAGCAGCAGCCTTGGTGTACCGACGCCGTTGCAGGCAACGACGACCAGTTCCGCCTTCTGTTCGTGGAGTTGCCCGTCCGCACCGTGATACAGTACGCCAGTGGCAAAGCCCGTTTCCTGATCAATCAGAATTTCCCGAACCCGTGACCTCGTTCTGAGTTCAACGCCGGCGTTTTCCAGCACGGGCCAATAGGTGAAATTTGTTCCACCCTTGGCGCCTGCCGCACAGCCAAGGTCGCAGGTACCTGCATTGACGCATTTCTGCCGTCCATCGCGGTCCTGACTGAGAATGGCCACATCGGACGGCCACCAGTGCCACCCCAGTTCATTGAAACCTTTCGCGAGTGTCTGACCGAGCTTGCCGATCGGAATGGGCGGCAAGGGCGGACTGTAGTCCGGGTAACCCGGATTGCCTCCCAATCCGGAAACACCCGTGTTTTCGTCGTTCAGATCATAAAATGGCTCCAGCGTCGCATAGTCGACCGGCCAGTCTTCAGCCACGCCGTCCAGCGATCTTGTCCTGAAATCAGATGGCTTCATCCGGGGCCAGTGACCCAGAAAGTTGATTGTAGATCCACCGACGCCGTTCCAGTTCACCGGCGTTATGCAGCTGTTCTGCGAGTTGACGGGATAATCCTGCTTCAGTTTCCTGACATTCGGGTCGCAAGAAAATTCACCGTAGCGCGATAGCTCGTAGTCTTCCCGGCGGCTTGGAAAATCCCTGTCCTGCAGGTGTTCACCCTGCTCGAGACAGAGTATCCTCATTCGGGTCTCCAGAAGGGACCACGCGATTGCGGCTCCGGAAGCTCCGGCACCGATGATCAGGACGTCGACGGGTTCGTTGGTCATGTCACCTTCCCAGTGCCTCAAGCCTGTCGATAGGCGGCGCCGCGCGCGCGAACCGGTGCTGTCAATTCATCCATCAGGGTTTCGCTTTCGTGTTCCACGACATATCCGTGCGGATGGACCGGATGTTCCCCGACGCCAAGCAACGGCCGGATTTCGGGCCGGCTGTAGTAAGCCATGTATGTGAGCCGAACGAGTTCGGCGAAGTCACGCGGCTGCTCCATCTCGACCGCCTTCAGAACGGTGACACGGTCATCCGATGACAGCTCTGAAAACCCCGGAGACCTGGTGCTGACCGCCTCTAGCAGACGCTCCACTGTTCCGGGGGCGTCAGGAGAATAGGCAGTTGCCGAGAGGACACTTTCGGCAACTGCCTTCACACCGGCGGACGGCATGCGCCGTACGCCGCCTGCCGGAATGATTTCGTCCAGAACCTTCAGAAACAGCACCTGGTTTTCATCTGTCAGCATGTGTTCCTCCTATCTTGCGCCGTTGCCGGCCGGACGCGATAGCGCATCGATTGCTACGGCAAGAAGAAGAATGGCACCTGAAAACATCAGCTTGTCGGCAGCGCTGGCGCCGGACAGGTCGAGCCCGTTGCCAAGGGAACCGATGACAAGCGCACCCAGGATCGCATTCCAGACCGAGCCACGTCCGCCGAAGAGTGACGTTCCGCCGATGACCGCCGCGCCGATGCTTTCCAGCAACAGGGATCCGCCCGCGAAAGCCGTGTAGGATACGGACCCGTATCGCGAGGCTCCGAAAATGCCGCCGATTGCCGCCAGCAAGCCGACGATTCCGAAGGCAACCACCCTGATGCGCCTGACGTTCATTCCCACCCGTCTGGCACTTTCCGCATTGCCGCCGACAGCGAAAATCGATCGGCCAAACGGTGTTGAAGTCGAGACCCAGCCAACGATTGCCGTGACCCCTGTCAGCAAGATGATCAACAAGGGCACGGATCTGTAGGCATTCATCGTCAGGACGGCGGCGAACACGATGATCGCGAAAAACGCGACTTGTCCCCAAAGAGTGGCATTCGTGTCGAGTTCCAGACCCCGCGCCTTGCGTTCTGCCTGCCGGCGCAGAGCCAGCGCCGCAATGGCAAGAACAAGAAGCCCCGCCATCACGAGCCCCCAGAGGTCCGGTATCAGTATTCGCGCGATTGCCCGAACGAACGGATCGCCAATGTTGAGGTTTCCGGTCGGCAGAATCTTCTGCATCAGCCCCTGGTATCCGAGCAGACCGGCCAGCGTAACCACAAAGGATGGAATGCCGACATAGGCAATCAGCAACCCCTGGGCGGCACCCATGATGACACCAACCGCCATGACGATCAGGCAGGCCGCCCATCCGGGGATGCCGGCCAGCACGAGAACACCGAGCAATGCGGCACAGACACCGGCTGTTGCCGCCGCGGACAAATCAATTTCGCCGAGAAGCAGCACCACGGTTATGCCGACCGCAAGCGTTGCTATAACAGCAGATTGCATGAAGAGATTGTAGATGTTGCGCGGCGACAGAAAGATGAAGCGAATGCTGCCGGCATCCGGATCCGACCAGAAATCCCAGAGCGGTAGGGCAAGTCCGAAATAGACCCAGATCGCCGCCAGGGCGAGAAGGACCGGAACGAACGATCCCAGGCGTGTCTCCCGCATGCGTCGCAGTCGGTCTATGGGAGAAAATGAAGTGTCAGGCTGCATTGTTCGTCCCGCTATCCAGTCCGGCAGTCATCGCGACGACAATTTCGTCCGCCGTTGTTTCCGAGGTTTTCCAGGTCGCGACATTGGCTCCGTGTCTGAGCACACAAATCCGGTCGGAAACCTCAAAGATGTCGCGCATGTTGTGGGAGATGTAGACCACGGCGTGGCCGGTATCGCGCAGCCGCTTGACAACGTCGAGAACCTGCCGGGTCTGTGCCACGCCAAGCGCGGCGGTCGGCTCGTCCAACATGACGACGCTGCACTCGGCACCGACTGCTCTTGCGATGGCAATTGCCTGGCGCTGCCCGCCGGACAAGCCGCCAACCTTGGCACGTACGGATCTCAGCGTGCGTACCTGAAGTCGATCGATGGCGGCCTTTGCACGGACCTCCATTTCAAGATCGTCGAGCGGACGCAAGAAACGTGGCAGAAACGGCCATCCGGATTTCACCGGTTCGGCTCCCAGTGACAGGTTCGCTGCAACGTCAAGGTTCTCGCAAAGGGCCAGATCCTGATAAACAATCTGAATGCCGAGTGCACCGGCATCATGCGGATTGCTGATCACGACAGGCTCTTCATCGATGAAAAAATCTCCCCCGTCGCACACGAGTGCTCCGGCCAGGACTTTCATAAGCGTCGACTTGCCTGCACCATTGTCACCGACAAGTGCCATGACCTCGCCGCGCGCGACTTCGAAATCAACGCCCTTCAGGGCATGAACGCCTCCGAAGCGTTTCTCGATGCCGGCAACGCGCAAGTGAGGGGGCGGGGCCGATGGCCCCACCTGCTGGTTGTTTTCCAAAGACATGGATTGTCCGATTACTTGCAGAAAGCGGTTGCCGCGGCTTCGCCCTGGCAAACCATTTCCTTGGTGATGGACGGATCGTTTTCGATGACGTAGGCAACACCATCGGCACCGAGGGCCGAGTATGAACCGACGGGCACGTAAGCGACTTCTGCGCCGACACCGTTCTTGACTTTCTGTGGTGCCAGATCAGAAAAATCCTCACCGTTTACAAGCCGGACAGTCACCTGGGCCGCCGCCTTCGCCATATCGGCCAGCGGACGCCAACCACACTGTGTCTGCTTTCCAAGCAGCATCAGCTGCTGCGCCTGCACGGTGCAGTCCAGACCGGACACCGGCATCGTCCCGGCCATGCCCTGCTCTTCAAGAGCAGCAATTGCCGCACCGGCGTTACCGTCATTTGATGACACGACACCCTGGACATTGTTGTTGAGTTGGGTCAGCGCCTGGTCCATCGACCGCCTTGCAATTGCCGGATCCCAGCCCTGTGTCCAGTTTTCGTATCCCATGACACGCTTTCCGGAATCGAACAGCGGCTGTAGCGCGCGAAGCTGCCCGTTATGAATAACCGCGGCATTCGGGTCGGTCGGCGATCCCTTGAGCATCACCAGTGTGTCGCCGTCCTTGGTGTTTTCGATGACATGACTCGCCTGATCGAAGCCCATGCCTTCCAGGTCAGCCTGCACCCAGAATGTTGTGTTCGCCGAATTGATCATCCGGTCATAGGCGATGGTCGGGACGTCTTCTTCGGCGGCCATATCCGCAATCACTGCCGAACTTTCACCGTCGATCGGTATGACAACAAGGACCTTTGCCCCCTGCGTCAGGGCCTGTTCCGCCTGTCTCTGCTGCACAGACGTATCATTGTTGGCATTGAAGACCTCGACCTTCACACCCGGTGCGATTTCCTTCATGGTTGACACAAATGCCGCTGCATCCTGCTGTTCCCAGCGTGGATTCACGTTCTCGGGCAGCAGCAGTGCCACCATGTCTTCCGCGGCCGCTGCACCCACACCCAAAAGTGTGGCCAACGCGGTGCCCGCTATCAATAAGCCTTTCTTACTGCTGGGAAACATCATATCCTCCTCGTCGATGTTTCGGCGCAAGTTGCGCCGGATCTTCTGGTGGAATTCCTTCGATTGAACGATCGATTCGGCGGGACGAGAATGGTTCCAAGCAAGCTCGAACCGCCGGCCACTAGCCTGTCCACCAACAGGCGTGAAATCCTGCTGCCAAAGCAATGACAGCTCAAAAACTACTTTCCTTCGCTTTCGTCAGCCGTGAATTGAGCCAACCGTTCGCGTGTTCCTTCGAGATGTTCCTTCATGGCAGCTTCGGCTGCATCCGCGTCCTGTGCCTCGATGGCAGCAAGCACCTTCTGATGGAGCGGTATGGAGCGTTTGTTGTCCCGTGGATCCGCGTTGGTCAGCCGGATCGAACTCAGCAGCGCTGAAAAGATTACGCCTTCCATCGCCATCAGGACTTCATTGTTTGCCGCGCGAAGAACGGCCCGGTGAAACAGTGCATCCGCCACCACGTAGTCCTGAATCTCCTCCGCGTTCTCCATCTTGCGCTGTGCCGCGCGGATTTCGTCGATCTGGTCCCTGGTCGCCGATTTTGCGGCCCACGCCGCTGCGCTGGGTTCGAAGACCTGGCGGACCTCAAGCAGCTGGTTCAAAAAACCCGGTCTCGGTTCAACGCTGAGGTGCCAGGCCAGGACGTCGTCGTCGAGAAGACTCCAGCTGGCGCGCCGGCGAACCCTGGTTCCGCTACCGCGCCTTACTTCCAGCAGTCCCTTGGCAACCAGCAGTTTGACTGCCTCGCGGACGACGGATTTGGACACACCGAAGCGCTCGCAAAGCTTGTTTTCGTCGTCGATCAGGGCACCCTCACGGACCAACCCGCCGACAATGCGGCGACCCAGTTCGCGGCACACCTGTGTTGCAAGTGAAGGTGCAACACCGGCGACGTCTTTCAAATCGTAGTAGAGCAACTCAGACATGAGATGATACTAAACATCAGATGTTTCAATTGTCCAGATGTTTTTGCAACTCACCAACTCGACACGCCTGAAGCGCCTGATTTGCCGTGGTGAATCGGTTCCGAAGAGCCTTGAATGTTGCCGTCACCAAAGAAAAATGCCCAAAGCGGGCACGCAGACAATTGCGCCCGCAATGTCGCCTGACGTCTTGTTCAGGCGACCCGAGTTCCGTTTGTGCAGGTTATCTGGTTGGCGATGCGTGCCGCAACCGGATGTCCACCAGACGATCGGTGCGGATCATCAGGCTGCAATCTCCACTTTGATTTCACCGATTGCGCCAAGAAATTCAGCAACTTCCTGCAGCGTATTGTAGTGGCAAAGGGAAACGCGGACGCAGTCTGCAAGGTCCAGGGGCGCAAGTACATTGCCGCTATAGTGGTCAGCCTTGCGTGTGTGTGTCCGGATACCTTGCCGATTGAGCGCTTCGACCACATCAGGAGACGACATGCCCTCCACTGCGATTGATACCAATCCTTCGCGCGAGGAATTGTCGGCACCGGCAATGATCTTCACATGGGCCATGTCGCGCAGTCCGGGCAAATTGCCCGTGCCGTTGATCATGGCATCGACCAGATGCGCTTCGTAGGCGTGGATCGCGCGGCCGGCAGCCTCGATTTTCTCCCGGCGCCCGGTTTCAGGCGATGTTTCACCACCAAGCCATTCGAAGTAACTCACCACATCGGAAACGGTCGCATAGGCACCTGCGTCACGGGTTCCGAATTCCCAACCGGTCGCCGGTGCGTTGATGAGCATATCGTGTGGCAGAATGCTCAACTTGTCGGAAGCCCAGGCAATACCGTAGCCGTGGCGTGAGAAAACCTTGTAAGGGGAAATCGCGTAGCCATCGACGTCGTAGCTGTCCAGGTCGATCTGTCCGTGGGCGGCATGCTGGATGCCGTCCACGATGATGAGACATTCCGGGGCAACGCCGCGGATGGTTTTCGAAATCGCGGCAACATCCATTGCCATTCCGGTCACCGGAGAGGCATGCAGAATGGTCGCAACAGCTACATCCGGCGTCAGGAGCGCCGCGTAAGCCTCTGCCGTCACCAGGCCCGTCTCGTTGTCATGCGGAACATTTTCGTAGTTGAGTCCCGAGATCTCGGCCCAACGCCGCGCGGCGCTGCGGGTCGCCGGATGCTCGATTGACGAACCGATGACCGTGGATTTTCCAGGTGAATTCACACAGGCTGTTCTGATCAGGCGGAACAGCAATTCCGTACCGCTCTCGCCGGTAAAGAACTGCCCGGAGGACGCGTTCATGAAAACCGCCAGATCCGCCTTGGCCTTGTCGATGACGTTCTGCCCCGCCTGCCCGGCAGCATTGATCCTGCCGGGATTGTCCGGAAGCGATGCATAAAAGGACGATGTGTCGACAACGGATTTCAGCGTCAACGCCCCACCGGCATTTTCAAAAAAAATACGCGGACCCTGAAACGGGCAGCTGTCGACGTGGGCAAAGCGGTCCCTGATCGCATCGATCAGGGCGGGATTGTTCTCTATCATTGTCAAGGTCCTGAAAGTCCTGGAGCCCTTTTGAAGAAAGCGGCGACGGCTGACCCGAGCCGGGACCGTCGACGACCGGGAAATTTTCAAGGCATTCCAGCACCTGTTGATGCCGGGATGCCTTGCTGCAAAAACCTCAGTGAAGCAGTTCAGCCGGAAGGTTCTGGTAGCAGACCGGTCTCAGCCAGCGACGGATGGCCATTGTGCCGACCGACGTTGCTCCAAAATTGGTCGACGCCGGGTAAGGTCCACCGTGCACCATGGTTTCGGCAACCTCGACCCCCGTCGGGAACCCGTTCGCAAGGACCCGCCCGGCACGCCTTTCCAGAATTGGCAGAAGCGTTTTCGCCAATGCGTTGTCATTTGCCTCCAGATGAAGGGTTGCTGTCAGCTGACCGTCAAAACAGGCCGCAACGGTTCTCATCTCGTCATCGTCAGCGACGGTGACGATCAGCCCCACCGGCCCAAAGACCTCTTCCTGAAGAGCATGATTTGCCAGGAAAACCCCGGCATTCGTCCGATAAACGGAGGGTGTCGCAGCCTGCGACTCGCTTTGCGTCTTCAGCAGCGTTTCAACGCCTTCGGTTTTGGCGAGGCGGTCCTGGCCGGAACGGCAGGCGGCAGCGATCCCTCCGGTCAACATGGTCTGCGCACCAACACCCTGCAATGCTTTCACGGCAGCGTCAGCAAAACGGTCAACCTCTTCGCCCTCCCGAACGACCACAATACCGGGATTGGTGCAGAACTGGCCGACGCCCATCGTCAGTGAACCTGCCCAGCCTTCACCGATTGCCTCGGCACGCTGTTCCATCGCCGACGGCAGAAGGAACACTGGATTGACGCTGCCCAGCTCGCCGAAAAACGGAATCGGCTCAGAGCGCGCCGCGCACAAGTCAAAAAGCGCCCTGCCGCCACGCAGCGACCCGGTGAAACCGACCGCCTTGACAAGAGGATGCTGGACCAGCTGCTGCCCGAGTTCATGGGTCGTCCCTTGAAGAAAGCCGAACGTCCCTGCCGGCATTCCGCATGCCTTGACCGCAGCGTCGATAGCCTGGGCGACAATTTCACCGGTCCCCGGATGAGCAGGGTGTCCCTTGACCACAACCGGACAGCCGGCCGCAAGTGCAGAGGCGGTGTCGCCACCGGCTGTCGAAAAGGCCAGCGGAAAGTTGGACGCACCAAAGACGGCGACAGGGCCGATTGGCCGCTGAATCAGAAAGAGTTCAGGACGTGGCAACGGCGCCCGATCAGGCAGGGCCTCATCGTGGCGCTTGTCCAGATAATCCCCCTTCAGGATCGTTTCCGCGAACAGGCGCAACTGCCCTGCCGTGCGTCCGCGCTCCCCCTCAAGGCGGGCTGCCGGCAGGGCGGTTTCCCGGCTCCCGACTTCAGTGAGTTCAGCGCCCCGCGCTTCTATTTCGTCGGCGATCTTGTGCAGCAGGGCCGCACGTTGTTCATCGCTCGTGCTGCCGAACACTTCGAACGCTTTTTCGGCTGCTTCGCAGGCACGATCCACATCGGAGACCGACGCTTCCGAAAAGACGCTGGAAGGCCCTTCGGCAGGTTGCGACTGGAACGTGGTTTCACCCGAAACCCACTCACCATTGACAAGGTTCTTACCCGTTAACATCAAAATCGTCCTTCAAATGAGATTGCGTTTTGCCAGGTTCCGCATGAAAGCGCTGGTTCCGAATGTCCATTCCGGGCATTCGGTTGACAGTCGTACGGTGTTCCTGAGTGTTCCAAGTTCTGCGCACGATATTTCGACGATATCGCCGAGCTTGTGCGTAAAGCCTTCGCCCGGGGCATTGCGATCTTCCGTCGGCGCGAACAGCGTGCCAAGAAACAGGAAGAAGCCGTCCGGATACTGATGGTGGCGGCCGCGTGTCTGCGCCACAAGGTCTTCCGGGTCGCGGCTGATTTCGGTCATGGTCGAATGACCAACGAGCTCAAATCCATCCGGTCCAGTCACTTTCAGGTCGAGTTGCAGCCGCCGGACATCATCCATCGAAAATGTCTGGTCAAACAGCCTGAGAGCCGGGCCGATGGAGGTCGATGCATTGTTGTCCTTTGCCTTGCCAAGCAGAAGTGCCGAGCGGCCTTCGACGTCACGCAGATTGACGTCGTTGCCAAGTGCGGCACCTTTGATCCGACCTGAACCATCGACCGCAAGTACCACTTCCGGCTCCGGATTGTTCCAGTTCGAAATCGGATGTAATCCGACGGAAGCGCCCCAGCCTACGGCCGACATGGGCTGGGACTTGGTGAAGACTTCTGCGTCCGGGCCAATTCCCACTTCGAGATATTGGGACCACATGTCCTCTTCGATCAGGGCATCCTTCAGCTCCGCCGCTTTTTCTGATCCGGGAACAACAGAACGAAGGCTGTCGCCCAAAATCGACTTGCAGCGCAGCCGGATCTGTTCGGCTTTCCCGGGATCTCCCTGCGCTTTTTCCTCAATCACACGTTCCAGCATCGAAAACGCAAAGGTAACACCACACGCCTTGATGGCCTGCAGGTCCGGCGGCGCCAGGAACCTGGGCCGGTCCTGAACCGGATGTTCCGTCGAGTTAGCTTCGATCTGCGCAAGCGTTCCCACGGTTACACCTTCGGCCCCGGCCAACCACGCCGACGGATCATCGAGCTCGAGCAGATCCCTCACAGTTGGAACGGCTACACAGGTGACATCGACGACAGTGTCTCCACGCAACGTACAAACGGACGGCCCTGAAAGGTCCGGACGCCAGACCCGAAACACGAAGGCGCCTTCGCTCGGGAGATTCAACAGGGATGTCATGATGCTATCGTGTCCACTTCTTCTGGATTGCCAGCGCCGCCCGCCCAATGCCCCAGTGCTTCGATCAAAGGGCTGTTTTCCGCGCTCAAGTCAGCGAGGATACTCAAATGATGGGCTCCCCGCACTATCAGATGCCCCGATCCGGCGTTATCAGCCATGACGCGGGACTGTCTTTTGAATTCATCCGTTTCATTGCCGCCGACAACACACAAGAGCGGAACGTCCAAACTGACGCCGACAAGGCTTCGGTCAACAATTTCAGCCTCAGAGAGGCTGATCTCATCCTGCAAAAAAGACTTGGCCACCGGGACCAGATCGTAGACGCCACTGACCGCAATCACTCCTGACAAGTGATTTGCAATATCGCTCTTCATGGCTGCGCTGATCGCGAGGTGCGCTCCAGCCGAGTGCCCAACAAGCAGAAGCCTTGTCTCGTCCGGATACAAATTTGCAATGGTACGTATCGCGGCAATCGAATCCGACACCAGTTCGTCAAGTCTGAACTCCGGCATCAGCCGGTACTCCACGTTCACGCATGCGGTTCCAAGCGAAGACAGGCCCGGCAAGACGCAACGATGTTCCTCCGCGCTCAATGCACGCCAGTACCCGCCGTGTATGAACACCGGCACGATCTGCGGCTGAGGACCCTTAAACCTGGTTGTCTCGAACCATTGCCGGGCGTGCCCGCCATAGGCAACACGTTCGAAAGACACCGCCTGACCGACCTTCCGGCTGGCCTTGTTCCGCCAGTCAAGCCAGGTCGCAAAATCCGGAAGCACGTCAGAGAACCTGAACTGACAATCCCATGTTTCCCGTTCGTCAGACCAATTCAATTCAATTCCTCCGGCGACTTGCAGGAAAGGCCCAACCGAAAAATTTGCTGCGCACAGAACAATGCAGGGTACCTCTTGAATATTGCCTCGTGAGCAATACAGGCGAAAATCCGATCTTGCGTTCCGGAGACAACGCTGATGCCGTTTCGAATGGGTTGGAAGATATCAGAAAGCTGTCTGCAGTCCCGTGACGGGAATGAATGTGGCCGACAATGCTTGTGGCGAACAAGAAGGCGTTTTCTGCCGGCCTGGAGCCTGATCCCGATCTAACCCACAGGCAGCACGATAGGTCTGCTTGCCGCGATATACTCATTCCAATCGAAAGTACCAGTCACATTCCTGATCTCGTTTCCCGAATACGGAGAGGTGCAATGTTTAGGACAGCCTGACAGGCCGTTCAAGCAGTGCAAAGAAATTTGCAAGGCCGGAGTGCCATCGAAGGCTTTGTCTTGATGCTGTTCGGAACGGTAATGGCCTGTTTCGACAGGTATCAAATCCCGATCGAGCGAGCTGGTCGCCGATACCGGCACTGCCGGGATCCTTGCCAATCCGTTTGATACGTCTGACCAAATGATTTTTCAGTTCACCGATGCCCGACATCCGAGATGCCGGGCATCAGCTGCACCAGATGTTTACTTCTTCAATGAAGCAATGAAGGCATCCACTTCACCAAGAGACAGGTATTCCACCTCATCCACACCGCTGTCGGTAAACTTCCAGACAACTGCAGGTGCTGAGACATCACCATTCGCGTCGAAGCGTACGTCACCGGTTGCTCCCTGATACTTGACCGTACCGCCACCTGCGAGCGTTTCAGAAGCCTTCTTGAACCCGGCGACATCTGCCGTGACCGGGGTTCCGTCCGGATCGGTCACCTTGGCAACTGCCGCTGCAATGTCCTTGCCCGAAGCGTCTTTGCCCACCGCTTCCATGGCCAGCAGTGCAATCATCGCCGCGTCGAAACTGTTGGCAAGGCCTGGTCCGTTAGGCTCGGATCCGAACTTCTCCACATAGGCAGCCTTGAACGCGTCGGCACTGGCAACGCGCGGTGATGCGGTATCCGTGCCGAGCGCATTTCCCAGATACTGCAGACCGACATTGTCGCGAAACTCATCGGATTTCAGAGAGTTCGCCAGGATCATGTTCTGCGTTCCGCCGAGAGACAACCACTCACGCACGGCCGAAGTCCCCTCATTGGGGTAAAGGGCGAGATACAGTGCTTCGGGTTCGCCACCGAGGGCCTTGGTCACTTCGGCCCGGTAGGAAGGTTGACCGTCGTTGACAGCGACAGAGGACGTAACCTTAATTCCTGCCGCGGCAAAATCGGCCGCGATCAACCGGGCCATGTCCTGTCCCCAGTCGTCGTTCTTGTAAAGAATGGCGACGCTCCCATAACCCTTGTCTGCAGCAACTTTCGCTCCCATGGCAGACTGAACAGCCGTTGTTGCAAATGTGCGGAACCACAACCCGTCGGTCTTGCCTTCTTCCGACAGTTTGGTGAAGGCGGTGGAAGAGGAGCAACAGGACATCTGCATGACGCCGCCTGGAACAGTAACGGACGACAATATCGGCATCGATACACCGGAGGAAACCGCTCCGAGAAGCACATTGACACCTTCCAGATCAACAAGTGCCTTGGCAGCATCGACACCGACCTTCGGGTCAACTTGCGTGTCGCGAAGCACCATCTCGATCTGGCAACCGCCTGCTCCGCCTGCTTCATTGACCTGGTCCACGGCAAATTGCGCGACTTCGGCAATGGGGCGGCCCCAGTCGACCGATGTCGGCAGCGTTGCACCGATCTTGGTCGTGCAGTCCTGCGCCTGAGCGCCAGTGCTCAGAGCTGATACTCCGGCCGCAAAGGCCGCAACGGTAAGTAACGTTTTCATGTGAACCCCTCTACTTGTGTTTTCTCCCGGTTCCGACCGGGTTGAGAAACGATCAGCCGCTCGGGAAACAGGCCCTGTGGCCTCCAGAGCAGCATGCCGACAATCACCATTCCGATCAGGACGAACTGTATCGAACCGGTGTAGAGCTGAGCTTCGACGGGTGCGAAGCGGGAGAGCGCCCATCCCGAAAATGTCCAGGCACCCCAGATGAGAAAGGCACCGGCCAGGGCACCCCTTGTATTTCCGGCCCCGCCGACAATCAGCATGGCCCAGATCTGAAACGTGAGGATCGGAAGAACGTCCTGCGGGCTGACAAACGCATAAAACGTACCATAGAGGCCACCGGCCAGACCGATGATGACGGATCCGGTCACGAATGAAATCAGGCGGATGCGGTCAGGGGACTTTCCCAGGGACCGGGCCGCAGTCTCATCCTCGCGGATTGCACGAAGGAGACGGCCGAACGGTGAGACGGTCAGTCTCTCCAGGAACACATAGACCAGAAGCAGAACCACAAGGACACCGGCGAGAAACACGGCATTATAGGTAAATCCGTCGCCGAGAACATCTCTCAGGGGACGTTCGAAGCCCCGGATGCCCTGTGCGCCTCCCGTTATGGACGTGGCATTGCGCATGACGTTTTCGAAAGCAACCGCGACACCGAACGTGGCAATTGCCAGGTAGTCGTGCCGCAGGCGCAGCGTCAGCTTGCCGACGATCCAGGCAAGCACGCCTGCCGCAACCATTCCGCCGAGCAATGCGAGGGGATAAAACAGCCCGAAACCACCGAGGTGACCGTCCTGCGCCGGCCCGCCAAGCATCAATGTCCCGTAAGCGCCGGCTCCAAAGGAGGCAACGACACCGCCATTGAAGAGGCCGGTATTGCCCCATTGCAGGTTCAGGCCGAGCACCGCGATACCGAGAATGGATGCAACGGTGGTAAAGAAAACCAGATAGGAAATGACACCGATCATGCCCGTGCCTCCCCGAAGAGACCGTTCGGCCGAACCAACAGAACGGCCAGGATCATCAGGAAGGGAACAGAAGGACTGTAACCGGACGGAAGCACGACCAGCGCGAGATTTGAAGCCACGCCGACAATGAAGCCTCCAAGAACCGCACCATAAACGCTCCCGATTCCACCGACGATGGTGGCGGCGAATATCGGCAACACCAGATCACGTCCCATCACCGGCGTTATCTGATAGCTGAGGCCATAAAACACACCTGCGATGGCGCCCAGCGCGCCGCCGATGATCCAGACGGCGGCAACCATGCGCCTGAGATTCACGCCATGAACCTGCGCCAGGCTCGGATTTTCCGCAATCGCGCGCAATGAAAAGCCAAACGTGGTGCGTGAAAGGACAAGATACAGGCCGAACATGATGATCAACGCAGCAAACAATACAAATACCTGGTCCGGCTTGACGAGCAGAAGCGGATCGCGTGAGAGCACCATCGCGAAAGCAATGTCGCGAGAATAGAGTTCGCTCGAAAGGCCGAAAACAAGACCTATGATGTTGCGGATGACCAATGCCATTCCGAACGAGGCGAATACCATCGACAACTCGCCGCCCTTCTGCCGTACCCTGCGGAAAATCAGGCGATCGATCAGAACGGCCGTGAAACCGGTCACAGCCATCGAAATCAGAATGGAGACCGCAAGAGCCCCGGTAATGGAAAGCGGTCCGAATTTGGCCGACAAGACCGGAAGCACGCTTTCAAACAGCTTGTCGAAAACCAGGGCACAATAGGCCCCAATGGACAGAAGCTCGGCATGCGAGAAATTGGCAAATCGCAGAATGTGCATCACCATGGTCAGGCCGATGGCGCCGAGCGACAGGAAGGATCCGACCAGAATACCGTCGACGAGATGCTGGATCATGCCGCCCCCTTCCGTTCGCCGCCAAGATAAATCCTTCCAAGCGCCGGGTTCTCGAGAAGTTCTTCCGCCGGACCGTCAATCTGGTTTCGGCCTTCCGCCAGCACGTAGCAATGGTCGGCGCGCTTCAGCGCCTGTTTCACGTTCTGCTCCACCAGAAGCACCGAGACACCCTGTCGCGTCAGTTCCTTGACGTGATCGAGCACTTCTTCGGCTGCCTTCGGGGACAGACCCGCGGAAGGTTCATCCATCAGGATCAAGCGCGGCTCGACGGCAAGTGCCAGGGCAACTGCCAGAAACTGACGCTGTCCTCCCGAAAGAGATCCCGCCTTGCTGCGCCTCTTTTCCTTCAGGACGGGAAACTGTCTGAACAGAGCCGCCAGACGCCCCGAGGGATTGCTGTGCAGCTTCAATACGAGGTCGAGATTTTGCTGGATGGTGAGTGTGCGGAAGACATTATCGGTCTGCGGCACATAAGCGATGCCGGCGCGTGTCATCCGGTCCGGTGAGATCCCCGTGATATTGCCGCCGTCGAGCGTAACCTTTCCCTCAGTTACCTGCAGCAGTCCGGCGACCGCCTTGATCAGCGTCGATTTTCCGGCGCCATTCGGCCCGATGATAACCGTCAATTCTCCATACCGCGCCGTCAACGACACCCCACGCAGGATTGGAAGATCCTTCACATACCCGGCTGTCAACGTATCTATCTGCAGAAGAGCATCAGGCATCCAGCGGCGCTCCCAGATAGGCGTCCAGGAGGATCGGATTGGACTGCGCTTCCACCGATGTGCCCTCAAACACCACCTGCCCCTCTGCCATGGCAATTATCGGATCGCAGTGACGCATCACAAAGTCCATGTCGTGTTCGATGATGAGGAAAGTCTTGCCGTTTCGGTTCAGCTCCTCGATCTTTTCGATCAATATCTCGGTCAGGGCGGGATTTACGCCCGCAGCGGGCTCGTCCAGCAGGATCAGCCTGGGATCGCCCATGAGAACGCGCGCCAGCTCCAGAAGCTTCATCTGCCCGCCCGATATCTTCGCCGCCGGCTGGTCTGCGACGTGGCGAAGTGTCAGGAAATCCAGCACTTCAAAAGCTCTTTTGCGGATTGCCTCTTCCTGATCGCGAATACGGCTTTTGCCCAATACGGCTCCGAGGAGCGTTTCACCCGTCTGGTCCATGGGCGCGAGCATGACATTTTCCAGAACGCTCATGCGCCCGAAAGGCCGCGGGATCTGGAATGTACGTCCGAGGCCGAGGGCAAAGCGCGCGTCCGGGGCCAGTCTGGATACGTTCGTGCCGAGAAAATCAACGGATCCACCGTTCGGTGAAAGTTCGCCCGCTATTACATTGAAAAGGGTCGATTTACCTGCGCCGTTGGGTCCGATCAGACCAGTGATCGAACCCTCCCGGATCTTCAACGAGACGTCGTCGACCGCCTTGAAGTCACCAAAAGACCGGCTGACGCCGTTCAGCGATAGGATAGCGTTATCCATTGGCGGCTCCCAGAACCGCGTCGTCCGGACGGGTATTGAGATTATACTTCATGATCCGGCCATGCCGGCCGTTGCGGTCGCGTTCCAGAGCGAAAACCGGTCCCTGCGGACCCGGAGCAGTTTCCAGGAACCTCGCTATCTCGGCAAGATCGCCCTCATCCAGATTGAAGCGGAACACTTCCAGCGTCTTCGGCAGATGCCTGGCATATCTTGCCCCGACAATCGCCGCTGCGACCTGTGGCTGCTGCAGGACCCAGCGGGTCGCGACGGAGCTCAGCGTGACACCATACCGATTGCCTATCTGCTCAAGAAGGCCGAGCAAGGACTGAAACGTCGACCAGGGTCCGAACTCATCGATGATCAGACGGTATTTGACGAGGGATCTGTTTTCAAATTCAAAACCGGGATCAGGTTTGCCAAGCCAGTTTTCCGTCAGGAAACCGCCGGCCAGCGTTCCGTAGCACAAAAGCCTGATATCATGGTCCGCGCACCAGGGAACCAGCGTCCTTGCAGGGCGCCTGTCCAGCAATGAATACTGGACCTGGGTCGATACCAGTTCGATACCCGCAGCCAGAAACGGTGCCGTTTCCGAAACATCCCAGTTGGTCACGCCCAGATGAGCAATCTTTCCCTTTTCCTGACACCGCCGTAAGACCTCCATCGCCCGCACCGGCGATCCGACCCTGCTGTCCCACCAGTAGAACTGGACAAGATGCAGGCGTTCAATCTGAAGCCTTTTCAGCGACCGGTCGACAATCGCCTCCACTTCGTCCGCGGTCAGTGTGTCGAGCCGCTCAAGGTCGGGAACCAGTTTGGTATGAACCTGGGCCCGGTCGGAAATGTCTGATCCGCGCCGTCGGCGCAGGTCGGCGATAAAAGTGCCGATCATTTCTTCCACGCCCGTATAGATGTCGGCACAATCAAACGCGGTTATGCCCGCGTCGACAAAGGCTTCCATATCCGCGATTGCCGAGGCAGCTTCCACGGGACCATGGTCGCCGGCGAGTTGCCAGCCACCCTTGATGACCCGCGAAATCGCATAACCCGGGCAGAGATCGGCAGTTTCAACGGTCATTCCGCCTCGTCCTTCCGCCAATAGGGCTTACTGCGCGCGTCGGGCAGGCCGGTGGTCTCGGCATGCGTAAACCAACGCTTTCCAGCCCGGGAAATTCGAAACCGTCCCCCGCAATGGGGATCCGGGCACGCGATCTCCGCGTCCGTCGTCATCCAGTCGCTTGCGCTCGTCTCCCTCTGCTTGGCCGGCAGAAAGGGAAGAACCGCAGCCATGGCGTACATGGAGACCCGCTGACCTTCCGCGAAAACCAGAGCCTCGCCCTCGACAGCGAAGCTCTCGCCTTCAATATGTCGGCAGACCGGCGTCCGCCCGTCGAGCACCGTCTCAACCTTCAGGTCATAAAGCCAGAAGCCATTCTCACCATCGGACCTGACTTCGTCTTCCCGGTCATCGTGTTCGTCTACCACCGCACTCACCACTTTTTTGACCAAATACCTTGCGTGTGATCTGTGATATTTTATACCATGTCACAAAATAAGGTTGTCAAGGCAAGAAACCCGCCAAGGACCGAAGGAACAGGGATGAGCCAGCCGAAAATCGCTCGTATCGATCAGTCGAAGCTTCGCGAAAGCGCATATGATGCACTTCACGAAGCTTTTACGCGCGGTGCTTTTGCGCCGGGCGAGACCGTCAGCCTCCGGACCCTGGCGGATCAGCTCGGTACATCGATGACACCTGTGCGTGAAGCCGTGCGCCGGCTTGTTGCAGAAGGTGCGCTGGTCGATACGCCAAGCCGCACGCTGGAAGTGCCGCCGTTTGACGCGGACCGGATGCGCGAACTGAAATCGGCACGCCTGGCCCTTGAGGCCCTGCTTCTCGAAGAGGCGATGGATCGGATCGACAAGGACGTCATCACCGGTCTGGAGAAGATCATTTCAGCTCCCCGTTCCGAAACAGGAACACCGGATCTCAAGCAGAATTACGACTTTCACTTCACCCTCTACAGGCAGTCCCGATCCAGGGTCATTCTTCCCCTGGTGGAAGCCCTTTGGCTGCAATACGGAGCTTTCCTGAACCTGGTGGTTCGCGAACAGGCGGCCGGCGAAATTCCCGAACACATTCATCATGAGGAGATTATTGCCGCCTTGCGCGACAACGACCGCAAATCGGCGCAACGATCCCTCGCCCTCGACATCGAGCGAAGCTTCAAGCTTTTGCTGCCTGAAAGCTGAAGGACACTTCATGACAGCTGCGCCACCGCGCTACCCACTCACCGACGGGCTGGAAATCAGCCGTATCGTTACAGGCCTCTGGCAAGTTGCCGACATTGAAAAAACCGGTAACCTTCTGAATCCTGAAAGCGCTGCAGATTCTCTTCAGGCCTATGTTGACGCAGGGTTTTCGACATTCGACATGGCCGATCATTACGGCAGCGCCGAAATCATATCCGGACAGTTACTTGCACGATATCGTGACGGGGTCTCTCCGCAGGCCTGTACAAAGTGGTGTCCGGAACCGGGACCCATGACGGCCGAAATCGTCCGCGCGGGTGTTCAGGAAAGACTTGACCGCCTGGGCACCGACTGTATCGACCTGCTGCAGTTCCACTGGTGGAGCTTTGAGCACCCTGCATGGCTGGATGCACTGCACGAAATGGCGCTCCTCAAGGAGGAGGGCCTGATCAAGGCGTTGGGTGTGACCAATTTCGATGCTGCGCATCTAAGACTTGCTCTGTCCGACGGTATCCCTCTGGTGACAAACCAGGTGTCGTTCTCGATGATCGACCGCCGAGCCCTGGGACCGCTGAGCGAGGTCTGCGCTGCTTCTGGTGTCAGACTGCTGGCCTATGGAACGCTCTGCGGCGGCTTCCTGTCCGACCGCTGGCTCGGCAAGCCGGAACCGGACGACATCCCGGACTGGTCGAAGATGAAATACAAGCGTTTTATCGACGCTGCCGGCGGCTGGAGCGGATTCCAGTCCATTCTGACCGCGGCCAACGAGGTTGCACAGAAGCATCGCGTTTCGATCGCCAATATCGCGACACGCTGGACCCTTGAACAGCAGGCCGTTGCCGGTGTCATCGTCGGCGCACGCATCGGTGAGAGCGACCACATTTCCGACAATGCGAACCTGTTTTCCTTCACGCTCGACAAGGACGACCAGGACAGACTTGCCCGGGCCTTTTGCGAAACCGATGCAGTTCCCGGCGACTGTGGAGACGAATATCGACGGCCGCCATTCCTGACCGCATCGGGCGACCTGAGCCATCACCTGGCTGAAATGCCGCTGGCTCACTCGGCAGCTGACGCCACTCACCGGCCCGACGCCAAACAGGTGTTGACGGGATCCGACTGGGAAGAGATCGCCGGATATTGCCGTGCGCACAGGATCGGCAACCGGATCCTTGTTTCGGGGACAACCGCGGTCGCAGGACTTGCGCGCGCCGTTGCCCCGGGAGATGCCGCGGCGCAGACAACCTACATTCTGGATAAAATTCTTGCCGCGCTCACTGCCCTGGGAGCAAGCGCGAACGATGTCGTGCGTACACGGATCTACATCGTCGACGAAAATGACGTGCTGGAAATTTCAAGAGCCCACGGGCGCGTTTTTGCCGACATCAAACCCGCAAACACGCTTGTTGTCGTCGCGGGTCTCATTGGCGACCACAAGGTGGAAATCGAGGCGGAAGCGCTGCTGAAGGGCCCGCTGGGACATGCGTCGGATCAGCACGGAGCAGCTTGAAACAAGCTGATCCACAAGACCCCAGCCAATCAGCAAGGGTCTTGAGGGCCAGATGTTCAGGATCACGCCGCGTCTTTGGCGTCCCCCATGCCCGACAGGACCTGCAAGGCAATTTGACGATTCACGCCGCCCCTTGTGCAAGCCTCGTCCAATCTGGCGATTATTTTTGCGGTTAGCGGGCACGCTCCGCGTTTTTTCAATGCCGCAGCCAGTTCGGCCCAGAGCGCCCCGCTCTCTTCAAATGTCGCCTGGACCAGAGCATCCGTTCTGTCCGTCTCACCCAGGCCGCAGACAAGCTTCAGCGCGGCCCGCCGCGTGCCGCGATCACCGGAATGCAGCATGCCCGGAACTTGTGGCGGCACGATCTTCATGATCTCGAAGGTCGCGAGCGCAGCTGCTTGCGCCATGTTCGCTTCATCGGCAAGCGCAGCTTCAAGATGCGGCATCGCAAGTTCCTTCGGTGCGAATGCCAGAAGCTCCAGATAGGCTGCCCGCGCAGGCAGATGGTTATCGGGCGGCTGGTTTGCCAGCCGGCTCCAGTCCGATGCTTCAAGGGCAACGCCTTTGGTACACCGGTGCAAGAGTGCCCGAAGTGCAGCTGCCCGCAATTCATTATCCCGCGCGTTCAATGCCTCCAGAAGTACAGGGGTAAACGCGGAGTGGACCTGCTCGCCGATCAGCCTGACGGCAATCCGCCGAATGTCCAGGGCCGTGTTCGGGGCAACATCAGGGCGAACCCTCTTTTTTTGCAGTGTCGATTGCGCCAGCTCGAGGAATTTCAGATCCTCCTCCGAGAGGTCGATCTTCTCTTCCTGAAATTCCGCCTGTTCAACATCTCCCTGCAGGATTGCTGAAAGTGTGCTCTGAGGGAACGCCACCACGTCGGCACCGTCTTCTGCAAGGGCGTCGACTGACGCTTCGGCTTCATTTTCCGGCGGCAGATCAAGGTCCGTGTCCCCGGTGGGCGTCGCCTCTTCAGGATTGCGATAGTCGCTCAGTTTCGCAGGCTCGCTGGAAGTCTCCTGCGGAACGATGTTGCCTTCACGATCCAGAACTATCCTGTTTTTGTTGCCGCCGTCATCGTCTCTCGCACGTGCCCCGAATTGCTTTGCCTCCTCCTGGCCGCCGTTTTTTTCCTTTTCTTTTGTTTCCTCTTCTTCAGACACCAAACCCCCGCGAGCTGCCAGCAACAGGACGGCTGCAGCATTGTCGGCAATTTCACCACTCCCGCGCGACAATGCGGCAAGGGACACCAGTGCCGAAAGACGAACCATCTGGCTACCGGAGGTAATGCCGTCGGCCAAATGTTCCAGAACCTCGGGATTTTCAAATCTCGAAAACGCGGTGAGAACAGCTCGTTGGATATCCGGTTTGGGACTACGGGTCTTGATTTCCATGAGCAGATCGAAGGCTTCGTCGCTTCCGCTTTCTGCCAGGATCCCGACAAGTGCTGCAACGAAGTCCTCCGATTCATGCCTCAGCTTGAGCTTCGCGTGATTGACAAGTCTGCCGATCTGGGCAGCAGACGGACGCCGTTCGCTCAACCGCCTGGCAGCGGCGAGCCTCACCATTTTGTCCTCATCGGAAATGGCCAGCTGAATGAGGTTGTCTGTTGCGATTGTCTGAGATCTTGCGGCTGCGAACGCACGGATACTTCCTGACTGGTCCTCGATCAAAAGGGCATCGAACAACGGTGCCTTGCGCTCCAGCATCGTTTCGAGCGCAGCCAGGCGCACGCTTGCCACCTTGTCCTGGCTGAGCGCGTCCAGCGCCTTGATCGCCATTGAATCGCGAGACGCGCCGAGGGCACGGGCCGCGCGCTCGCGGTGGCGTTCAGAAGCACTTTGACCGGCATCGATCAGAGCAAGCAGACCCGGACGGCCAAGTCCGGCCAATGCCTCAAGGGTCTCGCGCCAAAGATCCTGTCCGAATTCGTCATTCGCTGCGGTGAGAAGAACATCCACCGCATCCTCGATACCCAGACGGCCGACGGTGTGTATGACTTCTTTTTGAATATCCAGCCAATCGTCCCAATCGTCGACCTCGTCTTCCCATGCGACGTCTTCCTCACATCGATCCAGGATGAGACGCTGCAGAAGGGAACTTGCCAGATCCCGATCTTCGCGACGCAAACCGCGCAGGGCCGCAATCTTAGCTTCGCCTACGGGATCATTTTCCAGGCTCCACATGAAGTCCTTGCCAAGGTTTGTTTCCTCAAGCTTCACAAGGGTCTGCAGGGCATCGACCCGCACATCGGGATCCGCGTTGTGGGTCGCTTCCAGAAGAACGGTGCGTGCGGAGGGCGGCGCCCAGGCGCCGAGGGCCTTTATTGCCAGACACTGCTCGGCGGGCGTGCCTGATTGCACGATCGTCAGCAGGTTGCCCTCGACTTCACTGCCGAGCACCAGTGTTTCGGAAACTTTCGCGGATTCTGGGGTCATGTAAGGAGAGCCTCTACCTTATTGAATTCGGCAAAGAATAAGGCGGAAACTCACGTTCCCGCCTTGATCTTGATCAGTCTTGCGATGTGCCGTCAGGCGATGTCGCGACGCGCGAAAGACATGGACCGGTAGCTGGTCTTGTAGGGCGAGGTACCGATCTTGCGGATACGGCCAACGCCCATCTTGTAGTTGTAGTTACCGCTGATCCAGTCGACCACCCGTCCGGACAAAGCGTTCGCGGGCTGAGCCGTGTGCAGGAAATCCATGTAGAGGAGCCCCTTCTTCACAGCCGGCGTGACGATGGCGACCGCCGTGATAGCTGCCTCGGTCAATTCGATATGGCCATGCTCCATCAGCTTGGTGAACTGGAAGTCATCGCCTTCAACCCCGAGGATCGTGTCCTTCTGGACCGGGATGCGGTCAGAATACATCATCACGTAGTCGCCGTTCTCAATCCCGCGCTCCGCAGCATCATCCGGATGGATTTCCACCCAGTTTTCCGGCCAGCGCTGAACGATGTACGGACGGCGGCGATCGTCGTATCCGGACTGCCAGCGTTCGTTGATGCGTCCGGACGTGACCCACAGTTCGTCGTCCTTGGGCTTCAGCCATGCCCAGTAGTCGGAGAACAGGCTCCATGGCGACTTCTGGATATTGCATTTGCCGGTTTGCGAGTTGAAATGCGTCAGCTTCTTGCCCAGACGGTTCGCACCGGACGGACCATCGGCCGGCAGTTTGCGCTCGGTGTCGTGCAGACGCTTGGTGCCGACCAGCGTGCCGTCGTCCTGAAGGAGGACCGGACCCTGGATGCCGTTGGTGCCGAACTCGGCAAGCTTCTCGTGAAGGGTCTTGCCTTCACGCTGAGCGACGACCTTGACATTGAAGAAGTCCTTGCGGCTGCCACGGGAGAAGCGCGCGCCTTCTTCCAGAACCTCGTTGGAGTTCTTCCAGTCGAATCCCTTGTAGCCCATGGCCGTCGCCAACTGGGCGATGATCCACCAATCCGGCCTGGCTTCACCGGGAGCATCATAGAACTTCGGATAGAGCCTTATGCGGCGCTCACCGTTGGCACGGGTGAAATTGTCCTCGCCCCAGCCTGCTGCCGGGAACACGATGTCGGCATACCGGGCGCCGATCGGATCAACCAGATAGATATCCTGATTGACAACAACCATGCCCCCGCTGTCGACGCGCCGCTTCAGGGTATCGATAATCTCCTGCTTGTCGAACGAACGGATCTGATGCGGATTTTGCACCGTCAATTCGTTGAACTTGGCAGCAAGCGACTGCGAGCCGCACATGGACTGGATCCAGGTATTGCCGATCACGTGCGCAAAGCGTGTGTGGCCGGACATGAGATACCTGTCCGTATCCATTGCGCGGCGACGACGGCCGGGCAGTTTCTCAGGCGACTTGTTGCGCGGGTACTTGCCGCCGCGCAGACCACCACGCTGGTGCCCACCGGCACGACCGATAACCTGGCCAGGGCGTCCACCGGCGCCGACAATGATGCCGAGCGCGGAAATCGCCTGTGTGTTGCCGGTGTTGTTCGACCAGTAAAAGCCTTTTTCGATCATGACCGATGTCTTCGGACGTGAACCGTCTTCCTTCGGCTTCGCCATCCACTCCGCAGCGGTGTAGATCTTCCGGACGTCGATCTGGGCGATCTCGGCCGCCTGTTCCGGTGCGAATTCGTCCTGGGACAGGAGCCATTTCTTCCAGTCTTCAAATCCGGCGGTCTGGAATTTGCCCCAGGTGGTCCGCCATTGCCATGGCGTGTTCCGCGTGCCCTGTCCGAAACCGGACGAGCTTTCCCACTTGTTGTTGACCCATTTCTGGATCCAGTCACTGTCTTCCCAGCCGTTTTCGACGATGACGCGAGCGATGGCGTTGACGACCAGAAGGTCGGTTCCGGGCTGAATGTCCAGCCACATGCCACCATTCTTTTCGGCATAGGCAATACCGCCGGTCTTGCGCGGCACCATGAAGATCGCTTTCTGACCGTTCTGAATACCAGGCATCATCCAGTCAGTGAAGAGGATCGTCTTGGTTTCATATGGGTCGGTGCCGCAGACCAGAAGCGTTTCGGCATCGCGCCAGTCCTCGTAAGACGGGCCGAAATTGTCGAAGCCCGCGTCGCGGAAACCCGGTGTCGACGTGACGTCGGACGGGGTGTCGTGGAACGTGAAGTTTGCGGTATTGACGCTGTTCAGTGCGTATTTCGTAATGGCGTAGGTGTTTTCCATATAGCCATAGGAGAAGGTCTTGACGCAGTAGGCGTTCTCGCCATGCGTCCTGATCACATGCTTGCCGACTTCCGCCGCGATCTCCATTGCAAAATCCCAGGTGACCGGCATCAGAACACCGAACATGCGGATCATGGGAGATTTCAGGCGGTCACGAGTCGGCGTCTGCGGATTGTAGACCTTCTGTGCAAGAGCTCCGCCGCGAATGGAGGAGTTGCCCAGGAGATTGACGTGTTCCGTATCCTTGTCCGGGATGATGATGACGTGGTGAGGTTCCCCGTCATGCAGGACAACGTTGTACTGGTTCGGTGCGACCCATGGGCCGAGCGGGTCGACCGGGAAGTCGACGCCGAACGCGTTCTCATCGGCCTTTTCGCCGCCAACCTTGCCGCCCTTGACCGGCCAGCGATAGATCTTGTAACCGCAGGCGACGATGCAGTAGTCGCACGCCGTCGAGATCACATCTGCATCCACCGGCGGCAGCGGGATATTCGTCTCGGGGATATAATAGGGTGTGGACATTCTCGGTCTCCTCAGCCCTTGAGATTGTCATAGCGGCCGTAAATCAGGCCGAACATTCCAACGGCGTAGATGTCATCGCCGTCCAGCTCCAGGAGCACCTGTGGCAGGCTCTGGTAAGCTTGTCCGGAAATGAAGATGCCGTGGCGTGTCAGATCGAATGTGGTCAGGTGTAGCGGGCATGGTCCGAGAACCTTGTCCTCGGACTTGTAGGTGCCCTGAAGCGGGCCGCCCTGGTGGGTACAGGTGTAGTTGAACGCCACCACATCCTTGTCCGGCCCTATGCCGCCACCGGCCTCTCGACCGAGTTTGACCAGCATGGATTCCGAGTAAGCACCGTCATCGGGATAGGTAAAGTCGAGTGGCTCGTCTTCCTTCAACCCGGACAGTTTGCCGATATGTTTGCGCTCATAGGTCGACACAACGGCCGGAACCTTCGCCGAGGCCGGACCCGCTTTCAGTGCGACCATCACCGTGAAAGTTGTGATGCCTGACGTCAGCAGAAACTGACGGCGGTTCATCAGGCACCGCTTGCCGGTCTTCGCGACTTCCTTCGGGCCATTGATGGCTTCGATCAGGGCCGGATCGATCGGGGTCTGGTGTTTTGTCATAATCCGTCTCCTTAGTTCGAGGCCGCCGGAAGAACGTCGTATTCGGGAAGCTCCGGCTCCTCCATCACGATTCGTTCACCGGTGAGGCTTTCCAGGAAGGCCACCAGATCGGCTTTTTCGTCATCGTTGAGTCCGAGCGGCTTGATGAGTTCGCTCTTGGTCTTGGCGAACTCGTTCTCACCCCCGCCCTGGTTGTAGAATTCAACAACGTCTTCCAGCGTCTCGATCATGCCGTTGTGCATGTACGGGGCCGTGTACTTTGTGTAACGCAGGGACGGAACGCGGAACTTGCCGAGATGGTTCTTGTCCTTTGCACGGAAATAGGCGCCGGGATCATCCTTGAAGGTCCGGTACATTTCTTCCGTGGAGCCTTTTGCATAGAGTTCATAGCGGAAGGTGATCTGCGCAATTTCGTCGGTTTCCCATCCGTCATAGGGTGGCACGCCGAGATTGTAGTATTTCTGGTTTGTCAGCAGCGCGCCGTTGTGACACTGCGAACAACCGGCCTTGCCGGTGAACAGCTCCAGGCCGCGTTTCTGGGCTTCATCCAGCGCAGCATCATCGCCGCGCATATAGTTGTCGAACGGCGTGTCGGTCTGAACCAGGGTACGCTCGAACGCGGCGATCGCCATCCACGCATGACCCAGACGCGGATATTCAGTTCCGAATACATCCTTGAACCGCTCGCGATACTCCGGAACAAAGGCAAGACGGGCTTCCAGCATGTCGTCTTCACCGTTGCCGGCAACTGCGCCCTTGGCAGCGGACCTGGCCTGGGCTTCGAGCGACTTGGAAGAGCCGGCCCAGAACAGGTTGCCGTAATAGGCGGAGTTGACGATGGTCTGGGAATTCCGCCAGTGAACTGTTCCGGGATATCCCAGCGAAATCTTGTCCGGGAAGTCCCAGCCGGCATCCGGCAGGTGGCAGGCCGAGCACGGCATGGCACCGTTGCCGGAAAGGCGCGGGTCAAAGAACAGCATCTTGCCGAGTTCGATCTTTTCCGGTGTCTGCGGATTGTCCGCCGGGATCGGCGGGTCCCCGAGAGGCGCCAGCTCGGCGGGCCGGTCGGCAGCGATGGCTCCGGTGGCGATTGCAAGGGCGGATGCCCCTGCAAGTGCCCATGCGGAGACGGTTTTCTTCATGGCTTTTGACATGATCCTGTCTCCTCAGTTTGTCGCGTTTTTCCAGTCGGGAACGACTTCATATTCGTAGTCATCCTGTTCCCAGACATAGGCAGGTTGGTTGTAGCTCGTACCGGACAGCGCCTTGAGGAACTCGACCAGATCGGATTTTTCACCTCGGGTCAGACCGAGCGGCGACAGCCGTGGATCCTTGTTCGGATCTTCACCGCCACCCTGGTTGTAGAACTCGATCACGTCCTCCAGGGTTTC
Organism: Roseibium album; assembly: GCF_001404515.1. Lineage (GTDB taxonomy): Bacteria > Pseudomonadota > Alphaproteobacteria > Rhizobiales > Stappiaceae > Roseibium > Roseibium album. The sequence goes on from NZ_CXWE01000018.1 coordinate 40,400, forward strand.
CAGCATTCCGTTGTGCATGTAAGGCGAGGTATAGGTCAGCTCGCGCAATGTCGGCGTCATGAAGGAGCGTCTGGAGCCTTCCTTGTGATCGCGGACATATGCGCCAAGGTCTTCACGGACATTCATGTAGTTTTCGACACCCATGAACTTCGCGTAGCCGACATAGGTCTGATGACGCAGCGGATCGGACCAGATATCCGGATTGTTCGGAACACCGATGTTGTGCGGTTGATCGTCGGTGAAACGGTCACCGGAGTGACAGGCGGTGCAGCCGGCCTTGCCCTTGAAATTCACATAACCGCGCTTGGCGGCTTCGCTCATGTCGCCGGTATCGAAAGGAGCCCCGGAAGAGGCGATCGACTTCAGGAATTCCTGAAGTGCGGAACGCGCACCGCCGTTGGACGGCTCACCCTTGCCCGCAGCCTTGAACATTTCGACATAGACAGGATCCTGTTTCAGACGCTCCTGCATCATCCGCATGTCCATGTTCATGATGTAGTCTTCCGTGATCATTTCACGGGACACGTCGTTCAGGTTTGTGCCAAGGCGCCCATCATGCATCCACGCTGCACGCTGACCGACATTGGCCAGGGTGGGTGTGTTCCGGAAACCTTCCGAACCGCTATAGGCCGTCGACAACGCTTCGCCGTCGGTAAAGGCGAGATCCGGCTGATGGCAGGACGCGCAGGAGAGATTCGTGTCTCCGGACAGGCGTTCATCATAGAACAAACGTTTGCCAAGTTCGGCCAGCTCCGGATTGACCTCCATCGGCGTGACCGGGCCCTGATCAGCGGACCAGACGGCCGTGGTGGCTAATAGCAGAGCTGCAATACTTGCAGTTAGGCGCATAGGACCCTCCGTTTTGGAGGGGAGCATTAACAATCAGACGGCCCAAGACCGGGTCGTCCTGCCTCTCCCCTGATAGGGCCAGTATTCGCCTTTCTGGAACCACGGCACTGATTGCAATCAGTTCATGCGACTTTTTTTAGATCTTGATTTTTCTTTTCAAAGTTCAGTTATTTAATTTCTAATGTTCGAATATTATCAAATTTCAATTGTCAACTTCTATTGAGCAATGTCAAACAGGCAATTGCGTTGCACTCCTATACTCCGGCCGAATTCAGATAGGGGCGATGAATGCAATCTCTGATCGGTTTGGAGGGCTGCGGTTTCAACGAAACCGAACGAGCAGCGGAAAATGCGTGCGGGTTGGTACACTCATGCGGATTTCACGCCCGAAATTGCATTTGTTCCGAGCTCCGGGCTGCGTTCAATGCCGATCTTCCGAAAGGTGTGAACCGCTTCGCGCTGGCATCCGGACAGGAAATCGAACCGGAAACGCTTCCGAATTCTCCCGTCATCGGCGTTCTGACAGGTTCCGTCGGAATCGTAGCTCATCTCAGCGACGGAAGACGGACCATTACCGGTCTTTTTTTCCCGGGTGACTACATCAACCTCGCCTCGCTGAACCGGCAGCTCAACGGTGCAATAACCGCGCTGGCACCAAGTGCTGTTCAGGTTATGGAGCAGCCGGTTTTCGAAAATCTGCTGCGCCTATCCAACCTGACCCGCGATCATTTCATGGACCAGATGAACAGTGTTCTGTTCCAGCTTCTGGATCACAGCAATGATCTGGCAAAAAAAACACCGATTGAGCGAATTGCAGCCTTCCTTTTCGAACTCAAGAACCGGACGCTTCCGCGAAAGAGCACGCAGTTCAATACGGTGGCCATCCCTTTCGGGCGCCGGGACATTGCCGACTATCTCGGTCTCCAACCCGAAACCGTCAGCCGTGGCTTTACCACCTTGACCGCTGAAGGGGTCATCAACCTGCCGGAGGCGGATCTGGTGACGATTCAGGACGTTCACCGGCTGAGACAGATCGCCAATGGCGGACGCCCGCGCAAACGTGGTGTTTGAGGAGCAGTTTCTCATGTATGACGCAAAACCCCTTGCAGCAATCAGATATGGTCACGGGCCGGAAGTCGATCCTGCGCTGGATGCATTTATCGAGCAGTTGCAGTCACTTGGGGTGACCATGGCCGGATGTGTGCAACGTCGAACGCCAGATGGTGGAAGTTGCTGTCCGATTTCCCATCTGGAGGATCTTGCCAGCGGCTCGCACACCCGCATCACGCAGCCTCTGGGGCCGGGTTCAACAGGCTGCCGACTGGATCCGGGGGCTCTGGCAAACGCCGCCGAAGATTTGTCACGCCAGCTGGAAAAGCAGCCGGATGTACTGATTCTCAGCCGCTTCGGCAGAGGCGAAGCCGAAGGCAGAGGATTTCGACCCGTTATCGAACGGGCCGTCGAATTGGGAATCCCGGTCCTGACAGCAGTCAAAAAGCGTTACGAACCTGAATGGGAAGACTTCAGCGCCGACATGGCCGCAGATCTTCCAGCCGATGTGGAGCGACTCATGAACTGGCTGTTGTCACAGTTGCCAAACCACCGGCAAAACTCGAGCACAGAACAGGCGACACGATGACCTGGCAAAGGATCTCGATGATACGCGTGGTCTCTTTGGCATTCCTGACGCTTCTGTTGTTGCCCAATCTCGCCTCAGCGCAATCCGGCAGCCCAAGCCAGGGCATCGACCAGATCAGTGATCCGACCACAGAGTTCGTCCTGGACATGTTCAGGTTCGAGCCGGACTTTGTCCGCCTGCCCGTTGGGGGCCGCGTCATCTTCAACAATTCCCGCGGCCAGCACACCGTCATGAGCGCAAACGGGCTGATCCCGGAAGGTGTCGAAAAAATCTCCATTGCCAATACAGCGTCGGAAACGCGAACCATGGACGTTCCCGGGCTCTACGTGCTGACCTGCAAGGTTCACGGACGATATGGAATGGTGATGCTGATTGCAGTTGGCGATCGGGAAGCCTGGCAAAATCCGCCAACCAGCTGGAAAAAATCACTTTCCGGACGAGCGGGTGAGAAGCTGGAACTTCTGGTGAAGAAATTGAACGAGGATATTCCGCACTGATACGGACGACGGTTGCCTGCCTGAAGGCGCGCCCACCAAGCGTTTTCAATTCCCGATTGACATGACACCGGATCGAAAATCACCATGCCTGATTCAAATTCTCCCGGAAAATCGCTCAAGGACCGGTTCGGCCGCACGGCAACCTATCTCCGTCTGTCGGTGACCGACCGATGCGACCTGCGTTGTACCTACTGCATGACGGAAAACATGACATTTCTGCCGCGAAAGGACCTTCTGTCACTGGAAGAACTCTACAGACTGACCACAATCTGCATGGAGCATGGTGTCCGAAAGATCAGGTTGACCGGCGGTGAACCGCTGGTCCGCAAGAACGTCATCAGCCTGTTTGAGAACCTGAGCCGGCATCTTGAAAATGGTGACCTGGATGAGGTCACATTAACGACAAACGGGTCGCTGCTGTCCCGCTACGCCAAGCGTCTTGCGGAGTGCGGCGTCCGCCGCGTCAATGTTTCGCTGGATACGCTCAGCGCGGACAGGTACCGCACGATCACGCGATGGGGGAATATCAATCGCGTATTTGCCGGACTGGATGCGGCACGTGACGCAGGTCTTCACATCAAGCTGAATGCAGTCGCCCAAAAGGGCGCATTTGAACATGAGCTTTTTGACCTGATCCGGTTTGCGCATGATCGTGACATGGACCTGACGCTGATCGAGGAAATGCCGCTTGGAGGCGTCGCGTCGCAGCGCGGCCGCAGTTTTCTCTCGCTCGCCAATCTCCGCAAACGCCTAGAGGATCATTGGACCGTGGAACCGCTGACGGAAAGCACCGGCGGCCCGGCAAAATATGTCCGATTGCGGGAAACAGGCGGTAAACTCGGCTTCATAACGCCGATGTCCTGCGATTTCTGTTCCGATTGCAACCGCATACGGCTGAGCTGTACGGGCGAACTTTATACCTGCATGGGGCAGGAGGGAGGGCTGTCGTTGCGCGATCAACTGCGACAGTCGGACGGTAATGAGAAAGTTGCCGAACTCGTGCGAGAGAAGGTTTTCCTGAAACCGCGCGGTCACGATTTTCATATCGACGGCGGTTCGGTCAATGGAATATCGCGCGCCATGTCGACACTCGGGGGATGAGGCGGATGCGGATAGCCATTCTCACCATTTCGGATCGGGCCTCGCGAGGTGAATATGAAGACCGGGGTGGCCCGGCGGTCGAAGCCTGGCTTATGCGAACGGTCTCAACGCACATGCGGATCGACAGAATCATCATCCCGGATGGTTTCGAAACAACACGGGATACCCTGATCGAACTCAGCGACGCAAAAGCCTACGACATGATCCTGACGACCGGCGGCACCGGTCCCGCACCGCGTGACCTGACACCAGAGGCAACCCAATCTGTTCTGACCAAGGAACTTCCGGGATTCGGCGAACTGATGCGCAAGGCAAGTCTGGATTACGTCGCGACAGCGATCCTCTCCCGCCAAACAGCGGGAGTGCGCGGCAAGACCTTCATTCTCAATCTACCGGGATCACCTGCCAGCATCGACGTCTGCCTGACAGCGGTCTTTGCAGCTGTTCCCTACTGTCTTGACTTGATCGGCGCGGCTTTTGTCGACACTGATCCGAATGTCCTGAAAGCACACAGACCAGGCCGTTAGATCGAATAACCTGATTCACATCAAACAGGTCGGATTGGCTACAGCCCCATGTCCGCCCGGAAGGGGTAGAATTCGAGGCGACTTCCCGGTTCCACAGTGGCGCAACCTGCGTTGACCGCACCCAGGCCGTCGGCTTCGATGAGCGGCATCAGCCTTGCCGATCCGGCCCGGCCCGTTTTTTCCAGAAGAGGCAGACCCTCGTCGCTGGTACCAACGATGTTACAGGGGAAAAACTCATGCCTGCCGGCACGCCGCTCCCAGTGAAATGCTGCCTTCGCCTGTTGAACAATTGCGGCTCGACGGGCTGCACCTGTCAAGCCATCGAGTATCGGCCGGCCAACCAGGAGAAAATCAACAAAACACGCCAACGGATTGCCCGGCAGGCCGAGATAGACGGCCTTGCCGATATTGCCGAGCGCTATGGGTTTGCCCGGTTTGATTGCCATCCTCCAGCTTTCGATGGCTCCGCCGGCTTCAATCACGGCCGGTTTCAGATGATCTTCCTCGCCGACAGAAACTCCCCCGGAGGTAATGATCAGGTCATGAGATGCCGCTGCTTCTTTCAGGACCCTCACGATTTCGTCGCGTGTATCGGGAACTATCCCGAAATCCGACACATCGACATTTCCCGACGACAATAGGGTTTTCAGCATCGGGCGATTGGTATCGAAGATATGGCCCGGTCCCATTCCGACACCCGTATCCCTGAGTTCGTTTCCCGTCGAAAAGACCGCGACCCTGATTGTCCTGACAACAGAGGCACTCCGGTAACCACTTGCCGTCAGCAATGCCGTGTGGCGGGCATCAAGCCGAGTACCACTCCGTACCAGTGTGTCGGAAGCCTTTACGTCCTCACCGACACGGCGAATGTTGTCGCCGGGCGGCACGTTGAAATCCGGTGTCACGATATCGTCGGTGACGCGCGCATGTTCCTGCATTACAACAGCGCAGGTTCCCGCGGGTGTCGGCGCTCCCGTCATGATGCGCATCGCCTCATTGTCGCGTATGCGTCCTTTCGGATTGTCACCTGCGATCCTGCGGCCGACAATCGCGAACGGGTTCTTGCCAGCACCACCGAGTGCGTATCCATCGACAGCCGAATGCTCGTGAATGGGGAGCGAAAAGAGAGAGATCGTGTCGCCGGCCGTGACCCGGCCGACTGCCTCGGGCAACAATACGTTTTCGGTCTCCTGCAGAGGAGAACAAAGGTCCAGAGCTCTGGAAACGGTTTCGTCTATCGACGCCAGGGTTCGTTCAGAGTTGCCTTCGCAACAATCGGTCTGGATAAGCGTCTTCATTTTGCTGTGTCCCGAGGCAATTGTTCAAACATCCATGGATTGTACGTGAGACTACCCCGGAGCTGGCTCAAACGGCTTGATTTCAATCAACGGAATTCAACCCGCCTGAGCGAAGCAGCAACGCGCGAGCAGAGGCTCTTGTTTTTCGGCGGACAAAGGAAAATGCTCGATTTGCCGCCTTGTCCGGCTTGGCAAAAATTGGCAAGTTGCCAGATGAAAATCTGAAAGCGCCCATGATGTTACCTGACCAACGATACGCCGTTATTCTCGAAGAAGTGAAACAGCATCCCGCCGTCTCCATCAGGTCTCTTACCGAGCGCCTGGGTGTGTCCCGGGAAACAGTGCGCAAGGATATCGAGTTTCTTGCCGGTCAGGGCAAACTGTCCCAGGTGCGCGGCGGGGCCGCTCCGGTCGTTTCGAAAGAGGCACCGATGGCAGATCGTGTGCACCGCAATTCCGAAGGCAAGGCAAAGATTGCAAGCCGGGTATCATCGATGATCCCCGAAGGCTCTTCAATCATCATAGACAATGGTTCAACCACTCTCGAAGTCGCCAGAGACCTGGCCGGACAACGCAGAGAGTTGCGAGTGGTCACCAATGATCTCAAAATTGCGGAGCTGATAGCGCCCGCCTGTTTCGACGTGGTGTTGCTCGGTGGCCGAATGGATCCTGCCGAATTGGCGACCTTCGGACTGGAGGTGTTTGAAAACCTTGCGAGGTATCGAGCCGAGTTTGCAATTGTCAGTGCAGGCGGGTTGAGCGCACGCGCCGGTTTTACGGACTTCTCACGGGAAGCCGCGGATCTGAGGGCACGAATGATGCGACAGGCCGAAACTGCCTTGATCCTGGCGGACAGTTCCAAATTTGGTGTCGTCGGCCAGGTCGTCATGCCACCCCCACCTCCCGGAACGGTTCTGATTTCGGACACATCGCCACCACCCGATATCCTCGGGAAGCTGGATGCATTGCAGGTCGAGACGAATAGTAATTTGCAATAAATTGAAGAAATTTGCAAAATTTTGCCAATTATGAAATGCTTCTCCGAGATGCAATCTCGTGGACGGAGTTTTTGATATGGTTGGAACCGGTCTTCCGGACAGGGCGCAATATGTAATCATCGGCGGTGGCATCGTTGGCTGTTCGGTTGCCTACCATCTCGCGAGGCTGGGCCACACGGACATTGTCTTGCTCGAGCAGGGCCAATTGAGCTGCGGCACGACATGGCATGCGGCTGGCCTGGTGGGTCAGCTGCGAAGCACGCCCGCCATGACCAACCTGATCCGCTATTCGACGCAGCTTTATTCCGAACTGGAGAAGGAAACCGGTTTGGCGACCGGGTGGATGCAATGCGGTTCGGTGACTGTTGCACGCAGCGATGACCGAATGACCATGTTGCTGCGAACGGCAGCTGCCGCCCGCGCCCAGGGTGTCGACGTGGACGTCATCACTCCGGGCGAGGCAAGGGACAAATGGCCGGTGATGCAGGTTGACGACCTGAAAGGCGGGCTCTGGATGCCCGGCGACGGCAAGGCCAATCCCACCGACCTGACACAATCCCTTGCAAAGGGCGCACGGCGGCACGGTGCCAGGATCGTGGAAGGCATTCAGGTGACGGATATCCTGACCGAAAACAACCAGATTTCAGGGGTGGAAACAGACCACGGCCGAATCCAGGCGGAAGTGGTTGTCAACTGCGCCGGCCAATGGGCCCGCCGCGTGGGCCGGATGTGCGGCGCCAACGTGCCGCTCCACTCAGCCGAACACATGTATATCGTGACGGAGCAGATCGAGGGTGTGAACCCGGACCTTCCGGTGTTGCGGGATCCTGACGGATACATCTATTTCAAGGAAGAAACCGGCGGTCTCGTCATGGGGGGATTTGAGCCTGAAGCCAAGCCCTGGGGGATGAACGGAATTCCGGACAACTTCTTCTTTCAGCTCTTGCCCGACGATTGGGATCAATTCGAAATCCTGATGGAAAATGCCCTGACCCGCGTGCCGCAAATGGCACAGACCGGTGTCCGGGAGTTTTACAACGGTCCCGAGAGCTTTACGCCGGACAACAACTATCTGCTGGGCGAGACACCGGAAGTGAAGAACTTCTTTGTGGGAGCCGGCTTCAATTCCATGGGAATTGCAAGTGCGGGCGGTGCCGGCAGGGCGCTGGCAGAGTGGATCGTGGAAGGCGCCCCGACCATGGATCTGTTCGCCGTCGACATCCGGCGCTTTGCCGACTTCAACAACAACCCCACCTGGCTTCATGACAGGGTGAAGGAAGTGCTGGGCCTTCACTATGCGATGCCCTGGCCCAACCGGGAACTGGACAGCGCCCGGCCTTTCCGCCGATCCCCCCTTTATGACCGGCTTGCCGCAAAAAATGCCGTGTTCGGTTCGAAGATGGGTTGGGAACGTGCAAACTACTTTGCCTTCGAAGAGGGCGAGAAGACCGAGTACGGGTTTGGCCGGCAGAACTGGCACGAGGCCGTCGGCGCGGAACACAAAGCGGCTCGTGAGGCGGTGGTGGTGTTTGACCAGAGTTCGTTCGCCAAGCTGCTTGTTCAGGGGAAAGATGCCTGCAGTCAGCTCAATCGGATCTGCGCGGGAAACATCGATGTTGCGCCCGGACGAACGGTCTACACCGGGCTCTTGAACAATCGCGGCGGATTTGAAAGCGATCTCACGGTATTGCGCCTGAAGCTGGACGAATTTCTGATCATCACCGGTTCTGCCCAGGCCGTGAGGGATACCGATTGGCTCCGCAAGAACTTCGAACCGGATGCACATGTATTCCTGACAGATGTGACCAGCTCCTGGTCGGTTCTGTCCCTGATGGGGCCGGCATCACGAAAGGTCCTTGCCAGCGTCACGCAATCCGATCTTTCCAACGACGCCTTTCCATTCGGCACCGTTCAAAAGATCGATCTGGGCTATGCGACGGTCCTTGCGAACAGAATGACCTATGTCGGTGAGCTGGGCTGGGAGTTGATCGTACCGGTCGAATTCACGGTCGGTGTCTACGAAGACCTGATGCAGGCAGGCGAACAACATGGCATTCGCGATGCCGGCTATTACGCACTTGAAGGATTGCGAATTGAAAAGGGGTTTCGGGCATGGAGCCGCGAGCTCACACCCGACATTACACCCCTGCAGGCCGGGTTGGGATTTGCTGTCGATTTCGAAAAACCCTGCGGATTTGTCGGCAAGGAAGCCCTCCTTGCTTCGAAGTCAGATCCAAAGCACCTGAATACGCGGATCGTTCAGATGGTTCTTCAAAGCGGGCTGCCGCAACTTTGGGGTGGAGAATCAGTGCTTTGCAATGGTTCCGTGATCGGGGAGGTCCGCTCTGCTGCCTATGGTCACACACTTGGCGCGGCAGTCGCATTGGTTCAGGTCAACGCCTCCCGGAAGGTCACGGCAGAGTATCTGGCCGAAAACAGCTGGGAAATCGATCTGGCCGGGGAAAGACACAAGGCGAGTCCTTATCTGCGAACACCGTATGACCCGCATGGCGCGCGTCCGCGATCAAGTTAGCTTTCAAAAAAGACCAGCATTGTCAGAAGCTTTGTGACATGATTTCCTTTGCCGTCAAACCAAACAGGGTTGGCGTCAGAGGGGAACCATGTGTTGGTGGAACATTTGCCTAGAAAGCAATCATGCATAAGCTCAGCCTATGACATGGTAGACATAATCGATTTTTCTTGTGCAGAGAACCTGCCAAACTGACCGCTTCGGGATGAAGGAGGCATAGATTTTCCAATTCCTGAAACCTGAATCGAGGAGAACGTGATGAAATATACGAGGACCTTTTTGGCTTCCTTGGCAGCGAGTGTACTGCTGGCTGCTCCGGTGGCAGCCGAAACCGAACTGACGGTCTATACAGCCGTCGAGGCTGAAGACCTCAAGCGCTACGCGGAAAAATTCAACGAAAGCAATCCGGACATCAAGATCAACTGGGTTCGGGACTCCACTGGAATTATCACCGCGAAGCTTCTGGCTGAACGTGATAATCCGCAAGCCGATGCGATCTGGGGACTGGCGGCAACCTCGCTGCTTCTTTTGAAGTCCGAAGGCATGCTGGAGCCCTATGCACCGGTTGGCGTCGACAAGCTCGACAAGAAATTCGTCGACGGCGACAATCCACCCGCGTGGGTCGGCATGGACGCATGGGTTGCTTCTGTCTGCTACAATACAGTCGAGGCTGAAAAGGCCGGTCTCAAGCCTCCCACATCTTGGAAAGACCTGACCGATCCGATGTATGCGGGTCACGTCATCATGCCGAACCCGAATTCCTCCGGAACAGGTTTCCTTGACGTTTCCAGCTGGCTGCAGATGTTCGGCGAAGAAGGCGGCTGGGAATACATGGACGCGCTGCACGAAAACATCGCGCGTTACACACATTCCGGCTCCAAGCCGTGCAAACTTGCCGCAGCAGGTGAGATTCCGATCGGTGTTTCCTTCGCCTTCCGCGGTGCCAAGTCCAAGGCTGCCGGCGCACCGCTTGAAATCATCGTTCCGAGCGAGGGCGTAGGCTGGGACATGGAAGCTTCTGCAATCGTTGCAGGAACCGCCAACGCTGAAGCTGCACAAAAGCTTCTGGACTTTTCGGTCACCAAAGAAGCCAATGAAATGTACAATACCGGCTATGCGGTGGTTGCCTATCCGGGCGTCGCCAAGCCTGTGGAGCATTTCCCTGAAGGGCTGCTGGACGCGATGATCGATAACGACTTCGAATTCGCAGCGAACAATCGGGCCGCCATTTTGAAGGAATGGCAGTCACGCTACGACGGCAAGTCGGAAGCAAAATAACCAGACTGAGAGCGGGGGCCCGGCGCCTCCGCTTGTCTTGTTCGACATTTTCCTATCCAATTTGCCTGCCCCCGGAACGCCATGAAACATTATGACGTAAGGACTTCCGCCGTGACCCAGCCTGCCGACTCAGGAAAACTTTATCTGAGCATCGAAAATCTCTGGAAGGCCTTTGGCAGCTTCATGGCGCTCAAGGATATTTCGCTCACCATCAATGAAGGCGAATTCGTCTGTTTCCTTGGTCCATCGGGTTGCGGCAAGACCACGCTGTTACGCGCGATTGCCGGGCTCGACCTGCAAACCAAGGGCACGGTCAAACAGGCGGGCAAGGACATTTCAAATCTTCCCCCTTCCGAACGTGATTTCGGCATCGTCTTTCAGTCCTATGCCCTGTTTCCCAACCTGACGATCGAGAAGAATATTGCATTCGGCCTTGAAAACGCGGGACGCAGCAAATCTGAAATCACGGCCCGCGTCACGGAATTGCTCAATCTGGTCAGCCTTCCGGACCAGGGAAAGAAATATCCGGCACAGCTGTCCGGCGGACAACAACAGCGCATCGCCCTGGCGCGCGCAATTGCGACCAATCCCGGCCTTCTTCTTCTGGACGAACCGCTTTCCGCTCTCGATGCGAAGGTCCGTGTTCACTTGCGGCATGAAATCAAGGAACTGCAGAGAAAACTCGGTGTGACCACCGTCATGGTGACCCACGATCAGGAAGAAGCCCTGAGCATGGCGGATCGTATCGTGGTGATGAATCACGGCGTGATCGAACAGGTAGGTGCACCGACGGAAATATACCGCGAGCCGTCCAGCCTGTTCGTTGCCGATTTCATCGGCGAAATGAACCAGATCAAATCCAGGGTCGCCGACGACGGCAGCCTGAGCATCGGTGAAAAGACCTTCGCCTGCCACGAGCACAGTTTCCGGGGAGGAGACGCGGTTGTCGCGGCAATCCGGCCGGAAGACGTCATTCCTCACGAAGTCGGCTACCAGCCGGGTGACGAGAATCGCAATTGCATCGAAGTCCTGCTTCATGAAATGGAGTTTCTCGGATCGTTCTGGCGGTGCCGGCTGCAAAATGACCTTTTCGGTGGCACGGAGCTATTTGCCGACTTTTCGATCAATGCCGTCCGCCGCCTCGACCTCGGCGAAGGCAAGAACATGGTAATCGAGCTGCCCGTGGACCGTCTGATGGCCTTTGAAAGTCCGGAGGCGCCGGCATGAGCGTTCTGGACACCACGCCCGACACGATGCCGGCGGGTCCGGAAATCAAGCCGAAACTCAGCCGCGACGACATCATCATGCGTGGGGGCATGATTGTCATTGCGCTTTATTTGCTGATCACACTGGCGTTTCCGCTTTGGGCAATGCTCTCAAAGTCGTTTTCAACGTATCAGTTTGACCTGTCCCAATACGAATTTCAGATCAGCGACGACGCGGGCGTCTTCGACGGAGCGATTTTGACGGGGGCGGAACTGAATGCACGCACAAATGTTTATGAAGCTTCGGACCTGGCCGGCAGTTCCGACAGCAGGTTGGGCGTTACCAAGTTTTTCCCGGATTTCAGTTTCCGGAGCCCGGTACACTACAAGATCCGGAACAGTGTCGAAGGAGGCAGGTTCCTGGTCGGCTCCAAACTGTACAACACGCTGGACTGGCTGGAATTGGACAGCAACACCTTCAGGCGCGTACAACTGCGGCCGGTGAAATCCACCGGAATTTCCAACTTCGTCAGCTACTTCTCGACGCCGGCCTTGTTCAACTCGATCAAGAATTCGCTGTTGATCGCCGCGATTTCTACCGTCATCACGGTGTCGCTGGCGTTTTGGTTTGCCTACGCGCTGAACCGCAGCTGCATGCGTTTCAAAGGCGTTTTCCGTCTGATTGCGATGATGCCCATCCTGGTGCCGTCTCTTCTGCCCGGCATCGCGCTCGTCTACCTGTTCGGCAATCAGGGAATGCTGAAGGGGCTGTTGTTCGGCGCTTCGATCTATGGGCCGATCGGCATCGTTATCGGATCTGTGTTTTTCACTTTCCCGCATGCCTTTCTCATCATCTCGACCGCGCTGGCGATTTCCGATTCTCGTCTCTACGAAGCTGCGACATCGCTGCGGTCCACGCCCTGGCGTACTTTCTGGACCGTAACCGTACCTGGAGCGCGTTACGGCCTGATCTCGGCGACATTCGTCGTGTTCAACCTCGTGATAACGGATTTCGGCTTGCCCAAGGTGATTGGCGGCCAGTTCAACGTCCTGGCGGTGGATATCTACAAACAGGTCATCGGACAGCAGAATTTTGAAATGGGCGCCGTGGTGTCCGTCGTTCTGGTGGTCCCGGCAATCCTGGCCTTTGCCATCGACCGGCTCGTGCAATCGAAACAGGTTGCGCTGCTTTCGGCGCGTTCAGTCCCTTACGCCCCGTCGCCCAACACCAGGACGGACCGGATCTTTCTGGTCTATTCCTCGCTGGTCGCGCTTTTCATCGTCGGCTTGCTGGCGGTCTGCCAATTTGCGGCCCTGGTCAAGTTCTGGCCCTATGATCTCAGTCTGAGCCTGAACAACTACCAGTTCGACAAAATGGATGGCGGCGGCTGGGGCTCCTACTTCAATTCCATCGAACTGGCTCTGCTGACAGCGGTCATCGGGACATCGGTAGTCTTCTTCGGAGCCTATCTTGTCGAGAAAACGAATGGCTTCCCGGTCGGCCGATCGCTGTTCCAGATGTTTGCCATGCTGCCGATGGCCATTCCTGGCATGGTTCTGGGACTTGCCTATATCTTCTTCTTCAACAGCCCGTCCAATCCGTTGAATTTCGTCTACGGCACGATGGCCATCCTGGTGATCTGCACGGTCACCCACTTCTACACAGTGTCCCACCTGACCGCCGTGACGGCGTTGAAACAGATGGACCGCGAGTTCGAAGCCGTTTCCTCATCGCTCAAGCAGCCAACCATGAAACTGTTCGCGCGGGTAACAGTGCCGGTCTGCCTACCGGCGATCCTGGACATATCCATCTATCTCTTCGTCAATGCCATGACCACCGTCTCCGCAGTGGTATTCCTCTATTCGCCAAAGACGACTCTCGCCTCGATTGCGGTCCTGAACATGGACGATGCAGGTGACATCGCTCCCGCGGCGGCGATGGGCATGATGATCTTCTATACCAATGCAGCGGCCCGGATCCTGCACCTGATCGCTTCAAAGGGCATCCTGAAACGGACGCAGGCCTGGCGAACACGATAGTCGTATATCCGGGTGTTTTGGGATGCCTAACCTCTTGAGGTTGCTTCGGAAGACCTGTCGCTTTCGAAGCTCATCTCCTTTCGGGCAACGCTCATGAAGTGGCGGATCACCTTGACCTCCCGTCTTTGCGCGAGATGCACGAGTGTTTCACTCATTTTCAGATCGACATCCGTCAGGCTGATCTGAACAAGCCGATCATCATGGCCGAATTCGGCCCTGGACACAAAGCCGATCCCGGCGCCCGATGCCACCACTTCGCGCACAGCCTCGCGGCCTTCGGCCACGATCGCCGGCTTGAGCCTGATATGATGTTCAGCAGCGGCTTCCACCAGCTTTGCGCGCGTTTTCGAGCCTTCCTCGCGAAAGATCAGCGGAAGTTTCGACAGCTCTTCGAGCGTGAGGCAGCGTTTGGCCGCCGGAAGGAATCCGCGTTCTGCAAAAGCGGTGATTTCCGTGCTCCCGAGGCTGAGTGTGTCCATGTCCTTACCGGGATCGACACTGCCGGCAATGCCGATTTCCGCGTTGTAACCGCGAAGCTCCTCGACAATTTCCTTGGTGTTTCCAACCCTCAAGGTGACGGTGACATTGGGGTATTTCTTGCGAAACTCCGTCAGGATAGTCGTCACATGATGTGCGGAATCGGCAATGATGCGGAGCTCGCCCTCGATCGCTGCGCCGGTTTCAGACATATATTCCTCGATCTGCTGTTCAATCTCGAAATATTGCCTCGTCATTCGGAAAAGCGTTTCGCCCGCTTCGGTGAGATGCACACGCTTGCGTTCGCGGTGAAACAGCAGAACGTCGTGGTCTTGCTCCAATTTGCGAACCTGCTCCGAAATGGCCGGTTGCGTATGGCAAAGCGCTTCCGCAGCACGTGAAAACCCGCCCAGAAGAGCGACATGGTGAAAGGCTTTCAACTGACTGTGGCGCACGTCAAACCCCCGGAATTCAGTATATAGGCACAGCCTATGTTTTGATTGAATTTTGCAATTTCACATATAGATATAATTGCTGCAATGGTACTCGGGAACCACCAATCTTGGAGAGTTTCCGATGAACGCCCATAACCCACGGATTGAGCCGCCACGTCTGGGTGAACCATATCTTTTGACGCCAGGACCGCTGACGACGTCCTATGCCGTCAAGGAGGCCATGCTCGTGGACTGGGGAAGTTGGGACGGCGATTTTCGCGCGATGACCCGGGAAATGCGTGATCGCCTGATTGCTCTTCTGGGCGACGGGTCGGATGCGTTCGATTGTGTGCCGATGCAGGGATCCGGCACATTTTCGGTCGAAGCAATGCTGGCCTCGTTCATCCCGAAGGACGGCAAGGCGCTCGTGCTGGCAAACGGGGCCTATGGCCTCAGGGCCGCACAGACACTCGATTACCTGGGACGGGACTACCAGTTGCTCGACAAGGGTGACTATCTGCCTCCGCGCGGAGATGAAGTGGCCCAAATTCTCGCAACTGATCCGGCGATCAGTCATGTTGTGGCAATCCATTGCGAGACCTCTTCAGGAATATTGAACCCGGTGGAGGAAATTTCGGAAGCGGTCTATGCAGCCGGACGGAAATTGCTGGTCGACAGCATGTCCGCATTCGGCGCGATCCCTCTGGAAGCCTCGAAGATCCGCTACGAGGCAATGGTCAGTTCCGCGAACAAATGCATAGAAGGTGTTCCGGGTTTCGGATTTATTCTGGCCAGGAATTCGGAACTCGAAGCTGCGAAAGGCAACAGCCATTCGCTCAGCCTGGATGTCCATGCTCAATGGGCGCATATGAACAAGACCGGCCAGTGGCGCTTCACTCCTCCCACTCATGTCGTCGCTGCCTTCCTGGAGGCGTTACGAGCCCATGAAGCCGAAGGGGGAGTTACCGGCCGCGGACGCCGCTATATCCGGAACCGGGATGTCATGGTCAGCGGCATGCGGGAACTCGGCTTCGAGACGTTGCTCGACAATCGCTGGCTGTCACCAATCATCGTGACATTCTTCTGTCCGGCGGATCCGAATTTCGTTTTCAGCCGCTTTTACGAACTCATGAAAGACAAGGGTTTCATCATTTATCCGGGCAAGTTGACCATGGTTGACAGTTTCAGGGTCGGTTGCATCGGTCAAATGGATGAGCACGTAATGCGGCAAGTCGTTGTTGCTGCGAGAGATTCGCTGCGCGAGATGGATGTTGCCGCCGCCACACCACCCGAAGCAGCTTTGCAAGAACGCGCCAAACTGGCCTCCTGAACAACAAGGAACAAACATGACAATTGAAACGAGCGTTGAAGCAAACGGGCGTGTTTACCCTGCTCCGAAGGTAGCGGCTGTTTCGATC
>NZ_CXWE01000019.1 GCF_001404515.1 Roseibium album
CAGAGCCTCCACTAGATTAGGCCGCCGATCTGCTCAAAACCTCTGACGACGGACATACCGCTTCGATCCGGCCGCGGATCGCGGTTCCGTGAAATACAATCCGCTCGCAGAGGTCCGCATCGGCACCGATCACGAGATTGCCGACTGCCAGAACATTGCCATCATGATCATCGATCCGGACGGCACCGGCCTCAAGGACTTCTGGATGCAGGAAGGCTATGGCTGGCTCTGCACCGCAATCCTTCATGTTCTCTACCGGATCAAGCGGCAGGAGCAGCGCACAGCCACTCTGGCCGATGTGCGCGCCTTCATGTCGATCGGCGATGACGAGGATCCTAAATCCATCAGCGAACAGACCATCGCCGCGGCGGCAAAGGCCGCCTTCAACGATCAGGAAGACGATAGTTTCGACCGGCTCCTGAAGGATATGGAGAGCTACGAGCACGGGCGTGCCGTCGTCAACGACGAGGTACGGCTTGGCGCAGCCCGCATGCGCAAACGGTCCAGCAACGAACGCTCTGGTGTTCATTCCACCGGTACGTCGCAGCTGGCACTTTACAGCGACCCGATTGTGGCCCGCAACATTTCAGAATCCGATTTCCGCATCACCGATCTGATGAACGGCGAGAAGCCGGCTACGCTCTATATCGTCATCCCGCCGTCCGACATTGCTCGCTTGCGGCCGCTGGTACGGATCCTGCTGAACCAGTTCCTGACCCGCCTTACCTCTCACATGGCGTTCGAGGGCGGCCGGTCGGTGAAGCATTACCAACACCGTATGCTTTTGATGCTCGACGAGTTCACCTCCGTCGGCAAGCTGGAGATCTTTGAGAAGGCGGTTGCCTTCATGGCAGGTTACGGCCTGAAAGCTTTTGTGATCGTCCAGGATCTGACCCAGCTGCAGAAGACTTATGGCCGAGAACAGTCGATCGTTTCCAACTGTCACGTCCGGATCGCCTATGCGCCGAACACGATGGAGACGGCCCGGGTTCTGTCCGACATGGCCGGCAAGACAACGCTGGTTCAGAGGAAGACTTCCGCCAGCCGCTCTACCGGCCGGGTCGGCACCAATTATTCCGAAACCTTGAGCGAAGTCGCGCGCCCGCTGCTGACGCCTGATGAGTGCATGTCGCTGCCGGGGATCCAGACAGGCACCGGAGGCAAGGTCAGCCGGGCCGGCGACATGCTGATCTTTGTCGCCGGGCGCCCCGCCATTTATGGCCGCCAGGTGCTCTATTTCCAGAACGAGGAAATGCAGGCCCGGGCCAGGATCCCGATCGCTTGCCCTACGTCCATTCCCTCTCTCCCGCCGTCCAATGGAAAGGCAGCGCCATGAAGATCAGTGAAGTCATCGCAACCCTTTTGAAGATCCACGGGGAATTCGGCGACCTGGAGATAACGGGCGGCACACTCTCTAGCGAAGTGCTGCTGCAGAGGATCTCCGTCACGGACACAGCCGGGCGCGAAATCTGGCCCAAAGCTTTGGTCCAGATGACCGGCCGGCTCGACGTCGACGGCGTCTACCTCGACTGATCGTCCGTCTTTTTCTATCCAATCCTTGCTTTCCTACAACCGGAGTTTAGCCGACATGGCCGACGCCAAACCTATCGATAAGACCTATCTCTCTGTTCCCTACGACCTGCGCGAAACAGCCAAGGCGGCTGGTGCGCTCTGGGACAAGAAACAGAAAGCCTGGTTCGCCAAGGGAGCGGATGTTCCTGAGGGTTTGAGGGAATTCCTTCCATCGCACCAGCCGGAGCGCCCCCTTGAGGATCCAAGAACCGCGTTTGGACAATTCCTGCGCGACAACGGGGCCGACCTGAAAGGCTCACCTGAAATGGACGGCACGTGGCACCGTGTTGCACTTGCCGGTGACGGCAAGGTGACCAACGCCAGCTATCGCGGCTTTCTGGACGGGGTTCCGAACGGCCAGTTCAAGAACTTCAAGGGCGCTGATGAACCTTTGCAGTGGACCGGCAAGGGCGACGCCGTCTCTTTGGAAGAGAGGCAGCGGTTGTCGGCCGAGGCGGCACAGGCCCGCGAAAACCGCGAACGCGAGCGGGCAAACGAACAGGAGGCGACCGCAAAACGTGCCTTCGGCATCTGGACGAACCTGAAGACCTGGGCAACCCCGGAAAACTGTCCTTATCTCGCCAGGAAAAATGCCCGCGGCTATGGCGTGAAGCTCGCTGACGATGGCCGCATGGTCATTCCACTTCGTGACGATGCCGGCCGGATCTGGTCCCTGCAGTTCGTGGGTGACGAAAAAACCTATCTGAAACACGGCCGCAAGGATGGGCTCTATCACACCATCGACCCGAACAAGGATCTGAAGAACGCACCCGAAAAAGGTGACAGGCTGACGGTCATTGTCGGTGAAGGCTATGCCACCGGTGCCGATGTCTATAACGCGACGAAGCTGCCCACATTCGTCGCCTTTGACGGCGACAATCTTACAGCGACTGCCAAAGCGGTTCGCGACCGGTATCCTGCCGCCAACATCCTGATCGCCGCCGACGACGATCATCATCTACCCGAAAGAACACCGCCGCTTCCGAATAAGGGATTGAAGTGCGCCTGGGCTGCAGCCGAGGCCGTCGGCGGCAAGGTTCTGGCTCCGAGCTTCACACCCGCAGAAAAGGATCGCCGTGCGACCGACTGGAACGACCTGAAACAACACCGGGGTGAGAAAGGCCTTCTGACGGCGCTGCGGGAATCCTTCGCTGAGATGCAGCGCGGGCATGTCCGCAATGCAGGAAAGGACAGAGGCCTGGAACGGAAGCTGGAGATGTCGCGTTGAAACGTCCTAAGCGTGTCCAGCTGATCACATACCTGGATCCCGACATTCACCAGAGGATCGTGACCCATGCGAAACGAACAAACATGTCCGTATCAAAGGTGGCAGAACGCATTCTCCAGTCTGGCAAATATCCGGATCGATCTCTGGAACAGTCAATTCTGAACCTCCTGCATGTGAATGCCGACCAGGCCCGTCTTGGCAATCTGCTCCTGAAGGGTATGAACGAATCCACAGAC
This sequence comes from Roseibium album, assembly GCF_001404515.1. GTDB lineage: Bacteria > Pseudomonadota > Alphaproteobacteria > Rhizobiales > Stappiaceae > Roseibium > Roseibium album. The sequence goes on from NZ_CXWE01000019.1 coordinate 3,037, forward strand.
GGTCATCTGGTCCGGCAAATGCAATCACTGTTGAGGGAAGTCCGACAAACGCAGGGCGAGATCAAGGCTTGCATTGCGGATCTGAAGCCGTGATTGCGAAGAAGACGTCTATCAAGCGGGCGCGCGGCGCGGCCGCCCTAGCGAAATACATCGCCAGTGCGAAGGAAAAGGGAGAAAAGCTGGATCAGTTCTGGCTTTCTAACTGCAACGCCGGCGCCGGATTGGAGGACCTGGACACGGCGATCGCGGAGATCCGTGCGACTCAGGCGCTGAACCATCGCAGCAATGCCGATCCCAACTATCACCTGGTTGTTTCATTCGCAGAAGGTGAGATGCCGGAAACGGACGCTCTGAAAGACATCGAATTGGAGTTCGCGAAGGCTCTCGGCCTCGAAGCCCATCAGCGCGTTGTGGGCACCCATATCAACACCGAGAACTTCCACATGCATATCCAGTTCAATCTGGTGCACCCGGAAACGTTCCGGATGCATGCGCCTTTCCGTGATTTCCAGATCCTGCAGTCCACTGCCGACATGCTGGAAAAGAAACACGGCTTGCAGGTGGTGAAAGGCCGCGGCCAGGACAACGAGCGCCTGAACCAGAAAGCTCGAGACAAGGAAGCCAATTCCTGGGAGCAGTCGTTCTCGGGATACCTCAAAGATCATAAAGACGCCTTCCTGCAGATCCATCGTCGCGCCGGCTCCTGGAAAGAGCTGTATGATGGCTTCGCGCTTTATGGAGTTGAACTTCGCAAGCGCGGGAACGGCTTAGTCTTTCGGGACATCGCAACCGGCACGATGGAAAAAGCCAGCATGGTCGACCGCGAACTTTCGCGGATAAGGCTGGAGGAGAAATACGGTCAATTCGAACCGTATAAGAACCCGGGCACCCGGCAGACCAAGGATAGGTACCGGCGCCGGCCACTCGATCCGCGCCTTGAACGCCATCCTGCATGGAAGCGAATGACAATTGGTCAGCCGGGCAGGCAATTGTCCTGGAGGCGTTTTCTGGAGCAACAGGCCGGTGTCGATGCTGAAGCGCGCGAGGCGCTCGAGCTTCAGAAATCATACCTTCGAATTATTACAGGACAGGATCCGCAACAGATCCGCACCCGCCAGATCACCTCCCGAAAGTCGAAAGGCATGTCCCGATGACCGCAATCGTTCGCATTCGTGATCGCCATTCAAAAACGATCGTTCGCGCATGACGCATTGCAGATATTCAGTCTGGCTGCGCCAGTCATCTCTCTTGTAACGGGGCTCCGCCCCCGTCCGGTCAAGGATGAACCGCTGCGCGGCCGGAAAAGCGGCTTCCCCATGCTCCGCGGTTATCACCTTGTGCGCACGGGGATACCCCTCCCCTTCTCCGGTCCCTGACCGTCCTCCCCCGTTTCCGGCGACGCGGAAAATGAAACGAGCCACATCGGCGAAGTTTCGGGAAACAGGAGCAGACCCAATGACCAAGACCAAAGCCACCACAAACGAAATCAAAGTCGCTTTCAAAAAGCTGTCACTCGACCCGAAGAACGTGCGCAAGAAAACCGATCAGAACGGCATTGAATCGCTGGCAGCCAATATCGCGGTCAATGGCGTGCTGCAGAACCTGATTGTCCGCCCAGATATCAAACCGGGCCACTATCTGGTGACTGGTGGGGGCCGTCGATACCGCGCCGTGGAACACCTTATCAAGGAAGGCCTGTTGACCACTGACTATGAACTCTTCTGTCAGGTCAGAACCGAGGAAGAAGCAACCGAACTCAGCCTTGCCGAGAATGTCATGCGCGAAGCCATGGACCCGGCAGATCAGTTCCGCGCCTTTAAGGCTCTTGCCGATGAAGAAACGACGGTAGAAGACATTGCAAAACGCTTTGGCACCACCGAGCTGATCGTCACCAAGCGCCTGAAACTCGCCCGTGTCTCTCCCTTCCTGTTTGAGCTCTTCGAAAAAGGTGAGATGGAACTGTCCCAGCTGCAGGCGTTCACCGTCAGCGACGATCACGACGCACAGGAGCGGGTCTGGAACTCCCTGCCACGGTATTACCGCAACAGCCATGACATCCGCAGGGCATTGACCGACGGCAAGGTCCCGGCATCCGATAAGCGGATCCAATTCATCGGCGGTCTGGACGCTGTACGTAATGCCGGTGGCATCGTGATCTGTGATCTCTTTTCGGATCGTGACGACGGTTATGTTGAAGACATTACCTTGGTCGAAAAGCTGGTCGCCGAGAAGATCGAAGCGGCAACTCAGGAAATCGCCCGAGAGGGCTGGAAATGGGTCCGGTATCAGGCAGAGTTTGATTACACTACTATGCAGGCATTTGGCCGGGAATATCCGAAACATCCGCAGTTTTCCGCCGAAGATCAGACAGAGCTCGAGCGCCTGCAGGCAGAAAGCGACGATGCGGCCTCCCGCTACAACGAAACAGGTGACGAGGAAGACCGGGTGGTCTTCGAGGCTGCCGACGAGGCGCTTGAGAACCTGCAGGCGAAATATGTGCCTGAGTTTTCTGAAGACCAGAAAGCAATCTGCGGCACCATCATTTCAATTGGTTATCACGGTGATCTGCGCATCGAGCGCGGACTGATCGACCCAGCGGATGCAAAGGCTAAGGCCGCTGCCGGTGACAAGGAGGGTGAAAACGTCTCGGAAGCCGCGTCCCATTCAAAGGCATTGATTGCCGAATTGACTGCCCGCAAGACCGCTGTGTTGCGCATGGAGCTGGCTAAGAACCCTGATGTTGCACTCGCCGTTGCGGTTCATTCCATGGCGATCAAGACGCTCTATAATCACGGCGCAGCCCGGGATAACGGCACGATTGAAATCAGCCTCGACAGCGCGTGCCTGGAAAGCCAGATCAAGGACGCCGGACAGTGCGATATCCTGAATGCGATTGAGCGCCAGCGTGAAAGCTGGAAATCGGTTCTGCCTCTTGATCCAACCGAACTCTGGAACTGGTGTCTGAACGTCTCGCATAAGACCCTGCTGGAATTGCAGGCCTTCTGTGTCGCCCAGACGATCAATGCCATCGAATATGGCGAGGGTTACAACAAAACCGGGGTTGACCACGGCGACCGGATCGGCTTGGCGCTTGGCACGGATATCACCGAGCGCTTTCAACCGACCGCCGAAAACTACTTCTCCCGCGTGAAGCTCGACCTCATTCACGAGAGCCTTGTTGAGGCTTGCGGAGAGGAAGCCGCGGCCCCCGTTCGCAAGATGAAGAAAAAGGAAGCGGTGGCCTATGCCTCTGACAAGGTGGCGGGGACAGGCTGGGTACCGAGCCTGATGACATTCTCTGACGACGCTCCTGTGTCAGAGGAAGTAATCGACGAGGCGGCGTAACGCTGCCTGATGTGGCCAGCCCTGTGATAATCCCCGCATGGCTGGCCGTTTCCATCAGGAAACAGTCCCCGCAAATTTCATTCTTGGTATTTGGGTCAATGGACCGTCCCGAACGGGCCGGGCGGATTGTCCCCAGAGGGGCGTTGCCCCGGCGGGGAGCGGTCTAGGTCCTCCAAAAAACAGGATCGCGCCGGCAAACCGTCCCGATCGCGTTCTTCTCCCGTACCTGACCCGCTCCCCCATCACATAGAGTCCGGCTGTCCGCCGGTCATATCCCTTGGAAAGGGCTCCGCCCCCGGCAGATCAAGGATGAACCGCTGCGCAGCCTATCGCCGGGTTTCCCCACGCTCCGCGGCTCCGCCTTGTGCGCGCGGGTGATTCCCCTCCTCGCCTCCGGCCCTTGACCTGCCGCCCCCGTTTCCGGCGACGCGGAAAATGAAACGAGCCAAACGGCCAAGTTCAGGGAAACGGAGCAAACTCATGAACCAAGACAACTACACCGCAACCTATAGCCCGGAAGACAACAAGCTGCGTCTTTACGCAGATCGCAGATTGGACGCCGAGACCTACGCACACGTCAAAGAGATGGGGTTCAAGTGGGCACCTAAACAGGAATTGTTTGTTGCTCCCAAATGGACCCCGGCACGTGAAGACTTCCTAGTTGAACTGGCTGGTGAAATCGAACTGGAGATGACCACGCTGGTGGAGCGGGCCGAGGCAAAGGCCGAACGCCTTGATGCCCTTGTTGAGAAACGGGACCGTGAATCAAACGCCTTCATGCGGGCCGCCGACGATCTTTCCCAGGCATTCTACATGGGGCAACCAATCCTTGTCGGGCATCACTCCGAACGCAAGGCACGGAAGACCCAGGAACGCATGCACAATGCCATGGACAAGTCGGTCAAAGCTGCAAAATCGGTTCAGTACTGGCAATGGAAGGCTGCGGGCGTTGAACGTTTCGCCAACATGAAAAACAGCCCCCGTGTCCGTGCCAACCGCATCAAAACCCTGCTGGCCGAATTGCGCGACTATCAGCGCGCGCTTAATCACGCCGCCCTTTGCGTGAAGGTTTGGGAGAAAGCCACGAGCGACGAAACAATCGCCAAGCTCTCCGGCATGCGCCTCAAAACTGGTGACCTCTGTTACTGGGACCATCAACGCGCCTTCCGTGATGGCTCCATGACTGCTCTGGAACTACGGGAAACTTCGATGCGCAATGCCCAAAAGATCCTGGACAGCGAGACTCGTCGCCGCTGGATCGATCATGTTTTGAACCGGCTGGCATACGAACGTGATTTGCTGGGACCGGTTGGGCGATATGAAGGAGAGATAACGCCCGTCATTCTGCAGGGTTTTTCCCGCGAGCACGGCGCACACAAACCGAATGCCGAGGTCAGTGAAACCGGCTTCAGGCTAACGAGCTCGGCACCCTTGCCGCTGCATATTGCCAATGCGGAATCGCTTGACCTTAGCGCGGACGATTGGCGCGACCTTATGCAGGCAGTCGGTTATGTCGTTCCGAACAAGAAACCGGCACTTCCGCCTATCCTGAATTTCAAGGCCGGGGACCGAGAGATCGTCGCAGCGACTGGGAATATCTACGGCCGGAAGGACGCCTTCCGCCAGATCGAACTCACCAAAGAACAATATTCCAAGGTCTGGCAGGACCTGCGAGGCACCCGTACCAGCGCGTGCGGTTTGTTCCGGTTCAAGATTTGCAAGGATCCGACCAGCACAGAAGCCTATTACATGCGCCCATGGGTGGCAGTGTTCCTGACAGACTCAAAGGAACATCCGGCGCCGGATGGCTTCAAGGAACAGTCCAATAGCGTTTGACTTAAAGTCTGCCGAGGGGGTCTGCCCCCTCGGCGTTGGCCAGACACCAATTCTCCAACAGGCTTGCAATGAAAAGATCCGTGTACTCGCGCCCACACAAACCCTTCTTTGTCTCCGTTCAGCACCGGTCCTGCCGCGATATTCCCGAGGCTCTGGATATCAAAGAACCTCTTGTCATCGACAAAGCGAGCGAGTGCCACGTGACACCCTGCAGCGTTGCCCAACGCATGGCTGAATATCTAGGACCGCCGGGAGATTTCAGTATCCTGGAACCGAGTGCAGGCACTGGCGCACTGGTATCGGCACTGCTGGCGAACGGATACCCATCTGAGAAAATCTGCGCAGTTGAGCGTCACTACAAGCTTGCCGCCCAAGTGGAAACGCTTGGTGTCCCCGTCATTCAAACCTGTTTTCTGACCTATGCCGAGGAGGTTAAAGGCAGGGTCGAGTTCCCGCGAATTGTCATGAACCCGCCTTTTTCGAAGGTTCGTAAACATATCGAGGCCGCCGTTTCACTCCTTGGTCGGAACGGCCACAACGTGCCAGCAACGCTTGTCGCATTGGTTCCGGTCACTTTCGAACATGGTGAAGCAGAAACGCTTGAAAAGCTGCCGGAAGATACGTTCTCGACGTGTCGGGTGCAGACCAAAATTGTCCGTTTCACAGTAGATGCGGATGAACGCAACAGATGTGAACGCAATAACTAACGATTAATGCGAGAGATCGCGACGGTCGTACGCATTAATCGCGGAGTAGTTTTCGATGCAAAGCGGAATTGCCTGAGTCTCTCCACTACCTGGCCGAATTCGCCAGTAGTCCAATAGATATGGAATCATTGCTTTACGTGCATTTACCCGCAGAGCGTATGCCCCGTTTTCTCGCGTCATCCCAAATTCGCGAGCAGTGACTTCAGCCTGAGTGGGCGAAAGCCGGTCAGCTACGGCGAACTCAATGTCAATTCGGTCGTGCCAAAGGTTGTCTCTCGTAAGAACTCGATCATCAGCCGACTTTTCAGAGTGCAGAATTCGACCAATAGCAAAATCTCGGTACTCGTTGTGCCGCACGTCCCATCCTCTCGTCAGCCAACGGTGTCCAGAGAAAATCAGCGCGTGAGGCCAGAAGACCCGGGTCACCGGCTTCGGAGTATTCATCGATTGATAGTCAACTGAGATGGCACTAGCTGATGTGATCGCGCGCAAAACATCGACAAGCACGTCGTTTTGAACGCCTGAAGGGAATGTCTGCAGGGATTCACAGGCCACCGAGAATCCAAGAACCCGCGTGCGTTCTTGTAGCGGCAAAGCTGCTGTCGACGCGATCAAACCGAGAATGTCTGCAGGATCTTCTTGGCAGAAAACCGGTTGGAATGCCGCACTTGGCGTGTAGCACTTTGAGCTGAGATCATACTCAAGATTGCTCGGTGCGAGTTTGCGATAAACTTGAAAGTCTTGAGACACATGGCCCATGCTGACATCGAACGTCGTCGAAATGGCGCGACGGCTCACTCGTCCGGTCCACAGCAGGGCTCGCTCGATGAAGACAAGCCTCCTCTGCTGCACAGAGGAGGGCGGATCGCCAGATTTCCTTGCCGGCCTGCCGCGACGCTTTGCCGGAAGTCGATCGCTTTTCGTCTCTTCATACATATTTTTATAATGACCAATTTTTAAAAATATGTCATCAATATAAAATGATATATCGCCTAGCACCTACCGGTCCGCCAATATGGAGCAGATGAAAGAAGACGGTGAACTTACAGGACCATGGGTGTCGGAGCTTGGGTATGACCAATTACCCAAATCATATATCGTGGCCGGATCAGCCAGCGTAGACCTGCATCCCTTTGCCCCAGAACTTCGAGCGATCTTCGGTCCGGAAACCGGGGCCGCAGGAAACGCTGTCTTCTGTATCGACAGCGTGCCAACAGTTTGCCTAGTTGATGGGCTTCGACTCGCATCAGATGCCGATGTCCGAAAATCTGAGATCCGGAACTTCTGCGAACGCCTCTGGAATCAAAACCTGGCCCGCATCCTGCTTGTGACTAGCAGCGACCGGCTTGAGGTGTGGTCAGTGGACAATCCAGAAGCCGATCCCAAAGAGTACACTTTGGAACAGAGGCAGGAGGCTGAAAGAACGTGGTCGGTGTCCGGCCTAGTCGGTGGCGAAGCTTTGCGCGGTCGCGATGGTTGGTTCGACCCACAGAGACGCGTTGACAAGATTCTTCTCGACAACATTCTGGTCCTGGTGGGCAAGCTGACCTCTAATGGCATTGGGGCTCCGCAAGCTCGGCGCCTCATCGCGAGAATGATTTTTATCACCTACTTGGAAGATAGAGGCATCGTCGGCACGACATACCGATCAAGCCGCAATGTACGTCCCTTATTTGACCTAGTGTGCGAACGCGACCGGAAAGGCTTGCGAAAGCTCATCAATGCTCTCCGAAAAGACTTCAATGGTGACTTTCTAACGAGCACCGAAAGTGAAACTGGCTGGGAGCAATTGACAGATTCATCGTTTTCTTGGTTGGAACAATTTCTCAGTCGTACAACCTTGCGCACAGGCCAGACCAGTTTTTGGCGCTACGATTTCAGCCAGATACCAATCGAGTTGATTGCGGGTATCTATGAAACGTTCTTATCGTCACGTAATATCACTTCGGAGGAAGGAGCCGGGGGTGGTGCCAAACGAGACCAAGGTGCATATTACACTCCGCGGTTGCTCGCAGACTGGATCGTTGAGTTGGCCTTGGATGGCCGTGATATCCTAGCCGAGAAGATTTTTGACGGTGCATGTGGGTCTGGCATGCTGCTAACCGCAGCATTTCGGCGTGTCATTCGTGCCTACGAGGTCAGAGCCGTGTCCAGTGGACTAGAGCCGGTTGCGGACTTCGCAACACGGCGGAGGCTTCTGCTGGATCAGATTTATGGTGGGGACATTGATGAGGATGCGTGTCAACTCACAGCTTTCAGTCTTTACCTCGCCCTGCTTTCAGATTTGAACCCCAGTGACCTCATCGAGCTCAGGAAAGGTGGACACCAGCTACCAACGCTGACCGAGAATATTCGCCGGGGAGCTGAAGGGGATTTTTTCAGCGAAGAAAGTGAAAAGAGAAACAACGAGAGGTTTACCGTTTTTCTATCAAACCCGCCGTGGCGTAAGTTGCGGGCGCAGGAACCAGCTGCAAGGACACTGGAAGATTGGCGTTCACGGCAAAGCGAGCCGCGTCCTCATATTCCAAAACGTCAAATCGCAACAGCGTTCGCTCTCGGTGCCGCGGACACGCTTGCTCCGAACGGGCGGGTTGCTTTGATACTACCTGTGACACCATTTGTTTCAGGTGATCCGACGCAGCGAGATTTTCGCGTACATCTTCTAGGGCGATACTCAGTTGAGAAGATCATCAACTTCTCCGATATGCGCCGACTTATCTTTGCTGACGCAGTCCACCCCTTTGTAGTTTTGATTGCCACCGCACGTCCTCCCAGTGAGCGGTTCGGGAGCATAGAGGCGGAGCGATTTGAATACTGGACGCCAAAGACTGACATATCGCTCGCATTTGGGCGCCTTGCAGTGCACGGAGGCGACCGAGACACTATGCCATCGAGCGCTTTGATCACTGATGAAGCTCAGCTTGCAACCCGTTATTGGGGATCCAATGCGGACATCGATTTGCTTAAGCGCCTGATTCGAAGAGGAAGAATCCGCGAGCTCGCCAAGACCGGTTGGATTGAAGCAAAGGGATTTCATGCGAAAGATGAGGACCGTAGACGCTCTCCAGAAAGCTGGTACATCGACGTTCCCGAGTGGATGTCTTTGGCTCCTTTTCTTAGCGCGAACATGTTGCCAAGAGATCTTCCGATTGTGCCCAAGCAGAGCCTCTCGTCTTTGCCTTTTGATCGAATTGCTCGCATTCCAGCATATCATGATAGGTTGTTTGACGGTCCAAGGGTCCTGTGGACGGATGGCACCCACCCTATTGACGGCGTGAAAGCGATCTACGCTGACCAACCGTTCTCTTTTCAGCATTCTCTTGCCGTTCTGGCTGCTCCAAATACGGAAACAGGTCGACTCTTGGCGCGCTTTCTGACCGCCTATCTCCGTTCTCCGATGGGCGTGTGGTTGCTATTGTTACTCAGTGGTAGTGTCGCTTCGGAACGACCGAAACTACATATCCGGGAAGCGCTCGATTGGCCGTTTTGGTCCCTCGAAAACCATCCAAGACCAGATGCTGCCCGCTCCATTCTTTCGGAAGTCGATCAGATACTAGCAAGAGTCGAAAACTCGCACGAGCTCAAGCAATCTCGTGCCTGGCAGCAAGTTCAGCCCGAGGTCAATCAACTTGTCTATTCGTACTTTCAGCTGACGGATAATGAAATTGCGATGATCGAAGAGCTCGCTACGTTCGCCGGACCGGCATTGCAACCGACAAGCCTAAGATATGGCGCGCTTAAAAGGCCGCTCCGAGAATCCCCGACGATCGAAATGATGCGAAGATACGCCGGCACGTTGGCAAAAACACTTCTGCGATGGCGCAACGCCACCGGTGGCCAAGGATCGATCCAAGTGGCTACATGGACCGGTCGCCGTGTACCTATTGGCGCAGCAGTATTGACTCTAGGCGACCAGCCATGTGCCGATAAGTTGGATGATGACTCAATAATAGAAGTTATCTCCCAGGCCCTTGGGAACGTGATTGGTAATTCAGAGGACACTCTCCTCACCGTACCAGACGTTGCCGCAATCGACGGCAATCAAATATACCTGGTAAAGCCGTTGATCGCTCGTTTTTGGATGCGTAGATGCGCGATAGAAGACGGCAATCAACTAGCGCTACAGCTCCAGGCACTGTCGAGGGAGCGAATGTCTGCGTGAGTAGTGTAGCGGATACCTCTTCTTGGGCATATCTCGTAAGGCGCCCGCCAACTTCTGAGATTCTTGACTACTTGCTCGCCCAGTGGCTTGAGTATGAGGCGGGCTACTCCGGTGTTGGGCAGCCATTTTCGGACCGTAGTGAACCTGAGTTGACAGAAGGACTTGGTGCCTATCTGTCCAAGAAGTACGACTCTGGAGCTCAGCCTTTTGATGGGGAGTTCTTTGCCGAGTTGTCACGTGTCGATTTGGCTCCTGACGGCAAAAGGCGAATAATCGGTCGGTCAGATATTGAGTGGAGGCTGCATGGCTTGCCAAACTTCGTGGTCGAATTCAAAGTGATCGGCAGAGGCCGTCCGGCGAAAGCCTACGTTACAGATGGGATGACCCGGTTTGTTGATGGACGCTACGGTCACCGATCAGCAGAAGGCGCGATGTGGGCCTTTTTCCGACCTGGATCAAGTGAGTTGCCGGCGGACGTCGAAGCAATCATAGACAAGCATCACGAGGCGCTACGGTGTCAGTCCGAAAACGGATCGCTTCGCATCGCTCCATCTGCGATTGCTCCCGCAGCAGCTAGTTTCGACTCGATACATGATCGGACGCCAATAGCGCCACGCATAAGGCTAGCGCACATATTTGTTGAAATAGCGAAAGTGAAGTCCTCTGAGTCGGAGACGAGTTAGGCTTATTGGAACAAGTCAAAAAAAACCCGCCGTTCTCGAGTTCGAGCTTCGAGTTTTGGCGTCCCCTTCGCGGTTAGGTCCAAGACGAATTCAGAAGGGGTATCGGATTTGTTGCCAAACACACGATCGCGACAGAACACTGAGAAGCTGGTGACGATCTTCGGACACCTTGACAGACGCCGTTTCAATGCCCTCGCGGGGTACTCGAGGCATCCAAAAATCACGCTCATCACCAAGGAACTGGATTGGTTCGCCGACCCCCGAGAGCGCGTTCTCGGCATGCTCTGCTGGGACCGGATTGACGACGACTACGGATGGGTGATGTTTGGCCGGGATGCGGTAGCCCGATTTCGGGCAATCAAGGTAAACGCCTCATATCCAACTGCCGAGGAGGCCTATTCGTCGCTCATGGTTGCGATGCGTGAAGCGATAGATTTACCTGACGAGGCGTTTCACCAAGGCGATGAAGAAGGAGAAGCTGTCGACTTTTTTGAACCCACCGTTGATGAGGAGCGGTTCCATTCTTCGTTCAAGATGCTGCTGAAAGACCCGCGATATTCGCCTGCTCGAGAACTCATTTCAAACATGATGCGGTTTCACGAGGATGTTGATGGCAACTTCGTGCAAAAATTCCAGACAGCTGGATGGGATGCACTGCTTTGGGAGCTATACCTGTTTGCGACCTTCACAGAGCTCGGATTTGTCAGACAGGCTGATGCTCCGACACCAGACTATGTCCTTCAGGGGATTCTTGGCAGCTTTGCGGTCGAGGCGACCAGCGTAAATCCCTCTTCTTCTGGCCCAGAGAAGGTCCCGGACGAGGCTGAAGCATTCAAGCAATACCTGGAGAACTACATCCCCATTCGGCTGTCGTCAGCTCTTCGAAACAAACTCAATCATAAGCCAGCCTATTGGGAACAACCCGCCGCGAAAAACTTGCCGTTCTGCATCGCGGTTCAGGACTTCCATCTGCAGGGAACCATGCGATTTATTGTGCCGGCTGCAACGGAGTACGTTTTCGGTGTCAGGCACTGGCTTGAAGACGGTGCGAGGAAGATCGAACGCATCAAAGCCCATCGCTACGGCAAGAAACGCGCGCGCTCGGGATTCTTCAACCTTGAAGGCGCTGAAAACGTCAGTGCTGTTATCATCAACCCCCAAGGAACAGTCACGAAGTTCAACCGCCTAGGCAAAGCCACCGGCTTCGGAGACGCACGCGTCAAACTGTTGCGGAGCGGCATGCAGCGGAACGATTCGAATATTGAGAACCCCTATCCAACGCCATTTTCCGAAGACGTGGGGCCCGCCTCGACTGAGACCTGGGTGGAAGGCATGGTCGTGCTTCACAACCCGAACGCGCGTTTTCCGCTCGATCCTGCCCTATTACCAGGAGCTGCACATGAGTTTCTGCAGCCTGACGGCAGCATCATGTCGATGCTGCCGGACTTTCACCCTCTGTTTTCCTCGACCCATACGGCGATAGACGAAGGGTGATAAGGACGGGCTGAATCGTTCATGCCTCGCGTAAAATACCTGAATCCTCCATCTGCTCCCGATCCGGCAGGTCCCGGAGCGACTGCAGATCGAAGGCAACATGGAAATGCTCGGACGCTAACATCCATGAAGGATGTGTACGCCGCCGCCTCAGTATCTCTACATGTCAGCTTTCGGAAATCGCGACTAGTGCCTTTCAACCGCAGCAAAAGTCCGGTTTCCGTCCTCAATAGACCTACGCTCATCCCCTAACTAACGGCAGCTTTACGGATCGAGAGAAAATCCTGCGAACGTCCGAATTGGGGCCGCGAAGCTGTCATTTTAGCGTCAATTTGCAAAGCCTTAGAATTTGACTGAATGCACCAAACCCATCAACGGGCCACCCCGTCGCTCAGGATATCCAAATAGGCGCGATAGGCAAAAACGCGGTCTCTTTTGCGGCCGGTGATTTCCTCGACCAGGCCGAGTGCCTGTAGTTGAGCCAGGGCTGCGTTGACGGTTGGCATTGTCAGGCCGCTGTGCTCTACCGCAGCAGCGGCTGTCAGGAATGGGCGTGTGCGCATCAGGTCATGAACCTGAAGAACCGAGCCGGTTCGATCTGTATCAGAAACAATCCGCCCACGGTCCTCCGCCAAAAGGGAGGCGATCCGGTTCGCGGTTTCGAAAGCCTGGTTGGCGGTTTCCGCAATACCATCCAGAAAGAACTCGAGCCAGGCTTCCCAGGCACCGCGTTCGCGCACTTCCTGCAAGAGGCGGTAGTAATCCGCGCGGTGGGTCTTCAGGTAGAGCGAGAGATAGAGTAGCGGCTGGCGCAGAACGCCCTCAGCACACAGAAACAGCGTGATCAACAAACGGCCAAGTCTGCCGTTTCCGTCCAGGAAAGGGTGGATTGTCTCGAACTGCACGTGAAGCAAACCCGCCTTGATGAGCGGCGGAATATCTCGAGTTTCGGAATGCAGAAACTGCTCCCAATCACTAAGGCAATTCATGACCTCGTTTGGTGGTGGGGGCACGAACATCGCGTTGCCTGGCCGTGTTCCGCCAATCCAGTTTTGCGAGCTTCGAAACTCACCCGGGTTTTGCGTTGCGCCCCGGCCGCTGTCGAGCAGCCGGTCATGCATCTCGCGAATTAGGCGAAGGGAAATCGGCAACGTGGCCATCCGATCGAGGCCGTACATCATGGCATCGACGTAGTTGGAAACTTCCCTGATGTCATCGAGCGGTGCGCCGGCGGCGGCTTCCGTTTCGAACCGCAAGAGATCGGACAGCGTCGACTGCGTGCCTTCAATCTGGGAAGATAGAACCGCTTCCTTGCGGACATACATATAGAGAAAGAGCTCTTTGTTTGGCAGAAGGACAGAGACCCCATCGAGCCGCCCCAGGGCTCGCTCTGCAGCGCTCAATCGTGTCACTAGGGCCGAGAGGTCAACAGGCGGCACCGGTGGCAGCGGTGGTGGCACAAAGGCACGCACGCGCTCACCCGCTACCGACGTTTCGACAAACGTTCCTAAACGTCCATCAGGTTCATGGGAAACGGGCACGGCAATGGCTCCAGAGCTTTAAGTACGTCCGTTTAAATAACGGAGTTCACTAATAAAGAAAAATGCAATTTTGTTAATTAATGACTGCGGCTATTTAAGGGAGGATACGCACACCACGGGAAACGATCTGCCATTAGGTGGCCAATCACGCTGTTTCGGGCAATGCGTTCCGCCGCAGGATAGGGTCCCGATGCTGCTACCCACTCAAAATCTTGTCACGCTCGTTTCGCAAGGAATCGAAGTGTTCAACCGTGTGAAAAACTCTTTTGCAGAGCTCCTGATAGCCGGGCCAGTAACCATGGTCATTTGCCTGTTTTTCAAAGCTGGACGGTTGCCACCAATCGGAAAACCAAGACGACGAACGAGCTTGTTTGACCGCAAGAAGAGGGTTCAAGTCGCCATGCACGAGCTGAACAAAATTTTCAGGATCCAAGAGATACCCGGACGTCCCGATCGGCGCCTGGTTCAGGCTCAGCTTCCTGCAAGTGTTTGAAAAGCTGGCTTGATCAAATTCACCCGAGCCGCCGACCACTTCGCTAAGGTTCAACGTCGTATTGAAGATTTTGCTGACAAAGCCATCATGCGACGTGACGATTGCCACATTGCCTTCCCTGGCCATGCTTCTGATGAAGGCGACTTTTTGGGGATCTTGCTTCACAAGCATATCCGCCAGTTCGGTGCCGTATGAGCTTATCTGGTGCACTTCGAAAGGATGGCCTTCGCCGTGCTTGAGCCACTCCGGCCGCACATTCAGGTAGCTGGCAACACGGTTGGAAAGATCGAACGAAGGGTAGGCAATCCCTCCAAACACTCGCTCCAGCTGCTCTGCCGTTTCTTCTGAAACGGCCTCTGCCACTTTCGAAACAGATATTTTCGCCTGGGCGACGTCATTTATCTGAGCAAGCGCCCATTTGTATCTGGCGGAAACACTGGACAAGAATGTTTCTTCCAACCGCGCGACGATCTCGGCGTTCATGGAACGGTTACTGCGTTTTGCCGCCTCGGCAATTTGATCGCGCATGCCGTCGGGCAGGCGAACGACAAATTGATCCTTGTCTTTGGCTTTGGTCTGGCTCGTCATGGCCTGTTGATACTCGCAAAGTGCTATATAGAAAATGCTAGCATAATGCGATTGTTTCGGCATAGAGTGGCGAATAGATAGCATAGTGCTACTATTCTGGAGATTAGCAGATGACCAAGCAAAACTGGCCCAGGGTCCTTGTCCGCCTCCCGGTTGAGACAAAGCGATTTTTGGAATCGGAAACTCAGAAAAACGCATCGTCCTTGAACAGCGAAATCGTGCGCTGCATCCGGCATCGGATGGATGAGCTCAATGCTCCGACACACTCTTCGTCCCTGCCGCCTCGGCTCCCACGCTAAGGGAGCCGTTCTATTGAGCTCACCAGTTGTCCTCCCCAAAGCCCTCACAGAAGCCAAGACAGCCGTAGAGTGGGTGTCCATATTCGCAGAAAAAGGAATCCGGATTTCTGCCCGCCAGCTTACGGCGAGGGCTCGAAGACTGGGTGCATTTTATTCCTGCACGCGGCCAATGCTTCTGCATCCCGATCACATTGAATAGATTTTGAACCAGACAGATCAATGCCACTCGAACTCATCAGACGAAAAGACTCCGACGTATGGCACATCCGGGGTCGCATCGAAGAAATTCCAGACTGTCAGTACATCCGTAAGAGCACGGGAAAAACTAGAAAGGCTGATGCAGAAACGTACCTAGCCTGGTTTAAACATCAAGAAATCAGGGCCTTTTACGCTTCGGATCTACCTCAGGCTGAAAGGCCATTCCTGTTTTCCGATGCAGTAGAGCTTTACAACCCGACACCCGAATTTGCGGGATATCTCCTGAAGGTCATGCCGTATCTGGAGAACATTCCAGTCAGTGAGATCACCGGAACATTGGTACGCGATCTCGGACCGATCATTTCCCCGCACAATTCAACGGACACCTGGCGAAAACAAATCATCAATCCCGTGCGGGCCGTGATCAATCACGCGCACGATCTCGGTAAATGCGAAGCGTTAAAGATCAGAGGCTATTCGAACCAGGAACGAGAAAAACAAGATCAACGGCGCGGCAAACAAAGCCGGCCCGAAAAGGTTCCGGGGGACTGGAGCTGGATCCTCGAGTTTCGAAAACACACAGATCTGAGATTTGGGCTACTCGCGCAGTTCATGTTCGAAACGGCTGCCAGGATTAGCCAAGCACTCGCGATCACTCCGGATGATCTCGACCTGAAGAACTGCGTCGTCTCTATGCCTCCGGCAAAAGGCTTTCCCAGAACGCCGGTCAAACTCTCTAAAGAGCTCGCGGCCGAATTGATGGAACTAAAACCTCGACGCCCGCGCAGAACAGGAGATCCAAACCAGGAGCGTCCCATTCTGCTTTTTGGCTACGCTTCGCGTGGCAGCGTCTACAAGCGATGGAAGCGCGTTTGCAACGCCGCGAAGATTGACGTCCGCATGCCTCATGCTGCTGGCCGCCATGGCTTTGCAACCGAGATGTTGAACAGACAGGGGATCGACCCCCACTCCGTCGCGAAGCAAGGCCGCTGGGCTGACACGAGACTGCTTTTCGAAACCTACGGTCATGCAGAAGACGCAGAGAGCAAGGTCCAAAATGGCCTCAGTACAGGACGCGCACAAGCGTTACAGCGAACATCCAATAACCAATTGAAAAATAACAAGGAATAAGCGAATGACAACCACCCTCCGAAGGCAGAGGTCACAGGTTCGAATCCTGTCGGGTGCGCCAATTCCGTGCATGTTCCTCCCGAAGAGATCGCTGACATTGACAATCTGAATCACGGATTTCACGCTTGTGCCAAGCGCGTTTGTAACAACTCGGGGCAACCGTCGTTAAAGTCGAAGGTTCATTGTTGTAAGCAAGGGCTTCAAAGGGCCAGAGCCTGCTGTCAATCTCGCTGAGTTCGAAGGTTTTGCTCAGAAACTCCCGCGCAAATTGATTGTGTCCTTTTAGGCAGACACGAGACAACGCTTCACACGTAAGTTCGGTCGTGGGACGGTTCGTCAGGGTCACACCACATGACTATTGTCCCAGGTGCTTTGACAATCAATTCAGTCGAAACAAAATGTTACAGCACACGTTTAAGTGGCACTCATTGATTAGCTCCATATTCTACCCCAGATTTTAAGAGATTTTTCTTAAATCCAAGATAGCTATTTGTGTTTGCAATCTTGGATTTAAGGATTTCGTTATGAAGCGCAGAATTGCAATCTTTGGTGCCTTGTTAGCTGTGTCATCCCCTACTTGGTCGCAATCGCGCATAAGTGCGGATGACATGCTTCGCCAACTTGTTAGTCGCGGGACGGAGCGCGCGGAAGAACAGCTTATCAACCAGCTTTTTTCCATGGCGCCGACGGGTGTACTGACGCGTGAGATGGCAGAGACAATCGATCAAAGGCAATCTGCTTCAAACCGAATTAGTGTGATGGCTCCGGTCTTGCAGAATGACCTCGATGGAGACGCAGAAGTGTCGCAGCTTGAGATCGACCGCGTTCGAGCCGTGATGTCGGGCAAAAAAAGATCGCATTTTGAGAAAATGTTGCTCAAGGTCGACACCAACAAGGATGGGATTTTGTCGGCGGCTGAAATAGGGGCTATGGCAGACGAAACCGTGGCAAAACAACAAGCCAACCGTAAGCGCCGCTCGCTGCAGGGCGCCTCGTTCATGGTTTTCGATTCCAATGACGACGGTGTGGTTGTCGTCGATGAAGTCCTTCAAACCTTGAGGCGTGTGGCCGAGGAAGGCGCTCCTGTCAGAAGCAATGCTGGCATAGGGCAATCCACCGGCTGCAATTTGCCACCTCCATCTCAAAAGGCAGAAGTTGTTTTCCTGGGTGGTTATGAAGGAACCGCGGTGTCCAACGTGGCGGTAGCAGGTCTTGATCGTGAAACCAGCTTTGCGACGCTCGATATCGAAAGGGGTGAAAATCCGGTTTACATCGTTGTTAGCGTCCACGATGCGATGGTCCTGCGCATCACCGGGGCGACGGAGCGCGTTGAACGATTTGTCGGCGTGAGCCGTAGCGGCATCGGGGTGGTCGGGTTGCCGAGAGACAGAGTTGAACTCGCCACGCTGAAAGAATGTCGCATTCCACCGGCTCATAATCTCGATTCCTCGAACGGGATAAAAGCACGAGCTCTACTGACCGCGAACCTTGACCGGGAGGTCCAGATGGCGGGTCACTACGACCTTGGTTGGGTGAAACTTCCTTCTGGTCGCAGCGACACATCAGCAAAACCGCGACAGGCCAGTGGTGGTCTTGTCATTCACAAAGGCAACAGACG
Source organism: Roseibium album (assembly GCF_001404515.1). Classification (GTDB taxonomy): domain Bacteria; phylum Pseudomonadota; class Alphaproteobacteria; order Rhizobiales; family Stappiaceae; genus Roseibium; species Roseibium album. The sequence continues at coordinate 21,132 of NZ_CXWE01000019.1, forward strand.
CTTTCGAATGACTGACGACGGCTTTGAAGAGATGGTCGCTTCAAACACACCTTCAGCACTACAATCAGATCTTCGTCGCTACTACCCGGACGGCGTTGCGACCGTCGATCCAGAAAGCGTCGTGACCGACGGCAAGGCCGAAGAGTATGATGTACTGCCACAGCAGGCGGGTTTGATCCAATTGATGGAAAGCGGCGCATTGAGCGTGCTAAGTGACGGCACCTTTTCTATCGACAAACCAATCGCCAGATTTCCTGCGGGGCTGAACGGAGGACACTCTGTAAGGTTTGTCTTGCGGCGTGGCGTTCCAATGCCTGCAGGCAATCCCGGTCATTCGAGGGTACTGATCGAAGAGACCGGGGCGTGCGCTGGGTCACGGTGTTGAGCGAAACGCGCGCGAGGAGGGCACCTTTGCCGGACAAGAAGGCTGTGAGGTCGCGTTTTCCGTCGAGAGTAATGGGGCCGGCGAATTCCCTATGCACACCGACAGGTGTCAACGAAAACGGAGCGCATTTGCGCCCCGTCCCCGTTGTCTTTCGCAGTAATAATGGCATCAGCGCTTCGGGATGATGTTGTGTTCCGGACCGAAGGGGAAGCCGGTGATGTTTTCCGCGCCGTCCTCGGTCACGATGAGGATATCGTGTTCACGATAGCCACCTGCCCCGGCGTCGCCTTCCGGGATCATGATCATGGGTTCCATCGAGACGACCATGCCCGGCTCAAGCACTGTTTCGACATCCTCGCGCAGTTCCACGGCAGCTTCACGGCCATAATAATGGCTGAGCACACCGAAGGAGTGGCCGTAGCCGAAGCTGCGGTATTTCAGCAGATCGTGGCTGCGGTAGATGCCGTTGAGCTCTGAAGCAATGTCGCAGCAACGCGCACCCGCCTTGATCAGTTTGAGGCCTTCGCGATGTACATGGCAGTTGATTTCCCAAAGACGCAGGTGCTCGTCTGACGCGTGTTCGCAAAAGAGCGTGCGTTCCAGGGCCGTGTAATACCCGAAGATCATCGGGAAACAGTTCAGGCTCAGGATATCGCCTGCCTCGACCACCTTGTTGGTGACCGGATTGTGGGCACCATCGGTGTTGATCCCCGACTGGAACCATGTCCAGGTGTCCATCAGTTCGACAAACGGGAAGGACTTCGCGATTTCCCGGATCATGGCGTTGGTCGATGCGATGGCAACTTCATGTTCGGTGACGCCTGCCTGAACAGCCTCGACGAGCGCTGCACCACCGACGTCGCAAATACGTGCGCCTTCCCGGATCAGCACATGTTCCTCGGCACTCTTGATCGTGCGCTGCGCCATGGCGTCCGCGGCGATATCGACGAACTCGACCCCTGGGAAAGCCGCTTCAAGCAACTTGAGAAGATCAAGCGAAACATGATCAAACTCGATGCCGATGCGCCTGACGGACGGATTGGGCCAGCCCACCAGCGTCTGCAGGGCGTGAAAGTAGTTGTCCCGGCGCCAATCGGTATAGATCACGGTATCGCCATGGGTCCGGCGCCAGGGTTGGCCGCCGTCTATGCCGGCCGCAACCGTGGTTGCCTTGTCCTGCGTGATTACAAGGCCGTATTTCCGACCGAAGTAGCAGTACAGAAAACCGGAGTAGTAGCAGATGTTGTGATAGGAGGTGAACAGGCAGGCGTCGATCTGGCGCCCTGCCATGAGCTTGCGCAGGCCCGCCTGCCTCCGGTCCATTTCTTCCGGAGAGAACGGGGAAAAGGCCTTCTCACCATTGTTCATTTCGTAAATGCGGATCATGTCGTCGCTCATGGAAGATCTCCTTTCTTGAATGCGGTCCTATTCCGCCTTGTCTTCCGTTACAGGGCCAAAAACGCAAAACGGGCCGGCTTCCTTCAAGAAGCCGGCCCGCCAGGCCCAAAATCAAATTGTCATGCTACCGGGAAAACCCTTGTCTTCCACCCGGCGACTGGCGTTCCGCCACCGGCACCTTTTTTGTGAGCAGCTGGGCTGAAATCAGCCCGGTGTCACACCTCTAAGCCTTTCTGAACGACGGCGCAAGAGCTCCAGTACGGTCAGAAGCGCAATCGAAATGAACACCATGAGGGAGGCCACTGCCAGAATGGTCGGCGAGATCTGTTCGCGCAGTCCCGTGAACATCTGCCAGGGCAAGGTTTTCTGTCCGGCGGAACCAAGGAAGAGCACCACGACCACTTCGTCGAACGAGGTGATGAAGGCAAACAGCGCGCCGGAAACAACGCCAGGGATGATCAGCGGCATCTGCACCTTGAAGAAGGTGGTGACCGGGTTTGCACCAAGGCTTGCCGATGCCCGAACGAGACTGCGGTCAAACCCGACCAGCGTCGCAGTCACGGTAATGATCACGAAGGGCGTGCCGAGCGCGGCGTGCGCCAACACGACGCCGACATAGGTGCCCTGCAGGCCGATGTACGAAAAGAAGAAATACATGCCGGCAGCCGAAATGATCAACGGCACGATCATTGGAGATATCAGGATCGCCATGATCACGGGCTTGAACGGCACATGCGACTGCGAGAGGCCGATCGCTGCCACGGTTCCAAAAGTGGTCGCGAGCAGCGTTGCAACGGGCGCAATGAGAAACGAGTTCTTCAGTGCCTGCTGCCAATCCGGATTGGTGAAGAAGTCGTTGTAGTGCTTGAGCGAGTAGCCCTCTGGCTTCAGCGACAGCATCTCCTTGGTGAAGGTGAAGAAATCCTGGGCGTTGAAGCTGAGCGGGAGGATCACCATGATCGGGAAGATCAGAAAGAAGAAGATCAACCCGCAGATAAACCTGAAACTGTAGAACCATGTCCGCTGGAGAGGGGACGCATATGGTGGAAGTGCGCTCATCTGGTCCTCCTATCCGAGCTTGACGTTGTCGATGCCGACGATCTTGTCGTAGACAACAAAGAGAACGAGAACCGCTACCAGCAGCAGGGTACCAAGTGCGGCTGCCAGACCCCAGTTGAGCGATGACGAGATGTGATAGGCAATCCGGTTGGATATGAAGATACCGGACGTCCCGCCCACAAGCTCGGGCGTGATGTAGTAGCCGATCGACAGAATGAAGACGAGAACCGCACCGGCACCGATGCCGGGAACCGATTGCGGGAAATAGACCCGCCAGAACGCCGTCCAGTCGTTCGCGCCGAGGCTTTTCGCCGCGCGGACATATGTTGGCGAAATCGTCTTCATTACCGAATAGAGCGGCAGGATCATGAACGGAAGCAGAATGTGCGTCATGGCAATGATCGTGCCGGTCTGGTTGTTGATCATCACCAGACGGCCGCTGTCGGAGATCAGATTTATCCAGACCAGAAAATCATTGATAACGCCCTGTTGTTGCAAGAGCACCTTCCAGGCGGATGTTCGGACCAGCAGTGATGTCCAGAACGGCAGAAGCACGAGGATCATCAAGAGGTTTGACGTCCGCAGCGGCAGGGCCGCCAGCAGAAATGCGATCGGGTAACCGAGCAACAGACATGACAGGGTGATGACAATGGACAGGAACAGGGTGCGCCCGAACAGGAACAGGTAGATACGTTCGTCGGCGGGTTTGAGCTCAACGCCTTCGGGGCCAAGCTTGGCATCAAAAGCGTTCAGGAAGTATCCGCCCGTATAAGCGGGTGAAAACTGCTTCAGAACCTGCCAGGTCGTGACGTCTCCCCACTTCTTGTCGGCTGCCAGAAACTGGTCCTTGAGTGGCTCGCCTTCGTCCATGCGCTTGATGCGGCGGCCGGTCTTGCGGAACAGACTGGAAATCCCGCTTTGCTCATAGTTCAGACGAGACCCGAGGCGGGTGTGGGTTTTTTTATCCACGGCGACGACCATGTCGTCATAGAGAGCGGCAAAGACGGCTTCGTCCGGGACTTCACCGGATCCGGGGTCCCATTCCTGCAGCGCCACAACCGTCTTTGGCAGGGTCTCCTCAACAATGCTGTTCTCAACTGACCTGTGCAGCATATCGATGATAGGCGCAACAAACGTGATCAGGATAAAGATCAGCAGGGGAGCGACCAGCAGGAATGCGCGCAATTTCTCTCGAAACAGTGCACGGCCAAGGGCGGCTTTCAAAGGCCGTCCGTCCTGCGTCGTCAATACCTGACCGTCCTGGGTCGTATCGCTCATGAAACTGTCTTCCGCATATCAAGAAAAAGGTTCCGGGTGAGGCTTTCCCCCACCCGGACCATAGTCAGTTGGCTTACTGTGCCAGCCACGCCTGGAACTTGGCGTCGATGTCGTCGCGGTAATCCGCCCACCACTCGTAGTTATAGAGGAAGGTGTTCTTGGCGTTGTTCGGATCGGTCGGCATGTGCGGAGCCATGTCGATGCCGAGCGAAGCATGCTTGCCGACGAGCGGCGCGGAAGACTTGCGGGCCGGGCCGTAGGAAATGTACTTCGCCTGATCGGCCAGACGCTGGGTGTCGGTCGCGTACATGACGAGTTTTTTCACTTCGGCAAGACGGTCTTCGGGAAGACCGGCCGGGATGATCCAGCCATCCAGATCGAACACCTGAGCGTCCCACAACATCTTCACCGGCTGCTTCTGCTCTTCGATCAGGGCAAACAGACGGCCGTTGTAAGTGGAACCGATCACGACTTCCTTGTCGGCCAGAAGCTGAGGGGTTTCAGCACCGGCAGACCACCAGACGACATTGTCCTTGATGGAGTCGAGCTTCTTGAATGCCCGGTCCTGACCTTCTTCGGTTTCAAGAACAGTATAGACGTCCTCTTTCGGCACGCCGTCGCACAGAAGTGCCCATTCCATGTTGTTGATCGGACGCTTTTCCAGTGAACGCTTGCCCGGGAATGTTTCCAGATCGAAAATGTCGCAGATTTCGGTCGGTTCCTTGCCGCCCCATTCGTCAATGTCGGAGCGATAACCGAACGTTGTCGAATAAACGATCTGAGGAATGAAACACTCGGAAACAAGCAGGTCACCGAAGTCTTCGGAGGCCGGTGTTCCATCCGGAGCTGCTGCCAGGTCCGTGTCCGGATTGATTTCCATCGCCAGGCCTTCGTCACAAAGACGGATGGCATCGGAAGCAACAACATCGACCAGATCCCAGGTGATGTTGCCGGCCTCGTTCATGGCACGCAACTTGGCGACAGCCTCTGCCGAGGACTCGTCCCAGATCACGGTGACGTCCGGATTTTCAGCCGAATACGGATCCGTATAGGCATTCTTCTGGGACGACTGGTAAGCACCGCCCCAGGAGACGAGCGTCAGGTCTGTGGCGAGTGCAGCACTACCGGCAAATGCCAGGGCTGTACCTGCCAGGATTACAGTTTTGAGCTTCATTTGAGCTAGCTCCCTCTTTATTTGGGATTGAACGGATTATCTTCCGTTGTTGTCGCGGGCGGCCCTTTGCCGTCCACCTCGCGAATTTAGGCAACCGCGTCGAGCGCTTTACAGTCGTTCATTGCCCAGCCGACCTGGACAGTTTCTCCGACATGCAGCTTACGCTTCTCTCCACGGTTGCGAACCTTGACGATGAATTCATCATTTCCAGCCACGTTCATGCGAACACGAATGTGGTCTCCCAGATAGATCAATTCCTCGATCCGTCCATTGACGAGATTGTCCATGGTATCGTTGGTGTCGAATTCGACACGCTCGGGACGGAGCGACAATGTGGTCAGGTCGCCAACTGCAGAGACATTGACCTTGTCCGCCTTGAGCTGCGTGCCGTCGCCGAGTTCAACAAGGCATTCCTCACCGTCAACGCCGACGACCTTGCCATTCAGCTTGTTGTTCTCGCCGATAAACTGCGCCACGAACGAATTCTGAGGATCTTCATAAAGATCGTCGGGTGTCGACAGTTGCTGAATGATGCCGTCGTTGAACACCGCAACACGGTCCGACATCGTCAGCGCTTCCGTCTGGTCATGGGTCACGTAGACCACCGTGACGCCCAGATTTTCGTGAATATGCTTGATTTCATACTGCATCTGCTCGCGCAGCTGCTTGTCGAGCGCGCCGAGCGGCTCGTCCATCAGGACGAGTTCGGGGTCGAATACGAGCGCGCGCGCAACGGCAACGCGCTGTTGTTGTCCGCCGGAAAGCTGCGCGGGACGCCGATTGCCAAAGGCACCGAGTTCGACCATGTCGAGCGCGCGTTGAACCTTTTCGGCCTGTTCCGCCTTGCCGACATTTCTGACCTGAAGCGGGAATGCCAGATTTTCCGCCACCGTCATATGCGGAAAGAGCGCATAATTCTGAAAGACCATGCCAATACCGCGCTTGTGCGGCGGCACGTTGTTGATCGGACGGTCATTTAGGTAAATCTCGCCATGCGTCGCCGGTTCGAAACCTGCCAGCATCATCAGGCACGTTGTCTTGCCGGATCCTGAGGGTCCCAGCATTGTCAGAAATTCGCCGGGCGGAATATCGAGGTTGAGGTTCTTTACGACGAGGCTTTCCCCGTCATAGCTCTTCTGAACGCTGTCATACATAACAGCAGCGCCCCTGTTATTCGCCATTGTGTCCCCAAATCCGGTTCTATTGTTTTTATGGACAGCACAACAGTTTCGTCTGGCGACAGGTGCCACCGGTCAGATATTTGCCGAAGCCATCGAGGGGTAGAAAAACAAAAAAGATGCATCTTTGAAAGAGGCTTGTGAAAAAAAATGAATAATTTTTGTTCATCGCCCGACTTTATATTTTGCTTTCTGGTAAAATTATGGAAATTCTACTCATGCAAAAGATCCCGGAGGAACAATTCTTCCTTCCAGGGCAGCGTGCATTCTTTGAGCACACGTGGTGCTGTCTTGAGTTCACAAGAAAAATATCATCTGAAGCTTGGGAACCGTTATGCCTAAAACGTCGCAAATTACGCTTCAAGCGGCGCGGCGCCGATCTTTGACGTCTCGCATTGTTGAATTGCGCGCTCGGTCTCGGCTACGCTTTTCGAAACAGCAGGAACCAAATTGCCCGATTCTGACAACACCAAGCCGCTTTTCCTGACCACGAAGGAAGTTGCTGATCTTTTGCGTGTCAAGGAGCGCAAGGTCTATGACCTTGCCGCCGCCAACGAGATCCCTCACCGACGGATCACGGGCAAGCTTCTGTTTCCGGTGGAGGCGATTCGCACCTGGGTCGATGGGCCGGATAACCCGCCGGGCAACGATCGGCCAAACGTGCTGGCCGGTTCTCACGACCCGCTTCTGGACTGGGCCATTCGGGCCTCGGGTTGCGGTCTCGCGACACTCTGCAACGGCAGTCATGACGGGCTGACACGGTTTCAATCGGGCGCAGCGACAGCGAGTGGTCTGCATCTGCCCGAACAAGCTGGCTGGAACATCTCCGCAGTTTCGAATGCCGGTCTTGTCAACAGTGTCCTTATCCATTGGGCCGTGCGCAAACGCGGGCTCCTTGTTGCGTCCGGGACGAATGATGGCATCCGGTCCATGGCAGACCTCAAAGGACGGCGCGTTGCAATGCGCCAGCCAGGTGCAGGTGCTGCCTTGCTCTTGACCAGACTGCTGACCGAGGCGGGGCTGAGCGAAGGCGATCTGGACCTGAGCAGGGACCAGGCCCACACGGAAAGTGATGCAGCGGCTGCCGTCGCAGCCGGTGACGTCGACGCCTCGCTCGGCATAGAAGCAATGGCAAGGCAATTCAAACTCGCCTTCATTCCCCTCGTGGATGAAAGTTTCGACTTGTTGATCGACCGCAAATCCTATTTTACCGAGCCGTTGCAAAAACTCTTCGCGTTCTCGGAAACAACCAGTTTTCGGGACAAGGCCGATTCTCTCGGCGGGTATGACATGAAGGATCTCGGTACGGTCCGCTGGTTATCCGACTGAGATCAGACAGGACACAAGCATGAGCGACATTCGCGCGCACGAAATCATGGTGCCGACCTCCGAACCCGATGACGCGAGGCTTCATTTCATCGGACGTATCCACACGCCATGGACCGACCGAAAGGACTGTCCGCGTCAGGGGAAACAGGATGGACCGGAGTGCCGGATCGAGATCTTCGAACCATGGGTTCCGGCGCTGAAAGGGATCGAGGACTACGACCAGATAGAAGTTCTTTACTGGCTCGACAAATCCAGGCGGGACCTGGTCGTACAAAACCCGGGTCACAGCGACAGAACATATGGAACATTTGCACTGCGCTCGCCCGTCCGCCCCAATCCGATCGGGACAGTCGGTGCAAAGCTGGTGAAGGTCGAGGGTTCGACATTGATCGTGCGCGGCCTGGACTGTCTGAACGGAACTCCGCTGCTCGACCTCAAACCGGACCGTTGCGCCTTTACGCCCAAGGCGTCACCGAAAGACTGACAACACAACCCATGCCGTAACCAGTAACGGATATTCGGGTCACACCCTTTGGACAACTTGACAACTGTAGTCCGGAATTGAAAATTCCGGCGAAAGAGCGCCTGTTCCGGGCGGTTTCGGGAGGATTTCATGAAATCAGGATCAGAGACCGGTTTGACCGGTATCAACGACGTCGTGTCGATCGACAGGCAGGGCGGGATCGCGCTCGTTGCGCTGAACAATCCGCCCGTGAATGCCGCCTCGCACGCGGTGCGCTCCGGCCTCTGGCAGGCCATCGAAACTCTGCAGAACGAGCCGGATATCAAGGTTATCGCCATCTACGGCGAAGGCCGGACCTTCATTGCCGGCGCGGATATCCGGGAGTTCGGCAAACCTCCCAGGGATCCCTGGCTTCCCGACCTGTGTAATTTCATTGAAGACTGCAAGACACCCGTCGTTTGCGTTCTTCACGGCACAACGCTCGGCGGTGGACTGGAGGTCGCCCTCGCCAGTCATGCACGTGTCGCCCTTGCCGGTACAAAGGTCGGGCTGCCCGAAGTCTCCCTCGGAATTCTGCCCGGTGCCGGCGGCACCCAGCGCGCACCTCGTCTTGCCGGCATAAAGGCGGCGCTCGATCTCATCACGAGCGGCAAACCCATTTCGGCAAACCAGGCGCTGGAACAGGGACTGATTGATCAAATTGCAGACGGCGCGCCGCGCGAGGTTGCCCTGACCGCAGCCAGGGAATTGCTCGACGGCGAACTGGCAAGCAGACGCACATGCGACCTTACCGTTGAAGACGACCCGCAGGCGCTGACCGCGATGCGCGACAAACTGGCAAAAACGCAACGGCTGCTGTTTTCGCCGCACAAATGCGTCGATGCGGTCGAGGCCAGCAGACTGCCCCGCGAGGAGGGCCTCAAGGAGGAACGCCGTCTTTTCAACGACTGCATGGACAGTCCGCAACGGGGTGGCCTGGTCCACGCCTTCTTCGCAGAACGCGCGGTCGCCAAGGTTCCGGAAGCCTCCGCCACGCCGCGTGACATCCGGAAAATCGGTGTCATCGGCGGCGGCACGATGGGCTCCGGCATCGCGACCGCCGCTCTCCTTGCCGGGTTTCAAGTGACCATGACCGAGCGGGACAAGGTCGGTCTCGACCGGGGCACATCGACAATAGGAGCCAATCTCGACGGTGCCGTGAAACGCGGAAAGCTAGGCGCCGGGGCCCGGGATGAAATTCTTTCCTCCAAGCTCTCAACGGCGACGGAACTTGATGCCTTGTCGGACGCCGACCTCATCATCGAGGCCGTGTTCGAGGACATGGGTGTCAAACGAGAGATCTTCGGAACGCTCGACAAGGTGGCCAGACAAGGCGCCATTCTTGCGTCCAACACTTCCTATCTCGACATCGACCAGATTGCGGCGGCGACCAGCCGGCCGGAGGATGTCATCGGACTGCACTTCTTTTCCCCCGCCCACATCATGCGTCTCATGGAAGTGGTCGTTGCCGAAAAGACCGGCGCGGACACGGTTGCCACCGGCTTCGCCCTTGCAAAGAAACTGAAGAAGATCGCAGTTCGCTCAGGTGTCTGCGACGGCTTCATCGGCAACCGGATCATGACCTTCTACAAGAAGGCGGCCGACTACATGATGATGGATGGTGCTTCACCGGAGGAAATCGACAAGGCGATTACCGGCTTCGGCTTCGCCATGGGCCCCTACCAGGTGGCCGACCTTGCCGGTCTTGATATCAGCTGGGCTGCCAACAAACGCCGCGCGGCGACGCGCCCTGCCGAAGAGCGCTACATTCCGATCGCCGACGAGATTTGCGAAAAAGGCTGGTTCGGACGCAAGACCGGACAGGGTTTTTACATCTACGACGCAGAGGGCACCCGACCCAATCCGGCCGCGCTTGCAATTATCGACGCAGAGCGCGCCAAGGCTGGCGTTTCACCAAGGACCTTTGCCGAAGACGAGATTGTCAGCCGCTTCATCACCGCAATGATCCTGGAAGCAACGCGCGTCCTTCAGGAAGGCATCGCACTCAGGCCTGTCGACATCGATGCAGTCTTCCTGTTCGGCTACGGCTTCCCTCGCTTCCGCGGCGGCCCGATGCACACCGCGGACCAGATCGGTGCGGCGGAACTGGTTCGGCGGATCGAGGACTATGCGCAGGAAGACGCGTATTACTGGCAGGTTCCGGCGTTGCTGCGGAAGCTGGCTGAAAGCGGTGGGACCTTTGCCGAGATGAATGAGCAGAGCTGAAACATCTTTGGGTGTTGACTTGGCCACGACCTCGTCCTGTGGAAGCGAGTAGCGCTGCCTTGCAGGAAGTGTCACGAATTCCGGTACATGAGGCCCATCTTTCGTGACGTTGGTTTCTCCGGTTGTCATCCCGGTTTGGCGCCTGGGCCAGGACCGGGATCCAAAACGCCGGCGTTTTCCGGTAAACCCACAAACAAATGCAATTACTGGATCCCGGGTCTTCGCTGCGCGGCGCCCGGGACAACAAAACGGGGTTTCAGCACCGTTCGGGACATCAAGTATCGGCGGTTTGGATTCAAGCAGATTTCGCCGCTTCCAGCCCGCCTTTTGCGTATTCGGGTACACTGGCCCCGAGCTTCAATCCCAGTTCCGGATTGGAAGCATTGCCGTCAAGAGCTCGCTTCTTGACGCCTTGGAGGATCGCACCCATGCGGAAAAAGGCAAAGGCGAGGTAAAAGCCGAAACCCGGAATGCCGGGCAGCCCCATGCGCGCGCAATAGGCGTCGATGAAGGCCTCATCCCCGGGAATACCCAGCATCGCCCGGTCGACCCCTGCGAGACCCCGCCCCTCATTTCCCGGAGGCCGTTGCCACTGCATGATCAGGGCGGCAAGGTCCGCGAAGGGATGGCCGATTGTCGAAAGTTCCCAGTCCAGAACGGCCACACATTCGGGGCCATTTTCGGCAAAAAGAAGATTGTCGATACGATAGTCACCGTGAACCAGAGTCCTCTTGCCGTCGTCGTCCGGTACGGTTTTGTCGAGCCAATCGATCAGCATGTCCATTGCTGCGATTTGTTCGGTTTCGCTGGCCCGATACTGCTTGGTCCAGCGATCGATCTGGCGTCTGTAGTAGTTTCCCTCAGGCCCGAAGTCCGAAAGGCCAACCGCCGCCAGGTCAATCGCGTGAATGGCCGCCACAACCCGGTTCATGCTGTCGTAGATGCCGGTCCGCAGGGTCTTATCGAGTCCGGGCAGCCTCGGATCGTCGAAGTTCCGGCCCCTCACCAGTTCCATGACATAGAAGGCCGACCCGAGAATGCTGTCGTCCTCACACAGGACATGCATCTTCGCGACCGGGACATTGGAGCCCGCGAGAGCGCGTTGAACCCGGAATTCCCGGTCGACTGCATGAGCGGATTTCAGCAGGACACCGGGCGGTTTGCGGCGCAGGACATAACTGCCGGAAGCTGACGTTAATCGGAATGTCGGGTTGGACTGGCCCCGATTGAATTTTACAGCCTGTACCGGCCCTGCAAATCCGTCGAGATTCCAGTTCAGCCAATCGGCTAGTGCCTTCAAGTCCAGTTCCGAACCGGCAGGTGCCATCATCAGATCCTGTCATTGGTATACTTCCGCAGCTCCGTGCGGGCCACCTGACGTCGATGCACGGCGTCCGGACCGTCCGCGAATCTCAGTGTCCGCAGGTGAGTCCACATGGCAGCAAGCGGGAAGTCCTGGCTGATGCCGGCTGCGCCATGAACCTGCATGGCCTCGTCGACGATTTTCAGCGCCATCAGGGGCGCGACGACCTTGATCTTGCTGATCCAGGGCTGGGCGGCGCGCGTTCCCCTTGTATCCATCATCCAGGCCGCCTTCAGACAGAGCAGACGCGCCATCTCGATCTCCATGCGCGCGTCGGCGATGATGTCGTAGTTGGCACCGAGATCGGTCAGTTTCCTGCCGAATGCCTGCCGGTTCATGGCCCGTTTGCACAGGAGTTCAAGCGCCATTTCGGCCTGACCGATCGCCCGCATGCAGTGGTGGATGCGGCCCGGACCAAGACGGCCCTGCGCAACCTCGAAGCCCTGTCCCTCGCCGAGCACCAGATCTTCCGCCGGAACCCGGACATCGGTGAAACGGATATGCATGTGGCCATGCGGGGCATCATCTGCTCCAAAGACCTGCATCGGTCGCAGGACTTCAATCCCGTCGGAATCGCTCGGCACCAGGAACATGGAATGCCGGCTGTGTTTGTGGGCAGACGGATCTGTTGAAGCCATGACGATATAGAGCCTGCAACGCGGATCTCCCGCCCCGGTCGCCCACCATTTTTCGCCGTTGAGGATCCAGTCATCCCCGTCGCGGGCCGCGCTCAGCGCAATGTTGGTGGCATCGGACGAGGCGACGTCCGGCTCGCTCATCAGGTATGCGGAGCGGATCGTTCCCTCCAGAAGCGGTTTCAGCCAGCGCTCCTTGTGCACCTGTGACCCATAGCGCTCAAGCACCTCCATGTTGCCGGTGTCGGGTGCATTGCAATTGAAGACCTCGGCGGCGATCCCGACCTTGCCCATTTCCTCCGCGAGATAGGCATATTCGACGGTGGACAGCCCGAAGCCTCTTTCGCTGTCGGTCAGCCAGAAATTCCAGAGGCCGCGTTCCTTCGCCTTCGTCTTGAGGGTTTCCAGAATTTCCAGCTGCCGCGGCGTATGCTGGAACCGGTCTCCGGAAGGATGCCCGCCAACCTCGTGATGAAACTCGATATCCAGCGGTGCAATCTCTTCCTCGACCATCTGCCGGACCTGCTCGATGAGCGGCCGCACCCGGTCCGATATGCCCAGATCCATGACGTCTCCCTAAATGATCTCTCGCATGCGTTCGCAAGCATCCCGGTATTCACGTTCCAGACGATCAACCACGGCCGCTGCCGGTCCGACCGACTTGATCGCGCCGATCCCCTGCCCCGCGCCCCAGATTTCCCGCCAGGCCTTCGGCAGCGGACCATCGTCCGGCATGACGCTCACATCCCAGTCCGGCGGCAAGTTGTCCGGGTCGAGACCGACGCGCGTCAACGACCCTTTGAGGTAGTTGGCCGGATGCCCGGTGAAAAGGGATGACGTCAGGACGTCTTCCGCCGCTGCCTTCACCATCATCTCCTTGTAGACCGGGTCGGCATTGGCTTCGTTCGTTGCCACGAAGGGTGAGCCGACATAACCGAAATCGGCCCCCAGCACGCGAGCCGCCAAAAGAGCTTCACCTGTGGAGACCGCTCCTGCAAGCAACAATGGGCCGTCGAACCACTCGCGGATCTCGCGCACAAGGGCAAATGGCGATTGTGGCCCGCCGTGACCGCCCGCCCCTGCCGCAACCGCGATCAGTCCGTCGGCGCCCTTGCCCACCGCCTTTTTTGCATAGGTGTTGTTGATGACATCATGAAGCGCAATGCCCCCGCACGAATGAGCGGCGTCGTTGACCTCGACCCGCGCACCCATGGACGTGATCCAGACCGGAACTTTCCATTTCGCACAGATTTCGACATCCCGTTCGAGCCGGTCATTGGACCGGTGGACGATCTGGTTGACGGCGAACGGCGCCGCCGGCCGATCCGGATTTGCCTGATTATGGCGGTCAAGCTCTTCGGTAATCTTCTTAAGCCATATCTCGAGCAACACCGGACCGCCTGGTTCATCCCGGGCATTGAGTGCCGGAAAGCTACCGATGATCCCGGCCTTGCACTGCGCAATCACGAGATCCGGGCACGAGACGATGAAAAGTGGCGCCGCCACTGCCGGAATTCGCATGTCCTGCAAGACAGTTGGAAGCGTTCGCGCCTTCAGCATGCTGGCTGTTTCTCCTCATTGCGGACCAGATAGAACCTGTTGAGCCAATCAGCCTTGAGCGCGGGACGGGTCTCGCCTTCGATTTCCACGGTTGCCTGCCAGAGAAGATCAACCTCACCTGGCCTGATTTCGTTCACCTTTGCCAGGACGAAACGACCACGAACCTTTTGCCCGGCCTTCACTGGAGAAAGGAACCTGACCCGGTCGAAACCGTAATTGATGCCCAGGCGAGATCCGGAGATTTTCGGCTGCGCCTCCTGGCCCATGACCGAGAGCAGGGACAATGTCAGAAAGCCGTGCGCTATCGTTCCGCCAAACGGGGTCTTGGCAGCGTTTTCCGGGTCGACATGAATGAACTGGTGATCCTGCGTCACGTCGGCAAAGGAGTCGATGCGCGCCTGATCAATCAGGTACCAGGACGACACCCCGACATCCTCGCCGATCAATGATTTCAGCTTATCGACCGTAAGTGCGCGCGCATCCTCACTCACAGTCACGCATAGGCCTCCTGGAACAGGTCCGGTCCGGTTTCGACGTTTATACCTCCGCTGATCGGGAGGATTGCGCCGGTGACGTAAGCCCCGCCGCGACCGCACAGGTATTGCAGGGCCGCAGCAATGTCTTCCCTGCGCCCGACCCTACCGAGTGGAACCTGTGCGCCGACCCGGCTCCGGACTTGTTCATCTTCCGTCGCGAAGGCGGTCATCTTGCTGACGAATGGTCCGGGAGCCAGTGCGTTGACCGTAATCCGCCTGTCAGCCAGTTCCTTGGCGAGAATCTTCGTCAGGTGGTGGACTGCCGCCTTGGAGGCTGCGTAGCTGTATGCACGATCGCCATGCGGCAATTCCCCCATGACGGATCCGACATTGACGACGCGCGCGGGATCGTCATCGCTTGCTGCAGTTTCCAGCAGGGGCAGGAGTTTCTGGGTCAGATGGAACAAACCTGTCACATTGAGCTGCATGACCCGTTCCCAGGCGAAATATGGAAACTCGCCCAGCGGCGTGCCCCAACTGGTGCCGGCATTGTTCATCAATATGTCGAGCTTTTCTGTACGATTGCCGATTTCGGCAGCCAGGGCATCAATGCCCTGCTCGGTTGCGACGTCCCCGCCAAAACCCTCTGCCCGTCCGGAGTAACCGGCGGCATTCAAATCATCCGCGGCTGCCTCGCAGGCCTCTTCCTTTCGGCTTGCGATGAAAACCCTGGCACCGGCAGCAACCAGTCCTTCGGCCGCCATACGACCAACCCCTGTCGCGCCACCGGTGACAAGTGCCGTTTTTCCAGAAAGTCCAAAAAGAGCATCCGGGGTCATAAATTGCCCTCGGCACGCTGTTTTCTGAGTGTCAGCTTGGAAACCTTGCCTGTCGCAGTAAGGGGAAGCTGATCCACGAAGACAATTTCGTCAGGCACCTGCCATTTTGCGAGCTTGGCCATGAGAAGCCCGCGCAACTCGTCCTCCTGCGGCTGCGCATCCTCCCGGGGAACGACAATCAGCAAC
The DNA here is from genome assembly GCF_001404515.1 of Roseibium album. Taxonomy (GTDB): domain Bacteria; phylum Pseudomonadota; class Alphaproteobacteria; order Rhizobiales; family Stappiaceae; genus Roseibium; species Roseibium album. The sequence continues at coordinate 36,720 of NZ_CXWE01000019.1, forward strand.
GGCCTTTCGTCCCATTTGGAATCCGGCACGGCGATCACCGCACAATTGGCGACGCCTGGATGGGACATGACAATGTTCTCAAGATCGAGCGAACTGATCCATTCGCCGCCGGACTTGATCAGATCCTTCGACCGGTCGGTGATCTGCAAAAACCCTTGCGGATCGATCTTGGCAATATCGCCCGTACAGAACCATCCATCCTGATCGAACACAGGTTTTGAAGCCTCCGGATCTTCAAAATAGCCGGAGGTGATCGTATTGCCGCGCACATAGAGATGCCCTTGTGACTTGCCGTCATGCGGCAATCGATTGCCCGCATCGTCGACGATTTTCATATCCACGCCGAACACACCGCGCCCCTGGGACTGCTTGCGATCGATACGTTTTTCAAGCGGCAGATCCGCCATATCCGGCGGCAGGTTGCACTGGGTGCCGACCGGGCTCATTTCTGTCATGCCCCAGGCGTGACAGACGTTCACGCCCTTCGTCTCAAAAGCCTCAATGAGCGCGCGCGGCGCTGCGGAACCTCCGATCACGACATCACCAAAGCCATCCGGCAAGTTGCCTCTCTGCGTGATTTCATTCATCAGGCCGAGCCAGACAGTCGGCACACCCCATGCAGAATAGACCTTTTCCCTGTCGAGCAGATCAAACAGGCTTTTGCCGTCGAGCGCGCCGCCCGGAAACACCAGGCTTGCTCCGGAGAGCGGAGCTGCATAGGGCAGCCCCCACGCATTCACATGAAAGAGTGGCACCACCGGCAATATGCGGCCACCTTCCTGCAGAACCTTCGGAATCGTTACGCACAGCATAAAGGCGTGCAGTACCGTCGAACGGTGCGAAAAGAGCGTCCCCTTGGGGTTTCCCGTGGTGCCGGAGGTATAGCAAAGACCCGCTGCTTCATTCTCATCGAAATCCGGCCAGTCGATGTCCTGAGGTTGTCCCTCCAGCAGCTCTTCGTAACACAGCACATCTTCCATCGAAGTCTGTGGCATGTGTTGCCTGTCGGTCATGATGACAACGCGCAGGTCATTCGGCAGCTGGTCGCGCAGTTTCTCGATGATAGGCACGAATGTGGTGTCGCAGAAGATGATCCGGTCCTGCGCGTGATTGATGATGTAAATCATCTGCTCGGCTGAAAGCCGCGGATTGATTGTGTGACAGACCGCACCAATACCGGAGATCGCGTAGTAAAGTTCGAAATGCCTGTAGCCGTTCCAGGCAAGTGTCGCGATCCGGTCGCCCTGCGCTACCCCCAGTGACTTCAGACCATGGGCCAGCTGCGCGGTGCGACGCGCCGTTTCTCGGTAGGTCGTTTTGTGGATATCACCTTCGGTTCGAACGGAGACGAGTTCACCGAGCGGATAGTTTTCCGCGGCAAAGGTGATGATGTCCGCTATTTTCAGCGGACGGTGCATCATCATTCCCTTCATTCGTGTCCTCCCAAACACTGTTGCGAATACGCAATCGTTCAAAGGGCCCGGGTGCATACCCTCGCGACAGACCGTAGCGTGGGCGTCGCTCTCTGGGAAGGCTGACTGACGAAATCCTTTGACAGTGCGTCCCAGTTGCGCCAAACCCCTGCCCGAACCCGGGGTCCGGCTCATGCGAAGGACCTTTGCCGCCAACCGGAAGGATCAAATCTACTTCATGACCCAGAAACTGGTCATTGCCGTGTGCACAGCGCAACGCCCGAACATGCTCAAGGCGTGCCTTGCAAGCCTCGATCGGCTTGTCGGTCCGGAAAGCACCGAGCTTTCGATCGTGGTGGTGGAAAACGATCCCAAACCCTACTTCACCGGCGCTTCGGCCGAAGAGGCGACGTCGGTTCTGCAGATCCCGGTCTTCTTCTATCACGAGGGGCGCAGGGGCATTCCCTTTGCGCGCAACACGGCGCTGGAGGCCGCGCTGGAACACGATCCGGATTGGGTCGCGCTGATCGATGACGATGAGCGCGCAGAGCCCGACTGGATCGAAAAACTGCTGCAAGCCTGCAAAACATTTTCAGCCGAGGTAGCCAACGGGCCTGTCCGCCGCATCTACGAAAAACCTGCGCCGCACTGGTGGAAGTCGCAACTCCTCAAACCCCGGCCAACCGGAACCGAGATCACCGAAGCGCCCACCAACAACGTGCTGATCAACGCAAGAATAATCCGTGCAGACGGGCTGGGACTGCGCTTTGACGAGCGCCTGACCTTCGGCAGCGAGGACATTGACTTTTTCCGCCGGACCCATGCGGCCGGTGCCAAGATGATCTGGGTCGACGATGCCTTTGTCGAAGAAGACATTCCCGCCTCCCGCGTAACCACCAAGCGGCTGCTCAGCAGGATGCACATGGCAGCAACTTCGGGCGCATTCAACATCGTGTTGCGTGAGGGGAGAGGCAAGGCGGCGCTGCATTTCATTCCCAAGAGCACGCGGCGCATGGTCTTTGGACTGCTTGCCACTTTGTTCGGCTTCTGCCTGAAACCGTTCGCGCGCCAGCGGGGGGAAAAACTCTTTTACTACGGGCTCATCCGCCTGATGAAAGGGTCGGGAAACCTGCGCGGACTGCTTGGCCGCGCACACAACTACTATGACGTGATCGATGGCAACTGACGTGGCACAGCGCTCGACAAAACTTGCCCACATTCATCTTGGCGTCGACGGTGGCGCAGAGAAGTTTTTCGTAAGGCTGTCGCGGGCGCTGGCGAAGCGCGGCGTCGAACAGATCGCCTTCATCCGGCACGACAGACCGTGGCGCGATGAACTCGCCGAACACTGCACGGTCCGGGAACTGAAGTTCAGCCGCTCGCATCTGAAGCGCCACTTCGTGCGCTGGGGTATTGCCCGCGAGATCAAGAATTTCGGTGCGAAAGCGACCCTCGGCTGGATGAGCCCGGCCAGCAAGTGGTTGCCGAAACCCGGCCCCGATATGCGCACCTTCCTGCGCCTCGGCGACTTTCCGGACGGTTTCCACACTTATGGCAATGTTGAGCATCTGATCGGCAACACGCCTGAAATCGTCCGGCAGGCGGTCGAGGCCGGTTGGCCCGCCGACCGGGCGCATATGATCAGCAATTTCGTGGATCCCCTGCCGGACAGCCTCCAGCCCGTGTGCCGCGCGGAGTTCGATACGCCGAAGGACGCGACCGTTCTGATAGCACTCGGTCGGTTCGTGGAACGTAAGCGGTTCGACCTGATCATCAAGGCACTCGCGCAACTACCCGAGACCATTCACGCCTGGCTCATCGGCGACGGCGACCTTCTGGAGGAGATGCAACGCCTCGCGCGCGATCTGGGCGTTGAGAACCGTACACATTTTCTCGGCTGGCATCGCGACCCCTCGCCTTTCCTTCTTGCAGCTGACATCCTTGTTTGTCCGTCTGACGATGAGCCACTCGGAAATGTCGTTCTGGAGGGATGGAATGCAGGCCTTCCAGTCGTTGCAACGGCCTCACAAGGACCAAGCTGGCTGATCGAGCACGGCAAGACGGGGTTGCTTTCGGAGTGTGGCGATGTGGACGGATTGGTGGGGTCTATCAAAATGATTGTTAGCGATAGAACACAAATGAGTAGATTGGGCACTTCATCAGGCGGAAATGCCTCGCGAGTCGGTCGAGACGAAATTTGCGCCGAGTATTCGGCATTGCTTTATAGCGCTTGAGGTGGGACACTTCATCTTGAAAATACCAAGTTTAACAAAGATTTACGACAACTGGATGTGGAAGCTTGAAGACCCGGAGGCATTCTCCAAGGCATTCAAGTACAACCTCAAACTTAAGAAGTGGGGCCTGAAGGTTGATTGGAAGGGAGATTGCTTCCAGGTCTGCGATTCGGCAGGTGATGAAATTTACATACTCAGTCAGCACAGGCTCGAAAAATATAAGAAGGGTATTGGCGCGCGCCTTAGCCAGTTGGCTAGCGAGTACATGTTTCAGAATGTCGATTTCGATGCTGGCGGTGTCGTTATCGATTGTGGAGCCAATGTCGGCGAGATCGGGGTGCTGCTAGCCAAGAGGCTCAGCCATCTCGACTATATCGCTTTCGAGCCGGGCCGCCCTGAATTTGAAGTCTGCGGATTGAACAATCCGGGAAAACGGTGTGTGAACGCTGCATTGTGGTTTGAAGACACCCAGTTGGAGTTGTTCAACAAATCCAGTACTGCGGATTCCTCGGTCATTGCATTTCAGGGGTTCGATGAAACAACGATGGTCGCTGCGATCTCATTGGACACGTTTTGCGAACGCGAGAACATCGACAGGGTTACCCTATTGAAACTTGAAGCCGAAGGGGCTGAACCCGAGATCCTTCAAGGCGCACGCCAGACACTGTCGAAGACTGGATTTATTTCAGTCGACTGCGGCTTTGAAAGGGGTCAAAGCAAAGAAAGCACGCTACCTGCCGTGAGCAATTTCCTGATCCAGAACGACTTTCAGATGCAGTCAGTTTATTCCGAAAGTCGACTGGTGGTCTTGTTCAAAAATTTAAAGCTCCGCTGATTGACTTGCCGCCAGCATGGTGTGCACCTCCTTTGCCGCGAAGTAAAATCAATTCCAAGCGGCGTTGAATCGCGCTTACGGTCTGAGCTGCCCCCCCACAGTTCAACCTGAATTGCCACCACAAACGGCATAGTGGCACCACAACGCAAAAGCCCGAATTTCTAATTGCTGCACGCTTCAACACTGCGGGTCACAGCTCATTTTACGTCAACTTAGAGCGTTTTGACGTCATACGGGGTCATATCCAGCGGCATTGAAGTAGTTCTGACATTCGATTGGTTTGATCCGGTCGATTGCGCTTCCGATGGTTTGCATAGTTCCTCGATTGTTCGGCATGCGGCGCCCTTTAGGATGGCTTTGAGTTTCGAAAAGGCCATCTCGATTGGATTGAAGTCTGGGCTGTAGGGTGGCAAAAACCGCAGCTTTGCGCCTGCTTTTTCAATTGCTTCACGAATGGCAACTGGTTTGTGGGCAGGAAGATTGTCCATGATGACGATATCGTGGGGCTTTAGGGTCGGGACCAAGACTTGCTCGACATAAGCAAGGAAGGCCGCTCCATGCATGAGACCGTCGAGCACCATGGGCGCTGTCATGCCGGATCGTCGCAAGGCCCCAACGAAGGTTGTCGTCTTCTAATGTCCATGCGGGACGGACGCTCGGCATCGCTCGCCGCGCAGTGAGCGGCGATAAAGACGCGCCATCTTGGTTGACCCGCCGGTTTCATCGATGAAGATCAATTTATCCGGGTTCCAGTCGAGCTGATCGCGGAACCAGGCCTCGCGCCGTCTCAGGACATCGGGTCGACCTTGTTCGCTCGCATGCGTTATCTTTTTTTGAACATGATGCCCCGGCGGTGGAGAAAATACCAGATCGTCGAAGGTCCAACCCTCAAGGAGCGTTCTCCCTCAAGGCGCTTGACCATCTCCGCGAGAGTGATGTCGGCCTGTTCCGCGATCAAGCCCAACAAGAACGTAAGCATCCGGCGAAGACCGCGGCGCGGTCAGTTCCCGATCAGTGCTGCTTGTTCTGGCTTTTGGCAAAGCCGGCTTTGCCGAGTGTTCGGCGCCGAGCGAGCTGGACGATGCGCTGGTTGATCAGGTCGACGCTGATATCGTTCGTGTCAAAGCGACTGCCATACCACCGCACCAGCTCGCGATTTTGCGGGTGGCGTGGCTTTGACATCGCCTCCAGGAAGTCCGCGAAGCCGAAGGTCCCGCCAACGTCTTCCGGCGGAGCACGGTTTTCGCCTTCCAGGAAGCGAGGATACTCGTATACGGGATCGGCATCCTCAACAGCTTCAACGATGAGGGTGTGGCGCCAGTTGTCGCCGAAGTCATAGATATAGGCGAAGGTGGTGATGCCGCGGTCGATGAGCGTTCGAATGCGGACATTCTTCGCGGCATAGGTCTTGTGGCCGAAGTCCTCGGCAGTGTCACGGACATCATAGAACCTGTCACCGGCCTCAAATTCAAAAAGGTGGAAGTCCTCAAACAGCATGACAGCCTGGATAACGTCGTGCAGCCCCTTCAGACTCATGGCGAGCGGAACTTCAACCCGGCGCCAGATCAGGGGTTCGATGTCATCAAGCTTGATGAGCAACCGGGCGTTCTGTTCGTTCTGCATCATGACCCTGGTGCCGATGCCGGAGTACGCGGTTCCCAGTTCCAGGGCACCAGTCCCTCGACTCTGGAAACGGGCGTTTCGGCGATGCGGGCGAGGACATCGGCAAGCCAGGCTTGCGGGTCGACGTCATTGAGCATTGCCGTGTTGAGCAGTGTCGCCATGAAGGCGGCGCGGTCGGCACCGCGATCCGATCCGGCAAACAGCCATGACTTCCTGCCGAGGGCGAAGCCGCGCAGTGCCCAATCGGCCGCATTGTTCGTCAGGCAGATCCGGCCGTCGTGAAGAAAGGTGGTGAAGCCGTCCCAACGCTTCAGCATGTAATCGATCGCTTCGGCAACCGAGGAGCTTCGCGACAGCTTACCCCGTTCAGTCCTCAGCCATTCCTCAAGACCTTCGGCGAGCGGAGCGCCGTCCCTGCACCGCCGCTCCAGGCGTTCGCCGGCAGCGAGCCCGTTGATCTCGCGCTCGATGTCGAAGAGGGCATCGATGCGTGTGACCGCCCACAGCGCAATCGGTGAGATCGGTGCAGCGTTCTTCCTGCGCCTGGCGTTGGCGGCGATGTCGGCAAGCACGAAGAACTTGCGGCGCGCATGTGACCAACACAGTGCCTGGGTCAGCGGACCAGGATCCCGGTCCACCTGGAATAGCGGATTGTAACCGCTGTAGGCATCAGCTTGTAGAATGCCGGTGAAGCTCTTCAGATAGCGCTCGGGATGTTCCTGGCGCCGGTTGGAAGAAGCATAGTAAAGGGCTGCCGGCGGGGATTGCCCGCCGAACGGGCGATCGTCGCGGACAAAAGTCCAGATGCGACCGGTATCGGTCTTGCCTTTGGCCAGGATCGGCACAGTGGTGTCGTCACCGTGAAGGCGTTCAGCACCGAGTACATGCGCCTCGATTAGCGAATGGACCGGCTTGAGTGCCACCGCGCAGGCGCCGACCTGGTCGGCCAGCGTCGACAGTCTCAGATCGATGCCCTCGCGCGAATAACGCTCGCTTTGCCGGTTCAGCGGCTGGTGCTGCGCAAACTTCTCGAAGAGGATCATCGCCAAGAGGTTCGGACCGGCAAAGCCGCGCGGCGTCATATGGAACGGAGCTGGCGGCTGAGTGATCTTCTCGCACTCCCGGCAGGTGAACTTCTCCCGCACGGTCTGGATCACTTTCCACTGGCGTGGGATCACTTCCAGCGTCTCGGTGAAGTCCTCACCGAGCTTTGCCAGCTTCGAGGATCCGCAGCATGGACAGCTCTCCGGAGTGGCAAAAATCACACGCTCACGCGTTAGATGCTCCGGAAACGGTTTTTTTGACGGGCGCTTCCGTTCAAACGCTTTAACGGTCGATGATCGTGCCGAGTCCCCTGCCGCCAGTTCGTCCTGGGCAGCATCGGCTTCCAGCTCTTCGAGCTGCAATTCCAATTGATCCAGAAGGCGGGCCTTGCGCTCCGAACGGTGTCCATAGATCTCGCGCTTGAGCTTCTCGATCTCCAGCTTCAGCCGGGCGATCAGGGCCTCCGAATGCGAGTTCACCGCCTGGGCACGGTCAGCGAGTGCCTCAGCTTCACGGCGGGCCGTACGCTCAGCGAGGATCATCGCGTGTGCGCTGGCAAGGTCGTCGGGAAGGTGTTCAGCCGCATCGAGCATGGCGGGATGGAACCAAATTCGTTCCCACCATGTCAGCGCTTTCCACTATCAGGCAGAACTCGGCCTCCAGGTTTTTTGCGGCATACGCCAGTCGATGCCTTCCAGCAGATAACCGAGCTGGGCCGGGGTGATGGATACCGTCCCGTCCGCTGCCGATGGCCAGATGAACCGACCGCGTTCCAGCTTCTTCGTAAACAGGCAAGCCCCCTGGCCATCGTGCCAGATCACCTTGATTAAGCCTCCGCTCCGATCGGGGAAAACAAACAGGTGCCCGCTCATCGGATCCTGCCTTAATGTCTCCTGGACCATCAGCGACAGCCCGGGAAAGCCTCTGCGCATATCCGTATGGCCCGTCGCAAGCCAGACCTTCACACCGCTCGGAACCGGGATCATCGCCGTTCTAGAAGATCGAGAATACGCCCCAAGGCTTCCGTGTCGATATCACCGTCGACCCGTACCCGCTTGCCCCGGCCTAACTCGATCGTCACAACGCTCGGCTTGCGACGTGCACGTTGCGGCGGAGCGGGGTCCGGCGATTGACCAGGAGCCGGCAAGGACCCAGCATCCGATATCGTCACAGGGACAAACTTCGTAGAAGGTGCCGGTGCAAGTGTCCCGTGATCTGCCGCCGTCCGGTCATCGGAAATCGTGCAGAGTTGCTTGCGCCACCGAAGTAACTGGCTCACATGACAACCCACTGCCCGGGCAACCTCTGATACGCTCACACCTAGCTCAAGGCAGGCAGCGACGAGCCGCTCCTTATCCGGCTGCGACCATCGCCGGCGACGCTCAACCGACGTGATTACTCAATATGCTGCTTCGTCATATGACTACTCCTAGTGCTATCACTAGGACTGACAGGCTTCAGCCTACGCCAGCAATGCGGCCTTCACCGGAGGGGTACACAAGAACGCTTCATGAGCATCAAGGACCGACCCCGCCCTGCCGCCTCAAGGCAGCGCCTCGTAACTGCCCGTTTTGCGCCAATGCCGATGCCAACTGCCTGCGGTAGATACTCCGATCGAAAAGCGGCGGGCTGCAGCACGTGTCGAAACACCGCCTTCGATCGCTTCAATCACCCGGCGCCGCAGGTCAGAACTCAAAATACGCGCCATCAACGCCTCCATCAATTCAGATGGAAGCCTATGAATCACTGATCCTCCCCCTTTGAAGTGGTCCGCCGTTATGTTTAGGAAAACGGAGGATCCA
>NZ_CXWE01000020.1:2500-6646 GCF_001404515.1 Roseibium album
GGAGAGCGCGTGCTTTGCAAGCATGAGGTCGTCGGTTCGATCCCGTCTGGCTCCACCATTCACTTCGTTCATGGTGTCGCCAGCCGACATTATGATTTGTTTGTCCTTGATCCTTCGGATCTGCGGGCAAACGGGTAAGGCTCCACCATTATTCTTGCGCTAGCGGCTATCGCCTGCTTGAGCGCGTGTTTGGTTCGCCGGGTTGCTTGCTCATGGTTTGCCTGGAACGGGAGTTCCGGAGCGCAGCGGAGGCTAGAGCCGCAGGCTCGCTCAGCCGTGATTGCAAGGAAAACAAGCTTGTTTTTGAAGAAGAAACCGTTTTGCGATGATTGTTCTGATCATCGCTTGTTCTTGACATCGTTGAAGAGAAGATTTTTTTGATCTCTGTGTTGGCGCTCAAGTGGCGCGAAGCGCGGTAGCGCGGGAAACCAATGCAGGGCTCCACGATTAAGTGGTTTGTCAGCTTGACCGCATGGCAATCAAAGAAATCTCGTGAAACTGGTCTTAATTAATCAATGATCGGTTTGTTTGAAGCTGGCTTGCGCCTGGGTGTAAAAGGTACCCGGGAGTTTTGCTTGTGGATGGCAGGCCATTGATGAGCATTGATAATGAGAGTGATCAAGTGTCTTAAGGGCATTCGGTGGATGCCTTGGCGACAAGAGGCGATGAAGGACGTGATACGCTGCGATAAGCGTCGGGGAGCTGCGAATAAGCTTTGATCCGGCGATTTCCGAATGGGGAAACCCACTCCGTATGGAGTACCCGCAAGGGAGCAAACCCGGGGAACTGAAACATCTAAGTACCCGGAGGAAAGGACATCAACCGAGACTCCGCTAGTAGTGGCGAGCGAACGCGGACCAGGCCAGTGGCTATAGGATAAGAACCGGAACCGTCTGGAAAGTCGGGCCTTAGTGGGTGACAGCCCCTTACGGGTAGAAATTCTTATAGTCCTTGAGTAGGGCGGGACACGTGAAATCCTGTCTGAACATGGGGGGACCACCCTCCAAGCCTAAGTACTCCTTGTCGACCGATAGCGAACAAGTACCGTGAGGGAAAGGTGAAAAGCACCCCGACGAGGGGAGTGAAACAGATCCTGAAACCGGATGCCTACAAACAGTTGGAGGGCGCAAGCCTGACAGCGTACCTTTTGTATAATGGGTCAGCGACTTAATTTAACGAGCAAGCTTAAGCCGATAGGTGTAGGCGTAGCGAAAGCGAGTCTGAACAGGGCGTTTTAGTTCGTTGGATTAGACCCGAAACCGAGTGATCTAGCCATGGCCAGGTTGAAGGTGCGGTAACACGCACTGGAGGACCGAACCCACGCCTGTTGAAAAAGTCGGGGATGAGCTGTGGCTAGGGGTGAAAGGCCAATCAAACTCGGAAATAGCTGGTTCTCCGCGAAATCTATTTAGGTAGAGCGTCGGATGAATACTCTCGGGGGTAGAGCACTGGATGGGCTATGGGGGCTTACCGCCTTACTGATCCTAACCAAACTCCGAATACCGAGAAGTACTATCCGGCAGACACACAGTGGGTGCTAACGTCCATTGTGGAGAGGGAAACAACCCTGACCGCCAGTTAAGGTCCCTAAGTTATGGCTAAGTGGGAAAGGATGTAGGACTCCCAAAACAACCAGGATGTTGGCTTAGAAGCAGCCATCATTTAAAGAAAGCGTAACAGCTCACTGGTCTAAATAAGGGGTCCCGCGCCGAAAATGTACCGGGGCTCAAGCCATACACCGAAACTGCGGGTGCATCTTATGATGCGCGGTAGCGGAGCGTTCTGTAAGTCTGCGAAGGGATACCTGTGAGGGGTCCTGGAGATATCAGAAGTGCGAATGCTGACATGAGTAACGATAAAGCGGGTGAGAGACCCGCTCGCCGAAAGTCCAAGGGTTCCTGCGCAACGCTAATCGGCGCAGGGTTAGCCGGCCCCTAAGGCGAGGCCGAAAGGCGTAGTCGATGGGAATGCAGTTAATATTCTGCAGCTTGGTGGTAGTGACGGATGCAGTGTGTTGTATCTCCTTATTGGATTGGGGGTGCAGCGAATGTGTTCCAGGAAATAGCTCCACTTTATAAACCGTACCCGAAACCGACACAGGTGGACTGGTAGAGAATACCAAGGCGCTTGAGAGAACTATGCTGAAGGAACTCGGCAAAATGCTCCCGTAAGTTCGCGAGAAGGGAGACCTCGGTCCGGGCAACCGGATTGGGGTGGCACAGACCAGGGGGTGGCGACTGTTTATCAAAAACACAGGGCTCTGCGAAGCCGCAAGGCGACGTATAGGGTCTGACGCCTGCCCGGTGCTGGAAGGTTAAGAGGAGGTGTGCAAGCACCGAATTGAAGCCCCAGTAAACGGCGGCCGTAACTATAACGGTCCTAAGGTAGCGAAATTCCTTGTCGGGTAAGTTCCGACCTGCACGAATGGCGTAACGACTTCCCCGCTGTCTCCAGCATAGACTCAGTGAAATTGAATTCCCCGTGAAGATGCGGGGTTCCTGCGGTCAGACGGAAAGACCCCGTGCACCTTTACTACAGCTTCACACTGGTATTCGTCACGACATGTGTAGGATAGGTGGTAGACGTTGAAGCCTTGGCGCCAGCTGAGGTGGAGTCACCCTTGAAATACCACCCTTGTCGTCATGGATATCTAACCGCGGTACAACAATATCCGGGACCGTGTGTGGCGGGTAGTTTGACTGGGGCGGTCGCCTCCCAAATGGTAACGGAGGCGCGCGAAGGTGGGCTCAGAGCGGTCGGAAATCGCTCGTTGAGTGCAATGGCATAAGCCTGCCTGACTGCGAGACTGACAAGTCGAGCAGAGACGAAAGTCGGCCATAGTGATCCGGTGGTCCCTCGTGGAAGGGCCATCGCTCAACGGATAAAAGGTACGCCGGGGATAACAGGCTGATGATGCCCAAGAGTCCATATCGACGGCATTGTTTGGCACCTCGATGTCGACTCATCACATCCTGGGGCTGGAGCAGGTCCCAAGGGTTTGGCTGTTCGCCAATTAAAGTGGTACGTGAGTTGGGTTCAGAACGTCGCGAGACAGTTCGGTCCCTATCTGCCGTGGGTGTAGGAGAATTGAGAGGATCTGTCCCTAGTACGAGAGGACCGGGATGGACGTACCTCTGGTGGACCTGTTGTGGCGCCAGCCGCATTGCAGGGTAGCTATGTACGGAAGGGATAACCGCTGAAAGCATCTAAGCGGGAAACCCACCTCAAAACCAGTTCTCCCTGAAGAGCCGTGGAAGACCACCACGTCGATAGGAAGCGTGTGGAAGTGTGGCAACGCATGAAGCTTAGCTTTACTAATAGCTCGTTTGGCTTGATCCTCTCATTAGTCAATGCTCATCTTTTAAAAGCGCCAAAGGCGCTTTGAAACGATCATTTTAAGTGCACTACCGCCTAGCGGCTACTTGAGTGCGTTTGAAATGATCAAACCAAGACCAGTTTTACCCCTCGTGGAAACACAGTTCGAAGCGCAAGCTTCGCAAGGCCAAGCGGCCGCCGCCCGGTCAGGGCGCGCTCCCGCAGGCCAGCGCTTGAAAAGCGCGGTGCGGCCGTGAGGGAAAAGCAAACTGCGCTTCGCCGGCCTGGTGGCCTCAGCGGGGAGCCCCCACCCGATCCCATCCCGAACTCGGCCGTGAAACTCCCCAGCGCCAATGGTACTGCATCTTAAGGTGTGGGAGAGTAGGTCGTCGCCAGGCCTGCAAAACGCAGTTTGACATTTTTAGTGCGCTACCGCCTATCGGCTGCTTGAGCGCGCATCTCTTCAACATAGCGCTCACGGCCGCATCGGGCTTCGCCCTGGCCTCCCAAATCCAGGCTTTTTGGGGCGGCCAAAAGTGGCCGGCGCGCACTTGCGCTTGCCTTCGCTGCGCTTCGGAACTCTTGTCCCTTAACAGCGCAGCATCCAAGGCAACAAAATTCCAGGGCATGCCCCAGATGGAGCAGCCCACGCGACGCCCGCAGATCCGAAAGGATCGAGGACGCGCTAAACAAAAATGACCGGGCAAACAAAGCCCTCGCCGGAAACTTCGGTTCCCGAGCACACAAAAATAACGCGGGATGGAGCAGTCCGGTAGCTCGTCAGGCTCATAACCTGAAGGTCGCAGGTTCAAATCCTGCTCCCGCAACCAA
>NZ_CXWE01000021.1 GCF_001404515.1 Roseibium album
CAAAGCCCAGTCTTGCAATAACAATCAAAACGGACCACTCAAGTGGGGCTGATCATTATTGATGAACTCACCGGTCGCCGCAATGACGTAACGAACGAAACCGAATTGAAGGCCATTGTGGACACCGCATGGACTGCCCATGGACCGACTAGACACGGCTACGCTTCGGAATATCGGCAAATTTCCGACGAGTTGCTACAATTCTTCTTTCGGCTGAAGGAGAGTGAAACCAGGCGTGTACCGCAATCCCTTTCGCTCCGGTTCGGCGACGTAGAAGTCGTAGTGACAGCTCATGAAGAGATCGAGACGGGACACACCACCGTGTTCCGGCGCATCCGAACAGGGCGCAAGACAAGCACCGCTGTTACCGCGCTTGATGCAGCAGCTTTTCAGATTGCTGCTGACGGTCGCGGCGAAGCGGAATTTGTTTATTTGACTGGTCGATCGCAAGATCGACTGTCAATGAAAAGTGCGCAGCTCGAGAACAAGAAAGCCAAGATCGCGGATGCATCGATCGCCATTCTAGAGGGGCGGTTTCCACCAATTCGAAGCGACCGATGCGCCCGTTGCCCCTATTTTTTCATCTGTAACCCGCTGCCGTCGGGCTTCCTCAGAAAAAAAATTGGAACCGGCTTACCGGATTCCACCTGACACCGCGATTGTCCTTGTGAAGGCGCAGACATGGCGTTTGCGGCCTCAAACAACACAAGGAAATCAAACATGAAACCGCAAGGAAACACTCCTCGTTTTCCGGTTCTCATCGCCGATGAGAGCCTTAAATTCAACAAGTGCGTCTTCGATGACCCGAAGGTTCTCGGGCGCCAACTGATCGAGGCCGCCGGCGGGCGTCCCGTCGACGAGCATGTAGCCATTGCCATTCTGCCCAATGGTGACTTTGAAGACATCCGGCTTGACGAAAGTTATGATCTGCGTGGTCGCGGTGCCGAGAAGGTGCTGGTCGCCCGTTCTGATCGGAGCTTCAAGTTCAAGATCGACGACGCCGATCTCGAATGGCCTCAGGCCTGCATCAGTGGCTTCGTGCTGCGCAAGCTGGCTAAGCTGTCAGCCAACTACAATCTCTGGCAGGAAATTCCGGGGCAGCATGACAAGAAAATCACTGATACTGACGTAATCAACTTGGCCGACGCAGGGGTTGAACGCTTCGTGTCACTCATTGATCAGACAACGGAGGGGGATGCTATTCCGTCGAAGGATCAGACCTACCTTACCGGTCGCGGCTACGGCTTCGACGTTATCGCAGAAGGTGGCAATACCGGCATCATCTTGAAGTCGGTGAAGTTGCCCTTTGGGAAGTTTAACTGCGAGATCGCCGACGTTCTGATCCTGCTGCCCAATGGCTATCCCGACTGCCCGCCCGATATGTTCTATGTCTCACCGAAGCTTTCTTTGGCGGGCACAGGGCAGGTGCCCAAAGCCTGTACCGTTGAGCACCACTTCGGCGGTCGCGTCTGGCAGCGCTGGTCGCGGCACAATAACGCTTGGCGCCCTGGCATCGATGGTCTTCACACCATGGTTGCCCGCGTGCGGACAGCTCTGGTGGAGGCTCGGGCCTGATGGTGACCTTGGATCTCATCCTGTTGGACCCGCACGAGGCACAAATCCGGTCCCTGCTGACGCAAGGGGCCGAATCAGAGCGTTCGGCCTACATGCTCTTTGGCATCGCCAACATCGAAACGGACCCTTGGACCAAGATGTCGCGTCTGCGTTTGGTTTCGCACAAGTTTGACAAGATCGGTGGCGACGCTCTTGACTCTGCTTCGGGACGGCATGTCACTTGGCAGACTGATGGTTTCATCCGGCTGTTGAACGACGCCAAGACAGCGGGTCTCGTACCGGCCCTTGTGCATACGCACCCGAAAGGCAAAGCAAAATTTTCTGAACAGGATGACCGCAACGAAGCTGAGCTTGCCCGTACCGCCCTTTTGAAGGGGATGCCAGGGCTGATCAGCATTCTCATCGCCGGGAATGGCAGCATATCCGCACGCATCTGGACGCAGACAGACAAGTTCGTCGACATCGGCAGGATCCTGCATTCCGGACCGCGCTTGCGTATCTCGGGTCTCAAGGGGTCTCCGGAGGCTTTTTTGGATCGTCAGGTTCGGCTGTTCGGTAAGGAGGCGTCGCGGCAGGTGTCTGGCTTTCGGTGTGGAATTGCGGGCGGGGGCGCTACGGGGAGCGCACTCCTGCCACTCCTATTGCGGCTCGGCGTCGATGAAGCGGTTCAATTCGACAAGGATGTTGTGGACGAGACCAATCTCAATCGCCTCCATGGTGCACGGCGCTCAGATGTTGATGCGAAGATGCCGAAAACTTCCATTCACACGCGAACTGTCTTGGAATCCGGCCTTGGAATGACATTGGTCTCAGTAAATGCCTGGGCTGGGCATCCGGCAACATGGGATGCGCTCAAAGCCTGCGATGTGGTCTTCTGCTGTACGGACGATCATGCCGGCCGACTGTTGCTGAACCGTTTTGCTCGATTCTACGGCATCCCCGTGATCGACGTGGGACTTGCCATGCAGCGACGGACAGACACCGCATACGATCTCTTCGCCCGTGTATCGACGCTTGTGCCCGGCCATCCCTGCCTTCTCTGTGGCGACTATGTCGATCCGCGCCACGCGCGTGAAGAAGCGCTTAGACGGAATGATTCTGACGCTTATCAGCGTCTAAAAGAGGAAGCATACGTCCTGGGAGAAGGCGACCCATCGCCGGCAGTCGTCACCTTCACGACCGAAGCAGCAACCATGGCGGTCAATGAGTGGCTCGCAGGCGTGACGGGACTTGCAGGAGCCGACGGTATGTTGCCCACGCGCATGCGGCGCTTTCACGCACGAGACGAACGCAGGCCGTTGGTCGAGTCACGAATCGGCTGTCCTTGTTGCTACCAGGCAGAGACGCTCGGTCGGGCGGATGTGCAACCTTTTTTGGAGATGGTGAGCTGACATGAAACGCCAGATTACGCAACTTCTCCGCCATCTCCGGTTGCTGCGCTTTGACCTATTGACCGACCGTAGCCCGTCCTTACCGGATAATTCATCAATCGTAGATCAGCGCCTCACAATCGTAGAAAGCGGTGGTGTCAAAAAATGGGTGTGCCTCAGATGCCCTGGTGGTTGCGGAGAGCTCATCAATCTCTCCTTGAACCCCAATCAGCGACCGCGCTGGACAGTTTCGGAAGACTTTTGGATGCGACCAACGGTCAAGCCGTCAGTACATCAACAAAACAAGTGCAGGTGTCATTTCTGGATTAAGCAGGGTCGCATCCATTGGTGTAAGGGTGGACTTCCTCAAGCTCATACAAGCGGGCGGTAGCATCGAACTTTCATTGCGATCGACGACTCGGTGTCGTATGTCCGCTTTCTGCCTAAGCTTGCCCCTTCTTCGCGGGAGAGTGTGAGGGCCGCGGGGTGGCCTCTGGTTCAAAGCGGACAAAAAACAGATTACGGAAGCAATACTCTCCCCATCCGATTTGCCCTTGATTGAGCCCCTGCCCTGGATTTGCATAACGTGCCTTATGAAACATCGCTCGGTGCTTCGGGGCGTCCCTTCTCAGCCCGAAAACTCAAACCTTTGTCTGGACAGCACACTTGCAGGCGGCTTCGTGTTACCGAGACTCTAATGGTAGCGGTGATGATTGTAATAGCGCTCGATGCTGACGTTGAGATCACCGGGCAGGAAGTAGTTTCCGGCAGGATGCGGATTCTTCAGGATTTGATGCCAGCGCTCGATCTTGCCCAGTGTTTGCGGAGGATAGGGCGCACCACGGACATGATGCTGAATAGCCCCTTCGATTTGTATTTATGCACATATCTTGTTTTAGTTGTAGCTATCAACAACTTTTCGATTGATTAAATACTCCCATTGATTGAGGTGATGCCGTGAGTGACAAGCCTGATCCGACTATCTCCGAAAAAATCGAAAACGCGGTTGAGGGGCTGCTCCGGTTCGGATCACGCATGTTCAATACGAGCTGGCTGATGTTGCGTCATCCGCTGCGATGCGGCGATATTCTGCTACAGGCGGATCGCGTGGAAAAACGTTACGTGTTGCCGCTGTCTTATCTAACCATCGGCGGCTTTATCTTCACGCTGGTGATAGCGGTCTATCCGTTCGGCATTCTCAACATACTGGACTTAATCTGGTTTGACGACGACATCAGCCGCAACATTTATCAGAACTTCGCCAGTGCGTTTTCAATCACTGGCTTGTTAACAGCCGCTTTTCCCGTCTTCTTTTCGGTTACGATCATCACTTATTTGGCTCAACACGTTCTCGTAGAAGCTGATAGCCGAGATGATTTCGCGATGATCAGCTATTATGTGTTTGGCTATCAGGCGTTGTTCTTTTTTATCGTGCTTTTCAGCTTGCTGTTTCTGGATGTATTGATCAGCGCGATTAACGGGCCTTACGTGGAAGAGCTCCTCGACGAGGCGCTTCAAGTCCTAATCGTGAACATCATCTTTGTTGCTCTTTTTGTCATATGGGTTTCAGCGATAATTACCCCCGCATTCGCGCTCACATACTGGCGTTTCCGGGCCTGGAAAGCGCATAAAACCAAGGCCGGTTTTCTGCGCGTGGCTGCGATGCCGCTCTATGCGATTTTAATGCTTACCGTCACTAGCTACGCGGCAAGCTTGCCTTCCGTGCTTAAAGACAAAGTTGCCAATGACTTGGTCAGAGTTGAGCTGGATTTCATCGGTGATTTATCGATTAATATGGCTGGCAACCTGAGCGATGGCTATGTCGCGGCAGTCACGATTGATCTGATCATTGACAATGCACCGGATGCGATCCTTGTCACCGAGAAACGCAATGTCAGCCTGTTCATTGAATTGGAGCCCGAAAGCGGGGAAACGGACCGGTTTTTCGCCGCTAAAACCACGCTGGAAGAACATGGTCAACCGGTCCAATTCATTCATATCGACCGAAAGCAATCAAAGGTTTATCGGATCTCAGGGAATATCGACCTAACCGAGACGGAGATCGCGCTCATACGTGCAAAAGCGAATGGTAAAGGCGAAAGCAATAGTTATGATTTTCTGGCAGGTGTCGAATTGTCTCGCGGTAGTGACAGATTCACCCGGCATGTATCATTAAGCGAGTCCGACGCGATTGCGAGTTTGAAGTAGTTGTCGGATTGGTTCTGATCAGCCCCACTTGAGTGGTCCGTTTTGATTGTTAGTGCATGACTGGGCTGTGGTCCATCTGGATGATGGTCTCCGGTGCCGGTGGTCGGTATCCCAAGGCGCTGTGTGGACGCTTGGTATTGTAGTGTTTCCTCCATTGTTCAATCAGGATTTGCGCTTCCTTCAGGCTGTAGAAGGTTTCTCCGTCAAGCAGTTCATCTCGGAAACGGGCGTTGAAGCTCTCGCAGTATCCGTTTTCCCATGGCGAACCAGGTTCGATGTACGCGGTCTTGGCACCCACAGCGTTGATCCAGTCCCTGACGGCTTGAGCAACGAATTCCGGCCCGTTGTCCGATCTGATGTAGGCTGGGACAGCCCGAAGA
>NZ_CXWE01000022.1 GCF_001404515.1 Roseibium album
ACCCATGCCTACAGTATTGTTATCGGTAGCAAGCACATCACCTTGAATGCCACCGGAGGCGGCTTTTTGACCGCCTCCAAACAATTTAGACATGGCGCCACCAGCAAGAGCAGAAGCAATACCGCCAGCAATAGCACCAAACATAAATCACCTCACTTAAGTGGCTGGAGACAAATAATCTCTTTAATAACCTGATTCAGCGAAACCAATCCGCGGCATTTAGTAGCGGTAAAGTTAGACCAAACCATGAAACCAACATAAACATTATTGCCCGGCGTACGGGGAAGGACGTCAATAGTCACACAGTCCTTGACGGTATAATAACCACCATCATGGCGACCATCCAAAGGATAAACATCATAGGCAGTCGGGAGGGTAGTCGGAACCGAAGAAGACTCAAAGCGAACCAAACAGGCAAAAAATTTAGGGTCGGCATCAAAAGCAATATCAGCACCAACAGAAACAACCTGATTAGCGGCGTTGACAGATGTATCCATCTGAATGCAATGAAGAAAACCACCATTACCAGCATTAACCGTCAAACTATCAAAATATAACGTTGACGATGTAGCTTTAGGTGTCTGTAAAACAGGTGCCGAAGAAGCTGGAGTAACAGAAGTGAGAACCAGCTTATCAGAAAAAAAGTTTGAATTATGGCGAGAAATAAAAGTCTGAAACATGATTAAACTCCTAAGCAGAAAACCTACCGCGCTTCGCTTGGTCAACCCCTCAGCGGCAAAAATTAAAATTTTTACCGCTTCGGCGTTATAACCTCACACTCAATCTTTTATCACGAAGTCATGATTGAATCGCGAGTGGTCGGCAGATTGCGATAAACGGTCACATTAAATTTAACCTGACTATTCCACTGCAACAACTGAACGGACTGGAAACACTGGTCATAATCATGGTGGCGAATAAGTACGCGTTCTTGCAAATCACCAGAAGGCGGTTCCTGAATGAATGGGAAGCCTTCAAGAAGGTGATAAGCAGGAGAAACATACGAAGGCGCATAACGATACCACTGACCCTCAGCAATCTTAAACTTCTTAGACGAATCACCAGAACGGAAAACATCCTTCATAGAAATTTCACGCGGCGGCAAGTTGCCATACAAAACAGGGTCGCCAGCAATATCGGTATAAGTCAAAGCACCTTTAGCGTTAAGGTACTGAATCTCTTTAGTCGCAGTAGGCGGAAAACGAACAAGCGCAAGAGTAAACATAGTGCCATGCTCAGGAACAAAGAAACGCGGCACAGAATGTTTATAGGTCTGTTGAACACGACCAGAAAACTGGCCTAACGACGTTTGGTCAGTTCCATCAACATCATAGCCAGATGCCCAGAGATTAGAGCGCATGACAAGTAAAGGACGGTTGTCAGCGTCATAAGAGGTTTTACCTCCAAATGAAGAAATAACATCATGGTAACGCTGCATGAAGTAATCACGTTCTTGGTCAGTATGCAAATTAGCATAAGCAGCTTGCAGACCCATAATGTCAATAGATGTGGTAGAAGTCGTCATTTGGCGAGAAAGCTCAGTCTCAGGAGGAAGCGGAGCAGTCCAAATGTTTTTGAGATGGCAGCAACGGAAACCATAACGAGCATCATCTTGATTAAGCTCATTAGGGTTAGCCTCGGTACGGTCAGGCATCCACGGCGCTTTAAAATAGTTGTTATAGATATTCAAATAACCCTGAAACAAATGCTTAGGGATTTTATTGGTATCAGGGTTAATCGTGCCAAGAAAAGCGGCATGGTCAATATAACCAGTAGTGTTAACAGTCGGGAGAGGAGTGGCATTAACACCATCCTTCATGAACTTAATCCACTGTTCACCATAAACGTGACGATGAGGGACATAAAAAGTAAAAATGTCTACAGTAGAGTCAATAGCAAGGCCACGACGCAATGGAGAAAGACGGAGAGCGCCAACGGCGTCCATCTCGAAGGAGTCGCCAGCGATAACCGGAGTAGTTGAAATGGTAATAAGACGACCAATCTGACCAGCAAGGAAGCCAAGATGGGAAAGGTCATGCGGCATACGCTCGGCGCCAGTTTGAATATTAGACATAATTTATCCTCAAGTAAGGGGCCGAAGCCCCTGCAATTAAAATTGTTGACCACCTACATACCAAAGACGAGCGCCTTTACGCTTGCCTTTAGTACCTCGCAACGGCTGCGGACGACCAGGGCGAGCGCCAGAACGTTTTTTACCTTTAGACATTACATCACTCCTTCTGCACGTAATTTTTGACGCACGTTTTCTTCTGCGTCAGTAAGAACGTCAGTGTTTCCTGCGCGTACACGCAAGGTAAACGCGAACAATTCAGCGGCTTTAACCGGACGCTCGACGCCATTAATAATGTTTTCCGTAAATTCAGCGCCTTCCATGATGAGACAGGCCGTTTGAATGTTGACGGGATGAACATAATAAGCAATGACGGCAGCAATAAACTCAACAGGAGCAGGAAAGCGAGGGTATCCTACAAAGTCCAGCGTACCATAAACGCAAGCCTCAACGCAGCGACGAGCACGAGAGCGGTCAGTAGCAATCCAAACTTTGTTACTCGTCAGAAAATCGAAATCATCTTCGGTTAAATCCAAAACGGCAGAAGCCTGAATGAGCTTAATAGAGGCCAAAGCGGTCTGGAAACGTACGGATTGTTCAGTAACTTGACTCATGATTTCTTACCTATTAGTGGTTGAACAGCATCGGACTCAGATAGTAATCCACGCTCTTTTAAAATGTCAACAAGAGAATCTCTACCATGAACAAAATGTGACTCATATCTAAACCAGTCCTTGACGAACGTGCCAAGCATATTAAGCCACTTCTCCTCATCCAACGCGTCAGTTTTTGACAGAATCGTTAGTTGATGGCGAAAGGTCGCAAAGTAAGAGCTTCTCGAGCTGCGCAAGGATAGGTCGAATTTTCTCATTTTCCGCCAGCAGTCCACTTCGATTTAATTCGTAAACAAGCAGTAGTAATTCCTGCTTTATCAAGATAATTTTTCGACTCATCAGAAATATCCGAAAGTGTTAACTTCTGCGTCATGGAAGCGATAAAACTCTGCAGGTTGGATACGCCAATCATTTTTATCGAAGCGCGCATAAATTTGAGCAGATTTGTCGTCACAGGTTGCGCCGCCAAAACGTCGGCTACAGTAACTTTTCCCAGCCTCAATCTCATCTCTCTTTTTGCGTTCTGCTTCAATATCTGGTTGAACGGCGTCGCGTCGTAACCCAGCTTGGTAAGTTGGATTAAGCACTCCGTGGACAGATTTGTCATTGTGAGCATTTTCATCCCGAAGTTGCGGCTCATTCTGATTCTGAACAGCTTCTTGGGAAGTAGCGACAGCTTGGTTTTTAGTGAGTTGTTCCATTCTTTAGCTCCTAGACCTTTAGCAGCAAGGTCCATATCTGACTTTTTGTTAACGTATTTAGCCACATAGAAACCAACAGCCATATAACTGGTAGCTTTAAGCGGCTCACCTTTAGCATCAACAGGCCACAACCAACCAGAACGTGAAAAAGCGTCCTGCGTGTAGCGAACTGCGATGGGCATACTGTAACCATAAGGCCACGTATTTTGCAAGCTATTTAACTGGCGGCGATTGCGTACCCGACGACCAAAATTAGGGTCAACGCTACCTGTAGGAAGTGTCCGCATAAAGTGCACCGCATGGAAATGAAGACGGCCATTAGCTGTACCATACTCAGGCACACAAAAATACTGATAGCAGTCGGCGTGTGAATCATTAGCCTTGCGACCCTCGGCAGCAAGAACCATACGACCAATATCACGAAAATAGTCACGCAAAGCATTGGGATTATCATAAAACGCCTCTAATCGGTCGTCAGCCAACGTGAGAGTGTCAAAAACGATAAACCAACCATCAGCATGAGCCTGTCGCATTGCATTCATCAAACGCTGAATAGCAAAGCCTCTACGCGATTTCATAGTGGAGGCCTCCAGCAATCTTGAACACTCATCCTTAATACCTTTCTTTTTGGGGTAATTATACTCATCGCGAATATCCTTAAGAGGGCGTTCAGCAGCCAGCTTGCGGCAAAACTGCGTAACCGTCTTCTCGTTCTCTAAAAACCATTTTTCGTCCCCTTCGGGGCGGTGGTCTATAGTGTTATTAATATCAAGTTGGGGGAGCACATTGTAGCATTGTGCCAATTCATCCATTAACTTCTCAGTAACAGATACAAACTCATCACGAACGTCAGAAGCAGCCTTATGGCCGTCAACATACATATCACCATTATCGAACTCAACGCCCTGCATACGAAAAGACAGAATCTCTTCCAAGAGCTTGATGCGGTTATCCATCTGCTTATGGAAGCCAAGCATTGGGGATTGAGAAAGAGTAGAAATGCCACAAGCCTCAATAGCAGGTTTAAGAGCCTCGATACGCTCAAAGTCAAAATAATCAGCGTGACATTCAGAAGGGTAATAAGAACGAACCATAAAAAAGCCTCCAAGATTTGGAGGCATGAAAACATACAATTGGGAGGGTGTCAATCCTGACGGTTATTTCCTAGACAAATTAGAGCCAATACCATCAGCTTTACCGTCTTTCCAGAAATTGTTCCAAGTATCGGCAACAGCTTTATCAATACCATGAAAAATATCAACCACACCAGAAGCAGCATCAGTGACGACATTAGAAATATCCTTTGCAGTAGCGCCAATATGAGAAGAGCCATACCGCTGATTCTGCGTTTGCTGATGAACTAAGTCAACCTCAGCACTAACCTTGCGAGTCATTTCTTTGATTTGGTCATTGGTAAAATACTGACCAGCCGTTTGAGCTTGAGTAAGCATTTGGCGCATAATCTCGGAAACCTGCTGTTGCTTGGAAAGATTGGTGTTTTCCATAATAGACGCAACGCGAGCAGTAGACTCCTTCTGTTGATAAGCAAGCATCTCATTTTGTGCATATACCTGGTCTTTCGTATTCTGGCGTGAAGTCGCCGACTGAATGCCAGCAATCTCTTTTTGAGTCTCATTTTGCATCTCGGCAATCTCTTTCTGATTGTCCAGTTGCATTTTAGTAAGCTCTTTTTGATTCTCAAATCCGGCGTCAACCATACCAGCAGAGGAAGCATCAGCACCAGCACGCTCCCAAGCATTAAGCTCAGGAAATGCAGCAGCAAGATAATCACGAGTATCCTTTCCTTTATCAGCGGCAGACTTGCCACCAAGTCCAACCAAATCAAGCAACTTATCAGAAACGGCAGAAGTGCCAGCCTGCAACGTACCTTCAAGAAGTCCTTTACCAGCTTTAGCCATAGCACCAGAAACAAAACTAGGGACGGCCTCATCAGGGTTAGGAACATTAGAGCCTTGAATGGCAGATTTAATACCAGCATCACCCATGCCTACAGTATTGTTATCGGTAGCAAGCACATCACCTTGAATGCCACCG
>NZ_CXWE01000023.1 GCF_001404515.1 Roseibium album
CTCGTCAGGCTCATAACCTGAAGGTCGCAGGTTCAAATCCTGCTCCCGCAACCAAATACGCCAAAGGCCGTCCAACAGGGCGGCCTTTGGCGTATCTGGACAGTGGATACAGGCGAGAACCTCTCCGGGCCCATCAAGGAGGGCAAAGCCCGACGCAGAAGGGCAAAAAAACACCAAATCCTGCTCCCGCAACCAACAAAAAAAGCCGCCCACATCGGGCGGCTTTTTTGTTGGAAGGGGGCGCCGATCTTGACCTGACGGGGGCCCCGGAAGGAGGACATAGTCCGACGCAACCGGGCAGAAAACATTCAAATCCAGATCCCGAAACCAAACAAAGCCCGCCGAGAAATCGGACGGGCTTTTTTTTGGATCCGACAAAACAAATCCACCCGAGCAGTGACCAGACCCGACGCAGCAGACTAAAAGTCGCAAAGCTAACCACACTCAAATGGCTAACTCGACGTGAAGCATCAATCTTTGAACAAAACCCCGGCCGTTTGGGCAAGAAGGCGGGGGTCTTTCGACTTGATCTGGACCGGACGCCCGTTGATCAGTTCCAGGCACCTATCCAGAGTTTCGCTTTCAAGCCGAAACATTGCCTGTTCGGTATAGAAGGTCAGATGCGGTGTCAAAATGACATTGTCCCTGCCGAAGAGCGGGCTTAACGGGTGATCCGTCAAGGCAAGTGGCTCGTTACTGAAGACATCCAGTCCCGCGCCCGCAATCCAGCCTTCATCCAGAGCCTTGATCAGAGCCATCTCGTCAACGATCGCTCCTCGCGATACATTGATCAGGCACGCGGTGGACTTCATCTTTTTGAATTCAGCTTCGCCGACAAGATGGCGGGTCCTGTCATTGAGGACCGTATGCACGGACACGAAGTCTGATTGTTGCAGAAGGTCGATCAGATTTTCGCATTTTTCAGCCCCATACTCCGACATCTGCTGTGCCGTTAGTCCCGGATCATAGGCCAGTACCCGCGCTCGAAATCCGGCGCCGGCCATTCTGGCCATGCTCCGTCCGATCTTGCCCAGCCCGATAATGCCCACTGTGCTATCGGCAATGTCTCTTCCGAGCCAGGTGGGTTCTGGCCAGGCCCAGCCCCGGGTCTGCATTTGGTGTCCGAGTGCCGGCAGGCGCCTGGCGAGCGAGATCATCAGGGCGAATGCGCCTTCTGCCACTGTTTCTTCTGCATATTCGGGAATGTTTACGACTGCAACGCCGTGTTCCATCGCGGCGGGTATGTCAATTGCATCTATGCCGACGCCATATTTCACGATACCGCGCAGCTTTGGTGCCGCTTCAATGATTTTACGCGTGATCGGCGCATAACACATCATCAGAACATCCGCATCGGCAATCTCCCTGGCCAGATCCTCTTCTGAAACACCATCGGGCAACAGGACCAGATCATGTCCCATTTTCTTGAGGGTCGCATCGACAACGGGAACTTGAAGTTCCATATCCGTCCGGACGATTTTCATCCAATGGTCTCCTGATCGGGCCTGCTGGTCGAAGGGCGGCGGCGTGCCTCCCTGACATGCTTGGCATAACTATCGATTTCCTGCTCGATACGAGTGGTGCTCCACTCAAGTGAGGGAGCAACTGTTTCTGCGACATGCAGCGCCTTTGATCGTCCCTGATCAAGGTCCCAGCCATATCCGAGGCGGCGCAGCATCAGGTCACAAAGGCTGTTCGGATTTTCTGTTATCGCATTGAAGATGAATTCGTCTCCGGACAGAGGCGCCGCTTCGTAGATCGCAGAAGAAACCGGCCGTGACGGCTCGCAGTGATTTCTTACGCGTTCCAACAGGCGCCGGGCGACGCGACGATGCGTCATGATCGGACCTGCGGTTACAGAGAAAAAATCAGGTAACCCATCCGGTGCGTGATCATGGATCTTGATTTCCCTGCTTCCCAAAGGCTCTGCCGGGTCCGCAGTCAGCGGGTTCACACCGGCCCAGCTGTAAAGAACATCGTCTCGTTTCAGGTCCAGATTCGGGAAACAGTGATTGGTTTCCGATAGCAGCCAGTCAATTTCATCATCGGTGGCGGCAATGTTTGTGGGGTCAGCCGAATAGGGGCGCCTGGTGAGGCCGACATAGTGATGGTCCCGCCAGGGAAGACAGTAAAGCGGCTCTGCAAGGCGGTTGAAGGCGAACACGCCGTGTCCCTCGAATTCAATGGGCAACTTCAGAGCGATATGGATACCGCTGATCGGCTGGCACTTTGCAACGGCATTGCTTCCAGCACTCGCTGAAACCTCGTCAATCCAGGCACCGGAGAGGTTCAGGACGATTGACGCAGATACCCGGCTTTTGTCTTGCAGGGTGAGTTGCCAGCCGTTGTTTTCACGTTCGAGACGAATGACCTTTGTGTAGTTTCGCAATTCTGCGCCCTTCCGTCGCGCGTCAGCCAACGCATCGAGAGCAATCCGTTCAGGCCAGTCAAAGATGTATTCCCGGAAAGTCACCATTCCGGCCAACTGGTCACCGTTTCGCAAGTGTCGTGCAAGGGACGGCATGTCATCAGCGTTTGGTCGAAAACGACGGTAGTCCAACGCAACGCCGCCCGGGCTGGCCAGGCGTAGCAAACCGAACGCAATGTCCATGTTCCATGGACGATAGATGTCCTGTTTGTAGATCGGCAGGCAAAAGGTCATCGGTTTTAGTCGGCCTGGAATGCTCTCGACGAGTTCATCGCGCGCAACCATGTCTTCGCGAACCGTTTTCAAGGATTGGAACAGGCGTACGGGGTGCTTCAGCAGGTCGCCGGGCGAGGCTCCGTTTGCCAGATGTCGCAATCCACAGTGGAGCAGACGGGAAGAACGTGCAGTGGCGCCCTCGGCAAAGTCGTCTTTTTCGGCAAGAAACACCCGGTACCCGGCCGAAGAAAGGTGCTGTGCAGCACTGGCACCATTGATGCCTCCGCCTATGATGGCAACATCGTATCGGGTGGATACTATGGTCATGCGTTGGCTCCGATAACGACGATACCTGCAGAAACAATGATCGATGCCAGGATCCGGCGGCCTCTTGGGCCCTCCCGGAACCAGAGGACGCCGATAAGAGCGGCGAAGATGACGGAGGTTTCCCTCAAGGCGCTGACAAGTCCCAGGGGCGCGAGTGTTTTCGCATAGAGCACAAGAGCATATGCAGCACCGGAGACGAGGCCGCCGGCAAAACCGATCAACAACTGTTTTGCCGGAATGGACCTGACCCGGTCCATTCGCGTCGGAAAAATGTAAAGAACAATCAGGATCTTGGCGGAAAAGAGCCATCCTATATAGGCTGCGGCGTTACCTGACAGGCGGACGCCGACCCCGTCAATCAGCGAGTAGGAGCCGACAGATGCACCGACCGCAAGCGCGGCAACCAGTCCGGCGAAAGGCAGGGCACCGGTGAATGCATCCCGCGCAAGGATCATGATGCCGGCTGAAACAAGGATTACTCCTGCCCAGGCTGCGGGAGGAAGAACTTCACCGAGCCAAAGCTGAGCGACGAGGGCAACCAGGACCGGCGCCAATCCGCGTGCCACCGGGTAAATCAGGCTCAGATCACCAAGCCTGTAAGCGACATTGAGCAGCCAGAAATACCCCCAGTGCACCACAACGGAGGCAATCATCCAGGGCCAGACCGAAGGGTCCGCCAGTGGCGAAACAGCCACAAGCACCAGGCCGGCAGGAATATGTCCCAAGGCAATCAATCCGAGCATGATGACCCGGTCTTCCGCGCCTTTGACCAGCGCGTTCCAGACCGCATGGAACAATGCGGCCGTCAATACGATCAGGGCAACGCCAATGCTCACGCGGCCTCTTTGATAGCGTCGATGACGATATCGAGCGCCTTGTCGAGATCTGCCTGACTGATTGTCAGGGGAGGTGACAGCGTCAGGACGGACCCCTGACTGATCTTGAAACTGAGACCCGCGTGGAGACAGGCGTAGTATATGAGTTCGGCACGGTCGAGCCCGGGAGTCTTGTCGATCCGGTTCTCGACAATTTCGACACCGAACATGAGTCCACGGCCGCGAATGTCTCCGACTGTGGGAATGTCCGCAAGTTCGTTTTTCAACCGCCCGATGGCATGCGTGCCAAGCGCGGCAGAGCGTTCAACGAGACCTTCCTCTTCAATGATCTGGATGGTCGTCAGGGCCGCCCGTGATGTGACCGGATTCTTTTCATGGGTGTAGTGCCCGATGGCAAAATCACCGCAGACATCCAGGTCCCTGTGCGCGATACAACCCGCAATTGGCAGGATACCGCCGCCAAGAGCCTTGCCGACGGTGACGATGTCCGGGATGACGTCATCATGTTCGAATGCGAACATCCGCCCGGTCTTGCCAAGGCCGGTGGGTATCTCATCCATGATCAGCAGCGCGCCATGCCTGTTGCATGCCTCGCGCACCGCCCGCCAGAAACCGGCAGGGGGAACATAGGGAACCGCGCGCATCGGTTCCGCTATCACGGCGGCAACATCGCCTTCCCGTTCGAGAACGAATTCAACCATTTTGGCGCATGCAAGACCACAGGTCTCCGGACCGGGGTGGTTATAGGGACAACGATAGCAGGCGAAGGGTGCAACATGCTCTGTTCCCGGCAGGAGCGGACCTGCAATATGACTACGGAAGGTCGCTTCGCCGCCGACACTGGCTGCCCCGAGGCCTGCGCCGTGGAAGGCATCCCAGAAGCTGATTGTCTTGAAGCGTTTTGTTGCCGCCCTGGCAATTTTCAGCGCGACTTCATTTGCATCCGAACCACCTGTCGTGAACAGCACCTTGTTCAATTCGCCTGGCGCGATACTGCCGAGTTTTTCAGCCAGCTCTACGGCCGGGTCGTTGGTGAACCTCCGCGGAGCGAAGGGAAGCTGGTCCAGCTGCGCCTTGATGGCTTCGACGAGGCGCGGGTGACCGTAACCGATATGGTGAACCGAATTGCCGTGGAAATCCATGTAGCGTCGGCCGTCCAGATCCTCGATCCAGATGCCCTCGGCCTTCGCGATCGTCGAAACGCAGGGAGAGGAAAGGGATTGGTGCAGAAACGCCTGTGCGTCCCGCTCCAGAAGGGGAGCAGAATTCGGGCCAATGGACTTTTTCAGCCAGGCCTTGCGGGCATCGGACGTATTGGATTCGCCCTCTGTATGCACGAGTTGCGTCATTTTTCCCTCTCCACGCCGTGCTTGCTGCACAGCTGCCAACTCACCGAAAAAAAGAGCGAGGCCCTTTTGGCCTCGCAGTTTGGGGGGAACGTCCTTGTCTA
>NZ_CXWE01000024.1 GCF_001404515.1 Roseibium album
GCGCGGTAGGCTGCCGATCCGTGGATGTCGTGCAGCATGGAGCCGGCGTCGACCTTGATGTCTGCAACGGCGTCCGGCGACCAGTTGGCGGCAAGCGCCGCTTCCATGCCGTCGACCCGGAAGACGCCGTAGTGGCCGGCTCCGGTGACCGCCACCCGGACCGAGCCGTCCTGGTGTCTGGCCACATACACACCGGCCATGGCATAGCGCGAGGCCGGGTTCGGATACTTGGCATAGGCCCCCTTCTCGATCAGCGGGAAGCTCACCGAGACCACGATCTCGTCTTCATCCAGCGCCGTGTCGAACATGCCGACGAAGAAGTCCTCGGCACTGAGCGAGCGCTTGCTGGTCACAACCGTTGCCCCCAGAGCCACAAGCGCCGCCGGATAGTCCGCCGCCGGGTCGTTGTTGGCGACCGAACCGCCGATCGTTCCCATGTGCCGCACCGCCGGATCGCCGATCCCGCCTGCAAGACCGGCAAGGCTCGGCAGCTTCGCCTTTACAAGATCGGACGAGGCAACCTCCGCATGGGTCGTTGCCGCCCCGATCGACACACTGCCATCGCCCTCGCTGATGCCGTTCATCTCGGCAACCTTCGTCACATCAACAAGATCGCTCGGCGCAGCAAGCCGCTGCTTCATCGTCGGCAGAAGCGTCTGTCCGCCCCCAAGAACCTTGCCGTCATCCGCCTTCGACATCAGATCCGATGCTTCGGCAACAGAACCTGCGCGGTGATAAGTCGTTTCATACATACCGGGTCTCCCCTAAATCTTCTTGTCCCGTGAACGGGCAGGCCCGGCCTGCCCGAAGATGTCTCGAACTCACTCGGCGGCCTGTCTCACCGCGCCCTGGCATAGCTGCCAAACCTTCTCGGGCGTTGCCGGCATCGTCAGATCATTCGATCCGAGCGCATCCGTGATCGCGTTGATCACCGCAGGCGGAGACCCGATCGCACCGGCCTCACCGCACCCCTTCATCCCAAGCGGGTTGCCCGGGCAAAGCGTCTCGTGCGTCGACAGGTTGAACGAGGGCACATCATCCGCGCGCGGCATCGTGTAGTCCATGTAGGACGCCGTCAGAAGCTGACCGTTCTCGTCATAGGCCGCGTTCTCCAGAAGCGCCTGACCGATCCCCTGAACAAGACCGCCATGCACCTGGCCTTCCACGATCATCGGGTTGATCACCTTGCCGAAGTCGTCCGCCGCCACAAAACTCACGATTTCCGTCTGGCCCGTCTCCGGGTCGATTTCAACCTCGCAAACATATGTGCCCGCCGGGAACGTGAAGTTGGTCGGATCATAGAACGCCCCCTCCTTCAGACCGGGCTCCATGCCTTCAGGTAGATTGTGCGCCGTATAGGCCGCAAGCGCCACTTCCGTGAACGAAAGCTTCTTGTCCGTGCCCGCAACCTTCAACTCGCCACCCTCGATCTGGATGTCGCCCTCGGCAGCCTCCATCAGGTGCGCCGCGATCTTCTTCGCCTTCGCTTCAACCTTGTCCAGCGCCTTCACGATCGCAGACATGCCGACTGCGCCCGACCGGGACCCGTAGGTGCCCATGCCGAACTGGACCTTGTCCGTGTCGCCATGCACGATCGAAACCGCATCGCTGTCCAGACCGAACCGCTCGCTGATCAGCTGCGCAAACGTCGTCTCATGACCCTGGCCGTGACTGTGCGAGCCCGTCAGAACCTCGACCGTGCCCACCGGGTTCACCCGGACCTCGGCTGATTCCCAAAGACCCACACCGGCCCCCAGAGACCCCACCGCGGCTGACGGCGCAATGCCGCACGCCTCGATATAGCAGGAAAGACCGATGCCGCGCAGCTTGCCGCGCGAGGCAGCCTCAGCCTTGCGCGCCGCAAAGCCCGCATAATCGGCAGCCTGAAGCGCCGCATCCAGCGTCGCGTCATAATCGCCCGCGTCATAGCACATGATCACCGGCGTCTGATGCGGGAACTCCCGAACGAAGTTCTTGCGCCGGAAGTCCGCAGGAGACAGACCCACCTCACGGGCCGCAGTCTCCATCATCCGCTCGACAAGATAAGTCGCCTCCGGACGCCCCGCACCCCGATACGCATCAACTGCCGTCGTGTTGGTATAAACCGTCTTCACATTCGCATGGATCGCCGGAATGTTGTACTGGCCAGACAAAAGCGTCGCATAAAGATATGTCGGCACCGAAGAGGAAAACAGCGACATGTAGGCGCCAAGATTGGCGATCGTCTTGACCCGCAATCCCGTGATCCGGTTGTCCGCATCCAGCGCAAGCTCCGCCTCAGAGACATGATCGCGACCATGCGCATCCGTCAGGAACGCCTCCGTGCGGTCCGACACCCACTTCACCGGACGGCCGACACGCTTCGACGCCCACAAGCACACCATCTCTTCCGGATAGATGTAGATCTTCGACCCGAAGCCACCACCCACATCCGGTGCGATCACCCGAAGCTTGTGCTCAGGCGCGACATTGTAGAACGCCGACAGAACAAGACGCGCAACATGCGGGTTCTGCGAGGTCGTATAGAGCGTGTGATGCTCTTCCGCATCATTGTAGCTGGCAAGCGCCGCCCGAGGCTCCATCGGGTTCGGAACCAGACGGTTGTTGCGGATCTCCATCTTCGTCACATGCGCGGCACTCGCAAAGGCCGCATTCACAGCAGCCTCGTCGCCGATCTCCCAGTCGTAGATCAGATTGCCTTCCGCTTCCGGATGGATCTGCGGTGCTCCGGGCTCAAGCGCCGCAACAGCATCAACAACAGCCGGAAGCTCCTCGTAATCGACAACAACCGCATCAGCCGCATCGCGGGCCTCCGCCTGCGTATCGGCAACAACAACCGCAATCGCCTGACCGACATGACGCACGACTTCCGGCTCAAGAGCCCGCCAGCCGCCCATCTTCATCGGCGTCCCGTCCTTGGAATGGATCATCCAGCCGCAGATCAGATTGCCAATGCCGTCACCGACAAGCTGGTCCCCCGTCAGAACCGCATCAACACCCGGCATCGAAAGCGCCGCACTGGCATCAATCCCCAGCACCTTCGCATGCGCATGCGGCGAGCGAACAAAAGCCGCATGGCCCATGCCAGGCAGAACCATGTCGTCCGTATACTGACCCTTGCCGGTTATGAAGCGCTTGTCTTCCTTGCGCAGCGCACGGGCGCCGATCCCCTCAATAGCCATCTTCTCTCTCCCAAATATCAGCTCCGGGTACTCCACCCGTTCGCGCCGCGTCCTCCCGGCCCTCGGTGAGCTGATTGGTCCTAAACTGCCTCACGCGCCAACCCGGACACGCATCGAATTCCCAAACCAGGCCGCCTATTCAGCAGCCTGAGACATCCCCGCCATCTGATCCGACGCCGCCTTGATCGCCTTGACAATGTTGTGATAGCCCGTGCAACGGCAAATGTTGCCCTCAAGCTCATCGCGGATCGTCGCCTCATCCAGATTGCCGGCACCATGACGGTTGATCATGTCAACCGCACTCATGATCATCCCCGGCGTGCAAAAACCGCACTGAAGACCGTGATGCTCCCGAAACGCAGCCTGAACTGGATGAAGCGACGTCGCAGTCCCGATCCCCTCAAGCGTCACCACATCCGAACCAGACGCCTGAACCGCTAGCATCGTGCAGGCCTTAACCGCCTTGCCGTCAACATGAACAACACATGCACCACACTGAGACGTGTCACAACCAACATGCGTGCCCGTCAATCCACGAACATCACGTATGAACGAAACAAGCAAAGTACGGTCCTCAACATCCGATGAAACCGTCTTCCCGTTCAAGACCATCGATACCTTCGACATAAAATCCTCTCCCTAAT
>NZ_CXWE01000025.1 GCF_001404515.1 Roseibium album
AAAAAAAGAGCGAGGCCCTTTTGGCCTCGCAGTTTGGGGGGAACGTCCTTGTCTATCGAGGCCAGGGCAGGGAGTATGTCTTGACGTTTGTGAAGAATTTCATGGCTTCCAGAACGCCTTCCTTGACGGCATTGCCGCTGTCCTTGATGCCGCCGAAGGGGGACATCTCGATGCGGTAGCCCGGCTGCTCCCAGATGTTGCACGTGCCGACATTGAGACCGTTGATATAGGCGATGGCCCGGTTGAGGTCGTTGGTGCACACACCCGAGCTCAGGCCGAATTCGGTCGAGTTGGAAATCGCCATGACCTCCTCGTCATTGTCGGGAACACGAACGATCGGCACGATCGGGCCGAATGTCTCTTCCATGACCAGTTCCGAGCCGTGTGGAACCCTGTCCACCACGATCGGCGGCAGCAGGGCGCCCTGTCGGCCGGGATGATAAAGGATCTCGGCCCCTTCCTCAGCTGCCATCAGGACCCGCTTTTCGAACAGTTCGGCCGCCCGGGCATGGACCACGCAGCCGAGCTGGGTGTCCGGGTCCATCGGGTCGCCGAACTTTATCGCCCTGGCCTTTTCCAGGACCTTGGGAACGAAGCGGTCCGCGACGCTTTCCTGAACCAGGATACGCTTGACCGCGGTGCATCGCTGGCCGGAGTTGCCGGTCGCTCCGGCAACGGCAATCGTCGCGGCCTTTTCCAGGTCCGCATCGGACAGGTCGTTGAGGATGATCAGGGGGTCGTTGCCACCAAGCTCCAGCGCGGTCCGCTTGTAGCCGGCCTTGTCGGCGATCATCTTGCCCACCGGCACACCGCCGGTGAAGGTGATGATGTCGATGTTGTCGTTGGTGATCATTTCATCACCGATGTCCTTCGGCCAGCCGGTGACGATCTGGAACATTTCGTGCGGCAGGCCGGCCTCGTAGAGGATATCGGCCAGCGCGATTGCCGTCAGCGGGGTCAGCTCCGTCGGCTTGCAGACAACGCAGTTGTTGGTGGCGATCGCCGGGGCGATCTTGTGACTGACCATGTTGAGCGGATGGTTGAACGGCGTGATCGCCGATATCGCCCGCACCGGCTCGCGCTTGGTGAAGATCTTGCGGTCCTTGCCCTGGGGGGTCAGGTCGCAGGAAAAGATCTGGCCGTCATCCAGGATCGCCATCTGGCCGGCCAGGGTGAACACGTCATACGACCGGCCTGTCTCGTAGAGCGCATGCTGGTGGCAGATGCCCAGTTCCAGCGTCAGCCATTTTGCCAGCCAGTCGCGCTTCTCGCGGATCAGTTCGGCGGCGCGGAACAGGATCTGCTGGCGCTCGTAGCGGGTCAATACCGGTGTGTAGTCGGCTGCGATCTGGAACGCGCGCGCGGCGTGCCCGGCCCCTCCGGCCGGTACGGTTCCGATGATCTCGTCCGTATAGGGGTAATGTACGGGCACGACGTCGTCGGTGAACACCTTTTCACCGCCAATGCGCATGCCCTCGTTGCGGATTTCTACGTTGATGGTCATCTCACTGGGCCGCTGCTTTGGTTGCATAAAAGAAGGCGTCGAAATTGCGCAAGGTCGGAGCCTCCGGCAGTTCGATCTTGCGATTGACGATGAACGGGACCACCTGCTCGGTCAGCCCGCCGTGGCTTCTCAGGGGCTCCTTCAGCGCCGCAAGGTCGTGACGGTGCGCGGATGTGCCGATGCAGATGTTCTCGCCCGAGACCATCACCAGGTCGCCGATCCTGTCGCCCGGCAGCTCGAATTCCCGGATGGCCTCCTCCCTGGTCAGCACATGGGTGATGCCGTCGGTCGCGCGCAGCCTGGCAATGATGCCGGCCTGGTCGGCGCCCTCCGGCAGGTAGGTGGTGGCAAAGGAACCAAGAGCACCGTGGTGCACGACATAAGGGTCGGTGATCGGCAGGATCACACGGGCCTTGTCCTTGCCCAGCCAGTCGTCCATCAGGTCCTGTACATAGACGACGGCGGGGGAGCCGTCGGCCAGATGCTTCGGCTTCATACCGTGGTCGGCGGTGACAACGATGGCCGCGCCCAGCTCGTCCAGCTGTGCCAGGTACCTGTCGAACATGGCATAGAAGTCGAGCGCGCCCTGCTGGTCCGGAGCGAACTTGTGCTGAATGTAGTCGGTGGTCGACAGGTACATCACATCCGGCTTGAATTCCGTCAGGAGCTTCACCCCGGCGGCGAACACGAATTCCGACAGTTCGGCGGAGTAGACTTCCGGCACGTCCATGCCGAGCCACCTGGAGGCATCGTCGATGCCGTTTTCGGCAAGCGTTGCCTGATCGGACTTTTCCGAGGAGAAGCAGATCGCTCGGCCCTCGTCGAACTTCAACCCGGCACCCAGGAGCGCCCGCAGCTTGTCCTTGGCAGTCACCACGGCAACCCGGGCCCCGGCCTCGTAGAACCTGGAGAACAGCGTCGGCGCACGCAGGAAGCGCACGTCATTCATCATCACTTCCTCACCCGTATCCGGATCGATCAGGTAATTGCCGCAGATGCCGTGCACGATCGGCGGCCGGCCCGTGGCGATCGACAGGTTGTTGGGGTTCGTGAACGAGGGAATGACAGAATGCGCCAGCTTGTCCGTGCCTTCCGCCCGCATCCTCTTCAGCGTCGGCATCAGACCACGGGCAATCGCCACATCAAGATACTCCGGTTCGCAACCGTCGAGGCAGATCGAAACAGCCGCTACCTTCGGAGCAGGGTAAACACGCCCGTTTGCTTCAACG
>NZ_CXWE01000026.1 GCF_001404515.1 Roseibium album
TGTCCGGGTTCAGCGCCAATGAGACAAATTCGGCTTAACGGATAGAGGAGGATTTTTGGTTCATCGTAGCCCTTCAAGGAGCGAAGATGAGACGGAAATCCGGGACACAGAAGGAGCCGGCGGAAAAGGTCATCAAGGACATCCGCCGCGCCACCCGCAAACAGTATTCGGCGGAAGAGAAGATCCGCATCGTGTTGGAAGGCCTGCGCGGTGAGGAGTCGATTGCCGCGTTGTGCCGACGCGAAGGCATTGCCGAGAGCCTCTACTACAACTGGTCCAAGGAATTCCTCGAAGCCGGCAAGAAGCGGTTGGCCGGTGATACAATGCGTGCAGCCACCAGCGACGAGGTCAAGCATCTGCGCCGCGAGGCCCGCGATCTGAAAGAGGTCGTCGCCGAGCAGGCGCTGGAACTGCGGCTGCTCAAAAAAAGCATGATCGCGGATCGGGGCGACGACGCATGAGACACTCCGCATCCGAGAAGTTGGAGATCATCCAGCTGGTCGAACAGTCGCATCTTCCGGCCAAGCGCACGCTGGACAAGCTCGGCATCCCGCGCGCCACTTTCAATCGGTGGTATGACCGCTTCCTGACCGGCGGCATCGATGCTCTGGAAGACCGCAGGCCTCAGCCGAAACGGGTCTGGAACCGCATTCCCGACGAGGTGCGCGAGAAAGTCATCGATCTTGCTCTCGATCAGCCTGAGCTGTCACCTCGGGAATTGGCGGTGACGTTCACCGACACGCGAGGCTACTTCGTCTCGGAATCCTCAGTCTATCGCCTGCTCAAGGCTCAGGATCTGATCACCAGTCCCGCCTTCATCGTCATCAAGGCCGCCGACGAGTTCCATGACAAGACGACAGCGCCGAACCAGCTGTGGCAAACTGACTTCACCTATCTGAAGGTCATCGGGTGGGGTTGGTTCTACCTGTCGACCATCCTTGACGATTACTCGCGCTACATCATCGCCTGGAAGCTGTGCACCACGATGAAGGCCGGCGACGTTACCGACACACTGGAGCTGGCGCTGCGGGCAGCAGGTTGCGACAAGGCCAAGGTGGTGCAGCGTCCTCGGCTGCTATCCGACAATGGTCCGTGTTACGTCGCCGGCGAGCTGGCAACCTGGCTCAACGGCCAAGGGATGGAGCACACACGCGGTTCGCCTTGCCATCCGCAGACCCAGGGAAAGATTGAGCGATGGCACCAGACGCTGAAGAACCGGATCCTGCTCGAAAACTACTTCCTGCCGGGTGCCCTCGAAGCGCAGATCGGCACCTTCGTCGATCATTACAACCACCGACGCTACCATGAGAGCCTCGGCAATCTCACACCAGCCGACGTCTACTTCGGACGCGGCCAGACAATCCTGCAGACAAGAGAAAGGATCAAACGCGAAACCATCAACCAACGGCGCTTGCTGCATCGTAAGAACGCCGCTTAAAATGACAACCCTGATGGGCCAGAGCCTCCACTAGATTAGGCCGCCGATCTGCTCAAAACCTCTGACGACGGACA
>NZ_CXWE01000027.1 GCF_001404515.1 Roseibium album
TGCCCATAAAAACAAGTTTGTCCATGGAATGCCTCCCAAACCCCCGATTTCCCAGGTTCTGCATCTGGTTGAAGTGATGCTCGGCAACGAGGAAACGAGAAGTGCCATGAAGGAGCTCTCCGATTGGTGGGACCTTTTGGAAAAAAAGGGTCCCTTCGAAGATGACGATCCTGAAATGGCCCTTTTTCCCGATGAGGCCGTCCAGTTGCTGATCGAATTCTGGCAATGGTTCTGTTTCAAGGCGGGATATCCTCATCTTGGCCAGGTTTTCCACCATGTCGCTAGAGAAGTCGCTAATAAGATTCTACAAGGTCGTCTTCCCGGTGTTCACGCACGCGAGACCGAGGAATATCTGCTTCAGAATTTCAGCCTTTTTGTCAGCGCAGATGATGAAGGGGCGTCACAATGAAGAAGCAAAAAGTGATCCTCCTGGACCAGGCTCAAATCGGGAGGATTCTCAAGTCGGGCGGGTTTGCGGCTCTTGATGCCGTCGTCGGGCGCGGCGACAAGTTTCTGCTCGTCGAGCAAGCAATTTGCCCTGAGGTTTCGCTCTAGAACAATTCGTGAACATATTGGTGTTGACAAGCAGGACCGAAACACATGGCAAGTATCAACAACATCGCCGGTTGGCGGGAAGAATATGAATATCTTGAATATGGTGACGACGACACCGACTATGATGCCGGGATCTACGATCCCGTCATGGACGATTGGTTTGCCCATAAAAACAAGTTTGTCCATGGAATGCCTCCCAAACCCCCGATTTCCCAGGTTCTGCATCTGGTTGAAGTGATGCTCGGCAACGAGGAAACGAGAAGTGCCATGAAGGAGCTCTCCGATTGGTGGGACCTTTTGGAAAAAAAGGGTCCCTTCGAAGATGACGATCCTGAAATGGCCCTTTTTCCCGATGAGGCCGTCCAGTTGCTGATCGAATTCTGGCAATGGTTCTGTTTCAAGGCGGGATATCCTCATCTTGGCCAGGTTTTCCACCATGTCGCTAGAGAAGTCGCTAATAAGATTCTACAAGGTCGTCTTCCCGGTGTTCACGCACGCGAGACCGAGGAATATCTGCTTCAGAATTTCAGCCTTTTTGTCAGCGCAGATGATGAAGGGGCGTCACAATGAAGAAGCAAAAAGTGATCCTCCTGGACCAGGCTCAAATCGGGAGGATTCTCAAGTCGGGCGGGTTTGCGGCTCTTGATGCCGTCGTCGGGCGCGGCGACAAGTTTCTGCTCGTCGAGCAAGCAATTTGCCCTGAGGTT
>NZ_CXWE01000028.1 GCF_001404515.1 Roseibium album
TGATCAGCCCCACTTGAGTGGTCCGTTTTGATTGTTATTGCAAGACTGGGCTTTGGTCCATCCGGACGATGGTTTCTGGTGCCGGTGGTCGGTAGCCCAAGGCGCTATGTGGACGCTTGGTATTGTAATGTTTCCTCCATTGTTCAATCAGGATTTGTGCTTCCTTCAAGCTGTAGAAGATTTCACCATTGAGTAGCTCATCTCGGAGGCGGGCGTTGAAGCTCTCGCAGTATCCGTTTTCCCATGGCGAACCTGGTTCGATGTATGCGGTCTTTGCACCCACAGCGTTGATCCAGTCCCTGACTGCCTGAGCAATGAACTCCGGCCCATTGTCTGATCTGATGTAGGCTGGAACACCTCGAAGGATGAAGAGATCCGTCAGCACGTCAATCACCTCGGTAGAATTCAGCTTTCGCTTCACCCGGATTGCGAGGCACTCTCGGGTAGACTCGTCCAGGATGTTCAGCGTCCGGAATGCCTTTCCATCATTGGTTCGGCAATGCACGAAGTCATAGCTCCAGACATGGTCAGGATACTCTGGTCGCAACCGGACACATGATCCGTCGTTCAGCCAGAGCCGCCCTCTCTTCGGTTGTTTCATTGGCACTTTCAGCCCCTCTCGTCGCCACAGCCGCTCGACGCGCTTGTCATTCACATGCCAACCAGCATCTCTGAGCAGAGCTGCAATGCGCCTGTAACCGTAACGGCCATACTCACGGGCGAGTGCGATCATATCCGCCACAAGACATTCTTCGTCAGCACGCCCTGCTGGACGTTTCCTCTGCGTGGACCGGTGCTGACCCAGAACACGACAGGTTCGGCGCTCTGACACGCCGAGATGCTGACGAATGTGATTGATGCAGGCGCGACGACGGGCGGGGCTCAGAAGTTTCCCTTTGCGGCCTCTGACAAGATCAACTTGTCCAGGGTCAGATCGGATACCGCCTTGCGCAGCCGCTCGTTCTCTTTCTGAAGGCGTTTGAGTTCTTTCAGTTGGTCGGTTCCCATCCCACCATACTGCTTTCGCCACCGGTAATACGTCTGCTCGGTGATACGAACCTGCCGGATAGCATCAATACGCGGCATTCCTTGGCCGACAAGGACTTCAACCTGTCGCAACTTCGAGACAATTTCTTCTGGCTTGTGGCGTTTCGTAGCCATTTTGATCCTCCGTTTTCCTAAACATAACGGCGGACCACTTCAAAGGGGGAGGATCA
>NZ_CXWE01000029.1 GCF_001404515.1 Roseibium album
GCTTGATGCTCGGCGTAGCAGCTGCTGCTACCGCTACCACCGCCCAGGCAGCCGATCTTCCGGTTGCTCCGGAGCCGGTCGACTACGTTCGCGTCTGTGACGCTTACGGTTCGCGCTTCTACTACATCCCGGGCACAGAAACCTGCCTGCGTGTTGGTGGTCGTCTTCGTACACAGTTCGTTGTCAACAACGTTCTCGATGACAACAACAATCCAGGCGCATGGGCAGCTCGCGATTCCGATGGCTATTCGTGGCTGACACGCGGTTACGCATACCTCGATGCCCGTAACGCTACTGAATTCGGCACCCTGCGTGCCTATGTCGGTCTGCGCATGGACATCACAAATGGCGCCAGCGGCTTTAAGCTGGACTCCGGTTACATCCAGTGGGGCGGCCTGACAGCTGGTTACCTCGGATCTAACTTCAACACCTACACCGGTCAGGTGTTCATGGGTGTTGTCACACGTGACTGGGCTGATACCACGGTCAACCAGATCGCTTACACCGCTGCATTCGGCAACGGCTTCTCCGCAACAATCGCACTTGAAGATCGTTCCGGTCATGAAGTTGGTGCATATGGCGGTACACGGGCTCCTGACGTCGTTGCAGCTCTCGGCGTATCTCAGGGTTGGGGTTCTGCACAGCTCTCCGGTGCATTGCATCAAGTTTATCCGGACAATGCTGCGGCAAACTTGGGTGCAACGTCTGCTGATGAATCCATCGGTTGGGCACTCGGCGCAGGTGTGAACATCAATTTGCCTTTCGCAAACTCGGGTTCAAACATCTTCTTCCAGGGCTTCTATGCTGACGGTGCTCTGAAGTACATCGGTAACGGAATTACCGATGTGGCTGGTGTTACTGACTACGAAGTTAACAACAGCGGCACCAACTCCGGTTACTCGCTGTCTGCTGGTGTGTACATCCAGGCTACGCCGACCATCGGTCTGGCAGCTGACGGATCTTGGGCACATGTCGATCAAGACAACACTGGTACGATCGGTGATGTAGATCGTTGGGCAATTGACGGTTCGGTCCAGTGGGAGCCGGTCTCCGGTTTCGTCATGGGTGCTGACATTGGCTACGCCAATACTGATATTAGCGGCATCAATGGAAACGCTGACACCGACTTCGACGAACTCCTCTTCGGTGTTCGTATGCAGCGCACTTTCTAATCA
>NZ_CXWE01000030.1 GCF_001404515.1 Roseibium album
AAGGCAACCGCGTACTTCGCCAAGGATGCAAAGTGAGGTACGCGTTCATCGATGAAAATCGCTCTGTGTTTTCGGTGCGAGCGATGTGCCGCTGTCTGCGCATCCATCCAAGCGGCTTTTACGCCTGGCTGAAGAACCCGCTGAGCAAGCGAGCCCAGGAAGACATCCGCCAGACCGGACTGCTGTGCAAGGCCTGGGAGGAGAGCGGTAAGGTCTATGGATATCGCAAGCTTCATGACGATCTGCTTGATCAGGGAGAGTCGTGCTGCCTGAACCGTGTCGCGCGTCTTGCCCGGCTGGCCGGGATCAAGGCCCAGATCGGATACAGGCGGCGACCGGGCAGCTATGGCGGTAAACCTTCCATGGTCATCGACAATAGCCTCGACCGACAGTTCGATGTGGAGGAGCCCGACAGGGTCTGGGTGACAGACATCACCTACATCAGGACACTGGAAGGCTTTGCCTATCTTGCCGTCGTGATCGACCTCTTTTCTCGCCGTGTTGTGGGCCTCCTCTCGGCGTTGCAAGCAACGCCTGCCGGGCAATGGGTCGA
Organism: Roseibium album; assembly: GCF_001404515.1. Lineage (GTDB taxonomy): Bacteria > Pseudomonadota > Alphaproteobacteria > Rhizobiales > Stappiaceae > Roseibium > Roseibium album. The sequence goes on from NZ_CXWE01000030.1 coordinate 554, forward strand.
TGCAGAGCCGTCAGACCACAGATGTCGTGTTGCAGGCGCTGCTGATGGCGGTATGGCGGAGGAAGCCGAAGAACAGGGTTCTGATCCATTCGGATCAGGGATCGCAGTTCACGAGCATGGATTGGGCATCATTCCTTAGGGCTCACAATCTGGAACACTCAATGAGCCGGCGCGGGAACTGTCACGACAACGCTGTTGCCGAAAGCTTCTTCAACCTGCTCAAACGGGAAAGGGTGCGGCGACGAACCTACAAAACCCGAGAAGACGCGAGGCGGGATGTGTTCGACTACATCGAGATGTTCTACAACCCAAGGCGCAAACACGTCAGAAACGGGATGCTGTCGCCCATAGAGTTCGAACGACAGCAGAAAATGAAAGCCGAGGGCGTCTAGAAAACGCGGG
>NZ_CXWE01000031.1 GCF_001404515.1 Roseibium album
ATGAAACTTGGTGTTATCTGCGATGGGATCAGCCGGGACCTGAAGCATGCGCTGACGGTTATGGACGAGTTCGGCCTTGACTATGCCGAACTGCAGTTTGTCGGCGAGAAGGAAGTCGGTGACCACACAAAGGAGGAAATCGCCGGGATCAAGGCGCTGCTCGACGGGCACGGCAAGCCGGTCAGTTGCCTGTCGCGCCATGTCTTTGCCGGCATGACGACCGCCAACAGGGCCGGGGACGAATTGCACACGAAGCACATGGATGCCTTGAAGCGGGTCATGGAAATGGCTCATGTCGTCGGCTCGCCGCTGGTGCGGATCATGACCAACAAGAAGGAGCAGATCCTGTGGGGCAAGGGCGGTGCGGAAAAGTGGAACGTCGCCAAGGGCGCCTGGGACGCGAGCCTGCCGTTGATCGCTCCGGCCGTCGAGCTTGCCAGGTCGGAGGGCCTGACACTGGTGGTGGAGACCGGCAACGGCACCATGGTCAATTCAAACTACACGGGCTGCAAGCTGATCGACGACCTGGACGCAAAGGATACGCTGAAGGTTCTGTGGGACCCGGCCAACAACTGCTGGTGCCATGAGCGGGCCTATCCGGAGGGCTACGAGGAGCTTAGGGGCGGTTATCTCGGTCATGTCCATATCAAGGATGTTCTGGTGGACACGCCGCGCGCGACCCTGGAAGTCCGGCGGATGGGGGAGGGCCAGCTGGCCGACCAGTTCCAGCCGATGGCCGATGCGCTGCGGGCCGATGCCTATGACGGGGTGATCTCCTTCGAAAGTGTCTATCACCCTGGCAACGGCGATTTCGAGGCCGGTTTCCGGCTCTGTATCGACCGGTTCAGGGAAATCTTC
>NZ_CXWE01000032.1 GCF_001404515.1 Roseibium album
ATGAAGAGATCTATCAGCGCGTCAATCACGTCGGTGGAATTGAGCTTTCGCTTCACTCGGATCGCCAGGCACTCGCGGGTATGTTCATCCAGGATGTTCAAGGTCCGGAACGCCTTTCCATCATTGGTTCTGCAATGCACGAAGTCATAACTCCAGACATGATTGGGATATTCCGGTCGCAGCCGGACACATGATCCGTCGTTCAGCCAGAGCCGCCCTCTCTTTGGTTGTTTCATTGGCACTTTCAGCCCCTCTCGTCGCCACAGTCGCTCGATGCGCTTGTCATTCACATGCCAGCCGGCTTCTCTGAGCAAAGCAGCGATACGCCGGTAGCCGTAACGGCCAAACTGGCGGACAAGCTCAATCATGTCCGCCACAAGCCGTTCTTCATCTGCCCGTCCTTTGGGATGCTTCCGCTGTGTGGACCGGTGCTGGCCCAAGACACGACAGGTTCGACGCTCTGACACGCCGAGATGTTGACGGATATGATTGATGCAGGCGCGACGTCGGGCGGGGCTTAGAAGTTTCCCTTCGCAGCTTCCGACAAGATCAACTTGTCCAAGGTTAGGTCAGAGACCGCCTTGCGCAAACGTTCATTTTCCTTCTGAAGGCGTTTGAGTTCTTTCAGTTGGTCGGTTCCCATCCCGCCAAACTGCTTGCGCCAACGGTGGTAGGTCTGCTCGGTAATGCGAACCTGCCGGATGGCATCGATACGCGACATTCCCTGGCCGACAAGGACTTCAACCTGCCGCAACTTCGATACGATTTCTTCTGGCTTATGACGTTTCGTGGGCATTCTGGATCCTCCGTTTTCCTAAACATAACGGCGGACCACTTCAAAGGGGGAGGATCA